>CAWFMI010000001.1:0-81840 GCA_963816995.1 uncultured Actinomycetota bacterium
TGCGCAGGTTCGCAAGGCGTATGACTCCGGCCCGGGCTACGGCCACTGCTCGATCGCCTCGAACGGCATGTGGTGCGCGAGTGGGCCCGAGCGTGAGATGTGCGAATCGCTCATCGACGCGGGGATCGAGTTCGAGATGCACAAGTCGCTCGCCAGCGGGCGCATGTGCGACTTCTACTTCGACGGCGTGTACTGGGAGATGGACGGCATGGACCGCGTCCCCGAGTACTTCGAACGCAAGTATGGCGACCTGCCGTACTGGTCGTGACGCCGGAGGACTTCGCTTCCGCGTGGAACGGCACATGGCGACGGCGCATGCCGAGAACGGTGACCGGGTCGTGGCGATCGAGCCGCTCGGCTACGAGAGCGCCTACGACGTCGAGATGTGCGCGGACGGCCCGCTGAACTTCCTGGCGAACGGATCGTCTCGCACAACTCGCACGCTGCCTGTTACGCGCTGATCGCCTACCGCACGGCTTGGCTGAAGGCCAACTACCCGGCCGAGTACATGGCGGCGCTGATCAGCTCGGTCATGTCGACGAAGGACAAGGTCCCGTTCTTCGCGACGCAGGCCGAGCAGATGGGGATCGAGATCCTGCCGCCCGACGTCAACGTCTCCGACCACGACTTCGTCGTCAGCGAGGGCAACATCCGCTTCGGGCTGGATGCGGTCAAGGGCGTCGGGTTCGCCGCCGTCGAGGCGATCAAGGCCGCCCGCGAGGCGGGCGGCGCGTTTAGGTCGCTGTGGGACTTCTGCGCCCGCGTCGACTGCCGCTCGGTGAACAAGAAGGCGATCGAGGCGCTCATCAAGTGCGGCGCGTTCGGCTCCACGGGCGCGACCCGCAAGGGCATGCTCAGCGTCCTCGAGCAGGCCCAGGGCGCCGGCCAGAAGGTCCAGCAGGATCTCGAGATCGGCCAGGGCTCGATCTTCGACGGCTTTGACTGGGGTGGCGGCGAGGCCGACGACTCCAGCGGCGCCGCCGCGGCGTTCGCCGCGCCGCAGCACCCGCCGATCCCGACCGAGGAGTTCGAGCAGCCCGAGCTGCTGGCGATCGAGAAGGAGTCGATCGGCCTGTTCATCTCCGCGCACCCGCTCAAGCAGGTGCGCGAGGCGCTGCGCCAGCGCGTCGACTGCCCGCTCGCGGAGCTGCACGAGCGCAAGGACAAGGACTGGGTCAACGCCGGCGGGATCATCACCGCGGCGAAGAAGATCCGCACGCGCAGCGGCGACCCGATGATGTTCGCCACGCTCGACGATCTCGAGGGGTCGGTCGAGATCCTCGTCTTCGGCAAGGCGCTGGCCGAGTACGAGGGCGCTCTCGGGGTGGACTCGGTCGTCATCGTGCGCGGGCGCGTCGACCACAAGGACGCCGACAAGACGTGCCTCGTCGTGCAGACCGTCGAGCCCTTCGAGCCGACACCCGAGGAGGTCGAGCAGGCGAAGGCCACAGCCGCGACGCGCAAGGTGGGCCCGGCGCCGCTGCACGTGACGATCCGCGACGCCGCGCGCCTGCAGGCGTCGATCATCGACGACCTCAAGAGCCTGCTCGCCAACTATCCCGGCGACTGCGAGGTGCTGCTCGAGGTGCAGATGACCTCCGGCGACCCGCGCACGCTGAAGCTCGGCCCGTCCTACAAGGTCGCGCCCACGCCGACGCTGCGCGCAGAGCTCGAGCAGGTGCTCGGCCCGGCCGCGTTGGCGGTCTGACGCGCTCGCGGGCGTGTGTGCCGCAAGCACGCCAACCCAGGTCCGTTCTGGCCCGGGGCCGACCGCGAAAACCCGCTGCAATCCGTGGCGCGCGAACGACGACTTGCGGTGCGCCGAGATCGCTAGATCCAAGGGTGGTGTGATCGCTGGATCAGCGGAAGGACTGCGTCTTCTTGTACGCCAGCCGCTCGTCGTGCTCGTCGAAGACCTCGATTCGGACGACGTATCGAGCGCGCTGCTTCGGGAGCGGAACCCAGAACTCCGGGGCCAACGTCTCCTTGTCACGCTCACCCGTTACCTCGAGAACCGGATGGTCGCGCAGCCATGCCTTGCTGACCGGTCGCCCGGCGGCATACAGCGACCAGCGAACCTCCACGGTGTGGCCGTCGAAGCCCTCGAGGGTGAGTTCGAAGCTCACGCCGACTCCGACATGTCGCGCGCCCGTAGCGGTACGGCGCTTGCGGGTCGACCGCAGGACCGACAGGATCGCCTTCGCCCGGCGTTCGACGCTTGTCGAGTCTCCACCCGCGAGTCCTTGCGCGAGGTCGACCACCGATGTGCAAGCCGGTCGGCGTCGTTGCTCGTCGTCGGTCGCAGCCTGCAGCGCCGCCTCGAGCTCGTCCTCTGAGCAGTTGGTCAGGTTCTTCACCTTCGCCGCCGCGGACCCCGTCATGAGAGGACAGCCGTCGTCGCCAACGGCGGTGCCTGCGCGGGTTCCCGGGCAGTTGTCTCGAGAGTCGGGCACGCCGTCGGCGTCCTCGTCGGGGTCGGTGGTGGCCGCGCAGCCGTGCTCGTCGACGCGTGTCGATGCGGGCGTGCCGGGGCAGTTGTCGCTGGTGTCGGGCACGCCGTCGGCGTCCTCGTCGGGGTCGGTGGTGGCTGCGCAGCCGTGCTCGTCGACGCGTGTCGAGGCGGGCGTGCCGGGGCAGTTGTCGCTGGTGTCGGGCACGCCGTCGGCGTCCTCGTCGGGGTCGGTGGTGTCCGCGCAGCCGTGCTCGTCGACGCGTGTCGAGGCGGGCGTGCCGAGGCAGTTGTCTCTGGTGTCGGGCACGCCGTCGGCGTCCTCGTCAGGGTCCTCGGCCTCCGCGAGGAACGTGGACGGGCCGACCATCGCGATGACGAACGATCCGTCGGCGCGCGCGCCGCCGCGCGTGCGCGACGCGATCTCTGTGCTCCTCGAGAACTCAGCAGCCGTGATCCCCACCTGGCGGTCGACGTTTTCCAGCGTCGCCTTCAGTGGCGGCTTCTCGAGGAGACGCTCAACCACCTTGGCCGCCAGCGCCCCGACGATGGCCACGACGATGACGCCCACGAGCCATTTCCCGGACTTTCCGAGCCGGTCAAACCAGGAGCGCCGCGAGGACCCCATGACTTCAACAATTATCGCGGGTTGCACAGAACAGCCTGTGTGAGATGCCACACATGCCGCTTTGTTGCAACGCTCGCCAAGCTGGTTATGTCATCAGACGAGCGCGCGCCGCTCTACATGCCTGAAGATATCCCCGAGCCACGTCCGGGGCGCGAAGCAGGCGCATTGGGCTGCAGAGCAGTGAACCGGCCCCGCTGAAACCTCAGGTTCACATGAACGCTTGCGGGTGTGGACGATGTTCTAGTGGTTCTCGGTCCCAGATCCTGGCGGGAATGAGCTCGCCGTGTCCATGGCTGTCGGGCAAGGTCACGCCGCGGTGATCTGCGCGTCGCGCCTACGTGTCGATGCTCGGCGGCGTGACCGGGTTGCGGCCGGGCTTCTCGTCGAGCTCGCGCGACTTCAGGACGGCGCCGACGCCGAGGAAGACCGCGGTCAGCACGATCACCGCGATGAGCGCGACGACGATCGGCGAGCTGGGCAGCAAGAACCAGAGGCCGAGCGCCAGCAGCACCGCGCCGAACATGATGGCCGCCTGGCGAAACGGCAGCGGGGGACGCTTCGGAAGGTCGTAGTTCTCTCGTTCTTTTTGCATCCTCGCTGACTACCCGACGAGCGGCCTGCGCTACCGCCCGCGGGCTGGGCGAACGCGCCAGTGTAGGTAGCGCTGCGACCGGGCAGGGGGGCAGGAGATGCTTGAACTCCGTGACTTGTCGCGTCGCTACGGGCAGACCATCGCGCTGGACGGCTTGTCGCTCGAGGTTCCGGCAGGCGACGTCGTCGGCTTCGTCGGGCCCAACGGCGCGGGGAAGACGACCGCGATGCGGATCGCGCTCGGCGTGCTGGAGCCGGACGTCGGCGAGGTGCTGTGGCGCGGCGCGCCCGCCACCCGCGGGGACCAGCGCCTGTTCGGCTACATGCCCGAGGAGCGCGGCCTGTATCCGAAGATGCGCGTCGATCGCCACCTGCGCTACCTCGCGATGCTGCATGGCCGAGAGCAAGCCGCCGCCGGCGAGGCGGCCGCGAGCTGGATCGAGCGCCTCGGGATCGCCGAGCACGCCGAGCAGCGCATCGAGGAGCTCTCGCTGGGCAACCAGCAGCGCGTGCAGCTCGCGGCCGCGCTCGTCCACGACCCGCCCGTCCTCATCCTCGACGAGCCCTTCTCGGGGCTGGACCCGATCGGCACCGACGTCATGTCCGAGGTGCTGGCCGAGCGCGCCGCCGACGGCGCCGCCGTGATCTTCTCCTCCCATCAGCTCGAGCTCGTCGAGCGCGTCTGCGATCGCGTGGCGATCATCAACCGGGGAAGCATGGTCGCCGCCGGCCGCGTCGACGAGCTGCGCGCGCAGCGCTCCCGGCCGCGCCTGCGCGTCGAGGTCGAGGGCGCGGCCGACGGCTGGGTCGACCGCGTCGCCGGCGTCAGCGTGGTGGGCCGCGACCAGCGCGGCGTGCTGATCGAGCTCGCCGACGGCACGGACGACCAGCAGGTGCTGGCGGCAGCGCAGCGGGCGGGCCGCGTGCGGCTGTTCGCCCCTGCCCGCCCGACGCTCGCCGAGCTGTTTCGCGAGGTGGTCGCACCATGAGCTTCCGCCGCGCCGTGATGCTCGTCACCCGCCGCGAGTTCGGCGAGCGCATCCGCACGCGCGCGTTTCAGATCTCGACCGCTGTCACCATCCTCATCGTCGCCGCGATCGCCGTCGCGGCCGGTCTGCTCGGCGGCGACGGCGACGAGGAGTACACGGTCGGCGCGCAGGGCTCGGAGGCCGCGGCGATCGCCGAGTCCGCCCGCGTCTCCGCGCAGGCCTACGACATCCGCCTGGAGGTCAAGCGGTTCGCCGACGCCGCGCAGGCGCGTGCCGCGGCGAAGGCCGAGGACGTCGACGCCGCGATCGTCGGCGACGAGCTCATCACGAAGGACAGCCCGGAGGGCGAGCTCGAGCAGGTGCTGCAAGCGGCGACGCGCGACGTGCGCGCGGCCGAGATCCTGCGCCGCGAGGGCCTGTCGGACGCAGACGCGCGCCAGGCGCTGGCGCCGCCCGGGCTGCAGACCCGCGCGCTCGGCAGCAGCGAGGCCGAGGAGCGCAAGGGCGTGGCGTTCATCGCCTCGCTGCTGCTCTACATGCAGCTGATCATCTTCGGCCTGGCCGTCGCGTCGGGCGTCGTCGAGGAGAAGTCCTCGCGCGTCATCGAAGTGCTGATGGCGGCCGTCCCGCCCCGCGCGCTGCTCGCCGGCAAGATCCTCGGCATCGGCCTGCTCGGGCTGGTCCAGCTTGCGCTGACGGCGTTCGTGGGGCTTGCCGTCGCCTCGGCGAGCGGTGCGCTCGAGCTGCGCTCGGCCGACATCGGCATCCTCGCCGTCGTCCTGCTCTGGTTCGTGCTCGGCTACGTGTTCTACTCGACGATCTACGCGATCTCGGGCGTGATCGTCTCGCGCCAGGAGGATCTGAACAGCTCGAGCACGCCGGTCACGATGGTGCTCGTCGCCGGCTACCTCGTGGCGTTCCCGGTGCTCGAGGACCCAGGCTCGTCGCTCGCGGTGATCAGCTCGCTCGTGCCGTTCACATCGCCGATCGTCATGCCGGTGCGCGTCGCGGTCGGGGAGGCGGGCGCCGCCGAGATCGCCGCGTCGCTGGGCATCCTCGCGCTGTCGATCGCGCTGCTCATCCCGCTCGCCGCGCGCATCTACGAGCGCTCGGTCCTGCGGATGGGCAAGCCGATGAAGGTGCGCGAGGCGCTGCGCGCGGCGCGCGCGACCCCGTAGCTCGCGCCCGGGCAGCGTCAGCCGCGCCGCGCGGCGCGGCCGCGCTCGCGCAGGGTGCGCGTCCGCAGGATCTCCGCCGCGGTCGGGCCACTGTGGTTTACGCCCGGCGTCTCGAGCACGAGCGGCAGGCCGTCGAAGCGCGGCTCGGAGAGAAAGACGGCGCAGCCGGCGTCGCCGAGCTCGCCCTCGCCGACGTTCGCGTGGCGGTCGACGTTGGAACCCAGCGGCGTCTGCGAGTCGTTGAGGTGCAGCGAGCCCAGGCGCTCGAGGCCGACCTGCGCGACGCAGTCGTCGAGCACGGCCGTCAGCGCCTCCGCGCTGCGGATCTCGTGCCCGGATGCGAGCAGGTGACAGGAGTCCAGGCACAGGCCCAGCCGCGCGTCGCCGCCCGCCGCCTCGATCAGCGCGGCAAGCTCGCCGAACGAGCGTCCCAGCGTGCCGCCCGAGCCGGCCGTGTTCTCCAGGTGAAGCGGGCATCCGTCGGTCTGCGCGAGCGCCTCGGCGATGACCTCGCCCGCGCGCGTGATCGCGGTGCCGACGTCGCCGGCCTTCGCCGAGCCGGGGTGCAGGACGACGGCGTGGGCGCCGAGCGCCGCGCCCGCCTGCAGCGACGCGACCAGCGAGCGCAGCGTGTTCGCGCGCATCTCCGCGTCCTCGGTGGCGCAGTTGAGCAGGTAGACGGCGTGGATGAGCAGCGCGTCGACGGGCGAGTCCGCCATCGTGGCGCGAAACTGCGCGACCTCCTCCTCGGAGTAGTCGCGCGGCTTCCACGCCCGCGGGTTCTGGTTGAAGATCTGGATCGCGTTCGCGCCGCGCTCGACGCCGCGCGCGATCGCCTTCGCCGGACCGCCCGCCGGCGACACATGCGCGCCGATCAGCATCTCGTAGGGTGATCTGTACGCATGAGAGTCCGCTTTGCTCCTTCTCCGACCGGCGCCCTGCACATCGGCGGTGCCCGTACGGCGCTCTACAACTGGCTGCTTGCGCGGGGCAACGAGGGGACCCTCGTCCTGCGGATCGAAGATACCGATCGGGAGCGCTCGACCCCCGAGAACGTCGAGCAGATCCTCGAGGCGCTGGCGTGGCTGCAGATCGACTTCGACGAGGGGCCGATCAGCCAGGTGGCGCGCTCCGATCGCCACGGCGAGGTCCTGCAGCGCCTGCTCGACGCGGGGCTGGCCTACCGCTCGACCGCGACCGGCGACGACGTCAAGGCCTACAAGGCCCAGCACGGCGCCGACCGCGGGTTTCGCGGCAGCGACGAGGGGGAGGGGGCGGTGCGGCTGCGCGTGCCCGACGACGGCGCGACCGTCGTCCATGACGTCATCCGCGGCGACACGACCTTCGCGCACGTGCACCTCGACGACCCGGTCATCGCGCGCGCCGACGGCAGCGTCCTCTACAACTTCGCGGTCGCCGTCGACGACCTCGACGCGCACATCACGCACATCGTCCGCGGCGAGGACCACCTCTCCAACACGCCCAAGCAACTGCTCGTGCTCGAGGCCGTCGCGGCGGCGGGCATCGCGGCCGCGGCCGGCGCCGGCGACGACGCCGCCGAGCCCGTCTACGCGCACCTGCCGCTGCTGCACGGTCCCGACGGCAAGAAGCTCTCCAAGCGCCACGGCGCGGCGTCCGTGCAGGACCTGCGTGACGCCGGCTACCTGCCCGAGGCGGTGCGCAACTACCTCGCGCTGCTCGGCTGGGGCGACGCCGACGACGAGACGATCCTCTCGACCGAGCAGCTCGTCGAGCGCTTCAGCCTCGAGCGCGTGTCGCGCAACCCGGCCCAGTTCGACGAGCGCAAGCTGCGCTGGCTCAACGGCCGCTACCTGCGCGCGCTGTCGATCGACGACCTGACGGCGCGCCTCGAGGCGTTCACGGGCCGCAGCGGTCTGCGCGACGCGGTCGAGATCTCGCGCGAGAAGATGCAGACGCTGGCGGACTTCTGGCCGCTGGCCGGGTTCATCTTCGACGGCGCCGCGACTCCCGGCGACGAGAAGGCCCGCGCGAAGTGGCTCGACGAGGACGGGCGCGCCGCGCTGGCGCACGCCCACACGGCGCTGTCGACGCTCGACACGTTCACGCTGGAGAACACGCAGGCGGCGCTCGAGGGCGTCGTCGCGGCGCGCGAGATCAAGCCCAAGCAGGTCTTTCAGCCGATCCGGGTCGCGCTCGCGGGAACCGCCGTGTCACCGGGGATCTTCGAAACACTCAGTGTTCTGGGGCGTGACGAGGCCCTGGACCGCATCGGCGCGGCGTTGAAGGATGCCAACGGGTCATCCGCAGGGTCGCCAGATGACCCGTAAGGCTGCGACCGACAGCGGCGGCCGCGCCGGCCGCTGCTGCCTGCCGACCTAACCAGATCAAGGCGGCGCCGGTGCTGGCTGCGGTCCGGTAGCCGGTCGCGGCGTGCCGGTGGTGCAAGTGCCGGCGTGCGTGTGGGTTGCGGATGGCTTGCGCACGGTCACGTACAAAACGGATGCTGCGCGCACGGCGCCGGATTTAGTGAAATCGCGGCCGTCCTGGCGGAGCACGAACAGCTCAACATCTCCCCCGAGGTCTCCGAGGAGCACGCGCACGTCATCTCATTGGGGTTGTCACCGAGACTTCTGCCGGCGGCATGCCACGCGGGAGTGCCGTGCGAACGGTGCGTCAGCTCGCCCGGCAGCGACCGGCACCGAAGCTCGTGATGGTCGTCCGGGATCCCGTCGACCGAGCCAGAGCTCAGTGGCGCAGCCTGCGCCTGCGCGGCGAGTCTCGCTCGCTTGCCCGCTCGCTGCAGGCTCATTGCGCCCCCACGCCGCTCGCCTTGGCCCGCGCGGCTCCCACGGCCACGAACTCGTACGTCGCGGCCGGCGAGTATGGCCGCGTCGTCGCCGGGTATCTGCAGGTCCTCGCGGAGTCCGATTGCTTGGTTCTCGACGTCACGGAGTTCGCTCGAGACCCCGCCGATGCGTTGCAGCGATTGTTCGGTTTCCTCGGCGTCGACGCGTCGGCGCTGCCGCGCGAGCCGGGCGTCCCGTGGCGGCCGGTTGTCCCCCGGCCGCTGCCGCGTCGACCGCCGCGGTCGAGCCAGACGAGCACGTCCCCGGTGAACTGCGGGCGCGGCTTGGAGACATCTATGCAGCAGATGCGCGGCTCCTGCACCGGCTGACCGGGTTTCGCGCGCAATGGTGGCGTCCACCGCGCGCGCACGCGCTCGCGAGCCGCACCGATCGGACGCCCGACGTCTCGATCGTCATCGTCCCCGCGGCGGGTGGTGGTCCCGTGGACCCGCTCCTGGCCAGCGTCGCGCAGCACACCACCGCGCCGTATGAAGTCGTGCTCGTCGAAGACCTGGCGGAAGCGAAAGAGGCTGCGCCGCCGCCCGACCTACTCGCTGACGGCGCGATCCGACGGCTGCAATTCGATATGCGCGCGGGGGTATCGGCGGCTCGCAACGCCGGGGCTGGCCTCGCGCGCGCCGAGGAGGTGATGTTTCTCGACGCCGACACGCTCGTGGCGCCGGGGTGGCTTGAGGGCTTACGTGCGGCGCTGCACGCGGGCGAGCGGATCGCTGCGGTCGGGCCACGCTCAAATCATGCCAACGGCGCACAAGGGGGCGTGTGGCTGGACGATCTCAGCGCCAGTGGCATTCGACGGATCGCAGAGGCATTCGCCTACCCGGATCCGAGCCGGCGTTTCGAGGTCGGGCGCCTCGATGAGTTCGCGCTGCTCGTCACGCGTGAGGCGTTCGACGCAGCCGGTGGGTTCTCGGATCCCTGCGGCGGAGCTGGATCGCTTACGCAGCGGATTTTGGAGAGCGGACGGCGAGCCCTGTGCGCCGGTGACACCTTCGTCTTTCGTGCTGGCGCGAAGCTGAGCGCACGCGATCGCCCGGAGGAGCGCTCGGGCCGCGGCGAGTTGGTTCGCACGGGGCGCGGGCAGATCTTCGAGGTCACCGATGATCGGTCCTCCCTCGTCGAGTCCGACGCGGTCCTTGGCATGATCCGCGATGGACGCGAGGTCAGAGTCGCTTCCGACGCGGACCTCGCGGGGCGCGCGCGCGGGCTACCGATCCACCTCGCGAGGCGAACCGACGACGGCACGGTTCATCTTCTACGTGCGGGATGCGCATACCCCATCGTCGGTGATCGCGAGCGCATCAGACGGCTCCCCCTGGTCTCTGTCGTAGAGGCCGGGCGCCTCGATGCCTGGCCGCGAGGAAAGCCGGTTGAAGTCGAGGACGCCCTGGAACCCGTCTCGGTCCTCGCCGCGGTACTTCCCGACAACCCCGCGAGGATTCATGCCGACGCCCTGGCGGGGGCGGATGCCGTGTTCGAGGGGATAACCCGGGCGCTGCAGTCCGGCCACGGCTACTCGGTGATCCGCCTGAGCAGCGGTGAGATCCTGTCCATCAACAACGGAGCGTGGCCGGTCGAAGGCTTTTCCCTGAGCTATGCAGGCCGCGGACTCATGCCCGGACATCAGCTGTCGCAGCGGCTGGTTGACGCGGCGAGGCAGGCCGACGTGGTCGGTGTGCAGGAACGTCGCGACCTGTTCTACTGCGCGCCGCTGCTCGAGCATCTCGCGTTCCATCACGACCTCTATCCGCCGATCCGGTGCTCCTCGGACATCAACTTCCACCTCATCGGCGTGGAGCCCAGCACGGGCGCGACGCTGGGCTCGTCGCCGCTGCACGCGCTCATGCGTGATCAACGGCTCGCGGTGGTCGGTCGTCGGGGCCCCGAGGCGCATCGACGCGCGACCGAGCTGGACCTGAACATCTCGGTGGCCGTCCCCATCGAGTCCGTCGACCAAATCGACGAGGCCTTCAAGCGTTTGGCATCGCGCAGGGAGGATTTCGATGCGGTTCTGCTCGCCGCAGGTCTCGCCTCAAGGATCCTCGCACCCATGCTCGCGCGCGAGCTTGGTGTCGTCGCGCTGGACCTTGGCCATGCCCTGGACCGGCTGCTGAACCCGGGGTACAGGACGGCTGCCGCGCCGATGCTCAAGAAGCGCTGGTGGATGACGCAATATGTAGCGACCCTCAACGACCCTGCTCCTTGCCCCCCGCATCAGCACGAGGGGCACCTGGTGCGGCCCAGCGGTGGCAAACGCGTGTTCTTGATCGAGCGCGGCAGGCTACGCCCGCTGCTGCATCGCGAGCATCTGTCTCTGTTCGACCACAAGCCGGTCGAAGTCGACGCCTCGGTGATCGCCGATCTCCCGGAGGGCGCCCCGATATGCATCGTTCGCGAAAGCCTCACCGGCCCATACGTACTCGTTCACGGTCGCAAACACCGCGTGTCGCCGCTCCTCGAGGTCGTGCACGCCCGCGGCGAACCAGCTGGCCTCCAGGAACTCCTGGCCCGTGCGCACGAGGTCGGCGCTGCGGGTGCGGATGCGCTCCGGGTCGGCGAGCAGTACGACCGATCCGGCCGGCAGCAGGTCGGTGAGCAGCTCCAGCTCGCCCGCGACCAGCGCGGGTACCAGCGACTCCATCCCCTCGCTCGGGATGCCCTCGGCCAGGTGCTCCAGGAGCTCCCGCAGCTGCGGATTGTTCTCGTGGACGCGCGCGAGTGCGGCGGCGCGCTCCCGCACCGGCTCGGTGAGCAGCAGCTCCCGGCAGCCGGGCGCCAGCAGCTCCTCGACCGGCACGACCGAGCGCTGGTCGGCCACGGAGAACGAGCGCAGCTCGCTCACCTCGTCGCCCCAGAACTCGACCCGCACCGGGTGCTCGGCCGTGGGCGGGAAGATGTCGACGATGCCGCCGCGAACGGCGAACTCGCCACGCGCGGTGACCATCTCCACCCGCGTGTAGGCGAGCTCGACGAGCCGGACGAGCAGGGCGTCGAAGTCGTGGGTGTCGCCGACGCGCAGCCGGACCGGGTCGAGCCGGCCGAGGCCGGGCGCGATCGGCTGGATCAAGCTGCGTGTCGCCGCGACCACCACCCGGGGGGCCACCTCCGGCACCGCGAGCCGGCGGAAGATGTCCAGGCGACGGCCCACGGTGTCCGGCCGCGGGGAGAGCCGCTCGTGCGGCAGCGTCTCCCACGACGGGAGCACGGCCACGGCGTCGGTGCCGAGCAGGTCGGCGACCGCGGCGCCCGCGTCCTCGGCCTCGCGGTCGGTGGCCGTGACGACGAGAACGGTGCGCCCGGCGCCGCCGTCGCCCACGGCCGTGCCGAAGGACGCGGCGAGGAACGGCCGAAGCGCCGCCGGGCCCTCCACACTCACGGCGGGCACGTCGTCGGCACGGGTGTCGCGGACGGCCTCGACCACCGCGCGCAGATCTGGCTCGGACAGGTGGAATGTGAGAAGACCGGAGAGCTTGGCCACGTTCGAGGACCCTCGCAAGGCAGAAGAAGCGCGCGCAGAGCAGACCCCTGCCCCGGATGCTCCCCCGGGTGGGGCCTGGTATCCAGCCTACGCCGAGCGCTTCCCCGCCGGTGAATGGCAACATCGACGGCATGACCGACCTGTCGAAGCTGCCGGCCGTCGACCCCGAGGTGCCCAACGCCGCCCGCATGTACGACTACTTCCTGGGCGGATCGCACAACTTCGCGGCCGACCGCGCCGCCGCCGAGCAGGTCAAAGCGGCCATCCCGTACGCCGTGGACGTGGCCCGGGCGAACCGGTTCTTCCTGCACCGAGCGGTGCGCTTCTGCATCGACGAGGGCATCGACCAGTTCCTCGACCTCGGCTCCGGCATCCCGACGGTCGGCAACGTGCACGAGGCCGCACAGGCGGCCAACCCCGCGGCACGGGTCGCCTACGTCGACAACGAGCCGGTCACCGTCGCGTCTGCGTCGGCGCTGCTCGAGAATGAGCCCCTCGCCACCATCACGATGGCCGACGTCCGCGACCCGGAGGCCGTCTTCGGCGCCCCCGGGGTGCGCGACCTGCTCGACCTCAGCCGCCCGGTCGCCCTGCTGATGGTGGCCGTGCTCCCCTTCGTCGCCGACGAGGACGACCCGGTTGCACTCGCCGAGCGCTACCGCAGCCGGCTCGCCCCCGGCAGCCTCCAGGTGCTGTCGCACGGGACGAACGACCACGACCCGGCCGACATGCCCGGCCTGACGAAGGTCTACCGCTCGACCGCCAACCCCGTCACGCTCCGCACGAGGGACGAGGTCGCCGCGATGCTGCGCGGCACCGAACTGGTCGAGCCCGGCCTCGTGGACGCGACGGGATGGCGCCCGGAGGACACGGTCGGCGACCAGCACCGCGGCATGTGGGCGGCCGTGGGCCGCATCCGCTGATACCCGCCGGGCCGGCGGCTAGCACTCCAGCCGGACTTCGTGATCTTGCCGGTGGCCGGGTCGCGGTCACCGGGCGAGCGAGCCACATCCATCCGCCGCCCGGCAGGTCCTACGAAGCCGACCCGCGGGTCGGCTCGTGATCAGCAGACGTGACTGCAGGACGCCAGGACCATCGCTCCCACCACTCCTAGCGAGCCAAAACGGGAGTGATCACCGACTCGGTGCGTGGGCGGCCACATCCGGCCGGCCCCGCACCCAACCGATGATCACCAGACGGTGGCGTGCCCCTCGGCCGATCTGCCGCTCGCCTCGGCGTCGGCGGCGGCCACGGCCCGGGGTGACGGGCCGGCCGGCAGCACCGGCTCGCTCCGGCCCGGGTGCTCCGCACCCGCCGCATGGTCAAGCCGACACCATGGGTCTCCACCTCGCCGGCCACACCCGACATGACCATGAAAGTCGGCTTGGCGCGCCGTTCCCGACCCGGGCCGCAAGCCGATCGCGCACGGACCCCGGGCCTCCCGCGCCATCCACCCGCTCTCCTCGACCTCCCCCTTCGGGGACGGGGCCGGGTTGGCAGAACTACCGAACCCCGTGGTCACGTGGGCGGCCGTCCCCGACGTGCTGGCACGCCAGTTCCTGGCCGGATCGTCGCTGCTGAGTGCTACTCGACCGGCGGCGGTCCCGTTGCTGCCCACGCAGGGTAGTCGCCGGATGCTCACGTTGAGATCAACTCCAGGTCCGGGATCATGGGTGGCACGTGCGCGGCCCAGGCCGGCCCGAACCGGGAACAGCCCGGCCACGACGCCGTGTCCGCCCGTGCGGCGCCGGGGCGCGTTCTGCTGGAGATGGGTTCCAGGACCGGACGGGAGTGATCACCGGCTCGGCGCGTAGGCGGCCACATCCGGCCGGTCGCGCTCCCAACCGGCGATCACCGGACCGATGATCACCGGCTCGGTGCGTGGGCGGCCACATCCGGCCGGTCGTGCACCGAACCGGTGATCACCGGACGGGTGGCGCGCCGGGGCCGTGCTCTGCTCGGCCACGACCTGCATGATCGGCGGTTTCGGTTGGGTGGTGCTGTGGGGGGAGCGGCTACCAACCGATACTCGCGATCATGACCCGCTCGTGGCCCGGTTTCGGGTGTGCACGGTCGTGGTGAGAGCCGTGGACACCCGAAACTCGAGATCACCGGCCCACGCGACGCCGATCAGCGGCATGATCACGCTCTACCGCTGCAGTACTTTGCCGCGTTCAATAAACCCGGATCGCGGTCTTCACGCCCAGGCGGCCCCTGGCTGCTTTGTCGGCACGCCCGAGTACACCCGGTACACGCGGCGTGCCTCTGCCTCGGCGGAGCGGATCCAGCTGACCGGCTCGGTTTCCGCTGGTCCGCCGGTGATCGTCGGAATCGGGACATCAGCTGCATAGGGCGCCCGCACATGATCAAGACGGCGGACCACCGCTGCGCCGTGGCTTCTACTGATCAAGAAACCGTCCCGCGGGTGCGCCGTCCCCGACTCGCAGCGCCCGCAACCACCCCGCCAGCAGGATTTCCTCGTGAGCCCCCGTCCGTCCTGACCCCCGCCCGTGGACGTGGCCGGGTGGGCAGCACTACCGAACCCCGTGGTTGCGCTGCCGGCCGTCCCCGACGCGGGGGCACACCCGACCTCGACGAGACCGCCCCCGTGGGGTGCGTGGGGACTGGCTGTGGTCCAGATCCATCCTCGCGAGCCGACCATCGAACTTGCGTTGAGATCAACTCGGCAGTCCGGGAGGGAGGGCAACCCGACTTGCCCGTCGAGGGCCACCGGGCGTGTCTCACCAGGGCGTGTTCGACCAGGTCGCGTCTGACCGGGTCGCGCGGCGGCGGCCGACGATCACTCGCGCAGCTCGATTCGTGGTCACCCTGCCGTCGCGGTTCGGGACCACAGGATAGTTGCGTAGGCCCCCAGCAGAGGCGGTCTCGTCCAGAACCGCCGTGCCCCCGCGTCGGGGACGGCCGTCAACGCAACCACGGGATTCGGCAGTTCTGCCAACTCGGCCACGTTCTCAGGCGCGGGGGTCGACGCTAACCGGGGTGGACGCCCAGAGGCCCAAAGGTGTGGGTCCGCCGCCAGGCCCGGGTCGGGGACGGCGCGCCAAACCAACTTTTCATGATCAGATAGACGTGAGCGGGGTTGGAGCAAGATCGAACACCCGTGGCGTCTACATGACCATGAAAGGCACGCGTGATAGTTCCGAGACCCGGCGCAGCGCCCTGAGCAGGGCGTTCCACCTTTATCTCGGACCGATCATCAGCCGCCCGGGCGGACCACCGACCACTGATGGAGTTCAGACTTACTCGTCTACTCCGGCGGCAGCGTCCAGAGGCCACGGGGCTTCCGGTGGTGCGTTCCCCGGTACGGCCGGTTCACGGCTTCCTTGACGAACCACCATCCCTCGGTCTCGCTCTCCGCCCAGCCGTGCGAGGTCTTGCCCTCGTCCAGCACCACCGTCCACCGGTACCGGTCGGCACGCTCGCTCCACGTGACGGACGCCCGGCCCTGCTGACGGACGATCATCAGCCGCGCCTCCGCCTCGTCCGGTGCCTCGCCCATCGCGAACCCGCCTCCCGGTAGCTCCGTCATCCAGAACGCCACAGCCGAACAATATCGGACATTCACTGCTATCTGCTAGCAGCTGATGTGATCTGATGTGTTGCAGCTGGATCCGGCGGCGTACCGGGCAGAGCATGCGAGCCGTGGGCCGCCCCGACGAACAGCCGCTCCTCACCACCGCGGAACTCGCGCGGCGGCTGAACGTCACCCAGGGGACCGTGCAGCGATGGGTCAGGACCGGCAGGGTCCGGCCGACTCTCGTGACTCCCGGGAACCAGTTCCGGTTCAGCCTGGACGACGTCCTCCAGCAGCTGGACCAACCGCGGAAGCGACCGGACTAGCGGGCGCCGGCGGGAAGAGATCATGCCGAGGACGGCGGATTCGGGTCCTACGATCGGCGGATGAGATTCGGGATCGGTATCCCGCAGTTCTTCGACGACGGCGAGTTCGACGTCGACGCCTTCCGCGCCTACCTCCTCCGGGCGGAGGATCTCGGCTTCGAGAGCGGTTGGACCCAGGAGCAGGTGCTGGGGCCGTCGTCGCAGCTGTCCGCGCTCGAGACCATGACGTACGCCGCGGCGTGCACGCAGCGCCTGCGCGTGGGCTGCGCGGTATTCGTCAGCACGTTGCACAGCCCGGCCCACCTGGCCAACAGCCTGGCCACGCTGGACCAGCTCAGCGGCGGCCGGCTCGAGATCGGTGTCGGCAGCGGAGGGCCGCGCGGGCGGATCTTCTCCGCGTTCCGGGTGGATGCGGAGCGGTACATCGCGCAGTTCACCGAGGGGCTCGCGCTGATGAAGGCACTGTGGACGGAAGACGCCGTGACCTTCGAGGGGGAGTTCTGGCAGGTGGAGGGCGCCTCGATGCGGCCGAAGCCGTTCCAGAAGCCGCATCCGCCGATCTGGATGGGCGGCGGTGCCGAGGCGGCGCTCCGCCGCGGCGTCCGGCTCGGAACGGGCTTCTTCGGAGCGGGGTCGTCGCCGACCGCGCGGTTCGCCGAGCAGGTGCGCACGGTCAGGCGGCTGCTCGACGAGCAAGGCCGGGACGCCGCGGCCTTCCCCATCGCCAAGCGGATCTACACGATGATCGATGACGACGCGGATCGCGCCCGGCGCGTCATGAACGACGCGTTGGCGTCGATCTACGGCAGCCGGGTGGAGAGCATCGAGTCCGCCGCGGTCGCCGGCACCCCCGCCGACTGCGTGCGCGACGTGCAGGAGGTGCTGGACGCAGGCGCCGAACTGATCCTGTTCACGCCGATCGGGGACCCGACAGAGCAGATGGAACGCGTGGCAGCCGAGGTGCTCCCCGATCTCGTTCCGACGAGCGGCCCGTTCGTCGGATAGGTTCCGACGCCATGCATGTCTGAGGGCGGCGCGCGCCGCGAAGCAAGCGCGGAGCCCCCAGTGGCACAACAGCGCCGTTCGTCGGTCAGGGCCGTGCCGGGAGCTCCGGGCGGCGCCGCGACGGGCGGGTCGCCGGGTCCGGCGGGCGGACTGCCGGGCGCTCCGTCAGAGCGGCCAGCGCCAGGTCCACGGCGCGCTCCAGCTGGGGGTCGCGGCCGGCCACCCAGTCCTGCGGCCGCACGACGACCTCGACGTCGGGATCGACGCCGTAGTTCTCCACGGACCAGCCGGAGTCGTCGAACCAGGTGGCGTAGCGGGGCTGGGTGACGCCGGTGCCGTCGACGAGGCGGTAGCGGCTGTCGATGCCGATCACCCCGCCCCACGTGCGCACGCCGACGACGGGGCCGATCCCGAGCCGCTTGATCGCCGCGGTGACGATGTCGCCATCGGAGCCGGCGAGCTCGTCGGCGAGCGCGACGACCGGGCCGCGCGGGGCGTCCTCCGGGTACGTCGTGGCCTGGCGGTGCCGCGGCGCGTCCCAGCCGATCACCCGGCGGGCGAGCTTCTCGATCACGAGCTGCGAGGTGTGGCCGCCGCCGTTGCCGCGGACGTCGAGGATCAGCCCGTCGCGCGATGTCTCGCGGGACAGGTCGCGGTGCAGCTGCGCCCACCCCGGCGCGGCCATGTCCGGCACGTGCAGGTACCCGAGCCGGCCCTCGGACCGGTCGGCGACGAACGCGCGGCGCCCGGCCACCCAGTCCTGGTAGCGCAGCGCCGACTCCGAGGCGAGCGGCTTGACGACCACCCGCCGTACCGCTCCCGCGTCGGGGCGGTCGGGCCCGGAGCGCACGGTGAGCTCCACCAGCTTGTCGGCTCCGGACAGCAGCAGCGGCGCCGGCCCGTGGCCCGGGTCGACCGGCCGGCCACCCACCTCGAGGAGCACGTCGCCGGGCCGGACGTCGACCCCCGGCCCGGAGAGCGGGCTGCGCGCCGCCGGCGCCGACGTCTCCGGCGGCAGCACCCGCACCACGCGCCAGCCCTCGCCGTCCGGAGCGGGTTCGAGGTCGGCACCGAGCAGCCCGGGCCGCCCGCCCGAGTTGCCCGCCCCACCGGCCTGGACGTACGCGTGCGACGTGCCCAGCTCGCCGTGCAGCTCCCAGAGCAGGTCGACGAGGTCGTCGTGACTACCCACGGCGTCCACGAGCGGGCGGTAGCGGGCGAGCTCCGCGGCCCAGTCGACGCCGGCCATGTCGGCCACCCAGAAGTGGTCGCGCATGAGTCTTCCCACCTCGTCGAACATCTGCCGCCACTCCGCGGTCGGGTCCACCGTGACGACGACCCGCCGCGTGTCGATCTCGAACTCGTCGGCGTCGCCGGAGGACGGCGTGTCCGAACCGGACCGGTCGGTGCGCAGCACCCGCACCGTGCTGCCGTCGCGCACGACGAGGCGGGTTCCGTCGCCGCTCACCGCGTACGCGCTCACCGGGTCGGCGATGACGTCGGTCTTGCGGCGCACCAGGTCGAAGCGCTCCAGCACCGGGCGGTCCGCACGCTCGTCGGTGTCGGCGAGCGCGTCACCGAGCACCCCCGACACCGGCACGCGGTACCAGAGCAGGCAGTCCTTCCCCGCCTGCATGCCGCTGTACCGCGCGGCCTGCACGGGCACCGGCACCACGCGGGCGGTGAGCCCTTCGACGTCCACGACCACCTCCGGCGGGGCGTCGTCCGCCTTCTTCTTCACGTCCTCCTTGGGCTCCTTGGGCTCCTCGGGAGCCGACGGGTCGTCGGCCGCCGGGGCCCGCAGGTCGGACTCGCCCTCCTCCCCGGGCGAGACCGGCCGCCCGTCGGGGCTCGCCCCGAACGGCGACGGCGTGCGGGCGGCCAGTGGCACCAGGTACGGCCGCCACGAGGCCGGGAACGTGAGGTCGAACGCGTGCTCGTCGTAGATCGGGTCGAAGCTGCGCCGGGACAGGAACGCCAAGTACTTGCCGTCGGAGGTGAAGACGGGGTCGGTGTCGGCGAACCGTGGCTCGGTGACGGCCGCGAGGGTGTCGTCGGCCAGCCGGGCCAGCATGATCCGGGTGAGCCCTGCCTCGACCGGATCGCTGTAGGCGAGCCACGCGCTGTCGGGCGACCAGCACAGGTCGGCGATCTCCCGGTCGGCGCCCTGCGCGAGCTGCCGCAGCGTGCCGGCCACGACGTCGAGCACCAGCAGCCTGCCGTCGTGGGTGGCCAGTGCCACCGCGGAGGCGTCCGGGGCCGGCGCCAGCTCCAGCACCCGGCCCACCTCGCCCGCGCCGAACCGCCGCACCGGCTCGGCCCCGTCGGCCCGCTCGTCGAGCGGGGCGATGCAGATCGCGTCCTCGCCCTCGGCGTCGTCGACCCACACGGCGCGGTCGGCGTCCAGCGGCCGGGCCAGCCGCGCCCGCACGCCGGGCTCGGCGAGCAGCGTGCGCGACGGGCCGTCGCGGTGGGTGAGACGGTGCACGGTGCCGCGCACCAGCGCGATGCTCGTGCGCCCGGTCCGGTCCGGCGCCGCCCAGGTGAGCTCCCGCGCCGCGGAGACCCGATACGGCTCCCGGTCGGTACGCGGGCCGCCCAGCCGCACGTCCAGGCGCCGGGCCTCGACGTCGAGCGCGTCGAGGATCCACAGCTCGCCCGCGGACTCGTAGACCACGCGCTGCCCGTCGGTGCTCGCGTGCCGCGCGTAGAACGCGGGGGCGCCCGGTCCGCCGTGGTCGGTGTGCCGGCGCAGGCCGGTGCCGTCGGCTCCGACGGAGTACAGGTTGCCCCAGCCCTCGTGGTCGGAGAGGAACGCGACCCGCAGCTCGTCGCCGACGCGGACGAGCATCGGCGAGCTGAGCTGACCGTCGACGTCGGCGGCGAGCCGCTCGAACTCGCCCGAGCCGGCGCGGTCCCACCAGAGCTTGCCGGCGGTGCCGCCCCGATAGCGCTTCCACCAGGCCGGTTCCCGAACCATGAGCGTGCTGACGACGACCGTGGGACCGTCCGCGGCCAGGGCCACGTCCGAAACGGGTCCGTAGGGCAGCCGGCGCGGCGTGCCGCCCGCCGGCGGGATCGCGTGGACCCAACCCCGGCGCGGCGACGCCTGCCCGGCCGCGCTCAGCGCCAGCACCTCACCGCTCGGGGGACCAGCCGAGCGACTGCCCCCGCGGGTCGCCCCAGTAGCGTGAGCCGCCGCACGCCGCCGCCGTCGACGTCGCTCACGTAGACCTCGGGCGCGCCGTCCTTCCACGACGTCCAGGACACCCGCGCGCCGTCCGGCGACAGCCTCGGCTGCGCGACCGGGACGTCGTCGGCCGTGAGCCGGTAGGCCCGGCCACCGGGCACCGGGGCGATCCAGACGTCGTCCTCGGCGACGAACACGAGCGTGTCGCCGTGCAGGTGCGGGTAGCGCAGGTAACTGGCGGGCATGACCGCGACCGTATCGACTGTGCCCGGCAACCACCCCGCACACGTCGTGCTCACCACGGCGGCGGCAGGATGTCCCGTATGTGGGGGCTGTGGCGGGTGGCGGGGCCGGTCGGACGAGCCGCGCTGGTGGCAGGGGTCTGCATGGCGGTCGGGGTGGCCGGCTGTGCGGCCCCCGAGCCCAGCTCGATCGAGGGTGGCGGTGCGGGCACGGCCCCCGGCACCGTCGCCCCCGCCCGCACCGGCACGCCGGAGCTGCAGGTCGAGCTCGTGGCCAGCGGTCTTTCGCACGTCTGGGACATCGGCTTCCTGCCCGACGGCCGGGCGCTCGTCACCCAGCGCGACGGGCGGATCGCGCTGCTGTCCGGTATCGCACCGGGCGCCACCGTGCAGCCGGTGCGGGCCGACCTCGCCGACGTGTACGCCCGTGGCGAGGGCGGCCTCATGGGCATGGCGGTGCACCCCGACTTCGCGGAGTCCCGGCGCTTCACCACCTGCCAGACCCACCAGCAGGAAGGCACCCCCACCGACGTCCGGCTCGTCACCTGGGAGCTGTCGGCCGACGGCACCGCCGCATCCCGCGTGGCCGACCCGCTGGTCGGCGGGCTGCCGATCAACTCGTCCGGCCGACACTCCGGCTGCCGCCCGACGATCGCCCCGGACGGGGCGCTGCTCGTCGGCACCGGGGACACCGCCCGCGGCGCCATCGCGCAGGACCTGACCTCGCTCGGCGGGAAGGTGCTGCGCGTGGATCTCGACACCGGCGGGCCCGCCCCGGGCAACCCGTTCGCCGACGCGGACAACCCGGCACAGCAACTGGTGTGGACCTACGGGCACCGCAACGTGCAGGGCGTGGCCGTGCGCCCCGGCAGCAACGACGTCTACACCGCCGAGCACGGCCCCACCACCGACGACGAGGTCAACCGGCTGCGCGCGGGTGGCAACTACGGCTGGGACCCCTCGCAGGGCGGCCGGGTGGGCGGCTACGACGAGTCCGTGGCGATGACGGACCTCGATCGTTTCCCCGACGCCGTGCCCGCCGCGTGGAGCTCGGGCAGCCCGGTGGAGGCCGTCAGCGGCGCCGCGTTCCTGTCCGGCGGCCAGTGGGGCGACCTGGACGGCGCGCTGGCCGTCGGGGCGCTGCGGGGCGAGAAGCTGCTGCTGATGGGCCTCGGTCCGGACGGCGCCGTCGCCCAGGTGAGCGTGCCCGCCCCGCTCGACGGCACATTCGGCCGGCTGCGCGCGGTGCGTCTCGGCCCGGACGGGGCGCTGTACGTCTCGACGTCGAACGGGGGCGACGACCAGGTCCTGCGGGTCACCCCGATCTGAGTCGCCCGGGTCAGCTCCACCCCTCGGAACGGGTGACCGGGCGGTCCTGGGCGACGGGCCGGACCGGCCGCCCCTCGTAGGCCGTGGAGAGCACGACGTAGGTGTTGATCTGGCCGTGCTCACCGATGCGTTCGATCACGCCCTCGAGGTGGGCGAGCGACGCCGCACGCACCTTGAGCATCGTGCAGTGCTCCCCGGAGAGCTTGTGGATCTCCGTGACCTCCGGGTAGGTCTCGGCGGTGCTCGTCTTGAGCAGGCAGTGCCCCAGCGAGCAGCGCAGCTGGATGAACGCGAGGAGCGGCTGGCCGGCCGTGGCCGGGTCGACCGTGGCCCGGTAACCGGAGATCACACCCGCCGCCTCCAGGCGGCGCACCCGTTCCGCGACCGCGGGCGGCGAGAGGTGCACCCGCTTGCTGAGCGCGTTGTACGACAGGCGCGCGTCGGCCTGCAGCGCGTCGAGCAGCCGCCAGTCGAGATCGTCCAGCTCGAACGATCGTGAAGTGTCCACGGCACAACTCCTCGCGTACGTGAACCGGAACGGGCACCGGACCCCCGCGGCGCCCCTTCGTCGGGGCGTCCGTACTTCCTACCGTTTTCAGGGTGTTCACATTGTGGATCGCAAGCCTGCTCGGCGGGCTCGCCCAGTCCCTCGGCGGGGCCGCCGCCGCCCTCCTCGCCCGTGACATCAGCGGCTCGGATGCGGTGGCCGGCCTGCCGCAGGCCGTGCTCGTGGTGGGGTCCGCCGGCGCCGCACTGGCGATCTCGGCGCTCACCCGGCGCTACGGGCGCGGGCGGGCGCTCGCCGCGGCGCTGACGGTGGCGACCGGCGGCAGCATCGTCGTGGTACTGGTCGACACCCTGCCGGGGCTGCTCACCGGCACCCTGCTGCTCGGCGCCGGAACGGCCGCGGTGATGCTCGGCCGGTACGCGGCGGCCGACGGCGCGCCGGAGGAAGGGCGGGCCCGGGCGATGGCCACGGTGCTCGCGGCCACCACCGTGGGTGCGGTGGCCGGGCCGAACCTGCTGGTGCCCGCCGACGCCCTCGGCCGCACGCTGGGCATGCCCGGCCTCATCGGCGCGTACGTCGTGGCCGCGGCCTGCTTCGCCGCAGCCGCAGGTCTGCTGCTGCGGCTGCCGGTGCGCCCGCCCGCGGCGGAGCCGGGTCCGTCCGTCGGGGCACCGGGCGGCACGGCGGTGCCCGGGCTCACGGTGCTGGCGCTCACCAACCTGGTGATGGTCGGGGTGATGACCATGGCCCCGGTGCACCTGCACCACCTCGGCGTCGGCCTGGGGGCGATCGGGCTGGTGGTGAGCCTGCACATCGCGGGGATGTTCGCACCGGCCCCGCTGTCGGGGTGGTTGGTGGACCGGTGGGGCCCGGCGCCGGCCACGGCACTCGCCGGTGCGGTGCTGGTGGCGTCGGCGCTGCTCGCCGCCACGACCGCGGACGTGCCACTCGCGCTCGGCATGGCGCTCGTGTTGCTCGGCGCCGGATGGAACCTCGGCCTGGTGGCCGGCAGCACCCTGCTCACCGCGGGCGTTCCCGCCGGAGAGCGCCCGCGCCGGGAGGGCTGGGGCGAGGTGGCCATGGGGATGGCTGCCGCGGGCGGCGGCGCGGCGTCCGGCGCGGTGGTGAGCGGTGGCGGGTACGGGCTGCTCGCCTCGGGAGGTGCGGCGGTGGCGGCGCTCGTCGTGGCAGCCGCATGGCGGGCCCGGGCGGCCCGGAGCCCGCGCCCGCTTCAGCGGGTGCCGTAGCGCAACGCGGCCCGCTCCCGCGCCTTCGCCGCCTCGATGTCACGGTTCTTCGGCGGCGCCGTGGTGACGAGCTCGTCGAGGAGCTGCCGGGTGATCTCGGTGACGGCGTCGACCGCCCGCGCAAAAGCCGCCTCATTGGCCTGCGACGGCTTGGCCGCCCCGCTGACCTTCCGCACGTACTGCACGGCGGCGGCCCGCACCTCGTCGGTGGTGGCGGGCGGCTCGAAGTTGTGCAGGGTGCGGATGTTTCGGCACATGGAACGGGCCCCCTCGTGGACGAACGGCAGTTCGACCCGAACTTACCCGCCCGGCGACAGGCGGTAGCGCCGCAGCCGTTCAGTGGTGTGACCTGCATCACCGGAGGAGTAGCGTCCCCCGCCTTTGCGAGAGGGGTTCACCATGAGCAACGTCGACAGCCACCGCCGATCGGCCGACATGTTCAACAGCCGCGACTGGGACGGATTCGCCGCAGACCTTGCCGAGAACTGCGAGCTGGTCGACCACGCCCGCAACGTCACGGTCAAGGGGCGCGAGCAGTTCGTCGAGTTCGAGCAGGCCTGGGTGGCCGCATTCCCCGACGGCCGGATCACGGGCGTGCGCATCATCGACGCCGGGTCGGCCACGGTCATGCTGTTCACCGGCACGGGCCGCAACGACGGGCCGCTGGGTCCGCTCCCCGCTACCGGGCTGGAGTCGTCCTTGCCCTTCTGCGAGGTGCGGGAGTACGGCAAGGACGGCAGAACCGTGCGGGCCGAGTGGTACTACGACCAGCTGAGCCTGCTCGTCCAGCTCGGCCACGCGCGGCCACCGGGCGAGTAGTACGGGCCGGCTTCACCAGGGCGGCGTGAGGGCGGCAGATCTGCCGCCCTCACACCGATCACGTTCAGGAGATGACGCGCATCGCCTGGTCCAGCTCGCCCTTCTCCTGGCGGGCGGCCAGCACGGCGAGGCGGGTGAACTTCTTGTCGAACGCCTCCTGCGTGAGGCCGCGCTCGCGGTACTCCTTCGCCAGCTGGGCGGCGCCGTCCGGGATGGACCACTGCGCCTCGAAGCCGAGCTCCTTGCGGGCCCGCGCGAAGTCGACCCGGTAGGAGCGCGGGTCGTTGCCGGCCTCGCCGGTGATCGAGAGCGTGGAGCCGGGGACGGCGTCCACGACGGCCTGGGCGATCTCGGCGACGGTGCGGTTGTTCTTCTCCGTGCCCACGTTGTAGGCGCGGGCGCGCACCACGTCGGCGGGCGCCGCGAGCGCCGCCACGACGGCACCGGCGATGTCGTCGGCATGGGCGAGCGGGCGCCACGGCGTGCCGTCGGACAGCACCTTGACCACGTTGGACAGGATCGCGTGCCCCACGAGGTTGTTCAGCACGATGTCGGCGCGCAGCCGCGGCGAGAAGCCGAACGCGGTGGCGTTGCGCATCGAGACCGGCACGAAGTCGCTGTCGGCCAGCTCCGCGAGGTCGTCCTCCACTCGGACCTTGGAGATCGCGTACGGGGTGACCGGCTTGAGCGGCGCGTCCTCGTCCACGAGCTCGTCGCCGGACTGGGCGCCGTACACCGAGCAGGTGGAGGCGTAGACGAAGCGCTTGACGCCGGCCTCCTTCGAGAGCCGGGCCAGCCGGGTGGAGGCGTGGTGGTTGATGTCGTAGGTGATCTCCGGGGCGAGCGAGCCCAGCGGGTCGTTGGACAGCGCCGCCATGTGCACCACGGCGTCGAAGCCCTGCAGCTGCTCGACCGCGACGTCACGCAGGTCGGTGGAGACGCCCTGCACGTCCGGGACGTCCAGGGAACCGAGCACGCTGTCGGCGAACAGGCCGCTGTCCAGGCCGGTCACCTCGTGACCGGCCGCAGTGAGGATCGGGGCCATCACGGTGCCCAGGTAGCCCTGGTGTCCGGTCAGGAGGATGCGCACGGGTGCTCTTTCCCTTCGGTCGTCGTCTTCTTCTCCGTCGAGCCGTTCCCGGACGCCGTTACCGGATCCCGTCCATGGGGTCGCCGCCTGGGAGCGGCGCCACACCGATCACCAGCTTCCCGATGTGGAACGCCTCGGCGTACCGCGCGTGGCACTGCACGCCGCGGATGCGGGCGAGGCCGCCGAACGTCTCCGCGTCGAACCAGACCCGGTCGCGCTGCGAGCCGTAGTGCTCGTGCAACTTGGCGATCTTCTCCCGCAGCACCGGCTCGGCGAGCGGCAGGTACACGGTGGGCTGGGCCAGGTCGCCGTCCCACTTGAGGATCTCGTAGCCCAGCGTGAGGTGGTCGCGGAAGACGGTGGGGACGAGCTCGGCGAGCGTGCGGTGGTCCTGGTGGGCGTCGTGCGCCGAGGGGGCGAGCACGAGATCGGGCTCGCCGTGCGAACGCAGCTCCTCGAGCGCGAGCTTGGCCCGCTCCCACCGGGTGGGCACGCGCCCGTCCGGCAGATCCAGCACGGAGACCTCGAGCTTCGCGCCCGGGCAGAATGCGCCGAGTGCCGCGCGCTCCTCCTCCTCACGCAGCGACCCGCCTCCGGTGAGCACGAGCGCGGTGACGGCGACGCCGGGGTGGGCACGGCACAGTTCGAGCAGCGCGCCGCCGGCGCCGATCGCGATGTCGTCGCAGTGGGCGCCCAGCAGCAGCATCCGGTCCAGGCGTTCAGGTAGCAGGCTCAGCACCGATGCCCCGTTCAGCGCTCGACGAGCGAGCCCCGCATGGCCGCGATTGCGGCCTGCAACGGGTCGCGTTCCGGGGTGACGATGTCCGGCTCGTCGTCGGCGCCGTCCTCGACCGCGTTGTCGATGTTCTGCTCCCAGAGCATCCACGGCCGGTCGCCGGCCCGGTAGGCGGCTTCCAGCGCGTGCCGTTCCTTCACGGTGTCGGCCGGCTGCCAGAACCCCCGGTGCCGGTGCGCGAGCAGCCGCCCTTCCCGCGCCAGGGGCCGGCACGCATCCATGATCAGGTCCCCGTCCCGCGGCAGGTAGTCGAAGATCTCCGGGCGGAGCACGAAGTACCCGCCGTTCTCCCACAGCGGCATCTCCTGCAGCGTGGTGATCCCCTCGACCAGGTCGTCGTCGCCCACGTCGACGCAGTGGAACGCCGACTGCGGCGGCACCGCCAGCAACGCCCCCACCGCGTCCGAACGCCGGAACTTCTCCACCATCCCGTTCAGCGGCAGGTCGGTGAGCACGTCGGCGTAGTTGGCCAGGAACATCTCCTCGCCCTCGACGTGGCGGCGCACCCGCCGCAGCCGCTCCCCGATCGGCGAGTCCAGCCCGGTGTGCACGAACGTGATCGTCCAGTCCGAGATGTCGCTGCCCAGGAGGTGCACGTCCCCGCCGCGCAGCACGAAGTCGTTGGACGCGGTCTCGGAGTAGGTGAGGAAGAAATCCTTGATGTGGTGCGCCCCGTACCCCAGGCACAGCACGAACTCGGTGTGCCCGAAATGCGCGTAGTAGCGCATCACGTGCCAGATCAGCGGCCGCGGCCCCACCGGGTGCATCGGTTTGGGCAGATCGGAGACCCCATCCCGCATCCGCATCCCGTATCCACCGCAGAACAGCACGACCTTCACGAGACCACCTCGAGCTCGGGGATCGGGAATACGAGCCTGCCGCCCCACTCGCGCACGTACGACAGCTGCTCGATCAGCTCGTCCCGGAGATTCCAGGGCAGGACGAGAACGTAGTCCGGCCGGTCGGCGGCGATCCGCTCCGGCGCCAGCACCGGGATCCGCATGCCGGGGGTGAACCTGCCGTGCTTGTAGGGGTTGCGGTCGACCGTGTAGGCGAGCAGGTCCGGGCGGATGCCGCAGTAGTTCAGCAGCGTGTTGCCCTTGCCCGGGGCGCCGTAGCCGACGACCGTCTTCCCGGCGCGCCGCGCGTCGACGAGGAAGGCGACGAGGTCGTCACGCACCCGCGAGACCGCCTCGGCGAACCCGTCGTGGCCCTCCGGCGTGTGCAGCCCGGCCGCCTCTTCGGCGGCGAGCACCTCCCGCACCCGCTCCGACGGCTCGCCGGCCACCTCGGTGGGCCGCGCCCACATCCGGATCGACCCGCCGTGGGTGTCGAGCAGCTCGACGTCGACGAGCGCGAGACCGCCGGCAGCGAGGGCCCGCTGGCCGGTGAGCAGCGTGTAGTACTGGAAGTGCTCGTGGTAGATCGTGTCGAACTGGGTGCGCTCCACCAGCGTGAGCAGGTGCTGCACCTCGATCGACACCCACCCGTCGTCGGCCACCATCGACCGCAACCCGCGCGTGAACCCGATGACGTCCGGGATGTGCGCGTAGACGTTGTTGAGGCAGACCAGGTCGGCCGGGCCGTGCTCGGCACGCACCTGCTCGCCGGTCTCCGGGGTGAGGAACGCCGTGAGCGTGGGCACGCCCTTCTCCCGCGCCGCGTCGCCGACGTTGACCGACGGCTCCACGCCCAGACAGCGGATGCCCCGCTCGACGACGTGCTGCAGCAGGTAGCCGTCGTTGCTCGCCACCTCGACGACGAACGACTCCGGGCCCAGCTTCAACCGCGTCGCGGCCTCGTCGACGAACCGACGGGCGTGCTCCACCCAGGACGTGGAGAACGACGAGAAGTAGGCGTACTCGGTGAACGTGTCCTCGGGCGTGATCAGCGGCGGGAGCTGGGCCAGCAGGCACTGCTCGCACACGCGCACGTGCAGCGGGTAGGTGACCTCCGGCGCCTCGGTCTCCTCCGCCGTGAGGATCCGCTCGCAGGGCGGCGTGGCTCCGAGGTCGAGGAAGCTCCGCAACTGCGTCGACCCGCAGAGCCTGCAAGTCAGAGCCGGGACGTCAGCGCCCGTCCCACGCGCTTCCGCGTCGGACTGGACAGCGTTGTCGGTCAGCACCGCGTCGACCCCCCGGTTGTCGCGCCGGTGCGCACTCTCTCCACGCACACGGCCGCCAGTGTTCCACGCGCGGCGCGGTGACCGGTCCCGGGTGGGGGCCGTGTCCGGCATCGGCTGTGCCGGGCCGATTCCGACTCTTCGCCGGTTCGACCTGGTCAGACCGTTGGACGGATGTCAGCTCGCGGTGAGGCGCGCCAGCCTCCGGGTGGTCGGCCAGCGCACGTCGTAGGCCCAACCGAAGCGCTCGAACACCCAGATGACGCGCGCGGAGATGTCGATCTGACCGCGCAACACGCCGTGGCGGGCACACGTCGGGTCGGCGTGGTGCAGGTTGTGCCACGACTCGCCCATGGACAGGATCGCGAGCGGCCAGAAGTTGCGCGACCGGTCGCGGGAGCGGAACGGACGCTCCCCCACCATGTGGCAGATCGAGTTGATCGACCACGTGACGTGGTTGGAGACCGCGAGCCGCACCAGCCCGCCCCAGAAGAAGCCGGTGATCGCGCCGGTCCACGACCAGGACAGCAACGCACCCAGCGCCGCCGGCAGCAGCAGGCTGACCGCCACCCACAGCCCGAACGTCCTGCTGACCCGCACGATCGCGCGGTCGGCGAGCAGGTCGGGGATGAAGCGGCGGTGGTTGGTCTCGTTCCGGTCGAAGAACCAGGTCATGTGCGCGTGCAGGAAGCCGCGCGCCACCGCGAGCGGCGACGTGCCGAAGAGCCACGGCGAGTGCGGGTCGCCCTCGCGATCGGAGAACGCGTGGTGGCGCCGGTGGTCGGCCACCCAGTTGAGGACGTTGCCCTGCACGGCGAGCGAGCCGGTGATGGCCATCGCCACCCGCAGCCACGGCTTCGCCTTGAACGACTTGTGGGTGAAGTGCCGGTGGAAGCCGACCGTGACCCCCAGCACCGCCACCACGTAGAACACGGCGAGCAGCACCAGGTCGTGCCAGTCGACACCCCAGCCCCACACCAGAGGCACGGCCACCACCAGCGCGACCATCGGCACGCCGACGAACACGTAGATCAGCGCGTGCTGGAAGGCGGTGCGCCGCCCGGAGACCACCGGGTTCGGACCAGCGGTGAGCGAATCCTCTGCGGTGGTGGTCATCGCACTCCTCGGGGCTCTTCCGACACCGGCCTAGGCCGCGACGTTAAGGGATCACCGTGACCTCCGCCGACCCCGCACGCGAACTCCCGGCGAACCGCCCGAAGCGCACAGACGTCGCGGCCTGCCCGGGCCAACGCGGCGGCGTGCAACCAGGTTCCCGGCCCATGCCAGGATGAAGACCTGTCCGCCGTGGTGTAACGGCAGCACCTCGGATTTTGGTTCCGATGGTCCAGGTTCGAATCCTGGCGGCGGAGCAGCAGGCCGGCCGGGCGCCCACCATCATCACACCTGGCCGGCCCCTTCACTTGCGGAACAGCAGGTAGAGCACCAGCAGGATCACGAGCAGGCCGAAGAGCCCTGTGCTTCCCTCGATCCCGCCTCCGTCAGCCAGAACCAGTTCCGCTGTGCCTGTCACGGCCACCTCCGGCGCACCTCCGAGCGAGTTCCCGACGATACGGTCGGGGTACCCGATCGGGTGAACGACACGCCCCGAGCCGGAACGGCAGCCTGCTCCGCGGCGGACATCCGGGTGCGGCGCCGGGCGACCCGCTGTGGGAGAAGATCTACATCCCGTTGCTGTCGGTGGTCTCGCTCGGCCTCGCGCTGCTCATAGCGGCGTTCATCGTCGGCGGGCTGGTCGACGGGGAGTACCAACGCCCCATCCATGACCAAGGCTGCGCGCCGTCCGGGGCCGGCGCGCAGCCTTGGTGGATCACAGTGTGGCTCGTCGTCGCTGGTTCAGCGGCCGCCGGGACGCGGCGGCGGCTCGGGCGGACGCCCGTTCCCCGTACACCTCATGTCCAACTCCCTCACCCCTCGAGATCCACCGGAGCGCCACTCAGTCGAGCGCGGCATCCAGCGTGATCGTGGTACCGGTCAGCGCCTTGCTGACCGGGCAACCGTTCTTCGCCGCCTGCGCGGCCGTGTCGAACCCGGCCGCGTCGAGACCCTCGACCTCGGCGCGCACGGTGAGCGCGATCTCCGAGATTCGGAACCCTCCCGCTGGGTCCGCCGAGAGCGTGACGGCGGCCGTCACGTCCAGAGACTGCGGCGTGCCCCCCGCACGTGCGATCTCTGCCGAGAGGGCCATCGAGTAGCACGCCGAGTGGGCGGCCGCGATGAGCTCCTCCGGGCTGGTCGTGCCGTCGGCGTCGTCTGCCGCCCGCTTCGGGAAGCTGACGTCGTAGGTTCCGACGCCGCTGCTGGTGAGCTCGACCTGGCCGGACCCGTTCTGCAGGTCACCGTTCCAGGCCGTCCGGGCGGTACGCGTCGGCATCCCTGCTCCTCACTAGTCGTCGCTTCACCCTGACAACTGTTGAGTCGCCCAAGCCGTCTCGGATGACACATCTGTTGAGCCGACCGGTGGGTGATCTACGCCGAGTGGTCGGTGAAGCCGTCCATCGTCCGAGGGAAAGACCCGGTCGCGCCGGGTGGTCGACGCCCCACGGCGGAGGGACTAATGAACCTCGACCGCGTCGTCGACGTCGAGGAAGTTGTAGAACCCGACCGCGTCGTCGTGCCCGAGGCGCACACAACCCGCCGACGGGTTGCCGAGGCTGCCCTCGTGGAACGCGATACCGCCCTCGGCGAAGAAGACCGCGAACGGCATCTTCGCACCGTCGAACTCGGTGCTGCGGTGGTTCGTGTCCTTCCACTCCACGCGGAACTCGCCCCTCGGCGTCTCCCGACCGGGACCACCGGAGCTGATCTTCACCGGCCCGCGCACGACCACTCCGTCGTCGATGAGCCATGCGCGCTTCGAGGCGAGGTCGACGCACGCGCGCGTGTCCTTCGCGCACGGGGTGCCCTCGACGACGCCGTCCTCCGCTTGCGCGGTGCCGACGACCCCGAGACCACCGATCACGACCAGCACGGCCGCCACCACCAGCGAACGCGCGCGCGGGCGAGCTGCCCTGCTGTGCTTGCCCATCGAAGCCTTTCAAGTAGATACACGCGCCGGTCTGTAACGACCCAGGCACGGAGAGTGCTCGGCCCGCACAACGAACGACGCCCGTCCCGGTTACGAGGCCTCACCGGGCATCGGCTCACGGTCGGGTGAACCCGTACGATCGGTCGGTCCCGACCGCCGGCACCGGCGCGTCGAGCCGCGCCCGACGCGGCATCGCCGTCCGCCCGTCGCGCCGGTCCCGGCCAGAACCAGGAGTGGGCTCCATGCTCGACCCGCACGGGCAAGGATCGATCGGTGCAGCGTCCGGTGCAGCGCCGTCAGAGGCGCCATCGGCGGCAACACCGATTCGACCCGCCGCCGCGATCGTGCTGGCGGCAGGCGAGGGCACGCGAATGCGGTCCGCCGTCCCGAAGGTCCTCCACCCCATCGCGGGCCGCAGCCTGCTCGGTCACGCCGTCCACGCCGCCGCCGCGCTGGAACCCGAGCACCTCGTCGTGGTCGTCGGCGCCGGCGGCGAGCAGGTGCGTGAGGCGCTGAACGGGATGGCCGACGAACTCGCCCGCCCGGTGCTCGCCGCCGAGCAGCAGCAGCGGCTGGGCACAGGTCACGCCGTCCGCTGCGCCCTGGACGCCCTGCCCGACGACCTGAGCGGCCCCGTCCTCGTCACCTACGGCGACGTGCCGCTCCTCGCGTCCGACACACTCAGCGCGCTGCTGCACGACCACGCGTCGTCCGGCGCACCGCTGACCGTGCTCACCAGTGCAGTCGACGACCCCACCGGGTACGGACGGGTCCTGCACGCCACGGACGGCACGGTCTCCCGCATCGTCGAGGAGCGCGACGCGTCGCTCGAGGAGCGAGCCGTCCAAGAGATCAACTCGGGGGTCTACGCGTTCGACGCGGCATTCCTCCTCTCGGCGATCGGTCGGCTGCGCACCGACAACAACCAGGGCGAGCTCTACCTCACCGACCTCGTCACCATCGCCCGCGCCGACGGCGCCGACGCCCGTGGCGTGCGCTGCTCCGACGCGTGGCAGGTGCGCGGGATCAACGATCACGTCCAGCTGGCCGCCATGCGCGCGGAGCTGAACCGGCGCCTGCTCGAGCGGTGGATGCGCGAGGGCGTCACCGTGGTCGATCCGGCCACCACATGGGTCGACGTGCAGGTCCGTCTCGAAGCCGACACCGTGCTGCACCCCGGCACCCAGCTCCACGGCGCCACATCGGTGGCCGGGGGCGCGGAGATCGGTCCGGACACCACGCTCACCGACTGCGAGATCAGCGCCGGAGCCGTGGTCGTACGCACCCACGGCAGCGACGCGCGCATCGGGCCGGGCGCCACCGTCGGCCCGTACGCCTACCTGCGGCCCGGCGCGCAGCTCGGCGAGCGCGGCAAGATCGGCACGTTCGTCGAGGTGAAGAACTCCGAGATCGGGGCCGGCACCAAGGTGCCGCACCTCACCTACGTCGGCGACGCCACGATCGGCGAGCACAGCAACATCGGCGCGTCCTCGGTCTTCGTCAACTACGACGGGGTCCAGAAGCGGCGCACCGTCGTCGGCTCCCACGTCAAGACCGGATCGGACAACACGTTCGTCGCCCCCGTCCACATCGGCGACGGCGCCTACACCGGAGCCGGCACCGTCGTCCGCGAGGACGTTCCGCCGGGGGCGCTGGCCGTGTCGGCGGGGTCACAGCGCACCATCGAGGGGTGGGTCGCCCGCAAGCGGCCCGGCACCCCGGCCGCCGAGGCCGCCGCCCGCGCGGCCGACCCGGCCATCGACGTCCACGGAGGCACAGCACGGTGAGCGTGATCTCGGCGACCCCCAAGAAGAACCTCATGCTCTTCTCGGGGCGGGCGCACCCCGAGCTCGCCGAGCAGGTGGGGAAGCACCTCGATGTGTCGATCACGCCGCAGTCGGCGTACTCGTTCGCGAACGGCGAGATCTTCGTCCGGTTCGAGGAGTCGGTGCGCGGCTGTGACGCCTTCGTGCTGCAGTCGCACTCCGCGCCGATCAACGACCAGATCATGGAGCAACTGATCATGGTCGACGCGCTGAAACGCGCGTCGGCCAAGCGGATCACGGTCGTGATGCCGTTCTGGGGCTACGCCCGTCAGGACAAGAAGCACCGCGGACGTGAGCCGATCTCGGCCCGCCTGATCGCCGACATGTTCAAGGTCGCGGGCGCCGACCGCATCATGACCGTCGACCTGCACACCGCCCAGATCCAGGGCTTCTTCGACGGCCCGGTCGACCACCTCTTCGCCCTCCCGGTGCTCGCCGAGCACATCAAGCGCACCTACGCCGGCCACGAGATGGCCGTCGTCTCCCCCGACTCCGGCCGCGTCCGGCTGGCCGAGCGGTGGGCCGAGACACTCGGCGGCACCCCGCTGGCGTTCATCCACAAGACCCGTGACCCGCTCAAGCCCAACGAGGCCGTCGCCAACCGGGTGGTCGGCGAGGTCGAGGGCCGGCTCTGCGTCGTGATCGACGACATGATCGACACCGGTGGCACGGTGGCGAAGACCGCCGAGGTCCTGCTGCGGGAGGGCGCCAAGGACGTCGTGGTCGCCGCCACCCACGGCGTGCTCTCCGGCCCGGCCCCGGACCGCCTGGCCGCCTGCGGCGCCCGTGAGGTGATCTTCACCGACACGCTGCCCATCCCGGACGAGAAGCGGTTCCCGGCGATGACGGTCATCTCGATCGCCCCGCTCCTCGCCCGCGCCATCCACGAGGTCTTCCAGGACGGCTCCGTCACGAGCCTCTTCAACGGCAACGCCTGACACCCGCGAGTCCCGCGTTTCGCAGCGCGAGTCTCGCGTTTGATCAGGGCGAGTCTCGCGTTTCAGCAGGGTGAGTCTCGCGTTCCGGCAGGGCGAGTCCCGCATCTGAGCAGGGTGAGTCCGGGCGAAGTCGTCCGCCGATCACAACACTTGTCCGAAGGCGCGGCTTCCCCCGACCGAACGCGAATCTCGCCCTGTCAGAACGCGGGACTCGCCCTGCTCGAACGCGAGACTCGCCCTGCCAGAACGCGAGACTCGGCCTGCTCAAATGTGGGACTCGCCCTGTTCGGACGGGAGACTCGCGTGGCGGGGGTGGGGAACCACCCGGGCGGTGGAGGGTGGGGAGCGGTCGCGTATCGTTGACGATCGTTCCGCGGCGAGGGTGGGTGCACGCTGGCCCGCCGTGATCGACGCAGAGCCGGTTCGGCCGGTCTGCCTCGTCGCGCGCGTCCACCGCAGCAGTACCGATCGAGGAGACCACCGTGGCTGAGGCCCGTATCGACGCCGAGACCCGCACGGAGTTCGGCAAGGGTGCCGCCCGCCGCACCCGCCGTGCCGGCAAGATCCCCGCTGTGCTCTACGGGCACGGCACCGACCCGCAGCACCTCTCGCTCCCGCAGCTGGAGTTCGCCCGGGTGGTTCGCGATCAGGGCCGCAACGCGGTGCTGACCCTGAACATCGGCGGCAAGCCGCACCTCGCTCTCACCAAGACGGTGGTCACGCACCCGATCCGCCCGTACATCGAGCACGTCGACCTGCTGGTGATCCGCCGCGGTGAGAAGGTCTCGGTCGAGGTCCAGCTCGTCGTCACCGGCGACGCCGCTCCGGGCACCATGATCAGCCAGGAGCTCAACACGCTCGAGGTGGAGGCCGACGTCTCGAGCATCCCCGAGCAGATCGAGGTGTCCGTCGAGGGCCTCGAGGTCGGCTCCCAGATCCACGCCTCCGACGTGCTGCTCCCCGCGGGCACCGAGCTGAAGGCCGACGCGGAGCTGCTCGTCGTCAACGTCGTGCAGTCGCCCACCGAGGAGCAGCTCGAGGGCGAGGTCGACCTCGAGGCCGCCGGCGTCGTGGAGGAGCCGCCCTCGACCCCGGCCGCCTCGGAGTCCTCCGACTCGGAGAGCTGAGCATGGCGCCCGGGCCCGCGCTCGTGGTCGGGCTCGGCAACCCGGGCCCCTCGTACGCCGACACCCGGCACAACGTCGGGTTCGGCGTCGTCGACCTGCTGGCGGCGCGGGCCGGCGGCGGCCGCTTCTCCAAGCACCGCAGCAATGCCGACGTGCTCGAGGGCCGGCTCGCGGGGCGGCGGGTGGTGTTCGCGAAGCCGCGCACGTACATGAACGTCTCGGGCGGGCCGGTCACCGGCCTCGTCCGCTACTTCTCGGTGGCGGCCGAGGATCTCGTGGTGGTCCACGACGACCTGGACCTCGGTTTCGGGGTGATCCGGCTCAAGCGCGGCGGCGGCGAGGGTGGGCACAACGGGCTGCGCTCGATCAGCGCGTCGCTCGGTACGAAGGACTACCTGCGTGTCCGATTCGGCATCGGCCGCCCGCCGGGCCGCCAGGACCCGGCCGACTACGTGCTCAAGCGTTTCTCGGGCACGGAGCGCAAGGAGCTGGAGTTCGCGATCGACCTCGCCGCCGACGCCGCAGAGGCGCTGCTCGCCGACGGTCTGGAGCCCGCCCAGAACAGGTTCCACGCGCTGTCCGGTTGATCACCGGCGGGAGTTTGGTCACCGATCCGCTGAGCGCTCCCGCAGCAGCTCCCCGGTGGCCGCGCGGCGCAGCTTCCCGGACGGCGTCTTCGGCAGCGTCCCCGGCCCGAGCACCACGACCTCGGCGGGCCGCACACCCACCTCGGAGACGACCCGGCTGATGACGTCCTTGCGGATCAGCTGCTCGGCCTCGTGGTCGCCGGCCTTGCGCGACTCCACGGCCACGGTGAACGACTCCCGGTGCCGTCCGCCCTTGTCGCCGGCGAGCACGCGCACCGCGACGGCGTTGCCGGCACGGACGTCGTCGGCGGTGGTGGCGGCACGCTCGATGTCGGTCGGGTAGATGTTGCGGCCACCCATGATGATCACGTCCTTGCGGCGGCCGCAGACGACGACGTCACCGTCGGCGAGGTAGCCCTCGTCGCCGGTGTCCAGCCAGCCGTCGGCATCCTGGGTGGCGACCGGGCCGTCGACGGTCAGGTATCCGGGCGTCACCGAGTGGCCGCGCAGCTGCAACACCCCGACCTCGCGCTCACCGAGCACGCGGCCGTCGTCACCGACCACGCGGACCTCGATACCGGGCAGCGGCGGACCCAGCCGCGGGAACCGCCGCGCCGGGGCATCGCCGGCCGGCACCGCGCTGCGGTGCGACTCCAGCTGATCGGCGTCGATCATGTCGACCTGCAGGCCCGTCTCGACCGGCGCGAACGACACCCCGAGCGCGGTCTCGGCCATCCCGTAGGCCGCGAGCACCGACTCCGGGCGCAGCCCGAACTTCGCCCCCGTGGACGTGAACGACTCGACGGCGTCCGGGTCGATCGGCTCGGCCCCGTTGAGCGCGATGCGCAGCGTCGAGAGGTCGATCGAGCCCTCGTCGGCGCGGGCGAGCTGCCGGGCGAGCACCGCGTAGGCGAAGTTGGGTGCGGCGGTGACCGTGCCGCCGTACTTCGAGATCAGCTCCGCCCACAGCAACGGCCGGGTGAGGAAGTCGACGGGCGTGACCGACACCAGCTCCAGCCCGGTGGTCATCGGCACGGTCAGGAACCCGACCATCCCCATGTCGTGGAACAGCGGCAGCCACGACACCATCACGTCCCGACGGACGTCGAGCTTCGAGGCCTCGACCATCCCGGACAGGTTCGCGTGCAGGTTGCGATGCGTGATCCGCACGGCTTTGGGCTCGGCGGTGGACCCGCTCGTCAGCTGCAGGAGCGCGGTGTCGTCCTCGGCGGCGACCCCCGCGTCGGGTTCGATGTCCCCCTCACCGTCGGCGAGGCCGTCGAGCGTCCGGAACGGGATGCCGCGCTCGGTGAGCACCGGCGCGAGCGCGTCGAACGGGGCGCCGAGCAGCACGAGCTGCGCGTCGATCATCCGCAGCACGGACACGGTGTCCTCCGCCCACGCGGCGAGGTCGGTGCGCGCGGTGGGCTGGTGCAGCATCGTGACGCTGCCCCCGCACAGCCACACCGCCTGCGCGGCGGGGGCGATCGACACCGGTTCGCCGGCCAGCACGCCGACCGCCGCGCCGTGCTCGAGCCCGGAGAGGTCGGCGGTGCCGGAGCGCAGCGTCGCCGCCATCCGGCGGGCGGTGGCGTGCACCTGCGGCCACGTGCGCCGGACCGGTTCCCTCGGCTCGCCGGTCGTCATCCCGCGCGTCGAGCGCGCGGCGGAGTCCAGCAACATCGAGAGGAACCGGGACATGGTCACCAACCTACGGTTTTTTCGACACTAGTATCGGGGCGCATGTCTGAGCAGTCCGTTGCTGCCTCCGTGGCCTCCGCCCTTCCGGGTGCCCGCGCCGACCTCGAACGACTCGTGCGCATCCCCAGCATCTGGGCCGACCCGACCCACGCCGATGACACCCGCCGAAGTGCCGAGGCCGTCGCCGACCTGGCGCGTGACGCCGGAGCGGCCGACGTCACGGTCATCGCGGCCGACGGCGGCGCCCCCGCCGTCGTCGCACGCTTCCCCGGCCCGGCGGGCACGCCCACGGTGCTGCTCTACGCCCATCACGACGTGCAGCCCACCGGCGGCGACGAGCACTGGACGACCCCACCGTTCGAGCCCACCGAGCGCGACGGGCGGCTCTACGGTCGCGGCGCCGCCGACGACAAGGCCGGCGTGATGACCCACCTCGCGGTGCTGCGTGCCTACGGCGGGCATCCACCCGTGGGGGTCACGCTGTTCATCGAGGGCGAGGAGGAGTCCGGCTCGCCCACGCTGCCGGCGCTGCTGCGCGCCCACCGGGAGCTGCTGGCCTGCGACGTCATCGTGATCGCCGACGCGGCGAACCCCGCGGTGGACGTGCCGGCGCTCACCACGAGCCTGCGCGGGCTCGTCGACGTCACGGTCGAGGTCGCGATGCTGGAGCGACCGGCGCACTCCGGGGTGTACGGCGGCCCGGTCGGCGACGCCCTCACGGCGCTGTGCCGCGCGCTCGCGACGCTGCACGACGCGGACGGCGAGGTGGCCGTGGCCGGGCTCGTGCACGGCAGCTCCGAGGCGCCCGACCTCGACGAGGCCGTCTTCCGCTCCGACGTCGGCCTGCTCGACGGCGTGCAGCTGATCGGCAGCGGCACGATCCCGACGCGCACGTGGGCGAAGCCCGCCGTCGCCGTGCTCGGGATCGACGCCCCGCGGGTGGCGGAGGCGTCGAACGTGCTGCTGCCGAGGGCGAGGGCCCGCGTGGGCATGCGGCTGGCACCCGGCGACGAGGCGGTCAAGGCGCAGCGCGCCCTCGCGGACCACCTCGAGGCGAACGTGCCGTGGGGGGCCCAGGTGACGGTCACCCCCGAGCCGGGGATCGCCGAGCCGTTCACGATCGAAGGCACCGGCGACGCGTACGACGCCGCGCGCCGCGCCTTCGCCGAGGCGTACGGCAACCCGGTGGTGGAGACCGGCATCGGTGGCTCGATCCCGTTCATCGCCGAGTTCGTGCGCCAGTTCCCCGGTGCGGCGGTGCTGGTGACCGGCGTCGGCGACCCGGCGAGCCGCTGGCACGGAATCGACGAGAGCCTCGATCTCGCGATGTTCGGCCGGGCCGTGCTGGCCGAGGCCCTGATGCTCGCCGAGCTGGCTCGCGGATAGCTGGGGGCGCGACGGGTCTCGACGTGAGAACGGGCCCGGTTCGCTCGCCCTGAACCGCGCCGACCGGCCCGCTGCCGCCGTCGAAACGGCAGGGGGCCGGTCGCGCTGTGTGCGGGACTCCCCTTCCCAGGCCCCCCAGCCCGGCCCGCACCTGGATCAGGTTAGGCCACTCGCCGCGTCACCGGATCGGTCGAAAGGTTGATCCCGGCCCCTCCTTCGGTCGGAGGCCGTCGTGCACCACCGCGAGCAGGCGGTGCCGGAGGTTCGGGTCGGGGTCTCCACGTGCGGCGTGCAGCAGCCCCTTGAGCAGCGCGATCAGGTCGGTGGCGGACACGTCGCGGCGGATGCCGCCCGCCTCCTGCGCCTTGGCGAGGAGAATCCCCAAGGCGTCGTGCATGTCGGCCACCGCGGCGGCCGCGGCGGCCGCGCCGGCGCCGGCGAGTGCGTCGGGCAGATCGCGTTTGGCCAGCGCCTGCTCGGCCAGCCGGTCCAGGAAGCCGGCCAGAGCGACGCCCGGGTCGGCGGACTCCGCCCGGGAGCGCGCGTCGGCGGCCAGCTCCTCGACGTTCGCCACCGAGACGGCCTCGAACAGCGCCTCCTTCGTCGGGAAGTGGCGGTAGACGGTGCCGGGACCGACTCCGGCGGCCGCCGCGATCTCGTCGAGCGGCACCGCGTAGCCCTGCTCGGCGAACGCGCGCCGGGCGGCATCCAGCACGCGCTCACGGTTGCGCCGGGCGTCGGCCCGCAGCGCTCGCTCAGCCATGGCCGTTGCTAACCGGGGCGCGCGTTCCGTATAGTCGAAGCGGGGTCACCGTTCCGATTCTAGTTCCGGTCCAGGGAGGATCACATGAGCCGCAGCCCGCGGGATGTCGTCGAGGACGTTCGCCGGATGGTCGCCGGGGACGGCGTGGTGTTCGGCGACCTCTTCGCCCAGGACGGCGTCCTGCGCTATCCCTTCGCACCTCCCGGAATGCCTCGTGAGGTGCGCGGACGCGAGGCGATCCGCGAGTACCACCTCGCAGCGTCCTCCCGGCGGTCGATGCTCGAGATCGAGGGCGTCGACGTGGTCGTCCGGGAGACCGACGACCCGGAGGTGGTCGTCGCCGAGATCGAGCACCACGGAAACTCGCACGGCACCGGCGGCGCCTATCGCTTCCGGGCACTCGGGGTCATCCGCGTCCGCGCCGGGGAGATCGTGGAGTACGACGACTACATGGACCCGATCGCGATGGCGGCGATGCTCGGCCGCACTCCGGACCTGGTCGCGGCACTCACCGCCGCCTGATCCCGGACCGGACGCCCGGGGCCCGTCACAAGTGACGGGCCGACGCCCACAGCTGGGCCCAGGGCTCCAGCCGGCCCTCCAGCAGGAAGATCGGGGTGCCCTGCGCGAGGTTGGCGACGCGCTCGTCGTTGTCGAGCTCACCGACCTGGGTCACGACCTGGAACGCGGGCGCCAGGGCCGCCGGGTCGCCGACGAACACGACGGCGCCCGAGTCCTCCGGCGGCGCGCCGAACCAGGCCGCGCCACGACCGAGACTGAAGGAGCGCAGCTCCGGGGCGAACTTCTGGATCGCCGAGTAGCTCCAGTAGTCGTCGGTGACGACCACCGCGTCGCGCGCGACGTCCGGCGGCAACGCCCGGTGGGCCGCCTGCACGTCGGCCACCATCGCGGGCCAGCCGATCTCGTCGCGCTGGAAGTTGCCGATCTGCAGCGGCTGGTCGGCATGCGCCGACACCGGCTGGATCGGCAGGATGTTGACCAGCAGGAGCGCGGCCGCCGTCAGGGCGTACACCGGCCAGGTGGGCACCCAGCGCCACCAGGCGGCCGGTCGCCGCTGCTCCACGCGGGCGGCGCCGGCGGCCCAGAGCAGCGGCAGCATGCCGGCGAGGTAGTACGGCCGGCCGCCGGCGAGCATGAACAGCAGCGCCACCCCGAGCGCCGTGACACCGAGGAAGCGGTGCTCGGGCGTCCGCAGCAGCCGCACGAGGCCGACCACGCCGAGCACCGAACCGACGAGCATCCCGGCGGCGAAGAACCCGAGCGGGAGGAAACCGACCATCCCGCCGGCGTAGACGCTCTCCCCGGCGACGACCCGGCCCATCTCCAGCTGTGGCCAACCGTTGCTCGCCTGCCAGACGAGGGTCGGGATCGTGGCGAGCACCGCGATCGCACTGCCTCCCCACAGTGCGGGACGCCGCAGCAGCTCCCGCGGACCGCAGGCCAACACCGCGATGATCGCGACGGCCCAGAACGCGACGATCAAGAACTTAGCCTGCAGCCCGAGAGCCGTGACGATCCCGGCGGCGAGCAGCGGCGCGTCCGACCGGGTGCGGACCCAGCGCACCAGCAGGTAGGTCAGCGCGATCCAGGCCACCGGGTCGAAGGTGGACGTGGCGAGCAGGTGGCCGGTGGCGAGGAACCCGGGCGAGACGGCCACGGCGCCGGCGGCGAGCAGCTGCGCCCGCCGGCCCCCGCCGAACTCCCGCGCGATCAACGCGGTCAGCACGACCGCCGTGACGGTCGCAAGCGTCGCCGAGATGCGCAGGACCGCCACGGATCCGGGTGCGATCGTGTCCATCAGCAGGGCGATGAGCGGCAGCAGCGGCGGCTGGTCGGCATACCCCCAGTCCAGGTGGTGCCCGGCCGCGATGAAGTACAGCTCGTCGCCGAAGTAGCCGTACCGCCCGCTCACCGCCGTCAGCACCGCCCCGACCGCGGCGGCCACGGCGAGCACCGGCCCGCGGCTGAACGCGGGCAGCTCCCGCACCGGCACCTGCAGTTCGACCGTCACGCGATCGACGCTAGGGCGGCCGCACGCGGCGCGAGTCGATCGATCGGTTGACCCGGCATCCACCACTCCCGTGCGGCGAGTGGCCTTGACCCCGTCCGGACGGAACAACTAGGGCTGGTCCGTCTGATCGTGAAATCGATTGCGGCGGTCGGGGGACGATGACGTCGCAGACCAGGAATGCCCGATTCGGGCGCCGCAGCCTGCTGGCAGGAGCCGCCGCGCTGGGCGCCGCGGGACTCGGGCTCGCCGGGTGCTCCGGCACGGGCCGCTCCGAACCACTGCAGTTCTGGAACTTCTACGCCCCACTGGAGCAGGGCGACCCGGAGCTGGTCGAGCAGGGGAAGTGGTTCCGGTCGGCGATCGACCACTGGAACGCGAACCACCCCGAGCAGTTCATGCCGGTGTTCGTGCCCGACTACGTCAACCCGATGAACCCACGGGTCGCCACGGCCTTCGCCGCCGACAACGGACCGGACGTCTTCCTGATCTCCCCGGGGGAGTTCCTCCGCTACTACAACGGCGGGGTCCTGGTGGACCTGAAGCCGTACATGACGCAGGAGGCGCTCGACGACTTCTACCCGGAGGCCCTCGGGACCCGGATCGTGGGCGGCGGGGCGTTCGCCCTCCCGATGGAGGTCGAGCCGCTCAGCATGTACTACGACGTGCCGGCCTTCGAGGAGGCCGGCCTGTCCGAGGGCGACCTGCCGACGACGTGGGACCAGATGCTCGACGTCGCCGAGCGGCTGACCACGCCGCGCCGCTCCGGCCTGGTGCTGGAGACCGGGCCCGGCTACTACCAGAACTTCACGTTCTACCCGTGGGTGTGGCAGGGCGGCGGCGACGTGATCGACCCGGTCAGCCAGCGACCCGGGGTGACGTCCGACGCCATGGCGGCGGCGCTGGAGCTCTTCGCCGAGAGCATCGCCCGCGGCGTCGCACCACGCACGCTGCCGGCGGGCGGCGAGATCGTCTCCGGGTTCACCCAGGGGCTCGCCGCGATGTGGCAGCGCGGGCCGTGGTCGATCTCGGAGTTCCAGCTGCAGGCGCCCGACCACCCGTACGGGGTGTTCCCGCTGCCGCTGCCGCCCGGTGGCCGCCCGGTCACGGTGGCGGGCGGCTGGGCGTGGGCGGTCAACAACCGGGGCCGCGATCCCGACGCGGCTGCGCGGTTCGTCGTGGAGTCGATCGGGAGCATGAGCGCGGAGAGCATCGCGCGGGGTGCGGACTGGAACGGCCGGGCGAAGTCGAACCTCCCGCCACGCAGGTCGGTGGCGGCTGCCACCGACGGGCTCCCCTCGTTCACCGAGCCGGCCCGTGCCGCCGTGCGCGAGCTGCTCCCCGTCTCGCGCGGCGAGCCCCGCTATCCACCGGTGCTCTACAAGGCGCTGTCCAACGCGATCCAGTCGGTGCAGCTGGCCGGAGGTGAGGCGCGATCCCAGAGCCGGGTGGCGCAGGCCGCCATCGAGAGCTTCCTGCAGACCTACGAGGGAGGTGCGTTGGTATGACCGCGGTGTCGATGAGCCGGACCGCCGGCCGCCGCCCGATCTCGGCGATGCGCAGGCGCGAGCGCCGCGCCGCGTTCTTCTTTCCTGCTGCCCGATTCGCTGGGCCTGCTGGTCTTCGTGGCCGTCCCGATGGTCCTCGCGATCGGGCTCGGCTTCTTCTCCCTCGACGGCTTCGGCCACCTGCGGTTCATCGGCGTCGACAACTACGTCCGCATGGCGAACGACCCGCAGTTCTGGTCCAGCCTGCGCGCCACCGCGATCTACGTCGTCGCGGCCGTCCCGCTGATGTTCGTCGTCGGCCTCGCACTCGCCCTGCTGGTCAGGGAGCGCTCAGGACATACCGCGCGAGCTCTACGAGGCGGCCCGGGTCGACGGGGCGGGATGGTGGCAGCAGTTCCGCGGCATCACGCTGCCGATGCTGGCCCCCACCAGCTTCTTCGTGCTCCTCACCAGCACGGTCGCGGTGGTCTTCGGCGGGCTCGACCTGATCTACGCCCTCACCGAGGGCGGCCCGGCGAGCGCCACGAACGTCGTGATCTTCTTCGTGTACGAGCAGGCCTTCCTCTTCGGCGAGTACGGCTACGCCGCCGCCGTCGGATCCACGCTGCTGGTGGCCCTGTTGCTCTGGTCGGGCCTGATGTTCTTCCTCACCCGCGGAGGGCGGTTCAGCCATGCCGACTGACGAGCTCGTGCACCACGACGCACCCTCGGGCACCGCCGCGGCCGGGCGCCGCAGGCCCGCGCCCCGCACTCGCTGGGACCGGCGGGGCGCCGGACTGCTGGCACTGGGTCTCGTGCTCGGGATCGGCACGGTACTGCCGCTCGTGGTGATGGTGCTCGGCTCGCTGAAGCCCGAGGCGGAGGTGACCGCGCCGTCGATCCTCCCGCAGCAGCCGACCCTGGAGAACTACGTCTACGTGTTCACCGAGGTGCCGTTCGGCCGGTACCTGCTGAACAGCGCGATCGTCGCCGGCGTGATCACCGTGCTCGCGCTCTGGTTCCACTCCATGGCCGCGTACGCGCTGGCCCGGCTCCGGTTCCCCGGCCGCGAGGCGATCTTCCTCGTGATCTTCTCGACGCTGCTGGTCAGCCTGCCCGTGGTGATGGTGCCGACGTTCGCGGTGGTCCGGACGCTCGGCCTGGTGGACACCTACGGCGGCCTCATCATCCCGGCGATCTTCAACGCGTTCGGGATCTTCCTGCTCCGCCAGTTCTACGTCGCGATGCCCGGCGAGCTCGAGGAAGCGGCCCTGCTCGACGGCGCGAGCTACTGGCGCGTGTACTGGAACGTGATCCTGCCGCTGTCCCGGCCGATCCTCGCGGCCCTCGCCGTGTTCTTCTTCCTCGCCAACTGGAACGCGTTCGTCTGGCCGCTGACGATCACCTCCGATCCCAGCCTGCGCACGGCGCAGGTGGGCATCGCCGGGTTCCAGCAGCAGTACGAGGGCAACCTGAACTACACCCTCGCTGCCGCGACCGTGGCCGCGGTGCCGATGCTGTTGCTGTTCCTCTTCTTCCAGCGGCAGCTCGTCGAGTCGATCAAGAGCGCCGGGTTCAAGTAGTCCGGGAGAAATCGATTGCAGGCGCTGCCGGTCGCGGCGCCGTACACTGCGATACCCGCTCGGCCGAGTGGGTCCGATCGTGACCTGCGTTGGGAGCCATGGCGACGATCTACGACGTTGCGGCCCGGGCGGGCGTGTCGGCGGCCACCGTGTCGCGGGTGTTCAACGGGACGAACGTCTCGCCGGAGAAGGCTCGGCTCGTGCTCCGGGTGGCACGGGAACTGGGCTACACGCCCAACCGCACGGCGCGGGCGCTGCGCATGCAGACCTCGAACGTGATCGGGCTGATCGTGGCCGACATCGAGAACCCGTTCTTCACCGCGCTCGCCCGCGGCGTCGAGGACGTCGCGGGTGAGGCGGGCTGTTCGGTGGTGCTGTGCAACAGCGACGAGGATCCGGCGCGGGAGGCGCGGCACCTGCAGATCGCGGTGTCCGAGCACATGGCCGGGGTGATCCTGGTGCCGGCCGGCGGGGACAGCGACGTTTCCGCGCTGATCGAGCGTGGCCGCCCGGTGGTGAGCGTGGACCGCGCCCTGCACGGCTCGCCGGTCGACTCGGTGGTGGTGGACAACCTGGCCGGCGGGCGCGCCGCCACCACCCGCCTGTACGAGCGCGGGGCCCGCCGCGTGGCCTGCATCACCGGCCCGGCCGCCGCGGAGACCGCGCAGCTGCGCAGCGCCGGCTGGCAAGCCGTGTTCACCGAGCGGTCGCCCGGGCTGGACCCGCAGCACGACCTGCTGCACGCCGACTACCGGGTGGCCGGGGGACGAGCCGCGATGATGCAACTCCTCGCCCGACCCGACCCACCGGACGCGGTGTTCGTCGCCAACAACCTGATGGCCGTCGGCGCCTTGCGCGCACTGGAGGAGCACGGGCTGCGCCCGCCCGGGTTCGGGATGGCCGCCTTCGGCGACCTGCCCTACTTCCCCCTCGGCCCGGTCGGGGTGGACGTCGTCCCGCTCCCGGCCCGCACGATCGGCGCCACCGCCGCCACGCTCCTCCTCGAACGCATCCGGGGCAGCACGGAGCCCCACAGAACGATCATGCTGAGCAACGAGCCGGACCGGGTCGACTAGGGCCGGTGCCGAGATTCGATCTCCGATGCGCACTGCAGTCACCAACCGATACTTGCGATCTTCGGCCGCCGGCGGGCCGGTTTCGGGTGTCCACGGTCGTGGCGGGGACCCTGGGCACCCGATACCCGCGATCACCGCGCCCGCCGACCACCCCGTGCGGGCCGGGATGGCGGCTGGGGTCGCCGACGCGACACAGCCGAGTGCTCGCCGGGCCTACCCACGGACAAGATCAGGTTGCGTTCCGCGGAACGTACCCGGTGCATGGTCATGTCGACACACCACGGTTGTCCGACCCGCTCAGTCGTGGTGTCGACCTGACCATGAAACCCCTCCGGTGGGCGCGCCGTGCCCCACCCGCGCCGAAAGCCCCGGGACACCAGTCGGGTCTCGCGTGCGTCTCTCCTGTTCGCCTCGACCTCGCACCTAATCGGGTGGCCGGGTTGGCACCACAACCGAACCCCGTGGTCACCAGGGCGGCCGTCCCCGACGCGCTGGCACGCCCGATCCGACGCGAACCTCCTGTCGGGTGCCACGCAACCGGCTGTGGTCCCATTGCACCCCTCGCGGCGTGGGCTTCGGATGGCCGCCCTGTGTCCGCAACCCGGCTGCGCGCCCACGTACGGTGCGCACCGCTCCCCGCCGCCCGCCGTCCGCACGGTTGATCGTTCCGAGGAGTACACGGTGGTGGTGGCCGCCGCGTAGGTGTGCTTGTCGCAAGGATCGATCGCGTCGAGTCGCACACCAGCGCTGCCCGCGCAGCACTGATGTGCGGGTCGGATCGATCACGCGGCCGCGGGCCCGCCGCCCGTCGTCCGCGGGGTTGATCCTTGTGAGGAGCGCACGGTGGTGGTGGCGGCCGCGCTGCTGTGCTTCTCGGAACGATCGACCGCGTCGAGTCGTACATCAGGCTTGTCCGTGCAGCGGTGATGTGCGGCTCGGCCCGATCATGGGGCGGCGAGGCGTCGGCGTGATCACCCGGTCCGCGGCCACCTCGTGACGACGTACCCGTCTACCGCCCCAGGGTGGCGAGCACCGGGGCCACCTTCTCCGGGTGGGAGCGGATCGATTTGCTCATCTCCACGTGCGCGAACGGCAACCCGAAGAGGGCGGCCGCCCGACCTTGCACGTTGGTGCGCCCTTCCAGCTCGCTGCAGCTGCCGGCCCACGCCCGGCACACCTCCACCCCGGACTCCTCCAGCCGGTCGGCGAGCACCCGGACCGGCGGCGCCGGGTCGTCCGGCCCGCCGCCAAGCACGATGTCCGCGTCGAGGTCGTCGCGCTCGCCGAAGCCGTGCAGCTGCAACTGCGGGAGCCGCAGCCGGGTGCTCAGGTCCACGGCCAGCGCGTGGAACAGGGAGCCCTCCTGGTGGGCGACGTCGGCCCGCTCGTCGGCGGCCCTGCGGTGCGCGCCGGCCTGCAGGTAGATCGCGTCCGGCGCCGCCGCGAGCACGGCGAGCCCGACGTCCTCCGTGTCGTAGTCGGCGTTCGGGTGCGGTACCTCGATGAGCAGCCGCGGCGCCCGGCCCAGCGGGAGCGCGATCAGACCCCATGACCGCTCCGACGCCGGGTCGCTGCGCGCGACGAGGAACTCGGCGCCCGCGTCGTTCCGGGCGATCCCGACGGTGAACCCGCTGCCCTCCAGCACGCTCTGGGCCGTGCCGTCCGCGGGGTTCGCTCCGGACGCGGCCAGCGCCGCCACAGCGTCGACGACCATGTCCCGCTCGACGGGATCCGGCGGGCGGTAGGGCCCGCGCGGAGAGAGCCCGTCGGTGAGTTCGCGCACCTGGAGTTCCAGCGAGGGCGCGTCCGGCGGCGCTCCCCGCGGCGTGAGCACGGTGACGAGCACCGCCACCGCGGCGAGCGCGAGCGCCACGACGGCGGCCATCATGGCCCGGGTTCGGGTCACAGCCGCTTCGCCCCCCGGAAGGACCTGGCGTAGTGCCCGCCGTCGTCCAGCAGGGAGGTGCCGCCGAGGTCACCGAGCGTCGGCCCGTCGGCCCGCACCCGGCTGGAGACGAACCGGCGCTGCCCGGCCTCGTCGCGACCGAGGTAGATCGCGGAGTGGTCGATCCGGCGGTCCGGGGCCTGGTCGAGGTCGAAGAAGAGCAGGTCGCCCGCCTGCAACGTGCCGAGGTTCGACGGCGGTGAACCGGTGTCTGGAAGGATCACGGCACCCGGACCGACCTCGGCCATCGCCCGCGCGCGCCGCGGCAGGCCAGGACCGGGATCGTCCCCTTCGAGCAGCGGATATCCCGAGCGGTAGCCGTACACGAGCCGGAGGAAGCCGGAACAGTCCACGGCCCCGTAGTGGGCCCGGTCGGGCCGGCCGACCTCGCCGTCCTGGAAGCGCCAACGGACGCCGAGGTAGTCCAGGAAGTCGGAGTTCTCGACTGGCGCGGCTCCGGGCGGGCCGGCCGGGCCGTACCGCGCGTCGCCGCGAATGCGCACGCCCTCGGCGTCCCGCTCCTCGGGTGCACCGTGCAGGTACTCCGTGGCCACCGCCAGCACATCGGGTGCGGTGCTGCCCAGGTTCTCCTGCAGCCACGGCCCGAACCACGGTTCGTTCTCCGCACCGGCGCGCCACTCGTGGGGCAGCAGCCGCACCCAGACGCGGGTGATCACGGGGGCGCCGCCGAACTGCGGCTCGGCGAACGTGCGCGACGGCCCGTCGAGGGTGACGGTGCGCGCCCCGTCGGTCAGGGTGGCCAGCACGGTGCCCGCGGTGTCGACCACGGTGGTGCCCGCCGGCTCGTCCCGGCGGAGGAAGCGCAGGTCGGCCGCCGCCGCTGCGACGCGCGACGGGGCGGCGCCGGGCGCCATCGGTTCCCCTCGGAGCTCGCCGATGGCGATGCCGGAGACGCCGATGACCACTGCCAATGCGGCCATGAGGACACGTCGGGCTCTGAGCTCGGAGAACGCGCTCACAGTGCCGTCCCGTTCACAGGGCGGTCACCGCCCCGAGCAGCAACCCGCTCGCCAGCACGCCGTAGCTGGCGAGGCTCACCGCCGACGTGGCCAGCACCGTGGCCAGCGGCGGCTGCCGCACGAGCTGGTAGGCGACCAGCCCCGGGATGACGAACCCGAGCGTCTCGTGCGCGAAGATCAACGGATAGTCGCGCTGCACCAGCAGGAACAGGCCGGTCGAGAGCAGGACCGACATCATCATCACCGCCGCGAACAGCCGCTTGCCGTAGAGGATCACCACCCGCTGCAGACCGCGCAGGGCGAGATAGGTCACGACGGTGACGGCAGCGATCACGGCGACCTTGCGTGCGTCCTCCACGAGCGTGAGCGCCAGCCAGCCGGGGGTGATCATGCCGCCGGGCGAGAGGTTCGTCGTGAGGTAGCAGACGAGCGCGAACAGCAGGCCGATCGCGAGCGCGATGGTGGCCGCCTGCGGTGCGAGGGAGCCGGCCAGCATCAGGCGGCTCCGGCACGGGCCCTCGGCCGTGGCAGGGAGGCGATCCGGGCAAGCAGCACCTCACCCTGTCCGTGGATGTTGCCCACGGCGACCACGGACCCCGCACCCGACGGGCCGATGGCGACCGCGTCCAGGAACGCGTCCAGGTCGAGGGTGCCGCCGAGATCGACGACGCGGTCGGCGAGGTCGCGCGGCACCCGGCCGCGCGCCGTGTGGGTCTGCTCCCCGATCAGCACGATCCGGTCCGGGCGGACGCTCCCTGCGAGCTCGCCCATCTGCCCGTTGCGCTCGACACGGTCCGGGCGGCAGTTGATCACCATCGTGAGCGGCGCCGAGATCAGGCCGCGGCCCCGCAGCAGCTCGATGTTCATCAGGGTCGACTCGGGGTCGTTCGCGGCGAACACGTTGGCGAACGCGATCTGACCGCGGTGCGTGGCGTAGGTCTCCACGGTGACCGTGCCGGGGTCGGGGCGGGCCGCCACCATGCCGGCCATCGCCTCGCCACGGCCGATGCCGGCGAGCTGCGCGACGGCCAGCGCGATCGCCACGTTCTCCTTGAAGGTGATCCAGCGGAAGCGCTCCATCTCGTCGTCCCGCACCGAATCCGCGTCCACGGCGACGAGCCGGCAGTTGCGCCGGTCGGCCTCCTCCTGCAGGACGTGCAGCCGGTCGCGCTCGGCGGTGACGCAGATCCCGCCCGTGGGCATCGACCGCGACAGCGAGCGCGCGACGTCGTCGAGCGTGGGGCCCATCTCGTCGAGGTGGTCCTCACGGACATTGCAGATCACGCAGATCGTGGAACGCACCAACTTCCGCTCGTTGATCTCCTGCAGCTCCGGGAGAACTGCCATGCACTCGATCACCAGCGCATCCGGCTGCCACGACGCCGCCCGGCGCACGATGCCGATCTGCTCGACGACGTTGGCGATCCCGAACTTGCGGTGCACCGGCTCCTCGGTGCCGTCGGGAAGGATGAAGCGGGCGGCTGTGCCGGTGGTCTTCGCGACGATCCGCAGGCCGCCGCCCCGCATGGCACCGGCGCAGAGCCGGGTGATGGAGCTCTTGCCCCGGATGCCGTTCACCACGATCCGCTGTGGGATCGAGCGCAGCCGCCGGTGGTGGCCACGCTGCTCGACCACCCCGGCCACGAGCAGGAGCAGGCAACCCGCGACGTACACGCCGAACAGGAACGTCACGTGCGGGCCACCGTCCTAGACCCGTGCCTGCCCCGTGGCTGAACCCCCTCGTGGAGCGGGCGCACCGCCACCGGTGGCCTGACGGTGCGAGTGGCGGCCAGCCGGTTGGTGGCCTCGACGGCGGTGCCGATCTCATCGAGGCGCTGCGGAGCGAGCGGTGCCACCACGTCCCCGGCCGCCAGTTGCTCGACGTGCCGGAGGAGTCGGCGGGCCGGCGCCACGACCGTGACCGCCATCCAGGCGAGCGCCGCGCACGCGAGGCTCGCCGCCACCACGATCGCGACGAGCGCGGCGCGCCGGTTGCCGTCGCTCGCGAACGCGGCGGCGGCGACGTCCTGGTCCTCGACGAGAACCCAGCCGAGGTCGGTGGCCGTGCCCGGCGGGCCCACCCTCTGGGCCGCGGCCACCCGCCCGTCCTCCGGGGTGGCCACGGCGGGTGCGCCCCCGGACGCGGCGGTGGCAAGGTCTCCGAGCACCGGGTCGTCCAGCGGGGCGAACGCGGTGTAGCCCACGCTGTCGAGCACGGTGGCCCGCTGCGCGTCGACCACCCGGGTGTGCCCGCCGGACCCGCGGATCACGGAGTTCAGCGCGCGCGGATCGAACTCGGCCACAAGCGCGCTCGAGCCGTCCCACATCAGGGACGTGGCACGGACGAGCGGTTCGCTGCCGGAGTTGTTGGCCTGCACCACCCGCGGCTCTCCGGCCGGGGTCGCGAGCGCAGCGTTCGAGGGTGCACCCGCGGAGGCGACTGCCTGCCCGGACTCGTCGACGACCGACACCGAGCGGAACAGCGGCTCTGCCTCGAGAACCTGCGCGACCGTGGTGGCGGGGTCGGTGACCGCGGCACCGGTCGGCAGGTCGGCCGCGCGCTCCACGACCGCCAGCCCGCCGCGCAGGGCACCGTGCAGGTCCTCCGCCCGTGCCGCGGCGCTCGCGCCCGCGTCACGCACGACGGCGTCGGTCTGGGGCACCACACCACCGACCGTCGCCACCGCCGCCGGGACCGCCCAACCCAGGACGAGCGCGGCGACCAGGTACGGCGGCACCGCCAGCGGGACCCGCCTGCGGGGCCGGGCGCTCCGCCGGCCGGGCCGGACCCGGCGGAACCGGTGCAGCGCCACCGCGATGCGGTCCAGCTCCTTCACGCGGACGCGGGGCACCAGGTCGACGCGGTCCTCGGCCACCATGCGGGCCATCGCGGTGGCGAACCGCCGGAGCGGGCGCACGACGCCGCCCCACAGCAAGGCGTACGCGGCAACCGTCACCAGCGCGAGACCGGCGGGGATCCACCAGTCCGGCCAGCCGCCGCCGAGCACGGCGATGGCCGAGAGCGCGACCACCCCGATCAGCAACGCGACCAGCACGACCAGCGGGGGGCCTTTCACCCCGGCCGCGGAGCGCGACGCCGGGAACGGAGGGAACCGCATGTCGGGCATCGTCTGCGCGGGGAACGGGATCGTCGGCGGGGAGCAGGGCATGCTCAACGAGCTGTCCCTTCGAACGTTCCTTCGGGAGCCCGGTGGTTTGCCCGGCGGACATCGGCGTCCACCCCACCGGACCCGTCATGTCACGAGCACAGGTCCAAGGCGTCACGATAGCGTGACGGCGTAGCCCGAATGACGCAGCATCCGGTCACCGGGAGCGACACGCCGTCGATGCAGGCCAGGTCGGGCGCCTGAACACTCTCACTCCATCCGTGGTTCCCGTGACTCGGAGCGACCAACCCGTGATGAATCACTCACCGGGCGCGACAGGTTCGGGACGTGATCAGGACTCCGCGAGCTCCGCGGCGGCGAGCCACTCCAGCTCGACCGCCTCCCGCTCGACCACCACGGCCTTGAGCTCGCGATCGAGCGCCATCAACCGCTCCGGGTCGGTGGCGGCCTCCACCAGCTGCGCGTGCAGCCGCTCCTCGGTGGCCGCGAGCGCCTCCATGCGCCGCTCCAGCCGGGCCGCGTCCTTGCGCGCGGCGCGTTGCTGCGCGGCGTTCGAGGCGGGCTTCTCCGGCGACGAGGGAGCGGGCGCCACGGCGTCCCGGGCCGATGCCCGCCGCTGCAGGTACTCGTCGATCCCGCCCGGCAGGTGGGTGACCTGCCCGTCGCCGAGCAGGGCGACCACCGTGTCGCAGGCCCGTTCCACCAGGTAGCGGTCGTGGCTGACGACGACGAGCGTGCCCGGCCAGCCGTCCAGCAGGTCCTCGAGCTGGGCGAGGGTGTCGACGTCGAGGTCGTTGGTCGGCTCGTCGAGCAGCAGGACGTTCGGCTCCGCCATCAACAGCCGCGTGAGCTGCAGACGCCGCCGCTCGCCACCGGACAGGTCCCCGACCGGCGTCCACTGCCGCGACGCCGGGAAACCCAGCCGCTCCAGCACCTGCGATGCCGACAGCTCCGCCTTCCCGAGCCGCACGTACTTCGCGACCTGCTCGGTGGCCTCCAGCACCCGCATGTCCGAGGGCAGGTCGAGGAGCTCCTGCGCGAGCTGCGCGAGCTGGACGGTGCGCCCGCGCACCAGCCGGCCGCCGTCGAGCGGGCGCTCCCCGCTGAGGCTGCGCAGAAGGGTGGTCTTCCCCGATCCGTTGGCGCCGACGATCCCGATCCGGTCCCCCGGCCCGACCCGCCAGGTGACGCGGTCGAGCAGCGTGCGAGCGGCGACGACCGCGGTGGCGTCCTCCAGCTCCAGCACCGTGCGGCCGAGCCGGTTGGTGGCGAAGCCGAGCAGCTCCACCGCGTTGCGCGGCGGCGGCACGTCGGCGATGAGCGTCTCCGCCGCCTCGATCCGGAACCGCGGCTTCGACGTGCGCGCGGGCGCGCCGCGGCGCAGCCACGCGAGCTCCTTCCGCGCGAGGTTCTGGCGGCGGGCCTCGGCGGCGTCGGCCTGCCGGGCCCGCTCGGCCCGGGCGTAGACCCAGTCCGCGTAGCCGCCGAGATAGCTCTCCACCCGGCCGTTCGCGACCTCCCAGGTGCGGGTGCAGACAGCGTCGAGGAACCAGCGGTCGTGCGTGACGACCACGACCCCGCAACGCCTGCTGATGAGATGTTCGGCGAGCCAGGTGATGCCCTCGACGTCCAGGTGGTTGGTGGGCTCGTCGAGCACGACGAGGTCCGGATCGCCCACCAGCGTGGCGGCGAGCGCGACCCGCCGCTTCTCCCCACCGGACAGGCCCTCGACGCCACGGTCGAGGTCGGTGATGCCCAGCCCGTCGATGACGTCGCGCACCTTGGGGTCGCCGGCCCACTCGTGCTCCGCCGCGCCTGCCCACGCCGCCAGCACGACGTCCCGCACGCGCGCGCCCGCGGGCAGCTCGTCGGTCTGGGCGAGGTGGGCGAGGTTCAGGCCGCCCACCCGGCTGACCCGGCCGCCCTCCGGCCGGCGCGTGCCCGTGATGATGTCGAGCAGGGTGGTCTTGCCGCCGCCGTTCAGCCCGACGACGCCGATCCGCTCGCTCCGCTCGACCCCGAGCGACACGGCGTCCAGCAGCACGCGCGAGGCATCGCCGGGGACGTGCGCGGTGACCGACTCGAGGTTCACCAGGTTCTGCGTCGATCCCTTCGGGCCGGCCATCAGGCACGCACCGGCGGCCACGACGTGGGCGGCTGAGTGCCCGGCGGTTCGTGCTGATCGACCACCCGGGCGCCGGGCACCGGGCCGTGCGCGATCCGGACCGTGCGGCACACGCCCACACCGGCCAGCTCGGTGGCGACGTCCAGCGCGGCCTCGGCACTCGCGCACAGGAAGGCGCAGGTCGGGCCGGAGCCGGACACCAACCCGGCGAGCGCGCCCGCCGTCACCCCGGCGCGCAGCGTGCGGCGCAGATCAGGGGCCATGCTCACGGCCGCAGCCTGCAGGTCGTTGCCGAGGCTGAGAGCCAGCTGGTTCGGATCACCGCCGGCGAGCGCCTCCAGCACCGGCTCCACCGGCCGATCCACCGGATTGCTGTCACCACGCAACCGGTCGAGCTCGCCGAACACCGCAGGCGTGGCCAGACCCCCGCGGTGCAACGCGATCACCCAGTGCTGCGTGTGCCGCGACAGCACCGGCACGATCTGCTCGCCGCGCCCGGTGCCGACCGCCGTGCCCCCGTAGAGCGCGAAGGTGACGTCGCTGCCCAGCTCGGCGGCGAGCACCGACAGCTCGTCCCGGCTGAAGTCGAGCTTCCAGAGCGCCGAGAGTCCGACCAGCGCCGCCGCCGCGTCCGCGCTGCCGCCGGCCATGCCACCGGAGACCGGGATGCCCTTGCGCAGCACCAGCCGCACATCCGGCTCGCGGTCGGCCCTCTCGGCGAGGACCTGGACCGCCCGCCACGCGAGATTCGTCTCGTCGGCGGGCACCTCCGACACCCCCTCGCCGTGCACCTCGATGCCGGGTGCGTCACTCGCCGCGACCGTGACCTCGTCGAACAAGCTCACCGCATGGAAGACCGTGACGAGGTCGTGGAACCCGTCGTCGCGCAACGCCCCGACCGCAAGATGCAGGTTGATCTTGGCGGGCACGCGCACGGTGACCGGTGGTGGGACGGCGGCGAGCACCGGTCAACCCTACGTGCGTCCGAACCGGACGTGCCGCGACCCGGCCTGGACCCCCAGGACACGGCATGCGACCAAGATCCAGGTCCCCCACCACGCGAGTCCCGCGTCCCAGCAGGGCGAGGCCCCCGTTTGGGCAGGCCGAGTCTCCCGTTTCAGCAGGGCGAGTCCCGCGTCCGAACAGGGTGAGTCTCGCGTTTCAGCAGGGTGAGTCTCGCGTTTCAGCAGCCCGAGATTCCCGTTCAGCCGGGGTAGGCCGCGCGCTGATCCAGGTTGAGCCTGTCGGGTTGGGAGACTCACCCTGCCCGTTCGCGGGACTCGCCCTGTCGGGTTGCGAGACTCACCCTGCCCGTTCGCGGGACTCGCCCTGTCGGGTTGGGGGACTCACCCTGCCCGTTCGCGGGACTCGCCCTACCCGTTCGCGAGACTCGCTCTGCTCATTTGCGGGACTCGCGCTGTCGGTCTGTGGGACTCGCTCTGCTCATTTGCGGGACTCGCGTTCAGGCTGTCGTCTCGGCGAGGCGGGCGAAGTCGGTGATGGAGAGGGTCTCGGCGCGGGCTAGGGGGTTGATGCCGGCGGCGCGGAGGGCGGACTCGGCGGCAGCCGGGGAGCCGGCCCAGCCGGCGAGGCCGGAGCGAAGGGCCTTGCGCCGCTGCGCGAAGGCCGCGTCGATCAGGCGGAAGACGGTCTTGCGGTCGCCGGGGGGCGGGTCGCGGCGATCGAAGGCGAGCAGCCCGGAGTCGACGTTGGGCACCGGCCAGAACACCGCCCGCGGCACCGGGCCGGCCCGGCGGGCCGCCGCGTACCAGGCGAGCTTCGCGCTCGGCACGCCGTAGGCACGGCTGCCGGGCGCCGCGGCGAGCCGTTCGGCGACCTCGGCCTGCACCATCACGAGCCCCCGGCGCAGCTGCGGGAGCTCGGCCAGCAGGTGCAGGACCACCGGGACGCCGACGTTGTAGGGCAGGTTCGCGACGAGCGCGGTGGGTGCGGGCGCGGGCAGGTCGGCGGCGCGCACGGCGAGCGCGTCGGCCGCCGTGACGCTGAGCCGGCCGGCGAGCTCGGGGGCCCGCTCGGCGGCGGTGTCGGACAGTCGCGCGGCCAGGACCGGGTCGATCTCCACCGCGTGGACGGCCCGGACCGCGGGCAGCAGGGCCAGCGTCAGCGACCCGAGGCCCGGGCCGACCTCCACGACGACGTCGTCCGGTTCCAGCTCGGCGGCCCGGACGATGCGCCGCACCGTGTTCGGGTCGTGGACGAAGTTCTGCCCGAGCCGCTTCGTGGGCCGGAGGCCGAGGTCAGCGGCCAGCGCGCGTACCTCGGCCGGGCCCAGTAGCCGGGACTGTGGATCGGTCACCCGGGGAGCATGCCCGGTCAGCGCTGCAGGCCCAGCCGGCGGGAGCACGCGGGCCATGCGCCGAAGCCGCCCCGGTCGTCCCGCACCTTCGACGCGACCGCGATCTGCTCCTCGCGCGAGGCCTGGTGCGGGAGCGGGGCGTAGTCGGTGCCGCCGTAGGCGCGCCAGGTGCCGGCGTCGAACTGGAGGCCGCCGTAGTAGCCGTTGCCGGAGTTGACCGCCCAGTTCCCGGTGGCCTCGCACTGGGCGAGGCGATCCCACACGCTGCCGTCGGCCACCAGGGGCGCGCGGAGGCTGTCGTTCGTGCCGAGCCGCACGACCCGCTGTTGCGGCGGCGTCATGCTCCCGGCCCGGACCTGCTCGCGGCGGACCTCCTGGCCGTTCTGCACGTAGACGCGCATGATCGCGGTCTGCTCGCCGGGCGCTCCGCGCTCCACGACGACTCGTTTGCCGCGCGGTAGTTCCGGGTCCTCGATGATCTGCTCCGGCGGCGCGATCGGCCGGACCTCGACCACCTCACCCTCACCGTTGCGCACGATGTGCACGTCGAGTCCCTCGGTGAGCGTCGTGTCGGCGGACGGGACCGACACGTCGTCCGGACCGAGCTGGATGCCCTGCTCCGCGAGGAGCCCGGCGACGGTGCCGGACGTCGTGGTGACCGGTCCGGGAGCGCCGGTGCCGTCGGTGAACGACACGGTGCGCGGCACGCGCAGCTCCAGCCGGAGCCCGCCGAGGGGGATCGCCGCGTTCGGCGACGCGGACATCTGGATCGGCGTGGCCTCCAGGCCGAGGATCTGCATCGCCTCCTCCACCGTGGTGGCGGGGATCGACAGGTCTCGCTGGGAGCTGCCCTCGACGAGGGTCAGCGTGCGGGCGTGGGTGAAGATCACCTCGTCGCCGTCGGCGAGTTCGGTGGCCGGCGCCGGCTCCACGCGGTCCCGCGGTGTCACCTCGATCCCGGCCGCCTGGAGCGCCGATGCGACGTCGCCGGCGAAGGTGTGCACGACCCGGTCCTGGCCGTCCACGGTCACCGTGATCGTCTTGTCTGCGGCGAGCGCGCTCGCCGCGGAACCGAGCATCGCGAGCACGGCGACGACCACCGCCACCCGCAGCAGGCCGAGTCGCGACTGCGTCTGCTCGGCCTCGCGCCGGTCCCGGCGCGAACGCCGCGGCGTCGCGTCCGGCGCCGCCACCGGCCGCGGCGGGGCCGCCACCGGGCGTGGCGGGGCCGCAGGGGCGGGGGCGAGGTCCTCGACCGACGCGGGGGGCGCGGTGACGACCTCGACCGGCGCGGTGACCGTCCCGGACGGGGGCGCGAACGACTCGTCCTGGATCACCGGCATCGGCCCGGTCGGGGCGTCGTTCAGGTACGCCGTCCAGGCCGGAGCGGCCGCGCGCGCCCGCTCGGGAGCTGCGGCGCCGTGCCGGTACGAGCCCGTGCCCTCGACGCCGGCTCGCCCGGGGCTTCGGGGCGGTTCCGCCGCGGTGACCGAGGGCTGCGGGCCGGTGATCTCGGTGGCGGCGGGCCTGAACTGCCCACCGGTGCGCTCGACGGCCGGCGCCGCGGCTGCCTGCGAGCCGGTGCCGTCGAACAGCGGATGCGCACCGGTGCCGCCGGTCGCGGTGTGCTCGACGGCGGGACGCGCGCCGGTGCCGGCGACCGCGGAACGGTTCCCGGTGTGCGCGACCGCCGGATGCCGGCCGGTCCCGGCAGGAGGGCGCGGACTCCCGCTCCGCTCCACAGCGGGATGCCTGCCGGTCCCAGCGGGCGCGGGATAACCCCCCGTGTGCTCGGCCCCGGCGGCAGGGCGCGGCATCCCGCTCCGCTCGACAGCGGGATGCCTGCCGGTGCCGGCGGGCGCGGGATGGCTCCCGGTGTGCTCGGCCGGCACGACGCGGAGCGGGCCGGTCGGGTCGTCCGCGGCGATGACGGGCATCTCGCCGGTGACGGGGTCGGCGGAGGCGTCGTCGGCGGAGCCGTCCGTGGGGCGGGTGACGATCGGGCGCGACTGCCCGGTCGCGGTGATCCGCGAATCGGCCGGGCTGCCCGGCTCGGCCTCGCCGTACCAGCCGGCGTAGCCGGCATCGGCGGGCAGATCCGCCGGGGCCGCCGGGTCGACCGGTCGGGCTCGGCGGTGTGCGCGCGAACGGGTCAGCGTGGAGCGGGCAGCGGGCGCGGCCGGGGGGACCACCTCGAGCGCAGTGGTGTCGGGCGCCTCGGGGGCTTCCGGGTCGCCGCCTGCGTACCAGGCGGCGTACGGGTCCTCGACACCTTCGGCCTCGGGAACCGCGGTACGCCCGGGCCGGGCGCGGACCGCGGGGCGGTTCCGGGCACGCGTTGGGACGTCGACCACGGGCTTCCAGACCTCGTCGGACCGGGCAGGGGAGGAATCACGGTCACGGTGGCCCGGAGGCTGTGATCAGGGAGCGCCCCGGACCACCGTGACCGCACTGGCTGGGGAGCGTTCCCCACCCCGGCTAGCGATCACGGAACCGTAACGGGCTGTGAGCACTGCGGTCGAACCACGACACGCGGGCAGCGCCGAACGGCCTACCCCCTACGCCGAGCGTGAAGGGCTGCCGGCGGACGTCGCGGGCGTTGCGACGGGCGGCAGCTCGGCGAGCCGGAAGACCCGCTCGGCGTTGCGTCCGACACTCGCCGCCAGCTGCTCGTCCGGGACTTCACGCAGGTCCGCGAGGCCACGCACGGTCCAGGGCAGGCAGTACGGCTCGTTCGCACGCCCGCGGTGCGGGTGCGGGGTGAGGAACGGCGCGTCGGTCTCGACCAGCAGCTGCTCCTCGGGCACGAGGAGCGCCGCCTCCTGCAGCGCGCGGGCGTTGCGGAACGTGACCGGTCCGGCGAACGACAGCACGTAGCCGGCGTCGGCGCACTCCCGCGCCATGGCGGCGTCGCCGGAGAAGCAGTGGAACACCACGTTGTCCGGCGGCCCCTCCTCGCGGAGGATGCGGAGGACGTCGTCGTGGGCGTCCCGGTCGTGGATCATCAGCGGCTTGCCGAGGCGCTTGGCGAGGTCGATGTGCCGGCGGAACGACTCCTGCTGCGCCTGAGGCGGCGAGTAGTCCCAGTAGTAGTCGAGGCCGGTCTCCCCCACCGCCACCACGCGCGGGTCGCGGGCGAGCCGCGCGATCTCGGCGTGGTCGTCCTCGGAGAGCGCGGCCGTCCGCGTGGGGTGCAGCGCCACGGCAGCGACGACCCGGTCGTCCCAGTGGGCGGCCTGCACCACCCAGCGGGCCGAGGCGAGGTCGTCGGCCACGGTGACCGCACGCGTGACGCCCACGGCGGCCGCCCGGTCCATCGCGGCCCGCACGTCGGCGGCGTCCACGCACCCGCACGCGTCGAGGTGGGTGTGCGAGTCGACGGTGACGGCCGCCAGCGGCTCGGGGGGCGGCGGAGGCTCCCGCCGCCCGTGGGCGCCGCTCACCGCCGCGCCCCATTCCGACGAGCGGGCTCGGCGGGCCTCACTTCGCGATCGGCGCCCACTCGGGGCCCGTCTCGGCGAGCTCGGGCTCGAGCTTGCGGAAGATCGGCGTGGGCTTGGCCAGTGGGCGTCCGACCTCGATCGGCCTCGACTCCCAGCGCGCCTGTTCCTTCGTGTAGTCCCCGGTGAGGATCGGGTTGATCCGGCCGGGGATGTCGAGGTCGGGCACCTCCCGCAGCTCCGGCTGGGAGGCCCACACGCCGGTGCCGCCGAGCGCCTCGTGCACGGTCTGCGCCGAGTGGGGCAGGAACGGGGTGAGCAGCGTGTTGGCGTCCTGGACGACCTGCAGTGCCGTGTGCAGCACCGCGTCGCGGCGGCCCGGGTCGTCCTTCAGCTTCCACGGCTCCTGGTCGGACAGGTACCGGTTGGCCGCGGTGACGACGCGCATGGCCTCGCTGATCCCGGCCCGGAACCGGGAGCGCGCGAGGTGCCCGCCCACCGTGTCGAACGCCGCACGCGAGAGCGCCAGCAGCTCGGCGTCGGCCGCCGCGGGGCTGGTGGGGGCCGGGATCGCGCCGTTGTTCTTGTGCGCCATCGAGATCGAGCGGTTGACGAGGTTGCCCCACTCGTTGGCCAGCTCGAAGTTGACCCGGCGCACGAACTCGTCCCACGTGAAGTCGACGTCCTGGGTCTCCGGGCCGGCCGCCGAGATGAAGTACCGGAGGCTGTCGGGGCCGAACTCGCGCAGGAAGTCGTGCAGGTAGATCACGGTGCCGCGGGAGGTGGAGAACTTCGAGCCGCTCATCGTGAGGAACTCGCTGGAGGCGATCTCGCTGGGCAGGTTCAGCCCGCCGTACGGCCCCGGCTCGCCGCCGTGGTCACCCTGGCCGTTGTGGCCGAACAGCAGCGCGGGCCAGATCTGGGCGTGGAAGGTGATGTTGTCCTTGCCCATGAAGTACACGAGCTCGGCGTCCGGGTCGTTCCACCACGCCTTCCACGCATCGGCGTCGCCGGTGCGCCGGGCCCACTCGACGCTCGCCGAGAAGTAGCCGATCACCGCGTCGAACCACACGTAGAACTTCTTGAGCGGCTGGTCGCGCCAGCCGTCGAGCGGGATCGTGACGCCCCAGTCCAGGTCGCGGGTGATCGGGCGCGGCCGCATGTCGTCGACGAGGTTCTTCGTGAAGTTCAGGACGTTCGGCCGCCAGCCCGTCTTGGAGGCGAGCCACTTGCCCAGCGTCTCGGTGAACGCCGGGAGGTCGAGGAACAGGTGCTCGGTCTCGACGAACTTCGGCACCTCGCCGTTGATCCGGGACCGCGGGTTGATCAGGTCGGCGGCGTCGAGCTGGTTGCCGCAGTTGTCGCACTGGTCGCCGCGCGCGCCGTCGTAGCCGCAGATCGGGCAGGTGCCCTCGACGTAGCGGTCGGGCAGCGTGCGCCCGGTGGACGGGCTGATCGCGCCGGTGGTGGTCTTGGGCACGACGTAGCCGTTGCGGTGCAGCGCCAGGAAGATCTGCTGCACGACGTCGGAGTGGTTGCCGGTGGTGGTGCGGGTGTAGAGGTCGTAGGTGACGCCCAGGCCGCGCAGGTCCTCCGCGATCACGCGGTGGTACTTGTCCACGGTCTGCTGCGGCGTCAGCCCCTCCTTCTCCGCCTGCACCAGGATCGGGGTGCCGTGCTCGTCGCTGCCGGAGACCATGAGCACCCGGTTGCCGGCCATCCGCTGGTAGCGGGAGAACACGTCGGAGGGCACGCCGATGCCGGAGACGTGGCCGATGTGCCGTGGGCCGTTGGCGTAAGGCCAGGCCACGGCGGTCAGCACGTGGGAGCTCATGCGCTCCAGCCTATGCCCGGGCCGCAGCGCGATTCCGGGACCCGCTCGGACGGCGGTGGAGCCGCGCGGGCCGAGGACCTCGGCGGTTACCGTGGGGGCGTGAACGTGGAGGTCACCCCCCTGCCCGGCATCGGCGTGCGCAAGGATTTCGCGCTGCGCAACGGCCGCCGGATCGGCGTCGTCACCCATCGGGACGGCAAGATCGATCTGATCGTCTCCAAGTCCGACGACCCCGACGCGTGCCTCGCGGAGCTGCCGCTCACCGCCGAGGAGGCGGGGGCGCTGGCCAACCTGCTGGGTGCCCCGCAGCTCGTGGCGCAGCTCAGCGAGGAGCACCGCGACCTCCCCGGCATCCACACGAGGCAGATCCCTGTCGGCACCCCGTTCGACGGCCGCACGCTGGGCGACACCGCCCTGCGCACCCGCACCGGCGTCTCCGTCGTCGCCGTGATGCGGGCCGGCCAGGTGCACGCCAGCCCCACCCCGGACTTCACCCTGACCGCCGGCGACCTCATGGTCACCGTCGGCACGTCGGAGGGCCTCGACAACGCCGTCAAGATCCTCAAGCGCGGATAGCTCGGCGTGGACGACACCGCGCTGGAGCTCATCGAGCTCGGGGCCGTTTTCTTCTCGCTCGGACTCCTCGGGCGCCTCGCCGGCCGGATCGGCCTCTCCCCGATCCCGCTCTACCTGCTCGGGGGCCTGTTCTTCGGCACGGGCGGTGTGATCCCGCTGCACGGCATCGAGGGGTTCACGGCGATCGCCGGCGAAGTGGGCGTCATCCTGCTGCTCCTGCTGCTCGGCCTGGAGTACTCCGCGAGCGAGCTGATCGTCGGCATGCGCCGCTCCTGGACGGCCGGGCTGCTCGACATCGTGCTGAACGCCGCCCCCGGCGTGATCGTGGCGCTGGTCCTCGGCTGGGGGCCGGTCGGCGCGCTCGTGATGGGCGGGGTCACCTACATCTCGTCGTCCGGGATCGTCGCGAAGGTCCTCGGTGACCTGGGCCGGCTCGGCAACCGCGAGACGCCCGTCGTGCTGTCGATCCTCGTGTTCGAGGACCTGGTGATGGCGCTCTACCTGCCGATCCTCACCGCTGTGCTGGTGGGGGTGACCCTCACGGGCGCGCTGGGCGCGGTCGGCATCTCGGTGGCGGTGCTCGCCGTCGTGCTCGTGGTGGCGCTGCGCTACGGGCGGTTCGTGTCCGCCGTGGTGGACTCGCCCGACCGCGAGGTGTTCCTGCTCAAGGTGCTCGGCCTGGCGCTCCTGGTGGCCGGTTTCGCCTCCGCCATGCAGGTCTCGGCCGCGGTCGGCGCGTTCCTGCTCGGCATCGCGATCTCCGGCTCGACCGCCGAGAACGCCACCAAGCTCCTCGAACCGCTGCGCGACCTGTTCGCCGCGGTGTTCTTCGTGGTGTTCGGGCTGCACACCGACCCGAGGTCGATCCCGCCCGTGCTCGGCTGGGCCATCGTCCTCGCCGTCGCGACCACGCTCACGAAGCTGGCAACCGGCTGGTGGGCCGCGGGGCGGGTCGGCATCGGCCCGCTGGGGCGGGCCCGCGCGGGCGCCGCGCTCATCGCCCGCGGGGAGTTCTCGATCGTCATCGCCGGGCTGGCCGTCGGGGCCACCGCGGTGGACGACCGGATGACGGCGCTCGCCACCACCTACGTGCTGCTGATGGCAGTGATCGGCCCGGTGGCGGCGCGGCTGGTGGAGCCGGCCGCGCGATGGGTGCGGACCCGGCGCCCGACGACGGCTCCGGCACCTTCCGCAGGTAACTGAACGCCGACAGCCCATGCCGTTGGACCGAATGGCCTAGCGCGAGAACCGCTCATCGCATAGATCATCCCTCTTGCCGGTGCACAGGCAACCAGCCAGGGACTCGCGGATAGCTTTCCTCTCGACCGGACCGGTCACGAATAGGACACGGGGCCTCCCCACCCCGCTGGCACCCCGAGCCGCTGTCCTGACCGGTCGCCGATCCGGAAGGCAGGTTCGTGGCCCGGCACCGCTCCCCCGGAACCCGCCACGCGCCGCCGTCGCGCCCGCCGCACGAGCAGCGGACGGAGCAGGACGACGGCGCGCGTGTCGCGGGTCCAGCACGCTCCATGACGAACCACAACATGATCGTCGTGGCCGTCGCCATCGCGGCGGTGATCGCCGTCATCGGCAGCATGCTCTCGCTCGCAGGCGCTCTCGGACCGTCTGCGGAGAAGGACGTCAACCTCGCCTCCCGCGACCTGGCGGACCTCCCCACGCCCGAGCTGCCCGTCCCGGAGCTGCTGACCCCCGAGCCCGAACCGACCACCGAGGCGCCGCCCTCCTCCGAGGCCCCGCCCGAGGAGGACGCCGACAAGGAGGCCGAAGAAGGCCAGGAAGGCGGGCTGCCGGAGGCGGTGGCGCGCGCCGCGCGGTTCCCCGCCCAGATCATCGACGCCAGCAAGTGGTACCTGACCCTGCCCACCGGGGCGGAGGGCCGCCCCGACACGGTCGACACCAAGGACCTCGCCACCTACGCCAGCAAGTGGTTCGCGCTGAACGACTCGAAGGACGGCGTCGTGTTCACGGCGAACGCGGGCGGCGTCACCACGGAGAACAGCCACTACCCGCGCTCGGAGCTGCGAGAGATGATCGGCGGCGAGAACGCGAGCTGGAGCGGTTCTTCCGGCACGCACACGATGGAGCTCGACCAGGCGATCACCAAGACGCCGGCCACCAAACCGGACGTCATCGCCGGCCAGATCCACGGCGGCGACGACGACGTCATGCAGATCCACCTGTCCGGCAGCAGGCTCACCGTGAAGTACGCCGACGGTGACAAGGACGTCGTGCTCGACCCCTCGTACAAGCTCGGCGACCGGTTCCGCGTGAAGATCCAGTCAGCCGCGGGCACGGTGAAGGTCTGGTTCAACGGCGCACTGAAGGCCAGCCTGCCGATCAACGGGGCCGGCAACTACTTCAAGGCCGGCGCCTACGTGAACTCCAACCCCTCGAAGGGTGCCAGCGCATCTGACGTGGGTCAGGTCGTGATCTACGGGGTGAAGATCAGCCACAGCTGACGCCTGCTCCCGCCCGGGCGATCCGGCACAGCTCCAGCGCCGCGGGGCCCGCCCGCTCGTCGGCCCCCACCGCGACGGCCACCTCCCAGTCGATCACAGCACCGCCGGGCAAGGGCCGGACGGCGAGGCCGGCGGCCTTCTTCTTGCGGGCCACCGACTCCGGAACGATCGCGACACCGAGGCCGTGGCGGAGCAGGTCGATGAGGTCGTGCACGTCGTTGACCTCGAGCTGCACCTCGCGCGGCTGCCCGACCTGGGCGAACGCCCGGTCGCCGAGCTGACGGATGCTCCAGCCGGGCGGGAAGTCGACGAACACCTGGGTTCCGAGGTCCGGCCACGTCGGCTCGCCGGCGGCCACGGGGTGCTCGGGGTGGCACAGGAGCACCATCGGGCTGCGCGCCACCGGGAACAGGCACACGCCGTCCGGGACGGGCCCGGTGATCGCGACGAACGCGACGTCGACCCGGCTCGCCGGGATCTGTTCGAGGAGGGCGAGCGAGCCCTCGTGGCGCAGCCGGACGTCCACGCCCGGATGCTCGGCGCGGAACGCCGCGAGCACCGCGGGGACGTCGACGCCGGTGGTGCACTGCTCGGTGCCCACGACGACCGTGCCCCGCAGGAGGCCCTGCACCGCGGCAGCGGCGTCGCGGGCCGCGGCAGCGCCGGCGAGCGTGCGTCGCGCGTCGACGAGCACGGCCCGCCCGACCTCGGTGAGCTCGACGTGCCGGGTGGACCGCACGAACAGCGGCGCTCCCAGCTCACGCTCCAGCGCCCGGATCGACGCCGACAGCCCCGACTGCGACACCATCGCGCGGCGCGCGGCCCGGGTGAAGTGCCGTTCCTCGGCGACCGCGACGAAGTACTCGAGTTGCCGGAGCTCCACGACTGAGAAGCGTAGGTGCTCGCTGCATCCAGATCCATCTGTTGGACAGGTGAATGCCGAGCCGCGAAGATCGGGACACACCGAGGACAGGAGGACGGGTGTCACTCACGACAGCCGAGCTGGGTACGACGGGCATGGAACTGACTCGGGTGGGCTTCGGCGCCTGGGCGATCGGGGGCAATGACTGGGCCGTCGGCTGGGGCCCTCAGGACGACGACGAGTCGGTGGCGGCGATCCACCACGCCATCGCGTCGGGGATCAACTGGATCGACACCGCCGCGGTCTACGGCCTCGGGCACTCCGAGGAGGTCGTCGGGAGGGCGCTGAAGTCGATCCCCGCCGGCGAGCGCCCGTACGTGTTCACCAAGTGCGGGCTCGTCTGGGACGACGCCGACCGCGCCGCCAGGCCGCGCCGGGTGGGGGACCCGGCCGTCGTGCGCCGCGACGTCGAGGCGTCCCTGCACCGGCTGGGCGTGGAGCGGATCGACCTCTACCAGGTGCACTGGCCCGCCGAGGACGGCACGCCGCTCGAGGAGTACTGGCAGGTCATGGTCGACCTGCGCGGCGAGGGCAAGGTGCGCGCGATCGGGCTGTCCAACCACGACGTCGACCAGCTCCAGGTGGCGGAGAAGGTCGGCCACGTCGACTCGCTGCAGCCGCCGTTCTCGGCGATCAAGCGCGCCGCGGCGCGTGAGCTCGCGTGGTGCCACGAGAACGGCACCGGGGCGATCGTCTACTCGCCCATGCAGTCCGGGCTGCTGACCGGTGCGTTCACCGCCGAGCGGGTGGCCGCGCTGCCCGCCGACGACTGGCGCCGCACCGGCCCCGAGTTCACGACCAACCTGGACCGCAACCTCGCCCTCACCGCCGCCCTCGAGGTCGTCGCGCAGCGCCACGGGGTGCCGGTCGGCGCCATCGCCGTGGCCTGGACGCTCGCCTGGCCGGGCGTCACGGGCGCGATCGTCGGCGCCCGCAGGCCCGAGCAGATCGACGGCTGGATCGGGGCGAACGACCTGACCCCCACGGCGGCGGACCTCGCGGAGATCGCGGAGGCCATCACCCGGACCGGAGCAGGCGAAGGCCCCACGAGGTCGTGACCGTTCAGGGGCGGGTGGCGAGCGTCGCCGCGTAGAGCTCGCGCTTCTTGACGCCCGCGGCTTCCGCCACGGCGGCGACGGCGTCCTTCAGCCGCTCGCCGTCGGCCACCCGCTCCTCCACGGCGCCCACCAGCGACTCCACGGTGGGCGCCGTCGTCGGGGTGGCCCCGGCCAGCACGACGGTGATCTCGCCACGCACCGGCCCCTCGGCCGCCCACGCGGCGAGCTCGCCGAGCGGCCCGCGCAGCACCTCCTCGTACGTCTTGGTCAGCTCCCGGCACACCGCCGCCGCGCGGTCGGCGCCCAGCACGTCGACGGCCGTGGCCAGGGTGTCGCCGAGCCGGTGCGGTGACTCGAAGAACACCACCGCCCGCTGCTCCGTGAGGAGCCCGGCGAACCAGCGGCGCCGCTCGCCGTCGCGGCGCGGGGCGAAGCCCTCGAAGCAGAACCGCTCGGCGGGCACCCCGGACAGCACGAGAGCCGTGGTCACCGCGGACGGGCCGGGCAGGCAGGTGATCGGCAGTTCGGCGGCCGCGGCCGCGGCGACCAGCCGGTAGCCCGGGTCGGACACCGCGGGCATCCCGGCGTCGGTCACGACGAGCACGGTGCGCCCGGCCCGCACGTCGTCGAGGAGCCGGGGCAGCCGGGCGACCTCGACGGCGTCGTAGTGGCTGATCACGCGGCCGGTCACCGCCACGCCGAGGGCGGCTGCGAGGGAGCGGAACCTGCGGGTGTCCTCCGCGGCGACCACGTCTGCCGTGGCCATCGCGTCGCGCAGCCGCTGCGAGGCGTCACGCGCATCGCCGAGCGGGGTGGCTGCGAGCACGAGACGACCGGGATCTGAGCCAGAGGACACACGCCACAGCCTACGATCGGGCGCGTGGTCACCCGGACGGTCGAGGGCTTGCGCACGCGGGCGGCCTCGAGTGTCCGGCCCACCGCGGGTGTCGAAACTCTCGGGGCGAGCCCGGTGCCGGCTCCGCGGCCCCTCGACCCCACCGCCGCTTTCGGGCCACCGCCGCCCACCGACCGGCTGCGCGGCTGGCTCGTCACGATCATCCTCGCGCTGGTCGCGGGCATGGTGCGGTTCGCGGGCCTGGGCTATCCCACCGACGGCGGCACCCCGGTCTTCGACGAGAAACACTACGTCCCGCAGGCGTGGCAGATGCTGCGCAACGGCGGCGTGGAGGACAACCCGGGCTACGAGCTGGTGGTGCACCCGCCGCTGGGCAAGCAGCTCATCGCGCTCGGCGAGTTCCTCCTGGGCTACGACGGCTTCGGCTGGCGGGCCGCGTCCGCGCTCGCGGGCACGCTCACGGTGCTGCTCGTGGTCCGGGTCGGGCGCAGGATCACCCGCTCCACCCTGCTCGGCGGGCTCGCCGGCATCCTGCTGATCTGCGACGGCCTGTCCCACGTGCAGTCGCGGATGGGCATGCTCGACGGGTTCTCCGCGTTCTTCGTGCTCGCCGCGTTCGCCGCCCTGCTCTGCGACCGCGACGACGTGCGCGCCCGCATGGCACTCGTCGTCACCGAGGGCCGCGTCGGCGACACCCCCTTCGGGCCGCGGCTGGGGGTGCGCTGGTGGCGGCTGCTCGCGGGCGCGCTGCTGGGCTGGGGCTGCGCGGTCAAGTGGTCGGGCGCCTACTGGGTGGCCGCGTTCGCGCTGCTGGTCCTGCTGTGGGACGTCGGCGCCCGCCGGGCCGCCGGGGTGCGGCGACCATGGGTGGGCACCCTGCGCCGCGACCTGGGGCCCGCGGTGTGGGCGCTCGCCGCCGTCCCGGTGCTCGCGTACCTCTCGGCCTGGTGGGGCTGGTTCCGCAGCGAGACCGGCACCGACCGGTACGCCGTCGGCATCGACGTGGGCACCGGCGGGCCGTGGTCGTTCGTACCCGACGCGCTGCGCTCGCTCTGGTACTACAGCAGCAAGGTGCTGGAGTTCCACGCCGGCCTGACCACCGAGGCCAGCGGGGTGCACCCGTGGGAGTCCAAGCCGTGGACGTGGCCGATGGGGCTGCGCCCGATGCTCTACTACTACGCCTCGGGCGATCAGGTCACCGGCTGCGGCACCGGCGACTGCATCAGCGCGGTGATGCTGATCGGCACCCCGGCGCTGTGGTGGCCGGCGCTGCTGGTGCTGGGGTTCGCGGTGTGGCGCATGCTCACCCGCTTCGACTGGCGCTGCGGCGCGGTGCTGCTCGCGTACGGCGCGGGCATCCTGCCGTGGTTCGCCAACATGGACCGCCAGATGTACTACTTCTACATGGCGCCGCTGGCGCCGTTCCTGGTGCTCGCCACGGTGCTGGCGATGGGTGTGGTGCTCGGGCCGGCCGGCGCCGGGCACGAACGGCGCCAGACCGGCCTGCTGGTCGTCGGGCTCTGGACCGGCCTGGTGGTGGCCAACTTCGCGTGGCTGTGGCCGATCCTGGTGGGCGTGCCCATCACGCCACAGATGTGGGACGCGCAGCTGTGGCTGCCGTCCTGGCGGCAGTAGGCGGCCTCAGGCGGCGGCGAGCAGGGCGCTGGCCGTCAGGGCCAGTGCGGCGCCCAGCAGCTGGGTGCGGGTGAGGCGCTCGCCGAGCACCACCCGAGCCAGCAGCACCACCACCACGGGGTAGAGCGACACCACCACCGCGCTGATCCCCAGGTCGCCCATGCGCGTGGCCACGAGGAACAGCACGTTCGCGAGCGTGTCGAACACCCCGCTGACCACCATCAGCACCACCGGGGCACGCCTGCCGGAACGCGCATCTCCCCGTGTCGACACGGGGGACTCGCCCGGCACTGGGGCGAGGCTCGCGGCCCGGGTGCGGGTGGGCAGCGGGAGGTGGTGGTGCAGGACGAGACCGGCGAGCAGCGCGACCGAGAGCACGCGGCCCGCGAGCAGCGGCCACAGCCCGGAGTCGTCGGGGGCAGCGTCCACCGCGACGAAGAACATGCCGAACCCCACGCCCGCGGCGAGGCCCAGCAGCAGGCCGGTGGTCGCTGCCGCATCCTTCCGGGTGCCGGCGGTCGCCATCAGGATGGCGGCCAGCGCGACCACGACCGCGAGCACGGCGACCGGTCCGAGCCGCTCGCCACCCACCACCCCGATGGCGAGCGGCAGCCCCGCGCTGATCACCGCCGACAGCGGAGCGACCACGCCCATCGGCCCGACGGCGAGCGCCTTCAGGTACAGCAGCAGGCCGCTCACCCCGGCAACCCCGGCGAGCGCCCCGAACCCGAGCGCGGCCGGCGACGGTTGCCCCGCCACCACACCGATCACGGCCAGCAGGCTCAGCAGCCCAGCGGCCTGCGCCACGGCCGTGACCATGAGCACCGACGCTCGTCGCGCGGCCAGCCCGCCGGCGAAGTCGGCGATGCCGTACGTGACGGCGGCAGGCAGGGCGACGGGCACGGACATGAGGCCTCAGTTCAACAGAGCAGACTTGGAAGGACAGCAGACTTGACGTTAACCGAGGACCGCGTCGAAGTACAACGAACTAATCGTCGAGGTACGGCAGACTGTCCGAATGCAGTCCTCGGAGGACGTGGCCACTGCCGTGGGCCGCAACGTGCGCGCCCTGCGCCAGCAGCGACGGATGACCATCGACGCGCTCGCCGCCGCGGCCGGCATCAGCCGCGGCACCGTCATCCAGATCGAGACCGCACGGGGCAACCCGAGCATCGCCACCCTCGTCGGACTCGCCGCCGCCCTGCGCGTCGGCGTCGCCTCACTCGTCGAGGACGCCTCCGAGCCGCGCGTCATCGTTCGCCGCGCCGAGGAGGCCGCCAGGCTCTGGAGCAGCACAGCAGGCAGCAACGCCGTGTTCCGGATCGGCACCGACCCCCCGGACGTCGTCGAGCTGTGGGACTGGACGCTGCAACCCGGCGACAGCTTCGACGGCGAGGCCCACCCGATGGGCACCCAGGAGGTGCTGTCGGTGCTGTCGGGCCGGCTCGGCCTGCGCGTCGGCGCCACCGAGCAGCACCTGGACACCGGCGACACCGTCCTGTTCCAGGCCCACGCCCCGCACCGCTACTCCGGCGCGGGCGACGGCCCCGTCCGGTTCGTGATGGTGGTGCTGCAGCCCGGCGACGCGGGCCTCGTCCCGCCGACGAGCATCGCCGAGGCCGAGCTCCCCCTCTCCTGATCGAGTAAGTCCGAACCCGATCAATCGTCGGTGATGTACCCCGGCGGGTGCGGCGGGTGACGATCGGTCCGAGCTGACGGTGGAACGCCCAGCTCAGGGCGCTGCCCCGGGTCTCGGAACGATCAAGCGGGTCTTCTCATGGCCATGTAGACACCACGGGTATTCGATCTTGCTCCAACCCCGCTGACGTCTATCTGATCATGAAAAGTCTCCGTCCCCGACCCGGACCGAACGGCGGACCCACACCAGCTTGCCCCTGGTGGGATCACCCCGGTTCGCGTCGACCCCGCCACCTGTGGAGGTGGCCGGGTGGGCAGAACTACCGAATTCCGTGGTTGCGCTGCCTGCCGTCCCCGACGCGGGGGCACGGCAGTTCTGGACGAACCCGTCTCTGCTGGGTGCGTGCGCCACTATCCTGTGGTCCCGAACAGCGATGGCAGGGTGACCACGGACCGAGCTGCGCGAGTGATCGTCGGCAGCCGCTACCCGACCCGGTCAGACACGACTTGGTGGCCCTCGACGACATAGTCGGGTTGCCCTCCCTCCCTCCCGAACTACCGAGTTGATCTCAACGCAACATCCGATGATCAGCCCGCGCGGATGGAACGGGACCACAGCCAGTCCCCACGCACCCCACCGAGGCGGTCTCGTCAACGACGGGCCTGTCCCCGCGTCGGGGACGACCGGCAGCGCAACCACGGGGTTCGGTAGTTCTGCCCACCCGGCCACGTCCACAGGCGCGGGTCAGGGCGAACAGGTGGGCTCGCGAGGAGATCCTGCTGGCGGGGTGGCTGCGTGCGCTACGAGTCGGGAACGGCGCGCCCGAGCGACGGTTTCTCGATCAGGTAGACGACACGGGCGCGGCGGTGGGAGGCCCGTCGCCTTGCCCGTGTGCGGGAAGCCCATGATCGGCCCCGCCGTCAGCAGGCTGGGTCCACCCGGCCGGGGTGACCGCGCGCCGTCGACACGGTCCGCGAGCCCCCGCCGGTCTCAGCGAATTGATCGAGTTTGGACGCACTCGACTAACAGGTGTCGGCGCGCAGGGCGCGGTAGACCGGGTCGACGGCGAGGGTGACGGCCTCCACCTCCGACCGGTAGACGCAGGGGCCGGTGCGCACCTCGACCGTGTCGGGGTCGACGAACCGGACGTCGGACGGGGCAGGGCCGGCCTCGACGCCCTGGTAGACGACCGCCTCCTGCTCGAACGCCCCGCTGCCGGACCGGACCACCACCGCGTAGACGGGACGGGTGGCCGGGACGGCGCCCTCGACGACCACGAGTCGCCTCCCACCGTCGGCCACCTCCGACACCGTGCGGTTCTCGACCGTCACCAGTGTGGCCAGCACGACCATTCCGACCCAGCCGAGCGCCGCGACACCACCGAGGGTCAGCACGATCATCCGCACCGCGCCGCGCGGCGCGAGCACCGCGAACATCGCCGTGACGAGCAGGACGGCGAGCAGAACGGCGGATGCGGTGAACCAGCGGATGTGTCGCAGGTGGAACGGGTCGGCGAGCGCCACCCCGGCCAGCACGACGACGATCACGGCTAAGGCCGCGAGGACGAGGGCACCGCGCAGTCTCCGCACGCCGGGCATCCTGCCTTGCCCCGCGACTGAACGTGTGCTTAGTTGATTGAACATGAGCTCAGTCTCGGATGCCGACCTGACTTCGAAGGCCAGGATCCGGAGCGCCGCGATCGCCGCGTTCGTCCGTGAGGGCTTCCGGACGGCGAACGTGCGTGCCATCGCGGCGGCCGCCGGGGTGAGCGTCGGGCTGGTCTTCCACCACTTCGGCAACAAGGACGGCCTGCGCGCCACCTGCGACGAGCACGTCCTGCAGGTACTGACGGCCCGGGCGCGATCCGCCGGAACCCCGGACCTGCTGGGCGAGTACCTGTCGGATCCCGACGAGTACCGGCTGCTCGTGCACTACATGGCCCGCGCGGTCCAGGACGACTCTCCGACTGCCGGCATCTTCGTGGAGCGGATGGTGGCGGAGTCCGAAGCGATCTTCCGCGCCGGAGCCGCGGACGGCACGATGCGCGCCTCCTCGGACCCTCGCGCGCTCGGCGTGCTGAGCGTCCTGATCAGCCTGGCCGTGCTGACCATGCCGCCGCCGCTCGCGCGGGCGCTGGGGCCCGATCGGTCAGGCCCCGAGGTGCTGCGCCGCATGACGGTGCCGACCCTCGAGCTCTTCACCCGGGGGCTCTACACCGACGACACCCTCCTGAAGACGGCCGAGGCCGCCTGGGCGCAAACGGAGAGGACAGAACCGTGAGCATGACTCTGCCGGCCTTCACGCCGGCACAGGAGAGCCTGTTCCTCACGCTGGCCGGCCGAGCTCTCGACAGCCGGCTGCCGCACCACTTCCTCGGCGACACCATGGCCGAGGGGATCCTCCGGAAGACGGGCTACGACCCGCCGGCGCGGTTCCCGATGCTGCGCAGCGGGCTTGGCCGTGGGTGCGCTGGTGGTCGTCGCGGGCGCGTTGGTGATCGTCGCCTTCAGCCGTGCGGATGTCCGCGTGCTCCCGCTGTGGGGGTGATCGGGGCAGGGCCGGCTGTGATCTGGCTCGGGGTCGAGTGCCTCGCGGCGCCGGCGTTGTCTTCGAGCAGGTCGGGACCGTCCGCGTCTGGGATCCCTTACGCCGGGAGTGACAACGCAGCGACATGGCTGCGGCCCGGCGCGCTCACAGGTCGCCCCTCGGAGGGGACGGGAGGCTTCGCCGGAAGCGCACCTCCTGGCCCGGCCGGAGTTGGGCCGCAAGGTCCACGTCGTCCGGTTCGGCGACGGCGATGACGGGGTATCCGCACGTCGTGGGGTGGTCGGCGAGGAACAGGATCGGTTGGCCGTCGGGAGGCACCTCGATCGCTCCGCGAATGGCCGGCTCGGAGGGGAGTTCCCGCGTGATTCGCCGGAGGATCGGCGGGCCGGACAGCCGGACTCCGATCCGGTTGCTCGCAGGCAGCACCGTGTACCGGCCCGAGTGCAGGACGTCCAGGCCATCGGTGGTGAACCAGTCGGCTCGCGGCCCGGGCAGGGTGCGCATCACGGTGGTGTCGGGCAGCGCGGCAACCGGCGCCAGGTCGACCTCGATGTAGTGGATCAGCGGAGGACCGATGGACAGCTCGTCGCCGGGTCGGAGGGCGCCGCCGCCGAGGCCTGCGACGAGGTCGGTCGCGCGGGACCCGAGCACGGGAGGCGTGTCCAGACCGCCCCGGATCCCGAGGTATACGCGCAGGCCCCGGGTCGGCTGGCCGATGTCGAGCAGGTCGCCCGCGGGGACCCGGATCGCGCAGTTGGGCGCTCGATCCCGTCCTCCCACGACGACCCGGCAGGGGGCTCCCGTCAGGGCGACGGTCGCGGGCTCGTCGAAGGTGGCGCTGAGCCCGCCACCGGTGATCTCCAACGCGGCCGCCGACTCGCGGTTGCCGACCAGCCGGTTGGCGAGGGCGAGGCTGCCGCGGTCGGCCCCTCCGCCCGGCGCGATCCCCCAGACCCCGTAGCCGGGACGGCCGAGGTCCTGCACGGTCGTCAGAGGTCCCGGGCGACCGATTCTGATCAACGCGGGACCTCGGTGAAGCGGATGCGGGTGCCGGGTGGCAGCAGCACGGACGGGGTGTGCGAGGCGTCCCACAGGTGGGCCTCGGTGTGCCCGATGATCTTCCAACCTCCGGGGCCCGTGCGGGGGTAGATCCCGGTGAACTCCCCTGCGAGGCCCACGGCACCGCGGGGTACGCGGGTGCGCGGCGTGGCCCGTCGCCGGGCCTGCAGGGCCTCATCTCCTCCGGTGAGGAAGTAGAAGCCCGGCGCGAACCCGATCAACGCGACGACGTAGATGCGGCTGACGTGCCGCTTCACGAGATGCCGCCGGCTGCAGCCGCTTGCCCGCGCCACCTCGCCGAGGTCCTCCCCGTCGTAGCGGACGGGGATCTCGACCTCCGGGCGCACCTCGCACCGGGGCTGGTCGCGCGGCCGGTGCCGAACCGCCGCCGCCAGCACGGCGTGCGTGGTCGTCCGAGGATCGAAGCTCACCATGAGTGTGCGGGCCGCTGGGACGCTCTCCACTAGTCCCGGCGGCGGGTCCCGACACAGCGCCGTGTGCAGTCCGAGAACGTCGTTCAACGTGTCCAGCTCGACCAGCAGCGCGCTGCGCCCGTAGGCACGAATCCGCATCGGTCGGGCGCCTACGCTCCTGGCTCGGACGGCAACCATTCGACGCTGATCGTGTGATGGGTCGCGAAATCATCGGAGTGCGTCAACACCGCGAGGGCTGCCGGCTCGACGATCGAGATCCGGATGTCGTCACCCGCGAAGTCGCGCACCTTCTCGACCGACTCCCACCGCGTGATCACCTCGATCTCCGTGTGTTCCGGGATGGCGCGTTGCAGCAGGGTCGCGCCGCGGAACCCGTCGAGCTTGCGCAGCTGCGGCAGCACCTCTTCACCGAAGTGCTCGCGATAGCGCTCTGCGCCCTCGGCTGTGGCCGAAGCACGCCAGATACGTGCGATCATCGCCGTCCTCTCAGTCGTCGTGGACATCGTTCGAGCCGCCGGGATCCGCGTTCACGGGGAAGGTCTCGACCTGTGGGCTCCGCTGCTGCACCAGCACGCCGCCGTCGACGACGAGCGTGGTCCCGGTGACGTAGGCGGCGTCGGCGGAGGCGAGGAAGACCGCGGGGCCCGCCAAGTCCTGCGGTGCGCCGCCACGGCCGAGCGGAACGGTCTCGTCCCGCAACGTGCGGGCAGCGGGCTCGAGGTGCTCCGCCCGGGTTGCGATCAGGCCGGGGACCAGGGCGTTGACGCGGATGCCGTATGGGGCGAGCTCGAGCGCCAGGGCCCGCGTCATCGCCTCGACGCCGCCCTTGGACGCGTCGTACGCGACCATTCCCCGGTGGGATCGGGTGGCGCCACCGCTCGACATGTTGATGATGCAGCCGCGTCCGGAGCGCACCATCACGGGAGCGGCTGCGCGGCAGCAGAGGTACTGGCTCTTCAGGTTGGTGTCGAGGAAGTGGTCCCACCACGCCTCGTCCGTCTCCAGGAAATGGCGCTGGGTGGTGACGTCCCCGGCGTTGTTGACGAGGATGTCCACCCCGCCGAAGGTGTCGACCGCTCCCGAGACGAGACCGGCGACGTCTGCCGACCTGCTCACGTCCACGCCGAGGCCGATCACGGTGCCGCCGACCGACGCGATCCTCTCGGCCGTTGCCTTCGCGCCCTCCTCGTCGAGGTCACCGATGACCACTCGGGCACCTTCGGCCGCGAACCGCGCCGCGATCGCCTCACCGATGCCGTGCGCGGCACCGGTGATCACCGCCACCCGGTCGGCCAGGCGTCGGGTGCAGCAGTCCATTGCCCTCCTCCCGAAGGTCGGCCTAGATCACGAACTTCTCGGTGCGGACCGTCCCTCGGGAGAACCGGTCCGCAGAGAGGGGTTCGAGATCGAGCGTCGGATCGCGGCCCAGCACCAGCTCTGCGACGTGTTCGCCCACGGCGGGGGACTGCTGGAATCCGTGGCCGGAGAACCCGGTGGCGTAGTGGAACCCGGTGACCGGTCCTGAGCCGATCATCGCGTTGCTGTCCGGGCTCATGTCGTAGTAGCCCCACCACGACGTCTCGATCGGCAGGTCGAGCACTCCGGGCAGCCGGCGGACAGCCGGGGCGAACAGGTCCTCGAGTCGGCGCTGGCGCCCGCCGAACAGCAGCCCCCGGGACTCCCGGTGGAAGTAGAACCCGGAGGAGAAGTCCACGGTGAGAGGCGCGGTGTCCGGAACGCCGGCGGCCTCGCCGGAGTAGTGGATCGTGCGCGCCTCACCGTGGACCGGCAGGTCGACCCCGAGCCATCCGGCGATCTCCGCGGACTGCACACCGGCTGCGCACACGACAGCCGTGGTCGCGATCGGGCCTCCGTCGGTGTCGACGCCGACGACTCGATCGCCCTTCAGACGGATTCCGGTCACGGCGCACCCGACTCGGACCGTCACCCCGAGCCGCCGGGCCGCACTCGCGTACCCCTGCAGGACTGCCTCGGGTGTCGCGTAGCCGTCGGCCGGGCAGAAGGTCGCGCCGACGAGGTCGGCGGTGACGAGCGGCGGCACCAGCTCACGGACGCGATCGAGGTCGACGACCTCGCTGGGCACGCCCATGTCCTGCTGGACCTCGACGGCCTGCCGGAAGACCGCCATCTGCTCGTCGGTGTCGAGGAGGAACAGGTATCCGACCTGCTTGAAGTCGATCGGCACGCCGGTCAGCTCGTCGAAGCGGACGAACTCCTCCAGCGACCGCTGCACGATCCGAGCGTTGAGGGCATCGGCGTGCTGCAGGCGTATCCCGCCCGCTGCCCTGCTCGACGAGCCTGAGCCGAGCGAGCCGGCCTCGAGCAGCAGCACGTCGGTGCAGCCCAGTGCGGCCAGGTGGAACGCCACGCTGGTGCCGACGCATCCGCCGCCGACGACCACGACCTCCGCTGTCTCCACCGCACCACCATTTCGGATCCAAAGATCTCAGATGGGCGAGCATGCAGAGCGACGGCCTACCTGTCAAGCTTCCTGGATCGCACATATCGGATCCGAGATGGACTCACAGCTGGACTGCGGGCCCTGGTCCCGGATCTCCGTTAGCCTTGCACCCGACGCCGGCCGGTGCCGAACGGCCAGAGCTCGCAGGTGAGGGGCCCGGCGGGTCTCGGAGACAGGAGGCCGCGGACGATGACCCACGCGCCCGACGGCGGGCAGGCGGCGGGTGACGACGAGCTGACGCCCCCGCATCCGCAGGCCGAACCGTCCTCCACCACGAAAGCCGACCAGATCGCCCAGGTCATCGAGGAGATGATCGTCGCAGGCGAGCTGGCTCCCGGTACCGTGCTCCGGCAAGATGACCTCTCGCGACGGTTCGCCGTCAGTCGCACTCCCATCCGAGAAGCCCTCCGTCAGCTGGCCGCGCTCGGCCTGGTCTCGTTCACCCCCAATCGGGGGGTCCGCGTACGCGGGTTCGACCGCGGCGAATGGACGCAGACCTTCCTCGCACGCGCTGCGTTGGAGGGCGCGGCCGCCGAGCTCGCGGCGCAGCGGGTCACCGCGGCGGGGCTGGCCCGGATCGACGACGCAGGCGCCGACTTCGCCCGCCAGACCGACCGCCTGCGCGATCCCGAGCTATCACAGGAGGAGCGCGGAGCCGCGTCACTGGCCTGGATCGCCGCCAACGACCGCTTCCACAACGCGATCATCGACGCGGCGGGCGCACCGTTGATCGCCCGACTGATCACCAGTCTCCGCCGGGTCTTCTCCGGGGAGTCCCTCTGGGAGCCCGGTTCCGCCGCAGACACCCTCTACGTCACGAACCTGCGGCAACACGACGCCATTCGGCACGCGCTGGCCGCTGGAAACGGCCACGCCGCCCGGGTTCTGGTCGCGGACCACGTGATGGACTCGTGGCGCCTGCTCCAGGCCGTGCTCGACGACGCCGACTCGCGTCAGCTCGGATCCGAATCGACACCGCTGCCCGACTGACTCCCCCGCGCCCTGGCTCCGACTCGCCAGGCATCTCGCTGTCTGGGTCGCCATCGCCGCCAAGTGCGCGTTGACACCGGAAGTCATGCGCCCGTAGCCTCCCCCATCTCGGATCCGAGATTGGTTGCGCGCGGCACATCTCTCCTCACGGATGGTGGGAGTTCGCATGGCAAGCTCGTCGGTGGGAACGGTCGTGTCTGTCGTGGTCTACCTCGCCGCGATGGTGGGGGTGGGCGTCTGGGTCCATGCGCGGCGCCGGGTGCGGTCGCAGTCCGACTTCCTGCTCGGCGACCGGCAGCTCTCGAGCTGGGTTGCGGGCCTGAGCACGAACGCCAGCGACTTCAGCGGCTGGCTCATGCTCGGCCTGCCGGGAGCGGTGTACGCGGCCGGTCTCGGCCAAGCCTGGATCCCGGTCGGTCTGGTGATCGGCTTCTATCTGAGCTGGCGGATCGTCGCCGCGCGGCTCCGGGTACACACCGCGCGGGTGACCGACATCCGGACCTGCACGGAGTCCGACTCGCTCACGATCTCGTCGTACCTCGAGAACAGGTTCGAGGACCACCGCGGGCTGCTGCGCACCGTGTCGGCGCTGGCCATCCTGGTCTTCTACCTCTTCTACGTCGCGTCCTGCATCCTCACCGTCCGAGTTGTGTTCACCGAGGTGTTCGGCATGCCCGCCGTCGTCGGCGCCCTGATCGGCGCGTCCGTCGTCGTGGTCTACACCTACCTCGGCGGGTACCTCGCGGTCAGCTACGCCGACGTCATCCAGGCCGTGCTCATGTGGGCGGCGATCGTCGTCGTACCCGCGGCGGCGATCGTGCAGATCGGCGGGTTCGGCGTCATGACCTCGGCTGTCGAGGGGCGCAACCAGGATCTGCTCTCTCTGCTCGGCGGCGCGACCCTGGCCGGGAGTGGGTGGCAGGACACCGGATCCCTGGGCATCGTCGTGATCGTGTCCGGACTCGCGTGGGGACTCGGCTACTTCGGTCAACCGCACATCCTCGCGCGTTTCATGGGAATCCGGTCCATCGAGGAAATCCCGCTCGCCCGGCGGGTCAGCGTCACCTGGGCGACCTCCGCGCTGGTCATGGCGATCCTGGTCGGCTTCTCCGGCATAGCGTTCTTCGGCGAACCGCTGGAGAACCCCGAGGGCGTCTACCTGTCGCTGATCCAGGCCATCCTCAACCCCTGGGTGGCGGGTTTCGTCCTGGTCGGTGTGCTCGCGGCGGCGATGAGCAGCGCGGCTCCCCAGCTGCTCGTGGCGTCGGCCGCACTGTCCGAGGACGGCTACCGAGCCTTCTTCGACCGGGACGCCGCGCCACGGGTGCTCGTCCGGGCCGGACGAGTCTCGGTAGTGGCGGTGGCGACCCTCGCCGCAGTCCTGGCCGTCACCGGCGAGACGACGGTCCTCGACCTCGCCGGATACGCGTGGGCAGGCCTCGGCGCGGCCTTCGGCCCGGTGATCGTGCTGTCGCTGTACTGGCGGCGGATGAACCGCTTCGGAGCGCTCGCCGGCATCCTGGTCGGGGGGATCACGGCCCTCGCATACCCTGCCGTCGACCCGATCGGCGTCTACGAACTCCTGCCCGCGGCGATCGCATCCTGCCTCGCGATCGCGGTGGCCAACCGGTTCGGGCCGGCCGCGACACCCGGCATGGAACAAGATTTCGACCGGATGCGCACGGAGATCACCGCAGGAGAGGCGGCTGCGGCGAGCGACAACCGGCCCGTCCAGCCCGCGGAGCACGAGTGACGTCCTGGGTCTCCGGATCCGTCCGCCGTCCCGACAGCCCAGGCGAACAGGAGCACCATGGACACGGCCGAGCTCTCGTCGATCATCGCCCAGGTCCTCGGTGCGAACGGAGCAAGCGTCCTCTTCGGCGTTCCGGGAGGGGGCGCGAACCTGGAGCTCGTCTCGGCCGCGGAGAGGTCCGGGATCACGTTCGTCCTCGCACACACGGAGAATGCCGCCGCTTTCATGGCCGGCGCACACGGGGAACTGACCGGGATCCCCACCCCGTGCCTGGTCACTCGTGGACCCGGTGCCGCCAGCAGCGCCAACGGCGTCGCACAGGCGTGGTTGGACCGGCAACCACTGCTGCTGCTCACCGACACCGTTCCCGCATCCGAGGCTCATCGCGTTCCGCACCAGCGGCTCGACCAGCGGGCGATGTTCGGTCCGGTCACGAAGTGGAGCGGGGTCCTCGGCGGCGAGGACCCGGCCGGCACCGTGCGCCGCGCCGTGGAGATGGCCCGCGCGCCCACGCCGGGCCCGGTCCACCTCGACATCGACGCGTCGTCCACGGGCTGCACGCCACCACGTGCCGAACTCCGGGCACCGCGCGGCGATCGCACCACTCCCGCCGAAGCGCGCACCCTGCTCGCCCGAGCGCGGCGGCCGGTCGTGCTCGTCGGAATGGCCGCGAAGAACAGCAGTGACGCCGTGCGCTCCCTGGTGAACGGCACGGGGGTTCCCGTGCTCCAGACCTACAAGGCGAAGGGTGTGGTGCCGGAGTCATGGCCGAACTGCGTCGGGGTCCTGACCGGCGCGAAGATCGAGGCACCGGTGCTCGAGGCCGCTGACCTCCTACTGGCCGTCGGGCTGGATACGGTGGAGCTCATCCCGGCCGCGTGGCCCTACGCCGCACCGGTGATCGCGTTGTCGCCGTGGCGCACGGACAACCGGTACCTCGCCCCGACGGTGGAGGTCGTCGGGCCGCTCGACGACCTCATCGCCGACCTCGGCGTGCTCCGCGACGGTTGGGGCAGCGGCTTCATCCACAGTGCCCGGGAACACGCGCTCGACGATCTGCTGTCCGGGCCCTGTTCCGCGGGACTCGCTCCGACCGCTGTCGCACGCACGGTTCGTGCCGCGGCGCCGCCGGGTTCACTCGCCACCGTCGACTCCGGTGCACACATGCTCCCGGTGACGTCGCTGTGGACGACCGACGGGCCCGGCGAGTTCCTCGTATCGTCCGGCCTGGCCAGCATGGGGTTCGGCCTACCTGCTGCGATCGCCGCGGCGCAGGTCCACCCGGACCGCCGGACGTTCTGCTTCACCGGTGACGGCGGTCTCGGGATGGTGCTGGCGGAGCTCGAGACGGTGGCGCGGCTGCGGCACCCGGTCACCGTGATCGTCTTCAACGACAGCACGCTCAGCCTGATCGACCTCAAGCGACGGCCGGGACACGGCGGCGCCGGTGCCGTCCGGTACCGCCCGACCGACTTCGCGGCGATCGCCGCAGCCGTCGGGATCCCTGCGCAGCGGGTGGGAACGAGCGCCGAGCTGGACGCGGCGATCCGTCAGGCCGTCGCCGGCGACGACCCCACGCTCGTCGACGCGATCGTGGACCCCTCGGAGTACGTCCACATCATGCGGGCCGTCCGCGGTTCCTCCCCGCAGCCCGGAACGAGCCCTCGATGACGGACCACCGCACCCACGCCGGGCGGACGAGCCGCTGCCGGTCGAGTTCCCG
>CAWFMI010000002.1:0-1589631 GCA_963816995.1 uncultured Actinomycetota bacterium
GCATCACTCCGGGGAGGTCGCGGAACATGATGTCGACGTACTCGACGCCCTCGTCCGAGATGTACTTCAGGACCTCTTCGGAGTTGCTGAACACCCACTGACTCCTTCGTGCGACCGCTGGTCGGGTAGGACTGTCTGCGTCGGCGGCGAACCTATGGCCGTGTTGTTGCCCAGCGGTCACCCAGTCGTTTCGCAGACGTTAACGGACTCGGCCGCGAGGCTGGTCCTCGTCACCTCCCATAGGCTAAGGCGTATGGCCCGCTGGATCGAGACCTGGCTGCCCGGCGCGGCTCCGGAGGCCGGAGGGCCGTACCCGGGGGAGCGGATCGGCCTGCCGGCCACAGGCGTGAACTCGGTGGCGGGGCTGGGTCGCCGGGTGGCGGCGCTGGTGATCGACTGGCTGCTGGGGTACGGATCGCGGCGCTGCTCACCGGGCCCGGCGCCCTCGACAACCCCAACCTCGGCTGGTCGGTGCTCGGGATCTGGTACCTGCTCGCCGCCATGCCGGTGGCCGTGTTCGGCACGAGTGCCGGGATGGTCGCGCTCGGGATCCGGGTGGCCTCGCTGGACTCGGCCTCCGTGATCGGCGTGCCCCGGGCGCTGCTGCGCACGGCCATGATCGCGCTCGTGCTGCCGCCGCTGGCCCGCAACGAGGACGGCCGCGGCTGGCACGACCGCGCCACCCGCACGGTGGTGGTCCGCAGCCGGGCCTGACTCCCCGGCTAGCGGCGGCGGACGGTGCGCTGCACGCTGCGCATCTTCGCCCGGCGGCATCGGGCCCTTCGGCATGGCCGCGGCGCGGAGCCGAGGGCGGCGAGGCGCGCCTCCATCGACTCCATCTCCTTGCGGTCGATGTTGCGCGGGAGCTTCATGAGGTGGCGCTGCAGCTTGGCGAGCGGCACCTGGCCCTCGTCGTTGCCCACGATGACGTCGTAGATCGGCATGGTGCCGGCGACGCGGGCGGTGCGCTTCTTCTCCTGCGCGAGCAGGCCCTTGACGCGGTGCGGGGCGCCCTCGGCGACGAGGATGATCCCGGGCCGGCCGATGACCCGGTGCACGGCGTCGAGGTGGGTGGTGCCGGCGACGCCGGGGGTGACCCGCCACTGGCCGCGCAGGTTGTCCAGCGCCCAGCCCGCCGCGCCCGGCTGGCCGTCGGCCTTGCTGTAGACGTTGCGCTGGACGCGGCGCCCGAAGATGCTGACCGCCGCCAGCACACCGACGGCGATGCCGAGCGGCAGCAGGATCCAGTGCAGGTCGAAGATCAGCCCGATCGCGAAGACGACGGCCACCGACAGCAGCAGCACGCCCACCATGATCGGGAGCAGCGCCTTGTCCTCCCGGCGCTGCATCTGGAACGCCTGCCAGATCTGCTTGTAGCGCGCCCTGGACGCCGCGCGCCGCGCGCGCCTGGCTTCCTGCTTCGCCGCCTTGTCGGGCTTCCCACCGGCCATGTGACGAGGATACGGGTAGCGTCGCGCGACGTTCCAGATGCCAGCAAGGTGGCTTTGCTGCTGCCGCCTGGGGGCTACCTCGCCAGCAGGGAGCTCGCTTCCTGCGCGGCCGGGCCCTCTGCCGCCAGGTGGGCCAGGTCGGAGGAGAGCTCCTCGCCCCGGTGGGCCACGGTCTGCGCGTAGAGCCGCCCTGCGCGGTAGGACGAGCGCACCAGCGGCCCGGCCATCACCCCGGCGAAGCCGATCTCCTCGGCCGCCTCGGAGTGCTCGACGAACTCCTCCGGCTTGACCCACCGCTCCACCGGGTGGTGGCGCGCCGACGGGCGCAGGTACTGCGTGATCGTGATGATCTCGCAGCCGGCCGCGTGCAGGTCGCGCAGCGCGGCGGTGACCTCCTCGGGCGTCTCGCCCATGCCCAGGATCAGGTTCGACTTGGTGACCAGCCCGGCCGACCGGGCCTTGGTGATCACCTCGAGCGAGCGGTCGTAGCGGAACGCGGGACGGATCCGCTTGAAGATCCGCGGCACCGTCTCCAGGTTGTGCGCGAGCACCTCGGGCCGGGAGCCGAACACCTCGGCCAGCTGGTCGTCGCGGGAGTTGAAGTCGGGGATCAGCAGCTCGACGCCGGTGCCGGGGTTGAGCTCGTGGATCTGGCTGACGGTCTCGGCGTAGAGCCAGGCGCCGCCGTCGTCGCAGGTCGTCGCGGGCGACGCCGGTGACCGTGGAGTAACGCAGACCCATCGTGCGCACCGACTCCGCGACGCGGCGCGGCTCGTCGCGGTCGAGCGCGGCCGGCTTGCCGGTGTCGATCTGGCAGAAGTCGCAACGGCGGGTGCACTGCTCGCCGCCGATGAGGAACGTGGCCTCCCGGTCCTCCCAGCACTCGTAGATGTTGGGACAGCCGGCCTCCTCGCACACCGTGTGCAGCCCGCCGGAGCGCACGAGCGATTTGAGCTCGGTGTACTGCGGGCCGGTGCGTGCCTTCGTCCGGATCCACGGCGGCTTGCGCTCGATGGGGGTCTCGCTGTTGCGGACCTCCAGGCGCAGGAGCTTGCGACCCTCGGGTGCGATCGTCACGGCCCAGGCTACGCCGCGCGCGTGGGCCCCCAGGGGGTTGCACCGACGCAGCGCGGGCGACGGGGCTAGGTTCGGTTCGTGGACCTGCGGATCTTCACCGAGCCCCAGCAAGGGGCCAGCTACGACGACCAGCTGCGCGTCGCCACCACCGCGGAGGCGGCGGGATACGACGCGTTCTTCCGCTCCGACCACTTCCTTGCGATGGGCGACGCGTCCGGTGAGCCGGGGCCCACGGACTCCTGGCTCACGATCGCGGGGCTGGCGCGCGAGACGTCCCGGATCAGGCTGGGCACGCTCGTGAACTCGGCCACGTTCCGGCTGCCCGGAACGCTCGCGGTGGCCGTGGCGCAGGCCGACCAGATGTCCGGCGGCCGCGTCGAGCTGGGGCTGGGAGCCGGCTGGTTCGAGGCCGAGCACGCCGCGTACGGCATCCCGTTCCCCGGCCTGCGGGAGCGGTTCGACCGGCTCGCCGAGCAGCTGGAGATCGTCACCGGGCTCTGGGGCACGCTGCCGGGCGACCGGTACTCGTTCTCCGGCGAGCACTACACCCTCACCGACTCGCCCGCGCTGCCCCAGCCGGTGCAGCAGCCCCACCCGCCGGTGATCGTCGGCGGCCACGGCAAGAAGCGCACCCCCGAGCTGGCGGCCCGGTTCGCGAGCGAGTTCAACGTGGGCTTCTCGCCGATGGACGTCGTGGCCACGCAGTTCGAGCGGGTCGACGCGGCCTGCCGGGCGATCGGGCGCGACCCCTCCGAGATCGTGCGCTCGGTCGCCCTCGTGATCGCCGTGGGCCGTGAAGACGCCGAGGTGGCACGCAGGGCGCTGACGATCGGGCGCGACGTGGACGACCTGCGCGCCAACGGGATCGCCGGTACGCCGGCCGAGGTCGTCGACCGGCTGGGGGAGTGGCGGGAGAAGACGGGCATCACCCGCATCTACCTGCAGCTGCTCGACCTGGCCGACCTCGACCAGGTGGAGCTGATCGCGTCGCAGGTTGCCCCGCAACTCGGCTAGCGGAGCTGGCCGGCCACGTCGGCGGCCGCGGTGAGCAGTACCAGCACCGGTACCACCGCGCGCGCGTTCACCCGGTACGAGCCGCGGCCGTCCTGCTCGACGAGGCCGCTGTGGGTGAGCGAGCGCAGGTGGTGGTAGAGCTGGCCGGTGGACGCGAGCCCGGCCGCCTCCTGCAGCGCGGCCGTGCCGCGCGGGCCGTCGGTCAGCAGGCTGCGGACGATCCGCGCGCGGGCGGGGTGGCCGAGCGCGGCCAGCACCGCCACCCGCGGCTCGTCGGGCAGGTCGAGCGCCGTGCCCGCGTCCAGGGCGATCTCCCAGTTGACGTCACCGTGCAGGTGCACCTCGCCCGCGTACCGGACGGTGCCGGCGGCGCCGTCCGCCCGCTCGGTGCGGGTCGCCGCGTGCGCTGTGCTCGCCCCCTCCAGCGCGGCGACCCGGCGTTCGAGGTCGGCGAGCCGCTCCGGCATGCGGTGGTCGTCGGTCATGTGACCAGGATGCCACCGACCACCTGTTCTCCGTAATTACGGATTTCCAGTACGATGGGTGCGGACCGACGAGCTGAGGAGGACGACATGCGGCGCAGTAGGTGGTTCAACTGGAAGGGCATCGCGATCGGCCTGCCGATCGGCATCGCCATCGGCATCGCGATGGACCAGGTGCTCTTCGGCATCCCGATCGGGCTCATCTTCGGGATGGCGTTCTCCAGCGGGATGTCCTCGGAGTCCACAGGCGAGGAAAGCGGCCCGCCGGACGACCGCGGCGGCTCCTGAGACGGGAGCCGGTCAGACCCTGGTCACTGCAGCGCCGGGTGCAGGCGCAGGTCGAGCCCGGCCGGTGTGGCCGCGCGCTGCACGGCGTGCTCGGCCACCGGCAGCGCACCGTCGAGGACCGACTCGACGGCCGCGCCGGCGGCGTCGACGATCTCGGCCACCGGCACCGGCCTGCCCAGCTCGGCTGCCAAGGACGTGACGCCCGCGTCGGTGATGCCGCACGGCACGATCCGGTCGTACGCGGCGAGGTCGGGCTCGCAGTTGAGAGCGAAGCCGTGCAGGGTGACCCCACCCTGCACGCGCACGCCGATCGCGGCGATCTTGCGCTCCGGGCGGCGGTCGTCGGCCGGCAGCCAGACGCCGCTGCGCCCGTCCACCCGGCCGGCCTGCGGGACGCCGGCATCGTGCACCACGCGGATGAGCGCCTCTTCCAGGCGCCGCACGAAGTCGACGACGTCGAGGGGCTCGGCCAGCCCGACGATCGGGTAGCCGACGAGCTGTCCGGGGCCGTGCCAGGTGATGCGCCCGCCGCGGTCGACGTCCACCACCGGGGTGCCGTCGGTGGGCCGGTCCGCGGGTTGCGTGCGCTTGCCGGCCGTGTAGACCGACGGGTGTTCCAGCAACATCAGCACGTCGGGGCCGGTGCCGGTGCGGCGGGCGTCGGCGTTGGCGCGCTGGACGTCCCACGCGGCCCGGTACTCGACGGTGCCGAGACGGTCGATCCGCAGGGGTTCGGCGCTGCGGCGGCAGGAGCGGGTCACCATGGTGCTCACGCTACCTCCGCGGCCGGGAGGGCCGGATCGCCGAACCACGTCCGCAGGGAGTGCCGCAAGCCGTCGGGGTCGCCGCTGTCGCCTGCCCACGCGACGTACCCGTCGGGGCGCACGAGCAGGGCGGCCGCGGGTGCGTCCGGGGTGGTACCGCTCACGACGTCGACCCGATCCGTCCACCCCCGCGCCGCACCCCGGAGGTCCGCCCGCCCGGCGAGGTCGAGGAGCACCGGGCGGGCGGTCCGCAGCAGCTCGGCCACCCGCGTCGCCCGCCCGTCGACGCGCAGCGGGAGGTCCGGTGCCCACCGGCCGGTCAGCGGGTGGACCGGCCCGTCCTGACGTGCGGGGTAGTGCACGTCGGCCCCCGACATGAGGTCTGCGATGTGTCGCACCGTGCCGGTGTCTCGCAGCAGCTCGCCGAGCAGCTCGCGCAGGGCGGTGGTGTTCGCGCCGGGGGACAGCAGCGCGCTCTGGGCGCGGCTGTGCATGATCACCCGTTCGCCCGCGGGCCACCGTTCGATCTCGTAGGTGTCGAGCAGGCCGGCGGGTGCGGTGCCGTGCACGGCGGCGGCGAGCTTCCAGCCGAGGTTCAGCACGTCCTGCATGCCCAGGTTGAGTCCCGGCCCGCCCACTGCGCTGTGCACGTGGGCGGCGTCGCCGACGAGGAACACCCGGCCGGCCCGGTAGCGATCGGCCTGCCGCGAGTTCACGCCCACGCGCCTGCGCAGGTCCCCCGGGCGCCCGCCCGGCGGTGGGGTGAGCGGGATCTCCGTCCCGAGCACCCGGCGCACGGCGGCGGAGAGCTCCTCGAGCGGTATCTCGTCGCTGTCCCGCACGCCCTCCTCGCCCCATTCGAACGCGCTCACGCGGTAGCGGCCGGGCTCGAACATCCCGTAGGCGAAGAGCCCGGTCCCGGTCCGCAGGAACGACGCGGGGGAGAGTCGTCCCACACCGGGCACGTCCAGCTCCCCGGTGCCCGACCCGGCGACGGGGGCGCCGATGCCGACGTGGCCCATCCGGGACACGAACCCGGTGTCGGTGATCCCCGGGAAGTCGATGCCCAGCCCTTTGCGGACCATGCTGGTGCCGCCGTCGGCCGCCACCACGTAGCGCGCGTCCAGCTGGTAGGGGGCCGCCGGGCCGAGCACGTCGACGCGCACGGCGTCCGGGCTCTGGTGGACCGCGGTCACCTCGTGCCCGCGCCGGATCCGGACGCCGAGCTCGACCGCCCGCGCCGCGAGCAGCTCCTCCATGCGTCGTTGCGGGATCGGGAGGAGGTACAGGGTGTGATCGGGGAGCGGGGTGAGGTCCAGCGGGAGCGCCCCGAACATGAACCGCGGCGCCGGTCGGGGCGGTCCGGCCTGCCCGCTGAAGAGCTCGTAGACGCCCCGCCGGTCGAGTGCTTCCACAACCCGGCCGACCAGGCCGTTGGCCCGGGGCCGGCTCGACGGTTCCGCGAGGCGGTCCACCACCACCGCGTCCACTCCGGCGAGCGCGAGCTCGCCCGCCATCAGCAGGCCGTTCGGACCGGCACCGACGATCACGACATCGTGCGACATGAGCCCTCCCAGGGCAGGACGGAACGGCGTCCCGCCACCTGCGGGACGCTGCGAAACTCGGATGTGGGTCTGGTGCCCCGCTAGGTGGCGCGCGGGTCCGGCAGCCCGGCCGCGAACTGCCCCAACGCGTCGGCGATCAGGGCCGCGAGCGTGACCGGCGGGTCGGCCCGCAACCATTGCTCGCTGGCGGCCTGGACGGCCGCGCCCACCGCCGCGGCGACCAGGCGTGGGTACATGTCCTGATCGGGATGGGTGCCGGTGCGCTCGGCCACGGCCGCTGCGAGCTCGCGGTCGGCCGCGGCGGCGGCCTTCACGAACTCGCCGCGCAGTTCGGGCTGCTCCAGGAGCAGCCGCACGCCGGCGGTCCATTCGGCTGTGGGTCCGGGGCCGGCGGAGTCGGTGGTGCCGAACACCCCCGCGGCGGCACCGGTGAGCGCCGTCCACAGCGGCTCGGTGTCGGGCCGGGTGCGCAGCTGGTCGGCGATCCGGGCGAAGCGGTCGAGGTGCCGCCACACGATGGCCTCGTACTTGCTGGCGAAGTAGTTGTTGAACGTGCGCGGGGAGACGCCGGCCTCGGCGGCGATCTCGTCCACGGTGACGCCGGCGAGGCCGCGCTCGACTGCGAGGTGCAGCGCGGCCCAGCTGAGTGCCGCGCGGGTCTGTTCCTTCTTGCGTTCGCGCAGCCCGGCCATGGACACAGGCTAGCGAGAAACATGCGGGGCGCGCAAGTTTGCTGACTGCGCAGCTATGGGTGTTCGACCGCCGCCTGGAGCGCCTCGCGGATCGTCAGGTGGCGGAAGGGGTAGCCGTGCTTCTGCAGCACGGCCGGCACGACGAACGGGCCCGTGAGCACCATCTCCTCGGCGAGCTGACCCAGCACGGTGCGCAGCACGGCTCCGGGCACGACGAACGGCGCCGGGCGGTTCAGCACCTCGGCGAACGCCGCGGTGAACTCGGCGTTCGTCGCGGGCTCGGGGCCCGCGAGATTCACCGGACCGGCCACCTCGTCGTGCTCGAGCAGGAACCGCATCGCCCCGACCTCGTCGTCGAGGGAGATCCACGGGAATGCCTGGCGGCCCGCACCGATCCGGGCGCCGAGCACCAGCGCGAACAGCGGCCGCAGCCGCCCCAGCAGCCCTCCGTGCGGAGCCAGGACCGCGGCCGAGCGCATCAGCACCACGCGGGCGCCTGCATCGGCGGCCGGCGAGGCAGCGGCCTCCCAGTGGCGGCACACCTCGGCGAGGAACCCGGTTCCGGACGGCGCCGACTCGTCCACCTGGCGCGACCCGGTGTCGCCGTAGTAGTTCACGCCCGACGCGCTGAGCATCGTCGGCACCCCGTGCCGCGCGACCGCGGCCGCGAGCACCTCGGTCGGGACGTTGCGGCTGTCGCGCAGCAGCTGCTTGCGTGCGCCGCTCCACGGCCGGTCCGCGATCCCGGCACCACCCAGGTTGACCACGGCGTCGACGCCGTCGAACGTCCCGTCGTCGACGCGGCCGGCCGGCGGGTCCCAGCCGCGCTCGTCCGGAGCGGCAGGGGCCCGCCGGACGAGCCGCAGGACCTCATGGCCCGCGTGCCGGAGGTCGGCGACGAGGGCAGTACCGATCAGGCCGGACGAACCGGCGACGACGACACGCACGCCGGAGATCTTCGTCGAAGCCGATCCATCCCGCGACCGGGGCCCTAGTGTCGCGGTAACTAGATAGCTTTACTTGGCGTGGCTGCTTCTGGGATCATGGTGTGTGCCGTTGACTGTGACCGTGGACGTGCCGCCCCGAGACCGCGAGATCCTCGAGTCATGGCTGCGTGCCCCGTCGCTGCGGGCGGGTTTGGCGCAGCGGGCGCGGATCGTGTTGCTGGCCGCTGAGGATGTGCCCGTCAAGGACATCGTCGCCCGGGTCGGTGTCTCGAAGCCGACGGTGATCGGCTGGAAGAAGCGCTACCGGGCCGAGGGCTTGGGCGGGCTGGAGGATCGCCCGAAGCCCGGTCGCCGGCCGGTCGTGGATGAGGTCGCGGTTGTGCTTGCAACTCTGGAACCCCCGCCCGAGCGGCTCGGGGTCACCCACTGGTCCTCGCGGTTACTGGGCGCCGAGCTGGGGATCTCGCACGTGTGGGTGGGCAAGATCTGGCGGCGGTGGGGGCTGCAGCCCTGGCGGGCCGAGACGTTCAAGTTCTCCACCGACCCCGAGTTGGAGGCCAAGATCCGCGATGTGGTCGGGCTGTATCTGAACCCGCCGGACAAGGCCGTCGTGCTCTGCGTGGATGAGAAGTCGCAGGTCCAGGCATTGGACCGGACCGCCCCGATCCTGCCGATCATGCCCGGGTTGCCGGAGAAGGCCACCCATGACTATGTCCGTCATGGCACCACCACACTGTTCGCCGCCTTGGAGGTCGCGACCGGGCGGGTGGAGCAGGTGTGCCTGCCGCGCCACCGTCACCAGGAGTTTCTGCGCTTCCTCAAGCAGGTCGCGAAGGCCTACCCGCGGCGCAAGCTGCACCTGGTGGTCGACAACTACGCCACCCACAAGCACCCCGCAGTGCGTGCGTGGCTGGCGCGGAACCCGCGGATCACCCTGCACCTCACCCCGACCAGTGGGTTCTGGCTGAACATGGTCGAGATCTTCTTCTCGATCATCACCCGTCAGGCCATCCGCCGCGGCAGCTTCGGCAGCGTCAAGGAGCTCACCGCGGCGATCGGGCGGTTCATCGACGGCTGGAACGAGCGCTGCCACCCGTTCGTCTGGACCAAGACCGCCGGCGACCTACTCGACCACTGCCGACCCGGTAAAAGAACATCGTTTACGCGACACTAGCGAGAACGCGGCTTTCGGATCATTGCCCATCTCACCCGCGAGAACCACGGCGCCCGACTGGTTTCAGATGTGTCCTGGTCGGACATGTGGTCGATCCGCCGCTACGTGACCGCCCTCCTGCGGAACGCGCTGCGGAACGGCCTCGATTCCGCCGAATGCTGTTGCTGGTGCGAGGTCTGGGCTCCTGGTGAGGCCGGCGAACTGGTCGATTCCGCTCACCTGGATCCGGAGACCGGCGTCATTGAATGGGAGTCCGACATGAGTACCCGAGACGTGACCGCCGATGCAACTTCCACCCCGCAAGGTACCACGCCATGTTTTGAGAGATCACTCCTGCTCAGTCTCACCGCATCCCTTGCCTGACGGGGACGACCCGATCGCCGTCGCTATAGCATTCGTCGCCGGCCAGAACGGCGGACCAGGGAAAATCCTACGCCTACACGCGTGCGACACGGATGCGCACTGTTCCGCATGCCGCGTGCGTCCCGTACGGTGGCCGTGTCCGGCGGCAGCAATCGCTCTTCGCGCTCTAGAACTGGGCAGAGTGACTCACGGTTCTGGATCCTTCACCGTTGATCCGTTTCACGGCTGCAACTCATGACGGCGACACGAATGCGGCACCGCCGCAAGCGAAACGGCCACGGGCACGGCCGTCAGTTCTTTCCGCCAGGCTCCTCATACCAGGGCATCGCTCGACACGCCCGCCGCCGCAACGCACCTCCCAATCCCGGGCAATCCGGTCAGGAAGCCCGCAGTGAGGGTCCCCCGCCTCTGCCAACGAATCCACAAGCGCCTCCCGAGCAGGAGGCGGCTAACGACCGCGAGGCAACCTCATGAGTTATCGATGGCCCGCCTTCGACGCGTCAAGCCATCCCGCAGCACCCACAGTGGATCTGGAGGGCCGGGCCTCCGAACGGCTGGGTCCCGGGCGGCACCGTCGCACTCTCCCGGCCGGCAAGGGGTTGTCAGTCTCCTGACGATCTGTCAGCATTCTGTCATGCGAGTCACCCGGCGCACCGCCGGTGGCCGAGCTGCCACCGACCTGATCCTCACCACGTTCCGCGCCAACGGGGCGTTCCTCCACGCGGGCGACCGCCTCGTGGCGGGCGAGGCGATGACCGCGGCGAGGTGGCAGGTGCTCGGCGCGATCGCACTCGCGGATCAGCCGCTCACCGTGGCGCAGATCGCCCGGCGCATGGGGCTGGCCCGGCAGAGCGTGCACACGACCGTGCGGCGGCTCGTCGGGGACGGCCTGCTCGAGCTCGCGGACAACGTCGACCACCGGCGCTCGCCACTCGTCCGCATGACCCGCACCGGCGAGGCGGCGTACCAGGCGGTGGATCACAAACAGGCCGAGTGGGCGGACCGGCTTGCGGACGGGATCGACTCGGCGGACATCGAGGCGGCCGAACGGGTCCTGCGGGAGCTGTGCCGGCGGCTGGAGGCCGGTTCAGCGACAACGACCACCGAGACGACCACCGAGAGGCCGACATGATCTCGCTCAACGAACTTGACCCCACCGCGACGTACGCGTCGCAGCTGCAGGAGGACACCGGATCGGTCGTCCTCATCAACACGTTCGTCGCCCCGGAGGGCCGGGTGGACGACGTCGCCGCTGCCTGGGCCGAGGACGCTGCGTACTTCCGGGCGCAGCCCGGATACATCTCCGCGCAGCTGCACCGCGGTATCGGAAACAGCCGGGTTCTGGTGAACATCGCGGTGTGGGAGGGCACGGCCCACCTACGCGCCGCCTTCTTCAACCCCGAGTTCCAGTGCCACATGGAACGCTATCCGGACGGCACGGTCGCAACCCCGCACGTCCTCCGGAAGGTGGCCGTCGAAGGCATCTGCGTGGAGTGAGCCGGACCGCCGCGCTCCTCAGTGCGGAGCCTGCTCGCCTCGGAGGTGGCGCATCCGTCTGATGGCAACTCGATCCCCTGCCTCGGCCTCCCGCTGCACGTCCGCGACGCGGCCGTGAGCGAAGAGCAGATCCAGCCGCCGGACGTGCGCCCACGCCGCGTCCTCGGGGTGCTCGGCGACCCAACGCGCCAGCTCGTCGAGAGCGTCGTTCAGACGTTTCCGGCCGGACAGGTGGTCGAGGAGCCAGTGCAGTGCGGCGCGGCCGGCCGCGACCTCGGCACGGAGCTCGTCGTAGAGTCGCTATCTGTCAGTCGTTCGTTGCTCACCGCGGCGCATGGCCGCCCTGGGCGGCAGAGCTCCGAGGGGCCGCTGGACACTTCATGACGCGGCTTGTGACACGAGCTGGAGTTGTAAGGCGGTGGCTCGAGTAGCCGGTGGTTGAGCAGGGCGAGGACCCGGGGCCCGGTACCGCCGTAGCCCATGTCAACCCGAGCCGGCGTTGCGGGTGCCGCCAGCGGTGCAGATCCAGACCGGTCGCCCGAGGATCACCTCGGCGAGCGGGCCGGAAGTCGGAAGCCGCTGCGGCACGACGGTGACCGCCCGTCGGGGGTTAGCCAGGGGCTGCCCTACGAGGCACGCAGCCTCTCCGCCCGAGATCGGCCTCTCTGGTAGTAGAACAAATGGGTGATACCTAACGGGGCTGCGCCCCAGCCCGACGAGTCATGCCGCGGTCGGGTTGGCGGTGTGCGGGTTCCGGTCGGCGCGGAGACCGTGACCGGCGTGCCGGCCCGGTGTATGAACCGCTCGCAGCGGTTGGTTGGCCTACTGGCCGCCCGTCCGACCGGAGCCCATCATGACGGTAGCGCGCACTGTCGGTGATACCTAGGCGGACGATCGGACCGATACCGCTGTTGTATCGGCCCGATCGTTTAACGCGGCGAGGGCGCCGCCTGGGCGTCGCGCAGTAGGCCCGAGTTGTTCAGGGCGCTCCTAGAGGCCCAGGTCGGCCTCGAAGGCGCCTTCCTCCAGCCGGGCCTTGATCGCGCTCACGAACCGGCCGGCGTCGGCGCCGTCGACGATCCGGTGGTCGTAGGTGAGCGGCAGGAAGCAGACCGAGCGGATGGCGATGAGGTCGTCACCCTCGGGGCCGGTCACGACCGTGGGCTGCTTGGTGATCTTGCCCGTGCCGAGGATGGCCACCTGCGGCTGGTTGATGATCGGGGTGTCGAAGAGCGCGCCGGCGCTGCCGATGTTGGTGATCGTGAACGTGCCACCGGACAGCTCGTCGGGGCCGATCTTGCTGTCCCGCGTGCGCTGCGCGACGTCGGCGATCTTGCGGGCGAGCCCGGCGATGTTGAGGTCCTCGGCGTTCTTGATCACCGGGACGAGCAGGCCCCGCGGGGTGTCCACCGCGATGGCCAGGTGCACGGCCCCGTGGTAGGTGACTTCCCTGGTCTCCTCGTTGATCGACGAGTTGATCTGCGGGAACGCCTTCAGCGCCTCGACGGTGGCCTTCGCGAAGAACGGCAGGAACGTCAGCTTGACGCCCTCGCGGCGCTCGAACTCGCCCTTGGCGCGGGCCCGCAGCGCGGCGATCCGCGTGACGTCGACCTCCTGCACCGTGGTGAGCTGCGCGGAGACCCGCAGCGACTCGGTCATCCGCTGGGCGATGACCTGCCGAAGCCGCGGCATCTTCACCGTGGTGCCCGGCTCCGGGGCGTTGGCCGCGGGCCTGGGCACCTGCTGCGCCGGCCCGCGGGACGGGGCGGACGGAGCGGGGGACGGCGCCGCGGCGGGCGCGGCCGCCGGCTCCGGTTCGGCGGCGGGCTTCTTCGCCTCGGCCGCGGCCAGCACGTCCTGCTTGCGGATGCGGCCGCCCACACCGGAGCCGCTGATCGCGGACAGGTCGACGTCGTGCTCGGCGGCGAGCTTGCGCACCAGCGGGGTGACGTACGGCGCGCCGCCCCGGGAGCCGTCCTCCTGCCCGGCGGGCTCCTCTTCCTGCTGCTCCTGACGCTCTTGCCGCTCCTGCTGCTTCGGAGCCTCGGCGGCGTCCTCGGCCGGTGCGGCGCCGTCGTCCGACGGGCGTTCCTCGGCCCGCGGCTCCGGCTCGCGGGCCGGAGCGGGAGCCGGGGTCGACTTCTGCTGACCGCCGGCCGCGGCGTCGCCGATGACGGCGAGCTGTGCGCCGACGTCGATGGTCTCGTCCTCGCTCGCCGTGATCTCCAGCAGGGTGCCGGCGACAGGGGAGGGGATCTCGGTGTCGACCTTGTCGGTGGACACCTCGAGCAGCGGCTCGTCGACCTCGACGCGGTCGCCGACCTGCTTGAGCCACCGGGTGACGGTGCCCTCGGTGACGCTCTCGCCGAGCTCGGGCATCCGCACGGCGGTGCCCTCGCCGGCGGGCGCGGTGGCGGCCTGCGGCGCCTCGGCGGGCTCCTCCTGGTCGGACGACGGGGCGTCTTCGCGAGCGGGCGGCTCCTCCTCGGCGGGGGCCTCCGTCTCGACGTCACCGCCGGAGTCGGTGGACGCCTCGTCGGCGTCGCCGATCACGGCGAGCTCGCCGCCGACCTCGACGGTCTCGTCCTCGCCCGCGACGATGCGCTGCAGCACACCGGCGGCGGGGGACGGGATCTCGGTGTCGACCTTGTCGGTGGACACCTCGAGCAGCGGCTCGTCTACTTCGACCCGGTCGCCCTCCTGCTTGAGCCACCGGGTGACGGTGCCCTCGGTGACACTCTCACCGAGGGCGGGCATCTGGACGGAGAAGGCCATTTCGGGTCGGAGCTCCTCTTCGCGCTGTTCGGGGGGTTGGGTGGGCCGGGCCGTGCGGCTCAGCTCGGATCAGCTGTGTCGGATCAACTGTGGCTGTGCAGCGGCTTTCCGGCGAGCGCGAGATGCGCTTCCCCGAACGCCTCGTTCTGGGTGGGGTGGGCGTGCACGAGTGCGGCGACGTCCTCGGCCTGGGCGTCCCAGTTGTAGACCAGCTGGGCCTCGCCGATGAGCTCGCCGACGCGTGCGCCGACCATGTGGATCCCGACGACCGGTCCCGGCGTGCCCTCGCCGCCCGCCTTGACCAGCTTGATGGCGCCCTGCGTCTGCAGGATCTGGCTCTTGCCGTTGCCCGCGAGGTCGTAGGTGAGCGTCTGGATGTCGCCGTGCTTCTCGCGGGCCTGCGCCTCGGTGAGCCCGACCGACGCGACCTCCGGCTCGCAGTAGGTGACCCGCGGGATCCCGGCCTCGTCGATCGGTGCCGGGGCCAGCCCGGCGATCTCCTCGGCCACGAAGATGCCCTGCTGGAAGCCGCGGTGGGCGAGCTGGAGCCCGGGGACGATGTCGCCGAGGGCGTACACACCTCGGAGGTTGGTGCGCAGCCGCTCGTCGGCGAGCACGAACCCGCGCTCCATGGTGATGCCGGCCTCCTCGAAGCCGTGGCCCGCGGTGTTGGGGCCCCGGCCGACGGCGACGAGCAGCAGGTCGGCTTCGATCTCCTCGCCCGACTCCAGCGAGACGGTGACCGCGTGCTCGGTCTGCTTCGCCCCGGTGAACTTCACGCCGGTCTTGAACGCGATCTTGCGGCGGCGGAACGCGCGCTCGAGCTGCTTGGACGAGAACTCGTCCTCGTTGGGGACGAGGCGGGGCAGCGCCTCGACGACCGTGACCTCGGCGCCGAAGCTGCGGAACACGGACGCGAACTCGACGCCGATCACGCCGCCGCCGAGCACGACCACCCGGTTCGGCACCGAGTCGAGGTGGATGGCCTCGTTGCTGGTGATGATCCGGCCGCCGATGTCGAGGCCCGGGAGCGACCTGGCGTAGCTGCCCGTGGCGAGCACCACGTTCCGACCCACGTAACGATCATCACCCACGACCACGGTGTTCGGGCCCTCGAACCGCCCGGTGCCCTCCACAAGGTTGATCTTGCGGGACTTCACGAGCCCCTGCAGTCCCTTGTAGAGCTTGGCGACGACGCCGTCCTTGTAGCCGTTGACGCCGGCCATGTCGATGCCGGCCAGCGAGCTCTTGACGCCGATCTTGTCGCCCTCACGCGCGGCGTCGGCCACCTCGGCGGCGTGCAGCAGCGCCTTGGTGGGGATGCAGCCGTAGTGCAGGCAGGTGCCACCCAGCTTGTCGCGCTCCACCAGCACGACGGACATGCCCAGCTCGGCGGCGCGCAGCGCGGCGGCATAGCCGCCCGAACCCCCGCCGAGAACGACCAGGTCCGCGTTGTGCTCGGGCACGTGTGTACTCCCTACCGATCGGCTGCCACGGTTGTGGACGCGGCATGTCACGCCGCGGACGCCATCTTGTCATCCACCGGCCCCGGGCGTGGCGCCTGGTGGTCCGGGAGCGAATCACCGGCCTTGTGCGTTGAGCCCGACGGGAGGTGGGTCGGATGGGCCTGCTGGCAAGGCTGACGAAGGGCCGGATCGGCTCGCGCGGACCGTCCGCGGCGGACGGGCTCGCGCACCTGCGCGCCTGGACCGCGGCGCACGAGGGCGTGGAGGGGTTCGTCGAACCGCGGACCACGGTCACCGAGACCACGCTGCTGCTGGTCGACAAGCACGGCGCCTGGACGAGGCGGCGCGTCGCCGACCCCGCCGCCGCCCGCAAGTTCGCCCGCTCACTCGCGATGCCCGTCTACGACGTGCAGCTGGTGGGCTACCCGCAGCGGATGCGCGACCACGACGCCCGCGAACGCATCCTCCGCAAACGGGCCGGCCAGGCCGACCTCGAGCCCTGAGCCGGGAGTCGGCGAACCGGCGGCCTTCGGTGACGCCGCGCATCGTGCGGGGCCGCTCCTCACGCCTCAAGGGCGCCTTCGGCGTCGCTTCGCGATCGCTTCGCGACCCTTGACCCGTGAGCCTCTGCGGCCCCTCCGGGCATTCTTCGCGGGCAGGCCGGGGCCTGCCCGGTGGGCGCGCGGCGCCACCGAAGGCGGTGTGCGCGGACATGCCCGAGGCTTCGGCGCGTAAACGGCGGGATCCGGCCCCGAAGGCGCCGGAACGGCGATCAAGGCTCCCCGGCGCTTCGACGATCGGCGATTCGGTGCACCCACGGCTGTCCGAGCCGCAGCAGGCGCACCGAACCGGCGATCTTGCGCTGGACGAGGGCGACCACACCGGCTACGACGGCCATGATCACCGCGAGACGCGCCCCAGGGTCCCCGCTGGGGCCGTGATGTGCTGCTCGGACTGATCTCCGCAGCTCACGCACCCGTTCTCGGCCCACGCAACCCATCGACGGGCCGCGTGGGCGGACAGGGGGTGCGCGAGCGCACACCCTGTGCGTGACGGGCGCGGCGAACCGGTGGGTCAGCCGTTCCTCGCGATATCCGTCAGGAGGGCGTGGAGGGTGCGGACGGGTACGCCGGTGCCGCCCTTCGTCACGTAGCCGTAGGGGCCGCCGCTGTGGAAGCTCGGGCCCGCGATGTCGATGTGGGCCCACGGCAGGCCGTCGGGCACGAACTCGCGCAGGAAGGTGCCGGCCACGAGCATGCCGCCCCAGCGGCTGCCGGTGACGTTCGCGATGTCGGCGATGCGGGAGTCCAGGTCGGCGCGCATGTGGTCGGGCAGCGGCATGGCCCAGCCGTCCTCGCCGGTGGCGCGGGCGTGGGCGGCCACGCGGTCGCGGAAGTCGTCGCTGCCCATCACGCCGGCCGTGCGCAGCCCGAGGGCCACCTGCTGGGCGCCGGTGAGCGTGGACGTCTCCACCAGGTAGTCGGGGTCGTCCTCGGCGGCGCGCACGATCGCGTCGGCGAGGATGAGCCGGCCCTCGGCGTCGGTGTTGAGCACCTCCACGGTCTTGCCGCCGTACATCCGCAGCACATCACCCGGCCGGTACGCCGTGGAGCTGGGCATGTTCTCGGCCATCGGCACGGTGGCGGTGACGGCCACCGGCAGCTGCAGCTGCGCCGCCAGCACCGTGGTGGCGATCACGGCGGCGGCGCCGCTCATGTCCGAGGTCATGTGGTCCATGTTCGCGGCGGGCTTGATCGAGATACCGCCGGTGTCGAACGTGATGCCCTTGCCGACCAGCGCGACCTTCGCGCGCGGCTCGGATCCGCCGGCGTAGCGCAGCCGGACGAGGCGCGGCTTGCGCGCCGACCCGGCGCCGACGCCGAGCACCCCGCCGAAGCCGCCCGTGGCGAGGGCCTCGTCGTCGAGCACCTCGATCTCGACGCCCGCGGCCTCGGCGAGCTCGCGTGCCCGGGCGGCGAACGTCTCGGGGTAGAGGTCGTTGGGCGGGGTGTTGATCAGGTCGCGGGCGGTGCGCACGGCGCCGGCCACTGCCGTGGCGGTGCGCAGCGTGTCCTCCTGGCCCTCCTCGGCGAGGAGCCCGACGCTGCCGACGGGCGCGCGGCCGCCGCCGTTGGAGCGGTACGCGGTGAACGTGTAGGCGCCGAGCAGCGTGCCCTCCGCGGCCGCGCCGAGGTCGAGCCGCCCGAGCGTGCTCACGATCCGTTCGGATCCGGCGAGCGCGCGGGCCACGGATCCGGAGGCGCGCCGCACCTGCTCGGCGTGCGGCTCCCCGCCCTCGTCCGGTGCGCCGAGCCCGACGCCGACGAGCAGCGGCGCGGTGATGGTCCCGCGGGCGGGCACCTTCACCACCTCGTCGGCCTTGCCGGTGGCCCCGACCACGGCGAGCAGGTCGGCGAGCTCGGCCTCGCCGCCGAACGCCTCGGCGATCTCTCCCGCCCCCGGGGCGAGGCGTGGGCGCTCCTCCCCGTCGCCCGCGGGCAGCAGCCCGATGACCACGGCGTCGACGTCGGCGGTGACGGGCGAGCCGTCCGCGATGTGCAGGTCGGTGGACACGCTTCGGGGTCCTCTCGGAGAAGGGGTGGCGAGACCGCTTCGAGATGCTAATGACACCCAGGTGCCGTCGGACCGGGCAGGCCCGGGTGCAAGGGTGGACGCCGTGTCCCCGAGCGTGCAGCGCCGACTGGGTACGGCCGACGCCACCGTGCTCGGGCTGGCCGCCATGCTCGGCACCGGTGTGTTCGCGGTCTGGGCGCCGGCCGCTGCCGCCGCGGGGCCGTTGCTCCTGCTCGCCGTGGTGCTCGCCGGGATCGTCGCGGCCTGCAACGCCGCCTCCACCGCCGACCTCGCCGTCGCCCACCCGGAGAGCGGCGGCGGGTACGTCTACGGGCGGGAGCGGCTCACGCCGGGCGTGGGGCGCCTCGCCGGCGTGGCGTTCCTGGTGGGGAAGACCTCCTCGGCGGCCGCGGCGGCCGGGGTGTTCGGCAGCTACGTGCTCCCGTCGCAGCCGCTGCCGGCGGCCGTACTGGTGATCGTCGCCGCCACCGTGCTGAACACCGCCGGGGTGCGCTGGACGGCGCGCGGGGCGTACGCGATGGTCGGGGGCACGTTCGCGGTGCTGCTGGTCGTGGTGGTGATCGGGCTGCTCGGGCCCGACCCGACGGCCGTCTCCACGCTGGCGAGCCCGGACGCCGAGGCGGTGCCCACCCCCGGCGGCGGGCTCGGCGTGCTCACCGCGGCGGGGCTCGTCTTCTTCGCGTTCGCCGGCTACGCGCGCGTGGCGACGCTCGGCGAGGAGGTGCGCGATCCCCGCCGCACGATACGGCGGGCCGTCGCGCTGGCGCTGGGCATCACACTGCTGACCTACCTGCTCGTGGCCGCCGCCCTGATGGTCTCCCTCGGCACCGGCCGGCTCGCCACCGAGGCCGCCCCGCTCGTCACGGTGGTCGACGCGGGCGAGATGAGCGCGCTCGGTGTGCTCGTCCGCGCGGGGGCGGCGGTGGCGGCCGGTTCGGCGCTGCTGTCGGTGCTGGTCGGGGTGAGCCGCACCGCGCTGGCCATGGCCCGGCGCCGGGAGCTGCCGGGCGGTCTCGCGATGATCACCTCCCGCGGCACGCCCTGCCGGGCCGACGTCGCGGGCGGTCTCGTCACGATCGGTATCGCGGCGCTGGCCGGCCCGGTCGCGGCCATCGCGCTCTCGGCCTGCTCGGTGCTCGTCTACTACGCCGTGATCAACCTGGCCGCGCTGCGGCTGCCCGTGGCGGAGCGCAGCTGGCCGCGGTGGACGTCGGCGCTCGGCCTGCTGCTGTGCCTCGGGCTCGCCGCGCTGCTGCCCACCCGGCAGGTGCTGATCACGGTCGCCGCGCTCGCCGTCGGCTGGACGCTCTGCACGCTGCTCGGCCGCGGGAGCGCCTCGACATCGGGGGACGGGACCGCCGGGTAGGTTCCCCCGCGTGGCCGACCTCCTCACCAGCCCGCTGCACGACCGGCACACCGCGCTCGGCGCCACCCTCGGCGCGTTCGGGGGCTGGTCGATGCCCCTGGCCTACCCGGCCGGCACGGTGGCCGAGCACGCGGGCGTGCGCGAGGCCGTGGGCGTGTTCGACGTGAGCCACCTCGGCAAGCTCGCGATCAGCGGGCCGGGCGCCGCCGCGTTCGTGAACAGCTGCCTCACCGCCGACCTGGGCAAGATCGGGCCCGGAAAGGCCCAGTACACGCTGTGCTGCACCGAGTCCGGCGGCGTTGTCGACGACATCATCGTCTACCTCGTCGGACCGGATGAAGTGCTTGCCGTGCCCAACGCCGCCAACGCCGCCCGGGTGGCCGAGATGCTGCGCAGGGCCGCCCCGGCCGGGATGAGCATCACCGACCGCCACCGCGATCTCGCCGTGCTCGCCGTGCAGGGTCCGAAGGCCGCCGAGGTGCTCGTCACCGTGCTGCCCGGCGCCGCCGACCTCGCCGGCATGGACTACATGGCCTTCGACGACGTGGCCGCGCGCAGCGACAGCGGAGCGCGCATCGGCGCTGCGGTGCGCGTGTGCCGCACCGGCTACACCGGGGAGCGCGGCTACGAGCTCCTGGTGCCCGCCGAGGACGCGCCGCGCGTCTGGGACGCGCTGCTCGCCGCGGCCGAGCCGCTCGGCGGCGGCCCGGCCGGGCTCGCCGCCCGCGACACCCTGCGCACCGAGATGGGCTACCCGCTGCACGGTCAGGACCTGTCCGAGGACATCACCCCGGTGCAGGCCGGCAGCGGTTGGGCCGTCGGCTGGTCGAAGCCGGAGTTCTGGGGCCGGAAGGCACTGCTCGCCGAGAAGGAGGCCGGACCGGCGCGGCGGCTGCGCGGGCTGCGGGCCACCGGGCGCGGGGTCCCGCGCGCCGGGATGGCCGTGCTGGCCGGCGGTGAGCAGGCCGGCACCACCACCTCCGGCACGTTCTCGCCGACGCTCAGGACCGGCATCGCGCTGGCCCTGATCGACACCGCGTCCGGTGTCGGCCTCGACGACGCCGTGACCGTCGACGTCCGCGGCCGGGCACTGGAGTGCACCGTGGTCAAGCCCCCGTTCGTGCCCTCCCACGTGCGGTAGCTCCACCGGATGGTCGGACGTCCGACCGTTGTGGCGCCTAGTACCGTCTCCGCTATGAGCGTGGCCTTCTCCCGCACCCCTCACCCGTCGCCCGTGCCGGCAGCCCGGCGGGCGGAGCTGGTCGCTGATCCCGGGTTCGGCCGGTACTTCACCGACCACATGGTCACCATCCGGTGGACGGCGGACGAGGGGTGGCACGACGCCGCCGTGGTGCCGTACGGGCCGCTCAGCCTCGACCCCGCCACGATGGTGCTGCACTACGGGCAGGAGATCTTCGAGGGGCTCAAGGCCTACCGGCAGCCCGACGGGTCCATCGCGAGCTTCCGCCCGCAGGCCAACGCGGCCCGCTTCCGGGCGTCCGCGGCGCGGATGGCGATGGCGGAGCTGCCCGACGAGCTGTTCCTCGCCTCGCTGGAGGAGCTCGTGGGCGCCGACCGCGAGTGGGTGCCGCCCACCGGTGGTGAGGACTCGCTCTACCTGCGCCCGTTCATGATGGCCACCGAGGTCGGGCTGGGAGTGCGTCCGGCCGCCGAGTACCTGTACGCCCTGATCGCCTCGCCCGCGGGTCCGTACTTCACCGGCGGCGTCGCGCCCGTGGACGTGTGGCTGTCCACCGACTACACGCGCGCGGCCTTGGGCGGCACGGGCACGGCCAAGGCCGGCGGCAACTACGCCGCCTCGCTGCTGCCGCAGGCCCAGGGCGCCCGCCACGGCTGCGCCCAGGTGGCCTACCTCGACGCGGAGGAGCGGCGCTGGGTCGACGAGATGGGCTCCAACAACCTGTTCTTCGTCGTCGGCAGCGGGGACGATGCCGAGGTCGTCACGCCCGCGCTCAGCGGCAGCATCCTCGCCGGCATCACCCGCGACTCGCTGCTCGTGCTGGCGAAGGAGCTGGGTTGCCAGGTCACCGAGCGGCGGATCTCGGGCCAGGAGTGGCTCGAGGGCGCCGCCGACGGGCGGATCAGCGAGGTCTTCGGCTGCGGCACGGCGGCCGTGATCACGCCGATCGGACGCGTCAAGCACAACGAGGGAGAGGTCGTGATCGGCGGGGGGCAACCCGGCCCGATCACCCTGAAGCTGCGTGCCCTGCTGACGGACATCCAGCGTGGCGTCGCCCCGGACACCCACTCCTGGATGCGCACCCTCGTCCCGGCCTGACGACGACCGCGGGGCACTACGCCACCAGGGCCACCAGGACGGCGGTCGTCGCCAGCTCGTTCGCCGCGCCGAGGACGTCGCCGGTCATGCCGCCGAAGCGGCGGGTCGTGTGCCACGACAGGGCGATGACGAGCGCGGCCCCGAGCGCCACGCCCATCACCGCGCGCGGGCCGAGGGCGAGCCCGGCGGCGGCCAGCGCAGTCCACCAGGCCACCGGCACCCACCACGGCTGTGACCCGGCCACCAGGGCGCCGAGTCCGCCGGGGCGGGCCGCGGGAACCCCGCGCCGGGCCACCCAGCAGAAGCTCGCGCGGCCCGCCGCCCCCGCCAGCGCGGCGGCGGCGATCGCGGACGGGCCGGAGAACGCCGGCTGGGCGAGTGCCGCGGCCTGAACGCCGAGCACCACGACCAGCGTCACCACCGCGAACGCGCCCACGCCGCCCTCCCGCATCACGGCGAGCGTGCGCTCCGGCGGGCCGTAGCAACCCAGGCCGTCGGCGGTGTCGGCGAGGCCGTCGACGTGCATGCCGCGGGTGGCGAGCGCGAGGAACCCGACGGCGAGGAACGCCGCCACGAGCGGGGGCACCCCGAGCGCGGCGAGCCCGAGCAGCAGCCCGCCGGCGATCGCACCGAGCGCTCCGCCCACGACCGGTGCCCAGCGCAGCGCGCGGGCCGCGAGCCGGGCGGTCGGGGCGGCCGACGGCACGGGCAGCACCGTCAGGAGGCTCAGCGCGAACGCGAGCGATCTCACGCGGAGCCGGTCTCCGCGAGCAGCCGCGCGGCCATCTGCAGCAGCGGGACGGCGGCGACCGCACCCGTCCCGTCGCCGAGCCGGACACCGAGATCGAGCACGGGGGAGAGGCCCAGGTGCTCCTCGACCAGGACCATCGCCGGGTCGGTCGAGTGCTGGGCGAGCAGCCACCACTCGCGCGCCCCGGCCGCCATCTCGTCGGCCAGCAGCGCGGCCGCCCCGACGACGAGCCCGTCGAGCAGCACCGGCGTGCGCCGCAGCGCCGCCTGCAGGCAGAAACCGGTGAGCGCGGTGAGGTCGGCGCCGCCGGCGACGCGCAGGAGGGCGAGCGGGTCGCGCACGTGCGGGCGGGCCCGGCGCAACGCGTCGCGGACGGCGGCGGCCTTGCGCATCCAGCCGGCGTCGTCGATCCCGCTGCCGCGCCCGATCACGGCCACCGGCTCGGTGCCGGTGAGCGCGGCGACGAGAGTGGCCGCCGGTGTGGTGGCCCCGACGCCGAGCGAGGCCGGCACCAGCAGGTCGGCTCCGGCGTCCACCTCCTCGTCGGCCAGCGCCCGGCCGACGGCGAGCGCGCGTTCGGCCTCCTCGGCGGTGAGCGCGTCCTCCCGGTCGATCCGGCCACTGCCGCGCCGGACCCGGTGGCGCTCCGTGCTGTCGGCGGGGCCGTCGGTGTCGAGCGCGACGTCGACCACCCGTACCGACACCCCCGCGATCGGGGCGAGCACCCCGACCGGCGCCGTGTGCTCCCGGACCGCGGCCACCTGGCGGACCGTGTCGCCCGGCGCGTGCGCGGACACCCCGGCCGCCGCGATCCCGTGGTCGCCCGCGACCACCACCACGCGGGGCCGCGCGAGCGGGCGCGGTGGGCAGGCCCCCTGCGCCGCGGCGAGCCAGACTCCCAGCTCGGCGAGCTTGCCGAGTGCCCCGTCGGGTACGGGCAGCTCGGCGTGCCGGGCGACGGCGGCCCGCCGCACGTCGACGTCGGGGACGGGCACGTCCGGCAGGGGGACCGATGGCAGTTCCACGGGGGAGTTCTTACCGTCCCGCGATCACTTCAGGCGCAGCGGGAGGCCGGCGACCAGCAGCACGACCTCGTCGCAGACCGCCGCCAGGGCGGAGTTGAGCGCGCCCAGCTCGTCGCGGAAGAGGCGACCGGCCCGGGTGGCCGGCACGACGCCGAGGCCCACCTCCGCCGACACCAGCACGACCCGGCCCGGCGCCGCCGCGACCGCGGCCACCAGCTCTTCCGCCGCGCTGCCCACGGACGGCGGGACGGCCGGGGCCTCCCAGGCCGCGGCATCGTCGAGGACGCCGGTGAGCCAGGTGGCGAGGTCGTCGACGAGCAGCGGCCCGCCGCCGGCGCGCACGACCGCGGCGACGTCGACGCCCTCCAGCGTGGCCCACGATGCGGGCCGACGGTCCCGGTGGACGTCGATGCGGGCCGACCACTCCGGGTCGTCGGCCCGTCGGCGGGCCGTGGCGACGTAGCGGACGGCTGCGTCGGCTGGCAGGAGATCCTCGGCGTGCCGCGATTTGCCGGAGCGAGTACCGCCCAGCACCAGGGTGCGGGTCAGCATCGATGCTCGCTCCGCGAAGCTCCGCTCAGGGGTTCGCGCCCCGCTGGACCCGCGGCTTCGGGATGCGCAGCCGGCGCAGCTGGCTGGCCCGGGTGAAGGCGTACCAGCCGGTGGAGAGGGCGCCGATCTGCTCGTCCGGGAACTTCTCCCGCGCCTTCCGGGTGATCGAGGCGCCGAGGAAGATCCCCTCGATGATCATGGTCGAGAGCGCGACGAGGCTGAACAGGCTCAGGTACTGCTGGACGGCGGGCACCTGCACCAGCAGCGAGAGCACGACGACCAGGGCGAGCGGCATGAACAGGCCCATGAGGTGCGGCCGCGAGTCGACCACGTCGCGGATGTAGGCCTTGATCGGCCCGCGGTCGCGCGGCATGAGGAAGCGGTCGTCGCCCGCGGCCATCCGCTCCCGCCGCTCGGCGGCGTCGGCGCGGCGCTGCTCCTTGCTCGGCCGGTTGGCCTTGGCCAGCCGGGCAGCCTCGCGCTGGGTGCGCGGCGGCGGCGCGGCGGGGCCCCGGCGGCGGCCCTCGGCGTCGCGGCGCTTCGGCGTGGGGCGGCCCTTCCCGGTGGTGCGGCTGGGCTCGACCTGTTCGGACTCGGTGGGCGCCGCAGACTCGGACGAGTCGGCGCCGACCTTCGACGGCGTGGAACGGCGCAGGAACCTCACACAGCTCACCTTACGGGCGATAGGTTCGCCCCATGCGCGTGGTCGTGGCACCTGACTCCTTCGGCGGCACCCTGAGCGCCACGGCGGCAGCCGAGGCGATCGCAACCGGCTGGCGGCGGGCCGCTCCCGACGACGAGCTGCGGCTCGTCCCGCTGGCCGACGGCGGCACCGGCTTCGTCGAGGTGCTGCACGCCGCGCGGGGCGGCGAGTGGCACGAACTCGAGGTCACGGGCCCGTTCGGCCACCCCGTGCCGGCGCGCTGGTTGCGGATCGACGACACCGCCTACCTGGAGTCGGCGGCGGCGTGCGGGCTGCACCTGGTGCCGCGGGAGCGGCGCATCCCCGAGGTGGCGAGCGCGGTCACCTCGCGCGGGGTCGGCGAGCTGGTGGCGGACGCGCGCGACGCGGGCGTCTCCGTGGTCGTGATCGGACTGGGTGGTTCGGCCACCACCGACGGCGGCGCCGGGATGCTGGCCGCGCTCGGCGCCGTGCCGGTCGACGGCCACGGCGCCCCGCTCGCGGACGGCGGCTCCGCGCTGGCCGGCTGCGCCCGGCTCGACGGCACGGCGGATGTCGGGGTGCAGCTGATCGCGGCCGCCGACGTCGACAACCCGCTGCTCGGGCAGCACGGCGCCGCAGCTGTGTTCGGCCCGCAGAAGGGCGCCGACGACGCGGCCGTCGCCGAGCTGGACGCCGCGCTCGCGCGGTTCGCCGACGTGCTGGTCGCCACGTTCGGCGTGGACGTCCGGGACGAGCCGGGTGCCGGCGCCGCGGGCGGGCTCGGCGCGGCACTGCTGGCGTGCGGTGCCCGGCGGGTGTCCGGGGCAGGGCTGGTGCGCGAGCTCGTCGGGCTGGACGCCGAGCTCGACAAGGCGCAGCTCGCCATCACCGGCGAGGGAAGCTTCGACTGGCAGTCGTTGCGCGGGAAGCTCATCACGGCCGTGGCGCGCGGGGCCGCCGACCGCGGGTTGCCGTGCGTCGTGCTCGCCGGCCAGGTGTCGGTGGGGCGGCGGGAGGCCGCGGCGGTGGGCGTCGACTCGGCCTACGGCGTGGCCGAGCACGCCGGGAGCGTCGAGGCGTCGATGGCCGATCCGGCCGGCACCCTCGCCGCGCTCGCCGAGCACGTCGGCGGCCAGTGGAGCAGGAGCAGCTGAGCGTGGCGAGCATCACGGTGCCGCCGTCGTCCGGGCGTGTGCGCGGACCGGAGGTACGCTGGGAACAGGAAAGAGCCGCACGCTGTTGGGGAGAGTCATGACTGTCGACAACACCACCGCCGTCGAGACCGAGACGCACGGCGTCGAGCTCACCGACGCCGCGGCCCTCAAGGCCAAGGCGCTGCTCGACCAGGAGGGCCGCGACGACATGCACCTGCGCATCGCCGTCCAGCCCGGTGGCTGCGCCGGCCTGCGCTACCAGCTGTTCTTCGACGATCGCGAGCTCGACGGCGACCTGTTCCGCGACTACCAGGGCCTGAAGGTCGGCGTCGACCGGATGAGCGCCCCGTACCTCCAGGGCGCCGTCATCGACTTCGTCGACAGCATCGAGAAGCAGGGCTTCACGATCGACAACCCGAACGCGGGCGGCTCCTGCGCCTGTGGCGACTCGTTCAACTGATCGGTGGCTCGCTGAGCCGAACGCGGCTTCCCGTTGGACCCCGGCCGGACCCTCGGCCGGGGTCCGTCGCGTCTGTAGGGTGACTCCCCGTGCCTATCGCCGTGACCGGGTCCATCGCCACCGACCAGCTGATGCATTTTCCGGGTCGGTTCGCCGACCAGGTCGTCCTCGAGCAGCTCGACCGGCTCTCGCTCAGCTTCCTGGTCGACGACATGGTGATCCGGCCCGGCGGAGTGGCCGGCAACATCGCCTTCGCGCTGGGTGTGCTCGGTCGCTCGCCGCTCCTGGTGGGGGCGGTCGGGGCGGACTTCGGTGAGTACCGGGCCCGGCTGGAGGCCAACGGCGTGGACTGCTCCGCCGTGCTCGTCTGCCCGGACGTCAACACCGGGCGCTTCGTCTGCACCACCGACGAGGACATGCGTCAGATCGCGTCGTTCTACACCGGCGCGATGGCCCGCTCCCGGGAGATCTCCCTGGCCCCGCTCGCCGACCGGATCGAGCTCGTGCTGGTCGGCGCCAACGACCCCGACGCGATGCTGCGCCACACCGACGAGGCCCGTGAGCTGGGCATCCCGTTCGCGGCCGACCCGTCCCAGCAGCTCGCCCGGATGGACGGCCCGGAGATCCGGCGGCTCGTGCAGGGCGCCCGCTACCTGCTCACCAACGACTACGAGTGGGAGCTGCTGCTCAAGAAGACCGGCTGGACCGAGGCGCAGGTCGCCGACGAGGTGGAGATCCGGATCACCACCCACGGCGAGAACGGCGTGGAGATCCACGGCGAGCAGACGCTGAAGGTCGGCGTCGTGCCCGAGACCGGCAAGGTCGACCCCACGGGGGTGGGCGACGCGTTCCGCGCCGGCTTCCTCGCGGCCGTGTCGGGCGGCCTGTCGCTGGAGCGCGCCGCGCAGCTGGGCTCGCTGATCGCGGTGCAGGTCCTGGAGACCGACGGCCCGCAGGAGTGGACCTGGGACCGCAGCACTGCGCTGGCGCGCCTGCGCGACGCCTACGGCCCGGACGCGGCCACGGCGATCGAGCCGGTGCTGCCGGGCTGAGAGCTGGTCAGAGGTCCAGCTCCCACTCGCCCAGGCGGTCGTACGGGCGGTAGCCCATCGATTCGTTGATCGACACCATCCACGGGTTCGAGTCCGCGTTGTAGGTGTCGATCACCCTCAGCCCCGGGCAGTCGCGGCGCACGCGGTCCAGGTTGGCCAGCTTCACCAGCATGCCCAGGCGGTGGCCGCGGTGCTCGGGCGCCACGATCGTGTCGCCCTGGTTGGCGTACCAGGCCACCGACGCGGACCGGAAGATGTCCGTGTACGCGACGAGCCGGCCGTCGGGTGCCCGCGCCGCGGTGACCGTGCGCCGGGCACCGCGGGCCGCGCGGGAGGCGTCGAGCGCCCTGAGCCGGTCGGCGTCGAAGTGCTCGGCGTCCCAGTGCAGGTCGTCCCGCGGGGCGTCGGTCGACATCCGGGCGGTCAGCACGGCGAGGTCGTCGAGCCACTCCGGCGGCGTGGCTCCGGTCCACTGGACGAGGTCGTACCCGGCGGCGGCCACGGCGGCCTTCGCGCCGAGCACCGCGAGCAGTGCCGGGTCTGCCGGGGGCAGCGGGAGTCGCCTGCGCTGGTCGGCGAGGGCCTTGCGCGCCCCGGCCGCGGTGAGGAACGCGGGCGCCGGCCCCGGTTCGTCCAGCGGCTCCCGCGCTTCGATGATCAAGCGCGTCCGGCCCGCGGCGCGGGCGGCGTCGGTGAGCTGCCGCAGCAGCCGGCGCCCGACGCCGCGCCTGCGGTGCCGCGGGGCCACGACGAGCTCGCCGAGCGCGCCGTCCGGATTGTCGAGCGTGGGCAGCGCGAGCACGGCCACCCCGACGGTCTCGGCGCCCGCCCTCGCGAGCCACACCGTCTCGGCGTATCCGGGGTCGGGCACCGCCAGCCGGGCGCGGTGCTCCACCTGGCACGGCGGCGGGTCGGCGGGCACGTCGTGCGCCTGTGCCGCCGCGAGCAGCGCGAACCAGTCACGCAGAGCCTGCTCGTCGTCGGGTGCGACGGTGTCGAGCGAGAGGGTGCCGGCGATTTCGACCACGGTGTACATCCCGGCACGTGACGGCCGTGGGCGCCACCGGATTCCGCCCCCACCCGGGCCGGTCTCCGGTGACCTGCTCGGCTAGTCTCTACGCGAGGTCGAAGTCGGGCCGGGACGATTCAGGCGACGGGTCAGGAGGGCGGCGGGCAGTGGGCCGAGCACAGCGTGGGGGAGACCGCCGCTCATCGACGAGGCGGGGTTCGACGAGGCGCGCGGTCCAGTTGGCCGGGCTGGCGCTGCTGGTCGTGCCCCTCACGACCGGTTGCTCGGTGGAGGAGGTCCTGCGCTTCGGGTGGCCGGTGGGCGTCACGCCGCAGGCCGAGGCGATGCGCGAGCTGTGGACGTGGTCGGCGGTCGCGGCGCTCGTCGTCGGTGCGATCACGTGGGGCGCGATGTTCTGGGCGGTCGCGTTCCACCGCAAGCGCAAGGGCGACGACAGCGTGCCGCGCCAGACGCAGTACAACCTGCCGCTCGAGATCACCTTCACCGTGATCCCGACGATCATCGTGGCGGTGCTGTTCGCGTTCACCGTCAACGTGCAGAACTACGTCGACACCGACGCGCCGGATCCCGATCTGCGAGTGGACGTCACGGCGTTCCAGTGGAACTGGGAGTTCGAGTACCCGGACGCCCCGACCCCTGACGGGAAGCCGGTGAGCACGCTCGGGAGCAGCGACACGATCCCGCTGCTCGTGCTGCCCACCGAGCGGCGCATCGAGTTCACGCAGGCGTCCAACGACGTGATCCACAGCTTCTTCGTGCCGGAGTTCCTGTTCAAGCGCGACGTCTTCCCGATGCCCGAGGTCAACGACCAGGACAACGTCTGGCAGATCGACTCGATCGACCGCGAAGGCGCGTTCGTCGGCCGGTGCGCCGAGCTCTGCGGCACCTACCACTCGATGATGAACTTCGAGGTCAGGGCCATCTCACCCGCGCTGTTCGACCAGTGGCTCGGTCTGCGGCAGCAGGTCAACCCGGACACCGCCGCGCCGTACACCGCGGGTGAGGCGCTGCAGCGGCTCGGGTGCGGGCAGCTGTGCACGCCCGAGGCCTACACCACCTACCCGTTCAACACCGACCGCACGCAGCGCTCCGCGTCGCAGCCGGTCACGTCGGGGAGCTGAGCCACGCCATGAAGGTCGAATCCCGCATCTTCGGAATCATCACCGCGTTCTTCTTCCTCGCGGCGATCGTCTACGCCGTGCTCTCCCACGAGCCCGTCGGCATTGCGGCACTGTTCCTGACCGGTGGCCTCTCGCTGATCATCTGGACGTACTTCTGGTTCGTCTCCCGGCGTCTCGAGGAGCGCCCGGAGGACAACCCGGAGGCCGAGGTGTCCGACGGCGCCGGCGACGTGGGCTTCTTCTCCCCGGGCAGCTACTGGCCCATCGGGGTGGCCGCGTGCGCCGCGCTCTGCGGCATCGCGCTCGCCCTGTGGCAGGTGTGGCTGCTGGTGATCGGCGGCGTGCTGCTGCTGATCGCCATCGGCGGGCTGGTCTTCGAGTACCACATCCGTCCCGCCGAGCACTGATCCGACCGCGCCGCGGGCGCCTGACGTGCGTCAGGCGTTCGCCGGCAGGTCGGTGCCCGCGCCGCGGGCGCCGCAACACGGCCAGGTCGTGCGGGACCGCGGCAAGGGCCGCTCAGCCGCGAGCGGCGTCCCCCAGCGCCTGCCGGGCGATGATCACCTGCTGGATCTGGCTCGTACCCTCGTAGATCCGGAACAGCCGCGCGTCCCGGTAGAACCGCTCGACCGCGACGCCCCGGATGTACCCCGCGCCCCCGTGCACCTGCACCGCGCGGTCGGCGACCCGGCCCACCATCTCGCTCGCGAAGTACTTGGCCACCGACGGGCCCTGCACCTTGTCGGTGCCGGCGTCGTAGGCCCGCGCGACGTCGAGCACGAGGGAGCGACCGGCCATGTGGTCGGTCACGGAGTCGGCGATCAGGCCCTGCACCAGCTGGAACGACGCGATCGGCCGCCCGCCCTGCTCGCGGGTGCGGGCGAACTCCACCGACTCGTGCACCAGCCGTGCCGCCATCCCGACGCACAGCGCCGCGATGTGTGCGCGGCCGTGGGCGAGGCACCTCGCCGCGGTCTGGAAACCCCGGTCCACGCCGTCGGCACCGCCGACCAGCGCCTCGCCCGGCACCCGCACGTCGTCGAGGTGGACGTCGGCGGTCCAGGCGCCGAACTGGCCCATCTTGTGGTCCTTCGGCCCGATCGAGAGGCCCTTCGTGCCGGCCGGCACGAGGAACGTGGAGATGCCCCGGTTGCCGGCCGCGTCCGGGTTGGAGCGGGCGAACACCATGATCACCTCGGCCACCGGGGCGTTCGTGATGTAGCGCTTCGACCCGTTGAGCACCCAGTCCGAGCCGTCGCGACGGGCGGTGGTCGCGAGCCCCGAGGGGTCGGATCCCGCGTCGGCCTCGGTGAGCCCGAACGAAGCCGTCACCTCGCCCGACGCCAGCCGCGGCAGCCACTCCGTCTTCTGGGCCTCGGTGCCGCCGACCAGAAGCACCTGCCCGGCGATGCCGTTGTTGGTGCCGAAGAGCGACCGCAACGCCGGCGTGGTCCAGCCCAGCTCGAACGCGAGCTGCGCCTCCTCCGTGAGGTTCAGGCCGAGCCCGCCGTACTCGTGCGGGATCGCGAACCCGTAGAGACCCATGTCCTTGCAGGTGGCGATCACGCGCTCCGGGATCGCGTCCTCGGCGTCGATCTGCTCCTCGATCGGCACGACCTCCTTGCGGACGAAATCGCGAACCGCGGACAGGACGTCGGCGAGGTCAGACGGATCCATGGCGGCGACGCTACCGCCGGTACGCGGGCGGAGGGGGATGAATCCACGGCCGTGAGTTCGATCTTGGAATGATCACCGGCGGATGATCGATCTGAGTCGCACACCGGCGTTGTCGGCACCACCCTGCCGTGCTGCTCGGGGAGGGGAGCTAGCGCACGAGGGCGAGGAGGAAGCCGTCGTAGCCCTTGCTGCCCACGGTCTGGATGGCGGTGGCATCGACCCGCGACTCCCGCGCGATCGCTTCGGTGACCGCCCGGGTCCCGCGGGTATCCGGGTCGTCGCTGCCGGTGTCCGCCACCCGGCCGCCGCGCACGACGTTGTCCACGATGATCATCGTGCCGGGCCGGGAGAGGCGGAGCGCGTGCTGGAAGTACTCGGCGTTGGACCGCTTGTCGGCGTCGATGAAAGCCAGGTCGAACGGGCCGTCGAGGGTGGGGAGGGTGTCGAGCGCGGGCCCGACGCGCACGTCGACCCGACCGTCGAGCCCGGCGCGGGCGAGGTTCGCGCGGGCCACCTCGGCGTGGGCCGGGCTGATCTCGCAGGTCACGAGCTCCCCGTCGGTGGGGAGGGCCCGGGCGAGCCAGATCGTCGAGTAGCCGCCCAACGTGCCGATCTCGAGGATCCGGCGGGCGCCGACCGTGCGGGCGAGCAGGTGCAGCAGCTTCCCCTGCGCCGGGCTGACGTCGATCGGGGGCAGCCCGGCGAGGGCGTTGGCCTCGTACACCGCATCGAGCACCGGATCCGGGCCGGACAGCTGCCCGGTGAAGTAGTCGTCGACCGCCTGCCACGTCTGCCTGTCCATGCTGATCAGCCTATGCACGGCCGGGTTCGGGTTGGCCCTACCCTCAGCGCGGAGGCGCACCGGCTGGGTGACGTCGCGAGGGGGGACGAGAGTGGCGGCATGACCGAATACGTGCCCGTCCCGGCGATCACCGGGCCCCTCACCGCGCCCCAGCGGTTCTGGCGGGGTTACGGCTACCTGCTGGGTGGCCTGCCGCTGTGCATCGTCGCGTTCGTGATCGCGGTGGTGGGCTTCGCCGCCGGGGTCGGCACGCTCGTGGTGTGGCTCGGGCTGCCGATCCTCGCGGTCACGCTGCGCGCCTCGCGCGGGCTGGCGACCGTGGAGCGGCGGGGTGCCGAGTGGGCCACGGGCCGCGCGCTGCCGCCGCACCACTACCGGGAGACGCGCGGAAAAGGCATCGGCCGGCTGTTCAGCATGATCGCCGACCCGCAGTCCTGGCGCGACCTGCTGCACGCCGTGGTCGCGTTCCCGGTGCGGCTCGCGATGTTCATCATCGCCGTGACCTGGACGGTCGGAGGGCTCGGCTCGGTGCTCTCGTTCGCCTGGCAGTGGGCGATCCCGCGCGACGCCGACGACGGCGGCGGCCTGTACTGGCTGCTCTTCGGCCAGGACTCGCTGTTCGGGGAGATCGCGCTCAACACCGTGCTCGGGCTGATCATGGTGGCCACGGCGCCGCTGGTCATCCGGGGTCTCGTCGCCACCCGGGCCGGGTTGGCGCGCGGCCTGCTCACCAACCAGACCGCCGCACTGCGCGCCCGGGCCGTCCAGCTGGAGTCCAGCAGGCGGGCCGCCGTGCAGGCCGAGGCGCAGACCCTGCGGCGGCTCGAGCGGGACATCCACGACGGCCCGCAGCAGCGGCTGGTCCGGCTCAACATGGACCTCGAGGCCGTGGCCCGCCGGCTCGACGACAACCCGGACAAGGCGCGCCCGCTCGTGGCGGAGGCGTTGGAGCAGAGCCGGGAGGCCCTCGACGAGCTCCGTGCCCTGTCCCGCGGCATCGCCCCGCCGATCCTCGCCGACCGCGGCCTCGGCCCCGCACTCGCGGCCGCCGCCGCGCGCTGCCCGGTGGAGGTCTCCCTCGACGTCGCCCTGCCGCACGGCCAGCGGCTCGCCGCCGCCGTCGAGAACACCGCGTACTTCGTGGTCACCGAGGCGCTCACGAACGTCGCGAAGCACGCCAACGCGGCCCTCTGCACGGTGGTGGTCACCGCCGACGCCGACCGCGTGCTGGTGCAGGTGCGCGACGACGGCCGCGGCGGGGCCCACCTCGGCAAGGGCCACGGTCTGGCCGGGCTCGCCGACCGGCTGGCCACCGTGGAGGGCGTGCTCGACGTGGTGAGCCCGCCCGGCGGCCCCACCGTGCTGACCGCCGAGATCCCGCTGCGCGGCGTGGGGGATGATCGCTGAATGCGCGTCGTGTTGGCGGAGGATTCGCTCCTGCTCCGGGAGGGGCTCGTCCGCCTCCTCGACGAGGCCGGGGCCAGCGTCGTCGCTGCCGTCGGCGACGGCGAAGCGCTGGTGGCGGCCGTGCAGGAGCACAAGCCGGACGTCGCCGTGGTCGACGTCCGGATGCCCCCGAGTTTCACCGACGAGGGCCTGCGCGCCGCGCTGGAGGTCCGCCGCACCGTGCCCGGCACGGCGATCCTGGTGCTCTCGCAGTACGTCGAGGAGTCCTACGCCTCGGACCTGCTCACCGCTGGCGGTGGCGTCGGCTACCTGCTGAAGGACCGGGTCTCCAAGCTCGCCGACCTGTCCGACGCGCTGCAGCGGGTGGTCGACGGCGGCACCGTGCTCGACCCGGAGGTCGTCTCGGCGCTGTTCGCACACCGGCGCCGCCGCGACCCGCTCGCCGAGCTCTCCCCGCGGGAGCGCGAGGTGATGGGGCTCATGGCGGAGGGCCGCACCAACACCGCGATCGGCCGCGCCCTGGTGATCAGCCAGGGCGCGGTGGAGAAGCACATCTCATCGATCTTCACCAAGCTCGGCCTCCCGCCCTCGGGGGATGACCACCGCCGGGTGATGGCGGTGCTCACCTGGCTGGGCGTCTAGACCTGTCACCTGCCGTAGACCCCGGCGGCGGCTGCCCGGGCCGCGTCGACGGCGCAGCGCACCGCGAGTGCATCGTCCACGTCGCCGCGGAGCAGCAGGATCTCGTGGTAGAGCGGGGCGGTTGCGGCGACGAGGAGCCTCCGGGCGTCGGTGCCGGCGGGGGCCTCGCCGCGGGCCACGGCCCGGTCGACCACCACTTCGCACCGCCGGTACCTGTCGTCGAGGAAGTCCCGCAGGGCCGCGGCCGCCGCGGCCCAGCGGTACGACGCGACGATCAACGCCCGGCTCAGCGACTGCTCCCCGGCCACGTGCTCGACGACGTCCCGGTTCAGGGTCGTGAGGTCGTAGGCCAGCGAGCCGAGGTCGGGCGGCTGCCAGCCGTCCTCGCGGCCCGCGACGAGGGCGTCGGCGAGCAGTCCGCCGACGTCGCGCCACCGCCGGTACACCGTGGCCCGGGTCGTACCGGCGTCGGCGAATCCGGCACGGGCCCGTACGCCGTCGCCGTCGACGCCGGCGGCATCGTCTGGACCGCGCTGGTCCATGCCGGCCAGGTCGCCCGCGTGCCGCCCGGCGGCCCGCCGGAGCTGTACGACCTGGGCAACCCGGCTGCCCGACCCTCCCTCCTGGCGCTCGCGCCGGACGGGTCCGTGTGGGTCACGCGCGGCGGCGACCGCCGCATCGACCGCATCGCCGTCGACGGCACCCGGCGCAGCTTCCCGGTGGACACCGCGCCGTACGGAATCGTGATCGGGCCCGACGGTGCGGTCTGGTTCACCGCGATCGAGGCCGACGCCGTCGGCCGGCTCGACCCGGACGGGTCGGTCACGCTCACACCGGTGCCCGGCGACAACAGCATGCCCGCGATGATCACGGTCCGTCCGGACGGGGCGCTGTGGTTCACTCTCAACCGCGGCGCGGCCCTGGGGCGGATCGACACCGACGGCGCGATCACCCTCCACGAGCTGCCCGACCCGGACTGCGGCCCCGTCGGGATCGCGAGTGACGGGAACGCGCTCTGGTTCGCCGAGATCGGCGCCGGTCGGGTCGAGCGGCTCGTCCCGGGCGAGCCGCTGCAGGAGTTCGACCTGCCCGACCGCGCCGCGCGCCCGCACGCCGTCGCACCGGACGGTGCCGGCGGGTGTTGGGTCACGCTGTGGGCCGCGAGCGCTCTCGCCCACCTCGACGAGCGTGGCACCGTCACCGAGGTGCACGATCTGGGTGCGGGATCCGAGCCGCACGGGGTGGCGGTCCGCCCCGACCGCACGGTCCTGGTGGCGCTGGAGAGCGGGCACATCGTCACTCTCCGTTCCGGAGGGTGACCCGCGGGTATCGATTTCGCCAATCGTGGGATTCGCGGGGTAACGGAGGTGCCCGGGTCGTCGATGATCCAGATGTACGCGTCATCATGGACGTGTGCATTCGTATCGGGGGGATCTGACATGCGACGTGCGTTCGCTGTTCTTGCCGTTGTTGCGGCATCTTTTGTCGGACTGGTCGGGGTAGCCGCTGCCGGGCCGGTGACGTACGAGGTCACCGACTCCTGGCAGCTCGCCTACATCGATGGCGATGCGAGGGTCCTGCCGGAGATGGAGGACGACGGGGTAGAGGTCAAGTGCTGGCGTAGCGACCAGATGACCGACTGGAAGGTGAACAAGCGGGAACTGGTGCGCGGTTCCTACCCGCGGACCGACGGGACCGGGATCTACGTGGTTCCCGAATTCGCCGAGCAGACCGAGACCCTCACCATCACCGTTAGCTGCCAGCGCGGCTGAGTCGGGTTCGGGCGCGCACTGATTCAGCGGTTTCTCTGAATCGGTGCGCGCTCGTCTTCCGGGCCGGCCGCAGAGCGTGTGTGAGAAGTTGCCGCGCGCCTGCGTGACTGTCGATCTTCCGGTGATCATGGTGGGGTCGACGGCTCGGCGACATTGCTGCCCCTCGGACTGACCGGCAGTGGGAGCTGATCGAGCCCCGGCTGCCGCCGATCAAGGTGGGCGGTCGGCCGGAGAAGCATCCGCGACGTGCCATCGTGGATGCGATCTTGTATGTGGTCCGGACGGGCTGCTCGTGGCGTCAGCTGCCGGCCGACTTCCCGCCCTGGCAGACCGTCTACTGGTACTTCGGCCGGTGGGAGCGGGCCAAGACCACGGAGAAGATCTTGCCCGTGGTGCGCGAGCAGGTCCGCGTGCAGGAAGGACGCAACCCGCAGCCCAGCGCCGGGTTGATCGACTCCCAGAGCGTGAAGGGCGCCGATACCGTCGGCCGGGACTCCCGCGGCTACGACGCCGGCAAGAAGATCAACGGCAGGAAGCGGTCCATCGTCACCGACCCCCTCGGGTTGCTGCTCATGATGATGGTCTGCTCCGCTGGGCGCCAGGACCGCGACGGCGCCAAGACCGCCCTGCTCGCCACCTACCTCGCTACCGCGGTGCGGTTCGTCTTCGTCGACGCGTTCACCCAGGTAGGCAGAGGGGAAGCCTCGATCCCGGCTTCCGGAAGGGCGAGCCTTCACCCTCGCCAGTTGGGGTGCTGACCTGCGTGAATTCCGGCCGTTGTCGGCGCGACCTCGCGTACTTGGCCGTGTAATATCAGGTCTTCTTGCGGGGATTCTGAATTTCGATGGCTTCGACGCCGACGATGCGCTTCTTGTCTTCCTTGATCGAGTAGCCGTGGTATAAGGCAGCATTCTCCGACTCAAACCGTTGGGAGTTCCCCGGCGCCGCCGCGAAGCTGTAGCCAGGAAATGCAATGTAGCGCTGGCTACCATCTTCGAAGGTGACACGGCCGGCTCATTCAGGCGGGTTCAGGAGACTACACCTGCTCAGTCATTCGAGCGAAGGTGTGGTCGACCGACAGTGCGGGCCCGCGAGCAGCTCAACCCGCCGCCGTGTACGCCGAAGCGACGCAAAATGGCCGACAATTGAAAGAGTGAGGGACGCCGCCACGAACCAGAACTGCCAGGCTGACGTGACCACCGCCACTGTCACCCAGAGCGCGACGAACAACGCGCCGCCGATCAGCACGAGGCCGCGGTAATGGGTCATTTCGTCGAGGCGATGGGCGGCCAGGCGCCAAGCCGCACGCCGGAGTTCCGGATCGGCGGGCACCGGCCCACCCGCCGCCGCGCGCCAGAAGCGACGCACAGACATCATCATGGGGTACGGATCGGCTTGAGGCCAGCTTCTTCGGCTGACCGCGCCGCTGCCGAATCTGTCTCTATGAGCGCGCCGAAAAGATCAACCTGTGGTGAGGCTGCAAGCCCGAGCCGAGCGCCGAGTTGATCGACTCCCAGAGCGTGCAGGGCGCCGACACCGTCGGCTGCGACACGCGTGGCCACAACGCGGGGAAGAAGGTCAACGGCCGCAAGCGATTCATCGTCGCCGGCGCCCTCGGGGAAGATCAACACAAGGGCTGCGGTGGATAGTCTGCACGATCATACTCACGCCTCGGCGCTGGGGGAGCTGTCCCGGTTCCGGCAGGTCTTCTACGCGTCGCTGACCGCGCGCTCGGATGCGTTGTTCGAACTGACCGACGCGGTGTTGTGCGCCGACGGGCCGGTGACCTCGCTGGTCGAGCTGACCCTGGTGGCCGAGCACCGGCGCGGGCACGGCGCGATGTATGACGCGCTGAACCAGGGTCGGGTCGAACCCGAGCGGCTGCGCCGCAGCCTGGCGTCGTTGCCGCTACCGCGGGCCGCCGACGGGCGGATCGTGCTCGGGGTGGATGTCAGCCCGTGGCTGCGCCCGGACGCTGCGACCAGCCCGGAACGGCTGTTCTGCCACGTCTACGGCCGTGGGAAGGGCAACGCGCAGCTGATCCCGGGCTGGCCGTACTCGTTCGTCGCCGCCCTGGAGACCGGTCGGACCCTCGTGGACGGCGCTGCTGGATGCGGTCCGCCTGGGCCCGGCCGACGATGCGACCGCGGTGACCGCCGAGCAGCTGCGCGCGGTGATCGATCAGCTGATCGCCGCCGGGCACTGGTGCCCCGGTGACCCGGACATCGTGATCGTCGCTGGCACCGGCTACGACATCACCCGCCTCGCCTACCTGCTGGTCGACCTGCCCGTGGAGCTGGTCGGGCGGATCCGCTCGGACCGGGTCCTGCGGCTCCCGCGCCCGCCGCGGCTGCCCTGCGCGACCGGGCGCCCACCCCGCCACGGCCCGGAGATCGCCCTGAACCGGCCCGCTACCTGGCCCGCACCGGCGCACACCACCACGACCGAGACCACCCGCTACGGCACCGCGGTCGCGACCAGCTGGGACCGGGGCCACCCCCGGTTGACCCGACGCACCTGCTGGATCGACCACACCGGCGAGCTGCCGATCATCGAAGGCACCCTGATCCGACTGCAGGTCCAGCACCTGCCCGGGGACCGCGACCCGAAGCCGCTGCGGTTGTGGACCTCCGCCACCGGCGCCACCCCGGCCGACGTGGACCGCTGGTGGCAGGCGTTCCTGCGCCGCTTCGACCTGGAACACACCTTCCGCCTGCTCAAGCAGACCCTCGGCTGGACCCGCCCGAAGCTGCGTACCGCCGACGCGGCCGACCGCTGGACTTGGCTCGTGATCGCCGCGCACACCCAACTGCGCCTGGCCCGCCCGCTGGCCGCCGACCTACGCCGACCCTGGGAACGCCCAGCCCGGCCAGGGCGGCTCACCCCCACCCGGGTCCGCCGCGGCTTTCGGAACATCCGCGCGCGGACCGTCCTCCCGGCCAGCGCACCCAAACCCACCCGCCCCGGACCAGGCCGCCCGCCCGGCACCCGCAACCGCCAGCCCGCGACCAGCCACGACGTCGGGAAAACGGTCAAACGCGACCGAACCATAACCGGACTAGAACAGCGCACAGGTTAAAGATCAAGCTCAGAGGCGGCCGGAGCGCAGGTCCGTCACCGCGAGGCGGGCTGCTTGGCCGATCACCGCGTCGGCTCGCGGCAGCACCTCCTCCGCACGGGCGGCGCGGGCGAATACGGCGACCGCGACCGGGCGCTCTCCGTCGAACTGCACCACGCCGACCTCGTTGCGCACGGCCGCGAGCGTGCCGGTCTTGCCGGCCACCCGCACCCCGACCGGGGGGAAGCCCGAGCGCAGCCGGTGCTGCCAGGCCTGCGCACCGAGGAGCTCGCGGGCGAACCGGCACTGCTGCGGCGAGGCCGCGTGGTCGGACCAGATGGCGGCGAGCAGCCGGGTCATGTCGCGCGGGGTGGTGGCGCTGGCGAGCACGGCGTCGTACGCGCGGACGGTCGCGGCGGCGTCGTTGCTGGTGAGCGTCCGGAAGGCGGCGTCGGTGTCGGCCGCGGCCGTGTCGGCCACCAGGCCGCGGTACAGGTCGGCGGTGCCGCCGAGCACCCGCGTGCGCTCCAGACCCAGATCGGCCAGCGTCTCGTTCACGTGCGGGAGGCCGACGCGCCGCAGCAGGACGTCGGCCGCGGCGTTGTCCGAGACCGCGATCATGGAGCAGGCGAGGTCGCGCCACGACATCGTCACGGGGTCGCGCATGACGGACAGGCCGGTGGGGCCCGTGGTGCGCCCGGCGGGGTCGATGGTGATCTGCTCCCGCGGGTCGAGGTCGCCGGCGTCGACGCGGCGGCAGAACGCGACGAGCAGCGGCAGCTTGTAGACCGACGCCATCACCGCGGGCTCGTCCGGGTCCACCCCGACCTCGCGGGCCGGGCCGCCGAGGGGCACGGCGTGCAGCCGGCCGTGGACGCCGGCGTCGGCGAACGTGCGGCGGATCTCCTTCTCCAGCTCGGTCACGGCACCTGCTCGCGGTCGAGCGCGTCCAGCACCGCGTCCCGGACGGCCGGGTCGGGGCCCGCGCCACGCCACGCCACGCGCAGGCGCAGCGGAAGGGGCTCGCCGGCGACGGTGCGCCGGACGGCGCCGGGTGCGCCGAGGTCCGGGTCGGCGGTGAGCGCGAACGCCCGGCCGGTGGCGACGAGCACCAGCGCGGCGCGATCGTCCGGCGCGCTCACGGTGGTGGTGACGAGCCCGCGCTGTTCGAGGGTGTCGAGCAGGAGGTCGTGCGCTGCCGATCCGTGGGCGCGCGGGGGAGCGGCGAGCGGGAGCCCGCGGAGCGACCGCAGGACCACGGGGCCGGGGGCCACGGCCGCCGGGTGGTCGCCCGGGAGGAGCAGCGCGGTGGGGAGCCGGTGGACGGGGCCGCTCTGCAGAGTGCCCAGGAGCGCCGGGTGCACGACGACCGCGAGGTCGAGCCGGCCGGCCGAGAGCGCGTCGAGCAGCTCCGTCGACGAAGCGGTCACGACCTCCGGTGGGTCGCTGCACGCGGTGGCGATCGCGGCGACCGTGCGGATCGGGAGCTGGGGCACCGCACCGATCCGGACCGGCGCGGCACCGTGGGCGGTCGCGGCGCGGCGCAGGTCCTCCGCGCCCTCCAGCAGGTCGCGGGCGCGGGGGAGGAGATCGCGGCCTGCGGCGTTGAGCCGGGCCCCGCGGGAGCTCCGGTCGACCAGGACCACGCCGAGCGCCCGTTCCAGCCGCTGCAACCCCTGCGACAGCGGGGGCTGCGCGATCCCGAGCCGGGCCGCCGCGTGCCCGAAGTGCTCCTCCTCGGCGATCGCGACGAAGAACTCCAGGTGCCGGAGGAGATCCACGGGGGCGACCGTAGCAGCGGCGATAGTCGTTCCATATCGGGATCGGCGTGTCGCCATATTTGCGCTATCGCCGGGCCGTTGCTTGCCTGTCGCCCGTGATCGAAAGAACCCTGCGCCGTCGCTCCGTGCTGGCTGCGGCGCTCCTGCTGCCGCTGGCCGGGTGCGGTGCCCCGGCGGCCACACCACCCGCACCACCCGTCGCGCCGAGCACTCCCGCTCCGGTACGCACGGACCGGCTACCCGAGCTGGAACAGCGCTTCGACGCCCGCCTGGGCGTCTACGCGCTGGACACCGGCACCGGGCGGGAGCTGGCGTACCGCGCCGACGAACGGTTCGCGATGTGCTCGGTGTTCAAGGCGCTCGCCGCGGCCGCGGTGCTCCAGCGCACCCCGCCCGAGTACCTCGACAAGCGCGTGCACTACGGCGAGTCCGACCTCATCGATCCATCGCCCATCGCGGTCCAGCACGTCGCCGAGGGCATGACGGTCCGCGAGCTCTGCGACGCCGCCGTCCGCTACAGCGACAACGCCGCCGGCAACCTGCTGCTCGCCGACGCCGGTGGTCCGGCCGGGATCACCGCGTTCGCCCGCTCGCTGGGCGACGAGGTCACGCGGCTCGACCGCACCGAGCCGGAGCTGAACACCGCTGTCCCCGGCGACGAGCGCGACACCACGACCCCACGCGCGATCGCCGGGAGCTTCCGGGCCCTGGTGTTCGACGACCACCTCGATCCGGCCGACCGCACCCTGTTCACCGAGTGGCTGGTCCGCAACACCACGGGCGACCAGCGCATCCGCGCCGGCCTGCCCGCGGGCTGGCGGGTGGGCGACAAGACCGGGACGGGGAGCTACGGCACCGCGAACGACGTTGCGATCGTGTGGCCGCCCGACGCGGCCCCGATCGCGCTCGCGGTGCTGACGTCCCGGGCCACCGAGAACGCGACGCGCGACAACGCCCTGCTCGCGGAAGCGGCAGCGGTGGTGGCACGGGAACTCGGATGATCGCGGGTATCGGGTGCCTACGGTCGCGGCGACGATAGGCACCCGATACCGCGGATCACGGCCGCTCGCGCGACCAAGATCACGATGTACGGGGGTACGCGCGTCGGATGGGTACCTTCGAAGCGGTGCCCACCGCGCGCGCAACCAGAACCCGGAGCGCGGTGATCGGCATGCTGGTGGCGGCCGTGTTCGGGGCGTCCGTCTCGCTGGTGGGGCTGGGCGCAACCGGCCAGGTGGTGCTCGTGTGGGACCGGGTCGTCGGGCGACCGGTGGCGATAGTCGAGGAGATGCCCGGGGCGGAGACCGGTCCGGTCTGCCCCCTCGACGCCCGCTACGTGGACGAGCCACCCGATCGCCTGCCTCCCGACACGCTCGCCGCCTGGCAGCGGCTGCGGGCCGCGGCGGGCGCCGACGGCGTCCAGCTGTGCCTGAACGACGGCAAGCGGAGCCGGGAGCAGCAGGCCCGGCAGTTCGCCGACGCCGTGCAGCAGTTCGGCAGTGCGGAGCAGGCCAGCAGGTACGTGCTGCAGCCCGACGAGTCGATGCACGTCGTCGGTATCGCGGTGGACATCCAGCCGCTCGCCTCTGCGGGCTGGGTGGAACGCAACGGCGGCGCGCTGGGGTGGTGTCGCCGCTACGAGAACGAGCCGTGGCACTTCGAGTACGACCCGGCGCACGTGACGTCCGGGTGCCCGGCGCTGCTGCCCAGCGCCACCGGCTCCTGAAGGCCTCCCGAGTGGCCGGGCGGCCGGCCCGGGCGGTCAGTGTCCTTCGCGTTCGCAGACCGCGACCAGCACGAACACGAGGGTGCACACGACGAGGATGCCCAGCATGTCGAGCCACAGCTTGGCCATCAGGACCACCACCTGCCGGGCCGCTGATCGGTCTCGGAGTCGCCTCCGTCCAGGCACGACTCTCCGCGCGGCCTCGTAGTGCTCTCGCTCAGGGGGCGGGCAGAGTTACGCGGGCGCGCCACCAGGTCCAGGCGGCCACACACACGGCGAGCCATGCGCCACCGACGAGCCAGCCGGCGATGACGTCGCTGAACCAGTGCACACCCAGGTAGATGCGGGTGAGGCCGACGGCACCCACCCACAGCGCGGCGGCGGCCACCAGTGCGGTGCGGACGGCGGGTGTGCGCCCGTGCCAGGCGAGCACGACGAGCGTGCCGATCACGACGATCGCGGTGGTGGCGTGCCCGGACGGCAGCGACTCGCTCGCCGCGTGCACCAGGTGCCCGTCCTCCGGGGGGCGGGGGCGGTCCAGCAGTTCCTTCAGGCCCCGGAAGACGAGCTGGGCCCCGCTCATCGCGCCGACGACGAGCACGGCGTCGGCGCGCCGGTCGGTGAGCCACAGCCGGACGCCGGCCGCGACGGCGAGCACGGCCATGGCGGCGGTGCTGCCGAGGTGGGTGACGGCGACGGCCGCCGCGGTGAGCACGTCGGTGCGGGCCTCGACCGATCCGTCGAGCACCGCGGCGTCGAGCCGGGCCGGGCCGACGCCGGTGAACGCGGCCCAGAGCCCGGCGAGCGCCGCGAGCCCGAGGAGGACGGCGACGACGACGCCGAGGCCGGTGCGCGGGGACGGGATCCGCGCGGGCTCGTTCAGCCCGGCGGGGCGGTCCTTGTCGGGGCCGATCGGTGGAGCCATCCCGTCCTCGTGGTCAGGCCCTGCCGGTCAGGCAGGGCGTCCTCGCATCTCCCGGTAGCGGCGCACCAGCGCCGCGGTGGAGGCGTCGAGCCCCGCGGTGTCGGCCTTGTCCGCGACCAGCACCGGGGCGAGCTGCTTGGCGAGCACCTTGCCCAGCTCCACACCCCACTGATCGAACGAGTCGATGCCCCAGATCGTGCCCTCGACGAATGTGACGTGCTCGTAGAACGCGATGAGCTGGCCGAGCGTGGAGGGGGTCAGCTTCCGGGCGAGGATCGTGGACGTCGGCCGGTTTCCCGGCATCACCTTGTGCGGCACGACGTCGGCGGGTGTGCCCTCGGCGGCGATCTCCTCGGCGGTCTTGCCGAACGCGAGCGCCTGGGTCTGGGCGAACAGGTTGGACATGAACAGGTCGTGCATGTCGCCCTCCCCATCCACGTCGGTCACGTGGTTCGGCTCGGCGAACCCGATGAAGTCGGCCGGAACGAGTCGCGTGCCCTGGTGCAGCAGCTGGTAGAAGGCGTGCTGGCCGTTGGTGCCCGGCTCGCCCCAGAAGATCTCCCCGGTGACCGTGGTGACCGGGGTGCCGTCGCCTCCCACCGACTTGCCGTTGCTCTCCATCGTGAGCTGCTGCAGGTAGGCGGGCAGCCGGTGCAGGTACTGGCTGTAGGGAAGCACCGCGTGGGTCTCGGTGCCGAAGAAGTTGACGTACCAGACGTTCAGCAGGCCCTGGATGACCGGGAGGTTCTCCTCGAGCGGGGCCTTGCGGAAGTGCGAGTCCATCGCGTACATGCCGGCGAGGAACTCGGCGAACTGCTCCTTGCCGATGGCGACCATGAGCGAGAGCCCGATCGCGGAGTCGACGGAGTAGCGGCCGCCGACCCAGTCCCAGAAGCCGAACATGTTGGCCTCGTCGATGCCGAACGCGCTGACCTCCTTCGCGTTCGTCGACACGGCCACGAAGTGCTTGGCCACGGCCGACTCGTCGCCGCCGAGGCCCTCGAGGAGCCAGCGGCGCGCCACCTTCGCGTTGGTCAGCGTCTCCAGCGTGGTGAACGTCTTGGACGAGACGATGAACAGCGTGGTGGCCGGGTCGAGGTCGCGGGTGGCCTCGGCGATGTCGGTGGGGTCGATGTTCGAGACGAACCGCATGGTGAACGAGCGGTCGGCGTAGGCGCGCAGCGCCTCGTAGGCCATCACCGGGCCCAGGTCCGAGCCCCCGATGCCGATGTTGACGACGGCGCGGATCCGCTCGCCGGTGTGCCCGGTCCAGGCCCCGGAACGCACGGCGTCGGTGAACTCGCCCATCCGGGCGAGCACGGCGTGCACCTCGATGGGCACGTCATGGCCGTCGACGGCCAACGCGGTGGCCTCCGGGGCGCGCAGGGCGGTGTGCAGCACCGCGCGGTCCTCGCTGGTGTTGATGTGCGCACCCGCGAACATCGCCTCGGTGCGCTCGGGCAGCCCGGTGGCGCGGGCGAGCGCGGTGAGCAGCGACAACGTGTCGCGGGTGATGCGGTGCTTGGAGTAGTCGAGGACGAGGTCGGCGCCGGTGGCGGTGAGGGCGGCGGCGCGCTCGGGATCGTCGGCGAACAGCTGCCGGAGATTCCAACCGGAGACAGCGGCGTGGTGGTCGGCGACGGCTGACCACTCGGGGGTGCTGGTGATGTCGGTCATGGACACGGGGGCCATAGTGCCGCCTCCTCAGGAGGTGGCAGCGGTCGGGACGCGCGAGCCGTCACCCGTCCGCTCCCCCTGCGTCCGACTCCACAGGGCGATGCCGCCGAGGAGCCCTGAGATGTTGGGCACGATCGTCCGGTTCGGGCCGATGGTGTCGGGGTCGAGCCGCTTCGCGTTGCCACCGCCGATGTACATGTGGTCGGGCAGCACCATCGCGTCGAACGCGTCGAGGGCCTCGTGCACCCGCTTGCGCCACTTGTCCTTGCCGATCTTGTGGCGTTCGTTGTCGCCACAGGCGACCTCGATGGACGTGCCGCCGAAGGTGCCGTGCGAGAGCTCCATGTGCGGCAGCAGCATGCCGTCGAAGAACACCGCGCACCCGATCCCGGTGCCCAGCGTGATCACCAGCTCCATGCCGCGGCCGGAGATGACGGCGCAGCCCTGCACGTCGGCGTCGTTGGCCACGCGGATGGGCTTGCCGAACCGCTCGACGAGCGCGGCCTCCAGCTCGAAGCCGGTCCACTCGGCCACCAGCTCCGGGTCCGGTGGCATCCCGGGGCCGCGGCGGGAGAACGCGGGCACCTCCCGCACCCGGCCGCTGCGGATCGCGCCGGGGAACCCGACGGACACCCGGTCGTGCTCCGGCTGGGTGGTCACCAGCTCGGTGAGCTCGGCCAGTAGCACGGGCGGGGTGCACGGGTACGGCGTCTCCCGGCGCGTCCGCTCGGACGCGGCGTCGCCCTCGGGGGTCAGCACGATGGCCTTCAAGCCGGACCCGCCGATGTCGATCGCCAGCGTGCGCGGTCCGTCCATGACGTCCTCCTCGTGCGGGTGCCCGGTTCCGGCCGGCACCGTACCCCGGACTGCGGCCCGGGAGCGGGGAAGCGCTCGGTTGCGCCCGCCACTGGAGTCGGCCTCGAACGGCGTTCCCGGCAGGGCGGGGGCGGACACACCGATCGGGGCCCCGGAATCGACCCGAGCGCCCCCGGACCTGTCGGAGCGGCGGCTTAGGCTGAGCCCGATGCCGTGGGACGACGTACGGGTTCTGGCCCTCGCGCCGGACGCAGCCGCGGCGCGGGCCGGGCGGGAGCAGGCGGCGCCCGCACGGTGGAGCGACCTCGGGTCGTCCCACTCCGCTGTCTGGGGTGCGTGCCGCGGCAGCGGGGCCCAGCCGTACCAGGTCTGCGTGGAGCCTGCCGCACCCGCGTACCGCTGCTCGTGCCCGAGCCGGAAGCTCCCGTGCAAGCACGCGCTGGGTCTGCTGCTGCTCTGGGCCCGGGGCGCTGCGCCCGCCGGCGCCGAGCCGGAGTGGGTGCGCGGCTGGCTCGCCGAGCGGGCGCGGCGGGCCGAGAAGACGGCAGGGCGGCGCTCGGCCGGTGCGCCTCCTCGCGATCCGGAGGCCGCGGCCCGGCGGGCCGAACAGCGTGCCGAGCGGGTCGCGGCGGGGGCCGCGGAGCTGCGCGAATGGCTGGCCGACCGGATCCGCACCGGCCTCGGTGGCATGGCGAGCGGGGGAGCCGACGAGCTGCACGGTGCGGCCGCGCGGATGGTCGACGCGCAGGCCCCCGGGCTCGCGAGCGGGCTGCGGCGCGCCGCGCGTGTGATCGGGCGGGGGCGCGACTGGCCGGGGCGGCTGCTCGCCGAGCTGGCCCTGCTGCACGTGCTCGCCGAGGCCAGCACCCGGATCGCGGAGCTGCCCGCCGATCTCGCCGCCACCGTCCGGTCCCGGCTGGGCTTCCCGGTCGACACCGCAGACGTGCTCGTGAGCGGCGAGCGGGTGTCCGACCACTGGCTGGTCGCCGGCGTCGCCGACGAGGTGACCGAGCGCCTCACCACCCGGCGCGCCTGGCTGCGCGGGCTCGAGAGCGGTCGCCCCGCGCTGGTGCTGTCGTTCGCGCCGCCCGGCCAGCCCCTTCCCGGCACGCTCCCCGCGGGCCACACGGTCCGCGGCGAGCTGGCGTTCTACCCGGGGGCCGCCCCGCTGCGGGCGCTCGTGGCCGACGTGGAAGAGCCGGTCCGTTCGGGTCGCCCCGCCGGCGACCCGGTGTCGGCGGCGCTGGCCTCCTTCGCCTGCGCGCTGGCCGCCGATCCCTGGCTGGACCGCTGGCCCGTCGTGCTCGCCGACGTCGCTCCCGTGGCCGGCGACCACGGGTGGGCCCTCGCCGACGGCTCGGGCGCCGCGCTCCCGCTCGCCGAGCGGGTGGACCCTTGGCCGCTCCTCGCGGTGTCGGCGGGCGCCCCGGTCACCGTCGCCGGTGAGTGGAGCGCCGCCGGCCTGCGCACGCTCACCTGCTGGGACGGCGACCGGGCGGTGCGGCTGTGAGCGAGTGTGTGAGCGAACCAGGGCACAGCGGGTCCACGTGGGAGGAGCTGGTGAGTGCCGCCCTGCTCGGCACCCAGCGCCGACGGGTCGACCCGGCGGGGCTACCGGCGGCGGTGCGGCCGCTGGTGTCCGGCGCACCGGAGGAGGCCTTGCTCACAGCGGCTGCCGTGCTCGCCAACTACCGGCGCGCCGGGCACGTCCCGGTGCTGCCCCACGAGCGGTTGCCGGCGGCCGAGCCCGACGGGCGCCCGCTCGTGCCGCCCGCGGCGCGGCGGCGGATGCCGCGGGTGCCCGTCGACCTGCTCGGCGAGTGGTTGCAGGCGGTGCACGCCCGCGGGATGCGGGTGTCGCCGGAGCACCTGCCCGTGTTGGCCGAGGCCGCCCGCACGAGGCCGCCGCTGCGCGTCCCGCTCGCCGCCGTCGCCGGCCCGGCCGGGAGCTGGTTGGGGGAGCACAACCCGGCGTGGTCGTTCCTCGTGACCGTCACAGTGACTGTCACCGACGCCGGCGCGGCGGACGGGGAGAAGGTCTGGGAGTACGGCAGCCCGCTGCAGCGCCGGGAGTGGCTCGGCCGCACGCTTGCCGCCGATCCCGACGCCGCACGGGCCGCGCTGGCGGCCACCTGGGCCCGGGAGCCGGCGGGGGAGCGGGCAGACTTCCTCGCCGTGCTGGCCGAGCACCTCGGGCCCGCCGACGAGCAGTTCCTCGAGACGGCTCTGGACGACCGCGCGGCCCAGGTGCGGCAACGGGCGGCGGCGCTGCTGGCGCACCTGCCCGGTTCCCGGCTCGCCGCCCGCATGGGGGAGCGCGCCGGGCGGTTGGTGCGTGGCGACGGGGAACGGCTTGCCGTCACCCTGCCCGATCCCGCCGACCCGGCCCTCCTGCGCGACGCCGGCGGCGGCGAGCGGCCCGCCGACCTCCTGTCCGCGATCGTCGCGGCCACCCCGCTCGCGCACTGGGCGCAGCACGGGGAGCCTGCGCGGCTGCTCGGCCTCCCGGTCACCGGCGTTGCCCCGGAAGTGCTGCGTCTCGGCTGGGCCGTGGCCGCCGAGCGGCAGCGGGACGCCGAGTGGGGCGTCGCCCTGGTGGCCGCGGTCGATGTGAACATCCTCGGGCCGGTCGCCGCGATCGTGTGCCGGCTGCCCGCGCAGCTGCATCGACCCGCGATCGGCGTGCTGGCGGGCAAGCTCACCCCGCAGGCGATGGCGTCCGCGGTGTCGCAGCTGCTGCCACCGTGGTCGCCGGAGCTGGGCACCGCGGTCCTCGACTGGCTCGCCGGCCACCCCGGCAACCGCGGCCTCGGCGCCGCAGCCCGCACGGCCGGCCGGAGCGTCCCGCGCGGCTGTCTGCGCCACCTGATCGCCACGGCGCCGCTCCCGGCCGGCGCCGCCCCCTGGTGGCGCGAGCTGGCCGCCACCCTGACCTTCCGCCGCGAGATGCACGAGGAGCTGCACCGATGACTCACGCTGTACTGCGGCCGCACGCCGAGCAGGACCACGCCGACGAGCTCGCCGCTCTCGCCGCTGCCGACGACCGGCCGCGCCCGCCGTCGTGGCGGCTCTCGCCGTGGGCCGTGGTGACCTACCTGCTCGGCGGCACGGTGGGCGACGGGATCGAGATCACGCCGAAGTACGTCGGGCCGCGGCGGCTGATCGAGGTCGCCGTGGCCACTCTCGCCACCGACCGCGCGTTGCTGCTGCTCGGCGTGCCCGGCACGGCGAAGACGTGGGTGTCCGAGCACCTGGCCGCCGCTATCAGCGGCGACTCCACGTTGCTGGTGCAGGGCACCGCGGGCACCGCCGAGGAGGCGATCCGCTACGGCTGGAACTACGCGCGCCTGATCGCCGAGGGCCCCAGCCCGGCCGCGCTCGTGGAGAGCCCGGTGCTGCGGGCCATGCGGGACGGCAAGATCGCCCGGCTCGAGGAGCTCACCCGCATCGCCGCGGACGTGCAGGACTCGCTCATCACGATCCTGTCCGAGAAGACGCTGCCGGTGCCCGAGCTGGGCACGGAGGTGCAGGCCCGGCCCGGGTTCAACCTCATCGCCACCGCCAACAACCGCGACCGCGGGGTCAACGAGCTCTCCAGCGCCCTGCGCCGCCGGTTCAACACGGTGGTGCTGCCGCTGCCCGACACCGCCGACGCCGAGGTGGAGATCGTCTCCCGCCGGGTGGCGCAGCTGGGCGCGTCCCTCGAACTGCCGTCCGGCGTCGCGGAGCTCGCCGAGATCCGCCGCGTCGTCACGGTGTTCCGGGAGCTGCGGTCCGGACGCACCGAGGACGGGCGCACCGCGGTGAAGTCGCCGTCGGGCACGCTGTCCACCGCCGAGGCGATCAGCGTGCTCACCGGCGGCCTCGCGCTCGCCGCGCACTTCGGCGACGGCGTGCTGCGAGCGCCCGACGTGGCCGCCGGGATCCTCGGCGCGGTGGTCAAGGACCCGGTGGCCGACCGCGCCGTGTGGGTGGAGTACCTGGAGACGGTCGTGCGCGAGCGGGAGGGGTGGGCCGACTTCTACCGGGCCGGCCTGGAGGTCACGGGGTGACCACCACCCGCCTGTTCGGGATCCGCCACCACGGCCCCGGCTCGGCGCGGGCGCTGGTGGCGGAGCTCGCCGCGTTCGCCCCGGACGTCGTGCTGATCGAGGGGCCACCGGAGGCCGACGCGGTGGTGCCCCTGGCCGCCGAACCCGACCTGCGGCCGCCGATCGCGCTGCTCGCCTACGCCCTCGACGACGTCGCCCGGGCGGCGTTCTGGCCGTTCGCGGTCTTCAGCCCGGAATGGCAGGCCATCCGGCACGCCGTGGCCGCCGGGGTGCCGGTGCGGTTCTGCGACCTGCCCGCCGCGCACCTGTTCGCCCTCGACGGACGGTCCGGGGGCTCCGGCGACCCGCTCGCGCGCCTGGCCGCCATCGCGGGGTACGACGATCCCGAGCGCTGGTGGGACGACGTCATCGAGCACCGGCGCGACGGCGAGCCCGCGTTCGCCGTGATCGCCGACGCCATGGCCGCGTTGCGCGTGGACGAACCCCCCGACGAGTACAGGGACGTGTACGACGCGCGGCGCGAGGCGTACATGCGCACCGTGCTGCGCCGCACGCGCAAGGACGGGTTCGCGCGGATCGCGGTGGTCTGCGGAGCGTGGCACGTGCCGGCGCTCACCGACCCGCTGCCGCCCGCGTCGCACGACCAGGCCGTGCTGCGCGGGCTGCCGAAGCGGAAGGCGGCGTGCGCCTGGGTGCCCTGGACGCACGGGCGGCTGGCCACGTCCAGCGGCTACGGCGCCGGGGTGCGCTCGCCGGGCTGGTACCACCACCTGTTCACCACCGAGGAGGACGTCACCGCGCGCTGGCTCGCCGCCGTGGCCGCGGTGCTGCGGGCCGAGGACCTGCCCGTGTCCACGGCCCACGTGATCGAGGCGGTGCGCCTCGCCGACGCCCTCGCCGCGCTGCGCGGCCGGGCGTCGGCGGGCCTCGCGGAGGTCACCGAGGCCACCCTGTCCGTGCTCTGCGGCGGCGACGAGGTGCAGCTCGACCTCGTCACCCGGAAGCTCGTGGTCGGCGAGCGGATGGGCACCGTGCCCGACGACGCCCCGCTCACCCCTCTCGCCGCCGACCTCGCCGCCACCGCCCGGCGGCTGCGCCTCAAGCGCGACCCGCTGCCCCGCGAGCTCGATCTCGACCTGCGCACGCCCGGCGGGGTGGACCGCTCGCGGCTGCTGCACCGGCTGCGCGTGCTGGGGATCCCGTGGGGCCGGCCGGCCGAGAGCGCCCGCCGCAACACCGGCACCTTCCGCGAGACCTGGCAGCTCTCGTGGCACCCGGAGTTCGAGGTGGACCTGGTGGCCGCCGGGGTGCACGGCACCACGGTGCCGGGGGCGGCCACGGCCCGCGTCCGGGCCGCGGTGGCGGACGCGCCGGCGCTCGCCGACGTCACCGCCACGGTCGAGAGGTGCCTGCTCGCCGGCCTGCCCGACGCGCTGCCGGACGCGCTCGCCGCGCTCGACGCCCGTGCCGCGGGCGACGCGGACGTCGCGCACCTGATGGCGGCCTTCCCCGCGCTCGCCCGGGCCACTCGCTACGGCGACGTGCGCGGCACCGACACCGGGGCGCTGCACACCGTGGCCGAGCGGGTGCTGGCCCGGATCTGCGCGGGCCTTCCGCCTGCCGCGCACGGCATCGACGACGGCGAGGCGGCCCGGCTCGCGGGGCTGGTCGACGGGGTGCACGGCGTCACCGGCCTGCTGGGCGAGGCGGCCACCGACCGCTGGCTCGCGTCCCTCGGCCGGCTCGCGGAGCGGCCCGCGCTGCCGCCGCAGCTCGCCGGCCGGCTCTCGCGGCTGCTCGTCGACGCCGATCTCATGGCGGTCGAGGAGGTCGAGCGCCGGCTGGCCCGCGCGCTCACGGCCGGCACGCCCGCGGCGCAGGCCGGCGCGTACGTCGAAGGCTTCTTCGCCGGCGGCGCGCTGCTGCTGGTGCACGACGACCGGCTGCTGCGAGTGGTCGACCGCTGGCTCGCCGGGGTGCCCGGCGAGCAGTTCGACGAGGTGCTGCCTTTGCTGCGGCGCACGTTCGGCGCGTTCGCAGACCCGGAGAAGCGGGCGATCGGGGAGCGGGCCGCCGCGCTCGCGGGCGACGTCCCGACGGCGCGCGTCGCGCAGGACATCGACGAGCGGCGGGCCGAGATGGTGGTGCCGGTGTTCGCGCGGCTGCTGGGGGTTGTTTCGTGAGTGAGGACGAGCGGCTGCGGCGGTGGCGCCTCGTGCTGGGCGCCGGCCCGGACGACACGTCGGACGGCACCGGCGTGGGCCTCGGCCCCGACGACCGCCGGCTCGACGCCGTGCTCGCCGCCCTCTACGACGGCGGTGGCGGCGAGGGCGGCGGGCCGCGCACGGGAGGCCTCGGCGGTTCGGCCCCGCAGGTGGCGCGCTGGCTCGGTGACATCCGGCGGTACTTCCCGACGTCGGTGGTGCAGGTGATGCAGCGCGACGCCGTGGAGCGGCTGGGCCTCACCCGTCTGCTGCTGGAGCCGGAGCTGCTGGCTGCCGTCGAGCCGGACGTGCACCTGGTCGGCACGCTGCTGTCGTTGAAGGGCGTGCTGCCGGAGCGCACGAAGGAGACCGCCCGGGAGGTCGTGCGCACCGTGGTGGCCGAGCTGCAGCGCCGCCTCGCCGACCGCACGCGGGCCGCCGTCACCGGGGCGTTGGACCGCTCGGCCCGCACCCGCCGCCCACGTCCCGCCGACATCGACCTGGCCCGCACGATCCGGGCCAACCTCCGGCACTTCTCCCCGGACCTGGGCACGATCGTGCCCGAGCGGCTGGTCGGGCACGGGCGGCGGCGCCACAGCGTGCAGCGCGACGTGATCCTCGCCGTCGACCAGTCCGGCTCGATGGCCGAGTCGGTCGTCTACGCGGGCCTGTTCGGTGCCGTGCTCGCGTCCATGCCGACGCTGCGCACGCGGTTCGTCGCATTCGACACGGCCGTCGTCGACCTCACCGACGAGCTGGGCGACCCCGTCGACCTGCTCTTCGGCACCCAGCTCGGCGGCGGCACCGACATCAACCGGGCGGTCGCCTACTGCCAGGGCCTCGTCACCCGGCCCACCGACACCCTGCTGGTGCTGATCAGCGACCTGTACGAGGGCGGGGCCCGCGCCGAGCTGCTGCGCCGGGTTGCCGCGCTCGTTGCAGGCGGGGTGCAGGTGGTGACGCTGCTGGCACTGTCGGACAAGGGCGCCCCGGCGTACGACCACGACAACGCCGCTGCCCTGGCCGCCCTGGGGGTCCCGGCCTTCGCCTGCACCCCCGAGCTGTTCCCGGATCTGATGGCGGCGGCGATCCGCCGCGAGGACATGACGCGCTGGGCGGCCACCGCCCTGGCCTGAGTCGCCGTCGTCCGGGAACGCGCGGCGGGTATTACCGTCGGGCCATGCGCGCACTGGTGCTTGCCGACTTCTGGAAGCTCTCCGTCGACGACGTGCCCGAGCCGGAACCGGGGCCCGGTGACGTGCTGATCGAGGTGGTGGCCACCGGGATCTGCGGCTCCGACATCCACGGGTACACCGGGGAGAACGGCAGGCGCGTGCGCGGGCAGGTGATGGGCCACGAGACGGTGGGACGGGTGCTCGGCGGCGGCCCGGACGTCGGCACCGACCTCGCCGTCGGGGACGTCGTGGCCGTCAACCCGGTGCTGTGGTGCGGCGAGTGCCGGCAGTGCGCGGTGGGGCGGGAGCAGTCGTGCCCGAACAAGCGGATCGTCGGCGTGACGCCGGAGCTGCGATCGGCCTTCGCGGAGCGGCTGGCCGTGCCCGCCCGCAACGCCGTGCGGCTCCCCGCCGGGATGCCGATCGAGCACGGCGCGCTCGTCGAGCCCCTGGCCGTGGGCTACCACGCCCTGGTGCGCGGTAGCTGCGGCGCGGGCGAGGCCGTCCTCGTCCTCGGTGGGGGACCGATCGGGCAGGCCTGCGTGCTGGCGGCGCGGCGCCAGGGCGCCGCACGGGTGGCCGTCTCCGAGCCCGCGCCGCACCGGCGTGAGCTGAACGCCCGACTCGGCGCGGCCGTCGTCGACCCGTCCGCCACCGACGACGTCGCGGCGGCCGTGCGTACCGCGCTGGACGGCGAGCCGACCCTCGTCGTCGACGCCGTCGGCAGTCCGCGAACCCTGGCCACCGCCTTCGCGTGCGCACCGATCGGCACCACCGTCGTGCTCGTCGGGATGGCGGTGCCCACGCTCGATGTCGCCGCGTACGAGATCTCGACGAAGGAACGGTCGGTCGTGGGCAGCTTCTGCTACAGCGCAGCCGAGTTCCGCGACACCGCGCAGTGGGCGGCCACCGTGCCCGACGCCCTGGAGACGCTGATCGAGGGCCGCACCGACCTGGACGGCGGCCCGGCGTCCTTCGAGGCGCTGGCGCGGGGCACGGACCCGGCCAGCAAGGTGCTCGTCTTCCCCCAGGGGGTCGGCAGGTGAGGCAGCGCTACCGCTGGAGTTCGGACTTCTCCCAGCGCCCGTCGGCGTCCAGCTCCAGCAGCTCGTCGTGGAAGCGGCGCAGCGAGCTGCGGTGCCCGACGCTCACGATGACCATGTCGGGCAGCTCCTCGCGCAGCAGCGTGTAGAGGCTCTGCTCGAGACCCTCGTCGAGGGCGGACGTCGCCTCGTCCAGGAACACGACCTTCGGCCGGACGACCAGGATGCGGGCGAACCCGAGGCGCTGCTGCTCGCCCGGCGAGAGGCGGCGGGCCCAGTCGTCCACCTCGTCGAGCTGGTCGGCCAGCTGGGGGAGCTGCACCTGCCGCAGCAGCCGCGCCGCGTGATCGTCGTCCATCTCCTTCGCGGGCCCGGGGTAGGCCAGTGCGTCGCGCAGGGTGCCCAACGGTAGGTAGGGCTGCTGGGGCAGGAAGAGCGATCCGTCGTCGGCCGGGCGGCGCACGGAGCCGCTCGTGTACGGCCACAGCTGCGCCAGGCTGCGCAGCAGGGTGGTCTTCCCGCCACCGGACGGCCCGGTGACCAGCAGCGACGTACCTGCCGCGACGTCCAGGTCCAGGTCGTCGACGAGCACCCGCTCGTCGGGCCGCCGCACGGTCAGATCGTGCACCTGGAAGCCGTCACCGTCCTCGACGTCCGCGGTCGGCAGGGCACGGGCGGCGCTGTCGGCGTCGAGCAGGCCGGTGAGGCGGTCGAGGACGGCGCGGTAGCTCGCGAACTGGTCGTACGCGTTGCGGAAGAACGACAGCGAGTCGTGTACCTGGTCGAATGCGTTGCCGGTCTGCTGGATGTCGCCCAGTGTGATCTGCCCGGCGAAGAACCGTGGCGCCTGGACGACGAAGGTGAAGATCTGTGCGATCTGGCTGACAGCGAGGTTGAAGCCCTGGAACTTCAGGCTCCGGAACACGATCGCCCACGCGTTGCTGATCACGTCGCGGAAGCGGGAGCCGAGTACCGAGGCCTCGACCCGCTCGCCGCGCTGGAAGGCGACGTTCTCCGAGTTCTCCCGCAGCCGCACGAGCGCGTACCGGAAGGAGGCGTTGTACCGCTCCTGGAGGAAGTTCAGCAGGATCAGCGGTCGCCCGATCCGGAACGCGAACACCGAGGCGATGATCACGAAGACGTACGCGAGGAACGTCAGGCCGCGCGGGATCTCCAGTCCCGAAGATGTCGATCGGCCCGGACAGCGCCCAGAGGATGATCGTGAACGACACCAGGGACACCAGCGCGCTCACCGCCCCGATGCCGAGTGTCACCGAGTCAGCGGGGAACGAGCGGATGTCCTCCTGGATGCGCTGGTCGGGGTTGTCCACGCGCGGCCTTGGTGTACCGGCCCTTGTGGTAGGCGCGGCCGTCGAGCCAGTCGTCGATCATCCGGTCGGTGAGCCACACGCGCCAGCGGATGACCAGCGCCTGCTGGACGTAGAACTCGAACAGCGCGCGGACGACATGGACCGTGGCGAGGACGCCGAAGATGCCGATGTACCGCCAGAAGGTCGGGGCATCGAGGTTCTGCATCGCCGTGTACAGGCCGTTGTAGTAGTACGAGAACAGCACGCTGAGGCGCACCGCAGCGATCGCCAGCAGGAGTACGAGCAGGACGCTGAGTAGGGGCCACCACCCGGCGTCCCCGCGCGGGGAGAAGTAGGGGAAGGCCAGGCGCCGGAACTGCCGGCCCCACACCGTGTAGCGCGACAGCAGCACGACGAGCACCGCACAGCCGATGAGCGTCGCCACGAAGACCGCGATGATCCATATGGTGCTGGTGAGCACCTCGCTCGACCAGTCCAACTCAGTGCCCACGGGGCCTCCCCGCTACAGCGATCCTCCGGCGGGATCATCAGGCCGCGGAGCCTAGCGGGAGCGGTTCCGCCCGGTCGCGAGGACTGCGACGAGTCGCACAGCCTTGCCGTTACGCACATTCGGTAACGGCTTGATCACGATGAGCGGTACCTCGCGCGGGGTGACTGACCGAGCACGTGCAGTTGCACGTTCAGTCTGTTACCGGGGGTACAGCTCGTCGCGTGGATCCGTTCGGCCGTCGCCGACTGGGCTGACAGGGCGTGTCGGCGCGCATCCGTCGGGTTAACTCTTCATCACTCGTTGAGACAGTTTGATCACAGAGTGTGGGGGTACCCGTTGAACCGTCCGCTTCCTCTTCCTGCTCGTGACTGGGCGCTGCTGCTCGCCCGCGTCCTCATCGGTGTCGTCATGTTCGCTCACGGTTACCAGAAGATGGTGATCAACGGCATCGGCCGCACCACGGAGGGCTTCGAGAACCTGAGCATCCCGCTCGCGATCGTGTCGGCGTCGTTCGTCACGGTGGTCGAGTTCCTCGGCAGCGCACTGCTCATCCTGGGCGCCCTCACGCCGCTGATGTGCGGGCTGCAGCTCGTCATCATGGTCGGCGCGGCGGTGTTCGTGCACGGCGCCAACGGCATCTTCATCTCCAACGGTGGGTGGGAGCTCGTCGGCGTGATCGGCGCCGGCCTCGTCGCGCTCGCGGCGGTGGGCCCCGGCCGCTACAGCATCGACCACCTCGTGCGCGGCCGGCAGGCGCAGCACCGTCGGGACGTCGAGCGGTTCCACGCGCCGCAGCCGATGATGGCGCAACAGCAGGGGTTCGGGATGGCGGCGCACCGCCGCTGAGCTCGCGTCGCGGGACATTAGCTCGGGTGGGGCCGTCCGGATGGGCGGCCCTTCCGCACGTGGTGCGACGATGATCCGGTGCTGCGTCACGTCACAGCCACCCGGTACGTCACCCCGCTGCGCGAGGGCGGGTCCCTGCCCGGGCTGATGGAAGCCGACGACCTGGGCACGTACGTCGTCAAGTACACCGGGGCGGGCCAGGGCCGGAAGGTGCTCGTCGCGGAGATCGTCACCGGTGAGCTCGCCCGCGGGCTGGGTCTGCCGGTGCCGGAGATCGTCACGGTCGAGCTCGACCCGGCGTTGGGCGTGGCCGAGCCGGATCAGGAGGTGCAGGAGCTGCTGCGCGCGAGCCCCGGCCGGAACCTCGGCCTGGACTTCCTGCCCGGCGCGCTCGACCTCGACCCGGAGGCGTTCCCGATCGACGCCGGCTTCGCCGGGCGGGTGCTGTGGTTCGACGCGCTGGTCGGCAACGTCGACCGGTCGTGGCGCAACACCAACATGCTGTTCTGGCACGGCAGCCCGTACCTGATCGACCACGGCGCCACCCTGACGTTCCAGCACGCCTGGTCGGGTGCGGCGGCCTGGGTGGAGCGCGCCTACGACGCCGCCGACCACGTGCTGCTCGGCTGCGGGCCCGATCTCGATGCCGCCGACGCCACGCTCGCCCCGCAGGTCACGCCGGAGCGACTGACGGCCGCGGTCGACGCGGTGCCGGACGAGTGGCTCGCCGGCGAGCCGGGCTTCACCGATGTGGCCGAGGTGCGCGCGGGCTTCGTCACCCAGCTCTCGGCCCGCCGGGACGCCCGCGAGGTGTGGCTGCCGGGCATCCGGGCGGCGATCGCCGAGCGCGCCGCCGCCGGCGCCCCGCCCGCCACCAGGGGCCGCAACCGACCGTTCTGGGCGGGGTCATGACCAGCGTCGGGAGTGGGCGGCACCCGTTCGAGTACGCGCTGCTGCGGGTCGTGCCGCGGATCGAGCGCGGCGAGGTGTTCAACGCCGGGGTCGTGCTCTACAGCCGGCCGTTGGACTTCCTCGGCGCCCGCGTCCATCTCGACGTCCAGCGCCTGCACGCGCTGGACCCGGCCGCCGACGCCGCCCTGATCGGGGCCGCGCTCGACGCCGTGCAGGCGCACTGCGCGCACGAGCGCGTCGAGGCCCGGCACGGCGCGCCCGCCGGCCGGGAGGACCGCGGCCGGCGCTTCCGCCGGCTCACCGCGCCGCGCAGCACGATCGTCCAGGCCGGCCCCGTGCACACCGGCCTGACCGTGGACCCGGAGAAGGAGCTGGAACACCTCCTCACCACCCTGGTCCTCCCGCTGTAGGAATGACGGCATGACCGACGCCGTTCCGCCCGGGCCCCTGACCGACTGGCTGCGCCGCGAGGTGTCGCAGGTGGCGGTGGGGGACGGGCCGGTGGCGGTCGAGCCGATCTCGGGCGGCCACTCCAACCTCACCTACCGGATCACCGACGCCGCGGGCGCCCGGTTCGCGCTGCGCCGCCCACCCACCGGCATGGTGCTCGCCACCGCGCACGACATGGGGCGGGAGTGGCGCTTCATCAGCGCGCTCGCGGACACCGCGGTGCCGGTGCCCCCGCCGGTCGCGTTCTGCGCCGACCCCGACGTGATCGGCGCCGAGTTCTACCTCACCGAGTTCGTCGACGGCGACGTGCTGGGCGACGAGGAGTCCGGCCATCGGCTCCCGCCGCCGGCTCGGCGGACCGCGGGTCTGGACGCGATCGATGTGCTGGCCGACCTGCACGCCGTCGACCCGGACGCCGCGGGCCTCGCCGACCTGCGCCGTCCCGGGCGGTACCTGGAGCGTCAGCTGCGCCGCTGGCACCGGCAGGTGCACGAGTCGGCCGTGCCCGACCTGACCGCCGTCGACGCCGCGCACGCGCTGCTCGTCGAGCGGGCCGCCGACCTCGCGCCGTCCGCGGCCTGCATCGCGCACGGCGACTTCCGCCTGGGCAACCTCGCCGTCGACCCGGACGGTCGCGTCCGCGCCGTGTTCGACTGGGAGCTCGCCGCGATCGGTGATCCGCTCGCCGACCTCGGTTGGCTCCTCGCCTCCTGGGGTCGCCCGGGCGACGAGGTGCCGCCCACGATCCCCGGTCCCAGCCTCGTCGAGGGCTACGCCGAGCGCGCCGACCTCGTCGCCCGTTACGCCGAGCGGTCCGGCCGTGACCTCGCCGCGCTCCAGGACGAGCTCGACGTCTACGTCGCCTTCGCCCGCTGGCGGGGGGCCTGCATCGGCGCCGGCGTCTACTCCCGCTACGCCGGCGGCGTCATGGGCGGGCGCGGCGAGGCCGACGGCGGCGCCGCCCGCCTCGCGTCCCTGCAATGCCAGGCCGAGGCCGCCCTCGCCGCGCTCGGGGGCTAGGACCTGTTCGGTCCGGGCCGGTGCGGGTGATCCGCGGTATCGGTTGCTCAGTGCAGTCGCCACGGCGATCACCAACCGATATTCGCGATCACCGGCCACATGTGGATGCCAGGTCCCGCCCTCGCCGATCACCGCCTCCTCCGACCACCGTCTCCGCTGTGCCCGCGGCGGACAACGGGCTCAGGCCGCTTGCGTTTCGCGGAACGCGCCCGGTGCATGGTCAAGTTGCCACCACGGTTGTTCGACCCGTGATCGAACAACCGTGGTTGCAACCTGACCATGAAATCCGCTCCGGTGGGCGCGCCGTACCCCACTCGCATCGAAGGCTCCCGTGACGATCGGCCAGATGGCCACCTTTCGCGCAACTCCGGTCCGAGTCCACGATCGACCAGGCCGCTCGCGCTGAATCATGAAGGGAGCGTGCGGGGTCTCCGGTAGGCGCCGGTTTGGTTTCCTGCGGTGGCAGCCGTGACGAACCGATACTCGCGATCACCACCCACCGATCAGCGCACTGCTCTCTACGCTGAGGCATCACGGAGAACGCTCGTTCTCCGCACGTGACGACGCAGCCTTCCCGAGGGAGAGCACACGATGGCCGGCCGCCCACCCTTCCCGCCCTTCGACGCGACGACGGCGGCCCAGAAGGTCCAGGCCGCGGAGGACGCCTGGAACACCCGCGACCCGGAACGGGTGTCGCTCGCCTACACCGAGGACTCGGTGTGGCGAAACCGCGACCAGCACGTCGTCGGGCGGGCGGAGATCGTCGCGTTCCTCACCGAGAAGTGGCGGCGCGAGCTCGACTACGCGCTGCGCAAGGAGCTGTGGGCGTTCGACGGCAACCGGATCGGCGTCCGTTCCAGTACGAGAGCCATGGCGCGTCGGGGCAGTGGTGGCGCAGCTACGGCAACGAGCTGTGGGAGTTCACCGACGACGGGCTGATGCGCCGTCGCGAGGCGAGCATCAACGACCGGCCCATCGACGAGTCGGAACGGCGGATTCCGCGGACCGCGACCCGAGGCCGAGCGCGGGGTTCCCTTCCCGGTCTGGTGACCGCGCTCAGGCGCCGACCGTGGCGGGGGAGAGGTGTACCGGCATCGTCGCGTAGCCGCGCAGCACCCGGGTGGTGCGGCGGCGCGGCGGGCCGGCGAGGGCGAGGTCGGGGAACCGGTCGAACAGCGCCCGCAACCCGACCTCGCCCTCCATCCGCGCGAGCGCCGCACCGAGACAGAAGTGGGCGCCGCTGGAGAACGAGAGGTGGTCGCCCGCGTTGGGCCGCGTGACGTCGAAACGGTCGGGGTCGGCGAAGACGGCCGGGTCGCGGTTGGCGCCGCCCAGCATCACCACGACGGCCTGGCCCACACGGACGCGCTCGCCGGCGACCTCGGTGTCGCGATGCGCGATCCGGCCGGTGCGCTGCACGGGGGAATCGACGCGCAGCACCTCGTCCACCGCGCGGGGCCAGCCCTGCGGCTCGGCGCGCAGCAGGGCGAGCTGGTCGGGATGGGCCGTGAGGAGCCCGACACCGTTGCCGATCAGGTTCACCGTGGTCTCGAACCCGGCGGCGAGCAGCAGCATCGCGATGCTGGTGAGCTCGTCCTCGGTGAGCCGCTCCCCGCCGTCGTGGGCGTGCACGAGCGCGGAGAGGATGTTGTCACCGGGGTGGCGGCGCAGGTGCGCGAAGTGGCCCTGCATCCAATCCTGCAAGGCGTCCAGATCGCGCTCCGACCGGCGGAACTGCGAGTAGGTCAGCCCGGCATCCAGCGAGAGCGCCGCACCCTCGCCCCAGTGCAGGAACTGGTGGCGCATCTCGACCGGAGCGCCGAGCATCTCGGCGATGACGGTGGCCGGCAGCAGGCTGGCGTAGTGCTCGATCACGTCGGCGGCCGAGCCCTTCGTCGCCATCCCGTCGAGAAGATCGGTTGCGATCTCCTCGGTGCGCGAGCGCAGAGCGGCAACGGCCCTGGCGCTGAACGCCCTGGTGACGAGCTTGCGGTAGCGGGTGTGGTCCGGCGGGTCGGTGGACAGCATGGACGGCGGCTCCACCGGCCCGAGCGGGCCGCGCCCCCCGGCCGCCACGGCGTAGCGCAGCGCGGCCGGTGCTCGCCCGCTGGGGCCTCCGACGACCCCGAAATCGGGGCTGCGCAGGATCGCGGTGGCGAGGTCGTGGTGGGCGGTGTTGAGCACGATCCCGTTGTCGACGAGCCGGCCCTGCGCGCGGATCGTCGCGTAGGGCGGGAACGGGTCGGCGACGAAGCCGGCGTCGAGCATGAGGCGCGCGGTGATGTCGCCGTCCCGCAGGCGCTTCCCCAGCGCCCGCCGGATGAACCCGTGCCGCACACCCCACCGGATCGCCCGCCGTACCTCTGTGACCGCGCCCATCACGACCTCCGATCGTCACCGAGACCGAAGTTACCGCCGGTAAGTCGATCCTCGCCACCTGCCGCGGTGCCCGTCAGGTACGACTGTGGGGTGACCGACCCGCGGCTCTGGGCCGTCAGCGACCTGCACGTGCGTTACCCGGACAACCGCGCGATCGTCGAGACAATGCGCCCCACCAGCGACGACGACTGGCTGATCGTGGCAGGCGACGTCGCCGAGCAGGTCGCGGACATCACCTGGGCGCTGGGCCTGCTGCGCGAGCGGTTCGCCCGCGTGTTGTGGGTGCCCGGCAACCACGAGCTCTGGACGCGGGGCAAGGATCCGGTGCAGCTACGCGGCGAGCGGCGCTATCGCGCGCTCGTGCAGGCCTGTCGCGAGCTGGACGTGCACACGCCGGAAGACCCGTTCCCGATCTGGGACGGCCCGGGCGGCCCGGCCACGGTCGCACCCCTCTTCGCGTTCTACGACTACTCGTTCCTCCCCGCGGGCACGACGTCGGCGGAGGAGGGCCTGGCCGCCGCGTACGCCGCCGGCGTGGTGTGCACCGACGAGCATCTGCTGCACCCCGACCCGTACCCGGACCGGGCCACCTGGTGTGCCTCGCGGATCGAGGAGTCGGAGCGCCGGCTCGACGCGTGCGACCCGGACCTGCCGACCGTGCTCGTCAACCACTGGCCGCTCACCCGGCACCCGACGGACGTGCTGCGCCACCCCGAGTTCGCGCTGTGGTGCGGCACGACCCGCACGGCCGACTGGCACGTGCGCTACCGCGCCGCCGCCGTCGTCTACGGGCACCTGCACATCCCGCGCGTGACGTGGGAGGACGGGGTGCGCTTCGTCGAGGCGTCGCTGGGCTACCCGCGCGAGTGGCAGCCCCGCGACGTGCGCAACGGCACGGTGGTCACGGAGCTGTTGCCGCGCCAGGTCCTGCCGGTGCCGTGAGTACCGGGCCCTGACGATCAGGCGCGCCCTCGCTCGCCGTAGCGGCGGCGGAACTTCTCCACCTGGCCCGCCGAGTCGAGCACGCGCTGCGCGCCCGTCCAGAACGGGTGCGAGTACGCGGTGATGTCGACGCGGACGAGTGGGTAGGTGTTGCCGTCCTCCCAGGCCACCGTCTCCGTCGAGGTGGCGGTCGAGCGGGTGAGGAAGGCCTGCCCGGTGGACCGGTCCTGGTACACGACCGGACCGTAGGTGGGGTGGATGTCGCGGCGCATGGCGGCCTCCTGCATCGGATCGGCTTCGTGGACGCCACCCTAAACGACAATGATTGTCGTTATGTTCCCGCCCGGCGTTCTGCGTACGCCCGCAGCGCCCGCAGGAGGTCGATGCGGCGGAACCCCGGCCAGTAGCTGTCGCAGAAGTGCAGCTCGGAGCGGGTGGACTGCCAGATCAGGAAGCCGGAGAGCCGGCGCTCCCCGCTCGTGCGGATGATCAGGTCCGGGTCGGCCCGGCCGGCGGTGTAGAGGTGCGCGGCGATGTCGGCGTCGGTGAGCCGCCCGGCCAGCTCGCGCGCCGTCACACCCGCCCGGGCCTGCTCCTCGAGCAGCGAACGCACGGCGTCGACGATCTCCTCACGGCCGCCGTAGGCGATCGCGATCGTGACGTCCGCGTCGGTGGGCCGCTCCCGCGTCACCTCGGCGACGTCCTTCAGCGCGTGCGCCGTCGAGTCGGGGAGGACGTCGAGCCGCCCGGCCAGGTGCACCCGCCACGGGCTGGACGGGCGAGCCAGCTGCTCGGCGACGACGTCCTCGACGAGCTGCATGAGGTGCATCACCTCGTCCGACTGCCGCTTCACGAGGTTGTCGGTGGACGCGACGAACACCGTGACCTGCCGGATGCCGAGCCCGCGGCACCAGCCCAGCAGCGTCGCGACGTGCTCGGAGCCGTAGCGGTGGCCGATCCGTGGGTCGGCGAAGCCCGCCTGCCGTGCCCACCGGCGGTTGCCGTCCATCACGATGCCGACGTGCTCGGGGCGGGGCCGGCCGCGCAAGAACCGCTCGAGCCGGCGTTCGTCCATGCGACGGATGACGTCGATCAGCCCCATTCGGCGACGGTACCGCCGGCGAAATGTTGTCGACGCGGGCGACTGGTCCAGCCGGCCGACACGACGATCCTGCGTACGGCCGACCGTGCCGACGGCCGAGAACCGCCGACGGCGCGACGGATGCCGCCGAGCGACTCCGCTTCCCGCTCCCGGCGGTGGCGCGGTGTGCGTGGACAAGGATCGAGACCCGTGACGCGTTCCGCCCTGTCCCGTTTCCTGTCCGTCCCGGTCCTGCTCGTGGCCATGATCGGCTCCGCCGCATGTGGCACGTCGGCGCCGGCCGAACCGGAGCCGGCCGCCGCCACGGCGCACGACGGGCACGGCGGCCACGGTGGCGGCGACGCTGGTGGTCCCAGTGGTGGTCCCAGTGGTGGTCCCAGTGGTGGTCCCAGTGCTGGCCACGGAGGTCATGGAGCCGGAGGGGTCGGTGCTCCCACGCTGTACGCGGTGCAGACCGGCCCGCTCGGGATCATCCTCACCGACGGCTCGGGCCACCTGCTGTACCGCTCGGACGCCGACCGCGCCGACCCGCCGACGTCGGCCTGCACCGACGCGTGCGCGCAGACCTGGATCCCGGTCACCGCACCGCCGGACGAGGAGCTCGACCTCGCGGGCGTCAAGCAGGAGCTGGTCGGCCGGCTGCAGCGCCCGGACGGCAGCTCCCAGCTCACGCTCGCCGGGTGGCCCCTCTACCGCAACCGCGACGACGACGGCTCGCTCGCGACGGCGGGCCAGAACGGCGCCGACGGCAGCTGGTTCGTCGTCACGCCGAAGGGGGAGAAGGCCACCGCGGCCTGACGCCCCACCCGCGGTGCCCTTGATCGTTCCGAGACCCCCGTCGCCGCCCTGCCGTGGGCGCTGAGCCGGATCTCGGCACCGGTGATCAGTCCGAGGTGGGGCTCTTCGCCCTTACCAGGGCGCTGAGACGCATCCCAGAATGATCATGGCACCGTTCAGCGTCGGCCGTTCAGCGGAACCCGCCGGGGCACGACCTTGCGGTGGCTGATCCGCCAGCCCGCGCCGTCGTCGACGACCGTGTCCTCGTACGTGACGGTCCCGACCGTGCCATCGGCATTGACCCCGATGCCCTTGGACCGCGCGCCCACCGTGCCGTCGCCGTGCTCGGTGACGACGACGTTGGTGACGTGGTGACCGAGCGGGTTGCCGTCGCCGAGCGCGAGCGCGGCCGCCCGGATGGCCCCGATACCGTTCAGGACGCCACCACCGAGCTCCGACACGTCGTAGACGACCGACGGCGTGAAGAGAACGTCGAGCCGGTCGAGGTCGCCGTCGTCGAAGATGTGTCCGTGGAGCGAGATCAGCTCGACAACTGCCGCCCGGTCCTCAAGGGAGATCGCCACCGGGCGGATCATCGATCCAGGAGGGCTCAGAGGCAAGCGATTTGGGCGGGTGAAATGCCGAACGGCCTGGTCAGCCAGCGCGGGTGATGGTCAGGGAGCGCCTCGCCTTGGCATGACGCCGCAGCGACAGGCGATCCGCTTGTCCTGGTGGTGGAGGAGCGTGGCCAGCAGCCGGCGCGAGGTTCCCGCGCCCGAAGTGCATGTGGAACGCGTAGAACCCACACACGGGCTGCAGGCTGTGTCCGATGGTCGTTCGTGCGTCTCCGCGGCGGCCAGCATCGGCATGCCGGTCTCCGGGCTCAGCGACCCAGCCGAGTATCCGTCGAGGCGACGGCGCTCCTGCTGCGGGTGTGGGCTGTCCGCAGATTCCGGCCGGAGGGTGGCTGGACGCGATGTAGTACGACCACGCCTGCTGCGTCGCGACGTGTTCGCCCGACCCTCCTGGCCGCCGACCGCAAGGAAACCGAAAGATCGGCTCGTAGGTTGGCGCGGCGATCAAGCCAGCGGGTGATCGAACTGTCGGTGCCTGCCGTCCCACGGAGGAAGAACCAGTAATGAGAGTTCCGATCGCGGCATTCGGTGCCGCGGTGCTCCTCGCAGCAGCCTTCGCCGAGGCAGCGGTGCCCGTCCCGGTCGGCCACGAGCTTGCAAGGACATCGGTGGCGGTCGATATCGAGGCCCCACCGCTGGTCGAGGTCCCGCCTGCCGAGACGCCGCCGCCCGACGGGTCACAGGGAGAGGAGGCGTCCGATCCGCGGAAGCGGCTGCACGTCGACCCGACCGGCGACGATGCCAACAACGGCTCCGCGGCGACACCGCTGCGGACCATCCAGGCGGCCCTGACCCGAGCGACACCGGGAACGCGCATCATTCTCGCGGCTGGGGAGTACCGCGAGCAGTTGCAGACCGTCGTCGCCGGGCTCTCAGGAGCCCCGATCACGATTCAGGGGCCCGAGCGGGGCAAGAACGTGGATGCGCGCGGCAAGGCCGTCGTGTACGGCACGGGCAAGGTGTTCAGCATCGACCACAGCTTCTACACGCTCGACGGGTTCACCATCGACGGGCAGGAGGGCCTGAAGGGGGTGGAGCTGCCGCGGGACATCGCCACCGTCAACGCGTTCAAGGACAGCGTCCAGGCGCAGGTCAAGGACAGCAAGCTGGTCTACGTCGGGGCCAGTGACGCATCCCGTGACATCACCGGAATCTCGATCCGGAACATGTACCTGAGGCGGGCGGGTACGGAGTGCGTGCGGTTCCGGAACAACGCGCACCACAACTCCGTGAAGGACTCGCTGATCGAGCACTGTGGCGTTTTCGGCAAGCCGGACGGTGAGCGGTTCGGGTACCACAACGGTGAGGGCGTCTACATCGGGACCAGTCCGAAGTCGACCACCCAACCGATGCACAAGAACGACCCGAGCTCGCGGAACGTGGTGTCCGGGAACGTCATCCGCACGTTCGGGTCCGAGTGCTTCAACGTGAAGGAGAACGCGCACGACAACGTGCTCACCTCCAACAGCTGTTCCGGCAACACCGAGCCGATCGAGTTCCAGGGCAGCAACATCGAGCTGCGCGGCCACGCGAACGTCGTCCGGGGCAACAAGATCTTCGACAGCGCCGGGGTGAGCGTGAAGATCAAGATGGATAGCGCGGAGTACGACAAGGGCGGGAACAGCCTGGTCGACAACCGGATCTCGGGCGCGCCGTACGCCCTGATGTTCAACTCCTTGGTCCCCACGGGCCCGATGTGTGGGAACCGGGCCGACACGACGGAGCTGGTCTACTACAACAACACCGGGGACTACGGCGATGGCGCGACCCCTCCGGACTTCACCGCTCGCTGCTGACCCGCGTGCCGATCTCGGCGGTGCCGGACATGGCGCTGTCGTGGGCCGAAAGTGTGCCGGCCGGCGGGTGCCCGATCGAGGTGCGCCTGTTCGGCGACGGGATCGGCGGCCCCGCACGTTCGACGTCCTCTGGGGACGTGATCTCGCGAGGGGTGGGGCGCCGTCCCATCTCCGCGTCCGGAGGCGGGCGGCGACAAACGGTTGTCGCCCGCCGCGAGGGAAGAGGGTTCGATGGTGTTCCAGCACGCGGCCGGGACAGTTGTGGCCGCGGTCGTGGCGGGTGCGCTGCTCGCCGGTTGTGGCGCGACGGTGGCGGGATCGGCGGGGAACATCCCGACGGCCACGCTGCCCGGTGGGCCACCATCCACCGGCGAGTCCGACAGGTCCGCCCCTTCCGGCGGGGCGGGCGGCTGGACCGGGGCGGCGCCGACGGTCCCGGACCCGGTCGACACGCAGACCTTCACCCGCGACGTCTGCGCCACGCTGTCCGAGGCGAAGCTGTCCGAGCTGGGGCTCTACGACACGACCCCACGCGAGGGCCCGACCGGTCCCACCTGCAACTGGAACTTCGTCGAGTCGGACACCAGCCGCGTCGACATCTCCGCGATGGAGCTGAACCCGAACGGGTTGAGCGACATCTACGACCAGCAGGCCGAGTTCGGCTACTTCGAGCCGACGGAGGTGGCGGGTCACCCGGCGGCCTACGCCTCCATCGTCGACCACCGCGGCGGCGGGGACTGCTCGCTCTGGGTCGGGATCAACGACCAGTTCGCGGTCAGCGTCAGCACCTCACTGGGCACCGGCATCGACGACTCGCGGTCCTGCGCGATCGCCGAGGAGGTCGCCACAGCGATGGTCGACACCCTCAAGGAGCGGTGATCAGGCCGGGAACCCTGATCGACGCCATCGGCGCGGCTTCGTGATGGCGTAGAGCTCGTAGCCGATCTGGACGACGAGGGAGTCGTCGTTGCACTTCGACTTCTCGACCCGCAGGCACTCCCCGGCCTAGTCCGGCCTGTGGCCCGAGCCCCCCCCGGCGCCCGGTCTCCCTGAGATGTCTAGGCGCGGGAGCGTGGGCTCGGTCCCCGCGCACGGAGATCGCCGCGAGCACGTCAGCGTTGATCTGCTCCGCCCGGCGAGCGCGTCGCCGTTGCACTTCGGAGTTCTTGACCCCCACGCATTCACCGGGGATCAACAGACGCCACGCTGACCAGCGCGAATGTGGGGTGTGAGTGCGACGTGAGCGCGTGGAGCCGGCGCTACGGCGTACCCGGCCCGCCGCAGTGAGCCACCCGATCCGTCTGATGTCAGGTGTCGTTGACGTACCTGTTGCGGGTTCTGCCAGCTCGATCGGACGCCTGCGGTGCGTTATTTGGGGTGTTGTCGTCGGTGGTGTCAGGGCGGCTGCGCACCATGGAGGCTTTGGGCCAGTTCGAAGAGGCGGCGGGCGGTGGCGTTCGGCACCGGCGGACGGGGCGACGTCACGCAGGGGCGCCGAGCGGCGGGTGCTCGAGCACGCGGGGCTTGTATTCGACCATCTGGATGCGGCCGTCGAAGGTGCGGTGCTCGACCATCTCGAGGGCGACGTCCGGATAGCCGTCGTAGATGCGTTCTGCGCCCGTGGCCCCGGTGATCACCGGGAACATCCCGACCCGGAAGCGGTCGACGAGTCCGGCTCGTAGCAGGGACCGGCACAGGCTGAGGCTGCCGATCGTGCTGAGGAGCCCCGAGCCACTCGACTTCATGGCGCGGACCGCCTCGACGGCGTCGTCGCGGACGAGCGTGGAGTTGGCCCACGTCAGTGGCTCCTCGAGTGAGGAGGAGAACACCACCTTGGACGCTTGCGTGAGCTCGTCGACGGACGCCTCTTCTTCGGGCCTGAACTCGTCTTGGCCATTCGGGACCTCGCCGGCGGCGAAGCCCGACATCTGACGGTAGGTGTTCGCTCCCATCAGGTAGGTGACCTCGGGCTGCTCGCCGAGCCATGCGAGGTACTCCGGGCCCTCGAGGCCCCAGAACCCGGGCCATCCCTCTCCCGATGCGTAGCCGTCGAGCGAGGTGATGAAATCGACGAGAAGCTCCGACATGGCGGTGTCCTTTCCTGGGTGTCACGAGCTTGGACCGGCCGGGAGCCACAAACTCATCGGCCGCGCTGTGGGGTAACGAGGAAACCCATGACGCTGCAGCCAGAGCTCGGAGCTCATCTTGCGAGGTTTCAGCCGGCGGGCGGGCTCGAACCGTGAGCAAGCCTGCTACCAAGTTGCTGCCCGACCGGGGCGGGCACGCCGGTGGTCGCGACAGCTCGCCGCGACCGCCGGGCCCAGGTCGTCTCCTTCGGCCTGCGGCACCCCGTCGCCCGGATCGGCTGGTGCGTCACCGAGCACCGGATCGGGGTGATCACCGGCGAGGTCGGCGCCGGGAAGACCGTTGCCGTCCGCGCCGCGCTCGCCGCCCTGGACCCCACCCGCCACACCATCATCTACCTCCCGAACCCGACGGTCGGGGTTCGCGGGATCCACCACCAGATCGTCGCCGCCCTCGGCGCGCGGCCGCTGACCCACCACGCCACCCTGGTCCCGCAGACCGTCGACGCGCTCGCGGTCGAGCAAGTCGAACGCGGCCGCACCCCCGTCGTCGTCCTCGACGAAGCCCACCTGCTCGATCACGCCCAACTCGAGTCGATCCGCATGCTCACCAACCACGACATGGACTCCACGAGCCCCTTCGCCTGTCTACTGGTCGGGCAGCCCACCCTGCGGCGGCGGATGAAGCTCGGGGGGTTAGTGCGCACCGGCGCACGAGCCCGTGCGGACCCGAGTGGCCGTCGGGCGTGGCCAGACTGCGTGCGCGCAGGCTCACCGGCTACCGGATCGGTCCCCGCCTGCTGAAGGTCGACCTGACCGAGCTGGACCAGCTGGCCCGACCCATCCCCACAGCGCGTGGTCCCGGCTGACTGGAGCGTGAATCCGGCGGATGGCACTCGAGGCGTCTGGCACACAGCTGGCACGAGAAAAGGTCAGCCCCGGTGATACCGGGGCTGACCTACTGTTACTGCGGTGGGCGATACTGGGATTGAACCAGTGACCTCTTCCGTGTCAAGGAAGCGCTCTCCCACTGAGCTAATCGCCCGAGGCGGAGGCGGGAATCGAACCCGCGTACAGGGCTTTGCAGGCCCTTGCCTAAGCCACTCGGCCACTCCGCCGGCATGGATCCTGGTCCTCGGAGATTTCCGTGGATTTTGATCCGTGGAGGTCCGACGGGACCCGAGGTTCCTCCGAGCGGACGACGGGATTCGAACCCGCGACCCTCACCTTGGCAAGGTGATGCGCTACCAGCTGCGCTACGTCCGCATGTGCAGCGTTGCCGCTGCGGTGATGAGAGAACCTTAGCGCAGGCTCCGAGGGGGTTTCAAACCGCCCCCCTCCGGCCGCGCGGATGGCCTCTGACCTGCGGATCAGTCGCGCGCCGGGTCGTTCAGAAGATCGGAGAGGGCCATGTCGAAGTCGAGCCAGGAGTACTCGGTGTCGGCCGGCACGGCGAGGTAGGTGCGGTGCAGGAAGTCGCCGAGGGTCTGCGCGCAGGTCATGAAGACCGCGTGCCCGGACGGCGACGACAGCTCGAGTTGCACCTTGCCCGGGTTGAGCGGCACCGGCTGGACGCACACATCGCCCGTCCCGGCCGGACCGATCAGCCCGTCGTGCAGGAGATCGCGAGCGAACACCCACTCGACAGCGGTTGTCGACCCCGTCCGGAAGGACGCCTGCACGGCGTATGGGTCCCGGCTGCTGTAGGTCAGTTCGACAGTGACGGGCACCGCCGGGGCGTCCGGAGCGATCAGTTCGAACACTGCCGGTGAGCAGATGACCGTGTGCTCGTCGCGCATCGTGCGTCCTCTTCCTAGGTCCCGCGTAGCTCGTCATGCGGGAAAACGAGCGGCAGGGGCAGGCGTGACGGGTCGAAAGACGAACTCCCCTCGACGCGGGCCCCCGGTCACTCTGACGGCGCAGTCCCCTACGACGAGCGGCGCGGCGGATGCGATCTGCGGTACGCCGGACGGCCGCGCGGCCGCCGGATCGGGCGCGTCGACTCGCACGAGCGGGCTATCGGCAACCCGGTCAGTAGGATTCGAGCAGGTCGGACGAGGCAGGTGGAGATCGTGAGCGGCACCGACAAGGGCGAACGGCAGGGGCTCCGCGCCCGCATCGAGGCGAAGCCGACGCTGCGCCGCACCTATCGCATCGGCGTCGCCGTGCTGGGCGGCATCGTCCTCGCGGCCGGTGTGATCATGATCCCGTACCCGGGCCCCGGCTGGCTCGTCGTGTTCGGCGGCCTCGCGATCCTCGCCAGCGAGTTCCACTGGGCGCGCCGCGTCCTCCACTTCGCCCGCGGCAAGTACGACGCCTGGACCGACTGGCTCGCCCGCCAACCCGTGCTCGTGAAGCTCGCCGTGCTGGCCCTGACCGGCCTCGTCGTGCTGGCCACCCTGTACCTGCTCAACGCCTTCTATCTGGTGGCGAGCGTGGTGGGCCTCGGACACTGGACCTGGTTGCGGAGCCCCTTCTTCGCGTGATGTAGGGTCTCCGACGGCACGGGCGATTAGCTCAGGGGGAGAGCGCTTCGTTCACACCGAAGAGGTCACTGGTTCGATCCCAGTATCGCCCACCGCTGTAGGCCAGGTCAGCCCCGGTATCACCGGGGCTGACCATTTTTCGTGCCCAGTACGTGCCCAACGGCTTGGCGTGTGCCCAGGCCCTCGGGCCTGAGGGCAGCTTCGGATCAGCCGGGGCCGCGGGCTGTGGGGATGGGACGGGCCATCGCGTCGAGCTCGTTCAGGTCGACCTTGATCAGGCGCGGTCCGACGCGGTAGCCGGTGAGCCTGCCGTGCGAGATGTAGCGCCGGAGCGTCCTTGTCGAGACGTCGGCATGCGTGGCCGCCACGGCCAGACTGACCAGCCGTCGACGCGCGACACGCCCTGTGCCAGCTCTGGGCGCCGCAGTGGCGCGGCTACTGGCCCGCCCCCGTGAGCCGTTGCCCGGCTTCGCCGTCACGGGGACGCCTGACGATCCCAGGAGGTTCGCCATCGCGTGACTCGTCCACGCGGACGTCCACGGCTCGCGCGCGCCTGCGCGGACGATGTGCTCATCAAGACGTTCTGCGGTCATCGACGAGGACCCAGCGACCACGGGCGACTTGGGCGACAGTGCCCTGCGGCGAGTTCCTGCAGCCGCGCGTAGACCCAACTGCGGCCCATATTGGTAGCGGCCATCAGGTCCTTGACCGACGCGCTGCGCAGCGCGACCCAGAGCGCCGCCACCGCGTCGTCCGCGCTTGCCTCACCGGAGTCGCCCTCTTCCTCGTCGCCGCTCAAGTCGGCGGCGCTCTGCGACAGCTCATCGAGTTCTGGTCGATGTGAGGCGTGCCGGGCGGCGATGGCGGCGACATCGCCGTCGTCGAGCCGGTAGGCGCGGGCCCGGCGGGGCATGGTGTGTTCCGGGGTCGAGACGAGGAACTTGCCGGGTGCGTTGAGGGTGTCGGCGGCCCATCCGGCGGAGAGCATGCCTTGGCCGAGGATGAGATCGACATCGCGGCGTTCCCGTACGCGGCGGATTCAAGGAGCGATCGCAACGCCCTTCTGAGCAGGGGTGATGGTGATGGCGGGGTCTCGGCGGTTTCCGCGGGAGCGGGTGCGGGCGTTTTGGCGGGCGCGGCTGGCGGGGGTGTCGGTAGGCGGCGCTGGTCGGCGTGTCGGAGACCAGGGCACGGAGCTGGATCGCGGAGTCTGGCGGCATGATCCCCGATCTTGCCGAGCCGTCCGGTTGGCATCTGTCGTTGGCGGAGCGGGAGGAGATCGCGGAGGGCTGGGCGGCCGGGCTGAGCAAGTCCGAGATCGCTCGCGGGCTCGGGCGGTACCGCTGCACCATCGGTACCGACCATCCGCGACGTCGAGCTCAAGCGCAACCAGGCCCTGCGCAACCCGAAACGGGCACCGCGGCCGGACGGGCAGCGGTGGCGCCCAGGGCCCGAACCGGGCACCAACCGCGGCCAGAACCGGCCCCAGCACGAGCGGCTGCGCTACCGCGCGTCGGTGGCCCACGCCAAGGCCGAGCAGCGGGGCCGGCGGTCGAAACCGACCAAACTGGGGAGCAATCAGGAGCTGCACGCCGAGGTCGCGACCCGGCTCCGCAAGCTCTGGAGCCCGGAACAGATCAGCCGGACACTGGAACGCGACTTCCCCGATCGCCCGGAGATGCAGGTGTCCCACGAGACGATCTACCAGGCCCTCTACGTGCAGGGCCGGGGCCAGCTGCGCCGGGAACTATCGCGCTGCCTGCGCACCGGACGTGCGGTGCGCCGCCCACGCCGGCTGCCCGATCAACGCAAGAAGCGCACCACGATCCCCGACACACTGCTGATCTCTCACCGGCCGGCCGAGGCCGAGGACCGCGTCGTGCCCGGACACTGGGAGGGCGACCTGATCATCGGCAAAGACAGCGGATCAGCCATCGGGACCCTGGTCGAACGCAGCAGCCGGTTCGTGATGCTGCTGCACCTGCCCGGCCAGCACGGCGCCGAGCAGGTCCGCGACGCCATGATCACCACCATGCGCACCCTGCCGGAGGCGATCCGCCGCTCCCTGACCCGGGATCAAGGAAAGGAACTGACCCGGCACGCCGAGATCACCTTCGCCCTGGACCTGCCGATCTACTTCTGCGACCCGCACAGCCCTTGGCAGCGCGGCAGCAACGAGAACACCAACGGGCTGCTACGCCAGTACCACGCGCAGTGGTGGAGTCTAATGCCTGGTCGTGGCGGTACGACCCTCGCCGTCGATACGTCTGACGATAGCGGCTCATGGCGTCGGCGACACGGATGCGGCACCGCCGCAAGCGTAAAGGACACGGGCTTGGCCTTCAATTCTTGCAGCCTGGCGTGCCGTACCAAGGCATCGCTCGCCACGCCCGCAGCCGTAACGCTCCTCCCGATCTTGCGCAGCCTGTACAGGTCGCCCGCGACGAGGACTCGTCCCTGCCACGAACAATTTTACAAGAGCCTCCCGAGGAGGAGGTGACGAACGATCGTGAGGCAACTCCAATGAGCGCAGCGACAACCACACATCGCATCCCAAGCCTCGCGCCGATCGCTTCTCCACTACCAGGACGTGCGGTGCTCGCCTGCCGCTGCGGCATCATGCTCGACCTCGACGACATGCACCGGCCCGCGCTCAGCCATGACCGCGACCGCAGCGGCGTGCGTATCGAGCCGATCTGCTGCGCCCGATGCGCGGGCAAATCGACGCGGTGCTGACGAGTCCAGGTCGACGGAAGCAGTTGCGTTACAGATGGCGCGACGAGAGGGGAACATGCGGGGCTGGCGGATGATCTGCGCCGGATGCGGACAGGAGCTGCCGGGCAGTTGAGTGGCTTGATCGTTCCGCGCGTCGGCGCTGTAGCGGCACCAACCTAATGAGATGGCAAATCTAATCGACACATGGCACAGCCCCCGGACGTGAGTCCGGGGCTGTGCCATGTGAGGTCCCGAAGTCATGGACATAGCGGTAGTACCGCGCGGTCCGGAGCGGGTTGGGAACCCGGCGGTCAGACCTTGTAGCCCATCGACCGCAGAGCGTTAAGCAGGCCACCGTCCCACTCCTGGGAATGGCCCCAGCAGCGCATAATGAGCGAAGCCATAAACTCCGGCGGCTTGTTCTTCACCAGATCCAGCAGTGCTGCCTGGACCTCCGGGTGGCCCTTAACCGCCGCGTTGTTGGGAAACGGTCCGTCGTACTCGCCTCCTGCCCCCTCAGTCTCCTCTGCCCCTTCCGGCGTCGGCGATGAGACCAGGAATCCCAGGAACTTCGCGATGATCTTGGCGGCCTCCTCCTGCGCTGCACGCTCAACTTCGGTGATCTCGCTACTATGCTGAGTCATTCGCATCTCCCATCGCAGTGTCAGTGATTCATCCCCCCGAGTAGCGCGAAAGATGCTGCGGGGGACACGGTTTCGAGCCTGCCGACACGGCCGGTCGCCGGGCTCAGCGACAGCCGGGTCGGCTCAGCGACGGCCGGGTAGTCGAACCGGGCCGCCTCTATTAGCCGCATAGTTGAGCGCGAACTCGGCCAGCAGCGGAGCGGCCACCATGAGCACGAGTGCTCCGACGATTCCGCCGATCACCGAACCGAGGAGCGCCCCCCGCGGACCCGACCGGGAGGACACTGCGTAAAGCCCCTGTACTGGACTGTTCGCGGACTCTGCCCCGAAGTTCGCGCCACATTTTGTGAACTCCCCGGCGGGCGAACTCGTTCGTGACGCTGTTCGATCCCGGAACGGCGAACCTGGCTCAGCGTGGGAAGGCGCCCTCGACCTTGGACTTGTCTGTCAACGTCTCCCACTCGAGGAGACAGCTCCCGTTGAGCCGTTCGAGGGCGTAGCGGTCGCCGCGGTACCAGACGGCATGGGCGACCCTCTTCCCGTCGCCAGGAAATGTCCTGGTCAATGTGTAGGTGTAGCTGTTCTTTCGCTCCTCGGACCTGGTGGTCGCGACCTTGAGATCGTTCGTCATGCTCGCGTGGATGGAGGCAGAGACACCCTTACAGTTGAAGCCAGCGTCTGCCCCCACCGTGACGCCCACGGTGCGCTCGATCGTGCTGGAGTTGCTGGTGGTCAGTCCAATCGTGACCTCCTCCTTCGCTTCAACGATTTCCTTTCCGTCGTGATTGTAGTAGAGAACCCGCTGCCAGTAACCGTAGCGCCGCAGCAGGTAGTACGGGTTGTTGTGGCTCTGCCAAGGGGTATCATGCGTGTCGCGCACCAACGGGAAAGGGACGATGGTCTGCGCGACCAGCACTTCAGGGGTGCGCTCGGCTGGCGAATGGTAGCCGGTGACCTCGGGGTCATCACCGATTGCGTCGACGTCTCGACCGACAGGTTCGAGCCTGGTGATCCGCTTCTCCTCGTCGGCCACCTCCATGACCCAGCACTGGGCGTCGCGGCGATCGTCGTCGCGCAGGTTCAGGATCTGTACAGTTGTGGCCTCCTCCCCGGAGAAACCCTGCGGGGACACGTAGCGGTCTCCGACGTGGTTGCGCAGCAGCCGGTAATCATCCCCAGCATCCTCGACCACCCAGATCTGAGTGGCGCGCCAATCGGCGGGCTCGCGCAGGTGGAGGATCTGCACGGTGGTGGCCTCTGAGGTATGGAACCCCTGCGGGGAAAGTACCCTCTGGCTGTCCTTGTTGACCACGAGGACGCCGTCGTCGATGGGCATCACATGCCAGGTCTGGGCGTCGCGCTCGTGGCCATCGCGCGGGTTGAGGATCTGCACAGTTTTGGCCTCCTCATGAGAGAAGGCCTTCGGCGTCAAATATCTTTCAGCCTTCCTGTTCTTGAAGCGATACGTCCGTCCCGGTTCGATCTTCATTGACAACTCCTCTCGACACGCGCCGTGACTCACACATTCAAACCCGTAGGAGAACGCGCGAGACAAATAGACCGTCTGCTGGAACGAATCCGCATCGGAGCATGCGATGGCAGGCACCCGGGCAGGGCATCAGTCATGCGATTTCGTGCATCAGTGCCGCAATGCTCGGCCGCCCTCCCAATGCCGAATTGAATCGGTCCAGCACACGAGTAAGAATGCCAAAGAGTGCTCGGGGTTGAACTAGTCCGATGGGGTTGGATGGATGTTGCAGGCTGTCACAAATCAGTGCGTCGTTCACGCAGACCTACGAAGCGCGACCGCCGAACGGTCCGGGTTTCGGATGGCGCTCGCCCGCTCGTGCATTCGACCTTGCAGGCTAACGTGCAGCGGCCGAACGGCCGTACCGAGCCAGCGGCTGCGGTCGGTTCAGCACGGGCCAACATCTGTTGGTCCGCGGGACGGGCCAGCGCGATGGCGGCACGGGGCTCCTCGACCTGATCGCAACTCGCCCCTGGTGGCGGCGATCTCAGCGGGTGTAGGCGACGCGGGTTCTCGTCCAGCACGCCAGGTTTCTGACCGTCGAGACGCTACGTACGCCGTTGGGCGGCTGGTGCGAGAACAGCCAATGCCGTCAGGCCGCCGAGATGACCAACCTGGCTTGGTCCCTGTTCCAGGGAACCGCGCACCTCGATCCGGCGCGCGGACCGGTTTTCGGTGAGTTCCTGACCCGTGTTCGAGCACTCGAAGGCATCGACGACTACTACAGCTACCCCGCGCTGGGGCAAGCCCCAGCGACGCCGGATACAGCCCGGCCCAGTAGATGGCCCTCCAATGGCGGCGCTCCCGCCAGAGCTCGCGCGATGCGGGAAAGAATCTCCGGTCGGCCGCTGACCTGTGATAACAGACTCGTCGACACTATGGCCGCGCCGGACCGTTCGTCAGAACAGGGCGGTCTGGGCGGGATCGATCCGGAGTAGGACGGCACGGACGGCGACGTCGTCCCAGCCGTCGCGGACCGCGGCGGCGAGCTGGCGGGAGCGTTCGGCGCGTTCGGCCCGGCCGAGGCCGGACCAGCGGCGCAGCCACCACCGCTGCCCGCGGCCCTTGGCCTGCATCCCGCGCAGGTCTTCCGACTGGGTGGAGGGCCAGATGTGCCCGAGCTGCGGGTCGAGGTGGGCTTGCACGCACACCGGGTTGTGGCAGACGACGTCCTCGATGACGGCGCCCGCGGGCACGCGCACGCCGAGGGCCAGGGCGACGGCCTAGCGGTGGGGCTTGAGGGTGTTCTCGTGACCGTTGCGGGTGATGGAGAATACTGGTCGAGATCGCTTATTGCGGGGTTGCGGTATTCCCGCGATGTGGCTGACCGTCTATCAGAAGCCGAAGACGTCCGAGACCTGCGTCAGTGCGCCCGTGTGGCGGCGGGCCCCGACCCGCGCAGACCCTGTTCAGCGCGGCAGACAGGTCGAGATCTTGTCGATCAGTGGCGGATCGCGAGTAGTTGTCGGAACCATGGCGACGCGACGCCGAGCGGGTCCGCCGCATAGTGGCTTCCTACTACTCCAGCCCGAGATCGTGATCATGTCTCGGGTCGGCGTTGATTATCGCTGGTTCGGGCGCGGTGTTGGTGGCGTCGCCGCCAGTAGGACCAGGCCAGGGGGTTGGGGAGGCGGCGGGCCGGTTCGAGGATGAGCCGGTTGAACAGGCGGTGGATCTCGTTGCAGGTCAACGCGATCAGCCCGGCCGGGGCGGGGCGGTGGGTGTGTTCGGTGGCGGCGAGCACTGCCAGCAGGGCGTAGGCGAGCATCGCGTTCGACAACGAGAACCAGCGCCCGTACGGCGTCGGCGACGACCTGCAACAGGTCGGGGAGCTCACGGTCGCACGCAGGGAGATCCTCGGCTCGTGCGAGCGGCAGATCCTCTTCCCCGACGGCACGGGGGCCTCCATCTCCACCGAGGTCGAGGAGGGAGCCGGAACGGACGCGTGCGCAGTGGCCGAGGCCGCGATCCGCGCCGCGCTCGACATCGTGGCCCGCGGCGGCATCGGAACCAGGGCGCCCCTGCAGAGCCGGACCGCCCTCGGCGGCGTCGACGCCTGCGGCCTGCTCGGCCCCGCAGATGTGGAAGCAGTGCTTCCCGCTGTCGAGGGCACCGCTGGGAGCGGCTTCGGGGGATGGTCGTGCACCTGGCTGAAGGCGGGCCCGCTCCCGCCCGCTCTCACGGTGGTCTACGTCCACCGGTTCCCGCTGATCGACGACGACGGGCGTCCCGTCGACATCGGCGGTCGCGCCGGCCGCGTCGCCGAGCACCCGGGGCGGACCTGCGCCGTCAAGATCCCCCAGCGTGCCTACGTCGCGAACGGTCAGGACCGCCTGGAGGCAGCGACGCTCACGGGGTTCGGCGACGATCCGCAACTGTGCGCGCAGGTCATCGAGCTTGCGAACCGCCTCGTGCCTCGGCTCCCACCGATGAGCTGACGTCGAAACGGAAGCTCGAGGAGCCGTGTCAGGTGGTGACGGAGATGTCGAGTCGGACGACGTCGCCGCGGTACATCCCGTCGCCGACGAACACGACGCCGCCCTGGTCGTCCATCGCGGTCCGGCTCACCCGGGCGATCGGCGAGTTGAGCGGGACGTCGAGGTCCGTGCTCAGCTCGACGTCGGCGGTGACGATCGTGAGCGTCTGGTGCACCGTGGCCAGGTGCAGGTCCGGTATCTCCTTGAGGATGCGCAGCGTGGTGTTCTCGGCCATCTGCGTGTCGGTGATCCGCGCCGCCCACTGCTCGTCGATGTACGCGTCGCCGAGGTAGTAGGGCCTGCCCTCGCGCGAGTGGCGGCGCCGCCAGTGCCGGTAGGCCGGCGCGAGCGTGCCGCCGGCGTGCTCGACGTGCGGCGGGCGGGTGTCCGACTCGACGGCGAGCAGCTCGATCTTGACTCCGGGTGGGGAGAGGAGCAGGCCGGTCCAGTCGGTGGGCACGTCGCACCACAGGTCCTGCTGGGGGCGGCGGATCACGAAGGTGCCCTTCGCGCGGAAGCGCTCGATGAGCCCGGCTTCCTCGATCATGTCGAGGGCCTGGCGGACGGTCGCCCGGGCGACCGTCCATTCGTCGGCGAGCTCGGCGACGGTGGGGATGCGTTGGCCGACGGCCCAGTGGCCCGACTCGATGCGGCGGCGGAAGATCGTGGCCAGCTGGTTGTACCGCGAGACCCCCGCGCTGCCGTAACCGGGTGGGTTGAGCGCCATGTCCGCGATTGTGGCAGGCGGGGGACGCGTCATCGGGTGCTCGGCCGGACGAGCGCGAACATGAGCGCGGTGCCGACGGCGAGGACCGCTCCGTAGAGCAGCTGGTTGTACAGCTGGGAGCCGGTGGTGGCGCTGAGCCAGCCGGTGACGGCGGGGGTGATCAGGTTGCCCACTCCCGCGATGGCGGTGATCGTCGCGATGCCGCCCGCGGCGGCTGTGCCGGCGAGCATGGCCGAGGGCATGCTCCAGAACGGGCCCATCGCCCCCATCGTCCCGGCGGCGATCACGGTCAGCACCGCCACCGCGACCCAGGTCCGGTCGGCGACGAGGGGCAGCACCAGCCAGCCCGCGGCCCCGACGAGGGCGGACAGGCCGGCGTGCTGCCGGCGCTCCTGGGTGCGGTCGGAGTGGCGGGCATTGGCGTACTGGACGACGACGGCCACGACGAACGGGATCGCCGACACCAGGCCGATCTGGCCGACGCTCAGCGAGCCGCTGTTCTTGAGGATCGTCGGGAGCCACAGGAACAGGCCGCTGGTGCTGGTCATGATGCCGAAGCCGAGCGCGGTGAGTCCCCAGAACCGGCGGTTGCGCAGGGCTGCGGCGTAGGAGTGCGGGACCTTGTCGCCCTTGGGGCGGTCCTGCTCCATCTCGTCCGCGACGAGTCGCCGGTCGTCCCGGCCGAGCCAGCGGGCCGTCTCGGGCCGGTCGCTCAGCACGACGAACACGACGACGCCCAGGACGCAGGCGGGCAACCCCTCGACGATGAACAGCCACTGCCAGCCGTGCAGCCCTCCGAGCCCGTCGAAGACCTCGATGATCCCGCCGGAGATCGGCCCGCCGATGATCCCCGAGATGGCCATCGCCGACAGGAACAGCGCCATGGCGCCGGCCCGGCGGCTGGAGGGGATCCAGTAGGACAGGTACAGCAGCACGCCCGGGAAGAAGCCTGCCTCGAACACCCCGAGCAGGAACCGCAGCACGTAGAAGTGGATCGGGTCGACCATGAACGCGGCCGCCGCCGAGACCAGCCCCCACGGGAGCATGATCCGCAGGAAGGTCTTGCGGGCGCCGATCCGGTGCAGCATCAGGTTGCTCGGCACCTCGAACAGCACGTAGCCGAGGTAGAACAGGGATGCGCCGAGGCCGAAGATGGCGTCGGAGAAGCCCAGCGCCGGGGCGAACTCGAGCTTCGCGAAGCCGATGTTCGAGCGGTCGACAAAGGCGACCACGTAGCTGACCATCAGCAGCGGCAGGATCCGCCACTTGATCGTCCGGTACACCGTGTCGAGCCGCTCCTGGCGGGCCTGTTCGGTGCTGAACGACGTCATGTCCGTTGCCACCGGCTACCTCCTCGTCGTCGAGTATCGCCGGGCACCAGAGCGTGCAGCCTGCGATGGCGACGAGGACGGTAGGCAGCTACCTGGTAAAAGTCAATAACCTAGTTCTTTGACATCGGCGCTCCTCGGTCGTTACGGTCCCTCGTGTCGGTGCGGCCCGGGTGGCCGGTACCGGCGCGATCCGCTTCCCGTCCGATCGGAGGTCGAGTCCGTCATGCCGATCACCTATGCCCAGCTGAGGACGGTGACCGCGCAGATGTACCGGCGATCCCTCACCGCCGTCCCCGCGGACGCGAAGGCGGCGCTCGCCGGCGCGCACACCCGGGAGGCGGGCACGCTGGCCCGCTCGACGCTCGGCCTGATGCTGGCCAACGCGCAGGCCGCCGAGGAGCGCGGGCACTACCTCTGCTCGGACTCGGGCGTGCCCACCTACATCGTGCGGGTGGGCAGCCGGGTGAGCTTCGACGGCGACGTCAAGAAGGCCTTCCGGGACGGCTTCGCCGACGTCGTCGCGGCCGCCGACCCGCCCCTGTTGAAACACGTCACCGACCCGCTGACCAACGAGCGGAGTCACGCGGGCAAGGACATGCCGATCGTCACGTTCGACATGATCGACGGCGCCGATCACGTCGAGATCATCTGCTCGCCGAAGGCGCTCGGCTCGGGACGCTGGGCGGCCCTGGACGTCTTCACGTTCCCGACGCTCGCCGAGATCGAGGAGTACGTGCTGGACGTGGTCGTGCGGGCGGGCTCGCAGGCGTGCCCGCCGGTCGTGGTGGGCGTCGGCATCGGCGGCACCTTCGACTACGCGGCCAAGCTCGCCAAGGAGTCCGTCGTGCGCCCGATCGGGCACCACCATCCCGAGGCGACGATCGCCGCCATGGAGGAGCGCCTGCTGGAGGCGGTGAACGCCACCGGCTTCGGCCCCATGGGTACCGGAGGAGCCACCACGGCCATGGCCGTGCACGTCGACTACGCGGCCGGCCACGGCTTCACGCCGGTGGCCGTGTGCTTCAACTGCTGGATCGACCGCCGCACCCGGGTGCGGATCGGTGACGACGGTTCCGTGCAGGAGCTCGAATGACCGGCCGCACCGTGCAGCTCCCGGCCGACGAGTCGCTGGTCCGGACCCTGAGGGCGGGTGATCTCGTCCACCTGACCGGGGAGATCGTGATCTCGGCGGGGCTGCCGACCTACCGCCGGCTGCTGGCGGAGCTGCGCGAGGGTGTCGCGCCGCCGCTCGACCTGCGCGGAAGTGCGCTCTTTCACGTGGGCAGCCAGGGGGACGACGTCGACGGGGAGTACCGCCTGCAATACATGAACCCGACGACGAGCACCCGCTTCGACGGCGAGATGCCGGAACTCGTCCGCGGGCTCGGCATCCGCTTCACCGGCGGCAAGGGCGGCCTCGGCGCGGAGTCCGTCGACGCCATGCGCGAGACCGGATGCGCGTACCTGTCGTTCCTCGGCGGTGGCTGCACCCTGCTCTCCGACGCGATCCGGCGGGTCACGGGCGTCTTCTGGAGCGAGATGGTGTCGCACTACCGGCTCGTGCGGGTCGAGGTCGAACGGCTCGGGCCGCTCACCGTGGGCATCGACGCGCACGGCAACAGCATCTACCGGGATCTCCGCCGGGACGCGCGAGCGCGGATGCCGGAGATCCTGGCGGGTCTGAACGATCGCAGACGTTCGTGGGAGGAAGGTCGATGAAGCTCCTCTGGTCACCGCGCTCGCCGTTCGTGCGCAAGGTGATGATCGTGCTCCACGAGACCGACCAGGTGGCGGCCGTGACGCCGGAACGCCAGGTCGTGGCCATGTCCGCGCCGAACGACGCGGTGCTCGCGGTGAACCCGCTCAACAAGATCCCGACGCTCGTGCTCGACGACGGCCGGGTGCTGTTCGACTCGCGCGTGATCTGCGAGTACCTCGACCGCGGGCATGCCGGGCCACGGCTCTTCCCGGCCGAGCCGGACGCGTACTTCACGGCGCTCACCCGGCAGTCGCTCGGTGACGGGCTGATGGACCTGCTGCTGGTCTGGCGCAACTGGTACCTCGAACGCGAGCTGGCGTTCGACGACACCACCGATCCGTACGTCGCGGCGTTCCACCGCAAGGCCACCGCGACTCTGGACCACCTCGACACGCTGGCGCCCGAGCTCGTGGCCACCCCGTTCACGATCGGGCACGTCTCGATCGGGTGCGCGCTGGGGCTGCTGGACTTCCGCTGGCCCGAGCTCGACTGGCGAACCGGCCGGCCCGCCCTCACGGCGTGGGGTGCGGAGCTGGCGCAGCGCCCGTCGCTGCAGGCCACCACCCCGACGCTCGACGAGCCGATCCCGGCAGGGGAGCGGTCGTGACCGGTCCGCTGTCGCACATCCGCGTGCTCGACCTGAGCCGGGTGATGGCCGGGCCGTGGGCCGGGCAGATCCTGGCTGACCTCGGCGCCGACGTCGTGAAGGTCGAGCGCCCGGGCACGGGCGACGACACCCGCTCGTGGGGTCCGCCCTTCCTCGACGGCGTGGACGGGCAGCCCGGCGACGCCGGGTACTTCGTGGCGGTCAACCGCGGCAAGCGATCCGTGACCCTCGATCTGGCCGCGGCGGACGGTCAGCGCGTGGTCCGGGAGCTCGCGGCCCGGTCGGACATCGTCCTGGAGAACTTCAAGGCCGGCACGCTCGCCCGGTTCGGCCTGGACTACGACAGCCTGCGCGCGGTGCAGCCGGACCTCGTCTACTGCTCGATCACGGGGTTCGGCCAGTCCGGGCCGAAGCGCGACCACGCCGCCTACGACTTCATGATCCAGGCGATGGGCGGGCTGATGAGCGTCACCGGCGAACCGGACGGCGCGCCGGGCGGCGGTCCGCAGAAGGTCGGGGTGCCCATCGTGGACATCATGACCGGGATGTACGCCACGGTGGGCGTGCTCGCGGCGCTCGCCCGGCGCGCCGAGACCGGCGAGGGTGAGTACATCGATCTCGCCATGCTGGACGTGCAGGTCGCGTTCCTCGCCAACCAGGCCGCCAACTTCCTGCTCTCCGGGAAGCCACCCCGCCGGGCCGGGAACCGGCATCCGAACATCCAGCCGCAGGACGTGTTCCCCTGCCGCGACGGGTACCTCGCGCTCGCGGTCGGCAACGACGGGCAGTTCCGCAAGCTGGCGCAGGTCCTCGGCATCCCGGAGCTCGCCGAGGACCCGCAGTACGCGACCAACGAGGCCCGGGTCCGCAACGTGGACGCGCTGCGGGAGACCATCGTCGCGAGACTCTCCGAAGCGGACGCGGAGTACTGGCAGTCGCAGCTGGAGAAGGTCGGAGTGCCGTCCTCGCCGATCAACACCGTGCCGGCGGTGTTCGACGACCCGCAGGTGCGGCACCGGGAACTCCTCCAGGAGGTCGCGCACCCGTCAGCGGGCCCGATCCGCCAGGTCGTGAGCCCGCTGCGGCTGCGCAACGCACCGCTGTCCTTCGACCGGCCACCACCGCTGCTCGGCCAGCACACCCACGAGGTCCTGAACGAGCTGGGCCTCGAGCACTCCCCACACCCGCGCTAGGAGCGGCCACGTGCCCCGGATCCCGCTGTTCTCCACCGACTCGATGACCCCGGAACAGGAGCAGGTCTACGCCGACATCGTCAACGGTCCTCGCAGGAAGGTCGTCGGGCCGCTGCGGGCCTCGCTGCACAACCCGGCGCTGGCCGACCGCTGGCACAAGTTCGGCGAGATCCTGCGCTACGACACGAGCCTGCCGCCCGCGCTGAACGAGCTCGCCATCCTGGTCACGGCCCGCCGGTGGAACGCCCAGCTCGAATGGCACGTCCACGCGCCGGTGGCCGTCGAGGCCGGGTTGTCGGCCGCCGCGGTCGAGGCCATGCGCCAGGGCCGCTCGCCCGAGTTCGCCGACGGACCGGAGGCCGACGTCTACGAGTTCGCCAGGACCTTGCAGCAGGCCGGCAACGTGCCCGACGAGGTCTACGAGCGGGTGCGGGCCCGCTGGGGTGCGGTCGGCGTGGTCGAGCTGTCGTCGGTGATCGGCTACTACACGCTCGTCGCGATGACGCTCAACGTGCACGACATCCCGCTGCCCGACGACGCTCTGCGCGACGACGCAGGGGATCCCCTGCAGACCTGGAGCGAGAACGGTCCGGCACTCACCGACCTCCCGCCCTGCCGGGCCACGAGCGGCGCGGACGTGGCATGACGGCCGTCGGGCCCGCGACGGAAGAACCCCGGATGCCGGGCTCGCCCGGGTTCGCCGTGCCGCGCGACGCCTGCGACGCGCACACCCACGTGTTCGGGCCGCTGGACCGCTTTCCCACCGGCCCGTCGAGCTACCGCATCCCCCGTGCCGATCCGGCGACGCACCGCGGTGCGCTCGACGCGATGGGGGTGGACCGGGCCGTGCTCGTGCAGCCGGCGCCCTACGGCACCGACACCGGCGCGCTCGAGCACGCGCTGCGCTCCGGCGGCGGTCGGCTCGCCGGTATCGCGGCGGCGGACCCGTCGGTGAGCGACGCGGATCTGGGGCGGCTGCACGAGCTCGGCGTGCGGGGGCTGCGGTTCAACGAGCGGATCGATCCCCGCACAGGACGGCGCTACCGCGGCGCGATCGGCGCCGAGGCACTGGCCGCCATGGCACCGCGGCTGCGCGAGCTCGGGTGGCACGCGCAGCTGTGGGCGGGCCTGGACGACTGCCTCCGGATCGCCGACGAGCTCGCCGGGCGCGGCGTGCCGCTGGTGTTCGACCACCTGGCCCACGTCGATCCGGCACGCGGAGTGGCCGACCCGGCGTTCCGGCGGCTCGTCGAGCTGGTGCGCGCCGGCGACGTCTGGGTGAAGCTCACGGTCTGCCGCATGTCCGGGTTCGAGGCCCTGGGGGCCCACCACGAGGTCCTGCTCGACGCCGGTCCGGACCGGCTGCTGTGGGGCTCGGACTGGCCGTACGTCGCGATGGGCGAGCGCGCCCCGGACGCGGGGCGGCTGCTCGGGCTGTTCGCGCATTGGGCAGCCGACGACCACCTGATCCGCCGCGTGCTGGTGGACAACCCGGAACGCCTCTTCGACTTCGGTAAGGAGAACCGATGAACGACATCGATGTCCGTGTCAACGGCGGCGTCGCGACCGTCACGATCGACCGGCCCCCGGTCAACGCCGTGACCATGGCCCACTACGAGCAGCTGGGCGAGCTCTTCGCCGAGCTAGGCTCCGCCCTCGACGTCAACTGCGCGATCCTCACCGGCGCCGGCAGCCGCGCGTTCTGCGCCGGGCTCGACCTGAACGAGTTCCTCGCCGCCACCGTGGAGGACGACCCGCGGCGCGCCAAGATCGTGCGCACGTCGTTCGACCGCGTTCGGAACTGCCGGATCCCGGTGATCGCGGCCGTCAACGGGCCCGCGCTGGGCGCCGGCACCGTATTCGCGTCCGTGTGCGACATCCGCATCGCCGCGGACACCGCCAGGTTCAGCATGCCGGAGATCAACGTCGGCCGGTGCGGTGGCGCCGCGCACGTGGGCCGCCTGATCGGTCAGGGCGCCCTGCGCAGGCTGTACTTCACCGGCGAGCCCGTCGACGCGCACGAGGCGCACCGCATCGGGCTGGTCGAGCAGGTCGTGCCCGCCGCCGAGCTCCAGTCCACCGCCCGCGACCTCGCGGAGCGGATCGCGGCGAAGAGCCCGCTCGGGCTGCGGCTGGCCAAGAAGGCGCTCAACGAGGTCGAGTTCCTCCCGGTGGACGAGGGCTACCCGATCGAGCAGCGCTACAGCACCGAGCTGATGGCCACCGAGGACGGCCGGGAGGCCACCCGCGCGGCGGTCGAGAAGCGGCTGCCCGTGTTCCAGGGTCGCTGACGGGGAGGACCGGTCGTGCGGAGCATCGTCATCGTCGCCGATCCCCTGGACGGGCTGCGGCCGGAGCACGACAGCACGGTCGCGCTCATGGAGGAGGCCCAGCGCCGCGGCCACCGGCTGTGGGTGACCACCGCCGAGCGGCTCGGCGTGCGCGCCGGCGCCACCGTCGCCTCGTGCACCCAGGTGGAGGTGATCCCGGTGGAGCCGGCGCCGGGCGGCCGGCTCGCGCGGCCCGACTGGTGGCGCGCCGCGGGCGAGCCCCGCACGTTCCCGCTCGACGACGCGGACGCCGTGCTCATGCGGGTCGACCCGCCGTTCGACGCCGCCTACCTGCGCGCGACGTACCTGCTCGACCGCATCGACCCGAGCCGCACGTTGGTGCTCAACGCGCCCTCCGGGCTGCGGGAGGCCAACGAGAAGCTGTTCACCCTCCGGTTTCCCGATTTCATCCCGGAGACCGTCGTCAGCGCGGATCCCGCAGAGCTCGCCGAGGTCACGCGCGACTGGGGCCGGGCGGTGCTGAAGCCGACGGACGCGATGGCCGGCCGCGGCGTGCTGCTGCTCCGGCCGGACGACGTCAACCTGCGCTCGCTGCTGGAGACCGCGACCGACCACGGCCGCCGCCACGCCATCGCACAGCGGTGGGTGGCCCCCGGAGGCGAGGACCGCCGGGTCGTTGTCGTCGACGGCGAGCCGGTCGGGGTGCTGCGCCGGATCGCCGCCGCCGACGACTTCCGCTGCAACCTCGCCACGGGCGCCCGCGCCGAAGCGGCACCCGTGACCCCCGAGATCCGGAAGATCTGCGACGCGGTGGCCCCGCACCTGCGCCGGCTGGGCATCCTGCTCGCCGGGCTCGACCTGATCGGTGACCGGCTGATCGAGGTCAACGTCACGAGCCCCACCGGGTTCCGCGAGATCGAAGCGCTCTCCGGCGCGCGTCCGGCGGCCGCGGTGCTCGACCTCGTCGAACGGTGGCAGCGGTGAGCGCGCGCCGGTGGCTGACCGGCCTCGGGGCAGCGCGCCGGAGAAGCCGCGGGAGATCATCGCCGCCATCACCGACTGGGCGCGGGGCCTTCCTCCCGGGTGAACGCACAGGAAACCGGACAACCGGGACCCGGCGTCACCTGTCCGCCGGCCCGTCCCCGACGGACTGAGACGACGTGGACAGCTCTCCGACTATCTTCGCGATACGTTTCTTCCTGGTGTCTTCCCGCTTTGCCGACTCGACCGAGACGACCCGCTCCCGCTGCTTGCTGTAGGAGAGCGAGTCGAATGCCGGACGAGCCCCTGGCGTCTCGGCCAGCGCAACGGCAAGGTCGTCCGGCACGTCGACGACCCGCTCGGCGGTGTCGAGCTCGACCTCGACGGTGACCGTGTCGCCCGCTTCGACGCCCGCCTCGGATCTGCTCGTCGCATTGAGTGGAAGCATGTACCGATCGCCGTACACGGCTACCGTGCTCCGGTACGTGTGCCCTCCGATGGAGACCGCCACCCGCGGCTTCCTCCCGGAGGCGAGCGCCGTGACCACCGCGGCCGGAACCTCGAAGCCGGTCGCGGTTTTCCCGCCGAGCTCGATACTGGTCTCGAATCGATGGCTCATCCGTCACGACCTCCCCGGCGCCACTCCACTGGTCAGCTCACCTGCTGTCAAGCCGTTCGTCCGCCGTATCCGGTGCGACGCCGAACTCCAGCACCGTCCGCCCGTCGGCCACCGGGCCTGAGCAGTGGGGCACGAGTCCGCAGCGGGCAGCCAGCTCGACCAGCTCGTCGACCGTGCGTTCCCGGCCGCCGAAGCACATCAGCATGAACAGGTCCATCCCGGTGTCGGCGCCCTGCCCCCGCACCGGCTCGATCACCACCACGGTGCCGTCCGGGGCGGCGGCCCGACGGCACCCGGCGAGGATCTTGCGGGCGTGGTCGTCGTCCCAGTCGTGCAGGATGTCGGACAGAAGATAGGCGTCGGCCCCCACGGGCACGGGGTCGAAGAAGCTGCCGGGAATGGCGCCGGCCCGATCATCGATGCCGGCTGCCGCGAATCTGTCGGTAGCCGCGGCAGCGGTCGGCGCCAGGTCCAGGACCCGTCCACGAACGTCGGGATGGGCGCGCAGGATCGCTGCGAGCACGGTGCCGTCACCGCCGCCGACGTCGAGTACCTCGGAGAAGCGGCTCCAGTCGAAGCGTTCCGCGATCTGGGTCGCCTGCACTCGGAATCGCCAGTTCATCTGGGCGTCGAACGATCGCCGCAACGCCGGGCTGGCGTCGAGGTCAGCCCAGAAATCGCGGCCGTATCGCTGCACGTAGCTGGGGGCACCGGTGACGATCGTGCCGAGCAGGTCGACGAAAGCGAGATCGGCGCGCCCGCCGGCGCTGTTGATGTCGAGCAAAGGCTTGACCCCTTCCGGGGCATCCTCGCTCAGCTGGGCGCCGAGATTCGTGGGCCGATAGTGGTCGGACCCCGTATCGCGGTCGAAGACACCGATCGTCACCAGGTGATCGAGCAGGCATCGCAAGGCCGGGGTGGCCGTTCCGGTCTCGGCAGCGAGTTTCTCCGCCGTTGCTCCCGCGCTCCCTGTCAGCTCCACCAGGCCGAGCGTCGCGGCCGTCCGTATCGCCATCGGAGTGGCCAGGTCGGCCATGGCTCGAATCGACGGTTCGACCGTTGGTGGTTCCACCGTCCGGAACCTATCCAGCCGGCCGACTCCGGCGCCATCGGGTTCGACGGGAGGAGATCAGCCTCGTCCGCCGAGGCGGTCCACCGCGTCCTTGGCCTCCTTGAGGCTCGCGCCGGTGGCCTCGCGGTAGGCCTTGACCGCCTGGATCGTCTTGCCCTGCGCCAGCAGGGCCTCGACCTGCCGGAGGTGCGGCTCGGGCAGCTCGAGGCCGAGGTGGTCGAGCACCGTGTCCAGCTTGCGCTCCAGAAGAGCCAGACGCCTGAGCTGGCGGCGTTCCGTCTCCCGGTTGACCGACGCACCTGCGACCACGAGTAGCAGGACGGCGGCCGTTCCGAATCCCATGAGCATGTAGTCCACGCCGGCACACTAGGGCCGTACATTCCGGCGGTCGGGTCTCCCGTCGTACTCCCGGCGGGCCTGCTCGACCTTGTCCAGGTTGACGGACCATTCGGCGAGCGTCGCGAAGAGTGGCGCCAGGCTGCGTCCCAGGTCGCTGATCTCGTACTCCACGCGGGGTGGGACCTCGGGATGGTAGGTGCGCACGACGAGCCCGTCGCGTTCGAGTTGCCGTAGCCGCTGGGTGAGCACCTTGGGCGTGATCGTGGTGATGCGGCGCTCCAGCTGGACGAACCGTTGCCGCCCGTACTCGTTGAGCGTCCACAGGATCGGGGTGGTCCACCGGCTGAAGACGATGTCGACCACGGGAGCGATCGGGCACGCCTGTTCCGGAGGCACTTCGGTTGTGGTCTCGGTCACCTCGACCCCCACTTTCCTCTAGGTACCTACTAGCTCCACGACAGTAGCTTGGCTGCCGTTCACGCAAGCAGTACGAGGCAGGAGAACGAGCATGATCGTGGTGACGGGAGCAACGGGGAACGTCGGGCAGCCGCTCGTGCGGGCCCTGGTCGAGGCGGGCGAGTCGGTGACAGCCGTCTCCCGGAAGACGGCCGCCGTGCCGGCGGGGGTCCGGTTCCACCGGGCCGATCTGGCCGAGCCGGAGGGCCTCGAACCCGCCCTCCACGGGGCCGAATCGCTGTTCCTGCTGACATCTGCCGACTTCATGGCGAACGGGAATCTCCGGGACGTCATGAACGTCGTGCGGGCGGCCGGTGTCCGGCGCGTGGTCCTGCTGTCCTCCCAAGGTGTGGGCTCGCAACGTCACCCCTCGGACCTGGAGGACGCCGTCACGGGGTCCGGCCTGGAATGGACGATGCTGCGGCCGGGCAACTTCGACTCCAACACCCTGCAATGGGCCCACGCGGTGCGTACGCAACGAGTGGTCGCGGCGCCGTTCGGAGATGTCGCGCTGCCGGCCGTGGACCCGGTCGACATCGCCGAGGTGGCCGCCGTCGCTCTTCGCGAACCCGGCCACGGCGGCAACATCTACACGCTGACGGGGCCGGTGGCGATCTCACCCCGGCAGCAGGTCGCGGCGATCGGAGCCGCACTGGGCGAGCCGGTGCGGTTCGTGGAGCAGAGCCGAGCGGAGGCGCGGGCCCTGATGCTCGGATACATGCCCGAGCCGGTGGTGGAGGCCACCCTCGGCGTCCTCGGCGAGCCGTCGGCCTCCGAGCAGCTGGTCAGCCCCGATGTCGAGCGGCTGCTCGGCCGTCCACCCCGCACCTTCGCCGAATGGGCGGCGCGCAACGCCGGGGCTTTCACGTGATCGCAGCCGACGCCGTCTTGCTGCGGGGTTGATCCGCCGACCGCCTCACGCCTCGTCGGGCAACCGGTCGTGAGGGCAGCGCGGGCACCGGTCCGTCCCGAGGTGGTGGTGCAGGGCGAGCTCCCGCTCCTGCACGCCGGCGCGTGCGACGGCGATGCGCCGCCATGCCGCGTCGCGGGCGTGTGCGTCGATGCGGCCGATCAGAACGGCGAGGCCGATGAGGAGTGTCAGGCCACCGAGGATGATCGCGAAGCTCATTGCTGGCCCCCGTTCGGGAGGACGGCGCGCGGACCGGGTGTCGGGTGGGACGCCGCAGGTGTAGCTTGCGCTGTACGTCTTGCTGCTGCAACCCGGCAGCTGGGATTCCCAAGCAGTACACCCGACCAGCGCAGCCCGAGAGAACGCCTTGCAAACGAGCGCACCCGTTCGGCCGCTTACTCGTTGGGGCGGTGACCAGGACCATCGCGGTCCGCGCCGGCCTGGAGGTTCGCGTGCCGTCGTCTGAGGGGCCGTTGCTGCACCGCCGCCGGCTCGGCGTCGAGCTGCGGCGCCTGCGCGGTGACCGCACCCTCGAAGAGGTCGCCGAGGCGACGCTGATCAGCACCTCGAAGCTGAGCCGGCTCGAGAACGGGCAAGGCGTGCCGCAGCCGCGCGACATCCGCGACCTCGTGAACTTCTACGAGCTCGACGCGCAGGCAGCCGACCGGCTGCGCCGCTGGGCGAGCGCGGGGCGCAGCCAGGCGTGGTGGCGGGAGCACTCCGATGCCCTGTTCGCCGGTCTCGGCACGTACCTCGACTACGAGTCCGGCGCGTCGACGATCCGGAGCTTCGCCGCGGCGATCGTGCCGCCGCTGCTGCAGACCGAGGCCTACGCCGTCCAGCTCTACAAAGTTCTGCCCTCCATCAAGTCCGATGACTCCGCCCGGAGGGTGCTGGAGGTTCGGGCCAAGCGCCAACAGCTGCTCGTCGAGTCCGACGAAGCCCCGCAGCTGATCTTCGTGCTCGACGAGGCGGTTCTGCGGCGACCCCTGGGCGCGCCCGACGACGTTCGCGAACAGCTCGACCACCTGCATGCCGTCTCCCGCCAGCGGAACGTGTCGCTGCGGGTGGTGCCGTTCACCGGCGGTCTCCACGCCGGCCTGCTGGGGCTGTTCACCATCCTGCAGTACGCCGACGACCGCGACCGCGACGTCGTCGCCGTCGAGTCGCACACCGGCGAGCGCTTCCTCGAGCAGCCGTCGAACGTGCTGGAGTACCTCCGGATCTTCGACGCGATCACGAGGAAGGCGCTCGACCACGACGAGTCTCGCGCCCTCATCGCGGAGATCCGGGATCGCACCCACTCTCCGAAAGGCACGCCGTGATCTCGAACGACCGTTTCCGCAAGAGCAGCTTCTCCGGTGGCGGCGGCTGCGTGGAGGTGTGTCGCCTCTCCGACGGGCGCATCGCCTTGCGCGACAGCAAGGACCTGAGCCTCTCCCCGAACCACTTCACGCCGATCGAGTGGAGGGCCTTCCTGGCGGGGATCCGGGCCGGCGATTTCGACCTGGAGTAGCAGCTCCCGGCAAAGGTCAACGGGATCGCGGATCGGCGGCGACCGGAAGGATCACGGCCGAGGGGTGCGCGGCGTCGTGGTGGACGGCCTGGTCGGCCGCCACGAGCGTGGTGGCGGTGACGTGCGGTTCGCCGGTGCCCGTGTTGCGCGCGTAGCGGGGGAAGGCGCCGCTGGACACCTGGACCCTGATGCGGTGGCCGCGCAGGAAGCGGTACGCGGTGGGCCACAGCGTCACCGTGGCGCGGGTGATCTCGTCGGCCCCGGTGAGGCTCACCAGGCCGTCGCAGACGTTGTACGAGCGCCCGCCCGGTTCGACGTCGCAGAGCCGGACGAACACGTCGGCGTGGGCGAGGGTGGAGCGGAACCAGATCTCCGCACCGACCTCGCCGATCACCTCGATGTCCTCCTCGAGCGCGGCGGTGGTGTAGGTGAGCACGTCGGGGCGGTCTTCCAGGCCGGCGTTGTCGACCCGGCCGCTGTCGCCGACCATGCGTACCCCGCCGACCGCCGGTGTGGGGTCGGCGGGGTCGTAGCGGTAGCGGTCGGGCTCCGACTCGCCGGGCGGATCGGTGGCCAGCGCGCCGCCGGGCTGGAGGTGGAAACGCTGCGGCGCGTAGCCGCGCGGCGGCCACTCGTCGAACTCGCGCCAGGCGTTCTGTCCCGTCACGTACAGGCGCACCGGCTTGCGCTCCGGTGGCTCGAGCCCCCGGGCGTGGGCGAGCCCGAACCCGATTGCTTCCCGCACCGGCGTGCCGTCGGTGGAGATGTGAGTCCACGGCCCGACGGTCAACCGAGCGGGGCGGCCGGCGTCCTGCAGGACCTGGAAGTCGCGGAGCTGCCCGGGCAGGAAGATGTCGTACCAGCCCCCGACAGAGCTGACCGGAACCCTGACCTGCTCCACCCGGTGGCGGTGGTCGAACCCGGCCCAGCGCGGGGCGTCGGCGTCGTGGGTGAGGATGTCGCGGACGTAGTCGATGTCGTGCCCCGTGATGGTCGTCGCGGCCCGGCCGAGCGGCAGCCCGGCCAGCGCCCGGCGCCTCCGACGGCCCCCGGCGAGCTGGCGCAGCATCGCGAAGCGCCGCTCCTGACCGTCCACCTGAACGCCCCACCCGAACGGTGTCTCGAGCGACAGGCCGTCGGGCCGCAGGAACTCCAGTGTCAACGCCGACTCGGTGACCTGCGGGATCATCGCCTTGACCTGGGGTGGCAGCTGGTCGGCCACGGCCCACTGGACGTATCCCAGGTAGCTCCCGCCGACGAGGACGATGGATTCGCCGAACCACGGCTGCTTCACCACCCAGTCGAGGGTGGCCAGCCCGTCCTCGCGTTCCTGCCGCATCACGTCGAACATGCCACCGGAGCCGAACGTGCCGCGGGTGCTCTGGATCAACACCTGGTACCCGCGCTCGGCGAGCGGCAGCGCGGTGGCCGACCCGATCAGGCCGCGGCGACCGTACGGGCTCCGCATCAGAGCCGTCGGCAGGCCGTCACCACCGGACCGCGGCGCCCACCGGTCGGCGAGCAGCTCGACCCCGTCGGCCATCGGGACCTCCAGGTCGCGCTCGACCACGACGTCCCGAGTCAGCGGCGAGTCCAGTTTCAAGAGGCGTTGCAGAAGATGGCTGACGACCTTGCTCGACACGCGGGAGTCTCCCTCCGGACCGCCGGGATCCGGCCGTCGATCCATCATGCAGCGCGAGCAGGATCCCGCCCGACGAACGGCCCGCTCGTCGGAACCTATCCGACGAACGCGCCGCTCGTCGGAACCGCAGCGACCACGCGTCGGGGCGTCGACGGGCAGCGTGGACCATCCCGGAAGAGAAACATCGGCGGACGTGTCGACTGGCGTCGGTCCCGTTCGTAGCCCCGGTGAGAGACCGGCGCGGGGCCGGTCGTCACTGCCACCGGAGGCCGTCATGACGTGGTCGTGGACGCCGCGTCGGCGACGAAGGCGCTGCTGATGCTGACGCATCTCGTTGCGGCTGCGATCGTCATCCCCGCCGTCGCGCCGGCTCGGCGCCTGACGCCCGCCCGTCTGTCCGTTCCAGGAGGAGTGATCGTGAAGCAGTACCTGCTTGCCGTGCGCATCGTCGAGGGTGTCGCGATGCAGTCGACCGAGGGTGCGGTCGAGAAGGTCAATGTGGAGATGCGGGGCGCCGGCACCTGGGTCTTCGGGGGCGGTCTGCTCCCGTCGGACAGTGCCCGGGTCGTGCGGGTCGAGGGTGGCGGGACCACCGTGACCGACGGGCCGTTCGCCGAGACGAAGGAACAGATCGGCGGGTTCTGGGTCATCCGGTGTGCCGACCTCGACCAGGCGCTGGTCTGGGCGCAGAGGTGCGCGCAGGCGTGCGGGGTGCCGATCGAGGTCCGGCCCTTCGACGACGAGCCGGGGGAGTGAACCCCACCGCCATGGACGTGGCGGGCGTCTACCGGGCGGAGTACGGCCGGTGCGTGGCCACGCTGACCCGCATCCTCGGCGACATCGGGATTGCCGAGGAGGCCGTGCAGGACGCGTTCGCGGTGGCGGTCGAGAAGTGGGACGCGCTACCGCCCAACCCCGGCGCCTGGATCGTGACCACCGCTCGCAACCGGGCCATCGACCGGTTGCGCCGGGAATCGACCCGCGAGGCCCGCCACACCCAAGCGCTGCTGCTGCACCAACCCGACGAGCCGAAGGAGGTGGGACCGGTGCGCGACGACCAACTCCGGCTGATCTTCACCTGCTGCCATCCGGCGCTGTCGCCCCTCGCGCAGACGGCGCTCACCCTGCGCCTGCTCGGCGGGCTCGACGTGGCGGAGATCGCCCGGGCCTACCTCGTGCCCGAGGCGACGATCGCCCAGCGGATCGTGCGCGCCAAGAAGAAGATCCGCGACGCCGCCATCCCCTACCGGGTGCCCGGCGAGAGCGAGCTCCCCGACCGGCTGCCGCCGGTGCTCACCGCGCTCTACCTGATCTTCAATGAGGGCTACGCGTCGACGTCCGGGCCGCTGCTGCGCACCGACCTGTGCCTGGAGTCCGTGCGGCTGGCCAGGGCGCTCGCCGCGCTCATGCCCGACGAGCCGGAGGTGCTCGGGCTGCTCGCGCTGCTGGTGCTCACCGAGGCCCGTCGTCCGGCCCGGGTGGGGCCGTCGGGCGAGCTGGTGACGCTCGCCGAGCAGGACCGGTCGCTGTGGAACCGGGAGCTGATCGCCGAGGGCCACGACCTCGTGCGCCGTTGCCTGCGTCGCGACCGGCCCGGCCCCTACCAGCTCCAGGCCGCCATCAACGCCGTGCACACGGACGGCGCCGCCACCGACTGGACGCAGGTGCTGGCCCTCTACGACCAGCTCCTCCGCCACACCCCCACGCCGATCGTGGCCCTCAACCGGGCGGTCGCCGTGGCCGAGGTGCACGGCCCGGCGGCGGCACTGGCCGCCATCGAGGACCTGGACCTGCCGGGCTACCACCTGCTCCCCGCCACCCGCGCCGACTTGCTGGTCCGCCTCGGACGGGACGCGGAAGCCCGCGCCGCCTACGACCAGGCCATCGCCGCTGCCACCAACGACACCGAGCGGGCGTTCCTGCAGGACCGCCGTTCCCGCCTCGTTCCGTAACCACGAGCACCGGAGGCCGTTCGTCGGTGAGCCGTTCAGCGGGACAGTGACGTACCCCCGCAGATCACGATCGACTGGCCGGTGATCGCGCCACCGTCCGGCCCGAGCAGGAGCGCGGTCATCGCCGCGACCTCCTCCGGCCGGATCAGCCTGCCCAGGGGTGGCCTGACCACCGGGGTGGTCGCCCGGGCCGGGTCCCGCAGCATCGGGGTGTCGGTCGGGCCGGGCGCGACGACGTTGACGGTGATCCCGCGCGGGACGAGCTCGGCGGCCCAGGAGCGGGCGAGCCCGTCGAGGGCGGCCTTGGTGGCGGAGTACTGGCTCTTGCCGGCCACGCCGCGGGCGGTCCGGCTGCCCAGCAGGATGATCCGCCCGCCGTCGGCGACCCGCGAGACGAGGGTGTCGACGAGCACCGTGGCCGCCTGCACGTGGACCTGCCACATCACGGCGCCGTCGGCGGCGGGCAGCCGGCCGAGCGGGGCGGTGCGCTGGAGCCCGGCGGCGTGCACCACCGCGTCGACCGGGCCGACGCCGGCGAGGAGGTCGGGCAGGCCGGTGGTGTCGGTGAGATCGGCACGCAGCCAGGTGAGCCCCGCGCGTGGCGGGGGTTCGGAGCGGGAGAGGCCGGTGACCTGCCAGCCGTCGTCGAGCAGCCGTGCGGCGATGGCCTGCCCGATCCCCGAGCTCACCCCCGTGACGACGGCGTGCGGCTCACCCGTGCTCGAGGTGGACGTACTCGATGGCCTGGCGGAAGTAGGTGAAGGCGATGTGGAGTCCGCCATCGGACGCCTCCCGGATCGTGGGGTAGGAGAGTTCGCGGTTGCGCTTGCCGCGGGAGTCGTTGGTGAGGCAGTTGCCGTCGCTGGTCTCCAGGTCGCGGCGCACCGGCCAGGTGCGGCCGCCGTCGCTGGAGATCGCGAGCGACATCGGGGCGCGCGGAGCTCCCCAGAACGCGCCCTCCCGCACCGGGTCGGCAGCCGCCGGCGCCGACGGACCCGCCATCGTCGATCTCGTCGTACAGCGAGGTGCGCCGGCCGGTGGCGTCGGCGGCGCTGCTGTGGTTGTAGACGAGCGCGAGGCGGCCGTCGGCCAGCGCGACGCACTGGATCGAGGAGTTGTTGTTGGGCAGGTCGAGCGGCTCGGGCACCGACCAGGAGTCGCCGCCGTCGGTGGACCGGGAGGCGTGCACGGCGTCGGCGCGGCGGCTGCGGTAGAGCGCGAGGAGGTGCCGTCGGGCTCGCAAGCATTCCTCAGGGGGACGATGTTCATGTGCACCTGGCCGGTGCTGTCGGGGACGTGACCTCGCGCCAGGTGGTGCCGGCGTCGTCGGAGACGAGGACGGCGCTGGTGTCGAGGTCGCCGACCCAGCGCCCGCTCGGCGGGGTGACGCAGTGCCAGATCGGCAGCAGCCAGCGCCCGGTGGGCAGCACGACGATCGGCTGGCGGACGAACACGCCGCCGTCCGGGCCGGCTGGGAAGAGGGTGCGGGCTGGGCTCCACGTCGTGCCGCGTCGGTGGAGGTGCGCACGCGGACCTCGGCGGTGTCCTGGTTGCCGGCCACCTGCGCGGTGTGCAGCAGCCAGACCACGCCGTCGGGGGCGACGAAGAGCAGCGGGTTCTGCTCGGAGCGGGTGGGGTCGTCCGAAAGCCGCACCGGGGTGCTCCACGCGGTGGCGCCCGGGGCGAGGCGGGAGAACCACACGCCGATGTCCGGCACACCTTCCTGGGTGCCGCCGAACCACACGCAGCCCAAGTCGCCTCCGGGTAGCTCCATCAGGTTGGCGGCGTGGTTCTGCACGTCGGGGGAGGGGAGGAACGTGTCGGTGCGATCGGGTTCGCCGGGGTGCGGGCGCAGGACGCCGTCGGTCTCACCGGGCAGTGAGCTCATGTTGTCCTCTCCGAGACGAGGGCGCGGGGCTTGCGCCCGCGGATGGCGGCGGGATCGAGGGCGGCGCGGCGCAGGGCGCGGGTGATCTCGTGCCGCGGCGCGGCGAGGACGTCGTGGGTGGCTCCGGACTCGACGATCCGGCCGCGCGAGAGCACGACGATCTCCGAGGACAGCTCGCGCACGACGCCGAGGTTGTGCGAGATCACGACGAACGTGAGCCCCGATTCCTCCTGCAGCTCCCGCAGCAGGACGCAGCACCTGCGCCTGCACCGAGACGTCGAGGGCGGAGGTAGCCTCGTCGCACACGAGGAGCTCGGGGTCGCTCGCGAGGGCCCGGGCGATGCCGATGCGCTGGCGCTGGCCGCCGGAGAACTCGGCCGGCATGCGGTGGCGGGCGGAGTCGGGCAGGCAGACCCGGTCGAGCAGGGCCGCCGATCGCGCGGCCCGCTCGGCCTTGTTGCGCATTCCGCGCAGCGCGAGGGGCTCGGCGACGATCTCCTCGGCCGTCATGTGCGGGTCGAGCGAACCGTACGGGTCCTGGAAGATCATCTGGACCTTGCGCCGGAGCGGGCGCAGGGACCGCTCCGGGAGGCGGGCGACGTCGGTGCCGTCGAGCAGGATCCGCCCCGCGGTCGGGGTGACGAGCCGCACCAGGCTGCGCGCGATCGTCGACTTGCCGGAGCCGGACTCGCCGACGACGGCGAGTGAGCCGCCGCGCGGCACGCTGAAGGAGACGTCGTCGACGGCGCGGAACGGGCCGCTGCGGGTCGGGTACTCGACCACCAGCCCCTCGACCACCAGCTGATCCGCGGTCATGCCGGCGCCTCCGTCTCGTTCCGTTCGGCGTCGTCCCATCCGCCGAGCGCGGGCACGGCGGCGAGCAGGTGGCGGGTGTACTCCTCGCGGGGAGCATCGACGACCTGCTCCACCTCGCCCGACTCGACGAAGCGCCCGTGGCGCATCACGTGGATCCGGTCGGACACCAGCCGGGCGACGCCCAGGTCGTGCGTGATCAGCAGGATCCCGATCCCGGTGCGCTCCTGCAGCTCCATCAGCAGGTCCAGGATCCCGGCCTGCACCGTGACGTCGAGCGCGGACGTCGGCTCGTCGGCGACGAGCAGGGCGGGCTCGCCGGCCAGCGCGATCGCGATGAGGACCCGCTGCAGCATCCCGCCGGACAGCTGGTGGGGGTAGGCGTCCCACTGGGCCTCGGCCCGGGGGATGTGCACCTGGTCCAGCAGCGCGACGCCGTGCTCGCGGACCTGCGCGCGGGACAGGCCCGGTTGGCGCAGGCGCAGCGCGTCGCCGAGCTGGCGCCCGATCGGGTGGACCGGGCTGAGCGCGGTCATCGGGTCCTGCGGGACCAGCGAGACCCCGTGCCCGCGCACGGTGCGGACGGCGTCCGGGTCGGCGACGACGTCGACGGCGTGCCCGCCGGGCAGGCAGAAGCGCGCGGATCCCGACAGCACCGCGAGTCCCGCGGGCAGCAGCCCGAGGATCCCCATCGCGGTGGTCGACTTGCCCGATCCGGACTCGCCGATCAGCGTGACGGTCTCCCCGGACGGCACGGTGAACGAGACGCCGTCCACCGCGCGGACGATCTCGGCGCCGGTGATCAGTTCGACCTGCAGGTCCTCGACCTCCAGCAGCGGGCTCATGCCTTCCCTCCCGAGGTGCGGGGCCGGCGGGAGCGATCGCGCAGCCCGTCCCCGAGCAGGTTGACCCCGACCACGAGCAGCACGATCACGAGGCCGGGGAGGGTGGCGATCCACCAGGACGTGGTGACGTAGTCCTGGCCGTCGGACGACGATCCGGCCCCAGGTGGCGAACGGCCGCTCCGGGCCGGCGCCGAGGTAGCTGAGCGCGCTCTCCAGCAGCACCGCCTGGGCGAGCAGGAGCAGTACCACCAGCGAGACCGGCCGGACGACGTTGGGGAGCACGTGCCGGTGAGGATAGGTGATCCGGTGCAGGCCCAGCACCCGGGCCGCGTCGATGTAGGGCTTGCGCGCGTTCGACGAGCACGAGCGAGCGCGTGAGCCGGAAGACCTCCGGCCACTGGGCCACCGCGATGACCGCGGTGATCACCGGCACCGAGGAGCCGAACAGCGCGACGACGAGCAGCAGCATCATCAGCAGCGGCAGCGCCATCTGGGCCTCGAGCGAGCCGGGACGACGACGCCGTCGACCCACCCGCCGAGGTAGCCGGCGAGCGCGCCGAGGGCCAGCCCGATCAGCCCGGACGTCAGCACGGCGAGCAACCCGACCAGGAGCGACACCTGGCCGCCGTGCAGCACCCGCGACAGCAGGTCGCGGCCGAGCTGGTCGGTGCCGAACAGGTGCCCGTCGGTGAGCGGGGGCAGCCGGCGCGCGGAGAGGTCCTGCGCGTCCGGGCCGGCCAGCGGGAGGAGTGAGGCCATGACGACCGGCAGGACCACCGACGGCAGTGCAGACCAGGCCGATCCAGGTCTTGATGCGCAGCGTCCTGGCCCGGCGCACGGCGGGAGCGGCGGCGCGCAGGGACGGGTAGTGACCGCGGACGGGCGCTCGACGGTGGAGGAGCGACCGCGCTCATGAGGAGGTCACCTTTCCGAGCCGGACCCGCGGATCGAGCAACGGGTAGGCGAGGTCGACGAGCAGCTGCACCCCGATCGCGAGCGCCGCGGTGACCAGCACCGTGGCCTGGATCAGCGGGTAGTCCCGGGTCTCGAGCGCGCGCACGACGAGCGAGCCGACGCCGGGCCAGGAGAACACCACCTCGACGACCACGACGCCGTTGAGCATCGCGGCGAAGCGGGTGCCGAGGGCGGTGAGCACCGGGATCGCGGAGTTGGCCATCGCGTAGCGCCAGATCAGGGTTCCCTCGCCGAAGCCGCGGGAGCGGGCCACGGACAGGTACGGCGTACCGAGCGCGGCCACCATCTCGCGCCGTACGAGCTGCGAGATGAGCGCGATCTGCAGGATCGCGATCGTCACCGTCGGCAGCACCAGCGCCGCCCCACGTCGCGAAGCCGGAGGCGGGCAGGATCGGTAGGGCCACGGCGAACAGGGTGAGCAGCATGATGCCGCTCCAGAAGTCCGGCATGGACTGCCCCGCGATGGTGACCATGTTGCCGGCGAGCTCGCGCATCGTGTCGGCGCGGCGGGCCATCCAGACCCCGAGCGGCACGGCCACCACGGTCGTCAGCAGGATCGCCGAGGTGGCCAAGGTGGTCGTGTACGGCAGCCGGCCGAGCACCACGTCCAGGGCGGGGGCCTGGAACGAGTAGCTGGTGCCCAGGTCGCCCTGGACCAGGTTGCGCAGGAAGACGCCGTACTGCGCGAGCAGGGGCTGGTCGAGCCCGAACTGCGCGCGCACCCGTTCGAGGTCCTCCGTGGTGGCGGTCGGCCCGGCGTAGGCCGCGGCCGGGTCGCCGGGGGCGAGGCGGACCAGGAGGAACACGGTGGACACCGTCAGGAAGACGGTCAGCAAGCCTTGTCCGATGCGGAGGCCGAGGTAGCGCAGCATCAGGCCTCCAGCCGGACGGACGAGATGTCGTAGGAGTTGGTGGGTTGCAGCGCGATGCCGCCACCCGCTCCCGGCGCGCCAGCACGACGTCCGGGACGAACGCCCACAGGCACGGCCAGGTGGCCCAGATCGCGTGCTGGGTGTCGGCGAGCATCGCCGATCGGCGGGTGGGGTCGGGTTCGCCTGCGGCGGCGGCGAGCCCGGCGGCGATCTCGGGCATCACGTAGCCCTGGTAGGTGTCGCGGGTGGCTTCCTTCTCGGGCGTGCCGCCGTACATGCCCTGCAACGACGTGGCGGCCTCGCCCGGTGGGACCCGGGAAGCCGTTCCCGAGCACGTCCCAGTCGCCGCCGCGGCCCTGGCGCCACTGCTGGATGTCGCCGCCGGGCTGGAACTGCTGCAGCCGCGTGCGCACGCCGACGTCGCCGAGCATCGCGGCCACCGCCTCCATCACGGACGTGTCGGCCGGGAACTCCCCGGACTCCCAGATGATCACGAGCTCCAGGTCGCGCACCCCGAGCGCGTCGAGCGTCTGCCGCGCCCGGGCCGGGTCGTACCGGTAGCGACCGGTCTCGACCGCGCCCACCAGGCTCGACGAGACCAGGCCCGTGGCCGGCTTGACCGAGCCGACCAGCACGTGCTGCGCGAGCGCGTCGCCGTCGATCGCGTAGGTCAGCGCCTCCCGCACGCGCACGTCGGCCAGCGGGTGGCCGGCCGGCTTGCGGAAGTTGAAGAACAGCTGGTTGATCCGGGTGCTGGGGGAGCGCTCGAGCACCACTCCGGGGAGGCCGTCGAGCTGTTCCGCGGAGTCGGGGGTGATGCTGTCGATGACGTCGAGCTCGCCGCTGCGCATCGCGACGACCCGGCTGGACTCCTCCGGCACGAACCGGACCTGCACCGACGCGAGTGCCGGCCGCGGTCCCCAGTAGTTCTCGTTGACGGCGAGCGTGTAGTCGCCGGTGCCACCGTTGGCGGCGACCACCCGGAACGGGCCGGACCCGAGGCCGTCGGTGAGCTGCTCGGGGCGGTTGGCCGCCGCCGGCGTGACGAGGATGTTCGCCATCAGCAGGTCGAGCACGGGGACGGGGGCCTGGGTCTCGAGCCGGAACGTGCGCTCGTCCACCGGGTGCACGGTGGGCAGCTCGGGGAACAGGCCCGCGATGAACGATCCGTTGACCTCGCCGTACATCCGCACCGCGGTGTCGACGTCGGCCACTGTGACGGGGCTGCCGTCGGAGTAGTGCACGCCGTCGCGCAGCCGCACGGTCCAGCTGGTGGGGGAGGAATGCTCGAACCGTTCGGCCAGCACCGGCTGCGCGGTCATCCCCGGGCCGATGGCGGTGAGCGCTGCCGCACCGGTCGCTGATAGGGTCGAACTGTTGAGCTTGTTGTCGATGCTCGCGAGGGACCGGTTGAGCCCGAGCACGACGGTGTCCCGCCCGGGACTGCCGGTCGGGCCGGCGCAGCCCGCGAGCGGAACCGCGGCCAGCCCGGCTGCGGCTGCCAGGCCGAGTCGGAACACCGAACGGCGGTTCATCCGCGGTCCGGATGATCGATTGGGGGTCATCGTCGACCTCTCGAGGATGGCTGCCGAGAAGAGTCCGTACCGTCTCAGGATTGCGTGATCTGCGCAACTACTAGGCAAGAGCGCGCGATTCGTGCAGTGTGGCGGTCGCTCGGAGCGATGGAGTCGCCGAAACTGCGCGGTGCGCGCACGGGCTCGCCGTCTGCGGCGCAGGCGGCACCATCTGGTTGGCCGCGCGCAGAGGGTGGTCCCCGCAGGGCCCGTGGACTCTGCGAGGACCCCAGCCGGCGCGCGGATCCGGATAGGCTTCGCGTCGTGTCCCGGGTCAACGACGTCGGCGGGCAGTCCGGCTTCGGTCCGATCGTCGTCGAAGCAGACGAGCCCCCGTTCCACGCCGACTGGGAGGCGCGGGTCTATGCGCTCAACGTCGCGATGCTGCAGCAGGGGGTCTACAACCTCGACCAGTTCCGCGACGCGATCGAGCGGATGCCGCCCGCCGAGTACCTCGCGGCGTCCTACTACGAGCGCTGGCTCCACGCCGTGGAGACGCTGACGGCGTCCGAGCGCGATGGCTGAGCCGCCGGTGACCGGGCCGCCGGTGACCGGGCCGCCGGTGACCGGGCCGCGGTTCTCGGTCGGCGACCGCGTGCACACCAGCACCGTGGATCCGCCCCACCACACCAGGCTGCCCCGCTACGCCCGCGGCCAGATCGGCGAGGTGGTGGAGGTGCAGGGGACGTGGCCGCTGGCCGACGACCGCGCACAGGGGAACACCTCGCCGCGGGTGGAGCCGGTGTACACGGTCCGCTTCCCGGCCGCGGACCTGTGGGGGTCGCCGGGCGGGCACTGGGTGCAGGTCGAACTGTGGGAGTCCTACCTGGAGGTCGTGACGTGAGTGGCCACCACTCGAACTCCGAGATCGCCATCCGCGTGCGTCGGCTGGAGGAGCGGCTGATCGACGCCGGGCTGGCCACCGACGACCAGCTCGACGTGATCATCGGGCGGGTCGTGTCCGGATCGCCCGCGACCGGCGCCCGGGTCGTGGCGCGCGCATGGGTCGACCCGCCGTTCCGCGAGCGGCTCCTGGCCGACGCCAACCGGGCGATCGAGGAGCTCGACCTCTCGATGAGCAGCGGGCCCCGGCCGCAGCGGCTCACCGTGGTCCCCAACACCCCCACCACGCACAACGTGCTCGTGTGCACGCTCTGCTCGTGCTACCCGATCGGGCTGCTCGGCCCCTCGCCGTCCTGGTACAAGAGCGAGGCGTACCGGTCGCGGGTCGTCCGCGAGCCGCGAGCGGTGCTGGCCGAGTTCGGGCTGGAGCTGCCCGCGGCCACCGAGATCGTCGTGCACGACACGAGCGCCGAGAGCCGGCACATGGTGCTCCCCATGCGCCCGGAGGACACCGCCGCACTGGAGGAGGCCGAGCTGGCTGCGCTGGTCACGCGGGAAGGGCTGATCGGCACCGCGTCCGTCTAGTGCACGGGTGACGGCTGCGTGACGTGGGGTGGCAAATCCTCGACGGTCCGACCGGACCGGAGGGGTGGACCATGAACGATGTCTCGGACCCGACCATCGGTGCAGCGACCGCCGTGCTCGACGGGCAGGAACTCCTCGATACCGAGGTCGTGGGCGACAGGTGGGACGAGGCCCTGCGCGGCGTCGCGTCGGTACCGGATGTGCAGGCCGTCGAGGGAGAGGCGGAGGCGCCCGCGGGCGCGCCGCCGGCACCCGCCATCCCGCCCGTCGTCCAGGTCAAGCGCCTCGTCCGCGGCCGGTACCGCGCCCGGACCGACGCGTGGCTGGTCGAGCTGCGGGTGGACGTCGACGGCGCCCGCTCGACCAGGCGGGTGAGCGCCGACTTCTTCTCCACGAGCGGCGGCACCACGACGTACTTCGGTTCCTTCGTCGTGCACGCCCCGACGGTCGGCGTCACCGCCACGACCGTGACCGTCCAGGGCACCGGCAGCTTCACGTGGTCGGCGGGCTTCCCCGTGGTGCGCGTGACGATCCCGCGGGTGTCGATCGTGCAACCACCCAAGCCGGCGACGCTCCAGTTCCTCAACACCGCGTCCGCGCAGGGCGCCAGCTACGTCTGCGCGTTCAGCTCCGCCAGCTTCCGCACGCTCAGCTACGAGCAGGATTCGGTGGCCGGTGCGGTGCCCTTCGTGTCCTACGACACCGGTTCGCTGCCGCAGCCGGCCAGCAGCCCGGCGAGGGTGCTGACCGTGCCGAGCGCGTACGCGGAGGCCGGTATCGAGCTGCTCACCAGCGGCGCGACCAACGTGATCCCGGCCGGCACGGCCGGTGCCGCCTGGAGCGACAGCGAGCTGCACGCCGCGATGGTGAACCACTTCAGCCTGTTCGCCGACGTGCCGCAGTGGGCGGTGTGGATGCTCGTCGCCACCGCACACGACGGCGGCTACCGCGGGATCATGTTCGACTACTCCGACAGCTCCCAGCGGCAGGGCGCCGCGGTGTTCTACAACGCGATCCAGGGCACCGATGCGGCGAGCCAGCGCGCCCAGGTGCGCACCTACGTGCACGAGCTCGGGCACGCGTTCAACCTGCTGCACTCGTGGCAGAAGAACCTCGCCGTGCCACCCGCCCCGCTCGGCCCGAACAACGGGTTCGGTGATCTGTCCTGGATGAACTACCCCCAGAACTACCAGGGCCCGACGGGGCAGGCCGGGACCGCGGCCTACTGGGCGGCGTTCCCCTTCCAGTTCACGGACAGCGAGCTGGTGCACCTGCGTCACGGCTTCTACCGCAACGTGGTGATGGGGGCCAACCCCTTCATCACGGGCTCGGCCGAAGTCGATCCGGAGGTGTTCGAGGCACCGATCATCGACAACTCGGGCCTCTCGCTCGAGCTGCGGACGGACCGGCCGACGTTCGCCTACGGCGAGCCGGTGGTCGTCGAGCTGAAGCTCTCGGCCACCGACCTCCGCGGCCGGGAGACCCACGGGCACCTGCATCCGAACGACGACTTCGTGACCGTCGCCATCCGGCAGCCGTCGGGCCGCACCGTCGCGTTCCGCCCGATGCTGCGGCACTGCGTGGACGAGGGAGCACGGGTCCGGCTCGATCCGGCACAGCCGGCCGTCTACGACAGCGCCTACATCGGCTTCGGCCGCGACGGGTTCCTCTTCGACACACCGGGCCGGTACGTGCTGCGGGCCAGCTACCTCGCCGACGACGGGTCGCGGGTCGTCTCGTCGATCATCACGCTGCGGGTGCGGCCACCGGCCGCCGCCGTGGACGAACAGGTCGCGGAGCTGCTGCTCGGTGACGAGCAGGGTCAGCTGCTCGCCCTGCTCGGATCGGACAGCCCCGAGCTGGGTGCCGGACGGGGCTCGTTCGAGAAGCTGATGTCCGAGCACGGCGACCACCCGCTGGCGGTGTACGCGCGGTTGGCGCGCGGTGTCAACGAGCAGCGGGACTTCAAGCACCTCTCGGCCGACAAGGTCCTCACCGTTCGCGACGCCCGCAAGGCCGAGAGCGCGGCGTTGCTGACCGATGTCGAGCGCGCCTCCCGCGGTGAAGGCGAGGGCGTCGACAACATCACCCTGAACTTCGTGATGCGCACCCGCGCTCGGGTCGAGGCGCGGGCGGGGGATCTGGACAAGGCCAAGCAGGTGTTGAGCGGCATGGTCAAGTTCTTCGAGCGGAAGAAGCTGAACCCGCAGGTCCTGCAGACGATCCGGCAGCAGGCGGACGAGACCGGGCACGCGCTCGCCGCGGAGGCCGGGCAGGACGACGGGGGTACCCGCGGGAACGGCGCCCGGAAGAAGTAGGGGCCGAGGATGGTCGACCTTCAGCAGGGCAGCGGCCCGCGCGATGCGCGCGTCGCCGTCCAGCTGCGGGCTCCTCACCGCCATCCCGTCGGCGAGCCCGTCCCGATCCGGGTCGAGGTCCGCAACGTCGGCGAGCGGGAGTCGTGCCTGGTGGGAGTCCTCGACGGGTCCGAGACGGGGATCAGGTACCCGCACTACCGGCCCTCCGTGGCCCTCGACGGGGAGACGGTCGCCGAACCCGAGGCACCCGAGGACCCGCTCGTCGGGCCGATCCGGCTCGCCGACATCCGGCGGGTGCGACCCGGTGAGGGCTTCGACCCCACCGACCGGGCCGTCGCTCCCGGCTACCTGCCGCTGATCACGTTCGCGACGTTCCGCCCGGTCCGGTTGGGGATCTACCGGTTCCGGCTCGAGCTGGACATGACCGGGCGCCGGCCCGAGGCCTGGTTCGGCAGGTTCGGCCAGACGACGGACGGAGACCTGCTCGGCCTCCTGGCCACCGTTCCGGCCGCGACGGTGAGCACGTTCGTCGACGTCGAGGTCGTCGAGCGCCTGTAAGCGCAGAATCTCGAGGAACAGGAGACGAGAGATGGCACAGCTGATCGCGCGGGTGACGTCCAACGATCCCAGGGCGCCGCTGACGAGCCTGCTCACCACGGCGCTCGGGCTCGACGTGTGGGAGGTCAGGTCCGACCACGTGGTGCTGCAGGCGGACGAGGCTGCTGCCTCGCGGCTGGAGGCGATGGGGTACGGCGTCGCGCAGCTGCGGATGACCGAGGCGTACCTGTCCGCCTTCGCCACCGACGACGCCACTGCCGGCTATCACACGGTGCAGACGCTGGAGCAGGACATGCGCCGCCTGGCGCAGGACAACCCCGAGTTCGTCGAGCTGCGCGAGATCGGGCGCAGCGTGGAGGGGCGACCCCTGTGGGCGCTGCGGATCGGCGAGCGCCGCGACTCCGCCAACAAGGTCGCCGTTCTCGGCTGTCACCACGCCCGCGAGTGGATGTCCGTCGAGGTGCCGTTCCTCCTCGCGGAGCACCTGATCGACAACTCCTCGACCGAGCCGGTGCGGAGCTGGCTGCAGCAGGGCGAGGTGTGGGTGGCGCCGATGGTCAATCCGGACGGGCACGAGTTCACGCGCACGGAGAACCGCCTCTGGCGCAAGAACCGGCGTCGCAACCGGGACGGGAGCATCGGGGTCGACCCCAACCGCAACTACGGCTACATGTGGGGCAGCCTGAACGTCAACACCTCCAGCCACACCCCGCGCGACGACACCTACGTCGGGCCGCGGGCGTTCTCGGAGCCCGAGGTGCGCGCGGTCCGCGACCTGGTGGCCCGCCAGCTGGTGGGGGGCCTGCTCACCTACCACAGCTACTCCCAGCTCATCCTCTACCCGTGGGGCTACACCACCGGCGCCGTGCCGGACCCGGAGGACCTGACCACGCTGCGCGGCCTCGCCGAGGACATGCAGCGGCTGATCCACGGCGTGCACGGCGAGACCTACATCGCCAAGCAGGCCTCGCGGCTGTACCCGACGGCCGGGGACACCGTCGACTGGGCCTACGGCGAGTACGACGTGCCGTCCCTCACGATCGAGCTGCGGCCGGCGTCGGCGCTCGAGGGCGGGTTCATCCTGCCGGCGTCCCAGATCGCACCGTGCTGGGAGGAGAACCGGCCGGCGGCGCTGGCGTTCATCCGGCACACCCTCGAGAAGCCGAGGACGCCGGCGTGACCGACCCGGGCGAGATCTGGATCGCCCGGTTGACCCCGACCGGTGGCGGCAGCGTCGAGCAGCTGCTCACCGTGCCCCTCGGCCTCGACGTGTGGGAACGCCGGGCCGACTCGCTCGTCGTCGCCGCGACGGAGGCCCAGCTGGGAGAGCTGGAGCGGCGCGGCCTGGCCGACGTCGAACGCTGGTCCACCCGGGCGCAGTACGTACAAGACCATGACGCGTAACGCCGGCGTAACCGGGTGATACCGGTCCTCGCTCTACAGTCTGGCCATCCTCGACGACGTTGATCCCTTCATCGGCACCGCCGCGACCGACCTTCCTCCCGCGCAGCGGTCTCGCCGCCACGTGGTGGTGGCCGAAACCGCAGGTCGGCAACACCCATCCGGGTGCCACCTCGCCGCTGGGCATGGTGTCGGCCTGCGCCTACTCGGGCGCCTACCCGACCGGGTACGGGCGGTACGCGCAAGAACACCGAGGGCGTGCCCGAGGAGATGTTCGACCCGCTCCAGGCGTCCGGTTTCACGCACTTCCAGCAGTCCGGCACCGGCGCGATCCGCAAGTACTACAACTACGTGCGGGTCACGCCGATGGTGCAGCCGCTCGACGACCTCGGCGAGGCGTGGGCGCTGCACGACGAGGTCGCCGCGGCCGGGTACTACGCGGCCACCCTGGACACCGGCGTGCGCTGCGAGATCACCGTCGGCGAGAAGGTCGCCGTCCACCGGTACACGTTCCCGGAGCAGCCGCAGCGCCCGGGTGGTGGTCGACCTGTCCTGCGGCGGGCTCGCCATCGAGCTCGGCCGCACGGTGCCGCTGCGGGCCCAGGTCGAGAGCATGGGCCACGGCCGCGCGCAGGGCACGGTGGTGCATGGAGGGCGTTCCGCTGTCGGTGCTACCTCGAGGTCGACAGCCCGGGCTGGCGGCAGATGCTCTGGTACGACCGGCGGCTGATCGAGGGCGGCACCCGGCTCGACTTCGACAGCATCCGGCAGACCACGCTGCGCCCGTTCGGCCTGCTGTTCATGGGGCCGGCGCGCGCCGGCGCAGACCGTCGAGGTGCGGCTGGGCTTCTCGCTGCGCGGCTGCGACCAGGCCCGCGAGAACCTGGAGCGCGAGTGCGGCGGGCCCCGAGCCGGCGTTCGACGCGGTCCGGGCCCGCACCGCGGGCGCGCTGGGCCGATCACCTCGACCGCGTGCAGGTCGACGGCGGCACGCCCGGCGCGGCGGCACGGTGATGGCCACCGCGCTCTACCACTCGCTGATCAAGCCCTGCTTCGCCGACGACGAGAGCCCGTTCTGGCCGGCGGCCGGACCGTTCGCGTTCGACATCTGCACGATGTGGGACATCTACAAGACCCAGCTCCCGCTGCTCGACGGCCATCGCCCCGGACCGGGCGACGGACCTGCTGGAGTCGCTGATCCGGGTCTGCGAGGAGGAGGGCAACTTCCCGATCGGCTACCGGATGGCCCGCGGCGCCGACCGGTTCTTCCGGCAGGCCAGCGCGCTCGCGCACACCGCGCTGGCCGACGCGCACGCGCTGCGCGCCGGGCCCGGCATCGACTGGAGCTGGGCGCTGGTGCACATGGTCGACGACCTGCGCCGCCTGTACGGCGAGGACTTCTTCGAGCACGGCCTCGTGCACCCGATCACGCACACGCTCGACCTCGCCTACGGCCACCACTGCACGGCGCAGGTGGCCCGGGCGCTGGGCGACCAGCGCCTCGCCGACGATCTGGACGGCCCGGAGCCGGTGGTGGGTCAACGCCTTCGACCCGGCCACCGGCCTGCTGCGCGACTCGGAGTTCTACGAGGGCGGCAAGTGGAACTACTCGTTCCGGCTGCGTGCACGACATGGCCGCGCGGATCGCGCTGGCCGGCGGCGACGACGCCTTCGTCGGCATGCTCGACCGCGTTCTTCGGGTTCGGCGCCGGGCCGGTGACGCAGCCCGGACAGCGACCCGCTCGCCGACGGAGATGGCCGCCGGCTACGCGCTGAACCGGTTCGAGGGCCTCAACAACGAGCCGGACATGGAAGCGCCGTGGGCCTACCACTACGCCGGCCGCCCCGACCGCACCGCCGAGGTCGTGCACGCCGCGCTGACCTGGCAGTTCGGCACCGGGCCGGGCGGCCTGCCGGGCAACGACGACTCCGGCGGCCTCAGCTCCTGGTACGTCTGGGCGTCGCTCGGGCTGTTCCCGGTCGCCGGGCAGAACCTGTTCCTGGTCAACGCGCCCGCGTTCGCCCGCGCCGCCCTGCGAGTCGGCGGCGGGCGAGTTCGTCATCGAGACCAGCGGGCACCGCGAGGACCCCGATCGGCGCCGACGGCATCGAGGCGACACCGCCCGTCGCAGTACGTCCAGTCGGCGACCGCTCAACGGTCAACCGCTGCGACGACCGCCCACCTCAGCGCCGCCGACGTGCACGGCGGCGGCGTGCTGCACCTGCAGCTCGGTCCGGAGCCGTCGCAGTGGGGACGCTCGGCCCGTCCGCCGTCCCTCTCCGACCGCGCGCACCGGAGGTGGCCCACCATGAGGCAACCCCGACGTCGCCTGGTCATCGTCGTCCGCGCCGACCCGGTGATCTGCGGGCACTCCGGCGAGGCCCGCAACCTGGCCGAGGTGGCGCTGACCCGCGGGGCTTCACCGACGTCCGGCTGCTCACCTGGCCGATCCCGACGCTGCAGGCGGCCGGGCTGCCGCTGAAGCCGCTGGACCGGCTGCTGCCCTACAGCCCGGGCATCACCGTGGAGCGGCCCGACGCCGGTCGGCGACTACCGGGTGCCGGACGGCCGGTACCTGGCCGGGCTGACCGGGCCGGCTGGTCGAGCTGCTCGCCGAGCCGGTGCCGACCACCTGCCTGTCGATGTACCTGGTCGCCGCACGCGAACGTCGTCGTCGACGCGGTCGGCCGCCGCGCGTGCGGCCGGTTTCGCCCACCGACGTGCACACGATCGCCAAGGCCGTCGGCTCCGACGTCACCAACGTCATCCGGTCCTGCCTGCGCGAAGGCCGGTTCGGTGCGGCCACGGTCGCTGCTGACCACGTTCCTGGCGCAACGACGAGGTGCTGGCGGTCTCCGAGTACACCCGCGAGCGAGATCGTCGCCTCGGCCGCGGAAGCGGTCGACCTGCACTGCGGCACCAGGTTCGCGGCGGCAGTGCCGGCGACCGGGTGACCGTCAGCTACCCGCCGATCGACGCGGCCGCCTACGTGGACCTCGACCCGACGGCCGTGGACGCCGCACTGGCCAGGCGCGGCCTCGAACGCGACGGCTACGTCCTCTTCCTGTCGCGGGTGACCAGGGCCAAGGGCATCCACGATCTCGTCGAGGCCTACGCCGCGTCGCGGGCGCGGGACCGCGTCAAGCTCGTCGTCGCGGGCACCGGCCCGGCACTGGCCGAGGTCCGCGCGCTGGCCCGCGACGACGACCGCGTCGTCTTCCTCACCGACGTCGACGACGACGAGAAGCCGCTGCTGATGCGGGGCTGCGCCGCCTACGTCCTGCCCACCAAGCCCGAGCCCGACTTCGTCGAGACCTTCGGCATCGCCCTGACCGAGAAGCTGCTGGCCGGCGGCGGACCGGTGATCACGACGCTGACGGGCGGCACCGGCGAGGCCGTCGGCGACACGGCCGTCATCGTGGAGGCCGGCGACGTCCGGGATCTGCGGGCCGCACTGGACCGGGTGGTGCTGGAGATGCCCGAGCAGGAGCTGCGCAGCCTGGAGCTGCGCGGCCGCGACCACGCCATGGCCTTCGACCGCGTCCGGGTCTTCGACGAACTCTTTCGCGCGCCGAGGCACGTCACGCTCGTCGGCTGATCGTCAGGTCCGCGATGCTGAGAGAGTGAAGGCATGACGACCTTTGCGACCCTGGACGTGCCGGCGCTCCTCGCGGAGCTGACGCTGGAGGAGAAGGCGTCGCTGTGCTCGGGCGCGGACTTCTGGCACACGCAGGCCGTCGAGCGGGTCGGCATCCCCGCCGCCATGGTGACCGACGGCCCGCACGGGCTGCGCAAGCAGGCCACGGCCGCCGACCACGTGGGCCTGAACGACTCGGTGCCGGCCACCTGCTTCCCGCCCGCTGTGGCGCTGGGCTCCTCGTTCGACGCGGAGCTGGTGGAGCGGGTGGGGCAGGCGTTGGGGGCGGAGGCCCGCGCCGAGGGTGTCGCGGTCCTGCTCGGGCCCGGCATCAACATCAAGCGCTCGCCGCTGTGCGGGCGCAACTTCGAGTACCTGTCGGAGGACCCGCTGGTCAGCGGCGTCCTCGGTGCGGCGCTGGTGCGGGGGATCCAGAGCGCGGGCGTCGGCGCCTGCGTCAAGCACTACGCGGCGAACAACCAGGAGACCGACCGGGCGCGGGTCAGTGCCGAGGTCGACGAGCGCACGTTGCGCGAGATCTACCTCGCGGGGTTCGAACGGGTCGTCACCGAGGCGCGGCCGTGGATGGTGATGTGCTCGTACAACAAGGTGAACGGCACGTACGCCTCGGAGCACCCGTGGTTGCTCACCGATGTCCTGCGCACCGAGTGGGGCTTCGACGGTGTCGTCGTCTCCGACTGGGGTGCGGTGAACGACCGCGTCGCCGGCGTGCGGGCCGGGCTGGATCTGCAGATGCCGGCCACCGGCGGCCACGTCACCGACGCGGAGATCGTCGCCGCCGTGCGCGCCGGGGAGCTCGACGAGGCCGTGCTGGATCGCGCGGTCGAACGCAACCTCACCCTGCTGGCCCGTTCGCTGCCGGCGGTGCAGGAGGGCGGCACCTTCGACGTCGCGGCGCACCACGCGCTCGCCCGCGAGGCCGCGGCCGACTGCGCGGTCCTGCTGAAGAACGACCCCGTGGACGGCGTCCCGCTGCTGCCGCTCGACCCCGCGGCGACGGTCGCCGTCATCGGGGAGTTCGCGCGCACCCCGCGCTACCAGGGCGCGGGCAGCTCCCAGGTCAACCCCACCCGCCTCGACGACGCCTGGAGCGCCATCCGGGAGGCCGTCGGAGAGCGGGCGGTCTTCGCGGCCGGTTTCGGTCTCGCCTCCCCGTCGGCCGAGGACGAGTCGCTGCGCGCCGAAGCCGTCGAGGCGGCCCGAGCCGCCGACGTGGCCGTGCTCTTCCTCGGCCTGCCGGCGAGCGAGGAGTCGGAGGGCTTCGACCGGGAGCACATCCTGCTGCCGGCGGCCCAGACCGCGCTGCTGGCCGCGGTCGCGGACGTGAACCCCCGCGTGGTCGTGGTGCTGTCCAACGGGTCGACCGTGCAGGTGTCGGACTGGAGCCACCACAGCGCCGCGATCCTGGAGGGGTGGCTCCTCGGGCAGGCCGGCGGCGGGGCGATCGCCGAGCTGCTCGTCGGACGGGCCAACCCTTCGGGCCGGCTGGCCGAGACGATCCCGCTGCGCCTGGCGGACAACCCCTCCTCCCTCAACTTCCCCGGCGAGCTCGGGGTCGTGCGTTACGGAGAGGGCGTCTTCGTCGGCTACCGCGGCTACGACGCGCGCGAGCAGGAGGTCTCCTACCCCTTCGGCCACGGGCTCTCGTACACGAGCTTCGGCTACAGCGACCTCGACGTCGCCGTCCACGGCGAGCAGGGCGTCACGGTCTCCGCGACCGTCACCAACACGGGGTCACGCGCGGGCAAGGAGGTCGTGCAGGTCTACGTCGGAGCCCCCGCCTCCGCCGTGGCCCGCCCGGTGCGCGAGCTGAAGGCGTTCGCGAAGGTCGCGCTGGAGCCCGGCGAGTCCCGCCGGGTGGAGCTCGCCCTCACCGGCCGCGACCTGTCCTACTTCCACCCCGGGCAGGGGCGCTGGGTGCTCGAGGGCGGGGAGTTCGGCATCGCCGTGGGCGCCTCCTCCCGCGACCTGCGCCTGACGACGACCGTCACCGTCACCGCCCCGACCCCCGTGCCCCCGCTGGCCGAGGACGCCAGCCTGGAGGAGTGGCTGGCCCACCCGGCGGGCTCACGACTGCTGGGGGAGCGGCTCGCCGCGGCGGGGCCGAACATGCTCACCGACCCGGAGATGCGCAGGGTGGTGGGCAACTTCCCGCTGGCCCGGTTGGCGACGTTCCCCGGGATGCCGCTCACGCCGGCGGAGGTGGCGGACCTGCGCACCCGCGCCGGGGGGAGCGGGTGACGATCCGCGCGAGAAGTACGCCACGTCGTCGAGACCGCGCTGGTGTACTTCTCAGCGCGAGACCGGCGTGCGAGACGTACACCAGTGCTGTCCGCGCCACGCTGACGTGCGCCCCGGAATGATCATCGTGGTGGAGGTTGGTCGAGGCGGGCTCGGATGCCGGTCGTGGTGACCTCGCCGTCCGTGGTGTTCTCCGCGCCGAGGTCGGTGAGGGTGTCCAGGGCCTGCTGCCAGTGGTGGCGGGCCTGCTCCGGCTGGTCGAGGGCCTGGTACGCGCATGCGAGGCCGTCGTGGGCGTTCGCCTGGTCGGAGGGTTGGTGCAGTCGGGTCGCGAGGTCGAGGGCTTCCCGGTGGCAGGCGAGTGCCTGGTCGTGGCGGCCGGCGGCGAAATGGAGCCGGCCCATTCCTTGAAAGGCCTCGAACTGCAGGTTCTGGTTGCCGATCTCCCGGCTGAGCTCCAGGGCGCGCTGGTAGGTCTCGGCGGCCTGGTCGTGCTGTCCGAGCACGCGCCTCGTCGAGGCGAGACCGTTGATCGCGTTGAGCTCGCCGTGGCGGCTGCCGATGGCCTGGGCGATCTCGTGGGCCTGTTCGAAGCACGTGATGGCCTCGTGGTGCCGGCCCTGCTGGCGGTGTTGCCAGCCGAGCCCGGCCAGGGCGTCGAGCTCGCTGCTGCGGTTCCCGGTCTCGCGGGCGAGCTGCTGGGCCTGGGTGAAGGCCTCGAAGGCCTGCTCGTTGCGGCCCTGCTTGAGGTACGTGCGCCCGAGGTTGGCGAGCGCCACCTGCTCGGCGCTGCGGTCGCCGGTGGCGCGGGCCACGGTCAACACCCGGTTGTGGAGCAACTCGGCTGCCGGGTACCGGCCGCGGCCGATGAGGTGGGCGTGCAGCGTGGCGGCGAGGTCGCGCGCGTGGTCGGGCCAGCCGTGGTCGGCGGCGTGCCGGGTGACCGCGAGCAGCGTGGCGAGCTCGGCGTCGAGCCAGGCGATCGCCGTGGCAGCGTCGTTCAGGACGGGCGGCGGCACGTCGGACGGTGGGACGTCGGGGCGGCGGGCGCGCTCGTAGGGGTAGGCGACGTCCATGGCGGCGGATGCGCTGTGGCGGCAGTGGTCGAACAGCCGGGTGAGTGCGGCGCGCCGTTCCGGTTCGGGCTCGTCGGCGTGCGCGGTCGTGATGCTGTGGGTGCGGATCAGGTCGTGGAAACGGTGGTGGCCGGGTGCCGGTTCCTGCAGGAGGTGGGAGTCGAGCAGCCGATCGATCAGCCGCTCGGCTCTCGTCGGGGAGGTGTCGAGCAGTGCGGCCGCCGCGTGCACGGTCAGGTCGGCTCCGGGATGGAGGCCGAGCAACCGGTAGGCGCGCCGCTGTGCGGCGGTGAGCTGCAGGTAGGACAGGTCGAGGGCGGCGGTGACGCTGCGCTCACCCGCCTCGAGCTCGGTGAGCAGGTGCCGGCGCGCCTTCAGACGTTCGGCCAGGTGGGTGACCGTCCAGGACGGGCGTGAGCTCAGGCGGGCGGCGGCGATGCGGACCGCAAGGGGCAGCCGCCCGCACAGCTCGACGATCTCGGTCACCCGGGCAGGTGGCTCGTCGTGGACGCGTTGCGGGCCGGCGGCACGGGTGAAGAGCGTGACGGCGTCGGGCAGGGGGAGCAGGTCCAGGGAGATGGTGTGGACGTGGTCCAGGCCGGGGAGCAGGCGCCGGCTGGTGACCAGGACGAGGCACCCGGGCGTTCCGGGGAGCAGCGGTGTCACCTGTGCCTCGGTGGCGACGTTGTCGAGCAGGATCAGGGCTTGGTGGTCGGCGAGGCGGCTGCGGTACAGCGCTGCGCGGTCGTCGGGGTCGGGTGGGATCTGCTCGGGGGGTACGCCGAGGGAGCGCAGGATCCGGTCGAGCGCCTCGCCGGGTTCGGTCGGGCGCATGCCGCGGGTGTATCCGTGCAGGTCGAGGTAGACGTGTTCGTCGGGGTAGCGGGCTGCCACGCGGTGGGCGGCCTGGACGGCGAGGGTGGTCTTGCCGACGCCCGGCACGCCCGCGATGGTGGCGATCACGAGGCGGGTGGGGTCGCTGATCCGGTCGAGGTCGGCGAGCTCCGGCTCGCGGCCGGTGAACAGGGGAGGCGGGCCGGGGAGCTGCCGTAGGCGCGCCGGGGCGGACTCGCGGGTCGTCTCCACCAGCAGTGCGCGTTCGGCCGGGCTGAGGTCGAGCGCATCGGCCAGCAGCCGGATCGATGCGCTCTGGGGCCGGCCGGCCGGCCCGCCGCGCTCGTACCTGCGGATGGAGCGCACGCTGAGGCCGGCGCGTTCGGCGAGTTGCTCCTGGGTCAGCAGCGTCCGCTCCCGCCACTCCCGCAGCAGCCGCCCGAGGTCGCCGTTCGTCCGCTCCGTCGCCACGGTGCTCCTCGCCACTTCGTACCTGTGTGCCGGCATCTCACCAGATGCGGCTCCGGTGGCGGATCGGCTGTCCGGAAGAGGCAAGCGTTGTGTCCTTCCTGAGGAAGACAGCGATACGTCCCTCGCCTTGACTTCTGGACCGGCGACACCACGGCGGTGGCGCCGGTGCAGAGAGGAGCCGAACAGTGGCGTCCGAGCCGGGAACCGAGTTCTGGCGAGATCTCTCGCCGATCAGGGACGCGTTGAAACCCGACGCGCAGCCGGAGGTGTTCCACCAGTTCGCACCGATCGACGACGAGCGCTACTACGTCCCGCTGAGCCCGACGGTGGGGTCGCGGCCACTGTGGATCTCGCCGCGGGACAACAGGTGGGCCGACATCCTGTGGGCGCGCTCCGCCGGGCTGGTCAACCGGCACTACCACCCGCACGAGGTGTTCGCCTACACGATCTCCGGGAGGTGGGGCTACCTCGAGCAGGAGTGGACCGCCACGCCCGGCTCGTTCGTCTTCGAGACGCCGGGGGAGGGGCACACGCTCGTCGCCTACGAGTCGGACGAGCCGATGCGCTGCTTCTTCGTGGTCAAGGGCCCGCTGATCTGGCTCGACGAGAACGGTGAGAGCTGCGGGCACTTCGACGTGCACGACTACCTCGCGCTGTGCCGCAAGCACTACGCCGAGACCGGGATCGGCGTCGACGTGATCGACACCCTGATCCGGTGACCCGGCCATGACCGGCACCGCCGCCGCCCGCGTCCCCGCCGGCTACGTGCCGCCGCCGCGGGGCGGGCGCTACGAGAACGTCCTGCTCGCCGTCCTGTTCGCCACCTTCGGGTTCGTCTTCTTCGACCGGCTCGCCCTGAACTTCCTGACCCCCTACTTCAAGGACGAGCTCGGGCTCAACAACGCCCAGGTCGGGCTCCTCGGCGGGATCCCGGCGTTGACCTGGGCGATCGCCGGGATCAGCATCGGCTACCTCTCCGACCGCGTCGACCGGCGCAAGTCGCTGCTGATCGGCGCGATCCTCGCCTTCACCGTGTTCTCCGCGATGTCGGGCCTGGTCGGCGGGCTGGCGAGCCTGCTGCTGTTCCGGGCGCTCATGGGCGCGGCCGAGGGCGCCGTGCTCCCGCTGTCCCAGCCGCTGATGCTGCACTCCTCCACCCCGCGCCGCCGCGGCCTGAACATGGGCCTGGTGCAGGGCTCGTCGGCGGGCCTGCTCGGCGGCGTGCTCGGCCCGGTCGTGACGGTGTGGCTCGCCGAGTCCTTCGGCTGGCGGACGGCGTTCTACGCGACCGTGATCCCGGGGCTGGTCATGGCGGGGCTGGTGCTCTGGCTCGTTCGTGACCTGCGCATCCGGCATCCCGCGACGGTCGCGGTCGGCGGCGGGACCACGCCCGAGCACACCGCGGGCGGTTGGGGTGCGGTGCTGCGCCACCGCAACATCGTGGTCTGCCTGGTGATCGCGGTGTTCTTCCTGACCTGGTTCCTGACGACCCAGGTGTTCACCCCGCTCTACCTCGTGGAGGTGAAGGGCTTCGGACCCGGCGAGGTCGGGTTCGTCCTGAGCGGGATCGGGATCGCCTGGGTGCTGTGGGGCGCGCTCGTCCCCGGTATCTCCGATCGGATCGGCCGGAAGCCCACGATGATCGGCTTCTCGGCGGTCGCCGCGGTGTCGCCGGTGGCGATCATGGTGATCGACAGCCCGGGCCTGCTGTTCGGCGCGCTCGTGCTGACCTACACCGGGCTGGGCTGTTTCACGCTGTTCATGGCGACGATCCCGGCCGAGACCGTGCCGCCTGCGGTGATGGCAACGGCGCTGGGCCTGATCATGGGTGTCGGTGAGATCGTGGGTGGGTTCGTGGCGCCCGCGCTCGCCGGTCAGCTGTCCGACGTGTTCGGGCTCGGCGCCGCGATGCTCATCTCGGCCGGCGCCGCCGCGGTCGTGACGTTGCTCAGCTTCGCCCTGGTCGAGACGGCCCCGGCCCGGACCGCCCGGTGATCGGGCGCGCCGTCCGCTGGTACGGAGCGAAGGACCTGCGCCTGGAGCCGGTGTCGCTGCCGGCTCCCGGCGCGGGGCAGGTACTGGTGCGGGTGGCCTACTGCGGGGTGTGCGGCAGCGATCTGCACGAGATCGCCGACGGGCCGCACGCGATCCCCGTGGACCGGCCGCACCCGCTGTCCGGGACGGTGGCGCCGCTGACACTCGGGCACGAGTTCTCCGGGGAGGTGGCCGTCACCGGTCCGGGGGTCGACGGGCTGCCTGCGGGCGCCCCGGTGGCGGTCGAGCCGAACTACCGCTGCGGGCGGTGCGCGGCGTGCCGGGAGGGGCGGACCGAGGTCTGCGCCGGGTTCGGGTTCGCCGGTTTGATGGGCGACGGCGGGATGGCCGAGTACGCGCTGGTCCCCTCCTACATGGTCCACCGGCTGCCCGACGGCTTCGATCTCGCCGCGGCCGCCGTGCTCGAACCGGCGGCGGTCGCGCTGCACGGGATCCGCCGGTCCACGTTCGTCGCCGGGCAGACCGCCGTGGTGGTCGGGCTCGGACCGGTCGGCCTGCTCGTGTGCGCGTTGCTGCGGGACGCCGGAGCCGCCCGCGTCATCGGGGTCGACCCGGCGCCGGTGCGCCGGCAGCTGGCCCGCCGGTTCGGCGCCGACGCCGTGCTCGACCCGGACGCCGACGTCCCGTCCGCCGTCGAGCAGCTCACCGGCGGCGACCGCGCACACGTCGCGTTCGAGGTGGTCGGCAGCCAGGACGCCGTCGACATCGCGCTGTCCTGCCTGCGCACCGGGGGCGAGCTGCTGCTCCTCGGCCTGGTGGAGACGCTGGTGCTCCCGGCGTTCCACATGGTCAACGCCGAGCTGCGGCTCACCACGAGCGTCGGGTACCGCGACTGCCACCCCGAGCTCGTCCGGCTGGTCACCGGCGGGCGGCTCGATCTGTCCGCGCTGGTGTCGGACGTGGTGCCCCTCGCGGATGCGCCCGCGGTGCTGCTCGACATGGCCGCCGGCACGCCGACCGGGATCAAGACGCTCATCCGCTGCGCGGGAGGCGTGGACGGGGGCGACGTCACGACGTGACAATGGGCCGCTCGGACCCGTCAAGGAGGTCGGTGTGCCCGCTGCGACCGTGGTCTCGTCCGTGTCGACCGCCGGTGTCGACATCGCCGACCGGCTGGCGTTCTGGGAGGACTACAACGCGGACGCGCTCGTCGGGTTGACCTGCACCACCTACCAGCCCGACGGCCTGCTGGCCCGCCAGCTCAACCTGGACCTGCACGCGTTCCGGGTGGCGGACATCGCCGGCAACCCGCACGCGGTGGAGCGGGCGCCCCGCATGGTCCGCTCGCGGCCGAAGGACGCCACGTTCGTGTCGATGATGGTGGAGGGAGAGGCCTTCTTCTACCACTCGGGCGGATGCCTGACGCTGCGATCGGGCGACACCGTCGTCTACGACACCGACCAGCCCTACCTGTTCGGGTTCGCGGGCTCCATGCGCCAGTTGCTCGTCGACATCCCGCGAGAGCTTCCCGCCGAGCGATGCGCCGTCCGGCCGGCGTCCCGCGGGCCGGTGCTCGTGCCGGGCGACGACCCCGGAGCGCCGGGAACGAGTGCCCGCGCGCTGCGCCGGGTGCTCCTGGACCTGGTGGCCGACCCAGGCGCGGCGCCGGACGCGGTGGGGGAGCAGGTGCTCGACCTCGTCCACACCATGCGCACCGGCCGCGGCACCCCGAGCGGCACCGCCCACCTGCTCGCCGCGAAGGGATACGTCGCCGGCCACCTCGGCGACCCCGGCCTCTGCGTGGACGCCGTCGCCCGCGCCGTCGGGGTGACGCCCCGGCACCTGAACCGCGCGTTCGCCGCCGAGGCGACGACGGTGGCGCAGTACATCCTCGCCCGCAGGCTGGACCGGGCGAAGGCCGATCTGACCGCGCCCGAGCTGGCCGGCTTCCGGATCGCCGACATCGCGTGCCGCTGGGGCTTCTCCTCGCAGGCGCATTTCAGCCGGCTGTTCCGCGCCCGATTCGGCTGCTCGCCGTCGCAGACGCGCCCGAGCTGATCGCGAGCTACAGCTGATCGCGAGCTACAGCGGCGGGGTTGCCGGCCGGGACCGCGATCCAGCCGAGATGCTTCCCGGTGCGGCCGTCGCCGGAGGAACGGCCCTGCAGCCGGCGGCTGATCCACGGCAGCACGTGCTCCCGGTAGTACCGCGCTTCGGCGAGCAGCCGGCCGGCCACCTGCGATTCGGCGCTCACGGCCCGGGCGGCCGGGCCCTCGCCCAGCGCGGCGAGCACGAGTTCGGCGACCCGCTGGTGGCCCGCGGCGTTCAGGTGCAGCCGGTCGGCCGACCAGTACGGGGGACGGCGGATCTCCGTGTCGTGGAAGACGTCGACGAAATCCACGCCGTGGGTCACGGCCAGTGCCGCGACACCCGCGGTCAGCGCGGCGCCGCGCTGGTGGATCCGCCGTCCGAAGGGGAGCCGGCCCGACGGGTCGGCGCCGCTGAGCAGCACCAGCCGCACACCGGCGGCCGCGCACCGGTGGATCGCCTGCTCGGTGAGCGCCACCAGGCTGGTCACGTCGATGCCCGGCCTCAGCATGTCGTTGCCGCCGCCGTTGAGGGTGATCAGCGTGGGGGCCGGGGTGAGCGACAGGGCCGTGTCGAGCTGATCGGTCACGATCGGCCCCAGGAGGCGCCCCCGGATCGCCAGGTTCGCGTACTGGACGACGCCGTCCTGGCTGTCGCCGCGCACGGCCGCGAGACCCGCCGCCACGCGGTCGGCCCACCCTAGGACCGCCCCGTCCGGGAGCTCGTCGCCGACGCCCTCGGTGAAGCTGTCCCCGATCGCCGCGTACCGCACCGCACCTCCACATGTCCTGCTCGCCGTCGAACGGGCCTTCCACCCGACGTCCCGACAACGCATCCGGCGACGATCTCATGCCACTGTCGGGGCCATGACGGACAACCGGGCAGCTGACCGGCAACCGGATCTCGAGTTCGGCCTCTTCGACTGGGTGGACGCCGCGCCGGGCCGCACCGTGGCCGAGGTCTACGACGACCGGCTGCGCGTGCTCGCCGAGGCGGACAAGGGCGGCTTCTCGGCCTATCACCTGGCCGAGCACCACGGCACGCCGCTGGGGCTGGCGCCGTCGCCCGCGGTGTTCGTCGCGGCCGCGGCGCGGGTCACCGAGCGGATCCGGCTCGTGCCCACGACGTTCGTCGTGCCGCTGTACGACCCGCTCCGGCTGGCCGAGGAGATCGCCATGCTCGACCAGCTCAGCCACGGCCGGCTCGAGGTCGGGGTGGGGAGGGGGTCCTCGCCGCACGAGGTCGCGATGTACGGGCTCACGCCGGGCGAGGCGACCGAGCGGTTCGAGTCGCACCTGCCCGCCGTCCTCGAAGCGCTCGAGACGGGCCGGTTCCGCCGGCCGAGCACGAACGGCGCCGCCGAGACCGTCCGGCTGCCCGTGCCGGTGTACCAGCAGCCGCACCCGCCGCTGTGGTACCCGACGTCCAACCCGGACTCGATCCCGCGGCTGGGCGACCAGGGTTACAACGTGCTGTTCGGATTCGGCTTCACGTCCCCGCCGTTCGACGTCGTGCGCGAGCAGAGCCGCACGTTCTTCGCGCGGTTCCGGTCGTCCGAGGCGCGCGGCGAGACGCGCCGCAGCGCGCCTGGCCGGCCGCCGCGTTTCGGCGTGATGCGGCACGTCTTCGTTGCACCGACCGACGAGGAAGCGCTCGCGGTGGCGCAGGCCGCGTTCGTCGATCACTACGCCAACTTCGCCCACCTGTGGCAGGCGCACGGCAGCGACCGGTTCTCCACGCCGCTCCACCTCGACCGGCTGGTGGCGGAGGGCAAGGTGTTCGTGGGATCCCCGCCGACGGTGACCGCGCAGGTCGCCGAGGCGGTGACGGCCGGCGAGCTGAACTACGTGGCCTGCGCCTTCGCCTGGGGCTCGCTGGACGTCGAGGCGGTGCTGCGCTCACTGCGGCTGTTCCGGGACGAGGTCGCCCCGGCCGTCCGCGGGACGTTCCCGCGGCTCTGACGTCTGCTCAGGTGAGCTCCTCCCGGTGCGTCTCCCGGGCCGCGAGCACCGCGCCGAGCGAGATCACCGAGATCGCCGCGTAGTAGCCGACGACCGCCCACACGGAGCCGGCGGTCGCGTACAGCGCCGCCGCGATCAACGGGAAGAGGCCTCCGATCACGCCGCCCACCTGCCGGCTCACGGCCAGGCCGGAGAACCGGCGGGCCGCACCCCGGAACAGTTCGGCGAAGAAGCTGGCCTCGGTCGCGAAGATCATCGTCTGGATGAGGGCGGGCGGGACGGCCAGCGCCAGGACGATGAGGGCGGTGTTCCCGGTGGCGAGCAGGGGGAAGAACGCGAACGCCGTGTAGAGCGCCCCGATGACCAGCGAGCCCGCGATGAGCACCCGGCGGCCGACGAAATCGGAGAGCCGGCCGAAGAGCGGGTTCATCGCGATGCCGACCACGTTGCCGATCAGGACGCCGTTCAACATCACCGAGGTCGGGATCCCCAGCTCCTGGCCGCCGTACACCAGCGCGTACACGGTGAAGAGCTGCAGCATGCTGGTCTCGGTGATCACGCAGAGGAACACGGTGAGGCAGGCCTTCGGCTCCTCGCGTAGCGCCACCAGCAGCGGGGCCTTCTGCGGAGCGTCCTGCACCGCGTTCCGGAAGACCGGCGACTCGTCGATCCGGGTGCGGACGTACACGCCGACGACCACGAGCACCGCGCTGAGCAGGAACGGCACCCGCCAGCCCCAGGCGAGCGCGTCCTCGGTGGGCATGCCCGCCACGAGCGCGGCCGCGAGGGCCGCCAGCACCGAGCCGAGCGCCCCGCCCATCTGGATGGTGCCCGCGTAGCCGCCGCGCTTGCCGTGCGGCGCGCTCTCCGTCGCCATGATCGTCGCGCCGACCGTCTCGCCACCGAGCGCGAACCCCTGCACGCACCGCAGCAGCGTGAGCAGGATCGGCGCCGCGATGCCGATGGCCGCGTACGTGGGCAGGAGCCCGATCCCCGTGGTGGCACCGCCCATCAGCACCAGCGTGACGAACATGATCGGCTTGCGGCCGATCCGGTCGCCGAAGTGCCCGAAGACGAGCCCGCCGAGCGGCCGGGCGACGTAGCCGACCGCGAACGTCGCGAGCACCGCGATCGTGCCGGCCAGCGGCGCGGCCTGGGGGAAGAACAGCTGGTTGAACACGACGGGAGCGATCAGACCGAACAGCAGGAAGTCGAAGTACTCGATCGTGGTGCCGATCGTGCCCGAGACCAGGACCCGGCGGCGCTGCGTCCGGATCCGCGCGTCCTGGAGCGGCGACTCGGCTGTGCCTTCGAGGGTCATCGGCTCAGCCCTCGTGGACGACGATGCCGCGGATGAGCTTGCCGTCATCCAGGTCCTGGTACCCCTGGTTGATCTCGTCGAGGCCGTACCTGCGCGTGATCAGCTCGTCGAGTTTCAGCCGGCCGGCCCGGTACATGTCGAGCAGCCGCGGGATGTCGAGCAGCGGGTTGCACATCCCGAAGACGTGCCCCTGGATCCGCCGTTGGTAGCCGACCAGCATGCCGTTGGCCGCGAGCTGGACCTGGGTGTCGGTGCTGCGGCCGACCGAGGTGACGGTGACCTGCCCACCCTTCCCGACGATCGCCGCCGCCTGCGACACGACCTCGGACGTCAGCACACCGACCGTGCAGATCGCGTGGTCGGCCAGCTGGCCGCGCGTCATGTCGACGACGGCCTCGTGCGCCTCCTGCGCGTCGGCGAACGTGTGGGTGGCGCCGAACTCCAACGCTTTCTCGCGCTTGAACGCGACCGGGTCCACCGCCACGATGCGCCGCGCACCCGCATGGCGCGCACCCTGCACCGCGTTCGCCCCGACCCCGCCGACGCCGAAGATCACGACCGTGTCGCCGGCCCGCACCCCCGCCGCGTAGACCGACGTGCCCCAGCCGGTGGGGACCCCGCACCCGGCGAGCGCCGCGACCTCGAACGGGATGTCGTCGTCGATCGGCACGCAGGACGCCTGCGAGACGACCGCCCGCTGGGAGAACGTGCCGAGCATGCAGAACCCGCCGAGATCCTCGCCCCACTCGTCGTGGAACCGGAACGTGCCGTCCGCGAGCATCCCGGTGGCCATCTGCGCGCCCTGGTCGCACAGGTTCTGCCGGCCCGACGAGCAGTACCGGCACGTCCCGCACGCCGGGATGAACGAGCAGACCACGTGGTCGCCCGGCCGCACCCGCGTCACGTTCGGGCCGACGGCTTCGACGACACCCGCACCCTCGTGCCCGCCCACGATCGGCAGCCGGCACTGGGCGTCGCCCGTGCGCAGGTGCTCGTCGGAGTGGCACATCCCGGACACCGCGAACTTGATGCGCACCTCGCCCGCGCGCGGCTCGTCGAGCTCGAGGTCCACCAGCTCCCACGGTTTCCCGGTCTCCCGGATGATCGCTGCCGTCGTCCGCATGGCGCTCCTGTCCTCGGTGACCGGGCGAGTCATGAGCGACGCTAGATACCTCCGCACGGGCCGAGCGATCGACGCATGGCGGCGGGCGCTTACGTCATGCGTCGCGTGGCCCGAGATCCGAACTTGCGGGCGCACACGATCGTCGCGGCAGCAATGGGCGCCCGATACCGCAGATCATGACGGGTCGGGTGCACCACCAGGATCCTCAGCCGGGACCGAGGTTCGTGATGATCTCGTGAACGCGGTCGCGGTGCCTCGCCCGGTCTACCTCGTCCAGCCCTCGGAACGTCAGCACCGAGGTGAGCGCGAAGAACTCATCCGCCACCCGCGGCTCGCACTCACCGGCGGCCATTGCGACAGCAAGCCGTGCTCTGGTCGAGAACCACGCCGCGGGGAATGCCGGCGGGTCACCTCGGCTGATGAGGCGGCGCGCGGTCTCGACCGTCGCTGCCACGGCTTCGGGGCCGCCCGGCCGCCTGCGCGCTTTCCGCAACGCGTAGCCGATGAAGGCGTCGAGGGCGACTGTCGTGTCGTAGCACAGGGCGTCGAACAGCTCGTCGAACAGGTTCTGCGGGACCTCACGCGCGCTGGGGACCAGCGGAGGCAGGACGTCGACGAGAACCGGCTCACCGTCGCGGATACGGAAGTTCTCCACGTTGGCGTCGACCCGCGCGTCGACGCCGTTCATCGCCTGCACCCAGCCGGCGATCCGGGTGAAGGCCTCGAGGTACGCATCCGGGTCGGTGCTCACCACGTCGAGCAGGCTCGGGCCCTCGACCCACCGGTGCCGCACCGTGAGTGGGTCGGTGTCGGTGACCGCCACATCGTCGGGCAGCTGCACGCCGGCGCTACGGAGGTCAGCGACGTAGCGCCGCATCCCCTCGGCGCCGAGGGCGGACGCTGCGGCGACCAGCCGGCTACCCGCGGGATGATGCGGCGACAGCCGCTTGACCACCCACGGGCCGGACCGGGTGTGCCGGCTGAACTCACCCGGCTGCATCGCCGGTTTCCCTTCGCACATGGCCAAGGATGAACGATACCGGTGTATCAGGCGGGGACGAGTAGCGACTGGGGTCTTCGGCGGGGATGTCGGTCGGGGTCGATCCAGGCGGGTGGGATGAACTCCGGTAGGCCGTCGTGGATGCGGACCAGCCATTCGGTGAAGTGCATGAGTCGGTGGCAGGTTTTGCAGAGCATGACGCAGTTGCCGAGTTCGGTTTCCCCGCCGATTTCCCAGGGGATGATGTGGTGGATTTCGCACCAGGAGGGTGGGCGGCCGCAGCGGGCGCAGCCGCGGTCGCGGGCGGCGATGGCGCGGCGGAGGCCGTCGGGGATGGTGCGGCGGGCGCGGCCGACGTCGAGGGGTTGGCCGGCGCCGTTCATGACGATGGGGATGACGGAGGCGTCGCAGGCCAGCAGGCGCAGTGCCTCGGGGGAGAGGCGGCCGCCGAAGTGGAGCATGGCGGTGTGGGCGCGGCCTTCGAGGTCATCGAGGCTGATGATGACGTTGAGGTGGGGGCGGTGTCCGCCGCTGTGGGGGATGTTGCCGTGGTCGAGGACGTGGCTGCACGCTTCGGCGAGGGCTTCGGCCTGTCGTTGCGGCGCGGTGCGCTGGTCGTCCTTGGTGCGGGGTGCGGCCATGGTGTCGATGAGGGTGGCGATCGCGTCGTAGAGGTCGGCGTTGTCGAAGCGGGCTTTCAGTGTTCCGCCGGGGCGGCCGCGGTGGGGGAGCAGGCGCAGTTCGTTGATCGGGGCGGGTGGCTTCTCGTCGGGTTCGGGGCCGTCGGCGTCGAGTTTCTCGATCAGTTCGGTGCCCCAGGACTGTAGTTCGGTGGGGGTGTAGTCGGTGGCCTTGTCGGCGAGGGTGGCTTCGGCGCCGGCCCAGATGGCGGGGGAGAGTCGGTGCGCGGCGGGTGAGTCGAGCAGTTTGGCGATCACTTCGACGTGCCGCAGGCGGGTGTGTCCGGCGGTGAACGCGGCTGCGGTGGCCGGCAGTCGGGGTGGGAGTCGGGTGCCGTCGAGTGCGGTTCGCGGGCACACGTGTTCGGCGGCGTGTACGCGGCGGCGGGCTTCGAACAGTTCCCAGCCGAGCAGGTCGGCGAGGGCGCCGGCGGTGGATTTGTAGCCGCGTTCGGTGAATGTCCCACGGCGTTGCAGCGTGGAGATGGTTTCGAGGGTGAGCCGGTCCAGCTGCCGGGTGAGGCCTTCGCAGACGGTGAGCATCGACAGCAGTTCGGCGTCTGTGGGGCCGGCGTCAGCGGCCGCGGACAGCGTGTCGATCGCCTCGGTGAGGAGGCGGTGCGCGGTGGCGACCGGGCTGGCGGGCACGTCACCGATTCTACTCGAACAAACGTTCGAGTATGGGCCTCTTATCGCAGGTAGTGGGCCTCTCGACGAGCAGTGGAAAGAGGTGTGTCGCCTCAGGTGTTCAAGATCAGCGGAACTGGGACATCGCGCTCGTATTTGCGCTTCAGGTCCCAGTCCTGCCGATCATGGAACGCTCCGAGTCCGATCCTGGAGTCGATCTCGAGGCGACCATCCGGTGTCACCCGTGGCGGGCGGAACGGGACCACAGCCGGTCGAGTAGCACCCGGCAGCGACGGCCTCCGGAACTGGCGTGCCAGCGGGTCGGGAACGGCCGTCAGGGTGACCACGGGATTCGGTGGTGAACCCAACCCGTTCATCTCCCCAAAGGCACGGGGGAGGTGAACGGGCGGAATGCACGGGAGGCCGGGTTCGTGCTCGACGGGCTCGGGCACCGGGTCGGGAACGGCGCGCCAACGCGCGCTTCTCGCAGGCTGGTGGGACCGAGGTGACAGGCGAGATGATGTCGGGCGATGCCCCTGGAGATCGAGCACCGCCCGTCGGCGTCGCCGTTCATCGAGCGCGTGTGGCGCAGCCGCAGCAGCGACGTCGCCCGGATGACGGCGATCGCGACGCCGCGGTGGAGTCTCGTCTTCTGGGAGCAGTCCGGACGGATGCATGGCGCCGTCCAGGGGCCGGAGTCGGTGGCCGGCTGTGCGCCGGTGCCGGAGGAGGCGACGTTCTTCGGGATCGACTTCGTGCTGGGCGCGACGATGCCGCGGCTTCCGGTCGGCCGGCTCGTCGGCGGGCACGCCGAGATACCCGACGTGACGCGCACGTCGTTCTGGTTGGACGGCGCCACCTGGCACCTTCCCGGCTACGACTACGCCGAGGCGTTCGTCGGGCGGCTCGTGCGTGAAGCGGTGGTGGTGCGCGACCCGCTCGTGGCGGAGGTGGTCCACCGGCTCGGGTACTTCGACCAGTCCCACCTCGCCCACGCGCTGAGCCGCTTCATCGGGCGCACCGCGACCTCCCTGAGGGACGGTGACGGCCCAAGTACGTCGTCTCGCGCACGCTGAGGAGCGCCGAGTGGGCGAACACCACCGTCCTGTCCGGGGACGTTGCCGTGGAGGTCGCGAAGCTCAAGGAGCAGCCCGGTGGCGAGATCCACGTCTCGGGCAGCGGCCGCCTCGTCCAGGCCCTGCTGCGCCACGATCTGGTCGACGAGTTCGTCCTCGTGGTGTTCCCGGTGCTGGTCGGAGCCGGCAAGCGGCTGTTCGGGGACGGGACGCTCCCGGGCTCGCTGGAGCTCGTGGAGACCACGTCGATGGGGACCGGGGTCGTGATCAGCACCTACCGACGGCGCGGCCCGCTGGAGGTCGGCGCCGTCGGTCCTGAGCAGGAAGGTGCCGAGTAGCCCCGCCCCCTCCGAACTCACCCCTGGCGGCGCGCAGATCGCAGTTCCGCAGGGGAGCGAGGCCGGGGGAGGTCGCGGGCGATCTCGCTGCTGTCGGTGATGCTGCGCAGGAGCATGGCCGCGTCGCGGCGCGCGTCCGAGGGGTACCGGGACTGCAGGAAGTCGCGGATGCCCTCCACCAGACGGGCGACGTCCTGTCCTGGCCGTACGACGAGGCGCAGGAACTGGCTGCTCATGCCCAGTTTGTTGCCGCACTCGCGGACCAGGACGCCGTGCCGGGAGATGAGGTGATCGCGCATCTCGGTGCCGTCGATGCCGTCGGTGAGCTTCACCAGAAGGAAGTTGGCCTGTGACGAGAACACGCTGAGCTCGGGCAGTCTCGCCAGTTGCACGCCCATGTTGAAGCGGTCGCGCGCCAGCAGGCGCAGGCTCTCCTGGTACTCGTCACGGTGTTCCTTGAGCATGAACACCACTGCCTCGGCGAGGGAGTTGAGATTCCACTTGGGCAATGTCTTGCGCATCATTCCCGCGAGTGCCGGGTTGGCCACGAGATAACCGAACCGGATCCCGTGCAGCCCGAAGTTCTTGCCGAGGCTCTTGAGCACCACGACGTTCGGTCGGATCGCCGCCTCCGCCGCGACCGACGGGTCGTGCTCCGCGTCGACGAAGTCGATGAACGACTCGTCGATCACCACCAGGTCGAGGTCGGCGAGCTCGTCCATGAACCGGACGACCTCGCGGCGGGGGATGTAGCCGCCGTCCGGGTTGTTCGGGTTGCACAGCACGGCGACACGCGAGCCGCGGGCTCGGACGAACGCGAGGTACCTGTCGATGTCCAGCTCGAAGGCGTCGCGTTCCTGCAGCGGGAACATGTCGACCCGCTTGCCGGTCTCCAACGGCTGGTCGGTCCACCGGCCGAACGTCGGGATCGGGATCGCGACGCTCTCGGTCACCCACAGGTGGTCCATCCAGGTGATCAGTTCGGTGGATCCGTTGGACATGGCGAGCGTGCCCGGGTTGAGACCCAGGACCCGCGCGAGCTGTCCGGTGATCGTGTCGGCGTCGCTCGGATAGAACTTGAGGATGTTCTCCAGGTTCCCGGCGAGCTGCTCGAACATGCCCGTCGTCGGGAAGTACGGGTTGCACGGGATGCAGAAGTCGATCAGTTGCCGGCCGTCCTCGCCCATGCGTCTCGACAGCTCGAACACCGACGGGCTGTGCGCGGTCTGTTGAAACATCCGCGCGTCCACACTGTGTCGCACACGATCACTTCCCCTCTGGTCGCGCACGGTTTCAAGGTCACCGGCAGGCACGTTCCAGGGTGGGGAGTGGTTCACGAGATCACGGGCAGGAGGCCGAGCGGACGTCGTCGTGCGGTGAGACGCGCACATAGGCCCGAAGCGGGGAAACCATTCCGGCAGTCACCGATCGGCGCGGGCGGACTGCAGTTCGGCGGTCGAAACGGCGACGTCCTGGTTGCCTTCGGCGGTCACCGTCACCGTGGCCGCGGTGGCGGCGGGCAGCGTGACGGTCGCGACCGCGGCCGTGGAGGACAGGGTCTTGCGGACGGAGCCGGCATCCGTGACGACGGTGACCGCCACATCGTTCCCGCTCAGGTGCACGACGAGGTCGGAGGGGGAGTCGAGCGGCCGGACGACGAACGCGACCCAGCCGCCGGGGCGGACACCCAGCATGGTGGTGGCGTCGCCGCGCTCGTACGGCGGTGTGCCGCCGCTCCACGACAGCCCGAACACGCCGGGCAGGCCGGGTTGGGTGTTGGCCGCCCGGAACTCGATCGACTCCTCGGCCAGATCGGCCCGCACCAGGGCGCCGTCGCTGCGCGCCCCCGGCGCCACCCAGTCCGACGAGCCCGGCCCGGGGAGGCTGACCGACGTTCCCGGCTCCACGGCCGTCGCGGCGATCCCGACCTGCCCGGCGCCATCAGCGACATCGGTGTCATCGGCGCGGTCGAGTTGCTGGTGCGGAGCCACGAAGGGCGCGTTCCGGGTCGTGGCCCGGTCGGGCTCGGGGAACGTCCCGATGGTCACCAGACCGAGCAGGCCCGAGAGCAGCACAGCCACCACCGCGACCGGATGTAACCCGCGTGCCCGGCCGTTCGCTTCCGCGCCCGTCGGTCCGGGCGAGTCCGGTTCAGGGTCCGGTTCTGGGTCCGGTTCTGGGTCCGGTTCTGATTCGAAGGCTTCCCGCGGCGCCGGAACGAAGAGGTCGGCAGGCGGCTGCGGGGTAGGGGCACGGAGCGAGATCTGGTGCTTGGGCACGATCCTCACGCATGCACTCCGATCGTGAGCGAGAGCGGCCGATCCGGGACGAACGTTGCTCTGGCACACGGTCCGGCGCCTCGCCCGGTTCATCATGAAGAGGGTGTACCCGGCCAACCCCGTCACGCCCGCGCAGCGCCGAGCTCCACAGCGTGCTGAGGGACGTCCGGACGCTCCCGCTCGACGTGCCCGCCCGACAGCGGCTCGGCAGCCCGGGAACCGCCTGAGCACGGCAGGTGATCCCCTTGCTGGGCAAACGGACTGTATGACAGTCTGACGGTCAGTTCGTCTGCCGGCTGGGGGTGCGATGGTGCACGTCGAGGACGGGGAGGCCCGCCGCGTCGCGGCGTTCGCGACGGGCGTCGGGAACTTCACCGAGTGGTTCGACTTCGCGATCTACGGCTTCCTCGCGGCCACGCTCGGCCGCCTGTTCTTCCCGGGAGCGAGCCCGGCGGCCTCGCTGCTGGCCTCGCTGGCCGTCTTCGGGGTCGCGTTCTTCATGCGGCCGCTGGGCGGGTTCGTGCTCGGCGCGGTGGGCGACCGGCTCGGCCGTCGCGCGCTCCTCACCCTGTCGATCGGGCTCATGGGCCTGTCGACGACGTTGATCGGGGTGCTGCCGACGTTCGAGACGGCCGGCCTGCTCGCGCCCGTGCTGCTCGTGCTGCTGCGGTGCATGCAGGGCTTCTCGGCCGGCGCGGAGTGGACCGGCTCGGCGGCGTTCCTGATCGAGCACACCCCGGTGGACCGGCGCGGGCGGTTCGCGAGCGTGGTGTCCTCGACCGCGGCGCTCGCCACCTGCGCCGGCGGTCTGCTGGTGCTCGCGCTGGAGCTCTCTCTCGGCCCCGAGCAGATGGCGGCCTGGGGCTGGCGGATCCCGTTCCTCGTGGCGGTGCCGCTCACCGCGGTCGGCACGTGGGTGCGGCTGCGGATCGACGAGACGCCGGTGTTCCGCCGGCTCGTGGAGGCCGGCGCGCGGTCGGAGGCGCCGCTGCGCCAGTCCGGGCGCGACGTGCGGGCCATCGCGCTGACCTTCGCCTTCTCCAGCGTGCAGGGGCTCGGCTTCTACTACCTGGCCACGTACGTCATCACCTACCTCACCGTGACGGTCGAGCTCTCCCGGCCGCGCGCGCTCGTGCTCGTCGCGACCGGGCTCGTCTGCTACGCGGCGCTGTGCCCGCTGGCCGGCACGCTCTCGGACCGGGTGGGCAGGCGCCGGGTCAACCTCGTCGGCGGACTGGGGCTCGCCGTCGCCGCCATCCCCGCGTTCGTGCTCATGGGCACGGGCACGACCGCGGGGGTGGTCGGGGGCATGGTGCTCTTCGCCGTGTTCCAGTCGATGGTCAGCGTCACCACGGTCTGCATGCTCGTGGAGCTGTTCCCGGCACAGACGCGCTCGACGTCCAGCTCCATCGGGTTCAACCTGGGGCTCGCCCTGATCGGCGGCCCCGGTCCGCTGATCGCCGCGGCGATCGCGAGCGGCACCGGCAGCAGCACCCTCCCCGCGCTGTACATGGTGGTCGTGGCCGCCGTCGCCACCCTTGCCCTCGTGCGGTGGCTCCCCGAGGTGGGCGGCCGGCAACTTGACGCGGCGCCGGTGCCTGCGGTGGGGCGATGACGGCCTACGAGGTGCTCGCCGTGCGGTACGGCACGCGTGTCACCACCAAGTCGGAGAGCTACCTCAACTTCCACGTGTACGGCGAGCCGGACGAGTCCTTCGAGATGGACTACGACTTCTGGCTCGTGCGGAGCGCGGATCGCACGGTGGTGGTGGACTGCGGTTTCGGCGCCGGGCCCGGCGCCCGGCGCGGCCGGACGATGCTGGTCGACCCGGTCGAGGCGCTCGCCGGGCTCGGCGTCGACGCGGCCACGGTCGACCAGCTGGTCGTCAGCCACGCGCACTACGACCACATCGGCAACCTGCACCGCTTCCCGAACGCGGAGATCGTCATCGCGCGGCGCGAGTACGAGTTCTGGACCGGCCCCTACGCCCGGCGGTTCCAGCTCGCGCAGCCCACGGAGCCCGCCGAGCTGGCATGTCTCGCCGAGGCCGGGGCGCAGGGCCGGTTGCGGCTCGTGGACGGCGCGCTCGACCTGGCGCCGGGGATCGAGCTGGTGGTGGTGGGCGGGCACACCCCGGGACAGATGGTGGCGCGGGTGGCGGCCGGCGCCGATGCCGCAGTGGTGCTCGCAGCCGACGCCATGCACTTCTACGAGGAGCTGGAGCGCGACCGCCCGTTCTTCATCGTGGCCGATCTCCCCGACATGTACCGCGGCTTCGACGTGCTGCGGGAGATGCGCGAGGAGCCGGGCAGCGTGCTGGTCGCGGGCCACGACGCCGACGTGCGGCGGCGGTTCCCCGGCCGGGTGCCCGGGCTGCCCGCCGACCTCGCCGAGCTGGTGGTTCGGCTGAGCGGAGAGGAACCGGTGTGACGGCACAGCGGACCGTCGGTTTCGTCGGCCTCGGCAACATGGGCGGGCGGATGACCGGACGACTGGTCGAGACGGGGATCGAGGTGATCGGGTTCGACCCGCGGCCGGGGGCGGCGGAGTCCTGCGGGGCCCGGCCGGCCGACAGCCCCGCCGACGTGTCCCGCCGGGCGCGGGTGCTGCTGATGTCGCTGCCCGACAGCCGCGTCGTGGAGCCGGTGGTCCGCGGCCCGGACGGGCTGCTGGCCGGGTCCGAGCCCGGCGCCACGATCGTCGATCTCTCGACGTCGTCCCCGGCGTCCACGGCATCGCTGCACGCCGAGGCCGCGGCCGCCGGCGTCCGCTATCTCGACGCCGGTGTCTCCGGCGGCGCCGCGGCAGCCGACAAGGGCACCCTGACGATCATGGCCGGGGGTGACGCGGAGGCACTCGCGGAGATCGCCTGGGTGTTCGAGCCGATCGCCGCCACGGTGCACCACATGGGCGCGCCGGGCGCCGGGCACACCACGAAGCTGCTCAACAACTTCCTCAACGCGGTCACCCTCGCGGCCACCGCCGAGGTCATGGTCGCCGCGCGGAAGGCGGGGCTCGACCTCGTCCGGCTGCTGGACGTCCTCAACTCCAGCAGCGGAGAGAGCTTCGCGACCCGCAACCGGTTCCCGCACATCGTCCAGGGCGACTACCTGGAGGGCGGGCTCACCGGCCGGCTGATGACGAAGGACATCGCGCTCTACGTCGAGCTCGCCGGCCGGCTCGGCGTGCCGAGCCTCAACGCCGCCGGCCCACTCGCCAGCTTCGGCCTCGCCGAGAACCTCGGTTACGGCGACCAGATCAGCAACCGCGTCGTGGACGCCATCGGCGACGCGGCAGGCGGGGTCCGTGTGCACGACACGACGGAAGGATGAGGTAGCTGTGCAGATCGTCCGGGGACGGGCCCCCGAGACCACCCCGACCCAGTCCCGCACCGAAACTTTCACCGGCACGGTGTGGGGCGACCCGGTGCTGCCCACCACCGAGGGCAACACGATCAACTCGGTGACGTTCACCCCGGGCGCCCGCACCTACTGGCACCACCACACCCACGGCCAGATCCTCGTGGTCACGGCCGGCCGCGGATGGGTGTGCCCGCACGGCGAGTCGCCACAGGAGATCCGCGCCGGCGACGTGGTGTGGGTGCCGCCCGGGGAGCGGCACTGGCACGGCGGCACGGCCGACACGATCATGACGCACCTGGCGGTGTCGCTCGGCCCGACGGTGTGGCTCTCCGAGGTGAGCGAGGACGAGTACCGGGGGGCGCGCGGATGACGAACGTCGCCGAGCACCAGGTGATGGCGGAGCTCGATCCCGCGTTCGCCCGCGCCTACCAGCGCTTCTCCGACGTCCCCTGGACCGGCGAGTCGCACCTGGAACCCAAGGTCAAGGCGCTAGTCGCCCTCGCGGCCGACGCCGCCGCGACCCACCTCTACGAACCCGGCATCCGCCAGCACATCGCCGCCGCGTTCGACCACGGCGCGACCGCGGCGGAGGTGATGGAGGTGCTGGAGCTGACCTCCACCCTCGGCATCCACGCCTGCAACATCGGGGTGCCGCTGCTGCTGGAGGTGCTGCAGGAGGAGGGCCTGCGCGACGGCCCGGCCCCGCTCGACGAGCGCCGGGAACGGCTCAAGGCCGAGTTCACCGCCAACCGCGGCTACTGGCACTCGTTCTGGGACGGCGTGCTCGAGCTCGACCCCGACCTGTTCGAGGCCTACATCGAGTTCTCCTCGGTGCCGTGGAAGAGCGGCCCGCTCCCACCCGAGGTGAAGGAGCTGATCTACATCGCGTTCGACGCCTCGGCCACGCACCTCTACGTGCCGGGGCTGAAGCTGCACATGCAGAACGCGGTGCGGCTCGGCGCCACCGCCGGCGAGATCATGGAGGTGCTCGCCATCGTCAGCGTGATCGGCATCCACGCGGCCACGACGGCCGCGCCGATACTCGCCGAGATCGCGGCGCAGCGTAGTTGAGGGCGCAGCGTAGTTGATCAGGAGAGGCGGAGCAGGCGGGCGGCGGAGCACCGCCCGCGCGCTCGCCTCCGTGCCGTCGCGGGAGGTGGGTTACGCCTCGGTCTCGACGATCGGCGCGCCCTCGGAGGCCTTCTGCACCGACTCGCACCCCTTGAGCGCCGACGCCTTCGTCTCGTAGGCCTCGCCGGTGGCGACGATCTGGCCGTTGGACGCCTTGAGCCGGAACCGGTACTTGCCGGCCTTGTCCTTGTACACCTCGAACTTGCCCGCCATCTCGCGTCCCCTTCACTATGCGTGATTGTGGCGACGCGGAAGGTAGTGGAGCGGGCAGGCGCATCCTGGCGACGCGCCGGACCCGGACGGGGGATAGATCAGTCCGGTGCCGTCCGGGCAGTGGTGAAGGCGAACCTGCGCCGGTACTCCGTTGGCGAGACGCCGTACGTCGCCCGGAACCTCCGCGCGGCGTAGTTCGGGTCGTGCCAGCCGACCGCTCGACCGATCTCGGCCACCGACCCTCTGCCCGCCGCCAGCCGGACCGCCATCTGCTCGGACCGGTACTGCGCCAGCCATCCCAGCGGGCTGGTGCCCAGTTGCTCGGCGAACTGGTGCTGCAGATGGGACGGCGAGATCCGGGCGACCGTCGCCAGGTCGGCGGCGCTCCAGTCGCGCGCCGGATCCTCGGCCATGGCGAGCAGCGCCGCGCGGGTGGCCGCGGTCATCGGACGGGCGGCCGGCGAGGCGTCGGAGGTGGCACCCGCGAACTCGGCGAACACGCAGCCGAGCAGGCTCCGCAGCTGCAACGGTTGCTCGGCCTCGGGGTTGTGCCGGCACCGGGCCAACTGCTCCAGCCAGCCCCGCGTCCGGTCGGTCGCGGCCCTGGAGAGCCCGAGTCGGACGTCCCCCGTGCCGAAGATCAAGTTCGTCAGCCGCGGGTGGTCCAGCACCCAGGCCAGATCACCGGACAGCAGCTCCTGGCCGAGGTAGATGTTCAGGACCTCGAGGTCGACGACGTCGCGGTACTCGTGCCAGCTCCCGGGCCGGACCGCGACCACGTCCCCACTCTCGAGGACGCGGGTCCCGTGCCGCGTTCGATACCGGGCACGACCGGAGACGACCACCGCGACCTCGCAGAAGTCGTGCGCGTGCGGCGGGACCGGCGCGTCGAGCAGCCGCCGGTCGCTGTGCAGGGCGTAGGCGTCGTCGGGAAGGACCTCCGCGCGACGCATTCGCGGGATCGCCATCACCCGCCGAGTGTAGGGCGCGCCTATCGCAGGATCGTGCTAGCCAACAGGCAGCGCTGTCCTAGTCGTGGCAGTCGAACGCTGTCGACAATGAGGACATGACGACAGCTGGTCAGGCCCTGGGTCCCACGGATCGGCAGCAAGCCGTCGCGCTGCCCGAGCAGACGATCGCCCGGTACCGCGCGGACGGTTTCGTCCGCATCCCCGGTGTGCTGGCGCCGGAGGAGGTCGAACGGTTCCGGGACGCCGCGCGGTCGGTCTTCGATCGGGAGCGCGGGCTGGATCCCGACAACCAGATGTTCAAACAGGTCGTCAACATCTGGCAACGCGACGAGGTCCTGCGCGAGCTCACCCTGCACCGTCGACTGGCGGGGCTGGCCACCCGGCTGGCCGGCATCCCGCTGCGGATCTGGCACGACCAGCTGTTGATCAAGCGACCGCACAACGGGGCCCCCACCGAGTTCCACCAGGACGGGCCGTACTGGCCGCATGCGGGCAGCCGGCACTCGCTGTCCGCCTGGGTCGCCCTGGTCGACGTCCCCGTGGAGCGTGGCTGCATGACCTTCATCCCCGGGCAACAGGAACGCCGGGACATGCGGGCCACGGACATCACCGATGCCCACGACCTCTTCGATGCCGCTCCCGACCTGACCTACGAGCCACGGGTGACCGTGCCGCTCCGGGCCGGTGACGTCACCTTCCACAACGCCTACACGCCGCACACCGCGAACGCCAACGACACCGACGAGTTCCGGCTCGCCCACGTGAACATCTACGTCGATCGCGACCTCGCGTACACCGGCAGACGACACGTGTGCACCGATCCGCTCGCCCTCGAACCGGGCGCGACGCTCCCCGACGACGCGTTCCCGCCGGTACCGGGGTGATCGTGACCCATCGGCGATGCGTAGGACGTCAGTACCCGGAACGTATGCAGTAGACCTTCTTCTCCCGGTTCGACCTTGATAGGAAAGGTCGCTTGTCGAAACTCCTCGACGTGTCCGCCGACGCGGACGAGGGCCTCACCGTCTCGGCGACCGTCACCAACACGGGATCGCGCGCCGGCAAGGAGGTCGTGCAGGTCTACGTGTCCGCCCCGGGCTCCGCGGTGGCCCGCCGGTCCGCGAGCTGAAGGCGTTCGCGAAGGTCGCACTGGAGCCCGGTGAGTTCCGGCGGGTGACTCTCGCGCTGACCCGCCGCGACCTGTCCTACTTCCACCCCGGGGCAGGGGCGGTGGGTGCTCGAGGGCGGGGAGTTCGGCGTCCCGTGGGCACGTCCTCCCGGGATCTGCGCCTGAGCGACTGTCGCCCGCGGACGTCGCCGCGTTGCGGGACGCCGCGCGCTGACCACGGTCCTCGCAGGGTCCTGGCGCCCTGCGAGGATCACGACGAGCGCGCGGAGCGGCTCTTGCGGGGGGCCGCGGAGCGGGGTGGCAGGGCGCGCATGTGGTCCCGGACGCGGGTCATGATGTCGCCGAGGTGCTTCAGGTCCTCGTCCGACAGGGGGTCGAGCAGCATGCGGCGGACGACCTGGACATGGCCGGACAGGACGCGGCCGAACAGGGCAAGGCCCTCCTCGGTGATGGCCACCAGGGTGGCGCGCTCGTCGTCGGGGCTGGGGGCGCGGGTGATGAGGCCCGCCTTCTCCAGCAGGCCGGCCTGGTAGGTCAGGCCGCTGCGGCTGTAGACGACGCCGTCCGCCAGTTGCGTCATGGTCAGCGGGCCGCCCGCGTCGGCGAGGCGGGCCAGTAGCTGGAACTGGACGTAGCTGAGGCCGCCCTCGGCGCGCAGGTGCTGGTCGACCTGGTGCAGGAGCAGGCTGGTGGCTTCCGAGAGCGCGAAGTAGGCCCCTAGTTGCCGGGGATCGAGGCCCTCGGTCATCCCTCCATCATTCCCCATTCCAACTTGCTTCAAATTCGAAGCAGTGTGGCGAGCATCACCTTGCTCCGACGTCGAAGCAGGTTAGCTCGGACATATGCTTTGACTTCGCAGCAACTCTGGAGGAGAGATCATGAAAGCAGTGCGTTACCACTCCTACGGCGACAGCGACGTGCTGGTCGAGGAGGAGGCGGACCGATCGGTGGCGGGCCCGGGGCAGGTGGTGCTGCGGGTGGCCGGCAGCGCGTTCAACCTCCTTGACGCCGCGATCCGCTCGGGCTTGCTGCAGGAGGTGTTCCCGGTGGCACTCCCGCACGTTCCGAACTACGACGTGGCCGGTGTCATCACCGATGTCGGAGAGGGTATGAGCGACTGGAGCGTCGGGGACGCGGTGGTGGCGTTCCTGCCGCCGGTCGCGCCCGGTGGGGCCGCCGAATACGTCGCCGCGCCCGCTGAGGCGCTCGCCGCCGCCCCCCGCACCGTCGAGCTGGCCGACGCAGCGGCGCTGCCGTCGGTCGGGCTGGCGGCCTGGCAGGCGCTGTTCGAGCACGCCGACCTGAAGCCCGGGCAGAGCATCCTCATCGATGGCGCGGGCGGCGCGGTGGGCGGCTACGCCGTCCAGCTCGCCGCACAGGCCGGCGCCACAGTGACCGCGACCGCCGGCGCGCGCAGCAAGGACCGCATCCGCTCCTACGGCGCGGACCAGATCATCGACTACGCGACGACCCCCGTCGGCGCAGTGCTGGCCGGGCGGCGGTTCGACGTGGTGCTGCATCTGGCGCCCACCAGTCCGGACCTGGTGCCCACCAGCCCCGAGGAGATCGCGCAGCTGGTGGACCTGGTCGCCGACGGCGGAGCGTTCGTCAGCACCACCACGCCCGGCCCAGATGATGCCGGGCGCGGGGTGCGGACGGTGCGGATCTTCACCCGCAGCGACGCCACCCAGCTCGCCGAGCTGGTCGCCCGCGTCGACGCGGGACACCTGAAGATCGAGGTCGCCGAGCGGCGGCCCCTTCACGAGCTGGCCGCCGTCCACGCTGCTGCCGCCGCCGGGCGGCTGGCCGGCAAGACCATCCTGATCCCCTGAACAGTTCCGAGGAGAACCGTGTCCTTCACCCTTGACCCCGAGGTCGCCGCGGCCCTCGCCCCTTTCGCCGCCGACGCCGCGCCCCCACCTGTGGGCGACGTCGCCGCCCGCCGCGCCACGCTGGAGGCCGTCTTCCGCTACGGCGACACCGCCCAGCCGTTCCCGGACGACGTCACGATCACCGACTACGAGCTGACCACAACCGACGGTGCGACGATCCGGATCCGCTGGTACGCCTGCGAGGACGCCTCCGGCGAGCCCGGCCCTGCCGTGCTCTACACGCACGGCGGCGGCATGATCGTCGGCGACATCGGCATGTTCGACGGGCTGGTCTCCCGGTACGTGTCGGCGAGCTGCACGCCGATCCTGTCGGTCGACTACCGGCTCGCCCCCGAACACCCGCATCCCGCTCCCGTCGAGGACGTCTACGCCGCGCTGGTCTGGCTGCACGAGCACGCCGCGGACCTGGGCGTCGACCCGGCCCGCATCGGTGTGTTCGGGGACAGCGCGGGCGGCGGCCTCGCCGCGGCGGTGTCGATCCTGGCCCGCGACCGGCACGGGCCCGCGATCGCCAAGCAGATCCTCGTCATGCCCATGCTCGACGACCGCACCGTGACCCCGGACCCGCAGCTCGCGCCGTTCGCCGTGTGGACGTGGGACGACAACCGCACCGGTTGGGATGCCTTGCTCGGCCCCGCAGCGGGCGGTCCGGATACACCTGCCCATGCCGCGCCGGCGCGCGTCGCCGACCCGGCCGGGCTGCCGCCCGCGTACATCGAGGTGGGCCAGCTCGACATCTTCCGCGACGAGGACCTCACCTATGCCCGGCGCCTCGGCCAGGCCGGGGTGCCGGTCGAGTTCCACCTGCACCCCGGCGTCCCGCACGAGTTCGACTTCATCGCCTTCGACTCCGCCGCCGCCCGCCGGGTCATCGCCGACCGTGTCCGGGCCCTCGCCTCCCTGTGATCACGCCTTCTCCGTCAGCGATGCGGGCGAGGAGTGCGCGCATCCCCGTCGTGGTCACCTCGCCGTCCTCGGTGTGCTCGGCGCCGATTCCGGCGAGGGTCTCCAGCACCCGCGCCCGGCCGACGAGCTGCCGGGCCTCCGGCACGAGCGTCGCTCCCGCGGCCGTGAGCCGCAGCCGGCGCCTGCTGCGGTCGAACAGGACCGTGCCGAGCTGGCGCTCCATCTTCGTGATCGCCTGGCTCAGGGCGGGCTGAGCCATCTGCAGGTCGCGAGCGGCCTCGGTGATGCTCAGGCGCTCGGCGACGGCGAGGAAGTACTGGAGCTGGCGGAGCTCGACCACCGTGGTCTCCTCACAGTCGGGCGCTCGCCGCCGTGTTGGCCTCCACGGGCGCGCGTCGCCGTTCCTCGTACGCGGCCAGGGCGGTGTCGATCCCGTCGGCGTCGCGGATCACCTCGGCCAGCGCGACGGCGTCCTCGAGGGCCATGGAGGCGCCCTGACCGGTGGCCGGCGACGCCACGTGGGCAGCATCCCCGATGATCACCGCGCGGTCCCGGTGCCACACGCGGACTCCTGCGAGGTCGTACGCGTTCGTGACCAGCACCCGGTCGGCGGCGCGCACGATCGCCTGCGGGCCGGGCTCGGCGCGCAGTACGTCCGTGAGGTGCGCGGACCAGCCGTCGGTGGTGCCGGCGGCCAGCTCGTCCGGGGTCAGCTCGGGGCCGATCACCCGGGCGAACCACCAGGTGCCCTCGCGTTCGGTGGCGATGAACCCGAAGGCGACGGAGCCGGCGGACGTGCTCCGGACGAAGTGGATCCGGTCGGTCGGCTCGCCCGGGGGAGTGCCGGGCGTGGTGCCGTAGAAGATCTGGGACCCGACGTAGCGGGGTGGCGCCGCGTCCGGGTCCAGCTGCGTGCGCACGATCGAGCGGAGCCCGTCGGCGCCGATCAGCAGGTCGCAGCCCGTGCGGGTGCCGTCGTCGAAGACCGCCGCGACCCCGTCCCCGTCGGGTGCGGTGGCGGCCAGCCGCTCGCCGTGGCGCAGCGGGATGCCGCGGCGGCGCACCTCGTCCTGCAGCACCGCGCACAGCCTGGCCCGCGTGAGATACCGGAACCCGGGGCCGCCGGGCTCGCCGAGTGGCCGGCTCGCGATCTCGGTGCCCGTGCCGTCGGAGACGCGCATGGTGCGCAGCGGCTCGCTGGCGCGCCGGACGGCCTCGTCCGCGCCGATCGCCTGCAGCGCGCGCATCCCGTTCTCCGCGAGCGTCAGGAACGCGCCCGCGTCGGTGGACGCGTCGGGGTGGGCCTCGTGGACCACCACCTCGGCGCCGACACCGTGCAGTGCGAGCGCTGCGGCCGACCCGGCGATGCCGGCTCCCACGACATGGATCACCACCCGGCCATCATCTCCTCATCCGGTGGGCGAGACGACCGCGGCCGCGATCTTGCGGACCTCCTCGGCCGCAGGCGGCTCGTCCCGCCCGGCGAAGAGCAGGTGCGCGCTGCCGATCAGGGTGAGCGCGAGCGTGTCGGCATCGGCGTCCGCCGCGATGCGGCCGAGGTCGCGCTCGGCGGCGAGATAACCGGCGATCATGGCCGTGGCCTCCCCGAGCAGCGGGATGCCGGGCAGCCCGGCCTGGCGGAGCCGGGCCCGCAGGCCGTCCCGGAACGTGACGAGGCCGACGATCGCGACGGCGACCGGCCCGAACACGTCCGTCAGCGCGGCGGTGAGGTTGTCGGTGACGGTGCTCGTGCCGGCGGACTCGCGGAGGGCCCGCTCGTCGAGCCGGCCGATGCGGTCGAGGACGAGCTCGGCGAGGAAGGCGTCGAAGTCGGCGAAGTGCCGGTGCAGCACGCCCTTGGCGCAGCCCGCCTCGGTGGTGACCGCGCGGTGGCGGTCACCGCGACCCGCGCGTGAGAGATCATCGCTCGGGTGCGTCCGCGCCCGGATGTGGCCGCCGGTGCACCCGAGCGATGATCAAGCCAGCGCGGCGGTCACGAGGCGATCGGAGAGCTCCCGCAGCTGCCGGCGGGCGTCGGCGTGGCTCGCCTGCGGGTCGGGGTCGACGGGGTCGGGCGTGTTGCTGTCGAAGTAGCGGCCCGTGGTGGTCGCCAGACCTTCGTCGAGGATGAGGCGCAGCGTCGCGGTGCCGCCTTCCTCCAGCGTGCTCATCGACACGCCCGGCCACCCCTCGTCGACCATGGTGGTGGGCATGAGCGTGGCCGGGTGCAGGGCGTTGACGGTGACGCCCGAGTCGCGCAGCTCGCCGGCCAGGTCGAACGTGGCCATGATCTGCGCGAGCTTGCTCTGCCGGTAGGCCCGCATGCCGGAGTAGGAGCGTTCGAGCAGGGGGTCGGCGAAATCGATCGCCTCCTGCCCGATCGAGGCGACGGTGACCACCCGGGCAGGGGCTGAGGCGGTCAGCAGCGGCACGAGCCGGCGCGCCAGGTGGTAGCCGGCCAGGTAGTTCACGGCGAAGCGCAGCTCGATCCCGTCGGCGCTCTCCTCGCGCCGGCTCTGGTCGGCGCCCGCGCCCACACCGGCGTTGTTGACGAGCACGTCGAGGTGGTCGAGCCGCCGCAGCACCTCGTCGGCGAGCCGGTCCACCTGCCGGAGCTCGCCGAGGTCGGCCTGCACCGTCTCCACGCCCAGCTCGTCGTGCAGCGTGCGCAGCCGCTCGGGGTTGCGGCCGTGCGCCAGCACCTGGTGCCCGGCCTTCGTGAGCTCGGTGGTGACGTACCGGCCGAGCCCGTCGGTCGCTCCGGTCACGAGGATCATCATGTGGCCGAGCCTAGGGCGTGTCCGGCGGGTGCCGAGCGGCATGATCATTGACTCGGCGCGAAACCCGACGCAGCACGACGGGTTTCGCGCCCGATCGACGATCATGCATCCGGGGCCGGGCTCACGCGAGGCTGAAGCGTTCCGCGTGCACCTGGCCCCGGGGGACGCCCAGCTCGCGGAGGCTGCGCAGTACCGCGTCCGTCATCGCCCGCGGGCCGCAGACGAAGACGTCCCGATCCGCGATGTCGGGCACCAGCGCGGCCAGGTTGGCCGGCTCGAACGGGGCCAGCGGCGGGTGGCCGGTGCCGGTCCGGCCGGCCAGCACGTGCACCCGCGCGCCGCGCTCGTGCGCGATCTCCTGCAGCTCGGCGAGCAGGACGGCGTCGGCCGTGGTCTGCACCCGGTAGAGGACGGTGGTGGGCCCCGTCGACTCCTCGAGCAGGGCGCGGATCGGGGTGATCCCCACGCCGCCGGCGATGAGGAGGGTGGCGGGCCGGGTCCGGTGGAGGGCGGTGAAGGCGCCGTAGGGGCCTTCGAGGAACGCGCGGCTGCCCACGGGGAGGTGCCGCAGCCCGGCGCTCGTCGCGCCGACGGCCTTGGCGGTGAGCCGCAGCGTGTCCCCGCCGGGCGCGGCCGAGAGCGAGAACGGGTTGGCCTGCCACCAGCCGTTGTGCCCGGGGAAGCGCCAGATGAAGAACTGTCCCGCCCGGGCGTTCAGGCCGTCGAGGTGGCGGCCGGTGACGTGGACGGAGACGACGTCGTCGGACTCCGGGACGACCGCTGCCACCCGGAACCGGTGGTGGGCGTTGCGCCAGATCGGGACGGCGATCCGGCCGGTCAGGAACGCGAGCAGCACCAGCGTCCACACCGTCCACCAGTAGGCGCGCGCCGCCGGTGAGGACGCGAACGTGGTGCCTTCGAGGCCCTGGTGGACGAGGGCGAGCAGGACGGCGAGGTAGAGGCCGATGTGGAGGGCGTGCCAGGTCTCGTACTGCATCCGCCTGCGGGCGTACCGCACGGAGAGCACCGCCATCGCGAAGATGATGGCGGCGGCGCACATCCCGAGCAGGGAGGCCACCACCCCGGCCAGGCTCAGGAACGTCCGGATCACCGGCATCGAGTCGAGCACGGCGTAGCCGAGCACCACGAGCGTGGCGTGCGTGAGCACCGTCCAGGCGAGCGTGAACCCGACCCAGCGGTGCCAGACGGTGAGCCGGTCCATGCCGATGCGCCGGTCCAGCCACGGCAGCCGCGCCACCAGCACCAGCTGCAGCATCATGATCGACGCGGCGTGCAGCGCGAAGAACTTGGCGACGGTCAGCACGGAGTTCTTGCCCGTGCCGGCGGTGGCGAAGAGCACCTCCACCACCACGAGGTGGGCCAGGAACCCGGCTCCCAGCACCACCTGTGCCACCACCGCAGGCGACCGGCCCGCGCGTCTCACCGACACCGGGACCTCCCGTTTCCTGGGGCGCGACGACCGTCGTCCCCACAGATGTCGCTCAGCAGGGGCTGCGCGTTGCGGGCTCGCCAGCCATGATCAGTATCACGTTCGAGTTAACGCCCGGGTTCGATCTCGACACACCTCTGACATCTGGGCTTGCTTCGATCACGCGCGCCGCCCGAAGGAGGGTCCCGTTGTCGAAAGCGCACGCCCGTGCCGAGCGCCCGTGGCGCACCGTCGCCACCACGCTGCTGAGCGCTGCCGCCTTGCTGCTCGCAGGGTGTTCCGGTGACGCCACCGGGACCCCCGAGGACACCGTGGTCCGCACTGTGCTCCCCAGCGACCCGTCCAGCTTCGACCCCGCGAAGGCGCAGGGGCAGCAGACGTTCCAGATGATCAGCATGCTCTACGACACCCTGCTGCGCCGTGACGGCGCGTCGACGCTGGTCGGCGGGCTCGCGTCGGAGTGGCAGACCGTGTCGGCGTCGGAGTACGTCTTCACGATCCGCGACGGCGCCACGTGCTCCGACGGCACCCCGATCACCGCGTCGGTGGTGGCGGCCTCGCTCGACCACCTCGCGTCGCCCGAGACCGGCTCCACGTGGAAGAACCTCGTGTTCGGCCAGGGCGAGGCGACGATCGCGGCCGACGACGCCGGCAAGCAGGTGCGGGTCACGCTGTCGCAGCCGTTCACCACGCTGGTGGAAGGGCTCGCGATCGCGCAGACGGGGATCGTCTGCCCGGCCGGGCTCGCCGACCTCGACGGGCTCGCCTCGGGCAAGGTCGCGGGTGCCTTCTCCGGCCCGTACACGCTCGCCGAGGCGAACGCCGGGATGGGCTACACCTTCGCGCTGCGCGAGGGCTACGACGCGTGGCCCGCGTTCTCCGCGCCCCTGGTCGGCGCGCCGCCGCGTTCGATCGAGATCGGCATCTCCACCGACCCCTCCACCGTGGCCAACCAGCTGCTCGCCGGGGACGTCGACCTGGGCCAGTTCACCGACCAGGACACGATCGCCCGGTTCGCGGCGCAGCCGGACTACCACCGCTACGACGTCACGACCTCGACCACGTACGTGGTGTTCAACCAGCGTCCCGGCCGGGTGTTCGCCGATCGCCCCGACCTGCGTCGGGCGGTGGCGGCCGCGATCGACCAGAACGCCTTCAACACCGTGTTCTCCGACGGCACGGCCGAGGTGCTCACCACGGTGGTGCCCGCGAGCTTCGCCTGCGCGAGCACCGATCGCTCGCTGCTTCCACCGCACGACCCGGCCGCGGCCGCCGCGGTGCTCCCCGGCGCCCAGATCGCCATGCTCGGCAACACCGCCAACCCGTCCTACAGCGGCGGCGCCGACTACATCTACCAGGTCCTGTCCGACGCGGGCGCGCAGGTGCAGATGAACAAGGTGGACAACGCCACCTTCTGGAGCACGATCGCGGAAGGCGGCTCCGACTGGGATCTGGTGTTCCTCGGCGACCTCAACTCGGTCGGCTCGATCAGCGCCTCCCTGGACCGCGTGATCGGTCCGGCCGTCGAGGCGGGCGGGCGCAACTACAGCGCGTCGGTGAACCCGGAGGGGGAGGCCGCGCTGAGCGAGGGCCTGTCCACCACCGACCCGGCCGCCCGCTGCGCCGCGTTCGAGACCGCGCAGCGCACGCTGTTCCAGCGCAGCGACGTGGTGCCGCTCGCCGGCAACCCGACCACCTACATCACCTCGCCGAACGTGGTGGTCTCGACCTTCGGCGACTACGTCGACCTCGCCACCCTGCGGGTGACCGACGGATGATCGCGTCATTCGCCGCCCGCCGGCTCGCCGGCCTCGCCGGCACGCTCGTCGTCGCGGTGGTGCTCACCTTCGTGATCGTCCCGCTGATCCCGGGCGACCCGGCGGTGAGCGCCGCAGGTCCGGACGCCACGATCGCGCAGATCGAGCAGGTGCGCGCGGAGCTCGGCCTGGACCGGCCGCTCGCCGAGCGGTTCGTCGACTACGTGGGCGGGCTCCTCCAGGGCGACATGGGCCACTCCTTCTCGCTCAACGCGCCCGTCGCCGAGGTCGTGTTCGGCCGGCTGCCGTTCACGGCCGGGCTCGCGTTCGCCTCCCTCGTGGTGGTGCTGCTGATCGCGGTCCCCGTGGGTATGACGGTCGGGGTGCTCACCCGCGGCGGGCGGCGCCGCTTCATCGACAGCGCGTTCGGCTACACGACGGCGGTGGTCGCGGCGATCCCGCCGTACGTCATGGCCACGCTGCTGGTGCTGGTGTTCGCGGTGTCGCTGCAGGTGCTGCCGCCTGCCTACTCCCGCTCGCGGGTCGGGATCTCGCTCGTGCTGCCGCTCATGGCGCTCGCGATCCCGTCGATCTGCTTCATCGCGCGGGTGGTGCGCCGCGAGACCGCGGTGGTGCTCGAGCAGGACTACCTGCGCACCGCCCGCGGCTGGCGGCTCGGCGCGCTGCGGACGTACGGGCGCTACGCGCTGCCGAACCTGCTCACCAGCACCCTCACGCTCAGCGGGATCATCCTGATCGGCATGCTCGGCGGCGCCATCACGGTCGAGACCGTGTTCAGCTGGCCGGGCCTCGGCCTCGGGATCGTGAACGCGGTCACCGCCAAGGACTACCCGCTGATCCAGGGGATCGTGCTCGTCCTCGCCGTGCTCTCCGCGCTGCTCACCCTCGCGGTGGACGTGGTGCTCGGGCTGGTCGACCCGCGGGTGCGTCGTGGCTGACCCCGCAGTGATCGAACCAGGCGTGGCCGGCCGGCCCCGCCTGCGGTGGAACGTCGCGCTGGCGATCGGCGCCGGGCTGCTCGCGGTCACCGCCGCCACCGCCGTGATCGCGTCGTTCACGCTGGTCGGCGCGGCCGACGGCCTGAGCCCCGACACCAACCGGCCGATGTCGGCCGGCCACTGGCTCGGCACCGACGCGTTCGGCCGCGACATGCTCGCGCGGGCGCTGGTGGGCGCGGAGTCCAGCCTGGTGATGGCACTGGCCGCCACGGCCCTGTCGATGGTGGCCGGCGTGCTGATCGGTACCGCCGTCTGGATCGTGCCGCGCCGCGTGCGCGAGGGCGCCCTGCGGATCGTCGAGATCGCCGTCTCCTACCCGGAGCTCCTCGTCGCGGTCGTGCTCGCGGCCATCCTCGGTGCCGGCCGCTGGCAGCTCGTGCTCGCCGTGGGGCTCGCGAACATCCCGGCGACGGCGCGGCTCACCGCGAATCTCGGCGCGGCCCTGCACCAGCGCGACTTCGTCACCACCGCCCGGCTCACCGGCGTGCCCGGCTGGGCCATGATCGGGCGCCACCTGCTGCCGAACATGGCCGAGCCGCTGCTGATCCAGCTCGCCGCCACCTTCTCCACCGGCCTGGTGGCGATGTCGGCGCTGTCGTTCGTCGGCCTCGGCGTGCAGATCCCCGACTACGATCTCGGCTCGCTGCTGGCCGCCGCGTTGCCGGCGATCTACTCGCGGCCCATCGAGGTGGTCGGGCCGGCACTGATGATCGTGGTGATGTCGGTGGCGGCCATGTTGATCGGCGACGGCCTCGCGGCGTCCGCCGACCCGCGGCTCCGGTCCACGCCGGTCCGGCCCGCGTCGGCCCGGCCCGCGTCGGCCCGGCCCGCGTCGGCCCGGCCCGCGTCGACGGAGTCCACGACGGGGGCCGCCGTGACCCCGGACGCCGTGGTGAGCGTGCGCAACCTCGTCGTGCGGCGCGGCGACGGGCTCCCGCTGGTGCGCGGGGTGTCGTTCGACATCGCGCGCGGGGAGATCCTCGGCGTGGTGGGGGAGTCCGGCAGCGGGAAGTCGCTCACCGCGATGGCGCTGGCCCGCCTCCTGCCCGACGGGCTCACCGCCGAGGCCGCGCAACTCCAGGTGGCCGGCATGGACATGCAGCAGAACCCGCCGCGCCGCGACCTCGCCACCGGGATCGGGCTCGTCTACCAGGACCCCGGCACGACGTTCAACCCGGCGCTGCGGCTGGCCACGCAGCTCACCGAGGTGCTGCGGGTGCACCGCGGCCACTCGGCGGCCGACGCCCGGAAGATCATCGCGGACCTCCTCGCCGCCGTGCACATCGTCGACCCCGCCCGGCTGCTCCGCGCCCACCCCTACGAGCTCTCCGGCGGTATGCGGCAGCGCGCGATGATCGCCACGGCGCTCGCGGGCGAGCCCGCGCTGCTCGTCGCGGACGAGCCGACCACGGCGCTCGACGTCACCGTGCAGGCCGAGATCCTGCGGGAGCTGGCCCGGATCAACACCGACGACGGGACCGCGATGCTCTTCATCTCCCACGACCTCGGCGTGATCGGGCAACTGTGCCATCGCGTGCTCGTCATGAAGGACGGGGCGGTGGTCGAGGAGCTGACGGCCGAGGCCCTGCGGGCGGGCGAGGTCAGCGAGCCCTACACCCGGATGCTCCTCGATGCGGTGCCGAAGCTGGACCGCGGCCGGCGGGAGGTGCGCCCGTGACCCCGCCCGTGCTCGAGGCGGACGGCGTGGGCGTCCGGTTCGGCCCCACCAGCGCGCTCGACGACGTCAGCCTCCGGGTCGGCGCCGGCCGGACGGTGGGGCTGGTCGGGGAGTCCGGTTCCGGGAAGACGACCCTCGCCCGGGCGGTCCTCGGGCTCGTCCCGATCTCCTCCGGACGGATCCTGCTGCGCGGCGCCGACGTCACCGCGCTCGGGCGCCGGGAGCGGCGCGCGTTCCTGCGGGCGGTACAGCTGGTGCCGCAGGACCCGTACTCGTCGCTCGACCCGCGCCGCACGATCGGGCAGACGCTCGCCGAGGCGCTCGACCCCGTCCGCTGCCGGGTGCGCCGGCACCGGGACGCGATCGCCGCCGCCCTCGAGGACGTCGCGCTGCCCGCCGACGCGATCGACCGCTACCCGCACGAGTTCTCCGGCGGCCAGCGGCAGCGGATCGCGATCGCCCGCGCCCTGATCACCCGGCCGGACATGGTGATCGCCGACGAGATGACCTCCGCCCTCGACGTGTCGGTGCAGGCCGAGGTGCTGCGGCTGCTCGACCGGCTGCGGAACGAGCACGACCTGACGATGCTCTTCATCTCCCACAACCTGGCCGTCGTGCAGCAGGTCTGCGACGACGTGGTCGTGCTCTACCGTGGCCGGGTGATCGAATCCGGCCCGACCGCCGAGGTATTCGCCGACCCCGGCGAGGAGTACACGCAGCGGCTCCTGGACTCGGTGCCGCAGTGACAAGAGACGCAGTGACAGGGAACGCAGTGAGCGGGGAATGGGGTCTGTCTCAATTCCTCGTCCACTCAACGATCACCGGCGGCATCGGGATGTCGACGATCGGGGTCGACCGCGGCGAGGTCGGCCCGTCGCTGCTGTGCCGGGCCGACCGGTGGGGTGACGCCGTGCTGGTCACGGCGCTCAACACCGCGTTCGGGCACTCGGGCGACACCGACGCGGCCCGGGTGGCCGCCGCCCGCTCGTTCGCCGCGTCCGCGCTCGCCCGCTGCGTGAGCACCGGTGAGGACACGTTCGACCCCACTCCGCTCGGCCTGGTGGACACGGTCGGCGTTGCCCGCATGCTCACCGACGCTGCAGAGACCCCGTTCGTGCTCGACCCCGAGCTCTCCGGGGTGGAGCAGGTCCGCCGCTACGGCGACGTGCTCGCGCTCGACGCCGTGCTGACGTTCCGCCCGGACCGCCCCGCGCCGCAGGCGCGCACCGTCAACGGGCACTCGCCGCGCAGCGCCCGCGCCCGCGCGCTGGGTTTCCCGGCGCCCGCCGACACGGTCAGCGTCCGCCAGCAGGTGGTGCTGCGCCCGCTGCCCGCACCGGGCTACCGGCCCGCGCCGCTCGACCCGACGATCGGGGCGATGCCGAACCTCAGGGTGCACCGCTTCGACCGCATCGACGAGCAGGACGCCGACACGATCCTCGCCACCCGCTTCCGGCTGCCGCCGGACGCATCACCGGTGGTCTTCCACCTCGACCCGGCGATGCCGGCCGCGGTGCACGACGCCGTGCTCGCGGGCGGCAACTGGTGGCAGGACGCGTTCGCCGCGGCCGGGTTCCCCGGGGCCTACCGGGTCGAGCCGCTGCCCGAGGGAGCCGATCTCGACGACCCGCGCCGCAACGTCGTGCTGTGGGTGCACCGGGCCGACCGTGGCTGGTCCTACGGCATGACCCAGGTCGACCCGCGCACCGGCGAGATCCTGCGCGGTGTGGTGCGGCTCGGCTCCCAGCGCGTCGAGCAGCTGCGGTCGATCACCGAGAGCGTGCTCGCGCCGTACGCGGCCGGCGGCGTTGGTGCCGGCGGCGTGCGCGCGGTGGTCGACGCCCGGATGCGCCAGCTCGCCGCCCACGAGATCGGGCACGCCATCGGCCTGGCCCACAACTTCGCCTCGCACCTGCACGAGGTGCCGTCGGTGATGGACTACCCGGGCCCGATCTTCGATCTGGACGCCGCCGGCCGCCCGGTGGCGACCCGCCCGTACGCGACCGCCCCCGGGCCGTGGGACCTGCGCCAGATCGCGGCCCTCTACGGGCACGCGCCGCAGGCGGAGCACGAGCCCTTGCTCTACATCACCGACGCCGACGCCAGGCTCGACGACGCCGCCGACGCCTGCGGCGCCACGTGGATCGCGCCGACCGAACCCGTCGACGCACTGCAGGCGATCGTGGACGTGCGGGCCGCCGCCATGGCCCGGTTCGGGCCCGGCGTCGTGCCGCCCGGGAGCGACAGCAACGAGATCGAGCGCCGGTTCCTGCTGCTCCACCTCCTGCACCGGCACCAGGCCACCGCCGTGGCGAAGCTGGTGGGCGGTCAGCGGCGGCGGTACGCGCGCACCGATGGGGAGAGCTTCGACGGCGGGGCGACGCCGGTCCCGGCCAAGGAGCAGGCCGCGGCGCTGCAGCAGTTGCAGCTGCTCCTGGAGCCCTCGTTCCTCGAGGTGCCCGAGCACGTGCGCCCGCTCCTCGTCGCGCCGTCGGGCGGGCGGGGCCGCCGGGAGGGCCAGTTCGACCACCGCACGGCAGGCGCCTTCGACGTGGCCGCGGCCGTGGCGGCCGGCACCGACCTGGTGGGGGCGCTGCTGCTCGCGCCGGCGCGGCTGAACCGGGTGGTGAGCCAGGAGGCAGCCGACCTCGACGCTCTCGTCGCCGCCACCGCCGGGCGCGCGCTCGACCTGCTGGAGGCAGCCGAGCGCACCGAGGTCACCGAGGTGATCGGCTGGACCTTGCTGCGCCGGTTCGAGGAGTCGCTCGCCGCGCCCGAGCTGCACCACCACGCCCGCGTCGCGGTGCTGGAGGCGGCGAGCGCCGGGCCACGGATCGTCGCCGGGCTGGAGCGGCCGGCCGTCCGCGCCCGCTGGGCCGCGCTGCAGAAGGCCGCGTTCGAACACGAGGCGGAGCTGGCGCCGCTCCCGCTGGGCGCCCCGATCTAGCCGCCACCGGGTCACGAGCCCTGGTCGCTGAGCCAGCGGCCCACGTCCCGCAGGTGTGCCAGCACCTCGGGGGAGCCGTCCAGTTCCGCGCCGGGGCCCAGCGTGACGACGTCGCGCACGAGGCGATCGAGCTCGTCGGCGCCCAGCGCCACGGTGCACGACGTCTCGTCGATCGGCTGGATCCGGGCGGGGATCGACATCGGAAGGCGCGCCCGCACGACGTCCGCCGGCGCCGGCACGGTCGCGCGCACCGTGTAGCGGTAGGGCGTCGAGGTGATCGTCTGGCGCACGTGCTCGGCGGGGTCACCCGAGGGCAGCTCGCGCGGCGTGAAGCGCAGGCGCACCGACTCGGGGCCGTCGATGCGGTCCACCCGGAACGTCCGCCAGTCGCCCGCGCCCGGGTCGAAGGCGATCAGGTACCAGAGGCCGTACGTGGCCACCACGTGGTGCGGTTCCACCCGGCGGTCGGTGGCGGTGCCGTCGCGGCGGCGGTAGGCGAACCGGACGATCTCGCGGTCGCGCACGGCGCCGGCCAGCACCGCGAGCACCCCGGGCTCGATCCGCGCGCCGCGGTGGTCGGGCACCGCCACCACCGACGCGCCGACGGCCGCGACCCGGTGGCGCAGCCGGCCCGGCATCACCTGCGTGAGCTTGGCGAGTGCACGGCCCGCCGTCTCCCCGTCGCCGAGCGTGCCGAGCAGGCTGGTGGCGATCGCGACCGCCTCGTCGTCGTCGAGCAGGAGGGGCGGCAGATCCTCGCCGGACGTGAGCTTGTAACCGCCCGCGGTGCCGGTGGTGCCCTCGACCGGGTAGCCCAGCTCGCGCAGCCGCCCGACGTCGCGGCGCACCGTCCGGTCGGTCACCCCGAGCCGCTCGGCGAGGTCGGTGCCGGCCCACTCGCGCCGTCCCTGCAGGAGGCTGAGCAGGCGCAGCAACCGCGCCGGGGTCGAGAGGGTCACGGCCGATCTCTACGGCACGGCGTGCTCGGGGGCAACCGGGGTCACGCTCGCCTTCGCCCGCCGCCGCATCGCCACCGCCGCCGCGCTCAGGGCGACCAGCGCGGCGCAGGTGCCCATCGCCGGGCCGAAGCCGTCGACGAACGCCGCGGGGGAGGCGTAGCTGCCGGTGCCGGTGAAGACGGCCACGAACACCGCGAGCCCGAGCACGCCGCCGAGCTCGCGCAGCATGGCGTTGACGCCCGACGCCGTGCCGATGTCGGCGGGCGGGACGGCGCCGAGCACGGCGTTGGCGGTGGGCGCCAGCGCCATCGACCCGCCGATGCTCGCCACCAGGAAGGGCGCGACGAGCTCGCCGTAGGGCATGCCGGGGCGGGCGACCAGCGCAACCCAGGCGATCCCGACCGCGGTGGTGAGCAGGCCGGTGACGATCAGGGGCCGGTTGCCGATCCGGTCGGCCAGCCGGCCGGAGATCGGTCCGAGCACGATCAGCGTCGAGGTCCACGGCACGAGGCCGAGCCCGGCCTGCAGCGGCGTGAGGCCGAGGCCGGTCTGCAGCAGCTGGGCGTAGAAGAAGAGCCCGCCGAAGATCGACGCGAAGAGCCCGGCCGTGGCGACGTTGCCGGCGACGAAACCGGGGCAACGCAGCAGCCGCATCGGGAACATCGGCGCGACCGCCCGCCGCTCCCAGGCGACGAACGCGACGAGCGCCGCGCCGCCCAGCGCGAAGGCGCCGAGCACCTCGGTGCTCGCCCAGCCCACCGCGTTGCCGCGGGCGAGCGCCCACACGAGGCCGAGCACGGCACCGATGACCAGGAGCAGGCCGCGCACGTCGAGCGCGGTGTCGGCGCCGCGGCTCTCGTCGCACTTCGCGAGGATCAACGGAAGCACCACCAGCCCGATCGGGACGTTGAGCCAGAAGACGAACTCCCAGCCCACGGTGTGGGTGATGGCGCCGCCGATGCCGGGCCCGGCCAGCACGGCGATGCCGGACCCGCCCTGCAGGAACCCGATCGCGGCGCCCCGCCGCTCCGCGGGGAACGCGGCACTCACCAGCGTCATCGCGAGCGCGCTGACCAATGCGGCGCCCGCTCCCTGCACGGCCCGCGCGAGGACGAGGACCATGACGTCGGGCGCCGCCGCGCACGCCGCCGACGCGGCCGTGAACAGGGCGATCCCGGCCGCGAACATCCGCCGCCGCCCGTACCGGTCGCCGAGCGCGGCCGCCGGCATGAGCAGCACCGCCATCACGAGGTTGTAGCTGTTGACGGTCCACTCCAGCTGCTCGGCGGTGGCGCCGAGGTCGGCCTGGATGGTGGTGAGCGAGGCGGACACGACGAGCGCGTCCAGCGCGGTCATCAGGGATGCGACGGCGGCGAGCGCCAGCACCCACGTCCTGCGGTGCGCCATGATCGTTCCTCCCGGTGGGGACAGCGACGTCATGACGACAATCGGGAGGGCGCCGGATCGACATCGGGCGGATGCCCCGATCTGCGTCGGCCGGTCTCGCGCCCGTGCACTGGCAGCGGCCTATTTCGGCTGGCAGACCACGTCCACCAGCGCCGGGCCGCCGGTCTCCCGCACGTGGGCGGCAGCCCGCCGCACCGCATCCTCCACGGCCGACGGGTCGGTGACCGGGCCGTCGGCGTACCAGCCGAAGCCCGTCGCGACCGTGGCGAAGTCGGGCGCCGGGTCGGAGATCGCCATCCCGATGTGGGCGCGGTCGACAGGGGTGCCGCGCTGGGCCGCCAGCTTCTCCTGGTGCTCCCAGTCGTTGTAGTAGGCGCGGTTGTTGAACATCACCACGAGCAGCGGCAGCCGGTAGCGGCTGGCGACCCACAGGGCGCCGACGTCGAACATCAGGTCTCCGTCGGGCTGCAGGTCGACGACGAGCCGCCCGGTGTCCTTGTGGGCGAGCGCGACGCCGAGCGAGATGCCGATCTGGGTGGCGGTGCCCAGCTGCTTGCCGGGGTGGCGGTGCGGGGCGTCGAAGTCCCAGAGGCGCAGCGCCCACTCCGCGGCCGTGCCGGCGGTGAGCACCCAGTCGTGCTCCTTGACGACGTTCCAGACCGCGGCGGCGAGCTGGGCCGTCGCCACCGGCGTCTCCCCGGCGACGTCGGCGGCGTGCTGCGCCCAGCCGGCCCAGGTGTTGTCGTGCACCTCGGTGAGCCGGCGGGTCCACGCCGCCCGCTCGGCTGCGCGCTGGTCGTCGTCGCCGGACAGCAGGGTGCGGCACTCCTCCAGCAGCAGCGGGAGCGCGACCGCCGTGTCGGCGACGACCGCGTGGTCGGTCGGGATCTGCTGGGCGTAGTCCTCGCTCCAGGACGAGATGCCCATGTCGCCGAAGCCGATCGAGAGCACCCGGGTGCCGGGTGCCAGCCGGGAGACGTTGCGCCGTGCCAGCCGGTCGGTCCGGTGGGTGGGCTTGACCATGTCCTTGACGTCGACGAAGAGCACGCAGTCGGACTCGTCGATCACGTCCGTGTCGCTCACGCACAGCGGGTGGCGGGTGGGGAAGTTCAGCCGCCAGTGCGTGTCGACGGCGCCGATCCCGACCAGCTCCGCCAGGTCGACCAGGTGCCCGAACGAGTCCGGGTCGCGCCCCGGGTAGGCCAGCACCATCACCGGCCGCTTCGCCGCGCACAGCTCCTGCGCGAGCGCCCGCAGCGCCACCGGGTCGGGGGCCACCGGCGCCGGCGGAGCGGCGAGCGCGGCGACGTCGTCCACGGACACCGGCTCCTCGACCGGGTCCTCCTGCAGGCCGGCGTCCAGCGCGACGTAGGTGGGCCCGGCCGGCCCGGTGGTCGCGATGCGGTGGGCGCGGGCCAGCACGCCGGGCACCGACTCGACCGACCGCGGCTCGTGGTCCCACTTCGTGTAGTCGCGGACCACCTGGCCCTGCACGTTCGCCGAGTGGATCCAGTCGATGTAGGGCCGGCGCCGCTCGTGGTCGGCCGGCCCGGATCCCCCGAGGACGAGCACCGGGGCGCGGTCGATGTAGGCGTAGTAGACGCCCATCGTGCCCTGCAGCAGGCCCACGAGGTCGTGCAGGATCACGCCCATCGCCCGGCCGGTGGCCTTCGCGTAGCCGTGGGCCAGCGCGACCGCGATCTTCTCGTGCGGGCACTCGATGATCTGCATCTCGTCGCCCCCGTAGTTGACGAGCGAGTCGTGCAGCCCGCGGAACGAGGAGCCGGGGTTGAGCGCGATGTAGGGCAGGTCGAGGCGGCGAAGGGCGTCGACCATGACGTCCGAGCCCCAGACCGGCTTGTCGTAGGGAGCGTGGTTCGTCGACATCGTCAGCTCCAGGCGGGGTCGTCGGTGGGGAGCGTGATCGTGATCGTCTTCTCGCGCGTGTAGGAGAGCAGCTCCTCGTGCGAGTTCTCCTTGCCCAGGCCGCTCTGGTTCCAGCCGCCGAAGGGGGAGCCGGGCGGGCGCCGCCCGGTCCCGTTGACGTAGACGTAGCCGGCCTGCAGCCGGTCGGCCAGCCGGTGCGCGACGCGCAGGTCGCGGGTGTAGACGTTCGCGGTCAGCCCGAACTCGGTGTCGTTGGCCCGCCGCACGGCGTCGTCGAGGTCGGAGAAGCCCATGACCGCCATGACCGGCCCGAACACCTCCTCACGGGCGATCGGCATGTCGTCGGTGACGTCGGTGAACACGGTCGGCTCGACGAAGTAGCCGCGGTCGAGCCCGAGCGGGCGGGATCCGCCCGCGGCGACGGTGGCGCCGGACGCCTTCGCGCGCTCGATGTGGTCGAGCACGCGCTCGTGATGGGCGGCGAACGCGACCGGCCCGACGTCGTTCGCCTCGTCGCGCGGGTCACCGACGCGCAGTTCGCGCACCCGCTCCAGCAGCGCCTCCGTGAACGCCGCGCGGATGGCATCGTGCACGTAGAGCCGGGAGGTCGACCCGCAGGACTGCCCGTTGCTGCGGGCGATGTTCATGCTGGCTACCGCGTCGCGGGCGGCCTTGCGCGGGTCGACGTCGGGGCAGACGATCAGCGGGTTCTTGCCGCCGAGCTCCAGGGTGACGTGCGCGAGGTTCCGCGCGGCTGCCGCCATGATCCGGCGGCCGGTGGGCACGGAGCCGGTGAACGCCACCCGCTGCACCCCGGGATGGGAGACCAGCGCGTCGCCGAGGTCGGCCCCGGTGCCGGTCAGCACGGTGAGGACGCCCGCCGGCAGCACGGCCTCGGCCACCTCGGCGAGCGCGATCGCGGAGAGCGAGGTCTGCTCCCCGGGCTTCACGATCACCGAGTTGCCCGTCGCCAGCGCGGCGGCGGCCTTGCCGCAGGCGAACTTGAACGGGTGGTTGAACGGCACGATCCGCACGACGACGCCGTAGGGCTCGCGCTGGGTGAACGAGACGGTCTCCGCGCCGGTGGGGGTGCTCGCGCCGTGGGTCTGCCCGGCGAGGCCCGCGAAGTAGTGCAGCTCCCGGACGGTGGACTCGAGGTCGCCGCGCATGCCGGCGATCGGGTTGCCGCTGTCCAGCACGTCCAGCATCGCGAGCGGCTCGGCGACCTCGGCGACCGCGGCGGCGAGGTCACGCAGCAGCGCGGCGCGGCGGGTCCAGCCCAGCGCCCGCCAGGCGCCGGAGGCCTCCTGCGCGGCCTGCACGGCGAGGTCGGCGTCGGCGGCGCCACCGGCCGGCACGGTGCCGAGCAGCTCCTCGGTGGTGGGGTCGATGCAGTCCAGCCGGGCGCCGGACGCGGCCCCGCGCCACTGCCCGCCGACCGACATGAGGGCGTGCACCGGCGGCTTGCCCCGGTAGACGTTCCCCAACACTCGTGTCATGCCGGCTCCGTTCTCACGTGCACGACGGCGAGCCGGCCGTCCTGGGCCGCGGCGAGTGCCTTGGCGAAGGTGCCGGCGAGCTCGTCCGGCTCCGTGACGGTGCCCGCCGTCCAGCACCCGTAGGACGCGGCCAGCGCGTCGATGTCGACCGCGGGGTCGGCGATCCGCATGCCGATCCAGCTGTTCGCCTCGGGTCGGCCGCGCTCCCGCGCCACCGCGGCCTGGTGCGGCTCGTCGTTGTAGAACGAGCCGTTGTCGTTGACGACGAGGAGTCCCGGGATCCGGTAGTGGGTGGCGGTCCACAGTGCACCGGCGGCCATCAGCAGGTCGCCGTCGCCGATGATTCCCACGCCGAGCAGGCCCCGGTCGCGGGCCGCCAGGGCCCCGCCCACGAACGCGCCGGGCCCGTACCCGACACCCCCGCCGCCGGAGTGGCCGAGGTAGCTGCCGGCGCCCGGCAGCTCCCAGATGCCCTCGGGCCAGCTGCGGGTGTTGCGCAGGCAGAGCAGGTGCGGCACGTCCCGCACCGCCGACCAGAGCTCGGCGACCATCCGCGTGGGTGCGATCGGGCGAGCGTCCCAGCGGTCCTCCCGCGCGGCGGCGGCCCGCTCCCGCTGCGCGCGGATCTCGGCGCTCACTCCCTCGCGCCGGTCCGCGGCGTCGGGGGCTCGCTCCCGCAACGCCGCGACCAGCTGGCGGGCTCCGGTCAGCGGATCGGCGAGCAGCTGCGCGGTCCTCGGGAACGGGGTGGAGAACGCGTTGCTCCACGACCGCTGGTCCAGGTGCCCGGTGGAGACGTCGACGATGGCCGGCTGCGCGGCCGCCGCGGCGGCACGACCGCGGCCCCGGCGCCGCAGCCGGCCCGGCACGTCGGGCACACCGATCGCGAGCACGACGTCCGCGTCGGCGAGCCGGCCGGCGTCCCCGGTGCCGTTCTGCGGGTGGGTGGTGGGGAAGGAGACGGTGTTGCGGTCCTCGACGTAGGCGGCGCCGAGCAGCTCCACCAGCTCGACGAGCACCGGCGTGGCCGCCGGGTCCCAGTTCAGCGCACCGGCGGTGACGACCGGCCGCTGTGCGCCCAGCAGCACGTCGACGGCCCGCGCGATGCTCGCCTCGTCGGCGGCCGGGGGAGGGGCGGGTGCGTGCAGCGCGAGGTCGGGCAGGGGGACCGGCTCGGTCAGCGCGGCTTCCTGCACACCGGCGTCCAGCGAGACGTACGCCGGCCCGCGCGGCACGCTCGCGGCGCGGCGGTGCGCGGTCAGGACGTCCGCGACGAAGGCCGCGGGCGTGACCGGTTCGGCGTCCCACGTCACGAAGTCGCGCACCAGCTCGGCCTGCGTGGTGGCCGAGTGGGCCCAGTCGATGGGCCGGCGCAACGCCGGGTCGACCGGCCCGCTGCCCCCGAGGACGAGCAGCGGTGTCCGGTCACAGAAGGCGTCGTAGACGGCCATCGAGGCGTGCATGAGCCCGACGAGGTCGTGCACCGCGGCCACTCCCACCTGGCCGGAGCCCTTGGCGTACCCGTGGGCGAGGGATACCGCGATCTCCTCGTGCAGGCAGAGCAGCAGCTGCGGGTCGGTGTTGCCGCCGTGGTTGACCAGGGAGTCGTGCAGGCCCCGGAACGAGGAGCCCGGGTTCAGCGGGACGTAGCGGGTGCCGAGGGCGCGCAGAAGGTCCACCACGAGATCGCTGCCGTAGGCGGCAGGGCCGGGGGTGAAGCCGAGGGGCTTCTCCGTGTCGAATTGCCTCCGCTGCGCTCCGGCGTGCGAGCGGGCCTTCAAGACGCCGTCCTGCTCCTCCGGTGCTCGGTCGCTCGTTCCTCGCTCCCTGCGCGCCTCCCCCGCAGGACGGCGTCGGCCCGCTCGCTCGTTCATGTGGGTCACGGTGTCATCGGTCCTCGAGGACCTTCACGTTGTCGTAGCCCAGGTGCTTGAAGAGCCGGTTCTGGAAGCTCAGCAGGCGCAGTGGGGTGCCGTCTGCCGCGAAGTGCTGGGCCACCGTGTTCTGCGGGACGTACAGGACGTCGCCCTTGTAGAACTCGTGGCGGGTCGGCTCCGTGGCGATGTGCGCGTAGTACTTCTCGGCGATCTCGGCCTGCACCTCCCAGTGCAGCGAGTAGCCGTCGCCCGAGAGCGCGTAGAGCACCTCGTCGGCCATCTTCCAGTAGCGCGGGGTGTGTTCGCCCGCCTCGATCGCCCACTCGAAGGCGTCCACGCTGAACAGGCGGGCGTGGTCGGTCTTCGGGCTGGTCATCACCCGGACGCGGCCCAGCTCGGTGTCCTCCCAGACGGTGTCCTCGACGCCGACGACCTTGGAGCGGTCGAGCACGCCGGGCGTCCAGATCGAGGACCAGTCCTCGCGCGGGCCGAACTCGTCGGGCCGCTCGACCGGGCCGCCCCGGCCCTGCTGCAGCAGGCCCAGGAACATCCAGCTGCTCTTGGCCTTCACGACGAGGGTCAGCGCCTTCTCGTCGTAGGGGTTGAAGTGCCGGTGCACCGAGTCGGTGTGGACGAAGACGAAGTCCCCGGTCTTCCAGTCGTAGCGCTGGTCGTCGTGGATCTCGTAACCGGCGCCTTCGAGGATGTAGAACGCGGCCTCGTTCTGGTGGCCGTGGCCGCGGTTGCTGCCGTGGCCGTCGATCTCGACGAAGTGCACCTGCAGCGTCTGGGTCAGGAACTCCTCGTCGCCGGGTCCGATCCGCCACCACGTGCGCGACTGCTTGTTGCTACCGGAGTGGGCCACGGCCTCGCCGTGGTCGGTGACGACCTTCTCGTCGCGCACCCGCGGGTGGGAGAGCTGCTGGCGGCGGAACGCCTCGAGCTCGTACTTGTCGGACTCGAGACCGCGCACGAACACGCGCCCGTCTTCACCCACGGTGTCCTCCTCAGCGCGGCATCAACGCCGCTCGGAGGCTAAGGTCTACTGGTTAGACCAATAGCTGTCAAGGTTGCTACTGTCCCCCCAATCGCAGCCGAGGCAAGGAGGCCCGATGGCCAAGGACGCGCTCGTCAACGACGATCTCGCCGCCAAGTTCGCCACCGAGAAGGACTCGCCGTACACCCGCTGGGTCGCCGCGGAGGGCCTGGACATCATCGCCGCCCACTACGTGCCCGACCTGCGGACCGTCGAGCTCAAGCCGTGGGCGCGGCGCGGCGGCAGCGGCGTCTTCATCAACCACGAGGCCACCCGCACGTCGAACGACTGCTACGTCTGCGAGATCCCCGCCGGCGGCGAGCTGGCCCCGCAGCGCCAGCTCTTCGAGGAGATGGTCCTGGTCCTCGACGGGCACGGATCCACCCGCGTGTGGAACGACGCCGGCGGCGAGGTGAGCTTCGAGTGGGGTCCCGGTTCTCTCTTCGCGATCCCGCTGAACGCGCACCACCAGCACTTCAACGGGTCCGGGCAGCAGGCGGCGCGGTTCGTCGCCTCCACGAACCTCCCGCCCGTGCTCAACCTCTACGACGACGTCGACTTCGTGTTCGGCACGGCGCACGACTTCCCGAACCGCTTCGCCGGCGAGCCGGACTACTTCGCGCCCAAGGGTGAGCAGAAGGGCCTGCTGCTCGACACCAACTTCGTGGCGGACGCGGTCAACCTCCCGCTGATCGAGGCGAAGGAGCGTGGCGCGGGCGGCGGGCACATCCGCTTCGCGATGGCGAAGGGATCGATGAACAGCCACATCTCGCAGTTCCCGACCGCCACCTACAAGAAGGGGCACCGCCACGGCCCGGGCGCCCACGTGATCATCCTCTCCGGCGAGGGCTACAGCCTCATGTGGCCGGAGGGCGAGGAGCCGAGGCGCTACGACTGGGGCCCCGGCGCGCTGATCGTGCCGCCGAACATGTGGTTCCACCAGCACTTCAACAGCGGGACCGAGCCCGCCCGCTACCTCGCCTTCAAGCACGAGGTGGTGTCGGTCCGCAACGCGCAGGGCGTGCCGAAGGCCTGGATCAGCATGCGCGTGGGCGGCGACCAGATCGACTACGCCGACGAGTCGGTGGTCGTCCGGGAGACCTTCCGCAAGGCGCTGGCCGAGCACGGCATGGAACCGCGGATGGAGGCGGCCTACGAGGCGGAGCTCGCGACGCTCCCGCCCAAGCCGGTCGCGGTCTGAGGGTGGTAGCGGTCCACTCGGCCCACGTCCCGGGACACGATCACGACCACGACGACGAGCCGCTGGGCCCGATCGAGGACAACCCGATCTGGCAGCAGGACAACGTCACCCTGGCGAGCGTCGGGATGGACATCGGGTCCTCCGGCACGCAGGTCGTGTTCTCCCGGCTGCACCTGCGACGGATCGGTGAGGAGCTGACCAGCCGATACGTCGTGATCCGGCGCGAGACCCGCTACCGCTCGCCGGTGGCGCTCACGCCCTACGCGAGCGCGGAACACATCGACGCCGAGGCGCTCGGCACGATCATCGACAAGGCCTACGCCGAGGCCCGCGTCGACCCGGCCGACATCGACACCGGCGTCGTGATCCTCACCGGCGAGGCGCTGCGCCGCCGCAACGCCGAGGCGATCGCGGGGATCCTGGCCGACCGCGGCGGCATGCTGGTGACGGCCACGGCGGGCCACCACATGGAGGCGATGCTCGCCGGCTACGGCTCCGGAGCCGCCATGGCGTCGTACGACATCGGCGGGCGCATCCTCAACATCGACGTCGGCGGCGGAACGACCAAGCTGGCCGTGCTGGACGCCGGGCGCGTCGTCGCCACCGCCGCCGTGCACGTCGGCGGCCGGCTCCAGGTCGTCGACGAGGCGGGCACGATCGTGCGCCTCGACCCGGCCGGCCGCTCGCACGCCGCGCGTGCCGGCTACGGGTGGGATGTGGGGGACCGGGTCGCTCCGGGCGAGCTGGAGCGGGTCGCGGAGTCGATGGCCGACGTGGTCGTCGCGGCCCTCACCGGTGGGTTCGACGCCGACTCCTTCTTCATCACCGAGCAGCTGGGCGACCTCGGGCGCATCGACGGCGTCATGTTCTCCGGCGGGGTGGCGGAGTACGTCTACGGCCGGGAGGAGACGCGGTTCGGCGACCTCGGGCATCCGCTCGGCCGGGCGCTGCGGCGCCGCATCGACACCGGTGCGCTGCCGTGGCCGCTGCTGGACGCGGGGGAGTGCATCCGCGCCACCGCGCTGGGTGCGTCCGAGTACAGCGTCCAGCTGAGCGGGAACACCTGCTGGATCTCCGACCCGGACGCCCTGCTGCCCCGCCGGAACATGCAGGTGCTCCGCCCGGGCTACGAGCTGGGCGAGGTCGTCGACGAGGCCGCGATCGCGTCAGCGGTCCGGCGGCATCTCGCCACCCTCGACGCCGGGGCGGCCGACATCGCGCTGGCGATGTCCTGGTCCGGGCCGCCGCGCTACCAGCGTCTGCTCGCCTTCGCCCGCGGCATCCACGACGGCCTCGCCGACCGGATCGGCCAGGGCAGGCCCGTCTACGTGGTGCTCGACGGCGACGTCGCCATGACGCTGGGCCGGCTCCTGCGCGAGGAGCTGGGCGTGACCACGGAGGTCCTGGTCGTCGACGGGCTGACGTTGCGCGACTTCGACTACGTCGACATCGGTCGCGTGCGGTACCCGTCGAACACGGTGCCGGTGACGATCAAGTCGCTCGTGTTCGAGGCGGCCCCGCCCGGTTAGACGACGCAGCGGAACACGGCGTGCATGACCATGAAAGCTGCAATTGGCGCGCCGTTCCCGGCCCGGGCCGGAAGCCCCTCCGGCACGGACCCGACCTCCCTGCATTCCACCCGCCCGCCTGCCCTCGCCCTTCGGGGCGTGGCCGGGTTGGCAGAACAACCGAATCCCGTGGTTGCCCTGACGGCCATCCCCGACTTACCGGCGCCTGTTCCGGACGAGACCGTCGCTGCCGGGTGCCACTCGACTGGCTGTGGTTCCGTTCCGCCTCGCAGCGTGACATCGGATGCTCGCCTCGAGATCAACTCGAGCACCCGGGTTCGCGACCGTCCTCATGATCGGCAGGACTGGGACATGACGCTCACCTGTGCACGTTATGTCCCTGCTCCGCTGATCATGGACGTGGCGTGGGTCGGGGACGGCGCGCCCGAGAAACCGTTCTGCTCTGTGCGGCCGGCCCGATCGCGTTCCGCGGAACGCGCCGAGAATCAGCCCTCCGCGCCGGACACCCGGGACGCCGTGCGGGTGAGGTGGACCCGCATGAGCTCGGTGGCGCGCTCGACGTCGTGCTCGGCGACGGCGTCGACCAGGGCGCGGTGTTCCTCGACCCCGCGGCGACCGTGGCTCGGCGCGGTGGAGCGGGCCTCCTGCAGCGAGCGGATCATCGGGTCGTGCAGTGACTCGGCGAGCAGGGCGATCGCGCGGTTGTGGGTGCAGCGGGCGAAGCGGGAGTGCCACTCGGCGGACAGGGTGAGCGGGTAGTCCTCGGACTCGAGGGCGGCACTGCTGCGGTCGCAGATCTCGTACAGCGCCGCGATGTCCTCCTCGGTGGCGCGCTCGCACGCGAGTGCCACGAGGCCCAGCTCGAAGACCATGCGTGCCTCGGTGACCTCGAGGGCGGTGAGGCTGGACAGCGAGATGAGGTCGGCGATGCCCTCGCCGACCATGCGGCTGCTCGGCGCGGTGACGAACGCGCCGCCGCGGGCGCCGACGCGGATGTCGACGAGGCCGTTGGCCTCCAGCACGCGGAGGGCCTCACGGACGGTGACGCGGCTGACCCCGAACCGCTCGCACAGCTCCCGCTCGCTCGGTAGGCGATCACCGGCAGTGAGCTGCCCGGAGCGGATCAGTAGGCGGATCTGATCGACGATGACCTCGGAGATGCGACCGACGCTGACCCGGCTGAGCAGGTCACCTTTGTTCGGCGGGGAGACGCCGACCGTTGCGGAGGAGCTGGTTCCCGGCGTCGTCACTCACGCATTGTATGCCTTCACGGACAGTGGACGGTGGCGGCACGGCCGGGCACGAACGTCACGAATCGTGGCGCTGGTTCCCGGCGAACGACCGTGGTCTAATGGACAGACCACGGTCGAGAAGGAGTCGCTACGGTGCCGAAGGTGATCTACGTCGGCGATGACGGTCAGGAGTTCGCCGTCGATGCCGCGATCGGCGAGTCCGTGATGGCGGCCGCGGTGAAGAACGGCGTGCCCGGCATCGTCGGCGAGTGCGGGGGGAACGCGTCCTGCGCCACCTGTCACGTCTGGGTGCGCGAGGAGTTCGCGTCGGCGGTAGGGCCGCCGCCGAACGACATGGAGGAGGACCTCCTCGACCTCGCGGTCTCCGAGCGGCGTGAGGGGAGCCGGCTGTCCTGTCAGCTCTCCGTGGGTCCGGATCTCGAAGGGCTGACGGTCGACGTGCCGCCTGTGCAACCGTGAGGGCATGCGGTAGGTATAACGGTTAGTCCACGCGCGTGTGAGGGGGAGAAGGTCGTGCTTCGTCAGGACATCAACGAACTGTTGACCCGCACCGGTCCCGGGACCCCGATGGGGGAGCTCTACCGGCAGTACTGGATGCCGGCCTGTCTGGCGGAGGAACTCCCCGACGACGACTGCCCGCCGGTGCGGCTCAAGCTGCTGTCCGAGCGGCTCATCGCCTTCCGGGACAGCGACGGCCGCTACGGCCTGATCGACGAGTTCTGCGCCCACCGCGGCGCATCCCTCTGGTTCGGGCGGAACGAGGAGGGCGGCCTGCGCTGCCCGTACCACGGGTGGAAGTACGACGTCACCGGTCAGTGCCTCGAAGTGCCGTCGGAGGCGGACAACTCGACCTTCTGCCGGAACGTCAAGCTCACCGCGTACCCGCTGGTCAAGGTCGGCGACATCCTCTGGACCTACATGGGGGACCCGGCGAGAAGGCCGCCGCTGCCCGAGTTCGAGTTCGCCGTGGTGCCGCCGGAGCATACCTACACGTCCAAGCGCCTGCAGCAGTGCAACTGGCTGCAGGCCTTCGAGGGCGGCATCGACTCCAGCCACGTCACGTTCCTGCATTCCGGCGGCCTGAAGAACGATCCGCTGTTCAAGGGCGCGAAGGGCAACGAGTACAACCAGAACGACAAGAAGCCCTTCTTCGAGGTCGCCGACAGCGACGGCGGCCTGTTCGTCGGGGCCCGGCGCAACGCCGAGGAGGGCCGGTACTACTGGCGGATCACGCCGTGGGTGATGCCGTCGTTCACGATGGTGCCCCCGCGTGGTGACCACCCGATCCACGGGCACTTCTGGATCCCGATCGACGACGAGAACTGCTGGACCTACAGCTTCGACTACCACCCGGTCCGCGCGCTGACCGCCGCCGAGCGGCAGGCGATGATCGACGGCCACGGGGTCCACAGCGAGAACATCCCCGGCACCTACCGGCCCGTCGCGAACCGCGACAACGACTACCTGATGGACCGCGAGAAGCAGCGCACCGGGGAGTACTACTCCGGCATCAAGGGCATCGCGATCCAGGACGCGTCGCTGCAGGAGAGCATGGGGCCGATCGCCGACCGCACCAAGGAGCGGCTCGTCCCCGCCGACGCCGGGATCATCAAGGCGCGGCAGAAGCTGCGCAAGGCCGCCATCGCGCTGCGCGACCACGGCACCACCCCGCCCGGCGTGGACCCGGAACACCACCGCGTGCGCTCGGCGGCCGTCGTGCTGCCTCACGCGGAGGCCTTCCTCGACGCCTGCAAGGACGACGTGCGCGTCAACCCCGGCATGCCGATCGCGTCGGTGTAGCCGTGGCCACCCAGGCGTTCGTCGACCCGACCCTTCCGAGCAGCTGCGCCCGCGCGGCCACGGCAGCCGAAGCCCGCTACCGCATCCAGCGTCCGATCGCGCCCGCACGGGCGCCGCGGATCATCGCCCTCGACGACGGCGCCGTGGAAGTCGTCCGACGCACCGCGACGCACCAGTGGGCCAACGCCCGCTTCTACGCCTGCGAGCCGGCCGACGGCACCGTCACCCTGCGCGGGATCGAGGGTCGCCCGGCGACCCTGGCCGACGAGCTGGCCAGCGCCGACGTCGTCGTCATGATCGCGACGGACGACGGCGGGGCGGACTGCGCGCACACGATCGGCAAGGCCTGCTGGCAGCGCAGCATCATGACCGCGGGCCTGGTCGTCTCCGACGACGACGCCGCGGACCGGGCCGTCGCCGCCCTGCGGCCGCACGCCCGCGTGCTGCTCCCCGGCGCGGACGAGACAGACGTCGTCGAGCTGCTGACTGCCCTCCGAGCATGAAAGAGCGCGCATGAAGACGACCGTGCGGGGCCTTCAGCGGATGAAGGACGAGGGCCACAAGATCGTCGGCGTCGTGGCGTGGGACTACCAGATCGCCAGGATCGCCGACCGCGCCGGCGCCGAGATCGTCTCGGTGGGCGACACGGTCGGCGTGAACCTCTGGGGCCACGCGAACCCGTTCGAGATCACGATGGACGAGATGCTCGTCGTGGCGAAGGCGGTGCGCCGGGGCGTCGCGCGGGCCCTGGTGAGCGCCGACCTCCCGTTCGGCCCGGTGCAGGAAGGCCCCGCCGAGGCCGTGCGCGCGGCGATCCGGTTCGTCAAGGAAGCCGGCGTGGACCTGGTCAAGGTCGACGGCGCCGCGGACCACCTCGACGCGGTCGAAGCGATCACCCGCGCCGGGATCCCGGTGTTCGCGCAGTTCGGCATCACGCCGCAGACCGCCCTGCGCTACGGCGTCGAGTACTCCGCCACCCCGTCGGCCGCCGACCAGGTGCCGGAGGAGCTGACCGGCGAGATGATCGCCACCGCGCGGCAGCTGGAGGACGCCGGCGCGGTGCTGCTGAACTTCACGAACTCGGGGCCGCTGGTGGGCGCCGCGGTCGCGAAGGCCGTGTCGGTCCCGGTGCTCGGAGGGTTCGGCGGCGGGCCGTGGCTCGACGGCCGGATGCGGATGGCTCACGCCGCCATCGGCTACGCGGCCTCGGCCATCGACGACCCGCCCGACACCTACGCCCACGTCGCGCAGACCACCCTCGACGCGCTCACGCGGTACGCGGGCGACGTGCGGGCCTCGCGACAACTCCCCGGCGGGCACGTGAGCGAGCTTGCGAGCGAACCAATGTCACAGCGCATTCGCGAAGCGCCGTCCGAGCGCAGCGAGGACGAGCGTTGAGCGTGCCTACCGCCGTGGCCGACGGGATCCCCACCCGCTTCGAGGTGGCCGGGTCGGGTCCGCCGCTGCTCATGTTCTCCCCCGGGGGCTTCGACTCCACCCTGGAGAGCTGGCGGACGGTCGGGATCTACCGCCGCCTCGCCCTCCTGGAACAACTCACCACGCGCTACACGTGCATCACGTTCGACCGCCGCGAGTCCGGCCGCTCCGGTGGTCGCATCGAGCGCCTCTCCTGGAGCCACTACGTCGCGCAGGCGATCGGGCTGCTCGACCACCTCGGCATCGAGCGCGCCCATCTCATGGGCGGCTGCGTCGGCTGCTCGACGGCCGCGGCCATGGCGGTGGCCCATCCGGACCGCGTGCGGTCCATGGTGCTGTTCTCCCCGGCGGGCGGCGTCAAGTACCGGCTGAAGCAGCAGGACCGCTTCGCCCGGCACCTCGCCCACGTGCAGGCCCACGGGCTGGACGGGGTCGTCGCGCTCGTGCAGGGCACGGACGCCGGCTTCGCGGCCGACCCGCGGGTGGGCCCGTGGAACAGCGTGCTCCGCACCGACCCGGCGTTCGCCGAGGCATACGCGAAGCAGGACGTCGCCCGCTACGCCCTCGTCGTGAACGGCACGGCCCGGCTGATGTTCGACCGGGACACCGTGCCGGGCGCGGAACCGGAGGACCTGCTGCGGCTGGACGTCCCGGCGCTGGTCGTCCCGGGCCAGGACGAGTCGCACGCCCCGTCCGCGGCTCGCTACCTGCAGGAATGCCTGCCCCGCGTGGAGTACTGGGACGTCCCGGTGGCCGAACAGACGCGGGAGACCGCTCCCGCCCGTGTCCTGGAGTTCCTCGACAGCTTCTAGGAGTGCTGATGGCGACGATGCCGAACCGCACACCGCTGCGCGCTGCCCTGGCCGCCGCTCTCACCGCCGCACTGCTGGCCGCGCTCACGGCCTGCGGGTCCGGCGGCGGTGGGACGGGGGCGTTCGCCGGTGAGGACGTCGACCTGGTCGTCCCGTACGAACCCGGGGGCGGCTACGACGCGTACGCCCGCGTGCTGGCGCCGTACCTGGAGGGATGCCTCGACGCGACGGTCGTGGTGCGCAACGAACCGGGGGCGGGCGGGTTGGTCGCGACCGCCCGCACCGCCGCGGCCGACTCCGAGGAGAACCGCATCGAGATCGTGAACACGGTGGGCCTCGTCTCGGCTCAGATCGCGCAGGCCGACGGCGTGAACTTCGACCTGAACGAGCTCAACTGGATCGGTCGGGTGGCCGCACCGCCGAACGTCGTGGTCGTGGGTGCGAGCAACCCGATCCAGAGCTTCTCGGACCTCGTACACCCCGCGCGACCGGTGCGGTTCGTGACGACGGGGCCCGGCGCCAACGACTACATCGCACCGAACATCCTCGGCGCCGCCTACGGCTTCCCGATGGAGATCGTCACCGGGTTCGCGGGCGCCCCCGAGGCGCGGTCCGCGATCGTCGCCGGGAGCGCCGACGCCCACATCCTGCCGGTCGACAGCCAGCTCGCGGGGATCGAGTCGGGCGATGTCCGCCCGGTCGTCACGCTCGACGACGAGCGGGACCCCCTGGTGCCCGACACCCCCACCGTCTACGAGATGGCCGTGCCGGACGGCCACACGAAGGCCATGATCGACAGCCTCGTGGCACTCGGGCGCACCGGCCGTGGCCTGATCGCCCCACCGCAGATGCCCCAGGAACGCGTCGAAGCCCTGCGCGGGGCGTTCCGGTGTGCGATCGGTGACGAGCAGCTGGTCGGCGACCTCGAACAACAGCAGCGGCCCTTGGACCCGCTCGGCGGGCCGGAGACCGCACAGCTGGTGACCGAGGCGCTCGCCGCCCCCGAGGGGTTCCGGCAGCTGGTCGTGGCGAGTTACTAGCGGGGCGCCAGCTACTGCTCGCCGCGTTCGATCGCCGCGATCTGGTCGAGGCGGCGGCGGTGGACGCCGCCCTTGAACGGCGTCTCCAGCCAGGTGGCCACGATCTCCTCGGCCAGGTCGGGCGCGACGAACTTCGCGCCCAGCACCAGGACGTTGGAGTCGTTGTTGCCGCGGGAGATCAGCGTGTGGGCGACGTCCGGGCACAGGCCGGCCCGGATGCCGCGGATCTTGTTGCAGACGACCGTCTCGCCCAGCCCGCTCCCGCCCACGACGATCCCGCGGTCGGCGCGACCGTCGACGACGTGGCGGCACAGCTCGGCGCACAGCGGCGGGTAGTCCACCTCGCCCGGGCCGTGCGCGCCGAGGTCGATCACGTCGTGCCCGTGCCCGCGCAGCAATGCGACGAGCGCGGCCTTCAGCGCCACACCGTTGTGGTCGGCGGCGATCGCGATGCGCATGCCCGCGTGCTCAGGCCTCGAGCCGGAGGGTGCCGGCGGCGAACACGTTCTCCAGCTTCACGGGGCGGGAGAGGATCTTCTGGTCCACGCCCGTGCGCACCAGCTGTTCGAGCATCTGCCGGTTCGGGTCGATCCCGTACGGCAGTGGGTCCGCGCCGGTGATCTCGAACACCCGCCGGTACATCCGGTCGGTGGGGGTGGGGGACTCGATCGCGCCGTTGCCCAGCCGGTCGACGTAGAGCTGCTTGGCGCGCGCGAAGGCATCGAAGATGTCGGCGGCGATGTCCGGGCGCTGGCGGAGCACGTCGTTGCGGGCGACGACGAGGTGGTTGATCGGGTACAGGCCGCGCTCGCGCAGGGCGGTGAAGGCGGCCTCCGTGGGATCCGGGATCAGCGGCACGACGTCCGGGGCGTCGATGGGCGCGCCGAGCACGGCGGCGAGCTTGCCGCTGCGCAGCAGGTCCTCCAGGCTGCGCGGGGGCTTGACCGGCACGACGTTGCCCGGCGGCCGGTACTGCGACACGTGCTCGTCGCCGGACAGCACCCACGTGATCTTGTCGAGGTCCACGCCGTGGTCGTCGCGCAGGATCGCGCGGGCCCACACCCCGGTCGTGACCGTGTAGCCCCGGTCCACCCCGACCCGGCGGCCCTCGAGGTCCTTCGGGTTCCGGATGCCGCCCCCGGCGGCCACCTGGATCACGCCGTGGTGCAGCCCGCGGGCGAGGAAGACCGGCAGCGCGGTGAACTCGACACCGTGCTCCCTGGCCACGAGGTAGGTGGTCAGTGCCATCTCGCTGACGTCGTACGCCAGCTCGCGCACCATCCGGCGGAAGGCCGAGACGAGAACCGGAACCTCCTCGAACTCGAAGCGGAACCCGTGGGGAGTCACCTCCCCGGTCTTCAGCGCCTCGTTGGCTCCCTGCGTGCGGGTGACGGTCCGCAGCACGGGCCCGGGTTCCTGCATCTCGATCCCCTCTGGTTGCTCACCGACACCCTATGGTATTACCAATAGACCTCAAACGGAGAGGCGGGGTCGATGGCCGATCAGGTGCTGGCGGCGGTCCGGACAGGACCGGGTGTGACCGAGCTGCGTGAGTTCCCGATGCCCGACATCGACGACGACAGCGCCTTGCTCGAGGTCGAGGTGGCCGGGATCTGCGGCACCGACGTCAAAATGTACGCGAAGCCACCCTTCACCGCCCCCGTGATCATGGGGCACGAGAACGTCGGTGTCATCTCGCGCGCGGGCCGCGGCTTCACCGAACGCAAGGGTGTGGGTGAGGGCGACCGGGTCTTCGTGGAGCACTACGTGGGCTGTTTCCACTGCGAGTGGTGCCACGCGGGGGAGTACCGGCACTGCGAGCTCACCGACTGGCGCACCAACCCCGACGCCCGCCGCTACGGCTACACCTCCGCCGACAAGCCCGGCCGGTTGTGGGGCGGCTTCTCGCAGTACATGTACCTGCCCTGGAACGCCGTGATCCACAAGGTTCCGAACGGGGTGTCGGCCGAGCTCGCAGGCCTGGTCACCCCGCTGTCGAACGGCATCGAGTGGGCGCTGGGCGCGGGCAAGGTCGGCTACGCGTCCACGGTGCTCATCCAGGGCCCGGGGCAACAGGGGTTGTCGCAGGTGGTCGCGTCGAAGCAGGCCGGCGCCTCGCTGATCATCGTGACCGGCACGACACGGGACGCAGCCCGACTCGACCTGGCCAAGGGGTTAGGTGCCGACGCCGTGATCGACGTGCAGCGCGAGGACCCCCTCGCCCGGGTGCTGGAGCTCACCGGGGGCCGGGGTGTCGACACCGTGCTCGACTGCACCGCCGGGGCCGGCACGGCTCCGATCCTGCTCGGCATCGACGCGCTCAAGCGCCGCGACGGGATCATGGTGACCCAGGGCGAGCTGGCGGCGTTCCCGGACTTCCCGCTGAAGAAGCTGACCGAGAAGTCGATCACCCTCGCCAGCGCGCGCGGGCACGGCTACCGGGCCGTCGAGCTGGCCCTCGAACAGCTCGCCTCGGGGCGCTTCCCGCTCGACCGGCTCGCCACCCACAGCTTCGGCATCGGCCAGGTCGATCACGCCATCCGGACCCTCGCGGGCGAGACCGGGGAGGATGCGATCCACATCTCGCTGTTGCCGTGGAAGGAGAACGCGTGAATCTGGTTGTCCGCAACCCGCCTCGTACGGACCGGGCGCTGGTCGAGGGCCTCGCGGAGTTCGGGGTGTCCACGATCCACGAGGCCCAAGCCCAAGTGACACAGGGCCGCGCCCACCTGCTCGACCCGGCCCTGCGTCCCATCTGGCCCGGAGCCCGCGTGGCCGGCACCGCGGTGACGGTCAGCGTGCCGCCCGGCGACAACTGGATGATCCACGTGGCCGTCGAGCAGTGCGCCGAGGGCGACATGCTGGTGGTGGCGCCGACGACGCCCTCGTCGGCCGGCTACTTCGGTGAGCTGCTGGCCACGGCGGTGGCCCACCGCGGGGTCCGCGGCGTGGTGCTCGACGCCGGCTGCCGCGACGTCGCCGAGCTGCGCGAGATGGGCTTCCCGGTCTGGTCCCGGCACGTCTCGGCGTTCGGCACGGTCAAGGAGACGCTCGGCAGCGTCAACGTCGGCCTGGTGTGCGCGGGGCAGTGGGTCGAGCCCGGCGACGTGGTCGTCGCGGACGACGACGGGGTGGTCGTCGTGCCCCGGGCGCGAGCGGCTGACGTCATCGAGGCCTCCCGGGCGCGGGAGGAGAAGGAGGCACGCGCGCGGGAGCGCTACGCGAAGGGCGAGCTCAGCCTGGACGTGAACTCGATGCGCGAGGCGCTGGCCGCCAAGGGCCTGACCTACGTGGACGCAGGGGATCAACACTGATGATCATCGACTGCCACGGCCACTACACGACCGTGCCCGCGGCCCAGCAGGAGTTCCGGGACGCGCAGCTGGCCGCGCTGGCCGATCCGGCGGTGCCCGCGCCGGCGCCGGCGATGATCAGCGACGACGCGATCCGCGAGAGCGTCGAGGGCAACCAGCTGCGGATCCTGCGCGAGCGCGGCGGCGACTTCATGCTCTTCTCGCCGCGTGCCTCGTCGATGGCGCACCACGTGCCGGACCCGGCCACCGCGCGGGCGTGGGCGGCCACGAGCAACGACCTCGTCGCGCGGGTGGTCGGCCTGTACCCCGAGCACTTCGCCGCGGTCTGCCAGCTGCCCCAGACGCCCGGCGGGGCGCTCGACGACACCGTCGCCGAGTTGCGCCGTTGCGTGGACGCGGGCTTCGTGGGCTGCAACCTCAACCCCGACCCGTCCGGCGGGTTCTGGAACTCCCCGCCGCTCACCGACGAGTACTGGTTCCCGGTCTACGAGGCCATGGTCGAGCTCGACGTGCCGGCGATGGTGCACGTCTCGGCCTCGTGCAACCCCAACTTCCACGCCCTCGGCGCGCACTACCTCAACGCCGACACCTCGGCGTTCATGCAGTTCCTGGAGGGTGACCTCTTCACGCGCTTCCCCACGCTGCGCTTCGTCATCCCGCACGGCGGGGGCGCGATCCCCTACCACTGGGGCCGCTACCGCGGGTTGGCGATCCGGATGGGCCGGCCGGACCCCGCCACGCTGCTGTCCAACGTCTTCTTCGATACCTGCGTGTACCACCAGCCGGGCATCGACCTGCTCGCCCGCGTGATCCCGACCGAGAACATCCTCTTCGCCTCGGAGATGCTCGGGGCCGTCCGCGGCGCCGATCCCGACACCGGGGTCGCGTGGGACGACACGAAGTCCTACATCGACGAGCTGGGCCTCACCGACGAACAACGCCACCAGGTCTTCGAGCAGAACGCGCGGCGCGTGTACCCGCGGCTGGACGCGCAGCTGCGCGCGGCGGGGAGGTAGGGCATGGCACGGCTGCGGCTCGCGTTCGCGTGCGGCGACTACGACCGCACGCGGGCGCTGTACGAGGGCACCGTCCAGCCGGACGGGATCGACCTGGCCTACCTGCGGCTCCCGGTCGAGGAGACGTTCTTCCGGATGATGCGGCACCGCGAGTTCGAGGTGGCGGAGCTGTCGCTGTCGTCGTACGTGAAGTCGCTGGACCTGGATCCGTCGCCGTTCGTCGCGTTGCCGGTCTACCCCTCGCGCCAGTTCCGGCACGGCGGCATCTTCGTCAACTCCGCGTCGGGGATCGAGAAGCCGCAGGATCTGCGCGGCAAGGTGGTCGGCACGCCGGAGTGGCAGCTCACGGCGGGGGTCTGGATCCGCGGCATCCTCGCCGACCGGCACGGCGTGCCGGTCGACTCGGTCGAGTACCGGACCGGCGGGCAGGAGACGCCGGGCCGGATCGAGAAGGCCGCCGTCGACCTCGGTGGGCGCGTCCGGATCGAGCCGATCCCCGACGGTGCGACCCTGTCGGGGATGCTCGCCGGCGGCGGCATCGACGCGCTCTACAGCCCGCGGGTGCCCTCCTCGTTCCGCCCCGGGGGCGCTGCTGGTGGGGGCACGGTGCGGCGGCTGTTCGCCGACCCCGTATCCGCGGAGAAGGAGTACTTCGCGGCCACCGGCATCTTCCCGATCATGCACGTGGTCGTGGTGCGGCGGGACGTCTACGAGCGCCACCCGTGGGTCGCGCAGTCGCTCACGAAGGCGCTGCACCTGGCCAAGCGGGCGGCCGTGGACAACATCTACGACTCCTCCGCACTGCGGTTCACCCTGCCCTGGCTCATCCCGGCCGTGGAGGAGGCCAGGGCGTTGATGGGCGATGACTACTGGTCCTACGGGCTCGCGGCCAACGAGGCGACCCTGTCGACGTTCCTGCGCTACCACCACGAGCAGGGGCTGTCGCGGCGGCGCTACGAGCCGAAGGAGCTGTTCGCCCCGGAGGCCACGGAGGAGTTCGTCATCTAGCGGCCGCGCACCCCGTCTGCGCCCACGCGCCCCGTCGACGCGGGGCGTGAGCCGAAACGGGGTGCGTCAGCCGGCCAGGAGGGACTTGAGCGGGATTCCCGGGTCGGCGGCTTTGTCCGCGGGGAGCGTCCTGCCCAGAGCGAGCGCCTTGCGGACCACCAGGTAGTCGACGGGGGAGTTCACCGCGTCGACGGCGATGAGCTCGCCGGCGCGGTAGTACAGGACGGCGAACCGCTCGGTGTCGGGGTCGCCGCGCACGTCGAAGTGGTCGTAGCCGGTGGACAGGCCGGCGATCTGCAGTTTGAGGTCGCCCTGGTTCGACCAGAACCACGGCACGGTGCGGGTGTCCGCGCTCCGGCCCAGGAGTGTGGCCGCGGCGGTGCCGGCCTGCGCCACGGCACCCGGCACCGATTCCAGCCGGACGCGGCCGACGCCGGTCATGGGGTGGGGGAGCACCGTGCAGTCGCCGGCCGCTACCACCGAGGCGTCGCTGGTGAGGGCAGTGGCGTCGACGACGATGCCGCCGCCGATGTCACGGTCGCACTCGAGCCCGATGTGCTCGGCGAGCTCGGTGCGGGGGACCACTCCGACGCCCACGAGCACGAGGTCGGCCGGGAGCTCGCGCCCCCCGGCCAGCCGCACGGTCTCGACCCGGCTCGTGCCGCCGAACCCCACGACCTCGGCCGGCAACAGCACGGTGGTGCCGCGACGCTCGTGGGCTGCCCGGAGGAACTCCGAGACGACCGGCGCCACCGCCCGCCCGACGAGCCGGCCGGCCGCCTCGACGACGGTGACCTCCTTGCCCTGGGCGCGGGCGGCCGCGGCGGCTTCGAGACCGATGAAGCCGCCGCCGACGACCACGACGCGGGAGGCTGCGGCCATCCGGTCGCGCAGCCGGATCGCGTCGTCGAGGCCGCGCAGGTAGTGGATGCCGTCGAGGTCGGCGCCGGCGACGTCCAGCCGCCGGGGCCGCGCGCCGACCGTGAGGGCGAGCCGTGCGAAGGGCAGCGTCCGCCCGCCTGCCGTCAGTGCGAGCCCGTGGCGGCCGTCGCCGGGGAGGGTGAGCTCGACGATCCGCTCGCCCGTGACCAGCTCGATCCGCTGTTCCGCGTACCAGGCCGGTGTGCGGAACGTGAGGGACTCCGCGGCGGCGGATCCGGAGAGGAACTCCTTGGACAGCGGCGGCCGCTGGTAGGGCGCGTGGGGTTCGGCTCCGATCAGCGTGATCGGGCTCGGGTCTCCGAGCTGCCGCAGGGACGCGGCGAGCTGGACACCGGCCTGGCCGGCGCCGACGACCAGCGTGCCGGCGGAGGTGGTCTGCGGCATACGGCGTCCCTTCCGACAGGAATGGACTTACCATTATGCCAAAGGCAACCCTTACTGGGAAGTGGCGTTGCGACCCCGCCGCAGGGCGAAGGCCGGGAGCGTCATCCACGCGCCGACCATGGCGATCGCGGGCGTGAGCGGCACGACCACCACCATCCCCGCGACGGCCAGCGGCGCCGCGAACAACGCGGCCGCGCGGAACGTGCCGGTGGCCGCGATGGCCTCGCCGCGTTCCTCCGGGTGCACGGATTCGGCCGCGAGGGCCGGGCCCAGTACCTGTACGGCACCGGCCGCCACCCCGCTGATCGCGAGCACCGCGGCGGCGAGCACGGTGTTCCCGGCCACCGCGGCGGTCAGCGCGGTGGCCCCGCCGGTGGCCACGATCCCGGCCACCAGTGCGCGGACCGTGCGGTGCGAACGGACACGCCCGGCGAGCGCCGTGCCGAGCAGTCCGGCGCCGTTCGCGACCGAGATCAGGACGCCGACCGTGGTGGCGGACTGGCCGGCCGCGTCGAGAGCCACCGGGACGTAGGAGGTGAGCAGTGCGCGCCAGGCGCCTGCCGTCACTCCCGCCCAGCAGCCGACGTCGACGCCGGGGCGGCGCCACAGCCGTCCCGGTGGTCGGTCGGGTGGCAGCACGAACGGCGGCAACCGGTCGAGGAGCAGCGCGGGGAGCAGGCCGGCCAGCGCGATCGCGGCGGCCGCCCCGAGCGCGAGCGTCGGGGTGATCTCGAACAGCAGGCCGGCGAGCAGTGGCCCGGCGAGCAGGCCGACCGACGCCACGAGGTTCACCTGGGCCAGCGCGCCCGCCGCACGCCCGTCGCCGCGCACGACGTGGGTCTGGCTGCCCGTCCAGAAGCAGGCCCGGGAGGCGCCCTGGAGCAGCTGTGCGACGACGAATGGCACGAGTGCGCTGGACAGGGCGACGAGCACGCAGCTGGCGGCGAGCGATATCCCGGCCCCGGCGATGAGCGTCCAGTCCGGCCACCGGCGCATCGCCCAGCCCAGGGCCAGGCGGACGAGCATCTGCGAGATCGCGGAGACCGCCGTCAGCGCCCCGATCTCGAACGCGGAGTAGCCGGCCTGCAGGGCGAGCAGCGGCAGGGCGACACTCGCGGCTCCGAGGGACAGCGAGTAGATCCCGGCTCCGGCCGCCGATGCGACGGCGTCGCGCGAGGGGCGATCACGCGACACGCGCAGCGCTCCGAAACACGGCGCTCCGAAACACAGTGCTCCGATCGGCTGCAGCAAAGGTCTTACGGTTGTGCCAAACTACCAGCCGTGTCGTGGACCACCGCATCGTCGCGCAGCCGGGACGCCGAATGCTGACCGACGTCTTCAACGGTCTCATGCAGGTGCTCCAACCGACACCCCTGTTGCTGATGCTCCTCGGAGTGGCCATCGGCTTCGTGGTGGGGATCCTGCCCGGGCTGGGCGGGGCCGTGACGCTCGCCCTGATGCTGCCCTTCACCTTCGACATGCAGCCGGTCGAGGCGTTCGCGTTCCTGCTGGGCATGTGGGTCGTCACCTCGACCACCGGCGACATCACGTCGGTGCTCTTCGGCGTCCCGGGGGAGGCCACCTCGGCAGCCACGGTGCTCGACGGGCACCCCATGACGAAGCGGGGGGAGGGTGGTCGAGCGCTCGGCGCAGTGCTGCTGTCCTCCGCGCTCGGCGCCGTGTTCGGGGCGCTGGTGCTCGCGCTGTCCATCCCGATCATCCGTCCTGTCGTGCTGGCCTTCGGCCCGCCCGAGTTCTTCGCCCTGACCGTGCTCGGCCTGACGTTCGTCGTCGCGCTGTCCGGCCGCCGGCTGCTCAAGGGCTTCGTCATGGCCTGCCTCGGCCTGCTCGTGGCGCTCGTCGGCCTGGACCCGCAGGAGGGTGTGCCGCGCTACACCTTCGACCTGCTCTACCTCTGGGACGGGATCGGCATCGTCCCGCTGGTCGTGGGCCTCTTCGGCGGCGCCGAGGTGCTGCAGATCATGCTCAGCAGGCGCAGCATCGCCCGGACCGACAACACCGAGGCCTCGCTCGCGGGCATCGGGCAGGGCGTGCGCGACGTCTTCCGCCACTGGCCCCTCGTCATCCGCTCCAGCGCGATCGGCACCGGCGTCGGCATCGTGCCCGGCCTGGGGGGCACCGTGGCCCAGTTCATGGCCTACGGCGCGGCGCAGCAGAGCTCCAAGAACCCGGAGATGTTCGGCAAGGGGTCGATCGAGGGCGTCATCGCGTCCGGCGCGGTGAACAACGCCAAGGACAGCGGCTCGCTGATCCCGACGATCGGGTTCGGCATCCCCGGTGGTGCCGGGAGCGCCGTGCTGCTGTCCGCGTTCCTCATCGTGGGCCTGAACCCCGGCGAGGAGATGCTGACCACGTCCCTCGACGTCACCTTCTCGATGATCTGGGTGACGGTGCTGGCGAACGCCGTCGCGGTGGTGGCGGCGTTCCTGCTCCTGAAGCCGCTCACCCGCCTGACGTTCGTCTCCGGCCCGCTCCTCGTGCCGTTCCTGCTGCTGCTCCTCGCCTTGGGCGCCTACACGTCCAGCAACTCGTTCGCCGACGTGCTCGTGATGATCGGGGCCGCCGCGGTCGGCGTGGTCTGCATCCGGTACGACTGGCCGCGTGTGCCGTTCCTGCTCGCGGTCGTGCTCGGGTCGCTCGCCGAGCGCTACCTCTTCCTCTCCCACTCGCTGTTCGGATGGACGTGGCTGACCCGGCCGATCGTCCTGGTGATCGGGGTGGCGATGGCGCTGGCGATCCTGACCCCGGTGATCCGGAGGCTGCGCGACCGGCAGCGGACACCGGATCCGACGAGCGAGGAGGCGAAATGACCGCGCGCGCCCCGGCCGAGGCCGCCGCCGCGAGCGGTCGACGCCTCTCATCCGAGGCCGTGGCCGACGTCGTCGTCACGGTGCTGCTGCTGGCGCTCTTCGCGTGGGCCTTCCTCGCGGCCGGTGAGTGGTCGTTCCGTGCGGCTCTGTTCCCGCGGCTCGTCACCGCGGCCGGCGTCGTGCTCGCCGCGTTGCACCTGGTGCAGGCCCTGCTGCAGCTGTGGCGCCCGGTCCCGCCTCTCGACGCCGGTGAGGCAGACCCCGACGGGGTCGAGTACGTCTTCCGGACCGCAGGCACCCGCGGGTGGACGTCCGCTCTCGGCTGGGTGGCCGGGTTCTTCGTCCTGCTCTACCTCACCGGCCTGTACGTCACGGCGCCGGTCTTCTCGGTGCTGTACCTCCGGTTCGCGGGCAAGCGCACATGGATCTTCAGCGCGATCTACGCCATTGTGGTCGCAGTCGTGCTGTACGTCGCTTTCGAGCTGGCGCTCGGCGTCCCCACGCCGTCGGGCCTGTTCGTGGACTGATCGCAGCTTTGATCCAACACAGGGGGAAATCGATGGCTAACCGTCGGCGTGGCCTCAGTGCCGTGGTGGCGCTCGGTGTCGGGGCGGGCGTGCTGGCGGGGTGTTCGAGCGGCGGCTCGGCCTCGGGTGACGCGTTGCCGGCCTGCTCCTCGCTCGACGGGGAGACCGTGTCGCTCGTCGTGCCCTACGAGCCGGGCGGTGGCTACGACTCCTACGTGCGGCTGCTCGCCCCGTACCTGGAGGATCAGACGGGCACCACGATCGCCGTGCAGAACCAGCCCGGCGCGGGTGGCCTGCTCGCCCTGAACAACCTGCTCACGGAGAACCCGGACGGCACCACGATCGCGATCATGAACGGGGTCGGCGCCGGTGGCTCGTCGCTCGCCGGGGCCGACGGTGCCCAGTTCTCGCTCGCCGACTTCACCTACATCGGTCGCGTCGTGAGCGAGCCGCCGCTCATCGTCACCAGCGCCAGCGGGCCGTACCAGACGTTCGACGCCGTACGGGCGGCCCAGGGCTTCCGCTGGGGCTCCACCGGACCGGGCGCGGAGGACTACGTCACCGCCTCGCTCCTGTCCAAGGTGTTCAACATCAACGCGGAGGTCGTGACCGGGTTCCCCGGGTCGGGGGAGACCGAGCTCGCGATCCTGCAGGGCGCCATCGACGGCATGTCCGGCAACCCCGGTAGTCGCCGCCAGGCCGTCGAGGAGGGCACGCAGACCCCGGTGCTGCGCATGGGGGAGGAGGCGCCGTCGTGGCTGCGGGCCGACGTCCCGTGGGTGCGCGACGTGCCGATGACCGACGAGCAGCGGGCGCTGATCGACGCGCACCTGGCGTTGATCGAGATCGGCCGCCCCCTGGTGGGGCCGCCCGGGATGGAGGCGGCCGCCGCCGGCTGCTGGCGCGAGGCGATGGCCACCGTGATGGCGAACCCGGACCTCCTCGCCGCAGCCCAGCAGCAGGAGCGCGAGCTCGCCTTCCTGAGTGGTCAGGAGCTCGACACGCTGGTCGAGCGGATCGTCACCGCACCGCCGCAGTACCGCGAGCTGCTGGCCGGCATGTACTAAGGTATAATTGTCAGTCCAATGCGGAAGGAGGCTGGCATGCCGCCGCCCGACGAGGCCCACCAGCAGCTCTACCACAGCAACAAGAACCGCACGTTCGTCCGCGCGGTCCAGGGTGACTACGGGCTGAACGCGGAGCTCGAGCGGCTGCGGTCGATGCCGCGGGTCCAGAAGGCGAGCGAGATCAAGTTCGTCGACGGGCCCCAGGCGTACAGCCGGCACTACGTCGAGCCGAAGGACGGCATCACCCAGACCTTCCACCTGCACCTGGAGGAGTACGGCCCCGGGGGCAGGTCGCAGAAGCACGGCCACGTCAACGAGGCGGCCTTCTACATCCTCGACGGCCACGGCTACGAGATCCACGACGGCGAGCGCTACGACTGGGAGGCCGGCGACGTCGCGATCGTGCACAACAACTGCGTGCACCAGCACTTCAACGCCGACGCCGAACGCCCGGCCCGCGCGCTCGTCATCAAGACCAAACCGATGTACATGTTCATGAACATGCTCTTCCAGAAGCAGGTGGAGCCCCGCCGGACCACGCCGACGCCCGAGGGCGTCGGGTTCCAGGTCCGCGAGGAGGAAGAGGACTTCAACCACCCGCCGGAGGGATATTGATGGCCTGGTCCGAGACCGCGGCGTGGGTGGCCGGCACCGAGAACGCGCCCCTCTACGCGAACCTGCTGCAGGACGCCACCGAGGCGCCCCAGCGCAACGCCGGCCGCCGCAAGATCCTCAAGCCCACGGACATGCCGTGGGAGATGTCCCGGCAGGGGCTGCTGAAGCACCTGATCAACGAGGACCTCAACACCCGCATGGAGACGGTCGACGCCTACATGCAGATCATCCCGGCGGGGAGCCGCTCCGGTAAGCACCGGCACCTGGCCGAGGAATGCCTCTACGTGCTCGAGGGGCGGGGCTACGACCTGCACCAGGACTGCGACGTCGAGATCACCGACACGTACTTCTGGAAGCCCCAGGACGAGGTGAAGCGGTTCGAGTGGGAGGCCGGGGACGTGATCTACGTGCCCCCGAACACGATCCACCAGCACTTCAACGCCGACCCGAACCGCCCCGCGCGCCTGATCTCGGCGATCAACCGCATCTACAAGCACAGCGGGCTCAATGATCTCGAGCAGATCGAGGACGCCCCGGAGTACGACCCAGCGGTAGCCCTGGACGAAGGAAAGATCAGGGAGTACCTCCGCACCAAGTAGCGTTATGGATCCTTAGTGCTGTTCTACGTGCCCGGAAACAGCCTTGTGGCTCCATAGTGCTGTTTCAGAGCTACTTGCACGGGCCTTCTTCTTTCACTCCGGCTGTTCGTTCGGCTTGGGTGTAGGGGCGGTCGGTGATCCGGCAGAGCTGGTCGAACCACGCCTGTGCGGTGAGTGGGAACCTCATGGGGAGGGCCGTGCCAGCCCGTACAGCCCGAGGTTCTGGCCGTCGGCGGCGGTGAAGCTGCTCAGGTCGTGGGGCGCGGTCACCCGCACCGATGCGTTCTGCTGGCCGGTCCGCGGATCCCAGAACACGAGCTGGAATCCGCCGTCCCCGGCTTCCTGCATGATGGCCAGGTTGCCGTCGTCGGTGAAGGCCTTGACGTAGCCGAGCGACGGCAGTTCGAGGCGTTCGCCGACCGGAACCTTGCGGTCGAAGTCCCAGATCTGCACCGAGAAATCTATGGTGGTTGTCGCGAACAGCGTCCCGCTGGGATTCATCGTCATGAACACGGGGAACAGCGCGGAGGACTCCGGCCGGATCTCCCCGACCCGTGATCCGGTGGCAGGATCCCAGAACTCGATCGTGTCGGGCCCGATCACCGCGACCTGGCCGGTCGGGCCGAGCGCCAGCTGCTGGTTGGTGCGGAAATGCTCCGCGCGGAACCCGTCGGTCGCGAGGTTGATCGGGTTGCCGATGCGCTCTCCCGTTCGGCGGTCCCACACGAGCAGGACTCCTTCGGTGATCGTGGCGACGCGCTCGGGTGAGGTGACGATGGCCGATCGGAGCTGGAAGACCGAACTGTCGGTCACGATGGGGACGGCGTAGCGGCCGATGAGGGACAACGACGGTATGGCGTACTCGGCGAACGACCAGTGATCCGCGGCCTTGGTCGTGACTGCGCCCGGTGGCGTCGGCGGCGACGGTCACGCGGTCCTGCTCCTCCGGTGCTCGGTCGCTCGTTCCTCGCTCCCTGCGCGCCTCCCCGCAGGACCGCGTCGGCCCGCAAGCCGTTCAATTGCCTCCGCTCCGCTCCGGCGTGCTCGCGGGTCGGCTGGCCGCGATCCCCGCGTAGTCGCGTACGACGTTCGACCGCGTGAGGAGCGCGAGGCCGGCCAGGACCGGCACCGCCGCACCGGCCGTGAGCGCGGTGACCGGGCCGAGTACCCCGGCAGCGACGCCGATCACCACGTCGCCGAGCGCCGGCCCGCCCCGGGAGGTGATCTGGTAGAGCGACTGCACCCGGCCGCGGAGCTCGTCGGGTGTCTCCAACTGGACCGCGGCGTGCCGGATCGTGGTCGCGGTGGCGTCGAACGCGCCGAGGAGCAGCGCGAACAGCAGGACGGCTCCGAGCACTGGGAGAATTCCGGCGACCTGGGCGAACGCGATCGTCACCAGGCCGTACGCGACGGTCGACGTCAGCAGCGCGCGGCCCAGCCGGCGCGACCGGGACACCAGCCGGACGATCCCGTACGTCGCGAGCAGCGCTCCGAGCGACGGCGCCGCGGAGAGCAGCCCGTACCCGGCCGGACCGATGTCGAGGCGGTCGGCGAAGGCCGGCAGCAGCACCCGGTAGGCGCCGAAGACGGTCAGGATCAGGTCCAGGCCGCACAGCGACCAGATGATCGGCTGCCGCCGCACGTACCGGATTCCCTCGGCCATGTCCGCGCGGATCGAGCGCGGTCCGTCCCCGCGAAGCAGGGGCGGCACCCGGACCGCGGCGAGCACACCGACGAGCGCCGCGTAGGAGATCCCATCGAGCAGGTACACCAGCCCCGGGCCGTTCGCGGCGATGAGCAGGCCACCGATCGCGGGCCCGACGAGCACGGCGACCTCGCGCGAGGGGTTGAGCAGCGCGATCGCCGCGGGCAGCACCTCCCGCGGGACGAGCGCGGGCACGAGCGCCTGCCGGCAGGGCTGGTCGAACGTCGCTGCCGCCGTGGTGACCAGCACGCCGGCGACGACGTGCCAGGCCTGCACCACGCCGGCCATGGTCGCGGCGGCCATGGCGAACGCGGCGAGCATGGCGACGGCCTGGCTCGCCTGCAGCAGGCGGCGCCGGTCCCAGCGGTCGGCCAGCACCCCACCGAGCGGGCTCAGCACCACCAGTGCCACCGCCTGGGCGCCCCCGACGAGACCGGTGGCCGCGATCGAGCCGGTGAGCTCGTAGACCTGCCAGAGGCTGGCCGCCACCGTCGCCCGAGTGCCGATCTGGGACAGCACGACCCCGGACCAGAAGAGCAGGAAGTCCCGGTTGTGCAGCAGCCGGTCCCAGAGCATCAGCCCACCGGGACGAGCGTGACCCTGCTCGGCTCCGCCGCCACGAAGATCTCCGTACCCGGTTTGATGGACACGGCCGGGTTGCCCCGGACCCGGAGGCTGCCCTGGCCCACCCGGACGATGTGGTCGATCGTGTCGCCGAGGAACGCCCGGTTGGTCACCGTGCCCGGCCATTCGTTGACGCGGTTGCCCCAGCCGGTCGTGCTGATCTCGAGGCTCTCCGGGCGGATCGCCGCGATCACCTCGTCACCGACCGGGACCCGCACCGGCGACTCGAGGCGCACCCGCCCGGCCTCGGTGTCGAGGACGACGGACTCGCCGTCCCGCCCGATGACCTTGCCGCGCAGGAAGTTGGACGTGCCGATGAACTCGGCGACGAACCTGCAGTTCGGCGTCTCGTACACCTCGCGCGGGCGCCCGGTCTGCAGGACGTTGCCCTCTTTCATCACCGCGATGGTGGTCGAGAGCGCGAGCGCCTCGATCTGGTCGTGGGTGACGTAGATCGAGGTGATGCCCAGCTCGCGCTGGAGGCGCTTGAGCTCGTAGCGCAGCGACTCGCGCAGCTTCGCGTCCAGGTTGGACAGCGGCTCGTCGAGCAGCATCAGCGGCGGCTCGATGATGATCGCCCGGGCCAGGGCGAGGCGCTGCTGCTGGCCGCCGGAGAGCTTGGTGGCCTGCCGGTCGGCGAGGTGGCCGAGCTCCATGGTCTCCAGCACCTTGGCCACGCGCTCGTGGATCTCCCGCTTGCCCGGCCGCTGCGACCGCTTGCGCACCTGCAGCGGGAACGCCACGTTGTCGAACACCGTCATGTGCGGCCAGATCGCGTAGGACTGGAACACCATGCCCAGGCCGCGCTGGTTGGCCGGCACGCCCCGGCCGTTCCCGTCGAACAGGACCCGGTTGCCGACCGTGATCCGGCCGGAGTCGGGACGCTCCAGCCCGGCCACCGCCCGCAGCGTGGTGGTCTTGCCGCAGCCGGACGGGCCGAGCAGCGTGAACATCTCGCCCTCGCCGACCTCCAGGTCGATGTCGTTGACGGCGAACACCCGCGCCGGTGTGGACCGGCTGTCTCCGGCGAAGCTCTTCACGAGGTTGCTGATGGACAACACGGTCGGTCACAGCTCCGTTCGACTCGCTCAAGTTCACGACTTGAGGCCGACGCGGGCGCCGACCTTGTAGGCGACCGCCACCAGCACGGCGAGGATGAGAACCATGATCACGCCGAGGGCGGACAGCTCCCCGAAGCGCGCGTTCGCGTACAGCTCCCAGATCGAGATCGACAGCACCTCGTTGCCCGGCGTGTAGAGCAGGATCGAGGAGGAGAGCTCGCGGAAGCTCACCACGAAGATGTAGACCCAGCCGGCGAGCAGCGCCGGCGCGATGAGCGGCAGCAGGACCCGGCGGAACGTGGCCCACCACCCGGCCCCGCTGACCTGGGCCGACTCCTCGAGCTCGGTGGAGATCGTCTGCATCCCGCTCACCGCGTAGCGCATGCCGTAGGGCAGGTAGCGGGTGCAGTACGCGATCAGCAGGATGAGGAGGGTTCCGTAGATCGGGAGCGGGCTGCGCAGGTAGACGAACGCGATCCCGACGCCGAGCACGAGCCCCGGGATCACGAGCGGCGAGAACGCGATGTGGTCCAGGATCTGGCGGCCCGGAATGCCGGAACGGACCACCACCCACGCGGCCACCGCCATCAGGGCCATCACGATCGTCGCCGAGCCGGCGCCGAGCAGCAGCGAGTTCCTGAGCGCCGTGGGCACCGAGGGCAGGTTGAACACGGCGACGAAGTTGTCGAAGTTCATCGAGGCGAACGCCTCGGCCGACGGGGGCCGGTAGTAGGGCAGGAGCGCCGTGTAGAGCAGCACCATCAGCGGGGCGAGCACCGTGACGAAGAAGTAGAGCAGGATTCCGCCGCCGACCACCGGCTTGAAGCGGCCGAGGTCGATCGGGCGCGGGCGGAAGCCCTTCCCCGTGATGGTGCCGCCGGCGTGGCCGCGGCTCAGCACGCCTGCCAGCCAGATGCCGAGGGCGGCGATGGCGAGCAGCCCGACGGCCAGCGCGCCGGCCCCGGCGAAGTCGACCGGGAAGCTGCGCAGCACCTGGTAGATGCGGCTGGTGAACACGTAGATGCCGTTCTGCAGCCCGAGCAGCGCCGGCACCTCGAAGCTCTCCAGGCTGCGCACCAGCATGATCAGGGCCGCCGAGAGCAGGGCCGGGCGGACGAGGGGCAGGGTCACCCGGCGGAAGGTCTGCACCCGCGTGGCGCCGCTCATCAGCGACGACTCCTCGAGCGAGGGGTCGGTGGAGCGGAACGCGGCCACCATGAAGAGGAAGGCGATGGGGGACAGGTGCAGCCCCTCGACCCAGATCATCCCCCAGACCGTGAAGATGTCGAACGTGCCGGGCCCCACGAGCGGCTCGATCAGGCTGTTGAGCAGGCCGATCGTGGGGCTGGCCAGGAAGATCCAGGCGATCGTGTACAGGATCCCCGGGATGATCAGCGGGATGATCGAGGCGGCGAAGAAGAGCGCCTTGAACGGCACGTCGGTGCGCACGTTGAAGTAGGCCAGTGCCGTGCCGACCGTGAGGGAGAGCAGCGCCGACCCGGCCGCGAACCACAACGAGTTGCCGACCAGCTCACCGATGCGGGCATCCCCGTAGGCGCGTGCGAAGCCGCCGAGACTGAAGCCCTCGGCGTCGGAGAAGGTGGTCCACAGCAGGTAGACCAGCGGGATCAGGGCCAGGTAGCCGACCACGACCGTCGTCGCGACCGCGACGAGCGTGCGGGGGCGCAGGAGTACCTCACGCCATCGCGCGACGGCTCCCGGCTGTCTCGCCCGGGATGCGAGGGTCGTCGCCACGTCATTTCTCCGGGAGCTGTTCGCCGCCGCGGACGACCTCGTCGTAGCGGGTGGACCAGTCGTTGCCCTCGTCGATGAGCTGCCGCACGTCCACCGGCAGGACCTGCAGGCCCGCGAGGGGGTCGGAGCCGTCCGGCATCACGGCCGGGGTGAGCCCGTTGTCGAGGATGATCTGCTGCCCGTCCTGCAGCAGCCAGTCCATGAACAGCATCGCGGTGGCCGGGTGCTTGCTGCTGCGCAGCAGACCGCCCCCGTTCGCGCGGGCCACGACGGGCTCGACGAACGGCTGGTCGTCCACCGGCGCTCCGCTGGCCCGCGCCTTCTCCGTGAGGTACGTGTACGACGCGGCGACGACACCGAACTCCCCGGCCGAGAGCAGCTCGACCTGCCCGGAGTGCCCCTTCGCCACCTTCGAGCCCTGCACCATGTCGGCGAAGAGCTTGTCGATGTCGGCCTCGGGCATGCCCTGCTGTCGGTAGTGGGTGTAGAGCGTCATGTACCAGTCGTAGTCGCTGACCTCGAGGGACAGGATGCCGTCGTACTTCGGGTCGGCCAGGTCCTCCCAGCTGTGGGGCACCTGGTCCGCACGCACGAGGTTCGTGTTCCAGGCGGGCGCGAAGATGTTGAAGCGGGTGGGCGTCCAGCCGTCGTACCGGAACTGTTCGTTGATCTTGTTCCGCTGCGCGCCCTCGTAGTCGCCGGTGAGCCCCTGCGTGGCGATGATCGCCATCTGCGTGGCGTTGGTCTCGACGACGTCGGCTCCCGCGAAGCCGGCCGACGCCTCCTGGAGGGTGCGCTGCAGGACCGTCTCCGAGTCGGCGCGGTAGACGTCCACGTCGATGCCGGTGGCCTGCTCGAACTGCGGCACCACGATGTCGGCGATGTCGGCGTTCAACGAGGTGTAGACGGACAGCGTGTTGCCCTCTTGAGCGGCCAGTTCGACCAGGCGGTCGTGGCGCGCGGTTCCGGTGAGGGCGCCGACCTCGGCGTAGACCGCTTCGGCCGCGGTGGGCTGGTCGGATCCTGGGGCGGGGCCGGACGTCGGGGCGCCACCGCAGCCGGAGAGCAGCAGCAGGCCCGCGGCGCCGAGGCCGATGAGCGCCGATCGTCGTGACATGTCGTCTCCAGGAGTGCGGCGGTGCAGCTCGGGAGGGTCAGCCCGAGTGGACTAACGGACTGACCATTGGTGCGCTGGAAGGTAACTCCACTCACCGCGCCTTGTAAAGACCCGGATCCTCACCGGCGAGCAGTTGGAGGGCCGCGTCGATGTCGAACGTCCGCATGAAGGCGAGCGCAGTGCGCGCCATCGACAGGTCGGCCCCCGTGTCCGCGGCCATCTCCTCGGCGTTCGCGATGTCCTTCTCGAACCAGGTGAAGCGCATCCGGTCCATCTCGCGCAGAGTCCGGCTGTCGGTGGGGCTGTCCTGCATCGCCATCCGCAGCTTCGGCACGTCACCGCCGAGCCGCCGACCCAGCTCCAGGGCCTGCGCCACCGCGGAGATCTGCGCCCAGTGCACGAGGTTGTTGACCGTCTTGCCCACCTGGCCTGCGCCGACCTCGCCCAGCAGGTGCACCGCCGCCGTCCAGGCCGGAAGGACAGGTCGGGCGGCGTCCAGTGCCGCCGCGTCGCCGCCCACCAGCAGTGTCAACTCGCCCGCCTCGGCGGAGCGCACCCCGCCGGTGAGCGCGGCGTCGAGCACGTCGACGCCCTCCGGGGCGGCCGCGGCGAGCTCCCGGCAGGTGTCGGGCAGGGCGGAGCTGGACAGCAGGACGACCGTTCCGGGGCGGGCGCCGGCGAACACGCCCCGCGCGCCGGTGAGCACGTCGTGCAGCTGCGCGTCCGTCGCCACGACGACGATCACCACGCCGGCCGCGGCGGCCACTGCGGCCGGGTCGGCGGCCGGGACGGCGCCATGGGTCGCGGCTGCCGCGACCGCGGTCTCGTCGAGATCGGTGACGGTGGTGGGGATCCCGGCGGTGGCGAGGTGTCGGGCGATCGGGCCGCCCATCGCACCGAGCCCGATCACCCCCGCTCCGGGCGGAACGGGCGGGCGGGCAGCGGCAGTGGTCTCGGTCATGGGCCCATAATGGTCTAGTGTCAGACCTATGAGCGAGGGGACGGCCCCCGGGTCGCCCGCCGGATTCGTCGCCCGCACCCTCCGCTCGCTGCGCCACCCGAACTACCGCCGCTTCATCGGCGGGCACGCACTGAGCATCGTCGGCACGTGGATGCAACGCGTCGCCCAGGACTGGCTGGTGCTGGAACTGACCGGGGACCCCGTCGCCGTCGGCACGGCGCTGGCCCTGCAGTTCCTCCCGACGCTGCTCCTCGGCGTCTGGGGTGGGGTACTGGTCGACCGCCTCGACCGGTGGAAGCTCCTCGTCGCCACCCAGGCGACGAGCGCCGTACTCGCCGGGGTGCTCGCCGCCACCACCCTGATGGGCGTCACCACGCTCGGGCTCGTGTACGTGATGGCAGCGCTGCTCGGGCTGGTGACCGTGGTGGACTCGCCGAGCCGCCACACGTTCGTCACCGACCTGGTGCCCCCCGACGACTACGTCAACGCCCAGGCCCTGAACTCCACGATCCACAACACCGGTCGGCTGGTCGGCCCCGCCGTGGCCGGGCTGGTCATCGCGGCGGCGGGCACGGGGTCGGCGTTCGCGCTCAACGCCGTCTCGTTCGCCGCAGTACTCGTGGGGCTCGCCCGCATCGACCGGTCGGCGCTGCACCGCACCGCGAAGTCGGGCCGCGGCAAGGGCCAGGCCGTGGCCGGGCTGCGGTACGCGTGGCAGCACCGGGAGCTGCGCGCCTGCCTGTGCCTCGTGGCGGTGGTGAGCCTGTTCAGCCAGAACTTCCGCGCAGCATGCTGTAGCTGCGCACCGTGCCGGAGATGCAAGGCCGCGTGATGGCCCTGCACGGGCTCCTGTTCCTCGGGACGATGCCCATCGGCGGGCCCGTGATCGGCTGGGTGTGCGCCGTGGCCGGCTCCGCCTGGGGGTTCGCCGTGGCCGGGGGAGCGGCGCTGCTCGCGGCGGCGGTGGTGGCGCGCCGACTGCTCGCTCCCTAGCCGGAGCGCCAGTTCTTCAGGCTGTCCAGCGCAACGGCGATGATGATCACCGCGCCCTTGATGATGAGCTGGGTGAAGAACGGCACGTTCATGAGGACGAGCCCGTTGCTGAGGACGCCGATGATCAGCGCACCCACGAACGTGCCGTGGATCCGGCCCCGGCCGCCGAAGAGCGAGGTGCCGCCGAGGACGACCGCGGCGATCGCGTCCAGCTCGTAACCCTCGCCGGCGCGGGGCTGGCCGGACTCGACGCGGGCAGCGAACATGACGCCGGCGAGGCCGGCCGTGAGCCCGGCGATCAGGTAGACCTTGAGCAGCACCCGCTTGACCTTGATGCCGGCCAGCCGCGCGGCCTCGACGTTGCCGCCCACGGCGTACACGTGCCGGCCGAACGTCGTGCGCTCGAGGATGAACCACACGGCGAGATAGGTGATCACCATGACCACCACCGGCGAGGGGATCGCGGCGATGTTGCCGTTGCCGAGCAGGCGGAAGCCCAGCTGGCCCTCGGCGATCAGCGGCTGGCCGTCGGTGAGGGCGTAGGCGGTGCCGCGCAGGTAGGTGAGCGCCCCGAGCGTGACGATGAAGGCGGGCAGCGCCAGGTAGGCCACGAGCAGGCCGTTGAGCAGCCCGGCGGCCGCGCCGACCAGGATCCCGCCCAGCACCGCGACGAGGGCGGGGGCGCCGCCGTTCCACAGCAGCACGGACGTCACCCCGGCCACGCCGATGATCGACCCGACCGATAGGTCGATGCCGCCGGTGAGGATCACGAGCGTCATGCCCGCGGCCAGCACGGCGTTGATCGAGACGGCGCGGGCGACGTTGAAGCCGTTGCTGAGGCTCCAGAAGTTGGGCGCGATCACCGCCATGAGGGCGACCATCGCGAGAAGCACGATGATGATGCCGTAGCGGTCCCACACCTGGCCGAAGCCGGGCCGCGGGCGCTCGGCGGGCGCGGACGTGCCCGCCGGGGCGGTCCGGGTCATGCGGGGGTGCCTCCGTTCTGGTTGCTGCCAGCCGCCACCCCGGTGGCGTGCAGCATGACGGCCTCCTCGGTGGCCTCGGACCGGTCGAGCTCCGCCACGATCCGCCCGCCGCGCACGACGAGCACCCGGTCGCTGATGCCGAGCGCCTCGGGCAGGTCGGAGGAGACGACGAGCACGGCGACGCCGCTGCGGACCTGCTCGTTGATGATCCGGTAGATCTCGTACTTGGCGCCGATGTCCACGCCGCGGGTGGGCTCGTCGAGGATCAGCACCCGTGGGCCGACCGTGAGCCAGCGGCCGAGCACCACCTTCTGCTGGTTGCCTCCGGACAGGTGCCCCACGTCCTGCGCCGGCGCAGCCCGGATGCTCAGGGCCTCCATCTGCCGGCGGGCCGCGTCCCCGATGGCGCCGCGGCGCAGCACCCCGAGCCGGGAGAGCCCGCCCAGCGCGGAGGCCACCAGGTTGTCGCGGATCGACATCAGCGGGAAGAGCGCCTGCTCCTTGCGGCTCTCGGGCAGCAGCCCGATGCCGCCGCGGATGCTCGCCGCGGGGGAGCGGTGGTCGAGCCGCCTGCCGTCGAGCTCGACGGTGCCGGCCCGCGCCCGATCGGCGCCGTAGATCATCCGGGCGATCTCGGTGCGGCCCGCGCCGATGAGGCCGACCATCCCGACCACCTCGCCGGCCCGCAGCGACAGGTCGACGGGGCCGATCCCCGCACCGTCGGTGAGGCCCTCGACCCGGAGCACGACCTCGCCGGGCGTGCGGTCGTCGTGGACGTAGAGCTCCTCGACGTTGCGCCCGATCATCTGCGTGACCACCCGCTCCGGGGTGATCGTGGCCTTCTCGCTGGTGCCCACCGAGCGGCCGTCCCGGAACACGGTGACCCGGTCCGCGAGCTGCCAGACCTCCTCCATCCGGTGGCTGATGTAGACCAGGCCCATCCCCGCAGCCCGCATCTCGTCGATCAGCGCGAACAGCTGGCGGGCCTCCTGGTCCGACAGCGCCGCGGTGGGTTCGTCGAGCACCAGGATCCGCGCGTCCTCGGCCAGGGCGCGGGCGATCTCCACCAGCTGCTGCTTGCCGACGGACAGGCGGCGCATCGGCAGCCCGGGGTCGATGTCGGCGCTGACCCTGGCCAGCTTGGCCTCGGCATCGCGCAGCACCCGCCTGCGGTCGAGCCCGCCCCACCGCGTGCGGGGTTCGGCGCCCAGCGCCAGGTTCTCGGCGACCGTCATGTCGGGGACGGTGTTGAGCTCCTGGTGGATGATCGCGATCCCGAGCGCGAGCGCCTCGATCGGGGAGGCGACCGTGACCGGCTCCCCGTCGATCCGGATCGTGCCGGCGTCCGGGGGGTGGACGCCGGCGAGGACCTTCATCAGCGTCGACTTGCCGGCGCCGTTCTCCCCCATGAGGGCGTGCACCTCGCCGGCGCGCAGGTCGAAGTCGACGCCCCGCAGCGCGGGGGCACCACCGAACGACTTGGTGATGCCCTCCATTGCGACCAGGGCGGTCATCGCGGCTACTGCCAGCCCTTGTACTGCGCCAGGTTCTCGCGGGTGATCATCTCGGTGGGCACGAGCACGGACTGCTGGTCGAGCGGCTCGCCCGCGAAGAGCTTCTGGGCCATCTCCAGCGCGATCGCGCCCTGCGTGTTCGGGTCCTGGGCGGCGGTCGCGCGGAACATCGAGTCGGGCTTCTGCAGCTCGGCGACGGCCTCGGGGGACGCGTCGACGCCGACGATCACCAGGCCGCCGATGCCCGCCTGCTGCGCGGCGAGCGTGGCGCCCAGCGCCGTCGGGTCGTTGATCCCGAAGACGCCCTTGACGCCGGGTTGCGCGGTGAGCATGTCGGTGGCGATCGTCAACGCCTCCGCACGCCCGTTGTCGCCGTTCTGCTCGGCCACGATCCTGATCTGCGGGTAGCCCTGCAGGGCCTGCTTGCACCCGGTGACGCGGTCCTGCACCGACGAGATCGGCGTGCCGTTGATCAGCAGGATGTCGCCCGCCCCGCCGATCTGCTCGGCCAGGTAGGTGCACGCCAGCGAGCCGGCCGCCGTGTTGTCCAGCGTGACCTGGGCCTCCGCGCCGCGCGCCGCGACGTCCACCGCCACGACCTTGATCCCGGCCGCCTTCGCGCGCTCGACGGCCGGCCCGATGCCGTCGGAGTCGACGGCGTTGATCAGCAGGACGTCGATCTGCTGCTGGATGAAGGCGTCGATCTGCTCGTTCTGCGCGCCGAGGTCCTGCCGCCCGTCCTGCACGTTGACGGTGGCGCCGATCTTCTGCGCGGCGGTCTCCACGCCATTGGCCATCGACTGGAAGAACGGGTTGCTCAGGTCCTGGACCATCAGGCCGATGGTCTCGACCGGAGCCCCGGGCTGTGCGCCGCGATCGGTGCTGACCGGGTCGCCCTCGCTGCAGCCGGCGACCACCGCGCACGCCAGTACCAACGCGCCCGCCACCAGTGCACGGGGCCGGTGCAGCTTCCCCAGCATCATCGCTCGCCACCTCGTTCCTGCTCGCGCCGTCGCGGCGGGCAGATGTTAACGCACACAGATCAAGATCCGATGCCTCGCGGGAGCGACCAGAGCAACCGCATTCCCTCGACTTGATGGTCGACGCGACGGTCGTCACGTCGCCCTCGCGGACGCTTAGAGTTGCCGCCATGGCAGAGCTCGCACCGCGCCGACTCATCCTGACGCTGTACGGGCTGTACGCGCGCGACGAGCACAACTGGATGTCGGTCGGCTCCGTGGTCCGGTTGATGGGCGACCTCGGCATCGACTCCGCGGGTGTCCGCTCGTCGATCTCGCGGCTGAAGCGACGGGGCGTTCTCCAGGCGATGAAGTCGGGCTCCACGGCCGGTTATGCGCTGTCGGACAGTGCTCTCGAGGTGCTCCGCGAGGGCGACACCCGGATCTTCGATCGCCGGCAGGTCGGTGCGGCGGACGGGTTCGTGCTCGTGGTGTTCTCCATCCCGGAGTCGGAGCGGGAGAAGCGGCACACGTTGCGCACCACGTTGTCGGGCCTCGGATTCGGCACCGCCGCGCCTGGCGTGTGGATCGCCCCGGCCCACCTGCGCGACGAGGTCGGCCGCACGCTCGAGCGGCGCGGGCTCTCCGCCTACGTCGACCTGTTCACCGCCCACCACGAGGGCTTCAGCGAGCTGCGCCAGCAGGTGGCGCGCTGGTGGGATCTCGACGGCATCAACGCGCAGTACGAGGAGTTCCTCGCCCGCTTCTCCGACGCTCAGGCGCGGTGGAAGAGCTCGGAGGACGGCAGCCGCACCGCGTTCGAGATCTACGTCCCGATGCTCACGGTGTGGCGGCGCCTGCCCTACCTCGACCCCGGCCTGCCGCCCGATCTCCTGCCCGAGGGGTGGAACGGGGGCCTGGCCGCGGATCTGTTCGGTGACCTCGACGCGCTGCTGCGTGCCCCGGCGCGCGAACACGCGCTGGCGACGATCCACACCTGACGGCGGCCCTGGAGGATGGCGCTGTCTCAGTCGAGAACCGCGACGCCCTGGACCTCGACGAGCGCGGCGGGGTCCCAGAGTCGGGAGACGCCGATGCCGGCCATGGCGGGGTACTCGGTGCCGACGATGCGGCGCCAGATCTTCCCGATCTCCCGGACGTTCGCGAGGTAGGCGTCCACGTCGACGATGAAGATGGTGACGGTGGCGAGGTCGTCGCCGGAGCCGCCGGCCGCGCCGAGCGCCTGCAGGAGGTTGAGCAGGGCCTGTTCGAACTGCGTGACGATGTCGTCGCCGACGATCGCCCCCGAGTGGTCGAGCGCCGTCTGCCCGGCGAGGTAGACGGTGCGCCGCCGGTCGGTCGCGACGGCGTGGGTGAACCCGCGGGGAGCGGCGAGCTGCGGAGGGTTGATGCGCTCGAACGTCATGACTGAACGGCTCCTCCGTCGACGTTGATGCCCTGCCCGTTGATCGCGCCATTCTGCACGCAGCCGAGCACGGCCGCCGCAACTTCGTCGGCCCGGACGAGGCGGTGGATCGGCTGGCGCCGTTCGAGCACGTTCCGGGCCTCGTCCTCGGACATGTCGAGCCGCGCGGCCATGGCGGCCACCGTCGAGTCGGTCATGGGGGTGTCGACGTAGCCGGGGCACACGGCGTTGGCGGTGACGCCGTGCCGGGCGACCTCGTCGGCCACGGCGCGGACGAGCCCGAGAACCCCGTGCTTGCTGGCGGTGTAGGCGCTCACCTGGCGCTCGCCGCGCTTCGCGACGACGGAGGCGATCACCACGATGCGCCCGCGGCGGGCCTCGAGCATCGGGGGGAGTGCGCGACGGATGCAGCGGAACGGCGCGGTCAGGTTCGTGTCGATCATCTGCTGCCACTGGTCGTCGGTGGTCTGCGTGATCGGCGCGGCGAGGGAGGTGCCGGCGTTCGCCACGAGCACCTCCGCCCAGCCCCACGTCTCCTCGACGGTGGTGAACAGCTCGTCGACCTGCTCGGGCACCGTGAGGTCGGCCTCGACGCAGAGCGTGGGGCCGGTGATCTCCATGGCCGCCTTGTCGAGCTTTGCGCGGTCGCGGCCGACGAGGACGGTCCGGTAGCCGGCATCGGAGAGTCGCCGCGCCGTCGCCAGGCCGATGCCCTGCCCGGCGCCCGTGACGACAGCGATGGGCACTACTGCCCCTTCCACTCCGGCTTGCGCCGGGCATTGAACGCCGCGTGGAACTCGGCGTGGTCCTCGGTGGTCATCAGCAGGGCCTGGGTCATCGCGTCGAGCTCCATCGCCGCGGACAGCGGCATGTCGAGCTCGCGGGTCAGCAGCGACTTCGTCTGCGCGAAGGCCAGTGTCGGGCCGGTGGCCAGCCTCGCCGCGAGGGCGGCCACGGTGTCGTCGAGCTCCTCGTCGGGCACGAGATCCGACGCGAGCCCGAAGCGGTCGGCGGTGGGGGCGTCGATCGTGTCGCCGAGCATCAGCAGCTGGGTGGCCCGCCCGAGCCCGACGACGCGGGGGAGCAGGTAGGCCGCGCCCATGTCGCCGCCGGAGAGCCCGACCTTGGTGAACAGGAACGCGAACCGCCCGGACTCGCCGACGATCCGGAAGTCGGCGGCGAGCGCGATCACCGCGCCCGCTCCCGCGGCGATGCCCTGGATCTTCACGATGATCGGGATCGGGCACTCGCGCATCGCCCGGATGACGTCGCCGGTCATCTTCGTGAAGCGCATCAGGTCGGCCGCCCGCATCTTCAGCAGCTCGCCGATGATCTCGTTGACGTCGCCACCGCCGCAGAAGCCGCGGCCCTCGCCCTGGATCACCAGCACCTTGACGCCCTCGTGGTGTGGCAGCTCCAGCAGGAGGTCGCGCAGGTCGGAGTACGACTCGAAGGTGAGCGGGTTGAGCTTCTCGGGGCGGTCGAGGGTGACCGTCGCGACCGGCCCGTCGACCGCGAAGCGGAAGTGGGACCACGTCGTGGTCAGGGGCGCCGAGGCCCGGAAGCGGCTCACCTGGTCGTCCTCTCCTTGAAGATCTCTCGCGCGATGATCGTGCGCTGCACCTCCGACGCACCTTCGTAGATCCGGGGCGCCCGGACGTCACGGTAGAGGTGTTCGAGCAGGTGGCCGCGCTGCAGCGCCCGGGCACCGTGCAGCTGCACGCACTGGTCCACGATGCGCCCCGCTGCCTCGGTGGCGAAGAGCTTCGCCATCGCCGCGGACCGGGTGACGGTCGAGCGGTCGGCGCCGGCGTCGTACGCGCCGGCGGCGGCATGGACCAGGAGCCGCGCGGCCTCCAGGTCGGTGGCCATGGTCGCGATCGAGTGGGCCACCGCCTGCTGGGCCGCGAGGGGGCCGCCGTACGCCTGCCGGCTCGTCACGTGCGCGACGGTGGCGTCGAGCGCGGCCTGCGCCATGCCCACCGCGAACGCGCCCACGCTGGGCCGGAACAGGTCGAGCGTGCGCATGGCCACGCGGAACCCGGCGTCGACCTCGCCGAGCACGTCGGCGCGCTCGACGCGCACCCCGTCGAAGGTGAGGCTGCCGATCGGGTGCGGCGAGAGCAGGTCCAGGCGCTCGCCCGAGAGCCCCGGGGCGTCGCCGGCCACGGCGAAGGCGGTGACGCCCCGTGCTCCGGCGTCGGACGTGCGGGCGAACACGGTGTAGACGTCGGCGTCCGGGGCGTTGGAGATCCAGAGCTTCTCTCCCGAGAGGCGCCAGCCGTCGCCGTCGGCCTCGGCGCGCAGCGACAGCGCGGCGGCATCGGATCCGGCGTCGGGTTCGGTGAGCGCGAACGCGGCGACGACGTCGCCCTTCACCACGCCCGGGATGAAGCGGTCGACGGTGGCGGCCGAACCCGACTGCAGGATCGGGTAGCTGCCCAGCCCCTGCAGGGCCAGCGCGGTCTCGGCCTCGGGCGAGACGGTGGCGATGGTCTCGCGCAGCAGGCACAGCTTCATCGCCGCCGCGTCGCGGGGCGGCTCGTCGGAACGGCCGCCGTACAGGTCCCTGAGCAGGCCCGACCGACCCATGGCGGACACCAGCGGGCGGTTGATCCGGCCGTCCTCGCGCGTGAGCGGCACGAGGTGCTCGGCCGCGACCGTGCGGACGTGCGCGGTATAGGCGATCTGCTCCTCGGTCAGCCCGGTCATCCCGTCATCGTATGTCGCATTGACAACGAGCGTCAAACAAACAATATACTTGGCGCCGTGCGCATCGCAGTCATCGGTGGAGGCCCCGGCGGCCTGTACTTCGCGGCGCTGGCGAAGCAGCTCGGGTCCCTCCAGGGGACCGACCACGAGATCACCGTCTGGGAGCGCAACGCCGCCGACGACACGTTCGGCTTCGGCGTCGTGTTCTCCGACGAGACCCTCGGCGGCATCGAGCACGCCGACCCGGTGGTGCACGCCGCGATGGAGCGGGAGTTCGCGCGGTGGGACGATATCGACGTCCACTTCCGCGGGCAGACCATCACCAGCGGCGGCCACGGGTTCGCGGCGATGGGCCGCAAGCGCCTGCTCCAGATCCTCCAGGAGCGCTGCAAGGAGCTCGGCGTCGACGTGCGGTTCTCCACCGAGGCCCCCGACGTGGAGCAGCTCCGGCAGGACCACGACCTCGTGGTGGCGAGCGACGGCCTCAACTCCGCGGTGCGCACCAAGTACGCCGACCACTTCCGCCCGAACCTCGACATCCGCCGCTGCCGCTACATGTGGCTGGGCACCGACACGGTCTTCGAGGCGTTCACCTTCGACATCCGCGAGACCGAGCACGGCGTCATGCAGATGCACGGCTACCCGTTCGACGAGCACGGCAGCACGTTCATCATCGAGATGCACGACGACGTGTGGCGTCGTGCCGGCTTCGGCACCGGTGAGGCGCTCGCCCTGGCGCCCGGCGAGTCCGACACGCGATCCGTCGAGGCCGTGCGCGAGATCTTCGCCGATGTCCTCGCCGGGGGTCGCGTGCTGGCGAACAACTCGCGGTGGATCAGCTTCACCACCGTGCGCAACGAGCGCTGGTGCCACGACAACGTGGTGCTGCTCGGGGACGCCGCCCACACGGCCCACTTCTCGATCGGCTCCGGCACGAAGCTGGCGATGGAGGACGCGCTGGCCCTCGCGGCGTGCCTGCACGAGGCTCCGGACGTCCCGACGGCCCTCGTCGCCTACGAGGGTGAGCGCAAGCCGGTGGTGGCGTCGACGCAGCGTGCCGCGCAGGCGAGCCTCGAGTGGTTCGAGAACCTCGGGCAGTACGTCCACCAGCCGCCGATGCAGTTCGCCTTCAACATCCTCACCCGCAGCCGCCGCGTCACCTACGACAACCTCCGGCTGCGCGACCCGCAGTTCGTCGCCGGCGTCGACGCGTGGTTCGCCGGTGGGGAGGCACCGCGGCCGCCGATGTTCCACCCGTTCCGGCTCGGCGAGCTGGAGCTGGTCAACCGCGTCGTCTGCTCGCCGATGGACATGTACGTCGCCCCCGACGGGATGCCCACCGACTTCCACCTGGTCCACCTGGGCGGGAAGGCGCTCGGCGGCGCCGGCCTCGTGATGACGGAGATGGTGTGCGTCTCGCCGGAGGGGCGCATCACGCCCGGCTGCACCGGCCTGTGGACCGACGAGCAGGGGGCGGCGTGGCGGCGCGTCACCGAGTTCGTCCACTCCTCGTCGCAGGCCAAGATCGGCCTCCAGCTCGGCCACTCGGGTCCCAAGGGGTCGACCAAGCTGATGTGGGAGGGCATCGACCAGCCCCTGGACTCCGGGAACTGGCCCGTCGTCGGGCCCTCGGAGCGTCCCTACCGCGAGGGCGTCAACCAGGTGCCGCACGCCCTCGACCGCGCAGGCATGGACGCGATCGTCGCCGACTTCGTGGCTGCCACCGAGCGGGGCGCGCAGGCCGGCTTCGACCTCGTCGAGCTGCACTGCGCCCACGGCTACCTGCTGTCGGCGTTCCTGTCACCCGTCACGAACCGGCGCACCGACTCCTACGGCGGGCCGATCGAGAACCGGCTGCGGTTCCCCCTCGAGGTCTTCACCGCGATGCGCGAGGTGTGGCCGGCGGGCAAGCCCATGGCCGTCCGGATCTCGGCCACCGACTGGGTGGAGGGCGGGATCACCCTCGACGACACCCTCGCCGTGGTCCGCGCCTTCGAGAACGCGGGTGCGTCGGCCATCGACGTGTCCACCGGGCAGGTCACCCCGGAGGAACGCCCGGCATTCGGCCGCTCGTACCAGACGCCCTTCGCCGACGCGATCCGCAACGTGCTCCACATCCCGACGATCGCGGTGGGCGTCATCTCCTCCGCCGACGATGTGAACACGATCATCCTGTCCGGCCGGGCCGACCTGTGCGCCGTGGGCCGCGCCCACCTCTACGACCCGAACTGGACGCTGCACGCCGCGGTCGAGCAGGACTACGACGGGCCGGGCGCGCCGTGGCCGGACCCGTGGCGGGCGGGCCGCCGCAAGCCCCAGGCCGGCCGCACGGACGGGCCGAAGCCGCGGCTGGAGCTCATCCGCCGGGCGCAGGACGCGGACGGTCACCAGCGCTGGCGCCCCGGGCGGTGACGGCGGCCGCCGTCGCAACCCCGGGTCAGGACCGGGGAGCGGGATCCGGTGGCGTCAGGCGCGCGGACGGCCAGGCGCCCGACCGCACCAGGTCGCGCGCCAGCCGCGTGAGCGACGTGGCCACCGCGTCGACGGGGGCAGGGACCCGGGTGCCGCGCGGCAGGCCGAGCACGACCGAACGCTCCACGTCCGGTTCGGTCAGTGGGGCCCCGCTGAGCAGCCCGGCCGCGACGTCGGCCGCGACGCCGGCCGCCGGGAGCACGGTCCACCCGTGCCCGGCGAGGACCAGCTTCTTCTGCAGGATCATCGAGTTGGTCTGCACGGTGATGCGCGGCTCCACGGGCACGGCGGACCGCGCCCGGTCGACGAGCGCGCGCAGCCCGTGGCCGCTGACCGGCAGGACGAGCGGGTGGGCGAGCGCGGTGGCCCACGACACGGGGGAGTCGGCGACCAGGCCCGCGTCCGGCGGTGCCACCACCCAGAGCCGCTCCCGAAGCAGCGGGATCACCGAGAGCGACGGCGTGTTGCCGAGGTTGTACAGCAGCGAGAGGTCGACCTCACCGGTGTCGAGCCACTGCTGCAGATGGCCGGAGTACCCGGCGAGCAGTCGCAGCTCGATGCCGGGGTAGCGCTGGGCCACGGCGTCGGTCAGCGGCTGCGCGAGGACGTCGAGGACGCTCTCCAGCAGGCCGACGCTCACGATGCCGGTGACCTCACCCGGCTCGGGGCGCAGCTCCGCGCGCGCCCGTTCCAGCTCGTGGAGCGCGCGCCGGGCCCGCACGATGAGCGCCTCGGCCGCGGGCGTCGGCACCATCCCGTTGCGGGTCCGCTCGAACAGCGGCACCCCGAACTCCTCCTCGAGGATGCGGATCTGCCGGGTGACGGCCGGCTGCACCACGTGCAACAGCTTGGCGGCCTTGGTCACGCTGCCCACCTCGGCGACCGTGACGAGGGCGGTCAGCTGCCTGAGCTCCACGGCGGGACGCCTCCCTCATGCCGGTGACGAATCCCGGCATCACGAGACACTATTTCACTCACAGCAGGATCACCCCGCATGATGAGGGGCATGATGTCCCTCGCCGACACGCTGGAGGGCTGGCGACCGGGAACGGTCGAGCTGACGAGACGGGTCGACCCGTGGTTCGCGGCGGCCTTCGCGGACCTGCTCGACGCGCCGCCTCCCGGCGCGACGCTGCCACCGCTCTGGCACTGGTTCGTCCTCCTGGACCACCCGGCGCGGTCGAACACCGGTGCCGACGGCCATCCCGCCGAGGCGCCGTTCCTGCCGCCGATCCCGGGGCGGCGCCGGATGTTCGCGGGCGGGCGGCTGCGCCAGGAGGCACCGATCCCGATCGGGGCGGAGCTGTCGAGCAGGTCCGGGGTCTCCGACGTCCGGGTCAAGACCGGTCGCACGGGCGAGATGGCGTTCGTGACCGTCCGGCACGAGCTGCTCGTCGACGGTGCGACGGCCGGGGTCGAGGAGCAGGACATCGTCTACCGCTCCGAGCCGCCGGGTACTCCCGCACGCACGCTGCCGCCCCCGGAGGCCGGGGTGGCCGACCCCGAGGGGGAGTGGCGGGTGGACCTCGACACCGACCCGGTGCTGCTGTTCCGGTTCAGCGCCCTGACCTACAACGGGCACCGGATCCACTACGACCAGCCCTACGCCACGCAGGTGGAGGGCTACCCCGACCTCGTCGTGCACGGCCCGCTGCTCGCGCTCCTCGCCATGGAGCTCCCGCGCCGGCACGCGCCCGAACGCACCGTCCGCTCCTTCGAGTACCGGCTGACCCGGCCTGCGTTCGCCCCGGCGCGGATCGTCAGCGCGGGCAGCGTTCGGGGCTCGGAGGTCGACGTGGTCGTCGCCGCCCAGGGCGCCGGCCCGTCCCTGACCGCGAAGGTCGGTCTCGCGTGAACCCGCCTCTGCACGGGATCACCGTCGTCAGCCTGGAGCAAGCCGTGGCCGCCCCGTTCGCCACGCGCCAGCTCGCCGACCTCGGTGCTCGGGTCATCAAGATCGAACGGCCCGACGGCGGTGACTTCGCGCGCGGCTACGACGAGTCGGTGCACGGCAACTCGAGCTACTTCGTGTGGCTGAACCGCTCCAAGGAGTCCCTGACGCTCGACGTGAAGTCGCCCGAGGGCAGGGCGGTGCTCGGCGAGCTGCTGGACCGGGCCGACGTGCTGGTGCAGAACCTCGGCCCGGGCGCCGCCGGACGTCTCGGGGTGGACGCGGCGAGCCTCGCGCGGTCCCACCCGCGGGTCATCCCGTGCACGGTGTCGGGGTGGGGCACCGACGGTCCGTGGGCCGGCCGGAAGGCCTACGACCTGCTCGTGCAGGCCGAGACCGGGGTGCTGGCGCTCACCGGCACGCCGGAGCACACCGCACGGGTCGGCATCTCCATCGCCGACATCGCGGCGGGCATGTACGCCTACTCCGGGATCCTCACCGCGCTGCTGCGGCGGGCCACCACCGGTGAGGTCTCCGCGGTCGAGGTGTCGCTGTTCGAGGCCCTCGCGGAGTGGATGGGCTCGCCCGCCAACTACACCGCCTACGGCGGCCGCCAGCCGGCCAGGAGCGGTGCCGATCACGCCACCATCGCACCGTACGGCCCGGTCGCCACCGCCGACGGCGCCGTCGTGCTCGGGCTGCAGAACGACCGCGAGTGGCGCGCGCTGTGCGCCGTGGTGCTCGACGACCCGGACCTCGCCGACGACCCGCGGTTCGTCACCAACTCGGCCCGGGTCGAGCACCGCGGCGAGCTGAACGCGCTGATCGAGTCCAGGCTGGCCGCTCTGGACATGGACGCCGCATCGGCCCTGCTCGACAAGGCGGGCATTGCCAACGCCCGGCTGAACCAGGTGCGGGACTTCCTGGACCACCCGGTGCTCGCGGCGCGGGAGCGCTGGCGCCCCGTCGAGGTGCCCGGCGGGACGATGTCCGCGTTGCGCCCCCCGGCCGACCTCACCGGCGTCGACCCGGTGATGGGTCCGGTGCCCGCGCTCGGCGCGCACACCGACGCGATCCTGCACGAGCTCGGCCGGTCCGACGGCGACATCGCCGCGCTCCGCGGCCGCGCCGTCGTCTGAGAGGGAACGATGGGAATTCTCGACACCGAAGAGCAGGCCATCGTCGAGGTCGTGCGCGAGTTCGTCGACCACGAGGTCCGGCCCGTGGTCCGCGACCTGGAACACGCCAACACCTACCCCGAGAAGCTCGTCGAGCAGATGAAGGAGCTCGGCATCTACGGCCTCGCGGTGCCCGAGCCGTGGGGTGAGGTCGCGGTGTCGATGCCCTGCTACGCGCTGGTCACCGCCGAGCTCGCCCGGGGCTGGATGAGCCTCGCGGGGGCGATGGGTGGGCACACCGTCGTCGCGAAGCTGCTGGTGGCGTTCGGCACGAAGGAGCAGCAGGACCGCTACCTGCCCGGGATGGCCACGGGGGAGATCCGGGCGACGATGGCGCTCACCGAGCCCGGCGGCGGTTCCGACCTGCAGGCGATGACCACGGTCGCCCGGCGCGACGACGCCGGCTACGTGGTGAGCGGCTCCAAGACCTGGATCAGCAACGCGCGCCGCTCGCAGCTGATCGCGCTGATGTGCAAGACCGACCCGTCAGCGGAGCCGAAGCACAAGGGTGTGTCGATCCTGCTGGTCGAGCACGGCCCGGGGCTCGCGGTCTCCAAGGACCTGCCCAAACTCGGCTACAAGGGCGTGGAGTCCTGCGAGCTGGTGTTCGACGGCTACCGCGCGCCCGCCGACGCGGTGCTCGGCGGGGTCGAGGGCCAGGGCTTCGCGCAGATGATGAAGGGCCTGGAGACCGGCCGGATCCAGGTGGCCTCCCGCGCGCTCGGGGTGGCGCAGGCGGCGTTCGACGACGCGTTGCGCTATGCCCAGGAGCGGGAGAGCTTCGGCAAGCCGATCTGGAAGCACCAGTCCATCGGCAACTACCTCGCCGACATGGGCACCAAGATCACCGCCGCCCGGCAGCTGATCCTGCACGCGGCGCAGCGGTTCGACGCGGGCGAGCGCAGCGACATGGAGGCCGGCATGGCCAAGCTGTTCGCCTCCGAGGTCGCGATGGAGGTGGCGCTGAACGCCGTGCGCATCCACGGCGGGTACGGCTACTCCACCGAGTACGACGTCGAGCGCTACTTCCGCGACGCGCCGCTCATGATCGTCGGTGAGGGCACGAACGAGATCCAGCGCAACGTCATCGCCGCCCAGCTCGTCAAGCGCGGTGGGCTGGGGAAGGCGTAGTTCCGGACCGTCGCCGGCGCGGGCTACCGACCGTTGAGCTGCGCCGCCATCGGGCGGTGTCGTCGGTGTAGGTGTAGATGACGGCGAAGGTCGAGGCCATGGCGTCGATCCTTCCGGCTATCGCTCGTCGTCGCGCCACAAGGTGGCGTAGAACATCTCCCGGGACGGGTACCGGTCCACTCCCTTCACCCCGGTGCGCGTGATGGTGGCGAGGTACGCCCGGCTGAGCCAGCAGACCGCCAGATCCTGGTTCACCGTCAGCTCCACCTGCTGGTAGGCGGCGGCGCGCTCGGACGCGTCGCTGGTGCTCGCCGCCGTGGCGAGCAGCGCGTCCACCGCCGGGTTGGAGTACTTGCCGTAGTTCGCGGTGCCGCCGGTGCTGAGCAGCCGTTCCACCGGGGGGTAGGGCGTGTCGAAGGAGCTCACCGTCGTGGTGAGGTCGAAGTCGCCGCTCTGCACCACCTCGGCGGAGTACTGGGCGAGGTCGTAGAGCTGCACGTCCACCGAGATCCCGACCGCCGCGAGCTGCGCCTGCACGAACTCGCCGAACTGCCCCCGGGCGGTGGTGGTCTTCAACGAGATCCTGGTGCTGCCACCTTCGGCCGCGTACTGCTGCACGAGCTGCCGTGCCTTCTCCTGGTCGACCGGCGGCCAGGCCTGCGTCGCCTGCTCCGAGTGGTACGGGCTACCGGTCCCGAACAGGCTCTGCGCCGGGACGAGCTGGTTGTTGTAGAGGCTTGCGCTCATCGCCCGCAGGTCGAGGGCGCGGACCACCGCCTCGCGCATCCGTCGGTCGGTGAACGGAGCGCGGCTGAAGTTGAAGTACAGCAGCTCGCCACTGTCGCCCGGCCCGTAGTACACGGTGAGCTCCGGGTCCTGCAGGGCTCGCACCAGCTCCAGGTTGTAGGCGGCCAGGATCATGTCGACGTCGCCGTTCTGGATCGACGCGTAGCGGCTCTCGGTGTCCGAGAGCGGCCGGAACTCGAGCTGGTCCAGGTAGGGCTTGCCCTGTTGCCAGTAGGCCGGGTTGCGTTCCAGCACCATGCGCGAGTCCTGGATCCACTCGACGAGCCGGAACGGACCGGCCCCGACCGGATGCAGCCCGATGTCGTTCCCGTACTCCCGCAGCGCGGCCGGCGAGATGATCATGCCGAGGCTGCCGGCGAAGATCGGCTGGGCGAACACGTGGGGGAACGCTCCCAGCGGCGACTTCAGCACGAACTCCACGGTGAGCGGGTCCACCGCCCGCATCGACGCGATGTTCGCCGCGGCGGTGCGGGCCGGCGTCGCCGGCTTGTCGATGTGGCGCTGCACGTTGACGACCACGGCCTCGGCGTCCAGGTCCGTCCCGTCGGAGAACGTCACGCCGGGCCGGAGCGTCATCCGCCAGGTGCTGCCGCCGTCGGGCGTGTCCATGGACTCCGCCAGGTAGGGCTCGACGGTCCCGTCCGCGGTGAGCCTCATCAACGTGTCGTAGACGGCGAAGGCGGCCGGGTTGGCGTTCTGGACGGTCGGGTCGAAGCTCGAGATCGCGCGATCCATCCCGATCCGCAGGGTTCCGCCCGCCTTCGGCGTGCCCTCGGCCGCGAAGTCGCCGCCGTAGGCGTTGACGGCCTGGATCTTGGCCTGCCCGCGGCTCCCGGGATCCGCGGCTCCGCACGCGGTGAGGATCAGGGCACTCGCAACGGCGCACAGAGCGCGGAGGGCCCGGGACGAGGGCATGTCCTAATCTCCCGCGGCGGGTTCCCGGCGCAGGGCGGCTTCGGCCTCCTGGACGACCGGGTCCTCGTCCGTGCCCAGGTAGCGCCAGTCCTCGCCGTCCTCGAGGATCTTGTCCGCGCCCCGCAGGACGGTGAAGTCGTTGCCGGGCCCCGCGAGCGCGGGCGGGGGAGCGCCGTCGTCGGCCAGCTTCTTGGCCGACCTGATGAGCAGGGAACGCATCTTGATGATCGCCTTGTCGATGGTGCCCAGCCGCTCCTGCGAGCGGTCGTAGATCGGGCCCATCGACTCGGTGACCATCAGGTCCTGGCTGACGAAGTCGGCCACCCCGCTGAAGGTCTCCTCGAGCTGGACGTCGCGGTCGATCTGGTATTCGTTCTCGGCCAGGTAGTCGCGCGGCGTGATCCCGCCTGCCTGCCGGGTGAAGGGCGTCTCGAACGGGCTGAATTCGTGCAGTGGAGCCCCGCCGTAGCCCTGGGGGTTCGAATGGACCGACACGTTGAACGTGTAGCGCCAGCAGTTGTGGTCGTCGATGGGGATGACCATCAGGTGGCGGGTGTTGTAGGGAACGGCGGCGATGATCGTGCTGTACGGGAAGATGTACTCGGTGATCCGGACGTTCGTGTGGCCGTTCGGCGTGGTGCGCACGCCCGCGTAGCGGAACCCGTACCAGGTGTCCTGCAGTTCCAGGCGGGGCGCCCGGTCGTGGATCCAGAACTTCCAGGTCATCGCGTTGGACGGGTATCCGGGCTTGTCCGTGCCGTCGTCGGGGATCTCCGATGCGTCGTTGAACATGTGGAGCCAGGAGATGTGCGCGGTGTCGACGTTGCCCTCGAGCGTCTGCACCCAGTTGCAGTGCGACTCCAGCTTCGCGGCCACCTGGTGCTGCGGCCGGGAGGGTTTCCGTGCCGAAGTCGCGGAACGGGGTCATCGTGTCCGCAGGGCCCATGTAGGTCCACACGATCCCACCCGACTCGTGCACCGGGTACGCCCTCGCCCGCACCCGCTCCTTGAACGTGCTGCTGGGCGGCTCACTCGGCATGTCGATACACGCACCATCAGCGTCGAACTGCCACCCGTGGTACGGACACCGCAGCCCACAGGTGCCGTCCGGACCCAGCTCGTTGCGGCCGTAGAAGAGCGACGCCCCGCGGTGCGGACAGTTCTCCTGGATCAGCCCCACCCGCCCGTTCCGGTCCCGGAAAGCCACCAGGTTCTCGGACAGCAGCCGTACCCGGACCGGGTCGCCACCGGGCGCCGGGAGCTCGCTGCAGAGCAAGGCGGGAGTCCAGTAACGCCGCAGTATTTCCCCCATCGGCGTGCCGGGACCAACGCGTGTCAGAATGTCGTTGTCCTGCTGGGACAGCATCCTGCGAAGCTAACGGAAGCGCGTGTTCCGTACGAAATACAGATTGTTTCTACCCGGCTATCGACATGGGTGATGGCGGCCTCAGCAGGCCACGAAGTGATCCACCCGCCCGCCGCCCGCGTCCCACGTCAGCCCGAACCGCACCTTCTCGCCGTGCTCTGCCGGGAGCTCGATCTGCTGGGTGTCTCCCAGCCGGAGATCATCGACGATCCCGGCCCGGTCGCCGCCGTGCGCAGCCACCCACTCCTCGACGATCTGCCGGTAGAACGCGGCCGCATCGGCCCACTCGCGAAACCGGTGTTCCTCGTCGATACCGCTCACCAGCCACATGTCTCCTCCATCGGAGTCGTTTCCCGGTCTGGTGCCCCCCGCGAGCATAAGCCGATCCGCGAGGGGTGGCGGCCCCCGCCCGGGTGCGCTTCCATGAGTGCGTGAAGTCCGCAACGTCGCGCCTCACGCAGCTCGACCTCAACCTGCTCGTGGCCCTGCGCGAGCTCCTCCGCGAGCGGAACGTGACGCACGCGGCGAAGCGGCTGGGCGTGTCCCAGCCCGCGGCGAGCGCCGCGCTCTCCAGGCTGCGCCGCTACTTCGGGGACGACCTCCTCGTCCGGCGCGGTGGGAAGTACGAGCTGTCCGCGCTCGCCTTCCAGCTCGTCGAGCAGGTGGAGGCGGTGTGCGACGGGGTCGAGCGGCTCATCGCCACGGGCGCCGGGTTCGACCCGGCGACCACGCGCCGGGAGTTCCAGATCGTGATGTCCGACTCCGCGATCGCCGTGATGGGGGAGCGGCTCGCCGGCTCGATGAACGCGAACGCCACGGAGGCCCGGCTCAACATCGTGCTGGTCCGGCAGGCTCTGGCCGCCACCATCGGCAACACGATCCAGGTGGCCGACTGCGTGGTCTCGCAGCCGAACAGCCGGTTCCGGATCCCCGAGATGCGCTCGATGCCCCTGTTCAGCGATCGGTGGGTGTGCGTCGTCGCGGCGGACAACGCGCGGTTCGGCGAGGAGGTCGCCGACCTGGACGAGCTGACGAGGGCGGCCTGGGTCGTGCCGTACCACGATGACGCCACGTTCCCCTCGGCCGTGCCGGTGAGCAGGCAGTTCGCGCGGCTCGGGGTACGGCCGCGGGTCGCTGTGCGGGTGGACAGCTTCCACGCCGTGCCGCACCTCGTGGCCTCGACCGACCGGGTGGCGCTGATGCAGGAGCGGCTCGCCGTGGCGTGCTCGCGCCACCTGCCGCTGCGGATCCTGGCCTGTCCGCGCCCGCTCGAGCCGCTCACGATCCGGCTCTGGTGGCACGCCCGGCACGACGACGACGCCGGGCACCGCTGGTTCCGCCGGCTCGTGCTGCGCGCGGCCCCTGACCGGACGGTCGCGCAGGCTTGCCCGCGCGCCGGTTGATTTGCTATGACCAAGATTGTCAACAATATGGTTGTCACCTTGGGTTTTCGTTAGCTATGGTCCTGATAACTGATCCCCGAAGCCAGGGCCGGCACATGGATCCAGCAGTCACCGCAGACTCGCGCTCCCCACCCGGCAGGTCGCGCCGCTGGTCCGGCTGCGTCGGCTCAGCGGCTCCCACCTGATTTCCCGACACACCACCACATCCCGAGAGGCCGACGATGCTCTCTGCACAGGACAACGAGTTCCTGACCCGAGTGGGGCCGGGTACTCCGATGGGCCAGCTGCTGCGCCGCTACTGGACGCCCGCGCTGCTGGTCAGTGAGCTGCCGGTGCCGGGTGGCGACCCGGCACGGGTGCGGTTGCTCGGCGAGGACCTCGTCGCCTTCCGGGACCGGAACGGTCGGGTGGGGCTGATCCAGGAGAACTGTCCGCACCGCGGGGCGTCGCTCTTCTACGGCCGCAACGAGCTGGGTCCGGACGGCACCTGTGGGCTGCGGTGTCCGTACCACGGGTGGCAGTTCGACGCTGATGGTGCGTGTATCGACATGCCGAGTGAGCCGCCCAGCAGCACGTTCAAGGAGCGGGTGCGGGCGAGGGCGTACCCGGTGCACGAGTCGGGTGGGATCGTGTGGACCTACATGGGGCCGCCGGACTCGATGCGGCCCTTCCGCGACTTCGGCACCGAGACCCTCGAGCCCGACGAGGTGGCCGCCACCAAGCTGCACACCAGCTGCAACTGGATGCAGGCGATGGAGGGCAACATGGACACCTCCCACATCTCCTGGCTGCACCAGTGGAACGGCGTCGACGACATCCCCGACGACGGCAGCGACAAGCCCGGCTACCCCACGAACGCCATGTCGTGGAAGTTCTGGAAGCACGACCGCGCCCCGCGCCTGGAGATCGAGGACACCTGGTACGGGTTCAAGTACGTCGGAGTCCGCACCACCCCCGCCGGCTACACGCACGTGCGGATGAGCGCGTACTGCTTCCCGTACAACACGGTGATCGCGTCGGTGCCCTTCAGCACCCAGCACGGCCTCTTCGTGCCGATGGACGATCACAACACCTACCGCTACAGCTTCGCCACCCGCGTGAACGAGGGGCTGACGGAGGTCGGCGGCACCAACCTCTTCGCGGTGAGCCCGTTCGAGTTCGGCCCGGCCGAGGTCGGCCGCAACGGGATCATCCCGCGGCGCTACACGCTCGAGAACGACTACGGGATCGATCGCGAGGACCAGCGCACCACCACCTACTCGGGTGTGCGCGAGTTCATCAGCCAGGACTTCATGGTCACCGAGACGATGGGCCCGATCTACGACCGCAGCCAGGAGCACCTGGGCACGTCGGACAAGGCGATCATCCGGATGCGCCGGCTCCTGATCGCGGCCGCGAAGCGCGTGGCCGAGGGCGGCGACGCACCCGCGGTGGATCCCGACCACGACTACCGCAGCATCCGCTCCGCCGAGAAGATCCTCGAGAACGGCGAGGACTGGCGCCTGCTCGGCACCGACGCCGATCCGATGGTGCAGAGATACGACGCCGGCAACACCCGCATCCCGGCCGCCGACAGCTGACCCGCCGTGGCCGACACGGTGGCCGACGCCGGGGTCGACGGAGGGGTCGATACGGCGCCTCCGGTCGTGGAGCCCGGTCCCGGCGCGCCGCGCAGCACCAGGAGACGGTTCGGCCTGCGCCGCATCCGGAAGCGGTTGACGCACCTCCTGCTCGTGCTGCTCGCCGTGACGTTCCTGTCGTTCGTGGTGGTCGACCTGCTGCCCGGCGACGCGGCGGTCGTGGTGGCGGGCGACAACGCGACGCCGGAGCAGGTGGAGCAGGTGCGGGTGGACCTGCAGCTCGACCGGCCGGTGCTCCTGCGCTACGTCGACTGGCTCGGCGGCGTGGTCACCGGTGACCTCGGCCGCTCGTTCCGCACCGGCCAGCCGGTGGCCGAGGCGCTCGCCCAGCGCATCCCCGTCACCTTCGAGATCACGATCGTCGCGCAGCTGCTGGCGCTGATCATCGCGGTGCCGCTCGCCGTCTACTCGGCCTACCGGCCGGGCCGGTTCGTCGACCGGGCGTCGATGACGATCGGGTTCGGCGCGGCCGCGATGCCGACCTTCGTGTTCGGCATGGTGCTGATCGTGCTCTTCGCCGGCGGCGTGTCGAGCATCCTGCCGGCCACGGGCTACACCGGGTTCTTCGAGGACCCGCTCGCCAACCTGAGATCGATCGTCCTGCCCTGCCTGACGCTGATGATCGCCGAGGCCGCGGTGTACCGGCAGCTGCTGCGCTCGGACATGGTGTCCACGCTGCAGGAGGACTTCATCCTCATGGCGCGGTCGAAGGGGCTCAGCCCTGCGCGGATCCTCTTCCGGCACGCGTTGCGGCCCTCGTCGTTCTCCCTGATCACGCTCTCCGGGGTGAACATCGGCCGGCTGCTCGGCGGCACGGTGATCGTCGAGACGCTCTTCGCGATCCCCGGTCTCGGGCAGCTCATCGTGCAGGCCGTGTTCAACCGCGACTACATGATCCTGCAGGGCGCGCTGCTGTTCGTCGCGGTCGCCTACGTCGTGATCAACATGTTGATCGACCTGCTGTACCTGGCGCTCGACCCGAGGGTGCGTCGAGATGGCTGAACCCGCGATGTCCCCGATCTCCCCGGCGTCCACGCCCGGGCCGGTGCGCCGGGCCGAGCGCGCACCGATCGGCTGGTACGTGGCATGGACCTGGCTCGGCGCCGTGGTGCTGGCCGCCGTGTTCGCCCCGCTGCTGCCCCTGTGGGACCCGGCCGTGCCCGACTACGTCAACGTGTTCGGGGGGATCACCCCGCAGCACTGGCTGGGCGGCGACACCCTCGGTCGCGACACGTTCTCCCGCGTGATCTACGGGGCCAGGGCATCGCTCCTGGTCGGCATCTGCGCCGTCGCGCTCGGCGCGCTCGTCGGGGGCTTCCTCGGCATGCTCGCCGGCTACTTCGGCGGGCGCACGGAGCGCGTGCTGGCGCTGGTCACCGACGTGGTGCTGGCGTTCCCGGGGCTGGTGTTCATCATCGCCATCGTCGCGATCCTCGGCTCCAGCCTGAGCAACCTGATCTTCGGGTTGGCGATCCTGTCGATCCCGACGTTCATCCGCCTGGCCCGCGCGGCCACCCTGGTGGTGGCGCAGCGGGAGTTCGTGCTGGCGGCCCGCGCGTACGGGTGCAGCCCGATCCGGATCATCGCGCGCGAGATCGCACCGAACGTCATCCTGCCGGTGGCGGCCTACGGCTTCATCATGATCGGCGTCTTCATCGTGGTGGAGGGCTCGCTGTCCTTCCTCGGGCTCGGCATCCCCCCGCCCACGCCCAGCTGGGGCGGCATGATCGCCGGCGGCCGCACCGAGCTGCTCACCTTCCCGCACATCTCGCTGTTCCCGGCCGCGGTCATGTTCCTCACGGTGCTGTCGATCAACTACATCGGGGAGCGCACCCGCAAGCAGTTCGAGGTCAAGGAGAGCAACCTGTGAGCGAGCTCGCGAGCGAACCGTCGTCACGGACCGCGCTCCTGACCGCCGAGGACGTCGTCGTGCGCTTCCACACCAGGAAAGGGGTGGTGCACGCCGTCGACGGCGTCTCGCTGCAGGTCGACGAGGGTGAGGTCCTCGCCGTGGTCGGTGAGAGCGGCTCGGGCAAGACCGTGCTCACCCGCCGGCTCATGGGGCTCGTCTCCGGCGGGCCGGGCACCGAGGTCGGCGGCACCGTCACCTACGACGGCACGACGCTCACCGAGCTCTCGGGCAAGCAGCTGTCGGCGTTCTGGGGTGCGGAGATCGCCCTGATCCTCCAGGACCCGATGACGTCGCTGAACCCGGTCAAGCGCATCGGCGCGCAGATCACCGAGACGATCGCGGCGCACGAGCGCGTCACGCGCAAGGAGGCGCAGGACCGGGCCGTCGAGCTGCTGCGCGCGGTGGGGCTCTCCGAACCGGAGCGGCGGGTGCGCCAGTACCCGCACGAGCTCTCGGGTGGCATGCGGCAGCGCGTCACCATCGCGATCGCGCTGTCGTGCAACCCCCGGCTGCTCCTGGCCGACGAGCCGACGACGGCCCTCGACGTCACGGTCCAGGCCCAGATCCTGGACCTGCTCGCCGACCTGCAGTCGCGGCTGCGGATGGCGATGCTGCTGGTCACGCACGACCTGCGGGTGGTGCGCAGCCGCTCGGACCGCATCGCGGTGATGTACGCGGGCCGGATCGTGGAGACGGCGCCGACCACCACGCTGTTCGCCGAGCCGCGGATGCCCTACACCGAGGCCCTCATGAACGCGGTGCCGCCGCTCACGGGACCGAACCACGTCCGGCTCCAGGTGATCCCCGGCCGCCCACCGGACCTGATCGACCCGCCGGCGGGGTGCACGTTCAGCCCGCGCTGCCCGTACGCGCAGGAGAGGTGCCTGACCGAGGAGCCGCCCCTGCGCGACGCCGGCTCGGCCCGGCACCGGTACCGGTGCTGGTTCCCCGTGGGCAGCCCGGCCTGGGCGGAAGCCCGGGCCCGCAACATCGAGCGCGGCACGAGTGCCGCCGGTACCCCCGTGACCGAGGAGCTGATCCTGACGTGAATGCGAACGAGCAACGGCGCTCGTCCACCAGAGCCGGGCGCGCGCTCGCGCTGCTGCTCGGCCTCGCGCTGCTCGCGGCGTGCGGCAGCAACGTGGCGCCCGGGGCGGTGGTGCCGGCGGGCACCGACGGCATCAGCGCGATCAACGCCCGCGGTGGTGACCTCCCCGCCGAAGGGACGCCGCGTCGGGGCGGAACGCTGAAGATGGGCACCGACCGGGAGGCGATCTCGTTCGACCCCACCGCGCAGAACACGAACCAGGCCGCGCTGGCCGTCTACGACTCGCTGCTGAAGCTCGACGAGAACGGCGAGCCGCAGCCGTACCTGGCCGAGTCGATGCAGACCTCCGACGGCGGTCTGACCTGGCGCATCGGTCTGCGCGACGGCGTCGTGTTCTCCGACGGGACGCCGCTGGACGCCCAGGCCGTGATCACCAACGTGCAGCGGCACATCGACAAGGCGTCCTCACCCGGCCACCTCTACGCGCAGCGGGTGGCCTCGATGCGCGCGGTCGACCCGCTGACGGCGGAGTTCACGCTCACCGAGCCCTTCGGGTCGTTCCCGTCGTCGTTCGCGCTGAACTTCACCGCCGGCAACCTGGGCACGATCGTCTCGCCCGCCGCGCTGGCGCGCTACGGCGACGAGATCGGCACCCACCCCGTCGGGGCGGGTCCGTTCGTGCTGACGGAGTGGGTGCGCGACTCCCGCATGGTGCTGACCCGCAACCCGAGCTACTGGCAGGAGGGCATGCCCTACCTCGACGGCCTCGAGTTCCGGCCGCTGCCCGACACCGAGACGCGCTACGCGTCGATCGAGAACGGCGACGTCGACCTGATCTTCGGCGGGTACCACACCGAGCTGCTGCGCGGGATGCAGAACGCGAACCTCAAGGTGTACTACGGCCCGGGGAACGGCGCCGAGTACATCTACTTCAACCACGAGCGGGCCCCGTTCGACGACCGGCGCATGCGTGAGGCCGTCGTGCGGGGGATCAACCTGGACGCGCTGGCGGCCACGCAGTTCCGCGGGCAGATGGCGCGGGCGGCGAACTGGTTCGGCGCCGACAGCGGGTACTCGACGCCCGAGGCCGAGGCGGCGTGGCCGGCCTACGACCCGGAGCAGGCACGCCGGCTCGTGCAGGAGTTCGTGGCCGGCGGCGGCAGCGCCACCGTGCAGTACAAGACGACGAACGCGCCCAACCGCGTGCAGTTCGCCGAGTTCCTGCAGGCGCAGATGGCCGAGATCGGCATCACGCTCCAGCCGCAGTTCTTCGATCTCGCCCAGTACTCCTCCAGCGTGGTGCAGAGCCAGGACTTCCAGATCGCCGGCTGGGTCGGCGGCCCGACCGACGTTCCCTATCCCGGCGTCGTCAACCTGCTGCGCACGGGCGGCAACGCCAACTACGGCGGCTACTCCAACCCGGAGGTCGACGCGTTGCTCGACCGGGCCGCCGCCACCACCGACGAGGCCGAGCGCACCAGGGCGTACCAGCAGGTCGGGCTGCTGACCAACCGGGACATCGCGGTCGCCTACTACAGCCGTGGCTACCTCTCGACCGTGGCCAAACCGGAGGTGAAGGGCGTCGTGCGCTACCTGACGAGGGACATGTTCTTCGCGACGACGTGGCTCGACCGATGACGGCGGCGCGCACGGAGCGCAGTGCCGACGCCCGGGCACCGGACGCACCCGCCGGGCGGGACAGCGACGTCGTCCTCCGGCTGGAGGACCTGGTGGTCGAGTTCCCGGCCGGCGGCGGGCAGACCGTGCACGCCGTCTCCGGGATCAGCCTCGAGGTCCGCAGGGGAGAGACGCTCGGCCTGGTCGGCGAGTCCGGCTGCGGCAAGTCGACCACCGGCCGGGCGATCATGCAGCTGCCGAAGCCGACCGGCGGGTCGGTGGTGTTCGAGGGCCGCGATCTCACGACGCTCACGCACCGCGAGCTGCGCGAGCTGCGCCCCAAGCTGCAGATGATCTTCCAGGACCCCATCTCGTCGCTCAACCCGCGCCGGCGGATCCCCGACATCGTCGGCGACCCGCTCGTGGTGTGGGGCCGTGCCGCCGACCGTGCCCGGGTCGTGCCCGAGGTGCTCGCAGCGGTCGGGCTCGACCCGGACCAGGTGGCCGACCGGCGCCCGCACCAGTTCTCCGGCGGGCAGTGCCAGCGCGTGTCGATCGCCCGGGCGCTGGTGCTCGACCCGGAGGTGTTGATCTGCGACGAGCCGGTGTCGGCGCTGGACGTGTCGGTGCAGGCGCAGATCCTCAACCTCCTCGAGGACATGAAGCGCCGCTACGGGCTGACGTTGCTGTTCATCGCCCACGACCTCGGGGTGGTCCGCAACATCAGCGACCGGGTCGCCGTGATGTACCTCGGCCGGATCTGCGAGCTGGGTGGCACCGAGGCGCTGTTCGACGACCCGGTGCACCCGTACACGCGACTGCTCGTGTCGTCCATCCCGTCGATGGAGACGGTCACCGGTGCCGACATCGAGAAGGCCGATCGGGGCCGCGGCGAGATGCCCTCACCGATCAACCCACCCAGCGGGTGCCGCTTCCGCACTCGTTGCCCGCGGGCCACCGAGGAGTGCGCCGCCGAGGTGCCCGAGATGCGTGAAGTCAAGCCAGGACGGTTCGCCGCCTGCCACCACCCGATCCTCGATCAGGAAGGAGTCTGATGCCCGTCGATCCCGGAGCCGTCGGCCGCGAAGGAGAGCCGCGCACGCGGACCTGGACCTCCACCGACGCCCTGCTGTACGCGGTGGGTGTGGGGGCCGGGCTCGGCGAGCCCACGCAGGAGCTGGCGTTCACCACCGAGAACAGCGACGGGGTGCCCCAGCAGGTGCTGCCGACGTTCGCGGTGCTGCTGTCGCAGGCGCCGCCGCCCTCGTTCGGCAGGTTCGACCCGGCGATGCTCGTGCACGCCGAGCAGGAGATCACCCTGCACCGCCCGGTGCCGGTCGAGGGCACGGTCACGGCGACGGCCCGGGTGGCGGGCGTGTACGACAAGGGCAAGGGCGCCCTCGTCGTCACCGAGTCCACGGCGGTGCTCCCGAGCGGGGATCCGCTGGCCACCAACCGCAGCGCCCTGTTCATCCGGGGCGAGGGCGGCTTCGGGGGCGACCGCGGCCCGCGGGACGAGTGGGCCGCGCCGGACCGCGCGCCCGACCACAGCGTGCGTTACGAGACCCGCCCCGAACAGGCGCTGCTCTACCGGCTCTCCGGCGACCGCAACCCGCTGCACTCCGACCCGGAGTTCGCGGCACGGGCCGGGTTCGGCAAGCCGATCCTGCACGGGCTCTGCACCTACGGCGTCACCGGCCGGGCGCTGCTGCACGAGGTCGCGGGCGGCGACCCGGCGCGCCTCACCGGCATGTACGGGCGGTTCAGCGCCACCGTCACGCCGGGGCAGGCCCTGAGCGTGGACATCTGGGACGAGGGCGGCGGGCAGATCCTGCACCGCACCCGCACCGACGACGGCACCGTGGTGATCGACCGCGGCCGGGCGACCGTCGGGGCGAGCCGATGACCGGCGCGAACCCGCCCGAGTTGCTCGCGGCCGACCTCGTCGCCATCGACGTGCACACCCACGTGCACTTCTCCACGCAGGCTGCGCAATCCGAAGCCGGCGCGACGCGCATGGCACAGATGAAGGAGCACTTCAAGTCCGACGTGCTCGGCATGGACCTGCACCAGCTCGCGGCGTTCTACCGGGAGCGGCGCATGGCGGCGGTGGCCTTCACCGTCGACTCGCTCGGCGACCGGGCCGAGCACGCCCCCACCAACGAGGAGATCGGCGAGATCGCCGCCGAGCACCCGGACGTGATCATCCCGTTCGCCAGCGTCCACCCCGCGCGCGGCAAGGCCGGGGCGAAGATCGCCCGGCGGCTCATCGAGAGCTACGGGTTCCGCGGCTTCAAGTTCCACCCGAGCGTCCAGGAGGTCTACCCGAACGACCCGGTCGTGTTCCCGATCTACGAGGTGCTCGCCGAGCACGGGCTGCCGGCGCTGTTCCACACCGGGCAGAACGGCGTCGGCGCCGGCACGAAGGGCGGCGGGGGAGTGCGGCTCAAGTACTCCAACCCGCTCCACCTCGACGACGTGGCCGTCGACTTCCCGGACATGCCGATCATCATGGCCCACCCGTCGTTCCCCTGGCAGGACGAGGCACTGGCGGTGGCCACGCACAAGGCGCAGGTCCACATCGAGCTGTCGGGCTGGTCGCCCAAGTACTTCCCGCCGCAGCTGGTGCAGTACGCGAACACGCTGCTGCGCAAGAAGGTGATGTTCGGTACGGACTTCCCGTTGTTCACCCCGGAGCGGTGGATGGCCGACCTGGAGAAGACCGAGATCCGCGACAGCGTGAAACCCGACATCATGCTGCACAACGCGGCGCGGTTGTTCGGCCTGGAGAAGGCCGGGAAATGACGAGCCGGCTGGCGGACAACTTCGCCTCGCACTTCGAGCACATCGCCGACCTGGTGCCGGACCGGGTGGCGGTGGCCGCAGGGGAGCGGCTGCTCACCTGGGCGCAGCTCGACGAGCAGGCCGACCGGCTGGCCGGGTACCTGGCCGCGCACGGTGTGGGCGCGGGCGACAAGGTGGGGCTGGACGCGCGGAACTCGCCGGAGTACGTGGTCGCGCTGCACGCGCTGTTCAAGCTGATGGCCGCGCCGGTGAACGTCAACTACCGGTACCGGGCCGCCGAGGTGCGGTACCTGCTGGAGATCTCCGGAGCCCGCGCCGTGATCGTCGACGACGACCTCGCCGACGTCGTGGCCGAGGCGGCCGAACCCCTGCCGCAGTGCGACCTGCTGGTCCGGATCGATGCGTCGGGCGGGTTCGGAGCCGAGGTCGCGGCCGCCGACCGGTGCGCGCGGCGCCCGCGCGGGGACACCGAGTGGCGGCTGTTCACCGGCGGCACCACCGGCCACCCGAAAGCCGTACTCGGGAGCCACGCCGAGCGGCTGCGGGCGGTGCGCTCCGGCGGGTTCGCGACGCTCGGGCTGGAGGACCGCGACGGGATCGAGGCGCTGCACCAGGCGCTCGACATCGACCCGCACGGCCCGCGCGGCATGGTGCAGCTGCCCGCATCGCCGCTGATGCACGGCACCGGCCTGTACTCCGCGCTCGGCGCGCTGTCCGTCGGCGCGCCGGTGGTGCTGCTCGCCGGCCGGGGCGTCACGGGGGCCGGCCTTCTGGCGGCGATCGCGCGGCACGGCGTCACCGACCTGGTGATCGTGGGGGACGCGTTCGGGCTGCGCATGCTCGACGCCCTCGACGAGGCGGCCGCCGAGGGGCGTCCGCTCGGGATCGACTCCCTGCGCCGGATCCGCAGCATCGGCACGGTCTGGAGCCCTGGCGTCAAGCGCAGGCTGCTCGCCCACGCCGACGTCACCCTGCTGGACACCATCGCGTCGGCGGAGGGCGGGGTGTACGCGCGGTCCGAGGTCACCCGCGCGTCGATCGACGACGAGGCCGGCACGTTCGAGCTGATGCCCGGGGCCCGCCTGCTCGACGACGACGGGCACGACGTGGTGCCGGGTTCGGGCGTGATCGGCACGCTGGCCGCGCCCGTGGTGCCCGAGGCGGGCTACGAGGGCGACCCGGAGAAGACCGCGGGAGCCTTCCGCGACATCGACGGCGTGCGGTACACGATGCCCGGCGACCTGGCCACCCTCGAGACCGACGGGAGGCTGCGCCTCCTCGGCCGGGGCAGCTCCGTGATCAACACCGGTGGCGAGAAGGTGTTCACCGACGAGGTGGAGCACGTGCTGCGCACCCACCCGGCCGTGCGCGACGCCGTGGTGCTCGGCGTCCCCGACCCGCGCTGGGGCAACGCCGTCGCCGCGGTGGTGTCGTTGGAGCGCGGCACCGGCGCCGATCCGGACGAGCTCGCCGCGTTCGTCGGCGACCGGCTGGCGGGCTACAAGAAGCCGCGCCGGATCGTCGTGGTGCCCGAGGTGCAACGGCTCAACACGGGCAAGGCCGACCTGCGCTGGGCGAGCCGGCAGTTCGAGACCGAACCCAGGGACGTATCGGCGCCGGCTGCCCCGTGACACCGCCTGCCCGGAGTGGTTGGTGGGTGGTGGTGGGCGGATCGGTCCTGCTCACCCTGCAGAACGGCCTGATACTGAGCGCTTTCGGCGCCTACCTCGTGGCGATCACCGCCGACACGGGCTGGTCGCCGGGGGTGATCGCGCTCGGCTACGCGATCGTCCAGCTGGGCAACGGCTTCCTCTCGCCGTTCACCGGATGGTGCTGTGACCGCGTGGGTGCGCGGGCGATGGCGCGGACGGGAACCGCCATCACGGCGGCCGGCTTCGCGCTGGCCGGCGGGGTGACCGACGCCGTGCACTTCGTCGGCGCCATCGTGGTGGTCGCGTTGGGGTGCTCGGCCGCGGGCATCACCCCGCTGACGGTGGCGGTGGTGCAGACGATGACCGAGCGCCGCACGCTCGCGTTGGGGCTGCTGCCGACCGGGATCGCGGTCGGCGGGCTGGCCGTCCCGCTCGTGACGTGGGCGCTTGACGGCATCGGCTGGCGCGCCACGTTCTTCGGTGTCGCGCTGGTGATCCTGGTCGTGGGCATGGTGGCGAGCTCGGCCCTCCCCGCGGATCGGCGTCCGCGCCGGTACGGCAAGCCGGCGCTCACCAGCGCGCCCGCTCCGCCGGGGGACCACGACCTGGGCAGCGCCCTGCGGACGGCCGCGTTCTGGCTGCTCGTCGCGGGGCACGGGTTGGCGCTGGTGGCGGTCAGCGCCGTGAACCTGCACCTGGTGCCGCTGATGACGCACCACCACGGCATCTCCCTCGCGACCGCCGGTCTCACGGTCGCGGCGATGTCCATGGCGCAGTTGCTCGGCCAGATCGTCACCGGCGTCATCGGCGACAAGGTCGACAAGCGCATGCTCGCGGTCGGCTGCATGGTCGTGCAGACGGGCGTGCTGGTCGCGCTCGCGACGGTGTCCGACGTCGGGCTCGTCGTGGCGGCGGCGATCGTGCACGGCATCGCATGGGGCCTGCGCGGGCCGGTGATGACCGCACTGCGCACCGACTACTTCGGCGTCGGCTCCTTCGGCACGATCATGGGTTGGTCGGCGGGGTTCGTCTCGATCGGGCTGGTGGTGGGCCCGCTGCTCGTCACCGCGATCGCCGACGGCACGAACGGCTACCCGGCGGCGTTCCTCGTGCTGGCCGCCGTCACCACGGCCGGCACGATCGCGTTCGCGGTGCTGCGCCGGCCGCGGGGGCGGGACGGCACGACCTTCGGGTCAGCTCGTCATACGGGGGACGTGTCGGACAGATGCCTCTAGCTCTCCGGATGTGATCGTGATGTCCGTGTGCGGGGGCGCGACCGGTTGCCGTCCGGGCATGATCGGCGGTGGCGTGACATCAGCCGCACCACAGCCAGCCGCTCACCGGCCGGCGGCATGATCCGAAGTATCGGTTGTCCACGGCTGCCGCCACGACCATGAGCGCCCGAAACCACGGATCATGCGCGACCACCACGAGACGGATCCGGTGACAGCGCCGATCACAAACCCGGCCGCAGTACTAGGCGATCGCGTTCCCTCTCACCATGATGGGACTCATGACGATCTACGCCGTCACCTACCGGTACTCCGATGACGTGGCCACGCGCGACCGGGTGCGCCCGGAGCACCGGGAGTACCTGCGCGGGCTCGCCGACCGGGGCCACCTGCTGCTGTCCGGCCCGTTCGGCCCCGGCGAGGCGCCCGGGGGTCTGCTGATCTTCCGCGCGGCCGACAAGGCCGAGGTGGGCGCCTTGATCGAGGAGGATCCGTTCACCATCAGCGGGGTGATCACCTCCAGCGAGACGGCGGAGTGGGATCCGGTGATCGGCCCCTTGCACTCTGCCCTCTGAGTGGGTACCTCACGCCAACTTCGTGATCTTGCCTGTGGCCGGGTTCGGCGCGGGTCGCGGTCACCGGCCGAGCAGGTCCTGCGGACCGACCGGCTCGTGATCACCGGAACTGGTGGTGGTTGCGGGACGTCGTCGCTGTTCCCCCAGTCCTGGGCGGGAGTGATCAGCGACTCGGTGCGTGGACGTCCACATCCGGCCGGCCGTGCGCCCAACCGATGATCATCAGGCGGGGTGGCGTGCCCGAGCGAGGGCTTGCGCGGCCCACCTGCCCCTGTAGTGCTTACGAGACCGCCGCGCGGCGCGCGGCGTTGCGGGCGCGGCGGCGTTCGACGAACGCGCGCTGCTTGGCGGCGGCTCCGCAGGCGCTCATCGAGCACCACACGCCGGAGCCGTTGCGTGAGACGTCGTAGAAGGCGGCTCGGCAGCGCGGCTCGCGGCACACCTTCAGCCGATGCCAGGTCCGGTCGCGGGCGGCGGGGACGGCGGCGGCCAGCAGCGTTGCCATCAGTCGGCGCACGGGCGGTTCGTCCTGCGGCTGCAGGCCCGGCTCCGCGGAGACGAAGGAGACGTGTAGCCCGAGCCCCTTCCCGGCCTTCTCGAGCTGGTCGAGCGCGGCGGCGTCGGCGGGTTCTGCGGCGTCGTTGTGGCGGGCCAGTGCGGCGCGCATGCCCTCGCGGACGGTGCGGGCGAGGTCGACATCGGCCGCTGTGACGGCGTGGTCGGCGACGGGGGTGCCGTGCTCACGGCACCAGCGGGCGAGGTCGGCGGGGGACTGCAGGCCCTCGTCGCCGCCGCCCGAGAGACGCCCGAACCAGGTGTTGACCAGGTCCTGGACGAGGTCGAGGGGTGCCGGGGCGGGCGCTCGGGCGTCGGGTCGACTCACGGTGTCGATGTTACCAGTGATTTATGTTGACTGGTCACAGTGTGACCAGCTAACTTGAATCGGCAGTCACATCCATTCCGGTCCAGCACGAGGAGTGAACCGATGTTCCGTGGATTCGCCACCCTGAACTTCTACGCCGACGACCTCGCCGCTGCCCGCGACTGGTACGCCGAGCTCTTCGGCGTCGAGGCCTACTACGCCTACCCGCCCGCCCCTGCCGCGCCCGCGTACGTCGAGTTCCGCATCGGCGACGACGAGGACGAGATCGGCTTCATCGACCGCCGGTACGCCCCGGCCGGTGCGTCCGGGGCGCCCGGCGGCGCGGTCGTCCACTGGCACGTGGACGACCTGCGGGGCACCGTCGACCGGCTGCTCGCGATGGGGGCCACCGAGTACCAGCCGATCACCGAGCACGGCGACGGCTCCGGCTTCACCACGGCATCGGTGGTCGATCCGTTCGGGAACGTGCTCGGCGTGATGCACAACCCGCACTACCTCGAGATCCTCGCCGGCCGCGCGCATGTGGCAGCGTCGCCGTCATGAGTGACGTCGTGGAGACGGCCACGCGCGAGCAGTGGCGGGAGTGGCTGGAGGCCCATGCGGCGTCGGCGGCGGAGGTGTGGCTCGTCATCCCGCACGCCCGCAGTGGCCGGCCGGGCATCGGTCATCGGGAGGCGATCGAGGAGGCGCTCTGCTTCGGCTGGATCGACAGCCTGGCCCGGCGCCACGACGACTCCTCGTGGCGGCAGCGCTTCAGTCCGCGGCGACCGACCGCCGCTTGGAGCAAGATCAACCGTGAGCTGGTGGAACAGCTCACCGCGCAGGGCCGGATGACACCGGCGGGGCAGGCCGCGGTCGACCTGGCGAAGCGGACCGGCACGTGGTCGGCGCTCGCCGACGCCCAGGACGGGATCGTGCCGGACGACCTGCGCGCCGCGCTCGATGCCGAACCGGTCGCGGCGGCGGGCTTCGCCGCGCTGTCCCCGTCGGCCCGGCGGGCGGCGCTGGAGTCGATCGCCCGGGCCGTGCGGCCGCAGACGCGGCGCACTCGAGTGGCGGCAGCCGTCGCCCAGGCCGGCTCGCGGGCGGCGGCCCTCCCGCGCCTCCGCCGGGCTTCGCGCGCCGACTGAGGTCTTCGCACAGTCCAGGGGCCCTGCGACGACCTCACGCGGCGCGCGGACCGGTCCTCATGCGACCGACGCTCCCGGTCGGGCCGCTCCGATCGCCGCCGCTGCACGGACCGCCACCTCGCCCAGCTCCGCGAACCGCTCCGGGGTGACCCGGTCCTGCGGGCCCCAGATGGAGAGCACCGCGAGCGGGCGGAGGTTGCGGTCGAGCACCGGCGCCGACACCCCGTACAGCGACGACTCCAGCTCCCCGGGGCACACGCCGTAGCCGCGGGCCCGGGTGGTGGCGAGCTCGACGGCCAGGACGTCGGCATCGGTGATGGTGGTGTCGGTGAACCGGGTCAGCCGTCCGGCCAGCACCCGGTTCACCTCTCCGGCGGGCAGGAACGCGAGCAGTGCCTTGCCGGTCGACGTCGCGTGCAGCGGCACCGAGCGGCCCAGCCAGCTCGCGGTGAGCACGGCGGTGGGCGTGACCTCGTCGAGGTAGGTGAGCCCGCCCATGCCGGGCACGGCCAGTGACGCGGTCTCCCCGGTCTGCTCGCACATCCGCTGCAGGACCGGGCGGGCGGCCGCGATCAGCGCGTCCGGCCCGGCGGCGTTGCCGAGCTCCATCGTGGTGAGCCCGATCGAGTACCGCCCGGTCGGCTCGTCGACGGTCACCAGCCCGCGCACCTGCAGGGTCTTCAGCAGCCGCCATGCCGTGGCCCGGTTGAGCCCGCACGTCCGCGCCAGAGCGGGGGCGGTGGCCGCTTCGGGCTGCGCGGCGGCCACAGCCAGGAGAAGATCCACAGCACGGTCTACCGACTGGATCCGCACGGACGCCGCAGGCTCACGTGTTGCCATGACGCAACATCCCCATCACCTGCATTGACGGTCCACCTCGGTGTGACTACGTTCACATTACTCCGAGGGGGTTCGCATCATGCGACAGCCACCACCACATCTGGGATCCCCGTCCCGTCGGGATGTGCTGAAGTACGGCCTGCTCACCGGCGCCGCCCTGGTCGGCCTGCCCGGTTGCAGTGCGGTGCCACGCCGGCCGGATCCGGGCACACCGCCCGTCCGCGGCGGGGTGTACAGCCACGGCGCCACCGGCGGCGGGCTGAAGGACACCCTCGAGCCGTACTTCCCGGTCACCAACCCGGACATCAGTCGCTGCCTGCAGCTCTACGAGCCGCTCCTGCGGTGGAACCCGAACTACGAGATCGAGCCGTCGGTCGCCGAGTCGGTCACCCCGAACGCCGACAACACGCAGTGGACGGTCCGGCTCCGCGACGGCGTGGAGTTCCACCACGGCAAGACCCTCACCGCCGAGGACGTCATGTACAGCCTGGCGACGGTCACCGACCCGAACAACACGGGTTCGGGTGGCACCGAGCTCGCCACCGTCCTCGAGCTGAACAACTCCACGGTCGTCGACCCCCGCACGATCGTGCTGCAGCTCAACTCCCCGTACGCGGTGCTCGACCAGCTGCTCGCCGAGTACACCGTCGGGATCATCCCCACCGACTTCGACGTCTCCCGGCCGGTCGGCACCGGGCCGTTCGCCTACAAGCACTTCGTGCCCGGCCAGCTCTCCCAGTTCGTGCGGCACGAGAACTACTGGGACGGCCCGGCGTGGGTCGACGAGCTGTTCATCTACGACTTCGCCGACGACGCGGCCAAGGTCAACGCGCTGCTCGCGGGCCAGGTGCAGAGCATCGACAACCTGCCCAACTACCTGGCCGGCACGATCGAGCAGCAGGGTGCGTCGCCGCTGGTCTCCGAGACCGGCGCCTGGGTGCCGTTCACGATGCGCGTCGACGTCGCGCCGTTCTCCGACGTGCGGGTGCGGCAGGCGCTGCGGCTCATCGTCGACCGGCAGCAGATGATCGACCAGGCGCTCAACGGGTTCGGCATCCTCGGCAACGACCTGTACGCCCCGTTCGATCCGGCCTACGCGAGCGACCTGCCGCAGCGCATGCAGGACATCGACCAGGCGAAGTCGCTGCTGCGCCAGGCCGGGCAGGAGAACCTCGACGTCGAGCTGATCACCTCCAGCGCCGTGGGGGCCGGCGCGGTGGAGTCGGCCAACCTGTTCGTCGAGCAGGCCCGGCGGGCCGGGGTGACGGTGCGCCTGAACAAGGCCGACGCCAACGTCTTCTACGGCGACCGCTACCTGTCCTGGAATTTCGCCCAGGACTTCTGGAACACCCGCAACTACATCCCGCAGGTGGCCACGTCGTCGGTGAAGGGCGCCACCTACAACGAGACCCACTTCGAGGACCCGACGTTCACCGCGCTGATCGAGCAGGCCAAGCGCGAGCCGGACCCGGCGCGGCGCGCGCAGTTCATGCACGACGCGCAGGAGATCGAGTACAACACCGGAGGTTTCATCATCTGGGGCTTCAAGCGCCAGCTCGACGCGTACTCCAACCTGGTGCAGGGCCTCGAACCGCACCGGTACCTGCCGTGCTCGAACTTCCGGTTCTCCCGCGTGTCCTTCGTGAGGCAGCCATGAGTGACGCAGCCATGACGGAGATGCAGCCATGACCGACCTCGTCACGACCGAAGAGGCGACCGAGACCCCGGCGACCGCCCCGCCCCGCCGGGCCGGCTCCGCCTGGCTGAAGTGGTTCGCCCGCCGGCTCGGCCTGGCCGTGCTGACGCTGTGGCTGTGCTCCGTGCTGGTCTTCTTCGCCACCGCCGCGCTGGGCGACCCGGTGCGCGCGATCCTCGGCAAGGACTACGGCAGCAGCCCGGAGCGGGTGGCCGCACTCCAGGCCGAGCTCCACCTGGACCAGCCGGTGATCGCCCGGTACTTCGAGTGGCTGGGCGGGCTGCTCACCGGCAACCTCGGCAACTCGATCGCCAACGGCCTCCCGGTCGGCGAGCTGGTCGGCGACCGGATCGTCAACACCGCGGTCCTGGTGCTCATCTCGGCCGTCGTCATGATCCCGGTCGCCTTCGGCGTCGCGATGATCTCGGCCAACAACCGCGGCAAGCGCGCCGACGGCGTCATCCAGATCATCATGATCACCTTGGCCGGGCTGCCCGAGTTCGTGGTGGGCATCCTGCTGGTGGCGCTCTTCTCCACCACGGTGCTGCACCTGCTGCCCGCCGTCACGATCGCCGGGGGCGGCGCGCCGCCGTGGTTCGCCCCGGGGTCGATGATCCTGCCGGTGCTCACCCTGGTGATCGCGGTGGCGCCGTACGTGGCCCGGATCGTCCGCTCGAGCCTCCTGGAAGTTCTCGACTCCGACTACGTGGAGCTGGCCCGGCTCAAGGGCGTGCCCGAGCGCATCGTCATGCGCAAGCACGCCCTGCTCAACGCGATCGTCCCGGGCATCCAGGTGATCGCGCTCCAGCTCGCGTGGCTGGCCGGCGGCGTGGTGATCGTGGAGTACCTGTTCTCCTACCCCGGGATCGGGGCGAGCCTCGTCGACTCCGTGCGCAACTCCGACTTCCCGATGGTGCAGGTGCTGGCCATGGTGATCGCCGCGGTGTACGTGGGGGTCAACCTGCTCGCCGACGTCCTGTCCATCCTGTTCACCCCCCGAGCGAGGACGGCGATCACGTCATGAGCCTCGTGGATGTCATGACCACGACGCGGCGGATCGGCCGGCAACGCCGGCTGGTCACCGGCCTCGTGATCACCGTCGTGATCGCGGTGTTCGCGATCATCGGCCCGTGGCTCGCCCCGTACAGCGAGAGCGAGATCGTCGGCAAGCCCTTCACGATGGAGGGCTCCTGGCTGGGCACCGACTACCTCGGCCAGGACGTGTGGAGCCGGGTGCTGGCCGGTGGCGGTTCGATCCTGATGATCTCGGTGCTGGCCACCGCGCTCGGCATGGTGCTGGGGATCGTCATCGGCGTGGTGGCCGCGTACGCGGGCGGCTGGCTCGACGAGACGATCATGCGGCTGAACGACGTCGCGCTCGCCTTCCCGCAGATCCTGCTGGCGCTGCTCGTGCTCACCGCGGTCGACCAGCCGGCGGCGTGGATGATCGTGCTGCTGGTCGGCTTCTCGCACGCCCCGCGCGTGGCACGGGTGGCCCGAGGCGTGGCGCTGGGCATCGTGTCCCGCGACTTCGTCCACTCCGCCGAGGCGCTCGGGGAGAGCCGGCTGCGGGTGATCATGGCCGAGGTGCTGCCGAACATGAACGCACCGCTGCTGGCCGAGGCCGGCCTGCGGCTCACCTACTCGATCGGCATGGTGGCCGGCATCGGCTTCCTCGGCTTCGCCGCCAACCCGGGCGCGGCCGACTGGGGGCAGATGATCAATGAGAACCGGCTGGCACTGCTGGTGCAGCCGTGGGGAGTGCTGGCGCCGGTGATCGTGATCGGCATCTTCACCGTCGGCACCAACCTGATGGCCGACGGGATCGCGCAGCTCGCGGGGCGGGGTGACTGATGACCATTCTCGACAAGGCCTCCGAAGCCGGCGCCACCCTCTCCGACCTGCGGGTCGCGCTCACCGGGCGCGGCCTCGACGTCGTCGACGAGATCAACATCGAGCTGCGGCCGGGCGAGGTCGTGGGGTTGGTCGGCGAGTCCGGCTCCGGCAAGACCACGGCCGGCACCGCGCTCCTGGGGTACGCCCGGCACGGCGCGTTCATCGAGCGCGGCAGCCTCCTGTTCGAGGGCCAGGACATCCTGGCGATGTCCTGGGAGCAGGTCCGTCCGATCCGCGGCCTGAAGATCGCCTACGTGCCGCAGGATCCGGGAGCCGCGCTGAACCCGGCGATCCGGATCGGCCGGCAGATCGTCGAGCTCCTCGAGCTGCACGACATCGGCACGGCGGAGGAGCGCCTCGCCGGCGCCCGGGCCGGGCTCCGCGAGGTCGGCCTGCCCGACGACGACGAGTTCCTGGCCCGTTACCCTCACCAGCTCTCCGGGGGGCAGGTGCAGCGGGTCGCGCTGGCGATGGCCTTCCTGCCCCGTCCCAAGGTGCTGGTCCTGGACGAGCCGACCACCGGCCTGGACGTCACCACCCAGGGCATGGTGCTGCGCACGATGGCCGAGCTGTGCCGCAGCTACCAGGTGGCGGCGCTGTACGTCACCCACGACCTGGCCGTGGTGGCCAACATCGCCGACCGCGTCGCCGTCATGTACGCCGGGCGGATCATCGAGCTCGGCCCGCGCGAGGTGATGTTCTCGCAGCCCGCGCACCCGTACACCCGCGCGCTGCTGGACGCCATCCCGCACCTGTCGCAGGCCCGGGCGCTCATCGGCATCCCGGGCAGCACCCCGGGCCCGGGCCGCCGCCCGGCCGGCTGCCGGTTCCACGACCGCTGCGAGTACGTCCAGGACCGGTGCCGGGAGATCGATCCGCCGGACGTCCCGGTCGCCCCGGACCACACGGCGAAGTGCCTGCGGGTCGGCGAGATCGGCACCTGGGACATCAACCGGGGCAACACCCACGACACCGACCCGAACAAGCAGCGGGACATCATCCTCACCGTCGACGACCTGCGCGTGTTCTACGGCCACAAAGAAGTGGTGCACGGGGTCGGCTTCGACGTGGCCAAGGCCGAGGTGGTGGCGCTGGTCGGGGAGTCGGGCAGCGGCAAGACCACGATCTCGCGCGCTGTGGGGGGCCTGCACAAGGAATGGACCGGCGAGGTGACGTTCGACGGGCACACGCTCGGCAAGGGCTCCCGGGCGCGCAGCGTGGAGGACCGCAAGCGGATCCAGTACATCTTCCAGAACCCGTACCTGTCGCTGAACCCGCGCTTGACGATCGCCCAGATCGTGGCCCGGCCGATGGAGCTGTTCGGCATCGCCAAGGGCAAGGCGGCCCGGGACAAGGTGGTGGAGCTCCTGGACGCGGTGGCACTCGGCTCCACCGTGCTCGACCTGCGCACCGACCGGCTCTCCGGGGGCGAACGGCAGCGGGTGGCGATCGCGAGGGCGCTGGCCGCCGAACCGGACCTCCTGGTCTGCGACGAGATCACCTCGGCGCTGGACGTGTCGGTACAGGGCTCGATCGTGGCGCTCCTGGACGACCTCCGGCAGACCCGCGGGATCAGCATGCTGTTCGTCACGCACAACCTGGCCCTCGTCCGCTCGATCGCCGCGAGGGTGCAGGTGCTCAACTCGGGCGAGCTGGTCGAGTCGGGGTTCGTGGTCGAGGTGCTGGACTCGCCGAAGCAGGAGTACACGAAGCGGCTGCTCAGCAACTCGCCCGCGGTCGGCTGAAGGGAGTCGGGGGAGTGAATCGCAAGGTCATCATCACGTGCGCGCTGACCGGTGCCGGGGACACCGCCGGGAAGTCCGAGCACGTGCCCGTCACCCCGGAGCAGATCGCCGAGTCCGGCATCGAGGCCGCCCGGGCGGGGGCGGCCGTGGTGCACGTGCACGTGCGGGACCCGGCCACCGGCGCCGGGTCGCGCGACGTCACGCTGTACCGCGAGGTGGTGCGGCGGCTGCGGGCGAGCGACGTGGACGTCGTGATCAACACGACGGCGGGCATGGGCGGTGACCTCTACCTGGACCCCCACGACCCGTCCGGGTTCGCCGAGGGCACCGACCTGGTCAACGGGATCGAGCGCCTGGCACACGTCGAGGAGCTGCTGCCCGACATCTGCACGCTGGACTGCGGCAGCCTGAACTTCGGCGAGGGCAGCCTGGTCTACGTCAGCACGCCGGACATGCTCCGCGCCGGGGCCAAGCGGATCCAGGAGCTCGGGGTGCGGCCCGAGCTGGAGATCTTCGACACCGGGCACCTCTGGTTCGCCAACAAGCTCGTCGACGAGGGCCTGATCGACCCGCCCGGCATGTACCAGCTGTGCATGGGCATCCCGTACGGCGCTCCGCCCGAGCCGGCCCTGCTGGCGGCCATGGCGGCGCAGATCCCGCCCGGCGTGGTGTGGGCCTCGTTCGCGATCGGCCGGATGCAGATGCCGTGGGTGGCGCAGTCCGTGCTGCTCGGCGGGCACGTGCGGGTGGGGCTGGAGGACAACCTCTACCTCGGCCGCGGCAACAAGGTCACCAACGCGGCGCTGGTCGCCAACGCGGTCACGATCATCGAGGCGATGGGCGCCGAGGTGGCCACACCCGACGAGGCGCGGGAGATCCTGCGGATTGCGAGCGCCTGACCGTGCGAGTGAGGCCTGACCAGGTACGCACGGTGGCCTGCGTCGGCGCCGGGGTGATCGGTGGCGGCTGGGTGGCCTACTTGCTCGCCCGCGGGTTCCGGGTGCGCGCCTGGGACCCGGCTCCGGACGCCGAGGCGCGGCTTCGGACCCTGGTCGAGGCGGCCTGGCCGGCCCTGACGGAGCTGGGCCTTTCTCCCGGCGGGAGCACCGAGAACCTGACCGTCACCGGCGAGCTGGCCGAGGCCGTCCGCGACGCCGACTACGTCCAGGAGAGCGCCCCGGAGCAACTCGACCTCAAGCGTCGGCTGCTCGCCGACATCGACGCGGCCACGCCGGAGCACGTCGTCGTCGGCTCTTCGACGTCCGGTTACGGCATGACCGAGATGGCGGTCGACGCCGTGGGCGGGCACCGGCTCGTCGTCGCGCACCCGTTCAACCCGCCGTACCTGATCCCGCTGGTCGAGGTCGTCGGCGGCAAGCGCACCGCTGCCGACGTCGTCACGTGGACCGCCGAGTTCTTCCGGCACATCGGCAAGTCGGTGATCGTCATGGACCAGGAGGTCCCGGGCTTCATCGCGAACCGGCTGCAGGAAGCGCTCTGGCGGGAGGCCCTGCACATGGTGGCCAACGGCGAGGCCACCCCCGCCCAGATCGACGCCTCGATCACCGACGGGCCCGGCCTGCGCTGGGCGTTCCACGGGCCCATGCTCACGTTCCACCTGGCCGGCGGCCCGGGCGGCATGGCGCACATGCTCGACCATTTCGGGCCGTCGCTGCTCTCGCCGTGGACGCGCCTCGACGCGCCCGAGCTCACCCAGGAGCTGCGCGACAGCGTCGTGGCCGGCACCGAGGAGGAAGCGGGCGAGCGGACCATCGCCGACCTCGTGCGCGAGCGCGACCGCCGGCTCGTCGACGTGCTGCGGGTGCTCGGGAAGGTGCCCGGTGGGAGCTGAGCCGGCCACCTGGACCGAGGACGTCCGGCCGGAGTGGATCGACTACAACGGCCACCTGTCCGAGGCCTACTACGTGCTCGTGTTCGGGCACGCCACCGACGCCGTGATCTTCGGGCTCGGCATCGACCCGGCCGTCACCGGCACCTCGCTGTACACGGTCGAGGCGCACGTCCGCTACCTCGACCAGGTGCCGCCGGGCGCGCGGCTGGAGGTGCGGACCTCGGTGATCGGGGTGACCGCCAAGCTGCTGTGGCTCTGGCACGAGATGTGGTCCGACGGGCGGCTGCGGGCCACCGAGGAGGTCCTCGCGGTGCACGTCGACGCCCGGGCCGGGCGCTCCAGCCCGTTCCCGGACGAGCTGCGCCACCGCGTCGAGGCGTTGCGGGTGCCGGTGCCCGCGCACGCCTCGCGGCGGATCGCGCCCGGGTGAGCTGTCCTGGATGCTCATGCAACGGCGGAAAGGGGCAATGAACGGTGGCACACGGGCACGGGCACGGGCACGGCTGCACGGCTGATCATCACCGGGGCGAGTACACCGACCGGCAACGGGCCGATCTCGAGCTGGTGCTGGCGTTCAACCACCGCCTCGCGCACGCCGTCGAGGACCGTGTCGACATCGCCGACACGATCGCCGCGCTCGACCCGGACCCGCTGCGCTACATGTGGGTGGACGAGGGCGACGGGCAGATCCCCGCTCAGCTGGCGAAGGCCGCGGCCGTGCTGGACGGCGCGCCCCGGCTCGTAGGCCATGCCCGCGGGGTGGTCCGGCCGCTGGAGGAGAGCCGCAACGCCGCCCGGCCCACCGTCGCCGCCCGCGGCGACCGCGTGCTGGTCGGTTGGCTGGAGTGGGTTCCCGGCCGCGGGGACCGGCTCGTCGCGGAGCTGGACGGTTCGACCGCCACGGTGGTCACCGGGCCGGAGGACCTGTTCCGCCCGACGGCGGCGATCACCGCCGACGACACGCCGTGGCTGCTGTTCGGCCGCTCGGTCGATTCCGTGGTCGGGGTGTGGGCCTGCCGGTTCGACGGCGCCGGGTGGACGGAGCCGGAGCTCGTGAGCGGCACCGAAGGGCCGGCGTTCAACCAGGAGGTGCTCGCCCACCCCGACGGCAGCCTGCACGTGTGCTGGCAGGGCCGGGTCGACGGCGGCTTCGGGATCTTCGCCCGCCGGTTCGAGGGAAGTCGCTGGGAACAGCCGCGGTGGGTGAGCGAGGGTGCCGCGGGAAACGCGTGGGACCCGACGCTGACGGCCGCTCCGAACGGGATGGCCCACGCCTGGTCCGAGTACGACGGCGGGAGCTACGCGGTCGTGCTGAGCACGGGCGGCGTGCTCCGCCGGCTCACCGGCGGCTCCGACTACGCACTGCACCCGAGCCTGGCCACCACGGCCGACGGCCGGCTGTGGTGCGCCTTCGACGTGATCACGGTGCACGGCCACGGCGGGAGCGGGCCGACGAAGCTGCGCCCCCGGGACCGCCGGACCGATCACATCGACGGCATGCGGGAGCCGGGGGACAGCGTGCCCCCTGAGCTGCTGCCCGAGGTGAGCGCCGGCATCCGGGTCGTGTGCGTGGCCGGCGACGAGCTGGTGACGCCGCCGGGCGCGCTCGCGCCGGGGCTGAACGTCGTCCCGTCGGCGCTGCCCCGGCTGCAGGCCACGTCCGACGGCGGTCTCGTGGTGGGTTACCGGGTGCACCGCCAGCTGCCGCTCATGACCTACTACTGGGAGGCTGCGGCGCAGGTGCTCGGTCCGGACGGCTGGCAGCCCCCGACCACCTTCACCGGCACCGACGCCACGCTCGAAGAGGTGTCGCTCGCGGAGGCGCCTGGCGGCGTGTTGCTGACCACCCAGGCCGACGGCCGGCTCGACCGCGCCCTGGACTGGACCGAGGGTTTCGGGGGGCGCGAGTGCCCCTACCTCGCCGATCACCACGGCGCGGTGATCTGGCACGGGGTGCACGGTGCGGGCCAGGTGGTGCTGGGCCGTGTCGCGTCGGCCGGCCCGGCAGCGACCGGCGGCGAGCACGCCGCCGTCATCAGCTCCGACGAACGGCGGGAGGACCGCCGGTGGGTGACCGGCGACGCGGAGGAGCGCTACCAGGTGGCGGGCTACTCCCTGTACTGGGGCGACCTGCACCGCCACTCGCTGGTCAGCCGGTGCACCTCCGGTGACGAACCCTCGCTGGAGGACTTCTACCGCTACGCCTGGGACGTCAACTCCTACGACTTCTGGGCCGTCACCGATCACGCCGAGAACTCCACCGAGTACCAGTGGTGGAGCCTCCAGAAGATCGCGGACCTGCTGCACGTGCCCGGCCGGTTCGTGCCGCTGTACGGCTTCGAGTGGACCTCGGCCGACACCGGCCACCAGAACGTGATCTACGGCGATGTGGAGCGCGGCGCCCCGATCTTCTCCGCGTTCGCGGCCGGCACCACCACCCCGGACGGGCTGTGGCAGGAGTTGGCGCGGCACCCCGAGTACCCGGCGATCACCATCCCGCACCACCCGGGCTCGGCCATGGTGCACAACGACTGGGACTACCACGACCCCCGCTACAGCCGGCTGGTCGAGGTGTTCCAGGCCTGTCGCGGCAACTACGAGTCGGCCAGCTGCTTCCGCCAGTACTCCGACGGCACCGCCGACGGCACGTTCATGCTCGACGGGCTGAACCGAGGGCACAGGTTCGGGCTGATCGCGTCGTCGGACCACGGCCACGGCGCGAGCTACGTCGGGGTGCTCGCCCGATCGCTCTCCCGCGAGGACGTCTTCGACGGGCTGTGGTCGCGGCGCACCTGCGCCTCCACCACCCGCGGGGTGCTCGCCGACCTGCGGCTGGGCCCGCACCTCATGGGCTCGGAGGTCACCTGGCCCGGCCCGCGGCCGCTCGCCGTGCACGCCCGCGGCTACACCGAGCTGGCCCGGGTCGACATCCTGCGCGACGGCGAGGTCGTGCACACCGTCCGGGGAGAACCGGAACTCCCGCTCGACCACCTGCGCGTCGACCTGCGGGTGGAGTGGGGCAAGGCCGGGGTCACCACCTGCTGGGACGGCCGGCTGCGGGTGACGGCCGGCGGGCGCCTGCTGCTTCCGGAGTTCGTCGGCCCCGAGGTGGTGACGATGGACGAGGGCTCGGTCGCGTGGGAGCACGTGACGCGCAGCTTCGGCGAGCCGTACGGCGCGCAGCGCGGCGGGGTGGAGGTGAGCGTCTGCGGGCCGCCGGACACGGTCGTGCACGTCGAGTGCGGCGGCCGCGCGGTGGCGTTGGAGCTCGCGAAGCTGGCTGCGGGCGGTGTGGTGCTCGACGACGAGCTCCCGGGAGAGCTCGCGCTGCAACCGGCGGTCGGCGCGCTGCTCGGCCTCGGTGTGCGGGAGTTGGACGTGCCCCTGGTGGACGATTCCACGGCGGCGGCGTTCTACTACGCGAGGGTGTTCCAGGTGGACGGCGAGATGGCGTGGTCCTCGCCGATCTGGGTCGCGTAGCACCTTCGCGGCGTTGCGCTTGTTCGAGGTCCGGAGACCCGCGAGACTCGGGGACGTGAGTGAGAACCCGGTGGGCCTGCGACTCGACGACGCCGGCTTGGCAGCCGAGCTTCCCCGACCCGACCACCCGCAGGACCAGATCCACGACGTGCCCTTCCGGCCGGTCCAGTTCCGCGACGACGACCTGCCGACCGCCCTCGAACGGGCGGCCGGCTGGTTGCGGCGCGCCGAGGAGTGGCTGGGCGAGCCGGTCGACGTCATCGCCGTCCACCTCGACTACGACGACCAGGACGGCTCTCCCTACTACGAGGTCAAGCTGCTCTGCAACGACGAGGACCTGGCGGGTGCGCCGGTTGCGCTGCGAGCGGCCCGCCAGTCGGAGGACTGACCGGGACGCAGGCTGACGCTCAGCCGCCGAAGTCCTGCACCCAGTAGTGGCCGTTCGGCGCGTAACCGATGCCGACGTGGGTGAACGCGCAGTCCTCGATGTTGCCGCGATGTCCCGAGGAGCCCATCCAGACACCCATGACCTCGGCGGCACTGGGGTAGCCGTACGCCACGTTCTCGCCGGAGACGTTGCTGTAGCCCGCGGAGCCGATCCGCTCACCCGAGGACGTCCCGCTGCGGTCCTCGTGCTCGAGATAGCCGTGGCGCGCCATGTCCGACGCATGCTTCTGCGCGACGGAGCGCAACCGCTCATCGGCCTTCACGGGTGAGCACCCGGCATCCTTCCGGACCGCGTTGGTCCGGGCGATCAGATCGGCGGCGGCCCTCTTGCCCGAGACCGTGGCATCCGCGGCGGGTGCCGCGGCCGCGGCGGCCCCGCAGAGCAACAGCACGACGAGTGTGATGCCGGAAAAGCTGACGGGAGAGCGCCCGAGCGTGGCCATGGCCGGAGAAGCTAGCAGCGCGTTCCGGACACGAAAGAGGATTCCGGACGTCGTCCGGACGGGAGTGCACGGATCACGCCGAGTGACGAGAGACCCGGTACGGGAATGCGGTAGGCGCTGTTCTGGGTTGCATTCACGTGGTGTCGGCTCAGGGGGAGAAGTTGGTCGCCGGACGTACAGGGGTCGGACTTGCGCTCGCGGTGCTCTCCGCCGTCACGTTCGGGCTGTCGGGGCCCTTCGCGAAGGCGCTGACGGACGCCGGCTGGTCGGCCAGCGGCGCCGTGCTCGTGCGGATGGGCGGCGCCGCGGCGATCCTGCTGGTGATCTTCGCGCTCACCCGCCCGGGCGTGCTGGCCGCGATCCGCGCCGACGGCCCCGCGTTGGTGCTCTACGGGGTGCTCGCGGTCGCCGGGGTGCAGGTGGCGTTCTTCAACGCCCTGCTGTACGTGCCGGTCGCGATCGCTCTCCTGCTGGAGTTCCTCGGCCCGATCCTGGTGCTCGCCTGGGTGTGGCTGGTGCGCCGGCAGCCGCTCGGCACCCGCACGGTGGTCGGCGCCGTGGTCGCGCTGTTCGGGCTGTCGCTGGTGGTGCAGGTCTGGACCGGCGTGGAGCTGCGCTGGGAAGGCCTCGCCTGGGGTCTTGCCGCCGCGGTGTGCCAGGCGTCGTACTTCCTCGTCGCCGACCGCGCCGGAAGTGCCACCCCGCCGCTCGTCCTCGCCGGCATCGGGATGACGCTCGGGACGGTCGTCGTGGCGCTGCTCGGGCTCGCCGGCGTGCTGTCGATCGTGGTCGACATCGACGCGACCGGCGTGTTCCTCGCCGGGGTCGACGTCGGCTGGCCCGTGGTGGCGACGATGCTGGTCGTCGTCTCGTCGGTGATCGCCTACCTCGCCGGCGTGGCCGCGATCGCGCGGATCGGCGCCCCCCGCGGCTCGCTGGTGGCGCTGCTCGAGGTCGTCGCGTCGGCGGTGGCCTCGTGGCTGCTGCTCGGCCAGGTGCCGACACCGGTGCAGGCGGTGGGCGGGGCGCTGATCCTGGGTGGGGTCGCCCTGACGAGCACGGCTCGGCGACGGGCCGCCGCCGGCGAACCCGAGGTCACGCCCGCCGCATGAGGCGGCGGCCTGCTGAGCCGTCCCGGATAGGGCGGATGCCCCGGTAAGGGTCGCGATCGCCTGGTGCCGAGGTGTATGACCGTATGATTCCGTGCCATGGTGGGAGTGCCCAAGGAGCGGGTTCACAGGGAAGCCGCGCCGTTGCGCACGCAGGTGGTCGGTCTGCTCCGCGACGCGATCGTCGGCGCCGAGTACGCGCCGGGGGAGCGGCTGATCGAGCGCGCCCTGTGCGAGCGGTTCGACGTGAGCCGCACGGTGGTGCGGGAGGCGCTTCGCCAGCTCGAGTCCGAAGGGCTCGTCGACATGGTGGCCCACCGCGGCCCGGTCGTGGCCACCCTCACCGCGGTCGACGCCGCCTCGCTGTACGAGGTGCGGGAGGTGCTCGAGGCACTGGCCGGGCGCAGTTTCGCCGAGCGGGCCACCGCGGCGCAGAAGGCCACCCTCAAGCGGCGGATGAAGGCCTTCGAGGCAGCGCTCGACCGGGGCGGTCTCCCGGCGATCCTCGCCGCGAAGGACGCCTTCTACGACGCGCTGCTGGACGGCGCGGGCAACGAGGTCGTCCGCGCGACGCTGCTCGGCGTCCACGCGCGCACCAGCATGTTGCGGGGGATGACGCTGCAGGCGCCCGGGCGCAGCGTCCACACCCGCCAGGAGCTGCGCGAGATCACCGAGGCCGCCACGTCCGGCGACCCGGTCGCCGCGTGGGCGGCGTGCGAGCGGCACGTCCGGTCGGCGGCGGCGGTCGCGATGGGGCAGCTGCGCGACGCCGCCGCGGTCGCCGGTACGGCCTGACCGGCGCTCCGGCGCGACGCGCGTGCGACTCACGCGCAGTCTTGCGGCGGCTCAGAAGACCGTAATACGGTATGAGCGTGTTCGGGACGACGCGGGTGCTGTTCATCGGTCTCGGGACCATGGGACTACCGATGGCGACGAACCTGGCGGCCGCGGATGTCTGCGACCTGGTCGTGCACGACGTCGATCCGGCCAGGGCGCGGGCGGTCTCCGGCGAGCGCGTGCGTGCCGGGGAACCGCGGGTCGAGGCGGGGCAGGCGGACGTCGTGGCGTTGATGGTGCCGAGCAGCGACGTCGTCGAGCAGCTGCTCCTCGCCGACGGCCTCCTGGAGCGGCTGCGGCCGGGTTCGATCGTGCTCGACATGAGCTCGTCGCGGCCGTCGAGCACGGTGTCGTTGGCGGAGCGGGCGGCGCGCCGCGGGGTGCGGTTCGTGGACGCCCCCGTGTCCGGCGGCCAGGCCAAGGCGATCACCGCGGAGCTGTCGATCATGGTCGGTGGCGACGCGGACGTCGTCGAGCGGGTCCGGCCGTTGCTGGCCGCGATGGGCGCGACCATCCACCCCACCGGGCCCACCGGCTCGGGCCACGCCCTGAAGGCGCTCAACAACCTGCTGTCGGCCATCGGGATCGCCGGCGCCGCCGAGGTGCTCACCACCGGCACGAAGTTCGGCCTCGACCCGAAGGTCATGCTGGACGTGATCAACGCGTCCACCGGGCGCAACCAGGCCACGCAGGTCAAGTTCGAGCCGTACGTCCTGTCCGGCACCTTCGACTCCGGGTTCGCGCTGTCACTGATGGTCAAGGACCTGCGCACCGCGCTGCAGATCGCCGACGACACGGGAACGCCCACACCGGTGGCGCGGGCCGTGGTCGACGCGGCGGTGCAGGCGCTGGCCGACACGCCCGAGCCCGGGGCCGACCACACCGTTCTGGCCCGATGGATCGCCGCCAACGCGGACGTGGACCTGGCCTCGAGAACAAGGGAGACGGAATGACCGACGCCACGAACGGCGCCACGGACGGAGCCACCGCCGACGCGCAGGCCTACATCGACGACATGGCCCGCAAGCGCGGGTACGTCCTCGACTACCACAAGATCATGGCCAAGCAGGACTTCCCGGTCCTCCAGGCCGCCAACGGGCTCGTGAACGCCGCCTACCTGGACCAGCGCCGCCTGGACCGCAGGACCAAGGAGCTCATCTTCATCGTCAGCCTCACGGTGATGCGGGCGTCGAAGGGCCACATCCAGAGCCACATCAGGGTCGCGCTCGACCTGGGCGTCAGCCCCGAGGAGATCCTGGAGGCCATCGAGATCAGCCTGCCGGAGGCGGGAATCGTGGCGTTCCAGATCGGCTTCGAAGCCTGGGCAGAGGTGGTGGACGCGCAGGGCATGGAGCCGACGGTGCAGGCGCACCACGGTTAGCCGCTGTTCTCCGCGAGGAGATCCAGCAGGGCTTTGAGGGGCGGGGTCTCGTTCCTCTGCCAGATCGCGGCCAAGGTCAGGCGGGGGGTCGGGTCCTTCAACGGGCGGAGGGTCACTCCGCGGCGGCGGAGGGCGGATGCCGAGGAGGGCACCACCGCCAGGCCGGTGCCGGCCGCTACCAGGCCCAGCACGGTCTGGATGAGCCAGACGCCGCGCTGGGCGACGCGGGGCGTGATCCCGGCGTCGGCGAACAGCGCGGTGATGGCGGCGTGCAGGCCGGGCACGTCGTGGCGTTCGAGGAGGACGAAGGGCTCGTCGGCGACGTCGGCGAGCGCGACCGTCGACGCCGCGGCGGCCGGGTGTCCCTCGGGGAGGGCCAGCAGGAGGTCCTCGGAGGCGAGGTGGCGCTGGGCGAGGTCGGGTTCGGTGATCGGCAGGTAGAGCACGGCGAGGTCCAGGCGGCGGTCGTGCACGGCCCGCAGCAGCGCGTCGGGTGTCATCTCGCGCAGGGTGAGCTCGACGGCCGGGTGGGTGGCGCGGAACTCGCGCAGCAGGTCGGGGAGGGTGCCGTTGATCGCCGACGGGACGAACCCGACGGTGAGCCTCCCCACGGTCCCGTCGCCGATGTTGCGCACCGTCCGGAGGGTCTCGTCGAGGTCGGTGAGCAGCCGGCGGGCCTCCGGCAGGAGCGCGGCGCCGGCGGCGGTGAGCCGGATGGTGCGGCGCGAGCGGTCGAACAGCGGTGTGCCGAGCTCCCGCTCCAGCAGGGCGATCTGCTGGCTGAGCGGGGGCTGGGCCATGTGCAGCCGCTGGGCGGCGCGGGTGAAGCTCAGCTCCTCCGCGACCGCCACGAAGTAGCCGAGCCGCCGGTAGCGCACCCGTCCATCCTATATCCGGATCGTTCTGATCCAGACCGAGCAGATGTTGGACGTATGAGTCGTCGGCGTGGTCAGCTCGACGCATGCCAAACCCTGTCGATGTCGCCGAGGCGGTATCCCGGGTCCGGGACGGGGCCACGGTGATGGTCGGCGGGTTCGGGCTGGTCGGTGCCCCGCTCACGCTGATCGAGGGCCTGCTCGCGCACCCGGGCGCCCGGAACCTGACGGTGATCAGCAACAACCTCGGCGAGCCGGGCCGCGGGCTCGGACGGCTCCTGCTGGAGGGGCGGGTCCGTAAGGCGGTCGGGTCCTACTTCACCAGCAACCCGGACGTGGTGGCGGCCTACCAGGCCGGACGGCTGGAGATCGACCTGCTGCCCCAGGGCACGCTCGCCGAGGCGATCCGGGCCGGCGGCGCGGGGATCGGCGGCTTCTACACCCGCACCGGATGGGGCACCGCCCTCGGCGAGGGCCGCGAGGAGCGGACGATCCACGGCGAGCAGCACATCTACCAGGAGAGCCTGCGCGCCGACGTCGCGCTCGTGCGCGCGCGGGCCGCGGACGAGCTGGGCAACCTCGTCTACTCCAAGACCGCCCGAAACTTCAACCCGGACATGGCCACCGCCGCCGACCTGGTCATCGCCGAGGTCGACGAGGTGGTCCCGGTCGGCGCACTCGACCCGGAGGCGATCGTGACCCCGCACCTGTTCGTCGACGCCGTGGTGCTCAGCGACAGGGGCGCCCGCGGCGCCGCGGGCGTGCCCGGCGACACGGTCGCGCTCAGCGGGGCGACCCGGTGAAGGACGTGCAGCAGCGGATCGCCGCCCGAGTGGTACCGCACATCCCGCACGGCGCGGTGGTGAACCTGGGCATCGGCATCCCCACCCTCGTCGCCGATCACCTGCCGAGCGGCCACGTCGCACACCTGCAGACCGAGAACGGCCTGCTCGGAGTCGGCCCGACCCCGGCACCGGACCAGGTCGATCCCGATCTGGTGCATGCCGGCAAGCAGCCGGTCACCGCGCGGCCCGGCGCCTCCTACTTCGCCAGCTCGGCCTCGTTCGGGATGATCCGCGGCGGGCACGTCCAGGTGGCGGTGCTCGGCGCCCTGCAGATCGACGCGGGCGGCCGGATCGCGAACTGGGCCATCCCCGGCAAGCCGGTGCTCGGGGTCGGCGGCGCGATGGACCTGCTCGTCGGGGCGCGCACGGTGGTCGTGGCCACCACGCACACCGCGAAGGACGGCTCGCCGAAGATCGTGGGGGAGTGCACGTTCCCGCTCACCGCGCAGCGGCCCGTGGACGTCGTCGTCACCGAGGCGGCGACGTTCCGCACCGACCCCGCCGGGTTGGTGCTCGTGGACCTGGCCGAGGGCGTCACCCTCGACTGGGTCCGGGCACACACCGCAGCCGCGTTCCGGGTCGAGGACGGCCTGCTGATCGGCGCCTGACCCGGGCACTGCCGATCGCCCCGTCATATTCGGTCGCTGTCCGCCATCCCCTCCGCCACCATGGGCACTCGGCTGAGGGGGAGATCGGATGGTTGCGCCGCGGCGCAAGACGGCGGTGCTGCTCGCGCTGCGCTACTACGGCGGTGAACTCGCCCGCAACCGGCGGGTGGCCGCTCCCGCGCTGATACTGCCGGCGCTGGGCAACATCTGCCGGGACTACGTCAGCACGCTGATCGTGGCCGCGCTCGCCGGTCGCATCGCCGGAGGCGCAGAGACCGGGCCGGGTGTCCTGCTGCTGTACGTGCTCGGGTTCGCCGCGACGATGCTGCTGGCCGAGACGCTGTGGCGCGTCGGCATGCACTGCATGATCCGCACGAACGGCCGCGGGATCGAGCACCTGTACGTCCTCGGCATGGACGAGCTGCTCGCGAAGGACGCCGCGTTCTTCCACGACAACTTCGCCGGGTCGCTGACGAAGCGGGTGCTCAGCTTCGCCGCGCGGTTCGAGGAGTTCGCCACCACGCTCGTGTTCTCCGTCGTCCCCAGCTTCGTGCCGCTGGTGTTCGCATCGGTGGTCCTGTGGAGCTACGACCCGAAGCTGGTCGTCGTGCTGGTGGGCCTCATCGCGCTGACCGGGCTGGTCATCGCGCCGCTCATCCGTCGCCGCCAGGCGATCGTCAACCAGCGGGAGGCGGCCGTCGCGCGCGTGTCCGGCCACGTCGCCGACAGCCTGACGAACATGGAGACGGTGCGGGCCTTCGCCGCCGAGGAGCGCGAGGCCGTCGAGCACCGGTCCCGCGTCGCCGAGCAGCGCAGGCTCGCCATCCGGTCCTGGGACTACGGCAACCTGCGCATCGACACGATCGTCGCGCCGATGTCCGTGCTCACCAATTCGCTCGGCCTGCTCGTCGCCGTCGGTGTCGGCGGGGGACAGCTCGGCGTGGAGGCCATCGTCGTCACCTTCATGTACTTCTCGAACGCCACCCGCGTGATGTTCGACTTCAACCCCACCTACCGGCGGCTGGAGAGCTCACTCACCGAGGCCGCGCAGTTCACCGAGCTGCTGCTCAGCCCGTCCGTGGTGCGCGACCCGGTCGCGCCGGAGCCGCTGCGGGCCAGCGCCGTCGACGTGCGCTTCGAGCACGTGACCTTCGCCCACGACGGCGCGCCGCCGCTCTTCGCCGGCCTCGACCTGACCGTCCCGGGCGGCACGAAGATCGGGCTGGTCGGACGCTCCGGCGGCGGGAAGAGCACGCTCACCAAGCTGCTGCTGCGGCTGATGGACGTCGACGGCGGGCGGATCCTGATCGGCGGCCAGGACATCTCCCGGGTCAGCCAGGCCGACCTGCGGAGCCTGATCGCCTACGTGCCGCAGGACCCGGCCATGTTCCACCGCACCCTGCGCGACAACATCGCGTTCGGCCGGCCCGACGCGGGCGACGCCGAGATCCGCCGCGCCGCCGACGCCGCGCACGTCACCGAGTTCCTCGACGCCCTCCCCGAGGGGCTCGACACCGTCGTCGGCGAGCGCGGGATCAAGCTGTCGGGCGGGCAGCGCCAGCGCGTCGCCCTCGCGCGGGCCATCCTGCGGGACGCGCCGATCCTCCTGCTCGACGAGGCCACCAGCGCGCTCGACTCGGAGAGCGAGGTCCTCGTCCAGCAGGCCCTCTGGCAGCTCATGGACGGCCGCACCGCGCTCGTCGTGGCCCACCGGCTGAGCACGGTGGCCCGGATGGACCGGCTCGTGGTGCTCGACGGCGGCCGGATCGTCGAGCAGGGCAGCCACGCCGAGCTGCTCACCACGGGGGGCGCGTACGCGGCGCTGTGGGAGCACCAGTCCGGCGGCTTCCTCGACGAGCTCGACGACCTCGACGCCGTCGGGGCGGACCGCCCCTGATCGCGGGCGGATCAGCCGCACGATCTCCCACCCCCCACCGCGCACCGCCGGAGAGGTCAGCTCGCCTCCGCGAGCGCGGGTGCCCGGAAGGCGGCGAACGTGGTGCGCTTGCGCTGCCGGAAGCCGAGCGACTCGTAGAGCCGGATGGCGTGGATGTTCGACCCCGCCGCGTGCAGGAACGCGGTCTCGCCGCGCTCGCGGATCCCATGGACGAGCGCGCGGACCAGCCGCGTCGCCAGGCCCCGCCCGCGGTGCTCCGGCGCCGTGCAGACGGCGCTGATCTCGGTCCAGCCGGGCGGGTGCAGCCGCTCGCCCGCCATCGCGACGAGCGCGCCGCCGTGCCGGATCCCGAGGTAGGTGCCCAGCTCGACGGTGCGCGGCAGGAACGGGCCGGGCCGGGTCTGCTCGACCAGCGCGAGCATCTCGGCGACGTCCGCGAGCCCGAGGCGAACGGCGTCGGGGGCGGGCTCCGCCGCGATCCCGGCGTCGACGAGCTGGACCCCGTCGATCTGCATCAGCACGTCCCAGCCGGGCGGCGGCTGCCGGGGCGCCCCGGAGACCGCCACCGTGCCGCCGGGCCCGACGAGCTCGGCCGCCGCGTGCCAGTCGGCCACGTCCGGCACGGGGGGCATGGCGGCGAACGGGGACATGTCCGGCGGGTAGCGCAGCGCGGTGCCGCGGCGCTGCGCGAAGTGGGCGTGCGGGCCGAGCAGCGATTCCATGGCCGGGTTGTCGAGGGGATGGACCACCGGGCCCCGGCGCACGAGCGGGAACGCGGGCACGTCCGGGACGCTAAGCGGGCCGCGAACCCGCGACAAGCCGGCCGTGACGGTGATCACGACGGCCTCGGACGATCCCCCGACCCGGTTCACTACGACCCGTTGCCCTGCCACTCCACCAGGAGCTCAGCCGTGCCGGTCCTTCCCCCGTCTCCCGCGATCGACCACGCCCTCCTCGAGGAGGAGACGATCGATCTGGTGCGGGATCTGATCCGCATCGAGAGCGTCAACACCGGCGATCCCGCGACGATCGGCGACGGTGAGGCGCGGGCCGCGCGCTACGTCGCCGAGCGGCTGGCCGAGGTCGGGATCGAGAGCGAGTACATCGAGCCGGCGCCGGGCCGCGGCAACCTCGTCGCCAGGATCCGGGGCAGCGACCCGTCGGCCGGCGCGCTGGTCGTGCACGCGCACCTGGACGTCGTGCCGGTGAGCGCCGCCGACTGGTCGGTGCCGCCGTTCGCCGCCGAGGTGCTCGACGACGCCCGGCACGGCGAGGTCCTCTACGGCCGCGGCGCGGTCGACATGAAGGGGTTCGCGGGCACGGTCGTGGCAGCGGCGAGGGCGTTGCGGCGCGCGCGGGTCGTGCCGCGCCGGGACCTCGTTCTCGCGTTCTTCGCCGACGAGGAGGCGGGCGGAAAGGCAGGCGCGAAGTGGCTGGTCGAGAACCGGCCCGACTTGTTCGAGGGTGCGACGGAGGCGATCGGCGAGGTCGGTGGCTTCTCGGTCCCGGTGCCCGGCTCGTCGCGCCGGGCCTATCTGCTCGCCACCGCCGAGAAGGGCGTCGGCTGGGGGATCCTGCGGGCGCGCGGCGTGGCCGGGCACGCCTCCCGGCCGACGCGCGACAACCCGGTCGCGCGGATCGCACGGGCGGTCGCGGCGCTGCACGATCACGAGTTCCCGGTGCGGCGGACCGAGGCGACGGCCGCGTTCCTCGCCGCGTTCGGGGAGCTCGCCGGGCGTGATCTCACCGGTGACGGCGCCGACCTGGAGCGCGAGCTCGACCGGCTCGGTTTCGTCGGTGACATCGCCAAGGCGGGGCTGCGCGACACCGCGACGCCGACGATCCTCTCGGCCGGCTACAAGGCCAACGTCATCCCCGGCGAGGCCGTGGCCGAGATCGACACGCGGATCCTGCCCGGCAGCGACGGCGCCCTGGAACGCGAGGTGGAGCGGCTCGTCGGGGACGGCGTCTCGGTCGAGTGGCTGTCGACGCCGCCGACCGCGGCACCCGCCGACGCGCCGCTGGTCGACACCCTGCGCGCCGCGGTGGCCGCCGACGACCCGGACGGCGTCGTCGTGCCCTACCTGCTGCCCGCGTCCACCGACAACAAGAGCCTGTCGCGGCTCGGGATCGCCGGGTACGGCTTCACGCCGCTGCGGGTGCCCGCCGACTTCGACGCCTTCGGCCTGTTCCACGCTGTCGACGAGCGGGTGCCGCTCTCGGCGCTGCGGTTCGGCGCCCGGGTGACCGCGCGGATCCTCGCAACGGCCTGAGAGATCAGCGGGACCGGCTCATCGCCGCAGGGCCATGCGGGCGAGCCAGTTCCCGACCAGCTGGGCCAGCTGCACGATCAGCACGATGATGACCACCGTGACCAGCGTGACCGTCCAGTTGAACTGCTGGTAGCCGTAGCTGATGGCGAAGTCGCCGAGCCCGCCGCCGCCGACGTAGCCGGCCATCGCCGACATGTCCACGACCCCGATGAAGATGAACGTGTAGCCCAGGATCAGCGGACCCAGTGCCTCGGGGATCAGCACGCTCCAGATGATCCGGAAGCGGCTCGCGCCCATCGCGCGGGCGGCCTCGATCACGCCGGGGTCCACGGACACGAGGTTCTGCTCGACGATCCGGCCGATCACGAACGTCGCCATCGCCGACATCGGGAACAGCACGGACTGGGTGCCGATGGTCGTGCCCATCACGAGCAGGGTGAGCGGTCCGATCGCGGTGATGAAGATGATGAACGGGATCGGGCGAACGATGTTCACCAGCACGTTGAGCAGCCCGAACAGCGGGCCGTTCTGCAAGAGCCCGCCGCGCCGCGTCGCGTAGAGCGCCACGCCGAGCACCAGGCCGAGCGCTCCGGCGATCAGCATCGTCCAGAAGACCATGTAGACGGTCTGCTGGAACGACAGCCACAGGACGGGGGACAGCGTCGCCCAGTCGGTCACGACCGCCCCTCCTGCGTGAGCTCTTCGACGTGGGTGTGCGTGCTCAGTTCGGCCATCAGCGCGTCGATCGCGGGGTCGTCGCCGGCCAGCTCGAGGGTGATGCTGCCGAACGGCTTCTCGGCGAGCTCGCGGATCCCGCCGTAGATGATCGTGCTGCGCACGTCGTGGCCGGTGAAGACCTCGGACACCGCGGTGCGGACGGCCGGGTCGTCGCGGACCCCCACGGTGACGATGCGGCCCCGGAAGTGCTCGCGCAGCCGGGCCAGGGTCTCCTCGGACGGGCGGTCGTGCAGCACGCTGTGCACGAAGCGGCGGGTCGCCGGCTCGCGGGGGTCGCTGAACACGTCGTAGACCGGGCCGTGCTCGATCACCCGGCCGTGCTCCATCACGGCGACGGTGTCGCAGGTCGAGCTCACGACCTCCATCTCGTGGGTGATCACGACGATCGTGGTGCCCAGCTCGCGGTTGATCCGCTTGAGCAGGGCGAGGACGTCCTTCGTGGTCTCCGGGTCGAGCGCGCTCGTGGCCTCGTCCGCGAGCAGGATCCGCGGCGAGGTGGCCAGCGCGCGGGCGATGCCGACCCGCTGCTTCTGCCCGCCCGACAGCCGGCTGGGGAACTGGCGTGCCTTCTCGGTGATCCCGACGAACTCCAGCAGCTCGGCCACCCGTTCCCGGCGTCGCTCGCGCGACCAGCCCGCGATCCGCAGCGGGTAGCCGACGTTCCCGGCGACGGTCCGCGAGGAGAACAGGTTGAACTGCTGGAAGATCATCCCGACCTCCCCGCGCAGCTCGCGCAGACCTCGCTCGCCGAGTGAGCCGGTCACCCGGTCGCCGACGGTGACAGTGCCCTCCGTCGGCAGCTCGAGCGCGTTGATCATGCGGACGAGCGTGCTCTTCCCGGCCCCCGAGTGGCCGATGACGCCGGTGATCGCCCCGTCCTCGATGTCCAGGTCGACGCCGTCGACGGCCCGCACCTCACGGCCCCGACCCTCCGGGAAGGCCTTGCTCACCCCGCGGAAGGAGATCAGTGATGGCACGGCTCAGGAACCCGCCTGGCGGATGTCGTCCTGGATCCCGACGGTCGTGGCCTGCAGGTCGGCGACGTCGTTCGTCTTGAAGACGCCGGTGTCACCGAGGTCGGCGCGGATGGCGGCCTCGACGTCCGGGTCGTGGTACAGCGCCGCCAGCTGCAGGTAGACGGGGTTGTTCTGGTCCGCGGCGCGGGAGACGAAGGCGTTGATGTACGGCTTGGACGAGTCGCTGTTCGGGTCGTCGGCGAAGATCCGCTGCTGGTCCGTCAGCTTCGCCGCGGTGGCGTAGTTGTTGTTCACGATCGCGGCGTCCACGCTCTGGATGTTCGTCGCCGTCTGGGCGGCGTCGACCGGGACGACGGTCACCCTGCCCTGCTCGATGTCGTTCGGGGTCGACAGCGAGTTGCCGCCACCTTTCAACGTGATCAGCCCACCCGCCTGCAGGACCAGCAGGGCCCGCGCCTGGTTGGTCGGGTCGTTCGGGATGACGACCTGCCCGCCCTGCGGGATCTGCTCCACCGACGTGTGCTTCGTCGAGTACAGCGGCAGCGGGTAGACCGCCGTCGCGCCGATCGGCACGAGGTCGTCGTTGTTCTTGACGTTGTAGTTCGCGAGGTACTGCAGGTGTTGGAACACGTTGAGCTGCAGCTGGCCCTGCGAGAGCGCCGGGTTGGGCTGGTTGTAGTCGGTGAAGTTGACGAAGTTCACCGTGATGCCCTGGGCGGCGGCCTTCTCCTTGTAGACGTTCCAGTAGTTCTCGCTGGCGTCGGCGACGCCGATGGAGACGACCTGGCCGGACTCGTCGTCCGGTGCCGGAGCGGATCCCGGTGCCGCGCACGCCGTGGCCAGCACGGCGAGGGGCAGGAGCAGCAGGATCGGGCGGGTCAGGCGCGAGAGGCGCGACATGCGGGGGTGGTCCTTTCGGAGCGCGATGAGGAGAGGCTGGAGTGCACCGAGGCGTGGCGATCGAGGCCTGCTGCTTCTCCTTCGTACGAGTGATCGGGGCACCTTGAGCCCCTGCCGCCGAGTGCACCCGGCCGAGTGCGGCGCGACCTCGGGCGGCGTGAGCCGGCGACAGGGCGCCGAAACCGCGCGTCAGCGACAGCGCGTGGTGGTGCAGCCGCGCATCTGGTCGATGTGCCGGCGGGAGCTCGTGAGCAGCGCCCATCGACCGCGGTGATCACCGCAGCCGGTTCGCGTGCCGCTCATCCCTCGTCCTCCGGACGGCGCGGAGCCCGAACGCGTCCGCCGCCTGGGGCACGCTAGGCAGGTCGATCACGGAGGGTCAAGGAGTCCGGGATGTGATGCTGATCGACACGTCGCCGGGAACACGGACCGGCCGCGCTCCCGTGGCAGACTCGCCGGCCGGGCGAGGGGGTCGGGGATGACGCGAGAACGGTTCGACGCCGTCGTGGTCGGCGCCGGGATCAACGGCATGGCGGCGGCCGCGCACCTGGCGGGGGCAGGCTGGTCGGTGGCGCTCGTCGACCAGCACGAGCGGATCGGCGGGTTCGTCGCCGGCGAGGAGCGCACGGTGCCGGGCTACCGGCACGACACGTTCTCCTCGTGGCACCCGCTGTTCGTCACCGGCCCGGTGTACGCCGAGGTGGGTGCGGACCTGCACCGGCACGGCCTGGAGTACGCCGACGCCGACGGCCCGGTGGCGGCCACCGTGGCCGACGACGGGGCGGTGACGATCGCGCACCGCGACGTCGAGGAGACCGTGGCGGGCTTCGCCGATCCCGCCGACCGGGACGCCTACCGCGCCGCGGTGGCGCGGTTCGGGGCGCACGCGGCGCACATCGGTGGGCTGCTGGGGAGCGAGCTGCGCTCGCCCGGCGTGCTCGGCCCGCTGTGGGGCCTCGCCCGCACCGGCGGGCGCCGGGAGCTCCAGGCCTACGCGCGGGAGGTCGCGACGAGCGGGCGGGCGTGGCTGCGCACGCACTTCCGCGGTCCCGAGGTCGACCGGCTCTGGGCGCCCTGGCTGCTGCACGCGGGCCTCGCGCCCGACAGCGCGTCCGGTGGGCTGATGGTGCCGGTCTTCGCCGCAACCCTGCACGCCGTCGGGCTGCCCGTCGTCGTGGGCGGCGCGGGGAACTTCGTGACGGCGTGGGAGCGGCTGCTGGCCGAGCGGGGCGTGGCGGTGCACACCGGTCGCCGGGTCGAGCGCGTGCTGCTGCGGGACGGTGCGGCCACCGGGGTTGCCGGGGACGGGTGGACCCTCACGGCCGAGCGGGCGGTGCTGGCGTCGGTGACCCCGACCGCGCTGTACGGGGACCTGCTGCCGGTGGGCGCGGCGCCGGCCGCGGTGGCCGAGGAGGCGGCGCGCTTCCGGCCGGGACGGGCGGCGATGCAGCTGCACGTCGCGCTGTCCGGGCCGGTGCCGTGGCGCGATCCGGCCCTGGCCGCGGTGCCGCTGGTGCACCTGTCCGACGGGTCGGCCTCCACGGCGATCGCCTGCGCCGAGGCCGAGGCCGGGTTGCTGCCCCGCCGCCCGACCGTGGTCGTCGGCCAGCAGCACGTCCTGGATCCCTCCCGGGTGCCGGCCGGTGCGGCGGCGCTGTGGCTGCAGCTGCAGGAGGTGCCGTTCGCCCCCGTCGGCGACGCGGCCGGTGAGCTGGACGTGGCCGGCGGTTGGGCCGCCCCGCTGGCGCGCGGGTACGCCGATCGCGTGCTCGACCGGGTGGCGGCGCACGCGCCGGGGCTGCGGGACCTCGTGGTCGGGCTGGACGTGATCACCCCGGCCGATCTCGCCGCGTACAACCCGAACGCGCTCGCCGGCGACCCCTACGGCGGCTCGGCCGAGCTGGACCAGAACTTCCTGTGGCGCCCGCTTGCCTCGGCTCCGGGACACGCGACGCCGGTGCCGCGGCTGTGGCACATCGGCGCGTCCACCCACCCGGGCCCCGGCCTGGGTGGTGCGTCCGGGCACCTCGTCGCCCGCCGGTTGTCGGCGCCGACGCCCCGGGACCGGCTGCGCCGGATGATCGCGAGATGATCGACGCCCGGCCGGGGTGGTCGACAACCACGGCGCGGCCTGCGGCACCGGGTGCGGGTGCACCCGCACCGTCGGCGCGTTGCGACGTGCTCGCGCACCTCGTTCCAGGTCCCGCACCCCGTCGACCGGACGCGTCGACCGACAAGGGGTGCGCCGGCCGGGCCGGGTTCGGAAGGCAGGTCCGTGTCGGATACTCGCGATCCCGCGGCGGGCAACCGGCCCAGGCCGCCACCGGCACGATCCGGCACCGGGGCCCCAGGTTTGCGTTGCGCGGAACGCGCGCGGTGCATGGTCAAGTCGACACCACGGTTGTCCGACCCGTGATCGAACAGCCGTGGTTGCAACCTGACCATGAAACCCCTCTCCGGTGGGCGCGCCGTACCCCACCCGCACCCCGTGGTCGCCTTGGCGGCCGTCCCCGACGCACTGGCACGCCCGTTCGCGACGCGACCCTCCTGTCGGGTGCCACGCGACTGGCTGTGGTCCGGTTACGCCCCGCGCGGTGAGGGCTTCGGATGGCTGCCCTACGTGCACAACCCGGGTACGCGCCCATGCTCGACCGGGCCATAGCCGTTCTCGCGCGGGCCGTTCTCGCGCGAGGCGCAGCTCGCCCGCCACGCGCTCGCTGTGTGCGGCCGGCTGGGCGCGTAGTCCATGGCGGAGCCGATCATGAAGGGGCTGTGGGGCAGCGGGGTCGTTCCGGGACCACAGCCGGTTGCGTCCCACTGAACGGGAGAGTCTGGTCGAGAACTGGCGTGCCAGCGCGTCGGGGACGGCTGCTCACGCAACCACGGGGTCCGGTAGTGCTGCCAACCCAGCCACCTCCGCACCGGGAGAGGCCGATGTGCACGGGCGAACCGCATGGGACAACCCCGGCCCGTGTGCGACACCGTCGGACCCTGGCCGGGAACGGCGCGCCCACGAGAGCCGGCCGACAGCAGTAGAGCGACAGGGGTGGGCCCGCGGGTCGGCGTGATCGCCGGTTTCGGTTCGCCGTTGCTGTGGTGGCAGCAGCGGTCAGCCTTTCGTCACGAGCGGCACGAACGCGACCCCGCCGAGGTTCTCGGTCCGGCCGCCGCGGTATCGCACGAGCGTCCCGTGCCCCCTGCGGCCGACCGGGCAGACCAGCGCCGCGTCCGGTGCGAGCTGGTGCAGGAGCGCGGGCGGCGGCTCGTCCTCCGCCATGGCCGTGACGACGATCCCGTCGAACGGCGCGCGGTCGGGTGCCCCGAGCGCGCCGTCGCCCGTCCGAACCTCCACGTTGTCGCAGCCGGTCGCGTCGAGCGCGGCCCGGGCCCGGTCGGCGAGTTCGGCGTGGCGTTCGATCGTCACCACCGAGCGGTGGCAGCGGGAGAGCACCGCGGCGCCGTACCCGGAACCGGTGCCGATCTCGAGGACGTGCGCGTCCGGCCCGGCCCCCACGGCGGCCGCGCTGAACGCGACGATCAGTGGCGCGGAGATCGTCTGCCCGAGGCCGATGGGTAGGGGCTCGTCCTGGTAGGCGTCGTCGGCGACGTCCGGCGGGACGAACCACTCCCGGTGGACGTGCCGCATCGCGCCCAGCACGCGCTCGTCGGTGATCCCGTGGGCGCGCAGGCGTTCCACCATGGCGGCCCGCTCCCGATCAACGTGGCTGGCCATATCCCACGAGTTCCCGCACGGGCGGATGCCATGCGTCCCCCCCGAAGGCGCCCCGGTGCATCACACCGCCGGATCGGGTGCCGTGCCGGTTGGGCCGGGCCGCGACGGGTACCACCGAGGATCCCGAATGCGCAGGAAGGAGCCCGACGTGGCTCAGCAGACCACCACCGCCGACGTCGTCGACGCGCTCACCACCGACCACCGCGAGGCGCTCGCCCTCCTCGACCGCCTCGCCGCGAGCACCGACCCCGCCCAGAAGCGGGACCTGGCCGACACCGTGATCGCCGAGGTCGTGCGGCACGCGGTCGCCGAGGAGATGTACGTCTACCCCGCCATGCGCAAACACGTTCCCAACGGGGAGAAGGAGGTCGAGCACGACATCGAGGAGCACAAACAGCTCGAGGAGACGATGAAGCAGCTCGAGGCCGTCGACGCGAGCGAGCCCCGGTTCGACGGGCTCGTGCGCCGGATGACCGAGCAGCTGCGCCACCACGCCCACGACGAGGAGTCCGAGCAGTTCCCGCAGCTGCGCGCGCACGTGCCCCACGACGAGCTCGTCTCGCTGCGCGAGAAGGTGCAGACCGCGAAGAAGGTCGCGCCGACCCGGCCGCACCCGAACGCGCCCAACTCCGAGCTGTTCCACAAGCTCGTCGGTCCGGGTGTGGGACTGGTCGACCGGCTGCGCGACCGCCTCACCCACCGCGGCAGCTGAGGCCCGGACGCCCGTAGAGTGCGCCCCCGTGGTCACGGAGGGGGGCGCTCTGCGGGCGGTGGACGAAGGGGTCGCGCGCCGGCTCAAGGCGCTGGCCTGCACGGCCCCGCTGCACGACCTGGACGCCCGCAAGGCCCGGCTGGACTGGGTCGAGGCCGCGCGCTACCAGATGTCCGAGATCGCCCTGCAGGCGATCGACCAGGTCACCCTGGCCATGGACTTCGACCACGGCGCGGACCAGGCGCAGGTCGTGCGGCGGCTGCGGCCCTTCGTCGCCGCGCAGGTGCCCGGCGCCCCCGCCGGGGAACACGAGCGCGTGGCGCAGTGGGTGATCGAGAACCTGATCAACGTCGGCAGCCTGGACCGCGGCTTCCAGGTGGACTACGGCACCTTCACCGACGACGGGCGCTACGTGCGCCGCCGCTTCGACTTCAAGCTCCTGATCGAGGTGGCCGCCCCGGACGGCGAGGTGTACCTGCGCGCGTCCGACGAGGCGATCAACGTGCTCGTCGGAGCCCTCGACACCGACGTGGAGTCGGCGCAGGTGGCGGCCGAGGTGAAGCTGGACAACCTGATCAGCCGGGGTCGGCTGGGCGACGCGCGCCTCGCCGCGGAGCAGGCGCGCTACCGCACCGTGCAGTACGCGGAGGCGCTGCGCCAGAAGCTCGACGCCACGCGCCGCGACGTCCGGTCGGTCGACTGGGTCACCGGGGTGCCCGAGCTGCTCGACGAGGCGCTCACCCACATCGAGTCCCGCTACCGGGCCGAGACCGCGATCCTCGCGAACATCGCCGACGCCCGCGACGAGGCCACCGAGCCCGGGCGACGCCGGCAGGCCGCGGAGCTGGTCGACGTCGTGAGCGACTGCATCCAGCGCCACACCCAGCTGCAGGCGCGGCTGCAGGAGGCGGGTGCGACGTTCCGCGCGGAGCAGGACCGGCAGCAGTTCAGCGGCCGGCCGAAGCGTGCGGCGATCGACGTGTTCGGCCAGCTCCTGCGCCCGTGCCTCGCCCTGGACACCGCCACCGCGGCCGGGCCGGCGGCGGCGTTCTTCGGCGCGGGTGCGGGGGTGCGAGTGCCGAGCGTGCCGAGCCTCACCGGCCTGGTGGAGACGCTGCTGACCCCGCCCGTGGAGCGTGACCCGCTGGGGGAGCCGGTGGTGGATCCCGATCTCGCGCCGGTGACCCCGGAGCGGTTCGGCGAGGAGCTGTGGCGGCGGGCGGCCGGCGTGCTCGACCCGGTCCGCCGCGGGCAGCGGCTCTCCGAGCTGCTCGCCGCGGCCCGCCAGATCGACCCCGACCTGCCCACGCTGGTGGCGCTGCGCGTCGTGCACGCGGTCGGCTCGGGTATCGCGACGGCCCGCAACCAGGGCGACCCGACCGTGCTGCTCGCCTTCGACGACGGCACGGTGCTGCGCGACCCGGAGTTCGGCGGCTCCGACCTCCTGGTGACGACGGCCGATGTGCTGGCGGAGGAGTCGGACCGCGACATCGAGGAGGTCGCGTGAGCAGGGAGATCCACCCTCAGGACGTCGAGTCGGCGGCGCGGCTCGTGGCGCACGGGATGCGCCCGAAGGCGCTGCCCTCCCGCGATGCCGGTTACGCCGAGCTGGTGCGCCGCTACCGCGACGACGACGGCTTCGCCGACACGGTGCAACGGGTCGCGGCCGGGCTCGGGCTGGTGGTGCTCGCGGTCGGCCCGCAGTCCGGGATCGTGCTGGCCGCGGTCGAGGAGTCGGTGTTCGAGATCCGGATGGACGAGTACGCGCGGCGCACCGTGCTGCAGAACCGCCAGACCGACAAGATGCTGCACGGCCTGGCCCACCTCGCCGCGGCCGCGCTGGCGTTCCCGCGGCCCGACGACCTCGGCGACGACAGCTACGTGGGCCGGGTGTCGGTCGACCAGGTCGACGGGGCCGTCCGCGAGGCGTGCCGGGCCCTGGACGAACGCACGACCGGCGCGGAAGCCGACCCGCTGTCGGACGCCCCGCAGCTGGAGGCGGCGTGGCGGGCATGGTTGCGCCGCCCGGAGACCACGGCCACGAAGGACGGCCGCGCCGGCGAGGCGACCACCCGCGGGATCGTGGGCAAGGCGCTGCGGTTCCTCGCCGACCAGGGCTTCCTCGTCGCTGTCGGTGCCGAGGGCGTCTACCGCACCACGCCGCGCTACCAGGTGCAGGTGCGCGAGCTGGCCGCCCAGCGCGCGTTCGACGAGCTGCTGCAGATCGGCGTGCTGCCGGCCGCCACGGCAGGCGGCGCCCTGCGCGCCCCGGCCGAACTCGCAGGACTCGAGGTGCCCGATGTATGAGCTCGCCCGCGTCCGGCTGTTCTCGATCGGGCCGCCCGGGGCCCGCTACCAGGACGTCACGCTCGACCTGCGAGGCGTCGGACCCGCGGTGCAGGCCGCGCGGCAGGCCGACCTGTTCGCGCCCGACGACCTGGAGCGCGTGCCGCGCCGCCCGTCGCCGGCGTCGGTGCTGTTCCTGGAGAACGGCGGCGGCAAGTCGGTGCTGCTCAAGCTGGTGTTCTCGGTGCTGCTGCCGGGGCGGCGGCAGGTCGTGGGCACGACGAGCACCACCGTGCTCGAGAAGTTCGTGCTCGGCGAGGACGTCGCGCACGTCGTGCTGGAGTGGATGCACACGGGCACCGGACAGCTGCTCGTCACGGGCAAGGTGTCCGAGTGGCGCGGGCACGTCACGTCGCTGGACCCGGAGAAGCTCGGCGCCGCCTGGTACTCCTTCCGGCCCGGCCCCGCCTTCGGCCTGGACGACCTGCCGTTCACCGTGGACGGCCGGCGGGTGACGACCACGGGGTTCAAGGACCGTCTGTCCGAGCAGTACCGCAGCGTGCCCGCGCTGGATCTCGTCTGGGAGACCGGGCCGCGGGACTGGACGCGCCACCTCGCCGACACCGGCCTGGACCCGGAGCTCTTCCGCTACCAGCGGGCCATGAACGCGGGCGAGGGCGAGGCCGCCGAGGCGTTCGCGTTCCCCACCGACGAGGCGTTCGTCGACTTCCTGCTGCGCGCCGTGCTCGACCCCGAGGAGCCGCAGAACCTCGCCGACCTCGTCGCCGGCTACGCCACCCGGCTCGCGCAGCGGGCCGACCTGGAGCAGGAACGCGAGTTCGTCGACGGCACGCTGACGCGCCTGGCCCCGCTGGCCGACGCCGAACGCGCGGCGGCCGCCTCCCGCGACGGCGAGACCGCGGCGCAGGGCGGTGCCCGCGTGCTCGCGGCGGCGATCGTGGCGCGCCGCGGCGCTGAGGACGAGCGGCTGGCGGTGGCGACGCAGGCGCACGCCGCCGCGCAGGAGCGGGTGCGGGCCGCCGAGCTGCAGGAGCGCCGGCTGCAGGAGACCGCCACCGAGCTGCGCCGGCGCGTCGCCGCGCTGGAGCTGGCCGCCGCGCAGGAGGCCGAGACGGCGGCCCGGCAGGCCCACTCCGACGCGGAACGGCAGGTGGCGGCATGGCAGGCCGTCGAGCCGGTGCTGCGCCACCGGGTCGCCGAGGGCGAGGCGCGCCGGCTGCGCAGCGTGGTGGACGCCGAGCAGGAGCGGGCCCGGCCGGCGCTGCGGGCGCGCCAGGACGCGGCTCGCGCGCTCGCCGCGGGGCTGCGGGACATGGCGCGCGAGGCCGACGCCGCGGCCGCCGCGGCCACAGCGGCCGCCACGGCGGCGGACGAGCGGGCCGAGGCAGCGCGGTCGGCCGAGCTGGCGGAGGTCACCAGCGCCGCCACCCACCGGGCGGGCGCCGACCAGGCCCGCGGCGAACTGGCGCGGATCGAGCGGCGCACTGCCGTGGCCGTGACCGCGGGGCACCTCGCCGAGGGCTCCGACGTGACGGCCGCCGGCGCCGCCGCGGAGACCGAGGCCGACGCCGCGCAGGCGGAGGTCACCGCGCTGCACGCCGAGCTGACCGGCCTGCGCCAGGCCCGCCGCGCCGCCGACGACCGCCGCAGCACCGCCCGTCGGGCCCACGACTCCGCCCGTGCCGCCGCGGAGCGCGCGGAGTCGGCGCTGGCCGAGGCCGTCGCCGCCCGGGGCGCCCTCGCCGAGGAGCCGCGGCTCGCCGAGCTGCTCGGCGTCGAGGAGATCCGGCCCGACACCGACGCGTCCGCCCTGGACGAGCGGCTCCTCGCGGCGATCGGCACCGGCGATCGGCAGCGCACCGAGCTGCTCGCCGCCCAGGAGCGCGACTCCCGCGCGCTGCGCGCCCTCGGCGAGGGCGGGCTGCTGCCCGCACCGTCCGAGATCGAGCAGGTGCTCGCGGTGCTCGAGGCCGCCGGGATCACGGCCTACTCCGGCTGGCGGTTCCTCGCGACGTTGGGAGCGGGGCAGCGGGCGTCGGTGGTGGAACGGCTCCCACACCTCGTGGCGGGCGTGCTGCTCAACAACCCCGAGGACGCGCCGCGGGCGCGCGAGGAGCTGGAGCGGGCGCGCCTGCTTCCGTGCGCGGCCGTGACCGTCGGGGCCACCGCCTCGGTCGGCGCCGACGGGAGCGCTCCGGGCGTCGATTTCGTGGTGCCGCCGAACCCGGCGATGGTCGACGAGGCGGCGGCCGGTGAGGCGCGCGCGGACCTGGAACGGGAGGCCCGGGAGCGCGCGGCGGTGCTGGACTCGCTCGGCAGCACCCTGGACGCCGACCGCGCGCTGCTCGCCCGGCTCCGTGGCTGGCGTGAGCGGCAGGAGCGCGTCGATGGCGTCGATGCGCTCGCCGAGGCCGCCGACGCGGCGCGCTCGTCGCTCGCCGGCGCCGCCCGCGAGGCGGAGCTGGCCGACGCCGAGGTCACGGGCCTCGACGAGCGGGCCGACCGGCTGGAACGGGACGCCCCCCGGCTCGCCGCCGCCGTCGAGGCGGCCCGGACCCGCGCGTCCGCGCTCGCCGCGCTGCAGGCCGAGGTCCGGCGCCTGCCGGAGCTCCAGGAGCAGGTGCGGGCCGCGACGGCGGGCATCGAGCGCGCCGAGGCCTCGGCCGCGACCGCGCGCGCCGGGGCGGCCGCCGCCCGTCGCGACGCCGACGAGGCGCGCCGCAGCCGCGACCGGCAGCAGGCAGTGGCCGACTCGAGCCGCACGGAGCTCGCCGAGCTGCCGCTGGACGGTGCCCCATCGGACGGTGCGGACGAGCCGGGCGCCGATATCGCGGACGTGGCCCTCGAAGTGCTGCGCGCGGAGTACCGCAACGCCGAGGCCGCGTACTCGGCCGCGGACGTCGACGCCGACCTGCGGGCCCGGCTCGGTGACGCCGAACGGGAGGCGAGGTCGGCGCAGGCCGCGTTCGACGAGCTGCCCGGCGAGGTGCGGGCGGCCGCCGACACGTTGCTGCGCTCACCCGACGCCGCCGACCCCGCGACCCGCCGGGGCGCCACGACCCAGGCCCGGACAGCCCTGTCGCGTTGTGCGGAAGGGCTGCGGGAGGCCGGCGCGGAGCTCGCGCTGGCCAAGCGGGAGGCCGGTCGCTTCCCGCCGGGGCCGCACTCCGTCGAGCCCTACGGCGAGCCCGCGGACGTGGACCACGGTCGCGAGCTGGTCGACCGGGCCGAGCACGACCGGCGAGCCGCCGGCACGGAGGCGAGCAGCGCGCGGGCCGCCGCCGCCGCCGCCGAGGCCGCCTACCGCGCCGCGGAGGCGTCGGCCGAGGGGTTCCGGCACGTCGTCGCCGGCCTGGACGACGGAGCCGTGGACGGGGCGGAGCCGGGCGCCGTGCCGTTCACCGGTGACGTCGACGCCGCGCTGGCCCGCTGGAAGGAGCTCCGCGCGGCCGTGCGCGACGCCGCCCGGGAGCGGGCCGCGGCCGAACGCGCGGTGCGCGGGGCCGTCGACGCGGTGGCGCAGTTCGCGCAGGAGGCCCGGTTCTCCGCCGTCGCCAGCCCGGTACGCAGCCACCTGCTCGGGGTGGCCCGCACGGAGATGCCGGGGCTCGCGGCCGAGTGGGAGCAGGCGCTGCGCCCGCGGCTGCGCTCGCTCGACGACGACCTGGCCACCATCGGCCGGCACCGCTCGGGCATCGTGACGCGCCTTTCCGGCATGGTCGGCGAGGCGCTGCGCACGCTGCGACTCGCACAGCGCCTCTCGGAGCTGCCCGAGGGCCTCTCGGACTGGTCGGGGCAGCAGTTCCTGCGCATCCGCTTCGACGAGATCGACGACGCCGCGCTGCTCCACGAGCTCGGCGAGGTGGTGGACCGCACCGCGGGGGAGCGCGCCGGGAGCGCCCGGGACCGGCGGGACGGCATGTCGCTTCTGCTCCGCGGCGTCCGTGCGGCGATGCCGAAGGGTGTGCGGGTCGAGATGCTCAAGCCCGACGCGGTGCTGCGCACCGAGCGGCTGCGGGTGTCGGAGATCCGCGACGTGTTCTCCGGCGGGCAGCAGCTGACGGCCGCGATCGTCCTGTACTGCACGATGGCCGCCCTGCGAGCCCACCAGCGCGGGCAGGGCAGGCGGGCGCACGCCGGGGTGCTGTTCCTGGACAACCCGATCGGGCGCGCGTCGGCCGGCTACTTGCTGGAGCTGCAGTTCGGCGTCGCCAGGGCGCTGGGCGTGCAGCTGATCTACACCACCGGCCTGTTCGACGCAGGCGCACTCTCGGCCTTCCCACTGATCATCCGGCTGCGCAACGACGCCGACCTGCGGGCGGGCCGCAAGTACCTGTCGGTGGACGACCACGTGGCCCGCCGACTCGCGGAACTCGACGCACCGGACGGCAGCGGCCAGGTGGCGGCGGCGCGGGTGTTCCGCCGTCCGGCTCCGGACACGAGCGAGGTGAACGGCACCCCCGCTCGCACCTAGACGAGTACGTCCGAACTCGATCAAGTCGGTGAGACCGGACGTCGCGGGCTGAGCCTCGCAGGTCGCGTCGATTCAGTGAAAGGACCCGCTTGATCGTTCCGAGACCCGGCACAGCGCCCTGAGCAGGGCATTCCACCGTCACCTCGGACCGATCATCGGTCGCCCGTGTGCACCACCGACCAATCAGACCCCGATGGTCGTCGGCGAGGTGCTCGTGGTGCGCAGGTCGCGGCGGAACGTCTCCGGCGCCTTCCACACCGCGATCATGGAGAGCACGGCGCCGAGCATCACGTAGCCGGCCACCAGCGGCCAGCGCGTGCCGTCGGGTCCGGCGAGGGCGGTGGCGATGAACGGGGTGAGACCGCCGGCGAGGATGGAGGCGATCTCCCGGCCGGCGGCGGCGCCGGTGTAGCGACGGTCGGCCGGGAACAGCTCGGCGAAGAAGGCCGGCTGCACGGCGTTGATCGCGTTGTGCCCCAGGTTGAGCACGAGGATGTAGCCGAGCGTGATGAGCAGGAAAGACCCGGTGTGCAGTAGCCCGAAGAACGGGAAGGCCGTCACGAACACGACGACGGAACCGAAGAAGTAGACCGGGCGCCGGCCCACGCGGTCCGACACGGCGGCGAACACGCCGTGCGAGACGAACGCCAGTACCGAGACGATCAGGATCGCGTTGTTGAGCGTCTCGCGCTCGATCCCGAGGGACTTGTTGCCGTAGGACAGCGCGAACACGGTGAGCAGGAAGTAGGGGAGGGCCTCGGCGAAGCGCAGGCCGAGGATCAGCAGGAGGCTGCGCCAGTCGTCGCGGAACGTCGAGACGATCGTGCCCGCGGCGGCGGGTGCCCCGGGCTTCTCGGTCGTGGGGGCCACCGACTCGGTGAACACCGGGGTCTCGGACAGGCTGCGGCGCATCCAGAACGTCACGACGAGGATGACGGCCGAGAGCAGGAACGGCACCCGCCAGCCCCAGGACAGCAGGTCCGCCTCGGGGAGCGTGTAGACCCAGGCGAACGACAGGGTGATGAGGATCTGCGCCGAGAACCCGCCGGTGTTGGGCCAGGCGGTGAAGAACCCGCGCCGGTTCGGCGGGGCCGACTCCAGCACGATGATCATCGAGCCGCCCCACTCGCCCCCGACGGCGAAGCCCTGCACCAGGCGCAGCACCACCAGCAGCAGGGGTGCCCAGATGCCGATCGTGCCGTAGCCGGGCAGCAGGCCGATGAGGATCGTGCTGATGCCCATCACGGTCAGCGTGACCAGGAGCGTCGACTTGCGGCCGTGCATGTCGCCGCGGCGGCCGAAGAACAGGCCGCCGAGGGGGCGGGCCAGGAACCCGACGGCGAAGGTGCCGAACGCGGCCAGCGTGGCCACGAAGCCGCTGCTGTCGGGGAAGAAGACCTGGGGGAACACGACCGCGGCGGCCGTGCCGTAGACCAGGAAGTCGTAGTACTCCAGTGTGTTGCCCAGGAAGCTCGACGCCGTGACCTTCCAGGTGTAGCGACGGTCTGGCTTCGTGACGGTCGCGGCCATGCGAGCGCCCCTCTCGAGTGCGGTTGGTGCGGGAACTATGACTGGTTGACGGTTAACCGTCAACGGTTGACGTTGACCGTCGACGGCACCGCGCCTAAAGTGACCGCCATCCGAACGAGGAGCGTCGATGATCGTCAGCCCCGTCCACCGGCCGCCGCTGGGTGAGCAGCTGCTCGCCCAGGTGCGCGCGCTCATCGTGCGCGGCGAGCTGGAGCTGGGCACCCACCTGGTGGAGGGGTGGATGGCGGAGCGGTTCGGGGTGAGCCGCGGCCCCGTCCGCGACGCGCTGCGCCAGCTGGAGCTGGAAGGTCTCGTGGAGACGCGCCGGCGCGGCGTGTACGTCCGCGGGCTGTCCGAGGACGACATCGTCGAGCTGTACGCCGTGCGGGGCGCCCTGGAGGGCCGGGCGGTCCGGGACGTGATCGCGCGGCGGGAGAGCGTGGACTGGGCCCCCCTCGACGACGCGGTGGCCCGGATGCGCGCGGCGGCCGGAGAGGCCGACCCGCCCGCGTTCGCCGCCGCCGACCTCGACTTCCACAGCGGCTTCTACGACCTGGGCGGCAACCGCAGGCTGGCGGCCACCTGGGCCCTGCACCGGCCGCTCTTCGCCGCGATGCTCGCCGTCACCAACACCACCGACCGCGACCTCACCCCGATCGCGCAGGACCACGCCGACCTCGCGGAGATCGTCCGCGCGGGAGAGCTCGGGCCGGCGCTCGCTGCGCTGGACGAGCACCTCGACGGCTCCTGCGGCCGAATGCGCACGGTGCTCGCGGAGCGCCAGCAGCGCGCTTCCTGACTCAGCAGAAGACCGAATCCGAGGGAGACCCATGCCCGAGTCCATCCGTGCTGAGGTGCTGGCTGCCGTCCCGACCTTCTTCGACGCCTCCGGCGAGCTCGACCGGGAGACCACGGTCGCGCACCATGCCGCGCTCACCGGGCGCGTGGACGGGGTGTTCGTGTCCGGGACCACCGGTGAGTTCCCCGCGCTTGACCGCGCCGAGCGCCACACTCTCACCGAGGTCGCGCTCGACGCGCACGGCCCGGATCGGGTGGTGGTGCACGTCGGCGCGGCCAGCACCCGCGACTCGGTGGCGCTCACCCGCGACGCGGTCGCGCTCGGCGCCCGTCGCATCGCGGCGCTCACGCCCTACTACCTCCCCGTGGACACCGCCGCGGTGGCCCGGCACATGGCGGCCGTGGTGGACGCGGCAGGCGCGGCGAAGGTGTACGGCTACCTCTTCACCGAGCGCACCGGCGTGGTTCTCGATCCGGCCGAGTTCGGCGAGCTCGCCGCCGACGTCGGGCTGGCGGGCATCAAGCTCTCGGGCGCCGCGAACGAGCGGCTCACCGAGTACGTCGCCGCGTTGCCGGCCGGTGCCCGCCTGTGGTCCGGCGCGGACACCACCCTCCCGGCGGTCGTGCGGGCCGGCGGGGCCGGGATCGTGTCCGGGCTCTCGGCCGCGTTCCCCGAGCCGTTCACGGCGCTCGCCGACGCCGTGGCCGCGGGCGACCCCGAGGCGGAGCGGGCCGCGCAGGTCCGGGCGGACGACGTGCTCGAGGCCCTGGCCGGCACGGTCGAGGGGATCAAGGCCGCGCTGCGCCGGCTCGGCCACGGCACCGGAGCGCTGCGCATGCCATCGCCCGACGTGCCGCCCGCGGCGCTGGAGCGGATCGCCCGGCTCGCGGGGCCCGTGCCGGTCGCGTGATCAGCCGGTCGTTCGTCGCCGTCGATCACGGGGTGCAGTGCCACGCCTCCACCGTGGCCGTCGCCCTCGGCCACCCGGTCGTCGCCTGGTTCGCCGGCACCCGGGAGGGCACCCCGGACAACCGCATCCACATCGCCGGACCGTCCGGGATCCAGGTGCTCGACACCGGGCGCGACGCGGCTCACTGGAACCCGGTGCTCGCGCCCGGCCCGGACGGCGCCCTCTGGCTGTTCTGCAAGGTGGGCGCCCGGATCTCGGAGTGGATCACTCTCGGCACCCGCTCGCACGACGGCGGCGCCACCTGGGAGGCCGTGCGGGAGCTCGTGCCCGGCGGGGTCGTGACCAGCGGCGCGGGGGAGTACCCCTACCCCACGGCGGTGGTCGACGGCGACCGGCTGCTCGTCACGTACACCTGGCAGCGGCGCGGGATCGTGCTGGCCGAGGTGCCGCTCGCGGACCTCATGCCGTGATGCCCTGGGCGCTCCACCCGCCGTCGATCGGCACCACCGCACCTGTGACGTAGCTCGACAGCGGCGTGCCGAGGAAGAACGCGAGCTCGGCGACCTCCTCGACCTGCCCGAACCGCCGCATCGGGATGCGGTCGAGGAACTGCCGCTCGTCGATCACCCCGCGGCGCAGGAAGTCGGTGCTCAGCTCGGTGGTGATCGACCCGGGTGCGATCGCGTTGACCCGCAGGCCGCGGGGTGCCCACTCGACGGCCAGGCCCCTCACGAGCCCGGCGATCCCGGCCTTGGCCGCGCCGTACGCGGTGCGCCCCGGGAAACCGAGCAGGCCGTTGAGCGAGGACATCATGACGAGTGCCCCGCGCTCGGTCATCCGGGCCGCGGCCTGCTGGGCCCCGACCATCGCGCCGGTGAGGTGCACGCGCAGCATCGCGTCCCAATCGGTGGCGGGGTAGTCGTCCGACGCACCGGCTCTGGCGTGTCCGGCGTTCGCCACGAACGTGCGCAGGCCGCCGGGTGCTGTGGCGGCGCGGTCGCAGGCCTCGCCGACGGCGGCCGGGTCGGCCGCGTCCCCGGCGACGGCCGCGTGCCCCTCGCCGGGCCACCGCTGCGCCATGGCGGCGAGCAGGTCGCCGTCGAGGTCCAGGCCCACGACCCGGTGTCCGGCCACGGCGAACCGCGCCGCGATCGCCGCCCCGATTCCGCGGCCGGCGCCGGTGACGACGACACCCCCGGTCACGCGGCGGCTCGCCGGAACACCTGCTGCACGTCGATCCACTTCTCCGCGATGCGCAGCCCGTCGGCGTCCGCGTCCACGAAGCGGTGCCGGTAGCGGCCGTAGATGTCGATGAGCGTCTCCCCGGACAGCTGGGCCGAGTGGAACGCCGCCTGCGACACCAGACCGTCGGCGGCGCGATCGACGAGCACGTTCGTGACGAGGTGGACGCTCCAGCCGACCGGGCCGTCGAACACCGACCGGTAGAACTCCAGCACCGCGTCGCGGCCGGTGCGCGGGCCGTCGAGCCGGTGCAGCACCACGTCGGGGGTGAAGACCGAGCGGAGCAGGTCGCAGTCGCACGAGTCCACGGCGAGCGTGTAGGTGTGCAGCACGCGGCGCACCGCCTCCGCATCCGCGGCGGTCGGGAGCGAGGACGCGGTCACCGGGCCTCCAGCAGTGGGATGTCGCTGTGGCTGGGCAGCGGGAGGATCGACGGCAGCACCTCCTGGCCGAGCCGCCGGATGGCGGCCACCGTCTCGTCGGCGCTCATGGTCGGCCATTGCGGCCGCAGCAGCAGGGGGTCGACGGGCAGCACGGTGACCAGCTCGGTCAGCCCGGCGACCACCTCGTCCGGGGTGCCGAGCACGACGTGCCCGCTCACGGCCTCGGCGAACTCCCGCTCGAGCTGCTCGGCGTCGAACACGTCGAGACCGCGCTGCGCGTAGGTGACGTAGCGACCCTTGGCCACGCGCGCGTACTCGGCGACCGCGGCCTCGGTGGAGTCGGCCACGAGCACGTTGCGGCGCAGGGGCTGGGGCCCGAACGCCAGCCCGCGCTCGGCGAGGCCCGCGCGCACGATCTCGTAGCGCTCCGCCACCGCGGCCGGCGGCACCTCGGGCGGCACGGCGTACCCGGTGGCGTACCGCCCGGCCCGCCGGGCGCCGGCCTTGGCGAACGCCCCGACCCAGATCGGCGGGTGGGGTTCCTGGACCGGCCGGATGTGCGGGCGCACCGCGTCGAGCCGGAAGTGGCGGCCGTGGTGGGTGACCTCGTCCTCGGTCCACAGCCGCGGCAGCAGCTCGAGGGTCTCGTCGAGCCGCGATGCCCGCTCCCCGTACGGCACCCCGAGGTAGTCGAACTCCTCGGCCCGGTAGCCGAGACCGACGCCGAAGACGAGCCGCCCCTCCGTGACGACGTCGAGCGTCGCGATCTCCTCGGCGAGGAGCACCGGGTGGTACAGCGGCCCGATCATGACCTGCGTGACCAGCTTCGTCTGCGGCGACACGTGCGCCGCGAGCCGGGCGAGCCAGGGCACCGGCTGCATCCACCGCAGGTCGCCGTAGAGGAAGTGCTGCCCGATCGCGATGTAGGAGAACCCGTTCTGCTCGGCCTCGCCGACGATCCGCAGCACGTCCTGGAACTGCTGGGCGGGCGGGACCGACCGCGGTACGTCGCTGAGGAGCATGCCGACCTGGACCATGTGCGTCCCCCTTCGAAGAGCGTCAGCGGGTGCCGAGCGGGCGGCCGTCCAGGTGCCGGGAGGGCAGCAGGAGCACCACGAACACCCCGATCGCGGCCGGCACGAGGAAGGCGTAGAAGTTCCACGCCACCGGCACGCCCGCCACCGCGATGAGGCCGCCCAGGATCGGCCCGAAGATCCCGCCGAGGCGTGCGACCGTCATGATCGAGCCCAGCGCCGTGGCCCGCACGGCGGCGGGGAACCACGTCGCGATGAACCCGTTGAGGACCACGGCCGTGCCGTTGGCGCCGACGCCGGCGAGGAACACCGCCACGTAGAGCACGGCCGTGGGTGGGCCGAGGCTGAGTGTCAGGAGGGCGAGGACCCCGATCCCGAAGCCGGCCAGGGCCATCCGGCGCGGGCCGACGCGGTCGGCGAACCACGCCAGCACGGACGCGCCGACGATCGCGCCGACGCTCATCGTGGCGAGGAAGCTCAGCGCCGAGCCGAGCGGGTACCCGGCACTGCGCATGATCTGCGGGAGCCACGTGCTCAGACCGTAGATGAACAGCCGGCCGATGAGGGTCGCGATGCCGAACACGAGCGCCGTGCCGAGCAGCGGGCGCCGGAGGAGGATTTTCAGGGCGGCGCGACCGGGCGGGCGGCCGTCGTCGGACGCCGGTGGACCCGAGGGCTCCGGCAGGCCGAACTCGCGGGCCACGCGGCGCGCCTCGTCCATCCGGCCCGGGTGGCGAGGTAGCTCACCGACTCGGGCAGCTTGCGGTACGCCAGCGGCAGGAGGACGAGCAGGGGCAGCGCGCCGACGAGGTACATGGGGCGGGACCCGTATGCCGGCAGGACCCAGATGCCCAGCAGGGCCGCGCCGATCGTGCCGATCGAGAAGCTCGAGCTCACGAGCGCGCTGGCGAAGTTGCGGCGGTGCGGTGGGGCGAACTCCACGGTGAGCGCGATCCCGGTGGGGATCAGCCCGCCGAGCCCGATGCCGGCGAGGAAGCGGAACAGGCCGAACAGCTCCGCCGAGGGGGCGAGGGCGCAGCCGACCATGAACAGCGAGAAGACGGTCACGCTCGCCATCAGCATCCGCCGCCGGCCGAGCAGGTCGGTGGCGATACCGCAGACCAGCGTGCCCACCAGCATGCCCATGAGCGCGTAGCTGGCGATCACGCCGACCTGGGCGGCGTCGAGGCCCCACGGCTCGTAGGCGAGCAGGGCGGGGATGGTGGTGCCGAACACGGAGAGGTCGTAGCCGTCGAACATGATGGCGCAGGCGCAGAGGGTGGCGACGAGAGTGCCGCTGCGGGTCTTGCCTCTGCGCGCGGTGCGCTCGTCGGCCAGTGCCACGGGTCCTCCTTGACGCGGGGCTTTTCATGCGATTGATGCGCATCAATCTAGGCACGAGCTCACGCCCGACACAAGAGGCGTACCAATATCAGAGTTTGGGTCGCGAGCCGGTTACCCTGCACGCATGCAAGCAGCAGCGCGTGCCCGCGGCGCCGGCCCGGCGCCGCGGTCGATCAAGCGCGGGGCCAAGGTCGCCGAGGCCCTGGCGCAGGAGATCGTGCACGAGATCGTCTCGCGCAAGCTGCCGCCGGGCACGCTGCTCTCCTCGGAGGCGCAGATGCTCGAGGACTACGGGGTGGGCCGCGGCTCGCTGCGCGAGGCCCTGCGGATCCTCGAGGTGCACGGCCTGATCACGATGAAGCCCGGTCGCAACGGTGGGCCCATGGTGATCGAGGTCGGCACCCGCGACTACGGGCGCATGTCCACCCTCTTCTTCCACCTCGGCGGCATGACGTTCCAGCAGCTCGTCGAGGCGCGGCTGATCCTGGAGCCGATGATGGCGCGCCTGGCCGCCGAGCGCCGCGGGCAGGAGCTGGTGGGGCAGCTCGCCGATCCCGAGGCCACCCAGGTGGACGACGACCTCACCTACTACGAGGCCACCAACGAGTTCCACCGCACGGTGGCCGCGATGTCGGGCAACCCGGTGCTCAACCTGATCAGCGTGTCGCTGGAGGACATCTTCCGCGACCAGGTGAGCGGCGCGCTCTCGCCGAAGGAGCAGCGCAAGCACGTGCTCGAGGTGCACACCGCGATCGCCGAGGCTGTCGCCGCGGGGCGGGCCGAGGAGTCCGAGCGGCTCATGCGCGAGCACATGCAGGAGTACGCCGACTGGGTCCGCAGGCGGAGACCGGAACTGATGGACGAGGTAATCGACTGGCGCTGAAGTCGCCCTGACGCGACACTCATCTCGGCTGCATCCGGATCGCGCCGTCCAGCCGGATCGTCTCGCCGTTGAGCATCGGGTTGTCGATGATGGCGAGCGCGAGGCGGGCGAACTCGTCGGGGATCCCGAGCCGGCGCGGGTGCGGCACCATCTGCGCCAGCGAGTCCTTCACGTTCTCGGGCAGCCGGGCGAGGATCGGTGTGTCGAAGGTGCCGGGCGCGATGGTGGCCACCCGGATCAGCCGGCTCGCGAGGTCGCGGGCGGCCACGAGCGTGAGTCCCACGATGCCGGCCTTCGCCGACGCGTAGGGCAGCTGCCCGATCTGGCCCTCCCAGGCCGCGACCGATGCGGTGAGCACGCAGACCCCGCGCTCGCCCTCGATCGGCTCGTGCGCCGCCATCCGGGCGGCGGCCTGGCTGAGCACGTTGAACGTGCCGATGAGGTTGATCCGCACCACGCGACTCGTAGAGCTCGAGCGAGCCGGGCTTCCCGTCGCGGTCCACCACGCGCATCGCGCCGCCGCGCCCGGCACAGTGCACCAGCGTGCGCAGCGGGGCGAGCTCGTCGGCGGTGGCTACCGCGGCCGCCACCGCCTCCGGATCCGTCACGTCCGCCGCGACGAACCGGGTCTTCCCGCCGAGCTCGCGGGCGACGTCCGCGCCCGCCGAAGCCGGCAGGTCCACGAGCACGGTGGGCACCCCGCGCTCCACCAGCCGGCGCGCCGTGGCCTGCCCGAGCCCGGAGGCCCCTCCGGTGACGACGGCCGAGCCGCACGTGACGTCCATGTCGTCAGTTCCCTCCCCGGCTCAGGTTCTCCAGGACCATCGCGTTGGCCATCCCCCCGGCCTCGCACATCGTCTGCAGCCCGTACCGCTGCCCGGTGTCCTCCAGGAACCCGAGCATGGTGGTGGTCAGCCGCACCCCGGACGCGCCGAGCGGGTGGCCGAGCGCGATCGCGCCGCCGCGCGGGTTGAGCACCTCGTCCGGCACGCCGAACTCGGCCTGCCAGGCCAGCGGGACCGGCGCGAACGCCTCGTTCACCTCCACGACGCCCATGTCGGGCAGGCGCAGCCCGGAGCGGGCCAGCAGCTTGTGGGTGGCCGGGATCGGGCCGGTCAGCATGAGCAGCGGGTCGTCCCCGATGACGGTGCTCGCGACGGATCCGGGCGCGCGGGGTCAGGCCCAGCGCCGCCGCGCGCTCCTCGCTCGTCACGAGGATCGCGGCCGCCCCGTCCGTGATCTGGGACGCGTTGCCGGCCGTGATCTTCCAGTTCAGCTCGGGGAAGCGCGCGGCGTGCGGGCTCGCCGCGAATGCGGGCGGCAGGGCGGCGAGCTTCTCCGCGGTGGTGGCCGGGCCGGATGCTCTCGTCGGCACTCACGGTGCCGTCCGGGGTCTCGATCGGCACGATCTCGCGGGCGAGCGCATCGCGGGCGGCGGCGGCGCGCTGGTGCGAGCGGGCCGCGTAGGCGTCGAGCTGTGCCCGGGTGAGGCCCCACTTCTGCGCCACCAGCTCGGCCGAGACGCCTTGCGGCACGAGCCCGGGGGTGTAGCGCCGGGCGACGAGGGGGCCGTACGGATCGGCGCCGCCGCGCGCGGACCCCATCGGCACCCGGCTCATCGACTCCACGCCGGCGGCCACCGCGACGTCGTAGGCGCCGGCGATCACGCCCTGCACCGCGAAGTCGAGCGCCTGCTGGCCCGACCCGCATTTGCGGTCGATCGTCACCGACGGCACGTGCTCGGGCCAGCCCGCGGCGAGCACGGCCTGCCGTCCGGGCGTGGCCGACTGCTCGCCGTTCTGGCTGACGCAGCCGACGAGAACGTCGTCGACCGTGCCCGGGTCGAGGCCGGTGCGGGCGGCGAGCGCCTGGAGCACCTGCGCGAGGAGGTCGACCGGGTGGACGCTGGACAGGGCACCGCCCGGCTTTCCCCGGCCCATGGGGCTGCGGACGGCGTCGACGAGCACGGCGGCGGGCACGTTGACACCTTAACCATGAATACCAATAACATGGATACGTGACGTTCGAGCTACCCGACCGGCACCAGGAGCTGCGAGAGCGGGCCCGCAAGCTGGCTGACGAGGTGCGCTGGCATGCCGGTGACGCGGACGCCGCGAGCGACGTCGACCCGGTGATGCGCGACGCGCTGCGGGGGAGCGGCCTCGTTGGGCTCGCGGTGCCGACCGGCCCCGACGAGGTGGTCGACCCGCTCGCGGTCACGGTGGTGCGAGAGGCGTTCGGCGGGTCGTCGCGCTCGACGCCATCGCCGCGCTGGGGCTGACCGAGCCCGAGGTCGGCTCCGACCTGAAGGCGATCACGACCACCGTGCGCGCGGACGGCGGGGAGCTGGTGCTCGACGGGCGCAAGTCGTTCATCACGAACGCGCCCGCCGCCGCGTTCGTCACGGTGCTCGCCAGGGAAGGCGACGGGTACTCGCTCGTCCTCGTGCCGGCCGGCACGCCCGGCGTGCGGATCGAGTCCGGTCCGGACCTCATCGCGCCGCACGTCATCGGCGAGGTAGTGATGGACGGCGCGCGGGTGCCGGCCGACTCCCGGGTGGGGGAGCCGGGTCAGGCGTTCCCGCTGGTGCTGCAGACCCTCGCCACGTTCCGCGTCTCGGTGGCGGGCTCCGCCGTCGGGCTCGCGCAGGCGGCGCTGGACGAGGCGGTCGCCCACACGACGTCCCGCGGGTCGTCGACCGCTGCGTGCAGATGATGGGCCGGTTCGGGCTCGTCACCGGGTCCACCATCGAGCGCCTGTACCGCAACGCCCGCCCGATGCGCATCTACGAGGGTGGCAACGAGGTGCTCCTCGGCCAGCTCGCGAATGCGCGTCGGCCGAGCTCTTCGCCCGCGAAGGCGCCCACGTCGTGGTGGTGGACGTCGCCGAGGCGGCGGCGAAGGAGACCGTCGACGGGATCCAGGCCGCCGGCGGGTCGGCCACCGCGGCCGTGGTGGACGTGCGCGACCTCGACGCGCTCAAGGCGCTGGCCACCCAGGTGACCCGCGACCACGGGGCGCTGCACGTGCTGCACAACAACGTCGGCATCCCCGGCGCCGCCACCCTCGACATCACGCCGGAGGAGTGGGACACGGCCCTCGAGATCAACGCCAGGGCCGGGTTCTTCCTCACCGGCTACCTCACCGAGGCGTTGAAAGCCGCGCACGGCGCGTCCGTGATCTTCACGAGCTCGACGTCCGGGCTGGTCGGCTCGCCGTTCAGCCCGCTCTACTCGTTCACGAAGGGCGGCCTCATCGCGCTGGTGCGCTCCATGGCGCTCGCCTTCGCCGGCGACGGGATCCGGGTGAACGCGATCGCGCCGGGCACCGTGGAGACCCCGGGGCTGCCGGCGTTCTTCCGCGCGAGCCCCGAGGAGACGCAGCGGCGCAAGGCCGCGTTCGTCGCGACGATCCCGCTGGGGAGGGCGGCCCAGCCGGAGGAGATCGCGAAGGTGGCCCTCTTCCTCGCCAGCGACCTCTCGAGCTACGTGACCGGCACGACCCTGCCCGTGGACGGCGGGCTGACGGCGAAGTAGCCGTGACCCCGTCAGACGAGATCGCTGCGGCTCAGCACGCCGACCAGGCGGCCGTCGTGGACGACGGGCACCATCCGCAACCCGTGCTCGGCGACGAGGAGCCGGGCGCTCCCGATCGAGTCATCGGGGGAGAGGGTGATGACCTCCTTGGTCATCACCGACCCGACCGTGCGGCTGCTGCTGCGCCCGGACAGCGGCTCCTTGCCCAGGATGTCGGCCTCGCTGACCAGCCCGACCAGCCGCCGCTGCTCGTCGACCACCGGGAGCGACCGGTGCCGGCCCTCGAGCAGCCGGTTGGCGACGGCGTCGATCGGGTCGGTGGCGCGGGCGGTGACGACCTCGGTGGTCATCGCGTCGCGGACCGGCGCCGAGCCGGGGTGTGCGGGTGCGGTGCGCCGCACGACCGGCGCGGCCGGGAGATCGCGGTCGCCGTCGCCGCGGAGGCGTTGGGCCAGCCGGGTGAGCGGGTTGGCCCGGTTGCGGGCGCGGAGCAGGTCGCTGCGCGTGACGACCCCGACGAGCACGGCGCCCTCGACCACGGGCATCACGCGCAGCTCGCCGTACGAGCGCAGGCGATGGGCCAGCAGGCCGAGGCTCGCCCGCGGCGGCACGGACAGCACGTCGGGGTTCATCACGGCCCCGACCTTCGTGGTGTCGGCGCCACCGTCCTCGCGGTGGCGCAGCACGTCGAGGAGGCTGATCACCCCGACGAGGCGGAACCTCCGGTCGATGACCGGGAGGGCGCTGAACCTCAGCTCCGTCATCTTGTGCACGGCCACGGCGAGGGTGTCGTCCGGGCCGACGGTGACGACGCGGGTCGTCATCACGTCCCGGGCACGCAGAGCCATGGGATGACCTTAGTGGCGGTCACTGACAAGGAGGAACGAAATGGCGGACTTCGAGGTGGGCGGGCGCGCCGCGATCGTCACCGGCGGCGGATCGGGCATCGGCCGCGCCGTGGCGCGGGCACTCGCCCGCGGCGGCGCCGCGGTGCTCGTGGTGGATCTCGCCGCGCACTCGGCGAAGCGGGTCTCGGCCGAGATCGCCGAGGAAGGCGGCACCGCCCGGGAGTTCGTCGCGGACGTCGCCGACCCCGACGCCGTGGCCGCGATGGTGGCCGCGGCGGGCGAGCTCGGCCCGCTCCGCATCGCCGTGAACAACGCGGGGATCGCGGGGGAGAACCTGCCGGTGGGGGAGATGTCGCTCGACGGCTGGCGCCGGGTGATCGAGGTGAACCTCAACTCCGTCTTCTACTGCATGCGCGCCGAGCTGCCGGCCATGGTTGCCGCGGGCGGCGGCTCCATCGTCAACATGGCGTCCGTCCTGGGCGGCGTCGGCTTCGCGAACGCGGCGGCCTACGTCTCGGCGAAGCACGGCGTCGTGGGACTGACGAAGGCCGCGGCACTGGAGTACGCGCCGTCCGGGGTGCGGGTGAACGCGGTCGGCCCCGGCTTCATCACCACGCCGCTGCTGGAGGCGAACCTCGGGCCCGAGGAGATCGCGTTCCTCGACTCGCAGCACGCCGTCGGCCGGATGGGCACGCCCGACGAGGTCGCGGCGCTGGTGGCATTCCTGGCCGGGGACACGGCGTCGTTCGTCACCGGGAGCTATCACCTGGTGGACGGCGGCTACGCGGCCCGGTGATCACCGGCGGACGGAGCCGGGTGCGCGATCTGAGATGCGAGCGATCGGCCCCGACGAGGGCGTTCCGAGTGCTCTCGTAGCGATCAATGCCGCATGATCCATCCGAGACGGGCCGGAGCGCCCTGGCCAGGGCGCTCAGCGTCATCTCGCAACGATCAACGCGGCATGATCGGGTCCGAGGTGACCGTGGAGCGCCCTGGTGGGGGCGCTCGGCCGCACGTCGCAGCGATCATGCCCGCGCCGGGCCTGGGGTTCATGGTCATGTCGACGCCACCGGTGTTCGATCTTGCTCCGAGGCCCATGGGGTCGACCTGATCATGCAAGGTCGCGTTGGCGCGCCGTTCCCGACCCGGGCCGCCGAGCGCAGGCCGTGGTCGTAGAGCCGGCTGCTGTAGGGCGGATTCAAGGAGCGATCGCAACGCCCTTCTGAGCAGGGGTGATGGTGATGGCGGGGTCTCGGCGGTTTCCGCGGGAGCGGGTGCGGGCGTTTTGGCGGGCGCGGCTGGCGGGGGTGTCGGTCGCTGACGCGGCGGCGCTGGTCGGCGTGTCGGAGACCAGGGCACGGAGCTGGATCGCGGAGTCTGGCGGCATGATCCCCGATCTTGCCGAGCCGTCCGGTTGGCATCTGTCGTTGGCGGAGCGGGAGGAGATCGCGGAGGGCTGGGCGGCCGGGCTGAGCAAGTCCGAGATCGCTCGCGGGCTCGGGCGGTACCGCTGCACCATCGGTACCGCCCATCCGCGACGTCGAGCTCAAGCGCAACCAGGCCCTGCGCAACCCGAAACGGGCACCGCGGCCGGACGGGCAGCGGTGGCGCCCAGGGCCCGAACCGGGCACCAACCGCGGCCAGAACCGGCCCCAGCACGAGCGGCTGCGCTACCGCGCGTCGGTGGCCCACGCCAAGGCCGAGCAGCGGGGCCGGCGGTCGAAACCGACCAAACTGGGGAGCAATCAGGAGCTGCACGCCGAGGTCGCGACCCGGCTCCGCGAGCTCTGGAGCCCGGAACAGATCAGCCGGACACTGGAACGCGCACGACCACACAAACACACGCCTGGGACAGCCCTGCCGAGGTCCTCACTCGGCTACTGTCTCGCCCCGGAACCACCGGTGTTGCGATCACGCCCTGAACTCGAGAAGATTGAACAACCGTGGTGTCGATCTCGGCCGTGTGGACAACCGGCTGACGGCCCTGCCGCGCGATGATCGCCAGCAGTGGTGTCTCGCCTATGTCGAACCCGGTTCCACGAGCGGCTCGCGGAATCCGCCGGCGAGCGCGCGGAGCGCGGCGTCGAGGTAGACGGTGAGATCGGCGTCCGCCCGCGCGGCCCACCGCTCGTAGGCGGCGCGGCACGCGGCGAGCGTGGCGCGGCCGGCCGCGTGGGGGAACAGCGCGTCGGCGGGCTGGCCGACGCGCCGGCCGACGAACTCGCTGATGGCCCGCTCCCACGCGTCGTAGCGCACGGTGGCGCTGGCGGCGATCTCCGGCACGGTGCCGACGAGGGACATGCGCATCCGCAGCTCGGGCACGTCGGCGGCGCGGTAGTGGTTGGCGGCGAGTACCGCGTGCCGGACGGCGTCCATCACCGGCAGGTCGTCGGGCGCCTCGGCGAGGGCGGCGCGGATCGCGTCGACCTCGGTGTCGAAGGTGTGCCACAGCACGCTCGCCTTGGCGTCGAAGTAGCGGAAGAACGTGCGGGTGCTGACGCCGGCCGCGGCGGCGATCTGCTCGATGGTGGTCTCGTGGAAGCCCTGCTCGGCGAAGAGGCGCAACGCGATCAGCTCGAGCTCGCGCGTGCTCGTGCCCCGCGGGCGGCCGCGGCGCACCGGTCTTGTTCCCGTCACGCCGCGACGCTATCGTCCGCATATTCGGCACTGCATGTCGAAATGCCGGCGAAGGGCTGATCATGGGTGGAGCCTGGTTCGAGACGGTGGCCGAGGCGCAGCGGCGCGCGCGCAGGCGGCTGCCCTCCTCGGTGTACAGCGCGCTGGTCGCGGGCTCGGAGAAGGGCCTCACGGTGCGCGACAACCAGGCCGCCTTCGACGAGCTGGGCTTCGCGCCGCGCACGGCCGGGTTCTCGGGCAAGCGCGAGCTGGGTACCACCGTGCTGGGGCAGCAGATCGCCCTGCCCGTGCTGATCTCGCCGACGGGCGTGCAGGCGGTGCACCCGGACGGGGAGGTCGCGGTGGCGCGGGCGGCCGCGGCGCGGGGCACCGCGATCGGCCTGTCCTCCTTCGCGAGCAAGCCCGTGGAGGAGGTCGTCGCGGCCAACCCGCAGACGCTCTTCCAGATCTACTGGTGCGGCAGCCGCGACGACATCGCGCGCCGTGTGGAGCGGGCGCGCGCCGCCGGCGCCGTCGGGATGATCCTCACGCCCGACTGGTCGTTCTCCCACGGCCGCGACTGGGGGAGCCCGCGCATCCCGGAGCGGCTCTCCGTCCGCGAGATGGTCCGCTTCGCGCCGGAGGGGATCACCCACCCGCGGTGGCTCCTCGACTGGGTCCGCAGCCGGCGGCTGCCGGACCTCACCGTGCCGAACATGTCCGATCCCGGGGTGCCGCCCACCACCTTCTTCGGTGCCTACGGCCAGTGGATGCAGACCCCGCCGCCCAGCTGGGAGGACGTGAGCTGGCTGCGCGCGCAGTGGGACGGGCCGTTCCTGCTCAAGGGCGTGTTCCGGGTGGACGAGGCGAAGCGGGCCGTCGACGCCGGCGTCAGCGCCATCTCGGTGTCCAACCACGGTGGCAACAACCTCGACGGCACGCCCGCCACGATCCGGGCGCTGCCGGCGATCGCCGACGCCGTCGGCAACCAGGTGGAGGTCCTGCTCGACGGCGGCATCCGTCGCGGCAGCGACGTGGTGAAGGCCCTCGCGCTCGGCGCCCACGCCGTCCTGATCGGCCGCGCGTACCTGTGGGGTCTCGCCGCGGCAGGGCAGGCCGGTGTGGAGAACGTCCTCGACATCCTGCGCAGCGGCATCGACTCGGCCCTGCTCGGGCTGGGGCGGAGCTCCGTGGCGGAGTTGTCCCGGGACGACATCATCGTGCCGGCCGGGTTCACCGACGCGGTACCCCCCCGCGTGGGGTGATCGCGGCGGGCGCCGGCACGGCCTAACCTCGCCGGGTGGCGCAGGCGGAGTCCGGGGAGAGCACGTTCACCGTACTGGTGGCCACGGCCGTCAACGGCGCCATCGCCGTGCTCAAGTTCGTGGCGGGGTGGTTCACGGGGTCGGCGGCGATGTACGCCGAGGCCGCGCACAGCGTCGCCGACACCGCCACCGAGCTGCTCCTGCTCACCGCCCTGCGGCGCTCGGCCCGCCGGCCGGACCGCCGGCACCCGTTCGGGTACGGCAAGGAGCGGTTCTTCTGGGCGCTGATCGCGGCCGTGAGCATCTTCGTCTCCGGTGCGGTGTTCGCGATCATCGAGGGCGTCCGGACGATCCTCGGTGCGGAGGTCGAGCAGACCCTCGCCTGGGTGGCCTACGCGGTGCTCGGGGTGTCGTTCGTCCTCGAGGGCATCTCCTGGCTGCAGGCCGTGCGGCAGGTGCGCGCCGCCGCCTGCGCCGAGTCCACCACGGCGTTGCGCTGGCTGCGCGCCACCGATGACCCGACGGTGCGCAGCGTGTTCTACGAGGACAGCGCCGCCCTCGTCGGACTGCTGCTGGCCTTCGGCGGTGTCGGGCTGCACCAGCTCACCGGCTCGCCGTTCTGGGACGGGCTCGCGTCGCTCCTGGTGGGGCTGCTGCTCACCGGTGTCGCGTACATCCTCGGCCGCACCAACATGGGCCTGCTGGTCGGGCGCCAGGCCGACCGGGCCACCGTCCTCGCGCTGCGCGACGCCCTCGCCGCCCGGCCGGAGGTCGACCAGGTCGTCGACCTGCTCACCATGACCATCGGCACCGACCAGGTGCTGGTGTGCGTGCGGCTCGACTTCGCCGACGCCATCGGCGTCGCGCAGCTGGAACGCGCCTGCGTCGACATCGACGCGGAACTGCACGAACGGTTCCCGGACCTGCAGGAGGTGTTCCTCGAACCCGTGCCGCGCACCGACCCCGTCATGCGCAGGCGGGTGATGGAGCGCTACGGCCCCAGAGCCACGGAGCGCCTGCGCGGACCCCGTTGTCCGCCGGGGAGCACTACAGGCTGAGCATCAGCACCCCAGCCAGCACCACGGCTGCCGCCGCGGCGCGCCGGTGTCCGAGCGGTTCGCGCAGGAACAGCGCGCCGATGAGGGCCCCGAAGATGATGCTGCTCTCGCGCAGGGCCGCGATGGGTGCGAGCGCGCCGGACGTCTGGGCCCACAGCACGATCGAGTAGGCCGCGAGTGAGATGGCTCCACCGGCGAGGCCCGCGCCGGCGTGGCGGCGCAGCAGCGCGGGCAGGCTCCGGCCGCGACGCAGCACCGCCAGCACGGGGAGCGCAGGCCCCTGCAGGAAGAACATCCAGCCGATGTAGGCCAGCAGCGGACCCTCCGCGACGCCCAGGCCGTCGATCACGGTGTAGAGGGCGATGAGCAGGCCGGTCGCGATCGCCGCGGCCACGGCCGGCAGCTCCTTGCGTCCCGGCAGGCCGCCCGCGAGCACCAGCGCCATGAGCCCGGTCGAGACGGCGAGGATGCCGGCGAGGTCCTGTGCGGGGAGCGGCCGGCCGAGCAGCGCGACCGCGGCGAGCGCGACGACCAGCGGCGCCGTGCCCCGGGCCAGCGGGTAGGCCTGGCTGAACTCGCCGAGCTGGTAGCTGGCGAGCAGCAGCAGGTTGTACCCGATGTGCACCACCGCCGACGCCACGATGTACGGCCACGCGGCGGCGGGCGGTGGCCCGGCGATCGCGGCGATGGCGCCGCCGGCCACGAGGTCGACGACCCCGATCATGGCGAACCCGACCAGGCGGTCGCCGATGCCGTGGGCGATGGAGTTCCAGGCCGCGTGCAGCAGTGCGGCGACGAGCACCGCGACGATCATGACCGGGCCGAGCGTCGGGCCGGTGGCGGGCGTGGACGACACGAGCATCGGTGAGGGGCTCCCTGGGGCCGGTCGGACTTCCGAGCGGTGGACCGTGGCACACCGACTGTGGCGCTCGCACATCAACTGCAGTCGGTGTGCCGGCACCGAAGTCGGTGTGCGAGCTGGGTTGGGGAGCTGCATGGCGACGCCATCCGCCCGACTTGTCCCGGCTCGCCGACCGGCGTAGCGTCGTCATCGAATCGATTCGATACCTCATGGGGGAGGTGCCGAGTTGGGTGAGCGTCCGGTCGTCGTGGGGCTGCTCCTGTACATCGCCATCGCGGTGGCTCCCACCGTGATGGCCTGGGTGAGCGTGCGGCTCCTGCCCGCCGCGGTGACGTCGTTCCTGGAACGGCGGCGCCGCACCGACCTCCCGGCGGGTCCGTGTCTGGAGTCGGTGGTCGGGAACCTGCGCCGGCTCCGCCGTCAGGTGCGGGACTGCCGCCCGCCCACGATGGTCCGCACCGTGGCCCTGCTCGCCGCCTACGACGAGACGTTGCTGGAGGCGTGCGCGATGGTCGGTGTCGACGCTCCCCTCGCGGCCGCCGCGCCCCGGGACCGTGCCGTCGCCCGCCTGCTGACGGAGGCGGCCCTGGAGAACGCGGGGATCGCCCTCGACCCACCCGCCTGACCCTCAGTGGCGCGTCACCGCGGCGAAGGCGTCGTCCGTGCGCGCGAGGATCGCGTCGATGTCGTCGTCGGTGTGCGCGGCGGACAGGAACCAGTTGTGCCAGGGGTGCAGGTACACCCCCCGTTCGACGGCGGCCTCGGCCCACGCGGTGACCAGCCGGAAGTCCTCGTCCCCGACGAACGAGAGCATCGGCATCTGCACGGGCCCGGTCTGGCGGATCTCGACGCCGTGCGCGGTGGCCTGCGCGGCGAGGCCCTCGCGCAGCCGGGCGCCGGTGCGGGCCATGTCCGGCAGCGCGACACCCTTGCGCAGCTCCGTCAGGGTCGCCAGGCCTGCGGCGAGCGGCACCGCCGCGGTCCAGAACGACCCGGTCACGTAGATCGACCGCACCGCCTCGCGCAGCGCGTCGATGCCGGTGACGGCGCCGAGCGCCTGCCCGTTGGCGATCGCCTTCGACCAGGCCGAGAGGTCCGGCCGGACGCCGAGGGGCTCCCAGCTGCCGCCGAGGTCGAGCCGGAACCCGCAGCGGACGTCGTCGAGGATCAGCACGGCGCCGGTGCGGTCGGCCAGCGCCCGCAGGCCGCGCGCGAACGCCGGGTCGACGAGCTCCTGCTCGCGCTTGATGTCGTGGCGCATCGGGCAGACGACGATCGCGGCGAGGTCGTCGCCCGCCTCAGCAACGGCGGCCTCTGCGGAGGCGAGGTCGTTGTACTCGTAGTGCACCAGGTGAGCCTGGTCCTCGGCGGTCACCCCGGCCCCGCGCAGCGAGCACCACGGCACCGCGCCGTGGTAGGCGCCGTGCGCGACCAGGAGCTTCCGCTTCCCGGTGGCGGCCCGGGCGATCGTGACGCAGGTGGTGGTGGCGTCGGAGCCGTTCTTGCAGAACATCGCCCAGTCCGCGGACGGGATCGTGTCCACCAGCAGCTCGGCGAAGTCGACGGCGACGGGGCTGGTGCCGTCGAGGCAGTCGCCACGCTCGAGCTGGTCGAGGACCGCGGCGGTGACGCCGGGGTGGCGGTGGCCGAGGACGACCGGACCCCAGCCGCACATGAGGTCGAGGTAGGTGCGCCCGTCGGTGTCGGTCACCCGGCAGCCCTCGCCGGAGGCCATGAACTGGGGGTGTGCGGAGCTGAACGCCTGCACGGACATGTGGCCGTACATCCCGCCGGGGATCACCTGGCGGGCCCGCTCGCGCAGCGCGAGCTCGCGCTCGCCGAGGACGGTCGGTGCGGTCGTCATGGGGTTCCCTTGCTGGAGTCGAGCAGCTCGCGGGCCACGCCGGCGATGCCGGGTCCGTCGAGGCGGTAGTGGGCGTAGAGGGCGGCGGGCGGCCCGACGGGCACGTGCTCGTCGGGCACGCCGTGGCGGCGGAACGGCACGCGGGCGCCCGCCTCGAACAGGCACTCGGCGACCGCGCTGCCCAGGCCGCCGGTGACGTTGCCCTCCTCGACGGTGAGGACGGCGCCGGTGGTGCGCGCGGCGTCGAGCACGGCGTCGCGGTCCAGCGGGGCGATGGTGAACATGTCGACGACGCGCGCCGAGATCCCGCCTGCGGCCAGCTCGTCGGCGGCCTGCAACGCGGGATGCACCTCGGAACCGGTGGCGATGATCGTCAGGTCGGTGCCGTCGCGGACGGTCTCGGCGCGCCCGATCCGAAGGTCCGGCACCTCGTCGTAGACCTGGGGGTCCCGGCCTCGGCCGAGCCGGATGTACATGGCGCCCGGGTGGTCGAGCGAGAGCCGCAGCAACGCGCGCAGGTGGTTGGCGTCCGTCGCGCACATGACGGTGAGGTCGGCGATGCAGCGCATCATCCCGAGGTCTTCCAGGCTGTGGTGGCTCGTGCCGTAGAAGCCCATCGACATGCCGGAGTGGTGGCCGACCACCCGGACCGGCATCCCGGGGTAGGCGCAGTCGGTGCGGATCTGCTCGGCTCCCAGCAGCGCCGCGAACGCGCCGAACGTCGCCGCGAACGGGATGTAGCCGGACGCGGCCATGCCCGCCGCCATCGTGATCATGTTCTTCTCGGCGATGCCGACGTTGACGAACCGCTCCGGGTGCCGGTTCGCGAAGTCGGTGGCCCGGTTGGAGCGGGCCAGGTCGGCGGTGAGCACGACGATGCGCGGGTCGTGGTCGGCGAGGTGGGCGAGCTCCTCGCCGAAGACGAACGCCGGGATCGCCCGGGTGTCGGTGCCGTCGACGGAGCGGGCGTCCTTGCAGAGCCGACGTTCGCGGTGCCGTTGAACAGCTCGGACTGGTCCTGGGTGCTCATGCCCGTCCCTCCAGCTCGGCCAGCACGTCGTCGTAGTCGGTGCCGGCGAGGTTGCCGACGTGCCAGTCGGGCGACAGCTCCATGCGCGCCACCCCCTTGCCCTTCACGGTGTCCGCGACGACGAGCTGCGGCGGGCCGTCCGCGGCGCCCGGCAGCCCGGCGAAGAGCTCCAGCAGCGCGGGGATGTCGTGGCCGTCGACGCGGTGGGTCTGCCAGCCGAACGCGGCGAAGCGCTGGTCGATGGGCTCGGCGGCCATGACGTCGCGGACGAACCCGTCGATGCCGAGCTGGTTGGCGTCCACGATCGCGACGAGGTTGCCGAGCCGGAAGTGGCCCGCCGACATGGCGGCCTCCCAGATCTGGCCCTCGGCCAGCTCTCCGTCGCCGAGCATGCAGTAGGTGCGGTGGTCGGACCCGGACATCCGCCCGGCCAGCGCCATACCCGCGGCGATCGAGAGGCCGTGCCCGAGCGAGCCGGAGGAGAAGTCGACGCCGGGGATGCGGCGCATGTCCGGGTGGTCGCCGAACGGGCTGCCCAGCCGGGTGTAGGTGTCCAGCTCGGCCGGCTCGAAGAAACCGAGGTCGGCGAGCACCGGGTACAGGCCGATGGCCGCGTGCCCCTTGCTCAGCACGAACCGGTCGCGGTCGGGCCAGTCCGGCCGGGTCGGGTCCAGGCGCAGCTGCGCGTAGTAGAGGACGGAGAACAGCTCCGCGCAGGAGAACACGGCGCTGTAGTGGCCGGCGCCGGCGATCCGGGTGAGCCGGACGGTCTCGGTGCGCACGAACCTCGCCCGGTCGGTGAGGTGCGCGACCTGGTCGGTGGCGGTGACGGGCACTCCCTGCTCCTTACTGCTCGCCGAGAACCGGGCCGGGCTCGTCCCGGAACCGGTCGAGCACGTTGGCGGTGATGCGGGAGACGTCGTTGTCGCCGCCGTTGTGCGTCATCGCGGTCGACCAGGCGATCGAGCCGACCGAGAAGACGGCCCCGCCGCCGGGCCGCCCGAGCAGGACGACGTCGGCGCGGACCTTGGGGTGGATGCCGGGTGGGGGAGCGGCGTAGCCGTGGTCGGCCTCCTCGGGCACCAGCGCGATCTTCTCCGAGTGCCCGACGGACGAGGCCAGCACGACGGCATCGGCCGGGGTGCCGAGCGTGCCGTCGGCGCGGTCCAGCTCGTCGCCGGCCGCGCCGCCGAGGCCGGGTCCCTCGGTGCCGAAGACCTCGCCGACCCCGGTGGACACCCCCTCGAACACCCACGAGACCGACGGTTGCGCGCTCGCGGCGCTGCGGGCGTAGCCGTAGCCGGAGTCGAAGCCCTGCGCGGTGAACCCGACGCCGGCCAGGAGGTTCGGCGCCCGCCCGCGCATCCGCCACAGCCCGCCCGGCTCGCCGGTCGCCGCGAGGTGCTCCTCGCCGGGATCGGAGACCCAGGTGGTCACGCCGGCGTGGCCGCGGCGGATCTCCACCGCGCCGGGATGGCCCGGGTGCCGCGCGGTGACCTGGTAGAAGCCGTTGCCGCCCAGGTACATCAGCCGCCCGCCGGCGTACGTGTAGCGCAGGTAGGCGTCGAGCATGCCGGCCGAGCAGTACTCGGGGTGGCTGCCGGTGAGCACGACGTCGTAGCGGGAGAGCAGGTCGGCGCCCTCGCGCTCCACCTCGTCGTCGGTGACGACGGCGTAGTGCTCGCCGCGCCGGTCGAGCCAGTCGAGCAGCAGCAGGTCCTGCGCGAAGTGCCGGAACCCGCGGGTGGTGGGGGTGAAGTAGTCGGGCCGGATGTTGACGATCGGGCGCAGCCGGCTGGAATGGCAGACCCCGCTGCCGTCGGTGTGCACGTCGTAGAGCGAGCGGCCGAGCTCGGGGTGCGCCACCAGCCAGCGGTCCCGCTCGTCGATCCCGCGCGCCTCCCCGTAGATCACCAGCCGCTCTGCTTCGTACTCGGCGTAGGTGCGCCAGTTCGCGTAGGCGAGGTAGGTCCAGGTGGGGAGCACGACGAGCACGGGTGCCTCGTGCCGGGTCGGCGTGACGACGAACGGGATCCGGTCGACGTCCTCCCCGGCGCTCGCCTTCAACGCGTAGACGCCGCTGGGCAGGTTCGCGGGGACGGCCCAGGTGAGATCCGGGGCCCAACCGGCGTCGGCGAGGTCGTCGTCGTGCAGGTGCAGCGCGTCGAACTCGGCGGGGGAGCGGCGGAAGTCGGTCTCCGCGCCTGCCCAGAACGGGCCGGGCACGCCACGGGCGGGCAGCTGGCGCACGGTCGCACCGTCGGTGAGCCCCCCGCGGTCGGGCACGCGGGTCCCGCCGGGGTCGGCGGCGAGGTCGAGCGCACTCGTCGTGGCGGGCACCAGCAGGCCGATCGGGTCGGTGCCGCCCGCGAGCGCCGCCGTCGTCGCCTCCGGCCAGGCCGTCGCCGCGACGACCGGGCGCGCCACCTTGCCGTTGAACGTCCGGCCCAGGCCACCGGTGGCGGTGCCGTCCGAGCCGATCCGCAGCACGCCGTTCACCGGGGCCGGCGCCACCTGGGACGCCACCGTGGCTACCGGCGCGTCCGGCCGGTGCAGGGAGAGGCGCACCTCGCCCGCGCTGTCCACGGTGGCGGCCGCGAACGCCCAGCGCCGTTCGGCGGGTGGCGCGTCCAGGGCGGCCAGGCGCACGTCGCCGCGGCGCAGGGCGACACCGCCCGCCGAGACCTCGAGCACGAGCTCACCGACGGCCAGCAGCGGCCGGGGTTCGGGGCCCGGCAGGGTGGGCAGGAACCACACCGCGAGGCCCACCGCGTCGAGCAGGCCGAGCGACCCGGCCTCCACGAACGAGCCCGACGTGGTGGCCTGCTCCCGGCCCGGCAACCGCGCCGGGAGCCCGGCCGCGACCGCCTCCTCGACGAGCGCGGAGCCGTGCCGCGGCGATCCGCCCCGCCGCAGCCGGACGATCTCCGGCCGGTAGGCGGCGTGCTCGGAGCTGATGCAGAACGCGATCTCCTCGCCGGCGCGGACGGAGAGCCGGTCGGCGTAGCCGACGATCCTCATGCGCCCGCCACCGGATCGGGGTGGTCGCGGAACCGGTCGAGCACGTTCGCGGTGATCCGGGAGACGTCGTTGTCGCCGCCCTTGTGGGTCATCGCGGTCGACCAGGCGATCGAGCCGACGGCGAACACGGCCCCGCCGCCGGGCCGGCCGAAGACCACGAGGTCGGACCGGACGCGCGGGTCGGGGGCGGTCGGCACCGCGTAGGAGATCGTCCGGTCGTCCGGGACGAGGGTGATGCTCGCGGAGTGCCCGACCGAGGTCGCCAGCACGACGGCGTCGGGCGGGGTGCCGAGCGCGACGTCGGCGCGGTCGATCTCGTCGCCCGCCGCGCCGCCCAGGCCCGGACCCTCGTCGCCGAAGATCTCGCCGACCGCGGCGTCCACCCCGTCGAAGACCCACTCGACGGCGCGGCTCCGCGCGGACCGGCGGTAGCCGCTCGCCTTGTCGAAGCCCTGCGCGGTCATGCCGACACCGAACGCGCGTTGCGGGGCGCGACCGCGCCAGCGCCACAGCCCGCCGGGCTCGCCCGTCCCGGACAGGTGCTCCTCGCCTGCGCCGGACGCCCAGGCGGTGGTGCTGCCCCGCGCACGGCGGATCTCGATCGCCCCCGACGGACCCGGATGGCGGGCGGTGACGTGGTAGAAGCCGTTGCCGCCCAGGTACACGAGTCGGCCACCGTGCTCGGTGAAGGCCTGGTACGCGTCGAGCATCCGGGCCGAGGAGTACTCGGGGTGGCTGCCGGTGATCACCACGCGGTGGCCGGTGAGGGCGTCCTCGCCACGGTCCTCCAGCTCGTCGTCGGTGATCACCGCGTAGTCCTCGCCGCGCCGGTCGAGCCAGTCCAGCAGCGACAGGTCCTGGGCGAAGTGCCGCAGCCCGCGCGTGGTGGGGGTGAAGTAGTCGGGCCGGATGTTGATGATCGGCCGGGCCCGCGAGGAGTACATGACGCCGCTGCCGTCGGTGTGCACGTCGTAGAGCGACTTCCCGAGCTCGGGATGGCGGGCCAGCCAGCGGTCCCGGGGGTCCACGCCGCGGCGTTCCCCGTAGAGCGCGACCCGCTCCTCCTCGAACTCGGCATAGGTGCGCCAGTTCGCGTAGGCGAGGTAGGTCCAGGTGGGCAGCACCACGAGCACCGGGGCCGCGGGGGCACCCGCGGGAGGGGTGACGACGAACGGGATGCGGTCGACGTGGTCGCCCGCGCCGATCTTCAGGGCGTACGCGCCGCTCGCGGCGTCGGCCGGCACGGTGAGAACCACATCGGTCTCCCAGCCGGCGTCGTCGAGGTCGTCCTCGTGCAGGTGCAGGGCGTCGTACTCGTCGGGCACGCGGCGGAAGTCGGTCTCCCGGTACCGCCAGAACGGCCCGGGGACCGCGCTCGCCGGCCGGTTGACGGCGGTGCCGCCCGCGGTGAGCGACCCGTCGTCGACGATGGCGACCGCCGCGGGATCCCGGCCCAGCGCGAGCGCGCTGACCCCCTCGCCGCCCAGCACGGCTACCGCGTCCTCGCCGGCGGCGAGCCGCCCGGTGACTTCTGCGGACCACCCGGTGACGGCCACGACGGGCCGGGCGATGCGGCCGTTGAAGAACCCGCCGCGCGGACCGGCGCCGACGCGGAGCAGCCACGGACCCGTCGGAGTGCCAGTAAAGCCACTTTGCTGACCGTGGACGTCAGTAAAGCCACTCTGCTGACCTCGATGCAGAGCGAGCCGGACCGCTCCGGCGGGGGAGACCGTCGCCGTCAGGAACGACCACTGGCGTTCCACCGGGGGCCCGTCGAGGCGGGCCAGCTCGGTCCCGCCCGCGCCGCGGAGGGTGCACCCGCGTGCCGAAACCGACAGCAGGAAGCCGGACGATCCGTCGACGAGCGCGAGGACGGTCTGCTCGCGGTCGCCGTCGAGGCGGGTCGGGCATATCCAGACCGCGAGCCCGACGCCCGACACGTCGGCGTCCGGACGCAGGGCCGCCTCGATGTAGGAGCCCGCGCGGGCGACCTGGACGCGCCCGGGGACCGTGGCCGGGAGCGACGCCGCGACCTTCTCCTCGAGCAGGTCGCACTCGTGCACCGGCGACCCGCCGCGGCGCAGCCGCACCAGGGACGGCGTGAACTCCGGGAGCTCGCTGCTGACCTTGAACTCGATGCGTCCGCCTGCGGGGACGGAGAGGCGGTCGGCGTAGCCCAGCAGCCTCACCGGTTCACCCAGTCCGTCCACTGCCGGGTGGCCTCGTCGAGGTTCGCCGCCCACCACTCGTTGTCGCGTTGCACCTCGCTGCCGGTGACGTTGCTCGTCGCGATGAAGGAGTTGATCAGCGCGTCCTCGGACGGCTTCGCGTTGGTGTTGGGCGACCCGTAGGGCTGCCGCTGCATGATCAGCTCCTGGGTCGGGACGTCGACCAGGGCGTTGATCAGCGCGTATGCCGCGTCCATGTTCTTCGCGCCCTTGACGATCCCGAGCGAGTCCTCGTAGTAGAGCGGCTGGTTCCAGACGACCTTCAGGTTGGCGCCGTTCCTCGCCGCCTCGTAGGCGCGGCCAGGCCAGGCGAGCATCATGTCGACCTCACCCGACTCCAGGGCCTGGGTCTGCTGCGCGCCCGTCTCGTAGAACCGCACCGAGGGGCGGATCGTGTCGAGCGTGGCGAACGCGCGCTCGTAGTCGAGCGGGTAGAGCTGGTCGCCGGGCACGCCCGAGGCGAGGAGGGCCGTCTCCATGCCGGCGTCCTTGGCGTAGTTCATGATCCCGCGGGTGCCGGGGAAGTTCGTCGTGTCGTAGAAGTCGGCCCAGCTCCGTGGGGGCCGGTCCCCGAACTTGTCGGCGTTGTAGACCAGCAGGAAGGCGGACTTCAGCACCGGGACACCGCACTCGGTGACCTGTGCGGGGTCGAGCCCGGCGGTGTTGATGCGGGACTTGTCCAGCTTCTCGAACAGGACGTCGCACTTGGCCACCGTGCGGTAGGGCGAGGAGTAGAAGACGTCCCAGGTCGGGTTCCCGGACTCGACCATCGCGGTCAGTTTGGCCTCGTTGTTGGGCGACTCCTCAGCGACCTGGACGCCCTGGTCCGCGAGCTGCTTGTAGGCGGTCTCCGCGAAGATCGAGGCGAGCGCGCCGCCGGTGTTGCTGAACACGACGGTGCCCCCGGACGCCGATTCCCCGCCGACCGTCGCGAAGCATCCGGAGGCGCTGACGGAGACGGCGGCGGCGAGGGCCAGCACGGAGACGAGCCTGCGGTTGCGCACGGGGGACCACCTTCGGTTGGTCGTTTCACAATCCAAAACGTGATTCACGATGTGGTATCGAGAGGATGGCGGGCCGCCTGCAGCTCGTCAAGGGGCCCGCGGGTGAAGTGCCTGTTCTCTTCCGTTTCCACGAGGTAACCGGCGCGGTGCGGGGTTGACAATCTGGCGCCGGACCTCGACGCTCCGATTTCGGTTCGTGAAACCCATACCGGATCGTGTGATCGAGATGGGGTGTGTTCATGGTGTCGGTCAGCCCGGCGAAGGCGGCGACGCCGCCCGTGCCGGCGGCGGCCCGCCCGCGGCGTGGGGTGCGTGCGCCGCTCCTGCTCGCGCTGCCCGCCGTCGTAGTGCTCGCGGTCTTCTTCGTCGTGCCTGCGGCCCGCCTCGCCTGGCTCTCGGTGAGCACACCCGAGCTCGGCCTCGGCAACTACACCGGCCTCGCCTCCGACGGCGTCGTCGTCACGGTGGTGCTGCGCACGCTCGGGATGGCCGCCGTCGTCACGGTGCTGTGCGTGCTCTGCGCGTACCCGTACGCCTACTTGATGACGATCGTCGGGGCCCGGTGGCGGGCGGCGCTGACGGCGCTGGTGCTGCTGCCGTTCTGGACGTCGCTGATGGCACGCACGTTCGCCTGGGTGGTGCTGTTGCAGGACACGGGCGTGGTCAACGGCCTCCTGGCGGCGATCGGGCTGGGACCCACCCGCCTGCTGGGCACCACGGCCGGCGTCAGCATCGCGATGGCCCAGGTGATGCTGCCGTTCATGGTGCTGCCGGTCTACGCGGCCATGCGCGGCATCGACCGGCGCCTCGTCGACGCCGCGATGGGCCTGGGGGCCACCCCGGTCGCCGCGTTCCTGCGCGTCTACCTCCCGCTGTCGCTGCGCGGCGTGGCCGCCGGCGCGACGTTGGTGATGGTGCTGTCGCTGGGCTTCTACGTCACGCCGTCGCTCGTGGGATCCCCGCAGCAGTCGATGCTGGCCCAGCTCATCTCGGTGCAGGTGAACCAGCTGGTGGACTTCGGCGCGGCCGGCGCGCTCGCCGTGACACTGCTGCTCGTCACCCTCGTGCTGGTGGCCGGCGTGCAGCGGCTCACCCGCACCGGCGGGGCCCCGGTGGGCCTGGTCGGGGGTGCGGGCTCGTGAGGTCGGTCGGACTGCGCCGGGCGCTCGTGGCGATCGGGGTCCTGATCGGGGCATGGCTGCTGGTGCCCACCCTGATCGTCATCCCCATCAGCTTCTCCGGCGAGGACAGCTTCGCGTTCCCGCCGAGCTCGTGGAGCCTGCGGCACTACCGGACGTTCTTCACCGAGCCGAGCTGGCTGAACGCGCTGCTGATCTCGATCCAGCTCGCGGTGATCGTCACGGTCGTCGCGACGCTGCTCGGCACGGCTGCCGCGTTCGCCCTCTCGCGCACGGCCTTCCGCGGCAGGGGTGCGCTGAACGCCATGTTCCTCGCGCCGCTCATCGTGCCCGGCATCGTCGTGGCCGTCGCCGTCTACGCCGCGTTCCTGCAGTGGGGCCTGATCGGCACGCCGCTCGGCTTCATCGTGGCGCACACCGTGCTCGCGATCCCGTTCGTCACCGTGAACGTGGGGGCGGCGCTGGGCGGCTTCGACCGCACGCTCGAACGGGCGGCAGCCAGCCTCGGTGCCTCGTCCGTGGCCACGTTCCGCGGCGTCACTCTGCCGTTGATCATGCCCGGGGTGCTGTCCGGCGCGGTGTTCGCGTTCGTCACCTCGTTCGACGAGGTGGTCGTGTCGATGTTCGTCCAGTCGCCGCAGCTGCAGACGCTTCCCGTGCGGATGTTCACGTCCGTCACCAACGAGGTGGACCCCACGATCGCGGCCGCCTCGACGGTGGTCATCACCGTCACCACCGCCCTGCTGACCCTGGCCGCCACCATGAGGAGAAGTCGCCGTCATGCCTGACCCCGCCGATGTCGACGCAGCCGGAGCCCGCATCGAGGTCCAGGGCCTCACCAAGCTCTTCCCGGGTGCCGCGGCTCCCGCCGTGGACGGCGTCGACCTGGAGATCCGGGCCGGCGAGTTCATGACCCTGCTCGGGCCCAGCGGGTCGGGCAAGACGACGACGCTCAACATGATCGCCGGGTTCGAGTCGATCAGCTCCGGTCGGATCGCCCTCGACGGCGCCGACATCGCGCAGCTGCCGGCGTACAAGCGCAACCTGGGGATGGTGTTCCAGAACTACGCGCTGTTCCCGCACATGACCGCGGCCGAGAACATCGCGTTCCCGCTCAAGCAGCGCAAGGTCGGCCGGAGCGAGATCGCCCGGCGGGTGTCCGACGCGCTCGAACTGGTGCACCTGGGCGGGCACGGCGAGCGGCTGCCGTCGCAGCTGTCCGGCGGGCAGCAGCAGCGCGTGGCCCTGGCCAGGGCCGTCGTGTTCGAACCGCGTGCGCTGCTGCTCGACGAGCCGCTCGGTGCGCTGGACAAGAAGCTGCGCGAGTCGCTGCAGCTGGAGATCGCGCGCCTGCACCGCGAGCTGGGCATCACCTTCGTGTTCGTCACCCACGACCAGGACGAGGCGCTGGCCCTGTCCGACCGGATCGCGGTGTTCCGCGACGGCCGCATCGAGCAGGCGGGCACGCCCGCGGAGCTGTACGAGAACCCGGCCTCCCGGTTCGTCGCCACCTTCCTCGGCGACTCCAACGTGTTCACCGGCCTCGTCCGCGACGGCCTGCTCGACACCGGCTGGTGCAGCCTGCGGGCGCCGGCCGGCCCCGACGGGCCGGTGGCCCTCGTCGTGCGTCCCGAGCACCTGCTCCTCGCCCCGGCGGGCGCCGGTGAGGCGGCGGCGAACGTCCTGCCCGCCACCGTCACGGACGTCGTCTACCAGGGCGCGTTCCGCCGCGTGCTGGTCCGGTTCGACGGCGGGGGCACCGGTCAGGTCCGCGACACCGTGGGGGCGAGCCGCTCGGTCTCCGTGGGCGACCGGGTGGAGGTCGGCTGGGCCGCCGACGACGGCGTGCTCGTCCCGGACGACCACGAGCCCGACGCCGCCTCGGCCGCACCGGTGCCGGCGGGTGCCAGGTGATCGACACGGTGAACGACGCGATCGAGGACGCCCGCCGGCAGGTCGCCGAGTGCGGCCGCCGCATGACGGCCGACGGCCTGGTGCTGGGCACCGCCGGCAACGTCAGCGTCCGGGTCGGTGAGCTGGTGGCGGTCTCCCCGTCGAGCATGGCCTACGACCGGATCGGTCCCGGGGACGTGCCCGTGGTCGACCTCGCCGGGAAGCGGGTCGACGGCCCGCACCCCCCGTCGTCGGAGACGCCGATGCACCTCGCCGTCTACGAGTCCACCGGCGCCGCGGCCGTCGTGCACCACCACGGCTTGCAGAGCGCCGCCGTCTCCACCGTGCTCGACGAGCTCCCGGCGCTGCACTACTACGTCCTGCAGCTGGGTGGGCCGATCCGCGTCGCGCCGTACGCGACGTACGGCACGCCCGAGCTCGCCCGCTCGGTGCGGGCGGCGCTGGACGGGCGGACCGCGGCGCTCATGCAGAACCACGGAGCGGTCGCCCACGGCGCGACCCTCGAGGAGGCCTACGGCCGGGCCCGGCTGGTGGAGTGGCTGTGCGCGCTGCACGTCACCGCGAACGGGATCGGCACGCCACGCGTGCTCACCGGCGACGAGCTCGCGGCCGTCGCGCGGCGCCGGACGGAGGTGCCGGCATGAAGGTGGTGTGCCTCGGCGCGCACATCCTGGACATCCTCGGGCGGCCGGTCCCCGACATCCCGCCCGGCCAGGGCCGCCGGGTCCTCGACGAGATCCGGATCACGGCGGCGGGCACCGCGGGCGGCACGGCCGTCGACCTCGCGAAGCTCGGCGCCGAGGTCGTGAGCATCGGCCCGGTCGGCGACGACGTCACGGGCCGGCTGCTGCTCGACCTGCTCGCCGGCCACGGCGTCGACGTGCGGCACATGGCACGCCGGCCGGGGCTCGCCACGCCCGCGACCATGCTCCCCATCCGGCCCAACGGGGAGCGTCCCGCACTGCACGCACCCGGTGCGATGGCCACGCTCACCGCGGCCGACGTCGACCTGGGCCTCGTGGCGGAGGCCGACGTGCTGCACATCGGCGGCCCGGACGTGCTGGGGGACTTCACCCGCGACGCGCTCCCGGCACTGCTGCGCTTCGCCGCCGAGCACGGCACGGTCACCAGCATGGACCTGCTCAGCGTCGGCCGGCCCGAGCTGGTGGACGTCCTGGCGCCCGCGTGGGAGCACACCGGGTTCCTGCTCCCCAACGACGATCAGATCCGCGGGGTGACCGGCTTCGACGACCTGGCGGCGGCCGCGGGCGTGGCGCGCGCGTGCGGGGTCGACACCGTGATCGTCACGACCGGGGCGGAGGGCTGCCTGATCGTGACGGACGGCGGGGTCGAGACCATCCCCGCGTTCGACGTGCCGGTGGTGGACACCACCGGCTGCGGTGACGCGTTCACGGCCGGCTTCCTCGTCGGGATCGACCGCGGCGGCACCCTGGCGAGCGCGGCGCGGCTGGGCACCGCGGCTGCCGGGCTGGTGGCCCAGGGCCTCGGTTCCGACGCGGGCATCGTCGATCTTCCGTCGACGCTCGCCTTCGGCGCCGACCGCTCCGCGGGGGTCGCGTAGCGTGACGAGCCGGTGGACGGATCCCCGGTGCGCCGGGGTCGAGGAGGCGCACTGATGGCCGAGAAGGCCGGCGGCACGGGCGAGCCCGTCCGGGTGCTGGTGAAGGCGATGGCGATGCTGGAGCTCCTGGCCGAAGCCCCGCACGAGCTGGGCCTCGGCGACATCGCCGCCCGGCTCGAGTTGAACAAGAGCACCTGCCACCGGATCCTCACCACGCTGGCCGCCGGGGACTTCGTGGAGCGGCCCTCGCCGGGCACCTACCGGCTGGGGATCGGGGCCTTCCGGGTCGGCAGCGCGATGGCCCGCCGGCTCAGCGTCCGCGAGCGTGCGCTGCCGGCGATGCAGGAGCTGTACCGCAGCACCGGCGAGACGGTGTTCCTGCTGGTGCGGCGCGCCGACGAGGCCGTGTGCGTCGAACGCCTGGACGGGCGCTACGCCTCCACCCACACCCTGCGGGTGGGCGGCACGCTCCCGCTGCACCTCGGCGCCGGTCCGCGGCTCCTGCTGTCCGCCCTGCCCGACGAGCAGGTGGAGGGCTACCTCGCGGGGCCGCTGCAGCACCGGACCTCGCCGATGCAGGCCACGGCCGAGCAGCTGCGCGAGGACGTGCGGCGGATCCGTGGCGACGGGTTCGCGGTGAGCCGCGACGACGTCGAGCTGGGGGTCAAGGCGTTGAGCGTGCCGGTCCGTGACCACACCGGCGCCACCGTCGCCGCGTTGAGCGTCAGCGGGCTCACCGCCCACCTGCCCGACTCGGAGCAGGATCGCCACCTCGACCTGCTGCGCGCCGCGGCGGCGGAGGCGTCCCGTGCGATGGGGATGCGCGTCGGGGTGTAGACCGGGGGGAGTCGATCGAGAGACCCGGGAGGGAACCCGCATGCGCCACGACGCCGTGCTCGCCGAGACCATCGGCATCCGAGGTACGGATGACGACGAGATCGAGGCCTACACCGCCCGCCCGCTCGACGGTGGCAGCCGGGGTGGCGTGGTGGTGATCCACCACATGCCCGGGTACGACTGGGGCACCAAGGAGATCGTGCGCCGGTTCGCCGCCTGGGGCTACAACGCGATCTGCACGAACCTGTACAGCCGGGAGGCGCCCGGCGCGGAGCCCGACGACGCCGCCGCCACCGCGCGGGCACAGGGCGGGGTGCCGGACGCCCGGTTCGTCGGCGACGCCGCGGGCGCGGCGCGCTGGCTGCGGTCGCTGCCCACGTCGAACGGCAAGGTCGGCACGATCGGCTATTGCTCGGGCGGGCGCCAGGCCTTCCTCACCGCCCTGGAGCTGGACATCCAGGCCGCCGTGGACTGCTACGGGGCGTTCGTCGTCGGCACCCCGCCGGCAGGTTTCCCATTGCAGGTGCAGCCCCTGGCAGGCCGCGTGGCCGAGCTGCGTGCCCCGCTCCTGGGCCTGTTCGGCAACGAGGACTCCTACCCGTCCCCGGAGCAGGTCGACGAGCTGGAGAAGCTGCTGCTGGAGGCGGGCAAGAGCCACGAGTTCCACCGCTACGACGGCGCCGGACACGGCTTCTTCTCCGTCGACCGGCCCGCCTACCGGGTGGAGGCCGCGCAGGACGGGTGGCAACGCGTGCGGGCGTTCTTCGCGAAGCACCTCGACGGGCAGGGGTGATCGGGTCGTGTGCACCTACAGCACCGAGAGGTTCGACGTCACGGCGAGCAGCGGGAAGGGCCCGCAGGGCTGGTTCCCGCTGCGGACGGCCACGGTCTACTACGACCACCCCGTGCACGCGCCGGACGCCCACACCGTGAACATCGACTTCCTGAACCCGGAGCAGGGCCCGTCGGCCCGCGTGGCGGTGGAGCTCTCCCTCGACTCCGCCCGCGAGCTGCTGGCGGCGTTGCAGGTGACGGTGGAGCGGGCTCGACACCACTGACCAACGGGTGACTAGCCGGCCGCTGCGGTGGGGAGCCCGAACCGGTGTGCCGGCAGCCCCTGCGCCAGGTCGGGCAGGGCGAGCACGGCGCCGGCCAGCGGCTGCGCCGCCAGCTCCGCATCGGTGAGGCCGTGCCGGGCCGACGTGACGAACAGCGTCCGGAGGTCGGGGCCGCCGAACGCGCAGCTCGTCGGGCGGCTCACCGGGAGCTCGACGGCCCGGTCGAGCCGCCCGTCGGGGGTGTATCGGCAGATGCGGCTGCCGTCCCACAGCGCCACCCAGAAGCAGCCGTCGGTGTCCAGGGTGAGGCCGTCCGGGACGCCGGGCGGGTCCACCGCCGCGAGGGGGCGCCGGGCAACCGGCAGGTGCGTGTCGGCGTCGAGGGCGCAGACGTCGAGGCGGCCGGTGGGGGAGTCGGCGTGGTAGAGCCGGCTCCCGTCGGGGGACCAGTCGAGCCCGTTCGGGCAGGTCAGCCCGGTCTCGCCGGCGCGGACGGCGCCGTCGGGGCCCAGCCGGTAGAGCGTGCCGGTGGGCGCGCTCTGGTCGTCGAGCAGGGTGCCCGCGACGAACCCACCCCACGGGTCGACCTTGCCGTCGTTCATGCGGCGGTGCGGCTCGCCGGCCTCCACCTCCGCGAGCATCCGCAGCCCGTCGGGGGAGAGGCGGGCGAACCCGCCGCGCACGGCCGCGACGAGGTCATCGGTCCCGGTGAGGCCGATCGCGCCGACCGCGCACCCGGCTCGCACCTCCGTGAGCGCACCGGACGGCGTGATCGACCGGACGGTCCCGGCGAGCAGGTCCACCCAACGCAGGCAGCCGTGCCGGTCGTCCCAGACCGGGCTCTCGCCCACGTCGTCGGCGCAGTGCGCGAGGACCTCCATCAGCTCCCCCCGCCGTCGGGGAGGGCCACCGCGACGGCGGCGTCGATGCCCTTCGCCGCGCCGGTGATCACGGCGGTCCGCTGAGCGAACTCCGGAATGTTGTTCATGAGCACACGTTGCGCTGCACTCATCAGACAACGCAAGATCGGGCGCGATGACTGACACCAGATCCGCCGTCGCCGAGCTGCTCACGCGCCTGGGCTATCCCGCCCGGGAGGCCTACGACCTGCCCGACTCTCCCCATCGGTTCCCGGACGGGGCGCAGTACCGCACCGAGATCCCCAGCGTCGAGGGCCCGGCCGCCCTGGAGGCCGTGTTCGACGAGGCGGACAAGCGAGGCGTGCGCGTGCACCGCGTGTCGTCCGGCAGCGGGATCATGCTGGCCACCGACGCCGAGATCACCGACATGGTGCGCACCTGCGCGGCCCGCCGGGTGGAGCTGTCCCTCTTCGTCGGCCCGCGGGCACCGTGGGACATCGGCGCGCAGGTCCGCACGCCCACCGGCGGCACCGTGGGGTGCCGGCACGAGGGCGCCGACCAGCTGGCGTACGCGATGGAGGACCTCGTGCGCGCCAACGAGCTGGGCGTGCGCGGCGCCCTCGTGGCCGACGAGGGCCTGCTCCTGATGACCCGGCACATGAAGGAGGCCGGGCTGATCGCGCCCGACTTCGTGGTGAAGGTGTCGGTGCAGATGATGGCCTCCAACCCGGTGAGCGTGCGGCTCATGCAGGACCTGGGCGCCGACACCTACAACGTGCCGCCCGGTCTCACGCTGCCGCGGCTGGCCTCGATCCGGGCCGCCACGCAGATCCCGATCGACATGTACGTCGAGTCGCCCGACACCCTCGGCGGGTTCGTCCGGCACTACGAGATCGCCGAGCTCGTGCGGGTGCTGGCGCCGATCTACGTCAAGTTCGGGCTGCGCAACCACCCCGACGTCTACCCCAGCGGCGGGCAGCACGAGGCGCTGAACGTGCAGCTGTCCCGTGAGCGGGTGCGGCGCGCCGAGATCGGCCTCGGGTTCCTGCACCGGGCCGCCCCTGACCTGGTGACATCGGAGCTGGGGGCGAGCGGGCTGGCGGTGCCGGTGGCGTGAAGATCTTCACCGGCCCGCGGATCGTGCCCCTCGAAGGGCCCGAGCCGGAGGCCTTCGCGGTGGACGGCGAGTGGGTGGCAGCCACCGGCACCCGGGCGCAGCTGCGCGAGCGGTACCCGGGCGCGGAGTGGGTCGACCTGGAGGGCGCGCTCGTCGTCCCCGGGTTCAACGACGCGCACTGCCACCCGTCGCAGGCCGCGCTGGCCCGCGTGCGGGTCGACCTGTCGGCGGCCGCCGACCGCGACGCGGTGCGGGCCGCGCTGCGTGCCCGCGCCGCCACGACCCCGCCGGGGGAGTGGGTGGTGGGGCAGCCGCTGAACGAGCGGGAGGTGACCGGCGTCGACCGGGACCTCCTCGACTCCGTCTCGACCGAGCACCCGGTCGTGATCATCCAGTACACGTTCCACCGCGCGGTCGCGAACAGCCGAGCGCTTGAGGTGCTCGGGTACCGCACGCCCGCCGACGCGCCGCCCGGCGGTGAGCTGACCGCCGGCGCCGACGGCCGGCTCGACGGCTGGATGTTCGAGCAGGCGTGGCTCGACCCGTGGCTCCCCGGGCCGCAGCGCGAGTCGATCGCCCCCGGCGGCGATGAGGCGGCGCAGGTCGCCGCGCTGCGGGCGGTCAACTCCGAGCTGCACCAGGTGGGTATCACGTCCTACTGCGACGCGATCGTCACCCCGCTCGAGCAGCGGATGTACACCTCGACGCGGCAGGCGGGGCAGCTCACTGCGCGGGTGAGCATGCTGCTGTGGCACAGCTACTTCGACGCCGATACCTGGCCGGCGGAGCAGCCCGACGCCACGCACCTGCAGCTGGCCGGCGTGAAGCTGATGCTCGATGGCGCGTTCTCCGGCGGCACCTGCCTGTGCCGGCACCCGTACGCGAGCGCCACCGGCGCGGACAACGGGCTGCAGGTGCTCGGGGACGCCGAGTTCGCGGCCACGGTGCGGGCGGTCGACGCGGCGGGCCTGCGGGTCGCCGTCCACGCCAACGGTGACCTCGCGATCGCCAAGGTCCTCGACGTGCTGGAGGCGCTGCCCGACCGGCCGGGGCGGCCCAACCACCGGATCGAGCACTGCAGCATCGTGGACGAGGCGCTGGTCGGGCGGATCGCGCGGGCCGGCGTCACACCGGTACCCTTCGGCCCGTTCATCGCGCTCTTCGGCGAGGCGGTGCACAGCTTCTACGGCGCGGAGCGCGTCGAGATGGCGTGCGCGCACCGGTCGTTCCTCGATGCGGGCGTGCCGGTCGGCGGCTCGTCGGACTTCCCGATCGTGCCCATCGACCCGCTGCTCGCGCTGCAGAGCCTCGTCACGCGGCGCACGGCGTCGGGGCTCGTCGTGGGGCCGGGCCAGCGGCTCGGCGTGCTCGACGCGCTCGCGGTCTACACCGCGGGCTCGGCGCACGCGACCGGCGACGGCGCCGTCAAGGGGCGTCTGACGCCGGGGCGGCTCGCCGACTTCGTGGTGCTGGACGCGGACCTGACGGCCGTCGCGCCCGACGAGATCGCGTCCGTCCCGGTGCGGTCGACGTGGGTGGGCGGCAGCTGCGTCTGGTCGGCGGGCTGAGGATCACGCGACCTCGGCCTCGCTCAACTGCAGCTCCGGCGGGCGCCGGGTGAACATGCGGGTCAGCCCGAGCAGGTAGACGAACCCGACGGCGATCCAGGCGAGCCCGACGGCGAACGTGGTGGCCGACAGGCTGGTCCACAGCCACAGCGTGAGCAGCACGCCGATGCCCGGCACCACGCCGTAGGCCAGCAGGTTCGCCGGTGTCCGGCGCCCCTCGTCGATCACGTAGTGCTTGATCACGGACAGGTTGACGAGCGAGAACGCGACCAGGGCCCCGAAGCTGATCATCGACGAGGCCAGTTCGAGGCTGATGGCCAGCGCGATCAGGGACAGCACGCCGACCACCGCGGTGGCGAGCGCCGGGGTGTGGAAGCGCGGGTGGAGCCGCCCGAACACCACCGACGGCAGCGCGCCGTCGCGGCCCATGGCGTAGAGAATGCGCGAGACGCTCGCCTGCGAGGCCATCGCGGAGCCGAAGCAGCCCGCGATGTAGGCGGCGGTGAAGAACGCGGTCAGGGCGGTGCCGCCGGCGGCTCCCACGACGTCCAGGGCGGCCGAGTCGACGTCGGTGAACTCCGTGTACCGCGGGAAGACCAGGTGTCCGGCGTAGGAGACGAGGATGAACAGCGCGCCGCCGATCACGGTCACGAGCATGATCGCGCGGGGGATGCGCCTGCGCGGGTCGCGGGTCTCCTCGGAGAGCGTCGAGACGGCGTCGAACCCGAGGAAGGACAGGCACAGGATCGCCGCGCCGCCGAGGACTGCCGACGCCTCGCCACCGCTCGGGAGGAACGGTTCGGCGAGCGACGGCAGGCCGGTGCCGGCGAGCGCGCGGGCCGTCGCGACCAGGAAGACCGCGATGAACACGATCTGGACGGCGACGAGCACGAAGTTCATCCGCGCCACCAGCCGGATGCCCAGGATGTTCAGGCCGGTCACCAGCACGATTGCGCCGATGATCCAGACCACGACCGGGACGCCCGGGAACGACGCCTCCAGGTAGATGCCCATCACCAGGTAGTTGATCATCGGCAGGAACAGGTAGTCGAGCAGCAGCGCCCACCCGGTCATGAAGCCCAGATGGGGCCCGAACGACCGCTGCGTGTACGTGTAGGCCGAGCCGGCGAACGGGTGGGCCCGCACCATCAGCCCGTAGCTGTAGGCGGTGAAGAGCATCGCCGTGAGCGTGACGACGTAGGCCGCAGGCAGGTGCCCGGACGTCTGTTCGGTGACCACGCCATACGTGGTGAACACCGTGAGCGGCACCAGGTAGGCGAGACCGAAGAGCACGATCGACGGCATCCCCAGCACCCGTTCGAGGCGCGCGTTCTCGGCCATGATCGCGAGTATCGGGTGTCCACGGCCCCGGCGACTACCATCGGCGCCCGAAACTTCGGATCGGGCGGAGCATGGGTACCGCGCTGCGGATGGGCGTCGCCGTCGTCGTGCTGGCGGCACTGGTCGTCGCGCTGGCGTGGGTCTTCCAGCGGCGGTTGGTCTACCTGCCGTTCGGCCCGCCCGCCGGCTCGGCCGCCGCCTACCTGGACGGTGGCCGCGACGTCGCGCTGCACACCGCCGACGGGCTCGACCTCACCGCGTGGTGGGCGCCCGCCACCGGGCCGGCCCGGGACGTGACGGTGCTGGTGGCGCCCGGCAACGGCGGCTCGCGGGTGCTGCGGGTGCCGCTCGCGCGGGCCCTCGCGGCGGAAGGCTTCGACGTGCTGCTCACGGAGTACCGCGGCTACGGCGGCAACCCCGGTTCGCCCACCGAGGAGGGGCTGGCCGCGGACGTCGGTGCGGCGTACGGGTACCTGGTCGAGGAGCGCGGGGTGCCGCCGGAACGGTTGGTGCTGTTCGGCGAGAGCCTCGGCGGGGCGCCGCTCACCCGGCTCGCGACCGAGCGCCCGGTCGGTGCGCTGGTGCTGCGCAGCCCGTTCACCTCACTCGCCGACGTCGGCGCGCGGGCCTACCCGTTCCTGCCGGTGCGGGCGCTGCTGCGCGACCGGTTCCCGCTGCTCGAGCAGGTGCGGTCGGTGCGCGTGCCGGTCGCGGTGGTGGCGGGGGCGGCCGACGAGATCGTGCCGGTCGAGCAGAGTCGCGCGGTCGCACAGGCGGCCGGGGCTTCTTACACCGAGGTGCCGGGAGCCGGGCACAACGATTCGGAGCTGGTCAGCGGGCCGGTCGTCGTCGACGCCGTGGTCCGGGTCGGAGCCGGCTGAACGGCGGCGGGCGCCGTGACGATCGGGACGTGCGCGACCGGCGTGCGATCCTGGCCAGATGGATTGGACCGGTGCCCGCTACGCCGACGGTCCCACCGCATCGGTGACCACGTGGATCGACGCTCCGCCCGATGTGGTCTGGCCCGCGGTGGTCGACCTGCCCGCCATGGCGGCGTCGAGTCCGGAGCTGCAGTCCGTCGACTGGCTCGACGGGGCGGAGCCGGCCGTCGGCTCCCGGTTCGTCGGGCACAGCAGCCATGAGGCGCTGGGCGAGTGGTCGGTCACCTCGCACGTGGTGGAGTGCGAGCGGCCGCGCGTGTTCGCCTGGGCCGTGCACGACCCGCAGGACCCGGCGGCGACGTGGCGGTTCACGCTCGAACCGGCCGACGGCGGCACGCGGCTCACCCAGTGGGTGCGGCTGGGCCCGGGCCGCTCGGGGCTGTTCAACGCGATCGAGCGGATGCCGGACAAGGAACAGAAGATCGTCTTCGTGCGGATGCGGGAGTTCGAGCGGAACATGACCGCGACCCTCGCGGCGCTCAAGGAGCGGGCCGAGGCCGGCACCTGATGCGTACGGCCACCACCGTCGAGGGAGGCTCCCGGGAGACGGTCGAGTTCGTGTGCGAGGCCGAGAAGCTCGGCCTCGACGTCTGCTGGGTGGCGGAGGCCTGGGGCTCGGACGCGGTGTCGGTGCTCGGCCACCTCGCCGCGCGCACCGATCGGTTGCTGCTCGGCTCCGGGGTGCTCCAGATCGGCACGCGTACGCCGGTGGCGATCGCGCAGGCCGCGCTCACGCTCGCCGACATGTCCGGCGGCCGCTTCCTGCTCGGGCTCGGCCCGTCCGGCCCGCAGGTGATCGAGGGGCTGCACGGCGTTCCGTTCGCCCGGCCGCTGACCCGGACGCGCGAGTCCGTCGATGTCGTGCGCCGGGTGCTCGCCGGGGAGAAGGTCGCGTACTCCGGCGAGACCGTGCGGATCCCGCTGCCCGGCGGCGAGGGCCGCCCGATGCGGCTCTCGACGGCCGCGAACCCGGACATCCCGCTGTACCTGGCCGCGCTGTCGCCGAAGCTGCTGGAGCTGACCGGCGAGCTCGCCGATGGATGGCTCGGCACGAGCTTCGTGCCCGAGGGTGCGGGCGCCTACTTCGCCCACCTCGACGCGGGCCTGGCCCGCACCGGCCGGCACCGGCGTGACCTCGACATCTGCCAGGGCGCCGAGGTCGCATTCGCCGCCGACGAGGACGAGCTGCGGCAGATGGTCGCCGACCGGCGGTCGGGGCTCGCGTTCAGCCTCGGCGGGATGGGTTCGGCGAGCACGAACTTCTACAACGACGCCTACAGCCGCCAGGGCTGGGCCGACGTCGCCGCGGCCGTGCGGGAACGCTGGCAGGCCGGCGACCGCGGCGGTGCCGCCGCCCTCGTCACCGACGAGATGGTGCTGGGCACCACTCTGATCGGCACCGAGGACATGGTCCGGGACCGGTTGCAGATCTGGCGCGACGCGGGCGTCGACACCGTGCGGCTCTACCCGGCGGGCGACACCCTCGACGAGCGGCTCACCACCCTGGCCCGGGCCATCGACCTCGTCCGCGGAACGACGGATCGATCGGGGTAGGTCTCGGGCGAGGCGGTGGCCGAGGAGTTCGGGACCACCTGCCGGCCACACGTGGCCGCCACCGGCAAGATCCGGCACCCAGGTGCGTTCCGCGGAACCCACCCGGTGACCATGAAACCCGCTCCGGTGGGCGCGCCGTACCCCACTCGCGCCGACGGCCCCGGGACACCGGCCAGGTCTCGCGCGCGTTTCGCGTGTTCGACTCGACCTCGTACCTGAGCGGGGTGGCCGGGTTGGCATCACAACCGGACCCCGTGGTCGCCTTGGCGGCCGTCCCCGACGCGCTGGCACGCCCGATCTTGACGCGGACCCTCCTGTTGGGTGCCACGCGACTGGCTGTGGTCCCGTTGCGCCCCGCGCAGCATGGGCTTCGGATGGTCGCCCTGTGTGCGGAGCCCGGGTGCGTGGCCACGTACGGTGCGCGCCGCCCCTCCGCGCGGTTGATCGTTCCGAGGAGCACCCGGTGGTGGTGGCAATCGCGCTGGTGTGCTTCTCGCAAGGATCGATCGCGTCGAGTCGTACCGCAGCGCTGTCCGTGCAGCGGTGGTGTGCGACTCGGCCCGATCATGCGGCGGCCAGGGCGTCCAGGGGGAGCTCATCGTCGCGGCGTCAACACGACGGTGGGGCGCCCCTTGCGTCCTGAATGTGATCAGGAGCACACTGGGCGATCTCCCACCACGGAGTTCGATGATGGCTCGTCCCACCACGGCGGGCGACGTGAGGTCGGCCGCCGAGTTCTTCGCGCGCCGAACCGGCCCGGGCCGGGCGCTGGCGCAGGATGCCGGACGCGTGGCCACCGCCTGCCACGCCATGGCGCTGCGGCTGCACCGCGGCGGCAAGCTGGTGGTGTTCGGGATGGGTGCCGCGGCCACCGATGCCCAGCACATCGCGGTGGAGTTCGTGCACCCCGTGATCGTCGGCAAGCGGGCGCTGCCGGCGATGTCGCTCACCAACGACGTCGCCACCCTCACGGGGCTCGCGGTCGAGCGGGGCGTGGACGAGGTCTTCGCCCACCAGATCCGCTACGTGGCACGGCCGGACGACGTCGCGCTCGGGGTGTCCGACGACGATCGGTCCCCGGCGGTGCTGCGTGGCCTGGAGGAGGCCGCTTCCCGCGGGCTGCTGACGGTCGCACTGGTGGGCGGCGTCGCTGCCCTCGACGGGCCGATCGCCACGAGCCCCGCGGTCGCCCATGTGGTGCCGGCGCGCAGCGACGACCCGCGTGTCGTCAAGGAGCTGCAGGTCACCACGTACCACGTGCTCTGGGAGCTGGTGCACGTGTTCTTCGAACAGCCCGGAGTGTTCGGTCCGGGGGTTGTGCGATGACCGGCCCCGAGTGTTTCGAGGACGTCTGCATCACCTGCTCCGACCAGGCCGTGCCGGTGGTCGTGGTGGAGCTGCGGGAGCACGATCTCGCGCTCGCCGACACCGGGCGCGGGCTGGAGGAGATCAGCATCGCGCTGGTCGACGCCCAGGTCGGGGACACCGTGCTCGTGCACGCGAAGGAAGCGATCGCCGTCCCGTACCGACCCACGTAGAAGCACCGCCGAGAGAGGGGGAAACCGGGATGAGCGGTCCGGAACACGCCGCCGATTCGGGCATGGAGTCGCTCTACCCCTTCCTCTACGCCGGCACCTCCGACGTGGACGCGGTGCTGGAGCAGGTCCGCCGCTCCACCGAGTCCAAGGCCGAGGAGATCGTGCTGCTGCGCGAGCAGGTGGCCGAGCGTGACGGCGCGCGGATCGAGGCGTGCGCACGGGCGGTGGCCCGCTCGTTCGCGGCCGGCGGGCAGCTCTTGGCCTTCGGCAACGGGGGCAGCAGCACCGACGCCCAGGACCTCGCCGGGATGTTCCTGCACCCGGGAGGTGGGGCGCGCCCGCTGCCGGCCCTGTCGCTGACCGCCGACATCGCCGTCGTCACCGCGCTGTCCAACGACATCGGGTTCGACGTGGTGTTCGCCCGCCAGATCGCCGCGTTCGGCCGCGCCGGCGACGTCGCCGTGGGCCTGTCCACCAGCGGCAACTCCGCCAACCTGATCCGCGCCTTCGAGGAGGCGGCGCGCCAGGGCATGGTGACCGTCGGTCTCGCGGGCTACGACGGCGGCCGGATGGCCGAGGCGGACACGATCGAGCACCTCTTCGTGGTGCCCTCCGCGTCGGTGCACCGCATCCAGGAAGCCCAGACGTCGATCTACCACGTGCTGTGGGAGCTGGTCCAGCACGAGCTGGGAGAGCCGGCGCGGGACAGAGCGCCGAGCGCGGGGCAGTAGTCCGCGCGACCCCGCCGCGCCCGCCGGAGGCGTCCTGCGCCTCGCCGCGCTCCCACCTGCGCCGATCCACGTCGGTCGGCCGACCCGATCTCGCCCGTCACGCCGAAGGCGGTGTGCCATGACGGCACCGGAAACGCAAGACGTCACGCAGGAAGAGCCGGTCGTCCACATCCTCTGGATCAACGCCGGCCTGAGTTGCGACGGCGACTCCGTCGCGCTGACCGCGGCGACCCAGCCGAGCATCGAGGACATCGTGCTGGGCGCGCTGCCCGGCCTCCCGAAGGTGGCGGTGCACTGGCCGCTGATCGACTTCGAGTGCGGCCCCGAGCAGGGCGCCGACACGTTCATCGAGTGGTTCCACAAGGCCGACCGCGGCGAGCTGGAGCCGTTCGTGCTGGTGGTCGAGGGTTCGATCCCGAACGAGGCCATCAAGCCCGAGGGCTACTGGTGCGGGTTCGGCAACAACCCCGCCACCGGCCAGCCGATGACCACCAGCGAGTGGCTCGACCGCCTCACCCCGAAGGCCACGGCGGTGCTCGCGGTGGGCACGTGCGCCACCTACGGCGGGATCCACGCGATGGCCGGCAACCCGACCGGCGCCATGGGCGTGCGCGACTACCTCGGCTGGGACTGGACGTCCAAGGCCGGGCTGCCGATCGTGAACGTGCCGGGCTGCCCGATCACCCCGGACAACCTGTCGGAGACGATCCTCTACCTGCTCTACCAGGTGGCCGGGCAGGCCCCGATGATCCCGCTCGACGATGCGGGCCGACCCCAGTGGCTGTTCGGGGCCACCGTGCACGAGGGGTGCGACCGCGCCGGCTACTACGAGCAGGGCGAGTTCGCCACCGAGTACGGCTCCCCTCTCTGCCTGGTCAAGCTGGGCTGCTGGGGCCCCGTGGTGAAGTGCAACGTCCCGAAGCGCGGGTGGATCAACGGCGTGGGCGGCTGCCCGAACGTCGGGGGTATCTGCATCGGCTGCACGATGCCCGGCTTCCCCGACAAGTTCATGCCGTTCATGGACGAGCCGCCGGGCGCGAAGGTCTCGACGGCCGCGAGCGGCATGTACGGCAGCGTCATCCGCGCCCTGCGCCGCACGACGCTGAAGACGACCGACACCGAACCGAAGTGGCGCAAACCCGGCCGGACGCTGACCACCGGCTACCGACCCGGCTGGTGAGGGAGCGAGCGATGACCGCGACGGCGAAGCCCAGCACGAAGGACCGCGACTCCCAACCGCCCAACCTCACCGAGATGGCGTGGGACCCGATCACCCGGATCGTCGGGAGCCTCGGGATCTACACGAAGATCGATTTCGCGAACAAGCGGGTGGCGGAGTGCTTCAGCACGTCGTCGATCTTCCGCGGCTACTCGATCTTCATGAAGGGCAAGGATCCGCGCGACGCGCACTTCATCACCAGCCGGATCTGCGGGATCTGCGGCGACAACCACGCGACCTGCTCGGTCTACAACCAGAACATGGCCTACGGGGTGCGGCCACCGCACATCGCGGAATGGATGATCAACCTCGGTGAGGCCGCCGAGTACATGTTCGACCACAACATCTTCCAGGAGAACCTGGTCGGGGTGGACTACTGCGAGAAGATGGTGGCCGAGACCAACCCCGGTGTCCTCGAGGAGGCCAACCGCTCGGAGGCGCCGCACGCCTCCGAGCACGGGTACAAGACCATCGGCGACATCATGCGCTCGCTCAACCCCCTGGAGGGCGAGTTCTACCGCGAGGCGCTGCACGTCAGCCGCTACACGCGCGAGATGTTCTGCCTGATGGAAGGGCGGCACGTCCACCCGTCCACGCTGTACCCGGGCGGGATCGGCGCGGTGGCCACGATCCAGCTCTTCATGGACTACCTCACGCGGCTGATGAAGTACGTGGAGTTCATGAAGCGGGTCGTGCCCATGCACGACGACCTGTTCGACTTCTTCTACACGGCGATGCCCGGCTACGAGAAGGTCGGTTTCCGGCGCACGCTGCTCGGCTGCTGGGGCAGCCTGAACGACCCGGAGCACTGCGACTTCACCTACGAGCACATGGCCGACTGGGGCAACAAGATGTTCGTGACCCCGGGCGTCATCGTCGACGGGAAGCTGCTCACCACCAACCTGGTGGACATCAACCTGGGCATCCGGATCCTGCTCGGCTCCTCGTTCTACGAGGACTGGGAGGACCAGGAGCGGTTCGTGACGCACGACCCGCTCGGCAACCCGGTGGACGCGCGACACCCGTGGAACCAGCACACGATCCCGCGGCCGCAGAAGCGCGACTTCGACGACAAGTACAGCTGGGTGATGTCGCCGCGCTGGTTCGACGGCACCGACCACCTGCCGCTCGACACCGGCGGCGGCCCGATCGCCCGGCTGTGGTCCACCGCGCTCGCGGGTCTCGTGAACCACGACTACATCCAGGCCACCGGGCACAGCGTGGTGATCAACCTGCCGCGCACGGCGCTGAAGCCCGAGGTCAGCTTCGAGTGGAAGATCCCGCAGTGGTCCAACGCGCTGGAGCGCAACCGGGCCCGGACCTACTTCCAGGCCTACGCCGCCGCGTCCGCGCTGTTCTTCGTCGAAAAGGCCCTCGCGGAGCTGCGGGCCGGCCACACCAAGACCTGGGAGAGCTTCAAGGTGCCCCAGGACGCGGTGAGCTGCGGGTTCACCGAGGCGGTGCGCGGCGTGCTCTCGCACCACATGGTGATCAGGGGCGGCAAGATCGCCAACTACCACCCGTACCCGCCGACGCCGTGGAACGGCAGCGTGCGCGACTCCTACGGCACGCCCGGCCCGTACGAGGACGCCGTGCAGAACACCCCGATCTTCGAGGAGAACCCGCCGGAGAGGTTCAAGGGGATCGACATCATGCGGGCGGTGCGCAGCTTCGACCCGTGCCTGCCGTGCGGCGTGCACATGTACGTCGGCGGCGGGAAGACGGTCAAGCGCATGCACTCGCCGACGATGATGAACAACGGGATCTGACGCATGCTCGGGGGAGGTTCTCCCGGGGGCGGCGCCGCTCGGGAGACGGGGGCCCGCATCGAGCACCTGCTCGACGAGTTCCGGTCGGCGGCGCGACCCGAGGTCGCCGGGCGGGCCGAGGAGCTGGTGGCGCTGCTCGTCGACCTCTACGGCGCGGGGCTGACCCGCATCGTCGAGATCCTCGGCGAGGAGCCGGGCGGGGAGGCCGTGCTGCGCGGGCTCGCCGCCGACGACCTCGTCGCGAGCCTGCTGGTGCTGCACGACGTCCACCCCGACGACACCGAGACCCGGGTGCTCGCCGCACTCGACCAGGTGCGGCCCTACCTGGGGTCGCACGCCGGCGGCGTCGAGTACCTCGGCATCGACGCCGTCCCGGAGAACGGGCCGGTGGTGCGGCTGCGGCTGCAGGGCAGCTGCGACGGCTGCCCCTCGTCGCTGGTCACGGTGCGGACGGCGATCGAGAAGGCCATCGAGGAGGCGGCGCCGGAGGTCGTCCTGGTCGAGGTGGAGGGGGTGACGGCACAGCAGCCGGCGCGCGGCGGCACCCAGTTCCTCGACCTGGCGCCCCCGCCGCCGCGGCTCGACGGGGAGTGGACGCCGCTCGGCCGCCCGCTCGGGCTCGCCGACGGCGAGTCGGTGGCCCTCGTGCTGGACGGCACGCCGGTGGCGGTGTGCCGGCTCGGCGGGCGCCTGTACGCCTACCTCGACCGGTGCCCCCGCTGCATGTCGGGCATCGGCGGGGCGGGGGTCCTGGACGGGCTCCTCGGGTGCCCCGGCTGCGGCGAGCGCTACGACGTGCGGCTCGCGGGACGGGGGAGCGAGGACGGGCTGCACCTCGACCCGCTCCCGCTGCTCGGCGACGTCGACGCGGACAGCGATGGCGCCGGCGTACGGATCGCGGTGCCGAGCGGGGCCGTTCCGTGAGGACCGGGCTGCGCCGTTTCACCGGGTCGGCGCCCCCGCAGCAGGCATCCCCACAGCAGGCTCCCGCACCCGTCGTGGAGCGCTGCGAGCTCTGCGGCAACGCGTGCGGGCCGGAGGGCACCGTCGCCCGTCCCGGCCACGGGCACGTCGCCGACCTGGAGGGCCGCTCGATCCGCTGCGTCTGCCGGCCCTGCTGGTTGCTGTTCACCCGGCGCGGCGCGGCCGGGGGTCGCTACCAGACCGTGCCGGACCGGTTCGTGCACGTCCCGGAGCCGCAGCTGACGGCGGTGCAGTGGGACGCCCTGCAGATCCCGGTGCGCATCGCATTCCTGTTCCAGCACAGCGCTGCCGACGACGGGGACCCGCTCGAGTGGGCGGCCTTCTACCCGAGCCCGGCCGGGGCCACGCAGTCGCTGCTCGCGCTGGACAGCTGGGCGGAGGTGGTGGCCGAGAACCCGGTGTTCGGCGAGGCCGAGCCGGACGTGGAGGCGGTGCTCGTGCAGCGCCCCGAGCAGGACGCGGGGTTCGAGGCCTTCGTCGTGCCGATCACCGCCTGCTACGAGCTGGTGGCGCGGGTGCGGATGTCCTGGAAGGGCTTCGACGGCGGCGACGTGGCCCGCGAGGAGATCGCGGGCTTCTTCGCGGCCCTGCGCGAACGGGCGCGGGAGCTGGCCGGCCATGAGTGACCTCGCGATCACCTGCGTCGACGTCCGGGCGGACCGCTATGCCGCCGCGCCGACGATGGTGTTCCGCCTGCGTCTCACCGAGTCCACCGGCGTGCGGATGCACGCGATCGCGCTGCGCTGCCAGATCCGGATCGAGCCCGCGCGCCGGCGCTACGTCGAGGGCGAGGCCGAGCGGCTGCTGGAGCTGTTCGGGGAGACCCCGCAGTGGGGCGAGAGCCTCAAGCCGTTGCAGTTCGCCGCGGTCGGGGTGGTCGTCCCGAGTTTCACGGATGCCACCGAGGTCGACGTGCCGGTGGCGTGCACCTACGACTTCGAGGTGGGCGCCGCGAAGTACCTGCACGCGCTGTCGGACGGCGAGGTGCCGATGCTGCTGCTGTTCAGCGGCACCGCCTTCCGCCGCACCGACGACGGCCGGTTCGAGGTGGAGCAGGTGCCGTGGAGCCTCGAGTCGCGCTACCGGGTGCCGGTGGCGGTCTGGCGCGAGCTGATGGACCGTTTCTTCCCCGGCGGCGGCTGGATCCGGCTGCACCGCGACACCCTCGACGCGCTGCAGCGGTTCAAGGCCCGGGGCGCGCTGCCGACCTGGGAGGCCACCTTCGCGGCGCTGCTCAAGCAGGCGGGGGAGGACCCGCCGTGAGCATCTTCGCGCCTGCCCTCCGCGTGGCCGACGCCGTGCTGTTCGAGGGCTACCTGCTCTACCCGTACCGGGCGTCGGCGGCGAAGAACCAGGTGCGCTGGCAGTTCGGCGTGCTGATGCCGCCGAGCTTCACCGACGGCGGCGAGCCGGCCGCGCACCAGGCCGAGATGCTGCTCGAACCGCGCGAGGGGGCGGTCCTGCATGTCCGGGTGCGGTTCCTGCACGTGCAGACCAAGACCGTGGAGCAGGTCGAGGACGGCCGGTTCGTCCCGGTGCCGGAGCTGCTGGTCGACGGCGAGCGGCTGATCTGCTGGGACGAGGCCGTACCGGTGGAGGTCGACACGGAGGTCGACGTCGGCGGGCTGCTCGCGGGGGAGCGGGCCGTGCCGATCCGGGTGCCGGCCGAACGCGTCGAGGAGCCGGTCCGGGACGCGTCCGGCGCTGTGCGCGGTCGCATCGTGCGGGAGCGCCGCCCGCTCGACGGGGTGCTGCGGCTGTCCGCGCAGGTCCTGCCCGGCCCGTACGTGCTGCGGGTACGCGCCCGGGTCGAGAACGCGGCCACGCCCGCGGTCGGATCCCGGGAGGAGGCGCTGCGCCACGCCCTGGTCGCGGCGCACACCGTGCTGGCGGTGAGCGGGGGCGCGTTCCTCTCGCTGCTGGAGCCGCCGGAGTGGGCGCACCCGATCGCCGTGGCTTGCGAGAACGTCGGCGTGTGGCCGGTGCTCGTGGGAGGCCACGAGCTCGTGCTCGCCTCACCGATCATCCTCTACGACCACCCGTCGATCGCCCCGGAGAGCCCCGGCGAGCTGCACGACGGCCTGGAGATCGACGAGATCCTCTCGCTGCGGACCATGGCTCTCACCGAGGAGGAGAAGCGGGAGGCTCGGGCCACCGACCCGCGAGCCGCGGCGATCATCGACCGGGTCGACTCGATGCCGCAGGAGATGCTGGACCGCCTCCACGGCGCCATCCGCTACCTGCGCGGCGCCGGGCCGCACCCCCGTGCGGAGGACCCCGCCGAGCTCGCGCCGTGGTGGGACCCGGGCTCGGACACGTCGGTGTCGCCGGAGACCGACGCGGTGACCGTCAGCGGGGTACCGGTGGCCCGCGGCAGCCGGGTGGTGTTGCACCCCCGGCACGGGCGCACCGACGCCCAGGACATGTTCCTCGACGGCCGCACCGCCACGGTCGCGGCGGTGCTCTGCAACGTCGACGACGAGTGGCACCTCGCCGTCACGCCCGACGACGACCCGGAAGCGGCCGAGCTGATGCTCGCGCACGGCCGGTACCTCTACTTCGCACCCGACGAGGTCGAGCCGTTGGAGGTGGTCCCGTGAGGATGCTCGTGGCGGGGCTGGGCAACGTCTTCCTCGGCGACGACGGGTTCGGCGTCGAGGTCGTGCGCCGGCTGGCCCGGGAGCCGCAGCCGGACGGCGTGCGGGTCGTCGACTTCGGCATCCGGGGCCTGCACCTGGCCTACGAGCTGCTCGACGGGTACGACACCACTGTCCTGGTGGACGCGACGCCGCGCGGCGGCGAGCCCGGCGACCTGCACCTCATCGAGGTCGGCAGCGACGACCTCCCGGTGGCGGCGACGTCGGACGAGCTCGTCGCGCGCGGCGCCGTGCTCGACGCGCACGGCATGACCCCGGACGCGGTGCTGGCCCTGCTCGTGACGCTGGGCGGCACGCCGGGCCGGGTGCTCGTGCTGGGCTGCGAGCCCGGCGTGGTCGAGGAGGAGATGGGGCTGTCCGCGCCGGTCGCCGCCGCCGTGGACCGCGCGCTGGTGGAGCTGCGTTCGTTGATCGCGTCCCGGGGGGAGGTGAACAGATGCGCAAGCTGATCGTCGCGGCGCTGGTCGGGGCCATCGCACTGGCGGTGGCCAAGACCCTGCCGGACATCAAGCGGTACCGCCGGATGCGGGACATGTGAGAAGGAGCGACTGGTGGGTGTGAGGTGAGCGGACATGTGCCTGGGCATTCCGGGTGAGGTCGTCGAGATCAGCGTCGAGCGGTCCGACCTGGCCCTCGTGGACGTCAGCGGGGTGAAGCGCACGATCAACATCGGGCTCCTCGAGGAGGGCGAGGTCGGCCCGGGTGACTGGGTGCTGATCCACGTCGGCTTCGCCATGTCGAAGATCGACGAGGGCGAGGCGAAGGCCGCACTGGAGTTCCTCGAGGGGATCGGGCAGGCCTACGAGGACGAGATGGCCGCGCTGCTCGAGTCCCGGATCGAGTAGGCGATCGAGTAGGAGTGCACATGCGTTTCGTCGACGAGTTCCGCGACGCGGGCAAGGCGCGGGCGCTCGCGTCCCAGATCGCGAGCCTGTGCGAGCCGGGCCGCCACTACAAGTTCATGGAGGTCTGCGGCGGGCACACCCACACGATCTACAAGCACGGGCTGGAGGACTACCTGCCCGAGACCGTGACGCTCGTGCACGGTCCGGGCTGCCCGGTGTGCGTGATCCCGATGGGTCGCGTGGACGATGCCATCTCGATCGCCGAGCACCCCGACGTCATCATGACGACGTTCGGGGACATGATGCGCGTGCCCGGCTCGCAGGGGACGTTCCTCGACTCCAACGCCGCCGGCGCGGACATCCGGATGGTCTACTCCCCGCTGGACTCGCTCAAGATCGCCCGGCAGAACCCCGACAAGCGCGTGGTCTTCATGGCGATCGGGTTCGAGACCACGGCGCCGTCCACCGCCATGACGGTGCTGCGGGCGGCCGCCGAGGGGATCGAGAACTTCTCGATCTTCTGCAACCACGTCACGATCATCCCCGCGATCAAGGCGATCCTGGACTCGCCCGACCTGCGCCTCGACGGGTTCGTCGGCCCGGGCCACGTGTCCACCGTGATCGGCTGCCGCCCCTACGAGTTCATCCCGCGTGAGCACGGCAAGCCGCTCGTCTGCGCCGGCTTCGAGCCGCTGGACATCCTGCAGTCGGTCTACCAGCTGCTGCTGCAGCTGCACGAGGGCCGCTGCGAGGTGGAGAACCAGTACAGCCGGGTGGTGCCGTGGAACGGCAACCCGAAGGCGCTGCGGGCGATCGGCGAGACGATGCGGCTGCGGCCGTACTTCGAGTGGCGCGGGCTGGGCTTCATCTCGCACTCGGCGCTGCAGGTGCGTGACACCTACCGCGCCTTCGACGCGGAGCTGATCTTCGACGTGCCAGGGGTGCGTGTGGCCGACCCGAAGGCGTGCCAGTGCGGCGAGGTGCTCAAGGGCGTGCTGAAGCCGTGGGAGTGCAAGGTCTTCGGCACCGCCTGCACGCCGGAGACCCCGATCGGCACCTGCATGGTGTCGTCGGAGGGGGCCTGCGCCGCGTACTACAACTTCGGGCGGTTCACCCGCGAGCGCGTGCGTCAGGCGACCGCGCTGCCGACCCCGTCGATCGGGCCGGCGCGATGATCACGAAGGGTGCGACGACCAACGCAGAGCAGCAGGTCCTCGACCGCATCGACAAGGCCCGGCGGCGCAAGGCGCGCATCCGCGAGGAGCGGATCACGATGGCGCACGGGGCGGGGGGCAAGGCCACGCACACGCTGATCGAGGCGCTGTTCCTCGACGCCTTCCGCAACCCGCTGCTGGAGCGGATGGAGGACCAGGCGGTGTTCCCGGTGGCCGGCGGGCGCATCGCGTTCACCACCGACTCCTACGTGGTGTCGCCGCTGTTCTTCCCGGGCGGCGACATCGGGGAGCTCGCCGTGAACGGCACGGTGAACGACCTCGCGATGTCCGGCGCGCGCCCGCTGCACCTCTCGGCCGGGTTCATCCTGGAGGAGGGGTTCCCGGTCGCCGACCTGCAGCGGATCGCCGCCTCGATGGCCGCGGCGGCCGAGGCCGCGGGCGTCACCATCGTCACCGGCGACACCAAGGTCGTGCAGCGCGGCAAGGCCGACGGCTGCTACATCAACACCGCCGGTGTCGGCGTGCTGGAGCGGGACGTCACGCTCGGCGCCGACCGGGCCCGCCCCGGCGACGCGGTGCTGGTGTCCGGCCCCATCGGCGACCACGGCATCACGATCATGCTGGCGCGCGGGGAGCTGGACATCTCCTCCGACATCACGTCGGACACCGCTCCGCTCGCCGGTCTGGTGGACGCGCTGCTCACCGCCGTGCCCGGCGTCGCGGACGGCGTCCGCTGCCTGCGCGACGCCACCCGCGGCGGCGTGGCCACCATCCTCAACGAGGTGGCCGTGGCCTCCGACGTCGCCATCGTGGTGGACGAGGCCGCCGTGCCGATGCGCCCCGAGGTCCGCGGCGCGTCGGAGATCCTCGGCATCGACCCGCTGTACGTGGCGTGCGAGGGCCGGATGGTCGTCGTCGTGGACGGGACGCGGGCCGATGCCGCCCTGGCCGCGCTGCGGGCCCACCCGCTGGGCGCGGGCGCGGCGGTGATCGGTGCGGTCAAGGCCGATCCGCCCACGCTCGTGTTGCTGCGCACCGAGTTCGGCGGCACCCGCATCGTCGACATGCTGATCGGCGATCCGCTGCCCCGCATCTGCTGACGAGGAGGTCGAGCATGAGCACATCGGACTCGCCGGAGGAGAAGCGGCCGATCCAGGAGAACCCGATCAGCCGCTCGTCCGGCGACGGCGACGCCGGCGCTCCCGGCCCCGGCCGGGTCGTGTCGGAGGAGGAGCGCACCGGCGTCGGCGACACCGACATGGAGCCGGAGCCGGCGCTGGGGGTCGGCGAGCACCTGACCCGGGCCGGTGAGTCCCGCGCGGGCCAGGACGCCGGCGAGGAGGGCCGCAAGGGAGCGGCGGACCGTCCCCACGGCCGGCAGCCCGACGAGAGCGGCATCGCGGAGAAGCCCGACGAGACCTCCAGCCCGGTGCCGGGCGAACCGGGAGACCAGGGAGGCTGACGGCCTCCCCGAGAGGGCGCGGCTCAGGTACTCGCCGCGGCGATCGCGGCCTGGCCGAGGCTGATGCCGCCGTCGTTGGTGGGCACGCGATGGTGCACCAGCACCGTGAAGCCCGCCGCTTCCAGGGCGTCGACGGTGGTGGTGAGCAGCAGCATGTTCTGCCACACCCCGCCCGACAGCGCGACGGTGGGGAGCCCGGTGCTCTCCCGCGCGCGCCGGCAACCGGCGACCACGGCGGCGGTGAGGCCGTGGTGGAACCGGGCTGCGACGACGCCGGTGTCCACGCCGGCCGCCACGTCGTCGACGGCGGCGCGGACGAGGTCGGTGCCCCGCACCCGGAACGGGTCGCCGTCGCGCAGGCGCACCGGGTAGGCGCCGCGGTGCGCGGGGTCGGCGCGCTGCTCCAGCTCGATCGCGGCCTGACCCTCGTAGTGGATCGTGTCGCGGACACCGAGGATCGCCGCCACGGCGTCGAACAGCCGCCCGGCGCTGGAGGTGAGCGGCGCGTTGAGCCCGGTGCGAGCCATGCCGAGGACGGGTGCCCACCGCTCGGCGTGGCGCGCCACCACGTCGAGGCCGTCGGGCGCTCCCTCGGGGAACGCCGCGTCGAGGTACGCCGCCGCCATGCGCCACGGCTCGCGGACGGCGGCCGCGCCACCGGGCATCGGCACCGGCTCCAGGTGTCCGAGCCGCACGTGGCCGGTGAGGTCGGCGAGCAGGAACTCCCCGCCCCAGATCGTGCCGTCGGTGCCGTAGCCGAGCCCGTCGAGCGCCACGCCGATGACGGGGCCGGTCACGCCGTTGTCGGCGAGGCAGGACGCGATGTGCGCGTGGTGGTGCTGCACGCCCACCAGCTCCACGCCGTCCAGGTCGCGGGCGTACTTGGTGGACAGGTACTCGGGGTGCAGGTCGTGGGCCACCACCTCCGGGGTGATGTCGAACAGCCGCCGGAAGTGGGCGATGCCCTCGGTGTAGGACCGGTGGGTCTCGTAGTTCTCCAGGTCGCCGATGTGGTGGGAGACGAAGGCGTGCCGGTCGCGGGCCAGGCAGAAGGTGCTCTTCAGCTCGGCGCCGCAGGCCAGCACCGGCCGTCGGGCCGGCAGCGGGAGCCGCAGCGGGCGCGGCACGTACCCGCGGGAGCGGCGCACCGGGTACTCCCGGCCGCGGAAGATCCGCACCACCGAGTCGTCGGTGCGGGTGTGGATCGGGCGGTCGTGGGTGAGGGTCGCGTCGACGATGCCGGCGAGTCGTGCGGCCGCGTCCTCGTCGCGGTAGGCGATCGGCTCGTCGGACACGTTTCCGCTGGTCAGCACGAACGGGCGGTCGAGCTCGGCGGCGAGCAGCGTGTGCAACGGGGTGTAGGGCAGCACCAGCCCGAGCGAGGCGTTGCCGGGTGCCACCGCCTGTGCCACCGCCGCGTCCGGATCGCCGCGGGAGCAGGACGATCGGCCGCCGCGGGCTCGTCAGCACCGCCGCGGCCGCGTCGTCGAGCGTGCAGAGCCGCCGCGCGGCGGCGAGGTCGGGCACCAGCACGGCGAACGGCTTGTCCTCGCGGTGCTTGCGGGACCGGAGGGTGGCGACGGCCTGCTCGTTCCCGGCGTCGGCCGCGACGTGGAAGCCGCCGAGCCCTTTCACGGCGAGCACCGCGCCGGCGTCGAGCAGCGCGGCCGCCCGCCGGACCGGGTCGCCGTCGAGGGGTGCGCCCCCGGCGTCGAGCAGCCGCAGCCGGGGCCCGCAGGCCGGGCAGCAGATCGGCTGGGCGTGGAACCGGCGGTCGGCCGGGTCGGCGTACTCGCGGCCGCAGTCCGGGCACATCGGGAAGCCCGCCATCGTCGTCGCGGGCCGGTCGTAGGGCACGTCGGTGACGATCGTGAACCGCGGCCCGCAGTGGGTGCAGCTCGCGAAGGGATGGCGGTGGCGCCGGTCCGCCGGGTCGGCGACCTCGGCGAGGCAGGCGGCGCACGTGGCGGTGTCGGGGGACACGAGCGTGTGCCGGACCGCGCCCGTCCGGCTCGTGACGATGCTGAACGCCCGCTCGCCGAGCGGGTCGAGCGGCTCCGCGGTGATCCGCTCGATCACGGCGAGCGGCGGCGCGTCCCGGTGCAGCGCGTCCTGGAACGCGCCGACGGCCGCCTCGTCGCCCTCGACCTCGACGAACACGCCGTCGGAGTCGTTGCCGACCAGCCCGCCGAGCGCCAGCCGGGTGGCGAGCGCGTGGGCGAACGGCCGGAACCCGACGCCCTGCACGACGCCCTCGACCCGGAGCCGGGCCCGGACGACGGTCATGGCCGCTGCGAGTGGAGCCAGCCGTACCAGCCGTCCAGCCCGTCGCCGCGCGTCGCCGAGAGCTGCAGCACCTCCAGGCCGGGGTTCACCTGCAGCGCATAGGAGACACAGCGGTCCACGTCGAACTCGACGTGGGGGAGCAGGTCGATCTTGTTGAGCACGAGCATCCCGCCCGCGCGGAACATCTGCGGGTACTTGAGCGGCTTGTCCGCCCCCTCGGTGACCGACATGATCACGACCTTCGCGCGCTCGCCGAGGTCGAACAGCGCCGGGCAGACGAGGTTGCCGACGTTCTCGATCATCACGACCGACCGGTCCGGCGGCTGCAGCTCCCGCAGGCCGCGCGCGAGCATCTCCGCGTCGAGATGGCACCCGCTGCCCGTGTTGATCTGCACCGCGGCGCAACCGGTGGCCCGGATCCGCTCGGCGTCCAGGAGCGTCTCCTGGTCGCCCTCGACGACCGACAGGTCCAGCTCGGCGCCGACGTCGCGGATGGTGCGTTCCAGCAGCGTGGTCTTGCCGGCGCCGGGCGAGCTCATCAGGTTGAGCGCGACGATGGCGTGCTCGGCGAACCAGTCGCGGTTCCGGGCGGCGAGCAGGTCGTTCTTGGCGAGTACGTCCTGTTCGAGGGTGATCACCCGCGAGTGGCCGTGGCCGTGGTCGTCGGGGTGCTCGTGGTCATGGGTGGTGGTCCCGGAACACCCGCAGGTGGCGCACATGTCAGTCCTCGACCTCCAGCTGCCGGATCTTCAGCTGCTGCCCGCCGGTGATGTCGAGGTTCGCGCTCCCGCACGGGCAGAGGGCGAACTGGTCGGGCAGCTCGACATCGTCCGTGCAGTCACGGCAGCGGGCCCGGCCGGGAGCGTCCACGATCACCAGCCGGGCACCTTCACAGGGTGTGCCCGCGGCGCACAGCTCGAAACAGAACCGCACGGCGTCGGGCACCACGCCGGACAGCCGGCCGATCTCCAGGGTGAGCGAGAGCACAGGGGTGCGGCCCACGTGTTCGGACACGGCGGCGATGACGCTCTCTGTGATGGACAGCTCATGCACGGGCCTGCACCGTCCTCGATCCCTGCTCATCAACCCACCGGACGGGTGCGCTGTCAACGGATCGAGGGCCGCCCGACGATGATCGGTTTCGGGCCCGGCGACATGGGCACCAACAGATGTGGACCATCAACGACCCGAGTTCGACTGATGCGGGCGGTCACCGATCTCCCGTACGAGGTCCGCCAGGCGGAGACCCTGCGCATCCCGATGCCGGACGGCGCCGAGCTGGCCGCCCGGCTGTGGCGGCCGGTGGCGTCCGACGGCGAGCCGGTTCCCGCCGTCTGCGAGGCCATCCCGTACCGGCAGCGCGATCTCACCTCGGTGCGCGACTCGATCCACCACCCCTACCTCGCCGGGCACGGGTACGCCTGCCTGCGCCTGGACCTGCGTGGCAGCGGCGACTCCGACGGCGTGCTCGAGGACGAGTACACCGATCAGGAGCACCGCGACATCGAGGCCGCGCTGGCGTGGCTGGCGGACCAACCGTGGTGCACCGGGCGCACCGGGCTGATGGGCATCTCGTGGGGTGGGTTCGCGGGCCTGCAGGTGGCCGCCCGCCGCCCGCCGAGCCTCGGCGCGATCGTCATCGCGTCCTTCACCGACGACCGGTACGCCGACGACATGCACTACATGGGCGGCTGCCTGCTCTCGGACAACCTCGCCGAGGCCGGCACGATGTTCGCCTACTCGACCCTGCCGCCCGATCCCGCGGTGGTGGGGGAGCGCTGGCGGACGATGTGGCGGGAGCGCCTCGACGCGGCGGAGCCGTGGATCCTGAAGTGGCTCGCCCACCAGCGCCGCGACGACTACTGGCGCCGCGCGTCGGTGTGCGAGGACTACGCCGCGGTCCAGGTGCCGGTGTTCGCCTCCAGCGGATGGGCCGACGGCTACTCCAACGCCGTCTTCCGGGTGCTCGAACACCTCGACGTGCCCCGCAAGGGCCTGATCGGGCCGTGGTCGCACAAGTACCCGCACCTCGGCGTGCCGGGGCCGGCGATCGGCTACCTGCAGGAGGTGGTGCGCTGGTTCGACCGGTGGCTGAAGGACCGCGACAACGGCGCCGACGACGGGCCCGTGCTCACGACCTGGATGCAGGAGAGCGTGCCGCCGTCCACCGCGTACGAGGAGCGGCCGGGCCGGTGGGTCGGCGAGCCCGGATGGCCCTCGCCGCACGTCGAACCGGTGGAGCGCCCGCTCGCGCCGCACCGGATCGCCCGCGCAGGCGAGGAGGTCGGGCCGGCGGAGGTCGGCGTGCAGTCGCCGCTGTCGGTCGGCCAGTTCGCCGGCAAGTGGGCCTCCTACAACGCCCCGCCGGACCTGCCCTACGACCAGCGTGAGGAGGACGGCGGATCGTTGGTGTTCGAGACCGACCCGCTCGACGAGCGCTGCGAGATCCTCGGGGCGCCCGCCGTGGAGCTGGACGTCGCGGCGGACCGGCCGATCGCGATGGTCGCGGCCCGCCTCTCCGACGTGGCGCCCGACGGGCGGACCACCCGTGTCACCTACGGGCTGCTCAACCTCACTCACCGGGAGCGCGACGAGGCGCCGGAGCCCCTCGAGCCCGGCGCGTTCCAGCGGGTGCGGGTGCAGTTGAACGGGGTGGCCCAGGCCTTCCCGCCGGGACACCGCATCCGGCTGTCGCTGTCCACCTCGTACTGGCCGCTCGCGTGGCCGCCGCCGGAACCCGCCGCGATCACCGTGCGCACCGGTTCCAGCTGCGTGGTGCTGCCCGTCCGGCCGACCACCGGGGACGACGAGGTGGCGTTGCGCCCGTTCGACGAGCCCGAGGGCGCACCACCCGTGTCCACCACCCAGCTCGAGCCGGGGAAGAACAGCTGGACCGTGTCGAGGGATCTCGTCGACTACCGCTCGACGCTGGAGATCGTCAAGGACGGAGGGGTGCTGCGCCACGACGACACCGGCGTGACGACCGGCCGCCACGTGGTGGAGCGGTACTGCAGCGTGGCCGACGACTTCGCGTCGCCCCGGGGCGACGTCGAGTGGTCGATGACGTTCGCCCGCGACGAGTGGCAGGTCAGGACGGTCACCCGCACCGCGCTGACCTGCACGCCGACGACGTTCGAAGTGCACGGCCACCTCGACGCCTACGAGGGCGAGCACCGGACGTTCTCGAAGGACTGGTCGCGGACGATCCCCCGCGACCACCTGTGACTACCAGCGGTAGTCGAGGAACTTCCCGTCCAAGGTGACCACGACGCGGTCGCCGTCGGGGTCCGGGTGGCGGGCGATGTCGACGCGGAAGTTGATGGCGCTCATGATCCCGTCGCCGAACTCCTCGTGGATGAGTTCCTTGAGCGCGGGCCCGTAGACCGACAGGGCCTCGGTGAAACGGTAGATCGTCGGGTCGGCCATGACGGCCGGGTCGGTGCCGCGGGAGGGCTGCAGCCGAAGGCTCTCGGCCACGGCCTCGTCCAGCCCGAGCACCTCGCACGCCTTCGCGGCCTGGTCGCCGGTCATCGGGTGCTGGCCGAGCAGGGCCGCGGTCGTCCACACGACGGGGGTGCCCAGCTCGGCGGCGATCCCGGCCCAGGTGAGGCCGCGGCGCGTGCGGGCGGCGACGACGAGCGCTGCGGCGTCGGGCTTGCTCATGATCGGGTTGATCTCGGCTCCTTCGAAGATCGGCGGGTGGTCGTGCGGCTCAGGTTCGTGGGCGCGTTTTGCGCTCGTGTTACGCCTGGGAAACGTGCGCCTGACGCCGGGAGTGCGGCCGCCGTGAGCGGGGTGTGACGCGATGATCGCCGCGACGTAACGACACGGCAACACCCGGTTTCGAGACTCGACTCGGCCTGTCGTGAAAAGGACTGAGGAGTGCCTGTATGTCCTACCTGAACCCGTCGGAGTTCGTCGGAAAGATGATCGACGCCGGCGAGGCCAAGGTCTTCATGTCCACCCGCGACACCGTGATCCGGTCCTACATGGCCGGGGCAATTCTCGCGCTCGCTGCGGCGTTCGCGGTGACGATCACCGTGCAGACGGGCTCGGCCCTCGTCGGGGCGCTGCTGTTCCCGGTCGGGTTCTGCATGCTGTACCTGCTGGGCTTCGATCTCCTCACCGGCGTCTTCACCCTGGTGCCGCTGGCCTGGATCGACAAGCGGCCCGGCGTCACGGTGAAGGGGGTCCTGCGCAACTGGGGCCTCGTCTTCGTCGGCAACTTCGCCGGCGCGCTCACCGTCGCGCTGATGATGGCCGTGATCCTCACCTTCGCCTTCACCATCGACCCGGACGACGTCGGCCAGCGGCTCGGCGAGATCGGCGCATCGAGGACGGTCGGTTACGCGGACCACGGTGCCGCCGGGATGCTGACCCTGTTCCTGCGCGGCGTCCTGTGCAACTGGATGGTCTCCACCGGTGTCGTCGCCGCGATGATCTCGACATCCGTGTCGGGCAAGGTGATCGGGATGTGGATGCCCGTCCTGGTCTTCTTCTACATGGGCTTCGAACACTCGATCGTCAACATGTTCCTGTTCCCGTCCGGCATCATGCTCGGCGGCGACTTCTCGGTCCTCGACTACCTCGTGTGGAACGAGTTCCCCACCGTGGTCGGCAACCTCGTCGGCGGGCTCACGTTCGTCGGGCTGACGCTGTACGCCACCCACGCCCGTCCCGGCGCGGGCCGTGCTCGCCCGATGCGCGAGGACGACGTGAGGGTGCCCGAGGTGGCCGCGCGCTGAGCGTCAGCTGCCCTGGTGCATCCGCCGGTATCGCCCTGGCGGCACACCGCAGGCCTGCGTGAACGCGGCGTGGAAGCCGCTGTGCGACCCGAAACCGGTGTCCTCGGCGATCCGCCGCGTGGTGGCCGTGCTCGTCAGCAGCTGCCGCTGGGCCTCGGCGATGCGGCGGTCGGTGAGGTAGGTGTGCACGGTCGTGCCGAGCACCTGGCGGAACAGCGTCATCGCGTAGTTGGGGTTGAGGTGCACGGCGGCCGCGACGTCGGCGGTGCGGATCGGGTCGTGGAAGTGCTCGGTGATGTAGCGAGCCATCGTGACCACGTGCCGCACGGCGTCGGGTACGTCGGCCGCGCTACCGGCATCGGCGGGCAGGGCCCCGCGCAGCAACCGGTGCACCCCCGCCTGGATCTCCAGCAGGGCGATCGCGTGCAGGTCGGCCGACATGCTGGTGAGATCGTCCGACCAGCGGCTGAACGCCCCGCGGCCGGGGTGGTCCGGGTGGGGCGTGACGAGCGGGGTGCCGCGCAGCAGCTCGGCGATCGCCGGGCCGGGCAGGCCCCAGGCGAGCACCTGCCCCAGCGGGACGTGCAACCAGCTCACGCGGGCGTTCCAGTTGTGCGGGGTGTCGATCAGCCGGTGCGGCACGGCGGCCCAGAACAGGGCGGCGTGCCCGGGGTGGATGGTCACCAGGCTGCCGCCGAAGAGGTAGGTGAGAGGCTCGTCCTCGACGATGTTGACCTCGAGGTCGTCGTGCCGGTGGGCGCGGGACATCGCGTGGCCGCGACCCTGCCAGCAGGCCAGCCGGGACGGGTGCTCGAGAACGTTGGACACCTGAGGATCCTGGAAGTCCGCCGGAGGTTTGCGGACCGATCCTAGGGGCCTCAGCTCCTAGCGTGGCACCCATGGCCAAGATCGCTATCGTCGGTGCCGGCGGGTACGTCTTCCCGTTCCGGCTGATCGGTGACCTGCTGAGCTATCCGGCGCTGCGCGGCAGCACGCTCACGCTGATGGACATCGACGCCGCCCGGCTGGAGCGCACCGCGAGCGCCACCCGCGCGCTCGTCGCGCACCACGGCTTCCCGACCACGGTGGAGAGCACCACCGACCGGCGGACCGCCCTCGCGGGAGCCGACCACGTGATCATCACGTTCCAGGTGGGCGGCGTCGACGCATTCCGCGACGACGTGGAGATCCCCCGCCGGTACGGCGTGGACCAGACCGTCGGCGACACCCTCGGCCCGGGCGGGGTGTTCCGGTTCCTGCGCTCGGTGGTGGCCTACCGCGAGATCGCCGCCGACCTCGCCGAGCTCGCGCCGAACGCCCAGGTGATCAACTACGCGAACCCGATGGCGATGGCCACCTGGTACCTCAACGCGCTGGGCGCCCGGACAGTCGGCCTGTGCCACAGCGTGCAGGGCACCTCCCGCATGCTCGCCCGCGCACTGGACGTGCCGTACGAGGAGGTGCGCTTCCGGGCCGGGGGGATCAACCACCAGTCGTGGTTCACCGAGTTCCGCCGGGGCGCTGGGGACCGGGGCACTGAGGACCGGGGCACTGAGGACCTGTACCCGCGGCTGCGGCAGGTGATGGGGGAGCGGCATCTGCACGGGCCGGCCGGGCACGGGCTCGCCGCCGACCACGGCGACCACAGCGGCGTCGACCGCAAGGAGTCGGTGTACGAGGGCGGCAACGAGCGGGTCCGCACCGCGATCATGGACGCCTTCGGCTACTTCCACACCGAGTCGAGCCACCACGCGTCGGAGTACCTGCCCTACTTCCGCAAGTCGCCGGACGCGGTGCGGGACTTCATCCCGGAACGCTGGGACTACTACCAGATCTGCCAGGACCACGACGAGGACGGGCAGATCGCGGAGCTGCTGGAGGACCTGAAGCGCGAGCTGGCTCCGTCGGTCGAGTACGGCGCGGCGATCGTGCACAGCATCGAGACCGGCCAGCAGAGCGTGATCTACGGCAACGTGCCCAACACCGGTCTCGTCACCAACCTGCCCGACGGCTGCTGCGTGGAGGTGGCCTGCCTGGTGGACGGCAACGGCGTGCAGCCCGCCGTGTTCGGCGCACTCCCGCCGCAGTGCGCGGCCGTCAACCGCACGGGGATCAACGTGCAGGAGCTGGCGGTGACGGCGGCCCTCACCGGGCGTCGCGAGCACGTCTACCACGCGGTGATGGCCGACCCGCTCACGAGCGCGCTGCTCACCCTCGACCAGATCACCGCGATGGTCGACGAGCTGTTCCTCGCGCACAAGGCGTACCTGCCCGCCGAACTGCAGGTCTAGAGACCTCTGACCGACCTCATCGGGGAGGTACGGATGACACGATCATTATCCCGCCGCGCGTTCCTGGGCGCGGCGGCCACCGCGGCGTTGGCCGGCTGCAGCGCCGACCCGTCGCCGGGGAAGATCCGGCTGCGCCTGTCCACCTGGAACATCGCGCCCGACCTCGTCAGCTACCGGGCGATCGCCGACCGGTACCAGCAGATGCACCCGGACGTCGAGATCGCCGTGGAGGTGACGCCGGGCGGCGACTTCAACCAGTGGCTGACCACTCGCCTCGCCGCCGACCGGGCGCCAGATCTCATCCGGATCATCCCGCAGCAGTTCGGCCGCTACGTCGACACCGGCGGGATGGTGGACATCGCGCAGTGGCTGCCGCCCGGGTACGGCGACGACTACCGGGAGAACTTCTGGTCGATCGTCGCGAAGGACAATGCTGCGGGTGTCCGGGGCGTGTACGGGCTGCCGCAGCACACCGACAACTTCATCACGTTCCACCGCCGCGACATCCTCGACCGGATCGGTGTCACCCCGCCGCCGGACGCCGTGGACCAGGCATGGACCTGGGCGGAGTTCCTCGACGTGGCGCGCGAGGTGAAGCGTGTGACCGGCGCCTACGGGTTCTCCGTCGGCTTCGGCGGCGTGAACAACGCCTACCGCTGGTTGCCCTTCCTCTACATGCACGGCGGCCGGCTGGTGGAGGACGACCTCGTGACGCCCGCCATCGAGAACGACGCCGGCGTCGAAGCGCTCGAGTGGACCCGCCGCTGGTACGCCGAGGGGCTCGTCTCGCTCTCCAACACGGTGAAGGGCAGCCAGGGCGACACCGCCACCACGCTCTTCGCCACCGACCAGGCCGGCCTCATGCTCAACAACCCCACGGCCCTCCCGACGCTGCAGGAGAGCATCCCCGAGGAGACGTGGGACACCCGCTACATGATCCAGGACGTCGGGCGGGCGTCCGACTGCGGCGGCAACGTGCTCGCGGTGACGCGCAGCTGCCAGCACCCCGAGGTCGCCGCCGACTTCCTGGCCTTCCTCAACGACCCGCAGAACACGGTGGAGTTCTGCCGGGGTGGGGGCTGGGTGCCGGTGCGCGAGTCGATCGACGTCGACGAGGTGGGCTACTCCTACCGGCCGGACACCGTGGCGCGGTTCCTGGTGCAGCAGGAGACCGTGCCCGCCGACATGATCGCCGTCGAGACCTCGCCGACGTTCAACGTGGTCAACCAGGTGCTGGGTGACTACCTCGACCTGTGCCTGATCGGCTCGATCACGCCACGGGAGGCCGCCGCCTCGATCGCGGAGGGGATTCGCAATGTCCGCCACTAGGGCCATTCCTACTGGGAGCTCGTCGCGTATCGCGCCGTGGCTGTTCGTCTCGCCGGGCCTGCTGCTGCTGATCGTGTTCTCGTTCGTCCCGATCGTCACCGCGGTCGTGCTGTCGTTCCAGCAGGTGGCCGTGTTCGGTCAGGGCACCTGGGTCGGCGGCGGCAACTACGCGCAGATGACGGGGGACCCGCTCTTCTGGACGAGCATCGGCAACACCGCGGTGTTCACCGTCGGCACGGTGCCGACCAGCATGGCGGTCGGGCTCCTGCTCGCGGTGTTGCTGAACCGCGCGATGCCGGCCAGGGCGGTGATCCGCGCGCTGTTCTTCCTGCCGATGGTCGCCGCGGGCGTGGTCGTCGCGGTGATCATGGCGTGGATCTTCAACGGCGACTACGGCGTGGTGGACAACCTGCTCGCGGCGCTCGGCCTGCCCCGAGTGCCGTGGCTGACCTCGCCGGACCTGGCCATGCTGACGTTCGTCCTCGCCGTGGTGTGGACCCGGATCGGGTTCTGCATGGTGATCTACCTCGGCGCGCTGCAAGCCGTGCCGCCCGAGCTGGTGGAGGCGATGACGGTGGACGGCGCCGGCCGGTGGACCCGGTTCCGGCGACTGATCTGGCCGTTGCTGCGCCCGACGACGTTCGTGTTGCTGGTGGTGAACGTGGTGTTCTCGCTGCAGGTCTTCGACATCGTCTACGTGCTGACGGGCGGCGGTCCCGGCTTCTCGACGACGGTACTGATCCAGTACATCTTCCGGACGGCGTTCACGAACGGGGAGATGGGCTACGCGAGCGCGATCGGCGTGGTGTTCGCATTGATCCTGCTCGGCTTCACCGCGCTGCAGTGGCGGGCGAACCGGCGGGCCGAGGAAGTGGCATGACGAGCCTCGCGCAGGACACGCGGTCCACCGTGCAGGCGCGCACCGCGGCGCCGGCGCCCCGGCCGGCACGGATGACCCCGGGGCGGTGGGCCGTCTGGGCGCTGCTCGTGGGCGGCGCGCTGATCATGGCCTTCCCCGTCTACTGGATCCTCGTCACGGCCGTCACGCCGGGCGGGCAGTCGCAGAGCGGGCAGTTCTACCTGTGGCCCGACGAGCCGACCCTCGGCAACTTCGCGGAGGCGTTCGACTCCCAGCCGGTCGGCCGGTGGATCGTCAACTCGCTGGTCATCGCCGGAATCGGCACCGCGATCACCGTGGTCGTCGCGCTGATGGCGGGCTACGCGTTCGCGAAGTTCTCCTTCCGCGGCCGGAACCTGCTCTTCGGCGCGTTCCTCGTGACGATCGTGGTGCCGGCCCAGGTGACGCTCGTGCCGTCCTTCCTCGTGGTGGTGAACCTCGGGCTCGTCGACACGATCTGGTCGGTGATCCTGCCTCGCGCCGGCGACGCGATCGCGATCTTCATCGCCCGGCAGTTCATGCTGAAGATCCCCGACGCGCTGCTGGAGGCGGCCCGGATCGACGGTGCGGGCGAGCTCACGATCTTCCGGCGGATCGTGCTCCCGATGAGCGGGCCGCTCGTCGGGGTGCTGGTGATCCTCGCGTTCATGGGCAAGTGGAACGACTTCCTGTGGCCGCTGATCACGCTGCAGGGCACGGAGAACCTCACGCTCCCGGTGGCCCTGTCCAGCATGCAGAGCAGCGGGATCTTCGAGAACCCGTGGGGCCCGATCATGGCGATCGCGTTCCTGTCGCTGCTGCCGCTGCTCGTGGTGTTCCTGGTGTTCCAGCGGACGTTCGTGCAGGGGATCGCGAGCACCGGGCTCAAGTGACGTTGCCGGCCTGCACGACGTGGCGGAGGTGCTTCGGCTCCACCAGCACACCGATGTCGGCCAGGGGGTCGCCGTCGAGCACGAGGAGGTCGGCGTGCGCGCCGGGCCGCAGGGTGCCGATCTCGCCGGTCAGGTTCACGAGCTCGGCCGCGACCGAGGTGGCGGACCGGATGATGTCGAGCGGCTGCTGCACCTCGGCGCGCAGGCGGAACTCGTGCTTCTGGTGCCGGTGCATGCCGCCGAGCAGGTCGCTGCCGTACACCAGCTTGACGCCGCCGCGGGCGGCGCGTTCCAGGGCCGCCAGCCCGGCGCCGAGCACCTCGTCCACCTTGCGCCAGCTCGACTCGGGGAGCCCGTGCTCGCGGCCTTCCTGCTTGAGGGCCCAGTAGGTCACGAGCGTCGGGACCAGGTAGGCGTGGCGTTCGACGAACAGCTCGACGCTGCGGTCGTCGAGGAGGTTGCCGTGCTCGATGGAACGGATGCCCACTTCCAGGGCGCGGTTCACGGCGCGGGCGGTGTAGGCGTGCGCCGCCACGTACCGGTTGGCCGCCTCCGCCTCCTCGACGATGGCCCGCAGCTCCTCGACCGCGTACTGGGTGGAGTCGATGCGGTCGGTCGGCGACGCCACACCGCCGGAGGCCATCACCTTGATGTGGTGGGCGCCCTTGCGCAGCTCGTCGCGGGCGGCGGCGCGCACCGCGTCCACACCGTCGGCGATCCGGCCCAGGCCGGCGCAGCACGGGTGGTCGTCGTGGTGGTGGGTGCCGCGGGCGCGGCCGTCTCCGTGCCCTCCCGTCTGGCTGAGGGCCCGTCCGCAGAACAGCAGTCGGGGCCCGCGGATCAGGCCTTCGGCCTGCGCGTCGGCGAGCCCGTAGTCGGCGCCGGAGGCGTCGCGGACCGTGGTGAACCCGCGGTCGAGCATCTGCCCCATGATCCGGGCGCTGTGGGCGGCGACGTAGGACGGTGACAGCGCGGGAAGCGAGCTCAGATCCGCGGTCAGCGCGTTGACGTGCACGTGGGCGTCCACGAGGCCGGGCAGCACGACCCCACCCCGCACGTCCACGGTCGGCACGTCGGGCGCTGCGAGCCCGGCGCCGACCTCCACGATCCGGCCGTCGGCGCAGCGGAGGTCGCCCTCGACGTAGTTCCCCTCGACGGGGTCGAGCAGCTGGGCGTTGCGGAGCAGGAGCGAGCCTGCGGTCACTTCGACACCTCCACGTGTCGGTAGTGCGGCCGGTCCAGTCGTGCCACGAGCGTCACTGCGGCAGCGTATGGTGCATTTTTCGGTAGATGCAATGTTCATTGCACAGATTTTGCAATGATGGTCCCGTGACCGAGGCGGACAGCGACGACGGTTTCGAGGCCTGGCTGCGGGGCCGGCTGCCCTCGCGCGGGCTCCGGTCGAAGTCGGCCGCTGTGCTCGACGTGCTGGTGTCGCAGCCGCGCCGGGCCTCGTTCGGGTCGACCGGTGAGCTCGCCCAGCTCGCCGGGGTCAACGTCGCCACCGTCACCAGGACCGCGCAGGCGCTGGGCTTCGCCGGCTGGCCCGCCCTCCAGCAGGAGCTGCGGGCGCGCTACCTCTCGTCGCTGTCGGCTCCCCAGGTGGCCGAGGAACACGTGGGCACGGGATCACCGGCCGCGGCGTCACTGCGCCGCGACCTCGACAGCCTCGCCGTGCTCACCCGCCGGTTCGACGAGGGCGCCATCCGGCACGTCGCCGACGCGATCGCGGCCGCCCGCCGCACCGTGGTGATCGCGGAGGGCAGCTTCGCGGCCGTCGGGCTCGCGTTCGCCCACAACGCCCGGCTCGCCGGCTACGACGTGCGCGCCGTGACGAGCGGGAGCGCCGACCTCGCCAACACCATGGCCACGCTCACCGCCGACGACGCCCTCGTGGCGATCAGCTTCTGGCGCCTCTACGAGAGCACCGTCCGCGCCGCGAACGAGGCGAACGGCAGGGGAGCGCGGGTGTTCGTGATCACCGATGCGGCCAGCCCCGCGTTGGCCGGCGCGGCGGATCACGTCCTGATGGTCCCGGCCGAGGGCGTCACGTTCTTCCCGTCCCTGACCGCGGGCATGGCGCTGGCCCAGGCGATCGTCACGCAGCTCGCCGCCGTCGACCCGGCGCGCACGAGCGCGTCGATCGAGGTGGCCGAAGCGATGTGGGCCCGGTTCGACCTGATGCACCGCCGCCCGGCCTCGCCCCGTCAGGAGGAGTAGCGCCAGGAGTCCTCCGTCATCGGCCCGGGCCATCGGGGCGCTGCCCTCGACGTCCATGGGCCCGACGGCCTCGACCTCGACCTGGTCGCCCCGGGCCACCAGCGCCACCGCGCCGGGCACAGTCCCGTCGTCGACGTTGCGCTGCAGGATGTCGTGCAGAGTGGTCATCGGCACTCGCTCGGGCTGTCTGCGTGGTAGGCAGATCATGTGTGGGCGCAGCAGTTGATCGGGCCAGGGACGCTCCGACCCGTGGAGGTGCCCGCGCCTGCCGCGGGTGACCTGCGCCCCGGAGAGGTGATCGTGGCGCTGGAGCACGGCGGAATCTGTGGCAGCGACCTCCCCTTCTTCCGGGCCGGCGGGCGTACGGTGGCCGAGCCGGGACGGCCGGCGGGTGCGCCGCCGGGCTTCCCGCTGCACGAGATCGTCGGACGGGTGGGGGCCTCCCGCGACCCCGGCGTGTCGGTGGACGACCGGGTCGTCGGGTGGGCGTCGGCGTCGAACGCGCTGGCCGAGCTGGTGGTCACGGCCGCGGCCGGGGTGCACGTGGTGCCCGAGGACGGGCACCGCCCGCAGACCGTGGTGGCGCAGCCGCTGGCCTGCGTGATGTACGCGGTCGACCAGCTCGGCGACCTGCGCGGTCGACGGGCCGCGGTGCTCGGGCTCGGCGCGATCGGCCTGCTGTTCGCGTGGGAGCTGCGCCGGCGGGGCGCGGCCACCGTCGTGGGCATCGACCCGGTCGACCGCACCGCCCATGCCGCCGCGTTCGGCCTGGACGAGGTGTTGGTGACGGGCAGCCGCCAGTGGGCGGAGTCGCTCGACTCCGGGAACCGTCCCGACGTGATCATCGAGGCGGTGGGGCATCAGACCGCCACCGTGTCCGACGCCGTGCGCGCGGTCGCCGACGGGGGTTCCGTCTACTGCTTCGGCATCCCGGTGCACGAGGCCTACCCGGTCGACGTCCACGCGCTCGTGCGGCGCAACCTCCGGATCATCGGCGGCGTGACCCGCGAGCGGCGCACGGTGCTGGGCCGGTCGATCGCGGAACTGCGGGTGTCCCCGCAGGTGGCCGACGAGCTGGTGACCGCGGTGCACCCCGCAACGGACGCGACGACGGCCTTCGCAACGGCCTGCACCCCAGGTGAGGGAAGCCTGAAAACGGTGCTGACCATGCGCTGACCCAAGCTGACCCAGTCGGGTCTACCAGTCGTGGACCGTGCCGTCCTGCAGGCGGTTCACCGGGAGGTACGCGGGGCTGTACTCGAACTTCGCCGCGGCCTCCTTGTCCACCGTGACGCCGATGCCGGGGGTCTCGCCGGGGTGCAGGTAGCCGCCGGAGAACGTGTAGGAGCGGCGGAACACCTCGTAGGTCTCGGCGCTGTGCGGCATGAACTCCTGGATGCCGAAGTTGTGGATGGCGAGGTCGAGGTGCAGGCCGGCGGCCATGCCGACGGGGGAGATGTCGGTGGGGCCGTGGATGCCGGACTTCACCTGGTAGAGCGCCGCGTAGTCGAAGAGCTTGCGCATCGCGGTGATGCCGCCGGTGTGGGTCACGGCGGAGCGGACGTAGTCGATGAGCTGCTCGCGGATCAGGGTCTGGTAGTCGAAGACCGTGTTGAACACCTCGCCGATGGCGAGGGGGGTGGTGGTGTGCTGGCGGACCAGGCGCAGGCCGTCCTGGTTCTCGGCGGGCGTGCAGTCCTCCATCCAGAACAGGTCGTAGGGCTCGAGGGCCTTGCCGAGCTTCGCCGCCTGGATCGGGGTGAGCCGGTGGTGCACGTCGTGCAGCAGGGGCAGCTCGGGGCCGAACTCGTTCCGCACCGCCTCGAAGACCGTCGGCAGGTGGCGCAGGTACGCGCGGGTGTCCCAGGTCTCCTCGGACGGCAGCGGGCGCCGGCCTGCCGGCTCGTAGCCGAGGCCACCGGTGGCATCCGGCGCGGCGGAGATGCCGTAGATCGTCTCCAGGCCGGGCACCCCGGACTGCACGCGGATGGAGCGGAAGCCCTGCTCCTGGCGGGCGCGGATCGAGTCGAGCAGCTCGGGCAGGTCGCGCCCGCTCGCGTGCCCGTACGCCCGGATCCCGGTCCGGCTCGCCCCGCCGAGCAGCTGGTAGAGCGGCATGCCGGCGGCCTTCGCCTTGATGTCCCACAGCGCCACGTCGACGGCGGCGATCGCGGCCATCGTCACCGGCCCGCGCCGCCAGTACGCGCCGCGGTACAGGTACTGCCAGGTGTCCTCGATCCGGTGCGCGTCGCGCCCGATCAGCAGCGGCACGACGTGGTCGCGCAGGTAGCTCGCCGCGGCGAGCTCGCGCCCGTTCAGGGTGGCGTCGCCGTAGCCGACGAGCCCGTCGTCCGTGGTGATCTCGAGGGTGACGAAGTTGCGTCCCGGGCTGGTGACGATGACGTCGGCGCCGGCGATCCGCATGGAGATCCTTTCCTTAACCCTTGGTTGCGCCGGCGGTGAGCCCGGCGACGAGGTAGCGCTGGCCGAAGACGGCGGCGAGCACCACCGGGACGCTCATCAGGGTGGAGGCGGCCATCAGCCCGCCCCAGTCGATGCTCGCGTAGGAGATGAAGTTGAACAGGGCCACCGGGAGCGTCTTCGTGTTCTCGTCGGAGAGGATCAACGCGAAGATGAAGTTGTTCCAGCTGAACACGGTGGCGAGCACGCACGAGGTGGCGGTGCCGGCCGTGGCGAGCGGCAGGGAGATCCGCAGGAACGCGCCGAAGGCCGAGAGCCCGTCCACGCGGCCGGCCTCCTCCAGCTCCACCGGCAGGCCCTCGAAGAAGCCGATCATGATCCAGGTGATCAGCGGGACCGAGACGAACATGTGGCTGAGCACGAGCACGGCGTAGCCGCCGACCAGCTCCAGCCGGGCGAACACGTAGTACCAGGGCACCAGCAGCGAGATCGCGGGGATGATGCGGGCGATCAGCACCCAGCCGCCGGCCCGCTGCATCCCGAACCGCCCGATCGCCCACGCCGCCGGCACCGCGATCAGCGCGGACAGCACCGTGGACACGACGGCCACGATGATCGAGTTGACCATCGCGGGGAGGAACACGCCCTGGTCGAAGACGGTCTGGAAGTTCTGCAGCGTCGGGGTGAAGGCGACGGCGTCCGCGGTGTTGCTGATCTGCACGTTGGTCTTGAACGCCGCGAGGACCATCCAGACCAGCGGCAGCGCGAACACGAGGCTCACCAGCGTGATCGCGGCGAGCCGCAGGCGCTCCAACCGGCGCTTGCGGGGGTCGATCCCGCGCGGAACGGGGGTGGCCGTCGTGGGCTTCGACATGGTGGCGGTCATGAGTCGGCCTTCTCGGTGCGGGCGCGCAGGACGATCACGATCCCGATGATCAGCACGGTGAACAGGACGAGCACTGCCGCGGCGAGCCCGTACTCCTGGTAGTCGAACGTGATGCCGTAGGCGTAGACGTTGAGGGTCTCGGCCTCGTAGCTGGAACCGCCGCCCGCGCCCTTCGTGGCGTAGATGAGGTCGAAGGTCTTGAGCGCGTCGACGCTGCGCAGCACCAGTGCCGTGACGATCGTGGTGCCGAGCATCGGCAGCGTGACGAGGCGGAACCGCTGCCACGCGGAGGCGCCGTCCACGAGCGCCGCCTCCTCCGGCTCCTCGGGGAGCGTGGTGAGCCCGGCGAGCAGCAGGAGCGTCATCATCGGCGTCCACTGCCACACGTCGATCAGGACGAGCGTGGGCAGCGACTGCGCCGCCGAGCCGAGGAACGGCTGAGGCGGGATGCCGACGAGGCCGAGCAGGGCGTTCGCGATGCCGACGGTCGGGTCGAGGATGAGCAGCCACAGCACGCCCACCGCGACCGGCGTGGCGAGCAGCGGGATCATCAGGATCGTGCGCATCCACCGCATTCCCCGGAACGGGCGGCGCAGGAGCATCGCCAGCGCCAGCCCGAGCACGAGCTCCAGCGCCACCGCGGCCACGGTGAACACGGCCGTGCGCCCGACCGCGGGCCAGAACCGGCGGGTGTCGCCGAGCGCGTCGGAGTAGTTCAGCAGGCCGAGGAAGCTCGTGTCGGCGTTGACCGCGCCGAACGCGTCGGTGGTGCTGAGCCACACCGTGTAGGCCAGCGGGAAGACCACCATCAGCCCGATGAACGCCACGGCCGGCGCGATCATCGTCCACTTGAGACGGCGGTACTCCTGTTCGAGGGTCCGAGCCACGTGGTCCTCCCTCAGATCCGGCGCTGCCGGGCGTCGCGGGCGAGGAAGTCGTCGAACTCGGCCGACGCGTCCTGCGCCTCCGCCACGACGTCCTCGCCGAGGATGGCGGCCACCATCGGGCGGCCGACGATGTCGCGGGCGCGCCCGACCTGCACCACGTCCGGCCGGTCGCGGGGCACTCCGGTCGCGGTGCCGGCCTCCATGGACGCGGTGAGGTCGGCGGGGAACGCCGCCCCCGCGTCGGGGTCCTGCCACGCCGAGGTGCGTGCGCCGGGGACGCCTGCGCGCTGCAGCGCGAGCACGGTGGGCCGGCTCGTCGCCCAGCGCAGGAACTCCCACGCGGCGTCGCGCCGCTCCGAGAACGCGTTGACCGCCAGACCCCAGGACGAGATGTTGTACGGCCGGGAGCCCGCGGGCCCGGCCGGGAACGGCGCGAAGGCGGTGCGGTCGCCGACCAGCGAGGTCTTCGGGTCGACGAAGTTCTTGTAGACGGAGTCGGCGTCGATCACGAAGGCGGCCTTGCCCTGGGCGAAGATCGGCGTGATCTGCTCGAGGCTCATGTTGGTGACGCCGAGCGGCCCGGCCTCGCGCAGCAGCCGCCCGTAGTACTCGTAGGCGGCCAGCGCCTCCGGCGTGGCGATCCCGGAGCGGCCGTCGACGATGAAGTCGCCGCCGAACGAGTACAGGTAGCTGGAGAACTGGCTCACCGCGAAGTTGCGCTGGCCGCGCCCGGCGAACCCGGTCATGCCGGAGGCGGGGTCGTGCAGCCGCGCCGCCGTGGTGAAGAGCTCGTCGAGGGTGGTGGGCGGGCCGTCGGGGACGAGGTCGCGCCGGTAGTAGAGCGTGGACCGCTCGGTGACGATCGGCACCCCGAACACGCGGCCCTCGGTGGTGACCCGCTCCCGGGCGCCCTCCTGGACGTCGGACCAGTCGTAGTCGGCGTCGCCGGTGACGCGGTCGGTGAGGTCGGCGAGCCAGCCGTTGCGCGCGAACAGCAACTGCTCCTGCAGCGGCCGGTACATCATCACGTCGACGTCCGGCGCGCTCGCGTTGAGCTTGACGTTGTAGGTGGAGGACAGCTGGTCGGCCGTCATCGTGGAGATGACCACCCGTCGGCCACTGAGCTGCTCGAACTCGCTGATCCGTTCCCGGATCGCGGTCGTCCACACGTGGTTGTTCAGCACCAGTCGCAGGTCGCCGTCCGGCCCGGCGCCGCTGCGGCCGCAGCCGGCGAGTCCGGCGGTGACGAGCGCCCCGGCACCTGCGCGCAGGAAGTCCCGCCGTCGAAGCACGCCGCCTCCTCGCTGCACCTTGTCTGATGTCTTTCGGACCCTACGTCAGACGGCCGGGAGCCGGCTGGGCCGGTCAGCTGCTCCAGCGATACCGGCGTTCGGGACGGCCCGTGCCGCCGTAACGCAGGCGGACGGTCGCCGAGCCAGTGACGACGAAATGCTCCAGGTAGCGGCGGGCGCTCACCCGCGACAGCTCCGTGAGCTCGGCGCACTCGGCCGCCGACAGGTCGCCGTCGTGGACGCGCAGCACCCGCTCCACCAGCTGCGCGGTGGGCGCCGTGAGGCCCTTCGGCAGGCGGGTCGTACCGCCGTGCCGGCCGCCGAACACGCTGTCGATGTCGTCCTGCGCCGCCCGCTGCAGGCCGGCGAGGCGGCCGCGCACCCGCGCCACCCGCTCGACGTGCTCGCGCAGCACGGTGGCGTCGAACGGCTTCACGAGGTAATGGGTGGCGCCGCCGTGCAGCGCGGCGGTCACGGTGCCCGGGTCGTCGGCGGCGGTGATCACGAGCACGAACGGGTCGTCGGGGGAGCCGGTACGCAGCTCGCGCAGCACCTCGAGGCCGGACCGGTCGGGCAGGTAGACGTCGAGCAGCACGAGATCGGGCTGCAGCTCACCGGCCAGCCGCACGGCGTCGGCACCGGTGTGGGCGACGCCGACGACCTCGCAGCCGGGGATGCGGGCGACGTACCCGCTGTGCACCCGCGCGACCATGAAGTCGTCGTCGACGACGAGGACCCGCATCATGCGGGCACCCGGGCAGGGACCAGCGGCAGGCAGGCGGTGAACACGGCACCGACATCGCCCCGGTCGCCGTCGTTGTGCAGGGTGATCGATCCGCCCCGCCGCAGGCAGACCTGGCGGGCCAGCGCCAGCCCGAGGCCGCGACCACCGGTGTCGTGTTCGGCGGCCTTGGTGCTGAAGCCGTGCCGGAACACCTCTTCGACCAGCTCGGACGCCACGCCGGGACCGGAGTCGCGGACCGTCACGCTCACGGCGTCCCCCTCCAGCGTGAAGCCGATCTCCACCCAGCCCGCGCCCGCGGCGTCGAGCGCGTTGTCGACGAGGTTGCCCACCACGGTGACCAGGTCGGCCGAGAGCTCCGGGTCGCGCGCCGGGTCGACCGCGTCGAGCCGGCTGCCGGGTGCGAGCCGCAGGTCGGCGCCGCGCTCGGTGGCGAGGCTCGCCTTGGCGACCAGCAGCGCGGCCACCGCGGCGTCCCCGACGCTCGTGGTGACCTCGCGGCGCCACTGGTCCGACCCCGCCACGATGCCCGCCACGAACCGGCGCACCTCCTCGTGCTCGCCCAGCTCGGTGAGCCCGGCGATGGTGTGCAGCCGGTTGGTGAACTCGTGCGCCTGCGCCCGCAGCGTGTCGGTGACGTGGCGGGAGGCGTCGAGGCGATCCTCCAGCGCGGCGAGCTCCGTGCGATCCCGCAGCGTGACGACGGCGCCGACCTGCGCCCCGTCCACCACCACCGGCGACCGGTTGAGCACGAGCACCCGCGTGCCGTGCAGCACCACCTGGTCCGCGCCGACGGCCGTGCCGGTCAGCACGTCGCACAGCCGGTCGTCCAGGCCGAGGTCGTCGACCCGGGCGCCGACGGTGGCGATGCCGAGCAGCTCCGTGGCCGCGGCGTTGAGCAGGGTGACCCGGTGGGTCCGGTCCAACCCGAGCACCCCCTCCTTCACCCCGAGCAGCATGGCCTCGCGTCGCTGCACCAGCTCCACGATCTCGGCGGGCTCCAGGCCGAGGGTCTGCCGGCGCACGCGCCGGGCGAGCAGCAGCGACCCGGCCACGCCGAGCACCACCGCGACCCCCACGAGCGCGGCCGCCGGACCGGGTGCCGCCAGCAGGCCGGTGAGCAGCGGCGGAGCCCCGACCCGGGCGGCCACGAGCCCGACGACGCGCCCGTCGTCACCGAGCACCGGAACCTGCGCGACGACCGTCCGCCCGTCCGGGTTGCCCACCCACGCCCGCCCGGCCGGCGCAGTGCTCTCCCCGACCGCGAAAGGCTCACCGACCTCCGCCGGGTCGGCGGCGCTGCGCACCACCATGCCGGCGTCCACGATCACGATCTCGTCGGCGCCGGACAGGTTGCGGGCACTCGCCCCGAGCGCCGGGATCGGTCCGTAGTCGCGAGCTGCGAGCCGCTCCCGCACACCGGCGGTGGCCGCCACGTCCTCGGCCACCGACAGCATCCGCCGCCCCTGCGTCTCGCGGAACGCGGCGTCCGACTGCACCACCGCGAGCGCGGTGACGGCGGCGAGCAGCAGCCCCACGATCCCGAGCTGCCAGCCCAGGAACTGCCGCGCCAGCGTCCCCGCCATGGACGGAGGGTCTCATGACCACAACGACCACAAAGACCGATGTGCGACCAAGCAAGACAGCATCACCGGCGCAGCTGACGATGTGCGCCACGACATACCTCGACGGAGAGGGAGCCAGATGCGGACCCGAAGTGTGGTCGCAGTGCTCGTGGCGCTGGCAGCGGTGCTGCTGGTACCGCCGGCGGCCGGTGGACTCAGCGGTGGCGGCGACGGCACGCAGCTGCGTGGCCTGCGGTTCCTCGTGCCGAACGCCCCCGGCGGCGGCTACGACATCACGGCGCGCACGGCGGCGAAGGCGATGGAGGACGGCGGGCTCACCGGCGCGGTGGAGGTGTTCAACCTCCCCGGTGCCGGCGGCACGGTCGGGCTCGGCAGGACCGTCAACGAGAGTGGGAACGACCGGCTCGTCATGTCGATGGGGCTGGGCGTCGTCGGCGCGGTCTACACCAACGACTCGCCCGCGACGCTCACGGACGTCACCCCGATCGCGCGGCTCACGCAGGAGACCGAGATCGTCGTCGTCGGCAAGGACTCGCCGCTGCGCACATTCGACGACCTGAGGGCGACCTGGACGGCCGATCCCGGCGCGGTACCCGTCGGCGGCGGGTCGAGCCCGGGCGGGCCGGACCATCTCGCGCCGATGCTCATGGCCGAGGGCATCGGGATCGACCCGCGCACCGTCAACTACGTCTCCTACGACGGGGGCGGCGAGCTGCTCGCCGCGGTGCTCGGCGGGAAGGTGGCGTTCGGGGTCTCCGGCCTCTCCGAGTACGCCGACCAGATCGAGGCCGGCGAGCTGCGGGTGCTGGCGGTGACCGCACCGGAGCGCGTGCCGGGCGTCGACGCGCCCACGTTGAAGGAAGCAGGCGTCGGCGTGGAGTTCACCAACTGGCGAGGCATCGTCGCACCACCCGGGCTCAGCGAGGAGGAGCGCGCCGAGCTGGTGGCGGCGTTCACCACGCTTCGCGGGTCGCCGGAGTGGGCGGAGGCTCTCGAGCGCAACGGCTGGCAGGACGCCTTCCTGCCCGGTGAGGACTTCGGCGCGTTCCTGCGGTCGGAGAACGACCGGGTGGCGGGGGTCCTGCGGAACCTGGGGCTGGTGGCATGACCGCGCAGACTTCTGAGCCGACTCCTGGGCCGTCTTCGGGGCCGTCTTCGGGGCTGATCCCGTGGCTGCGGCGGCGGTCCGAGCTGGGCGTTGCGGCGCTGCTGCTCGCCGCCGGTGTGCTGGTGCTCGCCGACGTGGCGTTCGCGACGCGCTCCGGCAACGCGTCCGACCCGCTCGGCCCGAACGCGGTGCCGATCCTCCTGGGCCTGCTGCTCCTGCTGCTGGCCGTGCTGCTCGCCACGGACGTGCTGCGCGGCGGCCACGGCGAGGCTGAAGCCGGCGAGGACATCGATCTCGCCGTACCCGCCGACAAGCGCACGGTGCTCATGCTCGCCGGCGTGATCGTCGCGACCGCGGCGCTGATCCCGCTGCTCGGCTGGCCGATCGCCGGGACCGTGCTGTTCTGGGGCGCGAGCTACGCGCTCGGGTCGCGGGCGTTCCCGCGCGACCTCTTGATCGCCGTGGCCGTCTCGCTGACGACGTGGCTCGTGTTCGACGTGTTGCTCGGCGTGGACCTGCCCGGCGGACCGCTCATGGGGCTGATCTGACATGGAAAACCTCACCCTCCTGTTCGAGGGCTTCGGCCAGGCGCTGACGCCGGCGAACCTGTTGTTCTCGGCAATCGGCGTGCTGCTCGGCACCGCGATCGGCGTGCTGCCCGGCATCGGGCCGGCGATGGCGGTGGCGCTTCTGCTGCCGGTCACGTACGCGTTCGACCCGACCGGGGCGTTCATCCTGTTCGCCGGCATCTACTTCGGGGCCATGTTCGGCGGGTCGACCACCTCCATCCTGCTCAACACCCCCGGCGAGAGCGCGTCCGTGATGGCGGCGATCGAGGGCAACCCGATGGCGCGCGCGGGGCGCGGAGCCCAGGCGCTCGCCGCCGCCGCGATCGGGCACTTCATCGGCGGTATCGCCGGCGCGCTCGGACTGGTGCTGCTCGCGCCGCTGGTGGCGTCGGTCGCCGTCGACATCGGCGCCCCCGACTTCTTCGCGATCATGGTGCTGGCGTTCATCGCCGTCACGTCGGTGCTGGGCAGCTCCCGAGTGCGCGGCTTCGCGGCCCTTGCCATCGGCCTGACCATCGGGCTCGTCGGCTTGGACCCGCTCTCCGGGCAACCGCGCCTCACGTTCGGCATCCCGCAGCTCGCCGACGGCATCGACGTCGTGATCGTCGCGGTCGGGCTGTTCGCGGTGGGCGAGGCGCTGTGGGTGGCGGCGCACATGCGGCGCTCGGTGGAGCGGCCGATCCCGGTGGGACGGCCGTGGCTCTCCCGCGACGACCTGCGCCGCACCTGGAAGCCGTGGCTGCGCGGCCCGGTCATCGGGTTCACGTTCGGCTCCATCCCCGCGGGCGGTGCGGAGATGTCGACCTTCATGTCGTACGTGGCCGAGCGCAGGCTCTCGCGGCGGCCCGAGGAGTTCGGGAAGGGCGCCATCGAGGGCGTCGCGGGCCCGGAAGCGGCGGCCAGCGCCTCCTCGGCGGGCACGCTCGCCACGATGCTCACGCTCGGCCTGCCGACCACCGCGATCGCGGCCGTCATGCTGGCGGCGTTCCAGCAGTTCGGCATCCAACCGGGCCCGCTGCTGTTCTCGAACGAGCCCGACCTGGTGTGGACGCTCATCGCGAGCCTGTTCATCGGACTCGTGCTGCTGCTCGTGCTGAACCTGCCGCTCGCGCCGGTGTGGGCGAAGCTGCTGCGGGTGCCCCGGCCGTACCTGTACGCGGGCATCCTGTTCTTCGCCTGCGTCGGCGCCTACGCGGTCAGCGGCCAGCCCGTCGACCTGCTGGTGCTGCTCGCGATCGGCGCCGTCGGGTTCCTCATGCGCCGCTACGGCCTCCCGGTCCTGCCCGCGATCATCGGCGTGATCCTCGGGCCCGACGCGGAGCTGCAGCTGCGCCGCGCCCTGCAGATCGCCGACGGCGACGTCACCACGCTCGTCTCCACCCCGCTGTCGGTGGTGGTGTACCTGGTGATCGCCGCCCTGCTCCTGCTCCCGCTGGTGAGGAAGCTGAGAAGGCGCCGGAGCGGCGGAGACGCGCCGCCACCACCACCGCGGGAGCGGGTGGGGGTCTGACGGCCGGGTCAGTAGAAGACCGTGCACGCCACGCCCGCGAAGGCCGACTCGCGGGTCTGGTTCGCGATCACCTGGCCGGCGTCGTCCGTGATCGTGCAGGACACCGTGGTGTCGCCCTTCGTCGAGGTAGAGGTCGCGATCAGGCTCGGTCTCGCGTCGGCCCCCCACTCGGCGGTGTCGACGTTCAGGGTCCAGGGCGCGGAGATCGACGAGACGCTGATCTGGTCGCCGTTGCTGTCGGTGTAGGCGAGAGTCACCGGGTAGTTCGACTCCACCGTGTAGACGTACGACGCGGGGCGCTCACCCCCGCGCCGGGCGGGAGCGGGAACTGTCGGTGTCGCGGGCGCGGCCGTCGCCACAGGCGTTCGGGGAGCGGCCGACACCGAAGGCACCGGCGCCGGGCCGGCGGCGATGTCCGCGGCAGGGACCACGGAGGACCTGCCGAGGGCGAAGCCCGTCCCGCCCGAAGCGACCACGAGCAGCACGGCGGCGGCCGCCAGGCCGAGCAGGTGGCGGCGGCCGCGCGGTGCCGCGGGCATGGCCTTCGTCGGCGGCGGTGCAGCCGGCTGGACGGACCCGGGAAAACGTCCCGTAGCTGTAGCGCATGGTGCGCGGCTGCGGCGAGGTCGCGCGCGCTCGAGTACCTCGTGGCAGGGTCCTTCGCCATCCCACGGGCGATCACCTCGTCCAGCGCTGACGGAACGTCGCCGCGCTGGAGACTCGGCCGCGGAGGATCCGCGGTCAGGTGGGCACTGTCGCCGATCACACGCGCTCCCCGGTCCGATGGTCGCGGTGATCCTCGCGTTCGCGAGCAGATCGTTGACCGCGAACGGAGCCGATCACGCGCCGCAACCATCGGTGGCGAGCGAGGACCGGCGAGCGGTGGGGCGGAACGCCGACCGGTGTGGCCGTGGCCCCCGGTCAAGTCCGCTGGCGTGGTGTTCGACGGTTGATGCGTGATCTTCCTGGTTGGTCGGGCGCTGAGCGCCGGATGGTGTCGGTGGTGGTCACCTCCTCGGAGCTGGTGGTGGCGTCGGGGACGGCGGGGAGCGTGACCGGTGAGCGGGACCGAGCCTGTGGGCGAGCTGGCCGCCGCGCGCGCCGATGAATTAGCGAAGCAGCTATTGAGTAGATCGACTTTGCGCTGCTCTCGGCGGTGCAAGTCTGCCACTCAGGAACTCCTGATCATCGGCAACGTGGTTCGTTTCGTCGGCACGCCCGACGGCTTCAACTGTCGTCTCGACACTGACCCTCGGCTGCAGTCTGATCAACACAAAATGCTCCCGCCTACAGGACTCTCCCGGTCGGCACAAGGGCTGTCGTGCTGCGGTGGGCCCGCCCTCAGCCCTCTGCGCCACGCCCCTCACCAGGGTCTGCCGCACACCACTCTCGTGGACGGCACTTGGCCCCGTTCGCACCCTCTTTGTGCGGCTACTGAAATCTTCTGGTGCGTTCCGCGGAACGCGCGATTCGGTTATGCGGCGGGGAGCAAGGCGTCGAGGATGGGTTCCGGATCCAGTCGGTCGCCGTACCAGTCCGGGGTCAGCGTGGTGCGGTCGATCTGTAGCCGGGCCCGCGTGTTCATCTCGATCAGGCTCTCGGTGTCGCCGGTCAACGGGGCTGCGACGGTGGGGATCGGGGTGCCGTCGGGGCGCAGGAACTCCCAGCGGCCGGGCGGTCGCCGGATGAGGTAGCCGTGGTCGTGGATGAGCTGGTGGTGGAAGGAACACACCAGGATCAGGTTGTCGATGTCGGTGGGGCCGCCGCGCCACCAGGAGATGACATGGTGCGCGTGTAGGTGGCGGGTGTGGGTGCAGCCGGGGAACTGGCACGCCCCGCTGTCGCGGATGGTGAGGGCAGCGATCTGGGCGGGGGTTGCCAGGCGGCGGTTGCGGCCCAGGTACATCCGGTTGCCTGCGCGGTCGTTCAGTAGGACCTGCACCCGGGCATCACAGGCCAGCCGCTCCGCTGTGGAAGTGGGGATCTCGGAGCCGCCCTCGAGCTGGGCGGCGCCGGTGGCCGCCTCGAAGTGAACGATCACTTGGGTCTTGCCGCGATCGACCACCGGCCCGGACTCCTCATCGGAGGTGCCGCTGACCAGGGTGAGGAGGGCGTCGGCGCGGCGGGCTGCCACTCGATCCTCGGCTGGGCCCGGTTCCTGTTCGCGGGAGCGTTCGTCCAGGTCCTCGGGGGAGGGCGGGACCGGGTGGGCGATCGGCTTGCGAGCCGGCACCAGTGCCTCGATGGCCGCGATGAGGGCAGCCCCGGAGTCGGAGGTGAGGCGGCCGCGCAGGATCAGGGAGCCGTCGTCGTCCCAGTGCCAGGTGAGGGAGCGGCGGGCGGCGGTGTCGGCGGGTGGGGTATGGCGGCGGCGGACCGCTCGCACGATGGTTTCGACGTGACTGGCGGTGCCGCACAGGGCCAGGTTCACCAGCACCTGCTCCGCGGTGGCCGCGTCGGCGACGGTGGTGTGGCGCAGCTCGGAGGTGCCGGCGGCGATGGCGGCGGCGATCCGGGTCAGCGCGGCGGTGTCACCGCCGGCGATGCGGGTGATGGCCCGGACCTTAGAGTAGGAGATCCGGCCGGCCGCGTATGCCTCGCTGATGCGGGGCAGGTTCTGCAGGGCGCGGGCGACCCGCAGGTGTTCGGTCGCGGTGCGCAGGCTCATCCCGGCCCGCCAGGAAAGCCAGTGGGCGCAGGAGATGATCCCGTCGCCGGCCCAGCCGTCGCGCCGGTCGAACTCGGCCAACAGTTGCAGGAACCGGCATTCGGCGGCGGCGATGTGTCCGGCCAGTCCGAGCAGCTCCGATTCCAGATCGTGCAGGTTCACCCCCTGCATCGGGGTAGGGAGCGGAAGAACGGTGGCGGTAGACACGGAAGCCTCCTGCAAACGAAACTGATGTCGACTTCAGGATGACAGGTGAGGCCGACAATTCTTGGTCTCACCGCGTTCCGCGGAACGCGGTGGGGGACGCAGCCAGCTTGTAGTGCTCGGAACACCCACGCGAAGTGCTGCCGGACAGGGAGTGATCGCGGTCCGCGCCCACCGCGACATGCTGGTGGCCCGGCCCGGGCCGGGAACGGCGCGCCCGAGTGATGGACGATCAGTCGCGCGATCAGCAGTGCAATGTGCCGCCTGTCTTCGAGGAGAACGCATGCTCGTGACGTCCCGGTCCGCCGCCGAGTACCGGGCGATGTTCGGCCTGGCCCCCGAGGATCTGACGGGTTCGGTGCTGGACTGCTGTGCCGGCGGGTCCAGCTTCGCCGCCGAGACCGAGGGGCGGGTGCTCGCCGTCGATCCCGCTTACGCGCTGGGCCGCCGCGAGCTGGCGGCGCGGGTGCGCAGGGGGCTCGACGAGGGCGATCGGATGATCGATCGGAACGCGGATCGGTTCGAGTGGGGCTGGTACGGCAGTCCCGGCCGCCGTGCGGACATGCGCCGCGGGGCAGCGGAGCTCTTCCTCGCCGATCTGCAGGGCCGTCCCGAGCGGTACGTCGCCGGTGCCCTGCCCGACCTGCCGCTGTCTTCCGCCTGCGTCGATCTGGTGCTGTGCTCGCACCTGCTGTTCACCTGGGCCGACCAGCTGGGGGAGGACTGGCACCGCCGGGCGATCGCGGAGCTGGTCCGCGTGGCGCGCCGCGAGGTCCGGATCTTCCCCGTCGTCGTGCAGGGAACCGGTGATCCTGTGGCGTTCATGGACGGACTGCGCAGCGAGCTCCACGCGCTCGGGCACCACACGGAGCTCCGGGACGTGCCCTACCGGTTCCAGCGGGGCGGGGACCGGATGCTCCGCATCGGCGTCGGCCCAGCGCCGGACAGCGCCGACCACGAAGGTCGGGCTACCGACGGTGGGAGGCGTCGTCGCTGAACGCCGACAGGAACTCCTCGCGGAAGGCGTCCATTCCCCACACCGGGGCGTGCGGGCCGGGGCGCAGCCCGTCCTGCCAGCGCCAGTTGTCGACGCGGTCGAGGACCGCGGGGTCCTTGGCGACGATCGTGATCGGGACGTCGCGGTTCTCGGTGGCGCCGGTGACGATCGGGGACGGCTGGTGGTCGCCCAGAAGTACGACCACCAGGTCGTCGTCGCCGTAGTTCTGCACGTAGGAGATGAGGCTGGTGAGCGAGTACTGGACGGAGCGGCTGTAGTCCTCGCGCACCCTGGCGGGGTCGCGGGTCAGGATGGCCTCGGGCTGCTCGGTCCGGCCGTCGAGGAAGTCGTACACCGAGCCGTCACCGACCTGGTCCCAGCGCAGGAACGGCGGGAGCGGGGTCCAGGGGGCGTGGCTGGTGACGAGGGGGATCTCGGCCATCAGCGGCCCCCGATCCGTCCGCGAGCGCTCGAGCTCCTGGAAGGCCTTCAAGGTGTACTGGTCGGGCATCGTCGCGAAGCTCATCCGCGGGCCCTGGTAGCCGAGCTGGGAGAAGTCGTAGATGCGGTCGTAGCCGTACCAGGCACCCTCGGGCCAGTCGAGGAAGACCCCGGGCATGACGCCGACGGTGCGCCAGCCCGCCCGGTCGAAGTCGGTGATCAGCGTCCGGCGGTCGGTGTGCTCCAGCGCGTCGTGGCGGTGCTGGCTGTCCACCCACAGGCCGGACAGGAAGGTGGCGTGGGCGAGCCAGCTGCCGGCCCCCGTGGTGGGTGAGCTGAGGTACGCGCTGCGTGCCCCGAACCCGGCGTCCTCCAGCTGCTCGGTCCCGTCGTCGAGGAGGGACCGGACCGGCGGGCCGAGCTGGGGGTCCTCGAGCGCGACGCGTCCGTAGCTCTCGACGAACGCGAACACGACGTCCTTGCCCTGCAGCCCGGCGAGCAGCTGGTCGTCCGGCATGGTCCGGAACGGGTCGACGGGGACCTCCGTCTCGAACTGCCGCAGGTCCAGCACGTCGCTGCGGACGTCCAGCGCCCGGTACAGGGCGAGGGTGGCGGTGCTGTCCGACGCGATCTCGAAGTCGGGCACCAGCCTCGCGCCGGTCGTGAGACAGGCGGTCCACACGGCCGTGGCCACTGCGATCGTGGTGATCGCGGCCCTGCGGTGCGGTACCACGACGACCCGGGCGAGCCGTCCGACCGCCCACGTGGTGAGGCTGACGACGGCGAGGGCGAGCACGGCGGCTGCGACGCCGGCGGCGATCGCACCGCCCTCGCCCGCGGCCTGCTTCACGAAGATCGCGGCGTTGGCGAGGTTGTGCCAGTCGGACATCACGTCGAACTGGCGGTTCAGCGTGGCGAAGAAGCCCATGTCGAGGACCTTGAGCACGGTGACCGCGCCGAGCGCGGACCCGATCAGCCCGGCCACGACCGGCCGGATCCGGCCGGGAACGGCGAGCAGCAGCGTGGCCGCGAGGAGCGCCTCGGCCGGGATGCCCAGGAACGCGGCCGGCGTGATCAGGTCGATGTCGTTCGGTAGGAGCAGGGCACCGAACACGATCGCGGCTGCCAGAGCGGTGAGGACGCGCCCGGCGACGGGCCGCGATCGTGTCGGTGGCGGTGTGCCGGTCACGAACGACAACCCGGGACCTCCTGTGCGTCGGCGGGGATACGACCCCGGGAGGACACACGGCGGCAGGCCGCCCCCGGTTCAGTGCTCGCGGGAGGACGGCCGGATCTGCGGGGACGTCAGCGCTCCGGCGGACCCGTCGTGCTGCGCACCACCAGCTCCGTCGCGAGCTCGACGTGGTGGGAGTCCAGCGTCTCCCCGGCCGCCATCTGCAACACCGTCTTGACGGCGACGCGGCCCATCTCCCGCAGCGGTTGGCGGATGACGGTGAGCGGGGGAGAGGCCATGCGGGCGAGCTCGGTGTCGTCGAAGCCGGTGACGGAGAGGTCGCCGGGCACGCGCAGGCCGCGCAGCCGGGCGGCCTCGAGGACCCCGAGCGCGATGGTGTCGCTGCCGCCGACGACGGCGGTGGGCCGGTCGGGCAGGTCGAGCACCCGTGCCCCGGCGCGCAGACCGGCGTCGTACCTGAAGTGGTCGTTCTGGACGAGCTCGGGGTCGGCCGGGATGCCGGCGTTCTCGAGCGCGGCCCGGTAGCCGTGCAGGCGGGCCTGGTTGCACCCCGAGCCGGGCGGCCCGCCGACGTAGGCGATGCGCCGGTGCCCGAGTGCGAGCAGGTGCTGGGTGGCGGAGAGCCCGCCGGCGAAGTTCGTGGAACCGACGCTGGTGACCTCGACGCGGGGGAGGCTCATCGGGTCGAGGACGACGAGGGGCAGGCCCGTGAGCGCGAGGGCGTCGATGTGTGCGCTGGTGAGCGCCCCCGTCACGATGACGACCCCGGCGCGCCCGCTGGTCGCGAGGCGGTGCGCCCAGACTTCCGGGGAGCCGGCGGGGAGGTGGTCGTCGTCCACCTGACCGATCACGATCGACGCGCCCATCTCGGCGCCCGCGTGCACGACCCCCTCGATCACCTGTGTCGCGTAGGCGCCGAACCCGCCGTGGACGATCAGCTCGACGGTCGTGCCGGCGTGCACGGGCCGGCGTGCCGACGGCGGCACGTACCCGTGCTCGCGCAGCAGCTCCTCGACCAGTGCGCGCGTGTCGGGCGCGACGTCCTCGCGGCCGTTGACGACCTTGGAGACGGTGGCGACCGACACTCCCGCCGAGGCGGCGATCGTCGCGAGCGTGGTGCGTCGTGTCTGCCGGCCACCGGCGGACACTGGCGATCCGGTCAGGGCGCCTCCTCCGGTGTCGGCGCGTGCCTGCCTCGGCACCCGATGCGCGCACGGTAACCGGCGGAACGCCCATACCGGAAGCCTGGGTATCGAAAATTTTCGAGCGGCTTTCCCGCTGAATCAGTCCTTGACGCCCCGATCGGGAGGTCATTATGGTGCGGACTCACAAAGTTGCTATCGAAAACTTTCGGTGCTGCCACCGGCAGCTCCCCGCCCGGATCGAACGGCCGCACCGATGCGGCCCGGCGCAACGGAGATCGACGTGGATCAGAACCGGCTTTCCCGACGGTCCTTCCTGGCACTGGCGATGGCGGCACCGATCGGTGCGAGCGCGCTGGCGGCCTGCGGTACCTCGGGTCCCGGCCAGGCGCGCAGCGGCGAGGCCAGCATCTGGTACCTCACCGGCCAGCCTCAGGAAGGCCTCCGCAAGGCGTCGGTCGACGCCTTCAACGCCGCGCACCCCGACGGGCAGCTCGCGGCCACGTTCTTCGAGAACGACGCGTACAAGACCCGGATCCGCACGGCCGTCGGCGCGAACCAGGCGCCCACGGTCATCTGGACCTGGGGCGGCGGGGGTCTGCGCGACTACGTGCGCAACGGCCAGGTGGACGATCTCACCGACTGGTTCGGCCAGAACCCCGAGGTCAAGTCGAAGCGCTTCGAGACCTCGTTCGCCGCGGCCACGGTCGACGGGAAGATCTACGCGGTGCCGTGCGAGCAGGTGTCGCCGATCGTCATGTTCTACAACAAGCAGCTGTTCGAGCAGGTCGGCGCGCAGCCCCCCACCACGTGGGACGAGCTGATGGCGCTCGTGCCGGTGTTCTTGGGCGCGGGGATCGCACCGTTCTCGCTCGCCGGGCAGTCGCGCTGGACCAACATGATGTGGCTGGAGTTCCTGTTCGACCGCCAGGGCGGCCCCGAGGTCTTCGACGCCATCGCCGCGGGTGAGCCGAACGCCTGGTCGAACCCGGCCGCGATCGCCGGGCTGACGAAGGTGCAGGACCTCGTCCGGGCGAACGGGTTCGTCAACGGCTTCCAGTCGATCGCCGCCGACGCCAACGCCGACCAGGCGCTGATGCACCAGGGTCGGGCCGCGATGATGCTGCACGGCGCGTGGACCTACGGCTCCATGAAGGAGGAGGGCGGCGATTTCGTGCCGAGCGGCAAGCTCGGCTGGATCCCGTTCCCGGCCATCGAGGGCGGTGCGGGTGACCCGAGCACCGGGGTCGGCAACCCGGCGTCGTTCGTGGCGTTGTCCTCCCAGGCCAGCGAGGAGCAGAAGGCCATCGCGCGGGAGTACTTCAAGAGCGGTCTGCTCACCGACGCGGACATCGACGGGTGGGTCGCCTCCGGCGCCGTGCCGATCGTCAACGGGGTCGACAGCAAGTTCTCCGGGCCCGACGCCCCGTTCCAGCAGTTCGTCTACGACACGGCCACGCAGGCGCAGTCGTGGGTGCACTCCTGGGACCAGGCGCTGCTGCCCGGCCCGGCGGACGAGATGCTCAACAACATCGAGCAGCTGTTCTCGCTGTCGATCACTCCGGAGCAGTTCGCGACCAACATGAACGCGGTCCCCTCGTCGTGACCAGCGGTTCGGTCGCTGCTGGATCCGCCCGAGTGAGGCAGCACGGGTCACTCACGTGGCTGGTGCTGCCGGCGTTGGCGTTCTTCACGGCGTTCGGGATCATCCCGCTGATCGGTGTGCTCGTGCTGAGCTTCACCAGCTGGAACGGCATCGGGGAGATCACGCCGGCCGGATTCGACAACTGGGTGGCGGTGCTCGCCGACCCCGCCCTGGTGCACGCGCTCGGCGTCACGTTCCTGATCATGGCGCTGTCCTGGCTGGTGCAGACCCCGATGAGCATCCTCGTCGGGGTGTTCCTCGCCGGCCCGCAGCGCTACCGCGCGGTGCTGGCGGTGCTGTACTTCACCCCGCTGCTGCTGAGCTCGGCGGCGATCGCGATCACCTACAAGGCGCTGCTGGACCCCAACTTCGGTCTCGGTGCCTCGCTGGGGATCCCGCTGCTGGTGCAGAACTGGCTGGGCGACCCCGTGCTGGCCGTCGCCACGGTGGTCTTCGTCGTGACCTGGCAGTTCGTCCCCTTCCACTCGCTGATCTACCAGGGCGCGGTGCGCCAGATCCCGGTGTCGCTGTACGAGGCGGCCCGGATCGACGGCGCCGGGCGGGTGCGCCAGTTCTTCTCGATCACCCTGCCGCAGCTGAAGTACACGTTGATCACGTCGTCGACGCTGATCGTGGCGGGATCGATGACGTTGTTCGACCTGATCTTCGTGCTCACCCTGGGCGGCCCGAGCGACGCCACCCGGGTGCTGGCGCTCGACATGTACCTGCGTGGGTTCCGGGGCAACATGATGGGACCCGCGAGCGTGATCGCGCTGATCATCGTCGTGGTCGCGGTGCTGCTCGCGATGGGCATCCAGCGCCTGGGCGGCAAGGACGCCAGCGAGAGCCGGCTGGAAGGAGCCTGACGTGGCCACACCGACCAGCACCACCGCCGCCGCACGTCCAGGGCAGTCCACCCCGCACCCGGTGCGGGCACAGGGGCCGCGCCGTCGCGCGGCAACCGCGCAGCGGCCCAACTACCTCGCGGGCATCGCCAGCTTCGTGTTGCTCGGGATCATCATCATCCCGATCTACTGGGTGGTCATCACCAGCTTCAAGCCGCAGTCGGCCTACTACGCGAGCAACCCGATGCTGCCCGCCGAGCCGACCCTGGAGAACTACCAGGCGGTGCTCGAGGCCGACTTCCTGACGTACTTCACGAACTCGGTGATCGTCACCTTCGGCGCGACCGTGCCCGCGGTGCTGGTCTCGTTCATGGCGGCGTTCGCGATCGTCCGCGGCGGGCGCGGCCGGTTCCTGCGGTTCAGCAACACCATCTTCCTGATGGGGCTCGCCTTCCCGCTGCAGGCCGTGATCATCCCGGTCTACCTGATCATCATCCGGCTGAGCCTCTACGACAGCCACCTCGCGTTGATCCTGCCCTCGATCGCGTTCGCCATCCCGCTGTCGGTGCTGATCCTCGCCAACTTCATCCGCGACGTGCCGAACGAGCTGTTCGAGTCGATGCGGATGGACGGGGCGAGCGAGTGGGGCACGATGTGGCGCCTGGCGTTCCCGCTGACCCAGCCGGCGCTCATCACGGTGTCGATCTACCAGGGGCTGAACGTGTGGAACGCGTTCCTGCTGCCGCTGGTGCTCACCCAGAGCCCGGAGCTGCGGGTGCTCCCGCTCGCCCTGTGGGCGTTCCAGGGCGAGTACGGCATCAACGTCCCCGCCGTGCTCGCGTCCGTGGTGCTCGCGACGCTGCCGATCCTCGCGATGTACGTGATCGGGCGGCGACACCTCTTGGCCGGCATGACCGCCGGCTTCTCCAAGTGAAAGGCCTCTCCACATGAAGGGACGTCCGTGACGGATCGGCAGGCACTCGTGGTGCGCGGCGGTTGGGAAGGACACCAGCCCGTCGAGTCCACCGACTACTTCCTCCCGCACCTGCAGGCCAACGGGTTCACCGTCCGCGTCGAGGACTCGCCCAAGGTCTACGCCGAGTCGGACTACATGGCGGGCGTCGACCTGATCGTGCAGTGCATGACGATGAGCACCATCGAGAAGGACGAGCTCGCGGGGCTGACGAGCGCCGTCGCGAACGGCACCGGGCTCGCCGGCTGGCACGGCGGGATCGCCGACTCCTACCGCAATTCCAGCGACTACCTGCAGCTCATCGGCGGGCAGTTCGCCTGCCACCCGCCCAAGGCGCCCGAGGAGCGCAAGGGGGAGCAGGCGGACTACTTCATCCCTTACCGGGTCGAGATCACCGGGGACCACCCGGTCACGGAGGGGATCGAGGACTTCGACCTCGTCACCGAGCAGTACTGGGTGCTGTCCGACGAGTACAACAACGTCCTCGCCACCACCACGCTCGCCAAGAACGAGTGGGAGCCGTGGCACCGGCCGATCACCTCGCCCGCGATCTGGACGCGGCACTGGGGCAAGGGCCACGTGTTCGTCTGCACGCCGGGGCACGACATGGACGTGGTCCGGAACCCGACCGTCACCACGATCATCGAGCGGGGGATGTTGTGGGCGGCGCGCTGAAGGTAGGGATCGTCGGCGCGGGGAACATCTCCGGGCAGTACTCCACGAGCCTTGCCCGGCTGCCGCAGCTGCAGGTCACGGCGGTCTGCGACCTGCAGTCCGACCGCGCAGCGACGCTCGCCGCCCAGCACGGGGACGCCCGGGTGCTCGACCTGCCGGACCTGCTCGCCGCCGATGACGTCGACGTCGTGCTCGCCCTCACGCTGCCGGCCACCCACGCCGACGTCGCGCTGGCCGCGTTGGCCGCCGGCAAGCACGTCTACGTGGAGAAGCCGCTCGCCGCGTCGGTGGCCGAGGGCCGCGAGGTGGTCAAGGCGGCTGCTGCGGCCGGTCTGCGGGTGGGCTGCGCGCCGGACACGGTGCTCGGCACGGGCGTGCAGACCGCCCGCGCCGTGGTCGACGCGGGCCGGATCGGCACCCCGCACACGGCCACGGCGTTCATGACCACACCCGGCCACGAGCGCTGGCATCCCGACCCCGAGTTCTACTACCAGCCCGGCGGCGGCCCGCTGCTGGACATGGGGCCCTACTACCTGACGTCGCTCGTGCACCTCTTGGGGCCGGTCGCGCGGGTGGTCGGCGCGTCGACGCGCCCCTCCGCCACCCGGACCATCGGCAAGGGCCCGCGGGCGGGCACCTCCTTCGACGTCACCGTCGACTCCACGATCACGGGGATCCTCGAGCACGCGTCGGGCGCGTTGTCCACGCTGATCATGAGCTTCGACATCTGGGCGGCGCGCCTGCCCCGCATCGAGGTGCACGGCACCGGCGGCTCGCTGTCGGTGCCCGACCCGAACCGCTTCGAGGGCGCCGTCGAGCTGTACTCGGCGGAGGCGCCCGACGACGGATGGGTGGACGTGGGCAGCACCGCGGGCTACGTCGACTCCGGCCGTGGGTACGGGCTGGCCGACCTCGCGCTCGCGATCTCCGAGGGCCGGCCGCACCGGGCCGACGACGAGCTCGGCCTGCACGTCCTGGACATCATGGAGTCCGTGCAGGAGGCCGCCGACACCCGCGCCTCGGTGGAGCTCACCACCACGTGCGAGCGGCCGGCCGCGGTGGCGGGAACGGTGGATCTCACCCGCTGAGCGAGCGGCCGTACTCGAGGTTGCGTTGCGGCAGGCTCGGGTCCGTGCCGAAGTACACGTGCTGGGTCATGTCCTCGGCGTAGCGGCTCGCGGGCGGCGTGCGGCCCAGCGCCTCGGTCATGGCGCGCACGTGGTGCGGGGCCGCGCCGCAGCACAGGCCCAGGTAGCGCACGCCGGCGGCGGTGGCGGCCCGGGTGAAGTCGGCGATCTCGTAGCGGTTGCACGTGAACGGGTCCAGGGCCGTCGGGAACGGCCGTCCGGACGGCAGCGGGTAGGCCTCGTCGGTCAGGCTCTGGAAGTGGGGGTGGGTGGGGTCGGTGCGGTAGGGCACCGGGAGGGCGGCCACCGGGACGTCGACGGCGGCGACGAGGTCGGCGAGCAGGGGGAGCATGGTGGCCGGGCCGCGTCCGCAGTTGAGCCCGACCACGGCCGCGCCGCCGTCGGCGAGCCGCCGCATCGCCTCGGGCAGCGGGGTGTCCTCGCGGGTGCGCGGCACGTCGTGCAGGTTCAGCGTGACGACGGCGGGCAGGCCGGCCTCGCGGACGACGTCCAGGGCGATGAGGGCCTCGCCGAGGAAGCCGAACGTCTCGCAGATGACGTAGTCGACGCCCGCCTCCTCCGCCCACCCGACCTGCTCGGTGAACATCGCCCGCACGTGGGCGGAGCTCGCCGGGTCGGCGGGGTCGAAGACGTTGGTGTTGCAGACGTCGCCGGCGAGCAGGGTGCCGGTGTCGGCGGCCACCCGGCTGGCGAGCGCGAGCGCCTGCCGGTTGAGCGGCTCGAGCAGGTGCTCCTTGCCGATGTGGCGCAGCTTCTCGCGGTGGGCGTAGTAGGTGAAGGCCTCGACGACGTCCGAGCCGGCGTGCACGAGCTCCTCGTGCAGCGCGGTGACGCGCTCCGGGTGGTCGAGCACGACCTCGGGAACGAACGCGCCCGCCTGCAGGTAGCCGCGACGTTCCAGCTCGAAGAGGTAACCCTCGGCGCACACCACGGGGCCGGCGGCGAGCCGGTCGGTGAGCGACTCGGTGCGGGATACGGACAACGTGCCACCTCCGCCGTGCCGCCTCCGCCGGGCCACCTCCGCTGTGTCACGGGGAGCTGGTGGGCGGCACCGATCTAGGGGAGCATCACGGGACGAAGTGTGTTGCCGCTGGGGCAACGCCGTTTCCAAATCGCTGAGGACCGTAGCATGACCAGCGGTAACGAGTCGACAGAGCGGCTGATCGCCGGCGTCGAGCGGGCCGTCTCCGTGCTGATGGCGCTCGCCGACGGGTCGGAGCATCTCGGCACCAACGAGTTGGCCCGGCGCACGGGGATCAACGCGAGCACGGTCTCCCGGTTGCTCGCCACCCTCGCCAGGGACGAGCTCGTGCAGCGGGTGCCGGCCACCGGGCGTTACCGCCTCGGACTGCGGCTGATCCAGCTCGGCAACGCCGCGCTCGCCGGGGTGGAGCTGCGGGAGATCGCACGCCCGCACCTGCTCGCCCTGATGCAGGCCACCGGCGAGACCGCGACGCTGTCGGTGCCGGCCGAGGACACGGCCGTCACCGTCGACTTCGTGCAGAGCCCCTCGACGGTCCGCAGCGTCGCCGAGATCGGGCGGCCGAGCGTCGCGCACGCCACCGCGTCCGGGAAGGTCTTCCTGGCCTGGACGGGCGCTCCGATCGCCGCCGCACCGCCCGCGCTCACGCCGCACACGATCACCGACCCGCAGCGGCTCGCCGAGGAGGTGGCCCGGGTCCGGGAGCAGGGATGGGCGCAGGCCCGCGCGGAACGGGAGGTCGAGCTGCACGCGGTTGCGGTGCCGGTGCTGGACGGACGGCACGAGCTGGCCGCGATCCTCGCGGTGCAGGGCCCGGCCGGGCGGTTCGACGAGCGGGCCATGTCGGCGGCGGTCGCGCAGCTGCGCGAGCGAGCGGCCGCGCTCTCGGCGACGCTCATGTGGTCGTGAGTGCCGCAGGTCTCGACTGTGTTGCCGCTCGGGCACTCCGCTTGTGCCCTGGGCAACGCCGTGCCAGAGTCGCCCGACGAGTCGATCAGGAGGTGGTCGTGCAGGGATCGCGCCGTGCCGGGTTCCGGGGCGTGACGTGAACTTCCTCGACTACCTCTCCAGCCGCTGGGACAACCTCCTCGAGCTGGGTCTGGAGCACGCGGCCGTCACGATCGTCGCGGTGCTGATCGCCACGGTGGTCGGCGTGGGTCTGGGCATGGCCACCTACGCCCACCCCCGCTCCCGGCAGCTCCTCATCGCCACCACGTCGGTGTTCCTGACGATCCCGTCGCTCGCCCTCTTCGGCCTCTTCATCAACGTGTTCGGGATCGGGACGATCTCCGTCGTCATCGCGCTGGTGATGTACTCGCTGCTGCCGATCGTCGCGAACACGGTGGTGGGGCTGCGCGAGGTGGACCCGGCCGTCGTCGAGTCGGCGCAGGGCATGGGCATGAGCCGCGCCCAGCGCCTGGTGCGCATCGAGCTGCCGCTCGCCTGGCCGGTGATCCTCACCGGGATGCGGGTCTCGACGCTGATCACGCTCGGCATCACCGCGATCGGCGCCTACATCCAGGGCCCGGGCCTGGGCAACGACATCTTCGCGGGGGTGTCGCGGCTGTCCAGCCCGAACGCGCTCAACCTCGTGCTCGGCGGCACGCTGGGTGTCGTCGTCCTCGCCGTGCTGTTCGACCTGTTCTACGTGCTGCTCGGCCGCCTGACGACTCCGCGGGGGATCCGATGACCCGGACCAAGATCCGCCTAGAGAACCTCACCAAGCGCTTCCCCGGGCAGAAGGCGCCCGCGGTCGACGACCTCACGCTGGAGATCCCCGAGGGTGAGATCGTGATCTTCGTGGGGCCGTCCGGGTGCGGCAAGACCACCACGATGAAGCTGATCAACCGGCTCATCGAGCCCTCGTCCGGCCGGATCTTCCTCGACGACGAGGACGTCACCCGGGCCGACGCGGACCGGCTGCGCCGGCGCATCGGCTACGTGATCCAGCAGATCGGGTTGTTCCCGCACCAGACGATCGCCGAGAACATCGCGACGGTCCCGCGCCTGCTGAAGTGGGACAGGGCGCGGATCGCGAAGCGCGTGGACGAGCTGATCGAGACCGTCGGCATGGACCCGGCGGCGTACCGCGACCGCTACCCCAAGCAGCTCTCCGGTGGCCAGCGCCAGCGCATCGGCGTGGCGCGGGCGATGAGCGCCGACCCGGACGTCATGCTCATGGACGAGCCGTTCGGGGCCATCGACCCCATCACCCGCGACCGGCTGCAGAACGAGTTCCTCCGGATCCAGTCGGAGGTGAAGAAGACGATCGTGTTCGTCACGCACGACATCGACGAGGCGATCAAGATGGGGGACCGGATCGCGATCCTGCGCGAGGGCTCGCACATCGCCCAGTACGACACGCCGGAACGCATTCTCGTGGACCCGGCCGACGAGTTCGTCGCCGACTTCATCGGCCGCGGCGCCTCGCTCAAGCGCCTGTCGCTGTCCCGGGTGCGCGACATCGAGCTGGGGGAGTGGCCCACGGTCGACGAGGACACCGGCTCCGCCGACGCCCGCCGCACTCTGCTGGCGAGCGACAAGGGGTGCCTGCTCGTGCTCGACCGGGAGCGCCGCCCACGCAGCTGGGTGAGCGCCGACCACCTGGCCAGGGTGGGCGAGCGCAAGCTCTCCGACCTCGGCCTGCCGATCGCCGTCGTCTCCCGGCACGCCACGCTCTCGGACACGCTCAACGAGATGCTCACCGCCCGCTACAGCACCGCCGTCGTCGTGGGCGACTCCGGCACCTACGTGGGTGTGGTGGAGATCGACACGATCAACGAGGCGATCCGCGGGATGCGGACCGGCGAGCGCAGCGCGGCCCGGAACCGGCTGGAGGCCGGGGCCCTGCCCACGACGACAGCGGACGGCACGCCATGACGGTCGCGATCGCGGAGGAGGTCGAGCTCGAGCGCCGCCGGACGCTCGCCGGCTACCTCGTCACGCCCGCGGTGCTCGTGGTGGTGCTGGTCGCCCTCGCCCTGTACGTCGGCAGCCAGACCCTCGACAGCATCGAGGAGCGCCGCCTCACCTGGGAGTTCATCCTTCCCGCCGTGGTCCAGCACATCACGCTCACGGTGGTCTCCACCGCGGTCGTCCTGCTCGTCGCCGTACCGATGGGGATCCTGTTGACGCGCCCGTTCGCGCGCCGGGCCGTCGTCCCGGCCGTTGCGGTGTTCAACATCGGGCAGGCCGTGCCGTCGATCGGCGTGCTGGTGCTGCTCGCGATCGTGTGGGGCATCGGGTTCTGGCCCGCGGTGGTGGCGCTCGTCGCCTACTCGGCGCTGCCGGTGCTGCGCAACACCGTGGTCGGGCTGCAGCAGGTGGACCCCGCGGTGATCGAGTCGGGGCGCGGGATGGGGATGAGCCGCCGGGGCGTCCTCGCGCGCATCGAGCTGCCGCTCGCCGTGCCGGTCATCCTCACCGGCCTGCGCACCGCACTGGTGATCAACGTCGGTACCGCGGCGCTGGCCGCGCTGACCAACGCGGGCGGGCTGGGCACGATCATCATCACGGGCCTGGTGCAGAACCGCCCGATCGTCACCGTTGTCGGCAGCGTGCTCACCGCGGTGCTGGCCCTGTTCATCGACTACGTGGGCCGGGTCGTCGAGGACGTGCTCCGGCCCAAGGGCCTCTGAGGGAGGAGTTCTCATGCACATCGCGAGGACCGGCCGGCTGATGGTGGCGCTCGCCGCCGCGGCACTGGCGGTCACAGCGTGCGGCGGGGGTGGCGGCGGTGGAGCCGGCGCCGCGGGCGAGGGGTCGCTCGCCGCGATCGACCTGTCCGGGGCATCGTTCACCGTCGGCTCGAAGGAGTTCACCGAGCAGATCGTGCTCGGTCAGATCGCCGTGCAGGCCCTGGAGGCCACCGGCGCCTCCGTCGGCGGCCTGACCACGATCACCGGCAGCACCAACGTGCGCAACGCCCTCACCGCGGGCGAGGTGGACATGTACTGGGAGTACACCGGCACCGGCTGGACCACGCACATGCAGCACGAGCCGCAGTCCGCGCCCAAGGGCGACCAGGCGCTGTACGACGCCGTGGCGGCCGAGGACAAGGGCAACGGGATCGCCTGGCTCGCCCCCGCCCCGGTGGACAACACCTACGCCGTGGCCACCGCGCAGGGCCGGGACCAGCAGCTGGGCGTGCGCACCCTGAGCGAGTACGCCGCGCTCGTCAACCGGGACCCGGCGCAGGGCCGGATGTGCGCCGCCGCTGAGTTCCTCACCCGCGACGACGGCTGGCCCGGCCTCGAGCAGACCTACGGCTTCGACCTGCCCGACAACGGGGTCGCCGAGCTGGAGCTGTCGCTGGTCCCGCAGGAGATCGCGTCGGGGACGAACTGCACCTTCGGCGAGGTGACCGCCACCGACGGCGCCGTCGCGGCCAACAACCTGGTGATCCTCGAGGACGACAAGCAGTTCTTCGTGCCCTACAACGCCGCGATGACCGTGCGCCAGGAGGTGCTCGACCAGCACCCGCAGCTCGCCCAGGTGTTCGACCCGATCGCCGCGAAGCTCACCACCGACCTCATGCGCGGGCTCAACGAGCGCGTGGACGTCGGCGGCGAGCTGCCCGAGGAGGTCGCGGAGCAGTTCCTGCGCGACAACGGCTTCATCTGACGGCCGCTCGGGGATCTCGAGCCGGGAGGTGGCGCGGCTGCCGGACGAGAGGGGCCGACCTCTAGCGTGACGTCATGACCATCGACCTGTTCGCGGGCATCCCCGTCCGTGACTACCCCGCGGCGACGGCCTGGTACGAGCGGCTCCTCGGCGCCCCGCCGTCGTTCCTCCCCAACGAGGTCGAGGCGGTGTGGGAGCTCGCAGAGCACCGGTACGTGTTCATCGAGGTGCGGGACGAGCACGCCGGGCACGCCAGCCACACCGTCTTCGTCAGCGACTTCGACGACCGGATCTCCCGGATCGCCGAGCGAGGCCTGGAACCGGCCGAGCGCGAGGTCTACGACAACGGCGTCCGCAAGGCCATCTTCCGCGACCCCGACGGCAACGAGATCGGGTTCGGCGGGGCGCCGGCCTGATCCGCGCTACACCCGGGCTGCCGCATCGGTGATCTCCGCGACGACAGCGCGCGTGACCGGGGCGCCACCGGGCAGCGCCCGCAGGATCGGGCCGGCGATGGCGTCGAGCTCCAGGGTGGCGCCGGCGATCGCATCCTTGAGCATGGACGAGCGCATCCCCGCCGGCAGACCGGCGATGCGCTTCCCGACGACCGCCGGGTCGATCTCGGCCCCCGCCGTGGCCGCCGCGGCGGTTGTCTCCGCGACGAGCGCGTCGAGCAGGTCGGGACGGGCGTCGCGGGCCGGGCCGAGCGGCTGCCGCGCACGGGTGGTGAGCAGGGCCAGCGGGGCGAGGAAGGAGAGCTTGCGCCACAGCAGCGTGGCCTCGTCGGGAGCGGACGTGTCGACGTCGAGGCCCGCGCCGCGCAGCAGCGCCTCCGGGTCGACGCGGGCGCGTTCCCGCTGCTCGGCGAGCGCGTAGTCGACGAAGGGTGAGATGTGCTCGATCACGCCGGGCGCCACGCGGGTGGCCTCCACCCCCACCGTCATCGGCACGACGGCGGCCTGCGGGAGGGCCGCGCGCAGCAGCGCGACGTGGTCGGTGCCGTTGAGCAGCGGCGCCACGGCGGCGTCGGTCAGCAGCGCGGCCGGCACCCGGCTCAGCGCGGCGAGCAGGTCCGGGGCCTTGACCGCGACGAACAGGACGTCGACGGGGGTGGTGAGGTACGGGCGCGCGAGCACGCTCACCTGCCGGTCGCCGAACTTCTCGCTGCGCAGCGCCAGCCCACCGACGTTGATCGCCGTGCTGGTGCGCTCCGACGCCAGCACGGTGACCTCGTGACCGGCCTCGGCGAGCATGACGGCGAGCATCCCGCCGACCGCTCCCGCCCCCAGGACCCCGACCCGTTCCGCCACGTCCGCTCCTTCCGCCTGCAACGCTTGCGCCGTCATCGTGTCAGGCGCGCCGCAGGGCCGGCGCTCACGCCTTGCGCAGCGCCGGTGGCAGGAGCATGCGCCGTGGGTCGACGAGCACGAGTGCGGCGAGCCCGAGCAGCGGGAGCAGGGTGAGCTGCACGAGACCGGCGCCCTGCCAGCCGATGCCGGCCACCAGGCGGGCGAAGATCAGCCCGGAGACCGCGGCGGCCACGTAGTAGGTGAGGATGAACAGGCCCGCGCCGCGGCCGACGTGCTCGGGGCGCACCGAGCGCTGCAGCACCGTGGTGCAGTTGGTGAACAGCACGCCGCTCGCGAAGGTGCCCATGAGGAACGCCAGCACGTAGTGCGCGGCGGTGCCGGCGGCCACCGAGTAGGCGAGGAGTGCGGTGAGCGCCGTGCCCACGAAGCCGACCGCCATGAGAATGCGCTGGTCGACCCGGTCGGCGAGCCAGCCCACCGGCAGCGCCATCATCGCCCCGAACCCGACGAGCGACGCGGCGAGGGCCGCCTCGCCGGGGGAGAACGCGAGCTCCTCGCGCAGGAACGTCGGGTAGAGGCCGAGGAAGCCGTAGAAGACCAGGCCCGACACCGCCGAGGTGATCCCGAAGGCGAGCGAGTTGCGGTTGTACGGGCTCGCCGGGATGTGGCTGTAGCTCGCTTCGTCCGCCGTGGTGGCGCGGCCGGCCAGCGCCTCGCTCATCGCCCGCGGCACCGTGACCAGCAGGATCAGCGCCACGACCAGGCCGGCCACACCGAAGACGTAGAACGGCGTGCGCCACGTGTCCGTGGCCGCGGCCATCCCCTGCCCGATCAGCGGGCCGAGGAACACACCCAGCCCGAACGCGACCCCGATGAACCCCGCGGCGAGGGCGCGCCGGTGGAAGTAGTAGGCGCCGATGATCGCGTAGATGGCCGTGGCCTGCACGCCCTCGCCGATGCCGGAGACCAGCCGGTAGACGGCCATGTCCAGGAAGCCGGAGGCGAGCGGGATGGCGATCGTGCCCGCCGAGTAGACGACCACGCTGGCGACGACGATCGTCTTGCGGGACATCCGGTCGAGCAGGTAGCCGGCCGGCACCCCGGTGAGCGCGAGGCCCAGCGTGAACCCGGTGGCGAGCAGGCCGGCCTGGTCGAGGGAGAAGCCGAACTCCTCGCGGATCTCGGGGACCAGCGGGTAGAACACCTGCCGGTCCATCGCGTTGAGCAGGTACGACAGGCACAGGACGGTGAAGCCGAGCGTGATCGCCGCCCGCCCCGCCGGTGCCGACACGGTCCGCTGCGTCATCGAAGCGCTCCTATCAGCGACCGCGGGTGCTGGCGCTGTGGTAGTCGGTGTACGTGTAGGGGTTGTCGAGGATCGTGGTCTGCGGCACGTCCGGGTTCATCCCGTTCGCCCACGCCTCCTCGCCGAGCTGCGTGCGCAGGTGTTCCACCGTCCGGTCCACGGCGTTGCGGGCCGCGGCCAGGTCGACGTCGACGAGCCGGTGGTCCGTCTTCACGATCCGGCCGTTCACCAGCACCGTGTGCACGTCCCCGCGCTGCGCCTGGAACGCGACGTGGCCGTGCGGGTGCAGCAGCGGGAACATCACCGGCGAGTGCTCGTTGCGCAGCAGCACCAGGTCGGCGAGCTTGCCGACCTCGACACTGCCCAGCCGGTCCTCGCGGCCGAGCGCGCCGGCCCCACCGCGGGTGGCCCACTCCACCACCTGCTCGGCCCGCAGCGTGGCGTGCGTGACGGTGTCGCCCGTCGCGTGCGCCTCCAGGTGCTCGCGGGAGCGGTCGGCGCCGAGCGTGGTGCGCATGGCCGAGAACAGGTCGCCGCTCCACCACACCGAGGTGTCCATCGACAGCGACACCGGGATGCGGTGAGCGCGCAGCGCCCACGTGGGCGGGTAGCCCTGGCCCGCGCTCTGCTCGCTCTCGGTGGACACCGACACGGAGCCGCCCGTGGCGGCGATGCGGTGGTAGGAGTCGGGCGAGAGCGTGGCGGCGTGCACGTAGACGGTCTCGGGAGTCATGAACCCGTGCTCGTGCATGAGCCGGATGCTGTCGTCGCCGGTGGCGCCCCACACCCCGGCGTGCGTGGTGACCGGTACGCCCAGCTCGCGGGCCACCTCGAACGCCGGCTTCTCGGGGAAGGCCGGGTCGCCGGTGACGTCGAAGGCGAGCTGGAACCCGAGCATGTCGTCGCCGCGCCCGCCCGGGAAGCGGCGGGCCACGAAGTCGCGGAACCCCGGGGACGCGGTCCAGTTCGCGGGGGCGTCCTGGATGTTGCCGTAGGCGAGCACGAACCGGCCGGGCGCGGCCGCCAGGGCGTCGACGGCGGCGTCGGCGTGCTCCGGGGTCTGCAGCCCGTGCGACCAGTCCACCGTGGTGGTGACGCCGGCGTCGACCGCCTCGAGAGCGGCGAGCAGGTTGCCCGCGTGCACGTCCTCGGGGCGGAAGATCTTGCCCCACTCGAGGTAGTACCAGACGAAGTACTGCGTCAACGTCCAGTCGGCGCCGTAGCCGCGCATCGCCGTCTGCCACATGTGCCGATGTGTATCGATCATGCCGGGCATCACGATGCCGCCGGTGGCGTCGATCTCGACGGTGCCGTCCGGCACGGCGAGGCCGGGGCCGACCGCGGCGATGGTCTCGCCGACCACCAGCACGTCGTGGCCGGGGAGCACCGTGTGGACCGCGTCGACCGTGAGGACCGTGCCGCCCCGCAGGACGACGGGAGTGGGCTGGTTCGTCACGTGGCGCTCCTTGCCGACGGACGGACGTCCGCGTGCCGGTCGTCCCTGGAGGCGCAGCCTCGTGCAGCTCGGGCCGGGTGTCAATCCGCTCACCGATCGACCCGGCTTCTCTCACGGGTGTCCGCCCCGCGGACACTGCGGCTACCCTCGTGCGATGCCACGTGCAGGGACCGGTCCGGACTTCATCGAGGCGTTGGCCCGCGGGCTCGAGGTCATCGTCGCCTTCCGGCCCGGCCGCCCGGTGATGACGCTCGCCGAGGTGGCCGCCGCCACCGACCTCGCCCGCCCGACCGCCCGCCGGATCCTGCTCACGCTGGAGGAGCTCGGCTACGTCCGCACCGCGGACCGCGGCTACTCCCTCACCCCGCGGGTGCTGGACCTGGGCGTCTCCTACGTGCGGTCGACGGGGCTGTGGGAGGTCGCGCGCCCGCACCTGGAGCGGCTCGTCGCCCGCACCAACGAGTCCTGCTCGATCGCCCAGCTCGACGGCTCCGACATCGTCTACGTCGCCCGCGTGGCCGTGCCGAAGATCGTCGCCCTCGCGGTGCAGATCGGCACCCGGTTCCCGGCGCTCCCCACGTCACTGGGGAAGGTGCAGCTCGCGGCACTCCCGCCGGACGAGCTGGACCGGGTGCTGGCCGAGCCGACCCGTTCCGGGCTGGTGCCGCGCTGGCAGCCCGACCGCGCCGAGCGCGACGCCGCGTTGCGGGAGGTGCGGGCGCGCGGATGGGCGCTCACCGACGAGCAGCTCGCGCTGGGCATCCGGTCGGTCGCCGCGCCGCTGCGCGACGGATCGGGCCGGGTGATCGCCGGCGTCAACGTCAACTGCCACGCCGCCGAGACGCCGGTCGACCGCCTGCTGGAGCACCACCTCCCGCTGCTGCTGCAGACCGCGGGGGAGATCAGCGCGGACTTCGCGCGCCTCGACACCGTCCCGCACGTCACCGTGACGGCGTCCTGACGGGGTTGACGCGTACCGGCGTCCGGGAGAAGGATTCCGTCGGACGGACGCATGTCCGTTGTACGGACGGAAGGGCACGTGGATGGCCGAGAGCGCGGCGGGACCGCTGGCCGGGATCCTGGTCGCCGACTTCTCCCGCATCCTGGCCGGCCCCTACGCCACGATGCTGCTGGCTGACATGGGTGCCGACGTCGTCAAGGTCGAGGGCCCGGCCGGCGACGACACCCGCACCTGGATCCCGCCGGACCGAAACGGCGTCTCGACCTACTACCTGGGCATCAACCGCGGGAAGCGCTCGATCGCGCTCGACCTGCGCGACGAGGCCGACGCGGAGGTGGCGCGCGAGCTCGCCCGGCGTGCCGACGTGCTGATCGAGAACTTCAAGCCGGGCGGGCTCGCCCGCTACGGCCTCGACCACGACACCGTCCGGGCCGCCAACCCCGGCGTGATCTACAGCTCGATCACCGGGTTCGGTTCCGGGAAGGGCAGCCACGTCCCGGGCTACGACCTCATGGTGCAGGCGATGTCGGGCCTGATGAGCCTCACCGGCGACGCCGACGGCCCGCCGTACCGGGCCGGCATCTCGGTGTTCGACGTGATGGCCGGCAACCACGCGCTGATCGGCATCCTCGCCGCGCTGCGCCACCGCGACCGCACGGGCGAGGGCCAGCTCGTCGAGGTCAACCTGCTGTCCTCGGCGCTCACGGGGCTGGTGAACCACAGCTCGGCGTACGTGGCCGGGGGAGTGGTGCCCCACCGGATGGGCAACGCACACCCGAGCGTGTTCCCGTACGAGCCGCTGCCCACCGCGGACGACGACATCATCGTCGCCGCCGCCAACGACCGGCAGTTCCGCAAGCTGTGCGAGGTGCTCGGCATCCCCGAGGTGGCCGACGACCCGCGGTACGCCCGCAACATCGATCGCACCGCCAATCGGGAGGAGCTGCGCCCGCTGCTGCTCGAGCGGCTCGCGGAGCGCGGCGCGGTGGAGTGGTTCGACGCCCTGGTGGCCGTCGGCGTGCCGTGCGGGCCGATCCAGACGATCGACGGCGGGTTCGCGATGGCCGAGCGGTTCGGGCTCGACCCGGTCGTCCAGGCCGGCGAGGGCGAGCGGGCGCTGCCCACCACCCGGCACCCGATCCGCTTCTCCGCCACGCCGGCCGGCTACCGGCTACCCCCGCCCGACCTGGACGAGCACGGTGTGGAGCTGCGCAAGTGGCTCTCGACCCCGCAGGATGACCGGCATGCCTGAGTATCCGACCGCCCTGGGGGCGTCGAGCCTGACGAACATCACGCTCCTCGGCCAGGACCTGGCCGAGGACGTCATGGGCAACGTCGGGTTCGGCGAGCTCTCGTTCTGGCTGGCCACGCAGCGCCGCCCGACGAAGGGCGAGACCCGCGTGTTCGAGGCGGTCCTCGCCGCCCTCGCCGACCACGGGTTCACCCCGACGGCGATCGCCGCCCGGCTCACCTACCTGTCCGCGCCCGACTCCGTGCAGGGCGCGCTCGCGGCCGGGCTGCTCGGCGGCGGGTCGCGCTTCCTCGGCGTCACCGAGGAAGCGGGGCGGTTCCTGCACGACGTTCTGGAGGGCCTCGCGTCGTCGGACGGCGGGGAGCTGCCCACGGACGACGCCGGCTGGGACGCGGTCGCCCTCAAGACCGTGCAGCAGCAGCGCGCGGCGTGGAAGTTCGTGCCCGGACTCGGTCACCACGTCCACAAGAACGGCGACCCCCGCACCCCGCGCCTGATGCAGATCGCCCGCGAGGAAGACCTCTTCGGGCCGCACATGCAGCTCTTCGCCGCGATCGGGCGCGTGCACCCCGAGGTGCTGGGCCGCACGCTGCCGCTGAACGGCGCAGGCGTGTGCGGCGCCGCGCTCGCCGACCTGGGCCTGCCCCTGGAGCTGCTGCGCGGGTTCGCCCTGCTCGCGCGCACGGCCGGGCTCATCGGTCAGCTCGCCGAGGAGCTGCGCCACCCCGTGGCCAACGACATCTTCCTGTCCGTGGACCTGAACAACCGGTCCGTCGCCCCCGATCCCTACGAGCCGGGAGGTCCGCGTGGCTGAGCTGGTGGCGGTGATCGCGTCCACCCATCATCCCTTCTACTACCGCGCCAGCACCTCAACCGGCGAGGACCGCCCGCCGTTCGCGGACGAATGGGTGCGCAAGGTGGAGGCGTTCCGGGAGACGCTCACGCGGGCCCGGCCCGACGTGCTCGTGATGGTCGGCTCCGACCACTTCCACCAGCTGTGGCTGGACAACATGCCGCAGTTCCTCGTGGGCAAGGCGCCGATGTACGACGCCAACTGGTACAACGAGGAACGCGAGTTCGGCCTCCCGCGCATGGTCCTGAAAGGCCAGGAGGACCTGTCCGCGTACGTCCTGCGCGAGGGCCTCGACGCCGGGTTCGACCTGGCGTTCTCCAACGAGCTGCGGATCGACCACTCGATCACGTGCCCGATCATCACGCTGCGCCCGCAGGCCGACCTGCCGATCGTGCCGATCTACACCAACATCTTCGCGCCGCCGCTGCCGCGGCCGAAGCGGTTCGTGCAGCTCGGGCGCACGATCCGGCAGCTGATCGAGTCGTGGCCGTCGGACCAGCGGGTCGCGGTGATCGGTACCGGGCACCTGTCCCTCGAGCTGGGCGGGCCACGCCAGTTCGGCCCGCACGGCCCCGACCCGCAGTTCGACCAGAAGGCCGTGGAGTGGATCTCGTCGGGCGACATCGAGGGCTGCCTCGCCGAGGTCACCCTCGACAGCCTGCACGCCCCGGGCAACGCCACCCACGGCTTCATGGACTTCATGCTGATGATGGGCGTCGCGGGGGAGGGGCAGAAGGCCGACTACGTCGACACCTACGACCTCTTCCACACCATGGAGGCCTACTTCACCTGGTACCCGGGCGGAGGTGCTTCGACGTGAGCAAGTACCTGCTGAACAAGTTCCTGTTCACCGTCGACCGGGATCCGGACCTCGTCGAGCGCTACCGCGCCGATCCCGTATGCACCGTGGCGTGGTGGGAGGCGGAGGAGGCGAACCGGATCCTGAACTGCGTCGGCGCCGAGAAGAGCACCTGGCTCTCCTTCGACGACGAGGAGCGCGCCGCGCTGGCCGGTCACGACTACCCGAAGCTCTTCGAGCTGGGCGCGCACCCGTTCCTCACGTTGACGCTTTTCATCGCGATGTTCGAGCGCGACCACGCCGAGCCGCTCGGCTTCCAGCTCGAGTACGCCCGGCGCCTGTCAGGCTTCTCCCTGCCCTACCCGGACGTCGCCACGTGAGGGCCCGACGGTGAAAGCACTGCAGGTGGTGGAGCCCGGGAGGCCGCCGGTGGTGGCCGACCGGGAGCCGCCCGAGCCGGCCGAGGGGCAGGTGCTGGTCGAGGTGCGCGCCGCGCCGATCACCCCGCTCGACCTGCTGTGCGCCACCGGCACCTCGTACTTCGGGAAACCGGCCACGCCGTACGTCCCGGGCGTGCAGGGCGTCGGCGAGATCGACGGGCGCACCGTCTGGTTCCCGACGTCCGCCGGCATGTCCCCGGGCCACGGCAGCATGGCGGAGGTCGCCGCGGTGGCCGCGGAGGACCTGGTGGAGCTCCCGGCCGGTGCCGACCTGGTGGCCGTGGCCGCGGCCGGCCTGTCCGCGGTGGCCGCGCACATGGCGTTGACCTGGCGCGGCGGGCTGGCCCCCGGCGAGCAGGTGATCGTGCTCGGTGCCGGGGGCGTGGTCGGGCAGGCGGCCGTTCAGCTCGCCCGCGCCGCGGGCGCCCGCCGGGTGGTCGCCGGCGCCCGGTCGGAAGCTGCGCAGGCCCGGGCGGAGAAGGCGGGGGCCGACGCCGTCGTGGCGCTGGACACCGACGACCTCGACGAGCTCGCCGGCCGGTTCGCCGCCGCCGTGGACGGCCCGGCGGACCTCGTGCTCGACCCGCTCTACGGCGTCCCGGCGGCGGCCGCGGCCCGCGCGCTGCGGCCGGGCGGCCGGCTGGTCAACCTCGGCGGCTCGGCCGGCGAGACCTGCCCGATCGACTCCTCGACGCTGCGCAGCCGGTTGCTGTCCATCCTCGGCTACACCAACAACGAGCTGACCCGCGAACAGCGCGCTGCGGCCGTCACGACGGTGGCCGAGCACGTCGCCCGCGGCACGCTCGCGGTGGCCCACGAGGTCGTGCCGCTCGCGGACGCGCCGTCGGCCTGGCAACGGCAGACCGAGGGCCGCACCAGCGGCCGGATCGTCCTGAGGCCCTAGATCGGTGAGACGACGCAGCTCAGTACTACGACGCAGCTCAGTGAGACGACGCCCAGGGGCCGACGCCGCCGATCCGCTCGACGGAGTAGCGCACGATGTGGCCGGGGCCCTTCGGCGCGGGGAACTCGTCGTCGGGCGACATGTAGACCTTCGTCAGGCGGTCGAGCAGGTCCCACGCCTCGTCGCTCGGTGCGACGGTGGCTCGCGCCCGCAGCACGGCGTAGGGGTTCAGGACCACGCTGGGGTCCCGGGGCGCATCGAAAGACAGCACGACCCGCGGGTCCCGCTCGATGTTGCGCAGCTTCGCGTGCCGGTGCATGTGGCCGGACACGATGTCCTCACCGTCCAACCCGATCCAGATGACGGTCACCTGCGGGCTGCCATCCGAGTTGATCGTGCTCAGGTGGGCCAGCGGGCCGGACTCGATCAGGTGCCGCAGCTCGGCCGGAAGTTCGCTCACACCTTCCATCCTATCGATCTCCCAGAGGAGGCCCCGTGTCGTTGCCGCTCCTGCCGACGTCCCTCGTCGGAAGCTACGCCCAGCCCGAGTGGCTGATCGACCGCGCGAAGCTCGCCGGCCGGTTCCCGCCCCGCGTGCGGGCCAAGGAACTGTGGCGCATCCCGCCGGAGCACCTCGCCGAGGCGCAGGACGACGCCACGGTCGTCGCGATCCGGCTGCAGGAGGAGGCCGGGCTCGACATCCTCACCGACGGTGAGATCCGCCGCGAGAGCTACAGCAACCACTTCGCCACCGCGCTCGACGGCGTCGACATCGACAACCCCGGTACCGCGCTCGACCGCAGCGGCCACCCCAACCCGGTGCCCAGGGTCGTCGGCCCGATCGCGCGGCCGCACGCGGTGGAGGTCGCCGACCTGCGGTTCCTGCGCGCCCACACCGACCGCACGATCAAAATCACCGTGCCCGGCCCGTTCACGATGTCGCAGCAGGCCCAGAACGACCACTACCCCGACGCCGAGGCGGCCGCGATGGGCTACGCCGCCGCCGTCAACGCCGAGATCAAGGACCTGTTCGCGGCGGGCGCCGACATCGTGCAGATCGACGAGCCCTACCTGCAGGCCCGTCCGGACGCCGCCCGCGCCTACGGGCTCACGGCGCTCAACACCGCGCTCGACGGCGTCTCGGGCACCACGGCCGTGCACCTGTGCTTCGGCTACGCGGCGATCATCCACGAACGGCCGGAGGGCTACTCGTTCCTGCCCGAGCTCGCCGGCTGCACCGCCACCCAGATCTCGATCGAGACCGCGCAGTCCGGGCTCGACCTCGGCGTGCTCGCCGACCTCACCGACAAGACGATCATCCTCGGCGTCCTCGACCTGTCCACCCCTGAGGTCGAGAGCGTCGACACCGTGGCGGCGCGGGCCCGCCGCGCGTTCGACCACCTCCCGCCCGAGCAGCTGGTGCTCGCCCCCGACTGCGGCATGAAGTACCTGCCCCGCGACGCCGCCTTCGGGAAGATGCAGGCGATGGTCGGGGCAGCGCGGGCGCTGCGGGACGAGCTGGGCCGGTAGCCCTCGCATGATCATCGGTTCGGTGCGGGGACGGCCGCATTCGGCCGCTCGCGCACCGAGCTGGTGATCATCCTCTGGGGCGGGTTGCTGGACCGCGGTAGGCTCGACCACGGGTCGAGAGGCGCTGCAACGGACGTGAGTCCGCCACGCTCGACCCGCTCGATCTGCTGCAAGGGCGCCTCCGATCACTCGGAGGCCCTCGCGTATGTCGAACCGTCGCACGAAGGAGCTGGTGCAGCTCCTGGACCAGCGGATCGCCGTCCTCGACGGCGCCTGGGGCACGATGCTGCAGGGCGCCGGCCTCACCCCCGCCGACTATCGCGGCGAGCGGTTCGCCGACCACGCGCACGACGTCACCGGCGACCCGGACCTGCTCAACCTCACCCGCCCGGACATCGTGCTCGACGGGCACCGCCGCTACCTCGCCGCCGGCGCGGACATCACCACCACGAACACGTTCACGGCCACCTCGATCGGCCAGGCCGACTACGGGATGCAGGCCGCGGTGCGGGAGATGAACGTCCGCGGCGCGCAGCTGGCCCGCCAGGCCGCCGACGAGGCCGGGGGACGGTTCGTCGCCGGCTCGATCGGCCCGCTGAACGTCACGCTCTCGCTGTCGCCCGACGTCAACGACCCGGCCTACCGGGCCGTCACCTTCGACGAGGTCCGTGCGAGCTACGCGGAGCAGATCGCCGGGCTCGCCGAGGGCGGGGTCGACCTGCTGCTCATCGAGACGATCTTCGACACGCTCAACGCGAAGGCCGCGATCGCGGCGGCGCACGAGGTGGCGCCGCAGCTGCCGCTGTGGATCTCGGTGACGATCGTCGACCTGTCCGGCCGCACGCTGTCCGGGCAGACCGTCGAGGCGTTCTGGAACTCCGTCCGCCACGCCGACCCGCTCGTCGTCGGCGTCAACTGCTCGCTCGGCGCCGCCGAGATGCGCCCGCACGTCGCGGAACTGGCCCGGTTCGCCGACACCTATGTCGCCTCCCACCCGAACGCGGGCCTGCCCAACGCCTTCGGCGGCTACGACCAGCAGCCCGACGAGACCGCGCAGCTGCTCGGCGAGTTCGCCGGCGCCGGCATGGTCAACATCGTGGGCGGGTGCTGCGGCACCACGCCCGAGCACATCGCGCGGCTCGCGTCCGCCGTGTCCGGGGTGGCGCCACGCCCGGTGGTGAACCCGCCCGCCTTGGCGCGGTTCAGCGGTCTGGAGCCGCTCACCCTGGGGCCGGACACCGGGTTCCTGATGATCGGCGAGCGCACCAACGTCACCGGCTCGGCGCGGTTCCGCCGGCTCATCGAGGCGGGTGACCACCAGGCCGCCGTCGCCGTGGCGCTGGAGCAGGTGCGCGGTGGAGCCAACCTGATCGACGTCAACATGGACGCGGACCTGCTCGAGAGCGAGCGGGAGATGACCACGTTCCTCAACCTGGTCGCCACCGAGCCCGAGGCGGCCCGGGTGCCCATCATGATCGACAGCTCCCGGTGGAGCGTGCTCGAGGCCGGGCTGAAGTGCGTGCAGGGCAAGGGGATCGTCAACTCGATCAGCCTCAAGGAGGGCGAGGAGGTCTTCCTCGACCAGGCCCGGCGGGTCCGCGCGTACGGCGCGGGCGTGGTCGTCATGGCGTTCGACGAGCGGGGTCAGGCCGACACCGTGGAGCGCAAGGTCGCGATCTGCGGGCGGGCGTACGACCTGCTCACCCGGGAGGTGGGGTTCCCGCCCGAGGACATCGTGTTCGACCCCAACGTGCTCGCCGTCGCCACGGGGATGGCCGAGCACAACGGCTACGCGAAGGCCTTCCTCGACGCGTTGCCGCTGATCAAGCAGCGCTGCCCGGGGGCGCGGACGTCGGGCGGCATCTCCAACCTGTCGTTCTCCTTCCGCGGCAACAACGTGGTGCGGGAGGCGATCCACTCCGCGTTCCTGTTCTACGCGGTGCGCGCCGGGCTGGACATGGGGATCGTCAACGCCGGCCAGCTCGCGGTGTACGAGGACATCCCCGCCGACCTGCTGGAGCTGGTCGAGGACGTGCTGTTCGACCGGCGCGAGGACGCCACCGACCGGTTGGTCACCTTCGCCGGCACGGTCACCGGGCCCGGCACCAAGCGGGAGGTGGACCTGTCCTGGCGCGAGGCCTCGGTCGGGCAACGGCTCTCGCACGCTCTCGTGCACGGCATCGTCGACTTCGTCGAGGCCGACACCGAGGAGGCGCGGAAAGAGGCCGCGCGGCCCCTCGAGGTGATCGAGGGCCCGCTGATGGACGGCATGAAGGTGGTCGGCGACCTGTTCGGCGCCGGGAAGATGTTCCTGCCGCAGGTGGTGAAGAGCGCGCGGGTGATGAAGCGCGCCGTGGCCTACCTGGAGCCGTTCATGGAGGCCGAGAAGGAGCAGCTGCGGCTCTCCGGGCAGGTGCAGGAGGACCGCGGTCAGGGCAAGGTCGTGCTCGCCACCGTGAAGGGCGACGTGCACGACATCGGCAAGAACATCGTCGGCGTCGTGCTCGCCTGCAACAACTACCAGGTGATCGACCTCGGGGTCATGGTGCCGGCGAACGTCGTGCTGGACACCGCGGTGGCCGAGGGTGCCGACGTCGTGGGCCTCTCCGGGCTGATCACCCCGTCGCTGGACGAGATGGTCAACGTGGCGCAGGAGATGCAGCGGCGTGGGCTCAAGCTGCCGCTGCTCATCGGGGGTGCCACCACCTCCCGGCAGCACACCGCCGTGCGGATCGCCCCGGCGTACGACTCCAGCACCGTGCACGTGCTCGACGCGTCCCGCGTCACGGGCGTGGTGGCGCAGCTCCTGGACCCCGAGCGCGCCGAGCGGCTCGACACCGACAACCGCGTCGAGCAGGAGCGGCTGCGCGTGCAGCACGCCGCCCGGCAGAAGCGGCCGATGCTCACGATCGCGCAGGCGCGGGCCAACCGGGAGCCGGTGGCGTTCGACGACCTGCCGGTGCCCGCGTTCACCGGGGCCCGCACCGTCACCCCGTCCCTGGAGGCGCTGCGAGAGTTCATCGACTGGCAGTTCTTCTTCCTCGCCTGGGAGCTGAAGGGCAAGTTCCCGGCCATCCTGGAGAAGCCCGCCGCCCGCGAGCTCTACGACGACGGCATCCAGCTGCTCGACGAGATCATCGCCGACGGGTCGCTCCAGGCCCGGGGCGTGTACGGGTTCTGGCCGGCACTCGCGGACGGCGACGACATCGTCGTGGCGGGTCCCGCCGAGGTGCGCATGCCGATGCTGCGCCAGCAGACGGTGAAGCCCGAGGGCCGCGCCAACCGCTGCCTCGCCGACTACGTCGCGCCCGCCGGTGACCACCTCGGCGGTTTCGCGGTCTCGGTGCACGGTGCCGAGCAGCTCGCCGCCCGGTTCGAGGCCGAGCACGACGACTACCGGGCGATCATGGTGAAGGCGCTGGCCGACCGGCTGGCCGAGGCGTTCGCCGAGCAGGCGCACCTGGAGGCCCGCCGCGCCTGGTTCGAGCCGGACGCCGTACCGGCGCTTGCGGACCTGCACGCCGAGCGGTTCCGCGGCATCCGCCCCGCCCTCGGCTACCCGGCGAGCCCGGACCACAGCCTGAAGCGGGAGCTCTTCGACCTGCTCGGTGCCGAGGAGGTCGGGATGGGTCTCACGACGTCGTACGCGATGACGCCGGCCGCGAGCGTCAGCGGCCTGATCTTCGCGCACCCGGACTCGCGCTACTTCACCGTCGGGCGGATCGGCGCCGACCAGCTGCGCGACTACGCCGAGCGCCGCATGCTCCCGCAGGCGGAGGTCGAGAACTGGCTGCGGCCGAACCTGGACTAGCGCTACAGCCGGACTTCGTGATCTTGCCGGTGGCCGGGTTCGACCCGGGTCGCGGTCACCGGCCGAGCGAGCTCCAACCGCTGCCCGGCAGGTCCTGCGAGCCGCCCCGCGGGTCGGCTCGTGATCAGCGGACGTGTTGCAGGGGGCAGGACCGTCGCTGTCCCACCGCTCCCGGCGAGCTGAGGCGGGAGTGATCATCGGTTCGGTGCGTGGGCGGCCACATCCGGCCGGCCTTGCACCCAACTGATGATCATGAGATGGGTGGCGTGCCCGGCCGGTGTGCTCGGCCGCACCTGCATGATCTGCGGTTTCGGTTGGCCGGTGCTGTGGGCGGAGCCGCTGCCAACCGATACTCGCGATCACCGCCGGCGGAGTTCCTCGACTTTCTGGCGGCCGTATCCGTATCCGTCGTCGCCGCACGTTGCCCGGCACCGTAACGGGGTGCCGGTAGCAATCGAGTGACGAACGGGGTGAGCCGGATGTCGCATTGGTCGAGGCGCTTCCCGGTGCTGGCCGGGTTCATCCTGATGTTCGTCCTGACCTGGCCCATCGATCTCTGGGCAGCGGCCGACTCGCACGGCTGGGCGAGCGTGAACATCCCGTCCGCGCTGCCGATCTTCGTCGGTTACGGGTTCGTGGTTGCCGCTCTCGTCATGACCGGGATCGTCGATGGGTGGGCGGGCATCCGAATCGTTGTTGCGGCAGTTCCTGATCTGGCGGGCCGGGCTGTTCTGGTTCGCAGTCGTGCTGCTGGGACCCGCGGTCATCGACCTCGCGGCGCTGGTCCTGCACGTCCTGTTCGGCGGGGCCGCTCCGGATTTCGGCCAGCCCTTCGCCCGTCAGATCTTCGGGCCTTCGGGCAACTTGTGGGTGTTGCTGTCCATCTTCTTCCTTTTCGGGGTGTTGACGAACGGCGAGGAAATCGGTTGGCGTGGGTACGCGCAGTCGCGACTCCAGGCCCGCCGCAGCGCTCTGGTCAGCAGTGTCGTCGTAGGTGTGGTCAGTGCGTTCTGGCACATCCCGAAGTTCCTGACCGAAGGCAGTGCGCAGGACTACTCGTTCGGTCTCTTCCTAGTGGACAGCATTGCCAAGGCGGTCGTGTTGGCCTGGGTCTACAACAGCACCGGCAGCAGTCTCTTGATGGTGACCTTGCTCCACGCGTCGATGAACACCTCGGCGGTTTTTCTCCCGATCCTCCCGGCCGCCAGCGGGGACGTCCGCCCCACGTTGATCGCCATCGGTCTGCACTGCGCAGTCGCGGTTGCCGTCGTCGCTACGGCTGGCGCGGCCCGGCTGACGAGGTCCCGAACCGCGGAGCCGACCGCGCGCCTAGGCTCGGACGGTGCAGCCAGGCCTGATCGTGCTCGCCGGCCTTCCCGGCACCGGGAAGTCGACGATCGCGGTTCCCCTCGCCCGTGAGCTGCGCGCTCCGTACCTGCGTATCGACCGCGAATACGAGGAATGGGATCGAGATCGGCTGGTGATCGACACGGCCGTCGTGAGCGTCGAGAAGGCCGTGGATGTCATCCTCCAGCGGGTGAATCCGAGGTAAGTTGACCATGCGACGAGGCCTGGGGGAGGCGCGGTGCGGGGGACGCGTCGGACCGGCACGCCGGAGCGGATACAGGCTGCCGCGCTCGAGCTGTTCGCCGCCCACGGCGTGCAGCAGACGAGCCTGCGGGCGATCGCGGAGCGCATCGGGATCACCAAGCCCGCGCTCTACTACCACTTCGGGTCGCGGGCGGAGCTCCTGGGCAGCCTCGTGCAGCCGCTGGTCGACGACGTCGAAGCGCTGCTCGCCGAGGACGAGGCACGGGACGACGGGGACGTGCGTGCGTTGCTGGCGCGCTACTTCGACGTCACGGTGACGCACCGCGCGGTCAGCACGGTCGTGTTCCGCGACGCGGCAACCGTGGCCGAGCTCGACCTGGCCCCCCGGATGCGAGCCTGGCGGCGCCGCCTCACCGCCCTGCTGGCGGGTCCCGATGCGCCCCTCGCCGACGAGGTCAAGGCGACGGTCGCGATCGGCGGCATGGGCGACTGCATCGCGATGTTCGCCGACCGGCCCGTGGCGCAGCTGCGGCCCGCCGTGCTCGACGCGGCCTGCGCTGCGCTGGGGCTCGATCACGAGCGTCAGCCCAGCCGGTAGGCGCGGCGGGCGTTGTCCCGCCCGACCATCTCGACGACGCGCCTGACGTCGGACGGCGCCCCTCGGATCGGTCCAGGATCATTCGAGCCCCGCGTGGTGGACGGGGCAGTCGGGTGCGATGAGCAGCCCGAGACCGGCGCGGGGGTCGTTGGGCAGCATCGGGCACAGGCAGCCGCGAGCGGCGGCCTGTGCGCTCCCGGGTCCTCCGGAGTCCCAGACGTCCCCCGGCGCGAGGTCGTCGGGCTCGCCGGGGAGCGCGCTGCCGTCCGGTGGCAGCGGCCACCCGTCACCACCGCCGGGGATCGGGCCGGTCGGCTCATCGTCACCAGTGCCGTTGTGACGCATCCGTTCATTCAACCGGACGACGCGGGGCCGCCGCTCGCGACCGTGAGTGACGCGCGTCGCCCGGGTGGGGGGAACGTTATCGGCTCTTGACGCGACCCACTCTTGACGGCGGGGCATGTTAGCGCTCACAGTTTCCGCCGGGTGGGACCCGCATCACACTGATTCGGGTCCGGCACTCCGACGACGCCTGAGGAGGCGCTGTGCGCACAACGACGACGTTGCCCGCGCTCCGAAAGCGGGTCGCTGCTGTGGCGATCACCGCGGCGGCTGCGCTGGTACTGACCGCCTGTGGTGGCGGCGGTGGCGGTGGGGCGAGACCGCCCCCGCCGCGGGCGAGGACAAGATCACGCTGGGCTTCTCGCAGGTCGGCGCCGAGAGCGGGTGGCGCACTGCGAACACGAAGTCGGTCCAGGACTCCGCCGCGGCTGCGGGCATCGAGCTGCAGTTCTCCGACGCCCAGCAGAAGCAGGAGAACCAGATCAAGGCGATCCGCTCGTTCATCCAGCAGCGGGTGGACGTGATCGCGTTCAGCCCGGTGGTGGAGTCGGGCTGGGACACCGTGCTGATGGAGGCCAAGCGGGCCAACATCCCGGTGCTCCTCACCGACCGGGCCGTCGACTCCACCGACACCTCGCTCTACAAGACGTTCCTGGGCTCGGACTTCGTCGAGGAGGGCAAGAAGGCCGGGGAGTGGCTCCTGAAGAACGTCGACGCTTCCGCCGGGCCGGTGAACATCGTGGAGCTGCAGGGCACCACGGGCTCGGCGCCGGCGATCGACCGCCAGCAGGGCTTCGCCGATGTGATCGCGCAGAACCCGAACCTGAAGGTCATCGCCTCGCAGACGGGTGACTTCACGCGCTCGGGCGGCCGTCAGGTGATGGAGGCGTTCCTGAAGTCGAATCCGGACATCGACGTCCTGTACGCCCACAACGACGACATGGGGCTCGGCGCGATCGAGGCGATCGAGGCGGCCGGCAAGGTGCCCGGCACCGACATCAAGATCATCACGGTGGACGCGGTCAAGGACGGCATGCAGGCGCTGGCCGACGGAAAGATCAACTTCATCGTCGAGTGCAACCCGCTGCTCGGCCCGCAGATGATGGAGCTCGTCAAGAAGGTGGCTGCGGGCGAGGAGGTGCCGGCGCGCGTCGTCACCGAGGAGACGACGTTCGACAGCGAGGCCGCCAAGGCCGCATTGTCCAGCCGCGAGTACTGACGGAGCGACAGCACCGATGGAACAACAGCGGCCACTGGTGGAGATGACAGGCATCTCCGTGGCGTTCGGACCGGTCCAGGCCCTCGACTCGGTGGACCTGCGGCTGTATCCGGGCGAGGTGCACGCACTGATGGGGGAGAACGGCGCCGGCAAGTCGACGCTGATCAAGGCCCTCACCGGCGTGCATCCGGTGGACGCGGGGCACATCCGGGTGCAGGGCGAGCCGGTGGCGTTCAGCGGGCCGGCCGCGGCCCAGGCCGCCGGGATCAGCACGGTCTACCAGGAGGTGAACCTCTGCCCGAACCTGTCGGTGGCGGAGAACCTCCTGCTCGGCCGCGAGCCGCGCCGCGCCGGTCGCATCGACTGGCGCGGCGTCCGGCGGCGAGCCGGCGAGCTGCTGGGCCGGCTGCACCTGGACCTCGACCCGTCCTCGCCGCTGGACGCGCACCCGATCGCGCTGCAGCAGCTCGTCGCGATCGCCCGTGCCGTCGAGGTCGACGCGCGGGTGCTCGTGCTCGACGAACCGACCTCGAGCCTGGACGCGAGCGAGGTGGCGGAGCTGTTCCGGGTGGTCCGCCGGCTGCGCGACGACGGCGTGGCGATCCTGTTCGTCTCGCACTTCATCGAGCAGGTGTACGAGATCTCCGACCGGATGACCGTGTTGCGCAACGGCCGGCTGGTCGGCGAGTACGCCACGCCGGAGATCTCCCGGATGCAGCTGGTGTCGGCAATGGTCGGGCGCGAGCTGGAGGTGCTCGAACGGCTGGACCGCGCGCCGGCCGAGCCCGCCGCCGACGACGAGGCCCCGGTCCTCGCCGCGTCGGGCCTGGGGCGGCGGGGCGCCATCGAGCCGGTGGACCTCGCCGTGCGGCCCGGCGAGGTCGTCGGCCTGGCCGGGCTGCTCGGCAGCGGGCGCACCGAGCTCGCCCGGCTGCTGTTCGGGGCCGACCGCGCCGATCGCGGCGAGATCGCGGTGGGCGGGCGCCCGGTGCGGATCCGCACCCCGCGTGCGGCGATCGACGCCGGCATCGCGTTCAGCCCGGAGGACCGCAAGGCCGAGGGCGTGGTGGCCGACCTGTCGGTGCGGGCGAACATGGTGCTCGCCATGCAGGCGTCCCGCGGCTGGATGCGGCGCATCCCGCGCCGCAAGCAGGACGAGCTGGCCCGGCGCTGGATCGAGCTGCTCGACATCCGGCCCGCCGACCCGGATGCGCTGCTCGGCAACCTGTCAGGCGGCAACCAGCAGAAGGTGCTGCTGGCCCGCTGGCTGATCACCGAGCCGCGGCTGCTCATCCTCGACGAGCCGACGCGCGGCATCGACGTCGGTGCGAAGGCCCAGATCCAGGCCCTCGTGGCCGAGCAGGCCCGCCAGGGCACGGCGGTCGTGTTCATCTCCGCCGAGCTGGACGAGGTGGTCCGCCTGTCCGACCGGGTCCTGGTGCTGCGCGACCGCAGGCCGGTGGCGGAGCTCGCGGGGGAGGACGTGGACATGGACCGGGTGATGGAGCTGATCGCCACCGGGGGTGAGGCCCATGCGTGAGTTGCTGCGCAAGCCGATCTGGCCGCTCGCCGCCCTGCTGCTGCTCAACCTGGCGGTGACGCCGAGCTTCTTCGCCGTGCGCGTGCAGGACGGCAGGCTCTACGGGAGCGTGGTCGACATCCTGCACAACGGCGCCCCGCTGGCGCTCACGGCGCTCGGGATGACGCTGGTGATCGCCACCCGCGGGATCGACCTGTCCGTCGGCGCCGTCGTCGCGATCTCCGGCGCCGTGACCTGCACGTGGATCGCCGCCAGCCCCGACCCGGCGAGCCCCGGCGCCGCGCTCACCGGCATCGGGCTCGCCCTCGGGCTCGCGGTGGCGCTCGGCGCCTGGAACGGCTTCCTCGTCGCCCACCTCGGCATCCAGCCGATCATCGCGACCCTGGTTCTGATGACGGCCGGTCGCGGGCTCGCCCAGCTCGTCACGGACGGGCAGATCATCACCGTCAACAACGGCTTCTTCTCCGGTATCAGCGGGAGCGCGCTGCTCACCGTGCCGCTGACCGTGGTCGTGGCCGCCGCCGTGTACGCGCTGGTCGCGCTCGTCACCCGGCGCACCGCGCTCGGCACGCTCGTCGAGTCGGTGGGGATCAACCCGGAGGCCAGCCGGCTCGCCGGGGTGCGTTCGCGCAGCATCGTCTGGACGGTCTACGTCTTCGCGGCGTTCTGCGCCGCCGTGGCCGGGTTGATGGTCAGTGCGAACGTCCACGCGGCCGACGCCAACAACGCGGGCCTGTGGCTGGAGCTGGACGCGATCCTCGCCGTCGTCATCGGCGGCACCTCGCTCGCCGGCGGGCGGTACTCGATCGCGGGCACCCTGCTCGGCGCGCTCACCATCCAGACCCTGACCACCACGATCTACTCGGTCGGGATCCCGCCGGAGGTCTCGCTGGTGTTCAAGGCCGCCGTCGTGATCCTGGTGTTCCTCGCCCAGGCGCCGAAGGTGCAGGCGCTGCTCGCGCGCCGGCGACGTCGTCAGGAGGCCCCGCCACCCGAGGCGCCGCCCCCGACCACCCAGGCCGCGACCACCGACATCCCGACCACCGAAACCCCGACCACCGAGACCACGGGGAGCAGCCGGTGACCGCGATCGCCGAACGCGTCCGCGGCGCCGCCGGGCGCCGCCTGCCCACGCGCTTCCTCCCGGTCGTGGCGACGTTCGCGCTCTTCGTGCTGATGTTCGCCGGGGGAGGGCTGCGCTACGAGTCGTTCGCGTCCGGCCAGGTGCTGCTCAACCTCCTGATCGACAACTCGTTCCTGGTGGTGCTCGCCGTCGGGATGACGTTCGTGATCCTCACCGGGGGCATCGACCTGTCGGTCGGGTCGGTCGTCGCGCTGTCCACGATGGTGGCGGCCGCCCTGCTGCGCGCGGAGTGGTCGCCCGTGGTCGTGATGCTCCTGGTGCTGGCGGGCGGCGCGATCTTCGGGCTCGCGATGGGAGTGGTGATCCACTACCTGGAGATCCAGCCGTTCATCGTCACGCTCGCCGGGATGTTCCTGGCGAGGGGCCTGTGCTACGTGATCGACCTGCAGTCGATCTCGATCGACGACTCGCTGTTCCGCACGGTCGCGCAGACCGCGGTGCCGCTGGGCGACGACCTGTTCCTGAGCCCCAGCGCCCTCGTCGCGCTCGTCGTGGTCGCGGTGGCGGTCTACGTCCTGCACATGACCCGGTTCGGGCGCACCGTCTACGCCGTCGGCGGCAACCAGCAGTCGGCGATGCTCATGGGGTTGCGGGTGGCGCAGGCCCGGGTCGGCGTCTATGTGATCAGCGGGGCCTGCTCCGCGCTCGCCGGGCTGCTGTTCACCTTCTACATGCTCTCGGGCTACAGCCTGCACGCCGTCGGGATGGAGCTCGACGCGATCGCCGCGGTCGTCATCGGGGGCACGCTGCTCACCGGCGGCTCCGGGTTCGTGCTCGGCTCCGTGCTCGGCGTGCTCGTGCTCGGCACGATCCAGACGATCCTGTCGTTCGAGGGCACCCTCAGCTCGTGGTGGTCGCGGATCGTGATCGGGCTCCTGCTGCTGGTCTTCGTGGTGCTGCAGAGGGTGCTGGCGAGGCGGAACGCGACGGCGGGTTAGGGCCCCGTTCCGGGGAACGCGGCCGTTTTCATGGTCATGTCGACCTCTTGCGTCTCCGTCGCGCCGGCCAGACCCATCAGGTCGACATGACCATGAAAGGTCGCCTTGGCGCGCCGTTCCCGGCCGGAAGCGACCTGCCTCGCCCACCGGCCACGGCCTCCCACGCGGCACACGCGTTCACCTCGACCCCGTACCTCTGGAGGTGGCCAATCGAGTTTCCAGGCCGTGATCGGCGAGATCGGGACCTGGCGCCCATATGTGAGCGTCAGGTCCCGATTTCGTTGATCTTGACCGACTGTGTGGGGTAGAGGTTCGAAACGGGACCACCGCCGGTCGCGTGGCACCCAACCGGAACATCCCGTCGAGATCTGGCGTGCCAGTGCGTCGGGGACGGCCGTCCAGCCAGCCACGGAATACGGTAGTGATCCCAACGCAGCCGCCCTGGCAGGTGCGGGATCGACGCGAACCGGGGTCGTCACGCGAAGGCCCAGTCGATGCGGCGGCGCAGTCCGCTGCTGGCCGGGAACGGCGCGCCCACCCAACGTTCGATGATCCAGATCGCGTTCCGCGGAACGCGCGAAGTTGTCCACACCCTCGACGTCGACGTGAGGGCTGTCCGGACATGATCGAAAAGCCGTGACGTCGACGTCGGCCGTGTGGATGGTTCGATGGCGGGCTGATCATGATCGCAAAGGTCGGTTCCTCGTGGCTGTCAGGACGGCGACGGAGAACCGAGACCGCGGAATCGGCCGAGTGTGCCGACCATCTGGTCCTTGATCGCTAGTGATCGTCCCAGTGGCCGTCGTGCTCGCGGTGGAGGTGGCCGTCGTGGACGTAGTCGACGTGGTCACCGTGCGGTGCGGCGGTGTGGCCACAGTTCGATCCGTGGGCGTGGTCGTGTCCGGAGTGCGTCGCGTGCTCGGTGCTCATGGCCGCATGCGTACATCGACACCTGTGCATGGGAAAGCCGGGTTCATCCGACCGATGAGTTCTTCGGCCCGTAGGGGTCGTACGGATATGACCTCCCCGGGCCACCGCACCACCTTCCGCCACGCGCTCGCCAACACCCTCGTGGCGTCCGTCGTCAACTCCACCGTCTGGTTCGCGGTGACGTTCTGGGTCTACCTCGAGACCCGCTCGGTGTTCGCCACCGGCGTGATCGCCGGCATGTTCCTCGGCCTCACCGCGCTGTCCGGCGTGTGGTTCGGCGGCATCGTCGACCACCACCGCAAGCGGAACGTCATGATCGGCTCCAGCGCGGCGTCGCTCGCGCTGTACGCGGCGAGCCTCGCGGTCTACCTCGCCGTCGGGTCGGAGACCTTCCGCGACCCCACCAGCCCCGTGCTGTGGGGTTTCGTGCTCCTGCTGATGAGCGGCGTGATCGTCGGCAACGTCCGCGGCATCGCGATGTCCACACTCGTGACGCTGCTGGTGCCCGAGTCCGAGCGGGACCGCGCCAACGGGATGGTCGGCACCGTCACCGGGGTCGCGTTCCTCGTGACCTCGGTGATCAGCGGCCTGCTGATCGGCCTGTCGGGCATGCTGTCGGTGATCCTGCTGGCGCTCACGGCCACCGCGGCGGCGATCGTGCACCTCACGACCCTGTCGATCCCCGAGGTGCGCGCCGTCCACACCGGCGACGGCTCCCGCCGCACGGACCTGCGCGGCACCGTCGCGCTGGTGGCCGCCGTGCCCGGCCTGCTCGCCCTGATCGCGTTCTCGACGATCAACAACTTCCTGGGTGGCATCCTGATGGCGCTCGCCGATCCCTACGGCCTGTCGCTGGTGTCGGTCGAGGTGTGGGGCCTGCTCTTCGGTGTGCTGAGCACGGGGTTCATCGTCGGTGGCCTGCTCATCAGCAAGTGGGGGCTCGGCAGCAACCCGCTGCGGACCCTGCTCCTGGCGAACCTCGTGCTCTGGGGCGTCTGCAGCGTCTTCGCCCTGCGTTCCTCGATCGTCCTGCTCGCGGTCGGCTTCTTCATCTACCTGTGCGTCGTGCCCTACGCCGAGGCCTCGGAGCAGACCGTGCTGCAGAAGGTCGTGCCCTTCGAGCGGCAGGGCCGGGTGTTCGGCTTCGCGCAGAGCGTGGAGCAGGCCGCGTCCCCGCTCACCGCGTTCCTGATCAGCCCGATCGCCCAGTTCGTGTTCATGCCCTTCATGACCGACGGCGCCGGCGCCGAGCTGCTCGGCCCCTGGTTCGGCACCGGGCCCGAGCGCGGAATGGCGCTGCTGTTCACCATCGCGGGCATCCTCGGCCTGCTCCTCACCCTCGCCGCGCTCGGCTCGCGCCACTACCGCCGGCTCTCGCAGCACTACCGGGACACCCCGGTCGTGGCCGCTGCCACGCCGGAGCTCGCGGCGGCCTGAGCCCGATCGGTGCGATCATCGGGCCCATGACCGTCCACGACCTCGTGCTCAGCGGTGGCCGGGTGATCGACCCCGAGTCGGGGCTCGACGCCGTCCGTGACGTCGGGATCACCGGCGACACCGTGCGGGAGATCGGCCCGGATCTCGAGGGCACCGTTACCGTCGATGTCTCCGGGTCGGTGGTGAGTCCCGGCTTCGTCGACCTGCACAGCCACAGCCAGGACATCCCCGGCCAGCGGCTGCAGGCGCTCGACGGCGTCACCACGGCACTCGAGCTGGAGGCCGGGGCCTTCCCGGTGGAGCAGGCCTACCACCGGGCGGGCGCACAGGGCCGCCCGGTGAACTACGGGTACTCCACGTCGTGGGCGGCTGCGCGGATGCACGTCCTCGCCGGTGCGCCCGCGGTGGCCGACCTCGACCAGCTGCTCACCCACGTCGCCGATCCGCGCTGGCAGGCCGCGGCCGCGCCCGCGGACGTCGACCGCATCCTCGCGTTCCTGGAGGCCGACCTGGCCGCGGGCGCGCTCGGGATCGGAGTGCTCGTCGGGTACGCGCCGGCGAGCGAACCGGCCGAGTACCTCGCCGTCGCGGCGCTGGCGGCACGGCACGGGGTGCCGACGTACACGCACGCCCGTGATCTGGTGGAGATGGACCCGCACGTCCCCGTCGACGGGGCGGAGGAGATCGTGCGGGCGGCCGGCGAGACCGGCGCGCACATGCACTATTGCCACCTCAACAGCACGTCGGGACGGCACGTCGACCGCGTGCTGGCCCTGGTGGAGCGGGCCCGGCGCGCAGGGGCCACGGTCACGACCGAGGCCTACCCCTACGGCGCCGGGATGACCGGGATCGGCGCCGCCTTCCTCGCACCCGAGCTGCTGCACCGGCGCGGGCTCACCCCGGGCTCCATCGGCCACCTCGCCCTCGGCCGGCGCATCTCCGACGCCGACGAGCTGCGCCGGGTGCGCGAGGAGGATCCGGGCGCGCTCGCGTTCGTGCACCAGACGGACGAGGCCGACCCGGCCGCGTTCGGCCTCGTGCAGCGGGCCCTCGCGTTCCCGGACGCCGCCGTGGCGAGCGACGCGATCGCGCCGCAGTGGACCTCCGGCCCGCCCGACCCGCTGCGCTGGCCGCTCCCGCCGGAGGTGGCGACCCACCCGCGCACCGCCGGCACCTTCGGACGCACCCTGCGGCTCCTCGTGCGGGAGCTGGGGCTGCTCAGCCTGCCCGAGGCGGTGCGCCGCTGCACGCTCGTGCCGGCGCAGGTCGTGCAGGCCGCGGCGCCCGCGATGCGCCGCAAGGGCCGCCTGCAGCCGGGCAGCGACGCCGACGTCACGGTGTTCGACCCGGCCACCGTCACCGACCGGTCGACCTACACCGACACCACCCGTCCGTCGACGGGTGTCCGGCACGTCCTGGTCGGGGGCCGGTTCGTGGTGCGGGACGGGGTGCTCGACACGGGCGCGCTGCCCGGGCGGGCCGTGCGCGGCGCCTGATCAACCGCTCATCAGGGGGTGCAGCACCCAGAACGCGAGCGCCGCGGCCAGCGCCGCCATCGGGATCGTGAGCACCCAGGCCACCACGATGTTGCCCGCCACACCCCACCGCACGGCCGAGAGCCGCTTGGTGGCGCCGACCCCGAGGATCGACGACGTGATCGTCTGTGTCGTCGAGATCGGCGCGGCGAACGCGAACGCGGTGGTGTAGAGCACCGCGGAGGCCGTCACCTCGGCGGCGAACCCACGCGGCGGGTCGAGGTCGATGATCCTCCGCCCCAGCGTCCGCATGATCCGCCAGCCGCCGGCGTACGTGCCCGCCGACAGCGCGCCCGCCGCGAGCAGGATCACCCACCACGGCACCTCGAAGCCCTCGTGGTAGCCGCCGACGACCAGCGCCAGCACGATCACGCCCATCGTCTTCTGGGCGTCCTGCAGGCCGTGCCCGAGCGCCATCGCGGCGGCCGACACCGTCTGCGCGTGGCGGAAGCCGCGGGAGAGCGGCTCCGGGTGCGCGCGCCGGAAGATCCACAGCAGTGCGGTCATCAGCAGCGCGGCGAGCAGGAAGCCCACCACCGGTGACAGCACCATCGGAATGACGACCTTCTCCAGCACACCGCTCCAGTGCACCGTGCCCGCCGCGGCGAGCCCGGCCCCGACGAGCCCCCCGATCAGCGCGTGCGACGACGAGGACGGCATGCCGAACCACCACGTGACCAGGTTCCAGGCGATCGCCCCGATGAGGGCCGCGAGGACCACGACGAGGCCGGAGATCCCCTGGGGCGGGTCGATGATGCCGCTGCCGACGGTGGAGGCGACCTCGGTGCCGAGGAACGCGCCGACCAGGTTCATCACCGCGGCCATGAGCAGCGCGGCGCGCGGGGTGAGAGCCCGGGTGGCGACGGATGTGGCAATGGCGTTGGCGGCGTCGTGGAACCCGTTCGTGTAGTCGAACGCGAGCGCCACGACGATCACCACGATGATCGTGGCCAGCTCCACTAGTGCCCCCCGCCGGAAGCACGGTGCGCATATCGGCGGATCCAGCTTTCCGCTGGGTGTGCCGGCGGGCCGGCCGCGTATTGGACATACTCCGCCGGTTCGCCGGTGCGGCCAGCGGGAAGGTGGGCCGTCGAGATGTGTGTCGTGCTTTCGGCGGGGAGCACTAGGACTCCTTGACGGCGATGCTCTCGACGGTGTTGGCCACCGTCTCGAACGCGTCGGCGGCCTCTTCGAGTGCGTCGATGACCTCTTTGAGCTTGAGGATCGTCAGCACGCCTGCCGCGTCGGCATCGGCGGGCGGGCAGAGCAGCTGCTCCAGCAGCGCGCGGTAGGCGACGTCGCCCTCGTCCTCCAGCGAGTTGACGTGCACCCAGTACTCCTGCAGCTTCGCCATCGTGGCCAGCTGAGGCATGGCCGCCGCGGTGGCGGCGGCGGCGCGCTGCAGCACGTCGACCTGGGTCGTCATCCCGGCCGGCAGCTCGTCGAGCCGGTAGAGCACGATCCGGTCGGCGGCCTCCTCCATCGCGTCGACCACGTCGTCCAGCGACGACGTGAGCCGGTAGATGTCCTCGCGGTCGAACGGCGTCACGAACGTCTTGTTGAGCTTCACCATGATCTCGTGGGTGAGATCGTCTCCCGCGTTCTCGGCATCCTTCACGCGCTTGGCCAGCTCGGTGCGCTCGGCGGGCGGCGCGGCCACCAGGGCGGCGAGGTCGTCTGCTGCTCGTGCGATGTTCTCGGCAGCCTGCGTGAACAGCGGGTAGAAGCCGCGTTCGTGTGGCGTCAGCCTGAATGCCATCTGCAGGTTCTACTCCACCGCGAACTTCGCGGCTGGGGCGGCATGGTTGCGCGACAACGGGACCTGAGCTGCAGCGGTGCGCTTCAGGCCCCGAACCCGGTGATCACGGTCTCGACCGCAGCGCCTGTGGTCGCCGGCCGGATATGAGGGCGTTCGGACCTGGCCCACACCCGCCCGACGGGTGATCATGGTGGGCATGACGGCGGTCTTCGTGCACGGGGTCCCGGAAACAGGCGTGCTGTGGAACGGGGTGCGCGCACACCTCGACGGCGACACCCTCGCCCTGGACCTGCCCGGCTTCGGCAACCCTCGGCCCGCCGGCTTCGGTGCCACGAAGGACGAGTACGCGCAGTGGCTCGCCGACGCGCTGCGCGAGCTCGACGGGCCGGTCGACCTCGTCGGCCACGACTGGGGGGCCGGCTTCGTGCTGCGCGTGGCCACGGCGCACGACGTGCCGCTACGCAGCTGGGCCGTGGACGTCGCCGCGGTGTTCCACCCGGACTACGTCTGGCACGACATCGCGCAGGTCTGGCAGACCCCCGGCGTCGGGGAGGAGCGCACGGCAGCGATGCTGGCCGCGGGGCCGGCCACGTTCGCCGGGTACCTCCGGTCCGTCGGTGTGCCCGAGGCCGAGGCGGCGGCGCTCGCGGCGGCCTACGACGAGACGATGGCCGGCTGCATCCTCGACCTGTACCGCTCGGCGGTACCCAACCCGTACGCCGACTGGGGCGCCGAACTGGCCCGGCCGGCCCCGGCGCCCGGTCTCGTGCTGCAGCCCACCGTCGACCCGTACGACGACCCGGCCCGCTCCGAGGAGATCGCCGCGCGGCTCGGTGTCCGCACCGAGCGGCTGGACGGCCTCAGCCACTGGTGGATGCTGCAGGACCCGGCGGCCGCCGCGGCGGCACTGCGCACGTTCTGGGGCTCTCTGCGTCAATAGGCCGCAGCTGTACCCGGGTCGCACACCGACTTCTGCGCTCGCACATCAACTGCAGTCGATGTGCGAGCGCCACTATCGGTGTGCCACGGTCGGCTGGCGCGGCCGGCGTGGCCGGCGTGGCGCTAGCCTGAGCGGGTCTCCTGTGTGGTGGCGCGGTTGCGGACAGCTGCTCGCGGCAGGACCGGACGCCCAGACCCGAAGCTTCTGGCGGTCGTGACGCCCTGACCACACGTGAAGGGCGTCTCCGTGCCCACCGAGTGTGGTGGCTACCTCCTGCTTGCCCGGGTTCCCGGTGCTGCGGGCTTCTTCCTCGCCTCCTGTCTGGGCCGTCTCGGCGTCGCGATGTCCGGGCTGGGGCTCCTGTGGACCGTCCATGCAGCCGGCGGATCCTTCGCCGCGGCCGGGACGGTCGTCGCCGCCTTCGCGATCGCGCAGGCAGCGGGTGCTCCATGGGTCGCGCGCGCGATGGACCGCTACGGGCAACCGCGCGTCCTGGCAGCGGGCGCGACGACGCACGCCGCCGCGGTCGCCGGGCTGACCGGGACCGCAACCCTGGATCTCGCCCTTCCGCTGCTGGTCGCGCTGGCGGCCCTCGCCGGTGCGTCGGTTCCGCCGATCGGCGCGGCATCGGCGGTTCGCTGGACCCGCATCCTGCCCGACCGGGAACTGCTGCCGACCGCGTTCTCCCTGGAGGCGGTCGGCAACGACATCGCGTTCCTCGCCGGACCCGCGCTCGTCGTCGCCATCGCCGGGGGAGTGGAACCCGCACTCGGATCCGCCGTCGCCGCGGTCCTCGCCGCCGGTGGCGCGACCGCGCTCGCCCTGCAGCGCGCCTCGGCGCCGACGCCGACCGGCCCACGCCGCCGCGCTCCGGGGATCTGGAGCCGGGACCTCGTGGCCGTGCTCGGGGTCAACCTGGCCCTCGGGGCGGTGTTCGGTTCGCTCCAGCTGTCCGTCACCGCCGCGGCCGCCGAGTACCGCGCCGCCGCGTGGGGAGGCCTGCTGTACAGCACGATGAGCGCGGTCAGCCTGGTCAGCGGCCTCTGGTTCGGCTCGCGCCGCTGGTCCTGGCCGCCACACCGGACCCTGCTCGTCACCGCGCTCTTCCTGGTGATCGCCACCGCCCTCCTGCAGGCTGTCGTCGGGGTCGTCGCGCTCGCCGCCGTCCTCGCTCTGGTGGGCGCCGGTATCGCCCCGTTGATCGTGTTGTCGGCGATCGTGACCGAGCGGTGCGCTCCGGCGTCGGAGCTGACCCAGGCGCTGGCGTGGTCGGGCTCGGCATCTGCCGCGGGTATCGCGGCCGCGGCCGCGCTCGCCGGTGCCGCGGTCGATGCGAACGGCGCGGCGACCGGGTTCCTGGTGACGGTGGCGGCGGCGGGTCTCGTCGCGCTCGCGGCCTTCTGCGTCAGGGCACGAGGACGAGGCGGATCGGCGCGTCGGTCTTGCGCTCCAGGCGCGCCACGGCGTCGGCGGCGTCGGCCAGCGGGATGTGGCCGCTGATCGAGGGGGCCAGGTCGAGCCTGCCGGTGGTGGCGAGCCGGATGAGCTGGTCGATGTGGTCGGGCATCGAGCCGTAGTGGCCGCTCACCTTCTGGCCGAGGAAGCTGAACCGCGTTCCGTCGCCCAGGGCGAGGGGCTCGGGGGTCAGCCCGACGAGGACGAGCACGCCGCCCGGCGCGAGCACCCCCGCGGCCTGCTCGCGCACGGCGCCGACACCGGCGAAGTCGAACGCCGCGTCCAGCCCGCCGCCGCCCGTCGCGCCGGCCACCGTCTCGGCGAACGCCGGGTCGGCGGGGTCGAGGGCGAGGTCGGCGCCGAACTCGAGCGCGCGGCCGCGGGCCGCGACGAGCGGATCGACCGCGATGATCGGCGCGGCGCCCGCGAGCCGGGCCAGCCGCACGCCGTGCGCACCGAGGCCTCCCACCCCCCAGATCCCCACCGCCTGCGCCGGCCGCACCCCACCCGACGCGACGATCGCGGCGTACGGCGTCGAGACAGCGTCGGGGACGATCGCGGCCTGGTCGAACGGCAGCGAGTCGGGGATGGCGACCAGGGTGTCGTGGCGGGCGATCGCGTACTGGGCCCAGCCGCCGTCGTAGTCGACGCCCCGCGTCTGCACCTGCAGGCAGGGCGGGCGCAAGCGCTGGCAGTTGGCGCACAGCCCGCAGGCCTGCCCGGCCTGCAGGGTGACGCGGGCGCCCGGCGCCCACCCGCCCGGCACCCCGGGCCCGAGCACGTGCACCACGCCGGCGACCTCGTGGCCGAGCGTCACAGCGGCGGAGCGGCCGAAGGCCGGCCGCAGCGTGCCGTCGATGAGGTGCACGTCGGACAGGCACACCCCGGCGGCCTTCACCTCGACGAGTACCTCGCCGGGGCCGGGAACGGGGATCGGCACCTCCTCGACGGCGAACCTGAGATCGTCGAGGTGCAGCCGCCCGGCCAGCATGGTGTCCACGTCGGCCGAGCCTAATCGGGGTGCTGGGCCGTGTTTGAGCACCAGACGCTCTCGGTGGTCTGGCCGGGCGGGTGCGGCGGCTGGTGATCGATCTGAGGTGAGGGTGGAATTGCCCTGGTCAGGGCGCTACCCCGGGTCTCGGAACGATCATGTGGTTGCGTGGACAGCCGTCCCCGACGCGGGGCACGGCGGTTCTGGACGAGTCCGTCTCTGCCGGGTGCCTACGCAACTATCCTGTGGTCCCGAACAGCGATCGCAGGGTGACCACGGACCGAGCTGCGCGAGTGATCGTCGGCAGCCCCTACGCGACCCGGTCAGGCACGACCTGGTGGCCCTCGACGAGTAACTCGGGCCGAGTAGATCCGCGCTCGCCACTGACCCGGCCCGAGCAGCACGCCATCGTTGTGCGGACCGCGCTCGTGTGCTGTTGGGACCCGGTGATCGTTCCGGGCCGGCCGCCGGGGTGGTTTCCGCCCCGGTGGTGCGCGACTCGCCGAACGGGGCCCGCACCACGTCCCCGTCCTACAGCTGCGGTGCCCAGTCGAGCACATTCGTCATGAAGCCGAACGGGCGCAGCACCGTCCAGGGCAGGTCGGCGGCCCGCACGGCCTCCTCGGTGCGGATCATGTAGGCCGAGATCGCGTTGCCGGTGTCGCCGCTGCCGGCGGAGCTGCCCGACAGCTGCACCACCCGGGCCACGCCGGCGTCGCGGGCCGCGGCGAGCACGCCGGGCATGTCACCGCTCACCAGGATCACGAAGGCGAGCGTACGAGGGTGACGCGCACCTCATCCCGGGCAGGGATTAATCCTGCGCTTTTCGTCGGTCCTACTCCATAGATTGCACTTCCGGCGCCCGGGCCCACCGGTCCGAGCCGGCCGAAGATCATCGTGGGGGAACCGTGAACCAGCAGTCCGAGGTGCTCGACCGTGGGTCGAGCCAACCCCACACCGCGGGGGAGCTGAGTGTCCGCCACCGCACGGTGATCGGGGTGCTGCTCGTCTCCACGTTCGTCGTCATCCTCAACGAGACGATCATGAGTGTCGCCCTGCCGACGCTCATGACCGAGCTCGGGGTCGAGGCGAGCGTGGGCCAGTGGCTCACCACGGGGTTCCTGCTCACGATGTCCGTGGTCATCCCGATCACCGGCTTCCTGATCCGGCGGGTGCCCACCCGCACCCTCTTCGGCGTCGCCATGGTGCTGTTCAGCTCGGGCACGTTGCTCGCGGCGGTCGCGCCGGGCTTCGCGATCCTGCTCGCGGGCCGGGTCGTGCAGGCCAGCGGCACCGCGATCATGCTCCCGCTGCTGATGACCACCGTGATGACGCTCGTGCCGCCCGCCCGCCGCGGTGCCGTGATGGGCAACATCTCGATCGTCATCTCGGTGGCGCCCGCGATCGGTCCCGCCGTGTCGGGCATCGTGCTCACCCAGTTCGGCTGGCGCTACATGTTCTGGCTGGTCCTGCCCATCGCGCTCGCCGCGTTACTGCTGGGGCTGCGCCTGATCACCAACGTCGGCGACTCCACCACCGCCCCGATCGACGTGCCGTCGGTGGTGCTCTCGGTGCTCGGCTTCGGCGGTCTCGTGTACGGCCTGAGCAGCCTCGGCCACTCCGCCGAGGGTGGCTCGCCGGCGATGCTCTGGGCGGCGTTCGGGATCGGGGTCGTCGGGCTGGTGGCGTTCGTCGCGCGGCAGCTCGTGCTGCAGCGCACCGACCGCGCGCTGCTCGACCTGCGTACCTTCCGGTCGCGGACGTTCACCGTGGCCAGCGCGATGATGATGCTGATGATGGCCGTGCTGCTGGGCACCATCGTCCTGCTGCCGATCTACCTGCAGAACGTGCTCGGGCTCGAGACCTTCACCATCGGCCTGCTGCTCCTGCCGGGTGGCCTGCTGATGGGGCTGCTCGGCCCTGTGGTGGGGCGCCTGTACGACCGGTTCGGCGCGCGGGCCCTGCTGGTGCCCGGCGCGGCGGCCACGAGCGCCGCGCTGTGGTCCACCACGCTGTTCACGCCCGGGAGCTCGATGCTGCAGGTCCTCGGCTTCCACCTGCTGCTGTCGATCGGGCTGGCCTTCGTGTTCACGCCGCTGTTCACCTCGGGGCTCGGCGCGGTCGAGCCGCGGCTGTACTCCTACGGCAGCGCGATCTTCGGCACCACCCAGCAGCTGGCCGGCGCCGCGGGCGTGGCGCTCCTGGTGAGCATCCTGTCCGTCCGCTCCACCGCGCTCGCCGCGGAAGGCGCGACGCTGGTCGAGCAGACGGCGGGCGGCATCCACGCCGCGTTCCTGGTGGCCGCCTCGCTCTCCCTGCTCGCGATCGTCGGGGCGTTCTTCATCCGCAGCTCGCCCGCCGGGGAGACGTCCGTGGGGCACTGAGCCGCCGCTGCTGATCCCCGGAAGTGGTGTCAGGGCGACAGTTCCGGCACCGGGGTGCGGGTGGTCCCGGAGCTAATCGCCCGGTTCGTCGGTGTACGGCCGGACGGAGAACAGGCTCGCGTCGTAGCAATAGGTCTCGGACGCGGGCGGTGTCTCCGCCAGGAGGGCCAACTCCTGGTTCGGGATGGCGGGCCAGTTCTCCGGAGTCACGACCTCGATATCGGCGGGTACACCCTCGATTCGCTGCTGGTAATAGCCGTCGAGCACGACCATCGCGATCGTCACGCCCTCGTCGGCGTGCACCCGCCACAGGGTCGGCTCGTAGGCCTTCAGCATCAGCACCTGGGGCCGGAGCGTGGCGTGCACGTAGACATCGGCGGCGCCCTCCGGATGCTCGCGGTACCCATGGTCGAAGCGGGTCTGATACACCTCGATGGCGTGCACGTCGATCGTGCGGCCGGTGTCGGGAGGGGGATTGCGCGTCTCCCGCACCGGGTATCCGCTGTCGAGGTCGCAGTCGTGGATCACCACCGGGTGCCGCCCGGCGGGCAGCGGCGGCTCGCTCTTCTCGTCCGGCGGATGCGGTGTTGGAGTCGGAGTCGGCGGACACGGCGCCACCTCGGTGCCGCAATCTGGCGGGACCCACTCCCGGTGGGCCGTGAGACCCGAACCGACCAGGAGGACGAGGACGAGCAGCGACGCAACAACATGACCGGCGGACCTTCGAGGGCGGACACCAACCAGGTTCATCGCAGCGGTCTGATCGGCGCTGATCTTCAGCACGACTGCGGCGAACAGGGCCGCTGCGCCGTGACCTACGACAGCGAGCAGGATGGTCAGCCCGGCCATCTGGTGGTCCACGCGGTAGCCCATGATGCTGACCACGCGCTCCCCGACGAGCACGATCAACGCGACGATGACGACGCACGTCCACTGAGCCACCCACCACGCTCGCACCAGCCGGATCCCTGGGACGTACCCGTCGCGCGGGTCCCTGCCTGCGCAACTCGCGGCCCAGATGTCGAGGAGGACGAGTGGCGGCAGGACGACGTTGGCGATCGGGACGAACCAGCAACCGACCGACCACCACCGGGACAGCCGTGGCGGTACCGGCGAGAGGACCTCGGCGTTGAGGCGGGCCCGCCAGATCCACAGCAGCGCCGCGAGGGCGACGCCCAACCCAGCGAACACCCAGGTCAGCGATGTGGCCATCCCCACCATCGCCAACATCTCGTCCCGGGGTGGTACTACGTCGTAGCAGGCGGCCACGCTGCACACCTGCGGCACGCTGGAAGTCATATTGCGCGCGACCCAGAAGGCCAAGACGTCCGTCGACACAGCCATCACGGCGCAGAGCACGGCAATCGTGATCGCGATACCACTCACGGGACGTAGCGCCGGCACGTGCACACCGGTGCTGCTGTCCGACAACCGCATGACCATCCCCCGTCCACCGGGGCATCTCGCCCCCTGCCTGGAGAGACCACTCACAACGCCCATCGGTTGGGGCGTCAGATCAGGCGGTCAGCGTCGGGCGATCGTCGAGCCGCGGATCACCAGGCGGGTGGGCAGGTACTGGGTGCCGCTGCCCACGTCCACGCCGTCGAGCGCGGCGAACACGCGCTGGGCCGCGGTGCGGCCCAGTTGCTGCAGGTTGGCGTCGATGCTGGTGAGCTGGGGGCGGGCGTTGGTGGTGAGCACCTCCCAGTTGTCGAACCCCATCACGGCGACGTCGTCGGGCACCGTGCGGCCGAGGTCGCGGGCGGTGTCCAGTACGCCGCGGGCGATCTGGTCGGAACCGCAGAGGATCGCGTCGACGTCGGGATGGCGCGCGAGCAGCACGGCGGCGGCGTCGCGGCCCCAGTGTTCTGACCACTCGGAGAACATGACGTCGCCCACGAGCTCGAGGCCCGCGGCGGCGAGCGCTGCGCGGGTGCCGGCGGCACGGTCCTGGGCCGCGGCGTAGCCGGGCTCGCCGGAGATGTGGGCGATGCGGGTGCGCCCGGCGCTCACCAGGTGCTCCACCGCGATGCGGGCGGCGCCCGTGTTGTCCGGGGTGAGCGAGAGGTCGGCCGGGTCGTCGGACGGGGCGTAGACGTACACCACGGGCACCGGGATGTCGGGCCCGAGCGAGGGGCGCGGGTCGGTGCGCTCCCCGACGACGATGAGCCCGTCCACGCGGCGGGAGAGCAGCGCGCGCAGGTGGTGCTGCTCGCGGATGGCGTCGCCGCGGGCGTCGCAGAGGAAGACGTTGACCTGTCCGGCGCCGAAGGCGTCCTCCGCGCCGGTGAGGATGGGGATCACGAAGCGGCCCACCAGGTCGCTGGTGAGCAGGCCGACCGTGCCGGTGCGGCCCGCGATCAGGCCGCGGGCGAGCGGGTTGGGGCTGAAGGCGAGGCGGTCGGCGGCGTCGATCACCCGTTGCCGGGTGGCGGGGGCCACCTGGTCACGGCCGTTGAGCGCCTTGGAGGCCGTGGCGATCGACACGCCGGCGAGCCGGGCGACGTCCGTGAGCGTCACCGGCTTGGGGTTGCGCGCCGGCTCCGTGCGAGTCATCCGACCTCCCTGGAGCTCGCACTGTAACAACGATCCACGCTTGACCGTGGACGTCGCCACGACTATCTTCCGAAAAGGTTTTCGAACCTTTTGGCCAGCCAGATCATGGGGTGGCCGAGAGAGGTTTCTCAAAGGATTCCGGCTCAACGAGGAGCACGAGGAGACAGCATGGGGAACATCCGGGGCCGCGCGCTGCTCGCCGGTGCCGTCGCCGCCTTGATGCTGGGCGTGGCCGCCTGCGGTGGTGGTGGCGGTGAGACGGGCGGGGGCGCCGCCCCGGCCGCCGGGCCGAACGGGGTCGACGACGGTGCCACCCTCACGCTGTGGACGAGGGCGCCGCTGGAGAAGCAGGCGAACCTCCTGGTCGAGGCGTACAACGCGAGCCACCAGAACAAGGTCGAGCTCACCGTCACCCCGAACGACGACTACGTCGCGAAGGTGGGTGCCGCCGCCGGCGCAAGCGGCCTGCCGGACCTGTTCGCCGCCGACATCGTCTACGTGCCGAGCTGGGTGCAGCAGGGGCTGTTCCAGGACATCAGCGCGAACGTCGACGGCCTCCCGTTCAAGGACACGATCAACGCCGGCCACCTTGCGGCCGGCACGTACGAGGACAAGGAGTACGCCCTCCCGTTCGTGCTGGACCTGTCGATGCTGTTCTGGAACAAGGACCTGTTCCGGGAGGCGGGTCTCGACCCGGAGAAGGCCCCCGCATCGCTCGAGGAGTACGCGGCGGCGGCCAAGGCGATCCAGGGGCTGGGCAAGCCGGACACGTACGGCACCGCCACCGGCCTGAACTGCGGCGGGTGCCTCGTCTTCACCTGGTTCCCCAGCATCTGGGCCGCGGGGGAGCAGGTGATGAGCCCCGACGGCACGCAGTCGCTGCTCGCCTCGCCCACCGCCACGCAGGTCTACGACGTGTGGCGCGACCTGTGGGCCTCCGGCGCCGTGCTGCCCTCCTCGCGGGACGAGGCCGGCCCGACGTGGACCGCGGGCTTCACCGAGGGCAAGGTCGGTCTGCAGTTCTACCCGGCCACGCTGCTGTCCTCCACGCAGGGCTTCGACGTCGGGGTGGCGGGCATCCCCGGTCCCACCGGCGGGAGCTCCACCTTCGTCGGCGGCGACGGGATCGGCATCTCGAAGGACTCCGAGAAGGCCGCGCAGGCGTGGAACTTCCTGTCCTGGCTGATGTCGGAGGACGCGCAGGTCGAGGTGCTGGGCAAGAACCTCGACGTGGTGTCGCGCTCGGACCTCACGAACAACAAGTACGCGGCCACGGACCCGCGCCTGGTGACGATCAACGAGGTGGCCGCCGAGGGCGAGACACCTGTGGCGATCAACTTCCAGCAGGCGTTCAACGCCACGAACAGCCCGTGGCTCACGCTCGTGCGCGATGCCGTGCTCGAGAACGGAGCCGGCCTGGCGGGCAACAACGACGAGATCACGGCGGTGCTGTCGCAGCAATGAGATCGCAGCAATGAGATCGCAGCAATGAGAACGCAGCAATGACGGTCGTAGGCCTTCGGCGCCGGCCCGTCGGCCGGGCGCTCTCGGGCTGGCTCTACGCCACGCCCACCGCGGTGTTCGTCGCGGCGCTGTTCGTGCTGCCGCTGCTGCTCGTGCTGCTGATGTCGGTGTCGCGGTGGCCGCTGCTGTCGGGCAACCAGGGCTGGAACTTCCCGGTGAACTACTCCCGCGCCCTCACCAACCGGTTCTTCCTCGACTCGGTGATCTTCACCCTGAAGTACACGGTGCTGGCCACCGTGCTGCTCATCGGGCTCGGGCTGGGGCTCGCCCTGCTCGTGCAGGAGTCCACCCGCTGGAAGGGCCTGATGCGCACGGCGTTCCTGGTGCCGAGCGCGCTCGGGCTGGCGTCGGCGTCGTTGCTGTTCTACGTGCTGTACTCGCCGTTCGCGGGCCCGTTCGCGCCGATCATGGAGAGCCTTGGCGCCACGTTCCTCGGCACGCCCGACGCCGCGCTGTGGTCCACGCTCTTCCTGATCGTGTGGCGCTACGCGGGCTTCTACATGCTGCTCATGCTCGTGGGGCTGCAGGCCGTGCCCGCCGACGTGTTCGAGGCCGCCCGGATCGACGGCGCGGGCCGCTGGCAGACGTTCCGGCACATCACCATCCCGCTGCTGCGCCCGACGCTCGCGCTCTGCACGGTGCTGTGCGTCACCGGGTCGCTGCTGGCGTTCGAGCAGTTCTACATCCTCACCAAGGGCGGCCCGGACAACAGCACGATCTCCGTGGTGCAGCTCGTGTACACGGTCGCGTTCCAGGGCCAGAACGACCTCGGCGTCGCCGCCGCCCTCTCGGTGCTGGTGCTGGGCGTGCTCGTGCTCGTCAACGTGCTGCAGATCCGCGCGTTCCACCGTCCGGAGGAGAGTTGACCACGCAGATCTCGCGCGCCGCGCCGCCGCCGGCCCCGGCGAGTACGGCCGGATCCGCCCCGACCACCACCCTCGCCGGTGTCGCCCTGCGCACCCCGTACTGGGTGTTCACCGGCGCCCTCGCCGTGATCTTCCTGTACCCCCTGGTCTGGACGGGCGTGGCGTCGGTGTCGCCGCACGCGGGCACCAGCCAGGTGGACGGGTGGGGGTTCGGCAACTACCGGGCGCTCGGCGAGTACCAGGCCGGGATCTGGCAGTACCTGGCGAACTCGGCGTTCGTCTCGCTGCTCACCGTGGCGCTCACGCTCGGGATCTCGCTGCTCGGCGGGTACGCGTTCGCCCGGTTCTCCTTCCCGGGCAAGAACCTGCTGTTCCTGGTGACGCTCGCGATCCTGATGGTCCCGTACGCCACGCTGCTGATCCCGCTGTACGTGCTGCTCACGCAGGTCGGGCTGCAGAACTCGCTGGTCGGGCTCGCGCTGGTGCTGACGATGTTCCAGCTGCCGTTCTCGACGTTCATGATGCGCATCTCGTTCGAGGCGGTGCCGCGCGAGCTCGACGAGGCGGCGATGGTCGACGGCTGCTCCACCTTCACGGCCCTGCGGCGGGTGCTGATCCCGGCCGTGAAACCGGGGCTCATCACCGTGGGCCTGTTCGCGTTCCTCGCGGCGTGGAACGACTTCATGGCGCCGTTGATCCTCATCAACGACAGCGACCGCATGACGCTGCCGCTCGCCGTGTCCAACCTGCGCGGGCAGGTGCAGGGGGTGGTCGACTACGGCGCCACCGAGGCGGGCGTGGTGGTGCTCGCCCTGCCCTGCATCGTGCTCTTCCTGCTGCTCCAACGACATTACGTGCGCGGCTTCATGTCGGGCGCGCTGAAGGGATGACATGAGCTTGATCGTGAGCCCCGTCGTGCCCAGCCGCGGGCGGCTGCGCCCGCTCGCCCTCGACGAGGTGACGATCAGCGGCGGCTTCTGGGCGCAGCGCCAGCACATCAACGCGGCCGCGACGCTCGACCACATCGAGCACTGGCTCGAGCGCGAGGGCTGGATCGCCAACTTCGACCTCGCGGCGGCGGGGGAGCTGCCCGCCGGGCGCCGCGGGCGGGAGTTCTCGGACTCGGAGGTCTACAAGTACCTGGAGGCGGTGGCCTGGGAGATCGGCCGCACCGGCGATCCCGCGCTCGAGGACCGGCTCCGCAAGGTCGTGGCGCGCGTCGCGGCCGCGCAGGAGCCCGACGGCTACCTCAACACCGTGTTCGGCCGGCCCGGGCAGGGGGAGCGCTGGTCGGACCTGGAGTGGGGCCACGAGCTGTACTGCATCGGCCACCTCCTGCAGGCCGCGGTCGCGCGGGCCCGCACCCGACCCGGCGCCGACGACGGGCTCGTCGAGGTCGCCCGCGGCGCCGCCGACCTCGTCTGCACGGTGTTCGGGCCCGGCGGGATCGAGTCGGTGTGCGGGCACGCCGAGATCGAGCCGGCCCTCGTCGAGTTCGCCCGCGTCACCGGCGACGGGCGATACCTCGACCAGGCCGCGCTCTTCGTCGAGCGCCGCGGCCACGGCACCCTCCGCGACATCGAGTGGGGCCGCTCGTACTACCAGGACGACGTCCCCGTGCGGGACGCCACGGTGCTGCGCGGGCACGCCGTGCGTGCCGGGTACCTGTCCGCCGGCGCCGTCGACGTCGCCGTGGAGCGGGGCGACGACGAGCTCCTCGCGGCGCTGGTGACGCAGTGGGAGAGCACCGTGGCCCGGCGCACCTACGTCACCGGCGGAGTGGGCTCGCACCACCAGGACGAGGCGTTCGGCGACGACTGGGTCCTCCCGCCCGACCGCGCCTACTCCGAGACGTGCGCGTCCGTCGGGTCGATCATGTTCAGCTGGCGGCTGCTGCTCGCCGAGGGGTCCCCGCGCTACGCGGACCTCATCGAGCGGGTCCTCTTCAACGTGGTTGCCACCTCGCCGTCGGCCGACGGCACGGCGTTCTTCTACGCCAACACCCTGCACCAGCGCCGGCCCGGCACCCCTGCCGCCGACGGTGAGGTCTCGCCGCGCGCCTCGTCCTCGGTGCGGGCACCGTGGTTCGAGGTGTCCTGCTGCCCGCCCAACCTCGCGCGGACCCTCGCCGGCCTGGCCGCCTACGTCGCCACCACCGACGACGAGGGCCTGCAGCTGCACCAGTACGCCCCGGCCGAGATCCGCACCACGCTGCCGGACGGCACGGCCATCGCGGTCGACGTGGAGACCGGCTACCCGCGTGACGGGGTGGTCCGCGTCCACGTCCGCGAGGACGCCGCCGCTCCGTGGACGCTCACGCTGCGGGTGCCGGCGTGGGCTGGCGCGGCACGCCTCGTCGTGGACGGGGCCGTCGAACCGGTGACGCCCGGAACGGTCCGGGTGCGGCGAGCCTTCCGCGTCGGCGACGTGGTCGAGCTGCGTCTGCCGGTGACCCCGCGGTTCACCGCCCCCGACCCGCGGATCGACGCCGTGCGCGGATGTCTCGCCGTGGAGCGCGGTCCCGAGGTGCTGTGCCTGGAGTCGGTCGACCTGGCGGCCGCGAGCGGTGGCCGCGTCGACGACATCGCCGGTGTCCGGCTCGACCCGGCCGCGGCCCCGCGCGACGAGGACGGGGTGGTCGTCGTGCGGCTGCGACGGTTCATCGGCGCACTCCCGCCCCTGGCCGTACGGCGGGGCGGACCCGGCCGAGAACGGCGAGGTCCTCGACGTGCCGCTCGTGCCGTACCACGACTGGGCCGAGCGCGGCCCGTCGACGATGCGGGTGTGGCTGCCGGTCGAGTGAGCTGTCAGCGCACCGAACGGATCCGGTAGACGAGCACCGCGCCCACCACCTCGATCGCGGCCGCCACGAGGTAGAGGGCCGAGTAGCCGCCCAGCCCGGTGACGACCGGGGCGGCGAGCGCGGGCGCGAGCACCTGGGGGAGCGAGCTGGCGATGTTGAGCACGCCCAGGTCCTTCCCACGGTCGCGTGCCGTGGGGAGCACCTGGGTGAGCAGCGCGAAGTCCACCGAGCTGTACGCGCCGAACCCGATGCCGAGCGCCACCGCGGCGACGACCGTGCCCGGCCAGGTGGGCCACACCGAGATCAGTACGGCCGCACCGGCCATGACCAGCGCGCCGCCGGTGACGAACACGCGCCGCCGTGCCAGGCGATCCGACAGCGTCCCCGCGACGACGACCGCGGCGAGCATCGCCACCGAGTACACGGCCGTGAGGACCAGCACTCCGGAGGCCGGGTCGGTGAGGCCCACGACGTCGGCGAGGAAGAAGAACAGGTACAGCAGCACGATCGCGTTGCCGAGGTTGACCAGGAAGCGGGTGAGCCAACCCCAACCGAAGTCCGGGTGGCGCACCGGGTTGATCCAGAACCCGCGAACGAACTCGCCCCACCGCCACGCGGGGTCGGGCTGGTGGCCGGCGCGCCGTCCCATCAGGACGTAGGGCAGGCTGCAGAGCAGCGCGCACGCCGCGCACAGGACGTATCCGGTGCGGGTGCTGCCGGCGAGCACGGCGAGGCCCGCACCGATGCCGATCCCCAGGACGAGCGCCAGCCCGAGATACCCGGCTGCCGTGCCCCGCTGCCCCGCCGGCACCTCGTCGGGCACGGCGGCGCTGAGCGCGGCGAACGGCGCGTTCAGCAGGGTCTGCGCGGCGCACCACCCGAGCACCACGAACGGGACGGCCGGCGCCGCGGCGAGCAGCCCGATCGCGACGGCGCCGCCGGCGAAACCCAGCGCGATCCAGGGCTTGCGCCGGCCGAACCGGGAGCGCGTGCGGTCCGACAGGGCGCCGAACAGCGGGTTCGCCACGAGCGTGCACGCCGCACCGGCTCCGAGCACGAGCGCGAGCGTCGCCTCCTTGTTCGCCGGCGCGAGCGCCGCGACCTGCTGGGGCAGCAGCACCTGGAGCGGCCCGAACAGGCCCGCGTACAGCCCGATCCAGGCCAGCGAGAACCGGACGACCCAGCTCGCCGACACCCGATCGGACGGCTCCGCGAGCTCGCACGTCGCCATCGTCTCTCCCCACAGCCCGGTGGGCGGAGGATACGGCGCGACGATCAGCTCGCGCTGACCGTGGGCGCGCGCGTCGGGGGTCTGCGCGCTACGCGGCGCGGTGGTGAGCCGTGGGTTGCAGGCCGCCGTCGCCGAAGCCCGCGGCGCCGAAGCCCGGGTGGCCGGCGCCGCCGCCGGACCGCCGGCCGGCACGGCCCTCGGACCGGGCCCGGCCGCGCCCGGCGGTGGTGCCGCCGCCGCGGCCGAACCGGGCGTGCAGCAGTAAGAGGACGAGGCCGATGACAACCGGGATGTGCCCGACGAGCCGGCCCGCCGTGACGTTCCCGGCGAGCAGGTCCAGGGCGCTCAGCGCCACCAGCAGCGCGACGAACGCCCCGATCACGGGGACGAGGCCACCCACCCTGCGGGTTGCCGCCCCGCTCGCGGCCCATCCGAACGCGACGCCGAGCGCGAGGTTCCAGGCCGCGCTCTCGTGCGAGAAGTGGGTCATGCTGGCACCGCCCAGCCGGTCCGGGGTGACCGCAGCGCCCAGCGCGGCGACGATCCCGCTCAGCGCGAGCGCCAGCTGCCCGACGCCGAGCGCCGCGAGGGCCACGCGCACGGCGTCGCGGGCGATCGAGCGCCATCCCCGCCGCGGCGCCGGGCGGGACTCGCCGGCATCGAGTGCGGCGAGGAGACCGGGCAGCACGTCCGGGAGGTCCTCGGCCGGGCGGATCCGGGCCAGCCGCGTGACGTGCGCGGCGCGGTCGGCGAAGGTGCGGCAGGCGGCGCACCCGGCGAGGTGACGCTCGACCGCGCCGGCATCGTCTGCAGGGCCCTCCCCCGGGTCCTCCCCGTCCATCCGCGTCGAGATCACGTCCCGGCAGTCCTCGCACCGCATGTTCATATGGTCGCAACGCACGCCCGCGCGGTTCCCGCCGCCGGTGTGGTTATGGTGGCGCCGTGACCGAGCGACCCGACGACGAGCAGGTCACCGCGTGGGCGCTCGCGGCCGGCCGCGGCGACCGTACGGCGCTCGCGGCGTTCGTCCGGGCCACCCAGCGCGACGTGCTGCGGTTCGTGTCGCACCTCGCCGATCCGGGCCAGGCCGAGGATCTCGCGCAGGAGACCTACCTGCGTGCCGTCGGGGCCCTGCCGCGGTTCGAAGCCGCGGCGTCGGCGCGCACCTGGCTGTTGTCGATCGCTCGGCGGGCCGCGGCCGACGCGGTGCGCGCCGCGGGGCGCAGGCCCCGCACCACCGGTGTCGCAGACTGGGACGCCGTCGCCACCCGCACGGGGGCGGTGCGCGGGGCGGCGGACGAGGCGGTAGTGCTCGGAGAGCTCGTCACGGCGCTGGACCCGGACCGGCGGGAGGCCTTCGTGCTCACGCAGGTGCTCGACCTGAGCTACGCCGAGGCGGCACAGGTGTGCGGCTGCCCGATCGGGACGATCCGGTCGCGCGTGGCGCGCGCCCGCGAGGACCTCGTGGCCGCGCTCGACGCCGCCCCCCGTCCGCGCCGACGCGAGGCCTGAGATACCGCTGGCGCGGCTCGGTACGGTCGCCGATGTGGCGACCAGGGCGACCAGCAGCGACATGACCGGCACCGACATGACCGCCCGATTCCGGGCCCTGCACGTCCCCGGGAAGCCGTTGTTGATGCCCAACCCGTGGGACGAGGGGTCGGCGAAGGCGCTCACCACCCTCGGGTTCGCGGCGCTCGCCACCACCAGCAGCGGGTTCGCGGCCACCGCCGGCCTCGTCGACGGTGCGGTGGGCGCGATCGACACGCTCGAGCACGCCGCTGCGGTGGCGCTGTGCGTGGACATCCCCGTGTCGGCCGACCTCGAGGACGGGTGGGGCGACGACCCGGCCGAGGTGGCCACCACGGTCGCCGAGGCCGTCGAGATGGGCCTCGCCGGCTGCTCCATCGAGGACTACAGCGCGGGCGCCGACCCCGAGATCCACGACATCGGGCTGGCCATGGAGCGGATCGAGGCCGCGGCGGAGGCCGCCCGGGCCGGGCGCGGGCTGGTGCTCACCGCGCGGGCCGAGAACTTCATCCGCGGCAACCCCGACCTCGGAGACACGATCGAACGCCTGCAGGCCTACCAGGAGGCGGGCGCCGAGGTGCTCTACGCGCCGGGCCTGGTCGAGCTCGCCGACATCCGCAGCGTGGTCTCCTCGGTCGACCGGCCGGTGAACGTGCTCCTGATGCCCGGGATGGCGCCGGTCGAGGAGCTGGCCGAGGCCGGGGTGGCGCGCATCTCGGTGGGGGGCCTGTTCAGCCTGGTTGCCTTCGGTGCGCTCGCCCGCGCTGCCCGGGAGCTGAAGGACCACGGCACGTACGGGTTCTTCGAGCTCGCCCGGGAGGGCCGCGAGCTGACGACCAGGGCGTTCCGCCGTCACTAGTAACCCTCCCCGCTGAGCATGATCGTCGCGTGCCGCACCCCGAGTCCGTGAGCACGCGGCGCGACACGCCGGAGGACTCGCCGTCGGTCACCCGTGCGGGCGAACACCATTGCCGTCACCGAGCGGGTGAACGCCGGCGGGGGTGCCGTGGTGGAGGGATACCTGCTGATGAGGGCGCTGCCAGCGGCTGGTGCCGCGGCGGCGGGGCCGGACGGGTATACCACGATTGAGTGACGCGCGTCACTCTTGGGTGATTGATCATTGTCACGCGGTGATCGCGCCCCGCGCCCCGCATACGCTGTCCGTCGCCCCGGTGATCTTTCCCAGCGGATCGCCGAGACACCCCGTCCCCATCGCAGAACGGATGACGCCCGTGCGACTCGCGCCGCTCCTGACCGTCACCGTCGCTCTGGTCGGGCTGGCCGGGATCACGGCTCCACCGGCCGTGGCGGCGACGCCGGCACCGGCGATCGGGGCACCGGCGATCGGGGCACCCGCACAGGCGGAGGAGCCCTGGCGGCTCAGCGGCGACCTCGCCGCCCACGACCCCGCGCTGGTGGCGGGTGGCGGCGGCGAGGACTGGTACGTGTTCGCCACCGGGGAGCCGGAGATGGGCGGTGGCAACATCCAGATCCGCTCGTCGAAGGACGGGCACAAGTGGACCTACGAGGGCACCGTCTGGGACGAGATCCCGGCGTGGATCACCGAGGCCGTGCCCGGCGTGAAAAACCTCTGGGCGCCCGAGATCTACGAACACAACGGCACGTACTACATGTACTACGCGGCCTCCACCTGGGGACACAACCGGTCGGTGATCGCGCTCGCCACGAACACCACGCTCGACCCGTCCGACCCGGACTACGAGTGGGTGGACAAGGGCGAGGTCGTGAGCTCGGTGTCGGAGGACGACTTCAACGCCATCGACCCGGGGGTCATCGAGGACGATTCGGGCACGCCGTACATGGCGTTCGGCTCGTACTGGAAGGGCCTGCGGATGGTGGAGCTGGACTGGCCGTCCGGGAAGGTCGCAGACCCCGACGAGGAGCCGCTGCGCATCGCCGACCGCAAGGCCGCGCCCAACGCGGTCGAGGCGCCCTACATCGTGCAGAACGACGGCTACTACTACCTGTTCACGTCCTGGGGGCAGTGCTGCCAGGGCGTCGACAGCGACTACAAGATCATGGTCGGGCGCTCGAAGAAGGTCACCGGCCCGTACGTCGACCGGGACGGGCGCAAGCTCCTCGACGGCGGCGGCACCACCCTGCTCAAGGCCGACGGCGACCGGGTCGGGCCGGGCGGGCAGTCCATCTCCGACGACATCATCGCCTACCACTTCTACGACAAGTCGGCGGACGGGGCGACCCGGTTGGCCCTGCAACCGGTGGTGTGGGGCGACGAGGGCTGGCCGGAGCTCACGAGCCGGGCCTGATCGCCGGTCGGGGCTGCGCGCAGGCGGGTGCTCGGGGCCGGTCGCTGACCAGCACTCGGTCGGGCGCCGCGCCCGGCGCCGACCCGGCGGTCGTGCTCGGCGAGGGGCTGCTGCGCGCCGTGACCGCCCTCGCCGAGACGCACGCCGGGTGCCTGCTGCGGCTGGAGGACCTGCACTGGGCCGATGAGGACACCCTCGCCGCCTGGTCCGAGCTCCGCCCGCGCCCCGTCCGGGGTGGAGCGCAGGGCCGTCAGCGCGGTGCCGAACCGGATCTCCCCGCCGAGCCGGCGGATCTCCGCGGCGAGCACCGGCTCGATGTGGTCCTGCGAGCAGATCGCCGGGTACGCCGGGCTGACGGCGAGGGCCTCGCGCACGGACGGGTAGTGGAAGGGCAGCAGCTCGGCGGGAGCCGCTGCGAGCGTGTGCGTGACGGAGACGCGCGGATCGCAGTCGATGCTGCCGGCGCGGACCGCACGGGCGACACCCCAGAACCGGAAGAGCTCCATCGTCCGCGTGCTGACCCCGGTGGCGCGCGGGACCGTCGAGGTCCCGGCCCGCCGCTCGACGACGAGGACGTCGGTCTTGCTGATGGGCATGCCGGGAGCGTGCTCGCCGCGGCCGGTGAGGGGATCGGTAGCAGCTACCGACTTTCTCCGGAGCTCCTACGGATCTGCGCGCGAACTGGCTCTACTGTTCCCCACGGGAAAGGGAGGTGTGCGGTGCTCGTGCTCACCGGTGCGCAGGTGGAGGCCCTGCTCGACCTCGACGAGCTGATCGACGCCGTGGCGGCGGCCATGTCGGACCTGAGCGCCGGGCGGGCGTCGGTGCCCGACCGGATCGCGGCGTTCGTGCCCGAGCACGAGGGGCTGATGGCCGCGATGCCGGGTTACGCCCCGTCGGCCGGCGTGCTGGTGACCAAGCTGGTGACGCTCTACCACCGCAACGCCGGCACCGCCCTGCCCACGCACCAGGCCGTGATCGTCACCTGCGACCCGGACACCGGCCGCCCGGCCGCGCTGCTGGACGGCAACGTGATCACCGCGGTGCGCACCGGCGCGGCCTCGGCGCTCTCGGCGCGGCTGCTCGCCCGTCCTGACGCCGGGGTGCTCGCGATCCTCGGCACCGGCGTGCAGGCGCGCTCGCACGCGCGGGCGATGTGCCGCGTCCGCCCGATCCGCGAGATCCGGGTGGCGGGGCGCGACGCCGCGCGGGCGGCAACCCTCGCCGCGGAGCTGGCCGCCGAGCTCGGCGTACCCGCGCGCGGCGCCGCCGACTACGCCGGCGCGCTCGACGGCGCCGACATCGCCTGCGGCACCACCGCCGAGGGCGACCCCGCGGTCCGGCTCTCGTGGCTCACACCGGGCGTGCACGTCACATCCGTGCGCGCGGTCGGCCGCGAGCTCGACGACGCCACCGTGGCCGACGCGCTGGTCTGCGTCGAGACGCGCCGCGCCGCCCTGGCGCCGTTCCCCGCGGGCACCGTCGACCTGCTCGAACCCGTCCGTGACGGCGTGATCGGCGAGGACCACCTGCACGCCGAGCTGGGCGAGCTGGTGGACGGCACCCGGCAGGGACGCACCGCGGACGATCAGATCACGCTCTACAAGTCGGTGGGCGTCGCCGTGCAGGACGCGGCCGCGGCGTCGCTGGTGCTGCGGGCGGCGCGCGAGCGGGGCATCGGGACCGAGGTCCCGTTGTAGGGGTGCCGCGTTCAGCCGGCCGTGATCGCCCCGATCACCGCGTCCGCCGACGGCATCGCCTCGATCTCGGCCCGCACCCGCCGGGCCGCGACGGTGAAACCGGGGTCGCCGAGCAGCCGGATCGCGGCCCCCGCGACCGCGCCGGGCGTCACCTCCGCGCCGGTCAGCACCAGCGCGGCGCCGGCGCCGCGGCAGGCGTCGGCGTTGCCGAACTGGTCGGCCCCCTGCGGCAGCACGAGCTGCGGGATCCCGTGTGCCAGCGCGCCGAACAGGATGCCGGCGCCGCCCTGGCTCTCCTCTCCTCACGGACCGGTGACCAGGAGAACCCGAGCGAGCCACGACGGGCATCGGTGACAGCTGCCCATCTCGGAGCGTCGATGTGGCGGACGCGGTTCCACCGTGCGTGCCTCCCTCGGACGTTGCTCATCTGAGGTCGCACGGCCGCCGCTGATACAGCGAACCCGTCATCCCGGGAATGTGAGGCCGGGAAACGTCAGCCCGGAACGTTGAGGAGGTAGTCACTCGTGTCGCCGTCCCACTCCATGCCGATCAGGTTGCGGGTGCGGGCGGCCTTGGCGAAGGACAGGAAGGTGTTGAAGCCGTAGCGCTTCTCGCTGAAGTCGGGGCGCCGCTTGCGCAGCTGGTCCTTGAGCCCGCTGAGCTGGGGTCGCGACCCCGATGCCTGGAGCTGCCGGACCACGTCGACGAGGAGCGCGAAGGCGTCGTGGTCGGCCGATCCGTCCTCGGGGATGGTCACCTCGGGGTCGCCCTGCGCCGAGCCGGCGCGCAGCTCGAGGACGCGCTCGCTCTCCAGGTGGCGCAGCAGCTCGCCGAACCCGCGGTACCCGTGGTCGGCCTCGTCGAAGGTGGGGTCCTTGCGCAGGATGGCCCGCTTGAGGCGGGAGGCGAGCACCGGCCCGTCGGCGTGGCGTTGCAGGCCGGCGAGGGTGCGGGTGATGAGCGGCCCGGGGTCGCTGTCGTCGTCGGACGGCGCCGGGTCCTCGGCCGGGGCCGGTGCCGGCTCCTCGGCCGGGGCAGGCGCCGGGGTGGTGGGCGGCTGCGAGCGGGGGCGGGCGCGGCCGCGCCGGATCGGCTGTCCTGCCTCGACACCGGGGAGGCGGTCGTAGAACAGGAACTCGTCGCACGCCGGCGGCAGCAGCGCCGAGGTGGAGGACTGCACGCCGATCCCGATCACCCGTTTGTCCAGCTCCCGCAGCTTGTGGACCAGCGGGGTGAAGTCGGAGTCGCCGGTGCCGATCGCGAACGTGGTGATGAACCCGCGCGCGAACGCGAGCTCGATCGCGTCGACCGCCATCTTGATGTCGGCGGCGTTCTTCCGGGAGCCGCCGATGCGTTGCGGGATCTCGATGAGCTCCACCTGTGCCCGCGCGAGGAGCCTGCGGTCCTCGTCGAAGGCGGACCAGTCGGCGTAGGCCCGGCGGGCCACCACGCGGCCGCGTTCGGCGAGCGCGTCGGCCACCGGCCCGAAGTCGAACGGGGCCACTCCGAGACCGTCGCGCGCCCCGATCGCCAGGTTCTCGTAGTCGAGGAACAGGGCGATGCGCTCATCGTCGTTGTTCACGGTGGCGGCTCCATGGCTCGGTGAGATCGCAGGCGAATGGGCCGGGCGGAACGCGAGATTACCCGGGGTCGATCTCGTTCCACGGGCCGGCGGCCGGGTGGCGGGCCGGCACATCCGATCAGGTGGGGACGAACGGCAGGAGCCCGCCTCCCACAGGGGGAGACGGGCTCCTGGACCGAGCGGTGGATCAGATGACGCGAACGCCGGTGGCCTGCGGGCCCTTGGCGCCCTGGCCGATCGTGAACTCCACGCGCTGCCCCTCGTCGAGGCTGCGGAAGCCGCCGGCGTCGATCTCGGAGTAGTGCACGAAGACGTCAGCGCCGCCGCCGTCCTGGCTGATGAAGCCGAAGCCCTTCTCGCCGTTGAACCACTTCACGGTTCCCTGTGCCATGGATCTGCTCCTCGCAGGTCTAGTGGTCCCGCACTGTGCGGGTACCGGTCGGCCACGATGGCCCCACCAACGTCCTTGTGACGCGGCGCGGTGATCACCGACTGTTCCTGCGGGCGTGCGAACACGGGCACGAAACTGAACGACCTGTCCAGGATAACGGGTCGGATCCGCGGTCTGTTCCGGGGGCGCCATGGCCGTCCCGGCGTCCACCGGGACGCACGTCACCGCAGGCGCTGGTCCTTGAGCCGCTGCAGCTTGCCCACCGACCGTTCGAGGGTCTCCGGGTCCACCACCTCGCACGCCACGGTGACCCCGACCTGGTCCTTGACGGCCTTGACCAGCTCCGCGTTCGCCGCGATCCGGCGGTCGGCCGGGCAGTCCGGCCGGGCCTCGACGCGGACGGTCAGCGCGTCGAGGCGCCCCTCGGTGGTGAGCACGAGCTGGAAGTGCGGTGCGAAACCCGCGGTGCGCAGCACGACCTCCTCGATCTGGGTGGGGAAGACGTTCACACCCCGCAGGATGATCATGTCGTCGCTCCGGCCGGTGATCTTCTGCATCCGGCGCATCCCCGGCCGCGCGGTGCCGGGGAGGAGCCGGGTGAGATCGCGCGTGCGGTAGCGGATGATCGGCAGCGCCTCCTTGGTGAGCGAGGTGAACAGCAGCTCGCCCTCCTCGCCGTCGCGGATCGGGACGGCGTCCAGGGGGTCGATCACCTCGGGGTAGAAGTGGTCCTCCCAGATGTGCAGGCCGTCCTTGGTCTCCACGCACTCCTGCGAGACCCCGGGGCCCATCACCTCGGACAGCCCGTAGATGTCGACCGCGTGCATGTCCGTGCGGTTCTCGATCTCGACGCGCATCTGCTCGGTCCACGGCTCCGCGCCGAAGATCCCGACCTGCAGCGACGACGACGCCGGGTCGATGCCCTGCTTCTCGAACTCGTCGATGATCGTCAGCATGTAGGACGGCGTGACCATGATGATCTCGGGCCGGAAGTCCTGGATCAGCTGGACCTGCCGGGGGGTCATGCCGCCGGACACCGGGATGACCGTGGCCCCCAGCTTCTCCGCCCCGTAGTGCGCGCCCAGACCGCCGGTGAACAGGCCGTACCCGTAGGCGACGTGCACCTTGTGCCCGCGGCGCCCGCCCGCCGCGCGGATCGAGCGGGCCATCAGGGCGGCCCAGGTGTCGATGTCGCGCTCGGTGTAGCCGACCACCGTGGGCTTGCCCGTGGTGCCGGACGAGGCGTGGATGCGCCGCACCTGGTCGTGGCGCACGGCGAACATGCCGAACGGGTAGTTGTCGCGCAGGTCGGCCTTGGACGTGGTGGGGAACCTCGCGAGGTCGGCCAGCTCCTTGCAGTCGCCGGGATGCACCCCGGCGGCGTCGAAGCTCGACCGGTAGAACGGCACGTTGTCGTACGCGTGCCGCAGGGTCCACTGCAGCCGTTCGAGCTGCAGCGCCCGCAGCTGGTCCACGGACATGCGCTCGGCCGGGTCCAGCAGCTCGGTGGGCGGCGGATCACCCAGCCGGCGATCGATCGTGGTCATCGCTACCCCTCCTGCTTCGCCACCAGAGTGAGCACGTCGTAGCGGGCGACGGACTCGCCGTCCTGGCGCGTGACGTCGGCGTCCCAGCGCACCTCGCCGTACGCGGCCGTGTCGCGCGGCGTGAGCTGCTTGCAGGTGAGGGTCACCGTCAGCTCGTCGTCGAACTTCACGGGCGTGAGGAACCGCAGGCTGTCGACGCCGAAGTTGGCCAGCACGGGACCGGGTTCGGGGTCGACGAACAGGCCCGCGGCGAGCGACACCACCAGGTAGCCGTGGGCCACGCGCTCACCGAAGAGCGGGTTCGCCGCAGCGGCCTCGGCGTCCATGTGGGCGTAGAAGGTGTCGCCGGTGAACTCGGCGAAGTGCTCCACGTCCTCCTGCGTGACCCGGCGGGGTCCGGCGACGATCGTGTCGCCGGGGCGCAGCTCCTCGAGGTGCTTGCGGAACGGGTGCACGTCGCTCTCCGTGCGCCGCGAACCCGGCACCCAGCGGCCGGTGATCGCGGTGAGCGTGTCCGGGTCGGCCTGCACCGCCGTGCGCTGCATGTGGTGCAGCACGCCGCGGATGCCACCCATCTCCTCGCCGCCGCCCGCGCGGCCGGGGCCGCCGTGCACCAGCGCCGGGAGCGGCGAGCCGTGCCCCGTCGACTCCTTCGCGTCCACCTCGTTCAGCACGAGCAGTCGCCCGTGCCAGGGGGCGACGCCGAGCACCACCTCGCGGACGAACGCGGTGTCCGCGCTGACGACCGAACCGGCGAGGCTGCCCTGCCCGCGGGCGGCCAGCTCGATCACGTGCGCGGTGTCGCGGTAGGGCATGACCGTCGAGACCGGGCCGAACGCCTCCACCTCGTGCGGCTCGGCGCGGTCCGGGTCGGCGACCAGCAGGATCGGGGAGACGAACGCGCCGCGCTCCGCGTCGGCGTCGACCACGTCGACCTTCTCCGGGTCGCCGAAGACGATCCGCCCGGCGTCGGCGAGCGCCTTGACGCTGCGGCGCACCTCCTCGCGCTGCTCCAGGCTCGCGAGCGCGCCCATCCGGACGCCTTCGCTGGCCGGGTTGCCGACCGTCGTGCGCGCGAGCCGCGCCGACACCGCCTCGACCACGGCGTCGACGTGCTGCTCCGGCACGAACGCCCGCCGGATCGCGGTGCACTTCTGGCCCGCCTTGACGGTCATCTCGGCGACGAGGCCCTTCACGTACAGGTCGAACCCGGGTGTGCCCGGCGCCGCGTCGGGGCCGAGCACCGAGAGGTTGAGCGAGTCGGCCTCGGCGGTGAACCGCACGGCGCGCTGCACGACGGTGGGGTGCGTGCGCAGCTTCGCCGCCGTGGACGCCGAACCGGTGAACGAGACGAGGTCCTGCTCGGTGAGGTGGTCGAGGACGTTGCCGGCGCTGCCCGCCACGAACTGCAGCGAGCCCTCCGGCAGCAGCCCGGACTCCACGATCAGCTCCACCAGCTCGGCGGTGAGGAACGCGGTGGGGCTGGCCGGCTTGATCAGCGAGGGCACGCCGGCGAGGAACGCGGGCGCGAACTTCTCCAGGGGCCCCCACACCGGGAAGTTGAACGCGTTGATCTGCACCGCGACGCCGTGCAGTGGGGTGCAGATGTGCTGGCCGACGAACGTGCCGCCACGGCCGAGCGGCTCGACGGCGCCGTCGACGTGGAACGTGTCGTTGGGCAGCTCCCGGCGGCCCTTCGACGCGTACGCGAGAAGTACGCCGATGCCGCCGTCGACGTCGAACCTGGAGTCGCCGAGGGTGGCGCCGGTCTGCGCCGAGACGGCGTAGAGCCGGTCACGGTGCTCGCGCAGGTGCTGGCCGAGCGCCTTGAGCAGGGCCGCGCGCTGGTGGAAGGTCAGCCCCCGCAGCGCCGGCCCGCCGACACGCCTGCCGTGCTCGAGTGCGGCGGCGAAGTCGACCCCGGCCGAGGAGATGCGCGCGACCTCCGCGCCGGTCACCGCGTCGTGCAGCGGCCGGCCCTCCTCGGTCGGGCGGTGCCAGCCGCCGGTCACGTAGCTACGCAGGGCGGGCGCCATCGGCAGGCCTCCGTTGGTGTCACTCAACCGACCGTTCGTTCGGCGACGCTAGCACCAACGCGCCGGGCGTCACAGAGGCTGCGCGCCCGAACGGGATCGGGAGTCTCGGGGGCGACCGATCGTTCGGTCGGCAGTTACGCTGGCGCGATGACCGTCGATCCGGCCGTGGACGTCGCGCGCGACGGCGCCGTCGCCGTGCTCACCTTGGCGCGCCCCGCGCGCTACAACGCCCTCACCGTAGAGCTCAAGAACGCGCTTCTCGGCGCGCTCGGGGAGCTTGCCGCCACCGAGGACGTGCGTGCGCTGGTGCTCACCGGCGCGGGCAAGGCGTTCTGCGTCGGGCAGGACCTGGGCGAGCACGCCGAGGCGCTGCGCCGGAACCCGGCCACCGCGCTCGACACCGTCGCCGAGCACTACAACCCGATCGTCCGCGGTCTCACCGACCTGCCGTTCCCCGTGGTCGCCGCGATCAACGGGCCGTGCGTCGGGGCAGGCCTCGGCTTCGCGCTCGCCTGCGACCTGCGCGTCGCCGCGGCCGGGGCGTCGTTCTCCACCGCGTTCACCGGGATCGGGCTCTCGGCCGACTCCGGCCTCTCGGCGAGCCTCGCCCACGCGGTCGGCGTCTCGCGGGCGCTCGAGCTGCTGCTCCTCGGCGAGAGCTTCACCGCGGAGGACGCGCAGGCCTGGGGTCTGGTGCGCACGGTCGTGCCGGCCGACGAGGTGCTCGCGAACGCGGTGGAGCTGGCGCGGCGGCTCGCGGCCGGGCCGACCCGGGCCTACGCGGAGGTCCGGCGGGCGGTGCGGCAGGGGGCGGTGGCGCCGCTCGAGGACGTGCTCGCCGCGGAGGCCGCCGCGCAGGGCCGGCTCGCCGCCACGGACGACCACGTGCAGGCGGTGGCCGCCTTCCTGGAGAAGCGGCGCCCGACGTTCGAGGGCCGGTGACCGACGTGAGCACCCAGACCGGGGGGCGGGTGCGGCGGCCGAGCCACGGCCCGGGATCACTGCTCGAGGTGGCGGTGGGGGAGTTCCTCACCCGCGGCTACGACGCCACCTCCATGGAGGATCTCTCCCGTGCCGCGGGAATCACGAAGTCGTCGTTCTACCACCACTTCAGCGGCAAGGAGGCGCTGCTGCGGGCGGCGCTGGAACGGGCGCTGGACGGGCTGTTCGCGATCCTCGACTCCGACGGGGCCCGTACCGGCACGCCGCTGGAGCGGCTGCACCACATCGTCCGCGGCCAGGTCGCCGTCCTCGTGGCGGAGCTGCCCTACGTCACCGTGCTGCTGCGGGTGCGCGGCAACACCGAGTCGGAGCGGTGGGCCCTCGAACGCCGCCGCGAGTTCGATGCGCGCGTCGCGGCGCTGGTCCGGGACGCCGTCGAGGCGGGGGAGCTGCGGAACGGGATCGAGCCCGCGCTCGCGGCGCGGCTGCTGTCCGGCCTCGTGAACTCCGTGGTCGAGTGGGCTCGCCCCGACCGCGACCCCAGCCACCTGCCGGACGTGGTCGCGCGCGCGGCCTTCGAGGGCATCCTCCCCGCGGCGGACCGTTGACGTCGCGCGCCCTGGACGCGGCCGCCGGGGTGTGGACAATCACCCTCACGTGAGCCGCACCAGTGCAGGAGGCCGGCGATGGCTGATCGGGGCGGGGCATCGGTCGAGACGCTGACGGCGATCACGAACGCGTTCAACGCGCACGATCTGGATGCGATCATGGAGTTCTTCGCCGAGGACTGCTCGCTCGACATGCCCAAGGGTCCCGAACCCTGGGGTCAGCGCGCCGCCGGCAAGGCGGCGGTGCGCGCGGCCCTGGCCACCCGCTTCGAGGGCCTGCCCGACGTCCACTACGGCGATGGGCGGCACTGGGTCAGCGGCGACTTCGGTGTCTCGGAATGGCTACTCACCGGCACGACGCCCGATGGCCGGAAGGTGTGCGTGCGGGGGTGTGACCACTGGGAGTTCCGCGCCGGCAAGGTCGTCCGCAAGGACTCCTACTGGAAGATCGTCGACACGCCGCCATAGGCCGCCGGCGTCCTCCGGCCGGCCGACGCCCCGGTCCCGGCTGACGCACCCGCTCTCGGGGCCCGGAGCCGCGCACCTCCTTTCGGCCGGCGCTACTCGTTTCGGCTGACGCCACCCGTCGACGGGTCGCGGGAGCGGAGACGGGGTGCGTGGGTGGGGGTGCTGTCGCTTGCGCGCTCGGCCCTCGTGCGTCACCATGAACCGAACGAACATTCGGTACGGAGGCCGCGCATGGACGAGACCGCACTGGCCGCGCACTTCGACGCGACGATCGCCGGCGACCAGCGGATCGAGCCGCGGGACTGGATGCCCGAGGCGTACCGGCGCACGCTGGTCCGCCAGATCGCCCAGCACGCCCACTCGGAGATCATCGGCATGCAGCCGGAGGGCAACTGGATCCGGCGTGCCCCCAGCCTGCGGCGCAAGGCGATCCTGCTGGCCAAGGTGCAGGACGAAGCCGGCCACGGCATGTACCTCTACGCCGCCGCGGAGACGCTCGGCGTCGACCGCGAGGAGCTTACCGAGAAGCTCATCGCGAACAGGCAGAAGTACTCGTCGATCTTCAACTACCCCACGCTGTCCTACGCCGACGTCGGCGTGATCGGCTGGCTCGTCGACGGGGCCGCGATCTGCAACCAGGTGCCGCTGTGCCGCTGCTCGTACGGTCCGTACGCCCGGGCGATGGTGCGGATCTGCAAGGAGGAGTCGTTCCACCAGCGGCAGGGCTACGAGCTGCTGCTCGCGATGGTGAACGGCACCGACGCGCAGCGGGAGATGGTGCAGGAGTCGACGAATCGGTTCTGGTGGCCGTCGCTGATGATGTTCGGCCCGCCCGACGGCGACTCGCCCAACACGCAGCAGTCGATGGCGTGGGGCATCAAGCGGCACACCAACGACGAGCTGCGCCAGCGCTTCGTCGACATGACGGTGCCGCAGGCCGAGGCGCTCGGCGTCACGCTGCCCGACCCGGGTCTGCGCTGGAACGCCGAGCGCGGCCACCACGACTTCAGCGAGCCGGACTGGGCCGAGCTCAAGGCCGTGATCTCCGGCTCCGGGCCGTGCAACGCCCAGCGGCTCGCGCAGCGCCGCCGCGCCCACGAGGAGGGGGCCTGGGTGCGCGAGGCCGCGCAGGCGTACGCGGAGAAGCAGGCGCGGCGCGCGGCGGAGGTGGCCGCGTGAACGGCGACTACACCGCGGAGGGCGGGCACGGCGCCGTCCCCACGCAGGGGGTGGACGCCGGCAGCGGCACCCCGCGGCGCGGCTGGCCGCTGTACGAGGTGTTCGTGCGTGGCAAGCGGGGTCTCAACCACGTGCACGTCGGCTCGCTGCACGCCGCCGACGCCGAGATGGCCCTGCACAACGCCCGCGATCTCTACACCCGCCGCAACGAGGGCGTGTCGATCTGGGTGGTGCAGGCGTCCGACATCACCGCGTCGAGCCCGGACGAGAAGGACCCGTTCTTCGCGCCGTCGGGCGACAAGGTCTACCGGCACCCGACGTTCTACGCGATCCCCGAGGACGTGCCGCACCTGTGAACACCGACCATGACGCGACCAACGCCTACCAGTCGCTGGTCGAGACGCTGGACCAGGACGACCCGCGCTGGGCGTTCGGCACCGGGGTGGAGGACGTCCAGGCCGAGATCACGTCGCCGGTGCCGGACGGTGTCGATCCGGCCGACCTCGCCGACTACTGCCTCATGCTCGGCGACGACGCGCTGATCTGCAGCCACCGGCTCACGGAGTGGGTGACGAACGCCCCGGAGCTGGAGGAGGAGGTCGCGCTCGCCAACATCGCGCTCGACCTGCTCGGTCAGGCCCGGGTGCTGCTCGCCCGCGCCGGCCACGTCGAGCGGAAAGGGCGCGACGAGGACGCGCTCGCCTACCTGCGCGCCGAGCCGGAGTTCCGCAACGTCGCGCTCGCCGAGCTGCCCGACGAGCGTGACTTCGCCGGCGCGATCGCCCGGCTCCTGCTGTTCTCGACGTGGCGGCTCGCGCTGCTGCAGCGGCTGCTGGGCTCCCGCGACCCGGTGGTCGCGGCTGTGGCCGGCAAGGGTGTCAAGGAGCTGACCTACCACCGCGACCACGCCGCCCGCTGGACGTTGCGGCTCGGCGACGGCACCCCCGAGTCGCGTCGGCGGATGCAGGCTGCCCTCGACGCGGTGTGGCCGCACGTCGAGGAGCTGTACCGCACGTCCGACGTGGAGCGCCGGCTCGCCGGGGCCGAGGTGGCGGTGGACCCGGCGCAGACGCGCGAGGAGGTCGACGCCGTGCTCGACGAGGTGCTCGCCCGCGCCACCCTCACCCGCCCGACGGTCCCGCCCGCCGGCCCGATCGGCGGCCGCGGTGGCCGGCAGGGCCTGCACACCGAGTACCTGGGGCAGGTGCTCGCCGAGATGCAGAGCCTCGCCCGGCAGCACCCGGGGGCGACGTGGTGACCCGCACTCGCGCCGGCGCACGTCCCGGCGGCGGCCGTCCGGATGCGCGCGCCGTCGTCGCCGAGGTGGTCGACCCCGAGATGCCGATGCTCACCCTCGACGAGCTCGGCGTCGTCCGCGGCGTCGAGGCCGACGGGGACGCCGTCACGGTGACGATCACCCCCACCTACTCCGGCTGCCCCGCGCTGGAGGTGATGCGCGACGACCTGCGTGCGTGCCTCACCACAGCCGGTTACGTCCGCGTGGAGGTGCGCACGGTGCTCTCGCCGCCGTGGAGCACCGACTGGATCTCCCAGGAGGGTCGTCGCAAGCTGGCCGAGCACGGCATCGCGCCGCCGGAGCGGGTGGGGCCGCGCCGCGCCGGGCCGGTGCCGTTGACGCTCGCGGCGCCGGCCGCGGTGGTCCGCTGCCCGTGCTGCGGTTCGTCCGCCACCGAGGAGTTCTCCCGGTTCGGCCCCACGTCGTGCACCGCGCTGCGGCGCTGCACGGCCTGCCGGGAGCCGTTCGAGCACATGAAGGAGCTCTGATGGCGGCACCGCAGACGGAGGTGCCCACCCCGCGCACCACCGGCTTCCACCGGCTGCGGGTGGCCGACGTCGAGCGGCTGTGCGACGACGCCGTCGCCGTGACGTTCGACGTGCCCGCCCACCTGCAGGACGTCTTCGCGTTCCGGCCGGGGCAGTACCTCACGCTGCGGCTGCACCGCGACGGGCGGGAGGAGCGGCGGTCGTACTCGATCTGCGCCCCGGCCGGGGCGCTGCCGAAGGTGGGGGTGCGGCGGGTCGACACCGGTCTGTTCTCGGAATGGCTGGTGGAGCGGGCGGCCCCGGGCGACGAGATCGAGGTGGCCCCGCCCGCGGGCTCGTTCACGCCGGACCTCGGGGCCGCGGCCCATCACGGGCTCGTCGCGGCCGGCTCGGGGATCACGCCGGTGCTGTCCATCGCCGCGTCGGTGCTGGCCGCGAACCCGGACACCCGCGTCACGCTGCTCTACGGCAACCGGCGCACCGACACGGTGATGTTCACCGAGGAGCTCGCCGACCTGAAGAACGCCCACGGCCCGCGGCTGCACCTGCTGCACGTGCTGTCCCGGGAGCCGATGGAGGCCGAGATCTTCACCGGCCGCCTCGACACCGCGAAGCTGCGCCTGCTCCTGGGTGCCCTCGTCGACGTCGCCGACGTGGACCACTGGTGGCTCTGCGGGCCGCTCGGCATGACCGAGTCGGCCGTCGAGGTGCTCACCGGCTTCGGCGTGGACCGGAAGCGGGTGCACCGCGAGCTGTTCTACGTCGACGAGCCGCCCCCCGAGCTGCACCGGCCCGACCCGGCCGTCGAGGGTGCCACCAGCGAGGTCACGGTCGTGCTGAACGGCCGGACGACGACGATGACCCTTCCGCGCGCGGAGAGCCTGCTCGACGGCGCGCAGCACGTCCGGGGCGACCTGCCCTTCGCCTGCAAGGGCGGCGTCTGCGGCACCTGCCGGGCGAAGGTCACGGCGGGCGAGGTGACCATGCGGCGCAACTTCGCCCTGGAGGACGACGAGGTCGAGGCCGGGTTCGTCCTGACGTGCCAGTCCCGCCCCAAGACAGCGACGGTGACGGTCGACTTCGACTCCTGACACGTACCGCGCGCCGGGTGGGGTCCTCGCAGGGCCCCCGGACCCTGCGAAGGCCGCACTGCGCGCGCGGCCCGGTTACGGCCGCGGCGGGTGCTCTGCCGGATCGTGCAGCTGCTGGTGCGCGGCGTGCAGGGCCGGTGCCCACATCTCCTCGTTCGGCATCGGCTCGCCGCTCACCTGCAGCCGGTTGGTGGCGAGCACGACGCTCGCCCGGTGCTCCGGCAGAATCGCCAGGGTGGTGCCGGTGAACCCCGGGTGCCCGTACGCGGTGGTCGTGCAGCCGCCCACCGTCGTGGGCCACGAGCGGAATCCGCGGCACTGGCCGGGATCGGGTCCGGCCGCGAGGTAGGCGGCGAGGCCGGGCCATGGTCCGTCGCCGTCCGCCGAGGCGCAGAGCGCCGTGCCGAGCCGGAGCAGGTCCTCGACGGTCGAGAACAGCCCGGCGTGCCCGGACACCCCGCGGAAGGTGTGGAAGGCGTTGCCGTCGGCCACCTCGCCGGCGATCACCTGCTGGCGCCAGCCGGCGAAGTCGGCGGCGGAGCGGGGCACCGGGTAGGGCGCGCCGGTGTCGAGCATCCGCCGCTCGATGGCGTCACCGGCGCCGCCGGCCGCGACCTCCGGCGTCACTGGCGTGCCGTACGCGGTCTGCGCCAGGTGGGCCGGGCCGAGCACCAGCGCCTGCAGGGCGTCCGGCAGCCGGGCGCCGGCCGCCACCTCGACCACCTGGCCGAGCAGCATGAACCCGATGTCCGAGTAGTGCCGCCCGCTGCCGGGGGCGTAGCGCTGTGGCAGCCGCCGCGCGAGCCGGGCGCCCTCGTCGGGGCCGGTGACGTCGCAGTACGTCGGCCACCACTCCCACAGCCCGCCCCGGTGCAGCAGCAGGTCCTCGACCGAGACCGGGGGAGCTTCGGGCAGGTAGCGGCGCACCGGGTCGGAGCGGTCGACGCCGAGGGCGACGAGGGCCGTCGTCGTGAACGCCTTGGTGACCGACGCCAGGTCGTGGCTGGTGGCCGCGGTCAGGGGCAGCGGGTCGGGGACCCCGAGCACCTGCCGATGCCCGGTGACGGCGAGCGCGTCGATGCCCGGTGCCCGCACGGCGAGGCAGGCCCCCGGTGGGGCGCCGTCCGAGGCCACGAGCACATCGACGACCTCCTGGAGCGACCTCACGAGCGGTGATCACCAGCAGTGCTACCGACCCGATGATCATGCGTGCGGGCGGCGATGTGGCAGGCGGCCCGGTGGCCGGGTCGGATCTCCGTCAGCCGGGGCAGCTCGGCGCGGCAGACGTCCTCGGTGTGCGGGCAGCGAGGATGGAACGGGCATCCGGCGGGTGGGTGGACGGGGTCGGGCACCTCGCCCTCGACGGTCGGCGCGAGCGGCTGGGCGATCGTCGGGTCCGGGACGGGTACGGCGGCGCGCAGGCCGGCCGTGTAGGGGTGCAGCGGGTCGGCGAGCACCTCGCGCCAGCCGCCCTCCTCGACGATCCGGCCGAAGTACATGACGGCGACGCGGTCGCTGATCTGGCGCACCATCGCCATGTCGTGGCTGATGAACAGGTACGCGAGAGCCAGCTCGGTCCGCAGGTGCGCCAGCAGGTTCATCACCTCGGCCCGCACCGACACGTCGAGCGCGGACACCGGCTCGTCCAGGAGCAGCACCCGCGGCTCGGGTGCGAGGGCGCGGGCGATCCCGACCCGCTGGCGTTGCCCACCCGACATCTCGTGCGGCAGCCGCTGCGCGAACTCCGCGGGGAGCCCGACGAGGTCCAGGAGCTGCTCCACCCGGCCCGGCCGGCGCAGGCCGTGCACGGTGAGCACCTCGTCGAGGGCGGCGCCCACCGGCTGGCGCGGGTCCAGCGAGGAGAACGGGTCCTGGAACACCATCTGGATGTGTCGCCGGTGCGCCCGCAGCCGCCTGCCGCGCAGCGCCGTCAGGTCGACGCCGTCGAGCAGCACCCGGCCCTGCGTCGGGTCCTCCAGCCGCACCAGCACCTTGGCCAGCGTCGACTTGCCGCAGCCGGACTCGCCGACGATGCCGAGCGTCTCGCCCGGCGCGAGGGCGAGCGAGACGCCGTTCAGCGCGTGCACCACCGCGTCGGTCCCGCGGACCGGGAACCGTTTGACCAGGTCGACGGCCTCCAGCATCAGGTCCACTCCTGCGTCGGTACCCAGCAGGCCGCCCGGCCGGCACCGCGCTCCAGGAGCCGCGGCGGCTCCGCACAGACGTCGCGGGCCTGCGGGCAGCGCGGCCGGAACGCGCACCCGTCGACGCGCTCGGTCGGCAGCGGCGGCCGGCCCGGGATCTGCGCGAGCGGCGGCCGGCTGTCGTCGGCCGGGTTGGGCAGCGACGCGAGCAGCCGCGCGGTGTAGGGGTGCTGCGGCGCCGCGAAGAGCTCGCGCACGGGCGCGTCCTCGACGACGTGCCCGCCGTACATGACGACGACCCGCTCCACGAGGCGGGCGACCACACCCAGGTCGTGGGTGACCCAGATCGTCGTCATGCCCAGCTCGCGCTGCAGCTCGGCGACGAGCCCCAGGATCTGCTGCTGGATGGTGACGTCGAGCGCGGTGGTCGGCTCGTCGGCGATCAGCAGGGTGGGCCGGAGCGCGAGCGCCATCGCGATGACGACGCGCTGGCGCATCCCGCCCGAGAACTCGTGCGGGTAGGCCCGCACGGTGCGGGTGGGGTCCGGGATGCCGACGCGCGCGAACAGTTCGAGGGTGCGCTTGCGCGCCGCGTCCGCATCGACGCCGTGCACGCGCAGGACCTCGGCGACCTGGTCGCCCACCCGCAGCAACGGGTGCAGCGAGGTCATCGGGTCCTGGTAGACCATCGCGATCTCGCGCCCGCGCAGCGCACGCATGTCCGGCTCGCCCAGCGTGGCGAGATCGCGGCCCTGGAACCGCACGCTGCCGCGGGTGATCCGCAGCGGGTCGCCGAGCAGCCGCATCAGCGCCAGCATCGTCACCGACTTGCCCGAGCCGCTCTCCCCGACCACCCCGACGGTCTCGCCGTGGCGCAGCACGAGGTCGACGCCGTGCACGATCTCGACCGGCCGCCGCCCGCCCGTGGCGACGGCGAGGTCGCGGACCTCCAGCACGGGCGCGGTCATTCCACGTCCTCGGCGAGCGTCAGGCGCAGTGCCGACGGCGCGGTCGCGGGCTGGGGGAGCCGCAGTGGGCCGGCGCCCGGGACGATGGCGCCCAGCACCCGGGCGCCGCTCGCACCGGTGGCGCTCGGCAGCGTGGCGGGCAGGCCGTGCAGCGTCTGCCAGCCGATGAGGGCGAACGCGATCGCCTCCTTCGCGTCCCGCGGTGCACCCAGCTCGGCCGACGGCACGATCCGCACACCGGGTATCTCCGCGGCGAGCATGCCGAGCAGGGTCGGGTTGGCCGCGCCGCCACCGGAGACGACCAGCGTGTCGACGGCCGCGCCGCGCACCGCGTCCGCCACCGTGCGGGCGGTGAGCGCGGTCAGCGTGGCGACCAGGTCGGGCGGCTCGATCCCGGTGTCGAGGACGGGATCGAGGTAGCCGTCGTGGAACAGCTCCTTCCCGGTGCTCTTGGGCGGCGGCAGCCGGTAGTACGGCTCGGCGAGCAGCTCGGCCAGCAGGTCGGTGTCGACGCGTCCGCGGGCGGCGAGCTCGCCGTCGACGTCGTATCCGGCGGGGTGCGCGACGGTGCGGAGCACGGCGGCGTCGAGCAGCGCGTTCGCCGGACCCGTGTCCCACGCGAGCGGGCCGGGAGCCGGCGAGGCGGCGGGGTGGGCAGGCACGGTGATGTTGGCGATCCCACCGAGGTTCAGCGCGGCCGGCCGGCCGGGCAGGCCGGCGAGCAGGAGCGTGTCGAGGTAGGAGACGAGCGGGGCGCCCTGCCCGCCCGCCGCGATGTCGCGGATCCGGACGTCGGCCACGACGGGGACGCCGAGGCGTTCGGCGATCCAGGTGGGCTGCCCGATCTGCAGCGTGCCGAGCGCCCTACCTCCGTCCACCCAGTGGTAGACGGTCTGCCCGTGCGAGCAGACCGCGTCGACCGGGGGTGCGGAGGCGGCCGCGTCGGCGAACGCCTGCCCGACGAGGGTGTCCAGCGCGCACACCTCGGCGAGCGTGGTCGCGGCCGGGGGCAGCGCATTCCGGATCCGCGCGCGCAGCGCCGGGTCGTACGGGGTGCTCGCGGCGGCGGTGACGTGCCCGTGCAGGACGTCGCCCTCCTGCGTGAACTCGACGACGGCCGCGTCGATGCCGTCGTGCGATGTGCCGGAGATCAGCCCGAGGACCTTCACGACTCCTCCAGCACGTCCCGCAGCCGCCCACCGGCGACGGCCAGCCGGGCGCTCGCCTCGGCCGCATCGAGGCCGCGCTCCAGGCGCAGGATCGCGAGGTTCACCCGCATGCCCGACACGTCCAGGGCCTCCGCGGCCTGCGCGCGGGAGGCGCCGGTGACGGTGCGGACCATCCGGATCGCCCGCTCGCGCAGCTTCGCGTTGGTGGCGCCCAGGTCGACCATGAGGTTGCCGTAGGTCTTGCCCAGCCGCACCATCGCGATCGTCGAGAACATGTTGAGCACGAGCTTCTGCGCGGTGCCCGCCTTGAGCCGGGTGGATCCGGCCACGACCTCGGGCCCGACCACCACCTCCACGGCGTGTTCCGCCGCGGCCGAGAGCGCCGTGCCCGCGTTGCACGAGACGCCGACCGTGAGCGCGCCCCGTTCGCGCGCCTCGGCGATCGCCGCGAGGACGTACGGGGTGCGCCCGCTGGCGGTGATCCCGACGACCGAGTCGGCCCCGCCGACCTCCTCGGCAGCGATCGCGGCCCGCCCGGCGTCCCCGTCGTCCTCCACGCCTTCCTGCGCGGCGAACATCGCCGGCTCCCCGCCCGCGATCAGGCCCCTGACCAGCTCCGGCGGCGTGCTGTACGTCGGCGGGCACTCGGATGCGTCCAGCACCCCCAGCCGGCCCGGCGTGCCGGCGCCGACGTAGAGCAGCCGCCCGCCCTCGCGCATGCGCTCCGCCACCGCTTCGATGGCCGGCACGATCTGCGGCAGTGCCGCCCGCACGGCCGCGGGCACGGTGGCGTCGGCCTCGTTCATGAGCGTGGCGAGCTCGGCGACGCTCGCCCGGTCGATGGAGGCGTACCGCGGGTCGACGCGCTCGGTCTCCAGCGCCCCCAGCCCGTCCGGAGTGTCAGCAAAGCCACTTTCCTGGCGCGAGACGTCCGTAAAGCCACTTTGCTGGCTGCCGCTCACCGCGTGCCTCCGTTTCGTGGGTCCAGGGCGTCCCGGAGGCCGTCGCCCAGCAGGTTCAGGCCCACCACCAGCGCGACGATCACCACGCCGGGGGCGGCCATCGTCCACCAGGCGACGTTCACCAGCACCCGGGCCTCCAGCACCATCGCGCCCAGCGACGGGGCGGGCGGCGGGGTGCCCAGGCCGAGGAAGGACAGCGATGCCTCGGTGAGCACGGCCCATGACAGCGACAGGGTGACCTGCACGATGACGATGGGCGCGATGTTCGGCAGCACGTGGCGGGCGAGCGTGCGCAGCGGGGAGAACCCGAGCACGGTGGTGGCGCGCACGAAGTCGGTCTCGCGCAGCGACAGCACCGGTCCGCGCGCGACCCGCACGAAGATCGGGGTGTAGACCACCGCGATGGCGATCGCCACGGTCAGCCAGGTGCGGGTGAACGCCGATGCCAGCGCGAGTGCGAGGAGCAGCGGCGGGAAGGCGAACAGCACGTTCGTCACGCCGAGCACGGAGCGGTCCGACCAGCCGCGGAAGAAGCCGGCCGCCACCCCGGCCGCGGTGCCGATGATCCCGGCGATGGCCACCGCGACCACCGCGATCAGGAGGGAGGCGGCCGCGCCCGCGGCGGAGCGGGCGAAGACGTCGCGACCGAACTGGTCGGTGCCGAACCAGTGTGTCCCCGACGGCCCGGCCAGGCGTTCGGCGGGCGCCTGGGCGAGCGGGTCGTACGGCAGCAGGCCGAGCTGCGCGACCAGCGCCGCGAGCACCACCAACCCGACGAGGACGGCGCCGATCACGCCGCTGCGGCTGGCGAAGGTGCGGCGCGGAAGGCCCCGGCGTCCGGGGGCGACGAGCGTGGGGGATGGAAAGCCGGCGGAGCCGGCGGGGTGGGTAGAAGGAGTCACGATGCCCGGACCCGCGGGTCGATCACCCGGTACAGCAGGTCGGTGGCGAGGTTGACCAGCACGAACGTCAGCGCGATGACCAGCACCGTGCTCTGCACGACGGCGTACTCCTTCTGCTGGATCCCGAGCAGCACCTGCCGCCCGATCCCGGGCACCGAGAAGATCTGCTCGACGACCACGGCGCCGCCGAGCAGGTAGCCGAACTGCAGGCCGGTCATGGTCACGATGGGGACGAGCGCGCCGGGCAGCACGTGCCGCAGGGCCAGCCGCCGCGGCCCGACGCCCTTGCCGCGGGCGGTGCGCACGTAGTCCTGCGACCAGACGTCCAGGAGCGCTGACCGGGCCGTCCGCATGATCGGCGCGGCGAGCCCGAACCCGAGCACGAGGGCCGGCATGAGCAGTTGTTGCAGGTGCAGGCCCGGATCGACGGTGAGCGGGGCGAACTGCTCGGCGTTCGGGTTGTAGCCGAGGAACCGGGCCGAGAGCGCGAGCAGCGCCGAGCCCAGCAGGAACGCCGGCACCGACAGCCCGGCGAGTCCCACCACCTGCCCGGCAGCGTCGCGGGCCGAGTTCGGGCGCGACGCCGAGAGCATGGCGGCCGCGACCCCGAGGACCAGCCCGAAGACGAGCGACAGCACCGCGAGCTCGAGCGTGATCGGCAGCGCGGCCGCCGTCATCCCGAGCACCGGCTCGCCACTGCGCTGCGACGAGCCGAGGTTGCCGGTGGCCACGGCGCCGAGCCAGGACAGGAACTGGGCGGGCAGCGGTTGGTCGAGGCCGTAGTACGCCTCGAGCGCCGCCCGCTGCGCCGGGGTGAGCGCGGCGGCCTCGGTGCCGAGGCCGGCGGTGACCTGGTCGCCGGGGATCGCCCGGAGCATCACGAACACGAGCACCGCGACGCCGAGGAGGGTGGCGAGGGCCTCCAGGACCCGGCGGACCAGCGGGTGACGAGCGATCATGACCCGCCGACGGACGTCTCGCGCAGGTACTTCAGCGAGCCGTTGGCCATCGGTTTGAAGCCGCCGACCTCGGCGCCGGTGGCGGTGTAGGTGAAGCTGGTGAAGAGCCAGACCCAGGGCGCGTCCCTCTCCAGCTCCGCCGACACCTGCTGGTAGATCGCCTTGCGGGCCTCGGGGTCGGCGGTGGCCTTGCCCTGCGCGAACAGCGCGTCGAGGGCGGGGGAGGAGTAGCCGGCGACCTTGTTGAGGTTGCCGCTGCCGGTGAAGTACCGCCCGTACATGCCGTCCGGGTCGGGCCGGCCGCCGTTGAGCGCCACCGCGGTCTGGAAGTCCGCCGCCACCCACCGGTCGACGTACGCGCCGGACTCCAGCACCTCCAGGTTCAACGTGATGCCGGCCTCGGCGAGCTGGGCCTGGATGTTCGTGGCCTCGTTGACCGACGTGGCGTACTCGCCCTGCGACACGATCGTCGAGAGCGTCAGGCCGCCGGCGTGCCCGGCCGCGGCGAGGTGACGCTTGGCCGCCTCGACGTCCCGCTGCGGGCACGGGCGCGCGGCCGGGTCGGAACGGTAGGCGGGGGAGGTGATCGGTCCGGTCACCTCCCCCTCGCCCAGCGCCGCCGTGTCGAGCACCTGCTGGCGGTCGATGGCGCACTGGATCGCCAGCCGCACGTCGAGGTTGTCGAGCGGCGACTGGCGGGCGTTGAGCTGCAGCACGTGGTAGGACAGCTGCGGCGTCTCGGTGACGGTGATGCCGGACCCCTCGGCGCTCTGCGCCACGAGCGGGTCGTCGAACACCGCGAAGTCGACGTTGCCGGACTGCATCGCCGACACGATCGACGTCTCGTCGGGGATCACCCGGAACTCCAGCGACGGGAGCTTCGGCGCCCCACCCCAGAACGACTGGTTGGGAGCCAGGGCGATCGACTGGTTCGGCGTGCGCTGGGTGAGCGTGAACGGTCCGGTGCCGTTGGGGGTCTCGCCCAGGGCCTGCTCGGTGGCGTCGCTGGGCAGCATCGCGAGGTTCACCGAGGCCAGCGCGGCGAGAATGCCCGCGTCCGCGCCCGACAGCGTGAGCACGACTGTGGCCGGGTCGGGCGCGTCCACGGCGGTGACGGAGGCGAGACTCGCGGCCGCCACGGCGCCCGTCGCCTCGTCGCGGATGCGGTCGAGAGAGGCCTTGACGTCGGCGGAGTCGAACGCGCCTCCGTCGGCGAACGTCACCCCCTGGCGCAGCGCCATCGTGAGGGTCCGGCCGTCCTCCGAGACCTGCCAGGACTCGGCGAGCCCCGGCACCACCTCGAGGTCGGCGTCCAGCTCGGTGAGGGTGCCGTAGAGCTGTTCGAGCACGTGGACGGCCTGGAACTGGGTGGCCTTCCAGGGGAAGAGCGTGTCCGGGTCGGACGTCGCGCCGACCACGAGGCCGCTCGGCGCGCCCCCTCCGGCCGGCTCGCCGCCGCCCCCGGAGCAGGCGGTGAGGAGCACCGCGCCGGCGATCACCACCGCGCCCATCCGACGATGCATTCTCTGCCGCCCTCCTCCGCTGCTGGCGCTTACCGGATCACAGGCCCTCTTCCGGGGTCAAGAGTTTCCCCAGGTGTCGATCAGGATGTAACAAATTATCGGCTGCCCTGGATACTGCGAGGCGTGAGTGCCCTCGTGCGGATCCGTGCCGTGGTGCCGTCCCTGCGCCCGGCGCAGCGACGGGTCGCCGAGGCCGTGCTGAGGGACCCCGCCGGCACCTCGGAGCTGCCGATCGGCCGGCTCGCACAGCACTGTGCGACGTCGGTGGCCACCGTCGTGCGCTTCTGCCGGTCGGCCGGCTTCCAGGGCTATCCGGAGCTGCGGCTCGCGCTCGCGCACGAGACCGGCCGGGAAGCGGCGGGGGACGGCGTGGTGCTCTCGCCGGACATCGATCGCGACGACTCGCTCGCCGACATCGTCGCCAAGATCGCCTTCAGCGACGCCGCCGCCGTGCAGGACACTGCCGCCACCCTGGACCTGGACGCGCTCGCCGCCGCCGTCGAGGCCGTGGCGACGGCGCGCCGGGTCGACGTCTACGGCATCGGGGCGAGCGGCTTCGTCGGCCAGGACCTGCACCAGAAGCTGCACCGCATCGGCCTCCTGGCGTTCGCGTGGCCGGACCCGCACGCCGCGCTCACCTCGGCCGCCCTCCTGGACCCTGGCTGCGTCGCGATCGGCATCTCGCACACCGGCTCCACGATCGACACCGTGGACGCCCTGCGCGCCGCCCGGGAGTCCGGGGCCCGCACGATCGGGATCACCAACTTCGTACCCTCCCCGCTCACCGGCTGCGCCGACCTGGTGCTCGCCACCGCCGCCCGGGAGACGACCTTCCGCTCCGGGGCGATGGCCAGCCGGATCGCCCAGCTCGCGGTGATCGACTGCCTCTTCGTCGGGGTGGCGCAACGCTCGTACGACCGGACGACGACCGCCCTCAACCGCACGTACCGGGCCGTGCGGTCGCGCCGGGTTTCCGCGGAGAGGCCCTCGTCGACGACCTAGACAAGTAGGTCCGAACATGATCAAGTCGCTGAGACGGGACGTCGCGGGCTGGGCGCTCGCGGGCCGTGTCGATGCTGCGCGCAGCCAGCCCTGCCGACGGCAGGCCCGGTCTCCGCTGGTCCGCCGGTGATCGTCGGAATCGGGACATGAACCGCATATGTAGGTGCGGCTCATGTCCCGATCCGGCCGATCATGGCCTCTGTGGGCTTCCCGTGCATGATCAAGACGACGGGTCTCCCACTGCCGATACCCGTGGCTTCTACCTGATCAAGAAACCGTCGCCTGGGCGCGCCGTCCCCGACTCGTAGCGCACGCACCCAGCCCCCGCCAACAGGCTTTCCTCGTGATCCACGCGTTCGCCTCGACCTCGCGCCTGTGGACGTGGCCGGGTTGGCAGAACTACCGAACCCCGTGGTTGCGCTGCCAGCCGTCCCCGACGCGGGCACAGGCCCGTCGTTGACGAGACCGTCCCGTGGAGTGCGTGGGGACTGGCTGTGCTCCCGATCCATCCCCGAGGACTGAGCATCGAACGTTGCGTTGAGATCAACTCGGCAGTCCGGGAGGGCGGGCAACCCGACTATGTCGTTGAGGGCCACCAGGTCGTGTCTGACCGGCTCGCGTGGGGGCTGCCGACGATCACTCGCGCACGCTCGGTCCGTGGTCACCTGTGGTCACTGTTCGGGACCACAGGATAGTGGCGTAGGCACCCGGCTGAGACGGTCTCGTCCTGAACAGCCGTGCCCCCGCGTCGGGGACGGCCGGCAGCGCAACCACGGGATTCGGAAGTTCTGCCCACTCGGCCATCACGACAGGTGGCGGGGTCGACGCAACCGGGGTGAACCCACGAGGCGCCGCCTGGTGTGGGTTCGCCGTCAGGTCCGGGTCGGGGACGGCCCGCCAAACCGACCTTTTCATGATCAGATAGACCTCAGCGGGGTTGGAGCAAGATCGAACACCTGTGGCGTCGACATGACCATGAAACCCGGGCCCGGCGCGGGCGTGATCGTTGCGAGGTGCGGCTGATCGCCCCCACCAGGGCGTTCCACGGCATCTCGGACGGATCATGCCGCCTTGATCGCTGCGAGACCACCCTGAACGCCCCCACCAGGGCGTTCCACGGTGGCTCGGATGGATCATGCGGGTGATCGTTGCGAGATCACGCTGAGCGCCCTCGTCAGGGCGTTCCACTGTCACCTCGGACGGATCATGCCGGGTTGATCGTCGCGAGATCACGCTGGGCGCCCCCGGGAGGGCCGTTCAGTGGCATCTCAGATCGATCATCGGCAGCATGTCGACTCCATGGGTTCGGCGGGCACGGCGGAGGTATCCGGCGCGGAACGCCGGGCCTCGGCTTCGCCCATTGACTCTTGAAACGATCCAAGCCATCCTGCGCTGAATACGCTTTCCAATGGCCACGGTCGGGTACGAGGACGTTCCCAGGAGGACGGCGATGGTCGACAGCACCCGTCGGGTCGGCGGGCGGGGCGAGAGCTGGACGATCCGGGCCTATCACGCCTGCGACCTGCTCTACCGGGTCGCCGCGCTCAACCTGCTCTGGATCGGGTTCACCCTGCTGGGTGGGGTGCTCCTCGGGGCGGCGCCGGCCACGGTCGCGGCCCACACGCTCGCGCGCCGCCAGATCCGGGGGGAGACCGTCCCCGTGGTGCGGGAGTTCGGGCGGGTCTGGCGGGCCGAGTTCGGGCGCGCGAACGTCCTGCTGCTGCCCGCGGGTCTCGTCGGCGGGCTGCTCTGGCTGAACTGGCTGCTCTTCGGTGCGGCCCAGGATGCCGCGGGCATCGCGCTCGCGGCGGCCGTCCTGCTCGCCGCGGTGCTCACCCTGGCCTGGTACGCGGTGCTCGTCCCGCTGTACGTGCACTACGACCTGCCGCTCTCCGCGTACCCCGCGGCGGCGTCGCGGTTCGTGCTGGCCAACCCGGCGCCCGCGGCCATGCTGCTCGTGGTCGCGGCCGGGATCGCCGGGATCACGGCCACGGTGCCCGGCCTGCTGCCGTTCCTGAGCATCGGCGCCTGGGTCCACCTCGACACGGCTCTGTGCCTGTCGTTCTTCCATCGCAACGACGAGCGAAGGGGCTCGCCATGAAACATTTCAGACTTCTGGCTCTGGGCGGGGCTGCGGCGGTGGCGCTGTCGGCGTGCTCGTCGTCGGGTGCTGCTCCGGTGGCCGAGACCGACACGATCACGATCCAGGCGCCGTTCTTCAGCACTGCCCCACCGGAGCGGGACGACGCGATCGAGCTGGAGCTGGAGCGGATCGCCGCCACCTTGCTGGACATCGACTGGGTGCCCAACGCCGGCTACAAGGACCGCACCAACATCACGCTCGCCGGCGACGACCTCCCGCACCTCATGGTGATACAGGGCAAGGACCCGGGCTTCGTCAGCAACGCCGAGGCCGGCGCGTTCTGGGACCTCACCGACCACCTGTCCCGCTACCCGAACCTCGCCACCACGTTCCCCGAGATCCAGCGGGCCGCGAGCGTCAACGGGCGGGTGTTCGGGGTGTACCGCGGCCGCGACCCGATGCGGGCATCCGTGCTCGTCCGCAAGGACTGGCTGGACGCGGTGGGGCTCCCGATGCCCCGCACCGTGGAGGACCTCTACGCCGTGGCCAAGGCGTTCACCACCCGGGACCCGGACGGCAACGGGGTGGCCGACACCCACGGCCTGATCGTCCCGCAGTGGCCGGGCGCGATCGGCACCAACATGCCGTTCGACATCATCGAAACCTGGTTCGGCGCCGGGAACCGCTGGTCCGAGCGCGACGGTCAGCTGATCCCCAGCTTCATGACGCCCGAGTTCATGGCGGCGGTGGCGTTCGAGCGGCGCCTGGCGAGCGAGGACCTGCTCAACCCGGACTGGGTCACGTTCGACTCCACGAACTGGAACGAGCCGTTCTTCACCGGCAAGGGCGGGATCATCATCGACGTCCACTCCCGCGCCCAGCAGGTGATCAAGCTGTTCAAGGAGGCGGACCCGGCCGACTTCGAGCGCTACGTCGACGTCACCGGCAACCTGCTCGGCCCCGACGGCGTGCTCCGGGCCCACCCGACCACCGGCTACAACGGCTTCTTCGCGATCCCGAAGCAGAAGGTGCGCACCGAGGAGGACCTGGACGCGATCCTCACCATCCTCGACCGGATGAACACCAAGGAGGCCCAGGTCCTGCTGTACAACGGCATCGAGGGCACCCATTTCACGCTGCAGGACGGCCTCGCGGTCTCCGCGGACTCGAAGGAGCTCGCCGAGCAGACCACCACCTGGCAGCAGCTGATGACCGGCGTCACCGGCCCGCTGTACCACCAGCCCCGCTGGCCCACCCCGTACGAGCAGGAGATGTGGGACAAGCGCAAGGCCCTCGAAGCGTCCGACTACGAGCACGCCGTGTTCGACCCCACGTCCGCGTACGTCTCGGAGACCTACACGAGCAAGGGAGCCCAGCTCGACACCATCGTCACCGACGCGCGCATCCAGTACGTGGCCGGCCAGATCGACGAGCGGGGCTTGCAGGACGCCATCGCGCTGTGGCGCTCCAGCGGCGGTGACCAGATCATCCGGGAGCTGAACGACCTGGCCAGGGCAGGCGGCTAGTGGCCGCCCTGGTCGATGTCGACCCGCGCCGGACGGCGCCGCCGTCCCGGCCGGTGCGGCGCCGGCGGACACCCGCGGAGCACCTCGCGCGCTACAAGTGGCTCTACCTGCTGCTCCTGCCCGGTGTCGTCTACTTCGCCGTGTTCCGCTACGGCCCGATGTACGGCGCGGTCATCGCGTTCAAGGACTACGTGCCGTTCCTCGGGATCGCCGGGAGCGAGTGGGTCGGGCTGGAGCACTTCACCGACTTCTTCGCCAACCCCGACTTCCCGCGCCTGCTCGCCAACACCCTGATCCTCGCGCTGCTCAGCCTGGTGGTGGCGTTCCCGCTGACGATCGTGGTGGCGCTGCTGCTCAACGAGCTGCGGTTGAGCATCCTCAAACGCACGGTCCAGACGCTGATCTACATCCCGCACTTCCTGTCCTGGACCGTGGTGGCCTCGCTGACCTACCTGCTCTTCGCGGTGGACATCGGGCCGGTGTTCCAGCTGCTGAACGGGATCCTCGGCACGGACGTCAACTTCGTCACCGACCCGTTCTGGTTCCGCCCGATCATCGTGCTGCAGGACATCTGGAAGAACACCGGATGGGGCACGATCATCTTCCTCGCCGCGCTCGCCACGGTGGACCAGGAGCAGTACGAGGCGGCGATCATCGACGGCGCCGGCCGGTTCCGCCGCGTGTGGCACGTGACGCTCCCGGCGATCCGCGGCACCGTGATCGTGATGCTCGTGCTGCAGATGGGGCAGATCCTCAACACCGGGTTCGAGCAGATCTACCTGATGACCAACTCGCTCAACCGGCAGGTCGCCGACGTCTTCGACACCTACGTCTACTTCGTCGGCATCCAGGACGGCGCGTACAGCTACTCGACGGCGGTGGGCCTCTTCAAGGCCGCGGTGGGGGTGGTGCTGATCGTCGGCGCCAACTGGCTCGCGAAGCGCTTCGGCGACGAGAACGGGATCTTCTAGATGCGCACCTCGGACCGGTTCAACACCGGCCCCGGCCGGGTCTTCGACGTGGTCAACGTCGTGGTGCTCGCGCTCGTGGGGCTGGTGGCCGTGCTGCCGTTCCTGTACGTGGTCGCGGGCTCGTTCGCCACCGAGGCCGAGCTCTCGTCGCGGTCGTTCTTCGTGTGGCCGCAGGTCTGGACCACCGTGTCCTACGAGTCGATCTTCGGGACGCCGGCGTTCCCGCGGGCGCTGCTGACCACGATCGTCGTGACGCTGGTGGGTACGGCGCTGCAGCTGGCGCTCACGGTGTCCATGGCCTACCCGCTCTCGCGGCGGGACCTGCCGGGCCGGCGGGTGCTGATGATCCTCGTCGTCTTCACGATGGTGTTCTCGGCCGGGATGATCCCGACCTTCCTCGTGGTGAAGGACCTGGGCCTGCTCGACACCTACTGGGCGCTCGTGCTGCCGCTCGCGATCAACCCGTTCAGCCTGATCATCATCCGCACCTTCTTCCGCAACCTGCCGAGCGAGCTGGAGGAGGCCGCGAAGATCGACGGTGCCGGCGAGGTGGGGATCCTCCTGCGGATCGTGCTGCCGCTGTCGAAGCCGGTGCTCGCGACGTTCGCGCTGTTCTACGCGGTGGGCATCTGGAACGACTTCATGTCGCCCCTGCTGTACCTGTCCGACCCGTCGATGTGGACGCTGCAGATCTACCTGCGCCAGGTCACCACGTCGGCGGAGCTGACGGCGGGCGACATCGCGCTCCAGGAGGCCCCGCCCGCGCAGGGCGTGAAGTTCGCGGTGATCGCGGTGGCCACCCTGCCGATCCTGCTGTTCTACCCGTTCCTGCAGAAGCACTTCGCCAAGGGGATGTTGATCGGCTCCGTGAAGGGATAGGTGTGATCGATCTGCACTGGCTGGACGGCGCCGCGCCGAGCGCGCTTCCGGGGGGCGCCACCTGGGGGATGCCGTTCCCCCGGGGCACGGTCGCGAATGCCGCCGAGCTGGCCCTCGCCGACGCGGCCGGCACTCCGGTGCCCGCGCAGTTCTGGCCGCTCGCCACCTGGCCCGACGGGTCGCTGAAGTGGGCGGGTGCCGCGATCGGGGCCACCGGCGCACCGTCCGCGGCCTACGCCGTGCGCGCCGGTGGGAGCGCGCCCGCCGGCGGGCTCACGGTCGGCACGGACGGCGACGCGATCACCGTCGACACCGGTGTGCTCACCTGCGTCGTGCCCCGCTCCGGGCCGGTGCTCGTGCGCAGCGTCGCGCGCGGCGGCGAGGTCGTGGCCCGCGACGGGCGGCTGGTCAGCCTGCTGCAGCACGAGCTGCCCGAGGACGGGTCGGCCGCGCGCGTGCCGTACACGGGCGAGGTCGCGGCCGTCACCGTCGAGCAGGACGGGCCGGTGCGCGCCGTCCTGAAGATCGAGGGGTCTCACCGGGCCGAGGACGGGTCCCGGAGCTGGCTCCCGTTCGTCGTCCGGCTGGTGTTCGCCGCGGGTGGGCGAAGCGTACGGATGGTGCACACGGTCGTCTGGGACGGCGACGCCGAGCGCGACTTCCTCGCCGGCCTCGGCGTCCGGTTCGCCGTGCCGCTGCGGGCGGAGCCGCACGACCGGCACGTCCGCATCGCGGGCGCAGGCTCGGACGGGGCGGGCTGCGGGTTCCTCGTGGAAGCGGTGCGTGGGCTCACCGGCCTGCGTCGTGATCCGGGGGCCGAGGTCCGGGCGGCGCAGGTCGCCGGCCGGCCGACGCCGCCGGTGGGGGAGTGGAACCCCGAGGTCGCGAGCCGGCTCGAGCTGGTGCCGGCCTGGAACGACTGGACCCTCGCCCAGCTCACCCCGGACGGCTTCACGCTGCGCAAGCGCACGGGGGAAGGCCACGGCTGGGTGGGCACCACCGGCGGCACCCGGGCGGAGGGGTTCGCCTACCTCGGCGACGTCCGTGGTGGGTTCGGCATCGGCGTGCGGCACTTCTGGCAGTCCTACCCGGGCCAGCTCGACGTCCGCGGCGCCGCGACCGACCGGGGCGAGGTGACCGCGTGGCTCTACTCCCCACAGGCGCAGCCCATGGACCTGCGCTTCTACCACGACGGGCTCGGCCAGGACGATTACGTCAGCCAGTACGACGGCGGCCTGGAGATCACCTACGAGGACTACGAGCCCGGGTTCGGCGACCCGCACGGGATCGCTCGCACGCACGAGCTCACCCTCTTCGCCTACGACGCCACCCCGCCGGTCGAGGCGCTCGCGGCCGACGTCGAGCACGTGGCCCGGCCGCCGCTGCTCGCCACCGCTCCCGAGCACCTGCGGTCGGTGGGCGTCTTCGGCGACTGGGGCCTCGTCGACCGCAGCACCCCGGCCCGCGCGGCGCTGGAGGATCGGCTCGACTTCCTCGCCGACTTCTACGCCGGCCAGGTCGAGCAGCGGCGCTGGTACGGGTTCTGGGACTTCGGCGACGTCATGCACGCCTACGACCCGGACCGGCACGTCTGGCGCTACGACGTCGGCGGCTACGCGTGGGACAACTCCGAGCTCTCGCCCGACCTGTGGCTCTGGTACGCCTACCTGCGCAGCGGCCGGGCCGACGTGTTCCGGCTGGCCGAGGCGATGACCCGGCACACCGGCGAGGTGGACGTCTACCACGCCGGCCGGTGGAGGGGCCTCGGTTCCCGGCACAACGTGCAGCACTGGGGCTGCAGCGCGAAGCAGCTGCGGATCAGCAGCCCGGCCTACCGCCGCTTCCACCACTACCTCACGGCCGACGAGCGCACCGGCGACCTGCTGTCGGAGCTCGTCGACAGCGACGCGACGTTCCTCGCGCTCGACCCGGTGCGCAAGGTCCGACCCGACGCGGCCACCTACCGCCCGGATCGCGGCGCGCTGGGTATCGGGCTCGGCACGGACTGGGGCGCGCTCGCGGCCACCTGGCTCACCGAGTGGGAGCGCACCGGCGACCGACGGTCACGGGACCGGCTGCTCGGCACGATGGCCGACATCGGCGCGCTGAAGCACGGGTTCTTCACCGGCGAGGCGCTCTACGACCTGGATGCCGGCCGATTCGACACCACCCGGGTGCGGGCGGGCATCTCCCACCTGTCGGCGGTGTTCGGGCTCGTCGAGATCTGCAGCGAGCTGATCGACCTCGTGGACGTGCCCGAGTTCGAACGGGCGTGGCTGCAGTACTGCCGGCTCTACCTCGCCCCGCCGCAGGAGCAGGAGGCCGAGCTCGGCGTGGCCCCGGACGGCGTCCACCTGCACCAGGCCCACAGCAGGCTCGCCGCCTACGCCGCCGCCCGCACCGGCGACCGCGTCCAGGCCGAGCGGGCCTGGCGGGCGTTCCACGGCGGCGGGGAGTTCTCCACCGACCGGCGCTCGTTCCGGCCACGGCGGGTGGAGCCGCCACACGTCCTGCACCCGGTGGACGAGGCCGAGGGGCTCTCGACGAACGACGCGGCCCAGTTCGCCCTGGCGGTGATCCAGAACCTCGCGCTGATCCCGGAGGCGCTGGACTAGGCCCTGTTGAAGCGCGCCCGCAGACCCACTCACGCACCGGTTCTCCGCCCGCGCGACCCGTCGACGGGTCGCGCGAGCCGTCACGGGGTGCGCCGACCGGAACGGGGGGCGTGGGCGGCGCCAGGCCGGCGGTCGCCGATCAGCCGGGCCGCGCCGCCAGGAGGACCGGGCACGGGGCGTGCTGCACGGCGCTGCAGCCCACCAGCCCCACGCGGGCCGGGATCCGGTGGCGCGGGCCGCCGAGCACGAGCAGGTCGGCGTCGAGTCCTTCGCCCACGAGCTCGTGCGGGCGCACGCGCAGCAGGCGGGGGAGCACGGTGACGCCCGGGGCGTCCACGGCGAGCTGCGCGACGGCCGCGTCGAGGACGTCGTGGCCGCGGCCCAGGGCGTCGGTGAGCCCGACGCTGCGCTCGCCGAACGAGAGGGGGACGCAGTGGACCGGGACGATCGCGGCGCCCAGCACGTCGGCGGCCACGGCGGCCTCGGCGAGGACGGCGGAGTCGGACGGGAGGTCGCGGACGGCGGCGACCACCCGCCCGGTGCCGGACGGGTCAGGGCCGTTCGGGCCCCCGACGAGGACGCTGTGCCCGGCGAGGGCGGCGATGGTGGCCAGCCGGTTCTCCGCCGCGCCGGGCGCGGGCTCGATCCGCACCTGGCGTCTGGACCGTCGACAGGCTTTCGCCACCCACGCCGGCACATCGGGCTCGGGCGCCATCACGACGAGGACGTCGGCTGGACGCTGCGAGGCCGTGGGCGCGGCGAGCGCGGACGTGCGCTGGCTCATCCGGGGCTTCCTCTCGGCGGCTGTCGCTCGCTCGCTCGCTCGCTGAGCGACGGTGCTCCCCTTGTTCCCCTTCGGCCAGCGTACTCGCCGGTGTTCACCCGGACGGGGGTAGCTCTAGCGCTGGGCGGTGAGCTCCTTGACGTATGCGAGGCCGTCGCGCAGGCGGTCACGGAGCGGGAGCTCGGTGGAGAAGTCCTCCAGCGACACCCAGCCGTCGTACCCGACTCCCGCGAGGGCCTCGAAGAGCCGCTGCAGCGGAGCCGCCCCGGTCCGCATGGGCGCCCACTCCCAGCTCCACGGCGGGGTGGCCTCCGGCGCGGGGCGCAGCACCGCGTTCTTCACGTGCACGTGGGCGAGGTGCTCGCCGAGGATCTCCAGGCTCCACGGGTCGAACTCGTAGCCCTCGCGCACCATGTTCCCGACGTCGTGGATGACGCCGACGGCGCGCGGGTCGACGCCGTCGAGGAACCGGGCGGCGGCCGACGCGCTCGACACGATCGACTGGTGGTGCAGCTCGACCAGGGCCTGCACGCCGTGGCGCAGCGCCAGGTCGGCGACGGCCCGGTACTCGTCGCGGCGCCGCGCGAACGTCTCCCGGTAGCCCTCCGGGCCCGGCGCGCCGACCTGCACGCGCATCCGGGGCACGCCCAGCGCGGCGGCCCCGCGCATCAGCCGCTCGACGGTGTCCAGGTCGTCGCATCGCGCGTAGGGGCCGATGGCGGGTGTGTCGAGGCCGGCGGCGCGGGTGAGCTCCCTGATCCGCGGGGCGTCCTGCTCGAAGGTCGACGCCGCGAGCGTGCAGCGGTTGCCGCGCCAGAAGCCGGGCGGGGCCTCGGTGGGCGGGTCGTCGGCCACCCGCCACTCGATCCCGTCGAACCCCAGCGCCGCCAGCTCGGCGACGGCCTCCTCGGGCGTCCACTCCGGCAGGCTCACCGTGCAGACGGCGATCTTCATGCCCGCGAGTCTGGCACCGCGTCCCGGGCCGGCGGGAGCCGCGAGAGAGATCGGTCACGCGGCGGACCTCCTCGGCCGTGCCTCCGCCTGGGTGGCTGAGAGTTCTGGTCCTTGCGGGCGCCACCCGCGCGAGCGATGATCAGCGACACCAACCGGAGGCACACGGTCGCACAGTGTGATCGTGCTCGTCGTCAGGAACGTCGTGGCAGGTCGTGGGGAGACCCGCCGAGGGGAGGCGTCATGTCGGCCGATCAGGAGCTGCCCGAGCAACCCGGGAGCGATTCCGGTGGTGACTACGGCTATGACCTCGCGCACGAGGTGCACGCCGCCCTGGAGGACATCCCGCGCCCGCGCGGCGCCTCGACGGCGCCTCTGACCTCGTCGGTCGCGTCCGCGTCGGTCATGATCGACCTGCACGGCGACCTCGGCTACGACTCGGCGCACGAGGGCGGCAGCTGATCGTCCCTACGCGCTGGACCGCGTCCTGCCCTCGGCCGCCAGCCGGTAGCGCAGCTGCGGCTCGCCGGTCTCGTCGAACTCCTTCGGCGTGAGGTAGAGCGTGCGTGTCCCGTCGCTGACGCGGACGATGTCGCCCGGCTCGCCCTCCGGCGCGGGTTGGCCGAGGGGGTTCTGCAGCAGCCGGGTCACCTCGAGTGCGGGGCCGCTCACGAGCGGAGCGCCGCCTTCCGGTGGCGGGATGGTGAACAGCACATGGACATTCTGCACCGGCCGGGCAAACTGCCGCTCCACCCTTCCAGGTACGCCGTACGCCGATGACCCCCCGGCGGGTTCGGTGATCACCCGATCCAGCTAACGTCGCCCACGACTCGTCCGATAGCCGGATGCGCGCCGCTCGGCGTCCGCTTCGGTGGGGCACGAGCGGGCGGACGTACCGGCGGTGTGCGCCGGCGAGGGGGAAGAGGACGTGAGGGACGAGATGTCTGCGACGGGCTTTGACGTCTTGATCGTGGGTGGGGGCCCGGCCGGTTGCATCCTGGCCAACCGCCTGAGCGCCGACCCGGCGATGCGAGTGCTCGTGCTCGAGGCCGGTGGTCCCGACCACTGGTGGGACCTGCGGATCCAGCTGCCGCTGGCGATGGGGTTCCCCGTCGGCAACCGGAACTTCGACTGGCGCTACGAGTCCGAGCCCGAGCCCGGCCTCGGGTCGCGGCGGCTGCACCATCCGCGAGGGAAGGTGCTCGGCGGTTCGAGCAGCATCAACGGGATGATCTACCAGCGCGGACACCGGGCGGACTACGACCGGTGGGGCGCGGAGTCCGGCTCGGAGGCGTGGGACTACGCCCACTGCGAGCCGTACTTCCGCCGGCTGGAGGGCAACGTCAACGAGCCGCGCGGCACCGGCCGCGGCCGTGGCGGCCCGCAGGCGCTGAACCGCGGCCCGGCAGACGGTCCGATCTTCGACGCCTTCTTCGAGGCCGTGCAGCAGGCCGGCTACAAGGTCGTGCCCGACATCAACGACGACGCGCAGGAGGGCTTCTCGGCGCTGGACCAGGCGGTCCGCAACGGGAAGCGCGCGTCGGCCGCGGCGTCGTACCTGCACCCGGTGGAGGACCGGCCGAACCTCGAGGTCCGCTGCCACGCCACGGTGAGCAAGGTCCTCTTCGAGGGCACCCGCGCCGTCGGCGTCCGCTACCGCGACCGCAATGGTGAGACGCACGACGTCCGCGCCCGCGAGACGATCCTGTCCGGCGGCGCGATCGGCACGCCGCAGATCCTGCAGCTGTCCGGCGTGGGTGACTCCCAGCACCTGCGCGAGCTGGGCATCCCCGTGGTGCACCACCTGCCCGGCGTGGGCGAGTCGTTGCAGGACCACCTCGCCGTGCACATCCAGCACACGTGCACGCAGCCGGTCTCGATGTCGGCCATCCGCAACAAGGTCAGGTGGCCGGGCGTCGTCCTCGACGCGGTGCTGTTCGGCAAGGGCCCCGGCAGCCGCAACCCGATGCAGGCAGGCGGCTTCGTCTCCAGCGACTTCGCCGAGGGCGAGCCGGACCTGATGTTCCTGCTGGCGCCGCTCGCCATGCACTCCGCCGACGAGTCCGTCGAGGTCTCCGCGCACGGCTACCAGATGCACGTCGGCGTGATGCAGTCGAAGGCGCGTGGCTCGGTGAAGATCTCCTCGCCGATCCCGGCCGTGCACCCGAAGGTCGTGCTGAACTTCCTGAGCGACCCGAAGGACCGGGACCGCTGGATCAACGGCGTCGAGCGGGCGCGGCACCTGCTCGGGCAGCCGGCGTTCCGCAACCTCGACGGCGGCGAGACGCTCCCCGGGCCGGGCGTGCGCACCGGCGAGGAGATCATGGCGTGGGTGCGGCGCACCGCCCGGGTGGGCCTGCACGTGGCGGGCAGCGCGCCGATGGGCCGTGGTGAGCTGGCGGTGGTCGACCCCGACACGTTGCGGGTGCACGGTGTCGACGGACTGCGGGTGGTCGACGCGTCGATCATGCCGTCGCTCACCAACGCCAACACCCTCGCGCCCACGATGATGATCGCCGAGAAGGCGGCCGACATGATCATCGGCAACCCGCCGCTCCGGCCCCGGGAGCCGCGGCGCCCGCGGCTCGTGGCGCCTCCGGAGACGGCCGTCGTGGCTCCCGTCCCGGCGACACCCACGTCGCTCTTCGCCGAGTCGAGGTAACCCCGCGCCGCCGCCCGACCGTAAGCGCTTCCGTTCTTGACACTTGCTGCAATGGTTTGCAGGCTGTGCTCAGCGAACGAACGGAGCAGCATGGCGGTCACGATCCACGACGTCGCAAGGGGTGCCGACGTCTCGGTGTCCACCGTGTCCCGGGCGTTCACGATGCCCGACATGGTGAACGCCGCGACACGCCGGAAGGTCCTGCAGGTCGCCGAGGAGCTCGGTTACCAGCCGAACCGGGCGGCGCGCGGGCTCGTCACCGGCAAGACCGGGAACATCGGGGTGGTCGTGCCCGATGTCGCCAACCCGTTCTTCTCGGCCATGCTCAAGGGCTGCACCGCGCGCGCCCGTGAGGTCCGGCACGTCGTCTTCCTCGCCGACGCGGCGGAGGACCCGCGCGTCGAGGCCGAGGTCGTGGGCGCGATGGCCAAGCAGGTGGACGGCGTCGTGCTGTGTTCCCCGCGGATGCAGCCGGCGTACCTGGAGCGGTTGGTCGGCACCACGCCGCTGGTGCTGGTCAACCGCGACGAGGCGGGCCTGCCCGCCGTGCTCATGGACTCGGCCGACGGTGCCCGCCAGGCCCTCGAACACCTGGCGGCGCTCGGCCACCGGCGCGTCGCCCACCTGGCCGGGCCTCCCGCGTCGTGGGCGGGGGAGCAGCGGCTGCGCGGTCTGCGTGCCGCGGCGCCGGCATGCGACGTGGAGACGGTCGAGCTCGGCCCGTTCCCGCCCACGTTCCAGGGCGGCGTGCAGGCCGCCGACCTCGCGCTCGCCCGTGGCGTCACCGCGGTACTGGCGTTCAACGACCTCATGGCGGTGGGCGTGCTGAACCGGCTCGCCGCCCGCGGGGTGGCCGTGCCGAGGGACATCAGCGTGGTCGGCTTCGACGACATCGAGATGTCGTCCATGACCACCGAACCGCTCACCACCGTGCGCATGCCCATGGAGGCGGGCGGCCGCGCCGCCGTCGACCTGCTGCTCGACGGGCTCGACGGCCCGGACGGCGCCGATGGCGCCGACGCTGCCCCCGCGCACCGGTGGCTCCCCACCCAGCTGATCGTTCGGTCCACCACCGCGCCGCCGTCGCAGGACGCCGCCGCGCGCGTGCTGGCGGGCCGCTGACCGGAATGGCGCGACACATGAATCGGCTCGGCTTCTCCACGCTGTCCCAGCTGCCGGCCGCGCAGCGCCCGCTCGTCGACCCGCGCGCGCTCGGCACCGGCATCGTGCATCTCGGTATCGGCGCGTTCCACCGCGCCCACCAGGCCGTCTTCACCGAGGAGGCGATCGCGGCGGCGGGTGGCCAGTGGGGGATCTGCGGGGTCACCCAGCGCAGCCGCGGCGTGCTCGACCAGCTGCAGCCCCAGGACGGGCTGTACTCGGTGCTCGTGCGCGGCGAGGACACGTCGCTCCGGGTGGCGGGCGCGGTGCGTGACCTGCTGTTCGCGGCCGAGGAGGGCGAGCGGCTGCAGGCCCTGCTCGCGGCGCAGGCCACCCGCCTGGTCACCCTCACCGTCACGGAGAAGGGCTACCGGCACGACCCGGCCACCGGCCGGCTGCGCCGCACCGATCCCGACGTGGCCGCCGACCTCGCCGGGGGCGCGCTGCCCCGCACCGTCGTGGGGCAGCTCGTGCGCGGGCTGCAGGCCCGCCGCGTCGCCGACGCCGGCCCGATCACCCTGCTGTCGTGCGACAACCTGCCCGCCAACGGCGAGGTGCTGCGCGGGCTCGTCACCGACTTCTGCGCGGCCCTCCCCACCGCCGAGGGGGAGCCGCTCGCCGCGTGGATCGACGGGTCGGTGTCGTTCCCCTCCTCGATGGTCGACCGCATCGTCCCCGCCACCACCGACGACGACCGCGCCGAGGCGGCCCGGCTGCTCGGCGTCGAGGACCGCGGCGTCGTGGTCACCGAGCCGTTCCGGCAGTGGGTGGTGGAAGACCGCTTCGCCGCCGGGCGCCCCGCGTGGGACCAGGCGGGCGCCGTGCTCACAGCGGACGTGGCGCCGTACGAGGCGATGAAGCTCCGGCTGCTCAACGGCAGCCACTCCACCCTCGCCTACCTCGGTGCGCTGGCCGGTCACGCGCACGTGGCCGACGCCATGGCCGACCCGGGCATCGCAGGCGTCGTCGCGCACCTGATGGCCGACGACGTCACGCCCACCCTCGCCGTGCCCGACGGCTTCGACGTGGCCGCCTACCAGCGGGAGCTCATCGAGCGCTTCCACAACCCGGCGCTGCGCCACCGCACCGTCCAGATCGCGATGGACGGCACGCAGAAGCTCCCGCAGCGGCTGCTCGGCACGATCAGCGACCGCCTCGTCGCCGGCGCCGAGCCGCGGCACGCCTGCCTGGGCGTCGCGGCGTGGATGCGCTACGTGTGGACGAGCCAGGCCGAGGACGGCAGCCCGCTCGCGGTCGACGACCCGCTGGCCGGCCGGCTGCGGGAGCTCACCGCCGAGGCGGCCACGCCCGCCGCGGTCGTCGACGCGCTGCTCTCGCTCGAGGAGGTCTTCGGCGCCGAGCTGCCCGCCGACACCCGGTTCCGCGCCCTGGTCACCGAGTCGCTGGAGGCTCTCGCGAAGGGTGGCGTGGCGGCGGCCACGCAGCTGTAGCGGGGCTACGCGGGCACGGCCAGGCCCGCGGCGGCGAGCAGCCCGCGCCGATCCGGGCCGGGCAGCGGGTACCGCGGAGCGCCCCCGCCGGCGGCGAGCACCTGCTCGGCCGCTCCCGGGCGGGCGAGCACCTCGGCCGGCAGCGTGAGCATGGAGGCGATCTCCAGCACCATCCGGAGCACGTCGGGGTCGCGACCGGCGCCCGCGGCGAGGGCCTTGCCGAGCACCCAGCGGCGATCCTCCGGAGGGGTCTGCGACCCGGTGCGGTCACCCTCGATCTCGGCGAGCCGGGCGCGGTCCGTGCCGACGGTGGCGCGGTACCAGGGTTCGAGCTCGTCCGCCGTGCGCTCGGCCCAGCGCAGCGCCTGCTGCACCGGGTCGGCCCCGGACGTCGAGCGCAGCAGCTCGCGCAGCAGCAGCGCGTGCTGCAGCCCCATCGACACCCCGCGCCCGAGCGAGGGGTTGGTGCTCGCCCACGCGTCCCCGAGGGTCAGCACGCCGGTGGCGACCGGGCGCCCGCCGACCACGAGATGGCGGATGCGGTCCTCCGTGCCGCCGAACACCTCCACCCCGGTGATCGGCTCCGCGTCGGTCCACCCCGCGACGAGGGGTAAGGAACGCGCGACGGAGGTCCACGCCCCGGGGTCGCGCAGGACGCGCAGCTGCGGGTCGCGGGAGCTCGCCGTGAGCACCACCGACCACGTCCCGGAGTCGGCGGGCAGCGTGAGCACCGACACCGAGTCGTACTGCTGCTGCAGCGGACCCCGCAGGTCCGGGGTCCCTCCGGTGCCGCGGAAGTGCCGGGCGTAGTAGACGAACCCGCTGTCCTCGCGCTCGTCGGCGGGGGCGGCGGCACCGAGGTCCGCGAGCAGGGAGGGCAGGCGGGAGCGCCGTCCGCTCACGTCGACGACGACGTCGGCGCGGACCTGCTCCCCGTCTGCCGTGACCACGCCGGCGACGTGCGGCACGCCGGGCAGCGCACCCGGCCCCGGCAGCAGGGCCCGCACGGTGGTTCCGCGCCGGATCCGCACCCCCGGCTGCTGCGCGGCGAGGCGCGCCACGACGGCCTCCGCCACCGGACGGCGGGCGGTGAGCGTGGCGAAGCGGTCGTCGCCCGGCCGCACCCCGCCGCTGATACCGGCTGGGAGCGCGCCCACGACGTCGTAGCGCAGCGCGCCCGCCGCCACCAGGGCGGCAGCCACGTCGGGCAGCTCGGCCTCCAGCAGGTGGCGGAACCGCGGGAGGAGGTAGTGCGGGAGCCGGAACTGGGCGCACCCGCGCCGCACCCACGCGTCCCACACCGCATCCGGCGCGGACGGCTCGGCAGGGTCGCGCTCCAGCACCGTGACCCGGTGCCCGTCGCGAGCCAGGAGCATGGCCGTGAACAGCCCGTTCAGACCGCCCCCCACGACGAGGACGTGCTGGGACTCCGACATGACAACCTCCTGCGGGCACCCCGGATCAGGGAGGACACCGCGCCCGCCCACCCTGATACGCCGCCGCGGAACCGGAGGTTCACGCCGACTCCGCACACCGTGTGCGGACGTCGCATGAGGCCGGCCCTGTGCGACGTCCGGACCCGATGTGCGGAGTGGCCGGGGTTCTGCCGTTCGGGCCCGGCCAGGGCGGCGCCCGGGGGATGCTCGGCGCGTGGACGTTCCCGAGTTGACGTTGCGGCCCCAGCTGCTCGCCGCCGGTTTCTCCGACGACGAGCTGCGGCGCCTGGTGCGGACCGGTGGTCTCACCCCCGTCCGCCGCGGCGTCTACGTGCAGGGCGGCGTGCCCGACGACGTCCTCGCGCGGCACACGTTGCACGTTCTGGCCGCGATGGGCGAGCTGGCCGGCGACGCGGTGGCCAGCCACGTCTCCGCGGCCGTGCTGCACGGGCTGCCGATCTGGCGCGTCCGGCTGGACCGCGTGCACGTCACGCGGCCCCGGCGCGGCGGTGGCCGGCGCGGGGCCCTGGTCCACGTGCACCCCGCGGCGCTCCACCCCGGCGAGGTCGTGACGATCGCCGGGATCCCGGTCACATCGCTCGCTCGCACGGTCGCCGACCTGGCCCGGACCCTGCCGTTCGAGCAGGCCGTGGTGCTGGCCGACGCCGCCACCTCCCGCAGGCGCCCGGGCCGCGTGGAGAAGGAGGACCTCCTGGCCGTGCTCGACGCGGCACCGCGCCGGCCGGGCACCCGTGCGGCTCGTCGGGCCGTCGAGTTCTCGAACGGGCTCAGCGAGAGTGTCGGCGAGTCCCGCAGCCGCGTGGCCATCGCGGCCGTCGGCTTGCCGCCGCCGGTCCTCCAGTGGGAGGTGCGCGCGACGAGCACCGGTGCGTTCATCGGACGCGTGGACGTCGGCTGGCCCGGGCTGCGGACGGTGGGCGAGTTCGACGGCCTCGTGAAGTACGGGCGCATGCTGCGTCCGGGTCAGGACCCGGCCGAGGTGCTCGTGGCGGAGAAGCTGCGGGAGGACGCCCTGCGCGACGAGGGCCTGGGCGTCGTCCGCTGGATCTGGTCGGACCTGGACGACTTCGCCCCCACCGCCCGGCGGCTCCGCGCCCGTTTCCGCCCGACCTGACCACTCCGCACACCGTGTGCGGACGTCGCGCGAGGCCGGCCCTGTGCGACGTCCGGACCCGATGTGCGAAGTGACCGGCTCAGGCTTCGCGGGGGGCGTAGGCCTCCCGCGGGATCGTTGTGCTCAGGTCCGCCGCCGTCTCCAGGGCCTCGTCTGCGCTCAGCTGGCCGTTCGCCACCAGTTGGGCCAGGTAGCCGCTGTCGACCCGTCTCGCCAGGTCGTGCCGCGCGGGGATGGAGGCGAAGGCCCTCGTGTCGTCGACGAAGCCGGCGGTGTTGTAGAAGCCGGCCGTCTCGGTGACTGCCTCCCGGAAGCGCCGCATGGCGTGCGGGCTGTCGAGGAACCACCACGGGACGCCGAGACGCATGGCGGGGTAGACGCCGGCCAGCGGGGCGAGCTCGCGGGAGTAGACGGTCTCGTCGATGGTGAAGACCACGCAGCGGAAGCCGGGGTCGGTGCCGAAGGCGTCGAGCAGCGGGCGCAGGCCGCGGGTGAAGTCGACGGGCAGGGGGATGTCGAAGCCCTTGTCGAGGCCGAACCGGTCGTGGACCACCGAGTGGTGGTTGCGCAGGACGCCCGGGTGGATCTGCATGACGAGGCCGTCGTCGCGGCTCATCCGCGCCATCTCGAACAGCATGTGCGCGGCGAACGCGTCGGCGGCGGCCGGCTCCACCGACCCGGCGAGGGCGGCGGCGTAGATCCGCTCGGCGTCGGCGCGATCGAGGGGGGTGGTGTCGGCGGTGGTGTGGCCGTGGTCGGTGGCCAGGGCGCCGAGGCGCCGGAAGTGCTCGCGCCGCTGTTCGAGGGCGGCGAGGTAGCCGGCGTAGGTGTCGATGCCGGTGCCGGCGACCTCACCGAGCTCCTCGACGTCCTGCTTCCAGGTGGGCCGGTGCAGGTGCACCAGCGCGTCGGGCCGGAAGGTCGGCACGACGCGCCCGTCCCAGTCCGACGCGGCGATCGCGGCGTGTGCGTCGAGGGGGCTCGCGGGCGCGTCGGTGGTGGCGAGGATCTCCAGGTTGAAGCGGTCGAAGAGCGCCCGGGGCCGGAACTCGGGGCGCGCGATGCACTCGGCGATCCGGTCGTAGATCCCGTCCGCGGCCTCGGCGGAAGGCTGCACCCGCACCCCGAAGAGGTCGTGCAGCTCCTGCTCCAGCCAGTAGCGGCTGGGTGTTCCGCGGAACAGGTGCCAGCCGGCGCAGAACCGGCGCCAGATCGTGCGCCCGTCGGTCTCGACGGGGCCGCCGTCGCGGCGGGGCACGCCGAGGTCCTCCAGCGACGCGCCCTGGGAGACCAGCATGCGGGTGACGTAGTGGTCGGGTACGACGAGCAGCTGCGCCGGGTCCGGGAACGGCTCGTCGTCGGCGAGCACGGACGCCTCGACGTGGCCGTGCATGCTGATCAGCGGCAGGTCGCGGACCGCGGTGTAGATCTCGCGGGCGATCGCTCGTACCGCGGGGTCGGTGGGCAGGATCCGGTCGTCGTCGAGTACCAGCGGGCGGGGTGCCATGTCAGAGCTCCAGGATCTCGTCGGCGCGGACCGGCAGGCCGGTCTCGAACGAGCGGTTGGCGGCGAGGCCCGTGAGCAGCGACAGCGCGCCGTCGCGGTGGGTGGACGCCCGCCCCAGCGGGTCGTCGACGACCTTTCCACCGAAGATGTCGGCGAGCATCCGCTCGTCGCCGCCGCCGTGGCCGCCGCTGGTGTCGGGCAGGTCGAGGTCCTCGGGCTTCTCCCAGTGCTTGCGCAGGGTGAGCCGGGCGCCGCGCTCGGGTTCCGGCCGCACCTCGGTGCCGGGCCGGCCGTGCACGGCCTCGCCCGTGACCTTCCCGGCCGTGCCGGGGTCGACGAACGAGTTCTCCATGACGTCGAGCTCGAGGCGCCCGGCGCTGCCGTTGAACGCGACCCGGTAGCCCTCCCAGGGCGAGTAGGCCGTGAGGTGGTAGCTCATCGTGGCGCCGCTGCGGTAGCGCACGGCCACCGCCATGTCGTCCTCGATGGTGATGCCGGCGCCGAAGACGTTCTGGTCGCGGTGGTAGCCGTCCTCGTGCTCCGCGTCGAGGTAGAGCGCGGTCATCTTGTCGTTGCCGGCCAGGTGCAGCGCGAAGGGGTCGTCGGCGGCGTCGGGGGAGCCGTGGGCGCGGGTGTAGGGCCGGGCGAGGCCGCGCCGGCCGCCGTTGTCGTCGCCGTAGAAGAACAGGCGCCCGAGCCCGAACACGGTCTCGGGGGAGGAGGCGACCCACCAGTTGACCAGGTCGAAGTGGTGGGTGGCCTTGTGCACCATGAGCCCGCCGGAGTTGGCCTTGTCGCGGTGCCAGCGGCGGAAGTAGTCGGCGCCGTGGCGGGTGTCGAGCAGCCACTCGAAGTGCACCGAGCCGACGTCGCCGATCGCGCCGGAGGCGATCACCTCGCGCACCCGCGCGTGCAGCGGGTTGTAGCGGTAGTTGAAGGTGACGGTGACCTGGCCGCCGGTCTCGGCCTGGGCGTCGAGGATCCGCCTGCACTTGTCGGCGTCGGTGGTCATCGGCTTCTCGGTGATGACGTCGCGACCTGCGCGCAGCGCGGCGACGATGTACTCGTCGTGGGTGCGGTCGATCGAGGTGACGATCACCGTGTCGACGCGCTCGGCGTCCAGCATCCGGCCGAAGTCCTGCGCCGGGTACGTCGGCACGGCCGGCAGGCCGGCATCGACGACGGCGCGGTTGTGCACGTCCATCCGGGTCTGGTTGACGTCGCAGAAGGCGACGAGCTGCGCCGTGTCGGCGTGCGCCCCGGTGAGGGCGCCGACGAACATCTGGGCGCGGCCGCCGAGGCCGACGATCGCGTAGCGGGGGCGCGGCGAGCTCGCGGCGCTGGGGGACATGCACACTCCCTGTGCTGGTGCCGACTGCAAAGGGTTGCAGTGCGGCGATTCGGCTGAGCGGGCAGCTCACGGCGTTGTGGGACACCGCTGCCGAGGCGGCGGTGGACCCATGATGCAAACGGCTGAAAAAAACCGCAAGGCTTGTTGACGCCGCGCCCCCCGCTCTGAACTAATGGCCCCTTGAGCCAGGCCTGTGCTCGCCGCCACAGAGGGTGGCCGAACCGGGCCAGTGTGATCGAAGGAGCTCCCATGGCCATCCTCGGCAGGCGCGGGTCCGCCCGGACCGTGCGCACCGTACTGGCGGGCGCCGCTGCGCTCACGGTCCTCGCCACCGCGGCGTGCGGTGGCGGTGGGTCGCGGTCGAGCGACCAGGAGGCGGGCGGGCCACCCGTCCGCGACCAGCCGGTGCAGCTCGAGGTCACCTGGTGGGGCGGGCCGGCGCGTGCCGAGCTCACGCAGAAGGTGCTGGACCTCTACACGCAGAAGCACCCGAACGTCACGTTCACCACGCAGTGGCAGGGCTACTCCGGCTACTACGACAAGGTCAACACCACCGCGGCGGGCCGCAACGCGGCCGACATCATCCAGATCGACAACCGGGTGCTGCGCGAGTACGCGGGCAAGGGCATCATCGCCGAACTCGACCCGTGGGTGGGCAACACGCTGCAGGTCGACGGCATCGACGACAAGCTCATGGGCACCGGCAAGGTCGACGACAAGCTGTACGCGGTGCCGCTCGCGGCCAACACGCAGGCGCTCGTGTACGACAAGACGGTGCTCGGGCAGCTGGGCCAGCTCCCGCCGGAGAACGGCTGGGCCACCTGGGAGGAGTTCGGCACCTGGGCCGCGGGGGTCACCCAGGCCACCGGGCAGGCCCCGTGGGCCATGCGTGACGAGAGCGAGAACATCAGCCTGTTCGAGCCCTGGCTGCGCCAGCAGGGCAAGGAGCTCTACGACGGCCAGAAGCTGGGCTTCACCACCGAGGACGTCACGAAGTGGTTCGAGATGTGGGACGGGTTCCGGAAGACCGGCGCCGCATCGCCCCAGGAAGTCGCCCAGCCCGCCAACGCCGGTGACATCACCAAGAACACGGTGGCCACCAAGACCACCGCGATGACCTTCATGTACGACAACCAGCTCACCGAGCTGGCCAAGGCCACCGACCACGAGGTCGGCCTCGTGCCCGTCCCCGGCGCGGCGAACGGCGCGTACGCCCGGCCGTCGCAGTTCTTCACCGCGTACACCGGCGGTGACAACATCGCCACCGCCGTGGACGTCATCAACTTCTTCGTGAGCGACCCGGAGGCGGGCGCGATCCTCGGCACCGAGCGGGGCCTGCCGCCGAACAAGCAGGTGCGCGACACGGTCTCGCCGAGCTTCAACGAGCAGCTGAGATCCGTCCTCGCCTACGACGAGCGCGTCGTCGCCCAGGCCGGCCCCACCCCTCCGGTGCCCGCCCAGGGTGACGCGCAGATCGACCGCCTGCTGACCGCCACCGCGGAGAACGTCGGGTTCGGCCGCCAGTCGCCTGCCGACGGAGCCGCGGAGTTCGTCACCCAGGCCACGGGCGAGCTCGAGCGCGCGGCGAGCTGACGGGAGCACCTCGAATGGTGGACACGGCAGTACGGCAGCCACCCGCCGCCGGCCAGCGGCACACCGCACTGCGCGGCCGCTCCGGACGCCGGAAGGAGGCGATCGCGGGCTACGTCTTCCTCAGCCCGTGGTTGCTCGGCCTCTTCGGCATCACGTTGCTGCCGATGCTCTATTCGCTCTATCTGAGCTTCACCGACTACGACCTCTTGCAGGACCCGGAGTGGGTGGGCCTGGAGAACTACGAGCGGATGTTCACCGGCGACCCGCAGTTCTGGAGCGCGGTGGGCGCCACCCTGCTGTTCGCGGTCACGTCCGTGCCGCTCAAGCTCGCCGTGGCCCTCGGCGTCGCGCTGCTGCTCTACCGCAACCGCCGCGGCGTCGGCCTGTACCGCTCGCTGTACTACGTGCCGTCGCTCCTGGGCGGCAGCGTCGCGATCGCGATCGTGTGGCAGACGCTGTTCGGTGGGCAGGGCGCGATCAACGGGATGCTCGCGATCTTCGGCATCACCGGCCGTGCCTGGATCAGCGACCCGGCCACCGCGCTGGGCACGCTCGTGATCCTGGCCGCCTGGCAGTTCGGCGCCCCGATGGTCATCTTCCTCGCCGGGCTCAAGCAGATCCCGACCGAGATGTTCGAGGCCGCCGCGCTGGACGGCGCCGGGCGGTTCAAGCAGTTCTGGCACGTCACGCTGCCGCTGCTGTCGCCGGTGCTGTTCTTCAACGTGGTGCTGGAGACCATCGCCGGGTTCCAGGGCTTCACCGCCGCGTTCGTGATCAGCGGTGGCACCGGCGGCCCGGCCGACTCCACGCTGCTCTACACGGTCTACCTGTACCTGCGCGGCTTCGGCGACTTCCAGATGGGATACGCGTCGGCCATGGCGTGGGTGTTCCTCATCGCGCTCGGTGTCATCACCGCGTTCGTCTTCCGCAGCGGCTCGCTCTGGGTCCACTACGCCGACGAGGGGGACCGCTGATGGCCACCACCACCGCCATCGCCCCGGTGGGTGCCTCCCCGGCGGCGCCGGGTCCCACCGGGCGGAAGGGCCGCTGGTACGAGGGCGGCACCGCGCACGTCGTGCTGATCGTGATGCTGCTCGTGGCGCTCTACCCGATCGCCTACATGTTCGGCACCTCGTTCAAGTCGCCACAGGAGATCCTCAACAACGTCAGCGTGATCCCCCGCGAGTTCAGCCCCCAGAACTACGCCGAGGGCTGGACCGGCATCCCGGGCGTCACGTTCGGCCGGTTCTTCCTCAACAGCGTCGTGGTGGCGCTCGGCGTCGTCGTCGGCAACGTGGTGGCCTGCTCACTCGCCGCGTTCGCGTTCGCCCGGCTGCGGTTCCCGATGCGCGGCTTCTGGTTCGCGATCATGATCGGCACGCTGCTGCTGCCGCACCACGTGCTGATCGTGCCGCAGTACGTGCTGTTCAACAGCCTGGAGTGGATCAACACCCCGCTGCCGCTGATCGTGCCGAAGTTCCTCGCCACCGAGGCGTTCTTCGTGTTCCTCATGGTGCAGTTCATGCGGGGTATCCCGCGCAGCCTCGACGAGGCCGCCGAGATCGACGGCTGCGGGCCCTACCGGCGGTTCTTCTTCGTGGTGCTGCCGCTCACCAAGCCCGCGCTCGTCACCACCGCGGTGTTCTCGTTCATCTGGACCTGGAACGACTTCTTCACCCAGCTCGTCTACCTCAACGACCTCGAGTCCTACACCGTGCCGATCGGGCTGCGGCTCTTCCTCGACTCGAGCGGGCAGGCCGCCGTGGCACCGATGTTCGCGATGTCGGTGCTCTCGCTGGTGCCGGTGTTCCTGTTCTTCCTGGTGTTCCAGCGGCTCATCGTCGAGGGGATCAACACGAGCGGGATCAAGGGATGACCTCCGCCGTACCCGTGCCGGTCCGGGGGTGGAAGGAGCAGCTGCGCCGGGTCGGCGAGCTGGCCCTCCTCGGCATCGTCGCGGTGCTGGCGAGCCTGCCGGTGCTGACGGTCGGCGCGGTGGTGGCCACCCTGTCCACGGCCGTCGGGCACTGGGCCGACCACGACGACCTGCCGTCGTGGCGGGCGATGGGCGCCGAGTTCGTGCGGCGGCTGCTGCCCGGGGTGCCGGTGAGCGTGGCCGGCGGGCTCGCGGTGCTCGTGGTCTCCCAGCAGGTCGCCTGGCTGCGGGACGGCGTGGTGCCCGGCGGCGGCGCGGCGCTGGCGGCGTTCGCCGTGGCCGTCGCGGGTCTGTCCGCCGTGGTGCTGCTCGCCGTGCCGCGGCTGGCCGGAGGCACCTGGCGTGCGGCGCTGGCCGGCGGCTGGACAGACCTGCTGCGTGCGCCGGCGGCCGGCCTCGCCGCGCTGGTCGTGACGGCGGTCGCGGTGGTGCTGGCGGTGCTCCTGCCCGGCGTGGTGCTGGTGCTCCCGGCACTGCTGGTCCTCGCCCTGCACGCCGTGCACCGCCGGTTGGTGCAGCCCCGCACCTAGCGGCTGGAGCGAGCGGCACCTCTCGCGCTTGCCGCGCGCGCCTGGCGACTTCGCACATTCAGCCCAGACTTCGCACAAGGCCCGCCCTGGGTGGAGTGGGTAGTCGGTGTGCGAAGTAACGAGATCCCGCCCTCAGATCACCCAGTAGCACCCACCCGCTTCGCGGTCACCTGCCGGCTCGGAACGACCCACTCGGCCAGTGCCGCGGCACGACCAAAGCCCGGCATCGACGTGCAGCTGCGGCGAGCTCGTGGCTCTGGATCATCGGGCGAGGCTACTGAGCTACCTCGCTCGCCCGAACTCGCCTGCGCGGACGCCGGCGAGGAACGCCTCCCACGCCGGCGTCGAGTGGTGGTGCGCTGCCCGGGACCGGTCCTTCGTGTCACGGACCGCCATGCCGCCGTCGGGGAGGGGCGCCACCTCGACGCACCCGCTGCTGTTGCCGCCGCTGCCGCTGAAGCTGCTCTTGCGCCAGGCCAGGCCGTCGAGGTTCGGGGCGGGCATCGGGCACCTCTTCGCGTCGCGGCGTCACATCTGCATGGCCACCCGCTCGATCAATGCGGCGGATTCGTTCGGGTCTCAGCGCCAGCGAGCGCAGGCGGTCGAACACGACCCTACCGCGGGCGACGTCCTCGGCCTTCTCGATATGAACCGATCCCATGGGGTGCTCGACGTAGCCGATGTCCGGCTCTCCCAGCCCGTCGAAGCTGAGCACGATGAATGTCCCGGTCACGCTCGGATGCGCGCTGACGTCGGCCGGCATCACCTGGACGGTGACCGTGTCGAGCTCGGCGGTCGCCACCACGTGCGCGAGCTGCGCGCACATCACGTCGGCGCCGCCGATCACCCGGCGCAGGGCCGACTCCTCGATCACCGCGGTCAACGTCAGCGGATCCTCCGGGTCGCGGAGCCGGCCCTGCCGGATCATGCGCACCGCGACGTCGTTCTCCCGCACCGCGCGGCTGCCGACGTGCATCGAGCTCTCGAACAGCGCCCGTGCGTAGTCGGCGGTCTGCAGGAGGCCGGGCAGGTAGTTCACCGTGTACTCGCGCACCGCGCTCGCCTCGGCCTCCAGCGGCACGTACCCCTGGTCGTCGAGGCCGTAGGCGCGCCACCAGCCTTTGGCGCCGGCCTCGCGGGTGAGGTCGAGGATCGCGTTCCACCGGTCCCCGCCGACGCCGAAGATGTCCATCATCGTGCGTACGACGTGCACGTCGACGCCCTGGTGGGCGTTCTCGATGCGGCTGAGCTTGCTCGGGGAGAAGTCCAGCATGGGTGCGGCGGCCTCGATGGTGAGGCCGGACTTCCGGCGCAGCTCGCGCAGGATGCGGGCGAGCTGCCGTCTCCGGACGAGGGCCCCGCTGCGCACACCCATGGTGACAGAGTGTCAGTGGGAGATGCGGGGTGAAAGATCCAGGTGCCAGACTCGCGCCCATGACCGCCCCGATGAACGTCCCGCGGTTCTTCGTCCGCCAGAAGATCACGATGATGGTCAACCGCTACGAGATCCGGGGCGCCGCACCGGACGGCACCGAGGGTCCGCTGCTCGCGTTCGCGCAGCAGAAGCGCATGAAGCTGCGGGAGGAGGTCATCTTCTACGCCGACGAGTCGCGGTCGCGCCGGGTGTTCTCCTTCAAGGCCCGCCAGCGGCTCGACGTGCGCGCCGAGCACGACGTGTTCGACGAGTACGGCAACACGCTCGGCTACTTCCGCAAGGAGTTCGGTGCGAGCCTGCTGCGCTCCACGTGGCACATGGCCGGCCCGGGCTACGAGGCGATCGGCAAGGAGCGCAGGCCGGTTCTGGCCATCGTGCGCAGGGTGTGGGACTTCATCCCCTACATCGGCGACATCTGGGTGCCGTTCGTCTTCCACTTCGACTTCGTGGACACCGCCACCGGGCAGCCGGTCCTGTCCAGCGAGCGGCGCAAGGCGATCCGGGACCGCTACGTCATCGACGTGCCCGATCCACGCGTCGACTTCCGGGTGGCCGCGTGCATGGCGGTGGCGCTCGACGCCCTCCAGTCGCGCTGACCCGGCTCGCCTCAGAACCAGGCGGGATCCATCTCCACCGTGCTGTGGTCGCGGGCGGCGAGCAGGTCGAGCTGTGGGCCGGTGCGGGGGAGCTCGCGGCGGAAGAACCAGCGGGCCGCCTGCCGCTTCCCGCGGTGGAACGGCTCATCCCGGTCGTCGCAGGCCAGGTACTGCTCGAGCCAGACCCAGGCGATGACGGCGTGGCCGACGGTCTCGAGGTAGGTGGACGCGTCGGCCAGCCGGTCGGGGTCGGCGCCGGCATGGATCCGTCCGGTGACCGCGACGATCCGGTCCCACACCGCGGTGAGCTGCGCGGCCAGCTCCGCCGCCTCGCCGGCCGTGGCTCGGGCGCACGTGGCGGCGACCGTCTCCCGCAACAGGGCCAGCCCGGCCCCGCCCTGCATGACGACCTTGCGGCCGAGCAGGTCGAGGGCCTGGATGCCGTGGGTGCCCTCGTGGATGGGGTTGAGCCGGTTGTCGCGGTAGTGCTGCTCGACGTCGTACTCGCGGGTGTAGCCGTAGCCGCCGTGCACCTGGATGGCGAGATCGTTCGCCACCACGCACCACTGCGACGGCCAGCTCTTCGCCACGGGGGTGAGCACGTCGAGCAGCAGCCGGGCACCCTCGGGATCGTCGCCGGTGTGCTGCTCGTCGAGCAGCCGGCCGCAGTAGAGCACGAGTGCGAGGGCGCCCTCGGCGTAGCACTTCTGCGCGAGCAGCATCCGCCGGACGTCCGCGTGCTCGATGATCGGGACGGGCGGGCCGGCCGGGTCCTTCGCCGCCGCGGGCCGGCCCTGGGTGCGGGTGCGGGCGTAGTCGAGCGACTTGAGGTAGCCGGTGTAGCCAAGCGCGGCCGCGCCGGCGCCGACGCCCACCCTCGCCTCGTTCATCATGTGGAACATGCAGGCCAGCCCGCCGTGCTCGGGTCCGACGAGATGGCCCACGGCGCCCGCGCGGCCGCCGGGGGTGTGGGCGCCCTCGCCGAAGTTGAGCAGCGTGTTGGTGGTGCCGCGGTAGCCCATCTTGTGGTTGAGCCCGGCGAGGACCACGTCGTTGCGCTGCCCGTCGGGGAGGACCTTCGGCACCGCGAACAGCGAGATCCCCTTCACGCCCGGCGGACCGCCCGGGATCTTGGCGAGCACGAGGTGGATGATGTTCTCGCCGAGCTCGTGCTCGCCCGCGGAGATCCACATCTTGTTGCCGAAGAGACGATGCGTGCCGTCGGGCTGCGGCTCGGCGCGGGTGGTGACGTCGGCCAGCGACGAACCCGCCTGCGGCTCCGAGAGGCACATGGTGCCGTGGAAGCGGCCCTCGACCATCGGGCGGACGTATGCGTCGATCTGCTCGGGCGTGCCGTGGGCACGCAGCAGGTTGGCAGCGGCGATGGTCAGGAACGGGTAGGCCCAGGTGCCGGGGTTGGCCGCCTGGAACCAGGCGAAAGCGGCGGTCGAGATCACGTGCGGCAGCTCCACGCTGCTCTCGATCAGCCCGGTCTGCGCCAGCGCATCCAGGGCCTTGCGGACCTCGGGGATCAGGTGCACGCGCTCGCCGTCGAAGGTCGGCTCCTCGGCGTCGGCGCGCTTGTTGTGCGGCGCGAACTGCTCGGCCGCCACCTCGGCGGCGAGGTCGAGCACCGCGTCGAATGTCTCGCGGGAGTGCTCGGCGAATCGGGGCCGGGTGAGCAGGGACTCGGCGTCGAGCCAGTCGTAGAGCAGGAACTCGACGTCCCGGCGCGACAGCAGCAGCGTCATGACGAGGCACCCTTCAGTGCGCGCAGCACGACATCGGCGAGGTGGTCGACGTATCCGGCCTCGGCCGGAGCCCCCCGGACGGAGAGCCGCCAGTACGCGGGCGCGGCGATCAGGTCCAGGGCCATCTCGAGGTCGGTGTCGGCGGGCAGCTCACCGCGCTCGACGGCGCGGCGCAGCACGGTGGCCCCGAGCGCGCGCCGCGGCTCCCCGATCGCGGCGCGGACGGCCTCGGCCACCTCCGGGTTCCGCACGCCCTCCGCCGCGAGGTCGGGGAGGATCCGGGAGAAGCGGGGGTGGGTGAGCCACTCCAGCAGCCCGTGCAGGACGCCGACGAGGTCGCCGCGGAGCGTTCCGGTGTCGGGCACCGCGGCCAGCTCGAGGCTGAAGTCCGCCAGCACCGCCATGACCATCTCCTGCTTGGACGGCCAGCGCCGGTAGAGCGCGCTCTTGCCGACGCCCGCCCGCCGGGCGACGGCCTCCATCGACAACTTGCCGTAGCCGGTGCCGGCCAGCTCGTCGAGCACCGCCTCGGTGATGGCCTCGGTGATGTCGGCCTGGAGAACGGCCGCGCCGGTCGGCCTCCGCTTCTGGGTCACTCCCACGGCTGCCGAGTATGGCATGGACGGAACGGTCCCGTCCCGCTAATGTTCGTCGGGACGGGACCGTTCCGTCCACTTGGAGGTTGAGATGACAGCGTTGGACGTCGTCGACCGGGCCATGGACCTGCTGCTCGCCCACGACATGGCCGGGTTCGCCGGGCTGTGGGCCGTCGACGGCACCATGGAGTTCCCGTTCGCGCCCGACGGCTACCCGCGACGGCTGGACGGGCGCGCCGCGGTCACGGAGTACCTGCGCGACTACACCGACCACGTCGACCTGCGGGCGATCACCAGCAGGACCGTGCACGAGACCGTGGATCCGGACGTCGTCGTCGTGGAGTTCGAGGTCGACGGCATCGCGGTGAGCACCGGGCGGCCCTACCGCATGCGCTACATCTCGGTGATCACCGTGCGCGGCGGCGAGATCACCGGCTACCGCGACTACTGGAGCCCTCTCGCCGCGGCCGAGGCGCTCGGTGGCACGGACGAGCTGGCGGCGCTCGGTGGTGACAGGTGACCGTGCTCGTCACCGGCGGCACCGGGACCACCGGCAGCCGAGTGGTCACCGCCCTGCGTGAACGCGGTGTGCCGGTGCGCGTCGCGAGCCGCCGCCCCACGAACGAGCAGGTCCGCTTCGACTGGGCCGACCCCGGCACGCACGCCTGCGCGCTCGACGGGGTGCGTGCCGTCTACCTCGTTGCCCCGATCGGCGTCGCCGACCCCGGGCCGCTCGTGGCGCCGTTCCTCGACCGCGCGCGGGAGTGCGACGTGCGGCGGGTGGTGCTGCTCAGCTCGTCGGCGGTGCCGGAGGGTGCGCCCGGCCTGGGGGAGCTGCACCGGATGGTGCGCGCGGGCGTCCCGGAGCCCACGGTGCTGCGGCCGTCCTGGTTCATGCAGAACTTCCTCGGCGACCACCCGCACGCCCGCTCCGCCCGCGCTGACGGCGAGATCGTCACGGCCACCGGCGGCGGGCGGGTGGCCTTCGTCGACGCGGGCGACATCGCGGCGGTGGCCGCGCACGCGCTGGCCGACGCGGAGCCGCACGTCGGCGACTACGTGCTCACCGGGCCCGAGGCGCTGACCTACGCCGAGGCCGCCGCGGTGCTGGCCGAGGTCACCGGGCGGCCCGTGCGGCACCGGTCGGTCGGCGTCGACGAGCTGGCCGAGCGCTTCGTGGCGATGGGCTACCCGCGTGACTTCGCCGCCGTGCTCGCCGGCCTCGACGCCGAGGTCGCCCGCGGCGCCGAGGACCGCACGACCTCCGCCGTGCGGGACGTCACCGGCCGCCCGCCGCGGTCGTTCCGCGAGGTGGCGGCGGCGTGAGCCCGGTGTTCACGCGGAACTCGCATCGTGGACGCGTGGGGCGATCACGAGCGCGCCGGCGACGAGGGCGGTGGCCACGGCGAGCACCACTGTGAGACCGGTCCCGTGGTCGGGCGCGGCGAGCAGGAGCCAGCCGAACGCGGCGGCGCCGAGCGAGCCGCCGAGCTGGCGGGCGAACATCAGCGTGCCCATTGTGGCGCCCATGCGCGCCGGCGGGGCGAGGGTCATCCCGAGGAGCGTGTACGCGGACATGCTCATCCCGAGCGCCGCGCCGGCCAGGGCGAGCCCGGCGACGGCCACGGCGTAGCGGAGCGGTGTGGGTGCGCCGACGAGCTGGGGGAGCGCGGCGAGCAGCCCGAGGCCGGCGATCCCGAGCGCCAGCGCGAGCCGTCCCCACGGCGCGAGCCGCGGACGGCGGCGGGCCAGCACCGAGAACGCCGTGCTCGCGGCGAGCTGGCCTCCGGTGAGGGCGAGCAGCAGCGTGCCCGTGATCGCGGTGCCCGTGCCGAGGCCGGCGACCAGCGTGAGCGGGACGAACGCGAACGTCCCGAACAGCGCGACACCCGACAGCCCGGTCACCGCGACCGAACGGGCGAGCGGCGCGATCGCGAAGAGCGCCGGTGGGACCAGCGGGTTCTCCGCCCGGCGCTCGACGCGGACGAACGCCACGGCGGCGGCCAGGGCCACGCCGATCAGGAGCGGTGCCCACAGCGGGCTGCGTCCCAGGGCCCCGCTCGAGCCGAGTGTGACGAGGGCGGCGCCGCCCACCGCGACCAGGGCGGCCCCGCCGACGTCGAACTCGCCGCGACCGGGCCCCTGGCGCCCGGGCACGGCGCGCCACCCCAGCGCCAGCGCGATGGCGCAGATCGGAAGGGGTAGCGCGAACACCCAGCGCCATCCCGCGGTGGCAGCGACCAGTCCGCCGAGCGGCGGGCCGGTGAGCGACGAGACGGCGAAGACGGCGGTGCTCCAGATCTGGCGTCCGATGCGCTCCTTCGCGTCGAACAGCTCGCCGAGCGTGCTGATCGCGGTGACGACGAGCCCGCCACCGCCGACACCCTGCAGCACTCGGGCAGCGAGCAGTGCCAGGAACGTCGGCGCCAGCGCCGAGGCCAGCGATCCGGCCGCGAAGAGCAGCAAGGCGACGACGAAGACGGCCCGGCGCCCGAACCGGTCGCCCAGCGCCCCGTGCACCGGGGTCGACACGGTCACGGCGAGCAGGGAGACGGTGAAGACGCCGGGAGCGGCCGAAGGCTGCCCGAGATCGGCGCCGATCACGGGCAGCGCCGCCACCACGATCGTCCCCTCCAGCTGGGCGACGAGCATGCCGAGGAGCAATGCGGCGAAGGCGAGCTCGCGCCGCGGCGCCCCGAAAGATACGTGCATATCGCACACGCTATTGTGTGCGTATCGCACACGCAAGGGAGGGTGCTGTGGAGACGGGGAGACCGGGGGCGGCGATGTTCCGCCTCGTGCGGTACTGGTCGCGCCGCTGGATCCTGCAGGCGTCCGAGCACGTCACCGCGGAGCTCACCGGGGAACAGCGCCGCGTGCAGGACATCCTCGTGCTCGACGCCGTGGAGTCCGCGGCCCGGCGCGACCCCGAGGTGGCCGTCGCCGACGTCGCCCACCAGCTGGGCATCGACCGCTCCGGCGCCAGCCGGTTCGTCACCGCCACCGTCGAGCACGGATACCTGGAACGCGGACCGTCCCCCACCGACGCCCGCCGCGCCGTCCTCACCCTCACCGCGGCCGGCCGGGAACTGCTCGCCGGCTCGCACGCCTGGCAGGAACAGGCCTACGCCCAACTCACCGAGACCTGGGACCCGGAGGACGCCGCCCGCTTCGCCGGCTACCTGCAGCGGCTGGAGTCCGAGCTGCCCTGAGGCGCCTCGCTCCGCAGGAGGCCCGCCCGGCGAGCCGCCGAGCCACCCGCGCACCTCGTCTCCGCCGGCGCACCTCGTCGCGGCTGGCACTTCGTCGTGCTGGCGCATCCCGTCGTTGCTGGCGCACCTCGTCGACGGGTAGCGCGGGCGGGAAGCTGGTGCGTGGGCGGACAGTGGGGGCATGGGCGAGGGTCCGCACACCGACTCGCGCCCCGGCCCGGCTGCCCAGGCGGCGGGTGATCGATCTGAGCAGCACGCCACCGTCCCCAGGACTGCATTGGTGGGCTGCTGGGCAGCCAAGATCGATCCGAGACCGACACCGGCGCGACACCCAGCGCACTGACGTGCGACTCACAGCGATCCGGCGATCGCGTCCCAGACTCCGTGGCGATGGACCGTGGCACACCGACCGTGACGCTCACACATCAGCTGCAGTCGGTGTGCCAGCGCGGAAGTCGGTGTGCGAGGAGGAAGGCTTAGGCGCCGGCGGCGGCGCCGCTCCTCGTGCCCCGGTGGCCACGCACCCCGTTCCGGCGGACGCACCCCGTGTCGGCCGGCGCTACCCGTCGACCGGTAGCGCGAACGGGCAGGGGGTGCGCCCGCGGAGTAGGGGTGCGTGAGCGCGGAGCCGCCCACCCGGCGTCGCTCGCACACCGACTTCGGTGCTGGCACATCGACTGCAGTCGGTGTGTGAGCGCCGGAGTCGGTGTGTGACGCGGCGGGTGGGGTCAGCCTGCCTGCGGCAGCAGCACCAGCGCCCCGTCCCGCACGTCCACCAGCACCCGCCCACCGGGCCCCAGCTCGCCACTGATGATCAGCCGGGAGAGTGTGCGGTCGACCTCGCGGGCGATGGTGCGCCGCAGCGGCCGGGCGCCCAGCTCCGGCTGGTGGCCGCGCTCGGCGAGCCAGTCGACGGCGGCGGGCGTGGTCTCGAGCTCGATTCCCTGCGCCCGGAGCCGGTCGGCCGTGCCCGTGAGCAGCAGGGCGGTGATGCTCCGCAGCTCGGCGCGGTCGAGGGCCGAGAAGAGCACGATGTCGTCCACCCGGTTGAGGAACTCGGGCCGGAAGTGCAGGCGCGCCATGGTGAGCACGCCCTCGCGCACCTCCTCGACGGGCCGTCCCGCAGCCGCCAGCAGGCGATCGGCGCCCAGGTTGCTCGTCATGATCACCACGGTGTGGGTGAAGTCGACGGCGCGGCCGTGGGAGTCGGTGAGCCGGCCCGCGTCGAGCACCTGCAGCAGTGTGTTGATCACCTCGATGTTCGCCTTCTCGATCTCGTCGAGCAGGAGGACCGCGTAGCGGGTGCGGCGAACGGCCTCGGTGAGCTGGCCCGAGTCCTCGTAGCCGACGTGCCCGGGTGGGGCCCCGACCAGCCGGAACGCGCTGCTGCGGTCGGAGAACTCGCTCATGTCGAACCGCAGGAGCGCGTCGACGCTGCCGAAGAGCGCCTCGGCCAGCGCCCGTGCCAGCTCGGTCTTGCCCACGCCGGTGGGGCCGAGGAACAGGAACGACCCGACCGGGCGATCCGGGTGGGAGAGGCCGGCCCGCCCCGCGCGCACGGCATCGGCCACCGCCTCGACCGCCTCGTTCTGCCCGACCACACGCCGGTGCAGCAGCGTCTCCAGGTCGAGCAGGCGACGCCGCTCGGCGCCGGTGAGCTGGGCGATGGGGATACCCGTGCTGTCGGAGACGACGCTGGCCACGTCGTCGGGCCCGATCTCGACGGAGTCGCCGCCCTTTCGCAGGTCAGGACCGGTGCTGCCAAGTGCGGCCTCGGCGTCCTCGATCTCGCGGGTGAGCAGGTGGGCGCGCTCGAAGTCCTCGGCGTCGACGGCGACCTCCCGGGCCCGCCGCAGCTGATCCAGCGCGTCCTCGCCCGCGCGCGTCCCGTCGCTGTCGCCCGCGGGTGCGCCGGCGCGGATCCGGGCGCGCGAGCTCGCGCGGTCGAGCAGGTCGATCGCCTTGTCCGGCAGGAAGCGGTCGGGCACGTACCGGTCGGAGAGCTCGGCCGCTGCCACGAGCGCCGCGTCGGTGATCTGCACGGAGTGGTGCTGCTCGTAGCGCGGGCGCAGGCCGCGCAGGATCGCGATGGTGGCCTCGACGGTGGGCTCGGCGATCGGCACCGGCTCGAACCGGCGCTCCAGCGCGGCGTCCTTCTCGATGTGGCGCCGGTACTCCTGCACGGTGGTGGCGCCGATCAGCTGTAGCTCACCCCGGGCGAGCGCGGGCTTCAGCAGGCTGGCCGCGTCCATCGGCGCGCCCTCGGCGGACCCGGCCCCGATCACGGCGTGCAGCTCGTCGAGGAACAGCACGATGGACCGTTCCGCGGCCACGACCTCGTCGATGACCCCGGTGAGCCGCTGCTCGAAGTCGCCGCGGTAGCGCGTGCCGGCCACCATCCCCCCGAGGTCGAGCGCCACCACGCGCACGCCGCGCAACGCCTCGGGCACGGCGCCGTCGGCCACCCGCTGCGCGATGCCCTCCGCGATCGCGGTCTTGCCCACTCCCGGGTCGCCGACGAGCACCGGGTTGTTCTTCGTGCGCCGGGCCAGCACCTCGAGCACCTGGTCGATCTCGGTCTCGCGACCGATCACCGGGTCCAGCGCGCCCCTCACGGCCTCGGCCGTGAGGTCCCGCCCGAACCGGTCGAGCGTGGGGGTGCGGCCGCCGGTTGCTGGGCGCCGGGTGGCCCCGCCGCCCAGCGTGTCGCCGAGCGTGCTCTCGAGGTTGCCGATGAGTCGCTCGAAGATGTCGTCGAAGGGCCCGGATCCGGGCCCGGGGCGGTCCTGCGGCACGTCCACCTCCAGGGTGTTCCACCCCGATGGTCCTCTCTCCGAGAGGTTCGCGCCGCACCCATATCCGACGAACGGCGCGTTCGTCGGATAGCTACCGACGAGCGCGCCGTTCGTCGGAACGCTCAGGCCCTCGCTGCTTCGAAGCGGGCTTCTGCGTCGGCCCAGTTCACCACGTTCCACCAGGCCTTGACGTAGTCGGGCTTCACGTTGCGGTACTGCAGGTAGAAGGCGTGTTCCCACATGTCGAGCAGGACGAGGGGGATCTGGCCGGCGGGGAGGTTGGCCTGCTGGTCGTAGAGCTGGTGGATGAGCAGGCGCTTGCCGAGGGTGTCCCAGCCGAGGATGGCCCAGCCGCTGCCTTGGATGGTGGTGGCGGTGGCGGTGAAGTGGGCCTGGAAGGCGTCGAAGTTGCCGAAGTGTTCGTCGAGGGCGGCGGCGAGTTCGCCGGTGGGCTTGTCGCCGCCGTCGGGGGAGGGGATGGAAGCCGGCGGAGCGGGGGTGGGTAAGGTTGGTCCAGAAGGTGGAGTGGTTGACGTGGCCGCCGAGGTTGAAGGCGAGGGTCTTCTCGAGGCCGACGATGGCGCCGTAGTCGCCGGTGTCGCGGGCGGTGGCGAGTTTGTCGAGGGTCTGGTTGAGGGCGCCGACGTAGGTCTGGTGGTGCTTGGAGTGGTGCAGCTCCATGATCTCGCCGGCGATGTGCGGGGCGAGGGCGCCGTAGTCGTAGGGCAGGTCCGGCAGGGTGTAGGTCGTCACGACGTGATCGTCGAACCTGAAGGCGGGTTCACCTCAAGGCGGCCATGACGTAGATCACCGGCGCGCCCTGCTCCCGGCGGGGTAGACGCGGATACGGCCCGAAGGCGACGACGGCAGTGCCGGCGCGCGGCACCGTGCCCGGCATGCGAACCCTCACCGCACTGCTCACAGCGTGCGCGGCCACCGCGATCGTGGCGGGCTGCGCGTCGCCCGCCCCGCCGCCGCCCGACGACAGCGTGGTCCGGACGGTGGACGGGGCCGTCCGCGGCACCGTGACCGACGACGTCCGCCGCTTCCAGGGCATCCCGTACGCGGCCGCGCCGGTCGGCGAGCTGCGCTGGCGGTCGCCGGAGCCGGCGAAGGCCTGGCCCGACGTCCGCGACGGCACCCGGCCGGGCGCCCCCTGCCCGCAGGCCTGGCCGGGCGAGGACGGCACGCCGCAGGTCAGCGGCAGCGAGGACTGCCTGTTCCTCAACGTCACCACCCCTAGCGGGGCCGTCGGGCCGCGGCCGGTGATGGTGTTCGTCCACGGCGGCGGCTTCACCGGCGGCCAGGGTGCGCCGTACGACCCGACCCGGGTGGTGACGCAGGGCGGGGTCGTGGTCGTGACCATGAACTACCGGCTCGGCGCGCTCGGTTTCCTCGCCCACCCGGCGTTCGACGACCCGGCGGCGGGCAACTTCGGGCTCGTCGACCAGCAGGCCGCGCTGCGCTGGGTGCGCGACAACATCGCCGCGTTCGGCGGCGACCCGGGCAATGTGACCCTCTGGGGCGAGTCGGCGGGCGCGTTCAGCACCTGCGCCCAGCTGGCCGCGCCGGGCGCGCGGGGGCTCTTCCACAAGGCGATCGTGCAGAGCGGGCCCTGTGCGAACCCGGTGGTGACGCGCGAGGAGGCGCAGCGGCGCGGCGTCACGACAGCGGCCGAGCTGGGCTGCCCGGACACCGGTGACACGGTCGCGTGCCTGCGCGCTTTGCCCCCGGAGGCATTCGCCGGACGCTACGACGAGCGCGTCTACCGGCAGGTGCACCGCGATCTCGCCGCCAGGCCGTGGCTCCCGGTGGCCGGCACCCCGGCGCTGCCGCAGCACCCGGTCGACGCCCTGCGCGCCGGCACCGCCGCGGACGTCCCGATGATCCACGGCGGCACGCGTGACGAGGCGCGCTCGCACGTGGCGATGGCCTACGACATGGTCGGGAGCCCGTTGACGGCAGGGCAGTACCCGCAGGTCGTCGCGGCGCTGTTCGGTGCGGATGCCGACGCCGTGGTCGCCGGGTACCCGGTGTCGCGGTACCCGTCGCCGGGTCTCGCGCTGGCGACCGCGCTGAGCGACGACGGCCGGACGGTCGGGGCGTGCACGCAGCAGCAGGTCGTGGACACGGCGAGCGGGCCCGTCTTCACCTACGAGTTCGCCGAACCGGTCGACGACGTGATCGGGAGCGTGCCGATGGGCGCCCACCACGGCGCCGACGTGCGGTACTTCTTCGACAGCGCGTTCCCCGGCGCCCCACCGGCCTCCCGCACCGCCGAGGAGGACGCGCTGGCCGGCCGGCTCATCGGTTACTGGACGGCGTTCGCCGCCACCGGGAGCCCCGGCCCCGACTGGCCGGCCGCCGACGGCGCCACCGTGCTGCAGATCGACGCCGAGGGCAGCCGCCCGATCGACCTCGCCGCGGAGCACCGCTGCGACTTCTGGCGGTCGCCCCCGTCGCGCTAGCCGGCCGCGCCTACGTCGACGGGCGTAGGCGAACCGCCCACTCCGAGCGGACGACACGGGGGCCTGCGGCGTCGAGGATCGAAGGTATGGACGTCCAGGTGGTGCGGTCGGCGGGGCGGCGGGAGCTGCTGCGCCCGCGCCGGGTCTGGCTGATGCTGCTGGTCGCGGTGGTGGCCGGGGCGGTGATGGCGGCGCCGTACGTGCTGCTCGACGTCGGGTCCAGCCGGCTGGAGGTCGACGGCGGGCTGCACTACGGCCTGGTGGTCGCGCACGTGTTGACCGCCACGGTCGCCCTGGTGCTCGGGCCGCTGCAGTTCGTGCCCGCGATCCGGGCCCGCAGGCGGTGGCACCGCCGGATCGGACGCACCTATCTGCTGGTGGGCGTGCTGCCCGCGGCGGTGACGGCCGTGCCGGTCGCGCTGCTGTCGGGCCGGATCATCACCCAGGTCGGGCTCGTGATCCCGGCGATCGGGTGGCTGGTGACCGCCGCGCTGGCGGTCCGCGCGATCCGCCGTGGCGACGTCGCGGCGCACCGGGCGTGGATGACGCGCAACTACGCGCTGACCTTCCTCGCCGTCACCGCGCGGATCCTGGTGCCGCTGGTGCTGGTGACGGGCCTGGCCGTCGGCGCGATCCCTCCGGCCGATGCGCCGGAGGCCGCCACATCGCTGATCCCGGTGGGCCAGGTGCTCGGCTGGATGATCAACCTGGCGATCGCGGAGGTACTCATCAGGCGAAGGATGACCGCCGGTTCTGTGCGCTCAGGGCTGTCCCGACCGCGCTGAACGCACCACATCAGCGATCATGCGAGCTCCAGCGGCCCGGATGGTGTTGCGATCACCGCGCGCAGCGTCGGCTTGGGTCCGCGTTCCACCGTCAGGTCGGTGATACCGAGAGCGCTGAGGGGCTCCTCGACGGCTGCGGGGTCGGGGTGGGTGGCGGTGAACGACTCCAGGCGCGCGCCGCGGGCGGCCGTCCGGCTCGGGTGCTCGGTGTCGCCCCAGGCGATGAGGAACGGCACCACCGCGGGTACGGCGGACGGCGGTGAGGTGAGCCGCCACGCCAGCCGCACGCCGTCGCCGCGCAGGCGGGCCATGTCGCGGGCGGCGCCCGGATCGTGGCCGCGCGAGCGCGCGGCGGCCACGGCGGCGTCGAGGTCCGGGACCCGCACCGCCCAGGCGACCAGCTGCGGCGCGGCGAGCCCGTCGATGCCGAACGGGCGCGGCGCCGCGGGCTCCGGTTGCTGCGGGTCGGGCCCGATCACCTCGAGGTAGGCGTCGCCGCCGAGGTCGGCGAGCGCGTTGCGGGTGCCCAGCCCGTCGTGCGCGCCGCCGGGGCTGAGTGCGAGCCCCCGCCGCGCCAGGTCGGCGACGGTGGCGTCGAGATCGGGGGTGGCGTGGACGAGGTGGTCGATCACGACCTGATCGTGCCATTCACGCGGTGGTCGAGAGACTGGTCGGGCCGCTGGCGAGCACGGCGGCGGCCAGCGCCTTCGCGGCGGGACGTCCCTCGGTGCGCGGGTTGGTGAGCAGCACGAGGTCGAGGTAGCCCAGCTCGGGCAGCCGGTGCTGTGGCCCGAGCGGGGTGAGCTGCACGGGAACGAGGCTGCTGGCCAGCGCCGAGATCCCGATTCCCGCCGCGACCGCCCCGATCAGGCCGTTGACGCCGCGGCAGACACAGGCGGGCCGGTAGGTGATGTTGCCCCGCTGCAGGGCGTTCTCCATGGCGGAGCGCGACAGGCTCGGGTTCGGGTAGACGACCAGCGGGAGCGGCTTGCTCACGTCCAGCCGGGTGGCCGCCGTGCCCACCCAGACCAGCCGGTCGCGCTTCACGAGCTGCCCGCGCGGTTCGCCCCGCGGGCGTTTCCCCACGAACAGGTCGAGCCGGTCGTTCTCCAGCCTGCGGTGCAGGGAGCCGCTCTGGTCGATGGACAGGTCGAGGTCGACGAGTGGGTGGTCGCGGCGGAAGTCGCGCAGGATCTGCGGCAGCCGGGTGAGCGCGAGGTCGTCGGACATCCCGATCCGCAGCCGCCCGTGCGGCCGCTCACCGCTGAAGTAGTTCGCCGCCTGCTCGTGGGCAGCGAGGATGGACCGCGCGAACCCGATCATGGCCTCGCCGTCGGGGGTCATGGAGACGCTGTGCGTGTCGCGGTGCACGAGCACGCGTCCGGTGGCCTCCTCCAGCTTGCGGACGTGCTGGCTGACCGTCGGCTGCCGGATGCCGAGCCGCGCGGCGGCCTGCGTGAAGCTGCGGGTCTGGGTGACCGCGAGGAAGGTCTGGAGCTGGACGGGGTCGTAGATCATCTGTGCCATATTGCTCCGCAATAACAGTTAGTCGGCTGATCGTCGTTCACAATACGCCGCGGGCACGGGACACTGAGGTACGGATTTCTGTAGAACTACGAAGGGTTATCCGTGACAACGGCTGCGGCCGACATACCCGTGAGCGGGACCACATCTACCATTGATTCCCCCCGGCGCCGCGCGAGCACCTTTGCCGCGTTGCGTGTCCGAAACTTCCGGATCTACGTCAGCGCTCACGCGGTCGCCAGCACCGGCACGTGGATGCAGAACATCGCCCTCGAATGGTTGGTCCTCGAGCTCAGCGGCAGCCCGGCCGCCGTGGGGATCACGATGGCCTGCCAGTTCCTGCCGATGCTCCTGATCGGCCTGTACGGCGGGATGATCGCCGACCGCTACCCCAAGCGGGTCGTCCTGATGGTCACCCAGAGCGTGAACGGCATCCTGAGCGCCGTCCTCGCCGTCCTCACGATCACCGGGAACATCCGCGTCGAGCACGTCTACCTGTTCGCGCTGGCCGCGGGACTCGTGTTCGTCGTCGACAACCCGACGCGTCAGGTCTTCGTCAACGAGGTGGTGCCGGAGCGCTACGTGCGCAACGCCATCGCGCTGAATGCCGCCGTCTTCCAGACCAGCCGGCTGATCGGGCCAGCGGTGGCCGCCGTCCTGATCGCCACGGTCGGGTCGGGGTGGGCGTTCGCCGCGAACGCCGTGTCCTACATCGCCCCGCTCGCCGGCCTGATGCTCATCCGCTCCGCGGAGCTGCTGCCCACTCCCGCGCTGGAACGGGCGCCCGGCCAGCTGCGCTCCGCGCTGCGCTACGTCGCGGCGCGCCCGCACGTCGCGTGGACGATCGTGCTGGTCGGCGTCGTCGGCACGTTCGGGCTCAAGTTCCCGGTGGTGCTCACGGCCATGGCCCACGAGACGTTCGCCGGCGGCGCGGAGCTCTACGGGCTGTTCAACGTGGTGATCGCCGTGGGCTCGGTGGCCGGCGCGCTGATCGCAGGCGCGCGCACCCACCCGCGGCTGCGGACGCTCGTCCTCGGCGCGGCCGCGTTCGGCGTCGCCCAGTTCGCGGCCGCACTGGCACCGGGGCTCGGGCTCTTCCTCGTGGCGCTGGTGGCGATGGGCGTGGTGAACCTGGCGTTCCAGGCCATGGCGAACTCGTCCGTGCAGTCGTGGGTGGATCCGGAGGTCCGCGGCCGCGTGATGAGCCTCTACATGCTCGCGTTCGTGGGCGGCACCCCGCTCGGTGGACCCATGATCGGCTGGATCACCGACGCGTTCGGCGCCCGCGTCGGCATGGCCTTCTGCGGGCTGGTGCCACTGCTCGCCGCGGTGGTGGTGGCCGGGGTGCTCGCCCGCCACGCCCGCCGCGCCCGCGTCGAGCGCCGGGCCGCCCCCGCGCTCGACGCCTGAGCGCGCCCGTTCAGCGTCCGAGGAGCTTGTCCAGCCAGCGGATCTGGGCCTGCCGCTGGTAGGACTCGCCGCCTTCGTGGTCGTTGAAGCGGTAGACCTCGATCTCCTTCGCGGGGCCCCCGTAGTTGTTGTACGCGGCGTACACCGTGGACGGCGGGCAGATCAGGTCCATCAGCGCCACGGAGAACAGCGTCGGCGCGGTGGCGCGCTTGGCGAAGTTCACAGCGTCGAAGTACGAGAGCGTGTGCAGCACGTCGTCCACCCGCGGCCGGTGCACGGCCAGGTATCGCGTGACCTCGGCGAACGGGTCCTTGTCGCAGATGTCGAGCGCGCGGGCGAAGTGGCACAGGAACGGGACGTCGGGCAGTGCGGCCACCACATCGGGCACCAGCCCGGCCACGGCGAGAGTGATCCCGCCGCCCTGGCTGACGCCCTGCACGGCCACCCGCCCGGCGTCGACGCCGGGCAGCGTGCGCACCGCGTCGACGGCCCGCACGGCGTCGGTGAACACCCGGCGGTAGAAGTAGGTGTCCGGTTCGTCGATCCCGCGGGTCATGAAGCCGGGGGCAGCGGGGCCGGAGCCGTGCGGGTCGGCCGTGCGCCCGCCCGCACCCCAGCGGGCGCCCTGCCCGCGGGTGTCGACGAGCAGGTGCGCGTAGCCGGCGCTCGCCCAGCGCAGCGCCTCGCCGGGCAGATCGCGGCCGCCGTTGTACCCGATGAACTCGACCACGGCCGGCAGCGCGCCGTGCGGGTCGTCGGTGTGGCGCGGCACTGTGAACCAGGCCCCGATGCGGTCGCCGTCGAACCCGCGGAAGCTGACGTCCCGCACCGCCACCGTGCGGTAGGGGGTGTCCACTTCCTCGGATCGGATGTCCAGGTCGTGCGTGCGGGCCTCGCCGAGCGTCCGCGTCCAGAACGCGTCGAAGTCGTCCGGTTCGCTGACGTCGGGGCGATAGGCGATGAGCTCGGCAAGGGGCAGATCGGCGCGGGCCACGGAACTCCTGTCCTCGGATCTGGGGATGCCGGAAAACGATATCCCGCGCCCCGTGCCCGCTCAGATGCTTTCCAGCGCGCTTTCCAGGTCGGGGTACAGCTGCAGGATCTGCTGCAGGTTCATCGTCTCCCACGGGCGGACGACGGCGGTGTTGTCGGGCGGCGCCACCAGGCGCAGCGGGGGCACGGGCGCGGGTGGCTGCGAGCGGTAGCCGCTGGTGCCGGTGGGCGCGGTGGTGCGGGTGGCCAGCTCCGCGAGGGTGCCCAGTCCGGACGAGCCGAGGAAGCTGACCGCCGTCAGGTCGACGACGACGCCGCTGAGATCGGGCCACGCCAGTGTCTCGTCGACCGTCTTCATCAGCTCGCGCGCGGTGAGCAGGTCGAGCTCGCCGGTGACCGTCACCACGGCTGCCGAACCGGCGCGGGCGGTGGTCAGCGTGATGACCTCGTCAGGGTCTCCAGCGGTCGTGTCGTCGCTGTCGCTCATTCAGGAACCGTATCCGGCGTGGCCGGAGGACCGCGATGCAGTCTGAGCCCGCTACCGGCCGTGAGCGGCGGGGGACGGGCCGAGACGAGGTGTAGCCCGTCCGGGCGGCCTTACGTCGCGTGTGATTACGGGCACAGCGAGTGGGGGTAGCCGACAACGTGTGGATCTCGCTCATCGTGCCGGTCGCCGTCCTCCTGGCGCCGCTGCTGCTGCAGCGGCTCGAGGCCAAGCTGCTGAGTACGCCCGAGCCCACCGAGCGTCCCGACCCCCTGCCGCTGCTGACCCGCGGGTCCCTCGAACGCCCGACCCGGCAGCATCCACTGCGCACCGCCCCCCGCAGCGGCGTCCCGCGCTGCGGGTGACGGCCTGAGCGCGGTCACGCCGCGAGCGCGGGTGTCCGGTTTCTGTTCGGTCTGCTCGGTGTGCCCGGGCGTGGTGGACGACGACGGCGAGCGTGGCCGCGAGGAACACCAGCTGCATGAGGGTGCGGGGGAGGAGTGGCGTGCCGGTGCCCTCCAGCGCGGCGTGGACGTTCGCCGGGAACATGGCGACGAGCAGCGCGGCGAGCCCGCCCGCCGCCCAGGGGGCGGTGCGGGGGAGCAGGAGCCCGACGACCCCGGCGAGCTCCAGCACCCCGGTGGCCGTGACGAGCAGCTCGGGCGCCGGCAACGCCGGCGGCACCATCGCGATCAGCTCCTGACGCATCCCGACGAAGTGCACGACCCCGGTGAGCGTGAACATCGCCGCCAGCCCGCCGCGGAGCGCGACCGGCCACGGGCGCAGGACGCGCACGCCCAGGGCACCCGCGCCGAGCAGGACCGCGGTGACGACGACGAGGGTGATGAGTGGTTCCATGACGGCTCTCCAGTCTTGGCAGTGGCAAGATGTCAACTGCCAAGATGCACCCGTCGAGCCATCTTGTCAACGTAAAGAAGGGGGCGGGATCAAGAAGGAAGTGTGGCCGCCGCCTCCCGCAGCAGGGTGAGCCGCAGCTCCCGCGCGGTGCTCATGTGCACCCGGGCGATCTCCCGGGCCGCCTGCTCGTCGCGCGCTCGCACGGCATCCACCAGGCCGGCGTGTTCGGCGAGGGCGGTGGTCCAGCGGTCGCCCACCGAGAGCGTGGAGCTCGGGGCGTGCACGAGGTGGATGGAGAGGCGGTCGAGCAGGTCGAGCAGCACCGTGTTGTGCGCGGCGTGCCACACCGCGGTGTGGAACTCCAGGTTGGTGCGGGCCCGGGTGGCGTCGTCGGGATCGATGAGGGCGCGGTCGCGCGCGAGCAGACCCTCCAGGCGCATCAGGTCGGCCTCGCCGCGGCTGAGCGCGGCCTGCCCGGCGGCCTCGGCCTCCAGCAGCACCCGCATGTCGTAGACCTGCACGACCTCGTGCGGGTCGATCGCCCTCACCTGCATGCCGCGGCCGCCGGGCGCCAGCAGGCGGTCCTGCTCCAGGCGGCGCAGCGCCTCCCGGACGGGCGTGCGGGACACGCCGAACCGCTCGGCCAGTGCGATCTCGCGCAGCGGCGTGCCCGGTGGCAGCGCACCGTCGAGGATCTGCCGACGCAGGTCGGCGTAGACGCTCTGCGCGTCGGTGCCGGTCGTCACGCCAGTGACCCGGCGCGGCGGCCGAACACCGCACCCGAGGTGAGCCCGCTGCCGCCCGGGTAGTTGCCGCTGAAGAGCCCGCCCAGCATCTCGCCGCAGACGAACAGGCCGGACATCGGCGCGCCCGCGGCGTCGAGCACCCGGCCGGAGGTGTCGGCGCGCAGCCCGCCGAAGGTGAACGTGACCCCGCAGGTGACGGGGAAGGCGTAGTAGGGCGGGTTCTCCACGGGGATCGCCCAGTTCGACTTGGGCGGCTCGTCACGGGCGGCCCGCCCGTCCTTGACGGCCAGGTCGAGCGGCACGTCGCGGTCGATCGAGGCGTTGAACCCCTCCACGGTGCGGGTGAGCGTGGCTGCGTCGACGCCCATTCCGGCCGCGAGCTCGGTGAGGGTCGTCCCGGTGACGAACGACGCGCCCGGCATGTCGTACTCCTCGCCGCGCAGCTGCGGGCGAGTGGTGGCGTCGTACAGCTGGAACGCGATGCCGCCGGGCTGGGCCAGGATCCGGGCGCCGTACTTGGCGTAGGTGTAGTTGCGGAAGTCCGAGCCCTCGTCGACGAACCGCTCGCCGCGGGAGTTGACCATGATCCCCAGTGGGTAGCCGCTGCGGGTGAGCTGGTTGGTGAACTCCCGGTTGCCCTCGTTGTCGGCGTACCAGGCGTCCCACGCCACGCTGTGGCAGCTGCCCCAGTCGCCGTACGGGGCGGCGCCGGCGCCGAGCGCGGCGGTGAGCATGTCGCCGGTGTTGAGCGGTGTGCCGCGCACCTTCGCCAGCTCCCAGCCGGGGCCGAGGTGACGCCGCCGCAGGTCCGCGTCGGCCTCGAAGCCGCCGGCGGCGAGCACCACGGACTCGGCGCGGATGCTGCCCGTGCGCTCCGCGGCGTCGCGCCAGGTGACGCCGGGGCCGTCGGGGAGCAGGTCGACCGCGCGCGTGCCGTAGCGGATCTCGATGCCCGCCTTCTCCGCCGCCTCGGTGTGCTGCTCGATGAGCCCCTTGCCGCCCCCGGTGCTGCCCACCGCGAGCCCGCCCCAGAACACCTGCCTCCCGTGCGCGTCCGGGTACGCCTGTCGCTCGTACATCAGCCGGTAGCGCAGGCCCTTCCCGTGCAGCCAGCGGATCGCTTCCTGGCTCTCGCTCACGAGCACCTCGGTGAGCGCGGGGTCGTTGCGTCCCTCCGTGACCTTCGCCATGTCGGCGGCGAACGCCTCGGCCGGGTACGGCGGCAGCACGCTGACCTCGTGCCGGTCGTCCGGGTCGAGCAGGTCGGTGAGATCGGCGAGCCCGCCGTGGGCGATCCGGACGGCCCCGGCCGTGAAGTAGCTGTTGCCCCCGGCCAGTGCGGGCTCGCCCTTCTCCAGGAGGAGCACCCGCCGGCCCCGCTCCGCCGCCGCGTGGGCGGCGCTGAACCCGGCGTTGCCGCCTCCGACGACGACAACCTCGGTCTCTTCTTCCACCGCTTCGTTCCTCCCGCTTGTCCTTGACTGCACATCACTGTATACAACCGTCGACACAGCAGTCGAACCGGCGACGGGAGACCGGCGATGCAGCCACCCGGAACGACCGAGGAGCACGCTCCTCGAAAGCCGCGGGGGCGCAGCGGGGTGATCGCGCTGGTGGCGGCCGTCGCAGCCACCGCCGCGGTCGTGCTCACCGCGCCCGCCGACGACCACGGCAGCGCCGTGGAGGACGTCCTCGGCGGCGAGCAGCTGCGGATCATGGCCCCGGCCGCGCCCGGCGGCGGCTGGGACCAGACCTCCCGGGAGATGCAGGCGTCCCTGCGCGAGCTGATCGGGCGCACCGAGGTCTACAACGTCGCCGGTGCGGGCGGCACGATCGGGCTGAGCCAGTTCGTCCGGCACGAGGGTGACCCGGCCGAGCTGATGACCACCGGCCTGATCATGATGGGGGCCATCACGGCGAACGGGTCACCGCACTCGCTCACGGAGACGACCCCGCTGGTGCGGCTCACCACCGACTACCAGGTGGTGGTCGTCGCCGCCGACTCGCCGCTCACCGACGTGCCCGGCCTGGCGTCGGCGATGCAGGCCGACGTCGCTGCCGTCTCGATCTCGGGCGGGTCGGCGGGCGGCGCCGAGCAGATCATGTCCGGCCTGCTCGCGCAGGCGGTCGGCGCCGACCCGGCGAAGGTCAGCTACGTCGCACACTCCGGCGGCGGCGAGGCGCTCACCACGGTCCTGTCCGGGCGGTCGACGATCGGGATCTTCGGGCTCTCCGAGATCGAGCCGCAGATCGAGGCCGGCACCGTGCGGGCGCTCGCCGTGTCCAGCGCCGACCGCCTGCCGTCGTTGCCGGACGTGCCCTCGCTGCGCGAGTCCGGGCTGGACGTCGTCGTCGAGAACTGGCGCGGCGTCGTCGCCCCCGCCGGCATCACCGACGAGCAGGAGCAGGCCCTGGAGGACCTGCTCGTCGAGATGGCGCACACCGACGCCTGGCGCGACGCGCTGGCCCGCCGCGGGTGGGGCGATGCGCTGCTCGCCGGGCCGGAGTTCGAGGAGTTCGTCCGGTCCGAGCAGGACCGGGTGTCACGGGTGCTCGCCGAGATCGGGCTGGGGGGAAGCTGATGGCTGAGGACAGAGCGCCGGCCGAGGATCTGCCGGCCGAGAATCCGCCGGTGGTCGTGGACCGCCATACCGTGATCGCGACAGCCGTGTTCGGCGGGCTGCTGCTGATCGCCGCCGTCCTCGTGATCGTCGACGCCGTGCGGCTCCCGGCCACCACGGCCGTGGTCGGACCGGCCGCCGTGCCGTTGCCGGTCGGCGTCGCGCTCGGCGTCGTCGGCGCCGGGCTGCTGGTCGATTCCCGCCGCAAGCTGCGCAGGGTCGACTTCGGCGCGGGCGCGCCGTGGCAGCCGCGGGCGGGGCTGCGGGTGCTCGGGCTCGTGGCGGCACTGGTCGCGTTCGCGCTGCTCCTGCCGCTCCTGGGCTACATCGTCACCGCCACCGCCCTGTTCGCCGCCGCCGCGCTGCTGCTCGACGCGCCACGCGACTGGCGGATCCTCGCCTGGGGTTGGGCACTGTCCGCCGTCGTGTTCCTGGTCTTCGACCGCCTGATCGGGCTCACGCTGCCCACCGGGCCCTGGGGTTTCTGATGGACCAGATGAGCCTCCTGCTCGAGGGCTTCGCCGGCGCGCTGACCCCGGAACACCTGATGTGGGCGCTGATCGGCGTCACGATCGGCACTGCGGTGGGCGTGCTGCCCGGCATCGGCCCGGCGCTCACCGTCGCGCTGCTGCTGCCGATCACGTTCCGGCTGGAGCCCAGCAGCGCCCTGATCATGTTCGCCGGGATCTACTACGGCGGCATGTACGGCGGCTCCACCACGTCGATCCTGCTCAACACGCCCGGCGAGAGCGCCTCGATGATCTCCGCGCTGGAGGGCAACAAGATGGCCCGCGCGGGTCGCGCCGCCGCCGCGCTCGCCACCGCGGCGATCGGCAGCTTCGTCGCCGGCACGATCGGCACGGTCGCGCTGACGTTCCTCGCGCCCGTGGTGGCCGACTTCGCCACCGGGTTCGGACCGCCGGAGTACGTCGCACTCATGGCCGTCGCGTTCGTCACGGTGAGCGCGCTGCTCGGCCCGAACCTGCTCAAGGGGGTCGCGAGCCTGCTGGTCGGCGTCACGATCGGGCTGATCGGCATCGACTCCCAGACCGGTCAGCCCCGGCTCACCTACGGGATCGACGCGCTGCTCGACGGCATCGACGTCGTGATCGTGGTCGTCGCGCTCTTCGCGCTCTCGGAGGCCTTCGGGCACCTGCTCACCGGCACCGGACACTCGACCGTCGAGCCGCTGCGCGGGCCCGCGGTGCTCTCGCGCTCGGACTTCCGCCGGTCCTGGCCCGCCTGGCTGCGGGGCGCCGCGCTGGGCTTCCCGATCGGCAGCCTCCCGGCGGGCGGCGCCGAGGTGCCCACCTTCCTGTCCTACGCCGCGGAGAAACGGCTCACCCGCCACCCCGAGGAGTTCGGGCACGGGGCGATCGAGGGCGTCGCCGGGCCGGAGGCGGCGAACAACGCGGCCGCGGCCGGCGTGCTCGTGCCGTTGCTGACCATCGGGCTGCCCACGTCGGCGACCGCGGCCGTGATCCTCACGGCGTTCCAGTCCTACGGGCTGCAACCGGGGCCGCAGCTGTTCACCGAGTCCGGCGCGCTGGTCTGGACGCTCATCGCGAGCCTGTACGTCGGCAACGTGATGCTGCTCGTGCTCAACCTGCCGCTGGTGCGGGTGTGGGCCCGGCTGCTGACGATCCCGGCGTACGGCATCTACGCCGGGGTGCTCGTGTTCGCGACGCTCGGGGCGTTCGCCGCCGGCGGCACCACGGTCGACCTGCTCGTCCTGTGCGGGCTCGGGCTGCTCGGCCTGCTGATGCGCACCGCGGGTGTACCCGTGGCCCCGGCCGTGGTCGGGCTCATCCTGGGCCCGCTCGCCGAGCAGCAGCTGCGCCGCGCGCTCACCCTGTCCGAGGGCGACCCGGGGATCCTGCTGTCGTCGCCGATCACGGTGTTCCTCTGGATCGTCGTGGCGCTGGCGCTGCTGATCCCGCTGCTGCTGCCCGTGGCGAAGCGGCGCAGGCGGGCCCTCGTCGGATGATCCGTCAGCGAACCGGCCGACCGACCGCCATCGCCGTCACCGCGCAGAGCGCCAGCGCCGCGCACCAGGCCAGGACGGCGGTCGGGCCGAGGGTGTCGACCACCAGGCCGCCGCCGACCGCGCCCAGCGCGATGGCCCCGTTGAAGACACCGGCGAAGAGCGACGAGGCCGCTTCGCGGGCGTCCGGGGCGGCGGCCATCATCCAGGTCTGCGCGGTCACCGAGACCCCGCCGTAGCCGAGCCCCCACACCACGAGCGCGACCGCCGCCGCCGGCGCCGACGGCGCCAGCGCGAGCAGCAGCGCCGCACCCACCAGCAGACCTGCGAGCACCTGGACGGTGCGCCGCACCGAGCGGGCCGCCCCGGCGCCCGCGACGAAGTTGCCCAGCACCCCGGCGACGCCGTAGACCAGCAGCAACGTGCCGATCAGCGGGGCGTCGATCGCGAGCGTCTCCAGCACGGGGCGCACGTAGGTGTAGGCGCCGAAGTGCCCGACGACGAGCAGCGCCACCACGACGAGCCCGGTGACGACCCACGGATTCCGCAGCAGCGCCGTGACGCCGGAGAGCCCCGCCGCGCGCCCGGGCAGGGCGGGCAGCAGCACCGCCATGGCCAGCGCCACCACCGCCGACAGCACGCCGACCACCACGAACGCCGCGCGCCACCCCACGAGCGTGCCCAGGAACGTCCCCGCCGGCACGCCCAGGACGGACGCCACCGCGATGCCACTGAAGATCGTCGCGGTGGCGCGCCCCACGGAGGTCGCCGGCACCAGCCGCACCGCGAGGCCCGCCGCGACCGACCAGACCCCGCCCATCGCGACGCCCACCAGCACCCGCGCGGCGACCAGCACGCCGAACGCCGGCGACCAGGCGGCGACGAGGTTCGCCAGCGCGAGCAACCCCATCAGCACCACGAGCACCGGCCGCCGGTCCAGGCGCCCCAACGCCGGCACCACCAGCGGCGCGGAGACCGCCGCCACCACCCCGGTGATCGTGAGCGTCTGCCCGGCCGTGCCCTCGCTGACCGCAAGCGCGGCGGCCATCGGCGTGAGCAGCCCGACCGGCAGCATCTCCGACGTGACCACCGTGAAGATCCCGGTCGCCACCACGAGCACGGCCGGCCAGCCGGTCGTGCGATCCAGTTCCGTCATGATCCCCAGCCCACCCGCGCCGGCGCCCCGGAACAACGACGGAGCTCTCACGCTTCCATGAGTCGGGCTCATCGATCGGAGGTCGAACGTGGCCGGACTGGAGATCCGGGAGCTGGAGGCCTTCCTCGTCCTCGCCGACGAACTGCACTTCGGGCGTACGGGGGAGCGGCTCTACGTGACCCAGAGCCGGGTGAGCCAGCTGATCGGCTCGCTGGAGCGGCGCGTCGGGGCGCGGCTGGTGAGCCGCACCAGCCGCAGCGTCCGGCTCACGCCGCTGGGACAGCGGTTCCGCGACGACCTCGAACCCGCCTACGGAGCGCTGCGCGCCGCCGTCGACACCACCCGCGGCGCCGCCCGCACGGTGGCCGGCCGCCTGCGCGTCGGGTTCCAGGGCACGGCCGACGACCGCCTCCTCGCCGCCGTCACGGCCTTCCAGGACCGGCACGCCGCGACCAGCGTCGAGATCACCGAGATCGCGCTCTCGGACCCGTTCGGGCCCGTGCACCGCGGCGAGGTCGACGCCGCCGTAGTCCTGCTCCCCGTCGAGGAGGAGGGGGTCGTGCTCGGCCCCGTGTTCTCCCGGCAGCCGCAACGTCTCACGATCTCCACCCGGCACCCGCTCGCCCGCCGCGGCGCGGTCTCGGCCGAGGACCTCGCCGACGTCCCGCTGATCTCCGCGGCCGAACCGGCGGGGGAGTACTGGCGCCGCGCCCACGCACCCACCACCACCCCCGGCGGGCGCGCCATCCCCACCGGCCCCACCGTCACCACGCTGCAGGAAGGCGTGTGGCTGATCGCCGCGAACCGGGGCGGGATGCTGCTGTGCGAACCCACGGCCACCTACCACCGGCGCCGCGACGTAGTCGACATCCCGGTCACCGGCCTCCCACCCACCGCGCTGGGCCTGGTGTGGCACCGCGACCATGAGAACGCCCGCATCCGCGCCTTCGCCGCGGCGGTGGCGGAAACTGTGCCCTGACGGACGCACCCCTTCTCAGCTCGCACAACCCGTCGACAGGTAGCGCCGACGGGCAAGTGGTGCGTGGGCGGAGAGGGGGTGCGTGGGGGGCGGCCGCTCGGGCTTGCGCACCCCCTTTCGGCCGGCGCTACCCAACTCCGCCGACGCACCCCGTGTTGGCCGGCGCTGCCCGTCGATGGGTAGCGCGAGCGGACGACTGGTGCGTGGGCTGAGAGGGGGTGCGTGGGTGGGGCCTGGGGGCTCGGGGATCCGGGGCTTGCGCGCCTCGGTTCGGCCGGCGCGCCTCGGTTCGGCCGGCGCTACTGGTGTCCGCGGGCGCTGCCTGTCGACAGGTAGCGCGAGCGGGCAACTGGTGCGTGGGCTGAGAGGGGGTGCGTGGGTGGGGCCTGGGGGCTCGGGGATCCGGGGCTTGCGCGCCTCGGTTCGGCCGGCGCGCCTCGGTTCGGCCGGCGCTACCGGTGTCCGCCGGCGCTACCTGTCGATGGGTAGCGCGAGCGGAGAAGGGGGGCGTGGGCCGGCATCGGGTGGGCCGGCGGGGTTCAGGGGCGGGTCCACCAGTGGGCTCGGCGGGGTGGACGGAGCTCCACCGAACCCGCCCGGATCGAGCCGCGGATCCGGAACAGCGGGCCGGTCGGTGTGTCGGGGCGGGCGCGGACGCGGTTCTCGACGCTGCTCAGCGTGGCCTGCAGGTCGCCGTGCTCCACGCGGGCGCCGGCGGGGAGCCGCAGCTCCACCGAACCCGCCACCACCTCCAGCTCGATCTCGACGACGTCGTGCGGGATTCGGGCCTCGGTGAAGTCGAGCTCCACGGAACCCAGCGTGGCGCGCACCACCAGGTGTGCGGGCACGTCCCAGGCGCCGCGGCGGCTGACCGAGCCGAGCATGCTGCGCACCTCGTCGCCGGTGCCGACGCCGGTGTCGCTCACGGCCGGGGTCGGCTTGTGGGCGGGCGGCCGGGCGGGCATCGGGACCTGCGCCGGCCGGTCCGGGTGGGCCAGGCCGGGCAGGTCGAGCAGTACGGCGTTCAGCTCCCCGCGCGTGCTCGCGGCCACCGCGGTGTCGACGCGGCGGGTGAACTCGTCGAGGTCGAGCAGCCCGGTGCCGGTGGCCCGCTGCAGGAGCCCGATCACGTGCTCGCGCTCGGCGTCCGACACGCGCAGGAAGCGGGCGGCGGTCGGCTCGTCGGGCACGAGACCCACCGTAGCCGCCGGTGGAACGAGCCGGGTCGGAGCTCGCCGCCCACCTCGGCGACGGGGAACTGGCGGCAGCGGATCACGCCGAGCGGCCGGGGTGTTGGCGCGCGAGCAGGGGCCGGCCGCTACGCGGGCGCGTGCTCGTCATCCAAAAGCTCCCACCGTCCAAGATCCCGCACGTTAGCGAGTCGGCGTCGAGCCTCGATGTACGCACGACTGCGTAGGCGTTCCCGGATGCCGGAGCCGGTCGAGGAGCAGTTCGAGCTCGTGTTCCAACCCGGCCTCGCCGACGTCGACGACCTCTAGGGGGAGGTGCAGGAACGCGGCGGCGCGCTCCGCGGCCGCCCGGATCCGCGGCACCGGGTGCTGGGCGAGCCAGACCACTCGCCGGTAGTGGCGGAAGTAGTCCTCGCGCAGCTCGGGGTACCGGTCCAGCCCCAGCTCGCGGACCACCGAACGGTCGAAGGAGAGCGCCAGGTAGTCGGTCAGCACGTAGGTGCCGGGCTCCTGCTCGTGGAGCGTCCGCATCCGCTCGGCGCCGGCGAAGGCGTCGTAGCAGGTGGTGCCGCGCAGCCGCGGGACGCCGAGCCGCTCGCACACGTCGTCGAGCGCGCCGTACGTGCCGCAGTCGGCGTACGCGACGGCGACGGCGGCGTGGGTGGCGAGCAGATCCACGACCCGCTCCTCGACGGCCGCCGCGATCCGCTCGGGCCGGTTGTGCAGGAGGGGAGGCAGCGGATGGACGTCGACCGCCCACCCCCGCCGCCCGACGACGGCGGCGACGTGCGAGGCGATGGCCCCGCAGGCCACCACCGCGATTGCAGCAAAGCCACTTTCACGCAAGGAGGTGGCAGGAAAGTGGCTTTGCTGCAACTCAGGTGGGGAAGGCCAGCTGGTCGATGAACCGGTCGTTGAAGTCCGGGCGGTCGCTGAGCTCGACGTAGCGCACCTCCTCCAGCAGGGCCTCGGCGGCGGCGCGCTCGCGCACGGAGAGCAGGGCCATCTTCGCGCCCTCGCCCGCGACGTTGCCGGCGCTGACGATCCGCACCACCGGGATCCCCGGGACGAGGCCGATCCGCACCGCCGCGGCGGGGGAGAGGTAGCTGCCGAACGAGCCGGCGAGCAGCACCTGCTGCACGTCGGCCGGGTCGAGACCCAGCTCGGCGGCGAGCAGCCGCCAGCCCGTGGCGATCGCCGCCTTGGCGAACTGCAGCTCACGCACGTCGCGCTGGGACAGGTACACGCCTTCGGCGAGGGCGAACACCCGCTCCTCCCCGACGGTCTGCAGCCGGTCGGCGAGCCCGGGCCGCAGCGCCTCGGCGGTCTCGCGCCCGAGCAGCCGGCCGGATCCGTCGAGCAGGCCGACCTGCAGCAGCGCGGCCACCGCGTCGACGAGCCCGGACCCGCACAGCCCCACCGGCAGGACGTCGCCGATCACCTGCAGTGCGACGTCGTCGTCGGAGATCTTGACGCCCTCGATCGCACCCGGTGCGGCGCGCATGCCGCAGCGGATCTGGGCGCCCTCGAACGCCGGGCCCGCCGGGGCGGCGGTGGCGAAGACCCGCTCGCCGTCCGAGAGGACGATCTCGCAGTTCGTGCCCACGTCGACGAACAGCCGCACGCGCTTGTCGCGGTCCATGCCGGAGGCGAGCGCGCCGGCCACGATGTCGCCACCGACGTACGCGCCGAGCGCCGGGAACACGTACGCCCGCGCGGCGGGGTGCAGGGCGAGCCCGAGGTCGTCGGCCCGCAGGCCCGGGAACGCCCGGGTGGACATCACGAACGGTGCCACCCCGAGCGGCTCGGGGTCGATGCCGAGGGCGAGCGCGGTCATCGTCGCGTTGCCGGCGACCGCCACCTCGTAGACCTCGTCCGGGTGGACGTCCGCGCCCGCGCAGACCTCGCGGGCCAGCTGGTTCAGCGCGTCGCGGGCGTGCGCGGTGAGCCGGCCGAGGGCGTCGGGGTCGAGCATCGTGGCGCTGATCCGGGTGATCACGTCCCCGCCGAGGGGTTGCTGCGGGTTGAGCAGCGACGCGACGCCGGCCGGGGTACTGGTGGTGAGGTCCAGCAGCGTGGCGACCACGGTGGTGGTGCCGAGGTCGAACGCGATGCCGAACATCCGCCCGGTGGTGTCGCCGGGCTCGACGTCGATGAGCACGTCGTCGACCAGCACGGCGGTGACCCGGAAGTCCGCGGTGCGCAGGGCGCGGGGCAGGGCGCGCAGCGCGTGCAGGTCGACCGTGGGTTCCAGGTCGTCGAGCGCGGCGAGGAGTCGCTCCAGGTCGGTGCGCTGGTCGGCGAGCGTGGGTTCGGCCAGCTCGACGTACCTCTTCTGCACGGCGGGCCGCAGGATCACCTGCCGCCCGACGCCCACCGTGGCCGCCTTCGGCCGGGTGACCAGCGGCGGCACCGTGACGCGGACGTCGCCGGAGGCGGGTGCCCGGCAGGCCAGCCGCCAGCCGTCCCGCAGCTCGCCGGCATCGAAGGCGCGCGGGTCCAGCCGCGAGACCGGAACATCCCCTTCGGTGACGCGCACCTTGCACTTGCGGCAGGTGCCGTGCCCGCCGCACGTGGAGTCGATCGCGATGCCGTTCCAGCTCGCGGCGTCGAACAGGGTGACGCCGGCCGGCACCCGCACCTCACGGGACCGATTGCCGTCGACCTCGTAGGAGATGCGGACCCGGTCGTTCATGATGCCGCCTCCGCGGGAGGGAGTACGTCGGCGGTGGTCATGCCGTCTTCTTCGCGCGGTGCGCGGCGATCCAGGCCGCGCCCCACTCGTCGTTGCCGAGCATCAGGTCGGCAGCCTTCACCGCCTCGACGATCTGCGGCGTGCGCACGTCCATCACCGCGCTGGTGAGCCCGCACTTCATGGCCATCGGCAGGAACGCGGCGCCCAGCGCGTGCCGGTCCGGCATCCCGAACGACACGTTGGACGCGCCGAGCGTCATGTTGAGCCCGATCTCGCCGCGGATCAGCTCGATCGTCTCGCACGTCTTGCGGACCAGCGTGGAGTCGGCGCCGATCGGCATGGCGAGGGGGTCGATCACGATGTCCTCGAGCGGGATGCCGTACTCGTCCACCGCGATGTCGAGGATCTTGCGGGTGATCTCCAGCCGCTTGCGCGGGTCGTCCGGGATCTCGTCCTCCTCGTTGGGCAGGGCGATCACCGCGGCGCCGTATCGCTTGACCAGGGGAAGGATCGCGTCGAGCCGCTCGCGCTCCCCGGTGACGGAGTTGACGAGGGCCTTGCCGCGGTAGGCGGCGAGGCCCGCCTCCAGGGCCTCGACCACCGAGGAGTCGATGCACAGCGGCAGGTCGGTGATCTCCTGGATCATGGTGACGGCCCGCGACAGCAGCTCGGCCTCGTCGGCGAGCGGCACGCCCATGTTGACGTCGAGCATCGTGGCGCCACCGGCCACCTGCTGCTCCACGTCCACGGCGATCCGGGAGAGGTCGCCGGCGCGCAGCGCTTCGGCGAAGATCTTGCGGCCGGTGGGGTTGATGCGCTCGCCGATCAGGCAGAACGGCTGGTCGGGGCCGATGACGACCTCGCGTGTGGCGGAGCTGACGGTCGTGTGCACGGCTACACCGTGACCTTGGCGCGCTTGGTGGCGATCAGCTGCTTGGCGAGACGCACGGCGGTGGACGCGTCGGCGGCGTACCCGTCGGCGCCGACGGCGTCGGCGTACTCCTGGGTGACCGGCGCGCCCCCCACCATGACGATCACCTGGTCGCGCAGGCCGGCCTTCTGCAGCGCGTTGATGTTGGCCTTGAACATCGGCATGGTGGTGGTGAGGAACGCCGAGAACCCGACGATGTCGGGCTTGTGCTCCAGCACGCCGGCGATCACCTTCTCCGGCGAGACCTGCACGCCCAGGTCGATCACGTGGAACCCGGCGCCCTCCAGCATGATGTTGACCAGGTTCTTGCCGATGTCGTGCACGTCGCCCTTCACCGTGCTCATCAGGAACGTGCCGACGGTCTGCGCGCCGGTCTCGGCGAGCAGCGGGCGCAGCCGGTTCAGCGCCCCGGCCATCGCCCGGCCGGCGATCAGCATCTCGGGCACGAAGAAATCGCCGCGCTCGAACCGCGCGCCGACCTCCTCCAGGCTCGGGATGAGCGCTTCGAACAGCATCGTCTCCGGCGCCATGCCCAGGTCGAGGCCCTGCTCGGTGAGCTCCAGCACCCGCGGCGCGTTACCGACGAGGGTCTCGTCGTAGAGCGCCCGGAGAATCTCCTCGCCGGTCATACCGCTTCCTTTCCAGTGGGTCCAAGGTGGTGGCCGAGCTGTGCGGACAGCCCGCGCAGCTCGCTGACCAGGACGTCCCCGAGCCGGGTGATTCCGTGATCGTTGATGCGGGTGGTGGGGCCGGACACCGAGACGGCGGCGACCACGGCCCCGTCGACTCCGCGGACGGGGGCGGCGACCGCGGCGAGCCCCACCTCCAGCTCGTCGAGCGAGACGGCCCAGCCGCGCCGACGCACCTCGACGAGGGCGTGCTCGAGCTGCGCGTGGTCGACGGGGGAGTGCGGGGTGCGCCGCTCCAGCCGTCCCGGCGGCAGCGCCAGCGCCCCGTACGCGTAGAGCACCTTGCCCAGCGCGGTGCAGTGCGCCGGCACGTCGACGCCGACCCAGTTGGTGGAGCCGAGCAGGTACCGGCTGTCGATCTGCGCGATCTGCACGACCTCCCGGCCGCGCGGCACGCTGAGGTTCACCGTTTCCTCGGTGACCTCGCTGATCCGGTCCAGCGTGGGCCGTGCGAGCTCGACGAGGTCGTGCAGGGCGCTCGGCCTGGCGGCGTAGATCGAGAACAGTGCGCCGGGACGGAAGGCGCCGCTCTGGTCGCGCTGCACGAGCCTGCTGCGTTCGAGCGCCTGCAGCAGCCGCGAGGTGGTGGACTTCGCCAGCCCCAGCTCGGTGACGAGCGAGGTGAACGTCCGCGGCGCACCCGACTCGACGACGAGGGCGAGCAGCGCGCTCGCGCGATCGACGGCCTGGCTGCCCAGTTGCTGTGTCGGCATCGCGCGCCCGTTTCCGAAAGAGTTCCACGTTATGGAACCTGTGTTCCGAGGAATGCCGTTAGGATCCTGCCGGCACCGGTCCTCGTCAAGGTCCGCTTTCTGAGTCGCCTCAGGGGGTCTGCATGTTCCGCAACGCCATGCCGCGCTACGAGATCCTTTCCGAGGACGCCATGGCCACCCTCGACGGGGGCTGGCGCAGGATCGTGAGCGAGATCGGGGTCGAGTTCCTTTCCGAGCGGGCGCTGGAGTTGTTCCGCCAGGCCGGGCAGAAGGTCGAGGACCAGTGCGTCCGGTTCGATCCGGACTTCGTGCTCGAGCAGGTCGCGAAGGCCCCGCGCGCGTTCGACGTGCAGGCCCGCAACCCGGCACACACCGTGCACATCGGCGACGACGCGATGGTCTTCGGCAGCGTCTACGGGCCGCCGTTCGTCCGTGAGGGTGACGTCCGCCGCGACGCGCACCTCGCCGACTTCCACGGCTTCGCCAAGCTCGCGCAGAGTTTCGATGCCATCGACTCCGCAGGTGGGGTGGTGTGCGAACCCGAGGACACGCCGCTGGACTCCCGGCACCTCGACATGACCTACGCCCTGCAGACGCTGACCGACAAGATCTACATGGGCAACGTCGTCTCGGGGGCGAACGCGCGCGACACCCTTGCCATGACGGAGATCCTCTTCGGCGGCCGCGACACGATCGAGGCCACGCCCGCCACCATCTCCCTGATCAACTGTAACTCCCCGTTGCGCTGGGACGACCGCATGTTGGAGGCGCAGTTCGAGTACTCCTCGGCGAACCAGCCGGTGGTGCTCACCCCGTTCCTCCTGATGGGTGCGATGTCGCCGGTTTCCATTCCGGCAACGCTGGCGCAACAGATCGCGGAGGCCCTCACCGGCATCACGTTGTCACAATTGATCAGGCCGGGCGCTCCCGTGATCTTCGGGTCGTTCCTGTCGAACATCGACATGCAGTCCGGTTCGCCTTGTTTCGGCACCCCGGAATCGGCGATCGGGCTACTCTGCACGGGTCAGATCGCTCGCCGTTTCGGGCTACCGGTGCGTTCCGGCGGCGGGCTGACCTCCAGCCAGTCCCCCGACGCGCAGGCCGGCTACGAGAGCCTGATGACGATGCTCCCCACCTTCCTGGCGGGCATCAACTGGGTCATGCACGCCGCCGGGTGGCTGGAGGGCGGGCTCGTGGCGTCGTACGAGAAGTACGTGCTCGACGTCCAGGTGCTGGAGATGCTGCAGCACGAGTTCACCCCCCTGGAGATCGACGAGGCGTCGCTCGCGTTCGGCGCCCACGACGAGGTGCGCCACGGCGGCCACTTCCTCGGCGCCGCCCACACCATGGAGCGCTTCCGCACCTGCTTCTACCGCCCCTTCGTCAACAGCTCCGACAACTACGACCGGTGGGTGCGGAACGGGGCGAAGGACGCGGCCGCCCGGGCGGCCGATGTGGCGCAGAAGAAGCTGGAGGCCTACGAGGCCCCGCCGCTGGACGATGCGGTCCGCGAGGAGCTGCAGGCCTACGTGACGCGGCGCCGCCGGGAGCTCGGCGACTGATCAACGCGCGCGCGTTGTGGACCTCGCAGGGGCCGGGGACCCTGCGAAGACCACAGCAAGCGCGCGCAACCCCCCGGGAGGGATCGGATGAGTCCGCGAGTCGTGATCATCGGGGCCGGCGTCGTGGGGGCTGCCCTCGCGGATGAGCTCTCGGCGCGGGGCTGGACCTCCGTCACCGTCGTCGACCAGGGGTCGCCTGCCAGCGCCGGGCGGGTCGTCGTCGCACGCGCCGGGGCTGGTGTTCCAGGCCAACCCGTCCAGGACCATGACGGAGATGGCCCGCTACACCGTCGAGAAGCTCGGCGCGCTGGAGCTGGACGGGGAGCCGTGCTACCTGCAGGTGGGTGGGCTGGAGATCGCCACCACCCCGGAGCGGCTCGCCGAGCTCCACCGGCGCTGCGGGTGGCTCACGTCGTGGGGCGTCGAGGCCCGGGTGGTGGGGCCGGACGAGTGCGTGGCGCTGCACCCGCTGCTCGACCGCGACGTCGTGCTCGGCGGGCTGCACACCCCCACCGACGGCATCGCGAAGTCCGTCCGCGCCGTCGAGGCCCAGCTGCGCGCCGCTGCCGCTCGCGGCGTGCGGGTGCTGGAGCGGCACGAGGTCAACGGGATCTCCGTGCAGGCCGGGCGGGTGACCGGCGTCGTCACCGACCGGGGTGAGCTGCCCGCCGACGTCGTCGTCTGCTGTGCGGGGATCTGGGGCCCGAAGATCGCGGCGATGGTGGGCGTGCCGCTGCCGCTCACGCCACTGGCCCACCAGCTCGCGTACTCCGGCCCGCTCCCGCCACTCGCCGGCCACGACCGCGAGGCCACGCGGCCGATCCTGCGACACCAGGGCGCCGACCTCTACCTGCGCGAACGCGGCGAAGCGCTCGCCATCGGCTACTACGGGCACGACCCGCTGCCGATCGACGCCCGCGACATCGTCGGCGTCGACGAGGCCGAGGTGATGCCCTCGGTGCTGCCGTTCACCGAGCACGACTTCGCGCCCGGGTGGGCCGACGCCCAGGCGCTGGTGCCCGCCCTGCGCGACGCCAAGATCGAGGAGGCGATGAACGGCCTCTTCTCGTTCACCACCGACGGCATGCCGCTCATGGGAGAGGCTCGGGACGTCCGCGGCTTCTGGACGGCCGAGGCCGTCTGGGTCACGCACTCCTGCGGCGTGGCCAAGGCCCTGGCCGAGTGGCTGGTGGACGGCCGCTCGGCGAGCTTCGAGCTGCACGAGTGCGATCTCAACCGGTTCTGGCCCCACCAGCTCGCCCCTGACTTCGTGCTCGCCAAGAACACGCAGAACTACGTCGAGGTCTACGACGCCCTGCACCCGCTCGAACCGATGCTGGAACCCCGCCCGCTGCGCACCTCGCCGTTCTACGAGCGGCGAGCGCGTCCTCGGCGCCGTCTTCCTGGAGGCGGCGGGCTGGGAGCGGCCGCACTGGTACGGGGCCAACGCCGCGCTCGTCGCGGGCCGCGACATCCCGACGCCGGACGACTGGGCCGCCCGCTGGTGGTCCCCGATCGTCGGCGCCGAGGCCCAGATCACCCGCGAACGGGTGGCGCTCTACGACATGACGTCGCTGACGCGGATCGAGGTCTGCGGCCGGGGCTCGGCGGCGTTCCTGCAACGGGTCACCACCGGCAACGTGGACCGCTCGGTCGGCACGGTCACCTACTGCCTCCTGCTCGACGAGGACGGCGGCGTCCGCAGTGACGTCACCGTCGCCCGGCTCGGGCCCGAGGAGTTCCAGATCGGCGCCAACGGCCCCCTGGATCTCGATCTCCTGCTGCGGGAGGCGCCCGAGGGCGTCGCCGTCCGCGACGTCACCGCCGGCACCTGCTGCATCGGCGTCTGGGGTCCGCTCGCCCGCGAGGTCGTCCTGCCGCTCGCCCGTGACCTCGCCGACGTGCGCTACTTCCGCGGCAAGCGGGTGCACGTCGGCACGGTGCCGGTCACGGCGCTGCGGCTGTCCTACGTCGGCGAGCTGGGGTGGGAGCTCTACACGACCGCCGACATGGGCCGCACATTGTGGGACACGCTCTGGGACGCCGGGCGCGAGCACGGGATCATCGCCGCCGGCCGGGGCGCCTTCAACTCGCTGCGCCTGGAGAAGGGCTACCGCTCCTTCGGCACGGACATGACCTTCGAGCACGATCCCTGGGAGGCCGGGCTCGGCGTCGCGGTCAAGGTCGACAAGGGCGAGTTCGCCGGCCGCGCCGCCGCACTGCGCCGTCGCGACGACGTCCGCCGCCGCCTGACCTGCCTCACCCTCGACGAGACGGTGCTCGGCAAGGAGCCGGTGTTCGCCGAGGGCCGCCCGGTCGGCTACGTCACGAGCGCCGCCTACGGCTACACCGTCGGCCGCGGGATCGCCTACGCCTGGCTGCCCGCGGAGCTCGCCACCCCCGGCCAGCAGGTCGAGATCGGCTGGTTCGACCGCCGCATCCCGGCGGTGGTGTCCGAGGACCCGCTCTTCGACCGGAAGATGGAGCGGCTGCGCAGCTGAATCGAGCTTCCGCGGTATCAGGTGTCGTTCCTGTCGTACTACGTGAGTACGGTGGGTGACCGATCGGACGAGGGCGTTCGCCCGATCGCTCGACGCCGAGTACGGGGGAGCAGCGCGTGACCGACGCGGGGGAAGGTGGTTCCGCGCCGCGTTCCCCCGGTCCCGGCGAGCGGGCGGCCGGGTTCGTGGTCGCGGTCCTCGGCATCGTCCTCGTGGCGATCACGCCCAACCCGCCGGAGACGGTCCAGCACTGGGTCCAGATCGTCGGTGGGGCGGCGCTCTCGGCGTCCGTCGTGGCCTCCGCGGGCTGGTACGAGATCAGGCGCCTGCGGTTGCCGGCGATCCCGGAGTGGGTGAAGCGCAGGAGGGTCGGCGTCGGCGTCGGCGTCCTGCTCACCGCGGCGCTCGCCGCCGGGGTGCCGCCGGGCTGGGACCTGGTGCACGGCATCTCCGTGCGGTACTTCGGCTGCGCGCCGGCCACGCAGCTGCGAACCCGGAGACCGTGACCACGGCCCGCCGGCGTACGACGCGGCCCAGCGGCGCGGCCGCCTGATCTTCGCCCTGGACACGTCCGGGTCGATGGCGGCCGCCGGCCCGGAGGGACCGAGGTCGGTGGTCGCGGCGGGCGCCGTCTCCGCGGCCCTGCAGCGCATGGGCCCGCGCGACCAGTTCGGCCTCTGGTTCTTCCCGGACGCGGCGGGCACCGGGCCCGTCGAGGCCGTGCCGGTCGGCCCGTCCGATCCCGCTCGGCTGGCGGCGGCGCACCAGCTGCTCGCCGGTACGCGACCGGCCGGGAACACCCCGCTCTTCCGCACCGTGATCGACGCGGCCGCGACCCTCGAACCCGACGACCCGGCGCAGGTCGACGCCGTCGTCGTGCTGACCGACGGCGAGGACACCAGCAGCGGCGTCGGCGCCGACGCCGTCACCGCGGCGCTGGCGGGCAGCGGAGTTCGGGTCGTCGTCGTCACGATCGGCGAGATCCGCTGCTCCGACGCGGGCCTCGCCGCGGTCACCACGGCCACCGCGGGGAGTGCGTCGACGCCGACCTGGCCGATCTCGACACCACGCTGAGCACCGCCACGGCCGGGCTCTGGGGAGGTCGCTGATGGTCCGCATCCGCATGCCGGACGAGCGGCTCGCCTGGGCGTTCGTCGGGGTCGCCGTGGGGCTGGTGGTCGCCTTGGTCGCGACGGTCCTTCCGGCTCTGTTCACCGACCCCGACGCGCTCGAGGACGGTCCGATCGTCATCCTCACCGGCCGGGACGACAGCATCGGCGGGCAGCGCCAGCAGCTGGTCAACCAGTGGAACCTGCTCCACCCGGAGAACCAGGCCCGGATCGTCGAGCTGCCCGCCCTCGCCGACGCGCAGCGGAGCGAGATGCTGGCCAGGGCGCAGGCCGGGCGCGGCGAGGTCGACGTGTTCAACCTGGACGTCACGTGGACCGCCGAGTTCGCCGAGAACGGCTACATCCGCAGCCTCGACGAGTCCCGGCTCTCCACCCGGGGATTCCTCGACGGGCCGCTCGACACGTGCCGATACGACGGCCGGCTGTGGGCGCTGCCCTTCAACACCGATGTCGGCCTGCTCTACTACCGGTCCGATCTGATCGACGATCCGCCACGCACGTGGGAGGAGCTCGAGGAGCAGGTCGAGGCCACCCGAGCCCGCACCGGGAAAGACGTCGACGGCTACGCCGGGCAGTTCGCCGACTACGAAGGCCTCACCGTCAATGCGCTGGAGGCCGTGCGGGGGGCCGGCGGGTCGATCGTCGATGCCGCCGGTGACGTCGTGGTGGGCGCCCAGCAGCCGGCGGTGGTGGAGGGCCTGGAACGGCTGCGGGTGATCGCGCCGGTCGGCGTCCCCGAACTCGACGAGGACGGGAGCATCCAGCTGTTCCAGTCGGGCCGGACGCTGTTCATGCGCAACTGGCCACGGGCACACCGGTCGCTGGCCCAGGATCTGGAAGGGGCGCCGCCGGTGGCGTTCGGGGTGGCCCCGCTGCCCGGCGGATCCGGCGTGTTGGGCGGGCAGAACCTCGCGGTCTCCGCCCACTCCGCGCGCCCCCGCGCGTCGCAGGCGCTGATCGAGTTCCTCACCAGTGATCGCAGCCAGCAGATCCTCTTCGAGCGCGGCGGCCTGCCCGCCACCCGCGGGGTCGTGTACTCCGACCAGGCCGTACGGGAGCGCTACCCGTACGTCGCGATCCTCGAGGAGGCGCTCTCCACCGCCGAGCTCCGGCCCACCCAGCCCCACTACGCCCGGTTCAGCGAGGTGTTCCGCGCTGCCGTCATCGGCTACCTCCGCCAGGACAAGCCACTCGCCGACGACCTGCAGGGCCAGCTCGAGAGCGCGGCGAAGGGCCAGGTGACCCCGACCGGTGAGGGGTGACGATGCTCGGCCGGCCGCTCCAGCTACAGCCCCGGCGGGTCGTAGCGGCCGTCGACGGCCGTCCAGCCGCCGTCCACGGTGAGCACGCTGCCGGTCACGAAGCTTGCCGCGTCGGACGCCAGGTAGACCACGGCCCCGGCCAGCTCGGACGACTGCGCCCACCGGCCGAGCGCGCTCTTCGACGCGTAGGCGGCTTCCCACGTGGGGTCGGCGCGGATCTGGGACGTGAGCGGTGTCTCGACGACGCCGGGCGCGATCGCGTTCACCCGCACCCCGCGCGGCCCCAGCTCGGCGGCGGCCGTGCGCAGCAGCTGCACGAGCCCGGCCTTGGTGGCCGCGTAGACCCCTTGCCCGGGTTCGACGGTGACGGCGCGGATCGAGGAGAACCCGATGATCGAGCCGCGGCCCCGCTCGGACATCGGCCCGCCGAACGCACGCAGCAGGTCGAACGAGGCCCGCAGGTTCAGGTCCACCACGCGGTCGAACTCGGCGTCGGCGTAGTCCAGCAGCCGCTTGCGGACGTTCGTCGCAGCTGTGAACACCAGCACGTCGAGGGCGCCGAGCTCCGAGCCGGCCCGGCGGACGGCGTCCCGGTCGAGGATGTCGAGCGCGTACGGCGTGCCGGCCTCCGTCGCCGCGGCGGCGTCGACGTCCCGGTCGGCGCACACGACGTCCGCGCCGTGGGCGGCCAGCGCCCGGGCCGCCTCGCGCCCGATCCCGCTCCCGGCGCCGACGACGAGCGCCCGCCGCCCGTCCAGCCGGAACAATCCCTCATAGCTCATGGGCGGATCACCGCCATCCGCGTCACGGTCAGCTCCTCCACCGCGAAGCGCGGACCCTCCCGCCCGATGCCGGAGTCCTTCACCCCGCCGTAGGGCATGGTGTCCGACCGGAAGCCGGGCACCTCGTTGACCACGACCCCACCCACGTCCAGGCGGTCGATCGCCCGGAAGGCCGTGGCGAGCGAGCGGGTGAACACGCTCGCGTGCAGCCCGTACCGGGAGGCGTTCACGGTGTCGAACGCCGTCTCCAGATCGGGCACGGTGCGCACGCACACCACCGGCCCGAACACCTCCTCGTCCCAGGCCCGCACCCCGTCCGGCACGTCGGCCAGCACGGTCGGCACGTCGTCGCCCAACCGCCGCGCGCCCGCGGCGACCGCCTCGTCGACCCACTCCTCGACCCGCTTCTGCGCGCCGGCGTCGATCAGGGCGGACACGCGTGTCTCCGGCGAGCGCGGGTCCCCGACGCGGACGTCCGCGAGGCCTGCGGCGAGCAGGTCGAGCAGCGCACCGGCCACCGGTTCCTCGACGAGCACCCGCTGCACCGAGATGCACGCCTGCCCCGACGCGTAGAAGCCGCCGCGCAGGATCGCGGAGGCCGCGGCGTGCAGGTCGGCGTCCGCGGCGACGACGAGCGCGGCGTTGGAGCCCAGCTCCAGCAGCACCTTCCGCGGCGCCGCCGAGCGCGCGATCCGGTGCCCGACGTCGGCGGAGCCGGTGAACGAGACCGCCCCGATCCGCGGGTCGGTCACCAGCCGGGCGCCGACCTCGGCGTCCCCGGTCACGAGCTGCACGGCCGCCGCGGGAGCGCCGGCCTCGCGGAGCGCGTGGACGAGCCACAGCGTGGCTAGCGGCGTCTGCGGCGCCGGCTTGCCGATCACCGGGCAGCCGGCGGCGATCGCCGGGGCGAACTTGTGGGCAGCCAGCAGCAGCGGGTAGTTGAAGCCGGTGATCCCGACGACCACGCCGATCGGCCGCCGGGTCCAGAACCCGATCATGCCGTCGCCGGACGGCAGGAGATCGAGCGGCACGGTCTCTCCGTGCAGCCGCGCGACCTCCTCGGCCGACGCGGCGAGCGTCACCAGCGTGCGGTCGACCTCCACCCGGCAGTCCACGAGTGGCTTGCCGGTCTCCAGCACGAGCAGCTGCTCCAGGTCGTCGCGGCGGGCGGCGAGCGCGTCGCGGGTCTGCAACAGCACGTCCCGGCGGACGCGCGAGGGCAGCGCGGCCACCTCGGAACGGACGGCGACCGCGGCGTCCAGCGCCGCCGACGCGTCGGCGACCGTGCCGACCGGCGCGGGCGCGACGACCGAACCGTCGTAGGGGAACCGGACGTCCGCCGTGGCCGCGGGCACCCAGCCGTCGCCGATCGGGAGACCGGCGGGGAACGGGAACGACCTCATCGCAGGAACCTGTCCGCGGCCGCGGCGTAGACGTGCGCGCACCGCACGATGTCGTCGACCTCCACGAACTCGTCGGCCTGGTGGGCGATCCACTTCCCACCCGGCCCGTACACGACGGTGGGGATCCCGGCGTCGCGGGTGAGGATCGTGCCGTCGGTGGCGCCGGGCACACCGCCGTAGCGGGCGGGCTCGCCGAGCACCTGCTCGTGGGCGGCGGCGAGCGCGGTGACCAGCGGGTGGTCGGAGGGGATCTCCACGCACGGGCGGTCGTCGACGACGGACAGCTCGGACGTCACGCCGTCCGGTGCGCCCGCGGCGGCAGCCAGCTCACGCACCCGCTCGACCAGCACCGCGTGGTCGACGCCGGGGATCGAGCGCACGTCCACCGCGACGGTGGCCCGGGCCGGGATGACGTTGATCTGGTCGAGCGACCCGGCGCGGCTCACCGTGGGCGTCACGTACACCTCGCCGAGGTGCTCGTGTGCCGGATGCGCCTTCTGCAGCTCGTCCTGCAGCTCGGCGAGCGCCACGACCAGCCGGCCGGCCGCGGGCAGCGGGTTGCGCCCGTGCTGGGGCATCGCGCCGTGGGCCATCGCGCCGAGGAGGTCCACCCGGATCCGCACCGCGCCCTTGGCCGACGTGCAGATCTCGCCCTCCTCGGGCTCGCAGATGATCGCTCCGTCGACGCCGCGGGCGAGGTCGGTGCCGGCGAAGTGCTTGGCGCCGAGCATCAGCCCCTCCTCGTCGACGAGCGCGCACACGAGCACCCGGCCGGGGAACGGGCCGGCCAGCTGCAGCGCCCGCACGCCGTGCAGCATCGCCGCCACCCCGGACTTCATGTCCGCGGAGCCGCGCCCGTAGAGCCGCCCGTCGCGGATCTCGCCGCCGTAGGGGGCGACGCTCCAGCGCCCCGGGTCGCCCTCGGTGACGACGTCGGTGTGTCCCTCGAACGCGAGCGTGCGCCCGGGCCCGCCGCCGCCCTCGACGACGGCGACGACGTTCGGCCGCCCCGGCGCCACCTGAGTGACCTGCGGCTCCCAGCCGAACGACCGCATGGTCTCGGCCACCAGCTCCGCGGCGGGCGCCTCCCGCGCGCCGTCCTCGTTCACCGTGCGCAGCCGCACCAGGTCGCGGGTGAGCGCGACGACGGCCTCCTCGTCGACCGGGAATGTCACTTCGACTCCTCGGGAATCCCGCGCGCGAGGTCGGAGGCAGTGCGTCCGGCCAGGGCGCCACGGATCGTGGGGACGGCGGCGACGAGCCGCCGCGTGTACGGGTGCTCGGGCGAGCCTGCGACCTGCGCCGACGGTCCGAGCTCCACCAGCTCGCCGTGGTGCAGCACGGCGATCGTGTCGCAGACGTGGCGCACCACCGACAGGTCGTGCGAGACGAACACCAGCGTGAGCCGGAACCGCTCGACCAGGTCGGCGAGCAGGTTGAGGATCTGGGCGCGCACCGACACGTCGAGCGCGCTCACCGGTTCGTCGGCCACCAGCACCGACGGGCGCGGTGCGAGCGCCCGCGCGATCGAGATGCGCTGGCGCTGCCCGCCGGAGAACTGGTGCGGGTAGCGGTCGCCCGCGTCCGCCGGCAGCCCGACGGCGGAGAGCAGCTCGGCCACGCGCCCGCGCACGTCCGGCTCGCGGCGGCCGGCCAGTGGCTCGGCGACGATGTCCCGGACGCGCATCCGCGGGTCGAGCGAGCCCATCGGGTCCTGGAACACCACCTGCAGCTGCTCGCGCAGGAACTTCAGGTGTCGCTCCGGCCGGCCGCCCACGTCCCGGCCGTCGAACGTGATCGTGCCGGAGGTGGGGGAGTCCAGCCCGGCGAGCAGCCGGATCAGGGTCGACTTCCCGGACCCGGACTCGCCGACCAGCCCGAACCGCTGCCCCTCGGCGATGGCGAACGACACCCCGCGCAGGGCGTGCACCGGCGGCGCCGCCCGCCGCAGCGAGCTGCGGGGGCGGCGGTAGGTGCGGTGCACCTCCGTGACCTCGATCAATGCGTCACCCATCCGTTTGCTCCACCGGATGCCAGCAGGCATACCCGCCGCCGTCCCGCTCGCTCCACGCCGGGAGGACGGTGCAGTCGTCGGCGGCGTTGGGGCAGCGGGTGCGGAACACGCAGCCGTCGGGGAACCGCCCTGCGGCCGGCACCGACCCGGCGATGGTGCGCAGCCGGCCGTCGCCGTCCAGGTCGGCCAGATCGGACGCGGCGAGCAGGCCCTGCGTGTACGGGTGCCGCGGGCGGGTGAACACCTCCTCCACCGGGCCGGACTCCACGATCCGCCCGCCGTACATGACCATGACGCGCTCGCACACCGTGGCGACGACGGCGAGGTCGTGCGTGATGAAGAGCAGGGCGGCGCCGCGCTCGGCCACGCCGGAGAGGATCAGGTCCAGCACCTGCGCCTGCACCGTGACGTCCAGCGCGGTGGTCGGCTCGTCGGCGAGCAGCACCGACGGGCCGTTGGCCAGCGCGATCGCGATCATCACGCGCTGCCGCTGGCCGCCCGACAGCTGGTGCGGGTAGGCCCGGGCCATCCGCTCGGGCTCGGGCAGGTGCACGCTTTCCAGGAGCTTCACCGCCGCGGCCCGTGCGCCGAGTCGATTCATGGGCCGGCCCAGCTGCGTGCCGTGCAGCAGCATCACCTCGGCCACCTGGTCGCCCACCCGCATCGCCGGGTTGAGCGCCGACATCGGCTCCTGGAACACCATGGTCATCGCGGCGCCGCGCACGGCCGCGAGCCGCGACTCCGACGCGCCGACGAGGTCGTGGTCGACGTCCGCGAGCCGCACCGAGCCGCGCGCGTGCACGCCGTCGGGCAGGAGCCCCAGCATCGCGAGCGCGGTGAGCGACTTGCCGGAGCCGGACTCGCCGATCAGCCCCACCCGCTCGCCGGCGGCGAGGGTGAAGGACACGTCGGACACGAGCCGGAGGTCGGCCGTGGCGACCTCGAGGCTCTCGACCTGCAGTACCTCGGTCATCGCCGGTCCACCAGCCGCGGGTCGAACCGGTCGCGCAGCCCGTCGCCGAGCAGGTTGAAGCCGAGCACGGCGAGCGCGATCGCGAGGCCGGGCCACAGCGCGAGCTCGGGCTTCAGGTAGAGCAGCTGCTGGGACTCCTGCAGCATCCGGCCCCAGGACGGCGTCGGCGGGCGGGTGCCGAAGCCCAGGAACGACAGCGCCGCCTCGGCGAGCACCGCGATCGCGAACGACACCGACGCCTGCACGAGCAGCAGCCCGGCGATGTTGGGCAGCACGTGCCGGACGGCGATCGCGGTGCGCGGACGTCCCGCGGATCGGGCCGCGAGCACGTACTCGGTGGCGAGCACCTGCAGCGCACCGCTCCGGGTCAGCCGGGCGAACGACGGCACCGTCGCGATGCCGATCGCGACCATCGCCGTGAGCGTGCTCGGCCCGTACACCGCCCCGAACATGATCGCGAGCAGCAGCGCGGGGAACGCCAGCACGAGGTCGTTGGCCCGCATGACCAGCTCGCCCAGCCACCGCGGCCCCATGGCGGCGAGGATGCCGATCGGCGTGCCGACCACCCCGGCGAGGCCCACCGCGACCACCCCGACGAACAGCGTGGTGCGAGCCCCGACGAGCAGCTGGCTCACCACGTCGCGGCCGAAGGTGTCGGTGCCCAGCCAGTGCGCGCCGCTCGGCGGTGCGAGCCGGGTGGTCGGGTCGACCTGCACCGCGTCGTACGGCGTCCAGCCGAACGAGATCAGTGCCGCGGCCACCACCAGGGCCACGAGCCCGCCACCGACGACCATCGCCGGCCCCCACCGGCGGCGGGTCATGCGGCTCTCCGCAGCCGCGGATCGATCACCGTGTAGGTCACGTCGACCAGGAAGTTGACCACCAGCACCGCGAGCACCAGCACGATCACCACGCCCTGCACGAGCAGCAGGTCGCGGTTGGCGACACCGTCCAGGAGGAGGCTGCCGAGCCCCGGGATCACGAACACCCGCTCCACCACCACCGCGCCCACCAGGAGTGTCGCCAGCTGCAGGCCCAGCACCGTGACCACCGGGATCGCGGCGTTGCGCAGCCCGTGACGCACGAGCGCCCGGCCCGGCGTGAGGCCCTTCGACCGGGCGGTGCGCAGGTAGTCCTCCCGCAGCACGTCGAGCACCGCCGAGCGGACGTAGCGGGTGAGCACCGCGCCCTGCACCAACCCGAGCGCGAGCGCGGGCAGCACGAGGCGGCGCAGGAACTCCACCGGGTCCTGGGCGGGCGGCGTCCACCCGCCGGACGGCAGCCACCCCAGCCGCACCGCGAACACCGTGACCAGGAGGATGCCGGCGAGGAAGCTCGGCACGGCCACCCCGACCTGGCTGAACGCCGAGATCGCCGTGCCGCTCGCCCGACGGTGACGCACCGCGGCCAGCACGCCCAGGGGCAGCGCCAGCACGAGCGCCACCGCCATGCCGGTGAGCACCAGCCACGTCGTGACGAGCAGGCGGTCGACGATCTGCGGTCCGATGTCGACATCGGTGACGTAGGAGCGGCCGAAGTCGCCGGCCGGCAGCCCGCTCACCCAGTCCAGGTACTGCACGACGAGCGGCCGGTCGGTGCCGAACGCCGCGCGGGTGGCGGCGACCGCCTCCTCGGTGGCGTTGACGCCGAGCGCCACCCGGGCCGGGTCGCCGGGCAGCACGCTCATGAAGGCGAACACCACCACCGACGCCACCACCAGGCTGACGACGAAGACCGCCGTCCGGCGCACCAGTTGAACGACCACGGCTAGCCGCGGGAGAGCGTGGTGAGGTCGAGCGCCTCGCCGATCCGGTTCTGCGGCAACCCGTGCACGTCGGCGTCGGCGACGATCAGGTTCGGGATGAGGAAGAGCCAGTCGGCCGCTGCGTCCTCGGCGAGGAGCCGCCCCACCTGCGCCACGTCGGTGACCTGCTGCTCCTGGCTGCCGGTCTCGGAGTCGGCGAGCAGCCGCTGCACCTCCGGGTTGTCGTAGCGCCAGTAGTACTTGGGGTCGCCGAACGTGCGGATGTCGCGCGGTTCGACGTGGGCGACGATCGAGATGTCGTAGTCGGCTTCTCGGAACACCTGCTCGAGCCAGCGGGCCGGGAACTCGAGCGGCTCGATCTCGGTCTGGATCCCGACGGCCGCGAGCTGGCTCTGCACCACCTGCGCCGACGCCACGGCGTACGGCAGGTTCGCGATCCGCATCCGCAGGGAGACGTTCGGCGTTCCGGCCTCGGCGAGCAGGGCCCGGGCCGCCGCCGGGTCGTAGGGGGTGACGTCGGGCAGCGGCTGGTACCACGGGTCGGTGGGCGGGACCATCGTGTCGATCAGGGCGCCGCGGCCCGCCCACGCCGTGTTCAGCACGGCCTCGTGGTCGATCGCCATCGCGATGGCACGGCGCACCCGCACGTCGCTCGTCGGGCCGGCGGCGTTGTTCATCGCGAGGGTGACCTCGCCGTTCGTCGTGCCCTCGATCACCTGGAAGCGGGCGTCGCCGTCGAACTGCGCGAGCGCCTCGGGCGCCTGCACGGTGCCGATCACGTCGATGCCGTCGGTGAGCAGCGCGTTGACGGCGGCGGTGGCGTCGTCGAAGTACTGCAGGTTCACCTGGGCGATCGCCGGCTTCTCGCCCCAGTAGTCGTCGCGCCGGGTGAGCACGAGCGCGTCGCCGCGGCGGAACTCCGAGACCGCGTACGGCCCGGTGCCGACGGGCGTGTTCGCGAGATCGCCCACGCCGGACGGGTCGAACATCGCGCCGATGCGGGTGGTCATCCGGAAGAGCCAGCTGTTGCTGGGCTGGCTGAGGGTGACCCGGGCCTGGGTCGGGGACACCACCTCGACCCCGGACACGGCGCCCATGCCGCTCTTGAGCGAGACGGTCCACGCGTCGGACTGCACCCGCTCGATGCTGAACTTCACGTCGTCGGCGGTGAACGCCTCGCCGTTCGAGAACCGGACGCCCTCGCGGAGGGTGAAGTCGTAGACGAGCCCGTCCGGGCTGACGGTCCAGGAATCGGCGAGCGCAGGCTCGATCTCGCCGGTCTGCTGGTCGAGCCGGACGAGCCCCTCGTAGACGTTGACCAGCAGCGCCTCGGGGATCGCGGCGCCGTCGGTGCGGGTGAAGTCCAGGTTCGCCGGATCGGCCGTGAGCCCGATCCGCAGCGGGGCGTCGGGGGTGCCCTGCGCGGCGCCGGGGGAGGCGGTGGATCCCGCGGAGCAGCCGGCCGCGAGCAGGGCGCCGGCCAGCAGGAGGATGCCCGGCCGGAGGAGCGAATGCGTCACCTGGAGGATCCTCCCACCGCAACTGGTCGGACCAGTGGCCTCGTCGAGCCGCTACGGTGTCATGGGCGATCCGGTGGGTCAAGCACGAGCGGAGCACGCACAGGTGGCTGATTCGAGGAGCGAGCCCTTCGAGCAGGTGCGGCCGGTCCGCGCCTACGAGAGCATCGTGGAGCAGGTCGAGGACCGGGTGTTCCGCGGCCAGCTGCGGCCCGGTGAGCGGCTGCCCAGCGAGCGGGAGATGACGGCGCAGTTCGGCGTCAGCCGCTCCACGGTGCGCGAGGCGCTGCGGGTGCTGGAGAGCGACGGCCTGGTGCGCTCGCGCCCCGGCGACCCGAACGGACCCGAGGTGCTGGCGTTCTCCCCGACCACGCTGCGCAAGTCCGTCACCCGGCTCGTGCGGGTGGACGAGGTCGGCCTCGCCGAGCTCGTCCAGTTCCGGATGCTGCTCGAGGGCTCGGCGAACTTGCTGGCCGCCCAGCTCGCCACCGACGACGAGCTCGCGGCGATGGATGCGGCGCTGGCCGCCATGGATGCCGCCCTCGACCGCGGCTACGAGGAGTTCAGCCGCGCCGACGTCGCCTTCCACGACACGGTGGCGCGGGCCGGCCGCAGCATCCTGATCCAGGTGTGCAGTGACGTCGTCCGGGGCGTGGTGCTGGGCCTGATCTCCCAGAAGATCGCCGACGCTCCGGACCGGCGGGAGCTCATGGAACGGTCGCTGCGCCACCACGCCGACGTGCTCGACGCCCTGCGTCGCCGCGAGGGGCCGCGCGCGGCCCGGCTGGCCCGCGAGTCGCTGTACGAGTACTACGTCGACTACGTCTCCGAGCAGGAGCGCCCGCTCCTCCGCGCACTGCTGGACGAGGAGTTGACCTGAAGCAAGGTTCAACTCCTACCGTCGGTCCCATGATCGATGGACTGGGACGGTACGGCGTCGCGCTCACCGTGACCGACGAGCTGGAGGAGCACGCGCGCGCTGCCGAGGGTTGGGGGTACACGGCGATCTGGGTGGCCGGCGGGCAGTTGACGACGTTGGACCCGCTGCTGCGGATCCTGCGGGCGACGACCCGGATCTCCGTGGTGCCCGGGATCATCCCCCTCGACGTGCACTGCCCCGCCGCGATCGCCGAGCTGTACGCGGAGGCCGAGCGGATCGCACCGGGCCGTCTCGTGGTGGGGCTCGGCGCGCAGGCCGGCGGCATCGCGGCCCTGAACGGCGCTCTCGACGAGCTCGACGCCACCGTGCCGCGGGAGCGCGGGCTGCTGGCGGCGCTGGGCCCGCGCAAGCTGGACCTCGCCCGGGACCGGTTCGGCGGGGCCGTCACGCTGCTCGTGAACCCCGCCTACACCGCATGGGCGAGGGAGCGGCTCGGCGGCGCACCGACGCTCGTGGTCGACCAGATGGTCGTCCTCGACGAGGACGCGGCGGCGGCCCGCGCGGCCGCGCGGGAGACGCTGGGCTTCCTGGCCACCGTGCCCGGCTACGCCGCGGCCTTCTCCCGGATGGGGTTCACCGACGCCGACATCCGCGAGCTCTCCGACGGCCTCGTCGACGCGACGTTCGCCTGGGGCGACACCGCCCGGGTGGTCGCACGATTGCGCGAGCAGGAGGCGGCGGGCGCCGACCACGTGGTGGTCGGGCCCCTGGGCGGTCCCGGCGAACTGGAGACGCTGGAACGGTTGGCCCCGCATCTCACGCCATGAGCCGGACGTCAGCAAAGCCACTTTCACGGCACGTGGCGTCATGAAAGTGGCTTTGCTGACACGAGCACTCAGCCGGCGGCCGCAGCGGCGAGCGAGACCGTCCGGAACTGCGGGCGCTCCGTCCCTGCAGACACGCATGGGGTCGACTTGACCATGAAATGCTCGGCTTGGCGCACCGTGCCCACCATCGAGATCAAGGACGCACGCGCCCTGAGACAGCAATATGGCTCCATAGTGCTGTTTCCGGGCCCCCAGAACAGCACTATGGCTCCATAACGCTGATGAGAGCGGGGTTGGGGACGGGACCACCGCCAGACGCGTAGCACTCAACCGGAACGATTCCGTCGAGGACTGGCGTGCCAGCGCGTGGGGGACGGCCGCCCACGCAACCACGGAATTCGGTAGTGAACCCAGCCCAGCCATCTCCACGGGTGAGGGGTCGAGGCGAACGGGATCAGGCACCCACAGACCTCGACCCGGGCAGTCGCACCGACCGGCCCGGGCCGGGAACGGCGCGCCACCTGCAACGTTCGATGATCAGGCCGCGTTCCGCGGAACGCGGCCGAGTATCCATCCACACGCTCGAGATCGACCCGACGGCTCTCCGGGCAAGATCGAACAACCGGGGGTGTCGACGCCGACCGTGTGGACAACCGGCCCGGCCGCGCTGCTCGCCGGAAGTGGTGTCGGAGCGACAGTTCTGCCTGCCTGGCATCACTTCCGCCGAGCTCGGACGACGCCTAGCGGTACCGGTCGAGGATCTCCTCCATCTCGTCGAGGCCGCGCCATTTCTCGAGGAGCAGCTCGCAGACCTGCGGCTCGGTCATCTCGGGGAACTCCTCGACCATGGCGGCCAGGAGGCGGTCTGCCTCGTCCTTGCTCAGGTCGCGGGCCAGTGCCTCGCTCAGGTACTGCTGGCGCGCGGCCGACGGGCGGCCACCGCCGGCGCCGCGCCCGGGAAGGCTCTCTCGCCACTGCACGATGTCGTCCAATCGGTCGGCCACCCAGCCCGGGGCGCCGTCGATCTCGACGTCGGGCTCGGGGAAGGGGTGGGGGGAGTCGCTCGGGTATCGCGAGCGCCACTTGTGCACGGCGTGCCGGCTCACCCCGAGCGACTCGGCGACACCGAGGACGCCGAGGTAGCGCTCCGTCATGCCCAAAACCTTGTCTCTTGCGTAGACAGAGTATTCCCCGCTTGCCAACCTCGTCAACTGACGAGACGACGTTACCGCGTGATCAGCTGCGCATCAGCTCCACCACCGGCTCGAACGCCTCGTAGTAGGGGTCGTGGACGGTGACGTAGGAGAAGCCGTAGCGCTCGCGGGAGGCCTCCAGCTGCTCGACCATCTGCGCGTGCGTGCCGATCAGGAGGAACGGGGTCTCCAGGGCTTCCTCGACGCTCATCTCGCCGTCGAACCGGCTGATCAGCTCGGCCGCCGCGGCCCGGCGGTCGTCGGTGGGCACGACCGCCTGGACGAGCAGGTGCCACTCGATGTCGGCCGCACGCTCGCCCGCCTCCTCCCGCACGAACCGCACCCGGTCGTCGGCCTCGGCAGCGGTGCCGAGGCGGAACGTCCCCGGTGGTTTCCCCGGCACCTGGTAGACGCCGGCGATGCCGATGATGTCGGCGTGCCGGGCGGCGACCGACAGGACCCGGTCGCCGGTGCCACCGACGATCAGCGGCGGTCCGGATCCCTCGAAGCCGGTGCGCTGGACCGGCACCGGGGAACGCCCGCCCGGCAAAGCCGCCAGGTCGGTGGCGAAGAACCGGCGTAGCTCGGTGATCGTCTCCTCCAGCCGGCGGGCCCGCGCACCGAACGGCTCCCACGGGATGCCGGCGGCGTCGAACTCGTGCTTCATGTGCCCGGCGCCCAGCCCGAGCTCCAGCCGGCCGCCGGTGAGGATGTCGACCGACGCGGCCTCCCTGGCCAGCAGCGCCGGGTTCCAGAACGGCGCGTTGAGCACGAGCGTGCCGACCCGCAGGTGCTCGGTGGCGTCGGCCGCGGCCAGCAGCACCGGGAACGGGGCCGGGGCGCCGAGGTGGTCGGGGGCGAAGACCGTGTGGAACCCGGCGCTCTCGGCGCGGCGGCAGCGTTCCTGCAGCGCCTCGCGTGACGGGATCCCGAAGACGTTGACGGAGAACCGGAAGTCGCGCACGTGATCAGCGTGCCGACGGGGCGCCGGGTGCACAACCGCGGTTCGCCCCGGGCGGACGGAGCCGGCCCACGCGCCCCCACGTCCACGCGACTCGGCTACGCCCACGCAGCCCGTCGACCGGCAGCGCGAGCCCGAACGGGGTGCGCGCGCCGCCGGCAACGACGCCCGGGGGCGGATGATCGTTCCGACCTGCCGCTCAGCGCCCTCGACGGGACGCTGCGGCGCATCTCGGACGGATCACCCGCCGTTGATCCTTGCGAGGACGCCCTCAGCGCCCCCCGGACGGCAATACCGCGCACCTCGGATCGCTCATGCGCGGCTACGTCTCCCCGCGCGGGTCGACTCCGAGCGTCACCACGTCCGGCGCGCCACGCTCCACCGGCACCTCGAGCGTCGACACCTCGGTGAACAGCCCGCCCATCCGCGCCACGAGCGCGGGAGAGGGGGCGGCGCTCCAGACGGCGAGGACCCCGCCGGGGGAGAGCGCGCGGGCCGCGGCGGACAGGCCGGAGTCGGTGTAGAGCCGCGCGTTGGCCGGGCTGACGAGCCAGTCCGGGCCGTTGTCGGTGTCGAGGCAGATCGCGTCGAACGACCCGGGCGCGGCCGCCGCGATCCGGTCGGCGACGTCCGCCTCGTGCACCACGACGCGCGGGTCGGCGAGCGCGTCGCCGTGCAGCGAGGCGAGGTGGCCGCGGTTCCAGCGGATCACGGCGGCCTCGCGCTCCACCACCTCGACGGCCGTGACCGCGGGGTGCACGAGCGCGGCAGCCAGTGAGAACCCGACGCCGAGCCCGCCGATGAGCATCCGTCCCGGCGGCGGCATCCGGTCGGCGGTGGCCGACACGAGCAGCCGTTCGGAGCTCCCGCCACGGGTGTCCATGAGGAACACGCCGTTCGCGACGATCTCGTGGTGGTCCCCGACGCTGCGCAGCACCAGCTCGCCGGCGTGACCGGTGGTGCGCTCGACGACCTGCGGTTCCGCGCTCATGAGGCCTCCGCCCGGCAGACGTACATGCAGTTCTGGGGGCGCGGGGTGTCCAACACCTGGACGTCGGTGAACCCGGAGCCGGCGAGCATCTCGCGGGCCAGTTCCTGCCCCCACATCGCGCCGAGGCCGCTGCCGCCGGTGGCGATCGAGGTGGGCACGCAGAACAGCAGGCTGATGCCGTACGACAGCGCGGCGTAGGGGTTGTCGACGTTGCCCTCGAGCCTCGTCGCGAACTTCGTGTCGATCATCACGAACACGCCGTCCGGGGTGAGGGCGTCGCGCACCCTGCGCAGCACGACCTCCGGCGCGGCCTGGTCGTGGATCGCGTCGAAGGCCATGATCACGTCGTACGGGCGGTCGGGGGCGAGCTCGGCGGCGTCGGCCACGGCGAAGGCGGCGTTGGGCAACCCCATCGACACGCGCTCGGCGTCGGCGTCGGTGATCGCGGCGGTGGCGATGTCGAGGCCGTCGAACGTCGAGCGGGGGAACTCCCGCGCCATCACGTTGACGGCGTGGCCGGTGCCGCAGCCGAGGTCGAGCACACGGGCACCGGCCCGCAGCCGGTCGGGGAGGCCGGGCACCCGCCCGAGGAAGCCGTCGACGAGGTGGTCGTCGTAGATGTGGCGCCAGGTCTCGCCGAGCCCGCCGGTCGACACCGCGGCGTACTCCGCGATCGATACGCCGCCGCCCACGCGGAAGCACTGCTCGACCTGCGGGAGCACGGTTCCGAGGGTGTGCAGGCTGCTCGCGACCGGGCCGATGTTGCGTGAGGTGGCCCCGGTCAGGAGGGCGGCGTGCGCGGCGGGCAGGCGGTGCCGGCCGTCGGCCGGGTCGTACTCCATGATCCCGCCGGTGACCATCGCGCCCAGCCATTCGCGCACGTAGCGCTCGTGCAGCCCGGCTCGTTTCGCGAGCTCGTCGCTGGTGGCCGGCCCGCGCGCCGCGGCCTCGAACAGGCCGGTGCGGTGACCGATGCCGATCAGCATCGTGAGCACCCCTCCGGTGAGCACGCCGAGCAGCTGCTCGCCGAAGGCGCGGGTGCGATCCGGGTCGGGGTCGTCGGGCTCCATCCGGGCGAGTCTGCCCGCGGGTCGCGGACGTTGCGGGAGCAGGGCGTCGGCGGCGGCCCGCGCGTCGGCTACGGCGGTCGGTTCGCCCGTCAGCGAGGCGACGACGAGCGCCCCCTCGTGCAGGGTGAGGAGCTGCCGCGCGAGCAGGTCCGGGGCGGGGGCGCCCTCGGCGGCCACCAGCGTGCGGAAGAGCTCCCGGAGCCACTGCTTGCTCTCCCTGATCGGCTGCCAGGCCGGGTGTCCGGGGTCGGGCAGCTCCGCGGCCGCGTTGACGAAGCAGCACCCGCGGCTGCCGGCCGCCAGCCACTTGGTGAGCGCGTCGAACGGCGCGAGCACGCGGGCCCGGCCGGCGGCGGCGTCGACGTGGGCGCGGACCAGGGCGCGCCACCGATCGTCCCTGGCCTGCAGGTACGCGAGCAGCAGCGCGTCCTTCGAGCCGAACCGGTCGTAGAGCGTGCGCTTCGTGACGCCCGACTCCGCGGCGATCGTGTCGACGCCGACGGCGTGGATGCCGCGCCGGTAGAACAGCTCCGACGCGACGTCGAGGATGCGCTGCGCGGCGGGCGTCAGCGCCGGGGTCTCAGCGGTCATGACATCGATCCGTGACTTCACAGGTCTGTGCGGGTACCCGACTTCACAGGTCAGTGTAGGAGGGATGGCATGCACGTGGTGGGCGGACGAGCACAGGCGTCGACGGTCGTCGGGACGGCCCGGCTGGCCGCGGCCGGGCTGGCGGTGATCGCGGTCTGCTACGGCCTCGCCCGGTTCGCGTACGGGCTCTTCGTGCCGGCGTTCACGGCGGAGTTCGGCCTCGGGGCCGCGGCGGCCGGGACGATCGCGTCGAGCAGCTACGCCGGCTACTGCGTGGCCGTCGTCGCGGCCACGCTCGCGACCGTCCGCTGGGGCCCGCGGGCCGTCGCGACGGCCGCCGGGCTCGCCGCGGTGCTCGGCACCGGCCTGATCGCGATCGCCCCCGGGGTGCCCGTCCTCGCGGTGGGCGTGGTGATCGCCGGGTCGAGCACCGGCCTGGCGTCCCCACCCCTCGCCGACGCCGTGGCCCGGTGGGTGCACGCGGACCGCGCCGACCGGGTGCAGGCGGTCGTGAACGCCGGCACCGGCGTCGGCGTGGCGGTGTCCGGGCCGGTCGCGCTCCTGCTGTCCGGGAGCTGGCGCCTGGCGTGGGCGACCTACTGCGGGATCGCCGTGCTGGTCACGGTGTGGGCGGCGGCGACGATCCCGGGTGGCCGGCCCCGCGGACCGTCCGGTGCGGCCGCCGCCGAACGGCCGGGGTCGTGGTGGCGCCCGGGGGCGGGCCGGCTCCTGCTGGCTGCCGCTGCGCTCGGCGTCGGGAGTGCCGCGGTGTGGGTCTTCGGGCGGGACCTCGTCGTGACCGCGGGCGGCGTGAGCGCGTCGGCCTCCACCCTGATGTGGATCGCGCTCGGGGTGGCGGGAGTGGGTGGCGCGTTCACCGGCGACCTCGTCGCGCGCACCGGGCTGGCCCGCGCGTGGGCCGCGGGGATGCTGCTCCTCGCCGCCGCGACCGCCGCGTTCGCCCTCGCGCCCGGCGTGCTGCCGGTGGTGTTCGCGGCCGCCGCGCTCTTCGGGGCGGTGTACATCGGGCTCACCGCGGTGCTGCTCGTCTGGGGGACGCGCACCTACCCGGACACGCCCGCCCTCGGGGTCGGGGCCGCCTTCCTGCTCATCGCGGTGGGGCAGACCCTCGCCGCGCCGGTGCTCGGCCTGCTCTCCGACCTCGTCACGGCGCCGGTCGCGTTCGGCGCGGCCGCGCTCGCGGCCGCCGTCGGAGCGCTCGCGCTGCCGCGCGGCTGACCGGCCGGGTCAGCGTTCACCGGGTCAGGGCGAGCCGGGCGGACAGCCCGATGAAGATCGATCCGGTGGCGACGTGCAGCCGCCGGACCGCCCGGCGCCGTTCTGCCAGCTGTGCCCCGAGCCGGCCGGCGAGCAGCCCGATGGGGCCGTCGATGAGCAGGTCGACCACCACGAACGCGGCGCCGAGCACGAGGAGCTGCGTGGTGACGCTCCCGCGCGCCGGGTCGACGAACTGCGGCAGGAACGCCGCGTTGAACAGCACGACCTTGGGGTTGAGCAGGTTGGTGCAGAGGCCCCGGCGGAACGCCCGCCCGCGCCCGCCACCGGCCCCTTCGGCGCGCACCAGCGGCTCGTCGCGCCTGCGCAGCGTCATGATCCCGAGGTGGAGCAGGTACGCGGCCCCGCAGAACTTCACCACGACGTACAGCGTGGGCACGGCGGCGAACAGCGCGGCCAGGCCGAAGGCGGTGGCCACCGTGTGCACGGCCAGCCCGGCGGCCACGCCCACCGCGGCGGCCATCCCGACGGCCGGTCCGCCGGTGGCGCCGACCGCCATGACGAAGAGCATGTCCGGGCCCGGCGTGAGCACCAGCAGCGCGACGGCGACGACGAACGCGGCGAACAGGGCGGGGTCGGGCATCGGTGTCCTTTCCGCTCGACCTTGCGGTCGATGCAGACCCACGCATGTATACCCTGCGCGTGTCCCGGCGGAAACAGTGAGGCTTCGCGCCAGCCGTCGAGTTCGTCGTGAAGTGCGGCGGTCAGTCCCAGAAGTTGAACAGCAGCTCGCCGACGCTGTACGGCTTCCAGTACGCGATCTCCTGGTGTTCGGCCGCGCTGAGGTCGCTGAGGTCCGCCCGTGACAGCGGAGTGTTCATCTGTTCTGCGGTGAGCACCTGGAGGTCGGACACGTCGGTGATGGCTGCGGCCAGGCCGGGATGGTCGGCGAACGTCTGCGTCATGGAGCCATCGCCGTGGGGGTCGGCGAAGGCGACCAGCGGAAGTGCTGCGTGTCGCAGCACGGCGATTCGCTGGTCCCGGTAGCTGATCTCGATGGAGTGGAAGTTGGGTGTCGGTCCGGCCGGGCTGACACGGGTGACGGTGCCGCCGGTGGCCCGGGCGGCGTGATAGCAGGCGGCGGTGAAGGTGCGCGCTTCCGCCTCGTCGGATGCGGGTGCGTCGAAGCCGGTGGCGCCGGCCGGCAGCTTCATGGCGAGGCCCTTCGGGTGACGGTCGCTGCGTCCGGCGAGGCGCCGCCGGGCGCAAAGAGCCGGTTTCGGCGGGTGTCGGGGTGTGTCAGCTGCGGACCCGCACCGCCAAGTCCCACACCCGGATCGCGTTGTCGGCCGCTGTGGATACCAGCAGTGGCCGGTCGCCCGCGGCCACGACGCCGAGTTGGGCGATCTTCGCCTCGTGGCCGGTGAGCGGGCTCGCGATCCGGGTACCGGCCGCGACGTCGTACAGCGCGATGTCGCCGCTGTCGAAGCCGACGGCGGCGACGAGCACGCCCTCCAGCTCGGCCGCGACCGCGTAGGCGCTGCCTGGGGCGTCGATGGTGCGCGGCCGGGCGCCGGGCGCGGCTACGGTCAGCCCGTCGGATCCGTTGATCGCCACCGGGGCACCGTCGAGGACGGCGACGGCCTGCGCCCAGACCGGCCACTCGCCGAGCTGCGCGAACGAGGTGGTGTCGTAGGCGGCGGTCTGCTGGGCGTTCGTCACCACCGCGCACGGGGTGCCATCGAGGACCCCCGCCGATACCGTGCCGATGAGGCCCGGATCCGGCGGCACGACCTTCCGCTCGCCCACGACGATGGTGCGCACGTCGACCCTGGTGAGTCCGCCCTTGTTGTCGAGCACCACGCAGATCGGCGTACCGGTGACCGGCGGGCACGCCAGGGCTGCGGCACCCGCGATCTGCACCCGCCCCAGCTCACGGCCGGATTCGACGTCCGTGAAGGTGACGGGCCTGGGCGCGTCGTCGAGCACAGCGCCGCCAGGGGTTCCGCACAGGACCGCGCGGCCGTCGACGTCGGCCACGGCGAGGCCGCTCGACCCGTACGCGATCCCGTGGATCCCGCCCGGCAGCTGCGGCCCAGCCGGCCGGTCGGCGAGGACGTCCCACACCTGCAGCGTGTGGTCATCGACGAGAACGATCGCGAGGGGTCGGTCACCGACCGCGCCCAGGGCCAACGGCATGAAGTGGGTACTGCGGATGCCCAGCGCGTGATCGGCGACGATCCGCGCGGGCGGCGCCGCCGGCCGACCGCTGCCCCGCAGCGCGGCAGTGATGCCGAGCCCGCCGCCGAGCGTCACCACGCCCGCAGCGGCACCGATCAGCAGCGCCCGCCTGCCCGGCCCGCGACGCGCCGGCCGGAGCGCTGCCCGGGCCTCGGCCGCCAGCGCCCCGGCCGTGCCCGGCCGCGCGTCCGGCTCCTTCGCCATCCCCCGCGCCACGACCGCGTCGAACGCGACGGGCACACCCGGGCGCATCGTCGACGGCCTCGGCGGCGGCAGCCGCACGTGGCCGTGCAGCTGCGCCGCGAACTCGCCGCCGGGGTAGGCGCGGGCGCCGGTGAGCAGCTCGTGCAGCAGGCAGGCCAGCGCGTACACGTCCACACGTCGGTCGCCCGGCTGCCCCGCGAACCGTTCCGGGGCCAGGTACTCGACGGTGCCGTGGCCGCCGGGATCGCCGGCGATGCCGAAGTCGGCGAGCACCACCTGCGGTGCGTGTCCCGGTACCGGGCGGTGCAGCAGCACGTTCGACGGCTTGACGTCGTGGTGGACGAGCCCGGCGGCGTGCGCGGCGTCCAGCGCCGCGGCGACCTGCTCGACCACAGCGACCGCGTGCTCGGGCGGGAGCGGCCCGACCGCCATCAGGTGCGCCGCCAGGTCCGGCCCGTCGAGGAGCTGCATGTCCAGGTAGAGCCGGCCGTCGATCTCGCCGTAACTGTGGACGTCGACGACGTGCGGCTCGGTCAGAGCCGCGACGACCCGGGACTCGTGCTCGAACCGGGCCCGCCGCGCAGCGTCCTGTGCGACCTCCGGCGGCAGCAGCTTCAGAGCGACCGGCCGGCCGCCGTGCGCCGTGTCGGCAGCCCGGTGCACCTCGCCCATCGCACCCGCACCGAGCGGCCCCTGCAGCACGTACGGACCGATCCGGGTGCCGGCCGCGGTCCCGGCGGTCATCGCGCCACCCGCGTGGACAGGTCCCACAACCGCACGGTGCGGTCCTCTCCTCTGGTCAGCAGGTAGCCGCGGTCGCCCACGGTGAAGGCCTGGACATCCCACACCTTGCCCATGTGGCCGGTGAGCGCGGGCAGCAGCGCCTTCGACCGCAGGTCGGTCAGCTGCACGTCAGCGCCGTCGTGCCCGACCAGCAGCGGGACGCCGGACGACTCGATGATCGCATCGGCCGACGCGACGATCGCATCGGCATCCGCCGGCCCGACCGACGGATCGAGCACGTTCTGGGTCGCCATGTCCCGGAGCCGGACCTTGTAGATGTCGGAGAAGGGCACATCCGGGCCGTCATTGACGGCCCGGCTCGTCAGGACGAGCTGTCCACCGAGCACGCCGCACGCATCCCCGGAATGCCAGTCGCCCACCGGCGGCCCGATCTCGGCTCCGGTCTCGGGATCCCAGGCTCGGCACCCCCCGAGGCCGTCACCGAGCACCGCGGGACGGCCGCCGGCACGGACGAGCTGGAGGCGGTCGGGATGCGAGATGCTCGGCGAGATGGTGATCGGTGCGCCGGTCGGCGCACCCGTCTCGAGATCCCAGCGCCGAACCGTGCCGTCATAGGACGACGAGACGACGATGTCGCGTCCGTTCACCGACACGACGGCGAGCGCGGCGACGTCCTGCGTGTGTCCCGCCATCGTGGTGGGCAGCTGCTCGCCGGTGGCGAGGTCCCACACGCGGATGACGGGATCGTGGAGGATGCCCGCCACGAGCAGGGTGCGGCCGCCGTGCCGGGCCACCGTCGCCGCCGAGGTGGAGGCAGGGACCGCGGCCCCGATCGGCGCGCCGGTGGCGAGATCCCGGACCTGTACCGGACCGAACACCTGCGGCACGAGCACCGGCGTCTCGCCGATCCAGGCGACGGTGGGGTCGCTGTCGCCGAGACCGGTGAACGTGCGGTCCGTGAGCGGTCCGCCCGACGGATCGACGGACGCGGGTGCCTGCGTCGCGGGCGGCGCGGCAACGGCGAAGGCGGGTCGCGGAGCGGGGACCAGCCCGGCGACCAGCAGCAATGCCAGCGCGATCCCGCCGGCGACGATCCCGACGCCCGCCGGGAACAACCAGGACCGCCGCCGTCGTGCCGGCTGCTCGGCGGCCACCAGCGTCGGCGCGGGCGGGGCGCTGCCGACGTGTGCCGGTGGTTCGGGATCGACGAGGGTCGGGCTGGGTCCTGCGGTGCCCGGTGCGGCCGGCCCGGCGGGCGCCGGTGCCGGGGCGCTGCCGAGAGCCGCCGTGGCCGCCACCGCCAACGCCCCGGCGCCCGGGTACCGGTCCCGAGGCTGCTTCGCCAGACCACGGGCCACCACGTCGTCGAGGCCGCGTGGCAGGCCCACCCGCACGGCGGACGGTCGCGGCAGCGGCCCGTGCAGATGACCCGCCATGAGGTCGGCGGCGTCGGTGCCGGTGAACGGTTGCCGGCCGGTGAGGGCCTCGTGCAGCACGCAGGCCAGCGCGTACACGTCGGCGGTGGGTCCGGGACGTTCGGCGAGGAACCGCTCGGGGGCGGTGTAGGCCACGGTGCCGACGAGCACGCCGGTCCGGGTGAGCGCGGTGCGGCTGCCTGGCTCGATCAGGGCGGCGATGCCGAAGTCGATGAGCGTCGCGTGCATCGGCTGCCCGGGTTCCTCCGCGACGAGGATGTTGGCGGGCTTGACGTCGCGGTGCAGCAGCCCCGCGGCGTGCGCGGCGTCCAGAGCGGCCGCCACCTGCGTGACGACGGCGACGGCCGCGGCCGGCTCGAGCCGGCCGCGCTCGCGCAGCAGCGCCGCGAGGGTGCGGCCCGGCACCAGCGCCATGTCGAGGAACAGTCGACCGTCGATCTCGCCGTAGCGGTGCACGGCGGGGATGTGCGGTTCGGACAGTCCAGCCGCGATCTGTACCTCGCGCTGGAACCGCGCCCGGTACTCACCGTTCGCGGACAGGGCCGCGGGGAGCACCTTCACCGCGACGACCCGGTCGCCGTGCTCGAGGTCGCGCGCCCGGTGCACCTCACCCATGCCACCGCGACCCAGCACGTCCTCCAGCACGTACGGTCCGAACCGCTGACCTCTCACGATCCCCCCAGCAGTCTGTCGAGCTCCCGGACGATGACCCGACCGCCGTCCGTTCCGTTGCCCTCGGTGGCTGCGATCACAGCGCGATCCCCGACCGTGCCTGCGGTCAGGTAGCCGTCGGCGGCCGGCCCGCGCAGCACGGGGCCCACCGGGTCACCGGTCTCCAGATCCCAGCACCGGATCTCGGCGCCCGCCGCGTGACCCGTCGGGCGGGTCACGCCCATGATCAATGTCCGCCCGGCGGACGGGACGGCGGCGAGCCGCGTGACCGGGGCCCGCGTCCCGGTCAGCACCGCGCCGACGACCCCGGAGCGCAGGTCGACGATCCGCACGGTGTTGTCGCCGCCGGCGAGCAGGGCCACGGGCGTGCCCGCTCGCGTCGCCGTGCTCAGGGCGAGGGTCTCGCCCGGCAACGACAGGGCCGGTGTCACCTCGGTTCCGGTCGCCATGTCGAGTACCCGGAGGAGCCGTTGTGGCTGCTCGCCCATGGCCACCGACGGCGGCTCGAACACCGAGACCACGGCGGGTCTGCCGTCGATCACGGCCACCGCCGGTGCCAGACCGAGATTGAGGTTCGGGAACCCGACGAGCGGTCCGACTGTGCTGCCGTCGTCGAGCCTGCGTACCTGGTAGCCGAGCCGGTTGCGCTCGAACACGTCCGTCGCGGCCGGGTCGGCCGGATCGAGCAGCACCGCGACCGGGCGTCCGTCCAGCTCGGCAGGCACGACGGCCCGGATCTCGCTGCGCTGGGTGCCGGACAGCACCGGCGCCGCGGGGCCCGTGGGCGGTGTGGCCTCGCGACCGTCGGGCAACCGGTAGGAGTGCAGGACCTGAGCGGAATCGCGCGTCAGCACCATCGGTGCTCCGTCCCGGACCGTACCGGCGGGTGCGTATCCGGAGTCCTCGATCGCCGGTCCCGCGGTGGTGCCGGTGGCGAGGTCCCAGGTCCGCAGCTCACCGGTGAAGGACACCCCGGACAGGAACGATCGGTCGCCGGCCTGCACGGCGGTCGCGGCGACGATGTCGTCGGAGTCGTCGAGCACGGCGAGTGCGCCGGGCGGCGGCGCGGTCCGGCCACCGGCCCACGGGATCGCGACCGCGGCCGTCACGGCGAGGGCGATCGCCGCGGCGATCGCTGCGACGAGCACCCATCGGCGACGTCGCGGTGGCGGCGGCAACGGCGGCGGAGCAGCACCGGTGGGTACTCGGCCCAGCCCCAGCCCGACGAGCTGGACGAACTCGGCGCCGTCCCGTCCGGTCACCAGCACCTCGGCCGGCTCCACGCTGCGCTGCCCGAGCGTGCTTGCCGCGACGGCGGCGAGGCCCCGGTCGATCTGTGCCGCCACCGCTGCCGACCGTTCCGCCGACAGCGCCCGGGTGGCCTGGATCTCAGCGAGTGTCGGCGCTTCGACGAACCGCAGGTCCAGGAACAGCGCACCCGCGAGCTCGCCGAATGTGTGGACGGGCACCAGGTGCGGATCGCGCACGGCCGTCAGCGCCGCCGCATCCTGCCGGAACCGGGCGCGGAACGCGGGGTCGCCCGACAGCGCCGGCGCGAAGATCTTCACCGCGACGACCCGGTCGCCGTGCCGGGTGTCGACAGCGCGGTAGACGCTCGCCCGGTCGCTGTGCGCGATCAGCGTGACGAGCCGGTAGGGCCCGAAGCCCGCGTGCGACTCAGTCGTGTCCACAGGCTCCCCCACCGCGTGTGACCCGGCCGGATCGTAGAGGCGGGCGCGACGCCCGGTCGGACCGGCCGTTCCTCCTGCCGTCACGGCCAGCACACCGGTTGACAGAGGTTAGATATCTGACCTATTTTTCGCGGCGGACTCGGACAAGGAGGTCGGACATGCGGACAGTCGTGGGAGCCAGCCGCCGGTCGGCGCCGTACCGGCTCGGCCTGGTGGTGGCCGCCGCCGTCCTCGCCGCGGCGGGGTGTGCGGGCGGCGGGGAGGCCGGAGGGGGAGCGGCGGCGGAGCCGCTGTCGGTCTGGCAGTTCTACGGCGACGAGTCGATGCCGACCGGCAAGCCGCTCTACGACCTCGTGGCGCGCTACGAGCAGCAGAGCGGCAACGACGTCGACGTCCGCTTCATCCCTTACGACGACTTCAACCGCACGCTGACCCAGGCAGCAGCCGCGGGCGACGGCCCGGACATCGCGCTGATCAGCGCGTTCGACACGGCGGCGATGGCGGACGCCGGGGTGATCCAGGACCTCAGCGGCCAGGTGCAGGCGTGGGGCCAGCAGGGCGCCTACTTCCCGACGGGCTGGGAGTCCACGCAGGTGGAGGGGCAGACCTTCGGGATCCCGCACCTCGCCGACGCCTACGCCGTGTACTACAACACCGCGATGTTCGCCGAGGCCGGCCTGTCCGCCCCGACGACGTGGGCCGAGATGGAGTCCACCGCCGCGGCGCTGGGCGGCGAGGGCCGGGCCGGGCTCGCCGTCAGCGGGATCGAGGGCGCCGAGGGCGCCACCGGTCTGGGGATCCGGATGCTCGCGGCCGGCGCGCAGCCCACCGAGATCGACAGCCCCGGCGGGCACGCCGCGCTCGAGTCGTTCCAGCGGATGGTGGCGGGCGGCGCCCTGTCCGAGGGCTTCCTCACCTGGAACGAGGAGGACGCGAAGAACCAGTTCGCCACGGGCCAGGCCGCGATGATGATCAACTCGGCGACCTACGTGAACATCCTGCGCGAGGAGAACCCGGACCTGCAGTGGAGCGTCGCCGTGCTGCCGTCCGAGGCCACCGGCCAGACGATGCTGTCCGCGGAGAACCTGACGATCGGCGCCACGAGCGACGACGTCGATCGGGCCTGGGACCTCATCACGTTCATGCAGCGCCCCGAGGAGCTGCAGGTCTACCTGCCGGACCGGAACAAGCTGCCGGCCCGGGACGACGTGCCCGGCACCGAGGAGGACCCGGTCCGCGCGATCTTCGCCCAGCAGCTCCAGCAGGCATGGGCGCCGGACGCGGCACTGGCTCCGCACACCACCGAGGTGCTCACGGCGTTGCAGGCCGCCCTGCAGGCGGCGCTGTCCGGCACCCCCGTCCCGGACGCCGCGCGCAGCGCCCAGGGCTCGATCGACGAGGCACTCGCGACGTCATGACCGCCGTGCTCGAACGGACCCGCACGCCTCCGCCCGCGCACCGGCGCCCGCGACGGCGTGCGGGTAACCGCACCGACCAGCTGTTCCTCCTGCCCGCGGTGCTGTTCGTCGTCGTCACGGTCGTGTACCCGCTGGTCTACAACGTGGTGCAGGCCTTCCAGGACGTCGGCCTGCGGGAGGTCATCAACGGCGGGGCCGACTGGGTGGGGTTCGCCAACTTCGCCGACCAGTTCGGCCGCACCGAGTTCTGGCAGGCGCTGTGGCTCTCGCTGGCCTACACCGTCGGCACGGTCGTGCTGACCTACGTCGGCGGCCTCGCCCTCGCCCTGCTGTTCGTCCGCCGGTTCGCCGGGCGCAACGTGATGCGGGCGCTGCTGATGCTGGCCTGGATCCTGCCGACGGTGGTGGGCGCGAACGTCTGGCGCTGGCTCCTGGACGGCTCCTACGGGCTGCTCAACGCGGTGCTGCGCGGCGTCGGCCTCATCGACGGCGACGTCTTCTGGCTGGGCCAGCCCGGCCCCGCGCTCGTGTCGGTGATCGCGGCCACCGCGTGGAGCTTCGCGCCCTTCGCGATGATCCTGCTGGTCGCGGGCCTGCAGGGGGTGCCGACCATGCTGTACGAGGCGGCCCGCATCGACGGTGCCAGTGCGTGGCAGCAGTTCCGGCACGTCACGCTGCCGGCGCTGCGCCCCGTGAGCGTCACGGTGATGCTGCTGATCTTCATCTTCGCGTTCAAGACCTTCGACACCATCTACCTGATGACCAGGGGTGGCCCCGGAGGTTCCACGCTCACCCTGCCGCTCTACGCCTTCCAGGAGGCGTTCGAGTTCCGCCGCTACGACACGGCGGCGGTGGCGACGACGGTCATGCTGCTGGTGCCGCTGGTGCTGTCGGTCTTCTACTTCCGGTCGCTGCGCAAGGAGGAGACGGCATGACGACCGTGTCCCGCCTGCTGCGCGGCGAGAACGTGCGGCTGGTGATCGGCGTCGCCGTCACCGCGATCTACCTCCTGCCCGTCTACTGGATGCTCAACACCTCGTTCAAGGAGCAGGCCGACGTCTTCGCGCGGCCGCCCGCGCTCGTGCCGCTGCCCCCGACGCTCGCGGCGTACCAGAGCGCCGTCTTCGGCGACCCGGACATCGCCCGCGGCCTGCTCAACACCGCGGTCATCGCCACCGGCACCACGGTGCTCACGCTGCTCGTGGCCGTCCCGGCGGCCTACGCGCTCGCCCGCCTGCGGATCCGGTTCGTCACGGCGGCGCTGCTGCTGTTCCTCGCGGTGCAGATGATCCCGGCGGTCAACCTCGCGCTGCCGATGTTCGTGCTGTTCGGGCGGGTGGGGCTGGTCAACACCTATGCCGGGCTGATCATCGCGAACTGCTCGCTCTCGATCCCCCTCGCCATCACGATCATGCGGCCGTACTTCCTGTCCGTCCCGGGCGAGGTGCTGGAAGCGGCGCGCGTCGACGGCTGCACGGCGTTCGGCGCGTTCGCGCGGGTGGCGCTGCCCGTCAGCATCCCCGGCGTGATCACGATGGCGGTCGTCAGCTTCCTCGGCGCCTGGGGCGAGTTCGTCTTCGGGCTCGCACTCGCCACCGGCGACGAGCTCCAGCCGGTGAGCGTGGTGGTCGCGAAGCTGACCAACGCCTTCGGCACGCGGTGGAACGAGCTGATGGCCGTGTCCGCGGTGGTCGCCGTGCCGGTGATCGTGCTGTTCGTGCTGCTCCAGCGTTACATCGTCGCCGGTCTGACCGACGGTGCCACCAAGGGTTAGAGAGGACTTCCCTGCATGCTCCAGATCTGGGCCGCCACCCCCACCCCGTTCACGTCGGACGGAAAGCTCGCCCTCGACGTCGTCGCCGCGCAGGCCGCGCACCTGCACGGCGCGGGCGTGGCGGGGGCGTTCGTCGGCGGCACCACGGGCGAGTTCGGTGCGCTGGACGCGGCCGAGCGGCAGTCGCTGGTGGAGGCGTGGCAGGACGCGCGGCCCGCGGGCATGGGGTTGGGCGTGCACGTCGGGCACACCGACCTGGCGCAGGCGCAGCAGCTCGCCGCGCACGCCGAGTCCTGCGGGGCCGACCTGGTGGCGGCCGTCGGCCCGTACTACGGCGACGCGCCGAGCATCGACGCGCTGGTGGCACACCTCGCCGCGATCGCGGCGGCCGCGCCGGGCACCCCGTTCGGCTTCTACCACATCCCGAGCATGACGGGCTCGAAGTACCGGCCGTCCGACGTGGTCGCGGCGCTCGCCGCCGCCGCCCCCACGACCGGGGCCGTCAAGTTCACCGACGGCGACCTGCTGGAGTTCGACCGCACCCGCGCGGCCGCGCCTGGCCTCGACGCCTACTTCGGGCGCGACGAGCTGCTGCCGGCCGCGTTGGCCTGCGGGGCCGACCGCGTGATCGGCACGCTCTACAACGGGATGGCGCCGCTCGCGCACGCCGTGGCCGCGGCCTTCCGCCGCGGCGACCCGGCCGAGGCGTACCGTCTGCACGCCCCGTTCCGCGAGGTGGCGAGGGCCGCGAACGCGCACGGCGGGATCGGGTTCCTCAAGGCGCTGATGAACGAGCTCGGACCCGACGCCGGACCGGCCCGCTCGCCGTGGGGCCGTCTGGACGGCGCCGCCGTCGCCCTGGTGGCCGAGCTGGCCGGATCGATCCGCGCCGCCTTGGAGGCCGCCGATGGCTAGGAGTCCGATCTACCTGGAAGCCCAGGCCCGGCTGCGGGACTTCATCACCGAGGCCGGGCTCGGCCCCGGGGACCGGTTGCCGCCCGAGGCCACGCTCGCGGAGCGGCTCGGCGTGAGCCGGTTGTCGCTGCGCGAGGCGACCCGCAGCCTACAGACCCTCGGGGTGATCGAGGCCCGCCACGGCAACGGCCTGTTCGTCTCGGCGTTCTCCTTCCGCCCGCTGATCGAGCAGCTGCCCTACGGGCTCGCGGCCACCGGCACCGGGCTGGAGGAGATCCTGACCGCGCGCGAGGCGATGGAGGTCGGCCTGATGCCGGCCGTCGCGCGGCTGAACCCGCAGGTCGAGCTCGCTGAGTGCGCCCGGCTCGCGGACGAGATGACCGCGCTCGAACGGCGCGGGAAGGCGATCACCGAGGTGGACAAGCAGTTCCACCTGCAGCTCTACCGGGCACTGGGCAACCCGCTCGTCGACAATCTCATCGAGGTGTTCTGGGAGCTGTTCACGCGGCTCGGCGACTCGATCCCCGTGCCGCCCGAGGGCGGGCGCGGGGCGGTGCACCTGCGGATCATCCGGGCGCTGCAGGACGGCGACGCGGGCGGGAGCATCGCGGCGATGCAGCAGCACTTCGACGACATCCGGGTGCGGGCCGCGCTGCTGCGGCATCCCGAGTCGGACGCGGGCTGACGTGCCGGGCCAGGAGCCGCTGACGGCGTCCGGGCTGCGCGGGGTGTGGGCCACGGCGCTGCTGCCGATCCGCCCCGACGAGAGCATCGACTTCGACCGGCTCGCGTTCGCCCTGGACCGGGTGCTGGGCTCCGGCGTGCACGGCGTCTACACCAACGGCACCGCGGGGGAGTTCCACACGCTCGACGAGACCGAGTACGACCGGCTGCACGAGCTCGTCGCGGGAGGGTGCGCCGCGGCGGGCGTGCCGTTCCAGCTGGGGGCGAGCCATCCCAGCGGGCAGCTGTCCCTGGACCGGATCGGCCGCGCCGCCGCCCTGCGCCCCGCCGCGATCCAGGTGGTGCTGCCCGACTGGCTGCCGCTCGGCCCCGGCGAGGTGCTCGTCGCCGTCGAGCGGATGGCGGCCGTGGCCGGCGGGGTGCCGCTGGTGCTCTACAACCCGCCGTACGCGAAGACGCAGGTCACGCCCGAGCTGTTCGGCAAGCTCGCCGACGAGGTGCCCGCCCTGGTCGGGGTGAAGGTGCCCGGCGGCGACGACGCCTGGTACGCGCGGATGACCGACGCGGTGGGCGGGCGGCTCGCGGTGTTCGTCGCCGGCCACACCTTCGCCTCCGGCTACGCGCGCGGCGCCGCGGGCGCGTACTCGAACGTGGCCTGCCTCGACCCCGCCGGCGCTGCCCGCTGGTATACGCAGATCACCACCGACCTGCCCGCCGCGCTGGCCTTCGAGGAGCGCCTGCGCGGCTTCCTGGACACCCACATCGCCCCGCTCGGTCGGGCCGGCCACAGCGACCCGGCCCTGGACAAGACGCTCGCCGCGATCGGCGGCTGGGCCCCGATCGGCACCCGGGTGCGCTGGCCGCACCGCTCGGTCGACGAGGCGGCGATCCCCGCCCTGCGCAAGGCCGCCGAGGCCGCCGTCCCGGAGCTGTTCTGCACCACCTCACACACCGGGTAGCGCGGCGTCCGCCCGGGCGCGGGCCTCGTCCGACGTGAGCCGGCCGCCGGCCTCGTACGCCGCGGAGAAGCCCGACCCGCCGAGCGCGGCGCGGGCGGCCGCGGTGGCGCGCTCGACGTCGGCGCGCTCGGTGCCCGAGAGCGGTAGCCCGGTTGCGGCCCGGGCGGCCCCGGCGGCACCCAGCACCGTGGCGGCGTCAGGGTGGGCGCCGGCCGCGGCGAGGGCACCGGCGAGGCCCTCCAGGGCGAGCGCGCAGTCCCGGGACGCCTCGATCCTGCGGGACACGTCGTACGCCTCGCCGTGCAACCGGGCGGCCGTGTGGGGATCGCCGCGCAGCTCCGCGACGAAGCCCAGCTCGGAGAGCACCATCGACACGTGCGGGGCCTGGTCGGCCGCGCACGGCGTGACCTCCAGCACGAGGGCGAGGTGCCGTTCGGCGACGTCGAGCCGGCCGGCCTGGCGAGCGGCGTAGCCCAGCACGATCCGGGCGAACACCTGCGCGTCCAGGATGCCCTGCTCGGTGGCCAGCGCGAGTGCCCGCTCGCCGTGCGCGGTGGCCCGCGCGTGCTCCCCGGCCTGCGAGGCGATCCAGCCGAGCCACGACAACCGCGTGGAGACCTCCGGCCACAGGCCCAGCTCCTCGGCCCACCGCAGGCCCTCCTGGTGCAGTGCGGTGGCGCGGTCGAGGTCGGCGACGAGCTCCGCGTGGCCGCCGAGCCAGCAGTTCGCCTGCACCTGCCCCCAGGTGTCGCCGATCTCGGCGAAGAGGGCCGCCGCCCGCTCGGCATCGCGCTGCAGGACTGCCTGGTCGCCCCGCACGTGGGCCAGCCGGGCCCGGGTGACCAGCGCCGCGGCCTCCGACCATCGGTCGCCACCATCCCGGTCGCTGCCGGCCGCGGCGAGCACCCGGTCCACCAGCTTCGGGACGCCCGCCAGGTCGCCGAGCGCGCCGGTGTCGGCGAGGAACCACGTGAGCCGGGTGCGCGTGACCGGCTCGTCGACCGCGTCGAGGAGCTGCACCGCCTCCGCGTACACCGCGTGGGCGCCGGGGTCGCCGCGCAGGAGCGCGATGCCAGCGCCCCACACCTGCGCGGCGGCCCGCAGCCCGGGCGCTGCCGGCCCCGGCACGGCGAGTGCGGTGTCGATGGCCCGCCGGGCCTCGGCCAGCCGGCCCCGCAGCACCCAGTACCAGGCCAGGGCGCCGACGAGGCGCAGCGCGGCGTCCGGATCCCGCGCGGCGGCAGCGCCGGCGAGCGCGACCCGCAGGTTGGCCGCCTCGGCGTCGAGCACCCGCAGCTGTTGCGGCTGCCGCGGGCCGCGCAGGCCTGCGGCAGCCTCCTCGGCCAGTGCGAGGTAGTGATCGGCGTGGCGGCGGCGCAGCGCGGTGAGCTCGCCCGACTCGTCCAGCCTGTCCAGGCTGTACTCGGCCACCGACTCCAGCAGCCGGTAGCGCGCGCCCGCGTCGGGAACCACGTCGACCAGCGAGCGGTCCACCAGGCGGGCCAGCAGGTCCGGCACCTCCTCGGCGGGCAGCCCGGCGTCACCGGCCACCGCGGCCGCCGCATCGGCGGTGGCGCCGTCGGCGTGCACGGCGAGCCGGCGCAGCAGGACCTGTTCGGGCGGGGTCAGCAGCTCCCAACTCCAGTCGATCATCGCTCGCAGCGTCTGCTGGCGCGGCGGCGCACCCCGGTGGCCGGCCGCGAGCAGCCGGAACCGGTCGTCGAGCCGGGCCGCGACTCCGTCCACGCCCAGCGCACGCACGCGCGTGGCGGCCAACTCGAGGGCCAGCGGGATCCCGTCCAGACGCCGGCACAACACGGCGATCGGCGCGGCCGTGCCGGCGTCGAGCCGGAAGCCCTTCGCGGCGGCCGCCGCCCGCGCGACGAACAGCCGCACCGCGCTGCTCTCGGCCAGCGCGGCCGGGTCGGCCGCGCCGGCATCGGGCACGTCGAGCGGCGGGACGCTCCAGACGACCTCACCGGCCAGTGCCAGCGGCTCCCGGCTCGTGGCCAGCATCCGCAGACCGGGCGCGGCGGAGAGCAACCGGTCGGCGAGCTCCGCCACGTGCTCGACGACGTGCTCGCAGTTGTCCAGCACGAGCAGGAGCTCCCGCGCGCGCAACGCCTCGGTGAGGCGGTCCAGAGGTGTGGTGCGCTCGCCCGGCGCCGTGCTCGCCCGCACGTCGAGCGCGGCCAGCACGGCGTCCACGAGTGACGCGAGCGGGTCGGGGTCGGCGGGCCCGCCGGCTGCGGCCACGGGGGCCAGCTCCACGAGCCAGGCGCCGTCGCGGAAACCGGGGGCGGCGGCTGTGGCCGCCGCCAGCGCGAGCCGCGTCTTGCCCACGCCGCCCGGCCCGGTGAGGGTGACCAGCCGGTCGGCGGCCAGATATGCGTGGACGTCGGCGAGCGCGGCGTCGCGCCCCACGAGCGCGGTGCGCGGCGCCGGCAGGTTGCCGCCGCGTGGCGCGGGCGGGTCGAGCGCCGGGTCGCGGGTGAGCACCGCCTGGTGCAGGGCGACCAGCTCGGGGCTCGGGTCGAGCCCCAGCTCGTCGGCCAGCAGCGCCCGCAGCTCCTGGTAGCTGTCGAGAGCCTCGCGCTGCCGCCCGGTGCCGTGCAGAGCCCGGATCAGGCAGCCGCGCAGCCGCTCCCGCAGCGGGTGCTCGGCCACGACCGGGCCGAGCTCCGCGGCCACCGCGGCGTGCTCGCCGAGGCCGAGCCGCAGCTCCGCGACGTCCTCCAGCGCGACGAGCCGCTGCTCGGCGAGGTGGGTGATCGTCGCCGTGGCGAACGGCGCGTCGGCGAAGTCGGCGAGGGCGGGCCCGCGCCAGAGCCCGAGCGCCTCTGTGAGCAGCGCAGCGGCCGGGCGGGGCTCGGCAGAACGCGCCTGCGCGGTGAGCGCCGCGAACCGGCGGGCGTCGACGGCCTCGGGCCCGGTGCGGAGGGCGTACCCGGCCGGGCCCGACACCACGAGCGAGCGGCCACCCGGCTCGGCGTCCTCCAGCACCCGGCGCAGCTGCGAGACCTTGGCCGCCAGGGTGGCCCCGGCCGAGGGCGGCGGGCGCTCGCCCCAGATGTCGTCGATCAACCGGTCGGCGGGCACGGGCCGGCCCTCGTGCATGAGCAGGTCGGCGAGCAGCGCGCGCACCTTGCGGCCGGGTACGGCGACGGGCACGCCGCCGTCCGTCCACACGGCCACCGCCCCGAGCATCCCGAATCGCACGAACGCACCTTATGCGGCGCCCACGACAGGGCGTCCGGACCGCAAAGAAACCGAAAACCCGGCCCGGAAACTGGTCTCCGTCGAACCGAGTGGGAGGAGGTGGGATCGGTGCCCGAACTGCAGGACGTCGCGAAGGAGCCGCTCCGGCTCGTGATCATCATCGGCAGCACGCGGCGGGGCCGGTTCGGCCCCACCGCCGCCACCTGGTTCGCCGGGCGCGCCGCGCGGCGCCAGGATCTGGCGACCGACGTCATCGACCTCGCCGACGCCGGGTTGCCGTGCACCCTCACCGACGTCGACGAGGCCCTCCCGGCCGAGGTGGCGGCGCTCGCCCCGCGGCTGGCCGCCGCCGACGCGTTCGTGGTGGTGACGCCGGAGTACAACCACAGCTTCCCGGCCCCGCTGAAGACCGCGATCGACTGGTTCTACCGGGAGTGGCACGCCAAGCCGGTGGCGTTCGTCGCCTACGGCCGCGAGTCCGGCGGCCTGCACGCCGTCGCGCAGCTGCGCGACGTCTTCGCCGAGCTGCACGCCGTCGCGCTGCCGGACCCGATCACCCTGCCCTGCTACTGGGACCAGTTCGCCACCGACGGCAGCTGGCCCCGCTCGTCCGCGGCCTGCAACGAGCAGGCCATCGCCACGCTCGACCGGCTCTGCTGGTGGGCCCGCGCGTTGCGCGACGCGCGGGCGCGCTCCCCGTACACCCCATGACCCCCGACAGGAGGACCACCATGTCCAGGATCTCGATGATCGCCGCGCTCGGCGTCGCCGTCGCACTCGCCGCCGTGACCGGCTGCGGATCGAGCGGCGCACAACCCGCCGCCCCGCAGCCCGAGCCGGGCCGCCACGCGACGGTGAACGGCCTGCAGATGTACTACGAGGTGCACGGCCCGGAGACCGGCCGCCCGCTCGTGCTGCTGCACGGGGCGTTCTCCGGGATCGGCGTCGACTTCGCCGAGCTGATCCCGGCGCTCGCCCAGAACCGCCGCGTGATCGCGATCGAACAGCAGGCCCACGGCCACACCGCCGACATCGACCGGCCGCTGCGCGTCGAGCACATGGCCGCCGACACCGCGGCACTGCTGGGCCAGCTGGGCGTGACCCAGGCCGACTTCCTCGGCTACAGCATGGGCGCCGCGGTCGCGTTCACCATGGGCGTGCAGAACCCGGATCTGGTGCACAAGCTCGTGCTCGTCTCGGGCGGCTACGACGACAAGTCCACCCACCCCGGGCTGATGGAGGGCCTGCAGGACTTCAAGCCGGAGATGCTGCACGGCACCCCGTTCCACGACTACTACGTGGCCGCCGCACCCCGCCCGGACGACTTCCCGACCCTGGTCGAGAAGAAGATCGACATGGACCTGAACTACCCGGTCCACCCGAAGAGCGCCGTGGAGGCCCTGGCCTCGCCGGTGCTGCTCGTGGCCGGCGACTCGGACATCGTGCGGCTCGACTACACGGTGGAGTTCTTCGGACTCCTCGGCGGCAACGTCGTCGGCGACCTGGTCGGCATGCCGGCCTCCCAGCTGGCCGTACTGCCCGGCACCGGCCACCTCGGGGCGATCCACCGTCCCGAGCTGCACACGATCGTCCCGGCGTTCCTCGACGCGCCGGCGCAGTAGCGGGAGAACCACCGATGCCGTGTTGCGTTGGCGTCGACATGACCATGAACCCAGGCCCGGCGCGCGGGAGTGATCGTTGCGAGTTGCGGCCGAGCGTCCCCACCAGGGCGCTCCACCGTCACCTCGGACGGATCATGCCGGGTTGATCGATGCGACACCACGCTGAACGCCGACGTGAGGGCCGTGCACTGGCATCTCAGATCGATCACCAGGTGTCGACAGCCCAGCGCCCTCTACGCCTTCGTGCGGCAGGTCCTACTTCACGCCACCCGAGCGCAACGTGCGGTACGACTCGCACGTGGGGCCGCGCGGCGTGGTGAAGAGCGTCATCCACTGGCCGGGGATGCGCTCGGAGTACGCGTGGCTGCCCCCGCAAGACGAGCCGACCGTCACGAAGGCGGGCCGAACACCCGCTGACTGACACCCAGGCCCGGGTCGCGGTCGCGGCCAGCCTGCTACGCCAGCTGCACGCGGTCGTCGTCACCCGCACTGCTTGGGACCCGGCCATCGCCGCCGGCCTCGACCGGGCCGAGTACGCATCCGAGCAGGGAGCCGCCACCGCCGCCTGACCCCGCTGTCGCCGCCCTCAGACCACCGGGCGGGAGCGAGCTCGCACGTGCGTAGGGATCAACCCGCAGCTCACCATGAGCAGCCCCGCCCGTCTCCCAGCAAGCCCGGATGAAGGCTGTCGGGGCCAACCCCGCTTGAGCTACGTAGGGCCGGAGACGGGCGCAGGGCGCCCACCCGAGGGCGACACGAGGCAACCACAACAAGATCCACTCGACGGCCAACGCCGCCGAGCCGACCCCACACGCCCAAATCACTCCAACCAGGAACTTGACTTCAAACTCATAGGCTGGTGAGCGGAAGCGGGGTGCGTGAGCGGGCTGCGGCGGGGGGCCTGAGCGGGGTGCGTGGACCCACGCGGAGAGGGGCGGACTCGTCCCGTGCCGGCCCGCACCGGACGCCGGGGTCCGGTCCCGCGTCGCTCGCGCTACCCGTGTCTGCTCGCGCTTCTGCTCGACGGTGCTCGACGGGGCGCGTGGGCGGGGGCGGGGTGCGTGGATCGTCAGCCGGCCGCGCGGCGGCGGGCACGGTGGTTGGCGACGTTGATGCGGTTGCCGCACACCGCCGGCAGGCAGTAGCGGCGCCGGCCGGCCCGGCTGGTGTCGACGAACACGCCGGCGCAGGTGGGGGCGGCGCAGGACCGGAAGCGGTCCGGCCCGAGTGCGCGCAGGACGGCGAGCACCGCGGTGCCGGTGAGCAGGGCGAGCTCGTCGGCGAGCGACGCGCCGGGCCGGGAGCGGACCAGCCACTGCCAGTGCCCGTCGGGGTCGCGGTGCAGCTCGGGACCGGTGGCGGATCGGGTGAGCGCGGCCGCTGCCGCGGGGTCGGGCGCAACGAGCACCGCGCGGAGCCTGCGGCGCAGGTCGTGAACGGCGTGCAGGTCGGCGGGGGTGGGCTCGCCCGCGTCCGGGTGCACGTCGTGGTCGGCGAGGAAGCGGGCGAGCGCGGTGACGTCGGGGAGCACGTCGCCGGTGCTCACCATCACCTCGGGGGCGGTGTTGACGAGGTCGGTGGCCACTGCGGCACCGAGCCGGTAATCGTCGAGCAGTAGTTGCACCCCTTACCGCCCTTCCGTACCGTGTAATGGATGAACGCATCCTACACCTCTGTACGCGTTCGTCCGGGAGTGGTGCTGGTCGGGCTGCTGGCGCTGGCCCTGAACCTGCGCACCGCCCTGGCTGGGTACCCGCCGCTCATCGAGGCGGTCCGGTCCGACCTGGGCTTCTCCGCAGGCGCCGCGGGTTTCGTGCAGACCGGCGCGGTGCTGATGATGGCAGCCGGCTCGCTCGCCGGGCCGGCGGTCGCCCGCCGCGGACCGGAGCGCGCGCTCGTCGGCGCGGTCGGTCTCGTTGCCCTCGGCAGCCTGGTCCGCGGCGTCCCGGCTGCGGTGCCGCTGGTGGCCGGCAGCCTCCTGGCCGGGTTCGGCATCGGGGTGGCCGGTGTGCTGCTCACCGGGGTGGTGAAGGAGCACCTCGCCGCGCACGCCGGGGCCGTCACCGGCTGGTACGTCGTGGCGATGATGGTCCCGGCCACCGTGGCGAGCGCGGTGGCGGTGCCGCTCGCCGTGGGAGTGGGCGGGTGGTCGCTCGCGCTGGCTGTGTGGGCGGTGCCCGCGGTGCTCGCGCTCGCGGCCTGGGCGCCGGTGGTGCGCCGGGTCGAGCGACCCGCGGCGGCCCCGCGGGCCCGCCTGCCGTGGCGCGACGGCTTCGCCCGGCTCGCGGCGGCCCACCAGTCCGCGGTCTCGCTGCTCGTGTACGGCTGGATGACGTGGCTCGCGCCCTACGTCACGAGCCGGGGGTGGAGCCCGGGCGATGCCGGGCTGGTGCTCGCGGTGTGGGCCGCGGCCCAGGTGCCGGGCGCCCTCGTCATCCCGGCGCTGGCCGAGCGCAACGGGCGCTGGCGGTTCTGGTCGGGTGTCGCCCTCGCCAGCACGGCCGTGGGCACGCTCGGTCTGCTGCTCGCTCCGTTGCCACCGCTCGTCGGGCCGTGGCTCTGGGCCGTACTCGTCGGCGTCGGGTCCGGCGCAGGCTTCCCGCTGGGCCTCGCAGTGGTCGCCTGGCGCACGCGGGACGCCGCGGCGAGCGCCGCCACCAGCGGGATGGCCCTCGGTGTCGGCTACACCGTGGCCGGCCTCGGCCCGCTCGTGATGGGCCTGTTCATCGACGTGACCGGCGGCTACGCCGCGGCCATCGGCGTCCTGCTCGCGGGGCTCGTGGTGCAGGCGGGCGCGATCCTGCGGATCGGTGACGCGACCCCCGCCTCGACGCGCACCGGCTGACGCCGCCTGCGGCGCAGGCCGAGTTCAGGTCGGGTCACCCGAGCAGCCCGGAGAGGATCCGGCGCAGGGCTTCCGGGAGCGGGTCGCCATCGGTCGGCTGCACGCTGAGGGCGGCGAGGTGTGGATGGTCGCCCCGGGCGGCGACGTGAGCCATGTAGCGGGCGCTGCGCAGCGCGTCGACCCGGGACGCCTCGGAGCGAGCGGTCGCGGCCACCACCGCGTTCAGCATCGCCAGGGCGACCAGCTTGTCGCTGTCGGGGGCCGGATGGTCGGCGAGCACGGCGAGGAAGTGTTCGGTGACGTCGATCCCGTTCGGGCCGACGACGGGGCGGGTGAGCGCCAGCTCGGCCAGCCAGGGGTGGCGCCGATAGATCTCGCGGGCCTGCAGGCCCATGGTCACGAGGTCGCTGAGCCGGTCGCCGGAGGGGGCGGGAAGGTCGTACTCGGCGCAGACGTGATCGGCCATCAGGTCGAGCAGATCGTCGCGCGTCTCGACGTAGCGGTACAGCGAGCCGGCCCCGGTGTCCAGCTCGGCAGCCACGTGCCGCATGGACACCCCGGCGAGCCCGTCGCGGTCGGCCACTCGCACGGCGGCTTCGGTGATCTGGGCTCTGCTGCGGGTGGCCGGCCGCCCGGCCCCGGACTTCGGGGGGCGCATCCAGATCAGTTCCGACTCCATCACACCTCCGCGGCCGCTGTTTGCGAACACCGTACGCCATAGGTAGCTTGAGGTACGGCGTTCGCGAACAGTGGTCGCGAACTGTTCGAGGGAGTGGCGATGCGAGTTCTGATCCTGAGCCCTGGCACCAGGGGAGACGTCGCTCCGGCCACCGGGTTGGGCGCGGCTTTCGTTGCGGACGGGCACGAGGTCACGATCGTGGCGAACGCCGAGTACGAGTCGCTCGTGATCGGCGCAGGCTGCACACCGGCCCCGATCACGGCGCCGGTGACCCCGCCCGCCGGGCCCGGTGGCGAAGGTTCCCCCGGCGTGCGCGCGTACCTGGCCACCCTGCGGACCTACCTGGACCAGGCCGCCACGTCGGCGCTGGCGGCAGCCCCGGGCTCGGAGGTGGTGCTGACGAACGCGATCTCCCCGTACGGCCATGACATCGCCGAAGGCCTCGGTGTCCCGTCCGTCGAGGCCCTTCTCCAGCCCGCGCACCCCAGCGCGGCCTACCCACCGATGATCGCCAGCAGCAAGGATCTCGGACGGGTGGTGAACCGGCTGGCCGGTCGCCTGGCCCAGCAGGTGCACACGCCCTACGACTCGGCCTGCAGACGGGTGCGGTCGGAGCTCGGGCTGCCCCGCGAGAGCCGTCGGGCTGCGCAACGCCGCCGACGTGCGCACGGGCTGCCCGTGCACCACGGCATCAGCGCCGCCGTGCTCCCACGCCCGGACGACTGGCCCGCGGGGCTGAGTCTCGACGGCTTCTGGTGGCCGCACGACCCCGCGGGCTGGACGCCTCCGCCGTCACTGAGCGGGTTCCTCGACGCCGGCCGCCCTCCCGTGGTCGTCTCCCTGGGGAGCTTCCCGGCCGGCTCAGCGATGATCCGGGCCGTGGCCGACGCGCTCGTGGAGACGAAGGCCCGTGCGGTCCTGCAGGGAACGGACCTGCGCGAGGTCGCGGAACAGATCGGCAGCCCTGACGTCGTCCACGTCGGCGACGTGCCGCACAGCTGGCTGCTCCCTCGGGCGTCCGCCCTCGTCCACCAGGCCGGCGCCGGCACCACCGCCGCCGCTCTGCGGGCGGGCATCCCGTCGGTGCCGATACCGGTGCACACCGACCAGCCGTTCTGGGCCCGCCGGCTGGTCGCGCTCCACGCAGGGACGGAACCGATCCCGATCAAGGACGTCGACGGCGCCCGACTCGCCTCCGCTGTGGCCACCGCGCTGTCCAGCCGGCAGTTGTGCGACGGTGCCGGCGCCGTCCGCGACGCGCTGATCGACGAGGACGGCACGCTCGCGCTGCGCACCTGGCTACGGGAGCTCCCGGGCACCTGACGATGCGGCGCCGGCGAGTCGGTCAGCCCGGGGCCGCGGCGTCCAGCAGCCGGGTGAGCTCCGCCCACGGCCGCCCGGCCCGGTCCTTCGCGCTCATCACGGAGACCGGCAGCGGCCAGTCGATCGCGAGGTCCGGGTCGTCGTGGCGGACGGTGACGTCCTCGGCGGGGTCGTGCGGGGCGTCGATGCGGTAGCAGGTGTCGGCCTCGGTGATCGCCTGGAAGCCGTGCAGGCAGCCGCGCGGGATGTAGATGCTGGTCATGTTCTCGTCGTCGAGCCGGAACGACTCGACGCGTCCCATGGTCGGCGAGCCGGGCCTCGCGTCGATCACCACGTCGAAGATGGCTCCTCGCGCGCAGCGCACCAGCTTGGACTCGCCGCGCCCGACCCGGCCGTGGAGCCCGCGCAGCCCGGCGCGTACCGTGCGCGACTGGGAGTCCTGCAGGAACGCGTGCGGGTCCACGCCAGCGCTGCGCGCCACGTCGGCGTCGAAGGTGCGGCTGAACCACCCGCGTTCGTCGCGGTGCGGCGACGGCTCGAACACCAGGAGGCCGGCGATCCCGGTCTCGCGGACGTGCATGTTGCCTCCACCGGCGGTGCTTGCGACACGGTTCGATGTCCCGAGGTGACGTCCCGGGCGTTCGGGCCGACCTTACCGCCGTGCAACTCGACCGCCGTGCAACCCGACAGCCGGACCGATCCGGGAGACCGATGGTGATCGCCAGCCCCGCCTGCCGCTCCTGCCACCGAACCGACGGGGACATCGTCCTGGACCTCGGCGCGCAGCCGTCGTCGGAGCTGTTCCCGAAGATCGACGATTCCGGTCCGGACGAGTTGTTCCCGCTGCGGATGTGGCTGTGCGCCGGCTGCGGGCTCGCCCAGCTGGCCGACGACGCCGATGTGCCGGAGGAGGTCGTGGGTGCCGAGCCGGCCGCGCTCACCGCGCAGCGCGGCGACGCCGTGCGCGAGCTCGCGGCGGCCGGCGCCTTCCCGGCGGGCGGCACCGCGGCCGAGTTCCCCAGCCCGCACGGCGGCACGTGGCTCGGCCTGCTCGCCGGGCACGGCTTCACCGAGGTGCCCCGCGAGACGGGTGCCGACCTGGTGGTCGACGGCTGCTTCGGGGTGATGCACGAGCCCGACCAGGACACGGCGTTGCGCGAGCGCGCGGCGGCCGTGCGGCCGGGAGGCCGCCTGGCGGTGCAGTTCCACTCGCTGCACGCCATCGTGGCCGGCACCCAGTGGAACGCGCTGCGGCTGGGCCACTACGCCTACTACTCCACGCCCGCCATGATCGGGATGCTCGGGCGGGCCGGGTTCACGGTCACCACCGCCCGCCGGTTCCCGCTCTACGGGGGCACGGTTGCGCTGGTGGCGGCCCGCACGTCCGAGTCGCCCGCCGTGGACGACGCCGCGGTGGACGCCGTGGTGGCGCCCGAGATCGCGGCCGGCATGCTGCGACCGGCGTCGGTCGGTGCCCTGCAGCACTCGGTGCGGCGCACGTCCGGGTCGCTGCGCGAGATGCTCGTCGCGCAGCGGGCCGCCGGGCGCCGGGTGTACGGGTACGCGGCGGCCTCGCGCGCCGTGTCGCTGCTGCGCCTCGCCGACCTGGACGCCACCCTGCTGCCCGGCGTCGCGGACGCCTCGCCCGGCAAGCAGGACCGGCGCATGCCCGGCACCGACATCCCGATCATCACGCCGGACGAGCTGGTGGCCGCGGAGCCGGACGTCGTGCTCGTGTTCGTCTCCGAGCTCGTGGCCGAGGCGAGGGCGGCGCTGCCGGAGATCGAACGTCGCGGCGGCACGTGGGTGGACGCGGGCGCGGGTCGCTAGCGGGCGGGCGTCAGCGCCGTGGTGAGGCGTTCCGCGAGCCGGTCGGGGAGCGGGCTGTCCTTGTGGCGGAGCGCCGGGCGCTCCACCAGGTACCAGGACGCGGCGGCCGGCAGCACCGCGAGCGCGATCGAGACCGGCACGAACACCGCGATCGGGGCCGTGCCGAGCGCCGTCAGCACCAGGAGCTGCTGCAGCGGCCAGTGGTAGATGTAGACGCCGTACGACAGGTCCGTGCGCATCGACCACGCCGGCAGGACGCAGGTGCCGGCCCACAGGTACAGGTACGCGAGCGGCACCGCGCCGAGCACCCGGTAGTCGTCGAACAGGGCCAGGCTCACGAGGAACAGGCCCGTGGCCGCCGCGGCGAGGTCGCCGCGCAGCGGGATGCGGTCGGCGTACAGGTACGCGGCGGCGCCCAGCAGGAACATGAGCACGAGCCGGATCACCCGCTCGTTGAGCAGCACCGGCAGTCCGGCCTCCTGCACGGCGGTGAGCACGAGGAGCACGGCGGCGGCCGCCGGGACGAGGGCCGGGCGGCGGCGCAGCAGGCCGAGCGCGCCGAGCACGCCGACGATCGCGTAGCAGAACGCCTCGAACGCGAGCGTCCACACCGACCCGTTGAAGCTGTCCTCCTTCGGCAGGTCGGCGAGGATGCCGGCGATGTCGAAGTGGACGATCAGGAGCCCTGCGTTCTGGAACACGTAGTCCCAGGCCGAGGGCGTGCCGGTGAACGGCTGCAACGGCGACATGCCCTGCAGCACGGCCGCGACCGGCGCCGCCACGAAGGCGACCACGACGAGGCACGCCCAGAACCCGGGCATGATCCGCAGGAACCGGTGCCAGGCGAACCGCGGGAACGACTCCAGCCGGAACCAGCTGCGGGTGACCAGGAACCCGCTGAGGACGAAGAACCCGTCGAGGGCGAAGTCACCGATCCCCGCCCGGCCGATCCGCAGGTGGCCCGCCGAGTAGGCGGAGACGCCGTGGTCGACCGCCACGAGCAGGGCGAACAGCAGCCGCAACACGTCGAAACCGTTGCGGCGCGGATCGAATCGGTCCTGCAGGCTCGGCATGGGTCCTTCCGGTCGCAGTGCGGGCGGGGCGACACCCACACTGCGACCGGATCGCTGAACCGACGCTGAGAGATCGACTCAGGGAGATCGACTCAGGGAGATCGACTCAGGGAGATCGACTTTCGACTCAGGCGATCGTGATGATGCCGGTCATCCACATCACGCCGACGAAGACGATCCACAGCGTCATCGCCACCAGCACCCGTAACCACAGCCGTCGCAGCACGGTGGCTATCCCAGGAACCCGAGCTCGTCGAGGACGAGCATCACCGAGAGGAAGCCGAAGAACAGGAAGGAGACGGCGAGCACCGCGAGCCGTATCCCGCCGATCTGCAGCTCCTTCGGCAGGGCCTTCCGGTTGAGCATGATCAGCAGCCCGGAGTAGATGAACATCTGCACGCCGGCGATGCAGGACGCGATCAGGACGAGCAGGAACGGCTGGTCGACGCCCGCGAGCAGGATCACCGAGCCCACGATGATCATGAACCAGACGGACGCGGCGTAGATCCGGCTCTCGGTCCAGGTCTGGTTGTCCTTCAGCGCGTGGATCTTGAACTGGTCGGCGATCAGGCGGCTGGTGTAGTCGAGGATCCCGAGGTTGGTCGTGAAGAGCGCGATGACCGCGGCGATCCAGAACGTGATGCCGAACCACGGCGCCACGGTCTCCTGCAGGACCTGCCCTTCGAGCAGCAGGAACGCGAGGTTCTGTTCCTCCACCCGGCCGACCCCGAGTGTCGAGTAGGCCAGCACCGACATGATGACGAGCGTCAGGAGGCCGATGAGGAAGAAGGTGATGAACTGCTCCCAGTTGGCCACCTTCCACCAGCCACGCCACCGCCGCATGTTCTCGGCGTCGGTCGGGAACATGTACCCCAGTGACGGCTTCGCCTCCTCGTGCCCGGTGATGGGGGAGACGATCTTGGGCATGTGCAGGCCCATGCCCATGCCCTTGTCCCGGATGTAGTTGCTCTGCACGAGGTTGTTGGCGCCGCCGGCCCCGGCGAAGGCCAGCGCGCCCAGCAGCAGCGCGATGCCCAGGCCCTCCTGTCCGACCGGGAAGCCGATGCCGTCGGTGAAGAGCGCGCCCCACGCCTCGCCGGTGGTGGCGACCGGGATCGTGATCACGACGAAGATCATGATCAGCACCACCAGGACGCCCTGGATCTTCTCGACGGTCTGGTAGACGACGGGCGAGAGGGTGAGCGTGATGCCGATGGCGAGCAGCGCCGCGAGCGTGATCGGGACGACCGGCGCGTTCTCGCCCATGCCGAACACGTACGTCGCCGCCGTTGCTGCGCCGGTGGCCCAGCCGGGCCAGAAGTTCTGGCAGAGGGCGAAGACGACGAACAGCCACCACCACGGCTTCCAGAACCGGGTGAAGCCGGTGATCGCGGTCTCCCCGGTGGCGAGCGTGTAGCGCTCGATCTCCATGTTGAGGAAGAACTGGATCGCGAACCCCACGACCGCGGCCCACATGAAGGTGAACCCGACCTGGGTGGTGATGTAGGGCCAGAGGATCACCTCGCCCGACCCGATGGCGGTGGCCAGGAGGATGACGCTCGCCCCGGTCACCTTCCGCAGTGGCACCGGTTCCGGAAGGTCCCTGAACTCGACGGGTGGTAGGTACTTGCTGGGAAGGCTGGTCTGGCTCCGTTCGGAACTGCTCGATGCCGTCATCCGGTTCCTCGTCTCACCGCGGGCGAATGGAACTCTGCCGGTCGTGCAGCAGCGCTAGGTGGGACTGCGGTGACGCAGCTGGTGGGCAGCGCCGGCGTTCCGCGGTGGGCCGCATCGAGCAGGTGAAGGAGCCTCGTCGCCCAGGGCCACCGCGCCTCCTTGCGCGTTGGGGTGGCGATGCCACCGCCTGCACAGCCGCCTCACCGCAAAGGTGAGGAATCGGGTGATCGCAGCAGGTGAGGTAAGCGCTGTCAAGGGCTGAGGGGCGGGCGATGATCTCGGTTTCGATTGCCCCTCGTCACGCGTGGGCGTGGTGCTCCTCGGTCAGCTCCCGGCTGTGGGCGACGAGCCGGGGGTAGTCCACCGCGATCCCGGACAGCAGGGCCTCGACCGCCTGCTCGACCTCGTGGTCGGTGGTGGGGGCGTGCCCGAAGAGCGCGCGGTAGTGCACCACCGAGGACAGCATGTCCAGCACCAGGCCGCGGTCGACGTCCGCGCGCAGGTCGCCGCGGGCCACCGCGCGTTCGAGCATCTGCCCGACCGCGGCGCGCGGCGGGTCGAACAGGGTGGCGAGGAACGCGACGCGCAGCTCGGGGACGGCGGCGCAGTCGGCGAACAGCGTGGCGAGCACGCCCGGCCGGATCTGCCGGAAGGCGGCGAGGAAGACGCCGATCCCCTCGCCGAGGTCGCAGAGCGTGCAGCCGGTGTCGGGCACCGGGGAGTCGCCGAGGCGCGCGGCCAGGGCGGCGAGGGCGAGGTGCTGGCGGGTGGGCCAGCGCCGGTAGATCGCGGGCTTGGTGGCTCCGGCCCGCCGGGCCACCTCCTCGATCGTGAGGCGCCCGTAGCCGAGCTCGTCGAGCACGGCGAGCGTCGCCTCCAGTACGGCGGCGTCGATCTGCGGATCCCGGGGGCGGCCGGTGGGCATGGCCATCAGCTTAGCCTTCTGTTACGTTCCGGTCTGTAATGAAAAGGAGGAACCGATGACCGCGACCGACCCCGTTCGCGCCGGGCGCCGCGAGTGGACCGCACTCGGCGCTCTCGTGCTGCCCACCCTGATCGTCGCGATGGACCTCGTGGTCCTCATCCTCGCGACGCCCGCCCTGAGCGAGGCGCTGCACCCGAGCGGAACCCAGCTGCTGTGGATCACCGACGTGTACGGCTTCCTCATCGCCGGCTCCCTCGTCACGATGGGCACGCTCGGCGACCGCATCGGCCGCCGGAAGCTCCTGCTCACCGGCGCCGCGGCGTTCGGGGCGGCGAGCGTGCTCGCCGCGTTCGCGCCCACCGCGGAGCTGCTGATCCTCGCCAGGGCGCTGCTCGGGATCGCCGGCGCCACGCTCATGCCGTCCACGCTGTCGCTGCTGCGCAGCCTGTTCACCGATCCGGCGCAGCGGACGTTCGCGATCGGGCTGTGGGTCACCACCTTCTCGGCCGGCACCGTCATCGGCCCGCTCGTCGCGGGCGTGCTGCTGCAGTACTTCTGGTGGGGCTCGGTGTTCCTGCTCAACCTGCCGGTGATGGCGGCGCTCCTGGTGGTGGGGCCGCGGCTGCTGCCCGAGGTGCGTGACCCGGCGCCCGGCCGGTTCGACATCCCGGGCGCGGCCATGTCCGTGCTCGCCATGCTCGCCGTGATCTACGGCGTCAAGCGGGTCGCCGAAGGCGGTGCCGACGCCACCGCGCTGCTCGCGCTGGCCGTGGGCGTCGCGATCGGTGCGGCGTTCGTCCGCCGGCAGCGCCGGATCGCCCACCCGCTCCTCGACCTCGGCCTGTTCCGGTCTGCCGCGTTCGGCACCTCGGTGCTGGTCAACGTGCTGATCGGCGTGACGCTGGCGGGGATCTTCCTGTTCGTCGCCCAGTATCTGCAGCTCGTGCTCGGCATGAGCCCGCTGGCGGCCGGACTGTGGCTGATCCCGTCGACGGCCGGGATCATCGCCGGATCCCTGCTGACGCCGGTGCTGGTGCGCCGCATCCCGGCGCCCCGCCTGGTGGGCGGCGGCCTCGCCGTCGCCGCCGTCGGGCTGGCTGTCATCGCCCAGGTCGGCGCCGAACCCGACCTCGCGCTCGTCATCGCCGGCACGGTGGTGCTCGGGATCGGGGCCGCGCCGGCGTCCACGCTCAGCGTCGACCTGATCATCGGTTCCGCCCCCGCCGAGCGGGCCGGTGCCGCCTCGGCGATCTCCGAGACCGGCAACGAGCTGGGCAACGCGCTCGGGATCGCGCTGCTGGGCAGCATCGGCGTGGCGGTGTACCGCGGCGCCATGGCCGACGGCCTGCCGGCCGGCGCGGCGCAGCTGCCGCCCGAGGCCGCGACCGCGGCGGCCGACACGCTCGCCGGCGCGTACGACGCCGCGGCCGACCTCCCGGCGGCGGCCGGGGCCGAACTGGTGGACGCCGCCACCTCGGCGTTCGTCAGCGGCATGCAGCTCAGCGCGTGGACGGGCGCCGCGCTGGCGCTGGCCGCCGCACTCGCAGCCCCGGTCCTCCTGCGCCGGACGCCGCGCTGACGGGCCCGCTCGCACACCGATTTCATGGCTCGCACACCGACTGCAGTTGGTGTGCGAGCGCCGAAGTCGGTGTGCGAGCGGGCGTGGTCGGCGGGCGCATTAGGCTGGAGGCCTCATGTCAGAGGTCCTTGCGGAGCCGGTCCGGGTACCGGCCGAGGCGCGCAGGCGCCGTACGTTCGCCGTGATCAGCCACCCGGATGCCGGCAAGTCCACCCTCACCGAGGCGCTCGCGCTCTACGCCGAGGTGATCGACACCGCCGGAGCCGTGCACGGGAAGGCGGGCCGGCGCGGCGTCACGTCGGACTGGATGGAGATGGAGCGCAAGCGCGGCATCTCCATCACGTCCGCCGTGCTGCAGTTCGCCTACCGCGACTGCGTGATCAACCTGCTCGACACCCCGGGCCACGGCGACTTCTCCGAGGACACCTACCGGGTGCTCGCCGCTGTCGACGCCGCGGTGATGCTGCTCGACGCCGCCAAGGGCCTCGAGCCGCAGACGCTCAAGCTGTTCGACGTCTGTCGCAGCCGCGGGATCCCGGTGCTCACGTTCGTCAACAAGTGGGACCGGCCCGGCCGGGAGGCCCTGGAGCTGCTCGACGAGGTGGAGCAGACGATCGGGCTGCGCCCGATGCCGCTCACCTGGCCGGTCGGGATCGCGGGCGAGCTGCGCGGGCTGCTCGAGTGCGCCACGGGGGCGTTCACCCGGTTCACCCGCACCGCGGGCGGCGCCACGCGCGCCACCGCGGAGGCGGTGCCCGAGGCGGAGATCGCCGAGGCGGAGCCGGAGTTCTGGGCCGCGGCGCAGGACGAGCTGGCGCTGTTGCAGGAGATCGGCGCGGGGTTCGAGGAGAAGGAGTTCCTCGCCGGCAGCGCCACGCCGGTGCTCTTCGGCGCCGCGCTCACCGGTGTCGGGGTGGCTCGGCTGCTCGACGCGCTGGTCGACCTCGCGCCCGCCCCCGAACCGCGCGAGGACGCCGAGGGCAACCCCCGGCCCCTCGAGGCCTCGACCTCCGGCCTGGTGTTCAAGGTGCAGGCCGGCATGGACCGCGCCCACCGGGACCGGATGGCGTTCGTGCGGATCTGCTCGGGCCGGTTCGAGCGCGGCATGGTGCTCACCCACGCCGCCACCGGCCGCCCGTTCGCCACCAAGTACGCGCAGGCGGTGTTCGGGCAGCAGCGCACCACTGTGGAGGAGGCGTTCCCCGGCGACATCGTCGGCCTGGTGAACGCGGGCGCGTTGCGCCCCGGCGACACCCTCTACTCCACCGACCCGGTCCGTTTCCCGGCGATCCCGAGCTTCTCGCCCGAACACTTCGCGGTGGTGCGAGCCGCCGACACGGGCGCGTTCAAGCAGTTCCGCCGCGGGATCGAGCAGCTCGACAGCGAGGGCGTCATCCAGGTCCTGGTCTCCGACCTGCGCGGCGACCAGGCGCCGGTGCTCGCCGCGGTGGGGCCGCTGCAGTTCGAGGTGGTCACCTCCCGGCTGGAGGCGGAGTTCCGCGCGCCCGTCACGCTGGAGCCCCTCGGCTACACGATCACCCGCCGCACCGACGAGGCCGGCGCCACCATGCTCGCGGGGCAGAGCGAGGTGGAGGTTCTCACCCGCCGCGCCGACGGCGCCCTGCTCGCGGTGTTCAGCAACAAGTGGCGGATGGAGACGGTCCGCCGCAAGTTCGACGACCTGGTGCTGGAGGCGCTGCCGGCGGGAAGCGGTCGCTGACCGGGGTTGGCGGATCCTCCTAACGCGCACGGCGGGCGCGGCCGCGGTTCGTCGGATGCGTGGGTGTCCGCCGCCACAGTGCGCGGGTCATCGTTGTGCCGTTCCCGGCCTCCTGCCCCGTGAGGTGTCCCAATGCCGCGACGTCCCCACCCCGTCGACGAGGTGCTGCCCGCCGGCAAGCTCGCCGTGTACGGGTTCCAGCACGTACTCGCCTTCTACGCCGGCGCGGTGATCGTCCCGATCCTCCTGGCCGGCGCGATCGGCCTGTCCGATCGGGAGCTCATCCACCTGATCAACGCCGACCTGTTCACGTGCGGGATCGCCTCGATCATCCAGGCCGCCGGGTTCTGGAAGGTCGGCGTGCGACTGCCGCTCCTGCAGGGCGTCACGTTCACCGCCGTGTCGCCCATGATCGCGATCGGGATGGCCGCCGGCGGTGGCACCGACGGGCTCCTGGTGATCTACGGCGCGGTGATCGTCGCCGGGCTCGCCACGTTCCTGATCGCGCCGTTCTTCGGCCGGCTGATCCGGTTCTTCCCGCCGGTCGTCACCGGGTCGGTCATCCTGATCATCGGCCTGGCGCTGTTGCCGGTGGCCGCGCTGGACGCCGTCGGCGGCGGCTCCGACCCGCAGCCCGGCAACCCGCGGTACCTCGCCTACGCACTCGGCACACTCGCCGTGATCGTGGCGATCCAGCGGCTCTTCCGCGGGTTCCTGGCCACGGTCGCGGTGCTGATCGGGCTCGTCCTCGGCACGTTCGTGGGGTGGCTCCTCGGCGACGCGCACTTCGACGCCGTGGGCGAGTCGGCCTGGGTCGGCGTGACCACCCCGTTCCATTTCGGGTGGCCCCAGTTCAGCTTCGCGGCGATCGTGTCCATGATCGTGGTCATGCTCATCACCGCGGTGGAGACCACCGGGGACGTGTTCGCCACCGGCGAGATCGTCGACAAGCGGGTCGGGCGCGAGGACGTCACCCGCGCGCTGCGCGCCGACGGCCTCGCCACCACGATCGGCGGCGTCCTCAACTCCTTCCCCTACACGTGCTTCGCCGAGAACGTCGGCCTCGTGCGGCTCACCCAGGTCAAGAGCCGCTGGGTGGTCGTCGCCGCAGGCGGGTTCATGATCCTGCTCGGGCTGCTGCCGAAGGCCGGCGCGGTCGTCGCGGGCATCCCGCACGCGGTGCTGGGCGGCGCGGCCATCGCCATGTTCGCGACGGTCGCGGTCGTGGGCATCCAGACGCTGGCCCGCGTCGACTTCCACGACCACCGCAACGTCGTGATCGTCGGCTCCAGCGTCGGCCTCGCGATGCTCGTCACCGCCCAGCCGGACGTGGCGACCGCGGTGCCGGGCTGGGCGCAGATCGTGTTCGGCTCCGGCATCACGCTCGGCAGCATCACCGCGATCGTGCTCAACGTGGCGTTCCACCACATCGGACGCGGCCGCGGGCCCGCCGTGGCGGGCGCGCCGGGCGCGGGCACCGTGCGGCTGGAGCAGGTCAACCGGATGAGCCGCGACGAGTTCGTGGCCACCTTCGGACGCCTGTTCCAGGGCAGCGCCACCGTCGGCACGTCCGTCGTGGGGCGCGCCTACGACCGGCGGCCGTTCGCCGACACCACGAACCTGCGCGCCGCGTTCCAGGAGGCCCTCTTCTCCGCGCCGCCCGCGGAGCAGCGCGAGCTCATGGCCGCCTACCCCGACCTCGGGGCCGACCGGGTGGCCGACGGCGACGAGGGCGAGGACTCCGCCCGCGACCAGGCGAGCGCCGGCCTCACCCGGCTCGCCGACGAGGACCGCGAGGAGTTCGCGGAGCTGGCGGCGGCGTACCGGGAGCGGTTCGGGTTCCCGCTGATCGTCTGCGTGCGGGACTCCGGGTCCCGCGAGCGGGTGCTGGCCGAGGGACAGCAGCGGCTGGCGAACTCCACGGCCCAGGAGCACGCCGCCGCCCTCATCGAGATCGCGAAGGTGGCCAACCACCGCTTCGCCGACCTCGTGGCCACCGCCAACCCCATCGCCACCGCGCGCACGAGGGCGTTCGGCCGGTGAAGCTCGACGAGTGGAACACCCTGGCCGTCGCCGACGCCGAGCGGGAGCTGCGCCAGGTCTGCGCGGCGCCCCGCTGGGTGCGGGAGGTGACGGCGAGCCGGCCGCACCCCGACGTGGCCTCGCTGCAGGCCACCGCCGAGGTCGCGCTCACCGACGCCGACCTGGACGAGGCGATGGCCGGGCACCCCCGGATCGGCGACCGGACCGCCGGCGGCGCATCCCGGCGCGAGCAGAACGGCGTGGCCGGCGCCGACCCGGCCGTGCTCGCCGCGCTCGCCGACGGCAACCGCGCCTACGAGGAGCGCTTCGGGCACGTCTACCTGGTGTGCGCCAGCGGCCGCGGCGCGCAGGAGCTGCTCGACGTCCTGCGCGCCCGGCTCGGCAACGACCCGGCCACCGAGCGGGCCGTCGCCCTGGCCGAGCTCGCGGCGATCAACCGGCTGCGCATCGCGCGCCTGGTCGAGGAGGATGGGTCATGAGCGAGCGTCAGCGAGCGAATCATCGGCACAGCGTCCACGCGCTGCGTTGTTTCCCGACGGGTCGCCCGAGCGTCAGCGAGGGCGAACGATGAGTCTCTCCACGCACGTCCTCGACGCCTCGCGCGGCACTCCGGCCGCCGGCGTCGCCGTCCGGCTCACGACCACGGACGGGCAGGTGCTCGCCGCCGCCACCACCGACGCCGACGGGCGGGTCCGGGAGCTCGGCACGCTCGCGGCCGGCGACTACCGGCTCGCGTTCGCCACGGGGGAGTACTTCGCGGCCACCGGGCAGCAGGGGTTCTACCCCGAGGTGGTCGTCGCCTTCACCGTCACCGACGCCGGACAGCACCACCACGTGCCGCTGCTGCTGTCCCCCTACGCCTACTCGACCTACCGCGGGAGCTGACAGATGTCGATCATTCTCGGCGCCAACCAGTACGGGAAGGCGGAGAACCGCCTCGTCCGGATCCACCGGGAGACCGCGCGGCACGAGATCCGCGACGTCACCGTGTCCACCGCCCTGCGCGGCGACTTCGCGGCCGCGCACCTGCACGGCGACCAGGGCGCGGTGCTGCCCACCGACACGCAGAAGAACACCGCCTACGCGTTCGCGAAGGAGCACGGGCTGCGGGCGATCGAGGAGTACGCGCTCACCCTGGCCCGGCACTTCGTCGACGACGTCGAACCCGTGAGCGGCGCCCGCATCGCGGTGGACGAGTTCGGGTGGGAGCGGGTGCCGGTGGGCGGGGAGGGGCACGCCCACACGTGGGTGCGCCGCGGCCCCGAGGTGCGCACCACGGTGGTCGACGTGTCGGCCGAGGGCACCGAGGTGGTCTCGGGCCTGCGCGACCTGGTGCTGCTCAAGTCGACGGGCTCCGAGTTCCACGGCTTCCTCAAGGACCGCTACACGACCCTGCCCGAGACCGACGACCGGATCATGTCCACGGCGCTGGTGGCGGAATGGCGATACACCGGCCTGGACGTCGACTGGGACAAGACCTGGGCCGACGCCCGGCGGATCATGCTGGAGCAGTTCGCCACCGTGCACTCGCTCGCCCTGCAGCAGACGCTGTGGGAGATGGGCCGGGCGGTACTCGAGGCCCACCCGGAGATCGCCGAGATCAACCTGAAGGCGCCCAACAAGCACCACTTCGTCGTGGACCTCTCGCCCTTCGGCCTGGAGAACCCGAACGAGGTCTTCTACGCCGCCGACCGCCCCTACGGCCTGATCGAGACGACGGTGACGCGCTCCTGACCCTCGCGCCCGACGCACCCCGTGTCGGCCCACGCACCTCGTGTCGGCTCGCGCATCCCGTCGATGGGTGGCGTGGGCGGAGATGGGTCGCGTGGGCGGAGATGGGGTGCGTGGGCGGTGTCGGTGACGCGCTCCTGACCCTCGCCGCCGGGTGCTCTCTGATTCGGCCGACGCACCTCGTGTCGGCTCGCGCATCCCGTCGATGGGTGGCGTGGGCGGAGATGGGTGGCGTGGGCGGTGACGGGGCGCGTGGGGGGCGTCGGTGACGCGCTCCTGACGCTCGCCCCCCGGGGCGCTCTCCGATTCGGCCGACGCACCCCGTGCGGGCTCGCGCACCCCGTCGACGGGTCGCGTGGGCGGAGACGGGTTGCGTGGGCGGAGACGGGGTGCGTGAGCCGCTGCCTCGCCGCGGGAAGGGGTGGAGCGGGAATCCCGCTGCCGGGTTCTCGTGTGCCACGATCCGTGATCGGGTCGGAGCGGGGGGTCACGTGACGCGGCACGAGGGGTCGATGGTCCGGCGGCGGGTGCTGGCCCGGCAGCTGAGGCTGCTGCGCGAGGAGGCCGGGCTCACGCTGGAGGACGCGGCGCCGAAGCTGGATTTCTCGGTGAGCAAGCTGAGCCGGATCGAGAACGCCCAGATCCTGATCGACGTGCACTGGGTGCGGGGGATGCTCGACCTGTACGACGTGGGCGGCGATCGGTGGACGGAGCTGGTGGAGCTGGCCCGGGAGGCTCAGCAGCCGGGGTGGTGGCGGGCCTTCGGGTTGGGCAACAACAGCTTCATCGCCTTCGAGACCGAGGCGAGCCTGGTCCAGGTCTTCCAGGCGACCTACATGCCGGGCCAGATGCAGACGGCGGACTACGCGCGGGCCTTGATGCTGGCGGTGCCGGTGCCCCGCACGGCCGAGCAGCTGGACAACGAGGTTGCAGCGCGAGTACACCGCCAACTGCGGCTGACCTCGGTGGACCACCCGCTGGAGCTGGTGGCGGTGGTCGACGAGTCGGCGTTGCACCGCCCGGTCGGCGGGCCCGATGTCCTGCGTGGTCAGCTCGCGCACATGGCCGCGCTCGCCGAGCTCGACAGCGTGACCCTGCACGTACTGCCGAACTCGGTCGGCGCCCATGCTGCGATGGCTTCGGGCTTCAGCATTCTTCAGTTCGGCGACCTCGGCGAGCCGGACATCGTCTACGTCGAGCACACGGTCGGAGCGCTCACACTCGACAAGGATGTCGAGGTCGCGCGGGCTAGGCTGGCTTTCGAGCGCGTGCTGTCCGGTGCGCTCGACCCGGCCGAGTCAATGGCGTTGATCCGCCGGCTGGCCGGGGAGTGAGCCCGTCCGAAGGAGAAGGCCGTGGGTGACGACGAGCTCCGCTGGTTCACGAGCAGCTTCAGCGGCGGCAACGGTGATGCCTGCGTTGAGGTGGCGTTCCTGCCCGGGTCGGTGGCGGTGCGTGACACCAAGGACCGCGCGCTGGCCCCGCACCGCTATCCGGCCACCTCGTGGGCGGAGTTCGTGACCGGCGTCCGAGCGGGCGAGTTCCGGGCCCCATGATCGGCGATCGAGTGCGCTGATCGCGGTGCGAACAGCACTGAGCGCACCAGATCGGCGATCACCGTCGCCGGTGCCGAAACATGATCATCGGTTGGGTGCGCGACCGGCCGGATCCGGCCACCTTCGCACCGGATCGGTGATCACTCCGCCCTGCTCGCGCGGTGATCATCGGACCTGGCGACCAGTGACCGCGAGGTCACGATTCCGCCGATCACCCGCCCGATCGCGAGTCCGGCTGCGCTACCGGCGGACCAGGTCGGCGAGCAGGTCCTCGTGCGTCACGGTCCAGGCGGCCGGGCCGATCGAGGCGACGAACTGCACGGTCTCGCCGTCGTACCACGGCCGGGCCCAGGGCAGCACGCTGCGGGCGAGCCGCTGCATCGCCACGTTCTCCGGCAGCACGCTGCCGCGCAGCTCGGTGTAGCCGATCTCCTCGGCGAGCGCGGCGACGGCGGTGAGCAGGCGCCTGCCGATCCCGCGCCGCTGCCAGGCGTCCACGACGGCCACGGCGAGGTCGGCCGTGCCGTGACCGTCGCCGAACACCTGGGCGAGGCCGATCGGCCCGAGCCCGTGGACCTCGGCGACGACGGCGGCGTGTCGCTTCCCGTCGATGTCGACGAGCCGGGTCCGCACGGACGCGGGCAGGCGCGGCACGGGGGAGTGGAAGCGCAGGTAGCGGCTGCGCGGGGACAGGCCGGCGAAGACGGCATCGACGGCCGCCTCGGCGCCCGCGCGGTCCAGCGGGTGGACGACGGGCTCGGTGGACGGGCGGGCGCAGGTCGTCATGCCGGCCGCCTGACCGTGCGTGCGCCGGTCACGAACCGGACGGCCTCGTCGATCACCGCGGGGTCGCGCAGCAGCCGGCGATGGCCGAGGCCCTCGGTCTGCAGGAGGCGGGCGCCGGGCCAGGCGTCGGCGATGGCACGGCCGTGTTCGGGCCCGACCTCGCGGTCTGCCCTGTCGTGCACCACGAGTGTGGGCGGCACGGGGGTGGAGCGGTGCAGCGACGGCATGTGGAACGCCTCCCACGGCAGCCCGATCCGGCGCACGACCGCGCGCTCCAGCCCGGCCCGGACCCGCGGGCCCGCGCCCAGCTGCCGCACGAAGTGGTCGAGCACCCACCGCGGGTCTGCCGCCGGTGCGAGCAGGACGAGCGCCGCGGGCCGCAGCCCGGTGCGCACGGCGTGGGCCGCGACGGCCGCGCCCATGGAGTGGGCGATCACCGCGTGCGGCGGCCCGTGTTCGGCGACGGCGGCGCGCAGGGCGTCGGCGAGCTCCGGGATGGTGGTCGAGCGCGGGCCGAACGCGCCGGCGGGTGAGGCACCGTGGCTCGGGCCGTCGAAGGTGATCACCCGGTGCCCGGCGGCCACCAGCGGCGCGACGAAACCGCCCAGCTGCTCGGACCGCCCGCCCCAGCCGTGCACGAGGTAGACCGGCTCGCCCGCACCCCAGGTCACCGCGTGCAGGGCGCGCCCGTGCAGCTCCACGTGGGCAGCCGCGCCGGGTGGGAGCGCGGGCAACCGGTGCCGGGGGATCGGGGGCGGGGCGGTGAACCAGACTCTGGCCGCGAACCGGGCCGCGAGGGACGGGGCCCACCGCTCACCCCACGCAAAGGCACGAACGATCGTGCTATTTTTCGACGACGCGGGCATGGGTCTCCTCCGAGCGATGTGGTCAGGCGGCGGCGGTGGTGAGGAGCGCGTCGAGGGCGCGGCGGGCGCGGTCGGCGGCGGCGTCGTCGGCGAGCAGGCGGCTCGCCATGTGGTAGGCGAGCATCACGCCCTGCAGGTCCTGGGCGAACTGCCTCGGGTCGGCGTCGGGCCGGAAGTGGCCCTCTCCGATGCCGCTGGTGAAGACGGTGGCGAGGGTGTCGGCCCAGTCCCGCTGCACGCGGACGAGGCTCTCACGCACGGGTCCGGGCTGGTCATCGAGCTCGAAGGAGGCGGCGACGAGCGGGCACCCGCCCTCGGCGGAGTCCCATTCGAGCCAGCGCTCGAACAGGTCCCGCACCCGCGGGACACCCCGCGGTGCGCGGAGCGCGGGGCGGATGACGTCGTCGACGAACCTTTCCGTGCTGTACACGAGCACCTGCAGCTGCAGCGACTCCTTGGACCCGAAGTGGGCGAAGAGGCCGCTCTTGCTCATGCCGGTCTGGGTGGCGAGCGAGCCGATCGTGAGACCGCACAGCCCCACGCGGCGCGCCAGCCGGCCCGCCTCGTCGAGGATGACCCCGCGGGTCACCGCCCCCTTGCTCACCCCACATTTCTAGCACGACCGTTCGTACTGGTCCAGGTTTTCGCGCGACGAGCGGCCCGGGTTACCGCAGCGCCACCGCGACGTCGTTGACGGTGCCGACGAGGGTGCCGATCCGGGTCGCCGCGCCGTTGAGCAGGTCGATCGAGTACAGCTCGTACCCGCTGCCGACCTGCAGCGTGGCGTAGCCGGTGTTGACGCCGTCCTGGCCGGTGTGGATGTCGAAGCCCCACCCGGCCTCGGCGTCGACGCCTAGGCTGCCGGTCGCCGAGAGCGTGCCGCCGTTGGCCGGGGCCTGCAGCGAGATCCGGCCGACCTCGGCGTCGAGCACGAACAGCGACGTCGCGGTCGCGTCCTCGGTGTCGTTGTTGGTGTAGGCGGCGGACACCACTCCGGTGGCCGGCACGGTGCCGGTGGCGGGCGCCTGGGCCGGGTTGGTCAGCTCGGTGTCCGCCACCGTGTCCGGCAGCGGCGTCGTCGCGAACGGCTGGCGCAGGTTCTGCCCGGTGTCGCTGATGATCCGAAGCGCGTTCGCGGCAGGGTTGAAGTCGACGCCGAACACCTCGCCGTCCAGCGGCACCGACAGCTCGCCGACCCTGGTGGCGGTGCCGGCGTCGGTGATCGAGTACAGCCCGCCCTCGTCCCCGACTCCGTACAGCTTGCCGTCCTGGACGCGGTAGTCGACACCGATCAGCCGGGTGTCCCCGTCCAGGCCGGAGACCGTGGCCGGCTCCCCGGTGACCGTGGTGTCGGCGGTGGTGAAGCGCACCAACGATGTCCCGTCGACCAGGCCGACGACGTCCACAGGGGCGGTGGCGGCAGGTCTGGACGGATCACCGACGGGCGCGGCGAGCGCGGCGGGTGTGGCCGGTGTGTTGCCGGCGCACGAGGCGGTCGCGACGATGGTGGCGCCGGCGATCAGAGCGGTCATCCACGATGTGTGCACGAAGATCTCCCGGTTTTCGGAGGAGTCGATCACTCGTGCGTACGGATGTGACGGGCGGTCCGTTCACGTGATCGCTCTCCCGATCTGCGGGCCGCTCGCCCGGTGCAGCCGGTGGCCGTCTAGAGCGACCGGAGCGCGAGGTAGACGTCCACGCGGTCCGGAAGTTCTGCCAGGTTGCGGCCCGTGAGCTCCTCGACCCGGCCGATCCGGTAGCGGACGGTGTTGACGTGCAGGTGCAGCTGCTGGGCGGCCCGGCTCCAGGACCCCGAGCACTCGAGGAACGCTTCGAGGGTCTCCCGCAGGCCGGCGCCGTTGCGTGCGTCGTAGTCCAGCACCGGCTCCAGCACGCGGACCGCGAACGCGCGGCGCACCTCGTCCGGCACGGCTGCGAGCAGCGCCACGTGTGACGTGACCTCGGCGCCGGTGACCACGTGCACCGGGCCGGAGCGGCCGGCGGCCAGGTCGCGGGCGTGGCGGGCCTCCTGCAGCGCTCCGGAGAGGGCCTCCACCGTGGCGGGGCGGCTCACACCCACCGTCAGCCGGTCCGGGGCGAGCCCGGGTCCGAGTCGGCGGAGCGCGGCGGCGAGAGCGGCGTCGGCCGGCGCGTCCGGCGGGCCCGCGGGCAGCAGCGCCACCGCCAGCCCGTCGTGTATCCCGACCGCGGGTGGTCCGGCGTGCGTCGCGGCGTCGACGAGCACCGAACGGGCCGTGTCGACGCGCCCGGCGCCCACGAACCCGGCCACCGCGACCACCAGCGGCGCGTCCGGGTCGAGGCCGGCCTGCCGCAGCCGCACCGCGGTCTCCGGCCGGTTCGCCGAGCCCGCGGCGACGCGCGCGATCGCGTCCTCGGCGATCTCCCGGGCCAGCCGCAGACCCTCGCCGCGGCGGGCCCGGTCGAGCGCGGTGATCGCGACCAGCTCGCCGACGGTGTCGCCGATCTCGGTCTCCCAGCGCGTGCAGTCGCCGTCGGCCGCCACGAACCACGACGTCACCCGTTGCTCGGAGGCCGGCCCCACCGGGAACACCGACCGCGCAGCGCCGGGCGCAGCGCCGGGACCGGTGCCGGGTACGACCGCCGGCAGCCGGTCGGCCGTGAGGAACGTCGTGACGGCGGCGTCCAGCTCGTCGGCGGGGAGCGGGGTCGGCCCGGCCACGACGGCGCGCCCGGTGGCGCTGAGCACCCGGATGACCACCCCGGTGGCCGCCGAGACCTCGGCCGCCAGCTCGTCCAGCCCGAGCCCGCCGGCCACGGCCGACAGCAGGCGCCGCTGCCGGCCGAGGGTGAGCGCGAGCCGGTCGCCGCGCGCGGCCGTGAGCGCGCCGACCACCAGCTCGGTGACGGCCGCGAACGACACCTCCTCGGGCACGGCGAGCAGCGCTAGGTCGTGGCGCCGGCAGGCATCGACCAGGTCGTCGGGGATGCCGTGGAACACCGCCTCACCCGCGGCGAGCGCCACCGCGCCCGCCCCGGCGACGGCGGCGACGAAGCGCTCGCTGTCGGCCGGTTCGCGGCGCCAGACCAGCCCGCTGATCACCAGCTCGCCACCGGACAGGTAGCGGGCCGGGTCGATCAGGTCGGTGGTGTAGACCCACCGCACCGGCCGGTCGAGGGCGGCCTCGGGGTCGTTGCCCGCGTGCAGCAGTCGCAGCCCCAGAGCGGGGTGTGCGAGCAGGTCGCGGAGCTGCATTGGAGGAACCTACAACCCGTTCGGGGTTCCGGGTCGGGCGATTCGTCACGACAGCGACTTCTGCGGGTCGCCGGACCGCGCTCTACTTCTCGGCATGGACTTCCTCGCGCCGACGACGTGGGCCGACGCCCTCGCGGCGAAGGCCGAGCACCCGGACGCCGTTCCGGTGGCCGGTGGTACCGACGTCATGGTCGAGATCAACTTCGACCACCGGCGCCCGGCCGCCCTGCTCGACCTCACCCGCGTGCCGGAACTGCAGGAGTGGAGCACCGCCGACGACGGGCGGGTGCGGCTCGGCTCCGGCGTCACCTACACCCGGATCATCGACGAGCTGGGGGACCGGCTGCCGGGGCTCGCGATGGCCGCGCGGACGGTCGGCTCGCCGCAGATCCGCAACCGCGGCACGGTGGGCGGCAACCTGGGCGCGGCGTCGCCGGCGGGGGACAGCCACCCGCCGCTGCTCGCGGCCGACGCCGAGGTCGAGGTCGTCTCGGTGCGCGGGGTCCGGCGCATCCCGGCCGCCGAGTTCTACACGGGCGTCAAGCGCAACGCGCTCGCCCCGGACGAGCTGATCGCGGCCGTCCTGATCGCGTCGGCGAGCGGGCCCCAGCAGTTCTGCAAGATCGGCACCCGGAACGCGATGGTGATCGCCGTGTCGGCGTTCGGGCTGGCCCTGCACCCGGAGCGGCAGGTCGTCGGCACCGGCATCGGCTCGGCGGCGCCCACACCGCGGCGTGCCGACGCAGCCGCGGAGTTCCTGGCCGGCGAGCTGGCCGCGGCCGGGCTCTGGGAGTCGCGGGGTGCGCTCCCCGACGGGCTCGCCGTGGAGTTCGGGCGGAAGGTCCGCGACGCCGCCGCCCCCATCGACGACGTGCGCGGCAGTGCCGCGTACCGCCTGCATTCCCTCTCGGTGATGGCGCGCCGCGCCGCCACCTGGGCCTGGGACGACTACCGGAGGGTCGCCTGACATGCGGATCCAACTCACGATCAACGGCGAGCGGCGCGAGGCCGACGACGTGTGGGAGGGCGAGAGCCTGCTCTACGCGCTGCGCGAGCGGCTCGGCCTGCCCGGATCCAAGAACGCCTGCGAGCAGGGCGAGTGCGGCTCCTGCACGGTCTACCTCGACGGCACCCCGGTGTGCTCGTGCCTGGTGGCCGCGGGGCAGGCGAACAACCGCGAGGTCACCACCGTCGAGGGCCTGGGATCCGGTGAGGACCTGCACCCGGTGCAGCAGGCGTTCCTGGAACGCGGGGCCGTGCAGTGCGGGTTCTGCACTCCCGGCCTGATCGTCTCCACCCACGACCTGCTGCAGCGCAACCCGCAGCCGTCCGATCCGGAGATCCGGGAAGCCCTGGCCGGCAATCTGTGCCGGTGCACGGGGTACGAGAAGATCATGGACGCTGTGCGGACCGCCGCGGAGGCCACCGAATGATCAGCATCGAAGGGGCGCACGTCGTCACCGTCTCCGGCGAGGAGTTCCCGGACGGGCACGTCGTGGTCGAGGGCAACCGGATCACCGCGGTCGGTGCGGGGCCGGCGCGGGAACGCTCGGGCCGGGTCGTGGACGGCCGCGGCTGCCTGCTCACGCCCGGTTTCGTCAACACGCACAACCACCTCTACCAGTGGGTCACCCGCGGCCTCGCCGTTGACGCGACGCTCTTCGAGTGGCTCACCACGCTCTACCCGGTGTGGGCCGGGATCGACGAGCACGCGGTGCACGTCGGGGCGAGCGGGGCGCTCGTCCAGCTCGCGCGCACCGGCTGCACCACCAGCACCGACCACCACTACGTGTTCCCCCGCGAGGGCGGCGACCTGCTCGGCGCCGAGATCACCGCGGCCCGCGAGGTCGGGCTGCGCTTCCACCCGACCCGCGGCTCGATGGACCTCGGGCAGCGCGACGGCGGGCTGCCCCCCGACCACGTCGTGGAGGACCGCGACGCGATCCTCGCCGCGTCCGAGGAGGCGATCGACCGCTGGCACGACCCGTCGCCGGGCGCGATGCTGCGGATCGGGCTGGCGCCGTGCTCACCGTTCTCGGTGACGGGCGATCTCATGCGCGACACCGCGGAGCTGGCCCGGCGCCGGGGCGTGCACCTGCACACCCATCTCGCCGAGACCCTCGACGAGGAGGACTTCTGCCGCGAGCGGTTCGGCTGCACGCCCCTCGAATACGTCGAGAGCCTCGGCTGGACCGGCGAGGACGTGTGGTTCGCCCACGCGATCCACCTCGACGACGCCGCCGTGAAGAAGATCGGCGACACCCGCACGGGGGTGGCGCACTGCCCGTCCTCGAACGCCCGGCTCGGCGCCGGCATCGCCCGCACCCGGGACCTGCGTGACGCGGGCGCCCGGATCGGCCTCGGAGTGGACGGCGCGGCGAGCAACGAGGCCGGGAGCCTCCTGGAGGAGGTGCGCCACGCGGTGTTGTTCGCCCGCGCCGTCGGCGGCCCCACCGCGCTGTCGGTGCGCGACGGCCTGGAGCTCGCCACCCTCGGCGGCGCCGCCGTGCTCGGCCGCACCGACGACATCGGCTCGATCGAGGTGGGCAAGCTCGCCGACCTCGCCCTGTGGCGGATCGACGGCCCGGCCCACGCCGACGTCGCCGACCCGGTGGCCGCGCTCGTGCTGGGCGCCCCGCCGCCCCTGGAACTCCTGCTCGTGGACGGGCACGCGGTCGTCGAGCGCGACCGGGTGCTCACCGTCGACGCGGACGCGCTGGCCCGCGAGGCCGAGGCCGTCCACCGCGATCTCCTGGAGAAGGCATGACCAGCACGGAAACCCGCACAGCGGGCCGGATCGGCGACAGCCCGCTGCGCCCGGACGGCACGCTCAAGGTCACCGGCGAGTTCGCGTACGCCAGCGACCTGTGGCACGACCAGATGGTCTGGGGCGCCACCCTCCGCAGCCCGCACCCGCACGCCCGGATCCTGTCGGTCGACATCGGGCAGGCGCTGGCCGTGCCCGGCGTCTGGGCCGTGCTCACCGCGGCCGACGTGCCGGGCGAGAACTCGGTCGGGCTGGAGCACCAGGACACCCCGGTGCTCGCCGGCGACATCGTCCGCTACCAGGGCGAGCCGGTGGCGCTGGTGGCCGCCGACCACCCCGAGACCGCCCTTCGCGCGGCGAAGCGGATCGTCGTGACCTACGAGGAGCTGCCTGCCGTCACCGACCCGCGCCGCGCGCTCGACGCCGATGCGCCGCAGGTGCAGCCGGGCGGCAACCTGGTGCGGCACCTCAAGCTCCACCGCGGCGAGGAGAACCCCACCGCGCCGGTCGTCGTCGCGCTCGACTTCGAGGTCGGTATGCAGGACCAGGCCTTCCTCGGGCCGGAGGCCGGGCTCGCCGTGCCCGCGGAGGACGGCGGCCTCGACCTCTACGTCGCCACCCAGTGGCTGCACGTCGACCAGCGCCAGATCTGCCGGGCGCTCGGCATGCCCCCCGAGAAGGTGCGGCTGCACCTCGCCGGGGTCGGCGGGGCGTTCGGCGGGCGCGAGGACCTGTCGATGCACGTCCACGCCTGCCTGCTCGCGCTGCACACCGGCAAGCCGGTGAAGATGAGCTACTCGCGCGAGGAGTCGTTCTTCGGGCACGTGCACCGCCACCCGGCGTGGCTCACGTACGAGTTCGGCGCCGAGCGCGACGGCACCCTGGTCTACGCGAAGGCCGACCTGCTCTTCGACGGCGGGGCATACGCCTCGTCGACGCCCGCCGTGGTCGGCAACGGCGGCACGCTCGGGCTGGGCCCGTACCGGATCCCGAACGTGCACGTCGACGCGCGCGGCGTGTACTCGAACAACCCGCCCTGCGGGGCGATGCGCGGCTTCGGCTGCGTGCAGGCCGCGTTCGCGCACGAGGCGCTCATGGACGAGCTCGCCGACACGATCGGCGTCGACCGGGTGGAGATCCGCGCCCGCAACGGCATGACCGAGGGCGACGTCAACATCACCGGCCAGCTGATCGACTCCGCCGCCCCGGTGGCCGAGCTGATCCGCACGGTGCGCGACCTGCCGCTGCCGCCCGAGCCCGGCACCGAGCGCGACCTGCGCGACCTGCCGGGCGGGGTCTCCAACACCACCCACGGCGAGGGCGTCGTCCGCGGCGTCGGCTACGCCGTGACGTACAAGAACGTCGGGTTCTCCGAGGGCTTCGACGACTACTCCACCGCGCGGGTGCGGCTGCAGATGATCGGCGGGGAGCCGGTGGCCACCGTGCACACGGCTGCGGCCGAGGTCGGCCAGGGGCTGATCACCGTCGAGCAGCAGATCGTGCGCACCGAGCTGGGCGTCGACCGGGTCGTCGTGGCGCCCAAGGACACCACCGTCGGCTCCGGCGGCTCCACCTCGGCGTCGCGGCAGACCTACGTCACGGGCGGCGCGGTGAAGGCGGTCTGCGAGAAGGTGCGGGCCTCCGTGCTGGAGCGGGCCGGCGAGCTGCTCGACCGGCCCAGCTTCGGCCGGACCCGGCTCCAGCTCGACGGGGACAAGATCGTGTCCGAGGAGGGTGAGGTGCTCACCGACCTCGCCGCGGTCCTGGGCGACGGCGCCGTCGACGAGACCGTCGAGTGGCGGCACCGGCCGACCCACCCGATCGACCCCGAGACCGGGCAGGGCGACGCCCACGTCCAGTACGCGTTCTCCGCGCACCGGGCGGTCGTGGACGTCGACGTGGAGCTGGGCCTCGTCAAGGTCGTCGCGCTGGACACCGCGCAGGACGTCGGCAAGGCGATCAACCCGGACGCGGTCGTCGGCCAGATCCAGGGTGGCAGCGCGCAGGGCATGGGCCTCGCGCTGATGGAGGAGGTGGTGGTGCGCGACGGCATCGTGCAGAACCCGTCGTTCACCGACTACCTGATCCCGACCATCCTCGACATGCCACCGATGAAGATCGAGGTTCTCGAGTACGCCGACCCGCACGCCCCTTACGGTGTGCGTGGGGTCGGCGAACCGCCGACGATCTCCAGCGGCCCCGCCGTCGCGGCCGCGGTCCGGGCGGCGACGGGGCGGGCACTGCGCCGCGTCCCGATCCGTCCCGAGCACATCGTCGAACCTGCAGTGGGGGTGTGAGCAGCTGTGCCACGGATGTTCCTGAACGGCACCGCCATGTCCGGCGGCGCCGACCACCACCTCGTGGGCGGCGCCCCGCTGGTGGCCCGCACCACCACGGCGCCGCGCTACCGCTTCCACGCCGTCGGCGGGAAGTACCCGGCGCTGGAGGACGTCGGCGAGGGCGGCGCGGCCGTCGAGGGGGAGGTCTACGACCTGTCCTACGAACAGCTGCGCGAGGTGCTGCTGCCGGGCGAGCCCGACGGGCTCGAGCTGGGGGTCGTCGAGCTCGCCGACGGCAGCGGATCCCTCGCGATGGTGCTGCGCCGCGAGTACCCGGAGCTCCCGCCGCTGGAGGACATCTCGGAGCTCGCGAGCTGGCAGGCCTACTCGCGGGCCGGCGCCGTCCTGCGGGGGAGGCGCGCAGGGAGCGAGGAACGAGCGACCGAGCACCGGGGGAGCAGGGCGGCGTCTGGAAGGCCCGCGAGTCCGCCGGAGCGCAGCGGAGGCAATTCAGCACAGGAGAAACAGTGATCGTCTTCCGGGCGCAGCGGGCTGTCGTCGACGGCGCCGAGGTGTCCGCTGCCGTGCTGGTGTCGGGGGAGCGGATCGAGGCGGTACTGCCGGTCGACGTCCCCGTCGATGCCGAGGAGGTGGTCCTCGCCGACGACGAGGTGCTGCTCCCCGGGCTGGTCGACACCCACGTGCACGTCAACGAGCCGGGGCGCACCGAGTGGGAGGGCTTCGCCACCGCCACCCGCGCGGCGGCGGCCGGTGGCGTCACGACGATCGTGGACATGCCGCTCAACTCGCTGCCGCCCACCGTCGACGCCGCGGCGCTGCAGACCAAGCGGGCGGCGGCGGCCGGGCAGTGCGCGGTGGACGTCGGGTTCTGGGGCGGGGCGATCCCGGGCAACGCGGGCGAGCTGGCAAAGCTGCACGCCGAGGGAGTCTTCGGCGTCAAGTGCTTCCTGCTCGACAGCGGGGTGCCGGAATTCCCTCCTCTGGACGCGGACGGCCTGAGGGCCGCGCTCGAGGCGGTGGCCGAGTACGGCGGGCTGCTCATCGCGCATGCCGAGGACGGCGACGCGGTGCGGCCGGCGGCCGGCCGGCGCTACGCCGACTTCGTGGCCTCCCGGCCGCCCGCCGCGGAGGACGGGGCGATCGCCACGCTGCTGCGGCTGGCCCGTGAGACCGGCGCGCGCGTGCACGTCGTGCACCTGTCGGCGGCCTCGGCGCTGCCGCAGCTCGCCGCCGCCCGGGCGGAGGGGGTGCCGGTGAGCGTCGAGACGTGCCCGCACTACCTCGCGCTCACCGCCGAGGAGGTGCCCGACGGCGACACCCGCTTCAAGTGCTGCCCGCCGGTGCGCGAGGCGGCCAACCGGGACGCGCTGTGGCAGGGCCTCGCCGGCGGCGTGATCGACATGGTGGTCTCGGACCACTCACCCTCGCCGCCTGCACTCAAGCACCTGGACACCGGCGACTTCGGCACCGCGTGGGGCGGCATCGCGTCGCTGCAGGTCGGGCTGCCGGTCGTGTGGACAGAGGCCCGCCGGCGCGGGCACGGGATCGCCGAGGTCGTCGGGTGGATGGCACACGCCCCCGCCGCGCGCGTCGGGCTCGGCCGCAAGGGCCGCATCGCCGCTGGCGCCGACGCCGACCTCGTCGTGTTCGCGCCCGATGCGCCCTACACGGTGGGGGAGCTGCACCACCGGCACCCGGTCACCCCGTACGCGGGGAAGGAACTTCGAGGAGTGGTGCGGCAGACCTGGCTGCGCGGCGCCCCGATCGACGGGATGCCGCGCGGGCGGCTGCTGCGACGAGGAGAGGACGGGTGAGTGAGCTTGCGAGCGAACCAATGTCGCAGCGCCGACGCGAAGCGTCGGCCGAGCGTCAGCGAGGCCGTGCGTTGAGCGACTTCCGGGAACTGCCGGACCTGGCGCTGCGCTCGGTCGGCGGCGCTGTCGTGCACGCCAACGACGACGCGTTCGCCGCGAAGGAGAACCTGATCACGCCGGGCCGTCCGGCGTTCGACCCGACCACGTTCGGCTCGCAGGGCAAGGTCTACGACGGCTGGGAGACCCGCCGCCGGCGCTCATCCGACCGCGACGACAACGCCTATGACGAGGCCATCGTCCGGCTCGGAGCGTCCGGGGTGGTGCACGGGGTCGTGGTCGACACGGCCTGGTTCACCGGGAACTACCCGCCCGAGGTGGCCATGGACGGGATCTGCGCCGACGGGGTGGGCGACCCCGCGGAGCCGGCCGCCTGGGAGCCGCTCGTGCCCCGCACGGCGGTCTCGGGCGACACCGAGAACGCCTTCGCCGTGGAGGACCCGCGACGGGTCACCCACGTCCGGCTGCGGATCTTCCCCGACGGCGGCGTCGCCCGGCTGCGCGTGCACGGCGAAGCCCTTCCCGACCCGTCGCTGCTGGACGCGCTCGGCGCCGTCGACCTCGCCGCCCTCGAACACGGCGGCCGCGTGGTGGCCTGCTCGAACGCGTTCTACGGCTCGCCGAACAACCTGCTGCTGCCCGGCCCCGCCCGCACGATGGGGGAGGGCTGGGAGAACGCCCGCCGCCGCGACGACGGCAACGACTGGGTCGAGGTGGCACTCGTGGCCGAGGCCGAGCTGGTGCTGGCCGAGCTCGACACCAGCTGGTTCCTGCACAACGCCCCCGGCTGGGCGGCGCTCACCGGCCGCACCGCCGACGGCGGCACGGTGGAGCTGCTCCCGCGCACCGCCCTGCAGCCCGACACCCGCCACCGCTTCAGAGTCCCGGCCACCCCGGTGACGCACGTCCGCATGGACGTCTTCCCCGACGGCGGCATGGCCCGCCTGCGCCTGCACGGCCGCCTCACCGAGGCCGGCCACGCCGACCTCGCTGCCCGCTGGTCCCAGCCCTGATTGCAGCAAAGCCACTTTCATGCAACGACGTTGCGTGAAAGTGGCTTTGCTGCAACCCACCCGGAGGTACGCACTGGTGCGTTACACCGTCAACTGCTCCATCCTCTTCACCGAGCTGCCCCTGCTGGAGCGGCCCGGCGCCGCCCAGGCCGCCGGGTTCGAGGCCGTCGAGTTCTGGTGGCCCTTCCCCACCGCCGCGCCGGCCGACTCCGAGGTCGAGCTCTTCGTGCGCGCCATCGAGGACGCGGGCGTGCAGCTCACCGGGCTCAACCTCGCCGCGGGTGACATGCCCGGTGGCGACCGCGGGCTGGCGTCGTGGCCGGGGAGGGACACCGAGTTCCGCGACAGCATCGACGTGGCCGCCGGCATCGGCAAGCGGCTGGGCACGCGGGTGTTCAACGCCCTCTACGGCAACCGGGTGGACGGCGTCGACCCGCGCGACCAGGACGACCTGGCCGCGCAGAACCTCGCCCGCGCCGCCGCCCTGCTCGACGGCACCGTGGTGCTCGAGCCGCTGTCCGGCGCCGACCGCTACCCGCTGCGCACCGCCGCCGACGCCCTCGCGGTGGCCGACCGGCTCCAGGTGCCGAACGTCGCGCTGCTCGCCGACCTCTACCACCTCACCGTGAACGGCGACGACGTCACCGCGGTGATCCGTGAACACACCGCCCGGATCGGGCACGTCCAGATCGCCGACGCCCCCGGCCGTCACGAGCCCGGCACCGGCGAGATCCCCTTCGACGCGCACCTCGCTGCCCTCACCACGGCCGGCTACTCCGGCTGGGTCGGGCTGGAGTACGTGCCGTCGACCACCACCGACCAGTCGTTCGCATGGCTGCGAAAGGAAGAGCAGTGAGCACGATCGCCTTCATCGGGCTCGGCATCATGGGCGCCCCCATGGCCGGCCACCTCATCGACGCCGGTCACGACGTCGTCGGCTACAACCGCTCCCGGCCCGCCGTGGACGCGCTCGTGGAGCGCGGTGGGCGCGCGGCCGACAGCGTGGCGGACGCCGTGCGCGCCGCCGAGGTCGTGATCACGATGGTGCCGGACAGCCCGGACGTCGAGGACGTCGCGCTCGGCGACGACGGGATCTACGCGGCCGCGAAGCCCGGCACCCTGCACATCGACTGCTCCACGATCCGCCCCGACGTCGCCCGCGCGCTCGCCACCGCCGGGAACGAGCGCGGCACCCGGGTGGTCGACGCCCCCGTCAGTGGCGGGGAGGCCGGCGCGAAGGAGGGCACACTCTCGATCATGGTCGGGGGTGCGCCCGAGGACGTCGAGGCGGCGCGGCCGTACCTCGACGTGGTCGGCGGCACCGTCGTGCACGTCGGGCCGGCGGGGGCGGGCCAGACCGTCAAGGCGGCCAACCAGCTGATCGTCGCCGGGAACATCCAGCTGCTCGCCGAGGCGCTGGTGTTCCTGGAGGCCCACGGCGTCGACACCGAGGCCGCCACCGAGGTGCTCGGCGGCGGGCTCGCCGGCAGCACGGTTCTGCAGCGCAAGGCCGCCGGCATGCGGGCCCGCGAGTTCGCGCCCGGCTTCCGGATCGACCTGCACCACAAGGACCTCGGCATCGTCACCGCCGCCGCGCGCGAGGCCGGCGTGACCATCCCGCTCGGCGCGCACGTCGCGCAGCTGGTGGGGGCGCTGCGGGCCATGGGCCACGGCGACCTCGACCACAGCGCGCTGCTGCTGCTCGTCGAGCGCCTGTCCGGGAGGAGTACGCCATGACCCGCATGCGTGCCGTCGACGCCGCCGTCGCGATCCTGCGCCGCGAGGGGGTGTCGCACCTGTTCGGCGTGCCCGGCGCCGCGATCAACCCCTTCTACGACGCCGTGCGCCGGGATGGCGGTCTGCAACACGTTCTCGCCCGGCACGTCGAGGGCGCCGCCCACATGGCCGACGGCTACAGCCGCACGGTGGCCGGGAACATCGGCGTCTGCGTCGGGACGTCCGGACCGGCCGGCACGGACATGATCACCGGCCTGTACGCCGCGGCGGCCGACTCGGTGCCACTGCTCGCGATCACCGGGCAGGCGCCGGTGGCGCGGCTGCACAAGGAGGACTTCCAGGCCGTCGACGTCGCCGCCATCGCCGCGCCGGTCACCAAGTGGGCGGTCACCGTGCGCGAGCCCGGGCAGGTGCCCGGGGCATTCGCCCAGGCCTTCCACCTGATGCGCTCCGGGCGCCCCGGGCCGGTGCTGATCGACCTGCCGATCGACGTCCAGCAGGCCGAGATCGCCTTCGACATCGACACCTACTCACCCCTGCCGGTGCACCGGCCCGCGGCCACCCGCGCGCAGGCCGAGAAAGTCCTCGACCTGCTCGCCGCGTCGGAGCGCCCGCTGATCGTCGCGGGCGGCGGCATCGTCGGAGCGGACGCCTGCGCGGAGCTCGTGGAGCTGGCCGAGCTCCTGGACGTGCCCGTGGTGCCCACGCTGATGGGCTGGGGCGCCATCCCCGACGACCACCCCCTGATGGCCGGGATGGCCGGCCTGCAGACCGCCCACCGCTACGGCAACGCCACCCTGCTCGCGTCCGACCTCGTGCTGGGCATCGGGAACCGGTGGGCCAACCGCCACACCGGCGGCCTCGACGTCTACCGCGCCGGCCGCACGTTCGTGCACGTCGACATCGAGCCCACGCAGGTCGGGAGGGTGTTCGCGCCGGACTACGGCGTGACGTCCGACGCCGGCGCGTTCCTGCGCGAGATGCTCGCCGCCGCCCGGGAGCGGTCGCACCCCGACCGCAGGGCGTGGGTGCGCGAGTGCGCAGGCCGCAAGGGCACGATGCAGCGACGCACCCACTTCGACGACACGCCGATCAAGCCGCAGCGGGTGTACGAGGAGTGCAACCGGGCGTTCGGCACCGACACCCGCTACGTCACGACCATCGGCCTCTCCCAGATCGCGGCCGCGCAGTTCCTGCACGTCCAGCGGCCTCGGCACTGGATCAACGCGGGGCAGGCCGGGCCGCTCGGCTGGACGGCCCCGGCCGCCCTCGGCGTCCGCGCCGCCGACCCCGACGCGTTCGTCGTGGCCGTGTCGGGCGACTACGACTTCCAGTTCATGATCGAGGAGCTCGCGGTCGGCGCGCAGTTCAACCTGCCCTACCTGCACCTCGTGCTGAACAACGCCTACCTCGGGCTGATCCGCCAGGCACAACGCGCGTTCGACATGGACTACTGCGTGCAGCTCGGCTTCGACAACGTCAACGCGCCGGGCCTGAACAAGTACGGCGTCGACCACGTCGCGGTCGCCGAGGGGCTCGGCTGCAAGGCACTGCGCGTGACCGACCCGCGGGAGCTCGCCGCCGCGTTCGCGACCGCCCGGCGGCTGATGGCCCTGCACCGGGTGCCGGTGGTGGTCGAGGTGATGTGCGAGCGGGTCACGAACATCGCGATGGGCGCCGAGATCGACGCCGTCCAGGAGTTCGAGGAGCTCGCGACGACCCGAGCCCACGCCCCGACCGCAACGGTCCCGCTGCCGGCCTGACGGCGAACTCACCCTGCGAAACGCGAGACTCGCCCAGCTGAAACGCGAGACTCACCCTGTCGGAATGCGGGACTCACCTGGCAAGACGCGAGACTCGCCGCGTCGAGGGGACGGCTTCACGCGAGTCTCGCGTTCGGGCAGGGTGAGTCTCCCGTTTCGACAGGGTGAGTCTCGCGTTCGGGCACGGTGAGTCCCGCATTCCAGCAGGGTGAGTCTCGCGATCGGCGGGGTGAGTTCTGCGCTCGGTCAGCCGGGCTCGGACGCCGGGCGGAACCAGCGGCCCGCGGCGAGCCTCGTCTCGCTCGCCCGCATCCCGCGCAGGTGGGGGGCGAGGATCGGGAGGTCGGCGAGCACCGCGGGGGTGAGCTGCGCGCCGGTGGCGGGCCGGGCGACGAAGTGGCCCTGCACCAGGTCGCAGCCCTGGCGGCGCAGCTCGTGCAGCTGCCCCGCGCGCTCGACGCCCTCGGCCACGGTCCGCAGGCCCAGGTGGCGGGAGAGCTCCAGGAGGCCGCGCAGGAACCACCGTTGCTGCTCGTCGTGGTCGATGTGCGCCACGAAGGACTGGTCGATCTTCACGGTGTCGACGGGGGTGCGGGCGAGCCGGGCGAGGGTGGAGTAGCCGGTGCCGAAGTCGTCGAGCGCGATCCGGACGCCGAGCTCGCGCAGCCGGTGCATCACGTCGACGGCGTTGGCCGGGCGGTTGTTCACGGCCGTCTCGGTCATCTCCAGCGCGAGCTGGCCGGGGGAGATGCCGTAGCGTCGCAGCACGCTGGCGACGCGGTCGGGCAGTCCGCTGTCGCCGAACTCGGTGGGGTCCACGTTCACCGCGAGCCGCAGCCGCCGGTGTGCGAGCCCGGCGTTCCACAGGCCGAGCTGGGCGCATCCCTGCTCCAGCATGAGTGCTGTCAGCTGGCCGGACAGGCCGGCGGCCGCACAGGCGGGGATGAACGTGGCGGGTGTGATCGGCTCGCCCTCGTGCGTCCAGCGGGCGAGCACTTCCATGGCGGCGATCCGCCCGGACACCGGGTCGACCACCGGCTGGTAGATCGCCTGCACGTCGCCGCGGTGCAGGGCGTCGGCGAACGCTTCCGGCAGGGGCGGGCGGACGCGGCGCACCGAGTGCCGCCCGGCGCGGTCGGTCGCCTCCCCGTCGAGTGCGGCGGTGTGGGCGGCCACGTCCCCCTTGCCGGACGCCTTCACCGCGTACATCGCGACGTCGGCGCGGTGCAGCAGGGTGGCGGCGCGGGTGGCGGCGTCGGTGCCGGGACCGGTGTCCTGGCCTGCCTCGACGGTGGCGACCCCGATGCTCGCCGACACCGCCACCGAGCGGCCGTGCACGTGGAACGGGTCGCGCAGGGTGCCCAGGAGCCGTCGCGCGGCGGTGGTGGCGTCGTCGCCCTGCTCGACGAGCACGGCGAACTCGTCGCCGCCGAGGCGGGCGAGCGTGTCGGCGCTGCGCAGCGCGCCGCGCAGGCGGCCGGCGACCTCGATGAGCAGCGAGTCGCCCGCCGCGTGCCCGAGCGTGTCGTTGACGGCCTTGAACCCGTCCAGGTCGACGAAGGCCACCGAGACCGGCTGCCGGTTGCGCTCGGCCCGATCGAGGGCGTGCTCGAGCCGGTCGAGGAACAGGCCCCGGTTGGCCAGCCCGGTGAGCGGGTCGTGGAAGGCGAGGTGGTGCAGCTGCACCTCGCGCTGCTGGATGGCGCGCGTGAGCTCCTGGTTCTCCCGCATGGTGACGTACTGGCGGGCGAGCACGAGCAGCACCAGCGCGGCGACGCACACGACCTCGACGGCATCGAGGCCGACACCGCCCGCGGCTTCGAGCGCCACGAGCACGGCGGCGACCGCGAGGGGGAGGTAGGGCAGGAGGCCGGCCCGGACGGACTCGCGGGCGGAGGGGGTGCTGACGGTCTCGGCCTGCGGGCCGCCGCGCACGAGCGTGCCGGACACCGCCAGCAGGCAGAACGCGAGCCGCCACCCCCACTCGACGACCGAGCCGGTGGCGTAGCTGCCGACCGTCACCTCGTAGGCGAACGCCGCGTCGGAGACGGCCATCGCGAGGACGGCCGCGCCGAGCAGACCCCAGCGCAGCGGGGCGTCCCGGGTCTGGGCGAGCGTGAGGACCGTGACGGTCAGCAGGACGGCGTCGGCCACGGGGTAGGCGACCGCCGCGGCGGCGTGCAGCAGCGAGTTGCCGGAGCTGCCGATCACCGGGTCGAGGACCGTCACCCACGCGACCAGCCCCACGGCACAGCCGACGAGGAGCGCGTCCAGCACACGGCGCGGGGTGGCGAGGTTGGAGCCCGGCGGGGCGAGGAGGACCAGCCCGACCAGTGCCGCGGCCGGGAAGCCCAGGAAGCCGACGTCGGCCAGCGACGGGTACGGGGTGGCGATCCCCAGCACGTTCTCGTAGAACGTCCACACCGCCTGCCCGGCCGCCCAGGACCAGCAGGCGACGGCGAGGGCGAGCCAACCGCGGCGGATCCGCCCCGCGCTGCGGCGGGCTGCGCCCAGGCAGCCGAGCCCGCCCGCCGCGGCGAGCATCAGCACACCGAGGTTGGCCACCAGCCGGTGCGCGCCACCGTCGAGCACGGCGCCCAGCCCGGCCAGCGCCAGCAGAGCCACGGCCGCCGCCGCAGCCGCGGCCGCGCCGTGAGCGCGGTCCGTGGCGCTCGGCATCGGGCTCGACGTGGGCCTCATCGACGTCCGTTCCGTCCGGATCCGTGACCAGTACTGATGTCCAGTGAATCCGGCCCGCTGAGGCGCGCGTCACCGGGGTCCCCTTATTCACCCGATCCCGTGAGAGCGGGGTCACGCTCGCTGGGCGAGGAGCAGCCCGATGGACTCGGTCGACAGCACGCGTTCGATACCCAACACCGCAGCGCCTGCGAGCCCCGCGTACTCGCCGAGCACGCTGTTGGTGAGCACGAGGTTGCGGGTGGCGAGGGGCAGGGCACGCTGGTAGGCGACGCTGCGCACGCCGGCGAGCAGCTCGTCGCTCGCGGCGGCGAGACCACCGCCGATCGTCACCCGGGCAGGGTTGTAGAAGTGCACCAGGGTGGCGACGAGCTCGCCGATCAGCGCGGCGGCCTCCCGCACGGCCGCGACGGCAGCGGTGTCGCCGCGCGCGAGCAGGGCGCGGACCTCGGCGGCCGCGATCGGATGACCGGGCGCTCCGAGCCGCCGCGCGATGGCACCGGCCGACGCGACCGCCTCGATGCAGCCGACGTTCCCGCAGACGCAGGCGTCGTCGGGGGCGCCCCGCACGCGCACGTGTCCGATGTCGCCTGCCGCGCCGTCGGCGCCGTGGTGCAGCACGCCTTCCCGGCTCACGAGACCGCCGCCGATGCCCGTGCCCACCTTGACGAAGAGCAGCGGGACCTGGTCGGCGGGCAGGGCCCTGGCCTCCCCGAGCGCGCGGAGGTTGACGTCGTTCTCCAGCACGGCGGGACAGTCGAACGTCTGGGAGACGCGCGCGGCCACCGGGTAGGCGTGCCAGCCGGGCATGATCGGCGGGCGGACGGGGATGCCCTGCGTACCGTCCACCGGCCCGGGCAGGCCGATCACGACCGCACGCACCGGCACCCGTGCCGGCACGGTGTCCCGCAGGGTGGTGAGCTGGGTCTCCACCGTTCGGAGCACCGCGTCGGGTCCGTCGCGCATGTCGAGTTCCACCTGCGTGCGGGCGAGCATCCGTTGGCTCAGGTCGACCACCGCGAGGTGCGCGCTGCTCGCGCCGACGTCGGCGAGCAGCACGTGGCCGCCTCCCGGCGAGAGCGCGAGCCGGTCGGCCGGTCGCCCTCGGCCCGCGGTCGGGCGGGTGCCGTCGATCTGCAGCAGGCCGCGGGCCAGCAGCTCGTCCACGGCGGCGCTGACCGTGGTGCGGGCGAGCCCGGCCGCGGGCACGAGATCGGCCTTGCTCACCGCGGCCCCGGACGCCACCAGCCGGGCCACCGTGCTCAACGTGACCGCCGCGTCGACCCGGCCGCTCCGGGCCGCGGACAGCCGCAGCGGCGGCAATGGGGACGTCGGCAGCATCACGGTCCGATATCGACGGAAATCTCACGGAAAGTGGCATTATTCCGTCGTTGTACGGCACTGGTCAACACTCCTAGGTTCGCCGCTGGACAGCCCCCCGATGCCAGTGGGGACACAGCGAGGTGCGGAGATGACTGGAGAGCCCCTGCTTGCGATGCGCGGCATCGTCAAGCAGTTCCCCGGAGTGCGCGCGCTCGACGGCGTCGACCTGGACGTCGCGGCGGGCGAGGTGCACTGCCTGCTGGGTCAGAACGGCGCGGGCAAGTCCACTCTGATCAAGGTGTTGGCCGGTGCCCACCGCCCGGACGAGGGCGAGATCGTCTGGGCGGGCCAGCAGGTGGTGTTCGCGGCGCCGCAGGCCGCCGACGCGGCCGGCATCGCGACGATCTACCAGGAGCTCGACCTGGTGCCCGGCCTGTCGGTGGCGGAGAACATCGTGCTCGGCCACGAGCCGTCGCGGCTGGGGTTCAGCCGCCTGCGCGCGGGCGAGGACACCGCCCGGGCGCTGCTGCGCCGGCTCGGGCACCCGGAGATCCCGCCGCGACGCGAGCTGGGCCGGCTCTCGGCCGCGGGCCAGCAGGTCGTGAGCATGGCGCGGGCGCTGGCCCGCGACGCCCGGATGATCGTGATGGACGAGCCGTCGGCCGTGCTCGACCCGGAGGAGGTCCGGAACCTGTTCCGCGTGATCCGCGAGCTCACCGCCGACGGCGTCGCGGTCGTCTACATCTCCCACCGGCTGGAGGAGATCCGCGAGATCGGCGACCGGGTCACCGTGCTGAAGGACGGTCGCACGGTCGCGCGCAACCTCCCGGCCCGCGACACCCCCACCGCCGACGTGATCCGCCTGATGACCGGCCGGACCATCGAGTACGTCTTCCCGGAGCGCAGCGCTCCACCGTCCGACGACGTCGTGCTCGAGGTCGAGGGCCTGTCCCGCGCCGGGGAGTTCGCGGACGTCTCCTTCACCGTGCGCGCGGGTGAGGTCGTCGGGCTGGCCGGCCTCGTCGGGTCGGGGCGCTCGGAGATCCTGGAGACCGTCTACGGGGCGCGCAGGGCCACCGCAGGCACCGTGCGTGTGCGGGGCAAGACGCTGCGACCCGGCTCCGTGCCGGGCGCCGTCCGGGCCGGCATGGGCCTGGCCCCCGAGGAACGCAAGAGCCAGGGTCTCCTGCTGGCCGAGCCGGTGTTCCGCAACGTCTCGCTGCCCGCGATGCACCGGTACGCCCGCGCCGGGTTCCTCGGCCCGCAGGCCGACCTGGACGCGGCGGCGGAGGTCACCGCGCAGCTCGACGTGCGCCCGTCCGACGCCACCCGCCCGGTGCGCACGTTGTCCGGCGGCAACCAGCAGAAGGTCGTGCTCGCGCGCTGGCTGCTGCAGGGGTGCACGGTGCTGCTGCTGGACGAGCCCACCCGCGGCGTCGACGTGGGCGCCCGCAGCGAGATCTACGCGCTGGTCAGCAGGCTCGCCGCGGAGGGGGCGGCGATCGTGCTGGTGTCCAGCGAGGTGCCCGAGGTGCTCGGGCTCGCCGACCGCGTGCTGGTCGTCCGGGAGGGCCACGTCGTGCACGAGGCCCCCGCGGAGGAGTTGGACGAGGGTCGCGTGCTCGACCTGGTGATGGAAGGGAGTAGGACGTGAGTGAACGGACCACGGGGCAGACCACCGTTCCCGCCGCCGACGAGCACGCGCGCGTGGAGCGCGCCGCCCGCGAGGCGGAGCCGGCCGGTTCGTCGTGGAGCCGGTTGCTCGACTCCGGCGCCGGGCGCAACGTCGGCCTCGTCGCCGTGCTCGTGCTGCTGGGGATCGTCGGCGTCGTCACCACCGACACGTTCCTCACCACGGCGAACCTGCTGACGGTCCTGACCCAGGCGTCGATCATCGGGGTGCTCACCGTCGGCGTGACGTTCGTGATCATCGGCGGCGGCATCGACCTCTCGGTCGGCAAGGTGATGGCGCTGGCCTCGGTCTGGGCCACCACGGTGGCGACCCAGGCCTACGGACCGCTCGTGATGATCTTCTGCGCGATCGCCGTCGGCGTGGGCGCCGGGCTGGTCAACGGCCTGCTCATCGCCTACGGCCGGATCGTGCCGTTCATCATCACCCTCGCCATGCTGATCTCCGCGCAGGGCCTCGCCGAGCGGATCTCCGGGCGGCGCAGCCAGATCGTCACCGACCCCGTGATCGCGGGCATCGCCAACACCCGGCTGCTGGGCATCCCGCTGCTGGTCTTCATCTTCGCCGCCGTGGTGGCGGTCGGCTGGGTGGTGCTCAACCGCACCACGTTCGGCCGCCGCACGTTCGCCATCGGCGGCAACCCGGAGGCCGCGCGGCTGGCCGGCCTCGACGTGAAGCGGCACACGATCCTGCTCTACATGGTGTCCGGCCTCTGCTGCGGCATCGCGGCGATCATGATCGCGTCGCTGACCACCACGGGGTCGAGCACCCACGGCACGCTCTACGAGCTGGACGCGATCGCCGCGGTGATCATCGGTGGCACCTTGCTCTCCGGCGGCCGCGGCACGCTGATCGGCTCGATCCTCGGCGTGCTCGTGTTCACGACGATCACGAACCTGTTCGTGCTCAACAACCTCGCCACCGAGGTCCAGAACATCGCGAAGGGCGCGATCATCGTCGTCGCCGTCCTGATCCAGGCCCGCGCCCAACGCTCATCGGCCACCGGCTGATCCACCGTATTGATCTACGAGGAGATGAAGATGTCCGACCCCACTCGGGGCCTGCACCGTCGCAGGTTCCTCACCGGCGCTCTCGGCGTCGGCGCCGGCGCGGCGCTCACCGCATGCACGAGCAACGAGCCCGCGACGCCGGCCGGCGGCCCCGCTGTCGCCCCCGCGCCCGCCGCCGGGGGTTCCGCGCCGGGCGCACCGGTCACCATCGGCTTCTCCGCGCCGGCCGCCGACCACGGCTGGATCGCCGCGATCGCGAACAACGCACAGGCACAGGCACAGCAGTACCCCGACGTCACGTTCGAGGCCGTCAACCCGACCAACGACATCGCCCAGCAGATCGCCGCCGTCGAGACGCTGATCAACCGCGGCGTCGACGCGCTCGTGATCCTGCCCAACGACGGCAGCCAGCTCACCCGGGTGGGGCAGCAGGCGATGGACGCCGGCATCCCCGTGATCAACCTGGACCGGATCTTCGACTCGCCGCTCGCCTACCGCACCTGGATCGGCGGCGACAACTACGGCATGGGCGTCAGCGCGGGCCACTACGTCGCCCGGCGGCTGCGCGACGCAGGCGTCGCCAACCCGATCATCGGTGAGATCGCGGGCATCGACAACCTGCCGCTCACCCAGCAGCGCAGCAGCGGCTTCGCGGACGCCTTGGCCACGTACGGCTTCGCCGTGGGCCCGCGCCAGGCCGCCGACTTCACCGCGCAGGGCGGGCAGCGGGTCACCGCCAACCTCCTGCAGGCGGCGCCCCGGCTGGACGCCGTCTGGAACCAGGACGACGACCAGGGCATCGGCGTGCTCGCCGCGATCAACCAGGCCGGGCGCAACGAGTTCTTCATGGTCGGCGGCGCAGGCTCGGCCAACGCGATGCGCGAGATCCAGGCCGACACCGGCGTGCTCAAGGCGACGGTGACCTACCTGCCGTCCATGGCGTCATCGGCGATTGCGCTCGCGCGCCTCGTGGCGCAGGGTCGGGGTATGAGCGATCTTGCCGAACGCGACGTGCCGGCGTCGATCACGCTGGCGTCCGCGACGATCACGCGGGAGAACGTGGCCGACTACCTGCCTCTCGGTTTCGAGTCATGACCGCCGACGTACTCGTCTCCGCGGAGGCGGCATCATGACAGCAGGAACACTCGGAGTCGGAATGATCGGCTACGCCTTCATGGGCGCGGCCCACTCGCAGGCGTGGCGCACGGCGGGGCGGTTCTTCGACCTCCCGCTGCAGCCGGACATGGCGGTGCTCTGCGGCCGCAGCGCCGACACCACCGCCGCGGCGGCCCAGCGCATGGGCTGGCGGCACACGGAGACCGACTGGAAGGCGCTCCTGGGCCGCGACGACGTCCAGCTGGTCGACGTCTGCACCCCGGGCGACACGCACGCGGAGATCGCGATCGCCGCGCTCGAGGCCGGCAAGCACGTGCTGTGCGAGAAGCCGCTCGCCAACACCGTCGACGAGGCGAAGGCGATGGTCGCGGCCGCCGAGGCGGCGCGTGCCAAGGGCGTGCGGAGCATGGTCGCGTTCAACTACCGCCGGGTGCCTGCGGTCGCGCTCGCGCGGCGGCTGGTGGAGCAGGGCCGGATCGGCGACATCCGCCACGTCCGCGCGGTGTACCTGCAGGACTGGATCGTCGACCCGGAGTTCCCGCTGGTCTGGCGGTTGCAGAAGGACAAGGCCGGCTCGGGTGCGCTGGGCGACATCGGCGCCCACATCGTCGACATGGCGCAGTTCGTCACCGGCGACCGCATCAGCGGCGTCTCCGCGCTCACCGAGACGTTCATCAAGGAGCGGCCGCTGTCCGAGGCGTCCAGCGGGCTGTCGGCATCGGGCTCGGCGGAGCGGGGCGAGGTCACCGTCGACGACACCGCGCTCTTCCTCGGCCGGTTCAGCGGCGGCGCGGTGGCCACGTTCGAGGCCACCCGGTTCGCCACCGGCCGCAAGAACGCGCTGCGCCTGGAGATCAACGGCAGCGCCGGGTCGCTCGCGTTCGACTTCGAGTCGATGAACGAGCTGTCGTTCTACGACGGCACCGACGACACCGACACCGCCGGCTTCCGCCGCATCTACGTCACCGAGTCCACCCACCCCTACGTCGGCGCGTGGTGGCCGCCGGGACACGGGCTGGGCTACGAGCACTCGTTCACCCACGAGGTCGTGGACCTGGTCCGCGACCTCGCCGCGGGCACCGACCCCACCCCGTCGTTCGCCGACGGGCTGCAGGTCCAGCAGGTGCTCGACGCCGTGAGCCGCTCCGCCGAATCCGGCAGCGGCTGGGAACCGATCGCGGGAGAGGACTGATGGCGCGACCGATCACGCTGTTCACCGGCCAGTGGGCCGACCTGCCGTTCGAGGAGGTCGCCCGGCTCGCCGGCGAGTGGGGCTACGACGGGCTGGAGATCGCCTGCTGGGGCGATCACTTCGACGTGCGGGCCGCGGTCGAGGACGACTCGTACGTGCAGGGCCGCCGCGACATCCTGGAGAAGCACGGGCTGCAGGTCTTCGCCATCTCCAACCACCTCAACGGCCAGGCCGTCTGCGACGACCCGATCGACGAGCGCCACCGCGGCATCGTGCACCCGCGCGTCTGGGGCGACGGCGACCCCGAGGGCGTGCGACAGCGGGCCGCCGAGGAGATGAAGTACACCGCCCGCGCCGCCGCGAAGCTCGGCGTCGACACCGTCATCGGGTTCACCGGGTCGAAGATCTGGAAGACCGTGGCGATGTTCCCCCCGGTGCCGCAGTCCATGGTGGACGACGGCTACCGCGACTTCGCCGACCGCTGGAACCCGATCCTCGACGTGTTCGACGAGGTCGGCGTCCGGTTCGCCCACGAGGTCCACCCGTCGGAGATCGCCTACGACTACTGGACCACCGTGGCCGCGCTCGAGGCCGTCGGGCACCGGGATGCGTTCGGCCTCAACTGGGACCCCAGCCACTTCGTGTGGCAGGACCTCGACCCGGTCGGGTTCCTGTGGGACTTCAAGGACCGGATCTACCACGTCGACTGCAAGGACGCGAAGCGCCAGGTCGGCAACGGCCGCAACGGCCGCATGGGCAGCCACCTCGCCTGGGCCGACCCCCGGCGCGGCTGGGACTTCGTCTCCACCGGCCACGGCGACGTGCCGTGGGAGGCGTGCTTCCGGATGCTCAACACCATCGGCTACACCGGCCCCATCTCCGTCGAGTGGGAGGACGCCGGCATGGACCGCCTGGTCGGCGCCCCGGACGCCCTGGCCTTCGTGAAGGGCACCGCCTTCGACCCGCCCTCGGCCGCCTTCGACTCGGCGTTCAGCAGCAGCTCGTAGCGGTCCCTCGATTGCAGCAAAGCCACTTTCATGCCATCTCGTTGCATGAAAGTGGCTTTGCTGCAACGCCGGATGCCCCGCTGCTCGCACACCGACTGCAGTCGATGTGCGGGCACCAGAAGTCGGTGTGCGGCGTTCGCCGTCGCGTGATCGTCAGTTCGGCGCGGCGGCGGCCACATGTGGCCGCACCCGCGCCCAGGCAGTGATCATCGGACTGTGCCGCCGGCGAGCCGCACACCAGTGCGGTCCCGGCGACGGTGACGTGCTCCTCGGAGCGATCAGCTCCGCGGCGGCTGCCCGGTGGTCACACACCGACTTCCGCGCTCGCACACCGACTGCAGTTGATGTGTGAGTACCACTGTCGGTGTGCGGCCGCCCGCCTGTCGCCGTCGCTGACGCACCCCGTCGGTTCGCGCACCTCGTCGACGGGGTGTGTGTAGGCGGCGTCAGGGGGTGACCGGCTCCGGGCAGGTGAGGGCGGCGATCGCCTCCAGGCGGCGCTCCAGCTCGACGATGCGGCGCTCGTCCGCGACCAGCATGGCGAGGACCTCGCCGAACGCCTCGACGACCCGGACCTCGGTCCCCGACAGCTCGCGGGGGCGGACGGCGAACAGCACGCCGAGTGGGGCAGCGTCGCGGTACAGGGCGACCGTCACGCCGTGACCGGTGGTCCGAGCCTCGGGAAAGGCGGCCTCGGCCGGGTCGAACAGGTAGGACCTGCGGGTCTCGAGGGCCTGGAGCACCGGAGCAGTTGGCGTGGCCGCGGTGAGCCGCTCGGCCAGCCATCGCGGTACCCCGAAGGCGGCCGTGAACCGAGGTGCGCCGGCGTTCAGCAGGTACAGCCCGACGCTGTCGGCCTCGAGCGCCCCTGCGAGCGGTCGGAGCGTCGCGCGGGTCGCCGCGGCGATCGCTGCCTCCTCCGCGGCGTCGGTCCCCGCAGGCCGGGGCGGCTCTGTCGCGTCAGCGGGCTGATCCTGGGCCGCCCCGCCGGCCCGCTCGGCGTACCGGCGCAGCTCGGCCGGGTCGTAGCGGCGGTGCCCGCCGGGCGTGCGCAGCGCGGTCAGCAGGCCGGCCTCCTCGGCCGTCAGGAGGGTGGTGCGGCTCAGCCCGAGCACCCGGCTGGCCTCGCTCACGGTGAGCCGCCGTCCGATCCCCACGCGAACCTCCGATCCGTCCGAGCCGATCCGAGACGATTTGAGTCGTCACCGATCGAGTGCTACACCTCACAGCGGCGGGCGGTCAACGGCGGCGCCCGCCCCTCATCTGCATCGGATTCCGACGGTTCCGCCGGTTCTGGATGGTTTCGAGGGGGTGCCGTGCTCGATCCGCGCAGCGCGGTGCTCCCCGACCTCACCGGGCAGGTCGCGCTCGTCACCGGCGCCGGCCGCGGCCAGGGGCGCTCCCACTGCCTGGCGCTCGCCGCGTCCGGGGCCGACATCGCCGCCCTCGACGTCTGCCGGGACCTCGACGTCCCGAGCTACCCGCTCGCCACCCGCGCCGAGCTGGACGCCGTGGTGACCGCCGTCGAGGACATGGGCCGCCGGGCGTTGCCCCTGGTGGCGGACGTGCGGGACGCGGCCGGGGTCGCCGCGGCCGTGGCGGCGGTCGAGGAGACGTTCGGGCAGCTCGACGTGCTGGTCAACAACGCCGCCGTCGTGACGAGCGCGCCGTTCTGGGAGGTGTCCGAGGAGCAGTGGACGGCCGTCGTCGACACCAACCTGTCCGGGGTCTGGCGCACCACCACCGCCGCCGTCGGGCTCCTGCGCCGCTCGCCGCGCGGGCGCATCGTGAACATCGCCTCCACCGGCGGGGTGCGCGCCCTGCCGGAGTTCGCGCACTACGTGGCGGCGAAGCACGGCGTCGTGGGGCTCACCCGGGCGATGGCGATCGAGCTGGCCGGGGCGAACGTCACGGTCAACGCGATCCTGCCCGGCGCCGTCGACTCGCCGATGCTCGCCGGGCTGGCCGACGAGCTCGGTCTCACGCCGGCGGACGTGCACAAGCGCTGGCTCCACGACCAGCTGCTGATGGAGGTGATCACGCCCGGCGAGGTCACCGGTGCGCTGCTGTGGCTGCTCAGCGACGCGGCCCGGCACGTCACCGGCCACTGCCTGGCGGTCGACGGAGGCGCCCTGGCCCGCTGAAGGTCGCGGTACCGAGGCTCGAGGAGGAGCGATGAGCGAGCTTGCGAGCGAATCATGTCACGGCGCCTGCGAAGCGCCGGCCGTGCGGTGAGCAGGTTCGACGGCAAGGTCGTGCTGATCACCGGCGGTGCCCGGGGACAGGGCCGTACGACCGCATCGTCGCCACGTCGTCGATGGCCGGGAAGATGGGCTTCCCCAACGTCGGGCACTACTGCGCGGCGAAGTGGGGCGTGATCGGGCTGGTCAAGTCGGTGGCCCAGGAGGTCGCCGCGAACGGGATCACGGTGAACGCGGTCTGCCCGACCGGCATGGACACCACCATGATCCAGAACGAGGCCGCGTACCGGCTGTTCGTGCCGGACAAGGAGAACCCGACGCGCGAGGACGCCGCACCCGGTTTCCAGGGCCTCAACGCGATCCCCGTGCCGTGGGTGGAGCCGAGCGACATCTCGAACGCGATGGCGTTCCTGTGCTCCGACGAGGCCCGCTACATCACCGGCGAGACCATCGCGGTCGCCGCCGGGCAGAACGCCCAGAACGTCGGTTAGGGAGGAGAGACCATGGCAGGACGTCTCGAGGGCAAGGTCGCGCTCGTGTCGGGTGCAGCGCGCGGGCAGGGGCGCTCGCACGCGGTGCGGCTGGCGCAGGAGGGCGCGGACATCATCGCGTTCGACGCGTGCCGGCAGTTCGGCACGGTGCCCTACCCGCTGGCCTCGCCCGACGACCTCGCGGAGACGGTCAAGCTGGTCGAGGACCTCGACCGGCGGATCGTCGCCCGCGAGGCCGACGTGCGGGACACCGCGGCGGTACAGGCAGTGGTGGACGAGGGCGTGCGCGAGTTCGGGCGCCTCGACGTGGTGTCCGCCAACGCCGGCATCGTGACGTTCGCGGAGAACGCCTGGTCGCTCACCGACGAGCAGTGGGACGAGATGCTCGCGGTGAACCTCACCGGGGTGTGGAAGACCGTGCGGGCCGCGGTGCCGGCGATGATCGAGGCCGGCAACGGCGGGTGCATCGTGCTCACCAGCTCCACGGCAGGCGTGAAGGGCATGGCCGGGATCGGCCACTACGTGTCGGCGAAGCACGGGGTGGTCGGGCTGATGCGCACGCTCGCGGTGGAGCTCGCCCAGCACTCGATCCGCGTCAACACCGTGCACCCGACGGGCGTCAACACGCCGATGGTGGTCAACGACTACACGGCGCAGTTCCTGGAGACCGAGGGCGGGCAGGACAACATGACGAACCTGCTGCCGGTCGAGATGGTCGAGGCCGTCGACATCTCCAACGCCATCGTCTGGCTCGCGTCCGACGAGGCCCGCTACGTCACCGGGGTGTCGCTGCCGGTCGACGCCGGGATGCTGCAGAAGTGACGACCGCGGCCCGCCGCGACGAGATCGCCGCGGGGATCGTGGGCCGGCGCCGCGAGCTGGACCTCGTGCTGGCCGCCGTGTCGGCGGGCCGCGACATCCTCCTCGAAGGCCCGCCGGGCACGTCGAAGTCGACGATCCTGCGGGCGATCACGGCGAGCTGGGGCGTGCCGTTCGTCCTCGTCGAGGGCAACGCCGAGCTCACGCCGGCGCGGCTGGTCGGGCACCACAACCCGGCCCGGGTGCTGCGGGAGGACTACTCCGCGGACAACTTCGTGCCGGGCCCGCTCGTGTCGGCGATGCAGGACGGCGGGTTCCTCTACATCGAGGAGCTCAACCGCGCGCCGGAGGACACCCTCAACGTGCTGCTCGCCGCGATGGCCGAGCGGGAGGTGGCGGTCCCGCGCGTCGGGATGATCACGGCGCTGCCCACGTTCCGGGTGCTCGGGTCGATGAACCCGTTCGACGACGTCGGCACCGCGCGGATCTCCGACTCCGTCTACGACCGGTGGTGCCGGCTCGCCGTCGGCTACCAGGACGAGCCCGACGAGCAGGCCATCGTCGTGGCCCGCACCGGCAGCGCCGACGGGACGCTCGTCGCCGACGCCGTGGCGATCACCCGGGCGACCCGCGGCCACCCCGAGCTGCGGCGTGGGTCCAGCGTGCGCGGCGCCATCGACCTCGTCGCGGTCGCGGTGGAGCTCGCCGAGCTGGGTAGCTACGCCGGCGACCGGCCTCGGCTGGTGCTCGATGCCGCGCTGCTCGCGCTCTCGGGGCGGATCGGCGTGGACGAGACGAGCGACGCCACCCCGGAGGAGGTGATCACCCGGATCTGGGAGGACCGTTTTTTCTCGCGCCCCGACGTGCGGCGCCGGGTCGCCACCGGGTAGAGGTCGACAACGCCGTCCGGCTGCCCGGCTCCGGGACCCGCCCGCCGGGCCTGGCCCCGCTGCGCCGCCGACCCAAGGAACTCACGGCGGCACCCGCGCTGTTCCACTCCGGAGCGGGCACCCCGCTCGTGCGCGGCGGCGCCGCCCGGCGGGGCGACCAGGACGTCGCCGGGCCGGCCGGCGGCCAGGGCGTGCTCGTCACCGGCCAGCCCGCCGCGCTGCGCGACATCGGCGAGCTGCTGGAGGACCGGGCGCCGGATCGCGAGGTCGCGGCGATGGCCCAGCGGATCGGGCGGCGGCTCGCCCTGCGCCGCCGATCCCGCGAGCACCGCGCCGAGCGCGGCGCCGGACGGCTCGCCTCCGTGCCCTACAGCTACCGCTCCGACGACATCGACCTCGACCGCACCATCGAGGTGCTCACCGAGCGGCCCGTGCCCGAGGAGACCGATGTCGTGGTGCGCGAGCGGATGCGCACCCGCCACGACGTCGTGCTCGTGGTGGACGTGTCCGGCTCGATGAAGGGGGAGAAGGTGCGTGTCGCGGCCGCGACGGTGGCGGCCCTGTCGGCCGAGGCGCTCGCCCGCGGCGACCGGCTCGCGCTCGTGGCGTTCTGGTCCGACGCCGCCCTGCTCGCGCCCCTCGACGCGCACGTCCCCGCCGGGAGGCTGCTGGAGCAGCTGCTGCGCATCCCGGCGCGCGGGCTCACCAACGTCGGCTTCGCGCTCGCCGTGGCCCACGCCGAGCTGCGCCGCTCGCCCGCCCGTCACCGGACCGCCGTGCTGCTCTCCGACGCCGTGCACAACGCCGGCCCCGACCCGCGGCTCGTCGCCCGCAGGTTCCCCCGCCTGCACGTCCTGCTCGAGACCGACGGCGAGCACGACGCCCCGCTCGCCGCCGACCTGGCCCGGCTGGGGCGCGGCCGCCTCGCCCCGGTGGCGACCCACCGCGACGTCGCGCCCGCCCTCAACCGGTTGCTGGACGGGGGACGCTAGGGACGGGTCGCCCGGGATGATCACCGACTCGGTGCGGTCCTCCCTGATCTCCGATATCGATTCCGTCCCGTCTCGACTCTTCGTTGGCTCCGGCGGCTGTGGTGACCTAACGTCGCTCTGTTCGGCGACGGAGGCGGCGATGGTGGCAGTGGACGCGGATCGCGCGCCAGAGGATTCCCGCCGCAGGTGGGGCCGGGGACGCAACGGGGCGGAGGCGATGGCCACTCTGGCGGAGGCTCGGCGGGTTGCCGCCGACGTGCGGGGCGGGCTCGGTGGCCCCGACGTGGCCGGGGCTGCGCGCGGGCTGCGCCGGCTGCTCGGTGCGGACGCGGTGGGGATCGGCGGCCTGCACGGCGGGCTGGCGTGGTCCGGACGGCCGCCCGCGGGTGCCGAGGCCCTCGCCGAGACGGTGCTCGGCAGCGACGCCCGGGCCGGTGCCCGCGGGATCGTCGCGCTGCCGGTGCACGCCCGCGACGAGCTGGCAGGCGTGCTCGTGGTCGTAGGGCCGGTGGCGGCCGCCGCCGCGCGCGAGGCGGCGCTCTGGGTGGAGGACGCGCTCGAACGTGCCCGGCTGGAGGAGACCGCGGCCGCGGCCGAGCAGGCCGAGCTGCGGGCGCTCCGCGCGGAGATCTCGCCGCACTTCGTCTACAACAGCCTCACCGCGATCGCGTCGTTCGTGAAGTCCGACCCGGAACGGGCGCGCGACCTCATGCTCGACTTCGCCGAGTACACCCGCCACAGCCTGGCCCGCCACGGCGACTACACCACCGTGTCCGGCGAGTTCCAGGCGATCGAGGCCTACCTCGCGCTGGCCAGGGCGGTGCTCGGGGAGCGGCTGAAGGTGCAGGTGCGCATCGCCCCGGAGATCCTGCCCGTCGCGCTGCCCTACCTCGCGCTGCAGCCGCTGGTGGAGAACGCCGTCCGGCACGGCGTCGAGCTGACGGGGGGCAGCGGCCTGGTGCAGGTCAGCGGTGAGGCCGACGGAACCGAGTGCGTGATCGCCGTGGAGGACGACGGGCCCGGCATGGACCCGGAGTACGCGGCGGCGGTGCTCGCCGGTCGAGGCTCGCCGGGGAGCATGGGCCTGGTCAACGTCGACCGCAGGCTGCGTACGGTGTTCGGGCCGGGGTACGGGCTCGTGATCGAGACCGGGGAGGGCGCGGGCACCCGGGTGCTGTTGCGGCTGCCGCGGTTCCAACCGGGAGTGGTGGTGTCATGACCCGCCTCATGCGGGTGCTCGCCGTCGACGACGTCGCGCCGGCGTTGGTGGAGCTCAGCCGGTTGCTGCGGGAGTCGCCCGACGTCGGCGAGGTGGCCGAGGCGGGTGACCCGATCACCGCGCTGCGGCTCATCCAGGCCGGCCCGCTCGACGCGGTGTTCCTGGACATCTCCATGCCCGGCATGAACGGGCTCGAGCTGGGAGCGTTGCTCGCCCGGATGACCGACCCGCCGGTGGTCGTGTTCGTCACCGCGTACGAGGAGCACGCGGCGTCGGCGTACGGGATCGGCGCGCTCGACTACCTGCTCAAGCCGGTGAGCGCGGAACGCCTCGCCGCGGCGCTCGCGCGGGTGCGGCGGTTCGGTGCGGCCGACGCCACCCCCACCCCGGCCCCGGTCGACGCGCTTGCCGCGGTGCCGGTCGAGCTCGCGGGGCGCACGCGCTTCGTGCGGCGCGACGACGTGCGCTACGTCGAGGCGCAGGGCGACTACGTGCGGCTGCACACCCCGACCGGTGCGCACCTCGTGCGGATCCCGATCTCGCGGCTCGAGGAGCACTGGCAGCACGCCGGCTTCAGCCGCGTGCACCGCAGCTACCTGCTCGCCGTGCCCGCGGTTCGCGAGCTGCGCAGCGACCTGTCCGGCGGGCTGCTCGCCCACACCGATGTCGGAGACGTACCCGTGAGCCGCCGGCACGCCCGCGAGCTGCGCGAGCATCTCCTGGAGGCGGCCACGCGAGGGGCGTTCGAACCACCGGACCAGCGGGCCCGGTGAATCAGCGACGATGAGGCAGCAGCGCCGCGTGGCGGTGACGAGCCCGCAGACCCGGGTGGCCCTGGCCGGCCGGCGTAGCGGCGCGCCCGCAGCGCCGCCGCATCTCGCCCCGGCCGACGCCGAGCGTGCCCGCCGGATCCACCACCGTCAGCTGCGCTACGCCCTCACGGTGCTGGGCCTGCTCGGCGCGCTGCTGCTGGGACTGCCGCTGGTACTCGCCGGCGCACCTGTGCTCGACACGGTGCGGCTGGGCGGGATCCCGGTCTCGTGGCTGGCCGTGGCGGTGCTGCCGTTCCCGCTGATGGCGCTCCTGGCCGGGTGGCAGCTGCGCAAGGCCGAGCGGGCCGAACGCTCCCGCGTGGAGCTGCGCCGGGCGGTCCGGTGATCCTCGCGATCGTCCCGGTGTTGCTGATCACGCTGCTGATCGGTGCGCGCGGGGTGGCGGCCATGCGCACCACGTCGGACTTCCTGGTGGCATCGCGGCGGATCTCCCCGACGGTCAACGCGGCCGCCGTGTCCGGTGAGTACCTGTCGGCGGCGTCGTTCCTCGGCATCGCGGGCCTCGTCGTCAAGGACGGCGTCGGCTCGCTCTGGTACGCGGTCGGCTTCGCCGCGGGCTACGTCGCGATGCTCGCGCTCGTCGCCGCGCCGATGCGCCGCACCGGCGCGCTCACCGTGCCCGATTTCGCCGAGGCCCGGCTCGGGTCGCCCGCCCTGCGCAAGCTGTCGGCGGCGGTCGTGCTGGTGATCGGGTGCCTCTACCTGGTGCCGCAGTTCACCGCGGCCGGGCAGGTGCTGGGCGTGGTGAGCGGCAGCCCGTACTGGGTGGGCGTGGTGATCGCCGGCGCCGCCGTCAGCGTCACGCTCGCGCTCGGCGGGATGCGGGCGGCCACGTACGTGCAGGCGTTCCAGTTCGTGCTGAAGCTCGTGCTGTTCATCGTGCCGGCGGTCTGGCTCGTGCTGCAGGTCACGCCGGACACCCGCCGCGACGCCCTGACCCCGGTGGAGTTCAGCCGGTTCGACGAGACCACCCCGGTGCAGTTCCGGCTCGACACCACGCTCACCGTCACCGAGCCGACCCACGTGCGGACGGCCGGGGGAGCCGACGAGGTGCTGGCACCGGGCGAGTACGCGGTGGACGCGGGGCAGACCTGGGAGTTCGCCGCCGGGACCGCCGTGCCGCACGTCGGCGCCGGACCACCGGGCGGCCCCGACTGGGCGCGCCCACTGCTCGACCCCGGCGGCCACCCGCTGCTCGCCACCTGGTCGGTACTGGTGGCCACTGTGCTCGGCACGATGGGCCTGCCGCACATCCTCATCCGCTTCCACACCAGCCCGGACGGTCGTGGCGCCCGCCGCACGGCCGCGATCACCGTGGCGATGCTGGGCGTGTTCTACCTGTTCCCGGGGGTCTACGGCCTGCTCGGCGCGGTGCTGCTGCCGGAGCTGTACCTCTCCGGCGGCACCGACACCGTGGTCGTCGCGCTCCCGGCGCGGGTGGACGGCGGCATCGCGGGCACGCTCTTCACCGCGCTCCTCACCGCGGGAGCCTTCGCGGCGTTCCTGGCGACGTCACTCGGGCTGCTGCTCGCCGTGTCCGGCGCCCTGTCCCACGACCTCGTGCCGGGCACTCTGCGCCGGCTGCGGTTCACCCCCATCGTCGCGGCGCTCGCCGTGGTCCTGCTCGCCCTCCCCGCGGCCCGCCTCGACGTCGGCGTGCTGGTGACCTCGGCGTTCGCGGTGGCCGCCTCCACCTTCTGCCCGCTGCTCGTGCTCGGCATCTGGTGGCCGCGGCTCACCGCCACCGGCGCGATCGTCGGGATGGTCACCGGTCTGCTCGCGTCGGCGGGGGTGATCGCGGTCGACCTCTTCCTGGGCGCCCCGCCGGGAGTGGCCGGGATCCTCCTGGGTCAGCCCGCGCTGTGGTCGGTGCCGCTCGCGTTCGCGACGATGGTGCTGGTCTCGCTGCGTGGCCGCCCGCCGGCATGGGCGTCGGCGGCGATGCTGCGGCTGCATCTGGACGAGACCGAGCCCGGCCGCCGATGAGTTTCCGGCGGCGTGCCGGTCTCAACCACCATGACGGCAGTGAAGGATTCCGGGACGTCCGAGGCGGTCCTGGCCGCGGCCCAGGCCGGTGACCAGACGGCGTTCGCAGCGATCACCGAGCCGCACCGGCGGGAGCTGCACGTGCACTGCTACCGGATGCTGGGCTCGTTCACCGACGCCGAGGACATGGTGCAGGAGGCCCTGCTACGGGCCTGGCGCCGCCGTGATACCTACGCGAGGCGTTCGACGTTCCGGGCGTGGCTCTACCGCATCGCCACCAACGTCTGCCTCGACCATCTGGAGCGCCACCCCCGGCGTCCGGCCGGCGGGGTCGGGGAGGTCACCTGGCTGCAGCCGTTCCCGGACCGGCTCCTCGAGCAGGCCGCGCCTCCGGATGCCGAGCCGCACGCCGCGGTGGTGGCCCGCGAGACGATCGAGCTGGCTTTCCTCGTGGCCGTGCAGCACCTGCCGCCGCGGCAGCGGGCGGTGCTGATGCTGCGGGACGTCCTCGGCTGGTCGGCCGTGGAGAGCGCCGCCGTCCTCGAGGCGAGCGTCGCCTCGGTGAACAGCGCACTGCAGCGGGCGCGGGCCACGCTGCGCGAGCACCTGCCGCAGCACCGCTCGGAGTGGTCGGCGGCCGGACCGACCGACGAGGAGCGCTCCGTCCTGCACCAGTTCATGGACGCGTGCGAGCGCGCCGACATGCCCGCGCTCGCCTCGCTGCTGCGCGAGGACGCCGTCTTCTCGATGCCGCCCGAACCCGACGTGATCCGCGGCCGCGACCCGATCGTCGAGTCCTGGGCTCCCGCGCTGGCCGGACCGGCGGCCATCGGCGAGTTCCGCTTGGTGCCGGTCTGGATGAACCGCCAGCCGACCGCGGCGGGATACATACGGCGGCCCGGCGAGACGGCGTTCCGGGCCTTCTCGGTGGACGTGCTGCGGGTCGAGGGTGGGTTGATCACCGACGTCGTGTCGTTCGAGCACACGCCGGCCTTCCCCATCTTCGACCTGCTCGGTCTTCCGGTCAGCCGGTAGCGGGGCCCGTCGTGGACGCTGAACCGATCACGTTCCTCGGCCGGCCGCTCGGCCCGTCGTTCCGATCCCGCACCGTGGCGATCCCGCCGGGCAGCACCCGGCCCTACGACGAGGAGGACTGGCGCGAGGCGCTGGTCGTCGTCGAGTGCGGGGCCGTGGTGGTGGAGTGCCACGCCGGCGGCCGCCGGGTCTTCGGGACCGGCGACGTTCTCTGGCTCACCGGGATGGGAGTGCGAACCCTGCGCAACGAGGGTGAGGAGAGCGCGGTGCTCGTCGCGGTCTCGCGCCGGCGACCCGAGGAGCCGGGATGACCGGCACACCGGGGTCGCCTCGACGCCGAGCGCGCTGAACCGCGAGCGCGCCCGGTCAGTTGCCGGTCAGCATGCCGGTGATGGACTTGACGGCATCGGTGACGTCGGAGAGCACGGAGTCGCCTCCGGAGTCCGAGTCGCTGTCACCGGAGTCGCTGTCAGCCGAGTCGCTGTCACCGGAGTCGCTGTCACCGGAGTCGCTGTCAGCCGAGTCGCTGTCACCGGAATCGCTGTCACCGGAATCGCTGTCACCCGAGTCGCTGTCACTCGACGAGCTGTCACTCGAGTCGTCGGAGTCGCTCGAGTCGTCGGACCTGTCCTTGTCGTCGCTGTCGGACGCGTCGCTGTCGGACTCGTCGTCGTTCGACTTCGCCTCATCGGAGTCGGAGTCGGAATCGTTGTCGGACTGGTCGTTGTCGGACTGGTCGTTGTCGGACTGGTCGGAGTCGGACGACTGGTCGCCGCCGTCGGTGTCGGAGTCGCCGGCCGTGCCCGAGCTGCTGTCGCCGCCGTCGGAGTCGCTGTCGTCGGAGCTGGACGTATCCGATCCGTCGGTGGCGGAGCTGCCGGAGTCGCTGTCGGCGTCACTGTCGGCGTTACTGTCGGCGTCACTGTCGGCGTCGCTCTCGCCGGACTCCTCGGAGTCGCCTGCGGAATCCTCGGCAGCATCCGCGGCAGCGTCATCCGCCGCCTCCTCGGCCGCGTCGTCGGTGGCGGGTTCGTCGGTGGCGGGTTCGTCGGCGGCCGGGGGTTCCGGAGCCGTGTCGTCGGTGGCCGGACCGGTGCTGTCGCTCTCCTCGCCCGTGGCCGGAGCCGGCTCGGCCGGGGCCGGCTCGCCGGCGGGGTCGCTGTCTGCGGGGTCGCTGTCTGCCGGCTCGCTGTCTGCCGGCTCGCTGCCGGGGGGAGCCGGGACGGCCTCGACGGCCGGAGGCTGGTCGCCCGGCGCCTCATCGACGGCGGGTGGTGCGGGTTCGGTGTCACCGGCGGGCGGCGCGGGTGGGATGTCGCCCACGGGCGGTGCGGGCTCGGTGCCATCGGCGGGCGGGGCCGGTGGGGTGTCGCCGGCAGGGGGTGCGGGTTGAACGTCGTCGGTCGGGGGCGCGGGTTCGGTGTCGCCGGCGGGTGGTGCGGGTGCGGTGTCGTCGGCCGGCGGGACCGCCTCGTCGTCGGGCGCCGCCTCGGAGTCGTCGGCAGGAGGTGCCGGCTCGCCGTCGTCGGCCGGGTCGGGTGCGGACTCCTCGTCGGTGTCGCCGCCCGACTGGGACGACGGCCCGCCGCTGCCCGGCTCCTCCGAGTCGGTGGCCGGGTCGTCGCCGGATGGAGCGCTCGGTTCGTCGTCGGATCCGCTGGGCTCGGGGCTGGAGCTGCTGTCCGAACCTGACCCGGCCGGGGGATCGGCGGGCTCCGGGTCGGTCTGCGGCTGGGTCTGCGGCTCGGCGGGGGTCTGGGCCTCGCCGCTCGGTGCGGTGCCCTGGCCGGTGTTGTCGCCGGTGCCCGTGGCCGGGCCCGCGGGTTCCTGCGGCCCGGCGGCCTGCGCTGAGCTGTCGGGACCGGCGGGCTCCGAACCGGATGCCGGACCGGACTGCCCCTGCTCGCCGGGCGACCCGGGAGCGCCGGGAGCGCCGCCCTCGTCCTGCCCGCGGACGGGCGGTGCGGCGAGGATGCTCTCGTCCGCCGGGGTGTCGGTCGGCCGGCCGCCCGGTGCGTCGGGGGCGGTGGGCGCGTTCGGGTCGCGGTCAGGAGATTGGTCGATCGACTCGAGGATCTGCTGCTGTGCGCGGGCGAGGTCGTCGTGGCCCTCGGCGAGCCGGACGTCCGACAGGCCGGCGGCCGCGGCGTCGACCTGCCGGGTGGCCTCGTCGTGGCGGCCCTCGCGCAGCGCCGTGCGCGCCTGCTGGAGGTGATCGTTCACCGCGATGGCGGCTTCGACCGATCGTGCGCGCTCGGCGTAGAACACCTTCGAGACGGGCCACAGGACGTTACCGGGCTCGGCGTCCGAGGCGCCGACCGCGACGCCTGACGTGGCGAGCGCGACGAGGGCGGCGGCGACCCCGAGCCGCCGGGCGTAGGGCGTGATGGCCCGGTGCCGGCCGGGCCGGAGCGGTGTGACGGCGGTGGGCTCCCCGGGCCTGTCGGGCTCCTCGGCGCCAGGCTCCTCGACGCCGGTCTCGTCAGCACCGGAGACGTCGGGCGCGGGTCCGCTGATGACGCCGGTGGTGGCCGCGGCCCCCGTGGCGACGGCCTCGGGTCGGACCTCGGCGACCCAGGCGGCGAGCATCGCGACGAGCTCGTCCTCGGTGCCCCGGGCGGCCGGCGTGCCGCGCGGGGCGACCAGACCAGCGGCGAGCCGCTCGACGAAGTCGTCGTCGGAGCGCAGCGCCGCAACGTCGAGGGGATGGTCTGCGTCCTGGGGAAGGGAACCGCGGTTCTCGGCGCCACCCCCGTCGGGGAGATCGTTCTCGTCTCCGAGCCGCACCCCGACCTCCGTTTCTGTGAGTGGTGCCGGCCGGGCAACCGGCGGCAAGACTACCCCGGCCGCCGTCGCGCCCAGGGTGTCCCGTGGAAGAGTCGTTCTTGCGCGCCCCAGTGTTTCGCGCGGGCTGGTTCCGGGCGGCGGACATGGGTCCCGTGCGCCGTGGCCGGCCGGTCGGCGCCTGCGCGTCCGCAGGTCGCCTCGGGCTACCGCGGCACGGCGCCCCGCCTGATCACCTCGGCGAAGAAGCGGGCGCTGCCCTTCGGGGTGCGCACCTGTGTCGTGTAGTCGACGTGCACGATCCCGAACCTCTTGGCATAGCCGTAGGCCCATTCGAAGTTGTCCAGCAACGACCACACGTAGTACCCGGTGACCGGGGCGCCGGCCTCGATCGCCGCGTGCACCGCCGCGAGGTGGTCGCGCAGGTACTCGATGCGCGCCGTGTCGACGATCCGACCGTCGGGCTCGACCACGTCGGGGAAGGCGGCGCCGTTCTCGGTGACCAGCAGCTCGAGCCCGGGAGACTCCCGCGCCACCCGGAGCAGCAGCTCGGTGAGCCCGCGCGGGTCGATGCCCCACCCCATGTCGGTCTTGGGGCCGTGCTGGATCGGGAACTCGACGTCGTCGCAGGCGATCCACGGGGTGGCGGCGCCGTCGCCGTGGCCGTCGGCGCTCTCCTTGGGGTGCTCCCGCGTCCAGTGCCGCACCGTGGTGGGGGAGTAGTAGTTGACGCCGAGGGCGTCGATCGGGGCCGAGATCACCTCGAGGTCGCCGTCCTGCACGAACGACCAGTCCGTCACGCCCGCCGTGTCGGCCTGGACGTCCGCCGGGTAGCGCCCGCGGAGCACCGGGTCGAGGAACACGCGGTTCTGCAGGCCGTCGACGCGGCGGGCCGCCTCGGCGTCCAGCTCCGAGGCGGGCTGCTCGGGGCGCACCCACCCGAGGTTCAGAGTGATCGCCACCCGGCTGGCCGGCGCGGCCCGGCGGATCGCCGCCGTCGCCAGCCCGTGGGCCAGGTTGAGGTGGTGGACGGCGGCGAGCGCCGCCGCGTCGTCGGTGCGGCCGGGAGCGTGCACGCCGCTGGCGTACCCGAGGTACGCGCTGCACCAGGGTTCGTTCAGCGTGATGAACAGGGGCACCCGGTCTCCCAGCGCCGCGGCCACGACCTCCGCGTACTCGCCGAACCGCTCCGCCGTGCGCCGCGCCGTCCAGCCGCCGGCGTCCTCGAGTGCCTGCGGGAGATCCCAGTGGTAGAGCGTGACCGACGGGCTGATCTCGTGTGCGAGCAGCTCGTCCACCAGGTCGGAGTAGAAGGCGAGCCCCTCGGCGTTGGCCGGACCGAGCTCGTCGGGGGTGACCCCGGGGGTGATCCGCGGCCAGGAGACCGAGAACCGGTACGAGGTGAGCCCGAGCTCGGCCATCAGGGCGACGTCGTCGCGGAACCGGTGGTAGTGGTCGACGGCGACGTCCCCGGTGTCGCCGTCGGTGACCCGCCCCGGCGTGTGCGAGAACGTGTCCCAGATCGACGGCGTGCGCCCGCCCTCCGCCACGGCCCCCTCGATCTGGTAGGCGGCGGTGGCCGAACCCCACAGGAACCCCTGCGGGAACTGGAGTGCGGCGGTGGCCGTGCTGGCCTGGGTCGCGGTCAAGGTCGTCCTTCCGTTTTCGATGATGGTGTCAGCCCTCGACCCACTCGTCGTATGACGTCCATGCCTGCAGCTGCAGGCGCGTGGTGAACCGGCGCAACGTTCCGCTGAACGGGTCGCGGAACTCCAGGGTGGAGGCGAGCAGCTGCAGGGGCCGGCGGAAGTCGTCGAGCGGCTTCTCGGTGAGGTCGGGGAAGAAGTCGTCGCCGAGGAGGGGGAGGCCGAGCCCGTTCATGTGCACCCGGAGCTGGTGGGTGCGACCGGTCTCGGGCACGAGCCGGTAGCGGGCGAGACCCGCCCGGTGGGCGAGCAGCTCGACGTGCGTGACGGCGTTGACCGGGCCCGGCTCCTCGTACGCGCGGATCACGCCGCGGTCCTTGACGATCCGGCTCTCCACCGTGCGGGGCAGGGAGAGGGCCGGGTCGTGGCGGGCGATCGCTTCGTAGGTCTTGCGGACGCGCCGGTCGCGGAACAGCGTCTGGTAGGCGCCGCGCCGCTCGCGGCGCACCACGAACATGAGCAGGCCCGCGGTGGACCGGTCCAGCCGGTGGGCAGGGGAGAGCGCCGGCAGCTCCAGCTCCTGGCGCAGGCGCACGAGCGCGGTCTCGAGGATGTGCTTCCCGCGCGGGATCGTGGCCAGGAAGTGCGGCTTGTCGACGACGACCAGGTCGTCGTCGCGGTGCACGATGCCGATCTCGAAGGGCACCCGGACCTCGTCGGGCAGATCCCGGTGGAACCACAGGAACTCTTCCGGCACGAACGGTGAGTCCGGCGTGATCGGCCCGTGGCGGTCGACGATGCCTTCGGCGCGGAGCATGGCGTCGATCCGCGCCGGGTCGACGCGGGGCAGCCGCTCGACCAGGTGGTCGCGCATGGTGGCCCACCGCGGACCGTCGAGGGTTTCGGCCGGTGTCCGCAGCCGCACGGGGTCGAGCCCGTGCCGCTGCGGCAGCGGCGACGGCAACTTGCGCCTGATCTGGCTCTCCCTGGTGGGTGCTAGATCTCGGCGCGGATGCCGGTGAGGATCGCCTCCGTGCGGTCCGGCTGCTCCACCTGCGCGCACAGCCGATCCATGACCGCGGCGTAGTGCTCGACGTCGGAGCGCTTGTCCAGGTAGAGCGCGCTGGTGAGCTGCTCCAGGTAGACGATGTCGGGCAGGTCCGGCTCGGCGAAGCGCAGGATCGCGAACGGCCCGCCGGCCGCGGCGTGGCCGCCGTAGGAGAACGGCGCCACCTGCAGCGAGATGTTGGGCAGCTCGTTCATCTCGATCAGGTGGGTGATCTGGGCACGACTCTGCTCGGGGCCCAGCATCGAGCGCCGCAGGGCCGCCTCGTCGACGACCGCCCACAGCGTGGGCGCGTTGGGGCCGGTGAGCAGTGCCTGGCGCTGCAGCCGCAGCTCGACGCGGCGCTCGACCTCCACCGGGTCGGTGTGGCCGAGCATGGTGACGGCGCGCGCGTAGTCGCGCGTCTGCAGCAGCCCCGGCACGAACTGGAGCTCGTAGTTCCGGATCACCGACGAGGCCTGCTCGAGCCCGAGGTAGGTCTCGAACCAGCTCGGCAGCAGGTCGGAGTAGCGGTGCCACCAGCCGGGCGTGTTGGCCTGCCGGGCCAGGTCGAGGAACTGCTCGCGCTCGGCGGCGTCGCGGATCCCGTAGCAGGTGAGCAGGTCGGCCACGTCGCGTTCCTTGAACCCGACGCGGCCCAGCTCGAGCCGGCTGATCTTCGCGGGCGAGGCGCGGATCGATTCGCCCGCCTGTTCCCTGGTGACACCGGCAGCCTCACGCCTGCGCCGCAGCGCCCCGCCGAGCCCGATGCGGAGCACGGTGGGGCCCGTCGGGGTTCCCTTCGGAGCGGGACTGCCGGCACGGTCGAGAGCGGACTGGTCGATGGACCCGGCCTCCGCGTCGTCGGGCACGACGATCATCAGGACTCCCCCGGGAGTGTGTCTTGGAAGTGTTCGCGTGCATGCGCACTGTAGTGAGCACTCTCACTCTGCCGTGCATCGGCACGTACGGCAAGCGTGCGCAAATGCTCGTTCAGCAGGCCAGGTCGTCGAACTCGCCGTTCCGTGCGGCCCGCACGAATGCGGCGACCGCCGCCCGGGTGCCGACGAGCACGGGGCCCGCCGGGAAGCGTGAGTTGCGCAGCGCGACGTCTCCACCTGCGAGTTCTGCTAGTTCGACGCAGTTTCCGCTGGGGTTGCTCGCCGTGCTCTTGCGCCACCGCACGGTCTCGTAGTTCTCTGTCAAGGCGAGGTGCACGTGCAGATGCTCATGCACTGGCACTTGCGGATGCAAGTTAGGAGGGCCACGATCAGGTGCGACGAACGCCACCCGACCGGGTTGGCGTCGGCAGCGAACGGGGGAGAGCGATGAGTTACTCCTGGGGGGCGAGCCACGGCACGGCACGCGTGGGTGGGGTCGCGCTCGATCGTGCGGGCAGCGCGGCGGCGACCCGCCCCGTCGAGGCCCCGGCTCCGCGTCAGCACGACCGTCCCAGCGAGCGACACGTCGGCCGTCCCGTCGACACCGACGACGCCATGCCCGAGCAGCAGCGCGTTGCCGACGAGCTGGCGCCGATGGTGGAGGTGTGGCAGCGGCTGCTCGCGCAGCACGTGCCCGACCGCGCCGGACGTTGCCGTACCTGCACCAAGGGGGGCACGGGCCTGCCCACCACCCCGTGGCCCTGCGTGATCCACGGCATCGCCGACATGGCCCGTCGTTCGCACGACGCCCAGCGCGGCCGCGCGGCGTCGTAGGCAGGTGGTGCACGGCGCCTCGCGCAGGCGCCGGCCCGCCCAGCGCCCGGACCCCGCCCCGGCGGCCACCACGAGTGCCGGGTGCCGGGCGCCCCCCGGGCGGGCCACCTCGAGCCGCGGCCGCGGATCGTCAGCGCAGCCGGTCCGCGGTCGCATGCTCCTCCGATGTGACCGCTCCGCCTGCGCCCGGCCAGGACGCGACCCACCTCTCGGCATGTGAGGTCGGTCACAGCGGCGTCCGCGTCAGTCGCCGCCGGCCGCCTGCTCCCGCAGTACGAAACGCTGCAGCTTGCCCGTGCTCGTGCGTGGCAGTTCGGTGACGAACTCGACGATGCGCGGGTACTTGTACGGCGCGATCGTCTGCTTCACGTGGTCCTGCAGCGCCGCCGCGTCGGGCACGGCACCTGCCCGTAGCACGACGTACGCGGTGACGAGCGCGCCGCGCTCCTCGTCAGGCGTGGCCACCACGGCGCAGTCCACGACATCCGGGTGCGTCACCAGTGCCTGCTCCACCTCCGGGCCGGAGATGTTGTAGCCGGAGGAGACGATCATGTCGTCGCTGCGGGCGAGATAGGTGAAGTAGCCGTCGGCATCGCGCACGTAGGTGTCGCCGGTGAAGTTCCACCCGTGCCGCACGTACGTGGCCTGCCGGTCGCCGTCCAGGTAGCGGCAGCCGGTGGGCCCCTTCACGGCGAGGTTGCCCGGCGTGCCGTCCGGCACCGGATGGCCGTCGTCGTCGAGCACGGCGGCCCGGTAACCGGGCACAGCGCGGCCCGTCGTGCCGGGGCGGATGTCGTCGTCGGCGGACGAGATGAACACGTGCAACATCTCGGTGGACCCGATGCCGTCGATGATCCGCAGACCGGTGGCGTCGTGCATCGCGTGCCACACGCTCGCGGGCAACGTCTCGCCGGCCGAGACCAGCCGACGCACGCCTGCGAGCCGGTCGGACTTGTCCGCCGCCAGGATCGCCCGGTACGCGGTGGGCGCGGTGAAGAGCACGGTGACGCCGTGCTCGGCCACGGCGTCGGCCAGTCGTGGCGGCGTCAGGCGGTCCAGCAGCACGATGCTCGCCCCGGCACGCAGCGGGAAGACCACCAGTCCGCCGAGCCCGAACGTGAAGGCCATGGGCGGGGTGCCGGCCACCACGTCGGAGGGTTGGATGCCGATCACGTGCCGGGAGAACGTGTCGGCGATGGCGAGCAGGTCGCGGTGGAAGTGCATCGTGGCCTTCGGGCGACCGGTGGTGCCGGAGGTGAAGCCCAGGATCGCCACGTCGTCGGCGGCGGTGTCGACCGGGGCGAAGCTGCCGTCATGTGCCTCGCACAGCCGAGCCAGCTCGTGGTCGTCCCCGTACGGCACGGCGCGCAGGTCCGGTGGCACGTCGTCCATGAAGTCGTGGTGGACGAGCGCGAGTGTGGGGCGCGCGAGCTCGGTGATCGTGTCGAGCTCGGTGCGCCGCAGCATCGGCATGGTCGCCACCGCCACCCCGCCGGCCAGCAGCACCCCGAGCCAGCACGCCACCTGCCACGGTTCGTTCGGCCCACGCAGGAGCACCCGGTTGCCCGGCACGAGCCCGAGGTCCTCGGTGAGCACGGCCGCCACCTGGGCGGCGTGGTGGCGCAGCTCCCCGTAGGTCCAGGCGATGCCGGCGCCTCGCACGCACGGGCGCTCCCCGGCTGGGCCGGCCAGCAGCTCACGCGCGGCGTTGAGCTGCTGCGGGTACTGCAGCTCCGGCAGTGCGAACTCGAGATCGGGCCACTGATCGCGTGGTGGCAGGTGGTGGTGGCAGAACGGGTCCGTGTGGGCGCTGGCCATGGCGAACCTCCCGGCGTCCGAGTATGGCGCTTTACTGACGGGAGTCAAGACCACGCGATGTGGTCGCAGGTTGGGAGGTATGGTGCTCCCGTGACCGCCGTCACTGCCGCCACACGGGCCGACGCCGGCCGGCCCCGGCAGCTGATCGTCACGCTCTACGGGCTCTACGCCCGCGAGGACCGTGGCTGGCTGTCGGTGGCGGCGCTGGTGCGGCTCCTGGCCGGGGTCGGGGTGGAGGAACCCGCGGTCCGCTCGTCGATCTCGCGGCTCAAGCGCCGCGGGCTGCTCGCCGCCGAGCGCAGGGCCGGCAGCGCCGGCTACGCGCTCACGCCGGCCGCGCGGCAGATCCTCGCCGACGGGGACGCCCGGATCTTCGGCCGGCGGCGCGCCACTGCGGCGGACGGGTGGGTGCTGGTGGTGTTCTCCGTGCCCGAGACCGAGCGCGAGAAGCGCCACCGGCTGCGCAGCCGGCTCGCGGGCCTCGGGTTCGGCACGGTGGCGCCCGGGGTGTGGATCGCGCCGGGGCACGTCGCCGACGAGGCCGTGGACGCGTTGCGCCGGCTCGGGCTCGACGGCTACGCGCAGCTCTTCCGCGGTGATCATTGTGGTGATCACCTCTCATCGGGCGAGCTGCCCGCCCGGGTGCGCGAGTGGTGGGACCTCGATGCCCTGTGCGCGCGCTACGCCGCGTTCCTCGACCGGCACGGCCCGGTGCGGGCTCACTGGTCGCGCCGGCGCGAGGCGGACTCCGAGCGGGCCTTCGCCGACTACGTCGGGCTGGTCACCGACTGGCGGGAGCTGCCCTACGCCGATCCCGGCCTCCCGCTCGCGGTGCTGCCCAGGGAGTGGAACGGCGTGCGGGCGGCGGAGCTCTTCGCCGGCCTCGGCGATCGGCTGTCCGGACCGGCCCGCGCGCACGCTCGCGCGCTCATCGGCGGCTCATGAGGCCGTGCGTCACAGCTCCGCGAAGGGGACCGCGGGGTCGGCGAGCCTGCGGGAGTCGATCCGGGCTCCCGAACGGACGAGCCGCTCGATGTCGTCGGCGACGTCCCAGACGTTCACGTTCATCCCGGCCAGCACGCGCCCGTCCGCCACCCAGAAGGCGATGAACTCGCGGCCGGCCACGTCGCCGCGGAACACCACCTGGTCATAGCTTCCCGGCTCGGCGTGGCCCGTGTACTCCATGCCGAGGTCGTACTGGTCGGTGAAGAAGTACGGCACGCGGTCGTACACGACGTCCTGGCCGAGCATGGAACGGGCCGCGGCCGGGCCGCCGTTCAGCGCGTTGGACCAGTGCTCGACCCGCAGCCGTCGGTGCAGCAGCCGGCTCTCGACGTTGGCCACGTCGCCGGCCGCGTAGACGTCCGGGGCGGACGTGCGCAGCGCCGCGTCGACGAGCACGCCGTCGTCCACATCCAGCCCGGCGTCCTGCGCCAGCTCGACGGCCGGGCTGATGCCGATCCCGACCACCACGACATCGGCGGGCACGGACGAGCCGTCGTCGAGCGTGACCGAAGCGACGCGGCCACCCTCGCCGACGATCTCCCGGATGCCCGTGCCGAGCCGCAGGTCGACCCCGTGTGCGGCGTGCAGGTCGGCGAACACCTGCGCGACCTCGTCGCCGAGCACCCGGCGCAGCGGCAGCGCGTCGATCTCGACGAGCGTGACGGCGGCGCCGTGCGTGCGGGCCGCGGCCGCGACCTCCAGGCCGATCCAACCCCCACCGACGACGACCACCCGGGCGCCATCGACGAGCACGCCGCGCAGCGCGTCGGAGTGCTCGACCCGGCGCAGGTAGTGGACGCCGCCCAGGTCGGCGCCGGGCACCGGGAGCGTGCGGATCACCGAGCCCGTGGTGAGCAGCAGCTTGTCGTAGGCCAGCCGCTCCCCGGTGGAGAGCGTCACGGCGTGCGCCCCGGGATCGAGCGCCTCGGCCCGCACCCCGGTGCGCAGGTCGATGTTCTGCTTGTCGTACCAGGTGCGGTCGTGCACGAACGCCGAGTCGCGCTCGTCGCTGCCCAGCAGGTACCCCTTCGACAGAGGCGGCCGTTCGTACGGCGGCTCGGGTTCCTCGCCGAGGAGAATCACCCGCCCGGTGAACCCCTCGGCGCGCAGCGTCTCCGCCGCCTTCGCGCCGGCGAGGCTCGCGCCGACGATGACGAACGTCCGGTCGTCCTGCGAGGTCGATCCGGTCATTGGTCTACCTCCCGTGCCTTCGGGCGTGAGGCGCACTATGGAGCCATACCGCTGATCAGGACGTCCCGAAACAGCAGTATGGCTCCATAGTGCTGATCGGGCACCGGCGTCCGCCGTCGCGAGCCCCACGAAGACCCCGATCCCGGTCTACGATTCCGAAGGGTGACGCGGCGCAGCATCGACCTCTGGTCGCCTGCGATCGGCTCCTCCGGCACCGTCATCGCCTACGGCCACTGGGGACGTCCGGTGCTGGTGTTCCCGGCCGAGGCGGGGCGGGCGGGCGACTTCGAGTCGCACGGCATGGTCGACGCCGTCGGTGACCTCGTCGATGCCGGCCGGGTCAAGCTCTACTGCGTCGACAGCTACGACGCGCAGTCGTGGTCGAACCGGACCATCCCGCTCGAGGAGCGCGCGCGGCGGCACGGGGCGTACGAGTCCTGGATCGTCGACCAGGTGGCGCCGTGGATCCACGAGGACTGCGGCGGGCCGCTCCCGATCCTCACGACCGGCCCGAGCATGGGCGCCTTCCACGCCGCGAACTTCACGCTCCGCCGCGGCGACGTCTTCCCGCAGGCGGTCTGCCTCTCGGGCAACTACGACATGAGCTCCTTGTACGGGTGGGGCGAGCAGGGCGACGCCTTCTACTTCCAGAACCCGACCGCGTACGTCAGCGGCCTGCACGGCGACCACCTGCAGTGGCTGCGCGGGCAGGTGCGTCTCGTGCTCGTCGTCGGGCAGGGCATGTGGGAGGACACCACCGGCGCGGAGGCGAGCACGCGGCGGATCGCCGGCCTGCTCGCCGAGAAGAGGCATACCGCACGAGCTGGACGTGTGGGGGCACGACGCCGCGCACGACTGGCCGTGGTGGCGGCGCCAGCTCGCGCACCACCTGCACCGGATGACCTGAGCGACGACGGAGGAGGGCCATGAACCGGCACCTGATCGGACTGCTGCTCGGCACCGAGGAGGACTGGCCCACGGCCTTCGAGACGATCGTGCGCCGGATGGGGCCGGTGCGTGCGGGGGCCGGTGAGGAGCACGGCTTCGACGTCGAGCGGATCACCATCGAGCCGTTCGACCTGCGCGACAAGCCCCGCTACGACCTCGTGATCGACCGGCTCGCGTACTGGTACTACGTCCCGCGGGAGTGGCTGAAGAAGATCGCCCTGATGAACGACGTGTACCTGCTCAACAGCCCGTTCACGTTCCAGTCCATGGAGAAGCACGCCGCGTACTGCGCGATGATGCGGCTCGGGCTCAAGGTGCCCGCCACCGTTCTCGTGCCCTACAAGAACCCGCCCGAGCACGCCAAGTTCGCCTACACCGCCTCCCGGTACAACCAGCCGTTCGACCTCGATGCCATCGCCGAACGCATGGGTTATCCGCTGTTCATGAAGCCCTACGACGGTGGGGCGTGGGTCGGCGTCACCCGCATCGCCGACCAGGCCGACCTGCGCGCCGCCTACGACGCCTCCGGGCAGCGGCTGATGCACCTGCAGAAGGCCGTGGAGGGCTATGACGTGTTCGCCCGCTCGCTCTCGATCGGCGCGGAGACGATGGTGATGAAGTTCCGCCCCGAGCTGCCCATGCACGACCGCTACGAGGTGGCCCACGAGTTCCTCAGTCCCGAGGTCGGGGACGAGGTCGTGACGATCTCCCGGTTGATCAACGCGTTCTTCCGGTGGGAGTTCAACTCCTGCGAGAACCTGGTTTCGGGGTCGGAGGTGCACCCGATCGACTACGCCAACGCGTGCCCGGACGTGGCGCTGACGTCGCTGCACTACTACTTCCCCTGGGCGATGACGGCGCTCGTGCGCTGGTCGGTGTTCGGCCTCGTGACGGAGCGCAAACCGCGCCTCGACCTGAGCATGGCGAACTACTTCGCGATCGCCGACCGGGAGGACCTGTCCTACCAGGAGAAGCTCGCCGCGTACCGCAAGCTCGCCGACGACTACTTCGACACCGACCGCTACCTCGACTTCTGCGCGAGCCGCCTGAGCCACGTGGCGGACGTCGTGCTGGAGTGGGTCGGTAGCCCCGAGTTCGACGTGCTGCTCGTCGACACGGTGCGCAGCACCTATCCGTCCGAGGAGCACGACCGGTTCATCGCCCACTTCCGCGGCCTCGTCGCGCTGTGGATGCGGGACGCGAAGGTGGCCGCTCAGCCGGCGTAGAGCTGCAGGTCGGCGGCGAAGCGTTCGGTCATCTCGATCACGCGGTCGAGATCGTGATGGCGGACCACGACCCAGCCGTCGCTGACCAGGGTGGCCCGCCAGTCGCGGCGCGCGGCGCCGACCGGGAGCAGATCGACGAGCACGATGTCGTCGCCGTAGGCGGCGCGGAGGGGGTCGAGGCCGTCGATCCGGGTGATCCGGCCCGCGCCCTGCGCGCGCTTGAAGATCGTGCCGGCGTTGTAGCGCCGCTGCAGCGGGGCGCGCAGCCTCCCGTGGAGCACGGCCTCGGCCCATCCGACGTAGAGGTCACCGTCGGTGGCGTAGTTCATGAGGTCGACGACCCGGGCGCCGGGCGGCCGCGCGGCGATCTCGCCGAACACCGCCTCACCGGAGGGCGTGCGGTACCACTCCATGTGCGTGAACCCGGTGCGGAACCCGAGCGCGGCGAGGACCTGGGCGCCCATCTCGCGCCCGCCCTGCAGGTCGGGGACCGACAGGTCGCGCAGCGCGATCGACACCGGGCTGACCCACTCGTGCATCCGCATCTGCAGCGGGCGCGGGCGGTACCACATGATGTTCTCGAAGAGGATCTTCCCGTCGGCGCAGACGGTGTCGAAGGTGAACTCCTCCCCGTCGACGAACTCCTCCACGCTCACCTCCGGCACGTGCCGCAGCAGCGGCAGCACGTCGGCGAGCTCGGTGGACGAGTCGACGCGGTAGGTGTCGGCCGATCCGGCCCCGGCGACCGGCTTGACGATGATCGGGTAGCCGATGCGCTCCGCGGCCTTCCACACCCCCGCGACGGTCGAGGTGCTGGCGTGTCGAGGAGTGCGCACGCCCGCGGCGTCGAGTACCTGCTTCATCCGTTCCTTGTCCCGGAACGGAACCGTCTGCAGGACGCTCATGCCGGGCAGCGCGAACGTCTCCCGGATCCGCGCGGCCAGGATCATGTACGGCTCCCAGAGGCACTCGACCTGGTCGAACCGCACGTTGTGCGCGAGCCCGTGCAACGCGGCGAACACGGCGCCCTCGTCGGCGAGCGAGACGTGCTCGTAGTGCGCCAGCGCCTCGCGGGCCGCCGCGGGCAGCTCGGAGGGTGGCTGGTCACCGATCCCGATCACCCGGGCCCCGACCGATGCCAGCGCGCGCGTGAAGTAGGCCATCTCGGCGGGGAAGCCGGGCGACAACATGACCACGGTGCTCACTGGGCCTCCACCAGCTCGACCCGCATCCCGTCGACGATCCGCCGCAGGGCGTCGCGCACCACGTCCGTCTCGGGATGGCGGACGATCACGTACCCCTCGCCCTCGTAGCCCGACGACGCCGGCTGCCCCGGCTCGGGCAGCCGCGCCTCCACGACGAGGTGACCGATCTGGCGCTGCACCTCCTCGACCCCGTGCACGGCGTGGACCCTGCCCCGACCCTGGCCTCGCAGGTAGGCGGTGCCGGCCGCATACTTGCGCTCGGGCGGGTCGAAGTGGTCGAGGATCACGAGCTCGGTCCACATCCGGTAGAAGTCCATGCCGTGGACGTACCCCAGCATGGACGAGAGCTGTGCGCCCGGCGGGCGGGCGCCCACCTCGGACACGGCGACCGAGCCGTCCGGGCGGCGGAACCACTCCATGTGCGTCAGCCCGTCGCGCACCCCGAGGGCGCGCACCGCGGCCGGCCCGACGTCGACGATGCCGGCGTAGCGCGGGTCGTCCAGCTCGCGCGGCAGCAGCACGGTCCACTGGATCCAGGGGTTGCGCAGCACGTCCAGCGGCGGCGGCACGTAGTCCGACACCGAGCCCCACACCGTCCGGCCGTCGATCGTGACGCTGTCGAACGTGTGCTCGTCGCCGACCAGGAACTCCTCGAGGAGCCCGGGTGCGTCGGCGTGCGGCGGGGTGGCGGCGAGCCAGCTGCGCAGCGCCCCGGCGTCGTCGAGCCGGTAGGTGGCCTGCGCTCCCGCGCCGGCGGGCGGCTTGGCGACGAGCGGGAACCCGACCGCGTCGGCGAACGCGAGTGCGTGGCCGGGGTCGGTGACCAGCTGGTGGCGGGCGCACGGCACGCCGGCGGCGCGCAGCACCTCCTTCATCCGTGCCTTGTCCCGGACGTTGCGCGCGGTCTCGACGTCCATGCCCGGGAGGCCGAGCATCTCCCGGGCGTGCGCCAGCGGCACCTGGAGCTGCTCCAGGGCCCCGACCAGGCGCTCGACGCGGCCGAGCTGCGCCGACAGGCCTGCTGCCGCCTCGGCGATCTGGCGGGGGTCGAGCGCGTCGTCCACCCGCCAGTGGCCCGCGAGGTGGCGGGCCAGCTCGGGTGGCACCTGCTCGGCGGGCGCGGTGGTGATGACGGCCAGCCGCACGCCCGGCAGCTGCGCCGCGGCGGAGACGAACCGTGCGGTGGCCGGCATGAGGAACGGTGCGACGAAAGCAGCGACCACCATCCCCCGGAAGCTACCCTCCCGAAGGTGAACGTGGTCTATGTCGAGCCGGCGTTCCCACCCACCCAGCGCCACTTCGTGCGCGCGTTGGCCCAGGTGGGAGCCACGGTGGTCGGTGTGGGGGAGCGCCATGCCGACCAGTTGGACGACGAGCTGAAGGGCTGGATGGCCCATTACCACCAGGTGCCGACCGTGGTCGATGCCGGCGTGCTGACCGACGCCGTGCGGTGGGTCCAGGACAAGCTGTGGGTCGACCGGCTCGAGACCACCATCGAGGCGCACACGCTCGCCGCCGCGCAGGCCCGGGAGAACTGCGCGATCCCCGGCACGTCGGTGCGCACGGCATGGCTCTGCCGGGACAAGCCCTCGATGAAGGAGGTGCTGCGCGCCGCAGACGTGCCCACCGCGGCCTCGGCCGCCGTCACGACCGCCGCGGAGGTGCACGCGTTCGTCGACGGCGTCGGCTACCCGATCATCCTCAAGCCGCGCACCGGGGCGGGAGCGCTCGACACGGTGCGCGTCGACGATCGCGCGGGGCTCGAGGAGGCGCTCGGCCGGTTCGGCGGCCAGGACGTCGAGTCGATCGCGGTGGAGGAGTTCGTCGAGGGCCACGAGGGCTTCTACGACACCGTGTCGGTGGACGGGAACGCCGCGCTGGACTTCGTCTCGCACTACTACCCGAACGTGCTCGAGGCGATGCGCACGCGGTGGATCTCCCCGCAGTTCGTCTCGACGAACCAGGTCGACACCGCGCCGGACTACCAGGAGCTGCGCGACCTGGGCGCCCGGGTCAACGCCGCACTCGGCATCGGCACGAGTGCCACGCACATGGAGTGGTTCTTCGGACCCAAGGGGCTGCGGTTCTCCGAGATCGGGTGCCGGCCCCCCGGCGTCGGGGCCTGGGATCTCTACTCGGCGGGCAACGACATCGACATCTACCGGGAGTGGGCGAACGCGGTCGTGCACGGGCACGTCGCCACCCGGCCGTCCCGCCGGTTCGCCACCGGGATCGTCGCGCTCCGTCCCGAGCGCGACGGGCACATCAGCGGCTACTCCGGCGTCGACGAGGCGCAGGCACGGCTGGCGGAATGGGTGATCGACGCGCACCTGCCACCGCTCGGCACGCCGACGCAGCCGGTCGAGGCGGGCTACTGGGCCAACGCCTACGTGCGGATGCGCCACCCCGACTACGACGCGTTGCGCGGGATGCTCGACGACGTGGGGCGCACCGTGCGCGTCCACGCACATTGACCGAGCTTGTGAGGTCGTCATCGGCACATTGACCGAGCTTGTGAGGTCGTCATCGGCACAGTGACCGGGCCAGCGAGGTCGTCATCGGTGCGATGAGGATCGTCGTCCTCGGGCCACAGCGCTGGCCGACGCTGGACTCCGTGGTGCGCACCCTGGACCTGTCCGGGCCGGTGGCCACGGTGACGGCCGGCTGGCAGGAGCGCGAGTCGGACGACGCCGAGCTCGACGCGCTGCTCGGGGGCCGCAGCGTCAACCTGGGCCTGCACGCCCGCTGGCAGGACGTCCTGGCCCGCGACCCGGAGTACGCGGCCGCCGAGCTGGAGCACCGCGCCGCGCTGCGCGAGCTGCAGGAGCTGTACCTCGTGCAGCTCGACGGAACGCTGCACGGGCTGCGTGAGGTGGGGCGCCACGGCGGCAGCCGGGCCGAGATCCGGGACGCGGCGCGGGCCGACTCGGAGGCCGCGGTCCGGCTCGTCGACGGGCGGCACCTGGCTCGCGTCCGGGCCGCCCGGGCCGCGTTCGAGGCGCGGTGGCGGCCGGGGGAGCGGCTGGCGGCCGCCGAGCACCGCGCGGAGGTGGGCCGGGTCCTGGACGCGGCGGCCGCGCTCGTAGTCGCGGGAGGGCACGTGGGGGTGCTGCTGCACGCGCTGCGCCTCTTCGGGGTGAGCGCCCCGCCCGTGGTGATCGCGTGGTCGGCCGGCGCGATGGCGCTGACCGAGCGCGTCCTGCTGTTCCACGACCGGGTCCCGCACGGTCCGGCGCACCCGGAGTTCCTCGACGCCGGGCTCGGCTGGATCCCCGGGTGCGTCCTGCTCCCGCACGCGCGCAGGCGGCTGCGCACCGACGACACGACGCGGATGGCCGAGCTGGCCGGCCGGGCCGCCCCGGCCGGCTGTGTGGTGCTCGACGACGGCGTGCGGCTCGACCTCGGTGAGAGCCGGGTGTTGCCGCCCGGTACCCGGGTGATCGGGCGGGACGGCCGGATCGGGGACCTGACATGACGCGTCTCGCCATCAACCGGCTCAAGGAGCGCAGGCCCGACGCGGCCGCGGTCGACCGGTTCCTGGCCCGCCACGAGGTGCCGATCGTCGAGGGGGACCGGTGCACGTTCCTGTGGCGCGGCGAGGCCGACGAGGTCTTCCTCGTGCAGCGGATCGTGGGGCTGCCGGAGCGGTTGCCGCTGCGCCGGCTGTGGGGCACCGACCTGTGGTACCTGGTACTGGAGCTGCCGGCGGGTTCGCGGATCAACTACCAGGTGGAGGTCCGCCGCGGCGAGCACGTCGAGCGCGGCAACGACCCGCTCAACCCGAAGCTGTCCTACAGCCCGGTCGGCACGTCGTCGGTGTGCTTCGCGCACGGCTACGTCACCCCGGACTGGACCGAGCCGGACCCCGATGCCCGGCCCGGCGAGCTGACCGAGATGGTGGTGCGCAGCCGCGCGCTGCGCCGCGACTGCCGGGTCACCCTGTACCTGCCGGCGCGCTTCCGCCGCACGGCCCTCTACCCGTTGCTCCTCGTGCACGACGGCGGCGACTTCCTGCAGTACGCCGCGGCGAGAACCGTGCTCGACAACCTGATCCACCGCCTCGACGTCGCCGAGACCGTGGTGGCGTTCGTCCACCCGCAGGACCGGCTGACCGAGTACGCCGACTCGGCCACGCACGCGCGGTTCCTCACCCGTGAGCTGGTGCCCCGGCTGGAGGCGGAGCTACCGCTCGTCGGGCAGCGCTCCGGCCGGTGCCTGCTCGGCTCCAGCTTCGGCGCGGTCGCCTCGCTCAGCGCCGCGTACCGGGCGCCGGACGTCTACGGCTCGCTCGTGCTGATGTCGGGCTCGTTCGTCTTCACCGACATCGGCGGTGCCGACCACGGCGGCGGCCCCGTCTTCGACCCGGTGGCGCGGTTCGTGAACCGCTACCGGGACCGCCCCCGCCGCGTTGCCGACCGGCTCTACGTCAGCTGCGGGGTGTACGAACCGATGATCACGTACAACCGCTCGGTGGTGCACACCTTCGAGTCGACCGGCATGGCCGTGCGCTTCGTGGAGACGCGCGACGGCCACACCTGGGAGAACTGGCGTGACAGCCTCCGCGACGCGTTGTCGTGGGTTTGTCCGGGGCCGCAGAAGCTTTTCTACGAATGACGCTCCCACGTGTGCACGGGCTCGTTCGCGTGCATGTTCGCGATGTAGCGCCGCAGCATCTCGTGCAGTGCCGCGATCCGGTCCCCGCCCAGCGCGCGCACCGTGTCGACCTGCCAGGTGGCGCCGTTCGCGCCGGCGACGCAGCGTGCCTCGACGATGCCGAGCAGCCGGTCGCGCACGTCCGGGTCGACGCCCCAGGCGTCCAGGCCCGCGTGGGCCATCGGTAGCAGCCTGCGCAGCACGAGCTCGGCGGCGGGCACCGGGCCCAGGCTCGGCCAGTAGAGCGTGGCGTCGAGGCCGTCGCGGGCACCGCTGTGGAAGTTCTCCTCGGCGGCGGAGAACGACATCTGCGACCACACCGGCCGCTCGTGGTCGGCGAGGGCGCGCACGAGGCCGTAGTAGAAGGCCGCGTTGGCCATGGCGTCCACGACGGTCGGTCCGGCGGGCAGCACCCGGTTCTCCACGCGCAGGTGCGGCCGCCCGTCGACGACGGCGTAGATCGGCCGGTTCCAGCGGTAGACCGTGCCGTTGTGCAGGGACAGCTCGTCGAGGTTCGGCACCTCGCCGCGCTCCAGCTGCGCCACGGGGTCGGTGTCCTCGCAGATCGGGAGCAGCGCGGGGAAGTAGCGGGAGTTCTCCTCGAACAGGTCGAACACCGACGTGATCCAGCGTTCGCCGAACCACACCCGTGGCCGGACGCCCTGCTCCTTGAGCTCCTCGGGACGCGTGTCGGTGGCCTGCTCGAACAGGGGGATGCGGGTCTCGCGCCACAGCTCGGTGCCGAACAGGTACGGCGAGTTCGCGGCGAGCGCGAGCTGCACGCCCGCGATCGCCTGCGCCGCGTTCCAGTACTGCGCGAACTCCGCGGGGCTCACCTGCAGGTGCAGCTGGAAGCTCGTGCAGGCGGACTCGGGTGTGATCGAGTCGGTGTAGGTGCGCAGGTGCTCCACACCCTGGATGGACAGCGCCATGTCCTCGCCACGGGCGGCGAAGATCTGGTCGTTGAGCAGGGTGTAGCGCGGGTTCGCGCTCATCGACTCGATGCTCACGTGGCGCGGCATCAGCGTCGGCAGGATCCCGGTCATCACCAGCTGCGCCCCGCCGGAACGGGCGCGCTCGTCGGCGACGTTCAGGCTCGCCCGCACGGTCTCCTCGAACGAGACGAGCCCGGTTCCGCCGATCTCGCGCGGCGGCACGTTGATCTCGATGTTGAACTGGCCCATCTCGGTCTGGAAGGCCCGGTCGGCCACCAGGTTCAGCACCTTCTCGTTGACGTTCGCGGGATCACCGCGCTCGTCGACGAGGTTCAGCTCGATCTCCATCCCGGTGAGTGGCCGCTCGAAGTCGAACTGCGACTCCCGCAGCATCTGGGCCAGCGCGTCGAGGCACCGGCGCATCTTGTCCCGGAAGCCGCGCCGGTCGTCCCGGCTGAACACCCTGTGCTCGACCTCGCGCCCCACCGGAACCCCCTCCGTCCGACGCGGACTTCATCGGCGTCCATCGTCGGCCCGCTGGGGGCTCACGTCCATCCGACCGTTGGCGGATCAGCGGCACCGCACCGCGAAGGGACCATCCGGCGCCACCGGCTCGGGCCGAGCCGGCCACAGAGCCGGATAGGGTCCCCGGGGTTTCGAGAACGGGGGGACGCAGTGGGCAGGTCCGAGGGGACGTCGCCGGCATCCGCTCGCGCCTGGACTACCTGCGCGACCTGGGCGTGGACGCGCTGTGGATCAATCCGTGGTACCCGTCGCCGATGGCCGACGGCGGGTACGACGTGGCCGACTACCGCGCAGTCGAGCCGGTGTTCGGCACCGACGGCGAGGCGACCGCGATGATCGAGGAGGCCCGGGCGCGCGGGTTGCGGGTGATCCTCGACATCGTCCCGAACCACACGTCGGACCGGTACGCCTGGTTCCAGGCGGCGAGTGGTACCTGCACCTCTTCGACATCTCGCAGCCCGACCTGAACTGGGACGACGAGGGCGTGCGGGCGGAGTTCGAGTCGGTGCTGCGGTTCTGGTTCGACCGCGGTGTCGGCGGCTTCCGCATCGATGTGGCGAACGGGATGGTCAAGCGACCCGACCTGCCCGACCTCGGCCCGCACGACGAGGAGGCGGTGCTGCTGCCCGCCGACCGCCCGGACCACCCGCACTGGGACCGCGACGGCGTGCACGACATCTACCGGGCGTGGCGCCGCGTCGCCGACTCCTACCCGCGGCCGCCGGTGTTCGTCGCCGAGGCGTGGGTGCGCTCGCCCGAGCGGCTTGCCCGCTACCTGCGCCCCGACGAGCTGCACACCGCCTTCAACTTCGACTACCTGCGCGCGCCGTGGGACGCCGCCGCCCTGCGGAAGGTCATCGACGAGTCCCTCGCCACCGTGGCCGCGGTCGACGCGCCGGCCACGTGGGTGCTGTCCAACCACGACGTCGTGCCCCACGTGTCCCGGCTCGGTCGCCCGCTCACCCCGGGCGCCTACTCGCTGGCCCACCTCCCGCCCGTGGACACGCTCGACCGGCACCTGGGCACGCGTCGGGCCCGCGCCGCCGCGCTGCTGATGCTCGCCCTGCCCGGGAGCGCCTACGTCTACCAGGGCGTCGAGCTCGGGCTCTGGGAGGTGGAGGACCTGCCCGCCGAGGTGCGGCAGGATCCGACGTGGGAACGCTCAGGGCACACCGAGGTCGGCCGGGACGGGTGCCGCGTGCCGCTGCCGTGGTCGGGCACGGCCCGCCGTTCGGCTTCAGCCCGGACGGTGCCGGCGGCGCCCCGTGGCTGCCGCAGCCCGCCGACTTCGCCACGATCACCGCCGAGGCGCAGGACATCGACCCGAACTCGATGCTCACCCTGTACCGGGCCGCACTCGCGCTGCGCCGCGAGCACACCGCCCTCGGTGACGGCGAGCTCACCTGGATCCCGGCCGGGCCGGAGGTGCTGGCGTTCTCCCGGGGTGGCGGCTTCGCCTGCGTCGTGAACCTCTCGGCCGCACCGGTGCCGCTGCCGGAGGGCTCGCAGGTGCTGCTGGCCAGTGGCCCTCTCGACGGCGCCGGGTTGCTCCCCGCGGACACGGCGGCCTGGCTCGAGAACCACTGATCAGCGGGTGACGGCGACCTCGGCCCGCAGCTGCTCCGGCACCAGGTCGGCCGCCGCGAACCCGGCGTCGTCGAGGTCCCGCTCCCAGACCATCCAGGGCCGGTCGCCCGCCCGGTACGCCGCTTCGAGGGCGTGCCGCTCCTTCACCGTGTCGGCCGGCTGCCAGAAACCCCGATGCCGGTAGGCCATCAGCCGGCCTTCCTTCGCCAGCGGCCGGCACGCATCCATGATCAGGTCGCCGTCCGGGGGGAGGTAGTCGAAGATCTCCGGACGCAGCGCGAAGTAGCCGCCGTTCTCCCACAGCGGCATCTCCTGCAGCGTGGTGATCCCCGCGACCCGGTCGTCCTCACCCACGTCCACGCAGTGGAACGCCGACTGCGGCGGCACCGCCAGCAACGCCCCCACGGCATCCGACTGCCGGAACCGCTCGACCATCCGATCCAGCGGTAGATCCGTGAGCACGTCGGCGTAGTTGGCGAGGAACATCTCCTCGCCCGCCACGTGCCGGCGCACCCGCCGCAGCCGTTCGCCGATCGGCGAGTCCAGCCCGGTGTGCACGAACGTGATCGTCCAGTCCGAGATGTCGCTGCCCAGGAGGTGCACGTCCCCGCCCTGCAGCACGAAGTCGTTCGACGCGGTCTCGGAGTAGGTCAGGAAGAAATCCTTGATGTGATGTGCCCCATACCCCAGGCACAACACGAAGTCGGTGTGCCCGAAATGCGCGTAATAACGCATGACATGCCAGATCAGCGGCCGCGGCCCCACCTGATGCATCGGTTTGGGCAGATCGGACACCCCGTCCCGCATCCGCATCCCGTATCCACCGCAGAACAGCACGACCTTCATCCGATGAACCCCACAACACCCGTCGTCGTGACGGAGCCCCCAAGCCCCCTCGATCACCCCATACTGCCTGCAGAAGGGATCATGAGCATTGCTACCTTCTTCCGGGCCGGCGGCGTGCGCACCCCGAGTAGTAGCCCGGCGACGACCAGTGCCGTCCCTGCCCACACCGCGGCACCGGGCACGGGGGCGCCGAGCAGCACGCCGACGGCGGCCGCCGCCACGGGCGCGACGCCCGTCAGCAGCCCGGCGAGCGCGGTGCCGAGCCGGCCCACCGCCGAGTACCAGAGGATGAACGCGATCGCGGTGAGGACGACCGCGAGGTACGCGATCGCGATCAGGTGGGGCACGCGCAGGGCCAGGGCCGCGGCCGGTCCCTCGGTGGTGGTCGCGAGCACGGTCAGCTGTGCCGTGGCGATCCAGCAGGTGTGCACCGACACCCCCCACGGCCCGTGCCGGCGCAGCACCGGCACCGCGAGCAGGGTGAACCCGACCTCGCAGGCCAGCACCATCGCCGCCCATCCGAGCCCGGCGAGGTCGGTGCGGCCACCGCTCTGCACCAGCACCGCGCCCGCCGTGACGACCAGCGCGGCGAGCATCGTGGTCGGCGCCGGCCGCCCGCCTTCCAGCAGCGGCCCGACGAGCGCGAGCACCACCGGCACGCACGCCACCGCCACCCCGAGCGCCGCCGGCTCCGCGTGCTCGGAGCCGCGGACCAGTGCGACGTTGAACAGCACGAGCCCCGTGGCGGCCACCCCGAGCAGCCACAGCCATTCGGTGCCCCGCGGCAGCCGGATCGGCACCCGGGCGGCGCGGGCCAGCGCGAGCAGCAGGAGCGAGGCCGCGGCGTAGCGGATCGCCTGCACGGTGAACAGCGGGGCGTCGGCCAGCACTCCGGAGACGGCCACGCTCCCGCCGACACTCGCCATGGCCACGGCGCCCATGGCGAGCGCGCCGGTGCGGGTCTCGGTTCGGATCGTCATGGACCCAGCCTGCGCCCACGGTGGTCCTTCGGCGGAGTCCATTCCGGCGGCGTGCAGTGGAACCAATTCGCGCCGCGACCGACGGCAGTGGGTCCGCGGGACCGGTCTCGGCCCGCGCGGGAGGGGCCGGGCGCCAGGAGCGCCCTGAACAACTCGGGCCTACTGCGCGACGCCCAGGCGGCGCCCTCGCCGCGTTGGACGATCGGGCCGATACAACAGCGGTATCGGCCCGATCGTCCGCCTAGGTATCACCCATTTGTTCTACATCAGTGCAGGTCGATGCTGGTCAGCGCGGCCCACGCGATTCCCGCAGGCCGTGCGCGCGTGCTCGCCCGACACCACGCGACCTCTCGGCTGCCGCGGGAGCACAGCCCATATCGCCGTCGGGTAGTCATGTGTCCGAGTTGGGCACCAACCACACGCGTCGTCCGTCCTGAGCCGCAGGGATCTGCTTAGCATCCGCCGATCGCGGCGACAGTGCCCTTGATGTCTACCCCGCTTGATCGGCACGTCGCCCTCTTCGATCGCGTCGGCCGGAGCACTTGGTCGGTGCCTTCGTCGATGGCAGCGCGAGAGCTACGAGCGCCCAGGCGTACGAGGTATCTGCGCCAGCCACCCGGGCCTCTCCTCTCATGGCGCGGCTTCGGAGGGTCGGTTCTTGACACCCCAGGGGAGGGGACGTGTGAGCGAGAACGTTGAGCATCGGTGGGTGATCACTCGGATGCGGCACGGCAGGCACGCGACCGTTGATCGGCACACGGTGCTGCCCGGATGGACTCGCTACATGGTCATCTGCAGCCCATCGGGGATGTGGTCCGCGGCTGATAGGTGGTAACGACGTGTATAGATGCCGCGACGACAACGCAGTAGCGGCCGGGGACAGGCTCACTGCTGGTGAGCCTCCAGACTCTTAAAAGGGGTGGCAAGATGGGCGACACTTTCAAGAGCATCGCGCGTGATCAGGCATACGTCGGCGTTCAGGTTGGCCGCGCAGGCACCGTGAATTCCGGCGGGATACCTGCCCGGGCGAACCACCGTGATCTAGGCGAGCTACTGGAGGAGATCCGTGGAGACCTTGATGCAGCGCGACAGCGTGACGAAGTTGACACCGCAATTGCCGATGCGGTGGCTGAAGAGTTAAACGAAGCGGCTGCTGCCCTTCCGGCGACTGACGAAAGGTCTGAAAATCGGTATGTTGTCGCACTTAAGAAAGCGAAAGGGTTGGTGGAGGGACTGGCTGGGCTGACTCAAAAGATTGCCGCGGCAATCGCCGCGGTACACGATCTACAATGAACGGAGCGCCCCTGGAGGATCGCGACGTCGGGGCGGACCGCAGGGAAGCGGGCGATACCTACACGAACATTGCTGAGGGCAAGTCACACGTCGACGCGCAAATTGGCGTTGTGCATGGCGACGTCAGCTTCTACAAGATCTCCGGAGCTGAAACGCCAGAGGAGAAATTCCGCATCGGGTGCAACTACCTCGCCGGGAATATGCCCCGCCAGGCCGAGGAGCTAATCCGCGGCGCCTTCATGGCCGGTTTTCGGTCGAACCGGGTTTCGTACTACTGGAGCCTTGCAGTGCTCAGTAATCGGTCATTCGACCACCTGGGTGAGGACGAGTTCGATCAACTGAGGCAGGCATTTGCCGAGATTGACCGACATACTTCCGACCAATGGTTGGTCGCACTCGATGTCGTCGCTCAGCTGGTGCAGGACTTAACTATCCAGGAAGAGCATCCGGACTTGAATCCGCCGGAGTTTGATATCACAATAAGCCATTTCGAGGGATTGGCGGTCGAGCGGCGGGACGAACTTCGGCGTCACCTGGAAATGATCCTGACCGGGAGGATACAGGACCGATTGGAAGCGAAGGACGCGGCTGAGGTGGCGGCCAAGCGTATGGATGAGGACCGGCTTGGTCGGGCGTGGACGTTTTTCGAGCCAAAGCCGGAGCCGCCGAGAATCATCCCTGTCCCGAAGGTGGAGTCGCGCGGGCGGGACATTGCCGCGGTCGCCAGCGGAGTCTGCCTTCTGGTCTTGGTTCTCTTCCCCGGCGGCTACCAGTTGCTGGGTGAAAATCCTCCACTGCTTGTCGTGTCGGTGCTGCTATACATTGGAGGTGCCTACGCGGTCGTGCGCTATGGGTTGCAACGGTGGGCACTCCTGGCTCAAGAATGGTGGGCGGAAGGGCGGTATCGCGAGCCTCCGCCGTGGGCGATGATGGCTCGGAAGTCCTGGGCGGAAGTTCAGTACCGCACTACGCAACCTGGTCGGCGTGGAGTCGAAAACCAGCCGGGCAAGTCGAAGTCGGACGTGCCCACCTTCGCAGCACAGATAGAGGAGCGGCTCAACCGGCGATTCGCCTCGCGTCCTCGGCCAGGCGCCGACCGTCGTTTGGTGTCTAGCTGGATGCACGATTCATGGCGTATTCGCGCCACCATTGCGCGAGAGATTGTCAGGCAATATGAGTCGAAGGACTCATTGCCGACGGTCGGTGCAGTCGACTGGTTGATCCGATGGCACGCAGTTGCGATGTTCGCCAAGTGGGAGAAGGGAAACCTCCGTGGCGACAAGCAGCAGGCTGTTTCGCAACTGGAGAGGGTGTGCTGCGTTGTCGGACCCTCCATGCTTTGTCTAAGCCTATCGACAACTGCGGTGAACGCGACTATCTACCATGGAGGCTCGGGACTTCTTGCGGCTGCTGGATGGGTTGTAGGCAATGCTGCAATATGGGTTGGAGCTGCGGCGCTACATCGGAAGTCCTCGCTTGCGGCCTGGCTTGCAATCGAGGCTCAGCAGCGAAAGCTGCGGGAAAACAAGGCCTATGCGGACTGGCATAAGAAGCTCGAGAACCGGCCCACGGATGCGCAGATCGCCTCCTGGTTAGATTCTGATAAGGCACACCTAAAGGCGACGGCCATGAAGCACTTCGGCCTCGCAAACCGTGATCTCATCGCGCACGTAGTGCTTACTGGTCCTGCCGCGGCTACCTATGCGGCACGGGTGTTGTATGGGCCGCTGCGGTACTCGGACTACACAGTCCACGTGTTCCTGCTGACAGAACGCGGGGTCCGTGAGATGTCCGTTGATCTGCATCTCACTTCCGGCGTCATCTCGGACGAGAAGCGTCGGAACTTCCGTTACGATGCCGTTTCATCGGCTCAAGTGTCAGAGATGGGAATCCGTATCGACGGCCTGAATAGCGATCCTGCCGAGAAAGAGCTGGTAGGCCGCGATAAGGCAAAGTGGGACGCCGCCCCCGAAAAGCTGGTATTTTCTCAGGAGTTCGAGCTCACGCTGAACAATATGCAGGCCGTGCGCCTGATCATCGGCAACTTCGATGAAGGGCTCATCGATCGTGTGCGTGAAGATGCGCGCCATCTCTTTGAATTGGCTCGCGACACATCCGGGGTGACCCCGGCATTGCGCATTCTGGAGGCAATCGCGGCGGAGGGTAGTGACTGGGTTGCGCAGGAGCGGCTGCGGCGCCGGCATCGAATTATAGATTACCGACGCAAGATGGGGGAGCTCATCGCCCTAGGTGATGGTGGACATGCCGATGGAGCAGAGGTCCCTGTTCCACGAATAGGAAAGGGGCAGGCCCGTTACCAGTTGACGCAAGGCGACCCTTCGTAGAAGGAAGCGAGGTTGGGGGTCGGCAGTCGTGTCAACGCTGACTACCCTCTGTTGCTCACTAGTCGCCCCCTTTCGGCTGATGGACCCACGCTGATCGTCACCACTCCGGGGTGGGGTCGCGACCGTAGGCGGGTGAGTTGAAGTCGGCCGGTGGACTGAAGATCGGATCGCCGGTCGAGGCAACGTGCTGCAAGCATGTTTGGGTCATTCAGGTAATAGGATGACAATCATTACGGTAGGCGGATAGGCACCGTTCATATGACGAGACGCGAGTTGCGCTTGCCGTGCACGCGTTCAAGAGGGCTGCCTCAGTCGTACGCCAGCCGCATGTAGCTGTCCAGGACGACGGCGACGGGGTGTGTACGGCTGCGAGCGTTGTCGCTCAGTACCAGGGCGGCCGGGTCCGCCTTCGTGACAGGTTTCGTGACCAACCGGAAGGGGCGAGCAGCGACCGGTTCGCGCCGGGGCATCGGGTCTGTCGCCGAAGCGCGCGCTGGCGTGCTCGACTCACGTGCCGCTGGCTTCGTCCTGGTGTCCGTAACAGATTTCGTGGCCGACTCCTCGGCGGCCGACGGCGCCGATGTACTGGAGGCGGCATCGCGAAGCAACTGCTCGACGGCAGCGGAGGCGCAGGCGCGGCGTGGACCAAGATCCCGATCTCGGGCTCGGCGCTCGCGAACAGCTGCCGCCACTCCCCGTGCGGCACGGCGCTGCGGCATGGGTAGCTCATCTTGATCTCATGAGACACCTGCGCCGGAGCGTCCTCCAGATTGGGCCAGAACTCCGGCTTGCGATGACACCACCTGGACGCCGCTCGCTACGGCCGGAGTTGTTCAGGACTCTCCTAGTAGTACTTTGTTAGGTCGAGTCTGCCGGCGTGGGTTGTCGGCTGGGGAAGGGCTGCAGGCAGATGCGGCAGGCGCCGGTCCAGACGTTGAGCAGGATCTGGAGTTCGCGGAGTACGGCGTAGAGGGTCAGGCCGGCGCAGGGGCTTTTGGGTCTTTTCGCAGTTGGGTGCAGAACGCTTGGGCCAGGGCGACGAGGGTGACGTGGCGGTGCCATCCGGTGTAGCTGCGGCCTTCGAAGTGGTCGAGCCCGAGGCCGTCTTTGAGTTCCCGGTAGTCGTGCTCGATCCGCCACCGGATCTTGGCTAGTCGGACCAGTTCCCGAAGCGGGGTATCGGTGGGGAGGTTGGACAGCCAGTAGTCGGTGGGCTCGGGCTCGCCGGGAGGCCATTCGACGATCAGCCAGCATTCCGGGAGGCTGCCATCGGTATTGCGGGGGATGTCCTGATTGGCTGGTCGCACCCGCAATGCCAGGAATCGGGATTTCATCGCCGCGACCGGGTTGCGGGCGGTTTTGCGGGAGCCGCGACGCCAGGTGACCGTCCGCAGCGCGCGTCGGCCTGCGGCGACGGCCAGGCCGACCAGGTTGGCGGGGGCGTCGCGGTAGCGGGGCACCGGCGGCCGGCCGCGACCGCTGTAGGCCAGCGTGGTCGGGACGGCGTCGGCCGGGTAGGCACTGGTGGTGCCCTTCACGGCGACCGCGTAGCGCAGGCCCCGATCTTCCAGGCCGAGGCGGAACTCGGTGACATCGCCGTAGCCGCCATCGCTGACCACGGGCAGCTTGCCCAGACCCCAGCCGGCCGCGGGTTCAGCGGCACCGACCGGGCCGCCGACCGGGCCGCCGACCGGGCCGAGGATCTGGTCGAGCATGTCCAGGGCCAGTCGCCATTTCTCCCGGTGCCGCACGGTGTCGGGAATCTTGCAACGCGCACGCCGTCGCACGATCTCCGCCGCCGAATCAGTGTCGGTGGCCGCGGTGTCGTCCCACGACTTCGGCAGGAACAGCTGCCAATCAAGCGCCGCGGACGCCCAATCGGTCACCGCGTGCACGCTCACCCCGATCTGGCAGTTACCGATCTTCCCCAACGTGCCGGAGTACATGCGCGCAACACCGGGCGAATCCGACCCGTCCTTGGGGAAGCCGCTGTCGTCGACGACATAGGCCTCCGGCCGGATAAAACCTTCTGCCCATCGCGCAATCCGCGACCGGACCTCGACGTAATCCCACGTGGACGAGGTAACGAACTGCTGCAACCGCTGATGATCGACACCCAGCCGCTCCGCCATCGGCTGCATCGACTTACGCTTGCCATCCAACAGCAACCCGCGCAGATACAGCTCACCCTTGGCCCGCTGGTCCGACCGCGCCAGCCCACCGAGCATCTGCCCGGCGAACGCCTCCAGCCGTGGCCTGACCTGGTCCATCTCCTCCGGCGTCACGAGTCAGAACAAGATCACATGACACGCCGGAACAGTGAGAGCGACACACCTAACAAAGTACTACTAGGGCTTCCGGCCGATGCCGCCGACGAGCATCGCGTGGGCCGGGTTGTCGGGGTCGGGGAAATCGGGGCTCGGCCGCCACTTGTTGGCGGGTACGAAACCGGGCTCGATCAGCTCGAGTCCGTCGAAGTACACGAGTTGCTCCTCGACCGGGCGGAAGCACCGGGAACCCATGTGGGTCTCCGCGAAGATGCGGTTGAGCTCCTTCGCCCGGGGATCGCCGGGATCGGCGCAGCCGCAGTGCACCAGGTGCCCGCCCGACGGGAGATGGGCGCGGATGCGAGCCGCGACCCCGGAGGGGTCCTCGTCGTCCTCGAGATGCATCATGACGCCGCCCAGCAGCACCGCGAACGGTTCGTCCGTGTCGATGAGCCGGCGGACCTCGGCATCCTCGAAGATCCCATCGGGGTCCCGGAGGTCGGCGGTGATCACCGTGGTGTTGTCGTCGGTGCTGAGCAGCGCTCGTCCGTAGGCGAGCACGATCGGATCCTTGTCGACATAGGCGACGCGGACGTTCGGCTCGATCTCTTGAGCGATCTCGTGCACATTCCCCGCGGTGGGCAACCCCGACCCGATGTCGAGGATCTGCGTGATCCCGGCCTCGCCCACCAGGAATTGCACGGCCCGGCGGACGAAGCTGCGGTTCGCCTTGGCCAGCAGCGGAGTCTCGCTGACCGCGTCGATCATCGCCTGGGAGGCTGCACGGTCGACGTCGTAGTTGTGCTTTCCGCCGAGCAGGTAGTCGTACACGCGGGAGATCGCCGGAGTGTTCGTGTCGATGTCGGCCGGAACCGGCTCCGGTGTCGCGGTGGAGCTGAGATGACCAGCCGATTCCGTCACGGCTTCTCCTCGGGCTGTTCGATGGATGTGCTTGTCGGGCTGCGGAAGCGTGCCATCAGAGCGTGTCGCGGACCGAGGCGATCATCTCGGTGGACCGGCGGGGCGTCAGAGCCCCGGCGGCCAGCCGGTCGACGATCTTGAGGTAGATCTCCACGTCGACGCTCCTGTTCAGGTAGAGGGCACTGTTGATCTGTTCGAGGTAGACGATGTCGGGCAGGTCGGGCTCGGTGAAACGCAGCAGCGTGAACGGGCCGCCGACCGCCGCGGCGTCGCTGCGCTCGAAGGGCACGACCTGCACCGTGATGTTCGGTCGCCTGCTGGCCTCGACGATGTGGTCGAGCTGGTCGCGCATGACCTTCCGACCGCCCAGGTTGCGGCGCAGCACCGCTTCGTCGATCACTGCCCAGTAGTCGGGAGGATGCGGCATGTAGAGCAACTGCTGGCGGTGCATCCGCAGCTCGACGCGCCGGGTCAGCTCATCGACCCGGGCGGTCTGGCCGAGCTCGATCACAGCGTTGGCGTAGGCCTCGGTCTGCAGCAGGCCCGGCGCGTACTGCGCCTCGTAACAGCGGATGATCGCGGCCGCCTGCTCCAGTCCGACGAAGGTCGAGAACCAGTCCGGCATGGTGTCGTTGTAGCGGTGCCACCAGCCGGGCTCGTTGGCCTGCACCGCCAGGCGCAGCACCACATCCCGGGCCGACTCGTCGGTGACGCCGTACATCGTGAGGAGGTCGGCGACATCCCGGCGCCTGAACCCGACCCGGCCCGCCTCGATCCGGCTCATCTTGGCTTCGGAGCCACGGATGGTGTAGGCGGCGGACTCGCGGGTGATGCCGCTCGCCTCGCGCAGCCGGCGAAGCTGTGCGCCGACGATGAGGCGCAGGACCGTGGGGCCGCCGCGAGCCTCGATGTTCGCAGGCAGAGGGGCGTGGCCATCCTGGCCATCGGCCATGCTCGCCCCCAAGCCGGATCACGCGCAGCAGGGCAACACGGTACCGCGCGCTCTGCGTCAGCGGGCGACCGAATCACCTTCGACGCAGAGCGGCGCGGATGGCGCCCTAGTCGTGCCGGTGGGGCCTCATTCCGGTGTGATCACCACTGGTCCGCGTCGATTCACCGCGGGTCTGCGGGACCGCCGTCGATCAGATCGTCGAACTCGCCGTCCTTGGCATCGAGCAGGAACGCCCGGAACTCTGCCGCGGTGTGGATCAGTACGCTCCCGTCCGGGTGCCGCGAGTTGCGCATCCCGACCCGCCCGCCGATCACCGGCGCGAGCTCGACGCATGAGCCGTTGGGGTTGCTGTGCCTGCTCTTCCGCCACTGGAGCGACGCGATGTCCACCGATGGCGCTGTCCCGTCCACGGACAGCCCCCCGAAGTCCTCCGTCATGCCGTAGCCACCCTTCGGTGCACGCCCTCCGGCCCCGGCGACCGGAGGAAATTGCAATTGCAATTGCATATGGAACTACATCCGACCGTGCATCTGCAAGCGGTGATGGTCATGCCCGACCGGTGCCGACGCGCGAGGGCTACGTCGTGCCGAAGGTGAAGACCGCCCGCGAGCGGTACTCCTCGCCCGGGCGCAGGACGGTGGACGGGTAGTCCGGGTGGTTCGGGGCGTCGGGAAAGCCCTGCGCCTCCAGGCAGAAGGCGTCGCCCTGCCGGGCCGTGGTGCCGTCGCGGAGCACGAGCGTGCCGTTCAGCATGTTGGCCGAGTAGAACTGCACGCTCGGCTGGTCGGTGTGCAGCTCCATGGTGCGCCCGCCACGCGGCTCCACCACCCGGGCGGCCGCCCGCAGCTCACCGGGGGCGCCGTCGATCACGTAGGCGTGGTCGTGGCCGCGCACCGCGAGGAGCTGCGGGTGGCCGTCCCGGATCCGGGCACCGAGGCGGGCTGGGGAGCGGAAGTCGAGGGGCGTGCCGTCCACCGGGATCGGCGGGCCGCTGGGCAGCGACTCGGCGCCCACCGGCAGCACGTGGCCGGCGTGCAGCTGCATCTCGTGGTCCTCGGCGCTGCCGCCGCCGGCGAGGTTCCAGTAGGCGTGGTTGGTCAGGCTCACCACGGTGGGCGCGTCGGTGGTGGCGGTGTACTCGATCCGCAGGTCCGGGCCGTCGACGGCGTAGGTGACTGCCACGTCGAGCGTGCCGGGGAAGCCGTTGTCACCGTCCGGGCTGGTGTGCCGGAATGTGACGGCGCCGCCATCGGGGCCATCGGTCGACCACTCGTAGGAGTCGAAGCCGCCCGGCCCGCCGTGCAGCGCGTTCTCGCCCTCGTTCGGCGGGATCCGGTGCTCCACGCCGTCCAGGGTGAACCGCGCGCCGGCGATCCGGTTGGCGTAGCGGCCCACGCTGGCGCCGATGTAGCCGGACGCCTCCCGGTAGGCGTCGATATCGGCCAGGCCGAGCGTGACGTCGTCCCACCGCCCCTCCCGGTCCGGGGTGCGGACCCAGACGATCCGCGCCCCGTAGGCGATCACGCCGACCTCGAGCGCACTGCTGCGCAACCACATGACGTCCATGGGCATCTGTTTACAGGGCCCCCGCGAGGCGGTAGTACGCCTGGTTCCACCGCAGCTCCTGCTGGAACCGGCGCACCTGCGTGTCCCCGTCGATCACGACGAGCTCGGTGCGGGCGAACTCGGCGAGGTCGGCGACCTCCTCCGTGGACAGGGCGGTGGACAGCACGGTGTGGTGCGGGCCGCCGGCCATGATCCACGTCTCGGCGGAGGTGGCCAGGTCGGGCCGGGGTTCCCACACCGCGCGCGCGACGGGCAGGTTCGGCAGCGGCTCGTCGGCCGGCACCACGTCGATCTCGTTGAGCACGAGCCGGAAGCGGTCGCCCATGTCCGACATGCCGACGACGAAGCCGGAGCCGGGCTCGGTGTCGAACACCATGCGGACCGGGTCCTCGCGGCCGCCGATGCCGAGCGGGTGGATCTCCACCCGCGGGGTGGCGGCCGCGATCGTGGGACAGACCTCGAGCATGTGCGCACCCAGCACCTTCGGGGTGCCCGGGCCGAGGTGGTAGGTGTAGTCCTCCATGAACGAGGTGCCACCGGGCAGGCCCTCGGCCGCGACCTTGAGCGTGCGCAGCAGCGTGGCGGTCTTCCAGTCGCCCTCGCCGGCGAACCCGTAGCCCTCGGCCATCAGCCGCTGCACGGCGAGGCCGGGCAGCTGGCGCAGGGCGCCGAGGTCCTCGAAGTTGGTGGTGAACGCCTTCGCGCCGGTGCGGTCGAGCAGCGCGCGCAGGCCGAGCTCGATCCGCGCGCCGTAGCGCAGCGACTCGTGGCGCTCACCGCCGCGCCGCAGCTCCGGGGCGACGGCGTAGCGCTCCTCGTACTCCGTGACCAGGCGATCGACCTCGGTGTCGAGGCTCGCGTGCACAGCGTCGGCGAGGTCGGTGACGGCGAAGCCGTTCACGGTGACACCCCAGCGCCACTGCGCCTCGGTGCGGTCTCCCTCGGTGACGGCGACGTCGCGCATGGTGTCGCCGAATCGGGCCAGCCGCAGCGAGCGGACCTCGGCCCAGCCCTTCGCCGCCCGCGTCCAGGCCGCGACCTTGCGCTGCACACCCGCGTCCGCGACGTGCCCGGCGACGATCTTGCGGATGACCCCCATCCGGGCCTGGATGTACCCGAACTCCCGGTCGCCGTGGGCGGCCTGGTTCAGGTTCATGAAGTCCATGTCGATCGTGGACCACGGCAGCGCCTGGTTGGCTTGCGTGTGCAGGTGCAGCAGCGGCTTCGCCAACGCGTCGAGACCGTGTATCCACATCCGGGCCGGCGAGAACGTGTGCATCCACGCGATCACGCCGATGCAGTCCGGGTCGGCGTTCGCCGCCAGCATCGTGCGGTGGATGCCCTCGGAGCTGGTGAGCACCGGCTTCCAGGCGACGTCGACCGGCAGCGCGGCGCCGAGCTCCTTGGCGATCTCCTGGGACTGCTGCGCGACCTGCTGCAGCGTCTCCTCGCCGTAGAGCCCCTGGCTGCCGGTGAGGAACCACACCTGCGCACTCATCTGCTACCCCCCTGCTGGCCGTAGACGTTCTGGTAGCGGTCGTAGAGCGCGTCGACGTCGTCCTGCGGGATCGGGACGAGCGGGCCCATCTGGCGGGCGATGAACGTGGAGCGGGCGACGTCCTCGCACATCACGGCCGCCTTGACCGCGGCCTTCGCATCCGGGCCGATCGAGAACACGCCGTGGTTCTTCATGATCACCGCGCGGGAGCGATGGCCGGTGAGCGTGTCGACGATGCCCCGGCCGATCGCGTCGTCGCCGATGCGGGCGAACGGGCCGAGCGGGATCGGGCCACCGAACTCGTCGGCCATCGCCGTCAACGCGCAGGGGATCGGCTCGCCGAGCGCGGCCCACGCGCTCGCGTAGCCGGAGTGGGTGTGCACGACGCCGCCCACCTCGGGCATGTGCCGGTAGACGTGGGCGTGCGCCTCGGTGTCGCTGGAGGGGGAGTAGTCGCCCTCGACGAGCTCACCGTGGAGGTCGCAGACGACCATGCGACCGGCCGAGAGGTCGTCGTAGGAGACGCCGCTGGGCTTGATCACCATGAGGTCGTGGCCGGGCACCCGCGCGGAGACGTTGCCGGCCGTCCAGACGACGAGGCCGTAGCGCACCAGCTCGGCGTGCAGGGCGGCGACGCGCTCGCGGAGCTCGTCGACGGCTGCTTCGGCGGCTTCAGGGATCGAGCTCATCTCGTCACCGCCGCCCGACGGATCGCGCGCAACCGGTGCAGAACATCGTTCTCTCCTCGTCCGAAGTAGTCGTGCAGGCGGCGGTACTCGGCGTAGAGCGCGTCGTAAGCGCCGGCGCGCTCGGGGTCGGGGGTGTAGGCGTTGCGGTTCGCGCCGCCCATGGCCGCCGCGGCGGTGCGCACGTCCGGGTAGGCGCCGGCCGCGACGGCGGCGTGGATCGCGGCGCCGAGAGCGGGGCCCTGCTCGGACACGATCGTCGAGAGCGGCATGTTGCACACGTCGGCGTAGAGCTGCATGAGGAACTTGTTCTTGAGTAGCCCGCCGGCCACCACCAGCTCCCGCACCGGCACGCCGGCGGCCTCGAACGACTCGATGATCGTGCGGGTGCCGAACGCGGTGGCCTCCAGCAGGGCGCGGTAGGTGTGCTCGGGCCGGGTGGCGAGCGTCTGCCCGACGATCACGCCGGAGAGCTCGTGGTCGACGAGCACCGAGCGGTTGCCGGAGTGCCAGTCCAGCGCGACGAGCCCGTGCTCGCCGACCTCCTGCTCGGCCGCCAGCTCCGTGAGCAGGTCGTGGACGTCGATACCGCGTTCGGTGGCCCGCCGGTGGTACTCCGGCGGCACCGACGTGTCGACGAACCAGCCGAAGATGTCGCCGACACCGCTCTGGCCGGCCTCGTAGCCCCACATGCCCGTGACGACGCCGCCGTCGACGACCCCGCACATGCCGGGCACCTCGCCGAGCTGGTCGGAGACCATGACGTGGCAGGTGGACGTGCCCATGATCGCGACCATCTGGCCGGGGTCGAGGGCCTGCGCGGCCGGCACGGTGGCGTGGGCGTCGAGGTTGCCCACAGCCACCGCGATGCCCTCGGGCAGCCCGGTCCAGGCGGCGGCCTCGGCGGTGAGGCCGCCCGCGCGGTCGCCGAGCTGGGCGATGGGGTGTTCGAGCTTGTCGGTGACGAAGCCGGCGAAGCCGGGGTTCAGCGCGGCGAGGTACTCCCGGTCGGGGTGGCGACCGTCCTGGTAGATGCCCTTGTAGCCGACGACGCAGGCGTTGCGGACGTAGGTGCCGCTCAGTCGCCAGATGATCCAGTCGGCGGCCTCGACCCAGCGCTCGGTGCGCCCGTAGGTCTCCGGGTCCTCCTCGAGGAGCTGCAGCGCCTTGGCGAACTCCCACTCGCTGGAGATCCGCCCGCCGTAGCGGGCGAGCCACGGCTCGCCGCGCTCCTCGGCGACCTCGTTGATCCGGTCGGCCTGGCCCTGCGCGGCGTGGTGCTTCCACAGCTTCGGGTAGGCGTGCGGCCGGTCGGTGAACTCCGGCAGCTCGCACAGCGGGGTGCCGTCGGTGAGAGTGGGCATCACCGTCGACGCGGTGAAGTCGGTGGCGATGCCGATCGACGTCGCGCGGGTCGACGCCCGCCGCGGCCACCGCCTTGGGCACGGCGACCTTGAGCACCTCGATCCAGTCGCCCGGCATCTGCAGGGCCCAGTCCGGCGGCAGCGCCGCGCCGGTGGCCGGCAGGGTGTGGTCGACGACGCCGTGCGGGTAGGGGTGCACGGCGCTCGCCAGCTCGGCGCCGTCCGACACGCGCACGACGACCGCCCGTCCCGACAGCGTGCCGAAGTCGATGCCGACGGTGACGGCGCCCTGTGGGGTGTGCGGACTGGCCACGGTGCTCTCTCCCGTCGAACGGCGTTGTTAGCGCTCACAATCGGGGGCGGGTGGGGGGCTTGTCAAGACGCGAGGAGAACTCCTCAGACATCCCAGGTGGAGGGCCGCTCCCGCGTCCCGACGCACCCGGTGTCGGCCGGTGCTACCGGTCGACGGGGCGCGTGGGCGGAGTGGCGGTGCGCGAGCGGAGGAGGGGTGCGTGGGTAGCTGCGGCGCCGGGGTGGGCTGCTCGCGCACCCCCTCTCGGTCGGCGCACCCCGTGTCGGCCGGCGCTACGCGTCGATGGGGCGCGTGGGCGGAGGCGGGGTGCGCGAGCGGAGGCGGGGTGTTCGAGCCGGGGTGCCCGCGCACCCCGCTTCGGCTGGCGCACCCCGCTTCGGCTGGCGCACCCCGCTTCGGCTGGCGCTGCCCGTCGACGGGGTGCGGGAGCCGAGACGGGGTGCGGGAGCGGGCACGGGGTGCGTGGCCCGGGCCGCCCCGCACGCACACCTTCTCCGCCGGCGCACCTCGTGTCGGCCGGCGCTACGCGTCGATGGGGCGCGTGAGCGGAGAAGGGGTGCGCGAGGGTCAGCGGAAGGCCTGGGCGATGCGGGCGGCGACGGGTGCGAAGTCGTCCAGCTCGTCCCAGATCCAGCGGGTGAAGCCGTAGCCCAGCGCGCGCACGGCGTCCTCGCGGACCTTCTCGGCGAAGACCACATCACCCGGCGTCTGCCCGGGCGGGACGAGCCTGCCGTACTTCACCTCGCCGTCGAACTCGCCGACGGCACGCTGATCGACCCACCCGAAGTCGGTGACCGCGACACCGCCCGCGAGTTGCACCGGGAACTGCAGTTGCGGAACGGGCAGGCCGGCGTGGGCGATGGCGATCCGGCTGCGGGACTCGCCGGGCGACTTCGCCCCGCGTCGCGCGAACGTGATCGCCCGCCGGGCGGCCGGGACGCCGGGCCAGCCGGTGGCCCTCCGTAGAGCCGCGGCGAGCGCGGCGGGAGTGAGGTCCGGGTCGGTGGCCAGCGCGGAATCGGCGACGACCACCGCCTGCTCGAAGGGGACGGTGCGGGCGATGTCGACGACCGTGCGGGCGAGGCCGGTGACGCGGACGCCGTCGAGGGAGGTGGTCTCGCGCGGGTCGAGCGGCGCGACATGTCGGTGCACCACCGACCCGATGCGTCCGCCGGAGGGATCCGGCCGGGTGACGTGCACGTGGTCGAGCGGGATCGCCCAGATGGCCAGGCCGTGCAGCGCGGCCGCGGACACGTGGCTGACCACGGTGTTCGGTGCGAGGGTCGGCAGCGTGGCGCGCACGAGCACCGCGTGGCGGGCCTCCGCGATGTCGAGGCGCTCGTCGCCGCGGCCGAGGTAGGCACCCCGGCGGACGGTGACGAGCTCGCCCGTTCTTCGCGCGCGTTGCACCTCGTCGCTGGAGTAGCCGCGCGCGAGCAGGTGCGGGCGCAGGTGGAGGGTAGGCCGGGTCGAAGTCGTCATGACTCCAGCGTGCGAGAGGGGCGGCGACGTCGGTAGCCCAAGTGCGCCCCCTGTGGACAACTGTCCGGGCCCGACGCGCCCCATCTGCGTCGACGTTCCCCGTCTCGGTTCCCGCTACCCGTCGACGGGTCGCGTCGGCGGAGAAGGGGTGCGTGGGCGGGGAGGGGGTGCGTGAGGGGCCATCCACAAGCGAGTCGCGGCCGCGTCCCACTCGCGCACCTCGTGTCGGCTCACGCTTCCCGTGTCGGTTCGCGCCCCGCGTCGACGGGTCGCGTCGGCCGAGTGGGGGTGCGTGAGCGGGCTGGGGGTGCGTGAGGGCCTCCGCAGGGCCCCGTGCCGGCCGTGCCCTCGGATCGCAGGCGCACGCACTCCGCGTCGGGCCGCGCCACCGGTGTCGGCTCGCGCTACTCGTCGATGGGGGGCGTCGGCCGAGAGCGGGTGTGTGGGTCAGGCGGGGCCGGTGCTGCGGCGCAGGACGAGGTCGGTGGGCACCAGGTCGGATCCGGCGTCGGGGCCGAAGCTTGTGGCCTCGTCCGGCCGGATGAGGTCGAGCAGCAGGCGCACGGCCCGCCGGCCCGCCTCGGGGAAGTGCTGGCGCACGGTGGTGAGGGGCGGGCGGAAGAACTCCGCCTCCGGCACGTCGTCGAACCCCACGAGGCTGACGTCCTCCGGCACCCGCCGGCCGGCCTCGTCGAGGGCGCGGAGCGCGCCGAGCGCCATGTGGTCGTTGGCCGCGAACACGGCCGTGAGCGCCGGGTGGGCAGCGAGCAGCCGCTGCATCGCCGCGAAGCCGGAGCGGGCGCTCCAGTCGCCGGTCTCGGGCGGCGGCACGGGCGCGCCGGCGGCAGTGAGCGCCGAGCGCCAGCCCTCGACGCGCCAGCGGGCGTCGAGCCAGTCGGCGGGACCGGCCACGTGGTGGACGGTGCGGTGCCCCAGGTCCAGCAGGTGCCGGGTGGCGCGTGCCGCGCCGCCGTGCTGGTCGATGCCGATCGCCGGCACCGACGGGATCTCCCCGCCGCTGCCGCCGCCGAGCAGACCGCCGACGAAGACGGTGGGCACCGGGCGCAGCTTCGCGGTGAGGACCTCCACCGCGTCGAGCTGGGCGGCGAGCGCCACGACGCCTTCGACCGACTGGTCCTGCAAGCGGATGAGAGCCCGCTCGACGGCCTCCGAGCTGATCCGCTCGACCACCGCGATGCTGACGCCCATGCCGACGGTGCTGGCCGCCTGCTCGATGCTGTACAGCGTGCTCACCGGTCCGTAGAGGACGGTGTCGAAGGTGATCACGCCCAGGGCTCCCGAGCGCCGGGTGGCGAGCGCCCGCGCCACGGCGTTGCGCCGGTAGCCGAGCTCCTCCATCGCTGCCAGCACCCGGGCGCGGGTCGGGTCGCTCACGTGCGGGGAGCCGTTGACGACGCGGGAGACGGTCTGGTGGGACACGCCCGCCAGCCGCGCGACGTCGGTCATCACGGGCGCGGGAGCTACCGGTTCCACCATGGCGCACATGCTCGCACGCGTGTCCCCTGCGGGAGCCGGTCCGAGGTGACACGCTCCTCGGTATGGCTGACGAGCAATGGTTCTACTGCCTCACGCACCAGACGGTGGAGCCGGCGGAGGGTTGCCGTGCCGCCGACCGGCTCGGGCCCTACCCGGACCGGGAGACGGCGGCGCGGGCACTGGAGATCGCCCGCGAGCGCACCGAGGAGGCCGACCGGGCCGACCGTGAATGGGCCGAGAAGGGCTCCGACCGCGACCCGGACAGCTGACCCACGCCGGGGCGTGATGCAGCGACGTCATCAGCTCGGCGAGCTGCCGATAGCCCGTCCGAAGAGGATGCCGGCCGGGAGTCAGGCCACGTAGGGGATCGTCTGAGGGCCCTCGGGCAGCACGCAGACGCGTGAATCCTGGCCGGCGGCCGCCAGCGCCTCCGCCACGGTGTCGGCGATGTCCGCGGTCTGCTCGAGGTGGGCGGCGGCGAGTGCCTGGTCGGACAGGTAGGAGGTGTGCATCACGACGCGCGCCAGGCTCTGCACCTTGGCCTGCACCTGCACCTGCCACTGGTCGGGCACGGTCTCGGGCCGGGCCTCGATCGCGTCGAGCAGGGCCCGCGGCGACGGTGCGGACTCCAGCACCTCGCGGTAGGAGCCGTGGTCGGGGAACCCGTCGCGGCACTCGGCCGCGCACACGATCACACCGCCCTCGCGCACGACCGTGGCGCCCGCCGTCATGCCCTTCACCGACTGGTAGAGGTTCTGGTCGAGCGGGAAGCCCGCGTTCGTCGTCACGACCACGTCGAACCTGCCGGGGACCGGGCGCATCGCGAGCCGCCTGGCTGCCTCCCGCGCGGCGGCGTGCATCGCGAACAGCTCACCGCCGAACGCCTCGACGATCTGCTGCTCGCGGTTGAGCACGACGTCCAGCGCGAAGTCGACCCGGCCGACGGCGCCGACGACGGCCCGGATGTCGTCGTGCACCGGGTTGCCCTCGCAGATCGCCCAGGTGGCCTGCGGGTGCCCGATGCGGCGGGCGTCGTGCAGGGTGAGCACGGTGTCCAGGCCGGCGAGCCCGGGGGCCACCATCTTGGGCCCGCCGCTGAAGCCGGCGAAGAAGTGCGGCTCGACGAAGCCGGTGGTGATCCGCAGGTCCGCCTCCACCCAGTGCCGGTCCAGCCACACCGGCACGCCGTTGCCGTGCGTGCCCAGGTGCACGAGCGAGGAGGGGTCGCGGGCGTCGTGGTTGACCACGCGCACCGCGTCGACGACCTCGTCGCCGAGCATCGCCCGGATCTCGGCCTCGGTGTTGCCGCGGTGGGTGCCGGTGGCCACGAGGATCACGACGTCGTCGAGGTCGACGACGCCGTCCAGTTCCTCCAGCACCGCGGGGATCATGAGGTGCCGCGGCTGCGCGCGGGTGCCGTCGCACATCGAGATCGCGACCTTCTGCCCGGGGCGGGCGATCTCGCGCAGCGGCGGCCCGGCGACCGGCTGCCGCAGGGCGCGGCGCAGCACGTCCCGCTGGTCGGCGGCGCCCGCCGCGTAGACGGGCTCCACGACGGTGGTGCGATCGGCCGGCAGGTCCACCGCCAGGCCGGCCTCGCCGTAGGCGAGCCGAACGCGTGTCGTCCCCGTCATCGGACTGCCTCCTTCTCGAGTGCCCGCAGCAGCGGGATCGCCTGGATCTTCGCCGGCGTGAGCTCGGACCAGCGGATGCCGTCGGCCGGCCGCGGCCCACGCCGCTCCCGGCAGTCGATCACGCGGTCCGGCGTGACGACGAGGTCGACGGGGGTGTCGTGCGACGCGGTCGGGACGGCCCCGGCGGGGCGCACCTGCAGCTCGTGCACGGTGGTGACCACCAGCGTGTCCGGACCGACGAGCCCGGCCGCCGTGGCGAGCGCGAACTCCAGGTCGGCGAACCCGCCGCCCTTGCCCAGGCGAGCGCCGTCCTCGCCGACGGCGACGCAGCCGCTCACGACGAGGTCGACCGGCTCCAGGTCGGCGACGGCCACCCGGCGGGCCGACCGCGTCGCTCCCGCGATGGAGGCGGCGCGCCGGGGCGGGTCGGCGAGGTGCTCCGGATCCAGCAGGAAGAACGGGTCGGGCTCGGCGAGGCGCGGCACCGCCATGTAGACGGTCTTGCCGTCCTCGAGGGCCCGCTGGCGCACGGGCAGCTGCGCCGAATCGGGATTGGCCTTGACGGTGGTGGCCGCCTGCCAGGCCTCGGTCTCCGCCAACCGGCGGGCCGCGGCCTCGGCGCCCGTGAAGTTGGAGATCCGGTTGCGGGCGCCGGGGAATCGCGCCACCCCCGCCTCGGACAACGCCGTCCACACCTCGTCGCGCAATGCCGCCTTCGCCGCGAGCAGCTCCGGGTCGCCGCCGGCGTCGTGGTCGTGGCGGCGGGAGGGCCGGCTGCTCACGAGCCCGTGATCCGGCGCCGGTCGCCCTGGGCGCGCAGCCGGGCGAGCACCGGCAGCCCCAGCCGGGGCAGCGCGCCCGCGATCCGCATCGCCCCGGAGCGGTAGGAGGGGATCGAGCGCACGATCCGGCGCCCGTCGAGCAGCGCGACGGCGGCGTCCGCCACCGCGGCGGGCGTCAGGAGCGACCGCTGCGAGAACAGGATCGCGGTGTCCGGGCTGGCCTGCTCGTCGCGCACGAGCGCCGTGTCGGCGGCGTCCGGGCACAGCGCGTGGGCGCGGACCGGCACCCGCGCCAGGGCCAGCTCACCCTGCAGGCTGGTGGTGAAGCTGAGCACGGCCGCCTTCGTGGCCGCGTACACCGCGAGCCCGGGCACCGGTCCGTGCGACGACATCGACGCGATGTTGAGCAGGTGCCCGCCGCGCTCCCGCATCGCCTCGACGGCCGCGCGCGAGCCGTGCACGACGCCGAGCAGGTTGACCTCGACCTGCAACGTGACGTCCTGCTCGGGCTGCTCCCACACCCGGCCCGCCCGCAGCACACCTGCGTTGTTGACCCATACGCCGACCGGCCCGAGCTCGGCGGCCGCCGCCGCCACGCGGGCGTGGTCGGCGGGCACCCGCGCGTCCGCCGGAACTGCGGCGACGCCGAGCTCGGCGGCGGTGGCGGTGACCGCGTCGGCGTCGAGGTCCGTGATCAGCACCTTGTGGCCACGGGCCACGAGCCGGCGGGCGATCTCGCGGCCGAAGCCCCGGGCGGCGCCGGTGACGACGGCGACGGAGTCGTGTGCGGTGGTCACGGCGACACCCTGCCATCCCGGCGCCGGCCCCGCCGAGGAACCCGCCTCAGGGCAGCGTCGTCACGGCAGCGTCGTCACGGCAGCGTCGTCACGGCAGCGTCGTCAGGGCAGGAGGACGATCTTGCCGCGCGTGCGCCGCAGCATGAGCTGCCGGTACGCGGCACGGACCTCGGTCAGCGGGTAGGTCGCCGCGACGGGGACCTCGAGCTCGCCGGCGGCGGCGAGCTCGGCGAGCTCACCCAGGACCTTTGCGTTCGCGGACCCGGCCATCCCCTCGCCCTTCACCCCGGTCCGCGCCGCCGCGGCGAAGTCGATGATGGTGTTGATGCGGTCCTTCGCGACCCCGAGCTCGAGCGCGAGGTCGATGTAGCCGCTGCCGAAGGTGTCGACGAACGCGTCGACTCCGCCGGGCGCGGCCGCCCGGATGCGGTCGGCGGCACCGTCGCCGTAGGCCACCGCGACGACACCGTGGTCGGTCAGCCACCGGTGGTTGGACTCGCTCGCCAGACCGATCACCGTGGCCCCGGCCCGCCGCGCGAGCTGCACGGCCAGCGACCCGACCCCACCGGCCGCGCCGGCGACGACGACCGTGTCGCCCGGGCCGGCGCCGACCGCGTTCACGGCGGCGTGGGCGGTGGTCCCGGCGACGAACAACGCCCCGGCCGCCTCCCACGGCACGCCCTGCTCCCGGCGCACCAGGTGCTCGGCGGGCACCACCACCAGCTCGGCGTGGCTGGCCCGGCTGTCGACCCAGCCGATCACGTCATCGCCCACCGACCACGTGGGCACATCCGCCCCGACCTCCTCGATCCGCCCGGCGAGGTCGCTGCCCTGACCCGAGGGGAAGGTCGCGGGCCACTGTTCGCGGAACACGCCGAGGCGGATCGCGTTCTCGCCGGGGTTGATCCCGGCCGCCCGGACGCGGACCAGGACCTCGCCGGGGCCCGGCTGCGGTCGTACCACGTCCCGGACCTCGAGCACGTCGATCTCGCCGTACTCATCGAACTGCACTGCCAGTGGCATGTCGCCGCTCCTCTTCGCGATGTTTGACCTCTCTCATGAAACGCCGCTCGGCTGCGGCTATCCATGCTGGATTCGCGCGAAGAAATATGGGAGCGTCTCATCTCATGGACGTTCTCACGGACATGCTGCAACGCTCCCGCGCGCGGGGGGCCGCGTTCTCGCACTCGACGGCCCGCGGTGAGTGGGGCGTGCGGTTCCCGGAAGCGGCCCAGCTCGCCGTCCACGGGATCCTCGGCGGTGAGGCCTTCGCCTGGACCGACCGGCCCGGAAACGCCCGCCGCGTGCTCTCCGGCGACGTGGTGCTCATCCGAGGTCCGTCGCCGCACCAGATGGGCCACGCGCCGGCGGCCGACCTCGTCCCGTTCGTCGGTCACCCGGTGTCCGTACCCCCGGGCGGCGGCGCGCTGCGGATGGAGCTCGGCTCGGGCTCCGGGGAGCCGACGACGTTCTTCTGCGGCGCGTACCGGTTCGAGGGCGACCTCTGCGCCGGCCTGCTCGCCGGGTTGCCGGTCCTCACCGTCGTGCGGCCGCGCGCGGGATCCAGCCTGCGCGCCACGCTCGACGTCTTCGCGGGAGAACTCCTCCGGGAGGGGCCCGGCCAGCAGGCGCTGCTGGACAGCCTCCTGGACGTGATCCTTGTCCAGACCCTGCGGGAACAGCTCTCGGCCGACGTGGACGCCGCCCCCGGCTGGTTTCGCGGCATGGCCGACCCGGGGGTCGGAGCGGCGCTGCGCGCCGTGCACGCCGACCCGCAGCGGGAGTGGACGGTCGCCGGCCTCGCCGCCGAGGCGTCGCTGTCCCGGGCGACGTTCGCGCGGCGCTTCACCGCGCTGCTCGGGCTCGCCCCGCTGGCGTACGTGACGGACTGGCGGATGGCCCTTGCGCGCGAGCAGTTGCGCGCCGGCGACGTGGGGCTGGCCGCCGTCGCCCGCTCGCTGGGCTACTCGTCGGAGTTCTCGTTCGCCGCCGCCTTCAAGCGCCACCACGGAGTGGCCCCGGGTCGCTGGCGGGTCACGGCCAGGTCGGCCTGACGCGGCGGGGCGGCCCGCGGCGGGACGTGACGAGCTGCCGCCCTACTCCAGCCGGGATGCCGCCACCGTGAGCCAGCGGTCGACGTCGTCCGGGCCGTGGTGGCGGATCGCCCAGTCCACCATCCGCAGCCCCATGTGGGCCCAGTAGATCCGCAGCGTCCCGGGATCGAGCACGCTGTCGAGCCGCGCGTCCAGCCATCGGGCGGCGGCCGCGCGCGCCGAGCCGTCCCGCGCGTCGCGGGCCGGGGCGGCGAGGTCGAACCGCAACGTCACGAGCGCGAACCGGTGGTCGCCCCGGCCGATGGCGTCCCAGTCGACGACGCCGGTGACCGCGCCCGTCCGGTCGACGAGGACGTTGCCCGTGGTGAAGTCGAGGTGCACGAGGTCGTCGCCGGACATCGCCGTCGGCGACTCGAACCCGATCCGGCGGATCACGGCGAGCAGCCGCCGGGTGCGGTCGTCGTGCTGCGCGAGCGAGGCGTGCACGCAGAACCCGGGCCCGCTGCGCAGCAGGTACAGCTCGGCTGCCGGGACGTCGGGGCGGCCGTGGAGCAGCCCGGCGCCGCGCCCGGCGATCTCCACCATCGTCTCGGCGAGGTGGACGTCCGCCGCGGCCGGCGGTGTGCCCGGCAGCCGCTCCTGCACCACCGCGATCCGGCCGGACAACCGGGTCACCAGGTCGTAGCGGGGCGCCGGGATCCCGGCGTCCCGGGCGATGCCGAGCAGCTCGCCGGTCCGCTCTATGCGAGTCCAAGCGTCGTCCGAGGCGTCTCCCCAGTGCGTGAGCACGCCCTCGCGACCGTCCGGCCAGCGCACGAGGGCCGCCCCGACCTGCCCGCCGGACAGCGAGCCGATCAACTCCAGGTCGGTCCCGGTGGCGTCGCGCAGCTGCGCGAGCAGGCCCGCCGCGTCGAGCCGGGGGACCGGTGCGAGCGGGTCCGGTGTGTGGGTGTCGGTGGCTGTGTCGGCGGCTGTGTCGGGAGCGTCGGGCACAACCGGCCACCCTATTCGGCACGGGGGCTCAGCGGCGCGCGGTCGCCCCGTCGGCCGAGCGGAGCCAGCGGCAGCCGTACGGCGGCAGCGTCACGGCCAGGCGCCCGTCGTCGGCGACGGGCACCGGCTTCGCGCTCGGATCGAGCACGTCGGTGAGCCGTGCCCCGGCGAGGTCCGGAAGCACCGGCGCGGCCTCGACGTCGGCGTCGGCGAAGTTGTGCAGCGCCACCACCGATGCGCCCTCGGCGTCGCAGCGGTGCGCCAGCACCGGCCGGGCGTCGGGCCCCGGGTCGAGGCAGGTGAAGCGGCCCCACGGCAGCTCGGGACACGCGCGGTAGCTGTCGACCAGCAGCCGCATCCAGTTCAGCAGCGAGTGCGGGTCGGCCTGCTGCTCGCCGGCGGCGGCCCAGTCCATGTCGGAGCGCACGGCGAACCGGCCGGGCAGGCTGAGATCCTCCGCCATACCGACCTCCTCGCCGTAGTACAGAACGGGCGTGCCGGGCAGGCTGAACAGCAGGCTGTAGACCATGCGGATGCGGCGCTGGTCGTCGTCGAGCATCGGGGGGAGCCGCCGGCGCAGGCCGCGGCCGTAGAGCTGCATGTCCTCGTCGGGGCCGAAGGCGGCGAAGACCTCCTGGCGCTGGGAGTCGGTGAGCTTGTCGAGCGTCAGCTCGTCGTGGTTGCGCACGAACGTCGCCCACTGGCCGTCCTCGGGCGGGGCGGGGCGTCCCCGCAGCGTCTCGGCGAGCGGCTCGGCGTCGCCGCGCGCCAGTGCGAGGTACATCTGCTGCATGCCGATGAAGTCGAAGCACATGGTCAGCTCGTCGGTGGAGCCGCCGCCGTCGGCCGCCCCGAAGAACGGCATCGTCTCCGCGTAGGGCAGGTTGACCTCGCCGAGCAGCACGGCCTCCCCGTTGCGGCGGCGCAGGAACGCGCTGAGGTCGGCGAGGTAGTCGTGCGGGTCAGGGAGCGCCGTCGCGTCGTCCTGGCCCGCGGTCTCGAGGAGGAACGGCACCGCGTCCACCCGGAACCCGGACAGGCCCAGCTCCATCCAGAACCCCATGATCCGCGCGATCTCGTCGCGGACGGCGGGGTTGGCGACGTCGAGGTCGGGCTGGTGCTTGTAGAAGCGGTGCAGGTAGTACTGGCCGGCCTTCTCGTCGTACTCCCAGACGCTCGTCTCCTGGTCGGGGAACACCACGCCCTGCGGGCCGTCGGAGGGCGGTTCGTCCTGCCAGACGTACCAGTCGCGGTAGCGGGAGTCGCGGCTGCTCCGCGCGTCCTGGAACCAGGGGTGCTCGGCGGAGGTGTGGTTGACGACGAGGTCGGCGATCACGCGCATGCCGCGGTCGCGGGCGGTGCGGATCAGCTCGACCATGTCGCCGAGTGAACCGAGCCGCGGGTCGACGCCGTAGAAGTCGACGATGTCGTAGCCGTCGTCGCGGTCGGGGGTGGGGAAGAACGGCATCAGCCAGAGGCAGGTGACGCCGAGCCGGTCGAGGTGGTCGATGCGCTGGATGAGCCCCTGGATGTCACCGCGGCCGTCGCCGTCGCTGTCGGCGAACGTCTCGATGTCCAGGCAGTAGACGACCGCGTTCTTCCACCAGAGGTCGGAGGTACGGGTGAGCCTCACGCCGCCGCCTCCCGCAGCTGGGGGAGGACCTTCGCGCCGAAGGCGTCGACGAACGCCTCCTGCTCCTTGCCGACGTGGTGCAGGGCGATCTCGTCGAACCCGAGCGCCGCGTACTCGGCGAGCTGCGCGGCGTGCCGGCCCAGGTCGTGGGAGATCACGACGGGGCCGTGCAGGGCGCCGCGGGGGACGTGTTCGGACACGGCGTCGAACACCGCGGCCGAGTCGATGTCCCAGCAGGCCGGCGGGGGGAAGACGTTGCTGCGCCACTGGTCGTGGGCGATCGCCTCGGCGCGGTCCTGGTCGGGGTCCCAGCACAGGTGCACCTGCAGGTGCAGCCGGCCGCGCCCGCCCGCGTCGCGGTAGCCGGACACGATTTCGCGCAGCGTCCGCACGGGCTGGTTGATGGTGATCAGCCCGTCGGCCCACTCGGCGCACCAGCGCGCCGTGGCGGCGCTCACGGCCGCACCGACGAGCGGTGGTGGCTCCGCGGGCAACGTCCACACCCGCGCCCGATCGACGCGGACGAGTCCGTCGTGGCTGACCTCCTCGCCCCGCAGCAGCGCGCGGATCACGTCCACGCACTCCCGCAGGCGCGCGGTGCGGATCTCCTTGCGCGGCCACGGGTCGCCGGTGACGTGCTCGTTGCTCGCCTCGCCGGTGCCCAGCGCGGCCCAGAACCGGCCGGGGTACATCGCGGAGAGGGTGCCGATGGCCTGGGCGATGATCGCGGGGTGGTAGCGCTGGCCCGGCGCGGTCACCACCCCGAACGGCAGCGACGTCGCCTGCAGCGCGGCCCCGAGCCAGGACCAGGCGAACGCCGACTGGCCCTGCCGCGCGCTCCACGGGGAGAGGTGGTCCGACGACATCGCGGCGTCGAACCCGGCGTCCTCGGCCCGCCGCACCGCAGCCAGCAGCGCGCCGGGATGGACCTGTTCGTGGGAGGCATGGAAGCCGAAAAGCGCCATGGGGACATCTACCCCGTCCCCGTGATCGTCAGGCTCAGAACTCGGTGCCGTGCTGGGGGGCGCGTTCGCCCCGGAAGGCCGTGGCGAGGCGGCGCAGCACCGCGTCGTCGTCGGCGGCGAGCAGCCCGGCGCGGGCGAGCGAGCCCGCGTCGGCGCCGCCGAACAGCAGGGACCCGAGGGCCGCCATCTCGATCCCGACGACCGGCGCGCCGCCGTCGGTGGGTGCGCACTCGGCGGCGTCGGGTCCACCGCGCAGCCGGAAGCGCCCGCCCCGGTCGAGGAAGGGGTCCCGCACGTCGAGGACGACGTCGATCTCGGCGCTGTAGCGGCGCGCCGACAGCGCGGCCGGCACGTCGAGCACCCGCGCCCACATCCCGTCGTACTGGCTGACGGTGCGTACCTGCCGCGGGTCGGCGAGCAGGAACTGCAGAGGCTCGGCAGCGGCCAGCGACCACGCGGAGACGGTCTCCACGAGGTCGAGTGCGAGGAGCGTGCGCCAGAGCGCCACGTACGCCTCGTCGGTGGCCGCGGCCATGCCGACGACGCGACACGTCCGCGACGCGTGCTCGATGCGGTAGGAGACGTAGCCGTCCGCGTGCACGAGGTGGAACAAGGCACTCGCCCCGCCCCGGTGCTGTTCGCGGTCGGCGAGCAACCGGTCCCACCAGATGTCGCTGCGGGAGAGTGCACCCGGGGTCTGTGCCGCCCACCGCCGGTGGATCTCCGGGGCCAACCGGCGCAGGTCGGCCGTGCCGGCCTGGCGCACCCCACCCGGGTCGGGCACGTCCGCCCGGAACGTCGCGCGCCGCCGCGTGATCTCGACCCCGCGGTGCTCGGTGGCGATCCCGTAGCCGAACCTGCCGTAGATGCTTCCCTCGCTGGCGGTGAGCAGCGAGACGGCGAGGCCGTCCGCGACGAACCCGCGGTGCTGCTCGGCCATCAGCGCCCGCAGGATGCCCTGCCGCCGGTGCGTGACCGCCACCGACACCCACGACACGCCGGCCGCCGCGACGGCGGCGCCACCCGGCAGCGTGACGTCGAACGGGTACGAGCCGGTGATGCCGACGATCTCGCCCGGCTCCTCGGCCACGAGGTAGCGGCCGGGTTCGAACCACCGCCGGAGGTCCTTCAGGTCGTCGTCCGAGTGGTGCACGCCGAAGGACCGTCCGTCGGCCTCGGCCATGGCCGGGAGGTCGGCGGCCGTGGCCCGGCGCAGGGTGATCGACGAGGGGACGAGGGGCGGCGCGTCGTGGTGCAGCACGAGGGCGCAGTGTGCACGCTCGCCCGGCGGGCGTCGACCGGTTTCGGTCAGGTCCGGCTCGTGGTTCTCGCCAGCACGTCGTCGTAGACGCCGCGCAACCGGCGGGCCCAGCCGACCGCGTCGTACTCGGTGAGGAAACGCGCCCGTGCCGCCGCGGCCATCCGCGCGCGCCGCTCGCCGTCCTCGGCGAGGCCCACGAGCGCGTCGACGAGCGCGGGCGCGCTGAGCGGCACGAGGGCGCCGGTGGCGGGCGTGACGATCTCCGGGACGCCGCCGACGCGCGTGGCGACGATCGGCACGCCGGCGGCCATGGCCCGCAGCAGCGCGGTGGGTGCGGCACCGGACCGGGCGGTGTGCACGACGACGTCGGCGGCGGCGAGCAGCCCCGCGAGGTCTTGGTGGCGGTGCACGAAGCGGACGCGGCCGGCCAGGTCGTTGTTGCGGTCGACCCGCGACTCCAGCCAGGGTCGCAGCGGGCCGTCGCCGGCGAGGGCGACGGCGAGGGGCAGCCCGTCGGGCAGCGCCTCGACCGCGTCGAGCAGGAGCTCGTGGCCCTCGCCCCGACGCATCGGCGCGTTGCTGACCACGAGCACCTCGTGCTCGTCGATGTCGAGCGCGGCCCGCCGGGCGCGCCGCGTGGCCGGGGCCGACGGGCCCGGGTCGGCCACCCCGTTCGGCACGACGACCAGGCTGCGCCCGCACCAGGACAGCCCGCGGTACCACTCGAGCTGGACCTGCGAGATCGCGATCGTGCGGGCCATGAAGCGCTGGCGGGCGAGGATCCGGGCCGTGCGCTTCAGCCGGTCGCCGCGGTCGGCCGGCAGGTTCTCGATGTGGTGCAGCGTGGAGACCGCCGGGATCCGGTTGCGCACCGCCGCCGCGGCGCCGACGACGTCCGCGGCCGGCAGGTGGGTGTGCACGAGCTGTGCCCCGTGTGCGCGCAGCTGCGCGGCGGTGCGCGGCACGGACCGGGGATCGAAGCGGGCGAGCCCCAGCTCGACGACCGGCACGCCGAGCCGGCGCAGCGCGCTGACGTGCGTGGTGTCCGACGTGCCGGCGAGCGCGATGACCACGAGCTCCAGGTCGGCCTCGTGGGCGGCGCTCGCCAGGTCGACCAGGCCGATCTCCGGGCCGTTCGGATGCAGGGTGGGGACGAGGTGCGCGATCTTCACACTGCTCTCCGCGTGGTCTCCTCGCTCCGGACGGTGACGCCGGCCACGCTACCGGAACGGTCAGGCCGTCCAGGCGGCGCGGAAGGCCGCGATGGCCGGCTCGATCTCCGCGGCCGGGACGTCGGACGCGCAGGGTGCGCCGATCGGGACGCTGGTGGTGAGCAGCCCGCCGGGGAACAGGTCGATGCGGCTCACCGACGGGCTGGCGAGCCCGCGGAGCGCGGCTCCCGGGGCCAGCCCGTCGAGGATCGTGGCGAGCGGGCCGCCCGTCCAGACCGGCACCGCGCCGAGCGTGCCCGCGCTGACGACGTGGGTGTGCCCCGCCAGCACGAGACGCACGTCGGTGCCCGCGATGGCGTCCGCGAGGTCGTCGCGGCGCAGCAGCGGGATGGAGGCGGCCAACGGTGCGGCGCTCGGGAGCGGCGGGTGGTGCAGTGCCAGCACCGTGCCCGCGGGGGCGGGCTCGGCGAGCTCGGCGCGCAGCCGGTGGAGCTGTTCGGGGGCCAGGGCGCCGTGCGGGTGCCCGGGGACGGTGCTGTCCAGCACGATGATCCGCAGGTCGCCCACGCGGACGGTGTGGTCGAGCGGTTCCGCGGACGGCGGCTCGTCCAGCAGGTGCTCGCGCAGGGCGGCGCGGTCGTCGTGGTTGCCGGCCACGTAGACGAGCGGGGCGCCGAGGCGGGCGGCGGCGGGCTCGATGATCGCGCGCAGGCGGCGGTACTGCGCGGCGCGGCCGTGCTCGGTGAGGTCGCCGGTGAGGACGAGCGCGGCGGGGCGGATCCCGGCGTCCTCTATGGCGCGCAGCGCGTCGTGGAGCACGGCGGCGGTGTCGACGCCGGTGGGGGACTCCTCGCCGTCGGCGACGAGGTGCAGGTCGGTGAGCTGGACGAGCGTGCAGGTGGGAGCGTGATCCGTCACATCGCCCATCTTGCACGAGTAAATGCTTAGCAATGCTATCTATAATCGGGATCCGTGACCGCTGAGATCAGTCCGTTCCGGCAGCCGACGGCCGTGTGGGCCGTCGCCTTCGCGTGCGTCATCTCGTTCATGGGCATCGGCCTCGTCGACCCGATCCTCCCGGCGCTCGCCACGCAGCTCGACGCGAGCCACACGCAGGTGGAGCTGCTGTTCACCAGCTACCTCGTCGTCACGGCCGTCGCGATGCTCGTCACGGGCGCGGTGTCCAGCCGGATCGGCGCGAAACGCACGCTCATCGCGGGCCTCGTGCTCATCGTGGTGTTCGCGGCGGCGGCCGGTGCCGCGGACAGCATCTCCGGGATCGTGGGCTTCCGCGCCGGGTGGGGCCTGGGCAACGCGCTCTTCATCGCCACCTCGCTCGCCGTGATCGTCGGATCCGCGAGCGGTGGCTTCGCCGGCGCGATCGTGCTCTACGAGACCGCCCTCGGAATCGGCATCGCGACCGGGCCGGTGCTCGGCGGGCTGCTCGGCGACATCAGCTGGCGCGGCCCGTTCCTCGGCGTCTCCGTGCTCATGCTGATCGCGCTCGTCGCGACCGTGGCGTTCCTCCCGCCGACGCCCACACCGGAGCGGCGCTCCTCCCTGCGTGAGCCCCTCGCCGCGCTGCGGCACCGCAGCCTGCGGAACACGAGCCTCACCGGCCTGCTCTACAACTGGGGCTTCTTCACGCTGCTGGGCTACGCGCCGTTCCTGATGAACCTGACGGCGCTGCAGCTGGGCGCGGTGTTCTTCGCCTGGGGCGTGCTCGTGGCGATCTTCGCGGTGTTCGGCGCGCCCCGCCTCGAAGGGCGCTTCGGGACGGCGCGCACCCTCACCGTCTGCCTCGTCCTCGTGGCCGTGATCCTCGCCCTGATCGGGACGTTCCCCGGCACGCGGTGGGTCGTCATCGCGGCGGTGATCGCATCCGGGGCGTTCGTCGGCCTCAACAACACGCTCGTCACGACGGCCGTCATGAGCATCTCGCCGGTGCCGCGCCCCGTGGCGTCGGCCACGTACGGGTTCGTCCGGTTCATCGGCGGCGGGCTCGCCCCGTTCGCGGCCGGTCTGCTCGCCGAGCACCTGAACGTCCGCGTGCCGTTCCTGCTGGGTGCGGTGGTCGTGCTGGCGGGCGCGGTGTTGCTGCAGACGGTCCGCGCCGATCTCGACGGCGCCACCGACGCCCCGGACGAGGCGGAGGAGGCGGTGACGGAGGCCCCCGCGCTGGAGGAAGAAGCCGTCATCGCCCGGGAAGCCCTCGCCCGCGACCGCTGATCACCGGCGGCGGCGCGTGGGTGGGGCGCTCTGCGGGTCCTCCGGCCACGCGTGTTTCGGGTAGCGGCCTCTGAGCTCTGATCGGACCTGCGGGTAGCCCGTCGTCCAGAACGTCTCCAGGTCGGCCGTGACGGCCGCGGGCCGGCCGGCCGGCGACAGCAGGTGCAGCACCACCGGAAGCTTCCCGCCCGCCACCGTCGGCGCCCCGGTCCAGCCGAACACCTCCTGCACCCGCACCGCCAGCACGGGCCGGTCACCCGAGTAGTCGAGGGCGATGCGGGAACCCGACGGCACGGTGAGCCGCTCGGGCGCCAGCTCGTCGAGGGCGGCGGCCTCCCGCCAGCCGAGCAGGCCGCGCAGGACCCCCGTCGCGTCGACCCGGGACAGGTCGGAGCGGCCACGGGCAGCGGTGAGCGCGCCGGTCCACCACCGGTCGGGATCGGCCAGCAGGGCCTCGTCCGAGACGTCCGGCCACGGCGATCCGAGGGTGCGGTGCAGCGTGGCCAGCCGGTCCCGCAGCCGGTGCGCGCCGTCCGACCAGCGCAGCAGGCCCAGACCCTCGGACCGCAGGCCTTCGAGCAGGGCGGCGCGCAGCGCGTCCAGCGGGGGATCGGCGATGCGGCGCTCGTCGAGCACGATCGCGCCGAGTCTCCGGACGTGCCGGGCCACCACGCCGGCCGGGTCGCCGCGCACCCACGCCACCTCGTCGGCCTCCGCGACGAGGGCGGGCGCGGCGCGCAACGCCAGCTCCCGGTCGGCCGCGGCGGCGAGGCGCACCCGGCCGTGATCGGCGCCGGGTGTGCGGTCGGCCACGGCGACGGCGAGCCACTCGTTGTCCGCGAGCGACGTTCCGGGCGGCAGCTCCACCGCGGTGCCGCCGGCCATGAGGTAGCGCCGCGAGCCGGGAGAGCGGCGGCGGGCGAGCCGCTCGGGATGTGCGAGCGCGACGAGGAGCGCCGGGTCGTCCCGCCCGCTGCCGCCGCGCCCCTCACCACGTCCTTCTCCACGGTTGCCGACGAGCCGCTGCAGCCTGCGCACCTCGGCGCGCCACCGGCCGGTCCCGGGCGCCGTGCCGGAGCGCAGCCTGCGCAGCTCCGCGTCCACCTCGGTGCCTGCGGCCAGGGTGTCGTCGTCGAGCAGGGCCACCACTTCCGCGGCGGCCCGCGCCCCCACCTCCGCCGCCCCGTCGAGCAGGGCCCTCGCCAGCCGCGGGTGCAGGCCGAGCTCGGCCATGCGACGCCCCCGCTCCGTGACGCCCGCGCCGTCGGCGGTCAGCGCCCCGAGTGCGTGGAGCACCGCGCGACCGGCCCGCAACGGGCCCTCCGGCGGGGCGTCCCACCAGCGCAGACCGGACCCGTCCGGGGTGCCCCAGCAGGCGAGGTCGAGCGCGAACCGGGTGAGGTCGGCGGTGCGGATCTCCGGTTCCGGCTCGGGCGCCAGCAGCTCGCCCGCCGGCCAGCAGCGCAGCACCCGCCCCGGACCCTCGCGCCCGGCCCGCCCGGCCCGCTGCTCGGCCACCGCCGCCGACACGCGGACCGTCACCAGGCCGGCCATCCCGCGGCGGTGGTCGGTGCGTGGCACGCGGGCCAGCCCGGCGTCGACCACCGCCCGCACCCCGGGCACCGTGAGGCTCGACTCCGCCACCGCGGTGGCCAGCACCACCCGGAGCCGAGGCCCCGGGCGGAGTGCCCGGTCCTGCTCCGCGGCCGGGAGCCGCCCGTGCAGCGGGAGCACATCCACGTCCAGCCCGGCCAGCCGCTCCGCGGTACGCCGGATCTCCGCGACGCCCGGCAGGAACGCGAGCACGTCGCCGTCCCCCTCGTCGAGTGCTGTGCGCACGGCGCGCGCCACGCAGGCCTCGATCCGCTCGCCGCGCGCCGGCGGGACGTGGCGCACGGTCACCGGGAACGTGCGCGCCGCCACGTCCAGCACCGGCGCCGGATCCGCGGGCCGGCCGAGCAGCTCGGCGAGCCGCCGGGTCCGCAGCGTGGCCGACGTCGCCAGCAGCCGCAGGTCCGGGCGCAACCCGTCGCGGGCGTCCAGCAGGAGCGCGAGCAGCAGGTCGGCGTCCAGGTGCCGCTCGTGGCACTCGTCGAGCACCACCGCGGTGGTGCCGGGGAGCTCGGGGTCGGCGACGAGGCGGCGCAGCAGGAGGCCCGACGTCACGACCTCGACGCGGGTGGCGGCGGACGTGCGGGTGTCGCCCCGGACGGCGTACCCGACGCTCCTCCCGACCTCCTCGCCGGACAGAGCCGCCATCCGCGCGGCCGCGGCCCGGGCGGCGAGCCGGCGCGGCTCGGCCACGACGACCTTCCCGCCCCCCGAGGCCGCGAGCGCGAGCGGCACGAGCGTGGTCTTGCCGGTGCCGGGCGGCGCCACCAGCACCGCCGCCCCGGCGGCGGCGAGCGCGGCGGTGATGTCGCCGAGCGCGGCGCGGACCGGCAGGTCGGGGAGCTCGATGGTCATCGCCCTCAGTCTGCCCGGCTCAGGTGGCGGGTCAGGCCGGCACCTGATCGATCAGGGGTCGGTGGTGGACCCGGGCGGCTGGTGATCGTTCCGAGGTGAGGGTGGAATGTCCTGCTCAGGGCGCTACGCCGGGTCTCGGAACGATCAAGCGGGTCTTTCATGGTCATGTCGACACCACTGCTGTTCGATCTTGATCTGAGAGCCGTGGTGTCGATATGACCATGAAAAGTCTGTGTGGCGCGCCGTCCCCGGCCCGGGCCGGCTGCGGACCCACACCAGGCGGCGCCTGGTGGGGCCACCCCGGTTCGCGTCGACCCCCGCACCTGGGAACGTGGCCGGATGGGCAGAACTGCCGAATCCCGTGGTTGCGTGGACGGCCGTCCCCGACGCGGGGGCACGGCGGTTGGGGGACGAGTCCGTCTCTGCCGGGTGCCTACGCCACTTTCCTGTGGTCCCGAACAGTGAGTGCAGGTGACCATGGACCGAGCTGCGCGAGTGATCGTCGGCAGCCGCTACGCGACCCGGTCGGACGCGAGTTGGTGGCCCTCGACGACATGGTCGGGTTGCCCTTCCTCCCGGACTGTCGAGTTGATCTCAACGCGACGTCCGGTGCTCATCCCGCGGGGATGGATCGGGACCACAGCCAGTCTCCACGCACTCCACGGGGGCGGTCTCGTCAACGACGGGCCTGTGCCCGCGTCGGGGACGGCTGGCAGCGCAACCACGGGGTTCGGTAGTTCTGCCCACCCCGGCCACGTCCAGAGGCGCGGGTCAGGGCGAACAGGTGGGCTCGCGAGGGGATCCCTGCTGATGGGGGTGGTTGCGTCCGCTACGAGTCGGGGACGGCGCGCCCACGTGACGGTTTCTTGATCGGGTAGCGGAGGCTCACCGCAACAGAGGTCATTGGCGGATTCCGGGCCTGCCGTCGGCGGGCTGACCGCGCAGCGTCGACACGGTCCGCGAGCTCGCGTTGTCCGGTCCCGGCGACTTGATCGAGTTCGGGACTTCACTCGTCCAAGGGTCTGGCCGCGGCGCGTCGGGCAGCGGGCGCAGCAGCGACGGGCGGCCGTCGGCCCAGCAGGCCAGGACCCGGTCGCCGAACCGGTCGGCCAGGAACCCGCTGGCCCGGATCCCGAACACGACGTCCGCGGCGAGTGCGGGCTCGGCCGCGAGCAGCGGCGCGATGACGCCGCGGCGGACCAACTGCTCGTGCACCGCGTCCGCCTCGATGTGCTCCGCGTAGAACTCGACGGCCGCATCCGGCAGTTCCAGGCGCCGCATGGCGCGCACGAGGCGGTCCGAACCGGGGGAGGAGGTGAGCTCCACCGTGGCGAACTGCCCGACCAGAGCCCCCCGGAGGGCGCGGTGCAGCCCGCACAACGACATGAAGTTGACCTCGGCGAGCGTCTCGGCCGGGGCGGCGTCCAGGTAGGCGCCGTAGCCGTCGTCCAGGTCGAGGGCGCGCATCATGTCCGCGAAGAGCCGCGCGTGCATGCGGTCGGGGTCGCCCGCGCCGTACTCGTCGTGCTCGACGGTGACGAGCGCGGCCTTCGCCGGCCCGTCGAGGCGGGCGATCACCCAGGCCTGCGGGTCGGCCTCCTTGAGGTGGTAGAGCGAGCGGTGCGCCACGTACTCGCGCACCTGCCAGCGCTCGCCGTCCGACCTGAGGTGCCAGGAGGGGCCCTCGCCCTCGACCGGTTCGACGAGCAGCGCCGCGATCTCGGCGTCCACGTCGTCGGAGGCGGCGACGTCGGCGCGCAGCGCGTCCAGGAAGAGCCGCTCGGCCGCGATGCGCGCCGTGAGCAGGGCCGGATCCCACTCGCGCTCGTCGGGTACGCCGGCGAACCCGCGGTAGTGCATCTCGTACAGGCAGTACAGCGCGAGCTGCAGGTCGGCGCCGTACGGGTCGGCGCCGTCCACCGGCGGCAGGATCTCCGAACCGCGCCGCAGCGCGCTGATCACCGCGGCCGACAGCGGGCCGCGCGGATCCGGCAGCGGTGGCGGCTCGACGGGACGGACGGCGCTACTGCTGAGCACGTTCCTCCTCTGGTGCGCTGCGGACCCGGCGCCGGTGGCTCGTGTCGCAGAACGGTGCGCGGCGGCTGCGCCGGCAGGTGCACAGCGCGGTGACCGGCCGCTCGGACCGCACCCGGCGTCCGTCCGGGAGCACGATGTCCACCGGGCCGGGCACCAGGAGCGGCCCCTCGTCGGTGAGCACGACCTCCGGCACCCGCTCACGCACGGCGCGCCCCCACGACCACCAGCTCCTCCTCGCGCTGCCCGACACCGATCAGGCCCCGGGACTCCAGCAGGAGAGCCCTGGCCCGCATCACCGGCCCGAACGGCACCCTCGCCGTCGCGAGCACCTGCGGCACCAGCCCGGCGCGGGTGAGCGCGTCGAGGGTGAGGTCGGTGTCGCACACGCCGGAGTGCACGAGCAGCACGTTTCCGTCGGGGGCGAGGACGTGCCGCACGCCCGCGCAGATGCGGTCCAGCAGCGCCCGCCCGTCCGGGCCGGCGTCCCAGCACCGCGCCTTGCGGTGGCGTGGGAGCCGGTCGGTCTCGGCCGGCACGTAGGGCGGGTTCGCCACGACGAGTCCGAACCGGCGGCCGGCGACCGGGGCGAACAGGTCGCCCCGGCGCACCGTCACCGCCGCCCCGTGCAGTCGGGCGTTCAGCCAGGTCGCCACCACCGAACGCAGGGACAGGTCGACGGCGGTGACCGTGGCGGCGCCGGCCCGGGCGGCGGCGATCGCGAGCGCCCCGCTGCCCGTGCCCAGGTCCAGTACGTCGCGGTCGAGGGCGAAGCCGCCCCGGCGCATCACGTCGGTCAACATCGCGGTGTCACCTTCGGCCCGGTACACCCCGGGCGGGCACAACATTGTCACGAGCGATTGATGCCCCGGGTCGAGCGGGTCAAACGTGGGTCACTGATCGGTCCGCTCCTTCGCGACGGACGCGTAGTGCGCCTGAGCCGCGCTGATCACGCCGCCGCGGTTCTTGTGGCTCTCCTCGAACGCGATCAGGGTGCGCAGGGCGTCCGGGTCGGTCAGCTCGCGGATCGCCGCGATCACGTTCTGCGCCGACATCTCCTCGTAGTGCTTGATCGGCAGCTCCGAGGCGGCGAGCGTGCCCATGTCGGCCCGGGTCTCGTGGACCGCGCCGGCCACGGTGTCGGCCCCCTCGCGCCGGGCCACCCGCTCGGCCTGCTGCAGCGCGGCGTCCCGGCCCGCCGTGGCGACCTCGCGGGTGCCGCTGCCGAACTGCGCAGCCCGGCCCGCCACATCCTCCACGACCTCGACCGCCTGCTCCCCGGTGCGGTAGACGGTGTGCACCGCGCGGTTGACCTGCTGCACGGCGAAGCGCGTCGGGAGGCCCACCGCGTGGGCCACACCCCCGGCCACCCGCTGGAGCGGCGTCGGGTTGAGGGCGGCGGGTCCGCCGAGGGCTTCCTCGGCGAGAACGGTGGTGAGCCAGTCGACCGTGGCGGAATGCGCCGTGACGAGGTCGTCGGCGAGCCGCTCGACGGCTGGAAGCCCCGCACGCTGAGCGAGGACGCGCAGGTAGCGCGCGCGGTCCAGGAGTTGGTGCTCGAGGGCGAGGTCGCCGAGCAGCGCCTCGTCGATCGGTTGTGCCTGCTCGAGGGTGCTCTTGATCAACGCGAGCAGCCGGCCGATCGTGGGCGTCACGACGTCCGGCACGGCGTCCAGGCTGCGCAGGGCCTCGTCGATGCGCCGCGTCCGGAGCGCCCCGTTGTCGCCGTTCTGCTGCAGCTCGCGGCGCACGGCGTCGGTGCGGGCCTGGCCCACGCGAAGCCGGGCGATCTGTACCTCCGTCTGGGTCAGCTGCTCCAGTGCCCGGAGCTGGCCGACGACCGTGTCGGTCGCGGCGGTCTCGTGTGCGGTCGGGAGGACGGTGGTGGAGTTCGCCATGCCGACGGATGCCCCGACCCCGGGATCGACACGCGTGCCGGTGCCAGTGAATCGCGTCTCGCCGCGACTTCACACATCCGGCCGATCCGGCGTCGGCGTTCGGCCGAAGTGGGCTACTCGGCGGGTGAGGAGGCCCGCAGCTGGGCGTCCAGCTCCTCCAGCCGGGCCTGGGCCCGCGCCGTGCGGGAGGCCGCCACGCCCACCGCGCGGGCGGAGGCCTTCGCCGTGGCCTCCGCGTCGCGGGCGGCTGTGGTGGCGACGCGCTCCCGCTCCCGCGCGGCCTCGAGCTCGGCGGTGAGCTCGGCCACCCGGCGATGCGCCTCGTCGCGGTCGGCGACGGCCTCCTCGCGTGCGGCCTCGTCGGAGTCCTGCGACGCGCGGGCCAGCGACTCCTCGTCCTCGGCGGTGGCGAGCGCCTCCGCCCGGCGGTCGCGTTCGGCCTGCAGCCGGGCGCGGCGGGCCCGTTCGGCGGCCGCGGTGTCGGTGGTGGTGTCGCCGGGGGTGTCCTGGTCCGACGCCTCCTCGACGGCGGGCGCGGCGTTCGCGGGTGGGCGAGCGGCCGGCGCCGGCGCGTCCGGGTCGGACTCCGGGCCGAAACCGGTGTAGCTCAGCGTGCGGGTGAGGCGGCCGGACCGCACCTGCTCGGCGATCTCCGGCCGGGCCATTGCCGCGTCGAGAATTCCCTGCAGGTCGCGGAGCACGCTCTCGGCCGCCGGGTCGCCCGCCTCCTGCGCGAGGCGCCCGGCCTCGCGTGCCATCGCCGACACGAGCTGGTGGCGCTTGCTGGACAGCTGGCGGAGCGCCGTGCCGTCGAGGGTCCGCTGGGCGTCGGCGAGCCCCGCGGCGAGCCCCAGCAACCCGTCCAGCTGAGCGGCGCGGTGGCGGGCGAGGAGGTTGGCGAGCCAGGCGGCCTTGGTGGGCCTGCGCAGCCTGCCGATGGCCTTGGCGAGCTCGCGGTCGCCCCGCTCGCGGGCGGCGGTGACCGCGGCGTCGCGCGCACCGATGAACTCGTCGGGTGGCACGGCGTAGAGCTCTCCGGCAGCGGCGTCGAGTGCGGCGTCGAACTCGGTGCGAGAGTCGTCGGGGTGGTCCGGCACACACCGAGCCTAGTGCGACATCACGTACCGAAGATCCACCCGATTGCGTGCGCAACAGTTACCGTGGGGTAGCACGGCTGGCGGAACCCCCGGCCGCCCCCGTGCACCGGCGGCCGCTTCCTCACCCCTCGAGAAGCGGCCGCCGGGCCACTCGATCGGGCATGCCGCGCGTGCGTCCGGGCCGCGGGCCGGGCAGGCTGCCCGGGATGGCCCCGATCGTTCCGCTACCGCCACCGGTGTCGCCGATGCTGGCGACGGCCGGGAACCCGCCCGCGGGCGCCGGGTGGACGTTCGAGTTCAAATGGGACGGGGTGCGGGCCGTCACGGCGGTGGCGGGCGACCGCATCCGGGCGCAGAGCCGGCTCGGCAACGAGGTCACGGCCGCGTACCCGGAGCTCACCGACCTCATCTCGCTGCTCGACGGCCGGCCCGTGCTGCTCGACGGTGAGGTCGTCGCGCTCGACGACGGGGGCAGGCCCGACTTCGGCACGCTGCAGCACCGCATGCACGTCCGCTCGCCGGATCCGGAGCTGGTCGGGCGCATCCCGGTGTCCTACATGGTGTTCGACCTGCTGCACCTCGACGGTGTCCCGCTGCTCGGCGAGCCCTACGACCGGCGGCGCGAGCTGCTCCAGGAGCTGGGCATCGACGGGCCGCGGGTGCGCGTGCCGCCGGCGCCCATCGGGGTGAGCGGCGCGCAGCTGCTGGAGGTCGCCAGGGCACACGGCCTGGAGGGCGTGGTCGGCAAGCGCCGCGCGGCCCGGTACGAGGCGGGTCGCCGCTCCACGGCATGGATCAAGACGGCGCTGCTGCACACGCAGGAGGTGGTGATCGGCGGCTGGACGGCGGGGGAGGGGCGCCGCGCGCAGACCATCGGCGCGCTCCTCCTGGGCGCCTACGACGGGAGCGGCTCACTGCGCTACCTCGGGCACGTCGGCACCGGGTTCACCGAGGCTGCGCTCCGGTCGCTCCTGGTCGAGCTGCGGGCCCACGAGCAGCCGGCGAGCCCGTTCGACGAGGAGGTCCCCCGCGATGAGGCCCGCCGGGCCCGCTGGGTGCGCCCGGAGCTGGTGGGGGAGGTCGTCTACCGCGTCCTGACCAAGGAAGGTCGGCTGCGGCACGCGGCCTGGCGGGGCCTGCGCAGTGACAAGAAGCCCACGGACGCCACGATCTGATCGCGCTGCGCCGGGGCGAGTCGCACGTCAGCGCGGCGGGGACGACGCCGACGTGCGACTCGGATCGATCATCCGTCCGTGCGCTCGGGCGGATCGTCGTCGGCCGGAGGCTCCCCGGACTTCCACTCCTCGCGGTTCGACCCGTGCGGACCGAGCTCGCCGGAGATCTGGTCGGCGAGCGCCTCGTCCTCGCGGGCGCCGTGCTTGCTGTTGCCACGTTCCATCAGCTGTCTTCCTTCCGGTGTGCGCGCCGGCGGGCAGTTCTGCGCAGGAGCAGGAACAGGAGCGCGGCCAGCGCACCCCCGACGACCAGCGGCCGCTCCCGTAGCGCGCTCTGCACGGCGGGCGCCTTCGCGGCGACGACCTCCCGGGCATGGGCTGCCTGCGCCTGCACCCGTTCGGTGGTCTCCGCGCGCTTCTCCCGCAGCCGCTGGGGCACGTCGACCCGGTGGACCAACTCCTCGACGGTGTCGCCGAGCTCGGCGCGCAGTTCCTCGACCTCGCGCTGGGCTTCGGCCGTGCTCCCGTCCTCCCGGGGCGCCGTCATCGGTGCACCGCGTTCCGGACGGTCGCGACGTCCTCCTGGACGCCGTGCACCGCCTGCTCCGGTACGGGTGGCGTGGCCTGCCGGAGACGCCCGCGCCCGGTGAGGCCGAGGATCCCGGCCACGATCAGCAGCACGACGCCGACGATCAGCGCCGACAGCCACACCGGAACCACGGTGGCGAGCCCGGCGATGCCGGCCGCGATCAGGGCTCCGACGCCGTAGAGGGCCACCACCCCTCCGGCGCCGGCCAGGCCTGCCCCGGCGCCGGCCCGCTTGCCCTTGACGGTGAGCTCGTTGCGGGCCAGCTCCAACTCGCGGCGGACCAGCTCGGAGAGCTGGGTGGAGAGCAGCCGGACGAGCTCGCCGGTCGAGGCATCGCTCAGGTCGGTGGTTCGGTCGGCTCCCGGCGCCGCGGTTCCCGACGGGGTCGGGACCCGCTGGCTCGGCACATCGGTCTGCGGGGTCATGGCCAAGGCCTACCCCTCCAGTGGGCACCGCTAACGCCAGGAGACCGCCTCCAGCTCGACGACGGCGTCGGACACGGCGATCACGCACGCCCCGCGCGCGATCCCGTGATCCGCCCCCTCCCGCAACCGGCGAACCTCGGCGCCGGGGGCGTCCAGCGCGGCCGCGAGCTCGCCGGGCCGCTCGCCGAGGGTGTCGACGGCGTCGGCCAGCCGCTCGAGCAGGCCGGCCAGCTCGGGGTCGCCGGGGCGGCCGGCCCCGTCCTGTCCCGTCCCGTCGTCGCCGGTGGCGTCCCGCTCGGTGATGTTCGCGAGCAGCACGCTGATCTGCAGCACCCGTTCGCTGACCCGGCTCAGCCGGTCCACGACGTCCCGCCCGGCGAGCGGGGAGTCCGCCTGGCGGATGTGGCGCCTGCGCGGGTTCCACCGTGCGCTCTCGCGGCCGTACCACACGGCGTCGTCGGCCCGCTGCACCGCGAGTCGCAGCCCTCTGGCGCTGTCGGCCCACCGGTACGCGTCGGCCGCGGACCACCCGTCGCGCACGAGATCGGCCATGTCGCGCAGCTGGGCAGCGACCTCGCCGATGAGCGCGGTGACCGCGTCCCGGGCGTGGCGCAGGTGCACCGGAGGCAGCAGGAGCGTGTTCACGAGCGCTCCCATGAACGATCCGCAGAGGCTCAGCGCGACCCAGCCGGCCAGGTCGAGCGCACTGGCGGCGATGCCGTTGACCACCACGATCAGCGCAGTGATCGCGACCCACCACCCGTCCGGCCCGAACTGCCGCCAGCGCCCCGCCAGCAGCCCCAGCAGGACCACGAGCGGCACGGCCACGGTGCCGACCGGCACGAGCTGACCCACGAGGTAGGCCAGCACGACCCCGGCGACCACGGTGCCCGCCTGGCGGGCCGCGCCCTTCCAGGAACCGCGCACGGTGCTCGTCACCGCGAGCGTGGCCGCGTACGGCGCGAGGAACGCGTGGCTCCCGGCCCACGGCGCCGTCACCAGCAGCGCGACGACGGCGCCCACCGCGGCCTTGACCGACTGGACGACGACCTCACGCTCGCGGCCCGGCCTGCGCAGCACGCGCAGCCGCTCACGGAACGACTCCCACCGGCTCCACACCATCGGGTGGTGCCCGGTGCGCGCCGGGACATGCGTGAGTGAGACGCGCGCTACTGCTTTCGCTGGGCGAGCTGGGTCTGGATCACGCCCTGCAGGTGGGCGAGGGCGGGTGCTCCGAGCGTGCCGACCTGGGACTCCAGCTGGCGCAGCAGGTGCGGGTCGGCGACGGCGTGCTCGGAGGACTGCAGCAGCACGGTGCCGGCGCCGGTGAAGTCGAACTGCCGTTCCTCGCCGGAGGTGACCCCGAGGACGCCGGCAGCGGCGCCGAGGAACCCCGTCATCCAGCCGGCGTCGAAGTGGTGCGAGGGCGACGGGCAGTCGGCCCAGCCCACGAGCGCCTGCGGGTCGACGCGGATCGGCGGCTCGGCGAAGATCACCGGGCCCGAGCTGGACGCGAGGAACTTCCCGGTGCCCAGGAGCGTGAGGAAGCCGGGCACGATCGACTGCTTCAGCTCGAGCGACGCGTCGAACGCGAGCAGGTTCGCCGCGCGCAGCGTGAGGTTGCCGTCGTCGAGGTCGTAGCTGTTGATGTCGTAGCCGCGGTCCCCGAGCAGGAGGTGCCCGGTGCCGGTGGCGACGACCCAGTCCCGCGTGTAGAGGGGCGCGGAGAACCGCTCCGCCACGAAGCCGCCGACGCTCGCCGAGGTGAGCGGCTCGAACCTGATCCCGGAGCCGCCGCCCGCGGGGTAGTAGGCGATCATCCGGCCGGTCTGCATGAACAGCTGCCCGGTGAGACGCACGCAGTAGGCGTAGTGGTTGCCCGGCACGTTGTCGTTGTCGGGCAGCGTCTGCGGGTTGAGCGCTGCGTGGTTCACGGGCGTGGTCACCTGGTCACACCTTCTGCTCGGACGCCTGGACGTACACGGTGCCGCTGCCGGTGAGCTTCAGCTGGATCGCCTCGCCCGAGCCGCGGCCGACGGCGTCGCGCCAGCTCGCGTTGACCGCGATGTCGGCGTCCACCTGGCCGACGTGCGCGACGTAGGCCTGCGGGTCGACCGTGGTGGGCCGGCCGGGTTGCACCGGCAGCGCGAGGGTGCCGCCGTGCGAGAGCACCGCCACCGACCCGACACCGTGCAGCTGCGTGGTGAACATGCCCTGGCCGGTGACCGCGCCGCGCACCGCGCCCCGGATCCCGCCCTGCTGGCCGAGGAAGACCACGGTGGACTGGAGCGTGGCGTCGTGCGCCACGAGCCGGTCGGCCTCGACGGACAGCGGTCCCGTGCCGTCGAGCTCGATGATCGTGACGTAGAGCCCGCGGAAGCCGTAGTAGACGGTGCCGCTGCCCCGCGCGGCCATCAGCGCCACCTGCTCGCCCCGGACCATCCGCCCGGCCATGCCGCCGAGCCCGCCCGGCCCGGCGTGCACCGGCGCGAAGCCGACGGAACCGGTGTAGGCGAGCATCGCGCCGCGGCGGGCGAGCACCTCCCCACCCGGCGTCACGGTGGCCGCGACGACCTTCGGGTTCACCTCGCTGAAGGGCACCCTGCTGGTGGTCATCTCACCGCTCCTCGGGCTGGATGTAGACGACGCCGGTGCCGTCGAAGCGGAGGGAGAACGCCTCGCCGGAGCTCTCGCCGACCAGGTTGCGCCACGACACGTCGGTGACGAAGGTCTGGTCGAGCCGGCCGGAGCTGGCCACGAACGCGTCGGGGTCGACCACCAGTGGGTGCTGCGGCGACACCTCCAACGCGATCGGCGGTCCGCCCGCCGACAGCAGGGCCACCCCGCCGGAGCCGGTGACCGTGGTGGTGAAGAGCCCCTGCCCCGAGGACGCGCCGCGCAACCCGGCGAAGGCCACGTCGGTGCGCAGCCCGTCGGAGATCGCGAGCAGCTGCTCGGACTCGACCTTGAGGGTGTCGCCGGCCAGTTCGATCACCACCACGTCCATCGCGTCCTTCGCGAGCCAGACCGTGCCGGTGCCCGTGCACTGCATGAGCGCAACCGACTCCCCGGTGGCCCGGCGCTTGAGCGCGGCCCGCAGGCCGTCACCGCCGCCGAGGCCGGCATTGCGGAACGAGATCTCGCCGGTGTAGGCGATCATCGATCCGGTGGCGGCCCGGACCGAGCCGCCCTGGAGGTCGATCTCGAGCACCCGGTTGCCGCCCAGCCGAAATCCGTGCACTCCATGATCCTGGCACGGCCCGCGGCGGGCGGTCCGTGCCGGCCGTACCTGAACCGCAGGTGAACGACTGCGCTCGCCGGTCCACGGTGCGCGACGAGCGGGCCACCGGCGGTGCGGGAGCGGCGGGCGACGTTTGCTCCTCCGGATGGTTGTGGAACGTGTGGGACATGGAGTTTTCGCGCCGGCTCGCCCCCGGCCGCATCGAGTTCGTCCACCGCAGCTGGCCGGCCGACCCCGAACAGCTTGCGGTGATCCGGCGGGAGCTCTCGACGTGGCTCGTGCCGCTGGCACTCACCGAGGTGGAGACCGCCGACGTCGTGCTCGCCGTCGATGAGGCTGCCGCGAACGCAGTGCGCCACGCATACGGCCCCGATGAGGCCGGGGCCGTCGAGCTCACGTTGTGGACGGAGTCGGGGACGCTGTGCATCGAGGTCGTCGACCACGGCAACTGGCGGCCACCGACGGACCGGCCGACGGAAGGTGGGCGCGGGATCCCGCTGATGAGCCACATGTCCGAGTCGGTGCTCATCCACTTCGACGACCGGGGCAGCCGCGTGCTCCTGCGCCACCGGATTCCCGGCCTCGACGCCGAGCGGGAGCGCGAGGAGGCCTGAAGCGTCGGAGTGGGTACCCCGGCGGCATGGTGAAGCGGCGACACGAGGGCAGGCCGCGGCGCACCCGGGCCGACTACGAGCGCGGCCTGCCCGACTACCACGACCCCACGGCCGGTTTCGGTGGCGCCGCCCCGACGTACAGCGCGCTGACGCTGCGGGCGGTGCTCGCCGTGTTCGGTCTCGTGTTCGCGGTGGGCGCGGCGTGGATCGGTTTCGCGAACGGGTTCGCCCTGCTCGGGTGGTCCATGGTGGTGGTCGCCGTCATCGCCCTCGGCGACCTGGCATGGGTGCTGTACCGGAAGTGGCGCGGTGAGCCCGGCTAGTTCGCACCGAGCACACCTGCCACCTCGGCGCGCAGCCGGTCCCACAGCTGGTCGACGTGCTCGGGCCGGGTGGTGACGGAGCCGATCGCCACCCGGATGACATAGCGCCCGCCGGCCACGGTGTGGGTGAGGAACGCCGCGCCGGAGGCGTTGACGCGGGTGAGCACCTCCCGGGACGCGGCGTCGTCGGCGTCGGGCCCGGCACCGGTGACGACCCGGAGGCACACCAGCGCGAGCGAGGGCTCGACGGCCAGCTCGAACGCCGGGTCGGAGCGCACCCGGTCGGCGAGCTTCGCGGCGAGCGCGACGTGCTCGCGGATGTGGGACCGCAGGCCCGACAGGCCGGTGCCGTGCACCACCGCCCACAGCTTGAGGGCGCGGAACCGGCGCCCGAGCGACACCTGCCAGTCGCGGTAGTCGACCACCGCCCCGGACTCGGACGCGGCGTTGCGCAGGTACTCGGGGGTGATCGAGAGCGCCGCGGGGAGCGCCGCGGCGTCGCGTACCCACAGCAGCGCCGCGTCGAACGCGGTGAGCAGCCACTTGTGCGCGTTGGTGGAGAGCGAGTCGGCGAGCTCGACGCCGTCGAGCAGGTGCCGGAACTCCGGGCACAGCGCTGCGACACCGGCCCAGGCCGCGTCCACGTGCACCCACACGCCGTGCCGCCGTGCGACCTCGGCCACGGCTCGCACCGGGTCGACGGCACCGGTGCCGGTGGTGCCGACGGTGGCGCAGACCAGGACCGGCCGCAGCCCGGCCGCGACGTCGGCCTCCAGGGCCGCGGCGAGCGCCTCCGGAGACATCGCGTGCGAGCCGCGCACGGTGTCCACCGTGCGGAGCGCGCCGGCGCCGAGGCCCGCGACGCGCACCGCCTTGGCCAGCGAGGAGTGGGTCTCCGCGGTGACGTAGACCCGCTCGTCGCCGCTCACCCCGGTCTCCCGCCACCCGGGGGCGGCCCGGTGGAGGGCGGCGAGCAGCGCGACGAGGACCCCGGACGACGCCGAGTCCTGGATGCAGCCACCCCCGCCGCCGGCGAACGTGAACGCCGGGTCGAGGCCGAGCGCGTGGGCGAACGCGTCCATCAGGACCTGCTCCACCTCGGTGGCGGCGGGCGAGGTGGACCACAGCATCCCCTGCGCCCCCAGCGCGCCCGAGAGCATGTCGCCGAGCAGCGAGTGCAGGGAGGCGTTGGCGGGGAAGTAGCCGAAGAACCGCGGGTGCTGCCACAGCGTGCTCGCCGGCACCACGACCCGGTCGACCGTGTCGAGGAGCTCGTCGAGCGGTGCGGGGTCCTCAGGCAACGCGGCCGGCAGCTGCGCGCGCACCCAGCCGGGGTCGACAGCGGGCTGCACGGGCAGGGCGTCGAGGCCGGCGCGGTGGTCGGCGATCCAGTCGACGACTGCGTGGCCGAGCCTGCGGAACTCCTCCGGATCGAGATCGGCGGTCACGGGTAGCCACGCTAACGAGTGGCCGGACTCACGCCCAGCGGGGCAGCGGATCGCGTCGCCGCGGCGCATGGTGCAGCGGTGACGACCGACACCGGCAGAGCCGCCGAGCGCTCCCGGCTGAGGCTGCTGCAGCTGAGCGCGCTGACCAGCTCCTGCGACCGCTTCGCCCTCCCCCCGATGCTCGTCGTCATCGGCCTCGACCTGGGGGAGCCACTCGTCGCGGTGGTGGCCGTGGCGAGCGCGTACTTCCTGGCCTACGGGCTGATGCAGCCGGTGTGGGGGCTGGTGAGCGACCGCATCGGGCGCGTCCGGGTCATGCGGGTGTCGCTCCTGGGCGCGGCGGTGGCCGGGGTGGTGTCGGCGGTCGCCCCCAACCTGCTCGTCCTCGGCATATCCCGCACGGTCGCCGCCGGGTGCGTCGCCGCGCTGGTCCCGGCCACGCTCGTGTACGTCGGCGACATGTGGGAGGCGCGGGAGCGGCAGCGCCCGCTCGCGGAGGTCCTCACGGCGTCGTCGCTGGGCATCGCGCTGGCGACGGCCGGGGCGGGGGTGCTCGCGCAGGTGGTCGGCTGGCGCGCGGTGCCGGCCCTGACCGCGATCGGCGCGGCCGCGCTGTGGGTGGCCCTGCGCCGGCTGCCGGAGCCGGAGCGCGAGCCGACCACCAGTAGCCCGCTGCGGTCGATCACCACCGTGCTGCGCCACCGCTGGGCGCTCGTCGTGCTCGTCCTCGTGCTCGTCGAGGGCGTGGTCGTGCTGGGCGTGGTGACCTTCCTGGCGCCCGCCGTGCAGGCGCTCGGGTCGTCGGCGGCGGTCGGCGGGCTGGTCGCGGCGTCCTACGGGGCCGGAGCGGTGGCGTTCTCCCGCCTCGTCCGGAGGCTGGTCGGACGCCTGTCGGCGGCAGGGCTCGCGACGGTCGGTGCCATCATGCTCGCCGCCGGGTGGGCCCTGCCCTCGGTGACCGTGTCGATCGCCACCGTCGTGGTCGCGGGCGTGCTGCTGGGCGGGTCGTGGGCGTTCCTGCACACCACCCTGCAGAGCTGGTCGACGGAAGTCGTTCCGGGGGAGCGGGCGACGATGGTGGCCCTGTTCGCCGCGCTGCTGTTCCTCGGCGCGGCCATCGGCACCGCCGTGCTGGCCCCGTTCGCCGATGCGGGCGACTTCGAGGCGGTGTTCCGCGTGGCGCTCGCGACGTCGGTGCCGCTGGCGGTGGCGGCGGCACTGGCCCGCCGTCGCTACGGCGATCGCGGCACCGTGCGCCCCACCGCCGAGTAGCGGTGGTATGACGGGGCCGGTCGATCACGGGTCGTGCGAGAGGCAGGGATTGTGGACCTGACGAACGGGAACAAGGTTGCGCTGGTCACGGGTGGGGCGTCCGGCCTCGGGCTCGCCACCGCGACGGCACTGCGCGCGGCGGGCGCCCGGGTGGTGATCGTCGACCTGCCGACCTCCGCCGGGGCCGAGCGCGCCGCGGAGCTCGGCGAGGGCGTGCGTTTCGTGCCCGCGGACGTCCGCAGCGAGTCCGACGTCACCGCCGCCCTCGACGTCGCCGGGGAGCTCGGGTCGCTGCGGGTGGCGGTGAGCTGCGCCGGCGTCGGCGGCGCCACCCGGACGATCGGGCGCAAGGGTGTGTTCCCGCTCGCCGACTTCAGCCGGGTCGTCGAGATCAACCTGATCGGCACGTTCAACGTGATCCGGCTGGTCGCCGAGCGGATGGCGCGGCTCGACCCGGTGGGCGAGGAGCGCGGCGTGATCGTCAACACGGCCTCGGTGGCGGCGTTCGACGGCCAGATCGGGCAGGCCGCCTACTCCGCCTCCAAGGGTGGAGTGGTGGGGCTGACCCTGCCCGTGGCGCGGGACCTGGCGAGCGCGCGGATCCGGGTGATGACGATCGCGCCCGGGCTCTTCGACACGCCGCTTCTCGCGGGGGCGTCGGACGACGTGCGGGCCTCGCTCGGCGCCCAGGTGCCGCACCCCGCCCGACTGGGAGATCCCGCGGAGTACGCGGCGCTCGTGGCGCACATCGTGGCAAATCCGATGCTCAACGGCGAGGTCATCCGGCTCGACGGCGCAATCCGGATGGCCCCCCGCTGAGCGTAACCGTGGCTAGTGTGCCTTGTGGTAGGCCTCGAGCACGTTGGATGGGATCCGACCGCGCTCGGAGATCTTCATGCCCTGCTGCTGGGCCCATTCCCGAATGGCCTGGTTCTGCTCGCGGTCGGTGCTGGGCCGCGCCGTGGCGACGGCACCACCCGAACGGCGGCGTCCACTCGTGCGACGAGCTGCGGAAACGAAGGGCGCGAGGGCGTCGCGCAATCTGGCGCTATTGGCCGTTGACAGGTCGATCTCGTAGGACCTGCCGTCCATCGCGAACTCGACCTGCTCGTCGGCGACGCTGCCGTCCAGGTCGTCGACCAGAGTGACAGTAGTCTGCTTTGCCACTGGATGCTGCCTTTCAGAACTGCTCCGGGCACGTGCGGGCACCCGCCGGGGCGGGGTTCCGGCGCTGGAGGAACGGTGGGCACTAATTTCGGGATCGATGATAAAGGAGTCCCGTACGCATTGTCGATCCGGGTCCGATCCATCGGTGTGTCGGGTCCGGAATGGATCGCGTGCCCAGGGAAAGGCGCGCCTCAGGGCTCGGGGGGAGCCGGTGGCAGCTTCACCGCGATCTCACCGCCGAGCCGGAACCCCGGTGCGAGGTCGAGATCGTCGCCGCTCCAGAACCGTCCGGGGTCATACCAGTCCGGGCTGCGATCTGCGGGCAATAGCCCCATCTCCCGGTAGGTGAGGGCGACGACCTCCGCGCAGTAAGCGCTCTCCAATCCCGTTCCCGTTCCGGACGGGCTCCTTCGCAACGTGGCCGGCAGCCGCCCGCGCAGCCACCTTCCGGCCAGCCGCGTCGTGGACGGGAACGGGGTGCCGTCCAGCCGGGCGACCGCCTGCAGGGCGCCGTCCTCGTGGGTGCGGCCGACCGGTCCCTCCAACTGGCGCATCCAGGCCCGCTGCCCGTAGCGCCGGCCCCACTGCAGCACCGCGTCGCGCAGGTCGTGCAGCTGCACGCCGCGGTGCCGGGTGCCCGCCCACAGGTCGGGCAGGGCCCGGCCCAGTTCCGCGTGCCACATCAGCGGCGGCAGGTCGTCCACGACGAGGGCCATGCCGACGTGGTTCACCGGCGCGTTGGTGAGCCCGCGGATCGTGCGGTCCGCGCCGCTGCTGCCACGGAAGAGCCAGATGTCGCCGGTGCGCACCAGCTCGCACGCCTCGTCGAGGGTGATCGGGCCCGGCACGCGGCTAAGTTAGCCGCATGCGAGCGTGGAAGCTGCTGGGACTCGCCGGTCTGGCCGGGGTGGCGGCCACCGGCGTCGTCATCGCGCGGAGTGAGCGGCAACGGCGGGCGTACTCGCCGGAGGAGATCCGGTCGCGGCTGCACGAGCGGGTAGCTGCGCTGGATGCTGCTCCGGATGTTGCTGCTCCGGATGTTGCTGCTCCGGATGTTGCGGCGGCTCCGGACGCTCCGCCGCGCTGACCTTCCCGGCCGGGCACACCCAGCCGCAGCACGTGTGGTCCCAGTAGCAGCGGTGGTCGTGCCGGTGCCAGTGGTCGGCGGGGGAGAGGGTGCTCATGGTGGGTCCCTTCGCTGGCCCCGTGCTCGGTCGGCGCGGCCGCAGCGTTACCGCACGGGCCGGTGCCGGGAGATAGTTGCCGGGTGGACCTCTCGTTCGAGCCGCTGACACCGGTGTCGTTCCTCGATCGGGCCGCGGCCGCGCACGGCGAGCGGATCGCCGTCGTGGACGGGGAGCTGCGCCTGAGCTACACGCAGCTGCACGAGCGTTGCCGACGCCTCGCGGGCGGGCGTCCGGTGGCCGTCCTGGCGCCGAACAGCCACGTGCTGCTGGAGGCGCACTTCGGTGTGCCGTGGGCCGGGGTGCCGCTGATCGCGATCAACACCCGGCTGGCCGTGGCGGAGATCGCCTACACCGGCGACCGGAGTGGAACGCTCTGGACGCGGCCGAGCAGGCGCGCCGCAAGGCCCGCCAGGGCGTCGGCAACATGATCTCCTGCCGGGCCAGGGTGATCGGGCCGGACGGCGCGGACGTCCCCGCCGACGGTGCCACGATCGGCGAGATCGCGCTCCGCGGCAACAACGTGATGCTGGGCTACCTGCACGATCCGGAGGCGACGGCCGCGGCGGCGCCGGACGGCTGGTTCCGCACCGGCGACCTCGGTGTCCTGCACCCCGACGGCTACGTGGAGCTGCGCGACCGGAGCAAGGACGTGATCATCTCGGGTGGTGAGAACGTGGCGAGCGTGGAGGTGGAGCAGGTGCTCGCCGATCACCCTGCCGTGCTGGAGGCGGCCGTGGTGGCCGCGCCCGACGAGCGGTGGGGCGAGGTCCCGGTCGCGTACGTCACCCTGCACGACGGTGCGAGCGTCACCGTGGCGGAGCTGCAGGAGCACGTCCGCGGGCGGCTGGCCCGGTTCAAGGCGCCCAGGGCGGTGGTGTTCGGTCCGCTGCCGAAGACGTCCACCGGCAAGGTGCAGAAGTACGTGTTGCGTCAGCGCACGGCCGGGGCGAACGGATAGGTGTTGTCCGGTTCGTCCTCCCCGCGACCCGACGGCAGGAGGTCGAACAGGTTCCACACCGGGCTCATGAGGTCCATGCCACGCCCGGTGCCGTCCGGGAAGTCGGCCGGCTGCGTGGTGACGTGCCGGATCCCGCCGTCGACGTCGCGGGTGTGCACGCTGAACGCCGGGAACAGCGCGCCACGGGACCCCGAGACCCCCAGGTCGTGGAGGAACGGGGTGCCGGCGCACGAGACCAGCCGCACCCGCCGCCAGCCTCGGGCGCGCGCCCATGCGCGCAGCACGGGGAGCGGCGCGGGCGCCATCACGGCGAAGCCCGCCCGCCGCGTCAGGTGCCGCTCCACCCCGTCCACGCCGTCGACGAACATCGAGCACGCCGCGCACGCCTTCGTGTCCTCGGGGTGCAGCATGAGGTGGTAGATCACCAGCTCGTCGTGGCCGGCGAAGAGCTCCGACAGCTTCACGGGGCGGTCCGGGCCGTCCGCCGAGAGGTCGTTCGGGCCCTCGACGAACGTGTGGTCGGCCAGCTCGCCACCGGGCGGGAGCGCGCGGCGCTGCGCGGCCACCGCCTCGATCCGGTCGCGCAGCCCCGCCTCGGCCGCCACCAGCTCCATGCGTGCCCGCCGGTACTCATCGGACGCGCCGGCCGGCCACAGCCGCGGCGACTCGCCCTCCACGTGCAGGGTGATGCTCTTGAGCTCCGTCCACCACTGCGTGTCGTTCACGGTTCGGGAAGTCACGTCTTCTCCTCGTCGAGAGCCTGTTCGAGGGCGGCGAGCCGGGTGTCCCAGAAGTCGGCGACGAACGCGTGCAGCTCCGCGAGCGCCTCGGGCCGGGCGCGGTAGTAGCGCCTCGTGCCCTCGCGGCGCTCGACGACGAGCCCGGCGCCGCGCAGCACGCGGAGGTGCTGCGACACCGTGGGGCGCGCGACGTCCGGGAACCGGCCTGCGATGGCACCCGCCGTGAGCTCCCCGTCGCGCACGAGGTGCAGGATCTCCCGTCTGCGCGGTTCGACGAGGGCTTCGAGGACGGCTTGCACCGTCCCAATGTAGCTCAGTGCCTACGTAGGTTACAAGCGACAAAACTCTGTGTGGTTCGACACCCGGCAATGGGGTGAGGCCGTGCGTCCGGCAGAGTGACGGCGTGGCTGTCGTCTCCCCGTCCACAGGCGCCATGGTGTTCCGCGTCGTCGCGATCGCCGAGGCGTGCTCGTGGGCCGGCCTGCTGATCGGAATGTTCTTCAAGTACGTCGTGGTCTTCGACGACATCGGCGTCACCGTGTTCGGCCCGATCCACGGCGCGCTGTTCGTGGCCTACGTGGCCGTGACGCTGGTCGTGGCCCGCACCTTCCGATGGCGGTTGCCGATCACGCTGATCGCGCTGGTCGCGAGCATCCCGCCGCTCGCCACGCTGTGGTTCGAGCGACGCGCCCGGCGTCAGGGCCTGCTCACCGAGCCCGTGGCTGTCGCCTAGTGCGGGGGCGACAAGGGCGAGTCGTGCCCACCCGGGGCCGGCCGCCCCCTTCGGGGCCGGGCCGGGGCCGGCCGCCGACGGGACCCACGGCGCCTCCTGGCCCGCCGCGCATCGCCGGTGCCCGTCACGTGACCCGCTCGACGAGGCCGTGCAACGCGTGCGCCGTCGCGAAGTCCGGCACCTTCCGGGTGCCGTCCCGCAGGTCGGCGGCCAGCTGCGAGTAGAGGCGCGCGACGTTCGCCGCGGACGTCGGTATGCCCTTCGTGATGCCGTCTACCGGCACGTCCCGCCACTCGGGCCGGTCCGGGCGGGATTCGCGCAGGGCGAGCCGGCCGATCTGAAGTTGAGCCGCCCAGGGGTCATGCTCGGGCATCGACACCAGGGCCAGGTCGCCTGCCGTGCCGGCGATCTCGAGCCGGGTGCGCGGCTGCGCGGCCTCGGCGTCGTGGAGGTGGATCGACGCGACCGCGCCGCTCGCGAGCTCGGCGCCGGCCACCAGGTGGTCCGGGCTGGTCACAACGATCGGCGTGCCGGTCTCGGCCACGCGGTGCCGGGGGCTGCGGACGGCCGTGCGCGACGCGATGTCCCGGATCGATCCGAGCAGGTGCTGCAGCAGGTCGAAGGCGTGCCCGCCGAGCACCTCGACCAGGCCGGCGCCGGTGGCGCGGTCATAGGTGTAGGCCGTCCAGCCCGGGACGTCGTGGGTGTTGCCCTTGCTGCGCGAGCTGTAGAGCGTCGCGGAGAGGACTGTGCCGAGCCCGCCCTCGGCGATCAGACGCCGGGCCCGCTCGACGGCCGGCTCGAAGCGGGCCTGGAGGCCGACCACGGCGTGCACGCCCGCGTGCCGCGCGGCCTCGGCGAGGTCGGCCGCCTCGGCGGCGGTGGGGGTCAGCGGCCACTCGCAGTAGACGTGCTTGCCCGCGTCGAGGGCGGCCTGGACGAGCTCGACGTGCGCCGGCACCTTCACCGTGACGACGACCAGGTCCACGTCGGGGTGCGCGGCGAGCTTCGCCGGATCTGTGAACGCGTGCCTCGCACCGAACCGGTCACGAGCCGCCTCCGCGCTCTCGGTGCGGGTGGTGGCCACCGCGGTCAGCGCGAAGTCCGGTGACGCCTGGATCGCGGGGACGTGGGCGCGGGCCGCCCAGCCCCGATCCGGATTGGCCCCGATGATCCCGACGCCGAACTGCCGCTCCATGATCTCCTCCAAACGGATCAAGTTGTTCCGGTTGCACCACCGTACGCCGAACCGGAACGGCATGACCCGCTTAGGATGTGGGCATGAACACGGCACTCGACGCCCTGCTCGCACCCGAGGGCGTCAAGCTTCGGGCCGACGCGCGCCGCAACGTGGAGCGGCTGGTCGCCGCCGCTCGATCAGCCCTCGACGAGATCGGGCTCGATGTCACCACACGGGACGTCGCCCGCAGGGCCGGCGTCGGGCTCGGCACGCTGTACCGGCGAGTGCCGTCCCTCGACGCCCTGATGGCCGCGATCCTGGTCGACACGATCGACGAGATGACGGAGCTCGCGGTCCGGGCCAGGGAGGCCGACGACGCCTGGGCGGGCTTCACCGCGTTCGCCGAGGACTTCGTGCAGCTTCGCGCCTCGAGCTGCGGGCTGCACGCGGCGCTGGGCGGTGGGGGAGGCCCCGCTGTGGAGCCGCGAGTGGAGCGACTGCGGGAGGCGGTCCGGGAACTGGTCCGGCACGTCCAGGACACCGGAGCGATCCGGGAGGAGGTCGACTGGGTGGACGTGCCGTTCGCGCTGGCCACGGCGATCCCGGCCGACCACACCCTCGGCATGGCCGCCCGGCCCGACCAGTGGCGACGCAACCTGAAGATCGTCCTCCACGGCCTGCGAGGCTCCCAGGGGCACTACAACTAGGGCTCAACCGCCGAGCATCAGCCCCACCAGGTCGCGCCTGCTGCGCACACCGAGCTTGTCGAACACGTGCTTGAGGTGGTCCTGCACGGTGTGGGGCGAGATGTGCAGCGCGGCGGAGATCGCCCGGGTCGAGGCCCCGCGTAGCACGAGCCGCGCCACCTCGGCCTCGCGCCGGGAGAGGCCGTAGGCGGCCAGCCGGATGGGCACGGTCGCGCGCGGGGCGCAGGGCTCGACGACGACGGCGACCCGGCCCTCGTCCGCCCCGTCGAGGCGGGACGCGTGCAGGGCGAGCCACCGACCCGAGGCGGCGCGGACGCGCGTGCTCGGCGCGGCGCGGTCCCGGCTCAGCGCGGCCGCGACCGCGTACACGACCGTGGGCAGCGGCAGGTGCGGGGCGGGCTCGAGCTGCTCCAGCAGCGCGGCGGCCTCCGGGGTGGCCGCGACGACGCTCAGGTCCCCGCCGAGGACCAGCACACCCGGGCGCGGATCCTCGGTGGCGGGCGCCGGACCGTGCAGCAGCACCGACTGGCGCAGCGCGTGCGCGATGTGCGGACCCACGCGGGTGACGAGCGCCGCCTCCGCGGGCGTGAAGCCCAGCGGATGGTCGGTGCGGTGCAGGCACAGGTAGCCCCAGCAGTCCTGCCCGCTCGTCAGCGCCGCGCGTAGTTCGTCGCCCAGCCCGGCCGGGCGCATGATGTCGCGGTAGCGCCCGCTCGACCGGCGATCACCGCGCGTCGCCGTGTCCAGCGACGAGACGTGTGTGGGTGTGGCGGCGAGCGCCGCGAACTTGTTGACGTCGTTACCGCCGAACTCGTTGTCGAGGAACAGCGGCGTGGCGGCGGCAAGTGGCTCCTCGGCGTACGCGCTCGTGAAGAGCAGGGTTTCCGGGTCTGCCGTCGCGAAGAAGGCCGCGTCCACCGGCATCAGCCGGCGCAGCGAGCGCAGAACCCCCGCCCGCAACGCGGGGGGGTCCAGGCCGCTGTGGCACAGCCGCACGAGCTCGTGTTCCGCCCGTGTGGCGCCGGATGCCGGGCTCACCGGCGAAGTGTCCGCCCGGACGGGTGGCGGCGAAACCCCACATTGCTGGGATGGCCCCGGCCCGCGCGGCGCCGCACGCTTCCGGCATGACCAGCGACCAGGAAACCCGCAACAAGAACCTCGTCGACGCGTTCATCCAGGAGCTCTTCACGAAGGGCGACCTCGATGCCGTCGACCGCTACGTGCACCCGGACTGCGTCGACCACGACCCGCCGATCCCCGACGCGCCCTCCGGGGCCGAGGGCCTGCGCCGCGCGGCGGCGATGTTCCGGCAGGCGCTGCCGGACTGGCACAGCGACCTCGCCCAGCTCGTCGCCGAGGGCGACATCGTGGTCGAGCGGTTCCGCGCGAACGGCACCCACACCGGTGGGTCGCTGATGGGCGTGCCGGCCACCGGCCACCCGCTCGCGATCGATGGCATCAACATCTTCCGCATCGAGGACGGCCGGATCGTCGAGCGATGGGGCCGGCTCGACGACCTCGGCCTGCTGCGCCAGCTCGGCCTCGTCGGAGCGGTCACATGATCATCGGTTGGGTGCGCACACGGCCGGATACGGCCGCCGACGCACCGAATCGGTGATCATCGGCTGGCGATCATCGGACGGGAAGCCCTGTCAGACGGGACCGACGGTCGCCGTCAGGGCCTGGTCGAGGTCCGCCACCAGGTCGCGCGGGTCCTCCAGACCCACCGAGAACCGCAGGTGCCCGTAGCGGCGGAACTCCTCGGGGTAGAAGCGGGCGCGCTCGTCGTCGCCGGAGACGTGCACGATCAGCGACTCGTCGTGTCCCAGCGACACCGCCGAGGTGATCACGCGCAGCGCCGCGACGAACCGGTTCTGCGTTCCGGCGTCGCCGGCGGGGTCGGTCTCGACGGCGAACGCGAGCATGCCGCCGAACCCGCCGTCCAGGGTGCGGGCCGCGAGCGCGTGCTGCCGGTGGGACGCGAGCCCGGGGTAGGCCACGTAGGCCACGCGCGGGTCCTGGTCGAGGAACTCGGCCACGGCCTGCGCGCCCGCGCAATGGGCGCGCATCCGCATCGGCAGCGTGACCGAGCCGCGCATGATCAGCCAGGCGTTGAACGGGCTGATCGCCCCTCCGACGTTCACCATCGCCTCCTGGCGCACGGCCTCCACCAGCGCCGTTCCCGCTTCTCCTCCGCCGATGACGGCGCCGCCCATCGCGTCGCCGTGGCCGTTGATGTACTTCGTGAGCGAGTGCACGACGACGTCGGCGCCGAGGGTCAGCGGGCGTTGCAGCACGGGCGTGGCGAACGTGGCGTCCACCGAGAGCAGCGCGCCCGCGGCGTGCGCGATCTCGGCGACCGCGGCCACGTCGGTGATCCGGGTGGTCGGGTTGGCGGGGGTCTCGACGTGCACGAGGCGGGTCTCCGGACGGATCGCGGCGGCGACGGCGTCGAGGTCGGAGGAGTCGACGAGGGTGGCCGTGATCCCGTACTTCTGCGGCAGCAGCTCGGTGAGCAGCCGGTAGGTCCCGACGTAGGTGTTGTCCGAACAGACGACATGGTCGCCCGAACGCAGGCCGGCGAAGAACACCGCGTGGATGGCGGCCATCCCGCTGGCGAGCGCCACGGCGGCGTCCCCGCCGTCGAGCCCGGCGAGCTTCTCCTCCAGCCAGCCCTGGTTGGCGCCGCCGTTGCGGGTGTAGAGCGGCGTGCCGGTGCCCGACCAGGACAGCTCGGACGGGTCGTCGGGCAGGGCGTAGGAGTTGGCCATGACCAGCGGGCGGCGGATCGCCCCGCTCCCGGCGTCGACGGCGTTGCCGGCGTGCACGGCGAGGGTGGCCAGGTGGGCGGAGTGAGCGGAGTGCGGCGAGGCGGACACGCCTCCTTCGTACCCGGCTGCTACTCCGCGTCCCCGAGCGCCCGGTAGGCCGGGCGCAGCAGCTCGGCCACCTGCTCGCCGCGGACCTCGATCGGGAACGGCGGCACCTGGTCGAGCAGCGCGTCGGGCGGGGTGCGCGGACCGGTGAGCCCTTGGGGCAGGCCGGAGCCGGCCTCCCAGAACCGGTCCATGACGGTGGCGAGGTCCTCCCCGGCCGGTGCCGTGGGCGTGGCCGCGGCCCGGCGGGTGCGCAGCTCCTCCAGCAGCGCGTCGCGGTCCCGCCCGCGCAGCGCGAGGATCTGGAACGGGTCGGCGTCGAACCGCTCGGCCAGGACGTAGCAGACCGCGGCGAGGTGCTTGCACGGCACGGCGTGGTCGGGGCAGCTGCAGTCCATCGCGAGGTCACGATCGGTGGCCGGGAACAGCGAGAGGCCCACCGCCTCGAACACGCGCTCGATGTCGCGGGGCATCTCCCCGTTCAGCAGGGCCGCGGCGTACGAGGCGTCGTCGGCGAGCGCCTGGGTGGCCGCCGCCCACTCCGCCTTGCCGAACGCGGGAACCCCGATCCGCACCTGGTAGGGCTGCGGCCGGGAGCCCTGCACCCGGGCGACGGCGCCGCCCACGTCGACGTCGAGGGAGACGATCTGCCCGGCGCGGGCGTAGCTGCGGCCGCGCGACAGCCGCCCGCCCACCCCCAGTGACTCCAGCACGCCCATGAACCGCTGCGACCACCAGGTGCGCGCCACCGGGCCGCGGGTGTTGTGGATCTGGATGCCGCCCTCGACCCTGCGCGGGCGGGAGGGCTCGGCGTCGCGCCACCAGAAGGGATCCGGGTCAGGCATCGTCGGCCGCCTCCTCGAGCGCTTCCCCGCCGAGCGTGAACAGCTCCCGCAGGGACTCGGTGGACAGCTCCGTGAGCCAGCCCTCGCCGTCGCCCACGACCATCGAGGAGAGCGCCTTCTTCTTCGTGATCAGCTCGTCGATGCGCTCCTCGACGGTGCCGGGGCACACGAACTTGCGGACCTGCACGTTGCGGCGCTGGCCGATGCGGAACGCGCGGTCGGTGGCCTGGTTCTCCACGGCGGGGTTCCACCAGCGGTCGAGGTGGATCACGTGGTTGGCCGCCGTGAGCGTGAGCCCGGTGCCGCCCGCCTTGAGGGAGAGCAGCATGATCGGCGGGCCGTCGCCCGCCTGGAACCGCGTGACCATCTCGTCGCGCCGCTTCTTCGGGGTGCCGCCGTGCAGGAACGCGACGTCGGTGTCGAAGCGGGCCGACAGGTGCGGGACGAGCAGGTGGCCGAACTCGGTGAACTGGGTGAAGCACAGCACGCGGTCGCCCTCGTCGAGGATCTCGGCGAGGATCTCCTCCAGCCGGATGATCTTGCCGGAGCGCCGGCCGATCGGGGAGCCGTCGTGCAGCAGCTGGGCGGGGTGGTTGCAGACCTGCTTGAGCTTGGCCATCGCGGCGAGGACGTTGCCGCGCCGCTCGATGCCCTCGCTGTCCTCGATCTTCTCCAGCATGTCGTCGACGACGGTGCGGTAGAGCGAGGCCTGCTCCCGGGTGAGCCGGTAGTGCTGGGTGACCTCGATCTTGTCGGGCAGGTCGTCGATGATCGTGGGGTCGGTCTTGAGCCGCCGCAGCAGGTAGGGCCGGGTGACCCGGCGCAGCCGGGTGGCCGCCTCGGTGCTGCCGTGGCGCTCCACCGGGATGGCGTAGCGCACGCGGAAGGTGTCGGCCGAGCCGAGCAGGCCGGGGTTGAGCACGTCCATGATCGACCAGAGCTCGGAGAGCCGATTCTCCACCGGGGTGCCGGTGAGCGCCACGCGGTGCTCGGCGGTGAACCGGCGGACGGCGCGGGCGTGGGTGGCCCGGCTGTTCTTCACCGCCTGCGCCTCGTCGAGCACGAGCCGCCGCCATGCGACCTGCGCGAGGTCGTCGCCGTCGCGGGCCGCGGTGGCGTAGGTGGTGACCACGAGATCGGCCTCGGCGACGGCGGCCAGCAGCTCCTCGCCGTGGGCGCGGCCGGCGCCGTGGTGGGCGAGCACGCGCAGGTCGGGCGCGAACCGCGCGGCCTCCCGCTGCCAGGTGCCGACCAGCGACATCGGGCAGACCAGCAAGGTGGGCGCTTGCCGGCTCTGCGCCCGCTCGTGGGCCTCGAGCGCCAGCATCTGGACGGTCTTGCCCAGGCCCATGTCGTCGGCCAGGCAGGCACCGAGCCCGAGCGCGGACAGGAACGCGAGCCACGACACGCCACGCTGCTGGTAGGGACGCAGCGTGGCGAGGAAGCCCGGCGGCGGCTCGATCGGGGTGATCGTCTGCTCCGCGGTGCCGGCGAGGAGCTCGCCGATCCAGCCGTCGGCCCTGATGTCGGTGACGGGCAGCGGCACCTCGCCGTCGTCCCAGTCGTCGGGGTGGCGCTGGGCGAGCGCGAGCACCTCGGCGGCGGTTGGTGCGCCCGCGTCGCGCCGGGTGCGGGCGCGGCGCAGGAACTCCAGGCCCTTGCGCAGCCGGTCGGCATCGACGCTCACCCACCGGCCGCGCAGCCGGACCAGGGGGGCCTTCGTGGCGACGAGCTCGCTGATCTCCTCCTCGGACAGCTCCTCGTCGCCGACCGCGATGGACCAGCGGAACTCCGCGAGCTGCTCGCGGCCCAGGCCGCTGCGGGTGAGGACGCGGTCGGCCGGGGTGCTGCGGGCGGAGAGGGTGAGCCCCACCCGGCGCGCGCCGTCCCAGCCTCGGGGCAGCTGCACGCCGAATCCGGCCTCGACGAGCAGCGCCGCGCGGGTGGTGAGGAACTCGTGGGCGTCGTCGACGCCGAGGTCGAGGTGGTCGGGGCGGGCCTGCCGCAACGCCCTGGCCAGCGCCGGGTACACCAGCGCCGCGCGGCCCAGCTCGGCGAGCAGCAGCTCCTGCGGCTCGGCCAGCAGCCGTTCCGCGCCGCCCGCCCACACCTGCTCGGCCGGGACGAGCAGGCTCGGGTCGGCCGTGGACTGCAGCAGGAACTCCAGCACCCAGCGGGTGCCCTCGCCGGTCTGGTCCAGCGTGTCGGGCCCGGGGTCGGCCGGGTCGTGCAGCGTGCTGATCTCCGACAGCCGGAACGAGGCCCGGCCCTCGCCGGCGGCGCCACTGCCGACCGAATCCCACTCCTCGACGGCCTGCTCCAGCGCCGAGAGCTCCGTGGCCGGGACGGCGGCGTCGATCCGGCCGTCGGCGGTGAGCAGCGCGGCGAGCCAGGCCTCGGCGGCCGGGAGCCCGGCGGGGGAGCGGCCGGGCCGCGGCGGAAGCAGCGTGACCGGCTGCGGGGCGCGGGCGAGCCGGTCGCGCACGGCGGAGTCGGTGAGGGCGGCGAGGGCGTCGTCGACCAGCCCGTGGGGGTCGGGCCCGGCGTCCGGCGCGATCGCCTCCGCGCGCCCGATCGGCGGCAGCGCGGCGACCAGCGCGTCGAGCGTGACGGCGTCGAGCCCCTGCACGACCGGCCGCCACCGGGCAGACGCGTGGCCCCCGGATCGGCGAATTGTGGGCAGCACCCGCCCGCGGGCGGCGAGGTCGGCGGCGAGGGCCGCCACCGCGCGCAGGTGGCCGACGGACGTGCCGTAGCGCGCCTCGTCGGCCGGATCCTCCAGCTCCGCGGCGTCGACGACGAGCCCCGGCACCGACCAGGCCCGCAGCACCGGCCCGCCCCGGGGAGGCCCGGAGCGTGTGGCCCCGCTTCCCGCCGCACCGGTTCGAGCAGCACCGGTTCGAGCACTGCGCACGAGCTCGGGTGAGGCGAGCGGGCCGCCCGGCCGGGACGGCAGCAGCAGGGTGACCGTGGTGGCCTTGCCGGGGTGCAGGGCCGCGAGCGCGGACACCGGCGCGGCGAACGGGTGCGACCGCGCCGAGCGCAGCGACCGGCTCGATGTGCCGGCCGGCCGCTCGCCGTCCTCGGCCCAGATGAGCACCCCGCGGCCGGGGGACCAGAGGGCGTGGACGGCGAGCACGGGATCAGGCTACGGAGCCTCCCCGACAGCCCGCCGCGACGGTCCCGGGCCGATCGGCCGCCCGCTGAGGTCGGCGCCTCAGCCCTCGTACTGCCGCGCGACCCGCGTCAGCAGACCGCGGGCGGCGTCGCCGTGGATCGCGGCCTCGCGCAGGCGGGAGAACAGGCCGTCGAAGTGCTCCACGTCCTGCGTGTCGGTGAGGAAGGACGTGCCGGCCTCCGTGCCGACGGACACGACCCCGTCGTACATGTGGAACGCCGCCGGCGGCGCGAACGGTTTCGGCGTGGTGAGGTCCAGCACCCCGAACCGGACGGTGGGCAGCGTCGAGGCCGCGAGGAGGTAGCGGATCTGAGCGCGCATCGTGGCGGCGGAACCGATCGACCAGCGCAGGGCGGCCTCGGAGACGAGCAGGTGCCACACCCGGCCGGGCTCGGTGAGCATGGCGGTGCGGGCGCGCCTGGCGGTCCACCAGGCAGGCGCCGGGTCCGACTCGCCCCCGCCGCCGAGCAGGGCGGCGGTGTACTCCGGGGTCTGCAGCACGTGCGGGACGAGGTTCGGCTGCCACGCGCGGATCATCGCGGCGTCGCGCTGGTGGCGCTCGATGCGCTCGTGGACGGCGGCGGCGACCCGGACCAGCGCGACCCGCCCCGAGACGTGTTCGGCGGAACGCGCCGTGGCGAGCTCCACCAGCCTCCTGCGCTGCGCGGCGGTGGCGCCGAGCCGCTCGGCGTACCGGTCGGCCTCCTCCGGCGAGAGCGGGAACCGGCCCCGTTCCGCCCGGCTGATCTTCGCCTGGGACAGCCCCGACACGGCGGCCGCCTCCATCTGGGTCCGGTTGCCCCGGACGAACGCCAACAGCCGGGACAGCTCGTCCCGGCTGCCCTCGGTTCCGCTTCGCCGCCGTGCCAACGTTCGGTCAGCCCGCAGGTCGTCGGTGCAGCTCGGCCATCCGATCCGTGGGGGCGACCTCGGCTCCGAGGAAGCGTCCGTGCGGGTCGTGGTGCATCAGGACAGCATATGTGTCGATCGATTCTTCGCTGCCCGCCCCACGATCCCGCCCGGCCCTCGACGATCTGGATGTGCGGCCTCGCGGAGCGGTACGGTCGGCGCGGGTTCACTCCGGCGGGATTGCGTTCCGTGTAGCGGAATTAGCGAAGCGGAGTGGTAGGAGAGGGGCGACCGATGAGGATCGCGGAGATGTTGCCGGCCGACCGGGCCGAGGGCAGCCTCTGGCCGCTGATGCGGCAGGCGGGCGTGACGGACGCGGTGGGCACGCTGCCCGGCGACCCGCGGCCGCGTTCGGGGGAGGACGCGCCGTGGGACTACCTGCCGATGGTCCGCACGAAGGACCTCTACGAGCGCAACGGGTTCGACCTCGGCGTGATCGAGTGGCGGCCGCCGTTCAACCTCGCCAAGCGTGGCCTGCCCGGCCGGGACGAGGAGATCGAGAACGTCGGCACGCTCCTGCGCAACATGGGCCGGCTCGGTATCCCCGTCTGGTGCTACGAGTGGATGACCGACCGCAACTGGGTGCGCACGAGCACCACGATGCCCTCCCGGGGCGGGTCGACGGTCACCGGGTTCGACCGGTCGGTCTTCGAGGCCGGGCCGCCGTCGCCGAACCCCGGGATCTCCGAGGAGCAGCTCTGGGAGAACCTCGAGTACTTCCTCGCCCGGGTGCTGCCGGTCGCCGAGGAGGCGGGGGTGCGGCTCGCGATGCACCCCGACGACCCGCCGATCTCGCCGTTGGGCGGGATCGGGCGGATCATGTCGAGCGTCGACGGGTTCCGGCGGCTGCTCGAGATCTCCGACAGCCCGATGAACGGCGTCACGTTCTGCCAGGGCAACTTCCGGCTCATGGCCGGTGACCTGCCGGCCACGATCAACGAGCTCGGGGCCACCGGGAAGATCTTCTTCGTGCACTTCCGGGACGTCGAGGGCACGGTCGACAGGTTCGTCGAGACCTGGCACGACGCCGGGCCGACGGACATGCGGGCCTGCATCGACGCCTATCGCGGCATCGGGTTCGACGGCCTCATGCGCTCCGACCACGTGCCCACACTGCACGGCGAGGTGGGCGCGCAGGCCGGGTACGGGGTGCTCGGGCGGCTGTACGCCGTGGGCTACATCCGCGGCCTGCTCGAGGGCACGGCTACTGCGGGGTCGCGGGCGTGACCGTCCGCGCGAGGAAGTGCCGCACGGCCTCCCGCGCGCCGTCGACGATCTCCGGGCCGTGGGTGAAGCCCACCCGGTCGTACTCCAGCTCGCCCAGGACGTGTGCGGTGCGCTTGCTCAGCCGGAAGTCGTTGCAGAGCATCCGCGGCGAGTAGCGCAGCCCCAGCACGTTGAAGATCGCGTCACCGGTGATCAGCGTGCGGGTGGGCTCGTGCAGGAGTGAGATGTGGCCGGGGGAGTGGCCGGGCGTGGCCACCACCCGCAGCCCGCCCGCGACGGCGAGCACCTGCCCGTCCGCGAGCTTCTCGCCCACCGGCACCGGCGGGAACCGGCCGTTCTGCAGCCGCGCGAAGACCCGGCCGACGGTGTAGGAGCGGTCGTTCGGCGGGCTCGTGCCGGTCTCGGCGAACCCGGCGTCCTCGCCGTGCACGGCGACCGGGGCGCCGGTGCGGGCGGCGAGCTCCCGCGCCCCGCCCGCGTGGTCCGGGTGGGCGTGGGTGAGCACGATCCGCCGCACGTCGGCGGGGTGCTTCCCGATCGCGGCCAGGCCGGCGACGATCCGCGCGGGCGCGCTGTCCAGACCGGTGTCGACGAGCGTGACGGAGCCGTCGTCGTCGACGAGGGCGAAGGAGTTGACGGCCCACGAGCCGACGGTGGGGATGCGGAAGACACCCGGTGCGACGGCGACGGCGGGGGGAGGAGCCATGCCCCCGAAGCGTACTCAGGAACAGGGAGAGTCCCGCTGCTCGCGCACCTCCCGGTCGCGGCGGGCGGATCTCGGCACCACACTGCGCGGGATGCCCTCGCTCGATCCCGCCGCGCAGCGGTCCCGGTTCGCGGCCGCGCCGGTGGCCCGCCTGGCCACCCTGCGCCCCGACGGCTCGCCGCGGTTGGTACCGATCACGTTCGCGCTGGTGGACGGCCTGGTCTGCTCGGCGGTGGACGAGGTGAAGCCGAAGACCACCACCCGGCTCGCTCGGCTCGCCGACGTCGAGCGCGATCCGCGGGTGGGGATCGTCGTGGATCACTACGCCGACGACTGGTCGGAGCTGTGGTGGGTGCGGGTCGACGGCACGGCGGCCGTGCACGAGGAAGGGGCGCTGCGCGAGGGAGCGATCGCTGCCTTGGCCGCCAAGTACCCGCCCTACGCGGCGGCGCTGCCGGCGGGCTCGGTCCTGGTGGTCACCCCGACCCGGTGGTCCGGGTGGTCGGCCACCCCTCCGACCAGTGGTGAAACCTTTCACAAGTGATCATCTGGGGCTTCCGAGGGTCGCTCCCCACTTGACGTGCGTCACATGCGGCCCATAGGGTCCCGCAGCATCTGAAACGCTTCAATTCCCGTCCCGACAAAGAGGTCCCGATGAGGATGCAGACATCCCCGCGCCGTCGTTTCCGGATGATCGCGCTCGCGGCCGGCTTCGGGCTGGCCCTCGCCGGCTGCAGTGCGGGCAGCCTCGGTTCCAGCGGCGGTGGCGGGGACGGGGTCGCGCTGACCTTCCTCGTCGGCAGCAACCAGAGCACGGTCAACGCCGCCGAGAGCCTGGCCGAGACGTTCACGGCACAGAACCCGGGCATCACCATCAACGTCGAGACCCGGCCGCAGGGCTCCGAGGGCGACAACATCATCAAGACCCGGCTGGCGACCGGCGACATGCCCGAGTTGTTCCTCTACAACTCCGGGTCGCTGTTCCAGGCCATCGGACCGGAGCAGAACCTCGTGCCGCTCACCGACCAGCCGTGGGTCGGTGCGCTCGAGGAGAACTACAAGCGGGTGGTCACCGCGGGGAGCCAGGTCTACGGGGCCCCCATCGGGTCCCAGCTGACCGGCGCGGTCCTCTACAACAAGAAGGTCTACGCCGACCTGGGCCTGCAGGTCCCGCGGACGTGGGACGAGTTCATGGCGAACAACGCCGCGGTGAAGGCCGCGGGCACCGTCCCGGTCATCCAGACGTACGGCGACACCTACACCTCGCAGCTGTTCGTGCTCGGCGACTTCCACAACGTCGCTGCCGCCGAACCGGACTTCGCCGAGCGCTACACGGCAGGCCAGGCGAAGTTCGCCACGTCGTCCGCCGGGCTGAAGGGCTGGCAGCACCTGCAGGAGCTGCACGACCTCGGCTACTACAACGAGGACTTCCCCACCGCCAAGATGGAGGAGGGCATGCGCAAGCTGGGCGCCGGCGAGGGCGTCCACTACCCGATGCTCACCAACGGGATCTCGACGCTCGCCGTCGCCTCCCCGGAGGGCGCCAAGGACATCGGCATCTTCCCGCTCCCGGGCGACGACCCCGCGAAGAACGGGCTGACCGTCTGGTCGCCGTCGGGCGTGTACATCCCGAAGACCACCGAGGGTGCGAAGCTGGACGCGGCCAAGAAGTTCGAGGCCTTCCTCGCGAGCCCCGCCGGGTGCGATGCGCAGTCCGCGGGCGCCATGCCCACCGGCCCGTACGCGGTCGACGGGTGTGAGCTGCCCTCCGACGTCCTGCCGGCCACCGCGGACTTCGAGTCCTACATCGACGCCGGGACCTACAGCCCCGCGCTGGAGTTCCTGTCGCCGATCAAGGGCCCCGCCCTGGAGCAGATCACCGTGGAGGTCGGTTCCGGCATCCGCCCGGCCGCCGACGGGGCCGCCCTGTACGACCAGGACGTCCGCAAGCAGGCCCTGCAGCTCGGGCTCCCGGGGTGGGACCAGTAGCCGCGAAGGGCGCCGACATGGCCAGCACGATCACGACGAAGCCGGGCACGGCCGCCCCCCGCGGGGCGGCCCGTCCACCGGCCGGGCGGCGCCCGGCCAGCCCGTACCCGACCTGGTTCTACCTGCCGGCCGCGATCCTCTACACGATCCTGTTCCTGGTGCCGACGGTCGCCTCGTTCTACTTCAGCCTCACCCGCTGGAGCCTGTTCGAGTTCTCGTTCATCGGGCTGGACAACTTCGTCCAGTTCTTCCGGGAACCGGCGCTGGTCACCGGCCTGATCAACACGGTCGTCTACGGGGTGGTCACGTCGGCGCTCAAGGTCGTGCTCGGGCTGCTGCTCGGCGTCCTGCTGACCTCGCAGATCATCGCGCGCGGTTTCCTGCGCTCGGTGGTGTTCTTCCCGGTGCTGGTCAGCACGATCGGCGTCGGGATCACCTTCCAGGTGTTGATGGACCCGTTCGGCGGCCCGATCAACGAGACACTCGCCGCCATCGGGATCCCGGGGCCCGGCTGGCTCACCGACCCCTCCATCGCACTGCTGTCGGTGGCCCTGGTCGACGTGTGGAAGGGCGTCGGGCTCGCCACCGTCATCTACATCGCGGGCATCGTCTCGATCCCGCAGGAGTACTTCGAGGCGGCCCGGGTGGACGGCGCCACGCCCGTGCAGCAGTTCCGGCACGTGTTGCTGCCGCTGGCGCGCCCGGCGACCGTCACCGTGATCATCCTGTCGCTGATCGGCGGTCTGCGGTCGTTCGACCTGATCTGGGCGATGACGCGGGGCGGGCCCGGCTTCACCTCCGACGTGATCGCCTCGGTGATCTACAAGCAGTACCAGGCCGGCTTCTACGGCCTGTCCACCGCAGGGAACGTCCTGCTGTTCCTCCTGGTCACCGCGATCGTCCTGCCGTTGTCGCGCTTCCTGAACCGCAAGGAGGTCGAGCTGTGAGGACCGCGACCCGGTACTGGCTCGGCAGCGCGGCTATCGTCGTGTTCGCCGTCCTGTTCATCATCCCGTTCCTGTTCGTGCTCGTCACCGCGATGAAGACGCAGCAGGAGGCGGGGTTCCTGGAATTCTCCTGGCCTACCGAGATCGTGCTGCTCGACAATCTGCGGGACGCGCTCGAGGCCAGGAACTACATCCTCATCATCGCGTTCATCAACAGCACGATCCTCACGGTCACCAGCGTGGCGATCATGGTGATCCTCGCGGCGATGGTCGGGTTCGTGCTGCAGCGCCGCCGCACCCGCTGGACCGGATTCGTCAACTTCCTCGTGCTGTCCGGGCTGATCATCCCGCCCGCGGTCGTGCCCACGATCTGGGTGCTGCAGGGGCTGGGGCTCTTCCGGACCATGCCCGGGTTGATCCTGGCCGAGGCGGCCTACGGGCTGTCCTTCTCGATCCTGCTCTTCCGGGCCTTCATCGCCACCGTGCCGCGGGAGCTGGACGAGGCCGCGATCATCGACGGCGCCGGTCCGCTGCGACTGTTCTTCCGGGTGATCTTCCCACTGCTGCGCCCGGTGGCCGTCACCGTGATCGTCGTGCAGTCGGTCGTGGTCTTCAACGACTTCACCCACCCGCTGTACTTCCTGCCCGGCGAGCAGAACGCCACCGTGCAGCTCACGCTCTACAACTTCCAGAGCCAGTACGAGACGCAGTACAACCTGTTGTTCACGAACATCCTGCTCATCACCATTCCGCCGCTGGTGATGTACCTGTTCTTCAACCGCCAGATCGTGGCCGGCATGACCGCCGGCGCCATCAAGGGTTAAAGGAGAATCCGTGCCCTCCGCAGTACCGTCCGTCGTCCGTATCACCGCCGAGTACGCCACCGATCGGACCACCGTCGCCACCCCGCGACCCCGGCTCTCGTGGGTGACCGAGTCCGATGCGCCCGGATGGCTGCAGGCGGGCGCCGAGGTGGAGCTGGACGCCGGCGCCACCGTGCGCCTGGACGGTCGCGACTCGGTGCTGGTCGACTGGCCGTTCGACCCGCTCGATGCGGGCAGCGTGCACACCGTCCGGGTCCGGGTCACGGGCGAGGACGGCGGGACGTCGGAGTGGAGTGCTCCGCACCAGATCGCGGCCGGGTTCCTGCCCGACGGCGGCTGGACCGCACAGCTCGTGGGCCTCGCCGACCCCGCCGGACACGCGCAGCCCGCGCTCCTGCGCACCGCCTTCACCGTCGACGGACCGGTGCGCCGCGCCACCCTCCACGCCACCGCGCACGGCGTCTACCAGGCCGAGGTCAACGGCCGCGAGGTGGACGACGAGGTGCTCAAGCCCGGCTGGACGCCCTACGAGCAGCGGCTCCTGCACGAGAGCACCGACGTCACCGCGCTGCTCGTCGATGGCGAGAACGCGGTGGGCCTGTGCCTCTCGGGCGGCTGGTACTGCGAGCGGTTCGGCTTCCGGAACGCGGAGCTGCACTACGGGCCACAGCCCGCGGTGGCAGCCCAGCTGGTGATCGAGTACGCCGACGGGCGCACCGCCACCGTGGCGAGCGGGCCCGACTGGCGCGCCACCGCGGAGGGGCCCCTCACCGCGGGTGGCATCTACGACGGGGAGTCGTTCGACGCCCGGCGCACGCTGCCCGGCTGGTCCGCGCCCGGGTTCGACGACTCCGGGTGGGCGCCGGTGCGCGTGGTCGAGACCACTGTCGTACCCGAGGTCCGCAGCACGCCGGCGGCCCGGCGCACCGAGGAGCTGGCGGTCCAGGAGGTGCGGACCACCCCGAGCGGGGCCACCGTCCTCGACTTCGGGCAGAACCTCGTGGGTTGGCTGCGCATCACCGTGAGCGGTGAGCGCGGCCAGGAGATCGTGCTGCGTCACGCCGAGGTGCTGGAGCACGGTGAGCTGTGCACCCGGCCCCTGCGCCGGGCCGAGGCCACCGACCGCTACACGCTCGCCGGCGGCGGACCCGAGACCTGGGAGCCGCGCGCGACGTTCCACGGGTTCCGCTACGTGCAGGTCGAGGGCTGGCCCGGTGAGCTCGACCCGGCGGACGTCGTCGCCGTCGTGGTGCACAGCGACATGCGCCGCACGGGGTGGTTCGAGAGCTCCTCCGAATTGGTCAACCGGTTGCACGAAAACGTGGTGTGGGGGATGCGGGGCAACTTCCTGCACGTGCCCACCGACTGCCCGCAGCGCGACGAGCGGCTCGGCTGGACCGGCGACATCCAGGTCTTCGCGCCCACCGCCACGTTCCTCTTCGACTGCGACGGCTTCCTCTCCTCGTGGCTCACCGACCTCGCGCTGGAGCAGCGGGTGCAGGACGGCGTCGTGCCGTTCATCATCCCGAACGTCCTGCAGAGCGCCGCCACACCGGCCGCGGCGTGGGGCGACGCCGCCACCGTGATCCCGCACGTGCTGTACGAGCGCTTCGGCGACCTCGGGGTGGTGGCCGCCCAGTACGACAGCATGCGTGACTGGGTGGAGGTGCTGCTCGGGCTGGCCGGTCCGCGGCTCCTGTGGGAGGGGCGGTTCCAGTTCGGCGACTGGCTCGACCCCGCCGCCCCGCCGGAGCGCCCCGGCGACGCCACCACCGACCGGGACCTCGTGGCGAGCGCACACCTGTTCCGGTCCACCGACCTGCTCGCCCGCGCCGCCACGCTGCTCGGCCGCGACGACGACGCCGCGCACTACCGCAAGCTCGCCGAGGACGTGCGGGCGGCGTTCGTCCGCGAGTACGTCACGCCGGCCGGCCGGATGATGTCCGACACCCAGACCGCGTACGCGATGGCGCTGGTGTACAGGATCGTCACCGAGCCCGGCGAACGCCGCGTGATGGGCGATCGGCTCGCGGAGCTCGTGCGGGTGGCCGGATACCGCGTCGCCACCGGGTTCGTCGGCACGCCGATCGTGCAGGACGCGCTCACCGACGCCGGCCACCTGGACGCGGCCGCCCGGATGCTGCTGCAGACGCAGTGCCCGTCCTGGCTCTACCCGGTGACGATGGGCGCCACCACGGTCTGGGAACGCTGGGACAGCATGCTCCCCGACGGCACGGTCAACCCCGGCCAGATGACCTCGTTCAACCACTACGCGTTCGGCGCGATCGCCGACTGGCTGCACCGCGTGGTGGCCGGTCTCGCGCCGGCGGCCCCGGGCTACCGGGAGCTCGAGATCGCCCCGCACCCGCTGCCCGGCCTGGACCGGGCGCGCGCCGCGCACGAGACGCCGTACGGGCGCGCGTCGGCGGGCTGGGAGCGGCGTGGGGACACGATCGTCGTGGACGCCGTGGTTCCGGCCAACACCACGGCGACGGTGCGGTTGCCGGGCGTCGCCGAGCCGGTCTCGGTCGGCTCGGGCACCCACCGGTGGGAGGTCGCGGCGCCGGCTGCGGGCAACGGCCGGGGAGCGGTCACGCTGGACACGCCACTCGCCGAGGTGATCGACGACCAGGAGGCGTTCGACGCGCTGCTGGGTGCCATCCGCGCGCGGGACGAGGCGAAGGTGCAGGAGTTCCTCGACCAGACCCGGTGGCTGCCGCACCTGTCCCTCGGCCACGCGCTCGGCCGCGTGCCGGGGGAGATCCGGGACGGCGTCCGCACCGCGCTGGAGACGGTCAGCCGGGGACGGGCCGGGTAGCCGCCCGCCCGCTCGCCGCCCCGGTCCGCGCAGCAGCGCCGCCGGCCACCGCGAGCAGGACGACCGCGGCGAGCACCACCATGAGTGGCGCCGTCCAGCCGCCGGTGGCGGCGTGGACGGCGCCGATCACCGGTGGCCCCGCCGCGGCCACCGTGTAGCCGCCGCCCTGCACGAGCGCGGAGTAGCGCCGGCTCTCCGCGCCGTCGCGGGCCACCCGCACGATCAGCGAGAAGATCACCACCAGGCCGCCGCCCTGGGCGAATCCGCCGACGACGCACCAGGCCGTCCACATCTGGGGCGCGAGGACCAGGCCGAGCGGAATCGTCGTCCACGCCGCGCACACGACGAGCACGCTGGTGAGCGGGCGGGTGTAGCGCAGCAGCACCGGCACGCCGAACGCGCCGCCGAGCGCGGCGATCTGGAAGACCGACGCCCCGGCGGCCGCGGTGGCCGGGGGCATCGCGAGCTCGTCGCGCAGGAGCTGGGGGAGCCAGGCGGTCACGCCGTAGTAGGCGAACGCCTGCCCGGCGAACGCCGCGGTCAGGATCCAGGCGACCGGCCGCCGCCACGAGGCCGCCGGCGTCGTGGCGGCCGGCGCGTCCTCGGCGGGTGTGGTCCCGGGTTCGGGGCGGCGGGTCGCCCACCACCAGACGGCGGCGGACGCGACGACCAGCACCCCCCAGCTCGCGAGCGCGGCCCGCCAGCCGATCGCGCCCGCGATCGGCACGGTGAGCGACAGCGTGAGCATCGACCCGACGTTCAGCGCCGCGGTGTACGCCCCGAGGACGGCACCCGCGTGCCGGCGCAGATCCCGGCCGATCACCACGGGGACGGCCACGTTCCCGGTGGTGATCGCGAGCCCGAGCAGCACCGTCCCGGCGATCGCGGTGGGCAGGCCCTCGAGCGAGCGCACCACGATGCCGGCGAGCAGCACCACCATGGCGATGAGCACGCCCCGGCCGAGGCCGGCCCGGGCCAGCAGCGCGGACGCCAGGGGAGTGGCCAGCCCGAAGCACAGGACCGGCAGGCTCGTGAACAGCCCGACGGTGGCGGCGTCGATCCCCAGGTCGGCCCGGATCGGGTCGACCACCGCGGTGACGGCCACCAGCGGACCGCGCAGGTTCAGCGCCAGCAGCAGGATCGCCGTGACCAGCAACGCCGCCGGCACCACGGGCGAGTCGGTGGCGGGCAGCGGGCGGGGGCGGGCGGAGGTCACGTGACTCCATGTTCCTGCCCGGGGCCTGCCGAGTCACGCGGAGGTGAGAGGACCGACAGCTGGACGCGGGTGACCCGGTCGGCCGGCATGATCATCGGCTCGGTGCGCGAGCGGTCGCATGTGGCCGTGTGTGCACCCGACCGCTGATCATCCCGCCGCGGCGTCGGCGAGCTCGGCCGCGCGGTCGGCGAGCAGCTGCCCGGCCTGCGTGAGGCGAATCCCGCGCCCCACCCGCTGCACCAGCTGCGCCCCGGTCTCGGCCTCGAGCCGGCCGAGGTGGTGGCTCACGGTGGGCTGTGAGTAGTGCAGCTCCTTCGCCGCGGCCGTGACCGACCCGTGCCGGGCGAAGGCGTCGAGGACACGCAACCGCGTGAGGTCCAGCATTCATCGAGCATATCTATGCAACTCCCCCAATTATGGCGTTGGACGTATGTGTCCGGCGACGACTGGTCCGCGATGGCGCGATCTGTGGGGTGTGCGTCGTGGACGCCATCTCGCGCTCGCCCGAGGCTGGAGACGTGGCCACCGGACTCCTCGCCCTCCTTGCACGCGGGCGGCTCGCTCAGCTCGCCGGGCTGGGTGCCCTCCTGGTGGCGAGCTCGGCGGCCCCGTTGGCCGGTCCGCAGCTCATGCGCGCCTTCATCGACGACGCGACCGCGGCCCGCCCGCTGTCGCTGCTGGCCCTGATCGCCGGCGGCTACGTCGTGGTCTCGTTCGTCCAGCAGGCCATCGGCGTCGCGGTGGCGCACGTGAGCGTGCATCTGGCGTGGATCGCCACCAATGACCTGCGGGACCGGGTCGCACGGCACGCCCTCGGGCTCGATCTGTCGTTCCATGAACGGCACTCGCCCGGCGAGCTGATCGAGCGGACGGACGGCGACATCACGGTGCTGGCCTCGTTCCTGTCGTCGTTCGTCGTGCAGGCCGTCGGCAGCGTCCTGACACTGCTCGGCGTCCTGATCGCCGTCTTCGTCGAGGACTGGCGGGTGGGGCTGGGGCTCACGGTGTTCGCAGCGGTCGCCGGCGTCACGATCGGGGGGCTGCGGAAATCCACCGTGCCCTTGGCCACGGAACGGCGCGTCGCATTGGCGGCACTCCTCGGTGGGATAGAGGAGCGTCTGGGCGGGGCGGAGGATCTACGGGCGAACGCCGGTGGTGCGTTCGCGGTTCGCCGGTTCCAGCGCGCGTCGAGTCACCTCGTGAGCGTTTCCCGGCGGGCGTCGCTCGCCTCCAGGACCAACTGGGTCCTCACGCTCGTGGTCTTCGCCGCCGGCGGTGTGCTGAGCCTGTCGGCCGGAACCGCCCTGTTCCATGCCGGTGCGATCACCTTGGGCACCGTGTACCTCCTGTTCAGGTACACCGACATGGTCCGCGCGCCGTTGGAGCGGATCTTCGAGCAGCTCCCGAAGGTCCAGGAGGCGATCGCCGGGTTCGCTCGGGTGGGGCAGTTGCTCGCCGAACGGCCGGCGGTGCGGGACGACGGCCGCTCGGTGCTGCCGGCCGGCCCGTTGTCGGTCGAGTTCGACGACGTCAGCTTCGCCTACCGGAAGGGGAACCCCGTTCTCGACGGGCTCTCGCTGACCGTCGAACCGGGCACCGTCCTGGGCGTGGTCGGTCGGACCGGGAGCGGGAAGACGACGTTGTCGAGGATCCTCCTGCGGCTGCTCGACCCCGCGGAGGGGACGCTGCGCATCGCCGGTACGGACGTGCGTGACGTGCGCATCGGGGAGCTGCGGAAACGCGTCGCGCTCGTGACCCAGGACGTTCAGCTCTTCGAAGCGTCGGTGCGGGACAACCTCACGTTGTTCGGCGCACACGGAACCTCCGACGACGAGATGGTCGAGCTCCTCGACAGCCTCGGGCTCGGCCCCTGGTACCGGGCCCTGCCGTCCGGACTCGACACCGCCCTCGGACCGGGTGGAGGCGGGGTCTCGGCGGGCGAGGCCCAGCTCATCGCCTTCGCCCGCGTGTTCCTTCGCGACCCGGGGCTGGTGGTGCTCGACGAAGCCACCTCACGGTTGGATCCGGTGAGTGAGGCCCGGATCGAGCAGGCCGTCGCCCGGCTGCTCGTCGGACGGACCGCGATCCTGATCGCACACCGACTCGGCACCCTCGACCGTGCCGACCAGATCCTGGTGCTGGAGCGGGGCCGGATCGTCGAGCAGGGCACGCGACGAGCCTTGGCCGACGACTCCGCATCCCGCTTCGCCGGGCTGCTCGCCATGACATCGGGGGACACGCCGCGATGAGAGACGGGCACCTCTCGACCTGGCGGCTGGCCGGCCACCTGGCCCGATACCGTCCCGGCACCCTCTTGCTCTCGTTCGTGTTCTTCGTGGCCGCGAGCTCGTCGATGTTGCTGGTCGGATGGCTCCTGCAGCAGATCTTCGACGCGATGAGTGGTACCCGGCCGGCCGGCATCGGCATCTACGGGGTCATCGTCGTGCTGGCCGCCGTGGAGCTGGTCCGGATCGCCGCCCACTGGGGCGGAGTGATGAGGATCTTCTATCTGGAACAGCTGCGCGGTCTGCTCCGGCTCAACATGCTGCGAGCCCAGATGGCGAGTGGCGGCGCAGCGGCCGGCACCCTTCCCGCGTCCTCCGGCGACGCCGTCAGTCGCTTCCGGGACGACGTCGACGACTTCCTCGGATTCCTCGATATCGCCCTCTTCGTCGCAGGCGAGCTGCTGTTCGCTGCCGGCGCGGTCGCGGTCATGCTGACGATCGATCCACTGATCACGATCTCCGTGGTGTTGCCGCTCGTCACGGTCGTGTTCTCCACCCGGATGGCGAGCAGGCAGATCCGGGCACGCCGCGCCGCCTACCGGCGCGCGACAGCGGCAGCAACGGGCCTGCTGGGTGAGATGTTCGGCGCCGTGCTCGCGGTCAAGACAGCGCATGCCGGCGACGTGATCGTGAACCGCCTCGCCGGGTACAACGAGCGCCGCCGCCGCGCCGGACTGCGTGATCAGCTCGTCACGCAGATGCTCGACACGTTCAGTCGCGTGACGGTCGACCTGAGCACCGGTCTGGTGCTGCTGCTGGCGATCCCCGCACTGCGCTCGGGTGATTTCACCGTGGGTGACCTCGCGCTGTTCGCGAGCTACGTCGGGTCGCTCGTGGCGATGCCGCGCTACACCGGCCGGCTGCTCGCCGGCCACCGGCAGGCGGGTGTTGCGGTCGAGCGCATGGCCGCACTCCTCCCGGCGGCGTCGGCGGCGCCGCTGGTCACCCACCGGCCGCTGTTCGGCGACGGGTCGCCCCTCGACACGCCCCGTTGCGCCGATGGCGCGCTGGAGAGCCTGGAGGTGCGGGACCTGACGGCCCTGCACCCGAGCTCCGGGCGCGGTGTACGACACGTGGACCTGACCGCCGGCCGCGGATCCTTCGTCGTCATCACCGGTCCGGCGGGTGCGGGCAAGACGACGTTGCTGCGCGCTCTGCTCGGGCTCATGTCCAGCCAGGGCGGAGAAGTGCTCTGGAACGGCGAGCCGGTGGAGGACCGTTCCGGTTTCTTCGTGCCGCCGCGGTGCGCCTACGTGCCGCAGGTGCCGCGACTGTTCAGCGAGTCCCTCCAGGACAACCTGCTGCTCGGCTCGGACGACTCCGCCGGCCTGACGACGGCGGTGCGCAACGCGGTGTTCGACGACGACGTCGCCGCGATGCCGGACGGGTTGGCCACCACGCTCGGCACGCGCGGCGTGCGGCTCTCCGGGGGACAGATCCAGCGGGCCGCCCTGGCGAGGGCGCTCGTGCGTCGACCGGAGCTGCTGGTCCTCGACGACGTCTCCAGCGCGCTGGACGTGCACACCGAACGGCAGCTGTGGGACAGGCTCCTGGCGCGGCGGGACCGCACGCTGCTCGTCGTCTCGAACCGCCCGGCGACGATCAGCCGCGCGGACCGGGTCATCCGCCTCGAGCACGGCCGCGGCTGCCTCGCCCCCGAGAGAACGACGGACGTGCACGACCGCGACGGCGCCGCTGCGTAGGTGAGGTGCCGGTCGGGGCTCATGGCGCGAACTGTGGGGTGTCCGTCGTAGACGACGCCATCGTTTCGCGGGCACCCTGATGTCGTGGAACCCGGATCGGTCACCCTGGTGATCTTCGATGGATACCAGGCCCTCGATCTGGCCGGGCCGTACGACGTGTTCGCGGAGGCCGGCTACCACTGCTCGATAGTGGCGCCCCGAGCGGGCCCGGTCCGCTCGAACAAGGGGATGCCGGTGCTCGCCGCCGGCATCGCGGAGGAGGACCCCGCCACCACCGACACCTTGATGGTGGTGGGCGGCAGCGGAGTCCACGCGGCACGTTCCCAGCGGGAGCTGGTGGACTGGATCCGCGCGGCAGCCGGCGCCGCACAGCGCGTCACCTCGGTGTGCAGCGGATCGTTCCTGCTCGCCGAGGCCGGACTGCTCGACGATCGGCGGGCGACGACGCACTGGAGCGAGGCCGACCGGCTGGCTCGGGAGTACCCCTCGATCGAGGTCGACTGCAAGCCGATCTTCATCCGGGACGGCAGCCTCTGGACCTCGGCGGGCGTCACCGCCGGGATGGACCTCGCGCTGGCGCTCGTCGAGGCCGACCTCGGCCGGGCGGCAGCGCTCGACGTCGCCCGGGATCTCGTGATGTACCTCCGCCGACCGGGAAACCAATCCCAGTTCAGCGTGCCGCTCTGGTCGGCGCAACCCGCGAGCGACGTGCTCCGCACGGTCGTCGACGCGATCCACACCAACCCCGGCGCCCGCAACAGCATCTCCGACCTTGCGTCCCTGGCCGGGCTCTCCGCACGCCACCTGCAACGCCGGTTCACCAAGGAGATCGGCGTGCCACCCGCTGCCTATGTCGAACGAGCCCGCATCGAAGCAGCTCAACGTGCGCTCGCCGAGCGCGACGACCCGGTCGAGACCATCGCACGCCACTACGGGTTCGGCACCGCCGAGACGCTTCGCCGTGCGTTCCACCGCCTCGTCGGCATCGCCCCGTCCGAGTACCGGGACCGGTTCCACACGGCCTACACGTAGCTCAGGCCAGCAAGGGGGAGAGGCGCTCGGCGTGCTCGCGCAGGAGGGCGACGAGCTCGTCGTTCGGCTCGGCCACCCGGTGTGGCGGGCCGGCGAGGGCGAGGCCGGCCACGAGGGTGCCGGTGCCCGGTCCGCGGACGGGGACGGCGAGGCAGCCGCGGTCCGGGCGCAGCTCGCCGCACTGCCGGGCGAGCCCGGTGGTCGCCACCGCGGTGAGCTGCCGGTCGAGGGCGGCCGCGTCGACGACCGTGTGCTCGGTGAACCGGCGCAGGTCGCGAGCCACCGCGCGCCAGTCGGGCTGCTCGGCGAGCAGCAGCTTGCCCAGCGCGGACGCGTGCGGGTACCGGGCGAGCAGGGTGGGTTCGGCCGGCGGGTGGTCGGGATCGGGGTCCACGAGCGTGACCTGCCCGGTGGTGAACGACGCGAGGTGCACGCCCCAGCGGACGAGCCCGCGCAGGTGCTCCACGACCCCGCGGGCCGCCGTGCTGGGCGTCGTGTCGACGGGCAGCGCGAGGCGCGCCGCGCGGCGGCCGAGGGCGAACCCGCGCAGGTCCGGGAGCCGCACCAGGTACTCCTCGCCGACGAGCAGGTTGAGCAGCCGGTAGGTGGTGGCCTGCGGCAGCTTGAGGGCGGCCGAGATCTCCTTGGCGGTGACGCCGGGGCCCGCCGCGACCACCTCCTCGAGCACGGCCAACGCGCTGCGGACCGCCCGGGGCTGGCGGCCCGAGAGCGGGAGCGGGTCGATGCCGGTCACGCAGCCTGCCCGGTGCTCATGAGCCTCCGCTCCGCTCCGTCGGGCTCGCGGGCCCGAGAAGGCGCCGTCCCGCTCCTCCGGTGCTCGCTCGCTCCTCGCTCACTGCGCGCCTCCCCCGCGGGACGGCGCCGGCCCGCTCGCGTGGTGGACGTCCGCGGCGGACGGCTCGTCGTACACCCCGATGCCGGCGAGCTCGTGGGGTCGCCGGGCGCGCAGCACCGCGTACCAGGCGAGCGCGGCGAGCACCAGCGTGCCGAGGACGATCGGGACCGCGCCGCCGATCGCGGAGACGACGAACGCGCCGCAGACCCCGGCGAGCACCGGCACGGCGATCGCGGTGACCACCACCGGCGGAGGGGTGAGCTCGCCGATGCGGTGCAGGAAGAACGGGGCGGCGAGCGCCACGAGCAGGTACGCGACGAGGTAGCCGGCGGTCGCGACGCTGATCAGGCCGCGGAGCACCGTCGAGCCCGGCACCTCGGCCAGCAGCAGCGCCGCCGGGACGGCGGCCCCGACGGGGATCGCCACGGCGATCGCGACGTGCGGGGTGCGGTAGCGGCGGTGGGTCGCCCCGATGCGTTGCGGCACGATCCCGTCGCGCGCCATCGAGAACAGCACGCGGACCAGCGCGTTCGTCGCCGCCAGCGTGCACGCGACGAAGGAGGTGGCGATGCCGAGGTCGAGCAGGACGGCGAGCCACGGGATGCCGTGCGCGGCGGCGAGCGTGACGACCGGCTCGGCCTGGCCGCCCAGAGCCCCCGCGAACCCGACCACCTGGGTGTGGGCAGCGAGCAGGGTCAGCAGCCCGACCAGTGCCGCCGTGCCCAGCACCGCCCGCGGGACGGTGACGAACGGCCGCCGCGCCTCGACCCCGAGGGTGGTGGCGGCCTCGAACCCGATGAACGCCCCCAACGCCGGCAGCACCCCGGCCGCGACCCCGCCGAGGCTCCAGTCCGTCGCGGTGGCGGTCGGTGTGGGCGGCGCGGGCGGGCCGGCGAGCAGAACCGCGAAGATCACGATCATCAGGATGATCGAGACGGCCTCGACGGCGAGCACGATCCGCGCCGACACCCGCACGCCGCGCAGGACGAGGGCTCCCGCGAGTGCGGCGAGGACGAGCACGGTCGCGGCCCCCACCGCGGGCGGCGGCGCCCAGCCCAGCCGGGTGAGCAGCGCGTCGGTGTAGAGCGTGGCCCCGGCGAGCACCGCCATGAGGAGCACCGCGTAGCCGGCCACCAGCGCCGCGCCGCAGGCGAACGCCGCCCCGGGGCCCAGACCCTTCGCGGTGAGGCTGTAGAGCGATCCGGCCACGGCCATCCGGCGGGTGAACGTGGCGATGCAGGCGCCGACCAGCAGCGCCACCGCGGTGGCGAGCACGAACGACCAGACCGTCGCCGTGCCGCCCGTCGTGGCCACGATCGCCGGGATGGTGGCCATCCCCGCGGCGGGTGCAGCCGTGGACACCGACTGCGCGAACACCTCGACCGGGCGGAGGTTGCGTCGGTCGAGGCCGTGCACGGGCGAGCGGCGGCGCAGCCCCGCAAGCGCCCTGTTCCGCATCACGCACCTCCGATGATCGGAGGACGCTAACCCGGTCGCCGCCGCCGCGACAGGCGGAAACGGATCGAATGAGAATCGGGCGGCTCGGATTCTCGCGTCGTGATAGCGATCACAGCCGGCATTCGCGGCGGCGGAGACCCGTCTTTGACCGCGGAGCGACGCAGCGGTCATCGTCCCTGGTCAGGCTCTCGCCAACGACGCAGGGAGGATCCGCATGACGACCGTCGAGGACCGGCGCGAGGCGACGACCGCCGCCCCCAGCCATCCGCTCGCCATGACCAGGAGCGCCGAGGTCGACCGGGTCCGGGAGGTCCTGGCCGCCGCGGGCCTGCTCACCGAGACCGTCCGCTTCGCGTTCTTCGCGCCCGAGGAGCCGCCGAAGGCCGACGTGCTCGGCCACGCCGACGGGGCGCCCGTGGACCGCCGGTTCCGCGCGGTGCTGCTCGACCTCGCGACCGGACGGTCCTTCGACACGGTCGTGTCGGCGACGAGCGGCGAGGTGGTGTCGTCCCGCGAGCTCGACCCGCCGCGCGACGGCCAGCCGCCGATCATCGACGCCGAGTTCGAGCTGATCGAGGACATCCTGAACGCCGACGAGGGCTGGCTCGCCGCCTTGGCGAAGCGGGACATCGAGCCGTCCTCGGTGCGCGCCGTGCCGCTCTCTGCAGGTGTATACGACCACCCCGATGAGGTCGGCCGCCGCATCGTGCGCTCCTTCGGGTTCCGCCAGGACCACGAGCGCGACCACCCGTGGGCGCACCCGATCGACGGGCTCGTCGCCTACGTCGACCTCACCGGCCGGCGGGTCACGCGGATCATCGACGTCGACACGCCGCCGGTCCCGGCGAGCTCCGGCAACTTCGACGACCCGCAGGTGCAGGGCCCGCCGCTCGACTCGTTGAAGCCGATCGAGATCACCCAGCCCGAGGGCCGCAGCTTCACCGTGGAGGACGGCCGGGTGCGCTGGGGCAAGTGGGACCTGCGCATCGGGTTCAACGAGCGCGAGGGCCTGACCCTGCACCAGATCGCCTTCGACGGCCGCCCGATCTGCTACCGGGCCTCGATCGCGGAGATGGTGGTGCCCTACGCCGACCCGGCCCCGACCCGGTTCTGGCAGAACTACTTCGACTGCGGCGAGTACATGTTCGCCCGCTACGCCGACTCACTGCAGGTGGGCTGCGACTGCCTCGGCGACATCCACTACGTGGACGCCGTGATCGCCGACGACCTCGGCACGCCGAAGACGATCACCAACGCGATCTGCGTGCACGAGGAGGACACCGGGGTGCTCTGGAAGCACTCGGACCTGTTCACCGGCTCGCGCGAGGTGCGCCGCCAGCGCCGCCTCGTCATCTCGTTCTTCACGCCGATCGGCAACTACGACTACGGCTTCTACTGGTACCTCTACCTCGACGGCACGATCCAGCTCGAGGTCAAGGCCACCGGGATCCTGTTCACCGCCGCCTACCCCGACGGCGGCAACGACCACGCCACCGAGGTGGCGCCCGGCCTCGGCGCGCCGTACCACCAGCACCTGTTCTCGGCGCGCCTGGACATGACCGTCGACGGCGTGCGCAACGCCGTCGACGAGGCCGACGCCGAGCGGATGCCGATGGGGGAGGGCAACCCGTACGGCAACGCGTTCCGGCAACGGCGCACCCGCCTCACCCGGGAGTCGCAGGCGCAGCGCCGTGCGGACGGGTCGGTCGTGCGCACCTGGCACATCGTCAACCCGGAGAAGCAGAACGCGCTCGGCCAGGACGTCGGCTACGCGCTGCTCGCCGAGGGCAAGGCCACCCTGCTCGCCGACGAGGCCTCCTCGATCCACGCCCGGGCGACCTTCGCGACGAACCACCTGTGGGTCACCCGCTACGACCCCGCGCAGCGCTACCCGGCGGGCGACTTCGTCAACCAGAACCCGGGTGGCGCCGGGCTGCCCGCCTGGGTGCAGGCCGACCGGGAGATCGACGGCGAGGACATCGTCGTCTGGCACACGTTCGGCACCACCCACTTCCCGCGGCCGGAGGACTGGCCGGTCATGCCCGTCGACCACACGGGCTTCACCCTCAAGCCGGTCGGGTTCTTCGACCGCAACCCCGCCCTCGACGTCCCGGCGTCCCGCGGGGAGCAGTGCCACGACGGGCACAGCAACGAGGCCGAGGTGCACGGTCCGGCGAAGGAGCGTGGCGGCGATGGCGACTGACACGACACCGACCGGCGCGACCGCCACCCCCGCGGCCCCGGCCGGCGGCTTCCACCGCACGCTCGGCCTGCGCGACGTCATCGCGCAGAGCCTGTCGGTGATCGCGCCGGCGATGTCCGGGGCGTTCCTCACCTACCTGGCCTCGACGAAGGCCGGCGGCGCCACACCCCTCGCCTACCTGCTCGGGACCCTCGCCATGCTCGCCGTCGGCGGCACCGTCGCGATGTTCGCGCGCTCGTTGTCCTCGGCCGGGTCGATGTACACCTACATCACCCACGGCGCCGGCAAGGTGCTCGGCTTCCTCGGCGGCTGGTGCTACGCCGCGGCGTTCCTCGTGCTCGGCGGCGCGGTGCTGTGGGGCTTCGGGTTCTTCACCGCGAGCCTCGTCGCGCTGCTCACGGGCGCCGACCCGGCCTGGTACTGGTTCTCCCTCGCCGGTCTCGTCGTCATCGCGCTGATGAGCCTGTTCGACATCCAGGCCTCCACGCGGACCCAGCTCGGGATCCTGCTGATCACGATGGTCGCGCTGCTCGCCGTCGCCGTGGTCGTGATCTCCATCGGGTCGCCCGCGGTCAGCGTGATCGACGGGACCACCCCGGTGGCCGACCCCGGCCGCAGCCTCGACCTCGCCGCGTTCTGGCCGTCCGCGGCGGGCGTCTCGTGGACGGGGGTGCTGGTCGGCCTGTCGTTCGCGATGCTCTCGTTCACCGGGGCCGAGGCCAGCGCCGTCCTGTCGGAGGAGACGCGCGATCCGCGGCGGGCGATCCCGCGCGCGATCATCGGCTCCATCGTCGTCGCCGGCCTGTTCTACCTGGTGATCACCTACGCCACGGCGATCGGGTTCGGGGTGCAGCAGGCGGCGACCGACTGGCCGGCGTCCGTCGCCGGGCTGGCCGCCGTGGCGCCCAACGAGATGGTGGCCGCGATCGTCCTGGCTTGCGCGGCCCTGGCCAGCCTGTTCTGCGCGCTCGGGGTGCACATCGCGGTCTCGCGGGTGCTGTTCGCGATGGGCCGCGAGCGGGTGCTGCCCGCCTGGCTGGGCGTGCTGCACCCGCGGTGGGGCACGCCGTGGCGCGCGATCGGGCTCGACCTCGTGGTCTGGGTGCTGCTGGCCATCGGGTCCGTGCTGTTCACCAGTCAGGAGAGCCAGGTCGCGCTGGCCGGCGGGATCGACAGCGGCCTCACCGGCGGCATCTTCCTGTTCACCTTCCTCGCCGGTGTCGGCACCCCGCTGGTGATGGGCGTGTACCTGATGCTCGGGATCGCGGGCGCCGCGCAGGGCAGGCGCACCGGCCGGCCGTGGTTCACCGCGACCGGCGTGGTCGCGGCGCTGGTCGGGGCCCTCGCGGTGGTCGGCGGCGTGTACTACTCGTTCGTACCGGCGGCGCCCGACGTCCCGATCCCGCTGCAGATCGCGATGGTGCCGTGGGTCTGCATCGGGATCGCCGCCGCCGGCCTCGCGGTGGCCGCCTGGACCTGGCGCTACCGGCAGGCGGTGTGGGCGGACATGGGCCGGATCTTCGACGAGGTCTAGGCGAGCGGAGGTGCTGGGCGTGATCGTTGCGAGGTGCGGCTGAGCGCCCCCACCAGGGCGTTCCACGGTCGACTCGGATGGATCATGCCGCGTTGATCGCTACGAGACTCCGCTGAACGCCCAGGTGGGGCCGATTACCCGCATGTCAGCTCGATCACCGACCCTCGGTGCAGGTCAGGCGGGGGGCGGGTCGCCGAGGTCGGCGATCGGGAGGCGCTCGCCGCCCCGTAGCGCCGACTCGTGCGCGACGATGCCGGGCAGCGTGAACCGCGCGGCCACCCAGGCGTTCACCGGCGGGAGGGTGCCGGTCTCCACGGCGCGGACGAAGTCGTCGGCGAGGAACTGGTGGCTGCCCTCGTGGCCGTTGTGGGCGCCGTGGTAGCTCGCGGGCAGCCGGGCGACGTCGTGCACCGGGGCGTGGCCCGAGACGAACGCCGGCCGCAGCTCCGGGGCCACGTGCTCGAGCGACGGGTCGTCCACCGACAGCGCGGAGCTCGGCTCCAGCTCCGTGCTGACGTCGGTGACCTTCTGCTTGTCCTGCCAGAGGCTGACCGTGGCGAGCTGTTCGAAGCTGCCTTCCGTGCCGAAGAACCGGAAGCGGGACTCGCGGATGTGGGACGGGTAGCCGACCCGCCGCATCTCGTTGGTGCGCATGACGCCGCCGTCGGCCAGCTCGAACAGGGCGGTGGCGTTGGAGAAGTCGTTGCCGAACTGGCTGATCGACCGGTCGAAGACCCCGTCGCCGCGCTGGTCGCGCACACCGACGCAGCTCACGCTCACCGCGTGCGACGGGACGGCGCCGAGCACCCCGCCGATGGCGTGCGTGGGGTAGAGCATCGGCGGGTAGCTGGCCGTGGCCTTCCAGTTCTCCCCGCCGCTGTACTGGTAGGCGGCGTAGAAGCCCAGGTCCATGTCGTGCACGTAGTCGCCCTCGGCGTAGAAGACCCGCCCGAACGCGCCGTCGGCGAGCTTCCGGCGGGCGTACACCGTGGCCGGGTGGTAGTAGCTCGTCTCGCCCATCATGTAGGTGAGCCCGGTGGCGCGGACCGCCTCGATGATCGCGCCGATCTCGTCGGCGCTGATCGCCATCGGCACCGCCGAGTAGACGTGCTTGCCCGCCTCGAGCGCCGCCGTCACGAGCGGGCCGTGCGTCCACCGCTGCGTGAAGATCGCGACGGCGTCGACGTCGGACGCCAGCATGTCCTCGAAGCTCGGGAACGTGCCCGCCAGCCCTTGCTGGTCCACGAGCTCCGTGGCGCGTTCGGGGATCACGTCCGTGACGTGGACGGCGCTGACGCCGGGGTGCAGGTGGAACAGCTCGGTGAACTGGCCGGCGAACTGGCCGGCCCCGACGAACCCGATCGAGAACATGGACGCCCTTCTGCGCGCGCGACGATCTTCTGGCATCGACTCGGAGATCAGTCTGCCTGTTGTGAAACCGTCGCTGGGAGCCATCCCTCCACGACCCCGATCGCGCTACTCTCCCGACACGACGGGGTGCCGCAGGGCTGGGGGGCGTGACGGCGGATGACGGGCGTGGGATGACGGGCGGGCTGGAGGCGGAGCTGGCGCGGCGGAGCGCCGCCGAGTCGCGGATCGCGACGTCGCTGGTCGAGCTGGAGCAGCATCCCGGCCACGCGTTGCTGTCCGCGGGCCGGCTCACCGGCCGCACGGCGCAGGAGTGGACGCAGGCCGGTGCCGACCTGTCCGGGCTGTGGCAGGACTTCGGCATGTACCAGCGGGTGCTCGCCGACGCGCGCGACGTCCTCGCCCGAGCGGTCACGGCGGACGACGACCCCGAGCTGCGCCGGCTGCTGTGCGAGCCGTCCGTCGAGGTGGGGCGCGCGATCGTCGGGCGCCGGCTCACGGGTGCTGTCGAGCGCGTCGAGACGATCACCCTCGCCGAGCTCGCCGACCGGATGGAGGCGGCGTTCGACCGGGTGCACGACCTGTTCGTGACCTGCCACGACCTGCACCAGTCGTTCCTCGCCGCGGTCGGGCCGCTCGCCGAGCGCCTGCGGGCGGCCCGCCGGCTGGCCGCCGAGCTGGAGGACACCCGCGTGGCCGAGGTCACCGCCCGCGTCGAGGAGCTGACGGCCCGCAACGAGACCGACCCGCTCTCCCTCGCCGATCGGGCACCGGGTGCCTCCCTCTCCGAGCTCGAGGCGCGGGTGGACACCCTCACCTCCGAGCTGTCCCGCGCCGCCGCCGCCCGCGACGCGTGGGACGACCGCCTCGCCGGGGTGGCCGACGCCATCGGTGAGGTCGAGGCGTCGCGCGCCGCCGAGGAGCAGGTGCGGCTGCGCGCCCAGGAGCTCGTCGTCACCGCCCCGCTCGACCCGCCGCCGGACCGGCTCCCGGCGCTGCGGCGCGAGCTGGCCGCCCTGCGCGACGGGCGGCTGCCGAGCCGGAGTGGCTGGGACGCCCGCGCCGGCGCCCTCGCCGCCCTGGAGGCCGCGGTGGCCGCGGCGGCCGGGGAGGTGCGCACGGCCCACTCGCTCGCCGACGGCCTGCTGGAGCGGCGCACCGAGCTGCGTGGCCGGTTCGAGGCCTACCGGGCGAAGGCCGGCCGGCTCGGTCTCGCCGAACGCCCCGACCTCCTCGCTCTCGACGCCGACGTCCGGCGCCTGCTCTGGACCCGCCCCGCCGACCTGGCCGCCGCCACCCGCTCTCTCGTGTCCTACCAGCAGCTCCTGGCGGGTGGCACCGGCGCGGGGCACGGCGTCACGGGCAGGCCGGCATGACGGCGCTCCAGGCATGTGGCCGTCCGGGCTGCGACGGCGTGATCGACAGCGGGTACTGCGACACGTGCGGGATGGCGGCCGCGCCGTCCACCCCGTCTCCCGCCAGCGGCCCGTCCGGCAGCGTCCCGCCGTCGGGCGCGGCCGCGAGCGGCCCGGAGTCCTGCCCCCGAGCCGGTTGTGACGGTGCGATCGACGGCGGGTACTGCGACGTCTGCGGGATGGCCGCGGCCTCGGGCTCCGGCCCGTCGACCGCCGCGGCCACGGGCCCGTCCACCGCTCCGTTCACCGGACGGGGCAGCGGCTCGATCAGCACCAGCGGCAGCCGGCCGTCCCGCCGCGGATCGGGCCGCACGACCACCGGCACGGCGCGCAGCCGCCTCGGCGCCGGGCTGGTCGAGGTGCCCGCGGTGCCCCGGATCGACCCGGCGAGCGCCCTACTGACCGACCCCCAGGTGCCCGAGGACAAGCGCTTCTGCAGCACCTGCCACAAGCCGGTCGGCCGATCCAAGGGAGATCGGCCCGGGCGTCCCGACGGCTTCTGCCCGCACGACGGCACCCGGTTCTCGTTCACCCCGAAGCTTCTGCCCGGCACGGTCGTGGCCGGCCAGTACAAGGTGCAGGGCTGCCTCGCCCACGGCGGGCTCGGGTGGATCTACCTGGCCACCGATCTGAACGTCGACGACCGCTGGGTGGTGCTGAAGGGCCTGCTCGACTCGGGCGACGCGCACGCCATGGCCGCGGCCGTGGCGGAGCGGCGCTTCCTCGCGCAGGTGAGCCACCCGAACATCGTCACGATCCACAACTTCGTGCAGCACCCGGACGAGGACGGCACCCCCGTCGGGTACATCGTGATGGAGTACGTCGGCGGCTCGTCGCTCAAGCAGCTGCTGGAGGACCGTCGCCGCCCGGACCGCACGATCGACCCGATGCCGGTGTCGCGCGCGATCGCGTACGCGCTGGAAATGCTGCCCGCGCTCGGCTACCTGCACACGAGCGGTCTGGCCTACTGCGACTTCAAGCCGGAGAACGTCATCCAGTACGACCGGCAGCTCAAGCTGATCGACCTGGGTGCGGTGATCCGGTTCGACGACCTGACGAGCGCCGTCTACGGCACGGTCGGCTACCAGGCACCCGAGATCGCCGACGACGGGCCGTCGCCGAGCTCGGACGTGCACACCGTGGGGCGCACGCTCGCCGTGCTCGCCCTTGGTGTCCCGCCCGCCCGCCGCGGCGTGCCGACCGAGCTCCCGGACCCGGGGGAGCACGCGGTCCTCGCGCGCCACGAGTCGTTCCACCGGCTGCTGCTGCGGGCCACCGATCCCGACCCGCTGCGCCGGTTCGGCTCCGCCGACGAGATGGCCGAGCAGCTCGGCGGCGTGCTGCGGGAGGTGCTGGCCACCGACCGGGTGCTGGGCGTCGAGGCCGACCAGCCCGGAGAAGGCCGGCCGGGTCCGCTGCCGCCCGCGGTGTCGGCGGTGTTCGGCCCGCCGCGCGGCACGTTCGCACCGGGTCTGCTGGCCGAGCCCGGCCTCCTGACCAGCACCGGCGTTGCGGGCCGGCCCGATCCGTTGCGGGTGGCTGCGCTGCTGCCGGTGCCGCTGGTCGACCGCGACGACCCGGCTGCCGGGCTGCTCGCCGCGGCGGCACCCACCACCCCCGATGACGTGGAGCGGGTGATCACCGCGGCTCCCCGGAGCAGCCCCGCACTGCAGCTGGCGCTGGTGCGTGCCCACCTCGACATGCCCGACCCGGCCACGGCCGCGGAGACACTGGAGGCGCTCGCCGCCGAGGACCCCGACGACTGGCGGCTGGAGTGGTTCCGCGGGGTCGCGGCGCTCGTCGAGGGCCGCCTCGACGCGGCGTGCGCGGCGTTCGACACCGTCTACTCCACCCTCCCCGGTGAGGCGGCGCCCAAGCTGGCGCTCGCCGCGGCGTCGGAGTGCGCCGACCGCGACGAGCCGGCGGGGCGCTACTACGCGCTCGTGGCCTGGCCCGACCCCGGGGTGGCGGACGCCGCGTTCGGGCTGGCGAGGGTGCGGGTGCGGGCCCGCGACCGCGCGGGAGCGCTCGCGGCGCTCGACGCCGTGCCGGACACGTCGAGCGGGTACGTCGTGGCGCAGCTCGCCGCCGTCGAGGTGATGCTCTCCGCACAGTTCGGCGCCGACCCGGGCGAGGAGGAGCTGCGGGCGGCCGCCGGTCGGGTGGACGGGCTGCGCCTCGACGCGGCCACCGGGCAGGAGGTGCGCGCCCGCCTGTTCGAGAAGGCGGTCACGGTGGCGCCGGGCGGTGCGGCGGGCCCCTCGTTCCTGGGCTGCCCGTGGGACGAACGGTCGCTGCGGCTGGCCCTCGAAACGAGCCTGCGGGCCTCGGCGCGGCTCGCGTCCGACCCGGCCCAGCGGGTGGTGCTGGTGGACCGCGCCAACACCGTGCGCCCGCGGACGTGGGTGTAGCCGATGCCCGAGTCGTCCTCAGCGTCGTCCTCAGCGGCGTCCTCTGGGTGTCCCCGGTGCGGGGAGTCCGTCGACGATCACCGCTTCTGCGAGAACTGCGGCCACGACCTGTGGCTGCGCCGGGCGGGGTCCGCCCGCGCGCCGGCGGGGCCCTGCCCGGGGTGCGGAACGAACGGGTCGAACGGTGCCAACGGCACGGTCGGCGTCGACGCGTCGGGGGAGGACTATTGCGGCACGTGCGGGTTGCGCAGGTCCGACGGCACCGGGCACGTCGAGGCCGACCTCGGCCCGGTCGCCGGGGTCAGTGACCGCGGGCTCTCCCACGCCCGCAACGAGGACGCGATGGCCGTCGGGGTGCTGGCCGGTCCGGGTCCGCAGGCGCTCGTGGCCGCCGCGGTGTGCGACGGCGTGTCCACCGTGGACTCGCCGGAGCTGGCCTCGCGGGCGGGGGCGGACGCTGCGTTGGAGCGGTTGTTGCACCCGAGCGGCCCCGACATGAAGGAGGCCGTGTCCGTGGCCGCCGCGGCGGTCGCCGCGCTCGGCGGCACCTTCCGGAGCCCGCCGTCGTGCACGCTCGTGGCGGCGGCCGTGCGGCCCGGTACCGACGCCGGCACCGAGATCACCGTCGGGTGGGTCGGTGACAGCCGGGCCTACTGGCTGGCGGCCACGGATGCGGCGGAGCCCGCGCGCCTGCTGACCGTGGACCACTCGTGGGCGGTGGAGATGGTCGCGGCGGGCGTGCTCGACATGGACACGGCGATGACCGACCGGCGAGCGCACGCGATCACCCGGTGGCTCGGGGCGGGCGGCGAGCCGGAGCCGGACATCGTGACGCTGCGCCCGGCCGGTCCCGGACTGCTGCTGCTGTGCACGGACGGGCTGTGGAACTACCTCCCGGACGCCGCGGAGCTGGCCGCGGTCGCGCTGCCCGCGCTCGCGCGGGGTGGGCCGCCCGCCGTCGCCCGCGCGCTCACGGCCCTCGCCCTGGACGCGGGCGGGCGCGACAACGTCACGGTGGTCGCCGTGCCGGTCGGGCCCCCGAACGAGCACCGGAACGAGAGGAAGCACGCATGACCGACGCGCCGGCGTTCACCGTCGAGGTCGACCACAACAGCTACCTGCCGGTGGACGCCAACCGGGTGGACGCGGTCGTCACGGTCACCGCCGCGGACGGTACGGCCGGGCCGGCGCCCGCGTCGGAGGTGCTCGAGGTGATCGTCATCGACTGCTCCACGTCGATGACCGGGAGCAAGATCCGGGCGGCCCGCCAGGCCACCGTCGCGGCGATCTCCGAGCTGCGCGACGGGGTGTCGTTCGCGGTGGTGGCCGGCAACCACGTCGCCCAGCAGGTCTTCCCGCCGCACGGCACCGCCGTGGCCGGGGAGGGCTCGCGGACGGCGGCGATCCGGCTGGTGGAGCGGTTGCAGGCCGACGGCGGCACGGGGATCGGGTACTGGCTGACGCACGTGGGCGCGCTCGCCCGCGAGCACCCGGGTTCGATCAAGCACGCGATCGTGCTCACCGACGGCCAGAACGGGGAGTCGGCCCAGTACTTCGCGAACGCGCTCGCCGGCGTGCAGGGCGCCTTCACCTGCGACTGCCGCGGCGTGGGCACCGACTGGCGGGTCGACGAGCTGCGCACGATCTCCACCGCGTTGCTCGGCACCGTGGACATCGTCGCCGACCCGGCCGACCTGGCCGCCGACTTCCGGTCGATCATGGGTGTGGCGATGGGCAAGAGCATGGCCGACCTCGCGCTGCGGCTGTGGACGCCGCGGGGCGCGAGCATCCGGTTCGTCAAGCAGGTGGCGCCCACCGTGGAGGACCTGACCGACCGGCGCACCGAGGCCGGCCGGCAGAGCGGCGAGTACCCGCTCGGCTCGTGGGGTGCGGAGTCGCGCGACTACCACGTCGCGGTGGAGGTCCCGGTGGGGGCGATCGGCGACGAGATGCTCGCCGCGCGGGTGAGCGTGGTGCGGTCGGGGTCCGGGGACGTCCTCGGGCAGGGTCTCGTGACGGCGACCTGGACCGAGGACACCGCGCTGTCGACGCGGATCAGCCGCGGCGTCGCGCACTACACGGGCCAGGCCGAGCTGGCCGAGGCCATCCAGGAGGGCCTCGCCGCGCGGAAGGCGGGCGACGAGCCCACGGCCACGGCCCGGCTCGGGCGCGCGGTCGCGCTCGCCGCCGCGTCGGGCAACGACGGCACCGCGCGCCTGCTCGAGCGGGTGGTGGAGGTGGTCGACGCGCCGTCGGGCACCGTCCGGCTGCGGCGGGCGGTCGCGGACGTGGACGAGATGACCCTCGACACCCGCTCCACGCGGACGGTGCGGGTGCGGGGGGACGGATGACCCCCTGCACCGAGGACCACTCCACCGCCACCGGCGAGTTCTGCGACGTCTGCGGGCTGCGGCTGCGCGGTGCGCAGGCCGGCCCGCGGGCGCCGTCCACGCCCGCCGAGCGCTGCCCGAGCTGCGGGTCCGCCCGCGAGGGCCGGTTCTGCGAGGTCTGCGGGTACGACAGCGCGTTGGGGCCGCCACCGGCACCACCCGAGCCGCCCGACGCCGCCCCCGATGCCGCCCCCGATGCCTCGGTGAGCCTGGCCCCGCCCCCGGTGCCGCCGCCCACCGGGTCGCCGGCTCCGGCGTGGACCGCGGTGGTCCGGGTCGACCGCGCCTGGTTCGAGGAGGTCCGCCGCCGGGACGGGCCCGACGCATCCACGCTGCAGTTCCCCGCGTTCAGCACCGAACGGCGGTTCGTCCTCGAGGGGCCGCAGCTGGCGGTCGGGCGCCGCAGTCGCTCCCGGGGCATCGAGCCGGAGATCGACCTGTCCGCGTCGCCGATGGATCCCGGCGTGTCGGCGTTGCACGCGCTGTTCGTCGCCCGGCCGGACGGGGGATGGGACGTCGTGGACCTCGAGTCGACCAACGGGACGACCGTGGGGGACCGGCCGGAGCCGATCCCACCGAACACACCCGTCTCGCTCGCCGACGGCGACGTGGTGAAGCTGGGCGCGTGGACCACGATCACCCTCGTGGCGCAGGGGCCCTAGTGCTAGTCGCGGTAGACCGGCGGCGCAGGCAGGGGCACCGGGTCGAGCAGGCCGGCGAACCAGCGCTGGTTGCTCGCGGCCAGGCTGCCGTCGTCACGGGCGCCTTCGAGCACGCCGTTGACGAAACGGACCAGGTCGGTTTCGTCGAGCCGCATGCCCACCGCGTACCGGGAGCTGTCCAGTGCCCGGCCCACCACCTCGGTGCCGGGGTCCTGTGCGGCGAGCCCGGCGAGGATCACGTCGTCGCTCGACACGGCCGCGACGCGCCCGTGCTGCAGCTCCAGCACGCAGTCCGGGATGCCGGGGAGCGTCTCGACCTGGAGACCGAGGTTGCGCAGAACGAGCTCCGTGGTGGAGCCGAGCGAGGTGCAGACGGTCTGGCCGGCGAGGTCCTCGACCTCCCTGATCCCGCTGCCGACCGGCACCAGCAGGCGCTGCGAGGCCGGCAGGTAGGGGGCGGAGAACTCCACCTGCCGCTGCCGCGCGCAGGTGACCGTGAAGCTGTTGACGACCACGTCGACCTGGTCGCGTTCCAGTGCCGCGGCCCGGTCGGCGATGTTCAGCACCACGTACTGCACGCGCTCCGGGTCGCCGAAGATCGCGGTGGCGATCCGCCGGACGATGTCGATGTCGGCGCCCTCGAGGTCGCCCGTGAGCGGGTTGCGGTAGCCGGCGTGGAACTTGCCCTGGTCCACGCCGGCGACGAGCCGGCCACGATCGGCGATGACGGCCATCGTGGAGCCGGGTGGCATGGCGCCCGGCGCGGGCTGCGGCCCCTGCGGGCGCAGGCTCTCCCGGACCTCGGTGCAGGCCGGTGCGGACGGAGCAGGCCCAGAGCCGGCCTGACCCGAGCCGACCTGCGCCGGCGGGGACGGGACAGCGGGCCCGCCGACGGCGGCCGGCCCGCTCAGCAGCGTGCCGCCGAGCGCGAGCACGGCGCCCGCCACGAGGTAGGCCGCGGGCCTGCGGGCGTTCACCCCCCGCGCCGGTGCCGTGGTGGTGGTTCCCTCGTCCCGCCCGCTCACCGGTACTCCTCCACCCGTCGCCCGATCCCTGCCGCGGCCGCCGCGGCGGCCAGCAGCGCCAGCACGGCCGGCCCGACCGCGAGCCCGGTGACGGCGCCCGTGGCGGCGTCGGCCTCCGCCCGGAACGCGGCCCGTTCGGCATCGATCGTCTCGCCGAGCACCGCGCCGAGCCGGTCGAACGCGGCGCCGGACCCCGCCGGGTCGGCCCCGGTGGCCGACGCGACGGCCTCCCGGTAGAGGCCTCCGTCGTCGAGTTCGCGCAACCTGCGGTGGGCGGTGCTCCACTCCTCGGCGGCGGTGCGAACAGCCGCGACCCGATCGTCGGTGGCGGGATCGGCGGCGTCCGTGGCGGTGGAGAGGAGCCCTCGCTCGTCCGTCGTGCCGAGCACGCCGTCGATCCGGTCGGTGAAGCCCGTGTCGGCGGCGCCACCACTGCGGGCCACCAGCACCAGGCTCTCGTTGCTGCGCGCCTGCAGCACGGCGGCCCTTGCCTCGTCGAGCGTGTCGGCCACGTCGCTGTGCCGCGCGGCGTCGGTGAGCCGGCCACTCGCCACCGACGTGGCGATCACCCACCACAGCAGGGCGACCATGAGCGCCCCGCCCGCCACCGTGAGCCCCACCGACAGGACCCGCTGGGTGCGCCGGCGTTCCCGCACGGCCGCGTCGAGCACGGCGGCGAGCGCGGCGAGACCGATCAGCAGCACGGCGATCGGCGCGCTCCCGGCCCGGCCGTACGCGTCGGTGAGCGCGGCGGCCTGCAGCGTGCGCAGCTCTTCGGCGGCCGGCAGGATCTCGCGCGCCATCAGCCGGGAGGCGCTGTCGAGGTAGGACTGGCCGAGCGGCAGCCCGAGCCGGTTGTACGTGCGCGCGGACTCCACCAGCCCGCCGTAGACGGGGAGCCGCGCGGCGATCGTGGCGAGAGCCGGGGTGGCCGGGTCGTCCGCTGGCAGCAGGCCGGCGGCGTGCACCAGGCGGGCCGCCGTGTCGGCGAGGTCGCGGTCGTAGCGCGCGCGGACCTCGGCCGGCTCCTGCCCGCCGGAGACGAAACCGCTGGTCGCCATCGCGTCCGCGTCGGCGAGCGAGCGGTACAGCTCCGCGGCGTCGGCGTGCACGGCGGCGATGCGGGTGCCGCCCTCGTCGACCGCGTCCGTCCGGGCGACCCCGTCGAACAGACCGAACGCGCCGGCGAGCAGACAGCCGACCACGAGGACGGCGCCGACGCGACGGAGCCGGTCAGGCGTGGTGGGCCCGGTGGCGAACCCCCGCAGCCGGTGCCGGAGACCGCCTCCGGCCGGGGCACCGACGGTCACACGGCTCGCGCTCGCGAGGTCCAGGCTCACTCGTCCCCCCACACGGTCAAGACCGGGCGCTCAGCCTAGAGCCAATCGCGTCCGCCCCGGGCGATCGATCGTCGGGAAGAGCGGCTTCCTAGGATTGGGTGATCGGTCGCGGACAGGAGGGACGGCATGACGCCGCGTGAGCAGCCGGGTGGACGCCCGGTCATGGGGCAGGGTGTGGCCACCGGGTTCCGCCCGGAGCTGCAGGGCCTGCGCGCGCTCGCGGTCGTCCTCGTCGTCATCTACCACGTGTGGGTCAACCGGGTGTCCGGTGGCGTCGACGTGTTCTTCGTCGTGTCCGGGTTCCTGCTCACCGGGCAGCTGGTGCGCGCGGCCGAGCGCGGCGATCTCGACGTGCGACGCCGGTGGACCCGCAGCCTTGCGCGCGTCGTGCCCGCCGCGGCGGTCGTGCTCGTCGTCACCGCGGTGGCCGCCGCGCTGGTGCTGCCGGAGGGGCGGTGGGGCCAGACCGTCCGGGAGATCGTGGCGGCGGCGCTGTTCCTGGAGAACTGGCAGCTCGCGGCCGACGCGGTCGACTACGCCGCCCGCAACAACGTGGCCAGCGTGGCCCAGCACTTCTGGTCGCTCTCGGTGCAGGTCCAGGTGTTCCTGCTCTGGCCGCTGCTGTTCGCGGTGGTGGCGCTCGCCTGCCGGAACGTGGCGCCGACCGCGATCGCCGGGCAGCTGCGCCGCGCCGCCACCATGGCGCTGCTGGGGGTGTTCGCGGCGTCGCTGGTCTACTCGGTGGAGCTGACGATCGCGAACCAGCCCCTCGCCTACTTCCACACGCTCACCCGGCTGTGGGAGTTCGCGCTGGGTGGGCTGCTCGCGCTGCACGGGGACCGGGTCGTCCTCACGCGCCGGGCCCGCGTGTCCGCCGGCTGGACGGGCGTGGTCGGGCTGGTGGCGTGCGGGGCGGTGATCCCGGTGGCGCACGCGTTCCCGGGGATCGCGGCGCTGTGGCCCACCGGCTGCGCCGCGCTCGTGCTGCTGGCCGGCCGCACCGGGGCCCGGCTCGGCGTCGACCGCATCCTCACCGCGCGGCCGGCCCGCTACCTGGGCGACATCAGCTACGGGCTGTACCTGTGGCACTGGCCGCTCTTCATCCTGTACCTGCAGGCCTCCGGGCAGGAGACGATCGGGTTCGGCGCCGGCGCGCTGATCATCGGCGTGGCCACGGTCCTCGCCGCACTCACCCACGAGTGCGTCGAGAAGCCGCTGGCCCGTCGCCGCACCGGGCCACGCCACCAGGCCCGGCTCACGGCGGCGTGCGTCGCGGCCGTGCTCGGCGTGGCCCTCACCTGGCAGGTCGCGGCCGCGCTGCGCGTCGACCCGGAGGTCGCGCTCGGCGACCCCACCCACCCCGGCGCCCACGCGCTCGGCATGGAGGAGGAGCTGGAACCGGCGCCGCTCCTGCCCTCGGCGATGGCGGTCACCGAGGACTGGGTGCGCATCGAGCGGTGGGACTGCGCGCCGATGGCCGGCTTCCCCATGGACGTCTGCGCGCAGCCGCTGCCCGTCGCCGAGGACACGCAGGAGCCGGTGCTGCCGGACCGCCGGATCGTCGTGGTGGGCGACTCGCACGCCCAGCAGCTCACCGGCGCGCTGTTGCCGATCGCGCAGCAGAACAACTGGCAGCTCCTCGTCATGGTGCGCGGCGCGTGCCCGTTCTCCACCGCGTCCGAGGTGGTGCCGGACGAGGCCGACTGCCTGGCCTGGAACGCGGCCGCGGCCGACGAGATCACCGCCCTGCAGCCCGACGCCGTCGTCACCCTGGCCACGCGGGACGCGCGCGTCGGGCAGACCGAGCAGATCCCCACCGGGTTCGTCGATCAGTGGCGCCGGCTCGAGTCGCAGGGCATCCCGGTGCTCGCGCTGCGCGACAACCCGCGGTTCGACTACTCGGTGCCGGACTGCGTGCAGACCCGCCCCGACGACGTCGGCGGCTGCGGGGTGGACCGCGCGGAGATCTACGCGCCCACCCCGCCGTGGGCCGACCTGCCCGAACGTCCCCACGAACGTCGCCTTCGTCGACATCGCCGACGCGGTGTGCGACGAGGAGCGCTGCCCGCCGGTGATCGGCAACGTGCTCGTGTACATGGACGACAACCACCTCACGGCCACCTACAGCACGTCGATGTCCGATCTCCTCGCCGGCCGGATCCAGGAGGGCCTGGGCTGGTAGGCCCTATCCCCAGGTCACCGGGAGGGCGTGCACCCCGTAGATCACCATGTCGGTGCGGAGCGGGACCTGCTCGGGTGGCACCGCCAGCCGCAGGTCCGGAAACCGCCGGAAGAGCGCGGGGAACCCGACCCGCATCTCGACCCGGGCGAGCTGCTGGCCGATGCACTGGTGCACGCCGTGCCCGAACGCGATGTGCCCGCCCGCGGGCCGCGAGACGTCGAGCACGTCCGGGTCGGGGAACTGCTCCGGGTCCCGGTTGGCGGCCGGTATCGACACCAGCACGCTCTCGCCGGCCGCCACCCGCACACCTTCGAGCTCGACGTCCTCCAGCGCGACCCGGACCGTTCCCGGCACGACGGAGAGGTAACGCAGGAGCTCCTCGACCGCGTTGTCGACCGTCCCCGGGTCGGTCACCGCTCGGATCTGACCGGGGTTCCGGAGCAGCGCGAACGTGCCGAGCGCCAGCATGTTGGCCGTGGTGTCCAGGCCGCCGCCGAGCAGCATGAACGCCATGCCGGTGGCCTCCTCGTCGGTGAGGTCCGACGCGAGGAGGCCGCTGAGCAGGTCGTCGGCCGGCTCGGTGCGCTTGCGGTGCACGAGCTCGGCGAGCCGGCCGGACACCCCGACCACCGCCTCCTGCCGCTCCTGGAGGGTCGCGTCCTGGCGGGACATGGTCGTGGCGTCGCGCATGAAGTCGTCCCGGAGCGTGAGCGGCACGCCCAGCAGCTCGCAGATCACGAGCGCCGGGATCGGTGCCGCGTAGGCGGCCACCAGATCCGCCTCCGGGCCCGCGGCCTCCATCCGGTCGAGGTGCTGGCGGGCGATCTCCTCGATGTGCTCGGTGAGCCGGCGCATCCGGTGCACGGTGAACTGCCCGGTGAGCAGCCGCCGGTAGCGGGTGTGGTCCGGCGGGTCCATGCCGATGAACATGCCCGGCCGCGCAGGCGGCACGTCGGGGGAGCTGTTGAACGGCGTGCTGCGCAGCTCCTGGCGGGCGCTGAAGCGCGGATCGGCGAGGACGGCCCGGACGGCGGCCCGGTGGGTGAGCACCCAGCCCAGCTTGCCGTCCGCGTACCGGACGCGGGCGATCGGCTGCTCCCGCAGCTCGCGCGGCGGGTCGAAGGGGCCCGCCGGGGCGAGCGGGAAGGTCAGGGGCTCCGCGGTCGTCATGCCCTAAACATACATTCGCTATAAAGTGACTGCTACTGTAAGTCGGTGGACGAGTCCCGGCGGGAGCGCAAGAAGCGGCAGACGCGTCGGCTGATCGCCGAGACGGCCATCCGGTTGTTCGGGGAGCGGGGGTACGAGCAGACGACGGTCGCGCAGATCGCGCAGTCGGCCGACGTGGCCACCAAGACCTTCTTCAACTACTTCCCGGCGAAGGAAGACGTGCTCTTCACCGACTTCCCCCGGCGCACCGAGGTGGCACTGCAGGCAGTGGCCGACCGGCGCCCGGGCGAGGGCGTGGCCGACGTGCTCACCCGCCTGTACGACGCGATGCTCGCCGACTTCCGGACCGAAGGCGTCGGCGGGCACGACCCGCGGGTGATGCAGGTCTACACCGACCTCGTGATGACGGTCCCCGCCCTGCAGGCGAAGGCCCTGCACCTGGCGCAGGACCTGCAGCGAGTCATCGCGAGGGCGCTCCAGGACGCGTTCCCCGACGAGCTCGACGCCATCGACGCCGCCGCCGTGGTGGGCGCGATGGTCGGCGCCATCCAGGGAGCGGCGCTGGCGAGCATGGAGCGGGGTGACCCCGAGCAGGCGCTCTGGGAAGCGATGCGCCGAGGCCTGGCGATCGGCCTGCGCAGCACGGCGACCGGTGAAACCGCAGGTCGTACGATTGTATAAGTGCTTATATATTCATGGTCGTGAGAAGCGTCGAGAACACGGACCCGCTGTACCCACCCATCGAGCCCTACGAGCACGGCCTGCTCGACGTCGGCGACGGCGCTCGGATCTACTGGGAAGCGTGCGGTGCCGCCGACGGCAAACCCGCCCTGTTCGTGCACGGCGGACCCGGCTGGGGGAGTCTCCCCGTGCGCCGCCGGTGCTTCGACCCCGACCGGTACCGGGCCGTGCTGTTCGACCAGCGCGGCTGTGGGCGCAGCACCCCGCACGCGAGCGACCCGTCCGCCGACCTGCGGCACAACACGACCGCCCACCTGATCGCCGACATGGAGCGGCTGCGCGAACACCTCGGGATCGAACGCTGGCTGCTGTACGGCGGATCCTGGGGCTCCACGCTGATGCTGGCCTACGCTCAGCAACACCCCGCGCGGGTCTCGGAGATCGTCATCGCCGGCGTCACGACCAGCCGACGAGCCGAGATCGACTGGCTCTACCGCGACACCGGCCGGCTCCTGCCCGAGCAGTGGGAGGCGTTCCGCGCCGCCGTTCCCGAGGCCGAGCGCGACGGTGACCTCGTCGCCGCCTACGCGCGCCTGATGGAGGATCCCGATCCGGTCGTGCGGGAGCGCGCCGCGGACGCCTGGTGTGCCTGGGAGGACGCGCTCCAGGCCCACGAGCGCAACGGGACGCCGGGGGCCTTCGCGAGTCGGTCCCCGGCCGACCGGCTGGCCATCGTCCGCCTCTGCGCGCACTACTTCGCCCACGGCGCATGGCTCTCCGACGGCGAGCTGCTGCGCGAGGCACCGCGCCTGGCCGGCATCGCCGGCGTGCTGATCCACGGCCGACTCGACCTGAGCTGCCCACTGGACACCGCCTGGATGCTCGCCCGTGCCTGGCCGGACGCCGAACTGGTCATCGTCGACGACGCGGGGCACGGCGGCAGCGACACCATGTCCGAGCGGATCCGGGAAGCGCTCGACCGGTTCGCGTGATGGGCCTCCGAGCGCTGGCTGACGCCCGTGGTGTCTACATGACCATGAAAGGCAGGGTCAGCCCGCCAGGTGGCTCCAGCTGTTCTCCAGCTCCGACCAGGGACCGGTGGCGGCCACGCGGCCGCCCTCCAGGACGACCACGTAGTCGGCTCTCGCCAGTGCGGAGCGCTTGGAGCTGCAGCCCACCACGGTGACGCCGCGGCGGCGCAGCGCATCCCACAGCTCCACCTCGGTGCGGGCGTCGAGCGCGGAGGAGACGTCGTCGGCCACCAGCAGTTCGGCCTCGGTGGCGAGTGCCCTGGCGAGCGCGAGGCGTTGTACCTGCCCGCCCGACAGCCGCACTCCGCGGTGGCCGACGAGCGCCCCGTGCCCACCCGCGTCGGCGACGTCGGTCTGCAGGCGCGCGTCGTCGAGCGCGTTCTGCAGCTGCCGGTCGTGGTCGAGCGCGATGTTGTCGGAGAACGAGCCCGACAGCACGCGCGGCACCTGGCCGACGTAGGCCACCTGGCCCGGGCGCAGGAACAGCTCCGGGTCGTCCACCTCGAGGTCGTTCCAGCGGATGCTGCCCTCGTGGTCGACCAGGCCGGCGAGGCTGCCGAGGAGGCTGGACTTGCCCGAGCCGACCCGGCCGGTGAGCAGGACGAGCGAGCCGGCGTCGATCGTGAGGTCGACCTCCTGCACGCCGACGGTGCCGTCGTCGTGCACGGCGGTGACGCGGTCGAGGCTGAGCCGCTTCAGCGGCACCCGGCTCGCGGCCGGCGGGGCGGGCGCGGTGCCGGCCGGCAGGTCGACGCCGGGCGGCTGCCGGGTGACGTCGATGCCGCCGGCGAGATCGGACACGGCCAGGAGCCAGCGCCGAGCCACCGGGGCCTCGGTGACGGCGGCCCCGAACACCACGCCGAACCAGCCGGAGCCGCTCACCGCGGTGCTCACGAGCAGTGCGGTGGCGAGGTCCCAGACACCGGTGAGGTGCAGCGACCAGGCCGTGACCACCCCGAGCTGCGTGAGCAGCGCCGGCGCGCCCTCGAGCAGCATGCGCACGCGCAGCTCGCGCACGGTGGCGGCCACCCGGCGGTCGTCCACCCGGCGCAGGTGGGCCTGCGTGGCCGCCGTGGCCGCGGCGAGCTTGACGGTGCGGGCGGCGTCGAGCACCGACACGAGCGCGGCGCCGAACCGGGCCCGCGCGTCGCCCGCCACCCGGGCCGAGGACCCGGCCAGGGGGGCGCCGAGGGCCGAGACCGCCGCGGACACGAGCAGCACCGCGCCGAGCACCGCGCCGGCGAGCACGCTGCGCCCGGCGACGGCCGTGACCAGCACGACGAGCGTGCCGTTGATGACGTCGACCCAGCGGTCGACGTAGAGCACCAGACGGTCCGAGTCGAGCGCCCTGGCCACCACCTCCCCGGCCGGGGTGCGCGCCAGCCGCCGCTGCATCGTCTGCCCCCGCAGCACGCCCAGGCGCATCCGCAGCGTGACCGCCGACCACCACTGCGGGTAGGTGCGGAAGGCGAGTGCGAGAGCCGGCGGCGCGAGCAGCAGTGTCAGGACGAGTGCGGTGGTCTCGGCCCACGGTGGCGAGCCCTGTTCCAGCGCGCCCACCAGCCGGCCCCACAGCCAGCCCGTGACGGCCCCGTGGGCGGCCACCAGCGACGCGACGAGGAACGCGAGACCGCCCAGCAGGCCCCAGCGCGGGTGGGCGAGCATCGTGCGCACGACGGTGCGGGTCAGCCGCGCGCGCCTGGGCGGGGGAGTGGGCTTCGGGGGTCGGCGGACGGCGGCGGCGAACCGGGCGATCGGCTCCTCGGTGGGCTCGCCGTCGCCGGCCGCGGCGAGGAGGTCGCGGAACGGGCCGGGTTCGGCCGCGAGCCGGGCGCGCTCGCCGTGCTGCAGGACGCGCCCGCGGTCGAGCACGGCCACCGCGTGGCAGCGCCGGGTGGTGGAGAGCCGGTGGGCGACGACGATGCCGGTGCGCCCGGCGAGCAGCCGGTCGGCGGCCCGGGTGACCCGGCGCTCGGTCTGCGGGTCCATCCGCGCGGTGGCCTCGTCGAGCACGACGACCGCGACGTCCCTGACGAGCAGCCGGGCGAACGCGACCAGCTGCTCCTCACCCGCCGACAGGGTGGTGCCGCCCGCGCCCAGCCGGGTCTGCAGGCCGTCGGGCAGCGCGGCCACCCACTCGCCCAGGCCGAGCGCGTCGACGGCGGCCTCGACCGCGGTGTGCGGGACGTCCCCGAAGAGCGTGATGTTCTCCTCGAGGGTGGCCCCGAGGATCTCGGTGCGCTGGGTGACCACACCGACGGCCCGGCGCAGCTCCTGCAGGTCGGTGGCGGTGACGTCCTGCCCGGCGACGAACACCGTGCCGGGCGGCGGCTCCACGGCCCGGGACAGCAGCTTGGCCAGCGTGGACTTGCCGGCACCCGTGCGCCCGACGAGCGCGCACGTGGTGCCGGCCGGCACCGTGAGGTCGACCGACTCCAACGTGAACCCGCCGGGATAGCCGAACGTGAGGTCGCGGACCTCCACCGGGAATCCCATGCCGGCCGGCACCGGGCGCCCGCCGACGGGTTCCTGCGGCGCGGCCAGCAGGCCGCGGATGCGTTGCAGCGCGCCGAGGCCGGCCTGCACCTCGGGCATCTGCATGCTGATGTTGTTCAGCTGGCCGGCGAACGTGGTGAACAACAGCCACAACGTGACGAGCTCGGCCACCCCGAGCGTGCCTCCGCTGACGAGGGCGGCACCGGCCACTGCCAGCGCGGCGAGCATCCCGTGCAGGACCAGCCCGGCGCGCAGGCCGACCCGGGTGGAGGCGGCGCAGGTGGCCGCGACGCGACGCAGCACCGCCTGCGCCCGGAGCACGTACTGGCGCACGACGTGCGGCTGGCCGAGCGAGGAGCGCACGTCGTCGCGCCCCGCGACGGCCTCCTCGAACTGGGCCGAGTGGTCCGACCACGCGGCCTCCTCGGCGAGCTTGCGCTCGGCGATGACCGTGGTGAGCGGGCGCACCAGCACCACCACCAACACCGCGACCAGCGGGAAGACGAACCAGGCCGGCCACCAGGTGAGCCCGGCGAACACCCAGGCCAACGTCGAGCGCAACATCGCGTGGCTCAGCTGCCACCCGGTGCGCCGGATCAGGACGCCCAGCTGGCGGGCGTCGTCGTCGACGCGGTCGAGCATCTCGCCGACGGCCTGCTCCTGAAGAGCGGGCAGCGGCTGGTGGAGTGCGGCGTGGAGCAGGTCGGCCCGAAGGCGCCCCTCGGCGCGGCCGATGACGCCGGAGAACGCCGTGCGCCCCGTGGTGTCGAGCACGGTGGCGCCGACCAGCAGCGCGGCGAGCAGCCAGACCAGCTCGATCGTGGGGTGCTCGGCCACCCGGCCGGCCACCACGGCGCCCAGCGTCTCGGCCGCGGCGGCGACGACCGCGAGCACCGTGACGGCGCCCGTCCTGCCGCCCGCGAGGCGCCGCCAGGTGAGTGGCTGCACGTCGGGGGGCCGCGCTTCCGACCGATCCCCGAGCTGCTGCCCTGTGAGCGACTGCCCTGTGAGCGGTTGCGGCTGCTCGCGCAGTCCGACGTCGTCCATGCCCCCCGGCCCATGCCCCCCGACCGGCCCCGTGCCGGTCTCGGAACGCTAGCTGTGGCCGGGGCCGATCCGCGCCCGGTTTTCCGGCCCGGCAGGCGTCAGGAGATACGCAGCCGCCCGCCGGCGACGATCCGGTCGGAGTCCATGATCTGCGGGTTGAGCCTCAGCAGGTGCGAGACCGTGACGCCGTGGCGGGAGGCCAGCCCGGTGAGCGTGGCGCCGGAGGGGATCACGACCTCGTTCGGCGGCGCCGGGCGGACCTCCAGGTTCTGCCCGGCCTGGATCCGGTCGGGGTCGGAGATGGCGTTCTGCTCGGCGATCTGCTCGAGCGGCACCTCGTAGCGCAGGGCGATGCGCGCGAGCGTCTCGCCGGGCTGGACGGTGTGGGTGACCGGCCGGTCCGCGTCCGGCGGCGGTTCGGGATGCGGCGGGACGTCGGGACCGGTGGGTGCGGCCGGCGGGCGCGGGCCCGTGGGCCGGGGCGACGGGGGCGGAGGTGCCGGCGATGGAGGCGGCGGGGGTGGAACGGCCGGCTCGTTCGGGGGCAGCTCGACGGGAGCGGCGGGGGCCTCGGGCTCGGGCTGGGAGGCGCTGATCGCCGCGATCACCGCAGTGGCCACCGGGACGGCGACGAGCAGCCCGATCAGCGCCTGTTTGCTGGTGACCCCGCGCCGTCCGCCGGTGCCGGCGCGCGCATCGGTGGCGGCGGACTCGAGGTCGCGCCGCAGCCTCTCGTGATCGGGCACGTTCATCGCGTGTATTCTGCATCCCTCGTTCGGGTGAGTGCCACCGGGTCGGTCACGCAGACGGTGGTCACACCTCGGGGTCGTGGGTTGCATCCGCGTCGATCGATCAGGTTGACTTACCACGTTCGGCCGAGCCGTCGTCACACAACGTGGCGACATGATCCTCAACGGGGGGTCTGGATGCCCTGGTGGTCCAGGGAGGCGGACGGTCAGCCCGCCGCCGTCGAGGGGTCGCGACCCCCGGTCAGGGGCAGCGTCCACGAGCTCGCCGTTCGCAACGCGCGCGCCGCCGCGCTCTTCACGGCCGGCAACCCGAAGGAAGCGGCGGACCTGTTCGAGGACACGCTGCGCGGATGCCGCGCGCTGCTCGGCAAGGACCACCACGCCACGCTCACCGTGGCCGGCAACCTCGGCGCCGCGCAGATGTCTGCCGGTCGGCGCCGGGACGGCATCCAGCTGATCGCCGAGAATCGTCGCCGACCGCACGCGTGTGCTCGGCGACGAGGACCCACGCACCCTCACCGCGCGCGACGCGCTCGCCGTGGCCTACCGGCTCGCCGGCGACGTCGACGACGCGGTCGAGCTGTCCGGCCAGGTCGCGGCCCAGCGCAGCCGGACCCTCGGCCCGGCACACCCCGACACGATCACCTCCCGGATGGGCATGGCGCGAGCCCAGGCCGCGGCCGGCGACCTCGAGGCGGCCACCGCGCTGCTCAGCGCGGCCATGCTGGACGCCGAGCAGACGCTCCCCCCGCGCCACCCGCACCGCACCGCACTGGTCGAGTGCGCCGAAGCCATCGGCATGACTCGACGCGAGGGGTAACCCCGACCCCTGACTCCCCGAGACCCGACGAACCGAGGCAACACCATGTCGAGCCCGTCCAACTTCTTGGCGAAGGACCGCGAGACCGCACGCAGCGACGAGGCGGCGCTGCTGCGGCTCGGGTATTCGCAGGTGCTCTACCGCGAGATGGGCGGGTTCTCCAACTTCGCCATCTCGTTCACGATCATCTCCGTCCTCGCCGGATGCCTGACCTCGTACAACCTCGCCTTCAACAACGGTGGCCCGGTGGCCATCACCTGGGGCTGGCTGTTCGTCGGCGTGTTCTGCGTGCTCGTCGCGATGGCGATGGCCGAGATCGCCTCCGCGATGCCCACCGCCGGCGCGCTGTACTTCTGGGCCTCCAAGCTGGGCGGGCCCGCCTGGGGATGGTTCACCGGGTGGTTCAACCTGCTGGGCCAGATCGCGGTCACCGCGGCCATCCAGTACGGCTCGGCGACGTTCATGACGGCGCTGCTGAACCTGTGGTTCCCGAGCGTGGTCGGCACCGACACCACCACGATCTTCATCCTGTTCACGGTCATCGCGGCCGGGCAGCTGGGCGTCAACCTGCTCAACGTCAACCTCCTCGCGAAGGTCAACACCCTCTCCGCGTGGTGGCACATGGCCGGCGTCGGGCTGATCGTCGTCATCCTGGTGATCGTGCCCACGCGGCACCAGTCGGCCGCGTTCGTGTTCGGCGAGGTGGTCAACAACTCCGGGTTCTCCAGCTCGTCGATCTGGTTCGTCTTCGGCATCGGCCTGCTCATGTCGCAGTACACGGTCACCGGGTACGACGCCTCCGCGCACATGAGCGAGGAGACGCGCGGGGCATCCCGGGCCACGGCGCTGGGCATGGTGTGGGCCGTCGTCGCGTCGGTGGTCTTCGGGTTCGTGCTGCTGGTCGCGGTGACGTTCGCGGTGCCGAACGTCCAGGGCACCCTGGATGCCGCGGGGATGGCGGTGGTCTACATCTGGACCGAGTCCACCAACGAGTCGTGGGCCGAGTTCATGCTGATCATCGCCGTGATCGCGCAGCTGTTCTGCGGCACGGCCTCGGTGACGTCGGCGTCGCGGATGATGTTCGCGTTCTCCCGCGACCGCGCGGTGCCCGGCTCGCGGCTCTGGCGCCGCGTCAACGCCAACCGGGTGCCGGTGAACTCGGTGATCGCGATCGCGGTCACCGCGTGGGCGCTGATGATCCCGACGCTGGCCAACGGCGTGGTCGGCTACGCGGTGGGCACCTCGATCGCCGTGATCGGCCTCTACATCGCGTTCGCGCTGCCGATCATCCTGCGCATCAAGGCCGGCGACCGGTTCGAGCCGGGCACCTGGAGCCTCGGCCGTCACTACCGGTGGGTCTCCCGCCTCGCGGTGGCCTGGATCGCCGTCGTCTGCGTGCTCTTCCTCCTGCCGCTCTCGCCGAACGGCATTCCGGGCTCGGAGGGATTCGCCTGGGAGTCGGTGAACTACGCCCCGCTGACGGTGGGTGGCGCGCTGATCCTGTTCGGCGGCTGGTACCTGGTCTCGGCCCGCAAGTGGTTCACCGGTCCGGTCCGCGAGGTGCGCGCGCAGGAGGAGCTCTCGGCGATGCAGCGCGACGCCGCACGTCCGCCCATGCGCCAGCCCGTCCGCCCGTTCTGACCCGGGCGCGGCCCTGACTACCGGGCGGCGCGCAGCAGGCGCAGCTGGCCGAGCTCTGCGGTGTTCTTCATGAGCTCGACGTTGGCCCAGCCCAGCATCTGCGCCACGGTCATGCCGGAGTCGGCCGGCCATGGGAACGGGGCGGGTGCGTCGAGGTCGGCGTCGGTGAGCCGGTCCAGCTCCGCGATCCAGTCGGCGTGCAGCCCGCGCAGCCAGTCGACGGGGCGGGGCCGGGGCCGGGCCACGTCACCTCTGTCCGGTCCCGGGGTGGGTGGCCCCGGGCGTGGTCGATCGCGACGGTCCACCACCAGCCCAGGTGCCAGGTCACCCAGCCGATCGTCGGTACGGGGATCGGGTCGGGCTCGGTGTCGGCCCAGTCCGGCGTCCAGTTCCCGTCCTCATCCTGACGGAGCGTCCAGCAGAGCGGCCCGGGCTCCCAGAGGAAGTCGTCGACCGCCAGCCGGGAGAGGTGCAGCTCGCTGAGGGACCAGGTCAGGTCGAACTGCCAGCGCAGCAGGTCACGCGTCACCTGATGATCGTCCCGGGTCGGGACCGATTCGCGCATCCGCTTTCCGGCACGCCGGTGCGGTGCACACCCCACGGGGTGGGCACCGCACCGGTCGGTCCGGTCAGTCGGCGAGGGCGAGCTCCGCATCGGCCGCCCGGACGCGGCTGCGACGTAGCGGGAGCAGGCCGCTCAGCGCCACGAGGAGGCCGGCGACGGCGAACCCGGTGACGACGCCGATGGCGGGCGTGAACCCGGCCAGCAGCGCGTCCGGGCCGGTGCGCCCCTCGCCACCCGCCACCAGCACCGCGGTGACGACGGCGAGCCCGAGCGCGCCGCCGACCTGCACCGAGGTGTTCAGCAGGCCGCCGGCGAGGCCCTGCTCGTCGTCCGGGATCCCGGCGGTGGCCTGGATGTTGAACGAGGCGAACGCCAGCATGAAGCCGAGGCCGAGCAGGATCATGCTCGGCAGCACGCCGACCACGTACGGGGCGTCGCGGTCGACCACGAGGAACAGCACGTAGGCGGCGACGTGCGCGACCACGCCCGCGGCGATCGTGCGTGCCGTGCCGACCCGGTCGATCAGCGGGTCCATCCGCGGGGAACCGAACGCGACGATCAGCGCGGCCGGCAGGAAGCCGAGCGCCGTCTGCAGCGCGGACCAGCCCAGCACGGACTGCAGGTACAGCATCACCACGAACTGGAACCCGAGGTAGGCGCCGAAGAACACCATGACGCCCAGGTTCGCCCTGGCCAGCCGGCCGGACCGGAGGATGCCCAGCCGCACGAGCGGGTGCGCGCTGCGCCGCTCGACGATCACGAAGGCGGCGAGCAGCAGGGCGGTGACCACGAACTGGAGCAGCGTGCGCGGCGAGGTCCAGCCGATCTCGGGCGCCTCGACCACGGTGTAGACGAGCAGGAGCATCGCGGCCACCCCGGTGACGGCGCCGGGCAGGTCGTAGCCGCCGGTCCGCCGGGCCGGCCGGTCGTCCGGCAGCAGCCGGTAGGCCGCCACCAGCGCGATGATCGCGATCGGCGCGGGCAGGAAGAACGTCCAGCGCCAGCCGAACTCGGTGAGGAGCCCGGAGAACACGAGGCCCGCCGAGTACCCGCTGGCCCCGAACACCGCGAAGATGCCCAAGGCCCGGTTGCGGGCCGGGCCCTCGGCGAACGTCGTGGTGATGATCGAGAGCGCCGCGGGTGCGGTGAACGCGGCCGAGGCGCCCTTGACCAGGCGGGTGACGATCAGCAGGACACCGTCGTCGACGAGCCCGCCGAGCAGCGAGGCCACCGTGAAGACCGCGACGGCGACGAGGAAGACCCGCCGCCTGCCCAGCAGGTCGGCGGTGCGCCCGCCGAGCAGCAGCAGGCCGCCGTAGGAGAGGACGTAGCCGCTGACGACCCATTGCAGGGCGCTGGTGGAGAGGCCGAGATCGGCCTGGATGACGGGAAGGGCGACGCCGACCATCGAGACGTCGAGCGCGTCGAGGCCGACGACGAGGGACACGGTGAGGAGTACGCCCCAGAGCCGGGGTGTCCACCGCGTGGAGGTGGTCGTGAGGGAAGCGGTCACGAGCGAACAGGTTACATGCGTACACATCTAATGCAAGCACATTTAATGTGAGTGCATCATAGACCTGTGCATGCTAGTGTGCGGCCCGTGAGCCCGAGGAGCGACAGCGTGGTCGAGGAGGACCTGCTGGACGAGTGGCACGCGCTGCTCGCCCGGCACGCGACCGTGTGCGGCGCCCTGGAGGCCGAGCTGCGCAGGCGTCACGCCATCGGTGTGAGCGAGTTCGAGGCGCTCGAACGCCTGGCCACCGGCCCTCAGGGGAAGTGTCGTGGCGTGGAGCTCACCGAGGCCGTGCACCTGAGCCAGAGCGCTGCGTCGCGGCTGGTGGCGCGCATGGAGCGCGACGGCCTCGTCGAGCGGGCGGCCTGCCCCGACGACCGGCGCGCGATCTACATCGCCCTCACCGAGGCCGGCCGGCAGCGCTACGCCGAGGCGAAGCCCACCCAGCGCGCGGTGCTCGCCGCCACGATGGTCTGAACGCGGATCAGGGCCCGCTCACGCGGCGCCGGGCCACCAGCGGCAGCCCCGGTAGCGGGCCACGGCGCGGGTGGCGACCGGGCGGGTGGCGCCGCCGCGGGGGATGTCCACGCCGAGGTCGCGGAGCACCAGTTGGCGTTCCCGTTCCTGGGCGGCGGTGAGCGCGGGGGAGTGGGCGTGGGCGTCCAGGAGCGCGCGCAGCCCGCGACCGCCGGTCGTCGGGTCGGTCCACAGCGCGACCGCGGCGGCGTCGAGGTCTGCGGGCGGGTCTTCGAGCAACGCGTCGAGGCGGGCGAAGAGGGCGGTGCGCCACCGGTGGTGGAGGGCGAGCAGGAACGCCTCGACGCCGCCGAACGTGGCCTCGACCTCGCCGCGGCGGGTGATCTCCGGGCGGCCGGTGCGGACGGTGTCGGCCAGCACCTCGCGGATCAGCAGGAACTTCGGGGACATGACGTCGGTCTCCAGCGCTGCGACGGTTACATACTCTGTGTACGTACTCTGAGTATGTCGTAGACTCCGGGCATGTCAAGGCCGAAGAGCCGGCGCGAGCTCTACTCGGAGGCCACGCGCACGGCGCTGCTGGAGACGGCCACGGCGATGTTCGCCGAGCGCGGGTTCGCCCGGACCTCCCTCGACGACATCGCGGTCGCCACGCAGGTCACCCGCGGTGCGGTGTACCACCACTTCGAGAGCAAGCAGGCGGTGTTCGAGGCGGTCTTCGACGCGCTCGAGCAGGACATGACCACGCGGGTGGCGGCGGCCGCCGCCGGGCAGCCGGACGCGTGGCAGGCCGGCATGGCCGCCCTCGACGCCTTCCTCGACCTGTGCTGCGAGGACCGGTACGGCCGGCTGTGCTGGCTGGAGGGCCCGCTCGCGCTGGGCTGGTCGCGGTGGATGGACTACGAGAAGAAGTACGCCTACGCGATGATCGACGGGTTCCTGCAGGCGGCCCGGGAGGCCGGGCTGCTCGGGCCGGTGCCCGCGCTGACGAGCAGCCAGCTGGTGTTCCACCTGCTCGGCGGCGCCGGGCGCACCATTGCCGAGGCACCGGAGGCCGACCGCACGACGGTGCGGGACGAGTGCGCCGTGATCATCCGGCGGATGCTCAACGGGCTGCGCGCGTAGCGGACTGCGGTTCCGCCATCGGCGCACGCCCGGCGACCAGCAGGTCGACGGCGTCGCGGAGGACCACCCGCACGTTGCGCCGGTTCCACACCGGGTTGGCCGCCATCCGCTCCGAGCGCATCACGCACGAGCTGACGTGCTCCAGCCAGCCGAGCAGCACCAGGACCTCGGGGGCGAGCACGCTCCCGCCGAGCGCCGACTGGCATCCGAGGAGCACCTCGGCCTCGGCCCGCGGCACGCCCGCGAGCCACCGCAGCACCACCGGGCCGAACTCCTCGCCGTCGGCCATCGCCTGTGCCATCGACATGAACGTGGCGACGTCGACGACGGACATGCCGTCCGGCTCGGCGGTGCACCAGTCGATGATCGCGCTCACGCGCCCGTTGGGCGCCGCCAGCAGGTTCACGGGCAGGTAGTCCCCGTGGGTCCAGCCGACGCCGACGACCTGGCCGCGCAACCGGGCGTCCAGCAACGCGGCCACCCGGTCCGCATCGGCCCGCATCGCGGCCGGCAGGGTGCCGGAGAGCGCGGCGACGGGCCGGTGCACCCAGCGCTCGAGCTCCGCGTCGCCGACCCGGCTCGGTGTGGCGGTGTGGCGGTGCAGCTCGCTGATCGCGGCCACCGCGCTGGCCAGGAACGGGCCGCGCCGCGCCGGGTCGGCCAGCATGTCCGCCCCCGGTCCGCCGGGCAGCAGCGTCTCGGTGGAGCAGTATGCGCCCCCGATCTCGGCGGTGCCGAGCACCCGCGGGATCATCGGCGTCCAGTGCTGCAACCGCCGGTCGGCGTGCATTGCCGCCAGTGCCGAGGTCTGCTGGCGCAGCTCGCGCAGGCCGTGCGTGGTGTCGGCCGCCTTGAGCAGCGCGCGGCGCTCGCCCACCGGGCCGATCGCCACCACCACCGACTCCGAGCCGCCGCCCATGCGCGCCCCGATGGTCCAGTCGGCCGGACCGCCGGCCCGGCGCAGGCCGTCCTCGCCGACGCGGCGCAGCAGGGCCGAGCCGCGGATGCCGTCGACCCACACGCCGAGCGGGCCGGGCAGCCACGCCGCGTTCATGACCAGCACGACGGCCGCGACGGTGCACTGCGCGAGCAGCCAGGCCAGCCCGACGGCGAGGACGCCCAGGTGCGGCATGAGCAGCCAGGACAGCCCGATCGCGAGCACCGAGAGCGACGTCGGCACCCCGAACTGCACGCCCCGGCGCTGCCGCACGCGCGCCGTGCTGGTGGTGGCGGCGGTGATCACGTTGGGGATCGCGGAGAGGGCGACGAGCGCGAGTGCGCCGGTGCCGGTGCTCGCGTAGTGCGGGCCGAACAGCGCGAGCACGAGCGGTGCGCCGAGGGCCAGGACCAGGGCGACCGGGACCACGAGCATCAGACCGCGGCGCACCGTCTCCCGCCGCGCCTTGTCGACCTGCCCCGGGTCGGCCGCGTTGTGGGCGATCATCGACTGCCCCATGCCGGACGGCACCAGGTACAGGGCGAGGCCGAACTGCCAGACCATGTTGTAGGCCGCGGCCGCCTCGGGACCGAGGCGGGCCAGCACCAGCACGGGCAGGCCCATCAGGGCGGCCTGCCAGAACAGGGCGCCCACGTAGTCGGCGCCGATGAACCGGCCGACGGCGCCCACGGTGATCGGCACCGAGCGGTCCGCCGTGGCCTTGCCGTGTGCGGGCAGCAGTCGCAGGAGCAGCCAGAGGTTGATCGGCAGCACGATCAGGGCCGTCGCGATCACCCAGGACAGCGCGATGCCACCGGGCACCGCCGCAAGGGTGACGGCGATCAGCAGGCCGATCTTGAGCACCGAGAAGACGAGGTTCTCCACCGGGACAGCGGTGGCCCTGCCGACGGCGGTGAGGACGTAGTCCTGCAGGCTGAACAGGGTCCAGACCGGGCAGCTGATGGCGAAGAAGGCGACCAGGGTGCCGTATCCGGCCACCTCCACCAGCTCGGGCGCCCACCAGATCGCGCCGAGCGCGAACCCGGTGCCGGCGAGCCCGGACACCGAGATCGCCACCAGGTAGCCGAGCACCACGAGCCGGCGGGCCGCGGTGCCCGCCACGGGGACGAAGCGCAGCAGCGCGTGCGACATGTTCAGGTGTGCGACGCCACCGACCAGCATCAGCGACGACAGCGTCACGGCGTTCACCCCGACGACGTCGGCCGGGAACATCTGGGCGGCCAGCACCCAGTAGAGCAGCCCGACCGCCGACGACAGCCCGGAGCTCGCCACGAGTGCCAGACCGTCGCGGTGCTGCGGTGCTCGCCACCCGCTCATCAGGCCTTTCACCCGCGTGACCGCCATTGTCACCTGTCTGCACACCCCCATAGACCTGCACCGTGAACAACGCATGTACGGCGCCACAACGGCGTCTGTCGATGGAACATCCTGCCCGAGTGCCGGATCTGTCCGCTCTTGACCCCGGTAGTGGCCGCTCGCGCGGCCCCCTGAACCCGCGCGACACGGCATGCGGAGATCAGCCGTCCGGGTCGCGCTCGAACTTCTCGAACGCCCGCAGCATCACCCAGGGCACGACGATCATGGAGCCGACCACCGCCAGCAGGGCCCAGACGACACCGGGCACGAGCCCCGCCACGGCCAGCACGACGACGAGCGAGAGGATCAGGAACCCGGCCTCCACGACCCCGGCCGGCACGGGCGGCGCGGCGGTCATCGGACGGGCCATCTCCCGCGCGAGCCCCGGTGTGCTGGAGTCGAGGTCGTGCTCGATGCCGGCGAGGATCTCCCGCTCGCGGGCCGACAGGGCACGTGGTTCGTCGGGACCTGGTGCAGGCGGCGGGGGCATGCTCCCGGTCCTCCCCACGTGGTGCGCGGCCGCTGATCCGACTCGTCCATTTTACGCCGCTTGTCCGGATCGCCGGTAGTGCGTGGATCGTGGCAGATCGGCAGACTTACATTTCCGCTCAGTAGACGTTGACCTCGGTGCCGACCGGGGCCACGTCGCTGGACCACAGCAGGTCCATGGCCGCGTTCGTGACGCGGACGCAGCCGTGCGATGCCGGGTGGGCGGGGATGCTGCCCGAGCCGTGCACGGCGATTCCGCCGTGGAAGTACTTCGGCCGGTAGAGCAGGCCCAGCTCGGCGCTCCGCACGCCGTTGATCTGGCGCTCGATCTCGAAGTCGCCGCGCGGGGTGCGCGCCACGCCGGTGCCGCCGGAGGGGCGGTCGTAGGCCTCGCCGTTGCCGGTGGAGGTGTTGAACGTCCACTGCACCTGCCCGCCGCGCACCACCATCAGCAGCTGGCGCTTCAGGTCGACCTCGATGCGGTCACCCTCGTCGGTGCGGGGCGTCGGCCGCCCCGCCGTCGGCACCTGCTCGCGGGTCTTCGGCCCGGCGATGCCGTCCCGGTCGAGGCCTTCGGTCTTCTGGAACGCCATGACGGCCTGGCGGGTGAGCTGCCCGTAGTTCCCGTCGATCTCGCCGAGCCAGAAGCCGAGGTCCGACAGACGTTGCTGGAGTTCGAGGACGGCGGGCCCGGAGGACTCCAGGCGCAGCACCGCGTCGGCGGCCTCGGCGTCGGGCGCGGGGGAGGCGGGCGGCCCGGATGTGGGCGGCACAGACGCGGGGGGCGCGGTGGTGGGGGCGGTCGTGCCGTCGGCCGGCGGCGGGGTGGCGGGGGCAGGCGCTCCGGCCGCGGGCGGGAGAGTGCTCGGGGAGGGGGCGAGCGGACCCGCGCACGCGCCGGTGATGGTGAGACCGCTCGCGATCACCAGGCTGACCGCGAGCCGGACCGGCCGGCGGGCACCGGAGCGCGCCGGTGGGCGTCGGTCCCGGACTCGTTCGTCGGGGGCGGGGCCGGCGGCCATGATGTACTCCTCGCGTCCTGAAACGATCATGCTCGGAGGAGTGTCCGTCGAAACGCCACGGCGTTTGCGACCGCGGCCCCCGACCGGTCAGCATCGTCGAGATCATCCTGCACGCAGAGGTGTGTGGCGTGCATATCGCCCGGTGGGGGCGGGCGTGTCATCCGGCCGAGCACTATCCGGTCGAGCGCTGTCCGACCGTTCGCGCGGGACGTCCGTGCCACGAGCGCCACAGCGCGGCGTACGCATCGCCGCGCGCGACGAGCTCGGCGTGCGTGCCGAGCTCGGTGATGCGCCCGTCCTCCATCACCGCCACCCGGTCCGCGTCGTGGGCGGTGTGCAGCCGGTGGGCGACCGCGACGACGGTGCGTCCGGCGAGCGCGGCGGCCAGCGCGCGTTCGGTGCGGCGGGCGGTGGCCGGGTCGAGGAGCGCGGTGGCCTCGTCCAGCACCACGGTGTGCGGGTCTGCGAGCACGACGCGCGCGAGCGCGAGCTGCTGGGCCACGGCGCCGCCGGGCTCGCGCCCGCCGGGGCCGAGCGGGGTGTCGAGGCCGTCCGGGAGCTCGTCGAGCCGGCCCCCGACGGTGGTGAGCGCGGCCCGCAGCTCCGCGTCGGAGGCGCCGGGGGCGGCGACGAGGAGGTTGTCCCGCACGGTGCCGAGGAACACGTGGTGCTCCTGGGTGACGAGGACGACGTGCCGGCGGCGTTCTGCGCGGTCGAGGTCGGCGACGGGGACACCGCCCACGGTGACGACCCCCGTGCGGGGCGCCTCGAGCCCGGCCAGTAGCCGGCCGAGGGTGGACTTGCCCGCGCCGGAGGGCCCGACGAGCGCCAGCCGCTCGCCGGGGCGCAGGTCCAGGTCGACGCCACGCAGCGCGTCGCGATCGCGGTCCGGGTAGCCGAAGTGCACGTCCCGCACCACCAGCTTCTCGCCGTCGGGTGGCACCGGGCTCGCGGGGTCCTTCGGGCCGACCGAGGCGAGGCCCTCGGCCCGGGCGAACGCGGCGGTGCTGCTCTGCAGCTGCTCGACCCGCCACAGGATCGTGTCGAGGGGCTGGGCCAGCTGCCGCAGGTAGAGCGCGGCGGCGGCCACGGCGCCCAGCGTCACGGCGCCGTGCGCGAGCAGCACCCCGCCGGCCAGCATTACCGCCACCACCGGCAGCACGTGGCAGACGTCCACGGCCGGGAAGAGCACGCTGCGCAGCGCGAGCGTGCGCTCCCGGGCGCGCCGGGCGGTCTCGATCGCCGCGCGGCACGCGTCGATGCGGCGTTCCTGCAGCCGCAGCGCCTCGACCGTGCGCGCGCCGGCCGCGGTGGCGGTGAGCACCTCGGCGAGCGCGGCGGCGGCCGCCCCCTCCGCGAGGTAGGCGGTGTGGGCCCGGCGCAGGTACCAGCGCGTGGCGCACCACATGCCGACGAGGCCGACCAGGCCGCACACGCCGAGCAGGGGTGCCACGACCACCACGGCGGCGAGCAGGAACAGCGCCTGGACCGCGGCGACGAGCAGGGCCGGCCCGGCGTCGCGGAGGGTGACGGCCATCGCGGCGACGTCCGCGGTGCCGCGAGCGGCGATCTCGCCGGTGCCGGCCCGTTCCACCACGGCGGTGGGGAGTGCGAGCACCCGATCGACGTACCGCTCGCGCACGCGGGAGAGGGTGCGCTCGCCGAACCGGTACGCGACCCACCGGGCCTGGCGGGCCAGGAGGAGCTGGACCAGCGCGCACGCGACGATGCCCAGCGCCAACCGGTCCACGGCCTCCGGCGCGCTCCCCGCCCGTACCCCGTCGACGATGCGGCCCACCAGCCACGGGCCGGCGAGCCCGGCCACCGCCGCCAGAGCGTTGAGCGCGACCATCGCGGTGACGGCCCCGGCGTCGGCCCTAACCAGCCCCAGGGCGGCCCGGCGCGCGGCGGCCGCGGTGGCGACGGGGAGCTCGCTCACCGGGTGACCACCGCTCGGTAGCGCGCGTCGGCGGCGAGCAGCTCGGCGTGGGTGCCGGTGGCGGCCACGCGCCCGTCGAGCAGCAGGCACACCGTGTCCGCGTGCGCGAGCAGCAGCGGCGACGTGGTGGTGACCAGCGTCGTGCGCCCCACCCGCGCGGCGCGCAGCCCGGCCGCCACCGCCGCCTCGGTGTGCGCGTCGAGCGCGGAGGTGGGCTCGACGGCGAGCAGCACCTCGGGGTCGGCGAGCAGCGCCCGGGCCAGGCGGACGCGCTGGCGCTGGCCGCCCGACAGGTTGCGACCCTCGCCGTCGACGTGCCCGGCGAGCCCGCCCGGCAGCCCGTGCACCACTTCGTCGACGGCGGCTGCGGAGACGGCGCGCAGGGCCGCAGAATCAGCCCCAGAGCCAACCCCGGAATCAGCCGCGGCGTCCTGCTGGTCGGCCCCACCCGGACTGCTGCCGGCGAGCACCTCGCGCAGCGGGCCGGCGAACAGCGCCGCGTCCGGGTCGGCCACCAGAATCCGCTCCCGGACCTCGGCGGCCGCGACCGTGCCGAGGTGGTGCGCCCCCCAGGTGGTGTCCGACCCGGTGAACCGGCCGAGCCGGTTTACCACGGCTTCGGCCTCCGTGGGGCGGGCGCTCACCACCGCCGTGAACGTGCCCGGGGCCAGCTCCACCCCGGAGTCCGGGTCGCGCAGCACGGCCGGTGCCCGCGGGCCGGGCCCACCGGCGGTCGGGCGGGGTTCGAGGGCGAGGAACCGGGCCACCCGGTCTGCGGCCACCCAGCCCCGGCTGAGCTGGTGGCCACCCTCGATGAGAGCGGCCACCGGCACCACGAGGAGCGCGGCGTAGCCGTACACGGCCAGCAGGTCGCCCACCGTCATGGCGCCGGTCGCGGCCGTCCGGGCGGCGATCCAGGTGACGGCGCCCACGAACAGCACCGGCAGCCCGGCACCCACCGCCTCGATCCAGCTGCTGATCGCGCCGACCCGGTATCCCTCGGCGCGCAGGGTCTGCGAGGTGCTGCGGTAGCGCCGCGCGACGACGTCCTCGCCGCCGAGACCGGCCAGCACGCGGAGCCCGCCGACGATGTCCAGCAGCCGGGCGGTGAGCGCGCCCTGTTGGATCCGGTAGAGCGTCTCGACCGTGCGCAGCCGGGCCAGGAGCGGTGCGACGAACACCGCGAGCACCGGCACGCCGAGCAGCACGGCCGCGGCCAGCAGCGGCGAGACCAGGCCCATCAGCACGGCCACCAGCAGGTACGTGACCACCGCGCCGACGCTGGGCCCGGCGATGGTCAACGCGGTGCTCACCATGAGGACGTCGCCCAGGCCGATGCTGGCGACCTCACCCGTGGTGGTGCGGGCGGGCAGGGCGCCACCGAGGCGGGTGGCGTGCACCAGCACCGACTGCGGCGATGCGGAAGGTCGCGTCCATCCGGACCCGCGACATCGTGCGGTGGCGCAGGATGTTCAGCGCGGCGCTCGCGACCCCGGCGGCGAGCAGCGCGGCCGTCCAGCCGACCAGCGCCGGCCGGTCGCCGGGGGTGAGCCCGTCGTCGACGGCGCGCCCGAGCAGGTACGGCGCGAGCACGAGGCTGGTCATCGACAGCGTGCCGAACACCGACCCGGCGGCCACCCGGCCGCGCTGGCGCGCGACCAGCCACCAGAGGACGCGCCCGGCACTCGGGCGGGCCGGTACGTCGATCACCGGCCCCCCTCGACCTCCGGACTGCCTAGTGTCCCGGACCGGAACGCTAGATCAGGTTGCCAGATCGGCCAGCGCGGCCGCAGCCTTTTTGCGGAACGTGGAGACGGCGCGCAGCTTGATCTCCTCGTAGCCCCGGATCACGTCCGGCAGCGCGGCGACCTCCGCGACGGCGTCGGCGGTGTCCGGACGCAGGTGATCGAGGGCCCCGCGGACCAGCGCCTGGTACTCCGGCACGAGTGCGCGCTCGACCCGGCGGACCTCGGCGTGGCCGAACGGGTCGAGCGGCGTGCCACGCAGGCGGCGGGCGGCGCGCAGCACGCGGAACGCCGGGCCCGCGCTCCGGCGCAGGCGGATCTTGCGCGTCATGCCGAGCGCGCGCAGGACCGGCGGGTGCAGCAGCACGGAGACCGCCGCGTCGGGGCCGAACTCGGCGTCGCGACGGGACTGCTCGACCGGGTCGAGGTGCAGCCGGGCCACCTCGTACTCGTCCTTGTAGGCCATGAGCTTGTGCAGGCCGCGGGCGTAGGCGACGGCGATCCGCTCGCCCGCCTCCGCGCCCGCGCGCTCGGTGGCGATCTCCGCGACGCGCTGGACCTCCTCGGCGTAGCGGTCGGCGTAGCGCGCGTCCTGGTAGCCGGTGAGATCGGCGACCCGGGTGGCGAGGACGTCGGCGAAGTTCGCCGTCTCACGGGGAGCGGCCGCCGGTGCGCCGGTGGCCGCCGCCACCGCCCCCGGGTCGGCCACCGCGGCGCGGCCCCAGCGGAACGCGGCGAGGGTCTTCTCGACGCCGGCCCCGTTCAGCCGGATCGCCTGCTCGATCGCGTCCGCCGCGATCGGGATGCAGCCGTGCTGGAAGGCGGCGCCGATCAGCAGCATGTTGGCCGGCATGTGGTCGCCGAAGAGCGCCTCGGCCAGCCCCTGCGCGTCGATGTGCAGCGCGGCGTCCGGGCGGGTGGCGGCGCCGATGCGGTCGAGAGCCTCGGCGGGGGAGCCGGGCACGGCGACGCGCCCGGTGACCATCGCCGCGGTCGGCACCACCGCGGAGCTCACCACGGCGACCGTGCGACCGGGCCGGGCGGCCGCGAGGTTGGCCTCGGAGGCGGCGCCGAGCAGGTCGAACCCGATGAGCACGTCCGCGGTGCCGCGGGAGGCCCGGAGCGCCCCGCGCACCGGCTGCTTGGCGATGCGGACGTCGCTCACCACCGGGCCGCCCTTCTGGGCCAGCCCGATCTGCTCGAGCCCGGCCGCGTACTGCCCGTCCAGGTGGGCGGCCATCTGCAGGATCTGCGACACCGTGACCACGCCCGTGCCCCCGATCCCGGGCATGCGCAGCAGCGCGGTGTCGCCGGTGAGCCGGCTCTCCGGCTCGGGCAGCCCGCTCGGTGGCTCCGGCACCGGGCGCGGGCCCCTGCCGCCCGGTTCGACCAGCAGGAACGACGGGCAGTCGCCCTTCAGACAGGACAGGTCCGTGTTGCAGGAGGCCTGGTGGATGCGGGTCTTGCGGCCGAACTCGGTCTCCACCGGCTGCACGGACAGGCACGTCGACACCTCGCCGCAGTCGCCGCAGCCCTCGCACACCCGCTCGTTGATCACGACCTTCGCAGTGGGGGTCGGTAGCTTCCCGCGCTTGCGCAGCCGGCGTTCCTCGGCGGCGCAGCGGTCGTCGTGGATCAGGACGGTCACGCCGTCGATGCCGGCCAGCTCCCGTTCGGCGGCCGCGAACTCGTCGCGGTGGCGGACCGACGCGATGGGGTCGAGGGCGACGCCGCGGTAGCTGCCGGGGTCCGCCGTGGTGACCACGACCCGGCGCACGCCCTCGACGGCGAGCCAGCGGGTGAGCGCGGGGACGTCGAGCCGGCCTTCGGCGCGCTGGCCGCCGGTCATCGCGACGGCGTCGTTGTAGAGCAGCTTGTACGTCATGGTGACGCCGGCCGCGACGGCCGCGCGGACGGCGAGCGACCCGGAGTGGTGGAACGTGCCGTCGCCGAGGTTCTGCACGAAGTGCCGGTCGTCGGTGAACGGGGCGAGCCCGAACCACTGCGCGCCCTCCCCGCCCATCTGCGTGAGCCCGAGCTGGTGTCCGCGGCCTGCGCCGTCGAGCGCGATCATCGCGTGGCAGCCGATGCCGACGCCCACGAGCGTGTCGTCGCTCGTGCGCGTGGAGGTGTTGTGCGGGCAGCCGGAGCAGAAGAACGGGGTCCGGGCGGCCAGGGGCAGCGCGATCCGCGACGGCTGCCTCGGCGTCATCTCCCGCAGCTGGACGGCGGCGGTGCGGGGCAGCCGGTCGGGCCCGATGCGGGCGGCGAGCGCGCGGGCCACGTCCTCGGCGCCGAGCGCCGAGCGGGCGGGCAGCAGCGGGCGCCCGTCGGGGTCGTGCCGGCCGACGACGCGCGGGGTGCCCGGACGGCCGTAGAGGGCGGCCTTGAGGTGGTTCTCCAGGAACGGGACCTTGTCCTCGACGACGAGCACCTCGTCCAGGCCGTCGGTGAGCTCGGCGAGGGCGTCGGCGTCGACGGGGAAGGGCATCGCGAGGGTGATGATCCGCAGGCCGAGTGCCTCCATCGCCGGCTCGTCGAGGCCGAGGTCGTCGAGGGCGCGCTGCACGACGGCCGCCGACGTGCCGGAGGCGAGCACGCCGAGCCGCGCGTTCCGGGAGGTGAACGCGACCCGGTTGAGCCCGGCCGCGCGGGCGTAGGCGCGGGCGAGGTCGAGGCGGCGGGTGAGCGCGTCGTGCTCGGCGTCGAGGGCCTCGGGGCCCACGAGCGTGCGGGCGGCGTCCTCGGCGCGGGTGGGGGACGGCACGCCCAGGTTGAGCGCGTCCACGTCGACCGTGGCGGCCGCGTCGGCGACGTCGGCCACGATCTTCAGCCCGGTCCAGAGGCCGCTGGCGCGCGACATCGCCACGGCGTGCAGCCCGAGCTCGACGATCTCCGCGACGGACCCGGGTGCGAGCAGCGGCAGCAGCAGGCTCTGCGCCATCGGCTCGCACGAGCTCGGCACGGTGGAGGACTTGCAGGCGGGGTCGTCGCCGATCAGGGCGACGGCGCCGCCGAGCGCGGTGGTGCCGGCGAGGGTGCCGTGCCGGATGGCGTCCGCCGCCCGGTCGAGGCCGGGGTTCTTGCCGTACCAGAAGCCGGTGACGCCGTCGTGGCGGCGACCGGGCGCCTTGCGCAGCAGCTGGGTGCCTGCCACGGCGGTGGCCGCGAGCTCCTCGTTGAGACCGGGCCGGAAGACCACGCCCGCCTCACCGAGGAACCGCGCCGCGCGCGCCATCTCCTGGTCCAGCCCGGCGAGCGGCGAGCCCTGGTACCCGCTGACGAACGCGCGGGTGTCCAGGCCGCGGGCCGTGTCGAGCCTGCGCTGCTCGAGGACCATCCGCACGAGCGCCTGGATCCCGGAGAGCAGGACCCGGCCGTGGCGGGCCGTGTACTTGTCGTCCAGCGTGACTGTCGTGAGCGGCGCAGGGGCGGGCGGTGCGGTGGTGGGCGGCACTGTCGACCTCCGTCAGGGCGGGTACGAGGAGGACACCGGGTCCGCACCCGTTCGGGCAAGGGGTTCGCCCCCTCGACCCCTGAACACGCAAACGCGTTGTGCTTGGATCGGTCGACACGTTGTGTTCTTTGCGCGGAGGGGCCCGTGGTCGACGACACCGACCGGCTTCTGCTCGAGCTGCTGCGCGTCGACGCCCGCCGCACCTACTCCGAGATGGCGGCGGAGGTGGGCCTGTCGGTCGCGGCGGTGAAGCGGCGGGTGGACCGGCTGCGCGAGGTCGGCGTCATCACCGGGTTCACGGTGCAGGTGGATCACACGAAGCTGGGTGCCGGGGTCGAGGCGTTCATCGAGCTGCGTTTCCTCGGCACGACCCGGGTGAGCGAGATCGTGCGCGCGGTCTCGACGATCGCGGAGGTGCAGGCGGTCTTCACGCTCGCGGGCGACCCGGACGCGCTGGTGCAGCTGCGGGTGCGCGACCTCGCCCACCTGCAGGTGGTGATCGACACGTTGCGCCGCTCCGGCTCGGTGACGGGCACCCGCACGCTCCTCGTCCTGGGATCGTGGGAGCGGCGGGGCTGAACCGGCTGGTCACGGCCGTTCTGCCCGCAGCACCGTCCGCACCACCGGCCATGGTTGGCCCGCCTCGGCGAGCACGAGGTCGGCGCGGCTGCCCGGGGTGAGGGCGCCGCGGTCGGCGAGACCGACGGTCTCCGCGGCGCCCGCCGTCACCAGCCGCACGGCGGCGGGGAGGGGAGCGACGCCGTCGGCGGCGAGCAGGAACGCGGCGGCGAGCAACCCCGACGGCAGGTAGTCCGACGCCAGCGCGGTGACCAGGCCGCGGGCCACGAGCTCGCGGGCCGACGCGTTGCCGGAGTGCGAGGTGCCGCGCAGCGCGTTGGGTGCGCCCATGACCACCGGCATGCCGTGCTCGCGGGCGGCGACCGCGGCCTCGACGGTGGTGGGGAACTCGGCCACCGCCCCGCCGCGTTCGGCGAGCGCCGCGATCTCGGCCGCCGAGGCCGGGTCGTGCCCCAGGAGCCGCACCGCGCCGGAACGCGCCAGGCCGCCCAGGAAGGACAGCGCCTCGTCCCGGACGTCGAGGTTCGCCTCGCGCGCCGCGGCGAACGCGTCGACGTGCGCGCGGGCCTGCTCGGCGGTGAAGTCGCGGGTGCCCATGAGGTACCGCTCGTAGTACGTGCGGTCGGCGTACTGGCCCTGACCCGGGGTGTGGTCCTCGTGCGAGACCACCGCGGGCAGGTCGGTCGCGGCGAGCCGGGTGCGCAGCGCCGCGAGCCCGCCGGCCGACCGCACGTCGAGCCGGTGCAGGATGCGGTGCTCCACGGGGCTGTCGCCGCGGTCGGCCACCTCGCGGCACAGCTCCAGCGCCGCGTCCACCGAGCGGGCTCTCAGCGAGCCGTCACCCTCCTCGAACGCGGCGCCGTGGAACACCGTGGTGATCCCGGCGGCGCGCAGCTTGCCCTCGAACGACAGGAGGGCGAACCGCCCCGGCACCCCGGCCCCCGGGCGCGGCATCCGCTCGCGCTCGAGCCCGTCGGAGTGCACGTCCACGAGGCCGGGGAGGCAGAAGGCGCCGCCGCCGTCCACGTCGGCGCCGCTCCCCGCGGGGTGCGGGGCGACCTCGGCGATGCGCCCGTCCCGCACGGTGACGCGGGCGTCGTCGAGCACACGGTCGGGCAGCACGGCCCGCACGTGCCCGAGCACGTAGTCGGCGGGCGGCCGCAGGAGCGACCACCGCTCGGTGGCCGGCGCGCTCACGACCGGCCGCCGGCAGCGCTGCGGGCGGCCGGGGGCGGGAGGAGCCTCATGCCGCTGCCCCCAGGACCTCGGCGGGCGTGCCCGTGCGGGACACCCGGCCATCGCGCAGCTCGACCACCCGGGTGGCGAGCCGGGTCATCGCGTCGGCGTCGTGGAAGACCGCGAGCACGGCGACCCCGGCCCCCGACAGCGACGCGATCAGCTCCAGGGCCAGCTCCCGGTTGGCCGGGTCGAGCGCGGACACCGGCTCGTCGAGCAGCAGCAGCCGCGGCGGGCGCACGGTGGCGGCCGCGAGGTTGACGCGCTGACGCTCCCCGCCGGACAGCACCCCGCAGTCGACGTCCCACAGCACCTCGTCCAGCGCGAGGCGCCGCAGGGCCGCCGCGGCGGCGTCGCCGGCGGCCGTCCGGTCCAGCCCGCGGCGCCGGGCGGCCGCGGCCACCAGCTCCAGGGGACCGGTGCGCGGTGGCGCGGCGAGGAACTGCGACACGTAGCCGAGCTCGCGGGCCCGCAGCCGGGCGAGCGCGCGGTCGGGCAGCGCGGTGAGCTCGACCGGGCCGTCCGCGCAGTGCAACGTGACCGTGCCGGCGTCGGGGAGATAGGTGCGGTGCACGCAGCGCAGCAGGCTCGACTTGCCCGCGCCGCTCGCCCCGGCCAGCGCGACGTGCTCGCCCGCGGCGACGTCCAGGTCGACGCCGCGCAGCGAGGCCACCGTGCGGCCGTCGACGGTGTGCAGGGTGAACGTCTTCTCGAGGTTCCGTACCTGCAGGACTCTCATGATCACCTCCGGGCGGCGGCGACGAGCCGCTGGGTGTAGGGGTGGTGCGGGTCGCGGAAGAGCTGGTCGGTGAGGCCCCGCTCGACCACCCGGCCCAGCTGCATCACCAGCGAGCGGTCGGTGAGCGCCTCGATCACCGCGAAGTCGTGGCTCACCACCACGGCGGCGACGTCACGCTCGGCGAGCAGGCCGCGCAGCAGGTCGAGCACACCCGCGGCGACCGACGCGTCGAGCCCGGTGGTCGGCTCGTCGAGCAGCAGCACGGCCGGGTCGGTGGCGAGCGCCTTCGCGATCTGCACCCGCTGGCGCATGCCGCCGGAGAACGTGCGGACGGGGTCGTCCATGCGCGAGAGCGGCACCTCGACGCGTTCCAGCAGCTCCGCGGCGCGGGCGCGGATCGCGCCGTAGCTGCGCCAGCCGGCGGCGGTGAGCCGCTCGGCGATGTTGCCGCCCGCGGTGACGTTCAGCGCGAGCCCCTCCGACGGGTCCTGGTGCACGATGCCGAGCGTCGCGATCCGCAGCTTCCGCCGCGCCGGGCCGTCGAGGGTGAGCACGTCGGTGCCACCGCCGTCCACCGCGGAGAGGAACAGCTTCCCCGCGGTGGCCCGCTCGTCGCCGACGATGCAGCGCAGCACCGTGGACTTGCCGGAGCCGGACTCGCCGATCAGCCCCACGGCCTCGCCGGGCGCCACGTCGAAACCGACGTCCCACGCGGCGACGATCGCCCCGGTGGAGGGGCTGACGGCGGTGCCGAGCTCCGGCCCGGTCCCGGGAACGGCGGCAGCCCCACCGGCCCCGTGCACCTTCCCGACGCCCTCGACGAGCAGGGCCCACTCCGGCCCGTGCGGAGTTGCAGCAAAGCCACTTTCACGCAATGACGTGGCATGAAAGTGGCTTTCCTGCAATCGGGGAGAGCTGCGGATCAGGTTGGGGAGCAGGTGGAGCGGGGCGGCCGCTCGGTGGGTCTCCTCATCCGCGTCGCCGTCGACCACTCGCGCGCACCACTCCGTGTCGCTGCACGCGAAGCGGCCGGACCCGGCCTCCACCAGGAACGTGTCGTCGGAGCCGCAGCGGGCGCAGACGCCATCGGCGCCTTCGACCTCGAACGGCACGTCGTCGAACGTCAGCGGCTCGACGTCGGTGTGCGGCGGCACGGCGAAGATCCGCTTCTCCCGCCCGGCGCCGAAGAGGCTCAGGTGTTCCGAGCGGTGCAGGCGGGGGACGTCCCAGCGCGGGATGGGCGTGGTGGCCATGACGTAGCGGCCGCCGACGAGCACCGGGTAGCCGGTGGACTTGGTGATCACGCCGTTGCGGACGAGGTCCTCGTAGAGGCTGACCCACATCGTGGAGTAGTCGGCCTCGGCGTGCATGCGTGCGCACTCGGCCACCGACCGCTGCACGCCGCGCAGGGGTTCGGGCACCGGCACCTGCAGCACGAGGACATGTCCGTCGGACAGGGGCTGCTCGGGCACGCGGTGCCGGGTCTGGATCACCGTGGCCTCGCGGGAGTCGGCCGACTCCGCGCAGCCCGTGCTGCCGGCGACGAGGCGGCGCAGGTTGGTGGCGTTGACGCCGGCGTCGTCGCCCTGGTCGATGACCTTGACGGTGTCGTCGGTGCCGATCACGGCGAGCGTCACCTGCAGGCCGCCCGAACCCCAGCCGCGCGCCACCGGCATCTCCCGGGACCCGAAGGGCACCTGGTAGCCGGGCACGCACACGGCGGTGAGGGCGGCGCGGCGGATCTCGCGCTTGGCGCCTTCGTCGAGGATCCCGACGGGGGCGGTCGAGGCGTCGATGCCGGCGAGGATCTCGTCGACACCGGAGATGGCGGCCAGCGTCGGTGTCAGCGTCATCGGCAGTCCCTCCCGGGGGCTTCGGTGGCCACGCCGGTGGCGCGCATGGCCTGCTTGCGCTCGACCATCGACCGGAACGTGACGTAGTGGGGCAGCTTGAGGTGTTCGAGGAACCCGGCGGAGTCGAGGCCGTCGGTGGTGAGCAGCAGGAGCTGTTCGAGGGGGCCGGTTCGCCCGAAGCGGCGGCAGGCGATGTCGAGGTTGGCCATGGCGATCGCCTTGCGCTCGTTGTGCCCGAAGCACAGCCCGTAGCCGACGTCGAAGCAGGTGCGGTCCTCGTCGGCGCCGTCGAGGTCCTCGATGGCCTCGGCCTCGGTGGCCCGGAAGCGGCCGACCTGCACCGGGTTGCCGGTGTGCGGGTGCAGCACCCGCAGCGGCAGGTGGCCGTGGCGGACCTCGCCGAGCGTCACCTCGTGGATGTCGCCGTCCGGGCCGAGGATCGAGCGGTACCAGAGCCCCACCAGCGCCCCGGTCTCCGCGCGGGCCATCGACGCGAGCACGGCGGAGCGCGGCGCCGGCGGCCGCGCCGGCCGCCGGGTGACGTCGAACGGCGCGGCGTCCGTCGGAGGATGCTCGACGAGCAGCCCCTGCGACCGCAGGAACGCGGAGAACCGTCCCGGCGTCCGCTCCGCGCGTTCCGACGACCGGTGCTGTGATCCCACCGGCGCCTGTCCGCCTGCTTCGCGACGACGTTCAGCCGGCGGACATGCGTGGCGTCGGATGGGTTCGCGTTCGAGCATGCGCCCCGTGTAGTCCGTGGTACGGCCCAGGAGCTGGGGCCCGTCCGGTGTGCGGTGCGCCGGGACGATGCGGCGCAGCACCACCATGTCGTCGGGGTTCACCGGCTCGCTCACGGCCAGGCGGGGCAGGGTCGAGCGGTGGGCGCGCACCAGGTGGGCGGCTTCGAGGGGGTCGCCCTCCGCCTGCCGGAACGCGTCGGCGGCGGTGGCCTCGTGGTAGAGCCCGGCCTCGCCCTGCACGCGGTCGACCGCGAGCCGGAACCGGGCGGTGATCTGGTCGGTCGACGCCCAGGGCGCCGGTGCGTCGTCGCGGGCCTCGCGCACCAGGCGCTCGGCCGCAAGGATCGCCTCGAGCCCTCCGCGGGCTCCCGAGTAGCCCATGTCAGTCCTCCTCGATCCGGGTGCTGCGGGGGAGCCCGAGCACCGACCCGTCGGGGGCGACGAGCAGCAGGTCCGGTCCGGCCGGGAACGCGGTGGCGGCGCGGGCGGCGACCAGGTCCGAGGGCAGACCGCGGGGTGTCACCGCCCGCCGGCCCGGCACCCCGGGCCCCGAGAGGGTCAGCGCAGGCCCGCCGTCGAGGGCGGGGACGGCGAGCACGACCAGCGCGGCCTCCTCGGGTGCGGCCGCGCTACCGGTGCGCACCACCGCGAGCTCGCCGGTCGCGAGCGGTCGCAGGGCCGCCACCAGCCGGGCCGCTCCGAGCGGTGACGACGGCGCCGCGGTCGCGGTGGCCAGTGCGCGTGTCCAGGTGCCGGCCGCGGAGTCGCCGAGCACGCAGACCGGTGTGTCCAGGTCGGCGAGCGCGAGCACCGGCAGCAGGGCGGTGGGCAGGTCGAGCGCCGGCAGCGCCGCCGGCACGCCGGGGCGCGCCAGCGCGTCGAGCACCGCGCGGAACGCACGCTGCGCGGTGTCCCCGTCCAGTACCGGGAGGAGCGGCGCCGGGGGCAGGGTCAGGGTCACGTCAGCTCCTCGAACTCGACGACGGTCGGCGCGAGCTCGGCCCATTCCGCGGCCGCGGACTCGGCCTCGCGGGCGGCGACCCGTCCGCACAGGGCGAGCACGTCCGCCGCGTGCGGCCGCCCGGCCTGCGCCTCGGCGTCGCAGATCGCGGCGGCGAGCGCCGCGACCCGGTCGTCGCCCAACCGCATCGCCCATCCGCGGGCGCCGCCGAGCTCCACCTCGGCCTGCACGGCCAGCACGTCGCCGAGCAGGAACCGCTCGCCGGCGATCGGTTCGGCCACCTGCGTGGCCACGCAGCCGACCTCGGGCGCCCGCAGCACCCGGGGCACCACGCCGTCGGCGAGGCAGGCGTCGGCGAGCCCGACCAGCTCCTCTGTCCGCGCGAGCGCCAGCAGCGCCGCCCGCTCCTCTCGTGGGAAGTCCATCCCTCTCCTTCTGTGGTGAATTGCCTCTGTGGTGAATTGCCTCGCGGTGAATTGCCTCCGCCGCGCTCCCGCGAGCCCTCACATCGCCTCCTGCGCGCCTCCCTCGCAGGCCGGCGGCGCCTCGCTCGCCGGGATCGAGCCCAGTTCGACCACCACCCGGACCGCGTCCGCGCGCATCCAGGACCTGCTGCGCATGACGGGACGCCCGCTCGTGGCGTCCCGGCTGAGGCTCTCCACCAGCCACACCGGCCGGCTCGGCTCGATCTCCAGACCCGCGCAGATCGCGGGCGGCGGCACGTCGAGGCTCACCCGGCACCAGGCGCGCACCGGCTCCACGCGGGCCACCTGACGCAGCACCAGGTCGAGCGACTCGGCCGCCTGCACCGCCAGGTCGAGGTCGGCGACGAGATCCACCGGTACCCACTCGTGCACCCGCGCCGCGAGCAGGTCGTCGATGTAGGACTGGCGGACGAGCCGGTGGCACGGCGTTCCGGCGGGCAGGCCCAGCGCGGGTGCGTGCCCGGCCGGCAGCGGCCGCGTCTCGATGCTGCGCACCACGGTGCGCGGGTGCGCCCCGGCCGCGGTGACCGTCTCGTGCCACGACGGGCGGCGGTCGTGCGCGATCGTGTAGTCGATGCGCCGGTTCACGAACGTGCCCGCGCCCTGCACCCGCCGGACCAGGAGCCGGCGCTCCAGCTCCTGCAGTGCGGCCCGCGCCGCCGCCCGCCCCACGCCGAACCGCCTGCCGATCCCGTGCTCCCCGTCGACGCGGGAGCCCGCGGGTGACCCGGCGAGCTCGGCGGCGAGCTCGTCGGCGATCTCCAGGTACCGGGTGGCCGTCACGGTCGGCAACGCTGCCTGGCGGCCTTGTCCGGACAACGTCGCCGGCGGTAACGGGCAGGGAAACGGCCGTGAACGCCCGAACCGGTTGTCATGCACGGCCGGCCCTCGCGATCCGCACGGGCGGACCGTGACAGCGTGCACCTGCCGGTCGCGCACGCCGGGCTCGACCCTCAGGTCCATGCGAACAACGACCTCACTCCTGATGGCGTCTGCCCGGCGCTGGCCGACCGTCCTCGGGTTCGCCCTCGGCGCCGACGTGTTCCTCGGCGCGGTGACCGACGCGACCACGCACGGCTACGCGCGGCTGCTGATGCTCATGCCGCTGCTCTACGTCGTGGTGGCGGTCCTGCGCCGGAGGGGCGTGACCTGGCCGGTCTTCGGGGTGCTCATCGCGCTGTTCGTCCTGCTGCGGCTGCAGGACCGGGTCGAGCCCGCCGTCGTACTGCTCGCCGCCGCGGTCGGCGCGACGATCTGGGGCGCCGGTCACGGCCGGCATCGCGAGCCCGACTTCCGGCTGCAGCTCGCCGGGATGATCGGGTTCGCCGTGGTCGCGGTGGGCGGGCTCGCCGTCCACCCCGATCTCGGGCGCTACCTCGTGGCCGCCGGGATGCTCGCCCACGGGATCTGGGACTGGGTGCACCTCGCGAAGGACCGCACCGTCGCCCGCTCCTACGCCGAGTGGTGCGGTGCGCTGGACGTGACGGTCGCGGTAGGCCTGGTGATCGTGTAGTGACACCGCCTCCGCGGTCAGGAGACCGCGCGGCGCAGCCACAGCGCGAGCAGCTCGACGGCCATGACGGTGGCGAAGACCATCAGCATGATCGTGGTGACGACCCCGAACTCCAGCACCCGCGACGCGTTGAGCAGGTAGAACCCGATCCCGCCCGCGCCGACGATGCCCAGGAGCGTGGCCGAGCGGATGTTGACGTCGAGCTGGTAGAGCAGGTGGGCCACCAGCGCCGGCGCCGCCTGGGGGAGCGTCACGGCGGCGAACACCTGCAGCCGGGAGGCCCCGGCGGCCCGCACGGCCTCCTGCACGCGCATGTCGGTCTCCTCGAGCGAGTCGGCCACGAGCTTTCCCAGCAGGCCGACCGCGCCGATGCCCAGCGCGAGCGCCCCGGCCACCGGGCCGAGCCCGGTGATCACGACGAACACGATCGCGATGATCAGCTCGGGGACCCCGCGGACGATGACCACGACACCCCGGAACGCCGCGGCCACTGCCGGCGTCGGGGCGACGTTGCGCGCGGCCATGGCGCCCACCGGCAGCGCGAGCACCGCCCCGATCAGCGTCGCCGCCAGCGCGATCTGCACGGTGACGGCGAGCTCGGCGAGGAGGTCGGGCAGGATCCCGCCGGTGCTCGGCGGCCAGAACAGCCCCAGCGTGGCGGGCAGGGCCGGCACGCCGGCCACGAGCTGCGCGGGGGAGAGGTCGGCCGCCGGCGCGGAGAGGGCGACCACCAGCAGGGTCGCGCCCACGTAGAACGCGGCGCGCACCCGCCGGGGCGTCCACGGCGGGGTCAGCCGGCCGGCCGCCGGCGGGGCCGGCGACCGGCCCGCCCCACCCAGGATGGCGCGGCGCAGTGCCCCGGACACCAGCTCCACCAGCACGCACAGCCCGAGCACGACGAGCGCGAGTGCCATCCCGCGCGGATAGTCGAGCCTGCGCAGCGAGTGGGCGATCTCCAGGCCGAGCCCGCCGACCCCGACGAACCCGAGCACCACGGAGATGCGCAGGTTGATGTCGAAGCGGTGCAGCGCCGTGGCGACGAAGGCCGGCAGCACGGCGGGCAGTACCCCGGTCACCAGTTCCTGCAGCCGGCCGGTCCCCGCCGCCCGCACGGCGGTGCGCGGCCCCTCGTCGACCTGCTCGATCGCGTCGGCGTAGAGCTTGCCGACCATCCCCACCGAGTGCAGGCCCATCGCGAGCACGCCCGCGAGCGCGCCGAGGCCGAAGAGCCGGAAGAACACGATCGCGAGCACGACGTCGGGCACCGCGCGGGCGACGACGACCAGCGCTCGCGCGCCGAACCGGGATGGGCGCCCCGGGCTCGTGTTGCCGGCGGCGAGCACCGCGACCGGCACGCTGAGCAGCACCGCGAGCAACGTCGCGCACACGACGATGGCCAGCGTCTGCCCGCAGAGCGCGAGCAACTCGGCCGGCGGCGGGAAGTCCAGCGGCACGGTGCGGGAGAGGAAGTCCGCGGCGTTGCCGGTGCTGTCGACGAGGGTGGCGACGTTGAGCCGCAGCTCGCCCACCGACCACAGCGCCGCGCCGAGCAGCGCGAGCAGCACCAGCACCGCGGCCGTGCTGGTGCGGGAGGGCCGGCGAAGGGTCCGGGTACCCGTCACGTGGCGAGTACCGGAACCGCGTCGGGCGTCCGGGGCGCGTACACCGCCATCGCCGTGTGGTGGTCCAGCCCCGCCACCGGCCGGTCGAGCACGACCCGGCCGGAACGCAGACCGACCACCCGCTCGCCCAGCGCCAGCGCGAGGTCCACCTGGTGCAGGCTGCACAGCACCGTCAGCCGGTCCTCGCGGGCGAGGGTGGCGATGAGCTGGAGCACCTGGGCCGCCGACTCCGGATCGAGCGAGGCCACCGGCTCGTCGGCGAGCAGGATCCGGGGCCGCTGCAGCAGCGCCCTGGCCACGGCCACCCGCTGCTGCTGCCCGCCGGAGAGGGTGTCGGCCCGCTGGAACCGCTGGTCGGCGAGCCCCACGCGGTCCAGCTGTTCGAGGGCGGCCGAACGGACCCGCCGAGGGTAGGTGGGCAGGCCGAGGCGCGGGCCGCGCAGCGTGCCGAGCGCCCCGGTGCAGGCGTTCTCCAGCACGGTCAGGCTGCCGACGAGATGGAACTGCTGGAACACCATGCCGACGCGCTGCCGCAGGCGTCGCAGGGCCGCCCCGCCGGCCGGGCCGACCTGGGTGCCCAGCACCCGCACCGTGCCGGCGGACGGGCGGTGCAGGCCGTTGACGTGCCGCAGCAGCGTCGACTTGCCCGAACCCGATGCGCCGAGGAGGACGACGACCTCTCCCGCGTGCACGGTGAGGGACACGTCGTCGAGCGCGTGAACGCCCGGACCGAACCGCTTGTGGACGCCCGCGAGCTCCACGACGGCGTCGGGTGCGTGTGTCGCTGCGCCAGTTGTCGCTGCGCCTGTCGTCGCTGCGCCGGTTGACACCGCGATCAGCCCAGGCTCGTGCACGACTCGGCCCGCGTGATGTCGCAGACCCGGCGCACACCGTCGTAGAGCGCGTCGTCCACCGCGACGTAGCCCCAGCCGCCCTCCTCGCCGACCTCGCACTCGGCCGCCGTCGCGCAGAACCCGTTGGAGACGAGGTAGTCGACGTTCGCCTTCTGCGCGAACGCATCGGCGATCACCTGGCGCTGCTGCGGGTCGACGTCGCCGGCCACGGCGATCGGTGAGCCGGCGATCGTCTCCGAGCGCCACACGACCCTCAGCTGCCCCGGCTGCAGCTGCCCGGATTCGATGAGCTGGCGGTCGACGATGGTGTCGTAGGCGAAACCGGCATCGCACTGCCCGCTCGCCACCGCGAGCGCCGACGCGTCGTGCCCACCGGCGAACACCGGCGTGATCCCGGCGGCCGGGTCCACGCCCGCCTCGATCAGACCGGCGGTGGGATAGAGGTAGCCGGAGGTGGAGTTCGGGTCCACGAAGCAGACGTTGCGCCCGGAGAACCCGGCGAGATCGGTGATGTCGGAGCCGGCGGCGGTGATCCCGTAGGACTGGTAGCCCGGCTGGTCGCCTGCGGCGTCCACCGAGGCCGCGACCGGCGTGATGCCCGGGTCCTGGCCCTTGGCCAGCACGTAGGAGAACGGTCCGAACACGGCGATGTCGATCTGGCCGGCGCGCATGCCTTCGATGACGGCCGCGTAGTCGGTAGCGTTCTGGAACTCGATCGTCGTGCCGGTCTCGCGTTCCAGCATCGCGAGGACGGCTGCGTAGCTCTGCTGCAGCGACGTCGACTCCTCCGACGGGATGGAGGCGAACACCAGGGTGTCGCCGCCGGGGTCCGCGCCGCCGGAGGAGCCGACGGCGCTCTCGCCGCACGCGGTGAGCGCGAGCAGGGCCGCGCACGCGACGGCGGCGCGGCGGAGGGGGGAGGTCATGTGCGGCAGCTCCTCGTGAGGAAGGGAAGGGGTGCACGCCGGGGGAGGGACGGCAGCGAGAGTGGTGGCCGCGGGTGCCCGGGCCGGCACGGGCGGGTGACGCGGGGGCGAACGGGGTCGGACGCTTGTGGTGACCGGTCCGGACAGCGCGGACGCGAGTCCGAGATCACCAGGCCCGCCTCGGCGGAGGCTTGTCGTCCGGACACCGGACGTCCATCATTCAGCGAGCCGTAGTGAAATTGCGTTCCATTAAGTAGAACGTCGCTGGTGCCGTGGCGGACCCCGTTTCCGGCGCCCGAGAAAGGGGGACCACCGCCCGTGACCGAATCCAGCGCACCCGAGCACCGTGTTGATCAGCACCGTGTTGATCAGCACCGGGTACCGGTGGGTGCCGGGCTCGCCGCCACCCGCATCGTCGCGATCCTGCGGGCCGAGAACGCCGACCGCGCCGAGGCCGTGGTCGACGTCCTCGTCGAGGCCGGCGTGCGCAGCCTCGAGCTGACGCTCACCACCAAGGGAGCCCTCGACGTGGTCGAGCGGCTCGCGGCCCGGGTCCCGGCCGAGGTGGAGGTCGGCGTCGGCACCGTGCTCACCGCCGCGGACGTGGACCGCTCGGTGGACGCCGGCGCACGGTTCGTCGTGTCGCCGTCGGTGGAGCCGGAGGTGATCGCCGCCGCGCTGCGCCGGCGCATCGCGAGCTACCCCGGCGCGTTCACGCCCACCGAGATCAACGCGGCGTGGAAGGCGGGCGCGAGCGCCGTCAAGCTGTTCCCGGCCGGCCAGCTCGGACCCGGCTACCTCAAGGACGTGCGCGCGCCGCTGCCGGACATCCCGGTCGTGCCCACCGGCGGCGTCGACATCGCCTCGGTCAGCGGGTGGCTGGCCGCAGGGGCGGTGGCCGTCGGCATGGGCGGGCCGCTGATCGGCGACGCGCTCGCCCCGGACGGTAACCTGCACGCCCTCGCCGAGCGGGCGTCGGCTGCGCTCGAGGCGGCCCGCTCATGAGCGGGCGACTCGTCACGCTCGGCGAGACGCTCGGCCTGCTCGTCGCCGACGACGTCGGCCCGCTCTCCCTCACCAGGGGGATGCGGCTGTCCATGGGCGGCGCGGAGTCGAACGTCGCCATCGGTGTGTCCCGGCTGGGTGTCCCGGCCACCTGGATCGGGCGGCTGGGCCGGGACCCCATCGGCGACCTCATCGAGCGGAACCTGCTCGCCGAGCGGGTGCGCGCGGTCGTGCACCGCGACGACGCGCCGACCGCGCTCATGCTGCGGGAACGGCGCACCGGCTCCGTGCAGAACGTCACGTACTACCGCCACGGCAGCGCGGGCTCGCACCTGCGGCCGGAGGACGTGCCGGCGGGGATCGTCGAGGATGCCGGGGTCCTGCACCTCACGGGGATCACGCCGGCGCTCGGGGAGGGCCCTGCCACGGCCGTCCGGGAGGCGCTGCGCCGGGCCCGTGCGGCGGGCGTGCCGGTGTCGGTGGATCTCAACTACCGCTCGCGGCTGTGGGACCCCGCCACAGCGGCACCGGTGTTCCGGGAGCTCGCCGCGGGCGCGGACATGCTCTTCGCCGGAGACGACGAGGCGCGCATCGCGCTGGAGGCCGACGGGGACACCGGGCCAGAAAAGCTGGCGGCGGCGCTGGCCGAGCTGGGGCCCCGGGAGGTCGTGATCAAGCGTGGGCGCCACGGCGCCACCGCGTTGATCGACGGCAGGTCGGTCGAGGTGCCGGCGGTCCCCGTGCACGCCGTCGACAGCGTCGGTGCGGGCGACGCCTTCGTCGCCGGGTACCTCGCGTGCCGGCTCACCGGCCGCGACCCGGACGAGGGGTTGCGCACCGCGGCCGTCACCGGAGCGCTCGCCGTGACGGTGCCCGGCGACTGGGAGGCCGCTCCCCGGCCGCACGAGCTCGCCCTGCTCGATGCGGAGGAGGACGTGCAGCGTTGATGATCCCGAACCGACCTACGACCCAGCCCCAGACCTGAAAGGCCACCACTGATGTCCGCCGATCGCGACGACGCGGTTTCCGCCGACCCGTCGAAGCTCTTCCCCACGAAGTACCTGCCCCCACCGCAGGTCCGTGACCTGCCTGCCCCGCCCGTGAACCAGTGGAGGTTCGTCGGTCCCGGCATCATCGCCGCCGGAGTCGGGTTGGCGAGCGGCGAGTTCATCCTGTTCCCCTACATCACCTCCCAGATCGGGCTCGGTTTCGTCTGGGCCGCCCTGGTCGGGCTGATCACCCAGTACTTCCTGAACATGGAGATCGAGCGCTACACGCTCGCCACGGGCGAGACCGCGCTCACCGGGTTCAGCCGGCTGTGGCGGCACTGGGGCCTGGTGTTCGCGATCCTGGCCTACTTCGCGAACCTGTGGCCGGCGTGGGTGACCAGCTCGGGCACGCTGTTCAGCTACATCTTCGGCGGCAGCCCCGCGATCATCGCGATCGGGCTGCTGGTGCTGGTCGGGGCGATCCTCACCCTGGCCCCGGTGGTCTATACCGCGCTGGAACGCGCGCAGATGCTGAAGGTGGCCGCGGTCCTGCTGCTGGTCATCATCGGGGCGTTGTTCGCGATCGGCGGGGCCTGGGCGGACGTGCCGAAGATCCTCACCGAGGCGCAGTTCCCCGCCGCCGAGCTCGGGTTCGCCACGTTGATGGGTGCGCTGGCGTTCGCCGGCGCGGGCGGCGGCCAGAACCTGGTGCAGAGCAACTGGATCCGGGACAAGGGCTTCGGCATGGGGCACTACGTGCCGAAGATCGTGTCGCCGCTGACCGGGGAGCCCGAGGCCCGCGGCCGCGTCGGCTACGTGTTCGTGCCCTCCGACGAGAACCTCGACCGCTGGCGCGGGTGGTGGCGCTTCGCCAACCGCGAGCAGCTGTGGACGTTCGTGCTGATCTCGTTCGTCTCGATCGTGTTCATGTCGCTGCTGGCGTACGCCACGGTGTTCGGCCACCCCGACGTCAAGAACGACATCTCGTTCCTGAGGATCGAGGGGAACGTGCTGATGGAACGGGTCGGCACCTGGTTCGGCTACTTCTTCTGGGTGGTCGGGGCGGTGTCGCTGTTCGCGGCGGCGCTGGGGATCGTGGACTACACCAGCCGGCTGGCCGCGGACGTGCTGAAGACGATGTACTTCCCGGACGTGTCGGAGAGCAAGCTGTACGCCTGGCTGGTGTGGGGCCTCGCGGTGATCGGGATCATCGTGATCTCGGCCGGGTTCTCCCAGCCCATCGTGCTGGCCGTGATCGCGGCCTGCGTGGGCGGAACGATGATGTTCATCTACTCCGGGCTGCTGATCGTGATCAACAAGAAGCTGCTGCCGGAGGCCATCCGGATCCGCGGGTTCCGGGTCGGCGCGCTGGTGTGGTCGGTGCTGCTGTTCGGCGTGCTCGCGGTGCTCACGATCGGCCAGCAGGCGGGAAAGCTGATCGGAGGCTGAGCCCCGGTGCGCGGGATCGACCGGGTCGAGGACGGCCTGCACACCGGCCCGGACGCCGAGGTCGACGACAAGTGGCTCCACGTGCGGCCCGGCGACCCCGCGCGGACGGCCCCGTTCCTCGTGCTGTCGGAGGAGCGGATCTCGGCGCCGGGCTTCGACTGGCACCCGCACCGCGGGATCGAGACGGTCACCGTCGTGCTGGACGGCGTGCTCGCGCACGAGGACGATGCCGGCGGCGCTGGTGTCCTGGAAGCGGGCGACGCCCAGTGGATGACCGCGGGCCACGGCATCGTCCATCGGGAGGTCGCCGGGCGCGGCGGGCACGCCCACGTCCTGCAGCTGTGGCTGGACCTGCCCGCCGACACCCGGTCGGCCGCACCCGGGCACCAGCAGCTGCGCGCCGCCGACCGTCCACGGTTGGCGCGTCCCGGCGCGGAGATCGACGTGCTGGCCGGCACGGTGGACGGCACCACCGGGCCCGCGCGGCCCGCGTCGCCCGCGCAGGTCGTGCTCGTGACGCTCGCCCCCGGCGTCCCGCTCGATCTGCCGGTGCCGGCCGCCGACCGCGCCTTCGCCCTCGTGATCCAGGGCGACGCCGTGGTCGCCGGCGAGCACGTGCGGACCCGCCGGACCGCGTGGTCCGAGCCGACGGGCGGAGCGCACCTCGCGCTGCGCGGCGGCACCACCGGCGCCCGCCTCCTGGTGGCGAGCGCCCGCCCGCCCAGCCCCTGACGGCGGCGTCACGCCGACTGCAGTTGATGTGCCGGCGCGACAGTCGATGTGCCACCGCCCCTCGCTCGGGGCGTGATCGCCGGTTCGGTGCCCGGCAGCGGCCTGATCGTTCCGAGTCGCACGCCAGTGCCGCGAGGACAGCGCTGGTGTCCGTCTCGGATCGATCTTGGCTGATCAGCAGCGCACCACTGCTGTCCCGGCGCCCGTGGTGCACTTCTCGCAACGATCATCACCGCCCGGCAGCCGGAGCCGGCCGGCGCACCCCAACTCCGCCGACGCACCCCCAGCCGGCCGGCGCACCCCGTCGAGCGGTAGCGCGAGCCGGCAACCTGGGCGTGCGCGGACAGGGGTGCGTGAGCGGCGGCTCGGTCGGGCCGGGGATACGGCGCGGAGCGGCCCGTCACACACCGACTTTCGCGGTCGCACACCGACTGCAGTCGGTGTGCCGGCGCAGAAGTCGGTGTGCGGCCGGGGCGCAGCTGCGGGTCAGTGCATCCGGTCGGCGAGGACCGAGTGCGGGGTGGGCCGGCGGGCCGGCGACGGGCTGTCGTAGACGACGAGCAGCCGTGCGGCCGGGCCGTCGCCCGGTTCGAGGAGGGCGATGCCCTCGGCGTGGTCGACGCCGTCACCGTGGGGGAGGTCCGATCTCGAGGGTGATCTCCTCGCCGCGCACGACCCGCCCGGTGCGGCCTGCCAGCGCGCCGTGCCAGCGGTACACCCGCACCGGACCCGACAGCGCCATCGACGGGCCGGCCAGCACCAGCAGGTCGGCACCGTCGGGGCACAGGTCCCGCACGCCGAGCCCGCCGAGGTTCAGGAAGTGCTTGCGGTAGCGCGCGCCGTCGCCCCATGCGCCCAGTGCGAGCCGGGTGGGATCGGCGGGATCGGGCTCCGGCAGTACCTCCAGCACCACCGCCCATCCCCGCAGCACCGGGCCGCGCAGGCCGACGTAGAGCGAATCGCCGTGCGCGGCGAGGCCCTCCACGTCGAGCCCGTTGTCCTTGGACGGGATCGCGAGGAAGGGAGCGAGGTGTTCGTCGTCGCGCAGCAGATCGGCGAGGTTCTCGGAGCCGGGGCCGCCGACGAGTGCCGAGTGGCGCCCGTCCGCGGCCACGCGCACCGGCTCGGGCCTGCCGTCCGCGCCGACCTCGACGGCGAGCCGGGCGATCACGTAGCGGTTGGCCTGCCGTTTCAGCTTGGCGAGGCGCTTGACCGCCTTCTCGATGCTGTGCTGCGGCTTGGCCTGCTTGCGGGCGAGGCTGTGTGACCCGATCGCCCAGAGCCAGCCCGCGTTCCGGGCGATGCCCTCGATGTCGGCCTCCTCGCCAGGAGGTCCGGGCAGGTCGACGACGTCGGCGAGCGCGAAGCTGCGCTCACCCTCGGCCCTGGTCGGCGCGGACGGGGAGTCGAGCACGAGGCGCTCGATCGTCGCCGTCTCGTCACCGGCGACCCAGAGGTGCTCGCCCTCCGTGCGCACCGCGGAGAGGTTGACGTGGTTGCCGGTGCGCGCCGTCCCCCCGCTGAAGACCAACTCGACCTGACCCGCACGCTCCACGAGGCCCATTGTCCGGGCCGCGAGGCAGGGTGTGCGGGAGGGCTGGATCCGGCACGCCCTAATCTGCGCCCGAGACCACATCGCAGGGGGGAACCGGATGGGAATCGTCATCGGCGTGGTGATCGCCGTGATCGTGCTGGTGCTCGTGATCCTCGTGATCAGCGGGTACAACGGCCTGGTCAGAGCGCGCAACGCGATCAAGAACGCCTTCGCTCAGATCGACGTGCAGCTGCAACGCCGGTTCGACCTCGTGCCCAACCTCGTCGAGACGGCCAAGGCCTACATGGCGCACGAGCGGGAGACCCTCGAAGCCGTGGTCGCCGCGCGCGGCGCCGCGCTCTCGGGGTTGTCCGCGGCGCAGGCCAGCCCCGGCGACCCCGCCGCGATGCAGCAGCTGGAGGCCGGGCAGGGCGCGCTCGACACGGCGCTCGGCCGGCTGATCGCGGTGGCCGAGTCCTACCCGGACCTCAAGGCGAACCAGAACATGGCGCAGCTGTCGGAGGAGCTGACCTCCACGGAGAACAAGGTCGCCTTCGCCCGGCAGGCCTACAACGACGCCGTCATGGCCTACAACAACCGGCGCGAGAGCTTCCCCAGCAACGTCTACGCGGGCGTGTTCGGCTTCACGGCGGCCGCGCAGCTCGGCATTCCGCCGGAGCGCCCCGAGATGCGAGAGGCCCCGAAGGTCCAGTTCTGACCCGGGCGCCGAGGTGAACTTCTTCGAGCGACAACGCACGGCCCGCGGCACGTCGGTCAAGCTCGTGGTGCTGTTCGTCTTCGCGGTGCTGGGGTCCGTCGCGATCGTCGACGGGATCGCCGCCCTCGGGATGGACGGGTGGCCCCGGCACATCGTCGTTCCGGTGCTCGCCGCACTCTCGGTCGGCACCCTGCTGGTGATCGCCGGCGGCATGATCGGCAAGACGTTGGCGCTGCGCAAGGGTGGTGCCGCCGTGGCAGGGTCGGTCGGTGCCGAGCGCGTCGACCCGACGACGACCGACCCCGCGTTGCGCAGGCTGGTCAACGTGGTCGAGGAGATGTCGATCGCGTCCGGGGTGCCGATGCCGCACCTGTTCGTGCTGCGGAGGGAGCAGGGGATCAACGCCTTCGCGGCCGGGTTCACCGCCGCCGACGCGGCGATCACGGTCACCGCGGGAGCGCTGTCCCACCTCAGCCGGGACGAGCTGCAGGGCGTGATCGGGCACGAGTTCAGCCACATCCTCAACGGCGACATGCGGCTCAACATCAGGTTGATCGGTCTGCTCTACGGGATCATGTTGTTGGACCTGATCGGATCACGGGTCCTCGCGTACGGCAGGGGACCGGGCTCCGACCGCAAGGCCGGCCTGCCGATCTTCGCCATCGCGTTCGCCGCGATGGTGGCCGGTTCCGTCGGCCACTTCTTCGCCGGGTTGATCAAGGCCGCGGTGAGCCGGCAGCGCGAGTGGCTCGCCGACGCGTCCGCCGTGCAGTTCACCCGCCAGCCCACGGGGCTCGCCGGCGCGTTGAAGAAGATCGCCGGGGTGCCGGCCGGCTCGACGTTGGCGGACCGGCGCAGCGCGAAGGAGGTCAGCCACATGCTGTTCGGCGAGGGACGCCGTTTCAGCAGGCTCTTCGCCACGCACCCCCCGCTGCACGAGCGGATCACCGCGCTCGACCCGACCTTCCGGGAGGCCGACGTCGAGATGCTGGCGGAACGCCGGCACGTCGAGCCGCCCGACGGCCTGGCCGAGGACGTCACCCGCGGCCTTGCCCCGGCGCCGGTCGCGGTCACGCCGGCGCAGGTGAGCGCACGCGCCGGGACCCTCACCCCGGCCGACCTCGGCCACGGCGCGGCGCTCGGCGCCCAGGTCCCGCCGCACATCCACCAGCTCGCCGGCCAGCCGAGTACGGCGGCCTCGGTGGTGCTCGCGATGCTCGTGTCCGGTGATCCGGGGTTGCGCGCCACCCAGCTCGCCGCCGTGCAGGAGCGGCTCGGCATCGACGCGGCGCGGTCGGTCGACGCGCTCGTCGTCGAGGTGGCCGCCCTCCCGGCGTACCTGCGGCTCCCGGTGGTGGGCATCGCGTCACCGCAGGTCACCGGCGGTACCGACCACGAGCAGCAGGCGCTCATGGCCGCGCTCGACGACCTCGCGCTCGCCGACGGTGACGTCTCGCTGTTCGAGTACTGCCTCACCCGCACGGTCCGCGCCACGGTGCTCGACGCCGCCGACCCTGCGCGGCGCAGCCGGCCGGGCAGCGTCAAGGTGCGTCAGGCGACGGGCGAGATCGTCACGGTGCTCACGGCGCTGGCCCGGTCGGGCAACCCGGACCCGGTCGCCGCCCGGCAGGCGTTCGCGGCCGCGTTCACCCATCTCCAGACCGGTGCCCCGGTGCCGGAGATGCGCGCGGCCGACACCTGGCGGCAGCTCGACGCGTGCTGGCCCGCACTCGACGGGCTGGCCCGTCTCGAGAAGCGGCTGCTCGTCGAAGCGATGGTCTTCGCCGTGCTGGACGACGGCAAGCTCTCCACCCAGGAGGCGGAGCTGCTGCGGGCGGCCTGCGCGCTCGTGCACGTGCCGCTGCCCGCGCTCATCGCCTGAGTCGGAGTGCCGTCGCACACCGATCGTGGTGCTGGCACATCGACTGCGGTCGGTGTGCCAACGCGGATGTCGGTGTGCGACGGCTCAGACGGTGGTGGGCGTGGGGGTGCGCGATGCGAAGCGGTGGTGCAGCAGCAGGCTGAGCCCCAGCCAGAACACCGGCCACACCGGCCAGAAGAACGGCGCGGGGTCCATCGCCCAGCGGGTCACGAGGAACACCGCGAGGAAGCCGACGATGGCGGCGTGCACCGCGAGACGCCTGCGGGCCCCGGTGGTGACCGGCCCGCGGCGGCCCGGCACCGTGGTGGCCTTCTTCGGGGAGGGCAGGTCCACGGTGAGCGGGACCAGGTCCTCGCGGGTGACGGCGGCGTAGGCGGTGGCCTGGCGCTCGTCGGCCTCGGCGAGGGTGAGGAACCCTGCGCTGACGGCCTCGCGCAGGCGGGTGGCCACGGTCTCGCGCTCGGCATCGGAGGCGCGTACGCCCGAGGTGGTGGACTTCGAAGGTGTCGTCATGTCTTCGATGCTGGCCCGCGGGAGCGCTCGCCGCGTCGGCTCGGCGGAGGCATTGCGGGTACGTCCAGTGGCGTAGGAGCTCAGCCGCCGCGTCCCGGCGGCGGGGGTGGTGGCGGGACCGAGCCGCTGCTGATCTGCAGCGCCACCGTCTCCTCGGGCAGGGCGGTGCCCCGCGGCGCCTGGCCGATGACCGTGCCGGCCGGGGCCGCGTTGTCGACGGTGCCGACGGTGACCGGGAAGCCGGCGCGCTCCAGCATGCCGCGGGCCTCGGCCTCGGGGCGCCCGATGACGTCCGGGATGCGCGTGGCCTCGCCGCCCTCGACGTAACGCGGGTCGGTGGGCGGCAGCGGCTCGACCGGTCGGGCGGCGAGCAGCGGTTGCATCGTGCCGAACCACGTCTGGGCGGGCGTGCGGCCGCCGAAGATCGTGCCGCTGCGGCACGCGTAGGGCGCGCCGGGCCCGTCGCAGAGCGGCCGGGGGTTGGCCGAGTTGTCGAACGTGATCACCGCGCCGGACATCTGCGGCACCACCCCGAGGAAGGCCGCGGACTGGTGGACCTGGGTCGTGCCGGTCTTGCCCGCCATCGGCCGGTTCCAGCCCACCTGGGCGGCGGCACCGGCGGCCGTGCCACCCGGCTTGTCGTCGCGGGAGAGCCCGATGAGCAGCGTGTTGGCCAGCCCCGGCTCGACGACCTGCTCGCAGGGAGGCTGCGGGACGGGCACCGCGCCCCCCGCCGGATCGGTGATCGACTCGATCGGGTTCGGCGGGCACCACATCCCGCCGCTGGCGAGCGTGGCGCCGACGTTCGCGAGCTCCAGCACGCTCGTGGGGCTCACCCCGAGCGTGAAGGAGGCCTGGCGCTGCGCCTTCGTGACCTCGGCGATCGAGCGGTCGGAGGGCCGCCCGGTGCGCGGGTCGACGAACGGCGTGGTGGCGAGCGAGCGCATGCCCAGCCGTACGGCCATGTCGACGACGGGTGGGACGCCGGTGAACTCCTCGAGCCTGATGAACGCGGTGTTGGGCGACTGCGCCAGCGCGTCGGTGAGCGAGAGCCGCCCGGGATAGCTGCCGGCGTTCTGCACCGGGATCGGGCGGCCGTTGCCGTCCCGGTAGATCGGCGAGGCGTACCCGCCGGGCGGCACCTCGATCTGGGTCTCGATGCCGAGCCCCTTCTCGAGCGCGGTGGCCGCGGTGAAGACCTTGTAGACCGAGCCCGCGCCGAGGTTCACCGGCTCGTAGGGCAGGCCGTAGCTGGTCTGGCGGGCGGCGGCGTCGAGGCCGAAGATGCGGCTGGACCCCATCGCGAGGATCTTGTGGGTGTCGCTGCCGGGCTGCACGATCGACATGACGTCGGCCGCGTCGGGGGAGTCGGGCGGCACCTGCGCCTTCAGCGACGCGCTCATCGCGGCCATGGTGTCCGGGTCGAGGGTGGTGCGGATGGTGTAGCCGCCGCGCTCCAGCTGGACGCGGGAGATCCCGGCGGCGGCCAGGTGCGCGATCACGTAGCTGCAGAAGAAGCCGTTGTCACCGGCCCCGATGCAGCCGTTGGGCCAGGTCTGCAGCGGCGAGGCGACGCCGAGCGGGCTCGCGAGCGCCGCCTGCGCCTGCTCGTCGTCGATCATGCCCTGTTCCAGCATGAGCCGGATGACGAGGTCGCGGCGCTCGCGCGCGGCGTCCGGGTGGCGCACCGGATCGAACGCGGTGGTGCTGCGCACCAGGCCCGCGAGGAGCGCCGCCTGCGGGATCGTGAGCCGGTCGGGTGTGACCCCGAAGTACGTGCGGGCCGCGGCGGCGATGCCGTACGCGCCGTTGCCCCAGAACACGGTGTTCAGATAGCGGGTGAGGATCTCCTTCTTGCTGAGTTGTTGCTCCAGCTGCAGCGCGATCTGCACCTCGCGCAGCTTGCGCGCGGGTGTCTGCTCGACCGCCTCGAGCTGCTCGGTCGGGCTGCCGGCTAGCACGTAGAGCGTGTAGTTCTTGACGTACTGCTGGGTGAGGGTGGACGCGCCCTGCTCGATGTCGCCGGATGCGGTGTTGGCGAGCACGGCGCGCATGGTGCCGGCCCAGTCGACACCGCCGTGCTCGAAGAAGCGCCGGTCCTCCACCGCGATGAGCGCGGCGACCATCGCGGGTGCCACCTGATCGGCGGTGACCAGCTCGCGGTCCTGGGCGAACAGGTGGGCGATCGGCGTGCCGCGGCTGTCGGTGATCGTGGTGGTCTGCGGCAGCGAGCCGGCCATCAGCTCCGTCGACAAGCCGCTGAGGCTGTCGCTGGCCTGGTTGGCCGCCAGGCCTGCGCCCACGGCGAGCGGGTAGGTGACGCCCGCCACGAGCACGCCGGCGAGCAGGCAGAGGCCGAGCAACAGCCCGACCGCTCGAAGGATCAGCCGCCCCCGCACGGCTGTTGACAGTAGTCGCGTTCGCGTCAGGTCGGGGTCAGATCGTGATCGGAGCTCAACCCAGCACGGGGAGGTGGGCGGTCAGGGGGCCGGCCTCCTCCGCCTGCTCCGCGTCGGGACTCGCCCGTCCGGTGCCGATCAGCACCGCGGTCTCGTCGTCCCACGGGAGCGGGGCGCCCGCCAGCGCTTCCACGGTGGCACGGGCGAGCGTGAGCGCGGTGGGCGCGGGGGCGGGGAGCGCGAGCGTGGCGCCGAGGTCCAGGTGGTGGACGGCGAGCTCGAGGGCCCAGGTGGCGAGGAAGTCGCCGGTCCGCATGGTGCGGCCGTGGATCGCGACGGCGCCCTCGGGTAGCGCGCCGACGGCGGCGGCGAGCGCGTCGGCGGTGGGGCGCAGATGCGCCACGATCCCGGTGGGCCGCCGGTACGCCGCCCCCACCGCACGGACGAACCGCACGTGGCCCACGGGGCTCGCGCAGTGCGGGCCGGTCGGGGTGCGCCAGTAGCTCGCCGCGTCGGTGTCGGGGGCGCGGTCGGTGGGGTCGACGACGCCGAGCAGCATCTCCTGCAGGCCGAGGTGCACGTGGACGAGCACGTCGCCGACCGTCCAGCCCCGGCAGCGGCTGGCGGCGAGCAGCTGGTCGTCGCCGAGCCCGTCGGCGAGGTCGCACAACGCCCGCAGCTCGTCGAGGAACCCGGTGCGTCCTGCGTCGTGATCGACCTGCACCCGGAGGAAGGTACGCGGCGAGGTGACGCGCGCCGGGTGCGGTCCTCGTGGTGCCCGGGGCGCGGGATCTGCTACCCGGGTCGGCGCGACCGGTCGACGGGGGGTGCGTGGGCCGACAGGACGTGCGTCAGCGGGGAGGGTGTGCGTGAGCCGGCTGGTGGTGGTCGTCCACCGGCCGGCCGGGTGCCGGGCCCGTGGAGCTGCGCACCACCAGCTCCGGGCGCAGCAGCAGGGAGCCGCCGTTGGGTGTGCTGCCGTTCCGTTCGACACCGGCTTGCAGGTGGGCGAAGGCGGCGTCGGCCATGGCCGGGAGTGGCTGGCGGATCGTGGTGAGCGGCGGGGTGGCGAGGTCGGCGAGCACGATGTCGTCGAAGCCGACCACCGACAGGTCCGTGCCCACCGCCACGCCGGCGTCGCGGGCGCCCGCGGAGATGCCGAGCGCGCACATGTCGTTGATCGCGACGACCGCGGTGGGTGGCCGGGCGGTGGCGAGCAGCTCGCGGGCGGCGGTGCGGCCGAGGTCGGGGAAGTCGAGGTCGCCGAAGCGGTCGCCGTACTGGTCCTGGGTGCCGCCGGACCAGACGATCGCGTCGTCGGCGGTGAGGCCGAACTCCTCGAGGGCGGCCTCGAACCCGTGGAGCCGGGCGCGCCGGTTCACGCTGCGCAGCGAGCCGGAGACGAAGGCGAGCCTGCGGTGGCCCAGCTGCAGGAGGTGGCGGGTGGCGAGCTCGGCGCCTACCGCGTTGTCGACGGAGATGTTCACCAGTGACGGCGGATCGCCGGCCTGGGCCGTGCGGTCGAAGGCGACCATCGTGAGGCCCTGCTCCACCAGGGGGAGCACATGCGCGAGTGACGGCAGCGACGAGCAGAGCACGACGCCGCGGATGCCGTCGGCCCAGAGCTCCTCGAGGTAGTCGCGCTCGCGGTCGGGGTCGCGCTCGCTGTTGCACAGGAGCACCCGGTAGCCGGCCCGCAGCGCGGCGGCTTCCAGGTGGCGGGCGAACGTGCCCCAGAACGGGTTCGCCACCGACGGCACCACGAGCCCGATCACCTGGGACCGGCCGGTGCGCAGCTGGCGGGCCGGGCCGTTCGGGCGGTAGCCGAGCCGCGCGATAGCGTCCTCGACGCGCTCCCGGGTCTGCGGGAGCATCCGGTCGGAGCGGCCGTTGAGCACGTTCGACACCGTGCTCGGCGAGACGCCCGCCTCGGCGGCAACCTGGTGGATCGTCACACTCACGGCGCCTCCTCCGGCGTGCACATCTTGCCCTGATGTCGATCGTTGACAGGGGATGAGGGCGCACCTAGTTTGGTGCATCGTTGCAATGGTGCAACGTTGCAGTGGTGAGCGCCACCCATCCGGCCGATCCACCCTGCAGTGGAGGGGAGCTCAGCGATGACCATCCGACACCGGTCGGTCCTGCGGACCGTTGCGGCCGCGGCGGCCGGCCTCGTGGTGCTCGCCGCGTGCGGGGGGCCCGCGCCGGGCGGCGGTGGCGACGGCGCCGTGAGCGGCGAGATCACCCTGCTCACGCCGATCTTCGAGGAAGCCGACGGCCACGCGGTGCTGGAGCAGCAGCTCGCCGCGTTCACGCAGCAGTACCCCGACGTCACCGTCAAGCCGGACTACACGTCCTACAACAAGCTCAACGAGAAGCTCACCACGTCGATCGCGAGCGGGCAGCCCTACGACGTGATGCTGATGGGCGCCGGCTGGATCCCGCCGTTCGCGGCGAAGGGCGTGCTGACCGACCTGCAGAAGGACCCGGCCCAGCTGGCGTCGCAGTACTACGAGGGCGCTCTGGCCCCGGGCCTGTTCCAGGACAAGGTCTACGGCCTGCCGATCATGATGGACACCCGGATCGGCGTCTACCGCAAGGACCTGTTCGCGCAGGCCGGGATCACCGAGCCGCCGAAGAACTTCGCGGAGCTGCGCGAGTACGGCAAGCGCCTCACCCAGCGGGCTCCGGACGGGAAGCTCGTGGTCGCCGGGCTGGACGTGCTGGGCATCGACCCGCGGCAGGAGTTCCTCACCCTGCTCTGGGCCGCGGGCGGCGAGCTCTTCGCCCCGGACGGCTCACCGGCGTTCAACTCGCCCGCGGGGGTCAAGGCGCTGCAGACGATGACCGACGTCATCCAGGTCGACCGCAGCGAGGACATCGGCTGGACCGAGCCCAACTCGAAGACCGGCAACGTGGTGGCGCAGGGCCGCGTGGCGATGATGGTGGGGCACCACAACTTCTGGACCGCGATCCAGAAGGAGAACCCCGACCTGATCGCGCAGGACAAGGTCGGTTTCTTCGTGATCCAGGACGAGCGCCCCGCGGTGTTCCAGGGTGGCACCCTCGCCACGGTCGCGGCGCAGAGCAAGCACCCGGCGGCCGCGAAGGCCCTTGCCGAGTTCATGGCGTCCGAGGGCCCGGCGCTCGCCGCGAACCAGCAGCGCGGCAACATCCCGGCGCTGAAGTCCCTGGAGTCCTCGGACTTCGTGCAGCAGAACACGGCGATCCAGTTCGCCATGCAGCACTTCGACAGCGTCCACTCCGAGGGCGGCGTGCCGCAGTGGCTCGACATCCGCGACAAGTTCAAGCCGGCGATCGAGAGCGCCATGCTGGGTCAGAAGACCCCGCAGCAGGCCCTCGACGACCTGGCGGCCGAGGCCACTGCCGCGCTGGCGGGCCGATGAGCGAGCTTGCGAGCGAATCAATGTCACAGCGCCTGCGCGAAGCGCCGGTCGAGCGCAGCGAGACCGAGCACTGAGCATGGCGGCTCCGACCACGGCGCCCCCGGCCGCCCGCGTGGCGGCCGGGGGCCACCGGCGGCAGCGCCCGCTCGGGTCCGAGCGTCGCCGGGCGGCGTACCTCATGCTCGCCCCGGCCGTGCTGCACCTGGCGTGGTGGATCGGCATCCCCACGCTCGCGACCTTCGTCCTCGCCTTCACCCACTACGACATCCTCGCCGGCACCATGTCCTGGGCCGGCCTGGACAACTTCGTCGCGATCTTCCGCGACCCGGTGTGGTGGAAGTCGATCGGGAACACCGTCGTCTACACGTTCTTCACGGTGCCGGTGGCGATGGCGCTCGCCGTGGTCATCGCCGTGCTGCTCAACACGAAGCTGCGGGCCCGAGCCTGGTACCGCACCGCGGTGTTCATGCCGCACATCACCGCGACCGTCGCGATCGCGCTGGTCTGGATGTGGATGTTCGAGCCGAACATCGGCCTGTTCAACTGGGTGCTGTCGTGGTTCGGGGTGCGCGGACCGGCGTGGACCTCCGACCCGTCGTGGGCGATGACCTCGGTGATCCTGATGAGCGTCTGGAAGGGCATCGGGCTCAAGATGGTGATCTACCTCGCCGCGCTGCAGGGCATCCCGCACGACCTGTACGAGGCCGCGGAGATCGACGGCGCCGGTCCGGTGCGCCGCTTCTTCGCGATCACGCTGCCGCTGCTCGGGCCGGCCACGTTCTTCGTCCTGGTCGTCTCGCTGATCGACTCGTTCCAGGTGTTCGAGCAGTTCTACGTGCTCACACCGGAGGGTGGCCCGGCGGGCTCGACCACCGTGATGACCTACGAGATCTACAAGTCGGCGTTCCAGCGCTTCGACATGAGCACGGCGAGTGCGCAGAGCGTGGTGCTCTTCGCCTTCCTGCTCGTGTTGACGATCGTCGGCAGGCGGTTCACCGGGAGAGACGATGTTGCCTGAGGCCACCTTGCCCGGGTCGACGTCGTCCGAGCCCGCGCCGCCTGCGTCGGGGGCGTCCGGACCGGGGCGGGCCGGGGGTCCGCCCCGGCCCGGACGGATCGCGCTGCACGCGGTGCTGATCGTGCTGTCACTGCTGATGGTGGCGCCGTTCGTGTGGATGGTGCTGACCTCGCTGAAGTCGCACGCGGAGGTCCTGTCCTACCCGCCCACCGTGCTGCCGTCGGTGTGGCAGTGGGTCAACTACCCGGACGCCCTGGAGTTCGCGCCGTTCGGCACGTACTTCCGCAACAGCCTGGTGATCGCCGTCAGCCACACCGTGATCAACGTGGCCCTCGCCGCGATGGCCGGGTACGCGCTGGCCCGGCTGCCGTTCCGGGGCCGCTCGCTGCTGCTGATGCTCGTGCTCGGCGCGATGATGATCCCGACCTTCACCAAGATCGTGCCGCAGTACCTGATCGCGAAGACCATGCCGTTCTTCGGCGGCAACGACTTCCTCGGCCGGGGTGGCAGCGGCTGGCTGGACTCGTGGTGGGGCCTGATCGTGCCCGGGGCGGTCACCCCGCTCGCGATCTTCCTGTTCCGCCAGTTCTACCTGTCGCTGCCGCGCGAGCTGGAGGAGGCGGCGCGGCTGGACGGCATCGGCGAGTTCGGCATCTTCGCCCGCGTGATGACGCCGCTCATGAAGCCGGCGATCGCGACGGTCGCGCTGATCACGTTCGAGAACAGCTGGAACAACTTCGTGTGGCCGCTCATCGTCACCCGCAGCGACGAGCTGCGGGTGATCCAGGTCGGGCTGGCCGCGTTCCAGCAGGTCGACGAGACATTGTGGGAGTACATGATGGCCGGCACCGTGCTCGCCACCCTCCCGATGATCGTGCTGTTCCTGTTCACCCAGCGATACTTCGTCCAGGGCTTCGCCACCGCAGGGATCAAGTAAGTAGTAAGGAGATCGCGTGAGTTTCGATCTGACGGGCCGTCGCGCCCTGGTCACCGGCGCCGGCCACGGCATCGGTGCGGGCATCGCCGAGGGGCTCGCGGCCGCGGGCGCCGACGTCGTCGTGCACTACGGGCACTCGGCCGGACCGGCGGCCGAGGTCGTCGAGCGGATCGGCGCTCTCGGGCGCAAGGCCACCGCGATCGGCGCGGACGTCACGGTCACCGCCGAGGTGGACCGCCTCGTCGACGAGGCCGTGGGCTTCCTCGGCGGCCTGGAGATCCTCGTGACCAACGCCGGGCACCTCATCGGGCGCTCCCCGGTGGCGGAGATGACCGACGAGCACTTCGCCAAGGTGGTCGAGGTCAACCTCGGGTCCACGTTCCGCACCGTGCGCGCGGCGATCCCGCACCTGCGCGCCGCCGGCTCGGCGGGCCGGGTCGTCACGATGGCCTCGCTCGCCGCGCACAACGGCGGCGGCACCGGCGCGGCCGTCTACGCCGCGTCCAAGGCGGGCGTCGTCGGGCTGACCAAGGGGCTGGCCAAGGAGCTCGGCCCGTCCGGGATCACGGTCAACGCGCTGGCCCCCGGCTTCATCGGCGGCACCGCCTTCCACGACACGTTCACCCCGCCCGAGGCGCAGAAGGCGATGCTCGGTGGCATCGGGGTCGGCCGCGGCGGCACCGTCGAGGACGTCGCGGGCGCCGTGGTCTGGCTCTGCTCGGACGCTGCCGCGTTCATCAACGGCACCACCGTCGACATCGACGGGGGCGTCGGGTACCGGTGAGCCCGGTCGTGCTCCCCGCCGAGCAGGGCGGCTGGTGGCACCACTACGTCTGCCCGGCGCACGGGGTCGAGCTCGAACACGTCGGCCTGCTCACCGGCGAGTTCCCCTCGGGTGGGGCGCCGTGCGCGCACGGATGCCGGGTGGACACGCCCGAGGTGCGCGGCGCGTGGACGGTGCTGGCCCACCAGGCGTGCGCGCGGGCGATCCTCGCCGCGGCCGCCGGCGGGCCGGACGAGCGGGCCGCGGCCGTCGAGCTGCTCCGCGAGTACGCCGACCGGTACGCCGCGCTCGGCACGGCGGGGCACAACGGCGCCGCCGGCTGGATGCTGCGCGGCCGGCTCTTCCAGCAGGCGCTCACCGAGGCGATCTGGGCCGTGACGATCGGGCGCGCCGCCCGGCTGCTCGGCGACCCGGTGCCGGAGCTCACCGCCGGGCTGGCCGAGGCGGCGAGGGCGGCGCGCGACTCGCTGGTCGCCGACGGCCGCTTCCGGTCGAACTACACCGCCTGGCTGGACGCCGCCGGCGCGGCGTGCACCGGGAAGCCGGAGTGGCTCGACGGGCCGCACGGCATCTTCGCCCACGTGTTCGCCGGGACCCACGCGGACGGGTGGGAGTGGGAGGCCAGCACCTACTACCACTCCTTCGTGCTGCGGGCCTACCGCCACGCGATCGCGGCCGTGCCGGACGTCACGGTACCGGCCACCGTGCGCGGGCGGATCGACGCGATGGCCGACGTGCTGCGGGTGATCGTCACGCCCGGCGGGTTGCTGCCGTCGCTGCACGACGGCCCGTACCGGCGGGTGGAGTGGGACCGCGAGCTCGCCGAGCTGACCATGACGCCCGCACCGCGGCGCAGCGTCACGGTGTACCGCGACGCCGGCTACGCGATCCTGCACGCGGCGGGCGTGCAGGCGATCGTCGACTACGGCCCGCACGGTGGTTCGCACGGCCACCTGGACACGCTCTCGCTCTACCTCTACGGCGACGACGCGCCCTGGCAGCCCGACCCGGGCCAGGTCCCCTACGGGCACGCGTACTGGCGCCGGTACTACGCCTCGACGGCGGCACACCCGACGTTCTCCGTGGACGGGCTCGACCAGGCCGAGTGCGCCGGTGAGCTGGTGAGCGCGGGCTCGGACGAGGTGACCGTGGCCTGCGGGTCGGCCTACGACGGCGTGAGCGCCGTGCGCCGGGTGGCGCTCGCCCCGGACGGCACGCTGCGCGACGAGCTGTCCGTCACGGCCGACCGGCCCCGGCGGATCGCCGCGCACCTGCGCCCGGACGTGCCGCTCACGGTCCGGACCGATCGGGACGGGACGGTCCGCACCGGCTGGGTGGGCGGCCTGCACGGCGCGCACACCGTGTCGGGCGCCGCCGCGCGGTTCGTGGCCCGGCCCGGCCCGGGCCCGGCCGACGACCCGCAGCGCACCCGCACCCACGTCGACTGGGTTGCCGAGGACGCCACCGCCGTCACGTTCCGTTCGACCTACCGGCTGGGGGAGTAGACGCGGTGGAACCCCTCCTGATCGCCGGTCGCCTCGACGGGCTGCGGGCGTCGCTCACCACGACGCACGCCGCGCAGTGGCGGCGCCTCGCCGAGCAGTGCGACTGGTACCGGGGACAGACCCCGCCGCCGGAGCACCCGACGGCGAGCATCACCTACTTCGGCCCCGCCGCGGCCAACCTCGCACTGGCCTACCGGCTCACCGGGCAGCGCGGCTACCTCGACGAGGCCTGGCGCTGGATCGGCACGGCGATCTCCTACCCGCACTGGGGCAAGGCGAAGCTGCCCGACCACGACCTCGACGCGGGCTGGCTGCTGCACGGGCTGTCGCTGGCCTACTCCTGGCTGCGCGACGACCTCGCGCCCGACCGCGCGGCCGCCCTGCGGGCCAAGCTGCAGCTGCAGGGGGAGCGGCTCTACGAGTTCGCCGTGGAGACCGAGGGGAGCTGGTGGTCGTCCAGCTTCTGGCAGAACCACAACTGGATCTGCTACGCGGGCCTCGCCACCGCCGGCTACGCCCTGGACCGGCCGGAGTGGACCGCCCGCGCCAAGGACGACTTCGCGCAGGTCCTCGACCTCATGCCCGCCGACGGGTCCGACTCGGAGGGTGTCGTCTACTGGCGCTACGGCGTGCCGTGGCTCGCGATCTACCTCGACCTGCTGGAGCGCACCGAGGGCGTCGACTGGTGGCGTCGTGGATCGTTCCTGGCCAACACGTTCACCTGGCGGCTGCACCAGTGCGCGCCCGGGTTCGAGGAGAACGTCGACCACGGCGACTGCCACGACCGCCGCAGCGGCCACAGCGTGGCGCTCTACTACCGGCTCGCCGCCGCCTACGGAGACCGGCGGGCCCAGTGGCTCGGCGAACCGGGTGGCGGAGCGGCACTTCTGGCGCGAGGCCTACGCGTCCGGCGTCAAGCCGGGCGTGATGCCCGAGGCGTTCTACGAGCTGCTCTGGTACGACCCGGCCGTCGAACCGGTCGACCCGGCGGGTGAGCCGACCGCCGCGTACTTCCCGGACCTCGGCCAGGTCACCGCCCGCACCTCTTGGGCCGACGACGCCGCGTTCGTCAGCTTCAAGGCCGCCCCGGGAGGCGGGCACACGGCGTGGGAGACCGCCGAGCGGTTCCGCCGCGAGCGCGGCTGGGACACCCTGTCCGCCGGCCACCACCACCCCGACGCCGGCGGCTTCGTGCTCGCCGCGCACGGCACCTTCCTCGCCGTCGACTCCGGGTACAGCAACGCCAAGCGGGCCGCCGAGCACAACCTGGTGCTCGTCGACGGGCAGGGCTGGGCGGGGGAGGGCCGCTACCACGTCTACAAGGACCTGCCGTTCGAGTCGCAGCCGCGCATGCGGGACGTGGCGATCGTCGACGGGTGGGTGCACGCCGTGGCGGAGTCGGCGGCGATGTTCGATCCCGCCCTCGGGGTGCGCCGGGTCGACCGCACGCTGGTGGTCACCCCGCGCGGCCGGCTCGTGCTGCTGGACCGGCTGGCGGCCGACGAGCCGCGCGAGTGGACGTTCCTGCTGCACGGCGACTGGCCCGCCGAGCCGGTCGACGGCCGGTGGGCGATCCGCTCCGGCTCCGGGATGGCCTGGCTCACCACCCTCACCCCCGACCTGCGGGTCGAGCAGGCGGACACCGCGATCGAGGCCAACCCCACCGGCAGCACGCCGAGCCTGCGGATCACGAAGACGCTGCGCACCCTGCGGATCAGCACCGCCCGCGTCGCCGAGGCGGCGCTCCTCACGACCCTGGAACCGACGGGCGCCCTCGCCCCCGAGCCGGCTCGCGCCAGGGCGATCCCGGACGGCGTCGACTTCGGCGACGAGCAGGTGCACCTCCCGGTGCAGGGCAGGGCGACCCTGACGGCAGGAACGCAGGTGACGCACTTGTGACACCGGCTCGCCGGGCACATCTCGCATCCGACGAACGGCCCGTTCGTCGGATAGGTACCGACGAACGCGCCGTTCGTCGGAACGGAGAAGAAGCCGGGTGGGCCGGGGCCGCTCTGCGGGGGCTCGAGTTCGTCGCCTTCCCGGCGTTGGCGGGGGCTGCCTTCTGCGTGCTTGCTCTCGGGGTCGTCACCTGGCTTCCTGCGCTCGCCTCGCTCGCGTTCGCGCTGCACCGGTGGCGCCGCGACGGCGACACGCGCTGCTTCACCGGCGTACTCGCGGCCTTCCCGGGGTACTGGCGGGCGCTGTGGCGGCACGCCGTGGTGGCCACCCTGGTGCCGTCGGCGATGGTCGGCGCGCTCGCGTTCCTCGCCGGGCGGCCCGAGCCCGTGGCCATCCCGCTGATCGCCGTGCAGGTCGGCGGGCTGGCGGCGTTCGCCGTCTACCACCTGGCACTGGCCGTGGTGGCCGGCAGCGACCCCGGCGGTCGGGCGAGCTGGCGGGCCCGTGCACTCGTGCTCGCGTTCGGCTCCCCGCGCCGCGGCATCGTGCTGCTCGGCGCGCTGCTTCTCGCGCCGGTGGTCGGCCTGCCGCTCGTGCTCGGACCGCTGCTCTTCGGCCCGAGCCTGCCGGTGCTCGCCGGCCTCGCGCTCGCGGCGCGCATGCCGGTGGATCAGGAAGCAGGTTCGCGCGCCGCGACGAGGCGGTCGTAGGCGCCCACCAGGTGGTTCTCGATCGCGGCGACGGCTGCGGCGGGCGCGCCCGTGGCGGCGATGTCGCGGATCGCGAGGTGCTCGGGATGGGCGATCTCGTGGAAGTCGCGCCGCGCCTGGTGACGCTCGTGCAGGAACATCGCGATCTGGCTGCGGATCTGCTGCCAGGAGCGCTCCAGCCGGGAATGGGCGGCAGCGCGGACGAGGACGTCGTGGAACGCGAGGTCGAGCTCGACGGCGAGACCGGGGGAGTAGTCGGCGTCGAGCTCGCGCATGCGGTCGAGCACGGCGTCGAGCTCGGCGAGGTGCTGGGCGGTGAGCCGGCCGCAGGCGCGCTCGATCGCGAGCCGCTCGAGCGCGCGCCGCAGCGTGTACACCTCCTCGGCGTCCTCGGTGGTCAGCGTGATGACCTGGGCGCCGCGGTGGCGGCGGAGCACGACGAGGCCTTCGCGCGCGAGCTCGACGAGCGCCTCGCGCACCGGTCCCCGGCTCATGCCGAGCGCGGTGGCGAGCTCCGCCTCCCGTAGATGGGAGCCCTGCGGGAGCACCCCGGTCGTGATCATCTGCCGGATCGCGGGCACGACTGTGGCCGACAGCGCGGGGCTGGGTTGAGTCTCGATGGTGAGCTGGTCGAGCGGCCCGGGCACAGCGTCCCCCTTCCGATCGAAAGCACGTAGATTGTTAACAATTGACTTTTGACCACTTCGCGACCAGGCTACCGGGAGATCGGCGGTCACTCGACGAGGAGGACGCGATGATCACCCAGACCGACGCAAGCCCGCTGCCGGCGGACGGTCCCGCCCCGGTCGACTGACCCGTCGGGCGGTCGAGCTCCCCGCACGCCACGACGGCGGAGAGCGGCGCTCGTTTGTGAGCGCTCACATCCAGCCCCCTGTCCGGATCCGGACCTGGAGACCCACAGATGGCGAAACCGATCCTGGCGGCCCCGCCCGTCGCGACATCGACGGCGGAACCGCTGAAGCCCGCCCCGGCCCGGGGCGCCCACCTGGGCCGTCGGAACGTGTGGATCTGGGCCTTCCTCATGCCCACGGTGGTCCTGTACGGCCTCTACACGATCTACCCGGTCGTCGCCAGCTACTGGTACTCGCTCGTCGAGTGGAACGGGTTCGAGTCCGAGCAGCGCTTCGTCGGGATCAGCAACTACCAGGCCGTGCTGGCCGATCCGGGCTTCTGGAACTCGGTGTGGGTCACCCTGATCTTCATGCTGCTGGTGGTGCCGGCGCGGATCTTCCTCAGCCTGCTGCTGGCGATCGTGCTGAACTCGCCGAAGCTGCCGTTCGCCGCGCTCTTCCGCACGGTCTACTTCCTGCCGGTGGTGACCACGACGGCGATCGTCGGGGTCGTCATGCAGTTCATCTTCGATCCCGCGAGCGGGCCCATCAACGCCGCCCTTGCGGAACTCGGGCAGTCGCGGGGGATCAACTTCCTCGGTGACTCGGGGATCGCCCTGCTGACCGTCTCGGCGGTCTACGTCTGGAAGTTCTTCGGGGTCACGATGATCTACTGGCTGGCCGCCCTGCAGACGATCCCCCGGGACCTCTACGAGGCGGCGACGATCGACGGGTCGTCCGCCGTGCAGACGTTCCGGCACATCACGCTGCCGCTGCTGATGCCCTTCCTGCTGATCATCACCGTGCTGACGATCGAGGACACGTTCCGTGCCTTCGACCTGATGCAGTCGATGACGGGCGGTGGGCCGTTCTTCGGCACCGAGGTCATCGAGATCTACATCTACCGGTGGGCCTTCGCCGCCTCGATCCCCCAGCTGGGGTTCGCGTCGGCGGCCGCGGTGCTGTTCGGCCTGTTCGTGATGCTGTTCGGGTTCTTCCAGCTGTGGGCGGTGTACGCCGCGCGGCGGCTGAGGGCGGAGACGACGCGATGAGCACCAGGACGACGGCCACGGACACGGACACGGCCACGACGCCCCCGCCGGCGGCGCCGCCCGCTCGCCGCCCGCGCAGCCTGCGGGACCGGTTCCGGCGGCTCCCGTGGTGGGGGGCGGTCGCACTGCTCGCGCTCCTCGCGCTGCTGTGGATCTACCCCTTCCTGTGGATGGTGTCGGCCTCGGTGAAGAGCTCCACCGAGGTGTTCAGCAGCGGCACGAGCCTGTGGCCCGAGGAGTTCGACTGGGAGAACTACTCCCGGGCCTGGGACGACGCCGGCTTCGGTCGCTACATGCTGAACACGGTGATCGTGACGTTCGCGACGGTCGCCATCGTCGTCGTGCGCTGCGCGCTGTGCGGGTACGTGCTGGGCCGGTACCGGTTCCCGGGGTCGCGGATCATCGTCGGGATCCTGGTCGCCACCCTGTTCGTCCCGACCGGGTACACGATCATCCCGATCGTCAAGCTGTCGATGGAGCTGGGCGTCCTCAACTCGCTCGCCGGGATGATCCTCGCCCTCGGCGGCGCGGCGAACGTGGCCTTCATCCTGATCTACGCCGGCTACTTCCGGCAGCTCCCGAAGGAGCTGGAGGAAGCGGCGATCATGGATGGCGCCGGGTTCTTCCGGGTCTTCTGGACCATCATGCTGCCGTTGTCGATGCCGGTCACGGCCACGGTCGCCCTGTTGACGTTCCTGGCCACCTGGAACGCCTTCTTCCTGCCACTGGTCTTCTCGTTCAGCAGTCCGGAACTGCGCACCCTCAGCGTGGGGATGCAGGCGTTCGTGGGGGAGAACGCCACCGACTGGTCGGGGATGGCCGCGGCAGGCGTCATCTCGATCGTCCCCATCGTGGTGCTGTTCCTGTTCCTGCAGCGCTACTTCGTCGAAGGCATCGCCGGTGCCGTCAAATCCTGAGCTTCGCCCCCACCTCTCGAAGAGGAGAAGTGAGATGTCCCGAATCAGCCGCCGATCGTTCCTCGGCGCCGGTGGCGCCCTTGCTGCGACGACCTTCCTCGCCGCGTGCGGCGGTGGATCGGGCGGCTCGTCGGGAGGCGGCGGGCTGCAGTGGTGGGACCACTACAGCGCCCTGCAGAACTTCCACAAGGACTGGGCCGAGAGCCAGTCCCAGGCCCTGGGTGTGTCCGTCGACTACACCTACAACGACGTGAGCCGGGCGACGGAGGCGCTGCAGCTGGCCAACCAGAGCAAGCAGCTGCCGGACGTCTACACCAACATCCTGGACATCCCGCTCGCCGCGCTGGTGCGGGAGAACTGGGTGCACGAGCTGGCCCTCTCCGACGAGGTGAAGGCCCGGCTGCCGGAAGGATCTCTCACCGAGGGGATCACCAACCTCGACGGCAAGGTGTACGGGCTGCCGCTGTTCGCCTTCCGCCAGTACGCCGCCGCCACCTGGTTCAACCGGGACATCGTCGCCGCGGCGGGGATCGACCCCGCCAACCCGCCCACCGGCTACGACGCCTACCGCGACGCCCTCAGGCGGATCGCGGCGAGCGGCACCGCGCCGATGATGCTGGCGCTCGGTGGGAAGTCGCGCATGGGTGAGCAGATCAACGACATGGCGTGTGCCGCCGGCTTCCCCGGGTTCGAGGGGCTGCTGTTCGCCACCGGCGAGTACGCCTACCACCACGACGCGTACGTCACGGCCATCGAGTTCTGGAAGGAGCTGAACGACACCGGCCTGATCATCCCCGGCGCCATCAACTTCACGGTGGCCAACGCGCGCACCCGGTGGGCGGCGGGTTCCGCGGGCTTCTTCCCGGACGGGCCGTGGTGCGCCGGCGGGGTCAAGGCCATCAACCCGGAGTTCGTGCCCACCATGGCGGTGGGCCCCATCCTCACCCCCGAGGCCGGCACGGCACCCGTCGTCTACCGCGGGGCGCCCGCCTCGCAGATCTTCGTGGCCGGCGGCACCAAGGACGCCGAGCACGCGACGGCGCTGGTCAGCTCCTTCACCACGCCCGAGTACCAGGCGGGCCTCGCCGCTGGTATGGACCAGCCCCCGATGAACCTCGAGATCGTCGGGACCGCCGACGTCATCGAGCCCTACCGGCAGGTGGTCCGGTTCTTCGAGGAGCAGGTGAAGCGGATGCCGGAGGCCGTCGTGCGCAACCCGGCGTACGCCGCCGTCCAGGCGCAGCAGACACCGATCAGCCCCAACCTCGGTGACATCGTCCAGGGCTACCTCGGGGGCAACATCCCCGACCTGCGTGCCGCCCTGCGCCAGCTCAGCGACGCCTGGACCGCCGACCGGGAGAGCGCGCTGCAGAAGGCCATCGCCGAGGGCGCCCAGGTCTCCGCCGACGACTTCGCCTTCCCGGACTGGCAGCCCGCCACCGACTACGTCTACGCCTGACCCTGAGGAGAAAGGTCGAGATGACCCAGACCGACCAGAACAGCTCGTCCAGCGCGGTGCAGGCGCTGCGCCACGCACCGTCGGACCCGGACGCCCCGCACGTGCGGGCGGCCGTGGTCCGGGTGGACGCGCGCGACGACCGGGGCGCCTTGCCGCGGCCGTGGACGAGCCTCGGGTACGACGAGATCAACTGGACCTACACGCCTCAGGGCACGCGGACGCTGAAGACGATCGGCGCGTTCGCCGAGACCGCCTACCACGTGCGGCCGCACTACATCTTCAACAGCGGCACCGGCCTCGGGCTGCCGCACTGGGGCGCGGGCAACGTCTACCACGAGGACGCCGACGGCAACCCGTTCTACGACTTCACGATCGCCGACCAGACCTACGACACCATCGTCGCCGCCGGGCACCACCCGCTGGTCGAGCTGGCGTTCACCCCGCGGGCGCTGGTGCCGGAGGAGCGGGCGAAGGCCGACTTCGCGTTCACCCCCAGCCCCACCCTGTACAGCGAGTACGAGGCCGGCTGGTGGTCCTACCCGCCGAAGGACTACGCGAAGTGGGGCGGGCTGGTCGCGGCGCTCGTCGAGCCCACTGCCGGGACCGCTACGGCGCCGAGGAGGTGTCGCACTGGCTGTGGGAGCTGTGGAACGAGCCGGACATCTCCTACTGGCGCGGCACGCCCGAGGAGTTCCACGAGCTGTACGCGGTGACGGCCGCCGCGGTGCGCGGCGTGCTGCCCGAGGCGAAGGTCGGCGGGCCCACCGTCACCGGTGGCGACGCCGGCGCGGTGTTCCTGCGCGGCTTCCTCGCCGCCTGCGCGGAGCGGGACCTGCCGCTGGACTTCATCTCGTTCCACACCAAGGGGTCGCACTTCACGCCGTGGCGCACCTACGGCCCGATCGGCGCCCCGGCGCCGGAGCAGCAGTCGCCGTCGACGGTGAAGATGCTGCGCGAGATCGACCGCGCGCTCGCGGTGATCGAGGAGTTCCCGCAGTACACCGGCCTGCCCGCGATCGTCGACGAGTGCGACGCGTCGGTGCCCGCGCACTGGGGCGTGTACGACAACCCGAACTTCGCCTACCGCAACACCGAGTACTACCCGGTGTTCCAGGCCAAGTTGATGAAGAAGGTCCTCGACCTGAACGAGCAGCACACCGCCCAGGTGGCCGAGGCCACGACGTGGAGCTTCTCGATGGAGGGGGAGCGCTACTTCGAGGGCACCCGCAGTTTCGTCACCGCGTCGGGCATCGAGAAGCCGTTGATGAACGCCTACCGCGCGTTCGCGCACCTGGGCGACCGCCGGATCGGCGCCACGTCGGACGCCGCCGCGGCCACCGACGACCTGCCCGCGCTCGGGTCCGGCCTCCCGGAGGAGGTGGACGTCCTGGCCTCCCGCGCCACCGCCGACGGGCGCGTGGCCGTGCTGGTGTGGCGGCACGCCGACGACCAGTACGCGGCCGACGACGCCGCCACCCCCGTGGAGCTCTCCGTCAGCGGGCTGGCGGCAGGGGAGTGGACGGTCGCGCACTGGCGGATCGACCAGGGCCACAGCAACAGCCACACCGTCTGGCAGGACCTCGGCGCGCCCCAGGACCCGACACCGGAGCAGCTGGCGACGATCGCCGACCGGCAGGGCCTGGAGCGGTTCGCCGACGACGTCACCCGGAACGTCGGGGACGGCGGTCTGGACCTGCGGGTGGAGCTGCCACTGCCCGCGCTCAGCCTGATCGTGCTCACCCCTGCCGCGGAGAAGGCCTGACGTGCCCGACCAGCTGCTGATCGGCGGGACATGGCGCGCCGCGTCCGACGGGCGCACGATCGACGTCCACGACCCGGCCACCGGGCAGGTGGTCGCCCGCGTGCCCGACGCGTCGGACGGTGACCTCGACGACGTGCTCGCCGCGGCGGCCGCCGGGTTCGCCACCTGGCGGCGCGCCGCGCCCGCGGAGCGCGCGGCCGTCCTCCAGCGGGCGGCCGGGCTGGTGCTCGAGCGCGAGGACGGCATCGCCGCCGTCCTGACGCAGGAGCAGGGCAAGCCGCTCGCGGAGGCACGGGCAGAGGTGCGGCAGGCGGCCGACTACTTCGGGTGGTTCGCCGGTGAGGCCGTGCGCTCCTACGGACGGGTGCTCGCCACCGAGCCCGGCCGCCGGTCCTGGGTGGAGCGGCGGCCGGTCGGTCCGGTCGCGGCCTTCACCGCCTGGAACTTCCCGGCCTCGCTGCCCGCCCGCAAGCTCGCGCCGGCCGTCGCGTACGGGTGCAGCATCGTGCTGTGCCCGGCCGTGGAGGCGCCACGCACGGCGATGGCGCTGGTGGCGGCGCTGCAGGACGCCGGCGTGCCGGACGGGGTGGTCAACCTGATCACCGGCCACCCGCCGCGGGTCAGCACCCGGCTCATCGGGTCGCCGACCATCGCGAAGATCACGCTGACCGGGTCGGTGCCGGTGGGGCAGGAGCTGGTGCGCCTGTCGGCCACGCACCTGCAGCCGCTCACGCTCGAACTCGGCGGGCACGCGCCGGTGCTGGTGCTCGACGACCTCGACGACGCCGCCGTGGACCGGGCCGCCGCCACCGTGGTGCGGGCGAAGTTCCGCAACGCCGGGCAGGTCTGCGTCTCGCCGAGCCGGATCTTCGTCCAGGACGGTGTGCACGACCGGTTCGTCGCCGCCGTCATGGAGCGGGTGGCCGAGCTGCGGGTCGGCCCGGGCGCCGATCCCGGCACCGACGTCGGGCCCCTCGCCAACGCCCGGCGGCGGGCCGCCGTCGCCGACCTCGTCGACAAGGCGGCGGCCGACGGCGCCACTGTGCGGTGCGGTGGGCAGACCCCCGACGGGCCCGGGTGGTTCTACCCACCCACCGTCCTCACCGACGTCCCGGCCGGCGCCGCGCTCCTGCGGGAGGAGCCGTTCGGCCCGATCCTGCCGGTGCTGCGGTTCACCGACCTCGACGAGGGCCTGGCCCGGGCCGGCGACGTGCCCTACGGCCTCGCCGCCTACGTGTTCACCTCCGACCTCGCCCGGGCCGACACCGTGATCGCCGGGCTGGATGTCGGCATGATCGGGGTGAACGACACCGCGCTCGCGTCCACCGCGTCCCCGTTCGGTGGGGTGCACCTGTCGGGATACGGCCGCGAGGGGGGTACGGAGAGTCTGGAGGCCTACACCGTGGCCACCGCAGTAACGACGAAGGGGAGACTACGTGACAGTCGAGAAGCTCGCACCCGGGGTGTGGGGGGTCCTCGCGACGCCGCTGACCTCGGACGGCTCCGCGGTCGACACCGAGTCCCTGGCCCGGCAGGTTGAGCACTACGTCCGCATCGGGGCCACCGGGCTCACCGCGCTCGGCGTGTTCGGGGAGGCGGCGCGGCTCACCCCGGACGAGCGGCGCACCGTCGTGCGCACGGTCGCCGCGGCGGCCGCGGACCTCCCGATGGTGATCGGGCTGTCCGCGCTGGACGCCGAGGCGGCCTGCGCCGAGGCCGCGAACGTGCTCGACGTGCTGGACCGCCCGCCGGCCGGGCTGATGGTGCAGGTGGGCTCGCCCGACCCGGACGCCGTGGTCGCCCAGGTCACCGCGGTCGCCGAGCGCACCGGGCAGGGGATCGTCGTGCAGGACTACCCCGTGGTGAGCGGGGTGTCGATCGCCACCGCCGACCTGGTCTCGGCCGTGCGGCGGATTCCGGCCGCGGTGGCCGTGAAGTCGGAGTCGGCGCCGAGCCCGCCCGCCGTCGCCACGCTGGTGGCAGGGCTGGACGTGCCGGTGTTCGGTGGGCTCGGCGGCACCGGCCTGCTCGACGAGCTCGCCGTCGGTTCCGCCGGCGCGATGACCGGCTTCTCGGTGCCCGAGGGCCTGATCGCGTGCGTGGGCGCGTTCCGCGACGGCGGGTTCGCCGCCGCGCGCGAGGTGTGGCGCGACTACCTGCCACTGGTCAACTTCGAGTTCCAGGCCGGCATCGCGCTCTCCCTGCGCAAGCACAGCTTCGTGCACCGCGGGCTGATCGCCGCGCCGGCGGTCCGGCCACCGGCCGCCCTCGCCCCGGAGCCCTTGCTCGGCGTGCTCCTCGAGCACCTGCGTCACACGCCGCACGCGCTGCCCGACCGGGTCGGTTCGTGAACGGTCTCGACCGGGGCTTCGCGAACTACGGGGACGTCGAGTTCTCGCGGTTCCTGCGCCGCAGCTTCCTGCACGCGAGCGGGCGCTCCCCGGAGTCGCTCGAGCGGCCCGTGATCGGGATCGCGACGTCCGCGAGCGACTTCAACCCCTGCCACCGGGCGATGCCGGAGCTGGTGACGTCCGTCGAGCGCGGGGTGCTCGCGGCGGGCGGGCTGCCGATGCAGTTCCCGACCGTCTCGCTGGGGGAGAGCTTCCTGACGCCCACCTCGATGGTGTTCCGCAACCTCATGGCGATGGACGTCGAGGAGATGGTGCGGGCCCAGCCGATGGACGCCGTCGTGCTGGTCGGCGGCTGCGACAAGACCGTGCCGGCCCAGCTGATGGGCGCGTTCTCCGCAGGGCGTCCGGCGATCCAGCTGGTCACCGGGCCGATGTCCACCGGGCGCTACCACGGCGAACGCCTGGGCGCCTGCACCGACTGCCGCCGCTTCTGGGCCCGGTACCGGGCGGGCGAGGTCGACGACACCGAGATCGCCGAGGTCGAGACCAACCTCGCCACCACGGCCGGAACCTGCGCGGTGATGGGCACCGCCAGCACGATGGCCTGCGTCGTCGAAGCGTTGGGGCTGGCCCTGCCCGGCAGCGCCAGCGCTCCCGCCGTGCACGCCGACCGGCTGCGGGTCGGTGAGGCCACCGGCGCCGCCGCCGTGGAGATCGCCCGCGCCGGGCGCACACCGGAGCAGGTGGTCACGCCGGCGTCGGTGCGCAACGCGCTGCGCGTGCTGCTCGCGATCGGCGGCTCGACGAACGCGCTCGTCCACCTCACCGCGGTGGCCGGACGCCTCGGGCTGCGCATCGACCCGGACGAGCTCAACGCCCTGAGCGACACCACCCCGGTCCTCGTGGAGCTCAAGCCCACCGGCGATCACTACATGGAGGACCTGCACGCGAGTGGCGGGCTGGCCGCCGTGCTGCACGAGCTGCGGGACCTGCTCGACCTGTCCGCCCCGACCGTCACGGGAAAGACGCTCGGCGACGTCCTCGGGGAAGGCCCCCGCTGGGTCGACCGGTCCGTGGTCCGCCCGCTCGCCGACCCGGCGCGACCCGTGGGCGGGCTCGTCTGGCTGAGCGGGTCCCTCGCGCCGCAGGGCGCGGTGATCAAGCGCTCGGCCGCCGACCCCGCGCTGTTCGAGACCACCGGCCGGGCCGTCGTGTTCACCTCGCTGGAGGACCTGGCCGCCCGCATCGACGACCCCCACCTCGACGTCGAGCCCGACGACGTGCTCGTCCTGCAGAACGCCGGGCCACGCGGCGCCGGAATGCCCGAGGCCGGCTACCTGCCGATCCCGGGGAAGCTCGCCCGCACCGGCGTCAAGGACATGGTGCGCATCTCCGACGCCCGGATGAGCGGCACCGCCTACGGCACGATCGTCCTGCACGTCACGCCGGAGGCCGCCGTCGGCGGTCCGCTCGCGCTGGTGCACACCGGCGACCGCATCCGGCTCTCGGTGCGCGACGCCCGCCTCGACCTGCTCGTCGACGACACCGAGCTGGCCCGCCGCCGCGCCGCGCTCCCACCACCCCCACCCGGCCCCGCCACCGGATACGGCCGCCTCTTCCACGAGCGGGTGCTCGGCGCAGACCAAGGCTGCGACCTGGACTTCTGCGTCCCACCCGCCCGGACGAGCACCGCCTGACCCACGCGCAGCGTCCCCGCGGGCGTTCACGCACCCCCTGTCGGCCGACGCCCCCCGTCTTCGCCGACGCGACCCGTCGACGGGGTGCGTGGGCGGGGTGGGGGTGCGTGGGCGAAATCGGACTGCGTGAGCAGGGGGCCTCGGCCGTCCGCGGGCGCGGTTCGGCTGGCGCCCCCTGTGTCGGCTCGCGCTCCCCGTGTCCGCCGACGCGACCCGTCGACGGGGTGTGTGGGCGGGGTGGGGGTGCGTGGGCGAAATCGGACTGCGTGAGTAGCGGGCCTCGGCTGTCCGCGGGCGCGGTTCGGCTGCCGCCCCCCGTGTCGGCTCGCGCACCCCGTCTCGGTTTTGCGCGACGGGTCGACGGGGTGCGTGGGCGGGGTGGGGGTGCGTGAGCAGCGGTCGCGGCCGCCGCCGGTGTGCCGCCCGGCCCGACGCGTCGGCGCATCCCGTGGCTGCTCACGCCCCCCGTGTTCGCTGACGCACCTCGTGTTCGCCGACGCGACCCGTCGACGGGGTGCGTCGGCGGAAAGGGGGTGCGGGAGGGGGTGGGGGGTGGGAGTGTCGCCGTGTGGATCTCGTCGCCTCGCTGCCCGCGTTCGTCGTCGCGGTATTCCTGATCTCGGCGTCGCCGGGGCCGGCGATGGCGCTGATCCTGCGGCGGGCGGCGCTGCGGGGGTTCCGCGGCGCCGTGCCCACCGTGCTCGGGCTCGAGGCGGGGCTGTACGTGTGGGCGCTGCTCGCCGCCGCGGGGTTCGCCGCGCTGGTGGCGGCTTCGGAGATCGCCTACCTCGTGCTGCGGGTCGTCGGGGCGGCGTTCCTGATCGTCCTGGGGGCGCGCGCCTGGCGGGCGGCGTGGCGGCAGCGTCGCGAGGCCGGCGGGGAGGTGCCGGAGCTCGCCCCGGTGTCGCGGGCCCGGGGGTGGGCGGCGTTCGGCGAGGGGTTCGTCGTCATGCTCGCCAACCCGAAGGCCGCCGTGTTCATGATCGCGTTCTACCCGCAGTTCGTGCCCGCCGACCGACCGCTGTTCGCGACCACCGCTGTGCTCGCCGCGCTGCAGGTCGTGCTGGAGACCGCCTTCTACCTGACGCTCGCGGCCGGGGTGGCGCGGGCGGGCGGCTGGTTCCGCAGGCCGCGGATCCGGGCGCGGCTGGAGGCGGTGAGCGGCACCGTCCTCATCGGCCTCGGGCTGCGGGTGGCCGCCACGGCACGCTAGCCCCGACCCACCCGGCTAGGGCTTCACCGCGAGCACCGGGCGTTCGGCCTCCAGCAGGATCCGCTGCGCGCTGCTGCCCAGGATGAGCTTGCCCACGGGGGAGCGGCGGCGCAGGCCGATGACGATCACCGAGGCGTCGGCGTCGTCGGCGGCTCGGAGCACCTCGTCGGCCAGGTCGCCGCGGTGCGCGTCCTGCACGAGCGTGAGCCGGACGCCGGCGGCGTCGGCGCGCGCCGTGAGGCCTTCGATGACCTCGGGTGGGGCGACGTCGGTGCTCACCGGCGCCCCGCCGCGCGGGGAGTTGAACACCAGGAGGTCCTCGCCGCGCCGGCGGGCCTCGTCGAGGCCGGCAGCGAACGCCACCTCGCCCGCCGCCGTGGGGACGAAGCCGACCAGGACCGTCATACGAGCTCCTTCGAATCGGACCGGCGCCGCGCGAGCGCGGCCCGCACCAGCGGGAGGAGGGCGACCACGGCGAACGCGGCGAGCAGGGTGCCGGAGATCGGGCGGGTGACGAACCCGCTGGGGTCGCCCTCGAAGATGATCAGCGACCGGCGCAGGGAGTCCTCGAGCAGCGAGCCGAGCACGAACGCGAGCACGAGCGGCCCGGGCTCGAACCCGAGCTTCTTCATCAGGTAGCCGAGTGCGCCGAAGACGATCACCAGCACGATGTCGAAGACGTCGTTGCCCACGGTGTAGACGCCGATGAGGGTGATCAGCACGGTGATCGGCGCGAGGACGGTGGCCCGCACGCGCAGGATCCGCACGAAGAGGCCGACCAGCGGGATGCTCATGATCAGCAGCAGGATGTTGCCCACATACATCGAGTTGATCACGCCCCAGAAGAGCTCCGGGTTCTGGGAGACCAGCTGGGGCCCGGGGCTCACGCCCTGGATGAGCAGCGCCCCGAAGATCACCGCCATCGTGGCGTTCGCCGGGATGCCGAGCGTCAGCAGCGGGATGAACGACGAGGTGGCGGCCGCGTTGTTGGCGGTCTCCGGCGCCGCGACGCCCTCCACCGCGCCCTTCCCGAAGCGTTCCGGCTGCTTCGCGCGGCGTTTCTCGAGGCCGTACGCGGCGAGCGAGGCGATCGTGGCGCCGCCGCCCGGCAGCACCCCGAGCACGAAGCCGATCACCGAACCGCGGCCGATGGCCCCGGACGACGCGCGCAGGTCGGCGCGGGACGGCCAGACGTCCGCGACGCGCTTCGGGGGCTGCACCGCGCGGTGGCGCTCCTCGAGGTTGTAGAGGATCTCCCCGAGGCCGAACAGGCCCATCGCGATCGGCACGAAGTCGATGCCGTCGGCGAGCGACAGGTTCTCGAACGTGAACCGCTCGGCGCCGGTGAAGCCGTCGCGGCCCACGGTGGCGAGCAGGAGCCCGACGCAGGCGGCGACGAGGGCCTTGACCCGGTGGCCGCTGCTGACCGTGGCGACGAGCAGGATGCCGAGCAGCGCGAGCGCGGTGTACTCCGGCGGCCCGAAGTCGAGCGCGAAGCTCGCGACCACCGGCGCGAGCACCGACAGCGCCACGATCGACACCGTGCCGCCGATGAACGACCCGATCGCGGCGATGCCCAGCGCGGTGCCGGCGCGGCCCTGGCGGGCGAGCGCGTGCCCATCGAACACGGTGACCACCGAGGACGCCTCGCCGGGCAGCCGCAGGAGCACCGAGGTGATCGTGCCGCCGTACTGGGCGCCGTAGAAGATGCCGGCGAGCATGATGATCGCGGTGACCGGTTCGAGGCCGAAGGTGATCGGCAGCAGGATCGCGATCGTGGCTGCCGGACCGAGCCCGGGCAGCACCCCGATCAGCATGCCGATGACCACGCCGATCAGGCAGAACAGCAGGTTGGTCGGCTCCAGCACGACGCTGAAGCCCTCGAGCACCGGAGTCAGGTCCACATCGGGCTCCCTAGAACATGTGCGGGATCGGGACGGAGAGGAGCCCGACGAAGACGATGTAGAACGCGAGCACCACGGCGATGCTGGTGATCACCGAGCTCCGCCAGGACTCGCGTCCGAGGAACCTCAGCCAGACGAACATGAGCAGCGCCGCCGGGATCTCGAAGCCGATCACCTCGATGACCGCGACGAAGACGACCATCGTGGCGAGGCCCGCGAGCACCAGCCACGTGGCGCGGGTGAACCGTTCCGCGTCGTGGGTCCGCCCGGTCAACGCGAGCAGCGCGATCCCGAGGACGGCGAGCGCGCCGCTCACGAGGAGCGGCCACGTGCCGGTGCCGGGGGCGCGGGAGCTGCCCACGCCGAGGGCCAGCGACCCGAGCAGCGCGGCCACCGCGAGCCCCACCACCGCGACCCCGACGAGGACGTCGGTCAGCCGCCCGGCGACCGGTGGCCGGAACTCGTGCTCGGCCTCCTCCAGCGCGTGCACGGCGTCCGCGAGCCGCGCGGGTGGGGCCTCGGTCGCGTCCACGACGTCCGGGTCCGGCTCCGGTGTGCCGTCGGCGGCGGCCCCGCGGGGGGCCGCGTCGGGGGTCACGACTCTCCGCCCAGGTCGATGCCGTACTGCTCGGTGACGCGACGGTAGCTGTCGAGGCTGCCGGTCCACTGCTCGCGCAGCTCGTCGCCGCCGACCTCGTTCGGGGTGAGCTGGTTGTCGGTGTTGAACTGCTGGTAGGCCTCGGCGGCGAACGCCTTCTGGAACGCCGCGCGCAGCCGGTCGAGCACCGCGGGCGGGGTGCCCTTCGGCGCGGCCACCGCCCGCGACTGCTGCACGGGCACGTCGTAGCCCGCCTCCACCGCGGTGGGCGTGTCGGGCAGGTAGGACGGCCGCTCCCGGGCGAACGTGACGATCGGCGTGAGCGTCCCGGCCTCGATCTGCTCGACGGCCTCGCCGAGCTGGATCGACCCGACGTCGACCTGGCCGCCGAGCACGGCGGTGAGCGTGGGCGAGCCGCCGTCGAAGGGCACGGCGCTCGACGGCACGCCGGCCTGGCCGAACAGCAGCGCCTGCGAGAGCTGGCTGCCGGTGCCGACGCCGGTGGTGCCGTAGGTGACCGGCCGGCCCAGGTTCACGAGGTCCTGGACGGTGCGGACGCCGGAGCCGGCCGCGGTGACGAGGACGTAGTCGTCCTGGGAGACACCGGTGACGATCTCGTAGTCGGTGACGTCGACGGCCTCCTCGGGAGAGACGGCCAGCGGCGTGATGTAGGCGAGGCTGCCGTTGAAGATCATCAGCTTGTGCCCGTCGGGCGCGGCCGACGCCAGCTCCTGGGCGGCGAGCGCGCCGTTGGCGCCGGGCTTGTTCTCGACGACGACCGGCACGCCGAGGTCGTCGGACGCCGGCTCGGCGAGCGCGCGGGCGATCAGGTCGGTGCTGCCGCCGGGGTCTGCGCCGACGAAGATGGTGACCGGGTCGCCGCCCGGGAACTCCTCCGCGCTTCCGGAGCCACCCGAGCCGAGGTTGCCGCCGCAGGCGGTGAGCGCTGCGCCGACTGTCAGAGCGAGGGCGAGCGCGGGCCAGCGGCGCGCGCCGACTGTCCTGGTCATGTCGTTCTCCCCTTCGAGAAGCCGAGCGCCCCGTCCAGGGGGGTCGGCACGCATCTCGGCGGCCCAGCCGCCCGCTGGCTGCGTTGTCGGAAGGCCTGAGTACGCCCGGTACACGGGCCTTCCTCCGCCTTGCCAGCGAACGCCTGGATCCGCCGATACACGCACCGACCTCCCTGGACGGGGCGCTAACCCTTGCCGGGGCAGCCTAGGAACGTCGGTCATGCCTGTCCAAATCCCATGTGGCATGGATTGATACCGTTCGTGCATGGCCTACACGCTCGAGCAGCTGCGCGGGTTCGTGGCCGTCGCCGACGAGCTGCACTTCGGCCGGGCCGCCGCGCGGCTGAAGATGACCCAGCCGCCGCTCTCGCGGCAGATCCAGAAGCTGGAGCGCGCCATCGGGGCGCAGCTCCTCGTGCGCGACAACCGCCGGGTCAACCTGACGGCGGCCGGCCGGGTGTTCCTCACCGAGGCGCGGCGGCTGCTCGCGCTCGCCGACGCGGCCCCGGATCTCGCCCGGCGCGTCTCGTCGGGCACCAGCGGCGTGGTGCGCATCGGGTTCACCGCCGCATCCACCTACGGCATCCTCGGGCAGCTGCTCAACGAGCTCGGCCGGCAGCTGCCCGACGTCGACGTCGACCTCGCCGAGATGGTCACCCGCGAGCAGGTGGCGGCGCTGGCCAACCGGGAGATCGACCTCGGTCTCGCCCGCCCGCCGTTCGACCGCGACACGTTCGACTCCCGGCTGCTGCACCGGGAGTCGATGCTCGTCGCGGCGCCGGCCGGTCACCGGCTGCTCGAGCTCGATCGCGACGCCACCGCGGCCGATCTCGTCGGCGAGCCGGTCGTCATGCACTCGCCGACGAGGGCGCGCTACTTCTACGACCTGATCGCCGGCGTCGTGCCGATCCCGCAGGAGGACATCGTCCACAGCGTGAGCCAGGTGCTCACGATGCTGTGGCTGGTCGCCGCGGACCGCGGCATCGCGTTCGTGCCGGCGTCGGCCACGCGGCTGCCGATCGAGGGCGTCGGCTTCGTGCGGCTGGCCACGCCCGTTCCGGAACCCGCGGAGCTGCACCTGCTGTGGGCCCGGGCGTCGGCCAACCCGGCGCTGCGGCGGGTGCTGGATGTCCTCGAAGGCCATGCGGTCCGGTCCTGATGCCTGATCGGTATCGCTCCATGCGGAACTGCTCTTGGACATGCATCGTTCGTGTTCTTACGGTGACCGCGTGACGCTGCTGCCCCCGGATGTGCTCGCCGACCGGCTCCGGTCCGGCCTGCTGTCCTTCCCGGTGACCCACTTCGACGCCGACCTCCAGTTCGACGAGCCCCGGTACCGGGAGCACCTGGCCTGGCAGGCCGGGTTCGACGTCGCGGGCCTGTTCGCCGCGGGCGGCACGGGGGAGGGCTTCTCGCTCACCCCGCCCGAGGTCGACCAGGTCGTGCGCACGGCCGTCGACGAGGTGGGGGACCGCGTGCCCGTCGTGGCACCGGCCACCGGGGGCACGGCGCTCGCGGTGGCGCAGGCGAAGGCCGCGCAGGACGCGGGCGCGTCCGGCGTGCTGCTGTTCCCGCCCTACCTCACCGAGGCGGGCCAGGCCGGCCTCGCCGAGCACGTCAGCGCCGTGTGCCGGGCCACCGACCTCGGCGTGATCGTCTACAGCCGGGCCAACGCCGTGCTCACCGACGTCACCGTCGCGGCGCTCGCCGAGCGCAACCCGAACCTGGTCGGGTTCAAGGACGGCGTCGGCGACATCGAGCGGCTCACCCGCATCTACGCCCGGCTGGGCGACCGGCTGACCTACATCGGCGGCCTGCCCACCGCCGAGACGTTCGCGCTGCCGCTGCTGCAGCTGGGCGTGAGCACCTACTCCTCGGCGCTCTACAACTTCCTGCCCGAGTTCGCGCTGCGCTTCTACGCCGCGGTGCGCCAGCAGGACCGGGAGACGGTCTACCGCCTGCTGAGCGAGTTCGTGCTCCCGTACCTCGACATCCGCGACCGCGGGAAGGGGTACGCGGTGTCGATCATCAAGGCGGGCCTGACGGCGGTGGGCCGCGACGGGGGCCGCGTGCGCCCGCCGCTCACCGACCTCACCGAGGACGAGCGCGCCGAGCTGGCGACCCTGGTGCAGAAGGTCGCCTGACATGGGGGAGCGAGCGTTAGCGAGCGACGAGTGTCACAGTGCCTGCGCGAAGCGCCGGCCGAGCGCCAGCGAGGCCGAGCGTTGAGCCCGACCGTCGCGCGGGTGGAGGTCGTGCCCGTAGCCGGGCACGACAGCATGCTGCTCAACCTGAGCGGCGCGCACGGCCCGTTCTTCACGCGCACGATCGCGATCGTCACCGACAGCGCGGGCCGCACGGGCGTCGGCGAGGCGCCCGGCGGCGAGGGGATCCGACAGACGATCGCCGACGCCGCGGAGCTGCTCGTCGGGAAGCCGGTGGCCCGGGCGGGGTCGCTGCTGCGGTCGGCGGCCGAGTCCTTCGCCGACCGGGACGCCGGCGGGCGCGGTCTGCAGACCTTCGACCAGCGCACCACGATCCACGCCGTCACAGCACTCGAGTCGGCCCTCCTCGACCTGCTGGGCCAGCACCTCGGCGTGCCGGTGGCCGAGCTGCTCGGCGAGGGGCAGCAGCGCGCCGAGGTCCCCGTCCTCGGCTACCTCTTCTACGTCGGCGACCGGCGCGCCACCGACCTGCCGTACGTGGCCGAGGAGCACCCGGCCGACGACTGGGAGCGGCTGCGCCGCGAACCCGCGCTCACCCCGAAGGACGTGGTGGCGCTCGCCGAGGCGGCACAGGCCCGGTACGGGTTCGCCGACTTCAAGCTGAAAGGTGGCGTGCTGACGGGCGAGGAGGAGATCGCCGCCGTGCGCGCGCTGGCCGCCCGCTTCCCGGACGCGCGCATCACCCTCGACCCGAACGGCGCGTGGCCCCTCGCCGAGGCCGTGGAGCTGTGCCGGGACCTCTCCGGCGTGCTCGCCTACGCCGAGGACCCCGTCGGCGCCGAAGGCGCGTTCTCCGGCCGGGAGACGATGGCCGAGTTCCGCCGCGCCACCGGCCTCCCTACCGCCACCAACATGGTCGCGACCGACTGGCGGCAACTCGCGCACGCCGTGCGGGCCGGCGCCGTCGACATCCCGCTCGCCGATCCCCACTTCTGGACCATGCGCGGCTCCGTCCGCGTCGCCCAGCTCTGTGCCGGCTTCGGGCTCACCTGGGGCTCGCACTCGAACAACCACTTCGACGTATCGCTCGCGATGTTCGCCCACGTCGGCGCGGCCGCACCCGGACCGATCACCGCGCTCGACACCCACTGGATCTGGCAGGACGGGCAGGCGCTCACCCGCGCGCCGCTGCAGATCTCCGGCGGCGCGATCGCCGTGCCGGACACCCCCGGCCTCGGCGTCGAGCTCGACCCGGACGCCCTGGCCGCCGCGCACGAGGTCTACCGCGAGCACGGGCTGGGCGCGCGCGACGACGCCGTGGCGATGCAGTACCTCGTGCCGGGCTGGGAGTTCGATCCCAAACGCCCGTGCCTCGTCCGCTAGTTGAAGGAGCAGCATGACCTCCGCCGTCCTCGACCGGATCAGCTCGGTCACGCTGTCGTCGGTGACGCTGCCGCTGCCGACCGGCATCAGCGACGCCAAGGTGCTCACCGGCCGGCAGCGGCCGATGACCGAGGTCGCCTTCCTCTTCGCCGAGATCACCACGGAGGCGGGCCTCCAGGGCGTGGGGTTCAGCTACTCGAAGCGGGCCGGGGGACCGGCCCAGTTCGCCCACGCCCGCGAGGTGGCGCCCGACCTCATCGGGGAGGACCCCAGCGACATCGGCCGGCTGTGGACCAAGCTCGTCTGGGCGGGCGCCTCCGTCGGGCGCAGCGGCGCCGCCACCCAGGCCCTCGCCGCGATCGACGTGGCGCTGTGGGACCTCAAGGCCAAGCGCGCCGGCCTGCCGCTGGCCAAGCTGCTCGGCGCCCACCGCGACTCCGTGCGCTGCTACAACACCTCGGGCGGCTTCCTGCACGAGCCGATCGAGCAGGTGCTCGACAACGCCACCCGCACCCTCGAGTCCGGCGTCGGTGGCATCAAGATCAAGGTCGGCCAGCCGGACCGCGCCGAGGACCTGCGCCGGGTCCGCGCCGTCCGCGAGCACATCGGCGACGACGCACCGCTCATGGTGGACGCCAACCAGCAGTGGGACCGGCCCACCGCGATGCGGGTCGGGCGCGCCCTGGAGGAGTTCGGCCTGGTGTGGATCGAGGAGCCGCTCGACGCCTACGACGCCGAGGGCCACGCCGCGCTCGCCCGCTCCCTCGACACCGCGATCGCGTCCGGCGAGATGCTCACCAGCGTCGCCGAACACGCCGAGCTGATCCGCCACGACGCCGTCGACATCCTGCAACCCGACGCCCCCCGCATCGGCGGCATCACCCAGTTCCTCAAGCTCGCCACCCTCGCCGAACACCGGAACCTTCAGCTCGCGCCGCACTTCGCGATGGAGATCCACGTGCACCTCGCGGCCGCCTACCCCCTCGAACCGTGGGTGGAGCACTTCGACTGGCTCCACCCGCTCTTCCCCGAACGCCTGGAGATCCACGACGGCCGGATGCACCTGTCCGAGCGTCCCGGACTGGGCGTCACCATGAGCGAGCAGGCAAGGGCGTGGACGGTCGATCAGGTCACGGTCGACAAACCCGTTGATGCCTGACGCGCGTTTCGATCTGACGCGAAGGCACTGATCGTCCTACGCTCCGCCTCATGGCGCGGTACTTCGACGTCCATCCGGTCGATCCTCAGCGGCGTGCGATCGGTCAGGTCGCCGACGTCGTCCGCGACGGCGGACTGATCGCTTATCCCACCGACTCCTGTTTCGCGCTGGGCTGCCAGCTCGGAGAGCGGGACGGCATCGACCGCATCCGGTCGATCCGCCACCTCGACGACAAGCACCACTTCACGCTGGTGTGCAGCGACTTCGCCCAGCTCGGGCAGTTCGTGCACATCAGCAACGCGGTGTTCCGGGCGGTGAAGGCCGCCACTCCGGGCAGCTACACGTTCATCCTCCCGGCCAGCAAGGAGGTGCCGCGGCGGCTGCTGCACCCGAAGAAGAAGACCGTGGGGGTCCGCATCCCCGAGCACACCGTGGCGCAGGCGCTGCTCGCCGAGCTGGGCGAGCCGCTCCTGTCGTCCACCCTGCTCCTGCCCGACGAGCCGCAACCCCTCACCCAGGGCTGGGAGATCAAGGAGCGGCTCGACGGCGCGGTGGACGCGATCCTCGACTCCGGCGAGTGCGGCACCGAGCCCACCACGGTCGTCGACTTCTCGGGCGAGGAACCGGAGATCATCCGCCGCGGTGCAGGCGACCCGAGCCGCTTCGAGTAGCCCCGGCGGGCCCTCAGCCGCCCGCCATCGCACCCACCACCAGCAGCGGTTCCCTGCCCGCCGCCACGTCGGCCGGGAGCTCGGCGTCCGGCTCGTCGTGGGAGAGGTCCTCCCCGCAGGCGAAGAACCGCACGAAGGCGCGCCGCCGCTGCGTGCCGTGGTCGCGGATGGTGCCGCGCAGCACCGGGTGGCGGGCCTCCAGGGCGTCGAGCACGGACCGCTGGGTGACCGGCGCCGGCACGTCCAGCCGCACCTCCCCGTCCACCTGGGCCAGCTTCCGCAGGTGCGCCGGGAGCTTCACTCTCACGGTCATGACAGCGTCTGGACCTGCACCGACAGCACCGCCGGCAGATTCGCGACGATCGGGGCCCACGTGTCGCCCGCGTCGGCCGAGGCGTACACCTGCCCGCCGGTGGTGCCGAGGTACACGCCGCACGTGTCGAGGGAGTCGACGGCCATCGCGTCGCGCAGCACGTTGACGTAGCAGTGCTCCTGCGGCAGCCCCTTGCCGAGCGGCTCCCACTCGTTGCCCCCGGCGCGGCTGCGGAACACCCGCAGCCTGCCCTCGGGTGGGAAGTGCACGGAGTCGCTGGTGATCGGCACGACGTACACGGTGTCCGGCTCGTGCGCGTGCACCTCGATCGGGAACCCGAAGTCGCTGGGCAGGCCGTCGCCGATGTCGTACCAGTGCGCCCCGGCGTCGTCGCTGCGCATCACGTCCCAGTGCTTCTGCATGTAGAGCGTGTCCGGGCGATCCGGGTGCATGGCGAGGTGGTGGACGCAGTGCCCGACCTCGGCGTCGGTGTCGGGGATGCCCTCGGACCGCAGCCCGCGGTTCGCCGGCTCCCACGACGCGCCGCCGTCGCCCGTGCGGAAGACGCCCGCCGCGGAGATCGCGACGTGCATCCGCGCCGGATCGCGCGGGTCGACGACGATCGTGTGCAGGCACATCCCGCCCGCGCCCGGCTGCCAGCTGGGCCCGGAGCCGTGCTCGCGCAGGCCGCGCACCTCGGTCCAGCTGCCGCCGCCGTCGGTGCTGCGGAAGAGCGCCGCGTCCTCGACGCCGGCGAACACCGTGTCCGGGTCGGTGGCCGACGGCTCGAGGTGCCACACCCGGGCGAACTCCCACGGGTGCGGCGTGCCGTCGTACCACTGGTGGGTGCCGGGCACACCCGCGTAGGCGAACTCGTTGCCCACCGGCGTCCAGGTGGCGCCGCCGTCGTCGGAACGTTGCACGATCTGCCCGAACCAACCGCCCGACTGCGACGCGTAGAGCCGGTCGGGGTCGGCCGGCGAACCCGCGACGTGGTAGATCTCCCAGCCCGCGAAGTGCGGCCCGTGCACCTCCCAGCGCTCCCGCGTGCCGTCGGCGGTGAGCACGAACGCGCCCTTGCGCGTGCCCACCAGAACCCGCACTCCGGTCATGGCACTCCTCCTCGCCTGTCTGGTTCAGCCGGCCGTCCACACGCCCGGCGCAGACTTGTGACCTCCCACGGAGGCCGAACTCATCGGTGGCGAGTGCGCTTACCACTTGACCGCCGCATGACGGCCGTTCATCACCCACCCGTAGGCGGATGGCACCCGAATGGGCTACGGTGCGTGCCGTCCGGCGCAGGTCAGGACCTGTCCGGGCCGCCCGTCGCAGGAAGCCGCGCCCTGAGCGCACTCTCCGCGCTGGTGGTCGGACGGGGCCCACCGCGAGGTAGCGTGCCTCGCCGAGGGCATCCGGCAACGTTGCCCGGCGTGAGGGCGTCACGCTGCGTCGAGGCGAGACCGGCGCGACGCATCGACCCGTTGGAGAGGACCGACTGGTGGACAGGGGTTACGAGGGAGACTCGGGCTACCTCGGGCACCTCGGCTCCGCCGCGGGCACCGACCGCTGGGATGCCGGCCCGGCCGACCGTGGCGACACCCGCGGTCGCGACGACGCCGCCGCCGGTGTCGCGAGGCGACTGCAGGCCCGGCTCGACCGGCAGCTGTGGCTACTGGAACGGCTGCAGTCCGAGCAGCTCCACCCCGAGCCGCCCGGCCTGCCGGAGCTGCAGGACACCGCCCGGCGCATGCGCCGCGACACCGAGAGCCTGCTCCTGCTGTCCGGCAGCGAGCCCGGCGCGCGGTCCGGCGGGCCGCGCCCGCTCGGCGACCTCGTCGCCGACGCCGCTGCGGCGGCCGAGGAACCGCGCCGCGTCGACGTGCGCCCCGCCCCGTCCGTGCTCGTCGCCCCGGCCGCGGCGGCGGAGTTCGTGCACGTGCTCGCCGAGCTCGTCGACCACGTCACCGCGGTGTATCCGGGCGCCCGCGTCGAGCTCGTGAGCCACCTGGAGTCGCGCGCCGACGGCCCGGGCACCGGCGGCAAGGGTGCCACCGTCGACGCGATCGTCGACGGCGCGGCACGGCACGATCCCGACGGGCTCGGCGGCCGTCGCGCCGCCGCCGCGGCCGAGCAGCTCGCCCGGTGCTCCCGCCACGGCATCGCCCTGCGCCGTCCGGTGGGCGGCCCGCCACCCACCGGTTCCGGCCTCGTCGCGAGCGTGCACTGCCCGCCGGCGGCGGTCACGGTCCAGGAGCCCCCGCCCCCGCCCCCGCCCCCCGCCCCGCGCGCGGGTGGCAACGGGCTGGCGTCGTACGACCTGGGCAACCTCGAGCTGGGCACCCTCGAGCTGGGCGGTCTCGCCAACGGTTGGACCGAGAGCAGCCGTATCGACAACGGCCGTATCGACAGCGGCCGGACCGAGAATGGCCGGGTCGACAACGGCCGGATCGAGAACGGCCGGGTCGACAACGGCCGGATCGAGAACGGGCGGGTCGAGAACGGCCGGGTCGACAACGGCAACGGCAACGGCATCGGCAACGGCCGCGCGGCCGGCGGCACGAACGGCTCGAGCCCACCGCCGGAGCCCAGCAACGGCGCCGTCCGGCCGTCGCTGTCGTTCGACGAGACGCCCGCCTACTCGCCCTCGTCGTCCTCCCAGATCGACGAGCTGTTCGGGCCCCTGCTCGACCTGCCGCTGGAGCCGATCGACGACCGGTACGCCACCCCGATCTTCGAGGCGATCGCGTCGGCGTGGTTCCGCGAGGACGGGTCCGGTGGGGAACCGGGCGCCCGGTCCGAGTCGCTGGACTGGGAGACCCCGCAGGACGACGAGTGGCGCGAGGCCGCCGCCCGCGCCGCCCGCCCCGAACCAGAACTCCCCACCACCTCCACCGGCCTGCCCCGCCGCCGCCCGGGCGGCCAGCTCGTGCCGCCGCCGCGCAGCACCGACCAGAACGGGCAGAACGGCACCCAGACCGGCGGTGGCGCCGCCGAGCGCGTCCCCGACCGCGTTCGCGACCGCCTCAGCACCTACCAGCGCGGCCTGCGCGAGGGCCGGCACCGTGCGGTGGGGTCCGAAGGGGCGGCGGAGCCCGAGGACTGGTGATCCCGGTCGTCCCGCGTGGCAGGCTGGCGGCGTGATCTACGACGTCCAGGCGGTCCGCGCTCACTTCCCGGCCTTGACGGCCGGGTACGCCCACTTCGACGGCCCGGGCGGTTCGCAGGTGCCCGCCCCGGTGGCGGACGCCGTGGCGCGCACGCTGGTGTCGCCGCTGGCCAACCGCGGCCGGGTCACCGCAGCGGAGCGCGCCGCCGACGACGTCGTCCTGGCCGCCCGCCGCGCCGTGGCCGACCTGCTCGGTGCCGACCCGAACGGTGTCGTCTTCGGCCGCAGCATGACCCAGATCACCTTCGACGTCGCCCGCACCCTGGCCGCCACCTGGGCGCCCGGCGACGAGGTCGTCGTCACCTCGCTCGACCACGACGCCAACGTCCGGCCCTGGGTGCTGGCCGCGGAGGCGGTGGGCGCCCACGTGCGCTGGGCCGAGTTCGACCCGGCCACCGCCGAGCTCTCCGCGGACGCCGTGGCGGACGTGCTCTCGCCGCGCACCCGGCTCGTCGCCGTGACGGCGGCGTCGAACCTGCTCGGCACCTGCCCGCCGATCCGCGCGATCACCGACCTCGCGCACGACGCGGGCGCGCTCACCTACGTCGACGGCGTGCACGCCACGGCGCACCTGCCGGTGCACGTCGACGTACTGGGCGCGGACTTCTTCGCGTGCTCCCCGTACAAGTTCCTCGGCCCGCACTGCGGGGCGCTCGCCGCGGCGCCCGCGTTGCTGGAGGAGCTGCGCCCGCAGAAGCTCCTGCCCTCGCCCGACGTCGTGCCGGAGCGCTTCGAGCTCGGCACCCTGCCCTACGAGCTGCTGGCGGGCACCACGGCGGCGATCGACTTCCTCGCCGGGCTCGGGGCCGGCGACACCCGGCGGGACCGCCTCGTGGCCGCCCTGGGCGCGATCGGGGCCCACGAGGACCGGCTGCGGCAGCGCATCGAGGACGGCCTCGCCCGGCTGCCCGGCGTGGACGTGTTGTCGCGGGCGGCCCACCGCACACCCACGCTGCTCGTCACGTTCTCCGATCGGGATCCGGCCGCGGCCTACGCATTCCTCGCCGAGCGCGGCGTGCACGCCCCGGCGGGCGCGTTCTACGCGCTCGAGCCCTCGCGCCGGCTCGGCCTCGGCGACACCGGCTCACTGCGGATCGGCCTCGCACCATACGTCGACGACTCGGACGTCGACCGCCTGCTGGACGGGCTGGCGGAGTTCCTCCGCTAGCTTGCTGAGGCCGGACTTCGCGGGAGTGATCACCGACTGGGTGCGTGGGCGGCCATATCCGGCCGGTCGTGCACCCAACTGGTGATCATGGGGTGGGTGGGTTGCTCGGCCACACCTGCACGTTCTGCGGGCTCAGGCGACGAACGCCGGGTCGAGGCGCTCGCGCAGCCGGCGCAGCCCGTCGGAGGTGTAGCGCTTGACCGCGCCGGTGGACAGCTGCATCACCTCGGCCGCCTCCGCCACGCTCAGCTGCCACTGCATCCGGATGACGACCGCCTCCCGCTCGCGGGGAGAGAGCGCGGCGAGCGCCTCGCGCAGCAACGCGGCGTCGGCGACCTGCGTGGAGACGTCGACCGGGGCGCTCGGCGCCTCGTGGTCGCGGTCCGGGTCGTCGATGCTGACGTTGGCCCGCGCCGGGATGACCTCGCGCAGCTCGCGGTTGATCTCGTTGCAGACGGCCGTGAGCACGTACGCCTGCATGTTCGTGATCTCGGGCGGGTCGCCCTTCTGGCGGCGCAGGATCTTCTCGAACGCACGCTGCACGACGTCCTCGGCGCGGCCCGGGTCACCGACCTTGCGCGTGGCGTAGCGGACCATCGCGGGCGAGCGCTCGCGGTACGCCGTGGCCAGCCGCTCGGCGAACACCGCGGAGTCGACCCGCGACACGCGCCCGATGCGGGACCGGCCCGGCGGTACCAGACCGAGCACGGTGCCCTCGCCCCGCTCGGCCGCGGCGTGCAGCAGCCGCGTGAGAAGCGGGAATTCCTCCACAGAATCGACGTCCACGCCGCCCCCCGGACTCATGGGCCCATCCTAGGGTGACCCGCTGACGATCTGCGTACGTAGATGTTCAGATCCCGCGGCGGCCGGCGGCCCGCGTGTGCTCGAAGATGAGGTTGGTCTCGGTGCCGGCGATCGCGGGGTCGCGGTTGAGGTGGTCGGCCACGAACGCCCGCAGCGCATCGGTGCTGGAGGTGGCGACGTGCAGCAGGAAGTCGTTGGCGCCGGCCACGAAGTAGAGGTCCAGCACCTCGGGCCGCCTGCTCAGCCCCGCCACGTGATCGATGAGGCTCCCGCGGGCGTGGGGCTGGAGCCGGATGGCGATCATGGCCTGGAGGTCGTGGCCGAGGGCGCGCGGGTCGATGTCGGCGTGGAACCCGCGGATCACCCCGCTCTCGCGCAGGGCGCGCACGCGGGCGAGGCAGGTGGACTGGGCGATGCCGACGCGGTCGGCCAGTTCCTTGTTGGAGATGCGTGCGTCGTCGGCGAGGACCTGCAGGATCGCGCGGTCCGTTCCGTCGAGGCGAACGTCCTGCGGCCGAAGGGCCCTCGCAGGGCGCGAACCTGCAGATGGTAATGGCATCCCGGCATTCTACCGAATCTCCTGCGAGATTGTTGCCGTCGATCGGCAGCATCTTCATTCTCTGTCCATGAGGATCGGTGTTCCCCGCGAGGTCAAGAACCACGAGTACCGCGTCGCGCTCACCCCGGCAGGCGCCCAGGAACTGACGCGGAGCGGGCACCACGTGCTCGTCGAGCGAGGAGCCGGGGTCGGCAGCTCGATCAGCGACGCCGACTTCGAGGCCGCGGGTGCCCGCATCGTCGGCACCGCCGACGAGGTGTGGGCCGCCGCCGACCTGGTGCTCAAGGTCAAGGAGCCGATCGAGCAGGAGTACCACCGGCTGCGCCGCGACCAGGTGCTGTTCACCTACCTGCACCTCGCGGCATCCGCGGCGTGCACGCAGGCGCTGCTCGACGCGGGCACCACCGCCATCGCCTACGAGACCGTGCGCCTGCCCGACGGCTCGCTGCCGCTGCTCGCCCCGATGAGCGAGGTCGCGGGGCGGCTCGCGCCGCAGGCCGGCGCCAACGCCCTGATGCGCGCGGCCGGCGGGCGCGGCGTGCTGCTCGGCGGGGTGCCCGGCGTGCGGCCGGCGAACGTCGTGGTGATCGGCGCCGGGGTGTCCGGGCAGAACGCGGTGGCCATGGCCGTCGGGCTCGGGGCGGATGTCACGGTCCTCGACCTCGACCTCGCCAAGCTGCGCCGCATCGACGAGCGCTACGCGGGCCGCGTCCGCACCGTCGCGTCCAACAGCCACGAGCTGGAGAAGGCGTGCCTGGAGGCAGACCTGGTGATCGGCGCCGTCCTCGTGCCCGGCGCCCGGGCCCCGCGCCTGGTCAGCAACGACCTGGTGCGGCGGATGAAGCCCGGATCGGTGCTCGTCGACATCGCGATCGATCAGGGGGGCTGCTTCGAGGACTCCCGCCCGACCACCCACGCGGAGCCGACCTACACCGTGCACGGCTCGGTGTTCTACTGCGTGGCCAACATGCCCGGCGCCGTGCCGCACACGTCCACCTACGCGCTGACCAACGCCACGCTGCCGTACGTGCTGCGGCTGGCGAACCTGGGCTGGTCCGATGCGATCGCGGGCGACGCCGCCCTCGCGGAAGGCCTCTCGACGCACCACGGCGCCCTCACCAACCTGCAGGTCGCCCACGACCTCGGCCTGCCCTACGCCGACCCGCACACCCTCCTCCCGGCCTGAGTCGCACCGGGACCCGACTCGTGGTCCGAGCGCGGGGAGTGTCGCGCGCTCGGGTACGCCTTCCGGTCGTGTGGTGTACGCCGCGCGCCCGGAGCCGGCGCGACACATAGGGTTCCGTCGTGAACGACTGGTGGGTCTACGCGCTCGCGGCGCTGCCCGTACTGGGGTTGTTCGCGGGCGTCGTGGTGCGGGGGCGTCGGCGCGCCGCCGACCCCGACTCATTGACCGCCGAGCCCGAGGACCGGCCGCTCGCCGCCGTTGTGGTCAACCCCACGAAGGTCGAACCGGGCACGCGGCAGCGCATCGAGTCGGTCTGCACCGGGCTCGGCTGGGCCGATCCGCTCTGGCTCGAGACGACGGTGGAGGACCCGGGCACCGGCCAGGCGCGGCTCGCGGTCGAGAAGGGTGCCGACGTGGTGCTCGCCTGCGGCGGCGACGGCACGGTGCGCTCGGTGGCGGAGGCACTGGCCGGCACGGGGGTGGCGATGGGTCTCGTGCCCGCCGGCACCGGGAACCTGCTCGCCCGCACCGTCGGCACCCCGGACAGCGTGCTGGCCGCCGCCCGCGTGGCCCTCACCGGTGACGACCGCAGGATCGACGTCGGCCGCATCCGGATCGACGGGGCGGAGGAGGAGCGCGTGTTCCTCGTGATGGCCGGCACCGGGTTCGACGCGGCGATCATGGAGAACACCCCGGAGACGCTGAAGGTCCGCGTCGGCCCGCTCGCGTACGTGATCTCCGGGCTGCGCGCGATGCGCGGGCGACGCATCCGCGTCACCCTCACCCTCGACGACGGCCCGCCGCTGCGCCGCCGCACGCGCACCGTCCTGGTCGGGAACAGCGGCACCCTGCTCGGTGGGCTGGTCCTCATGCCGCGAGCCGCCGTGGACGACGGTGTTCTCGACGTGGTGAGCCTCGCCCCGAGCACGATCGCCGGTTGGATCGCGGTCGCCCTGCGCGTGATCACGAAACGCCCCCGGGGACACGAGCGCGTCGAGCACTGGCAGGCTCGCTCCATCGTGATCCGCAGCGAGGCTCCGCAGCCGTGCCAGGTGGACGGCGACCCGGTGGGCGACGTGCAGGCGCTCTCCATCCGCGTCGATCCGGGCGCGCTGGTCGTGCGCGTGCCGGACGTGCCGGCGCAGGACGCGCCGGACCCGGGGTAGGGCGGGCGAGTGCGCACGGTCTACGTCATCGGTATCGGCGCGGGCGACCCCGAGCACCTCACGCTGCAGGCGGTCGCTGCGATGAACGGCACGGACGTGTTCTTCACGATCGACAAGGGCGAGGCGAAGGGTGAGCTGGCCGAGCTGCGCGCCACGCTGCTCGCCCGCCACGGCTCGGGGTCGCACCGCGTGGTGACCGCGCGCGACCCGGAGCGGGACCGCAGCGCCCCGAGCGGGCGGTACGCCGGCGCGGTGGCCGACTGGCAGGACCGCCGGGCGGCGCTCTACGAGCGGATGCTCGCCGACGAGCTCGGCGCCGACGGGCGCGGCGCCTTCCTGGTCTGGGGGGACCCGGCCCTGTACGACGGCACGCTGCGCATCCTCGATCGGATCCTCGACCGGATCCGCGAGCGCGGCGGCGTCGAGTTCGAGATCGTCTCGATCCCGGGGATCAGCGCCGTGCAGGCGCTCGCCGCGGCCCACCGGATCCCGCTGAACCGGGTGGGGCGGCCGGTCACCGTCACGACCGGGCGCCGGCTCGCCGACGAGGGACCGCCGCCGGGCGCGGACGACGTCGTCGTGATGCTGGACGCCGTGGACGCGTTCGCCTCGCTGCCCGAGGGCGGCGCGGGCTGGGACATCTACTGGGGTGCCTACCTCGCCACCCCCGACGAGGCCCTCGTGCACGGGCCGCTGGAGCAGGTGCAGGCCGAGATCGTGCGGCTGCGCGCCGAGCTGCGCGCCCGCAAGGGCTGGATCATGGACACCTACCTGCTGCGCCGGCGGATCCGATGACCGGCCCGCGCAACGTGCTCGTGCTCGGCGGCACCGCCGAGGCGCGCCGGCTCGCGGCCGCGCTGCACCGCGACCCGGCGTTCGCCGTGACCTCGTCGCTCGCCGGGCGGGTCGCGGTGCCGGCGCTGCCCAGGGGCGACGTGCGCATCGGGGGCTTCGGTGGGGCCGACGGCCTGGCCGCATGGCTGTCCGGGCACCGCACCGACGCGGTCGTGGACGCCACGCACCCGTTCGCGTCCCGGATGAGCGCGAACGCGGTGACGGCGGCCGCCGCCGCGGGAGTCCCGCTGCTCGCGCTGCGCAGGCCCGGCTGGAGCGCCGGGCCGGGGGACCGCTGGCACCGGGTGCCGGACGCACCGGCCGCGGCCGAGCTCCTGCTCACGTTGGGAACGCGGATCTTCCTCTCCACCGGGAGCGGCGACCTGCCCGCGTTCGCCGGGCTCGACGCCTGGTTCCTCCTGCGTGCGGTCGACCCGCCGCCCCCGCCGCGCCCGGCCCGGCACCACCTCGTGCTGGCCCGCGGCCCGTTCACGGCCGACGCCGAGCGTGCGCTGCTGCGCGAGCACCGCATCGAGGTGCTCGTCGCGCGCGACAGCGGTGGCGAGCTGACAGCGGCGAAGCTGGTGGCCGCCCGCGAGCTGGGCCTGCCCGTGGTGCTGCTCGCCCGCCCACCTGCTCCGGACGCACCCGCGGTCGCGAGTGTGGAGGACGCCGTGGCCTGGCTGGCTGCTGCCTTCGCGGGAGGGCCGGGACGTCGATGATCGTTCCGAGATCTGTGCGAACGCCCTCGGAGGGGCCCCACGCCGGACCTCGGAACGATCAGTCGCGCATGATCGGTGCGAGATCTTGGTTCGTGCCCCCGCAGGGGCGCTGAGGCAGATCTGGGAACGATCATCCGCCCCACCCCGCTCGCGAGGAGAGCCGTGACCCGCCCTGACCGCAGCCGTACACGCGGCCGCCCCGCATGCCGCTCGGTGCGGGGCGTGCTGCTGGCCGTGGTGGCGGTGCTGGCCGTACTGGCGGGGGCCTGTGCCGCGCCGCCGGCGCGTGCCCCGGCCGCGGACTGCCCGCCGCCTGCGGCTCCGGTGCCGGTCGAGCTGCGCCACGCCACCAACGTGACGCTGCGCGACGCCGGCGGCTACCGCGTGCTGACGATCGCCCAGCCGTTCCCGGGCGGCGCGCCGGAGTCCACCGTGCTGGTGCCGTGCGGCGCCCCGGCGCCGTCGCTGCCGCCGGAGCTGGCCCTCGCGCCGGTGCTCGAGGTGCCGGTGCGCAGCGTCTACGCCGCATCCACCACCCAGCTGCCGATGCTCGTGGACATCGGCGCCCTCGACGCGCTCACCGGCGTCGGGACGCCCGACTTCGTCTCCGGGCCGGAGGTGCGCGCGCGGATCGACGCCGGCCGGGTGGCCGGGTTCGCCACCGGCGGGCAGGTCGACGTCGAGCAGGTGGTGGCGGCCGCACCGGACGTGCTGCTCAGCCAGGGCACCGACGACCCGGCGTTCCCCACGCTGCGCGAGGCGGGTATCCCGGTGCTCGGCTGGGCCGAGTACCTCGAGGGCGGCCCGCTCGCGCAGGCCGAGTGGATCAAGGTGATGGGTGCGCTGACCGGGCGGGAGGCCGAGGCCGAGCGGGTGTTCACGGCCATCGAGGCGCGCTACCGGGAGCTGGCCGCGCTCGCGGCCGGCGCGCCGCCGGTCCCGGTGCTGGCCGGGCAGCTCTACGAGGGCGGCTGGCGGGTGCCGACCGGGGGGAGCACCGCGGGCGCGCTGCTGCGGGATGCCGGCGCCACCTGGTCGGAGGCGGGCAACCCGGCGTCCGGTGGCATCCCGAAGGACTTCGAGAACGTCTACACCGCCGACGGCCGGGCATCGGTCTGGATCGCCGACGGGCCGTGGCGCAGCCTCGCCGACGTCGCCGCGGCCGACCCGCGCTACGGGGAGCTGGACGCGGTCCGCGCGGGCGAGGTGTGGAACCGCGACCGGCGGATCGGCCCGACCGGTGGCAACGAGCTGCACGAGCGTGGCGTCACGCATCCCGACGAGCAGCTGGCCGACCTCGTCGCGGTCCTGCACCCGGACCTGCTGCCCGGGCACGCGTTCACCTACCTGCGGCGGGTGTCGTGACGCGGCGCCGCTTCATCCTGCTCGTGACCGGCGCGGTCACGGTGGTGCTGTTCGTGCTGGCCGTCGCGCTCGGCCCGGTGAGCGTCCCGCCGGTCGACACCGTGCGGGTGCTCGCCGGCGCGGATCCGTCGGACCCGCGGTGGAGCGTGCTGATCGGCTCCGTCCGGCTCCCGCGCGCGCTCACGGCCGTCCTGGCCGGCGCCGCGCTCGGGGTGGCCGGCACCCTCGTGCAGACGCTCTTCCGCAACCCGCTCGCCGACCCGTACGTCCTCGGCGTCAGCTCCGGCGCCGGGTTGGGGGTGGCGCTCTCCCTCGCCGCGGTCGGCGGCGTGTCGTTCGCCGACGGCTTCGTGGGCACGGGCCGGCTGGGCGCCGTGGGTGCGGCGGCGCTGGGCGCGGCGGCCGTGCTGGGTCTGGTGCTCGTGCTGGCGCGCTGGGTGCGCTCGGTGGTGACGCTGCTGGTCGTCGGGGTGATGGTCGGCGCGGTGACCACCGCGATCGTGAGCCTCGTGCTCGTGTGGAGCGACCCGCGGATCGCGCAGCAGTTCGTCGTGTGGGGGCTGGGCAGCGTCGACGGCACGAGCCGCGCCGACCTCGCCGTGCTCGCACCGGTCGTGGCGGCCGGCCTCGCGGTGGCGGTGCTGTCGGTCAAACCGCTCAACGCTCTCCTGCTCGGGGAGGCGCACGCGCGAAGCGTCGGGGTGCCGGTGCGGCGGCTGCGGGCGGTGGTGGTGGTCGCGGTCGCGCTCCTGGCCGGCGGGGTCACCGCGTTCTGCGGGCCGATCGCGTTCGTCGGGATCGCGGTGCCCCACCTGGCCCGGCTGCTCGTCGACACCTCCGACCACCGGGTACTGCTCCCGGTCACCGCCCTCGTCGGGGCCGCGGTGGTGCTGGCGTGCACGGTGGCCGGGCACCCTCCGGGCACCGAGACCGTGGTTCCGCTGAACGTCGTGACGTCGCTGGTGGGCGCGCCGGTGGTGATCGCCGTGCTGCTGCGGAGCAGGCGGTTCGCGGTCGCGGTGTCATGAGCGGCGGGATCACGCTCGACGCGCTCGCCGTGGGCTACCGGTCCGGACGGCGGCGCCCCCCGCGCACCGTGCTGGCCGGAGTGCACGCCCGCGCCGCCGCCGGTGAGCTGACCGTGCTGGTCGGCCCGAACGGCACCGGGAAGTCGACCCTGCTGCACACGGTGGCGGGCCTCCTGCCGCCGCTCGCGGGCAGGGTGGATCTCGACGGTGCCGACCTCACCACGATGCCGCCCGCGGAGCGCGCACGGCAGGTCGCGGTGGTGCTCACCGAGCGCGTCGAACCCGGGTTGCTCGCGGTGGAGGAGCTCGTCGCGCTGGGCCGCCACCCGCACACCGGCCCGACCGGCGCGCTTCGAGCCGTCGACCGTGCCGCGGTGGCGGCCGCCGTCGACGCGGCCGGGGCCGGGCACCTCGCGGGACGGCGGGTGGCGGAGCTGTCCGACGGCGAGCGCCAGCGCGTCCTCGTCGCCCGGGCGCTCGCCCAGGAGCCCGTGGTGCTGCTGCTCGACGAGCCGACCGCGTTCCTCGACGTGTCCGCCCGGGTCGGGCTGCTCGGCCTGCTGCGCCGGCTCGCCCGCGACGACGGGCTGTGCGTGCTCGTGTCCACCCACGACCTGGAGCCGGCGCTGCGGATCGCCGACCGGGTGTGGCTCCTCGACCGGGCCGGCGCGCTGCGGACCGGACCGCCCGAGGCGCTCGTGGCCGGGGGCGAGATCGCGGAGGTGTTCGATGCGCCGGGCCTCGCGTTCGACCCGGCGGCGGGCGCGTTCACCGTGCGCCCGGTGGAAGCCGGGCCGCGTGTCGCGGTCGTCGCGCCCGAGCCGGAGGCGGCGCTGGTGGCCCGGCTGCTGAGCCGGGAGGGTTGGGCGGTGGTCCAGGAGGACGCCGTGGCGACGGTGACGCGCACCGAGCTCGGCCGCTTCACCGCGGTCGACGGCGAGGGCACCGCGGTCGAGGCGATGGGTTGGGCGGAGCTGGCGAGCTGGGCCCGCCGCGCAGGACCTGATTGCAGCAAAGCCACTTTCACGCAATGACGTTGCATGAAAGTGGCTTTGCTGCAATCCGCGCGGCCCTCAGCTGCCAGCGAAGCGGGCGAGGGCGGCCACGAGGTGGTCGCGCATCGTGTCGCTGCCCGTGTGCCCCGAGTCCTCGACGATCACCAGCTCGGCGTCGGGCCACGCCCGGGCCAGCTCCCACGCCGTTCGGGGCGGGCCGCCCATGTCGAGCCGACCGTGCACCAGGAACCCGGGGATGCCGGCGAGGCGGCCGGCGTCGCGCAGCAGCGCGCCTTCCTCGAGCCAGGCGCCGTGGGAGAAGAAGTGGGCGCAGATCCGCACGAACGCCAGCTGGGCGAGCGGCGGGCGGTCGCCGTAGGCGCCGGTGCGGGCGTTCGGCTCCGCGGAGATCACGGCGTCCTCCCAGGCGAGCCAGTCGCGGGTGGCCCGCTCGCGGACGGCGGGATCGGGGTGCTCCACCAGGCGCGCGTACGCGGCCACGAGGTCGCCGTCGCGCTCGGCGGCCGGCACGCCGTCGCGGAAGCGCTCCCACGCTTCCGGGTAGAAGCGCCCGACGCCGTGGTAGAGCCAGTCGATCTCCGACCGTCGGGTGGTGGTGACGCTCGGGATCACGATCTCCGAGACGCGGTGCGGGTGCTGCTGCGCGTACGCGAGGATCAGCGTCGAGCCCCACGACCCGCCGTGCAGCAGCCACCGCTCGATGCCGAGGTGCTCGCGCAGCCGTTCCATGTCGGCGATCAGGTGCGCGGTGGTGTTGACGCTCATGTCGGTGGCCGGGTCGCTCGCGTGTGGGGTGCTGCGCCCGCAGCCGCGCTGGTCGAACAGCACCACCCGGTAGCGGCTCGGGTCGAACCCGCGCCGCTGGCCCGGCCTGCACCCGGAGCCGGGGCCGCCGTGCACGACGAGGGCCGGCTTGCCGTCCGGGTTGCCGCAGGTCTCCCAGTAGACGTGGTTGCCGTCGCCGACGTCGAGCATCCCGTGGTCGTACGGCTCGATGGGTGGATACACACCGCGACGCTAGTGTCCCGGACCGGAAGCCCACCACATAACTCGACGGCCCAGCTCCCCGCTGGGCGCACCGTCGAACCGACCGAGTACGCCCGGTACGAGGCCGGCTCGCCGGCACACCCAGCGGAAACCTGGATCCGCCGATTTATGCACCGGACTTCCGGTCCGGGACACTAGCCCGAGCGGTTCAACACCCTCGGGCGGCGAAGAGGATTTCTGTGCCGCCGTCGCGGGCCCCCGGCTCGGCGCATGCGGCGACCTCGTACTCGAGGAAGCGCCGCCAGCGGTCGCGGTCGGCGGCGACGTGGGCGAGCGAGTCGGGTTCGCCGGCCGATGCCCAGTTGCTCGCGCTGCCGTCGAGGAGCACCCCGCCCGCCGTGTCGACGAGGGCCACCACCTCCGACCACCGGTACATCCCGGGCGGTGGGTCCTCGCCGGTCATGGCAGTGCTGCCCGGGCTGTGGCCGGCCGGCAGGGCGTGGCGCCACGAGCCGAGCAGCGACAGGACCGACGCGACGACGACGCCGTCGGGCCCGGCGACGCGCAGCAACCCGCGCAGCGCACCGGCCGCGCAGTCGCGCACGGCCGAGAGTGGGCTCCCGTAGGCGAGTACGACGTCGAACTCGCCGTCGGCGTAGCGGCTCACGTCGGCGACGTCGAGCACCTCGCGCCGCAGGATGCTGCGCTCGACGGGCGTGCTGCGCACCCTCCGCTCGTGGGCGGCCAGCTGGGCGGACGACGGGTCGGTGACCACGATGCGGCAGCCCCGCGCCGCGAGCTCGGTGGTGAACCGGCCCGCCCCGGCCCCGACCTCCAGCACGCGCGCGCCGCGGGGGACGAACCGGCGCAGGAAGCGGCGGTGGACCTCGCGGCTCACCCGATCGCTCGCGTCGGTGTCCGGACGGCCCCGCTCCCGTTCACCCAGCCGGTCGAAGTGCCGTCGCACCGCCCCCACCGCCGCACTGTGATCCACGCGACCGACGATCCGTGGATCCGGCTGAGGTGCCTCTCAGCTCACACCGGCGCGAACTCCGCCCGAACGCCCAAGAGGCGTACCGGGCGCCGGGAACCGAACAGCTCGAGCACGTCGAGGGCGGCCTCGGCGAACCGGTCGCCGTCGGTGGTGGGCGCGGGGAGGGTGGCGCTGCGCGTGTAGGTCGAGAACGGTGCGAAGCGGACCTTCACGGCCACCCGCACCGCGGGCCGGCCGGCGCCGTCGATCTCGGCGGCCACCCGGCGGGCGAGCGCGGCCACCTCGCCGCGGACGTCCGCCCAGTCGGTGAGGTTCTCCTGGAACGTGGTCTCGTGGCTGCGTGAGCGCGGCATCCACGGCGTGCCCTCCACGACCGCGCGTCCGATCCCGCGGCCCAGCTGTACGTACCAGGGCCCGAGGGCGGGGCCCAGCTGCGCGGCGAGCTCCGCCGGGTCGGCGGCGGCGAGCTCCCGGACGGTGGTGAGACCGCGGTCGGCGAGCTTGCGGGCCGTCTTCGTGCCGATGCCCCACAGCGCCTGGGTCGGGCGGTCGAACATCACCTCCGCCCAGTTCGCCGCCGTCAGGCGGAACACGCCGTGGCCGGTGCCGGGCTTGGCGAACTCCGTGGCGAGCTTGGCGCGCAGCATGTTGTCGCCGACGCCGATCGAGCAGTGCAGGTGGGTGCGCTCGAGCACGTCGGTGCGGATCGCGTGCGCCAGCGCCTCCGGGTCGTCGGTCTCGGCGCCGACGAACGCCTCGTCCCACCCCATCACCTCGACGACGACGCCGGACCGCGCCCGCAGCGTCGCCATGACCTCCTCGGAGATCTCCTCGTAGTGCGGGTTGTCGGCCGGCAGGAACACCGCCTCCGGGCAGCGTTTCGCCGCCGTGCGCAGCGGCATCCCGGACCGCACGCCGTACCGCCGCGCTTCGTAGGACGCCGTGGCCACGACCGCCCGCTGCGTCGGGTCGCCCTTGCCGCCGACGACGACCGGTTGCCCCGCGAGCTCCGGGTGGCGCAGCACCTCGACCGCGGCCAGGAACTGGTCCAGGTCGACGTGCAGCACCCAGTAGGTCCCGGTGTAGACCACTGCTCCAGTGTGCCCGGTCGCGGACGCGCCCCGGCGTGCTCACCGTGCCGGCAGCCCGGATGACCTATGGTGATCGACCGACCCCGGTTCCCGGGGAGAACCGGGAGGTCGCGTGAAGAGCCCTCGCGCAGTGGGGTGGGCCGTCGCGGTGGCGGTGGCGGCCGTCGCAGGAGCCACCTCGTTCGCGCCGGCACCGGCGGTGGAGGCCACAGCGGTGGCGGCAGCGGAACCGGCAGCGGTGCCGGCGACCTCGGTACCGGCCGGGAACTCGACGTTCACGGTCCTGCTCGACGGGCCCGCGGCCCGCGACGGCGCCGTGGCCGCGATCGAGGCCGCGGGCGGGCACCTGCTGCGGGAGAACACGGCCGTCAACGCGCTGGTCGTGGACGCCCCGCCGGCGGGCTTCGTGGAGCGGGTGGCCGCGATCGAGGGCGTCTTCGGTGCGACCCGCGCCCACGTGCTGGGCACGGCGCAGTCGGCGCCGGCCACACCGCACGCCGGTGGTGTGCCCACTGCTGTGCCCCCCGCGGTGCCTGCTGCCGGGGCCGCGGGGCCGGCCGGGCTCGACCCCCTCGACACGCGGCTGTGGGGCCTGTCCATGATCCGTGCGGACGCCGCGCGGGCCCAGCAGGCGGGCGCCAAGCAGGTGCGGGTCGGCATCCTCGACACCGGCGTCGACGGGAGCCACCCCGACATCGCCCTGAACCTCGACACGGAGCTCTCGCGCAACTTCGTCACCGACATCCCCACCGACCCGACCGGCGCCGAGCTGGACGGCCCCTGCGAGTTCGAGGGCTGCGTCGACCCGCCCGACCACGACGGCGGCGGCCACGGCACCCACGTCGCGGGCACGGTGGCGGCCGCCGCCAACGGTGCCGGCGTGTCCGGGGTGGCGCCGAACATCACGCTGGTGAACATCCGCGCCGGGCAGGACGCCGGCCTGTTCTTCCTCCAGCCCGTCATCGACGCCCTGACCTACGGCGCCGACATCGGCCTCGACGTGATCAACATGTCGTTCTACGTGGACCCGTGGCGCTACAACTGCCTCGACAACCCGGCCGACCCGCCGGCCGCGAGGATCGAGCAGCGCACCACCGTCGAGGCGATGAACCGCGCCCTGGAGTACGCCCACGGCAAGGGCGTCACGCTGGTCGGGTCGCTCGGCAACGAGAACGAGGACCTCGGCCACCCGCGCCAGGACACGACGAGCCCGAACTACCCGCCGGCCTCGGAGTACGCGCGCACCGTCGACAACGCCACCTGCAGCGACCTTCCGGTGGAGGGCCCGCACGTCATCGGGGTGTCCGCCGTGGGGCCGCGGGGCGAGAAGGCGGAGTACTCGAACTACGGCGTGGAGCAGATCTCCCTGGCGGCCCCCGGCGGCAACGCCGGCATCGGCGGGCCGGAGGACATGATCCTCTCGACGTACCCGAAGAGCATCCTGCAGCAGGACGGCGACGTCGACCCCGCGGGCGAGATCACCGAGAAGGGGGCCGCGAGCGGGGTGCAGCGCGTCTGCGCCGCCGGCGCGTGCGGCTACTTCGCCTACCTCCAGGGCACGTCGATGGCCGCGCCGCACGTCACCGGCGTGGCCGCGCTGGTGGTGAGCCAGCACGGCGTGCCCGACCCGCAGCATCCGGGGGAGCTCACCATGGCGCCGGACGCGGTGGAGGGCGCGCTCGTCGGCGCGGCGCGCGAGACCGCCTGCCCGGCGGCCGCCCTGCCCACCGCCCCGTGCGAGGGCCAGCCGAGCTTCAACGGGTACTACGGCAACGGCATCGTGGACGCGGTGGCCGCGCTCGACCAGCCCACTCACTGAGGCGGGTCAGCCCGCCGGTAGGGGCACGATCTGGCGCACCACCGACGACGCCATGCGCAGCGACCCGATCCCGGTGGGGTGGAACGGGAACGGGTCGGCCATGCCCTGCAGGTCGGGGCCGAGGCCGTCGCCGCCCTTCACCCCGGGGCCCTTCTCGCACAGCATCGCCAGCATCGGGTCGGCCACCGCGAAGCCGTACTTCTGCGCGCCTGCCGCGATGACGCCGTTGAGCTGGTTGTTCCGGTCGTTGAGCAGCTCGATCTTGTCCGGGTTGAGGCCGGGGTAGCCCTCCGCGCGGGTGTCGGCGCAGTCGGCGTCGGGCGGGAAGGCGCCGTACGACGTCATGACGATCACCTGTGGCCGGCCGGGCAGCTCGTTGAGGTCGATCAGCAGGTCGCCGTAGACGCGGTCGAACGCCGCCAGCCGGTAGTCGAACTCGCCCTGCGTGAGGCGGTCCGAGCAGTCGGGGACGCCGTAGCAGTAGCGGAGGAAGTCGGTCCAGCCCACGTCGTTCGGACCGATCGCCACCACGACGAACCGCAGCCCCTGCACCTGCTTGAGGACGCCGACCTGCGGGGGCACCGAGCGGCCCCCGGCGTCCTGAGGGCCGCGCAGCCCGCTGGTGACGGTGGCGCTCGGGCACGACAGGTTCAACACCCGGGCCGGCAGCAGGTGGCCGATCTCCGCGGCGAGCGAGTCGGTGCTGCGCTGGCACGCCGCGTCGTCGGGCGTGCCGTCGGGGACGGGCGGCCCGCCCACCCGGACGGCGCGGGAATCGCCGATGACGGCGCCGTCGAAGCCGGTGATCTGCGGCCCCACCGGGTCGGGGGTGAGGTGGTAGGCGCCCACCAGCTGGGCCAGCGAGGTGACGCCGCGCAGCCCCTGCATGGAGCCGGTGACCGCGAGCGCCCCCGAGACCAGCCACGCGACGACCGCCGTAACCAGGGCGATCACGGTCATCCGGCGGGCCGCGCGCGCACAGTAGGAGAAGATCTCGTGCAGCGGGGCGTGCTCCCCGCCGTGGGCCCGGCTCTGCCGCCCCAGCACCACGAGGGTGCGGATGCCGGCGGCGCCCGCGGCGGCCGCGAGCGTGAACGCGAGCAGCCCGAGCCCGCCCAGCACGTACCAGGTGAGGAACCCGCCGGTGACGGCCGAGACCGCGTCGTCCCGCGCCTGCGCGCCCGTCAGGGGGTCGAAGACGGCGGCCGCGGCCGCGTTGCGCTGGACGGGCCCCATGGTCAGCTGCGGGCGCAGCGGGCCGTAGACGTGCATCCCGTTGATGTCGAGGGCGGTGTTGCCGACCTGGACGAGCTGTGCGGGCCCGGCGATCGACAGGTCGGGTGGCCGGGCGCCGACGGTGATGTGCTGCCCGAAGGCCACCAGGTCCTGCGCGGGGGTGAGCGCGACCGTGACCGGGATGCCGACACCGAGACAGAACAGGACCAGCACGACGGTCGGCCACGATCGTAGCTCCCTGAGCACTGACCGCCGGCTGCGTTTCGCTTCCAGTGCTCCTCCTCAACATTTGCCTTCGCTTCGCTCCGGCGGGCTCGCGGGCCTTTCAGCCGCCGTTCTGCTCCTCCGGTGCTCGGTCGCTCGTTCCTCGCTCCCTGCGCGCCTCCCCCGCAGAACGGCGGCGGCCCGCGAGCTCTCCCCCTCGCTCCCTGCGATTTCCTCGCACAGGGCGCACGTATGCGATCTCGGGCCGCCTCCACTATGCGTCGGCCCGGCGGCCGAGGGTACGGCCGACCGGCGTATCCGGCGGAGCCTTCGGATGGGCGAGTCCCGGTGTTACGGGTGGGGCTGGGCTCAGGGCGCGGCGCGGACGGCGAGCAGCGCCACGTCGTCGTCGAGGGGCTCGGTCGAGAAGCGTTCCACGGCCTCCCGCACGGCACCCACGACCTGCACGGCGGGGCGCCCGGCGGCGCGGGCCGCCACCGTCAGCAGCCGCTCCGCCCCGAACTGCTCGCGGCCCCTGCGGCGCTCGGTGACGCCGTCGGTGTAGACGAGCAGGGTGTCCCCGGGGCCCACGTGGTGTTTGGTGCAGCTCACGCGGACGGTGGGCACGAGCCCCACCGCTGTGCCGAACGTGCCGATCAGCTCCGCGGTGCCGTCCGCCCGCACGAGCACCGGTTGGACGTGCCCGGCGAGCACGAGCTCCACGTCGAGGCCCCCGCGGGGCGCGCCCTGTCCGCCGCCGGCACCGCGGCGGTGGTGCCGGCTCACCATCGCGGCGGCGAGCGTGCAGAACTGCAGCGGGTCGCCCGCCTCGATCATGACTTCGTTGAGCCGTTCGATGGCCCGGGGCAGGGCGCGGCCGTCGCGCACGAGGACCCGCAGCACATCGCGGACCAGCCCGGTGCGGGCGGCGGCCCGCGCGCCCTTCCCGCACACGTCGCCGATCGACACCAGCCAGTTCGACGGGTCCACGGTGAGCACGTCGTAGAAGTCGCCGCCGACGTCGCTGCCCGAGCTGGCCGGCAGGTACTCGGCCGCGAAGTCGAGGCCGGGCACCACCGGCAGCGCGCGGGGCAGGAGTGCCTGCTGGAGAGCCTGGGAGACGGCCACGTGCGAGCCTGTGCTCTGGGCGTTGTGGATCGCCAGCGCGGCGCGGCGGGCCACGTCGCCGGCGAGCACGACGTCCTCGGGGCTGTGGGGCCGGTTCGGTGGCCGGCCGACCAGTAGGGTGCCCAGCGTGCGGCCGCGGGTCCGCAGCGGCAACGCGATCCCGTCGGTGGGCACGGCGAACCGCACGGCCGACGAGCCGTTGCGCACCACGTCGGCGAGCCGGGTGCGCAGCTCGGTGGGCAGGCCGGGGGAGCCCTCCGGGTCGAGCACGGCCCGCAGCTCCGGCAGGGCGTCCTCGTTGGCGTGCGTGAGGGCGGCCAGGCGCAGCCCGCCGGAGGGTTCGACGAGGTGCACCGCGCACCAGCGGCCCAGCCGTGGCACGACGACCTGGGGCACCACCGCGACCGCGAGGTCGACGTCGAGGGACTGTCCGAGCAGCTCGCTGGTCTCCGCGAGGTAGGTCATCCAGGACCGTCTGCGCTGGTCCACGGCGCGCAGCCACTGCGACTCCACGGCCATGGCCACGCGGTAGGCGATCAGCTCGGTGAGGTCGCGGGTGCGCTCCGGGTCGGCGCTGGACGTGCCACCGTCGCGGTGCATGACGCGCAGCACCCCGCGCAGCGGTGCGGTGGTGGGCAGCCGCACCTCGACGCGCCGTCCGGGTCCCGTGCCGATCCCGGTGATGATCTCGCTTCCGGTGGAGAGCCCCGGGTCGGGGCTTCCGTCGCGGGTGATCTCGCGCGCGCCGGTGCCGTCGCCCTCGTCGACCTCGACGCTCACCGACTCGGCGTCCAGGAGCTCCCGCAACCTGCGCACCAGCTCGGCCACCAGCTCGGTCGGCTCGAGCCGGTCGACGAGGCCCGGTGGGACGTGCAGCAGCCACCGGGCCTGCTCGGCCGTGGTCCAGACCCGCTGGGCGTCGGGCGGGGCGGGCGGGGCGGGCGTCGCCGTGGGCTGGTCCTTGCGGGCGAGCGCGAACCAGATGACGTGGCGGCCGTCGGCCTCGTGGCGGGTGCCCCACATCGAGGCCAGCCGCTGCACGAGCGCGAGACCGCGCCCGTGGCTGGCGGCGCGCCCGTAGCGCTGGCGGGGCTGGGCGAGGTGCAGCTCGAGCGGCCCGGGGCCGCGGTCGGTGACGGCGACGGTGATCTCGGCATCGGTGACGGTGAGGGCCACCTCGAACTCGGTGCCTGCGTGCAGGACGGCGTTCTCGCACAGCTCACTGGCGAGGAGGACGGCGGTGTCGACGAGATCCAGGTCGACGCCGGGCGGACCGTCGGCGGAATCGGCTGCATCCTCCAGTTCGCGGAACGCTTCCTGGAGCATTCGCCGCGCTCGACCGGCCGAACGCGGGTCGGGCGGCAGCCTGGTCCGCCGCTCGAGCTGAACGGGCACGGCGTGCAGTCTGCACCCCTCGCCGGGCGGGCGCTCACCGCACCGGTCGGCCGTACCGGTTCGCCGCGGGGCAGGTGCCCCGGCGCCGGGTCGGATCCGCTCCGGATCCACTAGGGTCGGGGACTGCGGCGGCCGCGCCGGTGCCACGGCGCGCGCCCGTGCCCGGTCGCCGGTCCAAGCATGGAGGGACGGCCGAGATGACCACGACCCCGCGCCAGAACACCGAGCCGGCGGGCACTGCCCCGCCCGCCGGTGCGCAGGCAGCGGCCAAGGAGACGGCCCACGAGTCGACCCCTGCGTCGGCCCACGAGTCGGCGCTGTTGGAAGAGCTCGCCGAGGTCCTGCACCAGGTGCGGCGAGGCAGGTTCGACGTCCGGCTGCCGCGGCGGGCCGGTTCTCCCGGTGAGCTGGTCGACCAGGTCAACGACCTCGTAGCGCTGCTGGAGCGCCGCAACCGGGACATCCTGCGGATCAGCCGGACGGTCGGCCGGGAGGGCCGGATGTCCGAGCGGCTGAACGAGGAGGCCTACGACGGGGCCTGGGCCCACGGGGTGCAGGCGGTCAACGCGCTGATCGACGACCTCGCTTCGCCCACGGCCGAGATCGCACGCGTCATCGAGGCGGTCGCGGAGGGCGACCTGTCCCAGCACATGGCCCTCGAGATCGAGGGCAGGCCGCTGCGCGGCGAGTTCCGCCGGATCGGTCGCACCGTGAACACGATGGTCGACCAGCTGTCGAGCTTCGCGGACGAGGTCACCCGCGTTGCGCGTGAGGTGGGCACCGAGGGCATGCTCGGTGGCCAGGCCGACGTCCGCGGGGTCGCGGGTACGTGGCGGGCGCTCACCGACTCGGTGAACACGATGGCGAGCAACCTCACCAACCAGGTGCGCTCGATCTCCACTGCGGCCACCGCCATCGCGCAGGGCGACCTCTCCCGCAAGATCACGGTGAACGCCCGCGGCGAGATCGCCGAGCTGGCCGACACGATCAACTCGCTGACCGACACGCTGCGGCTGTTCGCCGACGAGGTCACCCGGGTCGCGGTGGAGGTGGGCACGGACGGCCGGCTCGGCGGGCAGGCCGCGGTGCCGAACGTCGCCGGCACCTGGAAGAACCTCACCGATGCGGTGAACCTGATGGCGGCCAACCTCACCGACCAGGTACGCGGCATCGCCCAGGTGGCCACGGCGGTGGCACAGGGCGACCTGTCGCAGAAGATCGCGGTGGACGCGCGGGGTGAGATCCTCGAGCTCAAGTCGACCGTGAACACGATGGTGGATCAGCTGTCGAGCTTCGCCGACGAGGTCACGCGGGTGGCGCGTGAGGTGGGCATCGAGGGCAAGCTCGGCGGGCAGGCCGCGGTGCCCAACGTGTCCGGCACGTGGCGGGACCTCACGGAGAACGTCAACGAGCTCGCGGGCAACCTCACCGCGCAGGTGCGCAACATCGCGCAGGTCACCACGGCGGTGGCCCGCGGTGACCTGTCGCAGAAGATCACGGTGGACGCGCGGGGCGAGATCCTCGAGCTCAAGTCGACCGTGAACACGATGGTGGACCAGCTGTCGAGCTTCGCCGACGAGGTCACGCGGGTGGCGCGTGAGGTGGGCACCGAGGGCAAGCTGGGTGGCCAGGCCACGGTGAAGGGCGTCGCGGGCACGTGGCGCGACCTCACCGACAACGTCAACTACATGGCCTCGAACCTCACCGGTCAGGTGCGCAACATCGCGCAGGTCACCACGGCGGTCGCCGGCGGTGACCTGTCGCAGAAGATCACCGTCGATGCGCGCGGCGAGATCCTGGAGCTGAAGAGCACCGTCAACACGATGGTGGACCAGCTGTCGAGCTTCGCCGACGAGGTCACCCGGGTGGCGCGTGAGGTGGGCACCGAGGGCAAGCTGGGTGGCCAGGCGGAGGTCAAGGGCGTCGCGGGCACGTGGCGCGACCTCACGGAGAACGTGAACCAGCTGGCCGGGAACCTCACGGCGCAGGTGCGCAACATCGCGCAGGTCACCACCGCGGTGGCGCAGGGTGACCTGTCGCAGAAGATCACCGTCGATGCGCGCGGCGAGATCCTGGAGCTGAAGAGCACCGTCAACACGATGGTGGACCAGCTGTCGAGCTTCGCCGACGAGGTCACCCGGGTGGCGCGTGAGGTGGGCACCGAGGGCAAGCTGGGTGGCCAGGCCACGGTGAAGGGCGTCGCGGGCACGTGGCGCGACCTCACGGAGAACGTGAACCAGCTGGCCGGGAACCTCACGGCGCAGGTGCGCAACATCGCGCAGGTCACCACCGCGGTGGCCCGCGGCGACCTGTCGCAGAAGATCACGGTGGACGCCCGTGGCGAGATCCTCGACCTCAAGCTGACCGTCAACACGATGGTCGACCAGCTGTCCAGCTTCGCCGACCAGGTGTCCCGGGTGGCGCGCGAGGTGGGCACCGAGGGCAACCTCGGGGTGCTCGCGCAGGTGCGCGGCGTCTCGGGCACGTGGCGCGACCTCACGGAGAACGTGAACCAGCTGGCGGCCACGCTCACCACGCAGCTGCGGGCGATCTCGGCGGTCTCCACCGCGGTGGCGAGCGGCAACCTCACCCAGCAGATCACGGTGGCGGCCCGCGGCGAGATCGCGGACCTCAAGGACACGATCAACCAGATGATCGCCACCCTGCGCGAGACCACGCGGGAGAACGCCGAGCAGGGCTGGCTCGACTCGAACCTGGTGCGCATCGGCGGGCTCCTGCAGGGGCAGCGCGACCTCAACGAGGTCTGCCAGATGATCATGAACGAGGTCGCGCCCCTGGTGAACGCCCAGGTCGGGGCCTTCTTCCTGGCCGCCGAGCCGTCGATCATCTCCGGTGGCGACCCGGACCGTTGGGTGATGACCGGCGGGTACGCCATGACGGCGGGCATCCCCCCGCTGTCCTTCGGGCCGGGGGAGGGGCTCGTCGGGCAGGCGGCCGCCACCCGCCAGGTCGTGCTCGTCGAGGGCGTCCCGCCCGGCTACCTGCCGATCCGTTCGGCCGTCGGGGCGGCGCCGCCACGCGCGGTGGTCGTGCTGCCGGTCCAGTTCGAGGGCGAGTGCCTCGGCGTGATCGAGCTCGGGTCCGTCTCGCTGTTCTCGCCGCTGCACCTCACGTTCCTGGAGCGGCTCGTCGCCACGATCGGTGTCGCCATCACCACCATCCGGGCGAACCGGCGCACCGAGGAGCTGCTGTCGCAGTCCCAGGTGCTCGCCATGGAGCTGCAGGACCAGTCCGCCGAGCTCCAGCGCGCCAACGCGGAGCTGGAGGAGAAGGCCGAGCAGCTGTCCCAGCAGAACCGCAACGTCGAGATCAAGAACATGGAGATCGACGCGGCGCGCCGGGGCGTCGAGGAGAAGGCGCAGCAGCTGGCCCTCGCCAGCCAGTACAAGTCGGAGTTCCTGGCCAACATGAGCCACGAGCTGCGCACGCCGCTCAACTCGTTGCTGCTGCTCGCGCGGCTGCTCGCCGACAACCCGAACAACAACCTCACCGACAAGCAGATCGAGTTCGCCAGCACGATCCACAGCGCGGGTTCGGACCTGCTGCGGCTGATCGACGACATCCTGGACCTGTCCAAGATCGAGGCCGGCCGGGTCGACGTCGACCCGGCGCCGGTGGACCTCACCCAGATGCGCTCGTCGGTCGAGCAGGCGTTCCGGCCGCAGATCGAGGAGAAAGGCCTCGAGATGCAGGTCGAGGCCTCGGACGACCTGCCGGAGTCCATCACCACCGACGACCAGCGGCTGCAGCAGGTCCTGCGCAACCTGCTCGCCAACGCCGTGAAGTTCACGGACTCGGGCCACGTCAGCCTCGGCGTCTCCGTGGTGCCCGCGGGCACGCTGCACGGCGTGCCGGCGTTGGACTCGGCGCGCACCGTGATCGCCTTCACCGTGGGCGACACGGGAATCGGGATCCCGCAGGAGAAGCTGGAGATGATCTTCGAGGCGTTCCAGCAGGCCGACGGCACCACGAGCCGCAAGTACGGGGGCACCGGCCTGGGCCTGTCGATCTCCAAGGAGCTCGCCCGGATGCTGGGCGGCAAGATCGAGGTCACCTCGCAGCCCGGTGAGGGATCGGTGTTCACCCTCATGCTCCCCGACGAGCTCCCGCCGGTCACGGCAGCGGCCGCCCGGATGACCCCGCGCCCCCCGATCCCGGCCCTCGCTCTTCCGGAACCGACCCTCGAGCCGCCGCGCCCGGCCGCGTCGGCCAACCCGATCCTGCGCACCGGGCCCGGCGGACCGGCCGGCGTGCGCCCGACGCCGGAGCTGGCCGGCGTCACCGTCCTGATTGTCGACGACGACGTGCGGAACGTGTTCGCGCTCACCAGCGCGCTCGAGCTGCACGGGCTCACCGTGATCTACTCCGACAACGGCATGGAGGGGATCCGGCTGCTCACCGAGCATCCGGAGATCGACGTCGTGCTGATGGACGCGATGATGCCCGACCTGGACGGCAACGAGACCACGCGGCGAATCCGGCAGCTCCCGCAGGGCCGCGATCTGCCGGTCGTGTTCCTCACCGCCAAGGCGATGCCGGGAGACCGGGAGTCCAGCCTCGCCGCCGGGGCCACCGACTACGTCACGAAACCGGTGGACCTCGACGAGCTGCTCGCGCTCATGGCGTCGTGGGTGATACCGCGGCGCGGCCGTGCGAGCACCTCGGGTGTCGCCGGTGTGAACGGGATCAGGTCGGCAGGTGGAGGGCGGTGAGCCGCCAGACCGCGCGTGTTCTGGCGGTCGACGACCGCCGCGAGAACCTGCTCGCCCTGCAGGCCATCCTCGAAGGCCTGCCGATAGAGCTGGTGGCGGTCACGAGCGGTGAGGACGCGCTGAAGCGACTGCTGGTCGAGGACTACGCGGTGATCCTCCTCGACGCGCACATGCCGGGAATGGACGGCTTCGAGACCGCCGGGCACGTGAAGCAGCGCGAGCGCACCCGCCACATCCCGATCCTGTTCCTCACGGCGGTCGACTACGACCCGCACCTCGCCTTCCGGGGCTACCAGGCGGGGGCCGTGGACTACATCACCAAGCCGTTCGACCCCTGGGTGCTGCGCTCGAAGGTGGCCGTGTTCGTCGACCTCTGGTCCACCCACACCCAGCTCGCCGACCGGGCGGGGGAGGTCGTGGTGCTGCGGGGGGCGATCGACGAGGCCCTGCAGCTGCTGGACGGCGGCGACTCGGCCGACATCGCCCGCGCCCGCGCCCGCCTGGCGGCCGTCCGCGGCGCCCGCCTCGGCACACCCTGACCTGACGTCGGCACCACGACCGCGACCCCCGGCATGGAAGGGCCCCGGCCGGTCGGGGGACGGCCGGGGCCCGGTACGGGTGCCTCGATCGGCAGGTGATCAGCGCCGGAAGGCGTCCTTGACCTTGTCGCCCGCCTGCTTGAGGTTGCCCTTCATCTGGTCGCGGTCACCCTGCGCCTCGAGCTCCTCGTCGCCGGTGGCCTCACCGACCTTCTCCTTGGCCTTGCCTCCGAGCTCCTCGAGCTTGTGGTCGATCTTCTCGTCGCGGCCCATCGGGTCCTCCGATCTCTCGTTCGGACGCCGCCGGATTACCCGGCCCACCCGCCCTCACACATTCCGCGTTCGCTCGAACGGGTGAAGATCAGTCGGTTCTCCGAGGGCCGTACCGCCCGGCGAGCCGGGCAACAGCGGGGGTCACCAGCAGCATCACGATCACGCGCAGGACCTGCACCGCCATGACGAAGGTGACGTCGGTGCCGGCGGAGGCCGCCGTGGCCAGCACGGCGTAGACACCGCCCGGCGTGGTGGCGAGGTAGCCCTCCAGCGCCGTGGCCCCGGTGAGGGCGGACAGCAGGAGACCGAGCCCCGCGCAGGCCAGCACGACGCCCGCGATGAGCGCGGCGGCCGGGGCGAGCGCGCCGAGCACGGCGCGCAGGCTCTCCCGGGTGAACCGTGCACCGGCCTGCCAGCCGATCACGGCGTACGCGATCTCGACCAGCAGCGTGGGCGGCGTGGCGCCGAACGACCACCCGGTGAGGTTGACGACGATCGCGACGGTCATCGGCCCGAGCAGCGCGCCGGCCGGCACCCGGGCCACCCGCGCCAGCACCGTGCCGACGAGTGCGCAGCCCGCCAGGTATGCGATGTCGACCACCAGGGGAACGGACCCGCGCGCCGGTAGCGGGCCGAGGCCCGATGCCGCCCCGAAGCCGACCGCGGCGACCACCGGCATGGTGGCGGTGACCATCCCGACGCGCAGGTACTGGACGACGGCGACCGTGCGGTCGTCGCCGCCGAGCTCGCGGCTGACCGCCACCAGCCCGGACGCACCGCCCGCGGTGAGCGCCAGCATCCCGGTGAGCGGCGAGATGCCGCGCCGCAGCCCCAGTAGCAGCCCGGCGCCCATGCTGACGGCAAGGGTCGCGACCGAGACGAGCAGCACCGGCAGCCATTGCGCGGCCAGCCCGGCAAGCGTCCCCGGCTGGGCGAGGACGCCGATGACCACGCCGATGACGGCCTGCGCCGCCCCGGTCAGCGGCCGCGGCACGCCGGCGGGGGCGAACCCGGCCAGTGCGAGGACGGTGGCGACGAGCAGGCCGGCGAACAGGGCGGGGGAGGGCACGCCGAGCGCTCCCATCCCGGCAGTCCCCGCGGTGGTGAGTGCGATCAGCAGCGCCCAGCGCACCCACCCCCGCGATCCCCGCGGTGTCCGCGATGTCATTGCCCCTGATCTTCGGACATGCGCGCGCGGTTCGCCCCACGGGCTCCCGGTCATCCCCGGCCGGCCGGCCGCACGGGTTCGAACGGAGCAACGGCCTGGTCCGCGTGCAAGATCAACCCGTCCGGGTGCATGTGACCCACTTGCGAGTCGGTTGCCCCGGGTGCAGTGTGGACGAGGCGGGTCGGGCGGCGGCACTCGACCCGAGCCGGTGCACCATTTCCATGACGGAGAGCGGACGGGATGACGTACGGACCCGAGCAGCCCGGAGGCGGTGGCGGCGAGCGTGTGCCGGTCCTGCCGCGCCGGGACCTGCTGAGGGTCGAGGTGTCCGAGCTGCGGCCAGGGGTGCTCGTGCTGTCGCCGGTCGGTGAGGTCGACGTCGCCAGCGCCGACGTGCTGCGTGACGCCGCCCGCGATGCCGTCGCGGCCGGCCCGCGCTGCCTCGTGGTCGACCTCGCCGGGCTCACGTTCTGCGGGTCCACGGGGCTCGTCGTGCTGATGGACGCCCTCCGGGACGCGGAGGCCGCCGGAGTGCGGTTCAGCACGGCCGACGGGCCGCCGATCGTGCGCCGGGTCCTGGAGATCACCCAGCTCGGGCCGGTGCTGCGCCACCGCGAGACCCTCGACGCGGCGCTGCAGGAACCCGACGCCTGACCGTCAAGCGGGCAGCGAGATCAGCGCCCAGGTCGTCTTGCCGTCGGTGTGCAGCTGCACCCCCCACGCGGACGACAGCATCGCGACCAGGTGCAGGCCGCGCCCGGCGACGCGCGTGGCGTCCACCGGCCGCGGGCGCAGTGCGGGTCCCGGCGCGTAGTCCCGCACCCCGACGCGCAGCCCGGCGGGTTCGATGGCCACGGACACCCGGCACGAGCTGTGGGCGTGCTGCACGGCGTTGCTCACGAGCTCGCTCGCGACGAGCGCCGCCGCGTCCTCGGCGGCGGTGGTCGACCAGTCCTCGCAGGCTTGGTGGACGAGAGCCCGCGCCATCGAGGGAGCGCCGGGGACCACGGGCAGGTCGCGGTGCCGCGCCACCCGGTCCGGCCTGCGGTACAGCTGCGCGGGTGCGAGCGCGGGGTCCTCGACCAGCGGCACCGTGCGGTCGATCCGCAGTGCCCGCAGCCGCTCGGCGAGACGGCCGCCTGCGCCGGTGAGGACGAGACGCGCGCGGGGCCAGCCACCGGCCGCCGCGAGCGCCGCGGGAAAGATCTCGGCCGCGGGGTCCCACGCGAGCTCGACCTCCGCGAGGTCGACGAGCACGGCACCGGGGTCGTGCAGCAGCTTGCCGAGCACCGCGCGGGCCCGCGGCACGGTGGCCAGCGAGAGGCCACCCCGCAGCCGGAGCAGGTGGTGGTCGGAGCGTTCCTCGACCTCGCTCCACAGCCCGGCCACCACCGTCCGGCCGGGCTCCCCCCGGCCCGGCCGCTCTGCCCGCGTCGCGCGGAAGAAACGGCGCTCGGGGTCGATCGGGGTGAAGAGCCGGCTGTGGCTCAGCAGCGGCTCGTCCTCACCCAGGAACAGGGTCCCCGCGCCGGTGAGCGCGAAGTGGAAGCGGGCGAGGATCCGGGCCCGGTCGTCGGCGGTGAGGTGCAGGAGCGGCGCGTAGTGGCAGACGAGGAGGTCGACCCGGGAGATCGGGGCGTCCTGCGCGAGGTCGTTGCGCCCGAAGATCATCGAGCGGCGCAGGTCCGTGCGGAACGTGAACACCTTGCCCCGCCGCTCGAAGTACCGCTCCAGCAGCGCGGCCGGGATGCTGCCCGTCTCGCGCTCGTCGTAGGCGGCGTCCCGGGCGTGGGTGAGGCCCTCCTTGTCGACGTCGGTGGCGTAGATCGGGACGCGCTCGCGGAACTCCTCGGGCCCCATCAGCTCGGCGAGCACCATCGCGAGCGTGCAGACCTGCTGCCCGGTGGCGCAGCCGGCGCTCCACCCCCACAGCATCCTCCGGCCGGTGGCCGGAGCCCCACAGTTCCGACGAACGGCGCGTTCGTCGGAACCTATGCGACGAACGCGCCGTTCGTCGGAACGAGTCGTGCCTAGTCGATCCGCACCTCGAGGACGCCGTCCACGCCGCTCAGGGCCAGTGCCCTGCGGACCACGTCGCCTTCCGCCGCGAGCACGCGCAGCCGCCCGCCCGCGGAGCGCACCCGGCGGTCGGTCTCGACGAGCAGCGCCACGCCTGCGCTCGCGAGGTAGGTGGTGGCGTGCAGGTCCACGATCAGGGCGCCACCGGCGTCGGCACAGGCCAGCAGCTCGGTGCGCACGCTCTGCACACCGGCGAGATCCAGCTCGCCGTGGATCTCCACGGTCTGCCCGGATGGGTGCTCACCGGCGCCTTCGCTGATCCGCAGTGTGGCCGGCCCGGCCGGTCCCGGGTCGGCGGTAACCGCACGGGCGTGAGGGTCGGCGGGCTCGGACGGGGCGGCGCCGGCCAGGGTCCCGGAGGGCAGCAGGTTGAACCGCACCTCGGTGCCCTCGGGGCCGTGGTGCAGCCGCATCCCGCTGCTGACGTCGCGGATCAGCTCCAGGCCCCGGCCGCGGTAGCCCTTGTCGTCCGGGATGGGCCGCCAGCTGCCCTCGTCGCGGACGTGCGCGTCGATGCCGCCGTCGAGGCCGCGGACCAGCTCGACGGACATCACGCCCGGTGCCCGGTCGCGGTAGGCGTGCTCGACGGCATTGGCGGCGGCCTCCCCGACCGCCAGCTGCAGGTCGTAGACGTCGTCCTCGTCGATGCCGGTGGCCGCGGCCCACGCGAGGACCGCGGCCCGCAGCTCGCGCAGCACCGGAGCCTCGGCGGGCAGCACCAGCCGCAGCGGTGCCGGCACGAGCCGGGCCACGATGAGGGCGACGTCGTCGGCCGGGTCGGGAGCGCCCGTCGCGCCGCCGTTCCCCCTGCCACCGGTCGACGCGCCGGCCAGCGCCCCGGCGAGCAGCGCGTCGGTGAGCGCAGCAGGGGGGAGGGCGTGGTGGCGGGCGGCCGTGGTGGCGAGCCGGGCGATCCCGTCGTCGATGAGCTCGCCGCGCCGCTCCACGAGCCCGTCGGTGTAGAGCACGATGGTCTCGCCGGGGGAGATGATCGCGGTGCCGGCCGTGAACGGGGGTCGGGCCCGCACGCCCAGCACGGTGCCGGTGGCATCCTCCAGTTGGCGGCAGCCGCCCGGGCCCGCCACGAGCGGCGGCGGGTGCCCCGCCCTGGCCCAGACCAGCTCCCCGGTTTCCGGGTCGAGCACCAGGCACGCGACGGTGCTGCCGGTGGCGTCGGGCACGCGTCCGGCGAACCGGTCGAGCCGCTCGAGGGCCTGCACCGGGCCGTGGCCCTCCAGCAGGTATCCCGACAGCGCGCTGCGCAGCTGACCCATGATCGCGGCGGCCCGCGCGCCCTGGCCCACGACGTCACCGACGGCGATCGCGACCCGGCCTTCGTCGAGCGGCAGCACGTCGTACCAGTCGCCACCCGCCTGGCTCCCGCGCGCGCCCGGCAGGTACCGGGACGCCAGCGGCAGCCGGTCGAGCCGGGGCAAGGTGGGGGGCAGGAGGCTCTTCTGCAGGATCTCGGCGATCATCCGGCGCTCGTCGGCGGCGGCGGCCCGCTCGAACGCCGGCGCGGCCTGGGCGATGAGGGCGAGCACGAAGTCGCGCTCGTCGGCGGGGAAGATCCGCTCGGTGGGGAAGGAGAGCCCGATGACGCCGACGACCCGGCCCACAGCGGCGAGCGGGAGTGCGGCGGCCGCGTACCGGTCCGCCGCCACCGCGGACGTGAGCAGCGTGGGCCAGGCGCGCCCCCACTCGTCCCGGTCGCCGATCCACACCGGCTCGCCGGTGCGTGCGGCGGCCGCGATCGGCACCGGATCGTCGGGGCGCAGCGCCGAGTGCGCGGGCGCGGGCTCGGGGTGGCCGGCGGCGTGGACGAGCCGCAGGCCGCGCTCGGGCTCGGCGAGGTACACGCTCACCGCCGAGGCGCCGACGATGTCGGGCAGCCGCGCGACGAGCAGCCGGGCGGCCTCCAGGACGCTCCCGGCCGAGGCGAGGTCGGCGCTCACCTGCTGCAGCTGCCGCTCCCGGGCGCGCCTGCTGTCGGCCGTCATCATCATCGACGCCCGCCTGCCCAGCTCGGCGGCGAGGTCGAGCTCCGTGTGGTGGTAGTAGCGGGGGGCGCCGAAGTTCACGAACGCGAGGACACCCGCGACCCGGTCGCCGACGACGAGCGGCACGACGAGGGCGTTGCTCGCCAGCAGCTCGCTCCGGTCCGCCGCGCCGGCGTCGTCGAACGCCGCAGACCCGATGAGCTCCTCGGTGATCGGCACGATCACGGGCAGGCCGGGTGTGAGTGCCTCGGCGAGCGACGGCGGCATCCGGGTGGGCGTGAGCGTGCCCAGTAGGTCGGCGACGGCGGAGCGGTCGTGCTCGACGGCGGCCCGGTGAAGGAGGCCGTCCGGCCCCACGAGCGACACGACGGCCGCGTCGCCGAGCTCGTGCACGACGAGCCGCGCGAGGTCTCCGAGCCGTTCCTCGGCGCTGCCCTCCTGGGTGACGAGCCGGCCGGTGTCGGCGAGGAGCGCGGCCGAGCGCTCGGCCCGCTTCTGTTCGGTGACGTCCACCGTGAGGCCCTGTGCGGCGATCGGGGTGCCGTCCGGGCCGGTGACCACGTGCACCACCTGGTGCAGCCACACGACCCGCCCGTCGATCGCGACGGCCCGGTAGGTGAGGTCGTGGTCGACGCCCGCGGCCGTGCGGTCACCGGTGTAGGCGAGTGCCTCGTCGCGGTCCTCGGGGTGGATCATCGTGGGCCAGAAGTCGGGGTCGTCGCACCAGCGCGTGACGGGATGGCCGAGCAGCTCCTCGGCCCGGTCGGACACGAACGTGAACCGCAGGCCGGGGGCACCGTGATCGTGCGGGCGGCCGGGGTGCCAGTCGGCCTCCCAGACGATCGCGGCGAGCCCCTGCACCATGGCGCGCAGCCGGGCCGCGGACGCCTCCGAGGCCTTGCGGGCCGCGTGCTCGGTGGCGACGTCACGGCGGATCTGCTCGGCCCGCCGCTCCTCGGTGATGTCGGCGGTGGTGGCGAGGAAGCCGGTGATCTCGCCGGCGGGGTCACGCAGCGGCCGCGCCGACGTCCGGACCTCGCGCACCGTGCCATCGGCGGCGATGATGCGGTACGTGCTGTCCCAGACGGTGCCGTGGCGCACCGCGGCGGCCCATCCCGCCGCGGCGGCACCGCGGTCCTCGGGATGTACCTGGTCGGTCCAGCCGGCACCGGTGAGCTCGGCCGCGCGCCGGCCCCACAGCTGGGCGATCTGGTCGTTGACGAACGTCGTGGCTCCGCGGCGGTCGGCCACCCAGATGCCCACCGGGGCCTGGGTCACGAGGGTGCGGTAGCGCTCGCGCTCGTGGAAGAGGGCGCTGCTGAGCGCCTCCTCCGACCCCGCCGCCCCGGCGCGGCGCGCTGCGTCGAGGGCGTCGGCGTCGGCGAGCGCCGTGGACACCTGGTCCCCGACAGCGCCCAGGAACTCGCGTTGCTCGGCGTCGAGCGGCCGGTACGGGTTGACGCCGAGGACGAGCACGCCGGTGGGACCACCGTCGCGCAGCGGTAGCACGAGCGCGGCGTCGGGGGTCAGCGGACCGAGTGCGTGGGCGGCCGCGAAGGACCCGGGGAGGCTCTCCCGCAGCCCGCGGGCCACGACCGGCTCCCCGGTGCGCAGGGCCTGGCGCAGCGCCGAGCCCGACCCGTCGGGCGCGGGGAGTGCGGGCAGCCCGGCCGGGAGGCCGTGTGCCGCGGCGACCCGCAGCTCCGGTCCGTCCGGTGCGGGCCGGCAGATGGCCGCGAACGGGACGTCGTGCGGGTTGCGGGCGAGCGCGTCGAGCGCGGCGACGGCGACGTGCTCGACCGCATGGCCGGCCGGTGCGATGCGCACCGGGGAGAGATCGCCCAGCGCGCGCAAGGTGTCGCGCCTGCGCTCGGCGACGACGCCGTCGGTCGTCTCGGAGGTGACCGTGAGGACCGCGAGCACCGTGCCGTCCTCGCCGCGGACGGGGGAGTGGGTGAACGTCCAGTAGGTCTCCTCCGTCCCGTCCCCGCGGCGCAGGACCAGCGCCTGGTCGTCCACCCGGGTGGCGGTGCCGGTGGCCAGCACGGCTGCCACGTCGGGGCCGACGACCGGCCATGCGTCGGCGAACCCGAGGTCGCCGGGCCGGCCGAGCGCGGCCGGGTGGGCACGGCCGGCGAGCGCGGCGAAGGCGTCGTTGTAGAGCGCCACGAGCTCGGGTCCGATCCACAGCACCATCGGCTGCGGCGACTCCAGGACGATCCCGGCGGCGACCCGTAGCGGGGCGGGCCATGTCGTGAGTGGCCCCACTGGGCCGATCTCCCAGTCGTGCTCACCGACCAGTTTGCCCACGTCACCACCGGCGGCGAGGAAGGGGAACGCGCGGGCGGCGGTCACCCGGAAAGTCTAAGCGGGCCCGCGGCGCCGTCGCCCGACGAGCGCGCGGCGCGCCGCGTCACCCATTTGCTCGACGAACGAGCTGCCACCTCGGTGGACATCACCACACCCGCCAGGCCTCGCACACCACGATCACACGCTGCGATCGAACAGAGTCGTTGAGTAGCTGTTGGGCGAAGCGTGTTTCAGCGGAGGGCGTATCGCCGAATCGTGGGGGGTGAACATCCTCGTCCGGCACGTGCAGGGTTCCTGGACGACCGCGTTCGTCCAGGGTGTGCTCCGCCGATCCGGCCTCGACCGGTTCCTCGCCGACCAGGACGCCGTGCCTGCCGAAACGACCGACCGCCTCCCCACGGCCCGCTCTCTCGTTGCGGCCGCCACGACCGGAAGGAGTTGATCCGCGTGCGCATCGCGATGGTTTCCGAGCACGCAAGCTCGCTCGCCGCCCTCGGTGGCGCCGAGGCGGCTGGACAGAACGTGCACGTGCTGGAGCTGAGCTCCGCCCTCGCCGACATGGGCCACCAGGTCACCGTCTGGACCCGCCGGGAGGATCCCGCCGTCCCGGACGGCGTCCCCCTTCGGCCCGGGGTCGTCGTGCGCCACGTCGCAGCCGGGCCGGCGCGGGCCGTACCCGAGCACGAGCTCGTGCCGTACCTGCCGGAGTTCACCCGCGTGCTCGACGACGCATGGACCGCCGACCCGCCCGACATCGTGCACGGCCACTTCTGGATGTCCGGCATGGCGGCGCTCGCGGCGGCGGCCGGACGGTTCCCGGTCGTGCAGACCTTCCACTCGCTGGGCAGCGTGACGCGCCGCCACCTCGGCGCGGACGACACGAGCCCGGAGGGCCGCGTCCGCGCGGAGCTCGCCGTCGCCCGCCAGGCCGACCGCGTGCTCGCCACCTGCACCGACGAGGTGTTCGAGCTCGCGCGGATGGGCGCGCCGCGCCGGCGGATGACGGTCGTACCGTGCGGCGTCGACACCGCCGAGTTCACCCCCGAGGGCCCGGTGGCCCCGCGCGCAGAGCGGCCACGGCTGGTGTCGCTGGGCCGCCTCGCGCGCCACGAGGGCGTGGACGAGGTGATCGAGGCGATGCGCCGCGTGCCGGCCGCCGAGCTGGTGGTAGCCGGGGGCGAGGGTGACGACGACCCGGACGCCGCCCGCCTGCGTGAGTGCGCCCGCCAGGCCGGGGTGGCCGACCGGGTGCGGCTCGTCGGCCAGGTGGCCCGCCAGGACGTGCCCGCGCTGCTGCGCTCCGCCGACGTCGTGACGTGCGTGCCCTGGTACGAGCCGCTCGGCCGCGTGCCGCTCGAGGCGATGGCGTGCGGGCGACCCGTGGTGGCCAGCTCCGTCGGTGGCAACCAGGACACCGTCGTCGACCAGGTGACCGGCTTGCTCGTGCCGCCGCGCCGCCCCGAGGCCCTCGCCACGGCCCTGCGCGACCTGATCGGCTCCCCGACGCTCGGCGCCGCGTACGGGATCGCCGGGCGGGACCGCGTGCTCGCCCGCTACGACTGGGAACAGGTGGCCGTCGCCACCGCGCTGGTCTACGACGACGTCGTCGCCGTCCGCGGCCGGCGTGGCCGGACGCCGGTCGAACCCGAGACGGCTGCAGCGCCCACATGACTCTCAGCCCGTCGACTCCCGCACGACCAGCCGGTGGGCGCTGACGATCTCCTGGGGTCGATGGGCCGCGTCGGGGGCGCCTAGCCGCTCGACGACGAGCTCGACCGCCCGGGCCGCCATGAACTCGTGGTCCGGATCGACCGTCGAGAGCGTGGGCACGCTGAACCCGCCCTCCTCGATGTCGTCGAAGCCGATCACGCGCACCTGTCCGGGTACCGGCACGCCGGCGTCGGCGAGCCCGCGGATCACGCCGAGCGCAACCGTGTCGGTGACGCACACCGCCCCGTCGAACGGCACGCCCGAGCGCACCAGGTCCCGGGCCACGGCGGCCCCGGCGGCGAGGGTGAACTCGCGCAGTGGCAGCACCCGGTCCGGGGCGAGCGGCCGGCCGGCAGCGGTGAGGGCATCGTCGAACCCGCGCAGCCGCAGCGTGGCCACGTTCGGCTCGGGTGCCGCGTCCCCACCGATCATGATGATCGCCCGGCAGCCCCGGTCGACCAGGTGCTCCGTGGCCGCCCGGGTGCCCGCGACGTTGGCCATCGCGATGTGGTCCACCGGCCCGTCGAAGATCCGCTCGCCGAGGACGACGACCGGGTAGTCCACGCGCAGGAGATCGCGGTCGGCCGGGCCGAGGCCGACCGCAGCGAGGATCAGCGCGTCGTAGAGCCGGTTGCGCGACAGCGCGAGCGCCGCCAGCTCGTCCTCGCGGTCGGCGCCGGTCTGCTCCACCACGACCCGCAGCCCGTGGCGTCGCGCGTGGGTGATGATGCGGGCGGCCAGCTGACCGTAGTAGGGCCGGTCGACCTCGGGCACGGCGAGCCCGATCGTGCCCGTGCGGCCCTGGCGCAGGTTCCGCGCGGCGACGTTCACCCGGTAGTCCAGGTCGGCGATCGCCTGCAGGACCTTGCTCCGGGTGGCCGGCTTCACGTGCGGGTGGTCGTTGATGACGTTGGACACCGTCATCAGCGACACGCCCGCCGCCCGCGCGACGTCCTGCATCGTGGCCATGGTCGACGGATCGTATGCGCCGCTATCCGACGAGCCGCGCGCTGACCGTCGCGAACGAGTGGGCGGGAAGCTCCACCCGCAGACCCGTGTCGATGGCCTTGACGCCCTCGAACGGGCGCGGAGCCACCGCGTCGGGCTCGACCGCGGTGTTGTGGCGCTGGAGGACGTCGGCGGTGAGCATCCGCCCGCTCACCGGCCCCACGGTGCCGCCGCGCAGGTCGATCTCGACCACGAGGTCCCGCTCGGCGTCGAGGTTGGACACCGACAGCAGCATCGCGCCGTCCTTCACGCTCGCGGAGATCGAGAGCGTGTCGAGCAGCGTGTCCCCGACCTGCCGCCCGGTGTCCTGCTCGACCAGGTGCACGGCGAGCGCGGCGGCATCGTGGTGGCCGCGGTTCATCTCGAACACGTGGTAGGTCGGGGTGCGCACGAGGTGCTCGCCGTCGGTGAGCAGCATCGCCTGCAGCACGTTGACGGTCTGGGCGATGTTGGCCATGACGAGGCGGTCGGCGTGGCGGTGGAACGCGTCGAAGTGCACGCTCGCCACGAGCGCGTCGCGCAGGGTGTTCTGCTGGTGCAGGAAGCCCGGGTCGGTGCCCGGCTCCACGTTCCACCAGGTGCCCCACTCGTCGAGCACGAGCCCCACCCGCTTGCCCGGGTCGTAGCAGTCCATCACGCGTGCGTGCCCGGCGATGATCTCCTCGACGCGGCGGGCCGCCACCATCGTGCGGTGGTGGTCCTCGACGGTGAACGCGGTGGCGCTGCCCTTGTCCTCCCAGGTGCCCGGGATCGTGTAGTAGTGGATCGAGAGCGCCTGGAAGTAGCTCTTCGGTGCACGCTTGCAGCCCAGACAGCCGATCGAACGCATGAGCGTCTCGGTCCAGGCGTAGTCGTCGTCGGAGGCACCGGCCGCGATGCGGTAGAGGCGGTTGTCGCCGTGGTCGCGGCAGTACGTGCCGAACTGGCGGGCAAGGTCTGCGTAGTGCTCGGCGCGCATGTTGCCGCCGCAGCCCCACGCCTCGTTGCCCAGGCCCCAGAACGGCACCCGCCACGGCTCGTCCCGGCCGTTCTCCCGCCGCAGTGCCACCATCGGGCCGTCGCCGGTGCCCGTCAGGTACTCCACCCACTCGCTCATCTCGCGCACGGTCCCGCTGCCCACGTTGCCGGAGACGTACGGATCCGCCCCGAGCAGCTCGCAGAGCGCCATGAACTCGTGCGTGCCGAACGAGTTGTCCTCCACCACACCGCCCCAGTGGGTGTTGACCATCGTGGGGCGGTCCGCGCGCGGGCCGATGCCGTCGCGCCAGTGGTACTCGTCGGCGAAGCAGCCGCCCGGCCACCGCAGGTTGGGGACGGCGAGCTCCCGCAGCGCGTCGACGACGTCGCGGCGCAGCCCGCGCTCGTTCGGGATCGGGGAGTCCTCGCCCACCCAGAACCCGCCGTAGATGCAGCGGCCGAGGTGCTCCGCGAAGTGCCCGTAGAGGTGGCGGCTGATGGTGGGGCCGGGCAGGTCGAGGTTGATGACGGCTTTCGCGGTGGCGGTCACGCAGTTCCTTTCACCCTTTGGCTCACCCCTTGACGCTGCCGGCGAGTATTCCGCTGACGATGTGGCGCTGGGTGAGCAGGAAGAAGACCACCATCGGGACGAGGACGACGACGGAGAGCGTCATGAATGCGGGCCAGTCCGTGGTGAACTGCCCGACGGCGCGGTAGACCTGCAGCACCATGGTGGCCTTGTCGGGCGAGCTCAGGACGATGTTGGGGGTGATGAAGTCGTTCCAGACCCACATGGTCTGGAAGACGCCCACGGTGGCGAGGATCGGGCGGATGAGCGGGAGCACGATGCGCCAGAAGATCTGGAACACCCCGGCCCCGTCGATCCGGGCGGCTTCGATGATCTCCATGGGAATCGTGCGCAGGTACCCCTGCACCAGGAAGAAGCAGAAGATCGACCCGCTCGAGTAGAACACCACCAGCCCGGTGAGCGTGTCCACCAGGTCGAGGCCGACCAGCAGCCGGTAGATCGGGATGAGGGTGGCCTGTCCCGGCACCAGGAAGGCGAGCAGCAGGGCGGCGCCGAAGATCCGGTTGAACGCCGACGAGCGCATGACCATCCCGTACGCGGCGGTGGCCCCGACGAGGAGCATCACCAGGATCGACAGCGCGGTGACGTACAGCGTGTTCGCGAAGCTCTGCGCCAGCGGGACGTCGGTGAGCACGCCGCGGTAGTTCTCCAGCGTGGGCGCGGAGGGCAGGGCCAGGGGCGAGGCGGCCATCTCCGGCTGCGTCTTGAACGTGTTGACGAGCACGTAGTAGAGCGGCATCCCGGCCAGGCAGGCCAGCGGGATCATGACGGCTGCCGTGCGGGGCGAGGTGCGCTTGCGCATGGTCAGGCCACCCGCCTCTGCAGGGTCCGGGACACGCGCAGCTGCACGAGCGCGAGCAGCGCCACGCCGATGGTGAACAGCACGGCGAGCGCCGACGCCTGTCCGTACCGGCCCTGGCCCACGCCGTTCACGATGATCGACTGCGTGATCGTGTAGGTGGCGAAGCCGGGCCCGCCGCCGGTGAGGGTGAACGGCAGGTCGTAGACCTTGAGCCCGCCCGTCATGAGCAGGAACTGGCTGATCACGATCGCCGGCGCGAGGAGCGGCAGCGTGAGGTGCAGGAACTGCTGGCGTGCCGACGCGCCGTCGATGGTGGCGGCCTCGTAGTAGTCGGCGGGGATCGACTGCAGGTAGGCGAGGTAGAGCACGGCGTGCCAGCCGGTGGCCGACCACACCCCGACCGTGATCACCGACAGCCGGGCGAGCGTGTTGTCCGACAGCCACGGCACCGGGCCCACCGAGAACAACGCCTCGAGCACGGAGTTGAGCACCCCGGAGCCCAGCGGCGAGAGGATGTAGCCCCACACCAGGCCGAGGACGGCGATGCTCGGCACGGAGGGGAAGAAGAACATCGAGCGCACGAAGTTGCGCCCGAGGAACCGCCGGTTCAGCACCACGGCCAGCGGCACCGCCAGCGCCGTGACGGCGAGGGTGGTGCCCACCGCGTAGGCCAGGGTGAACGCCAGGCCGGCCAGCATCGACTCGTCGGAGAAGATCCGCCGGTAGTTGTCCAGGCCGACGAAGTCGACCTTGCGGGAGTAGCCGGAGAAGTCGGTGAGGCTGTAGTAGGCGGTCTGGGCGAGCGGCACCAGGAACAGCACGACGAAGACGATGGCCACCGGCACGAGGAAGGCCTGGTGGGCGGCCACCTGGCGGTGCGTGCCACGGGCGGGTGGCGCCGCGGGGGGTGTGGTGCGCCGCGCGAGCGCATCGGTGACGGAGACCACGGGTGCTCCCGGTCAGCGGTTGGCGTCGCTGTCGGCGAGCTTGCGATCGAGGGCCTCCGCCACCTGCTGCGGGCTGACCGTGCCCTGCACGAGCATCTGCAGCTGCGCGGTGGCCTCGACCTGCAGGACGTCCTCGTGCCGCGTCCAGGCGATCTGCGGCAGGTAGTACCGGCCCTCGCGCACCGACCCGACGATCTGGCGCAGCGACGGGTCGATGACCGGTTCGACGTCGGTCGTCGTGGTGATCGCCGCGCTGGCCTCGTTGAACATCCGGACCGCCTCCGCGGTGCCGAGGAAGGCGAGGAACCGCTCCGCGAGCTCGGGCTCCTCGGCGGCGGCGTTGACGGCGTACCCGGGAGAGGCGGCGCCGGCGAGGTAGGGCGCACCGCCGGGCAGAGCGGGCACCGGCATCATCTCGAAGTCCAGCCCGGGCGCGGCGTCGTGGATGTTCTGCACGTCCCACGGGCCGCTCGAGTACATCGCCGCCCGGCCGTTCACGAACTCGTCGCGGACCTGGTCCCCGGTGAGGCCGACGACGTTCCGGGTGACGAGGCCCTCGTCCCACAGCCGGCTCCACTGGCGCAACGGCTCCACCCAGGTCCGGCTGAACGAGCTGGTGCCGTCGAAGATCCCGGCGTCCAGGTTCCCACCCGACGCCGCGTCCGCCGCGCCGAGGAACGCGGCCACGATCTGGGAGCCGTCGGTGACCGCCTCGAGGTAGGGAGTGCTGCCGGCGTCGCGGAGGGTGGCGCAGACCTGCAGGAACTCGTCCCACGTCTGCGGGGGAGCGGTGATCCCGGCCCGGGCGAAGAGCTCCTTGTTGTAGAAGATCCCCCCGCCCCACGACGAGACCGACATCCCGTAGGCGCGGCCGTCCCGGGAGTAGGTGGTCTTGTTGGCCGCGGCGATGTTCGCCATGAACGGCGCGTCGGTGAGGTCGCGCACCAGCTCGCCGTCGATCAGGTTGGTCTTGTTCTCGGCCGCGATGACGAAGACGTCGGCCGCGGTGCCCGACAGGAGGCGGGCCTGCAGGGCCGAGATGTACTCCGCGACGGGCGGGGCGTGCGAGAACTCCACCGTGACGCCCGGGTTCTGCTGCTCGAAGCGCTCGATGAGCGGGCGCATCGTCTTCTCGTCGTCCCAGGAGAAGAACGTGAGCGTGCGCGACCCGTCGCCCCCGTCGCCGCACCCGGCGAGCACCAGCACGGCGGCGAGAGCCACCCCGAGAACGGTCCGCAACCTGGCCATCTGACAACTCCCTCGTCGTCGGTGGCCAGGTTTGTAACGTTAAAAACCGGAGGGTGTCAAGCTCACGCCTGCGATCGATCGGACCTAGAGAGCCAGTCAGGCACCAAGCGGCCGCCGTCCTCGGCCACCGAACGCAGGGCGGTGAGCGTCGGGTGGCCCGCCGTGAGGAGGGCACCGTCGGTGCCCTCCTCGGGCTCGGCGCCCACCTCGATCTCCCCGAGGCGCAGCCCGCCGTCGCCGACCTCGTCGACGCGGGCCTGCACGGCGCCGAACTCGGCGAGCCGCGCGTGGCGCAGCTCCCCGTGCCCATCGGCCGGCCGGTCAGGCACGTTCAGCGAGAGCGAGGTGCCCGGGGGAGCGTCGAGCAGGAGCTGCAGCACGCCGGGGAAGAGCTCGTCGGCGGCGTCCCAGTGGCGTTCACCGGTGGGGTGCAGCGCGACGTCGAGGCTCACGGCGAGGCCACGCACGTCGTGCACGGCGGCGGTGAGGATCGCGCCCACGGTGCCGGAGTGCAGCACCGCGCGGCCGACGTTGGCGCCGTGGTTGATGCCCGACAGCACGAGGTCGGGCGCCGGGTCCAACCAGCCGGTGAGCGCCGCCACCACGATGTGGCCCGGCTGCGCACGCACCGCCCACGCCGGCACCTCCGGGTGGTCGGGCAGCTCGCGGCGCCGCACGAGGGTGCGCCCCTCCTCGCGCACGGCCGTGATCGCGGCGCTCGCGCCGCTCGACTGCTCGGCCGGCGCGGCCACCACGACGTCGAGCCCGAACGCCGTGGCCAGCCGCGTCAGCGCAGCGAGTCCCGGGGAGTCGATACCGTCGTCGTTCGTCACCAGTGCTCGCACATGTCAGCCCTTCCACTCGACCAGCTCGACCCGCTCTGACAGGGTCCGGATGGCCTCCTCGCCGCCGGTGCCGAGCCCCCGGCGGACCACGTTGAGCGCGCCGCATGCCGCGCCGGTGCGCAGCGCGTCGTGCATCGGGTCGCCGCGCATCAGCGAGGCGATCACCCCCGCCGTCATGGAGTCGCCCGCTCCCCGCGGATCGGCGGGTTCCAGGGGCGGCATGCGGATCTCCACGACGGAGTCGGTGTCCGCGGGGAGCGCGAGCGCAGGCTCGGCCGCCCGCGAGACGATCACGGTGCGCGCACCGTCGGCGCGCAGCTGCTTCATGGCGGTCACCAGGACGGCCGGGTCGTCGCACTCCGCGCGCCCGTCGGCCATCAGCTCCTCGTGGCTCACCTTGAGCACCCACGGCTTGCCGGCGAGCACCGCGTCGAGCCGCTCCCCGGACAGGTCCGCGGCCACCCGGCACCCGTTCGCGTCGAGGTCGGTCGCGAGGCGCCGGTACAGCTCCGCCGGGACGACCTGGTCGGAGTTGGGCCCGGCGAGGACGGCCGTGCCGTGCCGGAGCCCCTCGCGCAGCACCAGCTCGTAGAGCTCGTCCTGCTCGTGGCGGTCCAGCGGGCCCCCGGGCGCCTCGGCGATCGGCTCGCGGTCGCCGGCGCGGCGATCGTGCACGTACCCGCCGTTGTGGGTGCTCACCCGCACGGTGTGCAGCTCGACTCCTTCACTCGGCAGCAGGTGCTCCAGCACGTCGCCGGCCTCGCCGCCGATGCCGGCGCACAGCGCGACCTGCACGCCGAACGTCGAGATCATCCGCGCCTGCCACACGCCCTGCCCTCCGGCGTGGACATGGATGTCGGGCTGGCCGGCCCGATCCTCGATCGTGACGGTGAGCAGCGGCGAGGGCGCGAAAACGACGACAGTAGGCGACATGTCCGGTTCGTACCCCGGCCCGGCGCCTGCTACGCCGGAGGTGCGGGATCTTCCGGGGGAGCCGAGGACTCGGCGGGGTCGCGTTCGGTGGGTTCGTGCGCAGGCTCGGGCATGACCCGGGGTACCCCGCCATCGGCTCGCACACCGATCGTGGTGCTGGCACACCGACTGCAGTCGGTGTGCCAGCACAGAAGTCGGTGTGCGGCCGCGTTCAGGAGAGGTTCACGATCTCGCCGTTCTCGTCCAGGTCGATGCGGTGGGCCGCGGGGTTGGCGCCGAGGCCCGGCATGGTCCGCATGTCCCCGCAGATCGGGTAGATGAACCCGGCGCCCACGGAGGCCCGCACCTCCCGCACCGGCAGCCGCCAGCCGGTCGGTGCGCCCTTCAGGGACGCGTCCGACGAGATCGACAGGTGCGTCTTCGCGATGCACACCGGCAGGTTGCCGAAGCCGTTGCGCTCGTAGGAGTCCAGCTGGCGCGCGGCCGCCATGTCGTAGTCGACGCCGTCGGCACCGTAGACGCGCAGCGCGATGGTCTCGATCTTCTCCCGCAACGAGGCCTCGTCGGGGTAGAGGAAGCGGAAGTCCGAGGGTTCGTCGGCGGCCTCGGCGACGGCCTCCGCCAGCTCGGCGGCGCCCCGCCCGCCGTCCGCGAAATGGGTGCAGACGGCCGAGCGCGCTCCCATGGAGGCGGCGATCTCGGCGATGGCGGCATGCTCGCTCGGGTGGTCGCCGGGGAAGGCGTTGATCGCGACGACCGGGGAGACGCCGTGCAGCCGGATGTTCTCGATCTGCTTGCGCAGGTTGGCCCCGCCGGCGTGGACCTCGTCGGGGTTCTCGTCGAACAGCGCATCGGGCAGTGGCCGGCCCGCGATGATCCGGTGCTGCCCGGAGTGGGCCTTGAGCGCGCGCACCGTGGCGACGACGACGGCCGCGTCCGGGGTGAGGCCCGAGGCCCGGCACTTGATGTTGAAGAACCGCTCCGCGCCCATGTCGGCGCCGAAACCGGCCTCGGTGATCAGGAACTCGCCCGCATGGATGCCGATCAGGTCGGCCACCACCGAGGAGTTGCCGTGCGCGATGTTGCCGAAGGGGCCCGCGTGCACCAGCACCGGGGTGTTCTCCAGCGTCTGCAGCAGGTTCGGCCGCAGCGCGTCGCGCATGATCACGGCCATCGCCCCGGCCCCGCCGATGTCCTCGGCGGTGACGGGCTTCCCGTCGCGGGTGTAGGCCACGACGATGCGCCCGAACCGCTCCCGCATCTCCGGCACCGACCGGGCGAGGGCGAAGATCGCCATCACCTCGGAGGCGGCCGTGATGTCGAAACCGGTCTGGCGGGGGACGCCGTCGCCCTTCGAACCGAGCCCCACGACCACGTTGCGCAGCACGCGGTCGTTGACGTCGAGCACCCGGCGCCAGGTGATGTCGTGCTGATCGATGCCGAGGGCGTTGCCCTGGTGCAGGTGGTTGTCCAGCACCGCGGACAGCATGTTGTGGGCGGACGTGACGGCGTGGAAGTCGCCGGTGAGGTGCAGGTTGAGCGTCTCCATCGGCACCACCTGCGAGTAGCCGCCGCCCGCCGCGCCGCCCTTGATGCCGAACGTCGGCCCCATCGACGGCTGCCGGACCGCCACGGTGGCGCGCCGGCCGATGTGCTGCATCGCCTGGCCCAGGCCGACCGTGGTGGTGGTCTTGCCCTCGCCCAGTGGCGTCGGGGTGATCGCGGAGACCACCACGTACTTGGCCCGAGGCCGGTCGGCCAGCTCCTCGATCGCGTCCAGCTCGATCTTGGCGACCTCCCGGCCGTACGGGGTGATCAGGTGTGGCCCGATCCCCATCCCGGCGGCGACGTCGGCCAGCGGCTGCAGCGTCGCTCCCTTCGCGATCGCCAGGTCGGACGGGAATTCCCCCATCGTGCCCCCCTTTTTTCGTCATGGCCCCGTGCCCGGAGCCGCCGAGACCGGCCTGGCTCACCGTATCCGCACAGGTGGCCCCGATCACAGGAGAAGATCTCGCGAACCCGGCTGCGCGGGGTGGCAGGGCCGGGTGCGCGATCACACCGCCCGGCCGGGCAGCGGCCGCGCAAGAGTCGGGATCGTTCTGAGAAGTACGCCAAGGTCGCGAGGACAGCGCTGGTGTCCGTCTCGGATCGATCTTGGGTGATCAGCAGCGCACCACTGCTGTCACCGCAACCGCGGCGTACGTCTGGGAACGATCATCGCCGCCCGGGGCCGCCGCCGGCTGCGCGCACCGCCCGTCCCCACAGGAGGAGGTGACGGATCTGCTCAGCTCGTGTCCGCGCGATTCGCGGCACTAATGCGCGCGAGTCGGGGTCCGAGAGGGCGGCGGATTCGCGTGAGGATCGGGGAACGGTTCCGGTCCGAGGACCGGCGACGGTATTCGAGCACGGCCGGATGCCGCCGAGTCGATGCGCATTGCGGCGACGGGTCGGCTCGACTCAGGCCGGCCGCGCAGCCGCCGACCCCGCCGGCTCGGCAGCCCGGGTCGGTGTTTCCCGGGGGGAGCGGCGGGGTCGGGGCGTGGAAGGTCAGACCGACAGCAGCCGGTCGAAGAAGCTGCGGTAGCGGCGCAGCGCGAGGCGCAGGTCCTCGGTGGAGGTCTCGTCGGCGTCGAGGCCCTGCTCGATGCTGTGGCGCTGCTCGCGGAACAACTTCTCCAGCTCTTCGAGCATCTCACCGACCAGGGCGTCGGCCTGGGCGACCGCCTCGCGCGGTTCGTCGACGAAGGTGCCCTTGACGGCGTCCCATCGTGACCCGTACGACGCTGCGTGGTCCTCGGGGACGAGGCGCTCGCGCTGCTCGTCGCCCGCACGGGTGGTGCTGCTCTGCCCGTCCCGCGCGCGGGTGGTGTCGCGGGCGGTGTCGCGGGCGGTGTTCTGCTCGTCCGCACCGCGCACGGTGGTCTGCTCGTCCCCCGCGCGGGCATCGGTCTGCCCGTACGGTGTGGAGACGTCCTCGTTGCGTTCGGGGGTCTGCTCGTTCTGCTGCGGCATCATCGGGTCTGCTCCTTGGCGTTCGGGTGTCGCTGGTCGCTGTGGTCGTGGCGTCCGGCGTGGCTGTCGAGCAGGGCCTCGACGAGCGACCTGTACGAGGTCACCGCGGAGCGCTGCTGCTCGGTGTCGGCGTCGCCGTTCTCCGTCGCGTCGCGCACGGCGTGGGCCTCCCGGTAGTGCTGCACGACCTCGGGATGCTCGACCGAGATGTCCTCGGAGCGGCGTTCGAAGTCGTCGACCGGGTATCCGCGGGTCCGCATGATGTCCAGGACCAGCACGTCCGCGTCGCGGACGGCGCGCTTCGGGTCGTCGACGAACTCGCGCTGGATACCTGCCCAGGAGTTCGCGAACTGGTCGCGTTCCTCGGAACGCAGGTCGCGGATGTCCAGCTCGCGGTGCCGCTTCTCGCGTTCTGCGAGCGCTGCCTCGCCGGCGCGCCGGTTGCCCGCCTCGTTGAGGCTCCGCTCGTACTCGGGTCCGTAGTGCTCCTGCAGACGCTCGGTGCGGCGACGTTGGAGCAGCATCACGCCGGCGGCGACCAGCGCAAGCGCCAACACCACAACGACGACGATAAGGACGATCACGGTGCTGTCCACCGCACTCACCTTCTCTGCGAAATGTCGTTCACTCGTTCGAGTGAGCTGTTGTGTGCCGGATACCTGCAATCCGCGATCGACAAACATCCGCGGCCGGCATCGTGCTTCGCTTCGCGTTTTCCCGATATCGGAGATCGGCCGAGGTTGCCGGTGGGTAGCACTCATGGGGTGACCACCGTGTCCGATCGTCCCGACCTGGACGGTCTGCGCCGTGAGGCCACCGGCTGCACCCGGTGCGAGTTGTACGCGCCCGCCACCCAGACGGTCGTCGGTGAGGGGCCGTCTTCGGCGTGGCTGGTGCTGGTGGGCGAGCAGCCCGGCGACCGGGAAGACGTCGAGGGCGCGCCGTTCGTGGGCCAGGCCGGGCGGGTGCTGGACAAGGCGCTCGAGCGGGCGGGCATCGACCGTTCCGAGGTCTACGTCACCAACGCCGTCAAGCACTGCCGGTTCGAGCGCGAGGGGAAGCGGCGCATCCACAAGACCCCGGGTGCCACCCACATCCGCGCCTGCCGCCGCTGGCTGGACGGGGAGCTCGCGGCGGTGCGGCCCAGCGCGCTGGCCACCCTCGGCGCCGTCGCCGCCAAGGCCCTGCTCGGCTCCGGGTTCAAGATCACCAAGCAGCGTGGCGAGCTGCTGGAGTGGGAGGGGCACCAGCTCGTCCCGACCGTGCACCCGAGCTCGATCCTGCGCGGGCCGCCCGAGACCCGCGACGAGGCCGTTGTCCGCCCTGGTGGCCGACCTCGAGGTGGTGGCGCGCCTGCGCCCCTGAGCCGGTCGGGCCTACCCGATCGGTCGCAGTTCCAGCTCCCCGTCCTCCTCGTCCACCCGCACGTGAGTGCCCGCCGGGAGCTCGCCGGCCAGGAGGAGGCCGGACAAGCGGTTGTCGACCTCGCGCTGGATCGTGCGCCGCAGCGGGCGGGCGCCGAACTCCGGCTGGTAGCCCAGCTCGGCGATCCGGCGCACGGCCGCGGGGGTGAACTCGAGGGAGACGTCCTGCGCGGCGAGCCGCCTGCGGGTGTCGCCCAGCAGCAGGTCGGTGATCGTGGCGAGCTGGTCGGGATCGAGCCTGCGGAAGACGATGATCTCGTCGATGCGGTTGAGGAACTCCGGGCGGAACACCTCGCGCAGGCGCGGCATGATCTTCTCGCGCAGGGCGGTGGAGTCGGCGTCCGTTCCGAGGTCACGGCTGCTGCCGAAGCCGAGCGTCGCGCCCTGGTTGGTGATCAGCTCGGAGCCGACGTTGCTGGTCATGATGACCACCGTGTTGCGGAAGTCCACCGTGCGGCCCTGGCCGTCGGTGAGCCGGCCGTCGTCGAGCACCTGCAGCAGCACGTTGAACACGTCGGGGTGGGCCTTCTCGATCTCGTCGAGCAGCAGCACCGAGTAGGGGCGCCTGCGCACCGCTTCCGTGAGCTGGCCCGCCTCGCCGTAGCCGACGTAGCCGGGCGGCGAGCCGACCATCCGCGCCACGGTGTGGCGCTCGCCGTACTCGCTCATGTCCAGGCGCACCATCCGGTCGTCGTCGCCGAAGAGCGCGGCGGCGAGGGCGCGGGCGAGCTCGGTCTTGCCGACGCCGGTGGGGCCGAGGAACAGGAAGCTGCCGACCGGGCGGTTCTCGTCGCCGAGGCCCGCGCGGGAGCGGCGGATCGCCTCGGCGACAGCGGACACGGCCTCGTCCTGCCCGACGACCCGCGCGTGCAGCTCCTCCTCCAGCCGCAGCAGCCGGTCGCGCTCGGCCTCGGTGAGCTGGGCCACCGGGATGCCGGTGGATCGCGAGACCACCTCGGCGATGTCGGCGACCCCGACCTCGGGCACGCCGCCCTCGGATGCGCCGCTCTCGGTGAGCTCGGCGCGCAGGACGGCGATCTCGTCGCGCAGCTGCGACGCCCGCTCGTACTGCTCGTCGGCAACGGCCTGGTCCTTGTCCCGCTCGAGCTGCTCGAGGCGCTGCTCGAGGCCGCGGCGGTCGGTCGAGGGCGTGCGGTTCCGCAGCCGGACGCGCGCGCCCGCCTGGTCCATCAGGTCGATCGCCTTGTCGGGAAGGAACCGGTCGGTGAGGTAGCGGTCGGAGAGCTCCACGGCGGCCCCCAGCGCGTCCTCGGTGTAGCGCACCTGGTGGTGGGCCTCGTAGCGGTCGCGCAGGCCGTGCAGGATCTCGATCGCGTCCTCGCGGTTCGGTTCGGGCACCATCACCGGCTGGAACCGGCGGGCGAGCGCGGCGTCGGACTCGATGTGCTTGCGGTACTCGTCGAGCGTGGTCGCGCCGATGACGTGCAGCTCACCACGGGCGAGGGCGGGCTTGAGCATGTTGCCGGCGTCCATGGGTCCGCCGCCCTCGCCGCCCCCGCCCGCTCCGACCATCGTGTGCAGCTCGTCGATGAAGACGATCAGCTTGTCGCTGCCCTCCCGGATCTCCTCGATGAGGGTGCGCAGCCGCTCCTCGAAGTCGCCGCGGTAGCGCGTGCCGGCCACCACGCCGGAGAGCTGCAGCTCCACGACCCGGCGGCCGGCGAGCGTGTCGGGCACGTCGCCGTCGACGATCCGCTGCGCGATCCCCTCGACGATGGCGGTCTTGCCCACGCCGGCCTCGCCGATGAGGACGGGGTTGTTCTTGGTGCGCCGGGAGAGCACCTCGATGGTCTGCTCGATCTCGTCCGCCCGTCCGACCACCGGATCGAGGTGGCCCTCGCGAGCGGCGTTGGTGAGGTCCTGCCCGAACTGGTCCAGCGTCGGCGTCGAGGCAGGGGCGACCGCACCGCCGGCACGCGCGCCCGGCGCACCGCTGTGCGGGGCGCTCTGGGTGCGCGGGGAGAAGCTGGCCTCCGCCAGCAGCCGGCCGGCGGCCGACTCCTCGTTCGTGGTGATGGCGAGCAGCACGTGCTCGGGGCCGATGTAGGTCGACCCGAGCGAGCGGGAGACCTGATGGCCGTCCAGCAGGGCGCGCTTCGCCGCCGGCGTCAGCGCCGGGGCGCGTCCGGTGGGCTCGGACCGCTTCAGGCGCTCGTCGAGCATGTGGGCGATCCGGTCCGGGTCGACGCCCGCCCGGTCGAGCCACTGACGCGTGGGCTCGAGCTGGGTGGACGCGAGCAGCAGGTGCTGGGAGTCGAGGTCGGGGTCGCCGCGGTCGATGGCGAGCTGCGCGGCGGTCGCGACCAGCTCCCGCGCCCCGGCGCTCATCAGCCGGGTCAGGTCGATCCGCCGCGCCGGGCCGCGGGCGCCCGGCCCGAAGAAGCGGGCGAGGAACTCGTCGAACGAGCCGGGGTCGCCCGGCCCCAGGAAGCCGGTCATGGACGCACATCTCCTCGCGGTCCGACGGTGGTCATCGGGAGGGCGTTCCCGGAGTGCCGGATCCGAAACGATCGGCGGGCCGAGGCCGGTAGCGGTTTGATCCGCGACATGCCTCACTCGCCGTTGGCGCGGGCGGGGGCGGTGTTCGAAACTCCGGAAGGATGTCGACGACGACTTCGGATGTGACGACGGGAGACCAGGACATGACCCAGAGCCCGCAGCGCGTGGCGATCGTGACCGGCGCGGCACGTGGGATCGGCGCGGCCACCGCACAGCGGCTGGCTGCCGACGGTCTCGCCGTGGCGGTGATCGACCTCGAGGAGGCGGCGGCGAAGGGCACGGTCGACGCGATCGTGGCCGCGGGCGGGCGGGCGCTCGCCGTCGGTGCGGACGTGTCCGACGCCGAACAGGTCGAGGCCGCTGTCGCCCGCGTGGCCGCTGAGCTCGGCGCGCCCACGGTGCTCGTGAACAACGCCGGCGTCACCCGGGACAACCTGCTGTTCAAGATGTCCGAGCTGGACTGGGACACCGTCATGGGCGTGCACCTGCGCGGCTCGTTCCTGATGGCGCGGGCGGTGCAGAAGCACATGGTCGAGCAGCGCTTCGGCCGCATCGTCAACCTCTCCAGCACGTCAGCGCTGGGCAACCGGGGGCAGGTCAACTACTCCACGGCCAAGGCCGGGCTGCAGGGCTTCACCAAGACCCTCGCGATCGAGCTCGGCAAGTTCGGCGTCACGGCCAACTGCATCGCCCCCGGGTTCATCGTGAGCGACATGACGAAGGCGACGGCGGAGCGGATCGGGCAGGACTGGGACACCTACGTGTCCGCCCGCGCGGCGGAGATCCCGGTGGCCCGTGCCGGAGAGCCGGAGGACATCGCGAACGCCGTGTCGTTCTTCGTCGGCGAGAGCGCGGGGTTCGTCACAGGGCAGGTGCTCTACGTCGCCGGCGGCCCCAAGGCCTGATCGGGTTACGCATACTGGCCTACGTGCGCTTCATCTTCCGGCCCCCCGCCGAGCACGCGGCCGGGTTGCTGTCACTCCCGTGGCAGCAACCGCTCGAGGAGTGGGCCGACGACCGGCTCCTCGAGGTGGCCCACCGCGGCATCTCGCGCCACGTCGTGCGCTTCGTCGAGGCCGACGGCCACGTCTACGCGCTGAAGGAGATCGACGAGCGCCTCGCCCGGCGCGAGTACCGGCTGCTGGGCCGGCTGGAGGCCATGGGCATGCCGGCGGTGTCGGCGCTCGGCATCTGCGTCGAGCGCCCGCCGGCCGGCGACCTGCCGGGCGACACCCCGCAGGACGCCGTGCTCGTCACCCGGTTCCTGGACTACTCGATGTCCTACCGGTACGTGTTCTCCCACGGCCACGCGGCGCGCCCCACCGACCAGCTGATCGACGCGATGGTGGAGCTCCTGGTGCGGCTGCACCTCGCGGGCCTGTTCTGGGGTGACTGCTCGCTGTCGAACACGTTGTTCCGCCCGGACGCCGGCAGCATCGCGGCGTACCTGGTGGACGCCGAGACGGCCGAGCTGCACCCCACGTTGACATCCGGCCAGCGCAGCTTCGACATCGAGTATGCCGCCGAGCGGGTGGGCGGCGAGCTGTTCGACCTGCAGGCGGGCGGGTTGCTGCCCGACGACGTCGACCCGGTCGAGATCGCCGCCGAACTGCCGCGGCGCTACCACGCCCTCTGGGACGAGCTCACCCGCGAGGAGCTGCTGCGGCCCGACGAGCAGCGCTACCGGGTGGCCGCGCGGGTGGACCGGATCAACGAGCTCGGCTTCGACGTCGACGAGATCGAGCTGAAGACCACCGGAGACGGTGTCCGGCTGCGTGTGCGCACCCAGGTGGCCGAGACCGGCCGGCACCGCACCCAGCTGTACTCCCTCACCGGGCTGGAGGTCACCGAGAACCAGGCCCGCCGCCTGCTCAACGACCTGCGCAGCTACCGCGGATACCTGGAGCAGAAGGAAGGGCGCTCGGTGCCCGAGACCGTGGCCGGACACCGGTGGCGGGCCGAGGTCTACGACAAGGTGATGGACCGCATCCCGCACTCGCTCTCCGATCGGCTGGAGCCGGCGGAGGTCTTCCACGAGATCCTGGAACACCGCTGGTTCCTGTCGGAGCGGGCCGGCAAGGACGTGGGCACCACCGCCGCGGCGAAGTCCTACATCGACGCGATCCTGCCGAACACCCCGAGCACGCTCACCCTCCCCGGCGGCGATCCCTTCCCGCAGTACTGAACGCGCGTCGGCCGAGAGGGCGCGCGTGCGCGGACACGGGGTGCGTCAGCAGCAGTCGGCGTGATCGTTTCGAGCCGCGCACCAGCGCGCGTGAACCACTGTGGAGTGCGGCCCGGATCGATCACCGAGCCCCAACAGCACATCAGCGTGGTCCCGCCGACGATGGTGTGCTGCTCGGCCCGAGCCAGGACCTCTCGTCGGAACCAGCGACCTGTCGAGCAGCCCTGCCACTCGCCCGGTGGCTCAGATGGACCCCGTATCACCTGGTGGGGGATGACCCCACGTACGCAGGGCCGCTACGGTACGTGCCGTGACGTCCGGCGCCCCACTCGATCCCGATGACCCTCCTGTGCCCCCATCGCGCAAGATCGACATGGCGAAGCCGAGCGTTGCCCGGGTGTATGACAGCTTCCTCGCGGGCAAGGACAACTACGCGGCCGACCGTGCCGTCGTCCGCGAGATCGACGTGGCCACACCGGAGCTCACCCGCGTCATCCAGGAGGAGCGGGCGTGGCTGGGCCGGGTCACCCGGTTCCTCGTCAAGTCGGCGCGCATCGAGCAGATCCTGCACGTCGGTGCGGGCATGCCCACGTCGGACAACACCCACGAAGCCGCCCAGCGCTTCAACTCCGACACCCGCGTCATATACACCGCCGACGACCCCGTCGTCCTGGCTCACGGCCGGGCGATCCTCGAGGAGAACGACCTCACCCACCTGGTCGACGCCGACTTCGCCCGGCCCGAGGAGGTACTCGGCCACGAGACGGTCAAGAAGTTCCTCGAACCGGACCGGCCGGTCGCCCTGATCCACAGCCGCACCATGCACCACGTACCCGGCAGCCTGCGCCCGCACGAGATCGTGCGCCGCTACCTCGAGCTGCTCCCGTCCGGTTCGTACCTGGTGCTCACCCACTTCTGCGACCCGGAGGACGACGGCGCGGCCACCCAGCTCGCCCGCTTCGTCGAGGGCGTCTTCACCCGCAGCGGGATGGGCCCGGTGTACTTCCGCCCCCGCGCGGAGATCGAGGCGTTCTTCGAAGGCCTCGAACTCGTCGACCCCGGCGTCGGCCGGCTGCGCGACTGGTGGCCCGACGGCCCGTTGATGGCGCCGGCCTCCAAGGAGGACGGGATGATCCTCGGCGGAGTGGCCCGCAAGCCCTAGGTACTCCAGCCGACCTTCGTGATCTTGCCTGTGGTCGGGTTCGACACGGGGCGCGGGCGCCGGCCGAGCGGAGCTCCATCCGCTGCCCAGCGGATCCAGCGGACCGACCGGCTCGTGATCAGCGGAAGTGGTTCGCGGGCGTCGTCAGTCCTGGGCGGGAGTGATCATCGCCTTGGTGCGTGGGCGGCCGCATCCGGCCGGTCTTGCACCCAACCGGTGATCATCAGACGGGGTGGGGTGCCCGGGCCCGTTTGCTCGGCCACGCCTGCATGATCTGCGGATTCGGTTGGCTGTTGCTGTGGGCGGAGCCGCTGCCAACCGATACTCGCGATCATCGCCGGCTCGTTGCGCGGTTTCGGGTGTGCACGGTCGTGGTGAGAGCCGTGGGCGCCCGAGGCTCGAGATCACCGGCCGGCGACATGATCAGTCACGGTCGTCCGCTCACCTCGGTGCCGTCATGGGCCGGGGTGACGGGCCGGCTGGCATCACCGGCTTGATCGGGCCCCGCGTTCCGCGGAACATCTCCGAGTGCATGGTCACGTCGACGCCATGGGTCTCCAGCTCACCGGCCGAACCCATGGGGTCGACATGACCATGAAAAGTCGGTGTGGCGCGCCGTCCCCGACCCGGACCGCAAGCCCGTCGCGGACGGACCCCGGGCCTCCCGCGCATTCCACCCGATCTCCTCGACCCCACTCTTGGGGACAGGGCTGGGTGGGCGGAACTACCGAACCCCGTGGTCACCCCGACAGCCGTCCCCGACCCACTGGCACGCCGTACCGGACGAGACCGTCGCTGCCGGGTGCCACTCGACCGGCTGTGGTCCCGTTGCCGCCCGCGCGGGGTGAACACCGGATGCTCGCCTTGAGATCAACTTCAGAACTGGGGCTCGGGAGTCTCCGTGTCGCCAGGCCTGGGGCAGCACCGGCAGATGTGTGCAGGTTGTGTCCTGGATTTCGCTGGCCTTGAAGGATCCGTGGCGCGCCGGGGTGTCGGCGGGACCACCGCCGGTCGCGTGGCACCCGGCGGGAACGGTCTCGTCCGGCGCGGGCGTGCCAGCGGGTCGGGGACGGCCGCCCGGGTGACCACGGGATTCGGTAGTTCTGCCCAGCCGGCCATCTCCACCACGCGCCGGGTCGACGGAAGCGGCGTCGACCCAGCCGGAACCTCCCGCACGTGCGCGTCGCGGTTCGGCCCGGGCCGGGAACGGCGCGCCCACGAGACCGGCCCGTCCACTACCGAGCGCGCTGCGGGCGCGTGCGGGGGAGGGCGGGAGTGATCACCGACTCGGTGCGTGGGCGGCCATATCCGGCCGGTCTTGCGCCTAACCGGTGATCATGGGGTGGGGGCGCCCGGGCCGGGCCGGGCCGGGCTTGCTGAGCTGCGCGTGCCTGGTCGCGGTCTCGGTTGCCACGCCCACTGCTGCCGATCAGCGCATGATCACCGGCTCGGCGCGTGGGCGGCCACATCCGGCCGGCCCTGCACCCGACCGGCGATCATCAGACTGGTGGCGCGCCCGGGGCCGGGCTTGCTCGGCCCCCGCCTGTCGTACCAGCCGGCGATCCGGCAGCAACCACAGGGATCCGGTGGTGCTGCCGACCGCACCGTGTCCGGCCCGCGACCACCCGTCGGGTTAGGACTCACGGATCAGGAGGCGCGGGCCACCACTGTGACCGCCCAGGCCGCCACGGCCTCGGTGTCGGAGGTCACTTGGACCGCCTCGTCGGTGGGGTTCACCACCACCGCGCCGTCGGAGGTGCGGAACACCACGAGCGGTGATGTGGCGGAGCGGCCGATCTCGACGTCGCCCTGGGCCAGGCGCGGCACCAGCCACTGCCAGGCCGCGGTGAGCGGGGTCGGCTTGCCGCCGTCGTCCTTGGTGCTGTCGGTCCACAGCGCCGCGTAGGCGAGGTCGGGGTCACCCTGCGGGCCCCACAGGAGTGCGCCGGAGGCGCCGGAGGCGGCGTACGCGGCCACGGCCGCGAGCGTGGCGGTGGCGCTGGCCGGGCTGGCCGCACCGGGGGCGGCGTCGTCGGGCACGTCGGGGTAGAACTCCGCCCACCAGATCGGCAGGTCGGTGCGCTGGCGCAGCCACTGGTCCAGGTCGGCGTACTTCTGGGTGCCGTCGAGGACGGACGGGAGTGTGTCGTCGCGGGTCTTGGTGGAGGCGTCGACCGCGAGGAAGTCGGCGCCGATGTTGTGTTGGAGCCAGTAGTCGATCACGTCGAGGGCGCGCTGGTCGGCCGCGCCCCACGGGCCCTTGACCTCGTCGGAGGCGTCGGTCTTGCCCTGGTCGAGGCTGGTGAGCACCACGTAGGGCCCGCCGACCTGGACGTCGGGGCGCACGTCCTTCACTGCGCGGTACACCTGGTTGTAGAACTCGGTGTAGCCCTCGTAGTCCCAGCGGTTCTCCTGCTGGTTGTAGAACCCCTTGAGCTCGTTCCACACCATGACGCGCTCGACCTGCGGGTAGCGCTTCACCGCTTCCGCGGCGAGCGCGGCGTAGTCGCCGAAGTGTTCGGGCAGCGGGTTGTCCTCGAGCTTCGACCAGTCGGTCTCGCCCTCCTCGCCGCCCTTCATCCAGTCGGGCGCGCAGCACAGCGTGAGCATGGCTTTCCCGTCGGTGTCCTCGGTGAGCTCCATGCGCTGGTCGAGGCTGTCCCAGTCGTAGTCACCGGGAGACGGCTCCGGGTTGTCGGTGCCGAAGCCCATGAGGTGGTTGTTCTGCCAGATCGCGCCGTTGTCGCGGAGGATCTTCATGCCCCGCTTGGTGGCGTCGTCCGGGTGGTACGAGTCGAGGCTGTCCTGGGTGTGGGTGACGCCGAGCTCGAGCGGTGCCGGCTGCTTCTCCCACGTGAACCCGGAGTCGTCCTCGATCGCCTGCAGCGTCTGCTCGGAGACCGACGTGGGCGCGCTCGGGCTCGAGCAGGCGGCGAGGCCGGTGACGAGCACCGCGATGAGCGCGGCAAGGAGACGGGGAGAACGCACGCGAAGACCTCGCTGTCGACTGCTCTACGACGATGCCTGGCTGGAGCGGGCGGAACCCTACCGCTCGGCGGCCACAGATGAGACAGTGGCAGGTCGCCCCTGTGGGGCTGCTGAGAGGGGCGCTGCCGAGAGCGCATCCTGGAACCAGCCGGGCCGACGCCGCAGTTCCGCCGCCGGGCCGCGCTGCCGGATGTGGCCCCCCACCAGCACCAGCACCTCGTCCAGCCGGTCGAGCGCGTCCAGGTCGTGGGTGATGAGGATCAGCGACCGGCCCGCGGTCGCGGCGAGCAGGTCGTCGAGCACGGCGGCGCGGGTGTCCGGGTCGAGGTGGGTGGTGGGCTCGTCGAGCACGAGGAGCGGCCCCGCCGCGCCGGTCGCCGGGACGAGCAACGCGCGGGCGAGGGTGAGGCGCCGGCGCATCCCGCCGGAGAGCCTGGTGCCGTGCGTGCCGACCTCGGTGTCCAGGAGCGTGGGGTCCAGCCCCACCCGCGAGAGCACCGCGCGAAGGTCGGTGTCGGTGGCGTCCGGCCGGGCCATGCGCAGGTTCTCGCGCACCGTGCTGGCGAACAGGTGGGAGTCCTGGGGCATGCCGGTCACGTGGGTGCGCACGGTGTCGGCGGGCACCGCCGTCACATCGGTGCCGTCCAGGTGGACGGTGCCGGCGTCCGGGTCGCGGAAGCGGAACAGGACCGAGGCGAGCGTGCTCTTGCCCGACCCGCTCGGGCCGACGACCGCGATCCGCCGGCCGGGGGGCACGTCCAGGTCGACGCCGTCGAGGGCCCACGGCTCGCCGGCGCCGTAGCGCACGCGCAGCCCGCGGATCCGCAGGCCGGGTGTCACGGGGGCGGGGGCGGCCGGCCCGGGGCTCACCGCGGGCGGGGTGTCGAGGACGTCGAACAGGCGGGCACCGGCGGCACGCACGGTCCCGAGCCGGGCAGCGGCGCCCGGCAGCGGCGCGACGATCTCGAACGCGGCGAGCGCGGTGAGCACGAGCACCGCGAGCGGCACCGGGTCGAGCGTGCCGTCGCGCACGGCGGCGACCCCCAGGAACAGCGTGCCCCACAGCGTGAGCCCGGCGAGCAGCGCGGACGCGCCGGCGCCGAGGCCGAGCAACGCCGCGTCGTGGCGCTCCACCCGGGTGAGCTCGGCGTCCGCGGCCGTGACCCGGGCGAGCGCGGTGGGCATGGCGCCGTACGCGACGAGGTCGGGGGCGCCGTGGAGGGTGTCGACGAGCGCTGTGGAGAGCGCCGCGCGAGCCGCGGCCCGCCGCCGTCCCGGGCCGCGCCCGGCAGCCGCGGCGAGCAGCGGCACCGCCACCCCGCCCAGCACCAGCCCGGCCGCGAGCAGCAGCCCGCCCGGCACGAGCACCGCGGTGCTCACGACCACCGCGCCCGCCCCGGTGACCAGCGCGGCGAGCGGCGGCGTGAGGCCGCGCACGAGCAGGTCCTGGGTGGCGTCGGTGTCGCTGACGAGCCGCGTGACGAGGTCGCCCGCCCGGAACCGGTGCACCGGCTCGGTGCGCGCCAGCCGGTCGTACACCCGCGCCCGCACGTCGGCGAGCGTCCGGAGCGCGGCGTCGTGCGTGATGAGGCGTTCCAGGTACCGGGCCACCCCGCGGGTGACCCCCAGCGCCCGCGTCGCGACGACGGCCACGGAGAGCGCGGTGAGGGGAGGTGAGGTGGCGGCGGTGGCGATCAGCCAGGCCGCGACGACGAGCAGCGCCACCCCCGCGGCGGTGGCGGTGGCCCCGGCCAGCACACCGAGGGCGAACCGCGCCCCCCGGGGCCGGGCGAGCGCCACCATCCGGACGAGCGGATCCGAGGTCGCCGCGGATCCACCCGGCAGTTCCGACGAACGGCCCGTTCGTCGGAACCTAGGCGACGAACGGCCCGTTCGTCGGTCGGCGGGGCCCTCGTCAGCCATGATCCGCTCCGATCAGGGGCCTCGTTCTGCGTCCTGCCTCCAGGTTCGCCACCTCGTCTGCCAGGTCGGACCAGCCCGCGTCGTGCGCGACGATCACGCCGGTGCGGCCCTCCAGCAGCCGGGCGACCCCGGCCCGCACGGCTGCGGCGTGTTCGGGGTCGAGGTGCGCGGTGGGCTCGTCCAGCAGCACGATCGGTGCGTCGAGGGTCTCCTGGCGCAGGAACGCCCTGGCGAGGGCGATCCGCTGGCGCTGGCCCGCGGACAGCCGGTGCCCGCGCTCGCCCAGCGGGGTGGCGTAGCCGGCGGGGAGCGCGGCGATCACGTCCTCGGCGCCGGCCCGCCGGGCGGCCCGGTGCACGGCCTCGTCGGAGGCGTCGGGCAGGCCGAGGCGGATGTTGTCGGTCACCGGCGCGTCGAACAGGTAGGGGTGTTGGGGCACCCAGGCGATGCGCCGGCGCCACGTGTCCGGGTCGGTGGCGCGGAGGTCGACCTCGCGCCCGTCCTGGCCGGTCACCAGCACCTGTCCCGCGGTGGGCTCGGCGAACCGCAGGAGCAGCGCCAGCAGGCTGGTCTTGCCGGCGCCGCTGCGGCCGGTGACGAGCGTGGTGGTGCCCGGGCGGAGGACGAGGTCCACGGAGTGGAGGGCGGGCGCGTCCCGTCCCGGGTACGTGAGGCCCGTGCCGGCGAACCGCACGGCCGGGCGCAGCGCCGGCTGGACGGGGGCGGCCGGCGCGCTGCCGGCGGCGGGCCGCTCCAGCGCGGCGAACACCCCCTCGGCTGCCGCGACACCCTCCATGCTCGCGTGGAACCGCGCGCCCACCTCGCGCAGCGGCAGGTACGCCTCCGGCGCGAGGATCAGCACCAGCAGCGCGGTCTCGAGATCGAGGCGGCCGTAGAGCAGGCGCAGCCCGACCTCCACCGCCACCAGGGCCACGGCCAGCGTAGCGAGCAGCTCCAGCACGAACGCCGACAGGAACGCCACGCGCAGCGTGCGCATCGTCGCGTCGCGGTGGGCGTCGGTCACCCGGCGGATCAGGTCGGCCTCGGCCTTCGCGCGGCGGAACACGGCCAGCGTCGGCAGGCCCTCCACGACGTCGAGGAAGTGGCCGCCGAGCCGCTGCAGCAGGTGCCACTGCCGGCGCGTGCGCTCCTGGGTGTGCATGCCGACGAGCGCCATGAACACCGGGATCAGCGGCACCGTCAGCGCGATGACCAGCCCGGAGATCCAGTCGGCCCGGAACACGACGACGAGCACCGCCACCGGCACGAGCGCGGCCAGCACCAGCTGGGGCAGGTAACGGGCGACGTAGTCGTCGAGGGCGTCGAGCCCGCGGGTGGCCAGGGTGACGAGCTCCCCGGCGTCGGTGCTCGCGGGATCGGTGGCCGCCACGTGCCGGACGAGCCGGCGGCGCAGGTCGGACTTGACCCGGGCGGCGCTGCGCAGGGCCGCGGCCTCGGCGCCGTAGGCGAGGCCGGCGCGGGCGAGCGCCACCGCCGCGACCGCGGCGATCGTGCCACCGAGGGCCGCCGCGGAGCCCGCGGTGGCGCCGGCGACCGTGCGTGCCACCAGCCAGGCCTGCACGAGGATCAGGGCCGTGGCGGCGAAACCGCAGGCGACGGTGACGGCCAGGTGCACCCGCACCGCCGCGGTGGTGCGGACCAGGCGGGGGTCGAGCGGTCTCACGACACGTGCGCGCGGGTGACGCGCCGGCGGAACACCCAGTAGCTCCAGGACTGGTAGAGCACCACCAGCGGCAGGAACGCCGCGCCGATCCAGCTCAGGATCCCCAGCGTGTACGGCTTCGACGCCGCGCCCGCGACCGTGAGGTCGAACGCGGGGTCGAGCAGCGACGGCAGCACCGCGGGGAAGAGCGCGCCGAACAGCACCGCGGTGGTCGCCGCGATCGCGACCGCGGTGGCGACGAACGCCCAGCCCTCCCGGCGCCGGGCCACCAGCAGGGCGCCTGCCACCAGCGCGGCGACGGCCCCGGCCGCGACCACGCCGGTGGCGGGTGTGCCGTGGTCGGCCTGCGTCCACATGAGGAACGCGAAGAGCACGGCCGCCGCCGCGGGTGCCGCCGCGGCCGCCGCGGCCCGGGCACGGCGCCGGACCACGCCGTCGGTCTTGAGCGCGAGGAACACCGCGCCGTGCAGCGCGAACAGCGTGAGCGTCGCCAGGCCGCCCACCAGTGCGTAGGGGTTGAGCAGGTCGACGAGGTCGGAGCGCACCACGCCGTCGGCCCCCAGCTCGACGCCGCGCACGAGGTTGGCGAACACGAGGCCCCAGGTGAAGGCGGGCACCACGCTGCCGAACACGATCGCGGCGTCCCAGCGGGCCCGCCACCGGGCGGCTGCCTTGATTTCCGCTTCGCTGTCGCTACGCGGCGCGACCTTGCCGCGGTACTCGAAGGCGACCCCGCGCCCGATCAGCGCGACGACGACGAGCAGCACCGGCAGGTAGAAGCCGCTGAGCAGGCCTGCGTACCAGGCGGGGAACGCGGCGAACATCGCCGCGAGCGCGGTGATCAGCCAGACCTCGTTGCCGTCCCAGACCGGGCCGATCGCGTTGATCACCACGCGCCGGTCGGCCTCCCGGGCGGCATCGTTCCCGGTCCCGCGGCCGAGCACCGGCAGCAGCATCCCGACGCCGAAGTCGAAGCCTTCGAGAACGAAGTAGCCGGTCCAGAGCACCGCGATCGCGACGAACCAGACGGTGGGCAGGTCCACGACTTCTCCTAGTAGACGAACGCGGGGATGCGGTCGGACTCGGGCTCGCCGTCCTGGGGGTACGGGACGACGTGACCCGGCCCGGCCTGGACGTAGCGCCAGAGCAGCCGCGCCTCCACGACGGCGAGCACCCCGTAGAGCGCGGTGAACAGCGTCAGCGAGAAGGCGACCTCGCCGAGGCTCACCCCGGGGGAGACGCTCGCGGCGGTGAGCAGCTGCCCGACCACCGTCCAGGGCTGGCGGCCCATCTCGGTGAGGACCCAGCCGAAGATGTTCGCGGTGAGCGCGGCGGGCAGCGCGGCGACCGCCACCCCGTACATCCAGCGCTGCCGGGGCAGCGCGCCCCGCCGGGTGAGCCACAGACCGATCACGCCGACTCCGACGCCGGCCAGCCCGAGCCCCATCATCAGCCGGAACGACCAGTACAGGACCGGGATGTTCGGGGTGTAGTCGCCGGGGCCGAACTGCTCGGTGAACCGGCGCTGCAGGTCGTTGATGCCCTCCACCTCACCGGCGGGGGAGCCGGTGGCGAGGAAGCTCAGCACGTACGGCACCTCGACGTCGACGAAGTTGCGGCCGACGCCGACCTCCCCGATCTCGTGGTCCCCGACGGCGAAGAGCGAGAACCCGGCCGCGCTCTCGGTGTCCCACATCGCCTCGGCGGAGGCGAACTTCATCGGCTCGTACTCGGCCATGAGCTTGGCCTGGTGGTCGCCCGAGAGCGTCACGACCGCCCCGGCGAGCGCGGTCGTCACCAGCCCGGCGCGCAGCGTGCGGCGGAAGAGGCCGGGCTCGCTCGGGTGCGGGCTGGGCCCCCGGCGGGGCAGGAGCTTGTAGGCGCTCACGGCCACGACGAAGAGCCCGGCCACGACGAACGACGCGCTGACCACGTGCAGGTAGGTCGAGAGCGCCTGCGGGTTCGTGAGCACCGCGGCGATGTCGGTGAGGTAGGCGCGCCCGGTGGTCGGGTCGACCGCGAAGCCCACGGGGTGCCGCATCCAGGCGTTGGCGGCGAGGATGAAGAACGCCGACAGGTTCGAGCCGATCGCGGCGGCCCAGATCGTCGCCAGGTGCACCCGGCGCGGCAGCCGGTCCCACCCGAAGATCCAGAGCCCGATGAAGGTGGACTCGAGGAAGAACGCGAGCAGCGCCTCCAGCGCGAGCGGCGCCCCGAAGACGTCCCCGACGTAGGTCGAGTAGGCGCTCCAGTTCATCCCGAACTGGAACTCCTGCACGATCCCGGTCACCACCCCCATCGCGAAGTTGATCAGGAACAGCTTCCCGAAGAACTTGGTGGCGCGTAGGTACTCCGGCCGCCCGGTCCGGTGCCATGCCGTCTGCAGTGCCGCGACCACGACGGAGAGTCCGATCGTCAGCGGCACGAACAGGAAGTGGTAGATCGTCGTGATCCCGAACTGCCAGCGCGCCAGGTCCAGTGCGTCCACCACGTGCCTCCCCGTGAACTTCTACTGCCTGTAGTAGTTCTACCGCATGTAGAAGGCTGGGGGGTGCGGGGGTGGCCGGGATCTCGATCCCGGCGCGCCTCAGGTCTGGGCGATGGCGAACTCCTGGCCCGCCTCGTTCTCCACCACGACCTCCGCGACCTCGTCGAGGGGGATGAGCGCGGAGCCGTCGAGCGTCACGCCGTCGCGCCACCCGCCCGGGGACACCAGCCAGCTCCCGGCGATCTCGCGGGTGCCGTCGCGGGCCACCACGACGACGTAGCAGCGCTCGCCGGGCGGGATCCCCTTCACGGACGTGGTGAGCCGCACCCAGCCGGCGGCCGGGGTGAGCGTGGCGGTCATCGAGACGCCGGGAGCGCCGCCCCCGGTCAGCTCCACGGCACCGGGCGCGGCCACGACCGTGGGGGGCGGCGGGGCGGTCTCCCGCCCGATCATGACCCCGCCGCCGAGGATCGCGGCGACCATGGCCGCGGCCGCACCGGCGACCAGGAACCGTCGCCTGCGGCGCTGCGCGCCCGCCTCCGTCCGGACCTGCCGCACGGTGCGCTGCAGCACGAGATCGGCGTCGGGCGGCCCCTCGAGGAACGCCTCGGGGGGTACGTCGTCGAGGAGGTCGACCATCTCACGCAGCTCCTCCCACTCGCGTCGGCACGCCGGGCAGCCGGCGAGGTGTTCCTCGACGGCGCGGGACTGCGCCGCGTCGAGCAACCCCAGGGCGTGGGCGCCGAGCTCCTCGGGGTTGTGGGCCCCGCCGTACTCCGGACCGGACCAGTCGCCGGTCCCGTTGCCGGCTCGGTGGCGGTTCATGCCGGCACCTCCCGTCCGGCCTGGCTGGCATCGGCCATCGTCCCGGCGAGTGCCTGGCGCAGCGCCCGCAGCGCGTAGTAGGAGCGCGACTTGACCGTGCCCGCCGGGATGCCGAGCGCGGTGGCGGCCTCGCCGAGGCTGCGGCCCTTGAAGTAGATCTGGTCCAGCACTCCGCGGTGGTCCTCCGAGAGCTCGTCGAGGGCGGCCATGACCGTGACCGACGCCACGACGCTGTCGGCGTGGTCCCGCACGACGGGTGGCATGTCCGGATTCTCCGCGACCTCCTGCGGCCGGGCGGCCTTGGCCCGGTACCGGTCGGTGACGAGGTTGCGGACCACGGTGAGCAGCCAGCCTCGCGCCGAACCCTTGCCGTTGGTCAGCACGTCCGGATGTCGCCAGGCGCGGATGAGCGTCTCCTGCACGATGTCCTCCGCAGCGGCACGGTCGCCGGTCAGCCGGGTGGCGTAGGCGAGCAGGGCACGCCCGTGCTCGGAGTAGACGGCGTGCACCAGTGCCTCGTCTCGGTCACGGGCGGGCGGCATGGTCGGTGGGCTCCCGGGGGGTAGGTCGGGGGCGGAACCCTAGTGCCCCGGACCGGGAGTCCACCACGTGTCTCGACGGTCCTGGGCACCGGTGAAAGGGCTCCCGCCACCGACACGGTCCGACTGCGGGGCCGGTTCACCCGAGTTTCTTCTGAACCGCGCCGCCCCACCGCCCGTGTGGAAGAGGAGCGCGCCCGGGCAGACCGGGGCCCCGAGATCCGAGGAAGTGCCGTGGCCAGGTTCGCACCGTTGATCACACTCGGCACGGTCGCCGCACTCGGTGGCGGGTTGCTGCTGGTCAACACCACGATCGACAGCCCGGCGGCCCCCACGGCCGGCACCGCGTCGGTCGCCGCGCCGGCCGTGCCGGAAGCCGTGCAGCCCGGTGCCGCCCCGCCCGCCGAGGCGCCGCCGGGTGGGCGCGCCGCCGGCCGCGGCACCCCCCGTAGACACGCCACCCGCACCGGCCGTCGCCGAGGCCGCGTACACGGGCCGGACCGCGGGCAACGAGGTCACCGTCGCCGTCGCGGTGAAGGACGGCAGGGCCGTGGCCTACGTGTGCGACGGCAAGAAGGTCGAGCAGTGGTTCGAGGGCACCGTGACAGGTGCGGACCTGGAGCTCTCGGGCTCCGACGGCAAGACCGCACTCACCGCGACCGCCAGCGAGAAGGCCGTACTCGGCACCGTCACCGTCGGGGGCAAGGAGCGGCCGTTCGCCGCGGCCGGCGTCGCGGCGCCTGCGGGGCTGTACGAGGGCAACGCCGCCGTGAAGGGGGTGCTCACGCGCATCGGCTGGATCGTCGACGGCCAGGGCAACGTCACGGGCGTCGCCAACGCGGGCGGCACGCGGCGGCCCGCGCCCGAGCTCGATCCCGCCGACCCGACGGCCGCGACGATCGACGGGGTGCCGGTCACGGTCGCCCCCCTCGACGGCGGCGACCGGGTGATCCGGCGATGACGCGGCCGGATCAGACGAACGGGCGCGTGACAGTCCGGACGGCGGCCGCGCACTCCCGCAGCCGGGAATGGCCGTTCCCGAACGCGCCGCTGCACCCGGTTCCGCCGCCGCCTCCTCGGGCGCCGCGCCGCGGAGGGGGTGGCGCGGTGCTCGTCGCGGCGGCCGTCGGGTCGCTCGTGGCCGTGGGCCTCGGGGTGTACGGCCGGCTGCACGAGCCGGCGTCGGTGGCGCTGAACATCGCGGGGTTCTCCTCCGGGCTGGCGGCGAAGTCGTGGATGGCCAGCGGCGCGTTCGTGCTCGCACTCCTGCAGCTGTGGTCCGCGGCCGCCCTCTACGGGAGGCTGGGCCGGCGGTGGCGCCGGGCCGGCGGCGCGCCCGACTGGGTGGCGGCCCTGCACCGCTGGTCGGGCCGGGCGGCGGTGCTGCTCACCGTCCCGGTCGCCGTGCACTGCCTGTACGCGCTCGGCTACGAGGACAGCACCCCGCGCGTCCTCGTGCATTCGCTCGCCGGCTGCTTCCTGTACGGCGTCTTCGTCGCGAAGATGCTGGTGCTGCAGCGGCCGATGACCCCCCGGTGGACCATCCCGCTGCTCGGGGGTGCCCTGTTCACCGCCATCACCGCGGTCTGGCTCAGCTCGGCGGTGTGGTTCTTCTCGACGTCCGGACTCTCCTTCTGAAGGGGCCTCCTGTGCTTCCTGCCCACTCGACCGACCTCACGCGGCGCATGTTCGTCGCCGGTACGTGCGGCGCCGCCTGCGCCGCCGCGCTGAGCGCCTGCGCCACCTACCAGGTCGGCGCGGCCCCGGCCCCGGCGCCGGCCGCGCCCGCTCAGCCGGAAGCCGCGCCGGGTGCACCGGGCGGCGCCCCGCAGCCCGCCACGCTCGCCTACACGTCCGACATCCCGATCGGCGGCGGCACCGTGTTCGCCGAGCAGGACATCGTGGTCACGCAGCCGGAGTCGGGACGGTTCCGCGCCTTCTCCGCCACCTGCACCCATCAGGGCTGTCCGGTCACCGAGGTGGCCGGCGGCACGATCAACTGCAACTGCCACGGCAGCCGCTTCGCCGTGGCGGACGGCGTGGTCGTGGACGGGCCCGCCGACTCACCGCTCCCGGAGCGCCCCATCGAGGTGAACGGGGAGCAGATCTTCCTCGCCTGAGGCCGTCCCCGAGCCGCATCCGAATCGTATCCGGGCCGGATCCGATCCCTGGCCGTGCGTCGGATCACGCCGCGCGGACCGGGCCGCGACCCCCGCACCGACCTACACTCCGGACCGTCGGGCCCGGTAGCAGGGTTGCTACCCGGAGTGGCGGAAGGTGTGGCATGGACACGGCCGGAAGAGGTACCGCGCAGGTCGAGGGTGACGTGCTGGACGCGCAGGCGCCCCCGGAGCCGGAGACGCTGAGGCTCGCCGCGGAATTCCCGGGGGCCGACCGCGCGAGCTGGCTCGCGCTCGTCGACCAGGTGGTGCGCAAGGCCGGCCGGATCCCGCACGACGCCCCGCCGGGCGAGGGATACGCGAAGCTGGCCTGGCGCACGCTCGACGGCATCGACGTGTGGCCCCTCTACACGGCGGAGGACGGCCCGGACGCGGAGGCCGCCGGGGTGCCGGGCACCGCCCCACACGTGCGCGGTGGCCGTGCGAACGGCCCCGCCCCCGACGGATGGGACGTGCGGCAACGGCACGCCGAGCCGGACCCGGTGGCGGCCCGCACCGCCGTGCTCACCGACCTCGGGAACGGGGTCTCCTCGATCTGGCTGGCCGTCGGCGCCGGGGGTACGGCGGTCGCCGATCTCGGCGTGGTGCTCGAGGGAGTGCACCTCGATCTCGCCCCCGTGGCGCTCGACGCCTCGGAGGACACCGCAGACACCGAGGTCGCCGCCGCCGGCGCGTTCCTCGAGCTGGCGACGGACCGGGGCGGCGAGCGCGACGTGCGCGGCACGCTCGGCCTCGACCCGATCGGGCGCCGGGCCCGCACGGGTGAGGGCCCGGACCTCGACGTGGTCGTCCCCGCCGCGATCTCCACCGTGGCGGGGTTCCCGCAGGTACGGGTCGTCGTCGTGGACGCGCTGCCCGTGCACGGCGGCGGTGCCTCCGACGCGCAGGAGCTCGGGTACTCGCTCGCCGCCGGGGTCGCGTACCTGCGGACGCTCACCGGTGCCGGGCTCGACCTGCCCGCCGCCGCGGCCCGGCTGGAGTTCCGCTACGCGGCCACGGCGGAGCAGTTCCCGACGATCGCGAAGCTGCGGGCGGCCCGCCTGCTGTGGTCGCGGGTCACCGAGGCCTGCGGCGAGCCGCTGCCGCAGTACCAGCACGCCGTCGGCTCGCCGGCGATGCTCACCCGCCGCGACGTGTACGGCAACCTGCTGCGCGGCACCGTCGCGGGCTTCGCGGCCGGGGTGGGCGGCGCCGACGCGGTCACCGTGTCGCCCTTCGACGCAGCGCTCGGGGTGTCGGGCCCGTTCTCCCGGCGGATCGCCCGCAACACCCAGGCCCTGCTGGTGCAGGAGGCCCATCTGGCGCGGGTGATCGACCCGGCGGGCGGCTCGTGGTTCGTCGAGTCCCTCACCCGGGAGCTGGCCGCCGCGGCATGGGCGTTCTTCCAGGAGATCGAGGCCGCCGGCGGGGTGATCGCCGCGCTGGACGCGGGCCTGGTGGCCGAACGCGTCGCCGAGGTCCGGGACCGCCGCGCGGAGGCGGCCGCCCGCCGCACCGCGCCCATCACCGGCGTGAGCGAGTACGCCGATCTCACGGAGCCGGCGCCCGCGCGGCGCGCGACGTCCGAACCGCGCAGTGGCGGGCTGCCCCGGTTCCGGCCCGCCGAGCCGTACGAGGTGTTCCGGGACCGCTCGGACGCCCTGCTCGCCGAGGCCGGCGCGCGGCCGCGCGCGTTCCTCGCCACCCTGGGTCCACTCGCGGCCTACACGGTTCGCGCGGGCTTCGCCCGCAACCTCCTGCAGGCGGGCGGGATCGAGACACCGGAGGCCGGGCCGACGGAGGCCGCGGAGGAGGTGGCCGAGGCGTTCCGCGCGGCGGGCACGCCGGTCGCCGTCCTCTGCTCGACCGACGCGCTCTACGCCGAGCGGGCGGAGGAGACCATCACGGCGCTGCGGGATGCGGGCGCCCGGCTGGTGCTGCTCGCCGGGAAGGCCGACGTGCCCGACGTGGACGGGCACCTGGCTGCCGGCTGCGACGCGCTCGCCGTCATCGAGTCGGTCCACCGGGCACTGGAGGCTGCGGCATGATCCCCGACTTCACCCGGGTTCCGCTGCAGGACGGGAAGGCCTCGGGCCAGGAGTGGACCGGGGACGTGCCGGTCTGGGAGTCCCCGGAGGGCGTCGCCGTCAAGCCGCTCTACACGGCCGCGGACCTGGCCGACGTCGACTTCCTGCACACGTTCCCGGGAGTCGCGCCGTACCTGCGCGGCCCGTACCCGACGATGTACACCACCCAGCCGTGGACGCTGCGCCAGTACGCGGGTTTCTCCACCGCGGCGGAGTCGAACGCGTTCTACCGGCGCAACCTGGCCGCCGGGCAGAAGGGCCTGTCGATCGCGTTCGACCTGGCCACCCACCGCGGCTACGACTCCGACCACCCGCGGGTCGCCGGAGACGTCGGCATGGCGGGCGTGGCGATCGACTCGATCTACGACATGCGGCAGCTCTTCGACGGCATCCCGCTGGGCGAGATGTCGGTGTCGATGACGATGAACGGCGCCGTGCTGCCGGTGCTCGCGCTCTACGTCGTGGCCGCCGAGGAGCAGGGCGTGCCGCACGAGAAGCTCACGGGGACCATCCAGAACGACATCCTCAAGGAGTTCATGGTCCGCAACACCTACATCTACCCGCCGCAGCCGTCGATGCAGATCATCTCCGACATCTTCTCGTTCACCTCGCGGGAGATGCCGAAGTTCAACTCGATCTCCATCTCCGGCTACCACATCCAGGAGGCCGGTGCCACGGCCGACCTGGAGCTGGCCTACACCCTCGCCGACGGGGTGGAGTACCTGCGCGCGGGTATCGACGCCGGCCTGGACGTGGACCGGTTCGCCCCGCGCCTGTCGTTCTTCTTCGGGATCGGCATGAACTTCTTCATGGAGGTCGCGAAGCTGCGGGCGGCGCGGCTGCTGTGGGCGAAGCTCGTGAGGCAGTTCGACCCGGCGAGCGAGAAGTCGCTGTCCCTGCGCACGCACTGCCAGACGTCGGGCTGGTCGTTGACGGCGCAGGACGTGTTCAACAACGTGATCCGCACCTGCGTGGAGGCGATGGCCGCCACGCAGGGCCACACCCAGTCGCTGCACACCAACGCCCTGGACGAGGCGCTCGCCCTGCCCACCGACTTCTCGGCGCGGATCGCGCGCAACACGCAGCTGCTGCTGCAGCAGGAGTCGGGCACCACGAAGGTGATCGACCCCTGGGGCGGCAGCTTCTACGTCGAGCGGCTGACCTACGACCTGGCACGGCGGGCGTGGGCGCACATCGAGGAGGTCGAGCGTGCCGGGGGGATGGCCCAGGCGATCGACGCGGGCATCCCGAAGCTGCGGGTCGAGGAGGCTGCGGCGCGCACGCAGGCGCGCATCGACTCGGGTCGCCAACCGGTGATCGGCGTGAACACCTACCAGGTGGACGCCGACGAGGACATCGAGGTGCGGGGGGTCGACAACGCCGGGGTGCGCCGGGAGCAGCTGGAGAAGCTGCGGCGGCTGCGCGCCGAGCGCGACGACCGCGAGGTGGACGCCGCGCTGTCGGCGCTGAGCTCGTCCGCCGCGCTGATCGTCGAGGGTTCGGCGCGGTCGGACGGGCAGAACCTGCTCGCGCTGTCGGTCGCGGCGGCGCGGGCCAAGGCCACGGTGGGGGAGATCTCCGACGCGCTGGAGAAGGTGTTCTCGCGCCACGCGGGTCAGATCAGGATCATCTCCGGGGTGTACGCGCACGAGGCCGGCTCCAACCCCGCGATCGAGCGGGCGCGCGAGCTGGTGGAGGAGTTCGCGGCCCAGGAGGGGCGCCAGCCGCGGATCCTGGTGGCGAAGGTCGGCCAGGACGGGCACGACCGCGGCCAGAAGGTGATCGCCACCGCGTTCGCCGACCTCGGCTTCGACGTCGACGTCGGCCCGCTGTTCTCCACGCCCACCGAGGTGGCCCGCCAGGCCGTCGAGGCGGACGTGCACGTGGTGGGGGTCAGCTCGTTGGCAGCCGGGCACCTCACGCTGGTGCCCGAGCTGCGCAGCGAGCTCGCGGCGCTCGACCGGGAGGACATCACGGTCGTCGTGGGCGGGGTCATCCCGCCCGGCGATTACGCGGCCCTGCGCGAGGCGGGTGCCGCCGCGGTGTTCGGGCCCGGCACCGTGATCGCGGAGGCCGCGGTGGACCTGCTCGGCACCCTCATCGCGAAGCTGCACGGCTAGAGGCACTCGTGGCACTCGGGGCGCGCGAGGTCGACGTCGCAGGCCTGGTGAAGGGCGTGCTGGAGGGGTCGCGGAGCGTTCTGGCACGGGCGATCACGCTCGTCGAGTCGCGCCGGCCCGACCACCGGGAGGCCGCGCAGCAGCTGCTGATGGAGCTGCTGGCGCACGCCGGCGGGGCTCGCCGGGTCGGGATCAGCGGGGTGCCCGGCGTCGGGAAGTCCACGTTCATCGAGACGCTCGGCACCCGGCTCACCGGGGCCGGCCACCGGGTCGCCGTGCTGGCCGTCGACCCGTCCTCGACGCGGACGAAGGGCTCGATCCTCGGCGACAAGACCCGCATGGCGACCCTGGCGAGCGACGACAACGCGTTCGTCCGGCCGTCGCCCAGTGCCGGCACGCTCGGCGGTGTCGCCCGTGCCACCCGCGAGACGATCGTGCTGATGGAGGCCGCGGGCTACGACGTGGTGCTGGTCGAGACCGTCGGCGTCGGGCAGTCCGAGGTGGCCGTCGCCGCGATGGTCGACACGTTCCTGCTGCTCACGATCGCCCGCACCGGCGACTCGCTGCAGGGGATCAAGAAGGGCATCCTGGAGCTCGCCGACGTCGTCGCCGTCAACAAGGCCGACGGCCCCCACGAGGCCGATGCCCGCTCAGCGGCCCGCGAGCTGCGCGGCGCCCTGCGGCTGCTGACCCCGGCCAGCGCTGCCTGGACCCCTCCGGTGCTCACCTGCAGCGCGCAGACCGGCGCCGGGATGGACGAGGTGTGGACCGCGGTGCAGGACCACCGCGCCGCGCTGGAGGCCGCGGGCGAGCTGGGGCAGCGGCGCGCCGACCAGGAGGTCGAGTGGATGTGGCGGGTGGTCCGCGACCGCCTGCTCGACCGCCTGCAGTCCGACCCGGGCGTCCGGGAGGCGCTCCCGGACGTGGAGCGGGCGGTCCGCGCCGGCGAGCTCACCCCGGCCCTGGCGGCCCAGGAACTCCTGGACCGCCTGGGCCCCACCCAGCGGAGTGAGTGATCGGTCCGAGCGGCACGCCATCGCCACCGCAACAGCACCTGTGCGCTTCTCGGCAGTCGAGATCGATCCGAGTCGCACGTCGGCGTGGCGGGGCCGGAACTGTCGCCCGTTCGGGTTAACGTCGCGGGGTGCTCGGGGTCAGTCACGCGCTGTCGGGGGCGGCCCTCGGGCTCGCGGTTGCCGGATACGTTCCGCAGATGCTGGGGGAGACCCCGGGGGCGGGGGGTGTGCTGGCGTTTGCCGCCGTCTGCGCCGGTGCGGCGCTGCTCCCCGACCTCGACCACCCGTCCTCGATGGCCACCCGCCGGTTCTCGGCGGCATCGTTCGTCGCGAGCCACGCCGTGCGGCCGCTGTCCCGGCTGGTGTACGACCTCACGCGGGGGCGCCGCGACACCGGCCGCGGCTCCCACCGCGGCCTCACCCACACCGTCGTCGGCGCCGTGCTGCTCGGGATGGCGGTCAACATCGCGTCCGCACGGTTCGGCACCCCCGTGCTGGTCGGCACGCTGTTCGTCTGCATCGCCCTGGCCATCAAGGGGCTCGACGCCCTGGTGCCGGGCCCGCCGTCGCTGGTGATCGCCGCCGGGCTGACGTACGCGATCGAGTACGTCGTGCCGGGCGGCACCGCGGGCACGGCCGGGTGGCTCGGCACCGCGGTGACGCTGGGGATGGTGGTGCACTCGGTCGGCGACGCCATCACCGAGTCCGGCGCCCCGCTGCTGTGGCCGCTGCCGATCCGCAAACGCCGCTGGTACCCGGTGGGCAGCCCGCGGCCGCTGCGCTTCCGCACCGGCGGAGCGGTCGAGGCCGGGCTGGTGGCGCCCGCGCTCACCGTGGCCGTGTTCCTGCTCGCTGCGTTCGTCGTGCCCGGGGTGGCGCCGTGGCTCCTGGAGATGCGGGCCCACGCGGAGCGCCTGATCGCGGGCGGCTGACGCGCCGGCCGAACACGGGGGCGATGATGCTCGGTGTGGACCCAGCGGATGTGGACCCAGCGGATGTGGACCCAGTGGATGTGGAACAGGTGAACGCGCACCCACTCCTCCCGGACCGGCCGGTGGTGGGGATCCTGCACCCGGGCGCGATGGGCGCCGCGCTCGGTTCGGCGTTGAAGGCGAAGGCGGGCGCGGTGGTCTGGGCCGCGGCCGGCCGCAGCCACGCCACCGCCAAGCGCGCGGAGCTCGCCGATCTCGTCGCCGTCCCCGATGTGGCCGAGGTGGCCCGCCGGGCGCACCTGATCGTCTCGATCTGCCCGCCGCACGCGGCGGGCGCGGTGGCCGAGGAGGTGGCAGCGGCCGTGGCCGGCCGCCCCGACCCGCCGCTGTTCGTCGACGCGAACGCGGTGGCGCCGGCCACCGTGCAGGGCATCGGCGAGCTGCTGGGCCCCTCCCACGTGGTGGACGGCGCGGTGATCGGCCCGCCGGCCTGGGAGCCCGGCCGCACGGTCCTGTGGCTGTCGGGTGAGGCGGCGTCCGCGGTGGCCGACCTCTTCGCAGGCTCCCCGTTCACCGCGCGAGTGCTCGGCTCCGATGTCGGCGCGGCCAGCGCGCTCAAGGCGTGCTACGCGTTGCAGACCAAGGCCCTGCCCACCCTGTGGGCCGCGCTCGCCGCGGCCGCCGACGCCTACGGCGTGCGGGACGCACTGGGCGCCCAGCTCGCCCGTGACGGCGTGGACCTCGCCGCGCACCTGGACGCGCTGCACTCGCGCGCGGGGGCGAAGGCATGGCGCTTCGCGGGGGAGATGGACGAGGCAGCCGACGCGCTCGCGGCGGTCGGCGTACCGGACGGGTTCTCCCGCGCCGCCGCCGAGGTGTACCGCCGGATGGCCGACGGCACGCACTGACCCGGGAGACGTCAGGAACAGATGCGGGGCAGCTCCTGGGCCACGCGCACGAACGCCGCCACGATCCGCCGGCCGACCTCGTCCGACGCTGCGCCCTCGGCGCCGGCGTGGAAGCCGTCGGCCGCGGCCTGCAGGGCCGACGCGATCTCCGGCGGCGAGAGCGCCACGAGCTCCGCGATCTTGTCGCCGGCCAGCCTCAGCTGCTCGGCGTCCGACTCGCCGGTGAGGGCCGACCGCACCTCGCTGAGCGAGTCGTCCAGCGCGGTGCAGAAGGCCGTGTTGTCATCTGTGCCGCCACCTGGTGTGCTGCTGCCTCCCGTCGCGGACGGCGCGGGAATGCCGGCGATCGGCTGGGCACAGGCCGCCGATCCGGCGACGACGAGGGCGAGTACGGCGGCGGCGATGATGCTTCGGCGGGACATGGTGCCTCCGGTGGTGGCGCGGGCCGCACGGCGACGGTCGCCCGAAGGAGGCTTCTCGTTGCGTGGGGCACCGACGTTTCACCGCCGCATCCACGGGGCCGGTCGGATGAAGGGGCGAAACGCGGACCGCCGCCGCACCGGAGGGGGTGGGAGCGGCGGCGGTCTGCGCGGGGCCGGTGGGCCCCGGGTCCTCGTCGATCACGTGACCGGCGGCGGGTGCCCGTCGTCGGTACGTGCCGGGTGGTGAGCGCCGGTCAGTCGTCGCCGTTGTCGTCGAACGAGCCGTGGTCGGCGACCCAGCCGCGGTTGCCGGGGGAGCTGTCGGTCCCGTCGGCGGCGGCCGCCGGTGCGAGCAGCGCCAGCAGCGTGCCCACCACCGCGCTGACCACGGCCGTGCTGATCAGGGCCGTTGCCGCCAGGCGGGTGCGTCGCATGGGCACAGCTTGACTGCCCGGGTCCGGGCCCGTCGTGGCAGGCGGGCCGATACCACCCGAAGGTGTGCCTCCAGGTGGGAAAGTGGGTGAACCGGTCGCACACCGTGCCCGGGCGGATCACCGGCCGGTGAGCGCCACCTCGAAGGAGTAGCGCGACGCCCGGTAGAGGTGGTCGCCGAACTCGACGACGAGCCCGCGGTCGTCGAACGTGGTGCGCCGCATGGTCAGCAGGGGGGCGCCCCGCGTCTCGTCGAGCAGTGCTGCCTCGGCGGTGGTGGCCCGCCGGGCGCCGATGCTCTGCGTGGCGGAGGCGAGCGCCACCCCGGCCTCGCGCAGCACCTCGTAGAGCCCGCGCTGCTCGAGCAGCTCCGGCTGCAGCGGCACGAGGTCCGCGCGCAGGTGGTTGCGCATGATGGCGAGGGGCTCGCCACGGGTGCGGCGCAGCCGCTCGAGCGCGATCACCGACGTGCCGTCCGGCACCTCCAGCGCGGCGGCCACCACACCGGACGCGGCTTCGACGGTGTGCGAGAGCACGGTGGTGGTCGGCTGCCCGCCCGAGGTCGTGAGGTCGTCGAACAGGCTCGTGAGGCCGACCGGGCGGCGGACCCGGGCCCGCGCGACGTGGGTGCCGACCCCGCGCTTGCGCACCAGCAGCCCCTTGTCCACGAGGTACTGGATGGCCTGGCGCATCGTCGGGCGGGACAGGCCCAGCTCCTCGGCGAGCGTGATCTCGTTGTCGAGCCGCGAGCCGGGGGGCAGCACGCCGGACTCGATGGCCTGCTCCAACTGCCGCGCCACCTGGAAGTACAGCGGCACCGGGCTGGCGCGGTCCACGAGGACCTGCGGGCGGTCGGGCATCGCAGCCATCCTGTCCGTCGGGCGCCGTTGGTCCTGACAACCTAACGATCATCCGGAGGGGATGGCTAGCGCTCCCCGCCGAAGGTTCGCCAAGGGTCTCGGCGGCCCAGCTCCCCGCCGGACGCACCGGCGAACAGCCCGAGTACGCCCGGTACGAGGGCTGTCCGCCGGCACGCCCAGCGAGAAGCTGGATCCACCGATACCCCCGACGAACCTCCGGCGGGAAGCACTAGCGGCGTCGGCAGAGGAACTCGCCGTGTGTCGGACGCGGGAACGCGCTCGCCTCCACCGCGAACCCGGCGCGGTCGAGAAGACCCTCGAGGATCCAGGCGTAGGTGGAGAACTCCTCGCGGACGTGCGACTCGAAGTCGGCCCTGCTGAAACCCTCGCCGTCGGGCCGGCCGAACTCGTCGATCATCCGCTGCACGTGCTCGGCGTACTCGGCCGGCGGGAAGCTGAACATCAGGTCCCAGACGTAGAGCAGGCCGCCCGGGCGCACGTACCGGGCGATCCCCAGCAGGGCGGCCTGCTTCCAGAAGTCGGGCAGCTGGTGCAGCGCCGACCGCGTCGTGACGACGTCCGCGGGTGGTCCGGCATGCTCGTAGGAGAGGAACCCGGCATGGTGCAGCGACACCGCGAACCCGGCATCGGCGGCGCGCTCGCGGGTGAACGCCAGCATCTCCTCCGCCACGTCCACGCCGTGCGCGTCGGCGCCCCGCCGGGCGGCCTCGACCACCAGCGAACCGGTGCCGCAGGCCAGGTCGACGAACGTGGTTCCGGGCCCGACCCCGAGCCGGTCGAGCAGGGCGCTGTCGCGCGCCGCGTCGGTGCCCTGGTTGCGGTCGTACCGCGCCACGGCCTCCGCGCTGGCCAGATCGATGCCGACGGGGGAGAACTCCGGGAACGTCCATGCCGGCGTCATGATCGGGACGCTAGCCACCTGCCCGGATTGCTGCAATCCGGCGGGCGGCGTTCAGCCCGACGGGCCGAAGCGTTCGACCCGGATGCTCTCCACGGGGACTCCGGCCTCGATCAGGCCGGCGGTGGCGGTGTCGGCGAAGCCGGGGGAGCCGCACACGTAGGCCGTCTCGCCGCCGCGCACCAGGGGCGCGACGTCGGTGACGGCAAGCCGACCGGCGGCGCGGCCCGCGTCGGGAGGTGCTTGCCGCGTGTAGATCACCGTGGTCTCCGGGCCGGGCAGCTCGTCGGCGTAGTACAGGTCGTCGGGGGAGCGGGCGGAGACGACCAGCCGCACGAGGTCCGGGCGGCCGAGCCGGCGGGCGTGGCGCAGCATCGCCATCAGCGGCACCACCCCCGACCCGCCGCCCACGAGCAGCGCGGGCGAGCGCGCGTCCCACGCGAAGAAGCCGCCGATCGGCCCGCGCACCTCCAGCTCGTCGCCGGGCACGACGACGTCGTGCAGGAACTCCGAGACCTCGCCGCCGTCGAGCCGCTCGACGGTCAGCTCGATCTCCCCCGTGTCACCGGGGGCGGAGGCGACGGAGTAGTCGCGGGAGGCGGTGTAGCCGTCGGGTGCGGTGAGCCGCACGACGTAGTACTGCCCGGCCAGGTGCGGGCGCGGCTCGGGCAGCGCGAGCCGGAACGTGCGGGCGTGCGGCGTCTCGTCCCGCACCTCGAGCACCCGGGCGGTCTGCCAGCGCAGGGTGCGGCGGTGGGTGGTGCCGCCGGGGGTGGCTGTCATCCGGGGATCAGTCGCCCTGGTAGCGCTGCTCGGTCCAGGGGTCGCCGCGGTCGTGGTAGCCGTTGCGCTCCCAGAAGCCCTGCTCGTCGTGGTCCATCAGGCGCAGGCCCGACACCCATTTCGCGCTCTTCCAGAAGTACAGGTGCGGCACCAGGAGCCGCGCCGGGCCGCCGTGGATCGGGGTGAGCGGCGCGCCGTCGGCGTCCCAGACGACCCAGGCCTTGCCACCGGTGATGTCGTCCAGGGGGAGGTTGGCGGTGTAACCGGTGTGGGACACGGCCATCACGTGCGTGGCCGTCGGCAGCGGCTCCGCGGCGGCGAGCAGCGTGTCGACCGAGACGCCGTCGAAGGTCATGCCCAGCTTCGACCAGGTGGTGACGCAGTGGATGTCGCCCTCGTACCGGGAGCGGGGGAGCGCGTGGATCTCGTCCCAGGTCCAGGTGACGGTGTGCTCGACCAGACCCTCGACGGTGAACGTCCAGCGGTCGGTGGAGATGCTCGGGGTGGCCTCGGCGTGCAGCACCGGCCACTCGTCACGCGCGTCGTACTGACCCGGAGGCAGCCGCGGGTCGTGCTCGCGGCGCCGTCCGACGAAACCTCGGGTGATACCGGCCATGAACTCCTCAACCTCCGCGACGTGGGTTCATTCCGGGCCTGCCGCCAACCGGTCGAGCAGCGGCAACTGACCTTTCGTGATCTTGCGGCGGGCGTCGTCGAGCCCGAACCAGGCGGCGCGGTCGATCTCCGGGAACTCCCGCAGGGTGCCCGACCGCGGCGGCCACTCCATCGTGAACGTGCCGGGGACGATCCGGTCGGCGTCGAAGTCGGCGGCGAGGGCGAACGCCGTGATCCGCTTGCCGCCGGAGAGCCGCACGTCGCCGAGCTCGACGAGGATCCCGTCGGGCAGCGGTGCGCCGAGCTCCTCGGCGAACTCGCGGGCGGCGGCGGCCCGGGGGTCCTCCTCCGGGCCGTGCTCGCCCTTGGGGATCGACCAGGCCCCGTCGTCCTTGCGCGCCCAGAACGGGCCGCCCATGTGCCCGAGCAGCACCTCGATCCCGCCGGGACCCACCCGGTGCAGCACCACTCCCGCGCTCCGCGTCGCCACGGGGGGATTGTGGCAGGCCCCGAGGCTGTTGCGGATGCTCGCGCACCCCATTCCGGGTCGCGCACCCCGTCGACGGGGCGCGTCGGCCGGGAAGGGGTGTGTAGGCGGGCGCGGGGTGCGTCAGCGGGGCACTAGGTGACCTCGAGGTGGTCGGCGTCCGGCGTCCGCGGACGGTGGGTGGACGTCCGGTCGAGGTAGAACCAGGCCACCGAGGCGATGTCGTCCTGCAGCTGCAGGTACCGCCGGCCGGAGCGCCAGCCGAGGGCCTGGACGTCCACCCGCAGGGCCCGTTCGAACCGGATGGGGTCGGGCAGGTGCCAGCGGTACATGCCGAAGCGCTGCTGGCTGCGGTAACAGCCGTCGGGGCGCAGGACCTGGTGCAGCCCGAGGTACGGGGTGGTGAAGGCGGTGTAGCCGCTGCCCGGCACGTCGAAGTTCCAGGCCCCGCCGAAGTAGTCCTCGGTGCCGGTGCCGCAGATGGTGGGCAGCTCGTCGTCGTCGTCGAGGTAGAACTTCACCTCGCCCTCGCCCCACCAGCCGGTGGAGTTGGTGGCCCAGGCGAGGTACGTGCCGACGTAGTGCCCGCGACCGGTGACGCCGTCGACGAGCGTGTGCGTGGAGCCCTTGGCCAGCGGGTTGTCCCGGCGCCACTGCGCGTGCAGGTAGCCGGCGTGGTCGGGCACCGGGGCCAGCGAGTAGGTGATCTGGAAGTAGACGATCGCCGGGTCGGCGCCCACGTTCTCCAGCGTGATCCGGGCCGCCGAGCGGAACGGCATCTGCCAGTAGCAGTTGAACCCGCCGTGCGGGTTGACCGCGACGACCTGGGACGACAGCTGGGCGAACTCGCCCCAGCCCTGCCCGAAGAAGTCGCCGAGCGGCACCTCGACCGCCGGCTCGGTGTCGTCGTCCCAGTGCATGCGCAGCACCAGGCTGCGCCAGTGCGACGGGTGGGTGGTGATCCAGATGTGCTGCACGACCCCCGGTCCGTCGATCGCGGCGAGGCGGGCCGTGGTGCCGGCCGGGACCTCGATGGAGGGCGAGACCTTCCAGCCCCGGCCGAGGTCGCGCGCAGCGCCCGCTCCGGTGCCCTCGGTGGCGCCACCGCCGGCGCCGGGCGCGCCGGTCGGGTTCTCCGGGCTGATCGAGCGGGTGACCGCCGGGCTGAGCAGCGCCATCTCCGGCTGCAGCGGGATCGGGTGCGCCATGGTGCCTCCGGACGTCGACGTCGAGGGGTCACGAAATCGATTACACGATATCGATCACACCGTAACGGACGCGCGGGGCACTGGACGAGTAAGTCCGAACTCGATCAGTGGTCGGTGGTCCGCCCGGGCGGCTGATGATCGGTCCGAGGTGACGATGGAATGCCCTGCTCAGGGCGCTGCGCTGGGTCTCGGAACGATCAAGCGGGTCCTTTCATGGTCATGTAGACACCACGGGGTTCGATCTTGCTCCAACCCCGCCGACGTCTATCTGATCATGAAAAGTCGGTTTGGCGCGCCGTCCCCGGCCCGGGCCGGGCGGCGAACGCACACCAGTAGCCCCCTGATGGGTCACCCCAGTTCGCATCGACCCCGCACCTGTGGACGTGGCCGGGTTGGCGGAACTACCGAATTCCGTGGTTGCGTGCACGGCCGTCCCCGACGCGGGGGCACGGCGGTTCGGGACGAGACCGTCACCGCAGGGTGCCTACGCAACTATCCTGTGGTCCCGACAGCGACCGCAGGATGACCATGGACCGAGCTGCGCGAGTGATCTTCGGCAGCCGCTGCGCGACCCGGTCGGACGCGACCTGATGGCCCCCGACTAGCGACCCGGGTTGCCCTTCCTCCCGGACTGCCGACTTGATCGAGTTCGGACTCACTCGTCTACGCCGCCTCGGCCCGCGCATCCGGGAGGCTGCGCAGCACCGCGCGGGCGACGGCGTCGTTGTAGCGCAGGCTCTGCGCGTTCATGCCGGGCCGGGTGAACGCGCCCGCCACCTTCACCGTGGTGTGCGGCCCCACGGCGAAGCGTCGCGGATGCACGGCTCCGGTGGTGTCGATCAACGCCCCGTCGGCCGGCCGGACGCGGATCAGGCCGGTGTTGCGCAGCAGCGCGCCGTCGGGGTCGCGCAGCACCTCCTCGCTCACGGCGCCGTCGGCGAGCAGGGCGGCGAGCAGCGGATCCCCGGTGCGGGCCACGCTCGGGTTCGGCAGCCGCGCGTCGACGAGCACGCGCGCCGTCACCGGCGGGGCGCCCACCACGCTGGCGCTCCCCGCCCGGAAGACGCCGTCGGCGGCGTCCACCCACATCCCTTCGCCGAGGAACTCGACGTACCCGGTCCGTGAGAGCGCGAGCAGCTCGCGTACGCGGAAGCCGGGCGGGCCGCTCGCCACCGCGTTGAAGAAGCCCTGCCACCACCCGAGATCGACCGCACGGGACCGCGCCGACAACACCCCGGAACCGGCCAGGCGGGTGACCTCCCCGTAGACCGACAGCATCGCGACGAACGCGCCGAGGTGCGGGGTGTGTGCCGGATCCACGTGCTGGCGCAGGTCCTCGGCGATCCGGTCGCGCACGAGGGGCTGCAGCGCGGCGAGGGTCGGGACGCGGACGCCGTCGAGGGGCTGGTCGAGGGCGGTGAAGTCGATGCGGTCCACCGGGTCCGGCACGGACGCGGCGATGAGCTCGTCCATCGCGGGTGAGCGCCAGTCCAGGTCCGCGAACCGCGCCGCGAACTCCGACCACTGCAGCCGGACGCGCCCCGGGTGGCCGACGTGCAGCTCGTGGTACCAGCCCCAGGCGATCTCCTTCGCCATCAGCGGCCACGCCTGGGTCCCCAGCTCGACCGGCTCGGCCGAGCCGATCAGCGCGTCCACGACGGCCGGCCCGAAGAACCGCGGCAGCGGCGGGCGGCCTGCGCGCAGGCCGTAGTGCGGCTTCGCGTGGTAGGGCATGCCGCGCGGTGAGCCCGCGACGAGCCTCGGCTCCGCCCCGGACGGCACGTAGCGCACGCCCTCGCCGTCGGGTTCGAACCGCCCGCCACGACCCTCGAACAGGAGCACGACCAGGTCGATGAACGCCAGGCCGAGCCCGCGGACGAGGACGGTGTCACCCGGCCCGATCACCGACAGGTCCGAGTCGGTCGTCTGCTCGGGAGGCAGGTAGGCGAGGCCGGCGTCGGCCGCGCGGGCGGCGAGGGCGCGCTCCTCGTCGGTCGGCGCGGCATCGAGGTGGCCGGACGCGAGCACCACGGCGTCGACGCGCAGCGCGTCCCCGTTGTCCAGCCGCAGGACCTGCACGTCCCGGTCGTCGGTGAGGCCGACCGCGCGGGTGCGGTGCAGGTGTGCCCGCATGCCCGCGGGGAGGCCGGCGATCACCTCGCGCAGCACCCACCCCAGGTACGCACTCTGCAGCCGGCGGCTCGGGAACGTCGCGGCGGTGACGGCGCGCAGCTCGGCGGCGAGCTCGGGGCCCAGCGCGTCGGGATCCCCGCTGGCGCGGACCTCCTGCGCCCACTCCCAGAACGACGGCCCGGGCACGATCGGGCCGTCGCAGACGACGGTGTCGTCGGTGAACATCGTGACGTCGGCGGCCATCGAGTTCATCGCGAGCAGCGGGGACTGCTCGTGGCGCCAGATCCGGCCCGGACCGGGCGGGTAGGGGTCGACGAGGTGCACGTCCAACCCGTCCGGCCCCAGCTCGGGGGCGCTGGCCCCCAGCCGCTCCAGGATCCCGACGCCGCGCGGGCCCGCGCCGACGATCGCGATCGCAGAGCTCACAGGGGTTCCCTCCGGGCGATGGGGCGAGCCGCGCCGCGTCGCGCGGGCGGCGGACGAGGCCGCCGACCCCCTCGACTGTAGGTCGCGGAACGGGCGGCAGCCAGCGGTGCGACCCGTTGACGGACGCGACGGCGGGTGCTGGAGTGGAGGTCGTGGCCATCCGCGTTCCGCTGGTGACCCGACCGCACGTCGACCTCGGTCGCGTGTGGTCGGCGGCGTGTCCGGGCTCCTGACGCCCGCGGCCCGTTCACCCACCGGAAGAAGGAGCACGACATGCCCGTGGAGTTCCTCGGCATGGGAGCCACCAACGACGGCACCGAGACCCACTCGCGCTCGGGCCCCGCGTTCGACCCCGAGTACACCGTGGCACTGGCGCGCGCCCACGAGGAGACCGGCTGGGACCGGGTGCTCACCGCGTACGGCAGCGGCAGCCCCGATCCCGGCCAGGGGGCGGCGCTGATCGCCTGCCGCACCGAACGCCTGCAGGTGCTCGTCGCCCACCGGCCGAACGTCTCCTACCCCACGTTCGCGGCGAAGACCATCGCCACCCTGGACGTCATCAGCGGCGGCCGCACCACGGTGCACGTCATCACCGGCGGCAACGACCACGAGCAGCAGCGCGAGGGCGACATCCTGCCCAAGGACCGCCGGTACGACCGCACCCGCGAGGCGATCCAGATCTTCAAGAAGGCGTGGACGTCGCGCGAGCCGTTCGACTTCCACGGCGAGCACTACGACTTCACCGACTTCGTGCTCGACGTCGAGCCGGTCCAGAAGCCACGCCCGCGGATCTCGTTCGGCGGTTCGTCGCCCGCCGCGTACCGGGTGGGCGCCGAGGAAGCCGACATCTACGCGCTCTGGGGTGAGCCGCTCGCCGGCACTGCCGACCAGATCCGCACCATCACCGAGCTCGCCGCGGCCGCCGGCCGCCCGGCCCCGACGTTCCAGGTGGCGTTCCGCCCGATCCTGGGCCGCACCGAGGAGGAGGCCTGGGAGAAGGCGTACGCCACCGTGGCGCGGATCCAGGAGCGGACGTCGGGCGGCACGGCGCAGCTCAGCCGCCGCCACAAGCTCACCGACCCGGAGAACTCCGGCTCCCAGCGGCTGCTCGCGATCGCCGAGCAGGGCGAGCGGCACGACCGGGCGCTGTGGACGGTCACGGCCAAGGCCACCGGCGGCGCCGGCAACTCCACCGCGCTGGTCGGCACGCCCGAGACGGTCGCCGCCGCGCTCATGGACTACTACGACCTGGGCGTCCGGATCCTGTCGGCTCGCGGCTACGACCTCCTGGAGGACGCGAAGGAGTTCGGCCGTGAGGTGATCCCGCTCGTGCGCGCCGAGGTCGCCCGCAGGGACGCGGACCTGCGCGCGTCGGTACCGGCTTGACGCGCCGGGCAGTCAGTCCTGGGCGTCCCGCCAGGCGACCCATTCCTTCACCAGACCGAGGTCGTAGTCGGGGCCTCCGACGCCGACCGTGAACAAGCCGGCACCGGCCGCGACCAGCGCGTCCGCCACGTCCTGGGGCGGCGCCGTCACGCCGACGGAGCGCTCGATCTCGCTCGGGTCGCGGCCGATGTCGGCGCAGTGGCGGTCGAGGATCCCGCACTTGCGGCTGAACGTGTCGACGTCGCCGAAGCCGTGCCAGATGGTGGCGTGCTCGGCGGTGTAGCGCAGGGTCTTGCGTTCGCCGCCGCCGCCGATCAGCACCGGGATGTCGCGGGTGGGCGCGGGGTTGAGCCTCGACCAGCGGTCGCGGATGCGGGGGAGGGCCTGGGCGAGGTCGGCGAGCCGGCCACCCGCGGTGCTGAAGTCGTAGCCGTACTCGTCGTAGTCACGCTGGAACCAGCCGGCGCCGATCCCGAGGATGAGCCGCCCGTCGGAGATGTGGTCGACGGTGCGGGCCATGTCGGCCAGCAGCTCGGGGTTGCGGTAGCTGTTGCAGCTGACGAGGGCGCCGATCTCGACGCGGCTCGTGGTCTCGGCCCAGGCGGCGAGCATCGTCCAGCACTCGAAGTGCTCGCCGTCGGGCTCCCCGTACAGCGGGAAGAAGTGATCCCAGTTGAAGACGATGTCGACGCCTGCGTCCTCGGCCTCGGCGACAGCGGAGCGGATCTGCGCGTAGCTGGCGTGCTGGGGCTGCAGCTGGACACCGATCCGGATGGGGTGCGTCATGCCGTTGATCCTTCCACCGACGCCCGCCGCGTCCTCGGGGGCGAACCACCTCACACGGAGTGATCAAGAGAGCACGAAACGTCATAACCGTGGAACCGTTGAGTAACGTAACCGTAACGCATTGTCGACATGGTGGTCTCACTTCGAGGTGTAAGGCGCGACGGGGGAGGCCGCGAGGTGGACACCGAGGACGATCCAGGGCCTGCGATCGGTTCGACGGGCGCGCGGTTCGGGGGCGCCCCGCGCAGGCGCCGCACCGCCCGCCGGCGGGCAGCGGAGGCGGCCGGGGCTCCAGCCGAGCCGCCGGCGGCGCCGGACGACGACACGAAGAACGGCCCGAAGAACGATCCGGAGATCGACCCGGAGAACGACACGGTCGCGATTGCGGCAGTAGGTCCGGCTCCGGGACCCGGAGCGGCTCGGCCCGGCGTGGTCCCGCCGGGGACCCACCATGCAGGGGCACGCCAGCATGGCGCACCGGCGATGGGCACGCCGTCCGGTGAACCGGTGCCCGACACCGAGACCGCGGACGGGCCGCTGATCGGGCTCACCGGTGCCCGCTTCGGCGGGTCCCGCCTGCGCCGGCCGGCGCCGGGCCCGGCACCCCGGCCCGCGGGCACACCGGCCTCGGACGGGCGGCCCGCCGCGCCGGAGGAGGAGCCATCCCCTCCGGACGAGTGGGAACGGGTCGCCGGCGGGTCGGCGTTCGTGCGGCCGTACGTGTTCACCCGGGGCCGCACGCGGTCCTCGTTCGAGCTGTCGATCGAGACGCTGGTGTCGGCGGTCCCGCGGTCCACGCCGGCCCGCGTGACCGGCGAGCACCAGATCGTGCTGGATCTGTGCCGCGAGCCACGCTCGGTGGCGGAGCTCGCGGCGCGGGCCGGCGTGCCGCTCGGGGTCGCGCGCGTGCTCGTCGGCGACCTGGCGGCCGCGGGCGCTGTCGCGGTCCACCGCAGCGTCGGCGAGGCCGGCCCGGACCTGGCACTGATGCAGCGGGTGCTGGCAGGGCTTCGCAATATCTAGACGAGGAGCCCGAACTCGATCAAGTCGCTGAGACCGGGACCCGGGTGTGATCATTGCGAAGTCCGGCTCCGCGCCCTCACCAGGGCGATCCACCGTCACCTCGGACCGATCATGCGACCTTGATTGCCGCGAGATCACCCTGAACGCCCTCGGCAGGGCGATTGACGTCACCTCGGATGGATCATGTGGCGTGATCGTGTCGAAGCACGCCGAGTGCCCAGATGGGGGCGTTCTGGGCCGCTCTCGGAATGATCATCAGCCGCCGTGCCCGCCCTGGGCTCAGACCGGCCCGACGGGGCCGCTGAGCAGGGGCGGGATGGCCGCCGCGGGTACCGCAGGCGCGAAGTACCAGCCCTGCCCGGTGTCGCAGCCGAGCTTGCGCAGCCGCTCCAGCTGCACCGACGTCTCGACGACCTCGGCGGTGACGGAGAGGCCGAGCGTGTGGGCCAGCTCGATGAGCAGGGCCAGTACGTCGAGACCGACCTCGTCGGGCTCGTTCGTGGCGTGGCCGGGGACGTCGGTCGCGAACGGGCCGGTGACGAACGGCCCGGCGAGCTTGAGCGCGTGGACGGGCAGGGTGCGCAGGTAGGCGAGGTTGGAGTAGCCGGTGCCGAAGTCGTCGATGGCGATGCGCACCCCCATCGCGGCGAGGGCGCGCAGCGCCTCGAGGGGCTCCCCGGTGGTGCCCATGAGATCGGTCTCGGTGAGCTCGAGCTGCAGGGCGTGGGCGGGCCAGCCGGTGTCGGCGAGGACACTCGCCACGTCGTCGACGATGCCGGGCTCGCGCACCTGGCGCGCCGCGAGGTTGACGCTGAGGAACAGCTGCGTGCCCGGGTGCTCCGCGCGCCATCCGACGGCCTGCCGGCACGCCTCGGCGAGCACCCACCGCCCGAGCGGGACGATCAGCCCGGTCTCCTCGGCGACGGGGATGAACTCGTCCGGTCCGATGCGTTCACCGCCGGGCTGCTGCCAGCGCACGAGCGCCTCGACACCGACGACCCGCTGGTCGGTGAGCCGGACGAGAGGCTGGTAGTCCACCTCGAACTCGCCCGCCTCGAGGGCTTCGCGCATCCGGGCGGACAGCTCGAACCGGGCGACGGCGGCCTGGTGGCGCTCGGCGTCGAACCGCGCCACGCGGTTGCGCCCGTCCTTCTTCGCCCACTGGAGCGTGGTGTCCGCCGCCTTCATCAGGTCTGCGGCGCTGCCCGGTTCGGCGGATCCCGAGCCGCCGCCACGCTCGACGATGCCGACCCCGGCGGACACGACGATCCGGTGCGGCCCGAGCACGACCGGGCGCCGCACCACGTCGAGTGCCAGCTCGGCGACCTGCAGCAGGTCGGTGGTGTCCCGGCCGTCCGTGGGTGCCTCGACGAGCACGACGAACTCGTCGCCCGCCATCCGTGCGACGAGGTGGCGGGTGCCGCCGGTGCCGGCACCGATCTCGGCGGCGAGCCGGTGTGCCACGGTGTGCAGCACGTGGTCGCCGACCTCGTGGCCGAGGGTGTCGTTGACCGCCTTGAGGTCGTCGATGTCCAGGTAGCAGATGCCGACGTGCCGGCCGGCGCCGAGCGCGGCCTCCAGCCGCTCGAAGAAGAGGGTGCGGTTGGGGAGCCCGGTGAGGGGGTCGTGCTGGGCCTGGTGGCGGAGGGACGTCTCGAGGCGGTGCCGCTCGGTGAGATCGGCGATCATGGCGACGATGAAGCGGGGCGACCCGTCCGGTGCCCGGACGAGGGAGAGGACGATGTCGGTCCAGATCGTCGTTCCGTCGGCGTGCCGGTAGGGCCGCTCGAGCCGGGCGTTGTCGAGCTCGCCGGCCTGCATCGCGCGGAGCAGGCCCCAGTGCTCGTGGTCGTCGGCGGGGACGTACGCCTCGAAGGTGCTGTGGAGCACGTCGGCGGCCGGGTGGCCGAACATCTCCAGGAGCGCCCGGTTGACCTCGACGATCTCGCCGGCCGCCGTGACCACGGCGATGCCGATGGCCGCGTCGGCGAACAGGGCGCCGAAGCGGGCCTCGCTGGCCCAGCGCGCCTCCTCGGCGGCCGCCCGGGCGGCGAAGGCGGCCGAGCTCACCCGCTCCTGTTCGGTGCGGGTGCGTTCCTGCAGCGCGGCGGCATACCCGCCGGCGAGGGCGGCGAGCACGGCGGCACCGCGCTCGGTGTCGACGTGGGTGAGGGCCGGGCCGAGCACGGCGAGCGTCTGCTCCAGCGCCGACGGGTGCGTGAAGTGGACCTCCACGAGCCAGCGTCCGACAGCGCCGGCCGCTCCGGGGTCGCCGTCGCCGGCCCGCGAGGCGGCCGACAGCAACGCGCCGGCCCGCTCCACGAGCGCGGCATGCAGCTCGCGGCGGGGGAGCGGTACGAATCCGGCGGTGTGCACGGCGGTGGCCCACGCGGTGCCGAGCGCCTGCGCGTCGTCACCCATGGTCGCGCCCCCGCTCGTGACCCTGACCGCCCGGGCGACGGGCGATCTTGGCGGTGAGCGTACCGCCCTGCACCGGTCGGGTGAGGGGATCAGGGGGTCTGGCGGGGTCGCCCGCCGCGCCGCATGTCGCCGGTGGTGGTGCGCCGGGCGGGGTCGAGCAGCCGCTTCCACTTGGCCTGGGCCGCCTGCCGGCTGGACAGCTGTGCCTGCACGGCGTCGGCGACCTGGGCCCAGGTGAGCCCGTCGGAACGCAGCCTGCGGATGAGGTCGCGCTCGTAGTAGTCGGCGAGGCGCCGCATCTCGCCGACGTGGGCGTACCAGGCCGCCGCGGCGTCGCGGGTGAGCCCGCCGTCGGCCGACACCTCCTTGAGCCGGTCCAGCCGGCCGGTGATGGACCGGTCCGGCCGCGCGATCATCGGGTCCACCCGGTCCAGCCAGCGCACTGCGTCCTCGTACTTCATTCGTCAATCATTCATTGACGCCAGCAAAACGTCAACCGATCATGGACACGGGACCCGTGCCGGGACCGGGATGTGGGGGAGGGGCTGTCAGCCGCCGAGCGGTTCGACCGCCGTGACCCAGACGGCCGGGGTTCCGAGCTCGTCCGAGGCGCTCAGGTCGATCTCCGCGATGATCGCCCAGTCGCGGTCGCCCGCCGGGTCGTCCAGGACCTGCCGGATGATCCAGCGTTCGGGCTCCTCGGTGACGGAGAAGAGCTGCGGGCCGCGAGCCGCCGGCCCGCTCCCGATCGCGCGGATGTCGTCGCCGTGCTCGGCGAAGTAGGGCGCGAGCGCCTCCCGCCATGCGGCGGCGTCCCAGCCGGCATCGCCGTCGAGCTCGCCCAGCTCGTCGAAGCGCCGCAGGGCGGCGAGCTCGACGCGGCGGAACATCGCGTTGCGGACCAGCACGCGGAAGGCGCGCGGGTTGGCGGTGACCGCGCTCGGCGTGGCGTCGAGGGAGGGCCGCTCCGGCTCCTCACCGGCACCGGCGCCCGCGGCGAGTGCCTCCCACTCGTCGAGCAGGCTCGAGTCGACCTGGCGCACCAGCTCGCCCAGCCACTCCTCGACGTCGCCGAGCTCCTCGGTCTTCGCCTCGTCGGGCACGGTCTGGCGCAGCGCTCGGTAGGCGTCGGCGAGGTAGCGCAGGACCAGTCCCTCGGAGCGCGCGAGGCCGTAGTGCCCGACGTACTCGACGAACGTCATCGACTTCTCGAACATGTCCCGCGCCACCGACTTCGGCGACAGGTGAGCGTCCTCGACCCACGGGTGGCCGCGCCGGTAGGTCTCCAGGGCGGCGTGCAGCAGCTCGTCGAGCGGCTTCGGGTACAGGACGTCCTCGAGCAGGACCATCCGCTCCTCGTACTCGATGCCGTCGGCCTTCATCGCCGCGACGGCCTCGCCGCGGGCCTTCTTCTGCTGGGCCTGCAGCACCGGGCGGGGGTCGTCGAGCGTGGCCTCGAGCACCGACAGCACGTCCATGGCGTACTGGGGCGCGTCCCGGTCGAGCAGCTCGACGGCGGCGAGCGCGAACGGCGACAGCGGCTGGTTGAGCGCGAAGTCGAGCTGCAGATCGCCGACGACCCGCACGCGGCGGCCCTCGGCGTCGGGCTCGGGGAGGTCCTCGACGATGTCCGCCGCGCGCAGAGCCCGGTAGATGGCGATGGCGCGCCGGATGTGGCGGAGCTGGCGGGTCCGCGGCTCGTGGTTGTCCTCCAGCAGGTGCCGCATCGCGGTGAACGCGTCCCCCGGCCGCGAGATGACGTTCAGCAGCATCGCGTGCGTGACCTTGAAGTGGCTGGTCAACGGCTCGGGCTGGGCGTTCTGCAGCTTCTCGAAGCTCGTCTGCGACCAGCCGACGAACCCCTCCGGCGGCTGCTTGCGCACGATCCGCCTGCGCTTCTTCACGTCGTCGCCTGCGCGGGCGAGCAGGCGGGCGTTCTCCACCTCGTGGTCGGGCGCCTCCGCCACGACCGTGCCGACGGTGTCGTAGCCGGCCCGGCCGGCCCGGCCGGCGATCTGGTGGAACTCGCGCGCCTTGAGCGGGCGGGTGCGCACGCCGTCGTACTTGGACAGGCCGGTGAACAGCACGGTGCGGATCGGGACGTTGATCCCGACGCCCAGGGTGTCGGTGCCGCAGATGACGCGCAGCAGGCCGGCCTGCGCGAGCGTCTCGACCAGCCTCCGGTAGCGAGGGAGCATCCCGGCGTGGTGCACACCGATGCCGTGGCGCACGAGCCGGGAGAGGGTCTTGCCGAACCCGGCCGTGAACCGGAAGCGGCCGATGAGCTCCGCGATCGCCTGCTTGTCGTCCTTGGAGGTCACGTTGACGCTCATCAGCGCCTGCGCGCGCTCGATGGCCGACTGCTGCGTGAAGTGCACGACGTAGACCGGGGCCTCGTGCGTCTGCAGCAGCTCGGCGATCGTCTCGTGCAGCGGGGTGAAGACGTAGCGGAAGTGCAGCGGCACCGGGCGCTCCACCGAGGTGATCACGGCGGTGTCGCGGCCGGTGCGGCGGGTGATGTCGTCGCGGAAGAACGACACGTCGCCGAGCGTGGCGCTCATCAGCAGGAACTGTGCCTGCGGGAGCTCGATCAGCGGCACCTGCCACGCCCAGCCCCGGTCCGGGTCGGCGTAGAAGTGGAACTCGTCCATCACCACGGAGCCGACGTCGGCGCCGCGCCCCGAGCGCAGCGCGATGTTGGCGAGGATCTCCGCGGTGCAGCAGATGATCGGCGCCTTCTCGTTCACCGCGGCGTCGCCGGTGAGCATCCCGACCTTGTCGGCGCCGAAGGTGTCGATGAGCTGGAAGAACTTCTCACTGACCAGTGCCTTGATCGGCGCGGTGTAGAAGGTGCGCTCCCCGCGGGCCAGTGCCGCGGCGTGCGCGCCCACCGCCACCAGGGACTTCCCCGAGCCGGTGGGCGTCGAGAGGATGACGTTGCCCCCGGTGACCAGCTCCAGCAGCGCCTCCTCCTGCGCCGGGTAGAGCGACAGGCCGCGCTCCTCGAATGCCCAGTCGGTGAACGCTTCGACGAGCGCGTCGGGGTCGGGGACGGGAGGGAGCCGGTCGGTGAGGGTCATGATGGCCTCGATCGTCCCCCACCGACCGCGGAGACGTGCAGTCGAGGGCGGCTACGGTGGGTTCCGTGACGGAGCGGGGGACCCGAAGCGGCGTGCCCGCCCTCGTCCCACCGATGCAGCCCGCCGCGGTGACCGGCGACCCGCCCACCGGGCCCGACTGGGTCGTGGAGGTGGCCTGGACGGGGCACCGCTGCATCGCCTACGTCGAACCCGGGCGGCGGGTGCGGCTGCTCTCGGGCGCCGACAACTCGATGAGCGCCGCCTACCCCGAGCTCGCCGAACCACTGCTGCGCCGCTCACCCCCGAGGGGCATGGTGCTCGACGGCACCCTCGTCGCGCGCGGCGAGGAGCACGCCGTCCGCCCCCGGCTGATCGCCCGCCGCAGCGCCCGCCACCGCCCGTCGGACGCCACGATCCGGCGCATCCCCGTCGACCTCCAGATCGCCGACCTGCTGTGGCTCGACGGGCACCCCACCATCGATCTGCCCTACGCCGACCGCCGCGCGCTGCTCGACGGGCTGGGGTTCGCCAGCCCGCCGGTGTGGACCACGTCGCCGCTGCCCGCCACCGAGATCGACACCATGCTCGCGATCGCGGAGCAGAAGGGCGCGGACGGCCTGCACGCCCGGCACCTGCGCGGCCGCTATCACCCCGGTGGCCGGTCGCGGTTCTGGCTGCGCGTGCCGGTCACCCGGACCCGTCAGGTGCTCGTCGGCGGCTGGACGCCGGCCGACCCGAACCGCCCCGAGACGGTCGGCGCCCTCCTGCTCGGGGCCGCGGCGGAGGACGCCCCGGGCCTCCTGCACTACGTCGGCCGGGTCGGGGTGTCGCTCGGAGAGCGGCGCAGGCTCGCCGGCGAGCTCACCGACCGCGAGCTCGACGAGCCCCCGTTCGTCCACTCCGTGCCGCCGGCCGCGGCCCGCCACGCCCGCTGGGCGAGGCCGGAGCTGGTGGGGCTGGCCGAGTTCTCCGGCTGGATCGGCGGCGACCGTATGCGCCGCCCGTACTGGCGCGGTCTCGTCGATCCCGTGGACGTCCACGAGGACCGGTGGGCCCGCCCACCGGAGCCGGCCCCGGCCGTGCCGATCCCCGCGCCGACCCCGGCCGAGCCCGCGGCAGGGCCGGAGGCGGCGGAACCCGAGGCGGAGGCGGTGGCCGGGAGCGCCGCAGCGCCCGCGCCGCCCGATGCGGGGCCGCCGGCCACCGCGGGCACCGCCACCGAGGCGCGACGCCTGGAGCAGCACTTCGTCTACAACGCGCTGAACACGATCGCGGCGCTGATCCGCACCGATCCCGGCCGGGCCCGGGAACTGCTCATGGGCTTCGCCGACATGTCCCGGGCCGTCGACCAGGTGGGTGGCAGCACGCTGGGCCACGAGCTCGCCGCCGTGCACGGCTACCTGCAGCTCGAACAGGCCCGGTTCGGCCCGCGGCTGCGGGTGGCGGTGGACGTCGCGCCCACCCTGCACCCGATCCCCGTCACCCCGATGCAGATCCTCGCGGCAGTGCGCGAGGCGGTGCAGCACGACATCGAGCCGCAGCCGGAGGGCGGCCTGCTCACCCTGGCCGCCCGGCCCGTGGAAGGCGGATGTGAGGTGCGCGTGACGGGCGGCGCGGCCGCGGCCCGGACGATCCGGCTGGAGTCCTAGCTGTACCCGGACGAGTTGCCGACTCCGCTGCCCCGGGTGATCGCAGGCTCGGTACCGTGCGCACATGCTGGGGCTTCCCGACGGCACGCGCGCGTGCCTCTTCGACCTCGACGGCGTGCTCACCGACACCGCGAGTGTCCATGCCGCGGCGTGGAAGCAGATGTTCGACGAGTTCCTGCGGGCCCGCGCGGAGCGGGAAGGCACCCCGTTCCGGCCGTTCGACGTCGGGAGCGACTACGCGGCGTACGTCGACGGCAAGCCGCGCCTGGACGGCACCGACTCGTTCCTGCGGTCGCGCGACATCGAGCTCCCCGCGGGCGGGCCGGATGACGCCCCGGACGCGGAGACCGTGTACGCGCTCGCCACTCGCAAGAACGCGCTCGTCCAGGAGAAGATCGTCACGGTCGGGGTGGAGGTGTACCCGGGCTCGGTGCGCTACCTGCACGCGGTGAAGGCCGCCGGGCTCGCCACGGCCGTCGTGTCGTCGTCGGCGAATGCGAAGCAGGTGCTCGACGTCGCCGGCCTCAGCGACCTCATCGACCACCGCGTCGACGGGGTCACGGCGAAGGAGCGTGGCCTTCCCGGCAAGCCTGCGCCCGACACGTTCCTCGCCGCCGCCGCCGACCTCGGTGTCGGTAAGGACGAGGCCGTCGTGTTCGAGGATGCCCTCGCGGGCGTGGCCTCCGGGAAGGCGGGCGGGTTCGGATTCGTCGTCGGGGTGGACCGGCTCGGGCAGGCCGACGCGTTGCGCGCCCACGGCGCCGACATCGTCGTCACCGACCTCGCCGACCTGCTGGAGAGTGGATCATGAGTCCGGACCCGGGCCGTGCGTTCGCCGTGGAGCCGTGGGTGGTGCGGGAGCCGCGGTTGGACCTGGACCGGATGGGCCAGGTCGAGTCGGTGTTCGCGCTGTCGAACGGGCACATCGGGCTGCGCGGGAACCTCGACGAGGGGGAGCCCCATGCGATGCCGGGTACGTACCTGAACTCGTTCTACGAGCGGCGGCCGTTGCCGTACGCGGAGGGCGGGTACGGCTATCCGGAGTCGGGTCAGACGATCATCAACGTCACCAACGGCAAGCTGATCCGGCTGCTGGTGGAGGACGAGCCGTTCGACCTGCGGTACGGGCAGCTGCGCCGCCACGAGCGGGTGCTCGACCTGCGCGCCGGCACGCTCACCCGCGAGGTCGAGTGGGCCTCGCCCGCGGGCCGGATGGTGCGGGTGCGTTCCACCCGGCTGGTGTCGCTCACCCAGCGGGCGATCGCCGCGATCGAGTACGAGGTGGAGGTGCTCGACGCGCCCGCCCTGCTCGTCGTGCAGTCGGAGCTGGTGGCCAACGAGCAGCTGCCCGCACGGGACGAGGCGGACCCCCGCGTCGAGGCGGCGCTCACCGACCCGCTGGTCGCCGAGCAGCACCGCTGCGACGAGGCGGGCGCCACGCTGCTGCACCGCACGCGCCGCTCCGGCCTCCGGGTGGCCGCGGCGATGGACCACGAGGTGCGCGGGCCGGAAGGCGTCAAGGTCACCTCCGAGGCCACCGAGGACATCGGCCGCACCACGGTGATCGCCCGCCTCGAACCCGGCCAGTCGTTGCGCCTGGTGAAGTTCCTCTCCTACGGCTGGTCGTCGCGGCGGTCGCTGCCGGCGCTGCACGACCAGGTCCGCGCCGCGCTGGCCGCCGCCCGCTACACCGGCTGGGACGGTCTCATGGCCGAGCAGCGGGCCTACCTGGACGAGTTCTGGGAGACCGCGGACGTCGAGATCGACGGTGACGCCGAGCTGCAGCAGGCGGTGCGGCTGGCCACCTTCCACGTGCTGCAGGCCGGTGCCCGGGCCGAGCGCCGGGCGATCGGGGCGAAGGGGCTCACCGGCGAGGGCTACGACGGCCACACGTTCTGGGACACCGAGACCTTCTGCCTCCCCGTCCTTTCGCACCTCGCGCCCGAGGCCGCGGCCGACGCCCTGCGCTGGCGCCAGACCATCCTCCCGCTCGCCTGCGAGCGGGCGGAGCAGCTCGGGTTGCGGGGTGCGGCGTTCCCGTGGCGGACGATCCGGGGCCAGGAGTGTTCGGGGTACTGGCCGGCCGGCACGGCGGCGTTCCACATCAACGCCGACATCGCCGACGCCGTGCGCCGGCACGTCGCGGCCACCGGTGACGTGGTGTTCGAGCGGGAGGTGGGCCTGGAGCTGCTGGTGGCCACCGCCCGGTTGTGGCGCTCGCTCGGTCATCACGACTCGGCGGGGGAGTTCCGCATCGACGGGGTCACCGGGCCGGACGAGTACACCGCGATCGTGGACAACAACGTCTACACGAACCTGATGGCGCAGCAGAACCTGCGGGTGGCCGCCGACACGGCGGCGCGGCACGCACGGGCGGCGGCCAAGCTCGGGGTCAACGCGGAGGAGATGGCGTCCTGGCGGGACGCCGCCAAGTCCATTCGGATCCCGTTCGACGAGGTGCTGGGCGTACACCCGCAGGCGGAGGGGTTCACGCACCACCAGGTGTGGGACTTCGAGAACACTCCGCCGGAGAAGTACCCCCTGCTGCTGCACGTGCCCTACTTCGACCTGTACCGCAAGCAGGTGATCAAACAAGCCGACCTGGTGCTGGCGATGCAGCTGCGGCCGGACGCGTTCAGCCCGGAGCAGATGCGGCGCAACTTCGCCTACTACGAGGCACTGACGGTGCGGGACTCGTCGCTGTCGGCGTGCACGCAGGCGGTGGTGGCGGCCTGGACGGGACATCTGGACCTGGCCTACGACTACCTCGCCGAGGCGGCGCTGGTGGACCTCGACGACCTGGCGGGCAACTCCGACCACGGGGTGCACATCGCGTCGATGGCCGGCACCTGGACCGCCGTCGTCGTCGGGTTCGGCGGGATGCGGATGACGGAGGCGGGCATCGAGTTCGCGCCGCGGCTGCCTCCCGCGCTGTCCCGGATCTCGTTCGGCCTCAAGTGGCGGGGCCGGCAGCTGCGGGTGGAGATCCGGCCCGACGAGGCGGAGTACAGCCTGGTCTCGGGCCCGCCGATGCGGCTGCGGCATCACGACGAGGCCCTCGCGCTGGCGGACGAGTCGCAGGTGCGGACGATCCCGGCGCTCCAGCAGGTGGAGCCGGTGGAGCAGCCCTACGGCCGCGGTCCGAAGGCCCGTCACCCGGGCAGCTGAGCCGATGCGGCGCTGGTCGGCCCGGCAGCCCGTGGGCCGGGCTCAGAGCCAGCCGCGGTCCCGCGCGATCTGCACCGCCTCCGTGCGGTTGCCGGCTCCGAGCTTCTGCATCGCCGACGACAGGTAGTTGCGCACGGTGCCCGGTGAGAGGTGGACCCGGCGGGCGATGTCGGCGGCCGTCCCCGCGGCGTCCACGGTGCGGAGCACCTCCAGCTCGCGGTCGGTCAGCGGGCAGTCCTCGGTCATGAGGGCGGTCATGGCCAGATCGGGGTCGACGTAGCGGCCGCCGCGGTGCACCCGCCGGATGACGTCGGCGAGGACCGTGGCCGGGGCGCTCTTCGTGACGAACCCGGCGGCACCTGCCGCGAGCGCGCGCCGCAGCACGCCGGGCCGGGCGTGGCGGGTGAGGACGATGCAGCGGGTGTCCGGCAGGTTCGCCGCCACCCACTGCGCCACCTCGGCGCCGTCGCACCCCGGCATCTCGACGTCCAGCACCGCGACGTCGGGGCGGTGCTGCCGGACGATCGCGATCGCCTCGTCGCCGGTGCTCGCCTCGCCGACGACGACGAGGTCGGACTCGAGCCCGAGCAGCGCGCCGACCGCACCCCGGGTCAGCGACTCGTCGTCGGCCAGCACGAGGCGGATCCGCTCGCCGGTCGTCGCGCTCATCGCGCGGCCCCGGGCAACACGGCGTCGAGCTGGAAGGTGCCGTCCGGTCCGGGCCCCGCGTCGAGCCGGCCGGCATGCTCACGCAGGTATCGCTCGAGCGCGACCAGCCCGGTGCCGAACTCGGCCTCGTTCCCCGGCCCCGCTCCGTCGTTCACGACCAGGAGGCGGGCATCGCCGTCCGTCACGTCGATCTCGATCGTGCAGCGACTCGGTTCGGCGTGCCGCAGCACGTTCGTCATCGCCTCCCTCAACACCCGGCCGAGCACGTTGCGGGCCGTGGGACCGACCGTGGCGGGGTCGCCGTGCACCGTGAGCTCGACGCCGGCCGAGTCGAGCACGGCACGAGCCCCCGCCAGCTCCGTGACCAGGTCGGTGGATCGGGTCTCCCGCACCAGGCCGCGGACCTCGCTGAGCGACTCGCGCGCCACGCGCTGGACGTCCTCCATCTCGACGCGGGCCCGGTCGGGATCGGGCGCGAGCAGGCGCGCGGCCAGCTCGGCCTTGAACGCGACGACCTCCAGGGCGTGCCCGAGGATGTCGTGCAGGTCGTCGGCCAGCCGCAGCCGCTCCCGGGCCGCGGCGAGCTCGGCGGCCGTCCGACGGGCCTCGTTGAGATCGGTGACCGCCTTGAGCCACCACAGCCGCTCGACGTCGACCATCCACATGACGCCGATGTAGAACGCCGCGATGACCGGGCCGATCCAGGGCGAGAACTCGGGAGGCAGCTCGGCATAGACGGGCAGGCTCACCTGGTATCCCGCGAAGAGGACGACGCCCGTGGCGGCGACCACCCAGACCGTGGTCCAGCGCGCCCGCATCCCACCCACCACGTCGCCCAGCAGGACCCCACCGACGAGCGCCCACACGAACCCGGCAAAACCGCTGGCGAGGCCGACCAGCGTGATCGCCAGCCCCACCGCGTTCGCCGCCACGACGAACCACGGCCGAGCGCGGCGTCCCAGTGAGGCGACCTGCTCGCGGATCCGCCACAGGTGCAGGCCCAGCGCCGCGACGTACAGCGCCAGGAGCGTGGCCGTGAAGCCCGCGCCGGGCCAGCCGCTCCACGTGATGGACGCGGGCACCAGCAGCAGCCACCCGACCGTGATCAGCAGGCCGATCCGGCCGAACCGACGCGCCGCGCGGACCTTGCGTTCCTCGGCTCCCGGCAGCGGCGAGACGTCCACGGCGGCCAACGTAACCGACCCCCGACGACCGCACCGGCTCTGGATGACAGCTGTCATCAGGGTCGCTGCGGTCTGTCAGCCCGACCGGTGATCGGCTGCACTACTGCCGGCGCCGGCCCGGCGTCACGGTGGAGCAATGACACAGTCGACCCTCCGACCGGGCCGGCCACCCGCGCCACCCGACCTGCTCCATGCCATCACGGTGCGCAACCTGCACGTGCGCTACGGCGACTTCGCCGCCGTGCGTGGCATCGATCTGGACGTGCGGCGCGGCGAGGTCTTCGCCCTGCTCGGCACGAACGGCGCGGGCAAGACCACGACGCTGGAAGTGCTCCAGGGCTTCGGCGCCCGCAGCGGCGGAACGGTCTCGGTGCTCGGCCTCGACCCGGCCACCGAGCGCGCCGCGCTGAGCGGGCGCATGGGCGTCCAGCTCCAGGACGGCGGCTTCGTGGAGGAGCTGACCGTCCACGAGACCCTGGCGCTCTGGCAGCGGCTCGTCGACCGGCCGGACAGGCCGGAGCGGCTCCTGGACCGGTTCGAGCTGAGCGCTCGGCGGGACGTGGCCGTCAGGTTGCTCTCGGGCGGGGAGAAGCGGCGGCTCGACCTGGCGCTGGCGGTGTGGGGGTCGCCGGAGCTGGTGATCCTCGACGAGCCGACCACCGGCCTCGACCCGGAGTCCCGGCGACGCGCGTGGGACGCCGTTCACGAGCTGCAGGAAGCCGGTCGCACCGTGGTGCTCACCACGCACCACCTCGAGGAGGCCGAGGTGCTCGCCGACCGGGTGGCGATCATGCACGAGGGCCGGATCGCCGTGGCGGGCACGCTGGCAGAGATCATCGGCACCCAGCCCGCCGGCTTCTCGGCCACGGTGCCCGGAGGCGTCGTCGACCTGCCGGACCTCGCCGGATCGGCGCGGCGAGAGGGCGATCGCGTGCAGGTCCGGACCGACGATCTGCAGACCGACCTGACCACGTTCCTGGACTGGGCGGCCGCTCGAGGGGTGCGGCTGACCGACCTGCGCGCCGCGCCGGCCTCGCTGGACGAGATCTACCAGGCCGTGCGCATCGGGACGGGAGAGGTGCGATGACGGCCGCGACGACCGCCGCAGCCGGGCGGACACCGTCGAGCCGGGTGCTGGCGTTGGCCGCCACCGAGCTGAGGCTGATCGTGCGCAACCGCACCGCGGCCGTGTCGGCGATCGCGTTGCCGCTGGGTATCGGCCTGTTCTGGGCCTTCACCTTCGACACCGACGGCGAACCCGCACGGCAGTCCGTCGTGCTGTCCCTGCAGCTGGCCGTCGTCCTCGGCATGAGCGTCTACGTGACGGCCACGCAGACGCTGGTGGCCCGCCGGGAGACCCGGGTGCTCAAGCGCATGCGGACCAGTGGCCTCACCGATGCGGGACTGCTGGTGGCGACGACATCCCCGTGCGTCGTGCTCGGCATCGTCCAGCTCGCGGTGTTCGCCGTCATCGACGCGGTGACCGGGACACCGGCACCGAGCGATCCGCTCCCGCTGGTGCTGGCGGTGATCGGTGGGCTCGCCCTCGCCGTCACCGCGGCGTTCGCCACGGCGGTGGTCACCGCGACCGCGGAGCGAGCCCAGATCACCACGATGCCGATCGTGTTCGTGATGCTCGGTGGGGCCGTCGGGCTGTCTGCCGTGCCGCTGGACGGCTGGTGGCAGGCGCTGGTCCTGTTCCCCGGGGCGGCGCTGGGGCAGCTGGTCCAGCTCGCGATGACCGGGGGGACCTGGGAGCCCGGACCGGCCGCGCTGCCCGCGGTGCTGGGATCCGCGGTCGCACTGGTGGGGTGGCCCGTCGTGTTCGGCACGCTCGCGATGCGCAACCTTCGCTGGGACCCGCGGCGCTGACCGGGCACCGGCCCCGCGCACCCCCGTTCGGCGGCGGGTTGCGTGTTCACCCGTCCGGGTAATCTCCCGCCATGGCAGACCCGCGCACGGCCGACGACATCTCGGAATCGTCGGACAGCCGGGTCGACGGGCGCGGTGAGGGCCCGCTGCAGCGCGCGGACCGGAACATGATCGAGCTGCTGCAGGAGCTGCGCGTGGCGCAGACCGGCGTGCAGATCCTGTTCGCGTTCCTGCTCACGCTCTCGTTCACCGAACGGTTCGGGTCGATCGACGAGGTCCAGCGCTGGACCTACGTCCTCACCCTGCTGTGCTCGGTGCTCACGGCCGGACTGTTCGTCGCCCCGGCGGCCGTGCACCGCATCACGTTCCGGCGGGGCGTCAAGGCCGAGACCGTGCAGCTGGGCCACCAGCTGTTCACCTTCGGGCTGGGCGCTCTCGCACTCACCCTCGCCGGGTCGGTGCTCCTGGTGCTCGATGTCGCGGTCGGCCGCTCGTTCGCGATCACCGCCGCGATCGTCACCTGCGTCGTCCTCTGCCTGCTCTGGTTCGCGCTGCCGCTGCCGCTGCTGCGCCGCGCGCGGTCCGACCCCAACGGCCCCGACGGCGGCACCGACGGCAGCTCCGACGGCAGCTCCGACGGCGACGGGCCGCCGCCCGAGGATCGGACGGCGGCCCACACGACGCCGGCGTGACTGCCGGCCGGTCGTGACTGCTGCCGGCAGGTTCAGCCGGGCAGGGTGTTGCCCGGCCGGTTCCCCGGCATGTCCCCGGGCCCGGTCTGCGGGCTGCGCCCGACATCCCCGCGCCAGCCGCCCTCCTCACGGCCGCGGGACTCGATGAACTGCTTGAACTTCTCCATGTCGCCCTTCACCCGGCTCTCGATGGCACCCACCGCCTCGCCGACCTTCTCGACGACGCCCTCGGGCTCGTAGTCCATCTGCAGGGTGACGCGGGTGCGCCGGTCGTCGAGCCGGTGGAACGTGACGACGCCTGCCTGATGGGTGCCGTCGACGGTCCGCCACGCGATCCGCTCGTCGGGGTGCTGCTCGGTGATGTCGGCGTCGAACTCGCGCTGCACGCCGGCGATCTTCGTGACCCAATGCGTGCGGGTCGGCGTCACCTGCTCGACGCGTTCGACACCCTCCATGAACCGCGGGAACGACTCGAACTGCGTCCACTGGTCGTAGGCCGTGCTGACCGGCACGGCCACATCGACGGTCTGCACAACGTTGCTGGTCATGTCGCGGGCGTACCCGGTGGCGGCCCGGCTACCCGTCGTCCGTCATGCGCCGCCGCAGTTGGACGAGCGTCTGGGAGAGCAGCCGCGAGACGTGCATCTGGGAGATCCCGACGCGATCGGCGATCTGGGTCTGGGTGAGGTTGCCGAAGAAGCGCAGCAGCAGGATCGTGCGCTCGCGCTCGGGCAGCTCGTCGAGCAGCGGGGCGAGGGTCTCGCGGTACTCCACGTTGTCCAGCTCGGCGTCCACGTCGCCGAGCGTGTCGGTGAGCGGCGTGTCCGCCCCGGCCACCAGCTCGTCCAGCGAGCTGCTCCGGTAGGCGTGCTGGGCGTCGAGGCCTTCCACGACTTCCTCGGTGGTCACCCCGAGGCGGGCCGCCACCTCGCTGGGGCGCGGGGCCCGCCCGAGCTCCTGCGACAGCGGGCCGACCGCGCCGTTGATCGAACCCTGCAGATCCTTGAGCCGCCGCGGCACACGCATCGACCATGTCCGGTCGCGGAAGTGCCGGCGGATCTCCCCGGTGATGGTCGGCACCGCATAGGAGAGGAAGTCGACCCCGCGGGCGGGATCGAAGCGGTCCACGGCGCCCAGGAGCCCGACGGTGCCGGCCTGCTCCAGGTCGTCAATCGGCTCCCCGCGCCCGGAGAACCGCCGGGCGATGTGCTGCACCACCGGCAGGTACCCGGTGACGAGCTTGGCCCGCAGCGCCGCCCGCTCGGGGTGCCCCGGCGGCAGGGCAACGAAATCCTCGAAGAGCGGCGCGAGGTGGGCGTAGTCGGAGTCGCGGGAGGCGCCGGTCATGGCACGTCCGGTCGCGCAGGATCGGACTGACGGTGCACGCATCGGCCTACCCGCGGCCTGCCGACGAGAAACCAGGCTGCTGGTACGTTTATCAGTCGCCCTGTCGTCCGTCATGCCCGCGAAGGTGATCTGCCGGTGTCGAAAAGCACGTCCCCCGCGGTGCCGGACCCCCGCATCTCGAACCAGCCCGAGGACGGCCTCGAGCATGAGCGGACCTACGTCCACATGCTGTACGAGCGCCTGGACGCCCGGCGGGCCGAAACGGCCCGCCGGCTCTCGGGCGTGCTGCACGACGAGACCGTCGGCACGCCGCAGGCGCTCACCGAGCGGGACGCCGCGGCCGCCATGTACACCGACCGGCTCGCGGCGCTGCGGGCCGCCGAGCACGGTCTGGCCTTCGGCCGCCTCGACGTCGAGGACGGCGAGCGCCGCTACATCGGCAGGCTGGGCCTGCTCGACGAGGACAACGAGTACGAGCCGCTCCTGATGGACTGGCGGGCGCCCGCGGCCCGGCCGTTCTACACGGCGACGGCCGCGTCCCCCGAGGGCATCCGGCGCCGGCGCCACCTGCGCACCCGCCGCCGCGAGGTCGTCGCCGTCGACGACGAGGTACTGGACCTGGACGACGCCACCGCGGCGGCCCAGTCCAGCGGCCTCACCAGCGAGGCCGCGCTGCTCGCCGCGGTCGACGCCCGCCGCACGGGCCGGATGGCCGACATCGTCGCCACCATCCAGGCCGAGCAGGACGCGATCATCCGCTCGAAGCCGTCCGGGGTGCTGGTCGTGCAGGGCGGGCCGGGCACCGGCAAGACCGCGGTGGCCCTGCACCGGGCCGCGTACCTGCTCTACACCCACCGGGACCGGCTCGCCCGCCGCGGCGTGCTCGTCGTCGGGCCCAACCCCACGTTCCTGTCCTACATCGGGCAGGTGCTGCCCTCCCTCGGGGAGACCAGCGTCGTCCTCGGCACCGTGGGGCAGCTGCACCCCGGCCTGGACGCGCGGCGCGCCGAGCCCATCGTCACCGCGGCCGTGAAGGGCCGGGCAGACATGGCGGCGGTCATCGCCGCCGCCGTCCGGGACCGGCAGCAGGTGCCGCGCCGGCCCGTCGAGCTGGTGGTGGAGCAGCAGGCGGTGCGGCTGGACCGCGACGTCGCCCACACCGCCCGCACCCGGGCCCGCCGGTCCCGCAAACCGCACAACGAGGCCAAGCGGATCTTCCGCAAGGAGGCGTTGCGGCTGTTGGCCGAGCAGGTGGCGCGCACGCTCACCGGCTCCGGCGGACGCAACCTGCTCGATGCGGGCGATCTCGCCGACATCCGGGACGAGCTGGCCGAGAGCCCGGAGCTCGGCCGTGAGCTGGAGGCCCTGTGGCCGACCCTGTCCGCGGAGCAGCTGCTCACCGATCTGTTCGCGGACCGCAGGCGGCTGAACTCGGTGGCCCGGCGGATTCCGACGGCCGAGCGCGACCTGCTCCACCGTCCGGCCTCCGCCGCCGACGTGCCCGCTGACCTGCGCTGGACCCCGGCCGACGTCCCGCTGCTCGACGAGGCCGCCGAGCTCCTGGGCGACGACGGCTCGGAGGCAGCCGCCCGCGAGGCAGCCGCGCTGCGCGAGGAGATCATGTACGCGCAGGGGGTGCTCGACGTCCTCGACCTGGAAGAGGATCTCGATCCCGAGCTGCTGCGCGCCACCGACGTCGTCGACGCCGACCGGCTCGCCGAGCGGCAGGCGGTGCGCCGCTACGACTCCACCGCCGAGCGCGCGGCCGCCGACCGCGAATGGACCTACGGCCACGTGATCGTCGACGAGGCGCAGGAGCTCTCGCCCATGGCGTGGCGACTGGTGATGCGCCGCTGCCCCAGCCGGTCGATGACGGTCGTCGGCGACATCGCCCAGACCGGCGACCTCGCCGGCGCCGGTTCGTGGGACGAGGTGCTCGCACCGTTCGTGGAACGCCGGTGGCGGCTGGAACAGCTCACGGTGAACTACCGCACCCCGGCCGAGATCGCCGACGTGGCCGACGACGTGCTCGCCGCGATCGAGCCGGGCCTCATCCCGCCGCGCTCGGTCCGCAGCAGCGGGGTGCCGCCGCGCGCCGTGCCCGCCTACGCGGGGCGGCTGGAGGACAGCGTGGCGAAGGTGCTCGCCGAGGAGGCCGGTGCGGTCGGCGACGGTCGCGCGGCCGTGCTCGCGCCCGCGGGCCGCGTGGACGCCCTGCGGGCCCGGCTGCTGGGCCCGGAGGCCCCGGAGAGCTCGGCGGTGGACCTCACAGCGCCCGTGGTGGTGCTCCCGGTGTCCGCGGCGAAGGGCCTGGAGTTCGACGCCGTGATCGTCGTGGAGCCCGCCGAGCTCCTGGCCGAGTCACCCCGCGGGCGGGGCGACCTCTACGTCGCCCTCACCCGGGCCACGCAGCGCCTCGCCGTGGTGCACGCCGAACCGCTCCCGCCGATGCTGCGCAGGCTGCGGAGCGCGTCGAACGTTGGGTGAGGCGGCATCTACAGCGGCGTCACGTACGCCCCGGAGATGCCGCCGTCCACCAGGAAGGTGGATGCCGTGATGAAGCTGGCGTCGTCGCTGGCCAGGAACGCGACCGTGGAGGCGATCTCCTCGGCCCGGGCGAAGCGGCCCATCGGGATGTGCACCAGCCGGCGCTGGGCGCGTTCGGGGTCGGCGGCGAACAGCTCCTGCAGCAGCGGCGTGTCGACCGGGCCGGGGCACAGCGCGTTGACCCGGATGCCCTCGCGGGCGAACTGCACGCCCAGCTCCCGGGTCATCGCGAGCACCCCGCCCTTGGAGGCGGTGTAGGAGATCTGGGAGGTCGCCGCGCCCATCACCGCCACGAACGACGCGGTGTTGACGATCGCACCCCGGCCCTGGCGCTGCATGTGCGGCAGAACGGCCTTGCAACACAGGAACACCGAGGTCAGGTTGACCTCCTGCACCCGCCGCCACGCGTCGAGCCCGGTGTCGAGGATGGAGTCGTCCTCGGGCGGGGAGATCCCGGCGTTGTTGAACGCGACGTCCACGCTGCCGTAGGCATCGACCGCCGCGGCGAACAGCGCGTCGACCTGGGCCTCCGACGTGACGTCGGTCTGCACGAAGAGCCCGTTCACCTCGTCGGCGGCCGCCTTGCCCGGGCCGGCGTCGATGTCGGCGACCACGACACGGGCGCCCTCGGAGGCGAGCCGGCGCACCGTGGCGAGCCCGATGCCGCTGCCGCCACCCGTCACGACCGCCGTGCGGCCGGAGAACCGTTCCGTCATGGTTGGGGAGCCTAAATGTCCTGCCGGGAGCACTATGGAGCCATACCGCTGATCGCAGGGGCTGAGAACAGCACTATGGAGCCATACCGCTGTTCGCGATCCCCGCGATCACCAGCGCCTTCATCAGGCGGACGTCCGTGGCGACTTCCTCCGGGTGCCATTGGACGCCCACCACCCATCGGGTGCCCGTCAGCTCGACCGCCTCCACCAGGCCGTCGGCGGCGCGGCCGGTGACCACGAGGCCGTCCGCAAGGCGGTCGAGGGCCTGGTGGTGGTGGCAGCGCACCGTCGCCTCCACGCCCAGGGCGGCGCCGACGCGGCTGCCCGCCTCCAGCGCCACCTCGACCGTGCCGAACACGCCGGGGGAGGGGTTGTGCCCGGAGTGCCCCACCGCGTCGGGCACGTGCTGCACGAGGGTGCCGCCGAGCCCGACGTTGAGGACCTGCGCGCCCCGGCAGACGCCGAGCACCGGGATCCCGCGTTCGAGGGCCCGGTGCAGCACGGCGAGCTCGGCCGCGTCGCGTTCCGGCCGGGGCTGCCCGGCACGGGGGTGCGGGGGTTCCCCGTAGTGGCCGGGGTCGACGTCCGGCCCGCCCGCGAGTACGACGGCGTCCAGCCGGTCCACGGCGACGGCCGACTCCGGGACCGGCGGGAGCAGCACCGGCACCCCGCCGGCGGCGATCACGACGTCCGGGTAGGTGCGCGGGAGCAGCACGGCCTCGTGGTCCCAGACCCCGTAGCGGGCGTGCTCCCCGTACGCGGTGATCCCGATGACGGGGCGGGCGCCGGTAGGTCGGCTAGAGCCGTTCGAACCCACGGCGGCGCTCCCAGTCGGTGACCGCGGCGTCGAACGCGGCCAGCTCCACGCGCGCCGCGTTGCTGTAGTGCTCCACCACCTCGGTGCCGAACGCGGCCTCCGCGACCTTCGAGCCGGCGAAGAGCTCGGCTGCCTCGCGGAGCGTGGTGGGCACCCGGGAACCCGTCGACTGGTAGGCGTTGCCGGAGTACGGCGGGGAGAGCGGCAGCTCGTTCTCGATGCCGTGCAGACCGGCCGCGATCAGCGCCGCCACCGCGAGGTAGGGGTTCACATCCCCGCCGGGCACCCGGTTCTCCACCCGCAACGAGGGGCCGTGCCCGACCACCCGCAACGCGCACGTGCGGTTGTCCAGCCCCCACTCGACGGCGGTGGGGGCGAAGCTTCCCTCGGCGTAGCGCTTGTAGGAGTTGATGTTCGGGGCGAAGAGGTAGGTCAGCTCCCGGAGGCAGGCCTGCTGGCCGGCGACGAAGCGCGCGAACAGCGGGGAGAAGTCGTGCTCGCCGTCCCCCGCCGACACGGGCCCCTTCTCGCCCCGGAGCGAGATGTGGATGTGGCAGGAGTTGCCCTCGCGCTCGTCGTACTTGGCGATGAAGGTCAGCGCCATGCCGGCCTGGTCGGCGATCTCCTTGGCACCCGTCTTGTAGATCGAGTGGTTGTCGCAGGTGGTGATCGCGTCGGTGTAGCGGAAGGCGATCTCGTGCTGACCGAGGTTGCACTCGCCCTTGGCCGACTCGACCACCATCCCCGCACCCGCCATCCCATTGCGGATGCGCCGCAGCAGCGGCTCCACCCGGGACGTGCCGAGCATGGAGTAGTCGACGTTGTACAGGTTGGCCGGCTCGAGATCGTGGTAGGCCTTGCGCCACGCCGTGTCGAACGAGTCGGCGAACAGCATGAACTCCAGCTCGGTGCCCACGTCGGCGGCGAGGCCGTGTGCCGCGAGACGGTCCAGCTGGGCGCGCAGCACCTGGCGCGGCGACGCGACGACGGGTGCGCCGTCGGGCCACCGCACGTCGCACAGGACGAGCGCGGTGGCCTCCTGCCAGGGCACGAGGCGCAGCGTGGCCATGTCCGGCACGAGCACGAAGTCGCCGTAGCCCCGTTCCCAGCTCGACATGGCATAGCCGTCGACGGTGTTCATCTCGACGTCGACCGCCAGCAGGTAGTTGCACGCCTCCGCGGCGTGCGGCACGACCTCGTCGAGGAAGTACGGCGCGGCGCACCGCTTGCCCTGCAGGCGACCCTGCATGTCGGTGAACGCGACGAGGACGGTGTCGATCGTGCCGTCGTCGACGGACGTGCGCAGCTCCTCGAGGGTGAGCATGCCGGGGCGGGCCATGAGAATCCTTCCGGGGGACGGGCCGGTCACGACGAACGGGACCCTCCTGTCGAACCTATCCGACCCGGACACCGCTGACGGCTGCGCGCCGGGCGAACCGGCGTGCAGCCACCAGCGGGATCACGGTCCCGTTCGTCGTCGGTGGTGCGTGTGACGTGACCGCTGCGTCGCGGCCGCGGCTACTTGACCTCGGTCCCGGCGTCGGCCTTGCCGTTCTCGGTGCTCTTCGCGGCGGGGCCGGTCTCGGTCTCGGCGGCAGGCTCGGTGGCCGGCTCGGCGACGGTGGTCACGTCCGCCGTGCCGTTCGCCGATGCGGGCTTCGCCTCGACGTCCGCGCCGGTCTCCGTCGTTGTCTCGGTGTCCGCCGCTGCCTGCGGCTTCCCGTCGGTCGCTGCTGCCGTCTCCGTGGAGTCGGCAGCAGCCGCCGGCGCGTCCTCGGTGGCCGCCTCGGCCTCGGCCGGGGCGTCAGCGGTGGCGGGGGCGTCGGTGGCGGCGGACGTGGCGTCCGCGGTCGTGGCGGCCCCGGCGTCTCCGGTCTCCTCCGCCTTCGGCTCCTCGGTCGCCGCCTCGGGGTCGGTGGCCTCTGCGGTGACGACACCCTCGGCGTCCGCCGGGGCGTCGGGCGTCCCGGCGGTGGCGTCGGGTGTCTCGGCTGCCGCCTCGGGCGTCGCGGCGGCAGCCGGCTCCTCGGTCGCCGTCTCCACCTTGTCCTCGGTGGTGACCTCCGCCGACGCATCAGCCTTGTCGTCGGTCTTGTCGGCGGCTTCGGTGTCGGCCTCGGTCTTCTCGGCGACCGCGACCGCACCCGCCGCCGCGGCGCCAGCTGTGGCAGTGGTCGCCACTGCGGCCTTGCCGCCGGCCTCGGCGTCGAGCTGCTGCTCGATGCTCTGCAGCTCGGCGAGCGAGCCGCCCTCCGGAACCGGTCCGGTGAACCACGTGCGGGCCGACAGCAGGTACCAGCCGCCGAACAGGACCAGCGCGCCGAAGACGGTGATCGGGGCGTAGTTCACGGCCTCCCAGGAGAAGTCCTCCGAGCCGGGAACGCCGGCCGGGGTCAGCGGCATCAGGAAGAGGATGCACACCAGTCCGATCCACACGACGGAGATCGTGGAGATCCACTTGTAGCGCTCGCCGAGGGTCCACGCGCCGGCCTCGAACCGGTCGCCGGCCTTGATGCGCAGGATGATCGGGATCCCGAAGGCGATGTAGAGCCCGATGACGGCGATCGAGGTGCCGACCGCGTAGCCGACCACACCGTTGGCGAGGGTCGGGATCATCAGCGCCCAGGAGAGCACGGCGATCGCGGTGACCGCGTTGACCGGGACGCGGTTGCTCGCGACCTTGCGCCACACGTTGTGGAACGGCACCGCCCGGTCCCGGGAGAACGCGAACATCATGCGGGAGGACGCCGTCACCGACGCCGTACCGCAGAACAGCTGCGCGATCACCGCGATGACCAGCAGGAACGCTGCCCAGGTCTCGCCGAGCGACTCCGTCCAGATGTAGACCACCGCGTTGCCGGCGGCGTCGAGCGTGCCCTGCACGTCCGGCACCGCGAAGGTCACCGCGACCAGCAGGATGAACCCGAAGAACACCGACGCCACCACGGCCATGACCATGCCCAGCGCGGCGGTGCGCGACGCCTGGCGGGTCTCCTCGCTCATGTGCGCGGACGCGTCGTAGCCGGTGATCGTGTACTGGGACATCAGGAGGCCGAGGCCGAAGACGAACCAGATCGCCGAGTCGGAGAAGCCGGAGTTGTTGATCACCTCGCCGAACACGAAGCCGACCGGCTGGTGGTTCTCCGGCACCAGCGTCAGCACGGCGACGACGACCAGGACGCCCGCCATGTGCCACCACGCCGAGACGGTGTTCAGCAGCGCGAGGACGTTGATGTTGAGCAGGTTCAGGCCGAGCTGCAGCGCGACGATCACCGTGAAGACGATGAAGATCGTGCCGGTCTCGCTGCCGATCGCCGGGAACCAGATGTTGAGCAGCGCCGTTGTGAAGATGGCCGACCCGTACTGGATGGAGGCGGTGACCGCGATCTCGCCCACCAGGTTGAACCACCCGGTGAACCAGCCCCACGCCGGCCCGCCGAGCTTGGAGGCCCAGAAGTACAGGGCGCCCGCGGTGGGCATCGCCGAGGCGATCTCGCCCATCGCCATGGACACGAGCACGCAGAAGGCCCCGACGAGCAGCCAGCCCCAGGTGATGGCTACGGGGCCACCGTTGTTGAAGGCGAGGAAGTACGACGTCAGGCATCCCGCGAGGATCGAGATGATCGTGAAGGAGATGGCGAAGTTCGAGAACCCGCCCATCTCCCGGTACAGCACTTGGGCATAGCCGAGCCGATGCAGGATCGCTTCGTCGTCGGTGCGCTCGGCACCCTCGGTGGTAGCCACGGGGCTCCTTGGTGGTTCCGGGTTGATCGTGGGTTATTCGGGTCGGGAGGCCGCTTCGAGCAGGTGCTCGAGGTCGGGCCCGTCGAACGCCGCGACGGCGCGGTCGTACTTCTCCATGCCCCAGGACCAGAAGTCGAAGTCGAGGGGGCTGGAGCCGTGCTGGATGGCCGCCCAGAGCGTCCAGCCGTACTGGGACATCAGGGCGAACAGGCGCGCTCGTGCCACCTGTCGCGGGCGGCGTCGCCCGTAGTAGGCCGCCACGAGCTCGTCGAGCAGGGGGAGCGGCAGCGTCGCCTCGCTCCAGATGTTGCCCAGCTCGAAACACGGGTCGTTGTTGCCCGAGTACTCGTAGTCGATGATGCGCACGCGTTCGCCGTCATCGAGGAAGTTCTCGGCGAGCAGGTCGTTGTTGCAGGGCACCGTGTCGGTGCGGGGACCGAGCGCCTCGCGGATGCGGGCCACCGCCGGAGCGAACTCGTCGTAGCGCTCCGGGAGGCGGAAGCCGTGGTCGGCGACGATCTGCCGGTAACGGGCCTGTACCTCGAACATGTCGAAGTCGTTCACGAAGCGCGGCCCGGCGTGCAGCTGCCGGCAGGCGGCGGCGGCGCGGTGCAGGACGTCGGGCCGGTGCAGGTCGGCGTCGCTGAGCGCCCGGCCGGGCAGGAAGCCGACGGCGATGCCCTCGCCGGGCCGGTAGTGCAGCACCGGCGCGCCCACGCCGGCCTCCGCGGCCGCCACCGAGTTGGCGTGCTCGACGTCACGGTCGATGCCGAGCAGGCTCTTGCCGGCCGCCGGGATCCGCACGACACAGGTGCCGTCGGCGTTGGTGACCTTGAGGTTGCGGTTGGTGAGACCACCGGGGAGATCCACCACGGTACGAGGGTGCCGCTCGGTGCACGGAATCGTGTCGAGCAGCGCGTCCAGGTCCGGATCGAGCACGAGCGTGGTCAACTCCACTGGGGGATGGTAGAAGTCGCGTCAAATACGGTCTAGACCGTAGGGTGCGGGCATGCCAGACGTGTTGCCCGGCCGTGCCCGCGTCGTCGTCATCGGTGGTGGGGTGGGCGGGGCCAGTGTGGCTTACCACCTCGCGGAGCGTGGCGAGCGGGATGTCCTGTTGCTCGAGCGTTCCGAGCTGACCAGCGGGTCGACGTTCCACTCCGCGGGGCTGGTGGGGCAGCTGCGCTCGGACCCGGCTCTGACCAGGATGAACGTCTACTCGGCCGAGCTGTACCGCAAGCTCGAGGCCGATGGTGGGGAACATGCCCCCGGGTGGGTGGAGTCGGGGTCGCTGCGCCTCGCGTCCTCCCCGGAGCGCCTGGAGGAGATCCGCCGGCAGGCAGGCTGGGCCGCCCGGTCCGGCCTGCCTCTGGAGTTGATCTCCGCGGAGGCCGCGCGGGAGCTGTTTCCGCTGATGAGCACGGATGGAGTGCTCGGCGCCGCGTACACGCCGACCGACGGTCACGTGGATCCTTCGCGGCTCTGCTACGCCCTCGCGGCCATGGCCAGGGCCAACGGGGTCACGATCGCACAACGAACGCGTGTCACCGGGATCAATATCGCAAAAGGCCAGGTCAGCGGCGTGCGGACGGACCGGGGCGACGTCGAGTGCGAGGTGGTCGTCGACTGCGGCGGGATGTTCGCGGCCGAGATCGGCCGGCTCGCGGGGGTCCGGATCCCGGTGGTGCCGATGTCCCACCAGTACGTCGTGACGGCCCCGCTGCCGGCCGGCTCGCTGCCCGCGGGGCGGCCGCTGCCGTCGCTTCGCGACCCGGACCTGCTCGTCTACTACCGCCAGGAGGTCGACGGCCTGGTCATGGGCGGCTACGAGCGGGAGTCGGCGCCCTGGACCGCCACCTCGCGCTCCTACGACGCCGTGCCGGCCGGCTTCAACGGCAAGCTGCTTCCGCCGGACTGGGATCGGTTCACCGAAATCCTGGAGAACTCGCAGGTCAGGGTGCCCGTCCTGGCGGACACCGGCATCGCGAGCATGATCAACGGGCCGGAGGCGTTCACCCCGGACAACGAGTTCTGCCTCGGTGAGACCGAGGTCGCCGGCTTCTTCGTCGCCGCCGGGTACTGCGCGCACGGCATCGCCGGCGCCGGCGGGATCGGCCGCGTCATGGCCGACTGGATCCTCGACGGCGACCCGGGCATGGACCTGTGGCACATGGACGTGCGGCGCTTCGGGCGCCACTACCGCTCGCCCGGCTACACGCTCGCTCGCACCGTCGAGAACTACGAGAGCTACTACGACATCCGCTATCCGGCGGCCGAGCGCACGTCGGGCCGGCCCCTGCGCACCTCGCCCGCCTACCCGTGGCACGCGGAGCACGGCGCGGTGTTCGGCGAGAAGGCCGGATGGGAGCGGGTGAACCACTACTCCGACGCGGGGTCCGAGGAGCTGCGGCCCCGCGGCTGGGCCGGCCGGCACTGGTCGCCGTGCGTCGAGCCGGAACACCGAGCGGTGCGCGAGACGGCCGGGCTGTTCGACGAGAGCTCGTTCGCGAAGATCTCGATCAGCGGACCGGACGCGGCGGCGTTCTGCGCGCACGTCTTCGCCGGGCGGGTGGAGCGGGCCCCGGGCGCGGTGGTCTACACGCAGGCCCTGAACGACCGCGGCGGCATCGAGATGGACGTCACGGTCACCCGGCTCGCGGAGGACGAGTTCCTCGTCGTCACCGGCACCGCGTTCGGCACGCACGATCTCGGCTGGCTGCGCCGCCAGGCCCGGCTGACCGGCGCGTCGGTGCGGCTGGCCGACGTCACCGGCGCCGAGGCCTGCTTCGGGCTGTGGGGGCCGCAGGCCCGGGACCTGCTCGCGCCGCTCACCCCGGCGTCGCTCGCGAATGCCGACTTCCCCTTCGGCACCATGCGGGAGACGACCGTGGGGGACGTCCCGGCGCGGATGGTGCGGGTGACGTTCGTGGGGGAGCTGGGCTGGGAGCTCTACTGCTCCACCGAGTACGGCGCGGCGCTGTGGCGCGCGCTCGCCGGCACCGGCGCCCGGCCGTGCGGCTACCGGGCGATCGAGAGCCTGCGGCTGGAGAAGGGCTACCGGGTGTGGGGGGCCGACATCGGCCCCGAGACCACGCCGGACGAGGCGGGCCTCGGGTTCGCCATGCGGCGCGAGGGGGAGTTCGTCGGTCGCGCGGCGCTGTCGGCCGTGCGCGCCCAGGGCGTGGCCCGCGCCCTGCGGTGCCTCCTGCTCGACGAGCCGCGCGCCGTCGCCCTGGGCGGCGAGCCGGTGCGACTGGCCGGCGAGGTGGTGGGGCAGGTGACGTCCGGGGGCTACGGCTACACGGTGGCCCGCTCCATCGCCTACGCCTACCTGCCTGCCGCGACGCCCGAGGGCACCGAGCTGCACGTGCAGGTCGACGGCACGTGGGAGCGCGCCGAGGTCGGGTCGAGTCCGCTCCACGACCCGAAGGGCGAACGCATCAGAGCGTGACGGTGCTGTTGGTCTGCGTGACGGGACGCGGACTCGACTGAGTGACGGCTTCGATTCCCCCATGTGCACTAACTGTTGAGATAGTGCGCACTGGGTGTAACAATGGCGCCGCCAAACGCGAGCTTTGTTGCGCTGTTCACGTGAGCGCGCAGGTGATGGGTCGTAGCCCACAGTGATGTTCGCTGTGGGTCGGCTCCCCAGCAGTTCGATCTCGCCAGTGCGCTCCGGCTCCCCGTCACGTTCAGCCGTGGAGGATGCGGATGCGTCGCTCTGTCTCGAGACCTGTCGAGAGCTCTGATTGGAGATCTGCCTGCCGCGCCGCCTGGAGAGCGGCCGCCGACCTGGTGCCGCACGGATACGGCCTGGCCGACGCCGACTGGCAGCGGCGGCACCGCCTGCTGCTGGGGGTACTGGCCGTGCACCCGGCCGGGCTGGCCGCATTCGGTTTCCTCCTGGACCGGCCACCGGGCGCGGTCGTGCTCGCGGTGGCTGTGCCCGCCGGCTGCCTGGTGGCGGGCCGGGTGCTGCGCCGGCACCGGCGGGTGGCGTCGGTGGCGGTGACCGCCGGTCTCGTCTACAGCTCGGCGGCGCTCGTCGTGCTCACCGGCGGCACGATCGAGGCCCACTTCCACTTCTTCGTCATCATCGGCTTCATCGCGCTGTACCAGGACTGGGTCCCGTTCCTGTTCAACGTGCTCTTCACGGTGCTCAGCCACGGCGCGGGATCGGCGTGGCAGCAGACGCTGATGTTCAACCACCCCTCCGCGCAGGGGGATCCGTGGCTGTGGTCCCTGATCCACGGGGTCGCGGTGCTCGTCGCCTGCGTCGGGATGGCCCTGTTCTGGCGGGTCACCGAGGATTCGCAGCGGGAGAAGGACGCCCTCCAGCAGCAGCTCGCCGAGTCCGAGATCAACCGCCGGCAGTTCACCTCCGACATGCTGGTGAACCTGGCCCGGCGCAACCAGAGCATGCTCTACCGGCAGCTCGAGATCATCAACCAGCTCGAGGACTCGGAGCAGGACCCGGACGCGCTCGCCGAGCTGTTCAAGCTCGACCACCTCGCCACGCGGGTGCAGCGCAACGCGGAGAGCCTGCTGGTGCTCTCCGGTGAGCAGCCGGCGCGGGTCTGGCGGGATCCGGTGGCGCTGCGCGACGTGGTGCGGGCGGCGATCGCCGAGACCGAGGACTACGAGCGGGTGTCGGTGGTCATCGACGCTCGGCCGGCCATCGCGGGGCACAGCGTCACCGACGTCACGCACCTGCTGGCCGAGCTCACCGAGAACGCCGTGCGGTTCTCCGCACCCGACACCATGGTGCGGATCCGCATGCGCCCCGACCGGCACCACCCCGGCGGGCAGCTGATCGTGATCGAGGACTGGGGCGTCGGCATGCCCGTCGAGGACCTCACGGCCGCGAACACGATCCTGGCCGAGGCTGTCGACGTCGACCTGTCGGTCGCGCAACGGCTCGGGTTCCACGTCGTCGCACGGCTCAGCGCGCGGCACGGGATCGGGGTCTCGCTGTCCCCGACACCCGGAGCGGGCACGACGGCGGTGGTCACGCTGCCCGTCGAGCTGTTCGAGCGCAACCCGAACCGAGCCGGGCCGAACGGGGACGTCGACCGGGCCGCGCTCGCGGACGGATCGTGGCCCACCGCGGATCGCCCGCGCCTGCCCGCCGGCGCGGCGGTGCTGGACCGCCCGGGCGCACACCGGATCCGGTACGACGAGGGCGACGACACCGTGCCCGGTTGGTGGGGGCCGCCCGATCTCGCCGACCTCGACCCGGTGGTGCCGGCCCAACGCTCGGAGCCCGAGTGGTTCGGCGACGGCGCCGGACAGTACGTCGGCCTGCGCCGCCGGGTTCCGCAGACCCACCTCGTGCCGGAGCTGCGGACCGACCGCCCGGCGCCCGCCGGTCGCCCCGCGCTCCCACCCGCGCACGTCAGCGGCGCGGCGCAGGCCCTTTCGCGCTTCCACGCCGGCCGCCGTGCCGCCGTCGACCGGGACGAGCGCCCACCGGCCGCGCGCCCCTATCTCGACAACGCCGCGGCGGGCGCCGCGTGGTTCGACCCGTCCGATTCCGGAGCCGAGCCCGAGGCCGGACGGCAGTGAGTGGGGGGACGGGGAGGTGAGCGGCGCCGAGCCGCCCCGGCACGCGGCCGACAGCGCAGGCGGCGGCACAGGCGGCGGCACCGTGGATGACGGCGCGCCGCGGCGGGTCGTCCCCGTCTACGCCGTCACCGGGGGCCGCACCAGGGCGCAGGGCACCGAGCTGCCGATGGAGTCGCTCGTGACCGTCACCGAGCGCGCCCGCTGGGGCCACGACCTCGAGAACGAGTACCGCGCCATCGTCGACCTCGCCGAGCGGCCGGTGTCCCTCGTCGAGATCGGCGCCGTCCTCACCGTGCCGGTCACGGTGGCGCGGGTGCTCGTGAGCGACCTCGTGGCCGGCGGCTACCTGGACGTGCACGCCCCGGCCCCCGCATTCGCGGGAGGACATCCGAGCCCCGCCGTGCTCACCCGGCTCCTGGAGGGCCTCCGTGCCCGCTGACCGTGCCTCCGCACCCATCCCACTGAAGATCGTGATCGCCGGCGGGTTCGGGGTGGGGAAGACCACCCTCGTCCGGTCGGTGTCGGAGATCCCGCCGCTCTCCACCGAGGAGACCCTCACCGTGGCGTCGGTCGGCGTCGACGACCTGCGCGCGGTACCGGACAAGACCACCACGACGGTGGCGATGGACTTCGGCCGGATCACCGTGGACGACTCGCTGATCCTCTACCTGTTCGGCACGCCGGGGCAGGACCGCTTCTGGTTCATGTGGGACGAGCTCGCGCGTGGCGCCGTCGGCGGCGTCGTGCTGCTCGACCTGCGCCGCATCGAGGACAGCTTCGCCGCCGTGGACTACTTCGAGAGCCGCCACGTGCCGTTCGTCGTGGCGCTGAACGCGTTCCCCGACGCCGACCGGTTCCGCCCGGAGGAAGTGCACGCAGCGCTCGAACTGCGGCCCGATGTACCGGTGGTGACGATGGACGCGCGGGACCGCGCCTCGTGCATCGCCACGATCGTCCGGCTCGTCGAGCACGCCTTGGACCGCTCTACCGTGGTGCAGTTCCCCGGCCCCGTCCGCCTGTCATGAGCCGATCATGACTCGGCGAGGGCCTCGAGCACCTGCTCGCCGTAGCGGGCGAGCTTCGTCTCGCCGACGCCGCTGACCGAGCCCAGTTCGGCGAGCGAGGCGGGGCACCGCGAGGCGATCTCGCGCAGCGTGGCGTCGTGGAAGATCACGTAGGCTGGCACGCCCTGCTCCTTGGCCGCCGCGCCGCGCCACGCGCGGAGGCGCTCGAACACCGGGGCGGCCTCGGGGGCGAGGTCGGGCTGGGCGGCCTTGGCCGGGCGGGACCTGCGCGCCTGCCGCTGCGGGTCGCGCCGCAACATCACCTGGTGCTCCCCGCGCAGCACGGGCCGGCTCTCCTCGGTGAGCACGAACGTCTGGTGCCGCGGCTCCACGGTCAGGAAGCCGCGGGCGACGAGCTGGCGCAGGACCGTGCGCCACTCGCCCTCGCCGAGCTCGGTGCCGACGCCGAACACGGTGAGCGAGTGGTGGTCGAACTGATCGACCTTGGCCGTGCGCCTCCCCAGCAGGATGTCGACGATCTGCCCGGCCCCGAACTTCTGGCGCCGCTCCCGGTCGAGCCGGAACACGGTGGACAGCACCTTCTGCGCCGCCACCGTGCCGTCCCAGGACTCGGGGGTGACGAGGCAGGTGTCGCAGTTGCCGCACGGGGGCGTGTCGCGCTGGCCGAAGTAGGCCAGCAGCTGCGACCGGCGGCACGTGACGGTCTCGCAGAGCGCGAGCATGGCGTCGAGGTGCTGGGCGAGCCGGCGCCGGTGGTCGCGGTCGCCCTCGGACTCCTCGATCATCTTCCGCTGCTGCACGACGTCGGCGAGCCCGTAGGCGAGCCACGCGGTGGACGGTTGCCCGTCGCGGCCGGCGCGCCCGGTCTCCTGGTAGTAGCCCTCGACGGACTTGGGCAGGTCCAGGTGGGCCACGAACCGCACGTCCGGCTTGTCGATCCCCATGCCGAACGCGATCGTGGCCACCACGATCACGCCGTCCTCGCGCAGGAACCGGGACTGGTTCGCCGCGCGCGTGCCGGCGTCGAGCCCGGCGTGGTAGGGCACCGCGGTGATGCCCTGGCCCACCAGGAACTCGGCGGTGCGCTCCACCGAGTTGCGTGACAGGCAGTAGACGATGCCGGCGTCGCCCGCGTGCTCGGTGCGGATGAGGTCGAGCAGCTGGCGGCGCGGCTCGTCCTTCGGCGCGATCCGGTACTGGATGTTGGGCCGGTCGAAGCTCGCGACGAAGTGCCGCGACCGCTCGCTCGGGGCCAGGTCCAGCCGCTGCGCGATCTCCGAGTGGGTGGCCTCGGTGGCGGTGGCCGTGAGCGCGATGCGCGGCACGTCCGGCCACCGCTCGTGCAGCTCGGAGAGGGCGAGGTAGTCGGGCCGGAAGTCGTGGCCCCACTGCGCGACGCAGTGGGCCTCGTCGATGGCGAAGAGCGCGATCCGGCCGCGGTCGAGCAGACCCAGCGTGGACGGCACCCGCAGCCGCTCGGGGGCGAGGTAGAGCAGGTCGAGCTCCCCGGACTGGAACGCCTGCTCGGTGTGGCGGCGCTCCTCGAAGGTCTGGGTGGAGTTGAGGAACCCGGCCCGCACACCCAACGCGCGCAGCGCGTCGACCTGGTCCTGCATCAGCGCGATCAGCGGGGACACCACGACGCCCACGCCGGGGCGCACCAGCGCGGGGATCTGGTAGCACAGCGACTTCCCGCCGCCGGTAGGCATCAGGACCAGCGCATCGCCGCCGCCGCAGACGTGCTCGATGATCTCGGCCTGCTCGCCGCGAAATGCTTCGTAGCCGAAGACGCGGCGCAGGACGTGGAGCGGGGTTGCGGTGGCGGACTCGGCGACGGGATCTGCGGTCCGGGCATCGGGCACCCGGCGATCGTAGGTGCACCGTCCGACGGTGCGGGGACGAACCGGGAAAGCCGGCGTCCGGCTCGGGACAGCTGCGGGAGGAGTGGCTGCTCAGCCGGGAGACGCGGCGATCCGCACGCGGTGGCTGTCGCCGTCGGAGAGGAACGACGCGAGCGCCCGCCCCTGCTCGCCGACGGCGGTGCGGTCGGCGCGGGAGAATCGGCGCAGAGGTGTGACCAGCACGGTGCCGTCCTGGTCGTCCCAGGTGGCGGCAACACGCCCGTCGACCAGCACCACGCGAGCGCCGGCGACCGAGAGGCCGCGATGGGCGTCGTCGACGATCCGGCTGCGGTCGTCGTAACCCAGGAGTGCGTTGTCGAACGCCGGCAGGAACCGCACCGGGGCGGGCGTGTCGGGGTCGGGCCGCGGCGCGTTCGGGAGGTCCAGGAGCACCCGGCCCCGCTCGTCGCGGAAGGTGACCAGCTCCTCGCGCATCGCGGCCACCGCGGCCGGCAGCCCGGCGAGACCGCACCAGGCGCGCAGGTCGGCCGCGGCGGCGGGGCCGAACGCGGCCAGATAGCGCCGCACCAGCACCTTGCCGACCGGATCGGAGTCGTTCGGGTCGGAGCCGTTCGGCGCCGGCGGGTCGATCTCGCGACCCAGGAAGGACGAGAGCGGGACGTTCCGCACTCCCGCCCTGGTGCGCCACAGCCCGCGCGGCGGCAGCTGCGCCACCGGGACGAGGGCGGAGATCACCATCTCGCCCAGCACCCGCGGCCCCGGCGCCGGCCACCGCTCGATGAGCGCCCGCCCGACCTCGGTCATCGAGCGGGGCTCGCCGTCGGCCAGCACCGCCCGCCCCGCCGTCGCGAGCTCGTCGAGGTCCATCCCGGCGAGCTCGCGGCGATAGGTCCCGAGCACCCGTTGGCGCAACATGGCGTCGTGGCGGGCCCGCCAGGCCAGGGCGTCGTCGGCGGCGAGGAGGTGGACGGTGCGGCGCATGAGGTGGGTCCGCACCACCTCGCGGCGGATCAGCAGGTCGGAGAGCACCGCCGGGTCGAACGCGCGCAGCCGGGACCAGAGCCCGACGAACGGTTCCTGCGGTTCCTGCGCCTGCAGGCCGCACAGGTGCCCGACGGCATCGAGGACCGGCAGGTCGGCGGGATCGAGGAGCAGCTGGCGGGCGAGCGTCGCGCGGCCCAGCGCCCGGGTGTCGAGAACGGTCATCGGCGCGTCCGCCCGTGGAGGGTCTCGTGGTCCGGCACCAGCCAACCTTCGCAGGGATAGCGGCCAGAATCCGGCCGCTGCTCGAGCCGATCGTGGGATCAGGCCGACGAGCGGCGGCTCACCCGGCGTTCGACCTGGAGCAGGTACTCCTTGCGGTGGCGCGGGTCGGGTCCGGTGTGGGGCCGGTCCGGCACCGGGCCGGTCACCGGCCGGTGGTGGTCGAAGGCGCTCTCCAGCACTCCCTCGCCCCGGGTGAGCGAGGGAAGGCGCTGCTCCAGCTCGTGCACCGACGCGGCGGGGAGCGCCCCGTCGAGGAGGCAGTCGGCGCTGGCACCGAAGCCCCGTAGCTGCGGGGCCTGCGGAACCGCGCGCAGGCGCGACAGCACGGGCAGCACGGCGCCGTAGGTGTCGGCCGGGACCTCGAGGTGGAACCGGTGCATCGGCTCGTGCACCGTGGTGCCGGCCTGCCGCAGCGCGTCCATCAGGACCAGCGGCGTGAGGTGGCGGAAGTCGCGGGCCGTGCTCGACATGCTCTTGTCGAACGTGGCGTGGGCGTGGCTCTGCCGCGGGGCGTAGCCGGCGCGGGTCATGGTGACCGTGCAGTCGAGCACCTGCCAGCCGCGCAACCCCTGGAGCAGCGTCTCCCGGACGGTCTCCTCCACGGCCGCGAAAAACGCGTACGGCATCGATCCGAGCTCGACCCCCAGCCGGAACACCACACCCGCCCCCGCGGGTGCCGGCTCCACCCGCAGCCCCACCGTGGCGAGGAACGGGTTGGGCTCGACGTTCATGACCTCCACGGCCGCCCCGACCCCGACCGGTCGTTCCACGCAGATCGTGGTGGACTCGCGGAAGCCGACATCGAGGCCGAACTCCTCGGCGAGCGTGGCCTGGAGGACCTCCTTCTGCACCTCCCCGTAGAGCGACACCGAGATCTCCCGCCCGTCGTGGCGCAGGTCGATGAGCGGGTCCTGCTCGGCGAGCAGGGTCAGGGCGGCGTGCAGGGCGCCGCTCTCGGCCGGCGTGCCCGCCGCGACGACGGTCTCGAGCGTCGGCAGGGCGAAATGGCGCGCGGCCGTGCCCGGCCGGGACGCGCCGATCGGGTCGCCGACCTGGATGTCGGGCAGGCCCCGCAGGGTGGCGATCTGCCCCGCGCGGGCCGCCTGCCGCCGCACGGGCCCGCCGCCCTCGACGACCGCGAGGGCTGTGACCTTGCCGTGCGCGCCGTCGGGTCCGTACGCCAGGCGGTCGCGCACCCGGACGGTGCCGGAGAACAGGCGTGCGTAGGCGACCTTCTCACCCGCCGGGCTCCGCTCGATCTTGAACACGGTGCCCGCCGCCGGCGCGTCCGGGTCGCCGTCCGCGGCCGGCAGCAGCTGCGCGACGGCCGCCGTCAGCGCGTCGACGCCGGCGCCGGTGATCGCCGACCCGGCGAACACCGGGTGCACCTGCACCCGCGCGACCTGCGCCGTGAGCTCGCGGCGGAGCCGGTCGTAGGACAGCCCGCCGTCGCCGGAGTCGGTGGCGCTGTCGGTGGCGTTGACGTAGTCGGCGAGCAGCGTGTCGTCGTGCTCGGCGAGCACCTCGGCGAGGCGCGCGGTGAAACCGGTGTCGGCCGGGCCGCGGGGGAGGGGCTGCGCCCCGCGCATGGTGACCATCGAGACCGCGGCGGGCGTCAGCCGCCGGCCGATGTCGGCCAGTACGCGGTCGACGTCGGCGCCGGCGCGGTCGGTCTTGTTGACGAAGAGCAGGGTGGGGATGCGCAGGCGCTGCAGCGTGCGCATGAGCACGCGGGTCTGTGCCTGCACGCCCTCGACGGCCGACAGCACGAGCACCGCGCCGTCGAGCACACCGAGCACCCGCTCGACCTCGGCGATGAAGTCCGGGTGACCGGGGGTGTCGATCAGGTTGACGGTCACGGCGTCGGCGCCGGTGCCGATGGTGAACGAGACGACGGCGGACCGGATCGTGATGCCGCGGCGGCGTTCGAGGTCGGTGGAGTCGGTCTGGGTGCTGCCGTCGTCGACGCTGCCGATCTCGTCGATCACACCGGCGTCGTGGAGCAGCCGCTCGGTGAGGCTGGTCTTACCGGCGTCGACGTGGGCGAGGATCCCGAGGTTGAGCGTGCGTGCCAAGCGTCATGTCCTTCGATGGGCCGGAGGTGGCAGGGGTGGACATGCACGCAGCGCGCATCGTGGAACTCCTCTCGGCGTACGCGACGGCTCGTCGTACGCGATGGACAAACTGGCCTGCCCGGGTGGCGGGCGGCAACTGGTTTAGCGGCGGACCTCGGTGCGGACCATGAGCCGCACCCGGTCGGCGCGGTACAGATCGCGGGCGTACTCCACGGGCAGGCCGCCCACCGAGAGCGCCGTGCGCTCCACACCCATCAACGCCGTGCCCCGGATCACGCCGAGAGCGGCGGCCTCGGCCGGGTCGGCGCTCACGGGTTCGAGGTACTCCACGGCGGTGTGCGGAGCGAGCCCGTACTCGTCGGCGAGGAGCTCGTAGATCGAGCCGGTGAGGGGGTGGGTGAGCAGGCCGGGGAGCCGGTCGGCGGGCAGCCACGAGCGTTCCAGCGCGAGCGCGGCCCCGTCGGCGGAGCGGACCCGCACCAGCTCGTAGACGGGTGCGCCGGCCGGCAGCCGCAGCGCTCGTGCGGCCGGGTCCTCGGCCTCGACGGTGCGCGCGCCGAGCACCTGCGCACCGGCCCGGCGGTGTGCGCGTCGCATCTGCTCGGTGAAGCCGGCGACACCGGTGAGGTCGCAGTCGATCCGGGGCTCCGCGACGAACGCGCCACCGGAGCGGCCGGGCGTGCGGATGAGCACGCCGCGGCGCGCGAGCCCTTCCAGGGCCTGGCGCAGCGTCATCCGGCTCACCCCGAGCGCGACCGCCAGCTCGCGCTCCCCGGGCAGCCGATCGCCGGCCGAGATCGATCCGGTGGTGATCTCTTCCATGAGCCACCGTTCGATCTGGGCGTGTGCCGGCATGCCGCGATGGCGTTCCAGCACGGGAGCGCGCCCGAGCAGCTCCGCCGACATCCGCTCAGGGTAGGCGGTGCCGGGCAGGTCCGGGGCACGAAACATGGGTGTGCCGTGCTGAATATCTGATATGGTCCACGTGACGCAGGCCACAAGGGGGTGGTTCGTTCGTGTCCGATCTGAAGTCTCAGACGATCTATCGCGCGCTCCGCGAGCGGATCCTGTCCAACGAGATCCTGTCCGGCACCCGGCTGGTGCTGCGCCAGCTCGCGAACGCCTACGACACCAGCGACATCCCGGTGCGGGAAGCGCTGCGGATGCTGGAGCGCGACGGCCTGGTCGAGATGGTCCCGTACCGCGGTGCGCGGGTCACCACGTTGACGGCGCGGGAGATCGAGGAGACCTACTTCATCCGCGGCCATCTGGAGAGCATCGCCACGGGCCTGGCCGCCGAGCGCATCACCGCCGCGGAGCTGGACGCCCTCGACGCGCTGATGGCAGGGATGCGCGCCGCGGTCGAGGCGCAGGACGGCCCGGGCTTCTCCGACCTCAACCACGAGTTCCACGCGACGATCGTGGGCGCATGCGGCAACGAGATGCTCCGTGAGCTCACCATGGACATCTGGCAGCGCCACTCCGGCTTCCAGCGAGTCTTCCGGATGGTGCCCGAGCGGCTCGCCGCATCGCAGGCCGAGCACGAGGGGATCATGGACGCGCTGCGCGCCCGCGACCCCAAGCGGGCCGCGGCCCTCGCGCTGTGGCACAAGCGCTCGGTGGGCGACACGGTCAGCACGCTCGTCCACAGCACCCTGATCCACGACGCAGCGGCCGACGGCGCCGCCGCAGCAGGCGGGGAGACGGCATGAGCACGGTCGAGAACGCCCCGAGGACCGCCGTGGAGAACCGGACCGAGCCCGCCGCGGTGGGCTTCGACCACGTCTACAAGGCGTTCGTCGCCCGCGGCCGCAAGAGCGGGCCGGTGCTCGCTCTGCAGGACGTCGCGTTCGACGTGCGGCCCGGCGAGTTCGTGAGCCTGGTCGGGCCGTCCGGCTGCGGGAAGTCCACCTGCCTGAACCTCGTGGCGGGGCTCTCCGCTGCGTCGGAGGGCGCCGTCACCCACCACGGCCGGCAGGTCCGCGGGGTCAACACCGCGGTCGGCTACATCACGCAGGAGGACAACCTGCTGCCGTGGCGGCCGCTCGCGGCCAACGTGGAGCTCGGCATGGAGCTGCGGGGGGTACCCCGGGCCGAGCGCCGGGAGCGCGCGCAGGAGTTCATCGAGCTGGTGGGGCTGAGCGGGTTCGAGGAGCACTACCCGCACGAGCTGTCGGGCGGCATGCGCAAGCGGGCCGGGATCATCCGCACGCTCGTGCACGACAGCGACGTCGTGCTCATGGACGAGCCGTTCGGCCCGCTCGACGCGCAGACCCGGGTGATCCTGCAGGCCGAGCTGCTCAAGCTGTGGCAGCGGGCGCGGCCGACGGTGCTGTTCGTCACCCACGACCTGGTCGAGGCCATCGCCCTCTCCGACCGCATCCTGGTGTTCACCTCCAACCCGGGCACGGTGAAGCGCGAGTACACCGTCGACATCCCGCGCCCGCGCGACCCGTTCCGCATCCACGAGACCCCCGGGTTCGGTGAGCTGCACGAGGCGCTGTGGGCCGACATCCGCGCCGAGATCGGCGGCGAGACCCCGTGACGGTCGCGGCCACCGCGCCCGACACCGGGCGGGCCGCGGCGGTGCTGGCCAGCACCGCGGCGGCCGACCGCAGGCGCACGCAGGCGGAACGGGCGGTGCTGTGGGCGGGCACCGCGGCGTTCGGCGCGGCCATCCTGCTGTTCTGGCAGTTCGGGCTCGGCCACCTCGTGAACCCGCGGTACGTGAGCGACCCGGCCACGATCGCGGCCCGGCTCGTCGAGCTCGCGGCCGAGGGGGAGATCCTGCGCCACGTCGGGGTCACGATCGGCGAGGCGGCGCTCGGGTTCGTCATCGGGTCGACGCTCGGGCTGGCGAGCGCCTTCGCGCTGGCGCAGACCCGCCGCGGGTACGCGGTGTTCGAGCCGTTCCTGGTCGGCTTCTACTCGATCCCGAAGATCGCCCTGGCGCCGCTGTTCATCCTGTGGTTCGGCCTCGGTACCGCGCCGAAAATCATCATGGCCGCGCTGCTCGTCTACTTCGTCGTGTTCGTCAACACCGCCACCGGCATCCGCGAGGTCCAGCCGGGGTTGCTGCAGGTCTGCCGGGTGCTCGGCGCGAGCCGGCGCGACCTGCTGCTGAAGGTCACCCTGCCCTCGGCGGCGCCGGCGATCGTGGCCAGCGTCCGGATCACCGTCACGCGCGCGATCGAGGGCGCCCTGCTGTCGGAGTTCGTAGCCTCCACGCAGGGCTTGGGCTACCTGGTCGCCCGCGCGTCCCGCGAGTTCGACATCGCCACCGTCTTCGCCGGGATCGTGATCATCGCGGCGGTCGTGATGGCCGCGAACGGGCTGCTCAGGCTCCTGCAGGCCCGGCTCGCACCCTGGCACGGCGGACGGATCCACGGATGACGCCCCGCGAACCCACCCCGGGAGGCACGGCCGTCCTGGACGCCACCCGGCGCGAGCACCGGGCGGCCCGCACGGCGCAGCGCCGCTTCCTCCTCGCCGCGCGGCTCGGCATCGTCGTGGTCGCGCTCGTCGGCTGGGAGCTCGCCTCCGGCACCCTGATCCGCTCGTTCTACGTGAGCTCGCCCAGCGCGATCGCCGAGACGCTCGTGGAGTGGATCACCTCCGGTGAGCTCTTCTACCACGGCGCCTTCACCGTCACCGCGGCGTTCCTCGGCTACGTGCTCGGCTCGGTGGCCGCCGTGCTGATCGCGTGGCCGCTGGCCATGCTGCGCACCGCGTACCGGATCGCGGAGCCGTACTTCCTGGTGGCCTACTCGATCCCGGCGGTCGCGATGGGCCCCGTGTTCATCCTCTGGTTCGGGATCGGGATGACGCCGAAGGTCCTCATCGCCGCCTACTTCGTGTTCTTCATCGTCTTCATCAACACCGTCGCCGGCTTCCAGCAGGTGCCCAGCGGCCTGCTCGACGTCACCCGGGTCATGGGGGCGTCGCGGCGGGCCCAGCTGCGCACGGTCCTGCTGCCCAGCGCCCTGCCCTTCGTGCTGGCCGCGCTGCGGATCACCCTGCCCGCGGCGATGATCGGCGCGGTCACCGGCGAGTTCATCTCCTCCAACCGCGGCCTGGGCTACCTCACCCGCGCCGCCGCGGCCAGCTACTCCACAGCGGGTGTGCTCGCCGGGGTGCTCTGCCTCAGCGTGATCGTGCTGCTGATGAACCTGCTGCTGCGCCCGTTGGGGCACGCGCTGCGCTGGCGGCCCGACGTCGACGTGGGGCACGGCGCCGACGGCCGCTGAGCAGAACCGACCGCTTTCGAGGACCAACCGCCGAGAGTTCAACGACGAACCACGAGCGACTGGAGAGATCATGAAAGGCCGAGTCAGGTCCGCGGTCCTGGGCGCCGCTGTAGCGCTCGCGCTCCCGCTCGCGGCGTGCGGCGGGGACGCCGGTGGCGGGGAAGGTGGGCGCACCGCGATCACCGTGAGCTCGCTGCCCAGCGCGTTCCTCGCCTCGCTCTACATCGCCGAGAAGGACGGGATCTTCGAACGCGAGGGGCTCGACGTCACGATCGTCGAGCTGCAGAGCGGCGCCGACGGCGTGCCGGCCGCCATCTCCGGCAGCTCGCAGTACGCCGACCTCGGGTTCGACGACCTGGCCACGCTCGCCGCCGAGGGCGAGGACAGCTTGGTGATGGTGCACAACCTCGTGCGGCGGGTGACGTTCACGCTGGTGATGAACCCCGACGTGGCGCGCGAGCGCGGCGTGAGCCGGGAGTCGCCGATCGAGGCGCGCTACGCGGCGCTGAAGGGTCTGCGGCTGGGTGTCACCTCCCCGGGCGCCGCGAGCGACAAGTACATGCGCTACTACCTGCGCGAAGCCGGTCTCGACCCGGAACGCGACGCCGAGATCATCGCGATCGGCGACGGTGCGTCGCTGCTCGCGGCGCTGGAGACCCGCCAGATCGACGCGTACCAGCTCTCCCCACCCACGCCGTACGTGGCGCAGGCCGAGGGGTTCGGCACCGTGCTCATCGACGGCCCCTCGGGTGATGTGCCGCGGTTCGCCGACTTCGCCTACACCGGGTTCGCCGCGAACCGGGAGTGGGCCGACGCGAACCCGGAGGCCGCCCGCGCGTTCAGCCGCGCGCTGAACGCGGCCACGGAGCAGGTGCTCGGCGACCCGCGCGCCGCGGCCGCGAAGATCGTCGATCGGATGTCGGCGGGCGATCTCCCGGTGCTGCAGCAGACGCTCGAGGCACTCGCGCCCGCCCTGTCCGCGGACGGTTGCTTCGACGCCGCGGCCGTGCAGAGCACGCTCACCGTGATGCACGAGGTGGAGATCACCGACAGCGCGGGCGACCCCGCGGAGGGCACGCTCTGGACGAACGCGTACAACCAGTGCTGATCAGGAAGGACATGTGGTGAAGATCGTTCGCTACGAGACGACCGGCGGCGCCGCGTGGGGCGTTTTCGACGACGGGGTCGTGCTGGCCGCCGAGGGCACGCCCTTCGCCGGCCTGCGGCCCACCGCGCAGGAGGTCGGCCCCCTGGCCGACGTGTCGCTGCTCGCGCCCGTGACCCCGCGCACCGTGCTGTGCGTGGGGCGGAACTACCGCTCCCACGCCGAGGAGTTCGGCAACCCGGTTCCGGAGGAGCCGTTGCTGTTCCTCAAGCCGCCCTCCGCGGTGATCGGGCCGGACGCCGACGTCGTGTACCCGGCGCTCTCGCAGCGCGTCGACCCGGAGGCCGAGCTGGTGCTCGTGATCGGCCGCACCGCGCGCAACGTCGCCGCTGCCGACGCCTGGGGCGTGATCGGCGGCTACACCTGCGGCAACGACGTCACCGCCCGCGACATCCAGCGTGCGGACGGCCAGTGGACCCGCGGCAAGGGCTTCGACACCTTCTGCCCGATCGGGCCGTGGGTGGACACGGAGTTCGACCCGACAGACGTGGGTGTCTCCTGCACGGTGGACGGCGAGCGCCGCCAGGACGGGCGCACCAAGGACCTGATCTTCCCGATCCCGTTCCTGATCGAGTACATCACCCGGTTCACCACACTCCAGCCCGGCGACGTGATCCTCTCCGGCACACCCGAGGGCGTACGCGCGGTGGAGCCCGGGAACACGATCACGGTGGAGGTGGAGGGCCTCGGCGCCCTGACCAACACGGTGGTCGCCGAGGACCGCTGAGTCCGAACTCGATCAAGTCGCGGAGACCGGACGTCGCGGGCCGGGTCTCGCGGACCGTGTTGACGCAGGACGGTCCCTCGGCGGAGCGGACCCGGCAGGCAGGCTCGGTTTCCGCTGGTCCGCTGGTGATCGTCGGAATCGGGACATGAACCGCATATGTGGGGTGCGTGAGGACTGGTTGTGGTCCCGATCCATCCGGGCGGACTGATCATCGGACGTTGCGTTGAGATCAACTCGGCAGTCCGAGAGGGAGAGCAACCCTGAGTTGCTCGGCGAGCGCCACCAGGTCGTGCCTGACCGGGTCGCGTAGGGGCTGCCGACGATCACCTGCGCAGCTCGGTCGGTGGGTCACTTGCGGTCGCTGTTCGGGACCACAGGATAGTGGCGTGGGCACCCGGCGGTGACGGTCTCGTCGTGAACGGCCGTGCCCCCGCGCGCTGGTGTGGGTTTGCCGTCCGGTCCGCGTCGGGGACGGTGCGCCAAGCCGACTTTCATGATCAGATAGACGTCAGCGGGGTTGGAGCAAGATCGAATACCCGTGGCGTCTACATGACCATGAAAGACCCGTTTGATCGCTCCGAGACCCGGCGCAGCGCCCTGAGCAGGGCGTTCCACCGCCACCTCGGACCGATCATCAGCCGCCCGAGGCGGACCACCGACCACTGATCGAGCTCGGACATACTCGTCTAGTACCGCTGATCGGAGTCGCGCGGGCCGGCCGGTGATCATGCAGGTGTGCCGAGCAACCCGGCCCGGGCGCACCACCTCGTCCGGTGATCGCCGGTTGGGTGCACGGCCGGCCGGATGTGGCCGTCCACGCACCGAGTCGGTGATCACTCCCGCCTACCGCGCTGGGAGTGTGGGACAGCGACGGTCCTGGTGCCCTGCAACCACGTCCGCTGATCACGAGCCGGCGCGCCCGGTCGACGTCGCTGGACCTGCTCGGCCCGTGCCTGCGACCCGCTCCGAACCCGGCCACAGGCACGATCACGAAGTCCGGCGCGGGGCACCAGGGCTGCCGGGGTCGGCCTCCCGCGCTGCTCTACGGCAGGGGTGAGCCCGGATCGCCGTCCTGGCCGTTCCGCCCGGCGCTGATCCGGGTGGCCTGCTCGCGGGCCAGGTCGTTGAGCCGGCGGTAGAGGCTCAGGCACGTCGTCAGCTGGTCGTCGTCGTAGTCGTCGAGGACCCGGCGCACCGCCACCTCGATCTCCTCGAAGATCGACCGGTTGAGCGGGATGTGTGCCCCCGTCGGCGCGATGATGATCTTGCGTCGGTCCGTCGTCGAGCGGCGGCGTGCGATCATGCCGCGCCGTTCGAGCCGGTCGACGAGTGCGGTGACCGATGACGCGCGGAGGCCGGTGAGCTCCGCGAGCCGGCTCGGCGTCAGCTCGGGTTCGTGCCGGGCCAGGTCGAGCGCCTTCATGTCGGTGGGGCCGAGCCCCATGCGGTCGGCGATGGCCTGGTGGAGCAGCAGCGTCCGCGATGCGGAGTCGCGCATTGCCTGCGCGAGGTCTTCGTAGAGCGCTTCTCGGCGAGGGGAGGGCACGGGCACCACCTTGGCATCAGCACCTTGACACGTCCGGATTGGGCGAGTACTAGTTCGACGCATCGAATCATTCGATACGTCGAACTATAGTCCTGGAGGACGAATGCGTGAAGAAGAGGTTCCCATCCTGGTCGTCGGCGCGGGGCTCGCCGGGCTCTCCACGGCCGTGTTCCTCGGGCTGCACGAGGTGGGCGCGACCGTCGTGGACCGGCACCCGAGCACGTCGAACCAGCCGAAGGCCCGCGGGCAGATGCCCGCGATCATGGAGGCGTTCCGGGCGGCCGGCCTGGCCGACGAGATCGTCGCCGCGATGCCTCCCGGGCGTCCGGAGATGACGATCGTGATCTGCGAGAGCGTCGTCGGACGCGTGCTCACGAGCTTCTCCGAGGCGCTCGAGGACTACCCGGCGCTCAGCCCCGCACCGGTGGGGATGGCCAGCCAGCAGCGCACCGAGACCGCGTTGGCCCGGCGCGCCGCCGAGCTCGGTGCCGAACTGCGCTTCTCGACCCGGCTCGAGTCCCTCACCCAGGACGAGGGCTGCGTGCACGCCGTGCTCACCGATCTGCGCACGGGGGAGCGGTACGGGCTGCGCAGCCGGTACCTGGTGGCCGCGGACGGGCACCGCGGCTCGATCGCCGCACACGCCGGCATCACGACGCGCAGCCGCGCCGCGTTCGGCCACTCGACGACGACGTCGTTCACCGCGGACATCGCCGACCGGCTGCCGGATTCCGCGGTGCTCATGTACTACGTCCAGAACCCGGCGCTGCCCGGGGGCGCCGGCGCGTTCGTCTCCACCGACCTGCCGGGGGAGTACGTCGCAGCCTTCCCCGCCGACCCGGATCGCACCGACCAGCAGACGCGCGAGCTGATCCGGGAGATGCTCGGCCTGGACGTCGAGATCACGACCGAGGGCTCCAACACGTGGGAGATCGCGCACCGGGTCGCCGACCGGCTGTCCGCGGGCCGGGTCTTCCTCGCCGGGGACGCCGCGCACCTCATGCCACCCACCGGAGGGCAGGGCGGCAACACCGCGATGCTCGACGCGCTGCACCTCGCATGGAAGCTCGCCGCGGTCATCAAGGGCCAGGCCGGGCCAGGGCTGCTCGCGGGCCACAACGACGAGCACCTCCCGTACGGGACGGCGGTCGCCGACTGGCAGTTCGCCAACATGATCGAGCGGCAGCGTCCCGATCTGGTCGTCGAGGACCGACCCGCCCCCGTCGACCCGCTCGCGCTGATGTTCGGCTACCGGCGTCCGAGCGGTGCGTTCGTGCTCGAGAGCGGCAGCGATGGCGAGCTCTTCGAAGATCCTCGCAAGCCCAGTGGCCGTCCCGGCACCCGCGCCCCGCACGTCGCGCTGCGGCGCGGCGCGGACGAGGTGTCCACCCGCGAGCTCTGCTTCCGCGGGTTCGTCCTGCTGAGCGAGGACGAAGGCTGGGTCGCGGCTGCCCGGCAGGTGGCGACGGAGCGCGGGCTCCGGCTGGACGCCCACCAGATCGGCGCGGAGCTGATCGACCCGGACGGCACGTGGACGCAGACCTACGGCGTGTCCCGGTCCGGCGCCGTGCTGATCCGGCCCGACGGCGTCATCGGATGGCGTACCGCCGCCGCGCCGGAACGGTCGGCTCTCGACGCGGCGTTCACCACCATCCTCGACAGGTGAGCACGGGTCAGGTCAGGCTCGCCCGCCACGCCTCGTGGAGCTCGGCGAACTCGCCGTCCTCGGCCAGCAGGGCCTCCGGCGCGCCGTCCTGCACGATCCGGCCCTCGGACACCACCAGTACCCGGTCGGCGATCAGCACCGTCGAGAGGCGGTGGGCGATGATCAGTGCCGTGCGGCCGGCGAGCACCGTCTCCAGCGCCGCCTGCACGGCCCGCTCGGACGGGACGTCCAGCGACGACGTGGCCTCGTCGAGCAGCACGACGGCCGGGTCGGCCAGCACCACCCTGGCGAGCGCGACGAGCTGGCGCTGACCCGCGGAGAGCCGGCCACCGCGCTTGCGGACGTCGGTGTCGAAGCCCTCCGGCAGCGCCTCGATGAACTCGCGCGCCCCCACCGCCTCGGCGGCGGCGACGATCTCGGCGCGCGACGGCGTGCCGTCCCCGCGGCGGCCCATCGCGATGTTCTCGGCCACCGACCCGGAGAACAGGAACGCCTCCTGGGTGATCATCACCAGCGCCGAGCGGAGGTCGGCGTCGGTGACGTCGCGCAGGTCGACCCCGTCGAGCCGCACCGCGCCCTCGGTGGGGTCGTAGAACCGCGCCGCGAGCTTGGCGAGCGTCGACTTGCCGGCGCCGGTGGCGCCCACGAGAGCGACGGTCTGCCCGGCCGGGATGCGCAGGGAGAACTCGGGCAGCACCGTGCGCGCTGCGCCGATGCGCGCTCCGCTGCCGCTCCGCGCGGACGCGCGCCGGTAGGCGAAGCGGACCCGGTCGAACTCCAGCTCGCCGCGCACCGGGCGCGGCAGCGGCACGGGGCGCGCCGGTTCGGGCACCCCGACCGGGGTGTCCAGCACCGACGAGATCTTCTCCAGCGCCGCGGCGGCCGACTGGTAGGCGTTGAAGAACTGGGCGAGGTCGTCGAGCGGGTCGTAGAAGCGGCGCAGGTAGAGCACGAACGCCGTGAGCCCGCCGAGCGCGAGCGTGCCGTCGACGACGCGGAGCCCGCCGAGCAGCAGCACGAGCGCCAGCGTGAGGTTGCCGCCCAGCCGCACGGCCGCCACGAACCAGGCGACGGTGAGGAACGCGGTGGTGTTGGCGTCGCGGTGGGCGGACGTGAGCCCGTGCATGATCTCGTCGTTGCGCGGCTCCCTGCGGAACGCCTGCACCGCCCTGATCCCGTTCACCGACTCGACGAAGTGCACGATCACCCGGGCCACCGTGCTGCGGGTGCGCCGGTAGCTCGCCCGCGACCGGCGCTGGAACCAGCGGGTGAGCAGCGCCAGCGGGACGAACCCGGCCAGCACCACTGCCGCGAGCAGCGGGTCGAGCGACATCAGCAGCACCGTGATGCCGACGAGCGACAGCAGCGCGCCGAAGAGCCCGTCGAGCCCCTTCTCCAGCAGGTCCGACAGCGCGTCGACGTCGCTGGTGAGGCGGGATATCAGCCGGCCCGACGTGAACGACTCGTGGAAGTCGAGCGAGAGCCGCTGCCCGTGGGCGAACAGGCGCCTGCGCACATCGAGCAGCAGGTCCTGCCCGACCCTCCCGGACAGCAGCAGGAACGCCGACCGCAGCCCGGCACCGGCCAGCGCGGTGGCGGCGTACCCGCCGATGGCCCAGGCGAGCGGATCGGGACGGCCGGCGAGCGCGGCCGGCACGCCGGTGTCGATGGCGAACGCCACCATCAGCGGGCCGGCGAGCATCACCGCGTTCTCGGCGACCAGCAGCACCGCGGCCAGCACCACCGCGCGCCGGTGCGGGCGCAGCAGCTCCGCCACGAGCCTGCGGGCCCGTGCCTGCAGGCGCAGCCCGGTGCGGCGGTCGACGGCGTCGGCCTCCTCGCCCCCGTAGATGTCGCCGGTCGCGATCCCGCGCCAGGCCTCCTCGGCGTCGTTCTCGGGGTCGTTCTCGGGGTCCTCCTTGTCGGCGAGGTCGGCCGTCATGCCCCCACCTCCTCGCGGTCCTCGGCCGTGTCGTTCTCCGAGCTCGCCAGCAGCCGCCGGTACGCGGGCACGGTGGCGAGCAGCTCGGTGTGCGTGCCCACCGCCGTGATCCGCCCGCCGTCGAGCAGCGCGACGCGGTCGGCGAGCTGCACCGTGGACGGCCGGTGGGCCACGACCAGCGCCGTGACCCCGCCCAGCACCCGGCGCAGCGCGGCCTCGACCTCGGCCTCCGTGTGCACGTCGAGGGCGGACAGCGGGTCGTCGAGCACCAGCACCGGTGGGTGCCCGACCACCGCCCTGGCCAGGGCCAGTCGCTGGCGCTGCCCACCCGAGAGCGACATGCCCTGCTCGCCGATGCGGGTGTCCAGACCCCAGGGCAGCGCGGCGACGAACCCGTCGGCGCTGGCGACCCGAAGGGCCTCCCAGACCTGCCCGTCGCGCATTTGATCGTTGCCGAACCCGGGTGAGCCGAGCAGCACGTTCTCCCGCACGCTGGCCGAGATCAGCACCGGGTCCTCGAACGCCGTGGCGACGGCGGCGCGCAGGTCGGCGAGACGGAGCCTGCGTACGTCGATGCCGTCGAGCAGCACGGCCCCGCCCGTGACGTCCTGCAGGCGCGTGACCAGGGAGGTGAGGGTGGTCTTGCCGGACCCGGTGGCGCCGACCAGTGCCATGGTCTCGCCCGGGCGCACGGTGAGGTCGACGCCGGAGAGGATCTCCCGGTCGCCGCCCGGGTGGCGGAACCGCACGCCGCGCAGTTCGAGAGCACCGCGCACCGGATGTGGCAGCGGTTGCGGGTCGGTGGGGTCCACGATCGCCGGCTCGACGTCGCGGACCTCCCAGTACCGCCTCGTCGCGACTGCGGCGTTGCTCGCCTCGGCGAGCAGCCAGCCGATCGAGGCGATCGGCCAGTACAGGTAGGTCATCACCGTGACGGCCGCGACGAGCGTGCCGATCGTGAGGGAGCCGGTGGCCACGCCCCATGCACCCAGCCCGAGCACCACCGCGATCGCCGACTCCGGGAGCAGCACGAGCACGGCCCACAGCGCGGCGATCAGCTGGATCTTGCGCAGCTCGGTGCCGCGCAGGCCGCGGGCGTCGGCCACGAAACGCTCCGTGAGCCGCCGCCCCCGGCCGAGCGACTTGAGCACCCGCACCCCGAGCGCCGACTCCTCGACCACGGTGGTGAGGTCGCCCGCCTGGTCCTGGGCGCGGCGGGCCTCGACGGAGAACCGGCGCTCCAGCCAGAGCGTGAGGACCAGCAGCGGCACGGCGGTGACCGCGATGACGACCCCGAGCCACACCGAGAGCCAGAGCAGCACGCCGATGCCGACCAGCACGGTGAGCACGTTGACCACGAGGAAGATGCCGGAGAACGCGACGAACCAGCGGACCGTGTTGAGGTCGGAGGTGGCGCGCGAGAGCAGCTGCCCGGACGGCCACTCGTCGTGGAAGGCCACGGGCAGCCGCTGCAGGTGGGCGAACAGGTCGGTGCGCATCGCGGCCTCGATGCCGGTGCTGGGCCGGGCCACCAGGCGCCTGCGCAGGAACATCAACACGGCCTCGAGGACCCCGAGCCCGAGCACGCCCAGCACGAGCCAGGGCAGGGTCGTGAGATCGCCGTGGGCGATCGGGCCGTCGACGATCGCCCGGGTGACCAGCGGGATCGTCAAGCCCGCGAGGGTGCCGGCGAGCGCCGCCGCACCACCCGCGAGCAGCGTGAGGCGGTGCGGACGGACATAGGGGGCGAGGCGGCGGAGCGTGGCGAGGCTGGCCCGTGCGGGCGGGGGCTCGGTCATGGCTCGATCGACGGTAGGACGGCCGGGCGGCTCGCGCACGCGAGTTCTCTCATGCACCCGACGAAACCACTTCGACACGGGTTGAGGTCCAGTCCGGCCGGAGTGGCAGGCTGGAAGCGAACGGTGATCGGGATCGGAGGACGGGAACGTGGCGTCAGCGCAGCGGGAACTGAGGATCGGGTACAAGGCCTCGGCGGAGCAGTTCGCGCCGCGGGAGCTGGTGGAGTACGCCGTGCGGGCGGAGGAGGTGGGCCTCGACAGCGTCGTGACCTCGGACCACTTCCTGCCGTGGCGGCACGAGGGCGGACACGCGCCGTCGTCGCTCGCGTGGCTCGCGGCAGTGGGGGAGCGCACGTCCCGGGTGCTGATCGGCACCTCCGTGCTCACGCCCACCTTCCGCTACAACCCGGCGGTGCTCGCCCAGACGTTCGCCACCCTGGGGCTGCTGTACCCCGGGCGCGTGATGCTCGGGGTGGGCACCGGGGAGGCGCTCAACGAGATCGCGGTGTCGGGTCGGGAGTGGCCGGAGTTCAAGGAGCGGTTCGCGCGGCTGCGCGAGTCGATCCGGCTGATGCGGGCGCTGTGGACGGAGGTGGAGGTCTCCTTCGAGGGCGAGTACTACCGCACGGTCGGGGCCACCATCTACGACCGTCCCGACGAGCCCGTGCCGGTGTACGTGGCCGCGGGTGGCCCGGTCGTCGCGAAGTACGCCGGACGGTCCGGCGACGGGTTCATCTGCACCTCGGGCAAGGGGATGGAGCTCTACACCGACAAGCTCATCCCCGCGGTCGAGGAGGGCGCGGCGGCGGCCGGGCGCAACGCGGCGGACGTCGACCGGATGATCGAGATCAAGCTGTCCTACGACCGCGACCCGGACCAGGCACTGGCGAACACCCGGTTCTGGGCCCCGCTGTCGCTCTCGGCCGAGCAGAAGCACAGCGTCGACTCGGCCGTGGAGATGGAGCGCCTCGCCGACGAGTTGCCCATCGAGCAGGTGGCGAGGCGGTGGATCGTGGCCTCCGACCCCGACGAGGCCGTGGCGCAGATCAAGCCCTACGTCGACGCCGGGCTCAACCACCTGGTGTTCCACGGTCCCGGCAACGACCAGGAGCGCTTCCTCTCCCAGTTCGCCGAGGACGTGCTCCCACGGCTGCGCGCCCTGGCCTGACACCGGTCGTGAGTGGGATACGCGGGCCCGCGTATCCCACTCACGGTTCCGTCACGCCTCCGCGCGTCGGTGCGCCGGTGGGCGCGGGGTGTCCAGGAACCGCCGGACACCCTTCATCCCGTACCGGTCCACCGCGGTCTTGATCAGGCCGAAGATCGCGCCCTGCACCGTGGCGGCCAGCAGCACCTCGCGGGTGCTGTAGTCGTCGGACAGGGGCTGCGGGGTCTCGTCCTCGTTCGAGATCCTCTTCCAGACCATCCCGAAGACCTTGGCGGCGAGCAGCCCACCGATCAGCCCGAAGAGCAGCCCGATCGGCTTGTAGGCCAGCTTCGCGAGCCCGGTCAGCTCGTTGCCGTCGCCGCGCCTCACCGCTCCTCCTCCGCGCGCGCCTCGGCACCGGTCTCGCCGGCGTAGCCGGCGTCCTGCCCGGCGACACGGCCGACGAACTGCTCGTTCTCGTCGGTGCCCGTGGTGCTCGGCCCGTCGGGATCGGCGCTCTCGTCGACCGGACGGTCCTTCTGGTCGGGGTCGACGCCACCCGCCTCGCGGCTGCGCGCCACCTGCGGGTCGGGCTCGACGTCCGGTTCGGAGGTCCTGTGCATGGAGTTCGGATACCCGACCATGCCGGCGCCGACACGAGAGGTCGCCCCCGGGTGCGGACCCCCGGGGGGGAGGTCAGTAGGGGCGCGAAGCGCCGCCACCCGCGACGAGCCGGCGCGTGCCGCCGGCGGCACCGCGGACCGCGCGCAACGCAGGCAGCTGCACGGCCGAGCGCGGCATCGGGCGCCGGGCCCGCAGAACCGGCCACACCGGCGACGGGGGGAAGAGCGCGTCGAGGCCGCTGGAGGCGGGCCCGCCGAGGCTGGAGCGCAGCAGCTCCTCGTAGGCGTCGTACTCGGCCACGGCCGCGGCGATGTTGCCCTGCGCGAGGTGCGCCTCGATCAGGGCGCGGCGGGCGCTCTCCCGGCTCGGCGCGGCGTGCACGGCCATCTCGGCGAGCGCGACGGCGTCGGCGTGCCTGCCGGCCGCGGACAGGCGCAGGCTGCGCTCCTCGAGGGCGTGCAGCCGCAGCTGGCGGAACCGCTCGCGCTCCACGACGATCCAGGCGGCGGTCCAGCCGCGCAGGATGTCGGCCGAGAGCAGCCCGATGTCGGGGCTGTCGGTCGCGGGGATCTCGGGGAGGGCCCGCACGAGGCCGAGCGCGTCGGCGAGGTCGACCTGGACGTCGCCGGCGAGTGCGAGGGGGCCGGTCAGGTCGCCGTCGCTGAACAGCGAGGGCACCCCGACCGCGGCGGCCGCCTCGGCGAGCAGACGTTGCGCCGCGGCGGGCGCGACGCCCGGCCAGAGGTCGGCGGCCAGCGCCGCGCGCTCCTGCGGCCGCGGATGCACGGCGAGATAGGCGACGAGCCTGCGCGAGTCGACCCCGAGCGGAACGGCGGCGCCGTCCGAGACGAGAGTGAACGACCCGAGCACGGTGACCCCGTGCCGGGCGACCCCGTTCCGGGCGCCCGGGTGCGCCTGCGTAGTACGAGATCGTCGCTGATCGTCAGACATGATCGTCCCATGTGTGGAAGTGCCCGGCTGGAGCTCGCGGGGACCCGTCGGCAGCACCAGCGCCCGAGTCCGCGAAAGAGTGTTCTCTGGACCGACCGCCTTGCCAAGGGGCATGTTCGTCACACTTCCGGCTGCTGTGCGGCCGTCCGGGTGACGTGCGAGTCACCGGCCATCGTACTCACGGGGTGGCGTGCACCCGAACGTGGGTGCCTCGGCCGTCGGCCCACACGTGGAGCGAGTCGCAGAGCTGCCGGGCGATCCACACACCCCGCCCGCGGGGCTCGGCCGGATGCGGGGCCCGCAGGCCGGGCAGCGGGTCGCGCAGGGTGCCGGCGTCGTCGATCTCGCACAGGAGCCCACGCGATCCCGTCCACAGCGACAGCTGCGCGTCGGGGCTGCCGTGCTCCACCGCGTTGGTGGCCAGCTCGTTGACGGCGAGGACGACGTCCTCGACGCGCTCGCGCTCGTAGTCGCCGCCGGACAGGACCCGCTCCACGGTGGTGCGCACCTCGTGCAGCTGCCACGCGGTGAACGGCAGCCGCACGTCCGGTGGGCCGAGCAGGGGCGGCGCGGCCGCCGGCCGCGCGGTGAGGACGACGCGAGGGTCGTGGTGGCCGGGGTTGTTCCGGAGCTCGCCGTCGGCCAGCAGGAGCGGGTGGTTGCGGTGGGCCCCGTCGAGGACCTCCACGTGCAGCGGGAGCTCGGGGTAGAAGCAGGTGATGTGGACCGGGAGGTCGCCCAGCGCGACATTGAGGGCGGCGTCGAGCTCGGTCCAGAAGCGGCCGTCGGCGCCGTCGAGGTCGGGTGTGTGCTCGTTCAGCACCGTGACCGGGCGGTCGGTGGCGACGGTCAGCGCGCGCAGTTCGAGGGCCCAGCGGGCGGCGAGCGTCTGCCCGGACGTGCCGGCGGGCCCGCCGTCCGGTCCGTCGGGCCGCTGCAACCGGACCAGCCGGCCCCCGTCCGGGCCCCGGTCGGTGAGACCGCCGTCGATCCGGTGGGCGAGTGCGCTCTCGGTGTCCGGCCGCAGCGCGATGGCAAGAGGCTCCTCGCGCCGCAGTGCCTGTTCGGCGAGCGGGACGAGCTGGTCGAGCAGGTCGGCGGCGGAGCCGTGGAAGCCCGCGGCGTGCTCCAGGCGGACGGCGTTGGCCGAGCGCGTGGTCTCGATCCTCATACGGGGGCCTGCTCGCTGGACGGCTGGTCGGGCACCGGTTGGTCCTGCGGTGACCGGTCGCCCGATTCCCGGTCGCCGGGTGATCGGTCGCCACGGTCGCCCGGTGCCGGGTTGCCCGGTGCCGGACGGTGGGGTGTCCGGTCGCGCGGCGGTTGCTCGCGCGGCGGTTGGTCGCTGCGGGTGTGGACGACGAGCTGGGTGGCGAACGGTGCCCCGCACCGGTCGAGGACGCGCTGCACCCGCGGCCGCACGCCGGTGAGCACCAGCCGGTGGGCGTTGGGGAACTCCTCGGCGGCGTGGACGAGACCGATTGCGCCCGCGACGTCGAGGAAACGCAGCGACGACAGGTCGAGGGTGATGTCGATCGGGGCGTCGGGCAGGCGTAGCGCGCGGTCGAGCGCGGCTTCGAGGAAGTTGCGGATGCGCGCACGGTTGCTGTGGTCGACCTCGCCCGCGACGCGCGCCGCGCCGCTGCCGACGGCCGTGATGCGCAGCAGGCCGTCGTCGTAGATCGCGGGCGCGACCACCTCGGTGCTGTGCGCCGCCCGCATCGCCTCGAGGACGTCGTCGGGGTAGCGGGCGCGGTCGTAGATGCACAGGATGTGGGCCGGCCGGTCGCGGACGACCTCGTCGAGGACGCGGTCGTAGTCGACCATCGCCCAGCCGGCCGTGGGGTTGCCCGCGCTCGCCACCACGAAGGTGAGGCGCCCGGTGAGGCGCACGGCCGGGTAGCCCGCGGCCAGCGCGGCGTCGACCGCCCCGCGCACCGTGTCGGCGACCTCGTCGGGCGAGGTGTGCGTGTTGCTCGGGACGATGGTGAAGCGGCCTTCGCGCAGCGGCCCGGCCACCGCCACGCCGTCGTCGGCCATCCGCTCGAGCACGCGCTCGGAGGTGCCGTCGTCGAAGTAGATGACCTGCTCGCCGCGGGTGAGCCCGTGGGCGAGGAACTCGGCCGCGATCTGCCACAGCTGCTCGTCGCTGACCGGGATCGCGATGGCGTGGTCGACGGACCGGCAGTCCTCGACCGTTGTCGTCATCACGCATCCCGGGACGAGCGAACAAGAGAGCAGGGGCGTCACGCCGAACACGGCCTCATGCCGAACACAGCGTCACGCCCGGACCACTCTACGTCGGCCGGTGGGCCGGCGGACCGTCCGGTAGGGGAGGGACGACGAACCGCATGATCGCCGCGGTGAACGGGCCGCTGGAGGCGGGCGTGCGGGGTCAGGGCACCAGCGGCGGCACCATGGCCTCGACGAGGTGCGGCCCCGGCTCGGCGGCGGCGCGGCGCAGGGCTGCGGCCAGCCCGTCCGCGGTGGTGACGCGCTCGCCCGGCACACCCATCCCGGCGGCGAGCGCCACGAAGTCGAGGTCGGGACGGCCGAGGTCGAGCAGGGCCCGGGCGCGCGCGCCGTCGCCGGCGAGCTGGGCGGCCGCGCCCGTCTGCAGCAGCTCCATGCGGAGGATGGCGTACGCGCTGTTGTGGTAGACGATCGTGGTGATGTCGAGCCCTTCCCGGGCGTGGGTCCACAGCGCCGAGATGGTGTACATGGCGCTGCCGTCGGCCTCCAGGCACCACACCGGCCGGTCCGGGCAGGCCACCGCGGCCCCGGTGGCGGCGGGGAGCCCGTAGCCGATCGAGCCGCCGGTGAGGGTGAGCCAGTCGTGGCGTGGGGCGCCCGCCGTGACGGCGGGGAGGCCCAGGCCGGAGGTCACGGACTCGTCCACGACGATCGCGCCCTCGGGCAGCAGGGCGCCCACCACGGCGGCGGCGCTCTCGACCGTGAGCGCCCCGGTGGGGAGCTCGGGACGGGCGGCGGGTGCCGTGCGCGGGGCCGTGCCGGGCGCGAGCAGGTCGGCGAGCTCCTCGAGCGCGGCGGTGGCGGTCCCGCCGGCGACGGACCCCTCCCGGGGCACGAGCGGGTGGACGTCGCACCCGGCCGGCACGAGGTCGGACGCCTTGCCGGGGTAGGCGAAGAACGCCACCGGCGAGCGGGCCCCGGCCAGCACGAGGTGCTGCGTTCCGGCGAGCTGCCCGACGGCGACGTCGACGACGTAGCCGAGCCGGTCGACGGGTGCGACGCCGGCGCCGCGCTCGAGCCGGGTCGGGAACGTCTCGGCGAGCACCCGGGCCCCGGTGGCGGCGGCGATCCGGTCCGCGGCGGCGAGGCCCGCGGCCCGGGTGGCGTCGCCGCCGACGAGCAGCACGCACGGCTCGCCGGACGTGAGTGCCCTGGCCGCGGCGTCCAGCGCGTCCGGGGTGGCCCGGGCGGGCGCCGTGACCGGGGCGGGGGCGGACTCGGCGCCGGTGCCGCCGGTGTCGTCGGTGTCGTCGACGGCGTTCCAGCTGACGTCCGCGGGCAGGACCAGCGTGGCGACCTGACCGGCCCGGGCGGCGGCGACCGCCGCAGCGGCGTCGGCGCCGACCTCGGTGGACAGCGTGCTCTCGCGCACCCAGCCGGAGACGGCGCCGGCGATCGCGGCGATGTCGGACTGCAGTGGCGCGTCGTACTTCGCGTGGGTGGTGGCGTGGTCGCCGACCACGTTGACGACCGGCGTGCCGGCCCGGCGTGCGTTGTGCAGGTTGGCCAGCCCGTTGGCGAGGCCGGGGCCCAGGTGCAGCAGGGTGGCGGCGGGCCGCTCCGCCATCCGGGCGTACCCGTCGGCGGCGCCGGTGGCCACGCCCTCGAACAGGGTGAGCACCGCCCGCATCCCGGCCACCCCGTCGAGCGCGGCGACGAAGTGCATCTCGGAGGTGCCGGGGTTGGCGAAGCAGGTGTCGACCCCGCTCGCCACCAGCGACCGCAGGAGGGCCCCGGCGCCGTTCATGGGGCCGCCGCTCACGCCTGCACGCTCACCGACGTGGCGGGGGAGGACTTGAGCGTCTGCAGCACCACGCAGTAGCGCTCGGTGAGCCGGATGAGCGTGGCGACCTCGTCCGCGCTCGCGGTGGTGTCGAGGTCGAACCTCAGCCGGATCTCGCGGAACCCGACGGGGGCCTCCTTGTCGACGCCGAGCGTGCCGCGGAAGTCCAGGTCGCCGTCGGCGTGCACGGTGCCGGCCGCCTCCAGTCCGAGCGAGGTGGCGACGGCCCGCAGCGTGACACCCGCGCAGGCGACGAGCGCCTCGAGCAGCATGTCGCCCGAACACAGCTGGGTGCCGTCGCCCCCGGTGGCCGGGTGCAGGCCCGCCTCGGCGAGCGCGGTGGCCGTGCGCACCCGGCAGGCGACGCCGGTGCCGTCCAGCTCGCCGTCCGCGGTGAGCGTCACGACGGCGGCATCGGGGTCCTCGCGGTAGCGGGACTTGAGCGGGGTCTGCAGCTCTCGCAGCGTCGAAGCGTCCATCGCTGCATCGTGCCTGGCGACGTCGCGGGGCGCGACGGGGCGGGGAAGGTCAGTAGGCTCCCGGCCGTGGCCGAACCGTCGCTCCGCAGCCTCTTCGACGAGGTCCGCCGCGACCGGGTGCTCACGGTGCCCAACCTGCTCAGCCTGCTGCGGCTGGCCGGGGTGCCGCTGTTCCTGTACCTGCTGCTCGCGCCCGACGGCGCGGCGTGGGGCGCCGACATCTGGGCGGTCGTCGTGCTGGCCGTCGGCGGCATCACCGACTGGCTCGACGGGAAGCTCGCCCGCCTGCTCGACCAGTACAGCGCGCTCGGCGCGCTGCTGGACCCCGCGGTGGACCGGCTGTACATCCTCGCCGCGCTGCTGGCGCTGGGCGTGCGCGAGGTCGTGCCCTGGTGGGTGGTGGCCGCCCTCGTGGCGCGCGACCTCGTGCTCGCCGCCACGCTGCCGGTGCTGCGCTCCCGCGGGTACGGGCCCTACCAGGTGACCTACCTCGGCAAGGGAGCCACGTTCCTGCTGCTGTACGCGTTCCCGCTCCTGCTGGCCGCGCAGGCGCAGGGGTGGTTCGCCGACCTCTCCCGCCCGTTCGCCTACGCGTTCGCGGTGTGGGGCACGGTCCTCTACCTCTACACCGGCGCGCTCTATCTGGCCCAGTTCGTCCGCGCGCTGCGCACGCCGGCACACCGGGCGGGTGTCGCGGGCACCTGATCGAGCGAGGACTAGGCTTTCCTCGTGATCCCCGAGGACCTCCGATACACCGATGCCCACGAGTGGGTGCGCGACCTGGGAGACGGCGTGGTCCGCATCGGCATCACCGACCACGCCCAGTCCCAGCTCGGCGACGTCGTGTTCGTGCAGCTTCCCGCCGTCGGCGAGGAGATCACGGCGGGCGCCTCGGTCGGCGAGGTCGAGTCCACGAAGTCGGTCTCGGACATCTACGCGCCCGTGTCGGGCACGGTCGCGGCCGTCAACGAGGAGCTCGAGGCCAAACCCGAGCTGGTCAACTCCGGCCCGTACGAGGCAGGCTGGATGCTCGAGATCCGGCTCGCAGGCGGCGCACCGGGCATTCCCGACGACCTGCTCGACGCGGCCGCCTACCAGCAGCTGACCGGGGGTTGACCGCCCCCTCCCGCCCCACCGCTGCACGGTAGGTTTGCGGGATCCGCCACCGCGCGCATGCGCCCGGATGGCGTCACACTTGCACACAGAGCAGGGCTTCACCCATCAGGGCGCCACACCTGCCCACCACCCAGGAGGAGACCCCGAGGTGACCACGAACGACGGGCCCGGCGTGCCCCCGGAGCGTTCCCCGGAGACCACCTCGGTCTTCCGTGCGGACTTCCTCTCCGAAGCCGAGACGCCGGCCCAGGACCAGCCGGTCTCCGGTGTGGAGTCGCTGCCCGCCGGGTCCGCCCTGCTGGTGGTCAAGCGCGGCCCCAACGCGGGCTCGCGCTTCCTGCTGGACCGGGCGTCCACGAGCGCCGGGCGCCACCCGGACAGCGACATCTTCCTCGACGACGTCACCGTCTCGCGTCGGCACGCGGAGTTCCGCAGTGACGCGGGCGAGTTCGTCGTCGTCGACGTCGGCAGCCTCAACGGCACCTACGTCAACCGGGAGCCGGTCGACACGGCCGTGCTCGCCAACGGCGACGAGGTGCAGATCGGGAAATTCCGGCTGGTCTTCCTCACCGGACCCCGCGAGGTCGGTGCGAGGGGCTGACCTCCGGCCACCCGCTGTACCGGCGCCGCGACCCGTCCGGAGTCGGGCGCCGGCAGGGTGCGCCGTGTAGCGTCGGGAAGCGCAGGATCGCGAGGAGGAGCAGAGCGATGAGCGAGATGCGCGTCGTGGGGGTACGGGTCGAACTGCCCGCCAACCAGCCGATCCTCCTGTTGCGGGAGACCAGTGGTGATCGTTACCTGCCGATCTGGATCGGGTCGGTGGAGGCCACCGCGATCGCGCTGGAGCAGCAGGGCGTCAAGCCCGCCCGGCCGCTCACCCACGACCTGCTCAAGGACGTGATCAACGCGCTGGGGCGGCGTCTCGAACAGGTGCGGATCACCGATCTGCAAGAGGGCACCTTCTACGCGGAGCTGGTGTTCGACGGCGGCATCACGGTGTCGGCGCGCCCGAGCGACTCGGTGGCGCTCGCCCTGCGGATCGGGGTGCCGATCCACGCCGAGGAGAACGTGCTCGCCGAGGCCGGGTTGATCATCCCGGACGAGCAGGAGGACGAGGTCGAGAAGTTCCGCGAGTTCCTCGACTCGATCTCGCCCGAGGACTTCCGCGGCGCCCAGCCCTAGCGGCCCCCCGGGGCCCGGACCCTGGTACGGCCGGGTGGGCGGCGGCGCGCCGCGTTGACCGGGCGGTCACATGCTCATATCGTCGAATTTCTCGCAGCCCGTCATTCTCGCAGCCCGTCGGCTCCGGCAGACCTCCCGGTGGTCGGAGCCGGGGCTCCGGCGGAAGGAGTTCGGTGGAGCAGCCGCCGCCTGGCGCGCCCGAGCAGGGCGAGCTCTTCCCCGATCCGTTACTCGGAGAAGGGCTCGATGGGCTGCCCGACCAGCTCGTCGGCTTCCGTGGACCGACCGCCTGCCAGGTCGTCGGCATCACCTACCGGCAGCTCGACTACTGGGCGCGCACCGGCCTCGTCGTCCCGTCGATCCGCGGCGCCGCCGGATCCGGGTCGCAGCGGCTGTACTCGTTCAAGGACGTGCTCGTCCTGAAGGTGGTCAAGCGACTGCTGGACGCCGGGGTGTCGCTGCAGAACATCCGCGTCGCCGTCGAGCACCTGCGCCGGCGGGGCATCCGCGACCTGGCTGGGATCACCCTGTTCAGCGACGGCACCACCGTCTACGAGTGCGCCTCGCCGGAGGAGGTCGTCGACCTGCTGCGCGGTGGTCAGGGCGTGTTCGGCATCGCGGTCGGCGGGGCCATGAAGGAGATCAGCGGCTCCATCAAGGACTTCCCGGTGGAACGCGCCGACGGCGGCAGCGTCGACGACTCCCCGGAGGACGAGCTGTCCCGCCGCCGAGCGCGGCGCGCCATCAGCTGACGTCGTCCCTCCGGTGGACGAGGGGGCGGACCTGCGGGAGCGGGGCCGCTCCGCGTACCGGCAGCGGGAGTGGGCCACGGTCTGTGCGCTGCTGTCCGCCGCTGACCGGGAGTCGCCGCTGGAGCCGGACGACCTCGAGCTGTGGGTGAGCGCGGCCTACCTGAGCGGGCGCGACGACGTCGGGGACGACCTGTCCGCGCGCGCGTGCCGCGAGTGCGCCGGCAGCGACCCGGCCCGCGCGGCGCGGCACGCGTCCCGGCTGGCCATCCTCCTGTTGCTGCGCGGCGAGGCCGCCCGCAGCGGTGGGTGGCTCACCCGGGCGCGACGCCTGCTCGACCGACGGGGCGGTGACTGCGCGGAGCGCGGCTACCTGCTCGTGCCGGCGGCCCTGCAGCACCTCGTCGAGGATGACGCCGCCTCGGCGGAAGCCGCGTCCGCAGAGGCGGCGGCCACCGGCGAACGTTTCGGGGACCCCGACCTGGTGGCACTGGGGAGGCTCGGCGTGGGCCAGGCACTGGTGGCCGCGGGCCGCACCGCGCCCGCGCTGGCGCTGCTGGACGAGGTGATGGTCGCGGTCACCTCCGAGGAGGTGTCGCCGATCTACGCCGGGATCGTCTACTGCGCCGTGATCGAGACCTGCCAGGAGGTCTTCGACCTGCGCCGGGCCCGGGAATGGACGGTGGCGCTCACCCGCTGGTGCGAGGCACAGCCGGACCTGGTGCCCTACCGCGGCCAGTGCCTGGTGCACCGCTCCGAGATCATGCTCGTGCACGGCGCGTGGCCGGATGCCCTCGACGAGGCACGGCGGGCCTGCGACAGCCTGGCCGGTCATCCCGCCGCCGGCGCGGCGTTCTACCAGCTCGCCGAGGTGCACCGGCTGCGCGGCGAGTTCGACCAGGCGGAGGAGGCCTACCGGCAGGCAAGTCGCTGGATCCCGGACCCGCAGCCCGGGCTGGCGCTGCTGCGGATGACACAGGGCCAGGTGGATGCCGCCGCGGCGATGCTGCGCCGCGCGCTCGACGGCACGGTCCGGTTCGTGGCGCTGCGGCGGGCCGCGCGCATCGAGCCCGCGCCGCCCGCCGCGGTCCGGTGCCGCCTGCTCGCCGCCCACGTCGAGGTCATGATCGCTGCCGGGGACCTCGCCGCGGCGCGGGACGGCGTCGACGAGCTGGGCGCGATCGCCGACCGGGTGGGCGCCCCGCTGCTGCAGGCGATGGCCTTGCACGCCGGCGGCGCCGCCCGGGTCGCCGAGCACAGCCCTGACGCCGCCGACGTGCTGCGCCGCGCGTGGCGCGCATGGCAGGACCTCGACGCGCCGTACGAGGCCGCGCGCGTCCGCGTCCTCATGGGAATCGCGTGCCGGCAGCTGCGGGACCCGGACTCGGCGGACATGGAGTTCGACGCGGCCCGCCTGGTGTTCGAGCAGCTCGGCGCCCTGCCGGACGTCGACCGGTTGCGGGCGTTCTCGCGGTCGGCCGGGGCCGGTCCGCTGACCGCCCGCGAGATGCAGGTGCTGCGGCTGGTGGCCACGGGCATGACCAACCGGGCGGTGGCCGCGGAGCTGTTCCTCAGCGAGAAGACCGTGGCCCGGCACGTGAGCAACATCTTCACGAAGCTCGGGGTGTCCTCGCGCGCGGCGGCCACGGCGCACGCCTACGAGCACGGTCTCGTCCGGTAGGCCGGCCCCGTGATCACCAGATGGGCGCCCGACCGGCCACATCCGGCCGCCCACGCACCGACGCGGTGATCACTCCCCGGCCGTACACAGAACTACCCATCCCGTGGCGTGGGTGCTTCGCCCGATGAGCCCGGCCGCGCGCCCTCCCTACCGTCGTGCGCTCGACACACCAGCGGGAGGCCGCCATGGACCACAGTCAACGTGCCCGGAAGACCCTGCTGGCCGGCCTCCCGGTCGGAGAGCGGCGACGGCAGCTGGCCGGGGTGTCGACCGCCGTGCTCGAGGGCGGCAGCGACGGCGACGGCTCGTCGATCGTCCTGCTGCACGGCCCCGGGGAGTTCGCCGCCACGTGGCTGCCGGTGCTCCCCGGACTGGCGCGCGCCCACCACGTGGTCGTCCCCGACCTGCCCGGCCACGGCGCGTCGCGGATCGACGAGGGCCCGCTGGACGCCGAGCGCGTGCTCCGCTGGCTCGACGAGCTGATCGAGCAGACCTGTCCCGCGCCGCCGGTGCTGGTCGGCCGGACCGTCGGTGGTGCCATCACGGCACGGTTCGCGGCGGGGAACCGCCGCCCGCTCGCCGCCCTGGTGCTCGTCGACACCCTCGGGCTCACCGCGTTCGACCCCGCGCCCCGGTTCGGGATCGCCCTGCACCGCTTCCTCGGCAGCCCGACGCGAGGGTCCTACGAGCGCCTCATGGAGTTCTGCGCGTTCGATCTCGACCGGGTCCGCGAGCACCTGGGGGCGCGCTGGGACCCGTTCGCGGCCTACGCCGTGGAGCTGGCCGGTGACGATCACGTGCAGGCGGCGCTCGGCAGCCTCATCGGCCAGTTCGCGGCGGCGGCGATCCCACCGGAGCAGCTCGCCCGGATCGACGTGCCCACCGCCTTGATCTGGGGCCGGCACGACCTCGCGACCCCGCTGTCGGTCGCGGAGGCGGCGAGCGCCCGTTTCGGGTGGCCGCTGCACGTCGTCGAGAACGCAGGCGACGATCCGGCGCTCGACCAGCCCGACGCGTTCGTCGATGCGCTGCGGGCCGCGCTGGGAACGGTGGCCGTGCGATGAGCGGACCCGTGAACATTCACGATGTGATCGTGGTCGGCGCCCGGTGTGCCGGGGCGCCGACCGCGATGCTGCTGGCCCGCATGGGTCACGACGTCCTGGTCGTCGACCGCGCGGGCTTCCCGAGCGACACGCTCTCGACACACCTGGTCCACGCGCCCGGCGTGGCGGCGCTGCGGCGATGGGGACTGCTGGACCCGGCCGTGGCGGGATGCCCGCCGATCGAGACGTACGTGTTCGACTTCGGCCCGTTCAGGATCTCCGGGATGCCCGGCACCGGGTACGCGCCGCGGCGGACCGTCCTGGACACGGTGCTCGTCGAGGCGGCGGCCGCGGCCGGGGCGGAGGTCCGGGAGCGGTTCACGGTGTCCGAGGTCCTCGTCGAGGACGGGCGCGTCACCGGGATCCGCGGCCACGGGAAGGGCGGGCGGCCCGTCACCGAGCGGGCCGCGGTGGTGGTCGGCGCGGACGGCCTCCACTCGCTCGTGGCCCGTGCCGTGCGGCCCGGGCAGTACCACGAGAAGCCGCAGCTGCTCTGCGGCTACTACGCCTACTGGAGCGGCCTGCCGATGGACGACCGCTTCGAGACCTACGACCGCCCGAACCGGGGTTTCGCGGCATGGCCGACGAACGACGACCTGACGCTCGTGATCGGAGGCTGGCCCTTCCGCGAGTTCGCGGCGAACAGGAGCGACATCGAGGGCAACTACCTCGCCACGCTCGGCACGGTCCCCGCGTTCGCCGACCGCCTCCGGACGGCCCGGCGGGAGTCGCGCATCGTCGGCACGGCGGTGCCGAACTACTTCCGCACGCCGTACGGGCCGGGCTGGGCACTGGTCGGGGACGCCGGGTACAACAAGGACTTCGTCACCGCGCAGGGGATCCAGGACGCGTTCCGGGATGCCGAGCTGTGCGCCACGGCGCTGCACCAGGCGTTCACCGGCACGCGCCCGTTCGACGCCGCGATGCGCGAGTACCAGTCGGCCCGGGACGAGGCCCTGCCGATGTACGAGTTCACCGCCGAGCTCGCGTCGCTCGAGCCCGCGCCGCCCGAGCTGCAGCAACTCCTCTCCGCCGTCAGCCGCGACCAGGAGGCGATGGACGGGTTCGCGCGGGTGGCCGCGGGCGTCACCTCGCCCGCCGAGTTCTTCTCGGACGACAACGTGGGGCGCATCCTCGCGAGCCGCCGCGGCGTCGGACCGGCGCCCCGGTAGCATTTGCCGGGTAGTCGCCGAACTCATGCGGGAGAGCCCGGTTCCGGCCGGGCGCCGAAGGAGCAACCCCTCCCCGGAACCTCTCAGGCACCAGGACCGCGTGGGCGAGACGCCTCTGGAAAGCGACGGGCATGCCCGTCCGCCGACGGGGAAAGCCCTGATGTGCCGACGTTCCGGGTGCACAGGGTGAATCTCTCAGGCGCCCGGTCGCCGGGCAGCGACAGAGGGGGAGGGCAGCTCCACCCTGCCCCGCCGCCCGCTCCGCCTGGAGGATCTCGTGTCCGACCGACCCACACTCTCCGACCTGGAGCGCGGCACCCCGTTCGTCGACCGGCACATCGGGCCGCGCCCCGCCGAGCTCGACACGATGCTCGCGGCGATCGGTGCGACCTCGCTCGACGAGCTCGCCGCCGCGGCCGTGCCGGACAGCATCCGCGACCGGGAACCGGTGCCGTCGACGCTCCCGCCGGCGGCCACCGAGACCGAGGTGCTCGCCGAGCTGCGGGCCCTCGCCGCGCGCAACACCGTGACCGTCCCGATGATCGGCCTCGGCTACGCGGGCACCGCCACCCCGCCGGTGATCCGCCGGCACGTGCTGGAGAACCCCGCCTGGTACACCGCCTACACCCCCTACCAGCCGGAGATCAGCCAGGGCCGGCTGGAGGCGCTGCTGACTTTCCAGACCGTCGTCGCCGACCTCACCGGCCTCCCGGTGGCCGGGGCGTCCCTCCTGGACGAGGCCACCGCGGCCGCGGAGGCCATGACGCTGCTGCGCCGGGCGGGCAAGGCGCGCTCGCCGCGGTTCGTCGTGGACGCCGACACGCTCCCGCAGACGCTCGACGTGCTGCGCACCCGGGCCGAGCCGCTGGGCGTCGAGCTCGTCGTCGCCGACCTCGACACCGGCCTGCCCGAGGGCGAGCTGTTCGGCCTGCTGCTGAGCTACCCCGGCGCGTCGGGGGCCGTGCGCGACCCGTCGGCACTGATCGCGGCCGCCCACGAGCGTGGCGCGCTGGTGGCCGTGGCAGCCGACCTGCTGGCACTCACGCTGCTCACCCCGCCCGGTGAGCTGGGCGCGGATGCCGTCGTCGGCAGCACCCAGCGATTCGGGGTGCCGCTCGGCTTCGGCGGGCCCCACGCCGGCTACCTGTCGGTGTCGGAGAAGCACGCCCGGCAGCTGCCGGGCCGGCTGGTGGGCATGTCCCGCGACGCCGACGGCAACCCGGCGCTCCGGCTGGCCCTGCAGACCCGTGAGCAGCACATCCGCCGCGAGAAGGCCACGTCGAACATCTGCACCGCGCAGGTGCTGCTCGCCGTCGTCGCCGCCTGCTACGCGGTGTACCACGGCCCGGACGGGCTGCGCCGGATCGCGCAGCGCGCCCACCGGATGGCTGCGGTGCTGGCCGCCGGGCTGCGGGCCGGGGGAGTGGAGGTGGTGCACGGGGAGTTCTTCGACACCGTGCAGGCGCGGGTGCCCGGCCACGCCGCGGAGGTGGCCGACGCCGCGCACGCCGCCGGGATCGCACTGCGCCGGATCGACGCCGACACGCTCGGCATCGCGTGCTCCGAGGTCACCACGGTGGCGCACCTGGAGGCGGTGTGGGCCGCGTTCGGGGTGAGCGCCGATGCGCGCCGGCTCGACCCCGGCACCGACGACGCCCTGCCGGCCGGCCTGCGCCGCGAGTCGGAGTACCTGACGCACCCGGTGTTCCACGAGCACCGCAGCGAGACCTCGCTGATGCGTTGGCTGCGCCGCCTCGCCGACGCCGACCTGGCGCTGGACCGCACGATGATCCCGCTGGGTTCCTGCACGATGAAGCTCAACGCCGCCGTCGAGATGGAGCCGATCACCTGGCCCGGGTTCGCCGACCTGCACCCGTTCGCCCCCGAGGCCGACGCCGCCGGCATGCTGGAGCTGATCGCCGACCTGGAGCGCTGGCTCGCGGAGCTCACCGGCTACGCGGCGGTGTCGCTGCAGCCGAACGCCGGCAGCCAGGGCGAGTTCGCGGGGCTGCTCGCGATCGCGGCCTACCACCGCAGCCGCGGCGACGGGCACCGCGACGTCTGCCTCATCCCGGCGAGCGCCCACGGCACCAACGCCGCGTCGGCGGTGATGGCCGGGATGCGCGTGGTCGTGGTGGCCACCGCGCCCACCGGCGACGTCGACCTCGACGACCTGCACGCGAAGATCGCCGAGCACGGGTCGTCGCTGGCCGCGCTGATGATCACCTACCCGTCCACGCACGGCGTGTACGAGGCGCGCGTGCGCGAGGTGTGCGACGCGGTGCACGCGGCGGGCGGGCAGGTCTACGTGGACGGCGCGAACCTGAACGCGCTGGTGGGGCTGGCGCGGCCGGGGGCGTTCGGCGGCGACGTGAGCCACCTGAACCTGCACAAGACCTTCTGCATCCCGCACGGCGGCGGCGGGCCGGGGGTCGGCCCGGTGGCCGTGGCCGAGCACCTGGCGCCGTTCCTGCCCGGCCGTGCCGGAAAGGATGGACAGGGTGTGGGGGCGGTGTCGGCCGCGCCGTACGGCAGCCCGGGCGTGCTGCCGATCTCGTGGGCGTACGTGCGGCTCATGGGCCTCGACGGGCTGCGCCGCGCCACGCTCACCGCGGTGGCGGCGGCCAACTACGTGGCGGCGCGGCTGCGGGAGCACTACCCGGTGCTGTACGCGGGCGTGGACGGCCACGTGGCCCACGAGTGCATCCTCGACCTGCGCGCGATCACGAAGGACACGGGCGTGACGGTCGACGACGTGGCGAAGCGGCTGGCCGACTACGGCATCCACGCCCCGACGATGTCGTTCCCGGTGGCGGGCACGCTGATGGTGGAGCCCACCGAGAGCGAGGACCTCGCCGAGATCGACCGCTTCATCGACGCCATGATCGGCATCCGGCAGGAGATCGAGCGCGTGGCGGTGGGGGAGTGGCCGGTCACCGACAACCCGCTGCGCTGCGCCCCGCACACGGCCGCCTGCCTCGCGGACAAGTGGGACCACCCGTACACCCGGGAGATCGCGGCCTACCCGACGGGCGGCACGCCCGGGGTGCACGACCGGAAGGTGTGGCCGCCCGTGCGCCGGATCGAGGGCGCCTACGGCGACCGGAACCTGGTGTGCAGCTGCCCTCCGGTGCAGGCGTACTCGTCCTGAGCGCTCACGCCGCGGCCCGCGCCTCCGCCCTGCGCACCATGCCGGTGAGCAGCGGCGCGATCGCGAGCAGCACACCGGCGAGCACGATGGCCGCGAGACCGACGAGACTGAAGTACCCGATCTCGGTCTCCGGCCGGTAGAGCTGCACGATCTGCGCGCTGACCCCCTGACCGGCGGCGTTCGACGCGAGCCAGAGCCCCATCGTCTGGTTCCGGAACGCCGCCGGCGCGTGCCGGGTGGTGGCGGACATGCCGATGGGCGACAGGCACATCTCGCCGATCGTCACGATGGCGAGGCTCGCGGCCAACCACAGCGGCCCGACCGGCACGGACGGGCCACCGGTGAGGGCGGGGACCACGAGCAGCAGGTAGGACAGGCCGGCGAGGGTCAGGCCCGCGGCGAACTTCTGCGGTGTGGACACGCGGTCGCCCAGGCGGGTCCACAGCACCGCGAACGCCGGCGTGAGGACGATCAGGACGAACGAGCCGACCGACTGGAACCATGACGACGCGAGGGGAAAGCCGAACGCATCCAGCGCGACGCGGGTGTCGGCGTAGGTGGCGAGCACGCTGTAGCCCTGCTCCTGGACGAGCCAGAAGCACGCGGACGCCAGGAACAGGGGGACGAACGCCCACACCCGGGTCCGCTCGAGCGGGGTGACCTTGCTGCTGCGCAGCATCGCCACGAAGTAGGCCAGCGGCACGACGATCGCGAGGACGCTCAGCGTGTCGATGACCCCCTCGACGGTGAGCCGGCCGCTCAGCGCGAGCACGGCCACGAGCACCACCACGGCGGCCAGCACGGCCCCGATCAGCGTGAGGTGGCGCCGCCCGTCCGGGTCCTCGCGGATCGGGTTCGCCGGACGGAGGCCGACGTCGCCCAGGTACTTCCAGCCCCGCACGTACTGCAGGAGCCCGGCGAGCATGCCGAAGGCGGCCACCCCGAACCCCACGTGGTAGCCGACCCGCTGGCCCAGCGTGCCCACGACGAACGGGGCGAGCACCGCGCCGACGCTGATGCCCATGTAGAAGATGCTGTAGCCGGCGTCGCGGCGCCGGTCGTCGTCGGGGTAGAGCGCGCCGACGGACTGGGAGATGTTCGGCTTGAGCAGGCCGGTGCCGAGCACGAGGAACACCATCGACGCGTACAGGGCGGGCCGGCCCAGCGGCAGGGCGAGGCTGACGTGCCCGCACATGATCAGGATGCCGCCGTGGAGCACCGTGTGGCGGGGCCCGAGCAGCCGGTCGGCCACCCAGCCGCCGGCGATCGCGGACAGGTAGATCGACGCCCCGTACACCGACACGAGCGCGGCCGCGAGCGGCTGCGGCATCCCGAGGCCACCCTCGCTGACCTGGTCGTACATGTAGAAGAGCAGGATCGCGCGCATACCGTAGTAGGAGAAGCGCTCCCACATCTCGGTCCCGAACAGGGTGGCGAGACCCCGCGGGTGCCCGAAGAAGCCGGTCTGGGGAACGGTGGTGGCGCTCGGCATCGGTCCTGCCCGGGTCGTGATGGCTGACCCGGGCACCTTCTCATCGGCGCCGGTGATCCGCAGGCGGGAGTGGACGGGCGGGTCCCCTCCAGGCCCGCCCGTCCACCGTCAGGAGGGATGCGAGCCGGAGCCTGATACGTGCGATCGCACACAAGTGTCAACGAAACATTGACGCCACCGGATCGCCAACGATTCGATGACCACGAAGGCGACCGGCAGGGGAGTGGCCCGGTACGGGCCGGCTATCCGAGCGCCGCGCGGGAGACCGCTCGGCGCCGTGGGGCGTCGGTGAGCAGGTCGGTGCTGTCGGCGTGCTGGTCGATGGCGCCGACGCGGGGGAGGGCGGAGACGGCCGGGTCGGTGATCGCGTCGAGAAGGGCGTCGGCGACGCGGTCGGCCTTCAGCACCCGGAACGGGCGGCTGAAGTAGGGCCGTGTCGTGGGATCGACGGCCGCGGCGAGGCCGGTCTCGTTCTGGGCGGTCGCGAGGGCCTCGTACGCGGCGGCGAGGTGCTGCTCACGCTCCCGCCAGCCGGTGGCAGCGAGGGCGCCACGCAGGACGGGGTCGAGGGCGCCGGCCGCCGGGAGGGCGGCGAACGCGCTGCCGAGCCACTTGCTGTACGGCGGGTAGCGCCGGTGCAGCAGCAGGGCCAGGCGCATGAGGTCGCGGACGAGCCGGGCGGCGACGACCGCGGAGCCGAGCTCGTCGCCCACCTCGCCGGCGCGGCCCACGAACGCTTCCTCCTGCGCGATGCGCTGCCACTGGCAGGCCAGCACGTACCGCCAGACGTCGGGCGGGTACCAGCTCAGGGCTGCCCGCACCGGCTCGAGCTCGCCGAGGCCGTCGTGGAACACGGCGCCGCCGGTGACCTCGGCGAGGGACTGGGTGGCGAGCGCCATCCAGTCGGCCGGTGTCAGACCGGCTCGCGGGTCGGCGCCGAGCCGCTCGAGCCACCCGTCGACGGTCGCGATGTCGACCCGGTGGCGGACGCGGCCATCGGCGGGGGTCATCCGGCCGACGTGGTCGCCCTCGATGATCTCGAAGTGCGTGGACCAGCCGTGGAAGGTGCGGGGGAGGCGCTCGGCGAGCCGCCGGTCGAGCTCGGGGATGCGGCCGGCACCGGCGGGGGAGAGGAACACCTCCAGGCGGGGCCCCCACTCGTGGTCGGCCGAGCGCGGGGTGTCGAAGCCGAGCACCTCGGAGCCGCTGCCGATGCGGGCCGCGGAGTGCCGGACATCGGCGAGGAGCGGCTGGACGGCCTCGATGTAGAAGGCGCGGGAGAGCTGGAGACCGGGAACGAACACGCCAGGCATCTTGGCGAGTTCGAGCGATCAGAGCACCTTCATTCTTGCGTCAATGAATCATTGACGCCTACAAATCGTCAATCAGAGATTGACGATCAACAACAGCCGCTGGCGAACAGCCGCCGCCGGGGGAGTAGTGGGTCAGGCCCGCCGCTCGCGGGCGTGGGTGGCGTCGCGGACCTCGCCCACGTACCGCTCGACGAGGTCCTCCATCGCCACCAGGCCGACGGTCTCGCCCCTGGTGCCGACGGCGCGGCCCATGTGGGCCCGGGCGCGCCGCAGCACGGCGAGGGCCTCGTCCAACCGCATGGAGGTGGGCACCTCCGGGAGCGTGCGCACGCGCGGTGCGGGCACGGCGGTGGCCGGGTCGTCGAGGAGATCCAGGATGTCCTTGACGTGCAGGTACCCGGCGAGATCCCCGCTCGGGGCGCGCATCGGGAAGCGGGAGAACCCGGTATCGGCGACGGCCTGGGCGACATCGCCGACGGTGGGCTCGGCCGGCAGGGTGACCACCTCGGGCACCGGCACGACCACGTTGGCGACGGTGGCCTCGGCGGAGCTGAGCGTGCGGGTGAGCCGCCGGGACTCGTCGTCGGCGAGCAGGCCCTCGCGTCCGGACTCGGCGATGAGGTCGGCGAGCTCGCCGGAGGTGAACGACGCCTCCAGCTCGTCGCGCGGCTCCACCCGCAGCAGCCGCAGCACGCCGTTGGCGATGACGTTGAACAGCTCGATGAGGGGCCGCATCACGGTGGTGAACACCAGGAACGGGGGGACCAGCAGGATCGCGGTGCGTTCCGGTCCGGCGATCGCGATGTTCTTGGGCACCATCTCGCCGAGCAGGATGTGCGCGACCACGACGATCGCGAGGGAGATCGTGAACGCGACCGGGTGCAGCAGGGCCTCGGGGAACCCGAGCCAGCCCAGCGGCCGTTCGATGAGGTGGGCGACGGCGGGCTCGCCGAGCCGCCCGAGCAGGAGCGAGCTGATCGTGATGCCCAGCTGCGACGCCGCGAGCATCCGGGACAGGTCGGCGTGGGCGCGCAGCACGGTGCGGGCAGCCGCCACCCCGGCATCGGCCATCGCTTCGAGGCGGTCGCGCCGGGCGGAGATCAGCGCGAACTCGGCACCGACGAAGAAGGCGTTGGCCCCCAGCAGGGCGACGGCGGCGAGGAGCGCCAGGAGATCCTCAGCCATGCGCGACCTCCTCCCGGTTGTCGCTACCGGGGCGGGCCAGGCGCAGCTCGGCGATCCGGTTGCGGTCCCGCCGCATGACGGTGAGCTTCCACCCGTCGACGACGACCTCCTCGCCGACGTCGGGGATGCGCCCGAGGCGGGCGAGCACGAGGCCGGCAAGCGTCTCGTACGCGCCGGGGGGCATCTCGAACGCGGTGGCATCGGCCACCTCGTCCTCGCGCAGCAGGCCGGACACCAGCCAGCTGCCGCGGCCGAGCGGGCGGACCGTGGCCTGCTCGGCGGGATCGTGCTCGTCGCGGACGTCACCGACGATCTCCTCGACGAGGTCCTCGAGGGTGACGATGCCGGCCGTGCCGCCGTACTCGTCGACCACGACGGCGAGCTGGAGCCCCGTGCCGCGCAGCCGGGTGAGCAGCTCGTCGCCGTCGAGCGATCCGGGGACGGTGGGCACCTGCTGCACGAGGTCGCGTACCGCGACGCAGCACCGCTGCGCGGGCTCGATCCCGAACGCCTGCTTGACGTGCACGAGGCCGAGCACGGCGTCCGGGTCGCTGTTGTGCACCGGGAAGCGGGAGAAGCCGGTGCGCCGGGCGACGGCCACCAGGTCGGCGACGGTGGCGTCGGCGTCGAGCGACTCGACGCGGACCCGGGGCGTCATGAGGTCCTCCGCCACCCGGTCGGTGAACCGCAGCGACCGGTCCAGCAGCGTGGCCGTGCCGGCGTCGAGGGTGCCGTGCTGCGCGCTCGTGCGGACCAGCGAGCTGAGCTCCCGGGCCGACCGGGCCGAGCGCAGCTCCTCGGCGGGTTCGACGCCGAGCCTGCGGACCACCGAGTTGGCGGCGCTGTTCAGACCGTTGATGAGCCACCGGAACGCGTGTGCGAAGCCACTCTGCAACCAGACGACGGCGCGGGCGGTGCGCAGCGGGTCGGCGATGGCGAGGTTCTTGGGCACGAGCTCGCCGAACACCATCGACAGGGTCGTGGCGAGCAGCAGGGACAGCACGGTGGCGGTGCCGGCGGCGAGCCCGGCGGAGAGCCCGATCGCCTCGAGACCCGGCCGGAACAGCGATGCGATGGCCGGTTCGGCGACGTAGCCGGTGACGAGCGTGGTGACCGTGATCCCGAGCTGGCTGCCGGACAGCTGGAACGACAGGCCGCGGTGGGCGCGCTGCACGGTCCGGGCGCGCCGGTCGCCGGCCTCGGCGACGTGGGCGTCGACCTGGCTGCGCTCCAGCGCGGTGAGCGCGAACTCCGATGCCACCGAGATCGCGGTGCCCAGGGTGAGCGCGGCGACGGCGAGCAGGCCGAGGACGGAGAGCAGAACGGTCATCCGCGGCCTCGTGGGCGGAAACCGCGCGCACGACCAGGGCAAGTAGCGGGACGCCGGGTCGGACCCGGCCCGCTACTGCAGCCCGGTTCGGCGGGGCCTGCGGTGGGCACGACGTGTTCCTCCTGGAGCGGAGGCATCAGTGTATGACCGCACCGGATCGGGGGCCTGCGGGAGTCGCGCCGGTCACGAATGAGGGCGATCCGGCGATCCGGGATCTAGGTTGAGCGGTCATGAACGGCACTCGCACCGGTGCGCTGCCTGAGACGTGGGTTCCCGCTGAGACGCAGGGGGAGCGGTCCTCGCCGTTCGTCGATTTCGATCGGGAGTCATGGGCCCGGCTCGGCGCAAACACGCCGCTCCCGCTCACCGCGGAGGAGCTCGACCAGGTGCGCAGCCTCGGCGACGAGGTCGACCTGGACGAGGTGCGGGAGGTGTACCTGCCGCTGTCCCGGCTGCTGACGTTGCACGTGCAGGAGGGCGGGCGCCTCTACCGCGCCTACCGCACCTTCCTGGGCGCCACCACGGCGCGCACCCCGTTCGTGATCGGGATCGGCGGGTCGGTGTCGGTGGGGAAGTCCACGACCGCACGGCTCATGCGGCTGCTGCTCGCCCGCTGGCCGCAGCACCCGCGTGTGTCGCTCGTGACCACCGACGGGTTCCTTCACCCGAACGAGGAACTGGAACGGCGCGGGCTGATGGCCCGCAAGGGCTTCCCGGAGTCCTACGACCGGCGCGCACTCCTGCAGTTCGTCACGGAGGTCAAGGCGGGCCGCGCGGAGGTGTCGGCCCCGGTGTACTCGCACCTGACCTACGACATCGTGCCGAGGGCCCGCTCCACCGTGCACCGCCCGGACATCCTCCTGCTGGAGGGCCTGAACGTGCTGCAGCCCGCCCAGCCCTCGCGTGAGGGCGGGCCCGCGCTCGCCGTGAGCGACTTCATCGACTTCTCGGTGTACGTGGACGCGGACACCGAGGACATCCGACGCTGGTACGTCGAGCGCTTCCTGCGGCTGCGCGAAACGGCGTTCCGCAACCCGGAGTCGTACTTCCGCCGGTACGCCGCGCTCGACGAGGCCGGCGCGGTCGCGCGCGCCGAGAGCATCTGGGCCGAGATCAACGGGCCGAACCTGGAGCGCAACATCCTCCCCACCCGCGGGCGCGCCACCCTGGTGCTGCGCAAGGGCCCGAAGCACAACGTCACCGGGATCCGGCTGCGCAAGGTCTGAGGAAGCGCCGATTGCGCACCTGGCACCATGTGTCGATGACCACCGGCTCCGTGGAGACCGACGACATGACGATCGGCGATGCGGCGTCGGAGGAGCAGACCGAGCTCGCCGCGCGGCTGCGGCTCGTCGTCGGCAGGCTGCACCGCCGCATCCGCATCGACGGCCGGGAGTCGATCCCGCCGCTGCAGCTGTCGGCGCTGGTCACCGTGGAGCAGCACGGGCCGTTGCGGCTGTCGGAGCTGGCCCGCCGGGAAGCAGTGACCGCCCCGACGATGAGCCGGGTGCTCGCCGCGCTCGACGATCAGGGCCTGGTGATCCGCACTCCCGATCCGCACGACGCGCGGGGCGTGCGGATCGTGCTGTCCGACGAGGGCGCCGTCCGGCTGACGGAGGTCCGCAGCCACCGCACCGCGCTGGTGGCCCGGCGCCTCGGTCGGCTCGACGCGGAGGAGCGGCAGCGGATCGTCGCCGCGCTTCCGGCCCTCGAAGCGCTCCTCGTCGACGACGACTGATCTCCTCGTCGCAGGTCGCGCCCCCGATCTATGCGGGTTCGCCGTCCACCTCCACGGTCAGATCGTCGTGCAGGAAGCTCAGGCGCCCGGCGATCCGCGACGACTCGGGCAGCGGGTCCGGGTAGGCCCACCCGGCGTCGGTGAGCGCGCGGCCGTCCGGGAGCCGCACCGTCCAGTACCGCGCCTCGCCCTTGTAGGGGCAGCGGGTGCGCGTGGCGGTGGGCTCCAGCGGCACGCGCACGTCGTCCGGGGAGAGGTACCAGCGCGCCGGCAGGCCGGTCTCGTTCAGCACCAGCGGGTGGTGCGACTCGGCGACGACCGTGTCGCCGGCGAGTACCCGGACATGGCGGTTGGTGGGCCGCACGTCCACGCGGGTGTACGGGTCCGTGAGGTGCGCGAACACCTGCTCGTCCTCGTCGAACCAGGCGTCGGCGGCCTCCCAGTACAGCGACGCGTACCCGGCGAGCCACTTCGCCTCGGGCTGCGGGTCCGGGTAGGCCCACAACGCGTTCTCCACGACCCGGTCGCCCACGCGCAGCGTGCGGTAGGTCGCGTCGCCCTTGAACGGGCAGTGCGTGGTGTGGTCGCTCGGGAGGAAGAGGGACTGGTCGATGTCCTCCTCGGGCACGTACAGCCGCGGCAGGAGCGCCGTCTCGTGGACGAGCACGCCGCGCCGCGTGTCGAGCACCGTGCGGCCGGCGAGCTCGGCGCGCACGCGCCGCGGGAACGGGTGCATGAGCAGCTTGTGGGCGGGCCCGTCGATCCGGTAGTTGACGGTGTCGGGCGCTTTGGCGGACAGCGGCCCGTCGGTACGGGTGAGAGCCATGCCACCCCCAACGCCGGCGGTGCACGTGAATTCCAGTTGATCTACCCCTCCGGTCGTCGTTCGTGATCATGTTGCTGGTCGGGCCGTGTCGCGTTGGCGCGCCGTTCCCGTCTCGGGCCGGAGCGCCTCGCACACGGGGCCGTGGACTCCCGTGCAGTCCACCCGCACGCCGCCCCCGCGCACCCTTGTGAGGTGGCCGGGTTGGGTGCACGACCGGATTCCGTGGTCGCGTGGACGGCCGTCCCCGACGCGGGGGCACGCCCGTCCCGACGACAGTCACTGCCGGATGCCCACGCAACGGCTTGTGGTCCCGCTGCGCCCCGCACACAGTGACCATCGGATGGTCACCTTGAGATCAACTCCAGGACCGCGCTCGCGGGAACACCGATGAGGGTCGGGTGCGCGCTGGGGGGTGGGTACGGGACCACAGCCAGTTGTGAGTGCCGGTAGCTCCACGCGCGGGCTGGACCACTACGCGATCGCGTGCACGACCTCGACCGTGACGGCCAGCTCCTGGGTGCCCGGTTGGAGCGGCACCGCCTGCGCCGCCCGGTCCGCCTCGGCGCGGTAGGGCGTCGGCGGCTGGCCCCCTACCTCGACGATCGAGCGCACCGGTCCGAGCGCGACCCCTGCCGCGTCGGCGAGCTGCTGCGCCTGGGCGAGGGCGCGGCGCACCGCGTCGGCCCGGGCCTGCGCCCGCGCCGCGCTCTCGTCCGCCACCGAGAAGTCGATCTGCTGTACGCGGATCGCGTCCCCCGCGGCCCCGGCGGCCTGGTCGATCATGGCGCCGGCCGCGGCGATGTCGTGCAGCGTGGCCGTGACCTGGTTGCTCACCTCGTAGCCGGTGATCCGCCCGGTCTCCGGTGCGGTGGTGGGGTACACGGTGAGCTGGCTCGTCCGGATGTCGGCGGGCGCCACGCCGGCGCCCTGCAGCACGCCGATCACGGCGTTGGCGCGTTCGGAGTTGGCGGTGAGCGCCGCCGTCGCGCTGCGGTCGCGGGTCTGCACCCCGAGCACCACGGTGGCGGTGTCCGGCGGCGCGGCGACGGTGCCGGTGGCGCGGGCGGTGATGCCGGGGGGTTCGGCCGGCCCGGGTGGGGTGGCGGCGGTCGCGGAGCAGCCGGCGAGTGCGAGCGTGGCCAGCGCGATCAGGGGCAGGGCGGCGCGGTGCATGCTTCCAGGACGGAACGGGGCCCGGATCGGTTGCACGGACCAGTAGCGTCGGGCCGATGGGCGTTCCGTTCGCCGCCTACGGCGCCGAGATCTACTTCCAGGGGCTCGCCGACCAGCGGCCCGCGCTGCCCACCGACCCGTCCCGGCTCGAGGACGCCGCCCGGTCCGTGCTCGACGAGGGCCCGTTCGGCTACGTCGCGGGCGGGGCGGGCGCGGGCGCCACGATGCGCGCGAACCGGGCCGCGTTCGACCGGTACGGGGTGGTGCCGCGGATGCTGCGCGACACCACCGCGCGCGACTGGTCCACCACCGTGCTCGGCACGGCGATGCCGGCGCCGCTGCTGGTCGCCCCGATCGGCGTGATGTCGATCGTGCACCCGGACGGGGAGCTCGCCGTGGCCCGGGCGGCCGCCGAGCTGGGGGTGCCGATGGTGCTGTCGACGGCGTCGTCGCACACGATCGAGGAGGTCGCCGAGGCGGCCGCGGAGGTGAACGGCGACGCCCCGCGCTGGTACCAGCTGTACTGGCCCACCGAGGACGAGGTCACCGTCAGCATCCTGGAACGGGCCCGGGCGGCCGGCCACCGCGTCCTGGTGGTCACCCTCGACGCGTGGACGCTGGGCTGGCGCCCGCACGACCTGGATCTGTCCTACCTACCGTTCCTGCGCGGCGTCGGCACCGCGATCCCGTTCTCCGACCCGGCCTTCCGGGCGGGCCTCGCCGTGCCGCCGGAGGAGGACCTCATGGCGGCGGTCGGGCGGTGGGTGCCGATGTTCACCGGCACCGCGGTGCGCTGGGACCGGCTCGACCTGCTGCGCGAGCACTGGGACGGGCCCATCGTGCTCAAGGGCGTGCAGCACGTGGACGACGCCCTGCACGCGCTCGACGTCGGGATGGACGGGATCGTGGTGTCCAACCACGGCGGGCGCCAGGTCGACCGGGCGATCGGTTCGCTCGACGCGCTGCCGGGGATCGTGGCCGCCGTCGACGGGCGAGCCACGGTGCTGTTCGACTCCGGGATCCGCACCGGAGCTGACGCGGCCGTCGCCCTCGCGCTGGGTGCCGACGCCGTCCTGCTGGGCCGCCCGTACGTGTACGGCCTCGCGTTGGGCGGCCAGGCCGGTGTCCGGCACGTGCTGCGCTCGGTGCTCGCCGAGCTCGATCTCACCCTCGCGCTCTCCGGTTTCGCCGACCTCGCCCAGCTGCGCGACGCGAAGGACGCGCTCACCGCGCTCGCCTGACACCCCGCCGTCTTGACACCGGGGCGTGACCACGGAGTGCCATAGTGGGTGCCGGGATTCCCCCGGCGGCCCGCCGTGGGGCCGAAGGAAGGGGAGCACGGCGTGGACGCGCTCACCGCGCTCGTCGCCGGCCTGGTGGCGAGCCTGCGCACGGCGCTGGCCGCCGACGTCTGCCCGGGTGGATGGCCGTGGGCGGTCACGGTGCTGGGCATCGGGGTCGGGTTGCTGCCCACCGCGGGAGCGGTGCTGGTGGCCGTGCTGCGCAAGCGGATCGGCTCCCGGTACGGGGCGGGCGAGTCGGTGCTCATCGTCCTCGCCGGGCTCGTCGGTGCCGGCCTCCTGCCGCTGGCCGCGTTCACCGCCACCGGGCGGGTGTTCCGGGGTGTGGCGCTGGGCCGCGAGGTCGACGGGCTCACCGCCGCCCAGGTGGCCGACCTCGGCACCGCGGTGTGCTTCACCCCGCAGTCGACCTACCTCGGCGGCTACACCGTCGCCGCCGCGTTCGACCCCGCCGACCCGGTGCGGTTCGGCCTGGCGGTCGTCCTGCTCGTCGGGTTCCCGGTGGTCGCGGCGGTGTTCGTGGCGGCGCAGGCGCGGCTGGCCCTGCGGCGCGGCCCCAGCTGGCCCGCGAAGTTCTTCTGGGCTCCGCTGCTGGCGCTCACCCTGCTCACCGCGCGCACCCCGGCCGGGGCGTCGGGCCACCTCTGGATCGGGGTGGCCATCGGTGCCTTCGTGGGCATCGCCGCCGTGCTGATGGTCGGCACCCCGCCGCGGGAGGTCGTGCGCCGCTCGCTGGCCGCGCCCGCCCCGGCACCCCGGCGGCCGCCGCCGATGGAGTCGATGCGCCCGCCCGTTGCGGCCCGTCGTCCCCCCGCCCAGGCCGGGGCGCCCCGCGCGTCCGTGGCCGACCGGCTGGCGCGGCGGTTCGCGGCCCGGCAGCCCGAGCCGCCGGTGGTGCCAGCGCCCCGCACGGCGGTGTCGCACGGGCCACCGCCCCGCCCGGCCGGCCGCTCCCGCCCCACGCTCGTCGCGCCCGCACCGCCGTCCGCGGGGGGTGCGCGCCGGTTCCAGCTGATCCGCAGGCTCGGCGCCGGCGGGTTCGGCCGGGTGTGGCTCGCCCATGACGCCCGCCTCGGGCACCCGGTGGCGCTCAAGGCCGCGCACGCACCCGACCCGGAGACCGAGGAGCGGATCCGGCGCGAGGCACGCGCGCTCGTGGCGGTGCGCCACCCCCACTGCGTGCGCATCCACGACCTGCTGCCGGCCACCAGCGATCCCGGCCTGCGTGAGCTCGACGGCCTGGTCATCGTCATGGAGTACGTGGAGGGCTCCCCGCTGGGGGAGCTGGTGCGCGCCCGTGGCCCGCTCGACGACCTCACCGCCGCCCGGGTGTGGTCCGGCCTCGCGGGCGCGCTCGACGCGGCACACACCCGCGGCGTGATGCATCGCGACGTGAAGCCGGGCAACGTCGTCGTCGACCAGGCCGGGCTGGCCCACCTCATCGATTTCGGGATCGCCCGCAAGACCGGCGACTCGACGATGACGATGGCGGGCTTCGTGCTCGGCACCCCGGACTTCCTCGCGCCCGAGGTGGCGTGCGGGGAGCGCGCCACGCCGGCGTCGGACGCCTGGCAGCTCGCCGCCACCATCTCCTACGCCCTCACGGGGCACCCGCCGCGGGGCGTGCACGGCGACGCGGTGTCCGGGCTGCGGGCCGCGGCCACGGGGGCCGCGCTCACGCATCTGCCGTCGCGTTCCGCGCACCTCGCGCTGCTGCGTGCGGCGTTGGACACCGATCCACGCCGCCGGCCGCCGCTGCGGGCGGTGCAGGGCACGCTCGAGGACTGGCTGCGCCGGGCCGGGCACCGGCCGGACGGCCCCGTCAGCGCCGGCGCGCAGGCGCGGTGACGCGGGGTCTCCCCGCGGAGGTCGGGCGGGAGGTACCCACGTCCGGCCGGGGCCGCATCCTCGGGGTCGACGCGGCTCGCGGCGTCGCGCTCGTCGGGATGTTCGCCACCCACATCTTCCCGCTGCGCGATGGCGGCGAGCCGACGTTCACGGGCGTGGTCGCGTCGGGGCGGGCATCGGCGCTGTTCGCGGTGCTGGCCGGGGTCGGGGTGGCGCTCGCGACCGGAGGCCGGCAGCGGCCGGAAGGGACCCGCGCCCACCTCGGGGCCGCGGCCGCGCTCGTCGTGCGCGGCGTCCTCGTGGGCGCGGTCGGTCTCACGCTGGTGGCCACCGACGCTCCGGTGGCGGTGATCCTGGCCTACTACGGCCTGCTGTTCGTCGTGGCCGCCGCGGCGCTGCGGCTCCCGGCCGCGCTGCTCGGGGCGGGGGCGGTGCTCGCGTGCATCCTCACGCCGGTGGCGAGCCAGCTGTTGCGGGCCGGGCTCCCGGACGGGCCAGGCGAGCAGGTCGGGTGGCCGTCGCTCGCCTCGCCGGGCGACGTGCTGGTCACCCTCGCGCTCACCGGCTACTACCCGGTCCTGACCTGGACGACGTACCTGCTCGCCGGGATGGCGGTCGGGCGGCTCGATCTGCACCGCCCCCAGGTGGCGACCGGCCTGCTCACCGGTGGCGCCGCGCTCGCCATCGCCGCGCACACCACGTCGGCGCTGTTGCTCGGCCCCGGCCGCGGGGTGTGGCTGCTCGGCTCCGCGGCGTCGGCGCGCCGCTACGGCACCACCCCGACCGGGAACTGGTGGTGGCTCGCCGTGGACACCCCACACTCCGGCAGCCCGCTCGACCTGGCCGCGACCACCGGGTCCGCGCTCGCCGTGCTCGGCGCGATGCTGCTGCTGGCCCGGTGGTCCCGCCGGCTGGTGCAGGTGCCGGCGGCCCTCGGAGCGGCACCGCTCACCGTCTACACGCTGCACGTGGTGGCCCTCGCGGTCTACGCCGGGAGCGGCCCGGACGACGCCGCCCTCTGGCTGGGCCACGTGGTGGTCGCCACGCTGATCGGGGTGGGCCTGTGGCTCGCCGGTCTCCGGGGCCCGCTCGAGGCAGCGGTGTCGGCGGCAGGCCGCGCGGTACGCCGTGGCGTGTCCGGCGTCACATCGAAGCCTGTCGATTCGAGCCCGGCTCCTCCGCCGAGCAGATGACGGGCGCCGGCAGGCGGCGCTCGCGCTCTCGCGCGGAGGAGACGGCATGCGCACACTGATGGTCACCGAGTTCGTGTCACTGGACGGCGTCGTACAGGGGCCCGGCGGCCCCGACGAGGACCGGGACGGCGGGTTCGCACACGGCGGCTGGGCGGCGCCGTACATCGACGACGAGGTGCTCCTGCTCGGCCGCCGGACCTACGAGGAGTTCGCCGCCACCTGGCCACTGGCCGCGGACGACCCCATCGGTTCGAAGCGGGCCGCCGTGCGCAAGTTCGTCGCGCCCTGGACCCTCACGTCCGTGAGCTGGCAGAACTCCACCCTCCTCGAGGGTGACGTCGCGGCGCGTTGCGTGGCGGCCGGCCGGGACGGTTCGCCCTGCAGGCGGCGATCGCGACCCTGCACGCCGTGGCTCCGACCTACGACGAGACGGACTGGCCACAGATCCTCGTGCTCTACGACGAGCTGCTCCGCTGCTGGCCCTCGCCGGTGGTGGCGCTGAACCGGGCCGTCGCGGTCGCGATGGTCCACGGCCCCGCCGCCGGGCTGGTCGAGATCGACGAGCTCGAGCAGGACCCCAGGCTGGCCGCCTACCGCTACCTGCCCGCCGCCAAGGCAGACCTGCTGCGCCGGCTCGGGCGCACGGCCGACGCCGCCGAGGCGTACCAGCGGGCGATCGCGCTGACCGCCAACGAGGCCGAGCACGCCTTCCTCACCGGCCGCCTTGCCGAAATTAGTACGAGCTCGTATAGTCCGATATCGTGACTTCTGCGCTGCTCGCGTTGCACCGCGCCACCCACGTCACCCTGCAGATCCTCGCCACCGAGCTGGCGGATCTCGACCTCACCGCGTCCGAGATCAACGTGCTGGCGATCCTCGCGGACGGCCGCAGCCGCACCGTCTCCGAGCTCGGCACGGCGGCCGGCACCCGCCCGAGCACGCTCACCAGCGTGCTCGACCGCCTCCACCGCCGAGGCCACATCACGCGCGGTCCGCGCCCGGGCGACCGCCGGGTGGTGGTCGTCGAGCTGACCGGGTCCGGTCGCCTGGCGGCCGACACGGTCAGCCGGACGCTGGCCGCGATGGAAACCCGCGCGCTCGCCGGCATGCCCGCCGAGGCGATCGCCGGCTTCCACGCCGTGCTGCGCGCAATCGCTACGGTGTCGCAGTGACTCCGGTACAGCCATGACTCCGGTACAGCCATGACTCCCCAGATCTTCGACGAGCTCATGTCCGAGGTGATGGCGTCCGCCGACGACACCGCCCACACCTTCGGCCACTGCGAGCACGTGCACCTCACCTGGCTCGCGGTGCGCCACACCGGCATGCCCGCGGCCATTGCCCTGGTCAGCGAGGGGATACAGCGCACCGCCCGCTACGCGGGAGCACCCCGGAAGTACCACGTGACGATCAGCCGGGCCTGGGTCGAGCTGGTGGCCCACCACGTGGCCGAGCACCCGGTGCCGGACTTCACCGCTTTCGCCGGCCGCAATCCCGCACTGCTGGACAAGCGCCTGCTCAGCCGCTTCTACCGCTCCACGACGCTGGCGAGCCCCCGCGCCCGCACCGGCTGGGTCGACCCCGACCTCGCGCCGTTCCCCTGGGCCGCTCCGCCCCGCTGACCGAGAGTCGGCACGCTGTCCCCGCCGGCCCGACGCTCCTGGCCGTCGACTATGTTAGTACGGTCATAATTTCAACCCGTCGGAAACCTTGCCCGGTGCGTCGCGGCCTGCTTATAGTCGTACGGCCATAATCTAACGGGATGGGACTCATGAAGGCATTCATCGTCGATCGCTACGGACGCGACGGCGCCGACCTCCGGGCCGGCGAGATGCCGCAGCCCGAGGTGCGTGAGCACGACGTGCTGGTCCAGATCCACGCCGCGGGCGTCAACGCCCTGGATGCCAAGATCAGGGACGGGGAGTTCAAGCTCTTCCTGCGCTATCGCCTGCCGTTCGTCCTGGGCAACGACGTGGCGGGCGTCGTGGTCGCGGTCGGGGCCGGGGTGCGGAGGTTCGAGCCCGGCGACGAGGTCTATGCGCGGCCGGACAAGGACCGGATCGGCACCTTCGCGGAGTACATCTCCATCCACGAGGACGACCTGGCGCCGAAGCCGACGCGGCTCACGATGGAGGAAGCGGCCACCATCCCGCTGGTCGGCTTGACCGCGTGGCAAGCGTTGATCGAGATCGCCGACCTGCAGCAGGGGCAGAAGGTCTTCATCCAGGCGGGCTCCGGCGGCGTGGGGACGTTCGCGATCCAGCTGGCGAAGCATCTCGGCGCCACCGTGGCCACGACCACCAGCGCGGCCAACACCGATCTGGTGAAGCGCCTCGGCGCGGATGTCGTGATCGACTACCGGAAGGACGACTTCGAAGCCGTGCTGCACGACTACGACGTGGTCGTGAACAGCCAGGACAACGCGACGCTCGAGAAGTCCCTCCGCGTGCTGAAGCCCGGCGGGAAGCTCATCTCGATCTCCGGCCCACCGGACCCCGCCTTCGCGAGGGAGATCGGAAAGCCGTGGATCCTGCGTCCGGCGACGCGCGTCCTGAGCCATCGGATCCGGAAGGCGGCCGAGCGCCGTCGGGTGAGCTACTCGTTCCTCTTCATGCGGGCCGACGGGGCTCAGCTCCGCGAGATCACCGCTCTCGTCGACGCCGGGATCATCCGGCCGGTCCTGGACCGCGTCTTCCCCTTCGAATCGACCAACGACGCCATGGCCTACGTCGAGAAAGGGCGCGCGAAAGGCAAAGTGGCCGTCAAGGTGCGATGACGTCGCTCAACCCGGTCCAGTGAGGAGCGCCCGGGCGCGCGCGGCGGCGGCGACCACCAGGCGCGTCAGCGCGTCCGGCGGCAGGCCGGGGGCCGGCGGGAACACCGGTTCCGCGGCCCGGATCGGATCCGGCGGCGGAGCCGGCAGGCCCGCGGGCGGGGCCGCGTACGCCGCGGTCGCCGCCACGGGGTGATCCACGTCCCGCCCGGAGGGGGCGGGACCGGACCCAGATGCGGACCCGGACCCGGATACGGACACTGCCACGGGCTCGCGGCCGAGCAGGTCGAGCAGCTCGTCAGCGCCGCGCCCGCGCAGCAGGAGCAGCACGAACGGGTCGTCGTCGAGCAGCCACGCCGCCTGGTAGCACAGCGCTGCCGCGTGCTGGCAGGGATCACCGACGTCCGGGCAGTCGCAGTCGGACTCGAGGTCGCCGATGGTCGGCAGCAGCGCGACGTCCGCGGCGTCGGCCGAGCGCACGAGCGACCGGGGCACCTCGCGGTCGAGGAGCGCGGCGAGGTGGCCGGCCTCGGCACGGACCTGGTCGAGGAACCGCGCCCACTCGGCGTCCGAGAGCTCGGCGAGGTGCACGACGACGTCGTAGATCCCGTCCGGGTCCTCCACGGTGGCGGCGATCCGCCCGGGCGCCACGGTGATCGGCCCGATCCGGCCGCTGCCGGCGAACCGCCGCCCGGCCCGCAGCAGCGTGGCGTCGAGCGCCGCGTCCTCCATCGCCGCGACGAACGCGCGTGCCCACCAGGACCGGCCGCGCCGGCCCGGGCGCGGCGGGAACGCGGGGAACCCCCGCGCCGGGGCGGTCATTTCTCCCCCCGCAGCGCCACGAGGTCGGCCAGCTCGGCGTCGGTGAGCTCGGTGAGGGCGGCCTCGCCCCCGGCGAGCACGGCGTCGGCGAGCGCGCGTTTGGCCTGCAGCAGTGCGGCGATGCGGTCCTCCACGGTTCCTTCGCTGATCAGCCGGTGCACCTGCACCGGACGGGTCTGCCCGATCCGGTACGCCCGGTCGGTGGCCTGCTCCTCGACCGCGGGGTTCCACCAGCGGTCGAAGTGCACGACGTGGTCGGCGCGGGTGAGGTTGAGCCCGGTGCCGGCCGCCCGCAGCGACAGCAGGAACACCGGCACGTCACCGCGTTGGAACCGGTCGACCATCGCCTCGCGCTCGGGTATCGGAGTGCCTCCGTGCAGGAACTGCACGCCGGCGCCGCGTGCCCGCAGGTGCCGCTCCAGCAGCCGTCCCATCGCGACGTACTGGGTGAACACGAGCGCGGCGCCGTCCTCGGTGAGGATCGTGTCGAGCAGCTCGTCGAGCAGCTCCAGCTTCCCGGACCGGCCGGCCAGCACCGGGTCGGGCTCCTTCGCGTACAGGGCGGGGTGGTCGCAGATCTGCTTGAGCGCCGTGAGCAGCGCGAGCACCAACCCGCGCCGGGCCATGCCGTCGGCACGGGCGATGCGGTCCATCGTCTCGGCCACCACGGCCTCGTACAGCCCGGCCTGCTCGCGGGTGAGGCCGACGGGACGGTCGGTCTCGGTCTTGCGCGGCAGCTCGGGCGCGATGCCGGGATCGGACTTGCGCCGCCGCAGCAGGAACGGCGCGATCAGGCGCGCGAACCGTTCGGCGAGCCCCGGATCGGCCCCGTCGGCGATCGGCTCGACCCACCGGGACCGGAACTCGGCGAGCCTGCCGAGGAGGCCGGGCGTGGTCCAGTCGAGGATCGACCACAGCTCCGTCAGGTCGTTCTCGACCGGCGTGCCGGTGAGCGCCACCCGCACGGCGGACGGGATGCGGCGCAGCGCGATCGCGGTGCCGGAGGCAGGGTTCTTGACGTGCTGCGCCTCGTCGGCGACGACCAGGCCCCACCGGTGAGCGATGAGCGTGTCGACGTCGAGGCGCATGGTGGCGTAGGTGGTGAGCACGAACCCGTCGTGCTCGGGCAGCTCCCGACCGCTGCCGTGGTAGCGGTCGACCGGCACGCCCGGTGCGAACCGCGTGATCTCCCGCTCCCAGTTGCCGAGCAGCGACGCCGGACAGACCACGAGCGTGGGTCCGGCAGAAAGCGGGCGACGGTGCAGGTGCAGCGCGATCACGGTGATCGTCTTGCCGAGGCCCATGTCGTCGGCGAGGCAGGCGCCGAGGCCGAGCGACGTCATCCGGTCCAGCCAGCCCAGGCCGCGCAGCTGGTAGTCGCGCAGCACGGCGGCCAGCCCGTGCGGTGGCGTGAGCGGGGCGGGTGGGGCAGCGACGCGCTCCCGCAGCTTCTCCAGCCATCCGGCCGTGACGACCGGGACCGGGGTGCCGCGGTCGTCCACCTGGCCGGTGAGGGCTGCCCCGAGAGCCGCGATCGGGGTGACCGGGCCGAGGGTGCGGTCCCGGGCCCGCCCCCGCGTGGCCGGGTCGACGAGCACCCACTCGTCGCGCAGCCGCACCACCGGCCGGTGGCTCGCGGCCAGCTCGGCCATCTCCTCGCCGGTGAGCGGATCGCCGCGCAGGGCCAGTTCCCAGTCGAGGTGCAACGGCTCCCCACCGGGCGCGAACCCGGTGGGGCCGCTCCCGCGCCCGGCGACGGCTCGCGCCGACAGCTGCGGGCGCAGGTCCCTCGGCCAGTGCACGGCGATGCCCGCGGCGGACAGCCGCGCGGCGCCGTCGCCGAGCAGGTCGGTGACGTCCCCGTCGGCGAGGTCGAGCACGTCCGGCACGGCCTGCCCGAGCAGCTGCGCCACCGGGTCCCAGAACCGAGCGGCGCGGCGCACGGCGAGCAGCGCGTCCAACCGCGCCCGCGGCCCGAACCCGACCGCCGCCCCGCTCCACACGGCGGCGAGGTCGGCCACCCGGGTCGGGTCGTCGAGCGCGTGCAGCTGGACGACCGCCCGGAACCGCGCGGCGTGCGGATCCGCCTCGACCCGCAGCGACAGCCGGACACCCGCGTCGACTCCCGCCGCGACCTCGTCGGCCCAGTCCCGCAGCCGCGGCACGTGCTGCGGCTCGGTGGCCGCGAACACCGGGGTGCCGGCCGCATCCGGCGGCTCGGGAGAGCGCGGCAGCACGTCGGCCACCGCGTCGAGGAACGCCCGCAGCAGCGGGGCCGCCGCGGGCAGTGTGAGCGGCTCCAGCCCGGGCACCGGGACGGCCCGGGCGGTGGGCGGCATCGCCGCGGCGAGCGCGTGCAGCCGGTCGGCGTCGTCGGCGTCGAGCGGGCCGACCCGCCACGCGTCGAACCCGGCGGCCGAGACCCCGGGCAGCAGCCGACCCCGCGCCACGAGGTGCACCGCGACGCGGGCCGCGGCGGCCCAGTACGCCAGCGCCGCGACCTCGGCATCTGGGCCCGCGCCGGGCCCATGCGCGAGCCCGAGCAGCACCGGCAGCGCCTCGGCCACCGGCACCCACCGCACTGCCAGGGTCTGCACCGCCTCCCCGGGCGGGGACACGACATCGGCGGTGCCGGGCGTGCCCCGGCCGGACAGCAGGTCGCCGGCGAGCAGGAGCCGGCCGGCTCGTGGCGGGTCGGCGGGGGTGAATACGGCCGGGGTGACGCTGCGGTGCGCCGGTACCCCGGCAGCCGTGCGTGCTGGTCGGGTCGCGGTCATCGAACTCCAGGATGCTGGGGACGGGTCGGCGAGCGGCACCCGGCGCGAAGATCCCGACCGTCGGGCGTCCATCGCTGCCGTCACGACGTCGGGCAACCGATACCGCGGATCATTCTCACCGCGCGGCCGCGGCGGCGACGTGGCGGGCCAGGTGCTCGCCGGTGAACGAGCCGGTGGCGTCCACGAGCTCGCGCGGAGGTCCCTCGAACACCACCTGGCCCCCGTCGTCGCCACCGCCCGGGCCGAGGTCGATCACCCAGTCGGCGTGCGCGATCACATCGAGGTTGTGCTCGACGACGATCACCGAGCTGCCGCCGTCGACGAGCCGGTCGAGGAGCGTGAGCAGGTGCCCGCAGTCGGACATGTGCAGGCCGGTGGTGGGCTCGTCCAGGACGTAGATGTTGCCCTCCTCGTGGAGCCGGCTCGCGAGCTTGAGGCGCTGGCATTCGCCGCCGGACAGCGTGGAGAGCGGCTGGCCGAGTGTGAGATAGCCGAGCCCGACGTCGACGACGGCCTGCAACCGGCGCCGGATGTCGCGGGCGGTGAAGAACCCGCACGCCTGCTCCGCGGTCATGTCCAGCGCGTCGGAGATCGACCTGCCGTCGACCGTGAGCGCGAGCACCTCCTCGGTGTAGCGGCGGCCGTGGCAGTCGGTGCAGGTGGAGCGCACGCCGTCGAGGAAGGCGAGGTCGGTGTAGAGCACCCCGAGCCCGTTGCAGGTGGGGCAGGCGCCCTCGGAGTTGAAGCTGAACAGCGCCGGCTTCACGCCCGTGGCCTTGGCGTAGAGCTTGCGGATCGGGTCCATCACCCCGGTCCAGGTGGCGGGCGTGGAGCGGATCGACGTCGACACCGCGCTCTGGTCGACGACGATCGCGTCCGGGTGCTGGGGCACCAGCACCTCGCGCACCAGCGTGCTCTTGCCCGAGCCGGCGACACCGGTGAGCGTCACGAGCACGCCGAGCGGGACGTCCAGGTCGAAGCCACGCAGGTTGTTGGCCGCCGCCTTCTCGAGGCGGAGGTGCCCGGTGGGCGTGCGCGGCTCCTCCCGCAGCGTGATCGGCCGGTGCAGGAACTCACCGGTGAGCGTGCCGGAGGTCGCGAGCCCGGCCACGTCGCCCTCGTACACGATCCGCCCGCCCTCGGTGCCGGCGCGCGGGCCGAGCTCCACCACGTGGTCGGCCGCGGTGATCACGTCGCTGTCGTGCTCGACGACCAGCACCGTGTTGCCCTTGTCGCGCAGCCGGGAGAGCAGCGCGTTCATCCGCCCGACGTCGCGCGGGTGCAGCCCGATCGTCGGCTCGTCGAACACGTACATGACGTCCACCAGCGACGACCCGAGGTGGCGGACCATCTTGATCCGCTGCGACTCGCCGCCGGACAGCGTGGAGGTCTCGCGGTCCAGCGTGAGGTAGCCCAGCCCCATGTCGATCAGGGCGCCGACCCGCCCGGTGGCCTCGGCCACCAGCGGGGCGACGTCCGGGTCGGACACGGTGGGCAGCAGGGCGTGCACCGCGTGCAGGTCCATCGCCGTGACCTCGGGCAGGGTGTGCCCGCCGACGGTGGCCGTGCGCGCGGCCTCGTTCAGCCGGGCGCCACCGCAGTCGGGGCAGCGCACCGACGTGGTGTAGCGCGCCACCGTCTCCCGCTTGCGCTCGGAGCTGCCCGAGTCGGCGTCGGCCCGGATGAACAGGCGGTTGAACTTGGCCTCGACGCCCTCGAACTCCATGTTGACGGCCTTGCGCCCCGGCCCCTTGAGCGCCACCTTCTCGTCCGAGCCCCACAGCAGCAGGTGCCACTCGGCGGCGGAGTAGTCGCGCAGCGGCTTGTCGTTGTCGAACTTCCCGGACTGGGCGTAGATGTGCCAGTACCAGCTGTCCACGGCGAAGTCGCGGTGCAGGATCGCGCCCTCGTTCAGCGATCGGGCCCGGTCGAAGAACGCGTCGTGGTCGAGCTGGACCTTCCGCCCGATGCCCTTGCACCCGGGACACATGCCCTGCGGCTCGTTGAACGAGAACGCGTAGCCGTACCCGACGTGCGGCGTGCTGCGGCGCGACCACAGCAGCCGCAGGAACGAGTTGATGTCGGTGACCGTGCCCAGCGTGGAGCGGGCGCCACCGCCGAGGCGCTTCTGGTCCACCACGATCGCCGTGGACAGCCCGTCGATCAGGTCGGCGTCGGGCTGGCCGAGCTTGGGGAGGAACCCGCGCACGAACGCCGAGAACGTCTCGTTGAGCTGCCGCTGCGCCTCCGCGGCGATCGTGTCGAACACCAGCGAGGACTTGCCGGACCCGGAGACCCCGACGAACGCGGTGATCTGCCGCTTCGGGACCCGGACCGACACGTCGCGCAGGTTGTTCTCGCGGGCGCCGGTGACGGTGATGAACTCGGGGACGAACTCCATGCAGTCCTTCCTACGTGGGGCAGCGGACGGTTCCTGACCGGATGGCGGTTCAGCCGGCCTCGACGCGGAACACCCCGCACCGGCCCGCCACGGCTTCGAACGCCTCCGGCGTGACGGCCTCGACCACCCCGGCGTCGGCCATGATCTTCGCGCCGTCCGCCAGGCACACCGGCCACAGCCGCAGCACCGGCAGTGCGTCCCGTGGCTCCAGCTCGACGAGCCGCACCTGCTCAGGACGCTTCCCGGTGGTGAGCGTGGCGGCGCCGCCGGCGGCGCGGACGTTGCGCGCCCAATCGGCGCCGGGGAAGCCCTCCAGCAGGTAGCGGTGTCCTTCGTGCTCCAGCACCGACAGCGGGGTGCTGCGCGGCTTGCCGCTCTTGCGGCCGGGCACGGTGAGCACCGGGAGGTCCTTCATGCCGAGCCCGACGCGCCGGAGTGCGAGGAAGACCTTGTTCATCGGCTTGAGCCAGCGAGGCGGGGTGGGGTTCTGGTGGTTCTGTCGAGTGGTCAACGGCTCATCTCCCGGTATCGGTGGGCGGACAGCGGCACGAAGACCGCGATGATGACGAGTGGCCAGATCACGGCCATGAGGACGGAGTGCCCGGCGACCCAGGAGTCCCCGCCCCAGCCCGGGTTGCCGAACAGGTCCCGGGTTGCGGCCGCTGTGGACGAGATCGGGTTCCACTCCGCGATCGTCGAGACGACCGGGGGCATCGTCGCGGGTGCGACGAACAGTCCGGACAGGAACGCGAACGGCCACTCGAAGACCTGCACGGCGGTGACCGCCCCGGTGCTGCGCAGCAGCAGGCCCAGGTAGATGCCCACCCACAGCACCGCGAACCGCAGCATCAGGAGCAGGCCCACCGCGGCGGCGATCGCGCCCGGCCCACCGGTGGCGCGCCAGCCGACGGCGAGTGCGACGAGCAGCAGCACGGCGAGGGCGATCGCCGAGATCATCAGGTCTGCGGCCGCCCGGCCGACCAGCACCGCCCCGTGCGCCATCGGCATCGACCGGAACCGGTCGGTGATGCCGCGCTGCGCGTCGGTGACGACGGCGACCATCGTGGTCGACAGCCCGAACATCATCGTCAGCGTGAACAGGCCGGGCAGGAGCGCCTGCCGGTAGTCGCCCCCTCCCGGCACGGTCATCATCCCGCCGAGCAGGAACGCGAACATCAGCACCATCAGGATCGGGAACCCGACGGCGTTCGCCAGCTCCACCGGCTGCTGGCGCAGGTGCGTGAGGTAGCGGCGGGTGAGCACCGCGCTGTCGGACACCACCCACGGAACGTTCACGCGGCCACCCCCGCCCTCGTGAGCTGCAGGAACACCTCGTCGAGCGTCGGGCGGCGCACGGTGAGGTCCTCCGCGTCGATCCCTTCCTGCTGCAGCCCGTGCACCACCGCGGCGAGCGCACCCATGCGGTCGCTCACCGGGGCCGCCACGCGCCGGGTCGTCTCGTCGATCTCGGCCGCCGTGCCGGCCACCCGCTCCACGAGTGCCGTGGCGCGCGGCAGGTCGGCGGCGTGCCGGACGACGAGGTCGATCCGGTCGCCACCGATCCGCGCCCGCAGCGCGTCGGGCGTGCCCTCGGCCACCACGCGGCCGCCGCCGCCCTTCGGCGCGGCCAGCACCGAGATCCGGTCGGCCAGCTGGTCGGCCTCGTCCAGGTACTGGGTGGTGAGCAGCACCGTCGTGCCGGCGGCGACGAGCGCGCGTACCGCGTGCCAGACCTCGGCGCGGCCGCGCGGGTCCAGCCCGGTGGTCGGCTCGTCCAGGAACAGCACCGCGGGGGTGAGGATCATGCTGACGGCGAGGTCGAGGCGCCGCCGCATCCCGCCGGAGTACTTCCCGACGGGGCGGCGGCCGGCGTCGGTCAGGTCGAACTGCGAGAGCAGCTCACCGGCGCGCCGCTGCGCGTCGTGGCGGGACAGGTGGAACAGCCGCCCGAACATCACCAGGTTGCCGCGGCCGTCGAGGATCTCGTCGACGGCGGCGTACTGGCCGACCAACCCGATCCGCCTGCGCACGTCCGCGGCCTGCGTGGCCACGTCGAAGCCGTCGATCGCGGCGCGCCCGCCGTCGGCGCGCAGCAAGGTGGCGAGGATGCGGACGGCGGTGGTCTTGCCCGCCCCGTTCGGGCCGAGCAGTCCGTGCACCGTGCCGGGCGGCACGGACAGGTCGAACCCGTCGAGCGCGGGCTCGGCGGATCCGGGGTAGTGCTTGCGGAGTGCCTCGGCGCTCACGGCGGCAACCATGTTCCTCCCGATGCTCAAGTTTGAACCCTCGATCGGCGAGCATGCCTGACGAAGGAGGGGGTATGCAAACTTGAATCGTCCGGAACCGGGCGGGCGTTACTCCCGCGGCGGGTACGGCGGGAACCGCAGTCCGGGCCAGCTGCCGGGCCGACCCGGCGACCGCGGCTCACCGGCCATCGGGTACTCGCCGCCCTCGAGGCGCTCGACGAGCCCTCGCGTCCACTCGGCGCCGCCGGCGGCCTGGCTCTCCCAGAGGCCGAACAGCTCGCGGACGTGCGGCGGCTCCACCAGCGCGTCGATCTGCGCGCGCGCCTTGTCGCGCTGGGCCTCCAGCGCCTCCAGCCGCTGCGTCAGCAGGGAGATCGCCTCCTCGCGGGGGAGCGAGGGCAGCATGGCCAGCGCCGCGCCCAGGAAGTCCGGCCGGGGCTGCGGACGGCGCAACGCGTCGCGCAGCAACTTCTGGTACTCGGCCTCACCGTGCTCGGTGATCTCGTACTCGGTGCGCCCGGCCACGTCGTTGTGATCGAGCAGGAGCCCGCGCTCGGTGAGCGTGTGCAGCGCGTGGTAGATCGAGCCCCACTTCACGTTGGCCCACTCGTCGGCGCCCCACGACAGCAGGTCGTTGCCGATCCGGTACCCGTGGGCGCGCCCGTACCCCCGGACGATCCCGAGCACCAGCAGGCGCGTCGCCGACATCGGCCAGAGTCTAGACACGCGCTAGGTCACCACCCGATCGGTGGGCGGGCGCAACGCGCCGTCCTGGTAGGCGTCTGACCAGGTGGAGCGGCGCGGGGGAGTGCCGCCGAGGATCGGGGAAGGCCACATGTCCTGGACCAGGATCGGAGCGGCGAGCGTCATGGCCGGCGTGCTGATCGGCGCGACAGCGTGCGCGGGGGCACCGCCGACACCGCAGGCGCAGGGCGGGAGCGTCGCCCACATCCACGAGCGCCTCGACCACCCGGGCTCCGGCCGCCGCCCAGACCCGGGCGATCAAGCCGGCCGAGTCGACGGACGGCGCGGGCCTGCCGCGCTGCACCACCGTGGAGCTCGCCGCGTCGCTCGGCGAGGGCGGCGCCGGGGCCGGCTCGGTGTACCGGCCGCTGATCTTCACCAACACCGATTCCCACCCCTGTGAGCTGCGCGGCTTCCCCGGCGTCTCCTACGTCGCGGGCGACGACGGCCACCAGGTCGGCCCGGCCGCGGCGATGTCGGGAGAGCGCGGCGACCAGGTGCCCATCCCACCGGGCGGCACGGCGCAGGCCCAGCTCCAGCTCGTGAACGTGCAGAACTACGACCCCGCCGACTGCCAGCCCGTGCCGGTGCGGGGCCTGCGGGTCTACCCGCCGGGCGACACGGTGTCCCTCTTCGTGCCACTCGACGGAACGGGCTGCGGCCGGACGCCGCCCGGCAACCAGCTGTCGATCGGGACGGTCACCCCGTAGCCGAGGCGAGCTCGCCGAAGAGCTCGATCGTGCGGGCCTGCTCGACCGGCGGGCCCGCCGGGCAGAGCTGGAGCTCCGTCGCGCCGGCGTCGGCGAAGCGGCGCACGGCCTTCTCCAGCTCCGCCTCGTTCCCCGCGATGATCGTGTCCTCGGGACCGGTGAAGCCGGCCTGGTCGAGCGATCGGCGGTAGCTCGGTAGCTCACCGGCCATGCCGAAGGTCCGTGCCACGTGCGCGCGTGCGGCGTCCGGGTCGTCGGTCAGGGTGGCGATCACGCCGACGACGATCTGCGGGTCCGGCCGGCCCGCCGCGGCCGCACGCACCGCCGGCACCACGTTCTCGGCGAGGCCGCGGGCGTCGGTCCAGGTGGTGATCACCCCGTCGGCCTTCTCGCCGGCCAGGCGAAGCAGCCTCGGACCGTGCGCAGCGAGCAGCAGCGGCGGCGCCAAGGAGCCGGGCGTGCTCAGCGTCCCCGCTGCCGTGACCGTCTCGCCGTGCACCTCGACGGCCTCCCCGCGCAGGGCCGGCCGGAGGACGTCCAGCTGCTCCGCGACGTGCTGCCCCGGGCGGTGCCAGCGATGTCCGAACCTGCCCTCGACGATCGGTTGGTGGCTCGGGCCGATCCCGAGCGTCAGCCGGCCCTGCACGGCAGCCTGCACGGTGAGCGCCTCGGCCGCGAGCGTGAGCGGGTGGCGCGACCAGGTCACCACGACGGCCGTCCCCAACCCGATCCGCGGGGCGCGGTCGCCGACGGCGGCGATCACCGTCAACGGGTCCCAGCCCAGTCGCTGCCCGAACCACGCGCGGGCGAACCCCCGGCGCTCCGCGTCCACCACGGCGTCCAGCACGGCCGGCAACGGCTTCTCGTCGTCGATCCAGATCCCGATCTGCATGCCGCCAGTCCAGCCGCGGACCGAACGGCGATCAACGAGCAACCGCCCCGCGCAGCGATAAGGACACGTGATGGATCGGGTGGTAGAGAGGTGGGGTGGAGGTCCGCCAGCTGCGTTACTTCGTGGCCGTCGCCGAGGAACTGCACTTCGGGCGGGCCGCCGAGCGGCTGCACGTCGCTCAGCCCGCGGTGAGCCAGCAGCTCGGGCGGCTGGAGCGGGAACTGGGCGTTCGGCTGCTGCAGCGGACGTCGCGGCGCGTCTCGCTCACCAGCGACGGCCGCCGCCTGCTCGACGAGGCGCGCGCCGCCCTGTCCGCGGTGGACCGGGTGCGTGCGGTCGCGGCCGACCTCTTCGCCGGGCGCGCGGCCGTGCTGCGCGTCGGCACCACCCCGGGGGTGGGTGCGCGCCTCTCCCGGGCCGCAGCGAAGCTGCGCGCGGCCGTCCCCGACCTCACGCTCACGCTCGTCCACGGCACGGTCGCGGCGCACACCGCGGCCCTGCGCACCGGCGAGCTGGACATCGCGCTGGTGCGCGGCGCGGTGCGGGCGCCGGACCTGCAGGCGGTGGAGGTGTGGCGCGAGCCGTTGCAGGTGCTGCTCCCCGCCACGCACCCGGCGGCTGCGGCTGCCGCCCTGCCGATCACGGCGATCTCCGATCTGACCCTCCGCATGCCCGACCGCGGGAGCGACGCCGCACTCCACGACGCCCTGATCGCGGCGTGCGGCGCCGCCGGCGTCGTGCCGAGCACCGGCCGGCCGGTGCGATCCACCGAGGACGCCGCGGTCGAGATCGGGATGAGCACCGGCGACGCCACGGTCGTCTGTGGCTGCGCCGACATGGCGGGCCTCGGGGTGGCCGTCCGCCCGCTCGCTCCGTCGGTGGAGGTGCCCGGCATGCTCCTCACGCCCCCGAACACCACGCCCGCGTGCCTCGACGCGCTCGTCGCGGCGCTCGCGTGACGCCCGTGCCGATGACCTGACTACGGTGACCCGATGGTGATCACGCGGGACCTGCGACTGGCGGACGGACGCGACCTGCGGATCCACGACACCGGCGAAGGCGACACCACGCTCGTCTGGCACCACGGCACCCCCCAGACCGGCGCGCTGTACGAGCCGCTGCTCGGGCTGGCCCGCGAACGCGGGATCCGGCTCGTGTCCTACGCCCGCCCGGGCTACGGGGGATCCACTCCGCAACCGGGCCGCGCAGTGGGGTCTGCAGGCCCGGACATGGCGCGGGTGGCCGACCTGCTCTGCATCGACCGGTTCGCCGTGATGGGCTCGTCCAGCGGCGGCTCGCACGCACTCGCCTGCGCGGCCATCCTGCCCGACCGGGTGACCGGCGTGGTCTGCTTCGCCGCGATCGCCCCCTACACCGGCCACGACGACTGGTTCGCCGGCATGGCGAACGACAGCGCGCTCCGCGCCGCCGTGGCCGGGCGGGTGGCCCGGCTGCGCCACGCCGAGCAGAGCGAGTTCGATCCCACCTCCTTCACCGCAGCCGACTTCGACGTGGTGTCGGGGCCGTGGGAGGCGATGGGTGCGGACGCCGGGGCGGCCGGACGTGCCGGACCGGACGGGCAGGTCGACGACGACGTCGCCCTCGTCAACCCGTGGGACGCCGACCTGGCCGTGGTGGAGGCGCCGGTCCTGCTCGTGCAGGGCGAGCAGGACCGGATCGCGCCCTGGACGCACGCCACCCAGCTGGCCCGAGAGCTTCCCGAGTCGGAGTTGTGGCTCCGCCCGGACGACGGGCATCTCTCCGTGCTCAACGCCTGCCCGCAGGCCCTGGACTGGCTGCGGCAGGTGGCCCGCTGAGGCTCAATCCCGAATCGGCTCGCCCTCCGCGTCGAGCCGCAGCGGCATGTCCCACATCGGGAACAGGATGTCGACGTCGAGGAACGCGGTCTGGCCGACGATCCGGTCGTCCTTGATCTCGAGGACCTGCAGCGCCCAGGCGTGGTAGCCGTCGCCCTCGGGGTTGGGCCGCCACTGCGCGAACGCGGGCATCCCGTTGGCCGAGAGCGCCTGCAGCTTCGAGCCCCGGCACGGCGCGCCCGGGCCGACCCACCACTTCTGGATCTCCTCGACGCCCTGCAGCCAGAGGTCGAACGGCGGCATGTTGAGGATGGCGTCCTCGTGCAGGAGGTGCACCAGCGCCCCGACGTCGTAGCGCTCGAACGCCTCGGCGTAGCGGGTGAGCAGTTCCTGGTGGCCGGGATCGAGCTCGCTGGTGGTGTTGCCGCCCGGCCCGGGCTGCGCGAGCTCCTGCTCGGAGAGCGTGGCGCGGGCGCGCTGCAACGCGCTGTTGACCGACGCCACCGTGGTGCCGAGCAGCTCGGCCACCTCGGACGCCTTCCACTGCAGCACCTCGCGCAGGACCAGCACGGCCCGCTGGCGGGCGGGCAGGTGCTGCAGGGCGGCCACGAAAGCGAGGCGCACCGACTCCTTCGCCACGGCGAGCTCCGCGGGGTCGGACACGGGGGGCAGCACCCGGGCGTCGGGGATCGGCTCCAGCCAGGAGATCTCCGGCTTGCGTGTGGGCGTGGGGCCGGTGTCGGCCGTCCACGCGGTGCCGAAGTCCATCGGTGTGGCCCGGCGCTGGCGGCTGTCGAGCATGGTCAGGCACACGTTCGTGGCGATCTTGTACAGCCACGAGCGCACCGAGGAACGGCCCTCGAACTTGTCGTAGGAGCGCCATGCCCGCACCATCGTGTCCTGCACGGCGTCCTCGGCATCCGCGGACGAGCCGAGCATTCGGTAGCAGTAGGCCGTGAGCTCCACCCGGTGCTGCTCCCATGTGCCGGACGGCGCATCGGCGGTGATGGTCATGGCATCCCCTCTCTCGCGCGAGAGAGCCTAGAGCGGGTGACCGACAAATCCGAGCGAGGATCGGGGAGCAGTCCGGAATCGTGCGGTCAAGCAGGGTGGCGGCGCACCAGCCGGTCCCGGCCCGCGAGCACCCCGGCCGTGCCCTGGACGGCGAGCAACGCGACCAGCGACAGCAGCGGGACGGTCCACCCGCCCGTGGCGTCGCGCAGCGCGCCCACCGCGAACGGACCGGCGGCGGCGACGACGTATCCCACGCTCTGCGCCATACCGGACAGCTGGGCCGCGTGCGGCGCGTCCGGTGCCCGCACCGCCACGAGGGTGAGCGCGAGACCCAGCGCGGCGCTCTGCGCCGCACCCAGCAGGATCAGGGCCACCGGTTCCACCCCGATCGGTGCGAGCACACCCAGCAGCCCGACGGCGGCGATGGCCGTGATGCCGACGGCGAGCCCGCGCTGGCGACGCCCGCGGGTGGCGAGCACCGGGGCGATCGTCGCGCCCGCGATCCCGGCGACGGTGGAGAGCGAGAGCAGCCAGCCGGCCACCACCGGGTCGTAGCCCCGGTCGACGAGCAGCGCGGGCAGCCAGGCCGTGATCGCGAAGTAGCCGAGCGACTGCAGGCCCATGTAGATGGTGACCTGCCAGGCCACCGGGTCGCGCCAGAGCCCGCCGACCCGGGCGGCCCGCACCCGCGCGGGGCGACCCGCCCGGCGCACGTGCGGCAGCCAGAACAGCAGCGCGACCACCGCGAACAGCGCCCACTGGGCCAGCGCGGCGTGCCACCCCAGCCCGGCGGCGTGCGCCACCGGCACCGTGACGCCCGCCGCCATGGCCCCCCCACCGGCGATCGCCATCGTGTAGAGGCCGGTCATCATCCCCGTGCGGTGGGCGAAGTCGCGCTTGATGAGACTCGGGAGCAGCACGTTGCCGATCGCGATCGCCGAGCCGACGAGCGCGGTGCCGGCGTAGAGCGCGACGAGCGATCCGCTGGAGCGCACCAGGAATCCGATGGTGAGCAGCACCAGTGCCGCCAGCAGCGCGCGTTCGATCCCGAGCCGCCGGGCCAGCGGCGGGGCCACCGGGGCGAGCAGGCCGAAGCAGAGCACCGGAAGGGCGCTGAGGAACCCGGCCGCGGTGGCGGACAGCCGCTCGCTGGCCTGGATCTCCGCGAGCAGCGGCGCCACACCGACGACGGCAGGCCGCAGGTTCGCCGCGACCAGCACGATCGCCACGCCGATCCACCACGCCGGCGCCGGTACGGACCGCGCGGGTGGGGCGGCCGCGTTGACGCTCACGACCGGTCCTCGCTGTCGCTGCGGTCGATGTCGCTGCGTTGAATGTCGCTGCGTTCCATGATCGCGCGCGCCGCGTCGAGGTAGCGGGCCGCCGCGGCCCTCGCGGCGTCCGGGTCGCCGGCGGCGATCGCGGCGGCCAGCTCCTCGTGCCCGGGGAAGGCGGCTGGGTCGTCGTCGTGCTCGTCGATCTCGCTGACGGAGCGCTGCAACGCCTCGGTGAGCCCGGCGTACAGGTCGATGAGCACCGGGTTGCCGGTGGCGGCGACCACGGCTCGGTGGAAGGCGACGTCGGCCGCGACGAACCGTGCCCGGTCGGGGTGGTCGCACGCGGCGCGGCGGGCCTCCACCGCCGCCCGGATGGCGGCCACGTCGGCGTCCGTGCGGTGAAGGGCGGCCGCGACCGCGGCGTCCCGCTCGAGGCTGGTGCGCACGGCGAGCACGTGCTCGACGGTCGTGCGCCGGGCCCGGCGCATCAGGGCGGCCCCGAGGTCGCTGGAGGCCCGCACGTACGTGCCGTCGCCGCGGCGCGGTTCCAGCACACCGGCGTGCTCGAGGGCTCGCACGGCCTCGCGCACGGTGTTGCGCCCGACGCCGAGTGCGGCCACGAGCTCCGGCTCCGGCGGGATCTTCGCGCCGACGGACCACTCCCCGGACGCGATCAGCGCCTCGAACTGGGCCACGACCTCATCACACAACCGGCCTGGCCGAACTGCCGTCAGTCCCACCGAAACAACCTAACATCCCATGTTTGGTTGCCCCGTAGCGTCACCGACGTGGCCGTCATCCATCGCGCGCAGATCACCCCGACCAAGGCCGAGCTGATCGCCGGCTGGCTTCCGTCCCGGCGCTGGTCGGGGGCCGAACCGGTGCCGTTCGAGCTGGTGGGCGCCTACCGCTTCGACGACCCGGCGGGGGAGGTGGGGATCGAGACGCACCTGGTGCGGACGGCGCGCGGGGATGTCCTCCAGGTCCCGCTGACGTACCGCGGCGCAGCGCTCGACGGCGCCGAGCGCCACCTCGTCGGCACCATCGAGCACTCCCACCTCGGGCACAGGTGGGTCTACGACGCCTGCGGCGACCCGGTGTACGCCGCGGTGCTCACGGCGACGATCCGCACCGGCGGCCGGGAGGCCGAGCTGTGGGTCGAGACCGGCGACACCCCCGAGCGGCGCGAGGCGACCGCCCGCGTGACCGGCTCCGGCACACCTGGCGCGCCCGCGCCCGCCATCTCACCGGACGCCGTCTCGCCGATCGACGACCCGGCGGTCACGACCGTCGCCGGGCTCGTCGTGCTGCGCGTCCTCGGCCACCCGACGAGCCCCGACGGCGCCGAGACGCTCACCGGCACCTGGCCCGGGCGCGCCGAGCCGGCGCTGCTGGCGTACCTGCACCGCTGACAGGGCTCAGGGACGGGACGGGATCGACCGGATCGCCTCCAGCAGATCCGCATGCCGCCCGGCGGCGGGCCGCCGGTGATGCACCGACACGACCCGGGCGAGGTCTACTACGTGGAGCGCGGCGAGTTCACGTTCTACATCGGGGGAGCCGACGACCCGGACCGCCGCCGCGTGACGGCCCGCACCGGCGACGCGGGCTCAGCAGGCGACCGTGCCCCGCGCGAGCCACGACCCGACCCGCGGGCTCGGCGCGGAGCCATCGACGAGGAGACGGGCGAGAGTGTCCGCTGACAGGCTGCTACTACAGGGTAACTGTCATAACGTCGATTATCGGCTCTTACTGTCTCAGTAGACGATGCGGTGGTGATCGTTCCGAGATCGGGTTCGGCGCCCTTACCGGGACGCGTCCGGTGGTCTCGGAACGATCATCGACGGAAGATCTTTGCGAGGTTCGACTCGCCGCCCGTCGGAAGGCGGATCCGCGGATCTCGGAACGATCACTCGGCGCTGATCGATCCGACGTCGAGCTCACCGCCCGCTGGAGGGCGGATCTGCTGATGTCGGAACGATCACCATCCGCGCGCTCTGGGGGCCCGACATCGAGTTCCCGTGGCCGGGGCGCCGCTCCACTGCAGTACCCCTCTCCCGCCCCGCCCGCTCGTTATGACAGCAACGCGCACTTCGGGGCCGGTCAGTCCAGGCAGAACTCATTGCCCTCGGGGTCGGCCATCACGATGAAGCCGGCGCTCATCGGCGGCTCGGGGTCGTGCCGCTGCACCCGTGTCGCTCCCAGCGCGACGAGCCGGTCGCACTCGGCCTCCAGCGCCGCCATGCGCTCCTCCCCCTGCAGGCCGGGTGCCGCGCGGACGTCGAGGTGGACGCGGTTCTTGGCGACCTTGTCCTCGGGCACCTGCTGGAAGAACACCCGCGGGCCGTGCCCGTCGGGGTCCTCGATGGCCGATCTCGTGTTGCGCTGCTCCTCCGGTACGCCGAGCCGCGCGAGGAAGTCGTCCCAGGCGGCCAGCGGGTCGGCGCCCTCGGGCACGTCGACTCCGGGTGGGCCGGGATGGACGTATCCCAGTACGTCGCGCCAGAAGGTCGACAGCGCCCGCGGGTCGTGGGCGTCGAAGGTGACCTGGATGTGGCGACTCACCGTGCAGCTCCATTCGTGTGCAGGTAGAGGTCGCGTAGCAGGCAGACCTCGGACAGGTGGTGGATCAGTTCGCGGTGGATGTGCAGCACGAGATCAGCCATGGGCGCGTCGGGGTAGGCGGGCTCCTTCTCGCCGACCGGGACCCGGAGGTCGGCGTCGCCGAGGCTGCGCACCCCGGCCAGCCAGACGTCGAGCTCCGCCTCGAGCTGGTCGAGCGCGGTGGTGGCGCTGCCGGCGTACTCCCAGGTCTCGTAGGCCACCGCCGGCGCACCGAAATGTGCCGCGTTGCGCGCGGCGAGGACACCGACGATGACGTGACCGAGCCGCCAGGCGATCGTGGTGAAGGGTGCGGGGACCGGCTGGGGGAAGCCGTAGTCGATCGTGAAGTCCCCGCCGCCGACATGGATGGGTGCTGTCGAACTGCCGCGCGGCCGAACGCTCCAGGCGTCCGGCACCGGCGACCAGAAGTACTCGTCGTCGGTGAGGCCGTCGAGCCGGTCTCGGAGCTGGCGGTTCCAGTGGAACTCCCACTGCTCGCGCAGCGTCCGGTTCCAGTCGAGTTCGTCTGCGTCCATGGCTGCCACTCTGACACCCCAGGCGGACAGGATCGGTCCGCTATCTCTGGCAGGGTGGGTGACATGGACGGGGCAGGCGGTGACGAGCGGGGCACGACGGAGCGGGTGCTCACCCTGCTCGGGCTGCTGCAGCAGCGCCAGGTCTGGACCGGCCCCGAGCTCGCCGGACGGCTCGGTGTCACGCCGCGCACGGTGCGGCGCGATGTCGAGCGGCTGCGCTCGCTCGGCTATCCGGTGCATGCCAGCCAGGGTGTCGGTGGCGGTTACCAGCTCGGCGCGGGCCAGGACCTGCCGCCGCTGCTGCTCGACGACGAGGAGGCGATCGCCACCGCGGTGTCGCTGCTCGCCGGCGCGGGAGGTGCGGTCGCCGGGGCCGGGGACGCCGCGCTCCGGGCGCTGACGAAGCTCGACCGGGTGCTGCCCACCCGGCTGCGGCACGAGGTGCGCGCACTGTCCGACTCGGTCGAGTCCTTCGGTGGCGGCCGCACGCCGGTCGACCCCGATGTGCTCATGACGCTGGCCAGGGCCTGCCGCGACGAGGTCGAGGCCGGTTTCGACTACCCGTCCGGCAACGAGGTGGGCCGGCGGCGGGTCGAGCCGTACCGTCTGGTGGCCTCCGACCGGCGCTGGTACCTCCTCGCCTTCGACCTCGATCGCGACGCCTGGCGCAGCTTCCGCGTCGACCGGATGACCGAGGTGTCCGCACGGAGCTGGCGCTTCCGCCCCCGTGTGGCGCCCGACGCGGCCACGTACGTGCAGGAGGGTGTGGCGAGTCGGGTCTATCCGCACCAGGCGCGATTCCTCGTGCATGCGGCGGCCGACACGGTGAGCGCGCAGATCCCGCCGTCGGCGGCCGTCGTACGACCGCGGGGAAGCACGCGGTGTGAGGTGCTCAGCGGAGCAGGCAGCCTCGACTTCGTGCTCATGCACGTGCTCCTGCTGGGGCACGACTTCGAGGTGCTCGACCCTCCGGAGCTCGGGAGGCGCTGCCGCACGCTGGCGGAGCGGCTGCTGTCGGCTGGTGCTGCGCTCTCCCCTGTGCCGGACGCCCCAGGTTGATCGTTCCCCGATCGAGCCGACCGTCGGACCTGTTATGACAGCAACGAGTGTCAGCTGCCGCTCACCAGGGTGGCCTCGAGACCGGCCAGCACGAGCCTCGCCGCGGTCGGGCCGGCATTGAGGTACCAGGGGTCGTCCTCGACGAGCACGGCACGGCCCTCGCGCACGGCCGGGAGGGCCTGCCAGAGCGGGTTGGCGAGGGTGGCCGACTCCGCGGCCTGGGCCTCGGTGGTCGCGCCCTGCACCGCGTAGAGGATCCGGTCGGCGTCGGCCAGCTGCAGCTCCTCCGGCGAGAGGTCCCGCGAGGTGGCGTCGAACCGCTGGGACTCGGGCCGCGGCAGGCCGGCGTCCCACGCGATGAAGCCGGCGAACGACGAGACACCGAAGATCCGCGTCCGGTCGCCGGTGACACGGACGAACGAGACCGTCTCCTCCCCTGCGGCGGCGCCGAGTGCCGCGGCGTCGGCGGCGAAGTCGTCCAGGAACGCCTGGGCAGTGCCCTCCGCGCCGAGACTGTCGGCGAGCAGCAGGAAGTCCTGCTTCCAGTTGACCCCGGTGCCTTCGACCAGAACGGTCGGCGCGATCTCGGAGAGCGCCGGGTAGGTGTCCTGGGAGGCGGCGGCGTTCGCGAGGACGAGGTCGGGGTGCAGGGCCGCGATCGACTCCAGGTTCGGGCTCTGCCGCGATCCCACCGAGGCGACGGTGGCGAGCTGGGACGCGTACTGCGGGAACGCGTCCCGCACGTAGCGCGGCACGAGGTCGGCGTCGTCGCCGTAGGCGACGCCCACCGGTACGACCCCGAGGGTGAGGATCGCATCGGTCTGCCCGGTGGCGATCACGACGACCCGCTGCGGGGGCGCGGGGATCGTGGTCGTGCCGCCGAAATGCGTGATCGTGCGGGGGAAGACGCCGTCGGCCTCGGGGGCACCCATCCCGGCCGGGATCGCCGTGGGGCCGGGTGGCGCGCCCGCCGGCGCCTCGGCCGCCGGCGGGTCTGCCACCTGCTGGGCGGGCGCGCTCGCGCACCCGCTCAACGCGACGAGCGCGGCGAGCGCCGCCGCGGCTACCGCGGGCGCGCGTCCGATCACCGGTACCTCCGTGGAAGGGTTGCCTAAGTCCGGGCGGACGATAGCCAACCGGGAGGTGCCGGTGCCTCGGCTGTGATCGAGTTATCGCTCGGCTCAGCCGGGGGTGGGCGGCTGGTCCACCAGCTGGGCGAGGTAGAGCTGCTCGCCGAGCCTGTCCATGAGCTCGATGTTGGTCTCGATGTAGTCGATGTGGTGCTCCTCGTCGGCGAGGATGTCCTCGAACAGCTTCGCCGTGGTGACGTCCCCCTTGTCGCGGCACAGCGCGATGCCGGGCCGGAGCCGCTCGACGACCTCGACCTCGATGGCCAGGTCGGCCTGCAGCTGCTCGCGGACCGTCTGCCCGATCCGCAGCGAGAACAGCCGCTGGTAGTTGGGGAGACCCTCGAGGAACAGGATGCGGTCGGTGATGAGCTCGGCGTGCCGCATCTCGTCCAGCGACTCGGCCTTGGTGTACGCCGCGAGCTTGGTCAGCCCCCAGTTCTGCTGCATCTTGGCGTGCAGGAAGTACTGGTTGATCGCGGTGAGCTCGCTGGTGAGCTGCTCGTTGAGCAGTGCGATGATTTCGTCGTCGCCACGCATCGGGTCCTCGCTTCGCCGGCAATGAAAGAGCAGTGGAATGCACTGCGGACGCTAGCCGCGCGAAATTGCGGGGATGGACCCAGGATCGCCTTTCTGCAGGTCAGGCGAACCTCAGGGGATGGGAGGCGGCCCTGACCTCAGGCCGATCTCGGAAGCTCGGCGATCTGCGACGGCGCATTTGCGGCGGCGAGGAACACGTCGATGTGGTCGTGACACGACCCGCATCCCGTGCCTGCGTCGCACGCATCGCCGACCTCCTCGACGGTGCGTGCCCCGCGGGCGATGCACGACCGGATCTCCGAGTCGGGCACCGCGTAGCAGATGCACACGTACACAGGCACTCCTTCGTACAAGCAAGGCTTGCCTATGGTCACATCTGGTCAGGCTGGACGCAAGAACTAGCCTGACGTGGTGCCGCTCGACGAGTACCGCCGCAAGCGCGACGCGCGGCGCACACCGGAGCCGGTCCCCACGGACGATCCGGTCGCTCCCCCGGGCTCCGGTCACCGCTTCGTCATCCAGGAGCATCACGCGCGCCGGTTGCACTGGGACGTCCGGCTGGAGCGGGACGGCGTGCTGGCCTCGTGGGCGGTGCCGAAGGGGCTGCCCACCGACCCGGACACGGTCCGGCTGGCCGTCCGTACCGAGGACCATCCGATCGAGTACCTGGAGTTCTCGGGCGAGATCCCGGCCGGCGAGTACGGCGGCGGCGCGATGACCATCTGGGATACCGGCACGTACGAGACCGAGAAGTGGAACCCGCGCGAGGTGATCGTGCGGCTGCGCGGCGAGCGGGCGTCCGGGCGGTTCGTGTTCATCCGCACCGACCGGAACGGGGGCCGGGACAGCGGGAAGGACAACTGGCTGCTGCGCCGGTCCGATCGGGACGGCGGGCGCGCTCCGCTGCCCCACGACGTGCGCCCGATGCTCGCGACGCCGGGCCCACTCCCGACCGGCGGTGAGTGGTGGCTGCAGGTCGGGTTCGGCGGCCGGCGGGTGATCGTGCGGGCCGAAGGCGGGCGCGTCCGGCTCACCGACGCCGAGGGCGACGAGGTCGCCGCGCCGAGCCTGCGCGAGCTGGGCCCGTCGCTCGGTGCCACGCAGGTATTGCTGGACGGCGAGCTGGTGGGCGGCGCGGAGGGCGCGTACCTGTGGGTCGCCGACGTGCTGCACGTCGACGGGCGTGATGCGTGTCCGCTGCCGTTCCGGGAGCGGCGGGCGTTGCTGGAGGAGCTCCCGCTGGAGGGGCCCCGCTGGCGGCCCGCTCCGGTGTTCCCGGGGGCCGGGCCGGAGGTGCTGGCAGCGGCGAAGCAGCAGAACCTCCCGCACGTCCTCGCGAAGGATCCCGACTCTCCCTACGAGCCGGGGCGGACCAGCACGCGCTGGGTGCAGGTGGACACGGGGGTCGCGTCGCCGGAACCGGCGCCGCGGCGCGCCTCCACGGGGTTCGGTCGGGCCACCCTCACCAACCCCGCCAAGGTGCTCTACCCGCTCACCGGCACCACGAAGTCCGACGTGCTGGCGCACTACCTGGCCGTGGCCGACGTGATGCTGCCGCATCTGCGGGAGCGGCCCGTCACGCTCGTGCGCTGGCCGGACGGGGTGGAACGGGGCTCGTTCTTCGAGAAGGACGTCTCGCGGCACGCGCCGCCCTGGCTGCGCACGGCCCGCGTGGGCACGCCCGGTGGCAGGTCGGAGAACGCCGACTTCCCGCTCATCGACGACGCCGAGGGCCTCGCGTGGGCCGCCAACCTCGCCGCGCTGGAGCTGCACGTGCCGCAGTGGCGGGTGGGGCCGCGCGGGGCCCAGCGGCTGCCGGACCTCGTGGTGTTCGACCTCGACCCGGGCGAGGGCACCACCGTGGTGGACTGCGCGCGGGTGGCGGAGCGGATCGCCGAGCGGCTCGCGGACGACGACCTCGTCGCGTACCCGCGCACCAGCGGCGGCAAGGGCATGCAGCTGTACCTGCCGGTCACCGTGTCGCGGGCGGAGCGGACGTCGGAGTTCGCGAAGGCACTGGCGGAGGATCTGGCCCGGGAGAGCCCGGGCCAGATCACCGCAGTGATGGCGAAGGCGCGGCGCCGCGGCAAGGTGTTCGTCGACTGGAGCCAGAACAACCCGTACAAGACCACCATCGCGAGCTACTCGCTGCGCGGGCGTGCCCGGCCGACCGTCGCCACCCCGGTGACGTGGGACGAGGTGCGGGCCTGCCGCCGCCCGGACGATCTCGTGTTCACCGCGGCCGACCTTCCTGCCCGCATCGCCGAGCACGGTGACCTGCTGTCCCCGCTGTTCACCGAACCGCAACGCCTCCCCCGTCGCGAGTGATCGGGATCGGCTGAAAGGCTGCTGCCGTGCCCCGGCACCCCTACCTCGACGGCCCCTACCCGCGCGCCTACGCCCACCGCGGCTGGCACATCGACGACCTCGCGGGCTGCGAGAACACGCTCGCCGCGTTCCGGAGGGCGGTCGCGGAGGGCTTCGGCTACCTCGAGATGGACGTGCACGCGAGCGCCGACGGGGTGGCGGTGGTCCATCACGACCCCACGCTGGACCGCGCCACGGACGGCAGCGGCCCGATCAGCGCGCTCTCCGCTGCCGCGCTGGCCGGGGTGCGGGTGCGTGGACGGGAGCCGCTGCCGCTGCTCGAACAGGTGCTCACTGAGCTCCCCGACACGCGGATCACGGTGGAGCTGAAGTCCGCGGCCGCGATCGACCCGGTGCTCGCGGTGCTCGAGCGCACCGGCAGCTGGCACCGGGTGTGCCTGGGCAGCTATCACGACGGCTGGCTGCGGCGGGCGCGGGCCGCGGCAGGGCCGCTGCTGTGCACGTCGATGGCGCAGGGCGCCGCGTTCGGCCTGCGCACCCGCGCGTGGTTCGACCAGCTACCCGGCCCCCTGCGGCATCTGCGGGCGCCGCCGGCGGCGGGGGACCTCGCCCAGCTCCCCCGGCGCTTCGGTCCGCTCACCGTGGTGGACGCGGCGCTGCTGCGGGCCGCCCACAGCACCGGTCGCGAAGTGCACGTGTGGACGGTGGACACGTCCACCGAGATGGCCGCGCTGCTCGACATCGGCGCCGACGGCCTGCTGTCCGACCGGCCCGACGTGCTGCGCGACGTGCTGCACGCGCGCGGTGTGTGGCAGGGCACCTGAGGGCCGCTACCCTCCGTTGGTGCGTGCGCCGATCGCCTCCGCCGACCGCAGCCGGGTGCTGGCGTGGGCGCTCTGGGACTGGGGTTCGGCCGCCTACCACGCCGTGATCCTCACGTTCGTCTTCTCGGTGTACCTCACCGACGCGGTCGGTGACGCGAGCCCGGAGGCCGGCGCGGCGCTGGGCTACGCGATGGGCGGCGCGGGGCTGCTCATCGCGCTGCTGGCCCCGGTGATCGGGCAGCGCGCCGACGCGGCGGGTCGGCGCAAGCTCTCCGCCGGCGTCTGGACCGGCTGCACGATCGCGGCGATGGCCGGGCTCTTCGCCATCCGGGACGATCCCGGATACCTGTGGGCCGGTCTGGCGTTGCTGGCGCTCGGCTCGGTGTTCGCGGAGCTCGCCCAGGTGTCCTACAACGCCATGCTCGGCCAGGTCGCGACCCCGGCGACGATCGGGCGGGTGTCGGGGTTCGGGTGGGCGATGGGCTACGTCGGCGGCATCGTGCTGCTGCTCATCGCCTACTACGGGTTCGTCGCGGGCGACGGCCCCACGGCGGGCCTGGCCGGCCTCCCCCGGGACGACGGGTTCAACGTGCGTGCGGTGGCGCTCGTCGCGGCGGCGTGGTTCCTGGTGTTCGCGGTGCCGCTCTTCCTGCGCGTGCCGGAGGCGCCACCGGCACCCGGACCGGCGGCCCGCCTCGGTGTCATCGGCTCGTACCGGGCGCTCTTCGCCGACCTCGCCGCGCTGTACCGCGAGGACCGGCACACCGTGTACTTCCTCGGCGCCAGCGCGCTGTTCCGGGACGGGCTCGCCGCGATCTTCACGGTCGGGTCGGTGCTCGCGGTCGGGGTGTACGGCATCAGTGCGGGCGACGTGCTGCTGTTCGGTGTGGCCGCCAACGTCGTGGCCGCGGCGGGCGCAGTGGCCGGAGGGCGCCTGGAGGACCGGGTGGGCCCGAAGCCGGTGATCATGGTGTCGCTGCTCGCCATGATCGCGGCGGCCGTGGTGTTGCTCGTCGTGTCCGGACCGTTGATGTTCTGGGTGTTCGGTCTGGTGCTGGTGCTGTTCGTGGGGCCGGCGCAGTCGTCGTCGCGCACGTTCCTCGCCCGTCTGGCCCCGCCGGGCCGCGAGGGCCAGCTCTTCGGCCTGTACGCCACCACGGGGCGGGCGGTGTCGTTCCTGGCGCCCACCCTGTTCGGTCTCTTCGTCTCGCTCTTCCACGCACAGCGGGCCGGGATCGCTGGCATCCTGGTGGTGCTGGTGGCGGGCGTGTTGGCGCTCTGGCCGGTGCGTCCACCCACGGTGACCGCCGACGGCGCGCTGACGCGGTAACGGGCCGGCGGCGCTGCTGTGAACAGCACGTCAGGCGGTAGTGACATAAGTCACAGTTGGCTGACAGGTCACAACCGCGTGTGTAGCGGCCCCGGATACGGGACACTCGTGTACCGGGGCGGCGGACGTCCGGTGTGGTCGCATGGACTGACCACACCAGGTCGGATTCCGCCCCAATGGCGGGAATGGACGACTGTTCTGCAGACGTTACACCCGGTGGTGACGGCCGAGGGAGGCTCCCTCGGCCTCGGTAGGGAGGATGACGCATGGCCGACCGCGTGCTCCGTGGCAGCCGGCTCGGGGCTGTCAGCTACGAGACGGACCGCAACCACGACCTCGCGCCGCGGCAGTCGATGCGCTACGCGTGCCCGCGCGGGCACGAGTTCGAGGTGCCCTTCGCGGGCGACGCCGAGGCGCCGGCAACCTGGGAATGTCGTCTGCACGGCAGCATTTCTCGGCTCATCGACGGTGCAGAGCCCGAGCAGAAGAAGGCGAAGCCCCCGCGTACCCACTGGGACATGCTGCTCGAGCGTCGCTCCGTGGCCGAGCTGGAGGTGCTCCTCAACGAGCGTCTCGAGCTGCTCGCCGAGCGCAGGCGCGAGATCGCCTGACCTCACACGTCAAGAGCCGGGTCGCCTGGGGCGGCCCGGCTCTCGTGTTTCAGGCCCAGTGCGTTTCAGGCGTCGAGCACCTGCGCCGCGCGCGTGACCACCGGCGGCAGCGTCGACCACGGGAAGTTGATCCACCGGTCGGTGCGGCGCCACACGTACTCGCATTGCACGCTGCTGTGCGGCTTCTCGTACACCACGGCGCAGCGCACGTCGGCCACGTGGCCGGCGCAGAAATCCCGCACCAGCTTGAGCGTGGCGCCGGTGTCGGCGACGTCGTCGGCCACGAGCACCCGCGCCCCGGACAGGTCCACCACGTTGGGCACGGGCGGCAGCATGATCGGTACCGGGAGCCGCTCGTCCACCCCGGTGTAGAACTCGACGTTCGCGACGTGCAGGTTCTTCACGTCCAGCGCGTAGCCGAGCGCGCCGGCCACGAACAGGCCGCCGCGGGCGATCGACAGGATGATGTCGGCCTCGTAGCCGTCGGCGGCGATCTGCTCGGCGAGCTCCCGGGATGCACTGCCGAACAGCTCCCAGGTGAGCTCCTCCCGGGGCGGCGCGGCCGAGGCGCGCGAGGCGTCCTGCGGAGCGGCGCTCACCTGCGTACCGGACCGTCGCTCACGGCCTCGTCATCGGCCTGCCCGCTCGGGCGCTCGGGAACCGGCGGGGCATGGCGCTCCTCGGCCACGGGCCGGTCGGCGCGCACCACCGTGGGCGTGCGGTGCACCAGCCGGGCGGCACCCCAGCAGGCGACCCGCCAGAACGCCTCGACCACGATGGAGCTGTCCATCTTCGACGCGCCGCGCTGGCGCTCGGTGAAGGTGATCGGCACCTCGCGCACCCGGAAGCCCCCCAGCACGGCACGCCAGGCCATGTCGATCTGGAAGCAGTAGCCCTGCGACGAGATCTGGTCCAGGTCGAGCTCCTCCAGCACCTGCCGGCGGAACACGCGGAACCCCGCGGTGATGTCCTTGATCTGCACGCCGAGCGCCACCCGCGAGTACAGGTTGCCGGCGCGGGAGATCAGCTGCCGGCGCGCCGGCCAGTTGCGCACGATGCCACCGGGCACGTACCGGGAGCCGAGCACGACGTCGGCGTCATCGAGCGCCGCGATCAGTGCGGGCAGGTCCTCCGGAGGGTGCGAACCGTCGGCGTCCATCTCGACGACGATCTGGTAGTCGCCGCGCAGCGCCGTGGCGAACCCCGCCAGGTAGGCCGCGCCGAGGCCCTGCTTGCCGCTCCGGTGAAGCACCGTGACCCGCGGATCGGCGGCAGCCATCTCGTCGGCGAGCTCGCCGGTGCCGTCCGGGCTCGCGTCGTCGACCACGAGTACGTCGGCCTCGGGCACCGCGGCGTGCAGCCTCGCCACGACCGGACCCAGGTTGTCCCGCTCCTGGTAGGTGGGGATCACCACCAGCACCCGGCCTGTCGGCTCAGCCATTCTCGTCCCTTCCCGCGCGCATTCCCGCGCGACGCCTCGCCACGCCCCCCACGCCGATCGCGAGCACTCCCAGCGCGGCCAGCACCCATTCGGGCGCAGATCGCCATCGGGTAGCCAGCGTAGTGGTGTCCCTCAACTGCGTCCGATCGACCAGGACATCCGGGGTGAACTGCCGCGTGCTCGCGGTGACCGTGCCGTCCCGGGTGATCGTCGCGCTCACCCCGCTGGTGGTCGCGATGATCACCGGCCGGTCGTGCTCGACGGCCCGGATCCGCGACATCGCGAGCTGCTGGTAGGTCATCTCGGACAAGCCGAACGTGGCGTTGTTGCTGGGTACGGCGAGCACCTCGGCGCCCGCGGCCACGCTGTCGGCGACCAGGTCGTCGAACGCCACTTCCCAGCAGATCGCGATGCCGACGCGCACGCCCGCCATGTCCACGGCACCGTCGCCGTCGCCCGGCACGAAGTAGCCGGCCCGGTCGACGTACGGGGAGAGCAGCCGGAAGAACTCCCGCCACGGCATGTACTCCCCGAACGGCTGGACGCGCCGCTTGTCGCTGCGGTCCACGATCCCCGCGCCCGCCTCCCACACGAGGGCGGAGTTCGTGGTGGTCTGCCCGTCCGGATTGCGCAGCACCGACCCCACCAGCACCGGGACGCCGACGGCGGCGGCGGCCCGGTCGATCTGGGCGGCGGCGTCGGGGTTGCGCAGCGGGTCGATGTCGCTGGAGTTCTCCGGCCAGATCACCAGATCGGGACGCGGGACGCGCCCCGATGCCACGTCGGCCGCGAGCTGCTCGGTGGCCTTCACGTGGTTGTCGAGCACGGCGCGGCGCTGGGCGTTGAAGTCGAGGCCCAGCCGCGGCACGTTGCCTTGCACGGCGGCGATCGTGACCGTGCGGTCGTCCCCGTTCGGGGTGGCGGGCACGAGCGCGGCGAGCGGTCCGGCCACCATCGTGAGCACGGCGACCACGGCCGGGGCCACCAGCCGGCGCGGGCTCTGCCGGCGCACGAGCCTGCGTACGAGCTCGCCGAGCGCGAGACCCGTGAGTACGGCCGCGAACGACAGCAACGGCTCGCCGCCGATCGCCGCGAGGGGCAGCAGCGGCCCGTCCGGCTGGCCGAACCCGACCCGGCCCCACGGCAGCCCGCCGAACGGCAGGCGCCCGCGTACGGCCTCGCCCGCGATCCAGACGGCCGCGGCCCACACGGGCGCTGCGGGGAGCCGGGAGACGACCGAGATGCCCGCCCCGGCGAGGCCGATGAACAGCGCCTCGAACGCGCTCAGCGCGACCCAGGGCAACGATCCGACGAACGTGCCGGTCCAGGCGAGCAGGGGCAGCAGGAACCCCATGCCGAACAGGAACCCGTAGCCGAAGCCGACGCGGGCGCGGCGCCCGTACAGCACGATTCCGAGCAGTGCGAACGCCGGGAGCACCAGCCACCAGAGCGTGCGCGGCGGGAAGCTGAGGTAGAGCAGCGCGCCGCCGCCCACCGCGCCGGCCACCCGGGCCGCGACAGGAAGGCTCCACCACCGGCGCACCGCGCCGGCCACGGGCGGCCGGGTGCCCGGCTCGGGCGCGACGGGTTCGGCGGTGGGTGCGGCCACGGCGTGAGCCTACGGGTCGCGTGTGAGGGGCCCGTGATCGAGCCGACCTGCGGGCCGGTCAGGCCGGCACGGGGGCCAGGAGGTGTGCGTTGCCGAGCGCGTCGAGCGGGCCCGGCACACCGCTGCGGGTGTACCACTCGTAGCCGTAGGCGCCTGCGAACCCGTCCGCGGGCACGTCCTCGTCGGCGATCTGGCTCTCGTGCGCCACCATCGCGGCGCGCTTGCGCTGCAGGTGCTCCTCGGTGCCGGTGACGGCGAGCCCGATCTCGGCGGTGACCCGCCCGAACGGCACGGAGGCGGCGCGGGCGGCGCCGTGGATCAGGTGGCGGTCCCGCGCGGACACGTGCAGGTGCTCGCGGTCGACCGTGACCCGGTACCCGGTGAGACCCAGCATCTCCGCCGCGGTGGCCCCGATCCGGAAGACCGCGCGGTGGTCGGGATGGCCGTAGATCCCGTGCTCGTCGTCGTGGACGATCGCCGCAGCGCCCTCGTCGTCGGCGATCTCGGCCACGTCCCGGGCGAGCTGCAGCTGGTCGGCCATCGCGAGGGCCCGCTCGTGCCGCGCGTCGGCCCAGCCGGGCAGGCCGGAGTCGCGCCGGCCCAGCAGCGCCAGGCGCGACACCCCGAGCAGCTCCGCCGCCCGCTCCAGCTCGGCGAGCCTGCGCTCGGGGATCGTCTCCCCCGTGCGCAGCGGCACGCGGGAGCCACCCAGCTCGCCCGCCGTGGCGACGACGAGGATCGTGCGCGCACCCGCATCGGCCAGGCGGCGCAGCGTGATCCCGGTGAAGATCGCCTCGTCGTCCGGGTGGGCGTGCAGGACGAGGACGGTGTGCCCGCGCAGGTCGGGGGTGCTGATCATCGTGGGATTCGCAGACGTGCGGGGCCGCGTGGAGCGGCCGGGACGGACGGGGCCGGGGTCAGCTGCGACAGCAGCGACAGCACCCCGGACAGCACAGGGTCACGCCCGCGCGGTACGTCCGGTCCATCACGGCGCAGAGTGTGCCAGACGTTCCCGGCGCCCCACCATGGGGTGAGCCCCACATGGGACGGAAGGCACGCTCACCGGCGGGGTCGTCTGCGCCGATACCGACCGATGACGCGCGCCACTGCGCCCGGGGCGGCGACGTGGTGTCCCCACCGCCACCACGTGCCCGCGACGACCGCTGCCACGGCCAGGGCGCCGGCCGGCAGCCCCAGGACCAAAAGCATCACGACGAGCAGGACCAGCAGTCCGATCAGGGCGTGCAGGCAGATCCTGGTCGCGGTCCCGGCGAGGCCGCGCTCACCACGCAGGAGGGCGGCAAGATCGGGGTCCACTGCCGTGATCTGCCGCTCGATCTCGAGCAGCGCGTCGCGTTCGTCCTTGTCCAGCATCTCGACCTCCAGGACCCGTGGCGCAACCCGGATCCCTCACCTCGGGGCACTCCTACCCCCGTCATACGCGAGAGCGCGTCCGGCGGTTCATCTCCCGCCCGTGGTCGCGTCGAGGGAGTCGTGCAGCAGCTCACCGCGGTGCACCGTGCGCAGGCAGCGGGGGCTCCCCGGGCCGCCGTCCAGCGGGCCTGCGCCGTCCCAGATCGCGAGGCTCGCGGGCGCCCCGGCGAGCAGGCGCCCGGCCGGCGGGGACCGGTCTCCCGCCGCGCGGTGACCGCCCACCGTGTGGGCCGCGAGAGCCTGCACCGCGGTGATCGCGGAAGCGGGCGTGCGGTGCTCGACCGCGGCCCGCACCTCGGCCCACGGGTCGACCGGGGTGACGGGGGCGTCGGAGCCGAGCGCGAGCACGACGCCCGCCTCGTGCAGCCCGGCGAAGGGGTTCATCCCGTGTGCCCGGGCCCCGCCGAGGCGCGTGGCGTACATCCCGTCCGGACCGCCCCAGTAGGCGTCGAACAGCGGCTGCACGCTCGCGACGACGCCGAGCTCGGCCAGCCGGCGCGCCTGTGCCGGGTCCACCATCTCCAGGTGCTCCACCCGGTGGCCCACGGCGCGCACGGCCGACGTCGACGTCGCCGCGGCGGCGTTCTCGAGCCCGGCGAGCAGGGCGTCCGCGGCGGCGTCGCCGATCACGTGGAACCCGGCCTGCACCCCGGCCTCGGTGCAGGCCGCCACGTGCGCGCCGATCGCGGCGGCGTCGAGGTAGCGGTTGCCGGTGCAGCCGGGAGCGTCCGTGTAGGGCTCGCGCAGCGCGGCGGTGCGCGAGCCGAGCGAGCCGTCGACGAAGAGGTCGCCGGCGAGCCCGCGGGCCCCGGTGGCCGCGATCAGTTCCGCGGCCTCCTCCGCCGTGCGCACCGGCTCACCCCAGTAGCCGACGACCTCCGGTCCGGGACGGGTGCGCAGCGCGGCGAGATCGGCGGCCGACGAGATGTCCGGGCCGGCGCACTCGTGCACGACCGCGACCCCGCGGGCGGCGACATCGGCCAGGAACGCGGCCTGCGCGGCGTCGCGGGTGGCGGTGTCGACGGCGGCGAGCGCCGCCCGGCGGGCCCGGTGGTGGGCGTCGCCGGACAGGGCCGTGCCGGACCACCCCGAGGCGCCGGTCACGCCGGGGGCCCGGTCGAGCAGGGCGGAGGAGACGAGAGCCGAGTGCACATCGATCCGGCTCAGGTAGACCGGTGCGCCGGCCGCGGCCCGGTCGAGGGACGGACGCGACGGGAGCTCGTCGGGCCAGCGCTGGTCCTGCCAGCCGTGGCCCCACACGAGCGCACCCGGCCGGGCGGCAGCGCGCGCGGCCACCGCGTCGAGCAACGCCTGCGCCGACACGCAGCCGGTGAGATCGAGGCCGTCCACCAGCAGGCCGGTGGCGGTGGCGTGCACGTGCGCGTCGACGAAGGCCGGGGTGACGACGGCGCCGTCGAGGTCGAGCACGGTGGCGCCGGCCCGGCGCTCCCGCGCGGCGTCGGCGCCACCCACCCAGCTGATCCGCTCGCCCTCGATCTCGAGAGCCCCCGCTCCCGGCGCCGGGTCGAACAGGCGGACGCCGAGGAGCAGGGTGCGGGCCACCCGCAGTGTCTAGCGCTACCCGCCGGAGGTTCGCCAGGATCTCGGCGGCCCAGCTCCCCGCTGGACGCACCGGCGGACAGCCCGAGTACAACCCGGTACGAGGGCTGCCCGCCGGCACGCCCAGCGGGAAGCTGGATCCACCGATACCCCCGACGAACCTCCGGCGGGAAGCACTAGCGCATGGATCAGTAGTCGCGCTTGGGCATCATGATCCACAGCACGATGTAGATCACGAACTGCGGGCCGGGCAGCAAGCAGGACAGCAGGAACAGCAGCCGGACCACGAACGGGCTCATTCCGAACCGGTCCGCCAGGCCCGCGCACACGCCGGCGATGACCTTGCCGTGTCGCGGGCGGGTCAGGGTCGATGCCACCTTGGGCTCCTTCCACATCGCGGCGCGTCTCGCCGCTCGTGTCCAGTGTCGGCGTCGCGGCCGGCCCTGGAACTCGGGAAACGCCCGGAGGCGTCCCTGAGGTTCCCCCTGGCGATACCCCCGGAAGGCTGACCGCACTCGCAGCCCGTGAGCGCGGGCTGCGCCGCGGGGGGCGATGATCGCTGGTGTCGGTGAATGCCCTGGTGAGGCCGCTGCAGCCCGCATAACGTCCCCCTGGTGACGCGATCACGCTCCCTGGCCATGCTCGTCGCGACATCCGCCGCCGTGGCGCTCGCCCTGTTCGGTGCCCCGGGCACAGCCATGGCGCAGGCACCCACCGCCGTGGTCGTGCTCGGCGACAGTGCCGCCGCCGGCGACAGCGCGGGCGACTACGAGGCGGGCACCCGCGGCGAGAACGACAACTGGTGCCACCGCTCCGCGCACGCCTACGTCCATCGCACCGCCCTCGCGGCCGAGTCGGTGAACCTGGCGTGCTCGGGGGCGAAGGCGGCGGACGTCGCGTTCGGGAGCGGCACCCACTACACGGAGGGGTCCCAGGCGGCCCGGCTCGTCGAGGTCGCCGGCCGGTACCGGGTCGGCACGGTGATCGTGCAGATCGGCGCCAACGACGACGCGGCGCTCACCGGCACCGGGATCGCCTGCATCCGCGCGTTCATCGACCCCCGCGAGCCCCCGTGCCGCGAGAAGCTCGGCCCGCTCGTGCCCGAGCGCATGTCCGCCACGGCGCCCAAGGTGGAGGCGGCGGTGCGGGACGTGCGGTCGGCCATGCGGCAGGCCGGGTACGGCCGCGACGACTACACGCTCGTGCTCGCGTCCTACGCGTCCCCGGTGAGCGAGCACATGCTGCCGCTGCAGGCACTGGCCGGCTGTCCCTACAGCCGCCCCGACGCCGGCTGGGGCCGCACCGTGCTGTTCCCGGCGCTCTCCACCGCGCTGCACGGTGTCGCCGAGCGCACCGGCGCCCGGTTCCTGGACATGGCCCGGGCCACCGAGGGGTACGAGGCGTGCAGCAAGCCGCTGCAGAAGCAGGAGTGGCAGCGGCGCATCACCGTGGCCCCGGAGGCGCTGGTGTACGGCGGGCTGGACGCCATCGGTTTCCACCTCGCCCAGGAGTCGTTCCACCCCACCGCGGCCGCGCACGCCGAGATGGGGCGCTGCATGCGGGAGTTCGTGCGCTCCGGATCCGCCGCCGCGGCGTGCGTGGCCGGCGCCGACGGACGGGCTCATCTCGAGCCGACGCCGGCGGCCTCCCCGGCGGCGTGATCGAAACGCGGCCGCATCCCTGTATCAGACCAACACTAGATTCGCGGTGTGGAGTTCGACGAGATCCCCCAGGAACGCCGGAGCGCGGTGGAGCTCGCCGGGTTGACCCGGTCCGGTGAGCTGTCCGCCGCCGAGGTGATGGCCGCGCACATCGCGGAGATCGAGCGGCTCAACCCCGTCGTCAACGCGATCGTCGACTTCCGGCCCGAGCGGGCGCTCGCGGCAGCCCGCGAGCTGGACCGCACCTTCCGCAGGGACGAACCGCACGGGCCGCTGTACGGGCTGCCGGTGGCGCACAAGGACCTCGTGCCGGCCGCCGGGTTCCGGCACACCCAGGGCAGCCCGATCTTCGCCGAGCGGGTGGCCACGCAGGATCACATCGTCGTCGAGCGGATGGCGGCGGCGGGCGCGATCGCGGTCGGCAAGACGAACGTCCCCGAGTTCGGGCTGGGCTCGCACACCTTCAACGACGTGTACGGGGTCACCCGCAACCCGTACGCGCTCGACCGAACCGCGGGCGGCAGCAGCGGAGGGGCGGCCGCCGCCCTGGCCGCGCGGATGCTGCCGCTGGCCGACGGGAGCGACACCGGCGGCTCGCTGCGCAACCCGGCGTCGTTCTGCAACGTCGTCGGCTTCCGGCCCTCGCCCGGTCGGGTGCCGTCATGGCCGGACCCCGACCCGTTCGGCCGGCTCGCGGTGGTGGGGCCGATGGCACGCACGGTCTCCGACCTCGCCCTGCTGATGAGCGCGCTCGTCGGCGCGGATCCGCGAGCCGGCCTGTCGGTGCCGGCAGACCCGGCCGCGTACGCCACCCTTCCCGAGATCCGGCGGCCGATCCGGGTGGCCTGGTCGCCCGATCTCGACGGCCGGGTCGTGGTGGCCCGGGAGGTCCGGGACGCGCTCGAACCGGTGGTCGCCGCGATGGAGGCGCACGGCTGGGAGGTGCAGCTCGTCACCCCGGACCTGACCGGCGCCATCGAGTCGTTCCGGGTGCTGCGGGCGCTCAAGATGCAGCTGTCGCTCGGCCCGGTGCTGGCCGCGCACCCCGGCCGGCTCAAGGCCGACGCGCAGTGGAACATCGAGGAGGGCGCCAAGCTCGACGGGCCCACGATCGCCGAGGCCGACCGCAACGCCGCCCGGATCTTCCACGTGATGCGCGAGTTCTTCGACTCCGTCGACGTGCTGGCCACCCCGACCTGCCAAGTGGCCCCGTTCGAGGTCACCACCCGCTACCCGCGCGCGATCGACGGCACCCCGATGCGGGACTACCTGGAGTGGATGGGCCTGCCGTCGGCCATCACGATGACCGGCTGCCCGGCGATCTCGCTCCCGGCGGCGTTCACCCCGGACGGGCGCCCGGTCGGCCTCCAACTCGTCGGGCCGCATCTGCGGGAGGACCGGCTGCTCGCCATCGCGCGTGTGTTCGAATCGGCGGTGAACGCGGGGCGCGCGCCCGAGATCGACCCGGCGCCGCGCCCGGTGTTCGTGGACGTCGACTGATCGACAGGCTCGATCGACAGGGGGAGTACGACATGTTGAGCGTCGGGTTGGACGAGCGCATCCCGGACCTGGAACTGCTCTACCGCGACCTGCACGAGCACCCGGAGCTGTCGTTCCAGGAGGAGCGCACCGCATCCGTCCTGGCCGCGCGCCTGGCCGCCGCGGGCCTCGAGGTGACCACCGGCGTGGGCAAGACCGGCGTCGTCGGGGTGCTGCGCAACGGCGAGGGGCCCACCGTCCTGCTGCGCGCCGACATGGACGCGCTGCCCGTGCGGGAGATCGAGAAGGTCCCGTACCGCAGCGTGGTCACCGGCGTCGACCCGGACGGCATCTCGACCCCGGTGATGCACGCGTGCGGCCACGACACCCACATGACGGCGCTGATCGGTGCGGTGGAGCAGCTGGTGGCCAACCGCCACGCCTGGTCGGGCACCGTGCTCGCCGTCCTGCAGCCGGCCGAGGAGATCGGCAGCGGGGCGCAGGCGATGCTCGACGACGGGTTCCTGGAGCGGTTCCCGCGGTTCGACGTGGCGCTCGGCCAGCACATCACATCGGCGCCGAGCACCCACCTGTACCTGTGCCCCGGTGTGTTCATGGCCGCGGCCGACAGCCTGCGCGTCACCGTGTACGGCCGCGGCGGCCACGGCTCGGCCCCCCACACCACGGTCGATCCGGTGGTGCTGGCCGCGTCGATCGTGATGCGCCTGCAGACGATCGTGGCCAGGGAGGTCTCGCCGAACGACGTCGCCGTGGTCACGGTGGCCGCCATCCACGCCGGCCGCAAGGAGAACGTGATCCCCGCGGAGGCGGAGCTCAAGCTCAACGTCCGCACGTTCGACCCGGCCGTCCGCGAGCGCGTGCTCGCCGCGATCACCCGCATCGTCAACGCCGAGGCCGAGGCGGCCGGCGCGCCACGTCCACCGGAGATCAGCCCCATCAACGGTTTCCCGCTGCTGCGCAACGACGTCGCCGCGACGGACCGGATCAGGACCGCGTTCACCGACGCCTTCGGCGCCGGATCCGTCCACGACACCACGCCCAAGACGGGCAGCGAGGACTTCGGGCTCTTCGCCGAGGTGGCCGGCGTGCCGTCGGTGTTCTGGAACTTCGGCGGGTTCGACCCCGCGCTCTACCCGGACGGCCCGGCGCGGCCCCACACCGCCCTCGCCACCGGCCTCGCGCCGGGCGGCCACTCCCCCGAGTTCGTGCCCACCGACGTGGCGCCGACCTTGCGGCGGGCCGTCGAGGCGATGCTGACCGCGGCCGCCATCTGGCTGACGCCGTGAGCAGGATCCGCGGTATCAGAGCACCACGAGGTCGTGCGGGCGGTTGTTGAGCCGCTCGCAGCCGTCCTCGGTGACCACCACGATGTCCTCGATGCGCGCGCCCCACTCGCCGTCGAGGTAGACACCCGGCTCCACGCTGAACGACATGCCCGGCTCCAGTGCGAGCGCGTTGCCGGCCACGATGTAGGGCTCCTCGTGCACCTCGAGACCGATGCCGTGGCCGGTGCGGTGCACGAACCGCTCGCCCAGCCCGGCGGCGGTGATCGGCTCGCGGGCGGCGGCGTCCACCTGCTCGGCCGTGACACCCGGCCGCACCGCCAGCACCGCCCGCTCCTGGGCGTCCTGCAGCACGGCGTAGGCCTCCCGCACGGCGCCGGCCGGCTCGCCGCCCACGGCGTAGGTGCGGGTGGAGTCGGAGTTGTAGCCGCTCGGCAGCGGCCCGCCGATGTCGATCACGACCAGGTCGCCGCTCCCGATCACCCGGTCGGACACGTCGTGGTGCGGGCTGGACCCGTTCGGGCCGGACCCGACGATCACGAACGCCGCCTCGGTGTGCCCCTCCTCGAGGATCGCGGCCGCGATGTCGGCGCCGACCTGCGCCTCGGTGCGCCCCGGCTTCAGGAACTCGCCCATCCTGGCGTGGACGCGGTCGATCGCCGCGCCCGCCGCGCGCAGCTCGGCCACCTCGGCGGCGTCCTTGCGCATCCGCAGCTCGCGCAGCACCGGGCCGGCGAGCACCTGCTCCACGTCGGGGAACGCCGCGCGCAACGGCAGCACGTGCGCCGCGGGCATCGCGTCGGCGAGCGCCAGCCGGCTCGGACCGCCACCCAGGTCGCTGACGAGCAGGTGCGCGTCCTCGCCGTCGCGCCACGTGACGACCTCGATGCCGAGCTCGTCGAGCGGGATCCCGGCGAACCCCGGCGCCTCCAGCCGCGGCACCACCAGCGCGGGCGGGGCCCGGTGACCGGCCGCGGGCAGCACGAGGCAGGTGAGCCGCTCGTGCGACTCGCCCGACGCGCCGAGCAGGTACCGCAGATCCGGGCCCGGGGTGACGAGCAACAGGTCGATGTCCTGCGCCGCCGCCACCTCGCCGGCACGGCGGATGCGGTCTGCGAGCAGCGCGGTCGGAACGGCCGGTGTCATGGGAGGGAGGGTATTCCGGCAAGCTGTGTCGCGTGACCCCGCCCGCACCGCCCGCGCAGTCGCTGATGCTGCTGGACGCCGCCAGCCTGTACTTCCGCGCCTTCTACGGCGTGCCCGAGTCCATCACGGGCCCGGACGGCACACCGGTCAACGCGATCCGCGGCTTCACCGACATGGTCGCGCGGCTGATCACCGACCGGCGGCCCACCCGGCTGGTCGCGTGCCTCGACCTCGACTGGCGCCCGGCGTTCCGCGTGGAGGCGCTGCCCTCCTACAAGGCGCACCGGGTGCCCGGTGAGCCCGACGTCGCACCGGCCGGGGTCCCGGAGCAGGTGCCCGACACCCTGGAACCGCAGGTCCCGGTGCTGCTCGAGGTCCTCGCGGCGGCCGGAATCGCCACCGGCGGAGCGGTGGGGCACGAGGCCGACGACGTGATCGGCACCCTCGCCGCCACCGAGCGCACCGACCCGGTGATCGCGGTGAGCGGCGACCGGGACCTCATGCAGATCGTGCGCGACGAGCCGGTGCCGGTGCGGCTGCTCTACGTCGGGCGTGGGCTGGCCAAGGCCGAGCACCTCGGCCCCGTCGAGGTGGCCGAGAAGTACGGCGTGCCGGTGGCGCGCGCCGGGGAGTCCTACGCCGAGATGGCGATGCTGCGCGGCGACCCGTCCGACGGGCTGCCCGGCGTGCCCGGGATCGGGGCCAAGACGGCCGCCACCCTCGTCGGGCGCTTCGACTCCTGGGCCGAGCTGCGCGCCGCCGTGATCGACAAGGCCGACACCCGGCTGAGCCCGCCGGTGCGCACCAAGCTGGCCGCGGCCGCGCCCTACCTCGCCGTCGTCGAACCGGTGGTGCGGGTGGCGCTCGCCGCGCCGGTCGAGCTGGACCGCCCCGACACCCTGCCCGCCGAGCCGGCGGATCTCGATCGGCTCGCCCGGCTCGGGGAGCGCTGGGGCGTGGGCAGCTCGATCGAGCGCCTGTGCGTGGCGCTGGTGAAGAACGCGCGCTGAGCCCACCTCGACCCCCGGCGAGGCGGCCTCACCGGCCCGCGGCGCGGGCGTACCGGGCGCCGAGCGCCCGCAGGGCGTCGCGCAGCTCCGGCGGGTCGAGCACGTCGAAGTCGACGTCGAGCATCCCGAGGTAGAGCGCGAGCACTCGCACGTGTCAGGGGTGGTCGTCAGGAGCTTTCGCGCGACTACCACCGCCCGTGGCCGCCGCGAAGCCACTCGAGGTCCGGGGTCAGTTCGGGGTCAGTTCGGGTCAGGCGTTGTAGCCGCCGTCGACGTCCAGGGAGGCACCGGTGATGTATGCGGCGTCCGGTCCGGCGAGGAACGTCACCGCGGCCGCGACCTCGTCCACGGTGCCCCACCGGGGCAGGCAGAGCCGCTCGATCAACGGCCCCAGCTTCTCCTGGTTGCCGGCGGCCAGGTCGGTAGCCATCGGTCCGGCGTGCACCACGTTCGCGGTCACCCTGCGCGCGCCGAGATCACGAGCCAATCCCTTGGTGTAACCGTCGATGGCGGCTTTGGACGCGGCGTTGTCGGCCACACCGGGCATGCCGGCCCGGACGCCCTGGCCGGAGCCGATCAGAATGATCCGGCCGTTGTCGGAGACCACTCGTGCAGCGGCCCGGACGGTGGCCATCAGTCCGGCGCGGGTCACCGCCCAGAACCGATCGAACAGTTCCTCGTCCCGGTGCGGGTCGTCGACCCGGCCGAAGGCGTCGATCGAGGCGTTGGCGACCAGGATGTCGAGTGAGCCGAAGCGGTCCAGCACGCGCCGAGCCAGGCCAGCGGCTGCCGCCGCATCGGCCTGGTCAGCCTGGAACCCCTCGGCCGCGCCACCGTCGGCACGGATCTCTCGGCTCAGCGACTCAGCGGCCGCGCTGGAGCGGACATAGCTGAAGGCGACGGAGGCGCCGCGCGCGGCCAGGGCGCGGACGGTGGCCGCGCCCAGGCCCCGGGTCCCGCCGGTGACCAGAGCGGTGCGACCGGTGAGCGTTTGGTCCATGGTGATTCTCATTCTCGATAGAGGGAACCGGGCCGCGATATGCGGTCAGCCGAGGATCTTGATGTTGAGGGAGAAGTCGTCGTGCTGGATGCCCTGCCCGAGGATCACCAGACCCATGCCTTCCAGCCAGTGTGCGAACGTCAAGTCGCCGGTGTCGAGCGGGCGCAGCCCGAGGCTCGCGATGAACGAGGAGACCGTCGTCTTCGCATCGGGGTCGTCGCCGGCGATGAACACGTCAGGAAGGTGTGCGAAGGGGTTGCTGATGTCGACGATGACCTTGCCGGTCAGTGCCGGCCCGTATTCAGAAACGATCGCTGCCGCGCTTGCGTAGGGCACGGCGAGGATGACGATGTCGCCGGTGGGGGCGTCGCCGACGGCGCTCGCGGTGGCGGACCCGCCGAGGTCAGCGGCGAGCGCGGCAGCCTTGGCCGCGTCACGGCCGATGATCTGCACGTAGTGACCCGCGCCGCCGGCTCGGACACCCAACGTGCGGGCCATGGTCCCCAGGCCGATGATGCTGATCTTTGTCATGATGAGTGCTTCCTTCGTCGGTTGAAAGCTCGGAACAATTTCAGGCGTTGGCGAGAGCAACGTGATGCCGGACAGCGTCCATGCCGGCAGCATGCGAAACGATTGGTTCGTATCCGAGCTCTGCTACGGCTTTGTCTGTCCGCAGAATGCACGGCTGTCCGAGAAACCATCGAGCGGGCACCGGGACCTCGCGGATGGCGGTCTCGGCGTCCAGGTCGGGAATCGGTGTGCCGACGCGGTGGATGTCGAACAACGTCTCCAGGAAATCACGCAGGATGACCCTGTGCCGGTCGGTCACGAAGTAGGCCTGGCCCGGCCGACCGCGGTGCCATCCGAGCAGAAGGCCCTCGACGGCGTTGTCGACGAACGTGATGTCGGTGGTGTGCCGGCCACCCTCGATCCAGGCGAACTGCCCTGCCTCGGCTGCGGCCACCAGGCCGTCGGTGAGGATGCTGCCCGGCCCCCAGACGAACCTCGGACGGATCGACACCGTGGCGAAGTCCGGGGCATTCGCGCCGAGCACGATCTTCTCGGCATCGGCCTTCGCCGCACAGTAAGCGGCCTCCGAGTCCGGCCGCAGCGGCGCGGTCTCGTCGATATCCACGAGTGGGTCGCCCGCGAGGAGCGCAGCTTCGCTCCCGCAGTGGACGAACCGTGCAACCTGCGCGTGGCGGGCCGCATCGACCGCTGCCCGGGTGCCGCGAACCGTGACGAGTTCATGACGCTCACGGTCAGCGGCAATGTCCGTCTCGGCAGCGAGGTGGAACACCACGTCGCTGCCGGCGACCTCGTCCCGCCACGTGGTCGGGTCGGTCAACTCGCCCCGCACGGGCATTGCGCCCAGCGCTGACACCTTCGCCGCCGATGCCTCACTGCGTACCAGAACACGTACCGCGTTCCCCTCGTCGAGGAGCCGGCGTACCAGCACCTTGCCGATGAATCCTGAACCGCCGGTGACGAAAACCCGCGCCATGAGACTCCCCTTCAGCCGCTACAAGTCCCCTCGCTCGCCGTGGGCGAAGAGAGCGTCGTGAGCTGGAGCAACCGTCGAGCCTCGAGCATTCCCTCGACAACATCGATACTTTGGAGGTCCGCGATAGAATTTGTGAATTACTCCTCTCGACCTCAAAGCTCCGGGTCGAGTTCGGCGGCTGATTCCTCGGCCAGTGCAAGCTGTTGGGCGATGTCGGCCGGTACCCGCAGACCGGTGCTGCGAAGATCACTGACCAGTTGTGTGGCGAGTGGGTCGCGCGAGGTCTTGGTCGTGGCGACGAGGCGTCGTTTCCGTCGAGGCTTGAAGGGTCGGACCGCACCTGAGAAGCCGGCGGTGATGGCGCTGACCGGAACGACGGTCACGCCCAGCCCTGCTGCCGCCAGCTGGGGCGCGTGAGTCGTCACGGCGGTGCGAACCACTACCGGCCCACGCAGGTCGACATCGTCGAGGTGGCTCTCGATCCACGTGCCGAGCTTGTTTTCCGGCGTGAAGTGCACGAACGGCTGTTCTTGAAGATCCCGTGGCCGGATGGCGTGCCGGGAGGCGAGTGGGTGCAGTGCCGGGAGGGCTACGACGATCTCCTCCTCGGCGACCGTGGTCGACTCGAACCGTGCGTCGCCGAGCTCGGGGAACAGCAGGAGGTCGGTCTCGCCGGACTCCAGCATGGCGAAGGCGGTTTCCGGGTCTGTGCTCTCCCGGAGGGAGATCACGACGTCGGGGCGGTCGAGGTTCCAGCGGGCCAGTACGGGCGCCAGCAATGCCACCGTGAGGCTCTGCGCGCACACCACCCGGACAATGCCTCCGACTCCCTGCCCGACTGCGCGGGCCAGCCGGATGGCGTCGCCGGCCGCGGCCACGGCCCGACGCGCCTCGGGCAGCGCTGCGCGCCCAGCGGCGGTGAGGCGCACGCCGCGGCGGTCGCGGGCCAGGAGTGCAGTGCCGGCTTCTCGTTCGAGAGCTGCCAGCTGATGCGAGATCGCGGGTTGCGAGAGATGGAGGTGCCGCGCGGCGCGGGTCACCGACCCCAGATCAGCGGCTGCGAGCAGGCACTCGAACGCCCTCAAGCTTGGCATGAGTAGAATCTATCGTAAATCGTAGTTCTATCGATTTTAGTATGAGAACAACTGCTCGCTGCCATGGTTGTTCGTCGTGTCGCTTCAGCTCTGAGGGGCGGAATGTGCCTTGTCGGGACAGTCGGCTTCAGCCCGTTGTGAGCGGCGCGAGCGCCCGACGCTCAGCGCGGGCTCTGCCTGCTCTGGTAGGCCGCGGCGCTGGCGCGATGCGCGCAGGTTCGGGTGCAGTACTGCTTCGAGCCGTTGCGCGAGAGGTCCACGAAAGTGGACCGGCAGCCCACGCCGTCTACGAGGGCATGCAGGCCTACCGCGAGATCGCCGCGCGGCAGGGCGGTGAGCAGGAGTGGCCGGCGGGCCCGCCCACCGGCTATGCCGTGTTCGCCGGCGACGACACGATCCGCGGCCTCGTCGACCCGGCCGGCGCGGTCTCCCACTGGTCGGAGTTCGACCGCGGCGGCCACTTCCCCGCGATGGAGGTGCCGGACCTGCTGACCGGGGACATCCGGAGCTTCTTCGCGAAGCTCGACTGACAGGTCAGAAGAACGTGCCGCACCACGGTGTCCCGGCCGTCGCGAACGCCGCGTCGGCCCGGGGCACCGCGGTGGCGTCCGGCGCGGTCCACCAGCCGCTCGCCACCAGCTCGGACGGGCTGCGGTCGCCGAGGTAGGCCATCGCGAGCCCCGCCACCGTGCACTCCAGGTCCGGCCGCGTCGCGCCGAGCGGCCCGACACGCTCCGCGGACCCGCCGGCGATCCGGTACACGCCCGTGTTGGCCACCAGGAGGTCGTCGTGCACGGCGATCAGCACCGGCTCCGCCGGGCCCCAGCCACGGGCCGCGAGCGCGGCCGGCACGTCCACGATCCGCAGCCAGGTCTCGTCGCCGTTGCCGGTCACGGCGCACGCGCGCGGGTCGGTCAGCAGCAGTTCGAGGGGCTCGTCCAGCGGGCGCAGGTGGGCGCCCACGGCCTCGACCAGATCGATGCCGAGCAGGAACCGCCACAGCGCCGCGGTGGCGGCCACGTCGGCCGCGTGCAGGTCGGACACGTCGAGGGTGCGCTCGGTGAAGCCGGGGGCGTCGCCGAGGAAGGCCAGGGCGAACCCGTCATCACCGTCCGGGCCGGTGTGCACCGCGGCGAACACGTGCGCACGGTCCGCGTCCACCCGCCGGCCCACCACCGCCGACCACCAGCCGTCGGTGCGGATGATGCCGCCCGGGCGCCGCAGCGCGATCCGCGCGTGCACCTCCCGCAGCACCGGCACGATCTCGCCCCGCGCCAGCAGCCGCACCGACCCGCCCCGCGGGGCCTCGGGCCGGAAGAGGGCCGGGTCGGACCGCACCCGCACATGCCGGCCGCGGGTGGCCACCCCGTAACCGAAACGGCCGTAGATCCTGGCCTCACTGGCCCGCAGCGACGCGAGCGGCTCACCGCGGGCCGCGGCGTCGTGCAGCTGGGCGCGCATCATCGCGGTCAGCAGGCCGCGGCGGGTGTGGTCGGCGCGCACGCCCACGCGGGTGACCGCGGTCATCGGCAGCACCGCCCCGCCCGGCACCGCGACCGCGCTCGGGAACGAGGTGGCGGTGGCGACCAGGCCGCCCTCCGCGTGCACCCCGAACGTGCGGCCGGGGCTGTACAGAGCCGAGGACGCGGCCCAACCGGCATCGTCGGCCGGCGGGCGGTGGATCGCGGCGGCGAACAGCGTGTGGGCGGCACGCAGCTCGCCGGATTCGAGCAGCTGGACGGCCTGCGTCAGCGTCAAGCCGGCCGCCCCACCTCGTAGTTGCCCTCGGGGCTGGTGATCTTGATCGGCACGGCGACCTGCTCACCGTCGGCCACGGCCGTGCACTCGAAGGTGGCATCGGGCACGACCTGCTGCCCCTCGGGGCAGGTGACCGACTCGACCTCGAGCCCGTAGTCCTGCGTCAGGACCTGCTGCACCCCGTCCTGCACGGCGTTGGCGTCCAGCACCCGGGAGTTGAAGAAACCGGGGCTGACGAAGCCCAGCACGCCGACCACGGCGAGCACGACCACCACCGCGACCGCACCGATGATCAGCGGCATCCGGCCCTTCGCGCCCCCCGCGCCGGGTGCCCCGGCCTGCGAGGGGTAGCCCGGCCCCCACTGCTGCTGGCCGTCCGGACGGCCGCCCCACTGCTGGGTGGGCTGCTGGCCGGAACCGGGCTGACCCCAGCCGGGCTGCTGCCCCGCACCCTGCGGCCCCGCCCACGGGGACTGCTGCCCGGCCTGCTGCTGGCCGTAGGCGGCCTGCCCGTATTGCTGCTGGCCCGGCTGGCCGTACTGACCCTGGCCGTACTGCCCCTGCTGCCCCGGCTGGCCCGGTTGGCCCTGCTGGCCGAACTGCGGCTGCCCGAACTGCTGGGTGGGCTGCTGCCCGTACGCCTGACCCGACTGGCTCGCCTGACCCGGCTGGGCGCCGTAGGCCTGCTGACCGTAGGGCGGCTGGCCGTAGCCGGGCTGCGCCGCCCCGTACGGACCCTGCTGGCCGCTGTAAGGCGCCTGCTGCTGCCCCGGAGGCGCGTACGGCGAGGGCGACTGCCCGGGGTGCGCCTGCTGCGGCTGCGTGTGCTGCGGGTGCTGCTGACCGGGCTGCGCTTGACCGGACTGCGCTTGGCCGGGCTGGGCCTGGCCGGGCTGGGCCTGGCCGGGCTGGGCCTGACCGGGCTGGGCCTGACCGGGCTGGGCCTGACCGGGCTGGGCACCGTAGTGCTGCTCGGGCGAGGCGTACGGCGACGACACCTGGGTCTGGTCAGCAGGCCCCCACGCCTGCTGTTGTCCCGCGTCGGCCAGCTGCTCGCCGGGCTGCTGGGGCACCACGCTGGTCTCGTCGGCGTTCCAGCCCTGCTGCCCGCCGTGTGCGGGGACGGCCGTGGTGGCCTCCCCGGCGTCGCTCGCCTGCTGCTGCTCGGGCGCCGCGTCGTCGGTCGACTTGAACAGGTCGACCTCGCCGTTCTCGCCCCCGGCGGGCTCAGCCGCGGGTTCGGGCGCGCCCTGCTGCGGCACCTCGCTCGTTTCGGGTGCGCTCCACCCCTGCTGCGGGACGGCGCGGGTCTCCTCGCCGGGCCCCTGCTGCTCCTCCTGCGGGGCCCCCCACCCGCCGGAGGGCTGCTGGCCCCACCCGCCCTGCTCGGCGGGCTGCTGCGGCGCACCGTGTGGTGGCTGCGGTCCCTGTGGCGTACTCATCGCGGGCCTTCCCCCTGGAGACGTGCGGTCGGGCGATCAAAGCACAGGGCAAGTAGCGGGCACAGAGCCGGTCGCCCTCGCCCCGTCATCCGGTACCCACCGCGACCACGCCGCGGCGAATCGCCGCAATGGCCGACGCCGCAGCCCGGCCCACCCCGCTCTTGCGCCCCGCGACCGCGGCAACCTGGTCGAGGAGGTCCAGCACCTGCCGGCACCACCGCACGAAGTCGCCCGCCGAGAGCTCCACCCCGTTCTGCTCGGCCGCGGTGAGCACGGCGGCGAGGGACTCCCCGCGGGCCCAGCGGTGCATCGGCCATGCGAAGCCGAGGTCCGGCTCGCGCGTGCGCTCGACCTTGTGCCGGCGTTCGTCGCCCTCCAGTTCGGCCCACAGGCGCACGGTCTGCGCGAGCGCGTCGGACACCGCGCCCGACGGCACCCGCGGCATCGGCCCGTGGTCCCGGCGCGACTCGTAGACCAACGCCGACACGACGGCGGCCAGCTCGGCCGGCTCCAGGCCGTCCCAGGCGTCGTGTCGCAGGCACTCCGCCGTGAGCAGGTCGGACTCGCCCCACAGCCGCGCCAGGCGCTCGCCGTTCTCGGTGACGTGCTCGCCGTCGAGGTAGCCGCGCTCGGCCAGGAGCGCCCGGATCCGGTCGAACGCCCGCGCGAGCGAGTGGGTGGTGGCGCGCACCTTCTGCCGCACCTGCTCGGTGTCCCGCTCCAGCCGGGCATGCCGGTCGGCCCACCGGGCATGGGCCTCGCGATCGTCACACCCGTGGCACGGGTGGGCGCGCAGGGCCCGGCGCAGGGTGGCGAGCTCCGGGTCGTCGACCGCGCCGCCGCGCGCCCTCCGCCGCTGGGTCGGCGGCGCGACGATCCCCGTGTTGCGCAGCGACGACGCCAGGTCCCGGCGCACGCGCGGGGCCCGGTGGTCCAGCCGTTTGGGCAGCCGCATGTGGCCCAGCGGCTCGACGGGCGCCGGGAAGTCGGCGGGCGAGAGCCGGCCCGCCCAGCGGTCCTCGTTCAGCACGAGCGGGCGGGGGTCGCCGTCCGCGTCGACCCCGGGGTCGAGCACCACCGCGAGCCCGGCGCGCCGGCCGCCCGGCACCGCGATCACGTCGCCGGGGCGCAGCGCGCGCAGCGAGTCGGCCGCCGCCTCGCGCCGCTCCGCCACCCCTCGCCGCGACAGCGCCTTCTCCCGCTCGGCCACGCGCCGGCGCAGCGTGGCGTACTCCTGGAAGTCGCCGAGGTGGCACTCCATCGACTTGGCATAGCCCGCGAGTGCCTCGACGTTGCGGTCGATCCGGCGGGCCAGGCCCACCACCGACCGGTCGGCCTGGAACTGCCCGAACGACAGCTCCAGGAGCTCCCGCGCGGCTTCGGCGCCGAGGCGGCCCACGAGGTTGACGGCCATGTTGTAGCCGGGGCGGAACGAGCTGCGCAGCGGGTAGGTGCGGGTGGAGGCGAGCCCGGCCACCTGCTCGGGGTCGACCCCCGGCTGCCAGACGACGACGGCATGCCCCTCCACGTCGATGCCCCGCCGGCCCGCCCGGCCCGTCAGCTGCGTGTACTCGCCGGGTGTGAGCTCGGCGTGGGACTCCCCGTTGTACTTGACCAACCGCTCCAGCACGACCGTGCGGGCCGGCATGTTGATCCCCAGGGCGAGGGTCTCGGTGGCGAACACCGCCCGCACCAGCCCTCGGACGAACAGCTCCTCCACCGTCTCCTTGAACGCGGGCAGCATCCCGGCGTGGTGCGCGGCGATGCCGCGTTCCAGCGCCTCGCGCCACTCCCAGTAGCCCAGGACGGCGAGATCGGCCTGGGGGAGCTCGACGGTGCGCCGGTCCACCGTGCGCCGGATCTCCGCCGCTTCGTCCTCGGTGGTGAGCCGCAGCCCCGACCGCACGCACTGGCCGACGGCCGCGTCGCACCCGGCGCGGCTGAACACGAAGGTGATCGCCGGGAGCAGGGCGTCCCGGTCGAGCCGGTCGATCACCGTGGTGCGGGACGGCGGGCGGAACCCGCTGCGCCGCGGCGGCCCGGTGCGGCCCCGGCCGCGCCCACCGCGGTCCCACTGCGCCATGGAGCTCTGCCGGTCCAGCTCCTTGGTGTGGCGGACGAGGTCCGGGTCGACCTCCAGCTCGCCCGCGGCCGTCTCGCCGGCGAACAGGTCGAGCAGCCGGTTGCCCACCATCATGTGCTGCCACAGCGGCACCGGCCGGTGCTCGTCGACGACGACAGCGGTGTCGCCGCGCACGGTGACCAGCCAGTCGCCGAACTCCTCGGCGTTGCTCACCGTGGCCGACAGGCTCACCAGCGACACGTGCTCGGGCAGCTGGAGGATCACCTCCTCCCACACCGCGCCGCGGAAGCGATCGGCGAGGTAGTGCACCTCGTCCATGACGACGAAGCCGAGGTGCTCCAGCTGCCGGGACCCGGCATAGATCATGTTCCGCAGCACCTCGGTGGTCATCACGACCACCTGGGCGTCGCCGTTGACCGCCTGGTCCCCGGTGAGCAGCCCGACGGCGGACGCCCCGTGCCGCTCGACGAGGTCGGCGTACTTCTGGTTGGACAGCGCCTTGATCGGCGTCGTGTAGAAGCACTTCTGCCCCTGCGCGAGCGCGAGGTGCACGGCGAACTCGCCCACGACCGTCTTGCCGGCACCGGTGGGGGCACACACGAGCACCCCGTGGCCGTCCTCCAGAGCGGCGCACGCGGAGTGCTGGAACCCGTCGAGCTCGAACGGGAGCGTCTGCACGAACTCGGTGAGCCGGGGTCGTGCGGCGCGGCTCCGGGCGGCGGTGTAGGCATCCGCGGGAGCAGGCTGGCTGCTGGCCACGATCTCCAGGTTTCCACATGCCCGCCGGGACGACCCGGAGTGTCCGCTCACAGGGGGCCCGATCCGGGGATGGCACGATCGTGCGATGAGCGCCTCCCTGCCCGATACCGCGCCCACATTCGTCGAGATCGCGCACCGCATCGTCTGGGCCACCGCCGCCACCGTCGACCCGCAGGGCCGGCCGTGGACCCGCGTCCTGCACCCGATCTGGGAGTGGGACGGCGAGCGCCTCACCGGCTGGGTGGCCACCAGCCCGTCCCCGACGAAGCGGGGGCATCTCGCGGCGCACCCGTACGCGTCGGTGACCTACTGGGACGCCTCCCACGACACCGTGTCGGCCCACTGCCACGCGTCCCTGCACACCGACGACGCCACCCGCACCCAGGTCTGGGAGCGCTTCGCCGCGGGTCCGGAGCCCGTCGGCTACGACCCGGCGATCATCCACGCCTGGAAGGACGGCCCGCTCTCCCCCGCATTCGCCGCCCTGCGGCTGGACCCGTGGCGGGTACGGGTCCAGCCGGCGGCGGTGCTCCTGGAGGGCAAGGTCGACCTGGTGACGGAATGGCGCGAGCCGAGCTGAGCCGCGCTGCATCGAGCCCGGCCACCGGGCGACCGACGTGCTCGCCTGAGGAGAGGAGAGGTCAGGTCAGGTCACGTCGTCGAGCCGCTGCTTGGCCTCCGCGGGCGACGGCGTGGTGTCGAGCACGCTGGGATTGGTGTCGATCGCACTGGGCGTGGTGTCGATCGGGCTCGGGGCGTCGGGGTCCCACTCGTCCCAGCCCTCCACGGCCCGTTGCCGGGCGCGGCGCCCGTCGTGCAGGCGGGTGATCTGGATCGCGATCTCGAACAGCAGCACCAGCGCGGCGGCGAGGGCCATCATCGAGATCGGGTCCTGGCCGGGCGTGGCGACCGCGGCGAACACGAAGAGCCCGAAGATCAGTCCGCGGCGCCACGCCTTGAGCTTGGCGTAGCTGATCACGCCCGCGATGTTCAGCATCACCACGAGCAGCGGGAGCTCGAAGCTCACACCGAAGATCAGCAACAGTGCGATGACGAACGAGAAGTACTGGTCGCCCGACAGGGCCGTGGTCTGGATCTCCGAGCCGATGGTGAGCAGGAAGGCCAGGCCCTGGGTGATCACCGCGTAGGCGAGCACGGCACCGGCCACGAACAGCACCGACGCCACCGAGACGAACGACAGCGCGTAGCGCCGCTCCTTCGAGTGCAGGCCGGGGACGATGAACGCCCACAGCTCGTAGAGCCAGACCGGGCAGGCGAGCACGACGCCCGCGGTGGCGCCGACCTTGAGGCGCAGCGAGAACTGGTCGAAGGGTCCTGTGCCGAGCAGCGTGCAGGATCCGTCTGCGGTGAACACGGCCCGGGACGCCTCGGGCAGCGAGCAGTACGGAGCCTTCAGCACGTCGCCGAGGCTGGGCAGGCCGAAGAACGGGACGGCGAACCAGATGTAACCGAAGACCGACGTGACCACGATCGCGATGAGCGAGACCGTGAGCCGGTTGCGCAGCTCGTACAGGTGCTCGACGAGCGACATCGTGCCGTCGGGGCTCTTCGGCCGCTTACCGGCCCGACGGAGCGGGAATCGAGCCACCGCGCTGGGACTACTGGGCCGAGGTGCTGCCCGAGCCCGGCTGGGACGCGCGCGACGGCTCGGTGGCCTTCTCGGTGACCTTGGCCTGGCTGGGGGTCTGGCCGGAGGCCTGGACTTCGGGGAGCGCCTTCGTGTCCGGTGTGGCGGGCGGGTCGGCCGGCGCGTCGGACTTCGACCCGTCGTCGTTCTTCATGCCCTTCATCTCGCCCTTGAACACACGCGCGGACTGACCGATGGACCGGGCCATGTCCGGCAGGCGCTTCGCACCGAACAGGAGCACCAGGATCCCGATGAGGATCACCAGCTCCCAGCCGCCGAGGTTCGGCATGGTTCTCGTCCTTCCGCCGTGTGCAGTCGTGGGAAGTCTACGCGCAGCGGCTCATCGCGATCCGTGCCGGCGCTCGCCCGCGACGGCGCGCAGGACGGTCATCCGGTCTGCCACCTCCGCGCGCAAGGCCGCGTTCGCGCGTGCGAACCGGCGCACGGGCGGAAGAGCGAGCACCAGCAGGACCACGAGCAGCACGACTCCCACTCCGGCCGTGAGCATCACCAGCAGCATGTCACCCATCCTCGGACTCCCCATCGACCGCGACGAGCGCCTCGCGCGCCCGCTCGGCGACGGCTTCCACCAGCTCCGGCGGCTCCAGCAGCCGCGCACCGCCGCCGAGGCCCAGCACGAGCCGGACCAGCCACGCCGGGTCGGCGTAGCGCAGCAGCACCTGCACCCGCTCGTCGCCGAGCTCGACGACCTCGTCCACCGGGTAGTACTCGGCCACCCACCGCGCCTCGCGTTCCAGCAGCAGCACGGCCGACCGGTGCTCCGCGCTGGGCCGGAACAGGCCCGCCGACACGTCCGTGGGCTCGGCGTCCGGCGGCGGCGCGGCGGGCTCGTCGAGGACGGCGACGTCCTCGACCCGGTCGAGGCGGAACAGCCGCACGCCCTCGGCGCGCCGGCACCAGGCCTCCAGGTAGCCGCGCCCGTCGACGATGAGCAGGCGCATCGGGTCGATAGTGCGCTGGGAGACCGCGTCGCGCCCGGCCGTGTAGTAGACGATCCGCAGGGCCTGCCCGGCGGCGAGCGCGTCGCGCACCGCAGCCGTGGTGGCAGCCTCCTCCGCGGTCGGCTCGTCGTGGGCCACGCCCGCGAGCCCGGCGTCGCCCACGGCGCGCTCCACCTTCGCCGCCGCCCGCCGCACGGCCTCGGTGTCGGCGACGCCCGGGACGTCCGCGAGCGTGCGCAGCGCCATCAACAGGGCCGTGGCCTCCGCGGTGGTGAGCCGCAGCGGGCGGCGCATCCCGGCATCGTGGGTGACGGTGACGGTGTCGCCGGAGAAGGACAGGTCGATCAGGTCGCCGGGGCCGTAACCGGGCAGGCCGCACATCCAGAGCAGCTCCAGGTCGCGGCGCAGCTGCCGCTCGGAGATCCCGAAGTCGGCGGCCGCCTCCGCGACCGGGATGCCCGGATGCGCGAGCAGGTAGGGCACCAGCGAGAGCAGCCGCGGCAGTCGCTCGGTGACGCCGCCGCTCACCGCTCGGCCGGCCCGTCGGGGAACGACGCGACGCGCAGGCGCCGTGCCGTCGACCCGCTTGCACGCTCGCTCATGTCGTCCGCGCCAGCGGCTCGGTGTGCGCCGCCACCGACGCCACCCAGTTCGCCCGCACGGCCGCGGCGAGGCGTTGCGGGCCCAGCACGGCGACGTCCGGGCCGTGGCCGGCCACCCAGCGGGCGAGGGTCTCGAGACTGCGCACGTCGAGTTCCACCTCGTCGCCCGCCCGGCCGGCGTGGGTGTGCCTGCCGACGACCCGGCCGAGGCGACGCAGCCCGTGTGCACGGCCGTCGGCGATCCAGACCCGCGCGGTGTCGCTCGCCGGCGGCGGATCCACGCCCTGGCGGACCATCCCCATCAGGTCGACACCCTCGGGCACCTGCACCGCGCCGGCCGGTCCCACCGGTGTGACCGGCTCCATGATCCGCGAGATCCGGAAGCAGCGGGGCGCTGCGCGGTCGCGGTCGTAGCAGCACAGGTACCAGCGCCCCCGCCAGGACACCACGCCCCACGGCTCCACCGTGCGACGCTGCACCGGCCCACCCACGCCGCCGCGCTGGTGGTCGAAGGTGACGGCCTGCCCGGCCCGCACCGCGGCGAGCAGCGGGGCGAACGCCGGGTCGGTGGCGCGCACCCGCGGCTGCACCCGCCCCTGCTCCTCGTCGACCTCGACCCCCGCGGCACGCAGCTTGACCAGCGCGCTGTGCGCGGGCATCGCCAGCTCGGGGGAGTCCCACAGCCGCGCCGCCAGCGCCACCGCGGCGGCCTCGTCGGGTTCGAGGTGGATCTCGGCCAGCTCGTAGTCCTGGCGGGCGATCCGGTAGCCGTCGACGGTGTCGAAGGTGGAGCGTCGCCCGGTCTCCAGCGGAACCCCGAGCTCACGCAGCTCGGCCTTGTCCCGCTCGAACATGCGGAAGAACGCTTCGTCACCCCGCGCGTCGGCGTACCCCGGCACGATCTGCCGGATCCGCTCCGCCGTGAGGAACTGCCGGGTGGACAGCAGGCAGAGAACCAGGTTCACCAGCCGCTCGGCCCGGGCAGAGGACACCACGGCATCGTACGACCGAGCGCCTCCGGCGCGTGGCCGACCGGTGGGACTGGACCCCTACAGGGACGCGATGAGGCGCTCCACCCGCTCGTCCACGGCCCGGAACGGGTCCTTGCACAGCACGGTGCGCTGGGCCTGGTCGTTGAGCTTGAGGTGCACCCAGTCGACCGTGAAGTCCCGCCCCGCGGCCTGCGCGGCAGCGATGAAGTCGCCGCGCAGCTTGGCTCGGGTGGTCTGCGGCGGCGTGTCCTTGGCCGCCTCGATCTCACCGTCGTCAGTGACGCGGTCGACCATGCCCTTGCGCTGCAGCAGGTCGAAGAGCCCTCGGCCGCGGCGGATGTCGTGGTAGGCGAGGTCGAGCTGGGCCACCCGCGGGCTGGCGAGATCCATGTTGTTGCGTTCCCGGTAGCGCTCGACGAGCCGGTGCTTGATGGCCCAGTCGATCTCGCGGTCGATCAACGACAGGTTCTGGCTCTCGACGGCGTCGAGCGTGCGGCCCCACAGGTCGAGCACGCGCGCGATGGTGGGGTCGGCGCTGCCACGCGTGCGGACGTGCTCGACGGCCTTGGAGTGGTACTCGCGCTGGATGTCCAGCGCGCTCGCCTCACGCCCGCCCGCGAGCCGGACGGTGCGGCGGCCGGTGAGGTCGTGGCTGATCTCGCGGATGGCGCGGATCGGGTTGTCGAGGGTGAAGTCGCGGAACTGCACGCCCGCCTCGATCATCTCCAGCACGAGCGTGGCCGAACCGACCTTGAGCAGGGTGGTGACCTCGGACATGTTGGAGTCGCCGACGATGACGTGCAGGCGGCGGTAGCGCTCGGCGTCGGCGTGCGGCTCGTCGCGGGTGTTGATGATCGGGCGCGACCGGGTGGTGGCGCTGGAGACGCCTTCCCAGATGTGCTCGGCCCGCTGCGACAGGCAGTACACGGCGCCACGTGGGGTCTGCAGCACCTTCCCGGCCCCGCAGATCAGCTGCCGGGTGACGAGGAAGGGCAGCAGCACGTCGGCGATCCGCGAGAACTCCCCTGCCCGGGCGACCAGGTAGTTCTCGTGGCAGCCGTAGGAGTTGCCCGCCGAGTCGGTGTTGTTCTTGAACAGGTAGATGTCGCCGCCGATGCCCTCGTCGACCAGCCGCCGTTCCGCGTCGACGAGGAGGTCCTCGAGGATCCGCTCCCCCGCCTTGTCGTGGGAGACGAGCTGCGCGAGCGAGTCGCACTCCGCCGTGGCGTACTCGGGGTGACTGCCGACATCCAGGTACAGCCGGGCCCCGTTGCGAAGGAAGACGTTCGACGAACGCCCCCACGACACGACCCTTCGGAACAGGTAGCGGGCCACCTCGTCAGGTGATAGACGCCGCTGCCCGTGGAAGGTGCACGTGACCCCGAACTCGGTCTCGACGCCGTAGATCCGCCGCTGCATCGGCCAAGCGTAAGCGGAGAGAGCCGACTCGTGTTACGCCTGTGACCGACTGGCCGTGTCGTGTCCTTCCTCCGGCCGTCGGCGATGGGCCATGTGCGTAGTGTCGAGCCGTGCTGCCCTGGATCCGGCGTGCCACCGATGAGGTGGTCGACGCCGATCGCGCGGTGTCCCGAGCGATATCGGCGATGCCGCCGAGCCCGTTCGACACCGCCATGAAGTTGGTGTCGACCGCCGCGAACCACAGCCTGCTGTGGTTCACCGTGGCCGCGGTGCTCGCGGCGCGGCGCGGGGCGAGCCGCAAGGCCGCCGCCCGCGGTGTGCTGGCCATCGCGGGCGCGAGCGCCACGGCGAACGGGCTGCTCAAGCCGATCCTGCCGCGCCGGCGGCCGGCTGCGGCCGAGCTACCCGCCTACCAGACCCTCCGCAACCCTCCGACGTCGTCGTCGTTCCCGTCCGGGCACGCGGCGTCCGCGGCCGCGTTCGTCACGGCCGTGGCGTTGGAGAGCCCGAAGCTGGGGCTCGCCGTCGCCCCGCTCGCCGCGTCGGTGGCCTACTCGCGGGTGCACGTCGGCGTGCACTGGTCCTCCGACGTGCTGGCCGGAGCCGCGCTCGGCAGCGGGATCGCGCTCGCCACCCGCCGCTGGTGGCCGGTGCGGCGCACCGATGAGGCGAGGGCCCGGCCGCTGGACGCCGTGCCCGGGCTGCCCGACGGCGAGGGCCTGGTCCTCGTGTCCAACCAGCGCTCCGGCGACCCGAACTACGACCCGGCCGCCGAGCTGGAGAAGGCGCTGCCGGCCGCAGTCGTGGTGCGGGCCACGCCGGACCAGGACATCGACGATCAGCTCGAAGCCGCTGTCGCCGAGCGCGGGAGGTGGGTGCAGGCCATCGGCGTGGCCGGCGGGGACGGGTCGGTGGCCGCCGCCGCCACCGTGGCCGGCCGCCGTCACCTGCCGCTCGTGGTGGTGCCCACCGGCACCCTCAACCACTTCGCCCGCGACGTCGGCGTCTACGACATGCAGGAGGCGGTGGACGCCACCGGCGCCGGCGAGGCCGTCGCCGTCGACCTGGGGATGGTGGACGTCCACCCGGGCCACGGCGCCGACCCCGGAACCGACACCGTGGTGCGCCGCCGCTATTTCCTCAACACCGCGAGCCTCGGCTCGTACCCGGACCTGGTGCGGCTGCGGGAGCAGTGGCAGGGCCGCTGGGGCAAGTGGCCCGCGTTCGCCGCGGCGCTCGTCGTGGTGCTGCGCCGGGCAGAGCCGGTGCGGATCAAGGTGGACGGCCGCTGGCTGGAGGTCTGGTTGCTGTTCGTCGGCAACGGGCCCTACCACCCGCGGGGGATGGTGCCCGCATGGCGGCCGTCGCTCGACACCGGTCTGCTCGACGTGCGGTGGCTGCGGGCCGACATCCGGTTCTCCCGCCTGCGGGGCGTGGTCGCGCTCCTGCTCGGGGCGCTCGGGCACAGCCGGGTGTACCACCAGCGCGAGGTCGGAGAGCTCGACGTGGAGCTCTCCGTGCCCGGCATGCTGGCCACCGACGGCGAGGTGGTCGAGCAGGCCGGGCGCTTCACGTTCCGGGTGGCCGAGCAGCGGGTGCCGGTCTACCGCCGCCACGAGGACAACTGGAGCGGCCGGGACCGGCCGTTCCTCGGATGACGAGGGTGGGCGTCCTCGCCGGGATCACGGCGGGGGTGTGCCTCCTCGGCGGGCTCGCCGCCCCGGCGGCGGCGGCCGAACCCGGAGAACCGGACGCGGCGACGATCGCCGAGGTCGTGCGCGCGCACATCGGGCCGACCAGGCTGCCGGGCGCGGCGATCGCTGTGGTCCACGACGGGCGGGTGCTGCACGTCGGCGGGTACGGCCACGACTCCCGCGGTGAGCCCGTCACCGAGAAGACGCCGATATGGCTCGGCGAGGTGTCCGAGTCGTTCACCGCGATGGCGTTGGCGCAGCTGGCCGGGCCGGGGTTCGTCCGGCTGGACGATCCCGTCGTGGAGCACCTGCCCGAGTTCACGACGGCCGACCCGCGATCGGCGCAGATCACCGTGCGCCAGCTGCTGGATCACACCTCCGGCCTGCCCGCCGTGCACGACGCACCCGAGGGCCGCCCCAGATCGCTGCAGGAGGCCGTGGCCGGGCTGCGCGACGTCACGCTCGTCGGCGCGCCCGGAGAGGGGCGCGTGCACAGCGAGCCCGGGTACTGGGTGGCTGCCCGGCTCCTGGAGGTACGCACGCAGCGCCCGTTCGACACGGTCCTCTGGGACCGCGTGCTCTTCCAGGTGGGCATGCACGCCACCGTGGCGGTTGCCGGCTCCCGGGATCTGGTGCCCGGCCTGGTGGACGGGCACCAGCGGTTCCTCGGGATCAGCCGGCCGCAGCCCGAGCCCGACCGGTTCGTCGACGGCTCGGGCGGCATCGTCAGCCCCGCGGAGGACGTCGCCACCTGGTTGAACTTCAACGCCGGCTGGGGTCTGCGCACGGTGATGGCAGGTCCCGGGCTGCGCGAGGTGCAGCAGCTCGGCTGGGAGGACAGCTCCGGCGGGGTCGGGCCGCCGGAGCTGGTGCTGCGCGGGCGGACGGCCACCGCGTCGGCGACGCTCGTGTTGCTGCCCGACACCCGCTACGGCGTCGCGGTGCTGGCGAACAGCCGGGAGCCGCTGGACGGCGGGGCCGGCGACGGCCTCAGCGAGGTGGACGCCCTGGCGGACGACCTGGTCGCCCTCACCCGCGGCGCCCCGCCCGCCGGTCCGGGCCCGCCGCTGGCGTTCCTCGTCGAGCTGCTCCTCGCCGCCGCAGCCGTGGGGGCGATGCTCGCCGCCGCCTGGGCGGTGCTGCGCTCCCGGAGGTGGGCCCGGCGCCGGGCCGGTGACCGGCCGGGTCGACCCGCTCTGCGATTGGTCCCCTACCTACTGCCGCTGCCGCTGCTCGCCGTGCTGCCACGCGCTGCGGAACCCCTCGTCGGCGGCGCCACGTTCCGGGATCTCGGGCAGGTGTGGCCCACGGCCCTCGTGGCGGCCGAGGTGCTGGCGGCCGCCGGCACGGTGGTCGTGCTCGCGAGGCTCCTCGCGCTGGCGCGGCAGCGCCGCGGCGCCGTCAGCCCCCGTACGGGACCGTGAGCACCTCGAGGTTGTGCCCTTCCGGCGAGTCGAAATAGAGCCCGCGCCCGCCGTCGTTGGTGTTGGATCCCGGCGTCCGACGGCCGGGATCGGCCCATGTCGGTAGCCCGCGCTCGCGCAGCCGCGCGGCCACGGCGTCGAACTCCGCCTCGGTGATCAGGAACGCGTAGTGCTGGACGGCGATGTCGCCGTCGACGTCCATGTAGTCGAGGCTGACGCCGTTCTGCAGCTCCACGACGGCGAACGGGCCGAACGTGCCCGGCTCGGGCAGGCCGAGCACGTCGCTGACGAACTCGGCACCGGCGCGCTTGTCATGGGTGAGGACGATGGTGTGGTTCAACTGGACGGCCATGCACCCAGGATGCAACCTGAAGCCCGGTCGAGGTCAACGCTCCGCCTCGAAGGTCCGGTGGAAAGAGCTCGGAACGTGGGCCGCTCAGGTGTCCTTGTCTCCGGCGTCGTTCACCGCTCCGCTGCCCGCCGGGGCGTCGTCGCCGCCCACCTCGGCCCGCGGGCCGCCGCTCACGGCCCGGTTGGCCTCGGGGAGCAGGTCGAGCAGCGCGGTGCCGGTGATGCGGCGGAAGGTGCGCCGCGTGCGGGTGCGGTCGAGCACAGCGACCTCGAGCGCCCCGACCGCGATCACCTCCGGGTTGCCACCGTTGGTGCCCGTGCCCGACTGCAGGGCCTCCACGGCGATCCCGATCGCCGCACCCAGCTCCAGACCGCTGCGGTAGGTCTCCTTGAGCTTCGTGCTGATCGGCTCGGTGGTGCCGCCCATCACGACGAACTGCGGCTCGTCGGTGATGGAGCCGTCGTAGGTGATCCGGTAGAGCTGGTCGGAGCCGGGGTCGGTGCCCACCTCGGCCAGGCACAGCTCCACCTCGTAGGGCTTCTGCTGCTCGACGAAGGACGTGCCCAGGAGCTGGGCGTAGCCGTTGGCGAGCCCGCGCCCGGTGACGTCGCGGCGGTCGTAGGTGTAGCCGCGCAGGTCGGCGTGGCGGATGCCGGCGGTGCGCAGGTTGTCGAACTCGTTGTAGCGGCCCACCGCGGCGAACCCGATGCGGTCGTAGATCTCCGAGACCTTGTGCAGGGCCGTGGAGCGGTTCTCGGCGACGAACAGCACGCCGCCGGTGTAGGTGAGCACGACGACGCTGCGGCCGCGGGCGATGCCCTTGCGTGCCAGCTCGGAGCGGTCGCGCAGGAGCTGGTCGACCGACGAGTAGAACGGCATCGTCACGGGAGGAACTCCTGGTGCGTCGAGAGGGAGCGGATCACGCTAGTCCGGGGCACTCGTCATCCCCCTGGGTTCTCGGTGCGCCCGGCGACGACATCGCGCGCGATCGCCTCGATCTCCTCCTCGGGCCGGCGCACCGCACCGTCCGGGCCGGTGATGCTCGCGACCACGGGGAAGATCCGGCGGGTGAGGTCGGGTCCGCCGGTGGCGGTGTCGTCGTCGGCGGCGTCGTAGAGGGCCTCGACGGCGGCGCGGACGGCACCCGCGAGGTCGGCGTTCGGGTCGTAGCGCTTCTTGAGCGCGGACTTCGCGTACACCGAGCCGGACCCGATGGCGTGGTAGCCCAGGAGCTCGTCGTAGCGCCCGCCCGCGGCGTCGTAGGTGATGATCCGGCCCGCCTGTGCCGGCGCGGCGTCGACGTCGTAGCCGACGAGGATCGGCACCACGACGAAGCCCTGCATCGCCGCCGGCAGGTTGGCCTGGACCATGCCGGCGAGCTTGTTGGCCTTGCCGTCCAGCGAGAGCGACACGCCCTCGGTCTTCTCGTAGTGCTCCAGGTCGACGCTGAACAGCCGCACCAGCTGCAGGCCGTTGGCGGCCGTGCCGGCGAAACCGACCGCCGAGTACGTGTCGGTGAGGAACACCTTCTCGATGTCGCGCTGGGCGATCACGTTGCCCTGGGTGGCCCGCCGGTCACCGGCGATCACCACACCCTCGGAGAACGTGAGCGCGACGATCGTGGTGCCGTGGGCGACGTCGAGCGCGCCCATGGCGCCGGAGGGCGGCATGGCACCCGCCGGGACCCGGCCCGGCAGGAGGTGCGGCGCGGTGGCGGCGACGAAGTCGGTGAACGACGTGACGCCGGGCGCGAGGTACGCGCCCAGGCCGGTGGGCACGCCGAGGGGCGGACGCTCGGGGAACGTCATGGTCAGGTGTGAGCCTCTCTCCGCGCGGGCGCGATGCAGGTGGTGCAGGTGTGGTGCCGACGTGCCTACGCCGTGCGGCTACTCGCCGCCCTTCTGCACGTAGGCTCGGACGAAGTCCTCGGCGTTCTCCTCGAGCACGTCGTCGATCTCGTCGAGGATGGTGTCCACGTCCTCGCCGAGCTTCTCACGCCGCTCCTGGCCTGCCGCAGCGGCGTCGGCACCGTCTTCGTCGTCGCCGCCGCCCCCGCCCTGACGCTTGGTCTGCTCCTGCGACATCGTGAATCCTCCTCGCGCCTGCCCGGCCGCCGCAGCGATGTACGCGGCGCACCGGATCGGTGTAGGTGAACACTACCTAGCGGATCGGCGACACGCCCGGGTTTGCGACCGGGCGGGTGGGCGCGGCGAGCGCGGCGGTCCGTGTCAGCCGCGCGTGAGCGCCTCGACCAGTTCCTCGGCGGTGCGGGATCGATCCAGCAACTCCCCGACATGCCGGCGGGTGCCACGCAGGGGCTCGAGCGTGGGGATCCGCACCAGCGACTCGCGACCGAGGTCGAAGATCACGGAGTCCCACGACGCGGCGGCGACCTCGGCGGGGTAGCGCTCCAGGCAGCGGCCGCGGAAGTAGGCGCGGGTGTCCTCGGGCGGGCGGTGCATCGCCGCGACGACGTCGTCCTCGGCCACGAGGCGCTTCATCGACCCGCGCGCGACGAGGCGGTTGTACAGGCCCTTGGCCATGCGCACGTCGGTGTACTGCAGGTCGACCAGCGCGAGGCGTCCGGAGTTCCAGTTCAGGCCGTCGCGCTCGCGGTAGCCCTCCAGCAGGCGCAGCTTGGCCGGCCAGTCGAGCCGGTCCGCGCACTCCATGGGGTCGCGGGCGAGCGCGTCGAGCACCTCGCCCCAGATCGTGAGCACCTCGGCCGTGGCGTCGTCGACGTCGGCGCCCAGGGTGTTCTCGACGTGCTTCTGGGCCTTCTCGAAGTACGCCCGCTGCACGTCGAGGCCGGTCATCTTCCGACCGTCGGTGAGCTCGACCAGCGTCTTGAGGGTGGGGTCGTGGCTGAGCCGGTGGACCGAGCGCACCGGCTCCGACAGGCGCAGCTCGTCGAACCGGACCCCGGCCTCGATCATGTCCAGCACGAGCGCCGTGGTGCCGGTCTTGAGCAGCGTGGAGTACTCGCTCATGTTGGCGTCGCCGATGATGACGTGCAGACGGCGGTACTTGTCGGCGTCGGCGTGCGGCTCGTCGCGGGTGTTGATGATGCCGCGCTTGAGCGTGGTCTCCAGGCCGACCTCGACCTCGATGTAGTCGCTGCGCTGGGCGATCTGGTACCCGGCCTCGTCGCCGGTGGCCCCGAGCCCGACCCGCCCGGCACCGCAGACGACCTGGCGGGTGACGAAGAACGGCGTGAGCCCGGCGACGATGGACGGGAACGTGGTCTGCCGCGACATCAGGTAGTTCTCGTGCGTGCCGTAGCTCGCACCCTTGCCGTCGACGTTGTTCTTGTACAGCTGGATCCGGGGCGCGCCGGGCACGGTGGCAGCCCGCTCGGCGGCCTCCTCCATCACCCGCTCCCCCGCCTTGTCCCAGACCACCACGTCGCGCGGGGACGTGACCTCCGGCGTGGAGAACTCCGGGTGGGCGTGGTCGACGTAGAGCCGCGCGCCGTTGGTGAGGATGACGTTGGCGGCACCCAGGTCGTCCAGCTCGGATTCGGCGGGGTTGTGCATCGTGGGCGCCGAGAGGTCGAAGCCGCGGGCGTCGCGCAGAGGCGACTCCACCTCGTAGTCCCACCGGGCGCGCCGCGAGCGCGGGATGTCGGCGGCCGCGGCGTAGGCGAGCACCACCTGGGTGGAGGTGATCACGGGGTTGGCGGTGGGGTCGCCGGGGACCGAGATCCCGTACTCGACCTCGGTGCCCATGATCCGGCGGGCGGTCACCGGGCGGCCTCGACAACTGTCATGGGGCCGAGCGTAGCCGCGCGCGAAGGCCATGATGAGGGGGTGCGCGCAGTGGATGAACCGGTGGCGATCTACGACGCGGACGGGCAGGCCGTCGGGACCGCGCCACGCGGCGTCGTCTACCGGGACGGGCTGTGGCACGCCGCCACCGGCGTGCTCGTGCGCAGCGGTGACGGGGAGCGCGTCTACCTGCACCGCCGTTCCCCCGAGAAGCTGATCTTCCCGGGCCGCTACGACTGCTGGGCGGGCGGCGTGCTCGGGCCCGGCGAGACGCCCGACACGGGCGCGGCCCGCGAGCTCGAGGAGGAGCTGGGGGTGCGCGGCGTCCCGCTGGCGCCGATCGACCGCTTCGCCTACGACGACGGCGCGCTGCGGTACCACCTGTTCCTCTACGAGGTGCGCTGGGACGGTCCGCTGCGCCACCAGCCCGAGGAGGTGGTGTGGGGCGGCTGGGTGACGCTGCCGGAGCTGCGCGCGATCCTCGCCGACCCGCACCACCGGCCGTTCGCCCCGGACGGGCGGGTGGCGATCGACCGCTGGCTCGCGGTACGCATGAGTGGACTCGACGGTGCGGAGGTCGGAGATGGGTCTGCGGGGGAATGAGCTCACCTACGGGAGCGCCACGGAGCTCGTCGAGGCGATGGCCGGGGGCGCGGTGTCGGCCGTGGAGCTCGCCGAGGAGGCCATCGCCCGGATCGGGCGGTACGACGCCTCGCTGAACGCGGTCTGCGTGCCCGATTTCGAGCGGGCACTCGAGGCCGCGCGCGCCGCCGACGCCGCCCGTGCGCGGGGGGACGTCCGGCCGGTGCTCGGGGTTCCGATGACGGTCAAGGAGTCCTACAACGTGGCCGGCCTGCCCACGACGTGGGGAATTCCGGAGTTCACGGACCACGTCCCGGACGCCGACGCGCTGGCGGTGGAGCGGGTCAAGGCGGCCGGCGCCGTCGTACTGGGCAAGACGAACGTGCCACTCGCCCTCGGCGACATGCAGAGCTACAACGCGATCTACGGCACCACCGGCAACCCGTGGGATCCGGAGCGGACCCCGGGCGGTTCGTCGGGTGGATCGGCCGCGGCGCTCGCGGCCGGGTACGGGGCGCTGTCCCTCGGCTCGGACATCGGCGGCTCCCTGCGCAACCCGGCGCACTACTGCGGCATCTACGCGCACAAGCCGACGCTCGGGCTCCTGCCGCTGCGCGGGCACACGCCGCCGGGGATCCCCGTGCTGCCGTCCGAGAGCGACCTGGCGGTGATCGGCCCGATGGCGCGGACAGCGGCGGATCTGGCGCTGCTGCTGGACATCCTCGCCGGGCCCGACGAGCTCAGCAGCGGCGTCGCCTACCGGCTGGAACTCCCGCCGTCCCGGCACGAGGAGCTCGCCGACTACCGGGTGCTGGTCGTCGACACCCACCCGCTGATCCCGACGGCGGCGAGCGTGCGTGCGGCGATCGACGGATTCGCCACCGGCCTGACCAAGGCCGGCGCCGTGGTGGAGCGGGAGAGCCCGCTGCTGCCGGACCAGGCGGAAGCCGCGCGGGTGTACATGCGCATTCTGCTCTCGACCCTCGGCGCGCAGTTCCCGACGGAGGTCTACGAGCACGCGCGATCCGAGGCCGGACGGCTGGATCCCGGCGACGAAAGCCTCGACGCCGAACGCACCCGCGGCACGGTGCTCAGCCACCGCGACTGGATCATGGCGGACGCCGGGCGCACGGTGCTGCGGCAGCGGTGGCGCGAGCTGTTCGCCGAGTTCGACGTGGTGATCTACCCGGTCATGCCGACGCCGGCGTTCCCGCACGACCACGGCCCGATGGGGAGCCGCCGGATCAGCATCGACGGCGCCGACCACGCCTACCTCGACCAGATCGCGCTCGCCGGCGTGGCGACGCTGCCCGGTCTCCCGGCCACCGCGCTGCCCGTCGGCACCTCCGACGACGGACTGCCGATCGGGGTGCAGGCCATCGGGCCAGCGTTCGGCGACCGCACCACCATCCGGTTCGCCGAGCTGGTCGAGCGCGAGTTCGGCGGCTTCACCCCACCGCCGCTTTAGGTCCGAACTCGATCGAGCCACTGAGACCGGGCGCTTCGGGCTGGGCCTCGCGGACCGTGTCGATGCTGCGCGGTCGGCCTGCCGACGGCAGGCCCGGTTTCCGCTGATCCGCCGGTGATCGGCGGAATCGGGACATGAGCCCATCGGACGTCGCGTTGAGGTCAACTCGGCAGTCTGGGCGGGAGGCAACCCGAGTTGCTCGTCGGGGTCACGGGGTCGTGCCTGCCCAGGTCGCCTAGCGGCTGCCGAAGATCACCTGCGCAGCTCGACACGCGGTCACCCTGCCGTCGCTGTTCGGGACCACCGGATAGTGGCGTAGGCACCCTGCAGCGACGGTCTCGTCCAGAACCGCCGTGCCCCCGCGTCGGGGACGGCCGTCCCCGCAACCACGGGGTTCGGTAGTTCTGCCCACCCGGCCAGCTCCACAGCTGCCGGAGTCGATGCGAACCGGGGTGGCCCCACCGGGGGCTCGCTGGTGTGCGATCGCCGTCAGGTCCGGGCCGGGGACGGCGCGCCAAGCCGACTTTCATGATCAGATAGACGTCAGCGGGGTTGGAGAAGATCGAACCCCCGTGGTGTCTATATGGTCATGAAAGCACCCCGCTTGATCCTTCCGAGACCCGGCGGAGCGCCCTGAGCAGGGCGTTCCACCGTCACCTCGGAACGATCATCAGTGGCCCGGGCGGACCCGACCACTGATCGAGTTCGGACTTACTCGGATCAGTGGGTGAGGGTGCGCAGATCCTCGAAGGCCTGGCGGAGATGCGCGTCCAGGCCCGGTGTGGGGTCGTCGGTCCAGGCTCGGACTGCCTGACGGTAGGTGGCCCAGCCGGTCTGATCTGCCAGTTCGGCCAGCCGGCCGGGGACACCCCGCTGCCGCAGCGCCTCGGCCACGGCGTCGGTCAGCACTGCGTGCTTGGCCAGTTCGCGTTCGCGCAGGGCTGGTGTGGCGGCGATGAGTTCGTGTCGTGGCGCGGCGAACGGGCGGTTGGCTTCGAGGGCCCGTGCAGCCTTCATGACGCACACGATCCGTCTAGAGGTTGATCATGTGCCCGGTGAGGCCGTGGAACGCTTCCTGCAGACCCTCGGACAGCGTGGGGTGGGCGTGCACGTTGCGGGCGAGCTCGTGGGCGGTGAGGTCCCACTTCTGGGCCAGCGTGAGCTCGGGCAGCAGCTCGGTGACCTCGGGGCCGATGAGGTGCCCGCCCAGCAGCTCGCCGTAGGTCTCGTCGGCCACGAGCTTGACGAACCCGCCCGGCTCGCCGAGGCCCTGCGCCTTGCCGTTCGCGGTGAACGGGAACTGGGCCACCGTGACCTTCCAGCCCTTCTCCTCGGCCAGCTCACGGGCCTGCGCCTCGGTGTAGCCGAAGCTCGCGACCTGCGGGTTGCAGAAGGTGGCCCGCGGCATCATCACGTACTCCAGCGGCATGGTCTCGGCGCCGGCGATCGTCTCCGCCGCCACCACGCCCTGCGCCTCGCCGACGTGGGCGAGCATGAGCTTGGCCGTGACGTCACCGATCGCGTAGATGTTCGGGACGTTGGTGCGCATGTGGTCGTCGATGGCGATCGCGCCGCGCTCGGTGAGCTCGACGCCGGTGTTCTCCAGGCCGTAGCCCTCCACGCGTGGGCTGAACCCGATGGCCTGCAGCACCTTGTCGGCGTACAGCTCCTTGGTCTGCCCGTCCTTGCCGGTGACGGTGACGGTGACCTGGTCGCCGGAGTCGTCGATCGACTCCACGCGGGTGGAGGTGAGCACCTGCACACCCAGCTTGCGGTAGCGCTTGGCCAGCTCCTTGGACACGTCGATGTCCTCGAGCGGCAGCAGCCGGTCCAGGAACTCGACGATCGTGACCTCGACGCCGTAGTTGCGCAGGACGTAGGCGAACTCGACGCCGATCGCGCCCGCGCCGGCGATGATGACGCTGGCCGGCAGCTCACGGGTGAGGATCTGCTCCTCGTAGGTCACCACGCGGTCGGACAGCGACGTGCCGGGCAGGAGCTTGGTCGCCGCACCCGTGGCGATGATCGCGTCGTCGAAGGTGATCCGCTCGGTGCCCCCGTCGGCGAGCTGCACCTCGATGGTGGAGGCGTCGACGAAAGAGCCCCACCCGTTCACCTCGGTGATCTTGTTCTTCTTCATGAGGTAGTGCACGCCCTTGACTCGGCCCTCGGCCACGGTGCGGCTGCGGTCGAAGGCCACGCCGAAGTCGAACGAGACGTCGCCGGAGATCCCGAAGGTCTTCGCCTCGGAGGTGAAGATGTGGGCGAGCTCGGCGTTGCGCAGGAGCGCCTTCGACGGGATGCAGCCGACGTTCAGGCACACCCCGCCCCAGTACCTCTCCTCCACCACCGCGACGCTGCGGCCGAGCTGGGCCGCGCGGATCGCCGCCACGTACCCACCCGGACCCGCTCCGAGGACCACGACATCGACGTGAGTTGCCATGAGACCGACTCTAGGCGGCGTCAGCCTGCGGCCTTGCGGCCAGTCTCGGGGTGAGGTTGATCCTCCGCCGCAGGCCACACCGGCTCGTCCGACAGGTTGGCGACGAGGGTGTCGCTGATGTCGCGCAGGGAGGCCACCTGCTCCGGGGAGAGCGCGTCGAAGAGGCCACGGCGCACCGCCTCGACGTGTCCGGGCGCCGCCGCCTCGATGCCGGCCAGGCCGGCGTCGGTGAGCTCGGCGAGCGCGCCGCGCTTGTCGTGCTCACACGGCCTGCGGCGCACCCAGCCGTTCGCCTCGAGCCGCGCCACGGCGTGCGAGATGCGGCTGCGCGAGGACAGCGACGTGGTGGCGAGGTCGCTCATCCGCAGCGTGCGCCCGGGCGCCTCGGACAGCCGCACGAGGATCTCGTAATAGGCGTGCGGCAGCCCGGACTCCTGCTGCAGCTGCCGCTCGATGCCGTCGAAGAACAGCCGCGTGGCCGTCACGAAGCTGCGCCACGTCCGCTGCTCGTCGTCGTCGAGCCATCGTGTGTCGGACACCACACCTCCGGAATAGTTGAGCGCTCACGTGTCTTTAGCTAGTATCACTCTCAACAAATGAGAGTTCAACTAACTCGGGAGATCTTGATGACCAGTGCAGCAACGACGTCGATCCCTGGGTACCTCGCGGGAACCTGGGACATCGATACAAGCCACTCGGACGTCTCCTTCACGGTCCGTCACATGATGGTGAGCAAGGTACGCGGACGTTTCGGCGCGTTCTCCGGTGAGATCGTCACCGGCAACGACCTGGCCGACTCCTCCGTCACCGCGACGATCGACGCCACCTCGATCGACACGAACAACGAGCAGCGCGACGGGCACATCCGCTCGGCCGACTTCTTCGACGTCGAGAACCACCCGCAGTGGACCTTCCGCACCACCGGCGTGCGCGCCGACGACGGGGACCTCGCCCTCGACGGCGAGCTCACGATCAAGGGCGTGACCCGTCCGGTGTCGCTGGCGCTCGAGATCAACGGCTTCGGCCCGGACGCCTGGGGCGGCACCCGCGCCGGCTTCTCCGCCTCCACCACCATCGACCGCAACGACTACGGCGTCGACATCAAGATGCCGCTCGACGGCGGTGGCGTGGTCGTCAGCGACAAGGTCCAGATCGCCCTCGAGATCGAGGCCGTGCTGCGCGCGGCGTGATCCCGGCCCGATCCGCGGCACGTGCGACGTCCCGGCCCACCTCCCGTGGGGGCCGGGACGTCGCATGATCCGGTCGAGGCTTCCTCGTTCAGGCCAGCCAGTGCGCCTGTTCGGGCAGTTCGGGGCGGCGGGCCGGGTCGGTGAGCGCCGCGACGAACGCCGCCGCGATGGGTGAGAGCGGGCGGGCCGCGGCGTGCACCACCGCCATGGTCCGGTGCGCGGCGGGCTCGTCGAGCACGACGTGGCGCACCCCGGCGAACCCCATCAGCGGCAGCACGAGGCCGGGCACCACCGACACCCCGAGGTCGGCCGCGACGAGGCCGGCGACCGCGGCGATGTTCCGCGCGGCCACCACCTGACGCGGTGCCACGCCGGCCGCGGCCAGCGAGGCGTCGACGTGCTGGCGGATGCTCGTGGTGCGGTCGAAGGCGATGAACGCCTCCCCCGACAGCTCCGCCCACGAGAGCACCTCGCGCCCGGCGAACCGGTGTGCGGGCGGCACGACGCAGCAGAACCGGTCGGTGGCCACCGGTGTCACGGCGAGATCCGCGAGCGGGTCGGGTGCCGCCGAGACCACGGTGACGGCCAGGTCGACGACGCCGCCGCGCACCCGTTCCAGCACCTCGTCGGAGAGCGCGTCCTCGATCGACATCTCCACCTGCGGGTGCTCGGCCCGGAACACCGAGACGACGCCGGGCAGCAGGATCGCGGCGAGCGACGGCAGCGTCGCGATGCGCACCCGGCCCGTGCGTCCGGCCAGGTAGCCCTCGATGTGCCGCAGCTCGGCCTCCACGCCCTCGACCGCACGCCGGGCGGCGGCCACGAACTCGCGACCGGCCGGGGTCGACTCCAGCCGACGCGTGGTGCGCTCGAAGAGCGGCGTGTCGAGGCGACGTTCCACCTCGGCCACGGTCCGGCTGAGCGACGACTGTGCGACGAGCAGCACCTGGGCGGCCGCCGTGAAGCTGCCGGCGTCGTGCACCGCCACGACCACTCGGAGCTGCTGCAGCGTGAGATCCGTGCGCACAGCGCATGAATCTATCGGAAACCGGTGTTTGACGTGCATGGCTGATGTCGCGGAGGGTGACCGGGACTCGACGCCGGAGGTCAACGATGCTCGCCGCGACCGGTTTCCTGACGATCGCCGCTTTCCTGGTGGCCGTGCTGTCCCAGCGCGTGTCCGTGTTCATCGCGCTCACCGTGCTGCCGATCCTCGCGGCTGTGGTGGTGGGCGCCGGTAGCCGGCTCGGCGAGCTGATCCTCGGCGGCTTCGAGACCGTGGCGCCGGTCGCGATCATGATCACCTTCGCGGTGCTCTACTTCTGCCTGATGGTCGACGCCGGGCTGTTCGACCCGGCCGTGCGCCGCGTCGTGCGCTGGGCGGGCGGCGACCCGTTGAAGATCACCGTGGGCACTGCGGTGCTCACGCTCCTGGTCGCCCTCGACGGCGACGGCGCGTCCACGTTCCTGATCATGGTCTCCGCGATGCTGCCGATCTACCAGCGGCTCGGCATGCGTCCCCTCGTGCTCACCGCCGTGGTCTGCCTCGGCGCGGGCGTGATGAACATGGTGCCGTGGGGTGGTCCGACCGCTCGGGCGATGGCCGCGCTCGACCTGAGCAGCGGTGACGTCTTCGTGCCGGTGTTGCCGGCCATGGGGGCCGGGATCGTCTGGGTCCTGGTGGCGGCGGTGCTGATCGGGCGCGCGGAGCGCAGGCGGATCGGCACGGTGACCGCGCCCGGCACAGCGGTGCCGGCGGACGCGCCGGGCGCGGCGCACGCACCCGTCGACGCTCCGGCGCCGGCTGACCGCGTGCGGTTCTGGATCAACGTCGCGCTCACCCTCGCGCTCGTGGTCGTCCTGCTGGCCCAGCTCGCCGAGCTACCCGTCGTCTTCGTGGTCGCGTTCGTGCTGGCGCTGCTGGTCAACCGGCCGGGGTGGGAGGCCCAGAAGGACCTGTTCACCCGCCACGGCCACAGCGTCGTGCTCGTCACGACGATGATCTTCGCCGCGGGCGTGTTCACCGGCGTGCTCGGTGGCACCGGGATGATCGAGGCGATGGCCCGCGCGCTCGTGGGGCTCGTGCCGGACGGCGCGGGCGGGTCGCTTCCCGCGATCGTGGCTGTCACGAGCATGCCGCTGAGCCTCGTTTTCACCCCCGACGCGTACTACTTCGGCGTGCTGCCCGTGCTCGCGGAGACCACCGCCGCACTGGGCGGCGACCCGGCCGAGGTCGCCCGCGCCGCGATCCTCGGCCAGATGACCACCGGGTTCCCGCTCAGCCCACTCACCGCGTCGACGTTCATCCTCGTCGGGATGGCCGGGGTGCAGCTGGGCGCGCACCAGCGCTTCGTGTTCGGCTGGGCGTTCGGTACCACGCTGGTGATGACGGCGGTCGCGCTCGCCACCGGCGTGATCGGAGTGGCATGACGACCGTGCGCATCGGCGCCGGCGCCGGGTTCGCGGGAGATCGCCTCGAACCCGCCGTCGACCTGGCCGAACGGGCCGGACTCGCCGACATCGTGCTGGAGTGCCTGGCCGAGCGGACGATCGCGCTCGGCCAGGGACGCCGCCTCGCCGACCCGGCCACCGGCTACGACCCCCGGCTCGTCGCCCGGTTCGAGCGGCTCCTGCCCGTGGCGCTCGCGCGCGAGGTGCGGGTGATCACGAACATGGGTGCTGCCAACCCCCTCGAAGCCGGTCGCGTCACCCGTGACCTGCTCGCCCGGCTCGGCACGCCCGCCCGGGTCGGCGTCGTCACCGGCGACGACGTGCTCGCCCGGCTCGACCTGGACGCCCCCGCCCTCGAGGACGGTCGGGCGCTGCGCGCTCACGGCGAGATCGTCGCCGCGAACGCCTACCTGGGCGCCGATGCCGTGCTGCCCGCGCTCGACGCCGGCGCTCAGGTCGTCATCACCGGGCGGGTGGCAGATCCCTCGCTGTTCCTCGCGCCCCTCGCCCATCGCCTCGGCCGCGACCTCGCCGATCCGGTCTTCGCCGCGGCAGGCACGCTCGTCGGCCATCTGCTGGAGTGCGCGGGCCAGCTCACCGGCGGCTACTTCGCCGACCCGGGCGTCAAGGACGTGCCAGGGCTCGCCGACCTCGGATTCCCGTACGCCGACGTGGCCACGGACGGCACCGCCGAGTACGGCAAGCTGCCGGGAACCGGCGGCCTGCTCGACCGCGCCACCGTGCGGGAGCAGCTGCTCTACGAGATCACCGACCCCACCGCCTACCGCACCCCGGACGTCGTCCTCGACCTGCGCGGCGTCACCGCCACCCAGGTGGGACCGGACCGGGTGCGGGTGGCCGGGGCGCGGGGCCGCCCACGGCCCGACCGGCTCAAGGTCAGCGTGGGCTATCGCGCCGGACGCAAGGTCGAGGCGGAGATCTCCTACTCCGGCCCGCGGGCCGACCGGCGTGCCGCGCTCGCCGCCGACGTCCTCGCCGCACGGCTCGCCGGCCTCCCGGTCCGCCCCCGGATCGACGTGCTCGGCGTCGTGCCCCCCGATGCCGACGAGCGCGCCGAGTGCCGGGTGAGGGTCGCCGCGCTCGCCACCGACGCGGACGTGCTCGACGCCGTCGGGCACGAGGTCGAGGCCCTCTACACGAACGGCCCCGCGGGAGGCGGGGGCGTGCGCGTGTTCACCGGGGAGGTCATCGGCGTCGTGTCCACCCTCGTCGAACGCTCGGTGGTCACGCCGGACGTCACGATCCTGGAGGCCGGGAATGCCCGTCCGGCTGCATGAGCTCGCCCACTGCCGGGCCGGCGACAAGGGCAACGTCGCCACGCTCTCGGTGATCCCCTACTCCGACGCGGACTACCCGCTGCTCGTCCGCGAGCTCACCGCCGAGCGCGTGCGCGCCCAGCTGGCCCGCCACGTCGGTGGGGAGGTGCGCCGCTTCGAGCTGCCGCTGCTCCCCGCGCTGCAGTTCGTCTGCACCGGCATCCACGACGGTGGCGTCACCACGTCGCTCGCCCTCGACGCGCACGGGAAGTCGCTGAGCTCGCGGCTGCTCGCGCTGGAGCTGCCGTCCGGACACGGCCCGCCCGACGCGTGAACCGCCCGCGCCATGTCGCGGCCCCAGCCGGTGTCGGAGGGTCGAGATACCGTTGAGGCGTGGGTTACCGGGAGATCCCGCCACCGCGGCAGCTGCGCGGCGAGATCGAGGGTGCCTGGACGGTCGCGGTCGCACCGGGCACTCCCGCACAGCTGCAGAACGTGCTCCCGGACGGGTGCATGGACCTGGTCTGGACGGGCGGGGAGTTGCTCGTCGCAGGGCCCGACACCGGTCCGAACCCCACCGAGCGGGTGGCCGGCGTGCTCAACGCCGGGCTGCGCTTCGCCCCCGGCCGGCTCTCGGCGCTGCTCGGGGTGCCGGCGGCGGCGGTGCGCGACCAGCGGGTGCCGCTGGCGGAGCTGCACCCCGCGCTCGCCTCGCGCGCGATCGCCCGCCTGGAGCAGGGCGGGTCACCCCTGCCCGTGCTCCTCGACCTCACGCTCGGGCTGCCCGGCGAGCCGGCACAACGCGCCGTCCGGGCGGTGGCCGCCCAGCTCGCGGCCGGCGCCTCGGTGGGCGCCACGGCCGACCGGCTGGGCTGGACCGAGCGCTCCCTGCACCGCCGCTGCCTCACCGCCTTCGGCTACGGCCCGGCGGTGCTACGCCGCGTGTTGCGGTTCCGGCACGCCACCACGCTCCTGCACGACGGCGTCCCGATCGCCGAGGCCGCCGCCGAGGCCGGCTACGCCGACCAGCCGCACCTGTCGCGGGAGGTGCGGGCCCTCGCCGGCGTGGCGCCCAGTCAGCTCGTCAGGCCCAGTCAGCTCGTCAGGGGCGCGTAGAGGTCCACGCCGTTGCCGTCCGGGTCCTGCAGGCTCGCGTAGCGCTGCCCCCACGCGGCGTCGAACGGCTCCAGCTCGCCGTGGTGGCCGGCCGCGGTCAGCTCCGCGTACACCGCGTCCACCGCCGCGGCGTCCGGCAGCGACACCGCCAGACCGATCCGCCCGGCGCCGGGCACCGCCTTCCAGTCGGGGAAGAACGAACGGACCGTCTCCTCGGTGTCGAACATCAGCCGCATCCCACCACCGAGCGGTATCTCCACGTGCGGCTCGTTCTCGGCACCGTCGGGCACCGCCAGCCCGAGGGCGCGGTAGAAGGCCAGGGACTTCGCCAGGTCGGACGCCACGATCCCGACGGCATCCAGCTTCGCTTCGATCGTCATGGGCGAAACGGTAGGCCCGGCATCCCGGCGGGGTCGTGAACAGATCGGACAGGCGGCTCAGGCGCCGCGGTGGTGCGTGCCGGGGGTGTGGCCGTAGGCGCGGCGGAAGACGTCGATGAACGCACTGGTGGACGCCCAGCCGCAGGCATGGGCCACCGTCGTCACGGGCGAACCGTCGGCCAGCATCCGCAGTGCGTGGTAGAGGCGCAGCTGGGTGCGCCATTGCGGGAAGGTCATGCCGAGGTCCGTGCGGAACAGACGCGTGAGCGTGCGCTCGCCGACCCCGACGGCGGCACCGAGGGCGGCGAGGGTGCGGGCGTCGGCGGGATCGCGGCGCAGGGCCGCGCACACGGCCACCAGCCGTGGGTCGGTGGGCTCGGGCAGGTGGACGGGCCGCTGCGGTGACGCGCGCAGCTCGTCGAGCAGCACGGCGTGCAGCCGGCGACGTTCGGGGCTGTCCGCGTGCGGGGTGCGGGTGTACGCGCGGATCAGCTCGCGCAGCAGCGGGCTCACCACCAGCACGGTGGGGCGGTCCAGGTCGAGCGGGTTGGTGGCCGCCGGTACTCCCAGCATGTGGAGTTCCAGATCGCCGTAGGCGCGGTGGGCGTGCACGGTGCCGGCCGGGACCCAGATCGCGCGCGTGCCGGGTGCGAACCAGGTGCCGGCGTCGGTGGTGATCGCCAGCACGCCCGAGCCCGCGTAGAGGATCTGGTGGTCGTCGTGCCGGTGCGCGTCGATGCTCTCGCCGCCGGACAGGGACTGCAACCGGGTGGGCGCCACCGGCGTGTGGCGGATGTTCGGCATACGTTGGCACTTTATCGGAAGCGCGACACCCGGCGCCGTGGCGACGATCGAGTCGTGACGCACCAGATCGCCACCCGCACCAGACCCGTCGTCCTCCTCGCCGCCGGGCACGCCTGCGTCGACGTCTACCAGGGCGCAGTGGCCGCGCTGGTGCCCTTCTTCGTGTCGGAACGCGCCTACACCTACGCGGCGGCGGCCGGTCTCGTCCTCGCCGCGTCGCTGCTGTCCTCCGTGGTGCAGCCGCTGTTCGGCGCACTCACCGACAAGTGGCCCATGCCCTGGCTGCTGCCGGTGAGCACGCTCGTCGGCGGCGTCGGCGTGGCGTTCTGCGGGGTCACCGACTCCTATCCCCTGACGCTGGCGTTCGTCGCGCTGTCCGGGATCGGGGTCGCGGCCTACCACCCCGAGTCCGCCCGCGTGGCACGCGCCGCGAGCGGCGGGAGCCACACCGCGATGAGCTGGTTCTCCCTCGGCGGCAACCTCGGCTTCGCCACCGCGCCCCTGCTGGTCGCCGCGGTCGTCGCGATCGGCGGGCTGGGCGCTTCCCCGCTGCTGGTCCTGCCCGCCGTGGTGGGCAGCGTGCTCTGCGTGGCCGCGGTGCGGGCCGTCGCGGCACCCCGGCCTGCCGCCACCCAGGCCGCTCGGGCAGCCGGCCCCGACGACTGGGCGTCGTTCGGCAAGCTCTCCGGCTCGATCGTCTGCCGCTCGATCGTCTTCGTGGGGCTGAGCGCGTTCATCTCGCTCTACGCGGCGGAGCGCACCGGGGGCGGTGAGGTCGCCGGCACCGCCGCGTTGTTCGTGCTGTACCTCGGGGGTGCCGTCGGCACCGTGCTCGGAGGGACGCTCGCCAACCGCTTCGGTCGCATCGCGGTGGTGCGCTGGTCCTCCGCCCTCGGCGCCGTCGCGGTGGCAGGCGTGGTGTTCGTGCCCGGCCCGCTCATGCTCGTCTGCGTTGCCCTCACGTCGGCCTGCCTCTACGTGCCGTTCTCGCTGAGCATCACCCTCGGGCAGGACTACCTGCCCCGGCGCGTGGGCACCGCGAGCGGCGTCACCCTCGGTCTCACCGTCAGCGTCGGGGGGATCGCGAGCCCCCTCATCGGCGCGGCCGCCGACCAGACGTCCCTGCAGGTGGCGCTCACCCCGTTGATCGCGCTCCCCGCCATCGGCTGGCTGGTGCTGCGCACGCTGCGTGAACCCGCGCTGCCGTGACCGGGCCGCGGCAGGGCATCCCGGTCGGGCTCGTGGTCACGGCCTTGGTCGGCACACGCGAACGGCCCGCCGATCCGGTGTGATCGACGGGCCGTTCGCGATGCGGGCTACAGGTACTGGCCGGTGTTCGACGCCGTGTCGATCGCGCGGCCCGTCTCGGCGTTCTTGCCGGTGACGAGAGTGCGGATGTAGACGATCCGCTCCCCCTTCTTGCCGGAGATGCGCGCCCAGTCGTCGGGGTTGGTGGTGTTGGGCAGGTCCTCGTTCTCGGCGAACTCGTCGACGATCGCGTCCAGCAGGTGCTGCACGCGCAGCCCTGGCTGGCCGGTCTCGAGCACCGACTTGATCGCGGCCTTCTTCGACCGGTCGACGATGTTCTGGATCATCGCGCCGGAGTTGAAGTCCTTGAAGTAGAGGGTCTCCTTGTCACCGTTGGCGTAGGTGACCTCGAGGAACCGGTTCTCCTCCGTCTCGTCGTACATCCGCTCGGTGACCCGCTGGATCATCGCGTCGATGCACGCCTTGCGGTTGCCGCCGAACTCCGCCATGTCGTCGGCGTGGATCGGCAACGTGTCGGTGAGGTACTTGGAGAAGATGTCCTGCGCCGCCTCGGCGTCCGGCCGCTCGATCTTGATCTTCACGTCCAGGCGGCCAGGCCGCAGGATCGCGGGGTCGATCATGTCCTCGCGGTTGGAGGCGCCGATGACGATGACGTTCTCCAGGCCCTCGACACCGTCGATCTCCGCCAGGAGCTGCGGCACGATCGTGGTCTCGACGTCGGAGGACACACCGGACCCGCGGGTACGGAAGATCGAGTCCATCTCGTCGAAGAACACGATCACCGGGGTGCCGGCCGAGGCCTTCTCCCGGGCCCGCTGGAAGATCAGGCGGATGTGCCGCTCGGTCTCGCCGACGAACTTGTTGAGCAGCTCGGGGCCCTTGATGTTGAGGAAGAACGCCCGGCCCTCGTCGGGGTTGTCGCCGCGGACGGCGGCCACCTTCTTGGCCAGCGAGTTGGCCACCGCCTTGGCGATGAGCGTCTTGCCACAGCCGGGAGGCCCGTAGAGCAGCACACCCTTGGGCGGGCGCAGCTCGTACTCGCGGAACAGCTCGGCGTGCAGGAACGGCAGCTCCACGGCGTCGCGGATCTGCTCGATCTGCCGGAACAGGCCACCGATGTCCTCGTACTCGACGTCGGGCACCTCCTCCAGCACGAGGTCCTCGACCTCGGCCTTCGGCACCCGCTCGTAGGCGTAGCCCGCCTTGGTGTCGACCAGGAGGGAGTCGCCGGGCTTGAGCGAGACGCCGTCGGGGTCGTCCGGGCCGGGGAACAGCGGCGCGGCGAGCCACACCACGCGCTCCTCGTCGGCGTGCCCGATCACCAACGCGCGGCCGGCGAGGCCGTCCTCGGTGGGTTCGGAGAGCACCTCGCGCAGCCCGCAGACCTCGCCGATGCGCTCGTACTCACCCGCCTCGACGACGGTGAGCGCCTCGTTGAGCCGCACCGTCTGGCCGCTGCGCAGCTCGACGGTGTCGACAGCAGGCGACACGGCGACGCGCATGCGCCGCCCGGAGGTGAAGACGTCGACCGTCTCGTCGGGATAACGAGCGAGGAAGACGCCGTAGCCGCTCGGAGGCTGGGCCAGCCGATCGACCTCCTCGCGGAGAGCCACGAGCTGGCCGCGGGCCTCCTTGAGGGTCTCGGTGAGCTTCTCGTTGCGCGCGGAGAGCTGCGCGAGCCGGCTGGCCGACTCGGCAAGACGCTGCTCCAGGACGCGTGCATGCCGCGGGGACTCCGTCAATTTGCGACGGAGCAAGGCGACTTCCTCTTCGAGGAAGCGGATCTGCGCGGCGGCTTCACTGGGGCTGAGCTCGCCACGATCACCTGGTTCGCGCCTGCCGGGACCGTCGTAGGGGTTCACGGCATCCTCCCTCCGTGTTCCGTTTCCAAACGATACCTGCCAATGGGCGGTCTCCACCTTGCGGCGAACCGGTGATCCACCACTCAACCGGACGGCACCTTGACGACAGGCGATCGTCCTGATCCGGTTACCAGCGGGACGCGCCCGGTTAAGCCGGTTGGGCTCACCGGCTGGTCGGCCTGCGTTGAGGCCGTGGCGGTACGACACCCTCCGCGAGGCGGCGCGCCGTCACGAGGAACGCGGTGTGCCCCTGCATCCGGTGTTCCGGGCGCACGGCGAGGCCCACGACATGCCACGGACGCATGAGGGTTTCCCACGCCTGTGGCTCCGTCCAGCACTGCTGCGCGCGCAGATCCTCCACGAGCCGGGACAGCTGCGTGGTGGTCGCGACGTAACCGACGAGCACGCCTCCGGGCACGAGCGCCTTCGCGACGGTGTCCAGGTGCTCCCACGGCGCGAGCATGTCCAGCACCACGCGGTCGAAGCATTCGGCGTCGACCTGCTCGGCGTGCGCCGCAAGATCGGCCACCCGCAGGCTCCAGTGCGCCGGGAGCTCGCCGAAGAACTGCCGGACGTTGCGCTCGGCGTGCTCCGCGTGATCGGCGCGGACCTCGTAGGACACGACCCGGCCCTCCGGCCCGACCGCCTGCAGCAGCGAGCACGCGAGCGCCCCGGACCCGGCGCCCGCCTCCAGCACGCGGGCGCCCGGGAAGACATCGCCCCACATCAGGATCTGCGCCGCGTCCTTCGGGTAGATCACCTGCGCACCGCGCGGCATCGACAGCACGTAGTCGGCCAGCCGGGGTCGCAGCGCCAGGTACGGCGTGCCCACCGGCGACACGACCAGGCTGCCCTCGGGGCGGCCGATCAGGTCGTCGTGGGCCAGCCCGCCGCGGTGCGTGTGGTACTCCGCGCCGGCCTCCAGCGTGATCGAGTAGTGGCGGCCCTTCGGGTCGGTGAGCTGCACCCGGTCCCCCGCGCGGAAGGGGCCGCCACGGGCGGGCAGGTCGGCCACGTCGAGGGGCTCGACGGTCTCGGCGGGTCGGGACTCGGACACGAGGCGTAACGCTAACGGTCGCCTCGCGCGGTCCTGCACGGGCGGTCGGTCGCGGCAGGTACGGGGCCGGTCGACGGGCCCACGGAAGCGGTCGGACGCCCGCATGATCCATCCGAGGTCGACGCCATCGTCTCGCCGAGGACGTTGATCGGAATCTCGTCACGATCATCACTTCATGATCGAACCGAGGTCGTCCCGAGCGCCCCCGCGGGGGCGCGGAGCTCGTTCCGAGAGCGATCACACCGGGCAATTCGGATAAGTCGCCCATTGCTCCGATCGAGTGAGTCGACCGGTCGGTTACTCCATCCGATCAAGCACCGCTTCCGCCGCCGCGTCGACCGTGGAGTCGGGCCAGCCGGGATAAGCCGGCGGCGTGCCGTCCCACGCGGGGCAGAGCGCCTTGTGGCTGCACCAGTCGCACATGCGGCTGCGGTTGGGGCGGAAGTCGCCCGTCTCCCCCGCCGTGCGGATGGCCGACCAGATGGCCTCGAGGGTGTGCTCGAAGCGGCGCAGCTCCGGCTCGTCGGGCTCGTAGCTGAGGTACTCGCCGTCGGCGAGGTAGAGCAGGCGCAGCTGCGCCGGCACCACGCCCCTCTCCTGCAGGAGCGCGAGCGCGTAGAACTTCATCTGGAACAGCGCCGCGACCTCGCCGGCCTGGCGGGGCGCCGCGCCCGTCTTGTAGTCGACCACCCGGATCTCGCCGGTGGGGGCGACGTCGACGCGGTCGATGTAGCCGCGCAGCAGCAGGCCGGACGCCAGCTCGGTCTCGACGAGCAGCTCACGGGCTTCCGGTTCGAGCCGGCGGGGGTCCTCGAGCCGGAAGTAGGCCTCCAACAGCACGGCCGCCGACTCCAGCCAGAGCGGCAGCTCGGGATCCTCCGCGTCGTCGAACAGCTGCCCGACCAGATCGGGAAGGGCGGCGCACAGCTCCTCCCACACCGGCCCGACCAGCTCGCGGGCCGCCTCGACCGAACGCTGCGGCGCGGGCAGGTCGTAGAGCCGCTCCAGCACCGCGTGCACCAGGGTGCCGCGGATCTGGGCGCGGGAAGGCTGCTCGGGCAGCCGGTCGATGGCGCGGAAGCGGTACAGCAGCGGGCACTGCTTGAAGTCGCCCGCCCGCGACGGGGACAGGGCCGGGCGGCGCCGCGGGGCGGGCTCGACCGTCGACACGGCAGCCGAGCCGCCGCCCGCCGTATCCATGCCCGCGGTGTCCGTCACGCTCCGCAGCGTAGGCGACACCCCTGACACTCCTGGGCGGCGCGGCCGCCCCTCCCGGGGCTGCTCTAGGTTCACCCAGGTGAAGACGATCCGCACCGCGGTGGCCGCCGCCGCGCTGGTCGCCGTCCTGGCCGGGTGCGGCACCCCCGTGGCCGGGACGCCCGCAGCGCAGCCCGCCCCGCCACCGCCCCCGACGACGTCGCCGCCCGACCCCGCCGTGGACCAGAAGGCGATCGAGGGCGTGTTCCACGACTACTACCAGGCGCTGCAGGCCCAGGACTTCACCACGGCGTGCGGCTACAACGCGCCGGAGACGACCGCCCAGATGCTGGCCAACCTGCGCTCCCGCGGGGTGGAAGCCGACACCTGCGAAGAGGGCATGACCGCCGTCTACGCCGTGCCCGACACCGCGCGGGTGGTGGACCAGGTCGCGGACACCGCCTCGATCCAGGGCGTCACCGTCACGGGAGACCTGGCCACGCTCACCTGGTCCTCGAACGTCAACGGCAAGCGCAGCCCGGCCACCACGCAGCTGCGCCGCGTCGACGGCCGGTGGCTCCTGGCCAGCACCGGCACGTGACCACTCCCGAGCCGTTCTACCTGCCCCTCGACGGGCCGGACGGCACGCGCTTCCACGCCACGGCCTCGACCACCGGGCCGTGGTTCGCCGACGCGCAACACGTGGGACCTCCCTCGGGGCTGCTGGTGCGGGCGCTGGAACGCCTGGCGAACGGCTCCGGCCCGCAGCTCGCGCGCGTCACGGTGGAGGTGCTCGGGCCCGTGCCGGCCGGCGAGGTGCACGTGGCCGCGACGGTGGAGCGGCCGGGCCGCGCGATCCAGCTGGTCGCGGCGGAGATGAGCGCCGGTGGGCGGACCGTGCTGCGTGCCCGCGCCTGGCGGGTCGCCGTCGGCGACACCGTCGCGGTGGCCGACGGCGAGGCCGAGACCCTGCCGCCGGCGTCGGCGGCGGTGCCGCGGACCCACTGGGGGGACGGATGGCTCCCCGGCTTCATCGACGCCGTCGAATGGCGTCTGCTACCCGACCGGCCGGGCACGGCGTGGCTGCGGCAGCGCGTGCCCCTGGTGGCGGGCGAGGAACCCAGCCCCGTGCAGCGGCTCATGGTGGCGGCCGACTGCGCCAACGGCGTGGCCGCCCCGCTGGACCTGCGCGAATGGCTGTTCGTCAACACCGAGCTGACCGTCCACCTGCACCGCGCCCCGGTGGGCGAGTGGATCGGGGTCGACGCCGGCACCGTGGTGGGCCCCACCGGCGCCGGCACGGTGGCCGCGCTCCTGCACGACGAGCAAGGCCACACCGCCCGCAGCGCCCAGGCCCTGATCATCCGACCCCGCGGCCACGGGTGAAGACCCGGCGCGATCGACGGGCAGGTCCGTGTCCGTTCGTGAGCACCGCCCCGCGCGGCCCTCACCGACGCAGGTCGATGCCGCTCGCATGATCCGCGGTATCGGTTGCTCACTGCTGCCACCGATACTCGCGATCTTCGGCCGCCGCAGCAGACGGTCGGCCCCAGGCATGCCGGGGCGCCCGGCAGCGAGCCCTGGACCCGGACCCCACCGACCCCGGGCTGTGCGCAGCGCTGGTGTGGGTCGGATCGATCGGGCAGCCGCGAGCCGGCTTGCTGCCGTCCGCGCGGTTGATCGTTCTGAGGAGCACACCGGGGTGGTCGCGGCCGCGCTGGTGTGCTGCCCGGAACGATCGATCGCGTCGAGCCGTACACCAGCGCTGTCCGTGCAGCGGTGGTGTGCGACTCGGCCCGATCATGCGGCCAGGGCGGTGCCAGCGCGTCGGGGACGGCCGCCACGCGCAACCACGGGATCCGGTAGTGGTGCCAAGCCGGCCACCTCGACAAGGCGAGGTCGGTGTGCACGGGCGAACCGCGCGGGACAACCGCAGGGTGTGAGCGACACGGTCGGGACCAGCCGGGACGGCGCGCCCACGAGAGCCGGCCGACAGAAGTAGATCTACGGTTCGGGAGCAGCGGTGACGACGCAGCCGGCTAGCTCGGCGAAGGGGTGGATGGCCGCGCCGTCGACGGCGCGGCAGGAACGGATCTCCGAGGTGAGGATCGCGCGCACGCCCAGTTCGGCGAGGTCGTCCATCACCTTGTTGGCCACGGTGCGGCGCACCATCGACCGCACCGCCGACCAGCCGGGCTCGGTGAGCGGGGAGACGGTGGGGGCCTGCATGCCCGGCGTGATCCGCTTGGCCTGCTCGAGGACGTTCTCGGGGCAGTCGTAGTCGAGCATCAGGTACTGCCGCGCGTAGACCACACCCTGGAGCCGGCCGGTGAACACCACCTTGGCCGCCTTCGTCTCCGCCGTCTCGGGGCGGTCCGGGCGCGGCTCGCGCTCGATCAGGGTGGCCTGCGAGACGGCGATCGCGTCGTCGAAGGCGACCAGGCCGTGCTGGCGCAGCGTGCGGCCGGAGGACACGACGTCGGCGATGGCATCGGCCAGACCCAGCTGGACGGAGATCTCGACGGCGCCGTCCAGCTTGATGATGTCGGCGCGGACCCGGTTGCGGGCCAGGTGTGCGCGGACCAGCCGGGGGTAGGAGGTGGCGATCTTCTTGCCCTCGAGGGCCTTGATCGTCCACGGCTCGCCGTCGTCGGTGCGCGCCGGCGCGGCGAAACGGAACTTGGAGGCCCCGAAGCCCAGCTCGATGACCCGCTTGACCTGGCTGCCGGACTCCTCCATGAGGTCGGCGCCCGTGATGCCCAGGTGCAGGTCGCCGGAGCCGACGTAGGTGGCGATGTCCTTGGGGCGAAGGTAGAAGAACTCGACCTCGTTCTCCTCGTCCAGCATGCTGAGATCGCGCGAGTCCGTGCGCTGCCGGTACCCCGCTTCCCGCATCATGGTCGCGGCGGGCTCGGCCAGCGTCCCCTTGTTCGGGAGTGCGACGCGGAGCATGGGACTCTCCTCAAAGAACTACGTGCAGGTGGGTCAAAGGTACTTGTAGACGTCCTCGAGCGTGATCTTGCGCCCGATCATGAGGACCTGGATCCGGTACAGCAACTGGGAAATCTCCTCGGCCAGCGCGTCGTCGGCCTCGTGCTCGGCGGCGAGCCAGACTTCCCCGGCCTCCTCGAGCAGCTTCTTGCCCTGCTCGTGCACGCCGGCGTCGAGCGCGGCGACCGTGCCGGATCCCGCGGGCCGGCTCGCGGCGCGCTCGGTGAGTTCGGCGTACAACCCGTCGAAGGTCTTCACGTGGGCTTCTCCTCTCCTGGTCAGTGTCATATCTGGTCTAGGACGACGCGAATCGGGCCCGGCCTCGTGCTGCACCCGGTCAGCACGATGCGCCCGACGGTGCCCAAGCCTCGCATTCGAGGCGGGTACCCCGTCGAGCGGACCCTGCCCGCGGACAAGCGGTTACGCCACGCGCTCGCCCCGTGCCTGCATGTAGCTGAGTCGAATGTCCTCCGGGGTCAGCCCCACGAGGGCGCCGCGATGGACCCGCCGCGGCCCCGCAGGCACCGGCACGTCACACGGCACGACGAGCACGGACGCGCCGGCCCGCTCGGCCGAGGTGGCGCCCGTCGGGGAGTCCTCCACCGCGAGGCATTCCTCGGGGGCGACGCCCAGGAGCGCGGCGGCACGCAGGTACGGGTCCGGGTCCGGCTTCCCGTGCGGCACCTCGTCGCCGCACACCGTGACGGTGAAGTGCTCGCGCCCGATGCTCTCCAGCGCATGCTCGGTGAGCGATCGCAGGGTGTTGGTGACGAGCGCGGTGGGCCAGCCGGCCGCGCGGACCATCCGCAACGCGTCCAGCGCCCCCGGGCGCCACTCGAGCCCGGCCGCGAACAGCTCGCCGGTGCGGTCCGTCAGCCACTGCCCGGCCTGCGCCATCCGTGCCGGGTCCGGTTCGAGCCCGAGGTCGTCGAACATCAGCGCGAGCGTGCGTTCGTGGTTGGAGCCGACCATGGCCTCGCGGGCCCGGCCGGAGAGCTCGCCGCCGAGCCGGCGCGCGATGTCCACGAGCGAGACCGTCCAGACCTTCTCCGAGTCGACCAGGGTGCCGTCCATGTCCCACAGGACCGCGGCCGGACCTGACAGGCAGTCCTCAGCCCGCATTGAAGTACTTCGCCTCCGGGTGGTGGGCCACGAGCGCGTCGGTCGACTGCTCGGGATGCAGCTGCAGCTCCTCGGACAGCTGCACGCCGACCCTGCCGGGCTCGAGCAGCTCCACGATCTTCGTGCGGTCCTCGAGGTTCGGGCAGGCGCCGTAGCCGAGCGAGTACCTCGCACCCCGGTAGCCGAGCTTGAAGAACTCCTCGACGTCGTCGGGGTCCTCCGCGGCCACCGCGCCGCCCGCCGGGAGCACCAGCTCCTCGCGGACGCGGCGGTGCCAGTACTCGGCGAGCGCCTCCGTGAGCTGCACGCCGAGGCCGTGCACCTCCAGGTAGTCGCGGTAGGCGTCCTTGGCGAAGAGCTCGTTCGCGAAGTCGGCGATCGGCTGCCCCATCGTCACCAGGTGCAGCGGGAGCACGTCGACCTCGCCCTCGGCGGTCGCGCGATCCCGCGGCCGCCAGAAGTCGGCCAGGCACAGGTGCCGGTCGCGGCGCTGGCGGGGGAAGGTGAACCGGAATCGCTCGTCGGCGTCGGGCTTCGGCTCGGCGAGCACGACGAGCGAGTCGCCTTCGGCGACGGCCGGGAAGTACCCGTAGACGACGGCGGCGTGCGCGAGGACTCCCTCGGTGGACAGCCGCTCCAGCCAGTACCGCAGCCGCGGGCGGCCCTCGGTCTCCACCAGCTCCTCGTAGGAGGGGCCGGAACCCGCCTTCGCCCCGCGCAGGCCCCATTGGCCCAGGAACAGCGCGCGCTCGTCGACCATGCCGGAGTACTCGGCCACGGCCACCCCCTTGACCACCCGGGTGCCCCAGAACGGCGGGGTGGGGATCGGGTTGTCCAGCGCGACGTCCGAGCGTGCGGGCAGCGGCCCGGCCGCCTCCGCCTCGGCCGCCCTGCGCTTGGCCGCGATGCGTTGCGACCGCTCGTGGCGGGCCTTGCGCTCGGCGCGCTTCGCCTCCTCATCGGGGTCGACGGCGGGCGCGAGACCGCGGGCCCGGGCCATCGTGGCGTCCATCAGCCGCAGGCCCTCGAACGCGTCGCGCGCGTAGTCGACGCGGCCCGCGTAGACCTCCGACAGGTCGTTCTCCACGTAGGAGCGGGTGAGCGCGGCGCCGCCGAGCAGCACGGGCAGCTCCTTCGCGATCCCCCGCCCGTTCATCTCCTGCAGGTTCTCCTTCATCACCACCGTGGACTTCACGAGCAGCCCGGACATGCCGACGGCATCCGCCCGGTGCTCCTTCGCCGCGGTGAGGATGGTGGAGATCGGCTGCTTGATGCCCAGGTTGACGACCGTGTAGCCGTTGTTGGTGAGGATGATGTCGACGAGGTTCTTGCCGATGTCGTGGACGTCGCCCTTGACCGTGGCGAGCACGATCGTGCCCTTGCCCTGGTCGTCCTCGGTCTTCTCCATGTGCGGTTCCAGGTGTGCCACCGCGGCTTTCATGACCTCGGCGGAGGCGAGCACGAAAGGCAGCTGCATCTGCCCGGAACCGAACAGCTCACCGACGGTCTTCATCCCGGCCAGCAGCGTGTCGTTGATGATCTCCAGGGCCGGCCGGGACTTCAGCGCCTCGTCCAGGTCGACGTCCAGGCCCGGGCGCTCGCCGTCGACGATGCGCCGTTCCAGCCGCTCGAACAGCGGCAGGGCAGCCAGCTCCTCGGCCCGACCCGCCCTCGCCGACGACGCCGTGACTCCCTCGAACAGCTCCATGAAGCGGTTGAGCGGGTCGTAGCCCTCCCGGCGACGGTCGTAGACCAGGTCGAGCGCGACCGAACGCTGCTCGTCGGGGATCTTGGCCATCGGGAGGATCTTCGCCGCCGAGACGATGGCCGTGTCGAGCCCCGCGTTGACCGCCTCGTGCAGGAACACCGAGTTCAGCACCTGGCGGGCCGCCGGGTTGAGCCCGAAGGAGATGTTGGAGACGCCGAGCGTGGTCTGCACGTCCGGGAAGCGGCGCTTGAGCTCGCGGATCGCCTCGATGGTCTCCAGACCGTCGCGGCGCACCTCCTCCTGCCCGGTGGTGATCGGGAAGGTGAGGGTGTCGACGACGATGTCCTCGACGTGCATGCCGTGGTTCCCGGTGAGGTCGCGGATGAGTCGCTCCGCCACCCGCACCTTCCACTCCGCGGTGCGGGCCTGGCCCTCCTCGTCGATGCACAGCGCCACCACCGCGCAGCCGTGCTCGCGGACCAGCTCCATCGCACGCTGGAACCGCGACCCGGGCCCGTCGCCGTCCTCGTAGTTGACCGAGTTGATGATGGAACGGCCGCCGAGGCGCTCCAGGCCGGCGCGCAGCACCTCCGGCTCGGTGGAGTCGAGCATGATCGGCAGCGTGGACGCGGTGGCGAGGCGGCCGGCCAGCTCGTTCATGTCGGCCACGCCGTCGCGGCCGACGTAGTCGATGCAGAGGTCGATCAGGTGGGCGCCGTCGCGGGTCTGGTCGCGGGCGATCGCGACGCAGTCCTCCCACGCCTCGGCGAGCATCGCCTCGCGGAACTTCTTGGACCCGTTGGCGTTGGTGCGCTCGCCGACCATCAGCACCGAGGTGTCCTGCCGGAACGGCACCGCGGCGTACAGGGAGGCGACGCCGGGCTCCGGGCGTGGCGTGCGCGCGCCGGGCGCGAGGTCCCGCACCGCGGCGGCCACCGTGCTGATGTGCTCCGGGGTGGTGCCGCAGCACCCGCCCACCAGGCTCAGACCGTAGTCGCGGACGAACGTGGCGAGCGCCTCGGCCAGCTCGTCGGGCGAGAGCGGGTACTCCGCACCGTTCGGGCCCAGCTGCGGCAGGCCCGCGTTGGGCATGACCGACAGCGGGATGCGCGAATGCTTGGACAGCGTGCGCAGGTGCTCGCTCATCTCGGCGGGACCGGTGGCGCAGTTCAGCCCGATCACGTCGACGCCCAAGGGCTCGATCGCCGCGAGTGCGGCACCGATCTCGCTGCCGAGCAGCATGGTGCCGGTGGTCTCCACCGTGACCTGCGTGACCAGCGGGATGCGCCGGCCCTCGGCGGCCATCGCGTGCTGCATCCCGTGCACGGCGGCCTTCACCTGCAGCAGGTCCTGGCAGGTCTCCACGACGAACGCGTCGGCGCCGCCCGCGAGCAGGCCCCGGCCGCACTCGGCGTAGGCGTCGCGGAGCCGGGCGAAGGTGTCGTGGCCGAGCGTGGGCAGCTTGGTGCCCGGCCCGACCGAGCCGAGGACGAACCGCGGCCGCTCCGGGGTGGACAGCTCGTCGGCGACCTCGCGGGCCAGCCGTGCGCCCTTCTCGGCGAGCTCGCGGATCCGGCCGGCGATGTCGTACTCGGCGAGGTTGGGCAGGTTCGCCCCGAACGTGTTGGTCTCGACGGCGTCGGCGCCCGCCTCCAGGTACGCCCGGTGGATGTGGCGCACCACGTCCGGGCGGGTGTCGTTGAGGATCTCGTTGCAACCCTCGAGGCCGTCGAAGTCGTCCAGCACCAGGTCGGCTGCCTGCAGCATCGTGCCCATGGCGCCGTCGGCGAGCAGCACGCGCTCGGCGAGTGTGTCGAGGAACGTCGAGTCGAGATCGGACCGCACGTGCCCACGGTAGCCGCCGACGGGGGATGGACCGGTCGGGGCGCACGCCTGGCCGTAGTCTGGACCGATGACCGACCGCGATCCGCGAACCGGAGAGTCGGGCGACCTGCCGCGTCTGGTCGATCCGGTGATGATCGCCGCCTTCGAGGGGTGGAACGACGCAGGGGAAGCCGCCAGCACCGCGCTGGAGCATCTCGAGCTCAGCTGGGACGCCACCCCGCTGGCGTCGATCGACCCCGAGGAGTACTACGACTTCCAGGTCACGCGCCCGCACGTCCGGCTCGCCGACGGAGTCACCCGGAAGATCGAATGGCAGACCACCCGCCTCTCCGTGGCCAAGCTACCGGGCACCGAACGGCACATCGTGCTCGTCAACGGCATCGAGCCGAACCTGCGCTGGCGCGGCTTCTGCCGTGAGCTCCTCGACTACGTCGAGAAGCTGGGCGTGACGAAGGTCATCACGCTCGGTGCACTGCTCACCGACACTCCGCACACCCGGCCCACCCCGGTGAGCGGCATCTCCTACGACAAGTCCTCGGCCGGGGAGCTGCAGGTCGAGCCGTCGACCTACCAGGGCCCCACCGGGATCGTCGGCGTCTTCCAGAACGCGTGCGTCGAGGCCGGTATCCCGGCGGTGTCCTTCTGGGCGTCCGTGCCGCACTACGTCTCGCAGGCCCGCGTGCCCAAGGCCGCCGTGGCGCTGCTGCACCGGGTCGAGGAGGTCCTCGACGTCGAGGTGCCGCTCGGTGGGCTGCCCGAGCAGGCCGAGGAGTGGGAGCGCACCGTCTCGGAGATGGCCGAGGCCGACGACGAGGTGCGCGAGTACGTGCGCCAGCTCGAGGAGCAGGCCGAGGCGGAGGGCGACGCGCTGCCCGAGGCCGACGGGGACGCGATCGCCGCCGACTTCGAGCGCTACCTGCGCCGCCGCGGCACGGGAGGCTCGGGCAACTGAGTCCCGCAGGGATTGCAGCAAAGCCACTTTCACGCAACCAGGTGGCATGAAAGTGGCTTTCCTGCAATCCCGGACCGGTGCTGCGCTTGCCCGGGCAGGGCTCTACGCCGGTGCGTTCCTCGGACCGTTCGGGGCCGGCATCACCGTCGCGATGCTGCCCGAGCTCGGGTCGTCGTACGGCGTGTCGCCGGGGACGGCGTCGCTGTCGGTCACGGCGTACTTCCTGCCGTTCGCGGCCGTCATGCTCTTCTCGGGCACCCTCGGCGAGCGCTGGGGGCGGCGGCGCACGGTGGTCGTCGGCTACGCCGGTTACGTGCTGGCGTCGCTGGCGTGCATCCTCGCCACGACGTTTCCGCTGTTCCTCGCGGCCAGGGCGCTGCAGGGCGTGGCCAACGCCTTCACCACGCCCCTCCTGCTGGCCGCCCTCGGGGCTGCTGCGGCACCGAACCGCCTGGGCCGCGCGCTCGGCTGGTTCGGGTCACTGCAGGCGGCGGGGCAGACGTCCGCTCCGTTGTTCGGTGGCATCGCCGCGGAGGCCGACTGGAGGTTCGCGTTCGTCGGTGTCGCGGTGGTGGCGGGGGTCCTCTCCCTGATCGGCATCCCCGAGGACCGGGTTGCCGACAGTGCGCGGCGGGAGCGGCTGGCCAGCGCGCTGCGCGACGCACTGCGGCCCGACGTCCTGCGCATCGGCCTGGCCTCCGCGCTGGGCTGGGGGTGCCTCACCGGGCTGAGCTTCATGGTTGCGCTGCGGCTGGAGGAAGGGTTCGCGATCGGCGCCGGGCCGCGCGGCCTGGTGCTCACCGCCGCCGGCGTCGCGGGGCTGCTCACCGCCCGGCTCGTCGGCGGCAGCGTCGACCGGATCGGGCGGCGCCGCAGCGTGCTCATCGGTGCGGGGGCCGGCGCCCTCGTCGTCGTGGGGGTCGGGACGCTGCCCGGCGTCTGGACGGTGGCGCTCGCGTGGGCGGCCGGCGGCGTCGCCACCCAGCTCCTGCTCGTCGGCGTCAACGCCCTGGTGCTGGGCTCGGAGCGCAACCGCGGTGGGGCGGTGTCGGTGGTGCAGTCCCTGCGCTTCGGCGGCGGGGCTCTGAGCCCGGTGGCGTTCACCCCGCTCTACCACGCCGACCCCCTCGCCGGGTTCCTCGTGCCGGCAGGCCTGCTGGTCCTCGCGGTACCGGCGCTGCTGCCGCGGGAGAGCGAGGGCTGAGCCCACGGGTCTCACCCGCTCGTGGGCACCCCGACGGCGAGCACGGCGGTGTCGTCGTCCAGCCGGTCCCCCGCCTCCCCCAGCAGTGCGCGCACCGCGTCCACGACGACGGACGCGGCAGCAGGCGCCAGTCTCCCGGCGAACTCCCGCAGCGCGGCCTCCTCGTAACGGTTGCGGGCGCTGTCGACCCGCATCTCGGTGAGGCCGTCCGTGTACAGCAGCAGGGTGTCGCCCGGCACGAGGTCGACCGTCGCGGCAACGAACTGCGGATCGGACAGCACACCGACCAGCTGCCCGCCCCGGGTGTGCAGGTAGTCGGCCGTGCCGTCCCCGCGCAGCAGCAGCGGAGGGGGATGGCCGCCGCTGGCGAGCTCGGCGCGGTACCCCGACCCGGTGGGGGTGAGCTGTCCGACGATCACCGTGCAGAAGCGCCCGTCCCCGGGGCCGTACTCCTGTTTGATCACGGTGTTGAGCGTGCGCAGCACGGTGGCCGGGTCGGGATCGTGCACCGCGGCGGCGCGCACCGTGTACCGCGCCAGCGAGGTCAGCGCCGCCGCGCCCGCACCCTTGCCGCAGACGTCGCCGAGCACGATCCCCCACCGGTGGTCCGGCAGGGGGAACAGGTCGTAGAAGTCGCCGCTGACCTCGTCGGGCGATGCCGCGTGGTAGTGCGCCGCGATCTCCAGCCCGGGCACCGCGGGGAGGACGGGCGGCAGCAGGCTGCGCTGCAGCGCAGCGGCCAACCGGCGCACCTCGTCACGCTCCCGGTCGGCCTCCTGGCGGGCGCGCAGCAGCTCCTGCTCGTAGGCGCGCCGGTCGCTCGCGTCGAACACCGCGGTGCGGACCTGGGTCGGCTGCCCGTCCGCGTCGACCCCCAGCGTGCACGTGACCAACACGGGCAGTCGCCCGCCGGCCGCGGTACGCAGCTCCAGCGCGATCCCGCCGACCTCGCCCTGCATCCGCAACAGCGGGAAGAGGTGGGTCTCGCAGTAGATCCGGCCGCCCACGGTGAGCAGGTCGGGGAAGCGCAGCACGCCCACGACCTGCTCGCGCGGGTAGCCGAGCCACCGCAGCAGCGTCGTGTTCATCCGCGTGACCAACCCGTCGGGAGACGTCGACAGGTAGCCGCAGGGCGCGTGCTCGTACAGGTCCTCCGCGGTCTCCTCCGGAACGGCCGGCCGGGGCGCCGGGTCCGGAACCGGCACCGTCACCGCAGCTCGGCGGCGAACTCCGCGATCGCCGCGGTCGTGGCTTCGGGCGCGCTGAGCTGCGGGCAGTGCCCGGTGGCGTCCAACGTGACCAGCCGGCTGCCCCGCACGGCGGCGTGCACGAACGCGCCCACCTCCCGAGGTGCGATCACATCCTGGCGGCACTCCACCACCAGCGTCGGCACCGCGACGGCGGCGAGGTCGGCGCGGTTGTCCGACAGGAACGTGGCCCGGGCGAAGACCCGCGCGATGGCCGGGTCGGTGCGGCAGAAGCTGTTGGTGAGCTCCGCCCCCAGCTCCGGGCGGTCCGGATTGCCCATGATGACCGGCGCCATCGCGGCCGACCAGCCCAGGTAGTTGCTCTCCAGGGAGTCGAGCAGCTCCGCGATGTCGGCCGCGCTGAACCCGCCGCGGTAGTCGCCGTCGTCCACGTAGCGCGGCGACGGCGTCAGCAGCACCAGCCCGGCGAAGCGCCCCGGCTCCCGGTTCGCGGCGAGCACGGCGATCATCGCGCTGACCGAGTGCCCGACGAGCACGGTGTCGTGCAGATCCAGCTCGGCGCAGATCTCGAGCACGTCCTCGGCGTACCCGTCGAGGACGGCGTGACGCTTCGCGTCCCACGCGGACAGGTCCGACCGGCCCGCGCCGACGTGGTCGAACAGCACGACCCGGAAGTCGCGGGCGAGCCGCGGCACGACGAGGCGCCACATGTTCTGGTCGCACCCGAACCCGTGCGCGAGCAGCACGGTACGGCCGTCCGGGCGACCGGTGACGACGACGTGGTTCCTGCTTCGCGCGTCCACGAGGCGCATGCTCCCACCAGGGCGGCCCGGCCGCCGCCCCGGTGGTCAGCCGCCGAGGACCGACAGGAGCGCGCGGGCGTAGGCGCGTTCGGCGTCCACGTCCACGTGGCGCTCCTCGGTGCCGTCGACGCCCTGGACGACCACCGCGAAGCCGTCGCCGATCGGCTCCAGGCGCCGGAGCCGGGCTCCGAGCGCCTCGCGCAGCTGACCCTCGTGCGGCAGCCAGACCACCGACTCCTGCGGCACGCTGTCCAGCGCCCACTCGGTGGTGCCGTTGAAGCGGATGAGCGGGCCCGTGGGCGCCTGGTGCACGTCGATCGTCAGCTCGCTCACCACGAACACGTCGGCGTCCATCTCCCGCCCGGGGATCACGAACCGGTCCCCGGAGGTGGGCGCCCACGCCAGGCCCGCGGCGCGCAGCCGCAACGCCAGCTCTATGGAGATCATTTCGCCGCGATCATGCGTCGGACGGCGCCGCGTGGCGGTGCAGGTCGACGAGGTCCACCCAGTCCAGGGTGCGGGCATGCGTGGCGTCCAGCACCACGGGAGGCGCCACGCCGGCGGCCAGCGCTTCGGCCCAGCGGTCGGCGCACAGGCACCACCGGTCCCCCGGTTGCAGGCCGGCGAAGCCGTACTCGGGCCGCGGGGTGGACAGGTCGTTGCCCCGATCGACGCTGAACGCCAGGAACTCCGCCGTGACCTGCGTGCAGACCGTGTGCACCCCCGAGTCGTCGGCGCCGGTGTCGCAGCAGCCGGTGCGGTAGAAGCCGGTCATCGGGTCGGTGCCGCAGGTCTGCAGCTCGCCGCCCAGAACGTTGCGCGCCATGTGCCTCACCCAACCAGAACGGGTAGCCCGCGCGCATGACCGAGCCGCAGCCCGAACCCGAGTCGCCGCGCCCGCCCGGGACGCCCGACCTGGACGTCGACCTGCCGGTCGACGACGCAGGCGACGACCAGCCGGGCAACGTGCCGATCGACGACGACGTCGACTCCGACGCCGGAACGATGGAGCCGCCCGACTGAGCAGCGACGCGACCGTCGAGGCGGCTCGGGGGATCTACAGCGCGACCCCGAGGAGCGCGTCCACGGCGTCGCGGGCGAGCGCCGGTGCGGCCGCGTCGCGGCCGTGCCGGTCCAGCGCCTCGCCGACCCAGGCATCGACTGCGGCGAGCGCGGCGGGGGTGTCGAGGTCGTCGGCGAGGTGGGTGCGCAGCCGCGCCACCAGGTCGTCCGCGGGCGGGGCGGCGGGCAGCGTCATGGCGGAGCGCCAGCGGGCCAGCCGCTCCTCGGCGGTGGTGAGCAGGTCGGCGGTCCAGGCGCGGTCGGCGCGGTAGTGCCCGTCCAGCAGCGCGAGCCGCACCGCGTTCGGGTCGACGCCCTCCGCGCGGAGCTTGGAGACGAACACGAGGTTGCCGCGCGACTTCGACATCTTCTCGCCGTCGAGCCCGATCATGCCGGCGTGCACGTAGTGGCGGGCGAACGGGTGCACGCCGGTGAACGCCTCCGCGTGCGCCGCCCCGAACTCGTGGTGCGGGAACACCAGGTCCGAGCCGCCGCCGTTCAGGTCGATCTGGGTGCCGAGGCGGTTGAGCGCGATCGCCGTGCACTCGACGTGCCAGCCGGGCCGGCCCGGGCCGAGGTCGGCCTCCCAGAACGGCTCCCCGGGGCGGGCGGCGCGCCACAGCAGCGCGTCGGCCGGGTGGCGCTTGCCCGGCCGGTCCGGGTCGCCGCCGCGCTCCCGGGACAGCTTGATCATCGTGGCCTCGTCGTAGTTCGACTCGTAGCCGAAGTGCCCGCTCGCGCTCGAGTCGAAGTAGACGTCGGGGTACTCCGGGTCGGCCAGCCGATAGGCTGCACCCGCCGCGAGCAGCTTGCCCACGAGCTCCGCGATCTCCCCCATCGCCTCGACCGCGCCGACGAACTGCCGCGGCGGCAGCACGCGCAGCGCGCGCATGTCCTCGCGGAACAGGGCGGTCTCCCGCATGCCGAGCACCACCCAGTCGTCCTGGTCGCGGGCGGCACGTTCGAGCAGCGGGTCGTCGATGTCGGTGACGTTCTGCACGTAGTGCACGTCGTGGCCGAGGTCCTGCCACAGGCGATTGACCAGGTCGAACGCCAGGTAGGTGGCGGCGTGGCCGAGATGGGTGGCGTCGTAGGGGGTGATGCCGCAGACGTACATCGTGGCCGTGCCGCCCGGCGCCGTGGGGCGGATCCGGCCCGAGGCGGTGTCGTGCAGCCGCAGCGGCGGGCCTCCGCCTGCGAGCCGGGGGAGGTCGACGGATGCCCAGGTCTGCATACCGACAACCTACGTGACGCTGTCGTTCGGCCGAGCGCCCAAGGCGGATGCCCACCCGGGTCCAGGCCTCCTGACGCGGCTCACGTCGGGCCCCACCACTCGTGCGGGAGCTTGGCCTCGATGTCGCGTACGTGCCGGCGGGCGCACGCCGGGCAGAGCCACTGTTCGCGGCCATCGGGGTCGCGTTCCCGCACCCAGGCGAGGGCGCTCGCGGCGTCCGGCTCCGGGGAGGCACCGCAGTGCCGGCAGGTCTGCACGGCGCCAGCATGCCCACTTGCTCGCGGCTGTGCCGTCTGACAACCTGAGGCAAGTCATCTAGACCAAACGTCTATTTCTGCGAGGGAACGCGTGCGGACCGTCATCGGGGTCGACATCGGCGGCTCCAAGACGCACGGGATCCGGGCCGTCGACGGCCGGCCGGTGGCCGAGGCGGTGGCGGGCAGCGCCAACCTCGCCGCGGTGGGCCTCGCCGAGGCCGGCCGCCAGCTCGACGCCATGTTCGCGCAGCTCGGCACCGGTGACGTCGACGCGGTGTGCGCCGGGGCGGCGGGCGCCGACGGCACCGAGTCGGTGGCCGCCATCACGCGGCTGATCACCGACCTGGTGCCGGGCGCACGGGTGAGCGTGGTGCACGACGCGCGGCTCGTGCTCGCGGCAGAGGATCTCGACGCGGGGGTCGCCCTGATCGCCGGCACCGGCTCGGTGGCATGGGGCCGGCGCGCCGACGGCACGGAGGCACGAGCAGGCGGCTGGGGCCACCTGCTCGGCGACGAGGGCAGCGGCTACCGCGTGGCGCTCGACGCCGTGCGCCACGCGCTGGACCGGATGGACGCGGGCACGCCCGCCGACCCGCTCACCACCGCGCTCCTCGAGGACTGCGGCCTCGCCGACCGCACCGAGCTGATCGACTTCCTCTACACCCGGCAGGACCGGCGCTACTGGGCCGAGCGCGCAGCCGTCGTGATCGGGCTGGCCGCGCAGGGCGACCCGGCGGCCACCGCGATCGTCGACATCGCCGCCGGCGCCCTCGCAGCCCTCGCCATGCGGGTCCTCGGCCGGCTGGACCAGCCCGGCCCGGTGGTGCTCGGCGGCGGGTTCGCCGTGCACCAACCCCTCCTGCAACAGGCCGTGCGCGAGCGGCTCGCCGGCACGGAGGTGCGGGTGCTCACCCACGACCCCGCGATCGGCGCGGTCCGGCTCGCGGCCGCCCTCGCCCGCCCCGAGCTCGAAAAACTGTGAACAGGGAGACGCGGTGACCGCCGTCATGACCGACCGGCCCGGCCGCCTGATGGCGGCGGAGATCGCCGAGCAACCCGCCGTGTGGCGTCGACTCCTGGCCGACGGCGCCGCGGCGGGCATCGACGACGCCGCCGAGCTCATCCGCGCCCGGCGCCCGCGGGCCGTGCTGTTCGTGGCCCGCGGCACCAGTGACCACGCCGCCCTCTACGCGAAGTACCTCGTGGAGATCCGGCACGGGTTGCCGGCCGGGCTGGTCTCGCCCTCGACGATGACGGCCTACGGCGCCCGCCCGGACCTGCACGACGTGCTGATGATCGGGGTCAGCCAGTCCGGTGGCTCACCCGACCTGGTCCGCTCGCTCGAGGTGGCTCGCGAGCAGGGCGCGCTCACCGTCGCGGTCACCAACGACGTGTCCTCGGCGCTGGCGCGGGCCGCGCACGCCCACGTCGACGTGCTGGCGGGCGCGGAGCGCTCCGTGGCGGCCACCAAGTCCTACACGGCGCAGCTGCTCGCGTTGTACCTGCTGCTGGAGCGGGTCCGGGGCGTCGACGGGTGGGTCGCGGCCGCGCCGCTGCCGGACCTGGGCGACGCGCTCCTCGCACGCGGCTCCGAGGTCCTCGCGATCGCGCAGCGCTACCGGTTCGCGCAGCGCATGCTCACCACGGCGCGCGGCTACTCCTACCCCACCGCCCGCGAGGCCGCGCTGAAGCTGATGGAGACCTCCTACGTGTCGGCGCAGGCGTTCTCCGGGGCCGACCTGCTGCACGGCCCGCTCGCGCTGGTCGACCCGCAGGTGCCGGTGCTGGCGGTGGTGGCCTCGGGGGTGGGCGGCGCGGCGATGGGTGACGTGCTGCCCCGGCTCGCCGAGCGCAGCGCCGACGTGTGCTGCGTGGGCCACCCAGGCGCTGTGGCCGCCGCGGCGGTGGGGTTCACGCTGCCCGAGGGGGCGCCGGAGGAGCTGTCCCCGCTGCTGGAGATCCTGCCGTTCCAGCTGCTCGCGCTGCACGTGGCCGTCGGTCGCGGCGGCGACCCGGACGCCCCGCGCGGGCTCAGCAAGGTCACGGAGACCCTGTGATCCTGTCGGCCGGCACGCTCGTCGCCGACGGTCTCTCGGTCGGCTCCGGCTGGGTCGAGGTCACCGGCGACCGCATCACGGCGACCGGGGCGGGCACTCCCGGCGCGCAAGCCGACATCGAGCTCGGGGATGCCGTGCTCGTGCCCGGCTTCGTCGACATGCACGTGCACGGCGGCTCGGGCGCAGCGTTCCCGGACGGCGACCCGGAGGCGGCGCTGCGGGCCGTGAGGTTCCACCGTGCGCACGGCAGCACCACGCTGGTGGCGAGCCTGGTGACCGCCGGCCCGGACGAGCTGTTGAAGACCGTCGACGCGCTGGCCGAGCTGGTGGCCGACGGTGAGCTGGCCGGCGTCCACTTGGAGGGCCCGTGGCTCGCCGCCGGCCGCTGCGGCGCGCACGACCCGCGGCAGCTGCGCGATCCCGATCCCGCCGAGTTGGACCGGCTCCTGCGGGCCGGTGACGGCGCCGTCCGGATGGTCACGCTCGCCCCCGAACGGGCGGGCGGCCTGGACGCGGTGCGCCGGATCGCCGACGCGGGCGCGGTCGCCGCGCTCGGGCACACCGATGCGAGCTACGCGCTCACCCGCGAGGCGATCGACGCCGGCGCGCGGGTGGGCACGCACCTGTTCAACGCGATGGCCCCGGTGCACCACCGCGAGCCCGGCCCGGCCGTGGCGCTGCTGGAGGACGCGCGCGTGACGGTCGAGCTGGTGACCGACGGCCTGCACGTGCACCCGGCGCTGTGGGAGCACGTCGTGCGCAGCGCGGGCACCGAGCGGGTGGCGGCCGTGACCGACGCGATGGCGGCGGCCGGCATGCCCGACGGCGACTACCACCTCGGCGCGATGCGCGTGACCGTGGCCGACGGCGTGGCCCGGCTCGCCGCTGGCAGCGACGGTCGGGCCGGCGCCATCGCCGGCAGCACGGCCACCACGGACACCCTCTTCGCGAAGGTCGTGCGGCACGCCGCAGGCCCCCGGGACGAGGCGCTGCGCCGCGCCGTCGCGCTCACCTCCACGACTCCGGCCCGCGCCCTCGACCTCCCCGACGTCGGCTCGATCGCGACGGGGAAGCGCGCGGACCTCGTGGTGCTCGGCCCCGACCTGCAGGTGCGCGAGGTCTACCGCGCCGGTGCCCGGGTGGCCGCGGGAGGCTGACGAGCCTCACGCACCCCCTCGACGCTCGCGCTACCCGTCGACGGGCCGCGTCGAACGACCAGAGGTGCGCGAGCCGACACGGGGTGCGCCGCCGCCGCACCCGCCGCTCACGCACCTCGCGTCCGGCCGCGCTACCCGTGTCGGGTCGCGCGACCCGTCGACGGGTCGCGTCGGCCGGCACGGGGTGCGTGGGCGGGTCAGCGTTTGCGGGTGCGGAGGTAGTCGCTCACCACCTCGGCCCCCAGGCCGTCCAGCGTCGGGGCCACCACCCGTCCGCTGCAGCGCCGCGCCACGTCGTCGACGAACATCGCCAGGCGCGGGTCGTCACCCAGCATGAAGAACGTGATCGACGGGTGCAGGGTCGTGATCTTGTCCAGGGCGCCGATCGTGGCCCGCAGGGTCTCCGGGCTCGGGGGCCAGTCGAACACCGCCTCGCCGTCGGGCTCCAGGTGGGCCGTGGGCTCGCCATCGGTGACGACGAGGACCACGGGCTGTGCGTCCGGGTTGTGGCGCAGGTGCTCGCCGGCCAGCAGGAGCGCGTGGTGCAGGTTGGTGCCCTGCTCCCACACACCTTCGAGGCCGACCAGCTCCCCCAGCTCGACCGACCGCGCGTGCCGGCCGAACGTGATGAGCTTCAGGTCGTCGCCGCGGAAGCGCGTGGAGATCAGCTGGTGCAGCGCGAGCGCCGTGCGCTTCATCGGCACCCAGCGCCCGTCCTGCACCATCGACCACGAGGTGTCGACGAGCAGCGCCACCGCGGCGCGGGAACGCTGTTCGGTCTCGACGATCTCCACGTCGGTGACGTCGAGCGCGCGGTCGTCGCCGCCGGCGTGACGCAGCTGGGCGTTCAGCAGCGTGCGCGGCACGCTCCACGCCTCGGTATCGCCGAACGCCCACGGCCGGGTGGCGCCCGTGGCCTCGCCGGCGGGCCCGGACCTGCGGTCCTCCCGCTCGCCGCGGCGCGCGCCGATCTTGTCGACGATGTCTCCCAGTGCCGACTCGCCAAGCCGCCGCAGTGCCTTCGGCGACAGCTGCAGCGACCCGTCCGGCGCCCGCTCGAACAGGCCCTGGCGCTGCAGCTCGCGCTCCAGCTCGGCCAGCGCGCGGGCGTCGACGCGGGCCTGGTCGCCCAGGTGCTCGCCGAGCGCGTCGAGGTCGATGTCCTCCATCCGGGCGCCCGGGTAGCTCTGGGACAGCTGCTCGGCGAGCGCGTCGAGCTGCCCGAGCTGTTCCATCGCGCGGGTGGCCTCGCCCATGCCGAGCGGGTTGTCGCCGCGGAAGCGCCCCTGCCCCTGCCAGTCCTCACCGGGCCGCAGGCCCTGCAGCTGGGCGTCCAGCTGGCCGAGGGCCTGCGCAAGGCGGGGGTCGCCGAAGGCCTGTTGCGAGAGCTCCATCAGCTCGGCCCGCTGCTCGGCCGACATCGAGTTGAGCATCCGCTGCGCCGCGGCGGCGCGCTGCGCGAGCAGGTCGACCAGTTCCTCGGTGTTCTGCGGGTTCTCCGGGAAGAACTCGCCGTGCTGCTGCATGAACTGCTGGAACTGCTCGCCGGTGTCCTGCCCGGCGGCGTGGGCGGCGAGCAGGTTGTTGAGGTCGTCGAGCATTTCCCGGATCCGCTCGACGTCCTCCGGAGTGGCGTTCTCCATCGCCTGCTTCATGCCCTGGAAGCGCTGATCCAGCATCTCCCGGCCGAGCAGGTCGCGGATCTCCTCGTAGGCCTCGCGCGCATCGGAGGACTGCCAGTCGTACTCGTTCAGCTCCCGGACCGCGCCGCCGGTGTCGGACGGCAGCGCGTCGAGCTGCATCTCCCGAAACCGCGCAGCGTCGGTGTCCTGGCGGCCCAGCAGGTCGCGCTCCGCGTCCAGGGCCCGCTGCAGGAGCTCCCTGACCTCCTGGAGCGTGCCGTCGAGACGGTTCTCCCGCTGCAGCCGGCTGCGGCGCTGCCAGATCTCGCGGGTGAGCTCGTCGAGCCCGCGCCGCTCGCGGGTGCCCTGGCGCAGTAGCTCCTGCAGCGCCGAGCGCGGCGAGGAGCCCTCCATGACGTCCCGGCCGATCGAGTCGAGCGCCGCCCGGATGTCGACGGGCGGGGCGAGCGGATCGGGCCCGTCGACGTAGGGCCCGTACGCGTATCGCCGGTTACGGCGTGCCACGGCTCCCTCCTCTCCCGCACGCATTCCGGCTCATTCGTAGATCACCTTGGCGTCGTCCGATTCCGACTTCGTCAGGCGTCTCGTCAGGTACAGCAGTTCCAGGGCCATTTCTGCTGCGCTGGCCATCGGGCCGGGGTCCTCGGTGCCGCCCGCGTCCAGGCGCTTGGCGACCTCGGTGAGCGCCTCGACCGCCGGGAGGCCCGCCACCACCTCGACCGCCGGCACCCGCTCCCCGGTGCGCACCGGCGTCTCGGCCACGGCCTCGGCGAGGGGGTTCAGGTCGATCCCGCGCAGCCGGGCACGGGCGGTGTCGGCGGTGGCGCGGCGCAGGAGGTGCTCGAGGTGCTCCATCTCGCGCCCCTCCTCGCCGGAGGCGAACTCGAGCTTGCCGCGCAGCACCGACGGCACGGACTCGAGGTCGATCGGCCGGGCGACGGGACGTTCCTCGCCGGTGATCGCGGCCCGGCGCAGCGCAGCGGCGGCGACCGTCTCGGTGGCCGCCACGGCGAACCGGGCCGAGACACCCGAGCCCTGGTCGACGGCGCTCGACTCGCGCAGCGACCGCGTGAACCGGGCGATCACCTCGACGAGGTGGCGCGGCACGTCGGCGACGAGCTCGGCCTCCTGCCGCACGAGCGCGATCTCGTCGGACAGCTCGAGGGGGTAGTGGGTGCGCACCTCGGCGCCGAACCGGTCCTTGAGCGGGGTGATGATCCGCCCGCGGTTCGTGTAGTCCTCGGGGTTGGCCGAGGCCACGAGCAGCACGTCCAGCGGCAGCCGCAGCGTGTAGCCGCGGACCTGGATGTCGCGCTCCTCCATGACGTTGAGCAGCGCCACCTGGATGCGTTCGGCCAGGTCGGGCAGCTCGTTGATCGTGACGATGCCGCGGTGGGCGCGCGGCACCAGGCCGTAGTGGATGGTCTCGGGGTCGCCGAGCGAGCGGCCCTCGGCGACCTTGACGGGGTCGACGTCGCCGATGAGGTCGGCGACGGCGGTGTCGGGGGTGGCGAGCTTCTCGGTGTAGCGCTCGTCGCGGTGGCGCCAGGCCACCGGCAGGTCGTCGCCCAGCTCGGCGGCCCGCCGCCGGGAGGCGGGGGTGATCGGTTCGTAGGGGTGCTCGCCGAGCTCGGAGCCCTCGATCACGGGCGTCCACTCGTCGAGCAGGCCGACGATGGTGCGCAGCAGGCGGGTCTTGCCCTGGCCACGCTCGCCGAGCAGCACGACGTCGTGCCCGGCGATCAGCGCGCGCTCCAGCTGCGGGAGCACGGTGGACTCGAACCCGACGATGCCGGGCCACGGGTCGCGCCCCTCGCGGAGCGCGGCGATGAGGTTGGAACGGATCTCGTCCTTGACACCACGGAGTTCGTGGCCGGACGCGCGGAGCGCGCCCAGGGTGCGGGGGAATCCAGAAGGCACGTAATCAACGTTACGCCCGGCACCCCTCCCGGGCGCCAGCGAGATCCATTGACCTCGACCTGACTTCAACTCTTAACGTGCCGTCGACACGGTCGACACCAGCGAGGAGAACGACGTGAAGGCGATCCAGCAGTACGAGTTCGGAACCGCGGACATGCTGCGGTACGAGGAGGTGCCGGACCCGGTGCCCGGCGACGGGCAGGTGCTGATCGGGGTCGCCGCGGCCGGCGTGCACCTGCTGGACACCATGATCCGGAGCGGGGCGCACGGCGGACCGTTCCCGCTGCCGAAGCTGCCGATGACCCCTGGGCGGGAGGTCGCCGGCACGGTCACGGCCACCGGGCCGGGCGTCGACCCGGCCTGGACGGGCAAGCGCGTCGTGGCCCACCTCGGCATGGCGAGCGGGGGCTACGCGTCCCTGGCGGTCGCCGCCGAGACCTCCCTGCACGAGGTCCCGGACGCGCTCACGGCCGAGGCCGCCGTCGCCATGATCGGGACTGGCCGTACCGCCCTCGGGATCCTCGACGCCGCCGAGATCGAGGCCGGCGACGTCGTGCTCGTGCCGGCCGCCGCGGGTGGGCTCGGGAGCCTGTTCGTGCAGGCCGCGCGGGAGGCCGGTGCGATCGCGGTGGGGCTTGCCGGCGGTCCGGACAAGGTGGCGCAGGTGCGTGCCCTCGGTGCGGACGTGGCCGTCGACTACCGCGAACCCGGCTGGCCCGAGCGCGTCCTCACCGCGCTGGACGGGCGAACGCCCACCGTCCTGCTCGACGGCGTCGGCGGCGAGGTCGGGCGCGCCGCGTTCGAGCTGCTGGACGTGGGCGGGCGGATCGTGATGTTCGGCTGGACCTCCGGGGAGGTCACGCCGTTCACGAGCGCGGACATCGCCGCCGGCTCGCTGTCCGTCGTGTGGATCACCGGACCGCGGATGCTCAAGCGCTACGGCGGCCTGCGCGGCCTGGAGACCCGCTCGCTGGCCGAGGCCGCCGCCGGAAGGCTGGTGCCGCTCGTGAACCCGCCGTTCCCGCTCGCCGATGCCGGGGCGGCACACCGCGCCCTCGAGAGCAGGGAGACGACCGGCAAGGTCGTGCTGGTGCCCTGAGCCGGCCGACCGGGCGGCCAGGACTCGTGCGATCTCCGGGAATTCCGCGGGCCGCCCCACGGTTCACCGCCTACGTGCAGTCTCCCGGGCGGTCAGCCGCCCTGCTCGGTCTCCTGTTCGGACTCGCCGGCACCTCCACGTCGGCCGTCACCGTCGCGCTGCCGCAGCTCGCGGGCGAGCTCCACGTCAGCGCGGTCACGGCCGCGTGGATGGTGAGCGGTTACGCGGTGGCGCTCGCCGTCTTCACCCCGGCCCACGGCCGGATCGCCGACATGATCGGCATCCGGCTGCCGCTCGCGCTCGGCATCGGCGCGATGTCGCTGGGCGCGCTCGTGGCGGCGTTCGCGCCCTCGTTCACCGTCCTGATGGTGGCCCGCGTGCTGCAGGGCGCCGGGGCGGCCGCGATCCCGGTGCTCGCCACGGCGCTGATCAGCGCCCGCTGGAGCGGCCAGGACCGCGGCGCCGCACTCGGGCGCGTCGCGGGCGTCGCCGCCACGCTCAGCGCGCTCGGCCCGCTCGTCGGCGGCGGACTCGAGGCGCTCGGCGGGTGGCGGTGGGCCGTCGCCCTGCCCGTGCTCGGCGCCATCGCGATCCCCCCGCTGTGGCGGGTCTCCCCCGCCAGTGGCACCGGCGAGCGCATCGACCGCACGGGGGCCGTCCTCGTCGCGCTCGCCGCGTCCGGTCTGGTGCTGCTGATCCAGTCGCCGTCCGCCGGCGTGCTGACCGCGGTGATCGGGGCCACCCTGCTCGTCGTCGGCGCCCCGCTGCTCGCGCTGCGGGTGCGAACGCGCCCGAACGGGTTCCTGCCACGCGAGATCGTCACCAACACCACGGTGCTGCGCAGCGCCTTCGCCACGGCGGCGGTGCCGGCCACCTGGTTCGCCCTGCTGCTCGGGGTGCCGCTCGCGGCCGCGTCGTGGGGCTGGACGCCGTTCGCCACCGGCACCCTGCTCGTGCCGGCGGCCGTCGTCGGTTTCGTCTCCCCCGCGATCGCCCGCACGCTGCTCGGCCGGCTCGGCCCGCGACGGTCGATCGCCCTCGCCTGCCCCACCGCGATACTCGCGTTGGTGATGGCGGCCACGGGTGCGCTCGTGGAGGCCCCGATGTTGCTCGCGATCGCCGTGGTGCTGGTCAGCGCCGCATTCGGCGTCGGGCAGCCGGCGATGATCTCCTCGGTCGGCGCGGCGGTGCCCGCGGCCCAGCGCGGAGTGGCTCTCGGCATCGCGACGCTGGTGTTCCTCATCGGCGCGAGCGTCGGAGCCGCCCTGGTCGGCGGCCTGGCCGGGGTGATCGGCGTGCCCGCGGCGTTCGGCGTGCTCATCGCGCTGCCGCTGGCCGGGCTGACGGTGCTGCTCCTGGGCGGTCCGGACCGCGTGGCACCGGAGCCGGTGCCGGCCTGACCGGTCGGCCTCAGGCCGGCTCGGGCCAGTGGCCCACGGCGTGCGCACCACCCTGGGCGTCCACCAGGCGGGCGGGGAGCCCCAGCCCGGCCAGCCACGCAGGCGCGGCGGCACCTCGCAGCAGCGCTCCGGTGCAGGCTGCGCTCGCCGCCGGCGCATCGGCCGCGGCCACCGCCACCGACCTCCACACCGGGGCGATCGGCCGGCCGGTGTCCGCCTCCGTGAGCGGCTGCAGCCGGTCGGGCCGACCCGGCCGCACGCAGCTCACCATCGAGACCGCGCCGCCGTCGATCGCGACGAGGACGTCCGGCGCGTCCGGCGCGTCCCGCAGCTGCACCCGCCAACCGCCCACCGGTGCGAGCCCGGACGTGGCGATGTGATCGCCGAACGCGACGAGCGCACCGCACGAGGACGACTCGGCCACCAGTTCGGCGCACCGCTGGGCGATCAGCGCGAAGGCGGAGGAGCCGGGTGAGACGGGCCACCCGTCGCGGGCGCGGGTGACGGCCGTGAACGCCTGCTGCCACGGCGCAGGCGCGGCACGGTGCACGTCGACCTCGGGCGGCGCGGCCGCGATGCCGTAGGGGAACGGGCGGGGCGCGGTGTCCGGGGACCCGCCGAGGAGTCCGGCGAGACGCGCGTCGCGCCGCGCAGCGGGGAGGCGGTGGTCCACGGCGGCCGCGAGGGCCCCGACCAGTTCGGTGACGTGGATCCGGGCGTGGTGCATCGCCCACGGGTCGGTGACCACGAGCTGGAACGGGACGTCCCATGCCGTCCACGCAGTGCTGACGGTCGCGGTGCGGATGCCGGTGTGCAGCGAGATCGTCATCGTGCGCCTCCGGGGGTCGTACTGGGGGGAACCACACGGTCGCAAACAGTCGCTGTGACGACGCTGTGAGTTGATCACCCGATCGGGGGGTCAACCCCACCACTGGTCCGGGGGGCAACCGGCTCACCGCGGACGCCGCGCTCCCGCAGGGTCGGAGCATGACCAGCAGCACGATCACCGACACTCCGGCGGGCGCCGCCGGGAGCGACTTCGCCCGCCTCTCCGCACGGGTGGCGGCGGCGGGCCTGATGCGCCGCCGGCCCGGCTACTACGTCGCCCGCTTCCTGCTCGTGGGCACCTTCGCCGCGGCGACCACCGCCGCGTTCCTCCTGCTCGGCGACTCGCCGTGGCAGCTCGCCGTGGCCACGGCCGCCGCCGTGCTGTACGGCCAGATCGCGCTGCTCGCCCACGACGTCGCCCACCGGCAGGTCTTCCGCACCCGCCGCCCGTCCGCGATCGTCGGGCGGATCCTCGGCAACCTCGGCATCGGCATGTCGTACGGCTGGTGGCAGGACAAGCACACGAGACATCACGCCAACCCGAACCACGAGGGCCTCGACCCGGACGTCGAGCCGGGGGCGCTGGTGTGGACCGACGAGCAGGCGAAGACGAGCCGGGGCCTCAACCGGCTGATCAACCGGCACCAGGCGGCACTCTTCTTCCCGCTGCTCACGCTCGCCGGCCTCGACCTGCGCCGGGCCAGCGTGCAGGGCCTGCTCGGTGAGCAGGGGGCAAAGGTGCGCCGCCGCGGGCTGGAGCTCACGCTGCTCGCCGTCCACGCGGCCGGCTACCTGGTGGCGCTCGCCACCGTGTTGCCGCCCGGGCTCGCGGTGGCGTTCTTCGCGGTGCACCAGGGGCTCTTCGGGATCTACCTCGGCTCGATCTTCGCCCCGAACCACAAGGGCATGGAGATGCCCACCGAGCGGATGGACTACCTCCGCAAGCAGGTGCTCACCTCGCGCAACGTGGCCGGTGGCGGCGTCACCGACGGCCTGTTGCACGTCGCGATGGGCGGGCTGAACCACCAGATCGAGCACCACCTCTTCCCGAACATGCCCACACCGAACCTGCGCCGCTCGCGGCGCCTGGTCCGTGAGTTCTGCGCCGAGATCGGGGTGGCCTACCACGAGACCGGGCTGGTGCGGTCCTGGGCGGAGTCGCTGGGTCAGCTGCGCACGGCGAGCGCCCCGCTGCGGGGCTGAGACCGGCGTGTCCGTTCGCGCAACTCACCGTGCTCGAACGCGAGACTCACCGTGCTCGAACGCGAGACTCGCCGGCGCAGTGAACGGCGAGCCTCGCAAACCGACAGGGCGAGTCCCCCGAACCGACGCGCTCAGGAGAGCAGGAGGAGCCCCGTGGGGATCGCGACGAGCCCGACGGCGGCGAGCCGCACGAGCACTCGGACCGTCACCGGCAGCGGCGCCGGCGGGCGGGTGATCCGCAGCAGCCGCCGGTCGAGTGCGTCGGTGAAGGAGCTGAGCGCGGCGGCCGGAGCGGCACCGCCCACGGTGCGCAGTGCGCCGGTGAGCTGTTTCGGGGTCACCGCGGCCGAGGCGACGTCGTCGGCGCGCATCTCCACCAGCGCCGCCACCGCCACCTGCGCGCACACCATGCCGCGCACGAACGGCGCCGTGGCGCCCCACGCGACGAACGGCAGCACCACGAGGTCGTGCCGCTCCCGCAGGTGCGCCTGCTCGTGGGCGAGCACGGCCTTCACGGCGGGCGGGTCCAGCGCGTCGAGGACCCCGGCCGAGAGCACGAGCCGCGAGCGCAGCCCCGGCAGGCAGTACGCCACGGGCACCGGGTGGTCGAGCACCTGGGCGTGCGGGACGGCCGGCCACGGGGTGGCGAGCAGGTCGAGCAGGTCGCGGTGTCGTTGCCGGGCCCGCAGCGTGCGCGCCGTGACGACGAGCAGCACCCCCACCAGCCGCAGCGCCAGCACGAGCGAGGCCAGGAGGGCCAGCACGTGGGTGACCCCGAGCTCCGGCAGCCTCCCCGCGGCGAGCGTGCCGACGCCGGCGCGCAACGCGGCGGGGAACGCGGGACCGAGCGGGGCGAGCCCGTAGACGACCCCGGAGCCCAGCAGGGAGAGCCCGCCGGCGAGACCGATGGCCTGCCAGACGAGGAGCGCCCCGACCGGGTCGCGGGCGGGCCAGTGCGCCTGCGCCAGCGAACGGCTGACCGGCTCGGCGAGCAGCACGCCGAGCACCAGCAGCAGCAGTGCCGCACCCTCCATGACGACTAGTGTCCCGGACCGGGAGTGCGGGGCATCAATCGGTGGAGCCGGGTTCTCGGTGGGCGGGCCGGCGCGCCGGCGTCCAACCGGGCGTATCCGGCCGGTACGAGGGCGCGGTCGGCGAGGAGCTGGGCCGCCGGGTGATGTGGTGGACCTCCGGTCCGGGACACCGGGATGTCAGTCGAGCAGGTCGCGCAGTGCGGCGCGTTCGTCCTCGGGGATCGAACCGAGGAACCGGGCGAGCGCGGCGCCGCGGTCGGGAGCGGCGTCGAGGGCGTCGCGCATGAGCTCGGCGACGTGGTCCTCGCGGCTCGCGACCGATCGGTAGCGGTGGGCGCGGCCCTCCCGCTCCCGCGTGACGAGGCCCTTGCGCTCCAACCGCCCGAGCACGGTGAGCACCGTGGTGGTGGCGAGGTCACGGCCCGGGAGTGCGTCCTGCACATCGCGGGCGGTGACGGGGGCGGTGGCCGACCAGAGGGTCTCCATCACAGCGCGTTCGAGCTCACCCAGTGTCGGCACGGACGCCATTCTACTGGAGGTAGAAGCCTCCGGCACCACCCATGCCACAACTAGTGGATCTGTACTTCGTCGTCGACCTGCAGGAAGTAGAAGAACGCCTCGGCGTCCTCGCGCCCGAGCTTCACGCATCCCGCGGAGGGATTGTTCTGCGTGCCCTGGTGGAACGCGATGCCGCCGTCGGCGAAGAACACCGAGTACGGCATCTGGGTGAGGTACTCGCGGCTGGTGTACTGCTCGGCCTTCCACTGGACCTTGAACGTTCCCCGTGGGGTCGGGTCCTGGGCGTCGCCGTGCTGGATCTGGACGGGACCCCGCACCACGTTGCCGCCGTCGAGCAGCCAGGCCAGCCGCTCGCCCAAGGCCACGCAGGCCCGCGCGGTGGCCGTGCAGGGCGTGCCGGCCACCGTGGGAGGACCGCCGACGGCCGGGGCGCTCGGGGCGGGATGGCCGGTCGGCTGCGATCCGGCGGACCCGCTCGTCTCGGCCGGCGGGGGTGTGCGGCGCGACGTCGTGGTGTGCGGCGCGGCGGCCCGCAGCCGCCCGGGTTCCCGATCGGCGCCGAGATCGCCGTCGCTGCTCTCGACGTCGTCGACATCCGCGGCCCGGCCACGCTCGTCGGCATCGTCGTGCTGCGGGGGCCGGGCGGGCGCTGCCTGGGCGGGCGCTGCCTGGGCCGGCGCCGCCAGCACGCCGGGCGCCGTGACCTGCGGCGTCGCCTGCGCGTACCCCAGGCCCAGCAGCCCGGTGGCCACCACCGCGGCCAGCGCTGCCCCCAGCGCCGCACAGGTGGCCGGTGCCCGCCCCGCGTTTCTTCCCATCTCGCCTCCCGGATCCTGCAGCGCTAACGATCAGAACCCACAGAGGTGACGGGCTGTCATCCATCGTGCACAGGGAGTTGTTCGAGGCGGTCGGAGCGGCTACTCCTCACCCGCGGTGGCGACGGTCACTTGCCGGAGACTCGCAGGCCGTAGGCTCCGCCACATGGTGGCCGGCGAACTGCGGATGGGCACCGCCGCCGGGCGGTGGGTTCTCACGACGACGGTGCTCGGGTCCGGGCTCGTGATGATCGACGGCACCGTCGTCAACGTGGCGCTCGATCGCATCGGCACGGAGTTCGGCGCGGGGTTCACCGGCCTGCAGTGGACGGTGAACGCGTACACGCTCACCCTCGCCGCGCTCATCCTCCTCGGGGGCTCGCTCGGCGACCACCTGGGCCGCAGGCGGGTCTTCCTCATCGGGGTCGTGTGGTTCGCGCTGGCGTCGCTGGCCTGCGGGCTGGCCCCGGACATCGGCACTCTGATCGCGGCGCGGGCGCTGCAAGGTGTGGGCGGTGCCCTGCTCACGCCGGGCAGCCTGGCGCTGATCTCCGCCTCCTTCCACGGGCCGGACCGCGCCGCGGCCGTGGGCGCCTGGTCCGGCCTGGGCGGCATCGCCGGCGCGGTCGGCCCGTTCCTGGGCGGCTGGCTCGTCGAGTGGAGCTGGCGCGCGGTGTTCCTGATCAACCTCCCGCTCGCCGCGCTCGTCGTCCTCATCACGCTGCGGCATGTGCCGGAGAGCCGCGACGCGGAGTCCGCGCCGGGACTGGACATCACCGGCACGGTGCTGGCCGTGATCGGGCTCGGCGCGCTGACCTACGGCCTCACCGGGCTCGGCGCGGGCGCGACCGGCCCGCTCTCGCTGGTGGCGGTCGCCGTCGGGGTGCTGGCGCTGGCGGCGTTCGTGGTGGTGGAACGGCGCTCCCCGCACCCGCTGGTGCCGCCGGCCCTGTTCCGGAACCCGACGTTCAGCGCCGCCAACGCCGCCACCGTGCTCATCTACGGCGCGATGGGGGCGGTGTTCCTGCTGCTGGTGCTGCAGCTGCAGACCGTGGCCGGTTTCGCGCCGATCGCCGCCGGAGCGGCGCTGTTGCCGGTCACGGCCGTCATGCTGCTGTTCTCGGCGCGGGCGGGCGCGCTCGCCGGGCGGATCGGGCCGCGGCTGCCGATGACCGTGGGCCCGCTGGTGAGCGCGGTGGGGCTGCTCCTGCTGCTGCGGGTGGACGCCACCACGTCCTGGCTCGCCGACCTGCTTCCCGCGATGCTCGTGTTCGGCGCCGGGCTGGCGCTCACCGTCGCCCCGCTCACCGCCACCGTGCTCGACTCCGCCCCCGACCGGTACGCGGGCTCCGCGTCCGGAGTCAACAACGCGGTGGCCCGCGCCGCCGGCCTGCTGGCCGTGGCGGTGGTGCCGGGGCTCGCCGGCATCGGGGGCGGCGACTACACCGATCCGACCGCCTTCGACGTCGGCTTCCGGATGGCGATGCTGATCGGCGCCGGCCTGCTCGTGGCAGCCGCCGTGGTGGCGTTCGTCCTCATCCGCAGGCCGCTCGCGGCGGCGACGGAGGACCAGAAGCAGAAGGAGGAGGAGCGGGCCCCGCAGCGGTTCCGGGTGGAGGAGTGCCTGCACTGCCCGATGTCCGGCCCGCCCCTCCACCCGGCCGACGCGCCGCGGTAACCCGGCCCGCCCGGCGGATCAGGTCAGAGGCCCAGCGCGACCGAGAGCTCGCGCAGAGCGGGCAGGGGGTCGGCACCGTCTGCCGTCAACACCTGCGCGCACACGTGGTCGGCGCCCGCGTCGAGGTGGGCGGTCAGCCGGGCGGCCACCGCCGCGGCGTCGCCGTGGGCGACGAGGGCGTCGATGAGCGCGTCGCTGCCGGTGTCGAGATCGGCCTCGCTGAAGCCGAGGCGCAGCAGGTTGGACCGGTAGTTGACCAGCTTCAGGTACGGCCGCTCGACCACCGGCCGGCCGATCGCGCGGGCGCGCTCGGCGTCGGTGTCGAGCACCACCTTCTGCTCCGGTGCGAGCAGGACGCCCGCGCCGACGATCTCCCGCGCCTCGCGCGTGTGCTCGGGGGTGGTCAGGTAGGGGTGGGCGCCCGCGGTCCGGTCGGCGGCCAGGCGCAGCGCCTTCGGCCCGAGCGCGGCGAGCGCCCGGCCCGACACCGGGACCTCGGCGTCGTCCAGCCGGTCCAGGTAGTCGACCATCGTGGCGTACGGGCTGCGGTACTCCTTGACGGCCTCGGGGTGCCCGATGCCCACGCCCAGCAGGAACCGGTCCGGGTGCTTCGCCGCGATCCGGTGGTAGGAGGCTGCCGCCTCCTCCGCGGGCGTCGACCACATGTTGACGATGCCGGTGGCGATCACGATGCGCTGCGTGGCGTCGAGCAGCGACTCGGCGAGCGCGAGGTCCCCGGGGGGCGACCCGCCGATCCAGACGGCGCTGTATCCGAGTGCTTCCACCTCCGCCGCGAACTCCGGGCCGAGGCCCTGCTGCCCGCGCCAGATTCCGTACCGACCCGCATCGACCGTCATGGCCCACCCAACACGGGAAGGAGGTGCGGGAATTCCGGGAACTGTCGGAACTCACGCATAGGGTCGGCCCGTGAGTCGTGAACCGGGCGCCCGGGCCACCCCGCTGCGGAGCCGCCCGCGCGTGCTCGTGCCCACCGACCCGGCCCTCCCCCACACCGTCCCGCCCGGCACCGAGGCGGTGGTGGTCGGTGGCGGCATCGCCGGGATCTCGGCCGCCGTCGTGCTGGCCGAGCGCGGCGTGGCGGTCACTCTGCTGGAGGCGGCACCCACTCTCGGGGGCCGGCTCGGGGCCTGGCCGCACACCCTCCCCGACGGCACCGAGCAGGTGGTCGAGCACGGCTTCCACGCGTTCTTCCGCCACTACCACACCTGGCGCGAGCTGCTGCGTCGCATCGACCCGGAGCTGAGCTTCCTGCGCCCGGTCCACGGCTACCCGGTGATCTCCCGCGAGTGGCCGGCGGAAGATCTCACCGGCCTGCCGGGCGCCCCGCCACTCAACCTGATCGCGCTGTTCGCCCGCTCCCCCAGCCTCGGCCTGCCCGACCTGCTCGGCGCCCGCAAGTCAGTCGCCGCCGAGCTCTTGGCCTACGACCGCGTTCGCACCACGGCGCGCCTCGACCACGTGCCGGCGGCCCGGTTCCTCGCCACGCTCGGCATGTCCGACCGCGCTCAGGCGATGCTGTTCGAGGCGTTCGCGCGCTCGTTCTTCGCCCACCCCGGCGCGCTGTCGGCAGCCGAGCTGATCGCGATGTTCCACTACTACTTCCTGGGCAACCCGCACGGCATCGGCTTCGACGCGCCCGCCACCGACCACCGCACCGCCATCTGGGAGCCCTTCGCGGCGTACCTGGAGAAGTGGGGTGCGCAGGTGCGCACCGCCACGCCGGCCCGATCGCTCGCGCCGGCCGACGCCCACCGCTGGCGGGTGGAGCTCGACCACGGTGCGCTGCTCACGCGGCACCTGATCCTCGCCACCGAGCCGCCCGCCCTGCGTGCCCTGCTGGCCGCGTCGCCGCAGGTGGCGGCGGTGGCGCCGCGGCTGGCCACGAAGGCCGCGGCACTCCCGGTCGCGCCCCCGTTCGCCGTCACCCGGCTGTGGCTCGACCGCGACGTCTCCGCCCACCGCGCCACGTTCAACGCCGTGAGCCGGGAGAGCACGCTCGACTCGATCACGATCTACTCCCGCCTCGAGCAGCCCTCGGCGGAGTGGGCCGGGCGCACCGGCGGCTCGATCGTGGAGCTGCACTCCTACGCGTGCGCCGCCCCCGACGCCGCCACCGCCGGCTCACGCATGCGGGCCGAGCTCGCCGAGCTGTGGCCCGAGACGGCCGCCGCCGAGGTGCTGCACCAGCAGCAGCGGATGGAGGCCACGGCCCCCACGTTCCCCCCGGGCGGTGCCGCGTCCCGGATCACCGTCACCGGCGAGGGCCGCGGCGTGCGGGTGGCCGGCGACCACGTCGCCACCCCGTTCCTCACCGGGCTCATGGAGCGCGCGGCCGTGTCCGGGGTGTTGGCCGCCAACGACGTGCTCGCCGAGGAGGGCGCCGGCCCGGAGGAGATCCTCGGCGGGCCACAGCGGGGGCTGTTGGCCGGGTTCCTGCCCCGCCGCCGGTGAGGGTCGCGTTCGCCCCGGGTCCACGCGACGGCGTCCCGCGGATCCAGCGGCTCCACGAGGACGGCAGCGCGGCCGGCGCGCCGGAGCCTCTGCACGGTGCCGCCATCGCCGCACTCGAGAAGCACGAGGCGCCGCGGTGGGTGTTCGCGCGGGCCCGCAGCTACCGGCGGTTGCTGGCCCTCGGCGTCGACGTGGGCCGCGCCCACGACGTCGAGCTGGTCGAGGGTCTACTGGTGGCCGCCGGCGGGCAATTCGGGCAGCCCCACGGGCTCTCCGCCGCCGTGGCCCGGCTGCACGGCCGCACCCCCGATCCCGACCCGCCCGCCGTCGACGACGGCCCGCCCGCGCTGTTCGATGCCGGTCCACCGGGCGACGAGCTCGCCGACGTGGTGGCGGTGCACGCGGCGCAGCAACGGGCGCTGGCGGTGGCCGAGCCCGGCATGCGACTGCTCGCGGCCGCCGAGTCGGCCGGCATGCTCGTGGCGGAGGAGATGACGGCCGCGGGCCTGCCGTGGCGCGCCGACGTGCACGACCGGCTCCTCGTCGAGCTGCTCGGGCCGCGCCCGGTGCTGGGTGGGCGGCCACCCAGGCTGGCGGCCCTCGCCAACGCCGTCGACGCCGCGTTCGGCCGCCCGATCAACCCCGACTCCCCCGCCGAGGTGCTGCGCGCCTTCGCCCGCGCCGGGCACGAGCTGAAGACCACCCGGTCCTGGGAGATCAAGCAGGTCGACCACCCGGCCGTCGCTCCGCTGCTCGCGTACAAGGAGCTCGCCCGCCTGCACGCCGCACACGGCTGGGGGTGGCTGCGCAGCTGGGTGCACGACGGGCGGTTCCGGCCGGAGTACGTGGTGGGCGGGGTCGTGTCCGGCCGCTGGGCCACGCGGGGCGGGGGTGCGCTGCAGATCCCGAAGGCGGTGCGGGGGGCCGTGCGGGCCGACCCGGGGTGGCGGCTGGTGGTCGCCGACGCCGCGCAGCTGGAGCCCCGGGTGCTCGCCGCGCTCTCCGGCGACCACGCGCTCGCCCCCGGCGACGACGACCTGTACACCGCGCTCGCCGTCCGCGAGTTCGGCGGCGAGCGGGCGAAGGCCAAGCTCGCGCTGCTCTCGGCGATGTACGGGCAGACCTCCGGTGGCGCGGGCGTGCTGCTCGCCACGCTGCGCCGCCGGTTCCCGGCGGCCATGGCGTTCGTGGAGGACGCGGCCCGGGCGGGTGCGGAGGGCCGGCTCGTGCGTTCGCACCTTGGTCGCACCTGCCCGCCGGCCCGTCCCGGGGACGAGCTTCCCTCCGCCGCCCGGGCCCGGGGGCGGTTCACCCGCAACTTCGTGGTGCAGGCCACGGCGGCCGAGTGGGCCCTGGTGCTGCTCGCCGAGTTGCGCGGGCAGCTTCGCGCGGCGGGCAGCCCGGCCCAGCTCGTGTTCTTCCAGCACGACGAGGTGCTGCTGCACACCCCGGCGGAGGCGGCCGAGGCCACGGCGGCGGCCGTCCACGCCGCAGCGGCCACGGCCGGCCGACGTCTGTTCGGCACCACGCCGGTCCGCTTCCCCATGCAGGCCCGGGTGGTCGAGGGCTACGACGAGCGCTAGTGCCGCGGACCGTCAGTCGACCGGCGCACGGCGGAACCGCATGTCCATCCAGTGCTCCCAGGAGCCGTCGCGGGCGCGCTCCCAGCGGGCGGACATCGACTCGCCGTCCTCCGCCACCACGAGGGTGGCACGCTCCGTCGGCCCGGCGAAGGTCCAGACCCCCGCGCCGTCGACGGTCGCCCGCATCAGGGCGGTGCCCCCGTGGCGGTCGAACGAGCGCATCAGCAACGCCTCGCCGTCCCGCTCACCGATCATCTCCAGCACGTCCACCTGCTCGCCTCCCATGCGCACGTCCACGTGGTGGACGACGAAGTTCCCACCGGGCAGCCACTCGTAGATGTCACTGCCCTCGAGCTCGATCGACGGCTCACCCGGCCGCTCCACCGTCCGCCCGGACGACGCCCATGTCCCGATGAGGGGCTCCAAGGCCGTTGTCTCCGTCACCGTTCACTCCTCCGATCCTGGTCAGTACTCGTCGTGCAGGCGCCACCACTGGTACGGAGCGGTCTGCGGTCGGCCGGCGGGGGTGTTCTCCCAGGTCTCCTGGCGGCCGAGTGGCGTGCGGTCGAGGATCGACCAGACCGTGCCGATCGCCTCGCCGCCCCGGTTTCCCGTGAAGTAGGTGCGGAAGACGCGGTCGCCGTCGCGCAGGAACACGCTGAGGCCGAAGCCCTCGGCGGTGCCGCAGTCGGCGGCGAAGTCGTTGCCGGCGCTCGAGTAGAACGGCACCTGCCAGCCCATGCGCTCGCGCAGCGCGGCCAGGTCCGCGTACCGCGACAGGGAGACGTTCGCCATCGTCGTGTCGCGGGCGTGCAGGTGGGCGAGCTCGCTGATCTGGTCGGTGAACATGCAGCAGCCCTCGCACCAGGCCGGCCCGCGCATGAACTGGTAGACCACGAGCTGGCGGCGGCCCTCGAACATGTCCAGCAGGCTCGCGGATCCGGCGGCGCCCTCGAAGGTGTAGCTGCCGAACTCGACCATCGGCATCCGGCGCCGTCGGGCCGCGATCTCGTCGCCCGCGCGCATGTGCTCCTTCTCCGCGGCCCGCAGCTCGGCGGCCGCAGCGGCCCACTCCTGCGGCGTGACGACCGGCGGCAGCGCCTCGGGAGCGAGCTCGTTGCGGGTCGGTGCACTCATGATCAGATCTCTTTCTCGGGATCGGTGACGTACTCGGCCAGCCGGTCGAAGGCGCTCGACCAGCCGGAATGGACGCCCTGGCGGGTGTCCTCCCTGGTGAAGCCCGCTTGGTGGAAGGTCATCGCGGTGCGGCCGTCGCCGAGGTCGGCGAGGTCGACGGTGATCACCGACTCCGCGTCCCCGCCGGGCTCGCGCCAGGTGAACATGAGCCGCTCCGGGGCGCGGATCTCCAGGTAGAAGCCGCCCGTCGGGAACTCCTGCCCGGTGGCGTCGACGACCATCGTGGCCCGCCAGGTGCCGCCCGGGCGGACGTCCGCGCTGATGGACTCGAGCGGCGTGGTGCAGCCGCGGGGGCCGTACCAGCGGGTGAGGTGCTCCGGGTCGGTCCAGGCCCGGAACACGAGCTCACGCGGGGCGGCGAGCTCGCGGGTGATCGTGAACTCCCGGGTCGTGTCCTGCCCGGTCATGCGGGTCCTCCGTCCTGCAGCGCCTGCAGGTGCTCGTCGAGTCGGTCGAAGCTGCCTTCCCAGAACCGCCGGTAGGTCTGCACCCACTCGGCGACGTCGGCGAGCGGGGCGGCCTCCAGCCGGCACGGCCGCGACTGCGCGCTGCGGCCCCGGCTGATCAGGCCTGCGCGCTCCAGCACCTTCAGGTGTTTGGAGACCGCCGGCATGCTCATCGCGAACGGAGCGGCCAGCTCGGTGACGGTGGCATCGCCGCCGGCCAGCCGCGTGAGGATCGCGCGCCTCGTGGGGTCGGCAAGCGCCCCGAACACGACGTCCAGCTGATCGTTCACGGCGTATCAAACCTTTCGGTTAATTAACTCTGAGGTTCAATATAGCGACACTGTCAACCTTCAACCCTTCGGTTGACCATTTGACGGGCAGTCACTATGTTCAACCGAGTGGTTGAACAACTCGACGCGGTCTTCCACGCGATGGCCGACCCCACCCGCCGCACCATGGTGCGCACCCTCGCCGCGGGCGAGCAGACGGTCGGCGAGCTCGCCGCCCCGCACCCGATCTCGCTCGCGGCGGCGTCCAAGCACGTCAAGGTGCTGGAACGGGCGGGCCTCGTGCGGCGCACCGTGCACGGCAGGCGACACGTGTGCCGTCTCGAGGCGCAGCCACTCGCCGCGGCGAGCCGCCACCTGCGCTTCTACGAGCAGTTCTGGAGCGAGCGCCTCGACGCCCTCGACGCGTTCGTCACCCGACCCGAGGAGTCCTGATGACCACCGTCCCGCACAGCGTCACCCTCGTCCGCACCATCGCGGCCTCCCCCGAGACCCTCTACGCGGCCTGGACGGAGCCGGACCGGATGCGCCAGTGGTATGCCACGATCGTCGACGCCGACGTCCGCGTCGGCGGGCGGTACCGCATCGAGCTCCACGAGGCCGACGGCACCGTCAACGGCTTCACCGGGGAGTACCTGGAGCTCACGCCACCGTCGCGGATCGCGTTCACCTTCACCCACCACTCCGAGAAGCCCGAGGACGGGATCAGCGACGAGAAGGTGGTGGTCACCTTCCGCCCGATCGAGCCCGGCCGCACCGAGCTGACGCTGGTGAACAGCTGGACCGGACCGGAGTTCGAGCCGTCCCTCTACGAGGGCCTGCGCGGCGGCTGGGAGGAATGGATCGACCGGCTGGAGAAGGCCCTCTAGTCGGACGCGCGAGCGGCAGCGCCGTCGAGCGCCCCGGCCACCACGGCACCGATCTTCGCCATACCCAGCGCGTTCGGGTGCACGGGCGCCGCAGGCGCGGTCGGCACCAGGCCCTCCACCCACTTCGTGCCCGGCAGCTGGCAGGCGTCGTGGCCGATCGACGGGGTGTAGGTGTCCACGAACTCCGTGCCCGTCCCGGCCGCCTGGGCCGCGAGCATCGCGTTGAGGTCCTTCTCCACGCCGCGCAGGTAGGCGACGTCGCCAGGGCTGAACGGCACCAGCGGGAAGCAGCCCGGGCCCTCGTCGGGCAGGATCGCCGGGTAGCCGACGAGCAGTACCCGGGCGTTCGGGGCCCGGCTGTCGATGGCCGCGAGCACACCCGCCACATCCGGGGCCGCCTCGTCGATCCGCTCGGCGAGCTCGTCGGTGCCGCCTGCCGTGTAGTGGTCCCGGCACGCGCTCCCGGTGGGCTGCAGCGGCGAGCGCTGCGCGCATTCGGTGACGATGTCGCCGAAGCCGATGTCGTTGCCGCCGATCGAGATCGTCACGAGGTCCGTGTCGGCCGCGAGCGCGTCCAGCTGCGGCGGGTTCGTCCCCAGCGGCACGTCCTGTGGCCCGGTGATGTTCTCGGTGGTCGCCGCGCTGCAGCTGACGTCGCGGAACTCGGAGATGCCGAGCGTCTCGGCGACCACCGACGGGTAGTTCCGGTTGGAGCGCAGGCAGCCGACCGGCTGTCCCGTGGGTATCGGCACGAGCGGGCCGGCCGCGTAGGAGTCGCCGAGCGCGACGTAACGCTGCACCTGCTCGCCTGCTCGGGCTCGGCCGCGGCGACGCCCGCGGTGGCGAGCGGGATGACGGCGGCGAGGAGAACCGGGGCGACCCATCGGGCCGGGGAGCGGCGCACATCGACTCAACGACGACGTGATCACGACGATACTCACCGGTACCCACCCGTCCGGGTGCCGATGCAACCGGGTGTCAGCGCAGCCGGGTGTCAGCGCAGCCGGGTGTCAGCGCAGCCGGGTATCAGCGCAACCGGGCGGCACGCTCCTGCAGGTACCGCCGCTCGGGCTCGCTCACCACCCCGCGGGCCGCCTCCTCGTACGCCGCGCGCGCCCCGTCGGGGTCGCCCGCCATCTCGAGCAGGTGCGCGCGGACGGCCGGCACCCGGTGGTGCCCGGCGAGCGGGCCGGCACCGTCCAGGGTGGACAGCAGGTCGAGCCCGGCCCGCGGCCCGTCGACCATGCCGACTGCCACCGCCCGGTTGAGCGTGACCATCGGGCCCGGCGCCACCGCCGACAGCACCCGGTAGAGCTCTGCGATCTGGCTCCAGTCGGTGTCCTCGGCGCGCTCCGCCTCGCCGTGCACGGCGGCGATCGCCGCCTGCAGCTGGTAGGGCCCCACCGGCGCGTGGGACATCGTCGCCTCGATCAGCGCGATCCCCTCGGCCAGCGCGGCGCGGTCCCAGCGGCGGCGGTCCTGCTCGGCGAGCGGCACCAGCCCGCCGTCAGGCCGGGTGCGGGTCGGCCGGCGGGCCTCGGTGATCAGCATGAGCGCGAGGAGCCCGGCCACCTCACCGTCGTCGGGCAGCAGGCGGTGGACCTGCCGGACCAGCCTGACCGCATCCCCGGTGAGGTCGGGGCGGTGCAGGTCGGGACCGGACGTCGCCGTGTAGCCCTCGTTGAACACGAGGTACAGCACGTGCAGCACCGCCCCGAGCCGGGACGCGCGGTCGGCCTCGGCCGGCATCGCGAAGTCGGCGCCCGCCACCGTGCGCTTCGCCCGGCTGATCCGCTGGGCGACCGTCGGCTCGGGCGTCAGGAACGCACGGGCGATCTCGGCGGTGGTCAACCCCGCCACGGCGCGCAGCGTGAGCGCCACCTGCGACGGCGGCGAGAGCGCCGGGTGGCAGCACAGGAACAGCAGCGTGAGGGTGTCGTCCTCGGCGCCGGGCTGCTCGGTGTCCGGCGCGGGCGCGGGGTCGTCGAGCCCGTCGAGCAACGCGGACGTGGCCTCCCGGCGGCGGCGGGCGTGCTCGCTGCGCCACTGGTCGGCCAGGCGCCGGGACGCGACCGTGAGCAACCATCCGCGCGGGTTGTCCGGCACGCCCTCGCCCGGCCACTGGACGGTGGCGGCGAGCAGCGCCTCCTGCACCGCGTCCTCGCACGCCTCGAACTGGCCGTGCCGGCGCACCAGCACGCCGAGGACCTGCGGGGTGAGGGGCCGCAGCACGTCCTCCAGCGCCGAACCCACCACGTCCGCAAGGGTAGGTCGCCTGCGAGTCCCGCATCTCGACAGGGCCGGCGTCCCGCCGAGAATGCGCCGGTGCACCTCGACCTCATCACGATCGTCGTCGACGACTACGACCCGGCCATCGCCTTCTTCGTCGACATCCTGGGTTTCGAGCTCGAGACGGACTCGCCGGCCGTCACGTCCGAGGGGCGGCCGAAGCGTTGGGTGGTCGTGCGCCCGCCCGGCGGCGGCTCCGGTGTCCTGCTCGCCCGCGCCGACGGCGCCGAGCAGGCTGCCGCGGTCGGCGCGCAGGTCGCCGGGCGGGTCGGCTTCTTCCTCCGCGTGGATGACTTCACCGGCACGTACGAGCAGCTGAGCGCGGCGGGCGTCGAGTTCGTGCGCCGGCCACGCGCCGAGCCCTACGGCCGGGTCGCGGTGTTCCTCGACGTCGCGGGCAACCGCTGGGATCTCCTCGGGCCGGCGTGACCCGACGTCGGCGCGCCCGCACAAGTGCCGCGTGGAGCGCGAGACTCACCTGCCCGGACGCGGGACTCGTGGGGATCAGCGCAGGGTGGCGTAGCTCAGGGCGACGCGGGCCAGGGCATGCGCTGGGGCCGTGCCGCGGCCGAGACCGAGGTCGATCGCGGCGTCGAACACGGACTGCCGGCGGGCCGCCGCCAGCACCGCGGCGTCGAGGAAGCGGGGGCGGCGCAGCAGGCGGGCCAGCAGGGCGCCGTGCGTGTGATGGCGCTCGAACGTCCGGCGCATGGCGGCCCGGTGCGCCGTGCCCGCCCCGCCGCCGAGCAGCGCGGCCCGCCCGGCCAGCACGCCGGACGCGAGCGCGTCGAAGATCCCCTCGCCGGTCAGCGGGTTGACCAGCGCCGCTGCGTCGCCCGCGAGCAGCACCCGGCCGTCGGGGTGGTGACGCGGGCCGGTGGACAGGGGAAGGTGGTGGCCGCGGACGGTGGCCGGATCGGGCTCCTGGCCGGGCAGCACGGCCCGCAGGGCGGCCATGAGCTCCGCGCGGGAACCGCTGCCGCGCCGGTCGAAGACCCCGAACCCGACGTTGGCCCCACCGCCGGGCAACGGGAACGACCAGGCGTATGCCGGGTACGGCCCGTGGGCGAACTCGATCACGAGCGCGTCCGGGTCCACCGCCGCGGGGGCGTACCCGCGCACGGCGACCGCAGTGGTGGACGGCGGCGCGGCCGGGCCGCCGAGCAGCCTGCGGACAGTGGAGTTGGCCCCGTCGGCGCCGATCACGACACGGGCGGCGACGGTGTCGTCGAGGACGACCCGGTCGGGACGGACGTCCAGGCGCCGGACGCGGTGGCGCAGCAGGCGCGCCCCGCGTGCGACGGCCGCGCCCACGAGCTCGGCGTCGAACACGGTCCGGGGCACCACGCGGTTCGGGCGGGCGCAGGTGCGCTCGACCACCCGTCCGCCGGGGCTGCGCAGCCGCAACCGCGGCACCGGCGGCCCGAGCCCGGACACCCCCGGCACACCCAGCGCGGCGACGAGGTCGAGTGCCTGGGCGGCGATCCCGTCGCCGCAGGTCTTGTCGCGCGGGAAGGCGGCGGCGTCCAGCAGCAGCACGCGGGCGTCCGGGCGCAGCTGCAACGCGCGCAGTGCCGCGGCGCTGCCGGCCGGGCCGGCACCCACCACTGCCACGTCGACCACATCGTCCACGGACCTGGTTCTACTCGCCCGCAGGCGGCGAGGTGCGCACCGGGTCGGCTACCGTCCGTGGCCATGCGGGAGCAGCTGCGGGGCCGGCGGATCGCGATGGCACCCGAGGAGGTGGACGCGTTCCTCGCCGAGCAGCGCACGTGCCGCGTCGCCACGGTCGGCCCGAGCGGCCCGCACGCCACCCCGCTCTGGTTCGCCTGGCACGGCGGCGCGCTGTGGCTCACGTCGGTGGTGCGCAGCCAGCGGTGGGCCGACCTGCAGCGCGATCCGCGGATCGCGGCCGTGGTGGACGCCGGCACCTCCTACGACGAGCTGCGCGGAGTGGAGCTGCGCGGGCAGGTCGAGGTGGTCGGGGAGGTGCCGCGCACCGGCGAACCCGAGCCCGACCTGGACGGGCCCGAGCAGCTGTTCGCCGATCGCTACACCGGTGGGGTCGTGGCGCACGACGGTCGGCACGCCTGGTTGCGCCTGACCCCGGACAAGATCACCAGCTGGGACTTCCGCAAGCTCGCCTGACCGGGATCACCGCGCCCGGGATCACCGCGCCGGGGCAGACCACGGTTCGACGGTGCCGGTCGCCGGGATCTCCGGGTGCTGCGCGTTGCTGACGATCACCAGCTCGTACGGGCTGCTCGTGCCGGGGCGCCACTGGCCCCCGACGAGCGGGGTCCTCGCGACACCCCGCACCGGGCCCGTGGTCCAGTCCAGCGGCCCGACCACGGAGTCGATCCGCATCCCGGCGATCGCGTCGGCGAGCCCACGGCGGTCGTCGACCGACCCGACGGCGGCGAACGCCGCGGCCGCGACCTCGAACAGCGCATGGGCGAAGCCGATCGGCTGGGACCACTGCCGCCCGGTCGTCTCCGTGTACGCGGTGGCGAGCTGGGACGCGGTCTGCCCGGTGAGCGAGGAGGTGAACGGATGGCTCGGCGACCACCACACCTCGGTGGCGAGGTTCACGGCGAGCGGACCGAGCTCCTCCACGCTCGACGGGAACTGCACGGCCTTGCCGATCGTCGCGATCCGCGGCCGGTAGCCCTGCTGCGCGGCCTGCCGCCAGAACGTCGCGAAGTCCGGCGAGAGCGGCACGCCGACGAGGACCTCCGCGTTCGCGGTGCGGAAGGTGTCGATGTGCGCCGAGAAATCCTGGGCGCCGCCGACGTAGTTGCCGGGGTCGACGATCGTGTAGCCGCGCTGCGCCACGGCGGGCGGGACGCCGATGCTCGGGTTGCCCCACGCCAGACCGTCGACGTCGTCGGACCAGAGCACGCCGGCGGTGCGGTTGGTCGCCACCTGGTCCCACATGTCGGCGTAGACGGCCTGCGTGTCCTCGAGACCCCACGAGAACAGGTACGTCCAGTCGAACGCCGACTGCGGCTGGCCGCCCCGCCCGAAGAACCACGACTGCCACGGGGTCGCGGTGGCCACGCACGGCACCCCACCGGTCTCGCACTGGTCGCTCACCGCGTTGGTGGTCTCGGACGTGGCCGAGACCAGCATCATGTGGACGCCCTCGTCGAGGAGTCCCGCGGCGACGTCGGCGGCCCGGTTGGCGTCGGACTGGGAGTCGCGGGTGATGATCTCCACCTGGTGCGGGCGCCCGCCCACCTGGAGCGGGTTCGCGGCGAAGAACTCCCCCAACGCAGCGGCGACGAACCGGTCGGCCTCGCCGAAGGGCGCCAGCGCGCCGGTCCTGGGGCTCACGTACCCGATCCGGATCACGTCGGGGACGCCGCCGGAAGCGGGGGCCACGCGCGACGGCTCGGACCCGCATGCGGTGAGCGCGACGGCCCCGGCACCGACGGTCCGGAGGAACTGCCGACGGTTCGGCGGCGAGCCGCTGCCTGTCCCGTGCCGCATCCCGTCCTCGTGCTCGCTGCCGTCGCCTGCTCGATCGTTGCGCGCGCAGCATCATCGGCGGCTTCTGCAGTGTCAAACGCAAGCGGGCGACACGCGGAGCAGCCGTGGCCGCGCAACGCACCACCAGCGGTGCCCATATCATGACGGAGCGCATCAGGTGACCACCCGTTCAGCGCATTCTGCAGCCAGCACTACCGACAAGTGCGGGTGACTCTGGTTACACTGCGACAGCAGGTGATCATGGTGCCCGGCGGCCTGGGCGGGCCGCTTCGCTCCCCAAGCGTCCGAGTGGAGAGACCGACGTGACAACGGACGACCGGCCGGCCGCCCGCCGGCGGTCCGCGTGGCCGTCGCCACGACACTGGAGCGTGCGGGTCAAGTTCTCCGTCGTGCTCATCGTTCCGCTGGTGCTCGCGGTCGCGCTCGGCACCGTCCGGATCGTCGACGAGGTGGCCGAGGCCGCCGAGCGGGATCTCGTCGCGCGGTTCGTCGCCACCCAGGGCATGGTCACCTCGCTCGTCGTCGACGTGGAGCGCGAGCGCTACCGCGCCACGGAGTTCGTCGCGAACGGCCGGGCCGACTCGCGCGCGCTGCAGCGTGTGGTGGCCGCCGTCGACCAGCGCGCCGCCAGGAGCCGCGATGCCGTGGCCAACCTGTCCGTCGACGTTCCCGGGATCGTGCTCGTCCAGCAGCAGGCCGACCAGGCGATCACCCGGCTCCAGCCGCTCCGCGAGGTGGTCACCCGATCGAACGCCCCGCCTGAGGCCGTCGTCGCGCGGTACTCCGAGCTGATCGAGCAGCTCGTGCAGCTCGACACCGCGCTGCTGCGCAGCATCAACACATCCGAGGTCACCGGGCTCGCCAACGCGCTCGCGGGCCTCGGCGCCGCACGCAACGAGGCCACCCTGCAGCAGGCCCAGATGGCGATCTCGGTGCGCACCGGCCTGTCCCCCACGCTGGCCTCCGACCTGCAGTTCAGCAACGCCCGGCTGGAGAGCGGTCTCGCCGATTTCCGGGTGTCGCTCAACGCTTCCCAACGGGTGCGGTACGCCGGGCTCATCCCCGGCCCAGGCAACACCGCGCGCAACGGCCTCGTGCAGGCCGTGCTGGGAGGCGCGCCCCCGGCAGGCAACGGCGTCGCCACGGTCGCCGACGTCTACAGCCGGTTCCTCGGCGAGCTCGACGCGGCGGCCGAGGGCCTGCGCGCCGAGCTCCGCGCCGCCGTCGTCGAACGCCGGCAGAGCGCACTCGTCGAGGCCTGGTTCAACGCCATCGTGCTCGTGCTCGCGCTCATCCTGGCGGCGGTCATCGTCGGCCTCGTGGCACGCGGCATGATCGCGTCGCTGCGCACCCTGCGCCGCAGCGCCATCACCGTGGCGCAGGAACGGTTGCCCGAGGCCGTGCGCCGGATGCGCCAGGGCACCGCGCCGAGCATCAACATCACCACGGTGCCGGTCACCACCCGCGAGGAGGTGGGCGAGGTCGCCCGCGCGTTCGACGCGGTGCACGAACAGGCGGTCCGCCTCGCCGCCGAGCAGGCCACCCTGCAGAACAACGTCAACGCCATGTACGTCAACCTCTCCCGGCGCAGCCAGGCACTGGTGGACCGGCAGCTCGTGCTCATCGAGCAGCTGGAGGAGGGTGAGGTCGACCCCGAGCAGCTGTCCGACCTGTTCCGGCTCGACCACCTCGCCACACGCATGCGCCGCAACTGCGAGAACCTGCTCGTCCTGGCCGGCGCCGACATCCCGCGCCCGGTGGCCGAGCCCACGCCCGTGCTCGACGTGCTGCGCGCCGCGGTCTCGGAGATCGAGCACTACCAGCGGGTCGTCGTGCAGAACCCGCCGGACGCCACGTTCGACGGCAGCGCGGCGAACGACATCCAGCACCTGCTCGCGGAGCTGCTCGACAACGCCACCAACTTCTCGCCGCCCGAGAGCCAGGTGGTGATGAGCTGCAGCCAGGCCAGGGACGGCTCGATCCTGGTGGAGATCTTCGACGAGGGCATCGGGCTCTCGGCCGGGGAGCTCAGCATCCTCAACGAGCGGCTGCGCAACCCCGTCGAGTCCACCGCCTCGGTGGCCGCGTCCCGGCGCATGGGTCTGTTCGTGGTCGGCAAGCTCGCCAACCGGCACACCATCTCGGTGGGCCTGTTCACCGACTCCATGGGCAACTCGAGCGGTGGGCCGTCCGGTGCCGCCAAGCGCGGCGTCACCGCCCGGGTCACGGTCCCGGCCGACCTGGTCGGGGAGCGCACCAGCGAGCCGGACCAGGTCGTGTGGTCCCGCCTCGACGCCGGGCCGACGCCGGCCGTGCCGTCGCGCATCGTGCTCCCGCCCGGCCTGGCCACCCGGGTGCCCTCGCCGAGCGACGAGGGCGAGCCGGCCGGCGCCGCAGGCTCGGACGGTGCCGCGCTGCCCTCGGGACACCCGCGCCCCGTGCCTCGCCCGCGCTACGACCCCACCAGCGGCGAGACCACCCTGCGGCTGCCGGTCGTACCCCCCGAGCCCGAGCCCGCGGCCACACCCGAGCCGGTCCCTCCGCCACCGGTGGTTCCCGCCGTGGACGCCCGGCCGGATTCGATCGGGCTGTTCGAGCCGCTGGTCGCGCCACCCACCCTGCCCGACCCTGCCGAGCCGCGCCCACCCGACCCGCTCGCCTCCGAGTACGACGACGTCGAGGCCACCCCGATCTTCGCGGAGGTCACCTCCGGCTGGTTCCACGTCACGGCGGGTCGCTCCGACGACGAGGCCGTGCCCGTCGGGGTCGGGGCGCGCTCCGGCTCCGCTGCCGGCGGAGCGGAGCCGATCCCGTTCGCCTCATCGGCCGACGCGGTGTGGCAGGCCGCCCGCGCGGCCACCGAGAGCGAGACCGGGGGCTACACCCAGGCCGGCTTGCCGAGACGGGTGCCCCGCGGGCGACTCATGCCGGGAAGCGCCAGTCCGGGAGAGCCGCTGCCCTCGATCTCCGGGCGCGACCCGGAGGCCGTCCGCGGCCGGCTCACCACCTTCCAGCGCGGCGTGCGCCACGGACGGCACGCCCGCGGCGAGGACGAGTCCTAGACGGGCAGGCCCGACCTCGATCAAGTCGCTGAAACCCGGACATCGCGGGCTGGGCATCGTGGACCGCGACGATCATGACCTCTATCGACAACACGGTTCTCAGATCAAGATCGAACAGCAGTGGCGACATGACCATGAAAAGACACGCTTGATCGTTCCGAGACCCGGGGTAGTGCCCTGAGCAGGGCATTCCACCGTCACCTCGGAACGATCACCCGCCGGACAGACCACCGCTCACTGATCGAGTTCGGACCTCGTCCAGGAGTCACGGAGCCCCGGCGATCAGCGGCCACAAGCCTGCCGGGCCCGCCTCGAGGGCGGTGGCGCCCAGTTCGGCGTTCCACTCCGCCTCGGAGCCGTCCTCGTCGCGCCACGACCACAGCCGGGTGGTCCACAGCCGCAGGTCGTGCTCGCGGGTGAAGCCGATGGCGCCGTGCACCTGGTGCGCGATCCGGGCGACGACGCCGGCCGCCTCCCCGGTGCGGGACTTCGCCGCGGCCACGGCGACGCGGGCGGACGGTGCCGCGAAGCCGTCGGTGCCCGCCACCCGCGCGGCGGCCGACGCGGCCGCCGATGCCGCGGCCACCTCGCCTGCGGCGAGCGCCACTTGCTGCTGCACCGCCTGGAACCGGCCGATCGGGCGGCCGAACTGCACGCGCTCGCCCGCGTAGCGAACGGTGGCCGCGAGCGCCCCGCGCGCGGCGCCGGCGAGCAGCTGGGCGCGGCCCAGCGCGGCCCGCAGGCGGAGCTCGGCGGCGGCACCGTCGGGGGCCGCGACGACCGCGGCGGCCGAGCCGTCGACCGTCACCGTGTCGCGCGGTTCCTCGGCCAGGTTCGCCCCCTCGGCGAGGACGAACGCGCCCGGCTCGAGCAACACGACGTGCGGTCCGGACAGCACCGCCACCCCGGCGGCGGCACTCGCCCACGGCACCCGGCTCAGCTCGCCGCGCACCGTGGTGCCGTCCACTTCCAGCACCCCGGCCACCGCGGTGAGCGGCCCGTCCGGCAGCGGCACGCCCGCGGCGTGCAGCAGCCATCCGGCGAGCAGGTCGGTCTCCACCAGCGGCACGCGGGCGGCGTGCGCCCCGGCCGCGGTGAGCACCACAGCGGAGTCCTCGAGGCTGGCCTCGCTGCCGCCTGCATCGGCGGGCAGCGTCAGCCGGGCCAGTCCGGTGTCCTCGAGCGTGCGCCACAGCCCGGCGTCGAACCCGGTGTCGCTCGATGCGGCGTCCCCGAAGACCGACTCGGCGAGTTCCAGCAGCTCCGCGCTCACCGACGTCGTCATCGCAGCCCCAGCCCGCGCGCGACGATCCCGCGCAGCACCTCGTTGGTGCCGCCGCGCAGGGTGAAGCCGGGCGCTTGCAGCACGGCATCGGCGAGCAGGCGCGCGAATCCGGCCTCCGCGCCCGGGTCCGGCGGGGTGGCGACGAGGAGCCGCGCCACATCGATCACCTCGTTCTCGTAGCGTGTGCCGAGTTCCTTGACGACGGCGGCAGCCAGCTCCGGAGCCTGCCCCGACTCCAGGGAGCCGGCCACGGCGAGCGACATCCGCCGCAGCGTCCACAGCCGGGCGACGAGCCCGCCGAGCTCCCGCTCCGCGCCGGTGGTTCCGGCGAGCTCACCGACGAGTGCCACCAGCAGCGGGAACGTCGAGAGGAACCGCTCGGGGCCGCTGCGCTCGAACGCCAGCTCACTGGTGACCTGCTTCCAGCCTGCGCCGACCTCGCCGAGCACCATCTCGTCCGGCACGAAGACCCGGTCGAACACCACCTCGTTGAAGTGGTGGGCGCCGGTGAGCAGCGGGATCGGGCGGATCTGCACGCCCGGCGCGTCGAGCAGCACGATGAACTGCGAGAGCCCGGCATGCCGGTGCTGCTCGTCGCGCGGCGCCGAGCGGGCGAGGGCGAAGAACGCGTGGGCGTGGTGTGCCCCCGACGTCCAGACCTTCGTGCCGGTGAGCTCCCACCCGCCGTCCACCCGCACGGCCCGGGTGCGCACCGCGGCGAGGTCCGAGCCGGCGTCCGGCTCGCTCATCCCGATGCCGAAGTACACCTCGCCCTTGGCGATGCCGGGCAGGAACCGCTGCCGCTGCTCCTCGGTGCCGAACCGCAGGAGCGTGGGGCCGATCTGCCGGTCGGCGATCCAGTGCGCCGCCACCGGGGCCCCGGCGGCGAGCAGCTCCTCCGTGACGACGTAGCGGTCCAGCGCCGACGCGCCCTGCCCGCCGTACTCCGTCGGGATCGTCATGCCCAGCCAGCCCCGGCGCCCCAGCTCGCGGGAGAACCGCTCGTCCCATCCCGAGAGCCAGACGTCCGGATGCGGCGTCCACCGGCCGGCCTCCTGCTCCTCCGCGAGGAACGCCCGCACCTCGGCGCGCACGGCGGCCACCCGCGGCGGCAGCTCGGTGGGCGGTGGCACGAGATCCGGAAGTCGGTGCAGCGTCGCGGTCACCGGCCCATCCTCAACCATCGTGCGGCCACGTCGCGCCTGCACCACCGCGTGGCGCGGACCACAGCAAGGCGACGGCTGCGCTACCCGGCCCAGGGTGGCAGCATCGCGGCCATGACGAACTCCGCCGCGACCAGCAGCTCCACCGACGAGGCCCGGGTCGTCGACGCGGTCCCCACCGGCCTTTTCATCGGCGGGAAATGGCGACCGGCCGCATCCGGGCAAACCCTCACCGTCGACGACCCGGCCACCGGCAAGGCACTGTGCGAGGTGTCCGACGCCGGCCCCGAGGACGGGATGGAAGCGCTCGCCGCGGCCACCGCGGCACAGCAGTCGTTCGCCGCGATGGCGCCGCGCGCACGCGGGGAGATCCTCAGCCGGGCCTACGCGGTGATCATGGACCGGATCGACGACCTCTCACTGCTCATGACCCTGGAGATGGGCAAGCCGCTGGCCGAGAGCCGTGGCGAGATCACCTACGCCGCCGAGTTCTTCCGCTGGTTCGCCGAGGAGGCGGTGCGCATCGACGGCGGCTACGCCGTGGCCCCGAACGGCGCGAGCCGCTTCCTCGTGCAGAAGCAGCCGGTCGGGGTGTCGCTGCTCATCACACCGTGGAACTTCCCGATGGCCATGGGCACCCGCAAGATCGGTCCGGCGATCGCGGCCGGCTGCGCGATGGTGATGAAGCCCGCGCAGCAGACGCCGCTGTCGATGCACGCGCTCGCCGGGATCCTCGCCGAGGTCGGCCTGCCCGACGGCGTGCTGAACCTCGTCACCACCTCCGACGCCGGCGGCGTGATGGAGCCCCTGATCCGCGACGGCCGCGCGCGCAAGCTCTCCTTCACCGGGTCCACCGCGGTCGGGAAGAAGCTCCTGGAGCAGTGTTCGGAGAAGGTGCTGCGCACGTCGATGGAACTGGGCGGCAACGCGCCCTTCCTCGTCTTCGACGACGCCGACCTGGACAAGGCGGTCGAGGGCGCGATGCTCGCCAAGATGCGCAACATGGGCGAGGCGTGCACCGCGGCCAACCGGTTCCTGGTGCAGCGCGGCGTGGCCGAGGAGTTCGCCCGGCGCCTCACCGAGCGGATGGGTGCGCTCACCGTCGGCCGCGGTACCGAGGACGGCGTGCAGGTGGGCCCGCTCGTCGACGCGAAGGGCCGCGACAAGGTCGTGGACCTCGTGAGCGACGCGGTCGGCCGGGGTGCCCGCGTGCACGTCGGCGGCGAGGCCGGCGACGGCCCCGGCTACTTCTACCGCCCCACGGTGCTGTCCGGCGTGCCGCTGGAGGCGCGCCTCACGTCCGAGGAGATCTTCGGGCCGGTCGCCGCGATCAGCGTGTTCGACGATGAGGCGGAGGCGGTGGCCGCCGCGAACGACACCGAGTTCGGCCTGGTCAGCTACCTGTTCACGGAGAACCTGACGCGGGCGTTGCGCGTGTCGGAGCGCCTGGAGGCCGGCATGATCGGGCTCAACACCGGGCTGGTCTCCAACCCGGCGGCCCCGTTCGGCGGCATCAAGGAATCCGGTCTCGGCCGCGAGGGCGGCAGCGTCGGCATCGACGAGTTCCTCGAGACCAAGTACGTGGCGCTCGGCTTCGGCGGCTGAGCTAGTGCCCCGCCCCGAAAGGTTCACCACGTAACTCGGCGGCCCGGACGCCCGCTGGCGGCGTTGCCGCACGACCCGAGTACGCCCGGTACAAGGGCCGCGCGGCGCCTTGCCAGCGAACGCCCGGATCCACCGATCTACGCGCCAACCTTCCGGGGCGGGGCACTAGCCTCCCGGGCGCGCCGGCGGCGCGGCGGGGGCGCCGCCGCCCGCGGGCGGGTTCGCCCCCTGCTGCGCCGGCGCGTTCGGGTCGGCCGCCGCGGGGGCACCGGCAGGCGGGGCGTTCGGGTCCGCGGGAGCCGCCGGCTGATCCGGCTGGTCGTCCGGGTCCGGCACGGCCTGGTCCGCGTTGTCGTCGTCGCCCACCACCGTCACGAAGGTCTCGGGGTCGGTTCGGGTGGCGACTGCCTGGACGAACACGATCCCGCCCTGCATCGCCAGCAGCCCGACGAGCGCGACGATGGCGAGCGCGGTGGCGCCGTTCAGCGCCCGCACCCGCGCCGACCGGCGGTAGTGCCGCGCCTCGGCGGTCTCCACCGCCCACGCCCGTGCCCCCATCAGGAGCAGGAGGGCCAGCACCGCCGCCCAGACGAGGACGTCGAACCGGGGGTCGATCACGGCGTACCTCCCGGGAGCCCGGTGGGTTCGACCTTGCGGAGCGCGACGTCGAAGCCGTTCTGGTAGGTGATCACGTACTCGCCCGTGGCGACGATCTGCTGCACGACGTCGAGCGACCACCCGGGCGGCTTGAGCTTGAGGTAGCGCCCGTACGCCTCCGTGGACTCGAAGGAGAGGATCACGTCCGGATCCTGCAGGTCGACGCAGCGGACCGGGTCGTCGGCGAGGTCCGAGCAGCCGTCGATCCCGTTGCCCCGGCTGTGGGTGTCGATGCCGTCGACGGCGTAGGGCCCGACGCCGCTGATCAGCGGTACGACCTCGAGCCCCGGTGGCGTGGAGGCGTACACCTCGCGTGACATCGCCACCTCCTCCGGGTAGACGATCATGTATGACTCGTTGCCACCCCGGATCAGGACGAGCGAGCCGAACAGCACCGCCATGCCGACGGCGAGCACCTTCTCCATGCCGCGCTTCCAGCGCACCACCCGCCGCAGCGCATCGGCACCGAGGATCGACAGGATCGGCAGGCCGAACAGCACGATCCGCAGGAACACCTCGCTCCCGTAGCCCTGCGCGGCGAAGGCCATGGGCACCGCGGCCAGCGCAATCGGGGTGAGGTCGCGCCGGCGCCGCCAGTACACCCAGGCACCGATCAACGCGAGCAGCCACGTGAGGCCGGGCACGAGGATGCGCAGCACCTTGACGAACTTCTGCCCCTCGTCGCCCGCCAGCCGGTCCGACACCCCCGCCTGGAGCGCGTCCTCCGCGTTGCCGGAGCCGATGATCATGTCCAGCTGGTTGAGCCAGAAGTCACGGCCGGCGATGAGGATGTACACGACCACCGCGATGATCCCGACCAGTACCAGGCCCCGGCCGCGGAACCGGCCCACGATCGCGAGCACCACCAGCTGACCGATGATCGCGAACGGGGTGAGCTGGTGTTCCGGCGCCACCGCGATGATGCACAGCGCGGCGCAGAAATAGATCAACAGCAGCTGCCGCGGCGGCAGCGTGGGCCGGTTGGGCGGAGTCAGGCCGGCCACGAGCCAGCGGCGCGGCAGCGCCAGCGGTTTCGAGTCCGGGTGCGCCTTGGGCCAGCCGGGCACCCCCGCCGCGTCCGTACGCCGGGTGGCCAGCGGGCCGAGCGCGAACACCAGCGGGGTGAGCATCAGCACGATGCCGGTGGCCTGCGGGGAGAAGTAGTCCTGCTCGATCCAGTTCAGCCCGAGGAACAACCACGCCGCCGCCCACGGGGCGCGGTGGCCCCCGAGCATGGAGCGCGCGAGCGCGTAGATCCCGATCGCCCAGACCCCGACGATGACGGGCGGGAACCAGCGCAGCACCTCGTCCAGCTGCGTGGCGCCGGAGGCGTCGCGGAACCACGCCCACTGCGCGAAGAACGCGGGCCAGTAGAAGCGTGCGTCGTAGCCCTCGACGACCCGCCCGTCCCCGGCCATCGCGTCGACGAACCCGGAGATCAGCCATGCGGTGGAGAACCGGGCGGCGGGCTCGACCACGGACGGCAGGCCGTACGAGCAGAGGATCAGCACGGCGGTGGCCGAGCCGAGCATGGGGATCCGCGGCCGCGGCGACCACAGCTCCGCGGCGCAGGCGGCGACCGCGCACAGCATCGACGCCCACGCCGCCGGGCCGAGGACCTTGGCAAGGCCCCAGCCGTCGAGCGCGGAGAGGTCGGTGGTGGCCGCGGCGATCGGCAGCAGCGCCACCGCGGCGAGCGCGAGCGCCGGTGAGAGCCAGCGGTAGATGCCGACGTTTGGCGGCGCGGGGGGCGGGGCGGGCGGCCGTTGCCGCTGCGCCGGCATCGCGGTGGTGTGCAGATCCTTGCCGACCACCGGGATCGTGGTGGTGGGCGGGTCGACGGCGGGGCTCGGGCGCGGACCGGACGGCCCGGCCGCCGGCCGCGGAGGCTGCCGCGCCGCCGGGGTGGGCACGGGTGAGGTTCCAGGCGAGGGTGCGGCTCCAGGCGAGGGTGCAGGGCGACGCCCCGGCTGCGGGGATGGCGCCGGGCGCTTTGCCTGCGGGGACGGCGCCGGGCGCTGGGTGTCCGGGCGCTGGGTGTCCGGGCGCTCGGGGCGCGCGGGCGGGCGGGGCGGTTCGCGCCGGTCGAGCGGCGGCTCGCGCCGCGCCCCGGGCGAGGTGTCGGGCCGCGGCGGGGGCATCGGAGGACGCCGCCCCGGCGGTGCCGGGGGCGTACGGCCGCGGCCCGGATCCCCGCCGCGGTCGGTCGATGTCACGGTGCACGCACCTCCACGTCGGTCCGGCGCGCCGCCGGGATGACAAGCACGGCAGCCGCGCAGGCCACCTGGACGATGATGTAGCCGATCGCCACGATTCGAAGCTCCGCCACTCCGACCGCGGTGACGGGCAGGGCGATCGCGACGACCAGCACGAGCACCGCGCTGAACAGCTGCAGCCGGTCGAAGCCCACGCCGCGGCCGAGGGCCTGCCGCACGCCGAGCTCGTGGGTGACGACGAGCCGGAACGCCAGCCCGAGCAACAGCAGTCTCAGCAGGTCGCCTGCCTCGGCGTACGCCGTGCCGAACACGGACAGCAGCGGGCCGGCGAGCACCGCGCCGAGCGCGATCACCGGGAGGAACAGGACGAGCAGCCGCCGGCGGGCCGCGGCCACCAGTTCCGCGGTGCGGTGGGGTTCGCGGGCCACGGACCCGGACAGCGCGTTCATGGAGTACGACGCCGCGAGGTCGACGACCACGAAGACCTGCCAGGCGACGAAGAACGCCGCGCCGGTCTCGGGCCCGAACCGCACGGTGACCACGACCGGGACCAGGTGGTAGAGCAGCGCCGTGCCGACCAGGGAGATCGCGGCGGGCGCCCGGGACGACACGTCCTCGGCCCGCGCGCGCGTCCGGCGGGCCAGCAGGGCGATGACGGCGGAACCGAGCACGACCCAGACGCCGATGGGGCCGAGCCACGACAGCACCACGCCGTACGCCCCGAACCCGGCCACTCCGCAGAGGGCGATGAGCGCACCGATCTGCACAAACGCGAACAGGGTGCCGCGCCAGGCCGCCCACCCGGGCCGGCCGACCGCGGCGAGCAGGACGTCGTGCGTGGACAGGACGCCCCAGCCTGCGCAGGCGAGGGCGAAGAACAGCAGCCCCGTCACGAGCGGGGCACCCTGCTCCGCCGAGACCGTGCCGAGCCGCGGCACCAGCAGGCCGAATCCCACGCCCGCGAGTGCGGCCAGCGGCATGACCACCAGCGGCGCACCCCACACGAAGCGCCCGGGCGACCAACCGCGCATCGGCCGGATGCTCAGCTGGGCGAGCCCGCCGACGAGCAGGAACGCCGACACGACGAGCTGCGCGTCGCCCAGGGCGGACACCGGCATGAGGTGGGCCGCGACCAGCCACCCCACCAGGCCCCCGAGCGAGCCGAGCAGAGAGCTCAGAGCAAGTGCCCGGGCGTCGGGCGGGACGTGACCGGGCCCGACGACCGGGATGCCGGCCGTGTCGGACTCGCTGTCGGGGTCGACCCTGCCCGGATCGACCCTGCCCCGACCAGCAGCGCCCGGATCGACCGGACCGGTGCCGATGACCGGGATGCGGTGGGTGTCCGGGACGACCAGCTGCAGCTCATCGGTCCGTGCACCGGACGGGTCGAGGACGACGGTGGGCGGATCGTCCCGCGGGTCGGGGTGGGTGCGGCCGAGGTGATCGGGTCGTACGATCGCCGCCAGCATGATCACGTTCCCCGTTGCGCTCGGTGTCGAGTGCCGACGGCTCACGACACCGCGACCCGCCGCGTCCCGCCGCGGACTCCGCTCACTGCGCCACCGCTCACTGGGCCACCGCTCACTGGGCCCCACTCACTGGGCCGCCACTCACTGGGCCGCCACTCACTGGGCCACCACCGCATGCCTGAGGAGGAACGGCACGCTCAGGGCGGTGACCGCGTACAGCGCGACGTCCGGGCGCCAGAACGCGGTGCTGACCATGACCTGGGCGACCAGCAGCGTGGCGGCCACGCCGACGCCGACGGTGAGCAGCCATACGTGCGCTGCGGGGGCCCGCCGCAGGAAGCCTGCGGCGGCCCAGCCCGGGCCCAGGATGGAGAACGCGATCGTGAGGACGAACCGGAGGTCGCCGAGGACACCGCCGGTGGTACCCAGCACGTTGAACACGCACGCGCCGACGCCCGCGAGGACGAGGACCAGCGCCACGTAGCGCCGTGCGACACGCGCGCGTGTCAGCACCGCGTTCGAGGCTGGCATGGTCACCGTCCGGCTCCGTTCATTACCGCGCGTTCGTCACCGCGCCACACCTTTCTCCCGGTGTGACGCACCCGCACGTGTCCGATCGGGAACGCAGACTCAGGCACACCCGATCGACCCGGAAGTCTAGTCGGGTGAACCTGAGAAATCGCCCGGCGCCCCCAGCCGGTGACACGTGGTCAGGAAGCCTCCTCCTCGAGGGCGAGGCGCAGACTCACCCCGTCGCGGGTCTCGCGCGCCGGGGCCTCGGGCCGCGGCTGGCCCTCCGCCCGCGACTGGGGCATCGGCCGGCTCGCCGCAGGCTCGGACTGGCCGTTGACCTGGCCGTTCGCCTCGTTGTTGACCTGGCCGCCCGGACGGTTGCCCTGCCCGTTCCGCGACCCGTTGGGCGGCGGCGGGGTGAGCACCGGCTGCGGAGCGGGCGGGACCACCGGAATACCACCCACCGGAGTGAGAGCCCGGGCCTGCTCCTCGACCTGAACGCGCTCGGCGCGCCCACGTGACGCCCGCCTGCGCTCGGCGGCCAGGGTGCGCAGCACCCGGGTGCCGTCGGCGAAGGTGCGGAGGTTGGTCTGCCCGAAGATCCGCTCGCGCTCCATCGAGGGCACTTCGGTGATCTTCAGGCCGGCGGCGGCGACCCGGCAGTTGAGCACGGTCTCGATCTCGAAACCATCGCCCCAGAGCATGCTGCCGTCGGCCGGCGCGGGCGTCTGGATCGGCGGCAGGTCGAGCACCGGGAGGATGTCGGCCCAGAACGCGTTGTAGCCGTAGCAGAGGTCGGTGTAGGAGGTGCCGAACAGCGCATTGGCCACCCCGTTGAGCCCGGCGTTGCCGGACTTGCGCAGGAGTGTGATGTCGTCGCTGCCCCCGCCGCGAACGAACCGGCTCCCCTTCGCGAAGTCGGCGCCGTCGATCAGCGCCCGGACGAACGCCGGAATCTCGGCCGGGTCGGCCGAGCCGTCGGCATCGAACATCACGATGACGTCCCCTGTTGCGGCCGCGAAGCCGCACGCCATCGCGTTGCCCTTGCCCTTGCGCGTCTGTGAGATGGCCTTGACCCATGGCAGGACCCGCTGGGCGGTCTCGATCGTGCCGTCGACCGAGTTGCCGTCGACGATGATGATCTCGTGCACCGCCGGCCGCACCGCCGCTATCGCGGGCAGCACAACCTCCAGGTTCCTTGCCTCGTTCCGGGTCGGCACCACCACGGAGACCCGCGGATTGCCGTTCCGCTGCATCGCCTTTCTCCCCCCCACCGCGCCAGCGGCGTGCTCGCGCCGTTCAGATCGTTCCTGCCCGTAGCCACCGCCGGAGACGTTCGTCATCACAGGACATATCTCCACGAGCTCCCGTCGCGTTACGTTACGCTTCTGCGACGGGGTGCCCTCCTTTTGGCGACTCTCCGCTACTGCATTCGGCCGGGGCGGTTCTGGCACATCGGCCGCACTCTACGACCGGTAACCGGTCGCTGCCTCCCGGGGTGCCTCGTCGTCGGCAACCCCGCGAGGGTGGCGAGGGCAACGCCGTCGGCGCGAGCGGTACCGTCGGGGACGTGCTGTCGATCCCCAGCGTCTCCGTCTGCGTCCCGGTCTACAACGGTGAGCGCTTCCTCGCCGAGACGCTCCGCAGCATCCTCGACCAGACCTACCGGGACTTCGAGCTCGTCGTGCTCGACAACGGCAGCACCGATCAGAGCGGCGGCATCATCCGCTCCTTCGGCGACCCGCGCATCCGGGTCGAGCGCAACCGGGAGACGTTGCCGCAGGCCGACAACTGGAACCGGATCGTGGAGCTGGCCCGCGGACCGCTGGTGAAGGTCGTCTGCGCCGACGACCTGCTGCATCCGCGGTGCCTGGAGCTCCAGGTCGGCCCGATGGACGCCGACCCGGGGCTCGCGGTGGTCGCCGCGCGGCGACACATGATCGACGAGGAGAGCCGGGTGATCGTGCCGCGGCGCGGGTTGAACGGCCTCGTCGGCGTGCGCACCGGGGTGGAGGTGGCCCGGCGCGTGGTGCGCAGTGGCTCCAACCCCATCGGCGAGTCCAACAACGTGCTCTTCCGGCGCGACGACTTCTTCACCGTCGGCGGCTGGAAGACCGACCGTCCCAACGTCATGGACATCGACCTGTGGCTGCGGCTGCTCCAGCTGGGCGACTTCCTCGGCCTGCCCGAGACGCTCGCGGCGTTCCGCATCGCGAGCGACAGCATCTCCTCGAACAACGACGACAAGCTCTACGAGCAGCAGCGCATGCTGATCGAGGAGATCGGTGACTCTCCGTACTTCCAGGTGCGGGGGGTCGACCTCGCCGTCGGGCGGCTCCTCGCGCCGGCGGGGCGCGCCCGGCGGCGCGCGCTCTACACGATCTCGAAGGTCGCCTCCCGCGGTAAGGCCGCCTGACGGGCGTCGCCTGTCGCACATCTTTTGCGCCTGCCGCTTTGCCGCGTCTCGGTCTAGCCTGGGTCGGTCAGCCGATCCGGGTACCCACCGCTGCACGAGGGAGGTCGCATGGTCGCCGCGACCCCGGCCACGACGTTGGCCATGCACATGAGCGACGGGCTGGTGAACGCGCCCACGGCGGCGGGCTTCGGCCTCGTGGCGATCGTCGGGCTGGCGCTCGCGGTCCATCGCGCCCGCGGCGACCTCGATGACCGCACGGCGCCGATGGCCGGCCTCGTCACCGCCTTCGTCTTCGCCGTCCAGATGATCAACTTCCCGATCCTGCCCGGCGCCAGCGGGCACCTGCTGGGCGGGGCGCTCGTCGCGATCCTCGTCGGCCCGTGGGTCGGCTCCCTCTGCATCGCCATCGTGCTCGTCGTGCAGGCGCTGCTCTTCGCCGACGGCGGGCTCACCGCGCTCGGCACCAACATCGTCAACATGGCGCTGGTCGGCGTCTTCGCCGGGCATGCGGTGGCCACCCTGCTCCGGCCGTTCGCCCGCCGGGGCCGCGCGGGCCTGATCACGACGGCCTTCGTCGCCGCGCTGGTCAACACCGTCGTCGCCGCGCTGGCGTTCGTCCTCGAGTACGCGATCGGCGGGGCGGGTGGGGCCGCGCTGGGCACGGTGGCCGCGCTGATGCTCGGCCTGCACGTGCTGATCGGCATCGGCGAAGGGGTCATCACCGCGGCCACGGTGGGGGCGGTGGCCGCCGTGCGACCCGACCTCATATACCTGCTGCGCGGCCACGCGGTCCCGCTCGAGGTCCGCGACGCCGGGAGCGCGGCGTGAACGCCCCGGCCGGCAACCGCAGAGCCGCCGGGTTCTTCGCCGGTTTCCTCGTGGTCGCGCTGCTCGTCGCGGGCGCACTGTCCTACTTCGCGAGCTCCGACCCCGACGGGCTCGACACCGTCACGCTGTCCGGGTGCGACGTCGTCGAGACCGACGCGGGCGAGCAGCTCGTCGGCACCTGCATCGCACAGAACGCCGGCGACCACGCGATGTCCGGCAGCCCGCTCGCCGACTACGCCGTGGGCGGCGGCGCGGGCACGGTGGGACTGGCCGGTGTGATCGGTGTGGTGGTCACACTGCTGATCGCCGGAGGGCTGTTCTGGCTGCTGCGTCGCCGGTCCGGAGGCGAGCGGTAGGTGGGCGCGGGGCATTCCCACCCGCTGCACCTGCCCGGGAACTCGCCGGTGCACCGGCTCCCGGCCGAGGTGAAGATCGTCGCGGCGTTCCTGGTCGTGGTGTGTGTGGTGGCCACCCCCCGGGAGGCCTTCGCGGTGTTCGGCGGCTACCTCCTCCTGCTGGCCGCGGTCTGGGTGGTGGCCCGGATCCCGCCCGGCTGGATCGCGCGGCGCGCGCTGATCGAGGCGCCGTTCGTCGTGCTCGCGGTGTTGCTGCCGATCACCGGGGGTGCCCCGCACGTGGAGTGGCCCCTCATCGAACAGCTGGGCCTCACCCTCTCCGAGCCGGGCCTGCTCGGCGCGTGGAACATCCTCGTGAAGGGCACGCTGGGCGTGCTCACCTCGCTCACCCTGGCCGCCACCACTCCGCTGCGCGACCTGCTGCTCGGGATGCAGCGGCTGCACGCGCCCGCGCTCGTCGTCACGATCGCCACCCTGATGCTGCGCTACGTCGACGTGATCGTGGGCGAGGCCCGCCGGATGCGGCTGGCCCGCATCGCCCGGGGGCACGACCCGCGCTTCCTCTGGCAGGCCGGCGCCACGGCCCGCGGCGTGGGGTCGCTGTTCGTCCGCTCCTACGAGCGCGGGGAGCGGGTGCACCTCGCCATGCTGTCGCGCGGCTGGACCGGACGGATGCCGCCGCTCTCCGACGCCCGCACCAGCACGCGGCAGTGGCTCGCCGGGCTCGCCCCGGTGCCCGTCGCGCTCGGGCTCGCGATCGCGGGTTGGATGCTGGCGTGACTACCGCGCCTGACCCGGCCACCACCGCGGTGGCACCCACTCCCCCGCCCTCCCTCGAGGTGCGCGGGCTCGCGTTCGCCTATCCCGACGGGCACCAGGCCCTCTACGGCGTCGACCTGACCGTGCGCCGCGGGGAGCGAGTGGCGTTGCTCGGCCCGAACGGCGCCGGCAAGACCACCCTCGTGCTGCACCTCAACGGCATCCTCGTCGCCGGGCGGGGGTCGGTGGCCGTCGGCGGGCTCCCGGTCGAGAAGGAGCACCTGCGCGAGATCCGCAGGCGCGTCGGCATCGTCTTCCAGGATCCGGACGACCAGCTGTTCCTGCCGACCGTCGGGGAGGACGTCGCATTCGGTCCGGCGAACTTCGGGGTCACCGGCACCGCGCTGGTCGAGCGGGTGGACGCCGCGCTCGACGCCGTCGGGATGGGTGAGCACCGGGACCGCTCGCCCATGCACCTGTCCGGCGGGCAGCGCAGGCGCGTGGCGCTGGCCACCGTACTGGCGTGCGAACCCGAGATCCTCGTGCTGGACGAGCCGTCCACCAACCTGGATCCGGTGGCCCGCCGCGAGCTGGCCGAGGTGCTGCTCGGGCTGCACCCGACGATGCTCATGGTCACCCACGACCTGCCTTACGCCCTGCAGCTGTGCCCGCGCAGCGTGATCATCGACGACGGCGTCGTGGTGGCCGACGGCCCCACGGGCGAGCTGCTCCGGGACACCGAGCTGCTGCGCCGCCACCGCCTCGAGCTCCCCTACGGCTTCCGGGCCTGACACCTGTTGGCCGGCGACGGGCCCGGCCGGGCCCGTCGCCGTCGCCGTCGCTACTGCTGCGGGGGCGTCGGGTATCCGGGGCGAGGGCCGCCGTTGCCCCGGTCGCCCGGTACCTGCGGGATGCCCCGCGGCGGGGTGGGCACGGCGCTCTCCGGCTGGCGCGCCGGCGGTGAAGGCGCCGGAGGCGGGGTGACCGAGTGCGGCCGTCCCTCCCGCGGCGCGGCCGGGGTGGGTGCGAGCTGGGCGGGCGGGGCCGGGATCGATGTCGGGACCGGGGCGTCCGGCACGGGGGCGCCGATCGGCGGCACCTCCTTGCGAGCCTGCGCCTCGGCGTCGGCGACGACCCGCGCGATCTCCGGGTCGCTCGCCGTGTCGAACCAGCCCTTGATCGACTCGTCGTCGTCCTCGGGCCTGGCGCGCGAGGCCGACTCGTCCACGGGCGAGGGCTCGAAACGGAAGACGCCGTCCTCGCCGGGCGCGCCGAGCATGCGCGTGAAGCCTTCGAGGGCCTTGCCGAAGTCGGACGGCACGAGCCAGACCTTGTTGGCCTCGCCCTGCGCCATCTGAGGCAGGGTCTGCAGGTACTGGTAGGCGAGCAGCTCCGGGGTGGGACGGCCGGCCTTGATCGCCGAGAACACCTTCTCGATGGCCTTGGCCTCGCCCTGGGCCTCCAGGTAGCGGGCGGCCCGCTCACCCTGCGCGCGCAGGATCTGGGACTGCCGCTCGGCCTCCGCATTGAGGATGGCCGCCTGCTTGGCGCCCTCCGCCGTGAGGATCTGCGCCTGCTTCTGGCCCTCCGCGCTGCGGATGGCCGACTCCCGCTGCCCCTCGGCCGTGAGGATCGTGGCCCGCTTCTCGCGGTCGGCCTTCATCTGCCGCTCCATCGACTCCTGGATGGAGGCGGGCGGGTCGATGGCCTTGATCTCGACCCGCGCGACCCGGATGCCCCAGCGTCCGGTGGCCTCGTCGAGCTCGCCGCGGAGCACGGTGTTGATCTGGTCGCGGGAGGTGAGCGTGCCTTCGAGGCTCATGCCGCCGACCACGTTGCGCAGCGTGGTGGTGGTGATCTGCTCGACGCCGACGATGTAGTCGGAGATCTCGTAGACGGCCGCCTTGGGGTCGGTGACCTGGTAGTAGACGACGGTGTCGATGTTCACCGTCAGGTTGTCCTGGGTGATCACCGGCTGCGGTGGGAACGAGACCACCTGCTCGCGCAGGTCGATCCGCTCACGCACCTTGTCGATGAACGGCACCAGGAACGCGAGGCCCGGGTCGGCGGTGCCCTTGTAGCGCCCCAGCCGCTCGATCACGGCCGCCGTGGCCTGCGGGATGATCTGCACCGCCTTCACCAATGACACGATCACGAGCAACACCAACAACACCACGACGATCAGCAACACAGTGCCTTCGGTCACGGCTACCCCCTCTCGGAGCAGGTCAGATTTCAGTCCTGTGCGACGACGACCGCGGTGGCGCCGGAGATACTCAGCACGATGACCCGAGCACCGGGCTCGATCGCGTCGTGCCCCTCGCTGGCCCGCGCCGACCACACCTCGCCGCCGATCTTCACCCGGCCGCCGTGCCCGTCGACCCGCGCCACCACGATGGCGGTGCTCCCCAGCAACGCCTGGTGGTGCATCACCGCGGGATCGACGCCCCGGTCGAGGCGCCTGCGCAGCGCCGGGCGCACCGCGAACAGCAGCAGCACCGACGCGATCGCGAACACCACCCCGCCGATCACCGGCCCGCCCACGAGCAGCGACACCCCGCCCGCGGCCAGCGCGCCGCCACCGAGCATCAGCAGCACGAACTCGCCGGACAGCAGCTCTGCCACCACCAGCAGCGCGCCGACGATGAGCCAGATCACGGCGGCCGTCATGCCCGCTGATCCTGCCAGATGGGCCGGTTGCGCGATGTGGGTGAGATCAGGTCGTCACCTAGTGTCCGGCGGCGGTCACGTCGTGACGAAGTCGATCAGCTGCTCGACCGCGCCGATCAGGGGAGTCTCCAGGTCCCGGTAGCTGCGCACCGCCCCGAGCACGCGGCGCGCGCCGTCGGCCGGCTCGCCCCACCGCAGGGCCTCGCAGACCCCGGTCTTCCAGTCGGTGCCCCGCGGGACCTTCGGCCACGCCCTGATCCCGACCACCGACGGCTTCACCGCCTCCCACACGTCGACGTACGGGTGGCCGGTGACGAGTACGTGCGGGCCGGCCACCGCGGCGGCGGCGCGGGTCTCCTTCGAGTCCTCCACGAGGTGGTCGACGAGCACGCCGAGCCGGCGTTGCGGGGACGGCCCGAACTCCGCCACCGCGGCGGCCAGGTCGTCCATCCCGTGCATCGGCTCCACGACCACGCCCTCGACGCGCAGGTCGTGGCCCCACACCCGCTCGACGAGCTCGGCGTCGTGCAGACCCTCCACCCAGATCCGGGCGGCGCGGGCCGTACGCGCGGAATGTCCCTCCACGCGCACCGACCCGGACGCGGAACGGGTGGGGCCCGCCGGGGCGCGCGCCGGCACCACGAGGGTGGCCGGAGCGCCCTCGAACAGGAACGCGGCCGGTCGCAGCGGGAACACCCGCCGGCCGCCGTGGCGGTCCTCCAAGGTGACGCCGCGCGCGTCCACCGCGACCACGGCACCGCAGAACCCGCTCGCCGGGTCCTCCACCACGAGCCCCGGCTCGGCCGCCACCTCCGGGATCTGCTTGCGCGTCTTGATCCGGGTGCCGTCGGCGGCGAACGCCCCTCGGTAGTCGTACGCACGGGTCACGGAACCGTTCTACCGGGCCCGGGGGCCCCGGCCCGAGCGCGACACGCCGGGTCACCGCGCGTGAGCTGCGGCAACGGAGCGTGCTCGCGTTCACCCCGAGGCGGCAGTGCTCTCGCACTCGGACGTGGATAGCCTGACGCTGTGCCCTGCCCCTCCGCCACCTTCACCGTGTGGGCCTCGGCCTGGCTGGTGGGCGCCGCCGCGCCCGACGACGTCCTCGACGCGCTCGCCCCCTGGGCCGACGCGCACGACGTCCAAGCCGCCGATTCGGACACTGCACAGCTCACCAGCCTGCCCGCACCAGGGGCACCGGTGTCGTCGCTGACGTTCCTGCTCGCGGCGCTGCGCCGCGCCACGGTCGGACGGGACGCCGGCGGCCCGGCCAGGCTGGTGCTGCCGGCGCCCGGCGACGTGCGCGGGCTGCCCGGGCCCGGCGTGTTCGCCACGGCGGCCACCACGGCGGGCGAGGGAGTGCTGTTCCCCGACACCGGAGTCGGTGGCGGGCTGGGCCCGTCGGGTTTGGGCATCGTGCCCACCACCGTGGCCGAGGGCGTGCTGCGCTGGACCGTCTACCCGGTGCCGGAGTCCGGGCCGCCGCCGGAGTTCGTCGCGCTGAGCCACGCCGAGCGGGACCTGCGCGACCAGGTGCGGCAGTCGGCGTCGGTCCTCACGTCGCTCGGCGTCGCCCGGCATCGCCCGGGGGTCCGGGAGGAGATCGCCGCGGCCCTGCGCGCCCGGCCGGCGTCGTTGTGGCCGGCGGGCATGCCCCCGCAGGCGCTGCGCGTCCTGCAGCACGCCGACGAGGTGGAGGCCATCCTGGCCGCCGCGAAGATCGACGAGCCCGGTGGCGCGCTCTCCGCGTCGGCCGCCACCGCGCGCCGGGAGGCCCTGCGCCCCATCGAGACGGCGGTCCGGGTGGCCCGCCGCGCCGCGGTGGCCGAGGCCGTCCGGGTGCTGGCGAACAGCCCCCTGGTCTGACGGGGCTATCGGTCTGACGGGCTACCGGGTCACGCCCGGGCGCACCAGCGTTCGAGCAGCTCCCGGTACACCACCACCGCCTGCTCCACCCGGTCGGCGATGCAGTACTCGTCCACCACGTGGCACTGCGCCGGCTCACCGGGCCCGAGCACCACGGACGGGGCAGGCGCGTCGCCGCCCAGCACGCCGGCGAGCACCGACGCGTCGGTGAAGAACCGCGCGGGCGGCGCCACCACATCGGAGGCGCCGGCGGCCTGCAGCGCCGAGCGGACCATGCCGACGAACGGCTCGTCGGCCCCGGTGTCCACCGGTGGCAGCACGACGTGGTCGGCCACGTCCACCCGCTCCCCGGCGAGGAGGCTCACCTGCGCGCGCAGCTGCCCGGCGTCCACGCCCGGCACGGTGCGGATGTCCAGCAGCAGCTCGGCGGCGTCGGGCACCACGTTCGGGGCGACGCCGCCACGCAGGACGCCCACGTTCGCGGTGACCGGCCCGAACCGGTCGTGCCGGGGCCAGCCCGCGTGGTCGTGCAGCGCCGCGGCCGCCCGCGCGAGCCGGACCACCGCGTTGTCGCCCAGCTCCGGCGCGGACCCGTGAGCGGCGCGGCCGGTGGCGCGCAGCCGCATCCAGTGCGCGCCCTTGTGCCCGAGCACCAGCGCGTTGGCCGTGGGCTCGGCGACGACGAGCGGGCCGCCGGCAGCGATCGCGCCCCGGCCGGCCGCGTCCAGGCCGACCAGGCCGGTGCAGCCGGTCTCCTCACCTGCGGTCAGCACCAGCTGCACGCCCCGGCAGGTGTGCGGCCGCGCCGCGTGCTCGACGGTGGCGACCAGCGCGGCGGCGACACCGGACTTCATGTCGCTCGCGCCGCGGCCCACCACCTTGTCGCCGGCGCGTTCGGCCGCCCACGGGTCCACCGACCAGTCCTCCGGCTGCACGGGGACGGTGTCGAGGTGACCGGTGAACGTCAGCGGGGGCCCGTCGCCGCCCGCCGTGCGGGCCACGAGCTGCTCCCGCCCCTCCTCCCATGCGAGCAGCTGCGTGCCGAGCCCGGCCTTCTCGGCCAGCGCGGCACAGTGCCGAGCCGCGGCACCCTCGCCACCGCCGATCGTCCGGAAGCGGATCAGCTCCGCCAGGAGGTCGAGGACGCCGGTCACCGCAGCACCTGGCCCCGCGTCTCGGGCAGGGTGAGGATCCCGAGGAAGGCGATCACGGCGCCCGCCGCCACGTACCAGAAGAAGACGTGCGACAGGCCCGCGTTGGAGAGCGCCTGGATCACGAGCGGGGCGGTGCCGCCGAACGTCGCGACGGTGAGGTTGTACCAGGCGCCGATGCCCAGCCCGCGCAGCTCGGTGGGGAAGAGCTCGCTCATGATCGCCGGCGCGACCGAGGTCATGGCGGTGTAGAGCGCGAGTCCCACGGCGAACACGATGAGCATGTTCCAGAACCCGGGTCCGATCAGCGTCGAGAGCGGCACGATCAGCACGGCCGTGGCGGCCGACCAGGCCAGCATCTGCGGTTTGCGGCCGATCCGGTCCGACAGCACACCCATCGGGTACTGCAAGGCCACGAACAGCGCCGTCGCGATCGACAGCGCCCAGAACACCTCACGCGCGTCGGCGCCCCGGGAGCTCACCGCGAACGGGGTGAGCGCGGAGAAGAACGTGTAGTAGCAGAGCGTCGAGAGCAGCGTGAACGCGACGAGCTGCCCCACGGCCTTCGGGTGCTCGCGCAGGGTCATCAGCAGCGGGTTCTTCAGCTCCTTGGCCTTGGCCTTGTTCTCCTCGAACTGGTCGGTCTCCGGCATCGCGCGGCGCAGCCACAGCCCGACGATCCCCAGCACACCGCCGATGATGAACGGGATGCGCCAGCCGTACGCGGCCAGCTCCTCCTTGGTCAGCAGCTCCGTGAGCAGCGCGCCGAGCAGCGACGCGATCAGCACGGCCGAGCCGGTGGAGATGTAGAAGAACGCCGAGTAGCGGCCGCGCCGCTCCGGCGGGGCGATCTCGGCGAGGTAGGCGGAGGCGTTGGAGACCTCCCCGCCCAGCGACATGCCCTGCCCGATGCGCGCGAGCAGCAGCAGGATCGGCGCGAGCCAGCCCACCATGCCGAACGTCGGCAGGATCCCGATGATGAACGACCCACCCGCCATCAGCACGATCGTCAGCAGCATCGCGGTCCGCCGCCCGCGCAGGTCGGCGAACCGGCCGAGCAGCCAGCCGCCGAGCGGCCGGAAGAAGAACGCCAGCGCGTACGTCGCGAGCGTGCTGATCAGCGCGAGCGCGGCGTTCTCCTTCGGGAAGATCTGCGTGGCGAAGAAGATGCTGAACGTCGCGTAGATCGTCCAGTCGTACCACTCGATCGCGTTTCCGATCGACGCCGCGAGCAGCGTCCGGACGGGTAGCCGATGTGCCGGCGCTTCCGTGGAGACGGAAGGCGTCGAGGGGTCGGACACTGGTCACTCCCGGGGGCGCGGTGACGGACGGTGAGGGAACATTAGGCCACCCGGCCGCCGCAGTCACCCGTGAACGGACTCAGGTCCGCCGCGATCGCCACCTCCGCGCAGGCCTCCAGGTCGGCCAGCTGCCCCTGCAGCTTCGCGCGGATCCGCTCCACGGCCGCGCGGCCCAGCGGCAGCCGCAGCGGCGCCGACGGTGAGTGGACGGCGTCGATGATCGCCTCGACCGCGCGGACCGGATCGCCCGGTTGCTGCCCGTGCCCGGTGGCGTTCCGGGTCCGCAACGCACCTGCAGGGCCGTCCTCGTAGTCCGGGATCGGGGTGGCGCGGCGCATCGAGCGGCCGAGGAACTCGGTGCGGAACGGCCCGGGCTCCACGATCGTCACCCGGATCCCGAACGGCGCCACCTCCCCCGCGAGCGCCTCCGACGCGCCTTCCAGCGCGAACTTGCTGGTGGCGTAGATCGCGTGTCCCGGGTTGCCGACGACACCGCCGACCGACGACAGCTGCACGATGTGCCCGCGGCGTCGCGCCCGCATGTGCGGGAGCACGGCGCGGGTGACGGCGAGCGCACCCAGCAGGTTCACGTCGAGGACCTCGCGGATCTCGCTGTCGGAGAGCTCCTCGAGCGCACCCAGCAGGCCGTGGCCGGCGTTGTTGACCAGGACGTCGATCGGTCCCGCGGCCACCGCGGCGTCGACCGCGGCCCGGACCTGCGCCGCGTCGGTGACGTCGAGCGGCAGCGCGAGCACCGCGTCCGGGTACTTGTCGACGAGGTCGGCGACGGACTGCGGGTCGCGCGCCGTGGCGACCACGGTGTCGCCGCGGGCGAGCAGCGTCTCGGCGAGGGTGCGGCCGAACCCGGCCGAGGATCCGGTGATGAACCAGCGCAGGGATGTCATAAGGCCATCGTCGGCCCGCGCGATCCATACGTCCAAGACATGTTCGTGCTGAGACTCATCGTCGTGCACCATGAATGCGTGGAGCTTCGCCAGCTGGTGTACCTCGACGCCGTCGTCCGGCACGGCGGGTTCACCCGCGCCGCCGAGCACCTGCGGGTGGCCCAGCCCGCCGTCTCGGTGCAGATCCGCAGGCTGGAGACCGAGGTGGGCGCGCAGCTGCTGCACCGCACCACCCGCACGGTGGCGCTGACCCAGGCCGGCGAGCTCGTCCTCGACCGCGCCCGCCGAGCCCTCGCCGAGCTCGACGCCGCCCGCGACGATCTCGCGGGCCTCGCCGGCGGCCTGCTGGGCCGCGTGCGGATCGGGGCGATCCAGGCACTCGACCCGTTCGACCTGCCCGCCGCGCTCGCCGCATTCCACCGGCAACACCCGGCCGTCGAGCTCGCACTGGGATCGGGGGCGCTGCGCCGCCTCCTCGACGGGCTCGACCACGGCGAGCTGGACCTCGCGATCGGGCCGATACCTCCCGGCCTGCCCGCCCGGTACGCGCGCACGCCGCTCTTCACCGACGAGCTGGTGCTCGTCACGACGCCGGGCCACCCGCTCGCCGGCACCGATCCGTTGCCGCTGGCCGCGCTGCGCGACGAGCCGTTCGTGTGCCTGCCCGCCGACAGCGGCCTGCGCGCGATCCTCGACCGCCTCGCGGCCGAGGCCGGCTTCACCCCGCGCGTCCCGTTCGAGACCACGCACCTGCCGCGGCTGCGTGACCTCGCCGCCCACGGGCTCGGAGTCGCGCTCGTCGCGCGGTCGGTGGCCGAGGCGCCGGGACCGACGGTGATCGCGCACAGCGTCGACCCGGGCCCGCAGCTGCGCCCGGTCGGGCTGCTGCACCGCGCAGACACCGCCCTCGGCGCCGCCGCCGAGGCGTGCCGGGCATCCCTCGCCGGCTGGATGGCCCGCGCCGGCACCGAGCCCGGTCGGGCAGAGCACGAACCGACCTCCCGGGGCGAGCGCTCGTCGACGAAGATCCCCGCACATGAACAGTGATCGCGTCGTCGTGGTGACGGGCGGCAACCGCGGGCTGGGCCGCGAGGTGGCCCGGCAGTGCGCCGCGCGGGGGGACACCGTCCTGCTCGGTGCCCGCGACCTCGCCGCGGGCGAGCGGGCGGCCCGTGGACTGCCGGGTGGGCGGGTGCGCGCGGTCCGGCTCGACGTCACTGACGCGGACGGCCTCGCCGCGCTCGCCGAGGACGTGGCCGGCACCGAGGGACACGTCGACGTCCTGGTCAACAACGCGGCCGTGCACTACGACACCTGGCAGACGAGCGCCACCGCCGACCTGGCGGTGGTGCGCGAGGCGCTCGAGACCAACGTGCTCGGCGCCTGGCAGACCACCCTCGCCCTCCTCCCCCTGCTGCGCCGCAGCGCGCATCCCCGAATCGTGATGGTGAGCAGCGAAGGCGGCTCGCTCGCGTCGATGGGCGGCGGCACACCCGCCTACAACGTCAGCAAGGCGGCGCTCAACGCGCTCACCCGCACCCTGGCCGGCGACCTCGCCCACGACCGCATCCTCGTCAACGCCGTGTGCCCGGGCTGGGTGGCCACCGACATGGGCGGGCCCGGCGGCCGCCCGGTCGCCGACGGCGCAGCGAGCATCATGTACGCCGTGGACCTCCCCGACGGCGGCCCGACCAGCACCTTCACCCGCGACGGCCGGCCCGTGCCCTGGTGATCCACCAGTGGTGATCCATCCGGGCCGCACTCCACAGTTGCGACACCTTCACCGTCGTGCTGGTCGGACCGATCATCAGACCGTGATCCGTCCGAGCCGCGCGCCGCGGTCGCGGCGACAGCGCCGGCGTCCGGATCGGAACGATCAACCGTCGCGGCGCGAAGGGGAGGCATCGCGAACGGCCGCCACCACCAGGGCACGCAGCTCCTCGACGCCGCGCTCGCGCACCCTGTCCAGCTCGGAGCGCAACCGATCCAGCTCGATGTCGGCCCGGGCGCGCATCGCCGCCTCCGACCCCGCACGATCATGGGCCCTCGCCAGCTCCTGGTCGACCTGCCGCCGGGCCTCGCGCTCGGCAGCGACCACGGCGAGGGCCTCGTCGCGCTCGGCCGCCAGCTCGGCGCGTAGCCGCTCGGCGTCGGCGCCACGCCGCTGTGCTTCCTCACGCGCCGTCGACGCGCTCGCCAGCTCGGCCCTGACCTCGCCCAGCTCGACGCGCAGGGCGTCGGCCTCCACCCGGCGCTCCTCGGCGCGGGCATGCGCGGCATCCCGCTCGGTGACCGCCCGCTCCGCACGCACCGACGCATCCCGCGCCGCCGCATCGACCTCGACGGCCCGGCGATCGGCGGCCCGGGCACGTTCCTCCGCCTCCTCCCGTGCCGCCACCGCCTCCTGGGCCTGCTGGCGCGCGGCACCGAGCGCCTCGGTGGCCTCCAGAGCCTGACGGGCCGCCGCGGCGGCCCGCTCCACGGCCGCGGCCCGCTCCTCCCCCGCCTGCGCGGCCTGCTCGCGCGCCGCCCGCGCGGCCCCCTCCGCGCGCTCTCGCGCCTCCTGCGCGTCGACCCGGGCTGCCTCGGCCTCGGCGGTGCCCCGGTTGGCCACCTCCACGGCGGCGAGCGCGCCACCTTCCACCTCGTCGAGCCGGGCCCGGACGGCCTCCAGCGCACCGGCGAGCTCCGCCACCGGCCCGCTGAGCGCGTCGATGTGCTCCCGCAGGCGGTCGGCGTCCAGCTGGAACGTCGCACGCCCCGCGTCGAGGCCGAGCGCATCGAGGGCGTCCCGTTCCGCGCGCGCCATCTGGGCGCAGGTGCGGCCGCCGGGCCAGCGGGTGTCGCGGCAGAAGGAGCGGCGCCTGCCGCCCTGGGGTCCGGGCGCGGGCAGCTCGGACCGGCACTTGCTGTAGCCGCAGCGTACGGCCTCGTCGATCATGGTTCCGTACGCTACCAGTTCACAGTTTTGAAACTCAGTAACCCGGTTGTAGTTCGCAGAGCGAAACCAGACCCCAACGAAACGACTGTTTCGTTGGGGCATCCGGCGCTGGAGGGGCTCCTGGACCAGGACCCCTCAGCTCGGACGCTAAGGTTCAGACAACCTGAAGGTTGGCGGACGACGAGCTGCTGTTCCTCGGTTGCGTCCTGCACGACGCCGGCCTCGGCGAGCGCGGCAACGGCGAGCAGCCCTTCGACCTCGACGGCGCCGACCTCGCGGCCGGTTGGCTCGCCGAACACGGGGTCGCACCGGAGCGGGTGGAGGTCGTGTGGGACGCGATCGCCCTGCATCTGACCTTCGAGATCGCGTCCCGGAAGCGGCCGGAGATCGCCCTCGTGACGGCGGGGGCCGGCTACGACCTCGGGCCGAACGGGCATGCCCTCCCCGAGGGCTACGCCGAGCGCGTCCACGCCGTGCTGCCCCGGCTGCACGCCGCCGCGGTGCTGCACGACGCGATCGTCGGCCAGTCGCTGGAGAAGCCGCAGAAGGCGCCGCCGTTCAGCATGCCCGGCGAGCTGGTGCGGCAGGCGACCGGGCAGGTGTGGCCGACGTGGCGGGAGCTCGTGGAGAGCCGCGGCTGGGGCGACTACGACGGCTACCGCCCCTGACCCCGGCCGGGCTGTCACATCGGAGCGCCCCGCGTCGTCCTCCGTATGACCCCGCACGACCTGCCGACACCCGAGGAGCGACCGTGTTGAGCCACCGCCTGGAACGCCGGATCCTGCCTGTGCAGAACAAGCTGCTCAACCCGCTGGTGGCGTGGCTGATCGCGCGCGGGCTCGAGCCGCCCACGTACGCCGTGCTCGAGACCGTGGGACGGCGCACGGGCCGGCTGCGGCGCGTCCCGGTGGCCAACGGCCTCGACGGCGACACCTTCTGGTTGATCGCGGCGCTCGGCGAGCGGAGCGCGTACGTGCGCAACCTGCGGGCCGATCCGCGGGTGCGGATCAAGGCGCGCCCGGCGCGGCTGCGCGACGGGTGGCGCAGCCGCTGGCACACGGGCACCGCCCACCCGTTGCCCGACGACGACGCCCGCGCCCGCCACCGCACCCTCGGGCGCGGCCGGCCCGGCTACCGGCTCGACGGAGTGCTGCTGCGCGCGCTGGCCGACGGCGACATGCTCACCATCCGGATCGATCTCGACCACACGGGATGAGTGTCGCGACCACCGGTTGATTCAGACCGCCTCGAAGTCGGCCAGGTCGGGCCGGTTGAGCAGGGTCACCTCGGAGCCCACGGCCAACGAAGTGCTGGCTGAAGTCGAGGACGATGTCATAACGCTCGGCCGGCGCGCTCCGGACTCTTTGGGGTCGTGGCCTGGTGCACGGCGGCGAGGCCGGGTTTGACGTAGCGCTGCACGCTGCGCAGGCTCTCGTGCCCGGTTCTAGCCATGATCACGTTGGCGGAGGTTCGCGGCCGGCGATCAGGCAACAGTCGACTCAGCGGACTGTCGGAGCTGGCAGTGTGACCGCCTCGCGCAGCTCGGCGGCGGCTTGGGCCATGAGCTGGGCGAGGGTGGTGTCCGGCTCGGCCAACCAACGGGGCATGGCGCGCCGGTGGATCGCCAGCACCACGTCGATGATGAAGCGCGCCTTGCCGGGCTCGACGCCGCGGCGCTCGAGCGCCCGCGCCAGCGCGTCGGCGATGTCAGCGAGCTTGATCAGATCGCGCTCAGCCAGCGCCGGGTTGGCGGCGATCACTCTGCCCCGGCGCAGCAAGAACTCGCGCGGGCGAAAGATCTCCTCGGCGGTTCCCAGCGCGGTCAGCAGTGCCTCGATCGGCGTGATGCCCGGATCGGTCGCCTCCACCTGGGCAACGAGGTGAGCCTCGAGCTCATCGCCGGCGAAGAGGACTTCCCGCTTGTCGGGGAAGTAGCGATAGAAGGAGCGCTCCTTCAGACCGGCGGCGCCCGCGATCTGCGCAACCGAGGTGCGCTCGAACCCCTGCGTCTCGAACAGCTCGAGCGCCGCGCGCTCGAGCCGGCCCTGTGCGTCGGACTCCCATCTCGGCATACCCACCAGGGTACGACAACAGAAGCTGTTATCAGCTGTTACGGTCAATGACAACAGATGCTGTTATCAGCCAGGAGATCGCCATGAAGGCTCTGCAATTCGACCGGATCGGTTCCCCGGACGTGATCGTGCTCCGCGACGTCCCACGGCCGGACCGGGACCCGGCCAGATCCGGATCGCCGTGCGAGCGTGCGGCCTGACACCGGCCGACTGGCACGTTGTCGACGGTCTCCTCGCCGACCATCTGCCGCCGCTGCCGCGCGGGCTCGGCCTCGAGGTCGCGGGCACCGTCGACGCGCTCGGCGAGGGCGTCGACGGCGTCCAGATCGGCGACCGCGTGTTCGGCCCGGCCACCTTCGACGGTCCGACGGCCGGTGCCGCCGAGTACGCGCTGATGCCGGCCTGGGCACGCATCCCCGACGGCGTTACCGCCGAGCAGGCCGCCGCGCTACCGATGGCGGCCGAGACGGCGTGGCGCGCGCTCGAGGACCTCGGCGTCCAGCCGGGTGAGCTGCTGCTCGTCCACGGCGCGGGCACCACCGTGGGTGAGGCGGCGGTGCGCTTCGCGCTGCACCGGGGTATTCGGGTGATCGCCACCGCCGGGCCGACTCGGGCCGCCGCCCTGGAAGAGATCGGCGCCCAGGTGACCGCCTACGGCGAGGGCATGACCGAACGCGTCAGCGCACTGGCCGGACGCCGCGTCGACCGCGCCCTGGACACGGCGCCGGCAGGGGGCCGGATCGACCGCGCCGACCAGCCCAGTCCAGCCGGTGGCTCATTACCGACCCTGATCGAGCTGACCGGGGATCCCAACCGTGTCCTCACCGTCTCGGACTTCGCCGCCGCGGCCGAGCTGGGCGTCCGGATCACCACCGAGATCCGCTACGACCAGATGGACGAGTTCGCCCGGCTCGCCGGCGAAGGCATCCTGGTCGTATCGGTCGCCCGCACCTACACACTCGACCAGATCCAGGAAGCGGCCGAACTCAGCCAATCCCGCCGACCCGCCGGCAAGCTCATCCTCGTCCTGTGATCGCCCTATGTCCTCCAGCTCGCCGAGCGCGCGGGCCGGATCGGTGGGCTCGCCGACCAGCTGGCAGAACTCCGCGCGCTGGTCGACCCACTTGTCCGGGGTGAGCAGGTAGGCGCACCGCGGTCGGGAAGAACAGCTGTCGGGGATTGCTAGACCGTCGCGTTCAGCGCTGGTGAACCAGGCCGTCGACCGCGGCCTTCGTGTTCTCGTCGAAGACCATGTCGGGATGAGCCGTCTGGACATGCATCTCGACGTGGCGGTCCAGTTCCTCCCTGGTCTCGGTGGCGAACTCGCCGGGACAGTCTGATCCGCTGTCCGCGCATCGAATCGTGAATGCCATGACCTGCTCCTTCGATTGCCAGGTGCCCACGCTCCTCCCCCGCGGCAACCCCAGACAGCGCCCACCCGGGTGGCGCCGGCTGTCGGCAGGCTCGCTCGGTGCTCACGTGATCACGACCCGTATCGTCGGCACCATGACCTCGGACGCGCTGGCCGTCCTGGAATCACTCGGCACACCCCGCTCCCCGGCTGTGCGCGGCGACGAGTCCGACTGGCCGGGGGTCCCAGACCCGGACGTACTGCGGGCTCAGCTCCTCGACTGGCTCAGCCAGTACGCGAACGCCGGCACGCGCCGGACCTACGCCTACGCGCTCGGGCTCCCGATCGCGTGGGTCGACCCCGCGGACACCCCGCGGCGCGCCGGACCACCGGCCGCCGCACCCGGCCCGCTGCACGACCTCGCCTGGTTCCGCTGGTGCGCCCGCCGCACCCTCGACCCGCGCGACGCGACGGCCGGCCACGTCAAGGCGTGGCTGCACGCGCTCGACGCGGCCGGCGCGCAGCGGCGCACCCGGCAGCGGATGCTGTCCACTCTCTCCGCGCTCTACGGCCACCTCGCCGAGACCGGCGTCGTCGCCGCCAACCCGGCAGCGCTCAACCGGGCCCGGCTCGGACTCTCCTCGAGCGCCCGCGACGCGTCCCCCACCGTGCGACTCACCGCCGAGCAGCTCAAGGCCCTGCTCATGTCCGCGGCGCGCCTGCGGTACTCGCGCAGTCCCCGACTCGCCCGCCTCTACGCGCTACGAGCGGTGGCAGTCGTCGCCCTGCTGACGCTCGGTCTGCGGATCTCCGAGCTCGTCGGGCTCGACCGCGACGACCTCTACCGCACCGGCGGCGACGACGTGCTCCGCGTGCTGGGCAAGGGCGGCCTGCACCGCGAGGTGTACCTCACCGACCTCGTGCGCGAGGGCCTCACCGCCTACCTGGCCGAGCGCGACCGCCTCGCCGGCACGGCCGTTCCCGCGAGGCGCGGCCGCACCACGGCGGGCGTCACCCCGATGATCGCCACCCGCGACGGCGGCCGCTGCTCCCGCGTCGACCTCTACACCCTGCTGCGCCGCATCGCCGCCCACGCCGGCCCCGCCCTCGACGGCGTGGCCGACCGGGTGCACCCGCACGCCCTGCGCCACGCCTACGTCACCATCGCGCTGGAGCAGGACGCCCGCATCCAGCACGTGCAGGCCGACGTCGGCCACGCCACGATCGCCACCACCCAGCACTACGACCGAGGCCGCCGCACCCGGGAGAGCACGGCCGCCGACCTGGTGGCCGCAGCGATCGCCGCAGCCCCCGACCCACAGTAGAGCCACTTCGCACACCCAGCCCGCACTTCACACACCGCCGGCCTTGTGCGAAGTCCGGACACGATACGCGAAGTCGGGCGTCTCGCCGTGGGCGACCAGCGCCAGCGCGCACGGCCAGAGCGGCGGCGTGCGGGTCTGGCTGGTGCAACCCCGGCACCGGCCCTCCGCGTCGGGGACGTGGGCGGCGCGCAGCCGCTCGCGAGCCAGCGGCCAGCCCGTGATGATCTCGGCGGCCTCGCCGATGAGGCGGAAGTTGCGCTGGGCAGGGGTCTCGGGGCGGGGTCGTGCCGCGGCGGTCATGGCGACGAGGGTCCGGACGCCGCCCCGAGATCGAGAGCGCCCGCGCGGGAACCGGCGATGCGGGATTCCCGCTGCCGGGTTCTCGTGTGCCACGATCCGTGATCGAGTCGGAGCGGGGGGTCACGTGACGCGGCACGAGGGGTCGATGATCCGTCGGCGGGTGCTGGCCCGGCAGCTGAGGCTGCTGCGCGAGGCCGCCGGGCTGACGTTGGAGCAGGCGGCACCGAAGCTGGATTTCTCGGTGAGCAAGCTGAGCCGGATCGAGAACGCCCAGGTCGTGATCGACGTGCACTGGGTGAAGAGCATGCTCGACGTCTACGACGTGGGCGGGGTGCGGTGGACGGAGCTGCTCGACCTCGCCCGGGAGGCCAACCAGCCCGGCTGGTGGCGCGCCTACGGGTTGGGCAACAACAGCTACATCGCCTTCGAGACCGAGGCTCGCCGGCTCCAGGACTTCACTGTCACGTATGTCCCCGGTCTCCTGCAGACCGCTGACTACGCCCGAGCCTTGATGCGCACGGCCCCGGTGCGACGCACCGCCGAGCAGCTGGACAACGAGGTCGCGGCGCGCATGCACCGCCAGGAGCGGTTGACCTCCACCGACAACCCGCTGGAGCTGGTGGCCGTGATCGACGAGCCGGCCCTGCACCGGCCGGTGGGCGGCCCCGACGTCCTGCGCGTGCAGCTCGAGCACATCGCCGAGCTCGCAGAGCCGGAGGCGGTGACGCTGCACGTCCTGCCCGCCGCGGTGGGAGCGCACGCGGCGCTGCCCTCAGGCTTCACGATCCTCAGTTTCGGCGACCTGGGCGAGCCCGACATGGCGTACGTCGAGCACACCCTCGGCGCGCTCAGTCTCGACAAGGCCGGTGACGTGGCCCGGGCTAAGCTCACCTTCGAGCGCGTGCTGTCCGATGCGCTCGACCCGGCCGAGTCCCTGGAGTTGGTCCGTCGGCTGGCTGGGGGTGAGTTCGTCCGAAGGAGTGGCCGTGGGTGACGACGACCTCCGCTGGTTCACGAGCAGCTTCAGCGGTGGCAACGGCAATGGGTGTGTCGAGGTGGCGTTCCTGCCCGACGCGATCGCCGTGCGCGACACGAAGGACCGCGCCTTGCCCCCGCACCGCTATGCGGCGGCCGGCTGGTCGGCATTCCTGGCCGGCGTGCGCGCGGGCGAGTTCGACCCGGCCTGATCCACCCGCCACACACCGACTTCCGCGCCCACACACCGACTGCAGTCGGTGTGTGAGCACCACATTCGGTGTGCCGCGGCTCCGTCCGCGAGTTCGGGGCCAGGTCGGCGGCCGGGGTCGGCGGATCGTCACGAGTCGCACGTCAGCGTTGTGGGGGCGACGCTGGCGTGCGTCTCGGATCGATCTTGACTGCCCAGCAGTGCACCAGCGCTGTCCCGGCGACAGTGGAGTACTGCTCGCATCGATCACTCACCGCCGGGCAGGTGTGAGCGGCTGCTCACTCGCCGTCGACGTGGCTGGCGCCCTGGCGCAGCGGCTGGGTGTAGTGCTCGGCGAAGAGCTTGGCGGTGAGCTCGCCCCGGCTCGACACTCCCACCTTCTCGAAGACCGCCTTGACGTAGTCCCGGACGGTGTGCGGGGAGACGAACAGCGTCGCGGCGATCTCGGCCGTTCCCAGTCCGCGTGCGATCAGGCGGGTGACCTCCTGCTCGCGTGGGGCGAGACCGTAGGCCTCGACGATGATCGGGGCGATCTCCTCGCCCTGCGCGGGCTCGATGACCACCGCGACGGATCCCGGATCGCCTTCGAGGTCGCGCAGGCAGGTGGCGTGGAGGAGGAGCCAACGGCCGCTGGAGGAGCGCAGCCGCACGCGGGCAGGAGCGCTCGCGCGCCCGTGTGCGATGGCACGGGCGCGCGCGACGACGCCGACGACCTCGGTGGGCAGCGGGCTACCCAGCGGGCGAGGGCCGATCGGCGGCTCGGGCAGCTCACCGAGCCAGGCCCGGGCCTCGTCGCTGACCGAGAGCAGCTCGCCGTCGGGGTCGAACAGCATCAGGCCCGGGGCCTTCGGCGCCTGGAGCGGCGCCGGGGGCCGAGCGAGCGTCGCACGCCGCAGCGCCGCGCCGACCGGGGAGGACAGGGCAGCGACCAGCGCGACCTCCTCCCGGCTGAACGGCAACCGGCCGGCGCCACGCATGAGGGCGGCGATGCCCCAGGCGAACGTGCCCACGCGGAAGGCCACGCGCAGCTCGTCGCCGTAGCCCTCCGGCCGCAGGAACTCGCGGTAGCGGGCGCTGCGGGCCGGTAGCTCGTCGGTGGCGGACCACAGCGTTCCGACGGGCCGCGGCGCATGTGCCAGGTCGCGGAAGAGGTTCACGTCCTCCACGAAGAACTCACGTTCCCAGTAGGCGTGGCACTGGTTGTTCGCGACGCCGTCGATCCGCGCCGGGCACACCGCCAACACCGTCGCCGGATCGGTGGCGAAGAAGATCGACGCGTCGAAGGGCACGAAGCGCGCGAGCCGTGCCGCGAGCTCGTCGAAGACGGTCTCGCCATCGGCGGCCGTCACACGCTTCGCGATCCCGTCGACACAGGTCACGTCGAGGATCGTCCCACCGGGGTCACCGTGCCGACACCCCGCAAACGGGGGTGCCCGGCCCACCGGCTCCCCCAGGCCGCGGCATCCCCGGATCGCGCTCGCTCGGGCACCGTTGCCGCGATCCAGACGGATTCCCGGAGGTGCACGAGATGAAGATCGGAATCGGGTTGCCCACCGCGATCCCCGGCGCCGAGACGACCAACCTCGTCCATTGGGCGCGACTGGCCGAATCGCATGGCTTCGACACGCTGGGCGTGACCGACCGCGTCGTGTACGACAACCACGAGCCGCTGCTGGCACTGGCCGCCGCGGCGGCCGTCACCGAGCGCATCGAGCTGGTGACCGACGTGCTCATCGCGCCGGTCCGCGCCACCGCACTGCTGGCCAAGCAGGCGGCCACGCTCGACCGGCTCTCCGGCGGACGGCTCACGCTCGGCCTCGGCCTCGGCGGCCGGGCCGACGACTACACCGCTGTCGGCAGGCTGACCGATGGGCGCGGGAGGCGCTTGGACAACCAGTTGTGCCGGCTGCGGGAGCTGTGGTCGAGCGACCGGATCGGGCCCGCGCCGGCACGACCCGGTGGTCCCGCGCTGCTGGTGTCCGGCTACGTCCCGCGGGCGATCGAGCGAGCGGCGCGGCTGGCCGACGGCTGGACGGCGGGTGTCGGCACGCTCGAACAGTTCCGCGAGGGCCTCACGATCCTGCGCTACGCGTGGGCGGCCCACCGGCGGAGCGGCCGGCCACGCACGCTGGTCATGGCCTACTTCGCGCTCGGCCCCGGCGGCCGGGCCGCCGCGGAGCGCGACCTCCACCACTACTACAGCTGGCTCGGCGCCGACGTCGCCGCGGACATCGCGGCCGGCGCGCTCACCGATCCGGCCGCGGTCGTCCACCGGCTCGGCGCTTACGCCGAGGCCGGCGCGGACGAGGTGCTCCTCATGCCGTGCAGCGCCGAACTCACCCAGGTCGACCTGCTGGCCGAGTCCCTGTCCGACTGGCATGGGCTCCGAACCGTCGCGTAACGAAAGGACAGCGTCATGGACGTCAAGCTGCGGCCCGGGACCCCCGAGGACGCCGAGGCCTGCGGGCGCATCTGCTACGAGGCCTTCGGCACGATCGCCGGCGAGCACAACTTCCCCCTGGACTTCCCCTCGCCGGAGATCGCAGCCGGGTTGCTCTCGATGCTGTTCGGCCATCCCGGCTTCTACTCGGTGGTCGCCGAGGTGAACGACAAGGTCGTGGGCAGCAACTTCCTGGATGAGCGCTCGTTGATTCCCGGCGTCGGCCCGGTCACCGTCGACCCCGCCGTCCAGAACAGCGGGCTGGGCCGAGTTCTCATGCAAGACGTCATCCGGCGTGCCGAGGACCGGGGTGCCCCGGGAATCCGTCTGCTGCAGGCCGCGTACCACGGCCGTTCGCTCTCCCTGTACGCCAAGCTCGGATTCCAGGTCCGCGAGCTGCTCGCCTGCATGCAAGGCACTCCGCCGAACGGTGACGTCCCCGGGTACCGGGTTCGGAGCGCCACCGCCGCCGATGTCGAGGCGTGCACCGGTGTCTGCCGGCGCATCCACGGCCATGACAGGGCCGGGGAGGTACGCGACGCGATCGCGCAAGGGACTGCGCTCGTGGTGGAGCACGACGGGCGGATCAGCGGCTACGCCACCGATCTCGCGTTCTTCGCCCATGCCGTCGGGGAGAGCAACGAGGATCTCAAGGCGCTGATCATGGCTGCCACCGCGATCGGCGGGCCCGGCATCCTGGTTCCCACCGCGAACGCCGAGCTGTTCCGGTGGTGCCTCGAACAGGGACTGCGGGTGGTGCAGCCGATGACGTTGATGACCATCGGCCTCTACACCGCACCTCAGGGCGCCCACCTGCCGTCCATCCTCTGCTGAGACCCGTCGGCCGCGGTGTGGGCGGGAACAACACGCGGGTGTCGCGACGTTGGGCGTCGCCATGGAGATCACTGTGGTCATCGCGTCGCGGCCCGACGTCCCGCCGGAGGAGGAGCTGCGGACCGCCGTGGTGGCCGACCGGCTCGGCTACCGGGACCTCTGGGTCGGCGAGGGGTTCGTCTGGGACGCGTTCGCGCTGGCCACCGCGGCCGGCCTCGCGACCGAGCAGATCGCGCTCACGGTCGGCCCGATCCCCGTGTCCGTCCGCGATCCGGCGTCGATCGCCCGCGCCGCCGCGTCGACGGCAGCGCTCGTCGGCCGGCCGGTGGGCGTGGCGCTGGGTACGTCGAGCCTGCGGGTCGTCGAGCGGATGCACGGGCGGTCCCGCAAGCGGGCCGTCACGACCATGGCCGAGAGCGCGCAGGCGCTGCGGGCGCTGTTCCGCGGCGACGTCGCCGACTTCGCGGGCGAGACCGTGTCGACCCACGGATACCGGCTGCGCCTGGACCCGCCCGGCGGGCCGATCACCCTCGCGGCGTTCGGCGACCGGGCGATCGCGGTCGCCGCGGAGCACTCCGACCGCATGGTGCTCGACCTCGTCTCCCCCGAGCAGGCCCGGCACTACCGCGACAAGCTCGACGCGGCGGCCCAGCGGGCCGGGCGCCCGGCGCCGCGCCTGGCGGCATGGCTCCCGGCCGCCGTCGACCCGGGGCCGGCGGCGAGGGCGCAGGTGCTGCAGAGCGTGGTGGGCTACCTCGAGGTCGCCGGGTACGGCGAGATGTTCACCGACGCGGGGCTCGGCGACGTCGTGCAGATGGCGCTGGCCGGGGCCGGCCGCGAGGAGCTGCTCGCCGCGATCCCGCCGGCGGCCGCGGACCGGATCGGGCTGGTCGGCGATCTCGACACCGTGCGGGATCGGCTCGACGCCTACGCCGCCGCCGGACTGGACGAGGCCGTGCTCGTTCCCGCCACGGCCGGTGATCCCGGCGGGGAACGCACCCTCACCGCCCTCGCGACGGGTTGGCCCCGTTGACGTTGATCACGCTGTCGCCCGTGCCCGGCGTACCGGCATCAACGTCGCCGGTGGCACCTCTGCCCCGAGGAAGTCGAGCACGCTGCGCGCCGTCACGTCCGGGCGTTCGAGCGGCAACGCGTGCGACGCGCCGGGAACGATCGACAGCTGGCCGGCCGGCAGCGCCTCGTACATCGCGCACGTGTGTGGAAGCAGGATGGCGTCGTCGTCGCCCGCCATCACCAACGTGGGCGCGGTGATCCGAGCGAGGTCGTCGGTGGTCAGGGTCGGTTCGGTGGACATCATCGTCTCGAACTTCCCGAAGATCTCGCCGAAATGCTCCCCGCCATCAGGCGAGCGCTCGGCGTACGCGTCGACGATCGACCTGACGAGCGGTGAGTCCTCCGGCAGATCGAGGCCGGCAATTCCGTCGAAGTGGAAGTTCGCCCCGATCACCACCATGCGGTCGACGAGCTCGGGCCGGCGCAGGGCGACGAGCAGGCCGATGATGCCGCCGTCGCTCCAGCCGACGAGATGAGCCCGCTCTCCGATGACCGATTCGAGCACGCCGATCGTCTCCGCCGCCATGTCCTCGTAGTGGAACGGTGCCGGCGTGTCAGCCGTGTAGCCGTGGCCGCGGCGGTCGAAGGCGACGAGGCGGTACCGCTGGGCCAGCGGTGCGCCGATGACGTCGAGCAGTGCGTCGCTGTTCGACAACCCGCCGTGCAGGAGGAGGATCGTCGCCGGCCCGCTGCCCCGCTGGTCGACCCAGGTGGGATGCCCACCGATGTCGAGGTGCTCGCCCATCGCTCCTCCGAACCGACTCGCGCGCTGGAATGCGGCGACGATAGTCCGGTGGGGGTCTCCTGAGCACTACTCCGGTCGGACCGGGCGACGCGCCGGCTGGCAGCAGTCCACGGCGCACGGGGTGCCGTTCACGGTGGAGCCATCGGCCGCCACATCGCCGAGCGAGCGCGGGGCGGCATCGTGCAGGTGCTCGGCCAGCAGCTCGGCGACCATGTCGGCGAACCGCGGGTCCGTCCCGGCCGTCGCGGCCCGGGCGAAGCCCATGCCCAGCTCCTCGGCGCGTCCGCGGGCCTCGGTGTCGAGGTCCCAGATCACCTCGACGTGGTCGGAGACGAACCCGATCGGCGACACGACGACCGCGGGCACACCGCGGGCATGCAGGGCGTCGATGTGGTCGACGATGTCCGGCTCCAGCCACGGCACCCGCGGCGGTCCGGACCGCGACTGCCACACGACGTCGTGCTCCGCGGCGCCCAGTTCGGCGGCCACCAGCCGGGCGGCCTCGGCGACCTGGCGGGAGTAGCGGTGCCCGCCTTCCCCGGGCGGGCCTGCGGAGGCGTCCGCGGCGACCGGCACCGAGTGGGCGGTGAAGACCAGCCGGGCCGCGTCCCGGACGTCGTCCGGCAACGTGGCGTACGCGGCGCGCACGGCAGCGGCGTTCGCGGCGATGAACAGCGGGTGGTCGAAGAAGTGGCGCAGCTTCACCAGTTCCGGGGCGGCATCCCCCACCGCCTTGCGGGCGCGGGAGATGTCCTCCTGGTACTGGCGGCACGCCGAGTAGCCGCCGTAGGCACTGGTGGCGAACACGAGAGCGCGCCGCACGCCGTCACCGGCCATCTCCGCGACGGTCTCCTCGACCATCGGGTGCCAGTTGCGGTTGCCGAAGTACACCGGCAGCTCGATCCGCTCCCGGACCGCGGCGATGATCTCGCGGTTGCGCGCGTTCAACGGGCTGACGCCGCCGAAGTGCTGGTAGTGCTCCTCGACGGCGTCCAGCCGCTCGGGTGGCACGCCACGGCCACGGACGACGTTCTCGAGGAAGGGGCGCACGTCGGCAGGGCCCTCCGGCCCGCCGAACGACAGCACCAGCAGGGCACCGAACTCACTCACGCACGCATTAGACACCAATGGCGTGGAAGCCGCCGTCGGCCCACACCATCGAGCCGGTGGTGGCCGGCATCCAGTCCGAGAGCAGCGCGCAGACGGTCTTCGCCACCGGCACCGGGTCGTTGACGTCCCAGCCCAGCGGCGCGCGGCCGTCCCAGGCGTCCTCGAACGCGGCGAAGCCGGGGATCGACCTGGCGGCCATCGTGCGGACCGGCCCGGCCGCGCAGAGGTTCACGCGGATGCCCTTCGGCCCGAGGTCGCGGGCCAGGTACCGGGTGACCGACTCCAGCGTGGACTTCGCGACGCCCATCCAGTCGTAGGCCGGCCAGGCCTGCCGGTTGTCGAAGTCCATCCCGACGATCGAGCTGCCCGGCCCGAGCAGCGGCAGCAGCGCGGTGGACAGCGACTTGAACGAGTAGGCGCTCACCTGGATCGTCTGCGCGACGTCCTCCCACGGCGCACTCAGGAACGCGCCCTCACCCAGGCAGGACGCGGGCGCGAAGCCGATGGAGTGCAGCACCCCGTCGAGCCCGGGGTTCTCGCCGAGGTGCGGGGAGACGCGCTCGACGAGGGAGTCCAGGTGCTCCTGGTTGCTCACGTCCAGCTCGACGACGGGCGCGGCCTGCGGCAGCCGCTGCGCGATCCGTTCGACGAGCTTGAGCCGGCCGAAGCCGGTGAGCACGACCTGCGCACCCTGCTCCTGCGCCACCTTCGCGACGTGGAAACCCAGCGAGGCGTCGGTGATCACACCGGTGATGAGCAGCCGTTTGCCGTCGAGCAGTCCCATGGAGAGCCTTCCAGGTCAGGAAACGAGGTTCAGTGGCCCATGCCGAGGCCGCCGTCGACGGGGATGACCGCCCCCGTGACGTACCCGGCGCCCTCCGAGCCCAGCCAGGTGACGGCGGAGGCGATCTCCTCGGTGCTGGCGTAGCGGCCGAGCGGCACCTGGCCGAGGATCTCGGCGCGCCGGGCGTCGGGCAGGGCGCGGGTCATGTCGGTGTCGACGAAGCCGGGCGCCACCACGTTGGCGGTGATGCCGCGCGAGCCCAGCTCCCGGGCGATCGAACGGGCGAGCCCGACGAGACCGGACTTCGACGCGGCGTAGTTCACCTGGCCGGCGGAGCCGGTGAGGCCGACAACGCTGGAGATGAAGATCATCCGCCCGGACCTGGCCTTGAGCATGCCCCGGGTGGCCCGCTTGGACACGCGGTAGGCGGCGGTGAGGTTGGCGTCGATGACACGCGTGAACGAGTCCTCACTCATCCGCATGAGCAGCGTGTCGTCGTTCATGCCCGCGTTGGAGACGAGCACCTGGACGGGCCCGTGCTTGTCCTCGACCTCCTTGAACGCCGCGTCGACGGCGGCGCTGTCGGTGACGTCGCACTGCACGGGCAACAGCTCCCCCGGCAGCCCGTCGGCGCCGCTGCGGTGGGTGACCGCCACCTGGTCCCCCTGCGCCGCGAACGCCTTCGCGATCGCCAGCCCGATCCCGCGGTTGCCTCCGGTCACCAGCACGCTGCGTCCCACGCGCCCACCCTATGGGCCGGGCCGCACCCCGAGCGAGCCCGCCCGCCGAACGCACGTCACGCTCGCGCTCTCAACGCCGCCGGCCTTCACCCGGATCACAGGGTGACCATCCCGCACCAGAACATCGGACCAGCGGCGACATCGACGTCGTACTTGCGGGCAAAGGACAGTTTCCCGTCGTCGCCGACACCGAACACGGACAATCCGGCGGGCACATCCCGCACCTGATCGCCGGCTCGCTCGGACAGCGGCGCAACGGCCGCTGTCACCAGCATCTTCCCGTTCGGATGAATCGAGAAGGTGCGCGCGTGGAACGCGTCGATGCCGATCGTCTGGATCAGCGTCGGTTCGCCATTGGCGGCATCGACGGAGAACACGGCAACGCTGTTCTCCCCGGCGCCGTGAACCTTCTTCCCGCCGAAGTCGACGGTGCCGTCGGAACGGTTGACGAGATAGAGGTGCTCACCGTTCGGATGAGTGTGGATCGGCCCCAGGTACTGCGTGGGCGCTCGGTCCGCGGGGTTGTTCACCGTGGCCTTGGCGTACAGCGGGGACGGAGCGATCCCGTCGCCCTGCACCTCGTAGGCCAGCACCTCGTTGTTGCGCTCCATCGACACGTACATCCACGGCTTCGTCGGGTGGAAATCCACGTGCCGCGGGCCGTAACCCGTCCCGTCGCCATTCGTGATCGACTTCTCGTCCGACAGCTGCCCGTCGGAGAACCGGAACACCTTGAGCGCGCCGGGATCCGCCGGCGCCGTCGCGGTGGCGTCACTACCCCGGGTGCTGAGCACGACGACGTTCCCGGCCGGCGCGACCCGGACCTGGTGGGCGTAGAAGCCGGCGTCGACCGGTTCCCGCTGCGCCACCGTGTCGCCGATCGAACCGTCCGCGTTCAGCGTGTGCACCGTCAGGTCGGACGGCTGGTTGTAGGCGATCAGGAGATGCCGTCCGGCCGGATCCACGGTGATGTGGATCGGCCGGTTGTCGAGCGTGAGCGGCACGTTGAACCCGGTCAGACGTCCGGTTGCGCGATCGATCCGGTAGACGGCGACGCCGTGGTTGTCGTTCGTCGTCGATCGGTTGCTGTAGGCCACGTACATCACCGGCAACGTCGGGTGCACCCAGAGGTACTGCACGAACTCGGGCACCGGTGTGCCGCTGTCCCGGGTGAGCGTCAGCGCCGTGTCGTCCACCGTGTACAGACCGAGATCGGCACCGACCGAGGCGTAGAACACGGTGCCTGCGGACGGCGCGGCCGGCGCAGCCGGTACAGACTCGGCCGGCGCGCAGGCGACACCGGATGTCGCCGCCGCGGTGACTCCTGCCATCAGCGTCACGAACTTTCGTCGACCCATGCGCGCGTCCATGCCCTCAGCCTCCGTCGGCTGGTGAGCCCTGCCTCGGGAGCGCCAGCGTGCAAGGAAGCTAGGACCGCCATCTGATACTCGTCCAACACCCATTGGGCATTGAGTGATGCCGGTGCGGTATCGGGTTCAGGGGAGGCGGCGCCCCAGGGCGATGCCTCCTCCAAGGCCCACCATCAGGAGCAGCGCGCCCCCGGCGAGCCACGGGCGGCTGACGTCGACCCGGCGGACCTCGTAGCCGATCTGGTCGCCCAGCTCGGCGTAGACCTGCCGCAGCTCGCTCTCGCTCGCGGCCGTGAAGAACTGGCCGCCGGACAGGTCGGCGATCTGGCGCATCGACGCGTCGTCGACGGCCACGGGCGTGCGCTCCCCCGGGTTGATCTCGATCGTGCCGTAGTCGGTGCCGAACGAGATCGTGGAGACCGGGATGCCCACCTCCGCCGCCGCCCGCGCCGCGGTGAACGCCCCGCGCGGCTCCTCCTCCGGCATGACCCCGCCGGGCACGGTCTGCTTGCCGTCGCTCATCAGCACGATCCTGGCCGGCGGCGGACCTTCGGCGGCGGCGCCCGCGATGGCCGCGGAGAACGTCTCCACGGACTGCATCGCGGCGAAGATCGCCTCACCGGTGGCGGTGGACTCGGACAGCTTCAGCCCGTCGACCGCGCGCTTCACCGGCTCCCGGTCGACCGTGGGCGACACGAGCACGGCCGCCGTGCCGGCGAACGACACGAGGCCGAGGTTGATGCCGGGGGTGAGCTGGTCGGCGAACGCCTTCGCGGCCACCTGCGCCGCGGCGAGCCGGTTCGGTTCGACGTCCGTGGCCTGCATCGACAGCGACACGTCGACCACCAGCACGACCGTGGCCCGGTTGCGGGGCACCCGCGCCTCGGCCTGCGGGCCGGCCAGCGCGATCGTGAGCACGGTGAGCGCGACGATCAGCGCCGCCGCCGGCAGGTGCCGGTACCAGCCCTGACGCTTCGGGGCGACCCGATCGAGGAGCTCCAGGTTGGTGAAGCGGATCGTGTCGCGGCGGCGTCTGCGCAGCAACAGCAGGTAGCCCGCCACCAGCACTGCCACGACGACGAGCAGCAGCAGCCACCACGGGTGCGAGAACATCTACCGCCCTCCGGACCATGCGCGCTTGCGCGCGAGCACGAACCGCACGACGTCGGCGATCCAGTCCGAGTCGGTGCGCAATGTCAGGTGCGCCGCCCCGCAGCGGCGCAGCGTGGCCGCCACCTGGTCCCGGTGCTCGGCCGCGGCGGCGGCGAACTCCCGCGAGAGGAGCGGCGTGATCGTCACCTCGCGCTGCCGACCGCTCTCCGGGTCGGCCAGCACGACGGTGCCGACGTCGGGGAGCTCCAGCTCGCGTGGGTCCAGCACCTCGACGGCGAGCAGCTCGTGGCGGGCCGACAGCGCCCGCAGCGCGCGCTCCCACTCCGGTTCGCCGAGGAAGTCGGAGATCACGACCGCGAGCCCGCGCCGCCGCGGTGGCCGGCGCAGCTGCTCGATGGCCGCGCCGAGATCGCCCCTGGTGCCCTCGGGCGCGCGCGGGGTGCTCGCGACGCGCCGCAGCATGCCCTGGGCGTGGGCCAGCCCGCCGCGGGCCGGGATCCGCACGAGCTTCTCCCCCGTGGCGACGAGCACGCCGATCCGGTTGCCCCCGCCGCGGGTCAGGTGGGTGACGGCGGCCAGCGCCGCGATCGCGAGGTCCCGCTTCTCACAGGCCGCCGTGCCGAAGTCCAGGCTGGCCGACAGGTCCAGGACGACCCATGTCTCCAGCTCCCGGTCGGCCATCGTCTCGCGCACGTGGGGCGCGGTGGTGCGGGCGGTGACCGCCCAGTCCATGTGCCGCACGTCGTCGCCCGGCACGTAGAGCCGCGACTCACCCGGCTCGCTGCCCGGCCCGGGCACGAGGCCGAGGTGGTTGCCCTGCAGCAGCCCGTCCAGCCGCCCGCGCACGGTGAGCTCGAGGGTGCGCAGCGCGGCCTCCATCCCACCCTCGCGGAACGACGGCGGCGCCGTCGGCACGCGGCGGCGGGGGCCGGCACCGCCGCCCGGGCTCCCGTCCGTGCCACCGTCCTCGGGCGGGCCGTTCTCCCGGACGTCGGGACGACTCACGCCGAGCTACCCGCCGGGTACGGCGACGGGCCGCTCTGCGGGCGCGCGCTCACCTGCGGCAGGGGCACCGTGGCGAGCACCCGGGAGATGATGTGGTCCATCGGCACCTGGTCGGCGACGGCGTCGTAGGAGAGCACGAGACGGTGGCGCAGCACGTCGGGCGCCACGTCGAGCACGTCCTGCGGCAGGACGTAGTCGCGGCCGCGGATCAGCGCGAGCGACCGGGCGGCGGCCACGATGCCCAGCGTGGCGCGCGGCGACGCGCCGTAGGACACCCAGCCGGCGATGTCGGACAGCCCGTGCTCGCCCGGCGTGCGGGTGGCGACGACCAGCCGCACGACGTAGTCGACGAGCGCGTGGTGCACGAACACCTGCGTGGCGACCTTCTGCAGCCGGGTGAGCTCGGCCGGGTCGATCACCTGCTGCGCGACGGGCGGTTCGGAGCCCATCCGGTAGACGATCTCCCGCTCCTCCTCCACGCCCGGGTACTCGACGATGATCTTGAAGAGGAACCGGTCGCGCTGGGCTTCCGGCAGCGGGTACACGCCCTCGTTCTCGATGGGGTTCTGCGTGGCCAGCACCAGGAACGGGTCGGGCATCGGGAACGTCTGGCCGCCGATCGAGAGGTGCCGCTCGGCCATCACCTCGAGCATCGCCGACTGCACCTTCGCGGGCGCGCGGTTGATCTCGTCGGCGAGCACGAAGTTGGCCACGACCGGCCCGAGCTCGACGTCGAACTCCTCGCGCCCCTGCCGGTAGATGCGGGTGCCGAGGATGTCGGCCGGCACCAGGTCCGGCGTGAACTGCAGGCGAGCGAAGCTCCCGCCCACGACCTTCGCCACCGTCTCTACCGCGAGGGTCTTCGCCACGCCGGGCACACCCTCCAGCAACAGGTGGCCGCGGGCCAGGAGGCCGACGAGCATCCGCTCGACCAACCGGTCCTGGCCGACGATCACGCGCTTGATCTCGAAGACGACACGCTCGAGGCGCTCCGCTTCGTTCGCCGGGCTCGGGACGGACTCCTGCACGCTCACTCCCCCATCCCACCTTGCAGGCCGTGAGACGCCGGTGAACCGGAGCTCGGCCAGCTTGCTGGCCGTCGCCGCGTCAGCGGCGGACGGTCAACGAAAGATGGACGATCGGAAGGCGTCAATGATTCATTGACACAAGAGGGAAGCGGGCCGGTGCCCGGTTCGGTTGGTTTCTCGGCGTCAGAGCACCCGCGCCGCGTCGGGCAGCAGGCCCCTCGTCCGCATCGGCACCACGCGCACGTTCCCGCCGGTGTACGGGGCCTCGATCATCTTGCCGTCGCCGACGTACATCGCGACGTGGTGGATCGGGGCGCCCGGGTTCTGGTAGAAGATCATGTCGCCGGGGCGCACGGCCGAGACCGGCACCTTGTCACCGGCGTGGAACTGGTTGCGGCTCACGCGCGGCAGGGCGACGCCGACGCTGTTGTAGGCGTACTGCATGAGGCCGGAGCAGTCGAAGCCGACGCGGTCGAGAGACGAGCCGAACGCGTCGGGGATGCCGGTGCTCGGGCCGCGGCCGTTGCCGCCGCCCCACACGTACTGCACGCCGATCTGCGACATCGCCCGATCGATCACGCGCCGCACCGCGGCGCTGCCACGCAGGTTCGCCGACCGTCCCTCGGCGCCCAGCCGGGCAGCGGCGGCGTCGCGGTCGGCCCGCTCCCGCGCCGCGCGCTCCTCGGCCATCCGGCGCTGCCAGTCGTCGAAGCGCTGGCGCTGCGCGCGCAGCCCCGAGTCGGTGGACTCCGCGGCGTCGAGCTGCCGCTGCACGCCGGCGCGCTGCGCCGCCACCTCGGCGAGCTGCTCGGCCTGAGCGCGCGCGGCGGCCTGAGCGGCGGCGACCGCGTCGTCGGCCACCGACTTGGCCGCCTCGGCGTCCGCCTCGGCCTCCTTCGCCTCCTCGAGCGCCGCCCGCGCGGCGGAGTCGGCGTTGGCCTTGTCGACCCGCGCCCGCTCGAGGCCGTCCTGGGCCTGCAGCTGGGTGCGGGCGACCAGGTCGGTGAACTCGGCGCGGGCGAGCAGGTCCTCGGGGCTCGTGGCGTCGGTGATCAGCCCGAGCGGGCCGGTGTCGAGCCCCTGCAGGTAGGTCGTGGCGACGATCTCGTCGAGCCTGGACCGCGCCTCGTCGATCGCGACGGTGGCGGCCTGGGTCTCGATCCGGGCCGACTCGGCCCGTTCCCTCGCTGCCGCGGCGACGTCCTGCGCGGTCTGCAGGTCGACGAGCGCGGCCTCGGCGGTCTCCCGCTGCGCGGCCAGCGCCGCCTGCAGGTCGTCGGTCCGGCTGTCCAGCTCGGCCAGCTGGGAGGTCAGCTGCGCCACGTCGCCCGCCCGCGCGTCCACGGTCGAACGGCTGCGCTGCAGGTCGTCGTCGCTCGGGTTCGGCGGCGGCGCAGGTTCCTGGGCGAGCGCCGTTCCCGTCCCGCTCAGCAACGCCACGAGCAGGGCCAGCACCAGCGTGCTTCGACACCGCACGAGCCGCACGAGACCGACCTCCATCCCGTAGCACGAGTGATCGCCGTGTGAATGATCTCTGCGAGCTCCCGCACTGTGCCACTTCCAGCGCAGATGCACCCGACGCCACACCCGCAACGGGCGCAACTTCCACCACATGGGTGGATCGGATGCCCGGCTCGACCCGCTAGCAGGACAAGCGTACTGTTTGGGGTGCGGGGCCCGCGCCCACGGGTACACAGCGGTACGCGAGACTCGCCGACACCTGCATCGCCGATGCCAACAGGCGCCCACCACCGCCAGGAGGACATGCACGTGAGCACCGACAGCTTCGGAGCGAAGGGGACCATCCAGGCCGGCGGGTCGGAGCACGAGATCTTCCGACTGTCGGCCGTAGAGGGGGCCGAACGACTGCCGTTCAGCCTCAAGGTGCTGCTCGAGAACCTCCTGCGCACCGAGGACGGCGCCAACGTCACCGCCGACCACGTCCGGGCCCTGGCCGGCTGGGACCCCACGGCCGAGCCGGACACCGAGATCCAGTTCACGCCCGCGCGCGTGGTGATGCAGGACTTCACCGGCGTGCCCTGCGTGGTCGACCTCGCCACGATGCGCGAGGCCGTCACCGAGCTCGGGGGCGACCCGGCGAAGGTCAACCCGCTCGCCCCCGCCGAGCTGGTCATCGACCACTCGGTGATCATCGACATCTTCGGCCGCCCGGACGCCTTCGAGCGCAACGTCGACTTCGAGTACCAGCGCAACAAGGAGCGCTACCAGTTCCTGCGCTGGGGCCAGGGCGCGTTCAGCGAGTTCAAGGTCGTGCCGCCCGGCACCGGCATCGTGCACCAGGTCAACATCGAGCACCTCGCGCGCGTGGTGATGACCCGCAACGGGCAGGCCTACCCCGACACCCTCGTCGGCACCGACTCCCACACCACGATGGTCAACGGCCTGGGCGTGCTCGGCTGGGGCGTCGGCGGCATCGAGGCCGAGGCGGCCATGCTCGGCCAGCCCGTCTCGATGCTCATCCCCCGCGTGGTCGGCTTCAAGCTCACCGGCGAGATCCCGGCCGGCGCCACCGCCACCGACGTCGTGCTGACGATCACCGAGATGCTGCGCCGCCACGGAGTGGTGGGCAAGTTCGTCGAGTTCTACGGCGAGGGCGTCGGCGCCGTGCCGCTGGCCAACCGCGCCACGATCGGCAACATGAGCCCCGAGTTCGGCTCCACGGCGGCGATCTTCCCGATCGACGACGAGACCATCCGCTACCTGACGCTCACCGGCCGCTCCGACGCGCAGATCGAGCTGGTCGAGGCCTACGCCAAGGAGCAGGGCCTCTGGCACGACCCGTCCCGCGAGCCGGTGTTCTCCGAGACCCTCGGGCTGGACCTGTCGACGGTGGTGCCGTCCATCGCCGGGCCGAAGCGCCCGCAGGACCGCATCGAGCTGACCGACGCCAAGTCGGCGTTCCGCAAGTCGATCCACGACTACACCGACGACGCCGAGCGCGCCCCGCTGCACAACCACGTCGACGAGGCCGGGCGCGAGTCCTTCCCGGCGAGCGACGCGCCCGCGCTCGGGTTCGCCGACGACGACGCCGAGCCCGTGGTGTTCTCCGCGGCCAACGGCGGCGAGGGCCGCCCGTCCAAGCCGACGAAGGTCCTGTCCGAGTCGCGCGGCGAGTTCGTGCTCGACCACGGCGCCGTCGTGATCGCCTCGATCACGTCGTGCACGAACACGTCCAACCCGTCGGTGATGCTCGGGGCCGCACTGCTCGCCAAGAACGCGGTGGAGAAGGGCCTCGCGGTCAAGCCGTGGGTCAAGACCTCCATGGCACCCGGCTCGAAGGTCGTCACCGACTACTACGAGAAGGCCGGCCTCTGGCCGTACCTGGAGAAGCTGGGCTATCACCTCGTCGGCTACGGCTGCACCACCTGCATCGGCAACTCCGGCCCGCTGTCGGAGGAGATCTCCGCCGCGGTCAACGAGGCCGATCTGACGGTCGTCTCCGTGCTGTCGGGCAACCGCAACTTCGAGGGCCGCATCAACCCCGACGTCAAGATGAACTACCTGGCCTCACCGCCGCTGGTCATCGCGTACGGGCTGGCCGGCACGATGGACTTCGACTTCGAGAACCAGCCGCTGGGCCAGGACACCGAGGGCAACGACGTCTTCCTGCGCGACATCTGGCCCTCGCCGCAGGACGTGCAGACCACGATCGACAGCGCGATCAGCCAGGAGATGTTCACCAAGGACTACGCCGACGTCTTCGCCGGCGACGAGCGGTGGCGCTCGCTGCCCACCCCCGAGGGCGACATCTTCGACTGGGACGCCGACTCCACCTACGTGCGCAAGCCCCCGTACTTCGAGGGCATGCAGCCGGAGCCGGAGCCGGTGCAGGACGTCTCCGGAGCCCGGGTGCTCGCGCTGCTCGGCGACTCGGTCACCACGGACCACATCTCCCCCGCCGGCTCCATCAAGGAGGACACGCCCGCCGGGCAGTACCTGCGTGAGCACGGCGTGGAGAAGCGGGACTTCAACTCCTACGGCTCCCGGCGCGGCAACCACGAGGTGATGATCCGCGGCACCTTCGCGAACATCCGGCTGCGCAACCAGCTGCTGGACGCGATCGTCGACGGCGGGGTCTCGGGCGGCTACACCCGCGACTTCACCCAGGACGGCGGCCCGCAGGCGTTCATCTACGACGCCGCGCAGAACTACGCAGCGCAGGCCACTCCCCTGGTCATCCTCGGCGGCAAGGAGTACGGCTCCGGCTCGTCGCGCGACTGGGCGGCCAAGGGTACCGCGCTGCTGGGCGTCCGGGTCGTGATCGTGGAGAGCTACGAGCGCATCCACCGCTCCAACCTGATCGGCATGGGCGTGCTGCCGCTGCAGTTCCCGCAGGGCGAGTCGGCGAGGTCCCTGGGCCTCGACGGCACCGAGACGTTCGACGTCAGCGGCGTCACGGCGCTGAACGACGGCTCGACCCCGCGCACGGTGCACGTCACGGCCACCAAGGAGTCGGGCGAGAAGATCGAGTTCGACGCCACCGTGCGCATCGACACCCCCGGCGAGGCGGACTACTACCGCAACGGCGGGATCATGCAGTACGTCCTGCGCGGCATGCTGCGCGGCTGACGCCCTCCCTACCCGCGAAGCCCCCCGCCCGCTCCATGGGCGGGGGGCTTCGTCGTCTCGGCGGCGTACTCCCCCGGTTGTGCCGGTCAACGATCCGTTGCCGTTTCGATGGCGTCAATGATTCGTTGACGAATGTTCGGACTATTGTCGGTGCTGTGACCATCGCGCTCGCCGGGCTCGCCATCGCGCTCGGGGCGCTCGTGCAGGGCACCGTCGGGTTCGGCCTCGCGCTCGTGGCCGCTCCCCTGCTCGCGATCATCGACCCGCGGCTCGTGCCGGTCCCGATGCTGCTGCTCGCCACCGCCCACGCGATGCTCATGCTGCGCCGCGAGTACCGCGATGCCGACTGGACCGGCGTCGGCTGGGCGCTGCTCGGCCGCCTCCCGGGAATCGCGATCGGCGTGCTCGCCGTGGCGCTGCTGCCGCCCCGCTGGTTCGGGCTGGCGGTGGCCGTCATCGTGCTGACCTGCGTGGCGCTGTCGGTGGTGCGCTGGTGCCCCCGCCCCACCGTGCCGGCACTGCTGCTGGCAGGGGTCGTGTCCGGCGCGGGCGGCACCGCGTCGGCGATCGGCGGGCCGCCCGTCGCGCTGCTCTACCAGCACGCATCCGGCGCACGGGTGCGGGCCACGCTCGCGGCCTACTTCTCCGTCGGCTCGCTGCTCTCCCTCGGCGGCCTCCTCGTGGCCGGCCAGTTCAGCGGCGACGCCCTGCAGGCGGCTGCCCTCATGGTGCCGTTCCTGATCGCAGGCTTCGCGCTGTCCGGCCCGGTGCGGCGCCTGCTCGACCACGGCTGGACCCGCCCGGCCGTGCTCGCCATGGCGAGCGCCGGTGCGCTGGCCCTGCTCGGGCAGGTCGCGCTGGGCTGAGCTGCGGGGTGCACTAGTGCCCGGCAGGGTGCGTGGGGTCGACCCACGGCACGTGCTCCGGCGTGGCCACCCCCTCGATGTCGAGGTTGACGACGATCGGCTCCTGCCCGCTTCGGGTGAGCACGCATTCGAGGGGCTCGTCGTCGAGCGCGTTGATCTCCTGGTGCGGCACGTACGGCGGCACGAAGATGAACCCGCCCGGCCCCGCCTCCGCGGTGAACTCCAGCCGATCACCCCACCGCATCCGTGCCCGGCCGCGCACCACGTAGATGACGCTCTCCAGCTCGCCGTGATGGTGGGCGCCGGTGCGCGCCCCCGGGTGGATCGTCACGGTGCCCGCCCACAACTTGTGCGCGCCGGCCCGCTCGCCGGTGACCGCGGCCGCCCGGTGCATCCCGGGCGTCTGCGGCGTGTTCGTGTCGAGCGCGTCGCCGGGGATGACGCGGACCCCCTCGGCGCGCCAGTCCGGACCGAGCCGGGGCGTGGTCATGCGGCCGACATTAGTGCTCCCCGCCGCCGGGTCAGCCGGCCATGTCGGCGAGGTCTGCGAGGACGTCCTCCGCCGTGATCTCCCAGTCGTCGATCCCGTCACCGAGCAACGCGACCAGCACGACGGCGTCGACATCGCGACGGGTGAGGCTCACCGGGAAGGCGGACCGGAAGAGCGCGAGCGCCGCGCCGTTCTCGCGGAGCACGCGGGCGGTCACCCGCCGCACCCCGACGGCCCGAGCGCACGAGCCCCACCGGAGTGCCGTCGTCGACCTCCGCCACGAGGGCGATCCGGCCCCGGCCGTCGACGTCCAGAAGGGCGCTGCGCATGCCGGCGCTCAGCGCGGGGATCGGGGCGTGGAAGCGGAGGTAGCGGCTACGGGCCGAGAGGCCCGCCACGAGCGCGTCGAGGACGTGCCCGTCGTCCCGACGCAGGTCGCGCACGGTGACGCGGGCCCCTGCCGTGGTTTCCTGGCGACCCATCGTGCTCTCCCTGCTGCCGGCGGTGGCGGTGCAGCAGACTGTGGGAGACAGGGCTTCGGCAGGACTTCGGCGGCGCTTCGGCGCTCGTGAAATCGCCTGGTGGGAACGCGACCCGGCCCGGATGTGTGTCAGCCGGCGGTGGCCAGCGTGAGCGCCATCCGCTCGTCGGGGTCTGCCCAGCTCCCGACCACGGTGAAGCCGGCCTCGGCAAGCATCGTGCGCAGCCCCGCGCGCCGGAACTTGGCCGACACCTCGGTGCGCATCTCCTCCCCCGCCGCGAACTCGACCGTGAGGTCCAGCTCGGCCAGCGTGACGGTGATCGGGCGCCGCGCCACCAGACGCATCTCGATCCACTCGTTCTCGACGTCCCACACGGCCTTGTGGTCGAACGCGTCGACGTCGAAATCGGCGGCGAGCTCCCGGTTGAGCACGTGCAGCACGTTGCGGTTGAACTCGGCGGTGACCCCGGCCGCATCGTCGTAGGCGGGGACGAGCACGGACGGGTCGACCACGAGCCCGGTGCCGAGCAGGAACTGCTCCCCCGGCCGCAGCGCCGCCCGTAGCGCCCGCAGGAACTCCGCGCGTTCCGCCGGCAGCAGGTTACCGATGGTGCCGCCGAGGAACGCGACCATGCGGTGTCCCTCCGGCGGCAGCCGGTCCAGGTGCGAGGTGAAGTCGCCGACGACTCCGTGCAGTTCCAGGCCGGGGTACTCCGCGGCCAGCGCGTCCAGGGCCTCCCGGAGCGCCGGCTCGCTCACGTCCTGCGGCACGTACCGGCGCAGCGACCCCGCCCGGCGGAACGCGTCGAGCAGCAGCCGGGTCTTCGCCGACGACCCCGAGCCGAGCTCGACGATCGTGTCGGCGCCCGACGTGATCGCGATGGCGTCGGCGGTGCGCTCCAGCAGGCCCCGCTCCGTGCGCGTCGGGAAGTACTCGGGCAGCTCGGTGATCTGCTCGAAGAGCGCGCTGCCGCGCGCGTCGTAGAACCACTTGGGCGACAGGTGCTTCGGATGGGCGGTGAGCCCGGCGCGCGCATCGGCGCGCAGGGCGACATCGGCGTCGGCGCCGGTGAGATGGATGTCGACGAGGGCGGTCATCGAGCTCCCTGGGTGGTGGCGGCCAGCGGGGCCGGCAGGCTCGGGGCAGGCAGTGGAACGCACTGGTACCGGCCGGGCGCCGCGACGACGAGGTGCCGGTCGGGCACCGGGCGCCAGGCCGGATCGGTGTCGAGAGGTTCCGAGGCGACCAGCGCGCTCCGCTCGTCGGTACGGACGTTCAGCGTGTGGTACCAGGCCGTGGCCCAGATCCCGGTGCCGTCGGTGAGCAGCAGGTTCAGCCGGGATCCCGGAGCCGCGGCCGCCACCTCGGTGACGACGCCGGCAAGCACGTCGCCCGGCTCCTCTCCGGCACGCAGGCGGTGGCGCACCAGCGCCCAGAGCAGCGCGGAGTCGGTGGGCGCGTCGAGGGTGAGCAGGTCGGTGACGGGCAACGCCTCCGCGAGCGGAGCCACCGACTGCGGCCATCCGCGGATCACGCCGTTGTGGCTGAACAACCAGCGCCCCTCCCCGAACGGAGCCGCGGCGGGCTCGGTGACGGGCATGCCCACCGTGGCCGAGCGGGCTGCGGCGAGCACCCCGCCGGAGCGGGTGGCCGCCGCCACCGTGGCGAACGAGGTGTCGGACCACATCGGCTGCACGCTGCGGTAGCGCGCGGCCGGCCCGTCGGCGTCGGGGTACCAGCCGGCACCGAAGCCGTCGGCGTTGACCGTGCCCCCGCCGCGCATGTGGGCGGGCGCGTAGCTCTGGCGCAGCAGCGAGTGGGCGGGCTCCAGTACCAGGGACGCCAACGCGACCGGCGGCCCGACGTAGGCCAGATGTCGGCACACCGCGCTCAGCCGTCCTCGGGCCGGGCGTCGCGGGCGCACCGGAAGCCCGCGAAGATCTGCCGGCGGATCGGGTGGTCCCAGTTGCGGAACGTGCTGCGGATGGCCGCGGGTGCGGTGCCGAACGAGCCGCCACGCAGCACCCGGTAGTCGCCGCCGAAGAACACCTGCGAGTACTCCGGGTACGGGAAGACCTCGAAGCCCGGGTAGGGGTGCCAGCCCGAGCTCGTCCATTCCCAGACGTCGCCGATCAGCTGCTGGACGCCCAGTGCGGACGCCCCGAGCGGGTGGGCACCCGCCGAGGCGGGCTGCAGGTGGCGCTGGCCGAGGTTGGCGTGAGCCGGTGTGGGCTCCTCGTCGCCCCACGGGTAGCGGCGCGAGCGCCCGGTGGCGGGATCGTGGCGGGCGGCCTTCTCCCACTCCGCCTCGGTGGGCAGCCGCTTGCCCGCCCACCGTGCGTACGCCTGCGCCTCGTGGAAGCACACGTGCACCACCGGCTCGTGGGCCGGCACCGGCTCCACCACCCCGAAGCGGCGCCGGTACCAGCTGCCGGAGGCGTCGCGCTGCCAGAATTGCGGCGCGACCAGCCCGGCGGACACGCGGTGCGCCCACCCCTCGTCGCTCCACCACTGCGGGTCGTCGTAGCCGCCCGCCTCGACGAACGCCGCGTACTCACCGTTGGTGACCGCGGCGGTGTCGATCACGAACGCCGGCACGTCGACGGCGTGGGCCGGCCGCTCGTTGTCCAGGGCCCACGGCTCGGTGGACGTGCCCATCGTGAACGGGCCGCCCGGCACCAGCACCTCGCGCGCCGCGGGCGGTCGCCCCGTGGGCGGCGCCGGCGCCTGCAGGACCGGCGCCCCGGCGCGCAGCTGGTGGGTGGCGAGCATCGTCTCGTCGTGCTGCTGCTCGTGCTGCACGATCATGCCGAACGCGAAGCCGTGCTCCACGAGCCTGCGCCCGGTGAGCGGGGTGTGCTCCAGCGCGTCGAGCGCCTTGTCGCGCACCTCGGCGACGTACGTGCGGGTCTCGCCGGGGGTGAGCAGCGGCAGCTCGACGCGGGTCGAGCGGGAATGCTGGAAGGCGTCGTAGAGCCCGTCGATCTCCGGGCGCAGCGGCTCGCGGCCGCCGACGTCACGCACCAGCCACAGCTCCTCCTGGCTGCCGATGTGCGCCAGGTCCCAGACCAGCGGCGACATCAGCGGCGAGTGCTGGGCCACGAGATCGGCCTCGTCGACGGCCTCGGTGAGGGCGGTGCTGCGAGCACGGGACTCGGCGAGCAGGCCGGCGACGCGGGTGCGCAGTTCCTCGGCGGTGGGCGCGGTGTCGGGTGGGGTGGTCATCGGATCGCTCCCTCCGGGATGTCCGGATCGTCGGCGGGACATCGCCCGCGAAGTACCTGCTGCTCGTGCATGGCGACGAGGTCGTCGGCGACCCACTGCGGGGCTCCGACCTCGGGCAGCCGGCCGATGGCCAGCTCGAAGACGGCGGACGCCGCGCGGGCGAGCACGCGGTCGGAGAGGCCGTGGCGGGCCCCGGACGTCCAGCGCCCCACGGCGGGAGCGCACGCCTCACGCGCCCGGTCGATCGTGGCGGGATCCGACAGCAGCGCCACCAGCACCGCCACCGGCAACGCCCAGCGCCGGCCCGGCTGAGCGTCGATGTAGCGCACCTCGAGGTGGCCGTGCGGGCGGACGGGCGGGAACAGCGTGGTGATGTGGTAGTCGAGGTCGGCCGTGGTGGGCGGCTCGGGCAGCGCGCCGCGGACCCAGTCGGCGAACGTGACCCCCTCCGGCACCGACCACGCGCCCGGCCGCCGCACGACCAGCAACGGGCTCTCCAGCACCCGCCGGGCCCATGCGGCCGCAGGATGTGTGGACCCGGAGGCGACCGGCGGCGGAGCCGTGCGGCCCGGATCGGCCCGCTGCCAGCACGCCCAGCGGGACGACTTCCAGCCGGTGGGTCTGCCGTGCAGCGTGGGCGAGTTGGCGAAGGCGGCGAGCAGGACCGGGCCGAGCGCGTGCAGGACCTCCCACCGGGCGGCGACCTCGTGGCCCTCCCCCGCGTCGAGGCAGACCTGCACCGCCGCGGTGGAGCACATCGCGCTGCGGCCGTACGGCCCGCGCCGGTCGAAGGACTGCTCCATCGCCTGGTAGCGCGGCAGCTCCAGGATGCGACGGGGTGGGCGAACCCCGTCGGTGGCGCGGGATGCGGGATGGAGCCCGGCGGTGGCGAGGCGCTCGTGCAGGACGGCCGCGTCGGCGCTGACGGTCTGCAGGAGGGCGGCGAGGTCGGGGCTCGGGGGGCTGGCCAGTTCGATCTGGCCGCCGGGTTCGACCGTGACGGTGGAACCGGATGGGAGCGGTTGAGCGGAGGACGACGGATCGAGGCTGGGCGGGGCGTGCGGGCCGAGTGCGGCGGCGAGCTCCGCGGCAGCCGGTACCGACCGCGCCTCGGGTGGGCGGTGGAGGAGCCACTCGAGCTCGACGCCGAAGAGCCGCGGCGGGCCGTGCTTGAAGCACACGGACCCGACGTGGGTCTCGGCGTCGGCGCAGTCACGCAGCACCGACGGGCCGGGATCCGGGGCACCTGTGCCCGGCCCGGAGTCCTGCTGCGGGATCGCGGCCGCCGTTGCGACCGTCGCCGCCTTCTTCGACATGCCGAAAACGCTACCCTCGGCGCCCGACATTTTCGGGTGACGAGACTATGACGTCCTTCCCAAGCCGTACGTACGGTTGGGGATGGCGGTATCGTCGGCCCGGTGCCCAGGGTCAGCACCGACCAGCTCGCAGCACGGCGGCAGCAGATCCTCGACGGCGCCCGCAGCTGCTTCGCCCGCCACGGGTACGAGGGCGCCACGGTCCGCAGGCTGGAACAGTCCACGGGACTGTCGCGCGGCGCGATCTTCCACCACTTCCGCGACAAGGAAGCGCTCTTCTTCGCCCTCGCCGAGCAGGACGCCCAGCGGATGGCCGACGTCGTGGCCGCTCAGGGCCTCGTGCAGGTGATGCGCGAGCTGCTCTCGTCCCCGCAGCCGCTCGACACCGGCTGGACCGGCACCTTCCTCGAGGTCGCCCGCCGCGGGCGCACCGACCCCGGCTTCCGCGGCCGCTGGCGCGCACACGCCGAGGCGCTCACCGCGGCCACCGAGCAGCGCCTCGCCCGGCAGGCCGCCGCCGGCACCCTGCGCGACGACGTCCCCGTCCCCGTCCTGGCCCGCTACCTGGAACTGGTCCTCGAAGGCCTGGTGTCGCAGCTCGCCATGGGCCTGCCCGCCGACGACCTGGAACGCGTGCTCGACGTGGTGGAGGGCTCGGTCCGGCGCCGATGACCGAACCGAGCAGCTCAGCCGACCAGGTGCTCCTCGCGGTGCCGGGCGGTGCAGCCGGGGATGCCGCAGTCGACGCCGTCCGCCTCGCCCGCCGGCGAGGGCACGAGGGCGAACTGGGTGCGGTGCAGCTGCGCGTAGCGCCCGTCCCGGGCGAGCAGCTCCTCGTGCGTGCCACGCTCGACGATCCGGCCGCGCTCCAGCACGGCGATCTGGTCGGCGGCGCGGACGGTGGAGAGGCGGTGCGCGATGACGATCGCGGTGCGGCCGTCGAGCGCCTCGGCGAGCGCCTCCTGGACGGCCGCCTCGGACTCCGAGTCGAGGTGGGCGGTGGCCTCGTCGAGGATCACCACGCGGGGGCGCGCGAGCAGGAGACGCGCGATCGTCAGGCGCTGGCGCTCGCCGCCGGAGAGCCGGTACCCGCGTTCCCCCACCACGGTGTCGAGGCCGTCGGGCAGGGAGTCGAGGAGCTCGCCGAGACGGGCGCGGCGCAGAGCGTCGGCGATCTCGGCGTCGGTGGCCTCCGGCGCGGCGTAGCGCAGGTTCGCGCCGATCGTGTCGTGGAACAGGTGCCCGTCCTGCGTGACCACGCCGACGGCGCCGCGCAGTGACGCGAACGTCAGGTCCCGCACGTCCGTGCCGGACAGCTCCACGGAGCCGGCGTCCACGTCGTAGAGCCGCGGGACCAGGGAGGCGAGGGTCGACTTCCCCGCCCCCGACGAGCCGACGAGCGCCACCAGCTGCCCCGCCCCGACCTCCAGGTCGACGTCGTGCAGCACCTCGTCGCCGCCGCGGGTGTCGAGCACGGCGACCTCCTCCAGCGAGGCGAGGGACACCCGCTCGGCGCTCGGGTAGCCGAAGCGCACCCCGCGCAGCCGCACGTCGACCGGCCCGTCGGGCAACGCCACGGCACCCGGCCGCTCGGTGATCATCGGTTTCAGGTCGAGCACCTCGAAGACCCGCTCGAACGACACCAGCGCGGTCATCACGTCGACGCGGGCGTTCGCGAGCGCCGTCATCGGCGTGTAGAGGCGGGTGAGCAGCAGCGCGAGCGTGACGACGGTGCCCGGCTCGATCCGGCCCGTGACCGCCAGCCAGCCGCCGAGCCCGTAGACCAGGGCCTGGGCCAGCGCGGAGACCAGCGAGAGCGCCGTGACGAAGACGCGGGAGACCATGGCGGTGCGCACGCCGATGTCGCGGATGCGCTCGGCGCGCTCGCCGAACTCCTGCGCCTCCTCCTCCGGCCGGCCGAAGAGCTTCACGAGGGTGGCGCCGGGTGCGGAGAACCGCTCGGTCATCTGGTTGCCCATGCCGGCGTTCAGGTCCGCGGCCTCCCGGCGCAGTTCGGCGAGCCGACGCCCGAAGCGGCGCGCGGGGATCACGAAGATCGGCAGCAGCACGAGCGCGAGCACCGTGACCTGCCACGCGAGCGTGATCATCACGGCGAGCGCGAGCACGAGCTGGATGCTGTTGCTCAGCACGGTGGCCAGGGTCGAGGTGATCGCCGACTGGGCGCCGATCACGTCGTTGTTGAGCCTGCTCACCAGCGCGCCGGTGCGGGTGCGCGTGAAGAACGCCACCGGCATCCGCTGCACGTGCTCGTAGACCGCCCGGCGCAGGTCCACGATCAGCCCCTCTCCGACGCGCGAGGAGAACCAGCGCGAGACCAGCCCCACGACGGCCTCGACGATCGCGAGGGCCGCGATGCCGCCCGCCAGCCCGACCACGGTGGCGGCGGCCACGGACACCTCGCCGCCCGCGACGATCGCGTCGACCACGGCGCCCGCGAGGACGGGCGTGAGCACACCCACCGTCGCCGACACGACCGTGAGCAGCAGGTAGGCGAGCAGCCGGCCACGGTGGGGCCGCGCGAACGCCCAGATCCGCGGGAGCGTGCCCTTCTTGATCGATTTCGGCGCATCCGCGCCGCGCACGACCCCGCGCAGCATCCCCATCGGCCGATCCATCCGCGGCCCCCTTCACTTACACCGTTGCAAACCGCAGGTTCCAACGCGATGGGAGCCCGCTGTACTCCCGAGTCGTACTACGGTCGCGACACACCCGCTCACGAGGAGGCCGGCCATGCCCCTGGACCCGCCCGACCGAGCCGCGCTCCACGCCGTCGCCCAGCGCTACGGCCTCGCGCTCTCCGACTCCGACATCGCCTCGTTCGGCCCGTTCGTCGACGGGTTGCTCTCCTCGTGGGACGTCGTGGAGCAGCTCTACGCCGCCACCACCCCGGCGGCGCCCGAACGCGCCTGGCACCGCCCGGAGGACGCGGACAACCCGTACGGCGCCTGGTACGTCACCACCGACATCACCGGGAGCGGACAGGGCCCGCTCGCCGGCCGCACCGTCGCGATCAAGGACAACACCGCCGTGGCGGGTGTGCCGATGATGAACGGCTCCCCGTACCTGGAGGGCTACGTCCCGCTGCGCGACGCCACCGTCGTCACCCGGCTGCTCGGCGCGGGCGCCACGATTGCCGGCAAGGCCGTCTGCGAGGACCTCTGCTTCTCCGGCGGCTCGCACACATCCCGCCCCGGCCCGGTCCGCAACCCCTGGGACGAGACCCGCTCCGCGGGCGGCTCCTCGTCGGGGAGCGCCGCGCTGGTCGCGGCCGGCGTCGTCGACGTCGCCACGGGTGGCGACCAGGGCGGGTCGGTGCGCATCCCGTCGGCGTACAGCGGCACCGTCGGGCACAAGCCCACGTACGGCCTGGTCCCCTACACCGGGGCGTTCCCGATCGAGCAGACCATCGACCACGTCGGCCCGATCACCCGCACGGTGGCTGACGCGGCGCTCGTGCTGTCGGTGATCGCCGGCCCGGACGGCCTCGACCCCCGGCAGCCGCGTGACCTCGTTCCCGAGGACTACGTCGGCGCGCTCGCCCGCGGCGCCGAGGGCTTGCGGATCGGCGTGGTCACCGAGGGCTTCGGACACCCGAACTCCGAGACCGAGGTCGACGATGCCGTGCGCGCGGGTGTCGACATCCTGCGCGGCGCGGGCCTCGTGGCCGAGGAGGTCTCGATTCCCTGGCACGCGCACGGCGCGCGGATCTGGGACGTGATCGCCACCGAGGGCGCCATGGCCCAGATGGTCGACGGCAACGGCTACGGCATGAACTGGGAGGGGCTCTACGACCCGGAGGTGATCGCCGACTACGGCGGCAGGTGGCGCGCCGACGGGAGCCAGTTCTCCGAGACCGTGAAGCTGGTGCTGCTCGCCGGCGGGCACGCGGTGGACCGCCACCACGGCCGCTACTACGCCATGGCGCGCAACCTCGCGCCCCGCCTGCGGGCGGCCTACGACGAGGCGCTCATCCGCTACGACGTGCTCGTCATGCCGACCCTGCCGCTGCGGGCCACCGTGCTCCCGGCACCCGACGCCCCGCGGGAGGAGGTCATCCCGCGGGCCCTCGAGATGATCGCCAACACCTGCGTCACCGACGTCACCGGTCACCCGGCCTGCTCGGTGCCCGCCGGCGCGGAGGGCGGCCTCCCGATCGGCATGATGATCATCGGCAAGCACTTCGCCGACACCACAGTGCTCCGCGTGGCCCACACCTTCGAGCAGGCGGTGGGCGGCTTCCCGGTGCCACCGCGCGCGGCCGCGGCGGCCCGCTCCTGATCCGACGAGCGGCGCGTTCGTCGGAACCTATCCGACGAGCGCGCCGCTCGTCGGAATCACTTCAGCCCTCGCCGGCCACCAGCGAGTGGAGCCTGCGCAGTTGGGCGGCCCGTTCGGCGGCCAGCTGCGCCGCCGGGTCGGCACCCTCGGCGGCGCCTGCCAGGAGGCCGAGGGTCTCGGCGGCCGCCTTCGGCGGGGCGGTGAGCAGGGAGGCGACGAGGGCGTCGACGGCGGTGTCCAGCTCCGCGGCGGGTACGGCGCGCAGCGCGAGGCCGGTGGCGACCGCCTCGTCGGCCCCGACCCGCCGGCCGGTGAGGCAGATCTCGACGGCGCGCGCGTAGCCGACGGCGTGCACGAGGGGGTACGTGCCGCCGAGGTCGGGGACGATGCCGAGGCTCGTCTCGGCCATGCAGAACTGCGCGTCGTCGGCGACGACGCGCAGATCGCAGGCCAGCGCCAGCTGGAAGCCGGCGCCGATCGCGTGGCCCTGAACCGCGGCGACCGTGACCCGGATCGGGTCACGGAGCCACGAGAAACCCGCCTGGAAGGCGGCGATGGTGGTGTCGGCCTCCTCGGAGGGCAAGGCGGCGATGCCGGTGATACCCGGCTGCCCGTCCACCTCGGAGGCCGTGAAGAACCGCCGGTCGAGACCGGCGGAGAAAGCTCGACCGGCGCCGCGCACCACCACGACGCGGACCTCGTCCGGCAACGACTCCCCGATCGACCGGAGCGCCTCCCACGTGTGCGGGGTCTGGGCGTTCAACGCCTCGGGTCGCGCGAGCGTGATCGTGGCCCGCGGACCGTCGACGTCGAGCGCCAACCCGCCGTGTCGAAGTAGCTCCGGATCGATCGCCGCCGTCGTCATGGGCGGCAGGTTACCCCTGGGTAGGAGCCGGGCTCCCCCTACTTCTTCTTCGTACGGGTAGCGCCGCCGCGGCCGCGCAGCGTGACGCCCGTCTCGGACAGCACGCGATGCACGAAGCCGTAGGACCTGCCGGTCTGCTCGGCGAGGGCCCGGATGCTGGCGCCCTTCTCGTACTTCTTCTTCAGGTCGGTGGCGAGCTTGTCGCGCTGGGTGCCGGTGATGCGAGCACCCTTCTTCAGGTCGGCCATGACACCTGATCTCCTTCGCCCACCTGCGCGGTTGCAGGCAGATCGTTTCCGGCTCCCCCCGGTGCGGCAATGATCGTCCACGGAACTACCCGGTGCCAGGAGATCCACTCAATGATCGGCGAACGGTTCGGCCGAATGGATCACGCGTACGGGTGATCATTGCCGCACGCCGCACATCCGGATGTCACCCCGACGCCACCTGCACGTCACCCCGGAAGGGCAGCGCGGACCAGCGGCGCCCTGCCGCCGCCCCCCGCTCCGGCGGACCTGGGACCCACCGGCACCCCGATCGGGTGGCCGGGCAGGAGGCGGACGGGCCGGGAGGAATCGCCCGATCAGGCCAATTGAACGAGTTCGAGGTAGTCCGCCGACCAGTGATCCTCGGTGCCGTCGGGCAGCACGATGACCTTGTCCGGCGCCAGTGCCTCGACCGCGCCCGGGTCGTGGGTGACGAGCACGACGGAGCCGGAGAACCGGCGCAGCGCGTCGAGCACCTGCTCCCGGCTGGCCGGGTCGAGGTTGTTCGTGGGCTCGTCGAGCAGCAGCACGTTGGCCGCGCTGGAGACCAGCCCGGCGAGCGCGAGCCGGGTGCGCTCCCCGCCGGACAGGGTGCCGGCGAGCTGCGACAGCTGCTCCCCGGAGAACATGAACGCCCCGAGCAATGTGCGAAGCTGCTGCTCGGGGGTGTCCGGCGACGCGTGCCGGACGTTCTCCCAGACCGAGGCCTCCATGTCGAGGGTGTCGTGCTCCTGGGCGAAGTAGCCGGTGCGCAGGCCGTGGCCGGGCACGACCCGGCCCGCGTCGGGCGCCTCGGTGCCGGCCAGGAGCCGCAGCAGGGTGGTCTTGCCAGCGCCGTTGAGGCCCAGCACGACGACCTTCGTGCCGCGGTCGACCGCGAGGTCGACGCCGGTGAACACCTCGAGCGAGCCGAACGCCTTGGACAGCCCCTCCGCGGTGAGCGGGGTGCGACCGCACGGCGCCGGGTCGGGGAAGCGGATCCGCGCCACCCGATCGGCCTGCTGCTCGGGCTCCAGCGCCGCGAGCATCTGGTCGGCCCGGCGCGCCATGTTCTTGGCCGCCACCGCCTTGGTGGCCTTCGCGCCCATCTTCGCCGCCTGGGCGTGCAGTGCCGACGCCTTCTTCTCGGCGTTGGCCCGCTCGCGGCGGCGCCGCTTCTCATCGGTGGCCCGCGCCTCCTGGTAGCGGCGCCAATCCATGTTGTAGACATCGACCTCGCCGCGCGTGGCGTCGAGGAACCACACCTTGTTGACGACGTCGGCGAGCAGCTCGGTGTCGTGGCTGATCACGACGAGGCCGCCCTCGTGGGCGGACAGGAACGAGCGCAGCCAGGTGATCGAGTCGGCGTCGAGGTGGTTGGTGGGCTCGTCGAGCAGCAGGTTGGTGGCGCTCTGCGAGCCGCCGTCGGAGGCCGCGAAGAGGATGCGGGCCAACTCCACGCGGCGACGCTGCCCGCCCGACAGCGTGGCAATCGACTGCGTGAGCACCCGCTCGGGCAGCCCGAGATGGGTGCAGATGCGCGCGGCGTCGCTCTCGGCCGCGTATCCGCCCAGCGCGGAGAACCGCTCCTCGAGGCGCCCGTACTCGCGCACCGCCTTCGCGTTCTCCGCGCCGTCGACCAGCTCGGCCATCGCCGTCTGTGCCTTCTCCATCTTGCGCAGCAGCACGTCGAGCCCGCGGGCGGAGAGGACGCGGTCGTTGGCCGTGACGGACAGGTCGCCCTCGCGCGGGTCCTGCGGCAGGTAGCCGACGGGTCCGGTGGTGCTGATGGCGCCGCCGTAGGGCTCACCCTCGCCGGCCAGCACGCGCATCGACGTGGTCTTGCCGGCGCCGTTGCGCCCGACGAGGCCGATGCGGTCGCCGGGCTGCACGCGCAGGGTGGCCCCGGACAGCAGGATCCGGGACCCGGCACGCAGTTCGAGGTCAGAGGCGGTGATCACGAGAAGAACTCCAAGACGTCCGGGCGAGCGGAAACGGGCGGTACGAAGCCGCCGCTACTCGATCCGGATCACGATCACGCGCTCCAGAGTACCGACCGGGTCGAGCCGTTTCGGGAAGTAGGGTCGCGAGCATGACCGACGTCACCGCCGACAGCGTCACCACCGACGGCGTCCACGATCTTTCCGGCCGCGCCGCCCTCGTCACCGGCGCGAGCCGGGGCATCGGCTTCGCCATCGCGCGCGAGCTGCTCGGCAGGGGCGCGTCGGTCACGATCACCGCCCGCAAACCGGACGAGCTCGCTGCTGCGGCCGATCAGCTGGTGGCGGGCGGCCACCCGGGCCGGGTACTCGCGGTCGCGGGGAACGCCGGCTCCGCCGACGCCCGGGAGGAGGCGGTCGGCCGCACCGTCGAACAGTTCGGGAACCTCGCGATCCTCGTCAACAACACCGGGATCAACCCGACCTACGGCTCCCTCATGGACGCCGACCTCGAGGCGGTCCGCAAGACCTTCGACACCAACGTCGTCGCGGCCCTCGGGTTCGTTCAGGTGGCCTACAAGGCGTGGATGGGCGAGCACGGCGGCGCCATCGTCAACCTCGCGTCGGTGGCCGGCCTGCGCTCCTCCGGGATGATCCCCGCCTACGGGGCGTCGAAGGCAGCGCTCATCCGGCTCACCGAGGAGCTGGCCTGGCAGCTCGGCCCGTCGATCCGGGTCAACGCCGTGGCCCCGGCGATCGTGAAGACGAAGTTCGCCACCGCCCTCTACGCCCACGACGAGGAGAAGGTGAGCGCGGCCTACCCGATGAAGCGGCTGGGCACGCCGGAGGACGTCGCCGGCCTCGTCGGTTTCCTCGTCTCCGACGCGGCGTCCTGGATCACGGGCGAGACCGTGCGCGTGGACGGCGGCATCCTCGCGACCGGTTCCCTGGGCTCGGCCTAGTAGCGCCGGGCTACCCCTGGACGCCCTGGCCGCCGCATGATCGGGCCGAGTCGCACACCACCGCTGCACGAACAGCGCTGCTGTACGACTCGACGCGGTCGATCCTTGCGAGAAGCACACCAGCGTGGCCGCCCCCACAACCGGGCGCTTCTCGGACGATCAAGCTCGCGGAGGGGGGCGGCGCGCACCGCACGTGGGCACGCACCCGGGGCCCGCACAAAGGCGGCCATCCGAAGCCCATGCTGCGCGGGGGCGCAACGGGGACCACAGCCGGTCGCGTGGCACCCGACGAGAGGGTCGCGTCGGGATCGGGCGTGCCAGTGGGTCGGGGACGGCCGCCAAGGCGACCACGGGGTTCGGTTGTGGTGCCAACCCGGCCACCCCGGTCAGGTGCGAGGTCGAGGCGAACACAAGAAGCGCGTGCGAGACCGACCGGTGGCCTGAGGACCTTCGGCGCGGGTGGGGTACGGCGCGCCCACCGGAGGGGGTTTCATGGTCAGGTTGCAGCCACGGCTGTTCGATCGCGGGTCGGACAACCGTGGTGTCGACTTGACCATGCACCGCGCGCGTTCCGGAACGCAACCCGGGCACCGGGTGCTGGACCTTGTCCGTGGCTTGGCCCGGGCCGGCTTGCTCGCCGCGGGCTCGGGTGGAGAACGTCCGGTTCGGGCCCCAGCCGGTCCTCCGCGGCGAGCCCGCGGTACTCGCCGTGGGCGAGCGCCACGAGGTCGTGCAGCCGAGGTGGGAGCCGGACCGGGTCGTCGCCGGTGAGCCACTCGGCGAGCGCGCCCACCAGCCCTGTCAGCACGGTGGCCTGGCCGCGCTGGTGGGAGGCGAGGTCGGCGCGCTGCAGCACGAACCGGTGGTGCACGAACTTCAGCACCGCCACCTGGTGCCACGGGGCCGTGGCGAGGGTGACCGGGGCGGCCCGCACCGGCGGGTCGGGCAGCACCCGCACGCCCGCCACCAGTCGGGCCGTCCAGCGGGCCGAGAACTCGGCGACGGCCCGCTCGGCGGCCATCGACCCGTCGAACGGCACCGCGAGCAGGCCGTCCACCAGCTCCTCGCGCACCACGGTGACGGCGGACGCGAACGTCTCGTCGTCGAACGCCCACCCGTCCTTCGCGTGCAACCGCCTGCGCAGCCGCTCCAGGTCGGCGCCCGGGCGCAGCGACCCGAGCGCGGACGGGTCGGCCGCCGCGAGCCCGGCGCGGTCGCGCAACCAGCCACCCAGCTCGGCCGCGACACCCGGCTGGGCGAGGACGCCCACCCGGTGGAAGTCCTCCAGGTCGTGGATCGCGTAGGCGACGTCGTCGGCGGTGTCCATCACCGCGGCCTCGACCGTCTGCTGCCACGGTCCGACGGCGCCCGCCACGGCGTCCCGGCTGTCGATCAGGTCGTCCAGCTCGGTGAGGTAGCAGGAGAACTTGGCCGACCCGGCGTCCGGGGCATCGGGCAGCGGGCCCGCGCCCCGCGGCGGTGTCGGCGCCGCGCTCGGGTGCGGGTCCGGATGGCCCAGGCGCGCCCACGGGTACTTGAGCACGCCCGCCCGCACCGCCGCGGTGAGGTCGAGCCCGGCGCCGCCCGGCCCGTGCAGGTCGATCGTCGTGATCACCCGGAAGCTCTGCGCGTTGCCCTCGAACCCGTCCGGCAGCCCCAGCCGCTCACGGGAGAGGCGGTCCAGGACCTGCTCGCCGAGGTGCCCGAACGGGGGGTGGCCGAGGTCGTGGGCGAGCGCTGCGGCCTCGACGACGTCGGGGTCGCAGCCGCCGAGCCGGTCCAGGACCGCCCCCGTCGAGGCGTCGGCGGTCAGCCGCTCGGCGATGGCCCTCGCCACCTGGGCCACCTGCAGGCTGTGGGTGAGGCGGTTGTGCAGCAACAGGCCGTTGCCGGTGGGGCTCACCACCTGCGTGACGCCGGCGAGGCGCGCGAAGTACGGCGACGCCGCGATCCGGTCCCGGTCGACGCGGAACGGGCTGGCGGCGAGGCCGACGCCCGACTCCCCCACCCCGGAGCGCCGCGCCGCACGCGCGGAGGGGCGGACGGGCTGGTCGAGCACGGAGTGATCCGCCACAGCGCGCAGGCTAGTGCGCGCCGTGCGGCGGGCTGTGAAGGCACTCCGGAAGGGAGGATGCAGGGGTGGACCGCGACCCTGATGTGCTCGTCGTGGGCGCCGGGCCGGCCGGGCGCGCCCTCGCCGCCGCCACCGCCGGGCGCGGGCTGCGGACGATGCTGCTCGACGCCTCGCCGGAAGCGCCCTGGCGGGCTACCTACGGCTGCTGGGCCGACGAGCTGCCGGCCGAGCTGCCGGCGTCGGTCGTCGCGGCCCGGGCCGCGGGGCGTGCGGTCGCGCTCTCCGAGCATCGGCTGGGCTGGGAGTACGCCGTCCTGGACGTCCCGGCGCTGCGCGCCCACCTCGACGAGGAGCTGGCACGGGGCGGGGTGCAGGTCCGCAAGGGGCGCACCGCCGGGTGGGCGTCCGGCGCCGTCCGGCTGGCCGGCGGAGAGGAGCAGCGGGCCGCGGTCATGGTGGACGCGGGCGGGCATCGCCAGCCGCTGCGCGCCGGCCGCGAGCGGCACCGTCCGGCCGCAGAGCAGACCGCCGCGGGGGTGATCGTCACCGAGGCGGCGGCCGCGCCGCTGGTGACGCCCGGTGAGGCGCTGTTCATGGACTGGCGCCCCGATCACGGCGAGCAGGACTGGCCCACCTTCCTCTACGGCGTCCCGCTCGGCGGTGGCGCCGTGCTGCTGGAGGAGACCTCGCTCGCCCGCCGGCCCGGGCTGCCGCTGCCGGTGCTGCGCAGGCGGCTGCACGCCCGGCTGGCCCGCCACGGCATCGTCGTGCCCGCGGGCGCGGCCACCGAGGCCGTCCGGTTCCCGGTGGACTCCCCGCGCCACCGCACCACCGGCGTCCTCGCGTTCGGTGCCGCGGCCCCGCTCGTGCACCCGGCGACGGGGTTCTCGGTGGCCACATCGCTGCAGCTCGCGGGGCCGGTGGCCGACGTGATCGCGGCGCGGCTGCCCACAGGACCGGCGGCGGCGCTCGCGGCGGCCCGCTCGGTCGTCTGGCCGCGCGGCGCGGGAGCCGTGCACCGGTTCCGGCGCATCGGGTTGGAGGCGCTGCTCCGCATGCCACCCGCGGAGGTACCCGCGTTCTTCGAGGTGTTCTTCGCGCTGCCACCGCGGCACCGCTGGACCTACCTGACCGCACGCGCCGATGTGCGCGGCACCGCGGCCACCATGCGCAACCTCTACGTCCGCGCGGACCGGCGGCTGCGCCACCGCCTGCTGGCACCCGCCGTACTCCCCCCGGCACGCACCAGGGGGTGACTGCGCGCGCATCCCCGTGGCTACCGGCGGTAACCTGCGGCGCACGTTCCCCGATGCCGGAGGCTCCCCATGCCCGCCTACCGCACGATCGTCGTCGGCACCGACGGCTCCGCCACGTCGTTCGGCGCCGTCGACCGCGCCGCCGCCGTCGCCGCCGACAGCAGCGCCGAGCTCGTCATCGTCTGCGCGTTCACGCCCCCGTCCCGGCAGGACACGGCCGAGGCCGAGGACGCACTCAAGGACGAGGCGTACCTGGTGGTCGGCTGGTCCCCGGCCGAGGAGGCCCTGCGCGCCGCCGAGGAGCGCGCCGGGGCCGCCGGTGCACGCACGATCCGGACGTTGGCCGTCGACGGCCCGCCGGTCGACGTGCTGCGCAAGGCGGTCCACGACACCGACGCCGACCTGCTCGTCGTCGGCAACCGGGGGCTCAACACGCTCAGCGGACGGCTGCTCGGCTCGGTGCCGTCTGACGTGGCGCGCCGCGCCGGCGTCGACGTGCTGATCGTCCACACGACGTGACGTGAGCGGAGACGCCGCACCGGAGGACGCGCTGGAGGAGCTGATCCTCGGCGCACCGCGCCGCTACACCCGCAGGCAGGTCGCGGAGGCCGTCGGGCTCGACCTCGAGACCGGCACGCGACTGTGGCGTGCCCTCGGGTTCGCGGAGGCCGACGACGACGAGGTCCTGTTCACCGACCGGGACCTCGAGGCCGTGCGCCTGATGACCCGCCTCACCGACGCCGGCGTGCTCGCGCCCGACGTGCGCGAGGCGGTGGCGCGGGCGATGGCCCAGTCGCTGTCCCGGCTCGCGGAGTGGCAGGTCGGGATGCTCGTCCGCGTGATCGAGGAGCAGCGCGGGGAGGTCACGCCGGCCGGCTCGCGGGAGACCGCGACCGCCGTGCTGCCCGCCCTCGAGGAGCTGCAGAGCTACGTGTGGCGCCGGCACCTCGCCGCGGCCGTCCGGCGGATGGCGGTGGCGGCGGAGGCCGGGAGTGACGAGCCCGGCACCTGGCCGCTCGTCGTCGGGTTCGCCGACATGGTCGGCTTCACCCGCACCACCCGGCGCCGCTCCACCGTCGAGCTCAGCGAGATGATCGAGCGGTTCGGCTCCACCACCACCGAGGTGATCGCGGACGGCCACGGGCGGATCGTCAAGACGGTCGGGGACGAGGTGCTCTTCGTCGCCGACGACGCCGCCGACGGCGCCGCGATCGCGCTCTCGCTCCAGGACCGCATCCGGGCCGAGCCCGCCCTGCCCGAGCTGCGGATCGGGCTGGCCGCGGGACCGGTGCTGGTGCGCTACGGCGACGTCTACGGCGAGGTCGTCAACATCGCCGCGCGGCTCACGGGGCACGCCCGCCCCGGCAGCGTGCTGGTGGACCGCGGGGTGGCCGACGCGCTGGCCGACGACCCGCGCTTCGCCCTGCGCCCCCTGCGCTCGGTCGCCGTGCGCGGCTACCGGCACCTTCACCCGTGGCTCGTGGAACGCGCGAACTGATCCGCGACCACCAGCTCGCCGCTCTGCATGTACTCCATCGCCGCCACGAACTCGGGCGCCACCATCCGGCGCTCGATCTCCTCCGGCTCCAGGTCCGCCACCCGGGTCTGGATCCAGTAGACGTTGCCGAACGGGTCCCGGACCCGGCCCACGCGATCACCCCAGAACATCTCCGTCATCCGGTGCAGCGGGGTGGCGCCCGCGTCCACGGCCCGCTGGTGGGCCGCGTCCCCGTCGGGCAGGTAGAGCCGCAGGAAGGCCGGGGTGTACGGCCAGTCGGGGCTGAGTACGTCGAACATCATCACGACGGCGTCCCCGATGCGGACCTCCGCGTGCCCGATGCCGGGGCCGTTCGGGTTCTCCGCCCGCGCGAGCTCCTCGGCGCCGAACGCGCGGGTCAGGAAGTCGATGAGGCCCGCGGTGTCCTTCGAGATCATCCACGGGGTGACGGTGGTGTAGCCGGCGGGAACGGTGTCCATGGCGGGAACGGTAGGAGCGATATAGGTCAGGAGGTGGCATACATCCCTGGCATTCTTCCTCCCGTGCCAGACACCCCCGCCCGGCTCCTGACGCTGCTCTCCCTCCTGCAGACCCCGCGCGAGTGGCCGGGCAGCGAGCTCGCCCGGCGGCTCGGCGTGAGCCTGCGGACGGTGCGGCGCGACGTCGACCGGCTGCGCGACCTCGGCTACCCGGTCGACGCGACCATGGGCGTCCTCGGCGGCTACCGGCTCGTCGCGGGCACCGCGATGCCGCCGCTCCTGCTCGACGACGACGAGGCGGTCGCCATCGCCGTCGGGCTGCGGACCGCCGCCGGGCAGGCGGTCACCGGAATCGACGAGGCCGCGGTCCGCGCGCTCGCGAAGCTGGAGCAGGTGCTGCCGTCCCGGCTGCGGTACCGGGTGAGCGCGCTCGGCGCCGCCACCGTGCCCGCCCCGGATGCCTACGCCACCCCCGTCGACCCCGCGCACCTCACGGCGCTCGCCGGCGCGATCGCCAACCGCGAGCGGGTGCGGCTGCGCTACACCGCGGCCGACGGTGCCGGGTCGAGCCGGCACGTCGAACCGCACCGGCTCGTCCCCGCGGGGCGGCGCTGGTACCTCGTGGCCTACGACCTCGACCGCGACGGCTGGCGGATCTTCCGCGTCGACCGGATCGACGGCCCGCAGCCGACCGGCGCACGGGCGGCGCCCCGCGAGCTGCCGGCCCCCGACGCCGCCGCGTACGTCACCGACAAGCTGTACTCGGGAGTGCCCGTCCACACGGCGGTGGCCACGCTGTACGCCCCCATCGAGCAGGTGCGCGGCAGGTTCACCTACGCGCCCACCGATCTGGAGCCGATCGACGAAGGCAGCTGCCGGCTGCGCAGCCACACCGACACCCTGGAGTGGCTGGCGTTCGCGCTCCTGCGGCTGGGCTGCGAGTTCGAGGTGCACGAGCCGCCGGAACTGCGCCACCACCTGCGCACGCTGGCAGCACGCGTGGCACGAGCCGCGGGCTGACGTCAGGCGCCACCGGCGATGTGCCGTCACGCGCTGCCCGCGCTGTGCCGTCAGGCGCTGCCCGCGCTGTGCCGTCAGCGCTGCGCGCTTGCCTCAGGCGCTGCCCGCGCTGTGCCGTCAGGCGCTGCCCGCGCTGTGGGATGAGCGCATCCGGTGGGTGAAGTCGTCCGCGCCGCTGACCACCAGGGTGTTGCGGCCCGGGGCCGCCACCTGCACCTCCGCCGGCAGCACCACGTGGCGGGCCGGATCGCCTGCACCCTCCAGACGCTCGTGCACCAGCCGCGCCGCCCGCCGGCCCATCTCCCGGGTCGGGAGCCGGGCCGAGACCACCGACAACGGTCCGTTGCCGTCCGGGCTGGACTGGTCCATGCTCGCCAGCTCCACCGAGCCCGGGAAACCCACCTCCATGGCCAGGAGGTCCGACACGGCCAGCCCGAGCGTGGGGGCGTTGCCGAAGAGGAGGGCGGTGAGCGGTTCGCCGGATCCCAGCAGCGCGCGCAGCCGACGCTGGCGCACGGCGGGGTCGAGGCGGGCGTAGGGGCGAAGAGCCGATCGCTCCGGGAGCTCGGGCAGCCCTCGATCATGCAGCGCGCGGCGGTGGCCGGCCAGGCGGTCCCGCACGCTCGTCACGTCGTCCTCGCTCCACAGCACGGCCATGGAGCGGTGGCCCCGGTCGATCATCGCGGTGGTGACGTCGTACCCGACCGCGAAGTCGTCGAAGATCACCGCGTCGGTGGGGAGGCCCGGGAAGTACCGGTCGACCATGACCGTCACCACGCCTGCGCGCCCCAGCTCCTCGACCACCCCGGCCGCGGTGGACCGGTCGTGCGTGAAGAGCACCACGGCCTGGGCCCAGCCGGCCGCGACGGTGCGCAGCACCTGCTCCTCGTGATCCCTGCTCCGGGTGTGCGCCACCGTGAGCTGATAACCCAGGGCGGCGGCCTCCACCGAAAGCCCCGAGAGCAGCTCGGCGTCGTGCATGCCGGCCCGCCGGTCCGGGCTGACGTAGGCGAGCACGGGCGGGCCGGACGGCGACGCCCGGCGGGCGGGAGCGCGTTGCGCCACGAACGTGCCCCGGCCGCGCCGCCGGACCACGACCCCGTCGGCCACCAGCTCGTTCAGCGCCCGGACGGCGGTGGTCGTGGACACCCCGAAGCGTTCGACGATCTCCCGCTGCGTGACGAACGGCTCGTCGGGGGAGAACTCGCCGCGGCCGATGGAGTCGAGCAGCTCCTGCTTGACCCACGCGAACAACGCGACGCCGGAAGGCGGCTCGCCCGTGCCAGATGCCATCGCTCGCTCGTCCTCCCTGCCCTCGGCGCCGATAGTGACCGACAGTATTGACGCATTAAAGCGTTGAATCTAGGTTCCTGCTCCAACCGATGGATCGCCGGCCCGCCGAGGAGCCCCTGCATGCACGACGACCGTGTCCTGATCGAGCGGCGCATCGAGCGCATCCTGCGCGAACGCCTGCGACCGTCGGTACACGGTTCGCACGTCCCGCTGTCCGTCGAGGTCTGGCACGCCCCGGGCGAACCGGTCGCCGTCGCCGAGGCGCTGCAGGCGCCCTACCGCCCGGCACTGGCGGCCGAGGCGTGGGGCCCGGCCTGGGGCACGAGCTGGTTCCACCTCACCGGCTCGGTGCCCGAGGCGTGGGCCGGCCGCCCGGTGGAGGCCGTGATCGACCTCGGGTTCGCCACCGACCGCAGCGGGTTCTCCGCCGAGGCGCTCGTCCACCGCGCCGACGGCACGGCCGTCAAGGGTCTCAACCCCACGAACACGTGGCTGCGCGTCGCCGACCGGGCCGAGGGCGGGGAGCCCGTGGACCTCTACGTCGAGGCTGCGGCCAACCCCCTCGTCGAGGGCGTCGGCACGCCCCTGGGCGAGCTGCGCACCGCCGGGCGCGATCCCCTCTACCAGGTGCGCGACGTCGTCCTCGCCGTGTTCGACCAGGGCGTGTGGGAGCTCGTGCAGGACGTCGACGTGCTCACCGAGCTCATGCACGAGCTCTCCGTGGACGACCCCCGGCGCTGGAACATCCTGCGCACGCTGCAACGCGCCTTCGACGCGCTGGACCTCCAGGACGTCTCGGGCACCGCGGCCGCGGTCCGTGCGGCGCTCGCGCCCGCCCTCGCGGTGCCCGCCACGGCGAGCGCCCACCGGGTGAGCGCGATCGGGCACGCCCACATCGACTCCGCGTGGCTGTGGCCCCTGCGCGAGACGGTCCGGAAGGTCGCGCGCACGGCGTCCAACGTGCTGACGCTGATGGACGACGACCCCGGCTTCGTCTTCGCCATGTCCTCGGCCCAGCAGTGGGCGTGGATGGAGGAGCACCGCCCCGACGTGTGGGAGCGGATGCGCAAGAAGGTCGCCTCGGGTCAGCTCGTGCCGGTGGGCGGCATGTGGGTGGAGTCGGACACCAACATGCCCGGCGGGGAGGCGCTCGCCCGCCAGCTCGTGCACGGCAAGCGCTTCTTCCTCGACCGGCTCGGGGTGGAGACCGAGGAGGTGTGGCTGCCCGACTCCTTCGGCTACAGCGCCGCCCTCCCCCAGCTGGTGCACTTGTCACGGTCCCGCTGGTTCCTCACCCAGAAGATCTCCTGGAGCCAGTTCAACCGGTTCCCGCACCACACGTTCTGGTGGGAGGGGCTCGACGGCACCCGCGTCTTCACCCACTTCCCGCCGGTGGACACCTACAACGCCACGCTCTCGGGCGCGGAGATGGCCCACCTCGTGCGCAACTTCTCCGACAAGGGCGTGGCCAACCGCTCCCTCGTGCCGTTCGGGCACGGCGACGGCGGCGGCGGCCCCACCCGCGAGATGCTGGCCCGGGCATCCCGGCTGCGTGACCTGGAGGGATCGGCCCGGGTGGAGGTCGAGCCGCCCGCCCGGTTCTTCGCGAAGGCGTTCGAGGACTACCCGGAGCCCCCGGTGTGGGTCGGCGAGCTCTACCTCGAGACCCACCGCGGCACCTACACCAGCCAGGCGGGCAACAAGCGGGGCAACCGCCGCAGCGAGCACCTCCTGTACGAGGCCGAGCTGTGGGCGGCCACGGCCGCCGTGCGCGTCGGCCACCCCTACCCGTACGAGGACCTGGACCGCATCTGGAAGGACGTCCTGCTGCACCAGTTCCACGACATCCTGCCCGGGTCGTCGATCGCATGGGTGCACCGCGAGAGCCGGGAGACCTACGAGCGTCTCGCCGGCGAGCTCGAGGCGATCATCGCCGGGGCACAGCGGGCCCTCGCCGGGGACGCCGGACCCGGCGGCGAGCTCGTGTTCAACGCGGCCCCGCACGCCCGGGGCGGCGTGCCCGCCGGCGGTGCCACGCTCGCGGACGCGCCGCCGGAGGCGGCCACCCGCACCGAGCTCGACGGCAGCCATCTCCTCGACAACGGGCTGGTCCGGGCCACCGTCGACGCGCGCGGCCTGCTCGTCTCCGTCGTCGACCTGGCGTCCGGGCGGGAGGTCGTCGCCCCCGGCACGCCCGCCAACCTGCTGCAGCTGCACCCGGACCTGCCCGCGAAGTACGACGCCTGGGACGTCGACCACGCCTACCGGCGCACCGTCACCGACCTGACCGACGTCGAGACCCTGGAACCGGTGCCGGGCGAGGCGGCCGTCCGGGTCGTCCGGCGGTTCGGCGCGTCCCGGGTGACCCAGGTGATCTCGCTCGCCCCGGGGTCGGGGCGCGTCGACATCGACACCGAGGTCGACTGGCACGAGGCCGAGACCCTCCTCAAGGCGGCGTTCCCCCTGGACGTGCGCGCGGAACGCTCGGCGGCGGAGACCCAGTTCGGCTACGTGCACCGGGCGACCGACACCAACACCAGCTGGGAAGCGGCCAAGTACGAGATCTGCGCGCACCGCTACCTGCACGTCGCCGAGCCCGGCTTCGGCGTGGCGCTCGTGAACGACTCGACCTACGGGCACGACGTCACCCGCACCGTGCGTCCCGCCACGAACGGCACTGCCGGCGGCACGACCACCACCGTGCGCCTGTCGCTGCTGCGCGCCCCCCGGTTCCCGGACCCGGAGACCGACCAGGGCGTGCACCGGATGCGCTTCGCCCTCGTCCCCGGCGCCGACCTCGTCGACGCCACCCGCGAGGGCTACCGGCTCAACCTGCCCGAGCGGCGCGTGCCGGGCGGCACCGAGGTGGAGCCGCTGGCGCGGACCGATCACGAGGGCGTCGTGATCTCCGCGGTGAAGCTCGCCGACGACGGGTCGGGCGACGTCGTCGTCCGCCTGTACGAAGCACTCGGCGCGCGGGCGAGCGCGCGGCTCGAGCTCGGCTTCGCCGCGACGGCCGGTGTCGAGACGGACCTGCTCGAGCGCCCGTTCGACGGCGGGCTCACGTCCGACGGCACCACGGTCGAGCTCGTGCTCCGACCGTTCCAGGTCGTCACCATGAGGTTCTCCTACCCGGGCGGGGACAGGCAGTGACGCCCGGACTTCACCAACGGCGGGAAGACGGAGGTAGCTGTGCGGGTCGTCAATAGAGCGCTGGGCAGGACCGCGGGGCAACGATGGCGGAAGGCAGGCGCGCTCGCCGCGGCCGGCCTCATGGCCGTGACGCTCGCCGCGTGCGGCGGCGGGGACGAGGCGGACGCGTCGAAGGTGACGGTCACCTTCCGGCAGTTCGGCAACGACCGCGTGATCGAGAACTTCCTCAAGGACGCCAAGGGCGAGTACGAGCAGGCACACCCGGGCACCACGATCGACCTGCAGCCCATCGTGGCCTCCAACGACGACTACTCCACGAAGCTGCAGCTGCAGATGCGCTCCCCGCGCACGTCGCCGGACCTGGTCTACGAGGACACCTTCCTCATCAACTCCGACATCGAGGCCGGCTACCTGCGTCCCCTCGACGAGTACATCGCCGCGTGGCCGGACTGGAACAACTTCGTGGACACCGCCAAGGCCGCCGGCCGGGCGCTGGACGGCAAGACCTACGGCATCCCGACCGGCACCGACACCCGCGGCGTCTGGTTCAACAAGGAGATCCTCGCGCGCGCCGGACTGCCCGCCGACTGGCAGCCCACCACCTGGGACGACCTGCTGACGGCCGCCCGCGCGATCAAGGCGGCCGACCCCGACGTCATCCCGCTCAGCATCTACGCCGGCACGCCGCTGGGCGAGGCGGCCTCGATGCAGGGCTTCGAGATGCTGCTCTACGGCACCGGCGACACCCTCTACGACCACGCCAGCCAGAAGTGGGTCGTCGGCAGCAAGGGGTTCAGCGACGCCCTGCAGTTCCTCCAGACCGTCTACTCCGAGGGGCTCGGCGCCACACCGCAGCAGGTGCTCGCCCCGAACTGGAACGACACGGTCGCCCAGGAGCTGATCCCCAAGGGCCAGGTCGGCATCGCCGTCGAGGGCTCGTGGCTGTCGAACAACTGGCTGGAGAGCGGCGCGAACCCCTGGCCGCAGTGGAACTCCACCATGGGCTGGACGGCCATGCCGACCCAGACCGGCCAGGCGCCCGGGAAGGTGAGCATGTCCGGCGGGTGGACGTGGGCCATCCCGCAGAACGCCGACAACCCCGACGCCGCGTGGGAGTTCAGCAAGCTGCTGAACGACAAGTCGCACCAGCTGAAGTTCGCGATCGACGAGGTGCAGATCCCGGTGCGCGAGGACGTCACCGCCGACCCCTCCTACGCCGCGGCCAACCCGTCGAACGAGTTCTTCGCCTCGCTCGTGCCGATCACGACCTACCGGCCGGCGTACGCGGTGTACCCGCGCGTCTCCAACGAGATCCAGGTCGCCACGGAGTCGGTGATCACGGGATCGGCCGACGTCGCGGCGGCGGCCACGCAGTACGACAACCAGGTCCGCTCGATCGCCGGTGACGCGGTCGTCGCCGCAGCGGGGTCATGAGCACGCTCACGGTCGGCCCGGGGCGCGGCGGTTCCCGCCGCGCCCCGGCGCCCCGCCGCCATGATTTCGGGCCCCTGATGCGCGGCCTGCCCCTGGCGCCGGCGATCGTCCTGCTCGGGATGTTCCTCGCCTGGCCGGTCGTGTACTGCGTCTGGGCGGCGTTCACCGACATGGCGCTGACCGGCGCGTCGGGGGCCGACTTCGTCGGGTTCGAGAACTTCACGCGGGCGTTCACGAGCGCCGAGTTCCACCAGTCGGTGTTTCTCACCGTGATCTTCACGGTGCTGTCGGCGATCATCGGCCAGAACGTCCTCGGGATGGTGCTCGCCCTGCTCATGCGCTCCGGGCACCGGGTCGTGCGCGCGATCGTCAGCGCGATCGTGATCGGGGCGTGGGTGCTCCCGGAGGTGGTGGCCGGCTACCTGTGGATGGCCCTGCTCGGCGACGGCGGCTCGGTCAACGGGCTGCTCTCCGCGGTGGGCCTGCCGGAGCAGAACTGGCTCTACACCGCGCCGATCCTGGCCGTGTCGATCGCCAACATCTGGCGCGGCACGGCGTTCTCGATGCTCGTGTACTCGGCCGCGCTGTCGGAGGTGCCGAAGGAGATCGAGGAGGCTGCCACCGTCGACGGGGCCGGCACCTGGCGCAGGCTCTTCTCGGTGACGCTGCCGATGGTGCGCCGGTCGATCGCCACCAACCTCATGCTCATCACGCTGCAGACGCTCTCGGTGTTCGGCCTCATCTGGACGATGACCCGGGGCGGCCCCAGCAACCAGAGCGCCACGCTGCCGATCTACGCCTACGTGCAGGCCTTCCAGTTCTCCGACCTCGGCTACGGCACCGCGCTGGCGCTGGTCCTGCTGCTCATCGGCGGGGTCTTCTCGCTGATCTACCTGCGTGCCCTGCGACTCGGGGAGAGCATGTCATGAGTACCGGAGCCCCCACCCGATCAGCTCCCCCGGCGGCGCCGGCGCCCGGCACGGGCCGTGCCGCGCGCAACCGGCGTTCGTCCCACCTGGTGAGCAAGGTGACCGTCAACCTCGTCCTGCTGCTGATCGCGGCCTGCTTCGTGGTGCCCCTACTCTGGGTGGTGCTGGCCGCGTTCGACGAGTCGGCAGGGCTGTCGGTGTCCTGGCCGCAACCGTGGTCGCTGGGCAACTTCGACGCGGTCCTCAACACCGACACGACCTACCGGCCGATGCTCAACGGGTTCATCCTGTGCGGCGGCGCCACGATCATCACCCTGGCCGCATCGGTGCTGGCGGCGTACCCGCTCTCGCGCTACAAGTCCCGGTACAAGCGGCCGTTCCTGCTCACGATCCTGTTCACGACCGGGCTCCCGATCACCGCGATCATGGTGCCCGTCTACGGCATGTTCGTGCAGATCGACCTCATCGACACCTACATCGGCACGATCCTGTTCATGGCGACCACCTCGTTGCCGATCGCGATCTGGCTCACGAAGAACTTCATGGACGCCGTACCGATCGAGCTGGAGGAGGCCGCCTGGACCGACGGCGCCTCCCCCATGCAGGCGCTGCGGACGATCGTGATGCCGCTCATGTGGCCGGGACTGTCGGTGGTGGCGATCTACACGTTCATCCACCTCTGGGGGAACTTCTTCGTCCCCTTCATCCTGCTGCTGTCCAACGACAACCTGCCCGCCTCGGTCAGCATCTTCACGTTCTTCAGCCAGTACGGCCAGGTCGTGTACGGCCAGCTCGCGGCCTACTCGGTGATCTACTCGCTGCCCGCGCTGCTGCTGTACCTGGTGCTCTCCCGCCGGCTCGGCGGGGCCTTCGCGTTCGGAGGCGCGGTGAAGGGCTGAGGACGAGCACCTGGCCGGCGCAGTCCGGAGTCGATCAACGTTCACAGCTCTACCGGGTCCGAGCAGCACACCATCGTTGTCAGTACCGCGCTGATGTGCCGCTCGGGCGTGGTGATCGTTCCGGGCCGCACTTCGCGGTGGTTGCTGTCGAGGGGCGTGGGAGACACGTGCGCGGCCCGGTTCGGCCCGAGCCGGGAACGGCGCGACCGGGACACCATGTCCGCCCGTCCACTGCTGGTGATCATCCTGCGGGGAGAGCGGGAGTGATCATCGGCTCGGTGCGCGGGCGGCCATATCCGGCCGGCCCCGCACCCAACCGGTGATCATGAGATGGGTGGCGCGCCCGGGCCGGGTTGCTCGGCCACACCGGCATGATCTGCGGTTTCGGTTGGCCGGTGCTGTGGGAGCAGCCGCCTCCAACCGATACTCGCGATCATCAACCGCTCGTTGCCCGGTTTCGGGTGTGCACGGTCGTGGTGAGAGCCGTGGACGCCCGACACTCGAGATCACCGGCCACGCGACACCGGTCAGCGACATGATCACGATCTACCCGCTGCAGTACTAGGACAGACCACCGTCGACCGCGATGCTCTGGCCGGTGATCCACCTCGCCGCGTCGGAGGCGAGGAAGCCGACCACGTCGGCGACGTCGGCCGGCCGGCCCAGCCGACCGAGCGGGGTCTGCGCGATCAACGCCTCCACCGGCGCCGCGGCCGCGGCGAACCCGTCGGTGTCGGTGGGTCCCGGCAGCACGTTGTTGACGGTGATGCCGCGCGGTCCCACCTCGCGGGCGAACGCGCGGACGAGGTGCTCACCGGCTGCCTTGCTGGCCGTGTAGAGCGCTTCGCCCGGCGGGCTCATCCGGGTGGCTGCCGACGAGACGAACACGATCCGGCCGCCGTCCCGCATCCTGCGCCCGGCCTCCCGGAGCGCGACGAACGTGGCACGGGCGTTGAGCTCGAAGGTGTGCCCGTAGTCGTGGTCGGCGGCCGCGGCCAGCGGCCCTCTGACGAAGCCTGCGGCGTTGTGCACCAGCACGTCGAGGCCGCCGAAGTGCCGCTCGGCCGCGTCGAACAGCGACACGAGCCCGGCGGGGTCGGCGGCGTCCGCGCGCTGCAGCCTGGCGCGGCCACCCTGGGCCCGGATCGAGGCGACCACCTGCTCGCCGGCGGCGGACTCGGTGCGGGAGTTGACGATGACGGCCGCTCCGCCGGCGGCCAGTCGCAGCGCGGTGGCCCTGCCGATCCCTCGTGAGCTCCCCGTCACCACCGCGACCCGATCGGTCGTACTCGACGTCACCCTGCCTCCATCAGTCCATATACTCAACAGTCGATGTCATGAACTAAATCGTCGATGGTGTCGACTGTCAAGTACTCTCCGATCATGGGACGGTCACCACGCGACCAGGAGCTCGCGAACGCCCTGCTCGAGCTGTGCTGCCACATCGAGGGGATCCGGGCCACCGCCAGCAGGGGGCTCGCGCTCACCCCACAGCAGGCTCAGCTGCTCACGTCGGTGGCCCCCGGGGCCTTGACCCACGGCGAGCTGGCGAGCCGGCTGCACTGCGACAAGACGAACATCACCGGCCTCGTCGACCGGCTGGAACGGCGTGAGCTCGTTCGACGACATCCCGATCCGACCGACCGCCGGGCCACTCAGGTGTCCCTCACCGACGACGGCGAGGAGCTGGTCAGCCGCTTCCGGGCCACGATGACCGCCGCGGTCGCGAGCCATCTCGAGTCCTGGCCGGCCTCGCGCCGCCAGCAACTCGCCACGCTCGCCCACGCGACGATCGACGCATTCCGGTGACGGGCCCAGCTCACCGGAGGGTGGCCACCGGCGGCACGGCCTGCGAGACGGCGACCTCGAGCGCGGCCAGCACTGCCGCGACCGCCGGCACCCGCTCCACCCCCGGGCGATGGAGCACGCCCACCGTGCGCGGCGCGAGCGTGGGGTCGGGTTGGGCGCGCACGCCGTCGAGGGTGGCGGCACGCAACGCCATCTCCGGGAGGAGCGACACCGCCACCCCGTGGGCGACGAGCGCCTGGACGACGACGTAGTCGTCGGTGACGTGCCGGATGTCCGGGGTGAACCCGGCGGCCGCACAGGCGGACAGCAGGTTGGCGCGGCAGCGTTCACATCCGGCCACCCAGGCCTCGTCACGCAGGGCGGCGAGCTCCGCGACCCCGGGATGCGCCGCGGGGAGCACGATCCGCACCGGGTCGGTCCCGAGGGGCCGCCACCCGAGGTCCGGTTCGGTCGCCTCCGCCGGGAAGCGGAAGGTCAGGGCGAGGTGGACCGCGTTGGACCGCACGAGCGCCGCCGCCTCGGGCGGCTCGGCCTCCTCCATCCGCAGCTGCACACCCGTTCCCCGCTCGTGCAGCCCCGCGGCGACGGCGGGCACGACCACGGCCGCGGCCGACGGGAACGCCGCCATCCGGACCGTCCCCGCGCGCAGCCCGACCAGCTCGTCGACCTCCTCGCGGGCGGAGCACAGCGCGGCGTCCACCGCGTCCGCATGGCGGAGCACCGCCGCCCCGGCCTCGGTCGGCACCACCCCCGCAGGCCCGCGCACCAGCAACGGGGTGCCGGCCTCGCGCTCCAGCCCGGCGAGCTGCTGGCTCACGGCGGGCTGCGTCCACCCCAGCTCGCGGGCCCCCGCGCTGATCGATCCGGCACGCACGACCGCGCGGAAGGTGAGAAGTCGCCGCGGGTCCATGCCATAAGCATTGCCGATGGCAGCCCCAGGGAGAACACGGCTTCCTATGGCTCGCGGCTCGTCGCACGATGACCGCATGCAGCGGATCGGCGTGATCGGTGGAATGAGCTGGTACTCGACGGCGGAGTACTACCGGGTGATCAACGAGCGGGTGCAGGAGCGGCTGGGCGGGCACCACAGCGCCGACCTGCTCGTGCACTCGCTCGACTTCAGCGAGATCCGCCGGTGCCAGGTCGAGGGCGACTGGGAGCGGGCCGGGAAGATCATGGCGGCGAGTGCCACCGGGCTCGTCGACGCGGGCGCCCAGGTGGTCCTGCTCGCGACGAACCTCATGCACAAGGCCGCGGGCGCGATCGAGGACGCGATCCCGGTTCCGTTCCTGCACATCGCCGACGCGGTGGCGCAGGAGGCCACGCGCCTGGGCGTGCGGCGGATCGGCCTGCTCGGCACGCGTCCGGTGCTGGAGGACGGCTTCTACGCCGAGCGGCTGGCGCTCCACGACATCGAGGCCGTGGTGCCCGACTCCCCCACCCGCGCCCGGCTCGACGAGATCATCTTCGGCGAGCTCACGGTCGGGGACGTGCGCCCGGCGTCACAGGCCGCGCTCCGCGCCGCCGTCGAGCGGCTCGTGGCGGCGGGAGCGCAGGCCGTGGCGCTGGCGTGCACGGAACTCGAGCTGGCCATCGGGGCCGAGGACTCCCCCGTGCCCCTCATCGCCACCGCACACACGCACGCCCGCGCCGCGGCCGACCGAGCCCTCGCGAGTTGATCCGCTCCACTTCGCACACCAGGTAGGCACTCCGCACAAGGCCCGCCTCGTGCGACGCGCCTACTCGGTGTGCGAAGTGCGGGTCAGACGCGGAAGCCGAGGGCGCGCAGCTGCTCGCGGCCGTCGTCGGTGATCTTGTCGGGACCCCACGGCGGCATCCAGACCCAGTTGATCTTGATGTCGTCCACCAGGCCCGGCCCGATGAGGGCGCCTCTCGCCTGCTCCTCGATGACGTCGGTCAGCGGGCAGGCCGCCGACGTGAGCGTCATATCGATGGTGGCGACGCCGCCCTCGGCCTGGATGCCGTACACGAGGCCGAGGTCGACGACGTTGATGCCCAGCTCGGGGTCGACCACGTCGCGCATGGCCTCCTCGAGGTCGTCGACCGAGACACCCTCGGCCTGGGCCGGCGGCTCGGGCATCCCGGCCGCGCCACGCACGACCTCATCCGTCTCACTCATGTGATTGCCTCCTCCGGCTCGACGGTACCCGGAGCACCGTCCTCGGCACGGCCGACGGCGTCCTTGAACGCCATCCACCCGAGCAGTGCGCACTTGACGCGCGCGGGGTAACGAGCCACGCCGGCGAACGCCACGCCGTCGCCCAGCACGTCCTCGTCCGGCTCGACCTGACCGCGGCCCTGCGCCATCGCCTGGAACGCGGCCAGCACCTCGCGGGACTCCTCGACCGACCGGCCGACCACGAGGTCGGTGAGCACCGACGCCGAGGCCTGGCTGATCGAGCAGCCGAGGGTCTCGTAGGACACGTCGGTGATCTTCTCGCCGTCCAGCTTGACCCGCAGCGTGATCTCGTCGCCGCAGGTCGGGTTGATCTGGAACGACTCGGCGTCGAACGGTTCGCGCAGGCCGGCGCCGTGTGGCGACCGGTAGTGGTCCAGGATGATCTCCTGGTACATCTGCTCCAGCTGCATATCGGCTAGCTCACCCCGAAGAACTCGCGGGCCGCACGCACGCCGTCGATCAGCGCGCCGACCTCGTGGGGGGTGTTGTACACCGCGAAGGACGCCCGCACGGTGGCCGCCACGCCGAAGCGGCGGTGCAACGGCCACGCGCAGTGGTGGCCCACCCGCACGGCCACCCCGCGGTCGTCGAGCACCTGACCGACGTCGTGGGCGTGCACCCCGTCGACGACGAACGCGACGGCACCGCCGCGCTCCTCGAGCGACGTCGGACCGATGATCCGCACGCCGGGCACCTCTGCCAGCCCTTCGAGGGCCAACCGGGTGAGGTTCAGCTCATGGGCGTGCACGCGGTCCATGCCGATGCCGGAGAGGTAGTCGACCGCGGCACCGAGGCCCACGGCCTGCGACGTCATCGGAACGCCCGCCTCGAACCGCTGGGGCGGCGGCGCGTAGGTGGAGCCCTCCATCCGCACCAGCTCGATCATCGACCCGCCGGTGAGGAACGGCGGCATCGCGGCGAGGAGCTCCGCCCGGCCGTACAGCACGCCGACGCCGGACGGGCCGAGCATCTTGTGCCCGGAGAACGCGGCGAAGTCGACGCCCAGGTTGGTGAGGTGCACCGGCATGTGCGGCACGGACTGGCACGCGTCGAGCAGCGTGAGCGCGCCGACCGCCCGCGCCCGCTCCACCAGCTCGGCGACCGGCAGGATCGTGCCCAGCACGTTGGACTGGTGGGCGAACGCCACCAGTTTGGTGCGCTCGGACAGCTCGACCGAGTCGAGGTCGAGCCGGCCGTGATCGTCGACCGAGTACCAGCGCAGCGTGGCGCCGGTGCGGCGGCACAGCTCCTGCCAGGGAACCAGGTTGGCGTGGTGCTCCAGCTCGGTGATCACGATCTCGTCGCCGGGACCGAGCGCGAAGCGCTCCGACTCGGGGCCGAGGCCGGTGCGCACCGACGAGTTGCCCATCGCGTAGGCGACGAGGTTGATCGCCTCGGTGGCGTTCTTCGTGTACACCACCTCGCCCGGGTCGGCCCCGATGAACGCCGCGATCCGCGCACGCGCGGACTCGTAGGCGTCGGTGGCCTCCTCGGCGAGCTGGTGGGCGCCGCGGTGCACGGCCGCGTTGTGCTGCTCGACGAACTCCCGTTCGGCGTCGAGCACCTGCCGCGGCCGCTGCGAGGTGGCCCCCGAGTCGAGGTAGACCAGGGGCCGCCTCTCGCGGACGGTGCGGGTGAGGATCGGGAAGTCGGCGCGCAACTTCCCGATGTCCAGCCCCGCGAGCTGAGGAGCCTCGACCGCGGTCATCAGACCGCCGCCTCGGCCTTCCCGCCCGTGAACCGCACGTACCCGCTGCGCTCCAGCTCGTCGGCGAGCTCGGCGCCGCCGGACTCGGCGACCCGCCCGCCCACGAACACGTGCACGGCGTCGGGGCGGATGTGCTGCAGGATCCGCGTGTAGTGCGTGATCAGCAGCACGCCGGTGTCGTTGTTACCGTCTTGGCCCGAGCGGTAGCGGTTCACGCCCTCGGACACGACGCGCAGCGCGTCGACGTCGAGGCCGGAGTCGGTCTCGTCGAGGATGGCGAACTTCGGGTTGAGCAGCGCGAGCTGCAGCACCTCGTGGCGCTTCTTCTCGCCGCCGGAGAAGCCCTCGTTGACCGAGCGCTCGGCGAAGTCCGGGTCGATGTCGAGGTCGCTCATCGCGCCCTTGACCTCCTTGACCCAGGTGCGCAGCTTCGGCGCCTCACCGCGGACGGCGGTGGCCGCCGAGCGCAGGAAGTTGGCCATCGACACGCCGGGCACCTCGATCGGGTACTGCATGGCGAGGAAGAGGCCCGCGCGGGCACGCTCGTCGACCGTGAGTGCGAGGAGGTCCCGGCCGTCGAGCGTGACGCTGCCCGAGGTGATCTCGTACTTCGGGTGGCCCGCGATCGCGTAGGCGAGGGTGGACTTGCCGGACCCGTTGGGGCCCATGATCGCGTGCGTCTCGCCGGTGCGGACCGTGAGGTCGACGCCCTTCAGGATCTCCTTGGCGCCGTCGTCGGTCGCGACCGAGACGCGCAGGTCCTTGATCTCCAGGGTGGACATGTTCTGTGACTGCTCCGTGGTGGTGGGGGTTCAGACGCCGGTGATCGCCAGCTCGGCCTCGACGGCCGCTTCGAGGCGTTCGCGCAGCTCGGGCAGGGTGATCTTGGACAGGATCTCGCCGAAGAAGCCGCGGACGACGAGCCTGCGCGCGACGTCCTCGGGGATGCCGCGGCTCTGCAGGTAGAACAGCTGCTCGTCGTCGAACCGGCCGGTGGCGCTGGCGTGGCCGGCGCCGGTGATCTCGCCGGTCTCGATCTCCAGGTTGGGCACGGAGTCGGCGCGGGCGCGCTCGGTGAGCACGAGGTTGCGGTTGAACTCGAACGTCTCGGTGGCCTCCGCGGCGGCCCGGATGACGACGTCGCCGATCCAGACGGTGTGCGCCCCGTCGCCCTGCAGCGCGTTCTTGTAGAGCACGTCGGAGCGGCAGTGCGGCACCGAGTGGTCGACGAGCAGCCGCTGCTCGAGGTGCTGGCCGGCATCGGCGTAGCCCAGCCCGCGCAGCTCGGCGTCGCCGCCGGGGCCGGCGTAGGTGACGGTCTCGCTGACCCGCACCAGGTCGCCGCCGAGCGCCACCATGGTGGAACGCAGCGTGGCGTCGCGGCCGACCGACAGGTGGCGGGCGCCCACGTGCACGGCGTCGTCGGCCCACTCCTCGGTGACCACCAGGTCGAGTCGCGAGCCGTCGGCGAGCACGACCTCGAGGTTGTCGGCCACCGTGCCCGACCCGCGGTGCTCGATCACGACGGTGGCCTCGGCGTGCCGGGTGGTGCGCACCTGCAGGTGTCCCACGGCGGCGCGCCCCTCCCCGGGCCCGGTGACCGTGATCGTGACGGGCCCCGGCGTGCCGTCGAGGGTGACGACGGTGGCCTCGCGGAAGGCCGACCACGCGGCGGCCGCGACCCGGTCGGCGGGCACGCCGCCCTCACCGAGGCGCGAGTCGTGGCGACCGACGGTCTCGACGGTGACGCCGTCGACGGGCGTGACCTCGACGGCCGGCGCGGCGTCGAGGGCCGCGCTCCCGTCGTGCAGGCCGCGCAGCCGCCGCAGCGGGGTGAAGCGCCAGATCTCCTCACGCCCGCCGGGCACCTCGAAGGCCTCGACGTCGTAGGACGTGAAGCGCTCGCTCGCCGATGCGATCGGCGACTCTCCCTGGCCCTTCTTCGCGCCCTTCAGCTCGGGGGCGAGGCCAGCAACTTCTGGAGCCGTCATCCGACAGCGCCCTCCATCTGCAGCTCGATCAGCCGGTTCAGCTCCAGCGCGTACTCCATGGGCAGCTCGCGCGCGATGGGCTCGACGAACCCGCGCACGACCATGGCCATGGCCTCGTCCTCGGTGAGACCGCGGCTCATCAGGTAGAACAGCTGGTCGTCGCTCACCTTGGAGACCGTGGCCTCGTGGCCCATCGTGACGTTGTCGTTGCGCACGTCGACGTAGGGGTAGGTGTCGGAGCGGCTGATCGTGTCGACGAGCAGCGCGTCGCACTTCACCGTGGACCGGCTGTGGTGGGCGCGCGGGTTGACCTGCACCAGGCCGCGGTACGACGTGCGGCCACCGCCGCGCGCCACCGACTTCGAGATGATCGTCGAGGACGTGTGCGGCGCCAGGTGCACCATCTTCGCCCCGGCGTCCTGGTGCTGGCCCTCGCCCGCGAACGCGATCGAGAGCACCTCGCCCTTGGCGTGCTCGCCCATGAGCCAGACTGCCGGGTACTTCATGGTGACCTTGGAGCCCAGGTTGCCGTCGACCCACTCCATGGTGGCGCCCGCTTCGGCCTTGGCCCGCTTGGTGACCAGGTTGTAGACGTTGTTCGACCAGTTCTGGATCGTCGTGTAGCGGCAGCGGCCGCCCTTCTTCACGACGATCTCGACCACGGCCGAGTGCAGCGAGTCGGTCTTGTAGATCGGCGCCGTGCAGCCCTCGACGTAGTGCACGTAGGCACCCTCGTCGACGATGATCAGCGTGCGCTCGAACTGGCCCATGTTCTCGGTGTTGATCCGGAAGTAGGCCTGCAACGGGATGTCGACGTGCACGCCCGGCGGCACGTAGATGAACGACCCGCCCGACCACACCGACGAGTTCAGCGCGGAGAACTTGTTGTCACCGGCCGGGATGACCGAGCCGAAGTACTCCTTGAACAGCTCCGGGTGCTCGCGCAGGCCGGTGTCGGTGTCCAGGAAGATGACGCCCTGCTGCTCCAGGTCCTCGCGGATCTGGTGGTAGACGACCTCGGACTCGTACTGCGCCGCCACACCCGCCACCAGCCGGGCCTTCTCCGCCTCCGGGATGCCCAGCCGGTCGTAGGTGTTCTTGATGTCCTCGGGCAGCTCCTCCCACGAGGTGGCCTGCTTCTCCGTGGACCGCACGAAGTACTTGATGTTGTCGAAGTCGATGCCGGACAGGTCGGCGCCCCAGCGCGGCATCGGCTTGCGCTCGAAGAGGTCGAGCGCCTTGAGCCGGAAGTCGAGCATCCACTTCGGCTCGTTCTTCATCCGGGAGATGTCGGCGACGACGTCCGCTGACAGCCCACGGCGGGCGGAGGAGCCTGCGACGTCCGAATCGGCCCAGCCGAAGTCGTAACGGCCGAGCGTCGCGAGCGTCTCCTCCTGGGTGAGTGCCTCAGGAGCGGTGGTCATTCGGGCTGCCTCCCTGCGGGGACGGTGGTGGTGGGTTCGTGCTTCCGCCGGATGTCGGGAGCGTCCAGCGGTACGTGTGTGGTGCACGCGGAGTCGCCGCGCGCGATGGTGGCAAGGCGTTGCACGTGGGTGCCGAGCAGGGCCGCGAACGCCTGGGTCTCGGCCTCGCACAGCTCGGGGAACGCCGTTGCGACGTGCGCCACCGGGCAGTGGTGCTGGCACAGCTGCACACCGGTGCGCGACTCGCGGGCCTGCGCCGCGTAGCCGTGTGCGGTGAGCAGCGCGGCGAGGGCCTCGGCCCGCTCGTCGGGCCCGTGGGCCGCCTCGACCTGCTGCGCACCCGTGGCGAGCAGCGCGTCCACCCGGCTGCGGGCGAACCCGCGCACCGCGGCCTCGCCGCCGTGCTCCGCGAGGTACTGCAACGCGGCCACCGCCAGCTCGTCGTAGCCGTGGCCGAAGCGGGCGCGACCGGAGTCGGTGAGCAGGTACTCGCGGGCCGGCCGACCCCGCCCCCGCGGGCCCCGCCGGGGCGCCTCGCGGGCCTCGGCCTCCCCGTCGGCCAGCAGCGCGTCGAGATGGCGGCGCACGGCGGCGGCGGACAGCGAGAGCTCGGCGGCGACGGCCGCGGCGGTGATCGGGCCCTGCTCCATCAGCAGCCGGGCCACGGCCTCGCGCGTGCGGCCTTCACCGGTCGACGTGCCCTCCAGCGGGCGGACGTCGACCGGCACGGCGTGCCGAGCGCTTTTCACAACAACAGTCTTGCGTATATCCTCGGCGAGGGCAAAGCGACCCCCTCCCGAGGTGAGGACGCTCACGTCGCGGGCTCCCACAGGTCGGGCCGGTCGGCACGGCTCACCCGGCGATGGCCTGGGAGGACGACTTCCTCACCCGGCCGTGGATCCGACCGATCAGATACGTGGTGATTTCCCGGCGCGAGGCACTGGATACGCTGCCCCCCATGGTTGCCCGGGGCCTCGACACCACAGAGGAAGCCGCGGCGCCCGGTGCGTCCCCCACTCGTGACCCGAGCCGGATCGCCCGGCGCGTCGGGCTCACCGGCACCCTCCTCATGGCCGTGGGCGGCCTCGGCGCCGGCGCGCTGCCGGTACCCAACCCGGTGTTCGGGCTGCGACTGCTCGGCCTGCCCAGCCGCAACACCACGATCGCCATCGCCGTCACCTACACGGGTATCTGTCTGCTCGTACTCGCCTGGCTGTGGGTGGGCAAGATGCTGCGCGCCCGCGGCGCCGTGCCGCCCGCACCCACGCCGGCGCAGCTGGCCCGCACCGCCGTGATGTGGGCCGTGCCGCTCGCCGTGGCACCGCCGCTGTTCTCCCGCGACGTCTACAGCTACCTCGCGCAGAGCGCCACGCTCGCCCGCGGGCTCGACCCGTACGTGCTCGGCCCGGCCGAGGCGCTCGGCGTCGACGACCCGCTCACCCGCAGCATCCCCACGATCTGGCGCGACACACCCGCCCCGTACGGGCCCCTCTTCCTGATCATGGGCCGGGGGATCACCGCGCTGTCGGGCAACGACGTGGTGCTGGGCATCTTCGAGTACCGGCTGCTCGCGCTCGCCGGCCTCGGGCTGATCGTGTGGGCGCTGCCGAAGCTCGCCCGCCGCTGCGGGCTCGACACCGGCCTCGCGATGTGGCTCGGGGCGGCCAACCCGCTGGTGCTGTTCCACCTCGTGAGCGGCATCCACAACGAGGCGCTCATGGTCGGCCTGATGCTCGCCGGCTTCGAGATCGGCCTGCGCGCGGGCGACCGGCTGCTCGACCGCAACCTCCTGGCCGGCGCGCTGCTCATCGTCGTCGCGTCGGCCATCAAGCTGCCCGCCATCCTCGCGCTGGGCTTCCTCGGCATGGAGTGGGCCCGCCGCCGGGGCGGGCGGATCGGGCACGTCGTGCCGGTCGCGGGCCTGTTCGGCCTGATCACGGTGGCCTGCTACGTCCCGTTGTCGGTGGGCACCGGGACCGGCATCGGCTGGCTGAAGACCCTCGACATCCCCCAGCTCATCCGCAGCTGGATGTCGGTCACCACCGACCTCGGCATGCTCGGCGGGCAGGTAGGCATCCTCGCCAGGCTGGGCGACCACACCGACTCCGTGCTCGACGTGTCCCGCGGCATCGGCCTGGCCGCGTCGGCCGTGGTCGTCGTGATGTTGCTCTTCGCCGTGCAGCGAGGGCGCCTGGACGCCGTCACCGGCATGGGTGCCGGGCTCGGCGCGGTGGTGCTGCTCGGCCCGGTCGTGCACCCCTGGTACCTGCTGTGGGCCGCCATCCCGCTCGCCGCCACCCGCGGCCTGCCCCGCTACCGGCGCGTCGCGCTCGCCTCCTCGGCCGTCCTCGCGCTCCTCGTGCCGCCCACCGGTGCCGACTTCCAGTTCCGCGCGTTCCAGCTGCCGTGGGCGATCGTCGCCGGGCTCGGGCTCCTGCTGGTCGTCCTGCTCGTGCTGCGCCGCCACCTCGCCGGCCAGAGCGGTCCCGACATCGACGTGCTGCCCGGCCGCGCCCCGGTCCCGGCAGCCGAACCCGCCCCTCAAGCTCGACGATCGTGAGTACCGCGCCGCCCGACCGGGCGCCTGCCGTGGCGCCCGCCGTCACGGTTCGGGGCCTGGTGAAACGCTACGGCCGCACCACCGCGGTCGACGGGCTCGACCTCGAGCTGCGCACGGGATCCGTCCTCGCGCTGCTCGGGCCCAACGGCGCCGGCAAGACCACCACGGTCGAGATCTGCGAGGGCTTCCTGCGCGCCGACGCGGGCGAGGTGCGGGTGCTCGGCGTCGACCCCGCCGGTGCCCCGGACGCCCTCCGCGCCCGCATCGGCGTGATGCCGCAGGGCGGCGGCGCCTACCCCGGCGTGCACGCCGGCGAGATGCTGCGCCTGGTCGCCGCATGCTCGGCGCACCCGCTCGACGTCGCATGGCTCGGCTCCGTGCTCGGGCTCGACGGCTGCGCCCGCACCCCGTACAAGCGGCTCTCGGGTGGCCAGCAGCAGCGGCTCGCGCTCGCGTGCGCGGTCGTGGGCCGCCCGGAGCTGGTGTTCCTCGACGAGCCGACGTCCGGGATGGACCCGCAGGGCCGCCGCCTCGTCTGGGAGCTGATCCGCGCGCTGCGCCGGGACGGGGTGTCCGTGCTGCTCACCACGCACCTGATGGAGGAGGCGGAGGCGCTGGCCGACCACGTCGTGATCGTCGACGGCGGGCGGGTCGTGGCGCAGGGTTCGCCCGCCGCGCTCACCGCGACGGGCGGCCAGCAGGAGCTGCGCTTCCGCGCCCGGCCCGGCATGGACGTCGCCGGGCTCACCGCGGCGCTGCCCGCCGGCTACGGCGCCGACGAGCCCGCCGCGGGCCGCTACGTCGTGCAGGGCCGCATCGACCCCGCGGTGCTCTCCACGATCACCACGTGGTGCGCGACGCACGGCGCGCTCGCCGACGACGTGCAGGTCGCGCGGCGCAGCCTGGAGGACGTGTTCCTGGAGCTCACCGGGCGGGAGCTCCGTTCATGACCTCACCCGTGTTCCCGAGCGGCACCTTCACGCCGCGACCCGGCCCCGGTTCCCCGCTGCGGATGCTGGCCGCCCAGTCGGGCACCGAGCTGCGGCTCGCGCTGCGCCACGGCGAGCAGGTGCTGCTCACCGTGCTGATCCCGATCGTCCTGCTGGTGGGTCTCACACTGCTCGCCGTGGTGCCGCTGCCCGAGCCGCGGATCGCCGCCGTCGCACCCGGGGTGCTCGCGCTCGCCGTGATGTCCACCGCGTTCACCGGGCAGGCGATCGCGCTCGGCTTCGACCGCCGCTACGGCGTGGTGCGTCGCCTCGCCGCCACCGCGCTCCCCCGCTGGCTGCTCGTGGCCGGGCGGCTGGTGGCCGTGCTGGGCGTCGTCGCCGTGCAGGTCGTCCTGCTCGGCGCGATCGCCGCCGCCCTGGGATGGCGGCCCGAGCCCGCAGGCGTCGGGTGGGCGCTGGTGCTTATCCTGCTGGGCTGCGCCGCGTTCGCCGCGCTCGGCATGCTGCTCGGCGGGTCGTTGCGCGCCGAGATCACCCTCGCCGTGGCGAACCTGGTGTGGTTCGTGCTGCTGCTCGCGGGCGGGATCGTGATCCCGGTGGACCAGCTGCCCGGGCCGCTCGGCGCGGTGGCGGCCGCTCTGCCCTCGGGCGCGCTCGCCGAGGGCCTGCGTGCCACGCTCGCCACGGGCGCGCCGCCGGCGGCCTCCACGGTGCTGGTGCTGCTCGCCTGGACGGCGGCGGCGGGCGCGCTGGCGATCCGCACGGTCCGGCTCCGGTAGGCCCCTGCGTCAGGCCCGCACCGGGCGCCCGGGGAACGCGTCGACCTCGAGCTCCCCGTCGCGCACGACCGCCCGTCCGTTGACCAGGACGTGCCGGAAGCCGCTGCTCGGGCACGCCCATGTTCCCGATCACGTCGTGCGCCGAGCCGGTGGTGGGCAGCCCCGCGAGCACGTTCAGGCGCGCGGCGGCCCAGCAGGTCGAGAACCCGTAGTTGACCGGGCGGCCCTCGGCGGCCGCCCGGTCGTACGCGGCCGCGACCGGATGCACCCCCGCCTCCAGCTCCAGCGCGGTGGTGACGCCGTCGAACGCCTGCAGGCGCTGGCCGGGGATGTCGTCGCAATGGCTGTGCAGGTCGATGAAGCCCGGTGCGACGACGAGCCCGCACACGTCGAGGACCTCCCGCCCGTCCAGTTCCCCCTCGCTCACCGGGGGCCGGTGAGGGCCTCCGGCACGAGCTCGCCGCGGTGCGCGCGGCGGGCCAGGACGTGCGGCTGACCGAGCCGGCCGACGTCGGCCCGCCGTTCTCCGACCGGATCCGCACGGTCCTGCGCCTCGACGGCCAGCGCCACCTCGACCCCGGCCGGTTCCTCGCCGCCCTCGCCGACTCCGTCCGGTCCCGCGGCGGCCGGATCGTCGCGGGTGCCAGGGTGCGGGCGGTGCGGTTCGGCCCCACCGGGCTGCAGGTGGACACCTGGGCGCACCCGCCGGAGCCGGCGGACGCGGTCGTAGCCGCCACCGGGGCGTGGCTGCCGGAGCTCGCCCGGCCGCTGGGCGTGCGGCTGCCGGTACAGGCCGGGCGCGGCTACTCGTTCAGCGCCGGGGCGGACCAGCCGTGGACGCAGCCGGTCTACCTGCCGGCCGCGCGGGTGGCACTCACACCGCTCGGGGACCGGGAAGCTGCTCGCCCGTCGACTGATGACCGCGGACCCGGTGCCGGAACTGGCTCCGTTCGACCCGCTGCGGCGCCGGGTCGCCTGACCGGCCCGTCAGCGGACGTGGGTCAGCGGGACGTGGGGTCGTCGTCGGGATGCGACTCCGGGGCCACGCTGTGAGCGAGCTGCTCCGAGGCGGCCGGCGCCCGTCCGACGTGCGCCTCCTCCCGGTAGCGCTCCACCAGGTGCGGGTAGTGCAGCTCGAACGCCGGGCGCTCCGACCGGATCCGCGGCAGCTCGGTGAAGTTGTGCCGCGGCGGCGGGCAGGACGTGGCCCACTCCAGGGAGTTGCCGAAGCCCCAGGGGTCGTCGACCGTGACCACCCGGCCGTACCGGTAGCTGCGGAACACGTTCCAGATGAACGGCAGCACCGAGGCGCCCAGCACGAACGCGCCGATCGACGAGAGCGCGTTCAGCATCGTGAACCCGTCGGTCGGCAGGTAGTCGACGTAGCGGCGGGGGAAGCCCTCGTTGCCCAGCCAGTGCTGCACCAGGAACGTGAGGTGGAAGCCGACGAACGTGAGCCAGAAGTGGACCTTGCCCCACGTCTCGTCGAGCATCCGGCCGGTCATCTTCGGGAACCAGAAGTAGATCCCGGCGTAGGTGGCGAACACGATCGTGCCGAACAGCACGTAGTGGAAGTGCGCCACCACGAAGTACGTGTCGGAGACGTGGAAGTCCAGCGGCGGGGACGCCAGCAGGATGCCGGTCAGGCCGCCGAGCAGGAAGGTGGCCAGGAACCCGACGCTGAACAGCATCGGCGTCTCGAACGTGATCCTCCCGCGCCACATCGTGCCGATCCAGTTCACGAACTTGATGCCCGTGGGCACGGCGATCGCGAACGTGGTGAGCGAGAAGAAGGCCATCAGCACCGCGCCGGTGGCGAACATGTGGTGCGCCCACACCACCGAGGACAGGGCGGTGATCGTGATCGTCGCGAAGACCATGCCGTTGTAGCCGAAGAGCGGTTTGCGGCTGAAGACCGGGAAGATCTCGGTGACGATGCCGAAGAACGGCAGCGCCACGATGTAGACCTCCGGGTGCCCGAAGTACCAGAACAGGTGCTGCCACAGGATCGCGCCGCCGTTGGCCGGGTCGAACACGTGGGTGCCGAGGTGGCGGTCGGCCAGGATCCCGAACAAGCCCGCCGTCAGCACCGGGAAGGCGATCAGGATGAGGATGGCCGTGGCCAGGATGTTCCAGCAGAAGATCGGCATCCGGAACATCGTCATCCCGGGGGCACGCAGGCAGATGATCGTGGTGGTGAAGTTGACGCCACCGAGGATCGTGCCGAGACCGGACACGATCAGACCCACGGCCCACAGGTCGCCGCCGGCGCCCGGCGAGAAGTTCTCACTGTGCAGGGGCGCGTAGGCGAACCAGCCGAAGTCGGCGGCGCCGCCCGGGGTGAGGAACCCGGAGATGACGATGAGCCCGCCGAACAGGAACAGCCAGTAGGAGAACGCGTTCAGCCGCGGGAACGCGACGTCGGGGGCCCCGATCTGCAGCGGCACGATGTAGTTCGCGAAGCCGAACAGGATCGGTGTGGCGTACAGCAGCAGCATGATCGTGCCGTGCATGGTGAACAGCTGGTTGTACTGCTCGTTCGACAGGAACTGCATCCCCGGCACGGCCAGCTCGCCGCGCATCAGCAACGCCATGGCGCCGCCGGCGAGGAAGAACCCGAACGACGTGACCAGGTAGAGGATCGCGATGTCCTTGGGGTCGGTCGTCCGCAGCATCTTCGCGAACGTCGAGCCCTTCCCTGATCGGCGGGCCGGGTACGGCGGCGCGATCGGTTTCGGCGAGACGGCGGTCATCTCCTGCCTCCCTCCGCGCTGGGGGTGCCTGATGACCGTAGGACTCCAAGACCGACATGTCAGCCCCCGATCGACGGGTGCCCGGCCACGCACGGTTCATGCCGAACTTCTACGATGTGTCGATGTCGCGCTCCGCCCTGCTCGATCGCCTCCCGGCCGTTCCGCCCCCGGTGATGCGAGCACTCGCGATCGCCGCGGTGGTGGCGCAGGCCGGCATCGCGGTCACCGGGTCCGTCGTGCGGGTCACGGGGTCGGGGCTGGGCTGCCCGACCTGGCCGGAGTGCGTCCCCGGCAGCCTGGTGCCCACCCCGCACCCCGAGGTGGAGCCGCTCACGCAGTGGATCGAGTTCGGCAACCGGATGCTCACCGGCCTCGTCGTCCTCGTCGCGGGAGCGTGCCTGCTCGCGGCGCTCGGCACCCGGCCCCGGCGGGCCCGGCTCACCCGCCTCGCCCTCGTGCAGCCGATCGGCGTGGTCGCCCAGGCGGTGATCGGCGGCGGCGTGGTGCTGCTGGGGTTGGTGTGGTGGAGCGTCAGCGTGCACCTGCTCGTGTCGATGATCCTGGTCTGGCTCGCCGTGCAGCTGGTCGCGGCGTCGTCCGACGGGGCCGGCCCGCCGCGCCGGCTGGTGCCCGGCCCCGTCCGCGGACTCGTGGCCACGAGCACTGCCGTCCTCGCCGCGGTACTCGTCGCCGGCTCGTTCGTCACGGCGGCCGGCCCGCACGCGGGCGACGCGGCAACCCCGCGCCTGCAGGTGAGCGTCGAGACCGTGGCACAGGTGCACGCCGAGCTCCTGTTCGGCTACCTCGGCCTGCTCGTGGGGCTCGGCTTCGCGCTGCGCGCGGTGGCGGCGCCGGCCCGCGTCCTGCGCCGCTACTCCGTGCTGGTGGCGGTGGTCGCCGCGCAGGGGCTGCTCGGCGGCATCCAGTACGCCCTCGGCGTGCCCGAGGTGCTCGTGTCACTGCACGTGCTCGGCGCCGCGCTCGTCACGGTCGCGGCGGCCGCGCTGTGGGCCGCGCTCACCGAGCGGCCGCCGGACCCGGCCGCGAACGTCGCTCCCGGATCGGCCCCGGCGCCCGCGCTCGCCGAACGAGGGGCATGATCGGCGCGTGCGCGCGATCCAGATCAGCTCGGCAGGTGGCCCCGACGTCCTGACTCCGGTGGAGCTGCCCGACCCGCAGGCGGCGCCCGGCACGCTCCTCGTGGAGGTGGCGGCGGCCGGCGTCAACTACATCGACACCTACCAGCGCGAAGGCATCTACCCGATGCCCCTCCCCTACGTGCCCGGCCTGGAGGGCACGGGCCGGGTGCGGGCGGTCGGCGAGGGCGTCACCGGGTTCGCGGTGGGCGAGCGCGTGGCGTGGGCCGAGAACCTGGGCAGCTACGCCGAGCTCGTCGCCGTCGCCGCCGACAAGGCCGTGTCCGTGCCCGACGGGGTGCCCGACGACGCGGCGGTCGGGGCGCTGCTTCAGGGCATGACGGCCCACTTCCTCGTCACCGACTGCAGCCCGGTGCAGCCCGGCGACGACGTGCTCGTGCACGCGGCCGCGGGCGGCGTCGGGCTGCTGCTCACCCAGCTCGCCGCCGCGCGCGGCGCCCGCGTGATCGCCACGGTGTCCACCCCCGCGAAGGAGGAGCTGGCGCGGGCGGCCGGCGCCGCCGAGGTGATCCGCTACACGGAGGTGGACGACGTCGCGGCCGCGGTGCGGGACCTCACCGGCGGCGCGGGTGTGCCGGTGGCGTTCGACAGCGTCGGCGCCACCACGTTCGACGCGAGCCTCGCGTCCCTGCGCCGCCGCGGCATGCTCGTGCTGTTCGGCGCGAGCAGCGGGCCGGTGCCGCCGGTCGACCCGCAGCGCCTCAACGCCGCGGGTTCGGTGTTCCTCACCCGCCCCAAGCTGTTCGACTACATCGCCACCCGCGACGAGCTCGTCGCCCGCGCCGCGGCCGTCTACGCGGCCGTGGCCGAGGGCACCCTCGACGTGCGGATCGGCCACCGCTACCCGCTCGCCGAGGCCCGCACCGCCCACGAGGACCTGCAGGCCAGGCGCACCACCGGCAAGGTGCTGCTGGTCCCGTGACGGACACCCCGTTCCACGACCTGCAGGACTACCTCGCGCTCCCCCGGCTCGGCGGGCTGGCCCTCTCCCCCGACGGCAGCCGCCTCGTCACGACCGTGGCGACCCCGGATCCGGAGGGGACCCGGCTGCGCACCGCCCTGTGGGAGATCGACCCCTCCGGCGCGCGGCCGGCGCGCCGGCTCACCCGCAGCGCGGCGAGCGAGTCGGCGCCGGTGTTCACCCCGGAACAGGACCTGCTGTTCACCTCGGCCCGACCGAACCCTGAGAGCGCCGAGCCGCAGCCCGACGACCCGGCGGCGCTGTGGCTGCTGCCGGCGGTCGGAGAGGCGCACGTGGTCGGCACCCGCCCGGGCGGGTTCGGTGCGCCCGCGGTGGCCCGCGACGCCGGCACCGTGGTCGCCACGTCGATGACCCTGCCGGGGTCCACCTCGGGCGACGACGACGCCGAACGCCGCAAGGCCCGGCGGGACCGCAAGGTCAGCGGCATCCTGCACGCCGGGCATCCGGTGCGGTTCTGGGACGCGGACGTCGGCCCGGACGAGCCACGGCTCGTGATCGGCGACGCCCCGGCCGGCGGCACGCCGCAGGAGTGGCGCGACCTCACCCCGGCACCCGGCCGCGCGCTGATCGAGACGGAGCACGACATCACCCCGGACGGCCGCACGGTGGTCACCGGCTGGCGGGTGGCCGAGCCGCGCGGTGCCACCCGCAGCATCCTCGTGGCGGTCGACGTGGCCACCGGGGAGCGGCGCGTCGTCGCCGACCACCCCGGGTACGAGTTCGGCGGGCCCGTCGTCAGCCCGGACGGCACGCAGGTGGCGTGCTGGAGGGAGGCGCGCTCCACGCCGACGTCACCGCCGGACATCCGGTTGGTCGTGCTCCCGGTCGCCGGTGGGGAGGCGCGCGACGTCGCGCCCGGTTGGGACCGCTGGCCGGGCGGCCCGCGGTGGACCCCCGACGGCAGCGCGCTCCTCGTGGTCGCCGACGACGGCGGCCGGTCCCCGGTGTTCCGGATCGCGCTCGCGGACGGTTCGGTCACCCGGCTCACCGGCGACGACGGCGCCTACACCGACCTCACCGTCGCCCCGGACGGGCGCGCGGTCTACGCGCTCCGCAGCAGCGTCGACGCCCCGCCCGCTCCGGTCCGGCTGGACGCGACCACCCCCGACCAGCAGCCGATCGCGCTGCCCGGCCCCGCACAACCGCCCGCGCTCCCGGGCTCGCTCACCGAGGTGCACGCCACCGCGGCCGACGGCACGCCGCTCCGCTCGTGGCTCGTGCTGCCGGCCCAGGCCTCGGCGGAGTCGCCGGCACCGCTCCTGCTCTGGGTGCACGGGGGGCCGCTGGGCAGCTGGAACTCCTGGCACTGGCGGTGGAGCCCGTGGATGCTCGCCGCCCGCGGCTACGCCGTGCTGCTCCCCGACCCCGCCCTGTCCACCGGCTACGGGCTGGACTTCGTGACCCGCGGCTGGGGCGAGTGGGGCGGGGCGCCCTACACCGACCTGATGGCGGTCACGGACGCGGCGCTCGCGCGCCCCGATCTCGACGCCGAGCACACCGCCGCCATGGGCGGTTCGTTCGGCGGCTACATGGCCAACTGGATCGCCGGCCACACCGACCGCTTCCGGGCGATCGTCACCCACGCGAGCCTGTGGGCGCTCGAGCAGTTCGGCACCACCACCGACATGCCCTCCTACTGGCTGCGCGAGATGACCCCGGAGATGGCCGGGCGCAACAGCCCGGACCGCTTCGCCGACGCGATCCGCACCCCCATGCTGGTGATCCACGGCGACCGCGACTACCGCGTTCCGGTCGGGGAGGCGCTACGGCTGTGGTGGGACCTCGTCGCCCGGCACACCGGCGACCCCGAGGACCTGCCGCACCGGTTCCTGCTCTTCCCGGACGAGAACCACTGGGTGCTGGCGCCGCAGAACGCCGCCGTCTGGTACGAGACCGTCACCGCGTTCCTGGACCACCACGTGCTCGGCAAGGACTGGCAGACGCCCGACCTGCTGCGTTAGTGCCCGGACCGATTCCGCTATGCCGCGCCCCGCGGGACCAGCGGGAGCTCGACGTCCACGCAGGTGCCCGAGCCGAAGGCCGTCCGCACCGACAACCGGCCGGACAGCGCCTCGACCCGGTCCTTGAGCCCCATGAGGCCGGATCCGCCCGCGAGATCGGCCCCGCCACGGCCGTCGTCGCGGACCTGGACGTGCAGGGTCTCGTCGCGCGCGTCCCCGTCGATGTCGACGGTCACGTCGATGCCGGAGGCGCCGGCGTGCTTGGCGGCGTTGGTCAACGCCTCGGACACCACGTAGTAGGCCGCGATCTCGATCTGTTCGGGGAGCCGGCGCACCCCGCGCACGTCGAGCCGGACCGGCACGGCGGAGCGGCGGGCGAGTGCCCTGAGCGCAGGGCGGAGCCCACCTTCGGCGAGGACCGCCGGGTGGATTCCGCGGGCCAGCTCGCGGAGCTCGTCCACGGCGCCGGACGCCTGCACCACCAGGTCGTCGAGCTGCGCATGCAGTTCGGCCGAGCCGTGCGGCACCGCGGCCTGCGCGACGCGCAGCTGCATGGCGAGGGTGACGAGCCGCTGCTGGGCGCCGTCGTGCAGGTCGCGCTCGATGCGGCGCCGGGTGTGGTCGGCGGCGGCCACGATCCGGGCCCGCGACGCGGTGAGCTGAGCCTGGCTCTCGGCGTTGGCGATCGCGCTCGCGACGAGCTCGGTGAAGCCGGTCAGCCGGGCCTCCGTGTCGGCGGGCAACGGCTCCGGCCGGCGGGACGCCACGGCGACCATGCCCCACAGCCGACCCTCCACGCTGACCGGTGCGCCGACGGCCGAGCGCATGCCCGCGGCCACCGCGGACGCCGACAAGCGCCCGGCGTCCGCCCCGTGCCGGTCCACGCGCGCGGGCCGGCCGGTCTCGGACACCCGGGTGGTGACGTTGCGCCCGCCGAGCTCCAGCCGGGCGCCGACCGGGGTGGGCACCGGACCGGTGCGCGCCCACGCGCCGAGAACCGTGGCCCGACCGTCGCCGTGATACCGGTTCATGAGCGTGAAGTCGACGTCCAGCAGGTGGCCGACCTCTTCGGTGACCGCCGCGAACACCTCGTGCGGCGCCGCCGCGGCGGCCACGAGCGTGGCCACCCGGCGCAGCGCGGCCTGCTCGGCGGCGTAGCCGCGCAGCTCGAGACGGGCCTGGGCGTTGGCGATCGCCGTGGCGACGAGCGCGGTGAAGCCCGCGAGCCGCGCCTCGGTGTCCGCCGGGAACGGTTCCTCGCGCATGGACGCCACGCTCAGGTGGCCCCACAGGTGGCCCTCGACGAGGATCGGGACGCCGACCGACGAGCGGATACCCCGGCGCAGCGCCATGCCGGAGGACTCACCCGCCGCCTCGCGGTAATCACCGATCCGCGCCGCCCGCCCGGTCTCCATCACGAGCGTGGTGACGTTCCGCCCGCCGAGGTGCCAGCGCGTCCCGACCGGGAACGGCAGGATGACACCCGGCCGCGCCCACGAGCCCATGACCGTGCTCGCGCCGCCGTCCGGGTCGTAGCGGTTCACCAGCGTCTGCTCGGCGGGGAGCAGCCGCCCGACCTCCGCGACCACCGCCGCGAACACGTCCTCCGGCTCGGCCGCCCGCGCCACCAGCGTGGCCACCCGGCGCAGCGCGGCCTGCTCGGAGCCGTAGCCGCGTAGCTCCCGCCGGGCCAGCTCGCGCGCCACCAGCCAACTCGTGCCCGCGATCGACGCGGCGACCACCAACCTGGCGGTCGCTCTTCGCACCGCCCGGGCCGAGCGCTGCCGAGCCGGTCTGCGAGCCGCCACGACGACCTCCGCTCTCCCGATCCGTCCCAGATCCTCACCGCACCGGGCTCGCCGTCGCACGTCCCGGACCGGCCGGGCTGTCTCGTCAGCCTATGCGGAAGTCGTGGTCACGCAGCTCGATCATCCCGATGGGGCCTTATGGCCGTCTTGTGACCTCGGCCGGCCGGGAGTAGGACCGAGAGAGGGGGCAAACAGTGAGGTGGATCACGAATGGGTGGAAACAGGATCGTCGTCTACAAGGAGCCGGGCCGGGTCGCCGTGGAGGACCACGACCCGCCGAAGCTCGAAGTACCCGCTGACGTCGCGAAGGACAAGGGGATCTCCCAGAAGGCGGTGCACGGGGTCATCCTGCGCAATGTCGCCACGAACATCTGCGGGTCGGACCAGCACATGGTGCGCGGCCGCACCACCGCGCCGGCCGGACAGACACTCGGCCACGAGATCACCGGGGAGATCATCGAGAAGGGCGAGGACGTCCAGTTCCTCAACGTCGGGGACATCGTCTCGGTGCCGTTCAACATCGCGTGCGGGCGCTGTCGCAACTGCCGGGAAGGGCAGACCGGGGTCTGCGTCAACGTGAACCCGGCCCGGGCCGGATCGGCCTACGGCTACGTCGACATGGGCGGCTGGGAAGGCGGGCAGGCCGAGTACGTGATGGTCCCGTTCGCCGACTTCAACTGCCTGAAGTTCCCCGACCGCAACCAGGCGCTCGAGAAGATCCTCGACCTGACGATGCTGTCGGACATCTTCCCCACCGGCTACCACGGCGCCTACACGGCCGGCGTCACCACCGGGTCGACCGTCTACGTGGCGGGTGCGGGGCCGGTCGGGCTCGCCGCGGCGCACTCGGCGCAGCTCCTCGGCGCCGCCGTCGTCATCGTCGGGGACCTCAACAAGCAGCGGCTCGAACAGGCCCGCTCGTTCGGCTGCGAGACGATCGACGTCTCCCTCGACGCGACGCTGGAGGACCAGATCGCGGAGATCCTCGGCACCAACGAGGTGGACTGCGCGGTCGACGCCGTGGGCTTCGAGGCCTCCGGACACGGCGCGGGCGCGAGCGAGCAACCCGCCGCGGTGCTCAACTCCGTGATGTCGCTGACCCGCGCCGGCGGGCGGCTCGGCATCCCCGGCCTCTACGTCACCGGCGACCCGGGCGCCGCCGACGCCGAGGCGAAGGAAGGCACGCTCAAGGTCCGCCTCGGGCTGGGCTGGGCGAAGAGCCACTCCTTCACCACCGGCCAGTGCCCGGTGCTGAAGTACAACCGCGGGCTGATGATGAGCATCCTGCACGGCAAGGCCCAGATCGCGAAGGCGGTCAACGCCACCGTCATCCCGCTCGAGGACGCCCCGCGCGGCTATCAGGAGTTCGACAAGGGCGCCGCACGGAAGTACGTGATCGACCCGCACGGGATGATCTCGAAGTAACCCCCGGTCCGCGCTCGCACATCGGCTGCGGTCGATGTGCGGGCGCGGAGTTCGGTGTGCGACGCCGCTCGGCGCCGCGTGCCCGGCTACAGCGAGAGGACCGGGAGGCCGATCGCGGCGTCCACGGCGATCGCCGCGAAGAGGCAGCAAAGGTACATGTTCGAGAGGTGGAACAGGCGCATCGGTCGCGTCTCCACCCCGGCCAGCACGCCGCGGTGCAGGCGGTGGGCCTGCAGGACGAACCAGGTGCCACCCAGCGCGGCGACGGCGGCGTAGATCCACGAGGTGGACGGGAGCAGCAGCAGCGACCACGCGGCCATCACCCACGAGTAGATGACGATGCGCCGCGACACCTCCTGCGGCGGGGCCACCACGGGGAGCATCGGGACCTTCGCCGCGGCGTAGTCCTCCCGGTAGCGCATCGCGAGCGCCCAGAAGTGCGGCGGCGTCCAGAAGAAGATGACGCCGAACATCACCAGGGCGGGCCATTCGACGGACCCGGTGACCGCGGCCCAGCCGATCACCACCGGCATGCAGCCCGCGGCGCCGCCCCACACGATGTTCTGCGAGGTGCGGCGCTTCAACAGGAGCGTGTAGACGAGCACGTAGAACGCGATGGCGGACACCGAGAGGCCCGCTGCCAGCCAGTTGGTGGTGAGCCCGAGCCACACCGCCGAGAGCACACCGAGCACGAGCCCGAACACCAGTGCGTGCCGGGTGGGCACCTGCCCGTTGGCCAGCGGCCGGCGCTTGGTGCGCTTCATCACGGCGTCGATGTCGGCGTCCACCACGCAGTTGAGGGCGTGCGCACTGGCCGCGGCCATGGCACCACCCAGCAGCGTGGCGACGATCAGCCACACCGACGGCACACCGCGCTCGGCGAGGAACATGGCCGGCACCGTGACCACGAGCAGCTGCTCGATGATCCGCGTCTTCGTGAGCCCGAGATAGGCGCGCACGGTGTCCCGAAACCGCTCCCAGCCGCCCTGCCGGGCACGGGGGGCACCCTGCGCTGGGTGGCCCGAGCGGGACACGGGCAGAGTCACCGGCACAACCTCGATCCGCATGGTGGGGAACTCGACGTGCCCGAGTTCTACGGCTTGTCGATGGTAGACCGGCGCATGCCGGACCCCTCGGCCGGGTAGACCCCGGCCGACCGGCGCCTCGCGATCACATGAGCTGCTCCGACGTGACTAGGCTGGCCGGTGAGCGAGTCAGCGCTGAGCGGTCGCGTCGAGGCGAACCGCCCGCATATCCCCACCCGAGCCGAGGGAAGAGCTGTGGCCGACATCGACATCGAGACTCTCACCCGTGCGAGCGTCCCGGATGACTGGACCGACCTGGACCGCCGGGCCGTCGACACGGTCCGGGTGCTGGCCGCCGACGCCGTGCAGAAGGTGGGCAACGGCCACCCCGGCACAGCGATGAGCCTTGCGCCGCTGGCCTACACACTCTTCCAGCGCGTCATGCGGCACGACCCGAGCGACGCCGACTGGATCGGTCGCGACCGGTTCGTGCTGTCCGCGGGCCACTCCAGCCTCACCCTCTACATCCAGCTGTACCTGGCCGGCTACGGCCTCGAGCTCGACGACCTCAAGGCGCTGCGCACGTGGGGCTCCCAGACCCCCGGCCACCCCGAGCACCGCCACACCCGGGGCGTGGAGATCACCACGGGCCCGCTGGGGCAGGGCCTCGCCTCGGCCGTCGGCATGGCCATCGGCGCCCGCCGCGAGCGCGGCCTGTTCGACCCCGACGCCGCCCCCGGCGAGAGCCCGTTCGACCACCAGATCTACGTCATCGCCTCCGACGGCGACATCGAGGAGGGCGTCACCTCCGAGGCGTCGTCGCTGGCCGGGCACCAGCAGCTCGGCAACCTCACGGTGATCTACGACGACAACAAGATCTCCATCGAGGACGACACCACGATCGCGCTGTCCGAGGACACCGCGAAGCGCTACGAGGCGTACGGCTGGCACGTGCAGGTCGTCGAGGGCGGGGAGAACGTCACCGGCATCCTCGAGGCCCTGGAGAACGCGCGGGCCGAGACCACGCGCCCGTCGTTCATCCAGCTGCGCACCGTGATCGGCTTCCCCGCGCCGAACAAGATGAACACCGGCAAGGCCCACGGCTCGGCGCTGGGCGCCGACGAGGTGGCGGAGGTCAAGAAGGTCCTCGGCTTCGATCCCGAACAGACCTTCGAGGTCACCGACGAGGTGCTCGCGCACGCGCGCAAGGTGGTCGACCGCGGCCGGGAGGCCCACGGGGCCTGGACCACCACCTTCGACGCCTGGGCCGCCCGCGAGCCCGAGCGCAAGGAGCTGCTGGCCCGCGTGCTGGGCCGCGACCTGCCGGTGGGCTGGGAGAAGGCCCTCCCGGTGTGGGAGCCCGACGCCAAGGGGCTCGCCACCCGCAAGGCGTCCGGCGAGGTGCTCAAGTCCCTCGCCGATGTGCTGCCCGAGCTGTGGGGCGGCTCGGCCGACCTCGCCGAGAGCAACAACACCACGATGGAGGGCGCCGACTCGTTCGGCCCCACCTCCACCGCCACGAAGATGTGGAACGCCCACCCGTACGGACGCACCCTGCACTTCGGGGTCCGCGAGCACGCGATGGGCGCCATCCTCAACGGCATCGCCCTGCACGGGCCCACCCGCCCCTACGGCGGCACGTTCCTCGTGTTCAGCGACTACATGCGCCCGTCGGTGCGCCTCGCGGCGGTCATGCAGTCGAGCGTCGTCTACGTCTGGACGCACGACTCGATCGGGCTCGGCGAGGACGGCCCCACCCACCAGCCCATCGAGCACCTGGCCGCGCTGCGGGCCATCCCGGGCCTCTCGATGATCCGTCCCGGCGACGCCAACGAGACCGCGCACGCCTGGCGCGCCACGTTGGAGCGTCCCGAGGGCCCGAAGGGCCTTGCGCTCACCCGGCAGAACCTGCCGGTGCTCGAGGGCACCTCCGCCGAGGGCGTCGCTCGCGGCGGGTACGTGCTCGCGGACGCCTCCTCCGGCACGCCGCAGGTGATCCTGATCGCCACCGGCTCGGAGCTGCAGATCGCGGCCGAGGCGCGGAAGGTGCTCGAGGCCGACGGCGTTGCCACGAGGGTGGTGTCCATGCCGTGCGTCGAGTGGTTCGACGAGCAGGACGAGGCCTACCGCGAGTCGGTCCTGCCCGCGGCGGTGCGCGCCCGGGTGAGTGTCGAGGCCGGCGTCGCGCAGCCGTGGCACCGCTTCACGGGTGATGCGGGCGAGAACGTCTCCATCGAGCACTTCGGCGCGAGCGCCGACTACCAGACCCTGTTCCGCGAGTTCGGCTTCACCACGGAGAACGTGGTGGCCGCCGCGAAGCGCAGCCTGGCCAACATCTCCTGAGGAGGAGCAAGACATGAGCAACGAGCGACTCCGGCAGCTGGCCGAGTCAGGCGTCTCCATCTGGCTGGACGATCTGTCCCGCGAGCGCCTGAACAGCGGCAACCTGCGGGGGCTGATCACCGACAAGCACGTCGTCGGGGTCACCACCAACCCCACGATCTTCGCGGCCGCCCTGGCGAAGGGTGATGCCTACGACGCCCAGGTCCGCGAGCTGGCCGCGCGCGGCGCGCCCGTCGAGGACGCGGTGCGCGAGATCACCGTGGCCGACGTCCAGCAGGCCTGCGACGTCTTCAGCGGCACGTGGGAGACCACGAACGGGGTGGACGGCCGGGTCTCGCTCGAGGTCGACCCCGGCCTCGCCCGCGACACCGAGGGCACCGTCGCCCAGGCGCTCGACCTGTGGAAGGCCGTGGACCGGCCCAACCTGCTGGTCAAGATCCCGGCCACCGAGGCCGGCCTGCCGGCGATCACCCGCGCGCTCGCCGAGGGCGTGAGCGTGAACGTCACCCTCATCTTCTCGGTCGAGCGCTACCGGGCCGTGATGGGCGCCTACCTCGACGGGCTGGAGCAGGCCGCGGCCAACGGGCACCAGCTCGCGGGCATCGCCTCCGTGGCGAGCTTCTTCGTCTCCCGCGTCGACACCGAGATCGACAAGCGGCTGGAGGCGCTCGGCTCCGACGACGCGCTCGCTCTGCGCGGCAAGGCGGGCGTCGCGAACTCGCGCCTGGCCTACGCCGCCTTCCAGGAGGTGTTCTCCTCCGAGAGGTGGGTGGCGCTCGAGGCGAAGGGCGCCCGGCCGCAGCGGCCGCTCTGGGCCTCCACCGGCGTGAAGAACCCGGAGTACTCCGACACGCTCTACGTCACCGAGCTCGTCGTGGCCGACACGGTGAACACGATGCCGGAGAAGACGCTGTTCGCCTTCGCCGACCACGGCGAGGTGCAGGGCGACCGCGTCACCGGCACCGCCGCCGAGGCCCAGGAGGTGTTCGACGCGCTGGAGCGGGTCGGGATCGACCTCTCCGACGTGTTCCGGGTGCTGGAGGACGAGGGCGTCGACAAGTTCGAGAAGTCGTGGAGCGAGCTCGGCGACACCGTCACCGCGCAGCTGGAACAGGCCCGCTAAGCAGGCCAGGAGGGGGACGCACGCCGTGAGCGCGCGACCGGTGCCGCCCAGCCTCGCCGAGGAGCACGCCGAGGTGCTCGCCCGGCTGGTCGGGGACGGCGTCGCAGCTCGCGTCGCCGACGGCGACCCTGCGCTGTGGCCCCACGTCGCCCGGCCCGGCTGGACCGGCGCGGTGCGCGGGGCACGGCCGCTGGTCGGCGAGATCGCGGCGCTCGCGGAGCAGCGGCGGGTGGCCGGGCAGATCCGCGTGCTGCTCGCCACCACGGGCGGCACCGGCGTCGCCGCCGAGGCCCTCACCGGGTCCGACCCGCGCCTGGTCGTCCTGGACACCACCGATCCGCCGCAGGTGGCCGACGCGCTCGCGGGCGAGCTCGCCGCCACCGTGCTCGTCGTGGCGGCGCCGCCCGGCGAGGACCCGGAGCCGCTGCGGCTGCTGCGCGACACCGTCCACGCCGCCTTCCGCGCCGAGGGCCTGCACGCGCACGCGCACACCGTGGTCGTCACCGCGCCGGACGGGCCGTTGCTGCCGGCCGACGCGGTCGCCGACGGCACCGTGGTCGTCCTCGGGCCCGACGACGTCGACGGACCGTGGGCGGCCTTCACGGCGTACGCGCTCGTGCCCGCCGGGCTCGCGGGCGTCGACGTCGGGGCCGTGCTCGCCGAGGCGACCGCGGCCCGGGACGGGATCGCCGACACCGACCCGGCCCTGACGCTCGGCGCGCTGCTCGCCTCCGCCCCCGCGGTCGCGCTCGCCGGGCCCGACACGCCCGCGCTGGCGGAGTGGGTCGCGCAGCTGGTCGCCGGCGGCCTCGGCAAGGACGGGCAAGGCCCGCTGCCGGTGCTCGTGGAGGGTCCGGACGCCCCCGAGTGGGGCGACCTGCCGTCCGTCGGGATCGGCGACGTCGACGGCGCCGCGATCGCCACGGACGGATCGGCCGTGGAGCAGATGGTCACCTGGCAACACGCCGTGGCGGTGGCGGCCCACCTGCTCGACCTCGATCCCACCGACCGGCCCGACGCCCGGGACACGCCGGCACCGGCGGAGCACGCCCCCGCGTTCACCGAGGGGTCCGTGGAGGTCCATGCCGGCGACTGGCTGCCCGAAGGCACGGCCACCGTCGCCGACGCGCTGCGCGCCCTCCTCGCGGACGGGGCCGCGCACCTCGCCGTGCACGCCTACCTCGACCGGATCGAGGACGCCTCCGCCGCCGTCCTGCGCGCCGAGCTGACCCGCCGCACCGGGCTGCCCACCACGTTCGGGTGGGCGCCGCGCTGCCTGCCCGGCAGCGGCCAGCACGCCAAAGGCGGCCCGCCCCACACGCGGATCTGCCAGCTCACGGCCGACCCGGACGACCCGGGCCTGCGCCCGGAGGCCGCCGCCGCCCTCGACGCCGTGCAGCAGGCGCTCGCGGCCACCGACGCCGCCGCGCTGGCCGACCGCGGCCGGCCCGTGCTCCGGCTGCACTTCACCGACCGGGTGGCAGGCCTGGTCACCCTGGCGCGCGCCGTGCAGCAGCTCTAGGAGACCTGAAATGATCCCCGCAAGCCGAGCAATCTCATCAAGCCGAGCGAGGAGACAGATGAGCGCCGCCACGTCCGCGGCAGTGGGGTGGACCAACCCACTGCGCGATCCGCGGGACAAGCGGCTCCCGCGAATCGCGGGACCGTGCAGCCTGGTCATCTTCGGGGTCACCGGCGACCTGTCGCGCAAGAAGCTCATGCCCGCCATCTACGACCTCGCCAACCGCGGCCTGCTGCCGCCGGGCTTCGCCCTCACCGGCTTCGCCCGCCGCGACTGGGCCGACCAGGACTTCGGCCAGGTCGTGCACGACGCGGTCAAGCAGCACGCCCGCACCCCGTTCCGCCAGACCGTGTGGGACCGGCTCGCCGAGGGCTTCCGGTTCGTGCCGGGCAGCTTCGACGACGACGACGCGTTCGACCGGCTCGAGCAGACCGTCGAGGCGCTCGACCGCGAGCGCGGCACCGGCGGCAACCACGCGTTCTACCTGTCGATCCCCCCGGGGGCGTTCCCGGTGGTGCTGAAGCAGCTCGCCCGCTCCGGCCTCGCGAAGCAGGACGGCGAGGGCTGGCGCCGGGTCGTCATCGAGAAGCCGTTCGGGCACGACCTGCAGTCGGCGATCGAGCTCAACGAGATCGTCAACGACGTCTTCCCCGAGGACTCGGTGTTCCGCATCGACCACTACCTCGGCAAGGAGACGGTGCAGAACATCCTGGCGCTGCGCTTCGCCAACCAGCTGTTCGAACCGATCTGGAACAGCCACTACGTCGACAGCGTGCAGATCACGATGGCCGAGGACATCGGCCTCGGCGGGCGCGCCGGCTACTACGACGGGATCGGCGCCGCCCGCGACGTCATCCAGAACCACCTGCTGCAGCTGCTCGCGTTCACCGCGATGGAGGAGCCGGTGTCGTTCTCCTCCGACGAGCTGCGGGCCGAGAAGATCAAGACCCTCAACGCAACCAAGCTCGTGGGGCCGCTCGCCGAGACCACGGCACACGGCCAGTACACCGGTGGCTGGCAGGGCGGCGAGCTGGTGAACGGCCTCACCGAGGAGGAGGGCTTCGACCCCAACTCCCGCACCGAGACGTTCGCGGCCATCACCTGCGAGGTCGACACCCGCCGCTGGGCAGGTGTGCCGTTCTACCTGCGCACGGGCAAGCGCCTCGGCCGGCGCGTCACCGAGATCGCGGTGATCTTCAAGCGGGCCCCGCACCTGCCGTTCGACGCCACGATGACCGAGGAGCTCGGGCAGAACGCGCTGGTCATCCGCGTGCAGCCGGACGAAGGCGTCACCATGCGGTTCGGGTCCAAGGTGCCGGGCAGCCAGATGGAGGTCCGCGACGTCACGATGGACTTCGGCTACGGCACCGCGTTCACCGAGGCCTCGCCGGAGGCCTACGAGCGGCTGATCCTCGACGTGCTCCTCGGCGAGCCGTCGCTGTTCCCCGTGAACGCCGAGGTGGAGCGGTCCTGGGAGATCCTGGACCCGGTCATCGACCACTGGCACTCGCTGACGCACGGCCCCGACCCCTACCCCGCGGGCAGCTGGGGGCCCGACTCGGCGAACGCCATGCTCGGCCGCACCGGCCGCACCTGGCGGCGGCCGTGAACACACCTACCGAGCGCGGGAGGCGCACATGATCGTCGACCTTCCGTCGAGCACCACCTCGGCGGTGAACCGCAAGATCGTCGAGCTGCGCGAGCGCGGTGGCGTGCTCGCCCTCGGCCGGGTGCTGACACTCGTGATCATCACCGACGACGGCGCCGACATCGAGGACTCGATCGCGGCGGCCAACTCGGCCAGCCGCGAGCACCCGTGCCGGGTGATCGTGCTGGCGCGCGGCCAGCGCCGGGCGGCCGCCCGGCTGGACGCGCAGATCCGCGTCGGCGGCGACGCCGGGGCGAGCGAGGTGATCGTCCTGCGCGGGTACGGTCCGCTCGCCAACGACGACGCCGCGGCCGGCATGGTGATCCCGCTGCTGCTGCCCGACGCGCCCGTCGTCGCCTGGTGGCCCGCCGAGGCGCCGGCGGTGCCGTCCGAGCACGCGGTCGGGAAGCTCGCGCAGCGCCGCATCACCGACGCGCTGTCGTCGAAGAACCCGCTGAAGTCGTTCGAGCAGCGCCGCGCCAACCACGTCGCCGGCGACACCGACCTCACCTGGACCCGCCTCACGCTGTGGCGCGCCCTGCTCGCCACCGCGCTCGACGCACCCCCGCACGAGCCGGTCACCGGCGCAGTCGTCTCCGGCGAGAGCATCTCGCCGTCCACCGACCTGCTGGCCGGCTGGCTCGCGGTGCGGCTGGACGCCAAGGTCAAGCGCTCACCCGCGGAGAGCGGCGCCGGGCTCGTCACGGTGCGGCTGGACCGCCGGTCCGGGCCGGTGGAGCTGGTGCGCCCGGACGGCAAGGTGGGCACGCTGCGCCAGCCCGGGCAGCCGGACCGCCTCGTCGCGCTCGCCCGCCGCGAGGTGCGCGACTGCCTCGCCGAGGAGCTGCGCAGGCTCGACCCCGACGAGATCTACGGCGAAGCGCTCACCGGCATCGGGCGCATCACCCGCGGACGCACCCCGGTCAAGGTGCCCGTGCTGGGCGGCGCCTGAGATGGCGTCCCCCGACGTCGCGGTCCACGCCAACCCGGACGTGCTCGCCGGGGCGGTGGCCGCCCGCCTGGTCACCAAGCTCGTCGACCTGCAGGCGGCCGGCACCACGCCCAAGATCGTGCTCACCGGCGGCGGCACCGGGATCGCGGTGCTGGAACAGCTGCGTGCCTCCGTGGCCCGCGACGCCGTCGACTGGGGGCAGGTCGAGTTCTACTGGGGCGACGAGCGGTTCCTGCCGCCCGGCGACCCGGAGCGCAACGAGACGCAGGCCCGCGCCGCGCTGCTCGACCACGTCCCGGTGGATCAGGCGAAGGTCTTCGCGATGGGCGCCGACACCGGCACCGGGCCGGCGGGCGCCGACGCCGCCGCGGAGGAGTACGCCGAGGCGCTCCGGCGCGCGGCCCGGCCCGAGGACCACGGCCCGGTGCCGTCGTTCGACGTGCTCATGCTCGGCATGGGCGGCGAGGGGCACACCGCGTCGGTGTTCCCGCACTCCCCCGCCGTCTACGAGACCGAGCGCACGGTCGTGGCCGTGCACGGCTGCCCGAAGCCGCCCCCGACCCGGGTGTCGCTGACCCTGCCCGCGATCCGGCGCGCCGCGGAGGTCTGGATCATGACGACCGGTGAGTCGAAGGCGGCGGCCGTGGCGATGGCGCTCAGCGGGGCCGGTGAGGTGGCGATCCCCGCGGCCGGCGCGCAGGGCAGGCGGCGCACCCGGTGGCTGATCGACCGGGCCGCGGCGGCCAAGCTGCCCCGCGACCTCGTGCCGCCGATCGGCTAGCCGATGGTGCAGGTCCTGGTGGACGGCGCGAACGTGGTGGGCTCACGCCCCGACGGCTGGTGGCGTGACCGGGAGGGCGCGGCCCGCCGGCTGGCCGGTCGCCTCGCGGCGGCGCTCACGGTCGACCGGGCCGGGCTGGCCGAGGCGTTCGGCCACCCGGGCGCCGAGCTGCACGTGCACCTCGTGCTGGAAGGGGTCGCCGCCCGGGTCGAGGACCTGCCGACCCACCCGCGGCTCCTGGTCGTCCGCGCCCGCGCCGACGGCGACTCCACGATCGCGGCCCTGGCAGCCGACCTGGCCACGGACGGCAGCGGCAGCCCGGTCATCGTGGTGACGGCCGACCGCGGTCTACGCGAACGAGTGCACGACAGGGGCGCCAAGACGGTGGGCCCAGGCACGCTCCTGAACGCCCTCCCCCTCACCATGGATCCATAACGCTGTTCTGAGGGCCTTCAGCCAGCACTATGGAGCCACAATGCTGATGGCTCACGTGCAGCTGCGTCAGCCCTGCTCCTCCGGGAGCCTGCCGTGCAGGTAGTCGTCGTAGGCGGACATGTCCAGGAAGCCGTGGCCGCAGTAGTTGAAGAGGATCACCCGCTCCTCCCCGGTCTCCTTCGCGGCCAGGGCCTCGTCGATCGTGGCCCGGATCGCGTGGGCGGCCTCCGGGGCCGCGATCTTGCCCTCCGCGCGGGCGAACTGCACGGCCGCCTCGAACACCTTCCCCTGCGGGTACGCGACCGCCTCCATCCGGCCGTCGCGCACGAGCGCGGAGACCAGTGGTGAGTCGCCGTGGTAGCGCAGCCCGCCGGCGTGGATCGACGGCGGCACGAAGTCGTGCCCCAGCGTGTACATCGGCAGCAGCGGGGTGAGGCCCGCGGTGTCGCCGAAGTCGTAGTCGAACCGCCCCCGGGTCAGGGTCGGGCACGAGGTCGGCTCGACGGCCAGCAGCTGCACCGCGGCGTCGGGCACGAACGGGAAGGCGATCCCGCCGAGGTTCGAACCACCGCCGCACGGCGCGATCACGACGTCGGGCAGCCGCTCCCCCGCGAGCTCCAGCTGCTCCCTGGCCTCCAGCCCGATCACGGTCTGGTGCAGCAGCACGTGGTTGAGGACGGAGCCCAGCGCGTAGTGGGTGTCGGCGCGGGAGACGCAGTCGCGGACCGCGTCGGAGATCGCGCTGCCCAGCGAGCCGGGGTGCTCCGGGTGGTCGACCGGTGAGGCGACCACCGACCCACCCCACATCTCCATGGCCACCCGGCGGTACGGCTTCTGCTCGTAGGACGCCCGCACCATGTAGACCTGCAGTTCGAGGTCGAACTGGGCGCAGGCGAACGCGAGCGCGGTGCCCCACTGCCCCGCGCCGGTCTCGGTGGACAGCCGCGTGACGCCCTCCTGGGCGTTGTAGAACGCCTGCGGCACCGCGGTGTTGGGCTTGTGGCTGCCGGCGGGCGACCCCGACTCGTCCTTGAAGTAGATGCGCGCCGGCGTGCCCAGCGCGCGCTCGAGCCGCACGGCCCGCACCAGCGGCGTGGGCCGCCAGAGCCGAAGGATGTCGAGCACCTCGCCGGGCACGTCGATCCACGGCTCCGTCGACACCTCCTGGCCGATCAGGGCCATCGGGAAGAGCGGCGCCAGGTCGTCCGGCCCCACCGGCTGACGGGTGACCGGATGCAGCGGCGGGTCGACCGGCTTCGGCAGGTGGGGCGCGACGTTGAACCACGCGCTGGGGATCTTGTCGGAAGGCAACGTCCATCGGGTCATCGCGACCTCCAAGGCCTGTGGATCCGTCCAGCAGTATGGCCCCGAAGCGCGCTCCGACCGCGTGGGAGAGTGTGACCGTGTGGAAGTGGGGCGTGGCTCTCGTGGGTGCGACGGTCGTGGCGGCGTCCCTGAGCGCGTGCTCGGCGGCCGACGCACCCGCTCCCCCCGCGCCGCCGCCTCCACCCCCGCCGCCACCCGCCGCGTGCCTGCTCGACACGAGCGCGCTGAAAGCAACCACGGGCCTGGTCTGGACGCCGGACGCGAGCACGGCGAGCGACACCCGTTGCGTCTACGACCCCTCCGGCACCCCGCGGCCGGCCGAGGGCCCGGCGTTCCTGGCCGTGGACGTCACCCAGGACACGGCCACCACCCTCGACACCGTGGCCGAGCTCTGCAAGGACGGGTCACGGGCACCGGCCGGCACCACCGGCTTCGTGTGTCGCTACCAGGGCGACAACGTGTTCGCCGCCGCGACACACGACGGCCGGCTCGTCACCCTGGCGGCCTCCGCCGTGCCGGCCGGCACCACCGCCGCACAGCTGGTGGTGGCGTTCGACCAGCAGGTGGCCGCGCTGGGCCGCTAGTGCGACCCTCAGAGCTCTCGGGAGGCGCGGAGGCGGCTCAGCGCCTCCTCGAGGATGGCCGCGCCGTCGGTGTCGCTGCGGCGCTCCTTCACGTACGCGAGGTGGGTCTTGTACGGCTCGGTGCGCGGCGGCGCGGGCGGGTTCTCCCCATCCCGGCCTGCGGGCAGCCCACAGCGCGGGCAGTCCCACGACTCGGGAATGTCTGCCTCGTTGGCGAACGACGGGGTGGTGACGTGGCCGTTCGCGCAGAAGTACGGGATACGCGAGCGCGGCGCGGTTTCCCCCCGCTCGGACTCACCCATCGGACCGGCCCCCACGCGGGTGCCACGGATCGCATTGCCGCCGGACATCCCTTTGCCTCCTCAGACCCCGACCCGGACCAGCAGCCCGGTGCCGATGATCGCGATCACCCAGATCGCGCCGACGAACAGCGTGAGCCGGTCGAGGTTCTTCTCGACCACGCTCGACCCGGACAAGCTGGACTGCACCCCGCCGCCGAACAGGCTGGAGAGGCCACCACCGCGACCGCGATGGAGCAGGATCAGCAGCACGAGCAGCACGCTGGAGATGATCAGCACGATCTGCAGTGCCAGTTCCATCCGATCCTCATTCCCGAATTGCTCGCGCGCTCCGACCGACTGTGCCGGGATACCGAGAGTACAGCGATGGCACTCGGCGCCCGCCGGGGGTCGTCAGTGGATACGCGCTCTGGACCACTCGTATCCACTGACGACTTGGTTACGGCAGCGGCCCGCCCGCCGCGATCGCGCAGAGCTGCGCGAACTCGTCGGCGTCCAGGCTGGCACCGCCGACGAGTGCCCCGTCGACGTCCTTCTCGGCCACGATCTCGCCCACGTTCTTCGCCTTCACCGAGCCGCCGTAGAGCACCCGGACGCTCGCACCGATGGCCTCGCCGTACTTGGCGGACACCGCCTCGCGGATCGCCGCGCACACCTCCTGCGCGTCGGCCGCGCTCGCCACGCGCCCGGTGCCGATCGCCCACACCGGCTCGTAGGCGATCACGAGGGTCTGCGCGTGCTGGCTCTGCACCTTCTCCAGCGCCGCGGTGACCTGGCGGGTGGTGTGGGCGACGTGCTCGCCGGCCTCCCGCACCTCCAGGTTCTCCCCCACGCAGAGGATCGGCACGATCCCGTGCTTCACCGCCGCGTGCACCTTGCGGTTGACCAGGGCGTCGTCCTCGCCGTGGATCTCGCGGCGCTCGGAGTGCCCGATGACGACGTAGCGGCAACCCAGCTTCGCGAGCATGACGCCGGAGACGTCGCCGGTGTAGGCGCCGGAGTCGTGCGGCGAGAGGTCCTGCGCGCCGTGCACGAGCAGGAGCTTGTCGCCGTCGATGAGAGTCTGCACCGAGCGGATGTCGGGGAACGGCGGCAGGACCGCCACCTCGACCTTGTCGAAGTACTTCTCCGGCAGTGCGAAGGCAATCTTCTGCACCAGCGCGAGCGCCTCGAGGTGGTTGCAGTTCATCTTCCAGTTGCCGGCGATCGAGCGGCTTGCGCCATGGCTACTTCTCCAGGACCGCGATGCCAGGGAGGGACTTGCCCTCCAGGTACTCCAGCGACGCCCCGCCGCCGGTGGAGATGTGCGAGAACCCGTCCTCGGGGAGGCCGAGCGCCCGCACCGCGGCCGCGGAGTCACCCCCGCCCACCACGCTGTACGCCTTCGCGTCGACGATGGCCTGCGCCACCCCGCGCGTGCCCTCGGCGAACGGGGCCAGCTCGAACACGCCCATCGGGCCGTTCCAGAACACGGTGGCCGCGCGGCCGAGCACCTCGGCGAACGTCGCCACCGACTCGGGTCCGATGTCGAGGCCCTTCCACGCGTCCGGGATCGCGTCGGCGCCCACCGTCTGCGTCTTCGCGTCGGCCGAGAAGTCGTCGGCCACCACCACGTCGGACGGCAGCACGATCTTCCCGGTCTCCAGGAGCTTGCGGCAGACGTCGATCTGGTCGCGTTCCAGGAGCGAGTCGCCCACGCCGTAGCCCTGGGCCGCGAGGAACGTGAAGCACATGCCCCCGCCGACCAGGAGCGCGTCGACCTTCGGCAGCAACGCCTCGATCACCGCCAGCTTGTCGGAGACCTTCGAGCCGCCGAGCACGACGGCATAGGGCCGCTGCGGCGACTCGGTGAGCTTCCGCAGCACCTCGACCTCGGCGAGCACCAGCCCGCCCGCGTAGGCCGGCAGGTCCTGCGCCACGTCGTAGACGGAGGCCTGCTTGCGGTGCACGACGCCGAACCCGTCGGAGACGAACGCACCGTTCGCCCCGGTGAGCGCGGCGAGCTCGTGGGCGAGCGCCCCGCGCTCGTCGTCGCTCTTGGACGTCTCGCGGGGGTCGAAGCGGATGTTCTCCAGCAGCACGACCCCGCCGTCCCCGTCGTCGCTGCCCAGCGCTCCGACGGCCGCCTGCGCCTCCTCGCCGTGGTCGGCGAGGGTGACCTCGGCGCCGAGCAGCTCACCGAGCCGCCCGGCGACCGGGGCGAGGGAGAACTTCGGATCCGGTCCGCCCTTGGGCCGGCCCAGGTGCGCGGTGATGACCACCCGCGCCCCCGCGTCCCGGAGCTTCTGCACCGTGGGCACCGAGGCGCGGATCCGGCCGTCGTCGGTGATCCTCGCCCCGTCGAGCGGCACGTTCAGGTCGGAGCGGACCAGCACGGTCCGCCCCGACACGCCCTCGGTGAGCAGGTCGTCGAGCGTCTTCACAGCTTCGAGGCCACCAGGTCCGTGATGTCGACCAGGCGGTTCGAGTAGCCCCACTCGTTGTCGTACCAGCCGAACACCTTCACCTGGTTGCCGATGACCTTGGTGATCGGCGCGTCGTAGATGCAGGACGCCGGGTCGGTGACGATGTCGGACGACACGATCGGGTCCTCGCTGTAGCGCAGGAAGCCCTTCAGCGGGCCGCTCTCCGCCGCGGCCTTGTACGCGGCGTTGATCTCCTCGAGCGAGGCCTCCTTGCGGAGGTCGACCGTGAGGTCGGTGATCGAACCGGTGGGCACTGGCACCCGCAGCGAGTAGCCGTCGAGCTTGCCGTCGAGGTGCGGCAGCACCAGGCCGATCGCCTTGGCGGCGCCGGTGGAGGTGGGCACCACGTTCAGGGCGGCGGCACGGGCGCGGCGCTTGTCCTTGTGCGGGCCGTCCTGCAGGTTCTGGTCCTGCGTGTACGCGTGGATCGTGGTCATCAGACCCTTCTCGATCCCGAACGCGTCGTCGAGCACCTTCGCGAGCGGCGCGAGGCAGTTCGTGGTGCAGGACGCGTTGGAGATGACCGTCTGCGACCCGTCGTACTCGGAGTCGTTCACCCCCATGACCACGGTGAGGTCCGCGCCGGTGGCCGGGGCCGAGATGATGACCTTCTTCGCGCCGGCGTCGAGGTGCTTGGCGGCGCCCTCCCGCTTGGTGAAGATGCCGGTGGACTCGACCACGACGTCGACGCCGAGGTCCTTCCACGGCAGCTCGGCGGGGTCACGCACGGCCAGGCCCTTGAAGCCCTTGCCGTCGACCACGATCTCGTCGTCGGTGTGGCTCACCTCGTAGGGCAGCCTGCCGAGGATCGAGTCGTACTTGAGCAGGCCCGCCAGCGTGGCGTTGTCGGTGATGTCGTTCACCGCGACGATCTCGATGTCAGTGGTGCCGGCCGCCCGCTGAGCGTCGACCGCCCGCCAGAAGTTGCGCCCGATCCGGCCGAACCCGTTCACGCCCACCCGCACGGTCATGTGCGCGCCTCCTGTCACCCTCTGCGTGTCTGCAAACCGGCATCAACCCTAGTCGCCGGTCACGGGCCCGGTACGCCGAGGCCCTGTATCGATTCTGCAGGCCGGGACCGGCGGGCGACGAGCTCTCCCTTGCCCACCGGGATCGTCGTGACGGAGGTGAGATCCCGGCGGAGCAGCCTTTCCAGCGGCGCGATCTCATCCGGGTGGGAAAGAGCGTTGTCGGCGACGAGAACCCCGCCCGGACGCAGCACGCGCACCGGGTGCGGCCACCACGACGGGTACTCGGTGCGCTCCGCGTCGAGGAAGAGCAGGTCGACCTCGCCCTCGCCGAGAGCGGCGAGACCCGTGCCGCCGTCCTCCAGCCGCAGCTCGACATGGCCGGCCAGACCCGCGTCGGCCAGGTTCGTGGCCGCGTCGCGCAGGGCGGCCGGATCCGTGTCGAAGCTGATCACCCGGCCGCCGGTGGCGCGGGCCGCGTCGGCCAGCCACAGCGTGGAGACGCCGCGTGAGGTGCCGATCTCCACGATGTTCCGGGCGCCGACGGCCTGTGCGAGGAACCAGACGAACCGGCCGGCATCCGGTTCCAGCACCCGCCACCGGTCGAGCCGGTCCTCCTGCGTGGCGTCGTGACGGGCCGCGGCCGTGGCGACCCGGTCGACAACCGCCTGAACCACGTCGTCCACGCCAGGATCCTGCCACGGCGGCCGCCACATGCCGGCTGTCTGTTCAAGAACGCAAGTCCGAACTCGATCAAGTCGCTGGGACCGGGCATCGCGGGCCGGGCATCGCGGACCCTGTCGACGCTGCGAGGTCCCCTCGGCCGGCGGACCCAGCGGGCCCGGTTTCCGATGATCGTCGCGTCTACCTGATCAAGAAACCGTCGCGCGGGCGCGCCGTCCCCGACTCGTAGCGCACGCAACCACCCCCATCAGCAGGATCCCCTCGCGAGCCCACCTGTTCGCCCTGACCCGCGCCTCTGGACGTGGCCGGGGTGGGCAGAAGCTACCGAACCCCGTGGTTGCGCTGCCAGCCGTCCCCGACGCGGGCACAGGCCCGTCGTTGACGAGACCGCCCCCGTGGAGTGCGTGGAGACTGGCTGTGGTCCCGATCCATCCCCGCGGGATGAGCACCGGACGTCGCGTTGAGATCAACTCGACAGTCCGGGAGGAAGGGCAACCCGACCATGTCGTCGAGGGCCACCAACTCGCGTCCGACCGGGTCGCGTAGCGGCTGCCGACGATCACTCGCGCAGCTCGGTCCATGGTCACCTGCACTCACTGTTCGGGACCACAGGAAAGTGGCGTAGGCACCCGGCAGAGACGGACTCGTCCCCCAACGCCGTGCCCCCGCGTCGGGGACGGCCGTCCACGCAACCACGGGATTCGGCAGTTCTGCCCATCCGGCCACGTTCCCAGGTGCGGGGGTCGACACGAACCGGGTGAACCCACAAGGGGCACGCTGGTGTGGGTCCGCCGCCCGGGTCCGGGTCGGGGACGGCGCGCCAACCGAGCTTTCATGGTCATATCGACACCACGGCTCTCAGATCAAGATCGAACAGCAGCGGTGTCGACATGACCATGAAAGACCCGCTTGATCAGCTGCCGCACCCGCCCGCCGGACGCCGCCCGGGCGATGGTCGGCGAGCGCGCCCACCCCGAGTCGCAGCTCGTCGTGGTCACGCTCCGCCCGCCGCGCTGGATCACGTTCGACCTCGCAGGAGATCCATCGGATTCCTGCGGCCTTCGCGGCATCCTTGGGTTCCGCCGTCCAGGAGGTCACCGTGAACGACATGCTGCAGTTCGATGCCGCCGCCTCCCGCCAGATGGAGGTGGTCTACTCCACCCCGGACGTCGTCGGGCAGCGCCGCGAGGTGCTGCGGATGCTCGCCCTGCGGCCCGGCGAGCACGTCGTGGACATCGGCGCCGGACCGGGCTTCCTGGCCACCGAGATGGCCGCGGTGCTCGGCCCGGACGGCCTGGTGCACGCCGTCGACCCCAGCGAGAACATGCGCGCGCTCACCGCCGCGCGGACGCGGCCACCCGGCGCCGCTCCCGTCGAGATCTCGGCCGGCTCGGCGACGACGCTCCCCCTGCCGGACGGCGGCGTGGACGCGGCCGTCGCCACGCAGGTCCTCGAGTACGTCACGGACGTGGCCGCCGCGCTCGCCGAGCTGCACCGCGTGGTGCGGCCGGGCGGACGGGTGCTCCTGCTCGACACCGACTGGGACTCGATCGTCTGGCACTCCCGCGACGACGCACGCACGGCTCGCGTGCTGGCCGCGTGGGACGCGCACCTCGCGGACCCGCACCTGCCACGGACCCTCGGTCCCGCGCTGCGCGCGGCCGGGTTCACCGCCGTCGAGACCCGGGTCCTTCCCCTGCTCAACGTCGGGTCCGACCCGAACACCTACTCCGCCGTGACCGCGCCGTTCATCGCGAAGTTCGTCTCCGGACGGCCGGACGTCGACGCCGCGTACGTGCAGGCCTGGCTCGACGACCTCGCCTCGCTGGGCGAAGCCGCCTTCTTCAGCCTGAACCGCTACGTGTTCCTGGCCGCCAAGCCACGCTGAGCGCTCCGCGGACCGCGCGCGGTCAGGCCTCCTCGAGCATCTCCGGGGTGACGGCGGAGTCGGTGTCCGGGATGCCCAGGTCGGCGGCCCGCTTGTCGGCCATGTGCAGGAGCCGCCTGATCCGGCCGGCCACGGCGTCCTTCGTCATGGGCGGGTCGGCGAGCTGGCCCAGCTCCTCGAGCGACGCCTGGGTGTGCTCGACGCGCAGCCTGCCGGCCGCCAGCAGGTGGGAGGGGACATCCTCGCCGAGGATCTCCAGCGCCCGCTGCACGCGCGCCGCGGCGGCGACGGCAGCCCGGGCCGAGCGGCGCAGGTTGGCGTCGTCGAAGTTGGCGAGCCGGTTGGCGGTGGCGCGCACCTCGCGACGCATCCGCCGTTCCTCCCACGCGAGCACGCTCTCGTGCCCGCCCATGCGGGTGAGCAGCGCGCCGATCGCGTCGCCGTCGCGGACCACCACGCGGTCGGCACCGCGCACCTCCCGCCACTTCGCCGTGATAGAGAGCCGCCGCGCCGCGCCGACCAGCGCCATCGCCGCCTCCTGACCCGGGCAGGTGACCTCGAGGGCCGAGCTGCGACCGGGCTCGGTGAGCGAGCCGTGCGCGAGGAACGCGCCGCGCCACGCCGCCTCGGCGTCGCACACCCCGCCGGACACGACGGGCGGCGGCAGGCCCCGCACCGGCCGGCCGCGGACATCGAGGAGGCCGGTCTGCCGGGCGAGCCCCTCGCCGTCGCGCACCACCCGGAGCACGTAGCGCGCGCCCCGGCGCAACCCGCCCGCGCTGATCACGTGGGCCTCGCAGGTATGGCCGTACAGGTCGTGGATCTCGCGGCGCAACCGCCGCGCCACCGAACCGGTGTCGACCTCGGCCTCCACGACCACCCGGCCGCCGACGATGTGCAGCCCGCCGGCGAAGCGCAGCAGCGCCGCGACCTCGGCCCGGCGGCAGCACGGCTTCGTGACGACGAGCCTGCTCAGCTCGTCCTTGACCGCCGCGGTCATCGCCATGGGTTCGACCTCCTCGTTTCGGGCCCCTCGGGTGCGGCCCCGTCCGGCGCGGGCCGGGGGTGTGTGGAGGGCCCGGTGTCCGTGTCCAGCCCGGTCGTCCGTGTCCAGCTCGGCGTCCGTGTCCAGCTCCGCGAGCACGACGCCGAGGGCGTCGGCGAGTGCGGTGGGATCGTGGCGCGGCACCGCGGGATCGGCCGCGGCGACCGGCGCCAGGTGGACGCGGCCCCCCGGGGCGAGCATCGCGGCCGCGGCGGCGTGCAGCCGCTCGGGCACCGGGACGGCGGCGACGTCGGCGATCACCGCGTCGACCCGCAGCTCCGGGGCGTGCTGGGAGAGTACGGCGAGATGCTGTTCGGGTGAGAACCCGGCGGTCTCCCCCGGCTCCGGCGCCAGGTTGAGCACCACGATGCGGCGCGCGGGCGACGCGATGAGCGCCTCGCGCAGCTCCGGCACCAGCACATGGGGGATCACGCTCGTGAACCAGGAGCCGGGGCCGAGCAGCAGAACGTCGGCCGCTTTCACCGCATCGAGTGCTTCCGGGCAGGCCCGAGGTCGGTCCGGGCGCAGCCAGACCCGCTGCACCCGCCCCGGGGTGGACGCGACCGCCACCTGGCCCCGGATGAGCGCGCCGTCGCGGGACCCGAGGCCGGTGACCTCGGCCTCGATGTCGAGCGGGTCACGACTCATCGGCAGCACGCGGCCGCGCAGGCCCAGCAGCGCGGCGACCTCGTCGAGCGCGGCGATCGGGTCGCCGAGCACCTCCATCAGGCCGGCGAGCAGCAGGTTGCCGACCGCGTGCCCGGCGAGGGCACCGGTGCCGCCGAAGCGGTGCTGCACGAGCTCGCCCCAGCGACGTCCCGAGTCGTCGTCGGCGGCGAGCGCCGCGAGGGCCATCCGCAGGTCGCCGGGTGGGAGGACACCGAGCTCCCGGCGCAGCCGGCCGGACGACCCGCCGTCGTCGGCGACCGTGACGACGGCGGTGACGTCGTCGGTGAGCCGCCGCAGGGCCGACAGGGTGGCGTGCAGCCCGTGGCCGCCGCCGAGCGCGACCGCCGTTCTCATGCGCGCCCCAGGTCGCTGCGCGTTCATTCGCGCCCCAGGGGTCGCTGCGCGTTCATTCGCGCCCCAGGTCGCGGTGCGTGACGTTCACCGTGACCCCCTCCGAGCCCGCGAGCCTGCGGGCCATCTCCTCGCTGATGGCGACGCTGCGGTGCTTGCCACCCGTGCAGCCCACGGCCACCGTGAGGTAGCGCTTGCCCTCGCGCCGGTACCCGGCGCCGACCAGCCCCAGGAGCTCGAGGTAGCGATCGATGAACTCCGCCGCGCCGTCCTGGCTGAGCACGTAGTCGCGCACGGTCTCGTCGCGGCCGGTGAACTCGCGCAGCTCGGGGATCCAGAACGGGTTGGGCAGGAACCGGACGTCCACCACGAGGTCGGAGTCCATCGGCAGGCCGTACTTGTAGCCGAACGACACCAGCGTGATGCGCGTGACCTGGGCGGTGGCGCTGCCGAACGCGCGCTCCAGGGTGGCGCGCAGCTGCGGGACCGGCACCGTGGACGTGTCGACCACGAGGTCGGCGTTCTCCCGCAACGGGGTGAGCAGCTCCCGCTCGGCGGTGATCCCGTCGACCAGCCGGCCGTCGCCCTGCAGCGGGTGACTGCGGCGCACCTGTTCGAAGCGGCGCACCAGCACGGCGTCGGAAGCCTCCAGGAACAGCAGCCGCGGCTTGTAGCCGCGGGCGTCGAGGTCCTTGATGACGGCGCCCAGGTCGGCGGTGAACGCGCGGCTGCGAACGTCCATGACGACGGCGATCCGCGTGATCTCACCCCGGGCCCGGGCCCCGAGATCAACCATCGTGGCGATCAGCGCCGGGGGCAGGTTGTCCACGACGAACCAGCCCAGGTCCTCCAGCACCTTCGCCGCGGTGCTGCGGCCGGCCCCGGACAGCCCGCTCACCAGGGTGACCTCGATGCCCGACGGCTCGGCGCCCGTGCCCACGCCCGCGCTCACTGCGCCCCCTGCCCGGCCGGCGCCCGGTCCGTTTCCACAGCGGCCTCCGGGGCAGGTTCCTCGGTGGGTTCTTCCGTGGATCTCTCCGCGGGCTCGCCGTGCAACGCGGTCAGCACCGCCGCGGCCGTGCGCGGGCCGAAGCCCGGCAGCGCGGCGATCTCGTCGACACCGGCGGCCTTGATCCTGCGCAGCGACCCGAAATGCTTCAGCAGCGCCGCGCGCCGGGCCGGGCCCAGCCCCGGCACGGTGTCCAGCTCGGAGGCGGTCATGCTCTGCGAACGACGTTGGCGGTGGTAGGTGATGGCGAACCGGTGTGCCTCGTCGCGAACGCGTTGTAGCAGGTAGAGGCCCTCGCTCGTGCGCGAGAGGATCACCGGGTCGGGTTCCGCGGGCAACCACACCTCCTCCAACCGTTTGGCCAGCCCACACACCGCGACGTCGGTGACGCCCAGCCCGGCGAGCACGTCGGCGGCGGCCTCCACCTGAGGCTGGCCACCGTCGACGACCAGCAGGTTCGGCGGGTAGGCGAACTTGCGCGGGCGGCCGGTCTCGGGATCGATGCCCGGTCGGTGCACGGGCTCCCCCGCGGGCACCTCACCGGACTCGTCGAGCCCGGGGGCGTCGTTACCCGATCGTTCTGCGCCGGCCTCTGCGCCGGCCTCTGCGCCGGCCTCTTCTCGCCGGTCTGCGCTGGTCTCTGCGCTGGTCTCTGCGAGGTAGCGGCGGAACCGCCGCCGCACGACCTCGGCGATGGCCGCGACGTCCCCGCCCTCGGCGCCGCCGCGGATCTCGAACCGGCGGTACTCCGACTTGCGGGCCAGCCCGTCCTCGAACACCACGAGCGACGCCACGACGTTGCTGCCCTGCACGTGGCTCACGTCGACGCACTCGATGCGCAGCGGGGCACTGTCGAGCCCCAGCCCGTCCTGGATCTCCTGCAGCGCGGCGGAGCGCGCGGTGAGATCCCCGGCCCGGCGCAGTTTGTGCTGAGTGAACGCCTCGGCGGCGTTGCGCGCCACGGTCTCGGCCAGCGCCCGCTTGTCGCCGCGCTGCGGCACCCGCAGCTGCACCCGAGAGCCGCGCAGCCCGGCGAGCCACTCGGAGAGCGAGCCGGCCTCGGGCGGCAGCACCGGCACGAGGATCTCGCGCGGGACGGGCTGCGTGGCGTCGTCGGCCGAACCGGCCAGCGCGGCCTGCTCGCCGTAGAACTGGGTGAGGAAGCGCTCCACGAGCTGCGCGGTGTCGGTGGGCTCGACCTTGTCGATCACCCAGCCGCGCTGGCCGCGGACGCGCCCGCCGCGCACGTGGAAGACCTGCACCGCGGCCTCCAGCTCGTCCTCGGCGAAGGCGACGACGTCGGCGTCGGTGCCGTCGCCCAGCACGACGGCCTGCTTCTCCATGGCCCGGCGCAGCGCCCCGATGTCGTCGCGCAACCGCGCCGCCCGCTCGAACTCCAGCTGTTCGGAGGCGTCGGCCATCTTCCGTTCGAGCTGGCGGACGAGGTGGTCGGTGCGGCCGGAGAGGAAGTCGCAGAAGTCCTCGACGATGTCGCGGTGCTCCTCGGCGTCGACCCGCCCGACGCACGGCGCGGAACACTTGTCGATGTAGCCCAGCAGGCACGGGCGCCCGATCTGCCCGTGCCGCTTGAACACCCCGGCGCTGCAGGTGCGGGCCGGGAACACGCGCAGCAGCAGGTCGAGCGTCTCCCGGATCGCCCACGCGTGGGCGTAGGGCCCGAAGTAGCGCACGCCCTTGCGGCGCGGCCCGCGGTAGACGTGCAGCCGCGGGAACTCCTCGTTCATCGTGGCCGCGAGCACCGGGTAGGTCTTGTCGTCCCGGTAGCGGACGTTGAACCGCGGGTCGAACTCCTTGATCCAGTTGTACTCGAGCTGCAGCGCCTCGACCTCGGTGGTGACCACCGTCCACTCGACCTTGGCCGCGGTGGTGACCATCTGGCGGGTGCGCGGGTGCAGGCCGGAGAGGTCGGCGAAGTAGGAGTTGAGGCGCTGCCGGAGGCTCTTGGCCTTGCCGACGTAGATCACTCGCCCGTGCGCGTCCGAGAAGCGGTACACCCCGGGCGCCTCCGGGATGGACCCGGACGCCGGGCGGTACCGGGATGGGTCGTTCGAGACGGGATCGCGCATGGCTCCTCCAGGGTAGGACCGCGGGGCGACACGCCCGGGCGGGCCCGCCTGCCCGGCGCGTCGCGGGGGTGGTGTAGGTCGCCTCCGCGGAACTGTCGCCGGCCCGTGGTTACATCTCGTCGAGTACGAACACGCGTTCGATCCGGGGGAATTCCATGGGTTCGGAGAAGCTCGCCACCGTACGCAAGCTGCTCGCCAAGGCCGAGCGCGCCGCCACCGCGGCCGAGTCCGAGATCTACACCGCCAAGGCCGTCGAGCTGATGGCGCGCCATGGCATCGACGCCGCGCTGCTCGCCGCGGCCGAGCCCGGCCGCGACGAGATCGGCCCGCTGCGGATCGCGATGCAGGACCCGTACAGCGCGGGCAAGGCCCGCCTGCTCGGCTGGACAGCCGCGGCCCTGGGCTGCAAGTGGGTGCTGCACGGCGCGTGGGGCGGCAAGGCCGCCGCGGTCACCGTGTTCGGGCACGCCTCCGACCGCGAACGGGTGGAGGTGCTCTACACGTCACTCCTGCTGCAGGCCACCACGCAGCTCGCGCGGGCCCGGCCGCCGTGGCCGGGCGAGTCGGTGGCCGCCTATCGCCGGTCCTGGCTCGAGGGCTTCTCCGCCCAGGTGCACCGCCGGCTCGTCGAGGCCGAGGAGCGCGCGGCCGGCCGAGCCGCGGCACGGTCCCCCACCTCCTCCTCCGGCGCCGGTGTCGCCGTGGTACTGGCCGACCGGCGCCGCCGGGTCGACACGCAGTTCGACGCCGCCTTCCCCCGCCTGGCCACGCTGCGCCCCAGCGTGCTGTCCGGCTCGGGGCGGGCCGCCGGCGCGCGGGCCGGGCAGCAGGCCGACCTGGGGGGCGGCGGGCTCGACGACGGGAGGCGGCGGGCCCTGGGGGCGTAGACGAGCAAGTCCGAACTCGGTCAAGTCGCTGAGACCGGCTGACTGGGCTCGCAGGCCGTGTCGACGCGGCGCGGCCCCTTGGCCGGGCGGACCCAGCAGACCTGCTTTCCGCTGAACCGCTGGTGATCGTCAGAATCGGGACATGAACCGCATATGTGCGGTTCATGTCCCGATCCGGCCGATCATGACCTCTGTCGCGGTGAGCCTCCCCGCCGGCGTCTACCCGATCAAGAAACCGCTGCGCGGGCGCGCCGTCCCCGACTCGCAGCGCACGCAACCACCACCCCCAGCAGGAACTCCTCGCAAGCCCACCCGTCCGTCCTGACCCCGCGCCAGTGGACGTGGTCGGATGGGCAGAACCACCGAACCCCGTGGTTGCGCTGACGGCCGTCCCCGACGCGGGCACAGGCCCGTCATTGACGAGACCGCCCCGTGGCGTGCGTGAGGACTGGCTGTGGTCCCGATCCAACCCACGCGGACTGACCATCGGACGTTGCGTTGAGATCCACTCGGCAGTCCGGGAGGGCGGGCAACCCGACCATGTCGTCGAGGGCCACCACGTCGCGTCCGACCGGGTCGCGGAGCGGCTGCCGAAGATCACTCGCGCAGCTCGATCCATGGTCATCCTGCGCTCACTGTTCGGGACCACAGGATAGTGGCGTAGGCACCCGGCAGAGACGGTCTCGTCCACAACCGCCGTGCCCCCACGTCGGGGACGGCAGGCAGCGCAACCACGGGATTCGGTATTTCTCCCCACCCGGCCATCTCGCCAGGTGGCGGGGTCGACGCGAACCGGGATGGACACCCAAGGGCCCGCTGGCGTGGGTTCGCCGTCCGGTCCGGGCCGGGGACGGCGCGCCAAACCGACCGTTCATGATCAGATAGACGTCAGCGGGGTTGGAGCAAGATCGAACACCCGTGGGTCTACATGACCATGAAAGACCCGCATGATCGTTCCGAGACCCGGCGCAGCGCCCTGAACAGGGCATTCCACCGCCACCTCGGAATGATCATCAGCTGCCCGGCTGGACCGGCCTAGCCAGGAGCGGGCCAGGCAGGCGCAGGGCAGGCGGCGTCAGACCGGCAGGGCGATGAGCCGGTCCACCACCGCGTCCACCCGCTCGGCGGCCACGTGGGGGCGCTCCACCACGTCCGGCACGGCGCCCTCCAGCCGGGTGGCGAGGCCGCCGATGAGCCCGGCACGCACGGCGCCGTGCAGGTCCCAGGAGTGTGCTGCCACGAGCGCCACCTTCTCCGGCGCCAGCTCCACGCGCTGACAGGCCCAGTGGTACACCCGGGCAGGAGGCTTGAACGAGTGGATCCGCTCCGTGGAGAACACGTCGCGCAGGTAGGTGCGCAGGCCCGCCTTGTCGAGGGCGTCGCAGGCCACCGACTCGGTGCCGTGCGTGAACCCGTACGCCGGGATCCGGGCCCGGGCCAGCGCCATGAGGGCGGGCTCGACGTCCGGGTGCGGCGGCAGCTCGCGGAAACCGGCGAGCACGTGCTCCACGGCCTCGTCGGAGAGCGTGCGGCCGGTGGTGGTGTGCAGCGCCTCGCGGGCCACCTCGGCGAACGGGCGCACCGCGCCGGCAAGCGTGTGGGCCATCCCGTCACGCAGCGTGCGGGCGAAGAACAGCTCCCACTCGTGCTCGGGGCGTCCCACGTCCACGAACCGGAAGCGAAGGGCGTCCACCTGCAGCATGGTCTCGAACACGTCGACCAGCACGGCACGCGGCCTGCGGTCGGGGGCGCGCAGCCGCTCGGCGGTGGCACCCGACGTGATCGTCATCGGATTCCTCCCTTGGTTCGGCGTACTGCCAACAACCCCGTCCGGGTGAAGATCGTCGCTCAGCGCGACTGGCTGTGGCGATTCGGCAGCGTTGAGTAGCGCCGAACGGCGCGCAACACGCGCCGAACGTGCAGGGCCCGCAGTGGTGCGAGAGCGTACCCCGGGTAGCTCGCCAGCCACGTGGCGCTGCCGAGGCTCACGGCGTCGGCACCCGCCCAGAAGTACTCGCGGCAGTCGGCCACCGTCCGGATGCCGCCGGTGGCGATGACCGGGAGTGTCACGCCGGCCTCGCGGAGCTCGCTCACCACGCGCAGTCCGATCGGCTTGATCGCCCGGCCGGAGAGGCCGCCGTAGCGGTTGGCGAGCAACGGTGTGCCGGTGCGCGGGTCGAGCCGCAGACCCTTCACGGTGTTGATCGCGGTCAGCGCCGACACACCGGCCTTCGCGGCCTGCTGAGCGTTGCGCAGATAGTCGTAGTCGGGCGAGAGCTTGAGGATCACCGGGTGGTTGCTGCGGGGCACGGCCTCGTCGAGCACGTCCTGGAGGATCGTCGAGAAGTCGAAGTTGACGTTGTGGCAGCTCACGTTGAACTCGACGGCGGCGATGTCACCCGCGGGCACCGCGGCGTTCACCGTGTCCACCAGCGACACGAACTCCTCGGTGGAGAACCCGCCGAGGGAGATGATCGTGCGCTGGTCGCGGGTGCGGGGGTAGTAGTCGCGCAGGTAGGCCTCGATGCCGACGTTGCACCAGCCGAACGCGTTGAGGAATCCGCCGTCGGTGCCGCGCAGCACGCTGCCGTACCGCTTGAGCACCGCGGGCAGGTCGCGCAGCGGCCAGTCGTCGCGGGTGGTGAAGTGCCCCTCCCGCGGCTGCACGGTGAGCGTGCGCGTGGTGACGGCGCCGAACTCGTCGAGCGGCACGAACAGCGAGATCGGGCTCATGCCGTACGGCACGAGCGGGGCGTTCGACACGCCGTACCCGAGCAGGCTCGACGAGGTGACGAGGCGGTTGCGGAGCACGATGTCGCCCAGCCGCACGCTTTCGGCGCCAGGTCCGGGCTCGACGGGGTGGGGACTCGTCTCGCGAGAGCGCAGCACGGCTCTGATGCTACGTGCGGCTCGCCGAACGACCGGGGGCCCCGGGGGTGACGTGCACTTCAGGACGATCGCGACCGGGTGTGCAGGGCACGCAGCCGGGTGATCGCCTCCACCGCGCGCTGCCCGTCGACGGCCTGGATGGCGAGCACGGGCAGGTACTCGTCGTCGGGCAGGTCCAGCCGGGCCCACGAGGCGCTGTCCGGGAAGGCCACCCGCAGCACGAGCGACCAGGGCAGCCGCCGCGTGACGAGGATGTTGCGCACCTCGATGCCCTCGGCGTCGGCGCGCACGCGCGGCCGGGCGACCAGCAGCAGGCCGCCGGCGATGAACAACCCGAGCAGCACCACTGCCACCTGGTCGGCGAACCGGAAGAACACCCCGGTCTGGACGTTGCGCAGCACCACGGCGATCGCGACGAAGAGGGCCAGCGTGACCACGGCGCCCGTCCAGGCGGCAATCAGCACCTTGCGCGGGCGCACCACCACGACGTCGTGATCCGGGGCGGCCACGGCGCCCACCGTACCGACGGCCGGGCCGGTCGCCGAGTCGGTCGCCGAGTCGGTCGCCGAGTCGGTCGCCGAGTCGGTCTCCGAGTCGGTCTCCGGGCTCATCGCACGGTCCTCAGGTCGCGGAGCACGAGCGCGGTCTGCATTGCCGCGACGCACGCCTCCTCACCCTTGTCCTCGGCGGATCCCGGCCCGCCGGAGCGGTCCAGGGCCTGCTGGCGGGTGTCGCAGGTGAGCACGCCGTTGCCCACCGGCGTGCGCTCGTCGAGCGCCACACGGGTGAGGCCCGCGGTCACGGCGTCGCAGACGTACTCGAAGTGGGGGGTGCCGCCGCGGATCACCACGCCGAGCGCCACCACGGCGTCGTGCCGCACGGCGAGCTCCTGGCACACCACGGGCAGCTCCACGGTGCCCGGCACCCGCACCACGGTGGGTGGTTCCGCACCCGCCTTCACCGCCGTGGAGACCGCCCGCTCCAGCAGCACGTCCACGATCTCCCCGTGCCACGTGGTGGCCGCGATGGCCAGCCGCAGGCCCGAGGCGTCGGGCAGCTGCACCTCCGGACGACCCTCGCCACTCATCACGCCCCCTCAGGATCCCGTGCCGTCGGCCAGCGCGTCGGCCCGCCCGTTCACGTCGAGATCGGGGAGATCATGCCCCATCCGGTCACGCTTGGTGCGCAGGTACCGCAGGTTCTCCCGGTGGGCCCGCACCGGCAGCGAGACACGGCCGGTGATCGTCAGGCCGTAGCCCTCGAGCCCGGCGCGCTTCTCGGGGTTGTTGGTGAGCAGCCGCATCGACCTGATGCCGAGGTCGGCCAGGATCTGCGCGCCGGTGCCGTAGTCGCGGGCGTCGGCCGGCAGGCCCAGCGCGAGGTTGGCGTCGACGGTGTCGGCTCCCGCCTCCTGCAGCTGGTAGGCCTGCAGCTTGTGCAGCAGGCCGATGCCCCGGCCCTCGTGCCCCCGCATGTAGAGCACCACCCCGCGGCCCTCGGCGGCCACCGCCGCGAGGGCGGCGTCGAGCTGCGGCCCGCAGTCGCACCGCAGGGAGCCCATGACGTCGCCGGTGAGGCACTCCGAGTGCACGCGCACGAGCACGTCCTCGCCGGTGCCCTCAGGGGTGGCGATGTCGCCGCGCACCATCGCGATGTGCTCGATGCCGTCCAGCAGGGAGTCGTAGCCGTAGGCGATGAAGTCGCCGTGGGCGGTGGGGATGCGGGCCTGCGCCACGCGCACGACGTGCTTCTCGAAGCGGCGCCGGTAGGCGATCAGGTCGGCGATCGTGATCAGGGTGAGATCGTGCTCCTCGGCGAACACCCGCAGCTCTTCGCCACGGGCCATGTCGCCGACGTCCTTCTGCGACACGATCTCGCACAACACGCCCGCCGGTGTGAGCCCGGCGAGCCGCGCCAGGTCCACCGCGGCCTCGGTGTGGCCGGGGCGGCGCAGCACGCCGCCCTCGCGGGCGCGCAACGGGAGGATGTGGCCGGGGCGCACCAGGTCGCCGGGGCCCGTGGTCGGATCGGCGAGCATCCGGATCGTGTGGGCCCGGTCGGCCGCCGAGATCCCGGTGGTGATGCCGGCCTTCGCGTCCACCGTCACGGTGAACGCGGTGCGGAAGCTGTCGGAGTTGGTGTGGTGCATCGGCGGCAGGTCGAGCCGGTCGCACTCGCTCTCGGTGAGCGGCACGCAGATGTACCCGGACGTGTAACGCACCATGAACGAGACCAGCTCCGGCGTCGCCATCTCGGCGGCGAAGATCAGGTCGCCCTCGTTCTCACGGTCCTCGTCGTCGACCACGACGATCGCCTTGCCGGCCTTGAGATCGGCCACCGCGCGATCGATCGACTCGAAGCCGCCCTCCGTCACCGGCTGCGCCGCCTCGCCGTCCACCCCTGAAACACTCACCGGGACCCGGCCTCCTCAGTGTGCGGACGGGGCGCTGATGTACCCCGCCGTCAGCCGCTCGACGTACTTCGCCACTACGTCGACCTCCAGGTTCACGGTATCCCCCGGTTGCCGGAATCCGAGTGTGGTGTGTGACAAGGTCGTGGGGATGAGCGCCACGGTGAAGGCGTCGGCCGACACGCCCGCCACGGTGAGCGACACCCCGTCCACGGTGATCGAGCCCTTCTCCACGACGTATCGGGCGAGGTCGGGGGCGAGGCTGAAGCGCAGCTCGTCGGTGCGCTCCCCCGGTGCGCGGGACAGCAGGGTGGCGATGCCGTCGACGTGGCCCTGCACGATGTGACCGCCGAGCCGCCCGTTCACCGGCACGGCCCGCTCCAGGTTCACCCGGGTGCCGGGCACCACTGCCGCGAGGCTGGAACGCTTGAGCGTCTCGGGCATCAGCTCGACGGTGAACGTGCCGCCGGTGCCGCCGTCGGGATCCACCACGGTCAGGCACACGCCGTTGACGGCGATCGAGTCGCCGTGGCCGGCGTCCGACGTGACGGTCCGCCCGCGCACGGTGAACACCACCACGTCGGCGTCCTCCCGCACCGCCAGCACTTCGCCGATCTCCTCGACGATCCCGGTGAACATGTCCCGCACTCCCCTTCCGCCCCGTCTGATCTGCCGGGTGCAACCCGCCGGCTCGGCCGATCGTTCCCGGATCAGGCCCAGCCGCGGTGCGGAGACGCGCGCCGCACCTGCTCGCGCAGCGCCTCCACCGCGCGGGCCGGTTCGGCCGCGCCGTACACGGCGGAGCCGGCGACGAAGCAGTCGACACCGGCCTCGGCCGCCGCCTCGATGGTGTCGGTGTTGATGCCACCGTCGATCTCGACGAGCACCGTGAGGTGGCCGGTGTCGACGAGCCGGCGGGCCGTGCGCACCTTGTCGAGGACCTCCGGCATGAACTCCTGCCCGCCGAACCCCGGCTCGACGCTCATGACGAGCAGCGTGTCGTAGTGCCGCAACGTCTCCAGGTGCGGATCCAGTGGCGTGCCCGGCTTGATCGACAGTCCGGCGCGGGCGCCGGCCGCGCGCAGGTCCTTGGCCAGCGCCACCGGCTCGCGCGAGGCCTCCACGTGCACGGTGACGTTGTGGGCGCCGGCCTCGGCGTAGCCCACGGCCCAGCGCTCGGGGTCCTCGATCATCAGGTGGCAGTCGAGCGGCACGTCGGTGGCCTTGCGCAGCGCCTGCACCACCGGCAGGCCGAGGGTGAGGTTCGGCACGAAGTGGGCGTCCATGACGTCGACGTGCAGCCAGTCGGCGCCCTGGCCGGTCGTTCCCACCACGGCCGCGGCTTCGTCGGCCAGCCTTGCGAAGTCGGCCGCGAGGATGCTCGGCGCGATCATGGGGTGCACCCCCGGAGGGTACGCCGCGTGCCCCGATCGGCTGGTACAGCCGGGGCTCAGGCCGACGGCGGCGTGACCGCCACCACGTACCGGGCCACCGTGTCGTGCGGGTTGACGAACCGGTGCGGGATCATCGAGTCGAAATGGCAGCTGTCGCCCGCGTCGAGGTCGTACGCGTCCTTCCCGACCTCGACCCGGAGCCGGCCGGAGAGCACCAACACGCATTCCTCCGAGGCGTGGGACCTCCGCTCGCCCGAGGACATCGCCCCCGGTTCGATGGCCGCCTCGAGCACCTCGAGCCTGCCGCCGATGCGGGACACCTGCGAGTACACGACCTGCCCCTGGGGGGAGGACACCCGGCGCCGTTCATCCTTGCGCACCACCGTGACCGGTTCCGGCTCGTCCTCGCGGAACAGGTCGAACAGCGGCACGCGGAACGCGTCCGAGATGCGGCGCAGCGTTTCCAGGCTCGGGTCGGTGATGCCGCGCTCGACCTGGCTGATCATGCCGACCGAGAGTCCGGTGAGGCCGGACAGCTGGTGGAGGGTGAGTCCCTTCTGCTGCCGGAGCTCGCGGATCCGGGCCAGTGTCATGGCCGTCATTGTGCCGACGGTGCCGACCGCCTGGCCGGCACGGCATCCGGGCCGAGGCCGACCGCCACGGCGTCCGCCGACGGGGGTGTCGTCAGCAGGCTGACCACCACCGCCAGCACGAGGTTGACGACGAGCGCGGGGAGGCCGACGACGGTGCCGGCCGGGAAGAGGGCCTGCGCGGGGGCGCCCAGCTGCGGTACGGCGACGATCAGCCCGCCCGCGACCGCCCCGACGGTGAGCCCGACGGCGGTGACCCGGCGCCACAGCATGGACAGGAACAGGGCGGGCGCGAGCTGCCCCACCGCGCTGTAGACGCCGGTCATGATCGTCAGCAGCGTGTCGCTCCGGAAAGCCGTGAAGAGCACCGCCACCACGGTGAACGCGACGACCCCCACCCGGGTCGCCCCGAGCGAGGACTTCAGGTCCGGCCTCGCGAGCCCCAGCACGTTGGAGGTGAACATGCTGCTCGCCGTGAGCATGAGCACCGCCGTCGGGACGAGTGCGACGAGCACGCCGGTGCCGGCGAGGAGCCCGATGACCCAGTCCGGGTAGTAGTCCCTGACGAAGACGAGCAGCGAGCCGTTGGCGCTCGCTGTGGGCAGGCCGGGCATCGCGAGCAGCGCCGCCATCGCAATGATGATGATCAGGACGTAGAACAGCGAGTACAGCGGCTGGATGATCTGGTTCTTGCGGATGGTCCGGATGTCCTTCGCGCTGAAGCACACCTGGAACGCGTGCGGGAGCGCGAAGGCTCCGAGCGGGGTGAGCAGCAGGAAGCTCATCCACCACCACTGGTTGGTGGCGGTGTTGCTGGTGACTGTGCCACCGCCGATCCCCGGCAGGGTCGCGGCGTCGGGGTGCGCCGCCCGGACGCCGTCGAACACCTCGCCGATGCTTCCCACCCCGGCCGCGCCGGCCGCCCCGGCCGCGACGACGAGCAACATCACCACGAGCAGGATGTCCTTGACCACGGCGACGAACGCGGCGCTGCGCATCCCGCCGACCAGCACGAACAGCGCCACGACGAGGCCGCCTGCAGACACGTAGGCGATCGCGGGCACGTCGAGGCCGAACAGCGTGGCGAGGATGAGCGCCAGGCCGGTGAGCTGCACCCTGCTGTAGAGCAGCAGCGCGATGATGCCGAACACCGTGAGCAGGGCACCGAACCACGGGGCGTCGAACCGGGCGGCGAAGAAGTCGCCCATGGTGACGAAGCCCCGGTCCTTGCCCGCCCGCCAGATCCTGGGCACCAGGAAGTAGCCGACGGAGGCGGTGAGCACCACGGTGCCCAGCACGTAGAAGCCGGCCGCGCCGGTGCTGAACACGCCCTGGGACGCGCCGAGCAGCGCGAACGTCGTGAACGTCTCCCCGACGAGCAGGAACCAGAAGAGCCACGTGCCGAAGCGCCGGCCGCCGACGGACCACTCCTGCACGTCCATCCTGGTGCCGCGCATGGCCAGCAGGGTGCCGCCGAGGACCGCGCCGACGGCGACGACGAGCCCGATCGCGAGTGCCATCTCCTCAGACCCTCTCGACGTCGCCGTTGCGGCTGTCGATCGCGAAGACGACGCCGATGGCGACGCTGCCGACGATCACCCCGGCCGTCATCCACACCAGGAGGAACGGGACCGAGCCCCAGACGTAGGCCTTCTGGTTGACCATCGGGACGGCCACGATGCACCACAGGAACGGGATCGTGAGCAGCCACCAGTGGCGCCGGGGCCTGCGTGGGGCCGACGTCGTCGTCAGCTCGTCGTCCGGCATGCGGTCGCTCCGTCCGTTTCATCAGGAGTGAAACGCCGACAGTGTGGCCTCCGTGTCTGTGCACGTCAATCCATGGACAGTCCACTTCTCCGTGACCTAGTTTCACTACAGCTGAACGATGGAGGTGCTCGTGCAGGTCGCGATCCGCGCTGACCGGGTGGTGCCGGACAGCGCAGCGGAACCGATCGAGGACGGAGCCGTCGTCGTCGACGGCGACACGATCCTCGCCGTCGGACCGTGGCGGGATGTCGCGGGTGGCGTCCGGGGTGCGGGAGAGATACTCGACCTCGGCGACGTCACGCTGATGCCGGGGATGTTCGACTGCCACGTCCACCTCACGATGGACCCGGCCGCCGGCCTCACGTCGGCCGCCCCCACGCTCGCCGACGCCGACGCCGCGCGACTGATGGTGGCCAACGCGAGCAAGCTCCTCGACGCCGGTGTGACCACGGCGTGCGACCTGGGCGCCCCCGGCACCCTCGCCACGACGCTGCGCGACCGCATCGCCCGGGGCGAGGTCGAGGGGCCGCGGCTGCTCGCCGCCAACGCTCCGATCACCGTGCACGGCGGGCACGCGCACGCCATGGGCGGCGAGGCGAGTGGCGTGGACGAGGTGCGCGCGATGGTCCGCCGGCGGGCGAGCGAGGGCGCCGACCTCATCAAGGTCATGACCACCGGAGGGTTCATGACCGCGGGCACCCATCCGTGGGAGGCCCGCTACTCGCACGAGGAGCTCGTGGCGATCGTCGACACGGCGCACGAGCTGGGGCTGCGGGTCACGACGCACGCACTCGGCGTGGAGGGCATCGAGCGTGCGGTCGCGGCGGGCGTCGACACGATCGAGCACTGCGGCTGGGTCACCCGCGACGGGTCGCGGTTCGACGAGCGGATCGCGCGCGCGATCGCCGACAAGGGGATCAGTGTCAGCCCCACGATGAACTCCGCCTGCCTGCCGCAGGACTACTTCTGCCCGTGGGACGAGCGCGACCACGTGGTCGGGAACCTCAGGGCCATGCACCGCGCGGGCATCAGGCTCGTCGCCGGCACCGACGCGGGCATCGGCCTCGTCCACTTCGAGCGCTACGCCGACGGCCTCTCGGTGCTCGCCGACGCCGGCATGTCACCGCGCGAGATCCTCGCCGTCGCCACGAGCGTGGCCGCCGAGGTCTGCCGGGTCGCCGACCGGACGGGCCGCCTCGCCGCGGGCCTCTCCGCCGACGTCGTGGCCGTCGACGGCAACCCCACCACCGACCACCGCGCGCTGGCCCGCCCGGTGTTCGTCATGGCGCGAGGTAGGCGGCACACCCTGGCGCCGATCGCCGACCTCGGGGACCGCGCCTCCGAGGCCCGCCGCATCCAGCAGACCCTGCGCGCGGGCGCCGACCGCACCTCATGACAAGGGACACGACAAGGGAGACCGTGAGCATCACCCCCGAACGGTTCCGGGAGCGCTTCCCGGCCCTGCGCAACACCGTCCACCTGGCCAGCTGCAGCCAGGGCGCGCTGTCGGACTCGCTGTCCGCCGCACTCACCGAGTTCCAGTCCTCGCTCCTGGAGCACGGATCCCCGTGGGGCCTCTGGATGGAGCGGTGGGAGCGGGCGCGGGCGGCGTTCGCCGCGTTGATCGGGGCCGAGCCGGACGAGGTCGCGATCGTGTCCTCGGCGTCGCACGGCGCCTTCCAGGTGGCCTCGACGCAGCGGTGGGGCGAGGGCAGGCGACTGGTCACGACGGACCTCGAGTTCCCCTCGGTGGCACACGTCTGGCTCGCGCAACGCACCCGGGGCGTCGAGGTCGCGCACGTGCCGGGCCGGGACGGCGTCGTCGAGGTCGAGGACTACGCGCGCCTGATCGACGAGCGGGCCGCGCTCGTCTCGGTGCCGCTCGTCACCTACTCCAACGGGTCGCGGCTGCCGGCGCGCGAGGTCGTCGCGCTCGCGCGGGAACGGGGCGCGCGGACGGTCGTCGACGCCTACCAGGGCGCCGGCGTCGAACCCGTCGACGTCCGCGAGCTGGACTGTGACTACCTGGTCTGCGGGAGCCTGAAGTACCTGCTCGGTATCTCCGGCATCGCATTCCTCTACGTGCGCGGTGGGCTGCGGGACGAGGTGCCGCCCGCGCAGACCGGGTGGTTCGGGCGGGTCGACCCGTTCGGGTTCGACCCCCGGTCGATCGACTACCCGGACACGGCGCGGCGCTTCGAGAGCGGCACGCCGTCGGTGCCGTCCGCGTACGGGGCGGTCGCCGGGCTGGGCATGCTCGGCCTGCTCGACGCACGTGCCGTGCGGCGGCACGTCGCCGGCCTCACCGCGTTGCTCGACGCCGAGCTGCGAGCCATGGGCGAGCGGCTCGCGTCACCGGCCGATCCCGCGCTGCGCGGTCCGCTGGTGGCACTGGTCGACGACGATCCCGAAGCCCTCACCGCGTACCTCGCCACGCGCCGGATCGTCGCGAGCCCCCGGGGCCGCTCGGTACGCCTGTCGTTCCATTACTACAACGACGAGTCGGACGTGCGACGCCTCCTCGAGGCCCTCCGTGCGTACCGCGGACGTCCCGCCGCCGGGGTGTGAGGCGCGCCGTCAGGACTCCCGGCGCAGCAACGCGAGGAACATCGCGTCGGTGCCGTGCCGGTGCGGCCACAGCTGCACGGTGGGGCCGTCGCCGAGGTCGGGCACGCCGGGCAGACACTCGCGCGCGTCGAGCTGCTGCACCGCGGCGTGCTTGCGGCGCACCGCGGCCAGCACGCCCACGGTCTCGGCGAGGTGCGGTGAGCACGTCACGTAGGCCACCACCCCGCCGGGGCGCACGTGCCGGAGCGCCGCGGTGAGCAGCTCCCGCTGCAACGCGGTGAGCGTCGCAACGTCCGAGGGTTGGCGCCGCCACCGCGACTCCGGGCGGCGGCGCAGCGCCCCGAGGCCGGTGCAGGGCGCGTCCACGAGCACGCGGTCGAACGCCGCGTCCGGCAGGGGCGCCTCGCGCCCGTCGGCCACGTGCACGGTGACCGGGAGCCCGTCGGTGGCCCGGCGCACCAGGCCGGCGCGGGACTCGCTCGGCTCCACGGCGTCCACGGTGCCGCCGTCGAGGGCCACCAGGCCGCCGAGCAGAGCGGCCTTGCCGCCGGGACCGGAGCACAGGTCGAGCCAGCGGCCGCCGTCCGGGCCGGTGAGCGGGGCGCGGGTGAGGGCCAGCGCCACGAGCTGGCTGCCCTCGTCCTGCACGATGGCGAGCCCTTCGCCCACGGCGTCGATCTCGGAGACGTCGCCGCTGCCGGGCACGAGGTGCACGCCATAGGGCGAGTACGGCGCCTCCTCGCCCCCGGTGACCAGCGCGAGCTCGCCGGCGGTGATCTCACCGGGGCGGGCGAGCAGGTGCACGACGGGGCGTGCGTCGTCGGCGGCGAGCGCGACGTTCAGCTCGGTGGCCGGGTCGACACCGCGGCCCAGCGCGTCGGCGAAGGCCTGCGCGATCCAGCGCGGGTGCGAGTGGGCGAATGCGGCGTTCCCCACGGGGTCCTCGTCCGCGGGTGGCGCGAGTGCCGCCACCCAGGCCGGCTCGTCGCGCTCGCCGACGCGGCGCAGCACCGCGTTGACGAACCCGCCCGCCCGGCTCCCGGCCTCGCCGCGCACGAGCTCCACCGTGGTGGCCACGGCGGCGTGCGAGGGGATCCGGGTGCGCAGGAGCTGGTAGGCGCCCAGGCGCAGCGCGTCGAGCAGCGTGTGCTCCACGCGGGAGAGCGGCCGGTCGGTGCACTCCTCGATCACGGCGTCGAGCAGGCCCTGGGCGCGCAGGGTGCCGTAGCCCAGCTCGGTGGCGAGCGCGGCGTCCCGGTCCCGCAGGCGGTGGCGGCGCAGGATCCCCGGCAGCGCGAGGTTGGCGTAGGCGTCCCGGGTGCGCACCGCGGTCAGCAGCTCGAGGGCGGCGAGCCGGGCGGGGTCCGGCTCGGGTGGCCGCGGCGGGCCGACCCGGCCGCGCGGTGGTCCGGACAGCCGCGGCCCGGCACCGCGATCGCGCCGCGGGCGCCGTGGCCCGTCCCGGCGCGGCCCTGCTCCGTTCACGTCAGCCGCTCCCCTGCTTCGATGCGCACGCCGCGAGCCCAGTCCGGCGCGGGCATGGCGCGCTTGCCCACCGGGCGGACCTCGCCCAGCTGCACCGGCCCACCCGCCGTGCCGGCGAGCACCCGACGCTTCTCGGCGAGCAGCTCCCCCGGCGCGAGTGCCGGGGCGTCGGCCCCGAGCGGCGCGACCGGGCCGACGCCGAGCCGTTCGTCGCGGAACGTGGTCCACGCACCCGGCTCGGGGGTCACGGACCGCACGAGGCGGTCGATCGCGGCCGCGGGCGCGGTCCAGTCGACGCGGGCGTCGGCGGTGGTGACCTTGGGGGCGAGCGACACGCCCTCGGCCGGCTGCGGGCGGGCGTCGACGGCGCGGTCCTCGATGCCGTCGAGCGTGGCCACAAGCAGGGCCGCGCCGGACGTCGCGAGCCGGCCGAGCAGGTCGCCCGCGGTGTCGGCAGGGCGCACCGCCTCGGTGACGACACCGAAGACGGGCCCGGTGTCCAGGCCCTCCTCGAGCAGGAACGTGCTGGCCCCGGTGATCTCGTCGCCGTGGCGCAGCGCGGCCTGCACGGGCGCGGCACCCCGCCAGGCGGGCAGCAGCGAGAAGTGCAGGTTCACCCAGCCGTACCGGGGCACGTCGAGCGCCTTGCGCGGGACGAGGGCGCCGTAGGCCACCACGGGGCAGCAGTCCGGGGCGAGCTCGGCGAGCTGCGCCAGGAAGTCGGGGTCGGCCGGCCGCGGGGGCGTGAGCACCGGGATCCCGGCCTCGTCCGCGACCTGGCCCACGGGAGAGCGCACCAGCTTGCGGCCGCGGCCCGCGAGCGCATCCGGTCGCGTGACGACGGCGACGACCTCGTGCCGCGGGGAGTGGAGCAGCGCCTGCAGCGAGGGGACCGCGGGGTCGGGGGTGCCGGCGAAGACGAGCCTCATCGCGCGGCCTACCTGACCTTCCCGAAGAGCGGGTGCGGGCTCATCCGCACCTCGGGCACGGGCTCGCCGAACCACTCGGCGGCCCGGATCTCGGCCATCGCCTGACGGCGCAGCTCCGGGTCGAGCCGGTCGACGAACAGCACACCGTCGAGGTGGTCGGTCTCGTGCTGGATGCAGCGGGCGAGCATCTCGCTGCCCTCGACGACGACCGGCTCACCGTGCATGTTCCAGCCGCGCGCCACGACGTGCAGGTGCCGACGGCAGTCCCAGCGCAGACCCGGGATCGACAGGCACCCCTCCGGCCCGACCTGATCCTCGTCACCGACGACGTCCCAGACCGGGTTCACCAGGTGCCCGGCGAACTCGTCGCAGTCGTAGGTGAACACCCGCAGCCCCACCCCGAGCTGCGGTGCGGCGAGGCCGGCACCGCCCTCGTCGTGCATCGTGTCGGTGAGATCGGCCACGAGCTTGCGCAGCTCGGCGTCGAACGTGGTGACCTCGGCGGCCCTGGTGCGCAGCACCGGATCACCGAACAGCCGGACGGGCAGGACGGACACGCAACTCCTCCAGGCAACACCGCGCAGGTGGGAGCGGTCGCGCGGCGACCGCCGATTGTGCCATGTGAGGTCGGGCCGCCCAGCAGTGCGCGCGAGCGGGGCGGAGCGGAGGCCGTCAATGCCGTCAAGACCTCCACTCAGCCGATCTCGACGGGGTCGAGCCGGACGCGGACGGGGTCGGTGGCCTTGCGCGAGGTGCGGCCGGCCTGCGCGGCGTGCAGCGCGGCTGCCAGGTCCTTGCCGCCCGCCCGCGGCACCCGCACCAGGGCACGCTCGCGCACGCCGGTCTCCCCCGGCCGGCCGTGTTCCGCCCGTTCGGGGTCGATCTCGACGGGCCCGAGCACCTCGGCCGCGGGCAGGTCGGCGACCACGCCGTCGATCACCTCGGCGACCGCGGCAGGCCCTCCCTCGATCGACGCCATCCGCACGGCGGGTGGGAAGCCGACCTCGACGCGGCCGGCGAGCTCGGCACCCGCGTGCCCGGCCGGGTCCCAGCGCACCAGCGCCTGCACCACGGGCAGCTCGGCGTCGGCCATCACGACCACGCGTCCGCCGTGGCCGTGTGGCACGACGAGTCCGGCCGCGGCCAGCCAGCGGCGCAGGGTCTCCTCGGCGACGCGCAGGTCGGGCCGGGACAGCAGCGCCCACCCGTCCAGCAGCAGGGCCGCGCCGTACCCGCCGGGGACCCGCGGTTCCGCGCCGGGCGTGGCGACGACCAGCTCGGGCGCCTGTGCCGCCTCGGCGAGCACCGGGGCGCCACCCCCGGATGCGCGGACGGTGGTGCCCGGGAACGCGCGACCGAGCTCCTCCGCCGTGCGTCCGGCGCCGACGACCCCGGCCCGCAGCCGGCGCGACGCACACGCCGGGCAGCGGAACGCCGTCTCGGGCCGCCCGCACCAGCGGCACTGCGGCAGCTCGGCTTCCCCGGGATCGGCGGATCTGCGGCCGGTGAAGCCCAGCGGGCCCGCGCAGTGCCGGCACCGGGCCGTCTCCCGGCAGGAGCCGCACGCGAGCCACGGCAGGTACCCGGAGCGCGGCACCTGCACGAGCACCGGGCGTCCGGCGGACAGGGCCGCTCGCGCCGCATCGAACGCGACGTGCGGCAGCCGCGCCGCCCGTGCGCTCGGGTCGCGGGCGAGCTCGGTCTCGGACTCGCCGACCGCCGCGATCCGGGGCATCGCGGCGCGGACCCCGATCCGGTCGGCCACCACCTCCCGTGCCCATCCGGACTCGACGAGCAGGTGCGCCTCCGCGGTGCGCGCGAACCCGGCGATCAGGAGTGCGGCGCCGACACCGTGGGCGCGCAGCACCAGCACGTCGCGCACGTGCGGGTACGGCGCGCGCGGCTCGGCGTGCAGATCGTCGCCGTCGTCCCACACGACGACCAGCCCGAGCGGCCGCACCGGCGCGAACGTGGCCGAGCGCGTGCCGACCACCACCGGCACCTGCCCGCGCCGGACGGCGAGCCACCGCCGGTACCGCTCGGCAGGCCCCAGGTCCGCGGTCAGCGCCACCACGGCGCCGGGGCCGAGCAGCTGCGTGCACGCGGCGTGCAGGGCGTCGACGTCCCGCTGGTCGGGCACCACCAGCAGCGCCCCGCGGCCCGCGGCGACGGTGGCGGCCGCGGCCTCGGCGAGCCGCCGGGGCCAGTCCTCCCCCGGCAGCGCCTGCCAGACGGCGTGGGCCGACCGCCCGCCCGCGAGCGCGTCGAGCAGGGCGGGTCCGCGGCCGTAGCGGGCCCACCCGTCCGATGTCGGCGCTGCCGGCGCTGCCGGCCCTGTCGACTCTGCCGGCCCTGTCGACTCGGCTGGCTCCGCCGGCTCGGTCTCCTTCGGGGATTCGGCTTCGACCCGTGCGTGGCGGGGCGGCACGGCGAGGCGCAGCACGTCGGCGAGCACGCCCGCGTATCGGTCGGCCACCGTCCGGCACAGCGCCGCCACCTCGGGGGTGAGCACCGGCTCGGCCGACACGACCCGCTCCACCCAGGCCAGCCGGCCGGTATGACCGGACTCCGCCACCCGCTCGAGCAGGTAGCCGTCCACCAGCCGCCCGGCGAACCGCACCCGCAGCCGTACCCCCGGCACCGCGGTGGCGTCGAGGTGCTCGGGGACCCGGTAGTCGAAGGGGCGGTCGAGGTGCGTCAGCGCGACGTCGACGGCGACCCGGGCCACCGGCAGCTCGGAGGCCGGGGTCCACTCGCCGCGGCTGCGGGCCGGCCGCCGGGCCACCGTGCTCATGCTCCGCCCCCGACGGAGACGGTGCGGCTCAGGCGCCGGCCGCGGACTTCAGTGCGCCGGCGCGGTCGGTGCTCTCCCACGGCAGTTCGACGTCGGTGCGCCCGAAGTGCCCGTACGCCGCGGTCTGGGCGTAGATGGGGCGCAGCAGGTCGAGGTCGCGGATGATCGCGGCCGGACGCAGGTCGAAGACCTCCGAGATCGCCGACTGGATCTTCACCGGGTCGACGTGCTCGGTGCCGAACGTCTCGACGAACAGGCCCACCGGAGCGGCCTTGCCGATCGCGTACGCGACCTGCACCTCGATGCGCTCGGCCAGGCCGGCGGCCACCGCGTTCTTGGCGACCCACCGCATCGCGTACGCGGCCGAGCGGTCGACCTTCGACGGGTCCTTGCCGGAGAACGCCCCGCCGCCGTGGCGGGCGAAGCCGCCGTAGGTGTCGACGATGATCTTGCGGCCGGTGAGGCCTGCGTCACCCATCGGCCCACCCACGACGAACCGGCCGGTGGGGTTGACCAACAGGCGCACGTCGGAGACGTCGATGCCGAGGTCGGCGATCTCCGGGCCCACGACCTGCTCACGGACGTCGGGGGCGAGCAGGCCGTCGAGGTCGATGTCGGCGGCGTGCTGGCTGGACACGACCACCGTGTCGAGACGCACGGCCTTGTCGCCGTCGTACTCGATCGTGACCTGCGTCTTGCCGTCGGGACGCAGGTAGGGCAGCACGCCGGACTTGCGGGCCTCGGTGAGGCGACGGGCCAGCCGGTGGGCGAGCGCGATCGGCAGCGGCAGCAGCTCCGGGGTGTCGGTGTTGGCGTAGCCGAACATCAGGCCCTGGTCGCCTGCGCCCTGGCGCGCGATCTCGTCCTCGGACAGCTCCACCCGGCTCTCGTACGCCGTGTCGACGCCCTGCGCGATGTCCGCGGACTGCGCGCCGATCGCCACGTTCACCCCGCAGGAGGCCCCGTCGAACCCCTTGGCGGAGGAGTCGTAGCCGATCTCGAGCACCTTGTCCCGCACGAGTGTGGGGATGTCGACGTATGCGCTCGTGGTGACCTCACCGGCCACGTGCACCTGCCCGGTGGTGACGAGCGTCTCCACCGCCACCCGGCTGCGCGCGTCCTGCGCCAACAGCGCGTCGAGGATGGTGTCGCTGATGGCGTCGCACATCTTGTCGGGGTGACCCTCGGTCACTGACTCGCTGGTGAACAGCCGCCGCCCTGGTGTCGCCACGCCGTACTCCGTCCGCATCTCTCACGCATCTCTGAATCGGGTCGTCGCGCACCCGATGTCCGACCGGCGAGCCTAGTCGACGCACCGATGGGGCCCGGGGGCACCGGGTGTAGTCGCTCGGCGAGCACGGAACGTCACGTCGTGCACGACACGCCCCCGCTCCGTCAGTCCATCCGGTGATGTTGCGCTCGGTAGCGAATCGGTAACGGAAACGCTCGTTGGTCCTCTGCGAAGGCCCACTTCTCACGGAGGACACCTGATCATGAAGGCCCCCAAGTCGCTGTTCGACCGACCCGGCCGCGCCGCCGCCGTCGTCGGTGCCGTGGTCGCGGTCAGCGCGACCACGGCCGTCGCACTGCTCTCCGGCACCGCCACCGCCACCCCCAACGCCGGCCAGGCCGGGAAGTGCACCAAGAACGTCAACGTCCGCTCCGAACCCGACACCTCCTCGCAGATCGTCGCCCTCTGCGAGGAGGGCACCGCGGTGCAGGTCGGCGAGGCGCGCGACGGCTTCCTGCGGCTCACCAACCTCGGCGGCTGGGCGGCGCAGGAGTACGTCTCGGTGGCCGGGCGCACCCCGGCGGCGTCCGAGCGGGCTGCCCCGGAGGGCCGCGACGAGGACGACGAGGACAACCGTCGCCCGGGGCGCGCCGCCGACGACTCCCGCGAGAGCAGCCGCTCCGGCCAACACGGCCGCAACGGTGCGCACGGCGCCGATACCCGCGAGAGCGGCGCCGACAAGCCCGACGACTCCGCCGAGTCCACCGACTCCGCCGAGCCGGACGAGGCCGAGTCCGACGCTCCCGAGCGGCCGGCACCCGGCCCCGTCGGCGGCGGCCTCGGCGGTCTGCTCGGCTGAGTCCCGTGCTCCGCGGGGCGGGCTGCGCCGGGTGCCCCCGGACCCGCAGCCGCGCCCGCCCCGCGGGTTGTATCTCATTTCCTCCGCTGCGCTCCGGAGGGTTCGCGGCCCGGGAGTCGGATCATCCCGAGTCGCACGGCAGCACCGCGACGACAGCGCTGACGTTCATCTCGGATCGATCTCGGCTGATCAGCAGCGCACCACAGTCGCCCCGGCAACCGTGGCGTACTCCTCGCAGCTACTGCAGGTGGGCGGCGACCGCGTCCCAGACGTGTGAGGCCAGCAGGGCCTTCGAGCCCGACTCCAGCTCCAACTCGGTGCCGTCGGCACCCAGGAGCCACCCGGAGTTGTCCGGGACCTCGAACGCCCGCCCGTCCCCGACCGCGTTGACGACGAGCAGGTCGCACCCCTTGCGGGCGAGCTTCGCCCGGCCGTGGTGCAGCGGGTCGCCCGAGGCGTCGCCGGTCTCGGCGGCGAACCCCACGATCACCTGCCCCGCCGCCCGGGCGGCGACGAGCTCGACGAGGATGTCCGGGTTGAGCGCGAGCCGCAGGGGCGGCGGCTCCGACCCATCCTTCTTGATCTTGTGCTCGGCGAGCGCGCCCGGGCGGAAGTCGGCCACCGCGGCCGCCATCACCACGGCGTCGGCGCCCTTCGCCGCGGCGTGCATCGCGTCGCGCAGCTCCAGCGCCGACCCGACCCGTACCACGTCGACCGCGGCCGGGTCGCCCAGGTCGGCGGTGTGCGCCGCCACGAGCGTGACGTGGGCGCCGCGCTGTGCCGCCACCCGCGCGAGCGCGTAGCCCTGCCGCCCCGACGAGCGGTTGCCGAGGAAGCGCACCGGGTCGAGCGCCTCCCGCGTGCCGCCCGCCGAGACGACGACGCGGCGGCCGGTGAGGTCACGGGGCAGGGCGTCCCCGCGTTCCAGGAGCAGCCTGGCCAGCTCGGCGATCTCCGCCGGGTCGGGCAGCCGCCCCGGACCGGTGTCGGCGCCGGTCAACCGGCCCGACGCGGGCTCCATGACGACCACGCCGCGGGAGCGCAGCAGCTCCACGTTGGCGCGCGTGGCGGGGTGCTCCCACATCTCGGTGTGCATGGCCGGCGCGAACAGCACCGGACATCGAGCGGTGAGCAGCGACGCGGTGAGCAGGTCGTCGGCGCGGCCGGCCGCGGCGCGGGCCATCAGGTCGGCGGTGGCCGGCGCGACGACGACGAGCTCGGCCTCTCGGCCGAGCCGGACGTGCGGAACCTCGGGGACGTCGGCGAAGACGCCCGTGTGCACCGACTGCCCGGACAGGGCCTCGAAGGTGGCGGCGCCGACGAACTCGAGGGCCGACGGCGTGGGGAGCACCCGCACGGAGTGGCCGGTCTCGGTGAGCCGGCGCAGCAGCTCGGCGCTCTTGTAGGCGGCGATGCCCCCGGCGACACCCAACAGGACCCGGGGGCTCACTTACCTACTGCTCGCCTTCGGTGTGCTCGAGCAGCCCGGCCTGGATCTCGCGCATGGCGATCGACAGCGGCTTCTCGCGCGGGCCCGGCTCGACGAGCGGGCCGACGTACTCCAGCAGACCCTCACCGAGCTGCGAGTAGTAGTCGTTGATCTGGCGGGCGCGCTTGGCGGCGTAGATCACCAGCGCGTACTTCGAACTGACCTGGCTCAGCAGGTCGTCGATGGGCGGGTTGGTGATGCCCTCGGGCGTGGAACCGGCGACGACACCGGTAAGCGGCATGCTCACGAAGAAGACTCCTGGGGGAACGGCCGTACGGCAGGGTTACCCGCACCGACCAGCAAGTCTACCAACCGCGCTACGACGTCCTGCAGGTCGGCGTTGACGATGACCACATCGAACTCTTCGCACGCCGCGATCTCCTCGCGGGCGGTCTGCAGCCGGCGCCGGAACTGGGCCTCCGACTCCGTGCCGCGGCCGCGCAGACGCCGCTCGAGCTCGGCGAGCGACGGCGGCGCCAGGAACACCGTGACGGCCTCCGGGAGCACCGCCTTGATCGTCCGGGCGCCGGCGAGGTCGACCTCGACGAGCACCGGCTTGCCGGTGGCCAGCGCACGATCCACCGGCTCGCGCGGGGTGCCGGAACGCTGCAGCCCGCCGTGGATCTCCGCCCATTCGAGGAGCTCACCGCGCGCGATCAGTTCGTCGAACCCGGCCGGGCCGACGAACCGGTAGTGCACGCCGTCCACCTCGCCGGGGCGCGGGTCGCGAGTGGTGGCCGACACACTGAAGTAGAGCTCGGGCAGCCGGCTGCGCAGCGCACTGACCACGCTGGACTTGCCGACGCCGGAGGGGCCGGCCAGAACGACCAGCCGCCCCCTCCGCACGCCGTGGGACATGGTGCTCCGAACTTCCGGTCTCAGGACTCGAAGTCGGCCAGCAGCGCCTTGCGCTGCCGGTCGCCGAGCCCGCGCAGTCGGCGCGACGGCGCGATCTCCAGCCGCTCCATGATCTGAGCTGCACGGACCTTGCCGACGCCCGGCATCGCCTCGAGCAGGGCCGAGACCTTCATCTTGCCCAGCACCTCGTCGGTGTCGGACTGCTTCAGGACCTCCCCGAGGGTCGTCCCGCCGCGCTTGAGCCGGTCCTTCAGCTCGGCCCGGGCCCGGCGCGCCGCAGCCGCCTTCTCCAGGGCGGCAGCACGCTGTTCCTCGGTCAGCTGGGGAAGGGCCACGGTCTCCTCCGTCTTTCTCGTGCGGCCTGGAACCAGGCGCATCCTCACCACCGTCGCGGGCCTGACCCGCGGCTTCCACCGAACGTACTCACGCTCGGCCCGGAAGGGGAAACGGGGGTGCCACCTGCCGGTTCTCCCACCCGGCCCACCCGACCGGGTGATACCACGCGAAAGGCCGGGAACGCGGGTTCGACCCGCCCGCTCGGCGCACCGGAACGACCACCGCCTGCGCGCCGCCGCACCCGCATGCCTGCCCGACCCCGGGTGGACCCGATCCCCCGTCCGGGTGAACCACATTCACCCGGCGCCGACGTGTCATCCGGGCGCGCCGAGCTGTGGGATCCCGCTGCCGGCGGGTGCACCGATGCGCCGAGCGATCCGCCCACCGGCGCGGCACAGCCGCACACAGACCGCGACCCGGGCGCGCCGGCCGATCCGCAACTCCGCACACCCAGTGGGCGCATCGCACAGGGCGGGCCTTGTGCGATGTCCGCGCTGGGTGTGCGGAGTGGTCAGACAGCGGCGGCCAGTTCGTCGCGGAGCGACGTGGCCGCGGCCCGGAGCGACGGGACCGCCGGGCCCGCGGCGAGCACCGAGCGGGACGCCGCGGGGAGCACGAGGCCCTGCACGCCCGCGAAGATCGGGGCGATGTCCGCGGGGCCCGCGCCCTGCGCGCCCAGCCCGGGGGCGAGGACGGGGCCGTTCAGCGCCGACAGGTCGAGCCCGTGGTCCCGCGTAGCGCCGACGACCACCCCGACGTCGCCCAGCGGCTGGGCGCCCGCGTTCCGGGCCGCCGCGCCGTCCGCCATCGACTGGGCGGTCCGGCGCCCGCCGAACTCGGCCAGCTGCACCGGCGCGCCCTCCGGGTTGGAGGTGCGGGCGAGCACGAACGCGCCCCGCCCGGCGTCCGCGGCCGTGTCCAGGGCCGCCGAGAGCGACCCGAACCCCAGGTACGGCGAGAGCGTCACGGCGTCGGCCCCGAGCGGAGCGCCCACGGCCAGGTAGGCGTCGGCGTAGCCGTCCATGGTCGAGCCGATGTCACCGCGCTTGACGTCGAGGATGGTCAACGTCGGCGTGCCGGCGAACGCTTCGAGGAGGCCCTCCAGCACCGCGATGCCGCGGGCGCCGTGGCGCTCGAAGAACGCCGACTGCGGCTTGACGACGGCCACGTGACCCGCGAACGCGGCCACGCAGGCCTCGGCGAACCGCGCGAGCCCCTCAGCGTCGTCGGTGAGCCCCCAGGAGGCCAGCAGAGCCGGATGCGGATCGATCCCGGCACACAGGCTCCCGAACTCGGCCACCGCTGCATGGAGCCGCATGCCGAACGGGCTCATTCCCCGCCCTCCCCCGCCTCAGGCATCATGCGCGCGCCTTCAGGAGGCTCGCGTGGGCGTCCTGCAGCGAGCGCACGCCGATGCGGCCCGCCTTCATCGCCTCGATGCCCTGGACCGCGGCGCCGGCGCCCTGCACCGTGGTGATGCACGGGACGCCGCGGGCCACGGCCGCGGAGCGGATCTCGTAGCCGTCGACGCGGGGCCCGGAGTTGCCGTACGGGCGTGTTGATGATCAGGTCGACGTCACCGGCGAGGATCCGGTCGACGATCGTCTCGCCCCCCTCGTAGTGCTTGCGCACCACCGTGGCCGCAACGCCGTGGCGGCGCAGGACGTCGGCGGTGCCCTCCGTGGCGAGCACCTCGAACCCGAGGTCGGCCAGCCGCAGCACCGGGAACACCATCGCGCGCTTGTCCCGGTCGGCCATCGACACGAAGACCCGCCCGGACGTGGGCAGCGACCCGTACGCCCCGGCCTGCGACTTGGCGAACGCCGCACCGAAGGAGGCGTCGAAGCCCATCACCTCGCCGGTGGACTTCATCTCCGGCCCGAGCAGCGGGTCGACCCCGTGGCCCTCGACGGTGCGGAACCGGTGGAACGGCAGCACGGCCTCCTTCACCGCGATCGGCGCGTCGGGGGGCAGCTCACCGCCGTCGCCCTCGGCCGGAAGCAGGCCTTCCACGCGCAGCTGGGCGATGGTGGCCCCGAGCATGATCCGCGCCGCGGCCTTGGCCAGCGGCACGGCGGTGGCCTTGGAGACGAACGGCACCGTGCGCGACGCCCGCGGGTTGGCCTCCAGCACGTACAGCGTCTCGCCGTGCAGGGCGTACTGGACGTTGAGCAGCCCCCGGACGCCCACACCGTGCGCGATCGCCTCGGTGGAGCGGCGCACCTGCTCCAGCACGGAGTGCCCGAGGGTGATCGGCGGCAGCGTGCAGGAGGAGTCGCCGGAGTGCACGCCGGCCTCCTCGATGTGCTCCATCACGCCGCCGAGGAAGACCTCCTCGCCGTCGCACAGCGCGTCGACGTCGATCTCGATGGCGTCGTCGAGGAAGCGGTCCACCAGCACCGGCCGGTCCTGGCTGATCGTCGTGGCGCGGGAGATGTAGCCGGCGAGGGTCTCGTCGTCGTAGACGATCTCCATGCCCCGCCCGCCGAGCACGTAGGAGGGCCGCACGAGCACCGGGTAGCCGATCCGCGCGGCGATCGCGCGCGCCTCGTCGAACGAGGTGGCCATCCCGAACGCCGGCGCCGGCAGGCCTGCTTTCCGGAGCACCTCGCCGAACGCGCCGCGGTCCTCGGCCAGGTCGATCGCCGCCGCGGAGGTGCCGACGACCGGCACGCCGGCCGCGGTGAGCCGCTGCGCGAGCCCCAGTGGGGTCTGCCCGCCCAGCTGCACGATGACGCCCGCCACCGTGCCCGACTGCTGCTCGGCGTGCACGACCTCGAGGACGTCCTCGAACGTGAGCGGTTCGAAGTAGAGCCGGTCGGCCGTGTCGTAGTCGGTGGAGACGGTCTCCGGGTTGCAGTTGACCATCACGGTCTCGAACCCGGCTCCGCCGTTGTCCGGAGCGGCGCGCAGCGCCATCACCGCGTGCACGCACGAGTAGTCGAACTCGATGCCCTGCCCGATGCGGTTGGGCCCCGACCCGAGGATCAGGACCTTCGGCTTCCCGGTCTGCGGCGCGATCTCCGACTCCGCGGCGGGGTCGGTCTCGTAGGCGCTGTAGTGGTACGGCGTCCGCGCGGCGAACTCGGCGGCGCAGGTGTCCACGGTCTTGTAGACCGGGCGGATGCCCAGCCGGTGCCGCAGCGTCCGGACGCCGTCCTCACCGGCGAGCTCGGGGCGCAGCACCGAGATCTGCAGGTCGGACAGGCCGGCCCGCTTGGCGCGCCGCAGCAGCGCCGCGTCCAGCACCGCCGCGTTCTCGATCTCCTGGCGCAGCTCGGTGAGCGCCAGGATCTGGTCGACGAACCACGGGTCGATCCCGGACTCCGCGGCGACCTCGGCCACGCCCCTGCCGAGCCGCAGCGCCTGCTCCACAGCGTAGATCCGCCCGTCGCGGCTCGCGGCCACGTCCGGCTCGCCGTCGGGGTCGGGCGCGGTCCAGAACCCGATCCGGGTGGTCTCCATGGACCGCATGGCCTTGCCCAGCGCCTCCGGGAACGAGCGGCCCAGGGCCATGGCCTCGCCGACACTCTTCATCGTGGTGGTGAGCTCGGGGTCGGCGCCGGGGAACTTCTCGAACGCGAACCGCGGGATCTTCACGACCACGTAGTCGAGCGTCGGCTCGAAGGCGGCCGGCGTCTCGCCGGTGATGTCGTTGCGGATCTCGTCGAGCGTGTAGCCGATGGCCAGCCTCGCCGCGATCTTCGCGATCGGGAAGCCGGTGGCCTTCGACGCGAGCGCCGAGGAGCGCGAGACCCGCGGGTTCATCTCGATGACGACCAGGCGCCCGGTGTCCGGGTGCACCGCGAACTGGATGTTGCACCCGCCGGTGTCCACGCCGACCGCGCGCAGCACGTCGATGCCGACGTCGCGCATGTGCTGGTACTCGCGGTCGGTGAGCGTCATGGCCGGCGCGACGGTGATCGAGTCGCCGGTGTGCACGCCCATCGGGTCGATGTTCTCGATCGAGCAGACGACGACCACGTTGTCGCGCTTGTCGCGCATCAGCTCGAGCTCGTACTCCTTCCACCCGAGCACGGACTCCTCGATGAGCACCTCGGTGACCGGGGAGGCGGCCAGCCCGCCGCCGGCGAGGCGGTCGAGATCGGCCTCGTTGTGGGCCATGCCGGAACCCAGGCCGCCCATCGTGAACGACGGCCGGATCACCACCGGCAGGCCGAGCTCGCCGACGGCGGCCCGCACCTCGTCCATCGAGTGGCACACGGCGCTGCGCGGCACGTCGCCGCCGACCGACTGCACGATCTCCTTGAACTTCAGCCGGTCCTCGCCCCGCTGGATGGCGTCGATGTCGGCGCCGATCAGCTCCACGCCGTAGCGCTCCAGCACGCCGTTCTCGTGCAGGGCCACCGCGGCGTTGAGCGCGGTCTGCCCGCCCAGCGTCGCCAGGATGGCGTCGGGCCGCTCGGCCGCGATCACCTGCTCCAGGAACTCCGGGGTGACCGGCTCGATGTAGGTGGCGTCGGCGAACTCGGGGTCGGTCATGATCGTGGCCGGGTTCGAGTTCACCAGCGACACGCGCAGGCCCTCGGCCCGCAGCACGCGGCACGCCTGCGTGCCGGAGTAGTCGAACTCCGCGGCCTGGCCGATGACGATCGGCCCGGAGCCGATCACCATCACGTGCCGGATGTCGTCGCGCCTGGGCATCAGCGACCCTCTTCCATCAGCTCGACGAACCGGTCGAACAGGTCAGCGGCGTCGTGCGGACCCGCGGCGGCCTCGGGGTGGTACTGCACGCTGAACGCCGGCACGTCGAGGGCCCGCAGGCCCTCCACGCAGCCGTCGTTCGGGCAGGTGTGGCTGATCTCGGCGGCGCCGAACGGGGTGTCGAACCGCTCCCCCGCCTCCCCCTCGACGGCGAACCCGTGGTTCTGCGACGTGATCGACACGCGGCCGGTGGCGTGCTCGACCACCGGGATGTTGATCCCGCGGTGGCCGTAGCGCAGCTTGTAGGTCCCGCGCCCGAGCGCGCGGGCCAGGATCTGGTTGCCGAAGCAGATCCCGAACGTCGGTATCCGCCGCTGCAGCACCTCGCGCGTCAGCTCGACGGGAGCGTCGGCCGTGGCCGGGTCACCCGGGCCGTTGGCGATGAAGTACCCGTCCGGTGCCAGCTCCTCGATCTGCGCGATCGACGTGTCCGCCGGCAGCACGTGCACCTCGATGCCGCGCGCGGCCATCATCCGCGGGGTGTTGAACTTGATCCCGACGTCGAGCGCCGCCACCCGGAACCGCCGCTCGCCGTCGGCCGGCACCATGTACGGCTCGCGGGTGGTGACCGCGCCGTAGAGGTCGGCGCCTTCCATCGACGGGCTGGCGAGCACCCGCGCCACCAGCTCGTCGTCGGGGCCGAGGGAATCGCCGGAGAAGACCCCGGCGCGCATGGCGCCGCGCTCGCGCAGGTGGCGCACGAGGGCCCGGGTGTCGATCCCCGCGATCCCGACGACGCCCTGCTCCCGCAGCGCGTCCTGGAGGGATCGGCGGGACCGCCAGTTCGACGGCGTGCGGGCCGGGTCGCGCACCGCGTACCCCGCCACCTGAATGCCGCGCGACTCGTCGTCCTCGTCGTTCCAGCCGGTGTTGCCGATCTGCGGCGCGGTCTGCACCACGATCTGGCGGTGGTAGGACGGGTCGGTCAGCGTCTCCTGGTAGCCGGTCATCCCGGTGGTGAACACCGCCTCGCCGAGGCCCTCGCCCCGGGCGCCGAACGCCTCGCCACGGAAGATCCGACCGTCCTCCAGGACCAGGATCGCCGTCACGCCTGCACCTCTCCATTCCTCATCGTCACTCGCCCGCGCAGCACGGTGGCCGCCACCGTGGCGGGCAGCCGCATCCCCTCGAACGGGGTGTTGGACGCCCGGCTGGCCAGGGCCGCGCCGCGCACCGTCCAGACGTCGTCGGGGTCGACGAGCGCGAACGTGGCGGGCTCGCCGACCTCGATCGGCCGCCCCTGGTCGGGCAGCCCGGCGATCTCGGCCGGACGCTCCGACAGCACCCGCGCCACCCCGCGCCAGTCCAGCAGGCCGGGCTCGAACATCGTGTGCACCACCACCGACAACGCCGTCTCCAGCCCGAGCATCCCGGGCCGCGCCGTGGCCCACTCGGTGTCCTTGTACTGCGCGGCGTGCGGCGCGTGGTCGGTGCCGACCACGTCGATGACGCCCTCGGCCAGCGCCGCGCGCATCGCCTTGGTGTCCGCGCCGGTGCGCAGCGGCGGGTTGACCTTGTTGACCGGGTCGTAGCTCGTGAGCGCCGCGTCGGTGAGCAGCAGGTGGTGCGGGGTGACCTCGGCCGACACCCGCACGCCCTGCGCCTTCGCCGCCCGCAGCACCTCGATCGTGCGCGCCGAGGAGACGTGGCAGACGTGCAGCGCCGCCCCCGCCTCACGGGCGAGCGCGCAGTCGCGCGCCACGATCGTCTCCTCCGCGGTGGCCGGCCAGCCGGCCAGCCCGAGGCGGGAGGCCACCACGCCCTCGTGCGCCTGGGCGCCCACCGTGAGCCGGTGGTCCTCGGCGTGCTGGGCGATCACGACGCCGAGAGCGGAGGCGTACTCCAGGGCGCGGCGCATGATCACCGGGTCGTGGACGCAGCGGCCGTCGTCGGAGAACATCCGCACCCGCGCCCGCGAGCGCGCCATCGTGCCGAGCTCGGCCATCTTGACGCCCTCGAGCCCGACCGTGACCGCGCCGACCGGGTGGACGTCGACCAGCCCGACCTCCTCTCCGCGGCGCCGCACGTGCTCCACCACCACGGCCGTGTCGGCCACCGGGTCGGTGTTGGGCATCGCGAACACGGCGGTGTAGCCGCCGCGCACGGCGGCCCGCGAGCCTGTCTCGACCGTCTCGGACTCCTCGCCGCCGGGCTCGCGCAGGTGGGTGTGCAGATCCACGAATCCGGGCAGCAGCACGTGCCCGCCCGCATCGAGCACGTCGATGCCGTCGGGGCGATCCAGTGCCGGGCCGATGTCGGTCAGGACCCCGTCGCGCACGAGCAGGTCGACGCCGTCCCCGCCGTAGGGCCGGGCGTTCGTGATCAGCAGGTCGGCCACAGGATCTCCGTTCCAGTTGCAGGAAAGCCACTTTCATGCCACCTCGTTGCGGGAAAGTGGCTTTGCTGCAATGGGGTGCAGCGGTTCATTCGGGAGCCCCGGCCAGCAGGTGGTAGAGGACGGCCATGCGGACGTGCACGCCGTTGGAGACCTGCGCCAGGATCGCCGCCTCGGCGCTGTCGGCCACCGCCGGCGCGATCTCCATGCCGCGCACCATCGGGCCGGGGTGCAGCACCACCGCGTGCTCGGGCAGCAGCCGCGCCCGGTCCTCGGACAGGCCGTAGCCGATCGCGTACTCCCGTGCCGACGGGAAGAAGGCGCCGTGCATCCGCTCGGCCTGCACGCGCAGCATCATCACCGCGTCGATCGCGGGGAGCTCCGCGTCCAGCTCGGGGCTCACCCGGCAGGGCCACTGCTCGATGCCCACCGGCAGCAGCGTGGGCGGCGCCACGACCACCACCTCGGCCCCGAGGAGGGCCAGCAGGAACACGTTGGAGCGCGCCACGCGGCTGTGCAGCACGTCGCCGACGATCCCGACCCGCCGCCCGGCGATGCCGCCGAGCCGGTCGCGCAGGGTGGCCGCGTCGAGCAGGGCCTGGGTGGGGTGCTCGTGCGTGCCGTCGCCGGCGTTGACGATCGAGGTGTGCGTGCCGGTGGTGGCGTGGTCGCGGTCCATCCACCCGGCCATCCGGTGGGCCGCACCGGACGCGGGGTGGCGCACCACCACGCAGTCGGCGCCCATCGCCGACAGCGTGAGGGCGGTGTCTCGCAGCGACTCGCCCTTCGCCACCGACGAGCCGGACGCGCTGACGTTCACGGTGTCGGCGCTCATCCACTTGCCGGCGATCTCGAAGGAGACGCGGGTGCGGGTGGAGTTCTCGTAGAACATGGTGATCAGGGTTCGGCCGCGCAGCGTGGGCAGCTTGCGCACCTCGCGGCCCAGGAGGGCCTGCTTGAGCCGGTCGGCGGTGTCGAGCAGGCCGGTCGCGGCCGCGGCGTCGAGGTCGGTGACCGAGAGCAGGTGCTTCACGAATCCGCCCTCCGCAGCTGTACCCCGTCCACCCCGTCGGACTCCGAGAGCAGCACCAGCACCTGCTCGTCGCGCGCGGTGGGCACGTTCTTGCCGACGTAGTCGGCGCGGATCGGCAGCTCCCGGTGCCCGCGGTCGACCAGCACGGCCAGCTGCACGGCACGGGGGCGGCCGTGCTCGGAGAGCGCGTCGAGCGCGGAGCGGACGGTGCGCCCGGACATCAGCACGTCGTCGACGAGCACGACGAGCGCGTCGTCGAGACCGCCCTCCGGCACCGCGGTGTCCTCGAGGGGGCGCGCCGGGCGGCGCCGCAGGTCGTCGCGGTACAGGGTGGGGTCCACCGACCCGACCCGCACGTCGGTGCCCTCGAAGTCGGCGATCGCCGCGGCGAGCCGGCGCGCGAGCACGGCCCCGCGGGTGGGGATGCCGATCAGCACGACGTCGGCCATGCCGCCGTCGCCCGTCGCGGTCTTCTCGATGATCTGGTGCGCGATGCGCGCGATGGTGCGGGCGACGTCGGCGGCGCCGAGCAGCTCCCGGGTGGGAGCGCCCTCGCCTGCCGGGCCCCCGCGGCGGTGCTCCGCCACAGAGATTCTCCTTCCCCGCCTCACCGGACGGGCCTTAAAGGAACCGGTCGAGCGGACGCTACCAGCGCCACGCCCGCCGGCCCCTGTTCGCGCGCCGGGGCATCGCGGATGTCACAGGCCGTACCCTCCGTCGACACCCACACATACCCCACTCGTCACAGCGGCATGGTGCGGCTGACACCATCACGATGGACAGGCACACGCCGCGGGGGGCGTAACGCCTGGCGGGGGACGCTCGATCAGCCGTTCGAGTGGTCTCGGTGCACTGTAGTACCGGGAGGGGGACGACAACTTGACCGATTGTCGGGGCGAGCGCATGATTACTCTCCGTATCTAGACATTGCTCCCTGGGTGGCCGCGGTAGCGGGGGGTCCACACAGGGCGCGAGGCCCGGCGCCGACCGCGCACCGGGCTGCAGCACCACCGGAACAGCCCGGTCCCGCGGCCGGGCGCGCAGCAAGTGAGGAGGTCGCCAGATGGGCGACTACGCCAAGGCGCTCGGCGGCAAGCTCCGCGCCATCCGGCAGCAACAGGGGTTGTCGCTGCACGGCGTCGAGCAGAAGTCCGGCGGCCGCTGGAAGGCAGTCGTGGTGGGCTCCTACGAGCGCGGCGACCGCGCCGTCACCGTGCAGAAGCTGGCCGAGTTGGCCGACTTCTACGGCGTGCCCGTCGCCGAGCTGCTCCCCGAGGGCCGCATACCGTCCGGTTCGGAGCCGGCCACCAAGATCGTCATCAACCTCGAGCGGTTGCAACAGCTCCCAGCCGACAAGGTGGGCCCGCTCGCGCGCTACGCGGCGGCGATCCAGAGCCAGCGGGGCGACTACAACGGCAAGGTGCTCTCGATCCGCTCCGAGGACCTGCGGTCGCTGTCGATCATCTACGACATGACGCCCGGCGAGCTCACCGACCAGCTGATCGACTGGGGTGTCCTGCCACCCGAGGCCCGGCCCACCGCCTGACCCGCCGGGGTCAGGCCGCGTAGCCTCCGTCCACCGGCAGCGCCACGCCGGTCACGAACGCGGCTCGATCCGAGCACAGGTATGCGACGGCGAACCCGACCTCCTCGGGCTCGCCGACCCGCGGGATCGCCTGCGGCCGGAGCAGCTCGGCCACGAACTCCGGCGGCGAGGCGTCCATCAGCGGCGTGCGGATCGCGTTCGGGCACACCGCGTTCACGCGCACGCCGGCCGCGCCGTACTCCATCGCGGCGTTGCGGGTGAGCCCGATGATCCCGTGCTTGCTGGCGGTATAGGGGCTGATCAGCGGCACGGCCACGAGGCCGGCCACGGACGCGATGTTGACGATCGCGCCGCCGCCGCGCTCCACCATCGCCGGGATCTGGGCACGCATGCCGAGGAACACGCCCTTGAGGTTCACGGCGAGGACCCGGTCGTACTCCTCCTCGGTCACCTCCGCCAGGGGTTTGTGCACGGCGATCCCGGCGTTGTTCACCGCGCAGTCCAGCCGGCCGAACCGCTCCAGCGCGGCGTCGACGAGCGCGGCGCAGTCGGCCGCGGATGTCACGTCGCACGGGGTGAAGGCGGCCGTCCCGCCCTCGGCCTCGATCAGCGCCACCGTCTCCTCGCCGCCCGCCTTCGCCGCGGCCAGGTCGGACACGAGCACCGACGCGCCCTCCCGCGCCAGCTCCTGCGCGACGCCGCGACCGATCCCGCCGGCCGCGCCCGTCACCACCGCGGCCTTGCCGGCCAGCAGATCGCCCATCAGTTCCCGTCCGTCCGGATCACGAGCTTGAGCACCTCGCCGGGGTGGCGCAGGGCGTGCTCCACCGCGGCCGGGGCCTCGGCCAGCGGCGCCTGGTGCGTCACCAGCTGCTCGACCCGTGCCCGGTGGCGCCCGACCAGCCGCACGGCCTCCGCGAAATCGGGCGCGGTGCACACGGTCGAGCCGAGCAGGTCGAGCTCCTTGCGCGTGAACGCGTTCACCGGGAGTGCCACCTGCTCGTGGGAGATGCCGACCACGACCACGCGTCCCGCCGGCGACACCATCGCCACCCCGTCGGCGATCGCCGACGGGTGTCCGGTGCAGTCCACCACCACCGCGGGCCCCTCGTCGCCCGACCATTCCTGCGCCGTCGCCACCACGTCGAGCTCCCCGACGTGGAGCACGTCCGCCCCCGCCGCCGCGGCCGGCGCGAGCCGGCCCGCGGCCACGTCGGTGATCAGCACGCGGGCGCCGCGGTCGAGCGCCCCGATCGTCACGGCCTGGCCGATCGGTCCGGCACCCAGCACGACGACCGTGTCGCTCCCGGCGACCCCGCCCCGCTCGAGCGCCCGCACCGCGATCGACATCGGCTCGCAGAACGCGGCGACGGCCGGCGCCAGGTCGCCGACTCCGAACACCTGATCGGCCGCCACCGTGACGCGGTCGGCGAGCGCGCCGTCGACGTGGACGCCGACCAGCCGGAAGTTCGGGCACGCGTTCCCCCGCCCGATCCGGCACGCCCGGCAGCGCCCGCACGACGACAGCGGGTGCACCGCCACCCGTTGCCCGACCGCGAGCGCCGGCGGGCAGCCCGGACCCAGCGCCTCGATGACACCGGCGAACTCGTGCCCCTGCACGCGGGGGAACTGCGGCCCGAACGCCGGCGGCGTCGCCAGCTCGCCCGTGAAGAAGTGCAGGTCGGACCCGCAGATCCCGACCGCCTCCGGCCGCACCAGCACCCGCCCGGCGCCGGGCTCCCCGGGATCGGCCACCTCGCCGACCTCCATGGTCCCGGCCCGCCGGGTCACCACCGCCCGCATCACGACCCTCCTTCTCGCTGCCTCTGTCGTTGTGTCAGCCCCGGGCGCACCCGGTATCCGATCGGGAACAGCACCACGCCGGCGCGCCGCGAGAACCGGCCCCACAGCCCTTCCGGCGCCACGAGCATCACGACGATCGCGAGCAGCCCGAGCAGCACGAGGTAGGCCGCCCCGAGGTCGGCGAGGAAGAACTGGAGCCCGTAGAACACCAGCGCGCCGACGATCGGGCCCTCGAGCGTGCCGACGCCGCCGATCAGCGCCATGAAGAACGCGTTCGCGCTGTAGTTCACGCTGAAGATCGACGCCGGTTCGAGCCGCAGGTTGGCCAGGAACAGCACCGCACCGGCCGCCCCGAACCCGGCGGCCGACACCAGGTAGGGCACCCGCCGGGCGCGCTCGGCCCGGACACCGACCGCGACCGCGGCCTGCTCGTCGTCGCGCACCGCGGCCGCGTCGAGACCGATCCGGGAGCGCAGCAGCAGCCAGATCGCGAGCAGCGACGCCGTCACCACCGCCAGCGCCGTCCAGTAGGTCAGGGCGGTGCGGAGCACGGGATCGAGCCCGGTCGGTGGCAGCGTGGCGCCCTCGCCGCCGCCGAGGGCGGGAACGGTGATCACGAACAGCCGGAAGGCCTCGGCGACCACCCACGTCGCGATCGCGAAGTAGGCGCCGCGGGTGCGGAAGAGCCCGTACGAGAGGGGCACGGCGACGGCGAGCGACACCACCGCGGCGATCGGGACGGCCGCGAACGGGTTCACCCCGGCCCGCACGGCCACCAGCAGCGTGTAGGCCCCGACACCGAGGAACGCCTGCTGGCCGAACGACACCAGCCCCGCGTATCCGGCGAGCAGGTTCCACATCGACGCCATCGTGGCCAGCAGGAACACCGTGGTCAGGGCGTTCTGCACCGGCCCGGCGAACACGAACGGCAGCGCGGCGAGCGCCACGAGGAGCGCCGCGGAGACGACCAGCGCCCCGATCGAGGTCCGGTCCAGGCGCACCACCCGGGCCGTGGGCACCCCGGACGCGGTCCGCTCGGACACGTCCGCCCCCTTCACTGCCACGTCCCGGGGAAGATGCCGCGCGGGCGGACGAACAGGAACGCCAGGAACACGAGGTGACCGGCGAGCAGCGAGTACTGCACGTCGACGGCCGCGGCGAGCGTCTGGCTCACCCCGAGCACGACCCCGCCGACGAGCGTGCCCCACAGCGAGCCGAGCCCCCCGATCACGATCGTCTCGAACGCGAAGAGCAGCAGCAGGACGCCGGTGTGCGGATCGAAGCTCGACTGCACCCCGAACGCGATCCCCGCGATCGTCGCGGTGACCAGGCCGAACGCCGTGACCGCCGAGAAGACCATCCGGTGGTCCACGCCCATGAGCCCCGCGGTGGCGCTGTCGTCGGCCGCCGCCCGCACCACGCACCCCAGCACCGTCCGGTGCAGGAACAGCTGAACGCCGCCGAGGATCACCACCGCCGAGACGAACACCAGCACGCTGATCCAGCCCACCGACAGCGTCGACGTGAGCGGGACGCTCGCGGTCTCCAGCCCGGCGAGCGCGATCGACCGCACGTCCGAACCGAAGACCATCAGCAACAGGTTCGCGATGACGACGGACAGCGCGAACGTCACCAGCGGTGTCGTGAACTCGCCCGACCGCATCGTCCGGTCCAGCACCAGCCGCTGCAGCCCCCAGCCCGCTCCGGCCATGACCACGAGGGCCAGCGGGATCGCCAGCGGCGCAGGCACGCCCAGCGCCACGATCGCGGTGCTGGCGAGGTACGCCCCGGCCACGGCGAGCGCGCCGTGCGCGAGGTTGACGATCCGCATCACGCCGAACATCAGCGACAGGCCCGCGGCGAAGAGCGCGTACTGCCCGCCGACCAGCACGCCCTGGACCAGGGCCTGCAGGATGGTCGCACCGCTGATCACGAGGCGCCCCGCAGGTCGGTGCGCGTGCCGAAGTACGCGGCCACCACCTCGTCGCGGCCGAGCTCATCGGGCCGGCCCGCGAGCACGACCCGCCCTTCCAGCAGGCAGTACATCCGGTCGCAGAACTCCATCGCGCGCGCCAGGTCCTGCTCGACCAGCAGCAGGCCCGCGCCCTCGCCGCGAACCCCGGCGAGGGACTCGTAGAGCTGGTCGACGATCACGGGCGCGAGACCGAGCGACACCTCGTCGAGCAGCAGCACGCGCGGGTTCGCCAGCAACGAGCGGGCGATCGCCACGGCCTGCCGTTCCCCGCCGGACAGCGCGTCGGCGCGCCGGTCGCGCACGCCGGCCACGAGCGGGAAGGCCTCGTAGACGCGCTCGATGCTCCAGGCGCCCGACCGCTGTTCCGTTCTCTGGCCCGATCTCTGGGCCGATCTCTGGGCCCACCCTCCGACCTGCAGGTTCTCCTCCACCGTGAGGCTCGGGAAGAGCCGCCGGCCCTCCGGGGTGAGCGACACCCCGAGCCGTACGCGTCGGTGCGCCGGCAACGCGGTGACGTCCCGCCCCGCCCACCGCACGACGCCGCGGCCCGGGCGGTGGGCACCGGCGAGCGTGGCGAGCAGCGTCGACTTCCCGGCCCCGTTCGCGCCGACCAGCGCCACGGTCTCGCCCTCGTCCACGGTGATCGACACGTCGTGCAGCGCCTGCAGGTGCCCGTGGAACGCATCGAGGCCCTCGGCCTCCAGGAGCCGGCTCACAGGAGAACCGCCCCGGGCCGCCCCAGGTAGGCGGCAACGACCCGCGGATCGGCCATGACCTCGTCCGGCGGGCCGTCGGCGATGATCTCGCCGACCGCGAGGCAGGCCACGCGCGTCACGATCCGGGTCAGCGCCCGCAGCACGTGCTCGACCCAGAGGATCGTGGTGCCGTCCCCGTGCAGCTCGCGCAGGAGCGCGATGAGCGACTCGGTCTCGGGGGCGGTGAGCCCGCCCGCGATCTCGTCGAGCAGGAGCACATCCGGTCCGGTGGCGAGCGCCCTGGCGAGCTCGAGGCGTTTGCGGTCGAGCAGGCCCAGCGCGCCGGCCTCCTGGTCGGCCCGGTCGGCGAGCCCGGTGCGGTCGAGCGCGGCCAGCGCCGCCGCATAGGCCGCCCCGCGGCGCATCCCCGCGCCGCGAAACGCTCCGACCAGCACGTTCTCCAGCACGGTCAGGCCGGTGAACGGCCGGGGTATCTGGTGGGTGCGCCCCAGCCCGAGCAGGCAACGCCGCCGCACGGGCTCGCGGCCGATGTCACTCCCGTAGAGCCGCACCCGGCCCCCGTCGGGCCGTTTCTCGCCCGTGACGACGTCGAGCAGGGTCGACTTCCCCGCACCGTTGGGCCCGACGATCCCCACCGCCTCGCCGGGTGCCACGGCGAGCGACACGTCACGCAGCACGGTGTGCGCGCCGAACGCCAGCGCGACGTGTTCCACCTCGAAGGCCGGGGCGATCATGTCCCCGAGCCGGGCAGCCGCTTGACGTCGCCGGTCACCGCCACGTCCGGGGCCTGTGCGTTGTCCACGATCACCAGCTCGTAGGGGTACTGCCCGGTGCCGCGCTGCCACTGGGTCGGGAACACCGGCGTGAACGCGACGTTCGGGGCCGGGCCGGCGCCGAAGTCGAGCGGGCCGACGATCGTGTCGGTCCGCATGGCCCGCATCGCGTCGGCCAGCGCCTCCCGGTCCTTCGGGTCCGCGGCCGCCCTGATCGCGGCGAGCGCCACCTCGAAGAGCGCGTACGTGAACCCCATCGGCTGCATCCACTGCCGCCCGCTGCGCTGCTGGTAGCCCTCGGCCAGCGCCTTCGCCGTCATCCCGTCCAGGGAGGAGGTGTAGGGCAGGTCGGGCGTCCACCAGGCGCTCGTCATGAGGTTCTCGCCCAGGTCGCCCAGCGACTCGACCGCCGCCGGGAACAGGATCGCCTTGTGCACGTAGGCGTACGGCGGCACGAACCCGTTCTGCCGGCACTGGCGCCAGAACGTCGCGAAGTCGGGCGGGGCGGGCACCCCGGTCAGGATCTGCACGCCGTCGGACCGGAACCGGCCGATCTGGGCGCTGTAGTCGCTCGCCGGCTCCGCGTAGGGGCCGGGGTCGACGAGCCGGAAACCGATACCCTCGATCGCCGGGGTGAAGGCGGCGCGGAACGTGTCGCCGTCGACGTTGTTGGGCCACAGCGCGCCGATCGTCTTCTCGCTGACCGGCAACCGCTGCCACACCGGAGGTACCGCCCGGATCTCGCCGCTCGCCCCGGTGAAGAAGCAGAACGTGTAGCGGAACCCGTTGGCGGGGTCGCCGCCCCGGCCGGTGAACCAGCTCTCCCACGGCACGAGCGAAGCGATGCACGGCACGCCCGCCGCCTCGGCCTGGTCGGACACCGGGTTCGCCACGGTCGGCGTCACTCCGGTGAGGATGAGGTCGACCTGGTCCTGCAGGATCGCCTCGCGGGCCGCCTCGGCCGCCCGGTTCGTGTCCGACGCCGCGTCCTTCGTGATGATCTCGAGCTGGTAGGTCGTGCCGCCGACCTGCACACCTGGGGCGTATGCGGCACGGACGAGGTCCAGCAGGTAGGAATCCGGCTCGGTGAACCCGGCCAGGGGGCCGGTCTGCGGGGTGATGTGGGCGATCTTGATCGTCGTGCCACCGGTGCCACCGGACTGCTGGGAGCCTGCGAGGCCCCCGCACGCGGCGAGCAGCCCCGACGTCGAGGCCACGGCGCCGGCGGCGGCGACACCGCGCAGGAACTCGCGCCTGCGGAACCCGTCAGCACTCGGGGAATTGCGCATGACCCCGCCTCTCGGCCTGCATCCACGATCAGGTCGGCGGGACGTTAGTGACGATCGGAAAGCATGGCGGGCGGCCGTGGGGACTTGTGCGCGGGAGCGCGGGAGCAGTGCGCACCCGCGCGGATGCCGAACGCGCTACGTGAGATCTCGGACACGAAGCGTCGCCGGTTGATGATCTTTCCGTGACACGGCATCTCCTTGACACCGCGACAGCCCGGCGTCTGTGATGGCCGTGGCCGACCGCAAGGAGGCGGATCGACGATGGCCGTTCTTGTCGACACGCGCAGCGCCCCGCCCGGCGAACGGTTCGACTGCTGGCACGAAGCCGCGTCGAAGATCTTCTTCCCGCTGCAGATCTCCCGGCAGATCGAGCGCCCGCGCGCGAAGCCGTTCTTCGGCCGGGTGCTCGGGCACCGGCTCGGACCGATCCAGGCGTTCCGGGTGACCGGCGACCCGAACACCTGCATCCGCACGCCGCGCGGCATCCGGCAGGGCGATCCGGAGGAGCTGCAGCTGCACATCGTCCGCCGCGGCGTGTGCCGCGTCAGCCAGCAGGAGCGGTCGAGCGAGCTCGTACCCGGCGACCTGACCACGCAGGACACCTCGCACCCCTACACGATCGACATCAACAGCAGCTCGGGCGACGACCTGTTCGAGCTGATCGTCTTCAACTTCCCGAAATACCTGCTCGGCCCGCACGCCGACCACATCAGGGCCCGCACGGCAATGCGCATCGCGGGCGGCTCCGGGCTGGCGGCTCGGGTCGGGCCGTTCCTCACCGGGCTCCTGGACGGGCTCGACGAGGGGTCCATCGCCGAGTCCGACGGGCTGACCGACAGCATGGTCGGCATGCTCCGCTCGCTGTTCAGCAGCGGGCGGCCCGCGGTGCCGACCGACCCTGCGGCGCTGCTGCTGCGCCGGATCCACGCCTACATCGAGCAGCACCTGGCCGATCCGGGTCTCGGACCGGAGCAGATCGCCGGCGCCCACTTCATCTCGGTGCGCTACCTGCACAAGCTCTTCCAGCGCGAGGGCGCCTCCGTGTCCCGGTTCGTGCAGCAACGCAGGCTGGAACGCTGCCGGCGCGACCTCGGCGACCCGACGCTCGCCGGGCACACGATCGAGTCGATCTGCAGCGCGTGGGGCATGACGAACCCCGACCACTTCAGCCGCGTGTTCCGCGCCGCCTACGGCTGCCCGCCCCGCCGATGGCGGGCCCGCGCACTGGGCACTCACTGACCACTGCCACGGGGCAGTTCCGGGCCGTCGGGCCTGCCGTTCGCGCGAGCCCGCCGGAGCGCAGCGGAGGCAATTCGACACAGTGCGCGGACCGTCGGGCACAGTGCACGCCCGGAAAGGCGGTCCGCGCCCGGGAGGCGGATCGTGGCGGCCATGACGGAGTTCTGGCACGAGCTCAAGCCGATCGAGAACGTCTTCCGGCCGGGTGCCCTGCCCGACCTGCACGTCTCCGACGGCCCCATCGACGACGACCGCTACTACATCCCGCTGTCCGAGACGGTCGGCTCCCGGCCGCTGTTCATCTCGACGAGCCAGAACCGCTGGTGCGACGTGCTCATGGCACGCGGAGCGGGCCTGGTGAACCGGCACTACCACCCGCACCAGGTGTTCGCGTACACGATCTCGGGCAAGTGGGGTTACCTGGAGCACGACTGGGTCGCCACCGCGGGCGACTTCGTCTACGAGGCGCCCGGCGAGGGGCACACGCTCGTCACCTACGAGACCGAGGAGCCGACCCGGATCACGTTCAACGTGACCGGCCCGCTCATCTGGCTCGACGAGGACGGGAAGCCCGACGGCACGTTCGACGTCTTCGACTACATCGACCTGTGCCGCGAGCACTACGAGAAGGTCGGCCTCGGCGCGAGCTTCGTCGACCAGTTCATCCGTTAGGCGGCCCCCGTACGCTCACATCCGTGGGTGATGCCGGCCGGCTGCGTTCGTGGGCCTACGCACTGCGCACCACCAACCCTCCCCCGGGCAGCATCGCCGACGGCCGGGTCGACGCCGTCACGCGCTGGATCGTGGTCACCCGCGCGGCCGTGCTGCCGATGACCCTGGTGTCGGGGCTGGTGGCGGCGCTGCTGGCCATCGGCGAGCCTGGGCTCGACTGGCGGTGGCTCGCGCTCGCCGTCCTCGGGATCGTGCTCGCGCACATCGCGAACAACCTCATGAACGACCTGTACGACGCGCGGGCCGGCAGCGACACGGCCGCCTACCCGCGCGCCCTCTACGCGCCGCACCCGGTGCTCTCGGGCCTCGTGTCGCGGCGCACGCTGCTCACCGCGATCGTGCTGGTCAACCTCGCCGACCTGGCGATCCTCCTGGTGCTGACACTCGCGCGCGGCTGGCCGGTGGTGGCCTTCGCCCTCGCCGGGTTCGTGCTGAGCGTGGCCTACACCGCGCCACCGCTGCGGCTGAAGAAGCGCGGCCTCGGCGAGCCGGACGTGCTCGTGGTGTGGGGTCCGCTGATGGTCGGGGGCACCTACTACGCGGCCACGGGGTCCATCACCTGGCCCGTGCTGCTCGCGTCGCTGCCCTACGGGCTGCTGTGCACCACCGTGCTGATGGGCAAGCACATCGACAAGATCCCCTATGACGCACCGCTCGGGATCAGGACGCTTCCGGTGATCCTCGGCGAGCGGCGCGCCCGCACCGTGACCCTTGCACTGATGCTGGCGTTCTACGTGCTCGTCGCGCTGTGCGTGCTGGTGGGGGCGATGCCGTGGCCCGCGCTCCTCGTCCTGCTCGCGTTGCCCCGGCTCAGGAAGGTGTGGCCCCGCTTCCGCCGCCCACCCCCGGACGAGCCGCCGCCCGACTTCCCGGTGTGGCCCCTCTGGTACGCGGCACTGGCGTGGGTGCACGTGCGCCAGGCCGGAACGCTGCTGGTGCTCGGCCTGGCGGTAGGCGCCACGTTCTGACGTCCCGCTAGCGCGTGGCGCGCAGGTGCTCGGCGATGTCGGCGATCCGCCCCAGCACCCCGTTGAGGAACCGCGGGCTGTCGTCGGTGGAGAGGGCACGGGCCAGCTCCACCGCCTCGGTGATCGCCACCGGGTCGTCGATCTCGTCGACCCACAGCAGCTCGAATATCCCGAGCCGCAGCAGGGTGCGGTCGACCGCCGGCATGCGCGCGACCGTCCAGCCCTCGGCGTGCTCGGCGAGCAGCTGGTCGATGCGCTCGCGGTGGGTGACCACGCCCTCGACGAGCATCGCGGCGTAGTCCGACACCGGCGGGGCGTCGTCGGTCGACCGCCGGTGCGCCAGCACCTCCAGGGGGTCGTCGCCCCTGGCCTCGGACTCGAAGAGGATGTCGAGGGCCCGCTTGCGTGCCCTCGTGCGCGCCCGTTGCAGCCGCTCGGGCATCAGCCTGATACGCGGCCGAGGTAGCGCCCGTCGCGGGTGTCCACCTTGACCTTCTCGCCGGTGGTGACGAACAGCGGCACCTGGATCTCCGCCCCCGTCTCCAGGGTGGCGGGCTTGGTGCCACCGGTGGACCGGTCGCCCTGCAGGCCCGGGTCGGTGTGGGAGATCACCAGCTCCACCGACGTGGGCAGCTCGATGTACAGCGCGGTGCCCTCGTGGAAGGCGACCATCGCGCCCTGGTTCTCGAGCATGAAGTTCGCGGCGTCGCCGACCGTGTTCTCCGGCACCGGGACCTGGTCGAACGTGTCGCCGTCCATGAACACGAAGTCGGCGCCGTCCCGGTAGAGGAAGGTCATGTCCCGCCGGTCGACAACGGCGGTGTCGACCTTGGTGCCGGCGTTGAAGGTCTTGTCGACGACCTTGCCCGTGAGCACGTTCTTCAGCGTGGTGCGCACGAAGGCGCCGCCCTTGCCCGGCTTGACGTGCTGGAACGCCGTGACCGACCAGAGCTGGCCGTCCAGGTTGAGCACCAGACCGTTCTTGAGGTCGTTCGTCGTGGCCACGTGCGCCTGACTCCTCGCATCTGTCGCGGGCGCGCAGGGTCGATCGTTGCTTCGATTGATCGATGCCGACACGCGCCGGGGTTTGCCTCATGAAGCGGCGCGCTGCGGCGGCGCCGTCGTCCGTTCCCCAGAATACCGTCAGACTTCGAGCAGCTCGCGCGTGGTGTGGGTGAGCAGCTCGGGGCCCGTGTCGCGCACCACGAGCGTGTCCTCGATGCGCACGCCGCCGCGGCCGGCGAGGTACACCCCGGGCTCCACGGTCACCACCATCCCGGCGGCCACGGTGCCCGTGCCGGTCCTGGCCAGCGCGGGCGCCTCGTGGATCTGCAGTCCGACGCCGTGACCCAGGCCGTGCACGAACTCCTCACCGCGCCCCGCCCGCTCCACCACGTCCCGGGCCGCCGCGTCCACGGCGGTGACCTGCGTGCCCGGCATCAGCGCCGCCCGGCCGGCGGCCTGCGCCTCGGCCACTAGCGCGTGCAGCTCCCGCTGCCAGCCGGCGGCCCGGCCGAGCACGATCGTGCGGGTCATGTCGGAGTGGTAGCCGTCGACGAGCGCACCGAAGTCGAGCTTCACCAGGTCGCCGGGCCGCAGCTGCGACGCCGTGGGCCGGTGGTGCGGCACCGCCGAGTGCACACCGGCGGCGAGGATCGTCGCGAACGCGGGGCCGCCGGCACCGTGGGCGCGCATCCGGTCCTCCAGGTCGAGCGCGACCTCCCGCTCGGTGCGCCCCGCGCGCAGCCCGCCCTCGGCGATGAGGTCGGCGAGCGCGGAATCACCCACCGCGCAGGCCCGGCGCAACGCCTCCACCTCGCCCTCGTCCTTCACCGCGCGCAGCCGCTGCACGAGCCCGGGCGCGCGGTGCAGCGGCACCCCAGCAGCAGCCTCGGCCAGCGCGTCGTACGCATCGACGGTGACGGCGTCGGACTCGAAGCCCAGGCGCTCGACCTCCGACGCCGGCACCTGCCGGGCCAGTGCCAGCGCACTGGCCCGGTCGATCACCGTCTTCAGGTCGGGCACCTCGGCACCCGCCTGCGTGCGGTAACGCCCGTCCGTGCAGAAGCGGCTCGCGCCGTCACCGCCGGCATGCACCAGCAGCGCGGCGTTCGAGCCCGTGAAGCCGGTCAGGTAGCGGACGTTGACCAGGTCGGTGACGAGCAGGGCGTCGACCCCCGCGCCGGGCAGCAGCGCGCGCAGGGCCTCCCGCCGGGCGGAGCAGGACATCTCCACACCCTATGTGTCCGGAGCGGTGCACCTGGGGTAGACCTCGGCATGAGAATCGGTACGAGCATCGGCCTGCTCGCGCTCGGGCTGATCCTCGCCCTCGCGGTACGCGTGGACGTGGGCGGGATCGATCTCGAGCTGGTCGGGTGGATCCTGGCCGTCGTCGGAGTGATCGGGCTGGTCGCGAGCGTCCTGCTGGCCCGCCAGACCCGTCCGGTGGTGCGGCGGGAGCGGGAGTACCCGCCGCACACGCACCCGCCGGACGCCCGCTACTAGGTCTCAGGCCTGGGCCTGCGTGTGGGCGGCGAGCCAGCGCAGCGCCAAGGTATAGCCGTCGACGCCGAGCCCGACGATCACGCCCGTCGCCACCCCTGAGATGTAGGAGTGGTGGCGGAACTCCTCGCGCCGGTGGACGTTCGTGATGTGCACCTCGATCAGCGGGGCGGTGAGCTGGGCGCACGCATCGCGCACCGCCACCGAGGTGTGCGTCCACGCGGCCGCGTTGAGCACCACCGGCGCGCCCGCGTCGGCGGCCTCGTGCAACCAGCCGAGCAGCTCGCCCTCGTGGTCGGTCTGGCGGACGTCGACCGGCAGACCGAGCTCGACTCCGGTGCGCTCGCACAGCGCCACGAGGTCGGCGTAGGTGGTGCGGCCGTAGACGGCCGGCTCGCGGGTGCCGAGCCGGCCCAGGTTCGGCCCGTTGAGCACCAGCACGCGGCCCGGCACCGACGATCCGCTCGCGGTGCTCGCCCGGCCCGCCGACCCGCTCATGCGGACACCGCCGCGTACGCGCGCTCCAGGAGCTCCGGGGCCGGGCCTTCCAGCCGGCCCGGCTTCGCGAGCCCGTCGAGCACCACGAACCGCAGCGTGCCCGCCCTGGCCTTCTTGTCCCCGCGCATCGACTCCACCAGCTCGGGCAGGACCCCCGCCTCGTAGCCGACCGGCAACCCGAGCGACTCGAGCACGGCCCGGTGCCGGTCGGCCGTGGCGTCGTCGAGCCGGCCGGCGCCCCTGGCCAGCTCGGCCGCGAACACCAACCCCACGCTGACCGCGGCGCCGTGGCGCCAGCGGTACTCCTCGCGGCGCTCGATCGCGTGCCCGAGCGTGTGGCCGTAGTTGAGGATCTCCCGCAGGTGCGACTCGCGCAGGTCGGCCGCCACGACGCCGGCCTTCACCCGGATCGAGCGTTCCACCAGCTCGGCCAGCACCGGGCCGGCCGGGTCGAGCGCCGCCGCCGGATCGGCTTCGATGCGCTCCAGGATCACCGGGTCGGCGATGAAGCCGGTCTTCACGATCTCCGCGCTCCCCGCCACCAGCTCCGCCGCCGGCAGCGTGTCGAGCACCGCCAGGTCGACGAGCACGGCGGACGGCTCGTGGAACGCCCCGACCAGGTTCTTGCCCGCCGGCGTGTTGATGCCGGTCTTTCCACCGACCGCCGCATCGACCATCGCGAGCAGCGTGGTGGGCACGTGCACCACCCGCACACCGCGCATCCAGGTGGCCGCCACGAACCCGGCGAGGTCGGTGGCCGCCCCACCGCCGAGCGACACCACCACGTCGCCGCGCGTGAGGCCGACCCGCGCACAGACCTCCCAGCAGAACCCGGCGACGGCCAATGCCTTGCCGTCCTCGGCGTCGGGCACCTCCACGCGGTGCGCGTCGACACCCGCGCCGCCCAGCTCCAGCCGGACCTGTTCGGCGACCTCCGCCAGCGCCGGCTGGTGCACGATCAGCGCGGCCCCGGCACCCAGACCGGTGACGGTGGCCGCCAGCTCGCCGCGCGCCCCCCGGCCCACGAGAACCGGGTAGGGCCGCTCGGTGGCGACATCGATCCGCACGGTGCCGCTCAACGCATGGCCTCGCCGACGCTGTGACATCGGTTCGCTCGCTGGCGCTCGCTCACGGAGATCACCCTACTGACGGCGCGTGCGGCCGGCCCGGACGGGACGTGACCGTCAGAGGCGGACGGTGGGGTCCGGCAGCGCGGAGCCGCCGCGCGGGGTGGGCCGGTCGAGCGGGTTGTCCGGGTCGACCGGCTCCTGCGGGGCCGAGGCGGGAACCTCCCCGATCGCCTCCAGCACCGCACGCGCCACCTGGTTGGCGCTGCGGCGGTCGGTGGCGACCTGCACGGTGGCGACCTCCCGGTAGAGCGGCGCCCGCGCGTCGAGCAGAGCCTTGAACGTGGCGCGCGGGTTGACCCCCGCGAGCAGCGGCCGCGCCGTGGACATGCCGGTGCGGCGCAGGCCGTCGGCCAGCCCGACGCTCAGGTGCACCACCCGGTGGGCGCGCAGCAGCGCGCGGGTCTCGGCGGCGAGCACAGCACCGCCGCCGAGCGCGAGCACCCCGTCGTGGCTCCCGAGCGCCTCCGCGACGACCTGCCGCTCCAGCGTTCGGAACGCGTCCTCGCCGTCCTCCAGGAACAGGTCCGCGATCGCCCTGCCGGTGCGCTGCTCGATCATCACGTCGACGTCGGCGAACGCGACGCCGAGCCGCCGGGCCAGCACACGACCGACCGTGGTCTTCCCGGCCCCCGGTGGGCCGACGATGACCAACGTGGGGCGACTGTCGACATGCACGAACCCAGGGTAGTGACCGGTGCCGCGCCCCTGCGCGGCACCGTACGGCGACCCACGGGACGCGCTCGTCCCGCTCGCTGCGACGGCTGTCAGGGTGATCAGATATGGTGCCGGCACGGACCGCGATTCCGCATGATCGGAGCAGCCGGTGACCCACCGCGATGGCGACCAGCGCAGCGAGGGCGATCGGTGACCCACCCTGACCACATGCCCACACCACCGGATGGGCCCACCCCTGCGCGCGAGCAGCTCCCGCTCCCCCGCCGCCAGAGTCAGTCCCACCTCGAGCCGCAGCTGCGCGAACCCGGCGGCACCGGCTCCGGCACACCGTTCGCCGCGTTCTCCGCCGACGGTGCAGCAGAGCCCGCCCGCAACGCCTCGGCGGACTGCTGTGCCGACCGCGCCGCCGCCTTCCACGCCGGGGCCCGCCGCGGCCGCGGCGTCGCCACGACACCGGACGCCTCCGCGGCCACCACCGAGCGCCTCCCGGCGATCCGAACCGGCCGTCGGACCGGCTGAACGGCAGATCCGCGCCCGACGGACCGATCACGGCCCGTCGCCGGTGCCCGACCCCGCAGGTCGGTCGCCCGCCACCGCCGGTCTGATCGCTCCGAGCCGCACGCCACCGCGGCGCGGATCACGCCGGTGTGCTCCTCGCACCGATCACGAGAACAAGGGCTGGGTGAGAAGGACGCGCGCGTGGCGTCGAGCTAGCCGCGGCCGTCAGTCCGTGGCGGCGAGGTAGCCGCGCAGGTTGCGGCGGGTCTCGGCGACCGAGTCGCCGCCGAACTTCTCCAGTGCGGCGTCGGCCAGCACGAGCGCGACCATCGCCTCGGCGACCACGCCGGCCGCCGGCACGGCGCACACGTCCGAGCGCTGGTGGATCGCCTGCGCCGGTTCGCCGGTGGCCACGTCGACGGTGCGCAGCGCGCGCGGGACCGTGGAGATCGGCTTCATCGCGACCCGCACCCGCACCGGCTCACCGTTGGTCATGCCGCCCTCGATGCCCCCGGCCCGGTTGGACAGGCGCCGCACCGGGTCGCCCGGCACCATCTCGTCGTGGGCGGCGCTGCCGCGGCGCCGGGCCGTGCGGAACCCGTCGCCGATCTCGACCCCCTTCATCGCCTGGATGCCCATGAGCGCCCCGGCGAGCCGCGCGTCGAGCCTGCGGTCGCTCTGCACGTACGACCCGATCCCGACCGGCAGGCCGTAGGCGATCACCTCGACCACACCGCCGAGCGTGTCGCCGTCCTTCTGCGCGGCGTCGACCTCCGCGACCATCGCCGCGGTGGCCTCGTCCGTCCAGGCACGCACGGGGCTCGCGTCCACCCGCTCCAGGTCGCCCGGGCCGGGCAGCTCCTCGTCAGGTGCCTCCGCCTCGCCGAGCGCGACCACGTGCGACACGATCGCCACGTCGAAGGTCTGGGCCAGGAACGCTCTCGCCACCGTGCCCAGCACCACCCGGGCCGCGGTCTCGCGGGCGCTCGCACGTTCCAGCACCGGCCGCGCGTCGTCGAAGCCGTACTTGGTCATCCCGGCGAGGTCGGCGTGGCCGGGCCGGGGCCGCGTGAGCGGCGCGTTGCGGGCCCGGTTGGCGATCACCTCGGGGTCGACCGGGTCGGCCGCCATGACGGTCTCCCACTTCGGCCACTCGGTGTTGCCGATCCGCACGGCGACCGGGCCACCCTGCGTGACGCCGTGCCGAACCCCGCCGATGACCTCGAGCTCGTCGGCCTCGAACTTCATCCGGGCACCCCGCCCGTGCCCCAGCCGGCGTCGAGCCAGCTCCGCGGCGAGCTCCTTGGTGGTGATCTCGACCCCGGCGACCATGCCCTCCAGCACGGCGACCAGGGCAGGACCGTGGGACTCCCCGGCAGTGATCCAGCGCAGCACGAACGCGATTCTCTCACCCTCCTCCCCCGCCGGTGCCCGCCCCCAGTGCCAGCAGGACGACGGTGACCAGCCAGGTGGCGGCGAGCATCGACGGCCCGTGCGGCACGACGCTGCCCGCAAGGCGCCACTCCCACGCCGGCCCCGCCCGTGCGGCTGACGACCACCGCGGCGCGCGAGCAGCCGCTGACGCCGGCACCCCGGCGTCGACGCCTGGCCCGCGCGTCCCGGCCGCTGTGCGGGCCGGCCGCTGTGCTCCGCAACCACCAGCTGCGTGGCCCGGGCCCGCCCGCGCGGCCGCTCTCCCGACCGGGGCTCCGGCCGCGCCCCCGACGGCCGTCCTGATCACGGCCCCGACCGCGACGGAGGCGGTGAGCAGCGCGGCCAGCACCGCCGCGAACGCGAGCGCCGGCCACGCCACAGCCGCCAGGACCGCCCCGAGCGGGGCGGCCAGCTTCACGTCACCCGCGCCGACCGCTCGCCGGTCGACCAGATGCACCGCGACGTGCAGCGCCACTGCCAGCACCGCGCCGCCCGCGCCCCGCACCACGGCCGCCGGCCCCACCGGCAGCAGGAGCAGCAGCGCGACCGGGAACGCGGGCACCGTGAGGGCGTTCGGCAGCCGCCGATGCCGAACGTCGACCACGCTCGCCGCCACCGCGAGCCACCCCAGCCCGAGCACGGTGGGCACCCACACATCCGGGATCAACCCGGCTGCCCACCCCGCTCCCGTGGCCGCCCACAACGCCGCCACACCCAGCTCGCACCACGGCGGCGGGATCCGCGTGCCCCGACGCAGCCGCCGCAACAGCACCCGTGCACCGGCACCCGCCAGCACGCCGGTGCTGGCAAGCACCACGATCGGCAGCGTCACCCCCGGGTGCGTCACCCCCAGGTGCGCCGCCACCGGGTGCGCCACGTCCGCATGTGCCATCACCATCACGGCCCTCTCCTCTGCATTCCTGCCATCTCCCTGCCACCGCTGTGGCAGTACGCCCGCTGCCTTCGATCGTCGGCGCCCGGACGCCGCCGGCCAACAGGCACCGCGGAACTGTGGACAGCGCGACCTCGAGGTGGACAACCCCGCGAGCGGCGGGGCCGGCCGGTGCGGACCGTCGGAGCGGTGTGCATCCACCGGCGGGGACCAGGCCGTGGTGGCAGGGCAGGATCGGGGGGTGGAGCGTCGAGAGTCCCGGGTGGCGCGAGCGGTGGTCACGGCCGAGGTGGACCACGGCACGGCCGAGCTCGTCGGCGACCCCGACCGTCCGCAGGGCTGGACCCTGCTGCTCGACGGCACCGCGCAGTCCCACGTCGACCTCGACGACCCCACCCACCTCGAGTTCGAGTACGTCCGGCGGCTCGCGCACATCGCCGACCTCGCGGCCCCACCCACCGCGCCGCTGCGCACGCTGCACCTCGGCGGTGGAGCCTGGACCGTCGCCCGCTACGTGGCCGCCACCCGCCCCGGATCGCCCCAGCGGGTGGTCGAGCTGGACGCGGGACTCGTCGACCTCGTCTCCTCCCGGCTGCCGGCCGACGGCACGGGCATCGAGGTCACGGTCGGCGACGCCAGGGCCGCACTCGCCACCGTGCCGCCGCGGTCGGTCGACCTGCTGGTGCTGGACGTGTTCGCCGGCGCGCGCACTCCCTCGCACCTCACCTCGGTGGAGTTCGTGCGCGCCGCGGCGACCGCACTCGACGCGGATGGACTGTACGCCGCGAACGTCGCCGACGGTGGCCCGCTCACGTTCGCTCGCACGCAGGTCGCCGCCGCGGCGGCGGTGTTCTCCGAGGTCGCCGTGCTGGCCGTGCCACAGCTGCTGCACGGGCGACGGTTCGGCAACCTCGTCATCCTGGCGTCCGGGGCGCCGCTGCCGGTGGACGACCTGGCCCGGCGCACGGCGGGTGACGCGTTCCCCGCCCGAGTGCTGGCCGGCGCCGACGTCCACCGGTTCGCCCGCGGGGCCACCGTGCCCACCGACGGCGCCGCGACACCGTCACCGCTGCCCCCACCAGGCTTCTTCGGCAGGCCGACGGGCTGACCGGGGGCGCACGGTGGGCCACCGCGCAGCAGCCGGCTCAGCACCAGCCAGCCGGCGCCAACCAGGCCGCCACCAGGCCGCCAACAGGCCGCAGGCACACGTCCGCCACCGCCGTCGCCGACCTGGGCCCGACCGGTCAGAAGGCGCCGTTCGCCCGCGCCTCCCGCACGTTCGCGTCGTGCTCGGCGAACGTCTCCGCGAAGCAGGACGTGCCGTCGGACTGGCAGCGCACGAAGAACACCCACGGCCCCGGCACGGGTTCCAGCGCGGCGGCGATCGCCTCCCGGCCCGGCGCGGCGATCGGCGTCGGTGGAAGCCCGGCGACCGCGTAGCTGTTGTACGGGCCCGGCCTCGCCCGGTCCTCGGCCGTGGTGCGCAGCGCCTGCAGGTCGAGCGGGTAGTTCACCATCGAGTCCAGCTCGAGCCGCCGTCCGACGCCGAGCCGGTTGTAGATCACCCGGGCCACCTTCGGCATGTCCGGCGTGATCGCCTCCTTCTCCACCAGCGAGGCGATCGTGAGCACCTCGTAGGGCGAGGAGCCGATGCTCTGCGCGCCGGCCACCAGGCCGGCTGCCTCGAGCCGCTCGCCGGAGGTGGCGAGCAGGCCGCGCAGCACGTCGACCGCGGTCTCACCGGGCGCCACGTCGTAACGACCGGGCACGAGCAGGCCTTCGAGCCGCCGCCGCGGCTCGGCGGCCGTGACGCCGTCGAGGGCCCATTCCGGAACGCCGAGGCCGGCCGGGTCGGTGTCGCTCATCGTCGCGCGCAGCTCGTCCGCCGAGACGCAGCGCTCCTCGCCGTCCAACCGGGCGCAGGTGGCCTTCGAGATCAGGCTCAGCACGCCCGGCGCGACGCTGCCGTCGGGCGCCCGGGTGTCGTCTAGCTGCACGCCGCCGCGGATGTCCAGCTCGCCGACCCGGGAGTCCGGGTCCAGCAGCATCGCGACCGCCGAGGCCCCGGACATCTGCCGGTGCATCTGGTAGTAGCCCGGCTGCACCGACCGGATGCGGTCCTCGTCCGAGGCGGCCCGGGTGAACGACTCCGGCGCCGCCACCACGCCGTGCTCGGCGAGGACGGCGCCGATCTGCCTGGTCGAGTCGCCGTCCTCCACCTCGATCACGACGTCGCCGGTGCCGCCGCCCTCGAAGTCCGGGACGGCGAACCACGTGAAGAACGAGTAGACCCCGGCCGTGGCCACGCCGCCCAGCAGGAGCACCGCGAGCACGAGCACCGTGCCTCGCCTGCGCTTCTTCCGGGACTTCGACCCGGCTGCGCGGTTCTGCTCGGGGGGACGGGGCGGGGGCTCCTCGCGCTGGACGGCGGGCAGCTCCGGCTCGGACCGCGCACCGGGCGGCAGCACGTCCCGCCGGCCCGCCGGCGGCCGGGAGGCCGGATCGGGGCGCCGCGCCCCGGGCATCCGCGGGCCCGCAACGGGCACCGGCACAGTGGGAGCACCGGGCTCCGGGGGCGGACCGGGCCGCAGCGCCGGACCCGAGCCGTTGCGCGGGACCGGCGGCCCACCGTGCGGCCGAGCCGGGGGCACGACGGGACGGGGGCCGGGCCGGTCGCCGACGCCCTGGGGGCGGGGCGGCCGCCGGTGGTCCCATCCGTCCGGGTTCACGACACCGGAGAGTAGCCATCGGTTGAACGCAGCCTCATCGGCGGGTCGACCGGCTGGACGCCCCCGCAGCTCCACACCGGCACGACGGTCGACCGCCACGAGGCCGGTGGTCCTCGATCACGCCTGCCGCCCCCAGCGCGCGACCTCCTCACCCTCGGTGCGGCGGTAGTGCTCCTCCATCAGCTGCAGGCTGTCGCGGATCCTGGTCAGCTCGGCCTCGTAGGCCACCATCGCGGCGTAGGGCCCGTCGGCGGCCTCCATGACCACGGAGTTGTAGTGCAGCTGCACGGAAGCGCTCACAGGATCGCCGAGCCACGCCTCAGGGATGAAGCCGGTTCTGCCGAGCCGCGCGACGTGTGCCTGGACCTCAGAGATCGCTTCCTCGAACGCGATGCGCACCGCTGGGATGGCTGACGGCGCCAGCTGGAGCTGCGAAGGCGGATGAGTGCCGGGCATGAAGCTCTCCCCCAAGACTCGTGCGTGTTCGAAACGCTACGTCGATCCGGTGAGCGGCGAGGCGGATCGCATCGGATCGTTCGCGATAGCGAACGGAGAACCTCGACTCAACGAAGGCTGAGCAGCGTGATCATCGCGGCGTCGGCGGCCTCTCCCGCGTCCGCGCAGAGCTGGTCCTGCGGAATTGCCGCTGCGGCACCGCTGCCTCGGAAGTTCACATCTACGGTCTGCCCCGGCGCGACGTCGACCACCACTGTGCAGAAGTCGGTGTACCTCGTCGGTCGTGCCACAGCAGCGGGGAAACCTTCGACCTCGATCGTGCGCAACTCGGCCACGAGCTCGCCTGAGGTGAAGATCTCGATGCCGGCTGTCGTCACCACGCTGACCGCTACCGAGACCGGCCGTGGCCTGAAGCCGCCGAACACGCAGAGCGGGATCTCGTTCCCGGGGTAGGGCGGCAGAGGGCCCGGATCGAGGCGCGGCCGGGCATCCAACCCCAACTCCGCCCGCTGAGCCTCGGTCAGCAACGAGCACGGATCCACCCCGTCGACCCGCACCTCCCGCGGCCGAGCCTGCCCCGCGGACGCCGACGTGCCCGGTGGGGCGGGCTCGGGCGTGCCCTCGACCGTCGTGCACCCGGCGAGGACCAGCAGCACCACGACCACGACGACACCCCGCACCCCGCCCACGGGAGCACCGTAGCGGCCCGATCACCCTCCGGCGCCCGGTCCGGAGGCATGATCGGCGGCGGCCGTTCAGCCGGCGCGGTGGGTGTCCAGCCAGCCCTGCAGGATGGCGACGGCGGCGGCCTGGTCGACCACGGCGCGCTGCTTGCGGCCCTTCACGCCGCGGTCGCGCAGCTGCCGGGTGGCGACGACGGTGGTGAGCCGCTCGTCGGACAGCTCGACCGGGACGTCCAGCACCCCCACCAGGGCGTCGGCGAAGGCGCGGGCGGCCTCGGCGGCGAGCCCTTCGCGCCCGGCGAGGGTGCGGGGCAGCCCGACGACCACGCCGACCGCGTCGTGCTCGGCCACGAGCCCCGCGATCGTCCGCAGGTCGGAATCGCCGCCGGCGTCGCGCGGGACCGTGAGCAACGGTGTGGCCAGCACGCCGTCCGGGTCGCAGACCGCGACCCCGACCCGGACGGCGCCGACGTCGATACCCAGCCGACGGCCCCGGATCACGCGCGGAGCGCGCTGCGCAGCGCGGTGACCGCCTCGGGGACACCGGCCGGGTTGGTGCCGCCACCCTGCGCGAGGTCGGGCTTGCCGCCGCCGCGCCCGCCGACGGCCGGGGCGAACGCCGGGATCAGCTTGCCGGCGGCGATGCCGCGGTCGCGGGCAGCGGCGGTGGTGGCGACGACGAACGACACCTTGTCCCCGTCGGGGGAGAACAGCGCGACGACACCGGGCCTCGCGCCCAGCCGGCCGCGCACGTCGGAGGCGAGCGCCCGCAGGTCGTTGCCGCCCACCCCGGTCGGGGCGGCGACGGCGACGAGCGCGACCCCGTCGATGTCCTCGGCGCCCTCGGCGAGGGCACCGGCCGAGGCGAGCACGGCGTCGGCGCGGACCTTCTCCAGGTCGCGCTCCGCGGTGCGCAGCCGCTCGACCAGCCCGTTGATCCGCTCGGGCAGGTCCTCCGGGCGGGCCTTGAGCTGGTCGGCCAGGGTGGAGACGAGCAGGTGCTCCTTCGAGAGGTGGCGAAACGCGTCCAGCCCGACGAGGGCCTCGACGCGCCGGACGCCGGAGCCGATCGACGCCTCGGACAGCACCTTGATCATGCCGATCTCGCCGGTGCGGCCGACGTGGGTGCCACCGCACAGCTCGCGCGAGTACTCGCCCATGTCGACCACGCGGACGCGGTCGCCGTACTTCTCGCCGAACAGCATCATCGCGCCGAGCCGGCGCGCTTCGTCCATCGACGTCTCGTAGGCCTCGACCTCGCGGTTCTGCTGCAGGACGGTGTTGACCTCGTCCTCGATCTCGGTCAGGGCCGCGGGGGACACCGCGCCGGTGGGCGAGGTGAAGTCGAACCGCAGCCGGCCGGGGGCGTTGAGCGAGCCGGCCTGCGCGGCGGCGGTGCCGAGCGCACCGCGCACCCCGGCGTGCACGAGGTGGGTGGCCGTGTGGGCCCGCGACACGGAGGAGCGGCGGCTCCGGTCGACCTCGGCGACGACGGCGGCGTCCAGCGACACCTCGCCGGCGGTGACGGTGCCGCGGTGTACCCGCAGCCCGGGTACCGGCGACTGCACGTCGTTGACGCGGACGGTGAAGTTCGCGCCACGCAGCTCGCCGGTGTCGGCCTGCTGGCCGCCGGCCTCGGCGTAGAACGGGGTGCGGTCGAGCACCACCTCGACGTTGTCGCCCTCCCGGGCGGCGGGCACCGCGGTTCCGTCCACCAGCAGGCCGACGATCGTGCCCTCGCCGGCGAGGTCGGTGTAGCCCAGGAACTCGGTGCTGCCGTGCCGGTCGAGCACCGTGCGGTAGACGGAGCCGTCGCCGTGGCCCACCTTGTGCTTGACGGCGTCGGCCTTGGCCCGCGAACGCTGCTCGTCCATCAGCGTCCGGAACCGGTCCTGGTCCACCTCGAGGCCGGCCTCGGCCGCCATCTCCAGCGTCAGGTCGATCGGGAACCCGTAGGTGTCGTGCAGCTGGAACGCACGGTCGCCGGGCAGCACCAGCGCTCCGGCCTGCTTCGTCTCGGCGACGGCCGTGTCGAAGATCCGTGAGCCCGACGTGAGCGTGGTGAGGAAGGCTTCCTCCTCGGCGCGCATGACGGCCGAGATGCGCTCGAAGTCGCTGGCCAGCTCGGGGTAGGCCGGCGCCATCGTGTCGCGCACGACCTCGGCGAACGACCCGAGCACCGGTTCGTGCACGCCGAGCAGCCGGGCCGAGCGGACGATGCGGCGCAGGAGCCTGCGCAGCACGTAGCCGCGGCCCTCGTTGGAGGGTGTGACGCCGTCGCCGATGATCATCACGCCGGACCTGGCGTGGTCGGCGATCACCCGGAACCGCACGTCGTCGGTGTGGTCGGCGCCGTAGCGGTGGCCGGAGAACTCCTCGGCGCGGGCGATCACCGGCCGCACCAGGTCGGTCTCGTAGACGTTGTCGACGCCCTGCAGCAGGTACGCCACCCGCTCGATGCCCATACCGGTGTCGATGTTCTTCTTCGGCAGGCTGCCGACCGGCGGGTGCCCCTTCTTCGGGGAGAGCTCGCCGCGCTCGTCCTGCATGAAGACGAGGTTCCAGATCTCGAGGTACCGGTCCTCGTCCACGACCGGGCCACCGTCGCGGCCGTGCTCGGGCCCGCGGTCGAAGTAGATCTCGGAGCAGGGCCCGCCCGGACCGGGGACACCCATGTCCCAGTAGTTGTCCTCCCCGTCGCGGCGCTGGATCCGCTCCTCCGGCAACCCGGCGATCCGCCGCCACAGGGCGATCGCCTCGTCGTCGTCCTGGTAGACGGTGACCCAGATGCGATCCGGGTCGAAACCGAAGCCGCCGGCCTCCTGGCTGCCGGTGACCAGGTTCCAGGCGTGCTCGATCGCGCCTTCCTTGAAGTAGTCGCCGAACGAGAAGTTGCCGGCCATCTGGAAGAACGTGTTGTGCCGGGTGGTCCTGCCGACCTCGTCGATGTCGCCGGTGCGCACGCACTTCTGGATCGAGGTGGCCCGCGGGTAGGGCGGCGGCACCTGCCCCAGGAAGTACGGCTTGAACTGCACCATGCCCGCGTTGACGAAGAGCAGGTTGGGGTCGTCGAGGATCAGCGAGGCGCTGGGCACGCGGGTGTGCCCGGCCTTCGTGAAGTGCTCGGTGAAACGACGGGTGATCTCGTGGGTCTGCACGGTTGGCTTCCAAGGGTCGAACGGGAGGCAGGCGCGTCACCAGTCTCCCGCAGCGAGCGGGACGCGGGACGGCAGGGGGACGGCGCGCGGATCGCGCGCGTCAGGCCCCTGCCCTGCGCGCTCGCGCGCGGGAAGCCGGTGCGGGCTCGACGAACGCGTCGCTCATCGCCGGCAACGGGGCGCCCGTGCGACGCTCCACGAGGTCGGTGAGCTCATGCTCCCGCTCGTTCATCCCGGCGCGCACCTCGGCGCCGAACGCACCCAGCCCGGCGCCCAGCTCCCGCAGGCCGTCGGCGAGGTTGGCCCCCACTCCGGCCGGCGTGAGGGCGTGGGCGGCCTCGGACGCGCGCCGTGTGGCGTAGACGCCCACGGCGAGCCCGACGCCGAGCCAGAACAGCCTCTTCATCGCAAGCCCTGCCCATCGCGGAACACCACAGCGCGAGAGCGCTGTGACATCCGTTCGCTCGCAAGCTCGCTCATCGACGCCGCCCCCTCCGGCGGCGCGAGTGGGCGCCGGCGTCGCGTCCGGCACGACGGGCCTTGATCGCCTTGTTCAAGCCGTAACTGAACGCGGCCGCTCGCACCAGCGGTCCGCCGAGGGTGGCGGTGAACAGCGACGTCAGCACCGAGACGTTGCTCGACACGGTGCGCGCGCTGGACGTGATGCCGTCGACCCGCTCCAGCTGCGTGTTCACCTGGTGCAGCGTGGTCTGGGCGTCGCGCAGCAGCGGGTCGCCGCCTTCGTGGGCCTTGCGGATGGCGATGGTGGCCTCGTCCAGCGTGCGGCCGAGCTTCAGCAGCGGGACGGCCAGCAGCAGCACGAGGACCACGAAGGCCCCCGCAGCGACGAGCGCCGCGATCTGGCCTGCCGACACGAAGCCTCCCCGGGATCCCGCACGACGGATGTCGATCGCGCTCTTGATCTCCGCAAGGTTACTCCCCGCTCGCCTCCCATTACCGTCAGGGCTCGCCAGGATGTCCTACTCGGACTCGGACTCGTCCTCGACGTCGACGACGGCAGCCACGACCTTGCGGCGCAGCCGGTTGAGCGCCCGGTGCTGGGTGACGCGGACGGCGCCCGGCGTGGACCCGACGACCTGCGCCGTCTCCTCGGCCGAGAGCCCTACGGCGATGCGCAGCACGAGCACCTCCCGCTGCCGGGCGGTGAGCAGGTGCAGCAGCGTGCCGAGCCGCTCCGTGAGCTCGACCTGCAGGAGGTGGTGCTCCGGCCCGTCGTGCACGAGCGGGGTGTCCGGGATGTCGGCCACGGGCTCGGACCGGTTGCGACCGATCGCCCGGAACGCGTCGGTGACCTTGTGGGCGGCTATCCCGTAGACGAACGCCCGGAACGACAGCCCGCGCAGGGTGTAGCCGGGCAGGGCGTTCACGACCGCGAGGCAGACCTCCTGCGCCACGTCGTCGGCCGAGCCCATCACCGTCTCCTGCCGGCCCAGGCGGGCTCGGCAGTACCGCAGCACGAGCGGGTGGATCTCGGCGAGCAGCCGCTCGCGGGCGCGAGGCTCGCCGGCGACGGCAGCCCGCAGCAGGGTCTCCAGGAGCGGCGGGTCGGGCTCGACCACGGTGTCGGCGACCACGGGCTCGGCGGCGACCGGCAGCTCCACCGCGATCGGGTCGGCGGGACCGCCCACCTGGACGGTGACGGCCTGTGCGGTGTCCGGACGATCGCTGTTCGCTGCCACCGGCTGGACGGGCAGCGCCAGGTGTTGCTCGACAACCGCACCGCCCGCGACCGAGGCCACAGCGAGGGCGCTCATCGCGCGCCTGCCGTGACGTGCGCGGTGGCGACGGACGTGGTGGGCGCGTGTAAGTGGTGGGACGACAGATCGGACGCCATCATCGGGTTCCCCTCCCCTGCGCCGGCGGATGTACCACCGACGGCCGCGCGCCCTCCGATCGGCTGGATGGCGCGTAATGCGTTCGTGCTGAGTCCTGCTCGGTGTTACGTGATCTGTTCTCTGTGGCTGAGAGGAGCGCTCGGAGCCTTCGCCGGATACCTGCTTCGTCCCCCGACTGCAGGTGCCGGCGAGTCCCGGTTCCCCTCTCCAGTGACCTCGCTCGTCGCCGTGCCCTGCGGCGATCGAGGTCGTTGGACTTTCAAGCACGGAGTTTGGGTCCAACCCAAGTTGGAGTCAAGAGCAGTTCGAGCCGAAAGCGGTTACGCTGCGCTCAATGGCAGCCTCCGAGGACGCTGACCCGCGCGATCCCCGCGCCCGGGCGGCGCAGACGAAGCGCGACCGTACGCGCCGCGCGCTGCTCGACGCTGCCGATGCGACGTTCGGCAGCCGCGGATGGGCCGATACCCGCATGGAGGACATCGCCGCCGCGGCGGGGGTCAGCGCCGCCACGGCGTACAACCACTTCCCGTCGAAGCACGTGCTCGTGGGCTGTGTGTACGGCCCGCTGGTGCGCCCGCTCATGTCCGAGGCCGAGCACGACATCGCCATCGGCCGCCCGGTCGTCGACGCGCTGACCGACCAGATCAGGGCCCTGGCCAGGATCAGTCAGCGGTACCGCAAGCTCACCGCGGCCTTCTGGTCTGCCGTGGAGGAGTACACGATCAAGGTGTCCGGCCCGCCGGATCCCACCGACGACGTCGACCCCCGCATGCTCGCCCCGGTGCCCGAACCCCTGCGGAAGCTCATCGAGCAGGGCCAGCGAACAGGGGAGCTGCGCCCCTTCCCGAGCGCGCTCGACGCGAGTGGCATGGTCGTCAACCTGCTGCTGCTGCGCAGCATCAACCGCCCCGACGAGCCCGCCGAGCTCACCGCGGAGCTGTTACTCACCGTGCTCTTCGGGATGCTCCGCCCGGACCTGCTCGCGAACGTCGAAACCGACGAGCGGCCGTTCGGCCGCGCGAGCTGAGGCATCCGGTTCGCGGCAGGCGACCGTTTCCCGATCGTGACCGGTGCGGGTCAGGCGCGGTTGCGCTTGCGCCCGGTGACCTTGTTGTAGACCACGAGCACGATCACCGCGCCGATGATCGACCCGATCCATCCGGTGGGTTCGAACCCGCGCAGGCCACCCGTCAGCAGCCCGAAGATCAACCCGCCGACGATCGAACCGACACAACCGAGGACGATCGTGCGCAGGATGCCGATGTCGTCCTTGCCGGGCACGATCGCGCGGGCGATGAAGCCCGCGACCAACCCGAAAGCGATCCAGCCCAGAATCGTCCAGAACATCCCGCTGCTCCCCCGTGGCTCGACGAGCCGTCCGGACCAGCCTACAGCCAGAAGATCAGCCGGCGCCGGGGTGGACCGGCACCCCGGCCGTCACGTGCGTTCGGTCAAGGACCGGGCCAGCGCGTCCACCGCGAAGCCGATCTCGTCCTCCGTGACCACCAGCGGCGGGGAGAAGCGGATCGTCGAGCCGTGGGTGTCCTTCACCAGCACGCCGCGCCTGGCCATGGCCTCGCTCAGGTCGCGACCGCTGCCGAGCCGCGGGTCGATGTCGACCCCGGCCCACAGGCCCGCGCCGCGCACGGCGACGACGCCGTGCCCCACGAGGTCGGTGAGTCGAGCCTGCAGCACGGCCCCGAGCCGGCGGGCGGCGGCGAGCATGCCCTGCGGCCCGGTGTCGGCGAGGAGCCCCAGGACCGCCCGGCCGACCGCGCAGGCAAGGGGGTTGCCGCCGAACGTGCTGCCGTGCTGGCCGGGCTGCAGCACGCCGAGCACCTCGTCGTCGGCCACCACCGCCGACAGCGGCACGATCCCGCCGCCGAGCGCCTTGCCGAGCAGGTACACGTCGGCGTCGACACCCGCGCCGCGCGTGGCGAGGACGTGGCCGGTACGGCCCAGCCCGGACTGCACCTCGTCGGCCACGAACAGCACGCGGGTGGCGTCGCAGATCGCGCGGACACCGGCCAGGTAGTCCGGGGGCGGCACGATCACGCCGGCCTCGCCCTGCACCGGTTCGAGCAGCACGGCCACCGTGTCCGGGGTGACCGCCGCGGCGAGCGCGTCCAGGTCGCCGTAGGGCACCACGTCGAAGCCGGGGGTGAACGGGCCGAAGCCGCCGCGCGCGTCCGGGTCCGTGGAGAAGCCGACGATGCTGATCGTGCGGCCGTGGAAGCCCTCTGCCGCAACGATGATGCGCGCCCGGTCCTCCCGCACGCCCTTGACCTCGTATCCCCACTTGCGGGCCACCTTCAACCCGCTCTCGACGGCCTCGGCGCCCGTGTTCATCGGCAGGACCCGCGTCTTGCCGACGAGCGCGGCGAGCTCGGCGCAGAACGGGCCGAGCTGGTCGTTGCCGAACGCGCGGCTGGTCAGGGTGAGGCGGTCGAGCTGGCGGTGGGCCGCGGCCACGAGGTCGGGGTGGCGGTGGCCGAAGTTGAGGGCGGAGTAGCCGGCGAGGCAGTCGAGGTAGTGGTGCCCCTCGACGTCGGTGACCCACGCGCCGTTCCCCTCCGCGACCACGACGGGCAGCGGGTGGTAGTTGTGCGCGGAGTGCCCGTGTACGAGCTCCTCGTGCATCTCGGTCGCCGACTGCATGAGCGTCATGAACGCACCTCCAGCGTGCAGCACTTCGGTCCGCCGCCCCCTTTGAGCAGCTCGGACAGGTCGACGGGCACCGGGGTGAACCCGCGCTCGGCCAGTGCCGCGGCCAGGCCCGTGGCCTGCGCGGGGAGCACGACGTGCCGGCCGTCGCTCACCGCGTTGAGGCCGAGCACGGCGGCGTCGGCCGGGTCGGCGACGACCGCGTCCGGGAAGCGGGCCCGCAGCACCTCCTGCGACGCGGGGGCGAAGGCCTCGGGCAGCCAGGCGATGGTCAGGTCGTCGAGCACGGCCACCGCGGTGTCGAGGTGGTAGAAGCACGGGTCGACCAGCTCGAGGGGCACGACCTCGCAGCCGAGCACCGCGGCGGCCTCGGCGTGCGCACGCGGGTCGGTGCGGAACCCGTGCCCGGCGAGCACGACCCCGCCCGGGCCACTGCCCACGGCGAGCAGATCACCCTCGCCCTCGTTCACGAACTCCGGCTCCACCACCGGGAAGCCCGCGGCGGCGAACCAGGCGCGATAGGCGGCCGCCTCGTCGGACCGCTCGCGGTGCCGGAACCGGGCCCCGAGCACCACGCCGCCGACGACGGTGGCGCCGTTCGCGGCGTACACCATGTCGGGGAGGCCGGGGACGGGGTCGATCAGGTCCACGCGGTGGCCCAGGTCCACGTACGTCTGCCGCAGCGCGTCCCACTGGGCGATCGCGCGCTCCCGGTCGACCGGCACGCCCGGCCGCATCCAGGGATTGATGGCGTAGCGGACCTCGAAGTGCTCCGGTCGGCACATCAGGTAGTGCCGGGAACGGGCGGTGCGCTCGGTGGTCCCCACCGGCCGGGACAGGACACTGGTCACAGCGATCACGGTAAGAAGCTGCTGCCACGGCCGACAATCGCGAAGCGGTGTCATCCCACGCGGGATCGTTGCGCATTTCGTGGATCTTGCGCGTGATTCGTGCGCGGCCTCAGGAGAGGGCGGCCGGGAGCCCGAACGCGGTGACCTGCTCGCGACCGAGGAACGAGGTGATCCCGGCGATCCGGTCACCGCGCAGGGTGAGGACGTTGACCGCCCACGCCAGGTGGGCCCCGGCCGCGTCGTCCCAGAGGTAACAGGCCACGGCGGGCTGACCGTTGGCGCCGGTGGGCAGGTGCCGCCACGACCCGCACGAGCCCAGCGGGACGGCCACCGCCCAGTCGGTGACGGCGGCCATGCCCTGGTACCAGTGCGGCAGTGGCGGCATCGTCCAGGTGACGTCCTCGGTGAGCAGGGCGACGAGGCCGTCGGTGTCGCGGCGCTCCAGGGCGCCGGAGAACCCGGTGACGATCTCGCGCAGCCGCGCGTCGGGAAGCTCCCGCAGCGTCCGCTGCTGGGTGCGGGGCGGGATCTTCTCGGCCACCACCGCGCGGGCGCGCTGCAGGGCGCTGTTCACCGAGGCCCGCGAGGTGCGCATCATCTCGGCGATCTCCGCGGCGGAGAAGCCGAGGACCTCGAACAGCAGCAAAGCCGCCCGCTGGTTGCCCGGCAGGTGCTGGCACGCGGCGACGAACGCCAGCTCGACGCCCTCGCGCTGCTCGTAGCGGGCGTCCGGCGCGGCCGGCCCGTCCTGGAGCGCCGCGTCCGGGTAGGGCCCGAGCCAGGCGATGTCGGTGCGAGCGGCGGAGTCGACCACGGCGTGGTCGCTCGCCGGGCCGAGGTCGACCGGCATGGCGCGGCGGCCGCGGCGCCGGGCCGCGTCGAGGCAGGCATGGGTGACCACCGAGTAGAGCCACGAGCGCAGCGAGCTGCGTCCCTCGAACCCCGCTAGGGACTTCCAGGCCCGCACCAGGCCGTCCTGCAGCGCGTCCTCGGCGTCGTGGGACGAGCCCAGCATCCCGTAGCAATGTGCGTGCAGCTCGCGGCGCAGCGGCGCCACGATCCGGCTGAAGGCGGCGTCGTCGCCGTCGCGGGCGCGCGCGAGATCGCTCTCGACAGTGGTCACGGACCGATTCTGCATGTCGTCAGTGCGCCGGCGGCGTGGACGGGCGGCGCAGCAGCGGCGAGAGCACGAGCACCGACTTCGTCCTGGCCACGAACGGCTGGGCGCCGATCTGTTCGAGTACCTGCTCGAAGTGGCGCATGTCCGTGGCGAGGATGCGCAGCACGGCGTCGGCGTCACCGGAGACGGTGCTGGCGTCGACCACCTCGGGAAACCGGTCCACGGCCGCCCGGATCACGCCGGGCGCGGTGCTGTTGCGGCAGAACAGCTCGACGTAGCCCTCCACCTTCCACCCCAGGGCGGCGGGGTCCAGCCGCACGGTGAACCCCGTGATGGCGCCGCCCGCCCGCAGCCGGTCCACGCGGCGCTTGACCGCGGACGCGGAGAGGCCGACCCGTTCCCCCAGGTCGGCGTAGCTGCGGCGGGCGTCCTCGACCAGCAGCGCGATGATGTCCTCGTCAAGACGATCCAGCTGCATCCGCCCATCGTGCCCCCCGCCCGCCGCGGCGAAGCGGCAGGATGTGGCGCATGTACCGGGTGGATTCCGAGGTGGGCGTCCTGCGTCAGGTGATCCTGCACCGGCCGGGCATGGAGCTGAAGCGGCTCACGCCGGGGAACAAGGATCGGCTGCTCTTCGACGACGTGCTGTGGGTGGCACGGGCGCAGGAGGAGCACGACCGGTTCGCCGCGCTGCTGCGGGAGCGCGGCATCACCGTGTACCTGTTCGGCGACCTGCTGCGCACCACGCTGGAGATCCCCGAAGCGCACAAGTACGTGCTGGATCGGATCTTCGACGACCGGGTGTACGGGCCCCTGGCCATCGACGCGTTGCGCAACTGCTTCGACGCGATGGATCCCGAGACGCTCACCGACCACCTCGTCGGCGGGATCACCAAGCGGGAGGTGCTCGACCGGATCCCGGAGCCGCGCTCGATCGCCTTCCACGTGCTCGACCCCGACGACTTCGTCCTCGAGCCGCTCCCCAACCATCTCTACACCCGTGACACGTCGGCGTGGCTCTACGGCGGCGTCGCGATCAACAGCATGCGCAAGAAGGCGCGGATGCGCGAGACCGTGCACTACGAGGCCGTCTACCGCTGGCACCCGCTCTTCGCCGACGCCGGCTACGCGGTGTGGTCCCAGGGTGCGGTGAACGGGCCGGCCACCACCGAGGGCGGCGACATGCTCGTCCTGGGCGGGGGCGCGCTCCTGGTCGGCCTGTCCGAGCGCACCACCCCGCAGGGGGTCGAGCGGCTGGCGCGGCGCCTGTTCGCCGGCGGCGAGGTGGACCGCATCGTCGCGCTGCGGATGCCGCAGGCCCGGGCGTTCATGCACCTCGACACGGTGCTGACGATGGTCGACCCGGAGACGTTCACGCAGTACGCCGGGCTCGGGATGCTCCCGGCGTACACGATCCGGCCCGGCGACAGCGAGAAGGAGCTGCACCTCACCGACCACCGCCCCGAGGACATGCACCTCGCCATCGCCGAGGCGCTGGGGCTGCCGGCGATCCGGGTGCTCACGCCGGAGCAGGACGTGCACTCGGCCGAGCGCGAGCAGTGGGACGACGGGTGCAACACCCTCGCCGTGTCGCCGGGTGTGGTGGTGACCTACGAGCGCACCGTCACCACCAACCGCTTCCTGCGCCGGCACGGCATCGAGGTGCTCGACATCCCCGGCGGCGAGCTGGGGCGGGGCCGCGGCGGCCCGCGGTGCATGAGCTGCCCGATCGTGCGGGACGCGGTCTGAGCCACCCGCACGGGTGATCACCGACCACCCGTGCGCGCCACGGATGTCCCGAAACGCCACGAGGATGCGCCTCCTCCAGGAGGATCCGGGTCGTGTGGATGCCGCGTCCCGAGCCGAGTCGCAGCCCCATCCGGTACGCGCTGCGCGCCGCCGCCACCTGGTCGGCGGTCGCCGCGCTCGCGGTGCTCGGCGCCGCCCCCGGACACGCGATCGATCTCGTCGGCTCGACGGCACCGGCCGCCGGGGTCGGGCGCATCGCCCTGTCCGCCGACGGCAACCAGCACGACGAGGACGACTGGGCCTCGTCGGCGATGACCCTCGCGATCCTGGGCCATGCGGGGCTGCAACCGAACGTCGTGAACTACATCTACGACAACCACATCTGGGACTCCGACCCGGAGCACCGCCGGAACATGACCGAGAGCGTCCTCGGGGCCGGTGAGCGGTTCGGGTTCGACGTCTCCCGCTTCTACGACGGCGCGGATCCCGACGGGCTGGCCGCGGGCGTCGCGGCTCTCACCGCCGAGATCAACGCGTCCAGCCGGGGCGACGAGCTCACGATCGTCCTCGCCGGACCGATGGAGACCACGTGGATGGCCCTCGACGCCGCCGATCCGGAGGCCCGGCGGCACGTCAGGTGCGTGTCGCACGGCGACGGGAGCTTCAACCAGACCCACGGGAAGACCGACCACGGCGGCCATTCATACGACGACGTGATCGACCTGGGCTGCCAGCGCGTCCAGATCCCCGACCAGAACGGCAACCTCGGCCCCACCGAGATGTCCGACTGGGACTACCTGCGGAAGCTCGGCCCCGAGATGGACTGGCTCCACTCCCGGCTCGAGCTGGCCGAGAAGGGCGACGTGTCCGACGCCGGCATGGCCTGGTTCGTCATGACCGGTGAGAAGCAGGGCTCGCGTTCGGAGCTGCGGAAGTTCCTCACGACCCCGCGTGTCCCCGCCCCGGCGAGGCCGGTGTAGCAACGAGGGCATGGCCGGCAACGCGACAGCCCTGCCCGACGGGATCCCGGCGCTCGACGGCGCACTTCACGTCGATCTCGAAATCCGCCGCCGCTACAGCGGCGACGCCGGTCGGATCAGCACCGGCCTCCCGGTCGCCGTCCTGCGTCCCGGCTCGGCAGCGGACGTGGCCGGCATCGTCGGGTACTGCCGGCGACACCGCATCCCGGTCGCGGCCCGTGGCCTGGGCAACACCACGGGCGGACAGTCGATCGCACCCGGCGGGGTCGTGGTCGACACCACCACGCTCGCCGCGCTCGGTCCCATCGGCCCGGACCGGGCCACGGTCGGCGCCGGCACCACCTGGCTGGACCTCGCCCGGGCGGCGCACGCGCACGGCCTCGCGATCCCGGCCGCCACCGGCTACCTCGACCTCACCGTGGGCGGCACGCTGTCGGTCGGCGGGATCCCGCCCGCCGTCGCGACCGGCGCGCAGGTCGACCACGTCCATGAGCTGGAGGTCGTCACCGGTGACGGCGAGCTGCGCCGTTGCTCGCCGACGGCCGACCGGGAGCTCTTCGAGGCCGTGCTCGCCGGGCTCGGCCAGTTCGGGATCATCACCGAGGCCACGGTGGGCCTCGTGCCCGCCCCGACGACGGTGCGGGGTTGGTCGATCCCCTACCGCGACCCGGCGGCGTTCTTCGCCGACCTGCGCACGCTGGTGCGCCGCGGCGCTGCGATCGGCGAGGTCACCGAGGTCTTCGGCGACTGGTGGCGGCCCGGCGAGGCGGGCGAGGTGCACCACCTCAACGCCTTCGCGTACGCCGGCCCCGACGGCCCGCCCGACGCCGCGAACGTCCTGCGCGGGCTCGCCGCCGACGCGGCGGCGGCCGTCGTCGGGGACGCCGGCTACCTGGAGCACGTCACGCGCATCGACGACGCCGTGGCCGACCTGCGGGCGGCGATCGGCTGGGACGCGCTGGCCAAGCCGTGGCTCACCGTGTGGCTGCCCGACTCGCGGGTCGAGGAGGTCGTGGGCGCGACGCTCGCCGAGCTGTCGCCGGCCGACGTGGGTACCGGCGGGTTCGTGCTGCTCTACACCCACCACCGGGCCGCACTGACCCGCCCGTCCCTGCGCCTGCCCGCGCCGGACGGGAGCGATCTGGTGCACCTGTTCACCGTGATGACCGCGGGACCGCCGGACGCCGGGCCGGCGTTCGGCGTCGCGATGCTGGAACGCAACCGCCGGCTGCTCGACCGCGCCCTCGCCGCGGGTGGCGCCCGGTACCCGATCGGCACGGTGGCCGCCGGCCCCGCCGACTGGTTCGCCCACTACGGCGACCGCTGGTCCCACCTCGTCGCGCTGAGACACCGCTACGACCCAGCCGGCATCCTCACCCCCGGCCATGGGGTCTTCGGCGGGTGAAAATCGCGGCGGCATCGCCGCACGCCAGCTATCGTCATCCGGTGACTTCCGTCGCGGAACAAACTCCGCTCTCCGGCGACGACTGGAGCGCGCTCGACGGCAGCCACCAGCGCGTCGCGGTCGAGGTCCTGCGGTTCGGTCCGCTGCCCCGCGCACAGCTCGCCCGCCGGCTCGGCCTGTCCCCCGGCTCGCTCACCCGCCTCACCCGCCCGCTGGTGGACTCCGGACTACTCGTCGAGGGGAGTTCCGAGCAGCCGGCCCGCACCGGGCGACCGTCGCTGCCGCTGGACGTGGGGCCGTCCACGCGCCGCTTCCTCGGCATGAAGATCACCGGCGACACGCTCTTCACCGTGGTCACCGACCTGCGCGCACAGGTGCTCGCCGAGCACACCTGCCCGCTCTCCGGCACCGACCCCGCGGCCGTGGTCGGCGTGGCCGCCGACGTCGCCCGGCTGCTGCGCGCCGAGCACCCTGATGTCGTCGGCCTCGGGGTGGGGATCGGCGGGCACGTGACCGACCGCCGCGACGTCGGCCGCGCCCACTTCCTGGGCTGGCACGAGCGGGTGCCGCTCGCAGACCTGTTGCACGAGGCCACCGGGCTGCCCGCGGTCGTCGACAACGACGTCCGCGCGCTCACCGCGGCAGAGCACTGGTTCGGGGCCGGCCGCGGCCTGCAGTCCCTCGTGGTGGTCACGATCGGGGCGGGCGTCGGCTGCGGGATCGTGGTGCACGACCGGGTGATCGAGGGAGCACACGGTGGCGGCGGGTCGATCGGCCACCGCCCCGTCGTCACCTGGGCAGTGTGCGAGGACGGGCACCGTGGCTGCGCGCAGGGGCTCGTGTCCTCGCGCGCGATCGCCGGGGCCGTCGCGCAGGCGCTCGGCCGGCCGGTCGACTACGCCGAGGCGCTGCGGCTCGCCGCCGACGGCCACCCGGCGGCCCGCCGCGCCGTCGACGACGCGGCCGCTGCGCTCGGCGTGCTCGTGGCCGACATCGCCAACCTGGTCGACCCCGAGCTCGTGATCCTCACCGGCGACGGCATCGGCCTGATCGAGGTCGCCCGGCCCGCGCTGGACGCCGCGCTGGAGGAGAACCGCAAGCCGCCGCTCGCCCCGCCCCGCGTCGACGTGCGACCGTTCCCGTTCTCCGAGTGGGCCCGCGGCGCCGCCGCCGTGGCCGTGCAGGAGCACGTGCTGGGCAGGCCGAGCACCGTCATCCCTGCGTGAACAGGGCGTTGACCTCCTCGTTGGCCGCGATGAGCGACGACACGTCGGCGCTACCACCCATCACCCGCTCCGTCGCGGTCTCCATGATCGAGTCGATGTCTGCAGCGTGCTGCGTGGCAGGGAAGGGGAACGCCGTGCCCTCGCGCAGGTGCCGCGTGAACGGGGTGATGTCGAGGCCTTGCGCGCCGATCGCGGCCTCGGCCGCGGGCACCACGGACGCGATGGCGGGCACGACCACCCCGCCCTGCGCCACCACGGACTGGCACTCCGGCGAGGCGAGGTAGCGCACCCACTTCCAGGCGGCGCCCTTGTTCGGCGAGCCGGCAGCGATCGAGTCGGCGAGCGAGTTGGTCATCGCGGCCCGAAATCCCTGTGGCCCGATCGGCGTGGGTGCCGTGGCCAACTCGATGCCGCCGAGCTTCGCGAACGTGCTGATGTTCCACGACCCCTCGGTGACCAGCGCGACCCGGCCGGCCTGCATGAGCTGCGAGGGCTCATTGCCGACAGCCTGCTCGACCGGTGGCATGTAGCCCTTGTCGATGAGGCTGCGCCACCAGGCGATCGTGTCCTGGAAGCGGGGGTCGCCGTAGTTGAAGCGGGTGCCCCACAGCGGCTTTTCGGTGTGGCTCCAGCCGAGCGTTGCCGTGAGGAACGACCACTGCGTCTGCCCCGACCCACCGCCGGGCGGGTAGCTGATCCCCAGCCCGTACGTGGCGACGTTGCGCGGGTCGAAGCCGGGCTCGTCGCCGCGCACCCCGTTGACGTCGACGGACAGCCGCGCGAGCACGTCCTCGTAGGTGCCGCCGTCCTGGGGGTTCCAGGTCAGGTTCTGCATCTGCTCCGGCGTGATGCCGGCGTCCTGGGTCATCGTCGAGTTGAAGAAGATGCCGACCGCGTCGAAGTCCTTCGGCAGGCCGTAGCGCTTGCCGTCGTCGCCGACCCACAGGTCGCCGGTGCCCTCGACGAACTGCGACAGGTCGGGCCCGTCGCGCCCGATCAGCTCGTCGAGCGGCTCGATCAGCCCGCGGGAGGTGTAGTCGCCGTACTTCGAGGTGTGGTTGACGAACACGTCAGGTGCGGAGTTCGCGACGAACGAGGTGAGCATCCGCCCCCAGTAGTAGTCCCAGCCGACCTGCTCGATCGCGATGTCGATGTCCGGGTTACTGGCCTCGAAGTCGGTGGCGCACTGCTGGTAGGCGGGCAGCTGGTTGGCGTCCCACATCCAGTAGGTCACCTCGCCGGTGTCGTCCCATCCGCCGGACTCGGCGGGCGGGCGCTCCACGGCGCAGGCCGGCACGAGCGCAACGAGGACAGCGGTGGCGATGACGACGAATCTGCCGGTGCGCTTCATTTGATCCCCGAGAAGCCGATGGAGTCGACGATCTTGCGCCCGAAGGCGATGAACAGCAGGAGCACCGGGATGGCGGCGATCAACGTGGCCGCCATCAGACCGGGCCAGTCGAGGCTGCCCTGCGGGGTCTGGGAGCGGAACACGCCGAGCGCCACCGTCAGGGTGCGGACGCTGCGCTCGCTGCCCACCAGCAGCGGCCAGAAGTACTCGTTCCACGCCTGCACGTACTGCAGCAGCGCGAGCGTGGTGATCGGCCCCCAGCTCATCGGCACGATGATCCGGAAGAACGTGCGCACGTGGCCCGCACCGTCCAGCCGGGCCGCCTCCTCGATCTCCGGGGAGATCCCGAGGAAGAACTGCCGGAGGAAGAACACCGCGAACGGCGTCATGAAGAAGAACGGCAGCACGATCGCCGCGTACGTGTTGATGAGTCCGAGGTCGCGCATCAGCAGGAAGTTCGGCAGCTGTGTGAAGATCGGCGGCACCATCAGCGCGGTCAGCAGCACGAAGAACACCGCGTCGCGTCCCGGCCACTTCATCCGCGCGAACGCGTACGCGGCGAGCGCCCCGAAGAACACCTGCCCGGCCGTGATCAGCGCGGCGACCAGCACCGAGTTGCGCAGGTAGACCCAGAAGTCGACGGCCGAACCCGTGCCGCCCTCGGCCTGCGCCTCCTCGAGGGTGGCCAGGCCGAGAACGCGCCGGAACGCGCCCCAGGTGAAGTCCACCGGCAGCCATGACGTGCCCGCTGTCGCGAGCGTGGTGCCGTTGGACAGCGCGGTGCGCAGCATCCAGTAGAACGGGAACAGTGTGATCGCGATGATCACGATCAGGCAGGCCCAGGCCAGCACCCGGCCCGGCGTCAGGCCGCCGGCCTCCTGACCCGGCGTGCGGCTGGTCGGGACGGCGGGAGTGGCGCTCCCGGGAGTGCTGGTGTCGACGGTGACCATGTCAGCTCCTCTTGCTCAGGCGAGGTCCGACTCGTTCGCCCGCATCAGCCGTAGCTGCACGAAGGCGATGACCGAAAGGATCACGAGCAGTACCACCGACACCGCCGAGGCGTAGCCGTAGTCCAGGCGCTCGAAGGCGAGGTCGAAGATGTAGTACTGGATCACGCGGGAGGCGTCGGCAGGCCCACCCAACGTGGTGACCGCGACCGTGTCGAAGACCTGGAACGAGCCGACCACGGTGATCACCAGCACCATTGCGAGGACCGGACGCAGCAGCGGCAGGGTGACCCGCCAGAACATCTGCCACTCACTTGCGCCGTCCACCCGCCCGGCCTCGTACAGCGTCCGTGGGATCATCACCAGCCCCGCGAAGATCAGCAGCGCGGTGTAGCCCAGGTGCCGCCAGGTGTTGACGAAGGCGATCGTCGGGATGGCCCAGGCCTCGTCGCCGAAGAAGGAGATGGAGCCGATCCCGAACCAGGACAGGATCTGGTTCACGATCCCGATCTGTGCGTCGAGCATCCAGAACCACAGCAGCGCGACCACGACGTTGGCCACGAGGAACGGCAGCAGCACCAGGCCGCGGATCACGACCGAGCTGGTGATCCGGTGCAGCAGGACCGCGAGCAGGACCGCCAGCACGGTCTGGAAGCCGATGTTGAGCACGACGTACCAGACCGTCACCAGCATGGCGTTCCAGAACGTCTCGTCCGTGAGCAGCCGCTGGTAGTTGTCCAGCCCGACGAACGAGCTGTCGGAGAAGAACTGGTAGTCGGTGAGGCTGAGGCCCAACCCTCGCAGGGACGGCCACAGGTAGAACACCACGAACCCGAACACCGTCGGGAGGATGAAACCCATCGCCACCCAGGTATCGCGCCCGCCGCGCCGGCGGGCGACCGCGGGCGCGCCGGAGGCGGGAGCCCCGGCGGCGGGAACCGCGGCTGTCGTCATCACGCCACCTCCGTCACGCGCAGGAGAAGCAACTGCTCGGGGTTGAGGGCCGGCGCGCGCAGCCCGGCCTCGACCAGCACACGCCCGGATAGCTCGACGCCGCGGGAGACCCAGCCCGGTGGCTGTCGTTGCCGCAGGTCCGGGCTGTCCCCCGGCGGCTGCGTCCGGACCCGGTAACGCCGGTCGGGGTCCAGGCCGGGCAGGCGCAGCCGGCCCGGCACCGCCGTGAGCGGTGTGGCGAGCTGCACCAGTGCATACAGGGCGTCGCCGCGATCGGGCGCGACGACGCCGTGCAGGGCGAACGACGGGTCGTGCTGGTCGGCCCGAACCATCGTGCCGGTGTGCAGCAGGCCGCGGACGTCCTTGTACAGCTGCACCCAGGCGGCGAGCTCCTTGCGCTCCTCCGGGCCGGTGGTCGTGACGTCCCACTCGATGCCGAACGAGCCGAAGAGCGCGGTGCCCGCGCGGAAGGACAGGTCGTGGGTACGCGCGGTCGAGTGGGAGCGCGGCGCGGCGACGTGAGAGCCGATCAGTTCCGGCGGGATCAGCTGCGCCGTCCAGCGCTGGATCTGCTGGCGCTCCAGGGGATCGGTCATGTCGCTGCCCCAGATCCGGTCGGTGCGCTCCAGGATCTCCAGGTCCACGCGGAGCCCCCCGGACGAGCACGACTCGATCTCGAGGCCGGGGTGGCGGGCGCGCAGCTCGTCGAGCAGGCGGTAGACCGCGCGGGTCTGGGCGTGCACCCCGGGCACGCCGAGCGGCCCGTGCCCCGCGTCGAGCAGGTCGCGGTTGTGGTCCCACTTCAGGTAGCTGATCGGGTACTCGCCGAGCAGCGCGTCGAGCCGCTCCAGGATGAAGGCGTAGGCGTCGGGGTGGGCGAGGTCGAGCACCTGCTGGTGCCGGGAGAGGATCGGCATCCGGCCGCCGGTCTGCAGGATCCAGTCGGGGTGGGCGCGGGCGAGGTCGGAATCCGGGTTCACCATCTCCGGCTCCACCCACAGCCCGAACTCCATGCCCCGCTGCCGCACCTCGCTCACCAGCGGGTGCAGGCCGTCCGGCCAGATCCCCTCGTCCACGTACCAGTCGCCGAGGCCCGCGTGGTCGGACCGGCGGTGCCGGAACCACCCGTCGTCGAGCACGTAACGCTCGACGCCGACGTCGGCCGCGACGCGGGCGAGCTCGACGAGCCGGTCGAGGTCGTGGTCGAAGTAGACGGCCTCCCAGGTGTTCATCACCACCGGGCGCGGGTTGCGCGGGTGGTGCGGCCGGTCCCGCATGAGGGCGTGGAACCGGGCGGCGATGCCGTCCAGGCCGGTGGCGTGGACGGCGTGGACCCAGGGGCCGGTGTAGGACTCCCCCGGCCCGAGCCGCACCTCGCCGGGCAGCAGCAGCTCGCCCCCACCCAGCACCGCGGCGCCGGTGGAGAGGCGCTCGGCGTAGCTCACGTGGTTGCCGCTCCAGGCGACGTGGATCGCCCACACCTCGCCCTCGGCGAACCCGAAACCCTCCGTGCCCGCAGCGAGCACCAGCGGGGCGTCCGGCCCGGTGCGGCCGCGGCGGTTCTCGCGCGAGTGGATGCCGACGACGAACGGCGCCCGCTGCGGGGCGCGCTCCCGCCCCCAGCGCCCGGCAAGGTCGAACAGCTCGGTGGCGACCGGAGGCACCGGCAGGGTCAGGCCGAGCCCGTCCACCACGAAGGGCGCGGTATCCGCGCCCGACGGGATCGTCACGGTGGCGCGCTGGCGCAGCACGCCGGAGGGCAGCAGCTCCAGTTCGAGCTCCACCTCCAGCGCGGCTTCGGCGTCGCGGCCCACGGCGCGCACCCGGCCGCCGCCGGCCGGGGTCTGCTCCACGGTGAGGTCGGTGAGCGCGAACAGCGGCGACCACGCCCGGCCCGCGCGCTGCCCGGCGAGGCCCGGCCGGCCGTTCCAGCCCGCGGCGTGCTCGGGGAGGAGCCCGACGCGGGTGATCCGGTCGAGGTCGTTCGGAACCGTGGCCGGCACCCCGGCGTCGGCGAGCTCCGCGAGGTCTGCGGCGGTCAGCTCGCCGAGATCGGCGCCCCAGTGCACCACCGCGGGCAACCGCCCGCCGGCCGTCTCGAGGACCACACTCACCCCGGCCGCACGCAGGTGGATCCGGTCGGCGGCGGGATGGGACATCGGCGCGCTCCGTTCACGTCGTCGTGGCGGCTAAGTTCTACGGCAGAACTTATCCGGCGTCAACGGGGAGCACTAGCCTTCGCGGACCACGTCCGCGAGCCGGTCGAGAACGGCGACGAAGGTGGCACGCTCACCCGGTTCGAGGTGGGCGAGGAACTCCGCCTCCATCGCGCGGATCCCCGCCTGGCACGACCCGACGAGGTCCCGACCCGCCGCCGTCAGTGCGACGACCCGGTTGCGCCGGTCTGCCGGGTCCGGGGTGCGCTTGAGCAGGCCGCGGGCCTCGAGCCGGTCGAGGATCGGGATGAGGCGCGTCTTGTCCCGCCCGACGGCCGCCGCGAGCTCCGACTGGGTGGGCGCAGGCCCGCCCTGCAGCGTCACGAGCACGGCGTAGTCCCACATCTCGACGTCGTGCGCCTGCAGCACCGGCTCCTCGGCCTTGATCATCGCGCGGGCCAGCCAGGCGAAGGCAGCTCCCAGATCGTGCCGCTGGTCGTCCACGGATCGACGGTATCCCTTGACCAATCGTAAACTGCAGTAGACGATCCACCGATGGAGAACATTCTCGAACTGCACCGACGCTCCGTCGCGGGCCTGCGCACCGTCGTCGACCGCGTCACCCCCGCCGATCTCGACCGTCCCACCCCCTGCGCCGGCTGGGACCTGCGCGCCCTGCTGGAACACATGACGGGCCAGGACCGCGGGTTCGCTGCCGCCGTGCGGGCCGCCCGCACGGGCGACGACCTGGACGCGTCGGCCTTCGCACCGCACCCGCTCGGCCCGTCCCCCGCCACGACCCTCGCGGAGGGACTCGACGAGGTGGTGGCCGCGTTCGCCGCCGGAGCCGACGGCCCCGTCCTGATGGCCGAGTTCGACCGCCGCGTGCCCACGCCGATCGTCGTCCAGATGCATCTGATCGACACGCTCGTGCACGGCTGGGACGTGGCCGCGACGCTCGGTGTGCAGGACGACTACGTCACGCGACTGGACGCGGAGGTCGTCGGCGCCGCGCTCGCTATGTCCGAGCAGATCCCGGACGACGAGTACCGGGAGACACCCGGCGCCTCCTTCGCCCACGCCCTCTCCGCACCGCAGGACGCGGACCCCTGGACGCGCGTCCTCACCCTGCTCGGCCGCGACCCGGCCTGGCAGCAGCGCGAGGTCCGTGCCTAAGGCGGAGTGCGCCCCCAACCAGGGCGCTCACGCACCCCGAGTGGGCTCACGCCCCCCGTCGACGGGTCGCGTCAACACCGACGGGTCGCGTCCGCGCATCCGGGGTGCGTGAGCGCAGTCGGAGGGCGCGGCTGTGCGCTCGCCTCCTCCGCTCGCGCACCGCGTTCCGGCCGGCGCTACCCGTCGACCCGTAGCGCGAGCCCGGACGGATCGCGTCGGCGCAGACGGGGTGCGTCGGCGAGGGTCAGGGCTCGCCGCGGACGGCGCGGCGCAGCTTCTGCACCCGGTCGGCCAGCACGCGCTCGGTGCCGTGGGTGGTGGGCCGGTAGTAGTCGCGGCCCACCAGGGCGTCGGGCGGGTACTGCTGGGCCAGCACACCGTCGGGGGTGGAGTGCGGATAGCGGTAGCCCACCGCGTTGCCCAGCTTCTGCGCACCGGCGTAGTGGCCGTCGCGCAGGTGTGGGGGCACCGCGCCCGTGGCGCCGGCACGCACATCGGCCATCGCCTCGTCGATGCCGGTGATCACGGCGTTCGACTTGGGTGCCGTGGCCAGGTGGACGGTGGCCTGCGCGAGCGCGAGCCGACACTCGGGCAGCCCGACGAGCTGCACGACCTGCGCCGCGGCCACGGCCGCCTGCAGCGCGGTGGGATCGGAGAGGCCGATGTCCTCGCTGGCGTGCACCATGAGGCGGCGGGCGATGAAGCGTGGGTCCTCCCCCGCCACCAGCATTCGGGCGAGGTAGTGCAGCGCGGCGTCGGGGTCGGAGCCGCGGATCGACTTGATGAACGCGCTGATCACGTCGTAGTGCTGATCGCCCTGCCGGTCGTAGCGCACGGTGGCCTCGGTGACCGCGCGCTCGACCGCGGGCACGTCGATCACTGCGTTGTCGATCACTGCGTTGTCGACCCCTGCGTCGGTCTCTGCGGCCGCGGTGCCCGTGACGCCGTCGGCGGCGGCCTCCAGGGCGGTGAGGGCGCGGCGGGCGTCGCCACCGGCCAGCCGCACGAGTGCGGCCTCGGCGTCGGGGGTGAGGGACACGGCGTCGCCGAGGCCGCGGGGGTCGGTGACGGCACGGCGCAGCAGCGCGCGCACGTCGTCGTCGGTGAGCGACTGGAGCTGCAGCACCAGCGACCGCGACAGCAGCGGCGACACCACCGAGAACGAGGGGTTCTCGGTGGTGGCGGCGACGAGCAGCACGAGCCGGTCCTCCACCGCGCCGAGCAGCGCGTCCTGCTGGGTCTTGGAGAAGCGGTGCACCTCGTCGATGAACAGCACGGTCTGCTGGCCGAGCCGGTCGCGCCGGCGCCGGGCGTCGTCGATGACGGCACGCAGCTCCTTGACACCGGACGACAGCGCCGAGAGCGCCACGAAGTGCCGGCTCCCCACACCTGCGAGGAGGCGGGCGATCGTGGTCTTGCCGGTGCCGGGCGGGCCGTAGAGCAGCACCGACGCCGCCGCCCCGCCTTCCACGAGCCTGCGCAGCGGGGCGCCGGGACGCAGCAGGTTGGCCTGCCCGACCACCTCGTCGAGGACACGCGGGCGCATCCGGACCGCGAGAGGTGCCGTGGCCCGCGCCCCGGCGTCGTCGACCGGCGGCGTGGGATCCGGCTCCCGCAGCTCGAAGAGCCCGTCCGCCTCAGTAGTCATCCCTTCCAGCCTGCCATCCCGGTCCGACACTTTCCGCGCGCCTATCGTTTCCGGCGTGCGGAAAGGGAAGCGGGCGCCGGTCAGCTCGGCGGCCGCCGTCCTCGCGCTGGTGCGGTTGGTGGCGCGGCGCGGCTCCGTGACGGTCACCGAGGTGTCGCGCGAGCTGGACGTCGCGGTGTCCACCGCGCACCGGCTGCTCGCCACCTGCGTGCGGGAGGGCTTCGCGCGGCAGGACCACGTGGGCGGGCCGTACGCCGCCGGGCCCGCGTTGCACGAGCTCACGCTCGTCGTCGGGTCCCACGCCGTCTCGCTGCGCGACGCGGCCGCCGACGTGCTCACCGGGCTGCGCGAGGAGCTCGGCGAGACGGTGAGCGTGGCGATCCTCGAGGGCCGCAGCGTGCGGTTCGTGCAGTCCCTCGAAGGGCCGCAGTCGGTGCGCGTGAGCTCGCGGCTGGGCCGGCTGCTGCCGGCGCACAGCACGTCCGGCGGCAAGGCGATGCTCGCGGCGCTCGACAACGGAGCGCTCCAGGCCCGGTACCCCAGCCACCACCTGGAGGTGACGACCCCTCGCTCGATCTCCGACTGGGCGGCCCTGCGCCGCGAGCTCACGCGGGTCCGCGGCCGCGGGTGGGCAACGAACATCGGTGAGACCGACCCTTCGGTCGCCGCGCTGGGGGCCGCCGTGCTGCTCGGGACCGGTGAGCCGGTGGCGGCCGTGTGCGTCGCCGGGCCGATGTCGCGTCTGGGTACCGCCGGCCGGCTGCGCTTGCTGGCACCCGCCGTGATCGCGGCCGCCTCGGTGATCCAGCAGCGGATCCGCGGGAGTTGATCTTTCCGCATCGAGGAAGAGCCGTCGCGCGCACTTGTCGCCGTCCCGTAGACCCGGTTGTGGTGGGGGTCACCACACGAGGGGGTGTCCGGGATGACCAGGTTCCCGCAGCGCGACGGTGCGATCGCGTTCGAGGCTCCGATGCGCGTGGAGGCCGACATCGCCGGCCTCGAGGTGGTGCAGGGCGAGGTCCCCGAGCACCTGTCCGGCACCTACTACCGCGTGGTCACCGACCGGCAATGGCCGCCGGCCGTGGTCCCCGACGTGCCGACGTTCAACGACGACGGCATGGCCATGTACTTCCGCTTCCACGGCGGCCGGGTCGACTTCCGCAGCCGCTACGTCCGCACTCCCCGCTACGAGGCCGAGGCGAAGGCGGGACGGGCGCTGTTCGGGGCCTACCGCAACCCGCTGACCGACGACCCGTCCGTCGCCGGCATCTCCCGCGGTCTGGGCAACACCAACGTCTTCTACCACGGTGGAAAGCTCTACGCGTCCAAGGAGGACAGCGCACCCGTCCTGCTCGACCCGATGACGCTCGACACCATCGGCGAGCACTCCTTCGAGGACACGTTGACCTCGCAGACCTGCACCGCGCACCCGAAGATGGACCCGCGCACCGGCGAGATGGTGTTCTTCGGCTACGCCGCCAAGGGCGAGACCACGCCCGACATCGCCTACTACGAGGCCGACCCGGACGGCCGGATCGTGCACGAGACCTGGATCCGCGCGCCGTACTCGAGCATGGTGCACGACTGGGCGGTCACCCAGAACTTCGTGGTCTTCCCGATCATCCCGATGCGCAGCGAGTACGAGTGGCTCGAGCAGCGGCGGCCGCACTTCCAGTGGGACCCGGACCGGGACGTGTACCTCGGAGTACTGCCCCGCAAGGGCACGGCCGACCAGGTGCGCTGGCTGCGCGGGTCCAACCGGTTCGCGAGCCACATCCTGGGCGCGTGGGACGACGGGCGCCGCATCCACATCGAGACCCCGGTCGGCCGGAGCAACTTCTTCCCGTTCTTCCCGGACGTGACGGGCGCGCCGTACGACCCGGTGCGCGCCCGCGGCTACCTGTCCCGCTGGACGATCGACATGGGATCGGCGAGCGGGAGCTTCACCGAGCAACGGCTGACCGACGTCCCCGGCGAGTTCCCACGGATGGACGACCGCTTCGAGACCCTGCCCTACCGGCGCGGCTTCCTCGCGCTCAACGACGTCCCCGGTGATCCGCGCCCGGGTGCCGGGTTCCGGTGGATCGGGGCGTTCGACACCACCGGCGCCGCGCCGCCGCAGATCTACTACCCCGGCGACGACTGCTCGGTGGCCGAGCCGCTCTTCGTCCCCGGCAACGACGACGCGCCCGAGGGCCACGGCTACGTCTTCGTGGTGGTCGGGCGGCACCAGGAGATGCGCAGCGACCTGGTGATCCTCGACGCACAACGGCTCGACGCACCGCCCGTCGCGACGGTGGCGCTACCCATCCGCATCCGGCGCGGCCTGCACGGCAACTGGGTGAGCAGCACGGAGCTCGCCGCCCGTACCGCCTGAGAACAAGGGAGTTCCCGAAGGATGTCCACCACCGAAGCGTCCACCGAGCTGGAGCGGCTGCAGCGCACCGTCGACGAGCTCGCTCGCCGTCTCGCCGTCGCCGAGGCGCAGCAGGAGGTGCGGGCGCTGCACCACAAGTACGGCTACTACCTCGACAAGTGCCTCTACGCCGAGGTCGTCGACCTGTTCGCACGCGACTGCGAGGTCGTGTTCATCGGCGGCTGCTACCGCGGGCGGGCCGGGGTGGAGCGGCTCTACCTGCAGCGGTTCCGCGAACGGTTCACCCAGGGCCACAACGGCCCGCTCCCCGGGTTCCTGCTCGACCACCTGATGCTGCAGGACATCGTGACGGTGGCGCCGGACGCGCAGTCGGCCCGCGCCCGGATCCGCGCGCTCATGCAGGCCGGGATCCACCACTCCACGCCCGAGCTCGCCGGGCGCACGTCGTTCGAGCAGTGGTGGGAGGGCGGGCTCTACGAGAACACCTACGTCGTCGAGGACGGCGTCTGGAAGATCCAGAAGCTGCACTACTACCCGTTCTGGCACGCCGACTACGCCAAGGGCTGGTCGCACACCGAGCCGATGAGCCGCCTGATCCCGACCACCACCTTCCCCGAGGACCCGCGCGGCCCCGACGAGCTCGTGCCCGGGTTCGCGTTCTTCCCGGCCACCGACGTGGTGCCGTTCCACTACCCGCACCCGACCACCGGCCAGGCATGGGCATGAGCCACCGGCGCATCGCCACCGAGGAGGCCTTCGCCCCGGCCGAGCTGCTGGGGCTCTACCGCCGGCTGCTGCACGACGGACGCGGCGACAAGGGCTTCGAGAGCCTGTGGGGCTTCTACCTCGGCAGCACCGCGGAGCGACCGCGCTCCGTCGTCCGCAAGCTGGCCGACCTCGGCGCCGAACGCCTCGCCGACATGGACGCGGCCGGCATCGACCACCAGGTCCTCGCCCTCACCGCGCCGGGCACCAACGTCCTCGACCCGGCGACCGCCCGATCGATGGCGACGCTCGCGAACGACGTGGCCGCGCAGGCCGTCCGCGACCACCCCGACCGGTACACGGCGCTGGCCGCGGTGGCCCTCCAGGATCCGGATTCGGCAGTGGCCGAGCTGGAGCGCGCGGTCACCCGGCTGGGGATGTGCGGGGTGATCGTCAACTCCCACGTGCAGGGCGCCTACCTCGACGACCAGCGGTTCTGGCCCGTCCTGGAGGCCGCGGAGCTGCTCGACGTGCCGGTCTACCTCCACCCGAACACCCCGAACGACCGCATGGTCGAGCCGCTCTACGAGGCCGGCCTCGACGGCGCGATCTTCGGCTTCGCCGTGGAGACGGGGATGCACCTGCTGCGGATCATCACGTCGGGGGTGTTCGACCGATACCCACGGCTGCGGCTGGTGGTGGGGCACCTGGGCGAGGCCCTGCCGTTCTGGCTGCCGCGGATCGACCATTTCCACGCCGCGCAGGTGGCGTCCGGCCGCTACCCGGCGATGAAGGCCCTGCAGCTGCGTCCGAGCGACTACCTGCGCCGCAACGTCTGGTACACGACCAGCGGGATGGCCTGGCAGCCGGGAATCATGTTCGTCCGCGACGTGGTGGGCGCCGACCGCGTGCTCTACGCGATGGACTACCCGTACCAGTACGTGCCGGACGAGGTCCGGGTCCAGGACGAGCTGCCGCTCGACGCCGACGCCATGCACGAGTTCTACGAGGGCATCGCCACCCGTGTCTTCCACCTGACCCTCTGATCCGTTCCAGCCACCAGCGGACCGGCCCGCGCCGGCCCGCCGACCCGTCGTGGAGTCCGCCGTGAGCACTGCCGAAACGGGCGCGCCCGGATCGCCCACCCGGTCCGCCGCGATCGACGGGCCGGGCCTGCGTCCGCTGGTCCTGGTCGCCTTCGTCGTGGCCAACCTGTGCGCCTGGTCGGCGATCCTCACCCCGGCCGCGATCACCCTCGCGCTGCGGGTACGCGAGATCGACCCGGCCGGCGCGAGCGGCACGCTGAGCCTGGTGGCCGCGGTCGGCGCGGTGTTCGGGATCATCGGCAACCCGCTGTTCGGGCGACTGTCCGACCGCACGCGCTCCCGATTCGGGATGCGCAGGCCGTGGATGCTCGGCGGGGTCGCGGCCGGCGCCCTGGGGCTCTCCGTGGTGAGCGTCGCCCCCTCGGTGCCGGTGCTCGTGCTCGGGTGGGCCATGACGCAGCTGGGCATCCAGGCCTTGCTCGCGGCCATCACCGCGGTGCTGCCCGACCAGGTCCCGCACCGGCTGCGCGGCCGCATCGGCGGTCTCGTCGGGATGGGCCAGAGCGCCGCCACGACGCTCGGGACCGGCCTGCTCACGCTGAACGCGACGTCCCTGACCTGGGGGCTGCTCGCCCCCGTCGCGCTGGCGGCGGTGACCGTCGGCTTCCTGTGCGTCGTGCTGCCCGACCGGGTGCACGACGGAGGGCCGCGGCCGTCGCTGTCGGTGCGCGAGATCGCGTCGAGCTTCTGGTCCAGCCCGAGCCGCTACCCCGACTTCGCCTGGACCTGGGTGAGCCGGCTGCTCGTCTTCATGGGCATCACGATCCTGATCGTCTACCAGACCTACTTCCTGCTGGCCCGCATCGGCGTGCCGCCGGCATCGATCGCGGCGGTGATGTTCGGCGTCCTCCTGCTGGAGAACGGCGTGAGCATCGCGGCCAACCTGATCTCGGGGTACCTGTCCGACCGCGCCGGCCGCCGCAAGGTCTTCGTCGCCACCGCGGCCTGCCTCGGCGCGCTCGGGTTCGCGGTCGCCGGGCTGTCCGAGACGATGACGATGTTCCTGGTGGGCGTCGCCCTGCTCGGTGCGGCCAAGGGCGTCTACGTCGCCGTCGACCTCGCGATGGCCACCGACCTCCTCCCGGCCGGCCGCACCGAGGCCGCCAAGAACATGGGCCTGTTCACGATCGCGAGCCTGTTCCCCAACCTGCTCGCCCCGATGCTCGCGCCACTGGTGTTGGGCATCGGCGCGGGCACGGCCGTCCCGGGCGCGCCGGCCGGGAACTACCCGCTGCTGTTCCTCGCCGGCGGGCTGTTCATGCTGGTCGGAGCGCTGGCGGTACGCCCGATCCGCGGAGTGCGCTAGCCCGGCCGCGCCTCGCCACGGTTGTCGGTGGCCCGTGGGACGATCGGCCCGCCCGTGGAAGGAGACGGCAATGACCCTCTCGTGGCCGAACCACCCGATCACGCTCGAGGAGTGGGAGGCGCTGCCGGAAGACTCGGCGAACAAGCTCGAGGTCGCGGAAGGAATGCTCGTGATGTCCCCCAGGCCTCTGATCAGACACCAGCTGGCCGGGATGCGGCTCGGCACGCTCTTCGGCGCACAGCTCCCCGCTGATCTCGTCGGTGTTACCGACGCCGAGGTCCTGCTCACGCGTGACCCGCTCACGATCCGAGCGCCCGACGTGATCGTCACCCGGAGTGAGCTGATCGAGAGCGACGAACCTCGCTGTCTGCCGTCGGACGTGCTGCTCGCCGTCGAGATCCTCTCCACCGGCACGCGCCGGGTGGACCGGGTCCTCAAGTTCTCCGAGTACGCGGAGTCCGGCATCCCGCAGTACTGGATCCTCGACCTCGATGCCCCGACGAGTCTGCTCGCCTACGTCCTGGTGGAGGGCAACTACGAGCTGTCCGGCGAGCACACCGGCTCAGCTGCCCTCGACGTCGCCGGGCACCCGGTCTCGATCGACCTCCCCGCACTCACCCGCCGCTGACCGGCCGCGCGCCGGCTGACGGCGTCACAGAACCCCCGGACTCTGCGACGGCCACAGCCTGCGCGCGTCAGCCGAAACGGACGTGCCGCAGGCTGACCGCGTAGCGGCGCATCCGCCCGCGCAACCGGCCGTCGACGTTCGGCGCGATCGGCAGCCCGGCCGAACCCGCGATGTGGGCCGCGACCTCGTGGACCGGGAGGTGGTCGGTTCGGATGTGCTCGGCGAACTCCTGGCCCTGGAGGCGGTCCAGGCACTCGTCGAGCTTGGCCACCGCGAAGCTCTCCCACTTCACCCCGCGTCCCCAGCCGCGCTCCCGCAGCCGTCGCAGCACCGTGGCCCGCTCGGCCAGCAGCGCGAAGTGCCGCACCTCGTGCCCGTCCGCACGCAGCCGCCCGACCACCTCGCCGAAGTAGCCGGCGTGCACGAGCGTCATCGGTGCGATCACCGGGCCCTCGTGCTCGCGGAGCACCAGGTCGAGCACCTCCCACACGCCGTGCCGCCACGCCGTGAGGTCCTGGAAGTCGCCGCGCAGCGGCCGGGGCAGCATCCGGTGCAGCCCGAAGCCGACATGCTCCGGGTCGCACACCACGCTTCCCGGCAACCGCCGGTGCATCTCGTAGGCGGTCTGGGTCTTCCCGCCCCCGAACGGGCCGTTGATCCACAGGAGCACGGCGCCGACCCTAGACGGGTAGGTCCTAACTCGATCAAGTCGCTGAGTCCGGACATCGGGCTGAGCCTCGCGGGCCGTGTCGACGCCGGGCAGCGGTTTCCGATGATCGTTGGGATCATGACCTCTGTCGCCGTGAGCCTCCCCGCTGGCTTCTACCTGATCAAGAAGCCGTCACGCGGGCGCGCCGTCCCCGACTCGTAGCCCACGCAGCCACCCCCGCCAGCAGGCTCTCCTCGCGAGCCCACCCGTTCACCTCGGCCTCGCGCCTGTGGAGGCGGCCCGGTGGACAGAACTACCGAACACCGTGGTCACGTTGACGGCCGTCCCCGACGCGGGCACAGGCCAGTCGTTGACGAGACCGCCCCGTGGAGTGCGTGGAGACTGGCTGTGGTCCCGATCCATCCGCGAGGGCTGATCATCGGATGTTGCGGTGAGATCAACTCGGCAGTCCGGGAGGGAGGGCAACCCGAGTTGCTCGTCGAGGGCCACCAAGTCGCGTCCGACCGGGTCGCCTAGTGGCGGTCGAAGATCACTCGCGCAGCTCCGCTCGTGGTCACCCTGAGATCGCTGTTCGAGACCACAGGATAGTTGCGTAGGCACCCGGCAGAGACGGACTCGTCCAGAACAGCCGTGCCCCCGCGTCGGGGACGGCTGCACGCGCAACCACGGGATTCGGTAGTTCTGCCCGCTCGGCCATCTCGACAGGTGGCGGGGTCGACGCGAACCGGGGTGGACGCCAAGGGGCCCAGCGGTGTGGGTCCGCCGCCAGGTCCGGGTCGGGGACGGCGCGCCAAACCGACTTTTCATGATCAGATAGACCCCAGCGGGGTCGGAGCAAGATCGAACACCCGTGGTGTCTACATGACCATGAAAGACCCGCTTGATCGTTCCGAGACCCGCCGCAGCGCCCTGAGCAGGGCGACCCACCGTCACCTCGGAACGATCTCGCCGGTACACCACCGACCACTGATCGAGTTCGGACTTACCGGCCATCTCGGCATCTGAGATTCCGGTTTCACATGACAGGATCGTCCGGCATGCTCGAAGGCGGGCCCCATCCGGCCCTCGCCCCACCGTTCGCCCTGCCGACCCAGGACGACCCCGAACTCCTGGCTCGACGTCCGAAGGCGACACGCATGTCCATCACCCTCTCCGCCCGGCTGCGCGAGGTGCGCGGTTCGGCCATCCGTGACCTGCTCGCGCTGACGGCCCGCCCCGAAGTGATCTCGCTGGCCGGCGGGCTGCCCGGCACCGACCTGCTGCCGCGTGAGCGGATCGCCACCGCCCTGGCCGCGGCCGTGGCCGACCCGGCCGCCGTGCAGTACGGCGAGACCGCGGGGCTGCGGCAGCTCCGCGAGGTCCTCGCCGAGCACGAGTCCGTGCGGCTCGGCCGCGCCGTTCCCCCGGACGGCGTAGTCGTGACCAGCGGTTCGCAGCAGGCGCTCGACCTGGTGGCGCGGGCCCTGCTCGACCCGGGCGACCCGGTCGTGGTCGAGGACCCGGTGTACGTCGGCGCACTGCAGGTGTTCCAGGCCGCCGGCGCGGCGCTGCACCCCGTGCCCGTCGACGCCGGCGGGATGGTCGTCGACGTGCTCGCCGACCGGCTCGCGGCGGGGCTGCGGCCGCGGCTGGTGCACACCGTGTCGAGCTTCCACAACCCGCGCGGTGCCACGCTCGCCCCGTCGCGGCGGGCCGCGCTGGCCGAGCTCGCCGAGCGCTACGGCTTCCTCGTCGTCGAGGACGACCCGTACGGGCTCCTGGCCTTCGACGGCTCGCCACCCGTGCCGGTGGCCGCGCACGGCGAGCGGGTGGTGCGGCTGGGCAGCGCGTCGAAGATGCTCGCCCCGGCGCTGCGGGTCGGCTGGCTCACCGGGCCCGCGGTGCTCTGCGCGGCCGTCGAGCGGCTCAAGCAGAGCACCGACCTGTGCACGTCCAGCCTCACCCAGATCGTCACAGCCGAGCTGCTGGCAGACCACACCTGGTTCGCCGCTCACCTGGACCGGCTGCGGACCGCTCTGCGCGAGCGCGCCGCCGCCCTCTCCGGCGCCGTCGCGGCCGTGTTCGGCGACGCGGTCGCCTGCTCCGTCCCGACGGGCGGGATGTTCTGCTGGCTGGAGTTCGCCGACGGCACCCGGCCCGCCGACCTGCTGCCCCGAGCGCTCGAACACGGTGTCGGGTACGTGCCCGGCCCGGCGTTCGCCGTCGGGCAGGACCTGTCGAGCGCAGCGCGGCTCTGCTTCGCGTCGAACCCGCCGGCGGAGCTGCACACGGCGGTTGCACGGCTCGGCACCGCCTGGCGCGAGGCCGCGACGTAGGGTCTGCGCGTGCGGCAGATCCTCGAACTGCTGGAGCGCGACGCCCAGCTCTCCCACGACACGATCGCGACGATGACCGGCCTGCCGGTCGCCGAGGTCAGCGAGGCGATCGCCACCTGGGAGGCATCGGGTGCGATCCGCAGATACCGAGCGGTGATCGACTGGGACGCCGTCGACCAGGACCCGACCAGCGAGACCGTCACCGCGTTCATCGACGTCTCGCTGGCCCCCGCCCGCGGGGTCGGGTTCGACGACGTGGCGGCCCGGATCGCGCGGTTCGACGAGGTGCGCAGCGTGTACCTCGTGTCGGGCAGCCACGACCTGCGCTGCACGGTGATCGCCCGCACGATCCGGGCGGTGTCGGACTTCGTGTCCCAGAAGCTGTCGACGATCGACCGGGTGCAGTCGACCGCCACGCACTTCGTGCTGAAGACCTACAAGCGCGACGGCGACACGTTCACCGAGCAGGAGGCCGACCACCGGTTGCCGGTGACCCCGTGAAGCCGCTGAACTCGGTCATCGCGGCGTGCCCACCGTCGGGGATCCGGCGGTTCTTCGACATCGCCGCCGAGATGGACGACGTGATCTCCCTCGGCGTCGGCGAGCCGGACTTCGTGACGCCGTGGCGGGTGCGCGAGGCCGGGATCTACGCCCTCGAGCACGGCTACACCACCTACACCTCGAACGCCGGGCTGCCGCGGCTGCGCGAGCTGATCTGCGCCGATCTCGCGAAGCGCTACGGCGCCGCCTACGACCCCGGCAGCGAATGCCTCATCACGACCGGCGTCTCCGAGGGCCTCGACCTCGCCCTGCGTGTGCTGCTCAACCCCGGCGACGAGGTGATCGTCCCGGAGCCCTGCTACGTGGCCTACGAGCCGTGCGTCGCGTTCGCGGGCGGCACCCCGGTGCGGGTGCCGACGCGCTGGGAGGACGGGTTCGCCGTCGACGCGGACGTCGTGGCCGCGGCGATCACCCCGCGCACCAAGGCGATCCTCATCGGGTCGCCGGCCAACCCGACGGGTGCCGTGCAGCCGCGCGCCGCGCTCGAGGCCCTCGTGGCGCTCGCCGAGAAGCACGACCTCTACCTGATCTCCGACGAGATCTACGACCGGCTCACCTACACCGCCGGCCACACGTGCCTCGGCACGCTGCCGGGCGCGCGCGAGCGCACCGTGCTGCTGGGCGGGTTCTCCAAGGCGCACGCGATGACGGGCTGGCGGGTCGGCTGGATCTGCGCGCCCGCGGCCGTCGCCGAGCTGGCGGTGCGGGTGCACCAGTACACGATGCTGTGCGCGCCGCATGTCTCACAGCTCGCGGCCGTGGAGGCGCTCTCGGCGCCGGACGACGAGGTGGACGCCATGGTCGCCGACTACGACCGGCGCCGGCGGGTGTTCGTCAAGGGGCTGCGCGAGACGGGGCTCGACTGCCCGGAGCCCGGCGGGGCGTTCTACGCGTTCCCCTCGATCCGTTCGTCCGGGCTGGACTCCGAGACGTTCGCCGAGCGCCTGCTGCACGCCGAGCACGTGGCTGTGGTGCCGGGCTCGGTCTTCGGCCCGTCCGGTGAGGGCCACGTCCGCTGCTCCTACGCCACGGCCCTGCCGCTCCTGGAGGAGGCGCTGGTGCGGATCGACCGCTTCCTGCGCACACATGTGGGCGTCCAGTAGTCGGACATCCACGGAGCGTAACCTTTATCGTGGGTTCACCCTTCCGCAACCCGGGCCCAGCAGCCTTGGGCGGCATGGAGAACACGGCTTGCCCGCTCTGCGCCCTGGAACGCACCCCGGCCGATGCCACCGGTCTCGCCTGGAGCAGCCAGCACGAGCCGGACGGCTCGATCACCTGGATCTGCCCCACCTGCACCCGCGCCCAGCTGTGGCGGATCGAGGCGCTGCTCGCGGTGGCCTCGCCCACCGCGCCCGTGGCACCGGCCCCCCTACGTCCCGCCGCCTGATCAGCCGCGGCTGCCGAACCCACCGGCCCACGCCGCCCGCAGCTCGCCCGCGAGCCCCTGGACGATCGCCGGACCGAGGTCCCGGCCGCGCCGCACCAGCCACGGCACACCCTTGAACACCAGCCACGCGGCCCGGTGCAGCGCCGTCACCTCCCGGCCGCCGCCGCGCTGCAGGCTCACCTGGCCCGGCACCGCGAAGCCGGCGCCGGCGAGCAGGGTGGCGAGCCCGGCGGCGAGCATCCGGTGCCCCAGCTCGGAGGGGTGCAGCCGGTCGATCGCCCACGCCGCGGGCTCGTAGCCGCCGGGCAGCGCGTCCAGGTCGAGGACGCCGATCCCGCCACCCGTCGCGGCGACGACGGTGTCCACGGCCACGTTCAGCTCGACGACCCGCCGCAGCAGGGCCCGTCGCAGCGGCGCCGGCAGCGGGAACACCCGCGTGTGGTCGTGGTAGCGCATCACCAGCACGTGCGCCCCGGCCGACCGCAGCGCCGCGACCGTGGCGGCGAGGTCGGCCCGCAGCCGGACCGGGTCGAAGTCCGAGCGCAGTGTGTCGTTCATCCCGACGAAGATCACCACGACGTCCGGCGCCGCCGCGAGGGCCGCCGGCAGCTGGTCGCGGCGGACGTCGGCCATGCGGGCGCCGGTGACCGCCGGGTTGACCAGCCGCGCGCCGAGCGCCTCGGCCAGCAGCACCGGGAAGCCGCGCCACCCGCCTCCGGGCATCGGGTCGCCGAGCCCGGCGGCGGTGGAGTCGCCGAGGGCCACCAGCGTGCGGACGGGCTGCAGCTCCGGTGGCGGGGCGAGGGAGAGTCGGGGGCGATCGGGGTCGGGCGACATGGTGGGGGGCACAGTCGACGGCTGCACGCTCACACCGCCACGATCACCGATGACGGCTCACCTGGGGTGTTCGCCGGATGACGTGTCGACGGCGGGGGAACGAACGCTCGGAGCACGCCGCGGCCACCACGCATCGCACACCGACATCGTCGCTCCCACACCGACTGCAGTTCGTGTGCGAGCGCGGAAGTCGGTGTGCGAGCGTCAGGCGACGGAGCGGAACGCGGGGTAGACCGGCAGCGTGCCGGGCGCGTCCGGGAACCGCTTGGCGAGCGCGTCGGCGACCGCGTCGCCGAGCTCGGCGGTGGCGGGCAGGTCGCCGGTCTCCGCGGCGCGGGCCATCTGTCGCCAGTAGTGCCCCAGCGCGCTGCTGATCCGCGGGGAGCGGGTGGCGTCGGCGCCGATCGGGCGGTCACGCTCCCGGATCCGGGGCAGCAGCCACCACGTGCACAGCCACACCCACAGCAGCTGCGCGTGCAGCAGCCGGCGTTCGAGCACGGCGGGCTCGTCGAGATCGGGCCAGACCGCGGCGATCTCGTTGCGCCACGCGTCGAGCATCGTGTCGGCCAGGCCGGGCGGGAGTGCGAAGCTCGCCTCGCAGCCGGGGAACGGCACGCGGAAGTAGGCGGCGTCGAGCGCGACGTCGCGGAAGCAGCCCCACTCGAAGTCGACGAACCGCACGCCCCGGCTGGTGACGAGGTTGTTGTCGGGGCAGGTGTCGGACGGGCTGAAGGCGCGGTAGCGGGTGCCGCCGAGCAGCCGGGCGGTCTCGTGGGCCTCCAGCATCGCCGTGGACGAGGCGTCCACGCCGAGCTCCGCGGCCAGGAGCGACGGCCCCTTCGCGAGCGCCATGCGGGCGTCCTCGGCCACCGGGTCGCGCCACGCCCGCTCCCCCAGCCTCCGCAGGAGCGCCCCGAAGTCGCCCTCCCGGCCCGCCGTCGCGGCCTGCATCCGCCCCAGCGCCCGCGCCCAGCTCAGGAGGTTGCGTCGCGCGGCGGCCGGATCGGGCCCGAAGAGCTTGTCGGCGAGGGTGGAGCTGCGTCCCAGATCCTCCAGGATCAGCAACCGGGCCTGCGGGTCGTGCGCGATCAGCACGGGGCTCGGGCGCGAGTCGGCCGGGAGCGCGGTGAACAGCTGGCAGCTGGCCACCTCGTAGTGGAACGGGTCGGGCCGGTCCGGGTCGGGCTCGCCGAGGTAGTGCTTGACGACGATCGTGCGCGGCAGCGAGAACGGGTTGCGCGCCAAGCGGGCGCGGGCCACCACCGAGCGTTCGCTGCCCCCGAGGTCCTCGGGGTCGGCGAGCACGACGCCGGCGCCGGATCGGCGGGTGAGCAATCGCTCGGCAGCAGCCAGCGCAGCGAGCACCGGCCTGGGGAAGCTACCCAGGTCGCGAACCATCGCTAACGACCCTACCCCGTGGACAGCGCTCGCCGGCCGCGCCGGGAGCGCCTGCGGGCGAGCAGGAGCACGAGGGAGGCGGCCACGACGATGCCGACGAGATTGATCGCGAGCTGCAGCCCGGACTGCATCGCCTGCACGTAGCGGCCCTCCACCAGCGCCACCGAGGCGAACGCCGCGGCGGGCACCGTGGTGACCGAGATGAACACCCCGACGAGCGCGGCCGACTTCGCCGAGGTCAGCGACAGCATTCCGGCGGCACCCGCGAGCAGCGCGACCATCAGCGAGAACGGTCCGACCTCGTAGATGAACCCCACCTGGTCGAGGTCGGCCAGCTGCGCCGTGGACAGCAGCCCGGTGGCGTCGAGCACCACCGAAGCGAGCGCCGTGACCCCCATGGCCAGCGGGAACCCGGCGGCCAGGGCCAACGCACCGCGGCGGATCAGGTCGCCGCGGCGCAGTACGAGCCCCACCGCGACGGCCGCGAGCGGCCCGAACTCCGGGCCCAGCACCATCGCCCCCACGACGGTCACCGGGGAGTCGGTGATGGCGCCGATCGCGGCGAGCAGGCACGCGATGGTCAGGAACGTCTGGAAGCTCACCGAGAGCCGGGACTCCTCGCCCGTGCGGGCCACGACCTCGTCCCAGATGACGGCATCCTGCGGGTCGCCGGGAGCGGCTTCCTCGGCGGCGTCGGCCGCGTCGGACAGGCTGGTGTCGATCAGCTCGAGCGTCACGCCGCCCGACCGGTCGACACCCAGCTCGCACAGCTGCCCGAGCAGCTCGTCGACGGCCTCCCGGGCGACGTCGGCCTCCACCACATCACCCGCGGGCTGGACGGCGGCCCCCGGGAGCATCGTGATGTGCGTGGCGCCCGGCACGGCCAGCAGCAGATCCCGCACCGCCTCCGACCGGTCCGGCGGCGCGATGATCCTCATGTGCAGCACGGCACGGCCTCGTCGGTGCGATCGCCGCCCGCGGCGACGCCGCTCACAGCTTGGTGGGCGGCTCGTCCGCGGCGGGGGACGCGGCCGGGGGCGCCGCCGGCGGGGGCGTGTCCACGCCGGCCTCCTTGCGCTGCTCCGGCGTGATCGGCGCCGGAGCCGCCGTGAGGGGGTCGTAGCCGCCGCCGGTCTTCGGGAACGCGATCACGTCGCGGATCGAGTCGCCGCCGGAGAGCAGCATGCAGGTGCGGTCCCAGCCGAACGCGATGCCGCCGTGGGGCGGCGGGCCGTAGGCGAACGCGTCCAGCAGGAAGCCGAACTTCTCCCGCTGCTCGGCCTCGTCCATGCCGAGCAGGGCGAACACGCGCTCCTGGACGTCGGACCGGTGGATACGGATGGACCCGCCACCGATCTCGTTGCCGTTGCACACGATGTCGTAGGCGAAGGCCAGCGCCTGGTCGGGCGCCTCTTCGAAGCGGTCGAGCCACTGCCCGTTGGGCGAGGTGAACGGGTGGTGGACCGCGGTCCAGCCCAGCTCGTTGCCCTTGTCGTCGCGGATGCGTTCGAACATCGGCGCGTCGACGACCCAGACGAACGACCACGCGCTCTCGTCGACCAGCCCGCAGCGGCGGGCGATCTCGCCGCGGGCGGCACCGAGCAGGTCGCGGGCGTCGGACGGGTGGCCGGCGGCGAAGAAGATCGCGTCGCCCGCGCCGGCGCCGGCCGCCTTGACCAGGCCCTCGCGCTCGGCCTCGGAGAGGTTCTTCACGACCGGGCCGCGCTCGCTCACGGTGCCGTCACCGTCGACGAGCACGTACGCGAGGCCGCGGGCGCCACGCTGCTTGGCCCACTCCTGCCAGGCGTCGAGCTGCTTGCGCGGTTGAGCCGCGCCGCCCGGCATCACGACGGCACCCACGTAGGCCGCCTGGAACACGCGGAAGGACGTGTCGGCGAAGTACTCGGTGAGGTCGGTGAGCTCGACCCCGAACCGCAGGTCGGGCTTGTCCGAGCCGTACCGGGCCATCGCCTCGGCGTAGGTGAGCCGCGGGATCGGGCGCGGCACCTCGTATCCGGCCAGGCCCGACCACAGTGCCGCGACGATCTCCTCGCCGAGCTCGATCACGTCGTCCTGCTCGACGAAGCTCATCTCGATGTCGAGCTGCGTGAACTCGGGCTGGCGGTCGGCGCGGAAGTCCTCGTCGCGGTAGCAGCGCGCGATCTGGTAGTAGCGCTCCGCGCCGGCCACCATCAGCAGCTGCTTGAACAGCTGCGGGCTCTGCGGCAGCGCGTACCAGGAGCCCGGACGCAACCGGGCGGGCACGAGGAAGTCGCGGGCACCCTCGGGGGTGGAGCGGGTGAGGGTGGGCGTCTCGACCTCGACGAAGTCGCGCTCGTGCAGCACGGTGCGCGCGATCCGGTTGGCCTCACTGCGCAACCGCAGCGCGGCCGCCGGGCCGCTGCGACGCAGGTCGAGGTAGCGGTGCTTGAGGCGGATCTCCTCGCCGGTCTCGCCGCCGTGCTCGTCGAGCGGGAACGGCAGCGGCGCCGACTCCGACAGCACGGTGAGCGCGGTGGCGGTGACCTCGATCTCGCCGGTGGCCAGGTCGGGGTTCTCGTTGCCCCCGGGGCGGCGCACGACCTCCCCGGTGACCTGCACGCAGAACTCCGCCCGCAGCCGGTGGGCCCGCTCGGCCATCTCGCCCTCGCGGAACACCACCTGCGCCGAGCCGGAGGCGTCCCGCAGGTCGATGAAGATCACACCGCCGTGATCCCGGCGGCGAGCCACCCACCCGGCGAGGGTCACGGACTGTCCGGCGTGGTCGGCACGGAGAGTGCCGGCGGGGTGGCTGCGCATCACGACACCGAGGTTATCCGGCCGAGGCCAGCGGGTTTCCCGCACCCCACGCCCTCCGGCCCACTCCGCACACCCTGTATGGACCCCGCACACCGCTGGCCTTGTGCGAAGCGCACCCACGGTGTGCGAAGTGGGGATCAGAGGAGCGTGAGCTGCTCCGCCGGAGGCGTGCGCGGGGCCTCCTGAGGCGGTGTGCGGGGCATCCCCACCCCGCGGTCGAGGCCGTGGCGGCGCAGCAGCGGGCGCACGCGTTCGGCCAGCGCCCGCCGGTAGTCCGCATCCACGTAGGAGCCTCGGCGGTAGAGGCGGGCGTAGGGCTCGACCAGGCGCGGGTACTCCCGCGCCAGCCAGGCCTGGAACCACTCGCGCGTGCCGGGACGCAGGTGCAGGGCGAGCACGGTGGCGCCACTCGCCCCGGCGGCGCTGATCTGCCCGAAGAGGGCGTCGAGAGCCTCGGAGGAGTCGGTGAGCAACGGCAGCACCGGCGCCACCATCACCCCGCAGTCCAGACCCGCGCCGGCGATCCGCCGCACCAGCTCCAGCCGCGCCGCGGGAGACGGCGTGCCGGGTTCGAGCCGGGCCTGGAGCGGCCGGTCGAGCAGGGCGATCGACACCCCCAGCGACACCGGCACATCGGCGGCCGCCGCGGCGATCTGCGGGAGGTCCCGGGCGAGCACGGTGCCCTTGGTGAGCACCGAGAACGGGGTGCCCGAGCGCGCGAGCGCACTGACGATGCCCGGCATCAGCCGGTAGCGACCCTCGGCGCGCTGGTAGGGGTCGGTGTTGGTGCCCATCGCCACCGGCTCCCGCGCCCACCGCGGCCTGCGCAGCTCGCGCTCCAGCACCCGGCCGATGTTGACCTTCACGATGATCTGGCTGTCGAAGTCGGCGCCCGCGTCGAGGTCGAGGTAGGTATGGGTGTTGCGCGCGAAGCAGTAGACGCATGCATGCGAGCAGCCCCGATAGGGGTTGACCGTCCACGTGAAAGGCATCTGCGACGCGGCCGGCACCCGGTTGAGCGCCGACTTCGCCTCCACCTCGTGGAACACGGTGCCCGCGAACTCCGGGGTGCGCACCGACCGCAGCAGCCCGCGCATCCCCGGCAGCGCCGACGTGGCGCCGACGCCCTCGTCGAGCACCTCCTGCCCGCTCCACCGGAAATCGGAAGCCATCCCCAGATTCGAACACATGTTCGGGATGGTCCGCAAGCGTCTCGCGCGGCGATGCGCGAAGCTGCCACCATGACTCGCACCGTGGTCGTGATGGGAGTGTCCGGGGTCGGCAAGACCTCCGTCGCCGCCGGAATCGTCGAACGGACAGGCTGGGCCTTCGTCGAGGGCGACGACCTGCACCCGGAGGCCAACCGCGCCAAGATGACGGCCGGCACCCCGCTCGACGACGACGACCGGTGGCCGTGGCTCCGCCGGATCGCCGCCTGGATCGGGGAGCAGGAGGCGGCCGGCCGCAACGCCGTCCTCACCTGCTCCGCCCTCAAGCGCAGCTACCGCGACCTCCTGCGCGACGGACACCCCTCGGTGCGGTTCGTGCACCTGCTCGCGCCGTCCGAGCTCATCCAGAACCGCGTCGACAACCGCCGCGACCACTACATGCCGCCCTCCCTCCTCGCGAGCCAGCTCGCCACCCTCGAGCCGCTCGCCCCCGACGAGCCCGGATTCGGCGTCGAGACCGCCGGCTCACCCGCCGAGGTGACCGACGACGTGCTCCGGCGGCTCGCCGACGACCGGACCAATCGCGATGCGCCGAGTGGACGCCCACCGCACTGAGGGGCCGCACGGCCGCTTACCCCCAGGTGACGGGCCGGTGACCGCGCGGCAGCCACCGGCGAGCGGACAGGACGGCAAGGCGGCCGCAGGCGTTGACAGGATGGCGACGTGCCCGCTGACGAACCGGACGAGCCCACCGGGGCGGTGCGCGGACGTCGCGCATCGGGCCGGCACCGGACCGAGGCCGCGCCGCAGACCCCCGAGGTCGGCTTCCCCGCACCCTTCCACCGACCCGACCACCGGCCCGATCCCCCGCGGCACGCGCGCGGCGGCGGGCCTCCCGAACCCACCGCCCCCCGGCCACCGGCCCCGCCGGATCCCTCCGCGGACGGCACGTACGACGACCGGAACGGCAGCAACCGGAACGGCAGCAACCGGAACGGCAGCAACCGGAACGGGAGCGACCGGAACGGCGGCTGGCACGACAGCGACTGGACCGGCGGCACCTGGAACGACAGCGACTGGACCGGCGGGGGCTCGACCGGCAGCACCTCGACCGGCAGCAGCTGGAACGACAGCAGCTGGAGCGGTCACCGGGACGCCGGTGACCGGAACGGCGGCGACCAGCGGGCGGCGGCCTCCCCCATGGCGGATTCCGCCCGGACGACCGACCACGAAACCGGGCGTCAGAGCGACACCCACCCGGCCGACGCTCGCCGCGACGATCCGTACCGAGCCGCCCGGTACACAGGCGACGCGTACACAGCAGACGCGTACTCGGCCAACGCGCAGGTGACAGACGCGCGCAGGGCCGACACGTACGGCCCTGCCCAGCAGCAGCCCGAGACGCACCGGGCGCCCCCCGACCGCGACCGCCGACGCAGCCCCGACCGGTACGCCGCCCCCACCCCGAACCCGTACGGGCCCGACACGTACGGAGCAGACGCGTACGAGGCCGACGCGTACTGGGCAGATGCCTACGGGCCGGACACCGACGCCGACCCCGGCGCGAACCGGGGCGCCACCGGCCGGGACAGGATCGAGCGCGGCCGACCCGGCCTCGATCCGGCGCCCCTGAACAGGGCCGACGGCCGCGGCTCCGCCGGCGGTGCCGGTGCGAACGGCCACGGCTCCGGTGCCAACGGCAACGGCTCCGCCACCGGCGCGGACGACCGGTACGGGACCCCGCGCTACGGGCCCCGCTACGAACCCGACCCGGAACCGCCGGCCCCCGCCCCCGACCACGGAGCCGACCAGGCAGGCGGCCGGGAGCTGCCTCCCCGTCCGGAGCGGCTCCGCACCGACCCGGGGCTGCCCGGCCTGCCCTCCCGCCGCCCGGGCGACCCACCCGCTGTGCCGGCCGAGCTCTTCGTCGAGACCACCGCGGAGACCCCCGCGCTGACGGCCGCCGTGCTGGCACGCCACGGCGAGTCGATGGCGCCCGCACCCACGGCGCCGGAGGCCGACCCCACCGCCGGGAAGCCGGAGTCCGGACAGCCGCCGGGCCGCAGGCGCGTGTTCGGCGTGCCCCTTCCCGGCTGGGCCCACCGGCTGCTGCCCGGAGCGCAGGACGACGCCGGGCCGGATCACCCGCCCGGGCACGGGCACGGCCACGGCCCGGCCCGGCCCGCGGGGCGGCGGGTGCGGATTCTCATCGCCGCACTGCTGGTGCCCTGCGCGCTCGCCACGCTCGTCGGGCTCGTCCTGCTCTGGCCGTCGGGCCCCCCGCCCGCCACGGCGGGTCCGGTCAGCCAGGACCCGGTGCGGGCGCAGGTGACGGCCACCCAGGCCAACGACTGCTCCCCCGGCTCCGGCGACGGCGGGTGCGTCGCGATCGTCGTCCACATGGCGGACGGGCCGCGGCCCGGCAAGGACCTCGTGCAGGTGGTGCCGGTCGAGCCGGGCTCGCCGCGGTTCTCGGTCGGCGACCAGGTGGTGCTCGGCTGGTCCGGCGCCAACCCCGACGACGCGGGCTCCTACCAGGTGGTGGACTTCCAGCGGGGCGCCCCGCTGGCGTGGCTCGCGGGGCTGTTCGCCGCGGCGGTGCTGCTGCTCGGGCGGTGGCGGGGCCTCGCGGCGCTCGCCGCGCTGGTGCTCAGCTTCGTGGTGCTGCTGTTCTTCGTGGTGCCTGCGATCCTCGCCGGTCGCGACCCGCTCGCGGTCGCGATCGTCGGCGCCTGCCTGATCATGTTCGCGGTGCTGTACCTGACGCACGGGCCGTCCGCCCGCACGTCGACGGCGGTGCTCGGCACGTTGCTGTCGCTGGCGCTCATCGGCGCGCTCGGCGTCGCGTTCTCCGCGGCGGCGGAGCTCACCGGTCTCGACGACCAGACGAGCAACCTGATCTCGACCCTCGGCGCCGGCGTCGACGCCCGCGGGCTGCTGCTCGCCGGTGTCCTGATCGGCGCGCTCGGCGTGCTCGACGACGTGACGGTCACCCAGACGAGCGCGGTGTGGGAGCTTCGCCACGCCAACCCCGGCCTGACCGGGCGCGGCCTGTTCGCGGCGGCGATGCGGATCGGGCGCGACCACGTCGCGTCCGCCGTGAACACGCTCGTGCTCGCCTATGCCGGAGCGGCGCTGCCGCTCCTGTTGCTGTTCTCGCTGTCGGGGCGGGGCTTCGGTGACGTGGTCACGTCACAGGATGTGGCCACCGAGATCGTGCGGACGCTGGTGGGCAGCATCGGGCTCGTGGCGTCGGTGCCGATCACCACCGCGCTCGCGGCCGCCGTCGCCGTCCGGGAGACTGTGCGGCCGGCGGAACAGCCGGCGAACGCGGACGCCGCGTGAATCCGGCCTGTGGGACGGCGCTTGCCCCGGACGCCCGCCAACGTTGATCCTCGAGGCGTGACCTCCCTTTCCGTTCAGCTCTACACACTGCGCGAGCTGCTGGCCGAAGATCTGCCCCGAACGCTGGAGCGCCTCGCCGCGCTGGGGCTGGCCCACGTCGAGCCCTTCCGTCTCACCGACTACGCCGCGGAGCTCGCTCCGGCGCTGGCCGCCACCGGACTCACGGCGCCCACGGCCCACCAGCACGTCGTCGGCACCGGCACGGCGGACGAGGTCTTCGCCACCGCCGCCTCGCTCGGGGTGGGCACCGTGTTCGACCCGCGGATCGACCGGCAACGCTTCGAGAGCGTCGGCGACGTGGCCGCCGTCGCCGACGACCTCAACGCCGCGGCCGCGGTCGCGGCCCGGCACGGCGTGCGCGTCGGCTACCACAACCACGCCCAGGAGCTGGAGATCGTCCTGGACGGCACCACGGCCCTCGAACTCCTCGCCGCGGACCTCGACGACGCGGTGGTGCTGGAGGTCGACACGTACTGGGCGGCCGTCGGCGGGCAGGACCCGGTGGCGCTGCTGCAACGCCTCGGGGACCGGGTCACGGCCGTGCACGTCAAGGACGGGCCCGCCACGGCGGACCCGATCGACCAGGTGCCGGTCGGGCAGGGCTCGCTCCCGATCAGGGAGATCCTCGCCGCCGCCCCGCAGGCGCTGCGGGTCATCGAGCTCGACGACACGCGGGGCGACCGCTTCCAGGCGGTCGCCGACAGCTGCACGTGGCTGCGGAGCGAGGGCCTGGCGTGAGCGTCGTGAACGGATCGGGCCCGGTCCGGGTCGGCGTCATCGGCGCCGGCGTGATCAGCAACGAGTACCTGCGCAACCTCACGGCCCTCCCCGACCTGGACGTCCGCGCCATCGGCGATCTGGACGAGGACCGCGCCCGCGCGCAGGCCGCCGCGTTCGGCGTGGCCCGCGGTGGCCCGGTGACGGCGGTGCTGGCCGACGAGGAGGTGGAGCTGGTCGTCAACCTCACCGTGCCGCAGGCCCACGTCGACGTCGCGCTGCAGGCGATCGCGGCCGGCAAGCACGTGTGGAACGAGAAGCCGATCGGCCTGGACCGCGCCAGCACCCGCACGCTGCTCGACGCGGCGCGCGCGAACGGGCTGCGCGTGGCCACGGCCCCGGACACGTTCCTCGGGCCGGGCATCCAGACCGCGCGCCGGCTGGTCGAGTCGGGCGCCATCGGCAGCCCGCTCACGGCGCTCACCGTCCTCCAGGGCCCGGGACCCGAGTCCTGGCACCCGAACCCGGACTTCCTGTTCCAGGACGGCGCGGGCCCGCTGTTCGACCTCGGGCCCTACTACCTCACGGCGCTCGTGCAGCTGCTCGGCCCGGTGGCGCAGGTCAGCGCGGTCAGCTCGCGGGCGCGGGCGGTGCGCACGATCGGCTCGGGCCCGCGCGCCGGGCAGCGGTTCGACGTCACCGTGCCCACCCACGTCGCCGCGATCTACCGGTTCGCGGGCGGGGCGAGCGCGCAGAGCCTCTTCAGCTTCGACTCGGCGGTGAAGCGGCGGCAGATCGAGGTCTCCGGCACCGACGGCACCATCGTCGTTCCCGATCCCAACACGTTCGCCGGTGAGATCGTCGTGCACCGCATGGACGGGGAGACCGACACCGTGCCGGCGGTTCCGGCGTCCGCCACGCGTGGCACCGGCGTGCTGGAGCTGGCCCGCGCGGTGCGTGCCGGGCGCCCCGAGCGCGCCTCCGGTGAGCTGGGTGAGCACGTCCTCGATGTGATGATCTCCACGATCGAGGCGGCCGAGCGCGGCACCACCGTGGACGTGGCGAGCACGGTGAAGCTGGCGCCCGCCCTGCCGGAGGACTGGGACCCGACAGCGGCGACACTCGTCCGATGAGCTCCCCCGCCCCGTCGCCGGCCACACCGTCGGGCCGGCGCATCGCGATCGCCAGCTTCGTGGGCACCGCGATCGAGTTCTACGACTTCTACATCTACGGCACGGCTGCGGCGCTCGTGTTCGGCGCGGTGTTCTTCCCGTCGTTCTCCCCCCTCGCCGGCACGCTCGCGTCGCTGGCCACGTTCGCGGTCGGGTTCGTCGCCCGGCCGTTGGGCGCGATCCTGTTCGGCCACTTCGGCGACCGGATCGGGCGCAAGCGGATGCGCTCCGCAGCCCTCGCTAGCGCTCGGGCGGCGCTTCGCGCAGGCGCTGTGCCGATGATCGCTCGCTGACGCTCGCTCAGTGTCTCGCTGGTGTTGATGGGCGGGGCCACGGTGGCGGTGGGCCTGATCCCGTCGTTCGACACCATCGGGGTGCTCGCCCCGGTCCTGCTGGTGATCGCCCGCTTCCTGCAGGGCATCGGGCTGGGCGGCGAGTGGGGCGGCGAGTGGGGCGGCGCGGTGCTGCTCGCCACCGAGTACGCCCCGCCCGGCAAGCGCGGCATGTACTCGGCGTTCCCGCAGCTCGGCCCGGCGGTCGGGTTCATCCTCGGCAACGCGCTGTTCCTGCTGCTGGACGCCACGATGTCCGACGAGACGTTCCGCACCGTCGGCTGGCGGATCCCGTTCCTCGCCTCGGCCGTCTTGCTGGTGGTCGGCTACTACATCCGGATGCGGATCGCCGAGACCCCGGTGTTCCAGGCCGCGATGGACCGCCAGGAGCGCTCCCGCGTGCCGTTCGCCGACCTGCTGCGCACCCAGCCGATGGTGCTGCTGCTCGCGACGCTGTCGTTCATCCTCGCGCACACGCTGTTCTACACGGTCACCACGTTCGCGCTGTCCTGCGGCACCACGACGTTGCAGATCGACCGCACGACCATGCTGCTGGCCGCGATGGTGGCCGTCGCCGTCATGGGGGCGGCCACGCTGTGGTTCGCCGTGCATTCCGACCGGATCGGCCGCAAGCGGCTCTGCATCGCCTCGGCGGTGCTCGCCGCGGTGTGGGCGTTCCCGCTGTTCTGGCTGATCGACACCGGCCAGCCGCTGCTGATCACGGTCGGCATGACCGGCGGGCTGCTCTGCTTCGCGATGCTCTACGGGCCGATGGGTGCGTTCCTGCCCGAGCTGTTCCGGGTGCGCTTCCGCTACTCGGGCACCTCGTTCGCGTACAGCGCGAGCGGGATCGTCGGCGGTGGGATCAGCCCGCTGGTGGCCACCGACCTGCTGGCCCGCACCGGGTCGAGCGCGGCGGTCTCGGCCTACGTGGTGGTGATCGCGCTCGTGTGCCTGGCCAGCCTGGTGCCGCTGCGCGAGACCAAGGACGCCGACTTCACCGACGGGCTCAAGGCCCGCTCGTCGTGACCGGTGCCCGGGCCACCAGGCTCGCCTCGCCGTCCCGCTCGACGTGGTGCAGCACGTCGAGCGCGCCGAACGCGCGCAGCAACTCCCCCGCGGGCGCCCGGTACGGGCCCGACCCCTCGTCCACCTCGGACAGGACGGTCACGACGAGCAGCCCACCCACCGCGAGCCGCGCGACGAGGTCGGGGTAGCGGGCCGGGGCCCGGAACCGCTGGCAGACCACGACGGCGTACGGGCCTGCGCAGCCCGCGGGCAGGCCGGCGTCGACGTCGTGGCGCCACCAGCGCACCCGATCGCCCACGCCGTGCCGCCGAGCCAGCTCCTCGCCCGCGGCCAGCGCCGAACCGGAGATGTCGACGGCGTCCACCACGAAACCACCGTGCGGAACGTCCCGGCCGGCCAGCCACGTGGCCACCCCGCCCCGGCCGCACGCCACGTCCAGCGCCCGCCCACCAGCGGGGAGGAGGTGTTCGCGGCCCCGCAGCGCATCGGGTGGCATCGCGACCGGCGCGCCTGCGGCACCGGCGGCCGCGTGCCGCGCGTCCCACCGCGTCCGGTCCGCATCCGCCACGCGCGCAGCGTAGTGGTCAGCGGCTCAGGAACCGCTCGGCGAGCGCCGGTGACGCGCATGCCAGCCAGCCGTCGACGACCGCCTCGCGCAGGGCCGGCTCCCCGACGGCCCGCAGCTGGATCAGCACGGCAGCGAACCCGTCGAAATGCGGGATGGTGAAGAACCCCGGGTGGTTCGCGGCCAGCACGGCCTCCTTCTCCGACATGTCGGCGACGCGAACCGCGAGGATCGGCCCGTCCGGTGGGATCTCGTCGCCGAACCGCTTGATGTCGGCCTTGCTGAACGCCCGCTCCCAGGCGAAGACCGCGTCCTTCCGGGCTCCGCGCACCGACCACGCCCGGTTCCCGTACCGCTCCGCCTCGGTGACCTCGGGCAGCTCCAGCGCGATCCGGGCCACGTCGTCGACGGTCGGCATGACGGGCAAGGTACTCGGCTTCACACCGCGCTATGCGAGCGCCGCGACCACCGTGTCGACCGCCGCGTCCAGCGGCACCGACTCCTGCTCCCCGGACTCCAGGTCCTTGACGCCGATCGTGCCCGCTTCCAGGTCGCGCTCGCCCAGGACCAGGGCCAGGCGGGCGCCGGAGCGGTCGGCCGCCTTCATCGCGCCCTTGAGGCCGCGGCCGCCGTACGCGAGGTCCACGCGGACGCCCGCGCGGCGCAGCTGCGCGGCGAGCCCGACCAGCCGTCGCTTCGCGGCGTCGCCCAGCGGCACGCCGAAGACCTCGCAGCGGGCCTCCGTCCAGGGGGCGACGCCCTCCGCCCGGCAGGCCAGCAGCGTGCGGTCCACGCCGAGGCCGAAGCCGACGCCCGACAGCGGCTGCCCGCCGAGCGTGGCCATCAGCCCGTCGTAGCGGCCGCCGCCGCCGATGCCGGACTGCGCGCCGAGCCCGTCGTGCACGAACTCGAAGGTGGTCTTGGTGTAGTAGTCCAGACCCCGCACCATCCGCGGGTTCTCGGTGTAGCGCACGCCGAGGTCGTCGAGGTGCTGCTTCACGGCCGCGTGGTGCTCGGACGACGCCGCCGACAGGTGGTCGACCAGCAGCGGCGCGTCGGTGAGCAGCGCGCGCACCTCGGGCCGCTTGTCGTCCAGCACCCGCAGCGGGTTGAGCTGGGCGCGGGCCCGGGTGGCCTCGTCCAGCGGCAGCCCCGCCAGGAACTCGCGCAGCAGCCTGCCGTACTCCGGGCGGCACTCGGCGTCCCCCAGGGAGGTGATCTCCAGCCGGTACCCGGTGAGCCCCAGTGCGCGGAACCCCTCGTCGGCGACCGCGATCACCTCGGCGTCCAGGGCCGGGTCGTCCACGCCGATCGCCTCGACGCCCACCTGCTGCAGCTGCCGGTACCGGCCGGCCTGCGGGCGCTCGTACCGGAAGAACGGGCCGGCGTAGCGCAGCTTCACCGGCAGCCCCTGCCGGTCGAGCCCGTGCTCGATCACGGACCGGACGACGCCCGCGGTGCCCTCCGGGCGCAACGTGACCGACCGGTCGCCGCGGTCGGCGAACGTGTACATCTCCTTGCTCACGACGTCGGTGGACTCGCCGACGCCGCGGGCGTACAGCGCGGTGTCCTCGAAGACCGGCAGCTCCAGCAGGCCGTACCCGGCGCGCTCGGCGGCCGTCTCGAGCGTGGCGCGGACGTGGGCGAACCCGGCCGACTCCGGCGGGTAGTACTCCGGCACGCCCTTGGGCGCCGCGAAGGCGGTCACCTTCTCCTCCAGCGCCGTCACAGCCCTCTCCCTCGTACCGGCATGTCGATCCCCTGCAGGAACGGGTTGCTCGCCCGCTCCCGGCCCACCGTGGTGGTCGGTCCGTGCCCGGGCAGCACGACGGTCTCGTCGGCCCTCGTCAGCAGCTTGTCGCGCAGGCTCGCGAGCATCTGCGCGTGGTCGCCGCCGGGGAGGTCGGTGCGCCCGATCGACCCGGCGAACAAGGTGTCGCCGGCCAGCACGACCTCCACGTTCTCCTCGGTGGGCATGCTGAACACGACGGAGCCGGGGGTGTGCCCCGGGGTGTGGTCGACGCGCAGTGTGAGCCCGGCCAGGTCGAGCGCGGCGCCGTCGGCGAGCTCGCGGACCTCCCGCGGCTCCCGCAGCTCCATCCGCCCACCGAAGAACGCCGCCGCCTCGGCGGAGAGACCCTTGAGCGGGTCGGCGAGCAGGTCGCGGTCCTCCGGGTGGATCCAGGCCGGCACGTCGTGACCGTCACAGACGGGGGCGACGCTGAACGTGTGGTCGAAATGTCCGTGGGTCAGCAGGACCGCCACCGGGGTGAGCCGGTGCTCGGCGAGCAGCGCGTCCAAGGGCTCGACGGCGTCCTGACCTGGGTCGACCACGACGCACGCCTCTCCTGCACCCGCTGCCACCACGTAGCAGTTGGTCTGGAAGGAACCGGCGGGAAAACCTGCGACGAGCACCCCACCAGGGTAGAGGGACGCCACGATCGGATTCCGGCCCGCCCGCACCTCACCGAGGCCTCTCAGGCCGGCTCGATATCCTGCCGCCGTTCGGGCGAAAGCGAGGAGTTGTGGTGGCGACCAACCAGGTGCGGCGCGAGGCGGCCAAGCGCAAGCTGGAGACCCAGCAGAAGCGACGGGCCGAGCGGAGTCGGCGCCGGCAGCGCACCGCCATCGTCGCGTCCGCGTCCGCGGTGGTCGTGGTGGTCGTGGCCGTCGTGCTGCTGAGCACGGTCGGCCTGCCCGGAGGGGGCGGTGACACCGCCGCACCGCCGGCGGACACCCCGGCCTCCACCCCGGCCTCCACCCCCGCCGCCGCGCCGGCCGCGCTGGGCGACTGCTCGTTCACGCCCACACCGGACGAGCCCGCCGCGAAGCCCGCCCCGGTGCCGACGGTCACCACGGCCGGCACCAGCGGCACGGTCGCGGTCGCGCTGCAGACGAACCAGGGCGAGATCCCACTCACCCTGGACCGGTCCACCGGCCCCTGCGCGGTGGAGAGCTTCGTGAGCCTGGTGAACGCCGGCTACTACAACGACACCACGTGCCACCGGCTCACCACGGGCGAAGGCCTGCGCGTGCTGCAGTGCGGCGACCCCACCGGCAGCGGAGGGGGCGGCCCCGGCTACACCATCAACGACGAGCCCCCCACCTCCCTCGCACCGGCACCGGCCGGCGGTGGTTCGGTCATCTACCCGCGCGGCACCCTCGCGATGGCGAAGACGGCCGCGCCGAACTCCGGTGGCAGCCAGTTCTTCCTCGTCTACGACGACTCCACGCTCCCGCCGGACTACACCGTGTTCGGCACGGTCGGCGAGGAGGGCCTGGCCACGCTCGACGCCATCGCGCAGGGCGGTTCGGACGACGCCAACGGCGCCGGCGACGGCGCCCCACGCACGCCGGTGACCATCCAGACCGCCACGGTCGCCTGACCCCGGTGATCCGGGGGCGCGCCGCGCTCTGCGCATCGGTAGGCCTCGCGCTCGCCGTCGTCACGGCCTGCACGGGAGCCGCGCCGCGCGAACCGGCGCCCCCGCTCGGCGAGCTGGTGGCCGTCCAGCAGGGCGAGCTGCTCGGCGCCACCGACGGGTCGGTGATGCGCTACCGCGGCATCCCGTACGCGGCCCCGCCGGTGGGCGAGCGGCGCTTCGAGCCTCCGGGCAGGCCGCACTCCTGGAACGGCACCCGGCCGGCCACCGAGCCGGGAGCGCGCTGCGCCCAGCTGCCCGCAGCGCCCGGCACCCCGCACGCCACCGCCGGCAGCGCCACCGAGGACTGCCTCACGCTCGACGTCACCGTGCCGGCAGGCACCCCGGCCGATGCGCGGCTGCCGGTGCTGGTGTGGCTCCACGGGGGCGGGTTCAGCGCGGGCGCGGGCAGCGACACCGACCCGCGCCGCCTCGCCGAGGCGGGCCCGCTCGTGGTGGTCACCGTGAACTACCGGCTCGGCATGTTCGGCTTCTTCGGCCTGCCGGGGCTGGAGGGGTCGGGCTCGTTCGGGCTGCTCGACCAGCAGGCCGCGCTCGCCTGGGTGCACCACAACATCGCCGAGTTCGGCGGTGACGCCGACAGCGTCACGCTCGCCGGGCAGTCCGCCGGCGCCGACAGCGTCTGCAGCCATCTCACCTCGCCCGCGTCGACAGGGCTGTTCCACCGGGTGATCATGCAGAGCGGCGAGTGCGGCACGACCAACCTCGTCGACGTCATCCGCCCCGGCACCGGACCCGCGGGCGACACGTGGAAACCGCTGCCCCTGCTCGAGGCCGCCGGCGTGTCGGCGGCCGCCACCCTCGGTTGTCCCGCTCCGGCCGGCGAGGAGCTCGACCGGGCCGCCGTGCTCGCGTGCCTGCGCGCGCTTCCCGTGGCGCAGCTCGTGGGCGGGGCCGGCTACTACTGGAGCCCGGCCACCGGCACGCCGACGCTCCCGCGCCGGCCGTCCGACGTCATCCGCAACCGGAACGTCCGCCCAGGCATCCCCATCCTCGCCGGCACCACCCGAGACGAGGGCACCCTCTTCACGGTCGCGTTCTTCGACCGCGGCGGCACCCCGATCCCCGATTCGGGCTTCCGCGCGCTGCTCGCGGCTGCCGCCGGCACGCGCGCCCCGGAGGCGGGTGGGCTCTACCGCACCGTCGACCGTTCCCCCGGCCGGGCATGGTCGGAGGTCATCACCGACCGCGCGTACGCCTGCCCCGGCCTCGTCAACCACCGCGCGCTCGCCGAGCGGGGCCCCGTCTACGCCTACGAGTTCGCAGACCCGGCGGCGCCGTCACCGTACGTCGCGCTGCCGCCCGACCTCGGCGGCGGCTCGCCGCACGGCGGCGAGATGCCCTACCTGTTCGACCTGGTGCCCGGCCAGCCGCAGCTCACGCCTGCCCAGCAGGACCTCGCTGCCGAGCTGGTGGACCGGTGGGCACGGTTCGCCACCACCGGCGACCCCAACGGCCCTCCGCACGACGCCGCGTTCGGTGCCGCGGTCGGCGGCGCCGCCGCCACCGCATGGCCGCCGTGGACGGGTGAGGGCCAGCTGCTCACGATCGCCGGCCCGGGGCCGGCCACCACCGTCGGCCCGGCCGCGGCGTTCTCGGCGGCCCACCGGTGCGCGCTCTGGGGTGTGCGTTAGGTCGTCGTCGGGGTCACCAGGTCGCGGTCGACCCGGCGGTGGTAGCGCATGCCCGCGATCCCACCGAGCACCGCACCGACCAGCGTCACCACGAGCACCCCCACGGCGAATGCCGCGGCGGCGGTGGACAGGACGCCCCCGTTCATCGGGAACAGCTCGTCGATCCGCGGACCTGCGACGGCACCCGTCACCGTGGCGATCACCGCCCCGATCACCGCCACCAGCAGCGTCCACAACCACACGGCCACGCCCTGCCGGGCACCGGAGAACCGGGCCATCCGCCCCGCGACGTATCCGCCGCAGTAGTAGCCCACGAAGATGATCGCCAGCAGGACGGCCGCGCCCGCCAGGCCCGTCGTCCGGACCGCGATCGTCTGGACAGCGGCGGGATCGGCCGCCTCCGGGCTCACCAGCCCCGCCGCGGTACCGGCGGCAGCCACGAGGCCGGTGAGCAGGGCCGCCATGCCCGTGGCGGTCACCCAGCCGAAGAAGGCCGAGCCCCACCGGATGCCGCCGTGACGGCGCATCTTCTTGAGGGTGGGGAGTTCCTGCGTGCGTTCCGCGTCGGGGATTGTGCTCATGGGGTCTCCTCCCTGTGGGAGGGGTGTACCCCGATCAGGTGCTGAGCACTCAACTCGCGCCGCTGCGTGCGCCGATCCTGCGTGTCTGTCAGTCCGCCGTTGTGATCCGATAGACGTCGTAGACACCCTCGACGTTCCGGACGGCGCGGAGGACGTGTCCGAGGTGCCTCGGGTCACCCATCTCGAACGTGTACCGGGACACCGCCACACGGTCACGTGATGTGCGCAACATCCCGGACAGGATGTTGACCTGCTCGTCGGCCAGGACCTTCGTGATGTCCGAGAGCAACCGGTGCCGGTCGAGCGCCTCCACCTGGATCGCGACGAGGAACAGCGAGCCCGGCTGCACCGACCAAGCGACCTCGACGAGTCGTTCCGCGCGCGCCTGCAGGTCCTTGGCGTTGGTGCAGTCGGTCCGGTGCACGCTGATTCCGCCGCCCCGGGTGACGAACCCGAGGATGTCGTCTCCCGGCACGGGGGTGCAACAGCGGGCGAGCTTCGTGTAGAGGTCGCCGACCTCGCCACCGTCCGCGCTGCGGACGATCACACCCGCATCGCCGGAGGTCCGACGATGCGGCACGCTGGACGGCGCGACTCGCTCAGCTAGGTCTTCCTCCGCCTGTTCCTTACCACCGCTCAGCGCCACCAGCCGCTGCACGACGTGCCGGGCGCTGGCGTGCCCCTCGCCCACGGCCGCATACAGCCCGGAGACGTCCGGGAAGTGCATCTCCCGCGCGAGCGACGTCATCGCGTCGGCCGAGACCAACCGCTGCATCGGGAACGAGGTGCGGCGGGCCTCGCGGGCGATGGACTCCTTGCCCGCCTCGATGGCCTCCTCGCGGCGCTCCTTCGCGAACCACTGCTTGACCTTCGTCTTCGCCCGCGGGGACGCGACGAACTGGAGCCAGTCGCGGCTCGGCCCGGCGGTCTCCGCCTTGGAGGTGAAGATCTCGACGACATCGCCGGACTCGAGCTTGCGTTCCAGCGCCACCAGCTTGCCGTTGACGCGCGAGCCGATGCAGCGGTTGCCGACCTCGGTGTGCACGGCATAGGCGAGGTCGACCGGGGTGGACGCGGCGGGCAGCGTGACGACGTCGCCCTTCGGCGTGAACACGAAGATCTGCTGCGCCCCGAGGTCGTTGCGCAGCGACTCCAGGAAGTCGCCCGGGTCGGCGGCCTCCCGCTGCCAGTCGAGCAGCTGGCGCATCCACGCCATCTGCTCCACCTCGACGGCCTGGCCGTTGTGGCCGCCCCGGGTCTCCTTGTACCGCCAGTGGGCGGCGATGCCGAACTCGGCCGTGTTGTGCATCTCGCGGGTGCGGATCTGCACCTCGAGCGGCTTGCCGTCCGGCCCGATCACGGTGGTGTGCAGCGACTGGTACACCCCGAACCGGGGCTGGGCGATGTAGTCCTTGAACCGGCCCGGCATCGGCTGCCACAGCGCGTGGACCATGCCCATCGCCGCGTAGCAGTCCCGCACTTCGTCGACGAGCACGCGGACGCCGACGAGGTCGTGGATGTCGTCGAAGTCGCGGCCCTTGACGATCATCTTGCGGTAGATCGAGTAGTAGTGCTTGGGCCGGCCCTCGACCATGGCGGTGATCCGCGCCGAGTCGAGCTGCTGCATGACCTCGTCGATGACCTGCTTGAGGTACGTGTCGCGGGACGGCGCCCGCGTGGCGACGAGCCGCACGATCTCGGAGTACTTCTTCGGGTGCAGGATCGCGAAGGACAGGTCCTCCAGCTCCCACTTGATGGTGGCCATCCCCAGCCGGTGGGCCAGCGGGGCGAGCACCTCCAGGGTTTCGCGGGCCTTCTTCGCCTGCTTCTCCGGCGGCAGGAAGCGCATCGTGCGCATGTTGTGCAGCCGGTCCGACAGCTTGATCACGAGCACCCGCGGGTCGCGGGCCATCGCGACGATCATCTTGCGGATCGTCTCCGCCTCGGCGGCGGTGCCCAGCTCGACCTTGTCCAGCTTGGTGACGCCGTCGACGAGGTGGGCGACCTCCTCGCCGAAGTCCTTGCGCAGGCGGTCGAGCGAGTAGTCGGTGTCCTCCACCGTGTCGTGCAGGAGCGCCGCGACGAGCGTGGTGGTGTCCATGCCCAGCTCGGCGAGGATGCTGGCGACGGCGAGCGGGTGGGTGATGTAGGGGTCGCCGGACTTGCGCTTCTGGCCCTCGTGCTTGGCCTCCGCCACGTCGTACGCGCGTTGGAGGAGCGCCAGGTCGGCCTTCGGGTGCAGCGTGCGGTGCACGCTGGCGAGCGGCTCCAGCACGGGGCCGACGACGGCGACACGCTGGGGAGTCATGCGCCGCGCGATGCGAGCCCGCACGCGGCGCGTGGCCGACGGTCGCGCGCCGTTCCCGTTGGCCTCTGGGCCAGGCGGGGTCGGGCTCGACGCGGCCGGCGGCGCGGGCTGCTGCAGCTCCGTCATCCGGACGTGCCCTTCACCTTCGCCAGTTTAGGCCTCGTGGTTCAGACCGCTAGCAGCGCGTGCACCGGAAGGTCGCCCAGGCGTTCCCGGCCGTTCAATCCGGTGAGCTCCAGCAGGGCGCCGAACCCGACCACGGTGGCTCCCACGTCGCCCAGCAGGTCGACGGCGGCCGCGGCGGTACCGCCCGTGGCCAGCACGTCGTCGACGAGGAAGATCCGCGCACCCGCGGAGATCGTCTCGGCCGGCACCTCCAGAGTGGCGGTGCCGTACTCCAGGTCGTAGGTGCGCGATCCGGCCACTCGCGGCAGCTTGCCGGCCTTGCGGACCGGGACGATGCCGACGCCGGCCACCACCGCCACCGCGGCACCCAGCAGGAACCCGCGGGCCTCCACCCCGGCCACGAGGTCGGCGTCACCCACCAGCGCCGCCAGCTCCGTGGTGACGACGGTGAACGCCTCGGCGTCGGCCAGCACCGGCGTGATGTCGCGGAACAGGATGCCGGGCGACGGGTAGCCCGGCACGTCGCGGATCAGCCCGGCCACGCGCTCCAGCTCCGGGCCGGCGCCGGCCACCGCGACCGGACCGGCCGCGGGACCGGTCACCGGTTCCGCTTGCCGGTGGGCCGGGCGGCCTTCCCGGCCGTACGGCCCCGGTGCTGCCCGCCGCCGCGGGACTGGCGTGCCGGCACGCCCGCGGCGGCCGCCATCGCCCGCTCCTTGCGCAGCTCCCCGGCGAGCACGGCGTCGTCGGCGAGGTCCGCGTCGTCGGTGTCGGGCGCCGAGCCGTCCGCAGGTGCCGCCGAGGCGGCCGCGGCCTTCTGCCGGCGCGCCGCCACCCGGTCGGCCTGCTGCTGGAACCGCGGGTCGCGCATCTTGAGGTCGACCAGGATCGGCGTGGCCAGGAGCAGCGACGAGAGCGCACCGGCGATGATGCCGACCATCTGCACGAGCGCGAGGTCGGCGAGCGTGCCGACCCCGAGCAGACCCACGCCGATCACCATCAGGGCCACGACCGGCAGCACCGCGAACAGCGAGGTGTTCAGCGAACGGATCAGCGTCTGGTTCAGCGCGAGGTTGGCCGCCTCGGCGTACGTCCGGCGGGTGAGCCCGAGCAACCCCCGGGTGTTCTCCTTGACCTTGTCGAACACGACGACCGTGTCGTAGAGGGAGAACCCGAGGATCGTCAGCAGGCCGATCACCGTGGACGGCGTGACCTCGAACCCGATGATCGAGTAGATGCCCGCGGTGACGACCACGTCGTGCAGCAGCGCGACGAGCGCCGCCAGCGCCATGGAGCGCTCGAAGTAGAACGCCAGGAAGACCGTGACGAGCACGAGGAACACGGCCAGCGCGATGAGGGCCTGGCGGGTGATCTGCCCGCCCCAGCTGCCGCTCACCGCGCTGTCGCTGATGGCCTCGAAAGCCGGGGTGCCGCCGGATCCGATCGGCTGGAACGTGTCGAACAGCGCCTGCTTGAGCGGGATCAGGTGGGCCTGGTCGAGCGCCTCCGAGCGGATCAGGATGGACGCCGCGTCGCCCGTGCCGGCCGACTGCACGGCCTCCGGCTCGGCCCCGATCACCCGCTCGTAGACCGCGCGCACCGCCTCGACGTCGGCCGGGGCGGCCGCGGTGGTGGCCGGGAACTGGATCTGCGTGCCGCCGGTGAAGTCGATGCCGAGGTTGAAGCCCCGGAAGACGATGGAACCGATGCACAGCAGGACCAGCACCGAGAAGGCGATGTACCAGGTGCGCTTGCGCCCGACGAGGTCGAACGCGCCCGTGCCGGTGTAGAGCCTGTTCAGTAGTGAGGCGGCCACGTCAGACTCCCTTCGATCGGCCGGCTGCGGCGGCGGTGGCGCGCCTTCGCACGGCACCCGTGCGGGCGGCCTCACCCAGCCCGGAGAGGCCGGGGTTGCTGAACACGCGCGAACTCGCCACGAGCGCCACCAGCGGGTGCGTCACCAGGAACACCACGATCAGGTCGAGCACGGTGGACAGGCCGAGGGTGAACGCGAAGCCGCGCACCTGCCCGATGGCCAGCAGGTACAGCACGGCCGAACACAGGAAGCTCACGGTGTCGGCGGACAGGATCGTGCGCCGGGCCCGCACCCAGCCCCGCGGCACGGCCGAGCGGAACGTCCGCCCCTCGCGCATCTCGTCCTTCAACCGTTCGAAGAAGATGATGAACGAGTCGGCCGTGATGCCGATGGCGAGGATGAAGCCGGCCACGCCCGCGAGGTCGAGCGTGAACCCGATCCAGCGCCCCAGCAACACGAGCACCGGGAAGACGATCGCCGCGGACAGAACCAGCGACAGGATCAGGAGCACCCCGAGCACGCGGTAGTAGAAGAGGCCGTAGACGAACACCAGCAGCAGCCCGATACCACCGGCGATCAGCCCGGCCTGCAAGGAGGCGAGCCCGAGCGTCGCCGACACCGTCTGCGCCTCCGACGACTCGAACGACAGCGGCAGCGAGCCGTAGCGCAGGACGCCGGAGAGCGACTCGGCCTCCGCCTGGTTGAACTGCCCCTCGATCTGGGTGGCCCCGAAGATCGGCTGGTTGATGCTCGGCGCCGACACGACCTCCCCGTCGAGGGTGAACGCCACCTGCTTGCCGACGTTGTTGGTCGTGTACTCGCCCCACACCTGCTGGCCGAGCGACTCGAACGTGAGACTCACGACCCAGCCGACGCCGGTGGTGTTCTGCTGGGCCTGCGCGCCGGCGATCTCGGTGCCTTCCAGGAACGACGGCCCGAGGATGTACTTCTCGGTGCCTTCCTGGTTGCAGGCCACCAGTGGCCGCGTCGGGTCGTCGTAGCCGCGCAGCGGGTCGCGGGCGGCGCAGTCGAGCGTCAGCAGCGCCGTCTCCTGCACCGTCGGGTCGGTGCTCTGCCGCATCTCGCGGGCGGAGTCGACCGCGGCGGCGAGCCGGGGATCGGCGGGCTCGGCCGGAGCCGGGGCCGGCGGCGGAGCGGGCGGAGGCGTCGGGTCCTGCAGCGGCCGGCTCAGCGCCACCGGAGCGACATCACGCTCCACCACCTCGCCACCCGAGTCGCCCATGCCCTGAGGCTGCCCCGTGGGGGGCGCCTGCCCCGCGTCGGGCGCCGGCGCCGCCGGATCGGCCGGGGGCGCCGCCGGGGCGCCGGGATTCGCGGGCGGGGCGGCCGGCTGCTGTTGCGCGGCGTACGGCCCGCCGGTGACCTCGCGGAACCGCAGCTGGGCCGTCTGGCCCAGCGAACGCGCCTGGTCGCCCTGCTCGCCGGGCACGGTGATCGTCAGGTTGGAGCCGTCGACCACCACCTCGGCACCGCTCACACCGAGGCCGTTGACCCGCTCCTCGATGATCGCCTGTGCCTGCAGGAGCTGGTCACGCGGCGGCTCGGCTCCGGTCTCGGTGCGCGGCTGCAGGGTGACGCGGGTGCCGCCCTGGAGGTCGATGCCCAGCTTGGGCGTGGGACTGCCGCCGCCGGTGAAGAACACCAGCGCGTACAGCGCGGCGATGACGGCGACGAACGCCGCCAGGTGCCGCCAGGGGCGGATCTGCCCCGGGGTGGATGCCACAGCTCGCGATCTCTTCCTTCTCAGGTGCGTCCCGCCCGGCGTGCCGGCGGCCGCGCCGGCGCCGTCAGCTGCGGGCCGTGCCGTTCGACGACTCGTCCTTCTCCACCTTCGACTCCACCTTCGACTCCACCTTCGACTCCGTCGTGGACTCCGCTGCCGGCTTGTCCAGCGACGGCTTCTCCACCGACGGGGTCTTGTCCAGCTCCGGTGTTGCCGGAGCGGTGTCCACGGCGCCGTCGGACGCGTCGTCCGCGATCTCCGAGGCGCCGTCGGTCTGCACCTTCTCCCGGACCGCGCCGCGGACCCAGGTGGTGACCACACCGTCGGCGATCTCGATGTCGAGCGTGTCCTCGTACGAGGCGTCGACGATCGTGCCGCGCAGGCCCGAGGTGGTCATCACGACGTCCCCGGCCTCGAGGGCCGCCTGCATCTTCTGCATCTCCTGTTGCTGGCGCCGTTGCTTGCGGCCCGACAGGAAGATCGGAATGAACAGCAGCAGGATCAGCAGGGGGAACAGCAGTTCCATTGTCAAAGTCTCCGTATCTCCGCACGTCGAGAGCGACCAGAGTCTGCCAGCCCCCGGTTCAGAACAACGCGGTAGGTCCGCCCGGAGTGACGTCGGGCGGCGCAGCGATGCCCAGATGTGACCAGGCGGCAGCGGTGGCCACCCGGCCCCGCGGCGTGCGGGCCAGCATGCCGGCCCGCACGAGGTACGGCTCGCAAACCTCCTCGACGGTACCCGGTTCCTCGCCCACCGCCACGGCCAGCGTCGATACACCCACCGGCCCACCGCCGAAGGAGCGCACCAGCGCCCCCAGTACCGCGCGGTCCAGCCGGTCGAGGCCGAGGTCGTCGACGTCGTACACGGCGAGTGCGTCGCGCGCCACGGCGCGGGTGACGGCGCCGTCGGCGCGCACCTCGGCGAAGTCGCGCACCCGGCGCAGCAGCCGGTTGGCGATGCGCGGCGTGCCCCGGGACCGCGTCGCGATCTCTTCCGCCCCATCCGGGCGCAGGTCGACGTCCAGGATGGCGGCCGCCCGACGCAGCACGAGCTCCAGTTCCACGGGCTCGTAGAACTCCATGTGGGCGGTGAAGCCGAACCGGTCGCGAAGGGGCCCGGTGAGGGCGCCGGAGCGGGTGGTGGCACCCACGAGGGTGAACGGGGCGATGTCGAGCGGGATGGACGTGGCGCCCGGGCCCTTCCCGACGACCACGTCGACGCGGAAGTCCTCCATCGCGAGGTAGAGCATCTCCTCGGCGGGGCGGGCGATGCGGTGGATCTCGTCGATGAACAGAACGTCGCCGGGTTCGAGGTTGGACAGCATCGCGGCGAGGTCGCCGGCCCGCTCCAACGCGGGCCCGGACGTCAGCCGGATCGCCGCGCCCATCTCGGCGGCCACGATGAGTGCGAGGCTCGTCTTGCCCAGTCCGGGTGGCCCGGACATCAGGATGTGGTCGGGCGGGTGGCCGCGGCGGCGCGCGCCCTCCAGCACGAGTTCCAGCTGCTCGCGCACTCGGGGCTGCCCGATGAACTCGGTGAGCGTGCGGGGGCGCAGCGAGGCGTCGGCCTCGATGTCGTCCGGCTCGGGCTCGGGGGTCAGCGCGATCTCGGGCACCGACTCACCGACCCTTGCCGCCCAGACGCGTGAGGGCGGCCCGCAGCAGCGCACTCGCGTCGGCGTCGGTGTCGGCCGCCAGTACCCGGTCGACGGTCTGTTCTGCGGGCTTCGTGGCGAAGCCGAGCCCCACGAGCGCCTCCACCACCTGGTCCCGCCGGGGGTTGGCCCCGTTCACGGCGGTCGGCAGCATCGCCGGCGCCGCGGCCGGTGCGACGACCTTGTCGCGCAGCTCGAGGGCCAGCCGTTCCGCGCCCTTGCGGCCGATCCCGGGCACCCGGGTGAGCGTGGTGAGGTCACCGTCGACGAGGGCGCGGCGCAGCGCGTCAGGGCTCAGCACTGCGAGCGTGGCGAGCGCGATGCGCGGCCCGATCCCGCTGACGGTCTGCAACAGCCCGAAGAGCTCCCGTTCCTCCTCGTCGGCGAACCCGAACAGGGTGAGCGAGTCCTCCCGCACGACCAGGGCCGTGGCGAGGCGGCCCGGCTCGCCCCGGCGCAGCCGCGCGAGCGTGCCCGGCGTGGCCTGCACCGCGAAGCCGACGCCGCCGACCTCCACCACCGCGTGGTCGAGCCCGATCTCGAGCACCTCGCCGCGCAGCGTACTGATCATGATGCTTCCCCTGTGCTCGTCCTCCGCGCCGCCGCGAGCCGCGCCTTGTGGGCGCGGGCGATCTCCGCCGACCGCGCCTGCGCCTGCGCCATCCGGTCCAGCATCGGCGCGCGCCAGCAGTGGCAGATGGCGAGGGCGAGGGCGTCGGCCGCGTCGGCGGGTCGCGGCGCCTCCTCGAGCGCGAGCAGCCGCGTGACCATGGTGGTGACCTGCTGTTTGCCCGCGCGCCCCTCCCCCGTGACCGCGGCCTTCACCTCGCTGGGCGTGTGGAACGCGACCCGGAGGCCCGCCTTCGCGGCGAGCATCGCGACGACCCCGCTGACCTGGGCGGTGCCCATCACGGTGCGGACGTTGTGCTGGCTGAACACGCGCTCGATCGCCACCACGTCGGGCCGGTGCCGCTCGATCCACTGTTCGACCTCGGCACCGACCGCAAGCAGGCGCTCCGGCAGCGGCGCGTCGGGCGAGGTGCGCACGACGTCCACCGCCACGCACCGGACACGCCGCCCGCCCGCGCCGTCGACCACCCCGAGCCCGCACCTGGTCAGCCCCGGGTCGACGCCGAGCACCCGCACGCGCACCCCTCCCACGAACAGCCGTTCGAGGGGGCAGGTTACCGGCCTCGCCGGTGGGCGCCGCAGGGGCGCGCCGCCGCGGGTGTCACGCGTTCGGCTCGGGTGAAGCCGGACCCGTTGCGGGCTTCCCCCGGATTGCGGTGCAGGCTGTCGCCGCTACCCCACGGGTGACTCTGCCGCCGTACCGGAGCTGCGCCGGTCCCACTCGGCCAGTACGGCGGGCGCGGTGGGCCGCGATGCCAGACTCCCGACCACGAACACGACCAGCCCGGCCGCGAGCCCGACGTAGATCGGCTCGTTCGCCTCGATGCCGAACACCGCCATCGTGACGAGGGTGGCCACGGCGCCGGCGGCCATCGCCGCCACGGCGCCGACGATCGTGGCGCGCCGCCACATCAGGCCACCGATGATGGGCACCAGCAGGCCGCCGACCAGGATGTCGTAGGCGATGGTCAGTGCGGCCACGACGTCCTGCAGCAGGCACGCGATCACGATCGCCACGACCCCGAACACGACGATGAGGATCCGGTGGCCGCGCACGTGCTCGGCCTCGGAACCGTCCGTACCGGAGCCATCCGGATCAACCGTCGCCCGCCCGCGCAGCCGCTGCACGATGTCCTGGCCGAACACCGTGGCCGTGGCGATGAGCGAGCCGCTGGCGGTGGACATGACGGCGGCCAGCGCCGCGGCGAGCACCAGCCCGGCCAGCACCGGCGTCATGGTCGCGCCCACGACGGCGGTGAACGCGTCGCTCCGCTCCTCCAGGCCCGGGACGATCAGGCTCGCGCCCATGCCGACCAGCGCCCCGACCACGCCGTACAGCAGGCAGTAGACGCCGGCCGCGGCGCCCGCCCACCGGGCCACGCCCGGGCTGCGGGCGGTGAACACGCGCTGCCAGATGTCCTGGCCGATGAGCAGGCCGAACGTGTAGATGACGAAGTAGGTCAGGATCGTGTCGCCACCGATCGTGGTGGGCGAGAGCGCCTCCGCCGGCAGCGCCTCGAACCCGCCGGCCTCCACGAGCACCATCGGCAGCAGGATCAGGAAGATCCCGACGGTCTGGATGAGGAACTGCACGAAGTCGGTCAGCGTGATCGACCACATCCCGCCCAGCGCCGAGTAGATCACCACGACGAGCCCGCCGACGAGGATCGAGGGCACCCGCGGCAGGTCGAGCAGCGCCGCGAAGATCGTGGCGTACGCGATCGTCGAGGTCACCGTGAGCATCAGGGTGTAACCGAACATGACCACGCCGGACAGCACGCTCGACCCCGGCCCGTAGCGCAGCTGGAGCATCTGGCTCACGGTGTAGACGCGCAGCCGCTGGATCCGCCCGGCGAACAGCAGCGAGAGCAGCAGGACGCCGGTACCGATCGCGACCACGAGCCACATGCCCGACAGCCCGTACTCGTAACCCAGCCCGACGCCGCCGATCGTCGACGCGCCGCCCAGAACGAGGGCGGACAAGGTCCCGGCGTAGAGCAGCGGGCCGAGCCGGCGGCCCGCCACGAGGAAGTCGGACTCCGTCCTGGCACGCCGCTTGCCCCAGAAACCAAAGGCGATCATGGCGACCAGGTACGCGACGACGACGGCGACGTCCATGCTCACTCCGTTCTCAGGTGGATGACGGTCGGGCGGTCGGCCGACAGGGCGTCGGCCACGAGCGCGGTGAGCGCGCCCGGGTCGGTCGTGCGCACGCCGTGCGCGCCGAAGGCGACGGCCAGCGCCGCGAGGTCGGGGACGGGCAGATCCACGCCGACGGGCGCGATGGCGCGGGCGGCCTGCTGGTCGCGGATCTCGCGGTAGCCGCCGTTGTCGACCACCACGATCGGCAGCGGCAACCCCAGGTCGACGGCGGTGGCCAGCTCCTGCACGGAGAACATGAACGCCCCGTCGCCCAGCAGGACCGCGACGGGCTGGTCGGGCCGGGCGAGCGAGGCCCCGATCGCGGCCGGGAGCCCGTAGCCGAGCGTCGCGAATCCGGGGGTGTAGCAGAACCGGCGAGGTGCGGGCACGTCGAAGAAGTGCACCGAGCCCAGGTACGTGACCTGCGAGCTGTCGCCGGCGAGCACGCCGCCGGCGGGGAGCGCGGCCCGGACGGCGGCGTTGATCTCCTCGTAGGGCCCGGCCTCGGCGCGCGCCTCCGCCCGGCACGCGGCCCGAAGATCAGCAGCCGACGGCCCCGCGGGGGCGCGCGCGGGCAGCTCCGCGAGCAGGGCCCTCAGGGTGGTCGCGGCGTCCCCGAGCAGCGCGACGTCCGCGCGGCAGTTCTTGTGCAGCTGGCCCGGCTCGATGTCGCAGCGGATCACGGCGCCGGCGGTGATCCGGCCTTCCCACAGGTCGGAGTCACCGAGCTCGCTGCCCACCACGAGCAGGGCGTCGCTGTCCGCCGCCGCTTTCTGCAGCGCCCGCAGCCGCACGGCGGCGCCGACGGCCAGGGGATGCGACTCGTCGAGCACGCCCTTGCCGTTGACCGTGGTGGCCACCGGGGCGCCCAGCGCCTCGGCGAGCGCTCGTACCTCGGCCCCCGCGTCGACGGCACCGCCGCCCACGATCAGCAGCGGCCGGTGGGCACCGGCGAGCAGGGCCGCCGCGCGCCGGACGTCGGCGGCGTCGGGTGCGGGCGCCGCGGTGACGGCCCCGACCCACGGGCTGCCGCCCCACTGCCGCTCCAGCACATCCACGGGGATCTCGACGTGCACCGGCCGCGGGCGCCGTCCGCGGAACGACGCGAACGCCTCGGTGACGGCGTCGGCGGCCTCGTCCGGGCTGGTGACGCGGCGACTCCAGCGCACGAGATGCCCCATGGCGGCGCTCGAGTCCTTGGTCCCGTGCAGCAGCCCGAGGTCAGCGCCCTCGGTGCCGGTCGGCGTGCCGGGCGAGACGACGAGCATCGGCTGCGACTCGGCGTAGGCGGTGGCAGCGGCCGTCATCGCGTTCGTGAGGCCGGGGCCGCTGGTGGTCAGCACGACGCCGGGGCGCCCGCTCACCCGCGCGTACGCCTCCGCGGCATACCCGGCGCCCTGCTCGTGCCGCGGGGTGATCGGCCGGATCCCGCACGGCGCGAGGTGCCGGTAGAGCTCCAGGTTGTGCGTGCCGGGGATGCCGAAGACGGTGTCGACGCCGTGCGCGGCAAGGGTCTCGACGACGGCGGCGCCCCCGTTGCGATGGACGGTCATGCTCCCCCCTTCGTCGCGGCCAGCACGGCGAGCAGCTCGTACGCCACGTGCGCCGCGGCGATCCCGGTGATCTCCGCGTGGTCGTACGCGGGGGCAACCTCGACGATGTCGGCACCCACGATGTCGGTCCCGACCAGCCCGCGCAGCGTGTGCAGCAGCTCCCGGCTCGTGAGCCCGCCCGCCTCGGGCGTGCCGGTGCCGGGCGCGTGGGCGGGGTCGAGCACGTCGATGTCCACCGAGACGTAGACGGGACCGTCGCCGAGACGGGCACGCATCCGCTCGACCACCGTGGCGAGCCCGTCGATCTGGTAGTCGTCGGAGCCGATCACCTGGAAGCCGAGCCGGGTGTCGTCCGCGAGGTCCTCGGTTCCGTACAGGGGGCCGCGGATCCCGACGTGCAGGCAGCGCTCCGGGTCGAGCAGCCCCTCCTCGCTCGCCCGCCGGAACGGCGTGCCGTGGGTGTACGGCGCGCCGAAGTAGGTGTCCCAGGTGTCGAGGTGCGCGTCGAAGTGCAGCACGGCCACCGGCCCGTGCGTGCGGTGCACCGAGCGCAGCAGCGGCAGCGCGATCGTGTGGTCGCCACCGACCGACAGCAGCCGCGCCCCGCCGCCCCGCAGCTCGTCGGACGCGCGTTCGACGGACCGGATCGCGTCGTCGAGGTCGAACGGGTTGATCGCCACATCGCCGGCGTCCACCACCTGCTGGACCGCGAACGGCGAGACTTCGAGGGCCGGGTGGAACGGGCGCAGCAGCTTGGACGACGCGCGCACGTGGGCGGGCCCGAAGCGGGCGCCCGGCCGGTAGGAGACACCGGAGTCGAAGGGCATCCCGAGCACGGCCACGTCCACGTCGGTGACCTGGTCGAGGCGCGGCAGGCGCGCGAACGTGTCCGGTCCGGCGAAGCGGGGCGTCATTGTCGCGTCGACTGGTCCCAGCGGCATCGCCACAGGGTGGGGCGTCGAGCGCTTCCCGGACATCGCCGTGCCGTCTAACGTCGGTGCATCCGATTCGCCGAAACGTCCAAGCGAGCCGCCCGTGCAGACCGTCTCCGACCTCCTCGCCGATCCGGCGCTGCGGCTCGCGGTCGTCGCGGGCCACGAGTCGCTGGGCCGCGCGATCGAAGCGGCGGCGGTGTCCGAGCTCGCGGAGCCCGGCCCGTGGCTGCAGGGCGGCGAGCTGCTGCTCACGATCGGCCTGCTCCTCGACGAGTCCGACGCCGGCTGCGACGCCTACGTCGCCGGGTTGCACGCCGCGGGGGTGCGCGCCCTCGGGCTCGGCCTCGGAGCCGACCTGCGCTACCAGTCGGCCCCGGCCTGCCTCGTCCGCGCGGCCGAGGACGCGGGCCTGCCGCTGCTGACGGTGCCGGACGGCGTGCCGTTCATCGCCGTCACGAAGGCGGTCTTCGCCTGGCGGGCACACGAGGAACGTCGGCAGCTGGAGTGGGCGCTGCACACCCAGCGGGCGCTCACCGCGGCCGCCGTCCAGCCCGGCGGGCTCGCCGGCATCCTCGGGGCGTACGAGCGGGCCACCGGCCGCGCAGCCCTCGTCGTCGACCTGCTCGAACGTCCCATCGCCAGCTCCCGGCCCGGGCACGAGCCCCTCGCCGCCGAGTGCGCCGGCATGCTCGCCCGGGTCCGCCCCCAAGGGCTGCTCGGCGCCGCCGTCGACGCCACCGCGGGCCGCAGGCGCGAGGTGCACCCGCTCGGGTCACGCCGGTTGCGCGCCTGGCTGCTCGTCGCCGGGCCGGCCGACCGGGCCGGCTCCGACCTCGTCATCGGCGACCTCGTCTCGCTGCTGTCGCTCGAGCTCGAACGCGTGCACGGGCTGGGCGCCGCGCGGCAGCGGGACCGCTCGCAGGTGCTGGCCCGGCTGGCCCGCGGCACCGTCGACGACCTCGTCGCCGCCCGCTGGCTGGACGCGGTCGGACTGCCCGACGGCGACCTGCGCGCCGTCGTCGTCGCCGCCCCCCACGCCGCGGAGCTCGCCACCGACCTCGCGGGGGCGCTGCCCGACGCGCTGACCCGCGTCGTGGAGGTCGCCGAGGAGAGCCGCGTCGAGCTGGCCGTCCCCGTCGGCGTCGACGTCACGGCGGTCCTGCGCACCCTCGCCCCCGCGCGGCCCGCCGGGATCGGCATCGGCGTGCGGCCCGGCGCGCTGGCCGTGTCGCTCCGCCAGGCGCGCTCGGCCCTGCCGGAGAGCCGGATCACCGGACGGCACGTGCACGCCGCCGACATCGCGAGCAGCCGCCAGCTGCTCGCGACCGTGCCCGGGGAGCGGCTGCAGGCCTACGCCGACGCCGTGCTCGGCCCGCTCGACGCCGAGGAGCGATCCGCGGAGCTGGTGCGCACCCTCACCGCGTTCCTCGAGCACAACGGCCACTGGGAGGCGGCGGCCGCCGCGCTGCAGGTCCACCGCCACACCGTGCGGAACCGGATCGCTTCCGTGGAGGCGCTCACCGGCCGCCGGCTCGGTTCGGCGCACGACCGGCAGGAGCTGTGGCTCGCGCTGCGCGCCCGCGACCTCGCGCGCATGTCCGACGGCTGATGTTCCGCGGAACGTCACCCGGCCGTCCCACGGTGATCCTTAGGGTCGCGGGGTGACCGATGGCCGAGTGTTGTTCCAGGAGTTCCTGCGCGCGCCGACGCACGTCGCCACCGTGACGGCCAGCTCGGACGCGCTGGTCGCGGCCCTGCTCGCACCGCATGCCCTCGACGGCTCGCCGGTCGTCGTGGAACTGGGCGCCGGCACCGGCCGGGTCGCCGACGCGTTGCAGGCCCGCCTCCGCGGAACCGGCCGCCACCTCGCCGTCGAGATCAACCCGGCGCTCGCCGACCGGCTCGCCGCCCGGCACCCGGCCGTCACCGTCGCCTGCGCGGACGCCGCGCGGCTGCCCGCCGTGCTGCTCGAGCACGGCATCGATCGGGCCGACGCGATCGTGAGCCTCCTGCCGTGGGCGGCGTACGCGGCCGCACCGGTACCGGAGCTGGTGGCGGCCGCCCTCGCCCCGACCGGCACGTTCACCCAGGCCACCCTGCGCGGCTTCCACCTGCTGCCGCCCGCCCGCAAGCAGCTTCGCGACCTGCGGGCGGTGTTCGGCGAGGTCACGGCGAGCCCGACGATCTGGCGGAACCTGCCACCGGCCCGCGTCCTGATCGGCCGCAGCCCTGGTGTCCCCCGCCGGATGTCCGCCGAATAATCCCCGTGGTTCGTGATCATGTTGGTGGTTGGGAGGCGTCGCGTTGGCGCACCGTTCCCGACCCGGGTCGGAGCGCCTCGCACACGGGGCCGTGGACTCCCGTGCAGTCCACCCGTTCGCCGCCCCCGCACACCTTTGTGAGGGTGGCCGGGTTGGGTGCACGACCGAACCCCGTGGTTGCGCGGACGGCCGTCCCCGACGTGGGGGCACGCCCGTCCCGACGACAGTCACTGCCGGGTGCCCACGCGACGGCTTGTGGTCCCGCCGCACCCGCACATCGCTTCCGTCGGATGGTCGCGTTGAGATCAACTCGAGGACCGCGCTCGCGGGAGCCTCATGATCTGCGAGTGTGAGGTCAGGTGCGCACTGGAGGGGTGGGTACGGGACCACAGCCAGATACGGGACGGGTGTCGGGGACGGCGCGCCAACCGCAACGTTCGATGCGCCGCGCCCGGGTCCCGGGCTGGGCGGGGATTTCCTCCACACCCTCGACATCGACGTCATGGCTGTCGGAGCTAGATCGAATCACCGTGGTGTCGACGCCGAGTGTGTGGACAACCGGCCAGGTGCCCGGAACCCCGCAGGGTGCCTCGCGACAGGCCCATGATCAGCGGCCGGGCGCGAAACCCGACAGGATATGACCGGCTCCGCACCGAACCGATGATCACGGCGCTGAACACCGGGAAGTCCGCCGCCCGCAGACCTCACGATCTGGACGGACACCAGCTCGGCGCCGCTCACGTCCCCTTCCGGCTGATCATCGCCAGCCAGCACTCCCTGACACCCCTTGTCCAGGTTCACCCGTAGCGTCCCCGGCATGAGCACCTGGGACGAGTTCGCCGCGGGCGCACCGCGGATCGCGGAGATCTTCACGCGCCGCCACGCCGCCACCGGGAACCTCTGCATGCTCGCCACGCTCCGTTCCGACGGCTTCCCGCGGATCAGCCCGATCGAGCCACGGATCTTCGAGGGGCGGCTGGTCGTCGGCGGGATGCCGGGCACCACCAAGTTCCTCGACCTCGGCCGCGACCCGCGCTTCTGCCTGCACACCGCCACCGTCGACACCCACGTGTCCGATGGGGACGCGAAGCTGTTCGGGCGCGTGCACGACGAGCAGGACGAGGCCCTGCACCAGCGGTTCGCCGACGCGCTCTACGCGCAGATCGGGTTCGACCTGCGAGGCCAGAAGTTCCGGCCCTTCTACGTGGCCGATCTGACCGGCGCGTCATCGGTCGAGATCGTCGACGGCGCCATGGAGGTGACGATCTGGAAGCCGGGTGAGCCGGAGCGCGTGGTCCGCAAGACCTGACGGCCGGCGGAGGTCGAGGTGCTCAGGGTGCGGTCTCATGATCCCTCCGGTGCACGAGCGGCCATGTGGCCGTCACCGCACCGAACCCGTGATCATGCCCGCGCTGTCGGGAGCCCCACCAACCAAGATCACGCGCCTGGTGCACGTTCGGCCACATCCGGCCGCGGCCGCACCCGACCGACGATCATGCAGCGCCCCGGGTGACCGATCGTCGGCCCGAGAGGCGACCGAACGGCAGACGACAGCTCACCCGCCGGGCGCGATCCTGGTCGCTCCCTGCTCGCCGGCCCGTCCTGAGGAGGCGCCATGAAGTCCCTTCGACTCCACGCGTACGCCCAGCAGCCGCGGCTCGAGGAGGTGGCGGAACCGGCCGTCCGGGGCCCGCACGACGTCGTCGTCCGGGTCGGGGGTGCCGGCCTGTGCCGGACCGACCTGCACATCCGGGACGGGTGGTTCGCGCCCGCGGTGCCCACCGAGCTGCCGATGACGCTGGGGCACGAGAACACCGGCTGGGTGCACGAGGTCGGCTCGGCGGTCGAGAACGTCGCCGTCGGCGACGCCGTCATCTGCCACCCCCAGCTGCCGTGCGGCTTCTGCCCGGCGTGCCGCGGCTGCGGAGCCCACCACGTCGTCCCCACCACGTCGTCCCCGCCGACGACCGCCAGGGCGAGCGCGTGCGCGCCCTGACCGGCGGCGCGGGCGCCGAAGCGGTGATCGACTTCGTGGGTGAGGGAGATGCCGTGGCCGCCGCACTCGGGATGGTGCGCGCCCGCGGCACGTACTTCGTGGTGGGCTACGGCGGCGAGCTGCGCGTGCCGACGTTCGCCGTGGTGCTGCCGGAGATCAGCATCGTGGGCAACGCCGTCGGTACCCACGACGACCTGCGCGAGCTCGTGGCCCTCGCCGCGGCGGGCGCCGTGCGGGTCCACACCCGCACCTACCCCTGGACGCGTTCGCCGACGCCATGGCCGACCTCGAGCAGGGCCGCATGCACGGCCGGGGTGTGCTCGTGCCCTGACAAGTGATCACCGTTCCGGCGCACGCACGGCCGCATGTGGCCGCCCCGGCACCGAACCCGTGATCATGCCGCGACCGGCACCACCATGATCATCCATCGGGTGCACCACCGGCCACATGCGGCCGCCCGCGCACCCATCCGACGATCATCGGCCCGGCCGGCGCCGCACGTCGGGCGCGCCTCCACCCGGTCGCTCAGTGGGCGGCGTCGTCCCAGCTGCGCCCGTACCCGACCGACACCTCGAGCGGCACGGACAGCTGCGCGGCCGCACCCATCTCGCGGCGCACCAGCTCCTCGACGTGCTCGCGCTCGCCCTCGGCGACCTCGAGCACGAGCTCGTCGTGCACCTGCAGCAGCATGCGGCTGCGCAGGCCCTCGGCGGCGAGGGCACAGTGGGCGCCGAGCATGGCGACCTTGATGATGTCGGCGGCGCTGCCCTGGATCGGTGCGTTGAGGGCCATCCGCTCCGCCATCTCGCGGCGCTGGCGGTTGTCGCTGGTGAGGTCGGGCAGGTAGCGGCGGCGGCCCATGATGGTGGCTGTGTAGCCCTCCTTGCGGGCGACGTCGACGATGCTGCGCAGGTAGTCGCGCACCCCGCCGAACACCTCGAAGTAGTCGTCCATCAGGCCGCGGGCCTCCTCGGTGGAGATCCGCAGCTGGGCGGCGAGGCCGAAGGCCGAAAGGCCGTAGGCCAGCCCGTAGTTCATCGCCTTGATCTTGGCGCGCTGCTCGACCGACACGTCGGTGGGCTCGCAGCCGAACACCCGCGCCGCCGTGTCGGCGTGGAAGTCGTGGCTGGACCGGAACGCCTCGATGAGCGCGGCGTCCTCCGACAGGTGCGCCATGATCCGCATCTCGATCTGGCTGTAGTCGGCGGTCATGAGCTCCGCGTGCTCCGGGCCCACCACGAACGTCTCGCGGATCCGCCGGCCCGCCGCCGTGCGGATCGGGACGTTCTGCAGGTTGGGCTCGGTGGACGACAGCCGGCCGGTGGCCGCGATCGTCTGACTGTAGGTGGTGTGGATGCGCCCGTCGTCGGCCACCGACTTGAGCAGGCCCTCGACCGTGACCTTGAGCCGGGTGGCGTCGCGGTGCAGCAGCAGGTGGGACAGGAACTCGTGGCCGGTCTGCTCGAAGAGCGTCTGCAGCGCGTCGGCGTCGGTGGTGTAGCCGGTCTTGGTGCGCTTGGTCTTCGGCATGCCCAGCTCGTCGAACAGCACGACCTGCAGCTGCTTGGGCGACCCGAGGTTGATCTCCTTGCCGATCACGGCGTAGGCGTCCTGGGCGGCCTGCTTGACCTGCCCACCGAACTCCGCCTCCAGCGCGGCGAGCGCATCGCCGTCGACGGCGATGCCGGCGGTCTCCAGGTCGGCGAGCACGTATTCGAGGGGCAGCTCCAGCCCGGCGAGCAGCTCCGTGCCGCCACGCTCCGCCAGGTCGGCATCGAGCGCTTCGGCCAGCTCGGCCACGGCGGACGCGGCCACCATCTGGGTGTGGGCCTGGGCCGCGTCGGCCTCTTCCTCACCTCCGAGCAGCGAGAGCTGCCCGTCCTCGGCCTCGCCCCCGGAGCGCAGCTCGCGCCGCAGGTAGCGCAGCGCGAGGTCCGCGAGGTCGAAGCTGCGCTGCCCCGGCCGGGCGAGGTAGGCCGCGAGCGCGGTGTCGCTGGTGAGCCCGGCCAACGTCCAGCCGCGCCCGCGCAGTGCGTGCAGCGCGGCCTTGGCGTCGTGGGCGGCCTTCGGGACGGCCGGGTCGGCCAGCCACTCCCCCAGCGCCGCCTCGTCGTCGGGGGTGAGCCGGGTGACGTCGAGGTACCCGGCCTGCGGGACGCCCGCGGCGGCCCCTTCGGCGCGCGCCTCGACGGTGGGCTCGCCGACGGCGAGACCGATCCCGGCCAGGTCGGCGGTGGTGGCGCCGCCGCTGACGCCGGCGAAGGCGAGCCCGATGCGGCGGCCGTCGCGGGCGTGCTCGTCGAGCCAGGCCCGCACCCCGCCCGGCTCGATCGCGCCGCCCTGCACCTCGATGCCGCCCTCGGCCTCGGGCTCGGCGCTCTGCAGCGTGGCGAACAGGCGCTCGCGCAGCACCCGGAACTCCAGCTCGTCGAACAGCCGGTGGACCGCGTCGCGGTCCCACGGCCGCACGACGAGGTCGGCCGGGCCGGCGTCGAGCGGGACGTCGCGGATCAGCTCGGTGAGCTGGCGGTTGAGCAGCACCCCGGCGAGATGGGCGCGCAGCGCGTCGCCCGCCTTGCCCTTGACCTCGTCGACGCGGTCGGTGAGCTCGGCGAGCGAGCCGAACTCGCGCACCCACTTGGCCGCCGTCTTCTCCCCCACCCCCGGGATGTTCGGCAGGTTGTCGCTGGGGTCGCCCCGAAGGGCGGCGAAGTCGGGGTACTGCGTCGGCGTGAGCCCGTAGCGGTTCATCACCTCGCCCGGGTCGACCCGGGCGAGGTCGGAGACGCCACGCTTCGGGTAGAGCACCATGACGTTGTCGCTGACCAGCTGGAACGCGTCGCGGTCGCCCGAGGTGATGAGCACCTGGTAGCCGTCGGCCTCGGCCTGCGTGGCGAGGGTGGCGATCAGGTCGTCGGCCTCGAAGCCCTCGACGCCGAAGTTCGGGATGTTGAGCGCCCCCAGGACCTCCTTGATGAGGTCGACCTGGCCTCGGAAGTCATCCGGGGTCGTCGTGCGGTTCGCCTTGTACTCGGCGTAGCGCTCGTTGCGGAACGTGACCCGCGAGACGTCGAAGCACACCGCGAGGTGGGTGGGCTGCTCGTCGCGCAGCAGGTTGATCAGCATCGAGGTGAAGCCGTAGACCGCGTTGGTGGTCTGCCCGGTGCCGGTGCGGAAGTTCTCCGCCGGCAGCGCGAAGAACGCGCGGTAGGCCAGCGAGTGGCCGTCGAGCAGCAACAACCGCCGCCCCGTGGACGGCGCTGCCTCGGCGGCGCCGGACTTGCTGGATGCGGTGGTGGCGGTGCTCACGGGACGCGAGTGTAGGACCGGTCCCCGACAGTGTGACCGCGCGTCCACGCACCCCTTCGTTGTTCGCGCTCCCCGTCGACGGGGAGCGCCGCCCGACACGGGTTGCGCGAGCCGCAACGGGGTGCGTGGGCGCCGGCCCGGTCGCGCCGAACGCTCGCGCACCCCGGCTCCGCCGACGCACCGGCTACCGGCTGACGCGCGCCGTCAACGGGGCGCGTGAGCCGGGACGGGGTGCGCGGCGTCGGGGGGTCAGGGAGTCGGCGTGTGGGGCGCCGGGGCCGGCTTTGCGAGCGGCGGGGCCGCGCCGTTGCTCGGGACATCGGGCTTGTCGCCGCCCATGGACGCGAGCAGGGTGCGGGCGAGGCCGAGCCCGGTGCCACCCATCGCGAGCGCCTTGGTGAGCAGGTCGGCCATCCCGTCCGCGCCGTTGAGCACCACCATGTGGTCGATGTTGCCCAGCGCGCCCGCGCCGGCGCGGACGATCTCCGGCCAGTTCTCGGCGAGCTGCTGGGCGATGACCGCTTCCTGGTTCTGCGTCAGCGCGTCGGCGCGGGCCTGGATGGCCTGGGCCTCGGCGAGCCCTCGGGCCTTGGCCGCGTCGGCCTCGGCGATGCCGCGGGCGCGGGCGGCGTCGGCCTCGGCCTCACCGGTGAGCCGGGTGGCGTCGGCGGTGGCGGCACCCCGCGCCTTGGTGGCCTCCGCCTCGGCCTGCGCCGCGGTCTTGACGCGCGTGGCGTCGGCCCCGGCCGACAGCTCGGTCTCCCGCGCGTGCGCCTGGGCCCGCGCGATCTGGGCGTCGCGCTCGGCGTCGGCGAGGGTGCGCAGCTCGTAGGCCTTCGCGTCGGCGGGCTTGCGCACCTGCGACTGCAGCCGCTGCTCGGCGAGGTCGGCCTCGAGCTGCGCGGCGCGGGTCTCCTGGACGACGACCTCCTGGCGGGCCGTGGCCTGCGACAGCGGCCCCGCCTGGGTGGCCTTCGCCGACGCCTCGTCCATCTCGGCCTGGTAACCGGCCTGCTGGATCCGGGCGTCGCGGATCGCGGCCGCCTTCTTCGCCTCGGCGATCTGCTCGGCCTCGGTGGCCTCCTGGTCGCGCTGGGCCTCGGCGATGCGGGCCGAGGCGGCGATCGCCGCGGCGTGCGGCTTGCCCAGGTTGGTGATGTAGCCGGACGAGTCGTCGATCTCCTGGATCTGCAGGGAGTCGATGACGAGGCCGAGCTTGCTCATCTCGTCGGCCGAGCTGCGCCGCACCTCGCCGGTGAGCGCCTCCCGGTTGTGGATCATGTCCTCGATCGTGAGCCCGCCGCAGATGGAGCGCAGGTGGCCGGCGAAGAGCTCGTGGATCGTGTCGTTCATCGTGTTCTGCTGGTCGAGGAACCGGCGCGCGGCGTTGGCGATGGACACGAAGTCGTCGCCGACCTTGTAGATCACCACGCCCCGCACGGCGACCGGGATGCCCTGCTTCGTGACGCAGGAGACCTGCAGGTTGGCGCCGCGGGTGTCCAGCGACAGCCGCCGGGCGGCCTGGAACCCCGGGATCACGAGCGTGCCCTTGCCCGTGACGATCTTGAAGCCGAGGCTGTCGGCCGACTCGCCCGGGCCGCTGCGGGCCCGGAAGCCGGAGATGATCAGCGCCTCGTTCGGCTCGGCCACCCGCCACAACATCTTGAGCACGAGCGCGAGCACGATGATGCCGACGACGACGGCGCCGACGGTGATGAGCAGTTCCACGTGTCCCCCCGGATGATGCGGATCAGCTCGAGGACCAGCGCTCGACGTAGGCCGTGCGCGGCTCCTGGAAGTCGACGATCAGGACCTGCGTGCCCGGTTCGATCACCTCGTCGGACCGCTGCGGGTGGGCGTAGAACGCCTCCGAACCGCCGCGCACCGACACCATGATCTCGCCGACGAGCCCCGGTCCCACCCGGCCGGTCACCCGCCCAACCTTGCCGATCACGCCGCCCCCCAGTTCCTCGAGCGCAGGCAGCCTAGTGGACCCCGCACAGGCCGGGAGGGGTCCCGGGAACCGGACGGACGGGTCCTCCGTTGCCGATGTGAGATGCGTGGCGTCGAGTCCGGTTCATCCCGTTAAGCTCGGCCGCGCCCAGCTGAAGAACCAGGGGGGATCGAGCCCCCCGCAACACAGATGCGGAGCATTACGTGAGCGTCAGCCTCTCCAAGGGTGGGAACGTCAGCCTCAGCAAGGAGGCGCCCGGTCTCACGAACGTGGTCGTCGGCCTCGGGTGGGACGCGCGGTCCACCACCGGCACCGAATTCGACCTCGACGCGTCGGCGATCGTCGCCGGCGCCGACAGCAAGGTCCTGTCGGACAAGCACTTCATCTTCTTCAACAACCTCGTGAGCCCGGACGGCACCGTCGAGCACACCGGCGACAACCTCACCGGTGAGGGCGAGGGCGACGACGAGCAGGTCAAGATCAACCTGGCCGGCCTCGGCGCCGATGCCGACAAGATCGTCTTCATGGTCAGCATCTACAAGGGCGACGAGCTCGGCCAGAGCTTCGGCCAGGTGCGCAACGCGTTCATCCGCGTCGTCAACGCCGCCGACTCCAAGGAGCTCGCCCGCTACGACCTCTCCGAGGACGCCTCCACCGAGACCGCAATGGTGTTCGGCGAGGTCTACCGCAACGGTGCCGACTGGAAGTTCCGCGCGGTCGGCCAGGGCTACGCGTCCGGGCTCTCGGGCATCGCGCGCGACTACGGCGTCAACGTCTGACCCGTCGTGGCGATCGACTACAACAAGCGGCCGTCGAAGCCCGCGGGTGACGGGGGCGGGGTCTCCCTGTCCAAGATCACGCTCACCAAGTCCGCGCCGAGCGTCTCGCTCAGCAAGCGGGGCGCCGCGGGTGGCCAGCTGCGCGTCAACCTCCAGTGGAGTGCCGGCGAGCAGCAGCAGAGCCGGGGCCTGTTCGGCAAGCGCCGCGGCAACGCGGTCGACCTCGACCTCGCCTGCCTGTGGGAGTTCTCCGACGGCAGCAAGGGCGTGGTGCAGGCCCTGGGCAACGCGTTCCAGGCGCCCTACCAGGGCGCACCGATCATCCGGCTCGACGGCGACGACCGGTCCGGCAAGGCCACCGGCGGCGAGAACATGTTCATCGACCTGTCCCGGGTCGACGAGATCCGCCGCATCCTCGTGTTCACCTTCATCTACGAGGGTGTGCCGAACTGGGCGAGCGCCGACGGGGTCGTCACTCTCCACCCGGCCAGCGGGCCGGAGATCGAGGTGCGCCTCGACGAGCCCGACCCGAGCTCGCCCACCTGCGTCATCGCGATGCTGGAGAACCAGGGCGGCGATCTCGTGGTGCGCCGGGAGATCCGCTACATCCGGGGCGGCCAGGCCGACGTCGACGACGCATACGGCTGGGGGATGGAGTGGGCGCGCGGGCGTAAGTAGCCCGCGACCGACGTTCGAGCACGTCGTGCCACATCGGGGTGGCTTCATCGAGGGGGGCTCCGCCGTGCGGCACTTCGGGTACCTGAGCGCGTCGGACACCGACGCGTTGTTCGAGGCGCCACCGGAGCAGTTCGGCCGCGAGAGCGGTGCCGAGCTGCTCTCGGTGGCCCTCGGCGCCACGCTCTACATGCCGGCGAGCCGGCCCGCGCTCGCCGCGGACGTCACCAAGCAGGCGGCGGCCGGGGTCACCTCGGTCGTCGTCTGCCTGGAGGACGCGATCGCCGACGAGGAGCTCTCCGAGGCGGAGGCCAACCTCGTCACGGCGTGCGTGGAGCTGCACGAGAAGGCGAATGCCGAGCTGCCCCTGCTGTTCGTGCGGGTGCGCACACCGGGGCAGATCCCGGAGCTGGTCGCCCGCCTCGGGCCGGCGGCCGCCGTGCTCGACGGCTTCGTGCTGCCCAAGTTCACCGCCGCGCTCGGCGCGGCCTACCTGCGCGCGGTCGACGAGGCCGACGCGCTGCGCGGGCCGGGGCCCCCACTCCGCGTCATGCCGGTCATCGAGTCCGGTGCGGTGCTCTACGCCGAGACCCGGGTCCACGAGCTCACCCGGCTGCGCGACCTGCTGCACCGCGAGCGGCACCGCATCCTCGCCATCCGGCTCGGCGCCACCGATCTCTGCGCGCTCTACGGGCTGCGCCGCTCACCCGACCTGTCGATCTACGACGTCAAGGTGGTCAGCGACCTGATCGCCGACGTCGTCAACGTCCTCGGCCGGGCCGACGGCAGCGGCTTCACCGTCACGGGCCCGGTCTGGGAGTACTTCGGCGGGCCCGAGCGGATCTTCAAGCCGCAGCTGCGGCAGTCACCGTTCGTCGAGCACGACGAACCCGACCTGCGCGGCCACCTCGTCTCCCGGGCGATCGACGGGCTGATCCGCGAGGTCACCCTCGACCGCGCCAACGGCCTCAGCGGGAAGACCGCGATCCATCCGAGCCACGTGGCCGTCGTCAACGCGCTCTCGATCGTGTCCCACGAGGAGCACCGCGACGCCACCGACGTGCTCGGTTCCGCGCGGGCCGGGGGTGTGCTGACATCGGTGCGCCGCAACAAGATGAACGAGGTGCGGCCGCACACCGCGTGGGCCAAGCACACGATGCTGCGGGCGCGGGTGTTCGGCGTCGCGGCCGACGGCGTGTCGTTCGTCGACCTGCTCGCGGCGAGCCTGCCGCGATGACCGGGATCGCTGACAATTCCGTCGACGTGCGTGGCGGTGTGATCGACCGGCTCGGGGTGCGGCTCCACCCGGCCGGCTCCGGCGTCGATCCGCGCGTGCTGCTCGGGCTCGCGCTGCGCCGCAACCCGCGCCGCGCGCAGCTGCTCGTCTCGCGGGTGCTCGGCAAGCACGTGCCCACCGACCCGCGGCTCGTCCGCGCGGCCGGGCTGCTCCTCGGCGGGTTGGTCGCCGACGCGCTCGCCGGCCGCCCCGCACGGCCGCCGCCCGTCGAGTTGCTGCACGCGGCGGTCACCGGCGACCGCACCGCCACGGGCGCGCTCCACACGGCGGCACTGGCCCCGATCGGGGAGCCGCCCGACGCGCTGGTGCTCGGGTTCGCCGAGACGGCCACCGCGCTGGGCCACTGCGTCGCCGAGGGCCTGGGCGGCGCCGACGTCGTGCACTCCACCCGGCGGCCGGTGCCCGGGTACGCCATGGCGGGCGGCTTCACCGAGGAGCACTCGCACGCCACCGACCACATGCTGCTGCCCGGCCACCCCGGGTTGCTGCGCGGCGGGCGCCCGCTCGTGCTCGTCGACGACGAGCTGTCCACCGGCCGCACCGCTCTCAACACGATCGCCGCGCTGCACCGGGCCGCCCCGCGGGAGCGCTACGTCGTGGCGGCTCTCGTCGACGTGCGGCCACCGGGTGGGGAGCTGGCCGCCGGGGTCGCGGCGCTCGGCGCACGGCTCGACGTCGTCGCGCTCGCCCGGGGAGCGGTCGAGCTCCCGGACGACCTCGCGGAGCGGGCCGATCTGCTGCGCACCGAGCTCGACCCGGGCACACCCGGACCGCCCCCCGAGCACACCGCTCGCGTACGGCGTGGGCACGACTCGCGGGTGGTACTGGCCGGGCCGGCGTGGCCGGCCGGGCTGCCGGCCGGGGCACGCCACGGGTTCGGCGGGGCGGAGCACCGCGCGCTCGCGACGGCGCTGCCCGGGCTCGCCGCCGCCATCGCGGAGGCCGCCGGGCTCCGCCACGGCGAGCGGACCCTCGTGCTGGGCACCGAGGAGCTGATGCAGCTGCCCCTGCGCCTGGCCCAGACCCTGGCCGACGCCGGTCACGACGTCGCGTTCTCCACCACCACCCGCTCCCCTGCCGTCGTCGTGGACGAGCCGGGATACGCCCTCACCAGCGGCATCACCTTCCCCGCCCACGACGATCCGGCCGACGGGCCGGGCCCGCGCTTCGCCTACAACATCGGGGCCGCCCACTGGGACCACGTCCTCGTGGTCGTCGACCCGCCGGCCGACACGCCGGCGCTGCAGGCGGGCCTGCTCCCGGCACTGGCCCCGTACACCCGCCGCACGACATTGGTGGTGACGCCCTGAACACGCCCGACCCGCTGCGCGGGCCCAGCTTCGGCAGCTACGCCCCCGAGGAGGTCGGCTGGCTGCTCACCGACCTCTCCGACGTCGCGCTGGAGGTGGCAACCGAGGAACGCGAGGAGGCGGTCCAGAGCGGCGGGGCGCACTACGCCGAGTCGTTGCCGCACGAGTACCAGCCCGACGCGGAGTACCTGCAGCTGTACCGCTCCGCACTGGCCGCGGGCGCGCCACGGCTGGCGCAGGCGGTCGCCACCGTGGCCGAGCTGGTGCTGGCCGAGCGCGGCCGCGACGTCGTGCTCGTGTCGCTGGCCAGGGCCGGCACCCCGGTCGGTGTGCTGCTGCGGCGCTGGGCGCGGCACGCACACGGGCTCGACCTGCCGCACTACGCCGTGTCGATCGTGCGCGGGCGCGGCATCGACCGCCTGGCGCTGCGCCACCTCGGGGTCCACCACGACCCGGCCCGCGTCGTGTTCGTGGACGGCTGGACCGGCAAGGGCGCGATCTCCCGTGAGCTCGCCACCGCGCTCTCCGAGCACGAGCGCGACACCGGGATGCGGTTCGATCCCGACCTCGCGGTACTCGCCGACCCGGGCCGGTGCGCCACCACGTTCGGCACCCGCGAGGACTGGCTGATCGCCTCCGCGTGCCTCAACTCCACGGTGTCGGGCCTGGTGTCGCGCACGGTGCTCAATCCCCGGTTGCTGCGCCCGGGGCAGTACCACGGCGCGAAGTTCTACGCCGAGCTCGCACCCGCCGACGTCTCCAACGACTTCCTGGACGCCGTCACCGCCCAGTTCGCCGGGGTCACCGACACCGCGCCGCCGGTCCACCGTGTCTCCGACTTCGCGGGCCGCGCCGCCGTGGACCGGATCGTCGAGGAGTACGGCATCGGCGACGCCAACCTCGTGAAGCCCGGGATCGGCGAGACCACCCGGGTGTTGCTGCGCCGGGTGCCGTGGCGGGTGCTGGTGCGCGCCGGCGCCGCCGAGGCCGACCTGGCGCACGTCCGGCTGCTCGCGCAGCGCCGGGGCGTGCCCGTCGAGGAGATGGCCGACCTGCCGTACAGCTGCGTCGGCCTGATCCACCCGCGCTACACGCGCGGCGCCACGGGCGCCGACGGGCTGGCGGCGGTGCGCTCATGAGCCGTGCCCGCCCCACCGTCTGCCTCGACCTGGACCGCACCACGATCTACTCGGCCGCGGCGCTCCACCTGCGGGAGCCCGACCACGAGGCGCCGCGGCTGCTGTGTGTGGAGGTCTACAAGGGCGCGCCGCTGTCGTTCCTCACCGAGGCGGCGGCCGCCACGCTGTGCGAGCTGCAGGACGTGGCCACGGTCGTGCCCACCACCACCCGCACGCCCGCGCAACTCGCCCGCGTGCACCTGCCCGGCCCGCCCGCCCGCTATGCGATCGCGAGCAACGGGGGGCACCTGCTCGTCGACGGGGTCGCCGACCCGGAGTGGGACGCCGCGGTGCGCCGAAGGCTCGCGGACTGCGCCCCACTGGCCGAGGTGCACGCGCACCTGCGAGCCCGTGGCGGGCCGTTCATGCTGGCGCTGCGGGAGGCGAGCGAGCTGTTCGCGTACGCCGTGATGGACCGCGCGGCGCTGCCCGACGGATGGGTCGACGAGCTCGGCGCGTGGTGCGCCCCGCGCGGCTGGACGGTGTCGTTGCAGGGCCGCAAGGTCTACGCCGTACCGGCCGGGCTCACGAAGTCGGCCGCTGCCACCGAGGTGGTGGCCCGCTGTGGTGGTGGCTCGCTGCTCGCCGCCGGCGACTCGCTCCTCGACGCCGACCTGCTCGACGCCGCCGACGCCGCGATCCGCCCGGCACACGGCGAGCTCGCCGACAGCGGCTACACCCGGCCGCACGTGGCGGTCACGGCCGCCACCGGAGTGCACGCCGGCGAGGAGCTGTTGGCCTGGCTCGCTCGCCGGGTGGCCGACGACGAGGTCGCACCGACCTCTGACAGGGTCTGTCCGAAGAAGATCTACAACGATGGAGGAGAGAGCGCACGATGGCCCTCTGGGACCAGCTCAAGAACCGCCTGCAGGGACTGACCGCTGACACGAAGGTTCAGGTCAGCAAGTTCCAGAACAAGGAATTCGCGAAGGCGAGCATGGCGATGTGCGCCCTGATCGCTGCCGCGGACGGCACCGTCTCCGCCGAGGAGCGGAGCAAGATGGTCGGCTTCATCTCGAGCAACGATGCGCTGTCGGTGTTCCAGCCCGCCGAGCTGCAGCAGCACTTCGAGTTCTACGCCTCGAAGCTGGAGAAGGACTTCGAGTTCGGCAAGCTGGAGTCGATCGCGACGATCGGCAAGCTGAAGTCGAAGCCGGAGGCGGCCCGCGCCGTGATCCAGGTCGGGATCATCATCGGTGGCGCCGACGGCTTCTTCGACGACGCCGAGAAGCGCGCCGTCCGGGACGCTTGCAACGCCGTCAACATCCCGCCCGCCGACTTCGACCTCTGAGGCTCCGCCACCGTTCGCAACATGGCCACCTCGTGCAGAGTCGCTGCACGGGGTGGCCTTGCTGCAATCATGTCCAGGCGGGGTCGGCGTGCGGGAGGTGCCATGAGTCCTGACTGGGTGCGACACGCCATCTGGTGGCAGGTGTTCCCGCTCGCCTTCGTGGACGCCGAGCCGGCGCTCGCCTCGATCGACGAGCCCGTGCGCCACCGGCTCGACCGGGTCACGGGATGGCTCGACTACGCGGTGGAGCTCGGTGTGTCCGGCCTCGCGCTCGGCCCGGTCTTCGCCGCCGGGACGCACGGCTACGACACCGTGGACCACTTCCGGGTCGATCCCCGTCTCGGCGATGCCGACGACCTCGCGCGGCTGTTCGCCGCCGCCCACGCCCGTGGTCTGCGCGTGCTGCTCGACGGCGTGTTCAACCACGTCGGGCGGGAGTTCCCGGCGTTCACGAGAGTCCTCGCCGAGGGGCCGACCGCCCCTGAGGCCGGCTGGTTCCGGCTGAGCTGGCCAAGCGGCGCCGAGCCGGGGTCGGAGCCCGTGTACGACACGTTCGAGGGCCATGGCGGCCTCGTTGCGCTCGACCACACCAACCCGGCCGTCGTCGACCACGTGGTCGACGTCATGTGCTTCTGGCTGGACGCGGGCGCCGACGGCTGGCGCCTCGACGCGGCGTACGCGGTGCCGGCCGAGTTCTGGGCGGCCGTGCTGCCCCGGGTGCGCGCCCGCCATCCCGACATCTACGTCGTGGGCGAGGTGATCCACGGCGACTACCCCGGGATCGTCGAGCAGAGCGGTGTGGACGCGGTCACCCAGTACGAGCTGTGGAAAGCCGTGTGGAGCTCGCTCGCCGACCGCAACCTCCACGAGCTCGCCTGGGCCCTGGAACGCCACAACGCCTTCCTCGAGTCGTTCGTGCCGCTGACCTTCGTCGGCAACCACGACGTCACGCGCATCGCGTCCACGTTGCCGGACGAGCGGCACCTCGCCCACGCCCTCGCGATCCTGCTCACCGTCGGCGGCACGCCGTCGCTCTACTACGGGGACGAGCAGGCGTTCCGCGGGGTGAAGGAGGACCGGGAGGGCGGGGACGACGCGATCCGCCCCGGCTTCCCCGACGGCCCGGACGGGTTCGCCCCGTGGGGGTGGCCGACCTACCGGCTCCACCAGGAGCTGATCGGGCTGCGGCGCCGGCATCCGTGGCTCCACCGGGCCCGCACCACACCCGTCGAACTGCGCAACCGGCAAGCGGTGCTGGAGTCCACGGACGGCGAGAACCGGCTCCTGCTGGCGCTCAACCTCGACGACGACGCGGCCGAGCTACCCGTTCCCGGCGCCGTGGAACTGCTCGCCGGGAACGGGTCTCTGCACGATGCGGGCGACGCCGCCGCCCGCGTCGCCGTGCCGCCCCACGGGTGGGGCGTGCTCGGCCTATAGGTGTGCGGTCGTGGCCGGGAGCAGATCCTGGAACGTGCGACCGTTGGCGATGGCGCCGATCGCGGTCATGCTCCAGCCGCTCCCACCGTCGCGGCTCACCTTGGCCATGATCTGTGCGTTGTGCTGGCCCGAGCCCGTGAGCCCGTAGCGGGCCAGCTCCTCGTTCGTGGTCTGGTCGACCAGCCGGCAGAAGGCGTTCTCGATCTGCGAGAAGTCCTGGCCGGTGAACGAGTTGACCGTGAAGACGATCTGCGCGGTGCCCGGCGACAGCCGGCCGAGGTCGACGACGATCGACTCGTCGTCGCCCTCACCGGCACCGGTGAGGTTGTCGCCGGTGTGCTCGACGGCGCCGTCCTGGCTGCGCAGCTGCCGGAACCACACCGCGTCGACGAGGTTGCCGCCGGTGTCGAACAGCAGCGCCGACGCGTCCAGGTCGATCGACTGGCTCTTGGAGCCGAACAGGCCCCGCTTCTTCACGGCGTCCCATCCGAGGCCCATCCGGACCTGGGTCAGGGTGCCGCCGCCGCTCTTGGCCAGCGAGACCTTCTGGCCCTTGGACAAATTGATACTCACACGTACCCCCTCGTAGCCGTGGACAGATCGGGCGTGGCTGCTCAGACGCCGCTGTGATCGGCGGCCAGCTGGTCGGCCGTCTTGTGCGTCTCGATCCCCTGCGCCTCGAGCCTGCGGTTGCGCACGATACTGCTGGCCAATGCGGCCAGGATGAACGCGACCCCCACGAGGCCGGTGACGACCTCGTTGACGTGGTAGCCGATGCCGATCAGCAGGATCGCCGCCAGCGCACCGATCGCCCAGTGGGCGCCGTGCTCGAGGTAGACGTAGTCGGCGAGCGTGCCCTTGCGGACGAGGAACACGGTGAGGGACCGGACGAACATCGCGCCGATGAGGCCGAGGCCCAGCGCGATGATGATCGGGTCGGTGGTGATGGCGAACGCGCCGATCACCCCGTCGAAGGAGAACGCGGCGTCCAGCACCTCGAGGTAGAGGAACAGGAAGAAGCCGGCCTTGCCGGTGGCCTTGGCGAGCTGGGACGGGCCGGAGCCGGTGCGGGCGCCTTCTGCAGCGCCCTTCCCGTCGACCTCCTCCAGCTGCTTGTGGCCGGCCTGCTCGAAGAAGTCGCCCAGCCCGTTGACCGCGAGGTAGGTGATGAGGCCCAGCGAGCCGGCGATCAGGACGACGGTGGGGTCCTCGGCGAGGAGGTCGGCCAGCAGCACGACCGAGACGACGGCGATGACCACCGAGAGCCGGTTGAGCTGCCCGACCCGGGCGAGGGGGCGCTCGAGCCAGGTGAGCCACTTGTGCTCGCGCTCGGTGAACACCCAGTCGAGGAACAGCATGAGCAGGAACATGCCGCCGAACGAGGCGATCTGCGGGTAGGCCTCGTTGAGGAGGTAGGCGTAGCTGGTGGGATCGTCCTCGGGGCGGCGCTCCAGCGCCAGCGTGACGGCCTCGATCGGGTTGAGGTCCGCGGTGACCCCGACGATCAGCAACGGGAACACCAGCCGCATGCCGAAGACCGCGATCAGGATGCCGATCGTGAGGAAGATGCGCTGCCAGAACTCGCTCATCCGCTCCAGCACGGTGGCGTTGACCACCGCATTGTCGAACGACAGCGAGACCTCCAGGATGCCCAGGACCGCGCAGAGGATGAGGGCTTCCCATCCGCCGTACAGCAGGGCGACGACGAGCGAGACCGCCGTCACCGCATAGGACCAGCCGAAGATCCGAAGGTTCATGTCCCCTTTTCCTGATTCCGTCTCGGCATCCCCGGGCATGTCCGGGTGGCGCGCCCGATCCGGGCCGCATGTCCAGTGTGCCCGAAACGTCGGAACCTGGCGGCCGCCCCCGGGGAGGGGCATGTCTCACCCCGGTCGCGTCACTCGGCGGAATGCGACTCCGCGGACCGCTCGCCGTTCGCCGCCGCGCTCACCGCGTACACCGGCACCGGGCCGGTCGGTGGGGCACCACCGTCCTCCATGTCGAGCGCCCGCGTGCGTCCCACCACCCGCCACCGTCCGTCCGGGGTGAGGCCACGCACTCGGTACTCGACGTCCCCCGACCCGCCCCAGCTCACGTGCACCACGCCGCCCGGCATCCGCATCGCCCGCACGTCGCGGGGCGGCTGCGGGCCGTCGGCCGCCGGGGGCGGCGCGGGGCGAGCCGCCGCCTGCACGGCATCCGAGCGCGTCTCGTCCGACGCGCGCCCGGCATGCATCGCCACCACCGCGTAGACCGGCACCTCGACCCCGACCGGGGCGCCACCGTCGTCCAGCGAGGTGGCATCGGTGCGGCCAAGCACCTGCCACCGCCCGTCGGGATGTCGCCGGCTCACCCGGTACACGACGTCCTGGGTGGTGGACGCGGCCCACAGCACCAGGACGTCCCCGCGGGCATCCCGCGCGGCGCTCACCCACGCCGGCGCGACAACCGGGATCTCCGCCAGCGCCGCGGTGGCGCCGGGGTGGCCGGGGCAGTCGGCGAGCACGGCGGACAGGGCCCTGGCCCGGTCGGCCGCGGGACCGGCGACCGCGGCGGCCACGGCCCGGTCGGCCCCCTGCAGCGCGGCTCGCGCCTGCCCCAGCAGGTCGTCCACGCCCTCGCCCCGAGGTCCGCGCACGTCCGATGCTGTCCGCCGCAGCCGCTCCAGCTCGTCGACGGCGTCGTTCCAGCGGCGCGCCGCGCGGGCGGCCGCGGCGGCTCGCCAGCGGATCTCGGCGTCCGCCAGCACGGCGGCGAGCTCGCCGGCCACCGCCCGCACCGGTGTGGCGCCGCCGTCGGCGGCGGCGTGCTGCTCGGCCTCGCGCACCAACCGCTGCGCCTCCGCGGGCCGCCCGGCCCGCAACGCGGCCCTGGCCGCCTTCAGCGGCTCCTCCCAGGCACGTCGGCGGGGCGGGTCGGGCACGCGGGCCGGGGCCACGTCGGCGTCGAGGTCGACGCCGACCCCCAGCTCGTCGGCCAGCGCGGCGAGCACCGCCGCGGCCCGCGAGGGGTCCAGGCCCAGGCCGAGCGCCTCGTCGAGCAGGTGGACGCGGTCCTCGGCGACGAGCCGGTCCTCCACCAGCACCGCGGCACGTACCCGCGGACGCAGGTACTCGGCGACGTCGACCGCCACCGCTTCCAGGTAGGCCTCCACGGCCGCGCGTCCCGGCTCGATCAGCTCGGCCACGTGCACGAGCAGCTCGTCCACCACCGCCCGCAGGCGTTCCGGCGGGAGCTCCCGTGCGCGTGACCTCCAGGCACCGGCCATCGCGCGCACCTGCTCCGCGGTGGCGTCCGGGCCGAGTCCGAGCAGTCCGAGCAGGGTGGGCGGGGCGGGATCGCCGGTGAGCCTGCCGAACTCGTCCAGCAGCGCGCGCACCTGCCGGCGCCGCTCCGGGCCGATCCCCGACTGCCCCGGCGCCGCAGCCGGGTCGGCCGCCAGCACCCGGTGGCGCCGCAGCCGCACCTCGATCTCGGTCCGGCTCAGCCCGGCGAGCGCACCCACGTCGTGCAGGCCCTCGACCTTGTCGGCCGGGATCCCGCGGTGGCGCTGCACCAGCCGGCTGATCGCCGCGTCGAGCAGCTCGTAGCGCGCGGAGTCCCGCTGCTCGCGCTGCGCGCGCACCCGGACCGCCGCGGTCCGCCGGCGGCCGGCATCGAGCAGCTCGGCGCTGCGGGCGGCGTGCTGCTGCACGAGGAGCGCCACGAGCACGCGGTACTTCGGGTGATCGCGCTGGCGTTGCCACGCGCCCCAGACCGCAGCGACCCGTTCCGCGACCGCGGTGTCGTCCAGGTCGTCGTCCGGCGGCAGGTCGTAGAGCTCGAAGGGGTCCGACGCGTCCGGCCCGCCGCGCTTCTCCACGGCGGCGAGCACGCGCTTGCGGTAGCCGTTCGCGTCGAACGGCGCGAGATCACTCACGGCGGCGCGTCTTCCCCAACTGGTCGCGCTCCCGCGCCACCTCGGCCTGGGACAGGGTGGCCCCCGTGGTGGCGGTCAGCTGCAGTGGGATGCCCGCGTCGACGTGGGACGCGGTGACGTGCAGGACGCCGTCGAACCCCATCTCGAACGTCACCTCCACCTCGCTGCCCTCGTCGTAGCCGGGCGGGATCCCGGTGATCTCCCCCACGATGAGGATCTTGACGTCCTCCGGGCGGGACGACTCGGCCTGGCCCTGCTGCTCGACGACCGTGACCTGGATGACGTCCTGATCGGCGCGCATGGTGCCGTAGGAGCGGCTGGTGCGGATCGGCAGGCGGTCGTTGCGGTGCACCAGCCACGACGGCTCCAGCCGCCCGGCGAGCGCGTTGATCGCGAGCACCCCGAACCCACGGGACACGACGGTGTCGACCCGGATCTCCACCGCACGGCGCACCTGGCCGAGCGCCACCCCGTACGCGTCGGCGACCCGGCGGCAGGCGTCGTCCAGGTCGGGTGCGGCGGCGTCCTCCAGTGGCACGCCGTCCCGCAGCCGCCCGCGCGTGCGCAGGTCGGCGGTGACCATCCGCTCGAGCTCCTTCTTCTCCCCGTACAGCGCCGCACCGCGCGCGACGGCGAGGTCGGGGTCGTGCAGCCGCGGCTCCAGGCCCAGCTCCTTCTGCAGGATCGCCGCGACCGCGGGCATCCGCGACGACCCGCCGACCAGCAGCACCCGGTCCACCCGGGCGACGCCACGGCGGGCCGCCTCGTCGAGGCAGGCGCGGGTGAGGTCGACGGTGCGGCGCAGCAGCGGCGCCGTCATCTCCTCGAGCTCCTCGCGGGTGAGCCGCACGGTGGCGCGGGCGCCGTCGTGGGCGACGACCACGTCGGTGCTCTCGGCGTCGCTGAGCTGGTGCTTGGCCCGCTCCGCGGCGAGCACGAGCGCCTGGGACCCGGCGGAGTCGTCCAGGGGGTCCTCGGCGTCCGGGTTCTCCGCGCAGAAGCGGCGCGAGAGGTGCAGCGCGATCCGCTCGTCCCAGTCGGCACCGCCGAGCTGGTGGTCGCCCTCCACGGCGAGCACCGAGATGCGCCGGTCGGCCAGCTCGATCACGGTGGCGTCGAACGTGCCGCCGCCCAGGTCGAAGACGAGCACGGTCTCGTGGCCCGTGCCGTTGCGGTCGGGGCCCTTCTCCAGGCCGGGACTTCCGTCGAGGCGCCCGAACCCGTACGCCAGCGCCGCCGCGATCGGCTCGGACAGCACGTCGACGACGTCCAGCCCGGCATAGGTGCCCGCCAGCACGGTGGCCCGCCGCTCCTCGTCGCCGAAGTAGGCAGGCACGGTGATCACCGCGGCCGACGGCGAGTCCCCGGTGGCGAACCCGGCGTCGGCCACGAGGCTCTTGAGGATCAGCGACGACACCGCGGGCGCCGACCAGGCCTTGCCGTGCGCCACGAACCGCCACTCGGCGTCGCCCATCCGGCGCTTCACCAGCGCGCACACGTGCTCGGGGTCGAGGCGGGCCTCCCGGCGCGCCCCCTCCCCCACGACGTGCTCGTCCGCGCCGGCGAACAGCACCACCGACGGCGTGGTCGGGGAACCGGCGAGGCCGGCGAGGACCTCGGGCCGTCCGTCGGAGCCGGTGTGTGCGATAGCGGAGTTCGTGGTGCCTAGATCGATACCGTGGACGGCCACGACCGCAGGGTAGCGATAGGTTCCCCCGGGTGGTGGACCCCTCGGTGCAGGATCTCCAGGAGCTCGTCGACAAGATCGACGATCTGTCACGGCTCGTCACCCGGCAGTCCGCGGCGCTCGCGCGGCTCGCCGACGGCGGCACGCGCGCCGGCCCGGACGTGCCCCTGCTCGTGGAGCTGCACGCCCTGCGCTCCGACGCGCTGGCCTGCGCGGCCACCACCCGCACCCGCAAGGAACGCTCGGCGTTCGAGGCGATCGCGGGCGGGCTGGAGCGCCTGCTCGCCGGCCGCGGCGGCACCCTCGTCTCACCTCGCCCCGGGCACGCGTTCAGCGCCGCGACGATGGAGGCGGCCGAGGTGGTGGCCACCGACGACGCGGCCCTCGACCGCACCGTGGCCGCCCTGCTGGAACCCGGCCTGGAGGTGGACGGCCGCTCGGTGCGCCCGGCCCGCGTGACCGTGCACCGCCGCCGGAAGGTCAGCCCACCTGGAGCATGACCTCGTCCGACTGCCTACGCGTTGACCTCTTCGAGCACCGCGTCGGACACGTCGAAGTTGGCATAGACGTTCTGGACCTCGTCGGAGTCCTCGAGGGCGTCGATCAGCCGGAACACCTTCCTGGCGGCCTCGGCGTCCAGCGGCACCGACATCGACGGCAGGAACGTGGGGTCGGCCGAGTCGTACTCGATGCCGGCCTCCTGCAGCGCCGTGCGCACGGCGACGAGGTCGGTGGCCTCGGAGACGACCTCGAAGCTCTCGCCGAGGTCGTTGACCTCCTCCGCGCCCGCGTCGAGCACGGCGAGCAGCACGTCGTCCTCACCGAGGTCGTTCTTCGGGACGATCACCACGCCCTTGCGGGTGAACAGGTAGGACACCGAGCCCGGGTCGGCCATCTGGCCACCGTTGCGCGTCATCGCGATACGCACCTCGGTGGCGGCCCGGTTGCGGTTGTCGGTGAGGCACTCGATGAGCACCGCGACCCCGTTCGGCCCGTAGCCCTCGTAGGTGATGTTCTGGTAGTCGGCGCCCCCGGCGTCGGCGCCCGAGCCGCGCTTGACGGCGCGGTCGATGTTGTCGTTGGGCACCGAGCTCTTCTTCGCCTTCTGGATGGCGTCGTAGAGCGTGGGGTTGCCGTCGGGATCACCGCCGCCGGTGCGCGCGGCCACCTCGATGTTCTTGATCAGCTTGGCGAACATCTTGCCGCGCCGGGCGTCGATGACGGCCTTCTTGTGCTTCGTCGTCGCCCATTTGGAGTGGCCGCTCACCGTATGTCCCTTCGCCGTGCACAGATCCCGTCGATGATACCGGCGAGGGAGGCGCGGATCCGCAGGCCCTGACGTGGGCGCCGCCGATCCTCACGCACGCCGGTCCCGCGGGTAGGCGGACGTCACGAACGCCGGTGGCTACCCCGCAGCCTGCTTCACCAGCTCGCAGAAGAGGCCGTGCACGCGCAGGTCGCCCGTGAGCTCCGGGTGGAAGGCCGTGGCGATCACCGAGCCCTGCCGCACCGCCACGGCGCGCCCCGCGGCGGCCCCGGCGTCGGCGCCGGTGATCGTGCGCGCCGGGACCGTGGCGAGCACCTCGACCGCCGGCCCGACCGACTCCACCCACGGCGCGCGGATGAACACCGCGCGGACCGGGGCGCCGGAGAGGCCGGCGAACTCCAGGTCGGTCTCGAACGAGTCGACCTGGCGGCCGAACGCGTTGCGCCGCACCACGACGTCGAGGCCGCCGAGCTGCTGCTGGTCGGGGCGGCCGTCGAGCACCTCGCTGGCCAGCAGGATCATCCCGGCGCACGAGCCGTAGGCCGGCATCCCGTCGACGATCCGCTTGCGCAGCGGGTCGAGCAGGTCGAACGTCTGCAGCAGCCGGCTCATCGTGGTGGACTCGCCGCCCGGGATCACGAGGGCGTCCGCGGTGTCGAGCTCGGAGGGGCGGCGCACCGGCACCGCACGCACGTCGCCGCAGGCCGTGAGGGCAGCGACGTGCTCGCGGACGTCACCCTGCAGCGCGAGTACCCCGATCACCGGAACCACGTCCTCCAGCGTACGTCGCAGCCGGCACGCCGATCCCCGGTACGCCTTTGAGCTCGCCGAGCAGCGCCGACGTGACGTCCACCGGATAGTCGTCGAGCGCGAAGAGCCGCGGCCCGCGGCGCCCGTCGAGGCGGACGTGCACCGGCGTCTCGCCGCGGTGCGCCACGAGGGTGCGCCGCAGCTCGTCGACGGCGTCGGCGTCGAGCCGGTCGGGCGCGCAGGAGAGCACGAGCGGCTCGGGCCCGGCGCCGGCGGTGGCGAGGTCCAGCACCACCAGCGCGTCGGCGAACACCGACATCCGGTCCTCCCGCCAGCTGACCCGCCCGGTGACGGCGACGGCGGTGTCCTCCCTCAGCTCGACGCCGAGCGAGGCGTAGGACCGCGCGAAGAACAGCACCTCCAGGCTCGCGTCGAGGTCCTCCAGCGTGCAGATCGCCCACGGCTCGCCCCGCTTGTCGACGCGCCGGTCGACCGCGGTGATCAGGCCGGCGACCACCACCTCCCCCTCGCGCGGGCGGTCGGCGAGCAGCGCGGCGACCGAGCGGCTCGCGTGGCGGCGGAGCAGCCGCTCGGCGCCGTCGAGCGGGTGCGCGGTCACGTAGAGGCCGAGCATCTCGCGTTCGTGGGCGAGCAGCTCCGCCTGCGGGTACTCCTCGGGCACCAGCCGCAGGTGCGCGAGCGGCGAGGCCGACTCCGGCTCATCGCCCACATCCCCGGGGCTCACGTCCCCGAAGAGGTCGTACTGGCCCGCCGCCGCTCGCCGCTTCAGCGGCACGACGGCGTCGACGGCGGCCTCGTGGACCTCGACCACGGCCCGGCGCGTGGCCCCCAGCGACTCGAACGCCCCGGCCTTGGCCAGCGACTCGAGGGCGCGCTTGGCGCACACCGCGAGCTCGGAGCGCTCCATGAAGTCGGCGAAGGTCCGGTACGGCCCGCCCGCCTCGCGGGTTCGGAGGACCGACTCCACCACGTTCGCCCCGACGTTGCGCACGGCCTCAAGGCCGAAGCGGACGTCGTCGCCGACCGCGGCGAAGCGCCGGGCCGAGGAGTTGACGTCCGGCGGGAGCACCCGGATGCCGAGCCGGCGGCACTCGGCCAGGTAGACCGCCGACTTGTCCTTGTCGTTGCCCACCGAGGTCAGCAGCGCGGCCATGTACTCCACGGGGTGGCGCGCCTTGAGGTAGGCCGTCCAGTAGCCGACCAGCGCGTACCCGGCGGCGTGCGACTTGTTGAAGGCGTACCCGGCGAACGGGAGGATCGTGTCCCACAGCGCCTGCACCGCCTCGTCCGAGAACGCCTGCGCGCGCATGCCGTCACGAAAGCCGTCGAACTCCTCCTCGAGCACTTCCTTCTTCTTCTTGCCCATCGCCCGGCGCAGGACGTCGGCGCGGCCCATCGAGTAGCCCGCCACCCGCTGCGCGATCTGCATGATCTGCTCCTGGTAGACGACCAGGCCGTGGGTCTCGGCGAGGATGTCGGCGAGCGGCTCGGCGAGCTCGCGGTGGATCGGGTCGACCCGCTGGCGGCCGTTCTTGCGGTCCGCGTAGTTGTTGTGGGTGTTCATCGCCATCGGCCCGGGCCGGTACAGCGCGTTGACGGCGATGATGTCGCCGAACCCGGTGGGGCGCATGCGCCGCAGCAGCTCCCGCATGGCCGCGCCGTCGAGCTGGAAGACCCCCAGGCTCTCGCCGCGGGCGAGCAGCGCGTAGGTCTCCGGGTCGTCGAGGGCGAGGGTATCGAGGTCGACGTCGAGGTCGCGGTTGGCGCGGACGTTGTCGATCGCGTCCCCGATCACCGTGAGGTTGCGCAGGCCGAGGAAGTCCATCTTCAGCAGGCCGATGGCCTCGCAGGACGGGTAGTCCCAACCGGTGATCAGGGCGCCGTCGTCGCGGCGCCACAGCGGGACGGTGTCGATCAACGGCTCGGCCGACATGATCACCGCACAGGCGTGCACGCCCGCGCCGCGGACCAGGCCTTCCAGCCCGCGCGCGGTCTCCACGATCGTCGCCACGCCCTCGTCGCGCTCGATGAGCGTGCGCACCTCGGCCGCCTCGGCATAGCGCTCGTGCGACGGGTCCACGATCCCCGACAGCGGGATGTCCTTCGCGGCGACCGGCGGCGGGAGGGCCTTGGAGATCCGGTCGGCGATCGCGTAGCCGGCCTGCCCGAGGTGGACGCGAGCGGAGTCCTTGATCGCGGCCTTCGTCTTGATCGTGCCGAACGTGATCACCTGGGCGACGCGGTCGGCGCCGTACTTGTCGGTGGCGTAGCGGACCATCTCGCCGCGGCGGCGGTCGTCGAAGTCCATGTCGATGTCGGGCATCGAGACGCGCTCCGGGTTGAGGAAGCGCTCGAACAACAGCCCGTGCCGGATCGGGTCGAGGTTGGTGATGCCCAGCGCGTACGCCACGAGCGAGCCGGCCGCCGACCCTCGGCCGGGGCCCACCCGGATGCCGACGCCGCGGGCGTGCTCCATCAGGTCCGCGGTGATCAGGAAGTAGGCGGGGAAGCCCTTCTGCACGATGACGTCGATCTCGAAGCCGGCGCGCTCGCGGTAGGTGTCGGGCACCCCGCCGGGCAGCCGGCGGCGCAGCCCCTCGGCCACGGTGTGCCGCAGCCAGGACCCGGCGTCGTGCCCGGCCGGCACGTCGTAGACCGGCATCCGGTCCTGGTGCTCCCAGACCTCGGCGTATGAACCGATCCTCCTCGCCACGGCGAGGGTGTTGTCGGCGGCGCCGGGCACCTCCACGTCCCAGTAGGCACGCATCTCCGCGGGTGACGCGAGGTGGTAGCCGTCGCCGTCGAACCGGAACCGCGTGGGGTCGGTCAGCGTCTTGCCCGACTGCACGCACAGCAGCGCGGCGTGCATGGGCGCCTGGTCGCGGGTGACGTAGTGCGAGTCGTTCGTGGCCAGCGGCGGCAGGTGGAGCGTCCGGCCGATCTCGAGCAGGCCCTCCCGGACCGAGCGCTCGATCGCCAGGCCGTGGTCCATCAGCTCCAGGTAGACGTTGCCGGCGCCGAAGACGTCCTTGAGATCCGAGGCGGCCTGCATCGCCTCCGCGCGGTGGCCGAGTCGCAGCCGGGTCTGCACCTCGCCGGACGGGCAGCCGGTGGTGGCGATGATCCCCGCCGCGTGCCGTTCCAGGAGCTCGCGGTCCATCCGGGGCTTGCGGTAGTAGCCCTCGATGCTGGCCAGCGACGAGAGCCGGAACAGGTTGCGCAGGCCGGTCGCGTCCTGCGCCAGCAACGTCAGGTGGGTGTAGGCGCCGCCGCCGGAGACGTCCCCGCCCTCACCGCGCTCGTCCGTGGCGCGCTGGTGCGCCTGACCCCAGAACACCGGTTTTCGGTGGTAGCGGTCGGCCGGCGCGACGTAGGCCTCGATCCCGATGATCGGCGTGACACCGCTGCGGCTCGCGATCCGGTGGAACTCGTCGGCGCCGTAGAGGTTGCCGTGGTCGGTCATCGCCACGGCGGGCATGCCCAGGCGTTCGGCCTCGGCCACGAGCGGCGCGATCTTCGCGGCGCCGTCGAGCATCGAGTACTCGGTGTGGACGTGCAGGTGCGCGAACGAGTCCACGCGTACGCTCCTCGGTGGTCGGACGCCGATCTTCGATCAGGCATCCCACCGGGGTCAGCGCCGTGTGGTCCAACAGCAGACACGCCGGGGCCGACAACCAACCGTTGTAGATGGAGGTGCGGGGTGGAGCTCGACATCGGAACGGTGCGCGCGTTCGTCACCGTCGCCGGCTGCCGCCGCTTCGGCGAGGCCGCCGACGAGCTCGGCCTGTCCCAGCAGGCCGTCTCCAAGCGGATCGCGAAGCTCGAGTCCGACCTCGGCACCATGCTGCTGCGCCGGACGTCCGCCGGGGCGGAGCCGACCGAGGACGGGGCGGCGTTCCTGCTGTCGGCCCGGGCCCTGCTCTCGACGGCGGATCAGGCGGTCGACGCGGTGCGGTCACGCCGGCGGGCCCTTCGCGTCGACGTGCTCGGCACCCGCCTCGCCGCCACCGAGCTGGTCCGGGAGTTCCACGAGAGCAGCGGCGCCGACGTCGAGATCATCACCTCGAACGGCCTGCGGTCCGCGGTGCCCGCGCTGGTCGGCGGGTCGATCGACGCGGCGTTCGCCCGGGTGCTCGGCCCGTTGGACCCGGCGCTGACCCACATCCCCGCGGCCCTCGATCCGCTGCACGTCCTCGTCGGCGCCGCACACCCGCTGGCCGGCCGGAAGCAGGTCGGCATGGCCGAGCTGGCCGGCACCACCGCCTGGATGCCGGGGAACACACCGGGCACCGAGTGGACCGCCTGGTTCGACGATCTCGCGGCCGAGTTCGCGCTGCGCATCGAGACGCCCAGCCCGAACTTCGGCTTCGACCACCTGCTCGACGAGGTCGCCGGCACCCCGGGTGCGCTGACGTTCGCGGGAGAGGGCGTCCGCGTGCCGTGGCACCCGGACCTCGCGCGAATCCCGGTGGCGCCGCCGGTGCCCGTCTACGCGCATTCCCTGTTGTGGCGGCGCGGCAACCGGCACCCGCTGCTCCCCGCCCTGATCTCCCACCTGCGGGCCCGGTACCAGCGGCCGTCCCCGAGCCAGATCTGGCTGCCGCCGGCCGAGCGGCACCTGTTCGCCGCCGACTGACCCGGTTCGGGCCGACCACGACGGGGTCCAGATCGACTTCTTCGGGGCGGGGCCGCCCGACGACGGTAGTTTGTGACGGATGGAGGCCTCGGTGACGCCCGCCGTCGACGGTCGGCCGGGGCCGGCGGAAAGGGCGAGGGCGTGGCCGCGGAAAGCGTCCTGGCTGCGTGATCCGGCGGTCGCCCTGGCGGTGTTCGCCTACAACCTGCCGATCATTCTGGTGTACCTCGCGGACGGCCCGCAGTTCGTCGCCGTCCTCGCGGTCTCCTTCGGCCTGTGCGCCCTCTATCCCTTTCGCCACCGCTACCCACGTGCGGTTTTCGGTGGCATCTTCGTCGGCGCGTGCCTGCAACTGGCGCTGGGTGCAGCGCTGGTTCCGGCGGATCTCATGTTGCTGCTCGCGATGTTCGACGTCGCGACGCGGTTCCGTTGGTGGACCTCCCTGCCCGCTGCCGCCGCGGTCACCCTGTGGCTGCTCGTCGCGGTGGTGCCGCGGCTGGGCGAGGACTTCCTGGACATCGGCCAGCTGGGGCTCCTCATCGTCGTGGTGGCGTGGGCGTGGACGTGGGGCACCCTGGTGCGGATCCGTCGCGACCACATCGCGAGCTTGCAGGAACGCGCACGTCAGCTGGAACGTGAACGGGAGACGCAGGCGCAGATCGCGGCGGCCGAGGAGCGGGCGAGGATCGCGCGCGAGATCCACGACATCGTGTCGCACGGTCTGAGCGTCGTGGTCGTCATGTCCGACGGCGCGCTCGCCACGGTGGACGACGAGCCCGAACGCGCCAAGTCGGCGATGGTGTGCGTGCGGGACACCGGGCGGAGCGCGTTGGCCGAGATGCGCCGGATGCTCGGCGTGCTGCGCGACGGCGAACCCGGGTCGCACGCCCCCCAGCCGGGCATCGCGGAGCTGGACCGCTTGGTCGACGAGTCGAGGACGGCCGGCGTCCCGGTGGCGCTGACGGTGGAGGGTGACGCCGTCCCGGTCCCGGCCGGCCCCGACCTGGCGGTGTACCGCACCGTGCAGGAGGCCCTGACGAACGTGCGGAAGCACGCCGGCCCGTCGCTGAGCAGGGTCGAGGTCCGGCTGCGCTACGGCGGCACCGACCTGGAGGTGCGGATCACCGATGATGGCCGAGGGCAGGTCGGCGGACAGGCCGGTCACGGGCTCGTCGGGATGAGGGAGCGCGTCGCGGCGTACGGCGGGACGATGCGGGCCGCGCCGCGGCCGAGCGGTGGTTTCGAGGTGGCGGCGGTGCTGCCGATCGGGGGTGGACGGTGAGCATCCGCGTCGTGCTGGTCGATGACCAGGAGCTGATTCGGGTGGGCTTCCGGATGGTGCTCGAGTCCCGGCCGGGGATCGAGGTCGTCGGTGAGGCCGACGACGGGGACACCGCGGTCGAGCTCGTGGGGTCCGTCGAGGCGGACGTGGCGCTGATGGACGTACGGATGCCGCGGATGAGCGGGGTCGAGGCCACTCGGCGAATCTGTGCGGGCGACGGCGGCCCGCGCGTTCTGATCCTGACGACGTTCGACCTCGACGAGTACGCGTACGACGCCCTCCGGGCCGGGGCGAGCGGGTTCCTCCTCAAGGACACGCCGGTGGAGCAGATCGCCGCCGCGATCGCCCACGTCAACGACGGGGACGCGGTCGTCGCGCCCAGCACGACCCGCCGGCTGCTGGACCACTTCACCAGCGCCCGGCCCACACCGGACGATCCCCGGTTCGAACGGCTGACGCCGCGGGAGCACGAGGTGCTGCGCCTCGTGGCGAGGGGTCTGTCGAACGCGGAGATCGCCGACGAGCTGGTCCTCACGGCGGGCACCGTGAAGGTGCACGTGGGCCGGATCCTGACCAAGCTCGGCCTGCGCGACCGGGTGCAGGCGGTGGTGCTGGCCTACGAGACGGGGCTCGTGAAGGCGGGCGACCGCTGACGGGGCGCGTACCTCTGGCGACATACGTGAAGATATGCCGCCGGCCGGACGACTCCCACCGTCGTCCCGGCGACAGTGGGCGCCATGTCCTACATCGTCGCCACCGATCGACTGGCGAAGCGGTACGGCGAGCGCACCGTCGTCGAGAACGTGAACCTGCGCATCCCGCAGGGCTGCGTCTACGGGTTCCTCGGGCCCAACGGTGCGGGCAAGTCCACCACGATGAAGATGCTGCTGTCGCTGATCCGCCCCTCCGACGGGGAGGTCCAGGTCATGGGGCGGCCGATGAACCGGAGGACGCGGCGGGAGCTGCTCGGCCACATCGGTTCGCTCATCGAGTCGCCGCCCGGTTACGGACACCTGACGGGCCGCGAGAACATGCGCCTCGTCCAACGGCTGTCCCGCCTGCGTGATCAGCAGATCGACCTCGCCGTGCGGACGGTGCGGATGCAGGACCAGCTCGACAAGAAGGTCTCCGACTACTCGCTCGGGATGAAGCAGCGCCTGGGTATCGCCATGGCGCTTGCCCGACAGCCCCGTCTGCTCGTTCTCGACGAACCGACGAACGGCTTGGACCCCGCCGGGATCGAGGAGATCCGCGGCCTGCTCCGCCGGCTCGCGGAGAACGGGGTGACGGTGATGATCTCCTCCCACCTGCTCGGCGAGATCGACAAGACCGCGACCGTGCTCGGCATCCTCAGCAACGGCCGGATGATCTTCCAGGGAACGCGTGCCGAGCTCTTCGCGGCATCCACCCCGGACGTCCTCATCGACTCCCGGGATCCCCGGCGCACGGCCTTCCTGCTCCCGCGCGAGCTGCAGACCGCTCTCGACGGGCGATCGGTGCGCATCTCCGGGCTCGACGACCAGGCGACCGCCAGGGTCGTCACGCACCTCGTCCGGGCCGGCGTCGACATCTACGGCGTCCACCGCGACGAGCAGTCGCTCGAGGACGTGTTCATGGACCTCACCGGGGGCGGCGGCCTGTGATCGTCCGCGCCGTGGCAAACGAGTTCGCCAAGATGCGGCACCTTCGGGTCGGCGTCGTCACAGCTGCTCTCGTCGTGTCCGTCGTCGGGCTGTCGGGATTCAGCGCGGCCACGAACCCGGAGTTCGCCCCCTCCTCACCCGGCGCCTGGAACGCGCTGCTGGCCGGGATGTCGCTCGCCGTCCCACTGGCTTGCCCACTGCTGCTGGCGGTTCTGGCGAGTAGGCAGGTGGACATCGAGAACCAGTGCAACGGCTGGGGGTTCTCGGAGATGTCGGGGGTCGCGCCCGGGACGCTCTGCCGGGTCAAGTTCCTCGCGATCGGCGTCTTCGTGGCGACAGCCACCTGCGTGGCGACCGTGCTCGTCGCCGGGATCGGCCTGGTGCTGGGCCTCGGTACAGCGCCGCCCGCTGGACCGTGGGTCGGCTACACCGTCTCGGTCCTGGTCACCAACCTCGTCGTGCTCGCCCTGCACGTCGTGCTCGCCGCCACGGTCGACAACCAACTGGTCGGCCTGGGCATCGGCGTGATCGGCACCATCGTCGCGATCTTCGCGACGGGCCTGCCCGCGACTCTGGCGCACCTCACCCCGTGGGGCTACTACGCACTGGCCACCGCGGCCGGCTACCAGGAGGGAAGCCTCGTCACCCTCGCCCCGGCCTACCCGAGCATCGCCCTGCTCGGCGTCGTCGGTGGAGCTCTGTTCGTGCTCACCACCGGCCTGATCGACCGTCGAGGTGCCTGACATGGGGGTCGTCCGCGCGGAGCTCCTCAAGCTGAAGCGCTCGCTGAGCTGGGCGGTCGTGGCCCTGCTACCGGTGGCCATGGTGATCGCCGGAGCGGTGAACACGATCGCGTCGGGCGAGGCGCCGGAAGACGGCTGGCACACGCTGTGGCTGAGGTCGGTGGTCTTCCACGGCCTTTTCCCCCTGGCCATCGGGATCGGCATCCTCGCCTCGCTGGTGTGGCGGGTCGAGCACCGCGGTGGGAACTGGAACGCGCTCGTGAGCGGGCCGACGTCCTCCCTGCGGATCGTGCTGGCCAAGGCGATTGTGGTCGCCGTCCTCACCACGGCGATGCAGGCCGTCCTGCTCCTCACCGTGGTCGTCCTCGGGAAGGTGGTGTTCGGGCTGCCGGGGTTGCTACCCACCAGGTACGTCGCCATCAGCCTGATCATCGTGCTGGTCTGCGTCCCGGTGGCCGTCGTGCAGTCCGGCCTCTCCATGGTGATGCGGTCGTTCGCCGCCCCCATCGCCGTGGCTCTTCTCGGTGCCGGCGCATCCGTCGTGCTGCTCATGGCGGATCTCGACGTCGCGACCTACTTCATCCCCTACGCGCTGATCAGCCGCGCCACCCAGCTCGGTACGGGGACCTTCGCCGACACCGGCACCGTCACAGCCGGCGACGTCGCCTCCATCATCGTCGCCGCGGTGGCCCTGACCAGCGCCCTGATCGCGGGCACCGCGGCGATCCTCGACCGCCGCGACACCCGCGTGTGAACAGGTCGGGGGACGGGGCGGTCGGCGATGTCCGGCTCAGACGGGGGCGACGTCCCTCTTCTTCGTCGCCTCCCGTACCGCCTCGGCCACCGCGGGCGCGACGCTCGCGTCGAACACGCTGGGCACGATGAAGGACGGGTTCGGCTCGGCGACGACGTCGGCGATCGCGGCGGCTGCCGCCAGCAGCATCGCGTCGGTGATGTCCCGGGCCTGCGCATCGAGCAGCCCGCGGAACACGCCGGGGAACGCGAGCACGTTGTTGATCTGGTTCGGGTAGTCCGACCGGCCGGTCGCGACGACGGCGGCGTGGGTGGTGGCGATCGCCGGGTCGATCTCCGGGTCGGGGTTGGCCAGCGCGAAGACGATCGCGTCCTCGGCCATGGTCTGCAGCTCGGTGGCGCCGAACAGGTTGGGCGCCGACACCCCGATGAACACGTCGGCGCCGACGAGCGCGTCGGCCAGCGAGCCGGTGACACCCTCGACGTTGGTGTGCTCGGCGATCCAGCGCAGGTTCTCGTCGAGCCCGGGCCGGTCGCGGTGGACGATCCCCTCGATGTCGACGGCCACGACGTCACCCGGGCCGCCGTTGGACTGCAGCAACCGGATGATCGCCGAACCGGCCGCGCCGACGCCGCACACCACGACCTTGCAGTCGGAGGTCTGCTTGCCGACCACGCGCAGCGCGTTGCGCAGGGCGCCCAGGACCACCACCGCCGTGCCGTGCTGGTCGTCGTGGAACACCGGGATGTCGAGCATCTCCCGCAACCGGGCCTCGATCTCGAAGCAGCGCGGTGCGGCGATGTCCTCCAGGTTGATGCCGCCGTAGGCCGGGGCGAGGATCTGGACGGTTCGGATGATCTCCTCGGTGTCCTGGGTGTCCAGGCACACCGGCCAGGCGTCCACCCCGGCGAACCGTTTGAACAGCGCCGCCTTGCCCTCCATCACGGGCATCGCGGCGGCCGCGCCGAGGTTGCCCAGCCCGAGCACCGCCGACCCGTCCGTGACGACGGCGACCGTGTTGCGCTTGATCGTGAGCCGGCGCGCGTCGGCCGGGTTGGCCGCGATCGCCTGGCAGACCCGCGCGACGCCCGGGGTGTAGGCCCGGGAGAGGTCGTCGCGGTTGCGGAGGCTGACCTTCGAGTGCACCTCCAGCTTCCCGCCCAGGTGCAGGAGGAAGGTGCGGTCGGAGACCTTGCGTACCCGCACGCCGGGCAGCGCCTCGAGCGTCGCGGTGATCTCGCCGGCGTGCTCCTCGTTCAGCGCGTTGCAGCTGATGTCGACGACGAGCGTGGCGGTGTGCGACTCGACCACGTCGAACGCGGTGACGACGCCGCCGACGCGGCCGACCGCCATCGTCAGGTCGCCCGCGGCACTGGCGGAGGAGGGCACCTCGACCCGCGCGGTGATGGCGTATCCGGGACCGGGAACTGGCACCCGCGCACCCTATCTGCGGCCGGTCGCTGTGACCCGCGCCACAGCCCCCAACCGGCCCGCTCCGGCCCTGGTCGTCCCCGGTGTCCCGCCGCCCCCTTCGGAGGTACCGATGACCGCCGTTCCGCCGCACGTCGAACCCGCCCCGACCGCCGCCCCCGCCCGGCCACGTCCGATCAACGGCCTGGGTACCGCTGCCGGTGCACTCCTCGGGGGCACCACCCTGCTGATGGTGCCGTTCCTCGTCGAGGACTGGTCGAACTACCGACTGCTGTCCGACCACGTCAGCGGGCGGCTCTCCGAGGATGCGTTCTGGGCGCAGTACGCCCCCGGATCCACGTCCCTGATGCTCACGGTGCTGATGCTCCCGGTCATCCTCGCGGCCGGCGTCACCTGGCTCGTCTGGGTGCACCGGGCCCGCACCAACGCGGGCATCCTGTCCCCGCAGTACCGCTTCCGCTACTCCCCCGGCTTCTCCGTGGGTGGCATGGTCGTGCCGTTCGCGAACTACTGGTGGTCGCGGCCGATCCTCGAGGACATCTGCATCGGCAGCAGCCCGCACCGCCCCGCCGACGACACCGTGCGCCTGGTCCGCACGTGGTGGGGGATCGCGATCGGCGGCACGCTCGTGTCGATCTTCATCCAGCCCCTGTTCCCGTTCCACGTGCTCACCTACACGCCCGACGGCCGGCTCGTCGGCGGCGGCGCGGACGCGCTGCAGGGGCTCTTCGGGACCGCGCTGTACAACACCTTGCTGACGCTGCTGGTCGTCCCGACCTTCGCCCTGCTCGTCGTGATCATCCGCCGGGTCAGCAGGCAGCAGACCGAGCTCCTGTTCCCCGCGCAGCCGGCCTGAGCGGGAAGGGCGACCACGATGATCCAGGACACGTCCACCACGAGTCCCGCCACTCGCGCTCCGCAACTGACCGCCGCGCTGATCTGCTCCGCGCTCGTCACGCTCGCCCTCACCGCGCTGGACCTCTTCCTGGCCGGCCTCGGGATCTACGTGCTGCAGTCGCCCTCGGCCGCCGACCGGGGCATCGGCACCGTGTCCCTGCTGATCGCCGTGCTCCTCCTCGCGCCGCCCGTCGTGCTGATGTGGGTCGCGCTCGTCCGGCTCACGACCCAGCCGCCGCGCGGCGCGAAGGCCATGATCGGATGCCTGCGCGCCGTGGGCGGGTTCGTCCTGGTGGTGGCGCTGCCGACGATGTCCCGCAGCGGGAGCGTCGCCGTGATCGGCGGGGCGATCGGCATCGGGCTGGCGTTCCTCGGTGTGGCCCAGCTGCTGGCCTCGGCCACCCGCGCGTCGTGACCGCCACCGAAGTGCCCGACGGTGCAGCGACCGACAGTGCTGCGGGCCCCTCGCCCCGACTGTTCTTCGCGATCGCCTGGTCCGGACTGGTCGCCAGCGCCGGCACCGTGCTGGGCATCGCCCTCATCGCCTGGGCGGTGCAGGGCAGCGCCGGTCAGCCACTCACCCCGTTCGCCGCGTCGGTCATCAGCACGATCGTGACGCTCGGCGTCCTGCTGCTCGGGCCGGCGGTGGCGCTCTGGGTGGCGACGGTGCAGCTCTGGAGGAGGCACCCGGCGGGCAGGTGGCTCGCGGGCGTCGCCCTCTCGCTCTACGCGGCCGGGGTTCTCGTGCTGCCGGTCGGGGACCTCCTGAGCACCGGCACGCTCCGGCCGTTCAGCCAAATGCTCGCGCTGGTCGGCGCCGCATTCCTCGGCTCAGCCGTCCTGGTCGCGTGGGCGGCGCGAACGGGCCGCTCCACTCCGCAGGGGTTGTGACCTCAGGACTCGGGGTGTGTGATGGCGAGCACGTCACACGCAGCGTCGCGGAGGTGGTCCTCGATGGCGGTCAGAGCAGAGGCCGGGCAGCGCGCAGGGAGCCGTGGGACGGCTCCCACCGTCAGCGATCCGTCCCGGATGCGCAACGCGGTCCTCGTCGGACCGTCCGGCTCCGGTAAGACGACGCTGGTGGAGGCGCTGCTCGCGCACACCGGCGCGATCCCGCGAGCGGGCACCGTGCTGGACGGCAACACGGTCTGTGACCACGACCCGGCCGCCGTCCGCCAGCAGCGCTCGGTCGCACTGTCCGTCGCTCCCCTCCTGCACGCGGACACCAAGATCAACCTGATCGACACGCCCGGGTACGGCGACTTCGTCGGCGAGCTGCGCGCAGGTCTGCGCGCCGCCGACGCCGCCCTGTTCGTCGTGCCGGCCAACGCCGGGCGCGAAGGCCCGATCGACCCCACGATCGTCGCCCAGTGGGAGGAGTGCGCCGCCGTCGGCATGCCGCGCGCGGTCGTGATCGCCCGCTGCGACAACCCGCGCGCCGACATCGAAGCCACGATCGAGGCCTGTCAGGAGGCCTTCGGCAGCGGAGTCGCCCCGCTGTACCTGCCGGTGCGCGACGGCGACACCCTCACCGGGCTGTACGGGCTGCTCTCCCAGACCCCCGCCGGGCAGGCCCCGCCCGGCGCGGAGGAGGCACGGGCCGAGCTGATCGAGGGCATCATCGAGCAGTCCGAGGACGAGACGCTCATGGACCGCTACCTCGGCGGCGAGGACATCGAGGTGGAGACGCTCGTCGACGACCTCGAGACCGCCGTCGCCCGCGGGACGTACCACCCAGTCGTCCCCGTCTGCGCCCCGTCCGGGATCGGTCTGGACGCCCTGCTCGAGGTCCTGGTCGGCGGGTTCCCCTCGCCGCTGGAGCATCCGCTCCCCCGGGTGTCGGGGGTGGACGGGGCCGAGCGCCCGCCGCTCACCGCCGACCCGGAGGGTCCGCTCGCCGCGGAGGTCGTGCGGACCTCGGCCGACGCGTACGTCGGGCGGGTGTCGCTCGTGCGGGTGTTCTCCGGGACGCTGCGCCCGGAGTCCACCGTGCACGTGAGCGGCCACCACGCCGGTATCCCGACCCAGCGCACCGACGAGGCCGACGCCTACGACACCGACGGTCATGACGCCGACGAGCGGCTCGCCCACGTCTACGGGCCGCTCGGCGCCGCCCTCCGCGAGGTCGACGCGTGCATCGCCGGGGACATCTGCGCGCTCACCAAACTCGGCAGCGCGGAGACCGGTGACACGGTGTCGGCCGCGGAGCACCCGCTGCTCCTCTCGTGCTGGGACCTGCCGGAGCCGCTGCTGCCCGTCGCGGTGACGGCCCGCACCCGGGGCGACGAGGACGCGATGGTGAAGACCCTCGCCAAGATCGTCGCCGCCGACCCGACCCTGCGAATGGAACGCAACCAGGAGACCCACCAGACCGTGCTGTGGTGCATGGGCGAGGCCCACGCCGACGTCGTGCTCTCCCGGCTGCGGGCCGGCGGGGCGGAGGTCGACACCGAGCCGGTCCGCGTCCCGCTGCGCGCCTCGCTCGCGAAGCCCGCCAAGGTCATCGGCCGGCACGTCAAGCAGTCCGGCGGGCACGGGCAGTACGCGGTGTGCCATGTGGAGTTCGAACCGCTGCCCCGCGGCTCCGGCATCGAGTTCGTCGACAAGATCTACGGCGGGTCGATCCCGAACCAGTTCATCCCGAGCGTGGAGAAGGGGATCAGGGCGCAGGCCGAGCGCGGCCTCACCGACGACCACCACCCGATGGTCGACTTCCGCGCCAGGCTCGTGGACGGGAAGGCGCACAGCGTCGACTCCTCGGACGCCGCGTTCCAGACCGCGGGTTCCGTAGCGCTCCGGGAGGCCGCCCAGGCCTGCGGGATGGTGGTGCTCGAACCGTACGACGAGGTGTCGATCCGGGTGCCCGACGAGCACCTGGGCGCGGTACTCGGCGACCTGTCCGGCCGGCGCGGCCGCGTGCTGGGCACCGACATCGCCGGTCAGGGCCGCACGCTCGTGCAGGCGGAGGTGCCGGGCGTCGAGCTGCTGCGCTACGCCGTGGACCTGCGTGCCCTCACCGCGGGCGCCGCGACGTTCACGCGCCGGTTCTCCCGCCACGACGTCGCCCCCACGTCGGGGTAGCCGCTCACGGCAGGCCGATCGCTCGCAGACCCGCCGTCGTGCCCGCCGCCAGCACGACGACCAGGACGAACGGCACCCGCCGCCACGCCGCGACGGCGCCGACGAGTACGCCCGCGGGTCGCGCCCAGCCGGCGAACCCGCCGTCCGCCGTGAGGGTGGCCGTGGCGATGAGGGCCACCAGCAGCGCGGTGGCACCCAGGTCGAGGTAGCGCTCCACGCGCTCGGGCACGGTCAGGCGGTCGCGCAGGACGATCCCGGCGAGCCGCAGCAGGTAGGTGCCGGCACCGAGGGCGAAGACGGCGGCCCAGTTCATGCTCACGACGCCTCCCGCGCGACCGGCGCGGTGCGCGCCGCCAGCAGGCCCAACAGGCCGACGATCACCGGCACGCCCGCCGGCAGGAACGGGGTGGCGGCCAGCGCCACCACCGCGGCGGCGAGCCCGACGCGGCGGGCGTCGGCCGGGCGCAGCGCGGGGAGCAGCATGGCCAGCAGCGCGGCCGGGAACGCGGCGTCGACGCCGAACGCGTCCGGGTCGGGGATGGCGGCGCCGGCCAGCCGGCCCACGATCGCCCCCGCGTTCCAGAAGACGAACAGCAGGATCCCGCAGGCCCAGTAGGCGGCGCGGGCACGCGGCCCGCTCCCCCGCGACCGGGAGAACGCGACCGTCTCGTCGAGGAGCAGGTGCGCCCCGAGCAGCCGGGCCGGCCAGCGGTCGGCGATGTTGCCACCGATCGCCAGCCCGAACGGCACATGCCGGGCGTTCATCAGCAGCCCGGCGGCGACGGCGGCGAACACGTTGCCGCCGGATGCCACCACGGCCACCACCAGGAACTGCGACGCGCCGGCGAACACGACCACCGAGAGCGCGACCATGAGCGGGAGCGGCACCCCCGCGGTGCCGGCCAGAGCGCCGAACGAGGCACCGACCACCGCGATCGCGGCCGCCAGGGCGAGCGCATCGCGGAGATCGTCCGGGTGCAGTGCTCCAGGGAGTGTTCGGAAGAGCGAACGCATGTCCGATACAGTGAACGCACGCATGCGTGTTCGTCAAGCCGAACAAGGAGTCCGATGGACCGAACAGGGCCGCTCTCCGTCATCGCGGCCTCGCTGCGCCGGGAGCGGGAGCGGCACGGCATCTCGCTCACCGAGCTCGCCCGCCGCGCCGGCATCGCGAAGTCCACGCTCTCCCAGCTGGAGGGGGGCACCGGCAACCCGAGCGTGGAGACGTTGTGGGCGCTCGCCGTGGTGCTCGACGTCCCGTTCAGCAGGCTGGTCGACCCACCCAGCGCGCCGGTGCACGTGCTCCGCGCGGGCGAGGGAACCGCGATCCCGTCCGAGCACGCCCCGTTCAGCGGCACCCTGCTCGCCGCCTGCCCGCCCGGCGCGCGCCGCGACCTGCACGTCATCGCGGGCGAGCCGGGGCCGCAGCGCGCCGCCGACAGCCACATCCCCGGCACCACCGAACACATGATCGTCACTGCCGGGCGGTGGCGCGCCGGGCCCGTCGGCGGCGAGGTGGAGCTCGGCGTCGGCGACTACGCCCGCTTCCCCGGCGACCGCCCGCACACCTACGAGGCCCTCGCCCCGGGCTGCGCCGCCGTGCTGGTGATGGAGTACGTCTGACCCGCTGCCTACGGCCGGAGGAGCCACTCGATCTCCTCTGCCGCCGGGTCGTCGTGCTCGAGGCAGATCCGGTGCGCCTCCCGCCACACCTCGATCGCCTCGTCCGCCGCACCGGCGGCTGCCAGCTGGTGCCCCAACCTGATTCCCAGATGGATCACTTCGTAGGTGCTCCCGAGGCCCTCCGCCGTCGAGATCGCTTCGCGGTAGTACCGGAGGGCGGGGTCCCGCTCGCCTCTTGCCGCGTGGACGACGGCGAGCGTGATCAGCCCCGTCACCAACCGGAACGGCTCGAGGTTGTCCCGGAGGACGTCGACCGCACGGCAAGCGCAGGAGAGCGCCTCGTCGAGGCGGTCGAGCTCGATGAAGACCGTGGCCAGGTTGTTGAGCGCGAAGGCGGCGTAGAGCTGGTTGCCCTCCTGCAGGTACAGGTCGTGCGCGCGCTCGAGAGCCTCCCGCGCCTCGTCGAACCGTTCTGCCTTGCGGTACGCGCTTCCGAGGTTCAGCAGGCAACCCGCCTGCCCTCTCCGACTGCCCAGTGCGAGGAAGATCGAAAGGGCCTGCCGGCTCGTGGCGATCTCCGCCTCGCCGAGCCCCGGGATCTCGCCGTAGGCCAGGCTGAGCCCGTTGCGGATCTTGGCTTCCAGGATGAGGTCGCCGACGGCGATCGCGTGGTCGACGCCCGCCTCCCCGACCACGCGCATCTGCTGCCAGAGTCCGCGCAGGTAGAGGTGGTACCAGATCAGCTGGCCGAGGACGGCCGCACCTTCGTGGTGGCCGTGGTCGCCGGCCGCCAGGATGATCTTGAGGATCGTGTCCAGCTCGGCGTCGAACCACTCCATCGCGGCGCGATGGCTGTCGAACCGCTCGGGGGTGATGCCGTCCGGCGGCTCGGGGGCGAGCGGCAGCTCGTGCGGAGTGGCGGCGATCTGCGCCCGGGCATCGGCCGCGGTGTGGACGTACCACTGCAGCAGCCGCTCGCGCGCGGCTGAATGATCGCCACCGCCGTGCTCCGCGCGGTCGCGGGCGTACTCGCGGAGCAGATCATGCGGTTCGAAGCGCCCGCGGAACCGCTGCTCGAGCAGGTTGACATCCGTCAGCCGCTGCAGCGTGGCGGCCGCGCGCGCCGGTGGGACGCCGGCCATGGCCGCAGCGGCCGGCACACTCATGACGCTGCCCGGGTGCACGCCGAAGAGGTCGAACATGCGGGCCGCCTCGGGATCGAGGGCGTCGTAGGACCACGCGAAGACCGAACGCAGGTCGGTGTCGGCACTCTCCTCGATCGACAGGGCCGCAAGGCGGTTGCGGTGATCGGCCAGCTCGACGACGAGGTCCCTCAGCGGGGTGGCCGGTTGACTGTTGACGCGCTCGGCGGCCAGGCGGAGCGCCAGCGGCAGGCGTGCGCACAGCTCGATGATCGCTGCCGTCGCCGCGGGCTCGCCGTCGACGCGGTCCCTGCCGATCGCCTCGGCGAGCAGCTCCACCGCCTCCGACCGGGCGAGCAGGTCCAAGCTGATGTGCCGCGCACCGTTGTGGACGGACAGCGCCCGCAGCTTCCGGCGGCTCGTCACGACGACGAGGGCGTCGCTGCCCGGCAGGAGCGGCCGAACCTGCTCGCTGTTCTCGGCGTTGTCGAGCACGATCAGCACCCGCCGATCGGCCAACGTGCTGCGCAGGAGCGCCGAGCGCTCGTCCACGCCGGCCGGGATCCGATCGGGGTCGACACCCGACGAGCGCAGCATCGAGGCCAACGCGTCCTCCGGGGCGACCGGTAGACCAGGCCCGTACCCGCGCAGGTTGAGATAGAGCTGGCCGTCCGGGAAGTGCTGCTTCACGCGATGCGCCCAGTGCACGGCGAGGGCCGTCTTCCCGATTCCCGCCGTCCCGTCGATGGCCGAGATGACGATGGGCGCCGTGTCGCCCGCCGTCCCGTCGAGGCCCATGATCTTGTCGAGCTGCGCGATGTCCTCGTCCCTGCCGACGAAACCGTGGACGTTCGACGGCAGCTGCCGCGGGAGCGGCCGCTTCCCGGAGACCGGCGGGTCCTCGGTCCCGCCGGCCGCTGCCGCGAGCGTCGCTCGATCCGCCGCCGTCAGGTTCAACGCCGCCGCCAGCATCTGCAAGGACGTGCTGTGCGGCCGTCCCGTCGGCTCGTCGGACTCCAGCCGCCGGATCGTACGAACGCTCAGCCCGGCCCGCTCGGCCAGCTGCTCCTGAGTCAGCAACGCCCGGGTCCGCCACGCCCGCAACAGCGGGCCGACCAGCACACCATCGCCCTGCGACCCCACAGTGCCGTCACCCGCGTCCACGGGTGACCACTCTGCCCGTAGCTCCGGCTACGACCGCAAGGCCCCGGGGGCGCGCGGTGGCGACTGATCGACCCCCTGGGTCGATGTCGCCCGCACGATCCGCGGTATCGGTTGCTCACGGCAGTCACCACAGCAATCTCCAACCGATACTTGCGATCTCCGGCCACGCCGGTGCGCTTCTCGGAAGGATCGATCGCCTCGAGACGTACAGCAGCGCTGTCGGTGTAGCGGTGGTGTACGACTCGGATCGATCATGGGCGGCCAGGACGTGCAGGGGCAGCCCGGCCGCGCGCGCTGCGGTGACGAGGCGCGCGCGAACCCACGGGGGCAGCGGGGGGTGGAGACGGGACCACAGCCGGTTGCGTCCCACCCAAGGGGAGCGTTCGGTCGGGAACGGGCGTGCCAGTGCGTCGGGGACGGCCGCCCACGCAACCACGGGATCCGGTAGTGGTGCCAACCCGGCCACCTCGACAAGGCGAGGCCGGTGGACACGGGCGAGCCGCACGGGACAACCCCAGGCCCGTGCGCGACACCGTCGGCTCCCGGCCGGGAACGGCGCGCCCACGAGAGCCGGCCGACAGAGGTCGATCTACGGCGGGAAGGCCCGCGTGTCGGTGACAGCTCGAAACTCGGGATCACCGACTCTCGGACCGCAGGTCCACGGACGCCACATCGTGACTACATATGTGCGTGTTGGTGAACACGCGTCAGTGGGTCGACGGCGCCCGCTGCCCCGACTGCACCGCGGGCCTCGGGTCCGGCGCGCCTTCCGTCAGCGGTGCCGGGGTGCCCTCGGTGCTGTCCGCCCCCGGGTACGAGTACTGCTTCACCCAGTCGACGAGCATGTGCGACTCCTTCACCTCGCCCTTGGCGTCGTCGGGGAACCAGTCGAGCTGGACGCAGAGGTGCATCGCGCGGGGCGGGAGGATGTCGACGTTGTCGGTGCGCCACCACTCCTTCCCGTCGACGAACGCCGCGACGTGGGTGGGCGCCCATTCCACGGCCCAGTTGTGCCACTGGGTGGCGTCGATCTGCACCTCGCCGTAGACCTGGTCGTTGTTCTTGCCGTAGTGCAGGAAGATGTTCGTGGATTGGCGGGTGTGATCCATCATCTCCATGAAGTCGATCTCGCCACCCACCGGGAAGTCCTCGGCGTCGGGCCAGAGCAGCAGCAGCGCGTTGTAGGACTCGTCGCTCGCGGGTGCCTTGACCCGGCCCTCCCAGCGGCCGTAGCGCTGCCCGTCGCCCCACGCCATACCCGCGGTGTCGCCCTCCGGGCTGCCGGTGATCGTCATGATGCCGTCGGCGAAGCTCAGCGCGGACGGGGTTCGGCGTCCCTTGTCGGCGTGGCCGGGCCCGTCGTAGATGTTCCAGCCGTCACCGAGCGGCCCGTCGAACTCCTCGACGCGGTTCGGCTCGCCCCAGTCGTGCAGCGCGGCGGCGCTCGTGTCGTGGCCCGCCGATCCGCCCGGGGCCCCCGGCGGTGGGGCCGGCTGGGGAGCCGCTCCGGCGGTGGAAGCGCTCCCGAGCACGACCGTCCCGACGATGGCCGCGATGGTCAGAGATCGCCTCATCCGTCTCCCCCGCACCTCGAGTCACAACTCGGACACGGCGGACACTAAACAGTGATCGTTACTCCGGTCGGCCGAACCACCGCACCGGGGGGTGTAGTCGACCGCATCGGGGGAACGCCCGATGACGGCCGGCGCTCACCAGCCGCGAGCGGCGTAGCGCTGCTCGTCGGGGATCTCGGCGAGGTTGATACCGACCATCGCCTCGCCGAGCCCACGGGAGACCTTGGCGATCACGTCGGGGTCGTCGTGGAACGTGGTGGCCTTGACGATGGCCTCGGCACGCTTCGACGGGTCGCCGGACTTGAAGATGCCCGAGCCCACGAAGACGCCCTCGGCGCCGAGCTGCATCATCATCGCGGCGTCGGCGGGGGTGGCGATGCCGCCCGCGGTGAACAGCACGACGGGCAGCTTGCCTGCCTTGGCCACCTCGGTGACCAGCTCGACCGGTGCTCGCAGGTCCTTGGCCGCGACGAACAGCTCGGCCTCGTCGAGGGCGGCGAGCTTGCGGATCTCCGAGCGGATCGACCGCATGTGCCGCGTGGCCTCGACGACGTTGCCGGTGCCTGCCTCGCCCTTCGAGCGGATCATGGCCGCGCCCTCGGAGATGCGCCGCAGCGCCTCGCCGAGGTTGGTGGCACCGCAGACGAACGGGACGGTGAACGCCCACTTGTCGATGTGGTGGGCCTCGTCCGCGGGCGTGAGCACCTCGGACTCGTCGACGTAGTCGACGCCGAGCGACTGCAGCACCTGCGCCTCGACGAAGTGGCCGATGCGGGCCTTGGCCATCACCGGGATCGAGACGGCGCCGATGATGCCCTCGATCATGTCGGGGTCGCTCATGCGGGCCACGCCACCCTGGGCACGGATGTCGGCCGGCACCCGCTCCAGCGCCATGACGGCCACGGCGCCGGCGTCCTCGGCGATCTTCGCCTGCTCCGGCGTGACGACGTCCATGATCACGCCGCCCTTGAGCATCTCCGCCATCCCGCGCTTGACGCGCGCTGTGCCCAACGCCGGCGCGGCGGTGGGGTCGGTGGTGGGCGTTTCAGGGGAGGACACGGGCCGTCTACCTCTCGGATCAGCTGGCGGTTCACCCGATGGTACGTCAGGCCGTTGGTGATCCCGACGGATGTGCGGGGGCGGTGGCGGTCACACCCGATTCGGCGTCGGCGATCTCGAAGTACTCCGGCATCGGCGCCGTACCCGCCAGGTGCAGCCACCGCACGAGCCGCCGGGAACGCAGCTCGCGCGTGTCGCGCACGGCGTCGTTGTGCACCCGCCGGGCCAGGAGGAGCAGCTGCTCGGCATCCACGAGCTCCTCCAGCACGGCGTCCGCGAGCTCGGTGCGGGGCACGAGAGCCAGCTCGCGGCCGAGCACGTTCTCCGCGCCCTCGCGGTCGCCGCCGCCCACCCGTGCCGCCACGGCGCCCGCGACGGCCGCGCGCACCCTGCCCGCCCGGCCCGGGTCACGCGCCTCGAGTGCCGCGGCCGCGGTGAGCGCCGCGGCGGCCCGGCGTTCCAGCGCCGCATGAAGCGCGGCCCGGGCGGCGTCGGTGCGCACGTGCAGCCGGTCCAGCCGCCGGATCCGGGTCGCGACCTGCGCGGTGAGGCCCACCAGCACGAAGACGGCGACGGCGGCCAGCACCCAGACCACGGCGCTCACCGGACCTCGGCCACCCGCCGCGGGTCGGCCGCGATGGCCGCCCGGTAGACCCGCTGCACCGCAGCCGCCACGGCCGGCCACCCGAAGTGGCCCGCCCGCACCCGACCGGCGGCCGAGAGGATCGCTCGGCGGACCGGGTCGTCGAGCAGCTCCCCCAGCAGCTCGGCGAGCGCGGCCACGTCGCCGTTCGGGAACAGCACGCCGGCCGGCTCGTCCTCCCCCAGCACGGCGCGAAACGCGTCGAGATCGCTCGCCAGCACCGGCGCCCCCGCGGCGAGAGCCTCGATGAGCACGATCCCGAAGCTCTCCCCGCCGGTGTTGGGCGCGCAGAACACGTCCACCGACCGCAGCGCGGCGGCCTTGGTGGCGTCGTCGACGGGCCCGAGGACGTCCAGGCGATCGGCCACCGGGCCGGCCTGACGGCGCAGGCCCGCGACGTCGCCGCTGCCGACCACCAGCACCCGCAGGTCCGGACGGCTCGGGGCGAGCCGGCGCACGGCGTCCAGCAGCACCGGCATGCCCTTGCGTGGCTCGTCGAACCGGCCGAGGAAGCCGACGGTGCCCGGCCGCGGGTACCCCGGCAGCGGCAGCCCCACGGCCAACGCCTCGATGTCGACGCCGTTCGGGATCTCCACGGCGTCGCCGCCGAGGTGCTCGACCTGCACCCGCCGGGCGTGCGGCGACACCGCGATCCGCGCGGTGACCTTCTCCATCAGCGGCCGCAGCACCCCGCCGAACGCGGCGAGCGCCCGCGACCGCTCGGTGGAGGTGTGGAACGTCGCCACGATGGGGCCCTCGGCGGCCAGCAGCGCCAGCACCGAGACGCTGACCGTCGTGGGCTCGTGCAGGTGCAGCACGTCGAAGGTGTGCTCGGCGAGCCAGCGCCGCGTCCGCGCGTACGTGAGCGGGCCGAACGTCACCCGCGCCACCGAGCCGTTGTAGGGCACGCCCACCGAGCGCCCGGCCGGCGTGACGAACTCCGGCACCACGGTGCCTCCCGCGGCGGGCGCGAGGACGCTCACCGTGTGCCCGAGCCGCTCCAGGGCCCCGGCGAGCCCCACGACGTGCGCCTGCACCCCGCCCGGGACGTCGAGGGAGTACGGGCACACGATCCCGACCCGCAGCGGAGCCGAGATGCTCCCCGGGATGCTCACCGGGGCTCCTGGTCGGCCGTCCACAGCGGCTGCAGCGCGTGCCAGTCCTCCGGGGCCTGCGCGATGAGGCAGGCAAACGCGTCGGCGATCGCCTGGGTGGCCTTCGCGACCGACTCGGGCGTGCGGTCCACCGGCACCGGGTCGGCGATCGGCACCACCCAGCCGTCCGGGCTGAAATGCGGGTACGCCGGCATGAGCACGGCGCCGGTGAGGGCCGCCAGCCGCGCCGGCCCCGCCGGGAACCGCGCGGGCTCGCCGAAGAACGAGACCTCGATACCGGAGCCCGCGAGATCCCGGTCGGCCACCAGGCAGACCACCCCGCCGGCCCGCAGGCGCCGGGTGAGGGCCCGGTGGGCGGCCGTGCCCGCCTCGGCCGCCACCACCTCGAACCCGAGTGCCTCCCGGTAGGTCAGGAACCGGCGGTAGAGCGACTCCGGGCGCAACCGCTGCGCCATCGTGGTGAACGCGGGTTCACGGCCGAGCCGGCGCAGGGTCTCCACCACCCAGACGCCCGCGGCGTCCCAGTTGCCGCTGTGCGGCACCGCGAACACCACCCCGCGGCCCTCCTCCAGGGCCGCGAAGAACGGCGCCGTGCCACTCATCCCGCGGTCCATCCGGGCATGCACGACCTCGGCGTCCGCAGGCCGCAGCCGGAACATCTCGCACCAGTACCGGGCGTAGCTGCGCAGGCCGGCCCGCACCAGAGCGTCCATCTCGGCGGGCGAGGCCTCCGGCGCGACGCGGGCGAGGTTGCGCCGCAACCTGGCCGCCGGCCCGCCGCCGTGGCGCGCCGCGAGGTCGGCCGCGAGCCGGAACGCACCCGCCGTGACCCCGGCCGGCAACGCCCGGGCCAACCGCCATGCCGCCGCGTACTGGACACCCGACAGCCACCCGCTCACGAGTTCGGAGCCGGGTCGGGCGGCACCGTGTCCGGCGGCAGCGTGTCGGGTGGGACGGGCCCCGCCGACGCGGCCCGGGCGCTGCGGTGCACCGCCACGATCCGCTGCCCCACCGTCCACACCGACGCCGCCGCGAGCACCCACAGGGCGACGTGCAGTGCGTACGGCACGCCGAGCCCGTGCAGCCCGGCGCCGACCAGCGCGACGATCAACCGCTCCGCCCGCTCGACGAGGCCGCCGTCGGCGGACAGGCCCGCGCCTTCCGCCCGTGCCTTGATGTAGGACACGAGCTGGCCGGCCACCAGGCACAGCAGGGCGGCCACACCCAGCGTCCGCTCCTCACCCACGCCGAGGCACCACCAGGTGAGCCCGGCGAACAGGGCGCCGTCGACCAGGCGGTCGCAGGTGGAGTCGAGCACGGCGCCGAACGGGGTGCTGAAGCCGCGGGCGCGGGCCATGGCGCCGTCGATGAGGTCGAAGAACACGAACAGGGTGATCACGACCGCGCCCGTGAACAGATCGTCACGCGGCAGGAACCACAGCGCCGCGGCCACCGAGCCGACCGTGCCCGCCACCGTGACCACGTCGGGCGCGATCCCCCGCGCGACCAGCCAACGGCCGATGGGGTCGGTCACGCGATCGACGTGCACGCGGGCGAAGACGTTGAGCATGGACTCCTGCTTGATCGCCGGGCTGCCGGCCGCCGCCTCTACCCCGTCAACCCTACTGCCGTTCCCCCGATGGCCGACCGGCCGGCGCCTCGCCCGCGGGCCAGGCCTCCGCCAGCAGCGATCGGGTCTCCGACAGCAGCTGCGGGATCACCTTCGTCTGCCCGATGACGGCGATGAAGTTGGCGTCCCCGCCCCACCGCGGCACCACGTGCTGGTGCAGGTGCTCGGCGAGCGACCCGCCCGCGACCGTGCCCAGGTTCAGGCCCACGTTGAACGCGTGCGGCGCCGCCACCCGCTTCATGGCCCGCACGGCCGCCTGGGTGAACGCCATCAACTCGCCCGCCTCGTCAGGCTCCAGGTCCTCCAGCTCGGCGACGTGCCGGTAGGGCAGCACCATGAGGTGCCCCGGGTTGTACGGGTGCAGGTTGAGCACCGCGTACACCGTTGCGCCGCGCGCCACGACGAGCCCGTCCTCGTCCGACATCGCCGGGATCCGGCAGAACGGGCACCCCGTCCCGCCGGCATCCTTGATGTAGGCCAGCCGGTGCGGCGTCCAGAGCCGGCGGAACCCGTCCGGGGTGCCGACGCCGTCGCGCGCCTCGAGGTCCGGCTCGCCCGCCTCACTCATGCGCCGATCCTAGGGGCCCCGCAGATGCCGCTGCGGCCCTCCCGGGCCCGTGCGGGGCGGGCGGTGTCAGGGCGTCGCGGCGAAGACGTCGGCCGTCGGCGAGGTGTTGGTGCGGCTCCCGATCCAGCCGGCCACCGCAGCCACGGCGTCGGCGACGGGCATGCCGTTGAGCTGGCTGCCGTCGCGGAACCGGAAGCTCACGGCGCCCGCCTCGGCGTCCCGGGCGCCCACGAGCAGCATGAACGGCACCTTCTGCAGGGTGTGGGTGCGGATCTTCTTCTGCATCCGGTCGTCGCTCGCGTCCACCTCGACGCGGATCCCGTGGGCCTTCAGCTCCCGGGCGACGTCCTCGACGTAGGGAACCTGCTCGTCGGTGACCGGGATGGCCACCACCTGGACCGGCGCGAGCCACCCCGGGAACGCACCCGCGTAGTGCTCGGTGAGCACGCCGAAGAACCGCTCGATGGACCCGAACAGCGCACGGTGGATCATGACCGGCTGCTGGCGGGACCCGTCGGCGGCGGTGTACTCCAGCTCGAACAGGCCGGGCTCCATGAGGTCGACCTGGATGGTGGACATCTGCCAGCTGCGCCCGATCGCGTCCTTCACCTGCACGCTGATCTTCGGGGCGTAGAACGCGGCGCCACCCGGGTCGAGCACGAGGTCCAGACCGCTGGCCTCGGCGGCCTCGCGCAGCGCGTCGGTGGCGCGCTCCCAGTCCTCATCGGAGCCGATCGACTTCTCCGGGTCCCGGGTCGAGAGCTCCAGGTAGAAGTCGTCGAGGCCGTAGTCGGACAGCAGGTCGAGCACGAACTTCAGCAGGGACCTGATCTCGCGCTGCATCTGCTCCTGGGTGCAGTAGATGTGGGCGTCGTCCTGGGTCATGCCGCGGACGCGGGTGAGCCCGTGCACCACACCCGACTTCTCGTACCGGTACACGCTGCCGAACTCGAACATCCGCAGCGGCAGCTCGCGGTAGGAGCGCCCGCGCGACCGGAAGATCAGGTTGTGCATCGGGCAGTTCATCGGCTTCAGGTAGTAGTCCTGGCCGGGCTTGCGCACGGTGCCGTCGGCGCTGCGCTCCTCGTCGAGGTGCATCGCCGGGTACATGCCGTCGCGGTACCAGGCCAGGTGCCCCGAGGTCTCGAACAGCTGGGCCTTGGTGATGTGCGGGGTATTGACGAACTCGTAGCCCGCCTCCTCGTGGCGCTGCCGCGAGTAGTCCTCCAGCTCCCTGCGGATCACCCCGCCCTTCGGGTGGAACACCGCCAGGCCGGAGCCGATCTCGTCCGGGAAGGAGAACAGGTCCAGCTCGGCGCCCAGGCGGCGGTGGTCGCGGCGCTCGGCCTCGGCGAGCCGCTCCAGGTGCGCGTCGAGGGCCTCCTGGCTCTCCCACGCGGTGCCGTAGATGCGCTGCAGCTGCGGGTTCTTCTCATCGCCCCGCCAGTACGCCGCCGCGCTGCGCATCAGCTTCACGGCCGGGATGTACTTCGTGGTGGGCAGGTGCGGCCCCCGGCACAGGTCCGACCACACGGTCTCGCCGGTGTGCGCGTGCACGTTGTCGTAGATGGTGAGCTCGCCGGAGGCGTCCACCTCGACGACGTCGTCCTCCGGCGCGCCCTTGAGGTCGATCAGCTCCAGCTTGTACGGCTCGTCGACGAGCTCCTTGCGGGCGTCGTCACGCGAGTCGAAACGGCGGCGGGAGAACCGCTGACCAGCCTTGATGATCTTCTTCATGGCCGACTCGAGCTTGCTCAGGTCGTCCGGGGTGAACGGCTGCTCGACGTCGAAGTCGTAGTAGAAGCCGTCGGTGATGGGCGGACCGATGCCGAGCTTCGCGTCCGGGCGCAGCTGCTGCACGGCCTGCGCGAGCACGTGCGCGGCCGAGTGCCGGATCACGCTCCGCCCCTCGTCGGTGTCGGCGGCGACCGCCTCCACCTCCACCTCGGACTCCGGCGCCCAGGCGAGGTCACGCAGCTGCCCGTCGGCGTCACGCACGACGACGACGGCGGTGGGCCCCGTAGTGGGCAGGCCCGCCCCCCGTATCGCGGCCCCGGCCGTCGTCCCGGCCGGCACCCGGACAGGGGCGGACGCGGGACGGGATGCGGGCGCGGACACGAGGGACCTCCATGGACTTCGGGCACCGGACGCGAGCCGCCCGGTGACGCGAATGCTAGTCAAGGGGTACCAGCGGGTTTCCGGCAGCGCCCGCCGGCCCTACCCCAACCGCTACCCCAACCGCTGCAGTGCGCCGAGCAGCCGATGCATCGTCGCGACGTCCGACGCCCACGCCTGCTGCAGCACCGCAGGCGTGTCCCCCCAGCGCGACGGGCGACCGAACGTCGCTGGAGCCGCCGGCCGCCGCCGCGGCAGCGTCATCACCGGCGCGGCCGTCGCCGGAGGAGCCGTCACGGGCGGGAGCGCCAGCACGGCCAGCGCACCTGAGCGGGACACCGGCGCGCCGCCGTCGACCTGCACCAGTGCGGGGTCCTCGCCCCGCGCCCCGTGCCCGCCCACGGGACGCGGGAGCGGAGGGAGCGGGGGCGGCGGGGGCGGCGGTTCCGGGAGGCGGGCCAGCGGCCGCGCCGGAGCGGGCGGGCGGGGAGCCGGGAGCGGTGGTGCCGCTCGCGGCGACTGGCGTGGCGTCGGGCTGGGTGTCGGGCGGGGCGTCGGGCGAGGCGGTCCGGACGGCGGTCCCGAACCTGGCCCGGATGGCTGTCCCGAGGGCGGTCCGGACGGCTGTCCCGACAGCGGCCCGGCTGGCGGTCCCGACGGCGGTCCCGAAGGGGGGCCGGCGTGCTGTCCCGAGGGATGTCCCGAAGGCGGGCCGGCCTGCTGTCCCGCCGGCGGGCCCGAAGGCGGGCCGGCCGGCTGCCCCGAGGGCGTTGCTTGTGGCCGTCCCGGCCGCGGTGCTGGCGGCGGTCCCGGCAACGGCGGTGGCGGCAACGGCGGTGGCGGCAACGGCGGTGGCGGCGGTAGGGGCCGCATCGCGGGTGTGGTGGGTCCCTCGTGGAGCGCGGGCCGGGCGGGGTCGGACGGCGCGGCGCGCAGGGCTGCCTCCACCGCGCGCTGCATCTCGGCGGCGGCCAGCGCCCGCCGCACGGCTGTGGCGTCCCCTCGTGCCGGGTCCAGGCGGGCGTGCAGGACGGCGGCGCCGCACTCGCGGAGCACGTGCACCGTGCGCCCGAGGGTCACCACGACGTCCTCGAGCCACTCGCCGCGGCTCCTGCCGGCGAGCGTGGCCGCCCGGGTGAGCTGCAGCAGCGCGGAGACGTCGTCGCCGTCGGCGAGACCCACGACGGCGAGGGGGGCCTCGCTCCGGCCGTCGACCGCCCGGGCGGCCTGGGCGCCGGCGCCGTGCAACAGCCTGGTGAGCAGAGCGGCGAGTGGCGGGGTGTCGGGCGGAGGATCAGGAGGCGGATCGGGGGCCACCGCCTCGGGTGCGAGCGGATGGCGAGGTGTGGGGAGCATCCCGGAAGGGTCTCGCGACGGCGAGTAGCAACGACGGCCCACCCGCACGGCGGCACAGGTACTGCGCCGGCCGGCCGTACGCAAGCCGTCGACGCTGTCGGATACCTCCTGACGGAGGATACGTGATCACGCAGCGTGTTCGGTTCGCGGGACCTGGCCTGATCGATATCTCCCCTCACCCGTCCATCGGGTGATGTCTCGGCCGCCGCCACACCGCCCGCGCGGGAGCGCCCGTTGGACCCCACGTTCTCCCCGCTGCCGGCGGCGGGGAGCGCCGGCCGGAGGAGGTGGGACGCGTGCACGGATCCCAGCCCCGACGCCCGACCCGCTCCACGGGCCCCGGCGTGCGGCGAGCCGGGCTGCCGGTCCAGCGGTCGCGGCGCGATGCCCACCCGTCGGGCGTGGGCTGGTGGCAGCCGCCGAAGCCGCAGCGCGCCAAACCGCAGGGGCCGGCACAGAAGGGACGGGCCGGGGAGGACTCGGCCCGGCACCGCGCGCCGGACGCCACGGACGTGCTGCCGGTCGTGCTCGCACCCGCCCGCGCCGGCCAGGGATCGCGGCGGCGACCGGCGCAGCCCTCCGCGGAGCAGCGGTGCGCCCGCAGGCTGCGGCTGCTGCGGCGAGGGCTGCTCGGGGCCGCGGCGGCGGCCGTGCTGGGCCCGCTCCTCGCCTTCGCCGTCGGCTACCTGGTCTTCTCGGTGCCCAACCCGGACGAGGCGGTGAACAACCAGGTCGCGGTCGTCTCGTTCGCGGACAGGAGCCCGCTCACCCGGCTGGTGCCCGAGGAGGGCAACCGGATCAAGGTGCCGATCGAGCAGGTGCCGCTGCACGTGCGCCACGCCGTCCTCGCCGCGGAGGACCGCTCGTTCTACTCCAATCCGGGCTTCGACCTCACCGGCATCATGCGGGCGGCCTGGAACCAGCTGCGCGGCGGCGAGGGCGGCGGATCGACCATCACCCAGCAGTTCGTCAAGAAGGCCCTGGTGGGCGACGAGCAGACGCTCTGGCGCAAGTACAAGGAGGTCATCCTCGCGGTCAAGATCTCCCAGGAGCGCACCAAGGACGAGATCCTCGCCGACTACCTGAACACGATCTACTTCGGCCGCGGCGCCTACGGCATCCAGGCCGCCGCCCAGACCTACTTCGGCAGAGGGGTCCAGGACCTCACGCCCACCGAGGGCGCGCTGCTCGCCGGGCTGATCCAGTCACCGTCCCGGTGGGATCCCGCGGTGAGCCCGGAGCGGGCGGTCGAGCGGTGGAACTTCGTGCTCGACGGGATGCTCGCGCAGGGCTGGCTCACCGCGGCCGACCGCTCCGCCGTCCGGTTCCCGCCGACGGACGCGCGCCGCTCGCTGGCCCGCGGCGTCCCCACCGACAGCCGTGGTCACATCGTCAGCGCCGTCATCGCCGAGCTGGAGGAGCTCGGCTTCACCGAGCAGGACGTCGCCCAGGAAGGCCTGCGGATCACCACGACGGTGGACCCCCGCCGTCAGCAGCAGGTGGTCGACACGGCTCACGACGCGCTGGACGGGCAACCGGTCAACCTGCGCAGCGCCGTGGTGGCGATCGATCCGCAGACCGGCGGCGTGCTCGCCTACTACGGCGGCGACAACGGGCTGGGCCTGGACTACACGCAGGTGCGCAAGCTCGCCGGGTCGACGTTCAAGCCGTTCGTCGTGCTCGCGGGGCTGCTGCGCGACCCACCGGTCGGGCTCGGCGAGGTCTTCGACGGCCGTGAGGTGCCCGGCCTGCGCAACGCCGAGGGCGCCGACTGCGACGAGTGCGACCTCAAGCAGGCCATGACGGTGTCGAACAACGTCGTGTTCCACTCGCTCACCAAGGAGATCGGTCCGGACGCCGTCGCCGCCGCGGCCCGCGCCGCCGGCATCACCGCGCCGCTCGACGACCCGACCGAGGGCATCGCCCTGGGCAACAAGGAGGTGTCGACCGTCGAGCTGGCGTCCGCGTACGCGACCATCGCGGCCGGCGGCATCTGGCGGCAGCCGCACCTCGTGTCGTCCGTCGTCACCGCCGATGACCGGGTGCTCTACCAAGCCGCCACCGAGGGCGAGCGCCGATTCCCGGACCGGGTGGCGCGCAACGTGGTCGAGGCGATGCTGGGGGTCGCCGAGCACGACGACCTCGCCCTGCCGCAGCGGCGGCCGGTGGCCGCGAAGACCGGCACCGTCCAGTCGCGGTTCGAAGGCCAGAACAACGACGCCTGGATGGCCGGTTTCACGCCGACGCTCGCCACCGCGGTGTGGATGGGCACCGACATGAACTCCCCCATCCGCACCGCCCGCGGCAGCCCGATCCAGGGCAGCAGCCTACCCGGCGATGTGTGGCAGGAAGTCATGTCCGACGCCTTGCGGGACGCCCCGGTGGAGGACTTCCCGCCGTTCCGGCCGATCGGCGAGCCTCCGTCGCCGCTGGGCCCGAACGAGACGGCTCCACCACCGCCGCCCGCTCCGCCGGACCCGCTTCCTCCACCGGGCCCGCCCGCAGGCGGCCCGGCGGCCACGGCACCGCCCGACGAGCCGGACGTCACGCCCGACGACCCCGACAGCCCGGGGATCCTCGGCGACCCGGGGGTGGACCGCCCCGACGACGAGGACTGCTCGGCCACGCCGTGCGGCTGAGCGATCGTGCGGCTTGACGACCATGCGGCCGACGACGGCAGACCCCTTCCCGGGCTACCGTGGTCGGCGTGGCCACGCACGCTGGCGAGCGGACGTTCGAGGTGGTGGCCTGGCTCTCGGAACGGCACCTCGTGCTGTACGTGCCCGAGATCGAGGCGGCCACCACCGCACCGGCGATGCCGGACGCCGAGGACGCGGCCCGGTCGCTGATCGTCGACCTCACCGGCCTCGACCCGGCCGCCGTGCGCTGCGAGATCCGGTTGGGCCGGGCCCGCGGCGGACTCGGCGGTCCGCCCATGCCCGCGGTCTGACCCCTCCGGCGCACTAGGCTCGTCCTCATGGCACAGGCGGTGACCGACGTCGGTCGCGAGGTGGCAGATCGGATGGCGGAGGCAGCCACGGCGTGGCTGGACTCCCTGGACCCGGCGCAACGCGAGGTGGCGGTCGGCCCACCTCCGGGCGCCGGTGATGAGGCCGAGGCCGAGCGCACGCGGTGGTTCTACACCCCCACCGACCACGGCGGCCTCACCTTCCACCAGCAGCGCCCGGCGCAGCACCGGCTGGTGATGCGGCTGGTCGCGAGCGGGCTCTCGGAGGCGGGCTACACGACCGTTGCCACCGTGCTCGGCCTGGAGAACGTGCTGGACCGCACCGAGGGCTTCACCGTCGACTTCGGGCGGGAGCGGGGTCGCGACCCGGGCCGGTACTACCTGCGCGTCTTCGGGGAGCCGGGCGGCCCGCAGCCGTGGGGGTGGCGGTTCGGCGGCCACCACGTGTCGCTGCACAACCTGGTGGTGGACGGGCGCGTCGCCGCCACCACACCGTGCTTCCTGGGCGCCGACCCGGCGGCGTCACCGCTCCTGGGCGGCGCCACCCTGCGGCCCCTGGGGGTGGCCGAGGACCTGGCCCGCGAGCTGGTGCGCTCCCTGCGCCCGGAGCTCGCCGCGCGCGCGGTGCTGCTGCCGCGCGCGCCCGACGACATCGTGGCGGCCAACAGCCCCCGCGTCGACCACGCCGTGGTCGTGCGGAACAACCTCTGGCGCGCCGGCCCCCACACACCCCCTGACGCCTCGGTTGCGGCCACCGGGCTCGAGGGCGACGACCAGCAGGCCCTCGCCCTCACGCCGACACCCAAGGGCGTCCCGGGCGCGGAGCTCGACGCCGCGCAGCGCGAGCTGCTGCACGGGCTGCTCGCCACCTACCTCGACCGTGTCCCGGCCGGGGTCTCCCCGCTCCCCCGCTACGACGACCCCACCGCGCTCGACGCCGTGCACGTCGCCTGGGCGGGCTCCACCACGCCCGGCGAGCCGCACTACTACCGGCTGCAGGGACCACGCCTGCTCGTCGAGTGGGACAACACGCAGCGCGACGTCAACCACGCCCACGCGGTGTGGCGCGACCCGGAGTCCGACTTCGGCCGCGACGTCCTCGCGGCCCACCGGGCCACCCACCACGCCTGACCGCTCACCCACCGACTGCGCCGCCCCGGCGCTCACGCACCCCGTTTCGGGCCGCGCACCCCGTCGACCGGTAGCGCGGGCGGAAACGCGGTGCGCGGGCGGCCAGGGGTGCGTGAGCCGAGGTCCGCGATCCGGGCGGACGCAGACCGGAGTGCGCGTGCCATCCTGGCGTGGTGGACGGGGAATACGTCCTGGGGCGCCCGCACCCCGCGCTCGCCCGTCACGTGCGGCGCTACCTGGGCTATCGCGAGCACAGCGGCGCGCCGGTACGCCGCCGGCAGGCCCCGGGGGCCACGTGCACGCTGATCCTCAGCCTGGGCCCGCAGATCCGGCTGCACGGCCCGGCAGGCCCGTCGGTGCCGGCGTCGTTCCTGGCCGGCATGCACGACGGGCCGGTCGTCACCGAGTTCAGCGGCCTCCAGCACGGGTTGCAGGTCGACCTCAGCCCGCTCGGGGTGTTCACGCTGCTCGGACGCCCGATGCCCGAGCTCACCAACGTCGCACCGCAGCTCACCGAGCTGGAGGTGCCCGAGCTGGCCGCGCTTCCGGCCCGCCTGGCCGAGGCCCCGGACTGGCCGCGCTGCTTCGCCCTGCTCGACGACGTGCTGCTGCGCCGCCTCGACGGGACCGCGACCAGGCCCGACCCGGAGGTGGCGTGGGCGTGGCGACGGATGGTGCGCAGCGCGGGCCGGGTCGGTGTGCGGGAGCTGGCCGAGGACACCGGCTGGAGCCGGCGCCACCTGCTCACCCGCTTCCGCGGGCAGGTGGGGCTGGCACCGAAGACCGCCGCGCGGGTGCTGCGCTTCGATCGTGCGGCCCGGTTGCTCGCCCCGGGGAGCTTCTCCGTCGCCGCACGTCCGGTTGCGGCGCCCACGATCTCCGACGTCGCCGCCGCCTGCGGCTACGCCGACCACGCCCACCTGGTGCGGGAGTTCCACGCGCTCGCCGGCTGCACGCCCACGGAGTACCTGGTCGAGTGGAGTTGAGCGGCCCGTTCCCATTCGTCCAAGCCACGCCCTCCGGTCGTCCTTACCGTCTGCTCCATGAGCATCTACGTGACCCTCCGCTACGACGACGCCCGCGCGGCGATCGCGTACCTCACCGGCACGCTCGGGTTCGTCGAGCAGCAGGTCGTCACCGCCGATGACGGCACGGTCGCGCACGCCGAGCTGAGCTTCGGTGACGGCGTGATCATGGTCGGCACGCGCCGCGACACGCCCGACACGTTCGACACGGGGCGCGCGGTCGTCTACCTCGCGCTCGACGCCCCCGATGCGGTCGATGCCCACCACGACCGTGCCGTGGCCACCGGTGCCGGCGTGGTGCAGGAGCTGGTGGACCAGCCCTACGGGTCCCGCGAGTACGCGGTGCGCGACCCCGAGGGCAACATCTGGTCGATCGGCAGCTACCGGCCGCAGGTGAAGCCGTGAGCACGGCCGAACGGGCGCGGGTGGCGGGGCTCGTCTTCGGGTTCTTCCCGGCGCAGGTGGTGCAGACCCTCGCCCAGCTGGGCGTGCCGGACGCGCTCGGTTCCGGGTCACTCGACCTCGACGCGCTCGCTGCCGGCACCGGGACGAACCCGGACGCGCTGGCCCGGCTCCTGCGCGCGGCCGCCGGCCTGGACCTGGTGACCCGGTCCCCGGACGGGGCGTACGCGCTCACGCCGGGCGGGGAGCTGCTGCGCACCGGGCGCCCCGGCTCCATCGGCAACCTGGCGCAGCTGTTCTGCGGCGACGCGGTCTGGCGGGCGTGGGGCGAGCTGGAATGGAGTGTGCGCACCGGGGAGCCGTCGTTCGAGAAGGTCACCGGCCGCTCGGCGTTCGCGTACATGGCCGACGACCCCGTCCTGAACGCGGTCTTCACCGAGGCGATGGCCGAGGGCACGCGGATGGCCGCGGCCGGCATCGTCGACGCGTGCGACCTCACCGGCGTCACGACGCTCGCCGACATCGGCGGCGGCAACGGCACGCTGCTCGCCGCCTTCCTCGACGCGCACCCGCACCTGCGGGGGATCCTGTTCGACTCCCCGTCCGGCGCCACCGCGATCGTCGACGAGCGGTGCGAGGTGGTGACCGGCGACTTCTTCGAGGCGGTGCCCACCGCGGACGCGTACGTCGTGAAGAGCGTGATCCACGACTGGGACGACGAGCGGAGCGTCGCGATCCTCTCCCGCGTCCGCGAGACGATGCCGGCGGACGGCGTGCTGTTCCTGGTGGAGCCGGTGCTCCGGGACGACCCGGAGGTGCTCGGCGAGCAGCGCATGCTCCTGATGAGCGACCTGAACATGCTCATCTGCACCAGTGGGCGGGAACGCACGGAGGCCCAGTTCACGGCCCTGCTCGCGGCGGCCGGGCTGCGGCTCGCCGGTGTCACACCGCCGGTCGGGGCGGGCTACTCCGTGATGCGGGCGGTGCCGGCGTGACGCCGGTGGACCGGCTCCGGGCCCTCTGCACCGCCCTCCCCGAGGTCACCGAGAAGCTGAGTCACGGCGAGCCGACCTGGTTCGTTCGCAAGACCTTCGTGATGTTCGCCGACCACCACCACGACGACCGCCTCGCGTTCTGGTGCGCCGCCCCGCCGGGCGCGCAGCAGGAGATGGTGGCCACCGACCCCGGGCGGTTCTTCCGGCCGCCCTACGTCGGTGGGCGCGGATGGCTCGGCGTGTACCTCGACGTGCCGGACGTGGACTGGGCCGAGATCGAGGAGATCGTCACCGACGCCTACCGGCAGGTGGCGCCGAAGCGGCTCGTGGCCCGGCTGGACGAGCCGGCCTGACGCCAGGCACGCTCGCGAGCGTGACTGACCTCCCCCTGGTGGACGTTCCGGGCGGGCGCGTCGAGTACGAGGACGTACCGGGCGACCCCGCTCGCGCCCCGCTGCTCTTCCTGCACGAAGGTCTGGGTTCGGTGCGGCTCTGGCGCGGGTTCCACCACCGCATCGCCGCCGCAACCGGCCGCCGTGCGGTCGCGTTCTCCCGCCACGGCCACGGCGGATCCGACATCCCGCAGGGCAAGCGAACACCGCGGTACATGCACGACGAGGCGGCCGACGTGGTGCCCGCGGTGCGCGCGGCGTTGGGGTTGGAGCGGGCGGTGCTCGTCGGGCACAGCGACGGCGGCTCCATCGCGTTGCTGCATGCCGGCACGGCCGACGTCGCAGGGCTGGTGGTGCTCGCACCCCACGTGTTCGTCGAGGAGGTCGGGCTGCGCGGCATCGAGGAGGCCCGCCACGCCTACGTCGAGGGGGGCCTCCGGACGCGGATGGCCCGCCACCACCGCGATCCCGACGTCACGTTCTGGAACTGGAACGACGGCTGGCTCGACGAGGAGTTCCGGCACTGGGACATCCGGCCGGAGCTGGCCGGCATCACCTGCCCGGTCCTCGCCGTGCAAGGCACCGACGACCCGTACGGCACCGTCGTGCACGTCGAGGTCGTGCGCGACGCCGCGGCCGGGCCGGTGACGCTGCGGGTGCTCGACTGCGGCCACGTCCCGCACCTGGAACGTCCGGTGGACACCGACGCGGCGGTGACCGAGTTCCTGCACGGACTGCCCTGACGGACCGGTCCGAACTCGATCAATCGGGACGGGGCCGCAGCGCGTGCAGGATCTTCAGGGCCCGGTCGACGCCCGCCGCGGGGTCCGCATCGGGGGTCCCGATGGCCCGGTCGAAGTTCAGGTCGTAGAACAGCTCCGTGACGCCCTGCTCGGCCAGCCACGCGCCGTCCTCGCGGATCTTGTCGTAGGAGCCGGAGAGGAGCCGGTCGGCCCGCCCGTCCACGCGCACGACGCCGCGGACGACCACGCGCACCGCGGAGGGGTCCTTGCCGGCTTCCTCGGCGCCCCCGCGGACCAGCGCGATGCTGTCGGCGATCCGGGTCAGGTCGGCGCCGCTGCTGCTGACCCAGCCGTCGGCGATCCGGCCGGCGCGGTGCAGGGCCGCCGGCACGCCTCCGCCGAGCAGCACCGGCGGGCCGGGCCGCTGCGCGGGCTTGGGCAGCACCCGGCTCGGCGGCACGGTGTAGAACTCGCCGTCGTACTCGCTCACGTCGTCGGCCCACAGCGTGCGCAGGACCTCCACGAACTCCACGGTGCGGGGACCGCGGCGCGCTGTGGAGGCGCCCGACGCCACGAACTCCGCGGGTGACCAGCCCACCCCGAGGCCGAGGTCGAGTCGCCCGCCCGACAGCACGTCCAGCGTGGCCGCCTGCTTCGCGAGGTAGGTGGGCGGGACGAACGGAAGGTTGATCACCGCCACGCCCAGGCGGATCCGGGAGGTCCGGGCCGCGGCGAACGCCAGGGCCGCGATCGGGTCCAGCACGCTGCCGTACACCGGCGGCAGGTCCTGGTCGACCCCGACGAGGAGCCGCTGCAGCGTCCACAGGGACGCGTACCCCAGATCCTCGGCCTCCTCGGCCACCCGCACGAGGTTCTCCGGGGTCGCCCACCCCCCGGAGATCGGGGCTCCGATCCCGATCCGCACGTCGATCACTCCTCCCGGCCGTCCCGCACGGTAACGGCAGCGTCCGGGGCGTGCTCGGCAGCCTTCAGCAGGTCGAGGGCGGCCCCGACCGTCGCGGGGTCCGGCGGGAGCAGCGGCAGCCGCACGTCCGGCGTGGCGATCCGGCCCCGCGCGTGCAGCACGGCCTTGATCACGGTCGGGTTGGGCTCGGCGAACAGGGCCGCCGCCAGCGGCGCGAGCGGGGCACCGAGGCACCGGGCGCGCACCGCGTCGCCCGCCCGCCACGCCGCGGCCATCGCGGCCCAGCGCCCGCTGCACAGGTGCGCCGACGCGAGGATCCCGCCGGACGCGCCGAGCGCCAGCATCGGCACGGCCATGACGTCGTCGCCGGCCGGGGTGAACGGCGTGATCAGCGGGACGAACACGCCCGAGAGGTCCATGGGCCGAGCGTGGGGTTGCGCGAGCGTCAGGTCCAGTTCAGGTTCCTGCTGATGACCGTAAGCTGTGCTGATGCTCGACGTGCGCCGCCTGCGACTGCTGTGCGAGCTCGCCCACCGGGGCACGATCGCGGCCGTGGCCGAGGCACTGGCCTACACCCCGTCGGCGGTGTCCCAGCAGCTCAGCGCCCTGGAACGGGAGGCGGGCACCCCGCTGCTGGAGCGCAGCGGACGGCGGGTGGAGCTGACGCCCGCCGCGCACGCGCTCGTCGGGCACGCCGAGGCCGTGCTGGAACGCCTCGAACGGGCCGCGGCCGACCTCGCCGCCGGGCAGGTCGGCCCGGCCGGGCCGCTGCGGATCGGCGCCTTCCCCTCGGCCGCCCGCGCCGTCGTGCCCGCGGCGCTCGCCACGCTCGCGGCGGCACACCCCGCCCTCGAACCGCGGCTGCGTGAGCTCGACCCGGCCGCCGTCGCGGGGGCGCTGCGCGCCGGCGAGGTCGACGTCGCGCTCGTGCACGACTACGACTTCGTGCCGGCCACCGCCGAACCCGGCGTGGAGACGGTGGCCCTCTTCGAGGAGGCGATGTTCCTCGCGGCCCCGCGCGCGTTCGCTCCGCTGCCCGGCGAGTCGCACCCGCTGCGCCGCTGGCGGGCCGCGCCGTGGATCGTCGCGCCGGCCGCCACCCGATGCGGGACGATGACCCTCCGGGCCTGCGAGGCGGCCGGGTTCGCCCCGGAGGCGCGGCACGTGGTCGACGACTTCCCGGCGGTGCTGGCGCTGGTCGCGATCGGTGGCGGGGTCGCGCTCGTCCCGGAGCTCGGGCTCACCGCACCGGGCCCGGACGTCACGCTCACCCCGCTGCCGATGCACCGGCGCACGATGGCCGCGCACCGGCGTGGGGCCGGCGGCAACCCGGCCATCGCCGCGTTCGTCGATGCGATGCGCGCGGCGGACAGGTCGGGGTGATCACGGGCCGGGCACGTGGGCGGGCGGCATCGAGCGCCAGACGTCGAGGACCGCGGGATCCTGCAGGTCGATCCACGCGCTCACATCGGAGTGGGTGGCGCACACCGTCTCGGGGTGCAGACACACGTCGGCCATGAACCGCTCGACGGCGTCGAAGAACCCGCCGCCGGACCAGCGGTTGAAGTGGCTGCCGATCACGAGCGGCGCCCGGTTGCCGTTCGCGGCCGCGGCGTACGCGACGCGGTAGGCGCCGAACACCGTGTCGCTGAACTCGGCCGCCCGCCCCGGCTCGTCCCGCCCGCCGTTCACCGCGAGCCACAGGTTGTAGTCCATCAGCAGCACGTGCTTCCGCAGCGCCGGAACCCGCACCGACGGCATCCAGAACTCGCGGATCCCGTACTCGTCGGTGGGCCAGATGATCCCGTCGGCCGGGCGGCTCGTGTCGTAGGTGAACCCGTGCGCCCGCATGGCCGGGTAGGCCTGCGACCACCGCCCCTCCAGGCACGGGGTGCGCCCGCCCCGCACCGCGCCCGGCCCCAGCTCCAGGCCGCGTCCACGGGCGGACTCGACGAACGCGAAGAACTGGTCGAGCTCGTCGTTCCACATCGCGGTGGACCATCTCCCGACGCCGGGCTCGTCGCCGGAGCAGAAGTGCCCGTTGTAATGGGTGCCGATCTCGTGACCCCGCCCGCGTGCCTCCATCAGGTCCCCGATCAGCACGTCCACCTCGGTCGGGGATCCGCCGAACCCGACCGCCGAGCTGCCGGCCGCCCGCCCGGGGCCCCGGTAGCGGCGCCGCTCGGCGTCCGGGACCAGGTAGACCCCGGACAGGAAGGCGGTGATCCGGGCCTCCGAGGCCGACGCGAGCGCGAGCACACGCTGCCAGTGGCGGTGCGACCCGGCGCCGTCGAACGAGAACAGCACGAACTGCGGGGGCCGCTCGCCGGGCGCGAGGGGCCGCATCCAGGCCCCGAGCCGCGCGGCCGCCCGTTCCACCTGCCCGTCGACGGCGCCGGCGGCCGGCACGGGGACGGGCGCGGGCGCGGCGGCTGCCGCGGGTTTGTCAGGGACGTCCGGGCCGGCCAGCAACGCGAGCGCCAGCGCGAGCGCCCCGGCGAGCAGGAGCCACTCCCCCGCCCGTCTCCCACCGCGCCGCACGTCCCCCACGGGCGCATCGTGACCACCTGGGAAGCAGGCGCGCCGGCCGGATAGCCCGACCGGGTTCCGGAACCACCCGCCCGGGTGCCGGTCAGCGGCACGAGTACGCGGCGACTTCGCACATCGGCTGCGGACTTCGCGCAGGGCCGGCTTCGTGCGAGGTCAGCACCGGGTGTGCGAAGTAGCCTCGGGCGATCGTGCGCGCCGCGCACCTCCCCCGCGCGACCGGGTGAACGCCGGTCAGCCGAGCGGGTCGTCGAGCAGACCGCCGGCCGGACCCTCCACGAAGCGCGGGTCGAACTGGGGGAACTCGGTTCCCAGCCCGTCCGCGCCCGCCGGTTCCGGACCGTCGACGGCGTCGAGGAAGGAGGCCTGCGCGTCGGCAGCGGTCGCCGCGCCTGCGCTCACCGTCTGCTCGAGGTCGCTCGCCGCGGCGGTGCCCGTCGCGAGCGGAAGGGCCGCGCCGGACAGCAACAGACCGGTGATCACGCACTTCGACATCGGAACGCTCCTCACATCTCGTCCGCGCCGGACTTGATGGCCTCGCGGATCCGGTTGCAGGTGCCGCAACGGCAGATGTTGCGGATCTCCTCGATCGCCTCGTCGTCGACGTCACGGCCCTCGTCGCGGCACTGCCGGACCTTCGCCACCGCGGCCATGATCTGGCCGGGCTGGCAGAAGCCGCACTGGGGAACGTCGTGCTCGAGCCAGGCCTCCTGCATCGGGTGCAGGTCGTCCCCGTCCTGCTCCGTCGTGGCGCTGGCCGCCTTCTCCGTCAGCTCCCCGAACGGCAGCCCGTTGATCAGCCCGCGCCGGCTGGTGAGCGTGCGGACGTCCTGGCCGAGCACCTGCACGCGGACGATCACCCGCGCGACCTGCAGGAATATTTGCCTACGCAACAGAGAGGGCCAGTGACCCGGCGCCGGCAGTTCATCCCACCGAGTGACGATCCAGATGTGTAGCGGGGCGCAGCCCCACCGCGGCGAGCGCACCGAGCAGCACCAGGGCGGCGGCGGTGAGCAGGGTCGTCACCGAGAACGCGATGTCGAACGCATGCCGCGCTCCCAGGAGCAGCGCGTCGCCGCGTCCGCCTGCCACCTCCGCGGCCGCACCGAGTGAAGAGCGCGCCGTCTCCCAGTCCTCGCGGCTCGCACCCGGCATCGATGGGAACGCGGAGCGGTAGACCAGGGTCAGCAGCGTGCCCAGGACCGCGAGGCCGAGCCCGGCGCCCAGGGAGAAGGACGTCTCCTGGATCGCGCCGACCTCGCCGGCGCGTTCCGGCGACGCCGCGCCCAGCATGGCGTCGGCGCCCAGGGTCATCACGGCGCCGGCGCCGAGGCCGGCTGCCACCAGGGCCACGACGTGCCCGGCCGGTCCGGCGACGCCGAACGCCGCCAGCGCCAGGCCGAGCAGCACCAGCCCGCCGGACAGCGCGCGGTGGCGGCCGAACCACCCGCTGACGCGCGGCGCCAGCACCGCACCCACGGCGTTGGCGGCCGCCAGCGGGACCAGCGCCAACCCGGCCGTGAACGGCGTGTGGCCCTCGACGAGCTGGAGGCGCTGCGTGAGCAGGAACAGCACGGTGGCGTAGGCGCCGTAACAGCCCATGACGCACAGCGCCGCGATGCTGAACCGGCGGTCGGCGAACTGGGCGAGGTCGACCAGCGGGTGGCGGATCCGCCGTTGCCGCCGCACGAACAGCGCGAGCAGGCCAAGACCCGCCGCGCCGACGACCCACGTCAGCGTCTGCGCCCCGCCGCCCTCCCCCAGCTCCTGCACGGCATGGACGGCGCCGCCCAGCCCGAGGGCGGACAGCGCGGCGCCCGTCGCGTCCCACCGCCGCGGGCGCGGGTCCCGCGACTCCGGCACCAGCAGCATCCCGCCGATCAGCGCGACCGCCACCACCGGCAGGTTGACCAGGAAGACCGACCCCCACCAGAAGTGCTCCAGCAGCAGACCGCCCAGCAGTGGCCCGGCCGAGACGCCGGCGCTGTAGGCAGCCACCCACAGGCCCACGGCGACCGTTCGTTCCCGGTCGTCGGGGAACACGACCCTGATCACCGCGGGCGTGCAGGACATGATCATCGCGCCCCCGACGCCCAGCAGGACCCGCGCGGCGATCAGCGCCGCGGGCACGACCGACAGCGCCGCCGCGGCCGACGCCAGCCCGAAGACGGCGAAGCCCAGCAGCAGCACGCGCCGCCGGCCGTAGCGGTCGCCCAGGGTGCCGAAGGTGACGAGGCCCGCCGCGACGGTGAGGGCGTAGCCGTCCACGATCCACAGCAGCTCCGAGCCGCTGGGCAGCAGCTCCCGGCTGATCGTCGGCACGGCCACGTGCAGCGCCGTCAGGTCCATCCCGACCATCAGCAGGCTCGCGCAGAGCACGGCCAGCACGGCCCGGCGACGGGGTGGGTGCCGATCAGCAGAACGGATCATCCGGCCACTGTGGGACGGCACGCAGAGCCTGGACAAGTACGGTCTTTCCGGTGGCCTGGTATCCCTCCGGACCCCGGGTACCAGCACGTACACCGGTGCGAGGAACGGAGTGTCGACCGTGCGACGGGTGCGCGAGCGCGTGGATGAGATGGCTGCCTACTGCGACACGGAGGTCATCCTCGAGGTCGTCGGCGGCAAGTGGAAGCTGCTGATCGTCAAGTACCTGCTGCGCGGGACGCACCGCTTCGGCGCGCTGCAGCGCGCCCTGCCTCCGATCACCCAGCGGGTGCTCACCCGGCAGCTGCGCGAGCTCGAGGCCGACGGGCTGGTGCGGCGCACCGTGTACGCGGAGGTCCCACCGCGGGTCGAGTACGCGCTCACCGACGTCGGGCGCAGCCTCGGGCCGATCGTCGAGCAGATGGACCGCTGGGGCGGCTGGTATCGCGCCCTGCTGGCGGACGGACGCGTAGGCGTCCGACCGCAGGGGTAGGCCGAGGCCATGGATCACACCGTTGCCACCGAGCCGCCTCCGCTGCCGCCGACCCCTCCCCCCGGCCCGGAGCCCGGGCCCCCGATCCCGGGGCCGGAACCGACGCCCGGTCCGATGCCCGACCCGGCCCCGCCGGTGCCCACACCGCCTCCTGGACCGATCGACCCCAGTACCTGAGCCCCAGTACCTGAGCGGGTCAGCGGGCTTGCGCGAGCTGGCGGATGCGCCCGCCGGCCAGCACCGTCTCGACCTGGCGCGGCGAGAGCCGGTGGGTGGCGGTGAAGCTGCGGTCGCCACAGGTGACGGTGAGCTGCGCCGACTCCGGCAGCGCCGCGTGCAGGTCGCGCAGGTGCAGCTCGTCGCCGGCGCGGATCGACTCGAGATCGGCGGCGTCGGCGGTGAGCGGCAGCACGCCGAAGTTCACCAGGTTCTGCCAGTGGATGCGCGCGAACGACTGCGCGATCACCACTGACAGACCGAGGTGGCGCGGGGTGATCGCGGCGTGCTCGCGCGAGGAGCCCTGCCCGTAGTTGCGCCCGCCCACCACGGCGTGCGGCCCCGTCTCGCGCGCCCGCGCCGGGTACTCCTCGTCGACGCGGGTGAACGTGAAGTCGGCGAGCTTCGGGATGTTGGAGCGGTAGGGCAGGGCACGCGCGCCGGCCGGTGAGATCTCGTCGGTCGAGACGTTGTCCCCGAGCACGAGCAGGACCGGCACGTCGAGCGCGTCGGGCAACGGCTCCAGCTCCGGCAGCGCGGAGATGTTGGGGCCGCGCACCAGCTCGACGGTCGCCGCCTCGGCGGCCGGCAGGGGCGCCACGAGCATCGCGGTGTTCACCGACGCGCGTTCCGGCAGCTCCAGCACCGGCGGGGTCAGGTCGTGCCGGCGGGCGAACTCGCGAGGGTCGGTGATCACGCCGGTCAGCGCCGACGCGGCCGCCGTCTCCGGGGAGCACAGCCACACGGCGTCGCCGGTGGTTCCGGAGCGGCCCGGGAAGTTGCGGGGGAAGGTGCGCAGCGAGTTCTGCCCCGACGCCGGGGCCTGGCCCATGCCGATGCAGCCCAGGCAGCCCGTCTGGTGGATCCGCGCGCCGGCCGCGATCAGCCGGAACGTCGCGCCCATCCGGGTGAGGTCGGAGAAGATCTCCCGCGAGGACGGGTTGACGTCGAAGCTGACCGTGTCGGGTGTCTGCCGGCCGTCGACGAGCGCGGCGGCGACCGCGTAGTCGCGCAGGCCCGGGTTGGCGGAGGAACCGAGGACGACCTGGTGCACCGGCTCGCCCGCGCACTCGCGCACCGGCACCACGTTCCCCGGCGACGAGGGCCGGGCGATCAGCGGTTCCAGGCTCGAGAGGTCGATCTCGTCGGTGACGTCGTAGGCCGCGCCCTCGTCGGCGGAGAGCGGGCGGAAGTCGTCCTCGCGCCCCTCGGAGCGCAGGAACTCCTGCACGGCCTCGTCGGCGGGGAACACCGTCGTGGTGGCGCCGAGCTCGGCGCCCATGTTGGCGATGACGTGCCGGTCCATCGCCGAGAGCCCGGCCAGCCCCGGGCCGTGGTACTCGATCACGCGGTCGACGCCGCCGTCGACGCCGTGGCGGCGCAGCATCTCCAGCACCACGTCCTTGGCCGACACCCAGTCCGGGAGCCGCCCCGTCAACCGCACGCCCCAGACCTGCGGCATCCGCAGATGGAGGGGCTCGCCCGCGATCGCCATCGCCACCTCGAGCCCGCCGACGCCGATGGCGAGCATGCCCAGCGACCCGGCCGCGCACGTGTGCGAGTCGGAGCCGGCCAGCGTGGCGCCGGGCACCCCGAACCGCTGCATGTGCGTGGGGTGCGAGACCCCGTTGCCCGGCTTCGAGTACCAGAGGCCGTAGCGGCGGGCGGCCGAGGCGAGGAACTCGTGGTCCTCGGCGTTGCGCTCGTCGGCCTGGAGCAGGTTGTGGTCGACGTACTGGACGCTGACGTCCGTGCGCGCGCGGTCCAGCCCGATCGCCTCGAGCTCCTGCATGACGAGCGTGCCGGTGGCGTCCTGGGTGAGGGTCTGGTCGACGCGGAGCGCGATCTCCTCACCCACGGCCGGCTCGCCGCCGACGAGATGGTCGTCGATCAGCTTCCGGGTCGCCGTTCGTGCCGCCACCCCGATCGCGTACCCGGGACGGTCCGCCGGTACTCCCGCCGCGCAGGTCAGACGTGGTCGCGCGGGATGGCCAACCGCCAGCTCCGGGCGTGCACCCGCTCCGCGCCTTCGTAGGCGTCCAGCTGGGCGTAGAGCCGGAACTCGGTCGCGGTGGAGCTCAGCACCGTGCGCGTCACCGTCTCGACCTTCCAGTCCCCGCGGGCGAACCCCATGGACCACGTCGTCTCGCCCCGCACGGAGTCGACGTCGTCGGCCACCCAGCTGTAGCGCTCGTCGGCGCGGCGGGTGACCGCCAGGTCGATGTCGTCGAAGCGCACCACGCCGAGGTCCTTCACGACCTCCAGCGCCGACTCGTACCCGACCAGGTCGCGGGTGACCGTCCAGCGCTGCCGGCCGGGTTCGACCTGGGTGGTGGCCATCGGGCGGGCACCTTCGGGCTCCCCCAGCGGCGGCACCAGGAGCTCGTCGTCCCCGGGATCGGGGCGCAGTGGCAGCACCAACCCGCTCCCGCCGGGGAACACCGTGAGCCGCACGGGCTCGGGCGGTGGCCAGGCCAGCGGCCAGTAGGAGGTCGAGAGCGACAGCCGTAGCCGGTGACCGGGCGAGAGCGCCTGCGCCATCGCGTTGAGCATGACGCGCACCCGGTAACGCTCCCCCGGCACCAGCTCGGCGGGACGGTCGTGGCCGTCGCGGTGGGTGAGGTTCAGCAGGCCGTAGCTGATGCGGGTGGCGCGGCCGTCCGGTGCCACATCGGAGAGCCGCGCCGCCACCATCGCCACCGGCTGGTCGGCGGCGAACTCCAGCTCCACGACCGGGGAGCCGAGGATCTCCATCCGCTCGGTGAGCACCTCGCCGTCGAACACGAGCGACCCGCCGTCCTCCTCGCGCTGGTCGTAGGGCAGGTCGGGCGGAGCGTTGTAGGAGCACCACTTGCCGGCGAACTGGCCCACGGACAGCGGGGACTGCACCGCGAGGTGGTCCGGCAGGTCGGCGGGCGGCTCCCGGTCCGGGCGCAGGATCCGGTGGTCACCGAGCGGGTGGGCCACCGCGTGCACCTGCGGGGACGGCCAGCTCGGCTCGCCGACCCAGCGCCCCGGCCGCTCCTCGTACGCCGTGGACGGGGGCACGCTCTCCTGCATCCAGATCCGCAGCATCGGCTCGTCCATCACGCCGTTGTCGACGTCCCGCAGCCACCGGTCCCACCAGCGCACGAGCTCCTGCAGGAAGCCGACCGCGGGACCGGGCTGGCCCAGGTGCGGGTACTTGTGCGACCACGGTCCCACCAGCCCCTTGCGCGGCACGTCGAGCGCCGAGAGCAGGCGGAACACCGAGTTCGAGTACCCGTCGGCCCAGCCGCTGACGGCGAGCACCGGGCACTCGATCGCTGAGAAGTCCTCGCAGATCGACCCGTGGCGCCAGTAGGCGTCCCGGTGCTGGTGGCGCAGCCACTCGTGCAGCCACAGGCCGCTGCCGCGCAGCCGCTCGTGCCACATGTCCCGCCAGCGGTCGCCCACGACCTCCGGGTCCGGCGGGCAGGAGGTGTAGGCGAACATCGTCGACGCCCAGGAAAGGTTGTCGGTCAGCAGGCAGCCGCCCATGTAGTGGACGTCGTCGGCGTAGCGGTCGTCGGTGGACGACGCGGTGACGATCGCGCGCAGGCTCGGCGGGCGGCGGGCCGCTACCTGCAGGGCGTTGAACCCTCCCCAGGAGATGCCCATCATCCCGGTGCGCCCGTTGCACCACGGCTGCGCGGCGATCCAGGCGAGCACCTCCTCGGCGTCGCGCAGCTCCTGTTCCAGGTACTCGTCGGTGAGCACGCCCTCGGAGTCGCCGCTGCCGCGCAGGTCGACGCGCACGCCGGCCACACCGTGCCCGGCGAAGTAGGGGTGGTGGATCGAGTCGCGGACGGCGGTCAGGTCGCGCTGCCGGTAGGGGATGAACTCCAGCACGGCCGGCACCGGGTCCACGTCGGACCCCTCGGGGCGCCAGACCCGGCCGGCCAGGCGCGTGCCGTCCGACATCGGGATCTCGAGGCACGCGTCCTCGCGGACCTCGTGCGGGAAGCGCTCGACGATGTGCATTTCCGTGTCCATGGTGCGCCCGTCAGGCCTCCTCGAACTCGAACGGCAGGCCCGCGACGGCCCGCTCGTACTTCTCCCGCAGCTCGTCCTCGCTGTCCGCGCCGACGAACACGTTCGCGATCGCGTAGCTGTAGCTGTCCTGGTCGTGCAGCTCCGACAGGCGGTCACCGACCTGCACGGACACCGTGACGGTGCAGCCGGGGACGTCGTGTTCCACCCGCTCGATCTCCTCGGCGGTGGGCACGTGGACGGCCACCCCGTCCTCGTCCCGGCGCAGGAACCACTTCGCCGCCATGGCGTAGGGCCCCTTCCGGTGCGGCGGGCGCGGCTCACGACCCAGCGCGAGCTGCAGCATGACGTCGTGGTGGGTGATCCCGTCGACCTGCTCGAACAGCTCGGCGTGCGACTGGGAGTGGCGCGGGTTCACCTCCAGCAGGGTGATCGCGTCGCGCTCGGCGTCCCAGAAGTACTCGATGTCGAACGTCGTCCCGTCCAGGCCGATGCGGCCGATGACGCGCCGGGACAGCTCGGCCAGCCGGTCCGCGACGGCGGCCGGCACCGTGGACGGGTACTGGTAGCGCAGGAAGCTCGAGCTGCCCGGGCAGGTGACGGAGTCGACGATGCCGTACACCCGCACGTCGCCCCGGTAGCTGTAGCCCTCCACGGTCACCTGCGCGCCGGTGGCCGCCTCCTCGACGAGGCAGGCGCTGCCGCCCGCGTCGGCGATCTCCGTGGGCAGGTCGAGCTGGTCGAGCACGTACTCGAACGGGTCGCCGACGCGCCCGATGCCCTCGCGGATCTCGGCGGCGGCGTCGTGCAGCTGCTTGTGGTTCTCCACGCGGAACGCCAGCCTCGACGACGCCGACTTCACGGGCTTCACCCACACCGGGTACCGCAGGCCCTCGGGAAGGTCGGGGTCCTCGTCGTCGAGGTCGAGCAGGCCGAACCGCGGCACCTCCTCGATCACCTGCCGTTGCTCGAGCCGGCTCCAGTACTTGTGCTCGCACTTCACCACCGACTCGAGGCCGGGCCAGGGCAGGCCGAGGCGCTCGGCGAGGATCGGCAGCATCGTGCTGATCGGGAAGTCCCAGAACCCGATCACGGCGTGCACCGGCCCGTCGAACCGCTCGAGCTGCCGCTGCGCCTGCTCCAGCAGGTCGGGCACCGAGACCGTGTCGGCGTGCCGGATGTCGTCGATGTCCAGCAGCGGGTGGAACCGGTACCGCTCGGCGTCCGGCAGCGCCTGCAGGAGCCGGGCGTTGTGGTCGTCCAGCCCCAGCACGAAGACGTTCTCCACGGGGGTCGCCCCTATCCGGTCGGTCACGATCAGCGATGCTCGCAGAGTGCCGCCACGCCGGCAGCCCGGCGGCGGCGAGGCTCACCCGGACTAGTGGATCGTGCGTCCCCGGGCGTCCGGCACGCCGGACTTGCGGAAGAAGTAGGTGTTGACCTGGTCGCGCCACTCCCGCGCGGACCGCAGCTGCTCGGCCAGCCGCTCGCGCACGCGCGCGACCACGTCGGGCGGGAGGAGACCGTCCGCCCCGTCCCATGCCGCGACGATCCGCTCGACCTCCTCGACGCCGGCGAAGTGCGTGTCGTAGACGTGCTGGATCACGGTGCTCCCGCGGTGCAGCACGTGCGAGTACGGGACGTGGTGGAAGAACAGCAGCAGCTCGTCGGGGCACCGCTGCGGCGACTCGTACACCTGCGCCCAGTGCGGCGGGTACTGGCCGGAGTAGCCGGTGCCGGTGGCGACCGTGCGGTCCACGCCGATCCCGTCCCGGTCGGCGAAGTGGTACGTGCCCCACGGGGTGTACTCGTAGCCGTCGACGTCGGGTCCGTAGTGGTGGCCCGGGCGCACCATCAACCCGACGCCGAGGGGCGCCGTGTAGTCCTCGTAGGTGTGCCACGAGCGGTCCATCGTGTCGTGCAGGAGCGCCCGGGCAGCCGGCCCGGCCTCCGGGAACGTCATCGAGATCCACTCGTCGAGCAGCTCGGTGGCGTCGGCCGTGGGGTCCCAGGCCAGCCGACCGAAGGCGTACAGGTTCGCCTGGGCCAGGGGGTGCCCGGTCCAGAACCGGTCGTCGCCGACGTTCGAGACCGCGGCGAGCCCGCCACCGAGCGTCTCGGCGACGGTGGCGCCGGCATCGCCCCGGGGCCGGAACGCCAGCACCTCGCTGCCAGGCGGGCGCGAGGTAGCAGACGTGTCGCTGCTGGCCGGTGTACTCCTGGGTGACCTGCAGCTCCACCGCGAGCCTGGTGTGCGGCATCGCGGCGAGCACCGGGGACACCGGCTCGCGCACCTGGAAGTCCATCGGGCCGTGCTTGACCTGCAGCACCACGTTGTCGTCGAACCGGCCGTCGAGCGGCGCGAAGTGGTCGTGGGCGGCGCGGGCACGGTCGGTGGAGCGGTCGCGCCAGTCCTGCCGGTGGTCGTAGACGAACGCCCGCCAGTGCACGGTGCCACCGAACGGGGCGAGCGCGCGGGCGAGCAGGTTGGCGCCGTCGGCGTGGTCGCGGCCGTAGCCGAACGGGCCGGGCTGTCCCTCGGAGTCGGCCTTCACGACGTACCCGCCGAAGTCCGGGATCGCGGCGTACACCCGCTCGGTGATCTGCCCCCACCACTCCCGCACCTGCGGGTCCAGGGGGTCGGCGGTGGCGAGCCCGCCGAGGACGATCGGGGCGGAGAAGCTCACAGACAGGTGCAGCCGGATCCCCCACGGCCGCAGCACGTCGGCGATCCGCGCGACGTCGGGCAGGTCGTCGGTGAGCAGGCGCGCCTCGCGCCGGTGCACGTTCACGTTGTTGATCGCCACGCGGTTGACGCCGATCGCGGCGAGCAGCCGACCGTAGGCGGCCACCCGACTCAGGTCGGTCCGCACCCGGCCGTCGACGTAGAAGATCGAGCCGCCCGCGTAGCCCCGCTCCACCTGGCCCATCACCGGGTGGACGTCGACGTTGTCCCAGTGGTCGAGCATGCGCAGGTCGTGGGCCGGTGCGTGCCGCTCCGGGACGCGGTCGACGAAGGCCTCCTCCCCCAACCGCACGAGGTGGAACAGGCCGTACAGCAGCCCCGGGCCTCCCCCGGCGACGACAGTGGTGACGCCGCCGCGCCGGGCGAGCTCGAACGCCTCCGGCGCGCCCCCGTCCCGCTGTTCGAGGACGACGTCGGCGTCCCCGGTGACCAGCTCGCCATGGGCCGTGACCTCGGCGCGCACGGTGTCCGCCAGCAGTCCCTCGCCGATCACCCGCACCCGGCGCGCACCGAGCGGGGCGAACGCGGCGGCGGGCAGCCATGCCGGATGCACCCCGTTCAGGACGGGTCCTCCCTCAGCACCAGCACGTCGGTCGGCTCCACGTGCAACGGCTCGCCCGCCGCGACACGGCGTCCGGTGAGCAGCTCGGTGCCCGCGGCCCAGGCCGGGATGTCCAGGGGCTTCTCGCCGTGGTGCAGCAGGAACCCGGTGCGCACGCCGTCGCGCTCGCGCACGGCGAGCTCGAGGTCCTCGACGTCGGCATACGGGCCGGCGAGCCCGTGCCGGGCGATCACCTGGCGCACGATCCAGGCGACGCCGGCGTCGTCGAGCGCGGTGCCGACGTACCAGGCCTCTCCCGCACCGGCCCGGTGCCGCGTGACCGCGGGCGTGCCGGCGTAGAAGTCGGTGCCGTAGGTGCCGACCACGTCGGCGCCCTCGCGGACCAGCAGCTCGAAGACCAGCCGCCCCTGCGACACGGTGCCGTCGGGGCCGTCGGCGTCGGGGTGGGCGAGGTGGACCGGGTTGGCCACCTCGGGCGCCTGGGCGTCGGTCTCGTCCACCCGCACCCCGAAGAGCGGCGCGAGCGGGCCGGGCACGTCGGTGAGGAAGGCGTTGTCGTCCTCGTCGACGCGCCCGGACAGGAAGGTGGTGAGCACCGACCCGCCGCGGGCGAGCACGGCGGCCAGCCGGTCGGCGATGTCGCCCTTGAGCATGTGCAGCAGCGGCGCGACCACCACGTCGTAGCCGGTGAGGTCGGCGGTCACGGGCACGACGTCGACCGCGACGCCCGCCTGCCACAGCGCGCGGTAGTAGGCCGTGACGACCTCGGGGTACGTGACGTGCCGGTTCGGCCCGTCGGAGATCTCCGACGGCCCACCAGCTGTCCCAGTCGAACAGCAGGGCCGTCCGCGCCGGCGTGCGGGCGCCGAGCACGGCGTCGCCGAGCCGGTCGAGCTCGGCGCCCGAGCGCCGCGACCTCCCGGAAGCTGCGGGTGTCGGTGCGGCCGGCGTGGCCGATGCACGGCGCCGTGGTACTTCTCGCTCGCGCCGCGGGACGGCGCGCATCTGGAAGAACAGCACCGCGTCCGCGCCGTGCGCGACCGCCTGCCAGCGGCCACAGCCGCATCACGCCGGGGCGCTTCACGCGGGTTCACGTCGCGGCACGCCGTGACGGTCGGCGTCTGCTCCATCAGCCAGAACGGCGCGCCGTCCTTGAGCCCGCGCATCAGGTCGTGGGCGAGCGCCGTGCGCGCCTGCGAGCGGTCGTCCGGGGGGTAGTTGTCCCACGACGCGAAGTCGAGGTGCGGCGCCCAGCGGTGGTAGTCGATCGGGCGGTACAGGCCCATGAAGTTGGTCGTCACCGGGATCGCTCCCCTTACCCACCCCGCCGGCTCCGCCGGCTTCCGTCCCCCAGGCTCGTGGCGGCGGATCGCCGCCTTCTCGTCGACGGTAGTTCGCGAGCATCGCGTCGGAGGTGAACCGCAGGTAGTCCAGCGTGATGCCCTGGAACGCGGTGTGGTTCGGGCCGCGCCAGTGCTCGATCAGCGCGTTCGGCGGCTCGATCTGCGTCCCAGGCGGTGAACGTGTGCGACCAGAAGGTGGTGTTCCAGGCGTCGTTGAGCGCGTCCAGCGTCGAGTACCGGTCGCGCAGCCACGCGCGGAACGCCTCGGCGCACAGGTCGCAGTAGCAGGCGCCGCCGTACTCGTTGCCGACGTGCCAGGCGACCAACGCGGGATGGCCGGCGTAGCGGCGGGCCACCTGGTCGGCGAGCGCCGCCGACAGGCGCCGGAACACCGGCGAGCTGGGGCAGGCGTTGTGCCGCTGGCCGTAGACGGTGGCGGCGGCCCTCGAAGTCGGTGCGGCAGACCTCGGGGTGGCGGTGCGCGAGCCAGGGCGGCAGCGCGCCCGTGCCGGTGGCCAGGAGATCTTCTTGCCCGCCCCGGCGTTCTTCTCGACGATCTCGTCGAGCAGCGCGAAGTCGTAGGTGTCCTCCGCGGGCTGGGTGAGCGCCCAGTCGAAGACCCCGAGCGTCACCGTGTCGATGTGGGCGAGGTCGAAGGCGGCGTGGTCGGCGTCCCAGACCTCGCGCGGCCACTGCTCGGGGTTGTAGTCGCCCCCGAAGAGGATCTTGTCTGTCATGCGGTGTGGTTCTCCTCGACGTCGGCGACCATCGGGCGGGCGCCGTGCAGCAACAGGAGGGCGAACAGGGACCCGAGCAGGGCGAGCACCCAGTCCGAGGTGAGGACGACCACCCCGCCGGCGAGCACGGAGAGGGACACCGCGGCGAGCGCCGAGCGGCGCCCGAGGTGGTGCAGCGCGAGCCGGGCCGCGTCGCGGGTGCGCAACGCGAACAGCGAGGTGAGCACGAGCATGTGCGCCGCCCACGGCACGGTGACGACGAGCACCACCACCAGCACGCCCTGCACCGCTGCGCGGGACGCCGGTGCCGGGACCGCGGCATCCAGGTGGGCGAGGTTCGTGACCAGCACCGTGAGCAGCACGAGCGCGGGCACCCACCACGCCAGCACGTCCCGGACGTTGGCCCGGTACCCGCGCACGAAGTGCCGCATCGGTTCGAGCCCCGGCTCGGCGAGGCTCGCCCGCCACGCGAAGACGGCCGCCGACACCGCGGGCCCGACCGGCACCAGCGCCAGCGCCGCCAGCGGCGCGTTGGACGCGTCCGGCAGCAGCAGGACGAGCAACGCCAGCCCGGGCGCCGCCGCCACCAGCAGCCCGGCCTCGATCACCAGGGCCCGGTGGACGGCGGCGGCGCCGCGCGCGAGCACCCCGTCGCCGAACTCGCGAACGGTGGCGGCCACTCCGTCAGCCGTTCTCGTTCACGTAGCGCTGGTGCGCGCCGTTGACGACGTCGATGTAGGTGGACATCCCCTTGCCGTCGAGCTCGGCGACGTAGGCGTCCCACTCGGAGAGGTCACGCTGCCCGAGGATGAACTGGAACGTCATCTGCTCGGTGTAGTCCCGCAGCGCCGTCTCCGACAGCGTGGCCTGCTCGCGCTCGACGTCGGTGAACGGGTGCGGCGGCGGGAGCGGCAGCTCGTCCTTCTGCGCCATGGCGGCCTGGAACTCGATCTCCTCCGGGGTGAACGTCGACTGCAGCAGCTCGGTGGAACCGCCGTAGGCGAACACGCCGCCGGAGAAGCCGGTGGCCTTCTGCAGGTCCAGCGTCTTCTGCATGCCCTCGGCCAGCGAGTACCTGCCGTCGGCACTCTTCGTGTAGGTCTCGCCCTCGACGCCCCACTTGGCGAACTCCTGGCCCTCGTCGGAGTACCAGAGCCAGTCGATGAACTGCATCATCGCCACGAAGTCCTGGCTCTCCACCGCGGCCGAGCTGATCATGATGCCGTTCTCGATCCGGGACTCCGAGTTGATCACGTTGCCGGCCGGTCCGGCCGGCAGGTTGATCTTCGCGATCGTCGCGCCGGGGATGCTCTGCAGCGCGGGCCGGTAGTCGTTGACGATCATCTGCGCGTTCGTGCTGACGGCGAAGGAGCTTGCCGGTCGCGAGCTTCTGGAGGGCGAGGTCGTTGTCCTGCGTGAAGGTCTCCGGGTCGAGCAGCCCGTCCGCCACGAGCGAGTGCAGGTACTCCACCATCTGCCTTGTACTCCGGCGTGGTGCCGGTGAAGACGAACCGTCCGGCGTCGGCGTCCCAGCTCGGGCTCTCCCAGCCCCAGTCGGTGCCCGCCTGCGTCCCGAAGGTCATGCCGACCATGTTGAGCAGGATCTTGCCGTCCTCCCGGTCGGACAACGGGTACGAGTCGGGATGGGCCCGCTTGATCGCCGTGAGGACGTCGTGCACCTCGTCCCAGGTCGTCGGGGTCGCCAGGCCGAGCTTGGCGAGCACGTCGGTGCGCATCGCGAGGGAGTAGTCCTGCCACGCGGCCTCGTGCAGCCCGGGGAGCAGGTAGAACTTGCCGTCGGCCTGCCGCAGGGTGTCGAGGTGGGCGCCGAGGTCCCACTGCTGCACCTTGTCCTGGAAGTTCGGCATCAGGTCCAGGTAGTCGCTGACCGGCAGGATCGTCCCGGAGGCGACGAAGGCGTCCTCCTGGTTCGGGTGGTACGTCTTCGGGATGATCAACGGGGCGTCGCCGGCGCCGATCACGAGGCTGCGCTTCTCCTCGTAGTCGCTGCGCGGCACCACGACGGGCTCGAACGTGACGTCCGGTGCGCTTGCTGCAGCTCCTGCCAGAGCAGCCAGTCGTCCTTGATCGGGTAGGCCTCGTGGTCGCTGTAGAGGATCGAGAACGAGAGCGGCTCGGTGGCCTTGAACTGCTGCGCCGGCCGCGTAGCCTGCCATCGCGCCGACGTCCTTGCCTGCGAGGTCGGCCGGGCCGGGGCCGTCACCGCTGCCGCAGGCGCTCAGGGCCAGCACGGCGGTCACCGCGACGGCGGCGCCCCCTCTCCACCTGCGAGTCGGCATCGACCCTCTCCTCTTGCTCGACGGCGTCATGGCGTCACTAAGTCATTGCTTGACGGCGCCGAGCATCACGCCCGACACGAAGAACCGCTGGATGAAGGGGTAGACGGCGAGGATCGGCAGCACGGTGAGCACGATCGTCACCGACTGGATGTTCGCCGCGACCTGGAGCGAGCGTCCCCGCCGCCGGCCCCGCCGTCGAGCTCGCCGTCGTCGGCGCCGGCGATCAGGTTGCGCAGGTAGACCGTGACCGGGAACAGCTCCGAGCGGTCCATGTAGAGGAACGCGGCGAACCAGGAGTTCCAGAAGCGACACCGCGTAGAACAGCACCATGGTCGCGACCACCGCCTTCGACAGCGGCAGCACGATCCGCCAGCAGGATGCCGTACGTCGAGAGGCCGTCGATCTGCGCGGCCTCCTCCAGCTCGCGCGGCAGGTTCTCGAAGAACGACTTCATCACGAGCAGGTTGAACACGCTGATCGCGTTGGGCAGCACGATCGCCCAGAGCGTGTTCTTCATGCCCAGGCTGGTGATCAGCACGTAGTTCGGGATCAGCCCGCCGTTGAAGAACATGGTGAACACGGCGATGCCGATGAGGACGTCCGCGCCCGCGCAGGTCGTGCTTCGACAGGACGTACGCGTAGCAGGTGGTCAGCACCATCGCGATCGCGGTGGCGACGACCGTGTAGACGACGGTGTTGCGGTAGTTGCGCCAGAACATCGGCGTCCGACATCACCAGCTCGTAGGTGGTGAGGTTGAAGCCCCTCGGCAGGAGGTTGACCTCGCCGGCGCGGATGGCCGCCTCGTCGCTGAACGACTGCGCGACGATGTTGAGGAACGGGTAGAGCGTCACGGCCACCACGCCGAGCAGCACCACCGCGTTGACCACCTGGAACACGCGGTAGGCGCGGGAGTCGCGCATCCCGATCGGCCGCGTGCGCACGGCCGGCTTCGTCGTCACCACAGGCTTGCCCCGACCGTGCGTCGCGAGATCGCGTTCGCCGACAGGATCAGCGTGAGGCCGATGATCGCCTCGAAGAGCCCGATCGCGGCCGCGTAGCTGAAGTTGTTCGACAACAGACCCAGCCGGAACAGGTACGTCGAGATGACGTCGGCCGTCGGGTAGGTCAGCGGGTTGTACAGCAGCAGGACCTTCTCGAAGCCGACCGCCATGAACGTGCCGATGTTGAGGATCAGCAGCGTGACCATGGTGGGGCGGATGCCGGGCAGCGTGACGTGCCAGGTCTGGCGCCAGCCGGCTGGCGCCGTCGATGCGCGCGGCCTCGTAGAGGTTCTCGTCGATGGTGGTGAGCGCGGCGAGGTAGAGGATCGTGCCCCACCCGACGGTCTGCCACACCTCGGACGACACGTAGATCGTGCGGAACCACTCCGGCTGCTGCAGGAAGCGGCAGCGCTTCGCCGCCGAAGGCCCGCACGATCTGGTTGACCGTGCCGTCCACCGACAGCAGCTGCATGAGCATGCCGGCCACGATCACGATGGACAGGAAGTGCGGCAGGTACGACACCGTCTGCACGAACCGCTTGAACCAGCGGACGCGCACCTCGTTGAGCAGCAGCGCGAGCACGATCGGCAGCGGGAAGCAGAACAGCAGCGTGAGCGCCCCGATGAGGAGGGTGTTGGTGAACACCTGCCAGAACGTGGGATCGGACAGGAACATCAGCACGTAGCGAAGGCCGACCCAGTCCTCGCCGAAGATGCTCCCGCCGGGCTGGAACCGGCGGAACGCGATGACGTTGCCGAGCATCGGCAGGTACCGGAAGACCAGGAAGAACAGCAGCGGCAGCAGCGCGAGCGAGTACAGCTGCCAGTCGCGGCGCAGCACCCGGCCCCATGGTTCCTTCCGGCCGACCCGTCGGGGCGGGTCGGCCGGAGCGCCGGGAAGCGCTTCCTCGGCAGCGTCGACGGGAGCCCGGACCGTCGTGCCTCTGGTCATGGGACATCCTTGTCTCGAGCCGGTTCGAAATTTCGGCGCTTGGTCCGATACTGGCGGCGAACCTATGAGCTGTCGCAACCGATCGTCAACCCCTGCTCCCTGCTACGGTCGCTGCGATAGTTGCGACGCACCGACCCCCGAAGGACCACCACATGCCGAACTCCCGCAGCGGGAGCCTCCCCGGCCCGGTGGCGACGATCTCCGCGATCGCCGCCGAGATCGGCGTGTCCGTCCCGACCGTGTCGAAGGTGCTCAACGGCCGGGCCGACGTCGCACCCGACACCCGCGCCCGCGTCGAGGCCGCGCTCACCCGACACCGGTACAAGCGCCGGCCCCGCCGGCCCGCCACCGCCGGCCCGCCCCTCCTCGACCTCGTCTTCCACGAGCTCGACTCGGCGTGGGCCATCGAGATCGTCCGCGGCGTCGAGGCCACCGCGGCGGCCGCGGGCGTCGGGGTGGTGCTCTCCGAGCTCGGCGGCGCGCACCGGCCGGAGCAGGAATGGCTCGACGCCGTGCTGGCCCGCCGCCCGCAGGGCGTGATCCTCGTGCTGTCGACGCTCGAACAGGAGCAGCAGCACCAGCTGGAGAGCCGGTCCATCCCGTTCGTGGTCGTCGACACGTCCGGCGAGCTCCCCACCGGTGTGCCCACCGTCGGGTCCAACAACTGGGGCGGCGGCCTCTCCGCCACCCGACACCTGATCGGCCTGGGGCACCGCCGCATCGCCGTCATCTCCGGCCCGGAGGACGTGCTGTGCTCACGCGCCCGCATCGACGGGTTCCGCAGCGCCCACGACGAGGCCGGCATGCCCGTCGACCCGTCGCTCATCCGAAATGGTGACTTCTCCGTCGACGGCGGCTACCGGCACGGCAAGGAGCTGCTCACCCGGCCCGACCGCCCCACCGCGGTGTTCGCCGGCGCCGACATGCAGGCGGTGGGGGTCCTGCGCGCCGCCCGCGAGCTGGGCCTGGACGTACCGCGCGACCTGTCCGTGGTGGGCTACGACGACCTGCCGCTCGCCGGCTGGACCGGCCCCGCGCTCACCACGGTGGACCAGCAGCTGCGCACCCAGGCCGTCACCGCCACCACCATGCTGCTCCAGCTCGCGCGCGGCGAGGACCCACCGCTGCGCCGGGTCGAGCTCGCCACCGACCTCGTCGTCCGCGAGAGCACCGCGCCCCCACCGGAGTAGATGCCCCCGGGGCATGATCGTTGCGAGATGCGGCTGAGCGCCCCCACCAGGGCGATCCACTGTCACGTCGGACCGATCATGCCGTGTTGATCGCTGCGAAACCACCCTGAACGCCCTCGTGAGGGCCGTAGGACTGCATCTCGGAACGATCACCGTCCGAGACCCGGCCCAGCACCCTCCGCGCAGGCATCACACGGGCCCTCGGCACAGCGGGTCGGTAGCGTCTGACCTCGTGGAAGGCCCGCTCTCGACGATCGCGACCGCATGGTTGCCCGACGTCGAGGTGCTCACCGACCGGCTCGTCACGGCCGTCTTCACCGATCACCCGGAGTGGACCGACTACCGGCGCGTGCCACCTGAAGACCTGCGCGACGGGTGCCGCCGGTACCTGACGCGGGTGCTGCAGCTCCTCGCGGGCGGCCACGCCGGGCCCGCCGATGACGATCCCGTCGCCGGCCCGATCGGACGGCAGCGGGCCGAGCAGGGCGTCCCGCTCGAGGTGATGCTGCGGACGTTCCGACTGGGTGGGCGGGTGGTCTGGGAGGCGCTGCTCGAACGGAGCGACGGAGTGGAACCCGCGGCGGTCGGCGCCGCCGCGACCGCGATGTGGACGGTGGTGGACGGGTTGTCCTCGGCGCTGTCCACGTCCTACCGCCGGGCGGAGGCCGAGCAGCTGCGCCGCGACGACCAGCGCCGGCACGCGCTGCTGGAGGAGGTCGTGGGCGGCGGCACCACCGGGCAGCGGGTGGCCGACCAGCTGGACCTGCCGCTCGCCGGCAGCTATCTCGTGGTGGTCGCCGACCTCGAACCCGACGGCACCGCCGCGCTGCCCAGCCCGCAGACGGCGCTCGCGGCCCTCGGGGTCCGTTCGGTGTGGCACGTCCGCACCGACACCCTCGTCGGGCTCGTCCCGCTGGAGGGCCACGACCCGGATTTCGTGCTGGCCCGGCTCCGCTCCCTCGCGCGGGGGCGCGCCGCGGCCGCTTCCACCGCGCAGGGCCTCGCCGGCGTGGCAACGGCCCACCGGCTCGCGATCCTCGCCTTGGGCACCCTGCCCAGAGGCGCCGCCGCGCTCGTCCCGGTCGAGGACCGCTACCCGGAGTCGCTCCTGCTGCGCTCCCCCGAGCTGCGGCGCCGCGTCGTCGAGGACTGGCTCGGCCCCGTGCTGCGCCTGCAGGCACGGGAACGCGATGTGCTGCTGGAGACGCTGACCGCCTGGCTGGAGGCCGACCGGTCGGCAGGGGGCGCGGCCGAGCGGCTCTACTGCCACCGCAACACCGTGCTCAACCGGCTGCACCGCGCCTCCATGCTCATCGGGCGCCCGCTCACCGGCCGGGCGGCCTACGTCGGGCTCTCGCTCGCGCTCTCCGCGCTCGAGCTCCCCGACTGATTGGGCAACCTGCCCAATCCATGGAGCCGGGCGCTGGGCGTCTGATCATGGTGCCGGGTGCCTTCCTCGACGAGGCTGAGCGCGTGGCGACGAGGACACCCAGCCGGTCCCGGAAGCAGGCGAACCCGCTCCTGGCCGAGGACCCGGACGTGCTACGTGGTTGGTTCCGCCAGATGGTGCTCGTGCGCCGCTTCGAGGAGCGCGCCCAGCAGGGCTACACCCGCGCCGAGATCGGCGGCTACTGCCACCTGAACCTCGGCGAGGAAGCCACCGTCGTCGGCCTGCTCGCCGCGATGCGCCCGGACGACTACCTGTTCACCAACTACCGCGAACACGGCTACGCCCTCGCGAAGGGGATCGAGCCCGGCCGCGTGATGGCCGAGCTCTACGGGCGCACCACCGGCACGTCCAAGGGCTGGGGCGGCTCGATGCACCTGTTCGACGCCGACGCCCGCCTGCTCGGCGGCTACGGCATCGTCGGCGGCCAGGTCCCGCTCGCCACCGGCGCAGCGCTCGCCATCGACTACCGCGGCGGCGACGACGTGGTGGTCTGCCAGATGGGCGACGGCACCACCAACATCGGCGCCTTCCACGAGTCGCTCAACATCGCCGCACTGTGGAACCTGCCCATCGTCTACGTCGTGGTGAACAACGGCCTCGGCATGGGCACGACGGTCGAGAAGTCCTCCGCCGAGCCCGAACTGCACAAGCGCGCCGCCGCGTACCGCATGCACGGGGAACGCGTGGACGGCAACGACGTGCTCGCCGTCCGGGACGCCGCCCGCCGGCTCGTCGAGCGCGCGCGGACCGAGGGGAAGCCCGCGCTGCTGGAGTCGATGAGCTCGCGCCTGAAGGGCCACTCGGTGGTCGACCCGGCGCGCTACCGGGCGGCGTCGGACGTCGAGGCGGCCCGCGCCGCCGACCCGATCGCGCGCTTCCGCGAGGCGCTGCTCTCGGCCGGGATCGCCGACGAGGACGCGCTCGCCGAGCTCGAGGCGCGGGCGCGCGCCGAGGCCGAAGAGGCCGTGACCTTCGCCGCGGCGAGCCCGCACCCGGACGTCTCGACGCTGTTCGACCACACCTACGCCACGCCGGTGGCGAACGAGTCGCGCCGGCTGCCGGCCGACGCCCTCTACCGCTGATCTCTCTTCCTGGGGAACGCCCGTGCCTGTCATGACCTACCGCGAGGCCCTGCGCGCCACCCTGCGCGAGGAGCTGCTGCGCGACGACGACGTCCTGCTGATCGGCGAGGAGATCGGCGTCTTCGAGGGCTCGTACAAGATCACCGCGGGCCTCCTCACCGAGTTCGGCGAGAAGCGCGTGCGCGACACGCCCATCGCCGAGGAGGGCTTCGTCGGCGCGGCGATCGGCGCGGCGATGCTCGGACTGCGACCGGTCGTCGAGCTCATGACGATCAACTTCTCGCTGATCGCACTCGACCAGATCGTCAACCACGCCGCGAAGATCTACGGGATGTTCGGCGGCCAGACGTCCGTGCCGATGGTCATCCGTACCCCCGGCGGGGGCGGCCAGCAGCTCGGCGCCACCCACTCGCAGAACATCGAGCTGTACTACGCGTTCGTGCCCGGCCTGAAGGTGGTCGCGCCGAGCACCCCGGCCGACGCCAAGGCGCTGCTGCGGGCCGCGATCCGCGACGACGACCCGGTGCTGTTCCTGGAGAACCTCGCGCTCTACAACACCAAGGGCGAGGTGCCCGACGACCTGCCGCCCGCCGAGATCGGCCGCGCCGCCGTCACCCGCGAGGGCACCGACATCACGATCGTGGGCTACTCGCGCATGGCCGCGGTGGCCACCGAGGTGGCCGAGCGGCTCGCGGAGACGGGCATCTCGGCCGAGGTCGTCGACCTGCGCAGCCTGCGCCCGCTCGACCGCGACACGATCGTCACGTCGGTGCGCAAGACCGGGTGCGCCGTCGTGGCCGAGGACGACTGGCTCACCTACGGCATCGGCGCCGAGATCGCCGCGACGATCTCCGAGGGCGCCTTCGACCACCTGGACGCGCCCGTGCGCCGGGTGGCCGCCGCCGAGGTACCGCTGCCGTACGCCAAGCCCCTGGAGCAGGCCGCCCTTCCGTCGGCCGACTCGCTGCTGACCGCCGTGCGGGAGACCCTCGCCGCCGTCGGCCGCCGATCCTGACCGCACCGGAGGACCACCGATGCCCGAGATCACCATGCCCCGCCTCTCCGACACCATGGAGGCGGGCGTGATCGCCACCTGGCACAAGCGCGTCGGGGATCCCGTCAGCGCGGGCGACGTCATCGCCGACATCGAGACCGACAAGGCGATCATGGAGCTGGAGGCGTACGACGACGGCGTGCTCGAGCGCATCCTCGTCCAGGACGGCGAGAGCGCCCCGATCGGCGCGCCCGTCGGGATACTCGGCGACGGCAGTGGCTCCCCGGCGCCCGCCGCCGAGCCGCCCGCCGCACCCGAGCCCACGCCCGTACCGGAGCCGGCACCGGCGACAGCGACCGCGACAGCGACCGCGGCCGCGACAGCGACACGCGACCGCGGCCGCGGCACCGCACGCCGAGCGCCCGCCCGCCTCGCCGCTCGCCCGCAGGCTCGCCCGCGAGCGTGGGGTCGACCTGGACACCGTGCAGGGCAGCGGGCCGCACGGGCGGATCGTCCGCGCGGACATCGAGGCGGCTGCCACCCCGGCAGCGCCGACCCCGGACGCCCCCACCCCGGAGCCGCCGGCACCGGCTGTCGATGTCGAGGTCGATGGCGATGTCGATGGTCGAGGTCGATGGCGATGTCGATGGCGATGTCGAGGTGCTCCCCCTGCCACGGATGCAGCGGGTCGCCGCCACCCGCCTCACGCAGAGCAAGCAGGAGGCGCCGCACATCTACCTGACCCGCGCCGTCGACGTCACCGAGCTGCTCGCGCTGCGCGCCACCCTGAACGAGACGCTGTCCGCGGCCGGCGGGCCGAAGGTCAGCGTGAACGACCTGGTCGTGAAGGCTGTGGCCACCGCGCTGCGGGCCCACCCGGAGATCAACGTGTCCTTCGCGGGCGACTCGGTGCGCCGGCACCGGAGGGTGCACGTCGGCGTGGCGGTGGCAGTCGAGTCGGGCCTGCTGGTGCCGGTCGTGCGCGACGCCGACCGCATGAGCGTGTCCCAGATCGCGGCGCAGACGCGCGAGATGTCGGCCCGGGCCCGCGACCGCAGGCTGCGGCCCGAGGAGATGAGCGGTGGCACGTTCACCGTCTCGAACCTCGGGATGTTCGGCATCGAGCAGTTCACCGCGGTCATCAATCCGCCCGAGGCGGCCATCCTCGCCGTCGGCGCGGCCACCGAGGAGCTCCGCCCGCGCGACGGCGCCCCGGTCGTCCGGTCGATCATGCGGGTGACGCTGTCGTGCGATCACCGCGTCGTCGACGGCGCCACGGGCGCCGGATTCCTGCAGACCCTCGCCGCGTTGCTGGAGGCCCCGCTGCGGATCCTCGCCTGATCACGCTGCCGAACCCCTGCCTGCCGCCGTACCCTGGACGGACCCGATCCGCGACCCCCCACGGAGTGTCCGGTGGCGACCCAGACGCACTGGCTCCTCGTCGACGACCTCGACGGGAGCCGCGCGTCCACCACCGTCGAGTTCGGCCTCGACGGCACCTCCTACGCCATCGACCTGTCGGCGGAGAACGCGGCGCGGCTCCGCGGCGTGGTCGCCGAGTTCATCGGGGCGAGATCCTCTCGGCCCTGCTCGACCTCCTGCGGGGGCAGCGCGCCACCCTGCACGTCAACCGCGGCGCCACCACCGGCGGCGACGGCCGGGGGTGAGAGTCCGGCGCCAGCGGCGTGCCTCCTTCCGCACGCCCTTCGTGACGTCGCGGGCGCGGGGCAGGGCCAGGCGTAACCCGATCCGGTAGAGCCGGAACGCGAGATACCCCAGCAACAGGCCGACCGGCAGCAGCACGAGCGTCAGGCTCAGCACCACTGCCAGCACCAGCAGCACCGTGGCCACCAGCCACGTCAGTGCCGCGCCCGCCGTCCGTAACACTCGCAACGGTGACATCGCCCCTCCGATGAGACTCGTTCAGGCCATGCGGGCATCATCGTTGCTGAGCGCGTGCGTCCGAGCACGCCCAAGCGATCGGGGAATAAGTGGTCCAGGTCCGCAACTCGCCGCCAGTCGGGTCGACCGCCCGACAGTCCCGCTTGTGGCGCAACCTGGCGCTCGGCGCCGCACTGGCCGCCGCCGTGCTCGTCGCCACGCTGCTTGTGTTCTCTCCCGGGTCCACGCCACCACCCCCGGGCCCCACTCCCCCGCCCGTCGCCACGGGGCCGCAGCTCTACGTCTCCCCCGCGGGGAACGACACCGGCGACGGCTCGGCCGGTGCACCCCTCAAGACGATCCAGAGGGCGCTGGACGACGCCCAGCCCGGCACGACGATCAACCTGGGGCCCGGCGAGTACCGCGAGCAGCTCGCCACGCAGCGCGACGGCGCCGCAGGTGCACCGATCACGATCAAGGGGCCCGAGACGGGTCAGGACCGGTCCGGCCGTTACCAGGCCACGGTGTACGGCACCGACCGCATCTTCAGCATCGACCACAGCTACTACGTCCTCGACGGCTTCACGATCGACGGCCAGGAGAAGCTCAAGGACCGTCAGTTCCCCACCGACCTGTCCGCCATCACGGCGTTCAAGCAGAGCGTGGCCACGGAGGTGGAGGACGGGCGGCTGGTCTACATCGGGGCGTCCGACGAGTCCCGCGACATCACCGGCATCGAGATCCGCAACATGTTCCTCAACGGTGCGGGCGGCGAGTGCGTGCGGCTGCGCAACAACGCCCACGACAACACCATCGCCGACTCGGTGATCCAGTACTGCGGCCTGTTCGGCAAGAAGAGCGACGACGGCGGCCGGTTCGAGTTCCACAACGGCGAGGGCGTCTACATCGGCACGAGCCCGAAGTCGGACGGCCAGCCGATGGCCGAGAACGATGAGAGCTCCGGCAACCAGATCACCGGCAACATCATCCACACGTTCGGCTCGGAGTGCTTCAACGTCAAGGAGAACGCGCACGACAACGTGTTCGAGAACAACCAGTGCTCGGGCAACGCCGAGTCCACGGAGTTCGACGGCAGCAACATCGAGCTGCGCGGCCACGACAACATCGTGCGCAACAACACGATCAGCGGGTCCGAGGGCGTCGCCATCAAGATCAAGAGCGACAGCGACCGGTACGACAAGGGCGGCAACGTCGTGGAGGGCAACCAGATCTCCGACGTGGCCGCCGAGGCGTTCCAGGTGGAGTCGGAGGCCCAGCAGGGGCAGATGTGCGGCAACGAGGTGCGCGCCGCCACCCTCGGCGAGGACACCCCACAGGGGGTCGACCAGCCCTGCTGACCCGCTGAGCGGTCAGCCGGGGAGCCGCCGTGCAACACGAGCCGGCGCTCGGCCCGCCGCGCCCGGTACGAGCGGGGCGGCAGCCCGAGCTCCGCACGCACCCGTGCCGCGGCCCGGTGGTAGGGCGTGATCGAGGCCAGGGCGATCCTTCCGGCGATCCGGTTCCCCGCAGGCCCCAGTGATCGAGCCGAGTGGAACAGCATCGGCGGGAAATCCCCCGTCGGCTCCACCGGCTGGGAGTAGACGCCCATGCTCGGGATACCGAGCCGTCGGCGATCTCGTAGCCGAACATCGCCGTCACGTTCAGGAGCAGGACGTCCGCCTGGCGCGCCGCCCCGATCAGGTCCACGGCGGCGGCCGCGAGGTACCGGGTCAGGCGGCGTGCCTGGTCGGCGAGGAACCGGGGCGAGGTGCGCCATCCGCGCGGGAAGTCGGCGATCGACCGGGCGTCGCCGGCGAGGCATGCGAAGCCGAGCCCGGCGGAGCGCACGAGGGGTTCGAACTCGGCGTGGGCGGCCACGGTCACCTCGTGTCCCGCCCCACGAGGCGGTCCCCGAGCCCCACGAACGGGGCGACGTCACCTCGCGAACCCAGTGCAGCGATCAGAACCCGCATGCCCGCATCCTCTCCTCGCACCGGGGGATGTCGATCACCCACCCGCGTCACGCCGTGTGACATCAGGCGTATCCCGTTCGCCCGTTCGGGTGTTGTAAGGACGTGAGAGAACGTACTGGCAGTGCCGCCCGTCTACCGCTCGTCGCCGCGCTGGTCGTCGTGGCGTGCACGGTGCCCGCCACCGCGGCCCAGGCCGCGACGTCCGCCGGCGGGATCGACACCGTCGTCGCCATGGTCAACCAGGAACGCGAGAACGCGGGCTGCGACCCCGTCACCGTCGACTCCCGCCTCACCAGCGCCGCCCGCGACCACTCCCAGGACCAGGCGGACATGGGGAAGATGACCCACACCGGCTCCGACGGGTCCACCGTGGGGAAGCGCGCCACGCGCGCGGGCTACGAGTGGAGCAAGGTCGGGGAGAACGTCGCCTCGGGCACGACCTCACCCGAGCGGGTCATGGAGCTGTGGATGAACAGCGAGGCCCACCGCGACAACATCCTGAACTGCGCCTTCGAGGACATGGGCGTGGGCCTGGTGGACGGCTACTGGACACAGGACTTCGCCACCCCGCGCTAACGCCGCGCACCATGGAGCGATGCGCATAGGCTGGGCCTGTGAGCGCACCCGCCCGCCACGTTCCCAGCGACATGCTGGTGCATCTGCGACGCGCCCGCGATCATGTCGATCGGCACTACACCGAGCCCCTCGACCTCGAGGCGATCGCGGCCGTCGCCGGGATCAGCAAGTACCACTTCCAGCGGCTGTTCACCGCCACCTACGGGGTCTCCCCCGCATCCCACCTGTCACGCCGGCGCGTGGAGCGGGCGCAGGATCTGCTGCGCGTCACCAACCTCACCGTCACCGAGGTCTGCCACGCCGTCGGTTTCTCGAGCCTCGGCTCGTTCAGCAGCCGGTTCCGGGAGCTCGTCGGGGAGACGCCGAGCGAGTTCCAGCGCCGGTGGGCGGCGGCCGGGGCGCCCCACATCCCGGGCTGCTTCGTGTTCATGTGGGGGCTCGCCGAACGGCGGGGCAGCTGCGCAAGCCAGGAGAAGCCGCCGGAGGCCGCCGGCTCCTAGCCTTTCCGCATGATCACAAGCGTTTCCATCGCCAGCGTGTTCGTCAAGGACGTCGACGCCAGCAAGGCCTTCTACATCGACGTGCTCGGCTTCGAGGAGCACACCGACATCACGCTCGGCGAGGGCTACCGGTGGTGCACCGTGAAGAGCCCGACCCAGCCCGACCTGCAGATCCACCTGACGGTGCCCGGCCCGCCGATCCCGGACGACATGGTGGCCTCGATCAACCGGGCGCTCGACGCGGGCAACATGTTCGGCATCGGCGTGAACGTGGACGACTGCCGCAAGACCTACGACGACCTGCAGGCCAAGGGCGTGGAGTTCATCCAGCCGCCGGAGGAGCGCCCGTACGGGGTGGAGGCCGTCGCCCGCGACAACTCCGGCAACTGGATGGTGCTGGTCGAGCCGAAGGCGTACTCCGCCGCCGACTTCGACTGACCGCTACCGGTCGAGTCCGAGCATCCGCACCGCGTTCTCCTTGACGATCAGCGGGCGCACCTCGTCCTTGATGTCCAGCTCCCCGAAGTCGCGCAGCCAGCGCTCCGGCGTGATGAGCGGGAAGTCGGAGCCGAAGAGCACCTTGCGCTTGAGCAGCCCGCCCGCGGCGCGCACGAGCTGGGGCGGGAAGTAGCGCGGCGACCAGCCGGACAGGTCGATGTAGACGTTGGCCTTGTGCGTGGCGATCGAGATCGCCTCGTCCTGCCACGGCACCGACGGGTGTGCCAGCACCACGGTGAGCTCCGGGAAGTCGGCCGCGACATCGTCGATCAGCATCGGCGCCGAGTAGCGCAGCTTGATGCCGCGGCCGCCGGGCAGGCCGGCCCCGATCCCGGTCTGCCCGGTGTGGAACAGCGCCGGCACGCCGAGCTCGGCGATCGTCTCGTAGAGCGGGTAGAACGCGCGGTCGTTGGGCTCGAACACCTGCAGGCTGGGGTGGAACTTGAAGCCGCGGGCACCGCGCTCCACGAGCCGGCGGATCCTTGCTGTGGCCGCCTTGCCCGCGTGCGGGTCCACCGAGCCGAACGGGATCAGCACGTCGGCGTGCTCGGCCGCCGCGTCGATGATCTCCTCGCTGGACAGGGCCGGGTGGCCGGTGCCGGCAGTGGCGTCCACGGTGAAGACGACCGCGGCGGTGCGGCGGGCGCGGTAGTGCTCGGCGATCGAGGCCACCGTCGGGGTGCGGTCCTGGTCGGCCTTGAAGTACTTCGCCGAGGCGTCGATCAGCTCCTGGTCGAGGGAGAGACAGCCGTGGCCGTCCTGCTCGACGTGCACGTGGACGTCGATCGCGTCCAGAGCGGCAATGTCCATCTGGCCTCCTTACGGGAGCTGGTGCTCGGCCTTGCTGGCGAGCAGGGCGCGCAGCGCGGCGTCGCGGCGGGCCACCAGTTCGTCCTGGTCGGTGCCGTCCAGCTCGGCGTCGACGCCGGTGACGATCTTGGCAGCGAGCTCGGGGGTGAGCGACGGATCGCCCATGTCGCGCCACCATGCCTCGGTGGGCGGGCCGAGGTGTTCCAGCACGTGGGCGATTCCGCCCGGCCCGCCGGACAGGTGCTGCACCGCGAACGGGCCGAGCAGCGCCCAGCGCAGCCCGGGGCCGTTCGCGATGGCGGTGTCGATGTCGGCCACGGTGGCGACACCCCGGTCCACCAGCGAGTACGCCTCTCGCCACAGCGCGGCCTGCAGCCGGTTGGCGACGTGTCCGGGCAGCTCGTGGCGCAGCCGGATCGGCTTCTTCCCGAGCGCCGTGTAGAAGTCCATCGCGGTCTCGACGGCCGCCTCGCCGGTGCGCTCGCCCGGCACGACCTCCACGAGCGGCAGCAGGTGCGGCGGGTTGAACGGGTGCCCCACGAGCACCCGCTCCGGGTGCGCGGGGCAGGCGGTGGCGATCGCGCTGGGCAACAGGCCGGACGAGCTGCTGGCCAGGACCACCTCCGGGCGGGCGGCCGCGTCGAGTGTCGCGAAGAGGGCGTGCTTGACGTCGATGCGCTCCGGCCCGTTCTCCTGCACGAAGTCGGCACCGACCACCGCCTCGGCGACGTCGCCGACGAAGGAGAGGCGGCCACGCGCGACGAGCCCGGTGGCCATGACGTCCGCGTGCAGACGTTCCTCGGCGCCCGGCGCGGGATCGGTGGCCACGACATCCAGGCCGTGGGACAGGAACAGCGCAGACCAGCTGGCGCCGATGACCCCGGTGCCCACGACCGCGACGGTCTTGATCATCGCGCCAGCTCCACGAACGCGTCGAGGGACGTCGGGTCCGCGAGCACGTCCCGGCTCGCGACTTCGTCCGGCGCGGCGCCGAGCAGGATCCGCTTGGCCGGCAGCTCCAGTTTCTTGCCGGTGCGGTTGCGCGGGACCGCGGGCACCTCGACGATCCGGTCCGGCACGTGCCGCGGCGACAGGGCCGCACGCAGCTCGCGCGCGATCCGGGTTCGCAGCGCGTCGTCCAGCGCGGCACCGGGCGCGGGCACGACGAACAGCACCAGCTCGCCGGGCCCGCCCGCGGTGTCCTCCAGGTGCACGACCAGGCTGTCGGCCACCTCCGGCAGCTCCTCGACCACGCCGTAGAACTCGGCGGTGCCCAGCCGGACGCCGCCGCGGTTGAGGGTGGCGTCCGAGCGGCCGGCGACGATCACGGAGCCGGACTCGGAGAACCGCACCCAGTCCCCGTGCCGCCAGACACCGGGGTAGACGTCGAAGTAGGCGTCCCGGTAGCGGGTGCCGTCGGGATCGCCCCAGAAGCCGACCGGCATCGACGGCATCGGCTCGGTGATCACCAGCTCCCCCAGCTCACCCACCACGGGCCGCCCGTCCACATCGAACGCGACCGCCGCCACGCCGAGCGCGGGACCGGAGATCTCACCCTCGACGACCGGCTGCCACGGCCCGCCCTGCACGATCCCACCGCAGACGTCGGTGCCGCCGCTACCGACGTTGAGCAGCACGCCGGGGAAGCGTTCGGCCACCCAGCGGTAGCCCTCCGCCGGTAGCGGGCTGCCCGCGGCCCCGATCTGGCGGATGTGGGAGAGGTCGTGCTCGCGGGTCGGTTCGAGTCCGGCTGCCCGGCAGGCCATCAACCATCCCGGCGAGGCGCCCATCAGCGTCGCGCCCGACTCGGCCGCCAGCCGCCACTGCCAGCCGGCGTCCGGGTGCACCGGGTTGCCGTCGATCAGCACGAGACCAGCCCCGACGAGCAGGCCGCCGACGAGCGCGTTCCACATCACCCACGCCGTGGTCGAGAACCACAGGATCCGGTCGCCGGTGCGCAGGTCCCAGCTCAGGGCGTGGTTCTTGAGCTGTTCCAGCAGCACACCGCCGTGGCCGTGCACGATCGCCTTCGGCCGGCCGGTGGTGCCCGAGGAGAACAGCACGCAGAGCGGGTGGGCGAACGGCACCGCGTCGAAGGCGAGCTCGCCCGGCTCGGCCAGCAGCTCGCCCCACGGCAGCGCGTCCGGCACCTCCCCCGCGCCGTAGGGGATGGCGACGACGTGCCGCACCGTCGGCAGCCCGGCCCGCAGCGCGGCGATCTCCGCCGTGCGGTCGATCGGCTTCTCGCCGTAGGTGTAGCCGGGTACGACGAGCAGGACCGCGGGCTCCACCTGCGCGAACCGGTCGATCACGCTGCGGGCGCCGAACTCGGGCGCGCAGCTCGCCCACACCGCGCCGAGGCTCGCGGTGGCGAGGAACGCGACGAGCGTCTCGGGGATGTTGGGGGCGTAGGCGACGACCCGGTCCCCCTGACCGACGCCGAGCCGCACCAAGCCCGCCCGGGCGCGGGCGACCTGCTCGCGCAGCTCTCCCCAGCTGAGCTCCACCCGGTCGCGGGTCTGCGAGTACGCGATGACCGCGGTGCCCTCGTGGCCCTCCAGGGCGTGCTCGGCGTAGTTCAGCGTGGCGCCCGGGAACCACTCCGCTCCGGGCATCTCGCGTCGGCCCAGCACCGCACGTGGCGGGGTGTGGAAGCGGACCGCGGAGAAATCCGCGACGGCCGACCAGAACCCGTCGAGGTCGGTGGTCGACCACTCGTGCAGCTCCCGGTAGGACGCAAACTGCAACCCGCGTTCGGTACGCAGCCAGTCGAGGAAGCGGGCCAGCTCGGTGCCGGTCACGACCGCTCTACTTCCGGGCCCAGCACCTTCGCGCCCCGGCCGGCGAGGAACGCCTGCATCCGCTCCTGGGCCTCCGTGCTGCTCGACGCGACGGCCGCCATCAGCGCCTCCATGAAGAAGCCCTCGTCCGGGCCGGTCTCGGCGATCCGCGGCAAGGCCTGCAGCACGGCGAAGTTCGTGACGGGCGAGTTCGCGGCGATCCGTTCCGCGAGGCCGAAGGCGGTGGCGAACCCGGCGCCTTCGTCGACGAGGTAGGTCGACAGGCCCGCGGCCCGCCCCTCCTCGGCGTCGAGCACCCGTCCGGTGAGCATCATGTCGGTCATCAGGGCCGTGCCGATCAGCCGCTGCACGCGCACCGCGGCGCCGCCGCCGACGAACAGGCCGCGCTGCCCCTCGGGCAGGGCGTAGAACGCGCTCCGCTCGGCCACGCGGACGTGCGCGGCGCTCGCGAGCTCCAGCCCGCCGCCGACGACCGCCCCCTTGAGCACCGCGACCACGGGGAGCGTCCCGCGCGCCACCCGCTCGAACGCGCGATGCCACATCCGCGAGTGCTCCACCCCGGCGAAGGCGTCGACGTCGGCGAGCTCGCCCATGTCCAGCCCGGCCGAGAAGTGGTCCCCGTCGGCGTCGAGCACGACGGCGCGCACCCCGGCCGGCGGCGCGGCGAAGAAGTCCTCGATGCCGAGCACGGTGGCGTCGTCGAGGGCGTTGCGCTTGGCGGCGCGGCACAGGCGGAGCACCGCCACGGCGCCGTGCTGCTCCACCTGCAAGGACGGCCGGCGCGAGCCGTTGGTGGTCATGAAGGCCCTTCGGAAGCGAAATCGGCGGCCGCCCGGCCGCGCAGCTCGACCCGCCGGACCTTCCCGGTGGCGTTGCGGGGCAGCGCGTCGGTCCGCACGAGGTACTTGGGGATCTTGTAGCGGGCGAGGTGGGCCTGCAGGTGGGAGCGCAGGTCGGCTTCGGGGACGTCGGCGCCTTCCCGGAGCTGGACGTACGCGGCCCCGACCTCACCCCACCTCTCGTCGGGCACGGCGACCACGGCCGCGTCGGCCACCTCGTCCAGCTGCACGAGCACGGCCTCGACCTCGGCCGGGTACACGTTCTCGCCGCCGGAGATGATGACGTCCTTGACGCGGTCGACGACATCGGCCCAGCCGTCGGGCGCCACCCGCAGCACGTCGCCGGTGCGGAACCACTCGTCGTCGACGAACGCCGCGGCGGATTCCTCGGGTCGGTTCCAGTAGCCGGCGAAGACGTGCGGCCCGCGCACGATCAGCTCGGCCGGCCCGGGTCCGACCGGCACCCGCTCGCCGTCGCGGAGCATGGCGACCTCGGTGGCGAAGTGCGGCACCCCCACGGAGACCGGGCGGTTCGCTGCCCCGGACATCTGCGCGGCACCGCGCGGCACCATGTACACGCCGGGGGCCGCCTCGGTCATGCCGTAGCCCTGCTGCACCTGCACGCCGCGGTCGAGCCACGCCCTGGCGACGCGCTCCTGCACCGGCGAGCCGCCGTAGAGGACGGTGTGCAGCGTGTCGAGCTTCGCGGCCGCCCAGGCCGGGTGCTCCACCATCATCTGCAACATCGTGGGCACCGCGGAGAAGCTGGTGACGCCGACCTCGCCGATCCGGGCGAGCACCGCGCCCGCGTCGAAGCTCGCGAGCGGCTCGACGCAGCCACCCTTGAACAGGGTCGGCAGCGTGACCTGGCCGAGCCCGACGCAGTGGAAGAGCGGCGAGATGCAGAGCGCGCGATCCGTACTGAGCACGTCGACGTGCGCGAGCTGGTTGACGGTGTTCCAGGTGAGGTTGCCGTGGGTGAGCACCGCCGCCTTGGGGCGGCCCGTGGTGCCGGAGGTGTAGAGCAGGATCGCCGGCTCGTCGAGGGTGACGGCCGGCGGGGCGGCGAGCGGCTCCGCGCCCGCGACGGCGTCCTCGTACTCCGGACCGACCCGCAGGACCGGCACATCGGCACCGGTGGCGGCGACGAGGGCGTCGGTGTCGGCGCTGTGCACCAGGAGCGACGCGCCGGAGTCGGCGAGCATGTACCGGATCTCGGCGGCGGCGAGCCGGTAGTTGAGCGGCGCCGCGATCGCGCCGAGCAGCCAGGTGGCGAAGTAGGTCTCGAACACGCTGATCGCGTTGACGCCGAGGTAGGCGACCCGGTGGCCGGGCCGGACCCCGCGGGCGTGCAGCACGGTGGCGAGGCGGGCGGTGCGATCGGCCAGCTCGGCGTAGGTGACGACCCGCTCCCCCGCCACGAGCGCGGGTCGGTCCGGTGCGATCCGCGCGCGCCGCGCCGGCCAGCTGCCCAGCGCCGGTGCGGACGCGTGCCGCAAGGCCGCGGTCTCCATGAGGCCTCCCCGCCGAATGACAGGCTTCCTGATACCGCAGGCACCTTAGCCCGCGACTGGGATCGACGGAAGACCGAGCGGTCGAGCTCAGTGCCTACCCACCGGCTTCATCCGCCGGGCGGCACCAGCCCTTCCCGGATGGCCAGGAGCGCCGCCTGGGTCCGCGAGGCGAGGCCCAGCTTGCCGAGCAGGTTGCTCACGTGGGTGCGCGCGGTGCGCTCGCTGATCACGAGCGTGGCCGCGATCTCCTTGTTGGACCGGCCCTCGGCCACGAGGCGCAGGATCTCGCGCTCCCTGGCGGTGAGGGCGCGCAGTCCGCTGTGCGGCGCCCGGATCTCCTGGGCGAGGCGGCGCGCGACGGCCGCGTCGAGGAACACCTCGCCGCGCGCGGCGGCGTGCAGCGCGGCGGCGATCTCCCCCGGTCCCGCGTCCTTCAGGAGGTAGCCGGCCGCGCCCTCGTGCAACGCGGCGTGCACCCGCTCGATCTCCCCGAAGCTGGTGAGCACCACGACCTGCACCGTCGGGAACCGGCGCCGGATCTCCGCGATCGCGTCGACCCCGTCCATGCCCGGCATCTGCAGGTCCATGAGCGCCACGTCCGGCAGCCGGCCGTGCACCGCGAGCTCGGCGAGGACCTCCAGAGCGGCGGATCCGTCGGCGGCCTCGCCTGCGACCTCGACGTCGTCGAGCACCTCGAGGTAGGCGATCACCCCGCGCCGCACCACCGCGTGGTCGTCCACCACCAGCACCCGGAGGTCCCCGTTCACGGCGCCATCATTCCGGTACGTCAAATGACGCGCCCACCGACACCTCCGTGGCCGTCCCGGTCGCGCCATTTCCCTGTGTCCGCGCGGGTACACGCGTTCCTAGCGTTGCCTCGGACGACCGTACCGAGGCAGAACAGGGTGGCACGCATGAGCGCGAAGAACCTGCAGGAAGTGTTGGACCAGGCAGGAGGCACCGTCGACCTGCTCCGCAACTCGCAGTTGGGCGCCTACATCTACCCGGTCGTGCCGGCCGAGTTCACGAACTTCCGCCGCGAGGTCATCGCCTGGCGTGAGACGGCTGTGCTGTTCGACCAGAGCCACCACATGGTCAACCTGTTCATCTCCGGCCGCGACGCGCTGAAGCTGATCACGGACAACGGCATCAACAGCACCGCGAAGTTCCCCGTGGACACGGCCAAGCAGTTCGTGCCGGTGTCCCCGGAGGGCGGGGTGATCGGCGACGGCATCCTCTTCCGGATCGCGGAGGACCAGTTCATCTACGTCGGCCGCGCGCCGGTGGCCAACTACCTGCAGTTCCGCGCCACGCAGGGTTACGACGTCGACATCAAGGTCGACCAGCGCTCGCCCATGCGGCCCTACGGCAAGGCCGTCTCGCGCGACCTGTGGCGCTTCCAGATCCAGGGCCCGCGCGCCTGGGAGGTCATCGAGAAGCTCAACGGCAGCAAGGTGGAGCAGACCCGGTTCTTCACCCTCGGCCACATGAAGATCGGCGGCGAGGACGTCCGCACCCTGCGCCACGGCATGGCAGGCGCCCCCGGCCTGGAGGTCTGGGGACCGTACGACAGCTACGACCGGGTTCGCGAGACCATCCTCGAGGCGGGCCGCGAGTTCGGGCTGGAGCCGTGCGGGTCGCGCGCCTACGCGTGCAACACGCTCGAGTCGGGCTGGATCCCCTCGCCGCTGCCCGCCGTGTACACGAGCGACGAGCTGCGCGACTACCGCGAGTGGCTGCCCGCCGAGGGCTACGAGTCCACCAACGCGATCGCCGGCAGCTTCGTGTCGGACAAGATCGAGGACTACTACCTCAACCCGTGGGAGATGGGCTACGGCTCGTTCGTGAAGTTCGACCACGACTTCGTCGGCCGCGAGGCCCTCGCGGCGATCGAGCCGGAGAAGCAGCGTCGCAAGGTGACGCTCGCCTGGAACGCCGACGACGTCGCGAAGCTGCTCGCCTCCCCCATCGCGGACGGCCCCGACTACCAGTTCTTCGACCTGCCCAACGCCAACTACGGGCCGTCCAACTACGACTCGGTGGTGGACTCCGACGGCACCCTCGTCGGGCTGTCGCTCTTCACCGGCTTCAGCGCCAACGAGCGGAAGGTCCTCTCGCTGGCCACGGTGGCTCCGGACGTCCCGCTGGGCGCCGAGGTGCAGGTGATCTGGGGCGAGCCGGACGGCGGCACCCGCAAGACCACCGTCCAGCCGCACGAGCAGCTCGCGGTGCGCGCCGTCGTGAGCCCGGCCCCGTACGCGGACATCGTCCGCGAGAGCTACCAGCCGGGCTGGCGGTCGAAGGCCACGGTCTAGGCACCGCCGCACAGCGCCGTCGGCGGGGTCGAGCACGAGCCCGGCCCCGCCGACGGGTTTCATCGACCGCGGATGCACGGGGAGGATCCGGTTGTGGCCACCGTTCGCGACACCGTCCACGAGCTCCTGCGTTCCTGGGGACTGACGACCGTCTTCGGCAACCCCGGTTCCAACGAGCTGCCGTTCCTCGACGACTTCCCGCCCGACTTCCGCTACGTCCTCGGCCTGCACGAGGGCGCCGTGCTCGCGATGGCCGACGGGTACGCCCAGGCCACCGGCCGGCCGGCGCTGGTGAACCTGCACTCCGCCGCCGGTCTGGGCCACGCCGTGGGCAACCTCGCGAACGCCCGCGCGAGCCACACCCCGCTGGTGATCACGGCAGGCCAGCAGAACCGTTCGATGGTCGGGCTGAACGCCGTGCTGGGCGAGCCCGAGCTCGTCCGGGTGCCGGAGCCGCAGGTCAAGTGGGCCTACGAGCCGGCCACGGCGCAGGACGTGCCGCGGGCCCTGTCGGAGGCGTTCCACCGGGCCACACTGCCGCCCGCCGGGCCCGTGTTCGTGTCGCTGCCGATGGACGACTGGGCTCGGCCGACCGACCCGGACGCCGTGGCCATGCTGCCCGCACGCCGGGTGCGCTGGGCGGGCGCGGCCGACCCCGACGTGATCGACGAGCTGGCGCGGCGGATGGCCGCGGCCCGTACGCCCGCCCTGGTCGTCGGGCCCGAGGTGGACGACGAGCGGGCCTTCGGCCGGGTCGTGGCACTGGCCGAGCGGTGGCGGGCCGCGGTGTGGACAGCGCCGACGCCGCCGCGCTGCCCGTTCCCCACCCGGCACCCGCAGTGGCGCGGCGTGCTGCCGTCGAGCATCACCGGCGTAGCCGAGCACCTCGCCGGCCACGACCTCGTGCTCGTGCTGGGCGCGCCGGTGTTCCGCTACCACGCCAACCGGCCCGGCCCGTGGCTCCCGGAGGGCACCGAGCTCGTGGCGGTGGGTTCGGACCCCGGATCGGCGGCCCGGGCCCCCTTCGGTGACGCCCTGGTCGGTGACGTGGCCGCGATCGCCGGGCAGCTGCTCTCCGCCCTGCCGGCCGACCCGGACCGCGCCGCCCCGGACCGGCGCACCGTCCCCGACACCCTGCTGCCCGACGAGGCCCCGTTCCCGGCCGACGCCCTGTTCGCCACCCTGGTCGAGGCGCTCCCGGCGAACGCGCGCCTCGTGAACGAGTCCACCGCCAACACCGCCCAGTTCTGGACGCACCTGGACCTGCGCGAACCCCGCTCGCTGCTCTTCCCCGCCGCCGGCGGGCTCGGATTCGGGCTGCCCGCCGCCGTCGGCATGGCCCTGGCCGACCCCACGCGACCGGTCGTCGCGGTACTCGGGGACGGCGCGGCGCAGTACGGCATCGCCGGGCTGTGGACGGCGGCGCAGCACCAGCTGCCGGTCACCTTCCTCGTGCTGCGCAACGGCGGCTACGGCGCCCTGCGTGGCTTCGTCGACCACCTGGGCGTGCAGAACGCACCGGGCCTCGACCTGCCCGACCTGGACGCGGTGAAGATCGCGGAAGGCTACGGCGTACCCGCCTGCCACGTGTCCAGCGCTCGCGAGCTGAAGGCCGCCCTCGGCGCGGTCGCGACCACGACCGGCCCGCGCCTGGTGGAGATCCCGGTGCCGCCGGAGCTGCGCCCGCTGGGCTGACCGCCTCCGCCAGCCGGGTGACCGCGCCGAGCAGCACAGGAGCATGGACAGGAGAGCAGTGGCGTGCTTCTCGGCGCGATCATGCGAATCGAGATGTGCGCACGGAATTGTCGGTGCTCCGGCATAGCGTGCCGGCCATCAGGAACGGTCGCGGTCGTTCTCCGGCCGCCGTTCAGCCCACCACGGAGGAGATCCGATGGCGCCGCTCACCGACAAGGCACGCATCCTGTTCGACGGCCCGAACTTCGCCGTTCTGTCCACCCTGGAATCCGACGGCAGACCGCATTCCACGGTGGTCTGGGTGCAGCGCGACGGCGACGACCTCCTGTTCGCGCTCCCCAGGAGCCGCCGCAAGACCGCCAACCTGCAGCGCGACCCACGGGCCGCCGTGGCCGTGTTCGATCCGGCCAACCCGTACGACAGCGTCCAGGTGCAGGGCACCGCATCCCTCGAGGACGATCCCGACGGCACGCTGATCGACGAGCTGTCGCACAAGTACGTCGGAGGGCCCTATCCCGGCTTCGCCGGGCCGAATCCGGAATGGGTCACTGCGAGGATCAGGGCCGACAAGGTCATCTAGGAATTTCATCGGCTGGTGATCGGTCCGATGTCACTGCGAACGCCCCGCCGTGGGCGCTCAGACGGATCTCGCGATGATCAACGCTCGTTGATCGGTCCGAGATCCGCGGGAGCGCCCTGGCGGGGGCGTGGAGCCCGACCTCGCAACGATCGATCGGCGTCACGCCGGGTCGAGGGGGTGCCTCGTGGCGAGGGCACGAGACCCACCGCCCCGGTCACCCGTCGGCCGGCATCGCCTTCATCGCCGGGCCGACCGGCGCCTGGCCCGGCACCCGCAGCGCGAGCGCCGCGGCGAAGCTCACCAGGCACAGCGCCGTGACGTACAGCGCCACCGCCGTCGACGATCCGTACCGGGCGAAGAGGGCCGTGGCCGCGATCGGGGTGACGGCGCCGCCGATCATGCCGCCGAGCTGGTAGGCGATGGAGATGCCGCTGTAGCGGACCCGGACGTCGAAGATCTCGGTGAACAGGCCGCCCTGGGCGCCGGCCATGATCCCCTGCACGATGGCGGCCACGCAGAACGCGAGCAGGGCGAGCCCCGCGTTGCCGGTGTCCACCAGCAGGAACATCGGCAGCGGCCACACCACGGCGGTGAGCGCGCCGATCGTGAACACGAGCTTCGACCCGTACAGGTCGGCGAGCACGGCGGAGGCGGCGATGGTCGCGATCCACACGATGGTCGAGAGCAGGATCAGCGTGAGCAGCGTCGGGCGGGCGAAGCCGACCACGGCGGTGCCGTAGGTCAGCATGTAGACGATCACCGTGTAGCCGACGGCGGGCGGCGCGATCGAGGCGAGGCTGGCGAGCGTCAGCAGCAGGGGTTGGCGCCGCACGAGCTCGGCCACCGGCACCTTGCTGGTGGCCCGCTCCTGCTTGATCTGCTCGAACTCCGGGGCGTCCTGCAGCCTGCTGCGCACGACGAAGCCGACGACCACCAGCACGATGCTGAGCAGGAACGGGATGCGCCAGCCCCAGGCGAGGAAGTCCTCGTTCGAGAGTCCGGACACCGCGAGGAACGCCAGGTTCGACGTCAGCACGCCGACCGGCACGCCGAACTGGGCGAAGCTGCCGTACAGCGCGCGCTTGCGGGGTGAGGCGTGCTCGGTGGCGATGAGCACCGCGCCGCCCCACTCACCGCCGACGCCGAAGCCCTGCGCGAGCCGCAGCGTGACGAGCAGGATCGGGGCGCCGATGCCGATGGCGGCGAACGTGGGCAGCACGCCGATGAGGAACGTGGCGCCGCCGGTGAGGAGCAGGGTGAGCACCAGCATCGACTTGCGGCCGATCCGGTCGCCGAAGTGGCCGATCACCGCGGCGCCCAGCGGGCGGGCGACGAACCCGACGGCGAACGTGGCGAACGCGGCGAGCGTGCCGGCCACCGGGGAGAAGTCCGGGTAGAACAGCGAGCCGAACACCAGGGCGGCTGCCGTGCCGAAGATGTAGTAGTCGTACCACTCGATCGACGTGCCGATGAAGCTCGCCGCGAAGATGCTTCTGCGGGACGGGCCGGTGGCCGGTGCTGCTGTCACGGCTGCGCACTCCTTCGGACGCTGACGAATTCGGGCCGGGAGCCGAATTCGGGCTGATACAAGCAGGACGGCCGAGGATCCGCACCCGCGCCCGGACCCGGGCGGGATACGTCATCTGTCCTGTGTCGCACTCATGCCTCGCTGTCGGCCAGCCACACGTCCGCGAGGCGGCGGCCCTGGTAGATCGGGCTGGGCCACAGGCCCTGCACCCGCTCGTTCGCGATCGCGTAGTCGAACTTCTGGATCGGGTAGAACGCCTGCCGGATCTCGGTCTCCATCCGCGTCTGCATCTGCCGGTAGATGTCGGTCCGCGCGGCGTCGTCGACCGTCGCACGGGACTGCTCGACCAGCCGGTTGAGCTCCGGGTCGTCGACGAGGGCGTAGTTCTCGATCGAGTCCGGCGCGAAGTCGCGCCACACCTGGTCGGGCAGGTGTACGCCCCGCAGGGCCTTGGTGATCGCGAAGTCGTGGTTGCGGCGCCGGTCGATGCCGGTGGCCGGGTCCACGATCTCGATCTCCGCCTGGATACCGACCTCGGCGAGGTCGGCCTGCATCCACTGCGCCTCGCGCACGTCCTCGTCGTCGACGCGCTGCACGAGCAGCGACGTGGAGAACCCACCCGGCAGACCCGCCTCGGCGAGCAACTCCCGCGCGTGCGCGGGGTCGAACGGGCGTAGCCGGAGAACCTCGTCGCGGGTCAGGGCGGCGGCGCTGGTGTCCGGTCGGAGCAGGGAGGTCAGGTTGAAGTGGCCACGGATGTTCTCGCCCATGCCGACCCAGTCGACCGCCTCCATCACCGCCTGCCGCACCCGGATGTCGTCGAGCGGCTTCACCGTCGGGTTGAGGTAGATGCTGATCGGGGCACCCGGCGTCTCGGTGACCGTGAAGCCGCCTCGGGACTTGAACTCCTCGGCCACGTTCACGTCGCTGGTGATGCCGGCGTCGAGCCGGCCGCTGCGCAGCGCCGCGGTGATGGCCGCGGTGTCGGAGAGGATCGGGCGACGGATCTCGTCGAGGTAGGGCCGGCCGGGGACGAAGTAGTCCGGGTTGCGCTTGAGCACCCATTCCACGTCGGGGGTGTGCGAGTCGAGCATGAACGGCCCGGTGCCGATCGCCTGGGTCTCCAGGTCGTACTGCCCCTCGACGCCCTCCCTCGGGAGGATCATGTTGAAGTGGTACGCGAAGTACTCCATCAGCGGGCCGTAGGGCCGTTCGAGGCTGAACACGACGGTGTGGTCGTCGGCGGCGGTGATGCTCGTAACCGGCTCGATCATCCACGTGTGCACGCCCGTCGCCTGCTTCAAGCCCTCGAAGGTGGCCACGACGTCGTCGGCGACGAACGGACGCCCGTTCACCGGCGCGACGTTGTGCCAGCGCACGTCCTGCCGGAGGTGGAAGGTGTAGGTCAGCCCGTCCGGCGCGATCTCCCAGGACTCGGCGAGGTCGGGCACGATCTCGAGCGAGCTCACGTCCGGGCCGGTCCGGAACTCCGCGAGCTTGCCGTAGACGGTTCCCGAGATGATCCCCATCGTGGTCGGGTCGCTGGTCGTCAGTGGGTTGACGCCGCGGCTGACCTCGGACGTCTGCTGCACCACGAGGCTGCCGCCTGGGCGCGGGTCCCCGACCGGACCCGACCGGCCGCGCCCACCGCCGCCACACGCCGAGAGCCCCAGTGCGCCCGACGCGGCGAGGGTGGCCAGCAGGAACGTCCTGCGGTCGACGGGCCTCATGCCAGCTCCTGGTCCAGCTCGCCGGTGACGTCCAGGGGGAGCAGCGGCACCGGCCCGGCGAGGTCGGCCGCCGGCGCGGGCGCGTAGGCGAAGTTCTTGGCCCGCGCCCCGCCGTCGACGACGAAGTCGCAGCCGGTGATCAGGCGGGCGTAGTCCGAGCACAGCCAGGCGACGGCGTGCCCGATGTCGGTCGGCGTGCCGGTCGTGCCCATCGGCACGAGCGGCGGACGCTGCCCCGTGAAGCGGGACGGGCGGCGCCACTCCTCGTCGCCGGTCTCGCCCCCGATGCCGTGTGCCCGGGGCCGTTCCAGCACGCCGCCCGCACCGCGCTCCTTGATCAGCTCGGGGTTGTCCGGGGTCGGCGCGGTGGGGGTGAAGCTGTTGACGCGGATGCCGTACGGGGCGAGGTCCATGGCCGCGGCCCGGACGAAGTTGTTCACGCCGCCCTTGTGGAACGCGTAGGCGATCACCCCGGCCGAACCGGACCACCCGTTGGACGAGGAGATCGCGACGATCGAGCCGCGGATGCCGCGCTCGGCCATGTGCCGGCCGACGTGCTTGGTGTTGAGGAAGTTGCCCAGCGCCGCCACCCGGACGGCGCGGTCGAAGAACTCGGTGCTCTCGTCGAGCACCCCCTTGCCGCCGAGCAGCGCGGCGTTGTTGACGAGGATGTCGATCTTCCCGAACTCCTCGACCACCCGGCCGATGTACCCGGTGACCTGCTCCTCGTCGGTGACGTCGCCCGGTATCGCGATCGCGGTGCCACCGTTGCGTTCGACCCGGTCCACGGCGGTCTTGGCGGCGGCCGGGTCGATGTCGTTGCACGCCACCGTGGCGCCGTAGCGCGCCAGTGCCAGCGCGATGCCGCTGCCGATGTTCGGACCCGCCCCGGTGACCAGGGCGACCTTGCCCTCCAGCGTGATCTCCACGTTGCTCCCCTCTTCAGTTGTCGTGACGCGCGAGGCTGTCGTGACGCGCGAGGCTGGGCGCGAGCCCCGCGGGTGGGCGGCCACGCCCCCACCAGCGGCGGGCGGCCCGGTCGACCGCGGGCCGCTGCAGGCGCGGGTCGAGGTGGTCGCGCAGGGCGTCGCCGAGCAGGTTGAAGCTGAAGACCGCGAGCGACAGCAGCACCGCGGGCACGAGGATGATCCACGGGGCGCGCTCGACGTACCGCACGCCCTCGGAGAGCATCGCGCCCCAGGACGGCGTGGGCGGCGGGGCGCCGATGCCGAGGAAGGACAGCGCCGACTCCGCGATGATCACGCCGGCGAAGATCAGGCTGCCCAGCGTGAGCACCGAGGCGAGCAGGTTGGGCAGCACGTGCAGCGCCAGGATCCGCGGGACGCCCGCGCCGGTGGCCCTGGCGGCCTCGACGTAGCGCTCCTCGCGGATGCGCAGCGTCTCGCCGCGGGCGATCCGGTTGAACGACGGCGTGATCACCACCGTCAGCGCGATCACCGTGTTGCGCACCGACGGGCCCAGCACCACCGCGATGAACAGCAGCAGCACGATGCCGGGAACGGCCTGCACGGCGTCCATCACGCGTTGCAGCACCAGGTCGACCGCGCGGCCGAAGTAGCCGGAGATCACCCCGATCGCGGTGCCGAGCACGAGGCTCGCCGCGGTGGTCGCGACGCCCACCAGCAGCGACGTGCGGGCGCCGTGGATCGCGCGGCTCAGCACGTCGCGCCCCAGGTCGTCGGTGCCGAACAGGAACTGCGCCGAGGGCTCCTCGAGGATGTTGCGGCGGAACTGTTCGAGCGGGTCGTGCGGGGCGAGCCACGGCGCGAGGACGGCGGCGAACACGAACACCGTGATGAGCACGAGGGCGATCGCGCCGAGCGGCTGCGCCCGGACGAAGCGCCGTACCGCGTCCCGATTCACGAGAGCGCCCTTCCGGTGCGGATCCGCGGATCGACCAGCGCGTACAGCAGGTCGATCACGATGATCGTGAAGACGAACAGGCCGGCGTAGAAGATCGTGCAGGCCACCACCACCGGGTAGTCGCGGTCGAGGACGGCCTGGTAGATGAGCTGTCCCGTGCCGGGGATGGCGAACATCTGCTCGAGGATCACCGTGCCGCCCAGCACGGTGGCGAGCTCGAGGCCGAGCAGCGTGAGTACCGCGATCGTCGAGTTGCGCAGGGCGTGCTTGAACACCACCGTGCGCTGCCGCGCCCCCTTGGCGTGCACCGTGCGGATGTAGTCCGAGCCCAGGGACTCCAGCATCGACGAGCGGGTCATGCGCGCGATCGCGGCCATCCCGCCGGTGCCGAGCGCGAGCACGGGAATCGCGATCTGCTGCAGCCATCCCGCGGGGTCCTCCCCCGGGCCGGCGTAGACGATCGGTGGCGACCAGGCGAACCACAATGCGAACATGGTGAGCAGCAGCAGCGCGACCACGAAGTTGGGCACCGACAGGAACGCCACCGCGAACACCCGCACGGCGGCGTCCACCGCCGTGCCGCGGGTGACGGCGGCGACGATGCCCAACCCGATCCCGAGCAGGGCGCCGATGACGATCGCGAGCAGGCCCAGCTGCAGCGTGACCGGGACGCGGGCGAGGAACAGCTCGGTGACCGGCTCGCCGCCGTAGAACGAGGTGCCCAGGTCGCCCTGCACGGCACCGGCCAGCCACCCGCCCAGCTGCACCCACACCGGTGCGTCCAGGCCGAACTGGGCCCGCAGCGCGGCGGCCTCCTCCGCGCTCACGCCGGTCTCCTGCAGCTGCAGGGACACCGCGTCGCCCGGCACCAGCCGCATGATCACGAAGACGAACACGGTGACCAGCACCATCACGACCAGGCCGTAGCCCAGCCGGCGCAGCGTGTAGCCGATCATGTCCCCTCCGGGCCGGGGAGTTGACGCACGGCACCGACGAGCGTCTTCGTGTAGGGGTGGTGCGGCTCGGCGAACAGCGCGTCGCCGTCGCCGCGCTCGACGATCTCCCCCAGGTGCATCACGCAGACCTCGTCGGACATGTACCGCACGACGTTCAGGTCGTGGGCGATGAACAGGTAGGACAGGCCCAGCTCGGCCTGCAGCCGCTTGAGCAGGTTCAGCACCTGGGCCTGTACCGAGACGTCCAGGGCCGACACGGCCTCGTCGCACACGATGAGGTCCGGGCCGGTGGCCAGCGCGCGGGCGATCCCGATCCGCTGCGCCTGCCCGCCGGAGAACTGGTGGGCGTACTTGTGCAGGTCACGGGCGCCCAGCCCGACCCGTTCCAGCAGCTCCACCACCCGGTCGGTGCGCTCGCGGCCGCGGGCCAGCCGGTGCACCGCCAGGGGCTCGCCGACGGCGTCCACCACGCGCATCCGCGGGTTGAGCGAGCCGAACGGGTCCTGGAACACGATCTGCATCCGCCGCCGCAGCGCCCGCAGCTCGCGGCGGGAGGCGCGCAGCAGGTCGACGCCGTCGAACGAGAGCCGGCCCGCCGTCGGGTCGAGCAGCCGCAGCGCGAGCCGCGCGACCGTCGACTTCCCGGAGCCGGACTCGCCCACCAGGCCGACGGTTCGACCGCGCGGGATCGCGAGCGACACGCCGTCCACCGCCTTCACGACGGCGCGGCGCGTCCGGAAGTGCTTGACGAGGTCGTGGGCCTCGAACAGCGGGGCGGGATCGGGAGCCCCGGGCTGCACGGCCACTCCGGCGAGTGGATCACCCGACACGGGCCACCTCCGCCGCGGGGTCATGCCGCCAGCACCTGCTCGTCCGGCCCGGACCGAGATCGAGCAGGGGCGGGTCGTCGGTGGCGCACCGGTCCAGCACGGACGGGCAGCGCGGGTGGAAGCTGCACCCGCCGGGGAGATCCGACGGGTGCGGGACGTTGCCCGCGATGGCCGGCATCGGCAGATCGCGTGGCGTGGTCGGCGTGGGGATCGACTCGATCAGGGCTCGCGTGTAGGGGTTGCGGGGGTCGCGCAGCACGTCGGCCACCCGGCCCTGCTCCACGACCTGTCCCGCGTACATCACCAGCACCCGGTCGGCCATCTCCGCGACCACGCCCATGTCGTGGGTGACGAAGAGCAGCGCGGTGCCGTGGTCGCGCTGCATGCGGCGCAGCAGGTCGAGGATCTGGGACTCGACGGTGACGTCCAGCGCGGTGGTGGGCTCGTCGGCGATCAGCAGCGCGGGCTCGCAGGCCAGCGCCATCGCGATCATGACGCGCTGCTGCTGGCCGCCCGACAGCTCGTGCGGGTAGGAGCGGGCCCGCCGCGGCAGGTCGGGGAGACCGACCTCCCGCAGCAGGTCCACGGCGCGGGCGTGGGCGGCGCGGCGGGAGATGCGGCGGTGCACGCGCAAGGCCTCCGCCACCTGGTCCCCGATCGTGAACAGCGGGTCGAGCGAGCTCATCGGGTTCTGGAAGATCATGGCGATCTCGGCGCCGCGCACGTGACGCAGCCGTTCCGGGTCGGCGCCGACGAGCTCCTCCCCCGCGAGCCGGATCGAGCCTGCGGTGACGCGGCCGCCGCCGAGCAGCCCGAGCACCGCGAGCGACGACACGCTCTTGCCCGAGCCCGACTCCCCGACCACGGCCAGGGTCTCGCCCGCCGACACGCTGAACGACACCCCGGACACGGCCTGGATCGGCCCGTCCGGCGTCGGGAACCGCACGTGCAGGTCGCGCACGTCGAGCAACGGAGGAGACATGATCAGCTCGCGTCCGCCGGGTAGACCAGCACGATCGCGTCCTCGGGCACGCCGAGCGCCGCGTGCAGGATGTTGCGCATGATCGGCTTGGGGACCAGGCAGTCGTCGCACGCCTCCGCCCCGGCGGTGATCGTCACCTCGACGCGGTCGCCTGACTCGGTGACCGCCATCCGGTAGTCGTCCGCCTCCAGGGTGTTGCGCAGACCGGCGAGTGCGCTCTCGTCGATGGTCACGACGTGGAACCTCCTGTGACGCGCTGGACGGGGTGGGCGGTGCGCGACCAGCCGCCGAAACCGAACGGCCGCACGACCATCGACATCGCGGCGTTGCGCGCCCCGGCCACGACGATCGGGATCTGTTGCGGGTCGGGCACCACGTGCAGGCCGTGCTCGTCGACGCCCGGCCCTTCCTGCCCGGCCAGGCTCTTGCCGGCGAGGTCCATCTCGGCGTGGGTGCGGAAGGCGCGCTCGGACAGCCAGGCCTGCACGTCGGCCTTCGAGAACCCGTTCGTGGCCAGCAGCTGGGCGTGCTCGACGCCGAGCACCAGGCCGGCCGAGGAGTGGCGCCCGATCGCGGCGCCGGTGCGCGCCACCGTGTCGGCGATGTCCCACAGCACCTGCTCCGGGTCCGAGGTGTGCCGGTTGTCGATGAACTCGCAGGTGCGCAGCAACATCGCCGACACCGCGTCGGTGCCCGGCGCGAGCCCGAGCTCCACGGCGAGCGGCTCCCAGGGGCTCTCCTCCTCGTTCTCGCCGATGCACAGCGTGAACCGGCCCGGGATGCCCTGCGTCGACTGCTCGAGCTCCTGCGGCCGGATCCCGAACACGTTGCGCACGACCAGCCCGACGGCGCGGGCGATCGTCGCGTTGGCCCGGAACCCGGGCCCGAGCACCCCGCCGCCGGAGTTGATGGAGAGCTCGGCGCGGATCGGGCCGTTCACCACGATCAGCGGCGCCGGGCCGCTGGTGCTCTGCCAGCCGCCGCCGGTGACCACCCGCTGCCGCATCAACGCGTCCCACGCCGCCAGCACCACGGGCAGGTACTCCGGCCGACAGCCGGCCATGGCGGCGTTCACCGCGGCCTGCTCGACGGTGCACTCGCGCCCCAGGTGCGCCACCGCGGCCACAACCTCGTCGCGCGGTCGGGGCGTCGTGGCGAGGAACTCCTCCACCAGGTCCGCGGTCACCGGCACGATCGGCAGGCCGTCGGTCCAGCCCTGCCCGTACGCGTGCTCGATGGCGCCGCGGGCATAGCGCAGCCGTGCCGCGTCCTCCTCGACAGCATCGTGCGGGACCGCGCTCGCGGTCACCTGGGCACCGCCGCGGGAACCGGCGCCTCCGTGAGCAGCCCGACCAGCTCCGGCAGGACGAGCCGCGCGCGCTCCCGCACACCGTCGCCGTCGAGCGGGGCCACCGGGTGCGGGGTGGACACGTAGGCGTATCCGGGGCTGCCCTGCAGCCGGGCCATCGCGTCGGCGCTCACCCGGAACGCGTCGGTGCAGATCACCGCGGCGGGCACGCCCGCGGCCTCGAACGCGATCCCGTCGGCGACGGCGGCCGCGCTGCACGAGCCGCAGTCGCCGACGCCGATGAGCACGACGTCGCACCGCTCCGCCAGCTCGGCCAGCGTCTCCGGCGGCACCGGGTCGGTGATGCTGGTCTTGCGCGCTCGCACCGCGCCCGTGGTGCCGTGCTCGGCGGCCATCAGCTCGCCGACGGCGTCCAGGATCTGCTCGGCGTTCCGCTTCGGGTTCGCCAGCAGACCGACGACCAGCCCGTCCAGCCGAGCCGGCCGTGCGGCGCTCGCGGTGCCAGAAGATGCAGCGGACGGGCCGGCAGTGGGGTCGACCATCGCCTCGAACATGGATCTCTCCTCCCCCGAACGGATCGAGCTCACGGTGTGTCGCGGCCGAGCACCGACTCGTGCCACGGGATGACGAACCGCTTCGCCCCGTTGACGACCACGTACAGCAGGCAGCCGAGGGCAGCGAGCAGCAGGATCACGGCGAACAGCTGCGGCGCGTCGAGGGCGTTCAGGCTCACCACGACGAGGTAGCCGAGGCCCTCACTGCCGCCGAGGAACTCGCCCACGACCGCGCCGATCACGGAGAACACGACGGCGACCTCCATGCCCGCGAACACGTACGGCAACGTGCTGGGCAGCTCGAGGTCGCGGAAGGTGGCCCAGCGCCGGGCGCCGAGGCCGAGCATGACGTCGCGGTGGCCGCGTTCGACCGAGCGGACCCCGAGCATCACGTTCAGCATGATCGGGAAGAAGGCCAGCGTGGCGGCCATGATGATCTTGCTGGTGACGCCGAAGCCGAACCAGATGACGAAGAGCGGGATGAACGCCACCTTCGGCACCACCTGCACGGCGACGAGCACCGGACGCAGCGCCCGCTCCAACCACTCCGCCCGGCCCAGCACCACCCCGGCGACGAGCCCGAACACCAACGCCGCCAGGAACCCGACCGCCACCTCGGTGAGGGTGATGGCCACATGCCCCCACGTCGACGAGTCGGCGAGCATCCGCAGCACCGCCTCCCCCACATCGGCAGGGGTCGGCAGGATGAACTCCGACACCCCGAACACCGACACGGCGAGGGACCAGACCCCGAGGATCAGCAGAAGCACGATCGGCGTGCTGACCCACGGCAACCAGCTGCGCTCGTCTTTCTCCATCAGCCCTCCTCCCCGTCCTCGTCCAGCTCGCGGCGCAACCGCCGCACGATGTCCTGGAACCCGGGCTCGCCCTCCACGTCCAGCGAGCGCGGCCGCGGGAAGCCGACCGGCGTCACCGACCGGATGCGACCCGGGCGCGGCGAGAGCAGCACCACCCGGTCGGAGAGGAACACCGCCTCGGTGATCGAGTGCGTCACGAACACGACGGTGGCGCCGGTGACCACGGAGATGCGTTGCAGCTCCAGGTTCATGCGGTCGCGGGTGAGCGCGTCGAGCGCGCCGAACGGCTCGTCCATGAGCAGGATCGACGGGTCGTAGGAGAGCGCCCGGGCGATGGCGGCGCGCTGCCGCATCCCGCCGGAGAGCTCCCGCGGGTAGGCCTTCTCGAACCCACCGAGGCCGACCAGGTCGCACAGCTCCGCGGCACGCTCCCGCCGGGAACGCCGGTTCGCGCCGCGCAGCTTGAGCGGCAGCGCGATGTTGTCCTCGATCGAGAACCAGGGGAACAGGTTGGCCTCCTGGAAGACCATCCCGAACTTCTCGAGCGCCGCCGGGTCCCGGCCGCTGCCCTTCCAGAGGTCCTGCCCGCCGACGAGGACGTGGCCGCTGGACGGGGTGACCAGACCGGCGAGGATCCGCAGCAGGGTGGTCTTGCCGCATCCGGAGCGACCGACGAGCGAGACGAACTCACCGGCCTGCACGGCGAGCGAGATGCCGCGCAGCGCCTCGGTGGTGGCGCCGCGGCGGCCCCGGTAGATCTTGTCGACGTCGCGCAGCTCCAGCTCCGCCGTGCCCGCGCCGGGGCCGGCGACCCGTCCTGCGTCGATCTCGGCAGCGCCGGACAGCTTGCTCACGACGACGCCCCCGGCAGCAGGTCGTTGGTGAACCAGGTACTCGCGTCCAGGCCGCCGGGCACGAGCTGCTCCGCTTCGGCCTCGTCGTAGACGCGCGACCACTGGTCCGGAGCGATCTTGAGGAGCTCGCCGCTGGCCTGCCAGCTGGCGATGTACTGGCGCAGGGTCTCCTTGGCCACATCGGGCTGGCGAAGGATCGGGATGTCGTAGGCATCGCCCAGCGTCTGGAGCGTCGCGTCGAGCGGCTGGTCGGCGATCACCGACTCCTGGGCGGCCCGCACCGCCCGCAGGAAGCGCTGGAGGACGTCGCGCTGCGCGGGGTCGGCGATCGCCGCCTGCGAGCTCATGTAGACCTGGGTGCCGCCGGCGATCACCTGTGACGGGTCGAGCACCACGGCGTCGGGTTGCTGGCGCTGCACGGTCACAGCGGTGTCCAGCGCCACCACGTAGGCGTCGATGCGCCCCTGCTGCACCAGCTCGAAGATGCCGGGGGCGAGCCCGACCACCTGCTTCTTCACGTCGGCGTCGGTGAGTCCGGCGGTCCTGGCGAGCGTGTCCACCAGCGTCTCGCTGGTGCCGCCCTCCGACGGGATGCCGATCGTGCGGCCGCGCAGGTCGGCGGGCGTGCGGATGGGGTCGTCGGCCGCGGAGATCATGCGGATCGTCGCTTGCTGCGAGGGCTGTCCGAACGCGCTGACCGGGGCGTTCCGCCCGCCGGCGGCCACCATCAGCTCGGTGTCGCCGACCCGGGTGACCAGGGCGCTACCGGCGATGACGGTCTGGATCGCCTGCGCGCTGCCCCTCGTCACCTGGAACTGCACGTCCAGGCCTTCGCGCTCGAAGTAGCCGCCTGCCTGCGCGATGATCTCCGGCGTGAACGTCAGGCTCTCGATGGGCAGGACGTTGAGGAACGTGACGGGCGTGAGGTCACCACCGCCCGATGCGCCCCCGCCCGGCGCCGTGCCGCCGCAGCCCGCGAGGACCAGGGCCACGCCCGCGGCGAGGGCGGCGAAGACGCGGCTCCGCGATCGGCCATGACGTCGACCCTGACGTCGACCCTCATGTCGATCCTGATGTCGGTCCTGATGTCGGTCGTGGGACGGGGAGGTCACGCGCATCGGGAACCCACTCTCTGACGGCGTCGATGCCGGATGTCCGTTTCGGATGCTAGGAACGACGGGGAAGGGGCTCCACCTGCAGATGTCCGCGCGGTCCGGCCAACGCGTCGGGCGCGACACGGGTCAGATGTCGCGATTCGGGCCCGGCGGGCTCGAGCGGGAAGTGGCACGCCACGCGGTGCCCGGGCGCGCGCTCGCGCAGCGCCGGTTCCTCCGTGGCGCACCGCTCCTGCGCCCGCGTGCAGCGGGTCCGGAACCGGCAGCCGCTCGGCGGGTCGAGCGGCGACGGCGGCTCGCCCCGCAGCGGGACGGGCCGGCGCGCCTGCCCGGTGGCCGGGTCCAGGCCGGGCACGGACGCGAGCAGCGCGGCCGTGTAGGGGTGCAGCGGGCTGCGGTACAGCGCCTCGGCCGGGCCGACCTCGGCCAGCTGCCCGAGGTGCATCACGGCCACCCGGTCGCTCACCTGCTTGACGAGCGCGAGGTCGTGCGCAATGAACACGTATGACAGCCCCAGGTCGGCCCGCAGCCGCTCGAACAGGTTCAGCACCTGCGCCTGGATCAGCACGTCCAGCGAGGACACGGCCTCGTCGCAGATCACCAGGGCCGGGTCGAGGGCGATCGCGCGGGCGATGGCCACGCGCTGGCACTGCCCACCCGACAGCTCGTGGGGCCGTCGCCTGCCGAACACCGACGGGTCCAGGCCCACCAGGTCGAGCAGCTCGCGGACCCGGCGCCGCCGCCGTTCGGCGCCCTTCACGCCGTACCCCAGCAGCGGCTCCTCGACCAGCTCCACCACCCGCCAGCGCGGGTTCAGCGACCCGAAGGGGTCCTGGTAGACCATCTGCACGTGCCGGCGCGCGGCCGTCAGCCGGCGGCGGCGCAGCTGGACGAGGTCGGATCCCTGGAACAGCACCTCGCCCGACTTCGGACGCGGCGCCTGCAGCAGCGACCGCGCGAGGGTCGACTTGCCGGATCCGGTCTCGCCCACGATCCCGAGCGTCTCCCCGACGTGCACGTCGAACGAAACGTCCGACACCGCGTGCACCACCCCGCCCCGCAGCCCCCCGGCGCCGCGCACGGGGAACTCCTGCACGATGTTGCGGGCCTGGAGGAGCGGTGCTGTGTTCAGTTGCCTCCGCTCCGCTCCGGCGACTCGTGGGCCTTCAAGGCGTCGCCCCGCTCCCCCGGTGCTCGGTCGCTCGTTCCTCGCTCCCTGCGCGCCTCCTCCGCGGGACGACGCCGGCCCACTCGCTGTGTTCATGTGCCTTCCCCGCAGAACGGCGTCGGTTCGCTTGCTGTGCCGGCACCTTCGGGGTGCCAGCACGCCCACCAGTGCCCCGGCTCCTGCTCCTCGAACGGCGGTGCGGTCGTGCACTCGTCCGTCGCCGCGTGGCAGCGCGGCCGGAACGGGCACCCGGCCGGCAGCGCGGCCGGGTCCGGCGGCTGGCCCGGCACCACCGGCAGCTCCGTGTGCGCCGGGCGCTCCAGCAGCGGGATCGCCCCCAGCAGGGCGCGGGTGTAGGGCATGCGGACGGACGCGAACAGCGTGGCCGCCGACGCCCGCTCCACGGCGCGCCCGCCGTACATCACCACCACGTCGTCGGCGTAGCTGGCGGCCAGGGCGAGGTCGTGGCTGATCAGGATGACCGCCGTGCCGAGCCGCTCCTGCAGCTCGACGAGCAGCTCCATGATCTGCGCCTGCGTGGTGACGTCCAGTGCGCTCGTCGCCTCGTCGGCGATGAGCAGCCGCGGTCGGCCCGCGAGCGCGATGGCGATCATCACGCGCTGCCGCATCCCGCCGGAGAGCTGGTGCGGGTACTCGTGGAAGCGCCGCTCCGGCGCCGGCAACCGCACGAGCTGCAGGAGCTCGATCGCGCGCTCCTTCGCCACCTTGCGATCCATGTCCGCGTGCGCGCGGATCGCCTCCGTGATCTGCGCACCGATCCGCATGGTCGGGTTGAGGGAGCGCGCAGGATCCTGGAACACCATCGCGATGTCTGCGCCGCGGCGACGGCGCATCTCCCGCTCCGACAGGCCCACCAGCTCCGTGCCGTCGAACCGGGCCGAGCCGCTCACGTCCGCCGTCGGCGGCAGCAGCCCCATCAACGCCCGCGAGCTCACGCTCTTGCCCGACCCGGACTCGCCGATGATCGCGAGCATCCGCCCCGGCGCGAGCCGGTAGGACAGCCCGTTCACGGCGTGGACCGCGCGGCCGGCCCGCGTGAAGCGCACCCGCAGGTCGGTCACCTCGAGCAGGGGCGTTGCCGCCCGCGCCTCATCGGCGGGCGCCTCCGCGCCGGTCACCACCCGTCCCGCGGTCATCGGCCGCTCCACCGGGCGCGCAGGGTCTCACCGAGCAGGTTGAAGGCGAGCACGGTGACGAAGAGGGCCGCGCACGGCCAGACCACCAGCATCGGTGTCGCGGAGAGGCTCTGCTGACCCTGCGAGATCATGTTTCCCCAGCTGGGAGCGGGGAGCGGGATGCCGAGCCCGAGGAAGGACAGCGCCCCCTCGATCACCATCACGATGCCCATGCCCAGCATCCCGAAGGTGATCAGCTGCGGGGTGATGTTCGGGGCGATGTGGCGCAGCAGCACCCGCCATCCCGGCGTCCCGCACAGGTGCGCCGCCGCCATGAACGGCAGCTCGCGCAGCCGCAGCGTCGCGGCGCGGGAGATGCGCGCGAACGCGGGGATCGAGAAGAACGCGAGCGCGAGGACGGTGTTGGTCTGGCTCGCGCCGAGGCTCTGCGCCACGGCCAGGGTGAGCACCAGCGACGGGAACGCGATGAGCACGTCCAGCACCCGCATGATCACCGTGTCGACCGCGCCGCCGACGTAGCCCGACAGCGCCCCGAGCGTGCCGCCGACCAGCAGCCCGAGCACGTTCACCGCGACGGCCACCACCAGCGAGCTGCGACCACCGTGCAGGATCCGGGAGAGGATGTCGTTGCCGTTGGGGTCGGTGCCCAGCAGGTGCCCCGGCGAGCCGGCGTCGAGGTACGAGTCGAGCACGCTCCCACCGATCGGTGGCGGCACCGGCAGCACCAGCGGGCCGAGGAAGCACGCGGCCACGATGATCGCCAGCGCCGCGGTGGGCAGCGCGATCTCCAGGTTGCGCGCCAGGCTCGCCGACCGCCGAGCCTCCTGGGGCTCGGCGGGCACGGGCACGGCCTCAACGACTGCCATAGCGGATCCTCGGGTCGAGCACGGCGTAGAGCAGGTCGGCGGCCAGGTTGGCCAGCACGGCCACCACGGCGAACACCACGACACAGCCCTGCACCACGGTGGAGTCGCGGGTGTTGATCGCCTGCAGCATCAGCTGCCCCATGCCGGGGAGCGCGAAGATCTGCTCGATGATCACGGTGCCGCCGAGCAACGTGCCGAGGTTCAGCCCGACCACGGTGATCAGCCCGAACGCCGAGTTGCGGAAGGCGTGGCGCAGGAGCACCTGCCACGGCCCGATGCCCTTGGCCCGGGCCGTGGTGACGTAGTCCTCCCCCTGCAGCTGGTCGACCAGGTCACCGCGGAGGAAGCGGGTGTAGAAGCAGAACAGCGGGAACGCGATCGCGGCTGCCGGGAGCGTCAGCGAGTGCAGGTTGCCTGCCACTCCCTCCGAGAGCGGGACGAACCCGATGGCCGGGAACAGCGTCAGCTGCACCGCGAAGACCAGCACCAGGAGCAGCGCGAGGACGTAGTTGGCCACCGACAGCCCGGTGATGCTGACGAGCATGCTCAACCGGTCGAAGAGCTGGTTGGGCCGGTACGCGGCCAGCAGCGCCACGGGCACGGCCAGCCCGAGCGAGACGGCGAAGGCGAGCGCCACCAGCTCGGCGGTGACGGCCATCCGCTCGGCGATCAGGCCGGTGACGGGTTGGCTGTTCACCAGCGAGGTGCCGAGGTCACCGGTGACGGCGCCGCCGAGCCAGTCCAGGTAGCGCAGCACGGCAGGCCGGTCGAGCCCGAGGTCGAGCTCCAGTGCCTGGATCTGCTCGGGGGTGGCCTCGGGGCCGAGCAGCTGCTGCGCGGCGTTGCCCGGGATCAGATCGAGCACCCAGAAGGTCAGGATGCTGACCCCGAGGATGATCGGGACCACCATCAGCAGCCGCCGGCCGGCGAGCCGCAGGCTCGGCGGTGCGGACCATCGGACGGGGCGGGTCGGGACCGCTGTCACTGCTGAGCCCTCCACACCTCGTCCCAGAGGACGCCGGTGTTGACGACGATCGGCGGGATCATCGTGGTCAGCCCGGGCCCGTACACCCCCTCCGTGGCGAGGTTGGCGGGGGCGAACGCCAGCCCGAACGGCGCGTACGCGTGGTCGCTGATGTAGCGGCCCGCGTCGACGTAGAGCTGCTCCCGCTGCGCCGGGTCGACCGTGGCCTCCGCCGTGTCGAGCATCGTGTCGAGCTGCGGGTCGCGCACGCCGGTGAACGGCGAGTCCGAGGAGAACCGGAAGCCGACGCCGACCCCGGCCGCCGGGTCCCAGGCTCCCGCGGTCTGCAGCATCGAGTCCCACTCGCCCGAGCGGAACTCCTGGATGAGCGTGGAGAGCTCGTAGCTCTCGATCTGGACGGTGATGCCGGCCTCCTGCCACTGGGTCTGCAGCGCCGTCATCACCTGCTCGGCCACGTAACCGCGGAGCGTGCCGAGCCGCACGGTGATCCCGCCGAGCTCGGCGACGAGCTGCCGGGCGCGCTCGGGGTCATGAGCCGGGTAGCCCTCGACGGCCTCGTGGTGGAACAGCCCGCCGGGGCCGGTGAAGCTCTGGCTCACCGGGTAGCGGCCGCGGAACAGGCCCTGCGAGATCGCCGCGAAGTCGGTGGCGTGGTAGATCGCCTCCCGGGCCCGCTGGTCGTCGAACGGTGCGCGCTGCGTGTTCAGCTGCACCACGTACGGCGAGGTCGGGGGCTGCACGGTGACGCTGAGCCGGCCCGCCGACTGCGCCTGCTCCAGGAGCGGCGTGGTGTTGAGGCCCTCGTAGGCCTGCGCCTGCCCGGCCAGGAGTGCCTGGTAGGCGGGCTGGTCACCGCCGATCGACTGGAACGTGAGCCGGTCGAGGCGGGGCAGACCTTCCTTGAAGTACTCCGCGTTGCGTTCGAGCACGAGCTCCGAGCTGAGCTGGTTGGACACGACCTCGAACGGGCCCGCCCCCACCGGCTTCAGCGCGAACTGCTCCTCGCCCATCTGCTGGAGGGCCGTCGGCGACGCGATCCAGTTGACGTTCGTGGCCGGGAAGGCGTTGATCACCGCGGCGAACGGCCGCGTGAACGTCAGCACGACCGTGCGCGGGCCGTCGGTGGTGATGCCGTTCTCGGCCAGGGGCCAGGTCGGCGAGCACGTGCACGGCGAGTCGACGGCCCGGCGGAAGTTGAACGCCACGGCCTCGGCGTCGAACGCGGTGCCGTCGGTGAACCGCAGCCCCTCCCGGACCGTGATCCGCACGGTCCGGCCCTCGTCGAGCAGCTCGTAACCCTCGGCCTGGTGGGGCACGACCTCGGCGCCCGTGCCGTCATCGGCGGCCTGCAGCCGGAAGAGCCCGCCGTAGATCGCGCTCATCTGCGAGATGTTGGCGCCGCCCGTGGTGTTCGTGGCCGGGTCGAGACCCGTCGGCCAGCCGCCGGCGAACGACGCGTTCTCCAGCACCGTGACCTCGCCGCCGCGCTGCGGAGGGCCGGTGGGCGCGGCCGGACCGGCCGCTCCACCACCGCCACCCCCGCATGCGGCGAGGAGCAGGAGCGCGGCGAGCAGCAGAGGCCTCAACGGCCTCGGCAGCGGCGCCGCGTGCGTGCGTCGTCTCACGTAGGACTCCCGTTCGATAGCGGGCCCGAGGGCAGGGATCAGCCACAGCGCGGTGACCGGGCTCACCCCCAGGCGCCCGCTCAGCCTCGGTGAGGGGCGACGCGGGGTGCAGTGTGGTTTCGCGGGGCGGAAGACATGTTCGGCCGCAGCCACCGCCGGCGACACATGTCGGTCATATGTCCTAGGACGCATGGGCCGCCGCGGACGACATCGGCGCAGCGGCCCGCAGCACTTGTGACCGGGCTCCCGCAATGGTGAGACTTGGCACGATCACGGTCGGAACACAGAGCCCCGCCGGAGCGAAGCGGAGGCAGTCAAACGCAGACGAAGGGGTCGGCGTGGCGGAAGTGCTCGCGAAGAAGGAGCGCATCGCGGCGGGCTCGAGGTGCCCGGAATGCGGAGGTGCGCTCGACCCGGTCGACGCGATCGAGCCGGAGGAGGCGAGGCGCGGTCAGCGCAGGCTCGCCGCCATCGCCCGCGCGGCATCGAGCGTCGCCGACGCGGCCTCGCTCAGCGTCACCCTCGACGTCGTCGCGAACGAGGTGGTGCAGGCCGAGCACATCGCGGCCGTGCAGATCCTGCGGGTCGAGGGCGGCACCATGCGGGTGGTCGGCAAGGCCGGCTTCACCGACGCGCAGGACTTCACCGACCGGCTCGAGGACTGCCGGCGCCTCGGCGCGCGGATGATGTTCGTCGAGGCGTTCGAGTCGTGCCGGCAGATCGTCGTGCCGCACCGCAAGGCCGTGATCATGGCCGACCCGGCGTGGGAGCCGCTGCACCGCATCATGGGCGCGCCGGCGTGGGATGCCTTCGCCGCCGTGCCCCTGGTGGTGCGCGGCCGGGCGGTCGGCGTGCTCAACGCCTTCTACAAGCCCGGTGAGGCGCCCGGCACGGAGGAGGTCGAGTTCCTCGAGGCGATGGCCGACCAGGCCGCCACCGCCGTCGACTCGGCAGACCTGCTCTCCCGGTCCCGGCACGATGCCCAGCTCGCCGAGCGCGCCCGGCTCGCGCGCGAGCTGCACGACTCGGTCGTGCAGCAGGTGTTCTCGATGCGCATGCAGGCCAAGGCGCTGCAGGCGCAGGTCGCTCCGGGCCGCACCATCCGCACCGAGCGCGTGCAGGCGGTGGCCGACGAGCTCCTCGACCTGGCCCAGACCGCGCTCGCCGACCTGCGCGGCCTCGTGCTGCAACTGCACCCGGTGGAGCTGGTCGAGCGGGGCCTCGCCGGCGCGGTGCGCAGCCATGCCGAGTCGGTCCGGGGCACGTCCGGGCTGGACATCGACGTGGACGTCGACCTCAGCCTCGATGTCGGCGACCTGCCGGTCGAGCTGCAGGAAGACCTCTACCGGGTGGTGCAGGAGGCGCTGCACAACGTCGTCAAGCACGCGGGGGCGACGCGGGCGTCGGTGCGGATCCGCACCAGCGGGCCGCCGGACCGCGTGGTGGTCGAGGTCAGCGACGACGGGAGCGGGCTGACCGCTCAGGTACGGGCCGGGGCGCTCGGCCTGGTGTCGATGCGGGAGCGAGCGGGGCGATGGGGCGGATCGATGGAGATCGGCAGTACGGACGACCGTGGGCGGGGGTGCCGCGTGCGGGTGTGCGTGCCGGTGGGCGGACCGGGTCCCGCGCGGTGAGCAACGGCGCGGTGAGCGAGGCCCGGCCGGGGCCCGCGGGCGACATCGGCGTGCTCGTCGTCGACGACCACGCGGTCGTGCGCCGCGGGCTGGCCGCCTACCTGGAGAGCGCCGACGGCATCGAGGTCCTCGCCGAGGCGGTGGACGGGAAGGACGCGATCGACCAGCTGCAACGGCTCGCCACCGAGGGCCGGCTCCCCCAGGTCGTGCTCATGGACGTGCTGATGCCGCGGATGGACGGGATCGCCGCCATCCGCGCGGTGCTCGCCGCGCACCCGGGCGTGCGGGTGGTCGTGCTCACCAGCTTCGGCGAGTTGGAGCGGGTGCACGCCGCGCTGGAGGCGGGCGCCGCCGGCTACCTCCTCAAGGACGCCGACCCGGACGAGGTGGCCGCCGCGATCCGCTCCGCCGACCGCGGCGAGGTGCACCTCGACCCCACCGTCGCCGGCCGCCTCACCCGCCGCCTCGTCTCGCCGCCCACGGGCCTCGCCTCCCTCACCGCACGGGAGCGCTCGATCCTCGCGCTGGTGGCCCGCGGCATGTCGAACCACCAGATCGCGGCCGAGCTCTACATCAGCGAGCGCACCGCACGCACCCACGTCAGCCACATCCTCGCGAAGCTGCAGCTGACCTCCCGGACCCAGGCCGCACTCGTCGCCATCCGCGAAGGGCTGGTCACCCCGCCCGGCCCGTGACGTGACCTGACGTGACGCAGCCACCCACCACCCGCCGACCACACCGGAGGTGCGACATGACCCTCAGCCCGGACGTCCCGGCGCCACCCCGGGCCGCCACTCGACCCGGATCCGGGACGGCGCGCCAGACCGCCGCCGGGCGCGCCCTGTCGGTGCTCGACGCGTTCGGGCCGCGCCACCGCTGCCTGTCCCTCTCCGAGATCGCGCGGCGGGCCGGGCTGACCCTGCCCACCGCGCACCGGCTCACCCGCGAGCTCGTCGACTGGGGTGCGCTCGAACGCGACAGCGCCGGCCGCTACTCGGTGGGGCTGCGGTTGCTGGAGCTGTCCGCGCTGGCCCCACGGGGCCTGGAGCTGCGCGAGGCCGCGTTCCCGCACCTGGAGGACCTGCACCAGATCACCCGGGGCAACGTGCACCTGGGGGTGCGCGACGGCATGCAGGTCGTGTACGTCGAGGCGATCCGCGCGCGGGTGCGCAACCCGGTGACCAGCCGCGTCGGGGACCGGTGGCCGATGCACGTCACCGGCACCGGGCTCGTGCTGCTGGCCCACTCCGAGCCCGACTTCCAGGAGGCGGTGCTGCGCGCACCCCTGGAGCGGTTCAACCCGATGACGGTCACCGACCCCGCCGAGCTGCGCCGCTCCCTCGCCCGCATCCGGCAGACCGGGGTCGCGGTGGCGCGCGGGCAGATCACGATGCCCGACCTCGTCGTCGCGGTGCCGGTGCTGGACCCGGCGGGCGAGGTCACCGCCGCCATCAGCGTGGTGGTCGAGGCCGAGACCGCGCGCCCCCGGGAACTGGCGGCGGTGCTGAAGCAGGCGTCGAGGGCGATCACCCGCGCCCTCTCCCCCCGCCGATAGCCACCTATCGGGTCTGCGGCGGGTCGATGCCCAGCCAGCTCCAGGCGTTGTGCCAGGTGATCTGTTCCAGCACCTCCGGTGCCAGGTCGAGGGAGCGCAGCGTGCGGCCGGCCGGCTCCTCGCGGGGCATCGCGGGGAAGTCGGAGCCGACAAGCAGGCGGTCGGCGCCCAGCAGGTCCACCAGGTACCTCAAGGCGCGCCGGTCGAAGACCATCGAGTCGTAGTAGAAGCGGCGCGCGTACTCCAGCGGGGACGGGCCGTCGTCGTGCGCGATGGCTCGCTCCGGCACGGCGGGCTCCTCGTTCCAGGTGCCACCCCAGAAGTACTGCGCCCTCGGCACCATCAGCGGGAAACCGCCGGCGGCGTGGCTGAACGAGATCCGCAGGTCCGGGCAGGCGGCGGCGGTGCCGCCGGCGATGATCGACGCCGCCGCGAGGGCGCCTTCCAGGCCGACGACGTAGGTGCCCGCCGTCGAGCGGGGCAGCCGGTCGGTCGCGGCGGGCATCGCGTGCACGAACACCGACAGGTCGAGCCGCTGCGCCTCGGTGAAGAACGGCAGGAACCGCTCGTCGCCGATCGAGGCGCCGAGCACGTTGGAGGCGATCTCCACCCCGCGCAGCCCCTGGTCCCGGATCGCCTTCAACTCCGACGCCGCGGCGTCCGGATCCTGCATCGGCACCATGCCGAGCCCGACGAGGCGGTCCGGGGCGGCGGCGCACAGCTCCGCCGCGAACTCGTTGACGTGCCGGGCGAGGGAGAGCCCGTCGGCGGCGGGCAGGTCGTAGCGCAGCAGCGGCGGCATCGGGCTGATCACCTCGACGTCGACGCCCGAGGCGTCCTGCTCCTCGATCCGGCGCTCGGCGTCGAAGAACGCGTCGCGGGCGCGGAACCGCACGGCCCCGAACAGCAGGAGCCGCGCGGAGTCGCCGTCGACCGGCTCCATCCGCGGGAAGCACTCGGGCGCGTCGGCCGGGTAGTCGCGCGGCAGCAGGTGGGCGTGGGCGTCGACGAGCAACGCGGACTCCTCTACAGGTGGGGGTGGACGGACACGTGCACCGCGGCCTCGCCGGGCACCTCACCGGCGAGCGTCCGGATCGCGAGCTCGGTGTCGTCCAGGCCGAACGTGTGGGTGTGCAGCTTCTCCAGCGGGAACCGGCGGGACTCGATGATCGCGATCGCCTCGGCGTAGCCGCGCGCGTCCACCCCGTAGGCGCCACGCACGGTGAGCGCCCGGTTGATGATCAGGTCGGTCTTCAGCGGCACCTCGGCGCCGCCCTTGAGCCCGGCGAGCACCACCCGGCCGCCGTGCTTGGCGGCGAGCAGGGCGTGCGTGACGGGGGCGGCCGCCATCGGCGTCAGTTCGAGGACGACGTCGGCCATCGCGCCGCCGGTGATCTCGGTGACCCGCTCGACGGTGTCCTCCGCGTCGGGCCCGTCGACGACGATCGTGTGGTCGGCCCCGAACTCCCTGGCGAGGGCGAGCTTGTGGGCGTCGGACTCCAGACCGGTGACGATGATCGTCCCGGCGCCGGCGGCCCGTGCGGCGATCACCGAGGCGATGCCGCGCTGCCCCGCACCGAGCACCAGCAGCGTGTCGCCCAGCCCGACCTCGCCGAGGTGCACCGCCCAGCGCACGCCGGCGCCGAGCGGGTTGAACATCACCGCCAGCTCGGCCGGCAGGGTCTTGTCCACCTTGTGCAGCACGGCGCCCGGCGTCAGGTAGAGGTGCTCGGCGAACCCGCCCCACAGCGACGGGGCCACGTCGATCCCGGTGACGCCGTGCCCGTACTTGCGGTTGCGGCAGGCCTGGTAGCGGCCGGTCAGGCAGTCGTGGCAGGACCGGCACGGCACGATGACCTCCAGGGCCACCCGGTCCCCCGGCTGCACGCCCCAGCGCTCCGCCGCGCGGTCGCCGATCTCCTCGATGATGCCCATGGGCTCGTGTCCCGGGATCGTCGGTCCACGGCCCATTCCCAGGTGGCCCCGGTACGACTCGACATCGCTGCCGCAGATGCCGTTGGCCTCCACGCGCAGCAGGCCGTCGTCCGGGCCGGTCGTCGGGCGTCGGAACTCGCGCAGCTCGATCTGCCGCGGGGCCACCTGCACGGCGGCGCGGACGGTGTCACTCATCAGGTCGTTTCCCTCCAACCGCGACTGCTGTCGCGGACCAGTTGCTGAACAGGCGCATCACCATCGAGATCCCCGCGTTGCGGGCCCCGGCCACGGCGATCAGCAGGTGGTTGGGCTCCCCGTCCGGGAGCATCCGGTCGAAGCCCGCGGGGCGCTCGCCGCTCGCATGTCGCACACCGTTGTCGCCGAGCCCGTCCTTGCCGACGTTCGCGAGGTCGGCCACCGGGCGCCCGCAGCGCTCGGCGAGCCACGCGCGGACCTTCGCCCGGTCGAACCCGGCACCGGCGAGCAGCTGGGCGTGCTCCGGGCAGAACACGATCCCGGCCGAGGCGTGCCGGAAGATCCAGGCACCGGTGCGGGAGATGGTGTCGGCGAAGTCGGCGAGCAGCTGCTCGGCGTCGCTGGTGTGCCGGTTGTCCACGAACTCCGACGTGCGCAGCAGCGTGGCCGACACGGCGGACGTGCCTGCCGGCAGCCCGGCCTCGACGGAGAGGGGTTCCCAGGGGCTCTCCTCCTCGTTCTCGGCCACGCAGATCGACCATCGTCCGGGCAGCCCCTGCGTGGCCTGCTCGAACACGTGCGGGCGGATGCCCAGCGCGTTGCGCACCATCAGCCCGATCGCCCGCGGGACGGTGGCGTTGGCCCGGAAGCCGGGCCCGAACACGCCGCCCGCGGAGTTGAACCCGAGCTCCTCGCGCACCGGGCCGTTGACCACGATCAGAGGGGCGGGCCCGCTCGTCGACTGCCAGCCTCCGCCACCGGTGGCCCGCTCCCGCATGAGCGCGTCCCACGCCGCGAGGACGACCGGGAAGTACTCGGGCCGGCATCCGGCCATGGCCGCGTTGATCGCGGCCAGCTCGACTGTGACCTCGCGGTCGACCTGGGCGAGCCGCCCGATCACCTCCTCGGGCGGCCGGTCGGTGGTGACGAGGAACCGGTCCACGAGCGACCGCGACGCCGGCACCAGCGGCAGCCCGTCCGACCAGTCCTGCTCGTAGCAGTGCTCGATCGCGGCCTGCGCCGCGTCCGGGTAGAAGTCGGTCATCTGCCGTCCCCGGTGAGCAGGGCAGCCACCGCACCGGCGAGTTGCGCCGCCCGCTCCCGCACCTGGTCCGGTGTCAGGATGGCCACCGGGTGCGGGGTGGTGAGGTAGCGGTAGCCGGGGGCACCGCGCAGCGACGCCATCGCGTCCGCGGTGGCGCCGAACGCGTCGCTGCAGATCACGGCGGCGGGCAGGCCGGCCCGCTCGAACCCGACGCCGTCGGCCACCGCGGAGGCGCTGCACGAGCCGCAGTCGCCGACACCGGTGACCACGACGTCGCACTCGCGGGCGTACTCGGCGACGAGCTCGTCGGGGGCAGGCAGCGCGAACGCCTGCTTGGTGCGGATCAGCGTGACCGCGCCGGCCCCGTGCTCGGCCACCAGCAGCTTGCCGACCTCGTCGAGCAGCAGCGCGGCGTTCTGCTTGGTGTTCTCCAGCAGCCCGACGCGGGCGCCCGCGAGGTCCCGCCGGCGGGCTGCGGGCGCGAACGGAGCGGCGACCGCGGGAGCGCCGCCGGTGGGATCGAGGATCACGTTCGACACAGGAGTACCTCCGTTCAGCCGGCGAGACGGGTGAGCCGGGACTTCATCTCGGAGCGTTCGAGCGAGCCGGGCGGCACGAGCGTGACGGCCGCGCGCACCGAGAGCCGGCTGCGGATGAGCGCCTCGACGTCACGGGCGAGCTGCTCCCGGTCGCCGGACTGCTCGCCCCACTCGACCTCCACCGGCAGCGGCGGCTCGACGCGCGGCCCGGCCGCGGGCAGCACGATCTGCACGGCGCCGGTGGTGCGCGGGTGCAGGGTCTGCACCAGGTCGCGCACTGCGGAGGGGAAGACGTTCACGCCGAGCACGATCAGCATGTCGTCGGTGCGGCCGACACAGCGGATCAGCGGCGCCCCGTCGGCCGCGCGGCCGGTGACGACCACCCGGTCCCGGGTGCGGAATCGCACGAGCGGGCAGCACTCCCGGTCGACCCCGGTGTAGACGAGCTCGCCCGTCGCGCCGGGCTCGGCGCCGACCGGCTCGTCGCTCTCCGGGTCGATCAGCTCGACGACGACGTGGCGGCCACCGGTGAACCGCATCCCGCCGCTGCCGGGCGCCTCGCCGAACAGGACGGGCGCCATGTCGGCGTTGCCGAGCCCCTCGGTGACGGGGGCGCCCCACTCGCTCTCGACGTGCGCGCGGAACGCCGGTTCACCGCCGCCGGGCTCGCCGCCCACGAACACCTTGCGCAGGCCGAACTCCTTCGGGTCCCGGCCGAGCCCTCGGATGTACTCGGCCAGGTAGCGCGCGTAGGACGGCGTGGAGTGCAGCGCGGTGACGCCGAGCGTCTCGAGCGCCAGCACCGCCTTCTCCGACGCCCCGGTCCCGATCGGCACCAGGGTGGAGCCGATCCGTTCGAGGGCGTCGCGGATCGGGAGCCCGCCGACGAACAGCGTGAGCCCCGCGGCGTGCAGCACGACGTCCTCACGCGTGGCGCCCATCGTGCGGAACGCGCGCGCCACCATGTCGGTCCAGGACGCGGCGTCGCGGCGGGTGACCCCCACCCAGCTGGGCCGCCCGGTGGTGCCGGTGGACGCGTGCACCCGCACGACCTCGCTCATCGGCACGCCGGCGTGCCGGCCCAGCGGCGGCGCCGCGGCCTGCGAGTCGCGCAGCATCTGCTTGGTGGTGAACGGCAGTTTGCGCAGGTCGTCGAGCGTGGAGAACACCGCGGGGGTGACGCCGTGCTCGGCGAGGTGGTCGGCGTAGAGCGGCGACCGCCCGGTCAGCCCCTCCAGCTGCGCGCGCAGCAGCTCGGTGACGTCGTCGACGTCGTCGGGCGCGACGAAATGCGGAGCGGTCACGGCGTCAGTCCTCGTGGATGACGACGCCGCGGATGTTCTTGCCATCGGTCATGTCCTGGTAGCCCTGGTTGATCTCGTCGAGCCGGTAGCGGCGGGTGACCAGCTCGTCGAGCTTGAGGTCGCCGGACCGGTAGAGCCCGAGCAGCTTGGGCACGTCGTAGAGCGGGTTGCAGTCGCCGAAGAGCGCACCCCGCACCTGCCGCTGGTAGCTGATCATCTGCCCGGCGTGCACGGTGACGGCGTTCTCGCCGAGCTTGCCGACGGCGGTGACCGTGACCTTGCCGCCCTTGCCCACCACCTGCACGGCCGCGCTCACGATGTCGCCGGTCAGTACCCCCGGGGTGCAGATCGCGTGGTCGGCGAGCTGGCCCCAGGTCGTCTCGACCACGAAGTCGTGCGCGGCCTTCGCGTCGGCGAACGTGTGCGTGGCCCCGAAGACCTTGGCCATGTCCCGCTTGAACTCCACCGGGTCCACCACGACCACGTTCTTCGCGCCGGCGTACCGGGCGCCCTGCACGGCGTTGCTGCCCACACCGCCCGCGCCGTAGATCACCACGGTGTCGCCCGCGCGCACACCCGCCGCGTACACCGCCGAACCCCAGCCCGTCGGCACACCGCAGCCCACGAGGGCGCCGATCTCGAACGGGATGTCGTCGGCCAGCGGGATGCACGCCCACTCCGACACCACCGCGTACTGGGAGAACGAACCGACGGTGCAGAAACCGCCCAGGTCCTCCTCGCCACCGTTCTCATTGGCGAGGTGGAACCGGAACGTGCCGTCGAGGAACATCCCGGTGCCCGCGTTGAGGCCCTTCACGCACATGTTCTGGTGGCCCGTGGAGCAGGGCCGGCAGGCCCCGCACGCCGGGATGTAGGAGCACACGATCCGGTCGCCCGGCTTCACCCGCCGCACGTCCGGGCCGACCGACTCCACGACGCCCGCACCTTCGTGGCCGCCGACGACCGGTAGCCGCACCGGGGCGTCGCCCTGGGTGATGTGGTCGTCGGAGTGGCACAGCCCGGCGGCGGCGAACTTCACGCGCACCTCGTGCGCCTTCGGCTCGTCCAGCTGCAGCTCGACGAGCTCCCAACCGGTGTGCGGCTGCCGCGCGATCGCGGCACGCGTCGTGATGCTCATGCGGATGCCCCTGTTCTGTCCAGCGCGACGTGCGGCAGCACCTCGGCGCCGATCAGCGCGATGTGGTCGAGATCGTGGATGTCGTAGATGTGCAGGTAGACGGTGTCGGCGCCGGCATCGGCGAGCTCCCCGATCCGGTCGGTCACCTCTGACGGCGAACCGATCGCGGCGTTCGCCCGCATCAGCTCCGACCCGATGATCGAGCCCCGGCGCTCGGTCTCGGCGGGCGTTGCCCCGCACGCGACCGGCAGCACCGCGGAGAGCCGCGCGCCGGCCGGGTCGCGCCCGATCGCCTCGCAGGCACGGCCGAACCCCGCGAACCGCTCGCGCAGCCCCTCCGCACCCCCACCGGCCGTCAGGGCGCCGTTGAACTCCGAGGCGAACCGGGCCGCGATGGCGGGGGTCCGCTTCGGGCCGCTGCCCCCGACGATGATCGGCGGGTGCGGGCGCTGGGTCGGCCGCGGCGGCGTGCGGTTGTCGTCGATCCGGTAGTGCTCGCCGGCGAAGGAGAAGCCCGGCCCCGACCACAACCCGGTGATCACCGCCAGCTGCTCCTCCAGCCGGTCGAACCGCTCCGCCCGCGGCGGGAACGGGATCCCGAACGCCGAGTGCTCGCGCTCGTACCAGGCCGTGCCGAGCCCCAGCTCCACGCGCCCGCCGCTCATCTCGTCCACCGAGGCGAGGATCGTGGCGAGCACACCGGGCTGCCGGAACGTCGCCGCCCCCACCAACGCGCCCAGCCGCACGCGCGTGGTCTCCCGCGCGAGCCCGCCGAGGGTCGTCCAGCAGTCGGTCGGCCGGTAGGACGGGTCGTTCGGGTCGACGCCCATCAGGTGGTCGGAGCGGAAGAACGCGTCGAAGCCGGCCGCCTCGGTGGCCAGCGCGAGCGCCCGGATCTCCTCGTAGCGGGCACCGTGGCGGGGCTCCATCAGCACCCGCAGGCGCACAGGCTTACCCACGGAACGACACCGTCTTCACCTGCGTGTACTCCAGCACCGCGTCCGCTCCCATCGTGCGGCCGAAGCCGCTGCGCTTGTAGCCGCCGAACGGCCCGCCGATCACGCCGGCTCCCAGGGCGGCGTTCACCACGACCTGCCCGGCCTGCAGCCCGCGTGCCATCCGCACCGACCGCCCCACGTCGCGGGTCCACACCGAGGCGACGAGCCCGTAGTCGGTGCCGTTGGCGACCTCGAGGGCCTCCGCCTCGCCGTCGACCGGGATCACCGACAGCACCGGCCCGAAGATCTCCTCGCGCGCGATCCGCATGTCCGGGGCCACGCCGTCGAAGAGGGTGGGCTCCACGAAGAAGCCGCGCTCGAAGACCGGGCCGGGCGGGCGGCCGCCGCCCGTGACGAGCTCGGCGCCCTCCTCCTGGCCGACCCGCACGTAGTCCAGCACCCGCCCGTACTGCTTCGCGTTGATCAACGGGCCCATCTGCACCCGCTCGTGCCACGGGCCGACGCTCACCTGCGCCATGCGCTCGGCGAGCCGCTCCACCACCTCGGTGTGCACGGACCGGTCGACGATCACGCGCGACCCGGCGGCGCAGATCTGCCCGGTGTTGAGCGTGATCCCGGCGACCATGGCCGGGATCGCGGCGTCGAGGTCGGCGTCGGGGAACACCACCTGCGGCGACTTGCCGCCCAGCTCCAGGTGCAGCGGCACCAGGTTCGCCGCGCACGCCGCCATCACCTGCGCGCCCGTCTGCGGCGAGCCGGTGAAGCTCATGCGCCGGATCCCGGGGTGGGCCGCGAGCGCGGCGCCGGCCTCGGGGCCGTAGCCGGTGACGACGTTGACGACGCCCGGCGGGATCCCGGCCTCGCGCGCGAGCCGGGCGAGCGCGAGGGGTGTGAGCGGGGCGTCCTCGGCCGGCTTGACCACGATCGTGTTGCCCGCGGCGATCGCGGCGCCGGTGTCGGTGACGAACATCGGGCCCGGGGCGTTCCACGGGATCACGCTGCCGACCACGCCGTACGGCTCGCGCAGCGTCAGGCCCAGCACGTCCGGGGACTGGGTGGGGAGGGACAGGCCCTGAACCTTGTCGGCCTGGCCGGCGATGAAGGTGAGGATGCGGGGCATCGGCGGCGGACCCCAGTGCGGGCGGCCCACCTCCTGCGATTCGAGGCGGTCGAGCTCGGCGGCGTGCTCCTCCACCAGCGCGGCCCAGCGGGCCACGAGCGCGCCTCGGGCGGTGGCACTGGTGTCGCGCCACGCCGGGAACGCGGCCTCGGCGGCGCGCACGGCGGCGTCGATGTCGGCGGCGGTGCCACGGGGCACGCGGGCGAGCAGCTCCCCGGTGGCCGGGTCGATCACCTCGATCGTCTCGCCGGACGCCGCGGGAACCCACTCGTCCCCGATCAGGTGGGCGTTCTCGACGAGCAGCGGTGCTGCGGGAGCGGTCGTCATCTGCTCGGCCCTCAGAGCTCGTGGACGATGACGCCGCGGATGTTCTTGCCGTCGAGCATGTCCTGGTAGCCCTCGTTGACCTGGTCGAGCCGGTAGCGGCGGGTGATCAGCTCGTCGAGCTTGAGGTCGCCGGAGCGGTAGAGGCCGAGCAGCCGCGGGACGTCGAACAGGGGGTTGCAGGCGCCGAAGATCGCGCCCTGCACGCGCCGCTGGTAGCCGATCAGCATGCCGGCGGGGGCCACCAGGGACCCGTTGCCGACGGCGGTGATCGTCACCTGGCCGCTCTTGCCGACCACCTTCAGCGCGTTGGCGATGACCTCGTCGTGCAGCACACCCACCGTGATGATCGCGTGGTCGGCGAGCTCACCCCACGTCGTGTCCACCACGAACTCGTGCGCAGCCTCCGCGTCGGCGAACGTGTGCGTGGCCCCGAAGACCTTCGCCATGTCCTGCTTGAACGCCACCGGGTCCACGACCACCACGTTCTTGGCGCCTGCGTACCGCGCACCCTGCACGGCGTTGCTGCCCACGCCGCCCGCGCCGTAGATCACGACCGTCTGCCCGGCCCGGACTCCCGCCGCGTAGACCGCGGACCCCCAGCCCGTCGGCACCCCGCAGCTCACCAGCGCGGCGACGTCGAACGGGATGTCGTCCGGGATCGGGATGCACGAGAACTCCGACACCACCGCGCGCTCGGCGAACGTGCCGAGCACGCACAGCCCGCCGAGGTCCTGACCGTCGAGGTGGAACCGGAAGGTGCCGTCCGCGAACTCGCCCGTGGCGGCGTTCTTGCCGGCGTCGCACAGGTTCTGCCGCGCCGTCGAGCAGTACCGGCACGATCCGCAGGCCGGGATGAACGAGCAGACCACGTGGTCGCCCACGGCGACCCGGGTCACGCCGTCGCCGACCGCCTCGACGACTCCGGCCCCCTCGTGGCCGCCCACCACCGGGAACCGCATCCGGGCGTCGCCCTTCTGGATGTGGTCGTCGGAGTGGCACAGCCCGGCCGCGTGGAACCGGATCCGGACCTCGTTGGCGCGCGGGTCGTCGAGCTCGACGTCGGTGATCTCCCACGGCCTGCGGGGCTCCCGGCAGATCGCGGCGCGGGTGGTCATGCTCATGCACCTCACGATGCCCGGGCGAGACCCCTGCCTCGACGGCGCTTTCGCAACGCGGAAGCTCAGCGCAAAGCGGCTACCGGGGCGTGCAAGGCGCCGTCGGCCTCGGCCGGCAGGGCACGCTGGACGCGCCCCAGCACCACCAGCAGGACGACCATGGCGAGCGGGAAGAACGCGAAGACGAAGAAGGTGCCGCGGGCGTCGAGGCCGTGGTCCATGACGAACCCGGCGAGCCAGGGGCCGAGCATCGCGCCGAACTTGGCCATCGAGGTGGCCCAGCCGGCGCCGTTGGCGCGGATCGCGGGGCGGTAGAAGATCCCGCAGATGGAGATGATGCCGCCGTGCCCGCCGATCACGAACACGTGGGCCAGGATCAGCACGACGACGTAGCCGGCCGGGCCCAGCGGGACGAGCCCGATCAGCATGAGGCAGGGCACCGCGAGCAGCGGCATCCAGGCGATCGTGCCGGCGCCGCGGTGGTCGATGAACCGCCCGATGAGCAGCTGGCCGGCGGCGCCCGCCACCGCGGTCCACGCGGCGAGGGTGGCTGCGGCGGACACACTGAACCCGATGCGCTCGTTGAGGATCGGACCCCAGAACGCCAGGTAGAACACGATCGCCGACGAGCACATGTAGGCCACCCAGACCAGCGGGGTGATCAACGCGAGCCGGCCGCCGCGGAACAGCCCGGCCGGGGTGAACCGGGTCCGGTCGCGTTGCGGGCCCGTGCCGACGACGAACCGGGCGCCCGCGGGCACCGTGACGTCCGGCAGCGCGCGCCGCAGGATCGCGGCGATGCGGTGCTGGTGGAGGTCCTTCTGGGCCAGGAACTTCACCGACTCCGGCAGGAACAGCACCACCGGGACCACGGCCAGCAGCGACGCCACGCCGCCCGCGACGAACACCGCCTCCCACCCGAACCGCGGGATGAGCAGGTTGGAGATCGGGCCACCCGACGCGCTGCCGAGGCTGTAGCCGATCATCGTGATCACGACCGACGTGGAACGCAGCCGCACCGGCGCGAACTCCGTGACCACGGCCCACACCAGCGGCAGGGCGCCACCGAGGAACACGCCCGTCGCGAACCGCAGCACCACCAGCTGCGCGTAGTCCTGCGCCACGGCGAAAAGCAGCATGAACACGCCGAAGCCGATCGTCGAGACGACGATCGCGGGCTTGCGACCGACCCGGTCGCCGAGGTAGCCCATCGCGATGCCGCCGAGCAGCGTGCCCACCACGCCGACGGTGCCCAGCGTGCCCAGCTGGGTGTTGCTGAGGGCGAACGACTCCTGGATGTAGCGGCCCGCGAAGGAGATGATCTGCAGGTCGAAACCGTCGAGGAAGGTCACCGCCCACGCCACCGCGAACAGCACGACCCAGAACCGGCCGACCTTCTGGTTCTCGATCAGCGGGACGACGTCGACGACGGGTCGGGCGTCTCGGGCATCGACCGATTCGGCCGGTGAATCGGGCATTGCACACCCCTTCGTGCGCTCGGATCCGCCGATCACCGTACGAACGCGGCCCCTACCCGCGGAAATCACGAGTTGGCATGCGCGCCATCAACGGCGTGGATACCCGTCGCCCTCCTTCGCCGCCCACGCCACCATCGAACGGAACCAGGTGTGGGCGTCGTCCTCGTCGTTCTTCGCGTGCCACCACAGCGTCTCGACGATCGGCGGCGGGTCGCCCGGGCACTCCAGCACCCGCAGGTCGGGCCGGTCGGCGAAACGCATGGCGAGCCGCCGCTGCATCACCGCGACCCGGTCGGTGTGCGCGACGAAGTACGGGGTGGCCTGGTAGCTGTCCACCCGGACGGCAACCTGCGGGCGTGCGGCGAGCCGGGCGAAGAGCGGCGCGAGCGGCGATGTGGGCGGGTACTCGCCGTCGGGGTGGTGCGGGACCACCCACGGCAGGCGTTCGAGGTCGGCCAGGCCGAGGCGGTCACCGACCGGGTTGTCGGCCGACACGACGCAGACCCAGCGGTCCCGGAACAGCTCCAGTCCGCGGATGCCCGTGACCTGGATCCGCGGCATCGGCACGGAGACGATGCCGTCGATGACGCGCAGCGTCTCCAGGAGGTCGGTCGGCATCGCCTCGTGGACGACCTTGACGTGCAGCCGGGTGCCGGGCGCCGCCTCGTGCATCGCCCACGAGAGCCCCTCGCCGAGCGCCGCGAGCACGTAGTCGGGCATCAGCACCACGAACTCCCGCTCGGAGTCCTCCGGCCGGAACGCGGGATCGGTGGAGAAGAGCCGCTCGACACCGGCGCACACGGTCTCGATCTGCGTGGCGAGCTGCGCCCCGAGCGGGGTGAGCACGAATCCGCCGCGGGTGCGTTCGAGCAGCTCGTCGCCGAAGTGCCGGCGCAGCCGCCCGAGCGCCGCGCTCGCGGCGGGTTGGGTGATCCCGACCTGCCTCGCCGCGCGCGTGACGTTCCGCTCGCGCAGGAGCTCCCGCAGGATCACCAGGAGGTTCAGGTCGAGGTTCGCCAGCGACGTCGCCCGCCTCACCACCGGCCCAGTATGGAAGGAGCGAGCAGCTCCCGCACCGCGACGATCGTCTCGGCCGGGCGTTCCTCGGCGACGTAGTGCCCGCACTCCAGCGCGTACCCGGTGGCGGAGGGCGCCCAGGCCTGCCAGGTCTCCAGCGCGTCGGGCTCGCGGCCGACCGGGCCACGGGTCCCCCAGAGGACCAGCGTCGGGCAGTCGATCGTGCGCCGCCCGCGGTCGGCCTCGTCGTCGGCGACGTCCACGGTCGCGCCCGCCCGGTAGTCCTGGCACATCGCGTGCACCACGTCGGCACGCGACCAGGCCGCGCGGTACTCGGCCACTGCCTCCGGGGCGAACGGCGTGGCGCCGCGGAGGAAGAACGCCTCGGGGTCGGCGGCGATGAGCCGCTCCGGCAGGTCGCCGGGCTGGGCGAGGAAGAACCAGTGCCACGCGCCGCGGGCGAAGGTGGCGTCGACCCGGGCGAACACGTCCGCGGTGGGCAGGATGTCGAGCACCCCGAGCGCGGTGACGGCGTCGGGGTGGTCCAGCGCCAGCCGATAGGCGCACCGGGCGCCACGGTCGTGCCCGACCACCGCGAACCGGTCGAACCCCAGCTCGGCCATGGCGGCCACGATCTCCGCGGCCATCGCGCGCTTCCCGAACGCCTCGACGCCCGCGTCCGGCCGCGCGACGCTGTCGCCGTACCCCGGCAGGTCGGCGAGCACCACCGTGTGGTCACGCGCCAGCTCGGGCGCCACCAGGTGCCACATCGCCGAGGTCTGCGGGTAGCCGTGCAGCAGCACCACCGGCTGCGCTGGCGCTGTTTCTGGGCCGGCGGTGCGCACCCGGATCCGCGCCCCGGTCGGCGTCGCGACGTCGGCGACCGCGAAGTCCTCCAGCATCAGCCGAGTGAATACCAGTCGGCCGCGTTGCCGCCCAGCACCCGCTCCCGCTCCTCGGCGGAGAGCGCCGCGAGCAGCCGCTCACCGCCGGACCCGTGGTCGTGCGGGTGGTCGCTCGCGTACAGCAGCATCGTGCCGGCGTCGAGCAGGTCGAGGGCCTCCCGCACCTGGCCGGGATCACGCGGCAGCTGGGCCGGGGCCGTGGTGAACCGCAGGTGCCGCCGCGCGGTCTCCGAGGGCTTCGCGTCGAGCCACGGGACCTCGCGCCACACGCCCTTCCAGTCCTTGTCGAACCGCCACAGCAGCGTGGGCAGCCACGAGAAGCCGCACTCCAGGAAGGTGACCCGCAGGTCCGGCAGCTGCGCGAACACGCCCTCGGTGATCAGGCTGGTCACCTGCGCCTGCGCGATGATCTGCGAGTTCGCGAGGTAGTCCTCGAGATAGGTGTGGGTCATCCCGCTCGACGTCGGGGCGTTGCCGATCCGGCCCCAGGCATGCAACCCGACGACGAGGCCGCGTTCGGCCGCGGCCCGCAGCAGCGGGCGGTACCGGACGTTGCCCCACGGGGCATCCGTGCGCACCGGCAGCAACACCTGCACGATCCGCGGGTGGTCGCCGATCCGCTCGATCTCGGCCACCGCCGCGGCGGTGTCCAGGGTGGGCACGACCATGCTCGCCCGCAGCCGGTCGTCGCGCTCCAGCCACTCCGCCACCAGCCAGTCGTTCACCGCCCGGCAGAGCGCAGCCTCGTAGTACGGGTTGCGGTTGCAGTGGAACGACGTGGTGCAGTTCAGCACGGCGAGCTGCGGCCCGGCGACGTCCAGGAACCCCTCTCGCAGGTCGTCCACCGACGTGGGCGCGGGCGTGCCGCTCGTCGGCACCGCCGGCGGGTAGGCCCCGCCCTGCGTGGGCGAGAGCGCGAGCCCGCCCTCGGTGATGTAGCCGCGCCAGTACGCGTCGAGGTAGGGCGAGAAGTCGGACAAGGCCTTCGGGGCGCAGTGGACATCCGTGTCGATCACTGCGGTCTGCACGGCGGTCACGCCGCCACCTCCCGCTCCGGCAGCCCGTACAGCCGGCAGGCGTTCGCCCCCATGATGTTCTGCCGCAACGCGGCCGGGAACAGCTTCGGCGCCTGCCGGGGCGAGTCGAAGTCCCAGTGCGGGTAGTCGGAGGCGAACATGATCCGGTCACCCATGCCGGTGTGCGCGATCGCCGTCTCCAGCTGGCGCGGGTCGTCCGGCTCCTCGATGGGCTGGGTGGTGAACCACACGTGCTCCCGGAAGATCTCCGACGGCGGCTTGCGCAGGTGCGGCACGTCCTCGCGCAGCTGCCGCCACGCCTCGTCGAGCGCCCACATCAGCGGGCCCGACCAGGCCATCCCGCCCTCCACGCAAACCACCTGCAGCGTCGGGAACTCGGTGAACACCCCCTCGCAGAGCATGCTCATCAGGAGCGAGGCCATGGTGTTGCCGTTCCACACGTGCTCTTCCAGGTAGAACGACGGCCAGCCGGCACCGCGGTGCTGCTCCAGCCCGCCGGTGTGCGCGGCGATCGGCAGCCCCGCCTCGGCGGCCGCCTTGTAGATCGGCCAGTAGCGGCGCACCCCGAAGCCGGACTCGCCGCCCGTGGACAGCAGCACCTGCACGAACCGCGGGTCGCCGGCGCGGCGGGCGATCTCCTCGGCGGCGAGGTCGGGCGACTCGATCGGGACGGCGATGGAGCTGCGCAGCCGCGGCTCCCGGTCGAGCCACTCCTCGGCCAGCCAGGTGTTCAGGGCCCCGCAGAGCGCCGCGGCGTAGTGCGACTGCTCCACACCCCAGCTGTGGCCCTGCAGCGGGATGAGGACCCCGTGGTCGATCCCGAACTCGTCGAGCAGCTGGTCGCGCGTCATCTGCAGGTCGCTGCCCGGGAAGCCGCCCTCGGGCCAGGAGTCGAGCCGGAACCCGGAGTTGCGCACCCGCGGGTAGATCTCGGGCGGGCCGGGCACGCGGCTGCCGAACATCTCCCACCGCCTGCGGTGCTCCGCCGACAGCCGCGGGACGATGTCGCGGGCGAGCGCGTGCGGGTGGATGTCGGTGTCGACGATCGTGTGGCCCGTCCGGTTGGCAGGTCCGGCGGTCCGTTCCAGCGTGCTCGTCATCGCGCACCTCCGGCAGCTCGTACGCCCGGCGCCGCCGCCGGACGGGGCGTGGTCTCGACCACGACGTAGGAATCCTCGACGTGCACCGGGAACGTGTCGGCGACGTACGGCCCGGGCACCCGGCCGCCGCGCCGCTCGACCTCGGGTTCCTCCGGTTCGACCGACACCTCGTAGGTGCGCACCGGCGGCTCCCCCGGGCCGAGGAAGGACTGGCCGGTGGCGAGGTCGTACTCCCACCCGTGCCAGGGGCAGGCGAGCAACGCGTCGTCCTCGGCCAGCACGAACTCCCCCGGCCCGGAGGAGCTCACCCACGGCTTCGTCCGGCCCAGGCACAGCGGCCCGCCCTGGTGGGGGCAGTAGTTGTTGATGGCGTAGAAGCGATCCCCTACGCGGAAGACCCCGATCGACCGACGCCCCGCCTGCACGATGCGCCGCTCACCCGGCGGGAACTCGTCGAGCCGGCACACCACGATCCGCATGTATCGCACGGTAGGAAGTGAGCGGTCGGACCGGAAACAGATAGTCGGGATGGATGGCATCAACCGCATCTATGCGCCATGACCTATGGGGCCAGAGTGCCGTTCGTGCGAACCCGCCGCCGGTAGAGCTCCGCGAGGAGACCCACCATGTCCCCGGTGGCCGGGTGCGGGTCGTCGCGCCACCAGACGAGCCGCACCGGCACCGGTGGCGCGTCGCGCAGGCGGCGGAAGACCACGCCGTGCCGCCGGTACTGGGTGAGGGTGCTCTCCGCGGTGACGCCGACGCAGCGACCGCTCGCGATGACGGCGAGCCAGTCGTCGACGTCGTGGGTCTCCTCCACCTCCGGACGCGCGGCGGGCAGCCAGAGCTCCACGGTGGTGGTGCCGGTGCGCGGGTCCACCGCGAGGACGCGGTCGGCGAGCTCGGCGAGGCGCAGCTGCCGGCGCGGCGCGAGGGCGTCGTCCGCCGCGAGCGCGCAGTAGCGGGCCTCCAGTCCCACGACGGCGCTGTCGAAGCGGCCGGCGTCGAGCCGGGTCGGGCCGGGCGGGGCACGCACCACCGCGATGTCGCAGGCGCCTTCGGCCAGCCCTCCTGTCGCGGTGTTGGTACGCACCAGGTGGAGTGACACGTCAGGGTGCGCCGCGGCCCAGCGCCGTTGCAGCTCGACGGTGTGCTCGCCGAGGGCTGCCCACGCGTGGCCGAGCCGGAGCTGCGTGTGGCCGATGCGCGCCTCCCGGGTGAGGTCCTCGACCTCGGCGAGCACCCGGCGCGCCCGGCCCAGCACCCGCTCCCCCGCCGCGGTGAGCACGACCTCCCGGCTGGTGCGGCGCAGCAGCCGCACCCCGAGCACGTCCTCCAGCGTGGCGAGCGCCCGGGACACGGACGGCTGCGTGACGCCCAGTGCCGCGGCGGCGCCGGTGAACCCTCCCGCGTCGACGATCGCGACGAGGCAGCGGAGGTGCCGCAACTCCACATCCATGCGTCAAGCGTATCGCCGTGGCGATCGATGCATTTTGCAGATGGGCTGCCGGCACGCATTCTGATCGCATGAACACCGACAGCCGGCCGCAGGCGGCCACGCCGGCCACCGCGAGCCGTGCCGCGGGCGTGGGGCTGATGCTCGCCAGCAGCCTGTCCAGCCAGACCGGGGCAGCCGTCGGTGCGCTCGCCTTCGACGTCATCGGACCGGTCGGCGTGGTGGCGGTACGCCAGTGGGTGGCCGGGGTGGTGCTGCTGGCCGTCGGACGGCCGCGACTGCGATCGTTCACGCGACAGCAGTGGTGGCCCGTGCTCGGGCTCGCCGCGGTGTTCGCCACCATGAACCTCTCGCTGTACACGGCGATCGACCGCATCGGGCTCGGGCTCGCGGTCACTCTGGAGTTCCTCGGCCCGCTGACCGTCGCCATCGCGGGCGTCCGCCGCCACGCCACGCTGGGCTGTGCGGTGCTCGCCGCGGCCGGGGTCGTGCTCCTCACCAGGCCGCAGCCGTCGAGCGACTACGTCGGCATCGGCCTCGCGCTGCTCGCGGCCTTCTGCTGGGCGACCTACATCCTGCTCAACCGCACCGTCGGCCGGCGGGCGCCGGGCCTGGAGGGCTCGGCCGCCGCCGGCGCGGTGTCGGCACTCGTCTACGTGCCGATCGGGATCGCCGTCCTCCTCGCGCACCCGCCGACCCCGAGCGCGCTCGCCTGCGCCGCGGCCGCGGGCCTGCTGTCGTCGGCCGTCCCGTTCCTCACCGACCTGCTGGCGCTCCGCCGTGTCCCGGCCCATTCCTTCGGGCTCTTCATGAGCGTCAGCCCCGTGTTCGCCGCGGGCATCGGCGCCGTCGTGCTCGGTGAGACGCTCGCCGCGCTCGACTGGCTCGGCATCGCGCTCGTCGTCACCGCGAACACCTTCGCTGTGCTCATCACGTCGCACACAGCTCGTTGACCTAATGTCCGCGCCATGGACGCACGGGCCCGGGTGGCGGCGCCCGCCGGGCTGACCACGGCGGAGGCGGCCGCCCGCCGGCGCGCCGGCGAGGCGAACACGCCCGTCTCCGGCACGTCGCGCACCTACGGGACGATCCTGCGCACCAACGTCTAACGCTCAAGGTGCTCTCCGGCGACGACCCGCGCACCGTGGCCGCGCTCGCCGCGCAGGCCGGGCTGCCGGCCGGCGAGCCACGCACCGGGGCCGACCTGGACGGTCCGGACGACGCGGCGCTGGACCGGCTCGTCGCCCGCACCACCGTGTTCGGGCGGGTGGCCCCCGAGCAGAAGGAGCGGATCGTCGCCTGGCTGCGCCGCCAGGGCCACCACGTCAGCATGATCGGCGACGGCGTGAACGACGCCCGCGCGCTCAAGGGCGCCCAGGTCGGCGTGGCGATGCGCAGCGGCAGCGCCGTCACCCGCGACGTCGCCGACGTCGATGTACCTGTTCCTGGCCCGGGTCGCGACGCAGGGAGTGGTGATCCTCGCCGTCACAATGATCGGGCTCGGCTTCCCCTACTCCCCCACCCAGGTCGGGCTGACCCTCCTCACCGTCGGCATCCCGACGCTGTTCCTCACCCTGCGGGCGCGGCCCGTGGCGCCGGACGAGCACCTGCTGGGCAACCTCGCCCGGTTCGTCGTCCCCGCCGCCGTCGTCACGGCCGGGTTCGGTACGGCCGTCTACGCCTACCTCTACAAGCTCGTGTCGAACGGGTTCAGCACCGGGCGCACCCCCGACGAGGTGATCAGCACGTTCGAGAGCTACACCGGCCTGACCTACGGGACCGACGCCGACTTCGCCGAGGCCGCCGCCACGATCGGCGCGCAGACGGGCCTCTCGACCTTCGTCGGGCTGGCCCGTCTTCGCGGGCGCGCTGCAGCCCGGCGACTTCCGGGCGGCCGAGCGCCGGGACGGCTTCACCACCGCGGTGCGCGAGCTGCTCGGCACCGAGCCGCGGGTCGTCGCGGCGCACGACCTGCCGGTCAGCATGGACACCGGCGTGGAGCTGCTCGACCGGGTCCTCGCCCGCCACCCGGACGCCGACGCCGTGGTCTTCGCCAGCGACGTGTTCGCGGCGGGTGCCGTGCTCGCCTGCACCCGGCGCGGCATCGGCGTGCCGGAGCGCCTCGCGATCACCGGCTTCGGCGACTACGACATCGCCTCCCACCTCGTGCCGTCCCTGACGACGGTGGCCGTGCCGACCAAGGAGATCGGCGCGCTCGCCGGCAACCTGCTCCTGGAGCGGATGCTGCGCCGTCCGGTCGCCGAGCGGATCCGCGACGTCGGGTTCCGGATCGTGCCGCGCGAGAGCTCCTAGTCCGGGCACTGACAGAGCGGTCGACGGTGACGCCGAGCTGGCAGCGGTAGCAGCGGGGCAGACAGCCGTCTTCATATGTGTACAGATCGGGGTTGACGGGGTCGGGCCGCTCTTCTACGGTTCGTCTTCCTACCCAGAAGCCGTCCACATATGTGGACGCTGGCTGCCCCCCTGTGCGGAGGATCAACGATGACGCCTGCCCAGCGGAGGGCCGCGCTCGTCCGCGCGAGAGCAGCCGTGCGAGCGGCCGTTGCCGCCACGGCGGCCACCGTGCTGAGCCTGACCGCCGCCTGCGCCGGCCCCGCTGCCGCCCCCGCCGACACCGTCCGGATCGTCCTTCCGGAGGAGCCGCCCACGCTGGAGGCCTGCGACGCCTCGCTGACCGGCACCGGTGTCGTCGTCCGCTCCAACATCACCGAGCCGCTGGCGGAGCGGAACCCGACCTCGGGCGAGCTGGAGCCGCTGCTCGCCACGTCCTGGAGCCAGACCACGCCGACCACATGGACGTTCGCCCTGCGTCCTGGTGTCACGTTCAGCGACGGAACCCCGTTCGACGCCGCCGTGGCCGCGTTCTCGATCGACCGCGCCGTCAACTCGGACGTCGGCTGCAACGTCCAGGGCTACGTCTTCGGCGACACCCGCCTCGAGGCGTCGGCGACGGACGCCACCACGCTCACCGTCACCTCTCCGACGCCCGACCCGATCCTGCCGCTGCGCCTGTCGTTCGTGGAGATGGTGCATCCGTCCTCGGCGGCGCACGAGAAGGTGCGCGAGCCGATCGGCACGGGTCCCTACCGGATCGCCGCCTGGGAGGCCGGAACCCGGCTCACCCTGGAGCGCAACCCCGGCTACTGGGGCACCCCGCCCGCCTTCGCCCGCGCCGAGTACGAGTGGCGCTCGGACTCGAGTGTCCGCGCCGCCATGGTGACCAACGGTGAGGCCGACATCGCCACCGGGATCGGCCCCGAGGACGGCGCCGGCGAGCTGGGGATCTCCTTCCCCAACAACGAGACGTCGGCGCTGCGGATCCAGGCAACCGAACCGCCGCTGGACGACATCCGGGTGCGCCGGGCGATCGGGCTCGTCATCGACCGCGTGGGCGTCATCTCCGCGCTGTTCGAGGGCGACGGGACGCCCGCCGCGCAGCTCGTGCCGGACGGGGTGATCGGCTACAACCCCGACCTGCGCCCGGAGCCCTTCGACCCCGCGCAGGCCCGAGCCCTCATGGACGAGGTGCGGGCCGACGGCGTCGACCTCTCCGTGCCGATCCGGTTCATCGTGCGGTCCGGGCTGTTCCCCCGGGTGTCCGAGGTGACCCAGGCGATCCAGTACCAGCTCGCGCAGCTCGGGCTGAACGTGCAGATCCAGATGATGGACTCCGCCGAGGGCCTGAAGTACCAGCAGCGCCCGTTCCCGGAGGCCACCGGGCCCTACATCCTGATGATCCAGCACGGCAACCAGGCAGGCGACGCGGCGTTCACCGTCGACCAGTACCTCGTGTCGGACGGCTACCAGAGCTCCTCCGGCACGCCGGCGCTCGACGCGGAGATCACGGCGGCGGAGGCGCTGTCCGGCCGGGAACGGCAGGACGCGCTGGCCGAGGTCTTCGCCCGGGAGCCGGAGGAGATCGACCAGTACGCCTACATCGCGCACATGCGCGGCATGCTCGCCCGCTCCCCGCGAGTGCACTACCAACCCGACTCGGCGACCGGCGACGAGATGCGGCTCGCCGCCATGAGCCCGGCCTGACGACGCCATCGGAGGCACTGCATGACCGTGACCGTCCCGGCCGCACGCGCGCACCCACCGGCCGCGCCGTGCTGATCTTCCTGCGGCGCCGCGCGGTGAGCGGCGCGATCCCGCTCCTCGTCGTACTGCTCGGCGTCTTCCTGCTCGCGCGGCTCACCGGCGACCCGACGGCGCTGTACCTGCCCGAGTCGGCCACGCCGGCGCAGCGCGCCGAGTTCGCCGCCGCGAACGGGCTCGACCAGCCGGTGTGGCAGCAGCTGCTCGACTACCTGGCGGGCGTGGTGCAGCTCGACCTGGGCACGTCGCTGCGCACCGAGGAGCCGGCCGCCGAGATGGTGCTGCGGGCCTTCCCGGTGACGCTGTCGCTGGCCGCGGTCACCATGATCCTCGCCGTGCTGGGCGCGATCGTGCTCGGGAGCTGGGCGGCGTACCGGCCGAACTCGCCCGCCGACCGCGTGTCGTCCTTCCTCACGATGACCGCGGCCAGCGTGCCGGACTTCTGGTTCGCCGTCACCGGGGTGTGGATCTTCGCGGTCGTCCTCGGCATCGTCCCCACCTCCGGCATGGACAACGGCGTGCTGTCGTGGGTCCTGCCCATCCTCACGCTGATGATCCGGCCACTCGGCGTGCTCACCCAGGTCGTCCGGGGCGCGATGGTCTCCGCGCTGTCCGCGCCCTACGTCCGGCTCGCGCGCAGCAAGGGCGCCGACAGCAGGCGCGTGGTCACCCACCACGCGCTGCGCAACGCCGCGGCACCCGCGCTGACCGTCGCCGGCGACCTGGCGGTCTCGCTGGTCAACGGCGCCGTGATCGTCGAGACGATCTTCGGTTGGCCGGGCATCGGCAAGCTGATGATCGACTCGATCCTGCAGCGGGACTTCGCCGTGCTGCAGGCGGCGGTGCTGCTCACCGCCGTCACGATCTTCGTCCTGAACGTCGCCATCGACATCGGCTACGCCCTGCTCGACGCGCGCGTCCGCGACGTCGCGACGGTGTGAGGAGGCCACTGTGCCCACCCCAGACATGACCACCACCGAGCACACCCCGGCCTCTCCCGCCCCGACCGCGGCGGCGCCGCGCCGGCGTGGGTCGCCACGACTGACCCGGCTGCTGCTGGCCGACCGCGTCGCCACGGCGGCGGCCATCGTGCTGCTGCTCGCCGCACTGTGCGCCCTGCTCGGTCCGCTGCTCCTCGGCGACGTGGCCCAGCGGCAGGACCTCGCGCTCGCCCGGCGCCCCCCGTTCAGCCTGGACCTGGGCCTGTTCGGGCTGCTGGGCACCGACGCCCTCGGCCGCAGCGTGCTGGCCCGGCTGGTCGTCGCCAGCGCGACGACGTTCTCCGTCGCCCTGCCGACCGTGCTGCTGTCGATGCTGATCGGCTCCACGATCGGCATGTGGGCGGGCTACCACCGGGGCCTGCGGGAGACCGTCGCGATGCGCGTCGCCGACGTGATCATGAGTTTCCCGTCGTTGCTGCTCGCCGTCGTGGTGCTCTACGTCTTCGATCCGAGCGTGGCCACGATCGTGCTGGTGCTGACGATCACCCGGATCCCGGTCTACCTGCGCACCGCCCGCGCCGAGGCCGCCCAGCTGCGCAGCCGCGGGTTCGTGGACGCGGCCCGCACCTTCGGCACGGCCGGCGGCGCCATCATCCGCCGGCACGTCCTCCCGATCACCCTTCCCACGCTGCTGACCGTCGCGACGCTCGACTTCTGCTACATCACGCTCGCCGAGTCGTCACTGTCGTTCCTGGGGATCGGCATCCAGCCGCCCGACGTGAGCTGGGGGCTCATGGTGTCCGAAGGGCGCACCTACCTGCGCACCGCGTGGTGGCTGTCGTTCTTCCCCGGCCTCGCCATCGTCGTCACCACCGTGGCGGCCACCGTGCTGTCGGCGTGGGTGCGGCTGGCCGGCGACCCGGCCCAGCGCTGGCGGCTCACCGCCCCGCGCTCCCGCCGCCCGAGCATGGCGAGCACCGCCGTGATCGACCAGGAGGCCCGTCCATGACCGCCCCACCCGACACGGAGACCGCGCTGGAGGTCAGCGACCTCTGCGTCGACATCCACACCCCCGACGGCACCCTCCGCGCGGTGGACACCGTGAGCTTCACCGCCAGCCGCGGCGAGACCCTGGCGCTGCTCGGCGAGTCCGGCTGCGGCAAGTCGATGACGGCCCGCGCGGTCGTCGGGCTGCTGGACCCGGTGGCCGAGGCGGCCGGAACGGTGCGCCTGGCCGGCGTCGACCTCCTCGCCGCGGACGAACGCACCCGGCGGGCCAAGGCCGGCCCCGAGATCGCCATCGTGTTCCAGGACGCGCTCACCGCGCTCAACCCCGTGTACCCGGTGGGCACCCAGCTCGCCGAGCCGTTCCGGATCCACCGCGGGCTGTCCCGCCGGGCGGCCCGGCAGGCCGCCGTCGAGCTGATGGAGCGCGTGGGCATCCCGGAGCCGCAGGTCCGCGCCGACAACTACCCGCACCAGTTCTCCGGCGGCATGCGCCAGCGCCTGCTGATCGCGATGGCCGTCGCGCTGCAGCCCCGCGTGCTGATCGCCGACGAGCCGACCACCGCGCTCGACGTCACCGTGCAGGCGCAGATCATGCAGCTGCTGCGGGACCTGCGCAGCGAGCACCGGATGGCCCTCGTGCTGATCACGCACGACCTGCCGCTCGTCGCCGAGGAGGCGGACCGGGTGGCCGTCATGTACGCCGGCAGCGTGGTGGAGACCGGGCCGGTCGACGAGGTGTTCGCCGACCCCCGCCACCCGTACAGCAAGGGGCTGCTGGACTCCGTGCCCGACGGCGGCCCCCGGGACGAGCCGCTGCGCTCCATCCCCGGCGTGCCACCGGAGCTGCACGCGATCCCCACCGGCTGCGTCTTCCACGACCGGTGCCCGCTGGCCCGCGACCGGTGCCGGGCCGAACGGCCACCGCTCGCCGAGCTGGGATCCGGTACCCGGCGGACGGCGTGCTTCTACCCGCAAGAGGTGCCGAATGCCTGAGCCGCTGGTCGCCGTCCAGGACGTGAGCAAGTCCTTCGACATCCGGGCCAAGGGTCGTGTGCGCGCGCTCGACGGGGTGAGCTTCGAGCTCGGCCGCGGGGAGACGCTCGGCCTGGTCGGCGAGTCCGGCTGCGGCAAGTCGACGCTGGCCCGGACCTTGCTGCGGCTGGAGCGGCCGGACAGCGGCTCCGTCCGCTTCGCCGGGGTCGACCCGTTCACGCTCGCCGGCAAGGAGTTGCTGGCCTGGCGACGGCGCGTGCAGATGGTCTTCCAGGACCCCTTCGACTCCCTCAACGCGCGGATGACGGCGTCGGAGATCGTGGCCGAGCCCTGGCTGACGCACCGTGCGATGTACCCGAGCGCGCGGGAGCGGACCGCCCGGGTGCAGGAGCTGTTCGACCTCGTGGGGCTGCGGCGCGGCGACGCCGACCGCTACCCGTCGGAGTTCTCCGGCGGCCAGCGCCAGCGACTCGGCATCGCCCGCGCGCTGGCACTCCAGCCCGATCTCGTGGTGTGCGACGAGCCGGTGTCCGCACTGGACCTCTCGGTGCAGTCGCAGGTGCTCAACCTGCTGGCGGAGCTGCAGCAGCGGCTCGGCGTGTCCTACCTGTTCATCTCCCACGACCTGTCGGTGGTGCGGCACGTCGCCGACCGGGTCGTCGTCATGTACCTGGGCCGGATCGTCGAGTCGGGGCCCACCGCGCAGGTCTTCGAGCGGCCGCGCCACCCGTACACGGCGGCGCTGCTGTCCGCCGCGCCGAGCCTGGACCGGGCCGCCCGCACCGAGCGGATCGTGCTGGAGGGCGAGATCCCCTCCCCGCTGAACCCACCGTCGGGCTGCCGGTTCCGCACCCGCTGCTGGCGGGCGACCGACGTGTGCGCCGACGAGGCCCCGCCGCTGGCCGGCAGCCCGCACGTCGCCGACGACGACCACGGCGCCGCATGCCACCACCCGCTCCTCGCCGACCCGGACACGCTGGTCGCCGCGCCGTGACGGGCCCAGCTCTCCGAGCCGCGGGCCCCACTCCACGCACCCCTTCTCCGCCCACGCACCGCCCGTCCGCTCGCGCTACCCATCGACCGGTAGCGCCAGCCGACACCAGCAGCGCCGGCCGAACCGAAGTGCGCCGGCCACCACGAGGTGCGCGAGCCCCAACCGCCGAGCCACCAGCCCCACCCACGCACCCCCTCTCCGCCCACGCACCCCTCGTCCGCTCGCGCCACCCGTCGACCGGCAGCGCCAGCCGACACCAGTAGCGCCGACCGAACCGAGGTGCGCCGGCCGAACCGAGGCGGGCGAGCCCCAACCGCCAGGGGCACGCTGGGTGTGCGTTCGCCGCCCGGTCCGGGTGGGGGACGGCGCGCCAACCCGACTTTCATGACCAGATAGACGTCAGCGGGGTTGGATCCGCTTGATCGTTCCGAGACCCGGGATACCGCCCTGAGCAGGGCGTTCCACCGACACCTCGGACCGATCATCAGCCGCCGGGTCGACCACCGGCCACTGATCGAGTACGGATCAGCCCCCCGGGCCGAGGTCGGGAGTGGAGGTGAGGTCCACGGGCGCCATGCGCTCGATCGCGAGGCGCGTCTGCTCGAGCGCCGCCACGATCACCTGCTGCCGTTCCTCGTCCAGGCTCGCGGCGGGGACGGAGCAGCTGAGCGCATCGGTCGGTGGGGTGGAGTAGCGCAGGGCGAAGCCGAAGCACATGACGCCGACGTAGTTCTCCTCGTCGTCGATCGCGTAGCCACGCCGGCGGGTCAGTTCGAGATCGCGGATCAGCGCGTCGTGGTCGACGAGCGTGTTGGGGGTGAGCGGGGCCCGCTCCCCGGGCACGTGGGCGTCGATGCCCGTGTCGAGGCGTTCGGCGAGAAGGGCCTTCCCCATCGCGGTGCTGAACGCCGGGAGCCTGCGGCCGACCCGGCTGAACGGCCGGATGTACTTGGTCGACTCCTTGGTGGCGAGGTAGACGATGTCGCCCCGGTCGATCCGGCCGAAGTGGATGGTCTCGTCCAGCGTGGCACCCAGGTCGGCGATCTGCGGCTGGACGATGCGCAGGTAGGGGTCGGTGTCGAGGTACGTGGTGCCGGCGAGCAACGCGCGGATCCCGATGCTGTACTGCGTGCCGGTCGGGTCGGCGCGGACCCAGCCGCGTTCGACGAGGGTGCGGATCAGTGCGTAGACACTGCTGCGCGGCGCACCCAGGGCCTCGCTCAGCTCGCGCAGCCGGGCCGGCCGGTTCTGCCGCGTGGCGAGGAGTTCGAGGACGTCCACGGCGCGGGCCGCCGACTTCACGCCCCGGACACCGGTCACTCGCTCGCTCGACACGCTGGGGAGGCTAGCAGCGAGCTGCCGTCTACATGGGGATGCGCCTGTACACAGACACGTCAGGGGTTGATCGGCCTTTCCGCGGAGGAGCCTACTGTGGCACCATGATGACCAGATTCGTTCATCTGGTCATCAGCTTCGGGAGGGGCAGTGTCACCTCGGGGGGTCCCCGTCGATCCGGTCGAGCGCGCCGATCGCATCCTCGACGCCGCCGCGCGGCTGCTGCTGCGCTACGGCCACGACCGCACGACGATCGGCGACGTCGCCCGGGAGGCGGGCGTCGCGAAGGGCAGCGTGTACGCCCACTGGCGCGGCCGCGACCAGCTGTTCCTCGCACTCCTGCGCCGCGAGCAGGCCGTTCTCCTGACCCAGGTGCGCGACCGGCTCCATGCGGCGGCGCGGCCCGCCGACCTGGAGCTGCTGCTCGACGAGAGCGTGCGTGCCTACCAACGCAGCCCGCTCGTCACCGCCGTCCTGATCCGCGACGCGGAGGTGCTCGGGAGCCTCGCGCGCGCCGCGGCCGAGGAGGGCAGGCCGACCGGTGGCGTCACCGAGCTCGTCGCGACCCTGCGCGCGGACGGCCTCGTCCGCACCGACCGCACGCTCGCCGAGCAGATCACCGTGCTGAGCGCGATGTTCCTCGGCTACTTCCTGACCGCTCCTCTCATGCCGGACGAGTTCCGCGTGCCCGACGACTCGGTACCCGGCCTCGTGGCCGAGGCCGTCTGGCGAACGCTTCGGCGACCCGAGCCACTCACGCCCGACGAGGTGACCGCCATGGACCGTGCGGTGCGCGACCACGTCGACCGCGCACTGGCCATCGCCGAGGAGCGGGTGCGCGCGGCGGAGGGGGAGACGGCATGACCACGGGCACGAGGAGCACGTACGTGCTGGCGCTGGACGAGCCCGGGGCGGACCTGGCCACCGTGGGCGGCAAGGGCGCCTCGCTGGCCACGTTGACGCGCGCCGGTCTGCCGGTCCCGCCCGGCTTCCACGTGACCACCGCCGCCTATCGGCGGTTCGTCGCCCACCACGACCTGCAGGACCGGATCGTCGCCGCGGCCGGCACCGGGGACGCCGACGCGATCGCCGCACTGTTCGCGGACCACGAGGTGCCCGACGAGCTCGCCACCCCGATCCGGGCGGCATACACCGCGCTCGGCGCACCCGCGGTGGCCGTCCGCTCCTCGGCCACCGCCGAGGACCTCCCGGGCGCCTCCTTCGCCGGCCAGCAGGACACCTTCCTCGACGTCCGCGGCGCCGACGCCGTGGTCGACGCGATCCGCCGGTGCTGGGCGTCGCTGTGGACCGCGCGGGCGATCGAGTACCGCGGGCGCGAGTGCATCGCCCCCGGAGACGTCGCGCTCGCTGTCGTCGTCCAGGAGCTGGTCGACGCCGACGCCGCCGGGGTGCTGTTCACCGCCGACCCGGTGACGGGCGCGACCGACCGGATGGTCGTCAACGCGACGTGGGGGCTCGGCGAGTCCCTCGTGGGCGGGCACGTCACCCCCGACGAGCTGGTGCTCGACGCCGCCACCGCCGCGGTGCGGGAGCGGCACACCGGGGACAAGGAGGTCATGACCGTCCGCACGCCCGACGGTCCCGCCGAGCGGCCGGTGCCGGACGACCGGCGCCACTCCGCCGTCCTCGACGACGCCCGCGCCACCGAGCTCGCCGGCCTCGGCCGGCGCATCGCGGCCCACTACGGCCGCCCGATGGACGTCGAGTGGACCCTGGCCGACGGCTCCTTCGCGATCGTCCAGGCCCGCCCGATCACCGGCCTGCGCGACCCGTGGAACGACACCCGCCTCGGCGACCACCTGTGGACCAACACCAACCTCGGCGAGGCCATCCCGGACGTCATGACGCCGGTCACCTGGTCGCTGGTGCAGCTGTTCATGTGCCGCGCGATGCCGACGCTCTCGCTGCCGGAGTTCCGCGGCTACGGCAACATCGGGGGCCGCTTCTACCTGAACCTGAGCCTCTCCGCGTCGCTGTCGGGGCTCGTGGGCATCTCGGAGACCCGGTTCCGCTCGCTCACCGAGAGCACCTTCGGTCGGCTCCCGGCCGGGGTCACGATCCCGCCGGTCCCGGTGTCCCGGATCCAGGTGCTCCGCAAGCTCGTCCCCACCGCGGTCCGGTTCGTGGCGAGCGTCCCCGGCACCGTGCGGCGGCTGCCCGCGTTCGTGGTGGACAACCCGCGCCACTGCGCGGAGCTGACCGCCCGGATCGGGGCGGCCACCGACCCGGCCGCGCTGGCCCGGCTCTGGGGCGACGAGCTGCGCCCGCTCGTCGTCACGGCCTCGGACATGCTGGGGGCCGCAGGGCGCAGCGACCCGGTCGCGCTGTTGACCGTGCAGAAGCGGCTGCGGAAGCTGGTCGGCGACGCCGACGCTGCGGCGCTCACGTCCGGGATCACGGTCGACGGCCAGATCCTCGCGAGTCTCGGTCCGGTCGTCGGGCTGGCACAGCTCGAACGCGGCGACATCGACGAGGCCACCTACGCCGAGCGCTACGGCCACCGCGGCCCGCACGAGTTCGAGGTCTCGCTCCCCCGCCCGGCCGAGCAACTCGGCTGGGTGGATCAGCAGCTCGCCGCGCTGCGCGAGGCCGGCGCCGACCCGCTGGAGCTGCTCGCAACGCAGGAGGCCGCCCACCACGCCGCCTGGGAGCGGCTCGTCGCCGCGCACCCGAAGCAGGTGGCCGCCACCCGGAGACGGCTGCAGCGCTGGGCACGGGCCGCGAGCAAGCGCGAGCAGGCACGCACCGAGGTGATCCGGGTCTTCGCGGTGGCGCGCGCCTACCTGCTGCGGGCCGCCGAGCTCTCCGGGCTGGGTGCCGAGGTGTTCATGCTCGACGTCGACGAGGTCGCCGCCGTCCTGCACGGCGACCCGGTGCCCGACACGGCCGAGCGGCGCGCCGCCTACGAGCGCTACGCCGCGCTCCCGCCGTACCCGTCGCTGATCCGGGGCGCGTTCGACCCGTTCACGTGGGCGGCCGATCCGGACCGCCGCTCCGACCTCTACTCGAACGTCGACGGAGCATCAGCGCAGGCCGGCGGGGACGTGACCGGTTTCCCGGGTGCGGCAGGGGTCGTCGAGGGGGTCGTGCGGGTGCTGCGCTCCGCCGAGGAGGGCACCGAGCTCCGTCCCGGCGAGATCCTGGTGACCACCGTGACCAACATCGGGTGGACGCCGCTGTTCCCCCGCGCCGCGGCCGTGGTCACCGACGTCGGGGCCCCGCTCTCGCACGCCGCGATCGTGGCCCGCGAGCTGGGCATCCCGGCCGTCGTCGGCTGCGGCAACGCCACGAGCGCGCTGCACACCGGCGACCGGGTCCGGGTCGACGGGAGCCGCGGCACGGTGGAGGTGCTCAGCCCGGCCACGTGACACCGCGCCGGGTCGGGCCGGCGATCTATCCTGGGCGGAGTGGACGACCACCTGGCGATCGGGGACGTGGCCACCCGCACCGGACTGAGCATCGACACGCTGCGGTTCTACGAGCGCGAGGGCCTCATGATCTCACCGGTGCGGCGCCGCAGCGGCCGGCGCGCCTACGGGGACGCCGACGTCGCCTGGCTGGACATCTGCCGGCGGCTGCGCGAATCAGACATGCCGCTCGCCGAGATCCGCCGGTTCGCCACGCTCGTGCGGCAGGGGCCGGGCAACGAGGCCGAGCGCCTGGCCCTCCTGCGCTGCCACGAGGAACGCGTCCGCGCGCGGATGACCGCGCTCACCGATGCGCTCGACGTGATCTCCGGCAAGGTCGGCACCTACGCCGAGCACGTCGCCCGGGGTACCGCGGAGGGTGTGCGGGTGCCCAGGCAGCGCTGATTCCGGCGCTGCACCGGTCAGTGGAGCTCAGACCTCCAGCTCCCCGCGCAGGCCCGCGAGGGCCGTGAGGTCGTCGGTGCTGCGGCCGTGCGGACCGCGGAACCACGCCGCGTAGTCGGCGATCTCGAACAGGCGCCAGTCGAGCCGGAAGAGCTCCAGCATCGGCTCCCGCGCGCCCAGCGGCCGGGCGCCCCGGTCGGCTCCCCCGTCCACGAGGTCGACCAGGTCGCGCTCCCGGGGGGCGAGCGCCAGCGACTCCCAGTCCACGAGCCACAGCCCGTCCGGCGTGATCATCTGGTTCGCGTGGTGCGGTTCCCCGTGGGTGGCGACCCAGGTGTCCCGGTGCCGGTGCGCCTCCTCGGCGAGTGTGAGGTACCGGCGCGTCCAGCGGTCGATGTCGGGGAGCCGGTCGACGATGGCCGCCCTGGCCTCCTCGCCGAACGGGCCCCGGGTCCACGGGGCGGCGGTCTGCTCGCGGAGCTGGCGGGGGAAGCCCGCGCCGACGCACGGTGCCCACACCGGGATGCCGCCCGGCGGCCGGGATCGATGCAGACCGTCCAGTACGGCGACGACCTCGTCGACGTGGTGGGGCGCCGCGGAGTCGGCCTCGGTGGGCGTCCGGCCCTCCAGCCAGCCGGTGGCGCTCAGGGCACCGTCGCCGAAGGGGACCGTGAACGTCCCCGACCGAGCCCGGATCGAGGGCCAGGCGCCCCGCAGCCCGGCCCGGGACAGCGCCGCGGCACCCGCGTACGCCCCCTCCAGGGACTCCGGCGAGTGCCGGGCACCCAGCGCGTCGAGCGTCACGAACAGCCGGTGCCCCGTGCCGTCGGCGACCTCCCAGTGGTGGGCCCCGAAGCCCACCGGGAGGTGGACCGCCGTCTCCGCGCCGTGGAGCCAGTGCCCCCGCACCACGTCCCGGACCTCGGCGTCGGTGACCCGCTCAGGCGCTGTGAGCACGTGCGATCCCCCTCATGAGCCGCGAGTCTCGCGGCGCCGACGCGGTCGATCAACCGATTTCCGCGGGCCCGACGCTGGGCCATCCGAGTGAATGCCCGCCGCCCATCGACTGCTCGTGCGCGCAGTCCTTCTGCATCGGGGTGAAGCGGTGCTTCACGCTCGCGTCTGGTACTCCCGGGCCACCTCGACGAGAACCTGGTGCATCGCCAGCTCCGCGGGCGCCCGCACGCGGTCGTGCCGGTGGGCGATCAGGATCCGCCGGGCCGGGGCGCCGCGGCCGAGCGAGAGCACCCGCACGTCGGGGTGCTTGTTGATCACGGCCGTGCGCGGGGCGAGCGCGATGCCGAGGCCGACGCTGACCATCGCCTGCGCCTCCTGGTAGTCGTTGGCCTCGAAGGCGATGCGCGGGGTGAAGCCCGCCGCCCGGCAGCTGCGCGCGAGCACCTCGGCCACCGGGTGGTCCCGCGCGCGGACGATCCAGCTCTCCTCGGCCAGCTCCCCCATCGCGATCTGGCGGCGGCGGGCCACCCGGTGGTCGGCCGCCACCACCAGCGTCGTCGGGTCCTCGAGCAGCGGCGTCAGCGCGAACGTGCCCGGGTCGATCCGGCTCCACTCGTAGTCCCAGAGCAGCGACAGGCCGACCGTGCCGTCCTCGAGCATCGCGGTGAGCCCGTCGAGCCGCGCGCTGCGGACGTCGAGGCGGACGTTCGGGTACTGCGTCCGGAAGCGGCTGACGGCCAGCGGCAGCAGGGAGCTCGCGACCGTGGGGAAGGTGCCCATGGCGAGCGTGCCGCGGCGCAGCCCCGCGATCTCGGCGAGGTCGGCCTCCGCCGCCTCCAGCCGGCGCAGCAGGTGGCGTGCGTGCGCGGCCAGCACCGCGCCCGCCTCCGTGGGCCGCACCCCCCGGGCCTGACGCTGCAGCAGCGGCTGCCCGACCTCGCTCTCCAGCCGCCGCAGCTGCTGGGACACCGCTGACGGGGAGAACCCGAGCTCGTCGGCGGCGGCCGTCATCGATCCGGAGTCGATCACGGCGGCGAGCAGCGCGAGCCGGCGGACGTCGAGCACGGTGCCTCCTCGTGAAGCATCTCTTCATGGGCATGGAGGGTTTGCACATTGTGCTACACGCTCTGTCCGGCGACAGTCGCGGCGTTCCTCGAACCCCCGACGACGGAGGTCAACGGTGCGGGAGATCCCGGCCACCTGGATGCGCGGCGGCACCAGCAAGTGCTGGGTCTTCGAGCACGAGGCCCTGCGCGTCCCCGGCCGGACCGTCGACGAGGTCCTCCTCCGGCTGTACGGCAGCCCGGACCCGCGCCAGGTCGACGGGGTAGGCGGCGGGACGTCCACGACGAGCAAGGCGGTGCTGCTCGCGCCCGGCACGGCCGACGGCGTGGATGTCGACTACACGTTCGCCCAGGTCGCCGTGGAGGAACGCCGCGTCGACTGGGGCAGCAACTGCGGCAACTGCTCCGCGGTGGTCGCGCTCTACGCGGTGCGGCGCGGCTGGGTCCTCCCGCGCGCCGGCACGACCCGGGTCCGGGTGCACAACACCAACACCGGCCAGCTGATCGTGCAGGAGGTGCCGACGCCCGCCGGCCGCGTCCCCGAGTACGGCACCGCGGTCATCCCCGGCGTGCCCTTCCCGGGTGTCCCGGTGCACCTGTGGTTCGCCGATCCGGCGGGTGCCACCACCGGGGCGCTGTTCCCCTCGGGCAACCCCGTGGACAGCCTCGACGGTCCCGATGGCCCGATCACCGCCACTCTCGTCGACGCCGGCGCGCCGGTCGTGGTGCTGCCCGCGGCCGCGGTCGGGCTGACCGGGCGCGAGCGGCCCGCCGAGATCGACGCCCGGCCGGGCCTGCTCGCCGCGCTGGATGCCGTCCGCCGGCAGGCGGCGGTGCTGATGGGGCTGGCCCCGACGCCCGCCGCGGCGCAGCGCGCGGTGCCGAAGCTGGCGCTCGTGGCGCCGCCGGCCACCGATGCCGCCACCGATCTCAGCGCCGATCTCAGCGCCGATCTCAGCGCCGATCTGGCCGCCGACGTCACCGTGCGGATGCTGTCGATGGGGCGGGTCCACCCCGCGCTCGCGATCACCGGCAGTGTCGCCCTGACCGTCGCCGCCCGCGAGCCCGGCACCGTGGTGGCCACCGCGCGCGGTGGGGCCGCACCCCGCCCGAACGGGGCCGAGAGCGTGCTGCGCTTCGCGACCCCGGCCGGGATCGTCGAGACCCGGAGCCGCACGAGGGACGGGGTGGACGAGGTCGGTGTGCTGCGCACCGCGCGCCGGCTCGCCGAGGCGCGCCTGCCCCTCCCGGAGCCGGCCGGGACCGCAATCACCGAGGATGTCCGTCACGACCACGAGGAGGTGGTTCGGGGATGACCAGCACACTCGATCGGTCGCCTTCCGAGAGCACGGCGGCGGATCCGCCGCCCCCCGACCGGCGCACCGCGACGACGATCATGGCGATCTTCGTCGCCCTCGCCGTCCTGACGACGGTGTTCGGCGGCGAGCTGCTGCGCCGCCCGCCCTCGACCTCCGACGGCGACTGGGCCGGGGAGACGATCGAGCTCGTCATCCCGCTGGCGGAAGGCGGCGGCACCGACACGTGGGGCCGGTTCGTCGGGCAGGGACTCGCGCGGGCCGTGCCCGGCGGACCGGGGTTCGCCCCGGTCAACGACGCGGGCGGCGAGGGCATCGTCGGTACGAACCGCTTCGCCGCCAGCGCGGACCCGGACGGCACGCACGTGCTGGTGTCCACCGCCACCAGCGTCGTCCCGTGGATCCTGGGCCGCTCCGAGGTCACGTACGACTTCGACCGGCTGGTCCCGGTGCTGGCCAACGGGACCGGCGCGGTGATCTACGGGCGGACCGGCGCCGGGGTCACCGGCGTGCGGGACCTGATCGACCGGCCGACCCCGCTGCGCTTCGGCGGCATCAGCGCCACCGGTCTCGACCTCACCACGCTGGTCGCGTTCGACCTGCTCGGCGCGGACGTCGAGGCGATCTTCGGCTTCGAGGGCCGGGGGCCGGTGAACCTCGCGGTGCAGCGCGGCGAGATCGACATCGACTACTCGACGACCTCGGCGTACGGGCCCGCGGTCGAGCCGATGGTGCGCGAGGGCGCCGCCGTGCCCCTGATGGCGCTCGGCCAGCTCGACGCGAGCGGCGCCGTGGTGCGCGACCCGAACTTCCCGGACGTGCCGACCGTGGTCGAGGTCTACACGCAGCTGCACGGGACGGCGCCGGCCGGCGAGGCGTTCGAGGCCTACAAGTCCCTGCTCGGCGCGACCTACACGTACCAGAAGGCGATGTGGGTGCCGGAGGAGACGCCGGCCGAGGCCGTCACCACCCTGCGTGGCTCGGCCGAGCGACTCGGCGCCGACCCGGCCTTCCAGCAGGAGGCCGAGGAGGTGCTGGGCGGCTACCCGGTCGTCGCCGACGCCGACCTGGGCGCCCGGGTTCGGGCGGCCTACACGGTGGACGAGGCGGCCCGCGGCTACGTCCGCGCTCTGCTCCATGACCGCTACCACGTCGAACTGGACTGACGATGATCGACGCCGCTCTCGCCGCCCTGTCCTCCCTCGCCGACCCCTCGCTGCTCCTGATGCTCGTGGCCGGGGTCCTCGCCGGCCTGGTCATCGGGCTCATCCCCGGTCTCGGCGGCACCGGGGCCGTCGCCGTGCTGCTCCCGGTGACCTTCGGCATGGAGGCACCGCAGGCGCTGGCCCTGCTCATCGGCGCCCTCGCCGTGGTCCACACCTCCGACACGGTGGCCGCGGTGCTGCTCGGCGCCCCCGGGTCGGCGTCGGCGAGCGTGACGATGCTCGACGGCTACGCGATGGCCCGCCGCGGGCAGGCCGCCCGCGCGCTCAGCCTGGCGTTCCTGTCGTCGATGGCGGGCGGCATCCTCGGCGCGCTCGGCCTCACGCTCGCCATCCCGCTCGCCAGGCCGCTCGTGCTGTCCTTCGGCAGCCCCGAGCTGTTCATGCTCACCGTGCTCGGTGTCTCGCTCGCCGCTGTGCTCTCGCGCGGCAACGTGCCGAAGGGCCTGGCCGCCGGCCTGCTCGGCCTCCTGCTCGGCACGGTCGGCACATCCCCGACCACCGCCGAGTACCGGTTCACGTTCGGCAGCATGTTCCTCGGCGACGGCCTCTCGCTGGTGGCGGTCGCGCTCGGCGTATTCGGGCTCGCCGAGATCGCCTCGCGCGTGCGGCAGCGCCGCACCGTCGCCGACGAGCAGGTGCTCCTGGGCGGTGGCTGGCTCGCCGGGGTGCGCGAGTGGCTCACGCACTGGACGCACGTGGTCCGGGGCGCGCTCATCGGCATCTGGGCCGGCGTCCTCCCGGGCATCGGCGCCACCGCCGGCACCTGGCTCGCCTACGGCCAGGCCGTCGCGACCGCCAAGGACAAGAAGAAGTTCGGCAAGGGCGACCCGCGCGGGATCGTCGGCCCGGAGAGCGCCAACAACTCCGTCGAGGCGGGCGACCTGATCCCGACCCTGCTCTTCGGGATCCCCGGCGGCGTGCCCGCCGCGATGCTGCTGGGCATGCTGCTGACCTACGGCATCCAGCCCGGCCCCAGCATCGTCACCGACCACCTCGACCTCATGTACCTCATCGTCTGGTCGTTCGCGATCGCCTCGGTGCTCGGCGCGCTGCTGTGCTTCCTGTCCACCCGGGCACTGGCCCGCATCACCCGCGTGCCGTTCGCGGTGCTCGGGCCGGGCCTCGTGGTCGTGATGCTGCTCGGGGCGTTCCAGGAGAGCGGTCAGCTCGGCGACCTGTGGGTCATGATCGCCCTCGGCGCGCTCGGCTGGCTGCTCAAGGAGACCGGGTTCCCCCGCGCCCCCTTCCTGATCGGTTTCGTCCTCGCCGTACCGCTGGAGCGCTACTACTTCCTCACCGACAGCGTCTACGACGGCGCCGACTGGCTGCTGCGCCCCTGGGTGCTGGTCTTCCTCGCCGTCCTGGTGGCGCCGATCGTCCTCGCGGGGATCCGGCGGGCCCGGGCCCGCCGCGCGCCCACTCCGGACGAGGAGGTCCCCGGCCCGGCCGAGGACGGCGGCACGCTCGTCGACTCCCGGTGGACCCTCGCCACCGCCGCCAGCATGCTCGTCCTGTTCGCCGTGGCCTGGGCCGCCGCGGGCACCTACTCCGCCGAGGCCCGGCTCGTCCCCCGGCTGATCTGCACGGGCGGGGTGCTGGTCGCCGGCTACCTGCTCCTCCACGAGGTACGCCGCCACCGCCGCACGCCGGCCGCGGCCGACCCCGGTCCCGGACTCACCCCGGAGGTGAAGGTGGCCGCGGGAACGTTCGCGTGGATGGCCTCCTTCCTGCTGCTCGTCGTCCTCGGCGGCTACGTCGCGGCGCTGCTCGTCTTCCTCCCGGCGTTCCTGCTCTGGGTCGCGCGGACCAGGCCGCGAACCGTCGTGGTGTACACGCTGGTCGCCGCCGTCCTCGTGGCCGGTCTGCCCGCGCTGCTGCCCATCGACCTGCCCGTCGGCATCCTGCTCGCGTACTGAACCGCGGCCACCGAGGAGACCCTGGATCGGGCCCGCCCACCGGGTCCGGACCGCTACCGAGCCGACCTACAGCACATCGCGCGCGGGCCGAGATGCCGCATCCGCTACCGTGCGGCCGATCGGAAGGGTGCGGAGGGAACCGTGGAGCGTGGCGACCTGATCGTCGGGCGATACCGCCTTGACGCGGAGATCGGTTCCGGCGGGATGGGCGAGGTGTGGCGCGCCGTCGAGCAGGGGCCGAACACGACCGTCGCACTGAAACAGGTGCGCCTGTCCCGGCTGGCGCCCGACGAGCGGCAGCGCGCCCGTGATCGGCTGCGCGTGGAGGCCGGGATCGCCTCGTCGCTCGACCACCCGCACCTCGTCCCGGTGCACCGGCTGGTGGAGCACGAGGGCGAGCCGTGGCTGGTCATGGAGTACGTCCCGGCGCCGAACCTGGACGAGCTCACGGCCGCCGGGCCGCTGCCCCCGAACCGGGTCGCGCGCATCGGTGCGCAGGTGGCCGAGGCGCTGGAATACGCGTACTCGGCAGCGCCCGGCGTCGTGCACCGGGCCCTGACACCGCGCAATCTCCTCATCAGCGAGGGCGACCGCGTCACCCTCACCGGATTCGGGATCTCCCCGATCGGCACCGGCGCGAACGGCGCCGGCCCGAACGGCAGCGGGTTGGCCGCGTACCTCGCCCCCGAGGTTGCGAACGGGCTGGCGGGCGGCCCGCAGGCCGACGTCTTCTCACTCGGGGCCACGCTGTACGCGGCGGTGGAAGGACGTCCCCCGTGGGGCGACGGGGACCCCGCGCAGGTTCGCGCCGCGGCGATGAAGGGGATCGTCGACCCACCGCGCCACGCCGGGAGGCTCGGTCCCGTGCTGATGCGCATGCTGCAGAGCAGACCGCGCGAGCGGCCCACCGCGGCGGCGGCCGCGCGGATGCTCGCGGAGGTGGCGCGCAGCGAGCCCACCACCGGGCGCGCCGGGTCCACCGGCAGGCGGCGGTGGCCCTGGGTCGCGGCCGCCGCGGGCGTCGCGGTCGTGGTGGCGGCTGCGGGCCTGGTCGTCTGGCCGGGCCCGGCGTCGGAGCTGATCGGCGCGGCGCCCGCCCCCACGCTCGGCGACCCCGCCACGGCCGACCCGTGCTCGCTGCTCATCCCCGAGCCGCTCGACCGGTTCGGCGAGACCACCCTGGAGGCCGACTCCGGGAACTACGACCGCTGTGACGTGGTCATCGACTCCGGGCAGGACCGCTTCGCCGCGCAGGTGCAGCTCGACCAGTCCGGCGCACAGCTGCCGGCGGGCGTGCCCGAGGAGCACGACGGCCTCGTGATCGTCCGCGGCGCGCCCGGCACCGGCGAGTGCGTCCGCACGCTGCGCCTCTCAGACGGGAACGACGTCCGCGTCTTCGCCCGGCTCGTGCGTGGCACGCCCCCGGACCTGTGTGCCATCGCCGATGTCGTCACCGAGACCGCGCTCACGGTGCTCGTCCGCGGCCCGGTGCCCCGCCGTGAGGCGCCGTTCGATCCCGGGTCGCTGGCCGTCGTCGACGCGTGCGGGCTGCTGGACCCCGCCACCGTCGCCACCGTGCCGGGTCTGGAGACCGCCGAGCCCGACCCGAGCTTCGCGGGGTGGGGCTGCGACTGGGAGCTCCCGGCCCCGCCGCTCCCGCCCGGTGCGGTCCCGCCCCCCGCAGCCTCCATCGAGGTCACCTACGACCGCAACCGGGGCATCAGCCGGAACGCGGGCAACCCGATAAAGGTCGCAGGGCGGGACGCCGCTTCGCGGCCGGCCGAGGACGGCGTCGGGTGCGATGTGACGGTCCGGCACCGCGCCTACACCGACCAACGCGGGTACCCGTCGGACGAGCTGCTGATCGTGAAGGTCGACCACGCGAGCCGGGTCACGAACCCGTGCGCCCGGAGCGTCGCCATCGCCACGGTCGCTGTCGAGCGGCTGCCGGCCGTCCCGTGACGGTTCTCCCGCGCACGCACCCCGTGCGACCAGCCTCCGCGGCGGTCAGCGACCGTAGACCGACACGTGCCGCAGGCTGCGCGCGTCGAACGGCTCGCCGGACCAGCCGCCCCAGCGGGCGTGCAGGCGTAGGCCGGCGAGGCGGGCCATGAGGTCCAGCTCGCTGGGCCAGATGTAGCGCAGCGCGAGTGGGTCGAGCCGGAAACCCGAGCCGCTGAGCCCGATGTGGCACTTGTCGACGCGCTGGGTGACGCGGTCGAAGCGCCCGACCTCGACGGTGACGCCGTCGGCGCCGATCTGGCCGGCGTCGACGTACTGGTCGACGCCGCCGCGGTCCTGGCGCAGGCCGTACATCGGGTCGGGCACGACGTTCTCGACGACGAACACGCCGTCGTCGGTGAGGTGGCGCGCGGCGTTCGCGACGCAGTCGACCTGCTCGTCCTGGGTGATCAGGTTCATCAGCGAGTTGAACACGACGAACACCAGCCGGTACCGGTCCGGCAGCTCCACGGCGGCCATGTCGCCGCAGGTGACCGCGAGCGCGTCGCCGCCCGGCTTGGCCCGCAGCTGCTCGATCATCGACGGCGACAGCTCGACGCCGTCGACCCGCAGGCCGGTGGCGGCGAGCGGGAGCGCGATCCGCCCGGTGCCGATCGCGAGTTCGAGCGCCGGCCCGTCCCCGGCCAGCTCCGCGAGCCGCGCCACGGCGGCCGCCTCGTCACCACGGGGCGCGTCGTCGTAGCCGGCGGCTACCTGCGGACCGAAGCTGCTGCGGGGGTCGAAGGACATCGCGTCGAAGGGCACGGCGCCATTCGAGCGCGCAGCCCTGCGCCGGGCAACCGACTTCGGCGGCCGGCGCCCGCCGGAGGTCCCACCGGGCCCGGCTCCGTGCCACGATGGGCCGATGGCCGGACCGACGGGTCACGCGGTTCACCCGAGCTACACCGTCGAGGAACCGCGCAGCGCCGAGACGCTGACGCTGGCCGGCGAGCCGCTGCCGCTCACGATCCCCGCGAGGATCTACGTCTGTGGGATCACGCCCTACGACGTGACCCATCTCGGTCACGCGTCGGCCTTCGTGTGGACCGACGTGATCAGGCGCGTGATCCGGATGACCGGTGTCGACACCGTTCTCACCCGCAACGTCACCGACGTGGACGACGTCCTCACCCGCACCGCGGCCGAACGAGGTCGTCCCTACGACGAGTTCGGCCTGACCCAGGAGTACTACTTCGACCAGGACATGGCGGCACTCCACGTCCCGCCGCCCACGCACGCGCCGCACGCACGCCACCACATCGCGCACGTCGTCCGGCTGGCGTCGGCGCTGCTCGCCACCGGCGCCGCGTACGAACGCGACGGGCACGTCTTCTTCCACGGGTCCCACCTGCCGAACGCGGCCGGCCTGTCCGCGGAGGACGCCTGGGCGCTGTCGTCGGAGTACGGCGACCGTCCGGACGACCCGCTGCGGGAGAACCCGTTCGACGTGATCGTCTGGCAGCCGTCCGGCCACGGCGATCCGGCCTGGCCGAGCCCATGGGGGCCGGGGCGTCCCGGCTGGCACGCCGAATGCGCGGCCATGGCGCTCGCCACGCTCGGAGGCGTGGTGGACGTGCTCGTGGGCGGCGCCGATCTGGCGTTCCCGCACCACGCGTACCAGGTCGCGATGGCCCGGGCCGCCGTGGGTGTCACGCCGTTCGCCCGTCGGCAGGTCCACGTGGGAACCGTCTGCCTCGACGGCGCCAAGATGGCCAAGTCCACCGGCAACCTCGTACTGGTGAGCGATCTCCTGCGCGGCGCATCGGGTTCCGCCGTGCGTCTCATGCTGCTGGACAGGCACTGGAACGAGACGTGGGAGTACCGGCCGAGCGCGCTCGGGGACGCCACCCGGCTGCTCGAGGAGCTGTACGTCGCCGGCGGCACCCGGGGCATGTCCGAGGCCGCGGTGACGCGCGTACGTGCCGCACTGCTCGATGATCTCGACGTGCCCACCGCCGTCCGGATCGCGGTCGACTCGGGCGGCGACGCCGCTCGCCGGCTCATCCGCGCGCTCGCGCTCCGGTAGCGCCGACGGCCGCGGCCGTCACGGGTGGCGTCACTCGGCGCGCTTGACCCCCACGCCGCAGAAGTCGTCCACCTCGCTGATCTCGCCGACCTCGACGGGGTCCGGCCGCCAGCGGGTCACCGACACCACGCCCGGCTCGAGCAGGTGCAGCCCGTGGAAGAAGCGCTCGAGCTTCTGCGGGGTCCGGTTGACGCGCGGGTTCTGGCCGCTCTCGTTCCACTGCCGCACCATCTCGTCCATCGCCTCGCCCCGGATGACGTTGGTGTCGTCGTAGAGGACGAGGTGGCTGCCCGACGGCAGCGCGTCGACGAGGCGGCGCACGATCGCGTACGCCTCGTCGTCGTCGGTGATGTGCCCGAGGACCCCCATCAGCATGAGCGCGACCGGCCGGCTGAAGTCCAGCGTGCCCGCGGCCAGGTCGAGGATCTTGTCGGGTTCGCGCAGGTCGGCGTCGATGTAGGAGGTGGCACCTCGCGGGTCGCTCACCAGCAGCGCCCGGGCGTGGGCCAGCACCAGAGGATCGTGGTCGACGTACACGATGTGCGACGACGGGGCCACTGCCTGCGCCACCTCGTGCGTGTTGTTGGCGGTCGGCAGGCCGGTGCCGATGTCGAGGAACTGGCGGATCTCCGCGTCCCGGGCCATGTACGTCACCGCGCGGATGAGGAACTGCCGAGCGGCGCGCGCGATCTCGACGATGTGCGGGTTCAGCGCACGGATCTGGTCGCCCACCTGGCGATCGACCATGTAGTTGTCCTTGCCGCCCAGCCAGTAGTTCCACACGCGTGCGGACTGCGGCACGGTCGAGTCGATGTCCGCCGGACGGACGTTGTCATCCACGGTCTGCCACCCCTTGCGCCGATGTATTTGGCTGCCGGCGCGGCCACCGTAGTACCTCGGCGATGGGTGCTCCGGAGATCCGCGAGTTGCCCGAACGGCACTCGGCCGGTCGGCGCAGAACGGGGCAGATTGGATCCTGACTTGCAACATCTGTATCCAAGCAGCGACCCTTGTCGCGCATCGCCGTGCGAAAGGGCCCGCCCGTGGATTCCGACCCGCCTTCCCAGGAGAACGCTCTCGTCGACGAGACCGCCGCCGCGATCCGCGCCCGGATCATGTCCGGGGAGATCCCGATCGGAGCCCAGCTGCGCCAGGCCGACCTGGCCGCCGCGCTCGGCGTCAGCCGCACCCCGATCCGGGAGGCGCTGCGCCAGCTCCAGGCCGGCGGGCTGATCGAGGTCCTGCCCCGCCGCGGCGCGGTGGTCCGGGTGCCGGCGCCGTGGGAGGTGCGCGAGGCCTACGAGGTGCGGGCCGAGCTGGAGGGCCTGGCCTGCGTGCGGGCCGTCGGCGAGGTCACGTCCGAGCAGCTCGACGAGCTGCGCCGCACCAACGACGTGTTGCGCGAGGGCCTGTCGACGACGGTCGCCGACGACCGGTTCCACGCGCTCATCCACGAGATCGCCGGGAACGAGCGGCTCGCCCGCACCATCCGCGACATCAACGACGCCTTCCCGCGCAACGTCTCCGCGCTGGTACTGGAGGACAACCCGCGGCTGCGCGCCAACAACCTCGCCCAGCACGAGCGGATCGTCGAGGCGCTCGCGGCGGACGACGCCGAGCTCGCTCGCGAGCAGATGCGCGCCCACGTGACAGCCGCGGGTGAGGCGCTCGCCCGCTGGTACGAGCGCCGCACCCGGACGGTCTTCCGTGGCTGACCTCGCAGGTGTCACAGCAGACCGAAGTACTCGCGCTGCTCCCAGTCGGAGACGTGGGCGAGGTAGCGGTCGAACTCGGCCCGTTTGAGCGCGGTGAACCAGGCGACGACCTCGCTCCCCCAGGCCTCGGCGAACACCTGGTCGGCGTCCAGCGCGTCGAGGGCCTCGCCGAGCGAGCGGGGCAGCGCCGCCGCCGGGGCGGTGTAGGGCGCGTCGAGGGGCTCGCCGGGATCGGTGCCGGACGCGACGCCGTCCCGGCCGGCGACGACCTGTGCCGCGATGTAGAGGTACGGGTTCGCGGCCGGCTCGCCGGCCCGGTTCTCCAGCCGCGCGCCCGCGCCGTCCCGGGCCGGCACGACGCGGATCATGGCGCCCCTGTTGTCGATGCCCCAGCCCACCCGGTCGGGCGCGAGGGAGTGCGGCAGGTAGCGCTTGTAGCCGTTCACCGTGGGAGTGGAGAAGACGGCGCCGGCCCCGGCGTGCGCGAGGAGGCCGCCGAGCCAGTGCCGCCCGGTCGGCGAGAGGCACTCCCCCGCCGCGGACGGGTCGAGGACGGCCCGCCCGGTGCCGTCCCGCAACGACTGGTGCAGGTGCCAGCCGGTGCTTGCCGACGTGGTGCCGGCCGGCCGGGACATGAACGTGGCCCGCAGCCCGGCGCGCCGGCACAGCTGCCGGATCGCCGCGCGGGCCAGCACGACCTCGTCGGCGGCCCGGTGGGCGTCCCGGGCCGCGAGGGTGATCTCGAACTGGCTCGGCCCGAACTCCAGCTCCAGGGACCGCACCGGCAGGTCGAGATCGGTGAGCCCGCGGTGCAGGGTGCGGACGAGCTCGTCGTGGCGGTCGAGGCCCTCCTCGTGCAGGAGCTGCCCGCCCTCGGTGAGCGGCGCCGGCTCACCGTCGGCGCCGGGTTCACCGAACACGTGGAACTCCAACTCCACGCCGACGGTCAGCTCGAACCCGACAGCGGCCAGCCGGTCCAGCTCGGCGCGCAGCAAGCTGCGGGTGCAGAACGGCACCGGCCGGCCGTCGGGGAAGTACACGTCGCAGAGCAGCCATCCGGTGTCCCGCGACCACGGCAGCACGCGGAACGTCGTCGGATCCGGCACCAGCACGACGTCGCCCACCCCGGCGAACCCGGCGACCCCGAGGCCGGTGTCCACCGTGAAGACCGGCGCGACCGTGCGCCCCGCGGTGTCCTTGAGCAGCAACGAGGACGGCACGGTGATGCCCGAGCCGAGCGCGGCCGGGAGCGCCTCGCGGGTGACCGTCTTGCCGTGCACCACCCCGTGCTGGTCGGCGAACCCGATGCGCACCCGCTCGACGCCCAGCTCGTCCACCACCCGGCGCAGCTGCGCGGCCGCGGCGTGCGCGGTGTCGTCCCACAGCTCGTGGCGGGCCACGAAGCCCTGCCGGTCGGCGGCGAGCATCGGACGCACGGCGCTCCCGCCACCCGCTTCGGAGACCGGGCGCTCGTCCACGCTACGCACCGGCAGCCCAGGGAGAGCGGGCCCGCCGGTCGAGTTCCCGGTCCCGCCACGCCTGCTCCCACCCCTGTGCCGGGGCGAGCGTGTCGACGGCCGGCGGCCCGGTGAGCACCCGCGCCGCGGCCGTGTCGATCGGCCGGCCGGGGGTGGCGCGTCCGGCCTCGAACGCGTCGATCGCACGCAGGAGCAGGCGCCGGTTCGCGGTGACGGCCCGATCGGAGACACCGAGCCGCTCGACCGTCCGGTCCTGGACCCGGCCCATGCTCTCCACGGCCCACTGGTCGTGGACGTTGATGTCCAGCCCCATACCGGTGTAGGTCAGGTCGCGCTGCTCGGCGGCGTCGAAGCCCCAGGCGTTGCCGCGGTTGCGCAGCGGTCGGTAGTCCGGGAGTGACACCTCGGCGAGCCGCTGGGCGAGCAGCGTCGCCTTGTCGGTCTCCTCGGCGAAGTCGTAGAAGATCATGTACCAGTAGTGGTTCTCGTCGTCGATCGGCACGTGCCACTGGCAGAAGACCCGATCGTTGCCGAACGGCACGACGAAGGCGTTGGGGAACACCAGGTTCGTCACGCGGACGTGCTTGAGCCGCTCGGTGAGCTGCCGGACCGCGTAGACCCGCAGCCCGTGCGCGGCCTCCTCCACCTCGATGTCCGGGCGGTGGTTCTCGGCCACCAGCTGCGAGAGCTTCTTGTCGGTGCCCTCGACGACCTCGCTGAACTGCTGGCCGTACACCTCGCGCGGGTCCTCGCCCACGAACCGGTGCAGGAACGACACGTGGCTCGGGTCGATCCCGCCTTCGACGCCCTGGAGCCAGTTGCACTCCCAGAGCCCCTTGAACGCGAACGTGTACGCGTCCGGCGCGGTGAAGCAGTCGTAGTCGGGAAAAGGTGGCGGGTCGCCCTCACCGAGGTAGGCGAAGACGATCCCGTTGCGCTCCTCGCAGGGATAGCTCGGGATCCGCACCCGTGACGCGAACGTGGAGTGCTCCGGCTCGGCCGGCTGCTCGAGGCAGCGACCGTCCGGGCCGTACAGCCAGCCGTGGTAGAGGCACCGCAGCCCGGCGTCCTCCAGGCGGCCGAAGGACAGGTCGACGCCGCGGTGCGCGCAGAACCGGCCCACCAGTCCCCAGCCGCCGGCGCGCCGGAACAGCACCAGGTCCTCGCCGAAGAGCCGCACCGCCTTCACCGGGCGGTCCGCGGGCATCTCGGACACGAGCGCCGCCGGCTGCCAGTAGGCCCGCATCAGCCGGCCCAGCGGGGTGCCCGGCCCGGAGCGCGTGACGCGCTCGTTGTCCGTCTGCTTCAGCATCCGTGACCCCATGCATCCTAGAGGGAGCAAAGTGGATCCAGGATATGAGTGAACGGGTCCAAACACCAGAGTGCAGACTGATCGCCATGTCCTACACCGCCGCCGAGCAGCGCTACGAGCACGACATCTACCGGCGCGCCGGCCGCTCCGGCCTCGTCCTGCCCCGCATCTCCCTGGGGCTCTGGCACAACTTCGGCGAGGACAAGCCCCGCGAGGTGCAGCGGGCGATCCTGCACCGCGCGTTCGACCGGGGCATCACCCATTTCGACCTCGCCAACAACTACGGGCCGCCCTACGGCGCGGCGGAGCTCACGTTCGGCGAGATCCTGCGCCACGACCTCGCGCCCTACCGCGACGAGCTGATCATCTCGACGAAGGCCGGCTACGACATGTGGCCCGGCCCCTACGGCGACGGCGGCTCCCGCAAGTACCTCACGGCGAGCCTCGACCAGTCGCTGCGCCGCATGGGCCTCGACTACGTCGACGTCTTCTACAGCCACCGGCGTGACCCCGACACCCCCCTCGAGGAGACGATGGGCGCGCTGGCCGCGGCCGTGCGGGCCGGAAAGGCGCTGTACGTCGGCATCTCCTCGTACTCGCCCGAGGACACCACCTACGCCGCCGCCATCCTGCGCGACCTGGGCACGCCGCTCGTGCTGCACCAGCCCCGCTACTCGATGCTCGACCGCCGGATCGAGCAGGGCGAGCCGTCGCTGTTGGACGTCCTGGACGCCGAGGCCGTGGGTGCGGTCGTCTTCTCCCCGCTCGAGCAGGGTGTGCTCACCGACCGCTACCTCGACGGCATCCCCGCCGACTCCCGCGCGGCCGGCGGCCGCTACCTCACCACGTCGGCCATCACCGAGGAGCGGATCGCCACCGTCCGCCGGCTCGCCCCGATCGCCGCCGAGCGCGGCCAGAGCATCGCCCAGCTCGCGCTGGCCTGGGTGCTGCGGCACGACGCCGTCACGTCGGCGATCGTCGGCGCGTCGAGCGTCGCCCAGCTCGACGCCAACCTCGACACCCTGGACAACCTCGACCTCTCCCCCGCCGAGCTGGACGGCATCGAGCAGGCACTGGCCGGCTGAGACGGGATCCCGGCGCGACGAATAGCGCAGGCCACATGCGCGGTCCGCCGATCCGCCCGCGCGACTGTGGGGGCAGGATCGGTTCGTGCAAGCCTCAGGCCCCTGGGCGCGGTTCGACGACTTCGTCGCGGGATCCGCGCTGCGGTTCCCGGGGGTCCAGCAGGTGCTGGTGGCCCGTCGGCCGGCCGAGGTCGCGACCGTCCTCGACGAGGTGGAGCGGCGCACGTCCGCGGGCGCATGGGCGTTCGGTTTCGTGGCCTACGAGGCCGCCCCGGGGCTCGATCCCGTCCTCGCCACCCGGGAACCCGTCGACGGTCTGCCGCTCGCCTGGTTCGGCATCACCGCGGCACCGCGGGACGCCGACGTCGTGCACCCCGATCCCGGTGGCCGGCCCGCGGTCTCCTGGGCTCCCGAGTGGGACGCGCAGCACCATCGCGAGGCGGTGCGGGAGGTGCGGTCCCGGATCGCCGCCGGGGAGACCTACCAGTGCAACCTCACGACGCGGCTGACCCGCGCGTTGGACGGCGACCCGGAGAAGCTGTACCGGGACCTGGCGCTCGCCCAGCGCGGGGCCTACAACGCCTACCTCGACACCGGCCGGTTCGTCGTCGCCAGTGCGAGCCCCGAGCTGTTCTTCGAGACCCGCGACGACCAGATCCTCATGCGCCCGATGAAGGGCACGGCCGCCCGCGGCCGCACGGTCACCGAGGACGAGCGGATCGTGGCCCGGTTGCGGGCCAGCCCGAAGGAACGCGCCGAGAACGTCATGATCGTCGACCTCGTCCGCAACGACCTGGCCCGCATCGCGGTCACGGGCAGCGTCACGGTGCCGCGTCTGCTGCACGCCGAACGCTTCGAGACCGTGCACCAGCTGACCTCGGACGTCACCGCCCGGCTGCGCCCGGACGTCGGGCTGACCGGGATCTTCCGCGCGCTGTTCCCCTGCGGGTCGGTCACCGGCGCCCCGAAGGCCCGCACGATGGAGCTGATCCGGACCGTGGAGGACGCGCCACGCGGCGTGTACTGCGGCGCCATCGGGGTGGTCGCGCCGCCGGGCGCCCCGTTCCGGGCCCGGTTCTCCGTGGCGATCCGCACGGTGCTGCTCGACCGCGAGCAGGGCAGTGCGACCTACGGCACCGGCGGCGGGATCACCTGGGGCTCCCGGCCGGCGGCCGAGTACGCGGAACTGCTCGCCAAGGCCCGGGTGCTCGACACGCGTCCACGGGAGTTCCACCTCCTGGAGACCATGCGCCACGAGGCCGGTCGCCTGCGCTCGCTCGACGCCCACGTGGCGCGGGTGGCGGCCTCGGCGGACTACTTCGGGTTCCGGTTCGACGCCGCCGCCGTGCGGGCTGTCCTCGCCGCGCGGCTCACCGACGCCGGTGACGCCCGGGTGCGGCTGCGCTGCTACCGGGACGGCACCGTCGGCGTCGACGTCGAGGAGCTCCCCGCCCCCGCGACCGGCCCGGTGCGCCTGGCGATCGACCCGGTGCCGATCGACGCGACAGCGTGCTGGCCGCACCACAAGACGAGCCTGCGCGAGCCGTACACGTCGCGGCTCGCCCGGCACCCGGCGGCCGACGACGTGGTCCTGGTGAACGAGCGCGGCGAGGTCACCGAGTCCTGCACGGCCAACCTCGCGGCCCGGCTGGGCGGGCAGTGGTGGACGACGCCGCTGGAGAGCGGCTGCCTGCCCGGTATCGAGCGGGCCCGGCTCGTGGACGACGGCGTGCTCCGCGAGCGGATCCTCGGCCCGGCGGACCTGCACCGTGCCGAGGACCTCGCGCTGGTCAACGCGCTGCGCGGCTGGCGACCGGCGACGCTCGCCCGAACCGCCGCTCGGCCCACCAGGCGAGCTGGATGAGCACGACGCCGACCGCGGCGCAGGAGAACGCCGTGAGGGTGCCGTCGAGGGTCGGGTCGAGCAGGAAGAGGCGCTGGGTCAGCGGGGTGAGGAACATCAGCGCCGAGGCCACGACCATGACGGCGACGAGCACGACCTTCCACCAGGCGTAGGGCCGCGCGATGCTCGCGAGCACCCACAACGCCATGCTGATCACGGTGGTCAGGGCCACGGTGCTGGCCTGCACCATCTCCGCCGGGCCGGCACCCTTGCCCGGGAAGGCCAGCAGGTAGGAGACGAAGCACGACACCGCGATCACCACGCCGGCGGGCACGGCGATCCGCATGACCCGGCCGACGAACCCGCTGCGAGCACGCTCGGCGTTCGGCGCCAGCGCGAGCACGAAGGCGGGGAGGCCGATGGTGAACCAGCCGGTGATCGTCACGTGCCGGGGCAGGAACGGGTAGGGCAGCGCGTCGAGCCCGATGAGTCCGGGGACGCCCACCAGGAAGGCGAGCAGCACCGAGTAGACGGTCTTGGTGAGGAACAGGGCGGAGACCCGCTCGATGTTGCCGATGACCCGGCGGCCCTCGGCCACGACGTGCGGCAGGGTGGCGAACCTGTTGTCCAGCAGCACGATCTGGGCCACCGCGCGGGTGGCGGGGCTGCCCGCGCCCATGGCGACGCCGATGTCGGCGTCCTTCAGCGCGAGCACGTCGTTGACGCCGTCGCCGGTCATCGCGACCGTGTGTCCCCCCGCCTGCAACGCGCCCACCATCGCGCGCTTCTGCACGGGCGTCACGCGGCCGAACACGGCGGCGCGCTCGACCGTGTCCGCCAGCTCCGCGGCGTCCTCGGGCAGGGTCCGCGCATCCACCGGCGTGGCGGCGCCGGGCAGGTCGAGCGCCCCCGCGACGGCCCCGACCGAGCGGGCGTTGTCCCCGGAGATGACCTTCACGGTCACGTCCTGCTCGGCGAAGTAGTCGAGGGTGTCCTTGGCGTCGGGGCGGATCTTCTGCTCCAGCACGACGAGCGCGGCCGGGGCCACCCGGCCCGGACTGCCCGGGCCGTCCACGGGGAGCTCGGCCCGGCCGAGCAGCAGCACCCGCAGCCCGCGCGCCCCGATGGCCTCGGCGTCGGCGCGCTCGGCGCTGCCCGGTCCCTCGGCGGGCAGCAGCACGTCCGGCGCCCCGAGCACCCAGTGGCCGTGCCCGGCGAAGCTCGCCCCGCTCCACTTGCGGGCCGAGGAGAACGGGGCCACCGCCTCGACCGTCCAGCCCGGGTCCTCGGGGTAGGCGTCGGCGATGGCGGCGAGGCTCGCGTTGGGCCGGGGGTCGGCGGCGGCGAGCGCGGCCAGCACGCGACCGGGCGTGGTCGCGTCGCCGTTGTTCCCCACGACGCGCACATCGGCCAGGCGCAGGGCGTTCTCGGTGAGCGTTCCGGTCTTGTCCGCACACACCACGTCGACCCTGGCGAGCCCCTCGATCGCCGGGAGCTCGTTCACCAGGCACAACCGCCGGCCCAGCCGGACCACCCCGACGGCGAACGCGATCGAGGTCATCAGGATCAGGCCTTCGGGGACCATCGGCACCAGCGCGGCGACCATGCCCCGCAACGCCTCCGGCAACGCCTGGTCACCGGAGAGCTGGTTGTAGATCGACAGCGCCCCGGCGGGGACGAGCAGGAAGGTGATGAACCTGAGGATCCGGTTGATCCCGTTGCGCAGCTCCGAGTTGACCAGCGTGAACCGGCTGGCCTCCTCCGCGAGCCGCGCGGCGTAGGCCTCGCGGCCGACCTTCGTGGCCCGGTAGGTGCCGCTGCCGGCCACCACGAAGCTCCCGGAGAGCACCGGCTCGCCGGGCTGCTTCACGACCGGATCCGACTCGCCGGTGAGCAGCGACTCGTCCACCTCGAGCGCCTCGCCCACGAGTACCAGGCCGTCGACGACGACCTGGTCGCCGGGACCCATCTCGATCACGTCGTCGGCGACGATCTCGTTCGGGGCGACCTCCAGCGCCCGGCCGTCCCGGCGTACCCGCGGCCGGGCCTGACCGACGATCGACAGCTCGTCGAGGGTCTTCTTGGCGCGCAGCTCCTGGATCATGCCGACCAGGCTGTTGGCCAGGATCAGCAGGCCGAACATCCCGTCCAGCAGGTAACCCGTGGACGCGATGATCAGGAAGAGCACCCCGAAGATCGCGTTGATCCTGGTGAACACGTTGGCTCGGACGATCTCCCACACGCTGCGGCTGGCGCGCACGGGAACGTCGTTGGCGCGACCGTCCGCAACGCGCTGGGCGACCTCCGCTGCGGTGAGACCGTGCTCGACGTCCACGCCCACGGCGTCCGGTTGGGCTGTCACTCCCGAACCGTAGCGACGGCGCGCGCGACCCGATCATCGGCGCCGGACGTCGTACCCGGAAGAGATTCGACATGTCGTAGAATGTCCAGATGGTCCGGTTCACCGCCGCTCTCGGCATCGCGCTCGTCGTCCTCGGGGTCGGCGCCTATGCCCTGACAGCCGCCGCCAGCGTCACAGCGCTCATCCCCGCGTTCGTCGGACTGCCGCTGCTCGCCTGCGCCGCCCTCGCCCGCTCGGCGACGCGGCGCCGCCCCGCGCTGGCCGGCGCGCTGGCCGTCGCGCTGCTCGGCGCGGCGGGATCGGCGATGAACGCGGCCCGGATCGGCGAGGCGATCGCCGGCACGGCGCAGCGACCGGCGGCCGTCTGGGTCAGCACGATCATGTTCGTACTGCTGGTCGCCTACCTCGTCGCGGGCGGGCGGGCCATGCTCGGTTCGCGCGCGGCGTCCTCGTCCCGGGGCTGACGATCGCCTGCTCTCAGGTGGCGCTCTGCTTCGGGAGGTTGCCGAGCAGGCTGGAGAGAACCCCCGGGGTTGGCTCCTCGCTTCGGATCCAGCCAGCTGATGACATAGAGCACCAGCCAGCTGAGCGAGATCGTCAGCAGCGTGCGGAACAGGCCGTCGTCGAGTACCACCGCGAACACCCGGGGCAGCACCAGCAGCAGCGCGATCGGCATCACCGCAGCCACGAGGGCGCCGAGTCCGCGGAAGAAGCGGGACAGCCGGGGCCGGACCGCGTCGGTCCCGTCCGGCACGCCGACCAGCAGGTCCCCGTAGTGGCCGGTGACGAATGCCGTGAGCTCGACGGCCAGGCTCTTCTCGAGCCGGCCTGCGGTGGCCGTGTCCGGGAAGGCCGCGAGGGAGCTGAGATCGCGCAGCCCGGCCGCGGCGCCGGCCAGGGTGGCCCGCCAGCGGGTCTGCACGGCCGGCGTCTGGACGACCGGGACGAGCTGCCGCCACGCCGTGTCGACGATCTGAGCTACATACGACAGGTTCTCCGCGACGTAGCGGAAGTCGGGCGGCTCGCTCGGCGGCAGCCGCTCGGCGACGAGCAGGAGCGTCTCGATGATCTCGGCCTCGGGGTCGCGGATGAACTTGCGGCAGCGCAGCACCGCCTCGTAGGCGCCGTTCAGCACGGCGAGCAGGTACAGCACACCGAGCGCGATCGCGGCTCCGGCCACCGCGCCGCAGAGGATCTCGAAGCCGAGCGGGCGCATCGTCAGCGCCACCCAACCCGCGGCGAGCAGGACGGTCTCGAAGACCAGCGCGGTGGCGAGCGAGTCGCCGGCGTCGGGGCGGCCGAGCAGCACGTCGACCAGCGCAGCCACCGGCAACAAGGCGAGGACCAATCCCGCGGCCAGCACGACCGCCGCACAGCTCATCCAGAGGACGGAGATCGACGGTCCACCGGCAAGGACCACCGGCACGACGAAGCAGGCGAGCACCGCCGGAGCCACGGCGATCCAGAACGGTTCGGCGTCGGCGAGGCTGTCGCGGGACGCGTCGGAGCGGACGATCCAGGCGATCCGCGTGCCGAACGCGTCCTCCAACGCAGCCCTCTCCGCCGGATCGGCCACCCGGACGAATCCTGCGAAGCTGTCCTGAAGGCCATCGAGGCGCGATCCGTACAACGCGTCGAAGGCGTCGCGGGTACCCGGCGTGAGCAGCACCATCGGCCGACCGACCGGGATGTCTCGCCATCGGGCGGCGGTCGGCACGTCCGCACCGGATCCCGTGCCGTCCCGGCCCTTCTCGCCGTCGCCCATGTGAACACCCGCTCCCCGCGGTCGCCCCCTCACGAGGAGGCCGGAACGCAGCGGGCTCGTTGTCAGCCCGTGCTGTGCTCCACGTTCCAGAGGCGGATCACAGGTGCCCGGATACATCGACCGGGGCGCGATCACTGCGGTTAGCGTGTGGCGTTCGGCGGACCCGCTACTCGACCGGGAGGTCCTGGCATGGCCAGTAAGTTCACCGAGCTTGCGATCGACTGCGCCGACCCCCACGGTCTCGCCCGGTTCTGGTGCTCGGTCCTCGACTACGAGGTGCAGGACGAAGACGACGGAATCGTCACCATCGGCTCCCCCAAGGTGCCTGAAGGCAAGAGCCGCCTCGGCCCGGTGCCACCGACGTTGACATTCGCGCGCGTACCCGAGGGCAAGACGGTAAAGAACAGGCTGCACCTCGACGTCAACCCGACCGACCGGGAGCAGGACGACGAGGTCCGCCGCCTGCTCGACCTGGGCGCTCGACACGCCGACGTCGGCCAAGGTGATGAGAGTTGGGTCGTACTCGCCGACCCGGAAGGGAACGAGTTCTGCGTCCTCGCGGGCCGCCACCCCTGATCGGGGCCGCGCACCGCGCCAGACCTCCGGTCGCTTCAGCGCGATCCGGGGGCGAACTGCTCGCGTCAGCGCATTTCTATCAGGAGCGGCTGCGATGCTGATCCGCGTTGCCGGAAGTCCCTGATCCTGCTAGAATCGAACGTATGTTCGAGTCGACGATCGAGGTGGCAGTCGATGATCCCGTCGACACCCGGCTCGACGACGCCTTCGACTGGGTCGCGATCGAACGCGACCTGCTCCGCGATGACGAGGAAGACCGCACCTGGGGCAACACGGCCCCGTCCGGACTGCTGGCCCTGGAGATCGACACCGACACCCGGCACGAGACCGCACTGACCGATGCCCAGCTGATCGACGCGATGGTCGGGTTCGACCGGCTCACCGCCTGGGCCCAGGCCCGGCAGGCCCGGATCCTGGCCGAGTTCGCCCGCCGCCGCCCCGGCGACGACAACACCCTGGTCGCCACCGACACACCGTGCTCCATCAGCAAGTTCGCCCCCGATGAGGTCGGACTCGCCCTGAAACTGGCCCGGATGACCGCCAAGGCCCGACTGGGCCGCTCGGTACAACTGGAACAAGTACTCCCCGAAACCCTCGCCCTGTGGCTGCACGGCCGCCTCGACGAACGTCGCGTCATCGCAATCTGCGACACCACCCACTACCTGAGCGCAGACAACGCCCGGGCCGTGCAACACCGCGTACTGGAACGGGCCCCCGAACAAACCCTCGGACAGCTCAAAGCCGCGCTGAAACGGGCCGTCATCCGCGTCGACCCGGAAGGCGCCGCCGCGCGTCACCAGGCCGCCCGCCGCGACCGGCGGGTGTCGCTGAGCGAGGAACCCGACGGCATGGCCTCGCTGTGGGCGCTGCTACCCGCCCCCGACGCACAAGCCGGCTACCAATGGCTCACCCGCCTCGCCCTCGGCTGCGGCAAGAACGACCCACGCAGCATGGACGCCCGCCGCGCCGACATCGCCGCCGCCCTGCTCTCCGGCCGCCTCACCCACGCCGCCCCCGACACCGACGGCGACACCAACAACGACACCGACGACGGCGCTGAAGGCGGTGCCGGCACTCCTGGTGATCGCGAAGATGGTGGAAGCGGGACGCCCGGGAACCGGACACCACGGCCGGTCAACCCCGGCAAACCCCTCGTCCAGGTCCTGATGCCCTTCACCGCCCTGCTCGGCGCCCACGACCCACCCTGCGAGCTCGTCGGCTACGGCCCCATCCCCGCCGACCTGGCCCGCGAGATCGCCACCGACGCCACCCTTACCCGCCTCGTCTACGACCCCCTCACCGGCGCCGTGCTCGACCACGGCCGCACCACCTACCGACCACCAGCCGCACTCGCCGACTTCGTCCGCGCCCGCGACCTGCACTGCCGCGGCCCGATCTGCCGCCGACGCGCCCTCGACGGACACCTCGACCACCTCGTGCCCTACCCCCACGGCCCGACCAACCACAAGAACCTGCACAGCTGCTGCGGCCACGACCACCGCCTGAAACACACCCCCGGATGGGCCGTCCGAGCCCTACCCGACGGACGAATCCAATGGATCACCCCCACCGGACACCGCTACCACAGCCACCCCCACGACTACCGACCCGACAACGACCCACCACCCGACAAGGCTGGCCCCACCCGAGAGCTACCCAAAGACCTCGCAGCACGGCTGGAACGGATCGAACGCGATCGCCGCAGCGCCGCCCTCTGGGAGCGCGCCTCCGCCCCAGCCGGCGACGGCGAGCCCCCGTTCTGAACTCGCACCCGTAGGCCGGAGGCACAGGTCATCCACGCACACCGTTTCGTCTCACACTCCCCTCTCCCGCGAATGCGCCCCGTCGATGGGTCGCGTGAGCCGGCAGGCGGTCCGTCGACGAACGCCGGGAGCCTCTTGCGTTGCTGCGATGACTGACCGATGAGTTGGCTGCCGGTCGCTGGTCTCCTATGGGATGACGTGCTGACGGTGCGTGGTGCGAGACGAAGGAGACCGACGTTGACCAGTCCGGTTCGGCTGTACATGTCCATGTCGCTCGATGGTTACATCGCCGGTCCGGACGATCGGCCCGGTCAGGAACTCGGGAGCGGCGGCGGGCGCCTGTTCAACTGGCTCGACGACCGGGAATCCGCCGGTCCGAGCGGGCAGGTGTACCGGGAAGCGCTCGCGACCGGCGCGGTGATCTCAGGCCGGCGAACCTTCGAACTCGCCGGGCGCTGGAACGGCGACCACCACGACGGCGTACCGATCTTCGTTCTCACCCACCGGGTCGAGGACGGCGACATCCCGCCTGGCAGCGCACGATTCGTCACCGATGTCGAGGACTGCGTGCGCGAGGCCCGCGCGGCGGCCGGGGACCGGGCCGTCATGGTCCACGGGGCCGGCGCGTCGCAGGCACTTCTTCGCGCCGGGCTGCTGGACGAGCTGGAGATCCACCTGGTGCAGGTCCTGCTCGGCGACGGCCGGCGGCTGTTCGACCAGCTCGGCGGGAACCGCACCGAGCTCGAACTGGTCCGCAGGCTCGACGACCGCGACGTCACCCACCTCCGCTACCGGGTCCGCCGCACCGGGGAGTCGGCGCCCGGCTGATGGAGGCGCGGGCGGTCGAGCGCCGCCGCCATCGAGGAGGGCCGGGACCCGTCCTCGATGAGCGGCGGCCTGGCCGCCGGCTCCTATCGCCTGCTGCCGGCCCGACGGACCGGCCTCACTTCAGGTGCCGGGCGAAGAACCGGTTCCCGTCGTCGCCCTCGAACTCCGGGACGCCGGCGTGCCCGCCCATGTTGGCGTGCAGCGTCTTCTCCTTGGCGCCGAAGGCGTCGAACAGGTCCAGGGCCATCTGCCGGTCGTTTCCTTCGTCGTCCCACTGCAGCAGGACCTGCAGCGGAATGGTGACCTGCCGGGCCTCCTCGAACATGATGCGGGGCACGAAACTCCCGGCGAACAGAAGTGCGGCAGAGATGCGCGGCTCGACCACCGCCAGCCGGATGCCGATGGCGATCACCCCTCCCGAGTACCCGACCGGACCGCCGATCTCGGGCAGCGAAAGGAGGGCGTCCAGGGCGGCCCGCCATTCCGGGACCGCCTTCTCGACCAGCGGGAGGACGAGCCGGTCGACGATCTCGTCGTCGACCGGCTCGCCGGCCTCCAGCGCCCGGCGCAGGTCGGCGCGGGCCTCGTCGGCGGCGGCGGAACGGGGCCGGTCACCGCTCCCGGGGAGCTCGATGGTGGCCGCGGCGTAGCCCTCCGCCACGGAGTGCCGGGCCCGGCCGACCAGCCGGGGGTACATCCTGTGCAGGCCGCCGGGGTGGCCGACCAGGATCAGCGGCGCCGGTGCGGATGCGGACGCGGATCCGGGCGTCCAGAGGATGCCGGGGATCTCACCGAGAAGGAATTCGCGTTCGAGGATGTCGTCGTCGAGGCGCTGTTCAGAAGTGAATCGCATGGTCGTGCCTTTCGGGAGTGCTCGTGAACGGCGCTCCCGGACGACCTATCGCCCGACCGTGACCCCGGAGAGGAGCACCCATGTCGATACGTTCACGGGTACCACCTCCTCGTTCTCTCGCACGGCCGCCGGGAAAGTAGCAGTGGTCGCCGTGGTCCGCCAACAGGTTTTGCATCCGGCTCCCTGCCGGCGGATCAGGTCGGGGCCGCTGCCGTGGACCGTCGGGGGATGAGGGTCGGTGTGGCCACCAGGGTGCGGGGCGGGTGGTTGCGGTCGGCGTCGAGGAGGAGTTCGAGCGCCCCCGTCGCGATCTGGCGGAACGGCACCCGGACGGTCGTGAGGGGGACGGGGAGCCGGCTGACGACGGGGATGTCGTTGTAGCCGACGAGCGAGAGGTCGGCGGGGATGCGGAGGCCCAGCGAATGGGCGGCCGCCATGACGCCGATGGCCGTGTTGTCGTTGACCGCGAAGATCGCGGTGGGGCGGTCGGTGCGCTCCAGCAGGGCGCGGCCGGCGTTCTCGCCCGCTTCCATGGAGAAGGCGTCGCCTGCGACGAGGGACTCGTCGACGGGAAGGCCGGCCTCTGCGAGTGCGGTGAGGTAGCCCGCCTGCCGGTTCCGGGCGCTCGACGCGTAGACCGGCCCCCCGACCAGCCCGATGCGTCGGTGCCCGAGGTCGATGAGATGGCGGGTCGCGAGGTGCGCGCCGAGGCAGTCGTCGCCGACGGACGAGGAGCTGACCCCGTCGGTCCGCAGGGCGAGCACGTGCGGCGCCAGGCCCTGGTGCTCCATCGGCATGTCGAGGCGGGCGGTGGTGAGGATCAGGCCGTCGACGCGGCGGCGGAGCAGCGACTCGACGGCGAGTCGTTCGGCCTCGGGCTCGTCCTCGGTGGTGGCCACGATCGCGAACAGCCCTCGGGAGCCGCTCGCCGCGGCGATCTCCTCGTACAGCATCGCCATGACGGTGTCGGTGAGCCGCGGGACGATGACGCCGACCGTGCTCGTGCCGGCCCGTCGCAGCCCCGAGGCGAGCGGATCGCGCACGTAGCCGAGCGCGGCGGCCACCTGGCGCACCCGTTCCGCGGTGGCGTTGGTGGAGCGGGGTAGGCGCTCGTCGAGCACCCGCGACACGGTCGACTTGCTCACGCCGGCCGCGCGAGCGACGTCGAGGATGGTCACCACGGCTCCAGGCTACTGACCGCTCGGGCTTTCTCGTGCGAGGTGTTGACGCAGGCGTGCATGGGCGTCATCGTATGGGAACGTTCCTGCAATCGTTCCCGAGCAGTGAGGACGGACGAATGTCCCTGGATCTGCGTGGCCTGGTGCCCGCCCCGGTCACCCCGTTCACCGTCGACGGCGCCGTCGACCACGCCGCCCTGGCGAGTTACGGCAAGTGGCTCACGAGCTTCGACGGGGTCAAGGGCCTGGTGTGCCTCGGGCATGCCGGCGAGGGGACGTTCCTCACCCAGGACGAGCAGGTGGCGACGATCCGCACGCTCGTGGAGGCGGTCGACGGCGCCACGCCGATCATCGCCGGCATCACGGGTGAGGGCACCGCCGTGGCCGCCGCCGAAGCCGTTCGCGCGGTGGACGCCGGGGCGACCGCCGGGCTCGTCTACCCGTCGCACGGCTGGCTGCGGTTCGGCTTCCAGTCCGGCGCCCCGCAGGACCGCTACCGGGCGATCTTCGAGACCGCCGGGCTCCCGCTCATCCTGTTCCAGTACCCCGACGCCACGAAGGCCAGCTACGACCTGCCCACCCAGCTGGAGATCGCGGCCCAGCCGGGCGTGTTCGCCACGAAGAACGGGGTGCGCAACATGCGCCGCTGGGACACCGAGATCCCCGTGCTGCGCGCCGAGCATCCCGACCTGCAGATCCTCACCTGCCACGACGAGTACCTGCTGCACACCATGTTCGACGTCGACGGCGCCCTCGTCGGCTACGGCGGCCTCGCCCCCGAGCCGCTGCTGGAACTGATCGCCGCGGGCAAGGCCCGCGACTACGCCGCCGCCCGTGCGGTGCACGACCGGCTCCTGCCGGTCACCAAGGCCGTGTACCACCGCGGCTCCCACATGGAAGGCACCGTCGCGCTCAAGCTGGGGCTCAAGGCACGTGGCATCCTCCCGTCGGCCACCGTCCGCTCCCCGCTCCGCGACCTCTCCGCCGAGGCGGAGCGGGAGATCGCACTGGCGCTCGAGTCCGCCGAGCTGATCTGACCGGAGACTTTCTCACCGGCGACAACGCAGTCCCCGACGCTCGTCGCCACACTCCTGGCCGCCTGACCTGCCGATGGTCAGTCGAGCGGCGCAGCCGCCCGCCGGGCGCTGTCGAGTGCCCGGCGCCCGGTGCTGAGCAGCCCCAGGACCACGATGCCGACGCCGAGGCCCAGCAGCAGCCACCACACGCCGCCGGCCGCGCTGGTGAACGCGCTGCTGTCACCGGCCACGCTCGACCCGACGATCGCGCCGGCGAGGGCGACGCCCAGCGTGGTGCCGGACTGCCGGCCGACGGAGGCGGTCGCCGCGGCCACCCCGGCCATCGAGCGTGGCATCCCGGAGACCGCCGTGTTCGTGATGGGCGGGTTGACGGCGCCCAGGAAGACACCGAACAGCAGGTAGGTCGCCAGCACGGCCGGGAGCGGGGTGGCCGGTCCGAGCCACAACGACGCCACCCCGCCCGACGCCAGCGCGGTCCCGGCCACCACGAGCGGCAACCGTGGGCCGCGGGCTCCGACCAGCCAGCCGGTCACCGGGGAGAGCAGGATGATCAGCACCCCGACGGGGAGCAGGCACAGCCCGGCCGCGAACGCGGACAGGCCGCGCACGTCCTGCAGGTACTGGGGGGTCACGAACAGGAACGCGCCGAACCCGCACAGGGCGAAGAGCGCCATCAGGATCGCCGCGCTGAACGGCACGCTGCGGAACAGGCGCAGGTCCAGCAACGGGTCGACGCGGCGCCGTTCGTAGCCGAGGATGCCGAGCACGGCGAGCACGGCGACGGCGAACAGGCCGAGGATCACCGGCGAGGTCCAGCCCAGCGCGTGGGACTCGATGATCGCGTAGACGACGCTGCCGAGCACCAGGACCACCAGGAGCTGACCCACCGGGTCGAACCGGCGCGCCCGGGCGGCCCGGGACTCGGGGACGAAGAGGCGGGTGCACACGATCGCGGCGGCCACGATCGGCACGTTGATCCAGAAGATCGAGCGCCAGCCGAGGGCGTCGACCAGCGCACCGCCGAGGATCGGGCCCAGCGCGAGTGACAGGCCGGACATCGAGCCGAACACGCCGATGGCCCGTGCGCGCTCGGCCGGGTCGGGGAACGTGGTGGCGACGATCGCCATCGCCACCGGGTTGAGCATCGTGCCACCGACGGCCTGCAGCACCCGCGCCGCGATCAGCCACCCGATGCTCGGCGCCAGTCCGCACAGCAGCGAGCCGAGCCCGAAGACGGCGAGCCCGACCTGGAAGATCCGCCGGCGGCCGAACCGGTCGGCGGTGGAGCCGGCCAGCAGGAGGAAGCCAGCGAGCACCAGGGTGTACGCGTCGATCGTCCACTGCAGGCCGGACACGGACGCATCCAGGTCCTGGCGGATCGCCGGCAGCGCGGTGTTGACGATGGAGATGTCCATCACCACGACGACGATGCTGGCGCAGCAGATCGCCAGCACCAGGAACCGGCGACGCCGGCTGAGCTCGCCCGCCGCGGCGTTCGTCAACGTTGGAGCACTCATTCCAGCGACGCTAGAATTTAGAGCGTGCTCGAAGTCAAGCAACCGGCCGCAGGCATCACCATCGCCGAGGCCGCCCGCCGCACCGGGGTCAGCGTGCACACCCTGCGCTACTACGAGCGCGCAGGCCTGGTGGTCACCACCGTCGATCGCACGGCCAGCGGCCGGCGGCGCTACCAGCAGCTCGACCTGGAATGGATCAAGGTCTGCACCAGGCTCCGGGCCACCGGCATGCCCATCAGGGGCATCCGCCGCTACGCCCAGCTCGTCTCGGCCGGGCGCGGCAACGAGCAGGACCGGCTCGCCCTCCTGGAGGACCACCGGACCGAGGTCCTCGCGAAGATCGCCGAGCTGCACGAGAACCTCGAGCTCATCGACCACAAGATCGACGTGTACCGGGGCCGGCTCGCCGCGGGCGAGGCCGACCGGTTGTGGGCGCCGACCGTCTGAACGGGACAGTCACCCCGTCCGCAGCCGGATCGGCAGGGAGTCCCAGGCGCGCAGGGTGTTGTTGTGGTGCCGCCGGGTCGGCCCGGCGAGCTCGATCGTCGACACCCGGCGGGCGAGGGCGGTGAGCAGGGCCTCGGCCTCGAGACGGGCCACGTGCTGGCCGACGCACTGGTGGATCCCCATGCCGAAGCCGACGTGCCCGGACGGGTCGCGGGACAGGTCGAAGGCGTCGGGGTCGGCCCAGTGCCGGGGATCGCGGTTCGCGGCGGCGAGGAACATGAGGATCTTGCGCCCCGCGGGCACCACGGCATCGGTGATCGCGACGTCCGTGGTCGCCGTCCGGAAGAACGTCTGCACCGGCGACTCCCATCGCACGGCCTCGTCGAACGCCACCCGGGCCAGGCGCGGGTTCTCGCGCAGCCGTGCCCACTGCGCAGGGTGCGTGGCGAACGCGTAGAGCACGGCGCCCAGTCCGTGCACCGTGGTGTCGACGCCGGCGGTGAGCAGCGAGCGGACGACGAGCGGCGCCTGTTCGTAGGTGATCTCGCCGCGGTCGGCGGCCTCCCAGATCCGGGCGCCGAACCCGCCGGGGGCGAGCTCCGCGCGGGCGCAGCGGGCGTTGACCCACCCCGACAGCTCCGCGACCCGCGGCGCCCCCTTGGCCACCAGGTCGTTGCTCGGGCCGAACGCGTTGAACGCGTGGTCGCCGTAGGGCAGCAGGTTCTCCCGGCCGTCGGGTGGCAGGCCGACCGCGTCCGGGAACACGCGCAGCGGGAACGCCTGGGCCAGGGCCGGGACGGCGTCCAGCTCCGTGTCACCACCGGCGAGGACCTGGGCCACCAGGTCGTCGGCCGCGGCGGCCCACTGCTCGCGCAGCCGGTGCAGGGCCCGCGTGCCGACGATCCCGGAGAGCACGCGCCGCGGGGCATCGTGGCGCGGTGGGTCGGCCTCCAGCAACAGGCTCGGCGGGCGCCACGGCTTCTCGTGGCGGAAGTTGGACAGGCCGACACCGGCCCCGGACTCGAAGCCCTGCCAGTTCGTGAGCGCGGCGTGCACCTGCTCGTAACGCGCGAACGCGTAGACGTCGTACCTGGGCAGGTACACGACCGGGCCGGTCTCACGCAGCCGGGCGTGCATCGGCAGGGGGTCCTCGAGGACGTCGTGCGCGAACGGGTCGGCGTCGCTCGTCGGCACCCCGGGCGGGGCGGAAGCAGGCGCAGCGCTGGTCACAGGAGCCTCCTAGAGATCGAGCACGAGCCGGTCGTCGCAGGAGCGGGACACGCACGGGAACATGCAGTCGCCCGCCGTGCGCTCGTGGTCGGCGAGGATGGAGTCGCGGTGGTCGGGACGGCCGGCGAGCACGGTCGTCTCGCAGGTGCCGCAGGTCCCCTGCCGGCAGGAGGACAGCACGTCGACGCCGGCGGCTCGCACGGCATCCAGCACCGACACCCCCGGCTCCACGTCGACGACGACGCCGGCGCGGGCCAGCTCCACCGCGAACGGGCCGGATCGCGCGGGCGCTGCCTGCTCCTCCACGACGAACCGTTCGAGGTGCAGCGTGTGGGCGGGCCACCCCGCGCGCTGCCGCTCCATCGCCGCGAGCAGCGGCGCCGGGCCGCAGGCGTACACCTTGGCGTCCGGCCGCGGGCGGCCGAGGAAGTGTGCGAGGTCGAGCAGCCCGTGCTCGTCCTGGGGCACGACCTGTACGCGGTCCCCGTGGCCGGCCAGCTCGTCCCGGAAGGCGATCGACTCCCGGGTCCGGCCGCCGTAGAGGAGCCGCCAGTCGGCGTCGAGCAGGTCGGCCTGGTGGATCATCGGCAGGAGCGGGGTGATGCCGATCCCGCCGGCCACGAACAGGTAGGACGGGGACGGGACCAGCGGGAAGTTGTTGCGGGGCCCCCCGACGCCGACGACGTCGCCGGGAGCGAGCACGTCGTGCACGTACGCCGAGCCACCCTGGCCGTCGGGCTCACGCAGGACGCCGACGCGGTAGGTGTGGGCGTCGAAGCGGTCGCCGCAGAGCGAGTACTGGCGGGTGATCCCGATCGGGAGAACGACGTCGATGTGCGCACCCGGGGTCCAGTCCGGCAGCCGGCGTCCGTCCGGGCGGGCCAGGGTCAACGAGACCACGCCGTCGGCCTCGGGCGTCTTGGCCACGACCTCGAGCGAGACGACGTCGGCCGGAACAGCACCGTTCATGGGCGCAGGATCCGCGAGCGCCCGGATCGGGCGATACGGCGTTCCCATTCATTGGGAGGCGAGCGTTCGTCCGATCCCGCGGGCCGCCGCGAGCAGGGCGGGGACGTGCACGTACGCGTTGCCGTCGTTCGGCACCACCGCGCCGATCGCCGCCACCACCGCGCCGGAACCGTCCCGCACCGGGACCGCCACGCCGGTGGCATCCACGTGGATGAACCCCGGGCACAGCGCGTAGCCCTGGCGACGGATGTCGGCGAGCATCGCGCGCACCAGTTCGGGACGGGTCGGGGTGTTCGGGGTGAGCCGCTGCAGCGGCGCGGCGAGGACGCGTTCCTGCTGCTCCGCCGGCGCGTGCGCGAGCAGCACCTGCCCGGACGAGGAGGCGTGCAGGGACAGCCGCCCCGCGATCCGCGTGTAGTTGATCACCGCGTTCGGCGCGGAGATCCGCTCGACGAACAGCACCTCGTCACCGTCGAGCACCGCGACCTGGACGTGCTGGCCGATCACCGCGTGCAGGTCCTCGAGGAACGGCATGGCCGCCTCGCGCAACGACAGCGTGGGAGAGGCCCGCTGCGCCAGCTCCCACATCCGCACGCCCACCCGCACCGCGCCGTCGCGGCGGGCCAGCAGGCCGTGGGCCGCCAGCTCCGCGATCAACCGCGACGCGGTGGTGATGGGGAGCCCGGACCTCCGGGCGATCTCGGTGACGGAGAGCGCCGGGTCGTCCGGGGTGAACGCCTCGAGGACGCGCACCACCCGGGCCACCACCGACTCACCCGTGCGCACCCGCGGCATCGGGGGAGTCTCCCACCGCGAGCGAGGGGACCGAGTGCATGATCGGGCCCCATGAAGAAGGGACGGATCTTCGCGAGCCTCGGCGGCGTGTTCGGACTCGTCGGAGTGGTGATGCTCGGCGTCGGCGTCGTGTGGGCCGTCTTCACGATGAACTTCCTGGCGGCGGCCGAACGCACCGAGGGCACGGTCGTCGCGCTCGACGGCAGGATGTCGAGCGGCAGCGGCAGGGTCTGGTACCCGACCGTCGAGTACACCGTCGACGGCCGGGTGTACTCGTTCGACAGCCGTGTCGGCAGCAGCCCGCCCGCGTTCGACGAGGGCGACACGGTGCGCGTCGCGTACGAGCCCACCGATCCGTCCGACGCGCAGATCGTGACGTTCTGGTCGACGTACCTCGGGCCGACGCTCTTCGGAGCCTTCGGGACGGTGTTCGCGTCGATCGGCGCCGCGGTGTTCGTCAAGGGCCGGCGGAACCTGCGGGAGCACGCGTGGCTCCTCGACGAGGGCCGCGAGGTGTGGGCGGAGATCGCGGACATCGGCGTCGAGTCCGGCGTGAAGATCAACGGTCGACACCCGTACGTCGTGTACGCCACCTGGTACGACGAGAGCACCGGCCGGACCCACACCGCCACGAGCGACATCCTCCGCCACGACCCGGGCCCCGGTCTGCGCGGCCACACGCACGTCCGCGTGCTCTACGACCCCGCCGACCCGGACCGCAACCTGGTCGACCTGGCCGCTGTGCGCTAGTTCCCCGCCGGACGGGGAGCAGCGGAAATCGGCAGGCGGGCGCAACCCGTCCCGGTAGTGTGATCGAAGTGCCCGTGACCCGGTTCGTCGCGCTCGGCGGCGTCGTCCTGCTCGCCGCGATGTCACCCGGCCCGGCCGGGTCCGCCGCACCCTCGACGCGGTGACGGGCACCCTGCTGGTGGCCCTCGGCATCCGGATCGCCATCACCTGACGCGCGGTCAGGTCGTGTCGGCGACGAAGGCCGCGAGATCGACGGACTGCTGCACCCGGCTGGGTTCGTGCACGTACATCATGTGCCCGGCCTCGTAGTAGCGGATCTCGATCCGGTCGCGCAGCTCGTCGGGGATCGGGAGCGCCGCGAGCACCTGCTCGGCCGCGAAGTACGGGGTGGCGCCGTCGTGGTAGCCGCAGGCCACGTGCACGCGCAGGTGCGGGTTGGCGCGCATCGCCGCCGACAGCTTGCCGACCACCGACACGGCCCGGCCCTCGAACTCCTTGTACGACCACGGCTGCACCCGGCCGGTGAGGATCTCGTAGGGCAGGTCGTTCGCGTAGCCCAGCGTCGTGCGGACGTGCGAGTTGATCGCGGCGGTGTACGGGCCCGTGATCGCCGCGATCGACGGGTCGTAGCCGGGCACCTCGCCGCCGTCGTCGGCCTCCCAGCCGGTGAACCGGCCGTCGATCCGCCCGACCGTGCGCCCCGACCCGCGCAGCAGCTCCCGGAAGAAACGCTGGTGCTCGATCCGCAGGCGCACCCGGCGGACGTAGCCCTCGTCGAGCCCGGCGAGGGCCGCGAGCCGGGCGGCGACGCGGTCGAGGTCGGCGGCCGGCAGCCGGTTGCCCTGGGCGAGGGCCCACGGGTAGTCGCCCGCCGCGAACTCCGCGGCATCCGTGAGCACGTCGGAGAGCGACCGGTCCGGGTGCAGGCCGTGGTGGTGGGCGATCGCCGCGTACGTCGGCAGGAAGAGCGGGTACGGCCGGTCGTTGCCCTCGGTGAACCGGATCGTGCCCATGTCCAGCACGCTCGAGATCAGCATCAGGCCGTTCACGTACATGCCGTGCCGGTCCTGCAGGTGCTCGGCGAGCGCGGCGGCGCGCAGCGTGCCGTACGACTCTCCGGCGAGGAACTTCGGCGAGCCCCACCGCTCGTTGCGCGTGACCCACAGCCGGATCACCTCGCCGATCGTCTCGACGTCACCCGTGTAGCCGTGGAACTCGGCCGGCTTGCCTCCTTCGACGGCGCGGGAGTAGCCGGTGGAGACCGGGTCGACGAACACGAGGTCGGAGTGGGCGAGCAGCGACTCCTCGTTGTCGGTGAGTCCCCACGGCGGCGGTGTGAGCGCCCCGGCATCACCCATCACGACCCGACGCGGCCCGAAGAGCCCCAGGTGCAACCACACGCTGGACGAGCCGGGCCCGCCGTTGAACGCGATGGTGACCGGCCGGGTGCCCGGCTCGGCGCCGTCCAGGGTGTAGGCGACGACGAAGACCTCGGCGTGGGGCTCGTGGCCGTCGAACGCGCCGTCGGTGTGCTTCTCGTACCGCACGACGATCCGGCCGGCGGTCGCGGTGTACGCGAGCTCGCCCGCCGGTGTGCGCAGCGTGTGCGAGGTGGTGACCAGGTCGTCCGTCGGCGGCTCGGGCTTCTCGTTCTGAGGATCTTCTTCGACCACATGCTGACACTAAGTGATCCGGTCGGCCTACGATGCTCGCCATCGCCGTGGAAGGAGATCGACTGTGGTGCAGCTCCCCCGCCGCCAGTTCCTCTCACTCGCAGGGGCGGCGGGCGCCACGCTCGGCCTCGCGGCCTGCGGCGGCGCCCCGCCGCCGAACCCCGGGGCAGCCGGTGGTGGCGGCGCCGGTGAGGCGGTCGTCGGCACGTGGGGTGGCGACTACCAGAAGTTCCAGCAGGACTTCGTCGAGCCGGTGCTGGCCAGGTCCGACAGCGCACCCACCGTCGTCTACGACGTGGCCGACCAGGTCGCGCGCATGACGAAGATGCGTACCGAGGGCCAGACCAGCGGGCCGGGCACCATCGACGTCACCGCGCTCTCCGACCAGCAGGCACAGGAGATCGCGGACGCATCGCTGCTCGCCAGGATCGACCCCGCGCGCCTGTCCAACTACGCCAACATCCGCGAGGACTTCCGCAACGACCTGTGGGTGCCGCACATCTACAGCGCCGGCGTGATCATCTACAACACCGAGCACGTGACCACGCCGCCCGACAGCTACGAGGTGTTCTGGGACCCGGCCTACGCGGGCCGCATCGGGATCATGTCGATCCAGTGGGCCACCGAGTACTTCATGGCCGCCGCGCTCGAAGCGGGCGGCGACCCGGGCAACAACTGGGACGCGGGTTGGCAGCGGATGCTTCAGCGCAAGGGCACCGTGCGGGTGTACGAGTCCCAGGAGCAGCTCGGCCAGGCGCTGATGTCCGGCGAGGTGTGGCTGGCGTTCAACTGGAAGGCGCGCGCCTACCAGTGGAAGCAGGCCGGGGCGCCGCTGGCGTCGGTCATCCCGCGGGAGGGCACGTTCCCGGTCGTCTTCACCGTCGGTGTCCCGGCCAACGCCCCCAACCCGGACGGGGCCTACTCCTACATCGACGCGATGCTCGACCCCGAGGCGCAGCTGCAGTTCGGGCAGAACATGGGGTACTGGCCGACCGTCACCAACGTCGACCCGTCGCCGGAGCTCACCAGCGAGATCGGGTTCACGCCCGAGGAGGAGCAGAACATCCACCAGGTCGACCTGTCCTACCTCGCGCAGAACAACGAACGGTGGCGACAGCAGTACGTCGAGCAGCTCATCAACCAGTGACGTCCGGTCGATGACGTTCGATCGCCGCACCGGCTGGCTGCTGGTGATGCCGGCCGCGGTCGTCACCGTGCTCTTCTTCGTGGCGCCGCTGGTGTACTTCCTGCGGTTCAGCTTCGAGCGGCCGTCGCGCACGGCGTTCTCCGAACCGGGGTTCACCCTGGAGAACTTCACGCGGTTCTTCACGAGCGCCTACCACGTCGGGGCGTTCTCCCGCACCCTCCTGGTGGCGTTGGCGGCCACCGCGCTCGCGCTGCTGCTCGCGCTGCCGGTGGCGTACCTGATCACGAAGTCGAGCGGCCGCACCAAGGCGGTGCTGATCATCCTGACGGTGTTCCCGCTGCTCGTCGGCAACGTCGTGCGCTCCATCGGCTGGGTCGCGCTGCTCGGCTACTCGGGCGTGGTCAACACCGTGCTCACCGCGGTGGGGCTCCTGGAGGCGCCGGTCGAACTGTTGCGCACCGCCACCACGGTCACCGTGGCGATCACGTCGGTGGTGCTGCCGCTCATGGTGCTCACGCTGCAGGCGTCGCTCGAGTCGGTCGACCCGAACACCGAACGTGCCGCGCTCGACCTGGGTGCCCGCCCGCTGCGGGTGTTCCGCCAGGTCGTCCTGCCGCAGATCGTGCCGGGGATCGCGGCCGGCACCTCGCTGGTGTTCGTGCTGTGCATCAACGCCTACGCCACGCCCCGGCTCGTCGGCGGCACGCAGGTGCCGATGCTCGCGCCGGTCGTCTACGACACGATCTCGTCGGACAACAACTGGCCGTTCGGCGCGAGCATGGCGGCCCTGATGCTCGTCGTGAGCCTCGCCGTGGTGCTGCTGTACGGCCGCTTGCTGCGGCGCCAGTTCGAAGGATGGCGGGTCGCTCGATGAACCTCCCTCGATGGCTCGTCGTGGTGGGCGTGCTGGTGTTCGGCTTCATGCTGCTGCCGGTGGCGCTCGTCATGTGGATGTCGGTGTTCGACAGCGAGTTCCTCACGTTCCCACCGTCGGGCTACACGCTGCGCTGGTTCGGGGAGCTCACCAGGGAGCGCGGCCTCTTCGGCGGGCTGCGGCTGTCGTTCGTGCTGGCCCTGTTCACCGCGGCGATCTCCACGGCGCTCGGACTCCTGGCCGCGATCGGGCTCGGCCGGGCCCGACTGCGCTGGCAGGGACTCCTGGAGAACGGGTTCCTGCTCCCGCTGCTGATCCCGGCGATCGTCAGCGGCGTGGCGGTCTACATCTACCTCTACCAGCTGTCCTGGGCGCTGCAGATCCGGCTCGTGCCGACGCTCGGCGCCCTGCTGCTCGCCCACACCATGATCACGCTGCCGTGGACGTTCCGGCTGATGCACGCCGGCCTCGCGAGCCTCGGCAGCGACGTCGAGCGGGCATCGCTCGACCTCGGCCGCGGCCCGTGGCAGACGCTCTGGAGGGTGACGCTGCCGCTGCTGCGACCGTCGCTCGTGGGGGCGTTCATCTTCGCCTTCATCTTCTCCTTCGCCGAGCTGGAGATCAGTTTGTTCCTCATCTCCCCCGGTCAGATCACGCTGCCGGTCGCGATGGTCCAGTACGCCGAGTTCCGCGTGGACCCGACGCTCGCCGCGGTGTCGACCGTCCAGATCCTGCTGGTGGGCACGCTGCTGGCGATCTCCAACCGGTTCGTCCGGTTCGGCCAGGTCCTGTCCGGGGGTGTGAAGGGATGAGCAGCGCGCTCACGGTCGACGGTGTCAGCAAGTCGTTCGGCGCCACACCCGTGCTCGACGGCATCCACGTCGACGTCGAGGCAGGCGAGCTGGTGAGCCTGCTCGGCCCGAGCGGCTGCGGCAAGACCACCACGCTGAACGTCGTGGCCGGCTTCCTCCCCGCCGACGCCGGCCGCGTGCTGCTCGCCGGCAAGGACGTCACGGCGGTGCCGCCCTACCGGCGGGACACGGCGGTGGTGTTCCAGAACTACGCCCTCTTCCCGCACCTGCGCGTGCGGGACAACGTCGCCTACGGCCTGCGGGCGAGGAAGCTGCCCGCCGCCGAGGTGGCCGTGCGCGTGCAGGAGGCGCTCGCGCTCATGGACATCGCGCAGCTCGCCGACCGCTATCCCGGGCAGCTGTCGGGCGGGCAGCAGCAGCGGGTCGCGGTCGCCCGCGCCGTCGCCGTCCGGCCGCGGGTGCTGCTCATGGACGAGCCGCTGTCCAACCTCGACGCGAAGCTCCGCCAGGAGATCCGACTCGAGCTGCGCGCCCTGCAGCAACGGCTGGAGCAGGCGGTCCTGTTCGTCACCCACGACCAGGAGGAGGCCCTCTCGATCTCCGACCGCATCGCCGTGCTGAACGCCGGGCGGGTGGAGCAGGTGGGGAGCCCGTCGGAGGTGTTCGAGCACCCGCGCACCGTGTTCGTGGCCGACTTCATGGGCGTCGAGAACATCTTCCCCGGCGCGGTCGTGGACGGCCGCTACCGCACCGCCGACGGGCTGGAGCTGCCCGTGCCGAGCGCGGGACCGGCCGACCACGTCGGCATCCGCCCCTCGGCGGTGCGCATGGCCCGGGCCGGTGAACCATCCCCCACCCAGCACAAGGCGCAGGTCACCGGTCGTGTCTACCTCGGTGACAGCGTCCGCTACCACCTGGAGCTCGAACCCGCCGGCATCGCGGTGGTGGCCGAGCAGCCCCGCAGCGCCGGGGCGTCCTGGCAGCCGGGCGACACGGTGATGGCCTCGTTCGCCGCCGACGACCTGCTCCCGCTGCAGGGCATGCCGGCGGGCTGAGCCAGCTGGACCCGTTCAACGGCCGACCAGTGACCTCGACGACCGCGTCGGCGCGGCTATGGTGAGCACGTGACTTCCCGGGGCCATGGCCAGGGCGCGGGGGATCCTGTCGGCCCCCACCTCTACGCTCACCGGCGTGCAGCCACCGGCTGGGCGGGATCCTCGCCGATGACATGGGCCTTGGTAAAACGCTCCAGACACTGGCCCTGATCTGCCAGGCGAGGCAGGACCGCTCCGCTGCGTCCCCGTTCCTCATCGTCGCGCCGACCAGCGTGGTGTCCAACTGGGTTGCCGAGGCCCGGCGATTCGCCCCTGACCTCGACGTGCTGGCGGTCTCGGACACGGCACAGCGCCGGGGCGACGCGCTCGACGACATCATTGCCGGCGTCGACGTCGTGGTCGTCTCCTACACGCTCTTCCGGATCGACTTCGACACCTACTCGCGGATGCCGTGGTCCGGCCTGGTCCTGGATGAGGCCCAGTTCGTGAAGAACCACCAGTCGAAGGCCTACCAGTGTGCCCGCCGGCTGGCCGCGCCGTTCAAGCTCGCGATCACCGGCACCCCCATGGAGAACAACCTCATGGAGCTCTGGTCGCTGCTGTCGATCACCGCTCCCGGGTTGTTCCCCAACCCGACCCGATTCCGCGACTACTACGGCCGCCCCATCGAGAAGCAGGCGGACGCGGAGCGCCTCGCGCAGCTCCGCAGGCGGGTCAAACCGCTGGTCAAGCGGCGCACGAAGGAACAGGTGGCGGCCGACCTGCCGGCGAAGCAGGAGCAGGTCCTCGAGGTCGACCTGCACCCGCGGCATCGCAAGATCTACCAGACGCAGCTGCAGCGCGAGCGCCAGAAGATCCTCGGACTCATCCACGACATGAACCGGAACCGGTTCACGATCCTGCGCTCGCTCACCGTCCTGCGCCAGCTCAGCCTGCATGCCGGGCTCGTCGACGACGGGCACCGCGACATGCCGTGCGCCAAGCTCGACGCCCTGCTCGAGCAGTTGCACGATGTGATCGACGGCGGCCACCGGGCGCTCGTCTTCAGCCAGTTCACCGGCTTCCTCGACCTGGTGCGCGCGCGGCTCGACGCCGCCGGCATCGAGTACAGCTATCTCGATGGCAAGACCCGAGGCCGGGGTACCGTGCTGGCCCGCTTCAAGGAGGGCTCCGCGCCGGTCTTCCTCATCAGCCTCAAAGCGGGCGGCTTCGGCCTCAACCTCACAGAGGCCGACTACTGCTTCCTCCTCGACCCGTGGTGGAACCCGGCGACCGAGGCTCAGGCCGTCGACCGGATCCACCGCATCGGGCAGGCCCGCAATGTCATGGTCTATCGGCTCATCGCAAAGGAAACGATCGAGGAGAAGGTCATGGCGATGAAGGCACGCAAGGCGGAGTTGTTCTCGAGCGTGATGGACGACGGCGACATGTTCGGCACGACACTCGACGCCGACGACATCCGCAGCCTGCTTGCGTAGCCCTGTCGGTCACGATTTGTGCCTACACGTGGTACGTTCACGTAGGCACAAATGCGATCGGAGTGTGCGTGAGCACGGTGACGGTGCGGGAGTTCGCCTACAACCCCAGCGCGATGTTCGCTCGCGTGGAGAAGGGCGAGACCATCGAGGTGACCCGGCACGGCAAGGTCATCGCCCGACTGATACCTGCGCAGCGGCAGGCGAAGAGCCGGCACGACGAGCTCGTCGAGCGCGGACTCGTCCGGCCCGCACCCGACGCCCCGAGAGCAGGGGAGTGGGACAGGTTCACCCACATCCAGGTGCCCGACGACGTCGATCCGCTCGCCGTGCTGCTGGAGATGCGCAAGGACGAACGGTGATCTATCTCGACACGTCGGCCATGGTCACCGTTGTCGTCGAGCGTACGTATGCCGACGAGCTGCGCGAATACCTCACTGGGTATCCGTCGAGCAGGCAGTACACCAGCACGATCGGCTTCGTCGAAACGGTACGGACGTGCGACTCCATCGGGGCCTTTCCCGGCCTGATCACGCATCTGCTTCAGCAGTACCAGGAGGTCAAGGTCACCGACCAGGTGCGCGACGACGCTGCTCGGTTGCCCGGACGTCTCCGATCCCTTGATGCCGTCCATGTCGCGAGTGCCTCGCTGCTCGGCTCGGAGCTGATCGCCCTGGTCACCTATGACCAGCGCATGGCCGATGCCGCCCGCGGAGCGGGTCTGCCGGTGGCGATGCCAGGCATGGAGTGATCAGCCTGCGGCGACCCGTCCGGTCGCGTCGGACCAGACGCAGGGCGGGCGCGGCCATGGCCGTCGTCAGCAGCGCCATCAGCACCATCGCGGTGAACACCATCGGAGACCAAGGCCGACGGCCAGCAGGATGCGGACGTTCAGCTCCGCGGCCGCCACGTGCGATCAATCCTCGTCGTCGAAGTCGGCGACGCCGCGCTTCCAGTAGCCGACGATCCGCGCGTCGCCGGCCGGGAGGCAGAGGTCGCGCACCCAGCGGCGCAGCGGCTTCACCGCGCCCGCCTCGCCGGCGACCCACACGAACGTCCGCTCCCCCGGCGGGAGCTCCACCGACCGCACGGTAAGGGTGACCTTAGGTCACCGCCGGCGGGCAACGTCATCTGTCCCGGTTCGGCCCGGACGTACCGCCACCTCGATGCCGTCATCCGCGCGATGAGCTGCGGGGCGCCGCTTTCCTACCGTCGATGACGTGCCCCCCGAGAGCCTCGCCGCGGCGATCGCAAGCGCCGGGAACCCGGTCGACCTGCTGCGCAACGCCGCGACGCCGGCCCACACGTTCCCGATCGCGCCGGAGTTCACCAATTGGCGGTCCGAGCAGCGGGCGTGGGCACGGACGTGCGCACTGCTGGACCAGTCCCACCACATGACCGACCTGTTCCTCGAGGGCCCGGACGCGCTGCGGCTGCTCAGCGACCTCGGCGTGAACACCTTCGCGAACTTCGGGGTGAACCGGGCCAAGCAGTACGTCGCCGTCAATGCCGACGGGTACCTGATCGGCGACGGCATCCTCTTCCACCTGGAGGACGAGCTCTACGACCTCGTCGGCCACCCCATGGTCGTCGACTGGGTGCAGTTCCACCTCGACACGGGCGACTACAAGGCGACGGCGGAACGCGACGGCAACTCCGCCGTCCGCTCCGGGCCGCCGAAGCTCTACCGCTACGAGCTGCAGGGCCCGACCGCCGCCGCCGTCGTCGAACAGGCCACCGGCGCTCCGCTCCCCGCGACGAAGTTCTTCCACATGGCCGAGTTCGCAATCGCCGGCCACCGGGTCCGCGGCCTGCGCCACGGCATGGCCGGCCAGCCGGGCTTCGAGCTGTTCGGCCCCTGGGCCGAGGGTGAGGCCGTCCTCGCGGCCATGCTCGACGCCGGGGCGGACCACGGGCTCGTGCGGGCCGGGGCCAAGGCCTACTCCACGGCCAACCTCGAGTCCGGCTGGGTGCCGGCGCCGCTGCCGGCGATCTTCACCGACGACGACCCCCGCCTGCGGGCCTACCGCGAGTGGCTGCCGGCCACCGCCGTCGGATCCCTCGGCGGCAGCGTCGACGCCACCGACATCGGCGACTACTACCTCACGCCCTACGACATCGGCTACGAGCGGAACGTCCGGTTCGACCACGACTTCGTCGGTCGCGCGGCCCTGGAGCGGATCTCCGAGGCGCCGCCGCGCCGGAAGGTCACCCTGGTGTGGAACCCCGACGACGTCGCCGCCGCGATCGGCTCCCTCTTCGCGCCGGGGCCCGGCGCGAAGCACCTCGAGCTCCCCAAGGCGCGCTACGCCCTGCACCAGCAGGACAAGGTCCTCGTCGGCGATGCGCAGGTCGGGGTGTCCCTCGACTGCGGCTACATCGCGAACGAGCGCGCCATGGTCTCCCTCGCCAGCGTCGACGTCGCCCACAGCACGCCCGGCACCGAGGTCGTCGTCGTGTGGGGCGAGGAGCCGAACTCGGCGAAACCACAGGTCGAGGAACACCGGCTCTGGCAGATCCGGGCCACCGTCGCCCCGGTCCCGTACGTGCAGTTCGCCCGCGACGAGTATCGGGGGAAATGATGTCCACGGAGACGAACGACCGAACGCCGAACGAGCCGGCCACCCGCTCCGAGCCGATCCTGTCGAGACAGGAGACGCTGGCCCGGGCGTTGCGGAACGCCAGCTACGAGATCCTCCCGTTCAAGAGGACCGAGGCGGCCGTGCTCGAGCACGTCCCACCGGACGTGCCCCTCACCGTCACCACGACCGAGGTGAAAGGGCTCGGCCCCACGCTCGACCTGGCCGTGCGGCTCTCCCGGCACGGGTACACCGCCGCCCCGCACCTCGCGGCCCGGATCGTCCGCGACGACGCGCACCTCACCGACATCGTCGCGCAGCTGCGCGAGGCGGGCGTCGAGAGCGTCTTCGTGGTCGGCGGGGACGCCGCGGAACCGGCCGGGCCGTTCCCCGACGCCCTGAGCCTCCTGCAACGCCTCGACGAGATCGGTCACCCGTTCTCGACCGTCGGCATAGGCGGCTACCCCGAGGGGCACGGCCACATCAGCGACGACCTGATCGAGAAGGCCCTCGAACAGAAGGCACCGCACGCCACCCAGGTGATCACCCAGCTCTGCTTCCACGCCGACACCACCGTGGACTGGGCCCGCACCATCCAGGCCCGCGGCGTCGCCCTGCCCGTGCGCGTCGGCATCCCCGGCGCGGTCAGCCGCCAGAAGCTCGTGCGCATCACGGCGGGGCTCGGCCTCGGCCAGTCCGCCCGCTTCCTCAAGAAGCAGCAGAGCATGCTCTGGCGGTTCTTCCTGCCGGGCGGCTACAGCCCCAACCGGCTCATCCGCCGGCTCACGCCCAGCTTCGGAGAGCCCCACAGCAACCTGGCGGGTTTCCACGTCTTCACCTTCAACGAGCTGGAGAAGACCGAGGCCTGGCGCCAGCAGTGGCTCGCCCGGCTGGAGCGATCGGCATGAGCGCCGGCCAGCGCTGCGTCCTCACGCTGTCCTGTCCCGACATGCTCGGCATCGTGCACGCGGTGTCCGGGTTCCTCGTCGAGCACGGATGCACCATCCGGGAGAGCCAGCAGTTCGAGGACCCCGACAGCGGCACCTTCTTCATGCGCGTGCAGTTCGCCCGCGCCGACGGCGGCGACCTCGACGTCCCCGACCTGCGCGCCGCCTTCACCGACGTCTCCGCCCGCTTCGGCATGACCTGGCGCATGGTCGACGCCGCCGAACGCCAGCGCGCGCTCATCATGGTCAGCAAGTTCGCCCACTGCCTCAACGACCTGCTGTTCCGCACCTCGGTCGGCGAGCTCAACCTCGACGTCGTCGCCGTCGTGTCCAACCACCCCGACCTGGGCCGGCTCGCCGACAACTACGACGTCCCGTTCCACCACATCCCCGTCACCCCCGACACCAAGCCCGAGGCCGAAGCCGCTGTGCTCGACCTCGTTCGCGAGGAACGCATCGACCTCGTCGTGCTCGCCCGCTACATGCAGATCCTCTCCGACGACACGAGCAAGCAGCTCGAAGGCCGCGCCATCAACATCCACCACTCGATGCTGCCGAGCTTCAAGGGCGCCCGCCCCTACCACCAGGCCCACGCCCGCGGCGTCAAGGTCATCGGCGCCACCGCCCACTACGTCACCGCCGACCTGGACGAGGGCCCGATCATCGAGCAGGAGCTCATGCGCGTCGACCACCGGCTCTCGGCCGACGAGTTCGCCGCCCGGGGCCGCGAGGTGGAATGCCGAGCCCTCGCCCACGCCGTTCGCTGGCACACGGAGAACCGCGTGGTGCTGAACGGCATGAAGACGGTCGTCCTGCACTGACCGTCAGGCGGCGACGGCACGGGTCGGGACAACGGTGCGCCCGAGGAACCCGCGGATGTAGCCGGCGGCGGTGTCCAGCGCGCTCTCGAGCAGGAAGTGGCCGCCGTCGACGAGGTGGACCTCGGCGTCGGGGAGGTCGCGGGCGAACGCCGTCGCCCCGGCCGGGGCGAAGATCTCGTCCCCGTTGCCCCAGATCGCCAGCAGCGGTACCTGGCTCGACCGGAAGTACTCGTGCACGGCCGGGTAGAGCGGCGGGTTGGAGGCGTAGTCGCGGAAGAGGGCGAGCTGGATCTCCGGGTTGCCGGGCCGGTTGACCTCGGCGTGGTCGAGGACCCAGCTGTCCGGGTCGACCAGCTGGGGATCCGGCACGCCGGTGACGTACTGCCAGCGGATGGCGTCCAGTTCGAGCGCCGCGCTGACCGGAGCCTCGGTGTCGGGACCGGGCGATGCCGCGTACGCCCACAGAGGCGCCCAGAAGGACGTGACGAAACCGTCGTCGTAGGCGTTGCCGTTCTGGCTGATGATCGCCTGCACGGCGGTGGGTCGCCGCAGCGCCAGCCTCCACCCGATGGGCGCGCCGTAGTCCTGCACGTACATCGAGAACCGCTCGATCCCCAGCTGGTCGAGCAGGGCCTCGGTGACGTCGGCCAGCGCGTCGAAGGTGTAGGAGAACTCCGTCGACAGTGGGGTGGCCGACTGCCCGAAGCCGACGTGGTCCGGGGCGATGACGTGGTAGCGGTCGGCGAGCGCCGGGATCAGGTGCCGGAACATCCGCGAGCTGGTCGGGAAGCCGTGCAGGAGCAGCACGACGGGCGCGCCGGCCGGGCCGGCCTCCCGGTAGAAGACGCGCTGCCCGTTCACGGTCACCGTGCGGTGGAAGACCTCAGCCATGCCTAACTCCCTATTCTCTGCGTACCGGTTAGGTGCGCTCTCATGACACACCACTGCACCTAACTTGTCAACAGGTCCGTAGGGGTTAGACTCAGAGCATGCTGACTCCGGAGGACGAGGTTCTGCTCCTCGACCTGCTCAACAGCACGCCGGTGGCCGACGGCCGGCAGCTCGACCTGCTGGCCGCCGACGACGAGGCTCAGGCCTGGGCGCGCGCTCACGGCGGGGCGGGGTCGGCGAGGGAGGTCGCGCACCTGCGCCAGGTCCGGGATCGGCTGCAGGAGGTCGTTCGCGGCACCGCGGGCGTCGACATGCTGGCACCGCTACTCGCCGAGGTGCGGTTGCGCCCCGACGTCACGCCGCACGGTGTGAGCTGGCACCTCGACGTCCCGAACGGCAGGCAGCTGCCGAGCCGTGCCGTGCTCGCGTGGGTTCGGATCCACGAGCAGCTGCCCGGCCGGCTGCGCCCCTGCGCCAACGACGAGTGTCGCCTGTTCCTGCTCGACCGGAGCCGCCCGAACACGGCACGGTGGTGCTCGATGAAGGCCTGTGGAAACCGGCTCAAGGCGCGCCGGCACTACGAGCGCACCCAGGGGAAGGACGGCGGCAGCCTCGGGAGCGTTCGATGACAACCCATGACGCACGCGCAGCCCTACGAGCGGTCGCCGATCCGATAGCCGACGCCTTGTCCGGCGGCGACATCGCCGTCACGATCGAGCTTGATCCGGTTGTACCGCTGCCGGACGGCTACCCGCCGCAGAAGTCGCTGACGTGCCTCGCCCGAGAGCTCGAACCACCGCTCGCCGTCACGGCGGTGCGGCAGCTCAAGCCGGTGCGGAACTGGCCGCGTGTCCTTCGCAAGTGGCTGCAGCTCGTGGACCAGATCGCGCCGTCGAACACCGATCCACGCCGCCTCTACGCCGAAGCGCAAGCGATCCACAACATCCCACATGGCGCGGCTGGTGGTGAGCGCAGACGATTGACGGGCATCAGCGATCAGCTCGGCCTAGTGTCCCGGCTCGACCAGGCCCTCCCGGACGGCGACGAGCGCGGCCTGCGTGCGGGAGGTCAGGTTCAGCTTGCCGAGCACGTTGCTGACGTGCGTGCGCGCGGTGCGCTCGCTGATCACGAGCTCGGACGCGATCTCCTTGTTCGACAGGCCGGCGGCCACGAGCACGAGGATCTCGCGCTCCCGCGAGGTGAGGGCGCCCATCCCGATGCGCGGGCCGCGGATCTCCTGGGCGAGACGGCGGGCGACGGCCGCGTCGAGGAACACCTCGCCGCGCGCCGCGGCGTACAGCGCGGCCGCGACCTCGGCCGCCCCCGCGTCCTTGAGCAGGTAGCCGGCGGCGCCCTGCTGCAGTGCGGCGTGCACGCGCTCGTTCTCCCCGAAGCTCGTCAGGATCACCACCCGGACCGACGGGAACCGCCGCGTGATCTCCCCGGTGGCGGCCACCCCGTCCATACGGGGCATCTGCAGGTCCATGAGCACGACGTCGGGGAGCGTCCCGACCGAGTCGAGGGCGCCCAGCTTCTCGAGGGCGTCCCGTCCGTCGGCGGCCTCCCCGACCACCTCGACGTCGTCGAGCACGTCGAGGTAGGAGACGACGCCCCGCCGGACCACCGAGTGGTCGTCGACGACGAGGACGCTCAGGGCGCCCGGCGCGGTCATCGACCCGCGCCGACCGTGACCAGCGGCGGCACCGGGCCGGCCCCGTCGCGCGCGCCCCGGAGCGCGGCGACCACGCGCACGGCGTCCGCCGACGCCGCCGCGTCGTGCACCCGCACACCCCAGGCACCGGCCAGTGCCGCGACCACGGTGGTGGCGAGGGTGGCGGCGTCCCGGTCCTCGGCCGCGCGGCACTGCGGGAGCACCTCCGCGAGGAAGCTCTTCCGCGACGCCCCGACGAGCACCGGGAAGCCGAGCGCGACGAGCTCGTCGAGCCGGTCGAGCAACATCCAGTTGTGCTCCGGGCACTTCGCGAAGCCGATCCCGGGGTCGAGGATCAGCCGGCCCGGGTCCACGCCGGCGGCGACCGCGTCGTCGACGCACGCCCGCAGCTCGGCGGCCACGTCCTCCACGACGTCGTCGTACACGGCCGTGGCGTACATGTCGCGGCTGGCGCCGCGGGCGTGGGTGAGCACCCACGGCACTCCCGCGCCGGCCATCACCTGCGCCATCCCGGGGTCCGCCCGCCCGCCGCTGACGTCGTTGACGAGCACGGCCCCGGCATCGATCGCCGCCTCGGCGACCCGCGCCCTCGTGGTGTCCACGCTCACGGGCACCCCGGCCGCCGCCAGCTCGGCCACCACCGGCAGCACCCGGCGACATTCGGTCTCGACGTCCACCCGCCCCGCGCCGGGCCGGGTGGACTCCCCGCCGACATCGACGCAGTCGGCGCCCGCCGCCCGGAGCGCGATGCCGTGAGCCACCGCGGACTCCGTCGTCGCGTACAGCCCGCCGTCCGAGAACGAGTCGGGCGTGACGTTGACGACGCCCATCACGATGCAGCGCTCGAGCACCATCGGAAAGACGCTAGACGGCCGCCCACCGCCCGCCATCCCTCTCATGACGGGTCTCGCCCGGCACTCCGTCGGCCGGCCCCGTACGTCATATGACACGCGTGCGGGGCTCAGACCAGCTGCCGCACGAGGATCGTCGCGGCGCAGGCCGGTTTGGCGGCGCCCTCCACCGTGATGGTCACGGTGATGGTGAGCTGGACGCCGCCCTGCACGTCGGTCACCGCGTCGAGCACGGCGGCGGCGCGGACCTTGCTCCCGACCGGGACCGGTGACGGGAAGCGGACCCGCTCGCAGCCGTAGTTGACGACCATCCCGAAGCCCGTGAACGCGACGATCTCGGGCAGCAGGCGCGGGATGAGCGACAGGGTGAGGTACCCGTGGGCGATGGTGCCGCCGAACGGGCCGTCCTGGGCCCGCTGCGGGTCCACGTGGATCCACTGGTGGTCGGCGGTGGCGTCGGCGAACTGGTCCACCGCGCGCTGGGTGATCTCGTACAGGTCGCTGGAGCCGAGCTGTTGACCGATCGGCAGGGCGCGGACGCCCTCGATCCCGTGGGCGACGACGGCGGGCACGTCACTCCCCTCCCCGGTCGATCGGCGGCGGCGTGAACTCCTGCAGCTCACCCTTCAGCTCGCCGGCGAACAGGTCGCGGACCGCCTCCGCGGTGAAGCCACCGGTCCGGAACTGCTCGGCGACCTGGGAGGGGTGGGTCCACAGGGCGATGCGGTCGCCGCCGGTGGCGATCGCCTGCCCCGTGACGCCTGCGGACTCGGCCGACGCCAGGTAGACGACGAGCGGGGCGACGTCGTCGGGTGTGCCGAGTCCCTTCCGGCGGATGTGCTCCGGGACGGGCTCGCCGCGGTCGACCTGCTCGACGAGCTCGCCGAGGCCGGGGATCGTGGCGACCATCCGGGTCAACGCGGTCGGGACGATCGCGTTCACCGTCACGCCGATCTTCGCGTGCTCCACCGCCCAGGTGCGCATCATGGCGACGATCGCGCCCTTCGACGCGGAGTACGCGGTCTGGCCGAAGCTCGCCCGCTGCCCGGCGGGGGAACCGACCAGGATCAGGCGGCCGCCCTCGCCCTGCTCGCGGAAGCGCGCCGCGGCGGCGCGTCCGCAGGTGAAGGTGCCGCGCAGGTGGCTCGTCACCACCAGGTCGAAGTCCTCGTCGGTGGTGTTGCGCAGCGTCTTGTCGCGCAGCGCACCGGCGTTGGTGATCATCACGTCGAGCCGGCCGAACTCGTCGACGGCCCGGGCGACGAGCGCATCGGCGACCTCCGCCCCGCCCACGGCGCCCACCTCGGCCACCGCGCTGCCGCCGGCGTCGACGATCGATCTCACCGTCTCCTCGGCCACGTCCGGGTCGAGGTCGTTGACCACGACGGACGCGCCCGCGGCGGCGAGCGCACTGGCGTAGGAGCGGCCGAGACCGCGCCCGGCCCCGGTGACCACGGCAACCCTGCCGTCGAGCATGGAGTCCTCCTCGATGTTCATCGGTCATACCCGCTCGTGCGGGACCGTGACGGGGAGCGGGATGACGGCCCGCACGGACGTCCCCGTGCCGGACCGCTGCCGGACGCGCAGCGTCCCGCCCCACCGTTCCGCCCGTTCCCGCATGCTCGTGAGCCCGTACCGGTCGGTCCGGCCCGGGGCGGTGGCCGCGCGGGCGGCGCGCAGCCCGCGCCCGTCGTCGGCCACGGTCACCGTCAGCACGTGGTCCCGCACCCCGAAGCGGACCGTGACGGCGTCGGCCTCGGCGTGCTTGACGACGTTGTGGATGGCCTCGGCGATGATCCGGTAGGCGTCCTCGGCGAGCTCGGCGCCCACGTCACCGAGGCCGTCGCCCACGAGCAGGTCGAACCGCAGGCCGGTGCGGTTGCCGGTGCTCTCCACGAGCGCCCGGACCGCTTCCCCCAGGCCGAGCTGCGTCGACGTCGAGGGGCGCAGCTCGTGCACCATCGCCCGCAGGTCGGTCAGCACCGTCTTCGAGAGGTCCTCGATCTCGTCGGCGATCCGCTGCACGCACTCCCCGGGAACCGGGGCGCCGCGCCCACCCAGCACGCTCAACGACTTGGCCTGCATCCCGACCGAGAACACCTGCTGGACGATCGAGTCGTGCAGGTCCCGGGCCAGGCGCTGCCGCTCCTCGCGCCGGGCGAGCGCCCGCTCGTTCTGCAGCAGCGCGGCGTAGTCCACCGCCACCGCGGCCTGCTCGGCCATCGCCACCAGGAACTCCAGCGTGGACCGGCCGACGGCCTGGCCGGGCGCGAAGAACGCGTTCATCACGCCCTCGGCCCGGCCCCGGATCGTCAACGGCACGCTGGCGAACGAGTCCCATTCGAGCTCGCTGAGGTACTCCCGCAGCGGCTCCCAGGCGGGGTCGTCCGCGATCGCGGCCCAGCGGTGCGGCACCACCACGGGCTCGCGCCGGTCGAGCGCGTCCAGCATCCGCAGCGCCGCTCCCCGTTCCCGGCAGCGCAGGATGCGGTCGAAGAAGTCCGGCCACCGCCGGAAGCCCGCCGACCCCATGATCTGCAGGTTCCGGCCGGCACCGTCGAAGGTGAAGATCTGCACGGCGGCCAGCGCGTCGGCCTGCACGACCTCGCGCGCGAGCGCGTCGAGCATGGCCGTGACCGACCGTGCCGACGCGAGCGTCGCCGACGTCCGGGCGATCGCCACCACCCGCCGCTGCCGCTGCCGCTCCGCCGTGACGTCGCGGAACGCCACCACGGCGACGCGCTCCGGTCCGGGCAGCGGCCGCACCCGGTAGGCGAACTCCCGCCGCACGCCCGCGACCGGCGCCCAGGTGGACACCTGCTCGGTGGGCTCGTCCTCGAGCAGGCCCGCGGCGCCGGCCGGCGCGGCGGGGGCGAGCTCGAAGGGCGCGGGCATGCCGATCAGGTCGTCCGGGGCGCGCCCGCACAGCGCGATCGCCGCCGCGTTCAGCTGCAGGAAGAGCCCGTCGGCGTCGACGACCGCGAGCCCGTCGGGGGCGAGCTCGGACAGCGCCGACCAGTCCACGAGCGGTTCGTCGATCGGTGCCGTGACGGCTCCCGAACCTCGACCGGGCATCCGACCTCCTCCCGCCACGGGTGCCTGCCCGGCCGCCAGCATGCCCACGCGCGGCGCGCCCCGTCATCCCGCCACGGCTCCTCCGCGCCGATCCCCGTCAAGTGTCTCGGCCACGCTCGGTCGATGGGCCGAGGCCGATCGGTCATTGCACCCTGTCCGCCCCCGGCCGGCGTTCCTAACCTCGGTCGCATGGACGTCAGCAAGGACGCCGCGGTCCGCCTGCTCGGCCTCGGGGCCTGAGTTGGACGCCTCGTTCGGCACCGTGTGGGAAGCGGTGGCGGCCCACCTGCCGGACGCGGTCGCCGTCTCCGAGCCCGGCCGGGACTACACCTATGCCGAGTTCGACGACCGGGCCGCACGCCTGGCCGCCGCGCTCGAGGCGGCCGGCGTCGGGCCGGGGGACACGGTCGCCTGCTACCTCTACAACGGCGCCGCGTACCTGGAGACCGTGTTCGCCGCCTTCAAGATCGGCGCGATCCCGGTCAACGCGAACTACCGCTACACCGGTCACGAGCTCACCGAGCTGCTCGTCGACGCCGACGCCGCGGCCATCGTGTTCAGCGGAACGCTCGCCGGCAACGTCGGGCACGCCGCGAAGCACGTCGCCGGCCTGCGCCTGCTGGTGCGCGTCGGGCCCGGTGAGGGACCGGAGGCGACGGAGCTCCACGAGCTCCTCGCCGGCACTCCCCCGCGCCCGCACAGCCCGCGACCGGGGTCCGACCAGCTGTTCATGTACACCGGCGGCACCACCGGCAAGCCCAAAGGCGTGATCTGGCGGCAGGCCGACCTGCTGCACAGCCTCACGGTCCCGGTCTTCGGTCCGCTCGGCCGCACGGCGCTACCGGCCACGCTCGACGAGGCGGTGGAGGTGGCGGTGGCCGCCCGCACGGAGGGCCGAGCGCCGGCGATGATGCCGGTCGTCCCGCTGATGCACGGCACCGGGATGTTCAACACGATGGGCGCCCTGCTCGTCGGCGGCCGGGCGGTCACCACCCGTCCGGGCAGGCTCGACCCGCGGCACGTGTGGGAGACCGTCGCGGCGCAGCAGGTCGGCACGATCATCGTCGCCGGCAACGCGGTCTGCCAGCCTCTGGTGGACGAGCTCCGCGTCGCCGAGGAGGGCGGCACCCCGCACGACCTCTCCTCGCTGCGCGGGGTGATCAGCTCGGGCACCGCGTTCAGCGACCGGCTCAAGCAGGCCCTGCACGAGCGCGCGCAGGTGACGATCACCGACGCCATCGCCTCCAGCGAGGGCGGCCCGTTCGCGTTCGCGATCACGCGCTCGGTCGACGACCTCCCGTCCCGCTTCTTCCCGGTGCCCGCCACCGCGGTCCTCGGCGCGGACGACCGGATCCTCGAAGCCGGGAACGGCGAGGTCGGTGTGCTCGCCTACCGCGGCCCCATGCCGCTGGGCTACTACAAGGACAGCGCGAAGACCGCCACGACCTTCCGCACCATCGAGGGCGTCCGGTACTCCATCCCCGGCGACCACGCCGAGCTCGACGCCGACGGCGCGATCCGCTTCCTGGGCCGCCGATCCGGCGTCATCAACACCGGTGGCGAGAAGGTCCACCCGCAGGAGGTCGAGAACGCGCTGCTCACCCACCCCGACGTCACCGACTGCGCCGTCGTCGGTGTGCCCGACCCGACGTGGGGCGAGAGCGTGGCCGCGGTGGTCGCGACGCCTGGGGCGCCGGCCGAGCGGGAGCTGCAGGACTGGGTCCGGCGCACGCTCGCCGGCTACAAGGTGCCCCGCCGGATCGTGCTCGTCGACCAGCTCCCGAGAACCCCGACGGGCAAGCTGGAGACGGCACGGGCGAGGCGCATCGTCGAACGCGGAGCCACCGAGCCGGCCGGATGATCGTTACGAGCTGCACAGCACCGTGATCGGCACAGCGCTGAGGTGCTTCTCGCCGCGATCAACTCGCTTTGATCGCGGCGAACAGTGCACCAGCGTCGTGAGCGCCGCGCTCAGGTGCTTCTCGTCCTGATCAAGTCCGCGCGGCCAGGCACCCGTCGTGCCCGGCCTGGGCAACGCGCTCACCGCCCACCTGACCCCGCGCCGCCCTCGCCGGCTCGTCGCGGCGATCTCCGAACGGATCACCCGCAGCGTGCTCCGCGATCAGCCTGCGTAGAGCCAGTCGATGTAGCGGTAGTCGCCGGGGTCGCGGTCGCGCAGCAGCGCGTTGCGGGTGGCGCGGAACAGGCCGTCGCAGTGCCACAGGTCGCCCCACTGCCGCGCGGTGCGCTGCACGCGAGCGGTGCGGACGGTGCGGATCTCGGCGTAGGCGGCGAGCGCCCGGTCCCAGTCGGTGCCGTCGGCGGAACGCGCCTTGGTGGCCTGATCGGCGAGCTGGGCGGCGTCCTCCAAGGCCTGGCAGGCGCCCTGGGCGAGGTACTGGAGCATCGGGTGGGCGGCGTCGCCGGTGAGCGCGAGGCGCCCGTCGACCCAGCTCGTGATGGGCTCGCGGTCATACATGCGCCACCACCGGTCGCGCCACAGGTTCGGCAGGGCCTCCTGGATCCGGTCGCAGGTGGCGGCGAAGGCGGCGTCGAGCTCGTCGGGGGTGCCCCAGTCCTCCTCGCCCGCGAGGGCCTTCGGCGACCGGAACACCGCGACCTGGTTGAACATCTCCCCGCGACGCAGCGGGTACTGCACGAAGTGGCAGCCCGGTCCGATGTAGACGACGACGTCGTCGAGGGCGAGGCCGGACGTGTCGGGCAGGTCGGCCAGGGGGAGCGCGCCGCGGTAGGCGACGTAGGCGGAGCTGACCGGCTCGTCGTCGCTGAGCCGGGCGCGCAGCCGCGAGCCGAGGCCGTCGGCGGCGAGGACGATGTCGCCCGTGTCCCGGCGCCGGTCCCCCACCGCGGTGGCCCGGTCGGTGGCGACCTCCACGTCCTGCACGGCGGCGTCCGTCACGAGGTCGACGCCTGCCGCCCGGCAGGCCCGCAGCAGGATCGCGTGCAGGTCACTGCGGTGGATCACGACGTAGGGCGCGCCGTAGCGCCGGGTGGTCTCGGCGAGGTCGACGTGGGTGAGCTCGCTGCCGTCGAGAGCGTCGCGCATCACCAGGCGGCGCGGTGTGACGCCGAGATCGACGACCTCGTCCAGGAGGTCCCACGATCGCAGGAGGGCGGTGGCGTTCGGCGCCATCTGCAGGCCGGCACCCACCTCGCCGAACTCCGGCTGCTGTTCCAGCACGCGGACGGCATGTCCCGCGCGGGTGAGCGCGAGGGCGCTACCGAGCCCACCGATGCCGCCACCGACGACGACGGCGTCCACGGTCATGATCACTCCTTACGGCACGGGCACCGGCGCGGTGGTCCGCGCGGTGTTGCGCTGGCTGCCCAGGCCCTCGATCTCGGTGGTGAGGACGGCGCCGTCGGCGAGGTAGCGCGGCGGCTTGCGGGCGTGCCCGACACCGCCGGGCGTGCCGGTGGCGATCACGTCACCCGGGTTGAGGGTCACGATCCGCGAGATGTACGCGACCAGGGCGACCGGGTCGAAGACCAGGTCGGACGTGTCGGCGGCCTGCACGGTCTCGCCGTCGACCGCGCACTGCAGGGCCAGGGCCGGCCGGGCGCCACCGGGCAGCTCGTCCGGCGTGACCAGCTGCGGCCCGAACGGCGTGGTGGCCTCGAACGTCTTGCCCTGCAGCCACTGCAGGGTGCGGTACTGCCAGTCGCGCATGGTGACGTCGTTGAGCACGGCGAACCCGGCGATCGCCGCCTCGGCCTCGGCGTCGGTGGCCCGCCGCACCGGGGCGCCGACGACGACGGCGAGCTCGGCCTCCCAGTCGACCTTCTCGGAGGCGGGGTCGAGGGAGACCGGGTCGTGCGGGCCGACGAGCGCCTCGGGGAACTTCGCGAACAGAGTCGGGTGCTCCGGCAGCTCCCGGCCCATCTCGAGGATGTGGGTGCGGTAGTTCAGCCCGACGCAGAAGATCTTCCCCGGGCGCGGCACGAGCGGGGCGAGGTCGGCGCCGGCGAGGTCGTGGCGGGGCCCGTCCACGGCAGCGCGCTCGCGCCATGCCGGGTCGGCGAGCAGCGCGCCGACGTCGGGGGCGTCGAGCTCGACGGCCGCGGCCCCGTCGATTCGGGCGGCGCGGGTGCCGCCGGGGGTCCGGAGGGTCGTCAGCCTCACGCGGGGGCTCCTTCCACCTGGACGCGGTCGGCGTGCAGGCGCTCGAAGATCGGGGTGTCGGAGAAGCGGAAGAGATCGAGCCCGGCGTCAGCCGTCACGGTCAGCGGCACCCACGACGGGACGGCGACGAGGTCACCACGCCCGACCTGCCACTCCCGCTCGCCGACGCGCACGGTGCCGGCGCCGTCGAACACCTGCCAGACCGCGGAGCCGACCTCGCGCCGGGTGGCGGTGGTGGCGTCCGGCCGCAGGCGGTGCATCTCGGCCCGGATGGTGGGCATGACGTCGCCACCGGTGGTCGGGTTGGTGAACCGGACGGCCGCGTGCCCGGGCTCCACCACGCCGGGGTGCCCCTCGTCCTCGAGCGCGAGTTGCTCGGTGAGGGCGGCGTCGGTGTGCTCCCACCGGTAGGCGGCGATCGGCGAGCTCGGGGTGGGACCGGGCTGGGAGACCGGCCGCAGGCCGGGGTGGGCCCAGAGGCGCTCGGCCCGGGACCGCGCCGGGGTGGAACGGTCGGAGACCTCGTCCGGACCCAGCTCGAAGAACGCCGAGCCGACCTGGTGGACGAACGGGATGTCGAGCCCGTCGAGCCACGCCATCGGCTGGTCGGCCTGGTTGTGGTGCCCGTGGAACCGCCAGCCCGGCGTGAGCAGGAAGTCGCCGCGGCGCATGGCGACCGGGTCGCCGTCGACGACGGTCCAGACACCTTCCCCCTCGACGACGAACCGGAACGCGTGCTGCGTGTGCCGGTGGACCGGGGCGTCCTCGCGCGGGTTGAGGTACTGGATCGCGGCCCACAGCGTGGGCGTGGCGTACGGGGCACCGCCCAGACCGGGGTTGGCGAGCGCGATGGCCCGCCGCTCGCCGCCGCGACCGACCGGCACCAGGTCCCCGGAACGTTCGGCCAGCCGCAGCAGGTTCTGCCACCGCCACAGGTGCGCCTGCGCTGCCGGGCGCGGGCTCGCCGGCATCAGGTCGCCGATCTCGGTCCACAGCGGCACGAGCAGCTCCTGCTCGAAGCCGCGGTAGAGGTCCTCCAGCGCCGGAGTTCGCTCCGGCTGGCCCGGACCGTCGACCGGGTTCAGCGTCACCGGCGAGAGCGTCGTGGTCATTCCACAACGCTAAGACTGTCCCGCTCAGAGAGCGTCGAGGTTCTGTTGAGCAGAACTGTCCGCCAGGTCCCGCTCGATCCGGGCGACCGCGGTGGCGATGGCCTGCGTCCATTCAGCGAGCCGGTCCCGGCGGTACCGCACCGTGGGCATCGCGATCGAGACGGCCGTGGGCACCATCCCGTCCGGGCACGCGACGGCCTGCCCGATGGCGGTCACGCCGGTCTCGGTGGCCTGGTCGTTGACGGCGAAGCCCTGCCGGCGCACCCGCCGCAGGTCACGCAGCAGGGCGGGCAGGTCCGGCACCGGCGTGTCCGGCGCCGAGTACATCGCCACGACCTCACTCTCCGGGCGGCCGGCCAGCACCGCGCGCCCGCCCGACGTGAGGTGGGCGGGCAGCAGCCGCCCCTCCCGGTCCCCCACCCGCAGGATCTGGGTGGACTCGACGCTCGCGACGAACCGGGCCTGCTCCCCCACGACGATCATCAGGTTGACCGACTCGTCGGTCCGGGCCGCGAGGGCCTCCAGATGCGGCAGCGCGAGCCGGCGCAGGTCCGCGACCGGCTCCGGTGCCGTGGCCCCGCGCAGCACCGGGCCGGCGACGTAGCGCCGGTCCTCGTCCTGCTCGGCGAAGTCGCGGTAGACGAGCATCGCGAGCAGCCGGTGCGCCGTCGACCGGGCGACGCCGAGGCGCGCGGCGGCGTCGGTGACCCGCAGGGGCCCCTCGTGCAGCAGAAGCGTCGCCAGGTGCAGCGCGTGGTCGACCGAATCGATGCCGTACGCCGGCCTGTTCTTCACAACGGAAAGGGTACGGCGCACTGCCAGAACTCTCGAACCTCGCCGGCGGCCGGCCCGGCGGTGCTGGCGCACCCGCACGAACGTGAACCACGGCGTGTCGTACTGTCGGTCAGGTCTGCCACTTCGCGGGATGGGAACGTTCTTGGCGCGGTACGTCATGACTCGGCTCGTTGATGACATCGACGGCTCTCACGCCGTGACGACGATGTCGTTCTCGTTGGACGGCCGCAGCTACGAGATCGACCTGTCGGAGTCGCACCTCAGCGCGTTCCAGCAGGCCCTGGCCCCGTTCGTGAGCGCCGCGCGGGCGGTCTCGGGCGGGCGCCGGCCGGCGCGGGAACCCGCACCTGCACCCGCGCCCCGGCCGAGCCGGCGCGCGGTGGCGGCCCGCGACGCGGCCGCGGCCGAGACGGTGACCGCGACGACCACCCCCACAGCCCCGGCCACCCCCACAGCCCCGGCCACCGGGCGTCCCGCGGCCGTCGACGTGGCACCGTTCCGGCAACCGGCCCCCGTCCGGGGCGGTGCCGCCGAAGCGGCGCGCGCGAAGCCCGAGCGGGCCCCCCTCGTGGCCAACCCGTTCACCCCGCGATCCTGACGTCACCGCTTCCGGCGTCACCGCGCGTCGAGGCGACCCCGTAGCTCCTCGGGGACTGGCCGCGGGTCAGGACCCTGTACCCGACGGGTAGTCGACGCTGCGGGTGACGTCCTGCCAGGCGTCGAACGCTGCCCGCTGGGAGTCCATCCTGGCCGTGGCGATGTCGTAGGCGGCCTTGCCGAGCAGCAGACGCAGCGGGGGCCGCTCGGCCGTGACCGCCGTGATGATCGCGTCGGCCGCGCGGTCCGGATCCCCGGGCTGGTGCCCGTAGGTGGCCAGGGTCGATGTGCGTCGCGCGCCGGCGGTGTCGGCGTAGTCGTCGATGCGGACCGGGGACTGGCGCATGGACGGGCCGGACCAGTTGGTGCGGAATGCGGCGGGCTCGACGATCGTGACCTTGATCCCCAACGGGGCGACCTCGGCCGCGAGGGACTCGGAGAGACCTTCCACGGCGAACTTGGTGGCGTGGTAGTAGCCGGTGGCACCGAAGGCCGCCAGGCCGCCGAGGGACGAGACGTTCACGATGTGGCCGCTGCGGCGCGTCCGCATTCCGGGCAGCACGGCGCGGGTGAGGTCGACCGGTCCGAAGACGTTGGTGTCGAACAGGGCGCGGACGTCGTGGTCCTGGCCCTCCTCGATGGCCGCGAGATAGCCGTAACCGGCGTTGTTGACCAGGACGTCGATCCGGCCGAACGTCGCCTCGGCCTGCGCGGTCACCGCCGCGATCCGGTCGGGTTCGGTGACGTCGAGCGCCAGGGCCAGCGCACGGTCCTCGTGGCCGGCCACGAGGTCGGCCACCTGCTCCGGCCGGCGGGCGGTGACCACCGCTCTCCAGCCACGGTCGAGAACGGCACGGGCGAGCGATCGGCCCAGCCCGGTCGAGCAGCCGGTGATGAGCCAGACAGGTGATGTCGTCATGCCTCCAGGTTTCGGCGTGACCACCTCGTCGACCAGGCGTCCGCTCTTCCTGGGAACACCGGTACCAGGACGCCCCGGCGGCGGAGGCGCACACTGGCGGCATGGCGAGCGGCACGGCAACGACAGAGTTCGGGCAGGCGGTGCGCCGCTGGCGCGACCGGGCCTCGCCGGAGGCGGCCGGGCTTCCCGCCGGTCGGTACCGGCGCGCGGCCGGATTGCGCCGCGAGGAGCTGGCCCAGCTCGCCGGGATCTCCGTCGACTACGTCACCCGGCTCGAGCAGGGGCGCGCGTCCGGCCCGTCCGCGCAGGTCGTCGATGCCCTGGCCCGGGCTCTGCGGCTGTCGGGAACCGAGCGCACACACCTGTTCCGGCTCGCCGGGCTCGTCCCGCCGGGCCCGCAGACCGTGCCCACCCACATCACCCCGAGCGTCCAGCGGATCCTGGACCGGATGGCCGGCACGCCCGTCGCGGTCTACGACGCGGCCTGGAACCTGCTGGTGGCCAACCCACCGTATGCGGCGTTGATGGGCGACCCGACCAGGTGGCACGGCCACGAGCGCAACGGTGTCTGGCGGTACTTCCACGGCGTGAGCACCCGGGTCCGGCACACCCCGGACGCCCGGGACCCGTTCGAGCTCGCCATGGTCGCCGACCTGCGCGCCGCTGCCGGCCGGTACCCGACCGACCAGGCCCTGCGGCGCCTGATCGACGAGCTGCACGCCCACAGCGATCGGTTCGCCGAGCTGTGGGACACCGGCGTCGTGGGCCACCACGAGACCTCGCACAAGTCCATCGACCACCCGCACGTCGGCGCCGTGGCGCTCGACTGCGACGTCCTGACCGTCGCAGGCGGCGACCTGCGCGTCATGATCTACACCGCCGAACCCGGCACCGAGGACGCCGAGCGCCTCGCGCTGCTCACCGTGCTCGGCACCCAGACACTCGTCGGATAGTCAGGCCGGCGGCGGGCCGCAGGTCGCCCGCACGACCAGTCGCGGCGGGGTGACGTGCTCCTCCGCCGCCCCCGCCCGCTCCTCGGCGCGGGCGATGGCGCACCGCACGGCGGCGGCCGCGAGCGCGGAGGGGTCCTGGCTCACCGAGGTCAGCTCGATGCCTCGCAGCGCGGCGAGCCGGGTGTCGTCGTAGCCCACCACGGAGATGTCGCCCGGCACGTCGACGCCACGCATCCGCAGGGTGAGCAGCAGCCCGAACGCGGTCCGGTCGTTGTAGGCGAGCACGGCCGTGGGCCGGGAGTCCCGGGCCAGCAACTCCGTGGCGGCGGCCACCCCGGACTCCTCGTCGGCATCGCCCGGCAGCAGGCGGGCCCGGTCGGCGAGGCCGTGTGCGGACATCGCGGCCCGGTAGCCCTCGCGCCGTGTGCGGCCCATCGCGGCGGCCCCGCCGTCGACGTAGTGGATGTCGCGGTGCCCTGCCGCGACGAGGTGGTCGACCGCCATCCGCATCCCGCGCGGGTCGTCGGCGCGCACCGAGTCGACCGACTCCGCGTGCAGCTCCGACCCGACCAGTACCGCCGGCACCCGCCTGCTCAGCGTGGCGAGATCGAGGTTCCCGATCTCCGGGCTGATCAGGACCACCGCGGCGCACCGGTCCTGCAGGAGGCTGTCGATCGCCCGCAGCTCCGTGCGCGTCGCGGTGGTGGCGCTGAGCACGAGGTCGTAGCCGGTGTCGGCGACGGCGCCGTACAGGCTCTCGACGACGTCGGCGTGGAAGGTCTGGGAGACGGTGAACGTGACGCCGAGCAGCCGTGAGCTCTGCTCGCGCAACATCCGCGCACGCTGGTCGGGCCGGTAGCCGAGCCGGTCGGCCGTGGCCATGATGCGGCGGCGGGTCGCGTCCGACACGCCGGGCTCGCCCCGCAATGCCACGGACGTGGACGAGACGGACGCGCCCGCGGCGCGCGCGACATCCACGATCGTGACCCGCCCGGCCGTCGTCACCACCAGCACCCACTTCCGCGTTTGTCTTGACATGCTAGCGCGCGCATCGCTAGCGTCGGCACGACCTTACCGGAACGTTCCGGTTGATGTTCTTGCTGGTCAAAGCCACAAGCATGGAACGTTCCTGGAAGCTCTGATCCGACGCCGCATCAGGAAGGCATCGCCATGACCCTCTCCGTCGCCGTCATCGGCGCCGGCATGGCCGGCCGCAGCCACGCCGCCGGCTACCGCAACGTCAACACCGTCTTCGGCGCCGGCCTGCCCCCGGTCCGGCTGGCCGCGATCGCGGACGCGAACATCGAGCTCGGCGAGGACGCCGCCCGCCGCTACGGGTTCGAGAAGGCGGTCCCGAGCTGGGAGGCCGTCGCCGAGGACCCGTCGATCGACGCCGTCAGCATCGTGGTCGGCAACACCCTGCACCGGCCGATCGCCGAGGCACTGGTCGCCGCCGGCAAGCACGTGCTGTGCGAGAAGCCCCTCGCCGGCTCGCTCGCCGACGCGCGGGCCATGGTCGAGCTCGAGCGCACCGCGGAGGTGGTCACCGCGGTCGGGTACACCTTCCGCCGCTCTCCCGCCATCTCCGCGATCCGCGCGCACGTGCAGGCGGGCGAGCTGGGCGATCTCTCCGTGTTCAGCGGCCGCTACTGGTGCGACTACGCCACCGATCCGAACGGCCCGCTCTCCTGGCGGTACAAGGGCGGCGCGGGGTCGGGCGCGCTCGGCGACATCGGCGCGCACGTGATCGACGCCGCCGAGTACGTCGCCGGTCCGGTCGTGGCGGTCGCCGGTGCGGCGCTGTCCACGCAGATCGGCAAGCGGCCCCTGCCGCTCGGCGCCGTCGTGGGGCACAACGCCGCCCCGGTCTCCGACGAGCTCGGCGAGGTCGAGAACGAGGACACCGCCTCCTTCACGGCCCGGTTCGCGTCCGGCCTCGTCGGCACGTTCTCCGTGTCGCGCACGGCCTTCGGCCTGCCCAACGGTCTCGCCTTCGACGTCGTGGGGCTGCGCGGGCGGGCCGCGTTCGACCAGCACCGGCCCGCCGAGTACCTGTTCGACGACACCCAGCCCGACCCGCGCACACGGGGCGCGCGGCAGGTCATCGCCGGGCCGCAGATGCCGTACTTCGCGGGCGGCTATCCGATGGAGGCGCCGGGCGTGGGCGGCGGCAACGCCGAGATGTTCACGTTCCAGACGCGGGCCTTCCTCGACCAGGTCGCCGGCGTCACCGACCCGATCCCCGCCTGCGCCAGCTTCGCCGACGCCCTGCGGACCATGGAGATCATCCAGGCCGTCGTCGAGTCCGCCCGCAGCGGCGGCGCCGCCGTCACCATCGCCACTGACAGCGCAGAAGGGAACTGACCATGGCCCTCAAGCTCGGCGCCTACACCGCCTGCCTGCACGACCGGACCCTCCCCGAGGCGCTCGACGTCCTCCAGGCGAACGGCCTCACCTCGGTCGAGGTCAACACCGGCGGGTTCATCCCGTCCCCGCACTGCCCGGTGGACCTGCTGCTGTCGTCGGAGAGGGCCCGCACCGAATACCTCGCGACCTTCGCCGAGCGCGGTATGGAGCTCACCGGCCTCAACTGCAACGGCAACCCCCTCAACCCGCTGCCCGGGGTGGGGCCGAAGCACGCCGACGACCTGCGCCGCACCATCCGGCTCGCGGGCCTGCTCGGGGTGCGGCACGTCGTCACCATGTCCGGCACCCCCGGCTCCGACCCGGCCGCGAAGTACCCCTCGTGGGTGGTGAACCCGTGGGACGGCGTGTACATGGACGTGCTCGACTACCAGTGGGGCGTGGCCCGCGAGTTCTGGTCGGAGATCGACGCGCTGGCCCGGGAGAACGGGGTGCGGGTCGCCGTCGAGATGCACCCGCACAACCTCGTGTTCTCGCCCGTCACCCTCAAGCGGCTCGTCGACGAGACGGGCGCGACGAACGTCGGCGCGGAGATGGACCCGTCCCACCTGATGTGGCAGGGCATGGACGTCGCCGCCTCCATCCGGTGGCTGGGCCCGCTGGTGTTCCACGCCGCGGCGAAGGACGCGATGCTCTGCCCGGGCGCCGACATCCGCGGCGTGCTTGACACCTCGTTCACGCGCGTGCCCGCCGACGCCCCCGGCAAGGTGCCCACCGGCTACGGGTTCTGGTGCAACGCCTGGCCGGCGAACCCGGCGTGGAAGTTCGTCGCCGTCGGCGTCGGGCACGACGTCGCCTACTGGGCCGAGTTCCTGCGCGCGCTCGCCGAGATCGACCCGGACATGGCCGTCAACATCGAGCACGAGGACGCCGCCTGGTCCCAGACCGAGGGGCTCGCACTCGCCGCGAAGAACCTGCACGCCGCGGCCGCCGGAGGCCCGCGATGAAGCTCGCACTCGACCCGCAGATGTTCTACTCGACGCACTCGGTGCTGGAGCTGCCCGACGTGGTCGCGCGCATGGGCTACTCCTACATGGAGCTGTCCCCCAAGGCCGACTTCATCCCCTTCTTCGGCCACCCCCGCATCGACGACGCCGGAGTCGACGCCCTGCGCAAGCGCGCCGCCGACGCCGGGATCGGCATCGCCTCCGTGCTGCCGGTACTGCGCTGGTCCGGCCCCGGCGAGGACGAACGCCAGGCCGCCGTCCGGGCGTGGAAGCGGGCCATCCAGATCACCGTCGACCTCGGCGTCGACACCATGAACTCGGAGTTCAACGGCCGGCCCGAGGCCGCCGAGCACGCCGAGAGCCAGTTCCTGCGCTCCCTCGACGAGCTCATGCCGATCTTCCAGCGCGAGGGCGTCAAGCTGGTGCTCGAACCGCACCCGGACGACTTCATCGAGGACGGCCACGCCGCGGTGAACCTGGTCCGCGGGCTCAACCGCGAGTGGATCTCCTTCCTCTACTGCACCCCGCACACCTTCCACCAGGGCAATGACGCCACCGGCATCATCACCGCCGCGGGATCCGCGCTCAGCCACGTGCATCTGGCCGACACCCTCGACCACACCGCCTCCAACGGGCTGCGCTACATCGTCAACCCACCCGGCTCCACCGTGCGCGTCCACCAGCACGCCGAGATCGGCCGAGGCGAGGTCGACTTCGACGAGGTCTTCGCCGCCCTCGCCGCCATCCGGTTCGACGGCGTGATCTCCTCCTGCGTGTTCGGCTGGGAGGAACACGCCGCCGAGATCAGCGTCCGGCAGCGGGAGAAGGCCACCGCCCTGATCGAGAAGCACTTCTGATCCGGGAAGCACCGGGCGCACCATACGATCGATCAGTGGGCCAGCCTCCCGAGCCTGACGCCGAGACCGACACCGACATCGACGACGCCTTCCTGTCCTTCGCGGACGTCGCCCTCGACCGCACGGTGGACCGGCGGCCGGAGACCGACCGGTCGGCGATGGCGATGGTGCTGTTGCTGTACCGGGTGTCGAGCGCCGTGGTCTACGACCTGGAGTCGACCGTGCACCGGCCCGCGGGGTGGAGCTGGTCGGCCTTCCGGCTGCTGTTCACGCTGTGGATCTCGGGCCCGCAGGAGGCCAGCCGCGCGGCCGAGCTGGCGGGGATGAGCCGGGCGGCGGTGTCGAGCCTGTCCCGGACGTTGAGCACGGCCGGCCTCGTCGACCGCGGCCCCGACGAGCGGGACCGTCGCGGCGTGGTGCTCGCGCTCAGCGCGGAGGGCACGAACCGGCTCGAGGCCACGCTGCACGCCCACAACCAGCGCGAGTCCGAGTGGGCCGCGCTGCTCACGCCCGAGGAGCTGGAGGTGTTCAACGGCGTGCTGGGGAAGCTCGCGCGGGCCGCGCGCACCCAGCACTGGGTCAGCCACCGATTCTGACTGGCGTTCATGGGCGGATGGCCCTACGGTCCCAGGTAGTTAAACCTTTTATTGCCGAGAGGACGCCACCCGTGGCCAAGCCGTTCGCCTCCTCCGCCGACACCGCCGTCAAGGAGCAGACCCTCGAGGTCCTCGCCGACGGCGTGTACGCCCTCACCGCCGAGGGCGATCCCAACATCGGTGCGATCGAGGGCGAGGACTTCCTCGTCTGCTTCGAGGCCCTCGCCACCCCGGTCGCCGCGCGCAAGTGGCTCGACCGGCTGCGCGAGCACACCGACAAGCCCGTGCGCTACCTCGTGCTGTCGCACTACCACGCGGTCCGCGTGCTCGGCGCGAGCGCGTTCGACGCCGACATCGTCGTCTCCCACGAGATCACCCGCGCGCTCGTGGCCGAGCGGGGCAAGGAGGACTGGGCCAGCGAGTTCGCCCGCATGCCGCGCCTCGCCGAGGCCGCCGACTCCGTGCCCGGCCTCACCTGGCCCACGCTCACCTTCGCCGACCGGCTGACGATCGACCTCGGCGGCGAGCGCGGCGACCTCGTGCTGCAGTACCACGGCCGCGGGCACACCGAGGGCGACATCACCGCGTGGCTGCCCCGGCAGAAGATCCTCTTCGCCGGCGACCTCGTCGAGGCCGAGGCCGCGCTCTACACCGGCGACGCCTTCCACCGCGACTGGTCCGCCGGCACGCTCGACCGGGTCAAGGCACTCGGCGCCGAGCAGCTCGTGGGTGGCCGCGGCGCGGTCAGCCGCGGCCGGGCCGAGGTCGACGCCGCGATCGAGCAGACCCGCGGCTTCCTGCAGGTGATGCTCCGCGAGGTCGGCGCCGTGCAGCAGCGCGGCGGCACCCTCCGGGAGGCCTTCGAGGCCACCCACGCCGCGCTCGTCGACGACTACGGGCACTGGCCGATCTTCGAGCACTGCCTGCCCTTCGACGTCTCCCGGCTGTGGGACGAGCTGTCGGGCATCGAGCGCCCGATCATCTGGACCGCGGAGCGCGACCAGGAGGTCTGGGCGCAGCTCCAGTCATGAACCCGGCCATGAACCCCGTCCTGGTCCTCGGCGCGGGCCCGGTCGGGCAGACCACCGCCCTGCTGCTGGCGCGCTGGGGCGTCCCGACGATCGTCCTCGACCGGCGCCCCGCGCGGGACGCGATCGGGTCGAAGGCGATCTGCCAGCAGCGCGACGTCCTCGACGTCTGGGAGGCGGTCGGCGCGGGACAAAAGATCGCCGACGAGGGCGTCACCTGGACCACCGCGCGCACGTTCTTCCGCGACGCGGAGCTGTTCAGCTACACGCTCGCCGACCACGGCCGCCCGGCGTTCCCGCCGTTCGTGAACATCTCCCAGACCCGCACCGAGCAGATCCTCGACGAGCGCATCGCCGCCGAACCGCTGATCGACCTCCGCTTCAGACACGACGTCACGAACGTCGAGCAGGACGGCACCGGCGTCGGCGTGCGGTGTGCCGACGGCACCCGGCTGCGGGGCTCCTACCTCGTCGTCTGCGCCGGGTCCCGCTGCGACGAGCTGCGCAGCATGCTCGGGGTGCGGTTCGAGGGCCATTCCTTCGACGACCGGTTCCTGATCTGCGACATCCGCACCGACCTGCCCGGATGGGCCACCGAGCGGCGGTTCTACTTCGACCCGGCCTGGAACCCCGGTCGCCAGGTGCTCATCCACCCCTGTCCCGGGTCGACCTTCCGCATCGACTGGCAGGTGCCCGCCGAGTACGACCTCGACGCGGAGGTCGCCTCCGGTGCCCTGGACGCCCGGATCCGCGCGATCATCGGCGACCGCGACCACGAGATCGTGTGGAAGTCGGTCTACCGCTTCCACACCCGCCTGGTCGACCGCATGCGCTGCGGGCGGATCCTCCTCGCGGGCGACGCCGCACACCTGGTCTCGCCGTTCGGGGCGCGCGGGCTCAACTCCGGGGTCGCCGACGCGGAGAACGCCGCCTGGAAGATCGCCTACGTGGGGCGCCGCTGGGCACCCGACGCGCTGCTGGACACCTACCACGACGAGCGGCACGCCGCGGCCCTCGAGAACGTCGCCGTCACCACCGCGACCATGGACTTCCTCGTCCCCCAGGACGACGCCGCGGCCGCCCACCGGCGCGACGTCCTCTCCCGCGCCGCCGCCGACCCCGCCGCACGCGCACTCGTCGACTCCGGGCGCCTGTCCGAGCCGTTCTGGTACGTCGACTCACCGCTCACCACCGCGTCCCCGGCCAGGCCGTTCGCCGGCCGCCCGCCGCGCGGCGCCGTGCCGCCCGCGGGCCCGGGCGTCCTCGTCCCCGACGCCCCGGTCGCCGGCGACACCCGCCTCCGGGCGCTGGCCCGCGACGGGTTCCTCCTGCTGCTGGCGCCGGGTGCGGACGTCGACGCCGCCCGGGCGGCCGCTGCGGCCACACCCGGCCCGGCCCGGGTGCTGCGGCTCGACGAGATCGACCCCGACGGCACGCTCACGGACATCCTCGGCGCCCACCCCGGCGAGGTCTGGATCGTCCGTCCGGACGCGCACATCGCCGCCGCACTCGGGAACCCCACCCACGACGAGATCCGCGCGGCGCTCGCCCGCGCCACCAACTCGGGAGGAGAACCACCATGGCCCACTACCGGCGAGTGGGAGACATCCCACCGAAGCGGCACACGCAGCACCGCACCCCCGACGGGAGCCTCTACAGCGAGGAGCTGATGGGCGAGGAGGGCTTCTCCTCCGACTCCGCCCTGCTCTACCACCGCGGCGTGCCGTCGGCGATCGTCGACGCCTCGCCGTGGGAGCTGCCGGACCAGAGCCTCACCGAGAACCGTCCGCTGATCCCGCGGCACCTGAAGCTGCACGAGCTCACCGGCGAGGACTGGAAGGCCGCCGACGCGGTCACCGGGCGGCGGTTGGTGCTGGGCAACGCCGACGTGCGGATCTCCTACGTCGCCGCCGGGCAGCCCTCCCCGCTGTACCGCAATGCCCTCGGCGACGAGTGTGTGTACGTGGAGTCCGGAACCGCCACCGTCGAGACGGTGTTCGGGGTGCTCACCGCGCGGCAGGGCGACTACGTGCTGCTCCCCCGCGCCACGACCCATCGGTGGCTCCCGACCGGCTCCGACCCGCTGCGGCTCTACGCCATCGAGGCCAACTCGCACATCGCGCCACCCAGGCGGTACCTCTCCCGGTACGGGCAGCTGCTGGAGCACTCGCCGTACTGCGAGCGCGACCTGCACGGGCCCGGCGAGCCGTTCCTCGTCGAGGGCACCGACGTCGAGGTGCTGGTCAAGCACCGCGGGTCCCGAGGGGTGACGGGCACCCGGTACGTCTGCCCGACCCACCCGTTCGACGTGGTCGGCTGGGACGGGTGCCTGTACCCGTACACGTTCAACGTCGAGGACTTCGAGCCGATCACCGGGCGGGTGCACCAGCCGCCGCCCGTGCACCAGGTGTTCGAGGCGAACAACTTCGTGATCTGCAACTTCGTGCCGCGCAAGGTGGACTACCACCCCCTGGCGGTGCCGGTGCCCTACTACCACTCCAACGTCGACTCGGACGAGGTCATGTTCTACTGCGGCGGCAACTACGAGGCCCGCAAGGGATCGGGCATCGGGCAGGGCTCGATCAGCCTGCACCCGGGCGGGCACAGCCACGGGCCCCAGCCCGGCGCGGTGGAGCGGGCGCTGGGCGCGGAGTTCTTCGACGAGCTGGCCGTCATGGTCGACACTTATCAGCCGCTCGAGCTGGGCGAGGGCGGCCTCGCCGCCGAGGACCCCGCCTACGCCTGGAGCTGGGCGGGTCGGGGGCCGACCCGATGACGGACGGCTCCCCCTTCGGGCTGGACAACCTTCCCTACGGCGTCTTCTCCCCCGCGGGCGGCGCTCCGCGGGTGGGCGTGCGCCTCGGCGACACCGTCGTGGACCTGTCGGTGCTCCTCGACGATCCGGTGTTCGCGGCACCCTCGCTCAACGCGTTCATGGCGCAGGGCCGGGCCCGGTGGACGCAGGTGCGGGGGCAGATCACCGGGCTGCTGGGCGGCGACCTCCCGGACACCGCCGTGCACCCGGTCGGCGACGTGCGGATGCACCTGCCGGTCGAGGTGGCCGACTACGTGGACTTCTACGCCTCCGAGCACCACGCGTCGAACCTGGGGCGGCTCTTCCGCCCCGACGCCGAGCCCCTGATGCCCAACTGGAAGCACCTTCCGGTCGGCTACCACGGCCGCGCCGGCACGGTCGTCGTGTCCGGCACGGACGTCGTGCGGCCGTGCGGGCAGCGCAAGGCGCCGGACGAGGCCGCACCCACGTACGGGCCGAGTCGCCGGCTGGACATCGAGGCCGAGCTGGGGTTCGTCGTCGGGGTCGGGTCGGCGCTCGGCGGCCGCATCGGCGTGGACGAGTTCGCCGACCACGTGTTCGGCGCGGTGCTGGTCAACGACTGGTCGGCCCGCGACCTGCAGGCGTGGGAGTACGTGCCGCTGGGCCCGCACCTGGGCAAGAGCTTCGCCACGTCGATCTCGCCATGGGTGGTGCCACTGGCCGCGCTGGAGGCCGCGCGCGTACCACTGCCCGGCCAGGACCCCGAGCCACTGCCCTACCTGCGTGGGCGGGAGGACTGGGGCCTCGACATCGACCTGGCGGTGGAGTGGAACGGCGAGGAGGTCTCCCGCCCGCCGTACCGGGAGATGTACTGGTCACCGGCGCAGATGCTGGCCCACATGACCGTCAACGGGGCGTCGGCGCGCACCGGCGACCTGTTCGCCTCCGGCACGATCTCCGGGCCCGACCGCCGCCGGTGCGGCGGCGCGTTCATCGAGGTCACGTGGGGCGGCCGGGAACCGCTCACGGTGAAGGGCGAGGAGCGCACGTTCCTGGAGGACGGCGACGAGGTCACCATCACGGCCACCGCACCGGGCGCGAACGGAGGCCGAATCGGCTTCGGTGAGGTGACCGGCACGATAAGGGCGGCGCGCTGAGCGGGAGCGAGTGCGGCGAAGCACAGACATCGTGACGTGGCGCAGGTAGGCGAGTTGGCGGGGTTGGCGCGATTGTCGAGTGCCGGTCGGGTTGGCCGGTCGGAGATGCGCTTTGCAGGTGCGTTCGCGCCTTCGTGGATTCGCCACCGGGACCGCGAGTGGGCGGCCGCGCGTTGCGGTGCCGCGACGGCCGGGTGGGAGAACGACCGATCCAGTGGTTGCGTTGCGAGAGACTCGCCTTACCTCCCGGACCTGGATGACGGGCACTCACGTGGGGAGCGAGGCAACTACCCGGTGGTCACCCTGCGGCTGAAGATCGGGACCACCGGATAGTCGCGTAGGCACCCGGCAGCGACGGCCTCGTCGCGGACGGGCGTGCCCCCGCGTCGGGGACGGCCGCCCGCGCAACCACGGGATTCGGTAGTTCTGCCAACCCGGCCACGGACATGGGTGCGGGTCGACGCGAACGGGAGGGACTCACCGGAAGCCCGCCGGTGTGGGACCGGCGGGCGGCCCGGGTCGGGACGGCGCGCCAACGCGACGTTGCATGATCAGGTCGACCTCATGGGCCTCGGAGCAAGATCGAATACCTGTGGCGTCGACATGACCATGAACCCAGGCCCGGCGCGGGCGTGATCGTTGCGAGGTGCGGCGCAGCGCCCCCAGCAGGGCATTCCACCGCCACCTCGGACGGATCATGCCGCGTTGATCGTTCCGAGATGACGCTGAACGCCCCGGTGAGGGCTGCCCACTGGCATCTCAGATCGATCACCAGGCGCCGAGCAGCGAATTACCACCGCTCCGCCGGACTGCGCAGGAGCGTGACGAGGTCGTCGAGGCGGGCGATGAGGAGGACGCACGCCAGCACCGCAAGCCCCACGACCGCCACGCCCGCCGGTTCGAGCTGCTCCGAATCGACCGCGAGGTCGATGATGACGCCCGCGGCGGCGGTCGCGATCAGAACGATGTTGCGGACCACATGATGGGAGCTGACCGGCGTGCTGGACGTGCCGAAGCAGCGACATGGTGCGGCGGATCCGCGGCGAATCGCTCGAACGAGCGCCACGCTGAAGCAGCACAGCAGGGCGGCCGCCATCGCGAATCCGAGGCGTGCCGCGCCCGGTAGAGCCAGCGCCAGCACCACGGTGCACTCGGCCGTGATGGTGAGGGGAGCGAGCACCCGCGCCGTACGGTGCCCTGCGGCGAGGAGCGAGGCGGTGGCCGACACGAACTCCCGGTACGCACCGCGCCCGCGCAGCTTCCCCACGATCGACACCAGGAAGACCCCCACCAGGACGCCCTGGCAGCCCAGCACGAGGTAGCTCACGCGGCTTCCCCGCCCTTGCGGGTGCGGCACAGGTAGGTCCCGACGAGACCATCCACGTCGTACGGACCCCACTGCCGGGAGTCGCCGCCCATGGGGTTGTCGCCGAAGACGACCACGGTGCCCTCCCGCACGTGACCGGTGGCATCGGGCGCCGGCACGCCCGGCGGGACCTGGTCCCCGGGGAGCGCCACGACTCGTTTCACATGCCAGCCGAGGCAGTGCCACTCGGGCCCTTGGGCGGCGTCAGGGGCGGCGAGGACCGCGATGTCGCCGCGGCGGACGTCGGCGGGCCGGCGCCTGCGGACGAGGATCCGGTCGCCGTGGCGCAACGTCGGTTCCATGCTCGTCCCGGTGACGCTCACCAGCACCAGGCGCCGGTGGGCGATCAGGGCCGCGCCGCCCAGCGCAGCCGCGGTGAGCAGCGCCGCGATGCTCACTCGCATCTCCACCCCTTTTGGACGTGATCACCTTACCGAAGTCGAGGGGGACGAGGACGCCTACCGCGGGTCGAGGGCGGTCTCCCCGAAAGATCGACATCTCGATACGCTCGACGCGCGCCGGACGGACCGGCGTGTTTGGGGGGATTATGATGATCAACGTCATCCGCAGGGCCGGAGACCGGCTCCTGGCACAGTTCGTGCCCACGCTGGACGCCTCGGCGTGCACCGCGCCCGAGCCGGACTGCTGGTGCGACCGCGACGCCTCGGGCTCGGTCTACTACTGCCGGGAGTGCCGTTACTGCCCCGGCACCGGCTACACCTGCAGTGGATACACCGCCTTTCCCAAGGGTTGCTAGGTGATCGAGTGAGCTCGGGTCCGGCCGTGGAAATGCGGCCGGACCCGATCGGGGGGAAGCAGGACATCGCTGATCGGCTCACTGCCGACCCGGCATCGAGGATGTCCCGGCCGCGGCGTCCGCCCGGCCGCCGTGCCGATAACCGTCCGCCTGGAGTGTGAAGAGCCGGGCATACCGGCCGCCCAGCTCCATCAGAGCATCGTGGGTGCCCTCTTCGGCCACCCTGCCCTCCGCGAGCACGATGATCCGGTCGGCGTCCCGCACCGCGCTCAGCCGGTGCGACACCAGCAGGCTCGTACGCCCTGCCCGGTGGGCGCGCAGCCCGTGGTGGATCCGGTGCTCCGCTGCGGCGTCCAGCCCGGAACTGGGCTCGTCCAGGATCAGCAGCTCGCGTTCGTCGCGCATGAAGGTGCGGGCCAGCGCGATCCGCTGCCACTGACCGCCGGACAGCATCACGCCGTGCTCCGCGTCGGCCTTGTCCACTTCCTTGAAGAAGACACGGCTCAGCATCGTGTCGTAGCCGCGGGGCAACGAGGCGATCTTCTCCGAGATGTCTGCCGCGTCGGCCGCTCCGCTGATCCGCTGCTGGTCGGCCAGGTTCGGCAGATCGCCGACACCGATGTTCTCGGCGGCCGTCAGGTCGTACTCCATGAAGTCCTGGAAGAGGACGCCGAGCCTGCGGCGCAGCTCGACCACCGGCACCGACCTGATGTCGACACCGTCCCAGAGGATCGCACCCCGGTCCGGGTCGTAGAACCGGCAGAGGAGCTTGATCAGGGTGCTCTTGCCCGCACCGTTGAGGCCGACGAGCGCGAGCGCCTCGCCGCAGTCGATCCGGGCGTCGACCCCGCGCAGCACCCACGGCTGGGTGTCGTCGTAGCGAAACCAGACGTCGACGAGCTCGATGCCCGAGCACAGCGGCGGCAGCGCCTGCGGGTCGGCCGGCTCGGGGAGGTCCGGCGGCATGGTGATCACGTCGACGTAGTCCCCGAGCTGGATCAGCGCGCGGTGCGCTCCGGTCAACCGGCTCACCAAGCCCGACAGCGCCGACTGCGAGGCGGCGACGGCGGCGATGAAGGCCGAGACGTCACCGACGGTGAGGCCGCCGTGATAGGCGGTGTACACCGCCCACGCCATGCCGCCCGCGGCGATCGTGGTGCTCAACACGGCTAGGAGCGACTGCACCTGCAGCTGCCGCCGATCCATGTCCTGCTGAGCGGCGTTGGCCGAGGCGATCTCGGTGAGCACCCGCTTCTTGAAGAAGTCGACGAGCCCCAGCAGCCGGATCTCCTTCACGGCACGGACGTCGCTGCTGATCGAGCTGAGCTGGAACTGCCGCCGGGTCGAGGCGGACATGGTGCCCAGCATCCTGGCGAAGCGGCGGGACAGCGAGAGCTGCGCGAAGAACACCGGCGCGGCGGAGACGATCATGATCAGCGCCATCGGCGGGGCCAGCAGGAACACCGTGATCAGCAGCCCGGTCAGCGAGATGACGTCCCTCGCCCCGGACAGCAGGCCCGTGGTCGCCGGCCCGATCGCCATCGACGTGCTCTGCTGGGCCGCGCGGATCCGGTCGAGGAGCCGGGGGTCCTCGAACCGGGCCAGGCCGTGGAACGCCCCCACCGCGGTCAGGAGCCGGTCGTTCATGAGCAGTCCGGCGCGGCGGTTCAGCTCGTTGCTGGTGTACTCCGCGACCCGCGGCTCGCACGCGCCGAAGAGTCCCGCGAAGGCCAGGCCCGCGACCGCCGCCACCAGGACCGAGGCCGGCTCGTGCGAGACGAGGCCGTCGATCATGACCTTCGTCGACACGGCCACCACGGACGTCAGCAGCCCGCCGATGACGGTCAGCAGCAACTGGCCGGCGGCCAGCGACGGACCGGCCGCCCAGCACAACCGCCACGCGTGCCGCAGCCGCGATGCCAGCCGCCGCGCGCCGACGGCGCCTCCGTCGTACCGCGTCATCGAACCGATGCGGCCAACGCGGTGAGAGAGGTCCGCGCCTCGACGACGATGCCGGCCTCGTCCACCTTCAGCAGCAGGGGGAACACCCGCACGTCGATCGCGTTCGTGACGAAGCTGCTCGCGGGCTCCGCGATCACGGTGGGGCAGTCGCGGACCGCCGCGAGGATCGCCTCCTGCTGCGCCGCGTCTCCCCCTTCCAGGACCACGATCGCCACCCGATCGGGGTCGGGGTGCCGGGCGAACCGGGCGGCCTGCTCGTGGCAGGAGCTGCATCCGGCGGACAGGATCGCGACGAGCCGATCGGGCCCGACGATCGAGCTCCGCGACACGGGCTCGCCCCGGGTGCTCGTGCCGTCGAACTCCGGCAGCTCCTTCCCGATCACCTCCTCCCGGCGTCCGCTCGGGGGGACTCCACCGGCGGCGAGTTGCTCCTCGTAGTGGCGGAGGCGGCGCAGGACAGCGGACGTGATCAGCAGGTTCCCCACCACCAGGACCGCCAGCACGACGACGGCAGCGACAACGAAAGGCACAGCACCTCACAAGGAGAAGGAGTCGGATGATCACCAACCGGGTGATCATGCCTCCAGCGCGGGGCGCCGTTCACTCAGGGGAGGCCTCAGCCCGGCGATCCCAGGAGCTCGCCCACTGCCTCGTCGATGAACGCCGTGTCGACCGGGTTCTGACCGCCTCCGGCGAAGTGGCCCCACACACCGGGGATCACCCGCAGCTCGGCGGTCTTCATGTGCGAGACGGCCCACGCCTCGTCCTCGGGCGGGAAGTAGAGGTCCTTCTCCGCCGGCATGACGATCGCCCGTGCCCGGATGGACGCCAGCGCCTCCTCCGTGGACGAGAAGCCCGGGGTGGCTCCCACATCGCCCGCCCACCAGGTGTCGAGCATCGTGAGCAGGTTGTTCGGGTCCCGGTCGTCCAGGAAGAAGCCCTCCCAGAACCCCACCGCGAAGTCCTCGAGGGAGGTGTGGCCGAGCCGGCGCCACAGCTCGTCCCAGTAGAACGCCTGGGAGAACCCCCAGCCGGCGTAGACCCGGGCGAACGCGCGCAGGCCGCGCACCGGCAGGTCGTCCGGCGGGTACCAGCCCTCGGCGAAGGCGGCGTCGGCGCGCAACGCGTATCGCAGCGAGTCGAGGAACACCCGGTTGTGCGGCGACGTCCGCGATGATCCGCAGAACGGCAGGATCCGCTGCACCATCTCCGGGTGGCTGACCGCCCACTGGTAGGTCTGCCCCGCACCCATGGACCAGCCGAGCACGAGCTGCAGCGTGTCGATCCCGAACACCTCGGTGACGAGCCGGTGCTGCGCGGCGACGTTGTCGCGCACCGCGATCTGCGGGAACCGGGCCCGGTCCCACGGCGGCGGCGTGTTCGACGGCGAGGAGGAGAGGCCGTTGCCGAGCATGTTCGGGACGATGATGAACCAGCGGTTCGGGTCGAGGGCCTTGTCGTCCCCGATGAGCCACTCGTTGTCCCAGTGCCGACCCGAGTACCAGGTCGGGTAGACGATCGCGTTGTCCTTCGCCGCGTTGAGCTCCCCGTAGGTCTGGTAGGCGACCCTGGCAGGACGCAGCGTGGCGCCGCAGGCCAGCGTGAAGTCGGGGATCACATGGACGTCGTAGGGCGCGTCGGGTCCGGTCACGTGCACCTCCTCGGTGAGGCGGGCTGCAGCGTCCGACCGTTCTCCGCCGGGGGCGGCCGCACAAGGGCCGTCCTGACGACATGACGGCGCGCAGTTAGACCTGGTTGCCCAGCTTGAACCCACGCGGGGTGGCGCCGGCCTCCTCGGGCCGGGTGTAGGAGAACCCGTCCGCCCCGATCGTGACGTCCGCTTCCCTGGCCTCGGTGCGCTCCTGGGTGGCGCGCGGGTTGCCGTCGAGGTCGAGCACGGACGACGCCTCGGCGTACCAGGAGGGCACGACCGGGTTGCCCCACCAGTCGCGGCGCTGGTTGTCGTGGACGTCCCAGCGGACGACGGGGTTGTCCGGGTCGCCGGTGTAGTAGTCGTGGGTGTAGATCTCGATGCGGTGCCCGTCGGGGTCGCGCAGGTAGAGGTAGAAGGCGTTGGACACGCCGTGGCGGCCCGGGCCGCGCTCGATCATGTCCGAGCGTCGGGCGGCGCCCAGGTGGTCGCACAGGTGCAGGATCTGGCTGCGTTCGTGGGTTGCGAAGGCGATGTGGTGCAGGCGGGGGCCGTCGCCGCCGGTGAGGGCGATGTCGTGCACGGTCGCCTTGCGGTGGAGCCACGCCGCGTACACGGTGCCCTCGGCGTCCTCGATGTCCTCCGACACCCGGAACCCGAGGTCCTCGTAGTAGCGCTGAGCGGCGGGGACGTCGGGCGTGAGAACGTTGAAGTGGTCGAGGCGGCTGATCGCGCCGGCGCCGTGCAGGTCGTAGCGCTGGGTGAGGCGTTCGACGTGCTCGGCCTCGTAGAAGAACTCGACGGGGAAGCCCAGTGGGTCCTCGATGCGCACCGCCTCGCCGATGCCCCGGGTCGCCCCGGCCGGCACCCGCTCGACCCGGACGCCCAGGGCCCGGTAGTACTCCTCGGCGCGGTCCACCTCGGCGGCCGAACGCACGCGGTAGGCCAGCCGTGCGCACGCTGCTCCCTCGCCGCGGCGCAGCACGAGGGAGTGGTGCAGGTACTCCTCGAACGCGCGCAGGTGGATCACATCGGTGTCCTCGGCGGTGACGACGAGGCCGAGCAGATCGACGTAGAACCAGCGGGCGGCCGCGAGGTCGGTGACGACGAGCTCGGCGTAGGCACAGCGGATGACATCGGGCGGTGTGGCCATGTCAGTGCTCCTCCATGACGCCGAAGCGGGGGGTGTGCACCTCGCCGAGCGTCACGTGCACGGCCTGCTCCTCGGTGTAGAAGTCGATGGAGCGATGGCCGCCCTCGTGGCCGAGCCCGGAGGCCTTCACCCCGCCGAACGGGGTGCGCAGGTCGCGCACGTTGTGCGAGTTCAACCAGACCATGCCGGCCTCGATCGCCTGGGCGACCCGGTGGCCGCGGGTCAGGTCGCGCGTCCAGACGTAGCCGGCGAGCCCGTACTTCACGTCGTTGGCCAGGGCGATCGCCTCTGCCTCGTCCTCGAACGGGGTGAGCGCGGCGACCGGGCCGAAGATCTCCTCCTGGAAGATCCGTGCGGTCGGCGGCACGTCGGCGAAGACGGTGGGGGCGAGGTAGTTGCCCTCCGGCAGGTGCTCGGGGCGCGAACCTCCCGCGACCAGCCGGCCCTCGGTCTTCCCGATCGCGACGTAGCCCAGCACGCGTTCGTAGTGCTCCGGGTGCACCAGCGCGCCCACCTCGGTCCTCGGGTCGTGCGGGTCGCCGACGACGATGTCGCGCGCCCGCGAGGCGTAGCGCTGCACGAACTCGTCGTAGACGCCGCGCTGCACGAGGATGCGCGAGCCGGCGGTGCACCGCTCCCCGTTGAGGGAGAACACGCCGAACAGCGACGAGTCGAGTGCCGCGTCGAGATCGGCGTCTTCGAAGATCACCACCGGGGACTTGCCGCCCAGCTCCATCGACAGCCCCTTGAGGTGCGGGGCGGCCGCGCCGAAGATCGTCTGCCCGGTGGTGGTCTCGCCGGTGAACGAGATCAGCCGGGTGCCGGGATGCGCGACAAGCGCGGCGCCGGCCTCCTCCCCGATGCCGTTGACCAGGTTGAACACGCCCTGGGGCAGCCCGGCCTCAGTGAAGATCTCCGCCCACAGGCTCGCCGAGAGCGGTGTGAACTCCGCGGGCTTGAGCACCACGGTGCAGCCCGCCGCGATCGCGGGGGCGAGCTTCCAGGACTCCAGCATGAACGGGGTGTTCCACGGCGTGATCAGCCCCGCGACGCCCACCGGCTTGCGGTTGACGTAGTTGATCTGCCGGCCCGGCACCCGGTAGGCGTCGTCGGTCTGGGCGACGATCAGGTCGGCGAAGAACCGGAAGTTCTCGGCGGCCCGCTGCGCCTGGCCCAGCGCCTGGGTGATCGGCAGGCCGGTGTCGAACGTCTCCAGCTCCGCCAACCGGGTGTCCCGGGACTCCACGAGGTCGGCGATCCGGTTCAACACCCGCGCCCGGGCCCGCGGCGGCGAGCCCGGCCACGGCCCCTCGGTGAACGCACGCCGCGCGGCGGCCACGGCGGCGTCGACGTCCTCGGCCTGCCCCGCCGCGGCCGTCGCGTAGGTGCGGTTGGACACGGGATCGAGCACGTCGAACGTGGCACCGCCGATGGAGTCGCACGGTTTGCCGTCGATGAAGTGCTGCAGGTGGGTGGGCAGGCCGTCGGGGATCATGCCGGCACCACCACGGGCGTGAGGTACTGCTCGGCAGCCGCGGCGAGGGCACGCACCTTCGCCCGGCCGGGCTCGGTGAGCGGGATCAGCGGCGGGCGGACGTGGTCGCTCGCGATCAGCCCGCGTTCGGCCATCAGCCACTTCGCCGGCGCCGGGTTGGTCTCGACGAACAGCAGGTCCACCAGCGGGTGCACGCCGAAGTGGATCTCGCGGGCCCGCTGCGCGTCGCCCGCGACGGCCGCCTCGTACATCTGCGCGACCGCCGCCGGGGCGATGTTGGCCAGCGCCGACACGAACCCGGCACCCCCGAGCGGGAGGATCGGCAGGCAGAGCAGCTCGATCCCGGACCAGACGAGCAGGTCGGGGCCCGCGGCGTGGAGCACGCGGGAGAAGTGCTCGAAGTCCTTGGTGGTCTCCTTGACCCCGACGAAGTTGTCGTGGTCGCGGAACAGCCGGCCCACGGTCTCCGGCGCGATCTCCACCGCGGTGCGGGACGGCACGTTGTAGGCGACGATCGGCAGGTCGGGGAACTCGCGCGCGACCGTCGAGTACCACACGTACAGCGCCTCCTGGGTCGGGCGCGCGTAGTACGGGGTGATCACGAGCGCGGCGTCCGCCCCGGCGTCGCGGGCGGCCGCGGTGAGCTCGAGGGTCTCCCCGAGCTTCGCCGAGCCGGTGCCGGGCAGGAACGGCACGCGATCGCCGATCTCGGCGGCCACGGTGCGGATCGCGTCGGCGCGCTCGGCGATCGACTGCGCCGACGGCTCGCCGGTCGAACCGCCGAGCGAGATGCCGTGCGTGCCCGCGGCGAGCTGCCAGCGCACGAGCCCGCGCAGGCCGTCGCGGTCGACGTCGCCGGCCTCGGTGAACGGGGTGACCAGCGGCGCGATCGAACCGCGGATCCGGCCGGGGTCGGAGCGGAATCTCATGCGTGTCCTCTCTCCAGAACGGCGCGCAGGGTCGCCTCGCGGTGGACCCGGGTGGCGGTCTCGATCTCCGCCGGGGACGCGCCACGTTCGATGAGGTCGAGCAGGACGTCGTGCTCGCGCACCGACTCGCGGGCGCGGTCGGGCACGAACGAGAACACCGACGACCGCAGGGCGGACACCCGCGTCCACCCGCGGTCGACCAGGTCGAGGAGGTGCGGGTTCGGGCACGTGGAGCTGAGCACGCGGTGGAACTGCTGGTTGAGCCGGGTGTGGCGCTGCGGGTCGAGGTCGGCGAGCCCGTGGCGCATGGCCTCGTTGAGCCGCCGCGCCTCGGCAAGGCCCGCGGGCGGCAGGTGCGGCGCGGCCATGCCGGTGGCGGCGCCCTCGACGACGGCGAGCGTCTCCACCGCCCAGCGGTACTCGACGGGGTCCAGCCCGCGGACGGTGGCGCCGACGTTGCGGACGACCTCGACGAGACCCTCGGCCTCCAGCCGCCGCACTGCCTCGCGCACGGGCACCGTGGAGACGCCGAGCTCCTTCGCGAGGATGCCGAGCACCAGCCGGTAGCCGGGGGTGTAGGCGCCGTCGCGGATGCGCCCGCGGATGAGGTCGTGGGCGAGGTCGACCTTCGAGCCGGTCGCCGAGTTCGTCCCCGCGGTCACATCGACTCCTCGTACCGCTCCCGCCAGTGCCCGGCGAGGGGGTACAGGCCCTCCAACCCGGCTCCCTCGCCGACGCGGTCGGCGATCCACGCCTCCTCGCGCTCCTGCTGCTCGGCGGCGGCGAGCACCTCCTCGACGAGGCCGGGCGGGATCACCACCGCGCCGTCGTCGTCAGCGACGATCACGTCCCCGACCTGCACGGTGGCGCCGCCGCACGCGATCGTCGTGTCGATCTCCCACGGCACGTGCCGGCGGCCGAGCACCGCCGGGTGCTGCCCGGAGGTGTAGACGGGCAGGTCGATCGCGGCCACGGCGGCGGCGTCGCGGGCAGCGCCGTCGGTGATGATCCCGGCGGCACCGCGCACCTTGGCCCGCAGCGCGAGGATGTCGCCCAGCGTGCCGGCGGTGGGGTCGCGGCGGGCTTCCATGACGAGCACCTCGCCGGCGCGCAGCGAGTCGACGGCGCGCTTGTGCACGTTGTATCCGCCACCGTGGGCGGCGAACAGGTCGGGCCGGAACGGGACGAAGCGCAGTGTCCGCGCGGTGCCGACCAGGCGCCGGCCCGGCACCAGGGCGTGCACGCCGTCGATGCTCGCGTCGTCGAACCCGTGCTTGCGCAGCTGCACCGACAGCGTGGCGACGGCGACGTGGTGCAACCGTTCGCGCACCTCGTCGGACAGGGTGGGCGGCGTTGCCCCAGGCGTCGGCGCGGGCGGCGTCGTCGACGTGGGCGGGCGAGCCCCACGGCGCGAGCGGCGGGCCGTCGACGACCGTGGTGCGCAGCCGGCCCGTACTGCGGGTGCCGTCGAGGGTGGCGACCTCCACCTCGACGACCTGCCCCGGCTGGGCGACGGAGGCGCCCGCCGGGGTGCCGGTGAGGATGACATCGCCCTCCTCGAGGGTGAGCACGCGGGACAGGTCGGCCACCAGGTGTCCGAAGTCGAACAGGAGCGTGGCGCTGGTGTCGTCCTGCACGAGCTCGCCGTCCAGCCAGGTGCGGATCCGCAGGGCCGCGGGGTCGAGCTCGGCCGCCGGCAGCAGCGCGGGCCCGAGCGGCGTGTAGCCGTCGCCACCCTTGGAGCGCACGTTCGAGCCGCGGTCCGCGCCGCGCAGGTCCTGCAGTCCCAGGTCGTTGGCCGCCGTCACCCAGCCCACGTGCGACCAGCCGTCCTCCGGCGGCACCTGCCGAGCCGGCGTGCCGATCACGAGGGCGATCTCACCCTCGAAGGCGAGCAGCTCGGTGTCCCGCGGCCGCTCGACGACGCCGGAGCCGGCCAGGGACGAGGAGGGCTTCAGGAAGTAGGAGGCCGCGGCCGGGGTGCGCCCGCGCTGCGCGGCGCGGGACCGGTAGTTGAGGTGAACGGCGACGACCTTGCCCGGTCGCCTCCCGAGCGTCTCGGTCACCGCGTCCCGCGCGGCGGTGTCGGGCACAGCCATGTGAGCTCCTCCCCATCGTGCGCGGATCGTATATCTTCTCGTATCACGATGCGAGTCACCGGCACCGGAGCAGCACGTCCGCGATCGCGACCTGGGAGGGCTCGAGCGCGCTCTTGCCGTCCTCGACGTCCCACAGCGCGTTCTGCAGGACCCGGCCGAGCGTCCAGCCGACCGCCCGCTGCCGGTCCCCGCCGATGGCCTCGGTCAGCTGGTCGAAGCGGCGCAGCACCGCCCGGTCGACCTCGCCGGTGGCCACGACCGCGTCCCACCGGCTGTCCAGCGCGGGCAGCAGATCGAATCCCGGGTCGCCGGCGAGCGATTCGGGGTCGATGGCGAGCCACGGTTCACGCTCACCGGCGAGGACGTTGTCGTAGTGCAGGTCCCAGTGCAGCAGGCGGTCGCCGGCCTCGCCGATCAGTTCCTCCACCGCGGACGCGCAGGTGCGCACGAGCTGCCGCTCGGCCGGGTCCGCGAGCGCCGCGGCCGCGCGCGGCGCGTCGAACAGCATCGCGGCGGCGACGTCGGCCAGGTGCCGCAGGCCCTCCGGGGCGGGCAACGCGACCAGACGGGCCAGCAGCTCGGCCAGGATCGCCATCGCCCGGGCGTCGTCGGCAACGATGGACAGCGGCCGAGCGGCGTCCAGGCGTTCCAGCAGCATCGCGCCGGTGGTCGGGTCGCCTTCGAGCAGGCGCACGACCCCGTCGCCGCCCCAGGCCCGCAGCCCGATCACGGCGCCGGTGGTCTCGTCGCGAGGTTCCTGCAGCTTGAGCACGGCCGGCGTGTCGTCCGCGCGGATCACCGGCAGGACGACCGCAGCCATACCGTGGGCGACCGCGCCGTCCGGCCGCAGCGCCCAGCGATCGAGCACGTCCGCGGCGAGCCGGGGCAGCCGGCCGACCCACGCGTTCATGCCGTAGGAGGCGACGAACGTGTCGGGCACATCGAGGTTCACGGGAAGCATCTCCTTCGTGGGGGGTCATCTCGAACATCACGAAGGAGTCGGTGGGGGTGCCCGGCAGCCGGGCAGAGGTCAACGCATGGCTCGACCCTACGGCGTGTAAACCGCGGCCCAGAAGTCGCGGATGAGGCTCGGCGTGGCCGGCGAGTCCTGCGCAACCTGCGTCAGCAGCAACCCGAAGAGTCCCGCGGCCGGGTCGGCCTGCGCCGAGGTGCCGAGCCCGCCGTCCCAGCCGAACTGGCCGAGGCTCGCGCCGCCGCGCCGTACGGTCCGCACCCCCATCCCGAACCCGAACCCGCCGTGGTCGCCGAAGAACTCCTCGAACCGGTCCTTCTCGACCTTCTGCGCCGGCGTCAGCTGGTCGGTCGTCATCATCCGCACCGACTCCGGGCCGAGAACTCCCCCGCCGCCTCCCAGCAGCATCCGGAAGAAGGCGAGGTAGTCGTCGGCCGTGGAGACCAACCCGTCGCCACCGACCTCGAACGCGGGCGGCCGGCTGTACTTGCCGCCGTCGGCCGGGTCCCACACGACGAGCGCCCCCGTCTCCGGGTCATGGGCATAGCTCGTCGGGAGGCGGTGGATCTCGCTCGCCGGCACGTGGAATCCCGTGTCGCGCATCCCGAGCGGCTCGAAGAGCCGGTCGGCGAGGAATGCACCGAACGACTGCCCGGCAACGCGCGCCACGAGGACTCCGAGCACGTCGGAGCCCGTGTTGTACAGCCACCTCTCCCCCGGCTGGCGCATCAGCGGAAGGGTGCCGAGGCGGCGGAGCCACTCGTCCGGATCCAGGGCCGACGGCGAGGTCCCGTCGCTGCCGATTCCCAGCTCCCGCATCGCGACCTGGATCGGGTGGCTGTCCGGCGGCGCCAGCACCATGCCGAAGCCCCACGTGAAGGTCATGAGATCGCGCACGGTGATCGGGCACCGGGCCGGCTCGGTGTCGTCGAGCGGGCCGTCGACCCGCCGCAGCACCCGGCGGTCGGCGAGCTCGGGGAGCCATCGTTCGACCGGGTCGTCCAGCCGGACCCGCCCGTCCTCGACCAGCACCATCACGGCCGCGGCCGTGACCGGCTTGGACGCCGACGCCATCCGGAAGATCGTGTCCCGCCGCATCGGCGGGCCGCCGCCGTCGTGCAACGAGCCGATCGCCTCGACGTGGACCTCGTCCCGCCGGGCGACCAGCGCGACGGCCCCCGGGACAGCCCCGGACCCGACATGCTTCGCGAGCACCTCGCGCATTCCGCCCCCTCGACACATTCTATGTTGGCTAACATAGAACCATAGCCACCTGTTGCTTGAACAGGCTACTTTGCTTCGACCTATGCTGTGCTCCCGAACAGACGGGAGACGACGTGCCGACACGACGGGCCGAGACCACCCAGGAGAGCAGGCGCCTGCTCGTCGAGGCCGCCGCCCAGGCGTTCGCCGACAAGGGCTACCGGCAGACCACTGTGGCCGACGTCGCCGACCTCGCCGGCATCAGCCGCGGTTCGATCCCCTGGCACTTCGGCAGCAAGGAAGGGCTGCTGCTCGCGGTCGTCGAGCACGTCTTCCTCACGACGACCCACAGCTTCTCCGACCACCACCCCGCGGGACCCGACGGGCTCACCCGCCTCACCGACCAGATCGAGGCGTTCACCGGCCAGCACCTGACCAAGCTGCTCATCACCCTGCTGCTGGAGGCGTTGGAACCCGACTCCCCGATCCACCACCAGTACGTCGAGCTGCACAGCACGATGCGCCGGACCGTCGCGGCCTGGGTCGCCCAGCCGCACCCCGCGTTCCGGCTCCCCGACGGCACGACGCCCGACGACGTCGGCACCCTCGTCCTCGCCGCCACCATCGGCATCCACCAGCAATGGCGCGTGGCCCCTGAACGCGTCGACCTCCACCGCGCCTTCCAGACCCTGTCCCACGTTCTCCTCGCCGCGCTCACGTCGAGCTGAACGGAACGCCGGGTGTGCCGGGTCAGCGCCGGCGGATCAGCGCCGACGGATCAGCGCTGCGGCACGTTCTCGAGGAACCGGTCGACGGCGGCGGTGAGCCTGGCGCTCTCCGTGGTGGTGAGCGTGGCGCCGGCTCCGTCGGTGACCGGCCAGGTCCGATTCGTGGACGAAATGACGTTGGCGATTCGCGCGCACCTCGAGGAGCGCCACGAGATCGGCGCCGTGGCTGCGGGTCAGAAGACCTGGGATGTCCGGAACCTGGTCGGCGTGCAGCAGCAGCGGGCACGTCACCGGCCGGACGCCCTCCGCGCCGCGGGCGAAGCTCTTGCGCCGGGCCGCCTCGGTGGCCCGGCGCTCCAGGTCGAGCACCCCGGCGATCTCGGACGTCCACTGCGTCGACGGCAGGTAAGTCACCATGTCGATGAGCGTGGGCACCGCGATCTGCAACGGGCGCCCGTCGTTCGCGGTGATGGAGACGCTCTGCGGGTCGTCATCCGGCGGGTACGGCTCGCCCGTGTCCGCCAGCGCCTCGACGAGCGCTCCGCGGAACTCCACCCACTGCTCCTGGCTGAGCGACGAGCACCAGGACGGACGCCGGATCTTCCGCGGGCGACCGAACAGCCTCTTCTCCGCCCGCGCCGGTTCGATGGCGGGCGCGAGGAGATCGTCGGGATCCTCACGCCGGGCGAGGGCCGCCCGCTGCTCCACAACCTTCGGCTCCACCGCGGCCTCCCCGTCACGAGTCTCCGTTCTCCCCCATCGACGGGAACGGAGCCGATTCGGTTGGGTCGGCCCCTGGGGGAGGATGGGACGGTGGCGGAGCAGACGGCCCGGTCCGGCCCGGCGCGCGCGAGCCGGGCGGGGGCCGGATCGGTCCTGCTCGCGGTGGCCGTGGTCCTCGTGGCGTTCAACCTGCGCGGTGCCGGTCCTGTGCCTGGCCGCCGCCGGCGCGCTCGCGCCACAACTGGCGCGCCGGCTCGGGCTGCGCGGCGCGATCGCGGTCGCCCTGTTGGCCCTCACGGCCGGCCTGGTGCTGCGGGTCCTCGGCGGGCCCTCCCTCATGATCGCCGCAACCGTGGTCGCGACCAGCGGCGTGGCCGTCGCGGGCGTGCTCGTGCCGGTGGTGGTGCGCGCCGGGTTCCCCACCCGGGTCGGCCTCGTCACCGGGCTCTACACGGCCGCGCTCCAGGCGGGGGCCACGCTCGGGTTCGCGTTCACCCCGCTGCTCGCGGCGGGCCTCGGCGGCTGGCGGCCGGCCCTCGCGAGCTGGGCCGTCCTCGGCGCACTCGCACTCACGGGCTGGCTCGCGTGGGGCCGCCCCACCACACCCGCCGCGGACCCGGCGCGGCCGGCGAGCCGCGACTCCTTGCTCGCCTCGCCCCTCGCGTGGACGGTGACCGCATTCTTCGGGCTGCAGGCGTTCGTCGCCTTCGCCGTGATGAACTGGCTCCCGCTCGCACTGATGGACCGCGGCGTCAGCCGCACCGACGCCGGTTTCCTGCTGGGCCTGCTGTCGATCGTCGCCCTCCCGGTGAGCCTGCTGGTGCCCCCGATGGCCGGCCGCCGCACCCGCGGCCAGAGCGGTTGGATCCTCGCGCTGAGCACGTGCGGCGCCGCCGGGCTCCTCGGCCTCCTGCTCGTCCCCACCACGGGCCCGTGGCAGGTGCTGCCCTGGGTGCTGCTGCTCGGGCTCGGGATGAGCGTGTTCTCCCTCGCCCTCACGGTGATCGCGTTGCGGGCGTCGTCCGCAGCACGCACCGCCACCCTCTCCGGCATGGCGCAGGGCATCGGCTACCTGATCGCCGGCACCGGCCCGTTCCTCGTCGGGCTGCTGCGCGACACCACCGGCGGCTGGACCGTCCCCTTCAGCCTGTTGCTCGCCGTCGTCGTCGCCCAGGCCGTCACCGGCGTGCTCGCCGGCCGCCCCCGCATGCTCTGACGAGGGACGCGGCCTCGCCGCCCGATCCCGCCCTCATGTCTTCTGCGGGTCCGACGCCTCCCGAGGCGGGCCGCCTGCGGTCGGGGCGGGCACGATGCTCTCGACCGGGGCCCCGTTCGTCGCGGCTCTCGCCTGGGAACTGCCCGGCTGGGGGTCGACCGGCGGGACGGGCTGGACCGAGGTGGCCACCGCCGGATGCACCGCCTCGGGATCCTTGCTCGGAAGCCGGTTCAGGATCGTCTGCGCCTGGTCGTCGGCCAGCCTCGTGATGAGCTGCTGGGCGTACCCGAACACCAGCGCGTACGCGAGGATCTGTCGTTGCGAGTCCAGATTGGACAACCCCGGGACGAACCCGCCGGCCAGCAGGAGCATCCCGATCACGGCCATGAGCGCGCCGGAGGGCACCTTCAGCACGGCAAGGGCCATCGTCACGCCGTACGGCGTGGAGGTGCCGCGCAGACTGCGGATGACCAGGAGCGCGCCGAGGCCGCCGCCCACCGCACCCAGCCCGGCCACGATCAGCACGTCACCGCGGGCCGGCGTCTGCTGGTCCCCGCTCGGGCAGACCTGCTGCGGCGTGCCCTGGCCGTCGCCGCTCGGCACGGCCGAGCCCGTGACGCTCGGCGCGAAGCACAGTGGGATCGCTCCCGGTGCCGTCGCGACCGCGAGCAGGATGATCCCGATGAACACGGCCATGGTCGCGGCGGTGGCGAGGATGATGTTGCGGAAGTTCCGCAACCGGCTGTACTCCTCGTCGGACGCGTCGTAGGAGACCTCCATGGCCTGCTTCAGCGTTGCCCGCATCACTGGGGTGTCGCGGGACTGCAGCTGGAACACCTTCTCGGCCTCCGTGCGCCGGGGGTCGTTGCGATCCAGCACGGCGGCCATCCGCGCGCAGACCTCGGGCACGAGTGCCGCGACCTCCGGGTCGGGCAGCAGATCGACCAGGCTGATCTTGGCCGAATGCAGGTTGCGGTACGCCTGCTCCACCGACGCACCTCGCCATCGGTCCGAGCCTCCCCTCGGCCACCCCCGGGACGAGCGCTTGCAGGCGGTGCGCGCCGCCTGCAGGTAGTGCCCGACCGCCTCCGCCCTCAGTGCGAGCTGCGGGCTGTCGACCCCGTCCGAGCGGATGATGCGCATCCGGTTCTCGACCCGGTCGGCGTCGACCGCCACCTGGATCGCCCACTGCTCGGGCCAGAGCTCTGGCGATGGGATCGGCTGCGGTGTCATCGACAACACCTCCTCGTGACGTGCTCATCAGAGGCGCGAGGAACGCCACTGATACAGCCTCGCCGCCGCTGACCAGTAGCGTCGCGGGCTATCCTCGCGAGTTCTCTCGGATCGCGCTGCAAGGAGGCATCCATGAGCGCATCGCTCCTGCCGCCCCAGGACGAGCACCTCGCGACGGGGTGGGAGCCCGATCTGCCCGCCGAGGACACCTTGCTCCGGCAGGCCGTGCTCGTGCACGCGTCGTGGCCGACCGCGGTGGCTGCTGCCGCGGGACGGCCGTGGCGGACGGGCCCCAGGTGGTCCGGCGGCTGGATCGGCGACCGCGGGGCGCTGACCAACCCCGTCATCCTGCTGCAGCCGCTGGCCCGGCCCGAGGAGGTCCTCGCCGAGATCAGCACCCTGCTGCCCCCGCACGTGCCCTACCTGCTGGTCAGCGCGTGGCCCACGCCGGACCTCCGCCCGCACGGACTCGGTCTGGTCGGTCATCCGCCGCTGATGGTGCGCTTGCCCGGGCCCGGTCCGGGCGCACCGCCGCCGGGGATCGACGTGCGCGAGGTGCGCGACGCGGAGGAGCTCGCGGTGGCCGAGCGGATCCTCGTCGACGGATACCCGCTGCCGGACCTGGAGCCGTTGACTCCGGGAGACCTGCTCGACCCGACCCTCCTGGCGCCGACCACCCGAGTCTGGATCGCGTGGTCCGACGGGAAGCCGGCGGCGGTCGCGGCGGCCCACCACCACGCCGGTGTCACGCTGGTCGAGTTCGTCGCCACGCTGCCCGCTGCGCGCGGTCGCGGCGCCGGGGCCGCGGCGACGTGGGCGGCCACCCTCTCCGACCCGGCGAGTCCGGCGGTGCTCATCGCCAGCGACGACGGCCGTCCCGTCTACGAGCGGATGGGGTACCTCGCCGTCGAGCGGTGGACCGTCTGGCTGCGGCCGGAGCAGGCGGGCTGATCCGGCGCCTCACCTCGTGCTGCCGATCCCTTCGCTCGCCGTGAGCAGCCGGCCCGCGCCCCGGGCCGGACGAGCACGATGACGACGCCCGAGACTCAGCCGCAGGCCAGTCGCTCGACGCGCTGACCGGTGATGTCCGCGATGAGGTCGAAGTCCTTGTCGACGTGCAGGACGATGAGGCCGGCGAGCTCGGCGGTGGCGGCGATGAGCAGATCGGGGATCGACGGTGCGCGGTGCTGGCCGCGATCGGCGAGCAGGAGCATGACTTCCATCGCCCGGTCCTCGATCGCGGGTGTTGAATACTCGACCGGCATTCGTGACAGGGGCGAGTCATTCACACCTTGCCGCAAGTCAGCTGCCGCCCTCGCCGAATAGCCGACCTCCAGCTTCGTCACAGTGGCGATCCGGACGAGACCTCGTTCGATCCTCCCGGTCCACAGGTCGATATCCGAGCTGGTGCCCAAGCGGACGAGGGCCGACTTGTCGATCAACCAGGGCCCTTCGGCACGTGCGATCATCGCCACGCCTGGTCGATGACCTCCGGATCCGCGAGGTCCTTGAAGGTGTCGGCGAAGCGGCGGAGGTCGTCGGCCACGAGCGCGGGGCCTTGCCGCTGCTTCAGCTGGCTCAACTCACGTCGGACGTACTCGTTGCGCGATATGCCCAGGCGAGCTGCCTGCGCGTCGATCGCGGCAACCACATCGTCCGGCAAGTCGCGAATAAGTACGTCTGCCATCACGAACCTCCTGATATCAGATGATATCAGGGCGGGCACCTGTGAACTCCCCGATCAGGCAATGGCCGTTCGGGTGGCCGACCGCGCGGGGCGGAGCGCGAAGAGCCCGGCGAGGGTGGCGTAGCCCGCGACGCCGTACCGCTCGGCGAGCAGGGTGGGACGTGCGATCGTGCTGACGCCGAAGCCGAGCCCGACCGCCAGCACGCAGCCGACCGCCGTGGCGAGCGTGTGCCCGACCACCGGCAGCAGCGCCAATCCGGCCGCCTGGAGTGCGAAGACGGCGGCCACCGCGGTCAGCCCGTGCCTGCGGCCGGCGAGCGTCGTCACCACCCGCCCGGTCACCGACATCACGCCGAGCAGGCCCGCGACGTTCGCGGCGACGGTCGGAGCGTGGCCGAGCTCCTGCAGGTAAGCGACCAGGTGGACGCCGACGACGAACACGCCGATCCCCTGGGCGACGAAGACGCCGGCGATCAGCCAGTACCCCGGGTCGCGGACGGCGCTCGCGGTGTTGCGCCGGGCCTCGCGACGCTGCGGTACGAAGTCCCGCGGCCGCCGCACCAGCAGGTGCAGGGGAACGGTGAGCCCGCCGTAGATCACCGCGAGCACGACCAGCGCCTGCCGCCAGCAGCGCGACCGTCTGGGCGCCGGTGACGACGGTCCGGTCGGCACCCAGTGCCTCCTGCATCGGCACGAGCAGCACGGCGAACGCGTAGGTGAGCACCCCGTAGCCCGCGGTCGACGTGACCGCGAGCGCGGCGACCATCCACCAGCGATAGGTCGGAGCCCCCATGCGGCACCGTACGGCCCCCACCGGGTTCCGGCTAGACCGCGGCGGTCGCGTTCGCGGGGCGGCGGGGCAGCGGTGAGAGGCCCAGGTTGTCGCGCAGCGTCGTGCCCGTGTACTCCGCACGCAGCGAGCCGCGCTCCTGCAGCAGCGGCACGACCTTGTCGACGAACTCGTCGAGCCCCCACGGCACCAGGTGCGAGCCGATGATGAGCCCGTCGGAGCCGTCGTTCTGCACGAAGTCGTCGATCAGCCGGGCCACCCGGGCCGGTGTGCCGACGAACGGGCCGCGCTCGAACTGGTCGATCACCAGCTCGCGGAGGCTGAGGTTCTTCGCCTCGGCGATCTCGCGCCAGCGCGCCACCGTGGTGAGGCGGTCCTGGTGGACGAAGGCGCGGCCCTCGATGATCGGCGGGGCGTCCGGGTCGGGGTCGACATCGGGCAGCGGCCCGTCGGGGTCGTAGCCGGAGAGGTCCCGGTTCCACACCTGTTCGAGCAGGATCTGCGCGGTCTGCCCGGTGATCTGCTCCTCGCGGATCTCCCGGTAGCGCTCCAGCGCCTCGGCCTCGGTGTCGCCGAGCACGAAGCTCGCCGAGGGGAGGATCTTGAGGTCGTCCGGGTTGCGGCCGAACCTCGCCGCGCGGGCCTTCACGTCCCGGTAGAAGTCGGCGGCCTCCGGGAGCTTGCCGTACGGCGAGAAGATCGCGTCGGAATGGCGGGCGGCGAAGTCACGGCCGTCCGGGGAGACGCCGGCCTGCAGGATCACCGGGCGGCCCTGCGGGCTGCGAGGCACGGTGAACCGCCCCTGGATGTCGAACTGGTTGCCCGCGATCGCGAACTCCCCGGCGCCGGATCGGCGGAGGAACCGGCCGGTCCCCTGGTCCGCGACCAGGTCATCGTCGTCCCACGAGTCCCAGAGCGTACGCAGCGCCTCGATCATCTCGCCGGCCCGCTCGTAGCGCTGGGACCGGTCGAGGAAGCCGCCGCGTCGGAAGTTCTGCCCGGTGAACGCGTCGAACGAGGTGACGACGTTCCAGGCGGCGCGACCGCCGGAGAGGTGGTCGAGCGTGGCGAACTGGCGGGCGAGCTCGTAGGGCTCGTTGAACGTCGCGTTGATCGTGCCGGCCAGACCGAGGTGCGTGGTGACGGCCGCGAGCGACGCGAGCACCGGCAGCGTGTCCGGCCGGCCGACGATGTCCTGGTCGAACACCTGTCCGGCCCGCTCGCGCAACGCGAGCCCTTCGGCGAGGAAGAAGAAGTCGAACTTGCCGCGCTCGGCGGTGCGCGCGGTGTGTTCAAAGGTCGAGAAGTCGATCTGGCTCCCGGCTTCGGGGTGCCACCACGAGGTGTTGTGGTTCACGCCGCCCAGGTAGGCGCCGAGGATGATCTGCTTGTGGGCGCTCATGTCAGACGACCTCTGCATATCGGTTGGAGACGGCGGTCGGCAGGCCGAGCAGGCCGCGCAGTGAGGAGCTCTCCGGGTAGGCCGTGCGGTGCAGGCCGCGGTGCTGCAGCTCCGGGACGAGGTCGGTGACGATCCGGTCGAGGTCGTCGGGCAGCGCCGCGGGACGCAGCCGCACCCCGCGGTAGCCCAGGGTGTGCCAGGACTCGACGAGGTCGGCGAGCTCCGCGGCCGATCCGCCGAAGACGGTGGTGTCGCCGATGTAGGGCTCCCCGGCGATGTCGTCGAGGCGGCGCAGCCGGGCCGCCCCCGGCTCGCCGGGACCGTCGAGCGCCACCACGACGTCGGCGTAGACGTGGAGCGGCTCCCCCGCGCGCCCCACGTCGGCGACTGCCCGCGTGACGTCGGCGAGCACGGCCTCGGCGCCGCGGGCGGGAGTGGGCGTGACGAACACCAGGTCGGCGGCCCGGGCGGCGAGCTCGTAGGGCTCTCGGCGGTGCGCGAGCACGCTCACCACCGGCTGCCCCTGCGGCGGCCGCGGGGTGATCGACGGGCCGCGCACGGAGAAGAACCGGCTCTCGAAGTCGATGTGGTGCACCTTCGACCGGTCGATGAACCTGCGGGTGGCGACGTCGCGGATCTCGGCGTCGTCCTCCCAGGAGTCCCACAGCCGGCGCACGACGTCGATCACGTCCGCGGCCTCGGCGAAGAGGTCGACGATCTCGGGCGGCAGGTCGGCGGCCGCGAGCACGCGCGGGTCATACCCGGAGACGGTGCGCCGGCCGACGAGCGCCGCATCGGCGGCCGCCCCGGACACCCGGGCCTGCCAGCCCGCCCGGCCGAGCGACGTGTGGTCGAGGGTCGCGAGCGCCTTCGAGACGTGGAACGGCTCGGTGTGGGTGGTGGTCACCGTCGGGACCAGGCCGATCCGGCTGGTCAGGGGCGCGACGAAGGACGCGATCAGCAGCGCGTCGAGCCGGCCGCGCACCTCGTCCACGCGGTCGTCGGGCACGCCGATGCGGTGGGTCTGGATGCCGAACGCGTCGTCGATCGTGACGAGGTCGAGCAGGCCGCGCTCGGCGGTGCGCACGATGTCGGCCCAGTACCGCGGGGAGAACAGCTCGTGGGGTCGGGCGGCCGGTTCGCGCCACGCGGCGGGGTGCCATCCGGCACCGTCGAGAGCGACCGCGACATGAAGGTGATCAGGCATATCTGCCTCTCGGGCGGGAAGGAAATGTCTGGTCAATTCCGACAGGGCTTCAACAACGCGCGCTGTGTACCCGCATCAGATCGAGGAACCGACGACATACCAACGGTGTTCCCGCCACGGAATCGACGCTATGCGCGCCCGGCCGCACCGACAAGTGCCGATGATCCCGATCACGGAATTTGCCCCGGGCCACATGCGCCGCATAGCGTGCCTCCGTGGCGCACAGGGACCGCGGAGCGGGCAAGGATCTCGCCGCGCGACTGTGGCTCGACCTCGGCTACGGGGTGAGCGCCGCCTGTCGGGGGTAGCAGACCCTCTCCCTCCCCTCGACAAGGATCTTCCCCGTGCAGACCACCGCCACGCGCGTGGCCGCAGCCCCCGTCACACTCCGCGGCGTCGGCCGTGCCTTCGGCGCGCTCGCCGTGCTCGACGGGATCGACCTCGACGTCGGCGCGGGCGAGGTCGTCGCCCTGCTCGGGGCGTCCGGCTGCGGCAAGTCCACCCTGCTGCGACTGGTGGGCGGCCTCGACCGGCCGACCTCAGGCGACGTGCTGATCGACGGCGCGCGGGTCGCGGGAATCGAACCGCGCGCAGCCGTGGTCTTCCAGGAGCCGCGGCTCCTGCCGTGGCGCACGCTCGCCGAGAACGTCGCGTTCGGCCTGCCGGACGGCGGGACGCGCGCCGAACGGCAGGCCGAGGTGGAGCGTGCGCGCTCGGTCCCCTCGCAGGCGACCGTTCGGCGCATCAGCCGGCAGCCCACAACCACCAGAGGAGAGAAGACATGGCACAGCACAGGGCCTGCCGCGGACGTCGAGATCGTCAACCTGCAGCACTCCGACGGGAAGATCGCGCTCGAGCGCGGCGACGTCGCAGCGTGGGCCGGGCTCGACCCGTTCATGGCACAGACCGAGCTGGAGGCGGGGTCCCGGCTGGTCTACCGCAACCTCGACTTCAACTCCTACGGTCTGCTCAACGCCGGCGAGGAGTTCCTGGAGCAGAAGCCGGAGCTGGCCCAGACGGTCGTGAACGCCTACGAGCGGGCGCGCGCCTGGATCCGGGAGAACCCGGATGCCGCGGTGCAGACGCTCGCCACCGCCGCGAGCATCAAGCCGGAGATCGCGCGCCAGCAGCTGCTGACCCGTACCCAGCTCGACATCGACCCGGTCCCGGGCGAGCCGCAGCGGGCCGTGCTGGCCCGGCTCCTGCCGCTGCTCGTCGCCGACGGGCTGGTGCGCTCCGAGCAGGAGGCGCAGACCGCGCTCGACACGCTCCTCGAGCCGAGGTTCGCCGAGCAGGCGCGGGGCATACAGCGCGGCTGCGCACCATCGGCCGCGGCAGCGCGGTCGTGGCCGGCGGCGTCTTCGCCCTCTCGGCGTTCGCGGCCGGCACGGCCTCCGCCGCTGAGGGATACAGCGCGCCCGACGACAGCACCACCGACACCGCCGAGGACCCCGGGTTCATCCCGACCAGCCCGGTGGACGGTATTGCGAACCACTGGATGAACAACCACTACAAGGAAGCGAACTTCCCGACCGACGGGGTCGACCGGATCGTGACCGACCCGCAGCGGTACATCGACGTCCACCTCGGGATTGTTCAGGAGATGCTCGGCCAGGACGGCGGAATGGAAACCCTGCCGAGCGACAACTGATCTTCCGCCCGCCGGCCACCCGATGGGGTCGTGACGCGTGCCGGGTGGCCGGTTCGGGTTCGCGGGTTCAGCGGCGGACGACCGTGTGCTTGAACTCGTTGAGCTCCGGCCAGCCGGTGAGCAGGTCCACGACCCGCTCGATCGCCTTGATCGACGGCGCGGGCTCGCTCCCGACCGGCGCGCGGTCCATGAGCCGGACGAACACGGCCTCGTCCCCGGCGATGAAGGTCGGCACGCCCCACACCGTGTGCGAGGCGACGTGGCTCTCGTGCTCCTCGCGGACGGTGGCGAGCGCGGCGCCCGAGTCGAGCCGCTCGAACACGGCCGCCGCCGGGGCGCCGTTGTCGAGGAGCACCTTCTCGACGACGGCCCGGTCCTCCAGGTGCAGGCCGTCGTCGTGCCGGGCGGCGAACAGACCGCGGTGGACGGCCGGGAACACGTCGGGATACTCGTCGCGGACGACCACCCCGACCTGCAGGGCGAGGATTCCGGAATCGTCGCCCGGGTTGTCCCACACGCTCACCCCGCCCTCCTCGACGTGTGCCTGCCCGAGCGAGAACGGGAGGAACCGCACGTTCCAGTCGGCGCCGGCGGCGAGGCCCGTGAGCAGGTGCTCGTGGGCGTTGCGGGCGAACGGGCAGCGGTAGTCCCAGGTCACGGAGAAGGAGGTCGCCATGAACGCGTCAGCGCCGGCGAACCCGCTCGCTATTCCGCATCCGGGAGACCGGCGGGGTGTGGGCCCGCACCGGCGGTAACGGGTCCGGGGCCACGCGCACCTCGACGCGCGCCAGCTGCCCGGTGCACCCCTGGGCGAGCCGGGAGGTGCCGACGTCGGTGGTGAGGGCGTTCGGGTTGCCGTGCACGCAGGTGGCGACGTCGGGCGCGCTCGGGTCGAACCACGCGCCCGTCGACAGCTGCACCGCCCCTGGCGCGACGTCGGTGGAGGGCACCAGCCCGGCCAGGGCGCTGCCGATCCGGCTCTCCACGAGGACGACGTCGCCGGCCTCGAGTCCGCGCGCGGCCACGTCGGCGGGGTGCATCCGCACCGGCTCCCGCCCCCCGACCTTCGCTGCCGCGCTGCCGGCGCCGTGGTCCAGCTGGCTGTGCAGCCGGGTGGCCGGGTTGTTCGCCACGAGGAACAGCGGGTACGGGCCCGTGCCCGGCGGGTCGGCCAGGTCCTCGGGTTCCAGCCAGGAGGGATGGCCGGGGCAGTCGGCGTACCCGAACGCGCCGATGACCGCCGAGGCGATCTCGATCCGGCCGCTCGGCGTGGGCAGCGGGTGCCCCACCGGGTCGGCGCGGAAGTCGGCGTAGAGGACGCGTTCGCGCGTGACCCCGGGAAGGTCGATCCGGCCCTTCGCCCAGAACTCCTCGAAACCGAGCCCGGGATCGTCGCCCTCGGGAAGCGCGGCCCGCCAGCTGTCGTACAGGTGCTCGAGCCATTCCCGCTCGTCGCGCCCCTCGTCGAACTCCTTGCCGACCCCGAGCTCGCCGGCCAGCGCCCGGAAGATCGCGAAGTCCGACCGGGCCTCGCCCCGGGGTTCGGTGACCCGCCGCATGGCGACCAGGACGTCGTCCTCGCGGGCACAGCCGAGATCGTCGCGTTCGAGGGTGGTGGACGCCGGGAACACGATGTCGGCGTGGCGCGCGGTGGCGGTCCAGAACTGCTCGTGGACGATCACCGTCTCCGGCCGGGCGAACGCCCGGCGCAGCCGCGCGAGGTCCTGGTGGTGGTGGAACGGGTTGCCGCCCGCCCAGTAGACGAGCCGGATGTCGGGATAGCGCTGCCGGGTGCCGTCGAAGTCGAACCGGGCGCCCGGGTGCAGCAACATGTCCGCGATCCGCGCCACCGGGATGAACTCCTCGACGGCGTTGGCCCCCTGCGGCAACGTCGGCAGCGCGCCCTCGACCCGGGCCCCGCCGATGCCGGCCATCGCGCCGTACCCGTGCCCGACACCCCCACCGGGGAGCCCGATCTGGCCGAGCACGCACGCCAGGGCGATACCCGCCCACAGCGGCTGCTCGCCGTGCCGCGCCCGCTGCAACGACCAGCTCAGCGTGATCATCGTGCGGTGCGCGGCCATCTCCCGCGCCAGCGCGACGATCCGCTCCTCGGCGACCCCGCAGATCCGGGACGCCCAGGCGGCGTCGCGCACGACTCCGTCGGCCTGCCCGGAAAGGTAGGCCCACCACTCGTCGAAACCCGTGCAGCGGGTCCGCAGGAACTCCGCGTCGTGCAGCCCGCCGCGGACCAGTGTGTGTGCCAGGCCGAGCATCAGCGCGGTGTCGGTGCCGGGCACAAGGGTGATCCACTCGGCGTCGAGATCCGCGGCGAGGTCGTCGCGCAGCGGCGAGATCAGCGCGAACCGGGCGCCGCGCTCGCGGGCCCCCCGCAGGTGTGCGACGGTGGTGTGGCGACTGGCACTACCAGCGTTGACCTGCGCGTTCTTGGCCGGAATGCCGCCGAAGCACACGAAGAGCCCGGTGTGCTCGGCCAGCACCGGTAACGTCGTCGGCCGCATGATCGGATCGTCGTTCCCGACGACGTGACGCAGCAGCGGGCGGGCGGCGCCGAGGCTGTAGGACTGCACCGAGCGCGTGTAGCCGCCCAGCACGTTGAGGAAGCGGTGCACCTGGCTCTGCGCGTGGTGGAACCGCCCGGCGCTCCCCCAGCCGTAGGAGCCACCGAAGATCGACGCGTTGCCGAACGACGTGCGGCACCGCTCGAGCTCGCCGGCCGCGAGCGCCAGCGCCTCGTCCCAGCCGACCGGGACGTACTCGTCCTGCCCCCGCCGCTCGTCCGGGCCGGCGCCCCGCTCCAGGAAGCCGCGCCGCACGTGCGGGGCCAGCACGCGGACCCGCTCGTCGAGCATCCCGGGGACGTTGCGCAGCAGCGTGCGTGCGGGATTCGGATCGGCCGGATCGGGTCGGACATCGAGCCCGGCCGCCGTCTCGACGGCCTCGAAGATCCCCCAGTGCGAGCTGTGCAGTGTCACGACGGGTCACCCACCTCGACGATCCTGCCATTCCTCACCGCCTCGATCACCAGATCGGCGACGGCGGTCATACCGGACAGGTCGGGGTGGTGGGCGGCACCTACCCGACACCCGCTCCCCCGGGAAGTCCCAACCGTCGCAGGCGGGCGCGGCGGCTCGCCATGCGTTGTGCTGCAGGGATGCGCGCCACGTCGAGCGTGTGGCGCTCGATGGCAGCGGCGACCCGCCGGCAGTGGTCCTGCGGCTCGTCGGCCGCGTCCGGCCGTTCGGGCACGATGTGATCCACGGCGCCGGCCCGGTACAGGTCTCCTGCTCGTACCCCCTGGAGCTCGGCGACCTCGGGGGCCCGGCCGGGGTCGCGGTGCAGGATCGCGGCGGCCCCCTCCACCGGCAGCGGGGAGATCCACGCGAGCCGGGACGCGAGCACCCGGTCGGCCGGCAGCAGCGCCAGCGCGGCGCCGCCCGTGCCCTGACCGAGCACCATCGAGACGGTCGGGACCGGGAGCGCGACGAGGTCGGCGAGGCTCCGCGCGATCTCGCCGGCCATGCCGCCCTGCTCGGCGTCCGTGTCGAGCGCGGCGCCCGGCGTGTCGATCACGGTGACGAGCGGCAGCCCGAGCTCCGCGGCAAGCCGCATGCCGCGCCGCGCGGTGCGCAGGGCCCCCGGTCCGAGCGGGGTGCGGGCCTGCACACGCCGGTCCTGGCCGAGCAGCACGCACGATGCCGCACCGAACCGGACGAGCGCGAGCAGCAACCCCGCACCGGTCTCGCCCTCGCCGGTGCCGGCGAGGGGGACGACATCGACGGCGGCGTGTCTCAGCAGGTCGCGCACCCCGGGCCGGTCGGGCCTGCGGGTGGCGGTGATCGCCTCCCACGCCGACGGTTCGGGATCGGTCGGCCCGCTCGCGGGCGCGGGAACGGGTGCCTGGTTGGGAGCGTCGAGCACGGCGAGCACGCGCGCGGCGACCCCGGCGAGCTGCTCGGGCGGCAGCACCGCGTCGACGAGCCCGTGGGCGAACAGGTTCTCCGCGGTCTGCACGCCGGGCGGGAGCGGCGCGCCGTGCAACGCGGCGTGCACCTTCGGGCCGAGGAACCCGATCAGCGCGCCCGGCTCGGCCACCGTGATGTGGCCGAGCGAGCCCCACGAGGCGAACACGCCGCCCGTCGTCGGGTTTCGCAGGTACACCAGGTAGGGCAGGCCGGCCGCCCGGTGCGCCCCGATGGCGGCGGTGATCGAGGCCATCCGCAGGAACGCGAGCGTGCCCTCCTGCATGCGGGTACCGCCGGACGCGGTCGCCGCCAGCAGCGGCAGCCGGGCGGCGGTGGCGCGCTCGACGGCCCGGACGATCCGTTCCGACGTGGCGACCCCGATCGAGCCGGCCAGGAAGCCGAACTCGCTGCAGACGACACCCACCGGACGACCGGCGATCCGGCCCCTGCCCGTGAGCACCGCCTCGTCGGCCCCGCTGCGCTCCCGCGCCGCGTCGAGAACGGCCCGGTAGTCGTCGTCGGCGGGCACCGCGACCGGCGGCTCGTCCCACGTGGCGAACGACCCCGGGTCCAGGACCGCGGTGACCAGCTCCGTCGCGCCGGTGCTCCTCACCGTGCTCATGATCCGCCCGATCCGGACCGCACGGGCTCGTCGAGCCGGAACTCCACCCGCAGGGCCGCCCCGTGCTGGTCGAGGGTGGGTGGAGCGGTGTGGGAGCGGCGAGGCCGCTCGTGGTCGTCACCGTCGAAGAACCGCAGCGGCGGCCCGGGCAGCGTGAGCGGGCCGAGCGTGGCGTGCTCGACCGGGATCAGCAGGCCCTGGCTCACCGCCTGCTCCCACTCGTAGACCTCGTCGATCCCCCGCACCCGGCCGGCCGGCACCCCGGCCCGCTCGAGCCGCGCGAGCAGGGCGTCCGGGTCGTCGGCGGCGAATGCGGCCTCGACCAGCGCCCGCACCTGCTCCGGGTGCCGAACCCGGTCGCCGTTCGTCGCCGATCCGGCGGCGTCGGGATCGAGGCCGAACTCCGCGCACAGCCGCCGCCACAACCCCTCGCTGCCACACGCGATCTGCACGGCGCCGCCGCGGCAGCGGAAAAGCCCATACGGCGAGATCGACGGGTGGTGGTTGCCGCGGGCGGTGCCGACCTGTCCCGCCACCGTGTACGCGGTGCCCTGGAACCCGTGCACGCCGACGACGGCCGCCAGCAGCGACGTCCGCACGACGGTGCCGACCCCGGTGCGGTCGCGCTCGCGCAGCGCGGCGAGCACGCCGTACGCCCCGTACATGCCGGCGAGCAGGTCGGCGATCGGGACGCCCACCCGCTGGAGGTCCTCCGGCCCGGAGCCGGTGACGGACATGAGCCCGGCCTCGCCCTGCGCGATCTGGTCGTATCCGGCGCGCCCGCCTTCCGGGCCGTCGTGGCCGAACCCGGAGATCGACAGCACCACGAGCCGCGGGTTGAGCTCGGACAGGCGCGCGATCCTGAACCCGAGCCGGTCGAGCACACCGGTGCGGAAGTTCTCGACCACCACGTCAGCGCGGCCGATCAGCGCGGTGAGCGCCGTCCGTCCGGGCTCCGACTTGAGGTCGAGGGCGATCGACTCCTTGTTGCGGTTGGCCGAGAGGAAGTAGGTGGATTCGTCCCCGGCGAACGGTGGGCCCCAACCGCGGGTGTCGTCGCCGCCGTCCGGCGTCTCGACCTTGATCACCCGCGCGCCGAGATCGCCCAGCATCATCGTGGCGTGCGGCCCGGCGAGTGCCCGGCTGAGGTCGACGACGAGCAGGCCGTCGAGCGGTGCGTTCATCACAACCACCCCGGGAGAACGAGCAAACCCCAGCTGACCAGCGGCGCGATGACCACCAGCGCCATTCCCCACGCCATCAGGCCGCGGAGGACGCGCTCGCGCCCGTCCTCCGCGGAGTTGGCGACGACGAGCGCGCCGTTGGTGGAGAACGGGCTGGAGTCGACGACGGACGCGGAGATCGACAGCGCGGCGATGAGCCCGACCGCCCCGACCGAGCCGGACGCGAGGAACGGGACCGCCAGGGGGATGAGCGCGCCCAGGATCCCGGTGGTGGACGCGAACGCCGAGACGACCGCACCGATCAGGCAGATGAGCAGCGCCGCGAGGAGCGGGGCGCCGATGCCCGCGACGCTGTGGCCGAGCCAGTCGATCGTGCCGGAGCGTTCGAGCATGGCGACGTAGGTGACGATGCCGCCGATGAGCAGGACCGCGCCCCAGCTGACCTGGCTGACCGCGTCCTTGCTGGTCTGCGGGAACGCCAGCGTGAGCGCGACGGCCACCGTGGTGGCGACGAACCCGACGTGGAGGTCGAGGACGAGGGCGCCGAGCACGAGCCCGAGCAGCCCGACGAGCGTGCTGATCTGCTCGACACCGAGGGTCGGCCGGGAGCCGACCGGGTCGGCGTCGTCGTCCTCACGGACCGCGGGCAACACCGGACCCGTGCCCACGAGGCTGTGCGCCGGCACCGGTGGATGCGTTGCGCGTCGTGACGCCTCCACGGCCTCGGAACCGAGCACGATCCGCTCGCGCCGCACCAGCGCGCGCCCGCCGAACACGACGAACGCGACCGCGGCGAGCACCACGTTGAAGCCGAACGTCGACAGGAACAGCACCAGCGGGCTGCCGGGCAGGGCGCTGCGGTCGACGACGCCGTTGACGATCCCACCGAAGATCCCGATGGGCGAGAAGCTGCCGGCCGACGCCCCCTGGACGACCATGATCCCCATGAGCAGCGGGGAGATCCGGTAGCGCGCCGCGAACCCGAGGCCGACCGGCGCGATGATCGCAACGGCCGCCGGGCTCACCGCCCCGGCGGCGGTGATGGCGGCGGAGACCGCGAACATCACCCACGGGATCAGCGCGATCCGCCCACCGACCGCCCGCACGGCCGTGGCGACCAGCCAGTCCACGGTGCCGTTGCGTTTGGCGATCGCGAACAGGTAGGTGACGCCGACGAGGATCACGAACAGGTCGCCGGGAAAGCCGTCGAGGAGGTCGGTGACGCTCTCCCCGACCACGGCCGTGCCCACGACGAACGCGGCCACGAGCGCCAGGGCGCCCATGTTCACCGGACGGACGGTGGCGATGAGGAACACGACGACGAGCACGAGCAGTGCGATGAGGTGTGTGGACAAGGTGATGGCCTTCCAGGTCGGCAGTGACCGCTAGTGGCTCAGTGGCCTAGCCAATAGGACACCTATACTCATCGTCAAGCCCTGCCTGTGGGAGGTATCGATTCAGTGCCCGCAACCCGTCGACGCGGCCATGAGGCGTTGCGCCCGTTCGTCCGCCCCCGGCTCTACGAGCAGCTCGTCGAGCGACTCCTCGACCACATCCAGGCCGAGGGCCTGCAGGTCGGCGACCGCCTGCCACCGGAACGCGAGCTCGCCACCCAGCTCGCGGTGAGCCGGGCGTCGGTGAGCCAGGCCCTCGTCGCACTGGAGGTCCAAGGCGTGATCGACGTCCGGCACGGCGACGGGGCCGTCATCCTCGACATCCCACCCGAACGGCAGCTGCTCGCCGCAATCGGCGCCCGCCGCAACCGGCTGCGCGACGTGATCGAGGCCCGGGAGGCCCTGGAGGTCAAGCTCGCCGCACTCGCCGCGGAACGGCGCACGGACGCCGACCTCGCGACCATCGAGGACGCACTCGACGCGATGGCCGTCGACGTCGCGGGCGGCGGCCGCGGCGTGACGGGCGACGAACGCTTCCACGCCGCCGTCACCGCCGCGGCCCACTCCGGACTGCTCGGCCGGATGATGGCCGAGATCTCCGAGCTGATCAGGGAGAGCCGCATCGAGTCGCTCGCCCAGCCCGGACGACCCAGCCAATCCCTCGACGCGCATCGCAAGGTGGCCGACGCCATCCGCGATGGCGACGCCGGCCGCGCCGGCGCGGCGATGGCCGAGCACATCGCCGCGGTCTCCGACGTCGGGCTGCTTCGGGAGGAGTAGCGGTCGCCCCCCGACTCGGTCCATCCGGCCGCGGAGCGCTCCCGCACCGCCATGATCAGCGTTTCGGCGCATTTCCGGCCGGATCTGGTAGGTAAACGCGCCGGACCGGCGATCATGTCCAGTTGGCTTGACGAGGTGACTCTTGATGGATGTGTTCGATGGGGGTGCCCCGGTCCTCTGGCGGTCGATCCCCGATGCGGCCGTCTCCTACGTCTACGCGGGCAACCTGGTTGCCTGCGATGAGCGCGTGATCGCGATCTTCCAGCCGGTCGGCGCACCGATCAAGAAGCGGACCGGACGCCGCGGCGGGCCGCGCAACTCCATGATGGTTCCCGGAGGTTGGGACGGGGGACATGCCGAGGAGAAGTGGTCCGGCACACCCAACGTCCGGCTGCACGTGCGCGGGCTGGCGATGGCGGTGATCCGTCGGTGGGACACCGACACCCGCACCTTTCGCGGCTGGTACGTCAACCTCGAGATGCCGTGGCAGCGGACGCCCGTCGGATTCGACTCGCGCGACCTCATCCTCGACGTGACGGCGTCCGACGACCTGTCCGGTTGGTCCTTCAAGGACGACGATCAGCTCAGCTGGGTGACCGAGCTGGGCGGGCTCACCACAGCCGATGCTGTGTGGATCCGAGAGCAGGGTCGCCGGGCCGCGGACCGGCTCGCGCGACGGGAGTTTCCGTTCGACACCGACTGGTCGCGCTTCGCGCCCGACCCCGCGTGGCCTGTGCCGCAGATGCCAACGCGCTGGGATGCCGACCCCGTTCCCGCCCCGCTGGACGCGCACAGGTGAGGCCTCGACGGCCCGGATCCGCGCGAACAATCACATCAACCGCGCGCTGCTGAGCCCGACCGGCACCTCGACGACCCGGCTGCGCAGGTACTCCCCCAGGCCCTTGGCCTGCGGATCCGGGCGGGTCGACGAGGCCACGCCCGCGCCGAGGATCCCGTGCACCACGACGTTGAGTGCCCGCAGCGCGGGCAGGGACCACACGTCGATCGGCAGGTCTGCCACCTCGGGTCCGAGCAGCTCGCGGGCCTTCTCGGCGGTGAGGAACGCGCGCAGCCAGGCGTACTCGGCGTCGGTGCGGGTCCACAGCCCGATGTTGGCGTTGCCGCCCTTGTCGCCGGACCGGGCCCCGCAGACCGTGCCCAGCGGGACCCTGGTGCACGGCCCGTCGGGCATCGGCGCGACCGCTGACTGCACTGCAGGCGGAACCTCGCCGACCGATGGGTCGATTTCAAGATCGGGGATCACCCGCCGCTCACCGTCGGGCAGGACGACCGTGTGCCGCACCGCCGAACGCGGCACGGCGGCGGGTCGGTAGATCCCGTACGCGGACTCCGCCGTGGGCGGGGTCGTGGTGTGGAAGCCGGCATACCCGCCGAGCGCCAGCTCCATCGTGGCGTCCGAGAAGGCGCGGCCGACCTTGCGCGGGTCCGGGTCCTTCACGGTGATCCGCAGGTGGGCGGTCGCCTGCTCGTTCGACGGCGCGTCGGGGGTGTCGAAGCGCAGCAGCCGCACGTCGGCCTCGGCGAACCGGTCCTTGCCACCGAGCACCTCGAACAGCAGCGCCTCGGCGTGCGCGGCCTTGGCCTCGATGTCCAGGCCGGTGAGCACGAGCGTCATGGTGTTGCGGAAGCCGCCCGCGTCGTTCAGCGCGACCTTCAGCGTCGGGGGCGGTGGGCTGCCGCGCACCCCGGAGATCCGCACCCGGTGGTCGCCGTCTTGCGCGAGCCGGATCGTGTCGAAGTGGGTGGTGCAGTCCGGGCCGAGGTACGCCGGCTCCGCGATCTCGTAGAGCAGCTGCGCGGTGACGGTGCCGACCGAGACCAGGCCGCCGGTGCCCGGATGCTTCGTGATCACGGACGATCCGTCCGCGGCGACCTCGGCGATCGGGAAGCCGGGGTAGCGCCGGTCGGTGATCTCGTCGAGGAAGGCGTAGTTGCCGCCGGTGGCCTGCGGCCCGCACTCGATCGCGTGCCCGGCGGCCACCGCACCGGCCAGCGCGTCCCAGTCGTCACGCCCCCAGCCGTGCCACCACGCCGCGGGCCCCACCACGAGCGAGGCGTCGGTGACCCGTCCCGTCACGACGACGTCGGCGCCGGCCGCGAGGGCCTCGGCGATCCCCCACCCGCCCAGGTAGGCGTTGGCCGACACCGGCTTGCCCTGGACCGGCGGGCTGATCGCGCCCAGCGAGCCGCGCAGGTCGTCGCCCTCGACGTGCGCGACCTTCGCGTCCAGCCCGAGACGCGTGGCCACCTCCCGGACGGCCGCGGCGAGCCCGGCGGGGTTGAGCCCGCCCGCGTTGGCGACGATGCGGATCCCCCGCTCCAGGCACGTGCCGAGGACCGCCTCCACCTGGGTCAGGAACGTGCGCGCGTACCCGGCTGACGGATCCTTGGCCTGCGCCTTCGCCAGGATCAGCATGGTCAGCTCGGCGAGGTAGTCACCGCACAGCACGTCGATCGGGCCGCCGTCGACCATCTCGCGGGCAGCCTCGATCCGGTCGCCGTAGAAGCCGGAGCAGTTGCCGATGCGGATGGCGCGCTCGCTCACGCGAACTGCCCCGCCCACCGGCCCGTGCCCGGCCTCCCCGCGAAGGCCTGCCCGATCTCGGCCCACTCCCGCGCGGCCGGCCCGGTGATCGCCAGCGCGAGGTCGTCGCGGTGCCGCCGCTTCGTGATCAGCAGGGCGAAGTGCAGTGCGGGGCCGGCGATCCGGTCCGCGGCGTCCTCCGGACCCCAGGTCCACCGCGAGCCGTCGGCGGCGTCCAGCTCGACCCGCACCGGGACGTCGGGCAGCGCGCGGCCGTGGAGCGCGTAGCTGAACGCCCGCGCCCCGACGCCGATGTGCGCCACGTGGCGCAGGCGCATGCTCGGCTCCCGCACCGCACCGAGCGCGTCGGTGACGTCCTGCCCGTGCGCCCAGGTCTCCATGATCCGCGCGGTCAACGCCGATGCCGCGCTCATCTCGGTCCCGAACCACGGCACCCGCAGGCGTGGGTCGAGCCCGCGGAACGTCTCGATCAGCCGCTCCCGCGACCGGTCGAACCAGGCCAGCAGCTCGGGTCCGTCGAGAGTGCGGTACCGCGCGGCGATGGCGTCCGGGTCCACCACGCCCCCGCGGTGCTCGGCGAGGAAGGCGTCCGGCTCGACGGCCGACCGCACGGCGACGTCGTCGAAGTACGCCAGGTGCGAGACCTGGTCGGCGATCGACCAGCCCTCGGCGGGCGTCCCGAGCCCCCACCCCACCTCGCCGAGGCCGACGACCAGCCCGCGCAGCTCCGCGGACTCGGCGGCGAGGTCGTCGGCGAGCGCTGTCATCGAGACGGGCACGGCTGCTCCTCCCCCGGCTCGTTCACGACGGCCAGCACCTGCCCGGTGTCCACCTGGTCCCCGGGTGCGACCGCGATCTCGGCGACGACGCCGTCGACCGGCGCCGTGACGGTGTGCTCCATCTTCATGGCCTCCAGAACGACGAGGGACTGGCCGGCGGAGACCGTGTCGCCCTGGGCGGCCAGTACGCGTACGACACCACCGGGCATGGGTGCGAGCAGCGACCCGGCGTGCGCGGCAGCGTTCGGGTCGGCGAAGCGCGGCACCTCGGCGAGCGCGGCCGACCCGTCGGGCCCGTCCACGTAGGACCAGCCGTCGACGCGGTGCACGGTGTAGACGCGGCGCACGCCGCCGACCTCCAGCGCGACCGCGTCCGGCGCGGCGCGCACGAGCCGGACGGGCAACGGCTCGCCGTTCACGGCCAGCTCCAAGCCGGACCGGCGGAAGGCGTAGGCGACGTCCAGGGTCTGCTCCCCGAGGGTGAACGCGACGTGCTGCGGTATCCCGCCGACGTTGCGCCAGCCCGAGGGGAGCCCGCCCAGCACCTCCGCCGACGCCCGGTTCGCGGCCTGGGCGGCGAGGGCGGCGGCGGCCGCGTGGATCGGGCCGGCAGCGGCATCCGCGCCGAGATCGTGCCTGGTCAAGTAGCCGGTGTCGGTGCGGCCGGCGAGGAACTCCGGCTCGCGGAGGATCCCGACGAGCAGGTCGCGATTGGTCGTGACGCCGTGGATCTCGGCCCGCTGCAACGCGCGGGCGAGGGACCGCGCCGCCTCGGCGCGGGTGCGGCCGTGGGCGATCACCTTGGCCAGCATCGCGTCGTAGTGCGTGCCGACCACCGATCCGTCGGCCACGCCCGCGTCGACGCGCACGCCGGGCAGCTCCGGGATGCGGAAGCGGTGGAGCGTGCCGGTGGCGGGCAGGAAGCCCGCCGGGACGTCCTCGGCGTAGAGCCGGGCCTCGACGGCGTGCCCGGCGATCGAGGCGCCGATGACCTCCGGCGGCAGCGGCTCACCCTCGGCCACGCGCAGCTGCACCGCCACCAGATCCAGCCCGGTGACCAGCTCGGTGACCGCGTGCTCCACCTGGAGCCGGGTGTTGGCCTCCAGGAAGGAGAAGCGCCCGTCCCGGTCGAGGACGAACTCGACCGTGCCGGCCCCGGTGTAACCGATCGCCTTCCCCGCGGCCACGGCAGCGGCGCCGAGCTCGGCGCGCAGCGCGTCGTCGACGGCCGGCGAGGGGCTCTCCTCGACGATCTTCTGGTGGCGACGCTGGATGGAGCACTCGCGCTCGAACAGGTGCACGACCTCGCCGTGGGCGTCGCCGATGATCTGCACCTCGACGTGGCGGGGGTCGACGACGAACCGTTCCAGGAACACCGTGCCGTCCCCGAACGCCGACGCGGCCTCCCGCTGCGCGCCCTCGACGGCCGCCTCCAGCTCGTCCGGGACCGTCACGACGCGCATGCCGCGCCCACCGCCGCCGAACGCGGCCTTGACCAGCAGCGGGAACCCGATGGCCGCGGCGGCTGCGGCGAGGTCGATCCCCTCGGTGACGGTGGCGCCGGGCAGCACCGGCACCCCGGCCTGCTCCATGAGGGCCTTGGCCGCAGGCTTCGAGCCCATGGCCGCGATCGCCTCCGGCGACGGCCCGACGAAGACCAGGCCGGCCTCGGCGCAGGCCCGGGCGAACCCGGCGTTCTCCGACAGGAATCCGTACCCGGGATGGACGGCGTCGGCCCCGGTGACATGCGCGGCCGCGACGACGAGGTCGCCGCGCAGGTAGGTCTGCGCCGGCGCGGCCCCGGGCAGGCGCACCGCCTCGTCGGCGAGCCGGACGAACGGGGCTTCGGCGTCCGGGTCGGAGTACACGGCGACGGTGGCGATGCCCAGGGCGTGCGCGGTGCGCATGATCCGCGCGGCGATCTCGCCACGGTTGGCGACGAGCAGCTTCTGGATCACGTTCACATCCGGAAGACGCCGAAGCCGCGGCGGCCCTCGACGCGGTTGGAGTGGACGGCCGACAGCGCCATGCCGAGCACGGTGCGGGTGTCGCGGGGGTCGACGATGCCGTCGTCGTAGAGCCGGGCGGTGACGAAGAAGGAGTGCGACTCGGCGTCGATCTGGGCCTCGATCGCCGCGGTCCGCCGCCGGTCGGCCTCCTCGTCGAACGGCTTGGCCTGCGACGCCGCCGAAGCCCGGCCGACGATCGACATCACGCCCGCGAGCTGGGCGGCCCCCATGACCGCGAGCTTCGCACCCGGCCAGGCGAACATCAGCCGCGGATCGTACGCCCGCCCCGACATGCCGTAGTTGCCGGCCCCGAACGACGACGCCATGTTGATCGTCACGTGCGGCACGGTGCTGTTGGTGACGACGTTGATCATCTTGGCGCCGTCCTTGATGATCCCGCCCTGCTCGTACTCGGCCCCGACCATGTAGCCCGTGGTGTTCTGCAGGAACACCAGCGGGGTGTCGGTCTGGTTGGCGAGCAGGATGAACTCGGTGGCCTTCTTCGCCTCCTCGCTGAACAGCACGCCGCGGTGGTTGGCGAGCACGCCGACGGGAAAGCCGTGGACGGCGGCCCAGCCCGTGACGAGCGAGGAGCCGTAGAGCGGCTTGTACTCGTCGAAGTCCGAGCCGTCGACGGTGCGGGCCAGCACCTCGCGGGGGTCGAAGGGCACCTTCGGGTCCGGGGGGACGATCCCGAGGATCTCGTCGGGGTCGTAGCGCGGCGGCTCGGGGTCGGGCGCCGGGGCCGGCCCGAGCTTGCGCCAGTTGATCCGGGACATGATCCGCCGGCCGAGGCGGATGGCGTCGCGCTCGTCGGTGGCGAAGTAGTCCGAGAGGCCGGAGACGCGGGAGTGCATCTCGGCGCCGCCGAGCGACTCGTCGTCGGACTCCTCCCCGGTGGCCATCCTCACCAGCGGCGGCCCCCCGAGGAAGACCTTGGCCCGGCGGTCGACGAGGACGGCGTAGTCGCACATGCCGGGCATGTACGCCCCGCCGGCCGTCGAGTTGCCGAAGACGAGCGCGACCGTCGGGATGCCGAGTGACGACAGCTCCGTCAGCTCGTGGAAGATCCGCCCGGCCGGCACGAAGAGCTCGGCCTGGGTGGGCAGGTCGGCGCCGCCGGACTCGACGAGGTTCACCACCGGCAGCCGGTTGACGCGGGCGATCTCCAGCGCCCGCAGCGTCTTGCGCAGGGAGTAGGGGTTCATCGTGCCGCCGCGCACGGTGGGATCGTGGCCGATCACCACGCATTCCACGCCGCACACCACGCCGATGCCGGTGAGGACGGACGCGCCGACCGTGAAGTCGGTGCCCCACGCCGCCAGCGCCGAGAGCTCCAGGAACGGGCTGTCCGGGTCGAGCAGCAGTTCGAGGCGCTCGCGCACGGGGAGCTTCCCGCGGTCGCGGTGCCGCTGGGTGTAGCGCTCCCCGCCACCCGCGACCACCAACCGCAGCTGCTCGTCCAGGCGGGCGAGCACGTCGAGCTGCGCCGCGCGGTTGCTCGCGTAGGCCTCGGCCGCGACGTCGAGCCGCGAGGTCAGAACGGTCACCGATAGTGCTCCTCTAGTAGGACCGCGGCAGGCCCAAGCTGTGCTGGGCGACGAAGTTGAGCACCATCTCCCGGTTGACGGGCGCGATCCGCAGCAGCCGGGCCAGGCCCCAGTAGGGCAGCAGCCCGAACTCCGCAGACACACCGTTGCCGCCGTGGGTCTGGATCGCGGCGTCGACGGCGGCGATGGCCGCCTCCGCGGCGGCGTACTTGGCCATGTTGGAGGCCTCCCCGGCCGGCAGGCCGCGGTCGTGCAGCGCGGCCGCCCGGTGGGTCATGAGCGCGGCCAGCTCGGTCTCGATCTTCGCCTTGGCCAGCTCGTGGGCGACGCCCTGGTGGGCGCCGATCGGCCGGCCCCACACCTCGCGGTCGCGCGCGTACCGGGCCGCACGGCCCAGCGCGTAGCGGGCGACGCCGACGCCCAGGGCGGCACCGGTGATCCGTTCCGGGTTGAGCCCGTGGAAGACCTGCCGGAACCCCGCGCCCTCCTCGCCGACGAGCGCGGCGGCCGGGAGGCGCACACCGTCGAAGTGCAGCGTGAACTGCTTCTCCGGCAGCATCACGTCGACCGGCAGGTGCGTGGCGGTCAGGCCCGGTGCGTCGGTGGGGACGAGGAAGAGCGAGAGCCGCGCACCACCGCTCTCGTCGCGGCCGGTCCGGGCCACCAGCAGCAGCGCCTCGGCCGTGTCGACGCCGGAGATGTAGTACTTCTCGCCGTCGAGCAGCCAGCCGTCCCCGTCCCGCCGAGCGGTGGTGGCGAGCTGGTGGGTGTTGGAGCCGGCGTTCGGTTCGGTGATCGCGAAGACGACCTTCGTGCGGCCGCTCGCGAGCCCGGGCAGCCACTCCTTGCGCTGCTCCTCCGTGCCGAACTCGGCGATCACCTCCGCCGAGATCGCCGCGCTGACCAGCAGGAGCAGGAGCGGCGCGCCCACCGCGGCGATCTCCTCGCACACGATCGTGAGCTCGACGAGGCCGCCACCGCCGCCGCCGTACTCGTCGGGGACGTTCACCCCGATGAACCCGGCGTCGCCCAGCGCGTGCCACAGCTCGGAACACTCCTGCCCCGCGCGTGCGTGCTCCACGTAGTAGGCCCCGCCGAACGGCGCCGCGATCGCCCTGACCGCCGCACGCAGGTCCCGATGCTCGTCACTCTCGACGACGTCCACACTGACCCCTCAGTGACTCACCGTTCACTGCTGGGCACGGTATCCGAGGAGGACCGCCGCCGGCTGCGTCGCCAGCAGGTCACCACGCGAGCAGGCCCTTCACGACCGAGAGGAGGCCACCGGTGATCGCCAGGGCCAGGACGATGGCCCGCCCCGCCCGGTCACTGAGCAGACCGGCGATCCACCGCCCGAGGAGCGTGCCCGCCAGCACCGCGACCACGCAGCTGAGAACGAGTCGCCCCGGCAGGTGCGCGTCGTGTTTGACGGCGAGCGACAAGACGTTCGAGACGATGCCGACCACCTGCACGGTGGGCACGAAGCCGGCGCTCGACAGTCGCGTGCTCGCGCCGTAGACCGCGAGCGCCGGACCGCCGACTCCGGCGGTGACGTTGCTGAACCCCGACGCGAAGCCGGCGACGACGCTCCCGGACGGTCGAGTGAGTCCGGGGATACGACAGCCGGCGGCCACGAGTGCGGCCGCCCCCGCCGCGAGCCCGCCCACGACCACGAACAGCACGGGATCAGGCAGCGCCCGGGCGAGCGCCGCCCCGGGCACGATCGCCGCCAGGGCACCCACGCTCAGCATGGCCGCCGCGCGCACGTCGACGGTCCGCCACGTCGCGGCCAGCACGAGGCAGGACGTCACCAGCGACAGCAGGTTCGCCAGGGCGACGCCTTCGTACGGACCCAGCAGGAGGACGAGCAACGGGCTCGACACGAGGGCGAACCCGAGCCCGGTGCTGCGCTGCAGGATCGCCCCCGCGACGACGGCGACGACGGCGAGGGTCAGCTCCACGGCCGCCGGATCAGCGCCCGACGGTGTCGTCGACCACCTGGACGAGGCGCCGCAGTGCCGGCACGGCGACCTGCTCGAGGTCCTCCTCGAGCCGTGGGCTGCCGACGACGGACGCCCACACCGCCCGCCCGGCGAGGAACCCGGACGCGCCGGCCGCGCAGGCGAGCCGCACGGCGTCGGGGAACCGGGCTGCCGCCACCCCGGAGGAGAGCACGACCCAGGCGCCGTCGACGAGGTCGTCGATGCGCCGGCAGCCCTCCAGGACCTCGGCGTCGGTGCCCCGGCCGTGCGTCGGCACCTCGGTCTTGTAGACGTCGGCGCCCAGCCCGCCGAGCTCCCGGGCGGCCGCGAGGATGCCGGCGTCGGCGTCGAACTCGCCACCTGCCACGTCGCCGCCTGCCACGTCGCCGCCTGCCAGCGGCGCGCGCGACACGGGCTCGATGATGCTGACGAGGTCGCGCCGCCGGCAGCGGGCGACGAAGTCCTCGACCATCGCCACGCGGCGGTCGCGGTCCCCGTCGGGGCGCCAGACGACGAGGAGCTTGAGCGCCTGCGCGCCCCGGGTGGCGAGCGCGTCGAGGTCGAGGGACTCGTCGAGCACGGCATCCCGCACGAACTCGTGCTCGCCGGGGACGAAGTGATCGGCGGCGGCGATGAGCGCGCACGCCGGGTCGACGGCGTCGGCGGCGAGGATCGCGTCCCAGCCGAACTGCGGGTCGACGAGCACGGCCGAGGCGTGCGGGGTGAGGGCGCGCGCCGCAGCCACCTTGAACGCCGTGACGTCCTCGTCGGGCACGGGAGCGCCGGTGCGCTGGGCGATCATCGCGCGCAGGGCCTCCCGCTGGTCGACGGCCAGCATCGCGAGCCCGCCGGACGGGCGGGCGAGGCGCTTCAGGGCGGGGCGACCGGTCACAGCAGGCTCTCCAACGGCGTCAAGGAGCAAGTGAATGTTCGGAACCTACCATCCACTGCGCGATCCACTCCATGGCTAACATCGACGCGTGAGCGACACGACGGAGCCGGTGGCCGGTGCCCTGCGCTACGACGCCGCGCCGCGCCGCCGCGACGCGATCCTCGAACGGCTGCGGGAGAGCGGGCACGTCTCCGTCTCGGAGGTGAGCCAGACCCTCGGGGTGTCGGAGATGACCGTGCGCCGCGACCTGCACCGGCTCGCGACCACCGGCGACGTCGCCCTCGTGCACGGCGGCGCGAGCCTTCCGGCCGGTTCGCACGGCCGGCCGGTCTTCGGGGCGCGGGCACTCGTGAACGCCGAGGCCAAACGGCGTATCGGCGTGGCGGCCGCGGCGATGGTCGCAAGCGAGGACACGGTGGGCGTCGACGCCGGCACCACGGCCCTCGAGGTGGCGCACGCGCTGCCCGAGGACTTCTCCGGCTGCGTGGTCACGCACTCGGTGCCGGTGCTTGCGGCGCTGCTCCCCCGCAGGTCGACCCGCGTGATCGCCATCGGCGGCGAGATGTCGCACGACAACCAGGCCCTCATCGGCCCGAGTGCCGCGCACTTCGTGCACGACCTGCGCCTGCGCATCTTCGTGCTCGGCGTGAGCAGCATCGACACGCGCGGCGTCTACGTCCGCTCCGAGCTGGAGCTCAGCGTCAAGCGGGCACTGCTCGACGTCGCCGAGGACGTCGTCCTGGTCTGCGACTCCTCCAAGGAGGGCGGCCCGGGCAGCGTGCGCGTCTGCGACCTCGACCGCATCGACACGGTGGTGACGGACGCCCCGTTGAGCGAGGGGCTCACGCGGCGCCTGCACGAGGCCGGCACGCGGGTCGTCGTCACCCGCTGACCGGGCGCCGACCCGCCGCACCTCGTCCCTTGACAGGGCCACGACAGCGACCCACACTGCATGCAATGTTCACTTCCGCACAAACGCCGGGCACGGCCGTCGAGGAGATTCCGTTGCCGGCGTCCCCCGTCGCCGCGATCCGGCTGCGGGTCTTCCGCAGCCCGGTCATCGACGGGGTCGCGATGTCCTTCGCGCCCATGGGCCACCGGGCGATGGCCGTGGTCGAGGTGGAGCTCGAGGACGGCCGGCGCGGCCTCGGTGAGACGTGGGTGAACTACCCGGCATGGGCGTGGCGCGAGCGCGCGGCCACCGTCGCGGAAGGCGTCGCCCCCTTGCTCGTGGGCCGCACCCTGGCGACGCCGGCCGAGGCGCACGCGCTGCTCGTGGCGGCCCTGCACCCGCTCGGCCGGCAGTGGGGAGCGCCGGGGCCGGTGCACCAGGCCATCAGCGGCGTGGACACGGCGCTGTGGGACCTGGCCGCCACGCACGCGGGCGTGCCGCTCGCCGTCCTGCTGGGCGGCACGCCCCTTCGGCGCGAGCTGCCCGTCTACGCCTCCAGCCTCGGCCCGGACGGCGTCGCGGCCACCGCGGAGCGCTGCGCGAGCGCGGGACACACCGCCGTCAAGGTCAAGCTCGGGTTCGGGCGGGACCGCGACCTGGAGAACCTGCGCACCGCCCGCCGCGTGCTCGGCGACGGGGTCCGGCTCTACGGCGACGCCAACCAGGCCTGGTCGCTCGAGGAGGCGCTCGCCGTGGTCCCCGCGCTGCGGGACGCGGGCCTCGAGTGGCTGGAGGAGCCGCTCGCCGGCGACGACCCGGGCGAGCTCGCGCAGCTGCGGCATCGCGGTGGGCTGGCCCTGGCCACCGGCGAGAACCTCTACGGCGCCGCCGCCTTCGCGCCCTACCTCAGGCAGGAATCGGTGGACATCGTGCAGCCCGACCTGTCGAAGGTGGGCGGCCCGACCGAGTACCTGCGGGTGGCCGCGCTCGCGTCGGCGTCCGGCACCACCGTCAACCCGCACCTCTACAACGGCGCGGTGGCCACGGCGGCCACCCTGCAGGTCGCCGCGGCCGTGCCGGCCACCACGACCGTCGAGTGGGACGTGCGCGGCAACCGGCTGCGCGAGGCCGTCGACCACCTGCTGACCGACCACGGCACCGTCCGCGTCCCGGACCGTCCCGGACTCGGCGTCGACCTCGACCTCGACGCCCTCGCCGATCTGGAGGAAACCCTGTGAGTGCCGTGCTGAGCAGCACCGACGCCGTCGTCGACGCCCTCGTCGACGAGGTGCTCGCCGAGCCGACCGGCGTCGTCGTGGACGGTCGCCGCCGCACGACGGCGTCCCGGCGCCCGCTCGTCGCTCCGGTCGACGGCCGGCCGTGGACCGAGGTGGCCGTCGGCGGCGGGCAGGACGCCGCCGACGCCGCCGAGGCCGCGGCGCGGGAGCTGCCGGCCTGGTCCGCGACGCCCACCGCCGATCGTGCCGCGGCGCTGCGGGCCGTCGCCGCCGAGCTCGAGGCCGCATCGGCGTCCGACGGCTGGCCGGCTCTGGTCAGCCGGGAGACCGGCAAGCGGCTCGCCGAGGCCCGCGGCGAGCTGGGCCTGTCGGCCGTCTACTTCCGCGTGCTGGCCGACCTCCTCGGAGAGCAGCAGGAACGCGTGCACCACGTGATCGCGGGCACCGAGCACCGCGTCGCGGCGCGCCCGCTCGGCGTGGCCGCGGTGCTCACACCGTGGAACTTCCCGGTGTCCATCCCCGCCCGCAAGATCGCTCCGGCGCTGGCCGCCGGGTGCACGGTGCTGTTCAAGCCGTCCGAGGTGGCGCCGCTGTCGTCGATGGTCCTCGCCGGGGTGCTCGACCGGCACCTGCCCGCCGGCACGGTGAACACGGTGCTCGGCGAGCCGGGGGACGTCGTGGACCCGTGGCTCGCCCACCCGGACGTGCAGGTGGTCTCCTTCACCGGCTCCACCCGCGTCGGCGGGCTCGTCGCCGCCGCGGCCGCGCCCCGGTTCCTGCGCACCGTGCTCGAGCTCGGCGGCTGCGCGCCGTTCGTCGTGCTGCCCGACGCCGACGTCGAGCAGGCGGTGCAGACGCTGCTCGTGGCGAAGTACCGCAACAACGGGCAGTCCTGCATCGCCGCCAACCAGATCTTCGTGGCACGCGAGGTCGCCGGCGAGTTCGTCGACGCCTTCGTCGCGGCCACCGAGCGGCTCGTCGTCGGCGACCCGCTCGACGCCGCCACCGACACCGGCCCGCTCGCGCCCGCGGGCGACCCGGCGCGGCTCACCGCGCTCGTCGACGACGCGGTGGCCGCGGGGGCGCGCGTCGCCGGTGTCCGGGCACCCGTGCCCGGGCAGGGACACTGGTTCGCCCCGACCGTCCTCCTCGACGTCCCCGCGGCGGCGCAGGCCTCCCGCGAGGAGGTGTTCGGCCCCGTCGCCACCGTGAGCACCTACGACGACCTCGACGAGGCCGTCGCCCGCCACCGCGCGACCGGCTACGGGCTGGCGGCCTACGTCTGCGGCACGGACGTCGAGGCCGCGCGGGAGGTCTCCGGGCGGCTCCGCGCGGGGATCGTCGGGATCAACACGGGCACGCCCAACTACCCCGGCGCGCCGTTCGGCGGGCTCGGGCTCTCCGGCATCGGGTACGAGGGCGGCCCGCAGGGGCTCGAGGCCTTCCAGGCGTGGCGCACCACGGCCGTGGTCGGCGCGGAGTCCTGATGCGGCTCGTCATCGGCCAGACCGGCGCCCCCACCGCGGTGGTCAACCGCAGCGTCGCCGGCTTCGTCGACCGGGCCGCCGCGGCCGAGGTGCTCCTCGCGCGCGGCGGCCCGGACGCCCTGGTGCGCGCCGCCCTCGACCCACTCCCGCCCGGCGGGCTGCCGGCCGATGAGGTCGAGCGCGGCGGGTCCTGGCTCGGCGGCGGGCGCCGGGTCATGACGCCCGCGGACGTCGACGCCGTGGTCACCGGCCTCGCCGAACGCGAGGTCGACGGGCTCTGCCTCGTGGGGGGCAACGGCACGATGGCGCTGCTCGACGCCGTCGCTCGACGCGCCGCCGCGCGCGGGATGCCGCTGCGGACCGTGGGCGTGCCGAAGACGATCGACAACGACCTCGACGGCGTCGACCACGCACCCGGGTACGCGTCCGCGGCCCGCTACGTCTCGACGACGGTGCAGGACATCGCCCGCGACCACCGCGCGATGGCCTCCATCGAGCCGGTCCGCATCGTGGAGACCATGGGTCGCGCCACCGGCTGGCTCGCGCTCGCCGCGACGCTGCCCGTCCCCGGCGACGACGAGCACGTCGTCCACCGCGTGCACCTGCCCGAGCTCGGCTTCGCCGTCGAGGAGTTCCTCGCCGACGTCGCGGGCCTCGTCGAGCGGCGGGGGCGCGCGCTCGTCGTCGTGAGCGAGGGCGTCGCCGCCGAGCTCACCGCGCTGCCCATCCACGCGGCCAACCACGCCACGCTGCTCGTCGGTGGGGTGGCCCGGCGGCTCGCCGAGCTCGTCACCACCGAGCTCGGCCTGCCCGCGCGGGGAGAGGTGCTCGGCGTCGCCCAGCGCTGCGCCTCGCACCTCGTCAGCGCCGCGGATGCCGCCGAGGCCGTCGAGGTGGGCCTGCTCGCGGCTCACACGCTCCTCGACCGGACCGCACCGACCGAGGTCATGGTCGGTGTGCAACGCGGCCCCGGGCCCGGCTACCGCCCGCACCACCCGCTCGTCCCGCTCGCCGACGTGGCGTCGCGGGTCCGCACCGTCCCGGAGCGCTGGAGGCACCGCGACCCGGCCGACCTCGGTGACTTCCACACCTGGCTCGCCCCTCTCGTCAGGACCCCCACGGCAGCGTGCACGGCTGCAACAGCCCTGGAGGCATCATGAGTACCCCGACCCGGATCCTCGGCTGCGTCCTCGGCGCGGCCCTGCTGGCCCTGCCCGCGTGCGGCAACCCCACGGACGCCGCGTCCGGCGGCGGCGAAGCGGTCACCCTGGTCATGTCGAACCACCCGTGGCAGCGCGGGATCGAGCCGCTCATCGACCGGTTCGAGCAGGAGTCCGGCATCACCGTGAACGTGCAGACGTTCGCCGAGCAGCAGACGCGCGACAAGATCCAGCTCAACCTGCAGTCCCGCAGCGCCGCGATGGACGTCTACATGACCCTGCCGTCGCGGGAGGGACCGCTCTTCGCGTCGTCCGGCTACTACGAGCCGCTCGACGAGCGGCTCGCCCAGGCACCCGCGGAGTACCGGGCCGACGACTTCAGCCGCGGCGCGACCGAGGGCATGAAGGTCGACGGCTCGACCTACGCGCTGCCGGTCAACGTCGAGGGCCCGGTCCTGTACTACCGGACGGACCTGTTCGAGCAGTGGGGCCTCACCCCGCCCACGACCGTGGACGAGCTCCTTGCCACGGCCGCGGCCGTCAAGAGCCGCACCTCGGACGTCGCGCCGATCACGCTGCGCGGGTCTGCCGCGGCGCTCCCGTTCACCTTCGGTCCCTTCCTCCACGGCACCGGCCTGGAGTGGACGAACGAGCAGGGCGCACCCACGTTCGACGACCCGCGGGCCGCCCGCGCCATCGACCAGTACGCCACCCTGGCCCGCGAGTACGGGCCGCCCGGCGTCATCAACTACTCGTTCACCGAGTCCTCCACGCTCTTCGCCCAGGGCAAGGCCGCGATGGAGCTGGAGTCCAGCAACGAGCTCAACAGCCTCGTCGACCCGGGCAGCTCGACGGTCGCCGACCACGTCGGTGTGGTCCCGGTCCCCGGCTCGGCGCCCACGGTGCTGTCCTGGGGCATCGCGATGTCCCCGTTCTCCCAGAACAAGGACGCCGCCTGGAAGTTCATGCAGTGGGCCACGAGCCCCGAGACGCAGCTCGAGCTGACGAAGGCCGACATCGCGCCGCCGCGGACGTCCGTGGCGGAGGACCCCTCCTACACCGGGTCGCTCGACACCCCGACGCTGCAGCAGTGGCGGGCCGCGGTGGCCGACCTGCAGGAGAACGGCAACGTCGAGGTGGGGCCCGTCGGCGCGAACGCGCCGGCGATGCGCCAGGTCATCGGCGACGCGGTGGGCAAGGCGATCCTCGGTGAGGCCACGCCCGACGCGGCCGCCGCGGAGATCCAGACCGGCCTCGCGTCGCAGCTGGCGAACGGATGACCACCGTGACCACCCGCACCCGCGAGACCGCCGCCCGGGGCGCCCCACCACCGGCTCCCCCGCCGCCCCGGCCCCGGCGGGGCGGCGAGGTGACCCCGGTGGCCAGGGGGGTCTGGCCGCTGCTGGTGCCGGCGATGGTCGTCACCGCGGCGCTCGTCGTCCTCCCGATCCTCTACACCGTCTGGCTGTCGCTGTCCGACCTCCAGCGGGACGGCACCAACGCCGGCTTCGTGGGGCTCGACAACTTCGCCCGCATGGCGCAGTCACCGGAGTTCTGGAACTCGGTGCGGGTCACGCTGCTGCTGTTCGTCGTGTGCCTGCTCGTGGAGACCGTCCTCGGCATCGCGCTCGGCTACCTGATGAGCATCGACGTGCCGGGGCGCAAGCTCTTCCAGGGCCTCATGCTCATCCCGGCCATCACGGCCTCGGTCGCGGTGGCCCTGGTCTGGCTGCTGATCTACGACCCCACCCTGGGCGCGGCGAACCAGATCCTCACGGCCGTCGGGCTCGACCCGGTGGTGTGGCTGGGCGATCCCGACATCGCCATCTGGTCGATCGCGCTCGTCGACATCTGGCAGTGGACGCCCTTCATGGCGCTGATCATCGCGGCGGGCATCCGCTCGCTGCCGGCCGAGCCGTTCGAGGCGGCGTCCATCGATGGCGCATCGGGGTGGCGCAAGGCGCTGCACGTCGGGTTGCCGCTGCTCACCCCGGTGATCTCGGTGGCGATGCTGCTGCGCACGGTGGACCTCGTGCGGTTCTTCGACACCGTCTACATCATGACCCAGGGCGGGCCGGTGAACTCCACGAACACCCTCAACGTCTACGGCTACCGCGCCGCGTTCATCGACCAGGAGGCGAGCTACGCGGCCGCGCTCCAGCTGAGCCTGCTGCTGCTCGTCGTGGTCATGGCCGGCGCGTTCACCTTCTGGCGCAGGAGGCGGAGCATTGACCACTGACACCGTCCACGCGAGCCCGCGGCGGCTCGTCCAGGTCTACGCCCTGTACGTGCTCGCCGCGCTGATCTTCTTCGGGCCCGTCCTGTTCATGCTGTGGTCGGCGTTCCGGCGCAACGTCGACATCACCGGCTCGATCTTCGATCTGGCGTCCCCGCTGACGTTGGAGAACTTCACCAACCTGTTCGACCGGTTCGTCTTCTATTACTACATCCGCAACAGCTTCATCGTGGCCGGCGGCTCCACGCTGCTCGGTCTCGCGCTCGGCGTACCCGCCGCCTACGTCATCGTGCGGCGGAAGGTGGCGAGCATCGGTTTCGTCATGCTGCTCGCGCGGATGGCCCCCGGTGTGCTGTTCGTGCTGCCCCTGTTCGTCCTCTCCGTGGAGATCGGGGCACCGTCGAACAACGGCCTGAACTTCGCGCTGCTCGTCGTCGCGCACCTCATCATCACGCTGCCCCTGTGCATCTGGCTGCTGGTGCCGTTCTTCGAGGAGATCCCGGTGAGCCTCGAGGAGGCGGCCATGCTCGACGGCTGCACGGTGTGGCAGCGCTTCCGGCACGTCGTGCTGCCGCTGGCCCTGCCGGGGCTGTCGGTCGCCGTCACGCTCAGCTTCATCTTCTCCTGGAACTACTTCCTCTTCGCCCTGGCTCTGGCGAACGCGGACACCCTGCCGCTCCCCGTGATCGCGTTCAACTTCATCGGACAGGGCGCGAGCGACTACGGAGGTCTCATGGCGGCCAGCACCCTCATCTCGCTGCCGGCGCTCCTGCTCACCGTCTTCGCGCAGCGCTGGCTCGTGCGGGGCCTGACCGGCGGGGCGGTGAAGTGATGGCGGAGACGATCACCGGCGCCACCCGGCGCTCCGCACGCTTCCGCGGCGACGCGGTCATCGACTTCACCGACGACGAGCTCCCCGAGGTCGCCGCGGGCGAGGTGCGGCTGCGCGTGGACGTCTGCGCGCTGTGCGGATCCGACAAGCGGCTCCTCGCCGCCGGGTCGCCCGTGGTTCCCGGGCACGAGATCGCCGGCACGGTGGTGGCCACCGGGAGCGGCACGTCGCTGCCCGCCGGCACCCGCTGCATCGTCTACATCCCCGTCTTCTGCGGCGCGTGCGCCCAGTGCCGCCGCGGCCAGACCAACCGGTGCCTGCAGCTGCGCGACCTCATCGGCTGGCAGCGCGACGGCGGCTTCGCCGATGTCGTCGACGTGCCCGAGCGGTGTGCGCTGCCGGTGCCCGACGACATCCCGCTGGACGTCGCCGTGCTCGGTCTCGACACGGTGGGCACCGCGGCCCACGGCCTCCGGCTGGCCCTGCGCACGCAGGACGAGCAGCCGCGGCGCCTGCTCGTGGTCGGGTGCGGACCGCTCGGCCTGGGCGTCGTCGCGGTGGCGCGGGCGCTCGGCATCGAGTCCGTCGATGCGTTCGACCCGCACCCGGGGCGCCTCGCGCTCGCCGGGCGCCTCGGCGCGGGAACGGACGTCGACCTGGAGTCGGAGAACCAGTACGACGTCACCGTGGAGGTCAGCGGCGCCGCGCCCGCCCGGGACGCCGCGCAACGCGTGGTCGTGCCCGGCGGCGCGGTCCTCGCGCTCGGGGAGTCGAACGACCCGTACACGATGCCGGCCACCCCGCGGTGGCGGCGCACCGACTGCTTCACCGTCCGGTCGTTCTACTTCCCGCTCGCCGAGGTGGAGGGCAACTGGGACCTGCTGCGCCGATGCGGCCCCAGCCTGCGCGACGTCCTCGCACACCCGCTCACCCTGCCCGAGCTCGCGCAGGCCTTCGACCGGTTCGTGGCCGGTGACCTGCTGAAGCCCTACATCGTCTCCGGAGCATCCGCATGAGCGCGCCCCACCTCTTCGTCCTCGCCGTGGACCAGCGGCCGTGGCTGACCAACGCCCTCTGGGGGCACACCGGCACCGCCACCCCGGCCCAGCGCGCCGCCACCACCCGCGCGAAGCACGCCGTGCTCGACGGGCTCCTCGCCGCGGTGGACGGCGGCGTCCCGCGCGATGCCGCCGGCCTGCTCGTCGACGACGAGCTCGGGCCGGGGGTGGCGGAGCGCGCCCGCGCGGCAGGCGTCACCGTCAGCGTGCCGCTGGAGCGGGCGGGCCTCGACGTGTACGAGGACGCGCCGGCCGACGTCGCCGCCTACCTCGCCCACCACTCCCCCGACCTCGCCAAGGTGCTCGTCCGCTACAACCCCGACGGCGACGCCGACGCGAACGCGGTGCAGCGGCGCCGGCTCGCGGCCACGGCACGGGCGGCCCGCGACGCGGGCTGCCGGTTCCTCTTCGAGCTGCTGGTCCCGCCGCCCCCGCACGTCACGGAAGCCTGGGCGCACGACGTCCGGCCCCGGCTGGTGCTGCGGGCAATGGAGGAGATCGTCGCGGACGTCCCCGTCGACGTCTGGAAGCTCGAGAGCCTCGGTCCCGAGCAGACCTACGCCGACGCCGTCGCGCTCGCAGCGACCCACGACGCGACGTGCCTGCTGCTCGGCGCGGGCGCCCCGACCGAGCAGGTCGACGCCTGGCTGGTCCGTGCGGCCCGGCACGGCTTCGCGGGCTTCGCGGTGGGCCGCAGCATCTGGTGGGACGCCGTTCGTGCGCTGCTGGCCGGCGAGACCGACCACGGCTCGGCGGTGTCCACCGTGGCCGCCCGCTACCGCCACTTCGTGGACGCCTTCCTCGACGCGTCCCGCCACCCGGCACTCGCCGGCACCGGCCGGGCGTCGGGATGACCGACCACGCGCCGGCGCTCGGATACCCCGACGCCAACGAGCGGGTCGGGGAACGGGTGTACCGCGCCCTGCGCAACCGCATCCTCACCGGCGACCTGCCCCCCGGGTCGCGGCTGTCGGTACCCGCGATCGCGCGCGAGTTCGGGCTGAGCCGCAGTCCCCTGCGGGACGCCGTGCTGCAACTCGTCCGCGAGGGCCTCGCCGAGGAGACGTTCAACCGGGGCGCGGTGGTGCGGCAGCCCAGCCGCGAGGACCTCATCAGCATCTACGACGCGCGCGAGGCCCTGGAGGGCATGGCCACCCGCCTCGCCACGGCCGGGTTCACGCCCGCCCTGCGGCGCAGGCTCCGCGACCTGCTGACCGAGCACGACGAGGTCGTCGCCGCCCGCGACTTCACCCGCCACATCGACGTCGACGCCGCGTTCCACCGGGAGATCCGCCAGGCGGCGGGCAGCCCGGTGCTCGCCCGGATGCTCGAGGAGATCCAGGGCCAGGTGATGCTCGCGATGCGCTCCACCAGCGTCAGCGGCGGGATGGCCCAGGCCGTCGCCGACCACCGGCGGATCTTCGAGGCGCTGGCCTCCGGCGACCCGGACGCCGGGGAGGCGGCGGCGCGCCACCACATCGCGCGGCTGAGGGAGCTGCTCCGTGCCCACCCCTGACACGCAGGTCCGCACCCGGGCGCTGCGCTTCGCCGGTCCCGGCGACGTCCGCCTCGCGACGGAGGCGGACCGCTCCCTCGCGCCGCACGAGGTCCGGCTCCGCCCGCTCGCCGTCGGCGTCTGCGGCACCGACGCGCACATCGTCGCCGGCTCGTTCCCGGCCGAGCCGGGTGTGGTGCTCGGCCACGAGGTCTGCGGCCGGGTCGTCGAGGTCGGCGACGGCGCGACCGCGCCTCGCGTGGGTGACCTCGTCACCGTCGAGCCGCACCGCTACTGCACCGCGTGCACGTGGTGCCGGGCCGGGCAGGAACACCTGTGCTCGGGCAAGCGGGGCTACGGCGTGCGCCTGGACGGCGGGATGGCCGAGTCCATGATCGTGCCGGCGCGGATCGCCTACGTCCTGCCCCCGGACACCGTCCCCTGGGTCGGTGCCCTCTGCGAGCCGGTGTCCTGCTGCGTGCACGCGGTGGACCGGCTCGGCGTGGTCGCGGGCGAGGCGCTGCTCGTGCTGGGGACCGGCCCGGCGGGCGCCGTCCTCGTCGCACTGGGGCGCCTGCTGGGCGCCACCCCCGTCGTGGCGGCCGACACGCGGGATTCCCGGCGCGACCTGGCGCTCCGCATGGGCGCCGACGTCGTGATCGACCCCCGGGACCCGCACCAGCTGCGCCGGGCGCTCGACCTCACCGGCGGCGAGGGGTACCCGGCGGTCGTCGACGCCGTCGGCTCGTCCACCGTGCTCGAGCAGGCGGTGGCCATGGCCCGCCGCGGCGGCAGGGTGCTCGAGTTCGGCGTCGCGGCACCGGACGACGTCGCCGCGGTACGACCGCACGACCTCTTCAGCCGCGAGCTCACGCTGCTGGGCTCGGTCATCAACCCGTGGACCCACCAGCGTGCGGTGGCGCTCCTGCCCCGACTCGGGCTCGACCGCCTCACGACGGCCTTCTACGGGCTCGACGAGTTCGACGACGCGCTCGCCGCGCAGCGCCGCGGCGACGTCGACAAGGTGTTCGTCGCACCGGCGGGCGAGGCCGCCGCGCGAGGCGGGTGACTACGCCCCCGCCTCCCCCGGCGGTACGGTCGGCGGGTGGCCGCGGACGACACCGAGGTGCTCGAGGTCGCCGGGCGGAGTGTGCGGATCACCAGCCCGGGCAAGGTGGTGTTCCCGGCCGGCGGTGAGACGAAGCTGGACCTCGCCCGCCACTACCTGGCCGTGGCAGAGCCCCTGATGGCAGCCATGGGTGGACGGCCGGTGCTCCTGCAGCGCTTCCCCCAGGGCGCCACCGGCCCGTCGTTCTTCCAGAAACGGGTGGCACCCACCGCCGCCGACCCCTGGCTGACCACCACGGTGGTGTCCACACCGAACGGCACGACGTCCAACGCGCTGGTCGCCGTCGACCTCGCCCACGTCCTGTGGGCCGTGAACCTCGGCTGCCTCGGATTCCACGTCTGGCCCATCACCGCGGCCGACCCCGAGCACGCCGACGAGCTGCGGATCGACCTCGACCCGAGCCCCGGCGTCACGTTCGGGATGATCCAGGAGGCGGCCGCGGAGGTGAAGACGCTGCTCGACGAGCTGGGCGTGGCCGCCCATCCGAAGACCACCGGCAACCGCGGGATCCACGTGTACGTCCGCCTCCAGCCCCGCTGGGACGGCTACGACGTCCGGTCCGCCGCCGTCGCGGTGGCCCGCGAGCTCGAGCGACGCCGGCCGGACCTGATCACCGCGGCCTGGTGGAAGGAGGAACGCGGCAACCGGGTGTTCGTCGACTTCAACCAGAACGCCCCGCACAAGACCGTGTTCGGCGCATGGTGCGTCCGCGCCGGCCCGAACGGCCAGGTCTCCACGCCGTTCGAGTGGCCGGAGCTGGCGTCGATCCGGCCGGCCGAACTCACCATCGCCACCGTGCCCGGCCGGCTCGCCGAGCGCGGCGACCCGTGGGCCGGGATGTCGTCCGACCGGCAGTCCCTGGAACCACTGTTGGAGCTGCACCGGCAGGACATGGCGAACGGGCTGATGGACGCCCCCTGGCCGCCGGTCTACCCGAAGATGCCGGGCGAACCACCACGCGTGGCGCCGAGCCGGGCGAAGAAGGCCTGACCAACCGACTGATCGATGCGATCAGCACGCCACCGTCGCCGGGACAGCGGTGGTGCGCTGCTGATCAGCCAAGATCGATCCGAGAGGGACATCAGCGCTGTCCTGGCGGCGCTGACGTGCGACTCGGAACGATCCGCCTCCCGCTTGACCACTGCCTGGCACGAACCGACGACTACGCCCGGGCTCAACATTCCGCCCTCGGCGTCCTCCTGATCTGCCTCCAGCGCGGCGAGGACTGCCTCCAGCGACCCCGGCACCTGCTCGAACTCGGTCGCCGAACCGCTTGCGGGGGTCGTACGAATGCCTGGCCAGACCGGCACGACTCGGGCCCGCGACGCTCGGGACAGCTGCCGGTTGACCTGACCCGTCCAGCAGCTCGTGCTCGTGGTCGGCGTCGGAATCGCCGTCCGGGGCCTCGCCGGTTCCGTCTGAGCCCGCTACCGGGAGGGGTCGAGCGGGATTAGGGTGCCGTTCACTCGAACCGGTGAGGACCGCCGGTACGAACGACCCCATGTGAGGACCGCACCGGTGGCCGATGCCGAAGCGCCGGAAGCGCCTGAACGCCCCGACGAGGAGCTCGTGCGGGGCGTCGCGGCCGGGGCGCAGTCCGCGCTGGCGGCCCTCTACGACCGGTACGGCCGGCGGGCGTACTCGCTCGCTCGCCGGATCTGCGCCGACGACGGGCTGGCCGAGGACGTCGTGCAGGAGGTGTTCCTCACGTTCTGGCGTGATCCGGGGCGCTTCGACCCCGGCCGGGGCGGGTTCGGGACGTGGATCCTGACGCTCGTGCACCACCGGTCGGTCGACACGGTGCGCCGCGAGAGCGCCATCCGGCGCCGCACCGTGCCCTCCGCCGAGGAGGGGCAGGAGCGCTCCGGGCCGGCGGGTCCCGGTGCCGACCACGGCGCGTTGCGGGCCGTCGAGGCGGGTCACGTCCGGGACGCGCTCGGCGAGCTGCCGTCCGAGCAGCGCCAGGCGCTGGCGCTCGCCTACTTCGGCGGCTACACCCAGCGGGAGGTGGCCGCGTTGACGGGAGTGCCGCTGGGCACCGTGAAGTCGCGGATGTTCAGCGGGATGCAACGCTTGCGGGGGGTGCTCGGTCCGATCCTCGGCGAGGTCTCCACCGACAGGGCAGGAGGTGCGCGATGAACGACCGGAACCGGTTCGACGGCGCGACCCCCTGCCCGCTCGGCGATGAGGCGGTCGCGTTCGCCCTCCACGCACTCGAGCCCGGCGAGGAGCCCGCGGTGCGCGCTCACCTCGATCGTTGCCGCTCCTGCTCCGAGACCGTGCGCGAGACCGAGCTCGTGGCAGCCGCCATGGGCCGGTCGGTCGAGCAGGTCGACCCGCCGTCCCGGTTGCGCGCCAACCTCCTGGCCGCTGCGGCGGAGACGCCGCAGGCCGCGCCGCCGGTGCAGCCGCAGGCCCCCCATCCACGGTCCACCACGCGGCGCCGGCTGAACCTGACCAGGGCACGGGTCCTGGTCGCGGCGGCCGCGGCGGCAGTGCTGATCGCGGTCGCCGGGCTCGGCGCCTACACCGTGCAGCTCCAGCAGCAGCGCGACGCGCTGGCTGCGCAGGCGCAGGCACTCGCCGGCGTCGTCACGCAGCTCGACGCGCCCGGCACCACGCACGCCACTCTCAGCACCGACGCGGGCCGACCGGTGGCTGCCGTGCTCGTCACCGCCGCCGGACGCGCGATCGTCGCCACCGGACTCGACCCGAACGACGCGAGCGACTCCACCTACGTCGTGTGGGGAATCGGCGCCGGCGACCCGCGGGCGCTCGCGAGCTTCGACGTCGCCACGGCGGGCCCGGCCGTCCACGACCTCGGCGGTGACGTCGGCGGCGATCCGCCGTTCGCGGCCTACGCGGTCTCCCTCGAACCCGGACGCACGATGCCCGCCGTGGCCACCACGGTGGTGGCGAGCGGCCCCGTGCGGGCCTGATCATTCATTCACGTGC
>CAWFMI010000003.1:0-19174 GCA_963816995.1 uncultured Actinomycetota bacterium
GATCACCGAACTGCAATCCAGCAGTTGCACTCAGGCGCGTGATGTGCAATCGTCTAGTTGCACATCACCTGGAGGAACGACATGAACGACACCACGTACACCGAGGCGGAGCTGGCCGAGCTCGACAGCATCGCTCGGCGGATCGACATCGACGCGCCGGCCGATCGAGTGTGGGAACTCATCGTGCGGCCCGGCTGGTACGTCAACGACGGCACCGTCGAGGACGAGTCCGACCTGCGGTACGAGGGCGACGTCGCGGTCGTGACGCAGCCGGGAGTCGGGGAGTTCCGGTTCCGGACGGTACAGCTGGACAAGCCACGCTATGCCGCGTTCCGCTGGCTGGGCACACCGTTCCGCGCCGTCTCCGAGGGGACGCTCGTCGAGTTCTGGATCGACGACCGCGCCGGCGGCGGGGTGACGTTGCGCGTCCTCGAGAGCGGGTTCTCCACCCTCTCCGAAGACCCGGCGACCTGGCTGGAGGAGCGCGAGGGCAACGACCGCGGCTGGACGGAGGAGCTGGCCGCCGGGAAGGCGTTCGTCGAGTCCGGGACGGCGCACACAGACCCGGGATCATGAGCGCGCAAGACCTCCCGACCATGTGCGCCGCGCTGAGCGACCCGACCCGCTGGGAGATCCTCACGCGGCTCGGCCGGGGAGCGATGTCGGCCTCCGCCCTGGCCAGAGTCCTCCCGGTGAGCAGGCAGGCCATCGGCAAGCACCTCGAAGTGCTGCGTGAGGTCGGGCTCGTCGAGTCGGAGCAGCGCGGGCGCGAGGTCGTCTACCTCGTCGTGGGCGCCCGGCTGAGCTCGCTCGCCCGGGAGCTGGACCGGATCGGCCGGTCCTGGGAGAGCCGCCTGCTGTCGATCAAGCAACTGGCCGAGCAGGACCCGCCTCCTCGACCCTGACCGGCACACCCACTTACGACAACGGACGTCTCCGCGTCGAAGCCGCATGCGCTCGCCGCGCGACCCCGCATGCCCGAAAATGCCCCAACAGCGGTCTGCACGACCTCATCACCACCGGAAATGGACAGCCTCACCGGAAACAGGAGGTATTTCGGCATCATGACGACGACGATGGACGCGCAGGCAAAAATGACCAGCCGACAACGGCTGATTGTGTTCTTACTGCTCGGCACACAGTTCATGCTCTCCGTCGACTACTCGATTCTGAACGTCGCGCTGCCCCACGTCGGTGCGGGCGTCGGCCTCGGGTTCTCCGGCATGGCCTGGGTGATCACGGCGTACGCGCTGCCGGCTGCCGGGTTCACATTGCTGTTCGGACGGATCGCGGACCTGCTCGGCCGGCGACGAATGTTCCTCATCGGCCTCACGCTGCTGGTCGTGGCGTCCCTCATGGGCGGGCTCGCGACGAACGCCACGGTGCTGCTGACCGCCCGCACACTGCAGGGTCTCGCCACCGCTATCGCCACCCCCGCCGCGCTGTCGTTGCTGATCACGTCCGTCAGCGACGAGAAGCAGCGGGCGCGGGTGCTCGGGCTCAACGGCGCGTTGTTGTCCGCCGGGTTCACCGCCGGCGCACTGGTCGGCGGCACCCTTGTGGGCACTCTGGGCTGGCGCTGGGCATTCCTGATCAACGTGCCGGTCGCGTTGCTCATCCTCGTGGCCACGCCGCTCCTGGTGCAGGCGAGCAGCCCCGCCGCGAAGGTCAAGCTGGACGTGCCGGGCGCGATCACGGTGACCCTTGGCCTGCTGGCGTTCGCGTTCGGTGTCACCAACCGGAACCTGTACGCCCTTGTTGGCGGCGTGGCGTTGCTGGTTGTTTTCTGGCGGATCGAGAAGCGGGCGAAAGACCCGCTGGCGGCCGTGAGCATCCTGTCCCGGCGCACCGTGAAGTGGGGCAACATCGCCGGTCTGGTCGTGTTCTCGATGGAGAGCGCGCTGATCTTCCTGATGACGCTGTACCTGCAGGACATCCTGGGCTTCGCGCCGATAGCCACTGGTCTGATCTTCGGCGTGCCCGGCCTGGCCTCGGTAGCCGCCGGCATCATCGCCGGTCGCCTCATCGCTCGGCACGGCCAGCGCAGGGTGCTCACCGTGGGCCTTCTGGTGCAGGCCGGCTGCACCCTTCCGCTCGTCCTGCTCGGCACCAGCGCCGCGTGGCTGTGGCTACTGCTTCCCGCACTCTTCATCGGGTTCTTCGGGCACGTGGCGGCGATCGTGGCCTTCATGGTGACCGCGACCTCGGGCTCGGGCCTGCCCGACTCCGAGCAGGGTTTGGCCACCGGCCTCGCCACGCTCACCCAACAGGTGTCCGTCGCCATCGGCGTCCCGATCCTCAGCGGGGTCGCAGCTACCCAGGTCGGCCTGCTCAGCGGTATCCGCGTGGCGATCATCTTCGATGTTCTGTTGACGGTGACCGTCATCGCCCTCGTCTGGAACGGACTGCGAACCCGGCCACAGCCCGCGTCCGGCGAGGGTGAGTCCGACCCGGATGAACACAACGAGACCGCATCGGCCAGGTAAAACCTGGCTGTCGCGGAGGCGCTCGTCGACGACACCTGTGGGCCGGCGGGGCCGAACGCGACGTCCTGACCGACAACGGCTCCGCTACCGCTCCGAGATCGGTGGCGCCGCCGGGTCGCGGCGGTGTCCACCGTGCTCGTCGCAAGCTCCGACCTCGACAGCTTCCATGCCGCCTTCACGGTCGTCGGCGTCCTCGCCGGCCTCGGCGTGGTCGTCGCAGCCACTGGATTCGCACGGTCCGCCGTGCGGGAAGGAGAGATGTCATGAACGGGGAGTCCTGCTGCCATGGATCGGAACACGTCAGCTCGTCCGGCACCGGCGGCGAGGCCGCGGGCGCACTGCCCGAGCCGGCGGTCGTCGACCGGGCCACCTTCCAGACCGAGCTCGACAACCTGCGGGCCCGGGAGAAGGCACACACCCGGCAAGGCGACGCGATCGCCGCGGCCCGTCGGCGCATCCCCATGGTCGAGGTCGATCCCGACCTCGAGCTGATCGGACCCAACGGGCCGCTCACCCTGCTCGGTGCGTTCGAAGGGCGCCGGCAGCTCATCGCCTACTACTGCATGTGGTGGCCCGGCCGGCCCGCGCCCGAGCAGTGCGAAGGGTGCACGTTGTTCCTCAGCCAGGTCACGGAGCTGTCCTACCTGCACTCCCGTGACATCACCTACGCGGTCTTCAGCCAGGGCCGCAACACCGCGTTCGGCCCCGCCGACGTACAGGTGTCGTACGACGAGAGCCTCCGCTACCGCGACTTCATGGGCTGGGACATGCCCTGGTACTCGGCGCAGCCCTCCCTCGACGCGCTCCTCGTCGGTCGTGAGCTCGGCTTGATGCACCTCGTGTGCTACCTGCGGGACGGCGACCGCGTCTTCGAGACCTACTGGACGAACCGCCGCGGCGTGGAGGCCATGGACTACAGCTACTCGCTCATGGACCTCACCGTCCACGGACGCCAGGAAACCTGGGAGGACTCACCCACCGGCTGGCCACAACACTGCTCCATGCGGAGTGACGGCGGTTCGCCCACTTGGCCGCCGGTATCGGAGGAGTGGGGCGGACGTCCCATCGCGCAGTGGGCACGTCTGGAAGCGGGTCATTCCGACGACCTCACCGCCGGGCGGCCCTGATCGGGGTCGACGGAGACAGCCACCCGCCGGTCGGTGGCGGCGAACCCGAGAAGTAGTCGACACCCGACAGGCTCAGACCTTTGCGAGCCACTCGTCGAACGACGTCGGCGCGATACGGGCGCCGTCGCCGGGCAGCAACACGTTGCCCGCCATCTCGGGCCCGAAGAAGCCGGACCACGTCGGCACCAGCTTCGCCACGTGGCCGCGGGCCTCGTTGGTGCGTCGGGCCATGTCGACGAGGTCCTCCGGGCCCGGACCGGCGACGTCGACGTAGCGGCCCCGTGGCTCCCCCGCGGCGATCTCGGCGAGGACGTCGGCGAGATCGGCGGGCGCGATCGGCTGCACGAGCAGCGGCGCGAGAGTGGCGACGCCGTCCTGCTCGGTCCAGCTCGCCACCATCCCGGCGAAGTCGTGGAACTGCGTGGCCGGCACGATCGTCCACGGCACGGGGCCCGCGGCCACCAGGCGCTCCTGCTCCCGCTTGCCGGCGTAGTGCGCGTTGCCCTCCACCCGGTCGATCCCGACGATCGAGAGCAGCACGTGGTGGCGCACCCCGGCCCGCTCCTCGGCGGCGAGCAGATGGCCGGTGGCAGCGGCGAAGTACGCCACCGTCTCGGCCCGGTCGGTGGCGGGCCCATTGCTGGCGTCGACGACCACCTCGACGCCGGCGAGCGCCTCGTCGAGCCCGTCGCCGGTGGTGAGGTCCACGCCGAGCGAGCGACTGATGCGTACGACGTCGTGGCCGCCCCGTTCGAGGGCGGCGACCGTGAGTGCTCCGATGTTGCCGGTGGCGCCGGCGACTGCGATCCGCATACCGGCACCGTATCTCGGACTAAACAGATCCGCAATATCTACGATAGGCTGTACGCGTGAAGCTGCCTGGGAGCACGGAGTGGGTGCTGCACTGCGCCACCACGTTGGCGCAGCTCGAACCCGGCGCCACCGCGTCGGCGAAGCAGCTCGCCGAGTACTACGACCTGCCGGGGCCCTACCTCGCCAAGCAGCTGCAGGCGCTCGTGAAGGCGGGCCTGCTAGCAGCCACCACCGGCCCGCGCGGCGGGTTCCGCCTCGCCCGCCCGGCCGCCGAGGTCACGCTGCTGCAGCTCGTGGAGGCCGTCGACGGCGCGACCTCGCCGTACGAGTGCCGCGAGATCCGCCAGCAGGGCCGGGGAGCGTTGCCGCCCGAGGACTGCCGCGACACCTGCATCCTCGCCCGCAAGATGGCCGAGGCGCACGACGTGTGGCGGCAACACCTGGCCGCGACCACGCTCGCCGGCATCCTCTCCGAGCTGCCTCCGACCGCACCGGCCCGCACCCGGTCCCGCCTCACCAGCTGACGCACCCGACACCTGCGCTCGGTCGATGCGCGACCGCGGTCACGAGAGGGCGGCTCGCCACTCACGCGGGGTCATGCCGTACACCGAGCGGAACCGGCGGGCGAAGTGGGTCGGGTCGCGGAACCCCCAGTCCCGGGCGATCACCGCGATGGGACGCTGCCGGCTCTCGGGCCCGCGCAGCTCCTCCCGCGCACCCCGGAGCCGTTCAGTGATGATCCACTGCTCCAGGCTGAGGCCGGCGTGGGCGCAGACCTTGTACAGGTGCCGCAGGGAGACGTTGTGCGCAGCGGCGATGGTGGCGGGACGCAGGTCGGGGTCGGTGAGGTGCTGGCGCACGTAGGCCCGCACGCGGGTGAGGAGCGTGTCGGCGAGCACCTCGCGGGATCGCCGGTCCACGCGGGCGGCCGAGACCAGTAGTGCCCTGGCCAGCTCGATGCTGGCGGCGCCGAGAGCGGGTGCCGCCGGGTCGGCGCTGAGCCGGTCGGCGTCGGCCACGAGGTGGGCGACGTGGTGGCCGACCAGGCGGTAGAGCGGGCTGGTGCGGACCCGGCCCACCGCTCGGCGGATCACGTCGACGGGAAGGGCGAGCTCGTCGATCGGGATCTGGATGCAGCCGGCGGCGCCGTTGCCGGACCAGGAGAAGTCGTACGGCACGGAGAGATCCACCGCCATCAGCTCGCCGGGCACGACGATCTCCTGCCGGGCCAGCTGCTCGTGGCGCCCGGCTGCCAGCTGCTGGACGGAGAGGGCGACGACCGGCATCGCGTCCTGCTTCGCCTGCCTGGGCGTGCGCACCAGCCGGATTCCGGAGGCACGCGTGGTGAAGATGTTCGCCGCGCCCAGGCTCCACAGCCCCATCCGAGCGTGCACGTGACCGTCCGGATCTTCGTGGATCACGTGGCAGGGAGCCGACGCCTGCGCCATCGCGGCGAAGACCGCCTCGGCCCGGTCGCGAGCGGGAAGCGCGGCCGTGTCGAGGACGTAGGGCATGCGGCCGCCTTCGCTCGTTCCGGCCCCGACCACTGTGCAGCGTAGGCCGACAAGGCTGCGCTCACAGCCGACCATCGGAACGAACCCGCTGCCTACGTTCGACGTGGCCGAGGTGCTCGATCCGAGGGGGTCTCCCATGACGTACGTCACGGCTGCCGATGGCGCGCAGATCTACTGCAAGGACTGGGGCGAGGGCCGGCCGGTGGTGCTCAGCCACGGCTGGCCGCTGAACTCCGACAGCTGGGAGGCCCAGCAGCTCTTCCTCGCCGAGAGCGGCTTCCGGGCCATCGCCCACGACCGCCGCGGCCACGGCCGTTCCACCCAGACCTGGGGTGGGAACGAGATGGACACCTACGCCGACGACCTGGCCACCCTGATCCGGGAGCTCGATCTGCGCGACGCCACGCTGGTCGGTTTCTCCACCGGCGGCGGCGAGGTGGCCCGCTACGTCGGCCGGCACGGCACCGCCCGGGTGGCCCAGATCGTGCTCGTCTCCTCCGTGCCGCCGTTCATGCTGCAGACCGAGGACAACCCCGGCGGCGTGCCGATCGCGGTGTTCGACGGGATCCGCGCGGGCTCGCTCGCCGACCGGTCCCAGCTGTACCGCGAGCTGGCCGACGGCCCGTTCTTCGGCAACAACCGCCAGGGCGCGACCGTGTCCCAGGGGGTGCGCGACGCGTTCTGGCGCCAAGGCATGCAGGCCGGGCACCGCAACGCCTACGAGAGCATCGCGGCGTTCTCGGCCACCGACTTCCGCTCCGACCTCGACTCGTTCAACGTGCCGACGCTGGTGATCCACGGCGACGACGACCAGGTGGTGCCGTTCGAGGTCGGCGGCAAGGCCTCGGCGCAGCGGATCAAGAACGCCACGCTCACCGTCTACACCGGGGCACCACACGGCATCACGGACACCCACAAGGAGCAGCTCTCCGGAGACCTGCTCGCCTTCCTGCGGAGCGTGGCATGAGCACACCGGACACGATCGTCCTGGTTCACGGCTTCTGGGTCACGCCGCGCAGCTGGGAGAACTGGGTCACGCACTACGAGAAGCGCGGCTTCCGCGTGCTGGCCCCCGCCTACCCCGGCTTCGAGGTGGAGGTCGAGGCGTTGAACGCCGACCCGACCCCGATCACGGACGTCACCGTGCCGCAGATCATCCAGCACCTCACCTCGGTGATCGAGGAGCTGCCGGCGCCGCCGATCATCGTGGGGCACTCCGCAGGCGGCGCGTTCACCCAGATCCTGCTCGACCACGGCCTCGGCGCCGCGGGCGTGGCACTCAACTCCGCACCGACCGAGGGGGTGCGGGTCCTGCCGCTGTCGCAGGTGAAAGCCACGCTGCCGGTGCTGAAGAACCCCGCCAACCGGCACCGGGCGGTCGGCCTCTCGTTCGACGAATGGCGCTACGCCTTCACCAACACCTTCAGCGAGGAGGAGGCCCGCGCCCTCTACGAGCGCTACCACATCCCGGCCAGCGGCGCGATCCTCTGGGGTGGCGTGCTGGCGAACTTCCAGCCCGGCCACCAGGACACCTGGGTGGACTACCACAACGACGACCGCGCGCCGCTGCTCTTCGTCTCCGGCGGGGAGGACCACATCATGCCGCCGGCCGTGCAGCAGTCCAACGCCAAGCACTACAAGTCGAACACCGTCACCGAGACCATGGAGTACACGGGCTTCGCCCACCTCCTGCCCGCGCAGGAGGGCTGGGAGAAAATCGCCGATCACGTCCTCGACTGGGCACTGGCGCACGCCCGGCAGTGACGGGGCTCCGCGTCACGCACGTCGGCGGGCCGACCGCGATCGTCGAGGTCGGCGGGTGGCGGATCCTCACCGACCCGACGTTCGACCCACCCGGCCGCCGGTACGCGTTCGGCTGGGGCACGTCGTCCCGCAAGCTGGTCGGCCCGGCGGTCGGCGCCGACGCGCTCGGGCCGATCGACGCGGTGCTGCTGACGCACGACCACCACGGCGACAACCTCGATGACGCCGGCCGCGCCCTGCTCCCGTCGGCGGGCACGGTCCTGACAACGGCGTCGGGAGCCGCGCGGCTGGGCGGCAACGCGCGAGGGCTCGCGCCGTGGTCGTCGACGCGGCTCGAGCACCCCGGCCGGCCGACCATCGAGGTGACGACCACCCCGTGCCGGCACGGCCCGCCGCTGTCGGGGCCGATCGTCGGCGACGTGATCGGCTTCGCGCTGCACTGGCCCGGCCAGCGGCACGGGGCGGTGTGGATCTCGGGCGACACCGTCCTGTACGGCGGGGTCCGCGAGGTCGCCGACCGGCTGCGGGTCGGCATCGCGCTGCTGCACCTCGGCGGCGTCCGGTTCCCGGTGACCGGGCCCGTGCGGTACACGATGACCGCCCGCCACGCCGTCGAGCTGTGCCGGCTCGTCCGCCCGCACACGACGATCCCCGTCCACTACGAGGGCTGGAAGCACTTCCAGCAGCCGCGTGCGGCGATCGAGCGCGAGTTCGCGAACGCCCCGGCGGAAGTGGGACGCAGTATCCGCTGGCTGCAGATCGGAACGCCGACCGAGCTGGAGACCTGACGAGCACGCTCGGATCCGCATTCCGACGAACGGCGCGTTCGTCGCCTAGCTTGCTGAGGCCGGTAGATCGTGATCATGCCGCTGATCGGTGTCGCGTGGGCCGGTGATCTCGAGTTTCGGGTGTCCACGGCTCTCACCACGACCGTGCACACCCGAGACCGGGCAACGAGCGGGTGATGATCGCGAGTATCGGTTGGCAGCAGCTCCCCTCACAGCACCAGGCAACCGAAACCGCGGATCATGCAGGTGTGGCCGAGCAGAGCCGGCCCCGGCGCGGCACCGGTCCGGTGATCACCGGTTGGGTGCATGACCGGCCGGATGTGGCCGCCTACGCACCGAGCCGGTGGTCACCGGTCCGGTGATCACTGGTTGGGTGCACGACCGGCCGGATGTGGCCGCCCACGCACCGAGCCGGTGATCACCCCCGCCCGGCCCGGGAACCCACCTCCAGCAGAACGCGCCCCGGCGCCGCACGGCACATGGTGTCGTGGCCGTTCCCGGTTCGGGCCCCGGGGCCGCGCACGTGCCTCCCATGATCCCGGACCTGGAGTTGATCTCAAGGCGAGCATCCGATGCCTACCCTGCGCGGGCGGCAACGGGACCACAGCCGGTCGAGTGGCACCCAGCGGCGACGGTCCGGTCGGGAACTGGCGTGCCAGCGGGTCGGGGACGGCCGCCACGGTGACCACGGGTTCGGTAGTTCCGCCCACCCAGCCCCGTCCCCAAAGGGGGAGGTCGAGGCGAGCGGGTGGAATGCGCGGAAGGCAGGAGGGTCGTGCGCGACCGGCTCGCAGCCCGGGTCGGGGACGGCGCGCCAACCCGACTTTTCATGGTCAAGTCGACCCCATGGGTGTGGCCGGCGCGGTGGCGACCCATGGCGTCGACTTGACCATGCAGCAGATGCGGAGCACCAGGCCGGAGCGAGCCGGTGATCCGGCCGGCCCATCCCCCGGGCCGTGGCCGCCGCCGACGTCGAGGCGAGCGGCAGATCGCGCCCGGCCGGGGGCGCGCCCCCGTCTGGTGATCGTCGGTTGGGTGCGGGGCCGGCCGGATGTGGCCGCCCAGGCACCGAGCCGGTGATCACGCCCCGGCTTCGCCCGCCAGGAGTGGTGGGAGCGATGGTCCTGGCGTCCTGCAGCCACGTCTGCTGATCACGAGCCGGCCCGCGGGTCGGCTCGCAGGACCTGCCGGGCAGCGGATGGAGCTCGCTCGGCCGGTGACCGCGACCCGGCCACCGGCAAGATCACGAAGTCCGGCTGTACTACTAGGTTCCGACGAACGCGCCGTTCGTCGGAAGCCGGCCAGCGGTCGCGGAGGCCCCTAGTCGAACTCGCCCAGCTTCACGCCCGCGACGAACGCCTGCCACTCCGCGGGGGTGAACAGCAGGGTCGGACCACCGCGGTCCTTGCTGTCCCGCACGGCCCGCGACCCGTCCGGCAGGTCGGCCACCTCGACGCAGGCACCGCCGTTGCCGTTGCTCCGGCTGGACTTACGCCAGACGGCGCCCGCCAGGTCGGTCATCGGACTCACCCATCGCCCTCTCGATCAGGCTCATCGTCTCCGCCGCGTCGAGCGCGGACATGCAGAGGCGATCGAACACCTGATTGTAGGCGGCGACCTGGGCTTCGCGGTCGACGTACTCGGCGCTCCACAGGTCTTCCAGATAAGCGACCTGAGCGCCTGGCTCGGGGAGCCGGAGGATGTGGAACGAGGAGCCCATCGCCGCGTGGGCCCCGGCACTGAAGGGCAGCACCTGCAACGACACGGTCGGGAGATCGGCCAGCTCGCGCAGCCGCTCCAGCTGCTCGCGCATGACCTCGGGTCCACCCACGATCCGGCGGATGACCGCCTCGTTGATCACGACCCAGAGCTGCGGCGGACCGTCGCCGAACAGACGAGCTTGGCGTTCCTGCCGGATCGCCACCAGGCGGTCGACCTCCGCCGGGTCGCGGGTGGGATCCGCCGCCCGCGTCACTGCTCGGATGTAGGGCTCGGTCTGGAACAACCCCGGCACCAGCTCGATGTCCCACGTCTTGATCTCGACGGCCTCGGCCTCCAGACCGACGTAGGCCCGCACCCACTCCGGCACCCGGTGCGACTCCCGCTTACGAGCCTCGCGCGCAACCACGAGGACCTGCTCCGACTCCTCCGGCTCGACGCCGTAGAGCCGCAGCAGCGCCCGGACCTCCGCGGCCTGGAGCGTCTGCTTGCCGGTCTCGATCTTGCTGATCTTCGAGACGTCGCATTCGAGCTCCTCCGCGGCGGCCTCGCGGGCAACGCCTGCGCTCTCGCGGAGTCGGCGCAGTTCGCGACCGAGCTGGAGGCGGCGGACGGTCGGGCTCTGAGCCATGAGTGAGGAGTGAGGCCCACCAACCACTGGCAGGCACACCCGGGGTGCTACTTACGAACTCGCATATGCGTCTTCTATGGCGTGATGATGCCGACAGAGTCAGCGCACGTGCCATCCAGTACGAGCTGCTCGGTGACGGTCACCGCCCTCGACCGGTGCGATCACCTCATCGAGGAGAGGGTGTTCGCCGCCTCGCGGTCCGGTCGCTACACCGCCCGCTGCGGCGCGATCGTCGTCAGCGCCGGGCTGGCCCAGGAGCCGGGACGGCCGTGCCCGCTCTGCAGCCCGCGGCCGGCGCCGTCGGTGCGCCGGCTGCGGCGCCTCCGTTGCCGGGCGCGCCGCGATGGCTGACCTCCCCGTCACGGGCGTCGACGCCGCCGTCCAGTTCATGGCGCAGCAGAACGGCGGCGTGGAACGGGTGCTGAAGATCCACCGGCGGCTGCGCGACGGGCGCTGCCGCGGATGCCTCACGACCGTCACGACATGGCCGTGCCCGGTGGCCCGCCTGGCCCTGCGCGCCCAGCAGACGCATCCGCCGGACCCGCGTCAGAGGTGAGCGCGCTCGCCCATTCCGACGAACGGCGCGTTCGTCGGAACCTATCCGACGAACGCGCCGTTCGTCGGATTCAGGTTGCCCAGCGCAGCGATCAGCCGCTCCCAGAACCGGGGCACGTCGAGCCCGACGGCCACCTTCGCGTTCGGGGCCTTGCCCAGGTAGCCGTGCAGGTCGACGACCGTGGCGCCGCGGGTGTGCTCGCCCGAGACCTCGATCGCCACGTGCACGTCCACGCACTCCACCAGCGTCGGGTCGATCACCCGCGCCACCGCAACCGGGTCGTGCAGAGGCGGCGACTCGAAGCCCCACAGCGTCTTGTACGTCGAGGCGAAGAACGTCATGAGCTCCGCGCACACCGGCCCGAGCTCGCCACCGAGTGCGTGGAGCCGCGCCACTACCTCCGGCGTGACCAGCGCCTGGTGCGTGACGTTCAGCCCGCACATTGTCAGACCCACCCCAGCCGGCTCCGCAAGCTCCGCCGGCTTACCGTCCCCCGGTGTCACCGGCACGCCACTGCCGAACACGATCGCCGCCGCCTCGGGGTCGACGAAGATGTTGAACTCGGCGTACGGGCCGACGTTGCCGCGCTCGGTCGAGCCGCCCATCAGCACGATCTCGCGGATCCGCGCCACGTCGTCCGGGTAGCGGGTCAGCAGCAGGGCGATGTTGGTCAGCGGCCCGGTGGGCACGAGCGTCACCGGCTCCGGGTGTTCCTGCAGGACGCGGTGCATCAGGTCCACGGCGTGCTCGTCGAGCGCCTGCACCGTCGGCGCACCGAAGCGCGGCCCGTCCAGCCCGGACTCGCCGTGCACGTCCTCGGCGATCTGCAGCGGCCGGGTCAGCGGGCGCGCGCAGCCGGCAGCCACGGGCACGTCGTGGATGCCGGCGAGCGTGCAGACGCGCAGCGCGTTGAGCGTGGTCTTGTCGAGCGTCTGGTTGCCGGCCACCGTGGTGATCGCGAGCAGGTCGACGGCCGGGTCGCCGGCGGCCAGCATGATCGCGATCGCGTCGTCGTGCCCTGGGTCGCAGTCGAGGATGATCGGCGTCACGACTCGCGAGCCAACCAGCGCACCGCGTTCGCGAACAGCGTGGCGTACCCCGGCCATTCCACGAACTCCGTGGGGCACCAGTGCGGCCCGATGTCGGACGCCCAGGCCAGCGTGCGCCCCTGGCCGACCCCACGCACGGCCAGGAGCGGGTCACCGGCGATCTCCGCCAGCACCTGCACGTCGTTCTTGACGGCGAAGCGGTTGTAGCCGAGGAGGAACGGCCACTCGCCGTCCACGCCGGACAGGACGGGGTGGCTCGCGTCGACGACCTTCGGGTCGACGCCCTCCGGGGTCTCCACCCGGTCGTCGTACGGCGAGATGACGCTCGGCAGCACGTCGTCGACCGGGGTGCCGCGGAAGAAGCCCTTGCCCTCGAAACCCTGAAAACTCAGGTACCCGCCCGCCATCGCGAGTCCGCCCCCTCCGCGGACCCACTCGGCGAGCACGGCGAGCCGGTTGGGCCTGCGCTTGCCCTCGATCCAGGTGTCGGGGTGCAGCAGGATCGAGTTGGCCCCGATGTCGGAGAGGATCACGACGTCGTACGCGGAGAGCTCCCCGACGCTCGACGGGAACCGCGCCGGCACGTCGTGTGCCGGCATGTGGGTCACCTCGATGCCGGCGGCGGTCAGCGCGTCGCGCAGCGGGTCGACCCCCGTGTGGAAGGTGACGGAGGTGAACGAGTCGAAGCCCTTGTAGTGCGTCGACTCACTCACCCACGACTCGCCGGCGACGAGCACGCTGGTCATGAGTGGGCTCCTTTCGCGGCGCCGAAGACGGCGGCCGGGTTGTGGACGAGCAGCCGTTCGACGTCCACCGGGGAGGCTCCGTGCCGGTGGAGTCGAGCGGGGAAGCTCGTGAGCAGGTGGTCGTACCCGTAGCCGCCGTAGCGCACGAGCATGGTCTTGATGAAGACGTCGCCGGAGATCAGCAGCTGCTCGCCGAAGCCGGCCTCGATCAGGGCGGCGATCGCGCGGGCGTTCTCGTCGTCGGAGGGCGACTGCGCCTCCTGGTCGGCGAAGTAGAACTCCAGGCCCACCATGTCGTACTCGAGCCAGGCCCCCCGCTCGGCGAGGGAGTGCTGGTACCCGAGGTCGTCGAGGCTGGGGTTCATGTGGCAGAGCACCGTGGCGGCCGGGTCGGCGCCCTCCTCGGCCGTGACGTCGAGGACGCGGTGGCCGTGCCGCTCCCAGCCGGGCAGGTGCACCGAGAGCGGCAGCCCGGTGCGCACCTGCGCCCGAGCGGCGCCCCGCAGCACCTTCTCCTCCTCGAGGGTGAACGCCGCCGAGACGCCGATCTCGCCGATGATCCCCGGCCGGACGCCGTCCACGCCGTCGTGGATCTCCCGCTCGATGTGCTCCGCCACAGCCTCGACACTCATCCCGCGCACGCCCGACGGGTGGCTCGGCTCCAGGTAGAACCCGCAGCCCATCACGACGTTCAGACCGGTCGACTCGGCGACCCGCACCAGCCCGCGCGGATCGCGCCCGATGCCCGCGCACGTCTGCTCGACGATCGTGTGGCCGCCCGCGGCCGCGAACCGGCCCGCCTCGGCGATCGCGGTGTCGACGTCGTCGAGCCGGCAGTTGTCCGCCGACAGGAACGGGTCGTTGCGGAGCCGGCCGAGGAACTCCATCCGCACCGGCGACTCCGCGATCTCGAGCCCCTCGACGTCCTCGGGCCCGGGCGGGTTCCAGCAGGACGAGCAGTCGTTGAGCAGGTGCTCGTGCATGAGCGTGACGCCCAGCTCGCCGGCGTCGATCGCACCGGTGACGGTCGTTACCGTCGTCCCGGTCATCTCGCCACCGTGAACCGGCTGAACAGCTTGGCGTTGGCCAGGATCGCCGCGAGCAGGATCGCGCCCTGCACGATCTGCACGTAGAACGGGCTCACGTGCGCGAGCTGGAGCCCGTTCTCGATGAACCCCAGCGTCAGCACGCCGAGCACGGTGCCGAGCACGGTGCCACGTCCGCCGAAGAGGTTGGTGCCGCCGAGCACCACCGCCGTGATGACGGCCAGCTCGAAGTTCACGCCCTGGTTGGCCGAGCCGCTCCCCAGCCGCATCGCCACGAGGATGCCGGCGAGCGCGGCAGCCACCCCGACCAGCACGAAGACGGTGAACCCGACCAGCCGGACGTTGACGCCCGCCCGCCGCAGCGACTCGCGGTTGCTGCCGAGGCCGGTGACGTACTGGCCGAACGGGGTCTTCGTGAACACCACCCACCCGACGATCGCGATGACGATCGCGATCACCGCCTGGACGGGCACGCCGGCGATCCGGCCCTGCCCGAGGAACCCGACCCAGCTCTCCTTGGGGATCGAGATCGAGTAGCCGTCGGTGGCCCGCAGCGCGGTGCCGCGGATGATCCCGAGCATCGCGAGCGTGACGATGAACGCCGGGATCCCCTGGTAGTGGGCGAACCAGCCGTTGACGGCCCCCACCACCGCGCCGAGCAGGAGCACCACGAGGAACGCGAGCGTCGGGTCGATCCCCGCCGAGATCAGGATGCCGAGCAGCGCCCCCGACAGCGCGAGCACGGAACCGACCGACAGGTCGATACCGCCCGTCGTGATCACGAACGTCATCAGCACGGCCACGATCAGCGCCGGGCTGTTCTGCCGGAGCACGCTGAGCACGTTCTCGACGGAGAGGAACGTGTCGGCGGTGGCCGCGAACACGACGAGCACCACCAGCAGCATCGCGCCGATCGCGACGGTCTGGATGTGCGTACCGAGGAACGCGTGCGTGCGCGCCGACCGGGTCGTCACGACCCGATCGCTGGTGATCACGCCCTGTTCCATGGCCTCCGCTCCGCTCCGGCTGCTCGTGGGCCCTTCAGGTGCCGTCCTGCTCCTCCGGTGCTCGGTCACTCGTTCCTCGCTCCCTGCGCGCCTCCCCCGCAGGCCGGCACCGGCCCGCTCGCCTCCCCGTGACCGACGATCTGCGCGACCAGCTCGTCGAGGCTGGTCGTGGCGGCATCGAGATCGGCCCGCACCGTGCCCTCGTACATCACGGTGAGCCGGCCGCACACGCGGAAGAGGTCCTGCAGCCGGTGCGTGATCAGGATGACGCTGACGCCGCGCGTGGACACGGTGCGGATGAGCTCCAGCACCGTCTCCACCTCGGTCACCGCGAGCGCGGCCGTCGGCTCGTCGAGGATCAGCACCTGCGGGTCGAACGACACCGCCCGAGCAATCGCGACCGCCTGCCGCTGACCGCCCGACAGGTTGCGCACGAGCACGTTCGTCAACGGGATGCGGATGTTCAGCGCGTCGAGCTGGCGGCGGGCCTCGGCGTGCATGCGGCGCTTGTCCAGGAACATCCCGGCGCCGGTACGGGGTTCCCGGCCGAGGAACAGGTTCGACGCGACGTCGAGGTCATCGCAGAGCGCCAGGTCCTGGTACACCATGCCGATCCCCGCGTCGCGCGCCTCGCGCGGCGTGGTGAACGCGACCCGCTCCCCGTTCACCCGGATCTCCCCGGAGTCCGGGATCACCGCGCCGGAGAGGATCTTCATCGCGGTGGACTTGCCCGCGGCGTTGTCGCCGACGAGGCCGAGCACCTCGCCGGGCCGCACCCGGATCGTGATGCCGCGCAGCGCGTCGATCATCCCGTAGCGCTTGCGGACGTCGACGAGCTCCACGCGGTGGTCGGGCTCCATCAGCTGAAGATCTCCCGGTACGGGGCCACGTTGTCCTTCGTGACGATCGTGATCGGGACATCGACCTGCTTGCCGACCTGCTGGCCGTCCACCAGTGACTTCGCGGCCTTGACGGCCTCCACACCCTCGGTCTTCGGGTCCTGCTGCACGACACCCGCGACGAAACCGGCGTCGATGCCGTCGATCGCCTGCTTCGTGAGGTCCCAGCCGAACACCTTCAGCCGGCCCGCGGCACCGTTGCTCTGCACCGCCGCCACCGTGCCCAGCAGTGCGGGTTCACCCGTGGCGTAGACGATGTTCATCCCCGGCTGCGCGGTGAGCAGGTTCTCGGCCGCCGTGGCCGCGCCCTCCTGGGTGTTCTTGCCGTCGACGGTCTGCACGACCTGTGCGCCGGCCGTGGTGACGGTCTCGTCGAAGCTGTCCTTGCGCAGGTTCTGGATGTAGGAGTTGAGCGCACCGACCACGCCGATGCTCGGCTGGATGCCGTTGTCCTTGGCGTAGGTGTTGACGAAGTCGCCGATCTGCTTGCCCGCCGCCGCGTTGTCCACGCCGACCTGCACGTTCACCGCCGGGTCGTCGACGATCGCGTCGACCGCGATCACCTTCAGCCCCGCGCCTGCCGCCTGCTGGATCGCCGGCTTGATGCCCTCGACGTCGATCGCCACCACGATCACCGCGTCGAAGCCCTGCTGCACGAAGTTCTGCACGGCCTGGTTCTGCTGCACCGGGTCGTCGTTGGCGTTGAAGATCGTCAGCTCGACGCCGGCCTCGTCCGCCGCCTGCTGGGCGCCCTCGTTCATCTGGTTGAAGAAGATCGCCTGCTGGTTGATCTGCACGAGGCCGACCTTCACCACACCGTCCGAGGCACCGGCGTCGCTCGGCGCCACCGCGGGCTGGTCGTCGCGGGAGCATCCCGCCAGCAGAGTCGCCACCGCGGCCACACCGACGGCCGCGGCGCGTAGACGCCCGATTCGCATGATGCCTCCATCGAGGGCTTGGCAAACGATTGCCAGGATTGCGGCGGAGAGTAAGAGGATCCGACCCCTGTCGTCAAGGCAGAGCCGCAGTTAACATGCCGGCAAACGATTACCAACCGGGGAGCCATGGCCACGATCCACGACGTCGCCGAGCTCGCAGGGGTGTCCACGTCCACGGTGTCGCGCGTGCTGTCGCGCTCGCGCGCCGTGCAGCCCGAGTCGGCGAGGAAGGTACTGGCGGCCGCCGAGCAGCTGGGCTACCGCTACAACGCCGTCGCCCGCGCGCTGCGCACCCAGCGCTCCGGCACGATCGGCATGCTCGTGCCGCAGATCTCCAACCCGTTCTTCCCCGCCCTCGTGGAGGCCGTCGAGCGGCGACTGGCGAGCGAGGGCCTGGAGCTTTTCCTCTGCGACTCGCAACGCGACGTCGACGTGGAGGCACGCCGCCTGCGGGCGCTCGTCGAGCGCCAGGTCGACGGCGTGATCATCAGCCCGTACGACCACACCGCGAGCATCCCCGCGGTGAAGGCGCTCGTGGGACAGCTGCCGATCATCCAGGTGGACCGGCGCGTCGACGGCTCGCTCACCGACTGGGTGGGCGTCGACGACGCGGCGGGGTTCGCCCAGGTCGTCGACCACCTGGTGGCGGCGGGCCGACGACGGCTGACGTTCATCAGCTCCGAACTGACGAACTACTCGGCACAGGCCCGGCTGGACGCCGTGACCGCAGCCCTGCGCCGGCACGGACTGGCCGCGGCGCAGGCACCCCTACTCGGGAGCTTCGAGGTGGAATGGGGAATCGCGGCCGCGGGTCAGGTCGACCTCGACGCGGTGGACGGCATCGTGTGCGGCAACGACGCCATCGCGCTCGGCGTGCTCCGCGGGCTGCGCCAGCGGGGCGCGACCGTGCCCGGCGACGTGGCCGTCACGGGCTTCGACGACATCTCCTTCGCCGCGATCGCCGACCCACCCCTGACCACCGTGCGGCAACAGTGGGACGCCATGGCGGACGAGTGCGTGCGCCTCCTCCTCGAACCGGCGGGGCGCGGCCCACGCAGCATCGCCATCACCCCGACGCTCCAGGTGCGAGAGTCGACGCCCTGATCGAGCAGTCCGAACGCGATCAGTGGTCGGTGGTGGACCCGGGCGGCTGATGATCGTTCCGAGGTGACGGTCGAACGCCCTGCTCAGGGCGCTACCCCGGGTCTCGGAACGATCAAGCGTGTCTGTTGGCGCGCCGTCCCCGACCCGGGCCGGACGGCGGACCCACACCACTGGGCCCTGGTGGGGTTCACCCCGGTTCGCGTCGACCCTGGCACCTGTGCAGATGGCCGAGTGGGCAGAACTACCGAACCCCGTGGTTGCGCGGACAGCCGTCCCCGACGCGGGGGCACGGCGGTTCTGGACGAGTCCGTCGCTGCCGGGTGCATACGCAACTATTTTGTGGTCCCGAACAGTGATCGCGAGTGACCACGGACCGAGCTGCGCGAGTGATCATCGGCAGCCACTACGCGACCCGGGCAGACACGCCCTGGTGGCCCTCGACGAGCGACCCGGGTTGCCCTCCTCCCGGACTGCCGAGTGGATCTCACGCGACGTCCGATGCTCACCTTGCGCGGACGGATCGGGACCACAGCCAGTCCCCACGCACGCGACGGGGGCGGTCTCGTCAACGACGGGCCTGTGCCCGCGCCGGGGACGGCCGGCAACGCAACCACGGGGATCGGTAGTTCTGCCAACCCGACCACCTCCACAGGCGCGAGGTCAGGACGGACGGGTGAATCACGGCGAATCCCGCCGGTCTGGGTTCGCCGTCCGCTACAAGTCGGGAACGGCGCGCCCGCGCGACGGTTTCTTGATCAGGTAAACGCCCCGGGTGTCGGCGCTGAGGCCCGTCGTCTTGATCATGTGCCGAGATGGCACTGAAGGCTGTTCGATCTTCCAGGAACCGCGCTCACCGCCATCTCGGCACACCATCGAATTAAAGCAGTCGCTTGACTTATCGAGCTCGCCGCCGTTCACTGGCACGGATGGAGCCGATCCGAGGAGGAACGTGATGGTCGCCAGCAAGGCGGACGAGCTGCTCCCCTG
>CAWFMI010000004.1:0-335374 GCA_963816995.1 uncultured Actinomycetota bacterium
CTGTCCACGTTAGGTCGGGTACTGGCCCGGAGGTAGCTCAATGACCTCGGTATCGTGTTGAAGATACCATCTTAGGGCTGAATGTCCACGGATGCCCGGTAGGGTGCCGGACATGGCGTACTGGATGAGACGAGTTACCGGGGGGCGGGTTCGCGATGGGCGAGGCACCGGACGAGGCGGAGGCGCGCCTGATGATCGTCCGTCAGCAGGGCCGGGCGTCCGTGACGTGGAGCGAGCGTGCCGACCGGTACCGGTGGACGGTGGTGCTGGACGAGGGCAAGACCTCGCACGGCTGGGCGGAGAGCGAGGCCGAGGGATGGTGGTTCGTCAAGGAAGCCGTGAACCGGCCGTCCGGGGAACGACACCCGGAAGCCCCGCGGCCTCTGGACCCTGCCGCCGGAGTAGGCGCCGAGCCCGCCGCTCGTCGACCGAGATGCGAGCAGAGGGCCGATCGCTCCCCCCCCCCCCCCCCACCCCACCGATGCGGCGCCGGCGCTCAGCATCAGCGGATGCGGCCCACGGCCGCCCACATGCCGCGGTGCTGGTCGCCGACCGTGTCCTCCGGGCGCCATTCCGTGGCGTCCACGAGGCCGGGCTCGACCAGTTCGGTGCCGCGCAGCATCGCGGCGACCTCGTCCCTCGTGCGGAGCGTGACGGGGTTGGCGGTCGAGCGGTAGACCTTCGTCAGGCCGGGCATGTCGGCCGGGTCGTGGTCGTTCGTCCCGTGCGACAGCACCTGGAGGCTGCCGGGGGCGAGCCGGCTGCGGTAGCGCTCGGCGAGTGCAACCGGGTCGTCCTCGTCGGCGACGAAGGGGAGCACGGCCACCATCAGCAGGGCGACCGGGCGGCTGAGGTCGAGCAGGTCGCGCACCCCGGGGGCGCCGAAGACGGCCTCCGGGTCGCGGACGTCGGCCATCGTGATGGTGGCGAGGGGCTCGTTCTCGAGCAGCGCCGACGCAGACGCGACGGTGACCGGCTCGTTGTCGACGTAGGCGACCCGTGCCGCGGGGTTGGCCGCCTGTGCGGCCTCGTGCACGTTGCCGACCGTCGGGATGCCGGAGCCGAGGTCGAGGAACTGGTCGATGCCCTCGTCGATGCAGAAGCGCACCGCTCGGTGCAGGAAGAACCGGTTCGCCCGGGCCACGTCCACGGCGTACGGGATGGCCGCTTTGACCTGCTCGGCGGCGGCGCGGTCGGCCGCGAAGTTGTGCGATCCGCCCAGGAAGTAGTCGTACATGCGGGCGGCGTTGGGCACCTCGGGGTCGACGGCCGGCAGCTTCGACAGGTCGGTCATGCCGACGATGTTGCCGGTGCGGGGCGGATCTCGGGTACCGACACTCAGCCGATGCGTCCGACGGCTGCCCACAGTCCTCGGTGCTGACCGCCGATCATGTCCTCCGGGCGCCACTCGGTGACGTCCGCGATTCCCGGCTCCACGAGCTCGATGTCGCCGAGCAGCGCGGCGACCTGCTCCCGCGAGCGGAGCCTTCCCGGATTGGCGGTGGCCCGGTACACGTCCTCGGCCGCCGTCAGCTCGGTCGTGTCGTGGTCGCCCGTCACGTGGGAGAGCACGTGCATGCTGCCGGGTGCCAGCCGGCTCCGGTACTTCTCGACGAGGCCGACCGCCTCGTCGTCGTCGTGCACGAACTGCAGCACGGAGACCGTCAGCAGCGCGACCGGACGGGACAGGTCGAGAAACTCGCGGACGCCGGGTGCGTCGAACACGGCGTCGGGTTCCCGCAGGTCCGCGGCGGTGATCGTGGCGAGCGGATCGCCGTCGAGCAGCGCCGTGGCCGAGGCCACGGTCACCGGCTCGTTGTCGACGTAGGCCACCCGCGCGGCCGGGTCGATCGTCCGCGCCGCCTCGTGGACGTTGCCGACGGTCGGGATGCCGGAGCCGAGGTCGAGGAACTGGTCCATCCCCTCCCGCGCGCAGTACCGCACGGCCCGACCCAGGAAGTACCGGTTCGCATGGATCACCTGTGCCGCGAACGGCATGACGAGCTTGATCTGGTCGACGGCGGCCCGGTCGGCCGCGAAGTTGTGCGATCCGCCCAGGAAGTAGTCGTACATGCGGGCGGCGTTGGGCACCTCGGGGTCGACGGCCGGCAGCTTCGACAGGTCGGTCATGGCCCTCGATGCTGCCATTCACCGGCGGGGAAGCGCTCGGCGTAGGCTGGATACCAGGCCCCACCCGGGGGAGCATCCGGGGCAGGGGTCTGCTCTGCGCGCGCTTCTTCTGCCTTGCGAGGGTCCTCGAACGTGGCCAAGCTCTCCGGTCTTCTCACATTCCACCTGTCCGAGCCAGATCTGCGCGCGGTGGTCGAGGCCGTCCGCGACACCCGTGCCGACGACGTGCCCGCCGTGAGTGTGGAGGGCCCGGCGGCGCTTCGGCCGTTCCTCGCCGCGTCCTTCGGCACGGCCGTGGGCGACGGCGGCGCCGGGCGCACCGTTCTCGTCGTCACGGCCACCGACCGCGAGGCCGAGGACGCGGGCGCCGCGGTCGCCGACCTGCTCGGCACCGACGCCGTGGCCGTGCTCCCGTCGTGGGAGACGCTGCCGCACGAGCGGCTCTCCCCGCGGCCGGACACCGTGGGCCGTCGCCTGGACATCTTCCGCCGGCTCGCGGTGCCGGAGGTGGCCCCCCGCGTGGTGGTCGCGGCGACACGCAGCTTGATCCAGCCGATCGCGCCCGGCCTCGGCCGGCTCGACCCGGTCCGGCTGCGCGTCGGCGACACCCACGACTTCGACGCCCTGCTCGTCCGGCTCGTCGAGCTCGCCTACACGCGGGTGGAGATGGTCACCGCGCGTGGCGAGTTCGCCGTTCGCGGCGGCATCGTCGACATCTTCCCGCCCACGGCCGAGCACCCGGTGCGGGTCGAGTTCTGGGGCGACGAGGTGAGCGAGCTGCGCTCGTTCTCCGTGGCCGACCAGCGCTCGGTCGTGCCGGTCGAGGAGCTGCTGGCGCCCGGCTGCCGGGAGCTGCTGCTCACCGAGCCGGTGCGGGAGCGCGCCGCCGCGCTCGCGCGCGTCCACGAGAACAACCCGCAGCTGCGGGAGCTCCTGGAGCACCTGGCCGAGGGCATCCCGAGCGAGGGGATGGAGTCGCTGGTACCCGCGCTGGTCGCGGGCGAGCTGGAGCTGCTCACCGACCTGCTGCCGGCCGGATCGGTCGTACTGCTCGCCGACCCGGAGCGCATCCGCACCCGCAGCGCCGACCTCGTGCGCACGGGCCAGGAGTTCCTGGAGGCCAGCTGGTTCGCCGCGGGCGTCGGTGGCCACTCGCCGATCGACGTCGGCGCATCTGCCTACCGCGACCTCGGTGAGGTGCTGGAGCACTCATCGGCCGCGGGCCGGCCGGTCGTCACGCTCAGCCCGCTGGTGTCCGGGCGCGAGGACGTGCTCGCGCCGGCCGTGCACGAGGTGGAGAGCTACCGCGGCGACATCGACCGCGCGCTCATCGACCTGCGGGCCCACGTCGCCACCGGCGGCACCGCCGTGCTCGTCGTCGCCGGGCACGGCACCGCCCAGCGCTCGCTGGAGCAGCTGCGTGAGGCGGACGTGCCGGCCAAGCACGTCGAGGAGCTGGTGGGCGCCCCGGAGCCGGGCCTGGTCACCGTCACCTGCGGGCGGCTCACCGAGGGCTTCACCACGCGCGGGCTCGTCCTGCTCACCGAGGCCGACCTCACCGGCAACCGCGCCGCCGGCACCGAGCCGCGCAAGCTCGCGTCGCGCCGCCGCAACGCCGTCGACCTGGTCACGCTGCAGCCCGGCGACTACGTGGTGCACGGCCAGCACGGCATCGGCCGGTTCGTCGAGATGCGCGAGCGCACGGTCAGCGGAGCCACCCGCGAGTACCTGGTGCTGGAGTACGCGAGCTCGAAGCGTGGCCAGCCCGCCGACCGGCTCTTCGTCCCCACCGACTCGCTCGACGAGGTCAGCCGCTACGTCGGCGGCGAGGTGCCCTCGCTCAACAAGCTCGGCGGCGCCGACTGGGCCAAGACCAAGGGGCGCGCGCGCAAGGCCGTCCGGCAGATCGCGGCGCAGCTCGTGCAGCTCTACGCCGCGCGCCAGTCCTCGCCCGGTCACGCGTTCGGCAAGGACACCCCGTGGCAGCGCGAGCTGGAGGACGCGTTCCCGTACACCGAGACGCCCGACCAGCTCGCCGCCATCGAGGAGGTCAAGCAGGACATGGAGCGGGCGGTCCCGATGGACCGCGTGGTCTCCGGCGACGTCGGGTTCGGCAAGACCGAGATCGCGGTGCGCGCGGCGTTCAAGGCGGTGCAGGACGGCAAGCAGGTGGCCGTGCTCGTGCCCACCACGCTGCTCGCCACCCAGCACCTGCAGACCTTCGCCGACCGGATGCGCGCGTTCCCCGTCACGGTCAAGGGGCTCTCCCGGTTCACCGACAACATGGAGGCGAAGCAGACGATCGAGGGCCTCGCCGACGGCACGGTCGACGTCGTGGTCGGCACGCACCGGCTGCTGCAGACCGGCGTGCGGTGGAAGGACCTCGGCCTCGTGATCGTCGACGAGGAGCAGCGCTTCGGCGTGGAGCACAAGGAGCACATCACGGCGATGCGCACGTACGTCGACGTGCTCACGCTCTCGGCCACACCGATCCCGCGCACGCTGGAGATGAGCCTCGCCGGGATCCGCGAGCTGTCGACGATCACCACCCCGCCCGAGGACCGCCACCCCACGCTCACCTACGTCGGCGCCTACGACGACAAGCAGGTCACCGCGGCGATCCGCCGGGAGCTGCTGCGCGACGGCCAGGTGTTCTACGTCCACAACCGGGTCTCCACGATCGACCGGGCGGCGCGGAAGATCCGCGACCTCGTGCCGGAGGCGCGCGTCGCGATCGCGCACGGGCAGATGAACGAGGACCTGCTCGAACGCACGGTCAACGGGTTCTGGCACAACGAGTACGACGTCCTGGTCTGCACCACGATCGTGGAGAACGGGCTCGACATCTCCAACGCCAACACGCTGGTCGTCGAGCGGTCCGACACGCTCGGGCTCTCGCAGCTGCACCAGCTGCGCGGCCGCGTCGGGCGCGGTCGTGAGCGGGGCTACGCCTACTTCCTGTTCCCGCCCGAGCACCCGCTCACCGAGACCGCGCACGACCGGCTCGCCACGATCGCGCAGCACTCCGACCTCGGCTCCGGCGCGGCCGTCGCCATGAAGGACCTGGAGATCCGCGGAGCGGGCAACATCCTCGGCGCGGAGCAGTCCGGCCACATCGCGGGCGTCGGGTTCGACCTCTACATCCGGCTCGTCGGCGAGGCCGTGGCCGCGTTCCGCAAGCAGGCGGGGGCCGGCGAGGGCGAGGAGGAGGAACAGCTGGCCGAGGTGCGGGTGGACCTCCCGGTCGACGCGCACGTGCCGCACGACTACGTCACCGGCGAGCGCCTGCGGCTCGAGGTCTACCGCAAGATCGCCGAGGCCGGGGACGGTGCCGCGCTGGACGCGATCGTGGAGGAGCTCGGCGACCGCTACGGCGAGCCGCCCGCTCCGGTGCGCAACCTGCTCGCGGTGGCCGCGTTCCGGCAGACGTGCCGGGCGTTGGGCGTCGCCGAGGTGGCGGCGGCCGGAACAGGCATCCGGATCGGGCCCGTCGAGCTGCCCGACTCGGCGCAGCTGCGCCTCAAGCGGCTGCACCCGAAGGCCACCTACAAGCCGGCGGCCCGGATCGTCAGCGTCCCGAAGCCCACCGACAGTGGTCGCGTCGGTGGGGCGCCGCTGCGGGATGTTGCTCTGTTGGAGTGGTGCGCGAAGCTCCTCACGGACCTGATCGACCCGGTCCGGCAGCCGCGCGGGTCTGACAGCGCGCATCCGGTCACCTGCGCGGAGTAACGGACCGCTGCGTGTGACGATCATCCAGCTGGAGCCCTCCGGGACCGGCCTGGACGGGCAATGACGCCCGGAGAGCTGTGTTGACCCACCCCGCCGACTCCGCAGGCTCGCCATCCCCTGGGGTGTCCGTTCCCCACCCGGAGTCCGAACCACCACGTCGAGAGGCCCCCGGTGGGGCAGCCGCGCGCCCGCAGCCGCCCGCGCAGTACGGGTTCCCGCTGCTCGCGTCGTACGGGCAGCGGGTCGGTGGTTTCCTCATCGACGTCGGCATCCCGGGTGGGCTGCTGGCCGTCGTGCTGATCCTGGCGCTCGCCACGCGGAACGTCGTCGTGATCGGCCTCGTCTACCCGGGCGCAGCCCTCGTCGGGTTGGCCTTCCTGGCGTGGAACAGCGGGTACCGGCAGGGCCGCTCGGGCCAGAGCCTCGGCAAGTCCGTGCTCGGCACCCGGCTGGTCAGCGTGAGCACCGGCGAGCCGGTCGGATTCGGCCGGGCGTTCGCGCGGCAGGTCGCGCACCTGCTGAACGGGCTCCCGCTCGGACTCGGCTACCTCTGGCCGCTGTGGGACGAGCAGCGGCAGACGTTCGCCGACAAGGTCTGCTCGACGCTGGTCGTGCAGGCCGACCTCTGATCCGGGCCTCACGCCGAGCGTGAGAGGGTGTCGGTCGTGCACATGCAGGTGGGACGGGTTGCGGCGGCCGTCGTCGTCATCGGTGCGGTGGTCAGCGGGTGCGGTGGGCCGAGCCAGGCGGGCACGGCCGTGTTCGTCGGGGAGGAAGCCGTCCCGCTGGAGCGCGTCCAGACACAGCTCGATGCGGCGCTGGCCAAGGACGACCAGATCGCGCAGATCAAGGCCCAGGGCGGCACCACCGCCGACCTCGCCCGCAGCGTCGTCACCGACGTGATCGTGCACGACCTGCTCGCCCGGCGCGCGGTGCAGGAGGGCATCGTCGTCACCGACGCGCAGGTGGACGAACAGATCAGCCAGAACGGAGGGCCGGACGCACTGCTCGACGGCTCGCTCAACGACCTGCACGCGCTGCGTGAGCAGTTGCGCGACAAGCTGATCGCCGCGCAGCTGGCGCTGCGGCAGGTCCCCGGCCTGGAGGTCACCGTCGACCTTGTCGGTGCCACGTCCCGCGACGACGCGCAGGCCAAGGCGGAGGCGCTCGCCGCGGGCGGCCCGGAGGCCGACGCACTCGTCTCGAACCCCCAGACCGGGCGCAGTGGCATCACCGTGCAGGCCGTCAACTCGCCGGGGGACGCGGCGACGCCTGTGTTCGCGCTGCCGGTCGGGTCCGTCGTCGCCTTGCCGGCGGACGCGCAGCAGAGCGGCAACTGGCTCGTCATCAAGGTCACCGACAGGCGCACCGACGTCCCGACCGACCCGGCGGCGCTCAGCGCGCTCAGCCAGGCCCAGCTCACCGCGATCGGGCAGCGCACCGTTCAGCAGATGGCCGAGGAGGTCGGCATCCGCGTCAACCCCCGCTACGGGGTGTGGGACCCGGTGCAGCTTCGTGTCGTCGCGAAGGACCAGCAGGTGGGCATGATCGTCTCGCCCGCCCCCGCCGACTGAGGTAGCGCGCGGAGCGGCGCCCGCAGCGTGAGAGGGTGGCGCCGTGCGCGAACAGGTGACCAGTTCCGACGGGCGAGCCGGCCCTGCTGTCGCGACGGTGCAGCGCACGGTCGTCGTCCTGCCCGAGCGTTGGGCCGGTGTCCTGCCGGCCGCTGCGGTGCCCGCGCTGCGGGCGGCGGAGCGAGTGCTCGCCGACACCACCGTGCCGGACGAGATCGTCGCCGCCACGGGCGCGCTCCGAGCCGACGGCTGGAGCGACGACGGAGCCCCCGAGGTGCTGCTGACCACCGACCCGGCCGGCGCCGACGGTGCCGACGTCGTAGGGCTCCCGCCGGGCGCCGCGCTGCTCGACGCCACCGCCGTGATGGACCGGCTGCGCTCACCCGGCGGGTGCCCGTGGGACGCCGAACAGACCCACGAGTCGCTGCTGCAGTACCTGATCGAGGAGTGCTACGAGCTCTACCAGGCGATCGAGGACGGCGACCGGGACGCTGTCCGCGAGGAGCTCGGCGACGTGCTGCTGCAGGTGCTGTTCCACGCTCGGGTGGCCGCCGAGCACAGCACGCGCCCGTTCACGATCGACGACGTCGCGGCAGACCTCGTCGCAAAGCTCGTCGGCCGGCACCCCCACGTCTTCGCCGGCAGCGAACAGATCGACACCGCCGAGCGGCAGGAACGCCGCTGGGAGGAGCTCAAGCGCGCCGAGAAGCAGCGCGAGTCCAGCGTGGACGGCGTGCCGCTCGGGCAGCCGGCCGTCGCACTCGCCGCGAAGCTCACCAGCCGCACCGCCCGCGCACACCTGCCGGCCGACCTGCTGCCGGCCGGCACCGGGGTGGGGGAGCAGCTGTTCGCGCTGGCCGCGCAGGCGAAGCTCGCCGGCGTCGACCCGGAGGCCCACCTGCGGTCCGCCGCTCGCCGCTTCGCCGACACGGTGCGTGCCGCCGAGAAGGCGGCCGTGGCCGACGGCGCCGACCCGCACACCCTCGACGCCGCCGCGTGGCGTCGGTACTGGCCCGCCCATCGATCTTGACGGCGCGCTGACCCGCCGCGTGGTTAACCTGGTCGGGTGACTGCACCTCGTCGACCGGGGCCTCGTATGTCCGTGACTGGACGCCGCCGCGGAGCAAGGCGTGCAGTCAGCGGTGGAGTCACAGGCGCGATCGCGCTCGCCGTGTTCGGAATCGTCACGATGGTGGTGCTCGTCGGGGTCTCGGTGCTCTCCACCCGCGACAGCCGCGACGATCGAGCCGAGCGCCCGCAGCGAGGCGACGGCCTCACCCCGGCAGCCGTCGACCCCGACACCCCCGCGCCACAGCCGCCCCCGCTGGCCGCAGTCACCGACCTCGCCGACTGGTCCGCCGCCGCCGCAGAGCGCAGCGGAGTCCCCGCCCGCGCCCTGCGCGCCTACGCCGCCGCGGAGCTGGCCCAGCGATCCGCCGCCCCGCAGTGCCGCCTCTCCTGGAGCACCATCGCCGGGATCGGACGCGTCGAGTCCGACCACGCCCGGTTCGGCGGAGCGAGCGTGGACGCCGATGGCGTGGCCCGCCCGCGGATCATCGGCGTCCCGCTCGACGGCTCGCCGGGGGTGCGCGAGATCCGCGACACCGACGGCGGCCGCCTCGACGGCGACGCCACGTTCGACCGGGCCGTCGGCCCGATGCAGTTCCTGCCCGGCACCTGGTCCCGCTACGGCGCCGACGGCAACGGCGACGGCGTCCGCGACCCCCACCAGCTCGACGACGCCGCCCTCGCCGCCGCCCGCTACCTCTGCGCCGACGGCCGCGACACCGCCAGCGGCGAGGGCTGGTGGGACGGCGTGCTCACCTACAACAGCTCCGTCGACTACGCCCGCCTCGTCTGGGCCGCGGCTGACCGCTACACCACCGCCACCGCCGCCTGAACCCGCCTTCCACCAGCGCGAGTCTCGCCCTGTCGGAATGTGGGACTCACCCTTTCCAAACGCGAGACTCGCCTGGGAAGGCCAGGCTCGGTCAGGCTTCGACGAGGGGTTGGGCCCAGTACTGGCCCTCGGACAGTCCCGGTGGGCAGGCGAAGACGGCGGAGCCGGTGTGCTCGATGTACTCCATCATCACGTCGTCGTTGGCCAGGGCGCGTTGCATCGGGACGAACTGCGCGTGCGGGTCGCGCATGAACGCCAGGAAGAACAGGCCGGCGTTGAGGTGGCCCTGGCCGTCGCTGCCGTCGACGAAGTTGTAGCCGCGCCGCAGGATCCGCACGCCACCCAGTGACTCGGGGGAGGCGAGGCGGATGTGCGCGACCGACGGGATGCGGGGCTCGCCGTCCTCGCCCATCGCGGCGAAGTCGGCGGTGTCGAACTCGCCGGTGGCGCCGAGCGGGGCCCCCTCGCCTTTCGACCGCCCGACGATCGTCTCCTGCTCGGTGAGCGACGTGCGGTCCCAGATCTCGATGTGCATGCGGATCCGGCGGGCGACGAGGTAGCTGCCGCCCGCGAGCCACGCCGGCCCGTCGCCGGGCTGCACCCAGACGTGCTGGTCCAGTTCGGCGCCGTCCTCGGCCTTGAGGTTGCGGGTGCCGTCCTTGAAGCCGAAGAGGTTGCGCGGTGTGGCCTGCGCCGTGGACGTCGACGACGTGCGCCCGAATCCCAGCTGCGACCAGCGCACGGCCGTGGTGCCGAACCCGATCCGCACGAGGTTGCGCACCGCGTGCACGGCGACCTGCGGATCGTCGGCGCAGGCCTGGATGCACAGGTCGCCGCCGGACAGGGCCGGGTCGAGCTGGTCGAGGGTGAAATGGGGCAGGTCGGCCAGCCCGGGCGGGCGCAGTGCGGGGTCGAGGCCGAGCTTGTCGAAGAACCCCGGCCCGACGCCGAACGTCAGCGTGAGGGACGTGGCCGGGAGCCCGAGCGCCTCGCCGGTGTCGGCGGGTGGGCTCTCCGGGTTGCCACCTGTGGCCCCACCGGGCGCGGTCTCCGCGCCGGCGGTCATGCGCTCGGCCGCGGTGGTCCACTTCTGCAGCATGGCGCGGACGCGTTCGCGGTTGTCGGTGGTGAGGTCCAGGGCGACGAAGTGCAGCCGGTCCTGCGCGGGCGTGATGATGCCGGCCTGCCGGTCGCCGCGGAACGGCACGACCCTCTCGGCGACGGGCGCGGCCTCGGCCGAGCATGCCGTGACGGCGCCGGTGCCGGCGAGCGCCGCCCCGGCGCCCGCCCAGCCGAGCAGTCGCCGCCGAGAGAGCCGTCCTGTCACGACGTGACGACCCCCGCGACCTGGCTGACCGGCTCGCCCAGCGCGTCGACCGCCTCGGACATCCGCCGGATGTCGTCCTCGGTGAGGTCGGTGTAGAGCTTGTACCCGTCGCCGGCGCGGTACTCCTCCAGCAGCGCGTCGACGGCCGCGAACTGCTCGTCGAGCACCGGGCCGAGCGTCGGATCCTTCTCGTCGATCACCGGCCGGAGCGAGGCCACCGCGCCCTGCGAACCCTCGACGTTGGCCTTGAAGTCCCACAGGTCGGTGTGTGAGTAGCGGTCCTCCTCACCGGTGATCTTGCCGGTGGCGACCTCGTCGAGCAGCTCCTTCGCCCCGTTCGCGAGCTGCACGGGCGTCAGCTCGACGGTGGCGACCCGGGACTGCAGATCGCGGATGTCGGTCATCAGCTGGTCGGCCATGGCGGCCGAGTCGGGCTGCAGGCCGTCGACCCACAGGTCCTTCTCCAGCCGGTGGTAGCCGGTGAACTCCACGCCGGGGTCGCGCTCGTCGTCCTCGCGGCCGTCGATCTTCGGGTCGATGTCGCCGAAGGACTCGGCGACCGGCTCGATCCGCTCCCAGTAGGTCCGGGCGATCGGGAAGAGCGCCTGTGCGGTCGTGGCGTCGCCCGCCTTCACCGCGTCGACGAACTCCTGCGTCTTCGGCACCAGGGCCTCGATCTGGGAGGTGACCCACCGGTGGTAGCCGGTGGTGGCCTCGGCCAGCCGCGTGTTCTCGTCGACGGAACGGGCGGCCGTGCCGGTGACGGTGAACGGTGCCTGGATCCCGTCGCCGACCATTCCCGGCTTGCACGCGGTGGTGTAGCTGCCGCCGTCCGGGACCTCGACGATCAGGTCGCGGGTGAGGCCGGGGCCGATGTTCTCGACCTCGCCCATGATCCGGCCGCCGGTGCCGTAGAGGTAGAACTCCGTGATCTTGTCGCCGGTGTTGCGCACGGAGAACGTGATCGTGCCGGCCGGCGCCTCGCCGGCGGCGACCTCGCAGCTGGTGTCGCCGGCGGCGACGGAGATCGGGCCCCCGCTGCCCGCGGCGTCGCCGGTGGGTGGTGGCGCGGTGCTGGTGCAGGCCGCGAGCGCGGCGGCTGTGGTCGCGAGGACCGCGACGCGGGACGTGCGGGACATGGTGCTCCTCGAGCAGATCAGGTGGTGGGGGTCGCGGCGCGCGTCCGCTGGGGCCGAAGGAACAGCGGTAGGACGACCGCTACGTAGGCGACCCAGACGACGGCCTCGGCCACCGTGGTCTGCGGGGAGAAGTTGAAGATGCCCTTCAACAAGGTGCCGTGCCACGAGTCCGGCGGGACCGCGGCGCTGACGTCGAACGCGAGGGTGGTCAGCCCGGGGACGATCCCGGCCTCCTGCAGGTCGTGCATCCCGTAGGCGAGGATCCCCGCGGTGACGAAGATCAGCAGCACCCCGGTGACGGTGAAGAACCGGCCGAGATCGAGGCTGATCGCCCCGCGGTAGATGAGGTAGGCGAGCACGATCGCGGCGGCGATGCCGATGAGGAAGCCGATCAGCGGCTGGGCGGTCTCGCCGGCGGCCCGGGCGGCCGTGAAGAAGAACAGGGCGGTCTCGAGCCCTTCGCGGCCGACGGCGAGCGCGGCCATCACGACGACGGCCGCCGGCCCCATCGAGAGGGCGCCTTCGAGCTTTCCGCGCAGTTCCGCGGATATCGACCGGGCCGCCCGGCGCATCCAGAAGATCATCCAGGTGACGAACCCGACCGCGATGATCGACAGCAGGCCGCCGAGCGTCTCCTGCGCCTCGAACGTCAGCTGTTGCTGCGCGAGCGCGAGGGCCAGCGTGACACCCACGCTGATCACGACCGCGATCCCGACGCCGAGCCAGACCTTCGGCAGCTCGGAGCGTCGGCCGGTGCGTACCAGGAAGGCCACGAGAATGCTGACCACGAGGCCGGCCTCGAGGCCTTCCCGCAGTCCGATCAATGCGTTTCCGAGCACGCCCGCTCCCTGAGGTCAGGCTGACCAGTGGCTCGGTGAGGCTAGCCTGACCCGACGGCGGCGCGGAAGAGTCACGCGGAGCACATCACCGCAGCTCAGTGCGGGACTTGTCGGCTCAGTCCGGATCGCCCGGATCGCCGTCCCCGTCCACCGCCATTCGGACGCGCACCTCGCCGAGCGCCTCCTGGTACTCCGGGCGCGGGTCCATCGCGGCCGCCATCTTCAGCTGCGCGTGTGCCTCGGCGAGCCGGCCCTGACGCTGCAGGGCCTTGCCGAGCGCGAACCGGGCGTAGTGGTCGGCCGGGTCGCGCTCGAGCACCCGGCTGAATGCCTCCTCGGCGCGCTGCAGCTGCGCGGAGTTCAGGTAGGCGCGGCCGGCGAGCAGCTGGACGGACACGTCGTCGGGCTGGCTTTCCAGGACAGGGGACAGTGCCTGCAGCGCGTCGAGCGGCCGGCTGCGCGCGACCAGCATCTCGGCACGGCGGAACGACTCGAACAGGCCATCGGAGGCTGGCTGGCTCGTCATGGTCGTTCCTACGTTAGGTGTCCGCGGCGCGATCTGCGAGGGGGTGGCGAGGTGTCGCCCGGGGAAACCACGGGCGACGTGCGGGTTCCTCCGCGGACCCTCTGCACCCGCCGACTAGGCTGGCCCCCCGGACGAGCGAACCTTTTCGACGGGAGCACTGGTGGCGGTCATCGAGCAGGTCGGCGCACGCGAGATCCTCGACTCGCGGGGCAACCCGACGATCGAGGTCGAGGTCGCGCTCGACGACGGGACGCTGGCGCGCGCGGCCGTCCCGTCGGGCGCGTCGACGGGGGAGCACGAGGCCGTCGAGCTGCGCGACGGCGATCCGCTGCGGTTCGGCGGCAAGGGTGTCGAGAAGGCCGTCTCCGCGGTGCTCGACACCATCGGCCCCGAGCTCACCGGCATGGAGGCCGTGGACCAGCGGCTGATCGACCAGCGGCTGGTGGACCTGGACGGCACGCCCGACAAGTCCGCGCTCGGCGCCAACGCGCTGCTGGGCGTGTCGCTCGCTGTGGCGAAGGCCGCGGCCGAGTCGTCCGGGCTGGAGCTGTTCCGCTACGTCGGCGGCCCCAACGCTCACGTGCTGCCGGTGCCGATGCTGAACATCCTCAACGGTGGCGCACATGCCGACACATCCGTTGACGTGCAGGAGTTCATGATCGCGCCGGTCGGGGCCGACTCCTTCCGGGAGGCTCTGCGCTGGGGTGCCGAGGTCTACCAGTCGCTCAAGGCCGTGTTGAAGAGCAAGGGCCTGCCCACGGGGCTGGGCGACGAAGGTGGCTTCGCCCCCGACCTGGCCGGCACCCGCGCCGCCCTGGACCTGATCGCCGAGGCGATCGACAAGACCGGCTACACGCTGGGCCGCGACGTCGCGCTCGCCCTCGACGTCGCCGCCACCGAGTTCCACAGCGAAGGCGCCTACTCCTACGAGGGCAACAAGCTGTCCTCGGAGGAGCTCTCGGCGGTGTACGCCGAGCTCGTCGCGGCCTATCCGCTGGTCTCGATCGAGGACCCGCTGTCCGAGGACGACTGGGACGGCTGGGTGGCGCTCACCGAGGCCATCGGCGACAAGGTCCAGCTCGTCGGCGACGACCTCTTCGTCACCAACCCGGAGCGGCTCGACGAGGGCATCAACCGGGGGGCGGCCAACGCCCTGCTGGTCAAGGTCAACCAGATCGGCACGCTGTCGGAGACCCTCGACGCCGTCACGCTCGCGCAGTCGTCGGGCTACCGCTGCATGATGAGCCACCGGTCGGGCGAGACCGAGGACACCACGATCGCCGACCTCGCCGTCGCCACCGGCTGCGGGCAGATCAAGGCCGGTGCGCCGGCTCGCTCGGAGCGCGTGGCGAAGTACAACCAGCTGCTGCGCATCGAGGAGGCGCTGGGCGACGCCGCCCGGTACGCGGGCGACCTCGCCTTCCCGCGCTACAGCTCCTCCGCCGAGCCCGGGGCCTAGGCGCCGGACGTGGGGGACGAGCGGGCCAGGGCACGCGGGGAGCGGACGCGCCGCACCCCGCGTCCGCGTCGTTCGGGCACCGCCGTGCCCCGCCGCCGTACGCGGGAGCCGCAGCTGACCCGGGCGCCTCGCGCGCGCGGCGTCGTCGCGGCCACCACGGGCTTCCTCGGCCTGTCCTCGACGAGGCGGGCCGCCGCGCTGGCGCTCGTCGTGTGCGCGCTCGCCCTCACCGTCGCGGTGCCGCTGCGCAACTACGTGGCCCAGCGCCAGGAGCTGGCCGCCGTGTCGGAGCAGCAGCAGGTGCTCGCGGCGGACGTCGCGCGGCTCGAGCAGGAGCGGGCGCGGCTGTCGGACCCGGCCGAGATCGAGGCGCAGGCCCGGTCCCGGCTCGGGTACGTCATGCCCGGCGAGGTGCCCTATGTCGTGCAGCTGCCGGTTGCGCCCGGCCCAGACCCGGCGGCCGCGGCGAACGCGGGCGTCCCGTGGTACCGGGTGTTGTGGCGTGAGGTGGCGGAGGGGCCGCAGTGACGAGGCAGGACGAGATCGCCGAGGCAGACGTCGAGGCCGTCACCGCGCAGCTGGGGCGCAAGCCGCGCGCGGTGCGCGAGGTGGCGTACCGGTGCCCGTGCGAGCTGCCCGCGGTCGTGCAGACCTCGCCGCGGCTGGAGGACGGCACCCCGTTCCCCACGCTCTACTACCTCACCTGTTCCCGGCTGAACTCCCGTCTCGGCGGCCTCGAAGCGGCGGGGCGGATGCGGGAGATGACCGAGCGGCTCGCCGAGGACCCCGAGCTCGCCGCGGCCTACGGTCGCGCTCACGAGTCCTACCTCGCGGAGCGGGACGCGATCGAACCCCTCGGCACCGAGGTCAGCGCAGGCGGGATGCCGGAACGCGTGAAGTGCCTGCATGTCTGCGTGGCTCACGCGCTCGCGGCCGGGCCGGGGGTGAACCCGTTCGGCGACGAGGCGCTGGCCGAGATCGGCGAGTGGTGGCGGTCCGGCCCCTGCGTGCATCCCTGACAGTCAGGCGAGGACGGCCACGTCGAGCCGGGCCAGCCGGGTGGGATCGGCGATCACCTCGTAGGAGGTGATCAGCCCGGCGTCCATCGTGAAGACGAGCGCGGCGACCAGCCGCCCACCGGGCGCGACGATCGCGCCCACCGAGCCGTTCACCAGCGCCGGTTCGGCATGCCTCGCCCGCTGCGGCGAGAGGGTGCGCGCCTCCGCGGCCACCTCGGCGGCACCGCGGACCTCCGCCGCAGCACCCGGACGCAGGGAGATCGGATCGGCCCGGCGCACGACGTCGGGCGCGAGCACGGCGAGCAGTGCGTCCAGGTCGGCGCGGCGGACGGCATCGAGGAACGCCTCGACCACCCGGCGGTGCCCGGCGAGGTCGGCCGGCAACGCGTCCTCGGGTACCCGCACCTTCTGCCGCGCCCGGCTGGCCAGCTTCTTCGTGGCGTCCGGTGAGCGCGACAGGACCGGCCCGATCTCGGCGAACGCCAGCCCGAACACGTCGTGCAACACGAACGCGACCCGCTCTGCGGGCGCGAGCCGGTCCAGCACCACCAGCAGCGCCCGGCCGACCGAATCGGCCAGCTGCGCCTCGTCCTGCGGGTCGGGTCCCGCGGTGTCCGGCGGTTCCGGGATCTCCCATCCCGCCGGCTGCTCGCGCCGCGACGCCCGCGACCGCAACGCGTCCAGACTCACCCGGGAGACCACGGTCGTCAGCCACCCGGCGATGTTGTGCACGCCGCTGGTGTCGGTGCGGCTGAACCGCAGCCACGCCTCCTGCACGGCGTCCTCGGCTTCGGCGGCCGAGCCGAGCAGCCGCTGCGCCACGGCCCGCAGGTGTGCGCGGTGCTGCTCGAACACCTCGGCGTCAGGCATCAGGTCTCCTCCATCCGTCATCCACCTGACGGATCGGAGCTCGCCGAGGGGACAGCTCAGGGAGTGACCCGGGCGATCAAGGCGGCGGTCTCAGCCTCGGCCGGCAGCGTGCCGGACGTGCGCCACGGGCCGTCGGGGAGGAAGCGGCTGGCGACGAACGCCCGCGCCACCTCGTCGGGAGCGTGCCGCAGCAGCAGCGAGCCCTGCAGGCACAGCGCGAGCATCTCGGCCAGCCGGCGCGCCCGCCGCTCCTCACGCCCGCGCAGCTCGGTGCGCAGCTCACGGACGCCGCGGTCGAACCAGGAGTCGAGCCCCTCCGCCGACTCGATCTCGGCGAACACGGCATCGACCGACTCGGGCTCCCGCGTGACGGCGCGCAGGACGTCGAGGGCGGTGACGCTGCCCGAGCCCTCCCAGATCGAGTTCAGCGGCGCCTCCCGGTAGAGCCGCGGCAGGCCCGACTCCTCGACGTAGCCGTTGCCGCCCAGACATTCCAGGGCCTCCGCCACCACGGCCGGCGCCCGCTTGCACACCAGGTACTTCGCCGCCGGGAGCGCGAGCCGCAGCAACTGCCGCTCCTCACGGTCGACGGCGCCGGCGAGCCGCATCCCGAGCGCCGTGGCGGCCTCGGACTCCAGCGCCAGGTCGGCGATCACCGCCTGCATGAGCGGGGCGTCGGCGAGCCGGGTGCCGAACGCGCTCCGGTGGGCCACGTGGTGCGCCGCCTCGGTGAGGGCGGCCCTCGTCAGCGCGGCCGAGCCGAGCACGCAGTCCAGCCGCGTCATCGACACCATCTCGATGATCGTCCGGATACCTTGGCCCTCGTCGCCGAGGCGCCATCCGGTGGCGCCGGTGTACTCGATCTCCGCCGAGGCGTTGGAGCGGTTGCCGAGCTTGTCCTTGAGCCGCTGCAGCCGGATCGCGTTGCGTGTGCCGTCGGGCAGCACCCGGGGCAGCACGAAGCAGGTGAGCCCGGCCGGCGCCTGCGCGAGCGTCAGGAACAGGTCGTTCATCGGCGCGGACGTGAACCACTTGTGCCCGACGAGCCGGTAGGTGCCGTCAGAGGTGACGGTGGCCGTGGTGCTGCCCGCGCGCACGTCCGAGCCGCCTTGCTTCTCGGTCATCGACATCCCGGCGAGCAGGCCCGCCTTCGTCGACGGCTCGGCCAGCCCGAACTCGTAGGTGGTGGACCGCAGACCGGGCTCGTACCGCGCGGCGAGCTCCGGATCGCGGCGCAGGGCGGGAACGGCCGCGTACGTCATCGAGATCGGGCAGCCGTGGCCGGGCTCCAGCTGGCTCATCAGGTAGAACCCCGCTGCCCGGGCGACGTGCGCACCGCTGCCCGGCTCGGCCACCCACGGCGCACCGTGCAGCCCCCAGCCCACCGACGTGCGCAGGAGCCAGTGCCACGACGGGTGGAACTCGACCTCGTCGATGCGGTGGCCGTACCGGTCGTGGCTGCGCAGCACCGGCGGGTGAGTGTCGGCGAGGCGCGCGTGCTCCCGGGCCTCCGGCGAGGCGACTATGGCAGCCAGCTGCCGCAGGGCCGGCAGCGCCTCCTCCGCGCCCTCCCGGCCCACCGCGTCGGCGAGAGCCGGATCGCAGGCCAGCAGGTCGGCGCCGACGAGTGGTGGCGGCTGGTTCTCGACGAGGTGCGTGCGGTGGTCGCCGGACCGCAGCGGCGGTTCGGACGGACGGGCGTGGTGCGACGGCGTGGTGGGCGTGACCCCGTCGCGACCGTTGTGGCCGGACTGTGCCGGGATGGTCGGCGCGGAACCGGCCGGAGCGCCCCGCTCCTGCTCCTGACTCTTCGGGTCCACGGATCGAGGGTAGCGCCGGTGGCCCGGTATGGGCCGAATCGTGCCGCGTACGGTGATCGGCGACCGACGTCAGGAGGACGCATGTCGCGCGTGGCCGCCATCGACTGCGGGACCAACTCGATCCGCCTGCTGGTCGCTGACGTGACCACCGGATCGGACGGGATTCCCGCGCTGCGCGACGTGCACCGCGAGACCCGGATCGTCCGGCTCGGCCAGGGCGTCGACGCCAGCGGCGAGCTCGCGCCCGAGGCGCTCGAGCGCACCCGAGCAGCCCTCTCCGACTACACCGCCGTGCTGCGGCGCAAGGGCACCGAACGCGTGCGGATGGTGGCCACCAGCGCCACCCGGGACGCCCGCAACCGCGAGGACTTCTTCGGGATGGTCCGCGCCACCCTCGGCGCCGACGCCGAGGTGATCTCCGGGGACGAGGAGGCGCAGCTCTCGTTCGTCGGCGCGGTGGGCGACCTCGACCCGGACGACGGGCCGTTCGTCGTGGTCGACGTCGGCGGCGGGTCCACCGAGCTCGTCGTCGGCACGCTCGAGGGCGGTACGGCCACCGTGCGCGCCGCCCGGTCGGTGGACATCGGCAGCGTCCGGATCACCGAGCGGTCCCTTCCCGGCGATCCGCCGGGCGCGGACGAGGTGGCGCAGGCGCGCGAGCTGGCCACCCGCATCCTGGACGACGCGTTCGCCGCGGTGTCCGTCGACGGCGTGCGCACCTGGGTGGGCGTCGCAGGGACGATCACCACCCTGTCCGCGGTGGCCCAGAACCTCTCCGAGTACGACCCGGACGCCGTGCACCTGTCCCGGATCCCCCGCACCGACCTGCACCGGATCGCCGAGGAACTGCTCGGCATGTCCCGCGAGGAACGCGGCCGCCACGGCGCGATCCACCCCGGCCGCATCGACGTGATCGGCGGCGGCGCCCTGATCGTCGACGTGCTGGCGGCCGAGCTGCACGAACGCGCCGGCGTCACAGAGCTCGTGGTGAGCGAGCACGACATCCTCGACGGCATAGCCCGCTCCATCGCCTGACCCACGCAGGCCCACCCCACCCGGCGAGTCTCGCGTTCGAGCGGGGTGAGTCTCGCGTTCGAGCAGGGTGAGTCTCGCGTTCGAGCAGGGCGAGTCTCGCGTTCGGACGGCTGAGTCGCGCGTTCTAGCAGGCTGACTCGCGCGATCGAGATGGGCGACTCGGCCGCTGAAACGGAGGACTCGGCCTTCGAAACGGGGGACTCGCGCGGCGGAATGCGGGACTCGCCCTGTCGGAATGCGGGACTCACCCTGTTGGAACGGGGGACTCGCCCTGCCGAGACGGGGGACTCGCGCCCTGTCCGAGAGCACGGGCAGGCGTGCGTAGCGTGGGGGAGTGGTGACGAGGTCGTCGGCGGCAACGTTCCGGAGCGTCGCTGAGCTCGACGCGGCGCTCGTCGACTGCCGCGCCTGCCCCCGGCTGGTGGCGTGGCGAGAGCAGGTGGCCCGGGACAAGCGCGCGGCGTTCCGGCACGAGGAGTACTGGGGCCGGCCGGTGCCCGGGTTCGGCCCGGTGGACGCGCCGCTGCTGATCGTCGGACTCGCGCCCGCGGCGCACGGCGCCAACCGGACCGGCCGGATGTTCACCGGCGACCGCTCCGGCGACGTGCTGTACGCGGCGATGCACGCCGTGGGCCTGGCGAACCAATCCACGGCCGTGCACAGCGGCGACGGCCTCGAGTTGATCTCCACCCGGATCACGGCGCCGGTGCACTGCGCGCCACCGGACAACAAGCCGACGCCGGACGAGCGCGAGCAGTGCGGCGCATGGCTGCGCGCCGAGCTGGGGCTGCTGCGGCCGCGTGCGGTGGTGGTGCTCGGGGCGTTCGGCTGGCAGGCGCTCATGCCGGTGCTCGCCGAGGCGGGTTGGGCGGTGCCGCGGCCACGCCCGCGGTTCGCGCACGGCGCGCACGTCGAGCTGGCAGGTGAACATGGAGCGCTGCACGTGTTCGGCTGCTACCACGTGAGCCAGCAGAACACCTTCACCGGACGTCTGACGCCCGCGATGGTCGAGGACGTGCTGCGACGGGCGGCGAGCGTAGCCAGGCTCACCCCTGGGAGGGAGGTGTCCGCGCCCTGAAGGGTGGGAGCATTGGTGTCATGGCGCGCAACACGCGGATCGTCGTCGTCGGCGGCGGCTACGTCGGCATGTACACCGCTCTGCGGCTGCAGAAGAAGCTTCGGCGGGGTGAGGCCGAGGTCACGGTGATCGACCCGCAGCCGCACATGACCTACCAACCGTTCCTGCCCGAGGCGGCGGCCGGCTCCATCGAGCCCCGCCACGTGGTCGTGCCGCTGCGCAAGGTGCTGCGGAAATGCCACCACCTCACCGGCCGGGTCACGGCGATCGACCACTCCGCCCGTGAGGTCACGGCCGAGCTGGTCTCGGGCACCGTCACCACCCTCGGGTACGACGTGCTCGTCGTGGCGCCGGGGTCGGTGGCCCGCACCCTCCCGGTCCCGGGGCTCGCCGAGCGGGGCATCGCCTTCAAGACCGTCGGCGAGGCCATCTACCTGCGCAACCACGTGCTGTCGCGGCTCGACGCGGCCGCCACCACGATCGACCCCGAGCTGCGCCGTCGACTGCTCACGTTCCTCGTGGTCGGCGGCGGCTACGCCGGGATCGAGGCGCTGGCCGAGCTGCAGGACATGGCGCGCTACGCCACCCGCTACTACGAGAACATCGACGCGAACGACCAGCGGTGGGTCCTGGTGGAGGCGGCCGGGCGGATCATGCCCGAGGTCGGGCCGCGGATGGGCCGCTACACGGTCGAGCGGCTGATGGAAGCCGGGATCGAGGTCTTCCTCGACACGCGGGTGAAGACCATGGAGGACGGCCACGTCGTCCTCGACGACGGCACCGAGTTCGACACCGACACGATCGTCTGGACGGCCGGGGTCAAGCCGAACCCGATGCTCGAGCACACCGACCTGCCCCGCGACGCGCGCGGCCGGATCGACTGCACGGCGGAACTGCAGGTCGTCGGGATGCCCGACGTGTTCAGCGCGGGCGACTGCGCGTCGGTGCCCGACCTCTCGAAGGACGACCCCGAGGCCAGGACCAGCCCGTCGGCCCAGCACGCCGTCCGGCAGGCCAAGGTGCTCGCCGACAACGTGGTGGCGCACCTTCGTGGCAAGCCGCTCACGCAGTACAAGCACAGCTACGCCGGGTCCGTGGCCAGCCTCGGGCTGTACAAGGGTGTCGCCGAGATCTACGGCGTCAAGCTGCGCGGCCCGATCGCGTGGTTCATGCACCGCACCTACCACGTGAGCCGGATGCCCACGTGGAACCGCCGGGTGCGCATCGTCTTCGACTGGACAGGGGCGCTGTTCCTGGGGCGCGAGGTCGTCGCGCTCGGGCAGATCATGGACCCGAAGGCGGAGTTCAGCCGGGTCGCGGGCAACGCCAAGCCTCCCGCCGCTCCCGCGAAGACCCCGGATCCGGTGGCCACCGCCCCCAAGGGCGCCTGACCCGAACGCCCGCACCCGCCCGGTGATCGCCAGGCGGGTGCGTCGTCTTCCCAGCCCCACTCACACCGCGATTCGCTCTCTCGACGCGCGACGTCGACAGGATGCCGCGCGTCCGCTAGTCTCAACCAAGTGGTTGGTGGAGAGAGTGAGGGTCGTCGCGCACAGCTCGTCGCGGCGGCGTTCCGGCGGGTCGCGGAGTCGGGGTTCGAAGGGCTGCGGCTGCGGCAGGTCGCCGAGGACGTCGGCATCGACCACTCCACGCTGCACCACCACTTCGCCACCAAGCAGAACCTGGTCGAGGCGGTCGCCGCGTACACGACACGACAGTTCTGGGAGACGAGCCCGCCGGCGCCGGATCCCGCTTCCGAGTTGCGGGCCCACCTGCGCGTGCTGCGGCAGATGATCGTCGAGCGGCCGGACCTGTTCGCCGTCACGGTCGAGTTGGACCTGCGCGCCCGGCGGGACCCGGCGGTGGCCGCCGCGATGGCGGAGCACGAGTCGGGGTGGCGGGCGAAGCTCGTCGAGATCCTCACCGATCTCGTGCCGGATCCCACGACGTCCGCGGAGCTGGTGATCGCCGCCGTCAAAGGGGTGCGCCTGCTGCCGGACGTCGCGGGACCGGTGCTCGACCACCTCGCGGCACACCTCACCGCAGACAGGAGGGAATGACATGCAGATCCTGATCATCGGAGGCGGCATCGGCGGCCTCGCGCTCGCCCAGGGGTTGCGGCGGGCCGGCGTGGACGTCGCGGTCCACGAGCGCGACCACGGTGTGGGTAGCCGCTGGGAGGGCTACCGCATTCACATCAACCCGACCGGTGCCAGGGCGCTGCACGCCGTCCTGCCCGCCGACGGCTGGCGGGAGTTCCTCGCGACCGCGGGCCCCGGCGGCGACTTCGGGTTCCTCACCGAGCAGCTCGACGAGCTCGTCGTCGTCGAGGAGTCGATCATGTACCCGGGCGCGGTCGATCCCACCGAGGACCACTACGCCGCCGACCGCGCGACCCTGCGCCGCGTGCTGATGAGCGGCCTGGACGACGTCGTGCGGCTCGGTTCCGAGTTCGTGGGCTACGAGCAGTTGCCCGACGGCCGGGTCGAGGCGCGGTTCGCCGACGGCAGCACGGCCGTCGCCGACCTGCTCGTCGGAGCGGACGGGCCGTCCTCGCGGGTCCGCGGGCAGCTGCTGCCGGATGCGAATCCGGTCGACGCGGGGGTCACCGGCATCGCGCACAAGATCTGGCTCGACGACGGCACGCGGGCCGAGCTGGGCCGCTTGGGCACGGGCATGAACGCGATCCAGCCGAACGCGCCGTGCTTCCTGTTCACCTCCGTGTTCGAGCCGCCCGCGGCCACCGGTATCCGGCCCTACGTGCTGTGTGCGCTGGTCACACGCCCCGAGCTGCTTCCGCCCGACGTCACCGAGCTCGACCCGGCCGCGTTGCGCGCCGTGGCGGATGTCGTCGTGGCCGGCTGGCACCCGCAGCTGCGCAGCGCGCTCGCCGCGTCCGATCCGGAGAGCCGCAGCGCCGTCGCCTTCAACGCCGCCCCGCCGGTGCCGACCTGGACGAGTGGTCCCGTGACGGTCCTCGGCGACGCGATCCACGTGATGCCGCCGATCGGCGGGCTCGGTGGCAACACCGCGCTGCGGGACGCCCACCTCCTCAGCCGCCTGCTCCCCACGGTCGACCGCGGCGAGCGCGGCCTGCTGGACGCCGTCGCGGAGTACGAGGCGGAGATGCGCGAGTACGGCACGGCCGCCGTCGAGTACGCGCTGGCGCAGGCCGGACAGCTGCTGACCCGGGGGGCGGCAGCGACGGCAGGGGCGCGTGCGTTCTTCCGGCTGGCCGCGGCCGTCGGACCGCTGCGCCGGCGCGCGTTCGCCAACGGATGGGCGGCGCCGGCCGCGGCGCGGTCCTGGGAGCGCAGCGAGCTGCCGACAGCAGTCTGATCAGGCGCGCCGACCGTGGCAGTCGGCCGTATGAGGACCTGCCCCCGGTCCGTAGGCTTGGCGCGCGCCCCCGTGGCCCAACCGGCAGAGGCAGGCCCCTTAAAAGGGTCACAGTGTGGGTTCGAATCCCACCGGGGGCACTCGCCGACCACCAGTGAGATCCTGCTCTGACCAGCGGGAACTGTGCGATCGCGTGATCTTGCACAGGCTGGTGCGCACAGGTCGTCACCGGTTGTCCGGTGTCGATCAGCTATCCGTCCGCGCGCTTCCACAGCGTCGTCAGGGCGGCTGCAACTCGACGAGGCTCGGCCAGGTGCGGCGCATCGATGTGATGGCGGCCTTCGTAGCGCTCAACCGTGCAGTCGCCGAGTACGCGCGGGATCCGCTCAGCCATCGCTTCCCACCGCTCGTCGCTCAGCGTTCCATAGGCGAAGTAGGCCGGTCCGCGATAGCGCCGTAGATCGTCTTCATCGACGCGGTAGGCGTACATGGCCGGGATCGCCGCCACCACGCCGGCGGGTCGCTTGGCCATCTCCCGGTCATCGCTCGGCGGCGGTGGTGGTGGCAGCTCGACACCAGGCCGGACGAGCTGCTGCACGAACTGCTGCATGCGCTGATCCTCGGGAACGTCGGAGAGCTGCCCGACGGCGATCCGCGGCCAGTCGGCATCGCTGAAATCGGTGGCTGGTTCGTTGAGCGCCACGCTTGCGACCCGGTCCGGGTGGCGGGCGATGTAGGCCAGGGCGATCGCGCCGCCTATCGAGTGACCGAAGAGGTGGAACCGGTCGAAGCCCTGGCCCGTCGCGAATCGATCGAGCCCGTCAACGTCCAGGTCCAGCCCGTAGCTTTCCGGTGGCTGGTCACCGGCGTAGACCTCCAGCTCCTTGGTCACTACGGGCGCGGAGTGCGCGAGCTCCGCCATCAGCGGCGCGTAGGCCACGTGCGCCGGGACCCCGATTCCGGGAAGAAAGATCACTGCGGTCATCGCTCCTCCTCGCGGCCGTTGGGTCGGCGAGGCTATCGAGTCGCTGACGTCAGCGGATACTCTCGATTGACGAAAGCGTGCCCCTCGGCCGATCAGAATCCACGCTGTGGTCTCGGCCGCAAGAGCGCCTTCGACGTCGTTACGCGATGGCTGCGCCACCCTTGACGCCGACATCGCGACAAGGAACGCGGCGGGCCTCGGCTGGGTTCGTCGCGTCAGTCCGGGTACCCGGCGGATGATCGGCGTGCTCATGCGCGATGCGTGCCCGAGTCAAGGCTCCGGCGGGGAGCAGTGGCTCGCGGTCGGCCTCATAGGCTGCGCCCGTGATCGAGTCGACGTATCTCAGCGAGACCCGTAGTGGCTACAACGCGGTCGCGGGGCCGTACGCGGAGGCGTTCCGCTCCGCGCTCGACGACAGCCCGCTCGACCGCGCCCTGCTCACCGGATTCGCCGAGCTCGTTGCCAACCGACACCCGGACGGTCAGCTCGTGGAGGTCGGCAGCGGACCTGGCCACGTGGCCGCGTAGCTGCGTGATCTGGGGCTGTCGATCCGCGGGATCGACCTCTCCTCCGCGATGGTCGACCTCGCCCGACGGGAGCACCCCGAGATCACCTTCGACGTCGGCGAGATGGGCGCGCTCGACGCGTCCGACTCGAGCCTGGCCGGCCTCGTGGCCTGGTACTCGATCATCCACGTGCCCCCGGCGCATCTGCCTGCGGTGTTCAGCGAGTTCCACCGCGTGCTCGCCGATGGGGGTCACCTGCTGCTGGCCTTCCAGATGGGCGACGACGTCCTGCACTTCGACGAGGCCTTCGGCCACCAGGTCTCGCTGGACTTCCGCCGGCTCCAACCCGACGCCGTCGCAGCCCTTCTCGGCGACACCGGGTTCGACCTCATCGCCCAGCTCGTGCGTGCGCCGATCGCGGCCGGTCCCGCGGCGAGCATCCCGCAGGCGTTCCTCATCGCCGGTAAGCGCCCGCCCGCCACCGGCTGAGCTGTGCCCACGCCACCGCCGTGAGGTCCGCTCACGCGACAGCGGCCGAGGCAGGATCGGTCGCGCGCCGAGCTTCAGGCCGCCGCGTTCTCGAGCTCCGCGTGAGCTTGACCCTCGACCTGCTTCCGAGTCCATGCTGATCCTCATCGAGGCAGCCAGGAGGAGCGTGGATGACAGACGACGTCATGGCCCGAGTCGCCGCCGCGGCGCAGCGCGGGCAGGCCGGCGAGAAAGAAGCTGCCCGGCGGGAGCTTGAATCGATGTGGGCCGAGGTCGATCGCGGCGAGGGCACCGGCTTTCACCGCTGCGTGATCGCGCACTTCCTGGCCGACGTGCAGGAGGATGATCGAGATGAGCTGATGTGGGACGAACGCGCACTGGCCGCGGTCCACACGGTGACCGACGAGCGTGCGCAGGAGTTCGACCCGACGTTGCAGGTTCGGGGTTTCATGCCATCGCTGTACGGGAGTCTCGCCGACGACCATCGGCGACTCGGTGACGCGGACCGCGCTCATGAGTTCCTCGGCAAGGCGCAAGCCGCGTCCGATGCCCTGGGGGATGACGCTTACGGTGAGCTGGTCAGGGGTGTCCTGGACAATGTGGGGCGAGCGTTGGCCGAGGGCTCCACCGAGCGATTGCCGACCGACTGACGTGGCATTGGCACTGGATCGCCGGAGGCCGGACCGACCGCCCGTGTCCTCCTAGCCGTGCTCCGCGTCGCGGCGGGTGAGCACCGACGGGCCGTCCTCGGTGATGGCGATCGTGTGCTCGGAGTGTGCCGTGCGCGAGCCGTCGGCCGACCGGATGGTCCAGCCGTCGGGGTCGTAGACGATCCGGTCGGTCGTCCGCGCGAACCAGGGTTCGAGCGCGAGGGTCAGGCCCGGGCGGAGCTTCAGGCCGCGGCCTGCCTTGCCCTTGTTGGGAACGTGGAGATCCTCGTGCATGGTGCGGCCGATGCCGTGGCCACCGAACTCGGTGTTGACCGGGTAGCCGTAGTCGCCGGCCACCGCCCCGATCGCCGCCGAGATGTCACCCAGGCGGTTGCCCGGACGGGCCACCTCGATCGCCGCCTCCAACGCCTCCTCGGTGGCACGGATGATCCGTAGGTCCTCCTCGGCGGCAGTGCCGACGACGATCGTGCGCGCCGAGTCGGCCACCCAGCCGTCGATGCCGACGGCGAGGTCTGCGCTGAGCACGTCGCCGTCGCGCAGCGTGTAGTCATGGGGCATGCCGTGCAGGACGGCGTCGTTGACGGACAGGCAGATGACGTTGCGGAACGGGCCCTTGCCGAAGGAGGGCGCGTAGTCCCAGTAGCACGACACCGCCCCGCGCCGTTTGATCATGCCGCGCACGTGGTGCTCCAGGTCGAGGAGGTTGACGCCCACGTCAGCGAGCTGGCCGACCTCGGAGAGCACCTCGGCGACGAAACGCCCGGCCACATGCATGCGCTGGATCTCCGCAGGCGTCTTCAGCTCGATCACGACTACCTCGCGTTCTAGGTACCGGTATAGTTATACCGTACCGTAGCACGTTGCCGGTATAGAAATACCAGCCCTTCGATCATGCGGCCCGTCACAGGCGACGACGTCGTGACCGCCACCGCACCGGCGCCACCCCGAGCCGCCAGCTGGACCGTCATGATCCCGATGCCCCCGGCCGTGCCGCGCACCAGCACCGACTCACCCCGAGCGAAGTGGGCGTGGCGGAGGCCGAAGTGGGCAGCTGCCGGCCAGGCCGCTACGCCCCGTCCGGCAACTAGCCCTTGACCTCGTCGTAGCCGACCTTGGCGGGCTCCCCGGTGGGCGTGTAGATCACGCGGATCACGCCCGTCGGGAACACCTCCGTGGCCGTCACGGACAGGTGGTACGGGGTGTCGCCGTCGTCGAAGAGCCTGCGGCCCTTGCGTGCGGCCACCGGGTGCACGAGCAGGCGGAGCTCGTCGACCAGTCCCGCGACGAGCAGCTGCTGTACGACGGAGATCGAGCCGGGGACGAGGATGCCCTTGATCCCCGAATCGGCCTTGAGCGCGCTGACGGCCTCGACGAGGTCGCCCGCGATCAGCTCGGAGTTGCGCCACGAGAACTCGAGTGGCTGCCGCGAGACGACGACCTTGCGCATGTCGCCGAGCTGCCTGGCGAGCGGCGCGTCCTCGCCGCCCGCGTCCTCGCGGTCGGGCCACGCCCCGGCGAAGCTGTCGTAGGTCTCGCGACCGATGAGCAGCACGTCGGAGGTGTTGTAGTCCTCGCTGACGGCGCGGCCCATGTTCTCGTCGAAGTACGGGAAGTGCCAGTCCGGGTCGATCTCGGCCACACCGTCGGCCGAGATGAACAGGGTGGAGATGACCTTCGCCATCGCACTGGTCCTTTCGAAGCGGGTCGTGTCGGTGGGTAGACCGCCGGAGCGCCGGAACCTCATCGGCCCGGGTCTCACACCCGGTCTGCCGCACGGTGTGTGCCCACATCTCGATCGTGGTCGTGGGGATTCGGAGAGCGTGGGCGAACTCCGGGCGAGCCGGCGCAGGGCACACGCTCAGGTAGGTCTGGGTCTGCGCGAACGGCTCGGCCAGCCCTTCTGCGATCGCGGCGGTGGGGCTGGCCGGCAGCGTGAGCGTGGCGCCCCAGACGTCGGACAGGATGGCGACGGCCTCGCGGAGGCTGCGCAGGTCGCCGGCCAGTTCGAGTTCCACGTTGTTGAACCGCACCGGATCCGCGAAGGCCGCGACCGCGGCTGCCGCGATGTCGGAGACCGCCACGAAGGCCTGCGGCACGTCCGTGAACGCGATCGCCGTCGCCGCCGAGAACGACGGGACGACCGCGCGGCGGCTGCTACGTCTCGCGGTCACGGGCATCCGGGCCTGACCTCGCACGTCGATTGCTGAGCGGGATGCACACCCGGATCGACGCGCCGGTGTACTCCTCGATCACCGGTCCCACCGCGGTGGCGCCGAGCCGGTCGACCGCGGCGAAGGCCGCGCTGTAGGCCAGCGGGAGGTGTGCCGGCGTTCCCCGGTGAACGACGGCGACGGCACGACCGGCCGGCAGCCAGGCGGTGTCGATCGAGTCGCGCGGTGCGTCGGCGACCGGGGCGAAGGCGAACCCGCTCACCTCGTCGGCGATGTCGAGCGGGAACGTTGAAGGCGGCGGCGAATCGCTCCGGCGCGGAGGCCGATCGGGTCTGCATACCGGACGAGGCTCGTCTCTGAAGCCGGGTGAGAGTCAAGCCGACGACGTTCTCCCGATAGGTTCCGGCGGCTAGCCTGGCGCCATGCCGCGGTCCGCTGCCGAATCGCCGCCGCAGGACGTCAGGTTCTGCCGCAGCGCGGATGGCACCCGCCTGGCGTACGCGGTGCACGGTGCGGGGCCGCCGCTGCTGCTGGCGTCGTGCTGGCTCAGCCATCTGGAGTTCGACTGGCAGAGCCCGGTGTGGCGACATTTCCTGCACGATCTCGGGCGGTTCGCCACCGTCGTCCGGTACGACGAGCGTGGTTACGGGCTGTCGGACTGGGATGTGTCCGACTACGGCCTCGACGCCCGGATCGCCGACCTGGAGGCCGTCGCCGATGCGGCCGGCCTGGAGCGGTTCGCGCTGCTCGGCATGTCGCAGGGCGGGCCGGTGGCGATCTCCTACGCCACCCGTCACCCGGCCCGGCTGACCCGTCTCGTCCTGTACGGCACGTACGCCGTGGCCGTCGATCGCGATGCGGATGCCGTCGAGCTGGAGCAGACTTTCCAGCAGATGATCAAGGTGGGGTTCGGTCGGAAGGACAGCACCTTCCGGCGCGTGTTCACCAGCCTCATGATCCCGGGAGCGTCCGAGGAGCAGGCGGGCTGGTTGGACGCGCTGCAGGCGAGGGCGACCTGCACCGAGAACGCGGTCCGGTCGCGTGCCGAGCGGATGCACGTCGACGTCTCCGAGATCGTGCCCGATGTCGCGGCGCCCACGCTGGTGGTGCACGCCCGTGGCGACCGCATGGTGGGCTTCGCCCGGGGCAGGGAACTGGCCGCCCGCATCCCCGGCGCGCGGCTGGTGATGTTGGACAGCGACAACCACATCACCCTCGCCGACGAGCCGGCGTGGCCGGAGTTCGTCGACGAGCTCGCGGCCTTCCTGATCGCCGATCGAGTCGCCGGCCGGACGCCCGACGCCACGCTGCGGTCACTGACCGAGCGCGAGCTCGAGGTGCTGCGTCTGATCGGTCGGGGGAGCGACAACCAGCAGGTCGCGCGGCAGCTGACGTTGAGCGTGCGCACGGTGGAGCGGCATCTGACCAGCGTCTACGCCAAGCTGGGCGTGTCCGGACGATCTGCGCGTGCCGCCGCGGTGGCCCGGCTGCTCACCCACGGCTGACGTACGTGTTCACCGCCATCATCGGCGGTGCGGCGCCGGCCGAGATCGGCGGCCGGCACGGATCCGGGTCGGCTGTGCGCTTCGTAGCGTCGTTCTCGTCGTGGAACCACCATCCGAGACGAGGACGACATGGGTACGCAGACCGCGAGCAAGGCAGCCATCAGCCTGACCACCGGCCTGGAGGACCCCGAGCGGGTCACCGTCGCGATGCTGGTGGCGGTCGCGGCGGCCGAGGAGGGCCGCCCGACGTTGATGTTCCTCACCAAGGAGGCCGTGCGCCTGGCCATCGACGGTGTGGCCGTCGGGACCGCCTGCACGGGATGCCCGCCGTTGCCCGATCTGATCGAGCGCTACCGGGCCGCCGGAGGGACGTTCCTCGTCTGCCCGGTCTGTTTCAACGCCAAGGGGCTCGACGAGGCGCAGCTGATCAAGTCGGCCGAGCTCGGCGGCACCGTGCCGATGTGGCGCTGGATCGGCGAGGGTGCGACCACGTTCAGCTACTGAGCTCGCGGAACGCCATCTCCACCGTTCACCGCGAGGTCGGCCTACGCTCCCGTAGCGAGCTGGTCGCATGCGTGGTCCGGGCGGGCAGCCGTCATCCGGTCCGGCGTGGAGAGGCGGGCGGGGCATGAGCAGCCATGAGGTCTGGAACGTCGCCGAGGCATACGAGCTCTACGTCGGTCGGTGGAGCCGCCGGGTCGCCGAGTCCTTCGTACGTTGGCTGGGCGTACCGGCCGGACGGCGGTGGCTGGACGTCGGCTGCGGCACCGGCGCGCTCACGACCGCGATCCTGCAGGCGGGCGAACCCGTCGAGGTGCACGGCGTCGACCCCTCGGCCGGCTTCCTGAACCACGCCGACCGCACGGACGACCCGCGGGTGCGGTTCTCGGTGGGCGACGTCCGCGCGCTGCCGTTCCCCGACGGCGGTCTCGATCCGGGATTCGACGCCGTGGTGAGCGGGCTGATGCTGAACTTCGTGCCCGATCCGGCGGTGGCCGCCGCGGAGCTGGCGCGGGTGGCGGCGCCCGGTGGTGTGGTGGCCACCTACCTGTGGGACTACGCCGATGGCATGCAGATGATCCGCCACTTCTGGGACGCTGCCACCACGCTCGATCCCGCGATCGCCGAGCAGGCCGAAGGGCACCGGTTCCCGCTCTGCCGGCCGGGACCGCTGCGCGGGCTCTGGACCGCAGCAGGCTTGACCGACGTCGAGATCGAGCTGATCGAGGTGCCCACGCGGTTCCGCGACTTCGACGATTTCTGGACGCCCTTCCTCGGCGGGCAGGGCCCCGCTCCGGGATACGTCAGCACGCTCGACGACGATCACCGCACCGTCCTGCGGGTGCTGCTGCACGAACGCCTTCCCGCGGCATCCGACGGGTCGATCGCGCTGTCCGCGGCCGCATGGGCGATCCGCGGAACCCGGTGAGGGACGCCGGCCGGGACGTCGAGGGGCGGGTGGGCCGACTCCGGACGCTTGAGCACGGGCCCGAGGACGAGCCCGGTCAGCACAGCCAGCACACACCAGGCCGCGAGTCCTACCAAGATCCAGAGCGTGGTGTTCACGTCGCCCCCCTCGTGAACGGGTACACGTCCCGGTCGCACGCGGGGTTCGAAACGATCGACGCTCCCGGCCGGTGAACGGCTCGTCCGGAGATCGGCGTGGGGGCGCCGGACACAGGCCGGCGACGAGCGCACCCCCTCTGAGGACGCCCGCCGCCGGGTCTTGTGAAGCCGGTGCCGCTAGGGGCACCCGCCTGCCGCGCGGAGGCGCTCCATCTCCTTGCCGATCTCCCACAGGCGGCACGGCCATACCGGGGCGACCGTGGTGGGGAGGCGGCAGCCGCGGCAGTGGCCCGTGGCGTCAGGGCTGTGCTCGGCAAGGATGTGGCGCACCGCCGACGAGGTGAACGTGGCCGCGAGGACCTCGGCGATGCTGTGGATCTGGTCGCTCGGTTCCCGGGCCACCGGTGGCGACCCCATCACGCGGGTTGCAGGTCGCGTCGACACACAGCTCGTGCTGTGCGTCTGCCTTCCTGACCTGCCCGCGAGCTCCCCCTCGCTGTTCCCCGCAACACCGCTGCTCCTCTCGCCGGTGTGCGCTCCGTGCTCACCGGTGCCGCCGATCGCCCGGACCTGGTGCGGCCCTGGAGCGACGAGTCCGGAGCGCTCGTCAGGCGACCTGTGCCGCCCGTACCCCTGAGGTGTGCCGGACTCCGCTCTGTGAGGCTCCGGACACACAGAGCAGTGTGCCGGTCACTGGCTGCAGATGCAACCCGCACCTGCAAGTGCACGAATGCACGTGCAGGCGTCGGTTGCAGATGCACGGCGATCCGCGGCCCAGGTGATCAGTCGAGTTGATCCATGCCGCGGCGTGGAAGGGCCGGTTCGGTGGTCGCCCTGATCAGGACGCCCGTACGGCGGGGATGCCGGCTGCATTTGCCGACTGCAGCTGCTTACTCCATATGCATGTGCAGATGCAGGCTGCTACCGTCAGGACGCATACGCCGCTCAGTAGACCCCGGAAGGTGATCAAGATGGCGAACGATCGCATCGTGGTGCCGGCGCAGCAGATCCAAGGAGCCTCCTGGCGCAAGAGCTCGTTCAGCGGGCAGCACAACTGCGTGGAGGTCGCGAAGCTGGACGACGGAGAAGTGGCGGTGCGCCACTCCCGTCAGCCGGCCGGCCCGGCGCTCGTGTTCACCGCCGACGAGTGGTCGGCATTTCTCCAGGGCGCCTGGCACAGCGAGTTCGGCGAGCGCTCGGCTCACTGATCTACAGGGCGGCCCGCCCCGATACACGCCCGGCGTGAACCACCGCGCCGGGCGTCGGTGTGAGTGTGGCCGGTGATGCGGACGGTCAGAGCTCGGCGATGGCCTTCGTCAGGATCTGCCGCGAGCGGTCCGGCGTCTCGGCGTCGACGGTGAGGCGGTCGAGCGCGCGGCTGAAGATCTCGATCTCCTCGACGCCGTCGAGCATGACGGCCCCGCCCAGGTGCTCGATGTACACGACGTCGGGGAGCTCCGGCTCGGCGAACCGCAGGAGCGTGAAAGGAGCCTCGGCGGCGTAGCCGCTGAGCTGCGTGGGCACGATCTGGATCGTGATGTGCTGCTGCTTGGACTGCTCGAGCAGGAACTGGAGCTGTTCCTTCAGTACCCGGCGTCCTCCGATCGGCCGGCGCAGCACCGACTCGTCGATCACCGCCCACAGCCGGGGTGGGTTCGGGTTGGTGATCAGCTTCTGGCGCTGCATGCGCAGGTTGATGCGCTTCTCGGTGTCGGGCGGCGCGTAGTCGGGCCGGCCGCGGGTGAGCACCGCGCGCACGTACGCCTCGGTCTGGAGCAGCCCGGGGATGAACTGCAGCTCGTAGGTGTGGATGCGCGACGCCGACTCCTGCAGCCCCACGAAGTCCTGGAACCAGCTCGGGATGACGTCGGTGTAGCGGCGCCACCACCCCGGTTCGTTGGCCTTGCGGACCATCTCGAGGAACTGCTCGCGCTCCTCGGCGTCGCTGACCCCGTACATGGTGAGCAGGTCGGCGACGTCGCGCTCCTTGAACGCGACCCGGCCGAGCTCGAGGCGCGAGACCTTGGAATCGGACGCCCTGATCATGTAGCCGGCGTCGGAGCGGGTGATGCCGGCGCCCTCGCGCAGCCTGCGCAGCTGCGTGCCGAGCACGATTCGGCGCGCGGTGACTCCGCGGGCTTCGGCAGCCCGCGCGGCGTCCGCCTCGGAGCGGCCATCCTCAGCCATCGGCTCCTCCTCGCGGACCTTCCCGGCTCGGGTTGTTCGAGGCCTTCCCGCTTCCCGCTGATGGCAGAACGAGCAGGGCCGGCACTCTGCTGGACGATGACCGTACACGGGGAGAACGACAAGTGGAGGATCACGTCCGAGGTTCAACCTGATCAGTCCTTGCCCTACACTCTACTGGCCGTCGTAGACTCCCGAACTCCGAGATCAGCTACCGAGTGGGGCGAGTGTGTCGAGTACCGAGGAAGAGGTAGTTCCCGCCTACATCGACGTGTCGAAGGCCAGTGTCGCGCGGGTCTATGACGCCTTTCTGAACGGCAAGGACAACTACGAGATCGACCGCGAGGTCCTGCGCCGGATCCAGAAGGTTGCGCCCGAGGCCACTCAGCTCGGATGGGACAATCGGGAATTCCTCATCCGGGCGAGCCGATTCATCGCGAGCCAGACCGGTGTCACCCAGTACCTCGACTGCGGTTCGGGCCTCCCCACTGCGGAGAACACCCACCAGATCGTGCAGCGCATCGAGCCGGAGTCCACGGTCGTCTACGTCGACAACGACCCGGTGGTGCTCGCGCACGGTCGCGCGCTGCTCGAGGAGAACGACCAGACCCACCTCATCGGTGCCGACATCTTCGAGCCGAGTGCGGTACTGGAGAACGAGATCGTGCGCAAGCACATCGATTTCACCGAGCCCATTGCGTTGTACCAGTGCGGCACGCTGCACCATTACACCGGCGATCGGTACGCCGAGATCATGCAGGAGTACGTCGACGCGCTGCCGTCGGGTTCCTATGTCGCGCTGAGCCACTTCTTCGATCCGGAGACCGACGAGCACAGCGCACTCGCGCGCAAGATGGAAGACATATTCCTGCACAGCCCGATGGGCAGTGGGTCGTTCCGTACCCGGGATCAGATCATGAGCATGTTCCCGGGCCTCGAACTCGTCGAACCGGGTCTCGTGCTCTGCGCCAACTGGTGGCCGGATGGGCCGCGGGTGAAGCCGATGTCGTCGGTCTCGTACACGATCGTCGGAGCGGTCGGGCGCAAGCCCTGAGAAAGACATCCCACTGGCCGGGCAACCACTCTTCCGTTGGCCGGAAGTGACGTTGCCCGGCCGGCGCGGGTACCGCTTGGCTGCTTCCTCCGACCGCGCTCCCCTGCTGGAGGTCGCCATGGCGCCGGCGCCGACTTTGGTCCTCGTGCACGGCGCGTGGCACGGGCCGTGGGCGTGGCGTCGCCTCACGGAGGAACTCGCCGACCTGGACGTGCGCACGGTCGCGCTTCCCTCGGTCGGCCCCGACCCCACCGCGCTCGGTGACATGCACACCGATGCCGAGGCGGTGCGGGCCGCGGTCACCGTCGTCGACGGGCCGGTGGTGGTGTGCGCCCACTCCTACGGCGGCGTACCGGTCACGGAGGGCTTGGCGGGCGTGCCGAACGTCGTCGGGCTCGTCTATCTCTGCGCCTTCCAGCTCGACATCGGTGAGTCGTTGCTGGGCGCCGTCGGTGGCACCGCCCCGAGCTGGTGGGACGTGCACCGGACGGAGGGCTACGTCGACGCACGGCGCCCCTTCGAGGTCTTCTACTCCGACGTGCGCCCCCACACCGCCCGGGGCGCCGTCGCCCGGCTCGGTCACCAGTCGCTGGCCGCGTTCGAGCAGCCGCTCACGCGTGCGGCATGGCGCGCGGTCCCCAGCACCTACGTCGTCTGTGAGCGGGACGCCGCGATCCCCGTGGTCGCGCAGGAGATGATGGCCGAGCGTTCCGGGCGCGTCCTGCGGATGCCCACCTCGCACTCGCCGTTCCTGTCCCGGCCCGCGCAGCTCGCGGGCGTGCTCCGGGCCGAACTGGTGGCGGCGGGCCGCGCCACGGCTGCCCGCTGATCCGGCCCCGCCATCGGCGGGTCGTGTCAGGTGGGGGTGCGGTGCCGGCGGGCCGTCCTGCCCAGTGCGCCGAGCACCGCCACGCCGGCGAGGACAGCTGGGGCGAAGAGCAGCGCGCCGACCACCCAGAGGTTCGCACCGATGACCTCGGCGGTCGCGCCGACCCAGCAGTACAGCGCGATGGCCGGCACCGCGACGCCCAGCAGCGCCACCGCCGGCCCGCGCACGAGCCCGCCGGCGAAAGCCAGCAGGGCGAGCCCGACCACGGCCACGGTCCAGTGCTGCGCCGTCAGCGGTGACGTGTACGTCTGGGGGTCGGCCGTGGGCACCACGTTCCAGTCGGCCGGGAACGCGACCAGCCACAGCGCCACGGTGGCGGCCGCGAGCACGGCGACCGTGGTGGGAGCCCGCATCATCCCGGCTCGACGAAGGCGATCATCGGCTCCACCCGCACCGGCGTGGAGAGGCTGTTGGCGATGAAGCACTCGCGGTGCGCCACCTCCACCAGGTGCCGCACCCGCTCCTCGGTGGGGCCCGCGACGAGCGTGATCCGGGGCCGGAGCAGGATCTCGGCGATCCGGACGGGGCGCAGTACCTCCGGCATCTGCGCCGTGGCGTCGTCGCGGTAGTCGCGGACGTCGAGCCGCGCCCGCGCGGCGACGGCGAGGAACGACAGCAGCTGGCAGGACGCGGCGGCGAGCACCACGAGTTGCTCGGGGTTGAGCCGGGCCGGGTCGCCGAGGAACGCCGGGTCGGCCGAGAGCGCGAGTTCCGGGTCGGCCGGTGGGGCGCTGCCGCGATGCGCGCGGTCGTAGACCGGGTAGCCGCCCGCGGTGGTGCCGGACCACGAGCATTGAGCCCGGTAGATGTGGACGGGTTGCTCGGACATCTCAGCGGGCTGGGGCGCCCGCGTCGCGGACGCTGGTGGGATCACCCGGGCGCCGGGCGGCCAGCGGGCCGCGCGAGCGTCGCCGCAGCCAGCCGCGCCCCTTCTGCAGCACCCGGCTGAGGGTGTTCGGGCCCCTGCGGGACTCGATCAGGTCACCGACCCGGCCCAGCACCCAGCCGACCAGCGGTGCCCCGATCGCGAGGATCAGCCACCATCGCAGCCGAGCGGACAGGAACGCCCACATCGAATGCCACCTCCAGGAGACTCCGAGGTGTCGGAGCGTATGCGCCGCGGGTCGACGGCGCACGGGTGAATCGCGTCGATCGGCGGGTCACCGGCGCAAACGGGTCCCGCGGCGGCCTTCGTGACGGCTACCATCCCAAGGATGGCGGGCGACCGTCCGGTCCTTCTGGGGCTGCTGCTCTACCTCCTCGTCGCGGCCGCGCCCACCGTCCTGTTCTGGGCGGCGCTGCGGCTGCTGCCCGCTGCGGTCATGGCCTGGGCCGAGCGGCGCAGGCGCCGGCACGCCCCCGCCGGGCCCGCTCTGGAGTCGGTCGTCGCGAACCTGCGCCGGCTGCGCCGCGAGGTGTGTTGCGGGTGCTACCGCACGCAGGTGCGGCGGGTGGCGCTGCAAGCCGCGTACGACGACACGCTGGTGGAGTGCTGCCGGCTCGTCGCCCTCGACACGCCGCTCGCCACGACGGACGAGCATGATCGGCCCTTCGCGCGGCTGCTCACCGAGGCCGCGCTGGAAGACGCCGGGATCGCCCTCGACCCGCCGTGACCGAATCGCAGTAAAGTCATCTTTACCGAACGGGGAACGCCGCAGGGCGGTCCCTCGTTGAACAGCATGGACGCTCGACCCGCTTCCGAGGAGGACCCAGGTGCGCACCAGCAGCAACCCGGCGTTCCGCAACCTGCCGACCGGGCAGGGCGGCGGATACGCCACGTTCGACCGCCAGGGCGGTGCGATGGGCGGCGCCGCCGCCTACGCCGACGCCCAGGCCGCGGAGGTCGGATACGGGCGGGCAGGGGTCGGCGAGCGCCCGCTCACGATGGACGACGTCGTCACGAAGACGGCGATCACCGCTGGTGTCGCGCTCGTAGCGGGTGTGCTCACCGCGATGAGCGGGATGTTCTGGCTCGTGCTCCCGGCGTTCATCGTCGGGCTCGTCGTCTCGCTGATCGTCATCTTCAAGCAGAGCAGCAACCCGGGCCTCGTGCTCACGTACTCGGCCGCCATGGGTGTCGCGCTCGGCGGCATCACCGGCGCGCTCGAGATGTCCGGCACGCAGTTCGAGGGCATCGGCTTCCAGGCCGTCGTCGGCACGGCGGGCGTGTTCGTCGGGATGCTGGTCGTCTACAAGACCGGCGCCGTGCGGGTCACCCCGAAGTTCACCAAGTGGCTGATGGGCGCGATGTTCGGCGTCGTCATCCTGATGGTTGTCAACCTCGTGGCCAGCTTCTTCACCACTGGCGGCATCGGGCTGCGCGACGGCTCACCGCTGGCCTACCTGTTCAGCATCGTCTGCATCGGGGTGGCCGCGTTCATGCTGCTGCTCGACTTCGACAACGCCGACCGCGCCGTCCGCGACGGTGCCCCGGCGAAGCTCGCCTGGTATATCGCGTTCGGCCTGATGACCACGCTGGTCTGGCTGTACATCGAGATCCTGCGGCTGCTGAGCTACCTCCGCCAGGATTGACCCGAGTACGAACGAGCGGCGCTCGTCCCGGCAGGGGGCGGGCGCCGCTCGGCGTTTCAGGCCATCTCGGGCACGTGCAGGTGGGCGAGTGCGAGCTCGAACTCACCGACCTCCACGATCTCGACCCCGGCCTCCCGGACGCCGCGCTCGCGCAGCTCCTCGCCCTGCGAGCGGTTGCGGTCCATCGCCTCGCGACTGTCGAAGGTCACCGAGGACACGGCGTACCCCTCGCCGCGATCCACCATGAGGCTCGCGCTGCAGAACCCCTCGAACTCCTGCGTCGCCGGCAGGATCCCCATCCGGAAGACGTCGATGCCGCGGTCCATGCGATCGGGCGCCATCCGCACCCAGGTGGCACGGACGCAGGCGCCGGCGGCCGAGGTGTGGTCGCGGTGCATGACGGCGATCTCCCACTCGTCGACGTGCGGCCGGCCGCCGAGCATCTCGGACGCTCGCTCGCGGAGCGGTCGCACGGCGTCGGCCGTGGCGTCCATCGCCTCCTTCGACTGCCACGCCGTGGTGGGGATGCAGCGGCCCGTCAGGCGGTCGACGAGCAGGGACATGCCGATGCAGCCCTCCATGCCCAACACCATCGGCATGGCCTCGTCACGGATGAGCGCGATGCCGGACTCGAGTGACTCCGGGTGCGCGCGGATCGTGGTGGAGCGTGCGTGCACGACCCACCCCCTTGGGGGTCGGGGCAGCGCCCCGGCGGCGCCGCCGGCGACCCACACCATCCTCTCGCGGTACCGGCCCGGCAAGGCCGGCCCTGATCAGCTCAGCCGTTCGAGCACCATCGCCATGCCCTGGCCGCCGCCCACGCACATCGTCTCCAGCCCGATGGTCTTGTCGTGGGTGCGCAGGCCGTTGAGCAGGGTGGCGGTGATGCGGGCACCGGTCATGCCGAACGGGTGGCCGAGCGCGATGGCGCCCCCGTTGACGTTCAGCTTCTCCTCGTCGATGCCGAGGTCGCGGGCCGAGGGAAGGACCTGCGCCGCGAACGCCTCGTTGATCTCGACGAGATCGATGTCGTCGATGGTCATGCCGGCGCGACCGAGCGCCTGCTTCGAGGCCTCGACGGGGCCGAGGCCCATGATCTCGGGGGAGACCCCGGACACGCCGGTGGCGACCACGCGGGCGAGCGGGGTGATGCCGAGCTCGGCGGCCTTCGTGTCGGACATGATCACGAGGGCGGCGGCGCCGTCGTTGAGCGGGCAGCAGTTGCCGGCGGTGACGCGGCCGTCCGGCCGGAACACCGGCTTGAGCTGGCTGACCGCCTCGTAGGTGACGCCCGCGCGCGGCCCGTCGTCCTTCTCGACCACGGTGCCGTCGGGCAGCGTGACCGGCGTGATCTCCCGGGCGAAGAAGCCGTCGGCGATGGCCTTCTCGGCGAGGTTCTGGGACCGGACGCCGAAGCGGTCCATGTCCTCGCGGGTGACGCCGTTGCGTCGGGCGAGGTTCTCCGCGGTCTGGCCCATCGCGATGTAGACGTCGGGCAGGTGCTCGTCGGCGCGCGGGTCGCTCCAGTCGTATGCACCGTTCTCGGCGATGTGCCGGGTGCGGTCCTCGGCGTCGGAGAAGACCGGGTTGTGGGTGTCGGGGAGCGAGTCGGAGCTGCCCTTCGCGAACCGCGACACCGTCTCCACCCCGGCCGAGACGAAGATGTCGCCCTCGCCCGCCTTGATGGCGTGCAGGGCCATGCGGGTGGTCTGCAGCGACGACGAGCAGTAGCGGGTGACGGTGGTGCCCGGCAGGGTGTCGTGCCCGAGCATGACCGCGACCACCCGGGCCATGTTGAAGCCCTGCTCGCCACCGGGCAGGCCGCAGCCGAGCATCAGGTCGTCGATGTCGGAAGGGTCGAGCTGGGGTACCTGGGCGAGTGCGGCGCGCACCATCTGCACGGTCAGGTCGTCGGGGCGGATCGTCGTGAGCGACCCTTTGAACGCGCGGCCGATCGGGGACCGGGCCGCCGCGACGATCACGGCTTCGGGCATCGTCGTTCCTCCTCGCACGAGCGCTGGTTCACGCGGAGCCTACGCGTCGGTAACCGTCTGCAGGACCGGCTGAACATGACGTTGTCTGTCAGCGTTGTGCGGGATCCTCGTCCGCATGACCGCATGGAAGGACGTCGAGGAGGCCGCGCCGGGGTTCGCCGAGCGCGTGCGGAAGATCTTCGACGCGCACAAGCACAAGACGATCGCCACGCTGCGCGTGGACGGCGGGCCACGCATCTCGGGGATCGAGGCGGAGTTCGCCGACGGCGAGCTGACCTTCGGATCGATGCCCGGCGCCCGCAAGGGTGCGGACCTCCACCGGGACCCGCGGTTCGCACTGCACAGCCCGTCGGTCGACCCGCCCGAGGACAACCCCGCGGGCTGGGCCGGTGACGCGAAGATCACCGGGCGGGCCGTCCCGGCCGGGACGGTCGGGGGCGACACCGACGGTGAGCTGTTCCGCGCCGACATCGACGAGGTCGTCGTCACCGGGCTGAACGCCGAAGCGTCGAAGCTGGTGATCGAGACCTGGACGCCCGACCGCGGGATGCGCCGCGTCGAACGCGAGTAGCGGGTTCGTGCGGGCGCTGTCGATTCCCCACCGACCCGTTCGTCGTCATGCTGGTGGCACTCCGGCCACCGGGAGACGACCGACGAGGAGTCGAGACGTGAAGTACATGCTGCTGATCTACGGTGCCCAGGACGTCCAGCCGCAGACGCCGGAGGCCGGCCAGAAGGTGATGGACGAGTACTGGGCCTACGAGAAGGCCGTGGCCGACGCGGGGGTGCGCGTCGCGAGCGACGCGCTGCAGGGCGTCGAGACGGCCACCACCGTCGAGATGCGCGACGACGGGGAGCGGGTCGTCACCGACGGGCCGTTCGCCGAGACCCGCGAGATCCTGGGCGGCTACTACCTCCTCGACGTCCCGGACCTCGACGCGGCGCTCGACTGGGCGGCCCGGTGCCCGGGCGCGCAGCACGGCAGCCGGATCGAGGTGCGGCCGGTCATGGAGTTCGAGCAGCCGTGAGCGCCGGGGCAGCCGGCTCCGTCGAGGCGGCCATAGAAAAGGTGGCGAGCCGCGAGGAGCGGGGCCGGCTGCTCGCGTCGCTCGTGCGCCAGTTCCGCGATCTCGACCTGGCCGAGGAGGTCGCCTCGGACGCCGTCGCGGCCGCGCTGGAGCGGTGGCCGGTGGACGGCGTCCCGGACCGCCCCGGCGCGTGGTTGCTCACCACGGCGCGGCGCAAGGCGGTGGACCGGCTGCGCCGCGACAAGGCCTACGCGGCGCGGCTGGCGGTGCTGCAGGCCGAGGTCGACCGGGACGGGCCCGTCGCCGCGGCCGTGGCAGAGGACGAGGACGTGCCCGACGAGCGGCTGCGCCTGTTCTTCACCTGCTGCCACCCGGCGCTGCCGCTCGACGCGCAGGTGGCGTTGACGCTGCGCTGCCTCGGCGGGCTCTCGACGCCTGAGGTGGCCCGTGCCTTCCTGGTGCCGGCCGCCACGATGGCGCAGCGGATCGTGCGGGCCAAACGCAAGATCAAAGGAGCGCGGATCCCGTTCCGGGTGCCGGAGGCCGACGAGCTGCCGGCACGGCTGCCCGGCGTGCTCCGGGTCGTCTACGCGATCTTCACCGAGGGGTACGCGGCAAGCGCCGGACCGGAGCTCGTGCGCACCGATCTCGCCGACGAGGCGATCCGGCTGGCGCGCATCCTGCGCCGGCTGCTGCCCGGGGAGCGGGAGGTGGCCGGGCTACTGGCGCTGTTGCTGCTCGTCGACGCCCGGCGGGAGGCCCGCACCGGCCCGGACGGGCACCTCGTCCTGCTCGACGAGCAGGACCGCTCGCGCTGGGACCGCGGGTCCATCGAGGAGGGCCGCCGGCTCGTGGTGGTCGCGCTCCGGGGCGGCCCGCCGGGCCCGTACGCGTTGCAGGCGGCGATCGCGGCGGTGCACGACGAGGCGGCCGACGTCGCCACCACCGACTGGCCGCAGGTGGTGGCCCTCTACGACGTGCTCACGGACGTGGCGCCATCTCCGGTGGTGGCGCTCAACCGGGCCGTCGCCGTCGCCATGCGGGACGGGCCGGCGGCCGGCCTGCGCCTGCTCGACGCTCTTGCCGCCGACGAGCGGCTGCGCGACTACCACCTGCTGCCGGCCGCCCGGGCCGACCTGCTCCGGCGGCTGGGGCGCAACGCCGAGGCCGCCACCGCGTACCGCGAGGCTCTGGAGCTGGTGGGCAACGACCCGGAACGGGCCTACCTGGCCCGCCGGATGGCGGAAGTGCGGTGCGGCTGATCGCTCACCCTCAGGCCGTGTGCCGGTGTTCCACCAGCTCGCGCAGCTTCGCCAGCGCCCGGTGCTGTGTGACCCGGACCGCGCCGGAGGTCGAGCCGACCGCGGCGGCGGTCTCCACGGCGGACATCCCGAGCGCCACCCGCAGCACGAGGATCTCCCGGTGGTGCTCGGGGAGCTCGTCGAGCAGCCGCCGCAGCTCCGCCACCACGCTGCCGTGCACGGCGCTCTGTTCGGGGCCGTGGTCGAGGTCCGGTGCGTCCGGTACGACGTCGGTGGGTACGGACCGGTCCCGGCCGGCGGCCCGGTAGGCGTCCACCACCTTGTTGCTGGCGATCCCGTAGACGAACGCCATCACGCGCTTCTCGGGCCGCCACCGTTCCAGAGCCCCGACCACCGCGATCAGGGTGTCCTGGGCGATGTCCTCCGCCGACTGCGTGCCGAGCGTCCCGGTGCCGATCCGAGCACGGCAGTACTGCACGACCATCGGGCGGATCTGGCCCAGCAGATCTTCGAGCGACTGCTGGTTGCCCCCCGAGGCGAGCGCGGCGAGGCGGTTGAGCTCGGCATCACGACGAGCCGACCGGGCATGTCTGGCCCGCTCGGCTTGCTCGACACCGATCACCTCGTCCCCGGTGGCTGACACCGGCGCCCCTCCTGCAGCTCGTGGAACGGTCCGATCGGGGTGCGCGGCGGGCGGACTGCGCCGGGTCTTGCGAATGTCCGTTTCGTCGGGTCGACACGCCCTCGACCGGATGATTGTTCTGAGGGCGAACAGTAGCCCGTACGCGGCCTTTTGCGCTGCCGTTCGGCCGCCGAACGCGGCGTCCGGTCGTGATCGGGCGCATAGCCCGGGGTCATCGGGCTGTGGTGGCCCGCTGGGCGCTCCGGCGTGTGGTGCGACGATTGCTCTCATGCGCTATGTCGAGCACGTCGCCGACCTGGTCGGGAACACCCCTCTCGTCCGGCTCGGCGCGGTGGCCGAGGGCATCACCGCTCCCGTGCTGGCCAAGGTGGAGTACTTCAACCCGGGTGGCAGTGTCAAGGACCGGATCGCACTTCGCATGGTGGAGGCGGCCGAGGCGTCCGGAGAGCTGCGGCCCGGTGGCACGATCGTCGAGCCGACCTCGGGCAACACCGGGGTGGGGCTGGCGATGATCGCGCAACGCAAGGGCTACGAGTGCGTGTTCGTGTGCCCGGACAAGGTGAGCGAGGACAAGCGCAACGTGCTGCGCGCGTACGGCGCCGAGGTGGTCGTCTGCCCGACGGCCGTCGAGCCCGACCACCCCGACTCCTACTACCAGGTCTCCGATCGGCTCGTCGGTGAGATCGACGGCGCGTGGAAGCCCAACCAGTACGCCAACGAGCACAACCCCGAGTCGCACTACCTGGGCACCGGCCCGGAGCTGTGGGAGCAGACCGAGGGGCGCATCACGCACTTCGTGGCCGGAATCGGCACCGGCGGCACGATCAGCGGCACGGGCCGGTACCTCAAGGAGGTGTCCGACGGCCGGGTGCAGGTGATCGGCGCCGACCCGGAGGGCTCGGTGTACAGCGGTGGCGGCGGGCGGCCGTACCTGGTCGAGGGCGTGGGCGAGGACTTCTGGCCCACCACCTACGACAAGGGGATCTGCGACCGGATCGTCGCCGTCTCCGACGCCGACTCCTTCGACATGACGCGCCGGCTCGCCCGCGAGGAGGCCCTGCTCGTCGGCGGCTCCTGCGGGATGGCCGTGGTGGCGGCGCTGCGCGTGGCGCGCGACCTCCCCGACGACGCGGTCGTCGTCGTCCTCCTGCCCGATGGCGGCCGTGGCTACCTCGGCAAGGTGTTCAACGACAAATGGATGGCGAGCTACGGCTTCCTCCCGCCCACCGAGGGTGCCACCGTCGGCGACGTGCTGCGTCGCAAGGACGGGACGACACCCGACCTCGTGCACGCCCACCCGAACGAGACGGTGGCCGACGCCGTGCACTACCTGCGGGAGTTCCACGTCTCGCAGATGCCCGTGGTGCGGGCCGAACCGCCGGTCATGGCTGCCGAGGTGGCCGGCGCGGTGGTGGAGCGCGACCTGCTCGATGCGCTCTTCACCGGGCGGGCACAGCTGTCGGACCGGCTCGAGCACCACATGTCGCCGCCGCTGCCCACGATCGGAGCCGGGGAGCCGCTGGACACCGCGATGAGCGCGTTCGCGGCCGCGGATGCCGCACTCGTGCTGGTGGACGGCAAGCCGGCCGGTGTGGTCACCCGCTCCGACGTGCTGGCGTTCCTGGGCACCTGATCCTGCTGCGATCAAGCGCGGGGGAGTTCGTGGCTCGTCGGAGCGTCGGCGGCCACCAGCAGCGCGATCGTGCCGGTGTAGTCGCCGTCCGCCGCCCGGTTGTTCTGCTCGCCCCAGATGGCGCAGTCCAGCGGTGTGGGGCCCTCGTCGTCGAACGCGCGGTCGGCCAGGTCCGCGCCGCGCTCGATCAACAGGCGCACCACCTCGGTGTGCCCGGTCATCGCGGCGTGGTCGAGTGGGGTGAAGCCGCTCCAGCCGCGGGTGTCCACATCCATCCCGGCGTCCAGCAGGGCACGGACGACGTCCACGCGGCCGAGGAGCGCGAACTGGCCGAGCAGCCAGCCCGGGCCGTCGCCGGGAACGCCGGGTACCGGCGGGGGCGCTGCCGGGAGTCGGGTCGACTCGCCACGGGCGACGGCGAGCACACCCCTCTCGACGGGGTCCAGCTCGGCGGTTGCGCTGCGCTCGAGGAGCAGGTCGTAGGCGGCGAGGTGACCGCAGCGGGCGGCCGCGGCGAGCGGGCGGTGCCCGGTGCGCGGGTGTGGGAGGTTCGCGTCGGCGCCCGCGTCGAGCAGCATCCGCAGGATCGGGACGCCGCGGCCTCGACCGATCGCCCAGTGCAAGCACCCGAGCGCGTTCACGTCGATGTCACGGTCGAGGAACCACGCGAGGCCCGCGGCGTCCTCGAAGTCCAGCTTGTGGAGCACGAGGCGTTCGTAGCCCGGTCGGTGGAGCAGGTCGAGGAACGCGACGTCGGACTGCTCGCAGGCGTGGTAGAAGGCGTCCTCATCGGGAATGGCGCCGTGGTCGGTCAGCAGCCGGGCGAGTGTGAGGTCGTGGCGCTCGACCGCCTCGAAGAGCGCTGACCGGTGCCACTCACCGCCGTCCTCGTCGACGCGGCTGTTCGCGTCGGCACCGGCGGCGAGCAGCATCTCCGCGCACCGGCGGACGTCGGCGGCCGTGCCGACGGAATGGCGCAGGAGTGCGAGCAGCGGCGGCAGCCCGCCGACGGGGGCCGTGGCCCGGTCGGCCGTGAGCAGCGGCGCCAGCGCTCCCGGGTCGGCGAGCGCGAGGGCACGCTCGATCCCCTCCAGGCCGGCCGCCTCGACGTGCCGCACGAGCCGGGGCCAGCCGGCGAATCCGTACGAGCGGGCGAGCTCGTGCTGCGCCCGGTGCAGGGGCACGCCGCGCTCGCGGCGCAGTGCCTTGGCCTGTTTGCGCAGGTACTCGAGTGATGGGCGCGGGGGCAGGGTGGGCATCGGCGAACCTCGTTCCGGGCCCGTGTCCGCGCCGGCGGGCCGAGGTCCGGCCAGGCATCCAGCGTTGCTGCCGGTGGGATGTTCCCTTCCCCGCGGACAGGGCGCGTCCGGCGACGCGGAGATCAGGATACCGGCTCGGCGACGCGCTCAGGGGTGGTGCGGTACGTCGCGAGGGTGAAGAGCACGGAGACGGTCGCGAGTCCGACGGCCGTCGCGACGACGGCGGGCCCGCCGCCGATGCCCAGCGCCAGACCACCGAAGGCGCCGCCCAGCGACGTGCCCAGGTGGAGCGCGGAACTGTTCAGCCCCAGCACCACCGGTGCGCTCTGCGGCGCCAGCGAGACGACCCGGTGCTGCTGTCCGACCACGGCGAGCCAGATGACGGCACCGCCCGACGCCCAGACGAGCGCGATCGGGACGCTCGGCGGCGCCAGCAGCACGGCCTGCACGGCGACGGTCCCGATCAGCCCGACCAGTACCACGGGCCGCGCGCCGATCCGGTCGGTGAGTTGCCCGCCGACCGCGTTGCCGACGATCCCGGCGACGCCGGCCACCCAGAGCAGCAGTGCGAGGAAGCCCGCGTTCCCGCCGGTGACGGGCTCGACGACGGTCGCGATGTAGGTGAACGTCGTGAAGAGCGCGGCGAAGGTCAGCGTGGTGGTCAGCACGGCGACGACGACCCGGCGGTCGGCGAGCGGGGCGAACCGGTCGCGCAGCCGGGTGGGCAGCGGCAGCACGACGGTGGGCACGCCGACCAGCACACCCACCCACGCTGCCGCCCCGATGGCCGCGACCAGCCAGAGCGTGATCCGCCAGTCGGTGCCGCCGATCCAGGTGCCGAGCGGGACGCCGACCGCGCTGGCCACCGTCATCCCACCCATCACGAGCGCCACCGCGCGCCCGCGGCGGCTCTCGTCGACGAGGCTCACCCCCACCGCGAGGGCGTTCGGCGTGACCAGCGCCGCGGCGGCGCCCGCGACCACCCGGGAGCAGAGCGCCACGCCGTAGGTCGGCGCGAGCGCGGTGAGGATGTTGGACAGCACGAACACGCCCAGTCCGGCGAGCATCACGCGGTTGCGGCCGGCGCGCGCGGTGAGCGCGGCGAGCACCGGGGAGAGCAGCGCATAGGTCAGCGAGAAGGCGGTGACGAGCTGGCCTGCCGTCGCACCGGACACGTCGAAGTCCCGCGCGATGGCCGGGAGCAAGCCGTTGATCACGAAGCTGTCCGTGCCGATGGCGAACGTCGCCGTGGCGAGAACGAGGATGCGGAGCGTCACCCGGAGCTCCTCCGGTCGAGTACTGTTGGATGCGAGTCAAACTAACGGAACTGTTGCATGATCGTCAAACAGTTTGGAGGTGGCATGCCGCCGCTCGTCCACCCGGCGCTCGAGGACGTCGAGCTGACCACCGTGCTGCAGGCCCTCGCCGACCCGGTGCGCCTGCGCCTGGTCGCCCTGCTCATGGACGGCGAGGTCCGCTCGTGTGCGCCGGAGACATGGGGTGTCGAGGTGCACAAGTCCACGCTGTCGCACCACTACAAGGTGCTGCGTGACGCCGGGATCACCCGCACGCACGTGAACGGCCGCACCCGCGGGGTGGAGCTGCGAGGCGCCGAGCTGGAGGAGCGCTTCCCCGGACTGCTGGAGTTTCTGAGGTCCACCGCTTCCAGGGAGTTCCCGGCGGCCGTGAACCACCCGCCGTCGACCGACGCGTAGCGTTGCTGCATGCGCGGCTTCTCGACCAATGCGATCCACGCCGGCCAGGAGCCGGACCCCACCACGGGGGACGTGATCACTCCGATCCACGTGTCGTCGACCTTCGCCCAGGACGGCGTGGGCGGCCTCCGGTCCGGGTACGAGTACTCGCGGAGCGCCAACCCCACCCGCACCGCGCTGCAGGAGTGCCTCGCCGCGCTCGAGGGTGGCCGGCACGCCGTCGCGTTCGGCTCCGGGATGGGCGCCTCCGACGTGCTGCTCCGGGTGCTGCTCAAGCCGGGCGACCACGTCGTCATCCCGCACGACGCCTACGGCGGCACGTTCCGGCTGATCGACAAGGTGCTGGCGCGCTGGGGTGTGGAGTACACACCGGTGGACCTCGGCGACGTCGCCGCGCTGCGCGCCGCCATGCGGCCCACCACGCGCGCCGTCTGGTGCGAGACGCCGACCAACCCGCTGCTCGGCATCGCCGACATCGCCGCGGTCGCCGACGTCGCGCGGACGGCGGGCGCGCGCCTGGTGGTCGACAACACCTTCGCCTCGCCGTACCTGCAGCAGCCGCTCGCCCTCGGCGCCGACGTGGTGCTGCACTCCACCACGAAGTACGTCGGCGGGCACTCCGACGTGGTCGGCGGGGCCCTCGTGACCAGCGACGACGAGCTCGCCGAGGAGCTGCGGTTCACCCAGAACGCGGTGGGCTCGGTGCCCGGCCCGTTCGATGCGTGGCTGACGCTGCGCGGGGCCAAGACGCTGGCCGTGCGGATGGAGCGCCACAGCGACAACGCCGAGCGGATCACCGAGCTGCTCTCCGCCCACCCGAACGTCACCCGGGTGTTCTACCCCGGCCTCGCCGAGCACCCCGGCCACGAGGTGGCGGCCAAGCAGATGCGCCGCTTCGGCGGGATGGTGTCGTTCACCGTGGCGGGCGGCCGGGAGGCGGCGCTGCGGGTGTGCGCGGCCACCGAGATCTTCACGCTCGCGGAGTCGCTCGGCGGTGTCGAGTCGCTGATCGAGCACCCCGGCGCCATGACGCACGCCTCGGTGGCCGGCTCGGCGCTGGAGGTACCGGACGACCTCGTGCGCCTCTCGGTGGGCATCGAGGACGTCGAGGATCTGGCCGAGGACCTCCGGCAGGCCCTGCGCGCCGCCGGCTGACCGGCGTCTCCGACGCGCGGGTCGGTGTGCTCAGCCCTTGGAGGGGGCGGGAGCGGGGTCGGCGATGGGCAGTGGAGCCGCCGGGGCAGGCTCGGGCACGACGATGTCGCCGGGCGCGATACAGCCCCCGACCAGCTCGTAGCCACCGGCCACCAGCTCGTAGCGGCCGGGGTCGTCGCAACCCGCGCTCTTGACCGTGACCACCGCGATCGCGGTGAGCACCGCGGCCACGAGCAGCGGAGCGATCGCCCGCAGCCGTGTCATCCCGACCTCCCCGGAGAGCGGTGGCCCGCGCGGCTCACCGCCATCTCACCTCCGAAGGTTACCGGGAGGTTCGTCGTGGTGCCCGACGGTGGGGTGGTGCCCCCGATGCGAAGATGCCCGCATGAGCGCGGCTGACACCTTCGTTCCCCCGGTCGGGGTGGATGACGTCCGGGCGGCGCGCGAGCTGCTGGCCGGTGTGGTGTCGGCCACGCCGATGGCCGGTTCCCGCGCGCTGTCCGAGCTGTGTGCCGGACCGGTGTGGCTCAAGTGCGAGAACCTCCAGCGCACCGGCTCGTTCAAGATCCGCGGCGCGTACACGCGGATCGCCCGGCTGGACGAGGCGGAGCGGGCGCGCGGGGTGGTGGCCGCGAGCGCCGGCAACCACGCGCAGGGCGTGGCGCTCGCTGCGCAGATGCTCGGCATCCGCGCCACCGTCTTCATGCCCGAGCGGGCCGCGATCCCGAAGGTGGGCGCCACGCGCGGCTACGGGGCCGAGGTGCACCTCGTCGGCGAGACGATCGACGGCAGCATCGCGGCCGCCACCGAGTTCGCCCTGCGCACCGGGGCGGTGTTCGTGCACCCGTTCGACCACCCGGATGTGATCGCCGGGCAGGGCACCGTGGGACTCGAGGTGCTGGAGCAGGTGCCCGACGTCCGCACGGTGCTCGTCTGCACCGGGGGTGGCGGGCTCCTCGGCGGGATCGCCGCGGCCATCAAGGGACAGCGGCCGGACGTCACGGTGGTGGGCGTGCAGGCCGAGGGTGCCGCGGCATGGCCGCCGTCCCTCGCCGCGGGCGGCCCGCGACCGCTGCCCAGCATGCGCACCGTGGCCGACGGGATCGCCGTCGGCCGGCCGGGAGACGTGACGTTCCCGCAGGTCGCCGCGCTCGTCGACGAGATCATGACGGTGGGGGAGGACGCGCTGTCCCGCGCTCTTCTGCATTGCCTCGAACGGGCGAAGCTGCTGGTGGAGCCCGCGGGAGCGGCGGCGGTGGCAGCGCTCCTGGAACACCCGAAGCGGTTCGCGACGCCGGCCGTCGCCGTGCTCTCCGGTGGGAACGTCGACCCGCTGGTGCTCCTGCACGTGATCGAGCACGGCATGGCGGCCGCTGCCCGCTACCTGTCGTTGCGGGTGCGGGTGGGCGACCGGCCCGGCGCGCTGGCCGAGCTGCTCGCACTCGTGGGATCGCTCGGAGCCAACGTGCTCGACGTGGCGCACTCCCGGATCTCCGGCACTCTCCCGCTCGGCGACGTGGAGGTGGCGCTCTCGATGGAGACCCGCGGCCCCGAGCACTGCGCCGAACTGGTGGAGGCCCTGCGCGCCGCCGACAGCGTTGAGTTGCCTCCGCTTCGCTCCGGCGGGCTTGCGGGCCCTCTATGACGCCGTCTTACTCCTCCGGTGCTCGGTCGCTCGTTCCTCGCTCCCTGCGCGCCTCCCCCGCAAGACGGCGTCGGCCCGCAAGCGAGGGTGTCCTGCTCTGGGCCGACGCGCTGGTGGCAAGCGGAGGTCGTCAGGCGCGGAAGGGCTCCGCGGAGACCAGCGTGACCTCCATGCTGCCGCCGTCGGGTAGCTGGTAGTCGCGGGAGTCGCCGGGGTGGGCGCCGAGCAGCGCCGCGCCGAGCGGGCTGTTCGGTGACACGACCTCCAGGTCGGCGCGGCTGCCCTCCTCGCGGGAGCCGAGCAGCACCGTCTCGGTCTCGTCGTCGCCGGCGTAGCGGATCTTCAGCACCATGCCGGGCGCGGCGGTGTCGGAGTCGGTGGGAGCGATCCCGACCTTCGCGGTGCGCAGCAGCTCCTGCAGCTGGCGGATGCGGGCCTCCTGCTGGCCCTGCTCCTCGCGCGCGGCGTGGTAGCCGCCGTTCTCCTTGAGGTCGCCCTCCTCGCGGCGGGCGTTGATCTCGGCTGCGATGACCGGGCGGTTCGCGATCAGCTCGTCGAGTTCGTGCTTGAGCCGGTCGTAGGCATCCTGGGTCAGCCAGGTCGCCTGGGTGTCCGTCACCGTCATCACTCCTCCAGCCTGTCCAGGGTCCATGTGACTCACGGACCACTTCGCCCGCGGCCACGACCGCCCGCGAGGACGGCCCGGTTCGAGGGCGGCAAAGCCCCGAGTAAGGAAAAACACGACCCGCCTGCGGGCCGTGTGATGCCAACGGTAACACGGGACCTGCCGCTCGTCGCAGCCTTTCGACGAACGGTTGGGGGTCCATGGAAGTTCCCGACATCGACATCCGTGCTGGTCAAGCCGCTGCACATGCGTCTGCGCGCACGGTGCACTGCGCCGTTCGGGCCCAAGGCGACCGCTGATCGTAGCCCTCTTGGAGGGCGGGCGCGAGCGTTGCGACGGTCGGACCGCTCCCACCCGCTGGTGTCGCCGGTCGAATACCGACCGTGACCAGCGGGCGGGGAAGGTGCGGACGCCGGGCTGCGTTGCACGAACTGTCGGGCGTGTCTGCGACCATCGATATGACGATCGAGCTCTCCCGATCCCCGAGCATCGGCCCTCCCGAGAGGGCCCGAGTTGGAAGGAACGCCCCCGTTCCCATGTCCTCCATCCATCCGAGCAGTCCCGGCCCGCTGCGGCTCATGACGGTGCACGCGCACCCCGACGACGAGTCGAGCAAGGGTGCGGCCAGCACGGCGCGCTACGCCGCCGAGGGCCACGAGGCCATGGTCGTCACGTGCACCGGGGGCGAGGCCGGCAGCATCCTCAACCCGGCCATGGACCGCCCCGAGGTGCTGGAGAACATGGCCGAGGTCCGCCGGGCCGAGATGGCCCGCGCCGCCGACATCCTCGGCGTGCAGCACCGGTGGCTCGGTTTCGTCGACTCCGGGCTGCCCGAGGGCGACCCCAAGCCGCCGCTGCCCGAGGGCTGCTTCGCCACGCAGCCCCTCGACGTCGCCACCGAGCGTCTGGTCCGGGTCGTCCGCGAGTTCCGGCCGCACGTGCTGGTCACCTACGACGAGAACGGTGGCTACCCGCACCCCGACCACATCCGCTGCCACGAGATCTCGGTGGCCGCTTTCGACGCCGCGGGCGACCCCGACCGCTTCCCCGAGTCGGGCGACCCGTGGCAGCCGCTCAAGCTGTACTACTCGCACGGTTTCTCGAAGAAGCGGATGGAGCTGTTCCACGAGGCGCTGCTGGCGCGCGGGCTGGAGTCGCCGTACGAGGAATGGCTGAAGAACTGGCCTGCCGACCGGCGCGACCCGAGCGAGCGCGTCACCACCCGCGTGCGGTGCGCCGACTGGTTCGAGACCCGCGACCGGGCGCTGCTCGCCCACGAGACGCAGATCGATCCCAACAGCCGGTGGTTCTTCGTGCCGTTGGAGATCCAGCGGGAGATCTGGCCCACCGAGGACTACGAGCTCGTCCGCAGCCTCGTCGACTCGCCCACGCCGGAGGACGACCTGTTCGCCGGCATCCGCGCGCCCGTGGCGGTGCGGCCGGCGGTCTGAGGGGCGGGTACCGTTCCGGGGGTGATTCCGCTGCTGGTCGAGGCCGTTCCCACCGGCACTGCGCAGGTCGCCGTGCCGGTGCAGAACCCCACGCCGCCGCCCGGGCAGGGTGAGGAGTTCGGCAAGGCCTCGCCGGTTGCGCTCGTCGTGATCCTCACGCTGGCGCTGGCCACGATCCTGCTGATCCGGAGCATGAGCAAGCGCATCCGCCGCCTGCCCGCGACCTTCGACGACGCCGAGCCGAAGCCGAAGGGCGACAAGGAGAAGGCGGGCGGCGAACCAGCGAACGGCGGGTCCGCCTGAGAGGCTGGCGTCATGCCGAACCGCCTGATCTCGGCCACCAGCCCGTACCTGCTCCAGCACGCCGACAACCCCGTCGACTGGTGGGAATGGTCCGACGAGGCGTTCGCGGAGGCCGCCCGCCGGGACGTGCCGGTGCTGCTGTCGGTGGGGTACGCCGCATGCCACTGGTGCCACGTCATGGCACACGAGTCGTTCGAGGATCCTGCCGCTGCCGAGCAGGTCAACGCCGACTTCGTCGCGATCAAGGTGGACCGTGAGGAACGGCCTGACATCGACGCGGTCTACATGGCCGCGACACAGGCGATGACCGGGCAGGGCGGCTGGCCGATGACCTGCTTCCTCACGCCGGCGGGGGAGCCGTTCCACTGCGGCACCTACTACCCGCCCACCGCGCGGGGAGGCATGCCCGGCTTCCGTCAGCTCCTCGACGCCGTCACCACCGCGTGGCGGGAGGACGGCGCACGCGTGCGCGGGGCCGCCGGCGAGATCGCGGCCCGGCTGGCCGACAGCGCCGCCGCGGTGCTGCCGTCGGCGGGGATCGACCCCGACCTGCTGGACCGGGCCGCCGCCGGCCTCGATGCGCAGTTCGACCCGCGGACGGGCGGGTTCGGCGGCGCACCCAAGTTCCCGCCGTCGATGGCGCTGGAGTTCCTGCTGCGCCGGCACGAGCGCGTCGGCGGGGGCGGCGTGCCGGCCGCGGTCGCGGTGACGTGCGAGCGGATGGCCCGCGGCGGGATGTACGACCAGCTGGCCGGCGGATTCGCCCGCTACAGCGTGGATGCCGGCTGGGTCGTGCCGCACTTCGAGAAGATGCTCTACGACAACGCCCTGCTGCTGCGGGTGTACGCACACCTGGCGCGGGTGTCGCCGGATCCGCTCCCACGGCGGATCGCCGAGGAGACCGCGGCCTTCCTGCTGCGTGACCTGCGAACCACGGAGGGTGGCTTCGCCTCCGCCCTCGACGCCGACACCGAGGGCGTCGAGGGCCTCACGTACGCGTGGACACCCCAGCAGCTGCGGGATGTGCTCGGCGACGAGGACGGGGAGTGGGCGGTCGCGTTGCTCACCGTCACCGAGACCGGGACGTTCGAGCACGGGTCGTCCACTCTGCAGCTGCTCACCGACCCCGACGACCCGGCCCGCTGGGAGCGGGTGCGCACCGCCCTGCTGGCCGCCCGGGCGCAGCGGCCGCAGCCCGCCCGCGACGACAAGGTCGTGACGTCCTGGAACGGGATGGCCGTCCTCGCGCTCGCCGAGGCCGGGGCGGCGCTCGAGCGCCCCGACTGGGTGGCCGCCGCCGCGGAGGCCGCCGACCTGCTGCTGGGGCTGCACCTGGTCGACGGGAGGCTGCGCCGCTCGTCGCGCGACGGGAAGGTGGGCGCAGCCGCCGGGGTGTTGGAGGACCACGGCTGCCTCGCCGACGGGTTGCTCGCGCTGCACCAGGCCACCGGCGAGCCGCGGTGGCTCGCCGCCGCCACCGACCTGCTCGACACGGCGCTCGCGCACTTCACCGACCCGGAGCAGCCGGGCACGTTCTTCGACACCGCCGACGACGCGGAGGCGCTGTTGCACCGGCCCCGCGACGTCACGGACAACGCCTCCCCGTGCGGGGCGTCGGCGCTCACGGCAGCGCTGCTCACGGCGTCGGTGCTGGTGGCGGAGCCGGACCGGTACCGCACGGCCGCCGAGACCGCGCTCCGCGCCGCGGGCTTCATCGCTGAGAAACACCCGCGCTTCGCCGGCCACTGGCTCACCGCGGCCGAAGCGATGGTGCGTGGCCCGCTGCAGGTCGCCGTCGCCGGTGGGGACAGCGACCCGGTCCGCGACGAGCTGCTCGCCCACGCCCGCCGGTTGGCCGCCGGCGGCACGGTGGTCGTCCCCGGCCGCCCCGACACCCCGGGCGTCCCCCTGCTCGCCGACCGCCCCCTCGTGGACGGCAGCGCTGCCGCCTACGTCTGCCGCGGCTTCGTCTGCGACCGTCCCGCCACCACGGTGGAGGAGCTCACCGCAAGCCTCCTCCTGCGCCCCTGAGGTCCCGGCCCGCGAAGAACGCTCACGCACCCCTTCTCGGCTCGCGCGACCCGTCGATGCGGTGCGTCGGCGGAGACGGGGTGCGTCGGCGTGCCGGCGTTCGCCGGCCGTGAACGTCCTTCCGTCATCACCGTTGCGGTGTAATCTCGTAAGCATCAGATGCGGGAGGTAGAGATGATGAGCGGACGGATGCATCGTGGGTGGCCCGGGGGCCGGGGGCGCGGGCCGGGGCGCGGAGGCTGGCAGCAGGCCGACCTGCCCGGCGCCGACGACGCGGCGGCCTGGCTGCAGGGCCGGCTGCCCGACGGGTGGTTCACCGGCGCGCCGGACATCACCGTCGACCGCGAGGAGATCATCATCGTCGGGGAGCTGCCCCCGGTGGAAGGTGAGTTCCCGGACACCGAGGCCGGCCGGGCCGATCATGCGGCGGCGGTGGCGGGCCGGATCTCCCGGTACCGCGAGACCACGCGCGAGGAGCGCATCGAGATCGCGCGCCAGGCCGAGCACCGCTACCAGCGGAAAGTGGCGTGGGGCGCGCGGATCGGCGACACCGAGGAGCTGTTCACGGTGGCCTCGGTGCCGGTGATGACACGGCTGCGCCAGCCCGAGCGCATCGTGCTCGACACGCTCGTCGACTCCGGCGTCGCGCGCTCCCGCTCGGACGCGCTGGCCTGGGCCGTCAAGCTGGTCGGCCAGCACGCCGACGAGTGGTTGGGCGAGCTGCGGGAAGCCATGGCGCGGGTGGACGAGCTGCGCGCCAAGGGCCCCACCGGCGGCAGCGACAGCGGGAGCGCCTGATCCGAGGCCTCCCGGGGCGTCAGCGGATCTTCTGGCCGTACACGCGTTCGACGTGCAGGGCCAGCAGCACCCGCCGGTCGGCCACCATCACGGCGCGGTACTCGTCCCAGTCGGGGTGCTCGCCCGCGGCCGATCGGTAGTAGCCGACCAGCGCCTCCACCTCGGGGCCGTTCGGATCGGTGCCGGGGCCGATCAGCTCGGCCTTGCCGTCGGCGGTGGCCCAGGCCCAGCCGTCGGCACTGGTCACCTCCAGTGCCGCGCGGGGGTCCCGGCGTAGGTTCACGGTCTTCGCCCGGCCCTCGACGATCGAGACGTAGATGATCCCCGCTGCCCGGTCGTAGTACGGCGTGACCGGGGAGAGCTGGGGGCGGCCATCGGCCCGCAGCGTGGCGAGCACCCCGATCCGGTTCTCGGCGAGCAAGTCATGCGGATCGAAGCCGGTAGCGGTGGTCATGTCCGGGCCAACCCTGGTGCGGCAGGCCGCATTCCGCGATCTCCGAACGGGCTTCAGAACAGGATGAGCCAGATCGCCACGTGGTGGCAGATCGCCGCCACCACGGTGGCGGCGTGGAAGAACTCGTGGAAACCGAACGTGGCGGGCCACGGGTTGGGCCGGCGCGTGGCGTAGAACACCGCACCGACGGTGTAGATCAGCCCGCCGACCAGTATCAGCACCAGGGCCGCCACCCCGCCACCGACGAGTATCGCGGGGATGACGAAGACGGCCACCCAGCCGAGGGCGACGTAGATCGGGACGCCGATCCACGCCGGTGCGTGCGGCCAGACCGTCTTCAGCACGACCCCGGCGAGCGCACCCGCCCAGACCACGATGAGCACCGTGCGGGAGGTGGCCGGATCCATCGCGAGCGCGGCCACCGGGGTGTAGGTGCCGGCGATGAACAGGAAGATCATCGAGTGGTCGAGCCGGCGCATCACAGCCCGGCTGCGTGACGTGCGCCAGGTGCGCCGGTGGTAGAGCGCGCTGACCCCGAACAGGCCGAGGGTGGTGACGGCGTACACCGAGGTGGCGAGCGCGGCGCCGGCGCCGACCAGCGACGCCGAGACGGCGATCATGGTGGCGCCCGCCGCGATCGAGACGGTGAACGACCAGAAGTGCAACCAGCCGCGCATCCGCGGCTTGAGCAGCGGCGCGCCGGGTGAGGACGAGCCGCGGGTCCCGGTGGTCACCTGCTCGAGGTTACGGCAGCTTCCGCTGCATCGAGGTGTCCTGTGCGTGAACGCACCCGCTCAGTCGCTCGCCCTCGCTGCGCTCGGCCGGCGCTTCGCGCAGGCGCTGTGACGTTGATTCGCGCGCAAGCTCGCTCATGTGCGAGCGGGCGATCGCCCCGGCGTACGCTGTTCGGCCGTGGGCGTCCGCGACCTGCTGTACTCGGTGTACGAGCGCAAGCTGAGCCGAGAGCTGGCCGGTTCGGCCGCGCGGCCACGGCACGTGGCGGTGATGCTCGACGGCAACCGACGCTGGGCGCGTGACGCCGGCTTCGTCGACGTCAACGACGGGCACCGGGTGGGTGCCGCGAAGATCGCCGACCTGCTCGCGTGGTGCGAGGAGGCGGGCGTCGAGGTCGTGACGCTGTGGCTGCTGTCCACCGACAACCTCCAGCGCCCGTCCGAGGAGCTCGAACCGCTCCTGGAGATCATCACCGACGTCGTCGACGAGCTGTCCGGGCCTGCGGCCCGCTGGCGGCTGCGCGTGGTGGGCGCCCTGGAACGGCTGCCGGGTGACATGGCCCTCAAGCTCTCGGCCGCGGCGGTGCGCACGCAGGGGCGGCCCGGGCTCGAGCTCAACGTCGCGATCGGGTACGGCGGCCGGCAGGAGATCGCCGACGCCGTGCGGAAGCTGCTGCTCCAGCATGCGGAGTCGGGCACCTCGATCGAGGAGCTCGCGGAAGTGCTGGACGTCGACCACATCGCGGCGAACCTGTACACGTCCGGCCAGCCCGATCCGGACCTGGTCATCCGCACGTCGGGTGAGCAGCGGCTGTCCGGCTTCCTGCTCTGGCAGTCGGCCCACTCGGAATTCTGGTTCTGCGAGGCCTACTGGCCCGAGTTCCGCCGCGTCGACTTCCTGCGCGCGCTACGCGACTATGCGGCCAGGCATCGCCGGTTCGGCTCCTGAAAATCCCGCGCTCGGCGATCACGGCAACACGAAAACGGCGCCGGACCCGAAGGCCCGGCGCCGTTCACCGATCGATCCGAAGATCAGTCGTCGATCTCCGCGCTGTCGCCCGACTCGGCGGCAGCGGTGCAGGAGTCGTCGATCGTGTTGTCGCCGTCGGAGTCAGCGTCCGTGTCGGCGTTGCCCAGCAGACCCAGGCCGAGCGCACCGGTCAGGTCGGCGAGCACGTGGGTGTTGTTCAGCGGCACCTGGACACCCAGGACGTTCACCGGGACCTGGTTGTCGCAGACGTTCACCGGAACGGCGATGTTGTTGCCGGCGACGTTGATCAGACCCTCGTTCGAGCCGTCGATGCTGTTGACGTCCTCGACGTTGGTCTTGCCGTGCCCGTGCCCGTGACCGTCGTGGTCATCCTTGTCGCCAGCGAAGGCGAGCGGGCTCACCGCGAGCAGACCGGCAGCGGCCGCAGCCACGACAATTCCAGCCTTCTTCAGCACAGTTCATCTCCTGTTGAGTGTCCGGAGTCGACCGGAGCCGATCCCATTCAGAGTCAGCGTTTATGACCGGGGAGCCCTCGCTGACTGAGGAAAAAGTTAGCGGCCGCGCTGGGCTGAAACAAACCACGTACCCCTATCGTGTGAGCCGAGTACTCTACGTTTGGTTACGCCCTCTTTCGGGGGTGCCGCGCTGCGGCCCGAACGCGGACACCGCGGCTGATCGCCACTTACCGTGATGGCTAATCACCCGGATGTGCGCGTATCCTTTTTGGCGGCAACGGTGCGTGTTCACGCCTCTTGCGCCGCTATTCCTGGCCCCTTGCGCGGCACTTGCGGTCCGGGTGCGTGCCGGCCATCTGCCCGCCGGGTGCGGGGCCGGGCGGCGTGCCCGCGACGTGCGCCGGGCGGTCTCGCCGGGGGCGGCCGAACGGGTCAGACCGCCCACGGCTGCCACGACAGGCGGTGTCCGTGGAGCGACGAGCGGTAGTCCGTTCTGTTAATTCTTCGTTCGCTGTCGTAGGACAACACACAGTTGCTGTTGACCGCACCCGGGTGACCGCCGGTAGCGTTCCCGGTGGCGGGCCGTACCCGATGCGGACCGCTGGGGAGGCCCTGGACGTGGTGGCACTTGCACCAGAGGGGGCCGGCACCCGGCCCTCATGGGCGTGTTCGGCGGCGAGCTCCACGCCGCCGGGAGCGCCCGAGCCAGGGCCGACCGGCCCACCGGTGATGTGGACGCGGTGCCGCGTCCACCAGGGAGCACTCGTCGGCCGCTCGTCCGGGCCCGGCACCACGGGCACGGGTGGCGGTCGCGGCGAGCGCTAGCGAGGAGCCTCCGTGACCGACCGTCGTACTGCCCCCGCTTCGCCCACCACCCGCTGCTTCGTGCTCGACACCTCGGTGCTGCTGTCCGACCCGTGGTCATTGACCCGGTTCGACGAGCACGAGGTCGTCCTGCCGCTCGTGGTGATCTCCGAACTCGAGGGCAAGCGGCACCACCCGGAACTGGGGTGGTTCGCCCGCACGGCGTTGCGCATGCTCGACGAGCTGCGCATCGAACACGGCCGCCTGGACGCGCCGGTGCCGATCGGCACCGCAGGCGGAACCCTGCACGTCGAGCTCAACCACAGCGACCCGGAGGTGCTACCGGCCGGTTTCCGTACCGACGCCAACGACAGCCGGATCCTCGCCTGCGCCCTCAACCTGGCCGCCGAGCGCAAGCTCGACGGCCGCGGGGACGTGGTGCTGGTGAGCAAGGACATGCCACTGCGGGTGAAAGCCGCTGCCGTCGGGTTGCAGGCCGACGAGTACCACGCACTCGACGTGGTGCCCTCGGGCTGGACCGGGATGGCGGACCTGGAGGTCGCGAGCGAGGACGTCGACGCGCTCTTCCGGGACGGTGTGATCGACCACGACGGCGCCCGTGAGCTGCCGGCCAACACCGGGCTGCGGCTGCTCGGCGGCGCGTCGGCCGCGCTGGGCCGGATCACCGCGGACAAGCGGGTGCGGCTCGTGCGTGGCGATCGGGAGGCGTTCGGGTTGCACGGGCGTTCCGCGGAACAGCGGGTGGCGCTCGACCTGCTCCTCGACCCCGAGGTCGGCATCATCTCGATGGGTGGTCGGGCCGGCACCGGCAAGTCGGCGTTGGCCTTGTGCGCGGGGCTGGAAGCGGTGATGGAGCGCCAGCAGCACCGCAAGGTCGTCGTGTTCCGGCCGCTGTACGCCGTCGGCGGGCAGGATCTCGGATACCTGCCCGGTAGCGAGAGCGAGAAGATGGCGCCCTGGGCGCAGGCCGTCTTCGACACGCTCGGCGCGCTGGTCAGCCAGCAGGTGCTCGAGGAGGTCATCGCCCGCGGCATGCTCGAGGTGCTCCCCCTCACTCACATCCGCGGCCGGTCGCTGCACGATGCCTTCGTGATCGTCGACGAGGCGCAGTCGCTGGAGCGCAACGTGCTGCTCACCGTGCTGTCCCGGCTCGGCACCGCGTCCCGGGTGGTGCTCACCCACGACGTGGCGCAGCGCGACAACCTGCGCGTCGGGCGCCACGACGGCATCGCCGCGGTGATCGAGGCGTTGAAGGGCCACCCGCTCTTCGCCCACGTCACGCTCACCCGCAGCGAGCGCAGCCCCATCGCGGCGCTCGTGACGGAGATGCTGGAGGGTCCCGCCGCCTAGCCCCTGCCGGATTGCAGCAAAGCCACTTTCATGCAACGTGATTGCGTGAAAGTGGCTTTGCTGCAACGGGGCCCTCACAGACCGTGGGGAGTGCCCTCCGTGAAGCCGGCGGTGGTCTGGACACCCACCACCGCGCGTTCGTGCAGCTCGTCGAGGGACCGCGCGCCCGTGTAGGTGCACGCCGAGCGGACGCCGGAGCAGATCTCGTCGAGCACGTCCTCCACACCGGGACGGACCGGGTCGAGCAGCTGCCGGGAGCTGGAGATGCCCTCCTCGAACAGGGCCTTGCGGGCGCGGTCGAATGCGCGGTCGCCGCGGGTGCGGGCGCTCACCGCCCGCTTCGACGCCATCCCGAACGACTCCTTGTAGGGCCGCCCGCCCTCGTCGCGCAGCAGATCGCCGGGCGACTCGTAGGTGCCGGCCAGCCACGAACCGATCATCACGGCGGACGCGCCGGCCGCCAGCGCCAGCGCGACGTCCCGCGGGTGGCGCACCCCGCCGTCCGCCCAGATCCGCACCCCGAGGTCCCGGGCGGCGGCCGAGCACTGGAGCACCGCGGAGAACTGCGGGCGTCCGACCCCGGTCATCATCCGCGTGGTGCACATCGCGCCGGGCCCGACGCCGACCTTGACGATGTCGGCGCCGGCCGCGGCGAGGTCGCGCACACCCTCCGGCGTGACGACGTTGCCCGCCACCACCGGCACCGCCGAGCCCGAATCGGACACAACCTCCCGGACCGCTTGCAGCGCATCGAGCATCCGCTCCTGGTGGCCGTGCGCGGTGTCGACCACGAGCACGTCCACGCCGGCATCGAGAAGGGCCTTCGCCTTGACGCCGACGTCGCCGTTGATCCCGACCGCGGCCGCGGTGCGCAGCCGGCCGGAGCCGTCGAGGGTGGGCCGGTAGATGTCGGCCCGCAGCGCGCCGAGCGCGGTGAGCAGCCCGGCGAGCCGCCCGTCGGCGTCCACCCCGAGCGCGACGCGGTGCGCCCGCAGCGCCTCGAACACCTCACCTGGAGGCGTGTCCAGCGGCAGCGTGAGCGGGCCCGCGTCGAGCAGGTCGCCGAGCCGGGTGAAGCGGTCGACGCCGGTGCACGCGGCCTCGTCGACCGTGCCGACCGGGCGGCCGCCCTCGTCCACCACGACGACCGCGCCGTGTGCCCGCTTGGGAAGCAGGTTGAGCGCGTCGGCGACGGCATCGGCCGGCGTGAGCACCAGCGGCGTGTCCCACACCGGGTGCCGCGACTTGATCCACGCGACGATCCCGGCCACCGCCTCCGGCGCCACGTCCTGCGGGAGCACGGTGAGACCGCCGCGGCGAGCGAGCGTCTCGGCCATCCGCCGCCCCGCCACCGCCGTCATGTTCGCGGCGACCACCGGGACCGTGGCCCCGCAGCCGTCGGCGGTGGTGAGGTCGACGTCGAACCGGGAGGCCACCGACGACCGGCCCGGGACGAGGAAGACGTCGTCGTAGGTGAGGTCGTGGTTGGGTTCTTGTCCGTCGAGGAAGCGCACGAGACGACAACTCTACGCGCCCGCAGCCCAGTCCGTGACCTCGTCCGGGGAGCGGGGGAGCGGCCGGATCTCCCGCACCCACTCGGCCCGCAGGACCGGCAGGCACACCTGCACGAGCTCGCCCGCGATCGGCGTCGGGACGTCCCACGCGGGCCGCGCCGCCTCGGCGTCGTCGAACAGCGCGAACAGGTAGTCGTTCCACGCCCCGTAGTCGGAGGCGAGGACCAGCTCGGCCGGCGCCGAGAACTCGACGGTGGCGTACCCGGCCCAGAGCGGCTCGCCCACCAGGGAATGGGCGTCCTGGACGGTGACCCCGGGACGCCCGCCCCACGCCCACACCGGCGGCCGGCCCGCGGTGGGCATCCCGGCCCGCTCCATCGCCGCGACCATCTCGCCGTACGCCCTACGAATCGCGTCGCCCGAGCTCCGCGCCACGTGCTCCCACGAGCCGACCAGCTCGCCGGCTTTCCGCAGCTCGGCGATCCGCGCGAGCGGCTGGAACGACCACAGCACCATCACTCGCGCAGCAGCGCCCGGACGGCGTCGATCGTGTCGGCCTCCGCGGGCGTCTTGTCGGGGCGGTAGCGCAGCACGCGGGCGAACCGCAGCGCCACGCCACCCGGGTAGCGCGGGCTGCGCTGGGCGCCGTCGAGCTCGATCTCGACCACCAGCTCGGGGCGCAGCAGCACCTCGTGGCCGCGATCCTCACGCTTGAGCGTGGGAAAGGTGGCCGTCTGCCAGGCGAGGAGCTCGTCGGTCATGCCCTTGAACGTCTTGCCCACCATGATCGGCTCGCCGCCGTCGGGGTCGCGCGCCCCGAGGTGGATGTTGGAGAGCGAGCCCGTGCGACGCCCGTATCCCCACTCGGCGCCGAGCACGACGAGGTCGAGCGTGTGGACCGGCTTGACCTTCTGCCACGCCCGGCCGCGCCGGCCCGCCGCGTACGGGGCGGCCAGCGACTTGACCATGACGCCCTCGTGACCCGCATCCAACGCGCGTTCGAGCAGCTCCGCGGCCTCCTCCGGGGAGGGACGCACCGCGCCCGGCATGCGATGGGAGGCCGCGACCCGCTCCAGCGCGTCGAGCCGGACGTGCAGCGGCTCGTCGAGCAGGTCGGCGCCGTCGAGGTGGAGGCAGTCGAAGAAGAACGGTTGCAGCAACAACTCGCCGGCGGCGGCGCCGAAGCGGCTCATCGTCTCCTGGAACGGTCTCGGCCGGCCGTCGTCGCGCAGCGCGAGGGTCTCGCCGTCGAGCACCACCGAGCGGCACGGCAGGGAACGCGCCAGCTCGACCAGCTCCGGGACGCTCGACGTGATCTCCCGCAGCGTGCGCGTCCAGACCCGCACCTCGGGGCCTGCGCGGTGGACCTGGATGCGCGCGCCGTCGAGCTTGAACTCGACGCTCGCCTCGGGCGCGAGCTCGGCCAGTGCGGTGTCGAGCGTGTCGGCGGGCGAGGCCAGCATCGGCCGGACCGGCCTGCCGACCTGGAGCGCGACCGCCTCGAGGCCCTCGACACCTTCCGTGAGCGCCAGCCGGGCAGTGGCCGGCAGCTGCCCGGAGAGCATGAACGCGCGTCGGACGACTGCGGCCGGCACCTCCGCCGCGGCCGCGATCGCCTCCAGCATCACGCCCTCCAGCGCGCCCTGGCGCAGCTCGCCGGTGAGCAACCGGCGCAGGAACGCCTGCTCGTCGGCGGTGGCCGCCCCGAACAGCTCTTCGAGGAGCGCGGCGCGACGGGCAGTGGAGCCGGCGCCGGTGGTGGCTGCCAACCCGCCGAGGATCTGCTCGACCACGGCCACCTGCAGCGCGGGCTGCTCCGCGGGCCGGACGGTGATGCCGGCGAGCGTGCGCCAGCCGGTGCCGAGCCGGCTCTGCCGCGGCTCACCCGCCAGCCACGCGGTGGCGGGCTCGACCTCGTCGCCCTCGGCGCGGCGCAGCAGGGCGGCCAGCGCGGCCGTCTTCGCCGTGCGGGCACGCGTGGCCCCGACCGCGGCGGAGGTGGCGACGACGTCGGCGAGAAGCACGGTCCCATCCTGACAGCGAGCACCGACAGGTCACGGGATCAGGGCGCGAACGCGGACTCGCCCTGTCGAAACGCGGGACTCGCGCTGCCGAAACGGGGGACTCGCCCTGTCGGAACGGGGGACTCGCGGGTGGGTTGGGCCCTGGCGCGCGAGTCTCCCGTTTCGGTGGGCGAATGCCGCATTTCGACAGTGAGGGAGGCCGCACGCTGCGCCGGCGGTTCGCGGAGGGCGCCCGTGCGTTCGCCGCAGATGTGAGCGCTACGTCAACAGGTGAGGTCGTGGAGGTGCCCGGCGACGGGGCCCACGGTGAGCAGACCGCTGCCCGCTCCGGCCAACTCGCCCGCCGCGGGGGCGAGCTCGGCGTGGGCGCGCCGCATGGTCTCCCGGTCGGCGACGACGATGGCCGCTCGGGCGCTGAGGCACCACAGGGCCTCGAAAAGCAGGTCGCGGGGCGGCTCGGGGGTGGCGCGCAGCGCGGCGGCGGCGTCGGCGGGACGGTCCTGCGCGAGAAGGACCAGTGGTCGGGCCCACGGCTCGTAAGGGCCCCAATCGATGTGATCGTCGGTGGGGGCGGGGCGGCCGTGTTGCACGCGCAGGCACAGCAGCGCGAGCGGCAGCAGGCCGTGCTCCAACCCCGGCATGCCGCAGCCGTGCAGCGAGGCGGCGGCGTGGCGGTAGGCCGCCTCGACCTCGGGCAGGGGCGCCCGTCCGGTTGCGGCGAGGCGCAGTGCCCGGTACCAGCCGGTGAACACGCCGACCAGCGGCAGCTCGTGGCGCTCGGACAGCAGCTCCGCGGCGGCCGCGTGCCGGTCGGCTCCGGTGAAGTCGCCGAGCGCGCTGCGGGCCTGGATGCGGACGAGGTGCCCCAGCACCTCGAACGCGGTCAGACCGTGCCGGACGGACAGGGCCACCAGCTCGGTGCCGATCTCGTCCCGCCGCGGGGCCCGGCCCGCCCGGTCGAAGGTCTGCATGAACACGCCGTTGAGGGCGAACGCCAGCAGCGCGGGATCGTCCAGGCGGCGGGCGATCTCCTCGGCCTGGCGGGCTGCCTGGGGCCCGCGCTCCGATCGGGTGCCGCGCGACTCCAGGGCGATCGTGGCCAGGAGGCGGGCCCGCGCCGCCTCGTCCGTGCCGGGCGGGAGGGTGGCCAGGGCGCGTTCGGCCGCCGCGACGACGCCCGCGGCCTGCACGGGGTCGTCGGAACGGGTCCAGATCGCCGGAACGTCGTAGGAGCCGATCACGCGCGCGGTGAACTCGGCGTCGCCCAGTTCCTCGGCCGCGGTGATGGCGGCCAGGCGGTGTCGCCGCGCAGCCTCCAGGCCGGTGCCCCCGGTCACCGCGAGGTTGCGCAGCAGGCCGACCGTGGACTCCAGCCGGGCGCGGGCTCCCGGAGTCACGGTGCGGTCGTAGACGGCGGCCGTCTGCGCCCAGACGCGGGCCGCCGCCTCGGCCGGCCCGGGTGCGGGATCGAGGTGGTCCTCCTGGCGGAGGATCGCGGTTTCCAGCCGGCGCAGCGCGGGGCCGGGGTCCGTTCCCAGCTGCTCGACCAGCAGCGTCCGGGCTCGGCGCAGGACGGCGAGCGCGTCGCCCTGGCGGCCGGTGCGGTACAGCGCGAGCGCCAGCAGCCGCCAGGCGTCCTCGCGCCAGGGGTGCTCGGCCGCGTGTGCGTCCAGGTCCGGCACGGCCTCGGCGGCGCGGCCCAGGGCCAGCCGGGTTTCGGCACGGCGTTCGACGGCGTGCAGGCGCAGCTCGGCCAGGCGTGAGCGTTCCGTGCGGGTCCAGGGCTGGTCTGCGAACTCGGCGTAGGAGGGGCCGCGCCACCAGCCCAGCGCCTCCTCCAGCAGTGCCAGCCCGTGCTCGGATGGCAGCTTCGCGGCGTCGGTGACCGCCTGCTCGAACCGCCAGGCGTCGACCGCGTCCGGCTCGGCGCGCAGCGCGTAGCCCGGGCCTTCGGTGACCAGCAGCCGGGCCTGGCTCCGGGGCGGACGTCCGGGCTCCAGGGCGCGGCGCAGCGCGGCGACGAAAGTGCGTACGGCGCCGACCGCCCCGGGGGACGGGTCGTCCCACAGGTCCTCGACCAGCCGGCCCACCGGCACCACCCGGCGGCGAGCGATGATCAGCCGGGCAAGCACCGCGCGGTGGCGCGGCCCCTTCAGGGCGATCGCGTCTCCGGCGCCGTCCCAGGCCGTGACCGGCCCCAGCACCCCGAACCGCACCCCTCGACCGCCCTTTCCCGGCATCGCCCCAGGTCACGGTAGCGCGCTGATCGGATGCTCATTCGCGCCCGGCAGCCTTGGCGGCGTTCCCGAGGAGAGGAAGGGCATGAGCAAGGCCCCTGTCATCGAAGGCTTCGACTACCGGCGCGTTCCCGTGGCCGACGGCGTGTCGCTGAACGCGGCCGTCGGCGGTTCGGGCAGCCCGGTGGTGCTGCTGCACGGCTTCCCCCAGACCCACCTGATGTGGCGGCACGTGGCCGCCGAGCTGGCCGCCGACCACACCGTGATCTGCCCCGACCTGCGCGGCTACGGCGCCAGCGACAAACCGGCCGAGACCGACGGCACGGTCTACGCCAAGCGCACCATGGCCGCCGACATCGTGGAGCTGGCCCGCGTGCTCGGCCACGAGCGGTTCGCGCTGGCCGGACACGACCGCGGCGCCCTGGTCGCCTTCCGCGCGGGCCTGGACCACCCCGCGCAGGTCACCCACCTGGCCTGCCTCGACGTGCTGCCCACGCTCGACATGTGGAACGTGATGCGCGGCGTCACCGCTGCTGTCGGCTTCCACCTGTATCTGATGGCGCAGCCGCCGGGTCTGCCCGAGCAGATGATCGCCGCGAGCGCGGACGCCTTCTTCGGGCACTTCCTCGACGTGTGGGCCAACGACCCGGAGGCCGTTCCCCCCGACGTGCGGGCCGCCTACCTGGACGCCTCGCGCTCGGCCGTCCCCTCGATCGTCGCCGACTACCGCGCGTCCGCGGGCGTCGACGTCGAGCACGACGAGGCGGATCTCGCGGCCGGCAACCGGCTGCGGATGCCGGTGACGGTGCTCCAGCAGGACTGGGGCGCCGCGCTGGGCTTCGATGCGGCGGCCCTGTGGGGTGCGTGGGCGCCCGACCTGCGGCACTCCCTCGTCACCTGCGGCCATTTCATGGCCGAGGAGGCCCCCGCCGACATCGCCGAGGCCCTTCGGGAGCTCCTCACGCGGGGCTGATGGCCTGGCGCCGCTACTTGCCGCCGCGGGCCATCGCCAGCACGTCGAGAGCGGCGTCGAGCTGCTCCGTGGTGAGCTTGCCTCCGTCGACGTGACCGCCCTCGATCACGACCTCGCGGATCGTCTTGCGATCGACAGCCAGAAGGGCGCTGCTCGCCGGTCCGCACGGCCACCGCCCGCTGCGCATCCCGCATACCGAGCATCGCCCGTCCGCGCGTGGTCGGTGCGCCGCCAGCAGTCGACGTGCGGCGCCCGGCTCGGACGCGAGGAAACGGGCCGCGGTCTCGATGCAGCTCAGTGGTTCCACGGGAACCAGCCGCGCGCTCGCCAGTACGCCCAGTGCTCCCGGATCCCGATGACTTGTTCCCGGCGTGCTCGGAGGTGGCGTCGTCGGCAGTCGAGCTGGTTGATCCAGCCGGTCGCACGGCGCCGAGCTGTCGTCATGCCTTCAGCGTGGCGACGCGACGTTCACGATTGCAAACAATTGCACAGAATTGCTTGACAGCGGGTGGTGGCTCGCTCACGCTGGGCGCCGTCACATTCGCTCGAACAGGGGGCCGTCGTGAAGCTGACACTGCTGGGTACCGAGTCCGTCCACGGCGACTGCCCGACCCTGTACGCAACGGACCGGGACACATACGTCGTCCAGGGTCTGCGCGTGGTGGACCAGGAGGCCCTCGCCGCGATGCGAGTGCCCGAGCACGAGACCGCGGTGGAGATCCCGACGGGCCTGCTCCGGTTCGCGGTGCGGGCCGAGCAGGCCGAGCAGGGCTGAGCCGACGATGACCGTCGTCTCCGGTGCGGAGTTCTTCGAGCTGTTCCAGCGCTTCGCGCGCTCGGCGCGGCGCCTGGAGTCCCGCAGCTCGTCGTACATCGAGGACGAGCAGCCGCGGTACCGCGCGTTTCTCGCCGGCGAGCTCCCGGAGACGTGCGGTGAGGAGGCGACGGCCTGGACCGGGATGGTCAACCGCCATGTCGCGGCAGGTCGACCGTTCCAGCGTGTGCGGGTGATGGACCAGCCGCTGAGCGACTACAACCGCTACCTGCTCTACCGCACGCCTTACAACCTCGCGGCCGGCGAGGACATCCGCTATCTCGACCGTGATCGGGCGAACCGGTTGGACCTTCCTGATCATGACTTCTGGGTCTTCGACTCGGAGATCGTCTGCCTCCTCCGGTTCACCGCGGACGGCCGCCCGCTCGGACACGACGTGATCGTCGACCGAGGGCTCGCCGCGAGGCACGAGGAATGGATCCTGCGTGCTCGGGAGGCTGCCGTGCTCTACGGCGAGTACGTCGCAGCCGACCCGACCCGGGTGATGCCTCCGGTCCGAGTGGGGGCTACGAAGAGCACGTGACCGACCGGCACGACGGGCGAGTGGGGTTCGGCAGCCGGCTTCGTCGGCTCCGCGAGGACGCGGGCCTGTCCGGCAAGCTGCTCGCCGGGCGGCTGGGCTGGCCCGCGTCGAAGGTGTCGAGGCTCGAGAACGGCCGGCAGACGGCATCCGTCGCCGACGTGGAGGCCTGGACCGCCGCCCTCGATGTCCCGGCCCCGGTGCGGGCGGGGCTCGTCGAGGATCTGCGCAGCATGCGGGTGGAGTACGCCACGTGGCGTCGGCAGATGCGGGGCGGGTTCGCGCCGCGGCAGCGGGCCGGCCGGGCCCTGCTCGAGGGGACGACGAGCTTGCGGGCGTTCCAACCGGCCTTGGTGCCCGGGCTGCTGCAGACCGCGGAGTACGCCAGGGCGGTCTACCGCGGCGTCGCCGAGTTCGACGGTGGTCCGCACGACGTGGAGGCCGCTGTCCGGGAGCGCCTGCGCCGCCAGGAACTGCTCTACGAGCCGGGCCGGCGTCTCCGCTTCCTGCTCACCGAGGCTGCTCTCCGGAACAGGTCGGCGCCCGTCAGCGTCCACCGTGCCCAGCTCGACCGGCTGCTGGTGCTCGCAGGTGTGGACACCGTCGAGCTGGCGGTGCTGCCGTGGGTGGTCGAGTTGCCCAGGGCGATGGCCCACAGCTTCGACATCTACGACGACCAGCTCGTGCTCGTCGAGACGGTCACCGCCGAGTTGGGCGTCCGCGACAGCGAGGACGTCGCGCTCTACGCCAAGCTGTTCGAGCTGTACTGGGCGATCGCCGCACACGGTGAACAGGCGAGTGCGCTGATCACCGCGATCGCGTTGGAGCTGCCCGGCTGATCAGCGTTTGCCGCCGCGGGCCATCGCCAGCACGTCGAGGGCGGCGTCGAGCTGCTCAGTGGTGAGCTTGCCCCCGTCGACGTGACCGCGCTCGATCACGACCTCGCGGATCGTCTTGCGCTCCTTGAGCGACTGCTTCGCGATCGAGGCGGCCTCCTCGTAGCCGAGGTAGCGGTTGAGCGGCGTGACGATCGACGGTGAGGACTCGGCGAACTCGCGGGTGCGTTCGAGGTCGGCCTCGGCGCCGGCCACAACCTTGTCGGCGAGGAGGCGCGAGGCGGCGGCGATCAGCCGGGCCGACTCGAGCAGGTTGCGCGCCATGACCGGCATCATCACGTTCAGCTCGAGGTTGCCCTGGGCGCCCGCGAACCCCACGGTGACGTCGTTGCCCATGACCTGGGCGGCCACCATCATCGTGGCCTCGCAGATCACCGGGTTGACCTTCCCGGGCATGATCGAGCTGCCCGGCTGCAGGTCGGGCAGGTGCAGCTCGGCCAGCCCGGTGCGCGGCCCGGAGCCGAGCCAGCGGATGTCGTTGGCCACCTTGAAGAGGGAGACGGCCACGGTCCGCAACGCACCGGAGGCCTCCACCAGCCCGTCGCGCGCGCCCTGGGCCTCGATGTGGTCCGCGGCCTCCGTGAGCTCCTGCAGCCCGGAGGAGTTGCGCAGCTCCTCGACGACCCGCCATCCGAACTCCTCGGGCGCGTTCAACCCGGTGCCCACGGCGGTGCCGCCGATCGGGAGCTGGGCCAGCCGCGGCAGCACGGCGCGGACCCGGTCGGCGCCGTACTCCATCTGCGTGGCCCAGCCGCCGGCCTCCTGGCCGAGCGTGATGGGCACGGCGTCCATGAGGTGCGTGCGCCCGGCCTTGACGACCTCGGCCCACTCCTCGGCGCGCCGCCGCAGGGCCGCGGCGAGGTGTCCCAGCGCGGGGACGACGTCGTTCAGCAGCGACTCGGTGGCGGCCACGTGGATCGTGGTCGGGAAGACGTCGTTGGACGACTGCGAGGCGTTGACGTGGTCGTTCGGGTGCACGTCGACGCCGGCACGGGCGGCGATCGAGGCGATCACCTCGTTGGCGTTCATGTTGGAGCTGGTGCCGGAGCCGGTCTGGAACACGTCGACGGGGAAGTGCTCGTCGTGCATCCCGGCGGCCACCTCGTCGGCCGCGGCGGCGATCGCGTCGGCCAGTTCGGCGGGGAGCACCCCGATCTGCTTGTTCACGCGCGCGGCGGCAGCCTTGACGAGCCCGAGCGCGCGGATCTGGGCGCGTTCCATCCCGCGCCCGGAGATCGGGAAGTTCTCGACGGCGCGCTGGGTCTGCGCGCGCCAGAGTGCGTCGACGGGCACCTTGACCTCGCCCATCGTGTCGTGCTCGATCCGGAACCGGTCGTCGGTGGACATGAGTGCAGTCTTCTCCCACGGGGTGCGGACGCGCATCCGGACGTGGCGGTACCCACGCGTCCGTAGGGCGGTACGCAGATGTGCGTATCCCGTCGCACCGCCGCAGGGGCCACTATCGGCGCGTGCGGATCTCCCGCTCACGCCGTCGCGAGCGGCCGCGCTCGGAGGCCGGGAGCGAGGCCCCCGAGCGTGCGGAGGAAAGCCCCGCGGAGCCGGACGCCGGCCCGGTGACACCGTGCTGCGGCCATACGGCGCCGCGGTGCTGGTGTCCGCTGACCGTGGGAACCCGGCCACCGGGCGGGTGAGCGTGCCAGCTGCGGGATAACGCCGCAACGCCTGCGGGGCGAGCCTTCTTCGTGGACCGCACGACCCTCGAGTGGGGGTGGCTGGACCTGGTGGCCGATCTGCTGTCGGCTCCGCTCACCGCGCTGCCGCAGCAACGGATCGCCGCGCAGCTGCACGCGAGCTTCGGTCTGCTCGCCGTGGCGTACAACCACCGCGAGCCGGGGGACGACGTGGTGCAGGCGATGTGGCCGTCCGACGAGCAGTTCTTCGGGCACCGCGCCGAGGTCGACCACTGGGGCGTGTACTGCGTGCCGACCGGCCACCCGATCCTGCGCTACTACCTCGCGACCGGCGACTGGCGGGCGATGCAGGTGGCCGACGTGCCGGAGCGGTTCGCCGACGAGGCGGTGCAGGCGAGCTGGCGCGAGCTGGCCGTCCCGTGGGGTACGCCGGCGCAGCTGGCGCTTCCCGTGCACGTCGGCCGGCACAGCCACCGCGCCTTCGTCCTGGGGCGCGCGGACCGGTTCACGCCGGACGAGGTGCGCATGGCCGAGACCCTGCAGCACATGATCCGCGGGCTCGACCGGCAGGTGACGGCGGTCGGCCCACGGTTCGACGGGGGCTGCCGCGAGGTGGCCACGAGCATGCACCTGACGCCGCGCGAGCTCGCTGTGCTCGGCGAGCTCGCTGACGGCCTCACCGCCGCGGCGATCGGCCGCAAGCTGATGATCACCGAACGCACGGTGCACAAGCACCTCGAACGCCTCTACACGAAGCTCGGCGTGGGCGACCGGCTGGCCGCCGTGCTCCAGGCCCAGCGCCTCGGCCTGATCCCGTCGCGATAGCGGCGCCGCCGCTAGGGCAGCGGCGGCGGCGTGTGCTCTCCTACGGCGATCTGCTCCGCCGACAGGTCGAAGTTCACCGAGGAGTACTCGCGCAGCTTCGTGAGCCGGTGGTAGCCCTCGATCATGCGAACGGTGCCGGACTTCGAACGCATGACGATCGACTGCGTGGTGCAGCCGCCCGCCCAGTAGCGCACGCCCTGCAGGAGGTCGCCGTCGGTGACGCCGGTGGCGCAGAAGAAGACGTTGTCGCCGCGGACGAGCTCGTCGGTGGTGAGGACCCGGTCGAGGTCGTGGCCCGCCGCGACGGCCTTCTCCCGCTCCTCCGGGTCGCGCGGCCAGAGCCGCCCCTGGATGGCGCCGCCCATGCACTTGAGCGCGGCGGCGCTGATGATGCCCTCCGGGGTGCCGCCGATGCCGATGAGCAGGTCGATGCCGGTGTTGGGGCGGGCCGCGGAGATCGAGCCCGCGACGTCGCCGTCGGAGATGAACTGGATGCGCGCCCCGGTGGCGCGGATCTCCTGCACGATCGACTCGTGCCGCGGCCGGTCCAGCACGCAGACGGTGACGTCGCTGACCTGGAGGTCCTTGGCGCGGGCCACCCGGCGGATGTTCTCGCCGATGGGCGCGGTGATGTCGATGACGTCAGCCGCCTCCGGGCCGACGGCGAGCTTCTCCATGTAGAACACGGCCGACGGGTCGAACATCGCCCCGCGCTCGGCCACCGCGAGCACCGCGACGGATCCGGGCATGCCCTTCGCCATCAGCGTGGTGCCGTCGATCGGGTCGACGGCGACGTCGCACTCGGGGCCCTCGCCGTTGCCGACGTGCTCGCCGTTGAACAGCATGGGCGCCTCGTCCTTCTCGCCCTCGCCGATCACGACGACACCGCGCATGGACACGGTGCCGATCAGCTGGCGCATCGCGTCGACCGCGGCGCCGTCGCCACCGTTCTTGTCGCCGCGCCCCACCCAGCGGCCCGCCGCCATCGCCGCCGCCTCGGTGACGCGGACGAGCTCCATCGCGAGGTTGCGGTCCGGTGCCTCGCGGCGGCTCACGCCTGGAGCGTGCACGCCCTCGGATGTCGTCATCTCACCCCTCCCTCTCCCGCGGCGACGATGACGCGGGCTTGTGGAGCCAAATCCTCGCAGATGTCGCCACGGTGTGCGGTCACCTCGATCCGCAGTGAGACCATCCGCACGTCCTGCGACGATGGAGGGGTGAGCTCCGACCCTGGTCCGCCGGCGAAGCCGCCCCGTTCCGCTCTGACCATGCGCGACATGCTCGGCGCCCTCGTCGTGCTGGCGCTGGTGGTCCTCGCGGCGGGCGGGTTGTCGCGCTCGTGCACGTTCGCGCCCACCGGCCCCACGGTCGACGCGTCCCGCCTGCCCGCCGTTGACGCCCTCGCGGAGTTGGCACGTCTCGCCCCGGGCACGCCGTTCCCGGTGCGGGTGCCGGCGGTGCCGGCCGACTGGCGGGCCAACGCCGTGGACCGCTCCTCCCTACCCGAGGGTGGCCGCATCGTGCGCGCCGGCTACATCACGCCGGACGGGCGGTACCTGCGTCTGCAGCAGGGCGATGCCACCGAGGAGGCGATGCTCTCCGCCGAGGCGGGCGGCGGGCCGGCGCCCGCGCAGGGCGTCGTCGACGTCGACGGGCAGCAGTGGGTGGCCTACACCGGCGAGCGCCGGGAACCGATCTGGATCACGGACGTCGCCGGCGTGCGGATGCTGGTGACCGGCAGCGGGAGCGAGGCGGACTTCCACACGCTCGCCGCGGCGGCGGTGCGGGGCGAGGTCGTGCCGGGGCGCTGATCAGGCCGCCACGAGCGCGGCGGCGAGCACCGCGCCGAGCACCGGGGCCAGCTTGAACAGGTTCTCCCCGTGCACCGCCACCACCCGCCCGCTGCGCTGGATGTGGAAGCCGTCGCCGAGCCCGGGGGTGGGTGAGCAGTAGAGGATCTCGACGGCGCGCGGCTCCACCGTGAGGTGCTCGCGCGCGTACCGCAGGACGGCCGCCCGCGCGGACGACGTGGCCGCGTCCCGCCCCACCTTCCACGCCGTGGCGGCCGGGTCGAGGTGCGCGCCGACCGCCCACCGGCCCGGGCCGCTCGCGTGCTGGTAGGTGCCCAGCCCGGCGGCCGGCAGGTCGATCCAGCTCCGCCACGCGACCGCGGGGTCGGCCGGGAACGTGAACCGGACGTGGTGCTCGAGCTCGCCGGGCACCACCATGTCGACCTGCGCGGCCAGCTGCGACGTCCCGGTCCCGGCCGCGAGGAGCACGGCGTCGAAGCCGGCGCGCCCGCTCGGGGTCCACACGCTCGCGTTCGAGTCGACCGCTTCGACGGGTTCGAGGCGCACGGCCTGCCGGGTGCACTTCGTCAGGTGCGCCCGCACCGCGTCGACGTCGACGACTCCACCGGACGGGTCGAGCAGCGCGTCCGCCGGGGCCCGGCGTGCGGGCAGCCGGAGCCGGTCCGGGCCGACCGATCTCTCGAAGGGGGCGCCCGCCGCGTCCATGGCCGCGGCCCACACCGGGACGTCGGCCCCGCTGATCACACATCCGGACGGGACGATCATGCGGCGGCCGAACCGCTCGGCCCACCGGTCGAAACCGGCACGCGCGTCGGCCGCCAACCGCACCAGATCGGGCTCGCGGTGCGCGAGGCGGAAGATCCGCGACGACCCGGCGGACCGCTCGGCCATCGGCTTGGCCGATCGCTCGTAGCAGACCACCTCGGCGCCGCGCTCCAGCAGCGCAGCGGTGGCCGACAGTCCGACCACGCCGGCACCGACCACGGCGACCCGCATCCGTGTCTCCTTCACAGTTGCTCGGCGTCGGTGCGGTCGTCCGGCACCGGCGTCGCGAACGGCACGAACCGGAAGCGGACGCCGCCCGCGCTCGCGGTGAGCCCGTCCGAGGTGGCGTCGGTGCCGTTCCGCCCGGCGTTCTGCTTCGCGACGTTGATGACCCCGGCGGCGTTGATCCGGTCGAGCCGGGTGAGCAGCCCGGCCAGCGCGTGGGACGCGCCTTCCGGCGGGAACGCGCTCTGGGACAGCGTGCGGTGCAGCGCCGTGACGCTCCAGGCCTCGCGGAACCCGCTGCCGACCGAGGTGCTCAGCACGACGTCGAGCAGCCAGTGCGAGGTGGTGTCCCGGAGGCCGGCGGTCATGTGTGACTCGATGCCGATGACCTGGTCGGCGCGCACCAGCCCGTCGGAGTGGGTCTGCAACCACACGTTCGTCAGGCTCACCGCGTCCTCCCTCACTCGCCCCCGTCATGCATCTTCGCCCACCGGGGTCACGACAGCACGCTCCGCAGCCCGTCGAGCAGGCAGCGGAGGCCGAGTTCGAACAGCGCGTCCAGGTCGAGGTCGAAGTCGACCGAGGCGATCCGTTCGACGTGGGGGAAGGCCTGGCCGGCGGCGATGGAGGTGAGCGCGCCGACGTGCGTGTCGATCCACTCGTCCGCCGTCATGCCGCTCTCGGCCTCGGCCTGGGCCTCCGACTCGAGGTTGACCGCCATGCCCCGGACGTAGCTGAACAGCATGATGTGCACGGTGAACGCCGTGGTCTGGTCCAGCCCCGGCCGGTCGAGGGCGCCGAGCACCCACTCGGTGTGGGCGAGCGCGCTCGCGACGAGCTGGGGCCGGGTGAGCGACATCGCCGGCGCGAGCCAGGGGTGGCGCCGGAAGGCGGCCCACTCCAGCCGCGCGGCGGTCTCCAGGCCGGTACGCCAGTCCGGCGCGGGCCGGGCCGGCAGCGGTTCCTCGCCGAACGCCCGGTCGATCATGAGCAGCACCAGCTCGTCCTTGCCGGCGACGTGCTGGTAGAGCGACATCGTGGGGATGCCGAGCTCCGCGGCGATGCGGCGCATGGACAGCGTCGCGAGCCCCTCGGTGTCGGCCACGGCGATCGCCGTGCGGACGACGTCGTCACGCGCCGGGCTCGGGCCCGTGCCGCGGCGCCGGGCGGGCCGCGCGGTGGCCGGCCGGGTGGCGACGACCGTGCCGACTCCGCGCACCGACCGCAGCACGCCCTCGTCCTGCAGGAGGGAGAGTGCCCTGGTGGCGGTGGCCATCGCGACGCCCCACCGGCGGGTGAGCTCGCGGGTGGACGGGACGCGGTCGCCGGGACCGAACTCGCCCGCCGCGATGCGCGTGCGGAGATCGGCGGCGATCCGCGCGGATGTGTTCTCGGCCACTCGCAGTCTCCCCGTGGTTGGTGTACTAGTGCAGTGGAGGGCGGCCCGGCGCTCGTCGGGGCGACCGCGCCTACATTAGTGCACTAGTGCTCGCCACTGGTATCCGCAGGTAGAAGCTTGAAAGTGTGTTGCCGAGATCAGTTTGTACGCCGTACGGTCACCGCTGCCATCGCAGCGAAGGGAGTCGTACAGTGCACGACAAGGATGTTCTGATCTCGGGTGCGGGCATCGCAGGCCCCGCCCTCGCCTACTGGCTGGTCCGCTCCGGCTACAGACCCACGATCGTGGAGCGAGCGGCGGCGCCGCGCCCCGGCGGCCAGACGGTCGACCTGCGCGGCGCCGGGCGCACGGTCGTCGAGCGGATGGGGCTGCTGTCGGCGATCCGCGAGGTCGTCGTCGAGGAGCGCGGCGTCGCCTACGTCGACACCGCGGGCAAGTGGCTCGGGCAGATGTCCGCGGAGGCCTTCGGTGGCGAGGGTGTCGTCGCCGAGATCGAGGTGCTGCGCGGCGACCTCGCCCAGGTTCTCCTCGACGCCACCCAGGGCGGCGTCGAGTACCTCTACGACGACGCGATCACCGCGCTCGAGCAGGACGACGACGGCGTCACCGTGCGGTTCCAGCGCGCGGCGGAGCGCCGGTTCGGGCTCGTGGTCGGCGCCGACGGGCTGCACTCCGGGGTTCGGGCACTGGCGTTCGGGCCGGAGGAGCGGTTCGTCCGGCCGCTCGGCTGCGTCACGGCGTTCTTCACGGTGCCGGACCGGTACGGGCTCGACGGGTGGATGCGGATGTACAACGCGCCCGGCACCATGCTGGCGCTGCGCCCGGACCGGGTGTCCGGCCAGGTCAAGGCGCTGATGGGGTTCCGCACGCCGCCGGCTGGCGTGTACCGGCGCGACCCGGCCGCCCAGCGGGCGCTCCTCACGCAGACCTTCACCGGCACCGGATGGGTTTCCGAGCAGGTGGTCGCCGATCTCCAGGACAGCACCGACCTGGTCGTCGAGGAGATCGGCCAGACGCACATGGACTCGTGGTCGTCTGGGCGGGTCGTGCTGCTGGGCGACGCCGCCTGGTGCCCGTCACCCCTGTCCGGCCTCGGCACCAGCACCGCGCTCGTGGGCGCGTACGTGCTGGCCGGCGCGCTGGCACGGGCCGCCGGTGATCACCGCGCGGCCTTCGCCACCTTCGAGGACGTGATGCGGCCCTACATCGCCCAGGCGCAGGAGCTACCGCCCGGCGGCGTGAACGGCTTCGTGCCGTCCTCGCGGATCTCGATCGTGCTGCGCACGTGGGCGGTCCGCTGGATGAACCGCTGGCCGCTGCGGAACCTGATGGCGGCCCAATTCGGCAAGTCGGACGCAATCGAGCTCCCCGACTACGGAGTCTCCGATCCGACGAACGGCGCGTTCGTCGGATAGGTACCGACGAACGCGCCGCTCGTCGGAAGCGGCAGGGCCTCAGTCGGCGGCTTCGGCCTCGTCCAGCACTTTCTGGACGCGCTCGCGTGCGCCGGCCAGCTGCTCCTCGCAGCGGCGGGCCAGCGCCTCGCCGCGCTCCCACAGCGCCACCGACTCGTCGAGCCCGAGGCCACCGGCCTCCAGGGCGCGGACGACCTCGGCGAGCTCGTCGCGGGCCTGCTCGTAGCCCAGCCCGTCGACGGCGGGGCGTTCGCTCATGTCCTACTCGCCTTCGTCTTCTTCGCCCGCGCGCCGTTCTGTTTCGCCGCTGGCGTGCTCTCGTCACCGACCGTGGCGGCCACCGCCCCGTCGGCCACCCGGATCCGCAGCCGGTCGCCCGGCCCGACCTCGCCGGCCGAGCGCAGCACCGGCAGCGTGCCGGCACCGTCGTCCGGCACCCGCTGTACGACCGCGTAGCCGCGGGCCAGGGTGGCGGCCGGACCGAGGGTGGCCAGCCGGGCGCGGACGTGTTCGAGGTCGTGCGTGCGCCGGTCCAGCCCGCGCTCCACGCAGCCGCGGGTGGCGTCGCGCAACCGCCCCACCTCCACCGCGCGGACGTCGAGGGCGCGTAGTGGTTCGGCCAGCACCGGGCGGCCGCGCAGCGCGGAGAGCAGCCGCTCCTCACGGTCCACCCAGCCCGCGAGCGCCCGGCGGGCCCGGTCGCGCAGCCCGCTGATCCGGGCGCCCTCCTCGGCGAGGTCGGGCACGAGCCGGCGGCCGGCCTCGGTGGGTGTGGAGCAGCGCACGTCGGCGACGTGGTCGACGAGCGGGGTGTCCGGCTCGTGGCCGATCGCCGAGACCACCGGGGTGCGGCAGTCGGCGACGGCCCGGCAGAGCGTCTCGTCGGAGAAGGGCAGCAGGTCCTCGACGCTGCCGCCGCCCCGGGCCAGCACGATGACGTCCACGTCCGGGTCGCGGTCGAGCGCACCGAGCGCGTCGACGATCTGCGGCACGGCCAGTGCGCCCTGCACCGCGACCGACTCGATCCGGAACCGAACCGCCGGCCAGCGGGCCTGCGCGTTCGTCACGACGTCGTGCTCCGCCGCCGAGGCCCGGCCCGTGACCAGCCCGATGCAGCCGGGCAGGAACGGGGGGCGGCGCTTGCGGGCGGCGTCGAACAGGCCCTCGGCGGCCAGCAGCCGGCGCAGCCGCTCGATGCGGGCGAGCAGCTCCCCGATGCCGACGGCGCGGATGTCGTCGACGCGCAGGCTCAAGGTGCCGCGGCCGAGGAAGAACGACGGCTTGCCGTGCACCACGACGCGGTTGCCCTCCGCCACCGCCGGGCCGCCGCCGCGGACCAGTCCGATCGGGGCGGTGAGCTGCAGGGACACGTCGGCCGCGGGGTCGCGCAGCACCAGGAACGCCGTGCCCGTGCCGGCCCGGGCCGTGACCTGCGCGAGCTGGCCCTCCACCCACACCGCGCCGAGCCGGTCGACCCACTCCGCGATCTTGCGGGCCACCGTGCGGACCGGCCACGGCTGCTCCGGTGAGGTCGGCGCGGTCACCCCTCGGTGACCGTCGTGATCCGGTTGGAGAGCATCGTGACGAACGGCGCGCGGTTCTGGTGCGCGGTCTCCCACTCGAGCAGGACGCGCAGGTCGTCGGCGGACAGGTGGCGCAGCCGCCCGCGCAGCTGCGGGATCGTCAGCTCCTGGTAGCCCGGCAGTGCATTCGGGCCGGACACCTCCTGCGCGGCGGACGGCACCACCACGGGTTCGGCGGGCGGCTCCGGCACCGCCCGGGAATGCGGGTGCAGCTCGGTGACCGCGCTCGCCCCGTTGCCGGAGGCGAACGACTCGTCATCGTCGTCGAACGTGGCCCAGCTGGGCCGCTCCTCGACGGGCCGGAGGGTGCTCAGGGCCTGGTCGCCCTTGATCGCCAGCTCCGTGACCTTCTGCTGCACGCGCATGGACGCCTGCAAGGCCTGGCTGACGGCGGTGACCGGCAACTCGACCACGAGGCGAGGCAGCTCCCTGGCCTGTTCCACGGCGGACGCGACGAGGCCGGCGGCGACGCGGACCGGCAACGGCAGCGGACTCATGCCCACAGTCTCCCCCGCAGGGCCGGTGTCACAAGCCCCGGGGCGCGCGGACAAGTCGAATTCCCGCGGTGATGGTCCACACCACGCACAGCAGCCGCCCGACGCGGAACCGTCAGCCGCGCAGCGGGATCCGAGTGCCCTTCGTCGCGGTCGCGTCGTGCGCGCGACCCGCGTCCGTAGGCTGGGGGCATGTCGGTTGCTACGAAGCGCGTCCTGCTGGCGGCACCGCGCGGGTACTGCGCGGGAGTCGACCGGGCCGTCGAGGCCGTCGAGCAGGCGCTGGAGCAGCACGGCCCGCCGGTCTACGTGCGCAAGCAGATCGTGCACAACGTGCACGTCGTCGAGACGCTCACCGAGCGCGGCGCGATCTTCGTGGACGAGGCCGACGAGGTGCCGGAGGGCGCCCTCGTCGTGTTCTCCGCCCACGGGGTCTCGCCCGCGGTGCGGGACCAGGCCAAGGAGCGGGCGCTGCGCACCATCGACGCCACCTGCCCGCTCGTCACCAAGGTGCACGGCGAGGCGAAGCGCTTCGCCCGCGAGGACTACGACATCCTGCTGGTGGGCCACCACGGGCACGAGGAGGTCGAAGGCACCTCCGGCGAGGCGCCCGAGCACATCCAGCTCGTGGAGACCGCCACCGACGTCGCCAACGTCACCGTGCGCGACCCGGAGAAGGTCGTGTGGCTGTCGCAGACCACGCTGTCGGTGGACGAAACGATGGAGACGGTGCGGGCGCTGCGCGAGCGGTTCCCGGCGCTGCAGAACCCGCCGAGCGACGACATCTGCTACGCCACGCAGAACCGGCAGGTGGCGGTGAAGGCGATGGCGCCGCAGTGCGACCTCGTGCTCGTCGTCGGCTCCAAGAACTCCTCGAACTCCGTGCGGCTCGTCGAGGTGGCCCTCACCGCGGGCGCCGGGGCGGGGCACCTGATCGACTACGCGCGCGAGATCGACGACGCCTGGCTCGAGGGCGTCACCACGATCGGGCTCACGAGCGGCGCGTCGGTGCCCGAGGTGCTCGTGCGCGGCGTCCTCGACCACCTCGCCGAGCGCGGCTGGGGGTCGGTCGAGGAGGTCACGACCGCCGAGGAGACGCTCAGGTTCTCGCTGCCTCGCGAGCTTCGCCCCGCTCGCTCGGCGCGTTGACGAGCCGACCACACGTGCCGGGCCCGCTCGCGATCACACCCCGACCGGTCTCTGCAGGAGCACGCGCAGCAGGCCGAGCGCCAGCACGATCCCGGTGGTCCACGCCATCACCGGGAACGCGTTGACCAGCGGGGCCCCGATCACCAGGAGCTGCTCGGTCACACCCTGACCAGGGCGCGGCGAGCCGGCCAGCAGCACCACCACCGGCACCGCGGCGGCCACGAGCAGCGGCGGCTGCACCAGCGGGCCGAAGAGTCCGCTGCGGCGCACCCAGGCCACCGCGAGCACGCAGCCGCTGATGTGGCAGATCATGAACACGGTGCTGAGGTTGCCGATCCGGGTGAGGTCGACGAGCACTCCGATCGCGGTGAGCGCGGCCGCGACGCCGACAGCGGCGATCGGCGGCACGCCCAGCACGGTGGGCAGCACCGAGCGGTCGGCCATCGGCCACCGGCCACCCGTACCCCGTTCCGGTTCCGGGCGGTCGCGGGGTGCCGGCCTGCTCGCCGACCTCTCCGGCTTGCGGGACGATCTGGTCGAGGACCTGGACGCCGACTTGCCCGCCTTTGCGGGCTCGTCCTCGTCCACGGGGCGGGTGCGCGCGGCCTTCGCCGGCCGGCCCTCACCGGCCGCCGAGGACCCGGAGCGAGCGCTCCGGCCGGAGGCAGCGGAGCGGGGGCGGGCAGCGGCACCACGGGCAGCGCCACCACGGGCGGCGTCAGCGGACGGGCGGCGTCGGGGAGGGCGCTCGCCGGCCGGGTCGGTCATCCCGTCACGGTAGCCCGCGACTCACCGCGTCCGTCGCCGCCTGGGCGTTCACTCGCCCGATTCAGCTCGTGCAGCGCGATCAGGGAGTCGGCGGCCGACGCCACGAGCTCGGGTGCCGCCACGGTGCGCGGTGCGCGCTCGACCTGCGCGAGCTCGTCGATGTCGCCGTCGGCCGCTCCCAGGTCGGTGAGCTTGCGCGCGGTGACCAGCACGCGTGCCTCCAGCGACGACACCGTCTGGTTGTAGCTCGCCACCGCCGAGTCGAGGCTGCGGCCCAGCTTGGCGACGTGCGTGCCCATCGTCGCGAGCCTGCTGTGCAGCTCCTTGCCCAGCTGGTGCACCTGCGCGGCGTTGCGGGCCAGCGACTCCTGCCGCCACGTGTAGGCGACGGTGCGCAGCAGCGCGATGAGGGTGGTGGGGGTGGCGATCACGACGTTGTTCGAGAAGGAGTACTCCAGGAGCGCCGGGTCGGACTGCAGGGCCGCCTCCAGGAACGGGTCGCCCGGCACGAACAGCACCACGAACTCCGGCGACGGCTGGAACGCCGCCCAGTAGCTCTTCGCACTCAGCGTGTCGACGTGCTGGCGCAGCTGGCGGGCGTGGGCGGTGAGGCGCTCGCGGTGCACATCCGGGTCGCGCGACTCCACCGCCTCCAGGTACGCGGCGAACGGCACCTTCGCGTCGACCACCACCTGCTTGTCGCCGCCGAGGTGCACGACCAGGTCGGGGCGCACGCCGCCGTCCTCGCCCTGCCCGACGACCTGGGTGGAGAAGTCGCAGTGCTCCACCATCCCGGCCAGCTGCACGATGCGCTCCAGCTGGAGCTCGCCCCACCGCCCGCGCACCTGAGGCGCACGCAACGCGTTGACCAGCTGCTTCGTCTCGTCCTGCAGCCGCTCCGAGCTGGAACGCATCGCGGTGACCTGCTCGCGCAGCCCCGCGTAGGCCGACTCCCGTTCCTTCTCGACGGTGCGCAGCTGCCCCTCCACCCGCTGCAGCGTGACGGCCATCGGGTCCAGCAGCTTCCCGATCGCCTGCGCGCGGGCGGTGGCATCGCCGTCGGCCTTCGCCGCGAGCGCCGCCGTCGCCTCCTTGATCCGGCCCTCCGCAAGCGCCACGAACTGCTCGTTGTTGCGGGCCAGCGCGTCTGCCGACAGCGCCTGGAACGCCTGCTTCAGCTCGGCGTCGCGCCGGGTGAGCAGGGTCTCCCGCTGCGCGCCCGCCTCCCGCTCGCTGCGCAGGGCCGCCGCGGCGGCCGCCGCCTCCGCCTCGGCCTGCCGCAGGCGCTCCACCGCGCGGTCGTGCGTGACGCCCAGCTCGTCGAGCCGTTGCACGAGCCCGGCCCGCTCGGCACGCAGGCCCGCGGCGTCGGCCCGCAGCATCGCCGTGGCGTCGGCCGCCGCCCGCGCCGACTCGGAAGCGGAGAGCCGGGCCCTTGTCGTCACGAGGAACCACACGGCCCCCGCGCCCAGAGCGGCGCCGACGATCACGCCGATGAGCAGCACGGATACGGTCGCGGTGTCCATCCGATCAGCGTCACAAACGGGGCCGGGGATCGGTGGAAGGCACGCGGAGGCCGGGCCCACCGATCGGCAAACGGTCGAACGAACGGTCGAGCGGAGGGCCTCGGGAGGTTCAGATCTGCGCGGCCTCGTGGGCGAGGAGTTGGCGCTTCACGTCCACGCCCCAGCGGAAGCCGCCCAGCGTGCCGTCGGTACGCAGGACGCGGTGGCACGGGACGAACAGGGCCACCGCGTTGCGGGCGCACGCGGACGCTGCCCCGCGGATCGCCGCGGGGCGGCCGGACTTGGCGGCGTACTCGGTGTAGGTCACCGGGGCGCCGGCCGGCACCGTGCGCAGCACGTCCCACGCGTGCTCGAGGAACTCGCCCGACCGCTGCCGGACGGGCACGTCGTCGATCGCGGACAGGTCTCCGTCGTGGTAGCGGGTGATCGCGTCGGCCACGGGGCCGAGATCGCCCTCGACGAGCTCGGTCGGCCGCAGCGTCGGGTGGACCTGCGGCAACAGCTCGCCGAGGTCGGCGGTCCAGCCGGAGGCCAGCACGGCCCCCTCGGCGTCGACGACGGCGGTGAAGGGGCCGACGTTCGTGTCGATCGTGGCCCAGGTTGCGGTGCTCATGATGTCCTTCCGTTCGAGGTGGTGACGGGCATCGCCCGCCAGAGGTGGGTGGCGGCGTACGAGCGCCACGGCGCCCAGCCGATTGCCCGGGCCGTCAGACCGGCGAGGTCGGACGGGAGCCCGAGCGCGGCCGCGCCGCGGCGCACGCCGAGGTCGGTGGCGAGCAGCTCGTCGGGGTCGCCGAGCAGTCGCATCGCCAGGTAGCCCGCCGTCCACGGCCCGATGCCGGGCAGCGCGCACAGGGTGGCCCGCAGCTCGGCGGAGTCGCAGCCGGGGTCGAGCACGAGCGAGCCGTCGGCCACGGCCCCGGCCAGCCCGAGCACGGTTGCGATCCGCCGCTGCGGCCCGGTGAGCACCTCCGCGCCCCGTTCGGCGATCGCCTCCGGGGTGGGGAAGAGCAGGTCCGGGCCGTCGCCGGTCAGGCCGGGCGGGAGCCGATCGCCGAGCGCCGCGGCCAGTCGGCTCGCCGCCGTGCGGGCGGCGGCCACCGAGACCTGCTGGCCCAGCACCGCCCGCAGCGCCGTCTCTACGCCGTCGACCGTGCCCGGCAGCCGGATCCCCGGCACCGCCGTGACGGCCCGCGCGAGGTCCGGGTCGGAGCCGAGCACGGTGTCGACGGCGACCGGGTCGGCGTCGAGATCCAGCAGCCTGCGCAGCCGGGCGACCGCGGGGCCGAGGTCGCGCGGGTCCGCCAGTCGCAGCGTGGCGACGACGTGCCCGTTGCGCGGCGCCGGCGTGAGGTCGAGCGCCACCGTGGCCGCGCCGTGCGGCAACCGCAGCGTGCGCCGGTACGTGCCACCCTCCACGGTCTCGATGCCGTCGACCGCGCGGGCGGTGAAGAACGCGAGCAACCCTTCGGCGTCGAACGGTGGGCGGTAGGGCAGCCGCAGCACCAGCGTCCCGGCGACGGCGGGCGCGGCGCCCTGGCGGCGCCCCGCCTCCGTACGCAGGGTGGTCGGCGGCACGCCGTAGACCTCGCGGACGGTGTCGTTGAACTGGCGCACGCTCGCGAACCCGGCCGCGAACGCGATGTCGGCCATCCCGAGCGGCGTGGTCTCGATGAGCAGCCGGGCGGTGTGGGCCCGGTGCGCACGAGCGAGGGCGAGCGGGCCGGCGCCGAGCTCCGCGGTGAGCACCCGGTTCAGGTGCCGTTCCGAGTAGCCGAGCCGGGACGCGAGCCCGGGCACGCCCTGACGCTCCACGACACCGTCGGCGATGAGGCGCATCGCCCGTGCGGTGAGGTCGGCGCGCAGGTTCCAGTCCGGCGAGCCCGGCACGGCGTCGGGCTGGCAGCGCCGGCATGCGCGGTACCCGCGCTGCTGCGCTGCGCCCGCCGTCGGCAGGAACTCGACGTTGTGCCGCTTCGGCGTGACCGCGGGGCACGACGGCCGGCAGTAGATCCCGGTCGTGCGCACCGCCGTGATGAAATGCCCGTCGAAGCGGGAGTCGCGCGAGGCGACGGCACGGTAGCAACGTTCCTGATCCAGCAGCACGACATTGACTCTGCCACCCGCAACGCCCCCCGACTGGCGGAAATCAGACGCCGCCCGTGGATGAGAGTCCTCTCATCCGGCTCTCATCCGCGGGCCACCCGTGGAACCCAGGATCTTCCCGTGCGCCTCCCGCTGATCATCGCGGCGGCCGTGCTGCTCGTCGTCGGCGTCCTCGCCGGTGCCGTCGCGCTGGGCTCCGCCGCGGACGCCGAGGCGCCGCCCGTCGAGCCGATCACCGTCGAGGCACCCGCCGGGCCGCCTGCGCCGCTGCCGGCCGTGCCGGAACCGGCCCCGCGCGACCACGAGGGCTACGTCGCCCCGCCCCCGCCGGTCGACGACGACGATGACGGCCCGGACGACGACGGCCCGGACGACGACGGCCCGGACGATGGCCCGGATGACGACGACTGACGCCCGCATCAGCGAGGATGGTGTTGACCAGCACCGATCCGATCCGCTCGCAGGGACCGCCCTACCGATGTCCTCGACGTCCGATCCGCCGCCGTCTCCGTGGCGCCTCACCCGGGCCCGGACCCGGATCATCGGGTGGGTCCTGCTGCTCGTGCTCCTCGCGCTCGCCGTCGTCACGCTCGTGACGTGGCGGCTGCTGGTCCAGGCCACCGACCACCGGATGAACGAGGCCCTGCGCTTCGAGGTCGACGAGTTCGCCGGGCACACGTCGACCGGGATCAACCCCCGCACCGCCCTGCCGTTCGGCACCGTCGACGAGGTGATCGGCGAGGCGATCGCCTACAACGTCGCCCGCCCGAACGAGAAGTTCCTCGGCTACGTCGACGGCGTCTACCGCACCCAGAGCCGGCAGGAGCCCGGCACGCCCGAGGTGCTCGCCGACGACCCGACGTTCGCCGCGCTGGTGGCCGGCGTCGACGTCCCGCGATCCGGCACCTACGACAGCCCCGCCGCGGGCGAGGTGCACTACCTGGCGATCCCGGTGACGCTGCACGGCGACCCGGCGCGCGGCGTGATCGTGGCGGCCTACCTCGCCGACGCCGAACGCGCCGCCGCGAACACCGCCGCCCAGCTCATGCTCGGTGTCGGCGGCGTCACCGTGCTGGGCGCAGGCGCCGCGGCGTGGCTGGTGGCCGGCCGCATCCTGCGGCCGCTGCGCGACGTCGCCGAGACCGCGCGCACGATCACCGACACCGACCTGTCCCGACGCATCCCGGACGCCGGGGAGTCGGACGAGCTCGGTGACGTCGTCCGCACCGTCAACGCGATGCTCGACCGCGTCGAGTCCGGCGTCGTGGCCCAGCGCCGGTTCGTCGACGACGCCGGCCACGAGCTGCGCACCCCGATCACGATCGTGCGCGGCCACCTGGAGGTCCTCGACCCGGCCGACCCGCAGGACGTGCGGGCCACCGTGGCGCTGGTCGACGACGAGCTGGGCCGGATGAACCGGATGGTGTCGGACCTGCTGCTGCTCGCCCGTTCCGAACAGCCGTCGTTCCTGCACGTCGAGCGCGTGGACGTCGCCGCGCTCACCTCGGACGTCGTGGAGAAGGTCGAGCAGCTCGGCGACCGGGAGTGGGTGCTCGAGACCGCGGCCCGCGTCGACGCCCGGCTCGACCCGCAGCGCGTCACGCAGGCCGTCGTCGCGCTCGCCGACAACGCCTGCCGCCACACCCGACCCGGCGACCGCATCGGCCTCGGATCCCAGCTCGCGGGCGGCCGGCTCCGGTTCTGGGTGTCCGACACCGGCGCCGGCGTCGATGCCACCGACCGCGACCGGATCTTCGAACGCTTCGCCCGCGGCGCGTCCGCCACCCGGCGCTCCGAAGGCGCCGGGCTCGGCCTGTCCATCGTGCAGGCCATCGCCGTCGCCCACGGCGGGCAGGTGCTGCTGGACAGCGTGCCGGGCCGCGGGGCGACGTTCACCGTGGAGATCCCGGCAGTGGAGGAGACGTGAGCCGCATCCTCGTCGCCGAGGACGAGCCGCGGATCGCCGCGTTCGTCGAGAAGGGGCTCGCGGCGAACGGCTTCGCCGTCACCGTGGTGGGCGACGGCCCCTCCGCCCGCGACTACGCGATGACGGGCGGCTTCGACCTGATGGTGCTGGACATCGGGCTGCCGGGCCTCGACGGGTTCGCGGTGCTGCGCTCCCTGCGGGAAGACCGCTGCCCCATCCCCGTCATCGTGCTGACCGCGCGCGACAGCGTCCAGGACACCGTCGCCGGCCTCGAGGGCGGCGCCGACGACTACATGCCCAAACCGTTCCGCTTCGAAGAGCTGCTCGCCCGCGTCCGGCTGCGGCTCGCCTCGCACCGGACCCCGGAGCTCACGGTGCTCGCCCACGGCGACCTGCAGTTGGACCTGCGCACCCGCCGAGCCGACGTCGACGGCCGCACCGTGGACCTCTCGGCCCGCGAGTTCGCCCTCGTCGAGACGTTCCTGCGCCACCCCGGCCAGGTACTCACCCGCGAACAGCTGCTCAGCCACGTGTGGGGCTACGACTTCGACCCCGGGTCGAACGTCGTGGACGTCTACGTCCGCTACCTGCGCCGCAAGCTCGGCGCGGAGCGGATCGTCACGGTGCGGGGGATGGGGTACCGGTTGGACGACCGGATCTAGTGCCCCGCCCCGAAAGGTTGGCGCGTAAATCGGTGGATCCGGGCGTTCGCTGGCAAGGCGCCGCACGGCCCTCGTACCGGGCGTACTCGGGTCGTGCGGCAACGCCGCCAGCGGGCGTCCGGGCCGCCGAGTTACGTGGTCAACCTTTCGGGGCGGGGCACTCGCAGGGCCCTGAACTCCGGCCGTCCACACCGGCCGCGCGCGACGTACCTGGTCGAGGAGGTCGTTGATGACCGGCTCGTCGCGCGAGATGAGCACGGCGGTCGTCAGGGTGACGCCGTGCTCATGGGTGAGCTGGGCATCGCCGCGTTGGGAAATGCGTGCGGGGCCAATTGATCGGTGGAGCGCGACTCCGCCGAGGCGTGCAGCAGCAGGTCGCGCAGTGCCGTGGCGGTGTCCGGCGGCTCGGTGGAGGTGAGGACGACCTGGTCGGCGGTGGTCGAAGGGCCGGTGAGGGGGATGACGCGCAGGCCCGGTGGCCGGTGGTCGAGTGCGGATTCGACGGTGATGCCGATGCCCGTTCCCGCGGCGACATGCGCGGCGATGGCGTGCACGCTGTCGGCGGTTCGGATGATGCGCAGGTCGGCTCCGCTGATCTGAAAGGCGGACAGGAGGCGGTCGCAGAGACCGCTGTTGATCTGGTGGGGCCAGGTGAGCAGGCCGGTGGTGGACAGTTCGGACGCGCTCAGCACGGCGTGCCCTGCCAAGGGGTGGGTCGCGGGTACGAGCGCCATGAACCTCTCGGTGGACAGCACCCTCGCGCGTACTCCGGTGACGTCACCGGTCGCCCAGCCGATGCCCAGCCCGATCGTCTCCGCCCGCAGAGCGGCGAGCTGGGCTGTGGTCGGCATGGCCTCCGGCACGATCGTCACGTCGGGGAAAAGGTCGCGCAGTTGCGGCAGGCAGCGCAACAGCAGCTGGTGGCCGGTGTACTCGGCGTGGGCGACGACGAGTGTGGTGCGGCTCCCGTTGCCGGTGGCCAGGGAACGTCCGCGCTGCTGGAAGCGGCGCAGCTGGGCCAGGGTGGCATGGGCGTCGGGCAGCAGCGCTTCGCCGAGGTCGGTCAGTGACACCCGGCGGCTGGTGCGATGGAACAGCCGCCCGCCCAGGGCGCTCTCCAGCCGCCTGACGGCGTCGCTGACGGTGGGCTGCCCCCGGTGCAGGCGCGCGGCGGCGCGGCCGAAGTGGAGCTCTTCCGCAACCGCGACGAATGCTTCGAGTTCCATCCTGTCCACGGGACCAGGCTAGCGCGATCGATCGGTGCGACCGATCGCTGCGTGCCGAAGTTCGGCGTTGATGCAGCGCACCACGCAGGTTGTGATGGCTGGGCAAGCAGGGATTTCCCCACGACCGGAAGTAGTGAAGAGCACGTGACAGCCAAGGACGTTGACCGTGAACACGATGCGCCGATGGTCACGGTGACGGTGGTCTACCACTCAGTGCACGGGCACACCCGGGTCCTGGCCGAGCACCTCGCCGACGGCGCGCGGCTGGTGCCGGGCGCCCGGGTGCATCTCGTCGAGATCCGGCCCGAGGACGTCACCGCGGGCCGTTGGCACGATGCGGAGGTGCTGGAGCTGCTCGAGCGCTCTGATGCGATCGTTCTCGGCTGCCCGACGCTGATGGGCAGCGTGTCGGCGGTGTTCAAGGCGTTCATGGAGGCCGCGTTCACGCCGTTCACGACACAGGCGTGGAAGGACAAGCTGGCCGGAGGGTTCACCATGTCCGCCTCGCAGAGCGGCGACAAGCTGGTGGTCCTGGAGCAGCTGGCGGTCTTCGGTGCGCAGATGGGCATGCAGTGGATCGGCGTGGCCGACATGCCGGGCAACAACTGGAGCGGTGGCGCCCGCGATGACGTGAACCGGCTGGGCTCGTGGCTGGGTCTGATGAGCCAGAGCCACGCCGACCTGGGGGCGGAGCACGCCGGATCGCGCGGCGACCGGATCACCGCGGAGCGGTACGGCGAGCGGATCGCCCGGCTGGCTCAGCGTTGGGTCAACGCCGTGCCGTACGACACCTCCCGGATGACCGAACACGAGGCCCGCGCCCTGTCGGCCTCCCTCAGGGAGACGGACGACGCACCGGCAGCGCTGACCGGCGCCTGACCTCGCAGATCGCCGCGCGCCGGCGTCGGCGCCGGCGGCCTGAACAACTGGCGCGTGCTCGGCAAGGTGTGCACGGGCCCGAAATGGGCGACCGCGCTGGTCAGGGCCCTGCTGGTCCTCTCAACCAGGGCGTCGTGCAGTAGGCCCGAGTTGTTCAGGGCGCTCCTGGACTAGCAGGTCCGACCTCGATCGGTGGCCGCGAACCGGGCATCGCGGCCCGGTGTCGACTTCGCGCGGCGACGACCGTCCGCCCGTCTCCCTCGATCAGCCAGTGAGGGCCGCTTGCGTTGCGGGTCGGTGCTGTCCAGGTCCGCAGCCCGCATGATCGTGTGCTGGGGCTCCGCGGCCTCACAGCGGTCGGGGTTGACCAAAATCTTGTTGTGCTGTGCGGGGAGGACTTCTCGGCCCCCGGTGTCCGCCGACAAATGATCATCGATTCGGTGCGAATGCGGCCACATCTGACTGATTCCGCACCGATCCGACGATCATGCTCCCGGCGGCGGGGATGCAGGTGACCGCGACCTGAGCAAGATCGCCCCGAGCAGTACACCACTGCCCTTACGACACCCTGGTGTGCTGCTGAGAACGATCACGAGACGCCGACGTGTGTGATCATCAACCGGGTGCGCAGACGGCCACATGCGGCCGTCTGCGCACCGAACCGGCGATCATCATTTCCGTTGATCATGAGCTGTCGCGGGCGTGGCGACAGCCCTGCTGGGTGGTGGATCGAGCTCCCGTCACCCCAGTGATCGCGGCACGCTCACAGGCCTGGTCACGGACAAACGCTCCCGCCGGAGATTCGCCGAGGGTCTCGGTGGCCCAGCTCCTCGCTGGAGGCACCGGCCAACCCGGTACGAGGGCTGCCCGCCCGGCCCGCCCGGCCCGCCCGGCCCGCCCGGCGAGAAGCTGGATCCACCGATACCCCCGGCGGGAAGCACTAGCTGGTGCGGCAGATCTGGCCGCGGATGCGGCCGTCCTCACAGGCCTCTCGGAGCTCGTCGCGCAGCTCGCGCCACCGTTCGCTGTTGTTGCCCCGCGCATCGGAGTCGTCATCGTCGCTCGCCTGCTCCGCCTCGGCCCGAGCCTGGGCCTCGATCAGCGCGGCGGCCCGGTCACGCGCGGGTCCCAGGGCGAGCGCGGCGATCTGCGCGCCGGTGATCCCGGGGCCGGCGGACGCCACCGGCTCCGCGGGCGCGGGGGCCTGCTGCTGCCCCGCGGGTGTGGGGGCCTGCTGTTGCTCCGCCGCCGAGGTGATCTCGGGGACCGGCACGGTGTCCTCGGCGGGCCCGGGGATCAACAGCACGGCACCGCTGCTCGCGGCGACCATGCCGAGGGCCGAGGCCGCGAGCACGAGTCGGGGCGGGAACCGCAAGACGATCACCTTTCGACGGCAACAGCTCCACACAGACCATCGGCCCGGCTCCGCCCGCGTTAGCCGGGGTCCGCGAACGGACGAGCGTGCGCGATGAGCGGTGATGGATCGGCCTCTCGCACCCCGGCTCGGCCGGCGCGAGGCGTCGACGGGGTGCGAGAGGGTGCGTGCGGAGTATGCCGTGCCGGCGCACCCCTTGTCGGTTCGCGCTCCCCGTCGATGGGGGGTGCGTGAGCGCACAACTGGTGCGTGGCCGCTCGCGCGGGTGAGTCCGGGATGCTTGCGCGCCCCCTGGTGGGCTCGCGCGACGCGGTTGCGTTCGTGCGACGCATCGACGGGGTGCGTGGCCGCACAACTGGTGTGTGGGCGTGGCGGGGGGTGCGTGGGCAGGGAGTGCGTGGGCGCGGACGGGGTGCGTGGGCGCACAACGGGCGCGTGGGGCAGGGGTGCGTGGGCGCGGCGGGGTGCGTGGGCCGGCCCTGCCGCTTTCCGCCACGCACCCCGTCTCGCCCGGGTCCTGCCGTCAGTCGTCGTCGGGGGTGTCGGCGTCCGGGGTGTTGTCGTCGGGGCTGTCGAACGGCGACTCGGCGGAGTCGATCGGGCTCTCGAAGGGCGAGTCGGCCGACTCGGGGGAGAGGTCGGCGGCAAGCGGCGCGCCGGCGCCGTCGGCGGCCGAGACCGAGATCGGCTGCGGTGCGGTGGACAGGGCTCCCTCATCGGCCGCCGCTACTCCGGCGCCGGCGACGCCGAGGCCCGTGAGCGCCGCGCCGAGGGTGAGGATCTTCCAGCTGGACATGTCCATGCTCCTTCAGAAGTGCTCGTGCTGACGTGATCCACCGTCGCCGCCGCGGGTGAGGGCGACGGGAGAACCGGATGAGGCCGTTCTCATCCGCGCGCCCACTCCGCGGCCAGCTGCAGACGGGCCCGCGTGTGCTCCTCCCACCGGCTCTGTTGCACCCGGAATGGCCCGGTGGCGAGGCCCAGCACCGCGGCGGCCACCCGCGGGCGCAGTTGGGCCCGGGCGAACCGCTCCTCGGCGTGGTCGAGCACTCGGGCGCCGTAGCGCCGCGCGGCGGCGGTGCCGTGCAGCGCGAGGACGGACAGGTGGGCCAGCAGCGTGGCCCACTCGTCGACGCGGTGGCCCGGCCCCGCGGTGTCGACGTCGACCAGCCCGGTGACCTGCCGCTCCCCGCAGAGCAGCTGCCCGTCGTAGAAGTCGCCGTGCACGGCGACTTCGGGATGCGTTCCCGGATCGGCCTGCGCCAGCGTGGCAGCCAGCGCGTCGAGCTGGGCCCGCTCGGCCTTCCCGGTGACCGCGGTGCCGGCGAGCACAGCGGTGAAGTGCGGCACGCGCTCCAGGTGGGTGCGGCGACGCGGCAGGTCGAGAAGGGCAGGCGGGAGGAAGTCGAGCAGTGCGTCGAGGTCGGCAGGTGGCGGCGCCGGGAGGTCGCGGGTGAGCTGCGACCGCAGAGACGTGCCGGGGCACTCGCTGAGGACGAGCATGCCGTCGGCGGTCGCGGCCAGCGGGCGGGGGACGGGCACGTGCTCGGCGAGCAGCTCGTGCCGTGCCCGCAAAGCCGTGACGGCCTTGGGACGGACCACCTTGACGTAGAGCCGCGGACCACCGCCTTCCACTTCGAGCACCGCCCGCCGCCCCGGCCGGTAGGAACGCATCCGGACCCTCGGGACACCGTCCCGTGCCAACCCGGCTGTCTGCAGCGCCTCGGAGACCCGGACGGGATCGGCCGCGGTGGCGAGCGCGGGCAGCGCCGGGTCCTGCGGCCAGCGCCACACACCGACCTGGACGCCGTGTCCGGCGAGCACTGCGGCACCGTCCGGGATGCGGTCGCCGGTGGTGGCGGCGAGCGTCTCACGGGTGCGGGTGCCGTCGGAGCGCTCGACGTCGGCGGCGTACTGCACGACGGTCGCTCCGTTCGGCTGCACACTCGCCGTGACCACCCGGATCGCCCGGAGCCGGCTGCGGTAGCCCTCGAGCGCGACGGCGAGCAGCTCAGGGGCTTGGGCGCCGAGGAGGAGGGAAAGCGGGGCGGACCAGATGGGATGGCTGAGAGCGCGGGTCACCGGGCCAGGCTGGCGGCCCAGGATGCCCGGGAGATGAGCCGCGGATGAGAGGCTCCTCATCCACCGTGGCACGCGATGCGCCGCGCCGGCGGCGGTGCGAGCGTGAGCGGATCACCAGCACCACGATCAGCAGTGCGACCAGTGCCGGCGGGACCCAGGCCGCCGACGAGAGGACGAGCGCCCCGACGCGGTTGCCGAGCAGCACGAGCGTGGCGGCCCATGCGCTGCCCGACACGATCAGGACGGGCCCGGCGAGCCGGTAGGGCACGCCCGTCGCCCCCGCCACGCGTGGCAGCACCGGCCGCGCGGCAGCGGCCCAGTGGCCGCAGCCCATGAGCAGCACGGTGGCCGGACGGCCCCGCTCGGCCAGCCAGCGACCCGCCTGCCCGGTGCGGAGCTCGGCGATCCGGCGGATCCGCTCGGGCAGCCGGACGCCGGGTGGCCCCGAGCGCCCCCGCCACCACGCGAGGTGAGCACCGGCGACCGTGGCGGCCGCGCTCGTGACGATCGCGGGCACCAGCCCGTGCGGCGTGGTGTGCGACCACAGCCCGAGCGCCACCAGCAGTGTGGTGCCCGGCAGGGCCATGCCGACGAGCGTGCCGCTCTCGACGACCAGCAGCGCACCTGCGACGGCCAGCACCACGGGCAGCGGCCAGGCCGCGGCCACGTGGAGGAGGGTGCTCAGCACGGCGGGAGGGGACGGGGGATCACGGAGATCACGCTGCCGGGCGTGGGGGCGAGGCACGATCGGGCTGAACCCCGGATCGTCCCGGGGTTCACCCCTACGTCGGGGGTAGGCCTAGACCTACTGCGCCCGGCCGGAACGATCGTGAACACTTGCTCGCATGAGACGTCGACTGCGCGAGTGGATCGTCGCGGTCGTCCGTCTCACCTGCGCTGTCGGCACTGCGCTGGTGGCGGCCGTGCTGCTGTTGACCCAGCTGGTGGGGCTGGTGCTGGTACCCGTGTTCGGGGTCGGCCTGCCGATCGTCGCGGGTGCGCTCGGGGCCGCGCGCGCCCTCGCCCACGTGCACCGCGATGTGGCCGGCCGGGTCCTCGGCGCCGAGCTGGCCATCGCGTACCGGTCGGATCCCGGGCCGACGTGGCGCGAGCTGGCGGCGTGCCTGCGCGATCCTCAGACCGGCCGCGACATGATCTGGCTCGCCCTGCACGCCGTCGCGGGCATCCTCATCTCCGCCGTCGCCGGCGGCCTGTTCAACGCGCTGGGCACCATGCTCGCCGCCGGCACGGGCCCGTTCGCGGTCTTCACCCTGCCGGTGCTCGTCCTCCTCGCGATCGTGTGGTGGACGGTGCCGTGGGTCGTGCGGGCGCTGGCGTTGCTGGTGCGGGTGCTGCTCTCCCCGGCACGGAGCACGCTCGCGCGGCGGGTGGAGCAGCTGGCCGAGTCGCGGGCGGCCGCCGTCGACTCGCAGGCCGCGGAACTGCGCCGGATCGAGCGCGACCTGCACGACGGCGCCCAGGCGCGGCTCGCGGCCGTCGGGATGACACTCGGGCTGGCCGCGCAGTCGTTGCGGAGCGATCCCGACCGCGCCGCCGCGTTGATCGAGGAGGCCAGGGCAGACGCCGGGCAGGCCCTGGCCGAGCTGCGCGACCTCGTCCGCGGGATCCACCCGCCGGTACTCGCCGACCGAGGGCTGGCCGGTGGGCTCGAGGCTGCTGCGCTGATGTGCCCGGTGCCGGTCGAGATCGGCATCGATCTTCCCGGGCGTCCGCAGGCCCCGGTCGAGTCGGCGTTGTACTTCGCCGCGGCGGAGGCCCTCGTCAACGTCGGGCGCCACGCCCACGCCACGCGGGCCTGGCTGCGCGCCGGCTACACGAGCGGCAGGATCACGGTCGTCGTCGGCGACGACGGCCGCGGGGGCGCCGACCCCCGCCGTGGCACCGGGCTGCGCGGCATCGAGCGGCGGCTCGCCGCCTTCGACGGCACGGTGTCCGTCAGGAGCCCGCCCGGCGGGCCCACCGAGATCACGATGGAGCTGCCGTGCGACCTCTGCGTACCGTCATCGCCGAGGACCACGTCCTCCTCCGCGACGGGCTGATCCGGCTGCTGGGCGCCAACGGCTTCGAGGTCGTCGAGTCCGTCGACAACGGCCCGGTGCTGCGGCAGGCGCTGCTGCGCCACCGGCCCGACGTCGCGGTCGTCGACGTGCGGCTGCCGCCCACGTTCACCGACGAAGGGCTGGTCGCGGCGGTCGCGGCGCGCAAGGAGATGCCTGGGTTGCCGGTGCTCGTGCTCTCCCAGTACGTGGAGCAGCTCTACGCCCGCGAGCTGCTCGCCGACCAGTGCGGCGGCGTCGGGTACCTCCTCAAGGACCGTGTGGGCAACGTCGAGGAGTTCGTGGCGGCGGTCCGGCGGGTCGCCGCGGGTGGCACCGCGATGGACGCCGAGGTCGTCGGCCAGCTGGTCGGGCGGAGATCCACGCCGCTCGCGACGCTCACCCCTCGCGAGCGCGAGGTGCTGGAGCTCGTCGCCGAGGGGCGGTCCAACACCGCGATCGCGGCGGCGTTGTTCGTCTCCGAGAAGGCGGTGGGCAAGCACATCAGCAGCATCTTCGGCAAGCTGGACCTGCCGCCGTCGGACGACGACAACCGCCGCGTCCGTGCCGTCCTCGCGTACCTGCAGGCCGTCACCTGAGCGCGACTACCCTGGAGCCCCGTGTCACTCACCCTCGGCATCGTCGGCCTGCCCAACGTCGGCAAGTCGACGCTGTTCAACGCCCTCACCCACAACGAAGTGCTCGCGGCGAACTACCCGTTCGCGACGATCGAGCCCAACGTCGGGGTGGTGCCGCTTCCCGACCCGCGCCTCGACGTGCTGGCACGCCTGTTCTCGTCGGCGCGCACGGTGCCCGCCACCGTGTCGTTCGTCGACATCGCGGGCATCGTGAAGGGTGCGTCCGAGGGGGCGGGGCTGGGCAACAAATTCCTCGCCAACATCCGCGAGTCGGACGCCATCTGCCAGGTCGTGCGCGTGTTCGACGACCCGGATGTCGTGCACGTCGAGGGGCGTATCGACGCCGCCGGCGACATCGAGACGATCTCCACCGAGTTGATCCTCGCCGACCTCCAGACCCTGGAGAAGGCCGTCCCGCGCCTGCAGAAGGAGGCGCGCACGCAGAAGGACCGCCGTCCCGTGCTGGAGGCCGCGGAGCGGGCCGCCGAGATCCTCAACGGCGGCACCACGCTGTTCGCGGCCGGCGTCGACCGCGAGCCGCTGCGGGAGCTGTCACTGCTCACCACCAAGCCGTTCCTCTACGTCTTCAACGCCGACGAGGCGATCCTCTCCGACGAGGGGCGCCGCAAGGAGCTCGCCGCGCTGGTCGCTCCGGCCGACGCGGTGTTCCTCGACGCCAAGGTGGAGGCCGAGCTGCTGGAGCTGGACGACGAGGAGGCGGCCCGCGAGCTGCTGGAGTCCATCGGCCAGGAGGAGCCGGGCCTGCACGGCCTCGCCCGCGCCGGCTTCCACACGCTCGGGCTCCAGACCTACCTCACGGCGGGCCCCAAGGAGTCCAGGGCGTGGACGATCCGCAAGGGCTCCACTGCTCCGCAGGCCGCCGGGGTGATCCACACCGACTTCGAGCGCGGCTTCATCAAGGCCGAGATCGTGTCCTTCGACGACCTCGTGGAGGCCGGGTCGATGTCAGCGGCGAAGGCTGCGGGCAAGGTGCGGATGGAGGGCAAGGACTACGTCATGGCCGACGGTGACGTGGTGGAGTTCAGGTTCAACGTGTGAGGGACGGCCTTCTTGCTGGCCACAGAGTTCGACGATGGCCTCGGTGAGCTGCTGTGCAGGCGGGCATCCTCTGCTCCGGTCCGCAAGCCGTTGCGGCGCCCGACTCGCCTCTGGTGAGACGCGCCTCGGTGGGTAACGAAGACGCATGTCAAAGCGTTGGAAGGTTTGAACCGTCTGAGTGGTTCGGCGTGCGACTTGTCGGTGCACCGTGCGACATTTCGGTTCGACAAGTACTGGGGAGGTGAGCATCGTGACCGTGCAGACGCCGGATGTGAGTGTCCACGACGTCGTTGGCTACATCAAGGAGCAGCTGCCGGAGGCGTCCGCCATGCAGCGGCACAAGCTCGCCTACTACGCGCAGGCCTGGCATGTGACGTGGGAGGGCCGGCCGCTGTTCCCCGAGCGAATCGAGGCATGGGAACACGGGCCAGTGGTGCGCGCTGTCTGGTCGGCCGAGAAGTACGGGCCTCCCCCTGTGCCGGCGCCGCTGGACACCCACTCCCGCCACGTCGTGGATGCAGTGATCGCCTTCTACGGGCATATGACGGCGGCGACCTTGCGGGCGCTCACGCACATGGAGGCTCCGTGGATCATTGCGCGACATGGGTTGCCTGAAGGCGCCAACTGCGAGGACGAGATTTCAGTCAGCGACATGCGCCGGTTCTACACACGCAAGGCGATCTTGCGGGAGCAGACGCCGACTCGGCCGATCGAGGACGACGATCCTCCCCTGGAGGCGACGCTCCGTCTGGCTGATGAGGAGATCGCTCGCTGGCGCGAGGCATTGAACAAGCTGGCGCAGTAGTTGGCACTCTGTCTCTCGCTTGAGGCCGTCAAGGCGATCCACCGGCGAGTCGCCCCAGGTCACGTCCTGCTCGACGAAGCCTCTCTGCTCGCGTCTCTCGCGCGGCCGATGCAGGGAGGTTTCAGTCGGGACGAGTTCTACCCGACGGTGATCGAGAAGGCAGCGGCGCTGCTGCACAGCCTGGCTCGCACACAGCCGTTCTCCGACGGAAACAAGCGCGTCGCTTGGGCGAGCTGCGTGACCTTCCTCAGGCAGAATGGCCTGATGGTCAGTCCGTTGATCAGTCAGGACGAGGTGGTGGAGTTCGTCCTCGACATCGCCAACAACGCGTACGAGGCAGAGGACGTCGCGTTGCGCCTGCTGGAGTGGGTGCTCTGACGCGCGTACTCTCGCCGGTCGTCCACCGGTGATGTTGGACTGCCGCGTGCAGGTCCGATGCGCCCCGCCGCCTTGGCTCAACACGTTGATCAGCGACGTAGCTTGGTGGAGTTCAGGTTCAACGTGTAATTCCGTTGCGGTTCAACGTCTGACGCCGTCGGGACTGCTCACCAGGTTGCCGACGTACTGGATCTCTGTGCACGTAGACCCACCATCGCATGCTGGACGCTCCAGCTCGTGAGCGGCGATCCCGATGACTGCCGAGCCGGCAGGGCTGGAGCTGCGACGGCGGCGGGTGACGCTTCTCCGCTCTCGCCTGCCGGGAACCTCCGTGGCCAAGGCCTGCAGTTGATGGATGCTCAGCTCAGTCCGCCGGTCCAGCGTCGTCACCGGCCCCGTCGACCTGCTGTCGCCCCTCCTCCCGTAGCCGTGTGGTGGCCGCCAGCTGGTGCTTCTACGTGCGAAGCGTGCTACACATGCTGCGGCTGCTGCGGTTATTTCAGCTACAGTGACCTCTCGGGAGCAGGAGGTGCGGGTCGATGAGCAGGGCAACAGTCAAGACGGCCACGCCCGACGAGCAGGATGCTCGGCTGGCACGCGATGCCCTGGTTCGCGTCCGGCGCTACCTCCTGGAGCATCCTGGTGGCCCGCACCAGGCGGTGCAGGTGAGGGCTGAGGAGGCCGACGCAGAGCAGCTGTCGTTGCCCCGATCGGTGGTCGAGGCCGTAGCGGCGATCCTGGCGCACATGGCAGCCGGTCGGGCTGTGTCGGTGGTCCCTCACAACGCCGAGCTGACCACGCAACAGGCGGCCGACCTGTTGAACGTCTCGCGTCCGTTCCTGATCGGTCTGCTGGAAGCAGAGGAGATCGAGCATCACAGAGTCGGTTCCCACCGACGGGTCCCCGCCGCCTCGCTTCTCGACTACAAGCGTCGCGATGATGCGCGGAGGCGGGGCGTCGCCGACGACCTGACCGCCCTCAGCCAGGAGCTTGGGCTCGACTGATGGGTTCGTGGTCATCTACGACGCCAACGTGCTGCATCCGCCCGTTCTGCGGGATGTGCTCATCCGGGTGGCGCAGGGTGGGCACGTGCAGGCCAGGTGGACCAACGCCATCCTGGACGAGACGTTCAAGTCCATCCAGGAACGCCGTCCCGACCTGGACCCGGTCAAGCTCGACCGTACTCGTGAGCTGATGAGCGGTGCCATCCGTGATGTGTTGGTGACTGGCTACGAACCCCTCATCCCGGCCGTCACGCTGCCCGACCCGGACGACCGGCACGTCGTCGCGGCTGCGATCCGGGCTCGGGCGCAAGTGATCGTCACCGCGAACGTGCGGGACTTCCCCGTCGAAGCGCTGAGCCCGTGGGATGTCGAGGCGAAGACGCCGGACGAGTTCCTGCTCGACCAATTCCATCTGAGCGGTCCGGGGCTGTACGGCGCCGTCCAGCGCGTCGCGGATAGCTGGAGCAATCCGCCCGGCACAGTCAGCGACGTCCTCGACCGGCTCGAGCGCAGTGGCTTGGTCGAGACCGCTGCGCTTCTGCGCGGTTGGCAAGCGCCTGGCTGGCAGCAAGGCTGAAGCGAAGAGCGGAAACTGGTCGCTCGAAGGTCAAACGCGTGAGGTTGTTCTACTGCGGACCTTGGTGGAGTTCAGGTTTAACGTGTAGGTCCGTTGCGGTTCGACGTCTGGCAGGCCGGAATCCGGGCCTGCATGTCCTACTCTTGTACTACACTGCTGCTCATGGTTCAGGTTCCGGTGCGCGAGCTGAACCAGGACACCGCGGGTGTGCTGGCTCGGGTCGAGAGCGGCGAGACGGTGGAGATCACCCGCCATGGTCGCGTGATCGGGCGCATCGTGCCGGCCGGCGTGGGGGAACTCGACGACTGGGTCGCCCAGGGCCGGGCGGTTCCGGCCACGATCGCCGGGCCGATCCCCATGCCGGCCCACCGGGCGGAGGCGGGTTCCGAATCCGGGCAACTGCTGCGGGATCTGCGCGACGAGGAGCGTTGGTGATCTACCTCGACTCTGCTGCGCTGGTCAAACTGGTCCGGGAGGAGGACGAGACCCGCGCGCTGGTGACTTGGCTGAACGAACGTGCGGGCCAGCGCCTGGTCGCGTCTGTGCTCGTGGACGTCGAGGTTCCGCGTGCGTTGCGTCGCAGTCAACCCGGGGTGCTGGGAGCCGTGGCGGCGACGCTGGCCCGGATCGACCGCATCGAGCTGGATGCAGCGGTCCGTGCCACCGCCGCCGCCTACGTCGATCCATTGCTCCGCTCGCTCGACGCCATCCACTTGGCAACTGCCGAACAGCTCGTAGCCTCGGGGAAGGATGTGGGCGCGTTCGTCACCTATGACAAGCGCCTCGCCGAGGCGGCCCGTTCCTGTTCCTTCTCCGTGGTGGCGCCGGGCGCCGGGGTATGAGGAGCCGCGTCGTGTCGCCAACCTCAGAGGCTCGTCAGGAGGGGCCTGGCCTGACTCCCGGTGCCCAAGGTCTGATCGGTGCTGAGGTTGTCCGGCTGCGCAGCTTGGTGGAGTTCCGCTGCAACGTGTGACCGGTGGCCAGGTCCCACACCCGACGCATCCGCCCGATCGCTGCTCGTCACTGCGATCCGGCGGCCACCAGCCGTGCGGTGATGGGTTCGAGCTCGGCGACCAGCTCGGCGAGCTCGGCGGCGGAGAGTGCGTCGTAGGGCGGGGCGGCGAGCTCGTCGGTGAGGGCTTCGATGCGTTGCTTGGTCTCGCGGCCGGCGTCGGTGAACCAGCCGTCGGCGTCGACGAGCCCGCGCTCGCGCAGCCCGTCCATGACCTCGGCCAGCCGCTCCTTCGGCAGGTGGTGGATGCGCCCGAACGACTCCGGCGGGTGGATGCCCTGCTCCAGCGCGGACAGCACGTGGGCCTCCGCACCGCCGATGCGCGCGCCGAGGAGAGCGGCGATGTGCCCGTCCCCGCGGTGCTCGCGGAGCATGGTCGCGGAGTGCCACAGCCGGGTGACCGGGTCGCTGGGCACCGGAAGGGTGCGCCACCCGGCGTACATCACCCGACCTTGCGTGGGCGCGCTCGTCGCGGCCTTGGTGGTCAGGTCGGCGGCGCGCGCCAGGCCGGGGGACTCGGCCAGCTCCTCGCCGACAATTCGCCGTACGGAGGCCGCGCTGCCTCGTCGCCACGCGGCGAAGGAGACCTCCGGCGGGATCGTTTCCCACGCGCTCGGGATGTGCCGCGCTGCCTCCCCCTCGGCGAAGCTGTAGAAGGCCGCGTGCACGACCTGTGCCGGCACCCGTCCCAGTGGCGCGGCGCGACTGGCGAAGTAGCCGTCCCAGTAGGTGCGGTGGCCGAGCGCGGCCAGCTCCTCGTTGGACTCGTCGGCGAAGTAGGTGACCAGGCAGATCGGTTCGAGGAGTTCGAACATGCGACGGGCGGTTCTCGCGGCTGGCATGACTGATCAGACCAGGCGAGCGCCTCGGACTCATCGGTGCCGTCGGGGAGAAATCGGCAATTCCCTCGCCTGCCCGGGCGCCCTCGCGGCGGCGATCGCTGGTCGAAGGGCGGCTGCGTCCGTCGTGACGCGCCCTAGTTCGGTGCCTGGAAGCCGCCGATCTCCTGCTCGAGCAGTTCGGCCAGCCGCAGCGGGGTGCGGTCCTCGAACATCGGACCGATGAGCTGAACTCCCACCGGCAGGCCCTCGGGGGACCGGCCCGCGGGTATGGCGGTGGCGGGCAGGCCGGGCATGGTGGCCAGGCCGGCCCAGACGAGCTGGTCGAAGTACGGGTACTCGGCCCCGTCGATGTCGATGCGCCGTTCCAACGGATTGGGGCTGTGGTCGTGCGGGAACGCGGGCGTCGGCGTGATCGGGCACACCACGGCGTCGAACTCGGCGAACAGCTGCCGCCAGCCGTGACGGTGGAGCTCGCGACGGTTGTACACCTCGAGCCAGTCGCGGTGGCTGAACACCATCCCACGCAGCCGCACCGCGTCGAGACTCTGGTCGTCCGCGCTCAGGCCGGCGGCGCGGGTCCGCAGCTGCTCGTACGCGTCGACGGGAAAACGCGCGACAGAGCCGGAAACCAGCAACTGCATGTAGAGCCGCGCGGCCTCGGCCAGGTCGGGCAGCAGCCGCCTGTGCCGTTCGACTCGGGCTCCGCCGCCGGCAAGTGCCTCGGCCACCCGGCGCACGCCCGCCCGCACGGCGGACCCGGTCGGGATGAGCGGGTGCTCGTCGAGGACCAGGACCCGGAAGTCGTGGAGCTGCTCGTGGCGCGCGGGCGGCAGCGTCAACCCGTACGCCACACCGTGCGTCAGCGGGTCCGGTCCGGCCATGACGTCGAGCAGGAGCGTGAGATCGCGGGCGGTGCGCGCCATCGGCCCGACGACGGCGAGGTCGAGGTCGACCGGCAACGGCGCTGCCGGCGGCGCGACCATGCCGCGGGTCGCCGCCAGCCCGAGTGTCGGCTTGTGCGCGTAGACGCCGCAGAAATGCGCGGGGGTGCGCAGCGAGCCGGCGAGGTCGGAGCCGATGGACAGCGCGCCGAACCCGGACGCCAGGGCCGCCGCTGACCCGCCGGAGGACCCGCCCGACGTGCGATCGTGATCCCACGGATTGTTGGTGGTGCCGTAGATCTCGTTGAAGCTCTGGATGTCTTGCAGCCCCAACGGCACATTGGTCTTGCCGATCACCACCGCGCCGGCGGCCTTGAGTCGCGACACCTGTACCGCGTCCTCGGCCGGCATGTGGTTCCGGTGCGGCGGCATGCCCCAGGTCGTGGGCAGCCCGGCGACGTCGTAGGACTCCTTGACCGTGACCGGAATGCCGAACAGCGGCCGGTCCTCGCCGCGGGCGCGCGCCTGGTCGGCGTCGCGCGCGGCGGCCCGCGCACGGTCGAAGTCCGGCACGCAGATCGCGTTGATCACCTTGTCTTCCCGCTCGATACGGGCGATCGCCGCGTCGGTGAGTTCCGTCGAAGTCACTTCACCGGCGCGCAATGCAGTCGCGAGCTCTTCCGCCGTCCGAAAATTCCACTCCATTGATTCGACGCTACCAGTCGGCTGCAGTCGTGCGATCCCACACAAGTCGACCACATCTGCCGGAAAGGTGGAAGCGGGTGTCATTCGAGATAGCAAATCCCCAGGTCAGTGGGGTCAACGTGGATCAACTCGACCGGTCGAGGGCATGAAATGCCGCTTCGGGCAACGGGATGTACGTCTCAATGTCATCGTATTCCGGTCCGGCCAGATGTCATTCGTCCGACCGCCGGCGATGCGCGGCGGGATCGGCGCCGCCCTGGTTCTGATCTCCGCGCATTTTTCGGTTGATCCGGGCGGAGCCAGGATCAGCGCCAGCCCAGCTCGGGGGCGAGGTGGGTGAGCACACTCTCGATGACGTGGGCGTTGTAGTCGACGCCCAGCTGGTTGGGCACGGTGAGCAGCAGCGTGTCCGCGGCGGCGATCGCCTCGTCCTCGGCGAGCTCGGCGACGAGCTTGTCCGGCTCACCCGCGTACGTCCGGCCGAACCGGGCGTTGCTGCCGTCCAGCCGGCCGACCTGGTCGGTGCTGTCCCGCTGTTGCCAGAAGAGCTGCCGATCGAGGTCGTTGACGACCGGGAAGATGCTGCGGCTGACCGACACGCGCGGCTCGCGGCTGTGGCCGGCGGCCTTCCAGGCGTCCCGGAACCGCTGGATCTGTTCGGCCTGGAGCTGGTGGAAGGGCACACCGGTGTCCTCGGAGAGCAGCGTCGAGCTCATGAGGTTCAGCCCCTGCTCGGCGGTCCACTCCGCGGTGGCCCGGGTTCCTGCGCCCCACCAGATCCGATCCCGCAAGCCTGGCGAGTGCGGCTCGATCCGCAGCAGGCCCGGCGGGTTGGGGAACATCGGGCGCGGGTTGGGCCGGGCGAACCCCTCGCCCTTGAGCACCTCGAGGAACGCTGCGGTGTGCTCGCGGGCCATGTCGGCGTCGCTCACACCCTCCGGCGGTACGTGCCCGAAGTAGCGGAAGCCGTCGATCACCTGCTCCGGTGATCCACGGCTGATACCCAGCTGCAGGCGGCCACCGGAGATGAGATCAGCCGCACCGGCGTCCTCGGCCATGTAGAGCGGGTTCTCGTACCGCATGTCGATCACGGCCGTACCCAGCTCGATCCGGCTGGTCCGCGCCCCGGCGGCGGCCAGCAGCGGGAACGGGGACGCGAGTTGCTGGGCGAAGTGGTGCACGCGGTAGTACGCGCCGTCGGCGCCCGCTTCCTCCGCGGCGACCGCGAGCTCGATCGACTGCAGGAGGGCGTCCGCCCCCGACCGCACCATCGAGTGCGGCGACTCCGACCAGTGCCCGAAGGACAGAAACCCCACCTTCTTCACCCTGCAAGCAACTCCGCGGTGGCGAGTCGCATTCCGGGGTGGGTGCGGCCCGTTGCGAGCGACCGATGAATCTCGGTGGTCCGGTACGACTCACCTGTCAGACGCTATGACCTGGGCGAAGGGGAGACCGTGGCAGATGTCTGGGCACTGGTGCACGCGGAGCGTGCAGCCCTGATCGACGACCTCGAGCACGTCGACGATCACAGGTGGGAGGTGCCGTCGCTCTGCGGGGAGTGGACCGTGCACGACGTGGTCGCACATCTCGTGGACTCGGCTCGGACGACGCGCCTCGGTTTCCTGGCCGATCTTGCTCGGGCGAGGTTCGACTTCGATCGTTACAACGCCCGCGGAGTGGAGCGCGAGCGCGGGGCGTCACCCCAGGAGACGCTGGAGCAGCTCCGTCGGGTGGCGTCGCGCACGTCAAGTCCTCCGGCGCCCATCGACACCCGCCTCGTCGAGGAGGTCGTCCACGGCGAGGACATCCGCCGCCCCTTGGGGCTCACCCGCTCCTATCCGGAGGAAGCCGTCGTCCGATCACTTCGCCTGCAGGCGCGCACCCCGGTGTCATTCGGCGGCGCCAAGGAGCTCGTGGCGCGGGTCCGGCTGACGGCAACGGACGCCGACCTGGCGATCGGCGACGGTCCGGACGTCACTGGCTCCGCACTCTCGTTGCTCCTGGCCGTCTCCGGGCGGCGGGTGGCGCTGGACGACCTCGAGGGGCCGGGAGTCGACGCGCTGACGTCCCACGTCTGATCGCGTGTCACGTCGCGGGGACGTCGTCCACCGGGATCTCTGCCTCGCCGCCCTCTTCGGCACCGCCCTCGGTGCCGCCCTCCTCCTCGGTGCCGCCGGCCGGCGGGACGCCAGGGTCCACCGGCGGGACTTCCGCGACGGTGGTGGTCTCAGGGGGCGGGGAGGCTGTGGTGGTCGTCGTTGTCGTGGTGGTGGTGGTTGTCGGATCGTCCGGTGGGTCCTCGGCGGCCGGCTGCTCGGCGGGAACGCCGCCGCCCTGGTTCTGCGGCCGCTGCGGGCGGACGCCGCCCTGGTTCTGGGCAGGCACCTGGTTGACGGGGGCCGGGGCGGCCTCCTCGGGAGCCGGGGCCTCCGTGAGCTGGGGGACCTCGACGACGGACGTCGTCGTGGTGCCGCCCGTGGGGGTCGGGGTCGTGCGGTCGGGGCCGTACAGCAGGGCGGCGCCGATCGCGGCCGCGACCAGCAGGCCGCCCGCGCCGAACACCACGGCCGGCCGGCGTGAGACCGATGTCGGCGGCAGGGTGGGGGCGAGCTGAGGCACGGGCGGCCGCGGCGGGTCGGTGATCGGCGGCTGGAATCTCGCCTGGGCGGCCGGTACCGGTACGGGCTGTACGGGCTGGACGGGTGTCGGCCGGGGCTGGAAGGCCGGCGCGACCGGTGGGATCACCACCGCGGGCCACGACTCCGCGCGCGGCGAGATCGACAGCGCGGCGCCGAGGGCGATCGCGTTCTTCGGGTCGGCGTCCACCGCCACCGGGCGGTCGAACGCGGCCGACACCAGTTGGGCGACCAGCGGGATCCGCGAGGACCCGCCCACGAGCAGCACGGCGCTCAGATCCGCTGGAGTCAGGCCGGCCGACGCCACGGCGCGGTGCAGCGCGTCGACGCTCTCCTCGAGCTGCGGGCGGATCATCGTCTCGAACTCGCCGCGGGTCAGGCGCACCGCGGTCTGCAGCCCCGGCAGCAGGACAGCGATCCGCACCTCGGTGTCGGCCGACAGCGCCTCCTTCGCCTCCTTGCACTCGCGACGCAGCCGGGATACGGCGGACACCACGGTCTCGTCGGCGGGATCGAGCTGGTCGAACGCCGCCCCGACGGCCTCGCGGACGTGCATGAACACCAGGTCGTCGAAGTCGACGCCACCGAGCCGGTCGATGCCTTCCGGCTGGCCGAGCAACGCGAACGTGCCGTTCTTGCGGACGACCGCGGAGTCGAACGTGCCACCGCCCAGGTCGTAGACCGCGATCGTGGACCCGCGCTCGACGCGTTCCGCCGCCGCGTAGCTGAGGGCGGCTGCCTGCGGCTCGGCCAGGAACGTCACGTCGAGGCCGCGGGTGGCCAGCGCGCGATGCAGCAGATCCTTCTTGTGCGGTCCCCACGATGCCGGGTGGGTCAGGGCGATCCGCCGGGCCCGGGAGCCCTCGCGCTCGGCCACCCGCTCGACGACCCAGGCCACCAGCATCGCGGCCAGCTCGTGGGCCGGGTACGGCCTCCCGCCGACGACCAGCGGGGTCTCGTCGCCCACCTGCCGCTTGAACTCGCGGACCACGCGGTCCGGATCGGTCGTCGCCCGCCGCTCGGCCGCCTCGCCCACCAGGACCGTGCCGTCGGGAGCGAGGTAGAGCACGGACGGCACCTGGACCGCGCGATCGCCGAGGGACACCATCTCCGGGTCGGCGGGCTGCTGCTCCGTTGCGCGCGACACCGACGCAGCCGTATACGTCGTCCCGAGATCGATCCCGAGTTGATAGCTCATGCGGCCCCCCTACGCCCGGTGTCGATCGGAGCCTCCATGGCCGCGTGCCTGCGGTCATCCCCCGGCCGGGAAGTCGCGGTCCGATCCCCTAAACCCCCCAAGGCGCGCGACCACCCGGGTCCGATCCGGAGCCCCTCTCGACTCCGTCGCATCCCGGATTGCAGGCCGCGCCGGAGTTCGTAGGGTTGCTGGCAATGCGCCGGATGTGCGGCGCGAGTGGCCGGGGGTGAGCGTGTCAGCCGATCCGAGCGCCTCCATCTGGGAGGTCACGCGGATGATCCTGGACAATCCCGGGGTCAGCCCGTCTGCGATCGCGCACGCGCACGGGTTCAGCGCGGTCGAGGTGGCGGAGCTTCTCCCGATCTTCCTCGACAATCTCCGCACCGACTTCTCCTCGGCCGACGGGCCCGCCCCCGCGCTCGTCCCGCCGGCGCCGCAGCCCGGCGAGACGCCCGAGGAGCACGCCGACCGCTACCTGCGCGATCTTGCTCAGCACGAACACCTCGACGTCGTCGGCTACGACACGCTCGGTGCCACCGTCGGTGACCTGGACGGCGCCGATCTGGATAGCGCCGACCCCGATGGCGACCTCGACGGCGATCTCGGTCAGGACCCGACCTTCCTCGACCCGGCGCTGCCGGAGGTCCCCGGCGAGCTCGTCGAGCTCGCCGACGCCGCGGCCGAACATCCGGATGCGGACCTGCACGAGGCCGGCCCGGTGCACGACCTCGCGGAGGACGACCCGTTCGCCGCGTCAGCGCCCCCCGAGACCGGCTCCCCGGGCGCCGACGACTCCTTCGACGACGATGCCTCCCTCGACGGTGCAGCCGCCGGCGCGGACGACTCCGGCGAACCGTTCGCGATGAGCTAACACCCCCGACCCGGCAACCGAGTTCTACACCGCGCGCACTGTGTATCAGCGCCCGTTCGGGCGTCTCCTGTACCCGGTCGGATCGCTACCCTGATCGGGCTCCCCGGGCTCGCAGCGACAGCGTCAGGTACGGCGATCGGCGACGACGTCGACACGGGAGGGCATGCCGCGGTGCAGACAACGGGCCGGACCGTGATGACCGCGGTGAAGGTCGAGAGCGCTGCCTCCGACAGCGCGCTCGTCGGCGCGCCCGCTGCTCGAAGGCTGTACCGGGAGATCGCGTCAGCGCCCGCGCTGCCGCGCCGCACCGTGGTGGTGGGACCGGGCGGCTGTGGCAAAACCGTGCTGCTCGACATGCTGGGCGATCTCTACCGTGGCGCCGGGCTCGCGGTCCGGCGGGACGTTCCGGCGGACGCCGAGCCGGTGGACCCGAACGTCGTGCTGCTCGTCGACGACGCTCACGAGCTCGACGAGGCAGCACTGGGGCGGCTGCGGCTGTGGGCCGCCGATCCCGGGGCACAGGTCGTGCTCGCCCACCGGCCGTGGCCGCGGAGCGGGAAGCTCGCCTCGATCGTCGTCGCGTTCGGTGCGAAGAGGGGGCCGCTCTCGCTGGGCCCGCTGGATCGTCCCGGCGTCGCCGCCCGCGCCAACCTGCTGCTGGGGGAGCGGCCCACGGCGGAGCTGGTGGACCTGGTGTTCGAGCAGACGGGGGGCTCTCCGGACCTGGTCGACCGCCTGCTGGTGGGGCTGCGCGACGAGCGGGCGCTCGATCGGCTCGGTTCCGGTGGTGAGCCGCCGGCCGCCGTCGTCCGGCAGCTGGGATACGAGATCGACGCGCAGCCGACCCGGGTCCGAGAGCTGCTGCTGGGCCGCACCGTGGGCGCCCCCATCGATCCGGACGTCCTCGGCGCGCTGCTCGACGTGGCCCCGGGGGCGGTGGGGGAGCTGCTCGACCAGGCGGCCGCCACCGGTCTGCTCGACCCCGACGGCGGCGTCGTGCCGCTGGTACGGCACGCGCTGCTGCGGGTGGTCCCCGCTGCCCACCGCCTGGTGCTGCAGCGGCAGCTGGCCGAGATCCAGCTCGATGCCGGCGGCAGCGTGCTCGTCGCGGCGCGGGGTCTGATCGGCAGTGGGGCGACCGGCACCCGGGTGGCCACCGCGTTCGAACGTGCGGGTGACGAGGCGCTCCGCGAATGCCTTCCGGCCGCGACGGATCTGTTCGACGCCGCGGTGGAGGCCGGTGCGGCACCGCTGCCGCTGGCCGCGCGGCGGGCGGAGGCGGCGATGCTCGTCGGCGATCTGGACGCGGCGCTGCGGCGGGCCGATCAGGTGCTCGCCGAGCCGGCTTCGGCGGGGAGCGATGCGGTGGAGCGGGCAGTGGCGGTGGCCGCGGCGGTGCTGGCCCACCGCGGGATGCTGAGCCGCAGCGCCGATCTGTACCGGTGGCTCGCCGCGCAGCCGTTCGGTGGTCCGGCCCTGCTCGCGGTGCCCGCGCTCGTCGGCATCGGTGCGCTCGACGAGGCGCGCGACGTCCTGGCCGCGGCGCCGGGCGGCGCCGGCCAGGCACCCACCCTGCTGGCAGGTGCGGAGGCACTGCTCGCCCGTGGGGTCCACGACACCGTCGCCGGCAACCCGACCGCCGCGCTCTCCCAGCTCACGCGCGCGGCCGTGTTGTTGGAGTCGTCCGGCCGGGCGGCGCTGCTCCCGGACACGCCCGCGGCGCTGGCCGCACTGGTCGCGATCCACTGCGGGGAGCTGGACGTGGCGCAGTCCGTGCTGGGCCAGGCCGTCGCCGCGGGCCTCGGCGGACCCGCCGTCGTGGCACGGCACCTCCTCCTGCAGGCGCTGCTCGCCATGCACCGCGGATCGGGCGCGCAGGCGCGGGCGCTGCTGCAGTCGGCGTCCGGTCGGGGGCGGCTCGAGCCGCGGGACGAGCTGCTGGCCGCCGCGCTCGACGTCGGGCTGGCTCGCAGGGCGGGCGATCTCGCCGGCCTGCTGACCGGGTGGCGCCGGGCTCGGGAGGCCATCGTCCGGCACCCGATAGACCTGTACTCGCTGCAGCCGCTCGGCGAGCTCGTGGTCGGGGCCACCCGGCTGAACGAGCAGGGCTGGGTGCAGCCGTACCTGGACGAGGCCGAGGCGCTGCTCGACCGGCTGGGGGACCCGCCGTTGTGGGCGGTGTCGCTGCACTGGTCCGGGCTCCAGGCCGCGATCGGGTCCGATGCGGGCGCCGCGGCCCAGCGGCACGCGGCCGTCCTGGACCGCATGGCTCCCACCAGCCGGTACGCCGCCGCCGTGGCCACCGCGGGCCGGGAATGGCTGCGGAGCCTCGGCGGTGAGGTGGACGCGGACGCGGTGGAGGCCGCGGCCCGCGGCCTGCACGCCGCCGGCCTCAGCTGGGAGGGTGGGCGCCTGGCCAGCCAGGCCGCGATCCGCTGCCGGGACCGCAAGAGCATGAACGCCCTGCTCGGCTGTGCCCGCGCGCTGCAGGCCGGCGCCGAGCAGCCCAGCACGGCACCTGCGGATCCGACGCCCGGCCGCGGGCAGCCCGTGCGCCGGGTGAAGGTGCCCGAGCAGGCGTCGGAGAGCTCGGCCGGCGCGATCAGCGGTCGGGAGCGGGAGGTGGCAGAGCTCGTCCTGTCCGGTCTCACCTACAAGCAGATCGGTGAGCAGCTGTTCATCTCCGCGAAGACCGTGGAGAACCACGTCGCCCGGATGCGTCAGCGGCTGGGTTCCGGCAGCCGGGGCGAGCTCTTCGCCCACCTCCGCATGCTGGTGGGCGAAGGGCACTAGGCCTGACGGAGTCCCGCGAGTATCCCCTCGCAGCTGCGCACCACCACCCGGGACGCGTTGGCCATGGCCCGGCTGGACATCGGGCTCTCCGCCCGCCGCCGCCAGACCGTCAGCCGGTTCATCGCCGCTGCCCGTAGCTCGTCCAGGCCGGCGTCCGCCGGAAGGCCGAGCCGCTGGTGGGGAGCGCTCCCGTCGGCGCCGATCAGCCGCTCCGCCTCCGCGACCTGTTCCTTCGGTGGCCGCAGGACCCGCCCCCGGAGGTCGGAGAGCAGCCGCAGCTCCGCGAACTCGTGCGCACCGGCCAGGATCCGCTCGACCTCGGCGGCGAGCGGTGCCGAGGTCGGCCGCGGTTCGCGGCGCAGCACCAGGTCGAGGGCGATCAGTGCGGAGCGTGCCTTCAGCACGTCCCGGCGTTCGGTGAACTGGCTGGCCAGGACCTGGCGCAGCTCGACCAATCCGCTGCGCTGCACCAGCTCCGCCGCGAGCGCGGAGGCGTCACCGACCCCCTGCCGGATGAGAGTGGTCGACAGCCGGAGCCCGAACATGCCGAACCGCTCGAGGAGCGCGCCGCGGACGCCCGAGGACGGCTCAGTGACGCCGTCGGCTGCCGCGAAGCGGTCGACGGTGAGCAGGAGTGCGTCCAGCTCGTCGGGCGGGAGGGCGGCCAGGGTGGCCAGCGCCGCGTACTCGTCCTGACGCATCGTGCGGCCGGTGACGGCGAGCAGGCCGGCCACGGGCACGACGGTCTGGCAGAACGCGCGCAGCATCTCGTCGGACCGGTAGCGCGCGGCGATCACGCGGGCCGACCGCAGGGCGTCGACGCGCCCGACGCCGACCTCGTCGGCGCGCGACAGCACGGCGACGGTGTTGACCGGGGCGGCCCGGGCCACGCCCTGGTCGTGGAACGACTCGAGGAACCGCATGTCGGCGGAATGCAGGTGGCGCATCAGGTACAGCACCGCGTCCGCGGCGGACGGTGCGTCGTCGGGTGCGAGGAAGCGTTCGCTGCGGGCCGAGACGTCGAGCGACAGGGAGGCGATGCCGGGGGTGTCGATGAGCGTCGTGGCCCGCAGGCTCGCCGACGGCCACGTGACCTCCAGCCGGTCCACGGTCTCGGCGGGCGCGCCCAGGTCGATCTGCAGCGCACCACCGTTGCGCTCGATGCGCAGCGGGCGGGGCTGCCCGCCGGCGCGCGGGTACAGCCGCACGGCCGGGGAATGCCCGTCCTGATACCAGGTCACCACCTTCGTGCACTCGCCCGCATCCGTAGGCGCGATGGCCTCCCCGACCAGGGCGTTGAGCAAGGTCGACTTGCCGGCCTTGACCTTGCCCGCGATGGCGAGGCGCAGCGGCTCGTCGTAGCGGTCGAGGTGGTGGCGCAACCACCGCAGGGCGTTCGGGCTGTCCCGATAGGTGTCGACGGCCCGCAGCAGCACCACACGGACCGATTCGCGCAGCCCGGGCGAGCCGCCCGCCGGCGCCGTCACGACGGCTCCATCAGCGCGCGGGCCCGGGTGGCGAGCCCCGCGACGCGCTCCAGCTCCGCCTTGAGGTCCCCGATCCGGGTACCGCGTTCGGCCTGTGTCGCCTTCACCGCGCTCTGCGCCGCCGCCACGGACCCCGCCATCGACGTCTGCATCTCCTCGGCGAGTGTGGTGAAGTGGTCCCGCAGCGTGCGGTGGGTGCGTCGGAGCAGGTCCCGGGAGTCCTTGCCCACCTGGAACTGCACCTCGTCGATGTGCTTGCGCACGAGCATCTTGGCCTCGGCCTGCCGGCGTGCCAGCTCCCGCTTCCGCTCATCCTTGATCTGCTTGCGTCCGAGGAGGAGCGCGCCACCGACCGCCGCGAACGGGGCGGCGATGGCCAGCCCGGGGATGAGGCTGAGCGGCATGAAGAACATCAGTCCGCCCATGTACCCGCCGCGCAGCCCGCTGAGCGCCCGCTCACCGAGCCCCACGGGCGTCGTGTCGGGCCGCTCGATCCTGGCGACCCGGGGGGCCGGCCCGGTGACGGCCACGGGCAGCTCGGGGAGGGCGACCCGCCCGTCCTCGGCGAACAGCTCGGCCACCCGGCGGGCGAGCGCCTCGGCGCGCTCGCTCGCCCAGACGAAGTTGGCCGATGCCGCGCTGGTGACCTGGTGTTGCACCCACTTGGCGAGCTGGTCCCACACGTCCGCCGGATCGGCGTCCTCGGCGAGCGTCTCCGCCTCCCTCATGACGGTCCGGAGCCGGTCGCGCAGGTCGTGATCGATGTCGGCGGTGAGGTCGGCGACGGCGTCGTTGAGGGTGACCTGCCAGCGAGCCGTGCGCTCCTTGAGCCCGGTGGCCGACTTTCTCGCCTTCTCCAGCTCGGCCACCAGCTCCTTGGCCCGCTCCGGGTTCTCCTGCGCGGTGAGCTCGGCGCTCATCGTGGTCGTGATCTGCTCGCAGACGCTCAGGATGTCCCGGCCGGTGGAACGGCGGGCGAGCAGCTCGGCCTGGCCCAGCACCCGCTCACGCAGGTACGTGACCAGCACCGGGTAGCCGGATTCGTCGTTGAGCGCGTGGTTCTTCGTGCGCAGCGCGAGCTGGCGCACCGTCGACGAGACCGGGATCAGCTCGGTGTCGACCCCGGCGGTGGCGAGGTGCCCGCGGTCCAACTCGGCGATCCGCCGCCACGCCGGATAGAGGTCGATCTTGGTGAGCACCGCGGCGACGTTCGGGCACATCTGCATCGCGGTCGCCAGGAAGTCGAGCTCCGGCCTCGTGTACTCCTGTGCGGCGTCGGACACCAGCACCACCGCGTCGGCCCCCGCGATCGCGGCCATCGTCGCGGAGCCGTGCGCGGACCCCAACCCACCCACGCCCGGCGTGTCGACGAGCACCAGCCCGCCGGCGAGCAACGAGCGCGGCAGACCCACCTCCGCGTAGGAGATCCGCTGCCGGTTGTCCGGGTTCCCGGACTCGGAGACGTGCTGGGCCAACTGCCCGATGGGGATCTCGGTTCGTTTCGGCTCGGCCCCCTCGGCCCCTTCGGCCGGCTCCCGTACCAGGGCCGCCGTCGGCGCGGCGGCATGCCGCACCATCGTCGGCACCGCGGTGGCGACGTCGTCGTCCACCGGGCAGACCGACGCCGACACGAGCGAGTTGACCAGCAGGCTCTTGCCCTGCTTGAACTCGCCGACGACGAGCACCCGCACGTTCGAACCGGTCAGCCGTTCCCGCGAGCGGGCCAGCTTCGCCGTGAGATCCGGCCGCCCGTAGGCCTCCGTCGCCTTGCGGGCCACGTCGACCAGCTGGATCGCCTCGGACACCGCCACAGCTCCCCCTTGTTCACGACGGACGGCCGACCCAGCGCCCCGGAGGATGCTGAGCCGGCCTGGTGGTCCGGGATCTGGATCAGAAGTCGACCGTCTGGTCGCCGCTGTCGACGTCGATGTCGACGTCGGCGTCGCCACCGTCGGCGTCGCCGCCGGCGCCACCGTCCGCGCTGCCACCGGTCCCGGAGCCGCCAGAACCGCCGGAGCCGCCGTCGCCACCGTCGATGTCCGGGAAGCTGCTGCTGTCGGCGTCGACGCCGCCCCCGGCACCGCCGGCACCGCCGGCGCCACCGGTCCCGGCACCGCCCGTGCCGCCGTCGCCGCCGTCGGCGCTGGCGTCCCCGCCGGTCGTGTCTCCGACCTCGATGTCGGTGTCGTTGTCCTGCTGCTGGTTGACCTGCTTGTTGTTGTCACCGAGGGCGGCGTTGTTGGACTGCTGCCCACTGCCGAAGTTGTCGTTGCCGCTGCCGACGCTCGTGGCGTCGCCGAACACGCTGCCCGCGCTTCCGTCGGTGGCCGTGACGTCACCGGTGTTCGCCTGGTTCTCGTCGCCCTGCTGCAGCACGCCGCCGTCGTCGACGTCGCCCGTGTTGACGTTCGTGTCGTCGAGCTCGCTGTCGCGGATCAGGACGCCGTCCTCACCGACGGTGTTCTCGCTGTTGTCGATGTCGAAGTCCTGATTGACGTCCCCACCCGCGGTGATCTGCTGGTTGATCGAGTTGTCCTCGATGTTGTTGATCGTGGTGAATTCCTGGTAGTTGTTGACCTCCTGCGTGAGGTACTGCACGTACTCCTCGGGGCTCGCGTCGTACGGCGGCGGCTCCGAAGGGGTGTATGCGGGGGCGGCCTGCGCGGCTGCCTGCGTGGCGCCCTGGGAGCCGGACTGCGCCGTGTCCAGGTTGTAGTTCCGGCTGAAGTCGGCCTGGGCGAAGTAGGTGTTCCAGCCCTCGGACAGCTCCTGGGGCGTGGTGTCGTGCTCCGCCGCGAAGTCCTGGACGTCCCCGTTCGGGTTGGCGAGCAGCCATGTGCGCAGTGCCTCGAGCAGTTCAGGGACGTTCGTGATTGCGGTCATTGAGATCGTCTCCTCGATCGTTTTCCGATTCGCGCTCCGGCGATGTGAGGAAAAGCTAGGAGCCAGCCACCGCCTGGTCATCGGGGATCGGGCGAGCGCACAACCGGCGAGCTTGTGGGGTCGACCGGTCGTTGGGGGATGAGGGATTGGGGGATCGGTCGCCCCCCGACATGGCGCGCTGCGGGTGTGACCGACACGGGCCGGGCGCAGCGGGAGCACGGCCTCGTCACGAGCGCGCAGGCACGGAGTCCCCCTACCGGTTCGCGGTGTTGCGCACTCCCGCCTGATCCGCGACGAGCACCCCGACGGCGACGGCGAGCGCCACGGCCGCGGCGGCCGGGGCCACGAGGAAGGCGGCGGCGCTGCCGCCCGCGTCGGCGGCGCGGCCGGCCACCGCCTGCGCGATCGCCGTGCCGATCGGGCCGCCGGCACCGACCGTCATGAGCGCCGTCGCCGTTCCGCGACCACCGGACAGCCGTTCCGTGAGGGCGTACGCGGAGATCATGTACGGGGCGATCGTGACGCCGGCGACGGCGATCGCCACCGGAAGGTCCGCGAACCCGGCGGCCAGCCAGGAGGTGCCGAGCAGCAGGCCGACCGTGGACACCAGGTAGCGGACGCTGTCGCCGATGCGCGAGGGCAGCCACGCGTACGCGACGCCCGCGACCACGCTCCCGACGGCGAGCAGCGCATACAGGAGGCCGGCGCTGCCCGGCTCGGCGCGCTCCGCGGCGTAACCGGTGACTCCGGTCTGCACCGCGCCGAACACGGCGCCGAGCGCCGCGGCCGCCACCACCATCGCGGCGAGCGGACCGAACCGCGGGCGGACGGCATCGGATCGGCGGGGCGGCGCGGTCCGGGCGTAGAACAGCGCAAACGGCGCAGCCGCGCCCGCGGCGAGGAGCGCGACCGCCGAGAGCGGCGCGGCGGGCCCGATGGCGGCGGTGAGCAGGCCGACGACCACCGGTCCGGCCACGAAGCCGAGCTCGTCGGCGGCGGTCTCGTAGGACAGGGCGGTCGGCAGCAGCCCGGCCCGACCGCCGGCCCGCAGCAGCCGGGCCCAGTGCACCCGGGCCAGCGGGCCGACCGCGGGCTGCGTGAGCCCGACGGAGATCGCCGCGGCGAGCATCGCCGGACGGTCGGCCCGGCTCGCCGCGACGAGGGCGGCCGCGGACGCGGCGTGGGCGATCGCGGCGATGACACCGACCGCGCGGGGACCGAACCGGTCGGCGAGCGCGCCGACACCGATCCCGCTCGCCGCGGTGGCGACGCTCTGCGCAGCGGTCGCGGCCCCGGCGAAGGCGTAGCTGCCGGTGGCCGAGTGCAGGAGGGTGAGCGTGGCGAGCGGCGTGATCGCGAAGGGGAGCCGGGCGATCAGCCCGAGGGGCAGGAACGGTGGCGGGACGGCGCGCACGAGCAGGCGGTAGGACACCGGGCGTCTCCGAGCATGTCGAGGAGACGCGTCTACCCTGCCACCTGACGCGCGATCAGCCCGCTTGCCCGGCCAGGTTAGCCCTTCTTCTCGCAGGCGATCTGGATGAGATTCCCGCAGGTGTCGTCGAAGACGGCCGTGACGACCGGTCCCAGGTCGGTGGGCTCCTGCACGAACCGCACGCCCGCGGCGCTCAGGCGCTCGAACTCGGCCTGCGCGTCCTCGACGGCGAAGGACGTGAACGGGATCCCGTCCGCGACGAGCGCTTCCTTGAACGGCCGGGCGGCCGGATGCCCGTCCGGTTCGAGCAGGAGCTCGACGCCGTCCGGGGCCGCGGGGGAGACGACCGTGAGCCACCGGGCGCCGCCGGCCGGGACGTCGGTCTTCTTCACGAAGCCGAGCACGTCCGTGTAGAAGGCCAGTGCCTTGGCCTGGTCGTCGACGAACACGCTCGTTACGTTGATCGTCAGCATCGCTGCTCCTCTATTCGATCGGCCAGCGCTCGACGATCGAGCGCAGGGGGGTGGTGTCGAGGTGGTGGAACTTGTAGCGGCCCTCGCGGCGGGTGCTGACCAGGCCGGCGTCCTCGAGCACCGCCAGGTGCTGGGAGATGGCCTGCCGCGTGGAGCCGAGCCCGTGCTTCATCGCCAGCCGCCCACAGATCTCGAACAGCGTCTGGCCGTTCTTGTCGGTGAGCTCGTCGAGGATCGCCCGCCGTGTCGGGTCGGCGAGCGCCTTGAAGAGTGGATCGGGCACAAGGGATTTATATGCAAGCAGCCACTTGCCTGTCAAGCTTCCGCCGTCGAGTGTCGATTCCGGCCGGTCCCGGTTGTCGTAGTGACGACCGACCGAACGAGGAGGGATCCGATATGCAGTACCTGCTGCTGATCTGCGGTGTCGAGGGCGACGAGGCGGCACCGGAGGACCGCGGGGGCTACACCATCGAGGAGTGGGTCGAGGAGATGGACCGTCGTGGCGTGCGGCTGCGGGGCGACCGGCTGCGGCCCGCGTCCGACTCCACGACCGTGCGCGTCCGCGGCGCCGAGGTGCTGATCTCGGACGGCCCGTTCGCCGAGACCAAGGAGCAGATGTACGGCTTCGACCTGCTGGAGTGCGCCGACCTCGACGAGGCCATCGAGGTGGCGTCCAAGCACCCGAACGCCCGGCACGGGGTGATGGAGATCCGGCCGGTCTGGCCGCTCGACCAGGAATGACGGCCGCCGAGGAGGCGGTCACCGCTGCGTTCCGGGACGAGTGGGGGCGGGTCGTCGCCACCCTGATCCGGATGACCGGTGACTGGGACCTCGCGGAGGAGTGCGCGCAGGACGCCGTCGCGCAGGCGCTGGCCCGCTGGCCGCGCGACGGTGTCCCGCGCAACCCCGGCGCGTGGCTCACGACGACCGCCCGCAACGCGGCGCTCAACCGGCTCAAGCGCAGCAAGATCGAGGCGGCGAAGCTGAGGGAGGTGGCGGCGATGCCTGACGGATCCGAGGACGAGGGCGACGGGAGCGTCCTGCAGGACGACCGGCTGCGGCTGATCTTCACCTGCTGCCACCCCGCGCTCCCGTTGGAGGGCCGGGTCGCGCTGACGTTGCGCACGCTCACCGGCCTGACCACGCCGGAGATCGCGCGCGCGTTCCTCGTGCCGGAGTCGACGATGGCCCAGCGGCTGGTGCGGGCGAAGCGCAAGATCCGGGCGGCCGGGATCCCGTACCGGGTGCCACCCGACCACCTCCTGCCCGACCGGCTGGTCGGCGTCCTCGGCGTCGTGTACCTGCTGTTCAACGAGGGCTACTCGGCCGCCGTCGGACCCGATCTCGTGCGGCTCGATCTCTGCGCCGAGGCGATCCGCCTCGCCCGCACCCTCGCTGCGCTCATGCCCGACGACCCCGAGGTGCTCGGCCTCACCGCCCTGCTGCTCCTGCAGCACTCCCGGCGGGCGGCCCGGCTCGACGCCGACGGCGAACCGGTCACGCTCGAGGACCAGGACCGCAGCAAGTGGAGTCGCGACGAGATCGCGGAGGGGCTCGCGCTCCTCGACGCGGCCCTGCGCCGGAGGGAACCGGGCACGTACCAGGTGCAGGCCGCCATCGCCGCCTGCCACGCCCGGGCCGCCCGCGCGTCGGACACCGACTGGCCGCAGATCGCCGCGCTCTACGGCACCCTCGCCAAGCTCACGCCCTCGCCGGTGGTGCGGCTCAACCGTGCCGTCGCCGTCGCGATGGCCGCCGGACCGGCCGCCGGCCTCGCGCTCGTCGACGAGTTGGGCGACGAGCTGGCCGGCTACCGGATGGTTCCCGCCACCCGAGCCGACCTGCTCCGCCGCCTGGGCCGCCCCGGCGAGGCGGCCGAGGCGTACCGCGAGGCCTTGACGCTGACGGAGTCGGACGCCGAACGCCGCTTCCTCACCCGCCGCCTGGAGGAGGTAGAGGGCTGAGGGTCACTTCGCACACCCACTGCGCACTTCGCCCAAGGCCCGCCCTGGGTGAAGTCAGCACTCGATGTGCGAAGTGAGTCGCTCTGGGCTGATCGAGTGGGATGCCGCGAACCATCCCACGATCGGGTGATGCTGGCCTACGCTCCGCCGTTCTGATCAAGACCCACGAAGGGCGGCGGCGCCGGTGCCGAAGGGCTACTACACCGATGGCGAAGGCCGCGTGCGCCCGATCGAGGGCAAGAAGGGTGGCGGAGGTCCTCTACTGGCGATCGTCCTGGTCGTCGCGATCGGCGCGGGCGGGTCGGCGAGTGTCGCCGGCACGGCGATCGGCGGTGGCGGCACCACCGCGAGCGCGAGCAGCGTGCGCGCCAGCAGCCAGGCCCGCCGGCAGGACGCGAACGCGGCTCGGGTGCGGCTGCTCAGGCAGGCACTGCGCGTCGAGCAGCACTTCGACAGCACGGACGACTGCGTCGCGCACTCCTACGGGGAGGTGCGGGAGTTCTTCCGCGAACAACCCTGCGTGGCGTTGCACCGTGCGTGGTTCGAGGTGCACGACCGACGTCGCGGCTACGTGCTCGTTGCTGTCTCGTGGGTCGAGATGCCGGACACGCGCAGCGCGCGGGAGTTCCGCGACCTGGTCGGAGGCATCGGGGTGAGCAGCTGACTTCGCACATCCACCGTGCACTTCGCACAAGGCCGGCCCTATGTGAGGTCAACGCGAGATGTGCGAAGTCGGCCCGTCGAGGTCAGAGCAGGAACACAGCAGTCCTCCGGTGACCGGGTCGCCGTTCGGTCAGTGCGTGGGGTCGGCGATCATTCGGTGTTCCGTCAGGCGCGCCTCGCCGCCACCGCGGCGGCCAGCTCGTCCAGCAGCGTGGCTGTGGTGTCCCAGTCCATGCACGCGTCCGTGATGCTCTGGCCCCGGGTCATCTTCGGGCCCAGGTCCTGGCGTCCGGCGACCAGGAAGCTCTCCAGCATCACCCCGGCGATGCCCTTCTCACCTGCGCCGATCCGCTCGGCGAGCTCGTGCACGACGCCCGCCTGCCGGATGTGGTCCTTGCCGCTGTTGCCGTGGCTGGCGTCCACGATCACCCGGGCGGGCAGCCCGCCGGCGCGGAGGCGGTCGAGGGTGGCCGCCACCGAGGTGGCGTCGTGGTTGGGGCCGCCGGTGCTGCCGCGGAGGATGACGTGGCAGTCCGGGTTGCCGCTCGTCGTGATCAGCGCGGCCAGGCCGTCCGGGTTGATGCCCATGAACACGTGGCTGGCCGCGGCGGCGTTGACGCCGTCGATCGCGACCTGCACGTCGCCGTCGGTCGGGTTCTTGATCCCGACGGGCATGGAGAGCGCGCTGCAGAGCTGGCGGTGCACCTGGCTCGCCGCCGTCCGGGCGCCGATCGCGCCCCAGCTCACGACGTCCGCGAGGAACTGCGGGGTGATCGGGTCGAGGAACTCGCAGCCCACCGGCAGGCCGAGCTCCGAGACGTCCAGCAGCAGGCGGCGCGCGGCGCGCAGACCGGTGTTGACGTCGTACGTGCCGTCCAGGCCCGGGTCGTTGATCAGGCCCTTCCAACCCACTGTCGAGCGTGGCTTCTCGAAGTAGGCGCGCATGACGACGCGCAGCTCGCCCGCCACGCGCTCGGTGTGGGCGGCCAGCCGGGCCGCGTAGTCCATGGCGGCGTCGGGGTCGTGGATGGAGCACGGGCCCACGACCACGACGAGCCGGTCGTCACGGCCGTCGAGGATGTCGACGACCTCGGCTCTGGCCCGGGTGACCGTATCCGCCACCGTCGCATCGACGGGGAGCTCGTGGCGCAGTAGGGAAGGGGACAGCAGTGGGCTGATCCGGGTGGTGCGGTGCTCGTCCAACGCGGGGACGGCGGTGAGGGTCATGACGGCGCTCTCTGATTCAGGCGAGCCGCGCCCGTCGAGAAACCCCGCCGAGCCGGCTCGAGATCCGGCTCGGGGGTGGAGGGTCAGCGCAGCGGTTCGCCCGCCGACCCCTCCCGGGCCGGTCGGCTAAACCAGTAGTACCAGCGCTGCACGGCGGCGACCCTACCCGATCGGCGCCGGCATGCGCTCCACCGCGTACGCCAGTTCGAGCGTGCGCCCGGTCACCGGGTCGGCGAGCTCCACGCGCCAGTGGTCGGCGAACTGGTCGACGTCCGGCCGCATCGCGACCGTGCCCGACAGCAGGACGGTGCCGGGTTCCAACAGGTGGGCGATGTCGTCGAGCCAGTACCGAGGGGGCAGCAGCGCGGCGAGCGGGGCGTCCTGGATGAGCTCCTCGGCGCCGCCGTCGCGGGCCACCCACGCGCGCAGGCGGAGCTCGTCGAGGTGGTCCTCGACGTCGACGAGCCGCCACGCGCCGCGGCCCAGCACGTCGAGCCCGGCGTTCTTGCTCCACGCGACGCCGTGCACCTCGAGCGCGCGGTCGGTGTGGTCGCAAGCGACGGTGAGCAGCAGGTCGGCCGGGTCCGGGCCGGCCACGACGAGGGCCCACTCGGCCTCGCCGGACGTGCGGTCGTGCTGCACGGGGACGCCGTCGGCCTGGGCGGCCAGGTAGGGCGCCACCGGGTACAGGGCCGGTGTCACGGCGGGGGCCGGGACGCCCAGCTCGGCGAGCTCGGCCACGTGGGCCGCGACCTCCTCCTGCTCGCGGCCGGCGTACCCGGCGTTGAGCAGGCGCGTGACGGGGACGGAGACGGACACCCCGTCGGGCAGGTCGAAAGCGAGCTCGGTCATCCAGGACTTGCGCATGCCGGTTGTATACATGAAGTATGACGCGACGCGCCACCTGACAGGAGAACCCGCATGCCCGACCTGACCAAGCCGTCGACGCCGGAGATCGACCGGCGCTCGCTGGTCAAGGCCTTCACGGCGAGCCTCACCGGCACATCGCTCGAGTGGTACGACTTCGCGGTCTACTCCGCGGCCGCTGCGTTGGTCTTCCCGCAGCTGTTCTTCCCCGGCTCGGACCCGCTGACCGGCACCCTGCTGGCGTTCTCGACCTACGCCGTCGGCTACGTCTCACGCCCGCTCGGCGGTTTCGTGTTCGGGCGGCTCGGCGACGTCATCGGGCGCAAGCAGGTGCTCGTGCTGACGCTGCTGCTGATCGGCGTCGCGACCTTCCTGATCGGCCTGCTGCCGACCTACGGCACGATCGGTGTGGCCGCCCCGATCATCCTGGTGCTGCTGCGGTTCGCGCAGGGCGTCGGTGTCGGCGGCGAGTGGGGCGGCGCCGTGCTGCTCTCGAGCGAGTTCGGCGACCCGCGCAAACGCGGCTTCTGGTCCTCGGCGGCGCAGATCGGCCCGCCGGCGGGCAACCTGCTCTCGAACGGTGTGCTGGCGCTGCTGTCCGCCACGCTGTCGGACGAGGCGTTCCTCGGCTGGGGCTGGCGGCTCGCGTTCCTGCTGTCCGCGGTCCTGGTGGCCTTCGGGCTCTGGATCCGCCTGCGGCTGGAGGACACGCCGGTGTTCCGGGCCATCCAGGAGCGCGGCGAGCAGCCCGCGGCCCCGATCGGCGACGTCTTCCGCACGCAGGGCCGTGGCCTGCTGGCCGGCGTGCTCAGCCGGATCGGCCCGGACGTCAGCTACGCGCTGTTCACGGTCTTCGTGATCACCTACGCGACCACCGTCGTCGGCATGAGCCGCGGCCAGGTGCTCACCGCGATCCTCATCGGCTCGGCCTGCCAGCTCGGCCTGATCCCGCTGGCCGGAGCCGTGTCCGACCGCGTCAACCGGCGCGCGGTGTACGGGGCCGCCGCCGTGGGTGCCGCGATCTGGCCGTTCGTGTTCTTCCCCGCCATCGGGGGCGGCTCGACGGTGGTGCTGATCATCGGCGTCGTGATCGGGCTCGCGCTGCACTCGTTCATGTACGGCCCGCAGGCCGCCTTCGTCACGGAGCAGTTCAACACCCGGCTGCGCTACACGGGCAGCTCGCTCGCGTACACGATCGCCGGCGTCTTCGGCGGGGCGGTCGCGCCGCTGGCGTTCACGGCACTGCTGGGCGCGTGGGGCACATGGGTGCCGGTGGCCTGCTATGTGCTCGTGGCGTCGCTGCTCACCCTGGCCGGGCTGGCGCTGGGCCGTAACCCCGACCCGGCCGAGGACGAGGCCTACCTGGTGTCGCTCACGCCTGGAGGAACAGCTGCAGCGTGATCCGCAGGTGGTCGGAGATCGCCGCGTGCGCGGCCGCCTCGTCGCCGGAGTCCAGCGCGTCGACGATGCGGCCGTGCTCCGCGCAGACGGCCCGCTGCCGGTCGATGGCCCGGAACAGCGCCGCGACCCCGACGCGCACCTGCCGCGTGCGGAGGCCGGCGTAGGTGCGGGCGATCAGCTCGTTGCCGGCCGCGTCGACGAGGGACTGGTGGAACCGCCGGTCCCACTCGATGAACTCCTGCGCGTCGCACGGCTCGGCGGTGAGCAGGCGTTCCTGCTCGGCGAGCGCGGACCGCATGGCCTCGACCGGGACCGACCGTTGCGCGAGGGTGACGGACGCCGCGTGCTGCTCGAGCAGCGTGCGCAGCTCCATCAGCTCGCGGATCTGCCGCCCGGACAGCGGGGGGACGTACGCTCCCCGCTTGGGCACCATCTCCACCAGGCCCTCGGCCACGAGCAGGAGCAGGGCCTCCCGCACGGGGGTGCGGGAGACGCCGATGTCCTGGGCGAGGTCGACCTCGTTGAGGAAGGTTCCTTGCACCCCAGGATCGACCAGCACCGTCTCCCGCAGGTGCCGGTACGCACGCTCGCGGCCGGACGCCTGCTTTTGCATGCACTATGTATACATTAACTGGAGGTTTCGTGCGGATCGCCCTCGCTCAGATCGCCGCCACGGCCGACCCGGTCGAGAACCTCGATCTCGTCGCGGACGGCGCGAAGCGCGCCGCGGCGGCCGGGGCCGCGCTCGTCGTCTTCCCCGAGGCCACCATGTGCGCCTTCGGGCACCCGCTCGGCCCGGTCGCCGAACCCCTCGACGGCCCGTGGGCGCAGCGCGTGCGCGCCATCGCGGCCGACGCGGGCCTCACGATCGTCGCCGGGATGTTCACACCCGCCGCCGACGGGCGCGTCCACAACACGCTGCTCGCCACCGGCGAGGGTGTCGAGGCGAGCTACGACAAGATCCATCTCTTCGACGCGTTCGGTTTCGCCGAGTCCCGCACGGTCGCGGCGGGCACCAGGCCCGTGAGCATCACCGTCGACGGCGTCACCGTCGGCCTGGCCACCTGTTACGACCTGCGCTTCCCGGGTCTCTTCCAGCGGCTCGCCGGAGCCGGCGCCACGGTGATCGTGGTGCCGGCGTCGTGGGGTGCCGGGCCGGGCAAGCGGGAGCAGTGGGACCTGCTCGTGCGCGCCAGGGCACTGGACAGCACGGCCTTCGTGGCGGCCTGCGACCAGGCCGACCCCACCACTGTGGGCCGGGAGTCGGGCAAGGCGCCCACCGGTATCGGCGCGAGCGCCGTGGTCGGCCCGCTGGGGAGCATCCAGGCCCAGCTGGACGCCGCCCCGGACCTCCTGGTGGCCGACGTGGATCTGGACGCGGTCGAGAAGGCTCGCGCCGCGGTGCCGGTGCTCGCCAACCGGCGCTTCTAGCCGGACAGCTGCTTCCGCAGCCGGCTTCCTCGCCTCAGTGCTGCGCCCCGAGGATCCCGTCCAGCAGACCGGGATAGAGGGCGTCCATGTCCTCTCGGCGCAGGCAGGCCACCCGGCGGGTGCCCTCGGCGCGCATGCTGATGACCCCGGCCTCGCGCAGGATCCGCAGGTGGTGGGTGCGAGTGGACTTCGTGACCGGGAGCGGGATCACCCCACAGGCCACGCCCACCGCCGGTGCCTTCGCGAGCTGCCGCACGAACAGCAGGCGCACCGGGTCGCCGAGGGCGGCCAGTACCTGCTCGATGCGGATCTCCTCGCGGGCCGGCTGCGGGAGGTCGGTCCGCTGCTCCACGGTGGGCATGTGAGAAATAGTACGACAGGTATCGAAGTTCGACCAGTCTCGTAGTACGGTCACCGTCGTACTAATTCTCATCGGGGAAGGCCACGATGTCCGCACGCACCTACCTGCTCGCCGCCGGAGCGTTCGCGGTCGGCACGAGCGCCTACGTGGTATCGGGCGTGCTGCCCGCCGTCAGCGCCGAGCTGGACGTCTCCGTCACCGCGGCCGGTCAGCTGACCACCGCCTTCGCGCTCGCCTACGCGGTGAGCGCCCCGCTGCTCGCCACGATCACCGCGCGCTGGGAGCGGCGCCGCCTGCTCCTGGCCGCCCTGCTGGTGGCCGCGCTGGGCAACGCGATCTCCGCGGTCGCCACGACCTACCCGCTCCTGCTCTCCGGCCGGATCGTCGCAGCGCTCGGGGCCGCCGCCTACACACCCGCCGCCACGCTCTTCGCCACCGCGCTGCGCCCGCCTGCCGAGCGCGGCCGGGCCGTCGCCACCGTGTTCGGTGGGCTCACCCTCGCGCTCGCGCTCGGCGTGCCCATCGGGTCCCTGCTCGCCGGCAACATCGGTTACCGCTCGGTGTTCGCGCTCGTCGCGGTCGTCAGCATCGTCACGGCGGTGGCCGTGCGGATGCAGCTGCCGCTGATGGCCGGCTCGCCCGCCGTGCCGCTGCGGGAGCGGTTCGCCGTCGCTGCCGACCGCCGGGTGCTCACCGTGCTCGCGATCACCGTGTTCGGCGTGGTCGCGACGATGAGCGTCTACATCTACGTCGTGCCGCTGCTGACCGTCACCACCGGGCTGGCCGGCTCCACCATCGGCGCCCTGCTGCTCGCCTACGGCCTGGGCGCGATCGTCGGCAACACGTGGGGCGGCCGGGCCACCGACCGCTTCGGGAGCATCCCGACGCTCGTCGCCACCCTCGCCGGCTTCGTCATCATGATCGCGACGTTGCCGCTGACGGCGACGACCGCCGTGGGTGCGGCGGTGGCCCTGTTCGTGTGGAGCGTGTTCACCTGGTCGTTCAACCCGCCCGTGCAGAACCTGCTGCTGGAGCTGGCACCGACCGGCGGGCTCGTGCTGTCGCTGAACGCCTCGGCGATCTACCTCGGCATGGGGCTCGCCGGCGTGCTCGGCGGCGCCGTGATCGGCACCGTCGGGGTGCTCGCCCTGCCGGAGGTCGGCGCGGTGCTCGGGCTGGTGGTCGTCGGGCTGTTGTTCCTGCTGCGCGCCGGCACCCGCCGCAGTGCCACGGTGCTCGCGAGCTGAGTGCTCAGCTGCTGGCCGCGTCGATCTCCGCGGAGATCGACGCGGCCAGCGCAACGTCCAGCTCCGTGATGCCGCCCGCGGAATGGGTCGAGCAGCGGAACGTCAGCGTGCGCCAGCGGATGTCGATGTCCGGATGGTGGTCGCGCTCCTCGGCGATCGCGGCGACGCGGTCCACCACCCCGATCGCGACGGGGAACGACGGCAGCTCCGCGATGCGCACCAGCGTGTCGCCCTCGCGTTCCCAGCCGGGGAGATCCCCGAGAGCGGCACCGATCTCGTCGTCATCCAGCAACCTGGGCATGGCGCCATCCTGCACCTTACGGTGCGATCATGCCGATCAGCTCTCCGACCGACGGGTTCCGCCTGACCTACGACGACCATCCGGCCGGCGCCGGGGATGCCGCTTCCGTCGTGCTCCTGCACGGTTGGCCGGGCGACCGCAACGACCACCGCGAGCTCGTGGCGCGGTTGTCCGGCCGGTGCCGGATCGTCGTCCCGGACCTGCGCGGGTTCGGCGAGTCGGACGGCCCGGCCGGCGCCGCGGCATCCGAGTTCGCGGCCGTGGCGCAGGCCCGCAGCGTGCTCGCGCTCGTCGAGGAGCTGGCGATCGGACCCGTGGTCCTCGCCGGGTACGACATCGGGTCCCGCATCGCCCAGGCCGCCGCCCGGGCGCGGCCCGATCTCGTACGCGCACTCGTCGTGTCCCCACCGCTGCCCGGGCCGGGCGAACGGGTTCTGACGCCGGACGCCCACCGCGAGTTCTGGTACCAGGCCTTCCACCAGCTCGACCTCGCCGAGCAGCTGCTCGACGGCTCCCGCGCCGCGGTCCGCGCGTACCTCGCGCATTTCTGGTCGCACTGGTCCGGCCCTGCCTTCGAGCCCGATCCGGCCGAGCTCGACCGCCTCACCGATTCGTACGCCCGCCCGGGGGCGTTCGTCGCGTCGATCAACTGGTACCGGGCAGGCTCGGGCGCGATCGCGCAGTCGCTCGCGGAGCAGGCGCCGGCGCCCGCGGACCGGCTCGCCGTGCCCACCACCGTGCTGTGGCCCGAACACGACCCGCTCTTCCCGCGGGCCTGGTCCGACCGCCTCGAGCAGTTCTTCACCGACGTGGAGCTGCGCCCCCTGGACGGCGTCGGTCACTTCGCGCCGCTGGAGGCGCCGGACGCGTTCGCGGCGGCGATCGAGGAGCGCGCCGGCTGACCAGGGACTACGCGTCGCGCCGGAGCATCCGGTACACCGTCAGACCGGCGCCGACCGTGAGGTAGCAGAGGGCGCGCAGGGTGCTCTCGGCCAGCCCGTCCAGGGGCATCGGGTCGCGCAGGACGTCGGCGCCCGCGGTCCAACCGGTGGTGAGCAGGTAGGGCTGCAGCCAGTCGAGCGCGGGGATGGCCGACAGCACCCCGAACACGATGAGACCGCCGAGCACGGAGGCCAGCACCACCAGCGGGTGCTCGGTGTGCGCCGAGACGGCCAGCGCCACCGCGCCGACCGCCGCGAGCTGCCCTACCGTCCACGCCACGACGAACGCCACGCGCCCGAGCGCCTCCCAGAGCCCGACGGCGGTGCCGGAGAGCGTCACGAGCTGTCCCTCGGCGAGGCCCACGACCATCAGCCCGGCGAGCACGCCCACCACGGCCAGCGCGAGCACGGCGAGGATCGCGACGACGAGCACGCCGAACGCCTTCATGCCGACCAGCCGCAGCCTCCCGACCGGTGCGAGCAGCAACCCGCGCAAGGTGCCGTGCGCGGCCTCGCCGGCGAGCGCGTCGGCCGCGGCCATCGCCACGGCCAGCGGCAGCAGCAGCGCGAGCGAGACCGTGATCGCGACGACCGGCAGCATGAGACCGTTGCCCGCCACGGCGCCGATCAGGCCGGGGCCACCCTCGCCGTCCGCCACCGCCACCCCGATCGAGATCAGCACCGGGACCAGCGCGAACACGCCGAGCATCACGAGCGTCCGGGGGCGGCGCAGCACCCACTGCACCTCGGCGCCGAGCAGCCGGCCCAGCGGGACGGCCCGAGACGCGTCGGCGAGGGGGAGCACAGCGGTAGTCACAGAGCCTCCTCGCTGACGCTCGTCGGCACCGTGCCCAAACGTGCTGTGTCCAATGGTGATCTCGCAAGCTCGATCACGAAGGCTCCTCGGTCAGCCGGGCGAACAGCTCTTCCAGGTTGGTGCGGCTGCGGCGCGCCTCGTGCACGGCGACACCCTCCCGCACGAGCAGGGCGATCAGCTCGGGAGCGGGCGGGCCGTCGTCGCCGACCACCACGGCCTGTTCCTCGGAGCTCGTCCGCTCGGCGCGGTAGGCCGTGGCACCCGCCTCGCGCAGCGTGCGCAGCGCCAGGTCGACGTCCGGGGTGGCGATCACCAGACCGGCGGTGCCCGCCGCGAGCAACGTGCGCAGCTCGCCCGCGGCGACGAGCGATCCCGCCTGGAGGACGGCGACGTGCGTGCACGTGGCCTCGACCTCGGCCAGGAGGTGCGAGGAGACGATCACCGTGGTGCCGGCGGCGTGCAGCTCGGCGATGATCCGCCGGACGTCACGCGTGCCGGCCGGATCGAGGCCGTTGGTCGGCTCGTCGAGCACGACGAGCCGGCGCGGCAGCAGCAGCACCGCGGCAAGCCCCAGCCGCTGCTTCATACCGAGCGAGTAGCCGCGGTAGCGGCGGTCGGCGGCGTCGGTGAGCCCCACCCGCTTCAGCGCCACGTCCACCGCGCTCGGGATCTCGCGGCGCGTGAGCAGCGGCTCCATGATGGCCGCCCGGCGCAGGTTCTCGCGGCCGGACATGAACGGGTGGAATCCGGGCCCCTCGACGAGTGCGCCGACGTGCGGGAGTGCCCGGTCGGCCCCTTCGGCCACCGGCTGCCCGAGCAGCTCGGCCGAACCCGCGGTGGGGCGGGTGAGGCCCAGCAGCATCCGGATCAGCGTGGTCTTTCCCGAACCGTTCGGGCCGAGCATCCCGAGCACGGCGCCCGCCGGGACCTCGAGATCGATGCCGTCCACGGCGACGGTGCGGCCGAACTCCTTGCGCAACCCGATCGCCCGCGCCGCGATCGCTCCTACAGGAGCGGCGCCCGCCGGAGCGGGCGCCGCGTCCACCGAAGGCATTGTCGTCACCGGGCCAGAGCCTCGGTGAGAACCTGCTCGGGCACCGCGCCGGCCGCGATCCGGCCGTCGTCGGTGACGATCACGCTCGCCACCGCGCTGGTGATCAACCGCCCGCTGCCCCACGGCCCGTCGATCGGCCGGCCCAGCAGGGCGAGGTCCGGGACGCCCTCCGGGCGCTCGGCGTCCGGTCCGGGTGCATCGGCGACGAGCACGGCGTCCCAACCGTCGCCCACGGTGGTGGGCTCGACCTCGCCGGCCGGATGCCCTTCGGGGCGCCGCCCGTCCTCGACGGTGGCCCCCGGCGGTGGGGTGAACCGGAACATCTCCGGGTCCTGCGGCCCGAACCCGATCTCGGTGAACCCGAGCTGCAGCGCCGGATCGGACGAACCCGTGGCCAGCACCGTGAGCCGCAGCGGCGTGCGGTGTTCGGCGTCCACAGCGACCCGCACCTCACGCAGGAGCGTGCGCTCCGCCGAGGCGGGCACGAGCACCAGCTCGTAGACCGGGCGGCCCGCGACCTCGGCCGTGCCGTCGACGCGGATCTCGCTCGTCGGTCGCAGCGCAGCGAGTGCCTCGGCCGCCGCGGCCCCCGGGTCGGCGTTCGCGGCGTCGCGCTCGTGCTCGCCCTCGGGTATTCGCCGCACCGTGCGGTCCTCCGAGTTCCACGACCAGAACGTCTCCCCGTCGGACACCAGCGTGCGCTCACCCGAAGCGGTGGGAAGTTGAACGCGGCCACGACGGTCGCCGTCGGTCCACATGCGCGCCGTGCTCGTGCCGTTCGCGGCCTGCGGTACGCCGGGCAGCGCCGGCAGCCCGAGCCCGTTCTCCAGCTCGACCGCGCCGGACAGCGGCTGCGGTTCGGCCGCGAGCACCGAGCGGACCAGCTCTTCCGGGTCGACGGGCGGGAGCTGCGGCTGCGCGCCGGCCCCCGCCGGAACCGCGAGCAGACCCAGCCCCACCGCCCCCGCCACCGCGATTGCCGCGGCGGCCGTGCGTCCGGTTCTGTTGCTGCGAGCGGTGGCCATGAGGCATAGCGTGACGGATGCGCGCTGAGAGTGTTCTGAGGTGTGCGGATGCGGGTGCGGGTAGCGTCCGCCAGGTGGCGCGCGTGCTTGTGGTGGACGACGAGCCGGGCATCCGGACGGCAGTTGCGCGCGGCCTGACGGCGGAGGGAATGGAGGTCGTCGCCGTGGGCGACGGCCACTCGGGCTTGAACGCCGCCCTCACCGGCAGCTTCGACGCCGTCGTGCTCGACATCATCCTCCCCGGGATCTCCGGATACCGGGTGCTCGAACAGCTGCGCGCCGCAGGCGTGGACACCCCGGTGCTGCTGCTCTCGGCGAAGGACGGCGAGTTCGACCAGGCCGACGGCCTCGACCTCGGCGCCGACGGCTACCTCGTCAAGCCCTTCGCGTTCGTCGTCCTGGTGGCCCAGCTGCGCGCCATGCTCCGCCGCCGCGACGCAGCGCTCGGCCGCACCGGCCAGCGCGTCCGGCTCGGCCCGCTGCTCGTCGACCCGGCCGCCCGCGCCGTCAGCTGGCACGGCGACGTCGTGGAGCTGTCGCCCCGCGAGTTCGCCCTGCTGCACGCCCTCGCCAGCCGGCCGGACACCGCAGTCGCCAAGGACGAGCTCCTGCGCCTCGTATGGGGAGACGAACAGGCCGCCAGCCGCAACGTCGTCGAGGTCTACGTCGGCTACGTCCGGCGCAAGCTCGACGCGGTGGGCGCCGGGCACGTGCTCAAGACCGTCCGCGGCTTCGGGTACATCGTCGAGGCGCCATGACCAGCGTGGTGGCCCCGTGAACCTCTGTGGCCACCGCGCCAGGTTCCGGCGCTGGTGGTCGGCCCGGCCGCTGCGGCTGCGCATCACGCTCGTGGTCGGATGCGTCGCGCTGGTCGGCCTGCTCGCCCTGAGCAGGCTCGGCGTCAGCCTCCTCTACGACACGATGCTCGGCGCCGCCGACGCCGAGATGCGCGCCGATGCCCGCGCCGTGGCCGAGCAGCTGGCGAGCGGAACATCGCCCGCCCAGGTCCGCAGGTTCGAGCTGCGTGTCGTCGAAACGACCGGGATCCCCGTCGACGGCGGCCCGGCCCTGCCGCTGCGGGCCGACCAGACCCGCTCGCTCGCCGCGGGCGACGCGTTCGTCGTCGGCGACTTCAGGGAGCTGCGCCGCTGGCTCGCCGTACCCGCCGTGATGCCGGACGGCTCGCCCCGGCTCGTCGTCGTCACCTCCGACCTCGTGGGCGGGGCCATCCTGCTGGCGAACGCCGCGGTCGGGTTCGTCGTCGGCGCGCTGATCGTGGCCGCCGTCGTGGCGCTCGCGGGATGGGCGGCCACCCGGGCCGCGCTGCGCCCCGTCGACCGGATGCGCGTTTCCGCCGCGGCACTGCCACCGGGGGAGCGGCTACCCGTGCCGGTGGCCCGCGACGAGCTGCGCGCGCTCGCGGAAGAGTTCAACGCCCTGCTCGCCCGACGCGACGAGGCGGTGGCCCGGCTCGAGCGGTTCACCGGCGACGCCGCCCACGAGCTGCGCTCCCCGGTGGCCGCGATCCGGGCCCAGGCCGAGGTCGCCGTCGCCCACCCGGACCCCGACCTCACCGACGAGACGCTGCGCGCCGTCGTCGACGAGGCCACGCGGCTCACCACCATGCTGTCCGACCTGCTCGCCCTCGCCCGCGCCGACGCCGGGCAGCGCCCGCCCGCCCAGCCCGTCGACCTCATCGGGGCCGCGCAGGCCGCCATCGTCCGCGCCGGCGGCGGTCCCCGGTGCGGCCGGCTCGAGGACCCGGTGCTGCAGCTCGTGGCGCCCACCCCGGCCGAGGTCGGGGCGAGCCCGTCGGAGGTGGCGCTGGTGCTGGACAACCTCGTCGCCAACGCGCGGCGCTACGCCCGGTCACTGGTGCGGATCAGCATCCTGCCGGCGGGCCGGGTGGTGCGACTGCTGGTCGAGGACGACGGGCCGGGCATCCCGGAGGCCGATCGCGAGCGCGTCTTCGACCGGTTCGTGCGGGTCGCCCCCGAGGCCGGCGGTGGGGCCGGTCTCGGGCTGGCGCTGGTCGCCGCCCTCGTGCACGGCCGCGGCGGCGTCGTGTCGGCCGGCGCAACCCCCACCGGCGGCGGGCGGATCGAGGTGCGCTGGCCCGCCGTGACCAGCCGCGGAGCGTGAGCCACTGCCCGGCCCCGGCCGCCTGAACGCGCAACTCACCGCGCACGAACGCGAGACTCACCCTGCTGAAACGCGAGACTCGCCCTGCTGAAACGCGGGACTCGCCAGAGCTCGCGCGAGTCTCCCGTTCGGACAGGGTGAGTCTCGCGTTCCGACAGGGTGAGTCTCGCGTTCGGACGCGGTGAGTTGCGCGGCGCGCTACGCGGGACCGGGAGCGATCGTCACGGGTAGCGGCGCGGGGGTGCGACCTGCTGGTCCTGCTCCTCGATCGGGATCCGGGACGGGCCCGGCACGTCCGACGCCTCCGGGTCGCTGGGCGGGATGCGCATCGGCTGGGCGCGCTGGGTGTCGCTCGGGGCGAGCCCGAGGTCGGCCAGCCCGGGCTGGGTCTGCTCGAGCAGGGTGCCCTGGTCCGCTGCCGGGTGCAGCGCCTCGGCCGCGCCCGCCGGTCGGGTCGGGAACGACGTGGGCGGGACCGGCCATCCCGCCGGCACCGCGAGGGGGGCGCGTGCGGGCAGCGTGGGCGGGGGGAGCTGCAGGCCGGTGCCGTGTTCGAGGTGGAGCTGACCGGCGGCGGACGAGGGCTCGAGCTGTGCGGCTGCGAACTCGGCCTGCGGCGATCCGGCGGGTGCGGCGCGGTGCTGGCCGCCGGCCTCGGTGGATGCGGCAGCAGCTGTGACGGGCGACAACGGCGCCGCGGTGCCGGACGGGGCGGGATCGGCCGGAGCCGTCGATCCGCCGTCGGACGGGCTCGGCCCTGCCGTCGCGGCCGAGCCGTCGCTGGACGGGGTCGGGTCGGCCGGAGGCATCGTGGCCGGCGGTTGGTCCGCCTGCTTCGGGCCGGCCCCCTTGACGGAGCCCGCGTCGCCGTGCCCGCCGGCGGCCCGGCCCTCGGGGATCGCCCGGTCGAGCAGCTGGCGGCTCGTGTCGAGCTGGGCGGCGAGGTGCAGCCGCAGATCCTGCAGGTCGTCGACCTGGCGCTGGGCGTCCTCGACGGTCTGGCGCACCGCGTCCTTGGCGTCCGCCAGGACCGTGCGGGCCTGCTCGTCGGCGTCGTCCATCACGTGACGGGCGCTGCGCAGCGCCTCCGTCTGCAGCTTCGCCAGCTGCGCCAACGCCTCGCGGCAACGCAGCGCGAGGACCTGGCGGAACTCCTCGTCGGCCGCGGCGCGCCGGGTGGCCGCCTCGTCGTCGAGGCGGGTGCGCTCCTCGGCGGACTCGCGGCGCATCCGCTCGAGCTCGTCCTCGTCGCGCGGGCCGCGCAGTTCGGCCTCGGCGAAGCCGAAACCGCCCACGTCGCCGGGCTCGGCGCCGACGGAGGCGATGATCTCCGCGGCGTGCGCGGCGGCCTGGGCGGACGTGTCGGCGCGCAGGCCGGTGAACTCGTCCTTGGCCAGGCGCAGCATCACCTGCAGGCGCTCGTTCATGCTCTGGACGGTGTCGGGTGGCCCGGACAGCACCCGCAGCTCGCTGCGCAGCCGATCGATCTCGGTGCGCGCGGCGTCCAGCTCCTTGCGGCACGTCGCGAGCTTCTGGCCCAGCTGGGAGGCCTGCTCGGCGGCGGCCGCGCGGTCAGCGGCGAGGATCGTGGTTTCGGCGTCGACGCGGTTGAGGTGGTACGCCACCTGGTCCGGGTCGTAGCCACGACGCACGACCGCGAACGCGGGGGCGGCGATCGGCGCCTGCTCGGCTGCTGCCATGTGGATCACGGTACGAGCGGCGTGCCGCCGCAGGCGTCAGTCCCACGGCTATTTCACCTGGTCGTGGCGGTTGCGGCGGGCCAAAGCGGCGTGTTGCTCCGGGCGCTGCCACGATCGTGAGGTGCCCGTCCTGCGGTCGACCGTGCTGATCGATGCCCCGCAGCGCACCGTCGCCGGCCTCTTGCGCGATGCCGAGGTGTCGGAGGAGGCGATGCGCCGCTGCGGCCACCGGTTCGCGGCGGTCAGCCGGCTGGTGTGTCTCGGCGAAACCGTCCGGTTCGGGGTGCGGGTGGCTCCGGGCGTGCGGATCCCGCTGAGCACCCGGATCACCGCGGTGTCGCCGGCGGGGATCGAGTCCGTCCTGGTTGCCGGGCCGTTGCGCGCGCTGACCCACCGCGCCACCCTCACCACGACGGCCGCCGGCACCCTCGTGCTCGACGAGGTCGAATGGACCACGCCGCTGGGCCGGTTCGGGCGCTTCGGCGACGTGCTGCTCGGACGGAGGCTCGTGCTGCGGCTGCTGGCCGCGCGCTCGGAGGCGCTGGCGGAGCGGGCGGCGGAGGTGACCGGTTGGCCCGTCGTCGTCGCCACCGCGCTGCTGCGCGACGGTGCCGTGCTCACCGCGCAACGCACCCGGCCGCCCGAGCTCGCCGGACGCTGGGAGCTGCCGGGCGGGCGGGTGGAGCCGGGGGAGTCCGAGCCAGACGCCGTCGTGCGCGAGCTGCGGGAGGAGCTGGGAGCCGACGTCCGCGCGACCGGACGGCTCGGCACCGACCTGCCGCTCACCGGCGTGCTGCTGCGCGTGCACACCGCCGGGCTCGCGCCGGGCAGCCCCGAGCCGCGGCCGCTGGAGCACGCCGCCCTGCGCTGGGTCGTTGCGGCGGAGGTGCCGGCGGTCGAGTGGGTCGATGCCGACCGCGCGGTCGCCGCCGACCTGGTGGCCCTTCTCCGGGAGGGAGCGGCCGCCGCTCCCGCGGCCGTCGGGCGCTCCGAGGACTATTGATCGCCGCGACTCACACATGAGGTCGGCGGAGCGTTCGCAGTCGTGAACCGGAAGGAACCGCACGGCGGTTCGTGTCGTCCGTGCCGGGCATGGTTCTCGACTTCCTCCTCACCCGCCAGGCGGGTGTGATCTCCCGCGAGCAGGCGTTGGGCGCCGGCCTCGGCGCGGCGACGGTGGACCGGCTGGTGCGGACGCGGCGGTGGCAGCCGCTGCATCCGCGGGTCTACCTGGCACCCGAGTACGAATGCGGCCACGAGGCGCGGGCGTGGGCGGCCGTTCTGTGGGCGGGTGACCGTGCGGTGCTGTCGGGTGCGGCAGCCGCGTGGTGGCACGGGATGGTGTGCGCCGCGCCGGCCACGTTCGGCGTGACCGCGCCGGTCCGCAGGCCCGTGCGGCCGGAGGTCGTCGTGCGGTGCCGGCTCCTCGACACGGCGGATCTCACGACGTACCGAGGCCTCCCGGTCACCGCTCCCGGGCTCACCGCGCTGGAGGCGGCCGCCGAACTCGGCGGGCCGGCCGGGGAGGTGCTGCTCGACCGCGCTCTGCAGGACCTGGTCTCCTGGACCGACCTGCTCGCCGCGCACCGGCGCAACCCCGCGACGGCCGGTGCCGCCCTGCTGGCTGGGGCCACCGCGCGGTCCACCGCCGAGGCGGGGGCGATTCTGATCCGGTTGCTGGGGAGGGCGGGGTGGCGCGGGTGGCACCGGTTGCCCGCCAGGTCGGGCCGGTCTGCAACGGTCGTGTTCCCGGCCGCCCGGGTCGCTGTCGAGGTCATGGGCTGGGCTCCTGCGCGTGCCGGGGCGCCGCCGCCGGGCTGGCGGGTGCTCCGCGTCGACCGCGCCGAGCTCGCCGCTCGGCCGACGGCAGTGCTGGCGGGGATCGCCACCGCGGTCGAGGGACGTGATCTCCACCACCTCGGAGCCCGGATCAGGCCCTCCACCGGGATCTGGAGGTGAGGCTGTCCTCACTCCCACGGCAAGGCCGGCGGGGTGTCGAGCTACCGTTAAGTGTGAGCACAGCAGCATCCACCCTCGCGGCTCCCGCGCAGCGGTCCGGCGGGTCCCGCGAATCGGGCGGTCGGCTGCGCAATGTCGCCATCGTCGCCCACGTCGACCACGGCAAGACCACCCTCGTCGACGCCATGCTCCGCGCCTCGGGCGCGTTCGGCGAGCGCGCCGCCGTGGTCGACCGGATCATGGACTCCGGCGACCTGGAGCGTGAGAAGGGCATCACGATCCTCGCCAAGCACACGGCGATCGCCTGGCACGGCATGACACTCAACGTCGTCGACACGCCGGGCCACGCCGACTTCGGCGGAGAGGTCGAGCGCGGCCTGTCGATGGTCGACGGTGTCGTGCTGCTCGTCGACGCGAGCGAGGGGCCGCTGCCGCAGACCAGGTTCGTGCTGCGCAAGACCCTCGCCGCCGGCCTCCCGGTCGTCCTGGTGGTCAACAAGACCGACCGGCCGGACGCCCGCTGCAGCGAGGTCGTCAACGAGAGCCTCGAGCTGCTGCTGGAGCTGGCCGACGAGCTGGACCTCGACGAGGACACCACGGGGCAGCTGCTGGACCTGCCCGTCGTCTACGCGAGTGGCCGCGCCGGGCGCGCCTCGCGTACCCGCCCGGCCGACGGCGACATGCCGGCCGATCCGGGTCTCGAGGCCCTGTTCGACGTCATCGCGGAGACGGTTCCGCCGCCCGCCGACGACCCGAGCGCGCCGCTGCAGGCGCACGTCACCAACCTCGACGCCACGAGCTTCCTCGGCCGCATCGCGCTGTGCCGGGTGCGGGCGGGCGTGCTCCGCAGGGGCCAGCAGGTCGCGTGGTGCCAGGCCGACGGGTCGATCACCCGCGTCAAGATCACCGAGCTGCTCCGCACCGAGGCCCTCGAGCGGGTGCAGGCGGATTCGGCGAGCGCGGGCGACCTCGTGGCCGTGGCCGGTATCGCCGACGTCATGATCGGCGACACCCTCGCCGACCCCGAGCAGCCGGTGCCGCTGCCGCGCATCCACGTCGACGAGCCGGCGATCGCCGTCACGATCGGCATCAACACCTCGCCGCTCGTCGGGCGCGACGAGCACCCGGGCACGAAGCTCACCGCCCGGCAGGTGAAGGGCCGTCTCGACGCCGAGCTCGTGGGCAACGTGTCGCTGCGCGTGCTGCCCACCGAGCGCCCGGACGCCTGGGAGGTGCAGGGCCGCGGCGAGCTGGCCCTCGCCGTGCTCGTCGAGACCATGCGCCGGGAGGGCTTCGAGCTCACGGTCGGCAAGCCCGAGGTCGTCACGCGCACGATCGACGGCAGGCTGCACGAGCCGTTCGAGCAGCTGTCGGTGGACGTGCCGACCGAGCACCTCGGCGCCGTCACGCAGCTCGTCGCCGCGCGCAAGGGCGAGCTGGGGCAGATGGTGCACGGCGACACCCGGGTGCGGATGGACTACCGGGTTCCCGCGCGCGGGCTGATCGGTTTCCGCACCGAGTTCCTGACGATCACGCGCGGCGCGGGCATCGCGAGCCACGTCTTCGACGGCTACGGCCCGTGGGTGGGCGAGCTGCGCACCCGCCTGCGCGGCTCCCTGGTGTCGGACCGGACCGGGCCGGTCACCGGGTACGCGGTCGATCAGCTCTCCGACCGCGGCGTGCTGTTCATCGGCCCCGGCACCCCGGTGTACTCGGGGATGGTGATCGGCGAGTACACCCGCGCCGAGGACCTCGAGGTGAACATCACCCGCGAGAAGAAGCTCACCAACATGCGCTCCTCCACGGGCGACGAGCTGGTGAAGCTGACCCCGCCCACCGTGCTCAACCTCGAGCAGGCGCTGGAGTTCTGCGCCAACGACGAGTGCGTCGAGGTCACGCCGGAGTCGGTGCGGATCCGCAAGGTGGAGCTGGACTCACACACCCGTGCCCGGTTGCGGTCCCGGGCGCGCAACCCCCGCTGATCGAAGGCAACAGCACCTCCATACGGTGGACGGCATGAGCAGGATGCGGGTGTCGGGCTGTGCCGCGTTGGTCCTGGCGCTCGTCGTGGCCGTGGCGGCCTGCTCGAACGAGCCGGTGGCTCAGCCGCCGCCCGCGCCGATCCCCACACCGCAGGCCGAGCCCACGCGGCTCGTGGTCGGCGTGGACGACATGGGCGCGGGCTTCAACCCGCACCTGCTCGCCCACCAGTCGCCGGTCAACACCGCGGTCGCCGCGCTGGTGCTCCCGTCGGTGTTCCGCCCCCAGGTGGACGGCACGATGCGCCTCGACCCGACGATCGCGACGAGCGCCGAGGTCACCGCCACCGAGCCGTTCACGGTGAGCTACGAGCTCAACCTGGAGGCTTCCTGGTCGACGAACGCGCCGATCGCGGCGGAGGACTTCGTCTACCTCTGGGAGCAGATGCGCAGCCAGCCGGGCGTTGCCGACGCCGCCGGCTACCAGCTCATCACCGAGGTGCGGTCGCGGGCCGGCGGCAAGGCGGTCGACGTGGTCTTCTCCCAGGCGTACCCGGCCTGGCAGCACCTGTTCGCCGACCTCCTGCCCGCGCACATCCTCAAGGACGCCCCGGGCTCGTGGACGGGTGCGCTCACCGACGGCATCCCGGCGTCCGGGGGGCCGTTCCGGGTCACCTCGGTCGACCGGGCCCGCGGCGAGGTGCTGCTCGCCCGCAACGACCTCTACTGGGACACCCCGACCGTGCTCGACGAGCTGCTGCTCCGCAGGCTCGGTCAGCAGGAGCTGGCTCCCGCGCTGGCCGCGGGTGACGTCGACGTGGCCATGCCGGAAGCCGAGCCGGCCATCCGCACCGCGCTCGGCGGGCTGCAACCGGCGCCCAAGCTGCAGCTGGCGCCGGAGCCGATCGTCACCCAGCTGGGCATGCGCGCCGACGGCGGGCCGCTGGCCGACGCCCGGGTTCGCCGTGGGATCGCGATGCTGCTGGACCGGGAGGCGATCCGCGCGTCGGTGGCCCCCGAGTCCCTGTCCGCCGACGCATTCGGCCTGGCGCCGTCGCAGCCGGGGTACGCGTCGACCGCGCCGCCGGACGCGCCGCTGCGTCCCGACCCGGCCGGCGCGGCCCAGCTGCTCGCGAGCGCGGGCTGGAGCCGGGACCTCACCACCGGCCGGTGGGCGGTCGCGGGAGGCCCGGTGTCGCTCGTGATCGGGGCGGCGAACGAGCGGCCGGAGGATGTCGACGTGGCTCGGGCGGTCGCGGAGCAGCTCGACGCGGCCGGCATCGACGTCACGCTGGTGGGTCCGGCGGCCGTGGATCTGTTCGGGCAGGCCGCGGTGCCGGCCGTCCCGCCGAGCCCGAGCCCCACGCCGTCGCCGACGGCCCAGCCCGGAGCCCCGGCCACCACCACGGGCCCTCCGACCCCGGATGCGGCCGCGCCCGCGACGACGTCGGCCACCCCGGCCACCACCACGCCCGCGCTGCCGGCCACCCCCGGCGGGGTGGAGGTCGACCTGATGGTCCTGCCGCGCAGCGTCGGCGGTGATCCGGGCACCGAGCTCGCCTCCGACTACGGCTGCCCGGCACCCACCGCGCTCGTGGCAGACCCGCCGCGCCCGCCCACCGGCTTCTGCTTCCCGGCACTGCGCCCGGCGTTGAACGAGCTCATCTCGGCCGCGCCGCGGCCGGAGACCGCCACGGCGGTGGAGCAGGTGCTCTGGGCGCAGCTGCCGTTCCTGCCGTTGTTCCAGCCCGTCGATCTCGTGGTGAGCACCCCTGCCGCCGACGCCGTGACGGGCATCGGACCGGGACCGCTCACCTCCGGACCGATCACCGGCGCCCAGAGCTGGCGCGCCACAGCAGGGTGACTCAAAAGTAAGTTACCGACAGGTAATGAGTTGGTTGCGCTCGGTTCGGTTCCGGTCACCCTTTGGTCACGATCGAGCGGCGGCGGATGACGTGCGCGAAAGCGCTTCCTACCGTGCCCTGGGTCGGTGCGCCGGTTCGTCACATGGGCCGGGCTCGCCGAGCTGGTGTGACAGGACGCCCGACCCGGGTGATCCAGCAGAGAGAGGTCAGGAAGTCCGATGAGGAGATCGAGGGCTGCATCGCTTGCCGCCATCGCGACCGTGGCGACACTGGTGCTCGCGGCCTGCGGCGGTGGGGGCGGCGACGGTGACGGCGACGCGTCGGAAGGTGGGAACTTCCAGGACTGCACCGCCAGCCCCAACACCTGCAACGCCGTGCCGGCCGCGCAGATGCAGCCTGGCGGATCGCTCACGTTCGCGATCGAGAAGAACCTCGCGAACTGGAACGTGACCTCGTCGGAGGGCAACGTCTTCGAGGCCGGGATGGCGGTCAAGACGTTCCTGCCCTGGACCTTCACCACCACGCCCGACCTGAAGCAGGTGCTCAACGAGAACCTCCTGGTCTCGGCCGAGCAGACCAGCACCAGCCCACAGACCATCGTGTACAAGATCCGGCCGGAGGCCGTCTGGAACGACGGCACGCCGATCACGGTCGACGACCTCGTCTTCCAGTGGAAGACGATGAACGGCAAGGACTGCCCCGGCTGCATCGCGGCCCAGAACGCCGGCTACAACCAGATCGAGTCGCTCACCGGCTCCGACGGTGGCAAGACGGCGACCCTGGTGTTCGGCACGCCGTACGCCGACTGGAAGAACCTCTTCGCCTCGGGCACCCCGATCTACCCGGCCCACATCGCCGCCCAGCACGGTGACCTCAACACCCCCGACGGTCTCGCGGCCGCCTACACCTGGCTCGGCGCCACCGTGCCGACCTACAGCGGCGGGCCCTACCAGGTGTCGGACTGGAAGGACAACGTCGCCCTGACCCTGACGCCGAACCCGCAGTGGTACGGCAAGACGAAGCCCACGCTCGAGACGCTGATCATGCGGGTGATCACCGAGGCCTCGCAGGAGCCGATCGCGCTGCAGAACGACGAGGTTCAGGTCATCTACCCGCAGCCGCAGGTCGACCTCGTGCAGCAGGTGCAGAACATCCCCGGCGTGTCGCAGACCCAGGGCCTCGGGCTCACCTGGGAGCACCTCGACCTGAACCTGGCCAACGAGTTCCTGGCCGACGAGCCGTTGCGGGACGCGATCTTCGCGGCCACGAACGTCCAGTCGATCATCGACTCGACCGTCGGCCAGTTCAACGAAGAGGTCACGCCACTCAAGAGCCACATGTTCGTGCCGGGCATCGACGGCTACGAGGACACCCTGCCCCCGGAGCAGGGCAGCGGTGACGTCGAGCGCGCCCGCCAGATCCTCACCGAGGCCGGCTACACCGGCGTGGCCGAGGGCCAGCAGCTGACCAGGCCGGACGGCCGCGCCGTACCGCCGCTGCGGATCCGCTACACCGTCGGCAACGCGATCCGGCAGACCACCGTGGAGCTGATCCAGGCGCAGGCGCGCCCGCTGGGCATCAACCTGGAGATCGTGCCGACCGACGACCTCGGCGGCACGACCAGCAGTGGTGACTACGACCTGATCGTCTTCGCCTGGGTGCAGACGCCGGCGTCGTTCAGCAACGCCGAGCAGACCTGGAACAGCGCGTCGTCCAGCAACTACGGGCGCTACAGCAACCCCGAGGTCGACCGGCTCATGCACGAGGCGGCCACGTCCACCGACCTCGCCGCGGCCCGCGGCATGCTCAACCAGGCCGGCGAGATCCTCGCCGAGGACTCCTACGTGCTGCCGCTGTACCAGAAGCCGACGTTCATCGCGGCGCAGGACGACGTCGTGAACATCCGGAACAACTCCTCGCTCGACGGCCCCACGTACAACGTCGAGGAATGGGGCCTGCGCTCAGCAGGCTGAGTTCGCCCCTCTCCGGGGGTGGCCGCGCCTTCCCGGCGGCCGCCCCCGGAGCGGCGTAGCCTACCGACCACCCGCCGTAGAAGACCATCCGGAAGATCCTCCATGCTCGCCTTCGCCGTGCGGCGGATCGCGGTGTCGCTCCCGATCCTGCTGATCTCGACATTCATCGTGTTCATGCTCGCGTCCCTGGCGGGGAACCCGCTGTCGCCGCTGCTGACGCGAAATCCGCCACCGCCGGCGGAGACCATCGCGCTCGAAGCCGAGCGGCTCCGCCTGGACCATCCGATCCTCGAGCGGTACTGGATGTGGCTCACCGGGCTCTTCCGCGGTGACTTCGGCCCAGCTGTCCAGTCGAACCTCGACATCGGCGCCGAGGTCGGGGCCCGCTTCATGATCACGATGCGGTTGATCGCGGTCGCGATGATCCTCGCGCTCGTGCTCGCCGTCGTGATCGGCGTGGTCAGCGCCGTGAAGCAGTACTCCAAGACCGACTACACGGCCACGTTCCTCGGGTTCCTGTTCCTCGCGATGCCGGCGTTCTGGCTCGCGATCCTGCTGAAGCAGGCGGGTATCGACTTCAACAACGCGGTCGACGAGCAGGTCGTCTACACGATCGGCGAGGCGTCGGTGCCACTCCCGGAAGGCTTCGGGGCTCAGGTGGCCGACATCGCGGGCCACATGATCCTGCCGACGATCTCACTGGCGTTGATCTCCTACGCCGCGTGGAGCCGCTACCAGCGTGCGTCGATGCTCGAGGTGATGAACAGCGACTACGTGCGGCTGGCCCGGGCGAAGGGCCTGTCGCGGCGCCGGGTCATGGTCAAGCACGCCCTGCGCAACGCGCTGATCCCGCTCACCACCGTCACCGCGCTCGACCTCGCCTCGATCATCAGCGGCGCCGTCGTCACCGAGACCGTGTTCCAGTGGCGCGGGATGGGCGACCTGCTGCTCAACGCGATCCGCAGCGACGACGTGTACGTCGTGATGGCATGGTTGCTGATCACCGCCACCGTGGTGATCGTGTTCAACCTGCTCGCCGATCTGCTCTACGCCGTTCTCGACCCCAGGATCCGCTATGCCTGAACACGGCCTGCCTCAAACCAGGGCGCCCGAGACCCAGGCGCCCGTGTCGGCCCCGGCAGCCGGACCTGGCGCCCCGGCCCCCGACCGTGAGTTCACGATCGCCGAGCGCAGCCAGCTCCAGCTCGTGTTCCGCCGGTTCCTGCAGCACCGGCTCGCCGTCGGCAGCCTCGTCGTGTTCGTGCTGCTGGTGCTGCTGGCCTACATCGGCGGCGCGCTCTGGCAGTACGACGTCGGCGAGTTCACGCCCGACAAGTCGGACGCGCCGTCGCTCGCCCACCCGTTCGGCACCGACGCCGCGGGCAAGGACCAGTTCGCGCAGGTGCTGCGTGGCACCCAGATCTCGCTGCAGATCGCCGTGCTCGTCGCGTTCTTCTCCACGCTCGTCGGCACGGTGTGGGGCGCGATCGCCGGCTACTTCGGCGGGCTCGCCGACACGATCATGATGCGGGTCTCCGACCTCGTCCTCACGCTGCCGCTGCTGGCCGTCGCCGCGATGCTCGCCCACAACTTCGGCGGCACCTGGTGGCTGATCTCGCTGGTCATCGCCGGCCTGTACTGGGCGTACGTCTCGCGAGTGGCCCGCGGTGTCGTGCTGTCGTTGCGGGAGAAGGAGTACATCGAGGCGGCGCGGGCCCTGGGTGCCAGCGACGCGCGGATCATCTTCCGGCACCTGGTGCCCAACGCGCTCGGCTCGATCATCGTCAACGCCACGGTCCTCGTCGCGATCGCGATCCTGCTGGAGACGGCGCTGTCCTACCTCGGGTTCGGCGCGCGCCCGCCGGACACGTCGCTGGGCACCCTGGTCAGCGAGGCGCAGACGGCGCTCACCACTCGTCCCTGGCTGTTCTACTTCCCGGGCCTGTTCATCATCCTGATCGCCCTGACCATCAACTTCATCGGTGACGGCCTGCGGGATGCGCTCGACCCGCAGCAGACGAAGGTGCGCGCATGACCCCGCAGGAGGAGGACCTGCTGGCGGTGACGCAGTCCGCCGGCGAGGCCGCGCGCGCGTCGCACGACGTCGTGCTGGAGGTCGACGGGCTCACCGTCGGGTTCCCCACCGATGACGGCCTGGTGCAGGCCGTCCGTGGCGTGAGCTACCAGCTGCGCCGGGGCGAGGTGCTCGGCATCGTCGGCGAGTCGGGCTCCGGGAAGTCGGTCACGTCGATGGCCGTGATGGGGCTCCTGCCGGGCTCGGCGCGGGTTTCGGGCTCCGTGCGGTTCGGTGGTCAGGAGCTGGTCGGCGCCAAGGACTCGGAGCTGACGAAGATCCGCGGGCGGCGCATCGCGATGATCTTCCAGGACCCGATGACGTCGCTGAACCCCGTCTACACGGTGGGCTACCAGATCGCTGAGGCGGTGCGCGCGCATCACGACGTCAGCAAGGACGCGGCGCTGAAGCGGGCCGGCGAGCTGCTGGAGATCGTGCGCATCCCCAACGCGAAGGCGCGCCTCGCGAGCTACCCGCACGAGCTGTCGGGCGGGATGCGGCAGCGGGTCGTCATCGCGATCGCGATGGCCAACGACCCGGACGTGATCATCGCCGACGAGCCGACCACGGCACTGGACGTCACGGTGCAGGCGCAGATCCTGGACGCGCTCGACACCGCCCGCGAGGAGACCGGCGCCGCGATGGTGCTGATCACCCACGACCTCGGCGTGATCGCCGGGCGGGCCGACCGGGTGCTCGTCATGTACGCCGGCAAGCTCGTCGAGAGCGGAAGCGCCGAGGACGTCTTCTACACCCCGCGCATGCCGTACGCGCTCGGGCTGCTGGGCAGCCTGCCGCGGCTCGACCGGCCGGCGGAGCGGCTCACCCCGATCCCGGGTGCGCCGCCGTCGCTGGTCAACATGCCGCCGGGCTGCCCGTTCACCCCGCGCTGCCCGCTGGCCCGGGAGGTCTGCGACGACCAGGAGCCGGTGCTGACGCCCACCACCGGCCCGGACCACACGGCCGCGTGCCACTTCTCCGACGAGCTGGTGGGGGTCGAACCCGGGCAGCTGTTCGGCACCAGGGTCACCGACCCGGCAGCGCTCGCGGAGTTCGTGCGCGAGACCACCGATCTCGACACGCAGGACCAGCCATCATGACCTCCACCCCGGTCGCCGCCCCGCCCGTGCTGAGCGTGCGCAACCTCGTCAAGCACTTCCCGGTGCGCTCCCGCGGGCTGCTGCGCCGCCAGGTCGGGGAGGTGCACGCGGTCTGCGGCGTCTCGTTCGACCTCGCCGAGCGCGAGACCCTCGGCCTCGTCGGCGAGTCGGGGTGCGGCAAGAGCACCACGGCCCGCGTGCTGCTGAACCTGCAGCCGGCCACCTCCGGGGAGGTGCGCTACCAGGGCCGCGAGCTCACGTCGCTCTCCCACTCCGAGATGCGGTCACTGCGCCGCGACCTGCAGATCGTGTTCCAGGACCCGTACGCCTCGCTCGACCCGCGGATGCCGGTCAACGAGATCGTCGCCGAGCCGCTGCGCATCCACGGCCGCTACGGCGACGAGGGCCGTGCCGTCGTGCGCGACCTGCTGCGCACCGTCGGGCTCAAGCCCGAGCACGGCAACCGGTTCCCGCACGAGTTCTCCGGCGGCCAGCGCCAGCGCATCGGGGTGGCCCGGGCACTCGCACTGCGGCCCAAGGTGCTGGTGCTCGACGAGCCGGTGTCCGCGCTCGACGTCTCCATCCAGGCAGGCGTGCTGAACCTCCTCGACGAGCTGCAGAGCGAGCTCGGCCTGTCCTACCTTTTCGTCTCGCACGATCTGTCCGTGGTGCGCCACATCGCCGATCGCATCGCCGTGATGTACCTCGGCACGATCGTCGAGACGGGCACGTCCCAGGAGCTGTTCGAAGCCCCGGCCCACCCCTACACGCAGGCCCTGATCTCCGCGATCCCGCTGCCGGACCCGCGCAAGGAGCGCGCCCGCGAGCGGATCACCGTGGTCGGCGACGTGCCCAGCCCCGCCGACCCGCCCAGCGGCTGCCGCTTCCGCACCCGGTGCCCCAAGTTCGCGAACGAGCTCAGCGAGTCCGAGCGCCGGGCGTGTGTGGAACAGCCGCCGGAGCTGGTGGATCGAGGCCACGGCCACCCCGCGGCGTGCCACTACGCGGAGCGCAGAACCCTCCTCTAGTCCGGACTCGGACCGATCAGGTCGACGGGAGCAGGTGCTGCTCCTCCGCGTGGTGGCAGGCGCTGGGGTGGTGCCCGCCGCTGCGGACGACGAGCGCGGGCTCCTCGTCCTCGCAGATCTCCGTGGCCTTCCAGCAGCGGGTGCGGAACCGGCAGCCGCTCGGCGGGTTGACCGGGCTCGGGACGTCGCCGACGAGCCGGATCCGGGCGCGGGCGGCGCGGACCGCCGGGTCGGGCACCGGCACGGCCGAGAGCAGGGCCTGCGTGTACGGGTGGGCGGGGCGGCTGTAGATCTCGTCCTCCGGGCCGATCTCCACGATCTTGCCCAGGTACATGACGGCCACCCGGTCCGACAGGTGGCGCACCACCGACAGGTCGTGGGCGATGAAGAGGTAGGAGAGCCCGAACTCGCGCTGCAGCTCGTCCAGCAGGTTCATCACCTGCGCCTGGATCGACACGTCGAGCGCCGACACCGGCTCGTCGCAGATGATCACTTCGGGCTTCAGCGCGAGCGCCCGGGCGATCCCGATGCGCTGGCGCTGGCCTCCGGAGAACTGGTGCGGGTAGCGGTTGATGTGCTCGGGGTTGAGCCCGACGACGTCGAGCAGCTCCTGCACCTTCTTGCGCCGCGCGCCCTTCGGGGCGACGTCGGGGTGGATGTCGAACGGTTCGCCGACGATGTCGCCGACGGTCATGCGCGGGTTCAGCGACGTGTACGGGTCCTGCAGCACGATCTGGATCGACCGGCGCAGGGCCTGCAGCGCCCTGCCCCGCTTCGCGAAGATGTCCTCCCCGTGGAACCGGACCCGACCCGCCGTGGGCGGCTCCAGCCGCATCAGCACCTGGGCCAGCGTCGACTTCCCGCAGCCGGACTCGCCGACCACGCCGAGCGTCTCGCCCTTCCGCAGGTCGAACGACACCCCGTCGACCGCCCGCACCTGCCCCACGGTGCGCTTGAGCACGACGCCGAGCTGCACCGGGAAGTGCTTGACGAGGTCCTCCACCTCGAGGATGACGTCCGTCATCGGGCCACCAGCTCCTCGGCGAACAAGCACGCGGACGACCGCCCGGACGGCAGTGTCTCGGACGGCAGTACCTCCAGGGGCGGCAGCTCCTCCTGGCAGCGGTCCACCGCCATCGGGCAGCGCGGGTGGAACGGGCAGCCGGACGGGATGTGGGTGAGGCTGGGTGGCAGCCCGCGGATGGCCGCCAGGGTGGTGCCCTTGGTGTCGACGCGCGGGATCGACTCCAGCAGCGCGCGGGTGTAGGGGTGGCACGGGTTGGCGTAGAGGGAGTGCACGTCCGCGTGCTCGACGATCCGGCCCGCGTACATCACGGCGATCCGGTCGGCCACCTCCGCCACCACGCCCAGGTCGTGCGTGATGAGGATCAGGCCCATGTGCCGCTCGGCCTGGATCTCGGCGAGCAGGTCCATGATCTGGGCCTGCACCGTGACGTCCAGCGCTGTGGTCGGCTCGTCGGCGATGAGGACGTCGGGGTCGAGCGCGAGCGACATCGCGATCATGACGCGCTGCCGCATGCCCCCGGAGAACTGGTGGGGGTGGTCGCGCACCCGTTGCCGTGCGCCCGGGATGCCCACCAGGTCCAGCAGCTCCACGGCCCGCTTCTCGGCGTCCCGGCGGTTCATCCCGCGCCGCGTGCGCAGCTGCTCACCGATCTGGAACCCGACGGTGAACACGGGGTTCAGCGCCGAGAGCGCGTCCTGGAAGATCATCGCTATGTGCTCGCCGCGCAGTTCCCTGCGCCGCGTCGGGGTCGCGGTGAGCAAGTCCTCGCCGCGGTAGCGCACCGCGCCGCCGGTGACGACGCCGGGCGGGCTCTCCAGGATCCCCATGATCGTGTTGGCGGTGACGCTCTTGCCCGACCCGGACTCGCCGAGCACGGCGAGCGTCTCGCCGGCGTCCACGTGGTAGTCGACGCCGTTGAGCACGTGCGCCACGCCGTCGCGCGTGCGGAACTCCACGCGCAGGCCGTCCACCTCGAGCAGCGGGGTCGTCGGCATCAGCGGCCCTTCGGGTCGAACGCCTCGCGCACCGCGTCGCCCAGCATCACGAAGGCGAGCACCGTGACGGCGAGGAACGCGGCGGGGAACAGCAGCAGGAACGGGGCCACCCGCAGGTAGTCGCGCGCCTCGCTGATCATCACTCCCCACGAGACGACGGGCTCGCGCAGCCCGATGCCGAGGAACGACAGCGTGGCCTCGATCCCGATGAAGGCGCCGAGCGCGATCGTGGCGTAGACCAGCACGGGGGCGAGGCAGTTGGGCAGCATGTGCCGCCAGATCACCCGCGCCGGGCCGGCGCCGAGTGCGCGTGCCGCACGGACGTAGTCCTGGTTGCGAGCAGCGATGGCGGCCGAACGCGTGATCCTCATCGACACCGGCCACGACAGCGCCGCCATCGTCAGCACCACGAGCGCGGTGATGCCGACGGCGCCCTCGCCGATTGCCTCGCGGAAGCTGGAGAGGATCACGATGGCGCCGAGCACGAACGGCAGACCGAAGACGACGTCGGTGAGCCGGGAGACCAGGTTGTCGAGCCAGCCGCCGTGGTACCCGGCGAGCATGCCGAGAGTGCCGCCGAGGAGCACGGTGAACGTCGTGGCGAGCACTCCGACGACGATCGACACGCGGGTGCCGTAGATCGTGCGGGCGTACACGTCGCGGCCGAGCAGGTCGTAACCGAACCACGCCTGCGCCGACGGTGGTTGCCGGCTGCGGGCGAGGTCGCCTGCGCTCGGGTCGGCGGAGGTGAACAGCTGCGGGAAGGCCGAGAGCACCAGCAGGAACGCGATCAGCGCCACCGAGATCAGGAACAGCGGGCGTCTGCGCAGGTCGTGCCAGGCGTCGGAGGCGAGGCTGCGCGCCCGGTCGGGGGCGTCGCCGCTCGTGGGCTTCGAGGCGGGGTCCGCCACCGCGGAGCCCAGCATGCTGGGGTCAGACATAGCGGATCCTCGGGTCGAGAACTGCGTAGATCACGTCCACCAGCAGGTTCATCAGCAGGTAGACGATCACGAGCAGGACGACCACCCCGGTGACGGTGGCGCCCTCCCGCAGCGAGATGGAGCGGAAGATCAGGCCGCCGATGCCGCGGATGTTGAAGATGCCCTCGGTGACGATCGCGCCGCTCATGAGCGAACCCAGGTCGACACCGAGGAATGTGACGACCGGGATGAGCGAGTTGCGCAGCAGGTGCACGCCGACCACCCGGCGCGGCTCGAGACCCTTCGCGACGGCGGTGCGGACGTAGTCCGAGCGCCGGTTCTCCGCGATGGAGGTGCGGGTGAGCCGGGCCACGTACGCCATCGACAGGCTGGCCAGCACGAAGCCGGGCACGATCAGCTCCGCGAACCCGGCGTCGGCGGAGACGGTCGGGGAGATGATCCCCAGCCGCAGTCCGAGCACGGTCTGCAGCACGTACCCGGTGACGAACACCGGGATCGAGATCAGGAACAGCGTGGAGACCAGCACGAGGTTGTCGAGGAAGCCGCCCGAGCGCAGGCCGGTGAGGATGCCCGCGAGCAGCCCGATGACGGCCTCGATCAGTAGCGCGACGATGGCCAGCCGCAGCGTGACCGGGTAGGCGGCCGCGATCAGCTCGCCGACCGACGTGCCGGAGAACGTCTCGCCGAAGTCGCCCTGCAGCAGGTTGCCGAGGTATCGGACGTACTGGACGACCACGTTCTCGTCGAGGTGGAACTCCTCGCGCATGCGCGTGACGTAGGCGTCCGGGCAGGCCCGCTCGCCGCACTTGCCGGCGAACGGGTCGCCGGGCAGAGCCCAGACGAGCAGGTAGATGAGGAACGTCGTCCCGATGAACACCGGGACGAGCTGGACGAGCCGTCGAAGGATGTAGCGCCCCAAGAGTGCCGCCTTCCGATCGCGACGGCGGACGGCGGCCGGTGGGGCCCGGCCGCCATCCGCGTTGCCGCGGTCCTTACTCCGAGACCGTGACGCTCTCCAGGTCGAGCTCGCGGAACGGCGTGACCGTGACGGTCTGCATCCGGTCCGACCAGCCGGCCTGGAACGACTGGAAGTACACCGGGATCGCGGGCATGTCCTGGATGATCAGGCGCTCGGCCTCCTGGTAGATGGCGTTGCCCTCCTCCGTGGACGGGGCCGCGTCCGCGCGGGCCAGCAGCGCGTCGACCGCCGGGTTGGAGTACTCGCCGTCGTTCGTCGAACCGCCCGTGCGGTACAGCGGGTTGAGGAAGTTCTCGATCGACGGGTAGTCCGCCACCCAGCTGCTGCGGTAGATCCGGTTCATCTGCCGGGCGTTGATCGCCGAGCGGATCTCGCCGAACGTGGGCACCGGCACGAAGTTGCACTGCACGCCGAGCGCGTTGCTGATCGACACGCAGGTGGCCTGGATCCACTCGGCGTTGCCGGAGTCGGCGTTCGAGGTGATCTCGATCGGGCCCTGGAACCCGGTGGCCTGGAACATCTGCCGCGCCCGCTCCGGCTGGAACGTGCACAGCTCGCCGCACTGGTTCGCGACGCGGCCCGGCACGTCGGGGGCGACGAGGCCGTCCGCGGGCGGCCGGGTACCGCCGAAGATCTGCTGGTTGACCTGCTCCCGGTCGATCGCCATCGAGATGGCCTGACGCAGCTGCGGGTTCTGGTAGCGGGCGTCGTAGAGCGGGAAGCCGAGGCGCTGCACGCCGAGGTAGGTCCGGGAGACGCTGCGGTTCGCGAGGTCGGTCTGGTAGAGGTTGCCCGCGATGCCGGACGGCGGGATGACCTCGATGAAGTCGAGGTTGTTCGCCACCACGTCGGCGTACGCCGCCTCGGCGGACTCGTAGAAGCGGAACTCGACCCCACCGATGGTGGGCCGCGGCGAACCCGGCCACTCCTCGTAGCGCTCGACGGTGATGTTGACGCCCGGCTGGCGGGAGACGAAGCGGAACGGCCCGTTGCCGATCGGGTTGGCCTCGAACGCGGCCTTGTCGTTGAAGAACACGTCCGGGAGAGGCGAGAACGCGCGGTAGCCCAGCATGGTCGGGAACACCACGAACGGCGCGGACAAGGTGACCTCGAAGGTCCGGTCGTCCACCACCCGCAGGCCCGACATCTCCTGCGCGGCCGGCTGTGGCGCCGTCTGCGGGCCGGCGGTGCCGTCCGGGTCCTCGGTGTGGACCTGGTCGAAGCCCTGGATCTGGGAGAAGAAGGAGCCGTTCTGCTGGCCGTTGGGGGAGTAGGCGGTGTAGTTCCAGGACCGGACGAAGCTCTGCGCGGTGACCGGGGTGCCGTCGTGGAACGTCCAGCCGTCCTTCAGCGTGATCGTGTAGACCTGCGAGTCGGCGGTCTCGATCGACTCGGCCACCATGTTGGCCGGCTCGGCGGTGGTCGGGTCGTACTCGACGAGCGGGCTGAACAGCGCGTCGATGATCTTCCCGCCGCCGGTCTCGTTCGTGTTGCCGGGCACGAGCGGGTTCTCCGGCTCGGTGCCGTTGACACTGATCGTGGCATCACCCGGTGCCGTGGCGTCCCCACCTGGCTCGCCGCCACCGCCGCACGCGGTGGTGATCAGGGCGACGGACAGTGGTACGGCCGTCCAGACGGCTGCTCGTCGTGCTCGCATGGGCCCCCATATCCTCCGAACGGGGGGCGCAGATGGTGCGTCCGCCGTATCTCCGGGTGATGTTGGGGCCGGACAGTATCTGTCCGAATCGTTTCTGTTCACCTCCTTCAGGTCACAAATCAGTTGCGTGCCTGGTCGGGCGCCGCCCGACACCGCCCGAGCCGCGCACGTAGAGTGCGATCGTGATGCCACCCCCGGCACGGCGGAGGCTGCTCCTGGTGCACGCCCACCCCGACGACGAGACGCTCTCCACGGGCGGCACGATCGCGCGCTACGCCACCGACCCCGACACGGCCGTCACCCTCGTCACCTGCACCCTCGGGGAGCAGGGGGAGGTGATCCCCGCCGAGCTCGCCGAGCTCGCGCCCGAGCGCGGCGACCAGCTCGGCGGCTACCGCGCCGGCGAGCTCGCCGCCGCGTGCGCCGCGCTCGGCGTTCGCGACCACCGCTACCTCGGCGGGATCGGCCGCTGGCGCGACTCGGGGATGGCGCTCGCCGGGCACGGAGTGCGGGCGGCCATGCCCGAACGGCTGCACCCCCGGGCCCTCGCCCGGCTGGACGCGTTCGACGAGCAGGTCGACCAGCTCGTCGCCGTGCTGGAGGACGTGCGCCCGCAGGTCGTGGTCACGTACGGCGCCGACGGCGGCTACGGGCACCCCGACCACGTCCGGGCCCACGAGATCACCGCCGCCGCCGTGCGCCGCGTGCCTGCCCGCATGTTCTGCACGGTGGTCGGCCGGTCCACCCTCGACACCGGGCTGACGAAGCTGGCCGGCCGGGACGGGCTGCCGTTCCGGATGCCCGAGCCGGACGCGCTGCCCAGCGTGCCGGACGAGGCGATCGGCGTGCGGCTCGACGTCTCCGCACAGCGGGCGGCCCGCGTCGAGGCCATGCGCGCGCACGCCACGCAGGTGGCGGTGTGGTCGGACGGCGAGGTCACGGCGTTCGCGGTGAGCAACTTCGTCGCGCAGCCGCTGCTCGACGTCGAGGAGTTCATCCCGGCAGATGGCGGCGCTGCGCCGGTCGACGACCTGTTCGGAGAGAGCGTGGATGACTGAGCGGACCATGGGTGAGACCGCGGAAAACGTGCTGGCGCCGGAGCCGGCCCGACCGCTGGTGCCCGACGCCGTGCTGCTCGTGCTCCTCGTCGCCGACGGCTTGCTGCTCGGGGCGTTCGGGCTGATGTTCACGCCGCTCTACACCAACGGCATCCCCGTGCCGATGGGCATCGTGCTGTCGGTCCTGGTACTGCCGTGGCTCGTGCGGCAGGCCGGCGAGATCGACTCGCGGCCCGCGGTGGCGGGTGCGCCGCTCGTGGCATGGGTGGTGGCGGTCGGCGTGCTGGGGCTCTTCGGCCCCGGCGGCGACTCCATGCTGCTGGCGAACTGGCTGTCGCTGGCGCTGGCCTTCTTCGGGATCGGCTCAGGCCTGTGGGCGCTGCGCGCGGTGCTGGAACGGGAGTACCGCGATCGGGCCGCCGGTGGGTGAGGCCATTCCGGACCGGGCGATCATCGCGGTCCTCCGGCCGTTCGTGCGTGCCACCCGCCCCGTACTCGACGCGCTGCGCGAGTCCGACCCGTTCGGCCTCCGCTCCCGGGCCGCCCACAACGGGGATGCGCCCGCCGAGGAGCGCGGGCTCCGGGACAGGGTCCTCGACGCGCTCGCCGCCGTCGAGGTCCCGGGCACCGCCGCGTGGGCGGCGATGGACGTCCCGGCCCGCAGCCGCTGGTGGGTGTACCGGGTCGGGCGGTTCACCACGCTGATCGCCGCCGTGCCCGGACTGGGCGGGGCGCTCGCCAACCGGCTGCCCGTCTCCAAGGCGGTGGGGGCCGCGGGGCAGGGCCTGCTGCTGGTCGCCATCGCGGGTGAGTACGGCGTCCGGGACGAGGACGAGCTGGTCAACCTGCTGGGGGCGGTGCTCTGCCACCGAGAGCTCGCCGTGTCGGCCGCCACCGGCACCGAGGATGCGGCTGCCGACGCCCGCGCGGCCGAACTCACCGGCGACCTGGCGAATCCCTCCGCCGCACCCAGCCTCGCCCGGGTGGCGGGGGCGGTCTGGCGGCTGGGCCGCGCGCTGTTCGCCGTGGAGGACGAGCTCGACAAGCGCCCGCACGGCAACCTGCTGCACGAGGGCCTCGGCATGCTGCCGGTGGTCGGGGCGGTCGGGAAGTACTTCGGTGAGTGGTCCGGCCTCAAGAAGGCGGCCCGCGAGGCCGAGAAGCGCCTCGCGAGGCCTGGCCGCTGACGCACGGCGCCTCGGCCGGCGCACCCCTGGTCGGTCCACGCCACGCGTCGACGGGTGGCGTGGGCAGACACGGGAAGCGTCGGCGCAAGCCGGGTGCGCCGCGCCGTCGAGCGGGCCGCCGGCCTCCGGTGGCGCGTCACGCACCCGGTCTCCGGCCGCGCACCCCCTGTCGGCTCACGCCACGCGTCGACGGGCCGCGTCGGCGCGGAAGGGGTGCGTGGGCGGGTCAGGCGGGTGGCACCAGGTAGCGGTAGCGATGGTGCTCGACGTAACCGAGGCGGTCGTAGAGCGTGCGGGCGCCCTCGTTCTGGAGGGCCACCTGCAGTACCGCCCACCGGGCGCCCTGCTCGCGACCCCAGGCCGCGGCGGCGGCGAGGAGGGCGCTGGCGTGCCCGCGGCGGCGGGCCGCAGGCACGACCTCGAGCATCGAGACGTGCACGTGGTCGGCGACGACGGCGGCCCGCACCTGCCCGAGTACCGCGCCGCCGGGGTCGCGCAGCATGCCGAACGCGGTGTCGGGGGCACCGGCGAGCACCCGCTCCTGGGCCGGGGTGGGAGGGCCGCCGGTGGCGAGCCGCCACCAGTCGGCGGTCGGCCGGGACGGCAGTTCGATGCGCAGGCCGGGCGGCGGCTCGAGATCGGACACGGGCGCGACCATCACCGACACCTCGGCGCCCTTCGCGTGCCCGACGTTCAGCACCCAGCCCTCGGCCGCCACGGCGCGATCCCACGGGGAACCGACGGGCACCTGCACGCGGGACGGCACGGCGTGCTCGCCGGCGAAGCGGCGCACCTCTGCCAGCGCCTCCGCCATGGGCAGGCCCGGGCTGCCGAGCGCGAGAGCCGAGTTCGCCCGCGCGGTGTAGTCGCCCGCTGCGCGCATCCGCCACGCCCCGAGCGGCCGCTCGGCCTGCGCGGGCCAGGCGTCCGCGCACAGCCCCTCCAGCCGGACGACCGCGGCGAGCGGGGCCCGGCGCGGCGGCGCGGGCGGCACGGCGCGCACCGCGACGACGGACGAGCGCTCGACGCGCACCGGGCCGCCCCGCGTCTGCACGATCACGGCGCCGGCGCCGGCCGCGGCGAGCTCCCCGACGGCGTCGGTGAGGAGCGGCCGGCCGGCGCGCTCGCCGATGCGGTGCCGCAACGCCACGCGCGCGCCTATCAGCTCCTCCGGGATCTCCACCGGACCATCGTGCGCTCCTTCTTCGACGGGTTTCTCACATGCCCCGGCTCCCACTTCGCTCACAGCGCGATACATACTGTGGAAGTCCCTAGTTCGCCCGCGTGGAGGACCACCCGTGACCTACGTGATCGCCGAGCCCTGCGTCGACCTGCTCGACAAGGCGTGTATCGAAGAGTGTCCGGTGGACTGCATCTACGAAGGCGGGCGGATGCTCTACATCCACCCCGACGAATGCGTCGACTGCGGTGCGTGCGAGCCGGTCTGCCCCGTCGAGGCGATCTACTACGAGGACGACGTCCCCGAGCAGTGGACCGCCTACACCAAGGCCAACGTCGACTTCTTCGACGAGCTGGGCTCGCCCGGCGGTGCCTCGAAGGTCGGCAAGGTCAATCGGGACGTCGAACCCGGCCTGAGCCTGCCGCCGCAGCAGCACGACGAGTGAGGGCCGCACTCCCGGACTTCCCCTGGGACAGCCTCGCCGAGGACAAGGCGCTCGCCGCCGCTCATCCCGGAGGGATCGTCGACCTGTCGGTCGGCACCCCCGTCGACCCCGTCCCGGCCTCGGTGCGCGCCGCGCTCGCCGGCCCGGCGGCCGACGCCCCCGGTTACCCGACCACCCACGGTCCCGAGTCGTTGCGCGCGGCGATCGCCGGATCGCTGGCCCGCCGGTTCGGGGTCACCGTCGACCCGGTCCCGGTGCTGCCGACCATCGGGTCCAAGGAGCTCGTCGCCTGGCTGCCCACGCTGCTCGGGCTCGGCGCCGAGCACACGGTGGTGATCCCCGAGCTCGCCTACCCCACCTACGAGGTGGGAGTCCGGCTCGCCGGAGCGCAGCTCGTCCGGTCCGACTCCACCGCCGCGCTCGGCCCGCGCCGCGTGGCGCTGGTGTGGCTGAACTCGCCGTCGAACCCCACCGGCCGGGTACTGCCGGCCGAGCACCTGCGTAAGGTCGTCCACTGGGCGCGCGAGCGGGGCGCCGTCGTGGCGTCGGACGAGTGCTACCTGTCCCTGTCGGACGGTTCCGCCCCCTCGGTGCTGCACCCCGACGTCTGCTGCGGATCGCACGAAGGGCTGCTCGCCGTCCACTCGATGTCGAAGTCCTCCAGCCTCGCCGGCTACCGCGCCGGGTTCGTCACCGGTGACCCGCGGCTCGTCGCCGACCTGCTCGAGGTGCGCAAGCACGCCGGAATGATCGTGCCCCGGCCGGTGCAGGCGGCGATGGAAGCGGCCGCCACCGACGACGCGCACGTCGCTGCGCAGGCGCAGGTCTACAGCCGGCGCCGGGCCCGCGCTGCGCGCCGCGTTCGAGGCGGCCGGGTACCGGATCGAACACTCCGAGGCGGGCCTCTACCTGTGGGCCACCGCCGACGAACCGGGCCGCGTGACGGTACGGCGCCTCGCCGAGGCCGGGATCCTGGTGGCGCCCGGCGACTTCTACGGCCCGACCGGCGCCCAGCACGTGCGCGTGGCCCTCACCGCCACGGACGAGCGGGTCGAGGCGGCGGCGGAGCGCCTGAAGGGCTGACCCGCACCGAGCCCGAGTTGCAGCAAAGCCACTTTCACGCAACCACGTTGCAGGAAAGTGGCTTTGCTGCAATCCCGGGGCGTCAGTTGCTGTGGAGAGCCTCGTTCAGGGCGATGCCCTCGCCGGTGCGGGGCAGGGCCTCGACCGTGCCGGTGACGGAGTTGCGGCGCAGCAGGATGCCGCTCTCGCCGGACAGCGTGCGGGCGGGAGTCGTGCTCCCGTCCGGCAGGGTGACCTTGGTGCCCGCGGTGACGTACAGGCCGGCCTCCACCACGCAGTCGTCGCCGAGGGAGACGCCGATCCCGGCGTTGGCGCCGATCAGGCACCGCTCGCCCACCGAGATCACCTCCTTGCCGCCGCCGGAGAGCGTGCCCATGATCGACGCGCCGCCGCCGACGTCGGAGCCGTCGCCCACGACGACACCGGCGGAGATGCGCCCCTCGACCATCGACGCGCCGAGGGTGCCGGCGTTGTAGTTGACGAATCCCTCGTGCATCACCGTGGTGCCGGCAGCGAGGTGGGCCCCGAGCCGGACGCGGTCGGCGTCGGCGATGCGGACGCCCCCGGGCACCACGTAGTCGACCATCCGGGGGAACTTGTCGACGCCGTACACGGCCACCGGGCCGCGGGCGCGCAGCCGGGCACGGGTGAGCTCGAAGCCCGGCACCGGGCACGGGCCCTGGCTCGTCCACACGACGTTGGCGAGCACGCCGAAGATGCCGGCCATGTTGGCCTCGTGCGGAGCGACCAGGCGGTGGCTCAGCAGGTGCAGCCGCAGGTAGGCGTCCTGGGCGTCGGCGGGCGGGTCGGCGAGCGAGGCGATCGCGGTGCGGACCACGACGGTGCTGACGCCGCGGGCGTCGTCCGTGCCCACCAGCGGCTCCAGGTCCGCGGTGACATCCGGTGCGTCCGCGCCCAGCGCGGGGGCGGGGTACCAGGTGTCCAGGACGGTGCCATCTGCGGTGACGGTGGCCAGGCCGGTACCGGAGGCCCCCTCGATGCGAAGTGCGCTGCTCACGGCCTCACGCTAACGGCCCGCGGCCCGGAGGTAGGACGCGGGCGGAGCGACTTCACACATCGCGCCCCGCCTTCACACAGGGCCGGCCCTGTGTGAAGGCCATCCGCGGTGTGTGAAGTGTGGCCAGTAGCGTTCGTGACGTGCACTCCCTGGACCTTGCCGGTGATCCCGTCGAGCTCTGCGCCGCGCTCGTGGACGTGCCCAGCGTCTCCGGGGACGAGAGGCAGCTCGCAGACCTGCTCGAGGCCGCCCTGCGCACCCAGGCCCCGCACCTGGAGGTGCTGCGCTCCGGCGACGCGGTGCTGGCGCGCACCGGGCTGGGCCGTGAGAAGCGGGTGCTGCTGGCCGGGCACATCGACACCGTGCCGATCGCCGACAACGTGCCGAGCCGGCGCGCCGGCGACCGGCTCTACGGCTGCGGCACCTCGGACATGAAGGCGGGCGACGCCGTGTTCGCCCACCTCGCGGTCGCGCTGCCCGAGCCCCGCCACGACCTCACGTTCGTCTTCTACGACTGCGAGGAGGTGGAGGCCACGCGCAACGGGCTCGGGCGGATCGAGCGCGAGCACCGCGACTGGCTCGTCGCCGACCTCGCGATCCTCGGCGAGCCGACGAACGGCGCCGTCGAGGCCGGTTGCCAGGGCACGTTGCGCGTCGAGATCACCGTCCGCGGGCGGCGCGCGCATTCGGCGCGGTCGTGGCTGGGGGAGAACGCCGTGCACGCCGCCGAGCGGGTGCTGCACCGGCTCGCCACGTACTCCGCCCGGGAGGTCGACATCGACGGCTGCCGGTACCGCGAGGGCCTGCAGGCCGTGCGGATCGCGGGCGGGGTGGCGGGCAACGTGGTGCCCGACGAGTGCGTGGTCACGGTCAACTTCCGCTTCGCCCCCGACCGGGACGTGGCGGCGGCCGAGAAGCACGTGCGCGAGGTGTTCGACGGCTTCGAGGTCGTCCTCACCGACCTGTCGCCCGGCGCGCTGCCCGGTCTCGCCGCGCCCGCCGCGCAGGAGTTCCTCGCCGCCACCGGCGCCGAACCCACCGCCAAGCTCGGCTGGACCGACGTGGCGCGTTTCGCCGCGCTCGGCATCCCGGCGCTGAACTACGGTCCGGGCGACCCGAACCTCGCCCACACCCGGGACGAGCACGTCGACCCGCGCAAGATCACTGAGGCACTGGACGTCCTCCGCCGTTTCCTCGGCTGACACAGGCGCTCATTACCCTGGCGGCCATGAGCACGAGCCCGGACCGGCGCCCCGACGAGAAGCAAAGAGGCCCGGTGGTGCTGCGCCGCGAGCGGCGCAACGAGCCGACCACCACCGACCAGCGGCTGCTCGACTCACGCGGGCCGAGCGACTGGGTGCACACCGACCCGTGGCGGGTCATGCGCATCCAGGCCGAGTTCGTCGAGGGCTTCGGGATGCTCGCGGAGCTGCCACGCGCGGTCACCGTGTTCGGCTCGGCGCGCACACCCCGTGACCATCTCGAGTACGCGCAGGGCCGGGCGCTGGGCACGGCGCTGGCCGAGGCCGGCTTCGCGGTGATCACCGGCGGTGGCCCCGGTGCGATGGAGGCGGCCAACAAGGGCTGCTCCGAGGCGGGCGGGCTCTCCGTGGGCCTGGGCATCGAGCTGCCGTTCGAGCAGGGCCTCAACGACTGGGTCGACCTGGGCATCAACTTCCGCTACTTCTTCGCCCGCAAGACCATGTTCGTGAAGTACTCGCAGGCGTTCGTCTGCCTACCCGGCGGGTTCGGCACCCTCGACGAGCTGTTCGAGGCGCTCACGCTGGTGCAGACGAAGAAGGTCACCAAGTTCCCGGTGGTACTGCTGGGCAGTGAGTACTGGGGCGGCCTGTACGACTGGATCGCCAAGACCGTGCTCGACAGCGGCAAGGTGGGCGAGAAGGACATCGCCCTGCTGCACCTCACCGACGACGTCGACGACGCCGTGTCGATCGTGCAAGAGGCATGGCGGGCATGGGAGGAGACCCACTGAACGAGCGTCAGCGAGTGAAGCAATGTCACAGCGCCTGCGCGCTGCGTTATTTCGCGATGGGCCGGCCGAGCGTCAGCGAGGACGTGCGATGAGCGGGCCGCTGGCCGTCTGCGTCTACTGCGGGTCGATCGAAGGCCTGCCCGAGCGCTACCTGCGCCTCGCCGCCGATGTGGGCAGCCAGATCGCGGCGCGCGGTTGGCAGCTCGTGTCCGGCGGCGGGAAGGCCGCGATGATGGGCGCCGTAGGTGCGGCGGCCCGGGCGGGAGGGGCGCGTACCACCGGGGTGATCCCGCAGGCGCTCGTCGACCGGGAGTGGGCCGACCACGACTCCGACGAGCTGCTCATCGTCGAGACGATGCGCGAGCGGAAGGCGCTCATGGAGGCCCACGCCGACGCGTTCCTCGCGCTGCCCGGCGGCGTGGGCACGTGCGAGGAGCTGTTCGAGGTGTGGACGGCGGGCTACCTCCGCATGCACAGCAAGCCCGTGGTGCTGCTCGACCCGGACGGGCACTACGCCGGGCTGCTGGAGTGGGTGCGCGAGCTGGGAGGGCGGGGGTTCGTGCAGCCCGAGGCGATCGAGCGGCTCGTGGTCGCCACCGACGTGGCCACGGCGCTGGACGCCTGCGCAAAACCCGCGGACACCTGACGTGCGGCTCGGCGCCCGCACGTACGACGACTCTGCCCGGCTCGTCATGGGGATCGTCAACGCCACGCCCGACTCGTTCTACGACCGCGGGCGCGCGTTCACACTCCAGCCGGCCCTGGAGCAGGTGACCGAGATGGTGGCCGACGGTGCGGACGTCATCGATGTCGGCGGGGTGAAGGCGGGCCTCGGTCCCGAGGTCACACCCGCGCAGGAGATCGCCCGGATCGAGCCGCTGGTGCGGTGCGTGCGGGAGAAGCACCCGGATGTCGCGATCAGCATCGACACCTGGCGCGCCGAGGTGGCCCGCGCCGTGCTGCCGGCGGGTGCCGACGTCGTGAACGACGCGTGGGGCGGGCACGACCCGCGGCTCGCCGAGGTGGCCGCCGAGTTCGGGGCGAGCCTGGTGTGCACCCACACCGGCGGGCTCACCCCGCGCACCTACACCCGCCGCGTGCGGTACCCGGACCTCCTCGGCGAGGTCACCCGGTTCCTCGGCGCGCTCGCGGAGCGGGCGCTGGCCGCGGGCGTGGCGCCGGACCGGATCGTGCTGGACCCCGGCCACGACTTCAACAAGAACACCTGGCACTCGCTCGAGCTCACCCGGCGCCTCGACGAGCTCGTGCGGCTGGGCCGGCCGGTGCTGGTCGCGCCTTCCAACAAGGACTTCGTCGGTGAGACGCTGGGGCTGCCGACGCAGGAGCGCCTCGAGGGCACGATGGCGACGGTGGCCGTCTGCGCGTGGCACGGTGCGCGCATCTTCCGGGTGCACGAGGTCCGGCAGGCCCGCCGGACCGTCGACATGGTCGCGTCGATCATCGGAGATCGCCCACCCGCACGTGTGGTGCGGACGCTTCCTTAGAAGAGGTGAGGCGCGTGGACCCGATCATCGAGGAGTGGTTCGTCCGGCGGACGTGGCAGGACCCCAGCTGGAGCATCGAGGAGCTGGTGGCCGCGAAGTCGGGCCGGCGGGTGTCGGTCGTGCTGCCGGCCCTGGACGAGGAGGCCACGGTCGGGGGAATCGTGGCCGCGATCCTGCCGCTGACGCGCGGGGGCTCCCCGCTCGTCGACGAGCTGGTGGTCGCCGACTCCGGATCGACCGACCGCACGGTGGAGCTGGCCGCAGCCGCCGGCGCGCGCGTGGTGCTGCGCACCGACGTGCTGCCCGGGTTCCCGCCGGTGTCGGGCAAGGGCGAGGTGCTGTGGCGCGCGCTGGCGGCCACGACCGGCGACATCGTCTGCTACCTCGACTCCGACCTCGTCGACTTCGATCCCGGCTTCGTGCCGGCACTGCTCGGGCCGTTGCTCACCGAACCCGGCGTGGCGCTGGTGAAGGGCTTCTACCGGCGCCCGCTGCGCCTGGAGACCACGGTGACCGACAGCGGCGGCGGGCGCGTCACGGAGCTGCTCGTGCGCCCACTGCTCGCCGCGCTGCGCCCGGAGCTGGCCGGGGTCGTGCAGCCGCTGGGCGGCGAGTACGCCGGCACCCGGCAGCTCCTGGAATCGGTGTCCTTCGCCCCCGGGTACGGCGTGGAGATCGGGCTGCTGCTCGACACCCACGCGCGGCTCGGCCTGGCCGGGCTCGCCCAGGTCAACCTCGGCGTGCGCAAGCACCGCAACCGGTCGCTCCTGCAGCTGGGGGTGATGGCGCGCCAGATCCTCGCGGTGGCGCTCGCCCGCTGTGACGTGCCGGACGCGGGCGGCGTGCTCACCCAGTTCGTGCAGGTGGAGGGGGAGTGGCTGCCGTCCGTCACGCCGGTGGGCGTGGCCGATCGGCCCCCCATCGAAGAGGTGACGAGCGCCCTCCGCCGGGAGTCCGCCACACATCTCGACGGTCCGGCTCCCCGCTGAGCGCACCGGCGAGCCGCCCGACCGCGTCCGGTGCGAGGGCCGCCACGACCAGCGGGAAACCGGATCGGGCGATACCCGCAACGGACTCCCGGCGGGGGGACTATGCGCTGATCGGGCCAGCGTGATGGGATCGTCCAGGTGGGGACCGCGCTGATCTACCTTCTGGTCGTCGCGGCGGTCGGGGCCGCGCTGTTCGGGTTGGCGGCGCTCGTGTTCGGCCGCGGCGAGGAGCTGGCGCCGCTGCCGCCGGGCGCCACGCCCACCCGGTTACCGGCCGGCGAGATCGACGGCGATGATGTGCGCGAGCTGCGCTTCCAGCAGGCGCTGCGCGGATACCGGATGGACGAGGTGGACTGGGTGCTCGAGCGGCTCGCCGAGGAGCTGGACCGCGCCGACGCGCTGCGGGACGGCCTGCTCGCCAGGGTGGCGGAGCTGGAGTCCACTCTCGAGGCGGCGCCGTCCGCACCCGGTGTGCGGGCGGAAGGGGAGCGGTGACCCTCGAGCCGGGAGACGGTCGCACCCGCTGTGGCTGGGCCGGCACCGCACCCGAGTACGTCGCGTACCACGACGAGGAGTGGGGCCGCCCGCTGCGCGGCGTCACTGCGATGTTCGAGCGGCTGAGCCTCGAGGGGTTCCAGTCCGGCCTGTCGTGGCTGGTCATCCTGCGCAAGCGCCCGGCATTCCGCGCCGCGTTCGCCGGGTTCGACCCGGCCGCGGTGGCCGCGTTCGACGACGCCGACGTGCAGCGGCTGCTCGGTGACGCCGGCATCGTGCGTAACCGGGCGAAGATCGAGGCCACGATCCAGAACGCGCGGAGCGTGCTCGCGCTGGACCGCCCGCTGGACGAGCTGCTCTGGTCGTTCGCGCCCGACCCGGCCGCCCACCCGCGCCCCGCGACGCTCGCCGACGTGCCGGCCACGACACCGGAGTCCGTGGCGATGGCCCGCGCCCTCAAACGGCAGGGGCTGCGCTTCGTCGGACCGACCACGTGCTACGCGCTGATGCAGGCGGTGGGACTGGTGGATGATCATGTCGCCGCCTGCTGGCGGGCAGCGACACCCTGACTGCGGACGGTGAACGACCTGGCTGGTTGATCGCTCCGGTTGCACCCCTGTCCGTCGGATGAGGAAAGATGTTCCCAGCATCCTCGCCGCGCGCTACGCCCGCGCAGCGGCAACGTACCCCGCGATGCCAACGGCTCTGGCCACTAACGACGACGGAGGAGGCAGGAGATGGCGGCGATGAAGCCCCGGACCGGTGATGGTCCCCTGGAGGTGACCAAGGAGGGTCGGGGCATCGTGATGCGCGTCCCCCTCGAGGGTGGTGGCCGCCTGGTCGTCGAGATGTCGGCAGAGGAAGCCAGCGACCTCGGCGATGCCCTGAAAGCCGCCTCCGGCTGAGCGCACGCACCCCGCGAACCGGGGTGTATCGGTACCGACGAACGGCACCGACGTACGGCACATGCCGTGCGGCGGTGCCGTTCGACATTCCCGCTCCTACTCCCTTCCGAGCACGCCCGGGGACGCCACCGGCTTGATGATCATCGGTTGGGTGCGAGGCCGGCCGCATGTGGCCGCCCACGCACCGAATGGGTGATCTCCCGCTAGAGAGCGCTCTCGGCCGGTTCCCGCACGGGCTCGACCTGTGTGCCCGCGCTCGCGCCGAGCGTCACGAGCTCGATCGTGACGTCCCCGCACACGCACCGCCGGTATCGCACCCACCCCTGTGACGTGTGGTGCGTGGAGAGCACCGCCGCCTCGCTGCTCGGCCATCCGCACCGCGTGCACCGCATGTCCGTGCCCCCTTGGTAATAAGCGTCTTCGATTGGCAGATTACACGCCAGACCTGTGGTAGTAATAGCCCAATGGACTTCATCGGTTACCGCAGCGACGCGCTCGGCGCCGCCGTCGACCTGGTGAACGCGGTGATCGAGGACCCCGAGGGACGGGTGTCCGACCAGCTGCGAGGCGTGCTGGTGGCGCACTCCTACCGCGCGCTCGACGCCCCCGACAGCGTCGAACCCGCGCTACGGGCCTGGGCGCGGCGTCTACGCACCGCCTTCGACGTCACCAGCGACGCCGAGGCCGCAGCCGCCATCAACGCGCTGATCGTCGACGTGCGGATCGAGCCGCACCTCACCAACCACGACGGCGACGCGTGGCACCTGCACTACACACCGCCGGCGGCCGGCCTCGTCGACCGGACCCGGGCCACCACCGCCTTCGCACTGGCGATGCTGGTGTCGGAGTACGGCATCTCCCGCCACGGCCGTTGTGCGGCCGAGGGGTGCGCGAAGGTCTTCGCCGACACCTCCCGCAACGCCGCGCGCCGCTACTGCTCGTCCGCCTGCGCCAACCGCTCCGCCGTGGCCGCGCACCGCGCCCGCGTCCGCGCCCGCACCCCCGCCGGCGGCTAGACCTCCGGCGGGAAGCTCGGGCCTCCCACCGCCGACACCCGTGGTGTCTACATGACCACGAACAGACACGCTTGATCGTTCCGAGACCCGGAGCAGCGCCCTGAGCAGGGCATTCCACCGCCATCTCGGATCGATCATCAGACCCGGCGGCGGCTAGACGAGCGAGCGGTAGATCTCCACCGTCCGGGCGGCCGCCTGCTGCCAGCCGAACTCCCGCTCGGCCCGGTCGCGGCCGGCCGCGCCCATGGCCGCGGCGCGCGCCGGGTCGGCGAGCAGCGCGTTCACGGCGTCGGCGAGGTCGGAGCGGAACTCGTCCACGCAGTGCTCGTCGAAGTGCACGAGCAGCCCGGTCTCGCCGTCGGCGACGACCTCGGGGATCCCGCCGACATCGGAGGCGACGACGGCGGTGCCGCAGGCCATCGCCTCGAGGTTGACGATGCCGAGCGGCTCGTACACCGACGGGCAGACGAAGGCGGTGGCGGCCGTCAGCAGCTGGCGCACGGCCGTGGTGGGCAGCATGCCGCGGACCCACACCACGCCGGGCCGCGCGGCGCTGAGCTCGGCGACGGCGGCCTCGGTCTCGGCGGCGATCTCCGGGGTGTCCGGCGCCCCCGCGCAGAGGACGATCTGCGCGTCGCGGTCGATCCGGTGTGCGGCCGCGATCAGGTGGGCGAGCCCCTTCTGCCGGGTGATCCGACCGACGAAGACCACGCTCGGCCGGTCCGGGTCGACCCCCGCGGCGCGCACGGCGTCGCGCGCGGGATCCGGGTGGTAGAAGGCGGTGTCGATGCCGTTGTGCACGATGTGGACGCGGGCGGGGTCGAGCGCCGGGTAGCACTCCAGCACGTCCTGCCGCATGCCGGCGCTCACCGCGATCACCGCGTCGGCGGCCTCGTACGCGGTGCGCTCCACCCACGACGAGAGCCGGTAACCGCCGCCGAGCTGCTCGGCCTTCCACGGCCTGCGTGGTTCGAGCGAGTGCGCGGTGACGACGTGCGGCACCCCGTGCAGCACCTTCGCCAGGTGCCCCGCCATGTTGGCGTACCAGGTGTGGGAGTGGGCGAGGTCGACCCCGCCGAGGGCGGCGACCATCGACAGGTCGGCGCCGAGCGTCTGCAGCGCCGGGTTCGCGTCGTCCAGTGACAGCGGCGGCTGGTACGCGTAGGTGTTCGGCATGTCCGGCCGCGGTTCGCCGAAGCAGTGCACGTCGACGTCCACCAGCTCGCGCAGGGCGGGCGCCAGATACTCGACGTGCACGCCGGCCCCGCCGTAGACGTCCGGGGGGTACTCGCGGGTGAGCAGGCCGATGCGCACGCGCGAACGGTAAGGCATCGGCCGGGCCGCCGCGCAGGGCGTGCGGATCCGGGGCAACCGGACGTTCCGCTGGCCCGGGGCCTTTCCTGGGCACTAGGGTCCGAGGTTGTGACGACGCTGCCGGTAGGCCCGGCTCGGATCGGGGCGACGCCATGACGGGGGCGAGGATGTCGCCCGCATCACCGTTGGCAATGGGGGCCAACGTCCTCGGGGTGGTGCTCGCGGGCGGCGAGGGCAAACGGCTGTGGCCGCTCACGGCCGACCGCGCGAAGCCGGGTGTGCCGTTCGGCGGCAACTACCGCCTCATCGACTTCGTGCTGTCCAATCTGGTGAACGCCGGGATGCATCGCATCTGCGTGCTCACCCAGTACAAGTCCCACTCGTTGGACCGCCACATCTCCACCACGTGGCGGCTGTCCAACGTCCTGGGGCAGTACATCACCACGGTTCCCGCGCAGCAGCGGCTCGGCAGGCGCTGGTACACCGGCAGCGCCGACGCGATCTTCCAGAGCCTCAACCTCGTGTACGACGAGCAGCCCGACTACATCGCGGTGTTCGGCGCCGACCACGTCTACCGGATGGATCCGGGCCAGATGATCGCCCGGCACATCGAGAGCGGGGCGGGCGTCACCGTCGCCGGGATCCGGGTGCCGCGGGCGGAGGCCAAGGCGTTCGGCGTGATCAACTCCGACCCCGGTGGCCGGATCATCGAGTTCCTGGAGAAGCCGTCCGACCCACCGTCGGTGCCCGGCGACCCGGACGTCACCTTCGCCTCGATGGGCAACTACGTCTTCACCACCGAGGCGCTGCTCGAGGCGCTGCGGGGCGATGCCGAGGACGGCGACTCCGATCACGACATGGGCGGCGACATCATCCCGCGGCTGGTCGCGCAGGGCGACGCGGCCGTGTACGACTTCGCCGACAACGTGGTGCCCGGCGCCACCGACCGGGACGCGGGCTACTGGCGCGACGTGGGCACGATCGACGCGTACTACGAGGCGCACACCGATCTCGTCTCGGTGCACCCGATCTTCAACCTCTACAACCAGCGCTGGCCCATCCGCACCGCGATGCCCCCGCTGCCGCCGGCGAAGTTCGTGGAGGGCGGCATCGCCCAGGACTCGATCGTCGGGGCCGGCACGATCATCTCCGGGGCCATCGTGCGCCGCTCGGTGATCAGCCCGAACGTACGCATCGAGGCAGGCGCGGAGGTCTCCGACTCCGTGGTGCTGCCCGGCACGAGGGTCAGCCGGGGAGCGGTGGTGCGGGGCGCGATCCTCGACAAGAACGTGGTGATCCCCGAGGGCGCGCTGGTGGGTGTCGACCTGAGCCTCGACCGCGCCCGCTACACGGTGAGCCAGGGTGGCGTGGTCGTGCTGGGGAAGGGCACCACGGCCCTCTGAGCGCGCTAAGGAGCGCCCTGAACAACTCGGGCCTACTGCGCGACGCCCAGGCGCTCGCTACGGCCGGAGTTGTTCAGGACCCTCCTATCCCGTCTTGAGGGCAGCCAGCAGGCCGTCGCCCAGCGGCAGGAGCACGGGTACGAGGCGGTCGTCCTCGCGGACCTGGCGGCCCATCTCGCGCAGCCCCGCGGTGCCCGCGTCGGTGGCGTCCGGGTCCACCACCCCGGCACCGAGCGCGCCGGCGAACACCACGATCCCGCCGTCGCGCAGCAGGCGCACCGCCTCCTCGAGGTAGCGCGGGTAGTCGGGGGGACCGGCGTCGACGAACACCAGGTCGTACCCGGCGTCGGTGAGGCGGGGCAGCACGTCGAGGCCCATCCCGTTGATCAGGCGCAGGCGGGACGGCCCGTAGCCTGCGGCGAGGAACACACCTCGCGCGGCGCGCTGCTGCTCCGGGTCGACGTCGATCGAGGTGAGGGTGCCGTCGGGCGCCATGCCGCGCAGCAGCCACAGGCCGCTGACCCCGGAGCCGGTGCCGATCTCGACCACCGCGCGCGCCCCGATCGTGGCGGCGAGGAACCGCAGGCCGGCGCCCGCATCCGGCCCGACGGGGACGCAGCCCGATCGCGCAGCGTCGGCTCGGGCGGACACGAGCACGTCGTCCTCCGCGAGATAGGATTCGACGTGGTCGCGCAGAGCCCACAGATCGGTCGCGGCGTCCGGCACCCACATGGGCGAAAGGCTACTTGGCCCGTTCTATCAGGGTCCTCTCAGCCGGTTCTCACCCCTGTATCACGGGCATCAGGCACCGTATGTTGCATCGGTCGGGGTCGTCGGCCGTGGGAGGACCGGGAACTCGACGCTCCGGTGCTCCGTTGGCCAGAGGCACGACCCGCCCCAGGAGGTGCGACCCCACCATGAGCGAAGGCTCAGCCACATTGCCGAGCAGTACCGTGCTGCCCGGCGAGGACGCCGGCTGGACTCCGCCGAGCTGGGACGACGTGGTGCGCGAGCACGCCGATCGCGTGTACCGCCTCGCCTACCGGCTCACCGGCAACCCGCACGACGCCGAGGACCTCACCCAGGAGACGTTCGTCCGGGTGTTCCGCTCCCTCGCCTCCTACAAGCCGGGCACCTTCGAGGGCTGGCTGCACAGGATCACCACGAACCTGTTCCTGGACATGGTGCGGCGCCGCTCCCGCATCCGCATGGAGGCGCTCCCCGAGGACACCGACCGGCTCCCCGGCAGCGGGCCGGAGCCCGAGCAGGTGTTCTCCGACACCCATCTCGACCCCAAGCTGCAGGCCGCGCTCGACGAGCTGCCGCCGGAGTTCCGGGCCGCGGTCGTGCTGTGTGACGTCGAAGGTCTGTCCTACGAGGAGATCGGCGCCACGCTCGGCGTGAAGCTGGGTACGGTGAGGAGCAGGATCCACCGCGGCCGGGCCGCCCTCCGCAGCGCACTCGAGCGCCGCCGGGCAGCCGAGGTCCGCGGGGCGGAGCTGGAGGAGGTACGCGGGTGAGTTCAGGGCGTTGGCGCATCTCGGTGACCACCCCGGACTGGGGGCACGATCACCTGTCGTCAGACGCCATCGTCGCTTACATCGACGAGGAGCTCGCCGCCGGTCCCCACCTGCGTGCCACCCGACATCTCTCGCAGTGCCCCGAGTGCGCCTCGCAGGTCGTCGCGCAGGGGCAGGCCCGTTCCGCGCTGCGCACCGCAGGCTGTCCCAGCCTCCCGTCCTCCCTGCTGTCGAGCCTGCGCTCGATCCCGCAGGACACCGACCTCCCGGCTCCGCCCGCGGGGCTCGCGGTCACCTCCGACGGCCAGTTCGTCTCGGTGCTGCGCCCCGAGCGCGTCGTGCGTGAGCGGGAGACGCCCGGCGCCGACGGCGACCCGCCCGCGCCGCACACCTACCGCACGCACCGCAGGATGTGGCTCGGCACCGGCGTCGCCGTGTCCGGCCTCGCCGCGGGCGCCATCGCGTTCGTCCTGCCCGCGGCTGTGGGCGGGTCCGCCGCACCGGCCCCGGCGCCGGCCGAGTTCCTCGACCGTCCGGTCCTCGGCGGCGCCGCCACCCCGGTCGACGCGCGCCTGCAGCTCGCTCCTGCCATGCAGGCTCCGGCGCCCACCAGCGCCCCGCCGTCGGTGGCGCCCACCTCCGCACCGGCTGCCGACAGCGACAGGTTCGATCGCTGAGCTACGCGGACTTCACCGCCGCTGAGGCACGCTGACGGGGTCCGGTCCGCACAGTCCAGGAGTCCGCCGAGGGATGAGCGATCCCAACACCCCCGCCGAGCACACCGAGGGTCCTGGCGATCGCGAGGACCGCACGGTGGAGCTCCCGCGGCAAACCGACGCCGAGCCTCCGCGGCTGGGGCCACGGCCGCTGGAGCGGCCCGATGTCGACCCGGAGGTCGCCGCCACGTTCGGCCGCCCCGGCGGCGTCGACGGCGGATTCGCCGCGCAGCGCAACGGTTCGGCCAAGCCCACCACCCTCGTCGCGCCGCCGCCCGCCGCGCTGGCCAGCGCGTTCGGCCGGCCCGACCCGTCCGCGCCGGCGTTGCAGCGCCCGAGCGAGAACGGCACCGGCACGGATCACGAGGATGCCTTCTGGGTCGATGGCGCCGAGCGCGACCCGTGGCGCGACCCGGAGAGCGCTGCCGCGCTGGGCCCGCCGCCGGGCACAGATGGCGCCGGCGGCGCCGTCGTGCGCGGCGAGGGTGCCCGGCTCAGCCTGCGTGAGGTGCTCTTCGGCCGGAGGGTCGAGCCGCGCGCGCTGGCCGTGCTCGCGGCGGTCGCGGTGCTCGTCGGCGCCGCGGGAGGCCTGGTCGGCCGGTTCACGGCCGAGGGGGCAGCCGGGCTCACCGACCCGGATCCCACGATCAGCCAGACCGTCCAGGCGCGGGAGCGCCCGCCCGGTTCGGTGGCCGACATCGCGGCCCGCACGGTGCCGGCCGTCGTCTCGTTCGAGATCCGCGTGGGCGACGAGGGCGGCACCGGCTCCGGGGTGGTCATCGACCCGTCCGGCTACGTCCTCACGAACAACCACGTGGTGGCACCGGCCGCCGAGGTCACCGGCGCCCAGATCGAGGCGATCTTCCACGACGGCACTCGCGCCGCGGCCCAGATCGTGGGGCGCGACCCGAAGACCGACCTCGCCGTCGTGAAGGTGGAGGTCGCGAACCCGGTGGTGGCCACCTTCGGATCGTCGGCCGGCCTCGTCGTCGGCGACGGCGTGATCGCGATCGGATCGCCGCTGGGCCTGGCCGGCACCGTCACCGAGGGCATCGTCAGCGCGGTCAACCGCCCGGTGCGCCTCGACGGGGCCGGCACCGACACCAACGCCGTGATCGACGCGATCCAGACCGACGCGGCGATCAACCCCGGCAACTCGGGTGGCCCGCTCGTCGACTCCACCGGCGCCGTCGTCGGGATCAACACGGCCATCCGCAGCATCGGGATGGGCGAGGGCGGCTCGATCGGCCTCGGGTTCGCCATCCCGATCGACGACGCCCGCGGCATCGCCGAGGAGCTGATCCGCAGCGGCACAGTCACCCATGCCGAGATCGGCATCAACGCCCGCTCCATGACCGACGGCACCACCGACGGCGCACAGGTGCAGAACGTGCAGCAGGGCGGCGCTGCGGAGGCGGCGGGAATCGCCGAGGGCGACGTGATCGTCCGCCTCGGCGGCCGGCCGATCGCCGGGGCCGACGAGCTCGTCGTCGCCGTGCGGGAGCGCAACCCCGGGGACGCGGTGGACGTCGAGCTGATCCGCGAGGGCAGGCCGCTCACGGTGTCGGTCGTCCTGTCCTCTGATTAGCCGTAGGGTGGCGGAGTGTTCGACAGTGTCGGCTGGGGCGAGATCCTCGTGTTGATCGTGGCCGGCCTGTTCATCCTGGGTCCGGAGCGGTTGCCGTCGGCGGCGGCGTGGGCGGGCAAGGCCATCCGGCAGGTCCGCGAGTACGCCACCGGCGCGCGCGAGCAGCTGCGCGGCGAGCTCGGCCCGGAGTTCGACGAGCTGCGCAAGCCCCTCGAGGAACTCCGCGGCCTGCGGAGCTTCAACCCGCGCACGGCCGTGACCCGCACGCTCTTCGACGACGACCCGCCCGCGTCGAAGCCCAACGGCTACACCCCGAAGCCGAACCTGACGAAGTCCACGCCTCCCGCACCGGCCCCGGAGTCGTTGAGCAAGAACGAGGTTCCTCCCATGGACCCCGACGCCACCTGAGCCCACCCGTTCGTCGGCTCAGGGGCGGCGCTCGTGCCAGTCCGTCTGCTGCTGGAACGCGTGTGCCGCGGCCAGCACCGCGTTGTCCGCGTGGCGGGGCCCGACGATCTGCAGGCCCACCGGTACGCCGTCCGCCATGCCGCAGGGCACGCTCGCGGCCGGCTGCTGCGTCATGTTGAACGGGTACGTGAAGGGTGTCCAGGTCGTCCAGCGCTCTCCCGGCCAGCCGGCCGGCACCTCGACCCCCGCCTCGAAGGCCGGGATCGGAAGCGTGGGTGTGAGCAGCAGGTCGTAGCGGGTGTGGAACTCGCCCATCCGGATACCGAGGTCGTTGCGCACGGCGGTGGCGGTGAGGTAGTCCAGCGCCGACGCCCGCGCGCCCTGCTCGCTGATCGTGACGAGTGCGGGGTCCATCAGCGCGCGCTCGTCCGGCCCGAGGTGCTCGATCGACTTCGCCGCGCCGCTGAACCAGAGCGTCTCGAACTCCGCGATCGGGTCGGTGAAGCCGGGGTCGGCCTCCTCGACCCGGGCGCCGAGCTCGGTGAACACCCGCACCGCCGCCGCGAACGCCGCCGCGACCTCGGGGTGCACGTCGACGTACCCGAGCGTGGGGCTGACCGCGATCCGCAGGCCGGCCACGCCCGCGTCGAGCGCGGCGACCGCACCGCCTGTCGGGGCGAGGGCCCACGGGTCGCGCGGGTCGGCGCCGGACACGACGTCGAGCAGCAGGGCGGCGTCAGCGGCGCTGCGGGTCATCGGCCCGACGTGCGCGAGCGGGCCGAACGGGCTGGCCGGGTAGTGCGGCACGCGCCCGTAGGTGGGCTTGAGCGCGGTGGTGCCGGTGAACGCGGCGGGGATGCGCACGGAGCCTCCGCCGTCGGTGCCGAGGCTGAGCGGACCCATCCCCAGCAGGACGGCGGCCGCGCTGCCGCCGGACGAGCCGCCCGCCGTGCGCGTGGGGTCCCACGGGTTGCGGGTGACGCCGGTGAGCGGGTTGTCCGTGACGCCCTTCCAGCCGAGCTCCGGGGTGGTGGTCTTGCCCAGCAGCACGGCGCCGTGCTCGCGCACCCGCGCGACGTGCGGCCCGTCGACCTCCCACGGCCCGGCCGAGTCCACGGTGCGTGAGCCACGCAGCGTGGGCCAGCCGCGGGTCAGCAGGATGTCCTTGATCGAGATCGGTACGCCGTCGAGCGCGCCCGCCGGCTCGCCGATCCGCCAGCGCTCCTCGGACTCCTTGGCGGTGGCCAGCGCGGCGTCGGCGTCCACCAGGCAGAACGCGTTGACCTCCGGGTCGTGGCGGCGGATCCGTTGCAGCGCCGCCTCGGTGGCCTCGACGGGGGAGAGCTCACCGGCGCGGTAGGCCGCCAGCAGTTCGGTCGCCAGCAGCTCGGACACAGCGGGGTCCGCGGTCACGTCCTACCTCCGGTCTCGTGCCGTGCGGTCACGTAGCCCAACGCCTTGTCCACGACGTTGCGCAACGGCTCGCCCGCTCGGTAGCGGGCGAGGTTGTCGCGGAACACCTCCAGCAGCTCCTGCCGCCAGCCGATCAGGTCGCCGGACATGTGCGGCGAGACGATCACGCCGGGCTGGGTCCACAGCGGCGAGTCGGCCGGGAGCGGCTCGCGGGCGAAGACGTCCAGGGCCGCGCCCGCGATCCGGCCGTCCCGCAGCGCATCGACGAGGTCGGGCTCGACGACGAGCGCGCCGCGCCCCACGTTGATCACGCGGGCCGACGGGGGGAGCAGGGCCAGCGCGGTGGCGTCGAGCATGCCGCGGGTGGCGTCGGTGAGCGGTGCGGCGAGCACGAGCCAGTCGGCGCGGGGCAGCAGCGCGGGCAGGCCGGCGAAGTCGCGGCGCCCGACCAGGTCGACGTCCATCCCGACGGCGCCGAGCAACCCGGCGATCGCGCGCCCGATCGGGCCCCCGCCGACGACCACGGCGCGGCGGCCGGCGATCGACTCGGTCTCGCGGTGGTGCCACTCGCGGCGGGCCTGTGCGGCGAGCGTGCCGGGTAGGTCCTTGGCCATCGCGAGCACGAGCCCCAGCACGTACTCGGCCATCGGTCGGTCGAACACGCCGCGGGAGTTGGTCAGTGTGACTTCGGACTCGAGCAGCCCTGGAAACGTCAGCCGGTCGACGCCCGCGCTCGCGGTGTGCACCCACCGCAGCGTGTCGGCGGCGGGCCAGGCATCGCGCACGGCGTCGGACGTGAAGTCCCAGACGAGCAGTACCTCCGCCCCGGGCAGCGCCTCGACCAGCGACGGGGCATCGGTCGCAAAGCGCATGCCGTCGAGCGCGAGCCCTGCCGGTCGATCGTCACCGTGCAACACCGTGATTGTCGGAAGGGCTCGCTGACCAGCGGGAACGGGCAATTCGACGGGACCTTCCCGAGCAGGGGGCGAGGATTGACACGCTAGGAAGCCCTCGTACTATTGTCAACAATCCGCGGCGCTGCGGTACCCCTCTGACGCCGGGAGCGGCCTCATGTCGAAGTTCCTCCGCATCAGCCTCGCCCGCCGTGGCGTTTCCTGCGTGGCCGAGCTGCTGGAGAAGGAGGCGCCGCGCACGTGCGCCGCGGTGTGGCGCGCTCTCGAGTCCGGCCCGCTTGCCGGCGACGCGCAGCACGCCAAGTACGCCCGCAACGAGGTGTACACGATGGTGCCCCGGTTCGCGGAGATCGGCCGGGAGAACCCGACCGTCACCCCGATCCCCGGGGACGTCGTGCTGTTCGACTTCGGGGGCGGCACGCTCGACACCGCGTTCAAGGCCGACCAGGGGATCGACCAGGACTCCGGCGCCATCGATCTCGCGATCTTCTACGGCCGCAACAACCTGCTGATCAACGGGGACGTCGGCTGGGTGCCGGGCAACGTCTACGCCTCGATCACCGAGGGCCTCGACGCGATGGCCGAGGCATGCCACGACGTGTGGCGCTCCGGAAGCGCCGGCGAGCGCCTGGTGTACGAACGCCTCGACTCCTCCGGTGCCCGGTAGCCTCCCGTGCCCACCGAGCTGTCGGTCGGTCTCACCGAACCGGACCACCAGCAGGGGATCGGGGTAGTCGCCCCCTTCGACTTCGCCCTCGACCGCGAGCTGTGGCGCTGGGCGCCCGAGGACGTGTCGCTCTACCTCACCCGCCTGCCGTTCTTCACCACCCCGGTCACGGTCGAGATGGCCGTGGCCTGCGGCGACCGCCGCGCCGTCCGCCGGGCCACCCGCGACGTCCTCACGCCAGAGCCCGGCGTCGTCGCGTACGCGTGCACGTCCGGCAGCTTCGTGGAAGGTGCCACCGGCGAGGAGGTGCTGCGCCGCACGATGGAGGATGCCGGCGCTCCTAGAGCGTGCACCACCTCCGGAGCCTTGATCGCCGCGCTGCGCGCACTCGGCGTCTCCCGGCTGGCGATCGCCACCCCGTACGTGGAACCGGTCACCCGCCGGCTCATCGCCTACCTCGCCGAGCACGGTGTGAGCACGGTGTCGAGCGAGGGACTCGGGCTCCTCGGCAACATCTGGCGGGTCACCTACTCGGAGGTGGTCGAGATCGTGAGCGCCGCCGACAACCCGGCCGCCGACGCCCTCTTCATCAGCTGTACCAACCTGCCGACCTACGACCTCATCGAGCCGCTGGAACAGGCGCTCGGCAAGCCGGTGCTCACCGCCAACCAGGTCACCATGTGGGCCGCACTGCGGGCCATGGGCCGCGAGGCGGTGGGTGGCGGCGCGCTGCTCGCCACCCACGACCACATCACCACACCAGGAGTCGCATGACCGCCCCCACCGTCGGAATCCTCTACCCCGGCTACTCCGCAGAGGACGACTACCCGCTCGCCGAGTCGCTGCTCGACGGCCCACGGCTGCCGCTCGTGCACACACTCATGCGCGAGGACGCCCATCGCGTCGACGCACTCCTCGACATCGGCGGCGACGACGTGCTGGCCGACGGCGTGCGCGCCCTCGACGAGCCGCTCTCCTCCGTGGTGTGGGCGTGCACGAGCGGGAGCTTCGTCTTCGGCTGGGACGGCGCCACGGCCCAGGTCGAGGCGCTGGGTGCGGTGGCGGGCGTGCCGGCGTCGAGCACGTCGTTCGCGTTCGTCGACGCGTGCGCACGGCTGGGAGTCACCAGGGTCGCGGTGGGGGCCACCTATCCGGACGACGTCGCGGAGCGGTTCGTCGCGTTCCTCGGTGTCGCCGGGATCGAGGTGCTGTCGCTCTCGGCCAAGGGGATCATCACCGCGGCCGAGGTGGGCACCCTGCCGCAGGAGGCGGTGCTGGAGTTCGCGGCGGCGGCCGACCACCAAGACGCGCAGGCGGTGCTGCTGCCCGACACGGCGCTGCACACGATCGGCCTGCTCGACGCGTTGGACGCCCGCGTCGGCAAGCCGGTGCTCACGGCCAACCAGGTGAGCATCTGGCAGGGGCTGCGCCTGGCGGGCGCCGACGCCCGGCGGCCCGGCCTCGGCGCGCTGTTCGCCGGCTGAAGGGGATCCCGATGAGGACCGATGTGATGAGCGAGCGGGCCGGTGCCGTTCCGCGGGGGAGGCGCGCAGGGAGCGAGGAACGAGCGACCGAGCACCGGAGGAGCGGAGCGGTGCCTGAAGGGCCCGCGAGCCCGCCGGAGCGAAGCGGAGGCGAATGATCACTGTGGACCTCAGCGAGCTTGAGCCGGTCGAGCGGCGGTCCACGGCGGCGATCGTCGCCGACAGGCTCCGCACGGCCATCATGCGCGGCACGTTCCCGCCGGGCACGCAGCTCGGCGAGGTCGAGCTCGCCGCCCGGCTCGGGGTGAGCCGCGGGCCGTTGAGGGAGGCGATGCAGCGGCTGGTGGCCGAGGGGCTGCTGCGCAGCGAGCGCCACCGAGGGCTGTTCGTGCGCGAGCTGGACGCGGCCGATGTGCGTGACGTCTACACCGCCCGTACCGCGGTCGAGCGGGCGGCCGGCCTGCTGCTGCTCGCCGGTGACCGGGTGGCGGCCGCCGAGCGTCTGACCGCCGCGCTGAACCGGATGGAGGCCGTCCCCGACGACCCGGTCGCGCTCGCCGACGCCGACCACGCCTTCCACGCCGAGTTGGTGGCCGCGTCGGGCAGCCCGCGACTGCGCCGGATGGCCGACGTCCTGCTGGTCGAGACCCGGATGTGCCTCGCTGCCCTGCAGGAGACCCTCCCGCCGGCGGCCGCGCTGATCGCCGAGCACCGCGCCCTGCGCGACGCCGTGCGCGACGGTGACGCCGAGCGGATGGCGGCCGTGCTGGAGGCGCACATGGCCGACGCCGTGGACCGGATCCTGGCCCCCGGCCCGTTCCCGGCCCCGGCCGTACCCGCCTGAACCTCGCGGCGGGCGTCCCACGCGGGCATCCTGGGTCCATGACCGCCTCCGCTGTGCTCAGCTTCCTCGTCGACGGCGCCATGACCGGCCAGTTCGTCGGTCGCGACCACGGCGCAGGTGTCTCGGTGATCCTCGTCGACACCGACCGGCCCGGCGCGGGCCCGCGCCTGCACCGGCACCCCTACGACGAGACGTTCGTGATGCACAGCGGCGAGGCGGAGTTCACGGTCGCGGGCGAGCAGCTGACCGCCCGTGCCGGCCAGGTGGTGGTGGTGCCTCCGTGGACGCCGCACAAGTTCGTGAACACCGGCACCGACCGGCTGGTGATGACGAACATCCACGCCAGCGAGGAGTTCGTCACGGAATGGCTCGAGTAGGACGCGAGCGGTACGACGGCTTCCGAGGCTTGCCCCAGGCGGCAGGCGCGTGCTTCCATCGACGAGGATTGTCGACAATCAGACAAGATTGAGGAGCAGGGCATGGCCCGTTTGTCCCCGGCGCTCAAGCAAGCGACGCCCGTGCAGGTCGCCCGCGGCGAGGGTGTGCACGTCTACGATCTCGATGACCGCCGCTACCTCGATTTCACCGCCGGGATCGGCGTCACGAGCACCGGACACTGCCACCCGCGGGTCGTCGCGGCCGCGCAGGAGCAGGTGGCCACGCTCATCCACGGCCAGTACACGACCGTGATGCACCAGCCGCTGCTACGGCTGGCCGAGCGGCTGGGTGACGTGCTGCCGGCCGACCTGGACAGCGTGTTCTTCCTCAACTCCGGCAGCGAGGCCGTCGAGGCGTCGGTGCGGCTCGCTCGACAGGCCACCGGCCGGCCGCTGATCCTCGCCTTCGACGGCGGCTTCCACGGCCGGACGATGGGTGCCGCGGCGCTCACCACGTCCGGGTCGAAGATCCGGGCCGGGATCGGACCCATGATGGGCGGCGTCGCGTTCGCGCCGTTCCCGTACGCGTTCCGCTACGGCTGGAGCGAGGCCGAGACGGTCGCCTTCTGCCTGCGCGAGCTGGACCGGCTGCTCGTCACGGCCGCGCCGGCAGCCGACGTCGCCGCGTTCGTGATCGAGCCGGTCCTGGGCGAGGGCGGGTACGTGCCCACCCCGTCCGCGTTCCTCGCCGGGCTGCGGGAGCGGGCCGACGCGCACGGCATCCTGCTGATCGCCGACGAGGTGCAGACCGGCTTCGGGCGCACCGGGAAGTTCTGGGGCCACCAGCACACCGAGGGCGTCACGCCGGACATCCTGATCACCGCCAAGGGGCTCGCCAGCGGGTTCCCGCTGTCCGGCATCGCCGCGAGCCAGGAGCTGATGGCCAGGGCGTGGCCGGGCTCGCAGGGCGGCACCTACGGCGGTAACGCGGTGGCCTGCGCGGCCGCGCTCGCCACCCTCGACGTCATCGAGGAGGAGGGGCTCGTCGCCAACGCCGCCGAGCAGGGCCTGCGCCTGCGCGACGGACTGCAGAAGGTGGCGGCCGACCACCCGGGCATCGCCGACGTCCGCGGCCTCGGCCTGATGGTCGGCAACGAGTTCTGCACGCCCGACGGCGGCCCCGACACCGCCGCCGCCACGCGCGCCCACGCCGCCGCGGCGGAGAAGGGTCTGCTCCTGCTCACCTGCGGCCCGCACGGCAACGTCGTGCGGATGATCCCGCCGCTGATCGTCACGGCGGAGCAGGTGGACGAGGCAGTGGCGCTCTGGGCGGAGGCGGTCCGCGCCTGACCGCGGTTCGGGTACCCCGGCGCGGACCGGGCGTAGCGTCACCTCCATGTGTGACGGAGGTGGGGGAGCGGCCGAGGTCGTCGCGAGCGTGCCGCGGCGCGCGGAGGGCGCCGCCGTCGACCCGATCGCGCTGCTGCCGGTCGACGAGGTGGGGATCACCACCCTCGTCGACAACGTCTACGACGGTCTGCTCGCCGGGGACGAGCGGGTGTCCCGGGCCGACATGTGGCCCGCTCAGGTGGCCGCCGCCCAGTTCGAGGGCGGAAGCACCGACGTGGGGATGCGCGCCGAGCACGGGTTCGCGGCGCTCGTCACGGTGCGCCGGGGCACCACCACGACCACGCTGCTGTTCGACACCGGGCTCACCCCGGACGGCATGCTCACCAACGCCGACCGGTTGGGGGTCGACCTCGCCGCGGTGCAGGGGGTCGTGCTCAGCCACGGGCACTTCGACCACACCGGCGGCCTGGCCGGACTCGTCGCTCGCCGCGGGCCGCGGGGCATGCCGATGGTGCTGCACCCCGCGGCCTGCTCGGCGGTCTGCACCTGTCCGGCCCGGCGTTCGAGCCGGTGATCCCGCCGACCGTCGCCGCGCTCACCGAGCTGGCCCCGGAGATGGTGGTGCCGGCCCACTGCACCGGCTGGCGCGCGCAGCACGCCCTTGCCGCGGCGCTGCCGGACGCGTGGCTGCCCGGCAGCAGCGGCAGCACCTACCGCATCGCTGCCTGAGCGGGGCCGCTACCTGCCCACCGGGGAGATGTTCAGGCTCATGCCGGCCAGGCCGCGGGAGCGCACCGTGAGCTTCTCCGCGACGGCGCGCAGGGCCGTGGCCGCCGGGCTCTCCGGATCCGACAGCACGATCGGTGTGCCGGCATCGCCGCACTCGCGCAGGCGGGGCTCCAGCGGCACCTGGCCGAGCAGGGGGACGGGCGCGCCGATGGCGCGGGTGAGCGAGTCGGACACCGTCTGGCCGCCGCCGGCGCCGAACACCTCCATGCGGGTGCCGTCGGGCAGCTCCATCCAGGACATGTTCTCCACCACGCCGGCGAGGCGCTGGCGGGTCTGCAGCGCGATCGAGCCGGCGCGCTCGGCCACCTCGGCGGCGGCCATCTGCGGAGTGGTGACGACCAGCAGCTCCGCGTTGGGCACGAGCTGCGCGGTGGAGATGGCGATGTCGCCGGTGCCGGGGGGCAGATCGAGCAGCAGGACGTCGAGGTCGCCCCAGAAGACGTCGGCGAGGAACTGCTGCAGCGCCCGGTGCAGCATCGGGCCGCGCCAGACGACGGCGTCGTTGCCCGGGGTGAACATCCCGATCGAGATGACCTTCACACCGTGCGCCTGCGGCGGCATGATCATGTCCTCGACCCTGGTGGGCCGGTCGCTCGTGCCGAGCATGCGAGGCACCGAGTGGCCGTAGATGTCGGCGTCCACCACACCGACCGAGAGGCCCTTCGCGGCCATCGCCGCGGCCAGGTTGACCGTGACCGACGACTTGCCGACCCCGCCCTTGCCCGACGCCACGCAGTAGACGCGGGTGAGCGAACCCGGCTGCGCGAACGGGATGACCGGTTCGGCCGCGTCGCCACGCAGGCTGCGGCGCAGCTCGTGACGTTGCTCGTCGCTCATCACGTCGAGCTCGACCTCGACGGCGGTGACCCCCGCGACCTTCGAGACCGCCTCGGTGACGCGAGAGGTGATCGTCTCGCGCATCGGGCAGCCGGCGACCGTGAGGTAGACGCCGATCCGAGCACGCCCGTCCGGCGCGATGTCGACGCCCTTGACCATGCCCAGGTCGGTGATCGGCTTGTGGATCTCGGGATCGTCGACGGTGGCGAGCGCGACCCGCACGGCCTGCTCGACGGTGGTGCTGCTCTCGGTGGTGGACATCAGAGGTTCCGCTGGACCTTCCATCGACGGCGCGACGCTGCCGGGCGCGGCTGCCCGACACCCGGCTCCCACTGTACGTCCGTGCTCTTGTCGGCCGGGCTCCGTAGCATCAATGCCCGTGACGGACACTGCGGCCACCAGAGCGCACAGCCCGAAGCACAGTGGGCCGCGGTCCAGCCCCACCCGCGAGCAGCTGGCGGCCTGGCGGGCCTTCCTGCGTGCCCACGCGTCCATCATGCGGGTGCTGGAGTTCGAGCTGCTCGCCGAGCAGGAGCTCCCCCTCGCCTCCTACGACGTGCTGGTGCAGCTGGCCGAGGCGCCCGACCGGCGGCTGCGGATGACCGAGCTCGCCGATGCCGTGCTGCTGTCCCGGTCGGGTGTCACGCGCCTGGTCGATCGGCTGGAGAAGGGTGGGCTCGTGGCCCGCTGCCCGGTGGAGAACGACGGGCGCGGAGTGGCCGCCCGGCTCACCGACGCGGGGCTCGCCCGGCTGCGCACCGCGTCGCGCACCCACCTGCGCGGGGTCGCGCACCATTTCGTCAACCGGCTCGACGAGGCCGACCTGCGCGTGCTGGAGCGGATCAGCCGGCTCCTCGCCGGGTAGGGCTCCGGCGCGGCGCACTGCTGCTCCTGGCCCGCTCCGGGGCCGGGGCAGGAGCGGCGCCGAGCCGGTCGCAGAGCTTGTCGAGCTCGCCGCGCAGGTAGTCGCGGGTGGCCACCTCTCCGACGGCGATGCGCAGCGCGGCGAGCTCCCGTGCGAGGTACTCGGTGTCGGCCTTCGTGCGCTCGGCGCGGGCGCGGTCCTCGTCGAGCGACACGCGGTCGCGGTCGTCCTGCCGGTTCTGGGCCAGCAGGATCAGCGGCGCCGCGTAGGCGGCCTGCGTGGAGAAGGCCAGGTTGAGCAGGATGAACGGGTATGGGTCCCACCGCCCGAACCACGCCGTCAGGTTCAGGGCGATCCACACCGCGACGATCACGGTCTGGATGGCGAGGAACCGGCCGGTGCCCAGGAAGCGGGCGATCCGTTCGGACAAGCTGGCGAACCAGTCGGGATCGACCTCGAACCGGGTTCGCCCGAGCATCGGCTGGTCCAGCCGGCGGTGGGTGGTGATCTCAGGCATCGTTCGCTCGCCTCCGCATCGCTCCGGCGGGCCTGCGGACCCGACGTGACGCCGTCCGGTCCCTCCGCTGCTCGGTAGCCCGTTCCTCGCTCACTGCGTTCCTCCCCCCGGCGACGCGGGCTCGGCCCGTTCGGTCTCGTCCCGCTCGGGGTCGGTCAGCCGGTCGCGCCAGTCCGGCGGGAGCAGGTGGTCGAGCACGTCGTCCACCGAGACCGCGCCGAGCAGGTGGTCCTCGCTGTCGACGACCGGCCCGGCCACCAGGTTGTACGCGGCGAAGTACCGGGTGATCTCACCGAGCGTGGCGTCGGGCGACAGCCGCGCCAGCTCCGTGTCGACGACGCCTGCCACGAGCTCGAACGGCGCCGCCCGCAGCAGTCGCTGGGCGTGTGCGCACCCCAGGTAGCGGCCGGTCGGGGTCTCCGAGGGCGGCCGGCAGACGAACACCATGCTGGCCAGCGCGGGCGGGATGTCCGGGTTGCGGATGCGGGCGAGCGCCTCGGCCACGGTGGCGTCCGGGCGCAGGATGACCGGTTCGGGGGTCATCAGGCCGCCCGCGGTGTCCGGGGAGTAGCTCAAGAGCCTGCGCACCGGCTCCGACTCCTCGGGCTGCATCAGCGCGAGCAGCGCGTCGGACTCGGCGTCGGGCAGCTCGTGCAGGAGGTCGGCCGCGTCGTCGGGCGACATGGCCTCGAGGACGTCCGCGGCGCGCTCGGGGGACAGGTGCGCGAGCAGCGTGCGCTGGTCGGCCTCGGACAGTTCCTCGAACACGTCGGCGAGCCGCTCGTCGTCGAGGCCGTCGACCACCTCGTGCTGGCGCTTCTCCGGCAGCTCCGACAGTGCGGCCGCCACGTCGGCCGGGCGCATCGACTCGAACACCGCGAGCAGGCCCTCGGTGCCCTGCCGGTCGGTGAGCGAGAGCCCCGTGACGGCCCGCCACGGCAGCACCTGGACCGGGCCGCGGCGCCCGAGCCGGTGCCGGCGGGCGCGCACGGCGAGGCGTCCGACCACCCAGTCCCGGGAGCGCGTCGGCTCGATCGCGGCATCGACGACCACGGCCTCCTCGGCGCCGTCGACCAGCCGGACGCGGGCGTCGAGCAGCTGGCCCACGACCAGCACCTCGTTGGGCCGCTGCGTGAACCCGCGCAGGCTCACCGAGCCGGTCGCGAGCGTCACCGCGCCGGGATCGATCCCGGTGACGCGCAGCATGGGCACGAAGATCCGCCTGCGGGTGGCGAGCTCGAGGACCATGCCGATCACCCGCGGCGGGTTCAGGTCGACGCGCAGCCCGGCGACCAGGTCCCGCACCTTGCCGATGCGCTCGCCGTCGGGCCCGAACACGGCGAGGCCCACGAGCCGCGCGACGAAGACCCGGTCGGTGCCCATGGTCGGGAAGCCTAAGCTCCCGGCGTGCATCTCCCCCGGTACGACCGGGTGGAGGCGCGCCGGGTGCGTCCCGCGCCCTGAGAGTCCAGTCACCTCGGGTTCGTGGGGTGCTGCCGCGCGTGTCAGCATCGGCGGAACCCGCGCCGCACTCGACGAGGAGTCGTCCCGTGACCACGACCGAGATCCGCGCCCGCCGGTCCTGCCTGGCAGTCCCGGGGTCGAGCCAGAAGTTCATCGACAAGGCCCGCACGCTGAACGCCGACCAGGTCTTCCTCGACCTGGAGGACGCCTGCGCGCCGCTGGCCAAGCCGGGGGCGCGCAAGACGATCGTCGCGGCGCTGAACGAGGGCGGCTGGGGTGAGAGGATCCGCGTGGTCCGGGTGAACGACTGGACCACCGAGTGGACCTACCGCGACGTCACCGAGGTCGTCGAGGGCGCGGGCGCCAACCTCGACGCGATCATGCTGCCGAAGGTGCAGACGGCCGAGCAGATCGTGGCGCTCGACCTGCTGCTCACGCAGATCGAGAAGGCGATGGGCTACGAGGTCGGCCGGATCGGCATCGAGGCGCAGATCGAGAACGCCCTCGGCCTCACCAACGTCAACGCGATCGCGGCCGCGTCCCCGCGCGTCGAGACGATCATCTTCGGCCCGGCCGACTTCATGGCGTCGATCAACATGAAGTCGCTGGTGGTGGGGGAGCAGCCGCCCGGCTACGACGTCGGCGACGCCTACCACCACATCCTGATGAGCATCCTCATGGCGGCTCGGGCCCACGACAAGCAGGCCATCGACGGGCCCTACCTGCAGATCAAGGACGTCGACGGCTTCCGCAGGGTGGCCGGCCGCTCGGCCGCACTCGGCTTCGACGGCAAGTGGGTGCTGCACCCCGGCCAGATCGACGCGGCGAACGAGACCTTCAGCCCGCGTCAGGAGGACTACGACCACTCCGAGAACATCCTGGACGCCTACGAGTGGTACACGTCCGAGGCCGGTGGCAAGCGGGGCGCTGCCATGATCGGCGACGAGATGATCGACGAGGCGAGTCGCAAGATGGCGCTGGTCATCGCCGGCAAGGGCCGGGCAGGGGGTATGCAGCGCACCGACCGCTGGACGCCGCCGGAGAGCTGAGCACCAGCCGGCCGGCCGCCGCCGGTCACCAGGACGTCAGGCTTCGAGCCGCGCTTGACCTCGGCGATCGTGCGGCCCAACGTGAGCTGTGCGGGCCTGCCGACGACGACCGTGACCAGCATCCAGGCGCCGAACAGGCCGCCCAGCGCGGCGGTCCACCCCTCCCGGATCACGAGGGTGCGCGGGTCGTCCGAGTTGCCCGTACGTACAGGTCGGCGAGCTCGCGGCCGAGGCGGGCGAGCTCGGTGGTTCCGGGCGGGGCCGTGGCCGCGGTGACGACGACGGCGTCGAGGCCGGTGGTGAAGGCGATCGCCGCGGTCCGGGCGTCGAAAGGGCGGAAGACACCGGCCGCCTGCCCGGTGCGGAAGTGCTCCTCGAACAGGGCGAGCCGTCCGTTGACGGCGGCGCTCTGCGACCCGGCGTTCTTCACCAGGTCGATCAGTGCCCGGATGGCGGCCGGGTGCTCGCCGACGAGCGCGACGTTCGACTCGACGTAGGTGCGCAGCTGCGCGACGTGGCCGACGGCGGTGTCGATGCGCGGTTGCATGAACGCCCCGGTGACGTGCTCGATCTCGGTGACGCACGCCTCGAGCAGGTCGTCCTTGCCGGCGAAGTGGTAGCTGATCATGCCGGTGCTCGACAGGCCCGCGTGCTTCGCGATCCGGCTGAACGACGCCTTGGCGTAGCCGACCTCGGCGATCACGTCGATCGCCGCCGTCACGATCTGGGCCCGCCGGCCTGACTCGGTGAACGTTCTTGCTCGCACGAGCAGAAATTAGCTCAGGCAAGCAAGGGATACAAGTCGCGTTCCTGAGCGGGGGTGTGTCACACGTCGCGGGCAGTGTGTGCGGACGTTCACAGCGTGACCGGTGCCGGCCGGGAGATACTGCCGGGTAACTCGCCCAGCGCCGGGAGGATGTCCATGGCCAAGCTCGCCCAGACCGCCGGTCTCACCGAGATCCAGCAGGAGATCCTGTCGACGGTCCGCACATTCGTGGACAAGGAGATCCTCCCGCACGCCAACGCGCTGGAGCACGCCGACACCTACCCGCAGGACATCGTGGACGGGATGAAGGAGATGGGCCTGTTCGGGCTCACGATCCCGGAGGAGTTCGGCGGGCTGGGGGAGTCGCTGCTGACGTACGCGCTGGTCGTCGAGCAGATCGCGCGCGGCTGGATGAGCGTTTCGGGCGTGATCAACACCCACTTCATCGTCGCCCACATGATCGCCCAGCACGGCACCGACGAGCAGAAGCAGCGCTACCTGCCGCGGATGGCCACGGGCGAGGTGCGCGGGTCGTTCTCGATGTCGGAGCCGGACCTCGGATCCGACGTCGCCGCGATCTCGACGAAGGCGGTCGCGGACGGCGACGAGTTCGTCGTCGACGGCGCCAAGATGTGGCTCACCAACGGCGGCACGTCGAACCTCACCGCGGTGCTCGTGCGCACCGACGAGGGCGCCGAGCGGGCCCACAAGAACCTCACCTGCTTCCTGGTGGACAAGCCGGAGGGTTACGGCGAGGTCGCGCCCGGCCTCACCGTGCCCGGCAAGATCGACAAGATGGGCTACAAGGGCGTCGACACCACCGAGCTGGTGTTCTCCGGCCACCGCGTCCCGGCGGGCCAGATCCTCGGCGGCCGGCGCGGCGGCGGCTTCGCGCAGATGATGGACGGGATCGAGGTCGGGCGCGTCAACGTCGCGGCCCGCGCCTGCGGCATCTCGATCCGCGCCTTCGAGCTCGCGGTCGAGTACGCGCAGCAGCGCCGCACGTTCGGCAAGCCGATCGCGGAGCACCAGGCCATCGCGTTCAAGCTCGCCGAGATGGCCACCAAGGTGGAGGCGGCGCACCTGTTGATGGTCAACGCCGCCCGGCTGAAGGACTCCGGCGACCGGTTCGACGTCGAAGCCGGGATGGCCAAGCTGCTGGCCAGCGAGTACTGCGCCGAGGTCACGCAGGAGTCGTTCCGCATCCACGGCGGCTACGGCTACTCGAAGGAGTACGAGATCGAGCGGCTGATGCGCGAGGCGCCGTTCCTGCTCATCGGCGAGGGCACGTCCGAGATCCAGAAGACGATCATCAGCCGGGGCCTGCTGAAGGAGTACAAGCTCCGCTAGTGAGGCGGCGGTGCGCCCTCCATGTGATGATCGTCGGTATGGGCACTTCGTCCCAGCTCCTCGCGTTGACATGATGTGGGTTCGTGAGCACCAGGAGCCCAGACATCGAGGAAGAGGAGGCCCCGTGAGCAATCCGTTCGGTGGCCCCGCGCGCACCGCGCCCGGCCTGCCCAACCTGCCGACCCCGCCCACCGGGTGGCCGGTCGGTTCCTACGCCACGTACGAGGAGGCGCAGCGGGCCGTCGACCACCTCGCCGACTCGGACTTCCCGGTCCGCGACGTCACGATCGTGGGCGTCGACCTGATGCTGGTCGAGCGGGTGATCGGCCGTCTCACCTGGGGCCGGGTCCTCGCCTCCGGGGCCGCGTCCGGTGCGTGGTTCGGTCTGTTCGTCGGCCTGCTGCTGAGCCTGGTGAGCCAGGGCGGCACCTCGTTCGGGCCGATCCTGCTCGGCCTGGGCTTCGGTCTCGTGTTCGGGCTGATCTTCGCCGCGGCCACCTACGGCTTCTCCCGTGGCCGTCGTGACTTCCAGTCGGTGAGCCAGCTCGTCGCCGGCCGCTACGACGTCCTCTGTCAGCCGCGCAACGCCGAGAAGGCCCGTGAGCTGCTGGCCAAGCTGTCCATGAGTGGGGGCCCAGCCTAAATCTCCCTTGTCATTCCCCTAACCCGCCTCCCAGCGATTGCAACCACTTCCCGTCGCGCATAGGTTCTGATCACCGGCCGCTGGCCGTGATCGGTATCACACGCGTGGGCGACGGTGCCTCGTCGTCCGCGCTTTCGGGACGGAGAGACGCATGGGGGAGCCGGTCCATTCGACGTTCCGGCGGCGACGCGCCCGACCGCTCGCCGCGGCGACCTGCGGGCTCCTGGTCGCCGCCGCGGTGGCCGGATGCAGCTCGGGCCCAGCCGGGCCGCCGGTGCTCAACTTCTATACGCCGGCCGACAACGCCACCGGGTACGCGGCTGCTGCCGAAGCCTGCACCGAGGCGGCGAACGGGCGCTATGTCGTGACGCAGCAGACGCTGCCGAAGGCCGCCGACGACCAGCGGCTGCAGCTCGCTCGGCGCCTCGTCGCGGGCGACCCCGAGGTCGACCTGGTCGGCCTCGACGTCACCTGGACCGCGGAGTTCGCCGAGGCCGGCTGGATCGAGCCGTGGCCCGAGGACGCCGCGGCCGCGGTCGAGGAGGGCACCCTGGAGGGCCCGCTCGAGACCGCCCGCTACCAGGGCCGGCTGTGGGCTGCACCGCTCAACACCAACACCCAGCTGCTCTGGTACCGCACGGACCTCGCTCCGAAGCCGCCGAAGACCTGGGACGAGATGATCCAGATGTCGGAGGCGCTGCACCAGCAGGGCCTGCCCTCCTACATCGAGGTCCAGGCCGCGCAGTACGAGGGCATCTCGGTCTGGTTCAACACGCTGCTCACGAGCGCGGGTGGACAGCTCGTCTCGGAGAACGGCGACGTGCTCGTCGACGACGGGGACGCCGCACGCTCCGCCACGTCGATCATGCAGCGGGTCGGTAGCTCGCCCGCGAGCGACCCGTCGCTGTCGGTGGCCCAGGAGAACGACGGGCGCCTGCAGATGGAGGCCGGGCTCGCGGCGTTCCAGGTCAACTACCCGTTCGTCAACGCGTCGATCAACACCCCACCGCCGGACGGCGGGGGCGGCGGCACGTTCATCGACGAGCAGGGCCGCCCGACCGGTGAGGACACCGGACGTCGCGTCGTCGACGTCTTCGCGTGGGCGCCCTACCCGCGGGTGGACCCGAGCCGGCCCGCCACCGTGACCATCGGTGGCCTCAACATCGGCGTGAGCACCACCGGCGGCAACCAGGAGCTGGCGTTCGAGGCCGCACAGTGCCTGCGCAACCGGGATGCCCAGCTGACCAACGCCACCCAGGGCGGCGTGCCGCCCACGCTCTCCGAGCTGTACGACGACCCGGCGTTCCAGGCCGAGTACCCGGCGTGGGAGGCCATCCGCGACTCCCTGGAGAACGCCAGCGTGCGGCCGAAGACCCCGGCCTACACGAGCATCTCGATCGTGCTCGCCGACCTGCTCAACCCGCCCGCGCAAATCGACCCGGACACGGTCGTGCCGCGGATGGCGGAAGAGGTCGAACGAGCTGTGAACTCGGAAGGACTGGTGCCCTGATGACCGCCTCGAGCACGGCTCCGGCCGCCGAGGTCGAGACCTCGGCCCGAGCGCCCAAGCACCGGGGGAAGCCACCTCTGTCCGAGGGGGCGCGCGCCGAGCGCAAGCTCGCGTTCCTGCTCTGCGCACCGGCTGTGATCATCATGGTCGCGGTCACCGCCTATCCCGTCGGCTACGCGATCTGGCTGTCGTTGCAGCGCTACGACCTGCGCTTCCCCGACCAGCAGGCGTTCGCCGGCCTCTCCAACTACGTCGCCGTGCTGACGTCCGGATACTGGTGGAGCGCGTTCGGCATCACACTGCTGATCACCGCGATCTCGGTGGCGATCGAGTTCGTGCTGGGCCTCGCGCTCGCGCTCGTGATGCACCGCACGATCCTCGGCCGCGGGCTCACCCGCACCGTCGTGCTGATCCCGTACGGCATCGTCACCGTCGTCGCGGCGTTCAGCTGGCAGTTCGCCTGGACACCGGACACCGGCTACCTGGCCAACATGCTGTCGGAGGGCAGCGCCCCGCTCACCGGGCAGGCCTCGGCGATCGCACTGATCATCGTCGCCGAGGTGTGGAAGACCACGCCGTTCATGGCGCTGCTGCTGCTCGCCGGTCTCGCGCTGGTGCCGGACGACCTGCTCAAGGCCGCTCAGGTGGACGGCGCCGGACCGTGGGAGCGGCTCACCCAGATCATCCTGCCGATGATGAAGCCCGCGATCCTCGTGGCGCTGCTCTTCCGCACGCTCGACGCGTTCCGCATCTTCGACAACATCTACATCCTCACCGGCGGTTCGAACGGCACGGGCTCGGTCTCCATGCTGGGTTACAACAACCTGTTCCGGGCGTTCAACCTCGGGATCGGGTCGGCGATCAGCGTGCTGATCTTCATATCCGTGGCGCTGATCGCGTTCATGTTCATCAAGCTGTTCGGCGCGGCCGCGCCGGGCGCGGAGACCGAGGGGAGGCGCTGACATGGCCGTCGCGACCACCGGAGCCGCCAAGAGCAAATGGGCTGTGGCCAACACGCTGGTGCTGCTCTACGCGCTCATCCCGGTGCTGTGGATCGTCAGCCTCTCGTTCAAGCCGGCGAGCAGCATCACCGACGGCGCCTTCATCCCGCGCGAGTGGACGTTCGAGAACTACACGCAGGTGTTCGGTGTCAGCCTCTTCACCAGTGCGCTGGTCAACTCGATCGGAATCGCGATCATCGCCACCGTGCTGTCCGTGGTGATCGGCACGATGGCGGCGTACGCGATCGCCCGGCTGCGGTTCCCCGGCAAGGGCCTGCTCGTGGGCATCTCGCTGCTGATCGCGATGTTCCCGCCGATCTCGCTGGTGAGCCCGCTGTTCGACATCGAGCGGGCCATCGGTTTGTTCGACACGTGGCCCGGTCTGATCCTGCCGTACATCACGTTCTCGCTGCCGCTGGCGATCTACACGCTCTCGGCGTTCTTCCGCGAGATCCCGTGGGAGCTGGAGAAGGCCGCCAAGATGGACGGGGCCACCCCGCTGCAGGCGTTCAGGTCGGTGATCGTGCCGCTCGCCGCGCCGGGCGTGTTCACCACCGCCATCCTGGTGTTCATCTTCTGCTGGAACGACTTCCTGTTCGCTCTTTCGCTGACCTCCACCGAGCGTTCGCAGACGGCCACCGTCGCGATCGCGAACTTCACGGGGGCCAGCGAGTTCGCCGAGCCCACCGGCTCGATCGCGGCGGCCGCGGTGCTGCTCACGATCCCGATCGTCATCTTCGTGTTCTTCTTCCAGCGGCGCATCGTCGCCGGTCTGACCTCCGGCGCAGTGAAGGGCTGAGAAAGTGGCTGACATCGTCCTGGACCACATCACCAAGCGTTACCCCGACGGCACGATCGGCGTCGACCAGGTTGACTTCGAGATCGCCGACGGCGAGTTCATCATCCTGGTCGGCCCGTCCGGGTGCGGGAAGTCGACCACGCTCAACATGATCGCCGGGCTCGAGGACATCTCCGACGGTGAGCTGCGCATCGGCGGCGCGCGCGTCAACGAGAAGGCGCCGAAGGACCGCGACATCGCCATGGTGTTCCAGTCCTACGCGCTCTACCCGCACATGACCGTGCGGGAGAACATGGGCTTCCCGCTCAAGCTCGCCAAGGTCGACAAGGCGGAGATCAACCGCAAGGTCGAGGAGGCGGCGCAGATCCTCGACCTCACCAACCACCTGGACCGCAAGCCCGCCAACATGTCCGGCGGGCAGCGGCAGCGGGTGGCGATGGGGCGCGCGATCGTCCGCAGTCCGAAGGCGTTCCTCATGGACGAGCCGCTGTCGAACCTCGACGCCAAGCTGCGGGTGCAGATGCGCACGATGGTGTCCAAGCTGCAGCAGCGGCTGCAGACCACCACGGTCTACGTCACCCACGACCAGACCGAGGCCATGACGCTGGGCGACCGGATCGTCGTGATGCGCGGCGGGAAGGTGCAGCAGATCGGCTCGCCGCAGATGCTCTACGACACCCCGGCCAACCTCTTCGTCGCCGGGTTCATCGGCTCGCCCGCCATGAACTTCCTGCCCGCGAAGGTGGAGGAGGGGATGTTCCGCACCCCGCTGGGCGACCTGCCGGTCAGCGACGAGCTGCGCCGCGCCCTCGAGGCAGGCGACGCGCCCCGTGAAGTGATCATGGGCATCCGGCCGGAGCACTTCGAGGACGCCGCCCTCGTGGAGGAGCACCAGAAGTCGCGCGGTGCGGTGTTCACCGCGCAGGTCGACGTGCTGGAGTCGATGGGGTCGGACAAGTTCGCCTACTTCAGCGTGGAAGGCGAGCAGGCAATGTCCGACGACCTGGCAGACCTGGCCGCCGACGCCGGCACCGCAGACGTGCCCGGCGGCGACACGGGCACGCTGGTCACCCGCTTGTCGGCGGAGTCCGGGGTGCGGCAGGGGGAGCCCTCCGAGGTCTGGGTCGACACGGACAAGATCCAGGTGTTCGACCCGGCGAGCGGGAAGAACCTCACGAAGCGTGAGGCCACCCCGGTGGCCGCCGGCTAGACCGACCGGGATTGCAGCAAAGCCACTTTTATGCAACGTGATTGCGTGAAAGTGGCTTTGCTGCAACCGGGGGAGGCTCAGCTGCGGCCGGGGTCGGAGCGGAGTCGGTCGATCACCTCGTCGTCCCAGCGGTGGGTGCGCATCAGGCGGTAGCGCTGGCAGGCCAGGTGCAGGTAGGCCTCGGCCTCCGTCCGGTCGCCGACCAGATCGGCCTGGCCGAGCATCCGCACCACCGGGCGGTACTCCTCGGCGTACCAGCGCCTGGCCACCGTCTCCCGGTCGAGGAAACGCCCCTCGTGCTGCATGAGCCGGAACCCCCAGGCCTCGACCTCCTCGCTCAGCTCCGCGTACGACCACGCCGTGGTGACGAGGATGGTCGCGAGCGCCGGGCCGGGCAGCGGCACCCGGTCGAGGAACACCCGGCGCAGGTCCTTCGTGATGAGATCGCCGCGCCGGGAGATGCCGGTGGCGTCGATCTTCGTGGTGACCTCGGTGACGTAGGCGTCGATCGAGCGCAGCCTCAGCGCGTGGGCGACCGAGACGCGGTGGTGGCCGTCCTTGACGAAATGAAGTTCACCCACCCGGTACACGTCGATCGGTGGAATCGCCTCGCCGCGGCGCTGCGCCGTGGCGAGCCGCTCCCACCGCTCCCGGCTGCGGCCGGACCGCGGGCGGAACCGGCGGTCGAAGTCGCGGGTGCGGTCGACGCTGCCCACGATCGAGTCCAGTGGGATGACCTGCAGCCCGAGCCTGCGCTCGCCCACGCGGCCGAGCGCGGCCACGACCTCGTCGAACGGCAGGATCTCCGAGACGTCGTCCGGCTCCCGGCGCAGCCATGTCGCCAGCCGCGAGAGCACTGCCCTGCGGCGGGCCCGCAGGAAGTCGTGCTCCGCGTCGGTTGCGGGGAACCCGGTGTCCGCCATCTGGTTCAGTGTCCCCCGGCAGGAGCGCGACGTGTCGCTACGGATGAGACAAGATGCGAGGTGTGACTCCGAAGCCAGGCCCGATCGAGCGGGGCGGGGTGGCTCGCTCGTTCGACGCTCACGCCCGCACCTACGACAAGCTCGTCGGCTCCAACCCCGGCTACCACGAGCACCTGCGGCTTTCGGCCAGGCGGATGGGCCTGCCGGACCAGGGCGCCGGCCTGCGGTTGCTCGACGTCGGCTGCGGCACCGGTGCCTCCACCGCCGCCCTCCTCGACGCCGCTCCAGAGGCCGAGATCATTGCGGTCGACGCATCCTCCGAGATGCTCGCGCAGGCCCAGCGCAAGACGTGGCCGCGCACCGTCCGGTTCGTGCACGGCAACGCCGAGAATCTCGCCATGAGCGGCATCGTCGGTCCGTTCGACGGGATCCTCGCCGCGTACCTCCTGCGCAATCTCGTGCACCAGGACGCCGCGCTGCGCCAGTTCCACCGCCTCCTGCGCCCCGGGGCGCCGCTCGCGATCCACGAGTACTCCGTGCGCGACTCCCTGCGCAGCCGCATCGTCTGGACCACGGTCTGCTGGGGAGTGATCATCCCCATGGCGCGCATCCGCGCCGGCTCGACCGACCTCTACCGCTACCTCTGGCGCAGCGCGTTGCAGTTCGACGGCATCGAGGCGCTCAGCGAGCGGCTCATCGGCGCCGGGTTCGAGGATATCCGCGTGCAGACCGTCCCGGGGTGGCAGCAGCACATCGTGCACACCTTCCTCGGCCGGCGGCCGGCGGACCCGACGCCCTCGCGCCCCGTCGCGGTCGAGGCGGACGTCGACCCGGAAGCAGCCACCCCCGCCGACGGCATCGACATGACGAAGCCACCCGGCTGAAATGCGGAAACTGAGCCCGCCGAACGCGGGACTCGCCCTGTCGAGATGGGGGACTCGCCCTGCCGAGACGGGGGACTCGCCTGCGTTCGCGTGAGTGCCCACGTGCGCAGCCGGTAAGGTGGCCACGTGCACCGGATGTTCCCGATCACCCCGCCGCCCCGCTCCTAGCGGGGCCGTCCCATCTCGCCGCCCGTACGCAGGGCGGATCCCCGGGCCTGATCGGCCCCGCTTCAGCGACCCTTTCCCTTCGTCGCAGGAGCGCGTGCACCCGTGTCCACTGTTCGTACCGCCCCGTCCTCCGGGGTGTCCTTCCTCGTTCTCGCCGGGGTCCTCTGGGGGACCGGCGGCCTCCTCGGCCGCATGCTCGGCGACGCCACCGGCCTGTCCTCGCTCGCCGTGGCGACCTACCGGCTGGCCGTCGGCGGCCTCCTCCTGATCGGCTTACTGCTGGTCAGAGACGTACGGCTGCCGCGGTCCCGGGCCGCGTGGGCCCGCATCGCCGCCGTCGGCGCGCTGTCCGCGATGTTCCAGGTTTTCTACTTCACGGCCGTGTCGTTCACGTCGGTGTCCGTGGCGACGCTGGTGACGATCGGCTCGTCGCCGGTGCTCGTGCTGCTGGCGCGGCCGCGCGGCACCGACCGGCGCGGCCTCTGCGCCGTCGGGCTGGCGCTCGGGGGCCTGCTGCTGCTCGTCGGCGTCCCGGGTGACGGTCCTGCGGTGGGATCGGTGCTCGCCGGGGCTGCGTGCGCCCTCGTCGCGGCGGCCGGGTTCACCGCGATGTCGCTGCTCGGGGCCCGGCCCGTCCCCGGTCTGGACGCCATGACGACCACCGGAGTGGGCTTCACGCTCGGTGGTGCGCTGCTGGTCCCGTTCGCCGGGACCACGTCCGGCCTGGCGTTCGCCCCGACACCGGTGGCGCTCGGGCTGCTCCTCGCGTTCGGGCTCGTGCCGACCGCGGTCGCCTACACCTGCTACTTCCGCGGCCTGCGCAGCGCCCCGGCGGGCGTGGGGGTGCTGATGGCTCTGCTCGAGCCGTTGACCGCGGCGGTGCTGGCAGCGGTACTGCTCGGCGACCGGCTGGGCGTCGCCGGGATCGCGGGAGGGCTGCTCCTCGGCGTGGCGCTGGTGCTGACGGCCCGCGGTCAGGGGCGGACGCGCAGTTCGTAGCGGCGCTCGGCGTAGGCGATGTCGTCGCGCCACAGCCGGCGTGCGGCCGCGCCCATCAGCGGCCGCAACGCCGGGGCGACGCGCCGCGCGCGGCCGAACCCCGGACGGTCCGAGTGCGCCACCACCGCCTCGATCACCGCGGTGCGGGGCAGGCCGTCGGGGCCCGGCCGCAGCGGCGTGGCATGGGTCTCGACGACCGACCCGGCGCCCTCGCCGTCGACGATCCGCATCGTGATCGTGCGAGCGTCCGGGCAGGTGAACTCGGCGTGCACGGGCACGCCCAGGTGTCGTTCGATCGTGAACGTCACCTCGACGAGAAAGCGGTCGTCGGTCGGTGTGGGCGTGCTCAGCACCCGCAGCGCGGCGAACGAGTAGGGATGGAACCAGGCGCCGTGCCACGGGTCGAGCCGGTTGGCGAGCACATCCTCCGGCTCGCATCGGCCGATCACCGTGGCCACAGCCGGGATGCTGCGGTCGACGGGTGGGCGCGGCCCGAGGGCCGGGGTGTCGGTGGGGTCGCCGCCGGCCTCGTCGAGCCGGACCCAGGCGAGCACCCCGTCGTCGTACGCCGGCAGCGGACGCCAGCCGGGCCGGCCGTCGGGGCCGAGCGCGAGCCCGTGCCAGCGGCACACGAGCCGGCCCCGGTGCACGGGGGCACCACAGAGCGCGGCCCCCAGGTGCGGGCAGGCTCCGGGCCCGACGTGCAGTGCGCCGGCCTCGTCGCGCCACGCCACGAGCTCGCGTCCGGCGACGACCCTGCCGAACGCCCGCCCTGGGCGCACCTCGCGGCTGCCGGCCAGCACGTACCAGCCGCCGGTCGGCCGCTCGAGCGCGCGGCGCAGGGCGGCCCGGATGATGCCCGGCTTCGCGTCTGCCCACGTCGGCTGCTGGTCGGCCCACGCCGGGCGCCGGAGCCTGCGCAGCGGACCAGCCTTCACGCAGGCAGGCTAGTGTCCCGGACCGGAAGCCCACCACAGAACTCGACGGCCCAGCTTCCCGCTGGCCGCACCGTCGAACCGACCGAGTACGCCCGGTACGAGGCCGGCTCGCCGGCACACCCAGCGGGAACCTGGATCCGCCGATTTATGCACCGGACTTCCGGTCCGGGACACTAGGCGACCTCCGGTGCGGCCCGCATGCCGATGTCGGCGCACCCGGTGCGGCCGGGCCGCGAAGAGCAGACCGGCGGCATCCCAGGTGGAGGGAGCCTCGGTCGTCGGATGATCAGCGGCCGGGTGCGCGGACGGCCGGATGTGGCCGCCTGCGCGCCGAACCGCTGATCATGCGCCGGTTGGTGCGTGGCTCGTGGATCAGAGCCACTGGTTGCGGCGGAACACCCGGAAGAGCGCGAGACAGCTGACGAGGATCAGGAGCAGGACCATCGGGTAGCCGTACGACCACTGCGTCTCCGGCATGACGTCGAAGTTCATCCCGTAGATCCCGGCGATCATGGTGGGCACCGAGATGATCGCGACGTACGACGAGATCTTGCGCATGTCGGTGTTCTGGCGCAGCGTGATCTTGGCGAGAGCGGCGTCGATCAATGTGGAGAGCAGCTCGTTGAAGCCCGCGATCCGCTCGGTGACGGTGACGAGGTGGTCGTCGACATCGCGGAAGTAGGACCGCACGTCGTGCGGCACGAGGGAGCTGTAGCCCTCGGTCAGCTTGCGCACCGGGGCACCGAGCGGGACGACGGCGCGGCGCAGTTCGAGCACCTCGCGCTTCATGACGTAGATCTGCTCGGAGTCGACGCTCGCCCGCGGCGCGAAGACCGTGGTCTCCATCTCCTCGATGTCGTCCTCGATGGCGGCGGTGACGTCGAGGTAGCTGTCGACCACGTGGTCGGCGATGGCGTGCAGCACCGTGGCGGGGCCGAGGGCGAGCTGCTCGGGGTCGGCCTCCAAGGTCCGGCGGACATCGCGCAGCGAGGAGTGGTCGCCGTGCCGCACGGTGATCACGAAGTCGGGGCCGAGGAACACCATGACCTCGCCGGTCTCGACGATCTGGTGCTCGGCGCCCTCCGACGGCCGCCCGCGGTAGCAGACGGTCTTGAGCACCATGAACAGCATGTCGTCGTAGCGCTCCAGCTTGGGGCGCTGGTGGGCGTGCACGGCGTCCTCGACGGCGAGCTCGTGGAGCCCGAACACGTCGGCGATGCCGGTGATCTGCTCCTCGTCCGGCTCGTGCAGACCGATCCAGACGAAGGCGTCGTCGCGCCCGCGGACCTCGGCCAGCGCTCGCTCGTGCGTCCAGCGGCCGGGCAGGCGCTCGCCGCACACGTAGACGGCACAGTCGACGACGTAGGCCGAGATCGGGACGCGGAGCTTGTTCGACAGCACGGTCTCGCGCCGGAACTGGCGGTTGGCGCGCATGGTGGGACGGAGTGCGGACAGGGGCGGCACGGCGCACCTCCTGAATTCGATCGGAACGCGCCGAGCGGGGCTCGTGGCGCGCGCGTGGAGATCGCGTTCCGACCGGGGAGACCGTCAGCCGATCACCGTGTCGGGAACGCGGCGACTACTGCATCCGGGTGCCGTCGGCACCGCGCTCACCTCCTCCTCGGTGTGGGCAGGGCCATGTCCGCGCACGGCGAACACGACCGGTCCAGGGGCTAGATTACCCCCACCTGTCCTGGTCATCGGAGATGGAGGCGGCAGCGTTGCAGTTCGGGCGGTATTTCGAGGAGTTCGAGGTCGGCGCGGTCTACAAGCACTGGCCGGGCAAAACGGTCACCGAGTACGACGACCACCTTTTCTGCCTGCTCACGATGAACCACCACCCGCTGCACATGGACGCGAACTACGCGGGGGAGACCACCGACTTCGGGCGCAACGTCGTGGTGGGCAACTACATCTACTCGCTGCTCCTGGGCATGTCCGTGCCCGACGTCTCCGGCAAGGCCATCGCCAACCTCGAGGTCGAGTCGCTCAAGCACCTCAAGCCGACCTTCCACGGCGACACGATCTACGGCGAGACCGTGGTGCTGGACAAGACCGAGTCGCGGTCCAAGGACGACCGCGGCGTGGTGTACGTGGAGACGCGCGGCTACAAGCAGGACGGCACCGTGGTGTGCACGTTCCGGCGCAAGGTGATGGTGCCCAAGCGCTCCTACGGCGAGGCCCGCGGTGGCGAGCAGCCGGCCCGGCCCGAGCCGAAGATCTAGACATAGATCTAGACGGCGGCCTCGACGCACTCGGCGCCGCCCCGGATCGCCTCCAGACGGGTCTTGTGCTCGCATCCCCACGCGCCGAGCGGGCGCAGGGCCTCGATGAGGGTGGCGCCGTCCGGGGTGAGCGAGTACTCGACCTTCGGTGGCACCGCGTCGTGCGCCTCCCGGTGCACCACCTCGTCGCGCTCGAGCTCCCGCAGGTGCTGGGCCAGTACCTTCTCGCTGACGCCGGCGACCGCGCGCTTCAGCTCCCCGAACCGCCTCGGGCCGCTGCCGAGCGCCCACAGGATGAGCACCTTCCACTTGCCGCCGACCACATCGATGCTCGCGTCCAGCCCGGACACGAACACCTCGCACCTGCGCTCCGGCATGCACGCACCTTCCGGTAAGTGGTTACCCGATTGTGGGTACTTGTCCTGCTCGAAGCGAACAACGACGATCCGTGGAGTCGTATTCCGGCCGAGGTATACCCGCGATGACATGCGGAAACCTGTTCGGAATCAATTCCTCGAGGAGAAGAGTTCTCGTGTCGTTGTCCATCTTCGCCCTCTTCCTCGTGGTGTTCGGATTCACCACGGGGGAGTTCGTCGTGGCCGGCATCCTGCCGGACGTGGCCGCCGATCTCGGGGTGTCGATCCCCGCGGCGGGCCTGCTCACCACCGCCTACGCCATCGGGATGATCGTCGGGGGCCCGGTGCTCACGGTGCTCACCGCGCGCACGCCGCGCCGGCCGCTCGTGTTGGGTCTCGTCGCTGTGTCCGTGCTCGGCAACCTCGGCTCGGCGGTGGCCCCGAACCACGGCGTGCTGCTGGTGGCGCGGTTCGTCGCGGGGCTGGTGGTGGCCACGTTCTTCGCCGTCGCGATCGCGACGGCCGTCTCCGTGGCCCCGGCGGGTCGCCAGGCCTCCGCCGTTGCACGGGTGACGCTCGGATTGAACCTCGGGCTCGTCCTCGGCACCCCGCTCGGCACGGTCATCGGCCAGCAGCTCGGCTGGCGGGCCACGTTCGTGGCGGTCGCCGCGGTCACGCTCGCCGCCGTGCCGCTGGTGCTGCGGTACGTCCCGGCGGCGCCCGGAACCTCGGGTTCCGTTCTCGCCGAGCTGCGCGTCCTCGCCGATCGCGACGTCCGGCTCGCGATCGCGGTCACCGCGGTGGGCAACGTCGGCGTCGTCACCGTGTTCACCTACATCGCGCCGCTGCTCACCGGTGTCAGCGGGTTCGCGGCGGGGGCGATCCCGGTGCTGCTCCTGGTCTACGGCGCCGGCGCCGTGGCCGGGAACGTGCTCGGTGGCCGGCTCGCCGATCGCGCGCTGTTGCCGTCGCTGGCCGGGCTGCTGGCCGCATTGGCTGCCGTGCTCGCGCTGTTCTGGCTGGTCGGCGGCATATCGGCGACCGCGGTCGTGCTGGTGTTCGTGATCGGCCTGCTGGCCTTCGCGATCATCCCGGGCATGCAGACCCGGGTGGTGACCACGGCGACCGCGGCTCCGACGCTCGCGGTGGCCGTGAACGCGTCCGGATTCCAGCTCGCCGCCGCGTTCGCCGGCTGGCTCGGCGGGCGGGTGATCGCCGGACCGGGGGTGTCCGCGCTCCCGCTCGTCGGTGCGGTCCTCACCGTGGCCGGGTTGGCGCTCGTGCTGCACGTCCTCCGCCGCGAGCGGCGGGCCGCCCCGCTGAACAGCGCGTAGTCAGCCGGGGAGGGCGTCCCACTCCCGCAGCGTCTCCAGCAGCTCCGGCACGAGCGGGAGTTGCTGGAGCGTCGCGGCGTCGCACCACCGTGCGTCGAGGGCGTCGTCGCCGGCGCGCAGCGTGCCACCGACCACGTGGCACCGGTAGTCCGCGATCTCGTAGGGCCCGCGGCGCACTCGGCCGACCAGCTCACCCGGTTGCACCACGAGGCCGGTCTCCTCGGCCATCTCCCGGACGAGCGCCGCTGCGTCGTCCTCACCCTGCTCGACGCGGCCGCCGGGAACGGACCACAGCCCGCGGCCCGGATCGTTCGCCCGGCGCACGAGCAGCAGACGACCACCCGCGTCGAAGGCGAGGCCCCCCACACAGGGGACCAAATCTTCACCCAATGTCATCAACGGCGACGATACGGGCCCCGCGCGCCGGATACCCTGGACACGATCGGTGCGGTACAAATCAAGTGCTGTGGTCTCAGCAGTCCATCCAGTCCAGAACGGTGGTTGTGGTGAACGTCAAGAAGATCGTCGGGTTGCTCGCGATCGCGCTGCTCCTCTTCTTCGTCTTCACCCAGCCGGACAACGCGGCCGGGTCCGTCACGAACATCGGCACCACGCTCCGGGACGGCGCGGAGTCCGTCATCCGCTTCGTCACCCAGCTCGTCTAGGCCGATGCTCGCCCCCCGCGAGATCGACGAGTACCTGCTCCCCACGGAGCGCAGGGTGATCCGCGTGCGGCAGCACTGGGCGGTGATGATCAACCACGTCAGCTCCACGTCGCTCTTCCTGCTGGCACTCGTGATCGGCGAGCGGTTGCTGCCGGACAGCGTGCTGATCGACAACATCGCCTGGTACCTGGCGCTGGTGGCGGTGCTGCGGTTCACGATCCTCACGATCCTGTGGTGGATCGAGCGCATCGTCATCACGGACAAGCGGGTGATGCTGGCGCAGGGCATCATCACCCACAACGTCGGCATGATGCCGCTGGGCAAGGTCACCGACCTGACGTTCCAGCGCACGCTCGGCGGGCGCATGTTCGGCTACGGCACCATCGTCGTGGAGTCGGCCGGCCAGATCCAGGCGCTCAACCGGATCGACTACCTGCCCCGCCCCGAGGAGATCTACGAGGCCCTGTCCGAGCTCGTCTTCGGGGAGAAGGGCAAGACCCGCGCCACCGGGATGCTCGCCCGGCCCCGTTGGCGCCGCTGAGCAGCCTGTTCGCGTGCGGGGTTAGCCTCAGACGTGCCCCGCCGCCCCCTCATCGACCTGCACACGCACTCCACCGCATCCGACGGCACCGACCGCCCGGCCGAGCTCGTCGCCGTCGCCGCGGCCGCCGGCGTCGACGTGCTGGCGATCACCGACCACGACACCACGGCCGGCTGGACGGAGGCCGCGGCGGCGCTGCCACCGGGTATGCGGCTGCTGCGCGGGGCGGAGTTCTCCTGCGTGAGTCCCACCGGGCGAGGGGACCGGGACGTCGCGGTGCACCTGCTCGGCTACCAGTTCGACCCGGAGCACCCCGCGATCGTGGCCGAGCAGGCGCGGCTGCGGGCCGAGCGCGTGTACCGGCTGCGCCGGATGACCGAGAAGATGGCCGCCGACGGTTACCCCGTCGACCCCGACACGGTGTTCGCGCTGCTCCCGGAGGGGGCCAGCGCCGGGCGGCCGCACCTCGCGCGGGCGCTCGTCACGGCGGGCGTGGTCAGCTCGGTCAACGAGGCCTTCGCCACGCTGCTCTACAACGGCAGCCCCTACTTCGTCCCGAAGACCGACACGCCGATCCGCACGGCCATCGACATGGTGCGCTCCGCGGGCGGCTTCGCGGTGTTCGCCCATCCGCTGGCCCGCAGGCGCGGGCGGGTGGTGGAGCCCGCGGTCATCGCGGAGCTGGCGGCCGCCGGTCTCGCGGGCGTGGAGGTCGACCACCCCGACCACGCCCCCGATGACCGCGCGCTGCTGCGGCAGCTCGCCGCCGACACCGGGCTCGCCGCCACCGGGTCGAGCGACTACCACGGCACCAACAAGACCACCCCGATCGCCCTCGAGACCACGGCGCCCGAATCACTGGAGCAACTGCTGGACGTCACCACCGGTGTCGAGGTGCTCACGGGGTGAGCAAGCCGGGCGCGTGCCCCACGTGGATGGCGACTAGCGTCGCAGGGGTGAACGGCGCGCAGCTCGGGTTCGACTTCGCCACCACCCGGCTGGTGCGGGTCACCCCGTCCAAGCTCGGCACGTGGGACGACTGCCCGCGCCGGTACCGCATGACCTATCTGGACCGGCCGGCGCCGTCCCGCGGGGGTGCCCGCGCGGGCAGCACCCTCGGCGCCATCGTGCACCTCGCGCTGCGGGCGCTGTTCGACCTCCCGGTCGCCGAGCGCACACCGCGGGCGGCTGCCCGGCTCGTGGACCGGTACTGGAACAGCGAGGGCTTCCGCGACGCCGACCAGGCCGCCGAGTACCGCGAGCGGGCCCGCACCTGGCTGGCCGAGTACGTCGGCGAGCTCGACCCGGACGACGAGCCGGTCGGCGTGGAGCGGTGGGTGTCCGCCGCCACGGACCGGATCGTCGCCGAGGGGCGCGTCGACCGGATCGACCGGCGTGGCGCCGAGCTCGTGGTGGTGGACTACAAGACCGGCCGCCGTACCCCCACGCCTGACGACGCCGGCGCGTCGCAGGCGCTCGCCCTGTACGCCGTGGCGGTCGAGCGCACCCTGCGTCGCGGGTGTACCCAGGTGGAGCTGCACCACCTGCCCAGCGGCACGGTCGCGGTGTGGCAGCACGACGCGGCGTCCCTGCGGAAGCACGTCGCGCGGGCGGAGGCGAGCGCCGCCGAGCTCGACACCGCGGCCGACGAGCTCGCCGCCGGCGGGTCCGCCGACGATCTGTTCCCGGCGCGGCCGGCGCCGCGCTGCGGGAGCTGCGATGTGCGCCGGCACTGTCCGGAGGGCCGCGCGGCCGCACCGGAGGAGGCGCCGTGGGCCGGTCTCGCGCCCTGACGCGCGGGCCGGAGTCCCGTGCGATCCGGCTGCTGCGCGGGTTCTCCGGGGTGCTGACCGGCGGGCTCGTGGCGCTGGCGCTGGTGTTGCTCGTCGCCGGGATCGTGGCGCAGCAGCGCGAGGTGCCGGGGCCCGGTGTGCTGGCGATCGCCGGACACATCGTCGCCGCGGTGGCCGCGGTGCTCGTGCAGCGGCGGGCCGACCGCACCCGGGGCCTGGTAGCGGCCGGGGCGGCGCTTGCCGTGGTGGCCCTCAGCGTGGTGGTGCTGGCCGCCCAGTGGCTCGTCTGAACGTCAGGAGAGCGGCACGCAGCGTGGCGAGGCCCGCCGTGGTCGCGGCGTCCGCGCCGGGCACCCGCGGGATCCCGTAGAGCCCCTTCGCCCAGTCCGGCAGCAGCCCGACGGCCACGCCGGCCACGAACGTCCACGCGGGCCGGGCCGGCGTGAGCAGGGCGAGCCGCCACGGCATCGGCGCGAGCAGCAGCCGGGCGGCGGCGCGTCGCGCCACCGGGCTCGCCGAGAGCTCAGGGCGGACCGCCGCGAAGTACGCCTCCACCGCGGCCCGGTCGGCCGGCAGGTCGGTGGCGCCCAGCAACGCGCCCGCCCGCACCTGCTCGGCGAGGAACCGGTCCTCCTCGGCGGCATCGATCAGCCCCAGCCGCCGCACGGCGCCGGTGAACGAGCTGACCTCGCTGACATGCACCCAGCGCAGCAGGTCGGGGTCGTCGGCCGAGTAGGGCCGGCCGGTCACCGGGTCGACGCCGTGCACCCGCCGGTGAATCCCCCGCACCCGGGCCGCAGCCTGCTCGGCGGTGCCGAGGTCGGAGAACGCGAGCGTGGTGACGTAACCCGCGGTGCGCTGCAGCCGCGGCCAGAAATCGGACGGGAATGACGAGTGCTGCTCGACCCCCGCCATCGCCCGCGGGTGCAGGGCCTGCAGGAACAGGGCGCTGATGCCGCCGATCAGGGCCGCCGGATCGCCGATGACGCGCCGCGTGGCGCTGCCCGGCGGGAAGAGCCCCTCACTCGCGAGGGGAGAGGGCGTTGCGGTGCTCACCCCACCAGGATCACCCGATCGGGCCGGGAGAGCGAGCTACTGCGGCCGAGTTGTCCGGCTCAGTCTGCGGGGCGCAGCGCGACGACCTCGCCGGCCCGTTGCTCCAGCAGCATGTCGCCCAGCGTCGCCAGCCGCACCGGCCCCGCCGGCCGGTCCACCGGGATCGTGCGCACCTCGGAGCCGTCGGTGGCGTCGAGCACCCGCAGCCCGCGCGGGACCGGGACGAGCAGGGCGTCGGCGTACGGGGCGGCCGGACCGAGCGCGTCCGGCACGGTCCACAACGGGGTGAAGTCCTGGTCGTCCAGGGCGACCGTCCGGGATCCCGTCCACCAGGTGATCCGATGGTCCCGGGACGTCGTGGCCACCGTGCCACCCGGCGGATCGGCGAGGTCTGCGTCCGGCACGTCCAGGGGATGCTCGCCGACCTGCTGGCCCGCGTGGTCGTACAGCAGCAGCCGAGGGGGTCCGGGCAGCGCCACGGCCACGCGCTCGGCCGAGACGGCCACGATCACCGCGCCCGTGCCGGGCAGCGGGACGGAGAAGTCGACCTGCGGCTTCTCCGCGCCGTCGTCGCCGTCGGCAGCGACGAGCGTGAGCCGATCGCTCGCCTCGCCGGGGCAGCGCTCGACGAGACCGAGCCGATCGGCCCCGACCGCCGTGGAGGCGTGCGTGCACCCCGGCCGGGGCTGCTCCCGAACCTGGACCGGAACGGGAACGGCGCCGTACTCGAGGGTCTTGACGAGGTCGCTGCGCATGACCTCCAGGTAGTCGGCGCCGGTGGCGACGACCGACGTGTCGGCCGCGAGCAGGCGCGTGCCCTGGTGGACATCCGGGTTGCTCGCGCCGGCGCGAGCACCTGTGTCCGGGCGCAGGGCCGTGAGCTCGCTGCACCAGCCGGAGCCCTCGGCGTACAGGGCGAGCACCCGTCCCCGGCCGTTGTCGGCGCGCGGGAACCCGGCCGTGACCGTGCAGAGCTGCAGGTCCCGCTCGTAGCTCCAGCGTTCCTCGCCCGTGCGCGCGTCGCGGCCGACGACGAGGTTGCCGTCGGCCGTGACGACGGCCGGACCCGCCACCACCGGGGCAACGGTGGCCCCGCTCGGGGCGCGCCACGCTTCCGTGACGGCAGAGGGGACACCCGTGGCCGCCGGTGGCGCCGCAATCGGTTCCACAGCCGGACGCGAGGATGTGTGGACGGCCTCGCTCGTGAACCAGAGCACAGCGGTGGTGCCGATCACCAGCACGGCGAGCGCCGCCGCCACGATCACATCGCTGCGACGGCGCCGCTCCGGCCGCAGCCGCGGCGCGCGCGGCCGATCATCGGTGTCGGGCGCCATCCCGGCCGCCCCGCCGCTCAGCTGGCGGCCGCGTCCGGCGCCTGCGACTCGTCGCCCCCGGCCTCAGCGGCTCCGCGGCGGCGGGCACCACCGCGGCGCCGACGCCGGCGGCGGGCACCCTCCTCGCGTGAACCGGCATCGGGACCGTTGTGCGGTGCGGACACCTCGGCGGCCGCACCGGCCGGCTCGGCCACCGGCGCGTCAGCGCTGCCCGTGCTGGCCGTGCTGGCCGTGCTGTCCACCGCGTCGTTCGCGGTGCTGCCTTCGACCATCATCCCACCGCGGCTGCGGGTGCGCACCCGCGAGCGCCGCGGACGCCGGGGCGCAACGACCTCGTCCTCACCGCGCGGGGTGCCCGGCTTCGTGCGGCCGGACCGGCGCTTCGAGCCGTTGTCGCCCTCGGTGTCGATGTACTCGGCCTCCAGGCCTGCCCGGGTGCGCTTCGAGCGCGGGAGCCGGCCGGTGGCGCTCGTGGGGATGCTGAGCTCGGTGTACAGGTGATCCGAGGTGGAGTAGGTCTCGACGGGCTCGTCGATGCCGAGGCTGAGATCGTCGCTGATCATCTTCCAGCGAGGCATCTCGTCCCAGTCGACGAGCGTGACCGCCACGCCCTCCTTGCCGGCGCGGCCGGTGCGACCGATCCGGTGGACGTAGGTCTTGGAGTCCTCGGGGCACTGGTAGTTGACGACGTGGGTGACGTCGTTGACGTCGATGCCGCGGGCCGCCACGTCGGTGGCCACCAGCACGTCGACCTTGCCGGAACGGAACGCGCGCAGGGCCTGCTCCCGGGCGCCCTGGCCCAGGTCGCCGTGCACGGCGGCGGCGGCGAACCCGCGCTCGGCCAGGTCGTCGGCCACCCGCTGCACGGTGCGCTTGGTGCGCGCGAAGATCATCGTGAGGCCACGCTCGTCGGCCTGCAGCACGCGGGTGAGCAGCTCGACCTTGTCCATCGCGTGCGCGCGGTAGACCAGCTGCTTGGTGCGCTCGTGGATCGAGCCCTGGTCCGACTCCTCCGCCCGGATGTGCGTGGGCTGGGTGAGGAACGTGCGGGACAGCTGGATGATCGGGCCGGGCATCGTGGCCGAGAAGAGCATCGTGTGGCGCTTCTCGGGCAGCATGCGCATGATCCGCTCGACGTCGGGCAGGAAGCCCAGGTCCAGCATCTCGTCGGCCTCGTCGAGCACGAGGGCCTGCACACGACCCAGCACGAGGTGGCGCTGCTCGGCGAGGTCGAGCAGGCGGCCGGGCGTGCCGACCACGACGTCGACGCCCTTGCGGAGGGCGGCCAGCTGCGGCTCGTAGGCCCGGCCACCGTAGATCGCGGTGACCCGGACGCCGAGGTGCTTGCCGGCGTCGGCGATGTCCTTGGCCACCTGCACGCACAGCTCGCGGGTGGGCACCACGACCAGCGCCTGCGGGACGTCCTTGGTGCGGTCGGCGGCGTCGCCGTCGACGCTCGCCGCCGGCTGCTCCGACGGCGGGACGACGCGCTGGAGCAGCGGCACGCCGAAGCCGAGGGTCTTGCCCATGCCGGTGCGTGCCTGGCCGATCACGTCCTCACCGGCGAGGGCCAGCGGGAGCGTGAGCTCCTGGATCGCGAACGTGCGCTCGATGCCGGCCTCGCCGAGGGCCTTGACGATCTCGGGCCGGACGCCGAGCTCGGCGAACGTGGGGGAATCCGACCGGACCGGGGCTCCGGCCTGAAGGGGATGTGCCTCCACGACCTCGTCGGTCGCGTCGGCGATGGGGGGGTTCTCGATGGAGGTGTCGCTCTCGACGGACAGGTTGATCGCCTCTCTCCGCGCACAGGAGCCCGAGGCCGGCTCATCGACCACCGGCGCGGGGAGCGCTCGGGTGGGAGAGCTGACGAGGCGCTGCACGCACCATGTCGTTGCGAGCCGGATACGCTCCTTAGCGGGATGCGAACCGGCGACGCGGGTGAGCGCGCACCCCAGTCGGGCGCTGCGCTGACGCACATCTTACCGGTTCGCGGGGCCGATGGGAGCCCCGCGTTCCACCGTGCGTCATCCGCCGTGTCCACCCGCCGCTGCCGATCCGTGGCCGGGGCCGTATCGGACCGATCTTCGTGACGTCCGTCACGACGGTCGTGCGGGCACTAGGCTCGCCCACATGGTGACTGCGCGGGCGGTGGACGAGGCCGTGGCGGCACGGGCCACCGTCGATCTGCTCGGCGTGCTGGCCTACGGAGAGCTGTCGGCGTTCGACCGGCTGGCCGAGGACGCGCGGCACGCGCCCACCCTCGGCGGTCGCGCCGCGCTCTCGACGATGGCCGCCGCCGAAATGGGGCACTTCCGGTTGCTCGAGGAGCACTTGAAGGGCCTCGATGTGAGCGTCGAGGACGCGATGCGGCCGTTCGTGGCGCAGTGGGACGCCTATCACGCGTCCACCGCGCCGCGCAGCTGGCTCGAGTCGCTCGTCAAGGCCTACCTCGGCGACGGGCTCGCGGCCGACTTCTACCGCGAGATCGCCGGCTGGCTGCCCGGGCCCACCGGCGACCTCGTGCAGCAGGTGCTGGCCGACACCGGTCACAGCGCGTTCGCCGAGCGCGAGGTGAAGGCGGCCTGCGCCAGCGGCAGGCAAGTGCACGATCGGCTCGCGCTGTGGGGCCGTCGGCTGCTCGGCGAGGCCGTCACCCAGGCCCAGCAGATCGTGGCCGAGCGCGACGAGCTGGCCGAGTTCATCGTGTCCGGGTCCGGTGACCTGTCCGGCATCGCGGCGTTGCTCAAACGCGTGCAGTCCAACCACGGCAAGCGGATGGCCAAGCTCGGCCTCACCTGAGTGCGCGGGGTTCGCCCACGGCAGAGCGCCCACGCCCTTGTCGGCCCTCGCGCTCGACTAGCCTGGGCCGCGCATTCAGCTCGGACAACGTGACCAGGAGGTTCACCGGTGGAGGTCAAGATCGGCATCGCGGAGAGCGCGCGCGAGCTCGTGGTGTCCAGCGACCAGACGCCGGACGAGGTCCAGGCCCTGGTCGACGACGCGCTCAAGGACGTGGACGGACTGCTCCGCCTCGTAGACGACAAGGGGCGGCGTTACCTCGTCCGCGCCGCCCAGATCGCCTACGTGGAGATCGCCCCCGCGCAGGCCGGCCGGGTGGGCTTCGCGATCGGCTGACCCGCGTAGCTCACCGCGTCGGTTCGGGAGACTCGCCTGTTCGTTCGCGGGACTCGCCGTGTCGGTTCGGGAGACTCGCCCTGTCCATTTGCGGGACTCGCCCCTCTTCGGGCGAGTCCCGCGTTCCAGCTGGGTGAGTTGCGCGTCAGTCGTCCAGGTCGGGGTCGTCGATGCGGAAAGGCGGGGTGCCGACGCCCGTCACGCGGTAGCGGCCCCACGGGTCCACCTCGCCGATGCGCGCCTGGGCGCGGCCTCCCTCGGTGCGCAGTTCCGCGGTGCCGCTCGCGAGGTCCGGTGTCTCGCCCTCGACCGGCTGGATCCGGATGCGCCCGAACCAGTGCAGCCGCCCGTCGTGCGGTTCGTGCCGGGCGTCCAGCTGCGCGTGGACGGCCAGGTCCTGCCCGTCGACCGCGAGAACGGCAGGCCCGGTGTAACCCTCGTCGTGCTCGTGCTCAGCCACGCTCCACCTCCGATGCGGGCATCGGGAACGGCCCCGGTGCATCGGCCATCGCGATGACGCCCGAGATGCCACCCCAGATGAGAGTGGTCAGGTAGTCGGTGAGTGCGGAGCGGCTCATCGTGCGGCGCTCGAGCCACCAGTCACCCGCGCTCTGCACCATGCCGACGAGGCCCTGTGCCCACGCCTCCGCGCCGCCCGAGTCGAGCCCGAGCGCGCGCAGCCGCTCGCCGATGATCATGGAGAGCAGGCGGGCGATCTGCTGGCGAGCGTCCTCGACGATCTCGGCCCCGGTCTCCCGCTCGATCGGGTGGTGCACGACGAACCGCCACAGCTGGGGCTCGGCCTCGATGCCCGCGAGGAAGGCGTCGATCACGCCGCGGATGAGCTGCGCGGGCTCCCGGTCGGGGTCCATCTCGGGAGCCATCCGGCCCAGCAGCATCTCGGCTGCCTTCTCCCCGACCGCGCGTTGCAGGTCGGCGCGATCGGTGAAGTGCCGGTAGAGCACGGGCTTGGTGATGCCGGCCGCGGCCGCGAGCTCCGCGACGGAGACACCCGGACCATGAGTGCGTACCGCCTCGATCGCGGCCTGCACCATCTCGGCGCGGCGTTCGGCTCGTCGCTGCTGCCGCTCCGCCGGGGTGCCCGGCTTGACACGAGCTTCGTCACGATGCACGGTACCTGTGGTAACAGTTACCAGCGGTAACACGCAAGTGGCGCTTGGAGGCTGGTTCGATGGCACGGACAGCGGCGTCCACCGGGACGCCTGGCCGGGTGCTCGTCACCGGGGCGGCCGGTGGCTTCGGAGCCCCCACCGTCATGCGGCTGCGGGAGCAGGGCGCGCAGGTCGTCGGCCTCGACGTGGCCGGTGGCGACGGCGTGCTCGCCTGCGACATCACGGACACGGCGGCGGTCGAGGCGGCCGTCGCCGAGAGCGTGCAGCGATTGGGCGGTCTCGACGCCGTCGTGCACTACGCCGGCATCGGGATCCCGAACGACGCGGGCGCTCCGCTCGAACCCGACGCGCTGCGCGTCATCGACGTCAACCTGCTCGGTGCGTGGCGCGTCACCGCCGCCGCCCTCCCGGCGCTGCTGGCCGGCCGGGCCGAGCGCGGCGGGCGGCGCGGACGCACCGTCTTCGTCGCCAGCGAGCTGGCGTACCTCACGTTGCCGTTCGTGTCGGCCTACAGCGTCGCGAAGCGCGGGATGGCGGCCTACGCGGACGCCCTGCGGGTGGAGTACGGCACGGAGCTCTCCGTCAGCACGGTCTACCCGGGCTACGTGCCCACGGGGATCCATGCCGCGGGGCGCGAGGTGGGGCTGACGTTGGAGGGCCAGGTGCGGCGCGAGGAGGTCGAGGACGTCGTCGGCACCGTGCTGCGCGCCCTGACCGCTCCCCGGCCGCCCCGCGACACCGCGTGCACCCGCGCCGGCAACCTCGAGCTGTGGGCCGGCCGGCACCTGCCGGGAGCGGTCGGAGCGGTGGCAGCCCGGCGGATCCGCAAGCAGGCCGCCGCAGGCCGGTTCGCCGGCTCCCCACTCGCGGCCGGCCTCGTCGCACGGTTGACCGGTCGTACCCCAGTGCCCGAGAGGAGCCCGCGATGAACATGAAGACGCTGAACGACCGCGAGGCAACGGCGGAGCGCCTGCTCCGCTCGTCGCTCGACCACTCCTTCGAGCCGAGCATCGACATCGACTGGGAGGCCTCGCTCGCCGACGGCGGCTGGGGCATGCCGCCGCACCGGGTCTCGCTCTACGGCACCGAGCTGTGGGAGGGCCTCACCGAGGAACAGCGGCGCACGCTGTCGGTGCACGAGGTGTGCAGCATCGCCCGCATCGGCCTGTGGTTCGAGATCATCCTCATGCAGATGCTGCTGCGCTACGCCTACGACCGCGACCCCCGCCGCCAGCACATCCAGTACGCGCTCACCGAGATCGCCGACGAGTGCCGGCACTCGATCATGTTCGCGAAGATGACCGAGCGCTACGGCGTGCCGGACTACGCGCCGCGGCGACTCACCCACGAGCTCGGCCGGTTCTTCAAGACCGTCGCGTACGGTCCGGCCATGTTCGCCGGCACGCTGTTCGTCGAGGAGATCCTCGACCAGCTCCAGCGTGAGGCGATGCGCGACGACACGGTGCAGCCGCTCACCCGGATGGTCAACAAGATCCACGTGACCGAGGAGGCCCGGCACGTCCGCTATGCCCGCGAGGAGCTGATGCGGATCATGCCCAAGACGAACGGCCCGCAGCGCGCGCTCGCCCGCTACCTCTCGGCGCGGGTGGCGTTCGTCGTGGCCCGCAACCTGATCCACCGCGACGTCTACAAGTCCGTGGGCATCGACCCGGCCGTCGGCCACAAGGCCGCCCTCGCCAACCCCCACCACCAGGAGACACTGCTCTGGACGGCGCGCAAGCTGGTGCCGTTCCTGCGGGAGCAGAAGCTCATCGGCGGCCCGAGCGAGGTCCTCTGGCGCAAGGCGCACCTCATCCGATGACGACCCCCGTCACCGTGGGCGGAGTTGTCGCGCCGGCGCCTGTCCGGCCATGCTGGCGCGGTGAGCGCAGGTGCGGCGACCCCCGGCAGGTTCGAGGGCCGGTCCGCCGCGCGGCCCGCCTGGAACCGGCTGCTGGCCGCGACACTGGTGATGGTCTCCGCGGTCGCGCTGTTCGGCCTGCGGGAGCGACTGATCGGGTACGCGCTGATCGTCGCCGGTCTGGTCGTCGCAGCGGTGGCGGACCGCCTGCTGCTGCGACACCTGATCCTCATCTCCGTCGGCCTCGTCGTCATCAGCACGATGTCCCTGGAGGCGGACCTGAGCGACGCCGGCATGACCCGGTTCGCGATCACCCTGTCGGCGGCAGTCGCTCTGCCCTACGCCCTCTCCCGCTGGTGGCACCACGAGGACATCATCAAGTTCCCGGTCGGAACCGGGAACCGGTGGAGCCGGTTCGAGTACGGCTACCTGGCGCTCGTGGTCGTCGCGGGCTACCTGATCCTCCCGGTGTACTTCCTGGGCTCGGGTGCCTACCGGAACTGGCCCGACGTCTCCGGCTCGGGCGAGATCATCCGGTTGTTCATCGGCGTCAACGGCGTCGGTCTGTGGGACGAGCTGTTCTTCATCTGCATCGTCTTCGCCCTGCTCCGCCACCACTTCCCGTTCTGGCAGGCGAACCTCCTGCAGTCCGTGGTGTTCGTCTCGTTCCTCTGGGAGCTGGGCTACCGCGGCTGGGGCCCGCTGCTCACGGTGCCCTTCGCCCTGCTGCAGGGCTACATCTTCCAGCGCACCCGGTCATTGCCCTACGTGGTCACCGTCCACCTGACCTTCGACGCCATCATCTTCGGCATCCTCGTGCACGCCTACAACCCCGCCCTGGCGGACGTCTTCCTGACCGACCCGCGATAGCGCGCCGGCCGAGCGGGTTCCTCCGGCGGAAGGGGCACCTCGTCCGATGACAACCGCTCGATCCGTCCCCGCCGCCGACGGCGTGCCGCTGCACGTCAGGCTGGACGGCCGCCACGATGCGCCCGTCACGGTCGTCCTGGTCCACGGCTGGTCGGTCGACCGCCGCACCTGGGGCCCGGTGGCCCGGTCGCTCGCGGGCGGGCCCGCGCCGGTGCGGGTGGTGCGGCCCGACCATCGGGGCCACGGCCGTTCGGCGGCCGTCGAGCCCGAGACGATGACGATCGACCAGCTCGCCGACGACCTCGCCGAGGTCGTCGCGGCCACGGCACCGGACGGTCCGCTCGTGCTCGCCGGGCACTCGATGGGCGGGATGGCGCTGATGGCGCTCGCCGAACGGCACCCCGACGTGGTGGCCCGGGCGGGCGGGGTCGCGCTGGTGGCCACCGCGAGCGGAGGGCTCGCCGAGCGGCCCTTCGGCCTGGCCCCGCCGGTGGCGGCGGTGTACCGCCGGGTGGAGCGGCGGGTCTACGGCACGAGCCGGTGGTCGGGACGCGAGACCCTCGGCGACCCGCGCCTGCTGGCACCCGCGATGCGCTGGCTCCTGCTCGGTTCGCGGCCGTCCGCCGAGGCCCGCCGGATCACGTCCGAGACGGTGGCCGCGTGCCGGCCGCTCACCGTGTCCGGGTTCCGGCCCACGCTCGAGACCCACGAGCGCGACGCCGCGCTCGCGGCGTTCGCGGAGATCCCGACCGTCGTGCTCGTCGGCTCCCGGGACCGCCTCACGCCGGTGCGCTCGGCGCGTCGCATCGCCGACGCGTTGCCGTCGGCGGACCTGACGGTGTTCCCGGACGCCGGGCACATGCTGCCGCTGGAGCGGGTGTCCGGAGTGGCGACCCGGATCGCCGCGCTGGCCGCGGATGCCGCGACCGGGCAGGCCCGGCAGCGCCGGTCCGCCTGACGGGGTCGATCGCCCGGATCGGGACACGAGCCGCACCGCTGCGGTTCATGTCCCGATCGAGGCGATCAACCCGTCGGCCGCGGCACCCGCATCACGCTGCCCGCTCGGCGGCACGGGTGCGGATCGGGGCGGGGCTGCCCGGCAGGATGACGAACGTCGCGCCTGCCGCGGCGAGACGGTCGCGGTGTTCGCGGGCGTGGTGCCCGCAGAAGTGCAGCTCGCCCGCCGGGAGTTCGGCGCGCATCCGCGCCCGGGCGGGGCAGCGGTCGCAGTACGCGGTGACGTTCGCGGGGGCGTTCATCTCACGCCGCCGCGAGCAGTGCGCGACCGGTGTCGGTCAGATGCGCAGGGCCGGGACCGGTGGCGATGAGCCCGCCGGCCGCCAGCCGGCGGCCGACGAACTGGTCGCAGCAGCCGAGCCCGTCGACGGCGAGGACACCGATCGCGGAGACGGTGCAGCGTCCGGCGGCGACGGCGCGGAGGACGGCGCGGTCCCGGTGGCTGAGGTCGGTGGTGGTGTTCATGACTCGCTCCCTTCCGGGTAGGCGCGCCCCGTTGTGGCGCGGTTGTAGGTGAGACCGCCGCCACACCCGGAACTCATCGCTGTGCGCTGTCCGCTCTCAGCGAAGGTTTTCGCCTCCCGCGAAGAAGCGGGTTCGCCCCGGTCCTGCGCCATTAGCGTCCAGGAGATCCACGCACTACCCGGAGGTGATCGCATGCCGCCCTTGCAGGCCCGTTACGTCCTGCCGTCGTTCGTCGAGCGGACGAGCTACGGCCACCAGGAGACGAACCCCTACAGCAAGCTGTTCGAGGGCCGCATCGTCTTCGTCGGCACGCAGATCGACGACGCCTCGGCCAACGACGTCATGGCCCAGCTGATCTGCCTGGAGTCGACGGAGCCGGACCGGCCGATCTCGATGTACATCAACTCGCCGGGCGGGTCGCTCACCGCGATGACGGCGATCTACGACACGATGCGCTACGTCCGTCCCGAGGTGCACACGTACTGTCTCGGGCAGGCCGCGTCCGCGGCGGCCGTGCTGCTCGCGGCGGGGGCGCGGGGCCACCGGTCAGTGGTGCCCAACGCGCGCGTGCTGATCCATCAGCCGAGCATCGAGGTCCTCCGAGGCCAGACGTCGGACCTGGAGATCTACGCGGCCGAGGTGTCCCGGCTGCGCCGACAGCTGGAGGAGGCCCTCGCGGAGGGCACCGGCCAGACCGTGGAACGCATCCACACCGACATCGAGCGCGACCTGATCCTCACCGCCGACGAGGCCGTTGCGTACGGCATCGCCGACAACGTGATCGCCAGCCGCAAGCTCCTCCGCTGAAGAAGAGAGTCCGACATGAGCGCACCCACCCTCGACGACACCGTCTACGACCGCCTGCTGCGCGAACGCATCGTCGTGCTCGGCCAGGAGGTCGACGACGAGGTGGCCACGAAGCTCGTCGCACAGCTGCTCCTGCTCGCCGGCGAGGACCAGAACGCCGACATCACGCTCTACATCAACTCGCCCGGCGGCTCGGTGACCGCCGGGATGGCGATCTACGACACGATGCACACGATCGAGCCGGACGTCTCCACGATCGCCACGGGCATGGCCGCCTCGATGGGCCAGTTCCTGCTCACCGGGGGCGCGCCCGGCAAGCGGTTCGCGCTGCCGCACGCTCAGGTGATGATGCACCAGCCGTCGGGCGGAGCGAGCGGATCCGAGTCGGACATCGTGATCCGCGCCGCCATGCTGTCGAAGCTCAAGAAGCGGATCGCCGAGCTCACGGCCGAGCACTCCGGGCAGCCGCTGGAACGGATCGAGGCCGACTTCGACCGGGACCGCTGGTTCTCCGCTCAGGAGGCCGTGGACTACGGCTTGATCGACGGGGTGCTGCGTACGCCACCCCGCTGATGCCCGTCAGTCGTGGACGAGGGGGAAGCCGGCGAGGCCGCGCCAGGCGAAGCCGGACATGAGGGCCACCGCCTCGTCGCGCGGTACGACCTGGTCGGAGTCGAGCCAGTACTGCGCGGCCACCTGGCTGAGCCCGACCAGCCCGACGGCCAGCATGCGGGCGCGCGCGGTGTCGAGGCCGGCATCGGCGGTGACGGCGGCGGCGACGGCGTCGATGCAGCTGGTGAGCGCCCCGTCGACGACGGCTGCTGCCTCCGGCTCGCCGCGCAGGTCGGACTCGAACACGAGCCGGTAGGCCTGGCCTTCGCCGGCTACGAAGTCGAAGTAGGCCGAGACGGCCGCGTGCACGCGCTGCTCGTTGTCGCTCGTGGCGCGGATCGCGGTGGTGACGCGCTGCACCAGCTCGTCGGCGTACGTGGTGAGCAGCGCCCGGTAGAGCTCGAGCTTGCCGGGGAAGTGCTGGTAGAGCACCGGCTTGCTCACGCCGGCCCGCTCGGCGATGTCGTCCATCGCGGCTGCGTGGTAGCCGTGCGCCGCGAAGACGTCCCGCGCGGCCACGAGCAGCTGGGCCCGGCGGGCGTCGCGGGACAGGCGGGTGCCGCGGTGTACCGGTGCCGGCGCCTCGGTCATGCGGTTGCCCTTCCCGTCGTCCGGCGGACCATCCACCCGAGCGGGTGCGAGGAGCTACCTTACCCGCGGGTAGCGCCCGGCCGCTGCGGCCGGACGCTGTTGAGCACGAGCACGGCAGCGCCGACGACCGTCGCCGTTGCCGAGAGCGACGGGTCGAGCAGGCCGGTGGCGGTCGCCGGCAGCAGGGCCGCCATGAATGCGAGGGACCCGGCCAGGTTCGCCCGGGTCACGGCGGCGGAGTGGCGGGCGAGCCGGATCGCGTCCACGGCGGCGGGAAGGTCGCCGCGCACCATGGTGAGCGCGGGCCGGTGATCCCGGCTCGCGTTCGGGGGGTTCGAGTCGTTGCGGACCGCCAGGTCGCCGCCGGCGACCGCCGCCTCGTGCCGGTCCGAGTCGGTGATCACGGCGACGTGACGTCCGAGCTCCTCGATGAGCGGTGCCGCGTCCGCGGGGGTGATGCCGGTCAGCACGGCGTCGGGCGCGAGGCCTGCGCGCGCCGCGACGGCGTGCGCCACCGGCGCGGCCTCGGCGGCCAGGAGCACGGGCCGCACCCCGAGGCCGGACAGCTCGCGCACGGCCGCCACGGTCGCCGGTGCCACGGCGGGCCCGACGTCGAGCACTCCGCGCGCCACCCCGTCCCACGCCACCGCCACCGGCGTGCAGCCGGCAGTCGTGGTGGCGGTGGGCAGGCCGATGTCGTGCGCGCCCAGCAGGTCGGCGCTGCCGACGAGCACGGCGTGGGCGATCACCCTCGGGTCCTCGCCGGGAGCGCCCACGACCTCCGCCACGATGCCGCGCACGCCCAGGCCGTCCACCGTGTCGAAGTCGGCCACGCCGGGCAGCAGCTGTGGCGCGGCCGCGGCCACGGCGCGGTCGACCGGCCGGTCGGACGCCCGGGCCACCGCACCCGCCATCCGCAGCACCTCGGCGGGGGCGCAGCCGCCGACCGCGTGCACGGCGTGCACCTCCAGCCCGCCGCCGGTGAGGGGGCCGGCGAGCACGACCCGATCCACCCGCCGCGCGAGCGCGTCCTCGCCGGAGATCAGGACGCCGAGGCGGGCGGCCCGCCCCGTGCCCACCAGGTGCGGCAACCCGGTGGCCAGGCGCAGGGCGCCCGGGACCGCGAGCAGGAGCACGGCGAGTGCGGCGCCGAGTGCCTCCGTGGCCGGTTCGCCGCTGCACAACCGGTACACGAGTACGGCCATCGCCGCCGTGCCGGCCAGGTCTGCAGCCGCGTGCTCCACCCGGTCGGCCGTCACTGCAGCCTCGCCGCCGGCGTGGAGGCAGCCGGACGGCACCGTCGAGCCCGCGCTGCCGCGCCCATGATCCGTCTCCTCCCACCGCACTGGTACAACGGCGGTGGCCGGTGGAGATGACGTCCCCCGAAGGCGCGAGCCCGGTCACGGCGGGTGGCGATGACGGGACCGCCGGGTCATCCTCGGAGAAGTGAGACCTGGAGAGGTGAGCGCTCCCACGCTGCCGTTCGTCCGTCCGCTCCTGGTGCGCGCGCGCCGGCCGCAGGCGGTGCCGGTGGGGTCGCCACCACTGGCTGACGCGGCCACGATGCCGGTCCGCGACCCGCACCAGGCGCGTTGGCCGGGCGCCGAGGTGACCTCCGGCGGCGTCACGCTGCACGTACGTGAGACGCCCGGCCCGCAGGACACGCGGGTGGTCTACGTCCACGGCCTGTCCGGGTCGGCCACCAACTGGACCGACCTCGCCGCCCTGCTCGCCACCCGCGCCGGTGGCACCTCGGTCGACCTGCCCGGCTTCGGGCACTCCCGGCCGCTCGCGTCGCGGGACTACTCACCCGCCGGGCACGCCGACGCGCTGCTCTGCTTCCTCGCCGGCCGCGGCCGCCCGGTGCACCTCGTGGGCAACTCCTTCGGCGGCGCCGTCGCGCTCACCGTGGCGGCCCGGCGCCCCGAACTGGTGCGCACCCTCACGCTCGTGTCACCCGCGATGCCCGACCTGCGGCCCGACCCGCGCCGCGTGTCCGACCCGAGACTGCTGCTCGCGCTCCTCCCCGTGATCGGGAGGCGGGCTCGCGCCGAGCTCGCCGCGATGGACCCGCGCACGCGCGCCGAGCAGGTCGTGCGGCTCTGTTTCGGCGATCCGACGCTCGCCCCCGAGCACCGGCTGGCCGAAGCCGCCGCCGAGTTCGCCGCGCGGGCCCGGCTGGGATGGGCCCAGGAGGCCGCCGAGCGCACCGGGAAGGCGATGGTGGCGGGTTGGCTACGCGGGGAGTCGCTGTGGTCGGTGGCCGCCCGCGTGCAGGCCCCCACGCTGGTGGTGTGGGGCGAGCTCGACCGGCTCGTCGCGCCGCGGCTGGCCGGGCGCACGGCTGCGGCGATCCGACGCTCCCGGCTGCTGATGCTGCCCGGTGTGGGGCACGTCGCCCAGATCGAAGCCCCCGAGACGGTGGCGCGCGCCGTCGCGGGCATGTGGGATGCGGTCGACGCGGACACCTGGGAAGAACCCGGGTGACCGCGACGTTGCCGCACTGAGTACGTACGTCGATGCGAGGAGCTTGATCATGGCGCTACCGCCGCTCGTGGAGCCGGCCGCCACCCTGTCCAAGGAAGAGGTCGAGCGCTACAGCCGACACCTCATCATCCCGGACGTCGGCATGGCGGGGCAGAAGCGGCTGAAGAACGCGAAGGTGCTGGTGGTCGGTGCAGGCGGGCTCGGGAGCCCGGCGCTGCTCTACCTCGCCGCCGCGGGCGTCGGCACGCTCGGCATCGTCGAGTTCGACGTCGTCGACGAGTCCAACCTGCAGCGGCAGGTCATCCACGGGCAGTCCGACGTCGGCCGTTCCAAGGGCGAGTCGGCCCGCGACTCCATCAAGGAGATCAACCCGTTCGTCGAGGTGCGCCTGCACGAGACGCGGCTCGACTCGTCGAACGTGCTCGACATCTTCCGCGACTACGACCTCATCCTCGACGGCACCGACAACTTCGCCACGCGCTACCTGGTGAACGACGCGGCGGTCCTGCTCGGCAAGCCGTACGTGTGGGGCTCGATCTTCCGGTTCGAGGGCCAGGCGTCCGTGTTCTGGGAGGACGCCCCGAACGGCAAGGGCCTCAACTACCGCGACCTCTACCCCGAGCCGCCGCCGCCCGGGATGGTGCCGTCCTGCGCCGAGGGCGGTGTGCTGGGCGTCCTGTGCGCGTCGATCGGCTCGATCATGGTGAACGAGGCCATCAAGCTGATCACGGGCATCGGTGAGCCGCTGCTGGGTCGGCTGATGGTCTACGACGCCCTGGAGATGAGCTACCGCACGATCAAGATTCGCAAGGACCCGAGCACGCCGAAGATCACCGAGCTCATCGACTACGACGCGTTCTGCGGCGTCGTGTCCGAGGACGCCCAGCAGGCGGCCGCGGGAAGCACGATCACCGCGCTCGAGCTCAAGGAGATGATTGACGCGGGCAAGGACTTCGCGTTGATCGACGTCCGGGAGCAGAACGAGTACGAGATCGTCAGCATTCCGGGCGCCACGCTGATCCCGAAGGACCGGATCCTGTCCGGCGAGGCGCTCTCGGAGATCCCGCAGGACAAGCCGGTCGTGCTGCACTGCAAGTCCGGCGCCCGCTCGGCCGAGGCGCTCGCGGTGCTGCACCACGCCGGGTTCAAGGACGCCGTGCACGTCGGTGGTGGCGTGCTGGCGTGGGTCAAGCAGGTCGACCCCTCCCAGCCCGTGTACTGAGCGCAACCCAGCGCCCGAGCGACGGCGCCCGCGTCCGGCCCAGGTCGGAAGCGGGCGCCGTCGTCGTTTTCGCGCCTTTGTTCGTGCCGATGCAAGGACGAATGGCGTGGACGCGTGACAAGGTGCCCGAATGGTCCAATCGGGCGTCTTCTGATCACTCGGTGTGATCGCATTCCTCCTCTGGTGTTGGTCGAACGGAGCAGTGACACCCGGTCGAGTGCCGAGTAGCGTTCCGGAGCCGGAAGATCAAGAAGGATCTGCGGCGTACACCACGGGGGCCTGGCGGAGCGTCCCGAATTTCAGGAATGGATCCGTCACCCGGCGATGGGGGTCGCACAGGTGGACGACAACGCGAGACGCTGCGCCCTGCCCGGGTGCGACGAACTGATCGAGGACATCCCCGGTCGGCCACCTCGCCGCTACTGCACGGCAGCGCACCGCGCCGCCGCCCGACAGGCGCGGCGGGCGGCCGCGCAGGCAGGCCAGGACACCCGCCTCGCGGCCACCCTTCCCTGGCTCCTCGAACCGCAGGAGGAGCCGCAGGAAGCGCCCGTGCCGCACGGCGTGCGGGAGCAACGCGCGCTCGTCGAGGCACGGCGCGCGGAGCGCACCGCGGCGGCCCGGACAGCACGGGTGGGCACGCGCGCGACCGGACGCCGTCGGCGCACCATGGCGGTGTTCGGCGCCGCCGGCATCATCGCCGCCACCTACGCGTTCACCGCGTCCGAACCGATCGCCCCACCGCAGGCCGCCCAGACCCCGCCCGGGGTCGACCCTCGGGCCGAGTGGATCGCGCACGCCCAGATCACCCTGACCTCCCTCGACACCCAGCTCGACACGCTCGCGCGCACCGAACAGGTGTGGTCCAGCCTGCCGCCGGAGCAGCGCACGATCACGCCACCCGCGGTGGAGGACCTCCAGGCCCGCAGGGCTCTGCTCGAGCGGCGGAAGGCCACACTCCGATCCCAGATCGACACCTACCGCTCCCTCGACCGCGCCCGCACCGACCTCCAGAGCACCGAGCGGCACCTGCAGGCCGTCGAGGAGGCGCTCGAGGACGTCCCGGCCGAGCGGCGCACCCCCGAACAGGCATCCGAGATCGCGGCGCTCGACGAGCAGCGCGACCTGCGGTTGCGCCAGCGGGAGGCGAAGCGCGGCGAGCTGGAGGACCTCGAACGCGGCGTTGACAACGCCGTGCGCATCCCGCTGCCCGACGACGGCGACGAGACCTCCGAGGTCACCGAGCGCGTCCTCGACGTCGTCGACCGCGGCGGATCCGACGACGAGTCGGCCGAGGACCGCTCCGAGGACGCCGACGGTGACCAGGACGGCGACGACCAGGACGGCGACGCCTCCGAGGAGGCCCAGGCCGCCGACGAGTCCGACAGCGCCGACTCCGACAGCGCCGACTCCGACGGTGACGAGTCCGACGACGAGTCCCGTGGCTCGGAGGGCGACGAGCGCGAGGAGGAGGGCACGCTGCCCGACCTCCCCGACGCCATCGCCCGCGACGAGCACGAGGATCGGGAGCGGCAGGACACGTCCAACGGGGCGCCGCCGGATCCCCGCGGCCCCGGCGACGACGCCGCGGAGCACGACGACGACCCCGACTCGCAGCGGGGTGAGGGCGAGCCGGACGTGCGCGCCGACGCGGCGCCGCGGACCGATGGCGGCGGACCGCTCGGTGATGCTCTGGATTCCTTGGGCGACGCGGTCGGCGGTGACCAGGCGCGCAACCCCGCTGACAACGACGCCGCCGACGACAACGCCGGTGACGACGACGCCGGTGCGGACGAGGAGCGCGCTCCGGCAGGCGAGGGCCGGGCCGGTGCCGCACCAGGGATCGACGGCGACGGTGCGGGACAGGGGCCGTCCGGAGATCGGGAGGCTCCGGGTGACCGCGGGCAGGGCGGTGACGCCCCGGGTGGCGAGGGTCGCGGTGATCAGCAAGGGCCGGTCGGTGACGCACTCGGCTCGGTGGGCGAGGCGCTCGGCGGCGGCGGGGGCGAAGGCGAAGGCGAAGGCGAAGATCGGGCCGGCGGGGAGAGCGAGCCGTCCGGTTCAGGAGATCGTGCCGGCGGCGAGGACGGCGGCAACCGGGAGGGGCCGGGTGAACGGGGTCCGGGTGGGCCGGGCGATGGAGTCCCGGGCTCCGTGGGCGACGCGCTCGGAGGTGCCGACCAGGGTGGGGCGGACGACCGCGGGGCCCCGGGTGATCGCGGGGACGGCGGCGACACCCCCGGCGAGGAGCGCGGTGGTTCGGACGGCGCGGGTGGGCCGGTCGGTGACGCACTGGACTCCCTGGGCGACACGCTCGGTGGCGACCGCGGCCCGGATGACTCCGGTGGCGAGGAGCGGAGCGGACCGGGCGACACCACGTCCGGTGACCGCGAGGGCCCGGGCTCGCCGGGGGATTCGGCCGGTGGATCGGGCGACGGTCCGGGCCGGGAGCAGCCGGGCGGCGGCGACCGCTCCCCGGCCGACGGCATCGTCGGGTCGGTCGGCGACCTCTTCGGCGGCGGCGACCAGGGTGATGACGACGACCAGGGCGGCGGCGACCGGAGCGGCGGCGGCGACGAGCGGGGCCAGGACGACGACGGCGGCGGCGATGGTGGCGGCGATGGTGGCGGGGACGACCGCGGCGGCGGGAGCGATCGCTCGGACTCCGGCGGCGACACGGGCGGACCGCTCCGCGGCCTGCTCGGCGGCAGTGACGACGGCGACGACGGCGACGATCAGGCCGACCGGGGAGACCAGGGAGACCAGGGCAGGAGCGGCGGCTCCGAGAGCAAGCCGGGTAACGGCGGGGGAAGCGACGACCGCGACGGGGACGGGGACAGCGACGATTCGGGCTCCTCGGGATCGGACCGCGGCGCCACAGGGGTCGTCGAGGCCGTCGGCGGGTCGTTGACCGGGAACGACGATCGGGAGGACGACCGCGGAGGAGGAACGGAGAGCGACCGGGAGCGCGACGACATGGCCGAGCGCGCCGACACCGACCGCGGATCCGAGCGGGAGTCGCAGGACAACCGCGCCACCCGATCCGACGACGAGCGTGGGGACGACAGCTCGGACTCCGACGAGTCGTCCGACTCGTCCCGCTCGGACGACGCCGAGCGGGCCGGTCGGGTCCTCGAGGCGCTGGGTTCCTCCGGGCTCGGCTCGCTGCTGGCGGCGGCGGCAGAGAGCTCGGACAGCGGTTCGGAGAGTGACTCGGAAGGCGACTCGGAAGGCGACTCGGACAGCGAATCCGATCGTGGCTCGGATGGTGACGCTCCGGATCGGGATTCCGCGGACGACGACTCGTCGGGTGAATCGTCCGACCGCGACTCCAGCTCCGACGACCTGAGCGGGTGGGACGAGGACGAGCTCGAGGCAGCCGTGTGGGAGGCGCTGTCCACCGCGGACTCGTCGGAGCGCGACTCGGACGAGGACTCCGAACGAGATTCCGACCGCGAGGCCGACGACTCCGAGCGGAGCTCGGACGCCGAGGGCTCCGAGGGCTCGACCGACCGCGAGGCCGATCAGGAATCCGACCTCGACGAGTCGGAGCGCGGCGAGGACCGGGACGTCGAGGACGAGTCGAATCGGGAGTCCGACAGCGACGCGGAGCGGAACGCCGAAGAGGGGTCCGAGGAGGAGAGGGACCAGGACTCGACGAGCGACCGGGACGCCGACGAGGAAGCGGACCAGGACTCCGACCAGGAGCCGGACCAGCGCTCGGACCGGGACTCCGACCAGGACGCGGATTCCGAGCGCGAGTCCGGGAGCGAGTCCGAGCAGGACGCGGACCGTGACTCGGACGACTCCGACAAGAGCTCCGAACGGGACTCCGACGAGGAGTCGGACCGGGAATCGGACGACGACTCCGGCAAGGGCTCGGACCGGGACTCCGACAGCGACTCCGACAAGGACTCCGACAAGGACTCCGACAGCGACTCCGACAAAGACTCCGACCGCGATGACTCCGACGGCGGCGACTCCGGGGACTCCGACGACGGCGGCGATTCCGATGACAGCGGCGACTCCGACGACGGTGGGGACTCCGACGACGGTGGGGACTCCGACGACGGCGGGGACTCCGACGACGGCGGGGATGACGGTGGGGACGACGGCGGTGGGGACGATGGGGGCGACAGCGGCGACGACGGCGAGTGATCATTGAGCCGCCCGGACGCACGATCGCGGGGCACGGCGACGCGCCCCGCGTGGCACCCAGGCACGGTGGCGGCGCGCAGGTAGCGTTCGCCGCTGTGACCGCTGCGCCTGTCCTGCCGCCCGCGGGTACCACCTTGCCCGCGCACGTCCGCACCGCGTTCGGGGTGAACGATGTCGAGCCGCGTCCGGTGGTGTGGGCCGGCCGGCGCGCATGGCATTGCGGCGACGTGCTCGTCCGGCCGGTGCCGGACAACGTCGTGGCAGCCTGGTCGGCGGCCGTGCTCGACGGGCTCGAGGTCGCGGGTGTGCGCATCGCGCGGCCGCTGCGCTCGTCCGACGGGCGCTGGGTGGTGGGCGGCTGGGCCGCCTGCCGGTACATCCCGGGCTACGTCGAGCCCCGCTACGACGATGTGGTCGAGGCGTCCGTGCGGCTGCACGCGGCCACCGCGTCGGTCTCGCGGCCACGGCTCCTCGACGACCGCGACGATCTGGTCGTCCGGTCCGCCGCGGGCGCGTTCGGCGAGCAGCGGTTGATGCTCGAACCGGCCACCGGCGGTGAGCTGTACGCGCAGCTCGCCGAGTTCCGCAAGCCCATCCAGCTCACCCCGCAGCTGGTGCACCCGGAGCTGTTCGGCGCCGTCCTGTTCGACGAGCACGGCAGGCCGGCCATGATCGACCTCGTCCCGTGCTGGCGTCCGCCGCAGTGGGCGGCGGCGGTCATCGTGGTCGACGCACTGGCCTGGGGCGGTGCCGACGACGAGCTGCCCCAGCGGTGGACGCACCTCGAGGAGTGGCCCCAGGTGCTGCTGCGGGCCCTGCTGCACCGCGTCGCGCTGCACGCGCAGCACCCCGACGGCTCGCAGCGGACGCTGGCCGGCCTGCAGCGGGCGGCGGGGGCGATCGGTCCGCTGCTGTAGCGCCGAGCCGGTGGTCACGGCAGCCTCGGGCGTGCCCGGACCGCGACTCACCTGCACCGAAAGCACGACTTGCGGAGGGGTGGCCTCACCTCTGGCGTGCTGGCTCGGTGAGGCCGGCTTTGCGTTCCTGTCACATCGAACCGACGGCCCGGTAACGGGGGTTGCCTAGCGTCGCACCGCGACTCCACCGAGACCAGGAGGACCGGCGTGACGACGACGGCACCAGAGCACACCCCCGCCCGCTCCCTCATGAAGGGCAACTGGATCGACCACTGGGAGCCCGAGGACCCGGGGTTCTGGCAGCGCACCGGCGCGAAGATCGCCAACCGCAACCTCTGGGCGTCGATCGCGGTCGAGCACGTCGGATTCTCGGTGTGGACCCTCTGGTCGGTGTTCGTCCTGTTCATGGGCCCGGAGTACGGGATCGACGCGGCCGGGAAGTTCCTCATCGTCTCCACCGGGTCGCTCGTCGGGTCGGTGCTCCGGGTTCCCTACACCTTCGCCGTGGCCCGATTCGGAGGACGGAACTGGACCGTGATCAGCGGTTTTCTGCTGCTGATCCCGACGATCGCGGCCGCGTTCGTCCTGCAACCCGGCACGCCATTCGGCGTGTTCTTGCTGATGGCAGCGCTTGCGGGTTTCGGCGGCGGCAACTTCGCGTCGTCGATGACCAACATCAACACCTTCTTCCCTGAGGGTCGCAAGGGACTCGCGCTCGGGCTGAACGCCGGAGGCGGCAACATCGGTGTCGCGGTCATTCAGCTGATCGGGTTGGGTGTGATCGCGGCGTCCGGAACGTCGAACCCCAAGGTCCTGCTCGCGATCTACATCCCGCTGATCATCATCGTGTCGGTGTGGGCAGCCCTGTCGATGGACAACATCTCCAGCGTCCGCAATGACACGGGCGCCGCGAAGCTCGCCCTTGCCGACCGGAACACGTCGATCATGTCGTTCCTCTACATCGGAACGTTCGGGTCATTCATCGGCTACAGCTTCGCCTTCGGTCTCGTCCTGCAGACGCAGTTCGGTCGGACGCCGCTCCAGGCCGCATCGGTGACCTTCATCGGCCCGCTGGTCGGCTCGCTCATCCGTCCCGTGGGAGGGTGGCTCTCGGACCGGCTCGGTGGTGCCCGCGTGACGTTCGTGAACTTCATCGCCATGGCGATGAGCACACTGGTCTGCATTGTCGCATCGGGAACGAACTCGCTCGCGTTGTTCACCACCGGTTTCATCGGGCTCTTCGTGTTCTCCGGCATCGGCAACGGATCGACGTACAAGATGATTCCCGCGATCTTTCGCCGGAAAGCCATGAGGAAGATCGCCGAGGGCGTCGATGAGCAGCGGGCCCTCCATGACGCCCGACGGATCTCGGGTGCGGCCATCGGGCTCATCTCAGCGGTCGGTGCGTTGGGTGGACTGCTCATCAACCTCACGTTCCGGCAGTCATTCGCGACGGCCGGGTCGGGGACACCTGCCTTCTGGGGATTCCTCGCCTTCTACATCGTGTGCATCCTCATGACATACGTGGTCTACGTGCGCGCCGCCTCCGCCGCTGCGCCTGCCGGTGAGCCTCAGCTCGCTCAGGCGCGGGTGTGACGCTGTCGGTCAGCCGGACGGCTACGCGCGTCGCCACCCACTGCCCGTACTGCGCCCTGCAGTGCGGGCAGTGGGTCGGTGCCGGCGGGGACGTCGACGCCAGGGAGTTCCCCACCAACCGCGGCGGGCTGTGCCAGAAGGGCTGGACGTCCGGGGCCTTGCTCGGGCACCCCGAGCGGCTCATCACGCCGCTGCTGCGCACCTCCAGGTCGGAGCCGCTGGCGCCCACGGGCTGGGACGCCGCGCTCGCGCACGTCGCCGGCCGGATCCGCGCGCTGCAGGCCGAGCACGGACCGGACTCGGTGGCCGTGTTCGGTGCGGGCGGGCTGACGAACGAGAAGGCCTACCTGCTGGGCAAGTTCGCCCGCGTCGCGCTCGGCACGTCGCAGATCGACTACAACGGCCGGTTCTGCATGTCGTCGGCGGCCGCGGCAGGCAACCGGGCGTTCGGCGTCGACCGCGGGCTGCCGTTCCCGGTCACCGACCTCGACGACGCCGAGGTGGTGGTGCTCGCCGGCGCGAACATCGCGGAGACGATGCCGCCGCTGATGGGCCATCTCGGCGGCGCCAGGCTCGTGGTGGTGGACCCCCGGCGCACGCCGACGGCGGAGCGGGCGCTGGCGTCGGGCGGGATGCACCTGCAGCCGGTGCCCGGCACCGATCTGGTGCTGGCGCTGGGCATGCTGCACGCCGCGGTGGTCGACGGGCATCTCGACGTCGGCTACCTGGCCGACCGCACCAGCGGCTTCGACGACGCGTGGCGGCTGGCGGCGCAATGGTGGCCCGAGCGCGCGGAGCGGGTGTGCGGGGTGCCGGCCGCCGACATGCGCACCGTCGTCGGCTGGCTCGCCGGTTCGGCCCGGCGCTACGTCCTCACGGCGCGGGGCGCCGAGCAGCACGCCCACGGCGTCGACACGGTGTCGGCATGGATCAACCTCGCGCTCGCGCTCGGTCTCCCGGGCCGGCCCGGCTCGGGGTTCGGCACCATCACGGGGCAGGGCAACGGGCAGGGTGGGCGGGAGCACGGGCAGAAATCCGACCAGCTGCCCGGATACCGGTCGATCAGCGACCCGGCCGCCCGCGCACACGTCGCCGGCGTCTGGGGGGTGGACCCGGACAGCCTGCCCGGCCCGGGTCGCAGCGCCACCGAGCTCCTCGCCGCCCTCGGCCGTCGCGACGGACCGAAGGCGCTGCTCGTCTTCGGCTCGAACGTCCTCGTCTCCGCCCCGCACGCGAACGCCGTCGCCGAGCGGCTCGCCGCGCTGGACCTGCTGGTCGTGGCCGACATCCTGCCGAGCGAGACCGTGATGGCCGCCGACGTCGTGCTCCCCGTGGCCCAATGGGCCGAGGAGGAGGGCACGATGACCAACCTCGAGGGCCGGGTGCTGCGCAGGCGGCGGGCGATGCCACCGCCGGAGGGGGTCCGCACCGATCTCGAGGTGGTCTCGGGGCTGGCCACGCAGCTGGGCGTCGGCGGGTTCCCGGCCGACCCACGGGTGGTGTTCGACGAGCTGCGCGCCGCGTCCGCGGGCGGGATCGCCGATTACTCCGGCATCAGCTACGACCGGCTCGACGCCGGCGAGGCGCTGCACTGGCCGTGCCCCGAGCCGGACCACCCGGGCACGCCGCGGCTGTTCGCCGAGCGGTTCGCCCACGCCGACGGGCGCGCCCGGTTGATCCCGGTCGACCACACACCGTCGGCCGAGCTCCCGGACGCCGACCACCCGCTGCGGGCCACGACCGGACGCGTGCTGGTGCACTACCAGTCAGGGGCGCAGACCCGCCGCGTGGCGGAGCTCGCCCGCGTCGTGCCGGAGTCGTTCGTGGAGGTGCACCCGGACACCGCCGCCCGCGCCGGGCTGACCGAGGGCGACTGGGCGCGGGTGGTCTCGCGGCGCGGCGCGGCGCACGCCCGCGTGCGGTGCGTCCCGAGCCTGCGGCTGGACACGGTGTTCCTGCCGTTCCACTTCGGCGCCGAGCAGGCCGCCAACCGAGTGACGAACCCGGCGCTGGACCCGATCAGCCGGATGCCGGAGTTCAAGGTGAGTGCGGTGCGCCTGGAGCCGGCGTAGGGCCCCCGATGTCAGCAAAGCCACTTTCCTGACGCGAGGTGGCAGGAAAGTGGCTTTACCGACACTCCGGCTTGCCCCAACGGTGTGACGCGGCCCACGATCGTCGGCGCGGACTCGAGGAGGAGGCGCCGATGGTGGAGACCGTGCGCGGGCCGGTGGACGTGGACGCCCTCGGCGTCACCCTGATGCACGAGCACGTGTTCGTGCTGACGCCGGACGTCATGCAGAACTACGGCGACGAGTGGTGGGACGAGGAGGAGCGCGTCGCCGACGCGATCGCCAAGCTGCGGGCGCTGACCGCGCTCGGGGTCGACACGATCGTCGACCCCACGGTCGTGGGGCTGGGCCGCTACATCCCGCGGATCCAGCGGATCAACGCCGAGGTCGACCTCAACATCGTGGTGGCCACCGGCCTGTACACGTTCGACGAGATCCCGCAGTTCTTCCACTACCGCGGCCCGGGCACCGTGCTCGGTGGCGCCGAGCTGCTCACGGAGATGTTCCTGCGCGACATCAGGGAGGGCATCGGCGGCACCGGTGTGAAGGCCGCGTTCCTCAAGTGCGTGGTCGAGGAGCGCGGGCTCACGCCCGACCAGACCCGGGTGCAGCTGGCCGTCTGCGAGGCGCACCGGGAGACCGGGGTGCCGATCACCGTGCACACCAACGGCGCGCACCAGACGGGCCGGCTCGCCATGGAGCTCTACGCCAAGGAGGGCGTGGACCTGACCAAGGTCGTCGTCGGCCACGCGGGGGACTCGAACGACCCCGACTACCTGAAGTGGATCATGGATCAGGGGGCGACGATCGGCTGCGACCGCTTCGGCATCGACGTCTTCAACCCCACCGCCGACCGCGTGGCGACGGTCTCCGCGCTGTGCGCCCAGGGCTACGCCGACCGGATCGTGCTGTCCCAGGACGCGCACTGCTACATCGACTTCTTCTCGGGGGAGGCCGGGGTGGCGGCGAAGGTGGCGACCCTCCCGAACTGGCACTACGAGCACATCCACCGCGACGTGCTCCCCGCGCTGCGCGAGAAGGGCGTCACCGACGAGCAGATCAGGACCATGCTCGTCGACAACCCGCGCCGCTACTTCGGGGGCAGAGCGTGACGGCGATCGAGGCGTACCCGCGCGGGAAGAACCCGTTCGACACCTCCGGGATCGAGCGGGACGCGACCGGCGTCGCCCACTACACGGCACTGCCGAGCTCGCTGGTCACGATGCTGCGTGCGAGCGTCGAGCGGTACCCGGATGTCGAGGCGCTCGTCGAGGTGGGTGGCGAGCGGCTCACCTACCGCGAGCTCTGGGATCGTGCGGCCCGCGTGGCCGGAGGCCTCGTCGCGGCCGGCGTGGGCCGCGGCGACCGGGTGGCCAACGTGCTGCCCGCCGGCGTCGACTGGGTGCTCGGGTTCCTCGGCACGCAGCTCGCCGGCGCGGTGGCGGTGCCGGTGAACACCCGGTTCGCCCCGCCCGAGATCGAGTACGTGCTCGGCGACTCTGGCGCGTCCGGCGTGCTGCGTCCCGGCGAGCCGCTGCCGGACGGGCCGCCGCACGCGGACGACGCACTCACCCCGGTCGACCTCGCGGCGATCTTCTACACGAGCGGCACCACGGGGTTCCCCAAGGGCGCGATGACCACGAGCGAGAACTTCCTCTCCAACGTGGAGACGGCGCTGCGCGTCGTCGGCATCGACCGGGCCGAGGGCCCCGAGCTGCGCAACCTCGTCTCGGTGCCGCTCTTCCACGTCACCGGCTGCAACAGCCAGCTGCTCCTGCAGCTCGCCATCGGCGGCACCACCGTCGTGCTGCCGTCCTTCGACGTGCAGGCCTTCCTGCGCACGGTCGTGCAGGAGCGGATCAACCTGCTCACCAGCGTTCCGGCGATCTACGCGCTGGCCGTCGCACAGCCGAACTTCACCGAGTTCGACGTCGGCCGGGTCACCCGCATCGCGTACGGCGGGGCGCCGATCGCGCCGTCGCTGGTGCGGCGGATCCAGGAGCACTTCCCGAACGCGCGCGTCGGCAACGGTTTCGGCCTCACCGAGACCTCGTCCATCGCCACCTTCCTGCCGCACGAGTGGGCGGCGGAGCACGCCGACTCGGTCGGCTTCGCGGCACCCGTCGTCGACCTCTCGCTCGACGTGCTCGACGAGGTGAGCGGGGTCGGCGAGCTGCTCGTCCGCGGGCCCAACGTGGTCGCCGGCTACTGGAACAAGCCGGACGCCACCCGGGAGACCTTCGTCGACGGCTGGCTGCGCACCGGCGACCTCGCCCGGATCGACGACGAGGGCCTCGTCCACGTCGTCGACCGCGCCAAGGACATGATCAACCGCGGCGGGGAGAACGTGTACTGCGTCGAGGTGGAGAACGCACTGGCCGCCGTCCCCGGGGTGGTCGAGGTTGCCGTGGTCGGGGTGCCGGACGAGGTGATGGGGGAGAAGGTCGGAGCCGTCATCGTGCCGGCCCCGGGCACGGAGCTCGACATCGATCGGGTGCTGGCCCACCTGCAGGGGCGCCTCGCCGGCTTCAAGGTCCCGCAGTTCGTCGTGCTGAGCTCCACACCGCTGCCGCGGAACCCGGGTGGCAAGCTCCTCAAACGACGGGTGCGGGAGGACACGGACTGGGGCAATCCGCTGCACGGCCGCTGAACGTGTGACGCGCCGCACCGCTCACGGCAGTGGCCTGGCGATGTGCGAGCGGCGTTACCTCTCCGTCACGAACCGCCTCACGGGTGTAACTCCAGCTACCTACCGTCGATCGGCGTGAGCAGACGGGTCGTGGTCGTGGGGCACGGGATGGTCGGTGCCCGGTTCGCCGAGGAGGTGCGGCGCCGGGATCCGAACGGCAGGCTGGTGCGCCTGACCATCCTCGGGGCCGAGCCGCGTCCGGCCTACAACCGGGTGCTGCTGTCCACCGTGCTGGGCGGAGGGCTGTCGGCGGGGGCGGTGCAGCTGCACCCGACGGGCTGGGCCGCGCGGCACCGCGTGGACCTGCGCACCGGCGTCACCGTGAAGTCGATCGACCGCGCGGAGCGGGTGGTGCACTGCTCGGACGGGGCGGTGGAGCGTTACGACGAGCTGGTGCTCGCCACCGGCAGCCGGGCGTGGTTGCCGCCCCTCGAAGGGCTCGCCGACAAGAACGTCGTCACGTTCCGCGACCTGGACGACTGCGAGCGGATCCTGAAACTGGCCCGGCCCGGCGCGCGCTTCGTCGTGCTCGGCGGCGGGCTGCTGGGTTGCGAGGCCGCCCGCGGGCTGGCCGGCCGGGGCGTGCGGGTCACCGTGGTGCACCCGGCGGGGCATCTCATGGAACGCCAGCTCGACGCGGGCGCGGGCGAGGTGCTCGCCGCCACGATGACGCGCCTCGGCGTCGACGTCCGGCTCGGGTTCCAGGCAGTGGCTTGGGAGCCGGATGCCGGGCTGCGCGGCGCCGACGGCGGCCTCGTCGCGGCCGACGCGCTGGTCGTCTCGGCCGGCGTGCGGGCCGAGACCGGCGTCGCCGCCGACGCCGGGATCGCGGTCGACCGCGGCATCGTGGTCGACGACCGCCTCTCGACCTCCGACGGGCGGGTGCACGCCATCGGTGACTGCGCCCAGCACCCGGGCACACCCGCCGGCCTCGTGCAGCCGGGGTGGGAGCAGGCCGCGGTGCTCGCCGACCTGCTCACCGGCACCGACCCGGCCGCCAGCTACGGCGGCACACGGGCCGTCACCCGGCTCAAGGCGCGCGACGTCGACCTCGCCACGGTCGGCGACCCCGCGGTGCTGGGCGAGTCGAGCTCGGAGGTGCTGCGCTTCGCCGACCCGGCGGGCGGCCGGTACGCCACCCTCGCGCTGCGCGGTGACCGCGTGGTGGGCGGCGCCATGATCGGCCTGCCCGAGGCGGCCGCGTCCATGATCCAGTACTACGACTCCGGCCAGCCTGCGCCCACCGACCGGCTCGGACTGCTGTTCGGCCGCGCGCTGCCCGGCGCACCCGAGACCTCCGACCCGGGCCGGCTGCCCGCGTCCGCCGTGGTCTGCAGGTGCAACACCGTCACGAAGGGCGCCCTGGTGGCCGCGTGGCGGGACGGGCACACCGACGTCGCCGCGCTGAGCCGGGCCACCCGCGCCGGCACGGGCTGCGGCAGCTGCGGCGACTCCGTGCGCGGCATCTGCGCATGGCTCGCCGAGAGCGATCCACCGACGCTGACCCCCGTCCCCGAGGAGGGAGCCGCGTGAAGGAGCTCGTTGTTGTCGGCAACGGCATGGTCGGGCACCGGTTGGTGCAGGCCATGCGCGACCGCGATACCGCGGGCACGTGGCGGATCACGGTGCTGGGCGAGGAGACCCGCCCCGCATACGACCGCGTCGCCCTCTCGTCCTACGTCGACGGCAAGAGCGCCGAGGAGCTGACGCTCCCCGAGCTCGCAGACCCGCTGGTGCGGCTGCACCTGGGCGATGCGGCCGTCGCGCTGGACCGCGACGCCCGGGTGGTGCGCACCGCGGCCGGCCGCGAGCTGCCCTACGACGCGCTCGTGCTCGCCACCGGGTCGGTGCCGTTCGTGCCGCCGGTGCCGGGACGCGACCTGCCCGGCTGCTTCGTCTACCGCACGCTCGACGACCTCGACGCGATCATGGCCGCCGCCGAGCGGTCGGTCGCGGGGCCCGGTCCCGGTCGGCGGTCGGCCGTGGTGGTCGGTGGCGGTCTGCTCGGGCTGGAGGCCGCGCGGGCGCTGCGGTCGCTCGGCATGTCGCCGCAGGTCGTCGAGATCGCGCCCAGACTCATGCCGGTGCAGGTCGACGAGGGCGGCGGCGCGCTGCTGCGGCGGCTCGTGGAGACCGAGGACCTGCAGGTGCGCTGCGGGGTGTCCGTCACCGGGATCACCGAGGACCGCGGTCGCCTGATCGCGTCGCTGTCCGACGGGATCGAGCTCGACGCGGACGTCGTCGTCTTCTCCGCCGGCATCCGCCCCGCCGACGGGCTGGCCCGTGAGGCCGGGCTGCCGGCCGGCGAGCGCGGTGGCGTGCTCGTCAACACGTCGTGCCGCACGCCCGACCCGAACGTCTGGGCCGTCGGCGAGGTGGCCGCGCTGGAGGGCCGCACGTACGGGCTGGTGGCACCCGGGTACGCGATGGCCGAGGTGGTGGCCGACCGCCTGCTCGGCGGCGAGGCCACGATGACGCCCGCCGAGCTGGACATGTCGACGCAGCTGAAGATGCTCGGCGTCGACGTCGCGAGCTTCGGCGACGCGCTGGCCCGCACGCCCGGCGCGCTGGAGGTCGTCGTCAACGACCCGGTCGCCGGCACGTACGCCAAGCTCGTGGTGAGCGACGACGCGCAGACGCTGCTCGGCGGCGTGCTAGTCGGCGACGCCTCCAAGTACGCCACGCTGCGCCCGCTGGTGGGCTCACCCCTTCCCGCGGACCCGGTCGCGATGATCGCGCCCGGCGGCGTGGAGCTCGGCGCCGACGCACTTCCGGACTCCGCGCAGATCTGCTCGTGCAACGCCGTCACCAAGGGTGCGCTGCGGGACGCGATCCGCGACGGCGCGCACGACGTGCCCGCTCTGAAGGCCTGCACCCGGGCCGGCACGAGCTGCGGATCCTGCGTGCCGATGCTGAAGAATCTGCTGGTGCAGTCCGGCGTCGAGGTCTCGAAGGCGATCTGCGAGCACTTCGCGGTCTCCCGCGCGGAGCTCTACGAGATCATCGCCGGCACCGGGATCCGGACGTTCTCCGAGCTCATCGAGCAGTACGGCACCGGCCGTGGCTGCGACCTCTGCAAGCCCGCCGTCGCGTCCATCCTGGCGTCGCTCGGCAACGGACACGTGCTGGCGGGCGAGCAGGCGTCGCTGCAGGACACCAACGACCACTTCCTGGCCAACCTGCAGCGCAACGGCACCTACTCGGTGGTGCCGCGCATCCCGGGCGGCGAGATCACCCCGGAGGGGTTGATCGTGATCGGCGAGGTGGCGCGCGACTTCGGGCTCTACACGAAGATCACCGGCGGCCAGCGGATCGACATGTTCGGCGCCCGGGTCGAGCAGCTGCCGGCGATCTGGCGGCGGCTCGTCGACGCCGGCTTCGAATCGGGCCACGCGTACGGCAAGGCGCTCCGCACCGTGAAGTCGTGCGTGGGCACCACGTGGTGCCGCTACGGCCAGCAGGATTCGGTGGGCCTCGCCGTGGCGCTGGAGCTGCGCTACCGCGGCCTGCGCTCACCGCACAAGCTCAAGTCCGGCGTCTCGGGCTGCGCCCGCGAGTGCGCGGAGGCCCGGTCCAAGGACTTCGGGGTGATCGCCACCGAGACCGGATGGAACCTCTACGTCGGCGGCAACGGCGGCTTCACGCCCCGGCACGCCGAGCTGATCGCCTCCGACGTCGACACCGACACCCTGATCGCGCTGATCGACCGGTTCCTCATGTTCTACATCCGCACGGCCGACCGGCTGCAGCGCACCGCGCCCTGGATCGAGGCCATGGACGGCGGGCTCGACCACCTGCGCGCCGTGATCGTCGACGACTCGCTGGGCATCTGCGCCGACCTCGAAGCGGCGATGGAGTCCCACGTCGCCGGGTACGCCGACGAGTGGCGGGGCGTGCTCGACGACCCCGAGAAGCAGGAGCGGTTCGTGTCGTTCGTCAACGCGCCGGACGCGCCCGACCCGACGATCACCTTCGTGACGGAACGCGGGCAGCCGGTACCCGTCACGCTCGGCCTACCGGGGGTGCGCGCATGACCGCCGACGTACTTCTTCCCGCGGAGGCGACATCATGACCGCCGACGTACTTCTTCCCGCGGAGGCGACATCATGACCGCCGAAATGATCGACCTCCGCTGGGAGACCGTCTGCCTGCTGGACCGGTTGCTGCCCGAGCGCGGGGCCGCCGCGCTGCTCGCGGCCGGCGGCGAACCGGTGCAGGTGGCGCTCTTCCGGATGGCGGACGGCATGCTGCACGCCATCGGCAACGTCGACCCGTTCTCCGGGGCAGCGGTGCTCTCCCGCGGCATCGTGGGCGATCGCCGCGGCGAGCCCATAGTCGCGTCGCCGGTGTTCAAGCAGGCGTTCAGCCTGGTCACCGGGCAGTGCCTGGACGACCCGGACGTCCGGGTGCCGGTGTACCCCGTGCGGATCGCCGACGGATGGTTGCAGGTCGGGCTGCCGTGACCGCCGCCGCGACCACCCCGGCCACCGCCACCGTCGCCGCGGTGCCGCCCCTGGCCGGGTTCACCGTCGGCGTCACCGCCGCGCGCCGAGCCGAGGAGCTCGCCACGATGCTGGAACGGCGCGGGGCCGTCGTGCAGCAGGGCGCCGCGCTGCGGATCGTCCCGGTCGCCGACGACACCGAGCTCGCCGACGCCACCCGCGGGCTCATCGCCCGCCCGCCGGACGTCACCGTGGCCACCACCGGGATCGGGTTCCGCGGGTGGGTCGAGGCCGCTGACGGCTGGGGGATCGCCGAGGACCTGCTCGACGCGCTCGGCTCCGGCAAGCTGCTGGCCCGCGGCCCCAAGGCCCGCGGCGCGATCCGGGCATCCGGGCTGGTGGACGCCTGGTCGCCGCCGTCCGAGTCGTCCGCGGAGGTGCTCGACCACCTGCTGGACATGGGCGTCGACGGGCTGCGCATCGCCGTGCAGCTGCACGGCGAACCGCTGCCCGACGTCGTCGACGCGCTGACCATGGCCGGCGCCGAGGTGGTCGAGGTGCCGGTGTACCGCTGGCTGCCGCCCGCCGACCTCGGGCCGCTGGACCGGCTGATCGACACCGTCCTCTGCGGCGGGATCGACGTGCTCGCCTTCACCAGCGCGCCCGCCGCCGCGAGCCTGCTGGCCCGCGCCGACGAGCGCGGCGTGCGCGGCCCGCTGCTGGACGCGCTGCGCGGGCCCGTGCTCGCGCTGTGCGTCGGGCCGGTCACCGCGGCCCCGCTGGAGGCCGTCGACGTGCGGACCGTACAGCCGCAGCGCTCCCGGCTGGGGGCGATGGTGCGCCGGCTGGAGGCGGAGCTGCCGGGCCGGGCCCGCCGGCTACCGGTCGCCGGCCACATGCTGGAGCTGCGCGGGCACGCCGTGCTCGTGGACGGCGAGCTGCGCTCCGTGCCCCCCGCCGGGATGGCGCTGCTGCGGACGCTCGCCCGCCGGCCCGGCCGGGTGATCGCCCGTGCCGAGCTGCTGCGGGCCCTCCCCGGCGGCAGCGGTGACGAGCACGCCGTCGAGACCGCGATGGCCCGGCTGCGCAGCTCGCTGGGGCAGCCGAAGCTCGTGCAGACCGTCGTCAAGCGCGGCTACCGGCTGGCCCTCGACCCGGGCGCAGGCCCCGCCTCGGCCGGCGGCCACTGCGTGCACGGGACGCTGCGGTGAACCTCCTGCTGATCGCGCACGGCACGCGGGACCCGGCAGGCGCCGTCGTCACCGAGCGGGTGGCCGAGCTGGCCCGCCTGCGGCTCGGCGTTCCCGTCCACGCGTGTTACGCCGACGTCCGCGGTCCCACCCCGGCCGACGTGCTCGCCGAGATCGCGGGCCCGACCGTCGCCGTGCCCGCGTTCCTCGCGTCCGGCTACCACGTCCGCGCGGACGTGCCCGAACAGCTGCTGGCCACCGGCCGCGCCGACGCCGTGCTCGCTGATGCCTTCGGACCGGACCCCGCGCTCGTCGCGGCCGCGGCCGAGCGGCTGGCCGAGGCCGGCGCCCGGCCCGACGACGCCGTGGTGCTCGCGGTGGCCGCGTCGAGCGACCCGCACGCACAGGCCGACGGCGCCCGCGCCGCCCGCAGGCTCGGACGGCTGCTCGGACGGCCCGTCACGCTCGCGCCGATCGTGCTCGGCAACCAGCCGGGCGTGGCCGACGTGGTGGCGAGGCTGCGCGCCGAAGGTGCCCGCCGGGTGGCCGTGGCGTCATGGCTGCTGGCACCGGGCCTGTTCCAGCGCAACCTGGAACGCTGCGGCGCAGACGCGGTAGGTGCCCCACTATCGACCCACGCAGCAGTAGTAGGCGTCCTGGAAGCCCGCTACAGAAGGGCAACCCAAATAGCCGCGTGAGTGTTATGGATCCTTAGTGCTGATTTGAGGGGTTCTGAACAGCACTAAGGATCCATAGTGCGTGCCCTGGGGAGGCGGCCGTTCTTCATCAGGATGCCTTCTGCTCTCAGGCGGGCGCTCTGTTCGGTCGCCAGGTGGGGGGCGCAGGTGCCGTCGGACCTCAGCACCCGGTGCCAGGGCAGGTCGTGCCCGTCCTCGGAGAGGATCCGGCCCACGAGGCGGGCGGAGCGCAGGCCGGTGCGCTCGGCGATCTCGCCGTAGCTCGCCGTCTCGCCCGGTGGGATCGCCCGCACCGCCGCCCGCACCCGCTCCACGGTCTCCTCGTCCACACGGCCAGCCTGCCACCCCGGCGGCCGACGCCCCGCCTCACCGCCGACGCACCCCGTTTCAGCGGACGCCCCCCGTCGACGGGTCGCGTGGGCCGACACGGGGTGCGTGAGGGGCGGGTCGTGGCGGGGGTGTCGGGGTGGCGTGGTTGCATCGGCCCGTGCTCCGGTCCGACGCCCGCCCCGACAGTGCCGCGCTCGCACCCGGGCTCGTGCGCCGGCAGCGCGCCGCGCCGGGCGAGCCGGAGTGGAACACCGCGGCGCGGCGGGTACTGGAGCATCGGAACGGGCCGCTGCGGGTGGTCGGCGGGCCGGGCACGGGCAAGACCACGGTCCTGCTGGCCGCCGTCGCGGCGCGGATCAGGGCGGGCGACGACCCGGAGCGCACGCTGGTGCTGGTCGGCAGCCGTCGGGCGGCGGCGGAGCTGCGCGAGCGGATCATCGACCTGGCCCATGAACCGGACGGCGAGCGCACCACCCGTGAGCCGCTGGTGCGCACCGTGCACTCCTACGCCTTCGGGGTGCTGCGGCTGCACGCCGCCCGCAACAGCGACCCGCCGCCGCGCCTGCTCGCCAGCGCCGAACAGGACGCCGTGGTGCGCGATCTGCTGGGTGGGGAGCTCGCCGGGCCGGAGCACGGCGGGGTGCCCGACTCGGGCTGGAGCGAGCGGCTGCGCCCTGCGCTCGGGCTCCCCGGGTTCGCCGCCGAGCTGCGCGAGCTGCTGCTGCGCGCCGCGGAGCGCGGGCTCGGGCCCGACGAGCTCGCGGAGCTGGGCCGCCGCCACGGCGTTCCCGAGTGGACGGCGGCGGGGCGGTTCTTCCGCAGCTACGAGCACGTCATCCTGCTGCGCGGCGCCGCGGGGCGCGGGGCGCCGCAGGCCACCGCCCCCGCGCTGGACGCCGCCGAGCTGGTCGCCGCCGCGCTCGACGCGCTCGCCGCCGACCGCGAGCTCCTCGGCGCCGAGCGGGAGCGGGTGCGGCACCTCGTCGTCGACGACGCGCAGGACCTCGACCCGCAGCAGATGGAGCTGGTCCGGGTGCTCGGCGCCACGGCGCAGACCGTGCTGCTCGCCGGCGATCCCGACCAGGCCGTCCTGAACTTCCGCGGCGCCGACCCGGAGGGTCTGCGGGCCGTCGAGGCCGACACGGTGGTGCTGCCGGTCGACCACCGCGGCGCGCCGGCCGTCCGGGAGGCAGTGGCCAGGCTCGCCGCCCGGCTGCCCGGCGCCGGCCCCGGGCGGGAGCGCGCGGCGCCGCCCGGCGAGCCGGAGCTCCCCGGAGACGTGCAGGTGAAGGTGTTCGGCTCCGCGGCGCAGGAGGCCGGGTGGATCGCCGACCAGCTGCGGCGCGCCCACCTCATAGATGGCGTGCCGTGGTCGCGGATGGCGGTGCTGGCCCGCTCCACCCGTCGCACGCTGCCCACGCTGCGGCGCGCCCTGCTGGCCGCGGGCGTGCCGATCGCTGCCCCGCCCGACGGGTTGCCGCTCGCCCGCCAGTCCGCCGTCGTGCCCCTGCTGCTGGTGCTGCGCTGCGCCACCCGTCCCGACGAGATCGACGCCGATGCCGCGGGCGCGCTGCTCACGTCCTCGCTCGGATCCGCCGACCCGATGCGCATGCGCCGGCTGCGGCGCGGGCTGCTGCGGCTGCACGCCGGCACCCGCCCGGCCGACGAGCAGGAGGATCCGGAGCGCGCCGGCAGCGACCCGCTGCTGGTGCAGGCGCTGCGGGCCGCGGCCCTCGGCCGCCCCGACCCTCTCGTGGCGTTGCCGCCCCACGAGACAGCGCCGCTGCGCCGGGTCGGCACGCTGCTCGCCATCGCCGGCGACGCCACCCGCGACGGGGAGAGCGCGGAGGAGGTGCTGTGGCGGGTCTGGCAGGCCAGCGGGCTCGGGCCGCGGCTGCGCGACTCGAGCGGCCGCGGCGGCCCGGTGGGCGCGGCCGCCGACCGCGACCTCGACGCCGTGCTCGCGCTCTTCGACGCCGCCGCGCGCCACGCCGACCGGTTGCCGGGCGCGGCCGTCGGGAGCTTCGTGGACTACCTCGCCGACCAGCAGCTGCCGGGCGACTCGCTCGCGCCCCGCGCCCCGCAGGGCGACGCCGTGTCGCTGCTCACGGCCCACGCGGCGCGGGGCCGCGAGTGGGACGTGGTGGCGGTGCCCGCCGTGCAGGAGGGCAGCTGGCCGGATCTGCGGCTGCGCGGCAGCCTGCTGGGCAACGAGCGGCTGGTCGACCTCGTGGCCGGCGTGGCCGAGCCGGCCGGGGCCACCGTGTCCCGGGTGGCGCCGCTCCTCGCGGAGGAGCGGCGGCTGTTCTACGTGGCGTGCTCGCGGGCGCGGCACACGCTGCTGGTGAGTGCCGTGCAGGGCGAGGACGAGCAGCCCTCCCGGTTCCTGGACGAGCTCGACCCGGTGCCCGCCACCAGCGCCGACCGTCCGGTCCACCGGCCGGGGCGCTCCCTCGTGCTGGCCGAGCTGGTCGGGGAGCTGCGCAGGGCCGTGTGCGCGCCCGTCGCCGACCCGGCGGGGGAGGAGCGCAGGCGCCGCGCCGCCCAGCAGCTGGCCCGGCTGGCCGAGGCCGGCGTACCGGGCGCCCACCCCGACGACTGGTACGGGCTCGCCCCGGTGTCCACCGAGGCCCCGCTGCGCGCTCCCGGAGAGATCGTGCCTGTGTCGCCGTCCGACGTGGAGAAGATCGTCCGGTGCCCGTTGCGCTGGGTGCTGGAGCGCCACGGGGGCACCGAGGTGGGTGCGCTCGCGGCCGTCACGGGCTCGCTCGTGCACGCGCTCGTGCAGGCCAGCGCGGCCGGTGCCGAGGCGGCGGAGCTGGAGGGTGCGCTCCGCTCGGCGTGGGCACGGCTCGATGCCGGCGCGCCGTGGTTCGGCCGCCGCGAGCTGGAGCGGGTGCGGGGCATGCTGGCCGCGTTCGAGGGGTGGGTGCGCTCCAGCCGGGCCGAGGGGCTGCGGCTGGTGGCCGTCGAGCAGCCCGTCCAGCTGGATCTCGCGGGAGACGAGCCCGGGGAGTTGGACGAGCGCGCCGGCCGGCCCGGCGGTCCGTGGTTGCGCGTGCGCGGGCGCGTCGACCGGCTGGAGGTCGACGGTGACGGCCGCCCCGTCGTGATCGATGTGAAGACCGGCAAGACCGCGATCAGCGGCCGTGCGGCGGCCGAGCACCCGCAGCTGGCCGTCTACCAGCTCGCGGCGGCGCTGGGCGCGTTCGGGGAGCTGCTCGAGCCCGGCGCGAAACCCGGCGGTGCCCGGCTGGTGTACGTGGCCGACCAGAAGGCGGGCGGGCAGGCGAAGGAGCCGGTGCAGCCCCCGCTCGACGACGCGGAGGTGGCGGAGTGGGAGGGGGTCGTGCGGCAGTGCGCGGACGACACCTCCGACGCGCAGTTCATCGCCCGCGTCGGTTCCGACTGCGACCGCTGTCCGGTGCGCACCAGCTGCCCGTTGAGCGAGTCGGGGCGGTCGGTCCCCGACTCGTAGGCGTTGCTCCGGGTGGCGCAACCCACAGTGCACGGCGTGTGCCCAGATCAGGCGAGTGGATCCCTGGGGAGGGTGATCTATCCGATTTTCGGTACGCGGTACCGTCGTGGCAGTACACCGGCGCTCCCCAGGGCTCCCCCACCGGTGTACAGGTCGAGGAGGCAGAGATGTCCCGGGTATCGGGGCGGCTGCGATCGTTGCTGGTCTGCGCCGCGCTCTTGATGGCCGCAGGCTGCGCCGGAGCGCCCGGTTCGAACTCCGAGCCGGACCTGTTGCAGGCGCTGCCGTCGCCGTCGCCCGCACCCACCGTGGTGCCCACCCAGCCGCCCAGCAGGGGCTCCTCCGGAGCCAACAGCGCCGCCCGGGACGCCAGCGGCGTCAACTGGAGGCCGGTCTCCAGCTTCGACTTCGACGGGTCCACCCTCGACCCCAAGATCTGGAACCGCTACAACAGCGTCGGCGGCTTCGGCAACGGGTTCCGCCGTCCCTCGGCGATCACGGTCGAGAACGGCATGCTGCGGATCACCGCCCGCGGCAATGTGTCCGGCGGCATGGGCCACGAGGTCGACCAGCTGTACGGGCGCTGGGAGTTCCGGGCCCGCACCGAGAAGGGGCGCGGTCGCGGCGCGGCCATCCTGCTCTGGCCGCAGACCGAGAACAAGGACGACGGCGAGCTGGACATGATGGAGGTGCCCCGGGAGGACCGGTCGGAGGCCCACTTCGTCATCCACTTCTCGCCCCAGAACAAGCAGGCCGGCGGCAAGGTCAGCGGCGATTTCAGCCAGTTTCACACGTTCGCCATGGACTGGCTGCCCAACCGGCTCACCTGGTACGTCGACGGCGTCAAGCAGTTCGAGACCGTCGACAAGAACGTGATCCCGAAGGTGCCGATGCACCTGACGATCCAGCTCGACATGGGGCCGTTCGAGGAGTGGATCCCGGCGGCGGACGCCACCACGCCCGCGGAGGTCAGCCTCGAGGTCGACTGGGTGAAGATCTTCGCCGCGCCGCGCGAGGCACGGCGCTGACGCTCGCCCGTTCCGCGGTCCGGTAGAACTGCGAGGTGGAGCTCACCCCCGCGGCGCTGGCCACCTCGCTCGGCCTGCCTCCGCCCACCGACGAGCAGGCCGCGGTGATCGCCGCGCCGCCCGGGCCCGCGCTCGTCGTCGCGGGGGCGGGAGCCGGCAAGACCGAGACGATGGCCGCACGGGTGGTGTGGCTCGTCGCCACCGGCCAGGTGCTGCCCGAACAGGTGTTGGGCCTGACGTTCACGCGCAAGGCCGCCCAGCAGCTGGGGGCCCGCGTGCGGTCCCGGCTGCGAAGGCTCGCCGGCACCCGGTTGCTCGACGAGCTGGACCCGAGCGGACACCGCCGCGTTCAGGTGCTCGCCGGTGAACCCACGATCGCCACCTACCACGCCTACGCGGGGCGGCTGGTCGGCGAGCACGCGCTACGGCTGCCCGCCGAGCCGGCCGCGCGGCTGCTGGGGCAGACGGCGTCGTGGCAGCTCGCCCACCGCGTCGTCACGACGTGGGCCGAGGACCTGGAGGTCGACCTCGTGCCGGCCACGGTCACCGAGCGGCTGCTCGCGCTGGCCGGGGAGCTGGGCGAACACCTCGTCGACCCGGAGGCCGTGCGCCGCCATGCCGACGCGCTCGTCGCCGTACTCGCCGCGGCGCCGCCCGGCAAGCGGCAGCGGGCAGAACCGTCGCAGACCTACAAGCGCTGGATGGACGCCCAGCGCCAGCGACGCGCGCTGCTGCCGCTCGTCGAGGCGTTCGCGGCGCGCAAGCGGGCGGAACGGGCCGTCGACTTCGGCGACCAGCTGGCGATCGCTGCCCGGGTGGCCGCCGAACACCCCGAGGTGGGAGCCGCCGAGCGCGCCACCTACCGGGCTGTGCTGCTCGACGAGTACCAGGACACCGGGCACGCGCAGCGGGTGCTGCTGCGGTCGCTGTTCGGCACGCCGCCGGGGGAGTCGGTGCGGCCCGACGACCCCACCGTCACCGCGGTGGGCGACCCGAACCAGTCGATCTACGGCTGGCGGGGGGCGAGCGCCGGCAACCTGGCCCGCTTCCGCACCGACTTCCCCGGCCCGGGCCCGGCCGATGTGCGCTCCGCTGACGCCGCGCGCGGCGTCCCGGCTCCCGAGTACGGGCTGCTCACGAGCTTCCGCAACCCACCGGAGGTGCTGGCGCTCGCCAACATCGCGTCGGCGCCGTTGCGCGGCGCGCCGGGCGCGGTGGGCGTCGGCGAGCTGAAGGCCGGGCCCGGCGCCCGCACCGGGGACGTCCGCGTCGCGTTGCTGGCCGACGTCACGACCGAGATCGCGTGGATGGCGGACGCGATCGCCGAGCGGTGGGGCGCGGCGCTCGAACAGCCACCGACGTCGGCCGTGCTGGTGCGCCGCCGCGCCGACATGGACCCGATCGCCACCGCGCTGCGGGCCCGAGGGTTGCCGGTCGAGGTCGTCGGGCTCGGTGGCCTGCTGGACACCCCCGAAGTACGCGACCTCGCCAGCGCCCTGCGGCTGGTGGCCGACCCCCTGGCCGGCCCGGCCGCCGTCCGGCTGCTCACCGGGGCGCGGTGGCGGCTGGGCGTCGCCGACCTGGCGGCGCTGTGGCAGCGCGCGCGAGAGATCGTGCCGGCCCTCCCGGCACAGGCCGGCCCGCTCTCCCCGGCGGAGCTCGCCCACGGTGCCCTGCCCGGCGAGCAGGCCGAGCAGGCCGGCCTCGTCGACGCCCTCGACGACCCCGGCGAGCCGCAGCTCTACTCGCAGCACGGCTTCGCGCGCATCACCCGGCTCGCGAGGGAGTTGGGGTGGCTGCGGTCCCGCGCGTCGGCGCCGCTCACGGACCTGGTGGCCGACGCCGAGCGCGTGCTGCTGCTGGACGCCGAGAGCGCCGCACGTCCCGGTCCGGTCGGCCGGGCCCACCTCGACGCGTTCGCCGACGTGGTGGCCGACTTCGCCGCCGGTGCCGAAGTGGCCACGCTCCCGGCTCTGCTGGACTTCCTCGAGACGGCCGAGCGTGCCGAGGACGGGCTGACGCCCGGTGAGGTCGAGGTCGCGCCGGACCGCGTGCAGGTGCTCACCGTGCATGCCGCGAAGGGTCTGGAGTGGGAGATCGTGGCCATCCCGCACCTGGTGACACAGGTCTTCCCGGGCCGCAAGCTCAGCGGGACCTGGCTGACCAACCCCGCCGAGCTGCCGGTGGCGCTGCGCGGCGACGCCGACGACCTGCCGGCGCTGGACCTCCCGGCCGGCTCACCCGACCGCAAGCAGCTCGAGGACGCGGTCAAAGCCCACTCCGAGGCCCTCGACGAGCGGCGGCTCGCCGAGGAGCGGCGGCTGTTCTACGTCGCGCTCACCCGCGCCGAGCACGTCCTGCTCGCGTCCGGGCACCGGTGGGGCCCGGCGGGAGAGCGCCCGAAGCAGCCCTCCGATTTCCTGGTGGAGATCGCTGCCGCGCACGGCGCCGAGCAGTGGGCGGAAGAACCCGGCCCCGATGACGTCAACCCGGCCACCCTCGACCAGCCCACCGCGTTGTGGCCGGCCGACCCGCTGGGCGCGCGCTCGGAGCACGTGCACGCCGGCGCGGAGATCGTGCGGACCGAGCTGCGCGACCTCGCCGAGCGGCGCGCGGCCCGGGCCGAGGCGGCCGCCGAGCCCGGTGGCCAGATGGAGCTGCTCGCTCCGGAACCCCCCGAGAACCCCGAGCCGGCCGACCCGGAAGGTTGGGCCGCCGACGTCGACGTGCTGCTCGCCGAGCGGGCGGCGGCCCGCGCGCGGCCGGCGGTCGCGCTGCCGGCGCAACTGTCGGTGAGCCAGCTCGTCGAGCTCGCGGCCGACCCCGCGGCCCTGGCCACCAGGCTGCGCCGCCCGCTGCCGCTGCCGCCCAGCCCGCACGCCCGTCGCGGAACGGCCTTCCACGCCTGGCTGGAACAGCGCTTCGGAGCAGCCCAGCTGCTCGATCTGGACGAACTGCCCGGGGCCGCCGACGAGGGCGCGGCGTCCGACGATGCCCTGGAAGAGCTGCAGGAGGCGTTCCTCGCCAGCGAGTGGGCCAACCGGCGCCCGGTCGAGGTCGAGGTGCCGTTCGAGACCGTCGTCGCCGGTGTCGGCGTGCGCGGTCGGATGGACGCCGTCTTCGCCGACCCGGACGGTGGCTGGACCGTGGTCGACTGGAAGACCGGTGCCCTGCCCGAGGACGAGCGGATCCCCGCGCTCGCCGTGCAGCTCGCGGCCTACCGGCTGGCCTGGGCTGCGCTCGCGGGCTGCGAGCCCGAGCGGGTGCGGGCGGCGTTCCACTTCGTGCGCCAGGACGTCACGCTGCGGCCCGCCGACCTGCTCGACGCCGAGGGGCTGCGGGACCTGCTCGCCTCGGTGCCGTCGGCACACTGACTGGAGCGGTACAGAAAGATTACGGCTTGCGCGGAGGAAAAGCTGAAGTGCAGGATGTAGGTATCCGCGCTGGATGAGTGAGACTTCCGGCTCGGAGTGCATCGCGAACCTTGTGGACCAGGAAGGAGTGGCTGGCGATGCTGATGCGTACCGACCCGTTCCGTGAGTTCGACCGCCTCGCCCAGCAGGCCTTCGGGGCAGCGGCCGGAACGTGGTCGCGTCCGGCGGCCATGCCGATGGACGCCTACCGCCGCGGCGACGAGTTCGTCGTCGAGTTCGATCTGCCCGGGGTCGACCCCACCGCCATCGAGCTGTCGGTCGAGCGGAACACGCTCACCGTCAAGGCCGAACGTCGTCCGTCGCTGCGCGACGAGCAGGTGGAGATGCAGGTCGCGGAGCGACCGCTGGGCGTGTCCTCGCGGCAGCTCTTCCTCGGCGAGAGTCTCGACTCGGAGCGCATCAGCGCTGCGTACGAGGCCGGTGTGCTCACCCTCCGCATCCCCGTGGCGGAGCGGGCCAAGCCGCGCACGATCAGCATCTCGTCGGCGGAGAATTCCGGCCGCCGCGAGATCAACGTCTGACCGGGGCCGACGGCGGCGGGCGGCCGCGGTGCCGCTCGCCCGCCGTTCCGAGTCGTGAGGAGACGCCGTTGCCCGTCGATCACGTTCCCGTTCCCGACGCTCCCACGCCCGCACCGGCAGATCGGAACGTCCTCAGCGTGCTGGACTGCCTCCACGGCGATGTCGACCCGGGAGAACCGGCCGACGACTCGGACCACGACGACTGACAGAGGGAGGTGGATGACCGGACTCGATCAACAGATGTCACGACCGGAAGAAGTGCAGTGACCGACAACCTGGGCAGGCTGGACGACGCGGACTACCCGTCTGTGACCATGGGGCAGGCGGCGGAGCTCCTGGACGTCCAGCCTGCCTTCCTCCGCAGCCTCGACACCTCCGGCGTGCTGCACCCGTATCGCACCGGAGGCGGGCACCGCCGCTACTCCCGGCGCCAGCTCGCCCTCGCCGCGCGCCTGCGGGAGTTGCTCGACGCGGGGCACCCGCTGGCCTCCGCCCGCGCCATCAGCGGGCTCGAAGATCAGCTCCACACCAGCGACACCCTCCGGCGCCAAGCCGACGACGCACTCGAGGACGCGCGATCAGATCTCCGGGACCGCGATGCCGAGCTTCGGCAGACCCGCGCCGAGCTGCACGACGCCCACCGCCGGATCGACGACCTGCACGAGCGACCGGACGGGTCGGCCCGGTGACCTACAGCAGCCCGGCGAGCTTGGTGATCGTGTTCCAGTTCCGCGCCGTGACGTCGGTGCGCAGGTGCTCCGTGATGTGCCGGCCCACGTCCGGCGCGGCCATCAGGCCGTCCGGGCACCACTGGTAGACCGCGCGGTCACCGGCGCGGGCGTTCTCCGGGTCCTGCGGAACGGCCGCGTTTGCTGCCACCAGAGCGGCGTCGACGGGGCGCAGGTAGACGTACGCCATCATCCGCGAGCCGTTCTCGGCGACGTCGGCGAACGGGTGGCCCTCGACGATCGTGCGCAGCTCCTCGGCCGTGAGGACGGTGCACCGCACGTCCATGCCGAGCCGCTCCCGCATCCCCGCCTCGATGCGGTCGGCGTGCTCGGCGGGCTCGGCGTCCTCGCCGGTCAACACCACGTTGCCGCTGTTCAGGACCGTGCGCACCGCGGTGTACCCGGCGTCCTCCAGCAGGGCGCGCAGGTCGGCCATGGCCACCCGCTTCGCGCGACCGACGTTGATCCCGCGCAGGAGTACTGCGTACCGAGGCACGCCGCGCAGCGTACGCGCGGCCCGGACGCGAGACTCGCCGGACGAAACGGGGGACTCACCCTGCTGATATGCGGAACTCGACCGCCGAAACGGGGGACTCGCGTGCATGGGGTCGGCACCTCACGCGCGAGTCCCGCGTTCCGACAGGGCGAGTCCCGCGTTCCGACAGGGCGAGTCCCGCGTTCCGACAGGGCGAGTCCCGCGTTCGGACACGGCGTGTCTCGCGTTCGGGCGCCGTCACGCATCGAGGAGCCAGCCGCGGCGGGTGCGGGTGAGCTCGCGGAAGCCCATCGCCGCCAGGAACGGCAGTTCGCCCTCGGACTCGTCAGGCGCCGAGTAGGCCAGCAGCCGGTCGGCGCGGGCCAGCCGGAGCCGGTCCGCGGCGTGCCCGACCAGCCAGGCGCCGATCCCGCGGCGCCGGTGGGCCGGGTCGACGTGCAGTTCCCAGACGTCCGCCCACCCGGCGAGCCGCGAGCGCGTGCCGCCTGCCGTGAGATCCGACTGCACCTCGTGGATGCCCACCACGGCCTCGCCCAGCACGGCGGTGAGCCGGGTGCCGCGACCTCCGAGTGCGGTGTGCAGTTCCAGTCCTGGCAAGGGAGGGTCGCCGGGGCGCGGGAGGTCCGCGACGTCCGCGACGAGGATCGTCTCGGTTCGCGGGCCGGCAACGAAGCCGGCGCGGCGCAGAGCCGCGGCGACATGCGGCCACACGTCCGGCACGCCGTAGGTGGCCGGCGCCGGAAGCGAGCCGTCCCCGTGGATGCGCGCGACGCCCGCCTCCTCCAGCGCGGCGATGGCGGCGGCCGCGAGTGCGTCCGCCGCCGCGGCCATGTCGGCGGCTTCCTCCGGGCTCCGGCCGGGCCAGAAGAGCAGCCACAGGAACTCGCCGGCGGCGCGGTAGTCCGGCGCCACGCGCTCCTCGTCGGCGTAGGTCCGCAGGTGCACGGCGGCGACGAGCCGGTCGCGCTGGATCGCGACGAGCGTGTGCCGCGTGGCCACCCACGGGTCCACGACGATCTCGTCGGGCTCTCGTTCCAGCTGGCTCAGCACGGCGTTGGGGGAGACGGACACCCCTGGCAACACGGCCTCGACATGGGCGTTGACGAGGTCGGTGAGCTGGTCGCGGTCGCTGCGGCGAAAGGGGCGGATCTCGATCGGAGGCACGGCGCATCCCGGGGTCGAAGGGGAGGGACGCCGCCACCGGTGCGGTACGCGAGCGAGGGTACCTCGGAACCGCCGTCGCTACTGTTCCTCCATGGGTGCGCGGGTCGTCTTGTTCGGGGCCACCGGGTACACCGGCGCCCGTACCGCCGAGGCCATGGTGGGGCGGGGGCTGCGGCCGGTGCTCGCGGGCCGCGACGCAGACCGGCTCGCTGCCCTCGCGCAGCGGCTGGGCGGGCTGGAGGTCGCGGTCGCCCAGGTCACGGACGAGGAGTCGGTGGCCGCGCTCGTCGGGCGCGGCGACGTGCTGGTCAGCACCGTCGGGCCGTTCGCCACGCTCGGGACGCCTGCCGTCGCGGCCGCGGTCCGGGCCGGGGCGGTGTACCTGGACTCCACGGGCGAGCCGCCGTTCATCCGCGCCGTGCACGAGCGGTGGGGACCGGACGCCGAGCGGTCCGGTGCGGCGCTGCTCACCGCGTTCGGCAACGACTACGTGCCCGGCGTGCTCGCCGGGGCGCTCGCCCTGCGCGCGGCGGGAGACGGCGCCGACCGCGTGGACGTCGGCTACTTCATCAGCGGGCTCGGCAAGGGGCAGCCCTTCTCCCGCGGCACCCTGCGTTCGCTCGCCGGGATCGGCACCCAACAGCTGTACGCCTGGCGCGACGGCGCCCTGCACACGGAGCCGGCCGGGGCGCGGATGCGCACGTTCGACGTGGCAGGCCGGCCGCGGCCGGGTATCACGATCGGGGCGAGCGAGCAGTTCGCGCTGCCCCGGATCGCGCCCGGCCTGCGCACGGTGGACGTCTACCTCGGCTGGTTCGGCCGGGCGAGCGCGGCGGTGCACGCGGGGGCACGTCTCGCCCCGCTGCTGTCGCGCGTCCCGGCCCGCGCGGTGGCGGCCACGGCCGACCTGCTCACCCGACGCGTCCCCACCGCTCCCGCCGCCGACGCGCTCGCGAGCGCGCGATCGCATTTCGTGGCCGAGGCGTTCGACGTCACGGGCACGCTGCTCGCCCGCACCCGGCTCACCGCCCCGGAGCCGTACGCGATCACCGCCGACCTGCTCGCGTGGGGCGCTCGGCGTGCGGCGGAGCAGGGCGTGCACGGCACCGGGGCGCTCGACGCGGTCACGGCGTTCGGCCTCGACGACCTGGTGGCGGGCGCGGCCGAGGCCGGGATCGTCGAGAGCACCTGACGATCTTCGGCGGGAACGGGCCGGTCGCCGCGCGGCCCGCGGACTCGGCAGCTACTCTCCGCGACGTGGTGACGGATCAGCGGCGGACGAACCATCGCCGGCCGCTCGCCGACCCGTCGCTGGTCGGCCTCATTCGCATGCCCGATACGGGCGCGAGCCCCGCGGTCGCTCTGCTGCGCCGCCTGATGATCGCGTTCGGTGCCCTCGCGGCCGCCGCGCTCGTCGTGTTCTTCGGCGGCGACGGTTACGTCGACAACAACAGCGACACGCCGATCTCGCTGGGCGACGCGTTCTACTACGCCACGGTCTCGCTCTCGACCACCGGCTACGGCGACATCGTGCCCGTCTCCCCCGCGGCACGGCTGCTGACCACGATCGTCATCACGCCGCTGCGGCTGCTGTTCCTCATCGTGCTGGTCGGCACCACGGTGGAGCTGCTCACCGAGCGATCTCGGCAGTCAGTTCGCATCGAGCGTTGGAGGTCCCGCGTGCGCAACCACACCGTCGTCGTCGGCTACGGCACGAAGGGCCGTGCCGCCGTCGAGACGCTGCTCGGCGACGGTGCCAACCCCTCCGACATCGTCGTCGTCGACACCGACCGGGCACAGCTGGACGCGGCGTCCGCGCTCGGCCTGGTGACCGTCACCGGCAACGCCACCCGGTCCAGCGTGCTGCGGATCGCGGGGCTGCAGCAGGCGTCGGCGATCGTCGTGGCCACCAACCGGGACGACACCGCCGTACTGGTCACACTCACGGCGCGCGAGCTCGCCCCGGACGTGCGGATCGTCGCGTCGGTGCGGGAGTCGGAGAACGTCCACCTGCTGCGCCAGTCCGGTGCCAACTCGGTGATCGTCTCCGCGGAGACGGCGGGCCGGCTGCTCGGCATGGCCACCACCACGCCGAGCGTCGTGGAGGTGGTGGAGGACCTGCTCACGCCCGACGCCGGCTTCGCCATCAGCGAGCGAGCGGTCGAGGAGTCCGAGGTGGGCGGGTCGCCGCGGCACCTGGCGGACATCGTGCTCGGCGTCGTACGGGGCGAGGACCTGTACCGCGTGGACGCCTCCGCCGTCGACGCGCTGGAGCGCGGTGACCGGCTGCTCTACATCCGCAAGGTCACGCTGCCCGAGGAGGACTGAGTCCTTTGCCTCCGCTTCGCTCCGGCGGGATTGCGGGCCCTTTATGACGCTGTCCTGCTCCTCCGGTGCTCGGTCGCTCGTTCCTCGCTCCCTGCGCGCCTCCCCCGCAGGACAGCGTCGGCCCGCAAGCTCACCGGCGGGGTAGCACGAGCTGGAAGGCCGCGCCGCGGCCGGACGGCGGGTCCACGCAGCGCAGGTCGCCGCCATGGGCGCGGGCGATGCCCCGGGCGATCGCGAGCCCCAGCCCGGCCCCGCCGTCTTCGCCGCGTGCCTCGTCCAGCCGGACGAGCCGGTCGAAGATCCGCTCGCGGTCGGCGGGTGGCACGCCCGGCCCGTCGTCGGTGACGAGGACGGTGGCCGGGGCACAGCTGGACACGGCAATGGTCACCGCGCCCGGGCCGGCGTGGCGGCGGGCGTTGTCGAGCAGGTTGCCCAGCACCTGGGCGAGCCGGGAGGCGTCGCCGGACACGGTGACGGGCTCGCCGCGCACCTCGACCTGCTGGTCGGGGGCCACGAGCTGAGCGCGCTCGGCCTCGCCCCGGGCGAGTTCCAGCAGGTCCACCGGCTCGCGACGCAGGTCGATGCCCGCGTCGAGGCGGGCGAGCACCAGCAGGTCGTCGACGAGCCGGCCGGCGCGGCGGCTCTCCCGCAGGAGCAGCAGGTGCAGCCGCTCGCGCTCCTCGGGCGCCATGCCGGGCGCGAGCGCCGCCTCCGCGATGGCCTGCACGCCCGCGATCGGTGTGCGCAGCTCGTGTGCGGCGTCGGCGACGAACCGGCGCGTCCTGGCCTCGGACTCCTGCGCCGCGGCCTCCGCGCCCTCCAGCTCGTCGAGCATCGAGTCGAACGCCGCGGCCGTGCGGCCCAGCTCGGTGTCGCTGCGCGTCGGGGCGAGGCGCCGGCCGCGGTCGCCGCTCGTGATCGACCGTGCCACCGCTGTCATCGCGTCGAGCGGTGCGAGCGCGACGCGCGTGGAGAGCAGCATGACGATCCCGGCCACGGCCAGCGCCGCGAGGCTGAGCACGATCAGCGTGCGCCGCAGGAGCTGCTGGGCGCCGCCCACCGGGCCGCTGCTCGCCACGAGCGTGAGCTGCGAGCCGTCGGCGAGTGGTTGCTCGAGGACCTGCGGGTTCCAGTCGCCTCCGTCGTTGTCATCCCACCAGTCGCGGTGGTCGCCTCCCGGGGGCCCGCCGCGCCAGGGCGGAGCCCATCGCTCGTCGTCGGGGTCCCCCGCGTACGAGCGGCCGTCGGCCCCGACGATCTCGGCCCGGATCCCGGGCGCCTCCACCCGCCGCGCCACCTCGCCGGCGGGCACGCCCTGGGCGACGAGCTGGCCGGCGAGCGCGGCGCGCACGTCGAGCTGCTGGCGCAGCTCCGAGCGGATCTGGGCGCTGAAGAAGACGTCGGTCAGCACGCCGACCACCAGCAGCACGGCCGCGAGCACGGTGAGGCTGAGCACCGTGACGCGGCGGCGCAGTGACACCGTACGGAGCTGGGACACCGTACGGAGCTGGGACACCGTACGGAGCGGGGGTGTCATGCCTCCACCTCGCCTTCGGCGCGCAGCACGTAGCCGAGCCCGCGCACGGTGTGCACCAGCCGTGGCTCGCCGAGCTTGCGGCGCAACGCGGAGACGTGCACCTCTACGAGGTTGGGGTCGTAGTCGGTGTAGCCCCACACGCGGGTGAGGATCTGCCCCTTGCTGACGACGCGGCCGCGCTGCGCGGCGAGGTAGTCCAGGAGCCGGAGCTCCGTGGCGGTGAGCTCCACCGGTGTGCCCCGCCGGAGGACGGTGCCGGCGGCGGCGTCGATCACGAGGTCGCCCACCTCCACCGTGGACGGTGTGCGGCCCATCCGGCGTAGCACCGCCGTGACCCGCGCGACCAGCTCGGCCAGCGCGAACGGCTTCACCACGTAGTCGTCGGCGCCGCCGTGGAGGCCGCGCAGCCGGTCGTCGACGGCGTCGCGGGCGGTCAGCATCACCACGCCGGCGTCGCTGTGCCGGCGCACGACGTCGAGCAGGGCGAAGCCGTCGCGGCCGGGCAGCATGATGTCGAGCACGACGAGGTCCGGTCGAAACGTCGCAAGGTCGTCCTCGAGGGCGCGCCCGTCGGGCCGTCCGGACGCGCCGAACCCGGCCTCGCCGAGGCCGGCGATCACGGCGGTGCGGATCGCCTCGGCGTCCTCCACCACCAGCACGCGTGCGGTCACGCCACCCATTCTCCCGGTGTCCGCGCCGCGCCGGCTGAAGATCGGCTGAAGGAGTGCGCCCGCTTCAGGTCGCCTTCAGGAACGGGCGGAAACGTCGGTCGGGACAGAGTCAGTCCCGAGGGGAGCACCAGATGAGTACGACCGAAGAACCGCCCACGAGTCAGATCCCGCCGCGTCGTTCCTGGCGATCCCGGCTGCGCAGCCGGGGCGCCGTGATCACCGCCGCGGTCGCTGCGCTGGTCGTGATCGCCGGCGTCACCGCCGCCCTCCTCCTGCCCGACCACGACCGCGGCCGCTTCGGCCCGGGCTTCGACCGGGCAGGTTGGGCGGGCGAGGGCCACTGGGAGGACCGCGGCCCCGGTTTCATGGGCGGCCACGACCGCGGGGATTTCGATGACGACGACGGCCCGGGGCGCGGCCCGGGATCGCGCCCGTTCGGCATGGGCGACGACCCGGTGGTCGCGGGCACCGTGGCATCGGTGGCGAACGGCTCGATCGTCGTGAACGTCGACAACGGCGGTCAGCGCACCCTGCGCACCGACGCCGACACCGAGGTGGGCGGCGCCTCGAACAGCGGGCTGGGGGACCTGCAGGTGGGCGAGCGCGTGGTGGTCGCGGTCGAGGGCACCGGCGACGCCGCGACCGCGGAGTCGATCTGGGTGCCGCAGGCCAGCGTGACCGGCACGGTCACCGCCCTCACGGGCGACACGGCCACCGTGACCTCGGTGGAGGGCCTCCCCTTCACCGTGAACGTCGCGGCGCTGTCCCAGAAGCCCGCCGTCGGCGACGTCGTGATGCTCACCGGCACCGCAGACGCCGGCGCGATCCGCGCCGACGGGATCCGGGTGCTGCCGAAGGCCTCCTGAGTTCCTGATGGGTCCCGCCCACGCACGATCACGGGACGTCGTGGCCCCAGGTCGATCGAGGGGGAGGTGCCGGAGCGACGGATCCGTCGCTCCGGCACCTCCCCCGATCAGTGGCTGGTCGGGACCGCCGCCGACGCTGTCGGTGAACCAACGACCCGCCGGCTGTGCTTGAGCTCGCTCACGCCGGAATGCACCTGTTCGACACGACCTGGATGATCTCGCTCTGGATTGCGCCGGGTCGTGGTGGTACGAGGATGTTTTGGAGCTCGAGCCGGCGTGCTCCATTGTTCGGACACGCAGCGGCGCGTTGCACGATCGGCGTGATGAACGCGACGATGACCGGTGTCACCGCACAGGCGGCACCCGTGGTAACGACGCAGACAATCGCTCCCGGGGCTGCGGCGTAGCCGGCGATTATAGCGAGCTGGCCTTCGTAGCTGATCTCGACGAAGAAGGGCGGACCGATCGATGCTCCGGGTGGTTGGGCTGCCGCGACGCTCGTACTTCCCGTGCTGATCAACGCGATTGCCACGACTGCTGACGCCACGACCACCAATGCTCTGGGCGCTCTAGGTCTGTGACGGATGTTTCTCAACGCCGGTTCGTCGTCTGCTGGCGCGGACTCCGGCACCGTGCGCTCCTGCATATTGCGTGCCTCGCCTTCTCCGTGGTGCAGCGAGGAGACCGCATGAGAGGGTCCGCTATCAGCGAATCATGCTGATATGAGTAGATCTACTCAGGTCAGCTCGACTCCGCTGCTGTGCATCGGAGTGACCTGCGAGGCTCTCCGCCCGGACCGGAGGTGCTGGGCTCGGCCGCAGCATGTGCCCTGGCTCGCAGAGGTGGCGGCGATGCGCGCTGTCCGATGAGGTCCCGAACTCGTGGGCGATGGCAAACCGCGGGTCGAACGAGCGCTGATCGCCGTCGCGGGTATCGGAAATGTCGGGTTGTCCACGGATCAACGTTCGCTCGGACCGGATTCAGGCAGGCCGAGACCGCGCCGGCTCTACGTGGTCGGCGGTTCGACGATACGAACGGTGTTCAGTTCCTGTCGACGTCGGGGGAGGATGGGCTTTCCGAGCGTGGCGACCGAGCGTCGCTCCGGGTGCCGAACACGAATATGGCCACGATGCCGACGAGGACTGCTGTGATAACGCTCGCCGTCATTTGCAACCACAGGGCTTGGCTCGAGAGCAGGGCGCTCACCAGCGATGCCAACGCGACAGCGAGGACAGCGGCCGCCACCTTTGCTGTACGACTCATCCGGTCGAATTTCGCGCGCAACGATCCCCCTCGTGCAGCCTCCGGCTCATCGTACGGCAGCGCGCGTCCACCAGGGCGTGATCCGCGTCGACCGCTGTGGATCGGGACTGCTACTCGTCCGTGGGCGAGTCCTGATCGCCGCATGCGGTGTCAGGACGACAGATCTGTCGCTCTGACACCATTCCCGGTGATCACCCCACCGGGATCGGCCAGCACCGCCTGCACCACAGCCGTGGCGGCGCCGCGCAGCGCGGCGTCGGGGCCGAGGGCGGAGAAACGCACGTCCACGCCGGCCCGGGAGAACACCCGGGCGGCGAGCTCGCTCCGCACGGCGTCGAGCAGCGGCGCGCCGCGGCGCGGGTAGCCGCCGCCCAGCACCACGGCCGGCACGTCGAGCAGGTGCACGGCCCCGGCGAGCGCGATGCCGAGCGCCCGACCCGCCACCCGCACCGCGTCCGGACGATCGGCGGAGAGCGCCTCCAGCCCGGCCACGGTCTCCAGGCAGCCGCGGCCCCCGCAGTGGCAGGCCGGCCCGTCCGGTTCGACGACGACGTGGCCGATCTCGCCGGCCCGCCCGCCTGCCCCGGCGAAGAGGGCGCCGTCCAGCAGGATCCCGGCGCCCACGCCGATCCCGCCGGAGACGACGACGGCATCGGTCGGCCCGCCGGCCCACCGCTCCGCCAGCGCGGCGAGGTCGGCCTCGTTGCCGGCGCGCACGGGCAGGCCGTGCAGCCGCGTGCTCAGCGCGGCGCCGACGGCCACGTCGACCCAGCGCGGGAGGTTCGGCGCGCGCTCCAGCACCCCGTCCGGCCCGACGACGCCGGGCAGGGCCACCGCCGCGCCGGCGATCGGGAGCGCGGCCTCGGCCACGACGCCGGCGGCGAGCGCTGCGAGCCGGGCGAGCGCGGCGTCGGGTACGTCGTCGCGGTGGTCCGACGCCACGGTGCGCTGCACGCGCACCGTGCCGCCGAGGTCGACGACGCACGCGCCGACCGTGTCGACTCCGACCTCGAGGCCCAGCCCGGCCGGCCCGCGCGGGTCCAGCCGCAGCGGGCTGGCCGGCCGGCCCGGACCGCCGCGCGCGGCGGCGAGCTCCGTGACGAGCCCGGCCGCGATCAACTCCTCCACCAGCGAGGACACGGTGCCCCGCGTGAGCCCGGTGCGCGCCGCCACCCCGGCCCGCGACAGCTCCTCCGCCCCGGCGACCACCTCCAGCACGAGCGCCAGGTTGTGCCGACGCACGGTGTGCTGCCCCGCAGGAACGCTCACGCCCGGCCCGACTTCACACACCGGGTACGGACTTCGCACAAGGCCGGCCTTGTGCGAAGTCGGGCCTGGATGTGTGAAGTCACGGGGCCACGCGCGGTGCCGTCAGTTCGCGGACCTGCGCGTACCGCTCGCGGACGCCCGGGGTGAGGGCGCCCTCGAACGTCTCCGTGTCGGCCGCCGCCCACACCGGTGGGGTGTCGCCGCCCGCCAGCACCCAGGCCGCCTGGCGGGCGGCGCCGTCGGCCACGTACTCGCCCGGGGTGGGGCGCAGCACGGGCCGCCCGAGCACCGTGGGCGCGATGCGGGCCAGTGCCTCCGAGCGGGCGCCGCCGCCCACGAGGAACGCGCGCTCCACCGGCACACCCGCCGCAACCAGCGCGTCCAGCGCGTCGGCGAGCCCGCACAGCAGCCCCTCGACGGCCGCCCGCGCCAGGTGGGCGGGCGTGGAGCTGCCGAGGGTGAGCCCGTGCAGCGTGCCGGTGGCGTCCGGCCGGTTCGGCGTGCGCTCGCCCTCCAGGTACGGCACGAGCACCAGCCCGTCCGCGCCCGGCGGGGCGGACAGCGCCAGCCGGGACAGCTCGTCGTGGTCGACGCCGAGCATCCGCGCCGCCGCGTCGAGCACCCGGGCCGCGTTGAGCGTGCACACCAGCGGGAGGTGCTCGCCGGACGCGGACGCGAAGCCGGCGATGATGCCGGTCTCGTCCGCCGTCGGGGTCGGGCTGACCGCGGAGACCACCCCGGACGTGCCGATCGAGACCACGACGTCCCCGGCGGTGGCGCCGAGCCCGAGCGCTGCCCCGGCGTTGTCGCCGGCGCCGGGCCCGAGCAGGACGCCGTCCGGGGTCCTTCCGGCGGCATCTGACGGCCCGAGCACGCGGGGCAGCCGCACGTCCGACCGCCCGAGCGCCCGCTCCAGCAGGTCGAGCCGGTACTCGCCAGTGACGCCGGACCAGTAGCCGGTGCCGCTGGCGTCGGACCGGTCGGTGACGAGATCGTCGAGCGAGCCGGTGCCCCGCAGCTTCCAGGTGAGCCAGTCGTGCGGCAGGCACACCGCCGCGGTGGCGGCGGCGTGATCGGGCTCGTTCTCGGCGAGCCACCGCAGCTTCGTGGCGGTGAACGAGGCGACCGGCACGCTGCCGATGGCCTCGGCCCACTCCTTCGCCCCCAGCTCGGCGACCAGCGCGTCGGCTTCTCGGGCCGACCGCGTGTCGTTCCACAGCAGCGCCGGCCGCACGACCTCGCCGGCGGCGTCCAGGCAGACCATCCCGTGTTGCTGGCCCGCCACGGCGATCGCCTCGACCCCGTCGAGCCCGCCGGCCTCGGCGACCGCGGCCTGCAGCGCCTCCCACCAGGCCGCGGGGGCCACCTCGGTGCCGTCCGGATGCTTCGCGTTGCCCGAGCGGACCAGCGCGCCGGTCGCCGCGTCCCGGATCACCACCGTGCACGACTGGGTCGACGAGTCGACCCCCGCGACAAGTGTCATCGGGCACCCAAGAGGTGTTCCAGTGCCAGCTGGTTGAGTCGGACGTAGCCGTAGCCGCGCTCACCCGCCTTCACGGCGTCGTAGTCCTCGAACGCGGAACGGTCGGCCTTGAGGTCGGCCACCGTCTCGCCGGAGTTCAGGGTCGGCTTCGCCAGCTCGGCCACCCCCGACACGGCGAGTGCCTCGGCCACCTCGGGGTCGGCCCGGAACGCCGCGGCCCGTTCCTTCAGCAGCAGGTAGGTGCTCATGTTCGCGGCCGCGGACGCCCAGACGCCCTCGAGGTCCTCGGTGCGCAGCGGCTTGTAGTCGAAGTGCCGCGGGCCGTCGTAGCGCGGGCCGCCGCCGGGGGCGCCGTGCTCCAGCAGGTCGACGGTGGAGAAGGCGTTGAGCAGGTCGCCGTGGCCGAACACGAGGTCCTGGTCGTACTTGATGCCGCGCTGGCCGTTGAGGTCGATGTGGAAGAGCTTGTCCGCCCACAGCGCCTGCGCGATGCCCGCGCTGTAGTTGAGCCCGGCCATCTGCTCGTGACCGACCTCGGGGTTGATGCCGACGATGTCGCCGTGCTCGAGCTCGGCGATGAACGCGAGGGCGTGGCCGAGGGTGGGCAGCAGGATGTCGCCGCGGGGCTCGTTCGGCTTCGGCTCGATCGCGAAGCGGATGCCGTAGTTCCGCTCCTTCACGTACGCGGCGAGCAGGTCGATGCCCTCGCGGTAGCGGTCGAGGGCCGCGGCGATGTCCTTGCCGGAGTCGACCTCGGCGCCCTCGCGGCCGCCCCAGAACACGTAGGTGGTGGCGCCCAGCTCGGCGGCGAGGTCGAGGTTGCGGATGACCTTGCGCAGTGCGAACCGGCGTACGCCCCGGTCGTTGCTGGTGAACGCGCCGTCCTTGAAGACGGGGTGGGTGAACAGGTTGGTGGTCATCATCGGGACGACGATCCCGGTCTCGGCGAGCGCCGCCTTGAAGCGCGCGATGATCCGGTCGCGCTCGGCGCCGTCGGTCCCGAAGGGGATGAGGTCGTCGTCGTGGAAGGTCACGCCCCACGCGCCGAGATCGGAGAGCCGGTGCACCGACTCGACCGGGTCGATGGCGGGCCGGGTCGCGTCTCCGAACGGGTCGCGGGCGGGCCAGCCGACCGTCCAGAGCCCGAAGCTGAAGCGGTCCTCACGGGTGGGCTGCGGCATCAGTAACCCCTTTGTTCGGCCATCGTACAAACTCCGCAACGGTAGCGTGCTCCAGGTGCGTCTGGCTACGTGGAACGTGAACTCGGCCCTCATCCGCCAGCCCCGGCTGCTGCCCTGGTTGGACGAGCGCGCGCCCGATGTCGTGTGCCTGCAGGAGACCAAGCTGTCCGACGAGGCGTTCGCCGAGGCCTTCGACGCGCCGCTCGCGGAGCGGGGGTACGCCGTCGCTCATTTCGGCGAGGGCCGGTGGAACGGGGTGGCGCTGCTGTCGCGCGCCGGTCTCGACGACGTCGTGCGCGGGCTGCCCGGGGAGCCGCGGTTCCCGACCCCCGACGCTCCGGCCGAGGCGCGTGCGATCACGGCGACGTGCGGCGGGCTGCGCATCACCTCCGTCTACGTGCCCAACGGGCGCACCCTCGACGACCCGCACTACCTCTACAAGCTGGAGTGGCTCGCCGCGCTGCGGGAGTCGATCACCGACGCGGCGACGGCCGTGGTGGCCGGCGACGTGAACATCGCCCCCACCGACGACGACCTGTGGGACCCGGCGCTGTTCGTGAACTCGACGCACGTCACGCCCGCCGAGCGGAAGGCACTGGCCGAGATCAAGGGCCTCGGCCTGCACGACGTGGTGCGCGACCGCTGGCCGGCCGAGCGGGTCTTCACGTACTGGGACTACCGGGCCGGGCGGTTCCACCAGGACCTGGGCATGCGCATCGACCTCGTGCTCGCCGGCGCCGACCCGGCTGCGCGCGTGCAGGCGGCGTGGGTGGACCGCAAGGCGCGCAAGGGCAGCGGCCCGAGCGACCACGCCCCCGTGATCGTCGACCTCGACACGGCGCCCGACGGCGATGCCGGCCCGGTGGTGCCGCCGCCGTCGACGCCGAAGAAGCTGCCGCACCGGTCCTGACCCGGAGCAGCCTGCGTGATCCAGTTCGGCGTCGGGTACTGACCATGGGTGACTGTCCTGGAGAACCGTGAGCTGACCGTTCTCGACCCGCGAACCGGGGAGGTCGCCGGCCGGGTGCCGATCGCCTCGCCGGCGCGCTCGTGCAGTACGCCGAGCTCGGCCCGGTGCACCGCGGCCGCAGTCCGCACGGCGCACGGGACGACGACACCGACCTGATGGTCCCGGAGCCGCGTGGCGTCGTCGCGGTGCTGACCCCGTGGAACGACCCGGTCGCCGTCGCCGCCGGGCTGCTCGGGGCGGCGCTGGCCACCGGCAACACGGTGGTGCACAAGCCCAGCGAGCGCTGCCCGCAGACCGGCCGCCGGTTCGCCGCACTCACGGCGCAGGCGCAGCAGTGGGCGGAGGGGATCGGCCCCCTGGTCGACCGGGGGCACCGCAGGCACGTCCACGGGCACGTCGAGGGCGCGCTGGACGTCGGTGCCCATGCCCTCACGGGCGGCACGATCCCGGACGGTCCCGGCGCCTTCTGCCCGCCCACTGTCCTGATCGGGTGCGTCCCGGACATGGCTGTCGTGAGCGAGGAGACGTTCGGCCCGGTCGCCCCGGTGCGCGTCGTCCCCGACTTCACCACCGCGCTGCGTGAGGCCTCCGCCGACCGCGACGGCCTCGCGGCCACCGTCCTCACGCCGGATATGGCGCACGCGCAGGCCGCGTGGCGGGAGCTGCCGGTCGGAACCGTGAAGATCAACGACGTGTTCCGCGGCTCCGGCTCCGGGTTCGGTCCGGAGCTCCTGGACGAGATGAGCGTCGTGAAGGTCGTGCACCTCGCCCCGGCCTCGCGCCCCTCCTGAGGGACACACATCCGAGCGGACTTCGCCGTCCCGAGCTGCGGAGCCGACTCGGATGGCGCAACGGTTCTCGGGTCCACCGACGAAGGAGGAGCCGTGCGGACCCGTCCCATCAGGCAGGTCGTGGCGAACGCGGTCGCTGTGATCGCCGTCATCGGCATCGTGTTCGGCGCCGCCACCGCGTGTGGTTCGGCCGATCAGGCTCAGCCCTCACCTCCGGTGGCGCCGGGGGCCGGCGCTCCCGCAGGTCTGGACACCGCACTCGGCATGGGTGCCGGCGGCACGCTGGGGGCGGCCGGGTCGTCGGCGTCGGCGATCGCCGCGCTCGGTGGGCTCGGCCAGGCGCAGGGCGAGGCCCAGAACGTCCGCACCCTCGCCGCGCAGTACACCACCGACGGGCAGGCGCTCCTCGACCAGCTGAAGGCCAGCGCCGGAGGCGTGCTCGCCGCCGAGCCGACCGCGGAGCAGCAGTCCGCCCTCGCCGACCTGCGCGCCCGTAGCGGAGAGCAGTTCGACCAGGCGTGGCTGCGGGCCGCGGAGCAGATGCAGCAGGAGGTGCGGGACGCGGCGAACGCCGTCCTCGCCGACGAGAACGCATCCGACGAGGCCAAGGCGGCCGCGCAGGAGGCGCTGACCCGCCTCGACGCGCTCGCCGAGCAGCTCGACGAGGCTGCCGCCCCGGCCGGTGCGTCGACACCGCAGGCCGTCGACGCCGGCAGCGGCGGGCAGGCCGCGGGCGACGTGACGCCGGCGGCGATCCTGCTGGTCGGCGTCGGGGCGCTGCTGCTCGCCGGCGCGCTGTGGTGGCGGCGCCGGTCCGCCTGACGGCCCGAGGGGGCCCGAGCACCGCCGGGCCCGTCGAACGGGTCGCCGGGCTTGTCGACACAACCGTCCCTGCGGCTCCCGACGACGCGGCCCACGTCGTGGGTCCGGGACGTCATAGGGCCTTGTCCGCCGGCCGTCGGGCGGTCCCGGTCGTCGACCGGGACGCCCGCGGGCGCCGCGTCTTCCGCGCGGTCTCGGCGGCGGGTGGCGCGTTCCTGGTGGGCGGTGCGGCCATGCTGGGCGCCGGCCCGGTCCCGACGGCGGCGCCGCTCGATCCGCCGGCCCCGGCCAGGCACAACCCGTTTGCACCGGCAACCCTCGTCGACGGCGAGCTCGCGCGGCTGCTCGCCGGTGAGGCGCCCGCGCCGGCGCCGGTGCGGGTCGGTACGCCACCCGTGGAGCTGGTCCTGCCCTCGCGCGACCTGCGCGCGCCCGTCGTCGCGGTGACGACGGGGCCGGAAGGCGCGCTCGTGGTTCCCGAACCGCCGTCGACGGTGGGCTGGTGGTCGCCGAGCGCGCTCGCCGGGGGCGCGGGCGGGACGACGGTCCTCGCCGGCCACGTCGACTCGCTCGCGGGCGGGTTGGGCGCCCTGGCCGTCCTGCGGCACGTCGCCGAGGGTGAGGAGGTCGCCCTGCTCGGAGCCGACGGCCGATCGGTCGGCTACCGCGTGACCACCCGCCGCCAGTACGCGAAGGCGGAGCTGCCACCAGAGGTGTTCGCCGCCGGTGGGCCGCCGCGGCTGGTGTTGATCACGTGCGGCGGCGCGTTCGACCGCGGCACCCGGCACTACTCCGACAACGTGGTGGTGTTCGCCGAGCCGGTCTGACCGGCCGCGCGCGGCGCGCCGAGCACGCCGACCAGCCCCAGCACGACGAGCACCGCGATCAGCACCGGCAGCGCAGCGGCCGGCGTGCCGAGCAGCGCGAGCACGGCACCGCCCGCACCGATCAGGGTGGCGGTGCCGAGCTGGTCGGCGATCTGCGCGGCCGAGCTGTGGAAGCCGGTCTCGTGCGACGCGGACTGCTGGAGCAGCAGGAACGACACCGACGAGAACCCGAGGCCCATCCCGACCCCGGCGATCCCCCAGAACGGCAACGCCAGCCACGGGATGCCCCACGCGGGGGCGACCAGCAGCATGCCGGCGGCGCCGACGGTGACCGCGCAGAACCCGATGCGCAGCAGGCGCTGGCGCGGCAGGTCCGGGTGCCTGCCCTGCCAGGCCGACGCGCTCGACCACGCCAGCGCGCCGACGATCAGCGGGATCCCCGCTGTGGTGAGGGACCAGCCGTGCGTCGACTCGAGCATGAGCGGCAGGTAGGAGTTGATCGTGAAGAACACGCCGGCGAGCAGGCCGCGGGACGCGACGATCGTGGGGATGCCGCGCTTCAGCCGGAACACCCCGCGCGGGAAGAGCCGCACGAGCGCGGGGACGAGCACAGCGAGGGACACCGCTGCCACGACCGCGGCGAGCACCGACGCGTGTTGCGAGGCCCAACTCAGGGCGGCCACCCCGCCGGAGGCCGCGAGCGCCGCGGGCACCAGGCCGCGGCGGCCGGCGCCGGCCGGCCGGTCGGGCGGCGTCAGCGTGCGCACCGCGGGCACCACGAGGGCGGTGGCGACCCCCACGAAGGGGATGAGGCCGAGGAACACCCAGTGCCAGGAGAGGATCTCCGTGACCACGCCGGACACCGGAGGTCCGAGCAGCGCCGGAAGCACCCACGCCGAGGAGATGAGCCCGAACACCGCGGGCCGGGCCCGCTCCGCGTACACCGCGGCGATCAGCACGAAGATCGCCACGCCGGTCATCCCGGCGCCCGCACCCTGCAGCAGCCGGCCGACGAGGACCTGGGTCATGCTCGTCGCCGTGCCGGCGACCAGCAGCCCGGCGCCGAACAACAGTGGCGACGCCACCAGCGGCACCCGCGGTCCGGCCCGGTCGCACCAGCGGCCGCCGAGCACCGTGGCGAACACCGACGCTGCCATGAACGTGACGAACGGCCACGCGTAGAGCGAGACGTCGCCGAGGTCGGCGATGAGCGCCGGCATCGCGGTGTTCACCCCCATCGCCTCGAACGCCACCAGGCTGATCAGGAGAACGATGCCGATCGTCGTGGCGCGCCGGCTCGGTCCGAACAGCTCGTCGCGGACGGCGGTGGGGGCAGCAGCTGCGGTCACGTCGACGATCGTGCAACGTGAACACGGGTTCAGGTCAACTGTGTTCCTGAACCTCCGGGCGCGGGCTGCGGGCCGCGTGGCAACCTTTCCCCGTGAGCACCAGCACCGCCGTCACCCCCCAGACGCCCGAGGTCACCGCCGTGCGGGAGGCCGCTCAGCGTGCCGCGGCCGCCGCGCCGGGGGTGAGGGCCGCGGGCGGCGCCGCTGTGGACGCCGCCCTGCGCACCGCGGCGGGATTGCTGCGGGAGCGAGAAGCCGAGCTGCTGGCCGCGAACGCGGCGGACGTGGAGACGGCCGAACGGGGAGGGATGGCGCAGGGCCTGATGGACCGGCTGCGGCTCACACCGGAGCGGCTCGCGGACATGGCCACCCAGCTCGAGGTGCTCGCCGACACCCCGGAACCGCCCGCGCAGCGCGAGGTGCGCACCCTGCCGAGCGGCGAGCGGGTCTACGAGCGGCGCGTGCCGGTCGGCGTGATCGGGGCGGTGTTCGAGGCCCGCCCGAACGTCACGGTGGACGTCGCGTCGCAGGTGCTGAAGGCCCGCAGTGCGGCGGTGCTGCGCACCGGCTCGGCCGCGCTGGGCTCGGCCCGCGCGCTCGTCGAGCTGGTGATCGCGCCCGCGCTGGAGCGCCACGGCGTGCCGGCCGCGGCCGTGCAGCTGGTCCCCACCCCCGGCCACGCCGGGGCAGAGGCGCTGGTCGGGCTCCCCGACCTCGTCCCGCTCGTCGTCGTGCGCGGCAGCGGGGAGGTCACGCGCAAGCTGTCGGCGCTCGGCGCCACGGCGGGCACCCGGATCCTCGCCCACGCCGACGGTGGCGGCGTGCTCTACCTGGACGCGAGCGCCGACCCCGCCGACGTCACCAGGCTGGTCACCGAGAGCACCGACCGGCTCGGCGTCTGCAACCGGCTCAACCTGCTGCTGATCGACCGCCCGGCGTACGACCGGCTGTGGCCGGTGGCGGAGGAGGCGCTGCGCGCGCGGGAGATCACACCGAGCCTGCCGCCGCACGCCCACCCGCTCGGCCACGAGTGGGCCCTCGACTCCGGCGCCGAGGCCCACGTCACCGTCGCCCCGGTGGACGGCCCCCTGGACGCCGCCGCCACCGCGGCGCGCGAGACGTCCGGCCTCGCGGCCACCGTCTGCGCCACCGACGCGACCGCCGCCGAGGCGTTCATCGACGCCTACCCGGGCACCGGGGTGTTCTGGAACACCACCACGCGCCTGCTCGACGGCTACAAGCTCCTCGGCCTCCCCGAGACCGGCATCAACGTCGACCACTCACCTGGGCCGCGCGGCCCGGTCACCTACGTGGACCTGTCGCTGCGGCAGTTCGTGGTGCTGCCCCCTCGCTGAGCGGAGCTCGCGGAGCGATCATCGGCACTGACGAACGTCGCGCGCCGTGCACCCGGCTGCTACTCCAACCGCTACGTCACGGTGGTGGAGGACGGGCGGCCGGTGGAGCGCAGCTTCGGCCTCGGCTGGTGGCGCAGCCTCGCCGACCTGGGGTGCTGGGCGGAGTCCCACCCGACGCACGTCGCGATCTTCGGCGCCGCGATGCGGTACCTGTCCACACTCGGCCCGGCGGCCCGGTTGCGGCTCTACCACGAGGTGTCCGTGGTGCCCGAGGGCGAGGCGTTCTTCGAGTACGTCGACTGCCGGCCGGGGACCGGCCTGCTCGGCACCGTGCCGGGGTAGGCGGGAGTTCGCCGCAACGGGATACATTCGGCGGCGTGCCTGCTCCAGAACTGCATCGGACGACGTTGCCCAACGGGCTGCGGGTCCTCGTCGTCCCGGACCCCGTCACTCCCGTCGTCGGCGTCGCGGTGCACGTCGACGTGGGCTTCCGCTCCGAGCCGGAGGGCCGCACCGGGTTCGCGCACCTGTTCGAGCACCTGATGTTCCAGGGCAGCGAGAGCCTCGAGAAGCTCGCGCACTTCCGGCACGTCCAGGGTTCCGGCGGTGTGTTCAACGGCTCGACGCACCAGGACTACACCGACTACTTCCAGGTGCTGCCGGCCGCGGCGCTGGAGCGCGCGCTGTTCCTGGAGGCCGACCGCCTCCGCGCGCCGAAGCTCACAAGTGAGAACCTCCGCAACCAGATCGACGTGGTCAAGGAGGAGATCCGGCTCAACGTCCTCAACCGGCCCTACGGCGGGTTCCCCTGGATCCTGCTGCCGCCGGTGCTCTACGACACCTTCCCCAACGCGCACAACGGCTACGGCGACTTCTCCGAGCTGGAGCAGGCCTCGCTCGACGACGCCGCCGCCTTCTTCGACACCTACTACTCGCCGGCCAACGCGCAGGTCACCGTCGCCGGCTACCTCGATGTCGACGAGACGCTGCGGCTGGTCGAGAAGCACTTCGGGGACATCCCCGCCCGCCCCGCCCCGCAGCGGCCGTCGTTCGGTGAGCCGTTGCCCACCGGCGAGCGACGCCAGTCGGTGATCGACGCGCACGCCCCGCTGCCGGCGATCGCGCTCGGCTACCGGTTGCCCGACCCGGGTGCCGACCTGGACGGCTACCTCGGCCACGCGCTGCTGGGTTCCGTGCTCGGCGACGGGGAGGCCGCCCGGCTGCAGCGGCGGCTCGTGCACACCGACGGGCTCGTCACCGACATCTCCGCGAGCGCCGGGCTGATGGGTCCGCTCGACGCCCGCGACCCCGACACGTTCACGATCACCGCCGTGCACCCGGCCGCGATCGACCCGGACCGCGTGCTCGACGCCGTCGACGAGGAGCTGGACAAGCTCGCCGCGGAAGGTCCGAGCGCCGAGGAGCTGTCCAGGCAGGTGGCGCGCTGGTCGGCCGGCCTGCACCAGGAGAACGACCGCGTCATGTACCGGATGCTGGGCCTCGGGGCCCGCGAGCTGCTCTACGGCCGCGCCGAGATCAGTGCTGAGCTGCCCGACCGGCTCGCCGCCGTCACCCCGGAGCAGGTGCGCGCCGCCGCGGCCGCGCTGCGCTCCGGTGGGCGCGGCGTGCTGCTGGTGGAGCCGAAGGAGAGCGAGTGAGCACCCCGACAAGAGCCGCGACCCATCGCAGCGCGGAGGAGATCGGGCGCACCGAGCTGGGCCCCCGCCCGCTGCCACCGCTGGGGCTCACCCGCGCGGTCCCGCTTCCCGACGTCGAGGAGCGCACGCTGCCGAACGGCCTGCGCGTGCTCGCCGCTCGCCGGCCCGGCGTACCGATGGTGGAGCTGCGGCTGCGGGTGCCGTTCGCGGGTGACGAGCCCGAGCACCCGGCCGTCGCGGAGCTGCTGTCGTCCACGCTGCTGACCGGCACCGCCAGCCGCGACCGCGTCGCCATCGACGACGAGATGGCCGCGGTCGGCGCCGACCTCGGGGTGAGCGTCGACCCGGAGCGGTTGCAGATCGGCGGTTCCGGCCTCGCCGAGGGCCTCCCCGACCTGCTCGCCGTGCTCGCCGACGTGCTCACCACGGCCACCCACCCCGACGGCGAGGTGGCCCGCGAGCGCGACCGGCTCGTCGAACGGATCAGCGTGGCCCGTGCGCAGCCGCGCACGATCGCCCGTGAGGCGCTGCAGCGCAAGCGTTTCGGCGACCACCCGATCACCCGCGAGATGCCCACGGGGGAGGCGGTCGCGGCCGTCACGGCCGAGCAGGTGCGGGCTCTGCAGGCCGCGGCGCTCGTGCCCGGTGGGGCCATCCTCGTCGTCGTCGGCGACATCGACCCGGCCGCCGCGATCACGCAGGTGGAGAAGGCCGTCAGCGGCTGGACGGCCGCCACGCCGGCGCGGGAGCTGTCCGCGCCGCCCGCGATCACCGCCTCCGACCTGCAGCTGGTGCACCGGGCCGGCTCGGTGCAGTCGCAGCTGCGGCTGTCGGCGCCCGCCCTGCGCCGGAACGCCCCGCGCTACGCGGCGCTGCAGCTGGCCAACCTCGTGTTCGGCGGCTACTTCTCCTCGCGCTGGATGGAGAACGTGCGCGAGGACAAGGGCTACACCTACGGCGCCCACTCCGGGCTCGAGTTCGTGCCCGGAGGTGCGGTCCTCGGCGTCGAGACCGACGTCGCGAGTGACGTCACCGCCGCCGCGCTGCTCGAGACCCGCTACGAGCTGGGCCGGCTCACCGCCGTGCCGCCCACCGCCGCCGAGGTCGACGCGGCGCGCGCCTACGCCGTCGGCTCGCTGCTGATCTCGCTGGACAACCAGGGCGGGCTCGCGTCCACCCTGTCGGCGCTCGCGGCCGACGGGCTCGGGATCGACTGGTTGCGCGCCCACCCGGCGCGGCTCGAGTCGGTCACGGTCGAGCAGGTGGCCGAAGCGGCGCTGGAGTTCTTCGCGCCCACCGCGTTCACCGGGGTCGTGGTGGGCGACGCCGACGTCATCGGGGCCGGGCTCCGGGCGCTGGGCGGGATCACCGGCCCGTGAGCGACGCATCGCGGTTCCGGCTGAACGCCCCGCCTGTCCTCTCGCGCTCCGTGGTGATGCGCGACGAGCCGATCCGCAGCGACCGCGAGCGCCAGCTCGCCGGCTGGCCGAAGGCCCGGATCGTCGTGCTCGACGAAGGCGGGCGCACTCCCGTCGACTGGGGAGACGTCCGCCGGCCGCGGGACCGCTGGGACATGATCTCCGGCGACGGCGCCCGGCTGATCACCCGGCCGACCACGGGGGACGAGCCGCCGGAGCACGCCGTGCTGCTCGGCGAGCACGAGGACATCGCCTACTGGGCGGTGCGCGGCGAGGTCGACCTCGTCGCCGGTGAGGACCCCACCGACTGGGCCGACCTGCGCACCGTCGGCGCCGCTCTCGACGCCCTCGGGGCAGGCCTGCTCACCGGGGCGGTGGCCGTGCTGAACTGGCATGCGGCCGCCCGGTTCTGCGCGCGCGACGGCTCCCCGATGCACCCGCGCAACGCCGGCTGGCACCGGGTCTGCGAGGCGAACGCGCACGAGGAGTACCCGCGCACCGACCCGGCCGTCATCTGCCTGGTGCACGACGGCGGCACGGGCGACGCGGCCCGTGTCCTGCTCGCCCGCCAGCCGGTGTGGCCGGAGGGGCGATACTCGGTGCTCGCCGGGTTCGTCGAGGCGGGCGAGTCGCTCGAGGCGTGCGTGCTGCGGGAGATCCACGAGGAGGTCGGCGTCCGGGTCGACGACGTGTCCTACCTGGGCAGCCAGGCCTGGCCGTTCCCGCGCTCGCTGATGGTCGGGTTCTCCGCCGTGGCCGACCCCACCGTCCCGCTCGTTCCCGCCGACGGCGAGATCGCCGAGGCGATGTGGGTCCCGCGGGCCGAGCTGCGCCGGGCCCTCGGTGCCGGTGACTGGGGTGGCCGAGCCGACGGGGACCCCTCCCTGCTGCTTCCCGGCAAGGTCAGCATCGCGAGATCGATGCTGGAGAGCTGGGCGGCCCTGTAGGGGGCCTCCCGGGTCGGGAGGAAGCGGAGCATGCACGACGGGCCGGTCGACGGCACCATCGAGGACGTCCTGGTCGCGACGCGGTACCGGCTGCGGGACGAGATCGACGGGGGCGGTTGGCGAGCGACCGACCGGGAGTCGGGTCGCAGCGTCGTGCTCGTGCGGCTCACGCGCGACGCCCTGCCGCAGGCGCGCATGGCGGCCACGGTGCGGCACCCGCACCTCGTGTCCATCCTCGACGTGGTGGAGGAGCCGGATGCGTGGCTCGTGCGCGAGGACGTGTCTGCGCGCAGCCTCGCCGACCTCGTCGCCGAGTACGGCCCGATGTCCGCGGCCGCGGCCGCGCTCGTCGGCGCGCAGGTCGCGTCCGGGCTGGCCGCCGCCCATGCCGCGGACGTCGCGCACGGCGCACTCACCCCGGGCGACATCCTGGTCGAGGACGCCGGCATCGGCCCGTTCGCGAAGGTCAGTGGCGTCGGCACGTCACCGGCCACGGATACCGGCACGGATGTCTCCGCGCTCGGTGCCGCGCTGTCCGCGGCGGTCGGGGACCACTCCGAGCGGCTGGGACCCCTTCTCCAGCAGCTCACCGCCGAAGATCCCGCGGTGCGCCCCACCGCGGAGCAGGCGCACGACGAGCTCGCACGGCTGGCCGCCACTCTCGCCGGCCCCGCTCCGAAAGGCCCGCCGCCGACCCGTCGGCGGCTGCGCGTCCTGGGCCTGGCCGCGGCAGGCGCCGCGGTCGTGATCACCGCGGTGGTCGCTGCCCTGGCTGCGCTGACTGCTCCGTCGGTTGCGCCGATCACGCCGGCGGACGAGCGCACCCTCGATACCTGCTCGCTGATCGACGTCGCCGCACTCGCCCCCGTGGGGAAGGCGACGATCCGCCCCGGCTACGGCGCCTTCTCCTCGTGCGTCGTCGCCATTCCGATCGGCGTGAACGAGCTGCAGGTGGACGTGGACCTCGTCACCGGTGACACGGCCGACCCCTTCGACGCATCACTGCGCGACCCGCTCAACCCGGTCGTGGTGCCCATCTCGCAGGACGACTACTTCTGCCGCCGGTACATCCTGCTGCCGGACGGCCATGTCCTCTCGATCGACGCCGTTCTCTACGGAGAGGAGCCGACGGACGGGATCGACTACTGCGCGGTGGCCGACCTCGCCGCCCATGCCGCGGTCACCCGCCTCGTCGCCGACGACCTCGCCCACCGGAGCTCCGACGCCGACAGGTCCGCGCTGGCCGGCATCAGGGCGTGCGACCTGCTGGATCAGGACTCGGTGACGGCCGCGGTGACCGCCGCGGGTGGCGATCCCGTGGGCGCACGGACGGACGGCAGTGCCGGCTGGTCCTGTGACTGGGGTCCCGTATGGCTCGACTTCATGCGCGAGTCCGCTCCCGGAGCGCCGGACTTCTACGGCGATCCTGCCCCGATCGGTGGCCGACCGGGGATGACCCGTACCGACGGCGCCGGCGTGTGCCGTGCCTACATCCCACAGCGGTTCTTCATCGCCGCAGACTCCACGATGCGCGCCGAGTACGTCCGCATCTACGTCCAGGGCACCGCGGACAGCGCCGCAATCTGCCGCGCGGCGGTCGATCTCGCCGAGCGGGTCGCGACGCGGTTGCCCGCGTTCGGCTGAGCTGGCGGGGCACTAGGCCGCCAGGTCGGCCACCTTCTCCGCCACGACCGCGAAGGGCGGGTTGGTCAGGGCCGTGCCGTCCGCGAAGCGCACCGTGGGCACCGTCTGGTTGCCGCCGTTCACGCCCTCCACGTACGCGGCCGCCTCGGGGTCGCGCTCGATGTCGACCTCGTCGTACGTGATGCCCGCCTGGTCCAGCTGCAGCTTGAGCCGGCGGCAGTAGCCGCACCACGTCGTGGAGTACATCGTCACCTGCGCCATGCACGGGTCAACCTCCGCCGCCGGTCCCGTCTTCCCGAGCTGTCAGGATGGGGCGGTGACTGCGACCACCCTCGAAGCCCCGGACTCAGGACTGGACGACGAGCAGCTCGCCGCGGTCACCGCCCCCCGCGGGCCGGTGTGTGTGCTGGCCGGGGCCGGCACCGGCAAGACCCGCACCATCACGCGGCGCATCGCCCACCTCGTCAGCACCGGGCACGTCGCGCCTGGCCAGGTCCTCGCCGTAACGTTCACGGCGCGGGCGGCGGGGGAGATGCGCACCCGGTTGCGGGCACTCGGCGTGTCGGGGGTGCAGGCGCGCACCTTCCACGCCGCGGCGCTGCGCCAGCTGCGCTACTTCTGGCCACGGGTGGTCGGCGGGGACCAGTGGCAGCTGCTCGACGGCAAGCTGCGGCTGGTGGGGCAAGCGGCAGCCCGGGTGAAGGCCGGCACCGACGCGGCCGCTCTGCGCGACTTCGCCGGGGAGATCGAGTGGGCGAAGGCCACCCTCCTCACACCCGACGACTATCCCGCCGCCGTCGCGAAGCTGCGCAGGGAGACACCCGCGGCCGCCGAGCAGGTGGCTGCCGTGTACGCCGGGTACGAGGCGCTCAAGAACCGCGCCGAGATGCTCGACTTCGACGACCTGCTGCTGCACACGGCCGCCGCGCTGGACGAGCACGCCGGCGTCGCGGAGGAGTTCCGCGACCGCTACCGATGCTTCGTGGTGGACGAGTACCAGGACGTCACGCCGCTGCAGCAGCGCGTGCTCGACGCGTGGCTGGGCGGGCGCGACGACCTCACGGTGGTCGGCGACGCCAACCAGACGATCTACACGTTCGCGGGCGCGAGCCCCCGCTACCTGCTCGACTTCGCGCGCCGGTTCCCCGAGGCCGTCGTCGTGCGGCTGCAGCGTGACTACCGGTCCACCCCGCAGGTCGTGGCCGCGGCCAACACCCTGATCGGATCGGCCCGCGGGCGGGTGGCCGGCAGCAGGTTGCGGCTGGTCGGGCAGCTGCCGCCCGGCCCGGAGCCCGACTTCGCCGAGCACGACGACGAGCCCACCGAGGCGGCAGCCGCCGCGAAGCGGATCGCCCGGATGATCGCGGACGGCACGCCGGCCAGCGAGATCGCCGTGCTGTTCCGGATCAACGCGCAGTCCGAGGTCTACGAGCAGGCGCTCACCGAGGTCGGCGTGCCGTACCAGGTGCGCGGCGGCGAGCGGTTCTTCAACCGGCCCGAGGTTCGCCGGGCGATGATCTCCGTCCGCACCGCGGGCGCCGTCGACGCCCCGCTCGTCGACGCGGTACGCGCGGTGCTGGCCCCGGTCGGGCTCACCCCCGACCCGCCCTCGGGTGCGCAGCAGCGAGCCCAGTGGGAGTCGCTGCTCGCGATCGTCGAGCTGGCCGAGGAGCTGGTGGCGGTCGAGCCCACGGCCGACCTGGCCCGGTTCGCCGCCGAGCTGGAGACCCGCGCCGACGCCGCCCACCCGCCCACCGTCCAGGGCGTGACCCTCGCGTCCCTGCACGCCGCGAAGGGCCTCGAATGGGACGTCGTGTTCCTCGTCGGCCTGGTCGAGGGCACGCTGCCCATCCAGCACGCCGAGGGTGACGACGAGGCGATCGAGGAGGAGCGGCGGCTGCTCTACGTCGGCCTCACGCGTGCGCGGCGACGCCTCGCCCTGTCGTGGGCGCTCTCGCGCCAACCGGGCGGGCCGCGCCGGCGTCGGCGCAGCCGATTCCTCTACGGGCTCATCCCCGACGAGCACCCCGCTTCGCGCGTGGCGAACGGCGGCAGCGGTCGCGGCGCGCCCAAGCCGCGCTGCCGGGTCTGCGGTTCGCCGCTGATCGGGGCCGACTCGATGAAGCTGCGCCGATGCGCCGACTGCCCGTCCGATGTGGACGTCGAGCTGCTCGACCGGCTGCGCAGCTGGCGGGCGGACGAGGCGAAGGAACAGCAGGTCCCGGCCTATGTGATCTTCACCGACGCCACGCTCACCGCGATCGCCGAACACCGGCCGGCCGACAACGCTTCCCTCGTGCGGATCCCCGGCATCGGGGCCCGCAAGCTCGACCGGTACGGCGAGGCCGTCCTCGGCCTGATCGCCGAGTCGGGTAGTTGATCGGAGAAACTTCCCGTAAATAAGTTGTGCGTCCTCTGCCAAGGTCGCTAACGTCATCTCCCGACGGACCTCACCAGCCCGTCATCTGCCACGACCTCACCCGAGAAGGGGGTGCCCGATGATCACGATGACGCTTCCCGTCGCCGCCGTCCACGGCTCCCGCCTGCCCGTGGAGGCCGTGGCGCCGACGTACGCGCGCGCGTGGAAGCAGCGCCCGTCCGGCGTCATCCTCGGTGGCTTCGGGACCGATAACAGCACAGGTGTGTCCGCAGAGGAGCGTCGTCATCTATAGACGCCCCCAGCCACTGGCTCAGAAGACCGAGGCCGCGGACCCCACCAGGGATCCGCGGCCTTTTTGTTTGTCCTGCACGACCACTACCGCAGGAGGTTGAAGTGCTAGTCCGATCAGTTCCGTTGGACGGCGGAACGATCACTCAGGAGCAGCTCGGCGGCGACTCCACCACCGGGTTGGGGACCCTGCTCGACGCGGCACCCCGCGCCGGGCTGGACCTTCCGTGTCGTTCCGACGACGCGGACATGTGGTTCGCCGAGGCTCCCAGGGAGCTGGAGCGGGCCAAGGCCCTCTGTACGGCCTGCCCGATCAAGGCCGAGTGCCTTGCCGGCGCGCTGCAGCGCAGCGAACCGTGGGGTGTCTGGGGCGGCGAGATCTTCGAGCGCGGAACGGTGATCCCGCGCAAGAGGCCTCGTGGCCGCCCGAGCAAGGCCGACCTCGCCCGGGACCGCGAGTACGCCGCGGTCATCTCCGCCTGATCGCACTGCCCCACCCGTAGGTCCCTCGAGGACCAACCCACAGGAGACCGATACCGATGACCGACTTCATGACACCGCAGACCAGCCCTCGGACGCGACCTGTCGTCGTCCGCGACCGCGAAGGAACCGAGATGTTGCTCCACGAAGCACTGGCGAGATCCCGACACCAAGAGGCCCTCGAGGCCGCCCGGCAGCACGCCCTCGTCCGGCGGTTCACGGCCGGTCGCAGGTGGGCGTCGCTCGCCGGGTTCGCCGCCCGGCGCGCAGAGCGCGCACGCGTCGCGGCCCACACCGAGGTGCGGGCGGCGTGATCACCGCGGGCCGGCCCTCCCGTGGCCGGCCCGCACGGGTGGCGTCCTCTCCGCGACGCCGCCCCTCCTGACGGCGCCCCGGATCACCGCGATCCGGGGTGCCGTCGCCCTGCGCGTTGCGCGTTGCGCGCTTCGCCGGAGGCTGTCAGGCGTGGCGGCCCGCGGTCTCGTCCTCGGCGTCGAAGATCCACGGCTGCCACTGCTGGACGATGCTGCGCAACGGGACCTCGGCGTCGAGCTGGCAGAGCACACCGAGCGTGCCCATCGTGACGCGGTGCACCAGCAGGTACTGCGGCGGCAGGTTGAGCTCGCGGCCGGTGCGGAACTCGGGACGGCGCAGGTCACCCACCCGCTCGGCCTGCCGCTGCAGCCAGCGGCGGTTGAAGCGGAAGGACTCGGTGCGCAGCGGCTCGGCGAACGGCGCGAGGTACTCGACGGCCTCCTCGGCCGCGAGCGGTGAGTCGTCCCGCACGAAGCCGTTCTCCCGCAGGAGCTGCAACAGCGCCGCGGGCCGGTTCTCCAGCGCCAACCGCACCATGATCGACAACGGGCGCGGCAGCCCGTCGGGGAGCCGGGCGATCGCGCCGAAGTCGAGCACCATGAGGCGGCCGTCGTCGAGGATCTGGAAGTTGCCCGGATGCGGGTCGGCGTGCAGCAGCCCCACGCGCGCGGGCGCCGAGTAGTGGAACTCCGCGAGCAGGGCAGCAGCCCGGTCGCGGTCGGCCTGCGCCCCGCTGCGGATCACCTCCGACAGCCGCCGGCCCGTGACCCACTCGGTGACCATCGCCCGCGGAGCGGACGCCACGACGCGTGGCACCTTCACCCTGTCGTCGCCGTCGTAGGCGGCCGCGAAGATCCGCTGGTTCGCCGCCTCGTCGCGGTAGTCGAGCTCCTCCTCCATGCGCTCACGCAGCTCGGCGATCAGCGGCTTGATCTCCAGGCCGGGTACGAGCGGCTGGATGAGCCGGCTCATCCGCGACAGCTGGCGCAGGTCCGACCGCAGCGCCTCCCCGGCGCCCGGGTACTGCACCTTGACCGCGACCTCGCGCCCGTCGCGCCAGATGGCGCGATGGACCTGGCCGATGCTCGCCGCCGCGGCGGGCGTCTCGTCGAACTCGCGGAAGCGCTCACGCCAGCCGCGGCCGAACTGCTCGGCGAGCATCCGGTGCACGTCGGAGGCCGGCATCGGGGGCGCGGCGGACTGCAGCTTCACCAGCGACTCGCGGAAGGGGGCCGCGAACTCGTCGGGGATGGCCGCCTCGAACACGCTGAGGGCCTGGCCGAACTTCATCGCGCCGCCCTTGAGCTCGCCGAGGACGGCGAACAGCTGCTCGGCGCTCTTGGCCATGAGCTGGGCGGAGATCTCCTCACCGTCGCCGCCCGCGAGTCGCCTGCCCCACCCGGCGGCCGCGCGCCCGGCCACGCCGAGCGGGAGGCTGGCGAGCTTGGCGGTGCGGGCCGCGGTGCGACGCGGGATATCGGTCACGTCGTCACCTCGGCAGGGGTGCCGGTGCAGCGGCTCGGGAATCCGTCCACTCCTTGATTGTGTCCTGAGCAAGACCGTCCGCGCATGTCGCCAGCTCGCGACCTTGCCCACGGCGTTACGCACCGCACCGGCAGTCGGGGTGGGGCGCCCAGGCTCGCCGGACGATCGTGCCCGCGTCCACGTCGAGCTCGAGCGTGGCCTCCAGCACGGGTGGCCCGGCCGCGCCGTCCGGGCCACCGAGCGCGACCAGGACCTGCGCCGTGGCCAGCCCGGCCGTGGCTGCGACGCAGGCCGGGGCGGCGCGGCCCGGGACGCCGACGAGCTGGGCGGCGGCAGCGGGCCACGCGGGATCGCGGGCGCACCGTTCGATCTCGAGGCAGCCGAGGCAGGTGGTGCGGCCGGGGAGAACGAGCGGACCGACCACACCGACGCCGTCGCGCACGCGGACCACCAGGTGTGCGGTGCCCGTCACGTGGAGCTGCGCGACCTGTACCGGATCGGGTGTCCCCGAGTCGGCCAGCACGACGAGGTCGGGCACGGTCCGCTGCGGCGGCGGGCCGGTCCTGCTCCGGGGACGAAGGCGGGCCAGTGCGGCGGCGGTGGCCGAACCGCGGTCCCGGCCGCGGTCGGCGTCGACGAGGCCGGTGCCCAGGTCGTCCGTGAGCACCGCGCCGGACGTGACGACGTGCACCGCCCCGACGCCGGCCGTCGCGAGCCCGAGCACGACCCCGACGGCGAGCGGCCCGCTGCCGTGCACCACCACCGTGCTCGACGCGTGCCGGCGCTCCCGCCGCTGCTCGTCGGCGGCGTCGACCAGCACGCCGGTGGCCACCAGCTCGGCGAGCAGCAGCTCGGCCTCCGTCCGCTCGGCGCCGCGGCCGGCGGCCCGGGCGACGAGCCGGCTGGTCGGCACCGGCCCGGTGAGCTCGTCGAGCATCTCGGCGAGCGGTGGTGGGATGTCCTCGACGGCGACCGCGGTGGCCGGGTCGAGGCCGAGTAGCCGGGATCCGTTGCCCAGCCGGAGCACCGAACGGTGCGGTGGCAGCCGGAGAAGCGCTGGCAGCGGGTGTGCGGGTGCGGTCATGGCTCGATGGTGCACGCGGCCGCGGGAACCTGCGGCCGGTTGTCCACAGGGTTGTGGACAACCGGGAACGCGGTCGTCCCGGCAACAGGGCGTGCCGGGCCGGTGGCACTAGGCTGGCCTGATGGCGCAGCCCGCTGTCGTGGAGGTCCGGCGCAGTGACCGCCGCCGACGCATGGTCAGTGCCCGGCGGGAGGGCGACACAGTCATCGTGTTCATCCCCGGCTGGATGAGCGACGCCGAGGAGCGCCGCTGGGTGGACGAGATGGTGCGCAGGCTGGAACGCAGCGAGGCGCGCCGAAGGTCCCCGGGCCGCAAGGGCGACGACGCGCTACGAAGGCGCAGCGTGGAGCTGTCGCGGCGGTTCCTCGAGGGTCGCGCCCGGCCCACCAGCGTGCGGTGGGTGCCGCCGATGCGCACCCGCTGGGCGTCCTGCACACCGGCCGACGGCACCATCCGGATCAGCGAGCGCCTGCGCGACGCCCCCGGCTGGGTGGTCGACTACGTGCTGGTGCACGAGCTCACCCACCTCCTCGAACCCGGCCACGACGCCCGCTTCTGGGCATGGGTGCACCGCTACCCGCGCACCGAGCGCGCGATGGGCTACCTGGAGGGCCTGTCCGCGGCAGCCGGGCTCGGGTTGGTGGGCATCGACGGCGACGAGCCCGAGGCTGCCGAGCCCGCCTCCGCCACGGGCTAGCGGCGGGGTCGAGTCGGCGGAGGCGGCTCCGCGCCGTCAGCTCGTCTTGTCGGGGTCGTCCGGCTTGTCGCGTCGGCGTCGCCGTCGGTGTCGCCGTCGTTCTCGCTGCTGTCCTTGTCGATGCCGGGCCGGCCTTCCTCGGGCGCCTTCTGACCGGCCAGCTTCTCCAGCTCGGCGATCGGGTCGCCGAGCTCCGCACGCCCGACGAACGCGGCAGGGTCGTCCAGGTCGTCGGCCGACGGCACGAGGTCGGGGTGGGCCCACAGCGCATCGCGACCCGCGATGCCGCGCTGCTCGCCGAGGAGCCGCCAGAGCTCGGCGGCCGCGCGCAGGCGGCGGGGGCGCAGCTCCAGGCCCACGACGGTGGCGAAGGCCTGCTCCGCCGGACCACCGGCGCCGCGGCGGCGCCGCAGCGCCTCGCGCAGCGCGTCGGACCCGGGGAGCCGCTCGCCCACCGCCTCGGCGACGACGGCGTCGACCCAGCCCTCGATCAATGCGAGGAGTGTCTCGAGCCGGGCCAGCGCCACCTTCTGCTCCGGCGTGGTCTCGGGCTCGAACATGCCCGACCGCATGGCCTCCTCGATGGCGGCCGGGTTGGACGGGTCGATGCCGCGGGCCAGCTCCTCGATCCGGGACGAGTCGACGCGGATGCCGTGCGCGTACTGCTCGACCGCGCCGAGCAGCCGCTCCTTGAGCCACGGGACGTGGGCGAACAGCCGCTGGTGGGCGGCCTCCCGGGCGGCGAGGAAGATCATGACCTCGCTGGACGGGCGATCGAGGTCCTTCGTGAACTTCTCGATGTTCTCCGGCAGCAGCGCGGCCACCCGGTCGGGCCCGACCGGCACCCCGATGTCGGTGGACGAGACGACCTCGGCGGCGAGCTGCGCGAGCCCGTTGCCGAGCTGGCTGCCGAATGCGAGCCCACCCATCTGGCCGAGCATCGCGATCATCGGGCCGGCCGCGGAGCGGACCTCCTCGGGCATGGCCTCGACCCACGCGCTCGACACCCGCTGGGCCACCGGATCGCACAGCCGCTTCCACGTGGGGAGGCTGGCGTCGACCCACTCGTTGGCCGACCAGGCCTTCGTCTCGGTGGCGCCTGCCGGGAAGTCGGTGGCGGCGTCCAGCCACAGCTCGGCCAGCTTGACCGCATCGCTGACAGCCGCGCGCTGCGCTCCCGTGAGCGACGAGGTGGTGGCCGCGAGCTGCTGGCGCGCCAGCTGGGCGGCGAGGTCGTAGTTGACCGGCCCGCCGCCGCTCGACTGCGCCTGGCTGAGCATCTGACCGAGCTGGGTGAGCATCTGACCGAGCTGGCTGACGTCGAAACCGCCCGGCCCGCCCGGCATCCCGCCCCCGGGCATACCCGGGAAGCCACTGAAACTGAACGGGTCGTTCGATCCCTCGCCGCTGCCCTCCAGGTCACGGCGGCGCCGCTCGTCGTCGGGGTCGCGGTCGGCGGATCCGAAGCCGAACGGGATGTCACTCATGCCGTCCACGGTACGCGGGTCCGTGCAGCTCAGCTGTTCGCGCTGGGCCGCAAGAACGGACCGTACGGGGAACCCACGCGCCCGCCACTTAGGCTGTGTCGTCGTGAACCGCAGGACGTGGACCGTCGTCTCCGCGAGCCTGCTCGCGCTGGCGCTCGGCGTGCTCGGTGCCACGCTGCCGGTGCCGATGGTGGCGCTGGGGCCCGGCCCGACCTACGACACCCTCGGCACGGTGGACGGCACCACGGTCGTCCAGGTCGACGGCCTGCCGGTCTACCCGACGTCCGGGCACCTGAACATGACCACCGTGTCGGTCACCGACCGGCTGACCATGTTCTCCGCCCTCGCGCTGTGGGCGTCGCCCGAGAACCAGGTCGTGCCGCGTGAGCCGATCTACCCGTCCGACATGTCACTGGACGAGATCCAGCAGCAGAACACCGCACAGTTCACCTCGTCGGAGGCCAACGCCGAGGCGGCCGCGCTGGGCGAGCTGCAGCTGCCCGCCACCGTCATCGTCACGAGCCTGGTGGCCGACACGCCGGCGGCCGCCATCCTGCAACCCGGCGACGAGTTGCTCGCCGTCTCGGGCCAGCCGATGGACTCGGTGCGCAAGGTCTCGGACGTGCTGGTGCCGACCCACCCCGGTGATGTCGTCGCCGTCCAGTACCGGCGGGCGGGCCAGGTCCTCGACGCCCAGATCCCGCTGGCGGCCCGGCCCGACCGTGAGCAGGGCCTGCTGGGCGTCGTGCTGGGGGCCAGGCTGCGCGACGGCGACATCCGCATCAGCCTCGGCGGAATCGGTGGCCCGTCGGCGGGCCTGATGTTCGCGCTCGCGGTCGTCGACAAGCTCACGCCCGGGGAGCTCGCCGGCGGCCGGTTCGTCGCCGGCACCGGGGCGATCGAGTCGACCGGCACCGTCACGCCGATCAACGGCATTCCGTTCAAGATGCGGCGGGCCTACGACGAGGGAGCCACGGTGTTCCTCGTCCCGGAGACGAACTGCGCGGAGGCGATGGCGACCAACCCCGGTGGCCTGCAGCTCGTCCGCATCGGCACGCTGCACGATGCCGTCGCCGCCCTCGATGCGCTGCAGTCCGGAAAGCCGGTTCCGGCCTGCTGATCGCCCATCCGTGGAACCGGGAATCTCGGACATTCGAGGCCCCCACGGGAACTCCACACCCTGTCCGTAGAGTTGGGTCAGCAGGGCGTGCGGTCGGACCGGCCGGGTGGGCGATCTGAGCAGGTCGTCGCCACATCGGGCCGGAACGGGCGCCTCGCCGCCGAACCCCGAACTGCTGGAGCGTGCCCTGTGGCCATGCGGCCCCCGGTGGGAGCCCCGACGCTGACCCGCCGCACCCGGATCCTACTCGTCGTCGCCGGGCTGCTTGTGCTGCTGCTGCTCGGCGGATCTCGTCTCATCAACTTCTACGTCGACTGGCTGTGGTTCGGCGAGGTCGGGTTCCGGGGCGTGTTCGCCACGGTGCTGTTCACGCAGATCGTGCAGTTCCTGGTGGGTGCGCTGCTGATCGGCGGGCTCGTCGCGCTGTCGCTGTGGATCGCCTACCGCACCCGCCCGGTGTTCGTGCCCGTCAGCGGCCCCGAGGACCCGATCGCGCGCTACCGCACCGTGATCATCCAGCGCCTGCGGCTGTTCGGGATCGGCATCCCGGTGGTCATCGGCGTGATCGCGGGCCTCGCGGCGCAGGGCGACTGGCAGACCGTCCAGATGTTCCTCAACTCCACATCGTTCGGCATCGCCGACCCCGAGTTCGGCATCGACGTCAGCTTCTACGCCTTCCAGCTGCCGTTCCTGCGGTACGTGCTGGACTGGATGTTCGTCGCCGTCGCCATCGCGTTCGTGGTCTCGCTGATCACCCACTACATCTTCGGCGGCATCCGGCTCACCGGCCGCGCCGGCCAGGTGTCGGCGGCGGCGCGGGCCCAGCTCGCGATCCTGGCCGGGGTGTTCGTCCTGCTGAAGGCGGTGGCCTACTACCTCGACCGGTACGAGCTGCTCTTCAGCGACCGCAACCCCCTCTTCACCGGCGCCACGTACACCGACCTCAACGCGGTGATGCCGGCCAAGCTGATCCTGCTGTTCATCTCGATCATCTGTGCCGCGGCGTTCTTCGCGGCGGTGTTCCGGCGCAACCTGCAGCTCCCGGCCATCGCCACGGTGCTGCTGGTGCTGTCCAGCGTGCTGATCGGAGCGGCGTGGCCGCAGGTGCTGCAGCAGTTCTCGGTGGCACCGAACGCCCAGCAGCGCGAGGCCCTCTCGATCGAGCGGAACATCGCGGCCACCCGCGACGCGTACGGCCTCGGCAAGATCAACGAAGTTCCTTACAGCGGGATCTCCGACGCCACTCCTGCCCAGGTCCGCGCGGAGACGGCCACGATGTCCAACATCCGCCTGCTCGACCCGGCGAAGATCGAGCGGACGTTCACGCAGCAGCAGCAGCTGCGTGCGTTCTACGGGTTCCCACCCCAGCTGGACATCGACCGGTACGAAGTGAACGGCCAGCTCCAGGACTTCATCGTCGCGCTGCGCGAGCTCGACACGAGTGGGCTCTCCGGCAACCAGACCGAGTGGATCAACCAGCACCTCGTCTACACGCACGGCAACGGGATCGTCACCGCGCAGGCCAACGAGATCAACGCAGCGCTCGAGGACAGCGGCGGCCAGGGCGGACTGCCGGTGTTCACGCAGGACAAGCCGGAGATCCCGGAGAGCCTGCGCGTCCAGGAGCCGCGCAGCTACTACGGTGAGCTGATCGACACCTACTCGATCGTGGGAGCCCAGGAGGGCGGCCCGCCTGTGGAGTACGACACCGACACCGAGCGCTACACCTACGCCGGCCGCGGTGGCGTCCCGCTCGACAACATCGTCAACCGCATGGTCTTCGCACTCTTCTACGGCGAGCGGAACATCCTCTTCAACAGCTCGATCAACGAGAACTCGAAGATCATGTACGTGCGGGACCCCTCGGACCGGGTCCAGGCCGTGGCTCCGTGGCTCACCATGGACGGCGACCCGTACCCGGCTGTGGTGGACGGTCGCATCACATGGATCGTCGACGGCTACACCACGCTCGAGAACTACCCGTACGCCGAGCGCACGCCCCTCGGTGAGTCCACCACCGACGCGCTGCAGCCCGGCCAGGGCGGGGTGCGTCCCGAGCTCGACCGGGACGTCAGCTACCTGCGCAACTCGGTGAAGGCCACCGTCGACGCCTACGACGGCACGGTCAACCTCTATGCGTTCGACGAGAGCGATCCCGTCCTCCAGACGTGGATGAAAACCTTCCCCGGCACGGTGAAGCCAGCCTCGGACATCAGCCCGAGCCTGCGCACGCACTTCCGGTACCCGGAGGATCAGTTCAAGGTGCAGCGCGAGCTGCTCACCCGCTACCACGTCGACACGCCGGGTGACTTCTTCAACAACGTGTCGTTCTGGAACGTCCCGTCGGACCCGTCGCCCCAGGGCACCGGTAGTAGCAGCGCGCTGCCCCAGCCGCCGTACTACATCCTGGCGGGAACGCCGGGACAGCCAGGATCACCGGCGTCGTTCCAGCTCACCACTGCACTCGTGTTCCAGGAACGCGAGTTCCTGTCGGCGTACCTCTCGGTCAGCTCGGATCCGGAGACGTACGGGCAGATGACGCTGCTCCGACTACCGGACAACACGACGACCCAAGGCCCACAGCTGGTGCAGAGTGCCCTCGTCAGCTCGCCTGCGGTGAGTGAGCAGATAGGTCTGCTGTCCCGCAACGGGCAGAGCACGGTCGACTACGGCAACCTGTTGACGCTTCCGGTTGCCGGTGGCCTGCTGTTCGTCGAGCCGGTCTACATCGAGAGAGCGAACCAGGAGGTCAGCTATCCGCAGCTGGCCCGGGTGCTGGTGTTCTACCAAGGCCGGGTCGGCTTCGACGCCACGCTCGCCGGCGCACTCGATCAGGTGCTGCCAGGTGCCGGCGCGGTGGTGCCGACCGTCCCCGGGCAGACGGCGGCGCCGGTGGAAGCGGGCACACCCGTGCCCGCCGGGCCGCCGGGCACGTCCAACCCGCAGGTCTCCACGGCAGCCACCGCGATCCAGCAGGCCATCACCGACCTGAAGGCGGCGAACCAGAGCGGCGACTTCGCGGCCCAGGGCCGGGCGTTGGCGGCCCTGGACGCGGCGGTGAAGCAGTTCCAGCAGGCCAACGGGCAGACGCCCGCCCCGGCACCAGGGGGCTGAGCCTCGTGGCCGGGACGGAACCCCGTCCCGGCCACGGCGCTCCGGCCGAAAGGGACCCCCCCGCTGCAGGGGCGTTTCGGGCAGGTGTACTGTACTAATCACAACAGCAACGCGGGGTGGAGCAGCTCGGTAGCTCGCTGGGCTCATAACCCAGAGGTCGTAGGTTCGAATCCTACCCCCGCTACCAGTAGAAACGGCCCTCGGGAGATCATCCCGGGGGCCGTTTCTCATGTCGTGTGACCAGGGGTTACCCCGCATCGCTGTCCAGGACGTCGAGCCGAGTCCGGATGAGACCGGCGACCAGCTCCGCCGCAGCCCGGTCGTGGCCGGTGGAGCGGTGACCGTAGAGCTGCACCGTGACGCCTTCGTGCGCGTGCCCGATCCGGTCGCTGACGATCTTTGCGTGGACGCCGGGGGCGCCCCTAACCGGCGGCGTGATCGGGCTACGCCAGGTCGAGGAGATGGCGCTCCGGCACTCGGGGTGGGCCTCGTCGGCGGCACCCCCATCCGACCACGCTGCCCGGAACCTGTTCTGGTGCCCGACGTGCCAGCCGGTGCGACGCAAGCGCGTCAGCCGAGCACGACCGGGAGCGCGATCAGCCCGTTCATGAGCAGGCCCGGGTTGCGTGCCGGTTCGGCCGCCGGGTCGGCCAGGCGCAGCCCGGGGAAGCGAGCGAGCAGCGATCCCAGCGCGATCCGGCCCTCCAGGCGGGCGAGCGGCGCGCCGACGCAGTGGTGCAGCCCGTGGCCGAACGCCAGGTGGGAGTTCGAGGTCCGCGTGACGTCGAGCCGGTCGGGGGCGTGGAAGCGCGCCGGGTCGCGGTTGGCGGCGAGCAGGGCCGGCAGCACGACGTCGCCGGCGGGGATCGTCACCCCGCCCACCTCGATAGGAGCTGCCGCCACTGCCGGGATCGTCACCTGCAGCGGACCGTCGTAGCGCAGCAGCTCCTCGACGGCGCCGGGTAGTCGTTCGGGTTCGGCCCGCAGCAGCGCGAGCTGCTCGGGGTGGCGCAGCAGGGCGAGAGTGCCGCTGACGATGAGGTTGACCGTGGTCTCGTGCCCCGCCACGAGCAGCAGGATCGCCATCGAGGTGAGCTCGTCCTCCGAAAGCCGGTCGCTGCCCTCGTGCACCGCGATGAGGGCGGAGAGCAGGTCGTCGCCCGAGTCGGTGCGCTTTGCGGCGATCAGCTCGCGCACGTAGCCGACGATTCTCCGGACCGCGTCGACGTAGACCTCGGACGGGTGCACATTGCCGTTGACGATGATCGACGACCAGCGCCGGAAGTCGGCGCGGTCGCCCGGCGGGATGCCGAGCAGCTCGGTGATCACGGTGATCGGCAGCGGGAACCCGAAGCCTTCGACGAGGTCGACCGGTCGCCCGTCGGCCTCCGCCGCGGTGAGGTCGTCGAGCAGGGCGTCGGCGATGTCCTGGACCCGCGGCGCGAGCGCCTCGACCCGGCGAACGGTGAACGCGGCGGTGACGAGGCGCCGCAGCCGGGTGTGGTCGGGCGGGTTCGTGCTGAGGAGGTGCGTGTTCATCGCGGCGTTCAGGTCGGGCGGCATCTCGTCCATGTGCGGGCCGCCGAGGGTCTTGACCAGCGCCGGGTGCGCGAGCAGCTCGCGTGTCTCGGCGTACCCGGTGACAACCCACGCCGGAACGCCCGTGAACAGCATGATCTTCTGGACCGGTCCGGTGGCCGCGAGCTCGGTGTAGGCGGCGTGCCGGGCGGGCCCGGTGGTCTCGGTGAACGGTGACGGTGCCGTCTGGGAGGTCACGGACCCGACGGTAGCGGCGCCGGGGACTCGGCAGTGTGGCCTTGCTGACACATTTGCAGGGCCGGAGTGATCGCCGACTCGGTGCGTGGGCGGCCATATCCGGCCGGCCGTGCACCCAACCGACGATCACCAGACGGGTGGCGCGCCCCGGCCGGTCGCGAGCTGCCGCTCGCCTCGGTGTCGACGGCGGCCACGGCCGGGGATGGCCGGCTGGGTCACCGGTTTGCTCCGACGCCCGCGTTCCGCTGGTCAGCGAGATCATGACCCGCGCCGAGGCCTGGGCGAAGCAGGTCGACTGGCATCCTGCGAGCAGCTCCTGAGGCACAAACCACGGTCCTTCGGGGCTGTCAGCCCGGCGCCGGGTGGCCGGCGGGGGTGCGGTGCCGCCTCTTTAGGGTCGGGCCAGTGAGTTCTTCATCGGTGCGTCGTCCTGCTGATCTCGACATCGTTCGCGAGTCCTACGACCGAGTGGCGGACAACTACGTGGACATGGTGGCCACGACCGGTCTCGGAGACATCCGAACCCACCCGTGGCTGAAAGCCGCGATGGACGTGTTCGCCGATGCGGTCAGCGGGCTGGGGCCGGTACTCGACGCCGGGTGCGGCCCGGGCACGGTGACGGCGTACCTGGCTGATCGTGGTGTGGACGTGTCCGGCGTGGACCTGTCGCCTCGCATGATCGAGCACGCACGCCGTCTCCACCCCGAGTGCAGCTTCAGCGTGGCGTCGTCGACCGACCTCGATCTGGCCGACTCGTCGTTGGGTGGGGTGCTGGGGTGGTGGTCGTTGTTCAACCTGCCTCGCGACGTCCTGCCGCAGGTCTTGGCGTCGTTCGCCCGGGCGCTGGTGCCAGGCGGACAACTGATCATCGCGACGCACGTGGGGGACGGCGACGTGGCTCGTTCCGAGGCCTACGGCGGTGTCGCGGTCCGAATGGACGACCTACCTGTGGCAGCCGGAACAGCTCGTCGCGCTGGTCGAGCAGGCAGGCCTACGAACCGTGGCGGAGCTGCGGCTCTGCGCCGACGGACCGATTGGCCCGGTTGTGGTGCTCGTGGCTCAACGCGATGACTGACCGCACATTCTCGGGCTGTCGTAAACTCCCCGTGGTGTTTCCAATGGGACTGTCGATGCTGTGGGAATCGACCGATCCGCGGAAGGCACTGCAGGTGCGTTTCGGTCTCGACAGCTTCGATGACGCGGTCGGCTGGCTCACCAAAGCTCTCGCCCAATCTTGGGCCATCGACGTGGAGGCATGCGACCGGATCCTCATCAGCGCCAGCAACGCCATCGCCTGGCTCCGCACCGACCAGGGGACGTTGGTGGCGAAGTGGTCCCGGGCCCAGCAGCAGTTCGGCAGATTGACCGCAATCGCGGATCTGCTCCAGGCGCTGCACGAACAAGGCGTGCCGGTGGCGCCGCCACTGGCGTCGGTCGACGCCCGGTATCGAGTGATCGTTGATTCCGGTACGTCGCCACTGTCGATGACGGTGCAACCGCATGTCGATGGCGACCTGCTCGACACCGCTGATGAGCTCGCGGTCCGACAGGCTGGTGCTTGCCTCGCTTCCTTGCACCGTGCTCTGGCCGTTCACCGGGACAGTCCGCTGATCGAGGTCGAGCCCGGCCGGCCCGTGGACCTGCGCCGGCGAATAGAGAAGTGGTTGGAAGTCGATGACGCGGGGATCGCGCCGGCTGCATCAGCAAGGCTGCGCGAGCAGATGGTGACGCTGCCGCCGATCGACAGTGAGCCGCAGCTGATCCACAACGACTACCGTGCCTCCAACATCCTCACGGCCGGCTCGGAGATCCTCGCCGTCATCGATTTCGACGGCGTCACCTGGAACTACTGCGTCAAGGACATCGCGAACACATTCGTCCGGCTCGGCACCCACTTCACCAACTGGCAGCCCACCCCGGCGAGTGTTCGCGGCACCTTCCTGGAGGGGTATCAGTCGGTGCGCCCACTCACCCGACTCGAACACGAATGGCTCCGAGCACTCGCGCTCTGGTTGGGCATCGATGCCATCCCGGCCGGTGATGACCCGGCCGGATGGGCAAACGCGCTGTAGAACGCTTCTCAACGGACGAGTGCATCGAGCACGTCGACCGCGGTCCGGCCCGGCGCCCCGAAGAAGATGCTGCGAAGGATGTCGAGAACGGCCTGGCGGCTCCGTCCCAGGGGCGGATGCGGCCACCGTGGCGGTACAAGACCGAGGAGAGCCAGCATGACGATCCAGCGGATGGACAACGTCCTCATCGTTGTCGACGACCTCGACGCCGTCATCTCGTTCTTCGTCGAGCTCGGCATGGAGCTGGAGGGCAAGGGGCCGGTCGAGGGACGTTGGGCGGAGCGCGTCATCGGGATCGACGACGTCCGGCAGGACGTCGCGATGCTGCGGACCCCGGACGGCCACGGCCGAATCGAGCTGGCGATGTTCCACGCACCGAAGGCGATCAGCGCCGAGCCGAAGGACGCACCGGTGAACACACTGGGCATTCGTCGCATCATGTTCGCCGTCGACGACGTCGAGGACGTCATTGCCCGCCTGCGTACCCACGGCGCCGAACTCGTCGGCGAAGTGGCGCAGTTCGAGGACAGCTATCGGCTCTGCTACGTCCGCGGCCCCGAGGGCATCATCGTCGGGCTGGCCGAACAGCTCAGCTGAATGCCGCCGATGCGACTGCCGTCAGCAGGTCATCTCCCCGTGTGCTCCGAGCCCGGTGCCTGGTTCAGAAGGGTGTTCGTGCGCACGAGGACGTCGAGCTGGGCAGGGTTGTAGAGGTCCTTCAAGGCCTTGCCGACCGTCTGCTCGACGAAGCGCGGGCTGTGCGGGGCGTCGTTGTGCGGGGCGGTCAGGCCCGGATGCTCTGCGTGGAGCGTGCGGACGTAGGGCGCCATGCGCTCGGCCACGTCCTGGCGGGTGGCCTCGTCCGCGTCGGCGGGCAGGTTGTCGAACTCGGGGAGCGCGGGATCGTTGGGCAGGTCTTGCAGCATGTCCGCGTAGGCCTGCAAGCGTTCGGGGCCGAGCACCCGGGTCAGGACGACGACGAAGGAGCGGTCGGCATCCGACAGCGCGGCCGCGGCGGGGGCGAACTCGGGTGGCAGGTCTGTCGGCGTGGAGCGGCGCATGATGAGCCCGAGCTCGACGCGGACCCGTTGGAGTCGTTCGATGGTGGCGGCGAGTTCGGCGTCGAGGGTGCGCAGGGCTTCCTCCGGATGGTCATCGGCGTCGCCCATGGCGGCGATCTGGGACAGCGAGAACCCGAGGTCGGTCAGGCGCTTGATCCGTAGCACCCGGACGAGGTGGGCGACGCCGTACTGCTTGTAGCCGTTGGCGCGCCGCTCGGGCTCCTCGAGCAGCCCGATCTCGTGGTAGTGCCGTACCGCCCGCAGGCTGGTGCCGGCGAGCTCGGCGATCTCGCGCGTACTCCAGGCCACGACCGTCACCTCGTTCGACGAGTTGCAGTCGACGCGGTCGCGCCGACCGGTACCAGTCCAAACCGTGCCGCTACGGCATGGTCAAGCGCGGGCGCTGCCAGAGGGCAAGAAAAGTGGAGCGGATCACTCGAATCAGCGTGCGGCTCCCGCTCCATCGGTCACGTTCCCCCGCGGCCAGGTGTCAAGGAGGTGACACCGAATCTGGTCGATGTGACGAGGAGAAATCATGAAGGCACGGATGGCCCACCCGGCGATGAGCGTTCCCGGCGCGTTCGACGCTCTGCAGGCGCTCGCGGCCGCCGCCCGGCAGGGCGGACTGCCGGAGGCCGTTCCCGAGCTGGTCCACCTGCGGGCCAGCCAGATCAACGGCTGCAGCGTCTGCGTCGACATGCATGCGCGCGCCCTCAAGAAGGCCGGCGAGAGCGACGAGCGGATCTGGGCCGTCGGGGCCTGGCGCGACGCGCCCTACTTCACCGATGCGGAGCGGGCCGCCCTGGAGCTCACCGAGGCCGTCACCCGGCTCGGCGACCGGGCGGACCCGGTGCCCGACGAGATCTTCGACGAGGCCGCCGAGCACTTCGACGAGCCGGCTCTGGCCTCCCTGATCCTCCACATCACGTTGATCAACGCGTGGAACCGGATGAACGTCGTCACCAGGCAGGTCGCGGGCGCGTGGTGACCATCGCAGGTTGCGGCCACGCGAATGCTGACCGTGACCAGCTGGAACGAATCTCCACCGGGCGTGGGCGATTCGGCGGGGCCTCCGACGCGCGGATGAGCAGTAGCGTCGCGTGGTGTCGTCGACGGAGGGGCTCCTGGGCCGGGACCTCGAACTCGGCCTGGCCAGAGGACTGATGGGCGTCGTCGTTCGCGACGGGCATGCGTCGACCGTCCTGATCCAGGGCGAGGCGGGGATCGGCAAGACCCGCCTGGTCCATGCCGTCATCGACGATGCCCGCGCACTCGGCTTCGGCGCGTTCCGTGGTGAAGCCCATCCGTTCGAGCGGACGCGTCCGTTCGGGGCCGTCTGCGTGGCGCTGGATCTGAGCAGGCGATCGCGGGACCCGCGACGGGCGAGGGTGGCACGGATGCTCGCCGGTGCCATCGATGTGGCGGAGGTGCCGGCGGGACCCGCGCCGGATCTCCGCTATCGCGTGGTCGAGGAGATCCTCGACCTGGTGGAGCTGTCGTGCGCGGAGCAGCCGGTACTCGTGGTGATCGAGGACCTGCACTGGGCGGACAGCTCCACCCTGCTCGCGATCCGGTCGCTGGCCCGGCAACTCTCCCAGGCGCCGTTGCTCCTGGTCGTCACCACACGACCGGCGCCGCAGCCGGCCGAGCTGGTCGAGCTGCTCGACGAGTTGGCCGCCGCGGGAGCGTGCGTGATGCCGCTGCGGGCACTGTCGTCCGATGAGACGGACGGGCTGGCGTGCCGCGAGCTCGGCGCGTCACCCGGACCTGGCCTCACCGCGGCGCTGGCCAGGGCGAGCGGCAACCCGTTGTGGGTCGTGGCCATGCTCCGCTCGTTGTCGGACGAAGGGATGCTGCGCCGCGACGGGGACACGATCGAGCTGACATCGTCGGAACTGCCGGATTCCTTGAGCGCTCTCGTCGTCCGCCGGCTGCGCTACCTTCCGCCGTCCACGCTGGAGTTGTTGCAGGTCACGGCGGTGCTGGGCGACGCTGTCTCGATACTTGACGTCGCTGCGGTCGCCCGTCGCCCGGCCGGCGAGGTCATCGCGCAACTGACCGAGGCGTTCGAGGCACGGCTGCTCGACAGCCGGGACGACAGCGTCGTCTTCCGCCACCAGCTCGTGCACGACGCCGTCTACCAACACATGCCGGCCTCGGTGCGCCGGCACCTGCACCGGGACGCGGCCGACGCTCTGACCGAGGCCGGGGCGGATCGCCTGGCCGTGTCCGATCACCTGATTCGGGGAGCGTCCCCCGGTGATCTGCAGGCAGTGGACTGGCTGCGGGATGCCGCGCGGGAGGCCGCCGGTGGCGCGCCCGCGACGAGCGTCGAGCTCCTCCGTCGCGCCGAGGCCCTGCTGCCGGACGGTCATCCCGACGCGGATCTGGTCTCCTCCGAACTGGTGCAGGCACTCCTGCGCGCCGGGCAAGCAGCTGACGCGGCCACCCGCGCGGAAGCGGCGCTGGCCCGACCGCATTCCGCACAGGCGGACACGCCGTTGCGCCTCGCGCTGCTCTCCGCGTTGACTCTGCAGAGCCGGGCAACAGAGCTCATCGCCGTTTCGGAGTCCACCCTCACCGGTCCACCCGAGCTCCGGCTCTCCGAACGTGCGCTGGTGCTGGCCCAGCAGAGCTGGGGCCGCACGGTGTCGGGCGACCTGCGCAGTGGCGAGGCAGCCGCCAGGCTGGCACTGGCCACGGCAGAGCGCTCCGGACATCCAGGGATGACGGTGTGGGCCCTGACGACGCTGTCGGTGGCGGTGAAGCGGCAGGGCCGCTATGCGGAGGCGCTCACCTACGCCCGCCGGGCGGTCGAGCTGACCTCCGGGCCCCGCCAGGCCGGTGTGCGCCCGCTCCAGCCGAAGTTCTTCCTCGGCCTGGTGCTCTTCGATTCGGACCTCATCGACGAGGCGCGGATCGCCTACGGCGAGGCACTCGACGAGTCCGACGCCTTCGGTTCGGTGTGGTGGGTCTCCGACACGCTGATGGCCGGCGCGGTCGCTTCGTTCGTGACCGGCGACTGGGGCGACGCCGTTCCCGGTCTCATCTCCGGCGGGCAGGTCGCACAGGAGAAGGGCGATCGGATGCTCCGGTCGCAGTCGCTGGCCCACCGGGCCGTCATCGCGACCGCCAAGGGTGACTTCCCGGGCGCCGGGGCGCTGCTCGCGCCGATCGCGGATGAGCTCGAGACGGATGAGCCGGGCTACGGGTTCGAGTTCACCGCCTATGCGATGGCCGGGTTGGCGGTGGCACAAGGAGACGCGAAGGGCGCCTACGACATCCTGTTGCGCTCCTGGCGCCACGACGTCGAGACGGGGAACCGCTACTACCACCGCTGGCTCGCGCCTGATCTCGTGCGCCTCGCCCTCGGTTCCGGCCATGACGACGTCGCCCAGGAGGCGGCCGCCGTCACCGAAGCGGGGGCAGCGCTGGCGCCCGAGGTCCCCACGCTGCGCAGCGTGGCGCTGCGCTGCCGGGGTCTTGTCGAGGGCAGCGTCGAGCCGATCATGGAGGCGGTGGAGCTCGCCCGTCGTACACCGCGCCTGATCGAGCACGCCGGCGCCTGCGAGGACGCGGCGCTGGTGCTGGCCCGGCACGGGCGTCGAGATCAGGCGACGGCGCTGCTGAGCGAGGCGCTCGAACGCTACGACGAAGCGGGCGCCGACGCGTGGGCCGGCCGGGTCAGGGCCGGGTTGCGCACGCTCGGCGTCCACCGTGGAGTGCGCGGTCCCCGCCGGCGCCCGACGCAGGGCTGGGAGAGCCTCACCGCGACCGAGGTCGCGGTGTCACGGCTGGTTGCCGACGGGCTGACGAACCGGGAAGTGGCGAGGCGCCTGCATGTCTCACCGCACACGGTGAACTCGCATCTCAGGCACGTGTTCGGCAAGCTCTCGGTGCCGAATCGGGCCGCGCTTGCGGCGGTGGTGGCGCACTCGATCGAGTGATGTCTCGGCCGACCCCCGGCGCGACGCTCACCGCATCCACCCGACACGAGATGCGGGAGCCCCGCCATGGCATACGGAATCATCCACTTCTTCCCGGGCGCCACCGAGGAGCAGTACGACGTGACGCTGGCCGCCGTCCACGGCGACCGGAGCACCTTGCCGAAGGGGCAGCTGTTCCACGCCGCGGGTGCCTCGCCGGGCGGTTGGACGATCATGGCCGTGCACGACTCCCGGGAGAGCTGGGAGGAGTTCCGCGACGGGACCCTCGTCCCCCGGTTGCAGCAAGGCATCGACGGCGGTTTCACAAAGGCCCCGGAAGAGACCGCCTTCGAGATCCACAACCTCGTTCCCCGGCTCACCTGAACCGAGAACGCCATGAGCACCTACGCCGTCGAACGGCAGAGCGCATCACTGGCGGCCACCCTCCAGAAGTTCTTCGAGACGAAGACCGCGTGCGACGTCGAGGGCACGATGTCGTTCTTCTCGCCGAACCTGGTGTCCTACATCGACGCCACCCTCGGATGGGACTTCGACAGCCATGACGCGTTGAAGGCCGTCTTCGAGCAGTACATGCCGGCCTGGTCGCCGCCTGCACGCTCGTATGCGACGGCGATCCTCGCCGGCGAGGAGAGTGCCCTGGTCCACATGGTCGATACGCCAGAGCTCTTCGGCGGTGAGCTGAGGATCCTCGCCGCGATCGACCTCGTCGACGGGAAGATCGTTCGTTGGGTCGACTACTGGGACGCCTCGTCGTTCGACAGCGCGCTGTACGCCCAGTTCCGGACGCCGGCCGGCAGTTTCCCCACCGATCTGAAAGACGATCAGGTTCCCACGCGGGCAGCGCCGGAGCTGGTCACGGCGGCCACCGCGCTCCACGAGGCGTTCCGGGCGGCCGACGCTCCCGCAGCGGCGGATCTCCTGCACGCCGATGTTCTCGTCGAGGACCGGTCCCTGCGCACCCAGGTGATCGGCCGCATCGAAGCGACCCGCTACCTCGAGCGGATCCTCGCCGAGGCTCCGTACGGCCATGCGAGCCAGGTGCGCCACGTCGTCGGCGGGGCGCACGGGGGCGGTTTCGAGTGGACCGCAGGACCGGCCACCGGTTCGCTCGTCGGTATCACGGCTCTCGAGCTCGACGCCGAGGGGCTCATCACGAGAGTGACCTCGGTCTACGACTCGCGGCAGCTGGCGCCCGAGCGGACGGCCGCTCTGCTCGGCGCCTCGATCCTGTCACGATCACCGACTCTGTGAGGCGCCGCCGCCGGCCCGATCCGGTTGGTGTGCGATGGCGCTTCATCGACTATCAGACAGGAGCTGCGAGGCGCGCTGCGCACTGCACACCACTGCACACGGCCACTTGACTCCCCGGTATCCGCAACCGCGGCATCGTCCGTCTGCACGCGGGACGTGAACGGTCAGCGCCTGGGCGACGGCGCTCGGCTCGTGCGCGAGGTATTCCGCAGCGGCTTCGATGCAGTCCTCCACTGGATGTGAGCCGCTCACCGGTAGCCGCCGAGTCGGGCTCGCCAGTACGCGATGTGCTCGCCGAGGGTCACTCGATCGATCCGCGCCGCGATTCGTCGGTGGCGACGTCGGCGGCTGGCCTGCCGCATCGCCGCGACAGTCGTGCCACACCAGGTGCCATACCGCTTGATGTGCACTGAGCCTCCCTCGGTTATCCACTACGAGAGTGGATACGGTAGCGGAGACCGGCCGTTCCATCCACTCTGAGATTGACTGATTCTGGCTGTTGCAGCAGACTCTGCGTTCCCAGAGCCCTTTGACGGATGGGATGCCCGATGAAGATCACCAGAGTGCTCCGCGCCGACTGCCCGTCGGGCATCGACTGCGACCGCGTCTACGACACCAGCGGCCCGGACATCGCGATACAGGGCAGAGTCGTCACCGACCCCGCGGAGCTGGCGGCACTCGGTCTGGCGGTACCTCCGCCGGGGGAAGCCATCGTGCTCATCGCACGCCATCTGGTGCCCGAGTTGGTCGATGCGCACGAGGCGGGCTGACGGTGCTCGACCTCGCTGAGCTCGCCGCCTTCATTGCCGAGCACCACCGCCGTGACCTGATCCGGGTGGAGACCCTCAGCCGGTACGTCTCGGCCAGCGACGGTGCGGAACTGGACCGCTACCTCAATGGAGAGCCCGAGCCGGACTATGCCGCGAAGGCCGGCTGGCTGGACCGGATCCGCGCCGACACGACCGCCGGTCGCATCTGGCGGAGGCTTCGGGTCGTCGAGCCCCCACTGACCGACTACGTGCGGTACTCCTGCGAGTGGGGCTACACCGACAACAGTGCCGCCGGTGAACAGGTCCGCGTACTCGACACGTCCGACGCGCCGGTCGGCGCCCGTGTCCTCATGGACGTCGGGGACTTCTACCTGCTCGATGACGTCCACGTCGTCGTCATGCGTTACGACCCGTCCGGAGCGTTCACCGGAGCCGAGCTGGTCGATGACCCCTTCGCCGAGATCTATCGGGCCGTTGCCCGGGCAGTGTGGCCGCTGGCCGAGCCGTTCGGCCGATGGTGGTCGCGACACCCCGGGAGCCACCGCTCGACCGCTGTGTCGTAGCCGCGACACTGGGGCAGTGAGCACCAGTGAGACCGGCGACGAGCTGTCCCGCACCCTCCGCGAGCTCCGCAGGGCCGCAGGCTTCACCAGTCTCGCCGCCGCCGCTGCCGCGGGCATCGGTCAGGCCGCGCTGTCCCGGTACGAGAACGGGAAGTTCGTGCCCACCCGTGCGCGACTCGACGCCATGCTGAGCACCTATCAGGCATCGGCCGAGGTCGGTGACCGGCTGCGGGCGATGGTCGACGACCTGCGTGCGGAGAACCGGCGCGTCGTGGTTCACCGCAAGAACGCGCCCGCGTTCCAACGTCGCATCCGCGACATCGAAGCGTCCTCGAAGCACGTCACCACGTTCCAGCCCGCCGTGGTCCCTGGCATCCTGCAGACCGAGGCCTACATGCGGGTTCTCACCAGCGGAGTCGACCGCGGGATCGCCGACGGGGTCGTCGCGGCTCGCCTCCAACGGCAGCGATTGCTCGGTCAGCCAGGGCGCCGGTGGACCCAGATCCTCACCGCAGGCGCACTGCTGTGGTGCGCAGGATCTACCGAGACGATGGTCGAGCAGATCGACCGCATCATCGAAGTCAGCCGCCTCGACGGTGTCCGTATCGGAGTGATCCCAGCCCGCCGGCCAGTCACGGTTTTCCCGCTGCACGGCTTCGACCTCTACGACGAGCGCGCCGTCATCGTCGGCACCCTCGCCACCACCGCGGTCATCACGGAACCGGCCGACGTACGTCTCCATATCGACGTGCTCGAGTCGCTGTCCGAAGCAGCCGACTTCGACGACGCGGCGCGTGAGACGTTGACCGCATTGCGTGCCGGCTACCTCGCTGATGTCTGAGAACGGGCCGGCAGAACATGCTCCTGGGCGACGGGCGGAGCGTCTCGGGTCGATACCTGAAACGGCCCTCAGGATCAGGTCCTGAGGGCCGTTTCGTCGCTCCGATCGTGGATCAGACCAGGTCGTACCGGTCGAGCTGCATGACCTTGTCCCACGCGGCCACGAAGTCGCGCACGAACTTCTCCTGCGCGTCGTCGCTGGCGTAGACCTCGGCGACCGCCCGCAGCTCGGAGTTCGAGCCGAAGAGGAGGTCGACGCGGCTGCCGGTCCACTTGACCTCGCCCGTGGCGCCGTCCCGGGCCTCGAAGGTCTCCGCGTCCTCGGACGTCGCCTTCCACGTGGTGCCCAGGTCGAGCAGGTTCGCGAAGAAGTCGTTCGTCAGCGACTCGGGCCTCGAGGTGAGGACGCCCAGCGGGGACTGCTGGTAGTTCGCGCCCAGGACGCGCAGGCCGCCCACGAGGACGGTCATCTCGGGCGCGCTCAGGTTCAGCAGGTTCGCGCGGTCGATCAGGAGGTACTCGGACGGCAGCCGGTTGCCCTTGCCGCGGTAGTTGCGGAAGCCGTCAGCGGTCGGCTCGAGCGGAGCGAAGGACTCCACGTCCGTCTGCTCCTGCGTCGCGTCGGTGCGGCCCGGGGTGAAGGGCACCTCCACGTCGTGGCCGGCGTTCCGGGCGGCCTGCTCCACGGCGGTAGCCCCGCCGAGGACGATGAGGTCGGCCAGCGAGACCTTCTTGCCCCCGGTCCGGGAGCTGTTGAAGGTGTCCTGGATCCCCTCCAGGGTGCGCAGCACGTTCGTGAGGTCGTCGGGGTTGTTGACCTCCCAGTCGCGCTGCGGCTGCAGGCTGACGCGGGCGCCGTTCGCGCCGCCACGCTTGTCGCTCGCGCGGAACGTCGAGGCCGACGCCCACGCGGTGGAGACGAGCTGGGAGACCGACAGCCCCGAGGCGAGGATTTGCTGCTTGAGCGCGGCGATGTCCTCCGGCCCGACGAGCTCGTGATCGACGGAGGGGACCGGGTCCTGCCAGATCAGCGTCTCCTGCGGGACCAGCGGGCCGAGGTAGCGCTGGATCGGGCCCATGTCGCGGTGCGTCAGCTTGTACCAGGCCCGGGCGAACGCGTCCGCGAACTCGGCGGGGTTCTCGTAGAACCGGCGCGAGATCGGCTCGTAGATCGGGTCGAACCGCAGCGCGAGGTCCGTGGTCAGCATCGTCGGCTGGCGCGTCAGCTCGCCGGTCTCGGGGTCGGGCACGGTGTTGGCGGCCGCGTTGTTCTTGGGCTTCCACTGGTTGGCCCCGGCGGGGCTCTTGGTCAGCTCCCACTCGTAGGTGAACAGGTTGTGGAAGAACCAGTTGCTCCACTTGGTCGGAGTCGGGGTCCAGGTGACCTCGATGCCGCTGGTGATCGCGTCCCGACCCTTGCCGCTGCCGAAGGTGTTCCTCCAGCCGAGGCCCTGCTCCTCGATCGAGGCGCCCTCGGGCTCGGGGCCCACGTACTGGTCGGGGTCGGCCGCGCCGTGGGTCTTGCCGAACGTGTGCCCGCCGGCGATCAGCGCGACGGTCTCCTCGTCGTTCATCGCCATGCGCCGGAAGGTCTCGCGGATGTCGCGGGCCGCAGCGAGCGGGTCCGGGTTGCCGTTCGGGCCCTCCGGGTTGACGTAGATGAGGCCCATCTGGACCGCACCCAGCGGGCGCTCCAGCTCCCGGTCACCGGAGTAGCGCTCATCGCCGAGCCAGGTGCGCTCGGGACCCCAGTAGACGTCCTCGTCGGGCTCCCACACGTCGGCACGTCCGCCGGCGAAGCCGAAGGTCGTGAAGCCCATGGTCTCCAGGGCCCGGTTCCCCGTGAAGATCATCAGGTCGGCCCAGGAGATCTTGCGGCCGTACTTCTTCTTCACCGGCCACAGCAGGCGGCGGGCCTTGTCGAGGTTGCCGTTGTCGGGCCAGCTGTTGAGCGGCGCGAACCGCTGCATGCCGGCGCCGGCCCCGCCGCGGCCGTCGTCGATCCGGTACGTGCCGGCGCTGTGCCACGCCATCCGGATCATGAACGGGCCGTAGTGGCCGAAGTCGGCCGGCCAGAAGTCGTGCGAGGTGGTCAGCACCTCGTCGACGTCCCGTGCGAGGGCGTCGAGGTCGACGGTCTGGAACTCGGCGGCGTAGTCGAAGTCGTCGTCCATGGGGTTGGCCACGGCCGGGTGCTTGCGCAGGATCTTCAGGTTGAGCTGGTTCGGCCACCAGTCGCGGTTCCCCGCCCCCTCGGTGGGGTGGTTGCGGCGCCCGGCTGAGACGGGGCACCCTCCGGCGCTCTCCTCGTTCAACTCGCCGATCACTGCGTCATGACTGTCAGACACGGGAATCCTTCCGGGAATCGGTGGTGGTGGTGGTGGTGGTGGTGGAGCAAGCGGGGCACAGACCCCGGTAGACGACCTCGGCCTCGTCGACCACGAATCCATGGCTCTCGGACGGGGTCAGGCAGGGTGCGGGACCGACGGCGCAGTCGACATCGGCGATGGCGCCGCACGACCGGCACACGATGTGGTGGTGGTTGTCCCCGACCCGGGCCTCGTAGCGCGCCACGGATCCCGGCGGCTCGATGCACCGCACCAGATCCGCCGTGGTCAGCGCTCGCAGCACGTCGTAGACGGCCTGGTGGGACACCTCTCCGAGATCGTCACGCACTGCTGCGATGATCGAGCTCGTGTCGGCGTGCGGGTGCTCGTGCACCGCGGAGAGCACCGCCAGCCGAGGACGCGTCACCCGTAGGGCGGCCTCACGCAGCATGCGCTCGAAGTCCGCAGTCGTCGGCACGCCACGAGTGTGGACCACTTTCTGGAATCAATCAAGATTAGGTGGGTCGACACGCCGTGACGGCCATGATCAGGATGCCGGCACCTTAGACTGGAGCGTCCCCTCTGACGTCCAGGAGCCCGCGATCCCGTGCGCATCACGCTGATCGGGCCGGCCTTCCCGTGGCGGGGCGGCATCCCGCTCCTCACGAACGAGCTGGCGCACCGCCTCGCTGCGTGCGGCCACACGGTCCACGTGCGGACCTGGACCCGGCAGGGCCCGGCCAAGCTCCTCCCGGCGGAGCTCCGCCCACTGGCTACGCCCGAGGCCGAGGTCTACCCGACCGTTCAGGAGCCGCTGTCGTGGCGGAACCCCCTTCACTGGGGCCGAACCGGACGGCGGGCCGCGGCAGCGTCGGACGTGGTCGTCCTGCTCTACTACGTTCCGTTCCAGGCCCCTGCCCTGGCGGGCATCGCCCGCGCCGCGGGGCGGCACACGAGGGTCGTCGTCATCTGCGCCAACGCGGTTCCCCACGAACCGCGGCCGGGCGACCGGGTGCTGATGTCGCGGCTCATGCGGTCCGTCGACGCGATCCTCGTGCACACCGAGGCCGAGCGGGCCGCGCTGCGACGGCTCACCGATCGACCGGTTGCGGTCGCGGCGCTGCCCCCGCACCTGCCGGCAACGGCCCGGTCGCAGGTCGGACCGGACAGCCCGCCGATGCGGCGACTGCTGTTCTTCGGCAAGGTGCGGCGCTACAAGGGCGTGGACGTCCTGCTCAGGGCCCTGGCGCTGCTCCCGGATGTGGAACTCGCCATCGTCGGGGAGTTCTACGAGGACCGTGCGCGGCTGAACGCGCTGATCGACGGGCTGGGTCTCGGCGAGCGCGTCCACGTCACCCCCGAGTACCTGCCGGCGGATCGCATCCCGGCGCTGTTCGCCGGGTTCGACGCGCTCGTGCTGCCGTACCGGACGGCCACGGCGTCGCAGCTCGTCGCGCTCGCCCACTGGCACGGGCTGCCGACGGTGGCCACGAGCGTGGGGAACTTCCCCGAGACCGTGCGCGACGGCGTCGACGGTCTGCTCTGCGCCCCGGGCGACGTGGCCGACCTGGCCCGGGCGCTGCGAGCCCTCTACGTCCCCGGTCGGCTGGCCGTGCTCCGTGCGGGCGTCCGTCCCGCTGATGCGGAGGCCATCTGGCGGACCTACCTCGAGACGTTGTGGAGTCTCGCCGGCGCCGACGACGGGACTCGCTCGATCCCGGAGTGAACGACGCGGTAGCTTCTGCGTCATGGGTCATGCCCTGATCAAGCGCCCCCGCTTCGCCTGAGGCGGTGCCCCCCGCCGACCGGCGCTGGCCGGTCGGCCTCTCATGCGTGCCGATCCGAGGCACGCGTGCAGACGTGGCGCCGCCGCGAGTTCCCCTGCGACGCGACGGGACGACGCGGACATGGCACCTGTGCCCTCCGACCCCTACCCCGACCTCTCGGCCCTCGACGTGGTGGCCACCCGGCTGCAGTGCCCGAGCTGCGGCGGTTCGCTGCAGCGTGACGGTCGCCGCCTGCTGTGTCCGGCCGGCCACGCCTTCGACATCGCCCGCCAGGGCTACCTCAACCTGATCAGCGGCCACCGGCGCCACCCGGGCGACGACGCCCGGATGGTCGCCGCCCGCGAGCGGTTCCTCGACACCGGCCACTACCGGCCGCTGACCGCCGCGATCACCGAGCTGGCCGCCGAGCACGTCCCGGCCGGCGACGGCATCGTGGTCGACCTCGCCGGTGGCACCGGGCACCACCTGTCGGCCGTCCTCGACGGCTGCCCGGACCGCTACGGGCTGTGCGTCGAGGCCTCGACGCCCGCTCTGCGCCGTGCCGCCAGGGCCCACCCGCGTGCTGCCGCGATCGGCGCGGACGTGTGGGGGATGCTCCCGGTGCGCACGGGCATGGCGGGCGTGGTGCTCAGCGTGTTCGCCCCCCGGGGCGTCGCGGAGGTGGAGCGCATCCTCGCGCCCGGCGGCGTCGTCGTCGTGGCGAGCCCTCACCCGACGCACCTGCAGGAGCTCGGCCGGCTCGTCGGCGCGATCGGGATCGATCCGCGGAAGGCGGAGCGGCTGGCCGGCTCGTTCCGCCGGTTCGAGCGCATCGCGCTCCGATCGGTGATCCGGCACGTCGCGCTGCGCCACGAGGACGTCCACGACGTCACGGCCATGGGCCCGACGGCCCGGCACCTGTCCGACGACGAGCTCGCCCGGACGATCGCGGGCCTCCCCGAGCTGGTCGACGTCACCGTCGCCGTCGATGTCTCGGTGTATCGCCGAAAGGTGCTCACTGGATGAGCACTTGCTCCGCATCCGAGCCCGTCAGCGGGGCGCAATCGCATCTGTCGACGGCTGGGGGAGGATGGCCGGGTGAGCCGCCCACCGATCCAGGACGTCCCGATCGTCGAGGACCCGATCCGGCTCGGCCAGTTCCTCAAGCTGGCCGGGTTCGCCGAGCACGGCGTGCACGCCCGCGAGCTGCTGGAAGCCGAGCAGGTGCAGGTGAACGGGCGGCTGGAGACGCGGAGGGGTGCGCAGCTGCGGTCCGGGGACGTCGTGGCGGTGGGTGGGCAACGCGCCCGGGTGGCGGCTCAGCCGCCGACGGCGGCCACCACCTGATCCTCGATCACGGCGGCCATGGTGGTGGCGTAGGAGGCCGTGAGGTGGTTGTCGTCCAGGTAGACCAGCACGTTGCCGATCTCGGCGGGGCAGCGCGTGTCGTCGCAGAGGTAGTCGGCCAGGTCGAGGAAGCTCACGTTCGGCGGCACGTTCGGCAGCAGCGTGTACGGCGGGTCGGATGCGTAGACGGCGTCGCGGTCCACCCCGCAGGGGTCCTCGTCCCGGCCGTGCTGGCGGACGCAGTCCGGCACGTCGTAGGCGAACCGCGGGTTGTCGCGGACCGCCAGCACCGGGATGTCGAGGTCGTACAGCCGCCACCACTGCTCGACGAACCCCGCGGGCGTCTGCTCGGTGGGGCCGCTGCGCACGTCTCGCGTGGCGAGGGTGACGACGGCGTCCGGGCGTAGTTCGGCGATCTTGTCGGTGACGGCGGCGTTCCAGGCGACGCACTCGGCGTCGTTCGGGTCCACCTCGGACGCCGTCGAGAACGGGCACGCCCCGCGCAGTGCGCCGATGAGCTGCCAGTCGTGCTGCCGCGCGATCGGGACGAGGGCGGCGATGAGCTGCTCCAGGTGGGAGTCCCCGACCACGAGGATCCGCCGCTCCGGGGGTGCCTCCACCGGCTGCGTGCAGATGTCGGAGCGGACCTCGGCGAGCGGCGTGCAGTCCCAGTCCTGGACCCAGACCCAGTCCTCGTACACCGACACCGGCGCCGGCATCAGCGGCGCCGGCTCGGGTTCGCCGTCGACGAGCGCCGCCGCGCCGGGGTACTGCGGCCCGCCGAGCCCGTCGGTGGGGATCTCGCGCTGTGCGGCGGCGAACTGCCAGACCGCCGCGGCGAGCAGCACGACGGTGACGGCGGCCGCCCCGTACCGGTACGCGTCGCCGTCGCTGATGCGCGGCCGGCGCAGCGGGCTCTCGACGAAGCGGGAGGTGAGCACCGCGAGCACGACCGACACGGCGATCACGGCGATCCCGCCGAGGACGCCGATCTCGTCCTGGTCGCGGGCCACCATGAAGAGCACGAGCATCGGCCAGTGCCAGAGGTAGAGCGGGTAGCTCACGCCGCCGAGGAACTGCACGGGGCGCAGCACGAGCAACCGGTGCACGCCGTAGCGGGACCGCGTGACCCCGCCGAGCAGTACGAGCGCCGCGCAGAGCGTGGGCCACAGCGCCTCGTAGCCGGGGAACATCGAGCCGCCGTCCAGCACGAAGCCGCAGGCGACCAGGCCGAGCACGCCGACCCAGCCGAACGCGACCCGCTCGGTGCGCGTCCACGGGAAGCGATCGATCCACAGCGCCAGCAGCCCGCCCATCGCGAACTCCCACAGGCGCGTGAGCGAGTGGAAGTAGGCCAGTGGCTGATCGGTCGCCGTGAGCGCGACGGAGAACGAGAGCGACGCCGCGAACAGACCGATCAGCGTGGCCGTCAGGTGCGCGTGCAGGCGGTGCGGTGAGCGGCGGGCCACGAGCGTCACGAGCGCGACGGCCAGCGGCCACACCAGGAAGAACTGGACCTGGATCGACAGCGACCAGAAGTGCTGGACGACGCTCGTGGTGTTGCTGCGCGCCGTGTAGTTCACAGCATCCGCGGCGAGCTGCCAGTTCTCCATGAACAGAGCGCTGGCGACGACCTCGCGCACGGTCTGCGGCCATCGCGTCTCGGGCAGCAGGATCGCGCCGGCGACGACGGTGGCGAGCAGCACCACGGTGGCCGACGGCAGCAACCGGCGGACCATCCGGCTCCAGCGTGCGCGCAGGTCGATCCGGCCGCGCGCGGCAGCGCGGGCGAGCTGCCCGGTGAGCAGGAAGCCCGAGATGAGGAAGAAGACGTCGACACCGCCGGAGACCCGGCCGGTGGTGACGTGATGGACCACGACCAGCGTGACGGCGAGGGCACGCAGGCCCTGCAGTTCCGGGCGGAACGAGACAGGTGGGGTGGTGAGGCCGGGCCGCCCGGTGCCCGGGTGGGGCTCAGTAACCGACGTAGCTCCCGGCGCTGCTGCTGCGGCCACCGCGCTCGAGCGTGCTCATCCCGTAGTTGTCGATCATGTACCGGATCCCCGCGGTGATGTTCGCGACCGGATCGGTGATCGGCCGGTTCTTCACCTCGGGGTGCACGTAGTGCTTGTAGGTCGTCGGGATCGTCTGCATCAGGCCCTGGGACGGGGTGCCGCGACGGGCGTTGGCGTCCCAGTTGTTGATCGCGCGCGGGTTGCCGCCCGACTCGGCCATCACGATCTTCTTGACGCTGGGGGCGAGTGACTGCGGCAGCTCGAGGATCTGCAGGGCCTCGGCGATCCAGCCGTCGACGCCGCCGCGCTCGATCAGGGCGGAGATCCGGTCCCGCTCGGCCTGCTCGCGCGCCTGCTCGGCGTGCAGCTTGGCCAGATCGGCGGCCTGCACGACCCGGGAGACGTGGTCCTCCACGGACTCGGACTCCGCGGCGAGCTCGACCGGGACCATGGATACGGCCGACGCGATGTCGTCGAGGGCCATGCTGTTGGCCGCGAGCGCCGCGTCATAGGGGCCGTCGGCGGCGGCCGAGGTGGCGGTGCCGTCCTCGAGGGCGGGGACGATCGCGGTGAACGCACCGGTGGCCACGGCGCCGACGGCGGCGGTGGTGGCGAGCACGGTGGTGCCGAGGGACGGGCCTGCGGGCGCCGGCCGGTGCGTCGCCTGATGACGGCCGGTGCCGGTGCTACCGGTGGTGCCGGCGGTGCGGGGCGCACGAGCACCACGGGGGGAGCGGTGTCCTGCCACGTAAAAGCCCTTCCAGCGCTGGGGAGCGATCCGTTCGCGGGCTGCCGGTCGGGGGTCCGGGGACCGGGTGGGGAGTCCGGTCCAGTTGATGCCCGTGATCGGATCGTGACGCTGGGCGAGACTTTATTGGGGTGCACAGTTCCCCGACAAGTGCTGGCCATGCGTTTCGGCGCAGCTCACCTGCCGTTCGTCGGCTCGAGGCAACCAAGCGGGATGATCCGTTAACGCGACGAGCGGTCACCCAGCGCGACGAACGGACTGGGCCGGAAGGAGTAGGCACGAGTCGCCGAACTCGTGCCAGCGGTACCGGTGCTCCAGTGCGGCGGCGTACGCCCTGGTCACCAGCCGTGGGCCGGCGACCGCCTCGAGCAGCAACAGGTGCGACGCCTCCGGTTCGTGCCACCCGGTGACGAGGCCGTCGACCACCCGGGCGGGACGCTCGGGGCCGAGGACGAGGCGCGTCCACCCCGCCCCCGCGGACACGTGCCCGTCCGGCGTAGCGACCGCCTCCAGCGCCCGCGTCGTCGTGGTGCCGACGGCGACCACGCGCCCGCCGGCCGCGCGGGTGGCGTTCACCGCGTCCGCCGTCTCCGGGGGCACGCGGTAGCGCTCCGGCAGCGGCACCTCTCCGGCCTCCGGTGACGACACCCCGGTGTGCAGCACGAGCCGGACGACGCCGACGCGCCGGGCGTGCAGGGCGGTCAGCACCGCGGGCGTGATGGGCCGGCCCGCGCTCGGCATCTCGGCGCTGCCGAACTCCGCCTCCGAGCGCGCGAACACCGTGCGGTAGGTGTCCAGCGGCCATGGCCGGTCCACGTAGGAGTAGCGGATCGGCCGGCCGACCTCGGTGAGCCAGGACCGCAGCCCGCCCGCCACGGGGATGCGGGCCCGCCAGAGCCTGCTGCCGGTGGCGACGTGGGGATCGGGGTGCCCGGTGAGTAGCGTGGCCACCACACCGCACGGCAGCACGATGCTCTCGCCGGCCGCGCCGTCGGTCACCCGGCGCCCGTCGGGGGTCCGCAGCTCGACGACGTGCAAGTGGTCCGGTGCCGGGCCGGACACGTGCACGGTGACGGGCTCGCCGTCGCCGCGGTGGCCGTCGACGGCGGCGGGCTCGGTGTCGGAGGTGTTGACGACCACCAGGTCGCCGCGGCGCAGGGCGGCCGGCAGCGCCCGGAACGTCGTGTGCCGCAACGGGCCGCGTTCCCGGGCGACGAGCAGGCGCACCTCGTCGCGGGCGAGGCCGCGGGCCTCGGGCGGCTCGGTGGCCGACAGCTCGGGCGGGACGGTGAACGTGGTCGCGGCCCCGGCTCTCATCGCGCGCTCGCGGCCGCGGACGCGAGATCGGCCGCCCGGTAGCGGCCGCTGGGGAGGCGCCCGTCGAGCAGGTGCAGCAGCGCCGGCACCACCGTCTCCGGCTCGGGACGGTCGGAGATGTCCTCGCCCGGGAAGGCGCGCTGGTGCATCGCGGTGCGCATGTCGCCGGGATCGAACGCGTGCACCCGGAGGTCCGGCTCCTCCACCGCGAGTACCGCGGCGAGGTGGTCGAGCGCGGCCTTGGCGGCCCCGTAGCCGCCCCAGCCGGCGTACGCGTCCACGGCGGCGTCGGAGCTGAGGGTCACGATCGTTCCGGTGTCGGACGCCCGCAGCAGGGGCAGCGCGGTCTGGGTGAGCGCGAGCGGGGCGAGCACGGTGGTCTCCAGGACGCCGCGCAGCGCGTCGAGCGGGTAGCGCTCCAGGGTGGGCAGCGGCGACGGACCCAGCTCTCCCGCATTGTGGACGAGGAGGTCGAGCCGCCCTCCGGTGGCGGCCACGAGCTGGGCCCGGAACGCCGGGTCGGTGACGTCTCCGGGAAGGGGGACGACCCCCGGCAGGGACGCGGTGGCGGCCTGCAGGCGGTCGGCGTCGCGGGCGCAGGCGAGCACGGTGGTGCCGCGGGCGGAGAGTGCGGCGGTCAGGGCGAGGCCGAAGCCCTGTCCCGCGCCGGTGACGATGGCGGTGGCGTTGCTCATGCCTGTACCGTGCGACTTGAAGTCAGGTTCAAGTCAAGGAGGAGACAGCCCGGTGGACACGAAGGACCTGCTCACCATCGGGGAGGTGGCGCACCGCAGCGGCTTCCCCCAGTCGGCGTTGCGGTACTACGAGCGCGAGGGCCTGCTCGAGACCACCCGGACCTCGGGCGGGCAGCGTCGCTACGAGCGCTCGGTGCTGCGCAGGCTCGCGTTCATCCGTGCCGCCCGCACGATCGGCGTGGGGCTGGACGAGGTGCGTGAGGGCCTCGACCAGCTGCCCGACGGGCGCACCCCGACGAAGGCGGACTGGTCCCGGCTGTCGAAGGCGTGGCGCGGGCGGCTCGACGAGCAGATCCAGGCCCTCGTCGCCCTGCGGGACGGCCTCGACTCGTGCATCGGTTGCGGCTGCCTGTCCTTGAAGCGCTGCCGGCTCTACAACCCGGAGGACCGGGTGTCGGACCTGGGCCCCGGCGCCCGCCTGCTCCCGCCGATGCTGCGCCGGACGCCCACCGAAGGGGTCTGACCCCAGACCCCTCCGGCGGCCCCCGTTACGAGGAGAGCAGGCGCGGGCGGGCCGACCAGCGGGCCGGAAGGGTCTGGTCCACCCAGTTGTGGAGGTCCTCCACCGGCGGCCGGGTGCTGATCGCCGACTGCTCGTGCTCGGCCAGGAACGCCGTGGTGCGCTCCTCCCAGCCGACGCCCAGGCAGGGCACCCCGGTGGAGACGGCGAAGACCAGGGAGTGGATGCGCAGCCCGAAGAGCGCGTCGGCCTCTCCGACCACGGCCTTGGCCAGGGTGGGCTCCAGCTGCGGGCCGAGCACCGGCACCGGGCGCCCGAGCCGCTTGCCCAGCTCGTTCACCAGCACCTCGTCGCGCCGGGCGAGGCCGAGGCCGTAGTCGGCGTGGGTGCTGATCGCCAGGCCCGCGACCGCGCCGCCGCGATCGATCCAGCGGCGGGCGAGGATCTCCGCGGCGTCCTGCAGCGCGTCGACCAGGATCGGGTTGGGCAGCGCCTTCGGGGCCACCAGCAGCAGCGGCACCGCCGGGTCGACGCCTGCGGCGGCCAGCGCGCGCCGTGCGTCGGCGGGCGGGGCAGCCTTGAGACCCATCGCGAGGTCGCCCACCACGGGCGCGACGATCCGGTCGCCGAGCACGGCGGCCGACACCTCGTCGCGCACGCTGATGCGCCCCGGCTTGCGCACGGAGCGGCGCAGCAGCTCCAGCACCCGGTCCGGGGTGCCGGGGTACACGCCGATCGCCAGGTAGGTGATGTCGCGCCCGCGGGCGGTGGCGGCCCACACGATGGCGGGAAGGGCCTTCACGAGCGAGGAGGCGCCGGTGCCGAACAGGCCGCCACCCACGATCGCGATCCCGTCGCACCACTTCAGCGCCTTGACGAAGGGGATGCCCTCCATGGCGACGGCGGGCACGCGGTGCAACGCCTCCACCATCCGGGGGTTGCGGGACACCACGCGGACCTCGGTGTCCTCCGGCAGCTCCTGCAGGGTGCGGGCGAGCATCGCCTCGTCGCCCGTGTTCCCGTTGCCGAAGTTCCCGATGATGAGTACGCGGGTGGCGCGGGGTGTGGCCGCTTTGGCGTTCTCCTCTGCGGCGTGCCTCCTGCCGAGGTCGGCGAGCTGCTGGCGGATCAGGTTGGCGCGGGGGTCCGTCATCGAGTTCCTCGGGTCCGGGCGGCGACTCTGCGTGAGCTCCGTCGGTCACTCATTCGCCGCAGCCTACGGTGTGGCCCGCAGCACTCGTTCAGCACGTGCGCCGGGTCATGCCCCCCGCCCACCTCCATGATCACCGGTCAGGGCCGGGACCAGCATGTACCCCTCCGCAGTCGACTCGTCGCCGACCGGCACACCGGGGCCGTCGGCCGGGATCCCCGCTCGCCCCCGGCCTCCTCGATCGAGTGACGGTCGATCATGCTCGGACGGGCGGTGCGGACCGCCGAGACGTCAGAGCGTGACCGCGCGGAGATAGGCGGCGGAGAGCGTCTCGATGATCTCCTCGACGGACGGGAGCTCGGCCCCCAGAGCCGTCTCCAGGGTCGGGCGCAGCAGCATGTGCGTGGTGATCGGGCCGAGCAGCAGCTGGACGAGCAGCGGGAACGGGAGCGGCTGCATCCGGCCGGCCGCGATGTGTACGCCCAGCAGTGCCCGCAGGCTCTCCGCCGTGCGCGGGATCATCGCCTTCAGCATCTCCTGCCCCGGCCCGCCGGGCCGCCCGCAGGCGTCGGCGAAGATCGCCGGCAGGACGCGCGGCTCCCGTGCGAACGCGGTGATGATCGCGCGGTGCACCTCGCGCACCAGCTCGGTGAGGTCGTCCGGCGGGTCGGCGGCGAGCGCCTCGAGGTCGGGCAACGGGCCGTAGCGGTAGAACACCGCGGTGAGCAGGCCGTCGCGTCCGTCGAAGAGGCCGTGCAGCGTGGGCAGGGCGCAGTCGGCCGCGGCGGCGACGGCGTCCAACGTGGTGGCACCGAGGCCCTGCCCGGCGATGAGCTCGGCGGCTGCCGTGATCGCGCGTTCCCGCGCCGGCGGCCGGCCTCCCGGATCGACGCCCGCTCGCCGCACGGCCTCGTCCAGTGGTGCCCGGGTGCCACCGAGCCGCCGCAGCAGCGTGCTGCGGGACATACCCGCCGCCGCCGCGATGGCCGCGAGCGGCACGTCCGCGACATCGCGCCCGCGCGTGCGGGCCGCCATCAGCGCCGCGGCCACCAGTTCCTGCTCCACCTGACACAGGATACGTGTCGATGTCTGATGCCGTTCCGCCATGCGAGGGTGATGGCGTGGCTGCACCCGTGGAGCGCTGGCTCACCCTGGAAGGTCTCGACAACATCCGCGACGTCGGCGGTCTGCCGCTGCGCGACGGTGGCACCACCCGCCGCGGTGTGCTGCTGCGCAGCGCGTCCCTGAGGTACTGCACGTCCTCGTCCATCGCGCACCTCGTCGACGACTTCGGGCTGCGACTCGTGCTCGACCTGCGCACGCAGCGCGAGATCGACCGTTCCGAGACCCCCGCGGCGTTCGCGGACGCAGGTGTCGAGACCGTCGCACTGAGCTTCATCCCCGAGGAGGGGCGCGAATTCCCCGAGACCGAGGACGATGTGGACCCACTCGTCCGCCACTACCTCGGCTACCTGCGCGACCGCGCCGAGAACGTCGTCATCGCCGTCCGGCGGCTCGCCGCCGCCGGCCCCACCCTCGTGCACTGCGCGGCGGGCAAGGACCGCACGGGAGTGCTCGTGGCGCTGGTGCTGGACGCCGTCGGCGTCGAGCGCGATGCCGTGGTGGCCGACTACGCGCTGTCCGGCGAGCGGATCGAGGCACTGTTCCGGCGCTGGACGACGGCGTCGGGGGAGCCGATGCCGGCCGACCTCACCCCGCACCTGCCGCGGGCCGAGGCGATGGCCGAGGTGCTCGCGCACCTGGACGCCGAGCACGGCGGCGCCGCGGGCTGGCTCCGCGCCCACGGCCTGGAGGAGGAGTCGCTCACGCAGCTCCGCGCGAGGTTGGCCGGCTGAGATCGGTCGACGACGTGGTGGTCGCCCGCGTCTGCCTGATCAAGTAACCGTCGCTCGGGCGCGCCGTCCCCGACTCGCTGCGCACGCAGCCACCCCGTCAACGGGCCTTCCTCGTGAGCCCACCCGTTTACCCCAACCCGCACCCTGTGGACGCGGCCGGGTGGGCAGCACTACCGAACCCCGTGGTCACGTTGCGGGCCGTCCCCGACGCGGAGGTACGGCGGTCGCGGACGAGACCGTCCCGTGGAGTGCGTAGGGACTGGCTGTGGTCCGGTTCGACCCTCGCCGACTGACCATCGGACGTTGCGTTGAGATCAACCGACGTTCGGCACCACAGGATAGTTGCGTAGGTACCCGGCAGTGACGGTCTCGTCCAGAACCGCCGTGCCCCCGCGTCGGGGACGGCCGTCCACGCAACCACGGGGTTCGGTAGTTCTGCCAACTCGGCCACGTCCCAGGTGGCGAGGTCGACGCGAACCGGGGTGGTCCCACCAGTGGCTAACGGTGTGGGTCTGCCGTCCGGTCCGGGTGGGGGACGGCGCGCCAAACCGACCATGAAACGACACGCTTGATCGCTCCGAGACCCGGCGCAGCGCCCTGAGCAGGGCATTCCACCGTCACCTCGGAACGATCACTAGCCGCCCCCGCCCGGGTCTAGGGCAGTTCCTCGATCGTCACCGTGGTGTCCAGCTTGCGCAGGGCGCCCGGTTCGCCCGTGACCGCGGGCCAGCCCCGGCGCTTGGCGCTGGCGGCGACCTGCCCGGCGACGATGTCGTCCTGCCCGGACGCGGCCAGTAGCAGGCCGGACTCCTGCGCCGACGCCGGGCCGAGCTCGTCGATCACGGTGTTGGGCAGGTCGAGCAGCACCTGCAGGGCTGGGTGGTGCTCGGGCTCGAGCATCGACCATGCGCGGCCGAGAGCGGCGCTCGGCACGGCGAGCACGATGTTCTCCTCGACGGCCGCCCAGACCAGCGCGCGGACGTACACCGGGCGTCCGACGGCGAAGGCGGCGAGGGCGGTGGCGTCGAGGACGCGCCCGCCGATCATGCGCGCATCAGACGGTGGCTGCTCGACGCACCAGGCGCAGGGTTCGGCGCGCCTCGGCGAGTTCGTCGGGAGGCGGGGGGCCGCCGTAGAGGTCGGCCAGCGCGGCCAGCGACCGGTCGCGCAGCTGCCGCGCCGACACGGCTTCGGCGATGTAGGAGGAGATGCTCGGGGCGGTTCCGTTCCGCACGGCGTCGCGAGCCTCCGCCACCAGTTCGGCCGGCAGGCTCACCGTCACCCGCTCAGTGCGCATACGCGGAGAGTACCTGGGAATGCCGACCAAGCTCACCCACCGTGCCGGAGCGGCGCGGGTTACCCGCCGGTATGCCAAGGTGGGTCCGGAGTCGCCGGTACGCGCCCGAGGAGGCCGCGATGGACCTGACGTACACCGCAGCGGAGGAGGAGTTCCGCCGCGAGCTGCGGGCGTGGCTGCAGGCGAACGTCCCGGACGACTGGACGCCCGGTTTCTGGGAGTCGCTCGACGTCGACGAGAGCTTCCAGCTGCGACGGGACTGGGAGCGCGGCAAGGCGGAGGCCGGGTTCGCCGGGATCGCCTGGCCCACCGAGTACGGCGGCCGCGGCGGGACGCCGGGGATGAAGGCCATCTACGACGAGGAGATGGTGCGCGCCGCCGCGCCGCGCACCGTCAACGCGCTCGGGCTGACGTTCCTCGCGCCCACCGTCATGGCGCTGGGCAGCGACGCGCAGAAGAAGGAGATCATCGGACCGCTGCTGCGCAACGAGGTGATCTGGTGCCAGGGCTTCTCCGAGCCGGGCGCGGGGTCCGACCTCGCCGCGATCGCCACCCGCGGCGTCCGCGACGGTGACGACTTCGTCGTCAACGGGCAGAAGGTGTGGACCACCAACGCCGTCCACGGCGACCGGATCTTCGCGCTCGTCCGCACCGAACCCGGCTCCCAGCGCCACCGCGGCATCTCCATGCTGCTCATCGACATGCACCAGCCGGGCGTGGACGCCCGCCCGCTCAAGCAGATGAGCGGGGCGAGCGAGTTCGGCGAGGTGTTCTTCGACGACGCCCGCGTGCCGGCCACGGCGTCGCTCGGCGATCTCGGCGACGGCTGGCGCACGGCGATGCTGCTGCTGTCGTTCGAGCGCGGGGCGTCCGGGATCGCGCAGTACACCGAGTTCCGGCACCAGTACGACGAGATCGCCGCCGTCGCGAAACGGCTGGGGCGACACCACGACCCGGTGGTGCGCAGCAAGCTCGCCCGCGTGCTCACCGAGCTGGAGTGCCTGCGGCTGCACGCGATGTACGTGCTCACCCAGGTCGAGCAGGGGCGCGATCTCGGGTTCGAGGCCTCGATGACGAAGCTGCAGTGGTCGGAGGCGTTCCAGGACCTGTGGGAGGTCTTCGACGACATCCTGGGCGAGGACGCCACGCTCGACGCCGTCGACGGCCTGGACCTGCGCCCGCTGCACGCCCAGGCGATGTGGTCCCGGTCGGTCACGATCTGGGGTGGCTCGTCCCAGGTGCAACGCAACGTCACGGCCGAGCGCGTGCTCGGCCTGCCGCGGTAGTCGGACCCAGGAGAGGACGGGATCGTGTTCTTCGCACTCACCGACGACCAGCGCGAGTTCGACGCGGCTGTGCGCGGTTACCTCGCCGAGCGGTTCGACCTCGACGCCGTTCGGGGCGTGGTCGAGGCGACCGATGACGACGGGCACCCGGCGGCGCTGTGGAAGGCCGCGGGCGAGCAGGGCTGGCTCGCCGTGCTGGTGCCCGAGGAGCACGACGGGCAGGAACTCGGGGGTCTGGGGCTGGGCCTCGTCGAGGCGCAGGTGATCGCACGGGCGCTCGGCGCCGGTGTGGCGCCCGGGCCGTGGCGGGGCACGGTGCTGGCCGGCGAGGCGGTGCGGCTCGCGGGCTCCGACGAGCAGAAGTCGACCTGGCTGCCCCGCCTGGCGGCGGGGGAGGCCGTCGGGGCCATTGCCCTGCGCGGCAGCGCGCCGGGTGTGCTGCCGGCCGTGGAGTACGGGGCGGTGGCCGACGTCGTCGTCGCACGCTCCGGCGCCGGGCTCGTGCTGGTCGAGGGCGCGGCGGCGACCTCGCGCGGCTCGTACGACGGCACCACCCGGCTCGCGGATGTCGAGGCCGGCGCGGGGGAGGCGCTGCCGGGCTCGTCCACCGAGGTGATCGCGCTCCTCTCGGCCCGGGCCACCGTGCTCGTGGCGGCCGACCTCGTCGGTATCGCCCGCGAGGCGCTCACCCGCACCGTCGCCTACGACCGCGAGCGCGAGCAGTTCGGCGTGCCGGTCGGCTCGTTCCAGGCGATCAAGCACGCGCTCGCCGACCTGCACGTGGGCGTCACGATGGCCGAGCACGCCGCCCTGTACGCCGCCCACGCCGTGGACGAGCTGCTCCCGGACGCGCCGCTCGCCGTCAGCGTGGCGAAGGCGAAGGCGAGCGACGTGGCGCTGCAGGCCACCGCCGCGATGATCCAGTACCACGGCGGAATCGGGTACACCTGGGAGCACGAGGCGCACTTCTTCTACAAGCGCGCCAAGCGCCTGGCCGGCCAGTGGGGCGACGCCGACACCCACCGTGAGCGGATCGCCGCCCTGACGCTCCCGGAGTAGCTCAGCAGCACGGGCGACCGTTCGCCGACGGCGGGATTGCTACCGTCCGTGATCACAGCTCCCCACTGTGACCACTGGTCCGATCCCCCGAAGGAGAGACATGAGCGCACCCGCTCCCCCGCTTGCGCGCCCGGTCGCCGCTTCGACGTGGAACCTCGTCAAGATCTACGGCCGCGGTGACGCCGCGGTGCGAGCGTTGGACGGCGTGAGCCTGCAGATCCCGGCCGCCCGGTTCACCGCGATCATGGGTCCGTCCGGGTCCGGCAAGTCCACGCTGATGCACCTGCTCGCCGGCCTGGACACGGCGACGTCGGGGCAGGTCATGCTCGGCGGAACCGATCTCAGCGGGTGCAACGACGCCCAGCTCACCGCCCTGCGGCGGGACCGCATCGGCTACGTCTTCCAGAGCTTCAACCTGCTGCCCCAGCTGACCGCCGAGCAGAACATCGAGCTCCCCGCGCGGTTGGCCGGGCGTGCCGTCGATCCTGGCTGGCGCGCGATGTTGATCGATCTGCTCGGCATCGGGACGAGGCTCGGCCACCGCCCCACCGAGCTGTCGGGTGGACAGCAGCAACGGGTCGCGGTGGCCCGCGCACTGCTGGGCCGGCCCGAGGTGGTCTTCGCCGACGAGCCGACGGGCAACCTCGACACCGCGAGCGGGCACGAGCTGCTCGACCTGCTGCGGGGCTCCGTGCGCAACGTCGGGCAGACGGTGGTGATGGTCACCCACGACCCGATCGCCGCCTCGTACGCCGACGAGGTCGTCCTGCTCCGCGACGGGCAGCTGGCCGGCCTGCTGCCGAACCCCCGGCCGGACACCGTGCTCGCCGCGCTGTCGTCGCTGTCCCGGGCCGGCGGGCCCCAGGGTGGGCCGCCGCCGCACGGCCAGCCGACCGGGCCGCCTCCCCACGGCCAGTTCGCCGGGCCCCCGATGCGGGCGAGGTCCTGACGTGGCGGCGTCCGCATCCGCTGTCCTGCTCGCCGAGACCCGCCGCAAGCCGGGACGGGTCCTGCTCACCGGGCTCGCGATCATCGTCGCCACGGTGTTCGCGGCCGGCACGATGCTGTTCAGCGAGACCCTGCGCGACTACCTCACCGAGGACGACGTCGTCACGCCGGCCGGTGCCGCGGTCGTGGTGGACGCCTCGGACCTGGACGATCTGGACGAGGCGGCGGAAGCCGAGCTCGTCAGGCAGATCGGTGCACTCGACGGCGTGACGGAGGCCGTCGGGGTCTGGGCCTCGACGGCCACGATGAGCGCGAACGGGGCGAGTGCGGAGTGGTCCGTCGCGTCCGACCCGATGAGCGGGCCGTTGTCGCGGCTGGAGACGCCCTCGGAGGGCAGCCTGCCGGACCGGCCCGGCGAGGTCGCCATCAGCGAGCAGACCGCGGAGCGCACCGGCCTCGCCGCCGGCGGCACCCTCACGATCCCCGAGTACTACGAGGAACCGGAGCGGACGTTCGCCATCACCGGCGTCGTGGACGCGCCTCCGGGCCCGGCCGGGCAGAACCGGATGTTCGCCCTGCCCGACGACGTGGCGAGCGTCAACGGGTGGCTCGAGCAGGTCGACGTCGCCGCGGCGTCCGGTACGGATGCCGCGGAGCTGGTCGCGCGCGTCGCGGACGTCGTCGGCAACCCCGACACGGTCGTCACCGGGGACGAGCAGCGCACCGTCGAGGGCGAGAGTGCCGCCGAGGCCGTGACGGCGGTGCTGGTGGGCGTCGGGGTGTTCGCCGGCCTGGCCGTGGTCGCGGCCGTCGTCGTGGTGGCGTCGACGTTCCGGATCGTGCTCACCCAGCGCCGTACCCAGCTCGCATTGCTGCGCTGCGTCGGGGCGCGGCAGGGCCAGCTGATCCGCGCCGTGCTCGCGGAGGCCGTGGTCACCGGCCTGGTCGCGGGCCTGGTCGGGGTCGGCGTCGCGATGCTGGCGGGCTACGGGCTGCTGGCGGTGATGCAGTGGAGCGGGATGGCCGACGTCCCGGACCTGGTGGTGTCCTGGCCCATGCTGGCCGGGGTGCTGCTGGTCGCGGTGCTGGCCACGGTGGTGGCCGCGCTCGCCCCGGCGCTCGCCGCCGCCCGCATCCCACCGGTGGCCGCGCTCGGCACGGCCGCCTCGGGCGAGGTCGGCGCGCCGCGGACCGCAGGCAGGCTGGTGTTCGCCGGGCTGCTCGCCGCCGCTGCCGCGGGACTGGCCGCGCTCGGGTCGGCGTCCGAGGGATCGCCGTTCGAGGCCATGATCGCGATCGCCGTGTCCGGGTTGGCCGCGTTCGCCGCGGTCATCGCCGCCGGCCCGGTGCTGGTGCGGGCCATCGGCGCGACCGTCGGCCGGCTGGTCGCCGCGATCGGCCGTGGCCCGGGCCGGCTCGCCACGGCCAACGCCGCGCAGGTCCCGCGCCGCACCGCCGCCACGATCTCGGTGCTCTCCCTCGGGGTCGGCCTGACCTCGGCGCTCCTGGTGGCCCTGGCCACCGTCCAGGCCGGAGCCGAGCAGCAGATCGCCGAACAGTTCCCCGCCGAGATCATCGTCGGTGCCATGGACGCGAGCAGCGCCGAGGCGTTCGCCGAGCAGCTCTCGGGCGACTCGACGCTGGTCGCGCGGGCCGACGGCGACGCCGTGCTGGTCGACCCCGCGCCCGGTGCCAACAGCGCAGCCGTCCGCGCCACGGTCGAGGAGGCGGCCGCGGCGAGCGAGGACCTCCTGACGGTCGGGTTCGCGGGCGACGCTCGCGCCGAGCTGGAGAACCAGCTGGCGATCGCCAGCATGATCGGCCTGGGCCTGGTGGGGATGACCCTGCTGGTCGCCGTGGTCGGCGTCGGGGTCACCCTGATGCTGTCGGTCACCGAGCGGATGCGCGAGACCGGCCTGCTGCGGGCCGTCGGGCTGTCCCGGCCCGGCGTCCGGACGATGGTCGCCCTGGAGGCGGGGTTGAGCGGCACCGGCGCCGCGGTGCTGGGCGTGGTGATCGGCGCCGTCTACGGGGTGCTGGCGGTCAAGGCCCTCGAGCTCGATTCCGGATCGGTTCCGCTGCCGGTGCTGCCGCTCGTCGGGCTCGTGGCCGCGGTCGTGGCGGTCGCGATGCTGGCCGCGATGGTGCCGGCGATCAGGGCCGGCCGGGTGCCACCGATCCGGGCGCTGCAGGACGTGTAGGAGGGCGCTCCTAAGTACTACAGCCGGACTTCGTGATCTTGCCGGTGGCCGGGTTCGACCCGGGTCGCGGTCACCGGCCGAGCGAGCCCCATCCATCCGCTGCCCGGCAGGTCCTGCGAGCTCGTGATCAGCGGACGTGGTTGCAGGGCGCCAGAACCGTCGCCGTCCCACTCCTGGCGAGCTCAGGCGGGAGTGATCACCGGCTCGGTGCGTGGGCGGCCATATCCGGCCGGTCGTGCACCCAACCGGCGATCACCCGACGGGCGGCGCACCCGGGCCAGGGTTCGCTCGGCCACACCTGCATGATCTGCGGTTTCGGTTGGCTGGTGCTGTGGGCGGAGCCGCTACCAACCGATACTCGCGATCATGACCCGCTCGTGGCCCGGTTTCGGGTGTGCACGGTCGTGGTGAGAGCCGTGGACACCCGAAACTCGAGATCACCGGCCCACGCGACACCGTGCGGCGACATGATCACGATCTACCGTTGCAAGCTAGAGCTGGATGCGGACGGTCATCTCCACGGTCACGCTGTCCCCTCCCGAGAGGCCCTGCGGCTTTCGTACGGCGTTCTTGAGCGGCAGCAGGTAGCCGCCGTCCTTCGGGAAGAGCGACGTCGTGAAGGTGACCTCGCCGACCCGGGCCTCGACCGGGATCACGCCCCAGCCGTACGTGGCGATCGCGGCCACCTCGCGGATGTTGGCGGACTCCTCGGCCGGCACGGGGACGAAGTAGTACGGCGACGGCCCGCGCCACTCGATCACACGGCCGGCGAAGACGAGATTCACGAGATCAGTCTCGCCGGTCAGCTCGGGTCCGAGCCGCGGAGTGCGGCGAACCAGAGGGCGAGGGCGGCGAGCAGCGCGGTCGTTGCCGCCCACGTCGCGATCCCCGCGCCGTCGATGTACGTCCGGAGCAGGGCGATGATCGGGGCCGGGAGCAGCAGCGGAAGGTCCGCGCGGAACTGCCGGTGCAGCGGCGCCAGCCGGCCCATGCGCTCGATCGTCGATGCGTCCGGCGCGCTCGGGTTGTCGGTGCGCCGGCCGCGCGGCTCCCGTGCACGAACCGGTCCCGACGGGTGGAGCAGCCGCCCCTCCACGTCCACCGCGACGAGGCGGTCGCGCAATGGATCGCCGTGGACCCGCACGGTGGCGGGCGACCGGAGACCGACGAGCACCGGGTCGAAGTGAACGGGGATCCAGCGGCGGGGCGACGTCTCGGTCTCCAGCCAGCTGCGGGCGATGAGCCCGGCCTGGATCCGGACGCGGCGCACCGGGACGCCCCGAGCGGGGCGTGCGGCCGCGTGCCTGCGGCTCAGGAGCTGCCAGCCGCCGGCGAGAACCGCCAGGGCGGCGACGGTCGCGGTCAGGTACAGGTCGCCGAGGTCGCTGTCCGAGTCGGCGAGGAAGGCCGCTCCGGGAATCAGCGGCGCGCCCGGCGCGGCCGGGTCGTAGGCCACCTCGGTGCGGGTGCCGACCGGGGGCACCGACCCGGCGAGCTCGACGGGGTCGGTCCGCTCGGTGCCGCCCTCCGGCGTCCAGCGCACGTCGACCCGGCTCCCGTCGACCGCGCTGATCGTGCCGACCGTCCGGCCGGTCACGGTCTCCAGCTGTCGCGACGCGGCCATGAGCGCCGTGCCCGCGACGACGGCGAGCACGGCGCACACGACCAGGACGAGCCCGGTCGTGACCAGGCCGTACCGCAGCGCGCGGGTCACGTCACCCGGTGAAACCGATCTCGGTGTAGTCGGCGTCGGCGAACCCCTTGGCGCCGAAGTTCGCCAGCGTGCCGCGCACCGCCACGGCGCCGGTGGCCTGGTACAGCGGCACGTACGGCATCTGTTCCCACAGCGCCTGGTCGACCCGTTGCAGGATCTCGATCCGCGCCGCCTCGTCCAGTTCCGCACCCGCCTGCGCGTAGAGGGCGTCGATCTCGGGCGTGTTGATGCGGCTCACGTTGGACTCGCTGCCCGAGACGAAGATCTCCCGGGTGCTCGTGACGGGGAACGGCGAGCCGGAGTAGGCGAACCCGATCATGTCGAAGTTGCCCGGCGTGACGTACTGGTCGAACAGGTCTGCCGACGCCACCGGGATCACCTCGACGCCGACGCCGATCGCCCGCAGCTGCGACGACGTGAGCGCCACGATCCGCTCGCTGATGGGGTTGCCCGCGGTCGCGACGTAGCGGATGTCCAGCGGCTGCCCGTTGCGCACCCGGACCTGTCCCTCACCGGGGGAGACCCAGCCGAGCGCGTCGAGCGCGTCGCGCGCGGCCGCGGGGTCGTAGGCGACGCCGTGATCGACGTAGTTCTCCGACCCCTGCACGAAGACGAACTGGTTGAGCGGCGTGATCGTCGGGTCGATCTGCCCGACCAGCGCGGTGGCGATGGCCTGGCGGTCCAGGCCCTGCACCAGCGCTCGCCGCAGCGCGGGATCGGACAGGACGGCGCCCGGGCCGCCGTTCAACGTGATGTTGTTGAAGAGCGGCTCCACGGCCTGCCGGACGACCACTCCCGGGATCCCCTGGGCGCGGGCGAACAGGTTGACGTCGGATCCGATGCGGTAGTAGTCGACCTCGTTGTTGGCGAGCGCGTCGGCCAGCGCTCCGCGCTCGACGTCGCGGAAGATGATGCGGTCGAGCTTCGCGGGCTCGCCCCACCACTTCTCGTTGCGCACGAGCGTGATCGTCTGGGCCGTGGTGTCGACCGTCTCGCCCCGGAACGGTCCCGCGGTCGTGCCGACGGAGGTCAGCCAGCCCTTGTTGAACGCCTCCGGGTCGGCGTTGGTGGCGGCCGGGTAGATGTGCTCGTACATCGCGCGCCACTCGGCGAACGGGGTGGCGAACGTGACCACGGCCTGCCTGTCGTCGACGCCGCGCTCCACCGACGCCACGTTGTCGTAGCCGGCGGTGGCGGCGGGCAGGTACGCCGGGTTCGTGCCGTTCAGCGCCTGCCACTGCGCCTGCAGGTCCCGCCACGTCAACGGCGTGCCGTCGGTCCAGGCGGCGGCGGGGTTGATCGTGTAGGTCACGACCTGCGGCGCGGTGGAGGTGAGCTCGATCGAGGTGAAGTAGTCCTCGTCGAGGCTCACGGTGCCGTCGGCCTCGCGGACGAACGCGCCGGGCAGCAGCGCTTCCACGATGTCGCGGGTGTCGACCAGGTTGCCGTCGACGTGGTTGACGTTGAGGTTGTCCGGGAGCGAGTCGATGGGCCAGCGGAGATCCCCGCCGTCGCGGACCTGCTCCCTGGCGACCGGGTTGACGTCGTTGACGCCTCGCTGCTGCTCGTCGACACCGGCGACCCCACCGCTGTCGTCGCCTGCGCCGCCACCTCCACCGCATGCGGTCAGCAGCAACGCCATGGCCACGGCGCCCACCGCGAGACGGCGCGAACGGGTCCTCATCGTTCTCCTCTTGTGCGATCAGCCGACGAAGCCGATATCGGCGTATCTGACGTCGGCGAAGCCCTGCGCACCGTAGTTGGCGAGCGTGCTGCGCACGGCGTAGGCGCCGGTGTTCTGGTAGAGCGGCAGCTGAGGCATCTCCTGCCAGAGAAGCTGGTCGATCTGCTGGCCGATCTCGATCCGGCGCGCGTCGTCCAGCTCGCGGATTCCCTGGTCGTACAGCGCATCGATCTCGGGGTTGGAGATGTGGCCGTAGTTCTGCTCACCCGTGCTCGAGTAGATGTTGCGGGTCGACGTGGCTGGGAAAACCGTGCCCTCCCAACGGAACAGCACCATGTCGAAGTTGCCGGGCGTGACGAACTGCTTGAAGAAGTCCTGCTGCCCTGCCTGGATGAGCTCGACTCCGATGCCGACGGAGGCGAGTTGGGCCTGGATCAGCTGGGAGACCCGCTCGCTGATCGGGTTGCTTGCTGGGATGACCAGGCGGAGGGTGAGTGCACGCCCGGCATTCGTGCGGACCTGACCGTCACCGGGGGACGCCCAGCCGAGCCGGTCGAGCGCCGCGGCGGCAGCGGCCGGGTCGAACGCCACCCCTTGCGCGTGGTCGACGTAATTCTTCGAGCCCTGCACGTAGATGAAGTTCCCCAGCGGGGTGGTCTCAGGGACGATCTGGCCGATCAGCGCGCGGGCGATCGACTGGCGGTCGATGCCCTGTGCGACCGCGCGGCGCATCTCGGGATTCTCGAGCATCGAGCCGGGCGCGCCGCCGAACGTGACGTGGTTGTACGACGGCTCGACGGCCTGCCGGATGTCGGTGCCCGGCGTGCTCTGGGCACGAGCGAACAGGTTCACGTCCGAGCCGATCGCGTACCAGTCGATCTCGTTGTTCGCCAGCGCGTCGGCCAGCGCCCCGCGGTCGACGACCCGGAAGATGATCCGGTCGAGCTTCGCCCGATCGCCCCACCACTTGTCGTTGCGCACGAGCGTGATCGTCTGGGCCGTGGTGTCGACGCTCTCGAACCGGAACGGGCCGGCCGAGGTCGGCACGGCGTTGATCCAGCCGCTGTTGAACGTGGTGGGGTCGGTGTTGGTGGACGCCGGGTACAGCGGGCTGAACACGCTGCGCCACTCGCCGAACGGGCGCGCGAATGTGACAACGGCCTGCTTGTCGTCCACCCCGCGCTCGACCGAGGCGATGTCCTCGTAGCCCGTGGTCGAGGACGACCTGGAACGCCGGGTTGCGTGCCGTTCAGGGCCTGCCACTGGGCCTGCAGGTCGCGCCAGGTGATCGGCGTGCCGTCGTCCCAGGTGGCCTCGGGCCGGATCGAGTACGTGACGACCTGGGGCGCGGTGGAGGTCAGCTCGACCGAGGTGAAGTAGTCGGTGTCCACCTCGACGGTCGCGTCGGGCAGAGTCCGGAAGGCACCCGGCATGAGCGCGGACATGACCTCGCCGTTCACCCCCAGGGTGCCGTCGACCTGGTTGCGGTTGAAGTTGTCCGGGAGCTGGTCGAGCGGCCAGCGCAGGTCGCCGCCGTCCGGGATCTGGTCCCGTGGCACCGGGTTGATCTCGTTCTGGCCTTGCTGCTGCTGGTCGGGCGCCACCACCGGGGCGCCGCCGCCTCCGCCCGATCCGCCGCCACAGGCGCTCAGGGCGAGCGCGGTGACGGTGACGAGCGCGGCCAGCGCGGTGGTCGACCGGCTTCGCATGGGGAATGTCCTTCCTGTCACAGCACGGCGTGCGGTGCGGCGAAGTGGCAGGCCACCTCGTGGTCGTGGGTGTCCCGGGCCTTCCCGGGCGGGGGTTCCAGCCGCGGGTCGTCGTTCTCGCACCGCCGCCGGTCGGCGTCGCCCAGTGCGGCGTAGCGGAAGCACCGGGTGCGGAAGCGGCATCCCGACGGCGGTTCGGCCGGGCTGGGCAGGTCCCCGGTGAGCAGGATGCGTTCGCGGGAGCGCTCGACGGCGGGGTCGGGCACCGGGATCGCCGAGAGCAGCGCCTGCGTGTACGGGTGCTCGGGGGCCCGGAACACCGTGCGCACGTCGCCGATCTCCACGATCCGCCCGAGGTACATCACCGCGACGCGGTCGGCGATGTGCCGCACGACCGACAGGTCGTGGGCGACGAAGAGGTAGGCGAGCCCCAGCCGGACCCGCAGGTCCTCGAGCAGGTTGATGACGCCGGCCTGGATGGAGACGTCGAGGGCCGACACCGGCTCGTCCAGGAGCAGGAGCTTCGGTTCGAGCGCGAGCGCCCTGGCGATGCCGATCCGCTGGCGCTGCCCGCCGGAGAACTCGGCCGGGTAGCGGCTGGCGTGCTCCGGTCGCAGCCCCACCAGCTGGAGCAGCGCGGGGATCCGGCGCTGGACCTCGTCGCGCGGCACGCGGTGGGTGACGAGCGGCTCGGCGAGGATGTCGGCGATCGGCATCCTCGGGTCGAGGGAGGCGACGGGGTCCTGGAACACCACCTGGACGTCCCGCCGCAGCGCCGTGCGGTCCTTCGCGGTCAAGGTCCGGACGTCCCGGCCGAGCACCTCGACCGCGCCTCGCTCGGGTGCCTCGAGCCCGAGGATCTCCATGAGCGTGGTGGTCTTGCCGCAACCCGACTCCCCGACGAGCCCGAGGGTCTCGCCGGCCCGGATGTCGAACCCGACCCCGTCGACGGCGTGCACGGTGCCGACCCGGCGGCGGAAGACCGCTCCGGTCGAGACCGGGTAGTGCTTGATCACGTCGTCGATCCGCAGGACGGTATCCCGCTGGTCACGCGGGGTCTCGGGTGGTCCGGCGATCGGCTCCGCCCCGTACACGTCGGCGGCGTCGCGCCGCTCGAGCTCGCTGCTGCGGTGGCAGGCGGCCCGGTGCTCCCGGCCCTCGACGGTGTCCAGGCCGGGCTCGACCTCGCGGCAGAGGTCGACGGCAAGCGGGCAGCGCGGGGAGAACGGGCAGCCCGGGGGTATGTCGGTGACCGCGGGCGGTTGCCCCTCGATCGGGACCAGCGGCCGTCGCTCGTCCGCGTCGAGCCGGGGAAGCGACCCGAGCAGGCCGAGGGTGTAGGGCATCCGCGGGCGCGCGAACACCTCGTCGACGGGTGCGGTCTCCACCGCCCGGCCCGCGTACATGACCATGACGCGGTCGGCGGTGCCGGCGACGACACCGAGGTCGTGGGTGATGAGCATGATGGCCGCGCCGGTGACCTCCCGCGCGGTCTTCAGCACCTCCAGCACCTGCGCCTGGACGGTGACGTCGAGCGCGGTGGTCGGCTCGTCGGCGATGATCAGGTCCGGGTCGTTGGCGATGGCCATGGCGATCACCGCTCGCTGCCGCATGCCGCCCGAGTACTCGTGCGGGAAGGCGCCGGCCCGGGCAGCGGCGTTGGGGATCCCGACGAGGTCGAGCAGCTCCACCGCCCGTGCCCGCGCGGCGGACGCCGACATGCCGCGCCGGTGGACCCGCAGGGCCTCGGCGATCTGGGCGCCGACCGTGTAGACGGGCGTGAGTGCGGACAGCGGGTCCTGGAAGACCATCGCGATCTTGCGGCCGCGGATCCGGGAGAGCTCGGCGTCCGGCTTGCCGAGCAGTTCGACGCCCTGGAACCGCACGGAGCCGGTGACCCTCGCCTGGCCGGGCAGGAGCCCCATGACGGCCATCGAGGACACCGACTTCCCGGATCCCGACTCCCCGACGATCCCGAGCACCTCACCGGGCGCGAGATCGAGGTCCAGCCCGCGGACGGCCTCGACCCGACCGGCCTCGCTGGGGAAGGACACGGTGAGGTCCCGTACGGCCAGCACCGGTTCGCCCGCCGCCGCAGGCTCGCTCTCGAACAGGGGTTCCGCGATACTCATCCGCCGCCCTTGCCCGCGCGCTGGGAGCTGGAGTCGAGGGCGTCGCGCAGGCCGTCGCCGACGAGGTTCACCGACAGCACCGCCAGAACCAGGAAGCCCGCGGAGAAGAGGAAGAGCCACGGGTAGGTCAGAGCCGAGTCGGTACCCGCGGCGATCAGCGAGCCCAGGGACACGTCGGGCGGCTGCACCCCGAACCCGAAGAACGACAGGCCGGTCTCGGCGAGGATCGCGGAGCCGACGGTGATGGTGGCGTCGATGATCAGCAGCGACGACATGTTCGGCACGATGTGCCTGAAGATGATCTTCCATGGTGGGACGCCCATGAAACGTGCGGCCTTGACGAACTCCCGCTCGCGCAACGAGAGCGTCATGCCGCGCACGATCCGGGCCGTGATCATCCAGCCGAACGCGGCGAGCAGGACGACGAAGATCAGCCAGGTCTCGCCGCGGAACGTGGGGGAGAGGATGGCGATGATCAGGAACGAGGGCAGGACGAGGAGCAGGTCCACGAGCCACATCAGCGCTCGGTCGACCCAGCCGCCGAAGTAGCCGGCCGCCGCGCCGACGACCGCGGCGAGGCCCGTCGAGATCAGGCCGACCAGCAGTCCGATGACCAGCGACTTCTGCAGCCCCCGCGTGGTCTGGGCGAAGACGTCCGCGCCGACCTGAGTGGTGCCGAACCAGTGGTCGGCCGACGGTGGTGTCAGGAATGCTGCGTAGTCGAGCTGGTCGTACCCCCACTGGTTCACCAGCGGGCCGAGGTAGGCGAGCGCGAACAGCAGCACGATCGACGAGAGCCCCAGCAGCGCCTGCCAGTTGCGGAGGAAGCGGCGCACGACGAGACGGCCACGGGAGGTGCCGACGGGATCGGCCGGTTGCCCGACGGGCGCGGCTCCGGTGGCGCCCCCGCTCGGGGTGCCCGAACTCTCGACCGATGCGGACATGTCTTCTCACCTGATCCTGATGCGCGGGTCGAGCGCGGCGTACAGGACGTCGGACAGCCAGCCCGAGATGAGAACGAGGATCGCGATGAAGAGCGTGACGATCGCGACGATGTTGGTGTCCTGCTGCTGCACTCCGTAGACCAGCCAGTCGCCCATCCCGAACCAGCCGAAGATGCGTTCGGTGAACACGCCTCCGGTGACGAGGAGCCCGAATCCGAACGCGAAGAGCGTAGCCATCGGGATGAGGGCGGTGCGCAGGCCGTGGGTGAAGAGCGCGCGGCGGCGGGTGAGGCCCTTGGCCTGTGCGGTGCGCAGGAAGTCGCTGCCGAGCACGTCGAGCATCGCGCTGCGCTGGTAGCGGCTGTAGTAGGCGATCTGGCCGAGCGCGATGGCGAGGGTGGGGAGCACGAGGTGCTGCAGGCGGTCGACCAGCTCGGCCGGTGCACTGCCTCGGAAGCTCGGCGTCACCTCGCCCTGGAAGTACAGGATCGTCGTCCCCGCGGCCTCGTTGAGCTGCAGTCCGCCGAACTTGAGCAGCTGTGCCATCACGAAGACCGGCGTCGACAGCACGAGGAACGAGAAGAACGTGGCGGCGTAGTCGCCGAATCGGTACTGGCGCACCGCGCTCGCGACGCCGACGATCACCCCGGCCACGACGCCGAGCACCGTGCCCACGAGGAAGAGCCGGAGGCTCACGCCGATCCGGCTGAAGAGCTGGTCGGCGATCGGAACCCCGGTGACCGTGGTCCCGAAGTCGCCCTGCACGACGTCGCCGAGCCAGCCGACGAACCGCTGCGGGATGGGCTCGTCGAGCCGCAGCTCGGCCCGCTTGGCCTCGATCACCGCGGCCGGCGGCGGCGGGGTGCGCTCGGCGAAGTTCGCCAGCGGATCGAACGTCAGGGCCGCGAGGCCGAAGGCGAGGAACGTGGCGACCAGACAGAGCGCGATGTAGTTGACGAGGCGGCGCGCGAGGAACCGGACCATGCGTCTCCTTGCCTACGCCGGGCGGGTCTGATCGGGCGCCCATCCTCGCTCGTCAGGATGTTGGCGGGTACCTTGGGGCGCCGTCTGTGAGCTCCGGGTGAAGTACCCGCACGCTGTGACGTGTCGTAACACGGTGATACACGGTCGTGGCGATCCGCGGCCTCGGATGGCACGGTGGCCGGATGCCGGCCCCGCGAGCACCCGCCGTGAACGCCACCGCAGCCGCGCTGCTCGGCCTCCTGCACGAAGGCCCGATGTCGGGCGGCCAGCTGGTGGCGGTCGCCGGGGAGCGGTTCGGCGCCTTCTTCTCCGTCACGCGCAGCCAGGTCTACCGGGAGCTGCCCGTGCTCGCCGCCGCCGGCTTGCTCGAGCGGGGGGAGCAGGGGCCGCGGGCGTCGCAGCAGTACGTGCTCACGGCCCAGGGCAAGCGGGCGTTCCGCGCGTGGCTCGCCGCCGGCCGGGGCGCCGACAGCTTGCGCAGCCCGCTGGTGCTGCGCCTCCTGCACGCCCGGACACTCGCCGCCAAGCAGCGGGCCGAGCTGGTGCGCGCCAGCCGGGAGGCCTACACCGAGCGGCTCGCGGTCGCCCGCACCGTGGCGCGCGGGGAGCGCGACCCGTACCGGAAGGCGGCCGCCGACTTCGCGGTCGCGCACGTCCGAGCGGTGCTCAAGCTCCTCGACGCCATTCCGGAGTAGCCGGCGCGTAGCCTGGACAGCTGTGAACCCCGACGCCGCCGCGGACCTCAAGGACCTCTCCGCCACCCTGGAGAACATCGAGGCGGTCACCGACCTGCCCGCGCTGCGCGCCGAGATCGCCGACCTCTCCGACCAAGCCGGCCAGCCCGACCTGTGGGACAACACGGACGAGGCCCAGCGCGTCACGAGCCGGCTCGCCCACGCCCAGGGCGACCTGCGCCGCCTCGAGGACCTGCGCCGCCGGCTCGAGGACCTGCCCGTGCTCTACGAGCTGGCCGAGGACGAAGCCGACGCGTCCGCCGTCGCCGACGCCGACGCCGACCGGGCCAAGCTCCGCGAGGACATCGCCTCCCTCGAGGTGCGCACCCTGCTCTCGGGCGAGTACGACCCGCGCGAGGCGCTCGTGACGATCCGCTCCGAGGCGGGCGGGGTGGACGCCGCCGACTTCGCCGAGATGCTCATGCGGATGTACCTGCGGTGGGCCGAGCGCCACGACTACGGCGTCGACGTCATGGACACCTCCTACGCGGAGGAGGCGGGCATCAAGTCGGCCACGTTCCAGGTGCACGCCCCGTTCGCCTACGGCACGCTGTCGGTCGAGCAGGGCACCCACCGGCTCGTGCGGATCTCGCCGTTCGACAACCAGGGTCGCCGGCAGACGTCGTTCGCGGGCGTCGAGGTCCTCCCGGTCACCGAGACCACCGACCACGTCGAGATCCCGGAGAACGAGATCCGCATCGACGTGTTCCGCTCCTCCGGTCCCGGCGGGCAGAGCGTCAACACCACCGACTCCGCGGTCCGGATCACCCACCTGCCCACCGGCATCGTGGTGTCCTGCCAGAACGAGAAGTCGCAGATCCAGAACCGCGCAGCCGCCATGCGCGTCCTGCAGTCGCGCCTGCTGGAGCAGCGCCGCCGGGAGGAGAAGGCGGCGATGAACGCCCTGAAGGACGCCGGTTCGTCGTGGGGCAACCAGATGCGCTCCTACGTGCTGCACCCCTACCAGATGGTCAAGGACCTGCGCACCGAGCACGAGGTCGGCAACCCCTCGGCCGTGCTCGACGGCGACATCGACGGGTTCATCGAGGCCGGCATCCGCTGGCGCCGCAGCCAGGTCGCCGCCGACTGACGGTGGGTCGGTTCACGGGGTGGCACCGACCGACGAGTAACCTTCCCCGTCGTGATCCGCCTGGAACGCGTCACCAAGCTGTACAAGACCTCGACGCGCCCGGCTCTCGACCGGGTGTCGATGTCGGTGGAGAAGGGCGAGTTCGTCTTCCTCATCGGCCCCTCCGGCTCCGGCAAGTCGACGTTCCTGAGACTCCTGCTGCGCGAGGACGTGCCCACGAAGGGCAACATCTTCGTGTCCGACATGAACGTCGCGAAGATCCCGCGGCGCCGCGTGCCCAAGCTGCGCCAGCGCATCGGCTGCGTGTTCCAGGACTTCCGGCTGCTGCCGAACAAGACGGTCGGCGAGAACGTCGCCTTCGCCCTCGAGGTGATCGGCAAGTCGCGCAACACCGTGAGCAAGGTGGTGCCCGAGGTGCTCGACCTCGTGGGGCTCACCGGCAAGGCCGGGCGCATGCCGCACGAGCTGTCCGGTGGTGAGCAGCAGCGCGTCGCGATCGCGCGGGCGTTCGTCAACCGGCCCCAGGTGCTGCTGGCCGACGAGCCGACGGGAAACCTGGACCCCGACACCAGCCAGGACATCATGCTGCTGCTGGAACGGATCAACCGGACGGGCACGACCGTCCTGATGGCCACCCACGACCACTCGATCGTCGACTCGATGCGCCGGCGCGTCGTCGAGCTCGATCTCGGCACGGTCGTCCGGGACGACGCGCGCGGCGTCTACGGCGTGGGGCGGTAGCGCATGCGTTCCGACTTCGTCGCCCGGGAGGTCTTCACCGGCCTGCGGCGCAACGTGACCATGACGATCGCGATGGTGCTCACCACCGCGATCTCGCTCGGCCTCGTCGGCACCGGGCTGCTCGCCGTGCGCACGATCGACCGCACCGAGCAGCTCTACAGCGACCGCTTCGAGGTGCAGGTGACCCTCACCGCGGACGTCTCGGCCGCCGACCCCGACTGCAGCCAGCCGATCTGCACCGACCTGCGCAACACGCTGGAGAGCTCGCCGCTCGTCGACTCGGTGCGGTTCCAGAGCCAGCAGGAGGCCTACCAGCACTTCCAGGAGCTCTTCGCCGGGCAGGCCCTCGCCGACGTGGCCCGCCCGCAGTCGCTGCCGGCCACGCTGCGCGTGCGGCTCGCCGATCAGGGTTCCGGAGCCGACGCGGTGCGTCAGGCGATGGAGGGCCAGGTCGGCGTGCGCAACGTGCTCGACCAGCGCGAGGTCGTAGCCAAGCTGTTCGACATGATCGGCAGCTTCCGGGACGTCACGTTCGCGCTCGCGGTCGTGCAGGCCATCGCGGCGCTGCTGCTGATCTCCAACACGGTGCAGGTCTCGGCGTACACCCGGCGCACCGAGGTGGGCGTCATGCGCCTCGTCGGCGCCACCCGCTGGTACACGCAGCTGCCGTTCCTCATCGAGGCGGTGGTCACCGGTGTGGTCGGGGCCCTGATCGCCGTGGCCGGGCTGCTGGCCGGGAAGTACCTGTTCATCGACCAGCTGCTCTCCGGCATCGTGGCCAACGGTGTGGTGCCCCCGGTGGAGCTCGCCGACATCGGCTGGGTCGCCCCGATCCTCGTGATGATCGGTGGAGGGATCGCGGCGGTCACCGGCTACGCGACGCTCCGGATGTACGTCCGGATGTAACCCGGGGGCCCCGAGCCGTCCCGCCGCGTAGGCTGGACAGGTGAAGGAGAAGGGCCGCAAGGTGATCGCGCAGAACCGCAGGGCGCGGCACGACTACACCGTCCTCGACACCTACGAGGCGGGCGTCGCGCTGATGGGCACCGAGGTGAAGAGCCTGCGGATGGGCCGGGCATCCCTCGTCGACTCCTTCGCCACGATCGACGACGGCGAGGTGTGGCTGCGCGGCCTCCACATCCCGGAGTACACGCAGGGCAGCTGGACCAACCACGAGCCCCGGCGCACGCGCAAGCTGCTGCTGCATCGCGACGAGATCGAGCGGTTGATCGGCAAGACGCGCGAGGGCGGCCTGACGCTCGTGCCGCTGTCGCTGTACTTCAACGAGGGCAAGGTCAAGCTGGAGCTGGCGCTCGCCCGCGGCAAGCGGGCCTACGACAAGCGCACCGACCTCGCCAAGCGCGACGCCGACCGGGAGATCCAGCGCGCGTACGGGCGCGCGGTCAAGGGGCGGGCGCGGGAGATGCGGTGACGGTTCCGGCCCCGCCGGAGGGGGACGACGACGTCCCGCGCTTCCTCGCCGAACTCGGCGTGCCCGGGATCGTCGACGTCCACGTGCACTTCCTGCCCGAGCCGGTGCTGCGCAAGGTCTGGGCGTACTTCGACAACGCCTCCACCCACTACGGCATCTCATGGCCGATCCAGTACCGCATGCCCGAGCCGGAACGGGTGGCCACACTGCGGCAGCTCGGGGTGCAGACGTTCGCGCCGCTCGTCTACCCGCACAAGCCGGGCATGGCGCGCTGGCTCATCGAGTGGGTCACGGAGTTCGCCGCCACCACCCCGGACGCCGTGCCGACAGCGACCCTCTACCCCGAGCCGGACGTCGCCGACTACCTCGGCGCCGCCGTCGCGGCCGGGGCGCGGGTGGCGAAGGTGCACGTACAGGTCGGCGGGTTCGATCCGCGCGACCCGCTGCTCCGCCCGGCATGGGGCCTCCTCGCCGACGCCGGGGTTCCGGTCGTCGTGCACTGCGGGCACGGGCCGATCCCCGGTGCCCACACCGGGCTCGACGTCTTCGGCGAGGTCCTCGCCGAGCACCCACGGCTGCGCGCGGTGCTCGCCCATGCCGGGATGCCCGACTTCGCTTCCGCGCTCGACCTGGTGCACCGGTACGAGGGCGTGCACCTCGACACGACGATGGTCGGCACGGCGTTCAGCACGCAGTTCGCGCCGCTGCCCGTGGACTGGCCCGCCCGGATCGCGGACGTGGCAGACCGCGTCGTGTTCGGTTCGGACTTCCCCAACATCCCCTACCCGTACGCCGAGCAGGTGCGCGCGGTCGCGGCGTGGGCCGCGGCGGACCCCCGGCTCGGTGCCCCGTTCCTCCACTCGGCCCTGCACTCTGCCCCCACCCGGTTGCTGGGCCTCTGACCAGTCCGCTTGTCGATGTTGGGCAGCGGGTACCCGCCCCGATGGACACGGAGCTGACAGTCGTCGTCGTGCTGGTGGTGTTGGCCGTGATCGCCGGGGTCGCGCTCATCGCCATGCAGGGCAGGCGACGCAGGCACGAGCAACAGCGCATGGAGGCAGCCGAGCACCGGTACGACGCGGAGATCCGCTCCGCGAGTGCCCGCCGCCGCGAGGCCGAGGCGAACGAGCAGGCCGCCCGCGCCCGCCAGGACCGCGAGGTGGCCGACGAACGGCGCGCCGCCGCGGACCGCATCGACCCGGACCGCATCGACCCGGACCGCACCGACCGGGACCGCACCGACCCCGACCGCTCCGCCCGCGATCCCGACCCCGCCCCGCACACGGACGAGCCGCGGTCCGGAGCGGAACAGTCCGGCACCGGATGGCACGGGCCGAGCGCGAGCGGGGGATTCCCGGCGGTCGACCCCGCCAAGCGCGGACCGGCGGTGCCCTCCCAGCGCACCGGTGAGCACGACCGTGACCAGCGTGAACCGGGCGAAGACCCGCACAACCGGCCCGTTCGCGCCCTCGCCGACCGCCTGCTGCGGCGGCACGGCTGACCGGAACCGGGATGAACGACGCGTTCCCGGGCGTTACACTCCACGGACGCCCGAGAGCCGGGCGTAGAAGGGGGTGAACGGTTTCGACTCCGGATGCGGAGCGAGGGGAAGCGTGCCGAGGAAGGCGACGATGATCTCGTTAACCATACGTCGCAAAACAATAAGTGCCACTGATACAGGCACCGTCCCGGCCCAGGCCAAGCAGGGCGATTTCGCCCTCGCCGCCTGATCCAGTAGGGGACTGTCGGCCCGGGTGCGTTCCCGACCCGGATCCCGGCATCAGCTAGGGGACTCACCCGTCCGCCCGGTCGCGGGGTGGACGGGGACACCGAACAGCGACTGGGATCGTCACACCGGCTCGTCCGCATGACCGGTGGATCCGAGTAGAGGCACAGCGGACTGCGCACGGAGAAGCCCTCGTGAAGCAACGGAGGACCCGGGTTCGATTCCCGGCACCTCCACGCCCTAGGCGCCCCCTGCCCGCGGAACGCGCGGGCCAGGGGGCGTTCCGGGTTCTTCCTGGGGGCGCAGCCCCCAGACCCCGCCCAGGCGGGGCTCCGCCCCCCTGGACCCCCCCGTCTCACGCCGGCAGTCTCACCGGCGACTTCTGGGTCCGCCGTCTGTGCGGTCGTGCTGGCGCGATCGTGCTGTGCCGCGATCGTGCTGTGCCGCGATCGTGCTGTGCCGCGATCGTGCTGTGCCGCGATCGTGCTGTGCCGCGACGACGTCATGGTCATCGATTCAGTTCGGCCAGGGTCGTTCGGGCAGCAGTGCGTGCAGCGGAACGGCGATCTTGGCCCGACAGAACGGGGGTCACGTGCTGGTCGCGACCACTTGTTCCAGGCGGGCCAGGGCGTCGTTCAGCCAGCGCTTCACGTCGTCGGCGGCGGGGCCGCCGTGCGTTTCGGGCTGGTCGCCGAGGAACGACAGGTGCAGCAGCACCGCGGAGCGGGCGCCTTCGGCGTGCTCCACCTGCAGCCAGCCCGCGTAGGCGGGTGCGTGGGACCACTCCACCCGCAGCTGGTCGGCCCGCACCCGCACGATGCCCTCGGCGTCCACCCCGCGCTCCGGGACGTCCGCGTGCACCTCGCCGTCTCCCGTCGGGCGCACGTCCACCGGGGACGGCAGCCACTCCGGCAGCCGGTCCAGATCCGACACCACCGCGAACACCTGCTCCGCCGTGGCCGGCATGCCGCGTTCCGCCTCGAACTCCGCCATGGCCCGCGAGTACCCGGCCGGCCGCCCGAGCACCCGTCACACATTCGAGCGTAGGGTTCCGGGACGTGGTCGAGGTCGGAAGGTCGGGTCTCGACCAGCGGGTGAAGGAGCGGTTGCCCCGCGAGATCTGGGTCCTCGTCGGCACCTCGTTCCTCATCGCTATCGGCTACGGGATCGTCGCGCCCACGTTGCCGGTGTTCGTCAGATCGTTCGACGTCGGCATCACGGCGGCGTCCCTCGTGATCAGCGTGTTCGCGCTCGTCCGGCTGCTGTTCGCGCCCGTGAGCGGACGCATCGTGAGCCGCTTCGGCGAGGTGCCGACGTTCACCATCGGCCTCTCGGTGGTGGCTCTGTCCACCGGAGCGTGCGCGTTCGCGGCGAGCTACTGGCAGTTGCTCCTGCTGCGCGGGCTGGGCGGGATCGGTTCCACGATGTTCACGGTGTCGGCGCTGTCGCTGCTCATCCGGCTGGCGCCGGCGCGCATGCGCGGGCGGGCCTCCGGGATGTGGGCCACCGGGTTCCTGCTCGGCAACGTCATCGGGCCGCTCGTCGGTGGTGGGCTCGGCACCGTGAGCCTGCGCGCGCCGTTCCTCGTGTACGCGGCCGTGCTGGTGGTCGTCGTGTGCATCGCCCTGCTCCTGCTGCGCGGGCGCGTCGGGGAGGGCGTCGGGCAGGCCGGCGAGGCGGAGCCGCCTGCTCGGTTCCGGGTCGCGCTGGCCCACCCGGCCTACCGCGCGGCGCTCGCCGCCAGCGTTGCCAACGGGTGGGTCGTGTTCGGCGTGCGGGTCGCCCTGGTGCCGCTCTTCGTGGTCGAGGCGCTCGGGCAGCCGGAGGCGTGGGGTGGCATCGCCCTCGCCGTGTTCGCCCTCGGCAACGCGGCCACGCTCGTGCTCGCCGGCCGGTTGGCCGACCGGCGCGGTCGCCGCCCACCCGTGCTCGCCGGGCTCGCCGTCACCGGCGTCGCCACCGGCGTGCTCGGATTCCTGACCGATCCCACCCTGTTCCTGGCGGCGAGCCTGCTGGCGGGGATGGGTAGCGGGCTGATCAACCCACCGATGAACGCCGCCGTCGCCGACGTGATCGGCTCCCGTGCTCGCGGCGGCACGGTGCTGGCCGGCTTCCAGATGGCCGCGGACCTCGGCGCCATCATCGGCCCGGTGCTGGCCGGGGCGCTCGCCGAGGTCGCCGGGTTCGGGGCGGCGTTCGCGCTGTCCGGCGCCACGGCGCTGATCGCGCTCGGCTTCTGGCTGCGTGCGCCCGAGACCCTGCCCTCGGCGCCCGGCCCGGCCGCCGCGGAGGAGGCGGTGGCGGAGTGCTCGGGCACCGAGTGCCCGTCGAGGCGGCGGGCTACCCCGTGATCCCCACCCCGATCAGCATGCCGACGATGTAGGTCGCCCCCGCGGCGAGCGCGCCGAAGCCGAGCTGGCGCAGCCCGCTGAGCAGCCAGCCGCGTGTCGTGAACCGGGCGGTGAGCGCGCCGACCGTGAAGAGCCCGACCGCCCCGACGAGCAGGGCCAACGGCAGCGACGAGGACCCGAGCAGGAACGAGACCAGCGGGATCAGCCCGCCGACGGAGAAGCAGAGGAACGACGAGATGGCGGCGATCCAGGGCGAGGGCTGCTCGTCAACGTCGACGCCGAGCTCCTGCGAGACGTGCACCTTGAGGGCCAGCTCCGGGTTGCCGTGCACCTCCCGGGCCATCGCCTCCGCGGTGGGGCGGGTGAGGCCCATCCGCTCGTACGTCAGGGCGAGCTCGGCCTGCTCGGCCTGCGGGTGGATCCGGATCTCCTCACGCTCGACCGCCACCTCGCTGGCGACGGCGTCGTTCTGCGTGTCGACCGACGCGAACTCGCCCAGCGCCATCGAGAACGCCCCCGCCACGAGCCCTGCCGTCCCGGTCAGGATGATCATGTGCCGGTCGGCGCCGCCGCCCCCGACGCCCGCGACGAGCGCGATGTTGGTGACCAGCCCGTCCATCGCGCCGAAGACGGCGGCGCGCAGCCATCCACCCGACACGTCGGCGTGGTGGTGATCGTGCCCGGCAAGGTCCGTCGGGTCGGGTACGCCGCTCATCACCCAAGCCTAGATTTCCGCGGAGCCGATGACCTTTCGCACACGGGGCGCTACCGTCTGTGCTCGCCGACGTGGCTAGGCTGATCTCGTGAACCGTGCCCGCCCGCTCGACGTCGTCGGGGCGCTCGCACGGCTCGGCCTCGCCGCCGTGTGGCTGGTGTCCGGCCTGCTCAAGGCGATGGACCCGGACCAGACGTACGTCGCCGTGCGCGCATACGACGTGCTGCCGGACGCCGGCGTGGAGGTCGTGGCGGCGTTCCTGCCGTGGGTCGAGCTGGCGCTCGGTGTGCTGCTGCTGGCGGGCGTCGGCACGCGGTTGGTCGCCGCGCTGTCGGCCGTGCTGCTGGTGGTGTTCGTCGCCGGTGTCGCCCAGGCGTGGGCGCGCGGCCTGTCGATCGACTGCGGGTGCTTCGGCGGCGGTGGTGCGGTCGAGCCGGGGGAGACGACCTACCTGCAGGAGTTGTTGCGCGATGCGGGATTCCTGTTGATGGCGGGCTGGCTGGTCGTCCGCCCGCGCACACCGTTGGCGCTCGACGACCGGCTCGGAACCAGGAGGATGGGCTGACATGGGCGGAGCTTCGCGCAATCACAAGCGGCGCAAGCAGGAGCTGGCGGAGCAACGCCTCGCCGCCGCGGGTATCCACGTGCCGCAGAAGCGCAACCGGTCGCCCATGGTCGTCGTGGCCGTGGTGATCGTCATCGCGGTGGTGGTCGGGGGTGCGGTGCTGCTGGCCCGGAGCTTCGGCGCCACCGTCGAACCCACCTACACCGCCACGGCGGACGGGGCGGTCATCACCGCGGGCACCGGCCCGAAGGCGATCGACGTCTACGAGGACTACCTCTGCCCGAGCTGCGAGCGGTTCGAGGTGCGCTACGGCAACGAGATCACGACCGCGCTCAACGAAGGCAAGATCAGCGTTCGCTACCACACCATCGCCATCCTGGACGAGCAGAGCAACCCGGCGGGCTACTCCACCCGGGCGGGGAACGCCGTGCTCTGCTCGGTGACGGCCGGGATCTTCCCGCGCTACCACAAGAAGCTGTTCGACGAGCAGCCCGCGGAGGGCAGCGCCGGCCTGAGCAACGAGGAGCTGATCGCGTTCGGCACCGAGCTGGGCGCCCAGGGCGACTTCGCCGGGTGCGTGCAGGGCGACACGCACGGGGACGCGATGGCGAAGGAGACCGAGAAAGCCACCACCGACACCGCCCTGCAGACCGAAGGCCGCTTCGGCACGCCGACCGTCGCGATCGACGGCACGAAGATCGACCTGAACGACACGAGCTGGCTGCAGAACGCGCTCGGGTAGCCGCGGGTCACCCCTGGCGGGAGGGGTGGTCCCAGGAGATGGTCGGCCGGCGCCCGCCGAGGTGCCGGCCGAACCAGTCGAGGATGATCTCGGCGCGCTGCACCCGATGACGCGGCGACCCGCTGCGGGACATCTCGTGACCTTCGGCCGGGAAGCGCCAGTACTCCACCGGCTTGCCGAGCATCCGCAGCGCCACGAACAGCTGGTCGGCCTGCTCCACGTGGCAGCGCAGGTCGTCCTCGGAGTGCAGGATCAGCAGCGGCGTGTCGATGTCGCGGACGTGGCTCATCGGCGACATCCGCCGGTAGACGTCCGGCCGGTCGAGATGCGTCACGCCGAACTCGTAGCGGAAGTAGCCCGCGGAGTCCGAGCTCCGCTCCTCCGACTCGAGGTTGTTGCAGGCCCGCTCGCTGCACGCCGCCGCGAACCGGTCCGTGTGC
>CAWFMI010000005.1:0-718302 GCA_963816995.1 uncultured Actinomycetota bacterium
CTGCTGGCGCAGTGGCGCCATCGCCTGCGAGAAGCCGGCATCGAGTGCCGTGAGAACCGCCGCGGTGTCGGCGAGCCGGAGCACCACGTGCTCGCCGAGGTCGGCGGTGTCGTCCAGCGCCACGTTGTCGTAGGACAACACGACATGGGCGAAGAGCGGGCGGGAGCCCCTCGGCAGCCCGCGCAGCGCCTGTGACCAGCCCGGGACCTTGGCCTTCACGCCGCCGGCGAGCACCCGCGCCGCGTGGTTGACCTGGCCGACAGGGTTGTGCCGAGGTGCGCCCTTGACGTACAGGAGACCTCTCCGGTGATGACGTGCGGCCCCCACGCCTTCTCCTCGCACACGAACACCGCGCGCTCGCCGACGACCACCAGGTCGAGGTCGACCGTGCCATCCCGCTGGGGACGCTCCGTCCGGCAACGACGTCCCAGTCGTCGGGGAGGCTCTCAGCCAGCCGGCGCGCCGCCTTCTCCTCACCCGGACCGTGCCACTCGCTGAGGACGTGCAGACGGGCCATCAGCAGGCGTCCTGTTCCGCGGTGGGGCTGAGCAGGGCTGTTGCTACGACCGGCGGCACACCGGCCTCGTCGTCTGTCATCGCATCCCTCTGCCGCCGGCGGCTGGGGTCGCCGGAGTGTCGCGGAAGGCACGGCGGCCTGGATGTGACGGCCGTCCCCCGACCCGTTCTGCGGCATGAGTCGGCGCGGTGCGACAGAGCGTTACGTGTCGCTTTCTCGCTGTGTCAGAGGACACTCGTGGCGCGGTGACCGACCTGTCCGACGGGCGCGCCGCGATGGTGGGCTCAGCGTGCAGCAGTCAACAGCTCGTCGAACCGTCCCGACGCCCCTACCGGAACCCGGTGCCCCACGTCGCGTCAGTGCGCCACCAGCTCCGCCATCCGCTCCGGCATCCGCGCCGCCGCCTCATCCCGCACCGCCGCGTGGAACCGCTCGTGCCACACGACGTCGTCGTCGAGGTAGGTGGCATACAGCGCCCCCAGCGCCTGGATCGCGCCGACGAGCCCGTCGAGCAGGCACCGAGCAGGGCGGGACGGGTCGAGCACCGTGAAGTACGGCTCGTCAGGTTCAGGGTCGTACGGGGTCAGGACCATTCCCTGGGACTGGAGCACGGCGGCCTGCAGCATGCTCCGCCCGATGGTGAGAGGGGTGCGGTCCGGATCGTCGGACGTCGCGCTCCGGAGGACGGCCGGGCACCGCGGGATCGAAGTACTGGGCTTCCTCGGCCCGGTCGAGGGCGTCGGCCTCGCTCAAGTCGGCGTGCCGCGCCACGACGGCGAGAGCCGCCAGGAACCAGTGGATCGCCGCGACGCCCGCTGCGGACGGCTCGACCTCCGTGAAGAGCCGCGGGCTGCCCATCGGTACCTCGTGCAGCAACCGGTCGGCCACCGCGATCTGCACGGGCGAGGGCATACGCGGGTGAGCACTACGGCCTGCCGGGCGCGGCCCGACAGATCGCCGCGGCCGGCGTCTTCGGCCGCCGCCATCTCCTGTTCGACGTCCGCGATCACGGCCCGGCTGACTCCGGCGCTGCCTACCTCGCGCAGCTCCCGGCCGACGCGATGCGCGCTCTCCACCACCGGATGCTCGTCCACGCGTAGCAGGTCGCCCTGGGGAAGGTTGGGGCGGCGTAACGCCCGGCGCGCGGCAGCCACCGGCAGATCGACCAACTCCGGCGAGGTGTAGCTCAGCCAGACCGACGACGACATCCGCGTGAGGGCCTCGGCAAGGTTCATGGCGACGGTCTCGCTCGTGCGGACGTGCAGGCGAGCGACGGTCTGGGCGGTGGCTCCGATGCCGGTGTCCCAGATCGCGACAAGGTGATGCGTGCCGGCGTCGTAGGCGTAGGTCGTCATGCGCGCAGGATCAGCCGAGGCAGGCGTTCCCCGGGGCGAAACGGCGGAACTCGGTTGCAGGTGCAAATCGCCCGAACCGTCGGGGCCCTCGTGACCCTCGCCGCCATGCCCCGCCCGCCTCCCTCACGCAACGCCGAGCGCGTACGGCTCGATGCGCTGCGCTACGCCACCGGCGAGGAGCCCGCCACCTACGTGGCGATCATGCGCACGTTCACCGTGGAGTTCCCGGGCCTCCTCGTCGACCAGTCGGCATCCGAGGTCACCCGGCGCCTCACCGAACTGGGATTCGAGCTCGACCGGAGCGCCGCGGATCCGCTGTGACGAGCCGTAACGACATCCAGGCGAACCCATCTCGCCCGGGGACGACGTCCCAGTACTCGGGGAAGCTCTCGGCCAACCGGCGCGCCGCGTCGCCAACCGGCGAGATCGCTCAGCAGCCTGTCCCGCCGCACGTGACGATGCCCGGCGACGGCGTCTGCCCCGCAAACCTGGCAAGCGATCGGTTCAATACCGGTAGACGCGACGGTGTGACGATCGGCGACATGACAACTCCCGCATCGTCTCGGCGCAGCACGCTGCCGCCTGGACAGCGACGAGTGGACGGCTTTCCTCGCTTCGGCACGCACGGGTCCGACCCACCGCTTGTGGTCCCGCCGACACCGACCATCGACGTCACGGGAGCGATCCTGGCCCCGCTCACCGTCGCACTGACTGACCTCGACGATCTCCCGCCGGTCGATCAAGTCTCCGACTTCCACTGTGTCGCGGGCTGGTCGGCCACCGGACTGCGCTGGGAGGGTGTCTCCTTTGCCACCTTCTACCGCACCCTGATCGAGCCCCGGCTGGCGCCCGGAACGACCGTCACGCATCTCGTCTTTCGTGGGTTGGACGGCTTCGCGTCACTCGTCGAGCTCGAAGACGCACTGGCCGAGGACGTGCTGATCGCCACCCGACTCGACGGGCGGTCTCTCAGCAGTGCACATGGTGCGCCGGTCCGGTTGGTGAGTCCGGGACAGTACGGATACATCAACACGAAGCATCTGTGTTCGATCGAGGTTCATCCCAGCGAGCCGCGTCTCGAGCACCCGCTCAGCCGGTTCCATCCGATCGCGTCGCACCCGCGTGGCCGGGTGTGGCTGGAGGAACGCCACCCGACGTACCCGATCGCTGTCATCGGGCCGATCTATCGCGCCATCGGCCGTGTCGGGCTATGGCTGATCGCTCGCCGCGCGCGCTGAGCGTCGCGTCGACAGCAACGATCCGGGGCTGCGGCCGAGCATGCGCCGCATCGCCCGGGTCAGGTGGGCTTGATCCGAGAATCGGGCCGTTGCCGCCGCGTCGGTGATCGATGCGGAGCCGAGCACCGCGACGGCGGTCTTCAAACGTGACCACTGACGAAGGCGGACCAGCGGCACACCGAGGTTCTGTCCGGCCAACGCGCGCAGGCGTGGAGCCGACAGGCCCACATCGGAGGCGACGCCGGCGATGTCGTCGATCGCGCCGAGGTGGCGCACGACATGGGCAACCCGCGGGTCGAGGGGCGGTGCGGCGCCGAATTCCGCGCTGACCTCGAGCCGTGCGGCGGTGAGATCCCAGTCGTCGGACAACGCATCGAGGTAGCGCCGCACCTGCGCCGTCGTCAGTGGGGTGATCCGGGACGGACCGTCGACGAGCCACGGGGCGATGTACAGCGACACGAACCCGCCGGTGGCGCCGCCTTCGTGCGACACGAGCGGTGGGATGAGCGCGCCCGCGAGCCGCTCGCCGTCGACGACGATCTCTCCATCCGATGCGAGGACAAGATTCCAGGACGGGTTGCTGTGTCTGGAGGAAGCAGCCGGGCGGCTGTCGCCGTACGCGCCGACGCCGTCGAAAGTGGCCGCGCGAATCAACCGATCATCACGTTCGAGACGCCAGCCGTACGGATCGTTGACGATCTTCGCCACGCCGGAACCCCCATCCAGCCTGTTCACGCTACAGGTTGATCACGTGGCTGGTCCGGCCGTGGATCGCCTCCTGCAGGCCGTTACGACATCCGGGCGAACCGGATCCAAGTCACCCTGCGTCGTGCACCGGGTACTTAGGGTCGGCCCTCGATCGTGGCGGCTCACGACGGGGGGATTTGTGCAGGATGACGAGCGGGCGGCGGACGTCGTCCGGTTCTGGCGCGCAATCGAGATGTTCAGCCCGCAGACGGTGCCACCGCCGGCGAGGGGAAAGCCGAACGGGGCGGGCTGGGTGTTCGACCTGCGTCCCGACGACCCGGCCCCCTGGCAGCCGGGGCATCGGCTGACGACGAACTGGCTTCCACCGGACAAGACGCGAATCTTCACCGTCTACGGCGGGTTGTACGACGTCACAGACGTCCGGCGTGAGTTGGAGCAGGTGTTCGGCAAGGAGAACACGGTCGAGAACGTCCGGCCAGCAGGCAGCACGGCGATGTTTGCCTTCACGGTCGACTCGGACGGGCGCCTCGTCGAGAACTCGGCCACGCTGTCGGCGTGCGCCTGGGCGCTGCACAGGTTGTACGAGCCGGGACCGGAAGATCCGCGCTGGCTGGACGGCTTCGAGTCGAACGTGCGAGCGTTCGGCGCCGCTCTCAACACGCTGTCACCGCCGAAGCTGAACACGGACGACGTAAGCACGCCGTCGTTCGGAGCGAAGGTCGGGGAGGCGGTCACCGATCGCCTCAAGAGCGCGGCTCGTGATGCGGCGCAGGCCGGTGCCAAGGCCACCGGAACCGCGGTGCAAGCCGCGGTCGCGGGTGTGGGCTCGTCGCTGGCCGGCCCGGTCGTCGGCGGTATCGCCGCCGCGGTCGCCGGCGGCTTCGTCGAGAAGCTGCTCTCACCGGGGCCGTCGGATCCGGACTCCACAGCCGACCCGCAGGAACGGCCGCGGGTTCTGCGATTCGACCTGACCGCGGCGGCGCTCCACGAGTTCGTGACGGATCTGGCCGAGGCGCTCGGGATCGCAACGTTGAAGGTGGGTGATGTGCGCGTCGAGTGCACCATCCTCTCCACCAGGATCGCGGACAATGCGAACCGGCAAGCCTTTCTGAACAGCTTCATCGCCGACGACCTGTCCCTCGTCGAGAAGGAGGTGCGCACGGGGCGGGCCGGTCGCGCCCTCTCGGCCTATCTGGCGCAAACCGGCGACATCCCGGTTCCCAACCGGATCGACGTGCGTGAAAACCGAACCGCGCTCGTCGACGGCGTCGCGCCGCGTCGAATCCCCGGTGGGCGCTGGCCCGCGAGCCCCGACCGGTCACTGGTCGTGAGCCAGCAGTTCGCGGTCGACCAGATCCTGGGTGAGTTCAGCGGCCAGGCCGGCGTCTTCTCGGTCAACGGCCCACCCGGCACGGGCAAGACGACGATGCTCCGCGACGTCCTCGCCGGCCTCGTCGTCGAACGGGCACGGCGGCTCGCCGTGCTCGACAACCCGCTCGATGCCTTCACCGAGACGCTGGACGAAGTCCAGCTGACACCGCGCTACAAGCCTCGCGTGCGCGGGTTGCGGCCCGAACTGACCGGTTTCGAGGTCGTGCTCGCCACCGCCACCAACGATGCGGCTGCCAACGTCACCGCGGAAATACCCGGAATCACAGCAGTGGACGGTGCGGAGGAGGGGGCGCTGGCCGCCGGCTACTTCCCGGAGCTGGCCAGCCATATCCTCGGCAACGAGGCGTGGGGGTTGATCGCCGCCGTACTCGGCAACATGAAGAAGCGCGGCGAGTTCGCCGATCGTTTCTGGTGGAACGACGAGATCGGTATGCAGGCCGTCCTGCGGGACGTGCGCGACAACCAGGTCGACGTCGACGACTGGAGCGAGGCCGTTGCGCGCTTCCGGCAGGCCGAGCAGAAGGTCGACGAACTCGCGCGCGTTCGCCAACACGCCGCCGACGCCATCCAGGAGGTCCGGTACTGGGAGGCGGAGATACCAGAGGTGGAGGCTGCCCTGGCGGCCACACGCCGCGGATGCGAGCAGCACGGTGCCACGTTTGCCCGTCTCGACGGCTGGTATCAGCAGGCCGGGGCCTTCTACACGCCGCTGGACCAGGAGTACCAGAACCACCTCAGGCACAGGCCCGGCTTCTGGGTATCGCTCTCAACGGGGTTCAAGGCCGGCCGGCTCTGGGCACAGCAGCACACGGAGCTGGCAGACCGGCGAGATCGGGCCAAACGCGACCTCGACCGACTCCACGCGGAGGCGGGGCAAGCCCACACCCAGCTCCAGATGGCCCAGCAACACTGGCACCAGGGCAATCAGGCCCTGGCGCGAGCGAATGCGAGCGCCTCCGGAGCACGCGAGCGAGTGAACAACGCCCGGGACCGGTGGCCAGGAAAGATCCCCACCGACGATGTCGGCGATGAGGAACTCCAGCTGTGTGCTCCGTGGGCCGACGAGGAGTTCTGCGCGGCACGGACCCACCTCTTCCTGGAAGCCCTGCGATTGCACAAGGCGTTCGTGTTCGGCACGGGGACCCGTGGGCGCGACAACCTCGCGGTGATCATGGAGGTGCTCAAGCGGAAGGCGGAGGTACGACCCGCAGCGCTCCAGGCTGCGTGGCAGACGTTGTTCCTCGTGGTTCCGATGATCTCGACGACCTTCGCGTCCTTGCCCCGGTTGTTCGAGGGTCTCGGTCGCGAGGCGCTCGGATGGCTGTTCGTCGACGAGGCCGGCCAGGCCACACCACAGCTGGCAGCTGGTGGGCTCTGGCGGTGTCGGAGGGCGGTGATCGTCGGAGATCCACAGCAGCTGGAGCCCATCGTGACGCTGCCTCTGCCGGCGCAGCACGCCCTGCGGGGCCATCACGGCGTCGACGATGAATGGACACCTGACGGCTCCTCCGTACAGCGGGTGGCGGACCGGCTCGCTCGATACGGCACGTACCTGCCGGAGCCGGACGGCGAGCATCACGTGTGGGTCGGCGCTCCGCTGCGCGTGCATCGGCGGTGCGACCGCCCGATGTTCGACGTCTCGAACCGGGTCGCCTATGGCGGCGACCTGATGATCTACGGCACCGCCGTACGTGATGCCTACCCCGGGGCGAACGCCTGGATCGATGTGACGTCTGCGGAGTCGGACGGGAACTGGGTACCGGAGGAGGGGCGGGCACTTCAGGCCTTGCTGAGCGAACTGGCGGCGGCGGGCGTGCCGGAGCGGGACATCCGGGTGATCAGCCCGTTCCGCAAGGTCGTGAGCGGAAGCAAGGACTGCGTGAGAGCGGAGTTCGGCCGACAGTTCGCGACAGACAACGTCGGCACGGTCCACACGGTGCAGGGGAAGGAAGCCGACGTCGTCGTCCTCGTGCTGGGCACTGGTGCGGGGAACGTGCGGGCGCGCAGCTGGGCGGCGGAGAAGCCGAACCTGCTCAATGTGGCCGTTTCACGGGCCAAGCGCCGCTTGTACGTCGTCGGCAACCGATCGCACTGGCAGGACATGCCCTACTTCCGCGTGCTCGCGCAGGCCCTACAGACCCGAAGCCACGTGCCGTGAGGAGAACACGCTGTGGGAAACCCGGACCAGCCCAGAGGACCGGACGGCCGCTGGGTGTCCCGCGGCGGCGGCACGGTCGTGGCGGCGGTAGTGCTGGCATTGGCGCTCGCGTCCGGATCGGGAGTGACCATCGGATCCGGAGCAGGTGGTGGCACCAGCGGCACCTACCGGACACAAGGCACCGCCAAGAACCACAAAGCCCGGGACCGGAATCCGGTCCAACTGCTGTCCCGGTTGGAGCGGCAGGGCCTACGCGTGGAGCAGCGCTTCACCGCGGACGACGGCGATTGCGCTGCCCACTCCTACGGTCTCGTGCGCGAGTTCTTCGAGGAAAATCCATGCTCGGCGCTGTTCCGCGCCCTGTTCGAGGTACGGGACCAACGACACAACGTCGTGCTCGTTGCCGTGGCCTGGGTCGACATGCCTGACGTCCGACAAGCGTCCCGGTTCAAGGACCTCGTCGACCGGGACGGCACCGGCAACATCACCGAGCTGTCCCGGGAGACCGGGCCATACCAGGACGTGCGTTTCACCGGCGATCACTACACGTCGATCCGTGAGGACACAACTGTGATCAACGCCCAGGCACAGCCCGTCCATCGCAGTCGAGGGGCGGAGGATCTGGCAGAACGGATGGTGAGCGCGGCCCTCACCGCGTGACGCCGATTCGGGTTTGCAGGTGCGAACGCCCGGAACCGTCGGGTGCCCTCGCTACCCTCGCCGCCATGACCCCCGCCGCCTCCCTCTCGCACGCCGAGCGCGTACGGCTCGAGGCGCTGCGCTACGCCACCGGCGAGGAGTCCGCCACCTACGTGGCGATCATGCGCACCTTCACCGGGGAGATCGCCGGCCTGCTGTCCGACCAGTCGGCGTCCGAGGTCGCCACGCGCCTCGCCGAGCAGGGCTTCGAACTCGACCGGGAAACCGTCGACGACCGGCTGTCCTACCTCGTCGAGCACGGCAACCTCGCGCGCAGCCCGCGCGAGACCGAGGCCCGCAGCCTGCGGGAGTACCTGCAGAACCGGGCCCGCTACCAGCTCACCCAGCGCGGCGAGCTGGTCCACCGGTTCGTCGAGGAGCTGCTGGGGCACACCGAGTCGGCCCGCGAGGTGTCCACGGAGATGCTCGGCGGCATCCTCGACGGGCTGTCGGCGCTGGCCGCGCTCGATCGGGAGGCGATCGAGTCGGCCGATCCCGAGGAGCTCGCCCGGGACATCGTCACCGTGTTCGCCCAGTTCGAGCGCCTCGTCTCGTCCACTCGCGACTTCTACACCTACCTGTCGCAGGTGCTGGTCCGTTACGACCTCGACCGGGCCGAGTTCGCGGTGTTCAAGACGGCGCTGCTCGACTACCTGCAACGCTTCGTCGACGAGATCGCCCGGCACATGCCGCAGATCGCCGAGGTGCTGCAGCGGGTCGAGCCGAACATCCCGGGCCTGTGCGCGCGGGCCAACACCGGGCAACGGCTCCGCGGCGTCGACGGCGAGGTGGCGCGGCGCAGCGCCGGGCTGGATCCGGCCGACTGGCCGAGCCTGCACGCGTGGTTCATCGGTGGCGGGGGACGCGACTCGGACGCCGCGGGCGTCCGCCGCCTGGCCACCGACGCGATGCGTGCGTTGCTGGTCAACCTGCGACGCATCGCCACCGGTGGCCGGGAGCAGAGCCGATACTCCGACCTCCTCACCCTCGCCCGGTGGTTCGCCGAGGCCGATGACGACACGGCGCACGCCCTGTGGGCCGCCGCGTTCGGCCTCTACTCGTGCCGCCACCTCGCCTTCGTCGCCGACGACGCCGCCGACCCGATCCCACCCACCGCCTCGTGGTGGCGCACCCCGGTCGCCGACGTCCCGCTCGCCCTGCGCCGCACCGGCGCCCGCACCGTCCGCGGGCGGGCAGGCCGGCGAGAGGACTACGCGGCGGCGAAGGCGGCCCGGATCGCGGAGCGGGAACGCGCAGAGGAGCGGCGGGCCGCGGCGCTGGCCGAGATCGGCGCCCACTCCGGGCGGATCGGCGCCGTCCGGCTCTCCGACGACGCCCGCAGCGCGCTGCTCGACCTCTACGCCCGGGCACTGGTCGGCCGCGGCCGCCCGCTCGCCGATGGTGACGTCGCGCAGGTCGGAGCGGGCGACTGGAAGCTCACGGTCCGCCGCGTGCCCGGAGCGGGCACCACGATCGTCAGCCCGGCCGGGCGGCTCGAGCTCCACGACCTCGCGCTCGCCGTCGAGCCGGCCGAGTACCAGCGGCGGGAGACGGGATGAGCCGCATCGAGCGGCCGGCACCCGCCGAGGACGTCCAGGCCGTCGCCGAGCGCCGGCGCGCCGCCCGCGCCCTGCTGCGCACTCCGCTGCTGCACGCCGACGGGCCGGGCGCCGACGACCTGCGGCTCGTCCGTCGCCACCGTGGTGAGCTGGAGCGGCTGTTCGCCGACGGCTTCGGCTACCGGCTCGTCGTCGACCCGGGCGCGGCGCGGCTGTTCAAGACCGGGCTCGGACGCGACGCCACCCGCCCGCTGCGCCGCCGCAGCGGCAAGCCGTTCACGCCGCGGATGTACGCGCTGCTCTGCCTCACCGTCGCCGCGCTCGGCCGCGGCAAGTCGCAGCTGCTGGTCGACGAGCTCGTGGCGCAGGTCCGGTCGGCGGCCGTCGACGCGGGCCTGGACGTCGACCTCGACTCCATCACCGATCGCCGCGCCCTCCACGCGGCGCTGTCCGCACTGGTCGACCTCGGTGTGCTGCACGAGCGCGACGGCGACCTGGAGCACTGGGCCGACCAGCGCACCGCCTCCCTGCTCGACGTCCGCCGCGACCGGCTCGGGCTGCTCGTCTCCGCCGTCCTCGCCGGCGCCGACGGGCCGGACGGCCTGATCGACCGCGCCGCGCTCCCGTCGGCGGCCGGCGGGGCTCGCGTCGCGGTGCGCCGGCGCCTCGTCGAGTCGCCGATCCTCTCGATCGACGCGCTCACCGAGGAGCAGGCCGAGTGGTGGCGACGCGGCCGCAACCGGGAGCGCGAGTGGTTCGCCGACCGCCTCGGCCTGCAGATCGAGCTCCGCGCCGAGGGCGGGGTCGCGATCGACCCGGACGGCGAGCTCACCGACGTCGAGTTCCCGGCCGGCGGTTCCGGCCGTCACCTGGCACTCCTGCTGCTGGAGGCGCTGATCTCCCGGCTCCGATCGGGCGCCCGGGAAGCCGCCGCACCCGAGCGGGTGTGGCGGCGGGCCGATCCGGAGCTGGTCGCGTCGGTGTCGGCGGACGTCATGGCCGACTGGGGTTCCGGGCTGAAGCGGGAGCACCGGGAGAACGCCGAGCGCGCCGTTGCCGAGGCCCGGCAGGTGCTCGTCGACTTCGGGCTGGTACGCGTCGAGCCCGACGGCGCGTGGCTCTTCCACGCCGCAGGGGCCCGCTACGCCGTCTCGGCCACGCTGGCCGAGCCGGCCGGCGACGGGCAGCCATCGCTGTTCGAGGAGGACGCGTGACCGACCGCTACCGGCTCTCCCGCGCGGGCGTCCTCAACATCTGGCAGTACGACGACCAGGTCTTCGAGTTCGCCGAGGGGCGGCTGCTGCTGCGCGGCTCGAACGGTGCCGGCAAGTCGAAGACACTCGAGATGCTCCTGCCGTTCGCCCTCGACGGCGACAAGGCCCGCATGACCGCCTCCGGACGGCACCACACCAGCCTGTTGTGGCTCATGCTCGATGGCTACAGCGGGCAGAACCGGGCCGGGTACCTGTGGGTCGAGTTCGCCCGCCCCGGCGGGTTCGAGTCGTTCACCTGCGGGGTCGGCGTGCGGGCGTCGCAGTCCGCCCGCACCGCGGTGTCCTGGTACTTCACGCTGCCCGGGCGCATCGGCGTCGATCTGGAACTCGAGGACGGCGCCGGTCCGCTCGCCCGGGAACGGCTGCGGGCGGCGGTCGAGGAACGCGGCGGGCACTTCTTCGACTCACCGCGGGCGTACAAGCAGCACGTCGGCCGCACGCTGTTCGGGCTCGAGCCACTGCAGTACGACGAGCTGCTGCGGCTGCTGTACTGGCTACGCCAGCCGCAGGTCGGCGAGGACATCGAGCCGGCCCGCCTCGCCGAGCAGCTCGTCCAGGCGCTACCCCAGATCGACGACGACGCCGTCCGGTCCGCCGGCGACACCTTCGACGAGCTGGCGGCGTTCGGCGAGCAGCTCGACCGGCAGCGGCGCAGCGCCGAGGGCGTCGCGGCCCTCGCGCAGGTGTACGCCGATTACGCCCGCGAGGTGCTGCGCGCCCGCGGGTCCGAGGTGGCGGCGGCACACACCGAGCGCACCCGGCGGGCCCGCGAGGTCGAGCGGTGCGCGTCGGCGCTGGCGGAGATCGTTGAGAACCGGGGATCCGCACAGCGGGAGCGGACCGACGCCGGCCGCGAACGCGCGACGCTCGGCGCACGGCTCGCCGAGCTGCGTGCCGACCCGCTCATGCGCACCGAGCGCGAGCTGGCCGGCCGCCGCGAGCTGGCGAACGAGCGACGGCAGGCGGCGCAGCGGGCGGAGCGGGCCGCCGCGGCGGCGAGGGAGCGGGCCGAGCAGTCCGGTGCCCGGGTCCGCACCGACGCCGGTCGGCTGGGTGACGATCTGCGGGCGCACGCGTCGGCGGCCGGAAGGCACGGCGCCGATCTGGCCCGGGTGGGCGCCCGCACCGGCCTGGCGATCGCGCCCGATCTGCAGGAACCGCACCTCACGGCGGCCGTCGACGCCGGCCCGCTGGCCGAGGCGCTCGACCGGCACGAGGGCTCGATCGACGCCGCCCGTCCGATGCTCGGCGAGCTGCGGGCCGCCGTGCAGGTCGTCGAGGAGGCACTCGTCGCGTTCGACAAGGCCACCGCCGAGCGGGAGCGTGCCGAGGAGCACGCGGCGCGGGCCGAGCAGCAGGCCGAAGCCGATCGCGGCCTCCTCGCCGACGCCCGCGGCGGCGCCGAGCGCGCCGAGTCGGCCTACTCCGCCGCGCTGGATGGCTGGAGGGCGGCACCCCGGGCCGTCCCGTTCGAGCTGCCCGCCGAACTCACCGTCGAGGCGGTCACCGCGGTCCCGGTCAACGCCCGGGCCGCGGCCGCCCCGGTACTGGACGGGCTGCGCGCGGAGCAGGCGGCCGCGGCCGCCGACCGGGCGGCGGCCGAGCGGGCCCTCGACGAGGCGACCCGCAGGCGTGCCGCGATCGTCGCCGAGGCCGACCCCGCGCCGGCGGAGCCCGCGTGGGCGCGCTCGCCCTCGCGACAGCGCCGACGGCGCGCCGCTGTGGCGCCTGATCGACTTCACCGACGGTGTCGAGCATCCGCAGCGGGCCGGGCTCGAGGCCGCGCTGGAAGCGTCCGGCCTGCTCGACGCCTGGGTGCGGGCCGACGGCGCCGTGCTCGACGCAGACCGCAACGACACCGTGCTCCCCGCCGGACCCGCGGTCGCCGGACCGTCCCTCGAAACGCTGCTGGTGCCCGACCCGCCGGAATCCGGCCGGGTCACCGCCGACGTCGTGGCAGGTGTCCTCGCCCGCGTCGCCGTGACGCGGCATCCGGGCGCGGACGCCGTCGTCGCCGTGGACGGCAGCTGGCGGCTCGGGCCGCTCACCGGCCGCGCCAGCAAGTCGGTCGCGCAGTACATCGGCGCCACGGCCCGGGCGGCCGAGCGGGCAAGGCGGATCGCGGAGCTCGACGCGCTGATCGCCGAGCACAACGAGGTTCGGGAGTCCGCCGCGGATGCGGAGCGGGCCGCCGCCGACGCCGCTCGCGCGGTCGAGTCCTGGCTCGCCGCGGCGCCGGCGACGGACGAGCTGGTCGCGGCGTGGACCCGGTTGGAGGAGCGCACGCGCAGCGCCGAGCGGGCCGAGCGACTCGCCACGGAAGCCGAGGAGGTGGCCGCCCGCGCCCGATCGGTCGAGACCGGGCGGCGGCGCGAGCTGCACGATCTCGCGACCGCGCACGACCTCCCGACCGAGGCCGGGCCACTCGCCGCGCGCCGGGAGGCGCTGCGGACGCTCGACACCGCGCTCGCCACCCATCTGGAGCGCAGCGGGGCACTGGGCACGCGGCTACGCCGCTGGGCCGACGACGCCTCGGCGTACGAGACCCTGCTCGGCGAGGCCACGGACGCGGCGCAGGAGGCGGAGGAGGCCACCGGCCGAGCGGCGGAAGCGCAGGCCGCCGCCGACGAGCTGGAGGCGACGGTCGGCGCCCCGCTCCGGGAGATCCGCCGCCGCATCGAGATTGCCGAGGAGCGCGACGCGGAGCTGCGCCGCCGGGAGGCCGAGCTCGGAAAGCGCGTCGAGGAGCTGCTGGCCGCGGGCGGGGCGGCCGAGCAGGCGTCCCGCGATGCCGCAGACCGTCTCGCCGAGCACGAACCCGTGCTGGCCGAGGCGGTCGCGGGGCTCGCGGGCCTCGCTGACGTGCCGGGCCTGCTCGACTCCGGCGACGACCAGGCAACGGAGACCGACGCCGCACTCGGGCTCGCCCGCGGCTTCACTGCGGGCAGCCCGGTCCCGGCCGTCGTCCTCACCATGGCCCGCCGCATTGCGGCCCTGCCTGTGCCTGACCGGTCCGGGACCACCACGGCGGTCTTCGCCGCATGGCAGGAGGCGGCCAGCGGCCCGGCAGGCGACGTCGATCCCCGCGTGGTCGACGAGGGCGTGGCGCTCGCCGTGATCGGCCGCGACGACGCGGGCGAGCACCCGATCGGTGTGCTGGCGCAGCGCCTGGCCGCCGCCGTGGCCCGCGACGCCGACCTGCTCACCGACCGGGAACGGCGGCTGTTCGAGGAACACATCCTCGGCGACCTCGGCGAGTCGTTACGCGCCAGAAGGCTCGAGGCCGATGAGCTGGTCACCGAGATGAACAACCAGCTGCGCGGGGTCAGCACCAGCCAGGGCATCCAGGTCCAGCTGCGGTGGAACCTGCGCGACGACGTGTCCGCCGACGCCCGCCGCGCCGTCGAGCTGCTCGGCCGGCCGGTCGGGGCGCTGCTGCCCGACGAGCGCCGCGAGCTGCGGGACGCCCTGCACCGGTTGATCGAGGCCTCCCGCGCCGACGCCCCCGAGGACTCCTACACCGAGCACCTCACGCGTGCACTGGACTACCGTCGCTGGTTCGCCTTCCGCATCCGATACACCCGCCCCGAGACCGCGGGCACCTGGCACGACCTGCACCGGCGCTCGCCGCTATCGCAGGGCGAGCAGAAGGTCGTCTGCTACCTGCCGCTGTTCGCCGCGGCGGCGGCGCACTTCAGCTCGCTGGCCGGCGCGGCCCCGCACTCGCCCCGGTTCGTGCTGCTCGACGACGCCTTCCCGAAGATCGACGTCCGCACCCACCCGCTGCTGTTCGGACTGCTCGTGCAGCTCGACCTGGACTTCGTCGTCACCAGCGAGCGGCTGTGGGGCGACCACGACACCGTTCCCGCGCTGGCCATCTACGAGGCGCTGCGCGACCCGAACGAGCGCGGGATCGCCCAGTACCGCCACACCTGGGACGGCCAGCGCCTGCACGCGGTCGGATGAGCGGCAACTGGCTCGACGACCCCGGACTGCGTCGCGTCTGGGAGGTGCTGCGAGAGCGACTCGAAGCCCGGGGCCTGCGCGCCGAAGGGCGGGTGGTGCTGGGTGGCCTCAGCCGCGAGGAGCGCCACGCCGTCGCCGGGTTGCTCGGTCGGGGCGTCACCCGCGAGCGGGTCGGCGTCGACCTCGCCGTACTCGACACCGACCTCGCGGCACGGTCCGGGCTCGGCGGCCTGGTCGCGGTGGTCGAACACGCCACCGGACGCCCGCTGCGCGACCGGCCGGGGGACCGCGCCCGGCACGCGGCGCAGCGGGACGCCCCGGTCGAGCTGGCCCGCACGCTTCTCGCGGGTCGACCTTGGCTGGAGGCGTGGATCGAGGACGTCCGCCGGTCGGGGTTGCTCTCCCGGGCCACCGATGCGACGGCCGCCATCCGCACCGCTGCCGCGGCCATGGCGCGCCTGCCCGGACCCGCGCTGTCACGCACCGAGCTGGCCGTCGCCGCGGGCGGGCACGCACACGCGCTCGACGACGGCACGACGGCCGCCGCGCTGGTGCTCCGTGCCCTGGCGACCCAGGCCGGGGAACCGGCGCCCACCACCACCTCGGGCCGCCGCGACCTGTGGGAACGCTCCGGCGTCCGGGTCGACCTCGTCTCCACCACCTGCCTCACCCTCGGCCTCCGCGGCCGAACCGGGTCCGTCGCCGCCCGGCTCGACCTCGCCGCCGACGCCGGCGATCCGATGCACCTCACCGCATGGGACCTGCGCCGCTGCACGCTGCGGGTCCCCGAGATCGTCCTCGTCTGCGAGAACCCCCGCGTCCTGGAGGCGGTGGCCGAGCACGGCGGTCGGACACCCGTCGTATGCACGAGCGGGCAACCCGCGCTCGTCGTCCTGGACGTGCTCGCCGCACTGGGGGACGCCGAGCTGCGGTACCACGGAGACTTCGACTGGGCAGGCGTGACGATCGCCCACCGCCTGGTCACTGCGGCCGGGGTCATACCGTGGCGGATGGCGGCCGCCGACTACGAGCGTGGGCTCGAAGGCGCCACACTCCCGCTCGTCGGGGCGCCGGTCGAGCCGGCGTGGGACGCCGAGCTGGGCGCGGCGATGCGCCACCACGGCGTCGCCGTGCACGAGGAGGCCGTGCTGCCCTACCTGCTCGACGGGATCGCGTGAGCCGAGCAACCGGGCACTGCTGCTGACCTTCAAGTGATCGCCGATCCGATGCGCTCAGCGCGAGCCGGACAAAGCTGAGCGCACTCGATCGGCGATCACCGTCGCCGCCTATCCTCGCCCGCGCGACGGCACGATGGGAGCACGATGACGGCGATCGAAGAGCTGGTGGACCGCAGCGGACCGCTGAAGCGGGAGGTGCTCACGTTCGCCCGGAGCCCGAGGTTCGAGCGGGCGATCCGACGGGAGGCCGAGCACCGGCTCGGCGAAGCGGCTAGTGATGCAGAGATCAACAACTTCTTCGACTGGTTCATCCAGGAGTACCGCCGCCCGGACCGGAAGACGGTCGTCGACTGCTTCCTCGAGACCCGCCCTGACCTTCCCCCGGCCGAGCGGGAGTTCCTCAAGGGCTGGCGCGACGTCTTCGAAGGCTCGTTCGAGGTGATCGGGCGCTCCGACCACGTGCTGTTGACGGTCAACGTGATCGACGACCTCGAGTACCGCATCCGTGCCAATGTCGGCCCCGCGATCTTCGACAGCTTCCCGACCGGCAGCTTCCTCGTCACCAGGGTCGTGCCGGTCGACGACGACTGGTTGATCAGCGGTCAGCCGTTGTCGTTGCCCGCTGAGCAGCGTGACCTCGTCCTGAACGTTGCCGCGGAGGCCGCGCTCCAGCACCCCGAGTTGGTGTTCCGCAACCCGGAGCGGCTCGCCCGCAGCTGGGAGGTGCAGGCAGCCGAGCGGGCGGCGTTCATCGACCACTTCGGCGACGACACCGTGATCCTGGACGTGGACGACGCGGCGGAGTCGTTGATGGCGTACGGCGCGAAGCAGTACAGCAGGGCGAGGGCCGACCCGATGGCCTCGATCGTCGAATCGATCCCGCCGTGGGCCGAGACCGTGGGCCTGATCTACGACGAGAGCGACGGGCTCGGTGTGTACTTCGACCTCCGGCTGGTCGAGGAGGCGTTCGCCGATCCCGAGCTGGTGCGCAAGCGGCAGTACCGCGAGACCCTCAAGGGTTTCCTGACCGAAGAAGCAGTCAGCCCAGTCCCTCTGATCCGGCAGGCCGAGCGGGATCACAACAACGCCGATCGCGTGTTCCGTCGCCTGCTCGGGAAGCCTCGCTTCTCCTGGGCCGCCGACGGGGAGGCGCTGCTGCGCAAGCACAAGCCCGCTTGGTACGACGGCCCCCGCAGACCGCGCATCACCGTTCTCGGGGACCGCCTCGTGCCGTACGCCGGAGCAGGTCGCACGTAGGGCTCCACGTAATCGCGCTCACCGACGGCACGGAACGGGTCAGGCGTCACTCCCAGCCGCTACGGTGCATCCGATGATGACAGGGCGCAGCTGCGGGCGGCCGTGCATCAGCGCGACGGCGCGCGGATCGTCGAGCTGGTGCGGGCGGAGCCCGTACTCGTCGACGGCGAGGCCTTCCAGCTGATCGAGGACGGCCTGATCGCCGCCCTGACGGACAAGGTCGAGGGTGCGGCCGAGGCGGCCGCAGACTGCGCCGGGCGGCTGCGCGGGCGCGGCTGGCCCGGCGATGACGAGCTCGGCTAATACAGTGGGGCGCATACCTCTTGCCCGAAGTGCAAGTCAGAACCCAATTCGTAGTTCGCCGGGCGTAACCGTCGATGTCGTCCGCGATTCTGCGAAATGGCACCGGCGATGCGCAGCTCGATGGACGACCGGCGTCGCGGCGGACGGGCCAGACGGTAGCCGAGCACGCAACCGATCACAGCGACGCTCACATGCGTGAGCGCGAGCAACACGACCGGCGTCACCTATGGCGCTGTGCGCGGATCATCCGAGCGGCCTCGGCAATACGGCTCAGCGGGCACGGCGCCGCAAGGTGCGGCGTGCCGGTTCCAGGGAGACCGCACGCGAGGCATCGCCCGGTGGCATCGGCTACGTGGATGTGGAGGAGCGCCGCGATCACGTCGGGCATGTCGGCCAGGGCATCGCAATTGTGTTGGTCGGGATCAAGGGCCGACGCGGGTGTCACCAGCACCTTCGCCGGCCCGACTGGGCTAAAACGTTGCAAACGCTAGCAGACGTAGCTGATCGCTAGTATGGGTTGCGAACGTCGCAGGAGCCACCAAATCCTCGGTTCTGGTGCATACGTTGCACGCGTGCCGCCTGAGGAGCTGCTGACGACGGGTGAGACCGCGAAGCGTCTCGGCCTGTCCCGCAGCACGCTGTGGCGCTACGTCAAAGCAGGGCTGATCGAGCCGGACCTGGTCACCGCCGGCGGGCACTTCCGGTTCGACCCCGAGCACGTCCGGCGCCAACTCCGCGCACTTCAGCAGCGCGGAGACAGCTGAGGCACGTCCGGCAGGGCCGGCCGTTTCGGAGCCCAGGTCGCCAGAAACCGACGTCTGGCGGACGCTCCCGACCCCGCCTTGAACACGTCACGCCGCGGCCGGTCGGTCGGCCCGGGCCGATGCCGATGTCGAGAAGCCGCAACCGGCTCCGACCTTCCCGCGAACGGCACCCAAGACCAGGGTGCCACCGCGGGAGGAAGCCTCGATGAGCGTGGAGACGACGGCCAGGGCCGGGGTCCGGGAGTGGATCGGTCTGGCGGTGCTGGCGTTGCCGACACTGCTGGTGTCGATCGATGTGTTCGTGATGTTGTTGGCGTTGCCGCACCTGGCGCGTGATCTGGAGGCGAGCAGCACAGAGCAGCTGTGGATCACCGACGGGTACGGGTTCCTGCTGGCCGGGTTCCTGATCACGATGGGCACCCTCGGCGACCGGATCGGGCGGCGGAAGCTGCTGCTGGTCGGCGCGGCGGCGTTCGGCGTCGCCTCGGTGGTGGCGGCCTACTCCACCAGCCCGGAGATGCTGATCGCTGCCCGGGCCGTGCTCGGCATCGCGGGAGCAACCATCGCCCCGTCCGGGCTGGCGCTGATCACCACGATGTTCCGTGACGATCGTCAGCGCGCGGTGGCCATCGGGACCTGGTTCGTCTGCTTCATGGTCGGTGCTGTCGTCGGCCCGGTCGTCGGCGGCCTGCTGCTCGACCGGTTCTGGTGGGGTGCGGCGTTCCTGCTCGGGGTGCCCGCGATGGTGCTGCTGCTCGTGCTGGGGCCGGTGCTGCTCCCCGAGCAGCGCGCCGGCCGGCCCGGGCGGCTGGATCTCGCCAGCGTGGCGCTGTCGCTGGCCGCGATCCTGCCCGCCGTGTACGGGCTCAAGGAGCTCGCGGTCGCCGGCGCCACCGTGCCCGCCGTGGCCGGGATCGTGGTCGGGTCGGCGTTCGCGATCGGGTTCGTCCGCCGCCAGCGCCGCATGCCCGACCCGCTGCTGGACCTGGCTCTGTTCGGCAACCGGGAGTTCAGCACGGCGCTCGGCTGCATGTTCATGGGAACCCTGCTGATGGGCGCGATGATGCTGTTCACCACACAGCAGATCCAGCTGGTGGCCAGGCTGTCGCCGTTCGAGGCCGGGCTGTGGATGTTGCCCGCCGCGGCCGCGTCCCTCGTCAGCTTCCAGGTCGCGCCGGTGCTCGCCCGGTGGGTCCGGCCCGCGACCCTCATCGGCAGTGGCCTTGCGCTGTCGGTGGCGGGGTTGGCGCTCCTCACATTGGTCGGCGCCGACTCCGGCGCCATGCCCGTCGCCCTCTGCTTCGCGTTGATCAACCTCGGCGCCGGGCCGCAGGTGACCCTGGGCACCAACCTCGTGGTGTCCTCCGCACCCACGGAACGGACCGGCGCGGCGGCCGCACTGAACGAGACCAGCGGGCAGCTCGGCTTCGCACTCGGCATCGCGGCCCTCGGCAGCCTCGGCGCCGTGATCTACCGGGACAGCCTCGACCCCGACGTGATCGGCGCGCTGCCGGCGGAGGCCGCCGCCGCTGCCCGCGAAGGGCTCGCCGGAGCCACCGGAGCGGCAGAACAACTTCCCGGTGGGGTCGGGGAGCAGCTGGCGGCCGCGGCCCGCGAGGCCACCACCGCCGCACTGCACGTCACCGCCGGGGTGAGCGCCGTCGTACTGCTCGTGGTGGCTGTGGTCGCCATCCGGCTCCTGCGCCATGTCGGCCCGATCGGAGCCCCGGCGGAGGCCGAACCGGCGCGGTGAAGCGCGGTGTCCGACTGGCGGGCGCCCGTACCTCCACAGGCGTAGGACGCCCCACCCATCTGGGAGCAGCGGCGTAGCGAACGAGCCGACGGCGGAGGGATGCCCTCGAAGCCCGCCCGGACCAGCATTTTCGTATCCGGCCGCTCAGTTTCCGGCCGGCCGCCGGTCTTCACCGGCGACGACGCGGCCCGAGGAGACGGCAATGAGCATCCCGACGCAGCAGACGGTGCAGGCACCCGGCCTCGGCCAGATCGCCCACCAGCTGGAGACCCAGCTGACCGGCCCCCTGTACCTCCCCGGCGACGCCGAGTACGAGCGGCAACGGGACATCTTCCACGGCGCACCGGCCGCCGTCGTCGACGCCGAGACCGTGTCGGACGTCCAGGCCACCGTTCTCGCCGCCCGCCGCAACGGCCTCCCGCTCACCGTCCTCGCGACCGGCCACGGCACGGTCGTCGCGCCGGACGGTGGGCTGCTGCTGCGGACCTCGCGGATGGCGCAGGTGCTGGTCGACCCCGACCGCCGGATCGCGCGAGTCGGGCCCGGTGTCCGGTGGAGTGAGGTCATCGCCGCCGCCGAGCCGTTCGGGCTCGCGCCGCTCTCCGGGGACGCACCGTCGGTCGGCGTCGCCGGCTACACGCTCGGTGGCGGGCTGTCGTGGCTGTCCCGCAAGTACGGGTTCGCCGCCGACAGCCTGATCAAGGCCGAGCTCGTCACCGCGAACGGCCGCGTGGTCGTCGTCGACCAGCACCACCACACCGACCTGTTCTGGGCGATCCGCGGCGGGAGCGGCAACTTCGGCGTCGTCACCTCGCTCGAGCTGCAGCTCTACCCGGTTCCGCACGTCTACGGCGGCACCGCGGAGTTCCCGGTCGACGGGGCCGAGCGCGCCCTGCGGTACCTCGCCGAGCACGGTGCCGAGCTGCCCGACGAGCTGTCGGTCTCGCTGGTGGTCAGCCAGGAGTCGCTGGTGGTCCGGGCCGTGCATGCCGGCGAGGGCGGGCGCGCCGCGCTGCAGCCGCTGCTCGACGCCGCCGGCACGCCGGTCGTCGACCGGTTCCGCGAGATGCGCTACTCCGAGGTGTCGACGATCGGGGGCACGCCGCCGATCACCTTCGCGATGTACGACGAGCTGTCGGAGGACACGATCACGGCGGTCGTCGAGAGCGGCGTGACGGTCGAGGTCAAGCACTGGGGCGGCGCGATCGCCCACCCGTCGCACGACGACCCCGGCCCGGTGAGCCACCGGGATGCCCGGTTCGTCATGAAGATCGCTGCACCGGCCGCGGACAAGGTCACCGCTTCCGCCACCGGCGGCTCGTTCCTCAACTTCCTGTACGACACGACCCGGACGCACGCCGCGTTCACGCCGGAGAACTACCGCCGGTTGCAGGAGGTCAAGAGGGCGTACGACCCGACGAACCTCTTCCACCGCAACCACAACATCCCGCCGCTCCCGTAAATCAGCGACCCATTCGACAAGCAAGGTCCAGGAGTCGGTGGGCTCCTACGGGTTCCAGGGCTACGACTCCGTGCTCGGCACGCTCGTCGACCAGTGGACGGCGCTCGGGGCGCGCTGAATCGAGTGCTCGTGCGCCCGCAATGGCAGAGTGACCGCATGCGGATCAGCGTGTTCGGGTTCCTCGGCGACGGCGGCGGCCGCTCCCCCGTGGACCGCTACGTCGAGTACCTCCGCCGTGTACGTGACGAGGGCTTCTCGCGGCTGTGGACCGCTCAGCTGCCGCACGAACCCGACCTCCTCACGACCATGGCGGTGGCGGTTCGGGAGGTCGACGGGATCGAGGTCGCCACCGGGGTGCTGCCGATCCAGGTGCAGCACCCGATGCAGCTGGCGCAGCGCGCGCTGACGGTCAACCTGATCTCCGGCGGGCGGCTCGTGCTCGGCCTGGGACTGAGCCACAAGGTCGTCTCCGAGCACACCTGGGGAGTGTCCTTCGACCGGCCGGTGCGGCGGATGTCGGAGTTCCTCGACGGGCTGCTCCCGCTGCTCGCCGGTGAGCCCGCCGACACCACCGGCGAGTTCACCACCACGCGCGGCGGGCTCCGGATCCCCGGTGCGCCGACTCCGCCCGTGTACCTCGCCGCTCTCGGCCCGCAGATGCTGAAGCTCGCGGGCCGGCGCACGGCCGGCACCGTCACGTGGATGACCGGGCCACGCACGATCACCGGGCACGCCCGTCCGACGCTCCGGGACGCGGCCGGCGACCGACAGGTCGAGGTCATCTCGGCGCTGCCGATCTGCGTCACGGACGACGCCGAGGCCGCCCGCGCGTACGCGGCGTCCGAGTACGCGATCTACGGGAAGCTGCCCTCCTACCGCGCGATGCTCGACCGCGAGGGGTGGGCCGGGCCGGAGGACGCCGCGCTCATCGGCACCGAGTCCGCGGTCGCGGAACGGATCGAGGAGATGCGCGAAGCGGGGGTCGACGAGTTCGTGGGCGCCACGTTCGGGTCGAGTGAGGAGCGCGCCCGCAGCCGGGCGCTGTTGCTGAGCTGCCGACCGTAGGCTTCCGGCCGTGGACGAGCTGGCATCGGTGAACGGCACGATCGGCCGGGCCGAGGAGATGACGATCCCGGTCACCGACGAGGGCCTGTTGCGCGGCGACGGCGTGTTCGAGGTCGCCCGCCTGTACGCCGGGCGCCCGTTCGCCTGGGACGAGCACGTCGAGCGCCTCCAGCGTTCGGCGGCGAACGTCCGCCTGGAGTTCGATCTCGACGCCGCCCGGGCCGAGGTCGACGCGCTGCTCGCGCAGGTGGGCGCCGTCGACGGCACGCTCCGGCTGCTGATCACGCGCGGCGGGCGGCGGGTCGCCGTGGTCGGCCCACTGCCGGATCGGGTTCCCGCCACGACGCTGGGGACCATCCGGTACGCCCCGACGCGGGTGCTCGACGCCGTCAAGTCGCTCTCCTACGCCGCGAACATGCTGGCGTCGCGGCTGGCGCGCGAGGCGGGCGCGGACGAAGCCCTCCTGGTGACGCCGCACGGTCGGGTGCTCGAGGCCCCGACCTCGGCCTTCTTCTACGTGCTCGACGGCCGCCTGCACACGCCGCCGCTGGCCGACCACATCCTCGACTCGATCACGCGCCGGCACGTCCTCGAACTCACCGGGGCGACCGCGCGCGTCCTGCACTGCGACCAGCTCGGCGAGCTGGAGGAGGCGTTCCTCGCCTCGACCACGCGTGAGGTCCAGCCGGTGTCCGCGATCGACGGTCGGCCGCTCCCGAGCGTGCCCGGTCCGCGGACGGCCGCGGCTGCCGAGGCGCTGCGGCGGTACATCGACGCGAGCTGATCACTCCAGCGCGGCCAGCGCCGCGAGAGCCGCCATCCGGTGCTGCGTGCGCCACGGCGGCCCTGCGATGCGTCCCAGCGCAACCGTCCGCTCCACGGCCGCCGGATCGTGCGAGCCCTTGGGGTCGAGGTAGTGGACCGGCAGCCCGGCTCGGGCGGCCGCCTCGGCCAGCACCTCCCGCGCGAGCTGCCCCGCCGCGAGGTGCAGGAGCGCCGGTCGCCCGGCCCTTGACCCTGGCAGGTCTTCTGGCTAACCATCGGACCACTCCCCAACGACGAGGAGTTGTCGTGGAACCGTCGCTGCTGTCCCTGCTGCCGCCGCTCGTCACGATCGTGTGCGCGATCGCCACCCGCCGGATCCTGATCTCCCTGGCGCTCGGCATCGTCCTCGGCGCGCTCCTGTACGCCCAGGGGAACCTCCTCGTTGCCGGAGCCTTCGTGTTCGACGTCGCGGCCGGGCTCGTCATCGACGACGGGGCGGTGGCCGAGGAGGTGTACATCCTCGGCGTCGTGCTGCTGCTGGGCGTCCTGACGTCGCTCATCTACGTCTCGGGCGGCCTCGTGGCGTTCGCGGCCTGGGCGATCACGAAGGTCAGGACGCGGGTGCAGGCGCAGCTGGTCCCGGTGGTCGTGGGGATCGTGATCTTCTTCGACGACGCCTTCAGCAGCCTCGTCGGCGGCAACGTCAGCCGGTCCATCACCGACCAGCACCGCATCTCCCGCGCGAAGCTGTCCTACCTCGTGGACTCCACGGCGGCGCCCGTGATCATCCTGGTGCCGATCTCGGGCTGGGCGGCCTTCATCGCCGCCACGATGACCGGCATCCTCGACGCCAACGGCGTCAGCGGGATCACCGGCTACGAGGCGTTCCTGCAGTCGATACCGATGAACCTGTACGCGATCACGGCGCTGCTCCTGGCGATCGCCGCGGCGGCGCTCAGCCTCACCCTGGGCCCGATGAACGAGCACGAACGGGCCGCAGTGGAGGACGGGCTGCTGGTCGACACCTCGCGCGGACCGGTGCCGGGCGAGACCGATCGCACGCTGGAGGCGCGCGGCGACGGCCGCGTCGGCGACCTCGTCTGGCCGGTGCTCGTCCTCACCGGGGTGACCGTGGTGTGCGCCCTGTGGCTCGGCATCGCGAACACCGAAGGCCCCGTCACCGCGATGGAGATCCTCGCGAACACCGACGTGATCGTGTCGCTCCTCGTCGGGGTCGTCGCCGCGTGCCTGCTCTCGACGGGAACGCTGCTGGCGCGACGCACGCCGGGCGAGCTGGTGGGCCGGGCCACGGTGGCGGGCCTGCGGTCGATGCTGGTGGCCGCGGCGGTGCTGTTCCTCGCCTGGATCACGGCCGGGGTGATCTCCGAGCTCGGCATCGGCGAGTACCTGGCCGGGCTCGTCGACGCCGCACTGCCGCCGGCGTTGCTACCCGTCCTGCTGTTCGTGCTGGCCTCGTTCATCTCCTTCTCGATCGGCAGCACCTTCGGGACGTTCGGGCTGCTGCTGCCGATCGCGGCGGAGATCGCCGTGGCGCTCGACCCGACCCTGCTCCTCCCGATGTTCGGCGCCGTGCTCGCGGGCGCGATCTTCGGCGACCACACCTCCCCGCTCTCGGACACCACGATCCTGTCCTCGATCGGATCGGGCATCCACCTCGTCGACCACGTCACCACACAGCTGCCGTTCGCGCTGGTCGCGGCGGCGGCGTCCGCCGTGGGTTACGTCCTGCTGGGCGTCACCGGCAGCGCCGCGGTCGGCCTGCTCGCCGCCGTGGTGATCCTCGCGGCGGCGGTCGGGGTGCTCTGGGCACGGTCGCCCCGCGTCGACATCGCGGCCGAGCCGAAGCCGGAAGGCTGAGTCAGCCAGCCTCTCGGATCGCGGCAAACGGGCTGGAACCGGGCGCCGGATCCGGCGAAGGTTGCGCCATGACCGTCCAGATGCAGGCCGTGAGCTACGACGCGATCGACCCGAAGGCCCAGGCGAGGTTCTGGGCCGACGTGCTGGGTTGGCGAATCACGGTCAAGACCGTGAAGAACCGGATCCACCTCGACCTCCGTGCCGAAGATCAGGCCGCGGAAGTCGCTCGGATCGAGTCGCTGGGAGGCCGACGCGTCTCCATCGGCCAGAGTGACGACGTCACCTGGATCGTGATGGCAGATCCGGAGGGCAACGAGTTCTGCGTTCTGCGCGCCTACACCCTCGAGGAGCTCGCGTCCCGCTGACGGCGTCGGGCGGGAGAGCCCGCGAGCCGGCCGGTCGATCAGCCCTCGTCGAGCCGGAACCCGATCTTCATCCCGACCTGGAAGTGGCTCAACCGGTCGTCCTGCACCGCCCCGCGGATCTCGGTGACCTCGAACCAGTCGACGTTGCGCAGGGTCTGTGTTGCTCGTTCGATGCCGTGGCGGATCGCCTCGTCCAGACTGTTCGAGCTGCTGCCGACGATCTCGGTGACGCGATAGACGTGGTCCATGCGGGACAGCGAACCACGACGCCTCGCCGGTGTGCAGCCACCAGACAGCGCTATGGCTCCATAGTGCTGTTTCAGAGCCTCCAGAACAGCATTGTGGCTCCATAGTGCTTGTACCCGGGGTGGAGAATGTCGCTCGTGGCTAGTCGGCGGGTGGCCGTGATCGGGGTGGCCAGCAGCGCCGGGACGCATCATGCCGGGCAGGACCAGGCGCCTGCCGCTCTGCGAGCCGGCGGTTTCGTCGATCGGCTCCGGGCCGCCGGCGTGACCGTCGAGGACCGCGGTGACCTCGTGCACGAGGTCTTCGTCGCCGACGAGATGGGCTCGACGACGCGGAACCTGGCCGCGGTGGTTCGCGTCGCCCGCACCGTGGCGGACGCCGTCAGCGACGCGTTGGCCGACCACGCGGTGCCGCTGATCCTGGGCGGCGACTGCACCATCACCCTCGGTGTCGTGGCCGGCGCCCAGCGCCGCGACCCCGCCGTCGGCCTGCTCTACCTCGATGGGGACGCCGATCTGGCCACTCCCGAGACCACCGGGAGCGGTGTGCTCGACGCCATGGGCATCGCCCACCTGCTCGGGCTCGCCGACACCGAGCTGGCCCGCCTGGGTGCCGGCCCGCCGATGCTGACCGACGAGCGGCTCGCGATGATCGGCTACGACGAGACCGATCCCGAGACCTTCGGCGCCGACGTGCTGCGCGGCCATCCGGCCCTGGTCCGGTTCGCCGACCACCAGGTCCGCACCGATCCGGCCGGCCACGCGAAGGCGGCCCTGACCGCGTTGCAACGGCACACGTCGAGCCTGGTCGTCCACTTCGATGTGGATGCCGTGGACTCGCGCGACCTGCCTCTCGCCAACTTCCCCCACTACGGCACCGGGATCTCCCTCGATGCCGCCGGCGAGGTGCTGGCGGTCCTCTGCGGGGCACCGACGCTCGCCGCCGTCGTCCTCACCGAGATCAATCCCAGCTACGACCCCACCGGCCACCAGCTCACCCGCTACATCGACACCGTCGGCGGCGCGATCGCCCACGGGCTCGCGGCCCGCTGAGCAGAAGCCCGGCCACGCATCCTGACGATCTGGAACCGCCGCGCTGCTGCGCGATCACGCTCGTCATCGCAACACGCCTGCGCTCCGATCGGTCTCCATCCCCTCATCGGAACACGGGCATGATGGGGAGCCGTGACGACCTCGGTACTCCGCTCGGGGCTCGACCTGCAGTGGGTCGATCCCGCCATCCGCCCCCAGGACGACCTGTTCAGCCACGTCAACGGCCAGTGGCTGCGCTCGCACGTGATCCCGGACGACCGGGCACAGGACGGCGCGTTCCGGGCGTTGTACGACCAGGCCGAGGCAGATGTGCGCACGATCGTCGAACAGGCGGACGGCGCGGCAGGCCCCGACGCCCGCAAGATCGCCGATCTGTACGCCTCCTTCATGGACGTCGAGCGGATCGAGGCGCTCGGCACGGCGCCGTTGAAGCCGCTGCTGGACGAGATCTCGGCCGCCGAGGACCGGGCCGCGCTCGCCGCGGTGCTGGGTCGCCGCCAGCGCGAGGCCCGCACGGCGCTGTTCGCCGCGTTCGTGTCCACCGACCCGAAGAAGGCCACGCGCTACCTCGTGCAGCTCGAGCAGTCCGGGCTGGGGCTGCCCGACGAGTCCTACTACCGCGAGGACGCCTACACCGAGATCCGCACGGCGTACGTGGCGCACCTGGCCCGCCTCGCCGAGCTGGCCGAGCTGCCCGATCCGGCCGGGCTCGCCGAGCGCGTGATGGACCTCGAAACCGCGCTCGCGGCCGTCTCATGGGACCGCGTCACCAACCGCGACGCCGAGAAGACCTACACGCTCATGACGCTGCCGGCGCTGCGGCAGAACGCGCCGGAGTTCGACTGGGAGCCGTGGCTCGCCGAGTTCGGAGCGCCGGACGGCGCCTTCGACGAGATCATCGTGCGGCAGCCGAGCTTCGTCGCCGCCGCCGCGAAGCTGTGGGCCGAGCGGCCGCTCGCGCAGTGGCAGGAGTGGCTCGCGATCCGCACGGTCGCCGCGTGCGCCGACTACCTCACCGCGGCGATCGTCGAGGAGGACTTCGCGTTCCACGGCCGCACGCTGTCGGGCACGCCGCAGCTGCGGGAGCGGTGGAAGCGCGGTGTCGGCGTCGTCCAAGGGACGCTCGGGGAGGCGGTCGGCAAGCTGTACGTCGAGCGGCACTTCCCCGCAGCGGCGAAGGAGCGGATGGTCGAGCTCGTCGCCAACCTCGTCGAGGCCTACCGGCAGAGCATCGGCGAGCTGGACTGGATGAGCCCGGCCACCCGCGAGCGGGCCCTCGCCAAGCTCGCGAAGTTCGGGTCGAAGATCGGCTACCCGGAGAAGTGGAAGGACTACTCGGCCCTGGAGATCCGGGCCGACGACCTGCTCGGCAACGCCCAGCGAGCCGGCGCCTGGTACACCGACTACCAGCTGGCGAAAATTGGTCAACCGGTTGACCGGGACGAGTGGCTGATGACGCCGCAGACCGTCAACGCCTACTACCACCCGCGGATGAACGAGGTCGTGTTCCCGGCCGCGATCCTGCAGCCGCCGTTCTTCGACGCCGAGGCCGACGACGCGGCCAACTACGGCGGGATCGGCGCCGTCATCGGGCACGAGATCGGGCACGGGTTCGACGACCAGGGCTCCAAGTACGACGGCGACGGCAACATGACCGACTGGTGGGAGGCGGGCGACCGCGCCGAGTTCGAGCGCCGCGCGCAGGCGTTGATCGACCAGTACAGCGCGCTCTCCCCGGCAGGGCTGCCGGACCACAAGGTCAACGGCGCGCTCACCGTCGGGGAGAACATCGGCGACCTGGGCGGCCTGACGATCGCGATCAAGGCGTACCGGATCGCGCTCGGCGGCGCCGAACCGCCCGTGCTCGACGGCTTCACCGGTCTGCAGCGCGTGCTCATCGGCTGGGCGCAGGTGTGGCGGATCGTCACCCGCGACGAGGAGGCGATCCGGCGGCTCGCCGTCGACCCGCACTCGCCGCCCGACCAGCGCTGCAACGCCGTCGTCACCAACCTCGACGCGTTCCACGAGGCGTTCGGCCTGCAGGAGTCCGACGGCCTCTACCGGGCGCCGGAGGATCGGGTGCGCATCTGGTGACGGAGCACGTCGACGGGGCGAGCTGGACCAGCGCCGAGTGCGCGGCCGCGTGGGGCGTGAAGCCGGGCACCTGGCTCGGCTACGTCTCACGCGGCCAGGCCCCGCGCCCGCTCCCGGACCCCGACGCGCAGGGGCGCAAGCGGTGGGACGCCGACGAGGTGCGCCGCTACCCGCGGCCGGGCGTGGGGCGCAGCCGGGCCGGCGCCGGCCCGGAGGCCGACGCGCTGCTCGGGCAGATGCGCGAGGTCGCCGACCGCATCGAGGAGCTGCACGGCCGCCAGCGGGAGCTGCTGACGGCCGGGAAGCAGCAGGGGCTGGAGATCAGCGCGATGGCCAAGGCCCTCGGGATCTCCCGGCAGACGGCCTACGGCTGGCTCGACGGGTGAGCCGACCCGGCCGGGCTCGTGGTCCGGCGTCAGGAACCGCGAGGCGTGGCGTGGGCGATCAGGGTCGCTCGCCATCGCCCCGCATCCGCCCATGAGCCGGTGAGGTCGAGCACGGCCACGGTCGACGTCTTCATCTCCAGCTGCTCACCGCTCAGCGAGGCGACGAGCTCGGTGACGCCGGGGTTGTGCCCCAGGAGCAGCGCGGAGCCCACCTCGGCAGAGATCCCGCGCACGACGGCGAGCAACGTCTCGACCGGCGCCGCGTACACCCGCTCGTCGAAGATCGGGTCGGGCGGCCCGTCGAGCTCGGCCGCGATCAGCCTCCAGGTCTGGCGGGTCCGGACGGCGGGCGAGCACACCACCGCCTCGACGTGCCCGACCCGGTTCCGAATCCAGCGTCCGGCCGCAGGCGCGTCTCGGCGGCCGCGCGCGTTCAGCGGCCGCTCCGCGTCGGGCACGTCGTCCGGCCACGCGGACTTCGCGTGGCGCACCACCACGAGGCGGCGGGAATCCATAGCTCACCTACCGTCAGCCGGGTTGCGGGACGAACTCGCAGAAACTCTCGTAGTGGTCGTCGGTGTAGTACCAGTGCTCCGGGTCGCGCTCCTCCGGCCCGCCGGTGACGATCCGGCGGGCGCCGCGATGGCTCACCCCGGGCGTCTCGACGGTGAACTCCCGGTAGTAGCCGGTGTCCTCGTCGGGCAGCAGGCCCTCGCGGTTGCCGAACGTGACGCCGTCGTTGCGCGGGTACTCGTACGGCCCGCCGTTCTCGACGTCCTCGATCACCTCGTGTGCCTCGGGCGGGAGGTCCGCGACGGCGCAGTCGGCGATGCCGTCGGCCGCGGCGGCGGCCTGGCTGGTGGCGGGCGGCCCCGGGTTCGGCGCGGCCTGGCAACCGGCCAGCGCGAACACGGCCAGCAGCAGGCCGATCACCATCCGGCTCATGCCGGCGCCTCCCCCAGCGCCGGCACGCCGTGGCGGTGCACGAGGGCGACCGTCTCGAACTGACGGTCGCCGCGCCCGCCACCGCGCCACAGGTCGTCGGTGGCCTCGCGCAAGATCGCGGTCAGCGTCAGGAACCCGGGAAGGTCCCCGTCCACCAGTGCCTCGGCGCCGGGCCAGAGCAGGGCCACCCGCTCGTCGTCGGGCCACCAGGTGGCCAGGTCGCGCAGCGAGTCGACCAGGGCGTCGAGGTTGCGCCCCGCCGTGGCCGGCAGCCGTAGGGCCCGCGCGATCGCCGCCTGCGCCTCACGCATCCCCGCCGAAGCCCCCTGCACCTCGGCGATGGCGAACCCGCCCCCGGCCAGCGTCTCCCGCAGCCGCTCGGCGTCGGCCGGGGCGGCGAGCAGCAGACCCTTGCCGGTGAGACCGGGGAGCAGCGTGGCGACCCGCACGCGAGCTTCCATCCGCCCATTGGATCACGAGATCCCCGGCGAGGTGGACCGAACCGCTCCGCCCGCCGCCTACTCCTTCGCGGCGAAGCTCGCCTGCAGAGCCCCGATGCCCGTGGCGTAGACGCCGTCGGCGAAGAAGCCGGTGAGGCGCTCCTCGTCGGCGGCCTCCGCGTCGAACTCCGCCCACCATTCGACGAACGTCTCCCCGGACGCCGTCACCGGGCTCACCCGAATCGTCGCGACGTAGCGGCGCGCGCCGAACGGGTTCTCCAGGAACTCGTAGGTGCAGACGCGGTCGGGGTCGTCGAGGACGAGCAGCCGCTCCACGACGACGCCGCCGTCGCCGAGGGTGAGCTTCCGGACGGCCCCGACCTCGGCGCCCGAGCCGCCTGCGGTGAGCTCGCTGGCGGTGATGGCGGGGTGCCAGGTGGGGAGGCCGTCGAAGTCGCGGATCTTGGCCCAGACCGCGTCGGCGGACGCGGGCACGACACCACTGGCGTACGGGCGGGGCATGGGGCGGCTCCTAACGGTTGAGACGGGTCTTGAATGCGCGGGTCTGCTCGGTCAGGGCCTTCTCGGTGGGCAGGCGCTCCATCGAGGAGGCGCCGTAGAAGCCGTGGCACGACTTCGTGCGTTCCAGCACGTGCGCGGCGTCGTCCGGCATGGCGATCGGGCCGCCGTGGCAGAGCACCAGCACGTCGTCGCGGACGTCGCGGGCGGCGCTCGCCCACTCGTCGACCAGTGCGACGCAGTCGTCGAGGGTCTTGGCGGTCTCCGCGCCGATCGAGCCGCCGGTGGTCAGGCCCATGTGGCAGACGATGATGTCGGCGCCGGCACGGGTCATGGCGCGGGCGTCGTCGGCGGAGAAGACGTACGGCGTGGTGAGCAGGTCGGCCTCGCGGGCGGCCGCGACGAGGTCGACCTCCAGGCCGTAGCCCATGCCGGTCTCCTCCAGGTTGGCCCGGAACACGCCGTCGATCAGGCCGACGGTCGGGAAGTTCTGGATGCCGGCGAAGCCGAGGTCGGCCAGCTCCCGCAGGAACCGGTCGGTGATCATGAACGGGTCGGTGCCGTTGACGCCGGCCAGCACCGGGGTGTGCTCGACGACCGGCAGCACCTCCGCGGCCATCTCCACCACGATCTCGTTGGCGTTCCCGTACGCCAGCAGGCCGGCCAGCGAGCCGCGGCCGGCCATGCGGTAGCGGCCGGAGTTGTAGATGACGATGAGGTCGATGCCGCCGGCCTCCTCGCACTTGGCCGAAAGGCCGGTGCCGGCGCCGCCGCCGATGATCGGTTCGCCGCGCCGGGCCATGTCCTGGAACTTCTCGACGAGCGCGGACCGCGCGAACCTCATGCCTGTTCTCCTTCGTGCTCGCTCGCGCCCGCCGAGCGCCACGCGCTCACCAGCGCGTCGGCGAACTCGGGGTCGTTGATGTGGTGCGGCAGGCGCTCGACCCGCCGCCGGTCGGTCTGGTGCACCTCGGCCTCGAGCGTCGCGAACAGCGCCTCGTCGGCCTTCGGGTCCCAGAACGCCTGCCCCGGCGCGTCAAGCGCGGAGACCCCGCCCGCGGGCAGCAGGAACCGTACCGGCCCCTCGCACGCGTTGAGCCCGCGCGCCAGGAACCGCCCGATCTCGACGCATTCGTCCGGGGTGGTGCGCATCAGCGTGACCTGCGGGTTGTGCTCGTAGAGGGTGCGGCCGGTGAACTGCGCGGGCACCGAGGCCGGGCTTCCGAAGTTGACCATGTCCAGCGCGCCGCACGAGCCGACGTACGGCACGCCGGTGCGGGCGATCGCGCCGAGGCGGTCGTCGGTGGCCGGGAAGACCCCGCCGACGAGCAGGTCGCAGACCTCGGTGGTGGTGATGTCCAGGACCGAGCCGACCAGCCCGTCGTCCACGAGCTTCTCCATCGCCCGTCCACCGGTGCCGGTGGCGTGGAAGACCAGTGCGTCGACGGCGGCGCCGAGCCGCTCGGCGACGGCGGTGACGCACGCGGTGGTGACCCCGAACATCGTCAGGCCGACGGCGGGCCGGGCGGCGACGGCCGGGACCTCGTGCGTGACGATCCCGGCCAGCGCGTGCGCGGCGTTGCCGATCACGCGGCGGGAGATGCGGTTGAGCCCGGCGACGTCGGTGACCGAGTGCCACATCGCGATGTCGGAGGCGCCGACGTAGGGCGCGACGTTCCCGGACGCGACGGTCGACACCATGATCTTCCCGACGCCGACCGGCAGCGCCCGCATCGCCGGGGTGATCAGCGCGGTGCCGCCGGAGCCGCCCAACCCGAGCACGCCGCCGACGTCCGACCGGCTCAGGAGGAACCGTTCCAGGGCCACGGCCATCGCGGCGACGGCGCTGCCGCGGTCGCCGGTGAACACGGCTTTCGCACCGTCCGGATGGTGTTCCGCCACTTCGCCCGCCCCGACAGCAGCCGCCCCGCCCGCCGTCTGCGTGGACACGTCGACCGTGACGACCCCGGCTCCCGCCGCCCGCAGGCGCGCGGCGGCGTAAGCCAGCTCCGCCCCCTTGGTGTCGAAGGTGCCGATGACATAGGCGAGAGCCATGAGATCGTTCTAGCGCAGCTTCGGGTCCCCCGCGAGGGCCGAGTGGCGTCAGATCTCGATCTCGCCCCGGATGCACGTGACGGCGTCGCCGCCGACCCAGACCGTGCCGTCGGCGTCCTGGTCGACGTGCACCTTGCCCGCGCGTCCCAGCGCCGTGCCCTGGGAGGCCACGTACGGCGCCTCGACGCGGCCGGTGCGCAGCAACCAGAGCGCGAGGCCGGCGTTGAGGCTGCCGGTCACCGGGTCCTCGACGCTGCTGCGGTCGGCCGGGAAGAACGCCCTGACCTCCACGGCCTCCGCGGAGCCCGCCGGGTGGGGGCCGACGATCCCGAGCTTGAGGTCCTCGGCGTTCGGGACGACGTCGAGCACCGTCTTCGCGTCGTCGAGGAGGACGGCCACCCAGCCGGGGCCGTTGTCGACCCACCGGGCGTCCCGGATCGCGGCGCGGTCGAGGCCCAGGACGCGGGCGATGCGCACCTGCAGCTCCTCCTCCACCGGCTCGTCGCGCAGCAGCGGCGGGGCGGCGAACGCCAGCCGGTCACCGCTGCGCCGGAGCGTGATCAGCCCTGCCCCGCACTCCTGCACGACGGTGTCCCCGGCGTGCTGCGGGTTGCGGGCGAGCCACGCGTGGCAGGTGCCGATCGTGGGGTGCCCGGCGAACGGGAGCTCTTCCGACGGCGTGAAGATGCGGACGCGGTAGTCGGCGGCCGGCGTGGTCGGCGGCAGGACGAACGTCGTCTCCGACAGGTTCGTCCAGTGCGCGACGCGCTGCATCCGCTCGGTGGACATGCCGTCGCCGTCGAGCACGACCGCGACCGGGTTGCCCCGGAACGGGCTGGCGGAGAAGACGTCGACCTGGGCGAACGGGCGGCTTGTCATGCCCGAAGGATCACCGGTGGCGGCCCGGGCCGCCACGGCCAATCCCCGACCGGTGGCCCCTGTGGCCGAGTCAGCTGCGGGTGAGCTCGGCGATCCGGTCCGCCGCCGCGCAAGTCTGCCCCGAAACCCGGCGGTGCCACCCGATCGGCGCCCTCGGCCCGGCGTGGCGCGGCTTACCCTCGGTGGGATGGCTGGGTCGACGGCGGGGCGCGGCGGGGCCGGCGACGTCGTGCAGCTCACGGTGCAGCCCGCCGACACCGCGGAGGTCCGCCGGGCCGCGCGGCTCTCGCGGGTGCGCGGGCTGCTGCTTGGGCTCGCGCTCGGCGACGCGCTCACCCGGCCCGACCAGCCCGATCCCCGGCTCCTGCTCGGCACGACCACCACCCAGCTGGCCTGCTTCACCGCCGAGGGTCTGATCCGGGCGATGGTCCGCGCCGATCACCGGGGCATCGGCCCGGTTCCGCTCGTCCTCTTCTTCGCCTACCGACGCTGGGCCTACGGCCAGGGCATCCCGATCCCACGGCCGGCGCAGCCGTCGGGCTGGCTGCACCGGGTGCCCGCCCTCGCCGAACGGCGGGGTGACGCACCGGCCGTCGTCGCGGCGCTGCAGGCCGCGGGCGAGCCGGTGCCCGCCCCGGCGCCGGACACGAGCGGCGGCCACCACGCGCTCACCCTGCGACTTCCGCTCGCGGCCGTCGCCGCTCCCCCCGACTGGACGCGCGAGGCCGTGCTCGCCACCCACGGCCATCCGGACGCGCTGCAGGCGGCGGTCGCCGGTGTGGAGCTGGCGCGTGCGGTGCTGGGCAGCGGATCGGTGCCGGACGCCCTGCAGGCGGTTCCGGAGCCGCTCCTGGACGACGTGCGCTCCGGCGGACATTCCCCGGCCGGCCTCGCGCCCGACCACTCGGCGGTCTCGGCCCTGCGGGGTGGCGCCGAGCTGGCCGCCGGTTGCCTGGGCCCGGCCACCATCGCGCAGACCCTGTCCGCGGCGCGCGAGCTGCCGGCGCCGGGCGCCGTCGGGCCGGTGGCCGGGGCGCTGCTCGGGGCCGCCCACGGCGTCGAAGCACTCCCGGTGGAGCTCGTGGCGCGCCTCGAACTCGGCTGGGCGGTGGACACGCTCGCCCGCGACCTGGTGGCTCAGATCGAGGAGCGGCCCGGCGGGAGCGAGTACCAGCAGCCGGCGGACCGCCATTGGTGGTCGCGGTATCCCGGAGGCTGAGCGTCCCCATTTGGCCTAATTATTCCACCACCATTCAACCCAACGAAGTCTGGGCGTAACGGACTGAAACTCGTCACACATGCAACTGCACGTGCGAGTAATATCCGCGTCACTGTGAGTCAGGAGGCGCGGATGTCCGAGCGCGCGCTGGACCGCATCGCGGTCAGCGCGCTGGAACGGATCAGCCGAACCCTGTGGGGCTTCCCACCTCGGATCATGGCCCCGGTCGTCGCTCAGGTGGGTCCGATGACGGCGCTGAGCTGGGCCGTGCGCAACATGCCGCGCTACGAGCGCACCCTCCGGACGCTGGGCCCGCTCCGCACCCACCTGGCCTGCGCGGTCATCTCGCTCTACAACGGCTGCCGCTACTGCTCGTTCGGGCACCTCTACGCCGTGGAGCTGATCTACCTCCAGCGGCGCGGCAAGCTCTTCCCCCTCGACGCGCGCACGGTGGAGGACTGGATCGGGCTGAAGCCGGCCGAGCTGCGCCACCGGCTGGTCGACGTCCTGCAACGCGCCGATCTGCACGGCGAGGTGCTGTGGATCGACCTGACGCTGGCGCTGGTCAGCGGCACGCAGCGGGCGGTGGACGTGCACGAGGCCCGCGTCGCCCACCTCGTGGAGATGTACAACGTGCTCAACCAGGTCGGGATCTCGAGCAACATCGATCCCGACCAGGCGCACGACCCGATCAACAAGAACCTCGCCCTCAAGACCCGCCACGGCGAGCTGCGGGCCTCGGCAGCCTGATCCGGGCATCCCGGTAGCGTCGGGACACGTGTCCCCCACCACCCTCGCGGTGCACCCCGACATCGGAGCGCGGTTCCCCCAGCTGCGCGTGGAGCTCGTCGTCGCCACCGGCCTCGACAACACCGCCCACTGGCCGGAGGCGGAGTCGGCGCTGGCCGCCGCCGAAGCCGACGCGGCGGCCGGCACACTCGCCTGGGCCGAGGACGACCCCGCGATCGCCACGTGGCACGCGGCCTACCGCACGTTCGGCACCAACCCGCGCCGCACCCGTCCCAGCGTCGACGCGCTGCTGCGGCGGCTGGTGCGCCAGGGCCGGCTGCCGCGCGTCAACGGGGCGGTGGACGCCTACAACGCGACGTCCGTGCGGTTCGCCGTGCCGGCGGGCGCGTTCGACCTCGGCCGGCTGGGCGCGGAGGTGGAGATCCGGCCCGCCGGCGCCGAGGACCGGTTCACCCCGATCGGCGAGCCCGGCGAGGTCGAGGTGCCGGGCGTCGGGGAGGTCGTCTACGCGCAGGGCGCCGAGGTGCTCACCCGGCACTGGAACCACCGCGACGCCCACGCCACGCGGGTCCGGGAGGACACGGCGGCGGCGGTCTTCCTGCTCGAACGCGTGAGCGCCGAGGTCCCGGCCGAGCGGCTGGTGGACGCCGCGGCACACCTGACCTCCCTGCTCGCAGCGCACGCCGCCGCGGTCACCACGGCGACGCTGACGGCGGAGGCGCCGTCGGTGCGCCTCGACGCCACCGCCGGGCACGCCGTGCGGTGAGCCCGCCCCCGATGGGGCAGTCTGTGACCCGTGCCTCGCCGGTCCGACCCGACTCCCAGCCTGTCCCGATTCTGGAACGGGTACGTCGGCCACTGCGCGGGATCCGTGGCGCGCTTCCGCCGGATCACGGGCGCGCTGCCGGCCGGGCCCGCCCGCACGTGGCTCGCCGAGATCGCGCAGCGGCTCGACGCCGAGCTCGACGCCGTGCGCAGGCTGGCCATCGTCGGTGACTCCATCGAGCCGGCGTGGTTCCGGGTGTGCGAGGAGCCGGCCAAGCGCATCGCGCAGCGCCTCGACGCGGCCCGCACCGCGTTCTCCGACGCCGTGTCGCAGGCTGCGGAGATCGCGGAGCAGGTGGCGCTCGATCCCGCGCACAGCGATGTGCGCGCGAACCTGGAGGTGCTGAGCCGGCAGGCGTCGCAGCTGGCGGTGGCCCCCGCTCCGCCGGCGGCGCCGGAGCCCGAACCACCGCGCCGCCGCAAGCGTCGCTAGCGGGTTCTCCCGCCGATCAGCCCGTCCTGCGCAGGTCCTCCAGGGCGACCTCCGGCACGGAGTGACGGGCGGTGACCCCACCGCGGGAGCGGGGCGCCCGGCCGTACGGCTGCTCCACCGGCTCCACCGGGTCGAGCGCCGGGATCGGGCACACCACCGGTTCCTCGTCGAGGGCGATGGCCTCACCGTGGTGGTGCAGCCGCATCGGCGGGCCCGAGACCAGGCGGTACTCCGCCTCGTCCGGCCGGATCTCCACCCGCAGCTGCCGCCCCTGCCACTTGAGGCCGAACGAGATCCGGGCCAGCGCGGGAGCCAGCCGCGGCGCGAACCCGATGCCCGACTCCGTCATCTGCATCCCGCCGAACCCGGCGACGACGGCGGTCCAGGTGCCGGCCATCGACGCGATGTGCACCCCGTGGTCGGAGTTGCCCGCCAGGTCGTCCAGGTCCACCAGCGCCGCCTCGGCGAGGTAGTCGTAGGCCAGGTCCAGGTGCCCCGTCCACGCCGCCACCACCGACTGCGTGCACGCCGACAGCGACGAGTCCCGCACCGTCAGCGCCTCGTAGTAGGCGAAGTTGCGCCGCATCTGCTCCGGACTGAACGCATCCGGCCGCAGCTGCATCGCCAGCACCAGGTCGGTCTGCTTGATCACCTGCTTGCGGTAAAGGTCGAAGTAGGGCACGTGCAGCAGGAGCGGGTACTTGTGGGCCGGCGTGTTCTCGAAGTCCCACACCGCGTGCGAGGTGAACCCCTCGGCCTGGGGGTGCACGCGCAGGTTCTCGTCGTACGGGATCCGCATCGCCTTCGCCGCATCGCGCCAGCTGGCCATCTCCTCGGCGTCGACGCCGAAGCGGCCGGCGACGCGGGGGTGGCGGGCGGCGACGTCGGCCGCGTAGCGCAGGTTCTGCTGCGCCATGAGGTTGGTGTAGACGTTGTTGTCCACGATCGCGGTGTACTCGTCCGGCCCGGTCACGCCGTCGATGCGGAACTCCCCCGCCGAGTCGTGATGACCGAGCGAGCGCCACAACCGGGCGGTGGCCACCAACAGCTCGAGACCCACCTCCCGCTCGAACACCACGTCACCGGTGGCCGCGACGTAGCGGCGCACGGCGTCGGCGATGTCGGCGTTGATGTGGAACGCCGCCGTGCCGGCCGGCCAGTACCCCGAACACTCCTGGCCCCGGATCGTCCGCCACGGGAACGCCGCACCCCGCAACCCGAGCTGCTCGGCCCGCTCGTAGGCCTGCGGGAGGATCGACTGGCGCCAGCGCAGCGCGTCCGCGGCCGCGTGCGGGGCGAGGTGCGCAAGCACCGGCAGGCAGAAGGTCTCGGTGTCCCAGAACGTGTGGCCGTCGTAGCCCTCGCCGGTGAGCCCCTTCGCCCCGATCGCCCGGCGCTCGGCCCGGGCACCGGCCTGCAGCACGTGGAAGGTGGCCAGCCGCACCGCCTGCTGCAGCTCGGCGTCACCGTCGATCTCGACGTCCGCGGTCTCCCAGAACTCGTCCAGGTAGGCCCGCTGCTCAGCGACGAGACCGTCCCAGCCGGTGTAGCGGGCGGCGGCCAGCGCGGCGCGGACCTGGTCGTGCAGGGCAGGCAGCGACCGTCGCGACGACCAGCCGTAGCCCAGGTACTTCACCAGCCGCAGCGGCTTGCCGGGTTCTAGCCGCGCGATCACGGTGGTGCGGGCGATGTCCTCGGCCGCCTCCGAGGTGACCTCGGCGGTCTCCGGCCCGTACACCTCGTGGTCCATCGCGGCCGCGACGTTGAGACCCGACCGGCGCGTGCTGTGGATGAGATGCGCACCCGCGCCGGCGCTGCCGTGCTGCTCGGCGACCAGCGGGTCGGTGAGCGCCGCCTCCACACGCGGGTCGGCCTCGTTCCGGCCGGGCAGCTGCTCGTTGGCCACCAGCTCGGACTGGATCACGACCAGGGCCGGGGCGCCGACGACCTCCACCTCGTACTCGATCGCGGCGATCGCGCGCTGGGTGAGCGATACCAGCCGGGTGGAGCGCACCCGCACCACCCGGCCGGCCGGGGACTCCCACTCCACGTCCCGTGACAACGTGCCGCCCCGCAGGTCCAGCACCCGCTCGTGGCGGCGCAACCGCCCGTACCTCAGGTCGAACGGCTCGTCCTCCACCAGCAGCCGGATCAGCTTGCCGTTGGTGACGTTGATGATCGTCTGACCCGACTCCGGGTAGCCGTACCCGCCCTCCGCGTACGGCAGCGGCCGCCGCTCGTAGAACGAGTTCAGGTACGTACCCGGCATCGCATGCGGCTCGCCCTCGTCGAGGTTGGCCCGCAGCCCGATGTGCCCGTTCGACAGCGCGAACACCGACTCGACCTGGCCCATCCGGTCCAGGTCCAACCGAGGCTCCCGTACCACCCATGGTTCCACCGCGAAGACGCGACCGGACGACATCAGACGGACCTCCATGGATCGGGGAGCGAGCTCGGATCATGGTGCAGGAACCGTTCTGCGTTCACTTCGTCGCCCCCGTGAGTACGCCTTGCACGAAGGCGCGCTGGAACGCGAAGAACACGACGAGCGGCACGATCATCGACAGAAAGGCACCACTCGCGAGCACGTCGACGTTGCTGCCGAACTGCCTCAGCTGGCTGCGCAACGCCACCGTGATCGGGGCGGAGGACTCGTCGGCGAACACGAGCGCGACGAGCAGGTCGTTCCACACCCACAGGAACTGGAAGGTCGCGAGCGCCGCGACGGCCGGCAGCGAGATCGGCAGCACCAGCCGCCAGAAGATCCGCAGCTCGCGGCCGCCGTCCATGCGGGCGGCCTCGAGCAGGTCGCGCGGAATACCCACGAACGAGTTGCGCAGCAGGAACACCGCGAACGGCAGGCCGAACGCCACATGGAACGCCACGACGCCGGGGATCGAGCCGTACAGACCGATGCCACCGAGCAGCTGGGCCACCGGGACGAGCGCCACCTGGACCGGGACCACCAGCAGGGCGACGAGGCCGATCGTCACGACGTCCCGTCCCGGGAACTCGATCCATGCCAGCGCATACGCCGCGAACGCGCCGATGACCACCACCAGCACGGTGGACGGCACCGCGATCAGCACGGTGTTCCACAGCGAGCCGAGCACGGCGCGGTCGGCCAGCAGTCCCGCGTAGTTGGCGAGGGTGAGCTGCGCGGGCGCCGTGAACACGGTCCACCAGCCGCTGCGGGCGTTGCTCGACTCCGGTCGCAGCGACGCCACGAGCAGGCCGAGCACCGGGAGCATCCAGAACAGCGCGACGACGACCAGCCCGATCCGCACGACCGGGCCGCCCAGCCGGAGCGCCACCCGGGTGATCGCCGATCGGCGGGGCGTCGTCATGACCGTTCCCCCCTGAACCGTCTGATGTTGAACACCATCGCCGGCAGTACGAGCAGGAACAGCAGCACGGCGAGCGCGCTGCCCAGCCCCTGGTCGCCGCCCCCGGCGCCGAACGAGACCTGCCACATCTGCAGCGCGAGCACGTTGGCCTCCTCCTGCACCGAACCGGGCGCGATGACGAAGACCAGGTCGAACACCTTCAGGACGTTGATCACCAACGTCACGAAGACGACGAGCAGCACCGGCGACAGCAGCGGCACCGTGACGCGCCGGAACACCTGCCATTCGGTGGCGCCGTCCACCCGCGCCGCTTCCAGCGCGTCGCGCGGGATGCTCGCCAGCCCGGCCACGATCAGCGTCATCGCGAACCCGGTCATGATCCACAGCCAGGCGGAGATCACGACCGGGGTCACCAGGACAGGGCCGAGCCAGGTCAGCCCGCGGAACGGTTCCGCGAAGTTCGCCACCGGCAGCCGGACGGTGTAGGGCCCGCCGGTCAGGTCCGGCACGGTGAACCGGCCGTCGTCACCGGTGGTCGCGGTGGCCACGACCCGGCCGGACTCGACGATCTCGACGGCGATGCCCGGCATGCCGCGCTCCCCCGCGTCGACCTCGCCCGTGCGATCCGGCGTGCCGCCGACGTCCAGCCAGACCAGGCCGCGCAGCCCGCTGCCGGGCTCGGGGAGGGCAGCGGCCGAGGCCTGGGCCCGCAGGTCCACCGGGTCGAAGCCGGTGATCGGGAGGCCGACCGCGTCCTGCGCGTCGACGGGGGCGGCCGTGCCGAGCGCACCGTCGGCCCCCGGGAGGGCGACGAGCCCGCCGTCCTCCCGCGGGCGCGCCCCCGGGTACGGCGAGGCCGGCGTGAACACGTCGTGCATCGACACCGCCGCGGCGTTGACGAACCCGCGGTCCGGGTCCTCCTCGTAGACCAGCCGGAAGATGATCCCCGACGCGACCAGCGAGATCGCCAGCGGCATGAACATCACCAGCCGGAACGCGGTGGCCCACCGGATCCGCTCGGTGAGCACCGCGAGCACCAGCCCGATCGTCGTGACCAGCGTCGGGGCGACGAGGACCCAGATCACGCTGTTGCGCAGGGCGACGAGCGTGCGGTCGTCGGTGAACGCGGCGACGTAGTTGTCGACGCCCACGAACTCGCCACCGCGGGCGTCGAACAGGCTGCGCACCAGCGAGTACGCGGTCGGGTACACGAGGAAGACGAGCACGAGCAGCAGCGCCGGCGTCAGGAAGAGCGCGGCGATGCGGGGGCTGCCACCCGACAGCGCGCCCGTGGGCTTCCCGGTCATATGGGCCGTCGAGATATGCGCGGGACTTCTGGTGGGGGGCACTTAGTCTCCGCCCTGGTACGCGGCCGTCGCCTCGGCCTCGAGGTCGGCGAGGATGCGGTCGACCTGCGCCGGATCGGCGAGATGGTCCTGCATCGCACGCCAGAAACCGTCGCCGCGGGTGGCACCGAGCGCGCTCGGCATCAGATCGGACATGTCGAAGCGCAGGTTCTCCGCACCCACCAGCTCCTCGGCGATCTGCCGGGTGCTGTCGTCGGGGTACTCGCCCAGCTCGACCTCCCGGTTCGGCGAGATGAAGCCGCCCTCGGCCGCCCAGATCGACGCTGCCTCCGAGCTCGCCAGGAACTGCAGGAGCGCTTTCGTGCCCGGCTCGTCGGTGAGCGCCACCAGGGTGTCGCCGCCACTGACCACCGACGACGTCGACCCGATCCGCGGGAACGGGAACACGCGTGCGTCCACGCCCACCGTCGCCGGCGTGCTCTCCGCGATCGCCCCGGCCACGAAGTCGGCCTCGAACACGATCGAGGCCTGCGGGTCCTCGCCGAACACGTCCACGACCGACTCGGTGAACTCGGTCTGCAGCGCGCTCGAGACACCGCCGGGCAGGTACTCCGGCCGGAAGACACGGGCCAACGTCTGCAGGGCCGTGCGCACCGACGGGTCGGTCCAGGGGATCTCGTGCCGCGCGAGCCGGTCGTACATCGCGCCACCCGCGGTCTGCAGGTAGACGTTCTCGAACCAGTCGGTGAGGGTCCAGCCGTCGGCGCCGCCGACCGAGAGCGGGGTGTCCCCCGTGTCGGACAGCTTCCGCAGCACCTCGACGAACTCGTCCCACATGCGCGGCGGCACGAAGCCGGGGCCGAGCTGCCCGGCGTCGTACCAGACCGTGGACTTGTTCGCGGCCTTGAACACGAACCCGTACAGGCCGCCGTCGACCGTGCCGAGCTCCTTCCATACCGGCCCGAACTGGGCGTCGATCACCGACTCGGTGCCGGGGTCCAGCGGCACGAGCGAACCGGCCCGGGCCAGCGTGCGCACCAGCGCGGGCTGGGCGATGCCCGCGACGTCCGGGGGTGAGCCGCCGGCCAGCCGGGTGGCGAGGACGGTGGGCACCTCGTCGCCGCCCGACACGTAGGTGACTCTCGTACCGGTGCGCTGCTCGAAGACGTCGAGCACCCGCTCGAACGACGCCTGCTCCTCGTCCGACCACACGGCGAGCACCTCGATGGTCTGCCCGGAGAGCGGTCCCGGACGGGCGGACGAGGGCTGCGGGTCGCCGCACCCCGCCGCGACGAGGGCCGCGGCGACCAGCACCAGGACGTACCTGTTCCCGCGCACCGTCATTGCCGGATCGAGCGGCCGGTATCGAGGTCGAAGAAGTGCAGGCCCTCGGTGTCGACGCGCACCGTGATCGGCTGGCCCTCGAAGATCCGCGTGCGCGGGCTGAACCGGCCGACGAACAGGGCGCCGCCCCCCGCCGCGCGCACGTGGCCGGACTCCCGGTCGAGCTTCTCGCCCTCCTCGGTGCGCGCCGGTTCGGCGTCCACCGGGAAGTGCACCATCGCGTCCGCGCCCATCGCCTCCACCAGGTCGGCGACCGAGGAGATCGTGCCGCCCTCCGCACCGCCGGCGATCGAGGCGTCCTCCATGTCCTCCGGCCGGATGCCGACGACGACCCGCCGGCCGGCGTAGGACGTGAGCGCCGGTCGCTTGCGCAGCACGATCTCCGGCACGGCGAGCCGGTGCCCGCCGAACGACACCGTGGCCCCGCCGGCCTCGTCGACGGTGAGCTCGGCGACGACCATGTTCATCGCCGGCGACCCGATGAATCCGGCCACGGACATGTCCACCGGCTGGTCGTAGAGCTCCTGCGGGGACGCGATCTGCTGCAGCACGCCGTCGCGCACCACCGCGACGCGGTCGCCGAGCGTCATCGCCTCGGTCTGGTCGTGCGTGACGTAGACGGTGGTGACGCCCAGGTCGCGCTGGATCCGGGCGATCTGGGCGCGCATCTGCACGCGGAGCTTGGCGTCGAGGTTCGACAGCGGCTCGTCCATGAGGAAGGCCCGCGGCTCGCGGACGATCGCCCGCCCCATCGCCACCCGCTGCCGCTGACCGCCGGAGAGGTGACGCGGCTTGCGGCGCAGGTGCTCGGCCAGCCCCAGCACGTCGGCCACCTCACCCACCCGGCGCTGGACCACGTCCCGCGGCATCTTGCGCAGCGTGAGACCGAACGCGATGTTCTCGAACACCGTGAGGTGCGGGTAGAGCGCGTAGGACTGGAACACCATCGCCACGTCCCGGTCCCGGGCGGGCATGCCGTTGACGACCTGCCCGCCGATGCGCACCTCACCCTCGCTGACCTTCTCCAGCCCCGCGATCATCCGCAGCGCCGTGGTCTTGCCGCAGCCCGAAGGGCCGACCACCACGAGGAACTCGCCGTCCATGACCTCGATCGACAGATCGGTGACCGCGCGCGTGCCGTCGGGGTAGACCTTGCCGACGCGGTCCAACTCGATCCCCGCCACGATGCTCCCGTCGACCTCGCCGAGGGTCCGAATAGTAGGCAGGGCGATCCGAACGCGACCTCGAGGACCCGCCAGATCCGCATGAAGGCCGGTAGCGGGTGGTCTACGGTGCGTGCATGGCGCTGGTGCTACTGGTCGAGGACGACCACATCGTCCGGGCTGCGATGGCGGGGGCGCTGCGCGACGCCGGGCACGTCGTGCAGCCGGTGGGCACTGCCGTCGACGCCCTGGGCGCCGTCACCAAGGACCAGATCGACCTCGTCGTGCTGGATCTGGGCCTGCCCGACTTCAACGGGTACGAGACGATGCAGATGCTGCGCGGGATCAACAAGGTGCTGCCGGTGATCATCGCAACGGCCCGCACCGACGAGCCGACGATCGTGCGGCTGCTCAACGAGGGCGCCGACGACTACATCACCAAGCCGTTCTCCAGCGAGGTCCTCAACGCGCGCGTGGGCGCCGTGCTGCGGCGGGCCGAGAGCGCCGTACCCGCCGAGGACGAGCCGATCAGGGTCGACCCCCTGGTCATCGACCCGGCCCGGCGGGAGGTGACGCTCGACGGCACCCCGCTCACGCTCACCCGCCTCGAGTTCGACCTGCTCGCCTACCTCGCGGCACGCTGCGGGAAGGTCGTGTCCAAGGCGGAACTGGCCGGCGGGGTGTGGCACCAGGCCGGCCTGCACCTGGAACAGACCATCGACGTGCACCTGTCGTTGCTGCGCCGCAAGCTCGGCGAGACCGCGGCCAACCCGCGGTTCCTGCACACGGTCCGCGGTGTGGGCGTCAAGCTGGTCGACCCGTGCGGCACCTCGCCCTCCGCCTGATCCTCGCGACGGCCGCCGCTGCCGTCGCGGCCGTCACCGCCACCGCGGTGCTCGTGCACATGCTCGGCGAGCACGACCGGCTGCGCGGCGCGTCGGAGGCCGATCTCGCGGCGCTGGTCAGCCTCGCCGAGATCACGTCCGACCGCGAAGCGCTGCTGCTCGGCATGGCCCGCACCGCCGCGGGCCGCGAGGGCAGGCTCGCGGTGCACGTCGACGGCGGGACGGTCGGCTCGTCCCGGCTCGCGCCGGGCATCGTGTCCCCGCCGGCCGAGCTGGGCGTGCCGGGCGGCCGGGTGCTGTTCCGTCCCGCGGGCGCGGCCACGGTCGAGGTGTTCGTGCCCGATCCCGCTCCCGGCAGCGCCGCGTTGGGGCTCGGCGCGCTGCTGCTCGCCATCGGCGCGGCGGCCGCGGGGGTGGGCGCGGTCGTGGCGGCCCGCCGGATGCGCCCGGTCCTCGCCGACCTGGCCGACCTCACCGCGGGGGTGGACGCGATCGGCCACGAGGACCCGCCGTCCACGACCGGTGCCATGCACGTCCCCGAGACAGCGGCGCTCGCCGCCGCCCTCGCCGCGGCGACGACACGCTTCGCCGAGGCCCGCAGCCTCGAACGCAAGATCGCCGCCGACCTGTCGCACCGGCTCCGGACCCCGCTCACCGCGCTCGTCCTCGACGCGAGCGCGATCGGCGACGGTCCGGCCGCCGAGCGGGTGCGGAAGACCATCGCCTCCCTGGACAGCGACGTGGACTCACTCATCCGCGGCGCACCCGCCACCGACGGGCAGGCCCACTGCGACGTGGTCGAGGTGGTGCAGCGGCGGATGGCCGTCTGGTCGGCCCTCGCCCAGCTCCGGCACCGGCCGTGCGTGCTGCGCACGGTGGAGTCACCGGCTCCGGTCGCGCTCGACGAGAGCGACCTCGCCGCCGTCGTCGACGCCCTGCTCGGCAACGTCTTCCGCTACACCCCCGACGGCACCGCGTGCGCCGTCGCGGTGGTCCGCCACGCCGGGTGGATCAGCATCGTCGTGGACGACGCGGGCCCGGGCGTCACCCACCCGGCCAGGGCCCTGCGCCGCGGCACGAGCATGGCGGGGGGCACCGGCCTCGGCCTCGACATCGCCCGCGACGCCGTGGAGGCCACCGGTGGCACCATCCACGTCGAGCGGGCGGCGCTCGGCGGGGCCCGGATCCGGCTGCGCTTCGCGGAGGCGGGCGCGTCCCACGACGACGCGCACGAACCGCGCGCGTGGCGGATGTCGCGCCTCAGCGCCGGCTCATGAACGCCGTCAGACGCGGTCGACCGTCACCATCTCCGCGCCCACCCCGACCGGGGTGGCGTCGAACCGGTCGGCCAGGTGCGCGGCGATCGCACGGAACGCGTCGTGGGTGGCGGGCCGGACGCGGTCCATGTCGATCTGCGCGCCGGTGGCGAGGTGCGGGTCGTACGGCACCTCGACCACCGCACGGCAGCGTGCCTCGAAGTGGCGCCGCACCCGCTCGGTGTCGATGTGCTTGCTGGCCCGGTCGCAGGTGAGCACGAGCACCGCGTCGGCCACGCGCTCGGCGGGCCCGCGCACGAGGAGCCAGTCGAGGGTCTTGTTCGCCCGGCTCGCGCCGTCCGCCGTGGGAGACCCGACGATCACGAGGCTGTCCGCCAGCGCGAGCGTGCCGCCGACCGCGGAGTGCACGAGGCCGCTGCCCGAGTCGGTGATCACCACGTTGTAGAAGCGGCGGAGCACCTCGCAGACGCGCTCGTACTCCGCGCGGTCCAGCCCCTCGCTCATCGTCGGGTCCTGCTCCGAGGCGAGCACCTGCAGCCGGCGGGCGAGGCTCGTGTAGCGCGACACGTCGGCGAGCGAGGCAAGCGACTCGACCTGCCCCAGCATGTCGCGCACCGTGGTGGACGTGTCGCCGGTGAGCCGGTCGGCGAGCGTGCCGGCGTTCGGGCTCGCGTCGAGCGCCACGACCCGGTCACCGCGGTGCTCGGCGAGCACCAGCCCCACGCACGCCGCCACCGTGGTCTTCCCGACGCCGCCGTTGATCGAGGTGACCCCGATCTGGTGGGCGCTGCCGAGCGGGCGGCGGATGCGCTGCACCTGCGCCCGGTACGCGTGCTCGTCGGGGCCAACGCCGGGGTTGAGCAACCCGCGGCTCGCCGTGAACAACGCCCCACGCCAGCCGGCCTGAGGGCGGTCGACCCGGCGGCGGACGATCGAGTCGGCGGTGAGGTCCCCGGATCCGGGATCCTCCTCCGCGAAGGCCTCCGGCCCGCGATCCGGATCCGCGCCCTCCGAGCTCACACTCCACCCCCCGGGCCCCGGACGATCGCCGATGATCTCGGCACGGGAGGCAGGCTACCGCGCGCCGATCCGGCAGGGCTCAGGACTAGGCGGGTTCGACCTGGAACTCGGCGCCGCCACCGTCCGCCCGGCCCACCGAGATCCGGTAGGCGCCCACCGTCTCGGACGCCCCCGGCGCCACGGTCACAGGGGCCCCGTCCGCGGAGAAGGTCACCCCGGACGCATCGATCGACTCGATCGCGATCAGTGGTCCCCCACGGCCGCAGGAGAACGAGGTCCGGCCGTTCGTCGTGATCGTCCGCCCGCCCGCGCCGGAGCTCACGATCGAGCCGTTCGACGAGACCTTGATCTGGCACGTCCCTCCCCCGGACCGGCCCGGCGAGCGCGACGGCGACGGCGCAGCCTGGGCGGTGGGCCGGTCGTCGGATGCGGGGGATGCCTCGCCCGAGACGCTCGACGAGCACCCCGCCGTCAGCAGCGCGACGGCGGCCGCGCCGACGAGCAGCCGCGCCGGCGCGGTCCGGGACCGCGCACCCATGATCTTCGCTGCGGATGTTTTCAAAGCGGGTATTTCCACAGCGGGCATGGTGCCCGTACCCGCGCGCGGCGGCCAGGCGGGTCCGGAACCGGGTGGTCAGGCGCGTGCGGACGGCGGACCACCGAAGTCGTCGGCGACGAGAGCCGCCAGCTCGAGGAAGGCGTCCGAGGTGGCCGGCCGCAGCTTGTCGAGCTCGATCCGGGCGCCGGTGGCCAGGTGCGGGTCGCGGGGCACCATCACCACAGCGCGGCAGCGCGCCTCGAAGTGGGCGACGAGCCGCTCGCCGTCGATCTCCGGGCTCGTCCGGTCCTGGGACAGCACGACGATCGCCCGCTCGACGAGCTCGTGGTGCCCGTGCGCCATCAGCCAGTCCAGCGTCTTGCTCGCCCGGCTCGCACCGTCGACCGTGAGCGACCCGACGATCACGAGGCCGTTGGCGAGCGCGAGCGTGCCATCCATCGCCGAGTGCACCATGCCGGTGCCCGAGTCGGTGACGACGACGTTGTAGAAGCGGGCCAGCACCGCGCACACCCGCTCGTACTCGGGCCGGTCGAAGGCCTCGCCGCGGGCCGGGTCCTGCTCCGAGGCGAGCACCTGGAGCCGGCCGGAGAGCGTGGTGAACCGGGCGACGTCGCTCAGCGACCGGAGATCCCCGAGCGAGTCGAGCAGGTTGCGGACGGTCGAGTCGGTCCGCCCGGTGAGCCGGTCGGCGAGCGTGCCGGCGTCCGGGTTGGCGTCGAGCGCCACGATCCGGTCACCGCGGTGCTCGGCGAGCATCAGGCCCAACATGGCCGTCACCGTCGTCTTGCCGACCCCGCCCTTCATCGACGCCACCGCGATCTGCCGCGGACCCGGCAGCGGGCGGCGGATGCGCAGCGCCAGCTCCTGCCGGCGCTGCTCGGCCGGCCCGATCCCCGGATTGACCAGCCCGGCGCTCCCGACGTGCACCGCGCGGCGCCAGCCGGTGCCCGGCTTGTCCGACCGCCGCCGCATGATCGTGTACTCGGTCAGCTCGGACGCGGTGACCGGCCGCGCGTCCACGAGGGGACGGTCCAGCGCCACCGTCGGCCGGTCCTGCGCCCGCTCCTCGCGCGGCGCAACCGGCCGATCCGGTTCGCTGCGCGGTGGGTGCAGGACCGGCGAGGGCGGAGACGGTGGCCGTGGGACTGGTGGCCGAGGGGCCGGCGGCGGTGAGACCGGCCGCTGCGGGACCGGCGCTGGTAGGCGCGGTGCTTGCGGGGCCGGTGGCCGAGGGGCCGGCGTGGGCCGGGGCGGTACCTGGGGAACCGGCTCCTGCTGAGCCGGTATCTCGGCAGTGGGTGCCTCGGGAGCGGCCGTCTCCGGGGCCGGCGTTTCCGGGACGGGCGGGTCCTGCCGTGGCGGCTCCAGCGGCGGCGACTCCTGCCGGGCCGCACCCGGGTCCGGCCGTGCAAACGATCGCTTCGGCATGCGCTACCCGTCCCCCCTGGTCCGACCGCGAACGTGCCTATCTTGCCTCGGCATCCCCGGGGCGGCTCGCGGGCCCGCTCATCCCTGCGTCGACGCCTCCAGGTCGGCGAACGCCTGCACGAGCTGGTTCTCGGCGTCGTGCAGGTAGACGTCCAGTGCCTCGGCGGCGGCCGGGCCGTCGCCGCGCTGCAACTGCTGCAGGATCTGCCGGTTGCGGGCGAGGTAGGGCTCGTGGAACCGCCGGGGGTCGACCATCACGTGGAACACCAGCCGCAGCTCGGCGAGGATGCCGCTCATCAGCTCGTCGGCGCGAGGGCTGCCGGCCAGCGCCACCAGGGCCTGGTGGAACTTGATGTTGGCGGTGCCGAGGGCCTGCCAGTCGCTGCCGCGCAGCGCCTCCTCCCCGTCGAGGACGGCGGCGGCCACGGTGTCGAGCCCCGGACGCGGGCCGGTGACCGTGCGGATCACGGCGCACTCGACGAACCGGCGCACCTGGTAGAGGTCGACCACGTCCTCCACCGTGAGCGTCCGCACGAACATCCCGCGGTTGAGCTCGTGGGTGAGCAGCCGCTCGTGCGACAGGAGGCGGAACGCCTCGCGCAGCGTGTTGCGGGAAACGCCGAGGGCGCTACCGATGCTGTCCTCGGCGAGCCGGGTGCCGGGCGGGAAGTATCCCTCGATGATGCGTGTGCGCAGGATGGCCGCGACCCGCTCGGCTGTGCTCGTCCGCGACAGCAGAGCGCGGTCGGCGGCCAAAGCGTCGGTCGTCAACTCTCGCCTCCAGCGGTTCAAACCCGTACGATGCTCTTCTTGAAGGATCGTACAACAATCGAACGACCGAGGGAGCCCGGTGTGACCAATCGAAGTGAATTGGTCACATAGAGCAACTTCACTGATTCAAGGTCGACTCGCCGTCGTGCCGCCACCCGGTTGGCAGTACTCTGCTCCACGATCGGGTGAAGGCACGGTGAGCACGGGAACGGGAGGACTGTCGGTGACGAATCGCCGAGTGGTCGTCCGTTCGTCGTACCCAGGTGTTCCGCCCCGTGCTCCGTTCGTGGTTCCATCGAACCGGTTCACGGTGTGGACCGGGGGTGCAATGCCGTGTGGCCCGCTGTGACGAGGACACGGCGGCTGTGAACTGTCCTGGGGGGACGACATGACAGACGGGCCACAGCTGTGTGCCCTGCCCGGTTGCAGCGAGAACGTCGAGCAGCCGGAAGACGGCGGCCCACGGCGCCTGTACTGCTCGCCCGGCCACCGGGCGGCGGCACGGAAGGCACGCCACGCCGCCCGGATGGACGCGGCCCCGCCGCAGGCGGCCACCGACGTCACGCAACCGATCTCACGGGCGCCGGAGGATCAGCCGGACGAGCAGCCCACCACGGAGCTGCCCGCACCGCTGGGTGCTCCCCGCCAGCAGGAGCCCGAGCCGGCTCCGGTGCCCGACCGCAAGTGGAACCCGGCCGCGGCGTGGACGGTGTCGCCTCCCGCCCTGCCGCCCGCGCCCACCGAGCGCACGGTCCGCACCATCACGTCGAAGCGGGTCAAGAAGCAGAAGCCGGCTCGCACGGCCGGCGAGCGCAAGGGCGCGATCGCCAGTGTGCGGCGCCGCGCTGTGGCGAGCGTGGCCATCGCGAGCCTGGTGGCCGGTGGCGCGAGCTACTTCGTCAGCGAGAACGTCATCCCCAACACCCCCACCACCCTTCCGCCGCAGGCCGCGCAAGACCCGTCGATGGAAGCCGACGTGTGGGCCGGCCAGGCGCAGGTCGTGCTCGCATCGCTCGACACCCAGCTCGACGCCGTCAACCAGGCCGAGGCCAGCTGGCTCGCCCTGCCCGAGCAGCGCCGCACGCAGGAGCCGGCGGCCGTGCAGGCCCTCAAGGACCGCAAGGCCCTGCTCGAACAGCAGCGCGCCACCCTGACGTCCCAGCTCGAGGCGCTGCGCACGCTGCCCGACCGCACCACCGAGCTCACCTCGGCACAGGCCCAGCTCGACGCCGTCGAGCGCACGCTGGGCGAGTCCACCAGCACCGCCGCCTCCCCGGACTACCAGGAGGCGCTGCGGCAGCTCGAGTCCCAGCGCGAGATGCGCCGCCAGCAGCGCGACCACGCCGCTCAGGCGCTCACCGACCTGCGCAACGGGGTGGAGGACACCCTCCGGTCCCCGCTGCCGGCGGACAAGGACGCGACGTCCCCGATCGTCGAGCGGGTCAAGGCGGTCGTCGAAGGTCGCCCCGACCCCGCCGAGAAGGACGACGACGAGGAGCACAAGGCCGCCGACGGCCAGGACTCCGCCGCTGTCCAGCGCCGCGAGGAGGACGACCAGGAGCGCGACGACGTCGGCAACACCGCACCGCCCGACCCGGAGCGCCCGAACGTCCCCGACGTGCTCGCCGACGCCCCGCGCTCCAACGGCGACAACGGCTCGCAGGACGCGGGCGACGGCGACAACGGTGGGGACCAGGGGCCCGTCCAGGCCGCCGCCGGCGGCCTGAGCGACGTGCTCGGTGGGAACGACACGTCCAACCGGGACGAGCGCGCCAACAAGAACAAGGACCGCGACGAGGACAGTGGCGGGCTCGGCGGGCTGCTCGGTGGGAACGACACCTCCAACCGGGACGAACGCGCCAACAAGGACGAAGACCGCGATGACGACCGCGGCGACGACAACGGCGGGCTCGGCGGCGCCGTGCGCGGCGTCACCGGCGGGCTGCTCGGCGGCTCCGACCGGGACGACGACGATCGGGACGGCGACCGCAGCGAGAGCGACCGGGACGACGACCGGGACGACCGCTCGAGCTGGGGCTCCGACCGCGACGACAACGACGACGACGACCGCGGCAGTCGGGGCGACCGCGACGACGACGACGATCGTGGCGGGCTCCGCGACATCGCCGACGGGCTGCTCGGCGGCGACCGCGACGACGACGACCGGGGCGACGACGAGAAGGCCGACCACGACGACGACGAGCGCCGTCCCGTGGGCAAGGCCGAGCGCAACCGGTCGCACGACTCCGACGACGACGACCGCGCGGACAACCGCCACCACGACAGTGACGACGGCGAGAGGCGACGACGAGCACGCCGACGACGACGATCGCGACAACAAGCGTCCGAGCGGCAAGGCCGAGCGCGAGCGCAAGCGCGAGAAGGACCGCGAGGACTCCGAGGAACGTCGCGACAAGGACGACGACAAGGACGACAACAAGCACGACCGGGACCACGAGGACCGGGACGACGACGAGGACGACGACCGGGGCCACAGTGACTCGGACAACGACGACTCGGACAACGACGACTCGGACAACGACGACTCGGACCGCGGCGACAAGGACCGGGGCGACAAGGACGACGACGGGGACGACGACGGCGGCAAGTCCGACAAGAAGTCGGACTCCGACGACGACTCGGGCGGCTCCGGCGACTCGGACTCCGGCGGCGGCGACTCCGGCGGCGGGGACGACGACTGACCTTCCCGGCGACACACGAGCCTCGCTGCACCTGGTGCAGCGGGGCTCGTGTCGTATCGGGGGTGCCGGCGATCGCTCCCGGCCGGCCTTGATCAGCGCGAGAAGCAGGGATCAAGCGCGGGGAGGGATGGTCGAGCGGCCACCGAAGCCGTCGGCGAGCAACGCGGCGAGTGCGAGGAACGCGTCGTGGGTGGCCGGGCGCAGCCGGTCGAGCTCGATGCGGCTGCCCGAGGAGAGGTGCGGGTCGTGCGGCACCTCCACCACGCCGCGGCAACGGGACTCGAAGTGCCCGCGCACCCGCTTCGGGTCCACCTCGGCGCTGATGCGGTCGCAGGACAACACGACCACGGCATCGGCCACCTGGGCGGCATAGCCGTGAGCGACGAGCCAGTCGAGGGTCTTGCTGGCCCGGCTGGCGCCGTCGACGGTGGGGGCGCCGACCACCACGAGGCTGTCGGCCAGCGCGAGCGTGCCCTCCATCGCCGAGTGCACGAGGCCGGTGCCCGAGTCGGTGATCACGAGGTTGTAGAAGCGGCTGAGCACGCCGCAGACGCGCTCGTACCCGGCGCGGTCGAACGCGTCGCTCATCGCCGGGTCCTGCTCGGACGCGAGCACCTGCAGCCGCCCGGCAAGGCTCGTGAAGCGGGCGACGTCGGACAGCGAGTGGGCCGAGTCCAGGTTCTCGAGCAGGTGGCGCACGGTGACCGACGTGTCGTTCGTGAGCCGGTCGGCGAGCGTGCCCGCGTCCGGGTTGGCGTCCAGCGCGATCACCCGGTCGCCGCGGTGCTCGGCGAGCACGAGCCCGAGGCACGCCGACACCGTGGTCTTGCCGACGCCGCCCTTGATCGACGTCACGGCGATCTGGTGCGTGCCCGGGACGGGATTGCGGATGCGGCGCAACCGGTCGCGGCGGGCCCGCTCGGCCGCGCCGAGCCCCGGGTTCACCAACCCGCCGGTGACGCGGTACAGCATGCCGCGCCACCCGCGTTCGGGGCGCTCACCGCGGAAACGGACGATCGTGTCCTCGGTGAGCTCGCCCGATCTGCCCGGGATGGCCTCGCCGATTTCGCTCACGTCACGAAGCGGTCGGCCATCAGGGCGGCGAGCTCGTAGGCGGCGTCGCGGGTGGCTGGACGGAGGTGGGCCAGCTCGACGCGCCCGCCGGTGGCCAGGTGCGGGTCGTGCGGGATCTCCACGACCGCGCGGGTGCGGTCGGCGAAGTGCTTGCGGATCCGCGCCTGGTCGACCTCGGCGCTGGTGCGGTCGCAGGACAGCACGACGACCGCCTCCGTGGCGAGCGCGGAGTGGCCGTGGGCGAGCAGCCAGTCGAGCGTCTTGCTCGCCCGCCCCGCGCCGTCGACGGTGGGGGCGCCGACCACGATGAGGCTGTCGGCGAGCTTGAGCGTGCCCTCCATGGCCGAATGCACGAGACCGGTGCCCGAGTCGGTGATGATGATGTTGAAGAAGCGGTCCAGCAGCGCGCAGATCTGCTGGTACTCCTCGCGGCTGAACGCCTCGCTCGACGCCGGGTCCTGCTCGGACGCGAGCACCTGCAGCCGCCCGGCGAGGCTCGTGTAGCGCGAGACCTCGGTCCAGGAGTGGATGCGGTCCAGGTCGCGCAGCAGTTCCCGCACCGTGACCGAGGACTCCCCCGTGAGCCGGTCGGCGAGCGTGCCGGCATCGGGGTTGGCGTCGAGCACGATCACGCGGTCGCCGCGGTTCTCGGCCATGACGAGCCCGAGCAGGGTGGAGATCGTGGTCTTGCCGACGCCGCCCTTGATGGAGCTGACGGCGATGCGGTGGGACTGGATCAGGGGCCGCCGGATCCGGTGCAGCACGTCGCGCCAGCGCACCTCCGCCGCACTCGGCCCCGGGTTGACCAGGCCGCCGGTGGCGCGCAGCAACGTGCGGCGCCACCCCATCGACGGCTCGTCGGGCCGAGCCCGAAGGATCGCGTCGGCATCGAGTGCCGTCGCACCGCCGCTGGGTTCCTCCTGCGGAGGACCGAGCGGAGACGCGGACCCGGTCGAACTCACTGCACCCCCTGGCTGTTCCGGTGCCCACTCGGTGTGCCGCAGCGGTTCCAGTCGATGACCGTACCGCTCCCACCAGATCGAGGGGTCTGGCTCGACCCGACGGCGCACCACGCGGGTGAGCCTAACGCGCTCGGTAGCGCGCGTCCCCCGATGGTGATCGATCAGAGATGAGCCAATCAGTCGATCAGGTCCATACCGGTGCCGGAACGCCCGTTCAGCCCGGCGGGCGCGGCGCCGTTCTGCGGTCCGCCCCGCCACAGGTTGCTCCGGCCGCGCGTGACGGTGCGCAGCGCCTTGCCGAGGGTGTCCTCGAACTCGGCCAGCTTGGCGTCGACGTAGCCGTCGCACTCCTGGCGCAGCCGCTCGGCCTCGGTGTCGGCGGCGTCCACGATCCGGGCGGCCTCGGCGTTCGACGCGCGGACGACCTCGCTCTGCGACACCAGCCGCACCTGCTCGGCCTGGCCGTCGGCGACGAACCGGTCGTGCGCGGCACGGCCGGCGTGGGCGATCCGGTCGGCATCCGCCTGCGCCCGGTCGGTGAGCTCGGTGTACTGGCGGCGACCCTCGGCCACCGAGCGTTCGGCCTCGTGCCGGGCGCGGGCCACCGTCTGCTCCGCCTCGGCGCGCGCCTCGGAGACCAGCCGCTCCGCCTCCGCACGCGCGTCCGCCACCAGCTGCTCGGCCTCGGCCTGCGCGCTGCTGCGGGTCTGCTCGGCCTCCTGCGTGGCGTCGTCGACGATCTCGTCGCGGCGGTCCAGGACGTCCTGGGCGTCGTCGAGCTCGCCGGGAAGCGCCTCGCGCACGTCGTCGAGCAGGTCGAGGACGTCACCGCGCGGCACGACACAGTTCGAGGTCATCGGGACGCCCCGAGCCTCCTCGACGACCGTGACCAGCGCGTCGAGTGATTCGAAGACCCGGTACACGCGCGCATCTTCTCACCGCCGTTAGGCCGAACCGCGTATTCGGCGTGACCCGCGCGTGTCAAGTTCCGAACGGGTGATCAGCTTCGCTCGGCGATGCGCTCCCGCAGCTGCCGGTAGACGGTCTCGGGCAGCAGGTGCGCGACGTCGCCCCCGTACGTCGCCACCTCCTTGACCAGCGAGCTCGACACGAACCCGTACTCCGGGCTCGTGGACATGAACAGGGTGTCGACCCCGGACAGCCGCTGGTTCATCTGAGCCATCTGCAGCTCGTAGTCGAAGTCGGTTACCACCCGCAGGCCCTTGACGATCGCCTGGATCTCGTGGGCGCGGCAGTAGTCGACCAGCAGCCCGTGGAACGAGTCGACGCGGACGTTCGGGTACGGCGCGATGATCTCGGTGAGCATCGCCATGCGCTCGTCCACGCTGAACATGCCCTTCTTGGACTTGTTCACGAGTACCGCGACGACGACCTCGTCGAACAGCGCCGCTGTGCGACCTATGACGTCGAGATGCCCGTTGGTGGGCGGGTCGAACGATCCGGGACAGACGGCGCGCCTCACGGTCGGGAACGCTACCGGTCCACGTCCAGAACGGCCGTGTGCAGCGTCGTGTCGCCGTAGCGGCGCTCGCGCCCGGGCCGCAGCGGCCGCGGCCACGGGAACGCGCCGTCGCGTCCCGCGCGCTCGACCACGACGACGGCGCCGGGCGCGAGCCACCCGTGCGCCGCGGCGGCCGCGAGCCACCCGGCCACCTCGGTGGCGGGCACGTCGTAGGGCGGATCGACGAGCACCACGTCGTACGCACGCTCGGCCGGCGCCGCGAGCACGGTGGCCGCGGACCCCACCCGCACCTGCGCCCCGGCCAGCCCGAGCCCGGCCGTGTTGCGCTTCAGCACACCCGCCGCCCGCCGGTCGGACTCGACGAAGAGGGCATGTGCCGCGCCTCGGGACAGCGCCTCCAGCCCGAGCGCCCCGGACCCGGCGCACAGGTCGAGCACCGCGGTGCCGTCGAGGCCCGGTTCGGCGTCGAGCGCGGAGAACAGGGCCTCCCGCACCCGGTCGGAGGTCGGCCGGGTGCCCTTCGGCGGCACCGCGATCCGCCGCCCCCCGGCGACGCCGGCGATGATCCGGGTCACTCCAGGACCAGCAGCAGGTCTCCACCCTCGACCTGCTGCACCTTGCCGATCGCGAGCCGGCCGACCGTGCCTGCCTTCTGCGTGGTGATCGAGGCCTCCATCTTCATCGCCTCGATGGTGGCGACGGTCTGGCCGGCATCGACCTGGTCGCCCTCCCCGACCTGCAGCGTCACGACGCCGGCGAACGGCGCCGCCACGTGCTTCGGGTCGGAGCGGTCGGCCTTCTCCGCGGCCTTGACGTCGGTGGCGATCGACCGGTCCCGCACCGACACCGGCCTCAGCTGGCCGTTGAGCGTCGTGACCACGTTGCGGAAGCCGCGCTCGTCCGGCTCGGAGATCGCTTCCAGCTCGATGATCAGCGTGACGCCCTGTTCCAGTTGCGCGGTGTGCTCGATCTCCGGCTCGAGGCCGTAGAGGAAGTCGCGCGTCGAGAGCACCGACGTGTCGCTGTAGGCCTCGCGGTGGGCGAGGAACTCCTTCGTCGGCCCGGGGAACAGCAGCCGATTCAGGGTGCCCCGGCGGTCGTCCTTCAGTGCGGCGCGGTCCTCGTCGGACAGCTCCACGGACTCGCGTGCAGCGGTTCGCCCCTCCAGCGCCCGGCTGCGGAACGGCTCCGGCCAGCCGCCGGGCGGGTCGCCCAGCTCACCGCGCAGGAAACCGATCACCGAGTCGGGCACGTCGAACTGGCCGGGGTCTGCCTCGAAGTCCTTGGCCTCCACCCCGGCGCCGACGAGGTGCAGCGCGAGGTCGCCCACCACCTTCGACGACGGGGTGACCTTCACCAGCCGCCCGAGCATCCGGTCGGCCGCCGCGTAGCAGTCCTCGATCAGCTCGAACCGGTTGCCGAGCCCGAGCGCGATGGCCTGCTGGCGCAGGTTCGACAGCTGCCCGCCGGGGATCTCGTGGTGGTAGACGCGCCCGGTGGGCGAGGGCAGCGCCGCCTCGAACGGCGCGTACACCTTCCGCACGGCCTCCCAGTACGGCTCCAGGTCGCCGACCGCCTCCAGCGAGAGGCCGGTGGTGCGCTCGGTGTGGTCGGTGGCGGCGACCAGCGCCGACAGGGACGGCTGGCTCGTCGTGCCGGCCATGGACGCGACGGCCGCGTCGACGGCGTCCACACCCGCGTCGATCGCCGTGACGAGCGTGGCGAGCTGGCCGCCCGCCGTGTCGTGCGTGTGCAGGTGCACCGGCAGGTCGAACCGCTCGCGCAGTGCCGTGACCAGCGTGCGGGCCGCGGGCGGACGCAGCAGCCCGGCCATGTCCTTGATCGCGAGGATGTGCGCACCGGCCTCGACGATCTGCTCGGCGAGGCGCAGGTAGTAGTCGAGGGTGTAGAGCTTCTCGGCGGGGTCGGAAAGGTCTGCGGTGTAGCAGAGCGAGACCTCGGCGACGGCGGTGCCGGTGGCGCGCACGGCGTCGATGGCCGGGCGCATCTGCTCCACGTCGTTGAGGGCGTCGAAGATCCGGAAGATGTCCATCCCGGTGCGCGCCGCCTCCTCGACGAAGGCGTCGGTGACCTCCGTGGGGTACGGCGTGTAGCCCACGGTGTTGCGCCCGCGCAGCAGCATCTGCGTGCAGATGTTCGGTACCGCCTCGCTGAGCGCGGCCAGCCGCTCCCACGGGTCCTCGGCGAGGAACCGCAGCGCGACGTCGTAGGTGGCGCCACCCCAGCATTCGAGCGACAGCAGCTGCGGCGCCATCCGCGCCACGTGCGGGGCGACCGCCAGCAGATCCCGGGTACGCACCCGCGTGGCCAGCAGCGACTGGTGCGCATCGCGGAAGGTCGTGTCGGTGACCGGCACGGTGGTCTGCTCCCGCAACCACCGCGCGAAACCCTCGGGGCCCCGCTCGCGCAGCAGCTGCCGCGAACCGTCGGGAGCGGGGGCGTCGAGGTCCCAGCGGGGCAGCTTCTCCGCCGGCTCGACGGCCTGCGGCCGCGACCCGTTCGGCTTGTTGACCGTGACGTCGGCCAGGTAGTTCAGCACCCGGGTGCCGCGGTCGGCGGGCTTGCGCGCGGTGAGCAGCTGCGGGCGCTGGTCGATGAAGCTCGTGGTGACCCGGCCCTCCGCGAAGTCCGGGTCGTCGAGCACGGCCGCGAGGAACGGCAGGTTCGTGGACACGCCCCGGATCCGGAACTCGGCGATAGCCCGCCGCGCGCGGCGCACCGCGTTCGGGAAGTCGTGGCCGTAGCAGGTGAGCTTCACCAGCATCGAGTCGAAGTGGGCGCTCACCTCGGCGCCGGTGTGCGTGGTGCCGCCGTCGAGCCGGACGCCGGGCCCGCCCGGCGAGCGGTAGGCGCTGATCGTGCCGGTGTCCGGCCGGAACCCGTTCTGCGGGTCCTCGGTGGTCACCCGGCACTGCAGCGCCGCACCGTTCAGGGTGATCTGGTCCTGGGTGAGCCGCAGCTCGGGCAGCGTCATCCCGGACCCGATCCGCAGCTGGGCGATCACCAGGTCGCGGTCGGTGACCTGCTCGGTGACCGTGTGCTCCACCTGGATGCGCGGGTTCATCTCGATGAACACGTGGTTGCCGCGCTCGTCCAGCAGGAACTCGACGGTGCCCGCGTTGACGTAGCCGATGTGCCGGGCGAACGCCACGGCGTCGTTGCAGATGCGCTCCCGCAGCTCCGGGTCCAGGTTCGGCGCGGGCGCGATCTCCACGACCTTCTGGTGGCGCCGCTGCACCGAGCAGTCCCGCTCGTAGAGGTGCGCGACGTTGCCGTCGCCGTCGGCGAGGATCTGCACCTCGATGTGGCGGGGGTTCACCACCGCCTGCTCCAGGAACACCGTGGCGTCGCCGAACGCCGACTCGGCCTCCCGCATCGCCGCCTCGATCGCCTCGCGCAGGGCGGGCGGCTCCTCGACCCGGCGCATCCCGCGCCCGCCGCCGCCCGCCACCGCCTTGACGAAGATCGGGAAGCCGACCTCGTCCGCGGCGGCCACCAGCGTCTCCACGTCGTCGGACGGCTCCGACGACGCCAGCACCGCCACGCCGGCCTCCCGGGCGGCGGCCACCGCACGCGCCTTGTTGCCGGTGAGGTGCAGCACGTCGGTGGGCGGGCCGACGAACGTGATGCCCTCGCGCTCGCACGCCTCGGCGAGGTCCGGGTTCTCCGACAGGAACCCGTACCCGGGGTAGATCGCATCCGCGCCGGACCGCTTCGCGGCCTTGATGATCTCCTCGACCGACAGGTACGCCCGCACCGGATGGCCCGGCTCGCCGATCTGGTACGACTCGTCGGCCTTGGCCCGGTGCAGCGAGTTGCGGTCCTCGTGCGGGAACACCGCCACCGTGGACACGCCCAGCTCGTAGGCCGCCCGGAACGCCCGGATGGCGATCTCCCCGCGGTTGGCGACCAGCACCTTGCGGAACATCGAGTTCGTCACCAGGGAACCGTACCTGCGGGCACTCGATCGGACCCGTGCGAAGAACGCCACTTCTGCGGTACCAAGGAAGAGCAGTCGACCGAGCCGAGGGGTGCCGCCATGCGTCCTGACCCGGCGGCCCCCCACGGCGCCGCATTCGCCGAAGGCCGACGCCTGCGCGCGGCGGCCCAGCGCCGCCGCGCCCGGCACGAGGCGCGCATGGAGGCCCACCTCGCCCGCATCGAGCTCCACCGCGCACGGCACATGCGCCGGATCGCGCGGCGCCGGGCACACCGGCGCCCACCCGTGGCCGTCGCGTTCGTGGTGCTCCTCGTCGCCTCGGCGGTCGCGGGCGGCGCCGCGCTCACGATCGCCTCGGTCATCGCCATGATGATCGCCGTCGCCGCGATCACCGGGCCGGCCCTGATCGTCGCGGGCACGGCCGTCGCACTCACCCGCCGGAGCAGGCGCCGCCGCGCCGTGGCCGCCGGCACCGCCCCGCTCCCCGCCCGTCCGGCCGCGCCACCGCGCCCCGAGGCCGTGTGGGCGAAGGCCCGCGAGCGGTTCACCGCGCTGCGGGCCGAGTACGCCGCGTTCGAGTGCGACCCGATGCAGGTGCTGCACCGGCCCGCGCTGACCGACGTCTCCGTGGGCAGCACCGGCCGCTTCGTCGACGCGTTCGCCGAGGCGCAAGCCCTCGAAACCGACTCCTTCCCGCCCGCCCAGCACGCCACCAACTTCGTGTCGGCGGTCGACCGCGCCGAACGGGCCTGGCGCGCCGCCGTCGAAGCGGCCGACCGGATCCGGCTCTCCGGCCTGTCCCCCGCCGAGCGCGCCACGGTCGAGCGCGTGATCAAGCTCCTCACCACCGCCCGCGACTCCGACAGCGACCCCGAACGCCTCGCCGCCTACGCCCGCGCCCGCAACGAGCTCGGCAAGCTCGACCGCGCCGGCGTCATCCACCTCCCTCGCACCGCCGAAGCCGCCCTCGACGAGGCGGCCCGCGGCGCACTCCCCGCCTAGCGAGTCCGCTCGCGGGGAGGGCGGGAGTGATCACCGGCTCGGTGCGTGGACGGCCACATCCGGCCGGCCCCGCACCCAACCGATGATCATCAGACGGGTTGGGCTAGATCTTCAGATACACGCGGATGGTGGTGCCCTGATCCGAGCGGTGGATCCGCACGAGGTCGGTGAGGTGGTTGATGAGCAGCAGCCCGCGCCCGCGCGCCTGCTCGGGCGGAGCCGGCCGCCGACCGGCCAGTGGATCGTGCAGCCGGCCGGTGTCGGACACCTCACCCACGAGCTGCCCCTCCTCGACCCACATCCGCAACACGCACCGGCTGCGGGCGTGCTCGATGCTGTTGGTGATCAGCTCGTTGACGGCGAACTCGAAGTCGTCGGCCCGGTCGGGCGAAAGCCCCGCCAGCCGTGCCTCGGCCATCGCGAACGCCCGGGCCTCCGACAGCATCGTGCCGTCGACGAGCAGCGCGGACGCCCCCGGTGGCGCGGGCAGCGCCTCGTTGTACTCGGCGAGCACCTGGTCGGGCGCGTACCGGCTGCTGGCGCGGGAACCGGCCGGCTCGATCACGGTGGGGTGGGTGCGCTCGGCGTCCTGCAGGACGTCGTGGGACAGGGCGGCGGCGTCGTAGGGGCAGAGGATCTCCACGTTCCGCCCGGCGAACGCCTGGTTGATCAGGGCCTCGTGCTGCACGCAGGCCGGGTACTCGACCGCGGTGCGCCCCGGCCAGATCGGCTCACCGATGATCCGCACGTTCTCGGCGTCGCGATGGGCGTCGGCGAAGGCGAACAGCACGCCCGGCAGGATCCGGCCCGGGTTGCGGCCGGCCCTGGTCATGTCGATCAGCTGCACGCGGCCGGACGAACCGGCCAGCCCGGCCCGCAGCGGTTCCAGCTTGGTGCCAGGCACGGCCACCGCCACCGGGTCGCCCGCGGCGAGCCCCTCCACGATGAACGGCAGCGTGACGTCGAGGTACTCGTCAAGGGTGCGGTAGAACAGGGCGGGATGCCGGAACGGCTCGCTCACGGCTCCATCCTCTCGACGCCGAGAACCGGACACCCTACCGCGCCGCCGTCACCCCGCCCACATGGCTCACACCTTGTCGAGATAGGCCGCACGCTCCTCGTCGCCCACGGTCTCCCCCACGAGGGCCGCGAGGCCGGTGTGGCGGCGCAGGCCCGGGTCGTCGGCCACGATGTGCGTGGCGTACACCTGCGCCTTGGAGATGATCTCCTCGTGGCGCAGCAGCGACAGCAGCCGCAGCCCCGAGCGGCGCCCGGACTGCAGCGCGCCCAGCACATCGCCCTCGCGGCGCAGCTCGAGGTCGAGGCGGGCGAGCTCGAAGCCGTCGGTGGTGCCGGCGACGGCGTCCAGGCGCTCGCGGGCGGAGGTGGCTGCCGGCATCTCGCTGACGAGCAGGCACACCCCGGCCGCCGATCCTCGCCCGACGCGGCCCCGCAGCTGGTGCAGCTGGGAGAGGCCGAACCGGTCGGCGTCGAGGATGACCATGCCGGTGGCGTTGGGCACGTCGACCCCGACCTCGATGACGGTGGTGGCCACCAGCACGTCCAGCTCGCCGCGCTCGAACGCCCGCATCACGGCGTCCTTCTCGTCGGGCGGGAGCTTGCCGTGCAGCACGCCGATCCGCAGCCCGTGCAGGGCGCCGTCGGCCAGCTTGGGCGCCACGTCCAGCACCGCCAGCGGCGCACGCTTCGCCTGCCCGTCGTCGGAGTCGGCGCCGATGTCGGGGTCCTCGGTGTCGACGAGCTCCGGCTCGGCATCCATGCCTCCGACCCGGGGGCACACGACGTACGCCTGGTGCCCGGCCGCGACCTCCTCGTGCACGCGGCGCCACACCCGGTCGAACCAGCTCGGCTTCTCCGCGAGCGGCACGACCGTGGTGGAGATCGGCGAGCGCCCCTTGGGCAGCTCGCGCAGCGCGGAGACCTCGAGGTCGCCGTACACCGTCATCGCGACCGTGCGCGGGATCGGCGTGGCCGTCATGACGAGCATGTGCGGGGCCAGCTCACCGCGGCTGCGCAGCGCGTCGCGCTGCTCCACCCCGAACCGGTGCTGCTCGTCGACCACGACGAGACCGAGGTCGGCGAACCCGACGGTGTCCTGGATCAGCGCGTGGGTGCCGACGACGATGCCGGCCGCGCCGGACTGCGCGTCGAGCAGCGCCTGCCGGCGGGCCTTCGCGCCCAGCGAGCCCGTGAGCAGGGTGATGCTCGTGGCGCGCTCCGCGGCGCCCAGCTGGCCCGCATTGCCGAGCGGGCCGAGCAGCGCACGCAGCGAACGGGCGTGCTGGGCCGCCAACACCTCGGTGGGGGCGAGCAGCGCCGCCTGCCGGCCGCCGTCGACGACCTGCAGCATGGCCCGGAGCGCGACCACGGTCTTGCCTGCGCCGACATCGCCCTGCACGAGGCGGTTCATCGGGTGCTCGCGGGCGAGGTCGGCGGCGATCTCGGCGCCCACGGCGTGCTGCCCCGCGGTGAGCGCGAACGGAAGCGCGGCGTCGAACGCGTCGAGCAGCCCGCCGGGCACCGGCGGGCTGGCAGCGGCCGGCCGCTGGGCGGTGGCCTGGCGACGCAACGCCAGCGCGAGCTGCACGCCCATGGCCTCGTCCCAGACGAGACGGTGGCGGGCGGCGTGGTAGTCGGCCTCGGACTCCGGCACGTGGATCCGCCGCAGCGCCCGCCCGAGCTCCGAGAGCTTCTCGCGGCCCGTCACCAGCTCCGGGAGCGGGTCGGTGGGGTCGTCGAGCACGTCGAGAACCTGGCGGACGCAACGCGCCACCTGCTGCGAGGTGATCTTTCCGGTGGCCGGGTAGACCGACAGGAACGGGCGGATCTCGTCGGCCTCGTCGAGCGGCTCGAACTGCGGGTGGGTGAGCTGCAGCTTCCCGTTGAAGACCCCGACCTTGCCGGAGAACACCGCCCGCACCCCGGGCTTGATGATGTGCTGCACCTTGTGGCCGTTGAAGAAGGTGCAGTCGATCGTGGCGCCCTTCTCGTCGCGGATGACGACGCTGAGCAGCTTGCCCCGACGCGAGCGCATGTCGCGCAGCACCGACTTCTCCACCTGCGCCACGAGCGTGGCCTGCTCACCGATCTCCAGCCCGGCGATGTCGGTGAGCTTGCCGCGGTCGACGTAGCGGCGCGGGTAGTGGCGCACGAGCTCGCCGACGGTAGCGATGTCGAGCGACTCCAGCGCCGTAGCGGTGCGCTTGCCGATCAACGGCTCCAGCGCGCTCGACATGTCGATCCCGGTCATTCCACCCCCAGCACGAGCGGGTAGTCGGTCTGCCCGCCCCGGTGGACGACGACGTCGACCTCGGGGTGGGTGCGGCGCAGGTCGGCCGCGAGCCCCTCCCCCAGCGCCGCGCCGGCGCCCTCTCCCAGCAACACGGTGACGATCTCACCACCCGCCGTGAGCATGCGGTGAGCCAACCACAGGCCCCCGACAGCCAGATCGGGGGCGATCAGCACCACCTCGCCGTCGGTGATCCCGAGGACGTCACCCGGCTCGCAGCGCCCCACCCACGTGAGCGCCTCCGACTCGGCCACGAGCAACCCGCCGGTACGGGTGCCGGCCGCGGCCTCCGCCATCGCGACGACGTCGGCGCCCGCGGGCCGGTCCGGGTCGTGCACCGCGAGCGCGGCCAGCCCCTGCAGGACCGACGCCGTGGAGACGACCAGCACCTCCTGCCCGTCACGACGCGCCGCGGCTGCCGCGCTCTCCGCCACCGGGGTGAGCTCGGCGTCGTCGGGCAGCAGCACGACGTGCCGCGCGCGGGTGCCGGCGAGCGCCGCCACGATCTCGCCCTCGTCGACGCTGCGACCGGGCTCGTGCTCCAGCACCACCGCGCCGGCGGACCGGGCCAGGTCTGCCACCTCCGCGCCGGTGACGACCATCAGCACGGCCCGCTCGCGCGAGAACCGGTCACGCGCCTCCTGCGGCGCCTCCTGGTCGGCGAAGCGGACCACGGTGATCCGGTGCGGCCGGCCGGCGGCGATGCCGGCCTCGACCGCCGCACCGATGTCGGTGCAGTGCACGTGGACGTTCCACAGGCCGTCGGAGTCGCCGGCCACCGCCACGCAGTCGCCGATCTCGGCCAGCCGCGCGCGAAGGGCGTCGACGCGGTCGTCGTCGGTGCCGTCCAGCAGGTACATGACCTCGTAGTCGTGCTCGGCCGACCCGGCCTCCCGCTGCGCCACCAGCACCTCCCGACCACGCGCCACCGGTGACGACGTCCGGGGCAGCTCACCCCCGGCCCGCCCGGTGACCAGCGCGGCGAGGGAGTCCAACACGAGGTACAGGCCGAGCCCGCCCGCGTCCACGACACCCGCCCTCGCGAGCTCCGGTAACTGCCCCGTGGTGGCCTGCACGGCCGCGCCGGCCGCCTCCGCCGCCGCGACCGCCACCTCGTCGAGCCGGTCCGAGCCCACCTCCGCCGCCGCCCCCGCCGCCGCGGCGAGCACCGACAGCACCGTGCCCTCCCGGGGCCTGCTCACCGCGGCCGTGGCGAGCCGGTGTGCCCGCTGCAACGCGTCGGCGAGCACCGCCCCCGCCGGCGGGCCCGCGGCCGGCGCCACCGCCTCCGCGAGACCCCGCAACACCTGCGACAGGATCACCCCGGAGTTGCCACGCGCCCCGACCAGCGCACCCCGGGCCAGCGCGGCCGCCACCACGGCCACCCCGCGCCCGGCACCGTTCTCCCGCACCACCCGGCGCACGGCGTCGGCCGCGGCCCGCATCGTGAGCAGCAGGTTCGTCCCCGTGTCGCCGTCCGGCACCGGGAAGACGTTGATCCGATCGATCTCCGCGCAGTGGCGCTCGAGCGCCGACGTGGCCGCGCGCGTCCAGCCCGTGAGCAGCGCGGTGTCGAAGGTCGGGGGCACCCGCCCGAGCCTAGGCGGTAGGGGGAGTGCACAGTGCCGCGACGGCGCAGGTACCCTGGTTCTTCGCGACCGGGGCAACCCCGGCTTCCCCATCGCCTACCCGAGGAGTGTCCGACGTGGCTGCCGTCTGCGACGTTTGTGGAAAGGGTCCGGGCTTCGGCATGTCCGTCTCGCACTCGCACCGCCGCACCCACCGCCGCTGGAACCCGAACATCCAGACCGTGCGCGCCCGCACCGACGGCGGCAACCGCCGCCGCCTGAACGTCTGCACCTCCTGCCTGAAGGCCGGCAAGGTCGCGCGCGCCTGAGCGCCTGATCCCTGCACGACCGGCACTTTCGTCCGATAGGTCTGGACGGAAGTGCCGTTGGTGTGTCCCGGCCGTCCGGCTGAGGATCAGCGCCTCGTGATCGTTCCGAGCGTCGCATGCGCGAGCGCCCTCCCAAGGGCGCTCAGGGTGGTCTCGGAACGATCAACGTCTTGTGATCCATCTGAGGTGCGCCACAACGCCCTACTGAGGGCGCTGCACCCCTACTTCGCAACGATCATGGCCGCGTCGACGCCACTGGGTTTCGATCTTGATCCGAGACACGTCGTGTCGACCTGATCATGAATGACTGCCGTTGGCGCGCCGTCCCCGACCCGGGCCGCCCGCCGGTCCCACACCAGCCGCGATTCTGGCGAGTCCACGAGCTGTGATCACCCGCCGGGTGCGTGAGCGGCCACATGCGGCCACCCATGCACCCAACTGGTGATCATCAGGGGCTCAGGGCAGTTTCCAGTCCACCGGGTCCCCGCCCAGCTCCTCGATCAGGGTGTTGGCGCGGCTGAAGGGGCGGGAGCCGAAGAAGCCCCGGTCGGCCGACATCGGGCTCGGGTGGGCCGACTCGATGCAGGGCACGTCGCCGAGCAGGGGGGCGAGGTTGCGGGCGTCGCGGCCCCAGAGGATCGCGACGAGGGGCTCGCCGTCGCGGTCGACGAGGGCGCGGATGGCCTGCTCGGTGACCTTCTCCCAGCCCTTGTCGCGGTGGGAGCCGGGGTTGCCGGGCTCGACGGTGAGCACCCTGTTGAGCAGGAGCACGCCCTGCTCGGCCCACGGCGTCAGGTCGCCGGTGGACGGGGTGGGGTGGCCGAGGTCCTCGGTGTACTCGCGGAAGATGTTCGCGAGGGAGCGCGGCACCGGGCGGGTCTGCGGCGACACCGAGAACGACAGCCCGATCGCGTGCCCCGGCGTCGGGTACGGGTCCTGGCCCACGACCAGCACGCGGACCCCGTCGAACGGCTGCTGGAAGGCGCGCAGGACGTTGGCGCCGGCCGGGAGGTAGCGCCGGCCGGCGGCGAGCTCGGCGCGCAGGAACGCGCCCATGTCGGCGATCACCGGGGCGACCGGGGCCAGAGCCCGGGCCCATCCGGCCTCGACGACGTCCTCGAGCGGTCGTGCCGACATCAGGCGATCCTCCTCAGCTCGGCGCGGAACCGCTTGCCTCGCCGGACGTAGCTCTGCACGGCGTGGTCGAAGTAGCCCTCCGGCACCTCGTGGCCCTCACGCACCCGCGCCGGCACCCCGATCGCCATCCGCCGGGCCGGGACCTCCGTCTTCGGCGACACGACGGCGCCGGCCGCGACCACGGCTCCCGCGCCGACGCGGGCGCCGTTCAACACGACGGATCCCGACGAGATGAGGGCGCGGTCACCGATCACCGCGCCCTCGATGTGCGCGTTGTGCCCGACGGTGACCTCGGCCCCGATGATCGTCGGCTCGTGCGGGGTGCAGTGGATGATCGTCCCGTCCTGCACGCTGGTGCGGGCGCCCACCTCGATGCGGCCGTCGTCGCCGCGCAGTACCGCGGTGGGCCAGACCGAGGCCTCCGCCCCGATCGTGACGTTGCCGATCACCACGGCGTCCGGGTGGACGTAGGCGTCGGGGTGGATGTCCGGTGCGACATCGCCGAGCGCGTAGAGGGGCACCCGGGGGAGCTTAGGACGAGCGCGCCTCGGGCATCTTGCCGGCCAGCTCGTCGACGACCAGCAGCTCCCGGCGCACGGTGCCACCGCGGTAGGCCGAGCGTCCGAGCAGCTGCGAGATCACGGGCGCCGTGATCACCTGGAACAGTCCGACGAGCAGCAGCGTGACCGCGCTCTCCAGCTCCACCCGCAGCGCGGTGCCGGCGAGGATCAGCAGGAGCCCCAGCGTCTGAGGCTTGGTGGCGGCCTGCAGGCGTCCGGGCAGGTCCGGCAGGCGCAGGAGCCCGAATGCCCCCAGGACGCAGGACAGGGCGCCGAGGAGCAGCAGTACCGCGGAGATGATGTCGATCATCGGTGTCGCTCCCGTCGCTCGGCCAGCCGCGTGGCCGTGGCGGACCCGACGAACCCGATCAGGGCCACGGCGGCGAGCAGCGGGATGTTGGACCCGTCGCGGTAGATCGCGATGTACACCGCGGCCGCGGCCACGATGAGGATCACGAACACGTCCAGCGCGGCGATCCGGTCGAGCGTGTCCGGCCCGCGCAGCAGCCGGACGAGCGTGAACGCGCCGGCGAGGCAGAGCAGTCCCAGCACGATGAGGAACACGACGCTCACAGCCCACCTCCCGCACGAACTCCCGTGCCGTACCTCATCGCGGCATCTCCTCGAGCAGTCTCTGCGCCTCCGCCGTTTCCGCCGGGGTTCCGAGGGTGGCCAGTACCCGGCGCTGCATGTCCAGGGTCCGCCGCCGGGCCCGCTCGACGCCGGCGTGGTCGCGGGGGCCGAGGGCGTACACGTACCAGACGTCGTGGTCGTGGTCGATCTGCAGCGCCATCGTGCCCGGCGAGAGGGAGAGCGCGTTGGCCATGACGGTGACCACCAGGTCCGAGGACGAGAGCAGCGGGACGGCCACGATCGCACCGCGGGCGCGTGGGCCGTGCCGCAGCACCTGCCAGCTCACCTCGACGCCGGACACGGCGAGGTCCCAGATCAGGTACCCGATGAGCCCGAGGACGCGCAGCGGGCGCACGGGCAGCCGGTCGGTGGCCGGTGGCAGCCGGAACAGGGCCGTGACCAGCACCGCGACGACCACGCCGCCCACGAGGGAGGCAACGGTGAACGTGCCCCACAGCAGCAGCCACACCAGGGTCAGCCACACCACGGGCGGCAGCCAGGCGCGCCACCCACCCGAGGTGCTCATGAGTCCGCTCCCAGCACGGCGACGCGGTACGGCTCGCGGTCGAGCAGGTCCGCCCCGGCCCGCTCCGTCATGCCCGCGAGCGGGCCGGCGAGGGCCGCGATCGCCAGGCTCACCGCGATGAGCCCGGCCGTGGCGGCGTACATCGGCACGGATGTGCGGGCCGTGCCGACGAGCACCTCGTCGGTGGGGTCGTTGTCCTCGATCGGCGGCTGCGGCTCGCCCCAGAACACCCGAACCCACACGCGGGCGAGCGCGTAGAGGGTGAGCAGGCTCGCGAGGATGACGACGCCGGCCACCGCCTGCGCCGCCACCCCGCTGCCGGCGCCGGCCTGCAGGAGCGCGAGCTTGGCGACGAACCCGGCCGTCGGTGGCACCCCGGCGAGCGTCAGGGCCGGGATGGCGAACAGAATCGCCAGGCCGGGTGAGCTGCGCAGCAGGCCGCCCATCCGGTCCAGCGCCACGGTGCCGGTGCGCCGCGTGATGAGGCCGCTCACGAGGAACAGCGTGGCGAGCACCGTGATGTGGTGCGCGGCGTACAGGGCCGCGCCGGACGCGCCGGCCGCGTCGAACACCGCGAGCCCGTAGAGCAGGAACCCGATGTGGCTGACCAGGAGGAACGACAGCAGCCGGTTGAGGTCGTTCTGGGCGAGCGCGCCGAGCACCCCGACCAACATCGTGGCGACCGACAGCACGAGCATGAGCGTCCACGGCCCCTCGCGCGGGAAGAGCAGCGTCTGCGTGCGCAGCAGCGCGTAGAAGCTGACCTTCGTGAGCAGGCCGGCGAAGAGCGCCGCGACCGGGCCGGGCGCGTTCGGGTAGCTGTCGGGCAGCCAGAAGTGCAGCGGCACGATCGCCGCCTTGATCCCGAAGACGACGAGCAGCATCATCCCCAGCACCGCCTGCAGCCCGGGTGGCAGCTCCCCCACCCGGCCGGCGAGGTCGGCGAGGTTCACCGTGCCGGTGGCGGCGTAGACGAGCGCCACGGCGGTGAGGAAGAGCAGCGACGACAGCAGGCTGACCGTCACGTAGGTCATGCCGGCCCGGATCCGGTTGGCACCGGTGCGCCGGGTGATCAGCACGTAGGACGCGGTGAGCATCAGCTCGAACGCCACGAACAGCGTGAACAGGTCACCGGTGAGGTAGGCGAGCGACACGCCCGCGCACAGCATCAGGTACATCGGGTGGAACGTGGTGCTCGCGGTGCCGCGGCCGTAGTCGGCGATGCGCTGGTCGATCGCGTAGACGAGCACGGCGAGCGTGACCAGCGTGGACACGAGCAGCAGCAGCGCCGAGAGCCGGTCGGCCACCAGCGCGATCCCGACGGGCGCGGGCCAGCCGCCCAGCTCGGCGACGATCGGGCCCTGCTGGTCGGTGGCCACCAGCAGCACGCCGGCGAGCACCGCCACCGCCGCGAGCGCGACGATTCCCACGACGCGCTGCAGCGTGGCCGACCGGCTGCCCACGATGGAGAGGGCCGCGCCGAGCATCGGCAGCAGCACGGGAAGGGTCAGGAGGTTGTTCATGGCGCGTCCCGCCTGGCCTCGGCCTCGACCTGGTCGTCGGTGCGCTCGGCGGGTGCGAGCGGGTCGACCTCGTCCTCGCCGCCCTCCAGCGGGGCCGACGGCGTCTTCTGCCGCGAGATCCGGCGGTCCTCGACGTCGTCCTGCACCTCGTCGTGCCCGACCAGGACGTAGGAGCGGTAGCCGAGCGCGAGCAGGAACGTCGTGAGCGCGAAGGTGATCACGATGGCGGTGAGGGCGAGAGCCTGGGGCAGCGGGTCGGTGAACTCCTCCGGTGACACCCCCTCGAGGATCGGTGCCCGGCCCGGCGGCCCACCGGCCAGCTGCAGGAGGAGGTTGGTGCCGTGGCCGAGCACGACGACGCCGATCAGCACCCGCATCAGCGAGCGCGACAGCAGCAGCGTGAAGCCGGTGCCGTAGAGCACGCCGACCGTGGCGGCCATCACGAGGTTGACGGGCGTCATCGGGGCTCCCCCGCATCGCGCATGTCCCGCTCGATCCCGGCGCCGAGCGACCGCAGCAGGTCCAGCACGACCCCGATGATCAGCAGGTACACGCCGACGTCGAGGAACACGCTCGTCTGGGTCTCGACGTGCCCGAGGATCGGCACGTCGAGCGCGAGCTTCGTGGTGGCGAGCACCGGAGCACCGACGACGGTGGGCGCGAGCGCGGTGAGCAGGGCGACGGTGAGGCCGAGCCCGATGAGGACGGGCGGGCGCACGCGCACGGCGGCGCCGAGGTCGTCGCTGCCGCCCGCCATGTAGCGCAGGACGAACGCGAGTCCGGCCACCAGGCCGGCCGCGAAACCGCCGCCGGGCCCGTAGTGCCCGACGAGCAGCAGGTAGACCGAGAAGACCAGCACCGTCGGGAACAGCGCCCGGGTGGTCATCTCCAGCAGCAGCGTGCGCTGGCGGACGCCGCGGCAGTCGCCGGAGAGCATCCACGCCTGCCGGGGCCGGTCCCACTCCTCGAACGGCACGGGCTCCTCGTCGGGGGTCGTCATCCGAGCACGTCCTCCTCGTGCCGAGGGCTGCTCTGGCCGCTCTCCACGGGTGCGTCGCGGCGCCGCCGGTCGTAGCGCGTGGCCAGCACGAGGCTCGCCACGCCGGCCGCGGCGACGAACAGCACGCCGATCTCGCCGACGGTGTCCAGGGCCCGGAAGTCGACGAGGATCGCGCTGATCACGTTGGTGGCGCCCGCCTCGGGGGCCAGCCGGGCGAGCTCGGCGCTCGTGGTGGCCGGCTCCGTGCGGGCCGCGGACAGCACGAGCGCGAAGACGGCCACCGCGAGGCCCGCCACGGCGCCGAGCAGCGCCTTGGGTATACGAACCCGCCGCGGCGGGCGGGTCTCGGTGAAGTGCGCGGGCAGGCGGCGCAGCACGAACACGAACGCGACGAGGGAGAGGGTCTCGACGAGGAACTGGGCGAGCGCGAGGTCCGGAGCACCGTCGACGATGAACAGGCCACCGACGCCGTAGCCGATCACGCCGACGAGCAGGACCGCGGTGAACCGGCGGCGGGCCCGGGTGACGGCGAGCGCCGCGACCACCACCACGATCGCGAGCGGTACCTGGATCACCTCGTGGTAGAGCGGCGCGGACGTGGGCCACGCACCCGCGAGGACCGTGGCCACCCCCGGGAGCAGCACGAACGCCACCAGGATCGTGGACAGGTAGGCGGGCAGCGAGCCGACCTGCAGCCGCCCGGTGATGCCGACGGCCACCCGGCCGATGCCGGCGATCGTCTTCTCGTACGCGCGCTGGGCGTCGAGGGGGCTGCGGTCGGCGAGCGGGGCCAGCCGGGCGCGCGCGGCGTGCAGGGCGAGACCGCCGGCCACGGCGATCGCCGAGAAGAGCAGCGGGAGTCCGAACCCGTGCCAGAGCGCGAGGTGGTAACCCGGGTCGCCCGGCAGCGCGGCGGCGTAGCTCGCCGCCTCGGCGTCGACGATCGGCGTCGCGATCCCGAGCACGGGCCCCGCGGCCGCGCACAGCCACACCGGGACGGTCAGCGCGGGGCCGAGGCCGTGCACGGCGGTCGCGTCCCGACCGGGTTTGCGGGCGAAGGCGCCCCACAGGAACCGCGCGCTGTAGGCGACGGTGAGCACCGATCCGAGGAGCAACCCGCCCGCGACGGCCCAGTTCTCGACCGTGCCGTGCAGGAACGCCTCGAACGCCGCCTCCTTGCCGACGAACCCGAGCAGCGGTGGCAGCCCCGCCATCGACGCGGCCGCGAGTGCCGCGGCGACGGCGAGGCCCGGCAGGGCGCGACCGACGCCGGACAGCTCCCGCACGTCGCGCGTGCCCGTGGCGTGGTCGACGGCGCCGACGGTGAGGAACAGGGTGGCCTTGAACATCCCGTGCGCGAGCAGCATCGCGATGCCGGCCATCGCGGACACCCGCCCACCCGCACCGAAGAGCACCATGAGGAACCCGAGCTGGCTCACCGTGCCGAACGCGAGTAGCCGCTTGAGGTCGGTGGCCGTGAGCGCCCGCCAGCCGCCGACGAGCATGGTGGCGACGCCGGCGACCAGTATCGGCACCGTCCACACCGCGAGGTCGGCGAACGCGGGCGAGAGCCGGGCCACCAGGTAGACGCCGGCCTTCACCATCGACGCCGCGTGCAGGTACGCGCTCACCGGCGTGGGCGCCACCATCGCCGCGGGCAGCCACGGGTGGAACGGCAGCTGTGCCGACTTCGTGAACGCCCCGAGCAGGATCAACAGCAAGGCGGCGGTGACCGCCCCGCCACGCGGCGGGTCGGCGAGGATCTCCGAGATCCGGTAGGTGCCGGCGGCCTCGCCCAGCAGCACGAAGCCGAGCAGCATCGCGAGGCCGCCGAAGACGGTGACGAGCAGCGCCTGCACGGCCGCGCGGCGCTCCTCCTTGCGCTCGCCGCCCTGCCCCACCAGCAGGAACGACGCGATCGACGTCAGCTCCCAGAACACGTAGAGCGTGAGCAGGTCGTCGGCGAGGACCAGGCCGAGCATCGCGCCGGCGAACGCGAGGAGCAACGCCGCGGAGCGGGTGGAGTCGGGTGAGGCGGCTCCGAAGTAGCCGGTGCAGTAGGCGAGGATCACCGCGCCGATGCCGGACACCAGCACGATCATCGCGAGCCCGAGCGCGTCGAGCCGGAAGGCCAGCTCGAGGCCGAGCGCGGGTGACCAGGCAGTGGTCTCGACGAGGCCGCCGCCGAGCGCCGGGCCCGCGTTCGCCAGCGCCCACAGCAGCGTGGCTGCGGGCAGCACGGCTGCCACGCCGAAGGCCGCCCGGGCGCTGCGCGCCGACACCAGTGGCAGCAGACCGGCGACCACGAGATGCGCGACGACGAGCGCGAGCACCCTGCCCTCCTCCGGTCAGCCACGCCGAGACCCGCTCGACGTCGTCGGTTCGCTGCGCGAGCTTCGTTCACGCTTCGCTCAGCGGACGGGCGAGACGCGCCCTCGCGCGTGAGGTACCCGGAACGGCCCGATCGTCGTCCCCAGCCCCGCGAAAATAGCCCGGGCGCGCCGCCAGAAGCGGACAATCCGGGCCGAGGCTCCCGGACACCACCTTACCGATCACCAGGGTTCGCCCGACCTTCCCACTCCGTGCGCCGTCTCACACGCCGCTTCTGGAACGATCCAGCCGCCTGATGCGCTGTACCCGGTGGAAGCCAGACACCGAGACCCTCGTGAGGAGGAGGCATGACCAGCACGCGCTTCACCAGCGCCGTCCGGCAGGCCCTGCGTCGCCTCGACGCCTGGACCCTGGACGTGTTCAACCCGCGCTACCCCAGCCGGGCCGACCGCGACTGACGCCGGTTCCGGTCAGACCTGGAGCAGGAAGCGGTCGAGCGCCCGGGCCCCGAACTCCAGGCCACTGACCGGCACCCGCTCGTCCACGGCGTGCGCCATCGCGCGGTGGTCGTAGCCGTCCCCGTCCGGGGCGGGGCCCAGCGGGGCGAACCCGTAGCAGGGGATCCCCAGCGCGGAGAACGCCTTCGCGTCGGTGCCCCCGCCGAGGCAGTACGGCACGACCACCGCGTGCGGGTCGCCCGCTCGCAGCGCGTCGGCCATCGCCGAGAACCACGGCGAGTCGACCGGCGCCTGCACCGGGTCGCCCTGTGCGACGACCTCGTGCCGCACCTGCGGACCGAGCAGGTCGCGCAGCGCCGCGTTCACCTCGTCCATCCCGCCGGGCAGCACCCGGGTGTCCACCATCGCCTCGGCCACCGGCGGGATGACGTTCACCGCGCCGCCCGCGGCCAGCACGGTGGGCGTCATCGTGTGGCGCACCACCCCTGCCGCGAGCCGGCCGGCCTCTCCGATCCGCGCGATCGTTTCCTCGACCCCGGCCTCGGAGTCCAGGTCTGCCGGCACGCCCAGCGCCTCTGCGGTGCGCAGCAGGTACTCGCGGACGGTGGGCGTGAGCCGCACCGGGAACCGGTGCGCGGCCACCCGGGCCAGCGCCTCGACCAGCGTGACGACGGCGTTGTCCGGGTTCGGCCGCGAGCCGTGCCCACCGCGCCCGGTGGCGGTCAGCCGCAGGTGCAGGGTGCCCCGCTCGGCCGTGCCGACGGGGTAGAACCGCACCCCTCCCGCCGGGTGCGGGAACCCACCACCCTCGCCGATGGCCGCCGCGCACCCGTCGAACAGCTCACGATGCTCGGCCACCAGCCACTCGGCGCCGTAGGCGCCACCGGTCTCCTCGTCGGCGACGAACGCGACCACGACGTCCCGGCGGGGACGCACCCCGCGAGCCGTCCACGAGCGCAGCACCGTCAGCACGCTCGCGCAGGCGTCCTTCATGTCCACCGCGCCGCGGCCCCACACGTAACCGTCCTGCACGGCCCCCGAGAACGGGGGCACCGTCCAGCCCGCCGGGTCGGCGGGTACGACGTCGAGGTGCCCGTGCACCAGCAGCGCGCCGAGCCCGGGATCGCGGCCGGGCACGCGGGCCACCACGCTCGTGCGCCGCGGGGCGGGTTCCAGCACCACCGGCTCGACGCCGACCTCGTCGGCGAGCACCCGCGCGACGAGCTCGGCCGCCTCCCGCTCGCCGACCGCGTCGCCACGGGCCCGGTTGGTCGTGTCGATGCCCACGAGCGCGGAGCACAGCTCCGCAACTCCGTGGGCCGGGTCAGCCGTAGACACCCTGCACCGCCCCCGACGCGATAGCCGTCACGATCTTGAAAGCGCGCGTCGCCGCGGTCATGTCCGGCGCGGCGAACCCGACCCGGCGCACGCCGACCTGCTCGACGGTCGGCACGACGGCAGCCGCGTCGGCGAGGTGCGCGGCGTCGAACTCCACCTCGATCCGGTGCGGGGCGCTCCGCTGCGGGCCCCGCCCCGCGCGCCGCATCGCGGCCGTGGCCGCCTGCGCGATCATCCCGGCGGTCCGGGCCGGGGGCAGGCAGATCGCCGCGTACCGGCTCACGCACTCCTTGACGGCCACGCGCTCCGCGTCCGGCGCGTACACCGCCGCCTCGGCGCACGCGCAGTCGTCGCCGGTGACCAGCAGGACCGGCACGCCGTGCTCAGCGGCGAGCGCCGCGTTCAGCCCGCCCTCACCAGCGGGCTCGCCGTCCAGCCACACCCCGGTGATCGAGTTCGTGAGGTAGGTGTGCGCCAGCACGCCCTGCTGCCCGGCGCCTGCGTGATAGCCGAGGAACACCACCCCGTCCACGCCGGAGTCGATGCCCTGCATCATCGACAGCGGTTTGTGCCGGCCGGTGAGCGAGCTTGCGAGCGAACCAATGTCACAGCGCCTGCGCGAAGCGCCGGCCGAGCGCCAGCGAGGCCGTGCGGTGAGCATGGTCGCCCGCTCGTCCAGCTCCTCCAGCAGGAGGTTGCGCTGCGCCGAGTGTGCCTCGTTCACCAGCACCGCGGTGGCGCCGCCCGCGTAGAGCCCCGCCACGCACGCGTCGACGTCCCCCGCGAACAAGCGGCGCATCCGCTGCCACGGCTCGGTGCCGGGCACGCAGTCGTCGGTCCAGGTGACGCCGGTGGCGCCCTCCATGTCAGCGGACACCAGCACCTGCATGATCACCCAGGCTAGCCGGGCGTGACCCATTGACGCCATGCCGTCACGATGATTCATTCCCCCCACTGCAACGGCGCATTTCGGGGGGAAGCCATGCGAAGGGTCTCGTTCCGCACGTGCGGAGGCCGCGCGGTCACCGCGCTGCTCGCGGCCACGCTCGCGGCCGGGGGGACCGGCGTGGCCCACGCCCAGCCACCCGACGGCACCACCCTGCGAGTGGCGATCACGCAGGACATCGACTCGCTCAACCCGTTCGTCGCGGTGTTCCTGTCCTCCACCCAGGTCGGCCGGCTCACCTACGAGAACGTGACCATGGTGGGCCCGGACAACGCGGTGCAGCCCGGGCTCGCGGAGAGCTGGGAGGCATCGCCGGACGGTCTGACCTGGACTTATCAGATCCGCGACGCGCAGTGGTCGGACGGCACGCCGATCACGGCCCGGGACGTGGCGTTCACCTACACCCAGATCATGACCAACGAGGCGGCGCAGGACGCGAACGGCTCGGCCGTCGCCAACTTCGCCTCGGTGACCGCCGTCGACGACCGCACCGTGGCGATCACCACGAAGCAGCCGCAGGCCTCGATCCTCGCCACCGACGTCCCGATCGTGCCCGAGCACGTGTGGTCCTCCCGGGTGGGGCAGATGGGCACCGCCACCAACACCGAGCAGCTCCCGGTGGTGGGCAGCGGCCCGTACGTCGTCAGCGGCTACCAGGCGGGCCAGTCCGTCACGCTCAGCGCCAACGACCGCTTCTGGCGCGGTCGCCCGCACGTCGACACCCTTCAGTTCGTCCGTTACGAGAACCTCGACGCCGCCGTGCAGGGCCTGCTCAAGGGCGACGTCGACCTGGTGCGCGACCTCACCCCGGCCCAGTTCGACTCGCTGGACGGCAACGCCACGATCGGCCGGAACGAGGGCCGCAACCGGCGCTTCACGGAAATGCTGCTCAACTGGTCGAACCCGAGCGGCGTGGACGGGCAGCCGTTCGGCGACGGCAACCCCGCCCTGCGCGACGTGCGGGTGCGCCAGGCGCTGCACCACGCCGTCGATGCCGGCGCGGTGATGGAGCGGGTCAAGCAGGGCTACTCGGAACCGGGGTACGGGATCATCCCGCCCGTCTACCCGAAGTGGACGTTCACGCCTTCCGACGCCCAGCGCCGCGACTACGACCCGGAGCGGGCGAAGGCGCTGCTCGACGAGGCGGGTTATCGGCCCGGCCCGGACGGCGTGCGCGTCGGCCCGGACGGCAGGCCGCTCACCCTCCGGCTGATCGCCGGGAACCAGGTGCCCACCAACCCGCAGCTGCTCGAGTTCCTCGCCGGCTGGTTCACGGCGGTCGGTGTCGGCGTCACGCCGCAGATCATGTCGTCCAACCAGATCGACGACGCCACCGTCGCCGGGAACTTCGACATCGCGGTGAGCGGCTGGAGCGTCAACCCCGACCCGGACGACATGCTCTCCCAGCAGACCTGCGCGGTGAACGGCACGTCGAAGGCCGACTCGGGGTACTGCAACCCCGCCTACGACCAGCTCTACGCCGAGCAGCAGGCCGCGCTCGACGAGACGCAGCGGCGCGAGATCGTGCAGCGGATGCAGTCGATGCTCTACGACGACGTGCACGCGATCGTGCTGACCCACGACGCGTTGCTGGAGGCCTACCGCACCGACCGGTTCACCGGCTTCGTCCTCCAGCCCGAGGACGGCGGGGTGATCACCGGTCAGACCGGCTACTGGGGCTACTACGGCGCCGCCCCGGTGGCCGCCGACCAGGCCGCCGCGGGCGGGGAGTCCGGCGGTGGCCCCGCGGGTCTCGTGGTCGGCGTGCTCGCTGCCGTCGTGGTGCTGGGCGGCGGGGCGTTCCTCGTGGTCCGCAACCGCCGGCGCAGCCGGGACGAGCGCGAATGAGGCATGGGCGACCGATCCCCGGCAGCGGTGAGGCCGGGACATGAGTGAGCTGCCGCCCACGGCGGTGGTGGCCACCGACCTCGCCGGGCCGCCCCGCCGGGGCCGCGGCACCGCGGCGTTCGTGCTGCGCACGCTCGGCGGAGGCGCTGGTGAGCGTCGGTCTGATCGTCGTCCTCGGGTTCTTCGTGTTCCGCGTGCTCCCCGGCGACCCGGTGACCACGATGACCAGGGACCGTCCCGGCAACCCCGAGCAGCTCGCCCGGTTGCGCGCCGAGTTCGGGCTGGACCGGCCGCTGCCCGCCCAGTTCGTCGACTACCTCGCCGACGTGGCCCGCGGCGACCTCGGTACGTCCTACGTCTACAGCAGGCCGGTCACCGAGATCATCCTCGGCCGGCTCGGGCCGACCGTGCTGCTCACCGGCTCCGCCCTGGTGGTCTCGGTGGCGCTCGGGCTGTGGCTGGGCAGCCGGGCCGCGTGGCGGCACGGCAGCGTGTTCGACCGGCTGGCCACCGGCACGGCGCTCGTGCTGTGGTCGGTGCCCACGTTCTGGCTGGGGCTGATCGCGCTCATGGTGTTCGCGGTGGGGCTCGATCTGTTCCCCACGGGCGGCATGACCTCCCCCGGTGGGGTCGACGGGGTCCTGCCCGCCGTCCTGGACGTCGCCCACCACCTCGTGCTGCCGTGCCTGACGATGGTGGCGGTCGTCTACGCCCAGTACCTCATGGTCATGCGCTCCTCGCTGCTGGAGGAGATGTCCGCCGACTACCTCACCACCGCCCGTGCGAAGGGCCTGCGCGAGGACCTGGTGCGCCGCCGGCACGCGGTGCCCAACGCGCTGCTGCCCACGATCACGATCATCTTCCTGCACGTCGGGCTCGTGGTGGCCGGCGCGGTCACGGTCGAGACGGTGTTCTCCTGGCCGGGGCTGGGCCTGCTGACCTACCAGGCGCTCGCGGTGCCGGACATCCCGCTGCTGCAGGGCACGCTGATCGCGCTGTCGGTGGCCGTGGTGCTCATGAATGTGCTCGCCGACCTCGGGTACCGGCTGATCGACCCGCGGGTGCGGGCGTCGTGACGGCCGCGGTCGCCTGGCAACGCAGGCGCGTCGCCGCCGCCCGCTTCGGGCGCGCCTACCTGGCCCAGCCGCCCGGGGTCGCGGGGGCCGCACTCCTGCTGCTGGTGCTGCTCGTGGCGCTCGCCGCGCCGCTGGTGGTGCCGCCCGAACAGCTGTCGGTCGTCGACGCCACCGGCGGGGTGCTGGATCCGCCGAGCGTCGCGTTCCCGCTGGGCACCGACGAGAACGGGCTGTCGGTGCTGGCCCTCACGCTCACGGGCACCCGGATCTCGCTGCTGGTCGGGGTGGCCGCCACCGTGCTGTCGGTGGTGATCGGCACGCTGGTCGGGATGGCCGCGGCGCATTTCGGCGGCTGGCTGTCGGCGGTGCTGCTGCGGCTCACCGACTTCTTCCTGGTGCTGCCGTCGCTGGTGCTCGCGATCGTGCTGTCCACCGTGCTGGAACGCGGCGTCCCGACGATCATCGTGGCGATCGGCGTCACGGCCTGGCCGTCCACCGCGCGGCTGGTGCGCGCCCAGACGCTCACCATCGAGGCGCGCCCGTTCATCGAGCGGGCACAGGTGCTCGGCGGCGGGCACCTGCACGTGCTGGGCAAGCACGTGCTGCCCGCGGTGCTGCCGCTCGTGCTGGCCAGCACCACCCTGGCCGTCGGCAGCGCGATCGTCGCCGAGTCGACACTGTCGTTCCTCGGCCTCGGCGACCCGACCACGGTGTCCTGGGGCGGGATGCTGAAGTCGGCGCTCGACTCCGGGGCCATCACCGCGGGCGCCTGGTGGTACCTGCTGCCGCCGGGGATCGCGATCGTGGTCGTGGTGCTCGGCTTCACGCTGGTCGGCCGGGCGCTCGAGATCGTCGTCAACCCGACGCTCAAGGCTCGCCGATGAGCGAGCTCGCCCCGCTGCTGGAGTATCGCGACCTCACCGTCTCCTACCGCACCGCCCGCGGCGTCGAACAGGCCGTGCGCGGGGTGTCGCTCGTCCTCGACGCCGGCGACACGCTGGGGCTGGCCGGCGAGTCCGGGTGCGGCAAGTCCACCCTCGCGCTCGCCGCGCTGCGGCTGCTGCCCGGCACCGCGCAGGTCGGGGGGCAGGTGCTGGTGCGCGGCACGGACATCGGGGCGCTGTCCTGGGGCCGGCTGCGCGCCGTGCGGTGGGCCGAGGCCGCGATCGTGTTCCAGGGCGCGATGCACTCCCTCAACCCGGTGCAGCGCATCGCGGCGCAGATCGCCGAGCCGATCCGGCTGCACGAACCGGGCGCCACCGGCGTCGAGAAGCGGGTGGCGGACCTGCTCGACCAGGTGGAGCTGCCCGCCGCGCGGGCCGCGGCGTACCCGCACGAGCTGTCCGGCGGCCAGCGGCAACGGGTCATGATCGCGATGGCGCTGGCCTGCGCACCCGACCTCGTGATCGCCGACGAGCCGACCACGGCGCTGGACGTCGTCGTTCAGAGGCAGGTGCTCGACCGGCTGGGCGCGCTGGTCGCCGAGCGGGGCGCCGGGCTGATGCTGATCAGCCACGACCTGTCGGTGCTCGCCGCGGCGTGCGCGCGGGTCGCGGTCATGCAGGACGGCGTCGTGGTCGAGTCCGGGCCGGCGGAGCAGATGCTGCGCCGCCCCACCCACCCGCACGCGCGGGCCCTTGCCGCGGCCTTCCCCACCGTCGGCGAACCGGCGTCGCGCAAGGTGGAACCGGGCCCACCGGACGCCGACCCCGTGCTGGCCGCGGAGCGGCTCACCGTCGACTTCCGGCTGCGCGGAGGCGGCACCGTGCGCGCGGTGGACGACGTGTCGCTCGAGCTGCGGCCCCGGGAGATCGTCGCGCTCGTCGGCCAGTCCGGGTCGGGCAAGACCACGCTGGCCCGGTGCCTGCTGGGCCTGCAGCGGCCCACCGCGGGCGAGGTCCGCTTCGCCGGGCGCCCACTCCCCCGCTCCGCGGACGGTCTGCGGGAGTACCGCCGGCACGTGCAGCTGGTGCTGCAGGACCCCACCGGAGCGCTCAACCCGCGGCACAGCGTGCACGAGGCGGTGGCCGAGGGCGTGCGGGTGCACCGGCTGGCCGGCGACGAGCGCGAGCTGGTCGACGCCGCGCTGGAGCAGGCGGAGCTGCGGCCGCCCGGGAAGTTCCGCCACGCGCTGCCGGGCGAGCTGTCCGGCGGGCAACGGCAACGGGTGGTGATCGCCGGGGCGCTGGCGCTGCAGCCGCAGTTCCTCGTGGCCGACGAGCCCGTGGCCTCGCTCGACGCGTCGGTGCGTGGCGAGATCCTCGTGCTGCTGCTGCGGCTGCGCTCGGACCCGGGCCTCGGCGCCCTGGTGATCACCCACGACCTGGGGCTGGCATGGACGATCGCCGACCGGGTGCTGGTGCTCCACCAGGGGCGGGTCGTCGAGTCCGGGCCCACCGAGCAGGTGCTGCTCGCACCCGAGCACGAGTACACGAAGCTACTGCTCTCCGCCCTCCCGGCGAGCCCGGTCCGCGGCTGAGCGGCAAGCCGTTCTCCTCGCATGAGACCGGACGAGGTGCCTCAGTTCGTGTGACCGGGCCGGTGGAGGGCGCGGAGCCGGAGCTCGGACGGATCACGACGTGCTGCCGATCCGAGATCCGCGTGCCCACGAGGGCCCTCAACGTTGTCTCGGAGAGATCAGCGCCGCATGATCCATCCGACACGCGCCCGAACGCCCCGGCCAGGACGCTCAACGCCACCTCGGAACGATCAACACGGCATGATCCTTCCGAGTCGACGGTGGAGCGCCCTGGTGGGGGCGCTCAGCCGCACCTCGCAACGATCACGCCGGGGCCAGACCTGAGTTTTCATGGTCATGTCGACGCCACAGGTGTTCGATCTTGCTCCGAGGCCCGTGGGGTCGACCTGATCATGCAGAGTCGCCTTGGCGCGCCGTTCCCGACCCGGGCTGCCCGCCGGTCCCACATCAGCAGGCTTCTGGTGAGTCCACCCCTTTCGTCTCGATCCGCACCTCTGGCCGTGGCCGGGTTGGCAGAACTACCGGTTCCCGTGGTCGCGCGGGCGGCCGTCCCCGACGCGGGGGCACGCCCGTTCCCGACGAGCCCGTCACTGCCGGGTGCCTACGCGACTATCCGGTGGTCCCGATCTCAGCCGCAGGATGACCACCGGATAGTTGCCTCGACGAGCTGACCCCGACACAAGACCGTCACGACTGGACCACGGTGAGCGTGGCCGCGTCGGCGTCCAGCTCGACCTCGGCCCCGAGCGGCACGGTGAGCTGGCCGGGGCAGTGCCCGAACCCGAAGTCCGCCACCATCGGCACGCCGAGGGGCACCAGCCGGTCCACCAGGACGTCCAGCACCTCCTCCGGCGGGCCGCAGTCCTGCCACGAGCCGAGGACGATCCCCGCGGCCTTGTCGAACCAGCCCGCCCGCAGGAGGTGGGTGAGGAAGTGGTCGATGCGGTACGGCGCCTCGGTGACGTCCTCCAGCAGGACGATCGCGCCGTCCGGTGGGGGCGGCACCGCGTCGACCCCGAGTGTGGAGACCACCAGGCTGAGCGTGCCACCGGCGGTGGTGCCGGTCGCGCGCCCGGCGACCAGCGTCCGAGCCTCCGGCGCGCCGGGCAGCACCGCGGGAGGGTCGAACAGTGCCCGGCGCAGGTGCTCCACGGCCTGCGGGTCGTGCACGGCGTCGGTGGCGACCATGGCCCCGAACAGCGTCACCACGTCGCACCGCGGGCCGAGCACGGCGTGCAGCGCGGTGATGTCGCTGGCCCCGACGAACAGCCCGGGCGGGGCGGTGGCCAGGACGTCCCAGTCCAGCAGGTCGAGGATGCGCAGCGCGCCGTAGCCGCCGCGCCCGCAGAGCACGGCCGCCACCTCCGGGTCGCACCAGGCGGCCTGCAGCTGCGCCGCCCGGGTGGCGTCGTCGGCCGCGAGGTAGGGCAGCCGGTCGTGCCGGCCCGCCGCGACCGGATCGACGCGCAAGCCCCAGGAGCGCAGCAGGTCGAGGCCTGCGGTGAGCAGGTGCGGCGGGGGCGGGCCGGCCGGGAGCACGACCGCCACCCGGTCGCCCGGCCGCAACGGCCGCGGCCGGGCGCGGGTCACCGACCGGTCCCGGGCTCCCCCGGCGGCACCAGCGGGCGCAGCCGCACCCACAGCACGAACAGGACCGCGACCACGATCATCGCGACGCCGGACCACAGGTTGATGTCGATGCCGCCCGCCTTCGCGAGCTGGGCCTCGTCCTCGAAGAACAGACCCATCACCGTCAGGATGATCCCGTAGATGCCGAACAGCACGGCGATGACGGTGCGCAGGTCGAACAGCTGCGATGCGGCGCTCGGCGAGATGCCGTGGTGCGCGTGCTCGTGTTCGGTCACGATGGCCCCCTATCCGGTCACGCGAAGATCAGGTACAGGACGACCGTGAGCGCGAGCACGATCGCACCCATCACCACCGGCGACTGCCACCACGCGCCCTCGTCCTCGTGCATCGCGGTCGGCACCTCCTCGATCGCCGTCGGGCGGCGGAGCCCTTCGCCGGACGCACCGACCCCGGCCGTGACCTCATCGGACGCCGACGGCGCGACGCGCACCTTTCGACCCTCCCGCGGGGTGAGCGCCCAGACCAGCCCGACGAGCTCGGAGTCCGGCTTGGACGTGGTGAACATCGTGACGACGACGGCGACCGCGATGCCGACGACGAACGCGGCGCTGGCTCCGATGAACGACCCTGCCTGCGAGGACACCGCGATCACCTCGATCCGCACCAGCGTGTCGACGATCACCGCGGCGATCGTGCCGGAGATCAGCCCGGTCCAGCCGGCCGTCCCGGTCATCCGCTTCCAGAACAGACCCAGGATGAAGATCGCGAACAGTGGCGCGTTGAAGAAGCTGAACAGCGCCTGGATGTAGTCCATCAGGTTCTCGAAGCTGCCGGCGATGAACGCCGTGCCGATCGCCAGCACGCAGCCGACCACCGTGACCGTGCGCCCGACCCGCAGGTAGTACCCGTCGGGCCGGCCGGGCCGGATCCAGTCCTGCCAGAGGTCGTAGGTGAACACGGTGTTGAGCGAGCTGACGTTCGCCGCCATACCGGCCATGAACGAGGCCAGGAGCCCGGCGAGCGCAACCCCGAGGATCCCGTTCGGCAGCACCTCGTTCATCAGCAGCGACAGCGCGTTGTTGTAGGTGACGTCGGTGGCGCCGCCCTCCTTGAGCGTGGTCAGCTGCGGCACCAGCACCCCGGCGATCATGCCCGGGATCACGATGACCAGCGGGATGAACGCCTTCGGGAACGCGCCGATGATCGGCGTGCGGCGGGCGGCCGACATGCTGCGGGCCGAGAGCGCCCGCTGCACCTCGGCGAAGTTGGTGGTCCAGTAGCCGAACGAGAGCACGAACCCGAGCCCGAACACGATGCCCAGCACCGAGAGGAACGGGTTGGCGATCTCGGTGAGCGAGGTGCCGGGCCATGACGACACCTGCTCCGGACCCGGCGGGAGCTCGACCACCTGCGCCACCAGGCCGTCCCACCCACCGACCCGCGCCAGCCCGGCGACCGTGAGCGGGATCAGCAGGGCGAGGATCACGAAGAACTGCAGGACCTCGTTGTAGATCGCCGCGTTGAGACCACCGAGGAACGTGTAGCTCAGCACGACGAGTGCGGCCACCGGGATCGCGATGTACAGCGACCAGCCCAGCAGGGCCTCGAGGATCAGGCCGAGCGCGTACAGGTTCACGCCTGCGATCAGCACGGCCGCCAGCGCGAACGTGATGCCGTTGACCCGCTGCGTCGTCGCGTTGAACCGCATCAGCAGGAACTCGGGGACGCTGCGGGCCTTGCTGCCGTAGTAGAACGGCATCATCACGATGCCCAGGAACACCATCGCGGGGATGGCGCCGATCCAGTAGTAGTGCACGGTTGCCATGCCGTACTGGGCGCCGTTGGCCATCATGCCGATCAGCTCGATCGCGCCGAGGTTCGCGGAGATGAACGCGAGCCCCGTGACCCATGCCGGGAGTGCCCGCCCGGAGAGCAGGAAGTCCAGGCTGGAGGCGATCGACCGGCGGGCCAGCAGCCCGATGCCCAGCACGAGCACGAAGTAGATGATGACGAACACGTAGTCGATCCAGATGGTGTCCAGCCGCAGGTCCGTCTGCGCGAGCACCACAGTTCCGGTTGCCACCAGGGTCCCCTCCCTCAGTACGGCCACCACGCTCTGCGGATGATTCGCCGCTCTGCGCGATCCCGCTACCCGGAGCGCCGTCACTTTCCGGGGTATCCCGCGCTGCGGATGAACACTTGCCTCCATCCGCGCGTCATGCCACCGTCTCGACGGCGTCCGACGACGGTGCCGGGGAGCGGGGGGAGTCCGATGACGCGCGCCGTCGAACGCGTCTCAGGGGCGTTGCCCGACCGGCCACCGCCGCGCGCGCGTCGCGGGCGGGCCGACGCATGGCCGCTCGTGCTCCCGGCGCTGCTGCCCGTGGCACTGTTCAGCGTCTACCCGCTGGTCCAGGGCCTGTACCTGGGGTTCACCGACGCCCGCGCGGGCCGCGGCGTCGTCACCCGGTTCACGGGGTTCGACAACTTCGTGCGGCTGCTGTCCGACGAGCTCTTCTGGTCGTCGTTCCGGATCGGGATCGTGTGGGCCGTCTCGGTCACGGTGCTGCAGTTCGTGGCCGGGCTCGGCCTCGCGCTGCTGCTGGACCAGGACCTGCGCCTGCGGTGGCTCGCCCGCACGCTCGCGCTCGTGCCGTGGGCGATGCCGCCGGTGATCATCGCGATCATGTGGCGGCTGCTGCTCAACCCCAACTACGGCCCGCTGCCGGGCGGGGTGAACTGGCTGGGCGAGTTCGCCACCGCGCTGCCTGCCGTGATCGTCATCGGGGTCTGGGCCGGCATGCCGCAGACCACGATCACCCTGCTCGCCGGGCTCCAGACGATCGACCGCTCGCTGCACGAGGCGGCCGCGGTGGACGGCGCGGGTACGTGGCGGCGGTTCTGGCACGTCACGCTGCCCGGCCTGCGCCCGGTGGCCGTCGCGATCACCACGCTCGACCTCATCTGGAACCTCAACTCGTTCGCGCTGGTCTACGTGCTCACCGCGGGAGGGCCGGGCGGGCAGACGATGCTGCCGATGCTGTTCGCCTACAACGCGGCGTTCCGCTACGGCGAGTTCGGCTACGCCTCGGCGATGGGCGGGGTGCTGGTGGTGCTCGTGGTCGGGTTCCTGCTGTTCCACCTGCGCGCGCAGCTGCGGAGGATGCCGTGAGACGCCCGCTGCAGTACGTCGCGCTGGCCTGCTACGTCGCGTTCCTCGGGTTCCCGCTGCTGTGGCTGCTCGGCATCGCGCTCAAGGGGCCGGGTGAGCTGGCCACCGGCGGGCTCGTGCCGCTCTCCCCCACGCTCGACAACTTCGGCGACGCCGTGCGGCGCGCCGACCTGGTGACCGCCGCGACCAACAGCCTGCTCGTCGCGCTCGGTGCCACGGCGATCGTTATCGTGACCGCGCTGCCCGCCGCGTACGCGCTGGCCCGCTACCGCACCCGCCTGAAGCTCGTGGCCAACGGCTGGGTGCTGGTCAGCCAGGTGTTCCCGGTGATCCTGGTGGCGCTGCCGCTGTTCCTGATCCTGCGCCAGTTCCGGCTGGTCGACAGCCTCGTCGGGCTGACGCTCGTGCACGCGGTCTACACGCTGCCGTTCGCGCTGTGGATGTTGCAGGGCTACATCGCCGCCATCCCGCGCGACGTCGAGGAAGCCGGCGTCGTGGACGGCGCGGGACGCCTGCGGGTGCTCGTGAGCATCGTGGCGCCGCTGCTCGCACCGGGACTGGTCGCCACGGCGATGTTCGCCATGATCTCGTCGTGGAACGAGTTCTTCTTCGCGCTCGTCCTGATCCAGAGCCCGGCCAACGTGACGCTGCCGCTCACGCTCGCCCGGTTCGTGGGCGCGGAGGGCCAGGTGCAGCTCGGGGCGCTCGCCGCGGGCGCGCTGCTGGCCACCGTGCCGAGCCTGCTGTTCTTCGCCGCGATCCAGCGGCGGCTCACGTCCGGGCTGCTCAGCGGCGCGGTGAAGGGATAGGACCCATGCATCTGCGGATGGCATGCGCAGCCGGCACAGTGGCTGCGGCGCTGCTCACCGGCTGCGCCACCGCGCCCGTCGGTCCCGAGGTCGACGACAGCGCAGGCCCGGTCACCCTCCGGTTCCAGAGCCTCGCGTTCCAGGAGTCGAGCGTGACCGCCACCGAGCAGATCGTCACCGCCTGGAACGCCGAGCATCCCGACGTGCAGGTGCAGCTCACGCGGGGCACCTGGGACTCCGTGCACGACCAGCTCGTCACCCAGTTCCAGGGCGGCACCGCGCCGGACGTCATCCACGACGAGTCGGCCGACATCACCGGCTTCGCCCGCCAGGGCTACCTCGCCGACCTCGGCCCGCACCTGTCCCCGGAGTCCCGGGCGAGCGTGCCGCAGGGCGTCTGGGACGCCGTCACCGTCGACGGGAAGGTGGTCGCGGCACCGACGCTGCTGCAGTCCTACGTGGTCTTCGCGAACACCACGATGCTCGAGCAGGCCGGCGTGACCATCCCGACGAGCCCGACCTGGACCTGGGACGAGCTCGCCGACGCCGCCCGCCGGACCACCACGCCGGAGCGCCCGGGTCTGGGCTGGGGCATGCGGCAGCCGACCGCCACCGTCATGAGCCTGGGACTCGGGTTCGGCGGCACCTTCTTCACCGGCACCGGGGATGCGACGGCCGTGCAGGTCGGCGAGGCCGAGCTGGAAGTTCCGCGGCGGATCCACGAGATGGCCTACACCGACCGGTCGCTCGACCCGACCTCGCTCACCCAGAGCGGCTCGGACGTGATCACCGGGTTCCTCGGCGGCCGCTACGCCATGGTCGTCGCCGGCAGCTACGTGGCGCAGCAGCTCACCGAAGCCGCCCCGCCCGGTTTCGCCTGGCGGGTGCTGCCGGCGCTGGCGGGCACCTCACCGAACCAGGCGGCGAACCCGCAGACCCTCTCCGTGCCCGCCGACAGCCCGCACGTCGAGCAGGCCGCGGAGTTCATCGAGTACTTCTCGGAGGCACAGAACCTCGCGGCCATGGCGCAGGGCGAATGGCTCATCCCCGCCTCCCAGCCCGCCCGCGAGGCGGTGGAAGCCGCCACCGGAGGCCAGAACGGGTGGGAGCCCACCCTCGCCGGCGCCCAGTACCTGACCACCGCGCCGTTCCAGGCCGTGGCCGACTACCCGCAGTGGAAGGACCAGATCGCCACCCCCGCCCTGCAGCGCTACCTGGGCAACCAGAGCGACCTGCCGACCCTGCAGAGCGAACTGACGGACGGCTGGAAACAGGTCTCGGGCGGCTGAGGCAAACCCGTCCGGATCACTCCCCCGTGCGCCCGTCGATGAGCTCGCGGACGACGTCCAGGTGCCCGGCGTGCCGCGCGTACTCCTGCACGAGGTGCAGCAGCACCCGTTCCAGCGTGGCGGGCGGGGTGCCGCGCCAGCGCTCGCCCGGCTGCCCGACGTCGGACAGCTCGTGGGCCTCGACGACCGCCCGGCTGCGGGCGGCCTGGGCGTCCAGCGCGGTCACGAGGTCGGGGAGGGTCTCGTCGGCGGGAACGTGCCAGTGTCCGTCGCGTTCGTCGGCCCATGGATCCGGGACCGGCTCACCCTCGAATCCCCAGACGAGCCACCGCCGCTCGACGTGCACCAGGTGCTTCAGCAGCTCCAACGGCGCCCAGCCGGAGGGCAGCAGGCTGCCGCGCAGCTCCTCGTCGGACAGGCCCGAGAGCTTGTCGACGACGACGGAGCGGAAGTACTCGAGGTAGCCCAGCAGGACTTCCGCGCGGGACGCATGCGGGGTGGTGGGTTCGGGGAACGGGACGATCACCGGGTCAGCCTGGCACGGGCTACCGCACCCGGCCGTTCCACACGACGACCGCGAGGCTGAGCAGGGCGAGCAGCGCCACCCCGACCAGCAGCACCGGGTAGCCGACCGATCCGGCGAACGCCGCCAGGACCACCGGCAGGACGAACCCGACGTAGGTGAGCGCGTAGTAGACGGCGGTGAGCCCACCGAGCTGGGCCGGCTCCGCCATGCGCTGCACCTCGACGAGCCCGGCGACGAGCAGCAGCCCGTAGGCCGTGCCGAGCACGGCGGACGCCGCAACGGCGAGTGCCGGCGGCTGACACTTCTCCGGGGTTACTCGGCGCGCTTCCGGAGCAGCCGCAGCTGCTCGCGGACGTCCTCCAGCTCCCAGCGGTACTGACCACCGGGAGTGACGAGCGTGGGCTTGAGCTGACCCTCCTGCGCCCAGCGTGCGACCGACCGCGCGGAGAGGCCCAGCTCGCGAGCCAGCTCGCCCGTGGTCAGGAGCCGATCCGCCGTCACGCCTGGACCGTACGTCGGCCTGCCTGTCCTGCTCAGCTCTCGTGACAGGGTTCGCAGGGATAACATGTTTGGCGTAGTTGGCCTACTCTGCAGGTATGGCGTTCTGGATGACCAAGTTGCCGGGAGGCGGGTTCGCGATGGGTGAGGCACCGGACGAGGCCGAGGCGCGGCTGATGATCACGCGCCAGCAGGGCAGGGCGTCGGTGACGTTCAGCGAGCGCTCCGGCCGGTACCGGTGGACGGTGGTGCTGGACGACGGCAAGACCTCGCACGGCTGGGCGGAGACCGAGACCGAGGGATGGTGGTTCGTGAAGGAAGCAGTGAACCGGCCGTACCGCGGCACGCACCATCGCAAGCCCCGCGGCCTCTGGACGCTGCCTCCCGATCAGTGATCAGCGGACGCGCGGCTCGAGCACGACCCGAGCGCACGGATCACGTCGACTCACCGCGCCGGCCTCGCACCGTTGCGGATCACGACCGCGAGGCTGGTCAGCGCGAGCAGCGCCACACCGACCAGCAGCACCGGGTAGCCCGCCGCGCCGGTGAGCGCGGCCAGCAGCACCGGCAGCACGAAGCCGACGTAGGTGAGCGCGTAGTAGACGGCGGTGAGCCCACCGAGCTGGGCCGGCTCCGCCATGCGCTGCACCTCGACGAGCCCGGCCACGAGCAGCAGCCCGTAGGCCGTGCCGAGCACGGCGGACGCCGCAACGGCGAGTGCCGGCGACCCGAGTGCGGCCGCACCGGCGGCGACGAGGAGGCCGGCGACGAGCGCGGCGAGCCCGGACCGGGAACCCGTCACCGGGGAGATCCGCCGGGCCCATGACTGCACGACGACGCCGAGGCCGAGCGTCACGGTGGTGAGCAGCGTGGCGTAGACGAGCCCGAACCCGGCCAGGCGCGAGCCCAGCGCGGCGGGCTGCACGGCGAACGACAGTGCGGGCGCCCCGAACGCCCAGGGCGCCATCGGCACGACGACCCGGCGGAACCGGGGTGGCAGGCGCACCCGCAGGCCGGTCCGGAACGCGCCGGCTGGTCTCGTCTCGGGTACGCGCAGCACCGCGACCACGACGGCGAGCGTCAGCACGATGTGCACCAGGTACGGCAGCTCCATCGGCAGCGGCGCCCACTGCGCGAGCACGCCGGCCACGAGCGGCCCGACGCCGAACCCGGCCGACAGCGCGAGCGCCGCCCGGCGCGCACCCGCGCCGGCGTCCGCGGCCGGGTCCCATGGCGCCTGCGAGAGCTCCTTCACCCACGAGGTGCCCACCGCCATCGCGACGCCGGTGACCGCGCCGAACACGAATCGGCCGCTGTAGAGCGCGGGCTGCGACACCGCCGCGACGCCGCCGAGGGCGAGTACGCCGCTGGCCGGCGCCGACACCACGACGGACGGCAGCAGCAGGCGCCGACGCCCCCACCGGTCGGACGCGGGGCCGCCCAGCAGCAGCCCCGGCACGAGCCCCGCCGCGTAGACGCCGAAGAACGCGGCGACGGTGACGGCCGAGTAGTGCGCCTGCTCCCGGTACATCACCATCAGGGAGCTGAACTGGTTGGCCCCGTACGCGATGGCGAAGAGCGCCGCCGCCGCGCCCAGCCAGAGGCGGCGGGGAGTGGCCGTCAGGCCTGCGCCTTCGCCGTGCGGCGCCACGTCGTCAGCACACGCTCGGTGTAGCCGTTGGGCTCGGTGCGGCCGGTGAACACCAGCTCCAGCGCGGCTTGGAAGGACGGGCTCGCGTCGAGGTCCTTCGCCATCGGCTCGTAGCCGGGTTCGCGCGCGTTCTGCTCGTCGACGAGCGCGGCCATCCGCGCGAACGTCGCGCGAACTTCTCGCTCGTCCACCAGGCCGTGGTGCAGCCAGTTCGCGATCAGCTGGCTGGAGATCCGCAGGGTGGCGCGGTCCTCCATCAGGCCGACGCCCTCGAGGTCGGGCACCGTGGAGCAGCCGATGCCCAGCCCCACCCAGCGCACCACGTAGCCGAGGATCGACTGGGCGTTGGTCTCCAGCTCGTGCTGCTTCTCCTCGTCGGAGAGCTCGGCGGTGAGCAGCGGCACCTCCAGCAGCGGCCGGCGGTCGGTGTCGCGGCCGGCGAGCTCGCCCTGGCGGGCGGCGACGTCGGTGCGCAGGTAGTGCAGCGCGTGCAGGGTTGCGGCGGTGGGCGAGGGCACCCACGCGCAGTTGGCCCCGGCCTCGGGGTGGGCGCCCTTGGTGGCGAGCATCTCGGCCATCGCCGCGGGCTTGGCCCACATGCCCTTGCCCACCTGCGCCTGCCCGACGAACCCGGCGCGCAGCGCCACGTCGACGTTGCGGTCCTCGTAGCCGAGCAGCCACGGCGTGGACTTCATGTCGGCCTTGCGGACGACCGGGCCGGCGACGAAGTCGGAGTGGATCTCGTCGCCGGTGCGGTCGAGGAACCCGGTGTTGACGAACATCACCCGGTCCTGGGCCTGCGCGATGCAGGCGTCGAGGGTGAGCGAGGTGCGCTTCTCCTCGTCCATGATCCCGATCTTGAGCGTGGCGGGCTCGAGCCCGAGCGCCTCCTCGACGGCCGCGAACAGCTCCACGGTGAGCGCCACCTCGTCGGGCCCGTGCTGCTTGGGCTTCACGATGTAGACGCTCCCGGCGCGGGAGTTGGTGTAGCGCCCCAGGCCGCGCAGGTCGTGCAGGGCGGCGACGGCCGAGACGAGCGCGTCGAGCACACCCTCGCCGACCGGCTGCCCGTCGGCCGTGCGCACGGCATCGGTGAACATGTGGTGCCCGCAGTTGCGCACGAGCAGCAGGGAACGCCCGTGCAGCGTGAGCGGGGAGCCGTTCGGCCCGGTGTACTGGCGGTCGCCGTTCACCCGCCGCTCGACCGTCTCGCCGCCCTTCTCGAAGGTCGAGACGAGCTCGCCGGTCATCAGCCCGAGCCACGTGCGGTAGGCGAGCGCCTTGTCCTCACCGTCGACGGTGGCGACGGAGTCCTCCAGGTCGACGATCGTGGTGATCGCCGCCTCCACCGCGACGTCGGCGACGTCGGCGTGGTGCTGGCGCCCGACCTGGTGCTCCGGGTCGATCGTCAGCTCGACGTGCAGGTTGTGGTGGCGCAGCAGGACGGCCGCGACAGCGTCCGCGGACCCGCTGCGGTGGCCGGCGAACTGCTTCGCGTCGGCGAGCCCGGTCTCGCCGGTGCCGGTGGCCACGACGAGCCGCCCGTTCTCCACCCGGTACTCGGTGGCGGAGGCGTGGCTGCCCTGCATCAGCGGGAAGAACTCGTCGAGCAGCCGATCGGCCTCCGCGATCACCTGCGCGCCCCGCCGCTCGTCGTAGCCGCGGGCGAGCTCGTGGTCGAGCGGGAGGACGTCGGTGCCGTAGAGCGCGTCGAAGAGCGAGCCCCAGCGGGCGTTGGCCGCGTTCAGGGCGTAGCGGGGCACGGTGGCCGGCACCACGAGCTGCGGGCCCGCGACCTCGGCGATCTCGGGGTCGACGCGGTCGACCTGAACCTTCGGTGAGGCGGACGGGGCCAGGTAGCCGATCTCGGTGAGGAAGCCCTCGTACGCGGCGACGTCCCCCGCGCCGTTCCGCCCGTGCCACGCGTCCAGCTGGGCCTGCAGCTCGTCCCGCCGCTCCAGCAGCAGCTTGATCCGCCCGTCGAACCGGTCGTGCAGCCCGGCGAGGGTGGACCAGAACCACTCCGGCTGGAGGTCGAGGCCGGGCAGCAGCTCGTCGGCCACGAACGCCCGCAGCGCGGGGTCGGTCTGCAGTGGGGCACTCATGTCTGACCCTCCGGTCGGCAGCGGATCGCACGGCGGAGTACCCGCCCGGCCACTTTTTTACCAGACGGACTTGAACTTCCGCATCGCGGAAGTAAGACTCAGCGCGTGACGACGGCAGCGGGCGCGGGCACGGGCTCGACCGACGCGGGACCGACGGCGCCGGTCAGCGCCAGTGCCACGACCACGGCAGCCACGAGCACGAGGGCCAGCTGCAGCTTCCGGCGGGGACCCACCGCTTCGACCTCCCGAACGTTCTCCGTTGGCGGGCGACCGGTCCGGGCATCGATGAGGACCGGGCGATCCGGGGATCGCCGTCGTAGTCTCCATGGCACGCATGGACCCGCGTCGAAGGGGGCCCTTCCATGAGTCTCGACAACGTGGTGATCCGGGCGTTCGAGACGGCACTCGCTCCGGCGGACGTGATCAGCGACCCGGTCCGGTGTCGCTCGTACGAGTGCGACGGCCTCACCGGGTACCGGGTGGTCCCGCAGCTGGTGCTGCTGCCGCGCGACGCGGCGCAGGTCGCCGCGGCCGTGCGGGTCTGCGCCCACCACGGCGTGCCGTTCGTCGCGCGCGGGGCGGGCACTGGCCTGTCCGGCGGCGCGCTCCCGGTGGCCGAGGGCGTGGTGATCAGCCTGGCCCGGCTCAAGCGGGTGCTCGAGGTCGACGTGGTCGACCGGCGGGCCGTCGTCGAGCCGGGCGTCACCAACCTGGAGATCACCGCGGCCGCGGCACCCCACGGGCTGTACTACGCCCCCGACCCGTCCAGCCAGCAGGTCTGCACGATCGGCGGCAACGTCGCCGAGAACTCCGGCGGCGCCCACTGCCTCAAGTACGGCTTCACCACCAACCACGTGCTGTCCTGCGAGGTCGTGCTGCCCGACGGCTCGCTGGTCACGCTCGGCTCCGACACCGGCGAGCAGGCCGGGCCGGACCTGCGCGGGGTGTTCCTCGGCTCCGAGGGCACGCTCGGCATCACCACGAAGATCACCGTGCGGCTGCTGCGCACCCCGGAGTCGGTGCGCACGCTGCTCGCCGACTTCCCGTCGATCGCCGCGGCCGGCGACGTCGTGTCCGACATCGTCGCCGCGGGCATCGTCCCCGCGGCCGTCGAGATGATGGACACGCTCGCCATCGAGGCGGCCGAGGAGGCGGTGCACGCCGGCTACACGGTCGGCGTTCCGGCCGCGCTGGTGGTCGAGCTGGACGGGCCCGTCGAGGAGTGCGACGTCCAGTTCGAGCAGGTGAAGCAGATCTGCGACCGCCACGGCTGCACCCGGCTGCACATCGCCGGCTCTCCCGAGGAGCGGGCGGCGATCTGGCGCGGGCGCAAGGCCGCGTTCGCCGCGGTGGGCCGCATCTCCCCCGACTACTTCGTGCAGGACGGCGTCGTCCCGCGCACCCGGCTCGCCGAGGTGCTCGACCGGATCGCGGGCATGGGCACCGACGCCGGGCTCCGCGTGGCCAACGTCTTCCACGCCGGCGACGGCAACCTGCACCCGCTGGTGCTCTACAGCGCCGCGGCCGGCGAGACCGAACGTGCCGAAGTGCTGTCGGGCAAGATCGCCGAGCTGTGCGTGGAGCTGGGCGGGTCGCTGTCGGGCGAGCACGGCATCGGCACCGACAAGGCGTGCTCGATGCCGAAGATGTTCGGGGAGGACGACCTCGCGGTCATGGCCCGCGTGCGCACGGCGTTCGACCGCGACGGGCTGTGCAACCCGGGCAAGGTGCTGCCCACCCCACGGCTGTGCGGTGAGCGGCCCGGCAAGTACCGGCCCCATCCCCTGGAAGAGGCGGGAGTGATCGAGCGCCTGTGACCACCACCTCAACCCTCCGGCCCACCGACCTGCGGTCGCTGCGGGACGCGGTGCTCGACACCGCGGGCACCGTGGGGATCCTCGGCGCCGGCACCGCCGCCGGCTGGGCCGGCGCGCTCGCCCCGGTCGACGCGGTGCTCGAGACCACCGGCCTCACCGGGGTGATCACGCACAACCCCGGCGACATGACCGTCTCGGTCCGCGCCGGCACGCCGTTGCGCCAGCTGCAGGAGGAGCTCGCCCCGCACGGCCAGCACGTCTCGTTCGACGCCGCGCGCGTCGCGGACGGCGCCACCGTGGGCGGCCTCGTCGCCACGGCCGACGCCGGGCCCGCGGCGCTCGTGTTCGGCTCGCTGCGCGACCTGGTCATCGGCGTCACGTTCGTGCTCGCCGACGGCACGGTGGCCCGCAGCGGCGGCCACGTGATCAAGAACGTCGCCGGCTACGACCTCGCCAAGCTGCTGCACGGGAGCTACGGCACGCTCGGTGTGCTCGCCGAGGTGGTGCTGCGGCTGCACCCGGTCCCCGAGCGCAGTGCGGCCCTGGCGCTGTCGTGCTCCCTGCCCGAGGCCGCCGAACACGCCGCCACGGTGCTGGGCGGCCCGTACGAGCCCGCGGCCCTGGAATGGACGTCCGACGACACGCTCCTGATCCGTCTGGACGGCACCGCCGACGCCCTCGACGCCCGCCTCGGACGTCTCCGCACCCTGCTGGGCACCGGCGAGCTCCTGGACGCCCCGCACCTCGCGGACGTGTGGGGGTGGCATTCCGCGCTTGTCCGCGGAGAGCCGGGGCTCGCCGTCCTGCGGATCGGCGTGCGGCCCTCACAGCTCCCCGAGGTGCTCGGCGCGTTGCCGGCGGTGGCCGTCACCGCCGGGCTCGGCACCGGGGTCGCCACCGTCTCGCTGCCGCCCGACGCCGTCGCGGAGGCGCACGAGCGGGTGCACGCCGCGGGCGGCACCTCGGTGCTGCGTTCCCGCCCAGCCGATGCCGACGCCCCGGCGTGGGGCCCGCCGCCGTCCGCGATCGCGGTGCTGCGCGCCGTCAAGGCCGAGCTCGACCCGCAGGGCCGCTTCGGCCCGGGCCGTTTCGACCCCTGGATGTGAGATGACCACACCCGCCGGTTCCGCCCACACCAACCTCCCGCAGACCGGTCCGAGCAGCTTCGACGACCGGCGCCCACCCGAGCGCGAGCTGCTCGACGACTGCGTGCACTGCGGCTTCTGCCTGCCGACCTGCCCGACCTACCAGCTGTGGGGCGAGGAGATGGACTCCCCGCGCGGCCGCATCTACCTGATGGACCTCGCCCACAAGGGCGAGATCGACCTGCAGGGGCCGTTCACCGAGCACATCGACCGGTGCCTGGGCTGCATGGCGTGCGTCACGGCCTGCCCGTCGGGGGTGCAGTACGACCGCCTGCTGGAGTCGGTGCGCCCGCAGATCGAACGCAACGTGCCGCGCGAACGCTCCGACGCCTGGTTCCGCGCCGCGATCTTCACGCTGTTCCCGTACCGGCGGCGGCTCCGGGCCGCGGCCGTGCCGGGTGCGTTCTACCAGCAGCTACGCCGGATCCCCGTCGTCGCGAAGCTCGCGTCGAAGCTCCCGGGACGCCTGGGGGCGATGGAGTCGCTCCTCCCGCCGGTGTCGGTGCGCGAGGCGTTCGCGCGGCTGCCGGTGCACACCCCGGCCGTCGGCGAGCGCCGGGCTCGGGTGGCGCTGCTGTCGGGTTGCGTCCAGGACGTGTTCTTCCACCGCGTCAACGTCGCCACCGTCCGGGTGCTGGCCGCCGAGGGCTGCGACGTCCTCGTGCCGCGCGAGCAGCAGTGCTGCGGCGCCCTCGAACTGCACGCCGGCCGCGAGGACAGCGCGCTGGCCAGGGCGAAGCGCGAGATCGCGGTCTACGAGAAGCTGGATGTCGACCACGTCGTCACGAACGTCGCGGGCTGCGGCTCGTCGATGAAGGAGTACGGCCACCTGCTCGCCGACGACCCCGAGTGGGCCGAGCGCGCGAAGGCGTTCAGCGCCCGGGTGCGGGACGTCCACGAGGTGCTCGCAGACCTGGGTCCCAGCGCGCCGCGCCACCCGTTCCGCGGCCGGGTGGCCTACCACGACGCCTGCCACCTCGGGCACGCCCAGCAGGTGCGCACCCAGCCGCGAGACGTGCTGCGGTCGATCCCGGAGCTGGAGCTGGTGGACCTGCCGGACGCCGCGCTGTGCTGCGGCTCCGCCGGCATCTACAACATGATCATGCCGGAGGCCGCGTCCGACCTCGGGGCCCGCAAGGCCGCGAACGTCCGTTCGGTGGAGCCGGACGTGGTGGTCACCGCCAACCCGGGCTGCCTGTTGCAGATCGGCAAGCACCTGGGTCGTGACCTCCCGCTGCTGCACCCGGTGCAGCTGCTCGACGCCTCGATCCGCGGGGTGCCCGTTCCCCGTTCGTAGTGTCCGTTCCGTTCACGACAGGGCGGAGGTGCCCCGGTCATCCTCGGGATCTCACATCCCGGAGGTGTCCTGTGAAGATCGGAATGGGCCTGCCGGCCGCCGTCCCCGAGGCCGACGTCACCGCGCTCGGCGAGTGGGCCGCCACCGCAGAGCGGCTCGGGTTCTGCTCGCTCGGCGTGATCGACCGGCTCGTCTACGACAACCTCGATCCGCTCGTCGCGCTCGCGGCCGCCGCGGCCCGCACAGAGCGGGTCGAGCTGCTCACCACCGTCCTGAACGTCCCCTACCGGCAGAACGCGGTGGTGCTCGCGAAGCAGCTCGCGTCGGTCGACCGGCTGTCCGGCGGGCGCCTGACCGCGGGTCTCGCCCTCGGCGGCTGGCCGGAGGACTACGAGTCGAGCGGGGTGCCTCGACGACGGCTCGGTGCGGCGATGGACGCCATGGTCGACACGATGCAGCAGGTGTGGAACGGCAAGCTCGCCGGCGCGAGCGGGCCGATGCCGGCGCTGCCACCCGACCGCCCCGGCCTGCTCTTCGGCGGGCTGGTTCCCGCGGCCTTCACCCGGGCCGCCACGGCCGGGCAGGGCTGGATCGCGCCGTCGTTCGGGATCCAGCAGGTGGTCGACGGCGTCGCCGCGATCCGGAAGGAGTGGGACAGCATCGGGCGCGCCGGACGGCCGCGCGTCGTGACAGTGCGGTACTTCTGCTTCGGTCCCGACGCCGACGAGCACGCCGAGCACTACCTGCGGCACTACTACCTCGACTACGCCCACCTCGTGCAGGCCGACACCCCCACCACGCCGGAGCACCTCGGCGCGGAGCTGGCCAGGCTGCGCGACGCGGGCGCCGACGATGTGGTGCTGATGCCGTGCACCGACGACCTCGCCCAGGTCACCATGGCCGCCGAGGTGCTCGACGGCCTCGGCGTCACCGCGGACCCGACCCGAGCTGTGTGACGCCGAGCGTGATGCTGCCGGGGACGGCGGCGAACGCGTCCTTCAGGCGGGAGGCCAGCTCGTCGCGGCTCGCGGGGCCCGGCCGGAAGATCCACTCCTCCAGCGCGCAGTGGAAGGCCGCCACCACCAGATCGACGGCCAGCCGGACGCGCAGGTCGTGCTCCGCGAAGCCGAACCGCTCTCGCAGCAGCGTGAGCGCGGTGCGGGTGGTGCGGTCGCAGAACTGCAGGCCGTGAGCGTTCATCGAGGGCGTGGCCGCGGCCAGGCGACGGCTCTGCTCCACCCGCTCGGTCCACCCTTCCGCGGGCATCGCGGCGAGGGCCGCGAGCAGCGTGTCCTGGAGCAGCTCCAGGAGCGTTCCTCCCGCCGGCCCGGTCGTCTCGAGCTCGGCGAGGAAGGCGCCCCACAGGTCCTGGGTCGGCGCCATCGCGACATCTTCCTTGCTGGTGAAGTAGCGGAAGAACGTGCGCTTGGAGACCTCGACCTCACCGCACAGGTCGTCGAGCGTGGTGGCGTCGAAGCCCGGGTCGGCAAACCGGCGCAGCGCCGTGTCGACGAGCGCTTGCCGCGTGCGGAGCTTCTTGCGCTCCCGCAGGGAAAGGGTGTCCATCACCACGCACTGTAGCCTGGGCGCGAACGCCACTTGTAGCATTACGCCACTCAGTGGCAGATGCTTCTCGGTGAAGGTGAGTGTTCATGCGTGCCCTGCTCGTCGACCGATCCGCGCCCGGTGGCCTCCGCCTCGGCGAGGCGCCGGATCCCGCGCCCGCACCGCACCAGGCGCTGGTGCGCGTGACGGCCACGTCCCTCAACTACGGCGAGGTGAAGTTCGGGCCCGAGCGCGCCCCGGAGGGCACCGTGCTCGGCTGGGACGCGGCCGGCATCATCGAGCAGACGGCCGCGGACGGGTCCGGGCCCGTGGCCGGCACGCCGGTGATCACCCTCGCCCCGGACGGGGCGTGGGCCGAGCTGCGCGCCGTCGACACCGACCTCGTCGGGGTGGTCCCGGAGGGCGCCGACCTCGGCGCGATCAGCACCGTCCCGGTGGCCGGCGCCAGCGCCCTGCGCGCTCTGCACCGGGCCGGCCCACTCCTGGGCAGGCGCGTGCTCGTCACGGGCGCGACCGGTGGCGTCGGCCGCTACGCCGTGCAGCTCGCCCACCTCGGCGGCGCGCACGTCGTCGCGACCACGGGCGACCCGCAGCGGCACGGCGACAGCCTGCGGGCGCTGGGCGCGGACGAGGTGCTGGTCGCTCCCGGCGACTTCGCCGGCCAGGTGGACGCGGTCATCGACATGGTGGGCGGCCCCCAGCTGGTGGCCGCCTACGACCGGCTCGCGGCGGGCGGCACCCTCGTCTCCGTCGGGCACGCCACCGACGAGGGCGAGCACTTCCCGTTCGGCGCGCTCTTCGGCAACGACGGCCGGCACGACCGCTCGATCGTCACCTTCTACCTGCTCGACTGCCGGAACGTGGGCCCCGACCTCGCCTGGCTGGCCGGCGCCGTCGCCGACGGCCGGCTGGACCCGCAGGTCTCGTGGCGGGGCAGCTGGACGGACGTCGCCGACGCGACCAGCGCGTTGCTGGAGCGGCGGCTGCACGGCAAGGCGGTGCTCGAGATCGGCTGAACCCGGTTGCCGGAAGCTGGGGCGACCGTCAGCCCGACCACGGGGTGACCGGGCTTCTGCGGCACATCGACGGCCGGAGCGGGCACCAGCTCGCCACGGACGTCGGCCTCCGGCACGGCGTACGTCGGCACCACGCGGCGCGGCTCCCAGACGACCAGGGCGCCCGTCGTGTCGACCACCGGGTCACCGTCGACCAGCGCCCGAATCCGCTTGCCGGTCGGCTCGTAGCGCAGCTCGTCGAGCAGCCGCACGAGCTGCGGAAGCATCTGCAGGGCCATCGCCCCACCGTGGCCCGGGAGCTGCCCGCCGGTCAACGTCGATGTTCGCCCCGCTAGCGCCCGAAGTGCTCCCACCCACCCGGGCCGCCGTCGTACCGGCGGCCGTCGACGAGGACCTCCGGCTCGCCCTCGGCGACCGTGCCGATCGCGGTCCAGCCGTCCGGCACGTCGTCGGGGAAGGTCGCGGCGAGGGCGTGGTCCTCGCCGCCGGTGAGCAGCCAGTGCATCGGGTCGACGCCGAGCGCGGCGCCGACGTCGACCAGCCGGGCCGGCACCGCGAGCGCGGCGGTGCGCACGTCGATCCGCACCTCCGAGGCCCGTGCGATGTGCCCCAGGTCGGCGAGCAGCCCGTCGGAGACGTCGATCATGGAGGTGGCGCCTGCGTCGGCCGCCTGCGGCCCGGCCGCGTACGGCGGCTCCGGCACCCGGTGTGCCGACACCACGGCCACCGGGGAGCGGAAGCCGCGCGCCAGCACCGCCCAGCCGGCGGCGGCCCAGCCGATGCGCCCGGCCAGCGCCACCGTGTCGCCGGGGCGCGCCCCGGCCCGCGTCACCGGCTCCCGACCCTCCAGCGAGCCGAGCGCCGTGACCGACAGGACGAGCGTCGGCGAGGACGCCACGTCGCCGCCGACCACCCCCACGCCGACGGAACGGGCCTCGGCCCACAGGCCGTCCGTCAAGCCTCTGAGCGTCTCGACCGGGGTGTCGGCGGGGCAGGCGAGCCCGACGAGCAGCCCTGTCGGCACCGCGCCCATCGCGGCGACGTCGGCGAGGTTGGCGGCCGCCGCCTTGCGGCCGATCTGCTCCGGGCTGGACCAGTCGAGCCGGAAATGCACCCCCGCCACGAGCACGTCGACACAGGCGACGACGCGGCTGTCGGGTGCGGAGAGCACGGCGGCGTCGTCGCCCGGCCCGACCAGCGTGGCCGGCGAGGACGGGCGCCCCTCGGTCAACCGCGCGATCAGTCCGAACTCACCGATGCCGGCGAGTGTGTTCTCTGCCTCCGCTTCGCCCGTCGGGGACGGTTGTGATGTTGGCACGGACGTCACCTCCGGTACGTTCGGCTTCCGACTCTCCTACGCCCGATGATCGAAGTGGAAGGGGCTCGCCGTGGTGCAGGCTTACATCCTGGTGCAGACGGAGGTCGGCAAGGCCGCCGCCGTGGCCGCGGAGATCTCCAGGATCACCGGTGTGGTCTCCGCGGAGGACGTCACCGGGCCCTACGACGTGATCGTGCGCGCGGAGGCAGAGGACGTCGACCAGCTCGGACAGCTCGTCGTCGCGCAGGTGCAGGGTGTCAACGGCATCACGCGCACGCTGACCTGTCCGGTGGTGCACCTCTCCTGAAGTCAGGGCTCGTGGGCAACCGGGTCTCCCCTCCCGTGGCGATCGCGATCACACTGCCGCTGCTGCTCGCCGTTGCGGTGACCGCGATCGCGATCACCTCGCGCCTGCGCGGGGACTTCGACCCGCCACCGCCCGACACCGGCCCGCTCGCCGTGGCGCCGGTCGACGCGCCGGGCGCGTCCGGCCCGGAGTGCACGGCCCTGCTGGCCGCGCTCCCCGCCGAGCTGGACGGTCCGGACGACCCGCTGCCGTCCCGCCCGGTGGCCGAGGCGGACAGCCTGCCCGGCGTGCGCGCGTGGGCGGCGGCGCCCCGCCCCGTCGTGTTCCGCTGCGGCCTCCCGCGGCCGGCGGAGCTGACGCCCACATCCGCGCTGCTCGAGGTCAACGGCGTGCGCTGGCTGAAGCTCGACGACGGCCTCCCGCAACCCGTTCAGGCGAGCTACATCGCCGTGGACCGGCCGGTCTACCTCGCCGTCACCGCACCCGTCGCCGCCGGTAGCGCCCCGCTCCAGCAGCTGTCCGACGTGGTGCGGGAGACCTTGCCCGCCACCGCCGTGGCAGTGCGCTGACCTGGTCCGGCATACGATCCACCCATGGTGACGATGTCCCGGGCCACCGAGGACTACCTCAAGGCGATCTACCACCTCGCCCACCGGGGCGAGCCGGTCACCACGGGTCAGCTCGCGCAGGAGCTCGGCGTGTCCGCACCCTCGGTGTCGGCCATGGTGAAGCGGCTGGAGGACGGGAGCCTGCTGACCCGCCCGGACAGCCGCACGCTGCAGCTCACCCCGTCGGGCGAGCGGGCCGCGCTACGTGTGGTGCGCCGCCACCGGCTGCTGGAGACCTTCCTCGCCCGCGTGCTCGACGTCCCGTGGGACGAGGTGCACGCCGAGGCCGAGCTGCTGGAACACGCGCTGTCGGAGCGGCTCGAGGAGCGCATCGACGCCGCGCTCGGCCACCCCACCCACGACCCGCACGGCGACCCCATCCCACCCCGCGACGGCCCGCACGAGGAGGGCTGGGGCGAGGCCCTCGACGCCGCACCCGCCGGCAGCCGGTTCCGCGTGGAGCGGGTGTCCGACCGCGACAGCGCCGCCCTGCGCTACCTCGGCGAGCTGGGCATCTACCCCGGCGTCGTCCTCACGGTGGAGGAGCAGGCACCCTTCGGTGGCCCCCGCTGGGTGCGGGTCGGCGATGAGCGCCACCCGCTCGGCTCCGCCCTGACACACCTGGTGCACGGCCACGCCGACCCACAGGGCTGAGCACGTCCGCCCTGGTCCCGGGCGCCGCGTCTCGCGGAACGCGGTAGGGGCGCGATCCGCACCGGCGCTGCAGCCCTGATCATTCCGATTCGCGCATCAGCGCGGCGTCCGCAACAGTCACGTGCTGCTCGGGGCGATCATGGACGGGAGATCGTTCCGACCAGCACTTGATGTCGCGCCGGCCGCTGTGGTGTGCGGCTCGGAACGATCATGGAGTGATCCCGCCCAGCCGCACATAGGCCCGACCTATGAGTGGGATCGGCAACTCGTCTTGGACTCGGGGTGGCCTCGGGCGTTTCACTCGAGGAGCCGCACTACCCGAGGGAGATACACCGATGTCCGCACCGACCGAACGGCGCAGCTTCCGGATCGCCGCCATCCCGGCCGACGGGGTCGGCGTCGAGGTCGTGGCCGCCGGCCGCGCCGTGCTCGACGCCCTCGCCGGCGCGTCCCAGGGCGCCTTCGCGTTCGAGTGGACCGAGTTCCCGTGGGGCTGCGGCCACTACGAGAAGACCGGCCGGATGATGGACGAGGACGGCCTCGAGACCCTCCGGGACTTCGACGCCATCTACTTCGGCGCCGTCGGCTGGCCCACCGTGCCCGACCACGTCAGCCTGTGGGGTCTGCGGCTGCGGATCTGCCAGAACTTCGACCAGTGGGCCAACGTCCGCCCGGTGCGCTTCCACCCCGGCGTCGTCTCCCCGCTGCGCAAGGCCGACCACACCGAGCTGGGCTGGGTGGTCGTCCGGGAGAACAGCGAGGGCGAGTACGCCGGGTTCGGCGGGCGCAACCTCGCGGGCCGCGGCCCCGGCAACGAGGTCGCCCTGCAGACGGCGCTGTTCACGGAGCAGGGCTGCGAGCGGATCATGCGGTTCTCCTTCGACCTCGCCCGCACCCGCCCGCGCAAGAAGGTCTCGTCGGTCACCAAGAGCAACGCCCAGCAGTACGGCATGGTGCTGTGGGACGAGGTCTTCGCCCGCGTCGCGCGGGACTACCCCGACGTCGAGACCGAGAGCGTGCTCGTCGACGCCATGTCGGCGAAGTTCGTGCTCAAGCCGGAGGACCTGTCGGTCGTGGTGGCGTCCAACCTCAACGCCGACATCCTGTCCGACCTCGGCTCCGCCCTCGCCGGCAGCCTCGGGCTCGCCGCCAGCGCCAACCTCAACCCCGAGCGCCGGTTCCCGTCGATGTTCGAGCCCGTGCACGGCTCCGCCCCCGACATCGCGGGCCAGGGCCTCGCCAACCCGATCGGCGCCATCGGCAGCGCCGCCCTCATGCTCGACCACCTCGGCCTGCCCGACGAGGCCGAGCGGCTGCGCAAGTCGATCGACGCCACCACCGGCTCAGGCGTGCTCACCCGCGACGTCGGCGGCGCCGCCACCACCGATCAGGTGGTCGCGGCCGTCATCGAGCGCCTGGCGCTTTAGGCCGCGTTTAAGAAACCCGACCTAACGCAGGCCGGTCCCGCGGGCGATCGCCGTCTCCACCAGCGTCGTCAGGAGCGTCTCGAAGTCGATCCCCGTCACGGCCCAGGCCCGGGGGTACATCGAGATCGGGGTGAAGCCGGGCATGGTGTTCACCTCGTTGAGCGTCAGCTCCCCGTCCGGACCGACGAAGAAGTCGATGCGGGCGAGGCCCTGCCCGTCGACGGCCCGGAAGGCGTCCACGGCCATCGCGCGCAACCGCTCGGCCACCTCGTCGTCGAGCTTCGCGGGGATGTCGAACTCGCAGACGTCGTCGAGGTACTTGGCCTCGAAGTCGTAGAACTCGGGCTTCTGGCCGTCGGGGCCGGTGCCGACGATCCGGATCTCCGCCGGGACGCTGGCGCGCACCGTGCCGTCGGGGAGCTCGAGCACGGCGCACTCGATCTCCCGTCCGACGATCGCGGCCTCCACGAGCACCTTCGGGTCGTGCTCGCGGGCGAACGCGATCGCGGCGTCGAGGTCGGCCCAGTCGGTGACCCGGGTGATGCCCACCGACGAACCGGCGCGGGCCGGCTTGACGAAGACCGGCAGCCCGAGCCGGTCACGTTCCTCGAACGTGAGCGTGGCGGTGCCCCGGCGCAGCACGACGAGGTCGCCCACCGGGATCCCCTCGGCGGCCAGCAGCTTCTTCGCGTACTCCTTGTCCATGGACGCCGCGCTCGCCAGCACGCCGGCGCCGACGTAGGGCACGCCGGCCATCTCCAGCAGGCCCTGGATGGTGCCGTCCTCGCCGAACGGGCCGTGCAGCACGGGGAACACGACGTCGACGCCGGAGAACACCTCGCCGGCCCGGTCGGGGTCCAGGACGACGAGCCCGCCGCGGGTCGGGTCGCCGGGCAGGGCGACGGCGGTGCCACCGGCCTCGACCGACGGCAGCTCGCGGTCGGAGATCACCAGCTCGCGTGGGTCGGACGTGCCCAGCACCCAGGCGCCGTCACGGGTGATGCCGACCGGGACGACCTCGAAGCGCTCGGGGTCCAGGTGGGACATGACGGCTCCCGCGGAGACGCAGGAGATCGCGTGCTCGCTGCTGCGACCCCCGAACACCACAGCGACCCGCACCTTGTCCCGGCTCATGGCGTTGGAGAGTAGGCCGACCCGCACGATCGGACCGATCGGGGCATCGCCTGGCAATTGGCTAAGGCCTTAGCTAAGCTGGTCCGATGGTCGAGGTCGGGGTCCACGAGGCCAAGACGACGCTGTCCGACCTCCTGCGCCGGGTCGCCGAGGGCGAGGAGGTCGTCATCACGCGCAGCGGGGAGCCGGTCGCCCGGCTCGTCCCGGTCCAGCGGCGGGCTCGCCGCACCTTCGGTGCCGATCGCGGTCTGTTCGAGGTTCCCGAGGACTTCAACGATCCGCTGCCGGACGACGTGCAGAGGGCGTTCGAAGGGTGAGGTACCTCCTCGACACGCACGTCTGGCTCTGGCTCCAGACAGAGCCCGAGCGCGTGGCGGACGACGTCCGCGAGCGGCTGGGCGACGGGTCCGCGCAGTTGCTGCTCTCTGCGGCGAGCTCGTGGGAGATCGCGATCAAGCACGCGCTCGGCAAGCTCCCCCTACCCGAACCACCGAAGACGTACGTCCCGTCGCGGATGCGGCACGACAGTGTGGACGGCCTCCCGGTCACCCACGCCCACGCGCTGCACGTCGCCACCCTCCCGCGACACCACGGCGACCCGTTCGACCGTCTCCTCGTGGCCCAGGCGCAACTCGAGGACATACCGCTGGTGACGGCGAACCCGCACATCACGCGCTACGACGTGGTGGTCGTACCGGCAGTCTGACCCTCACCCGCCGAAGCGCTCCTCCAGCGACCGGACTTCGGGCAGCCCGATGAGATCGGTGAACTCGTCGAACGTCGGGAGGCCCGGCAGCGCGGCGGTGGGTGCGCCGTCGGTGCGCAGTGTGGCGAGGAGCGCCCGGATACCTGCCGTCGCGGCGAGCAGCGTGCCGATCGGGAACAGCACCAGCGCGAACCCCAGCTCGGCGATCCGGTCCAGCGGGAGCGGCGGCGTGCGCCCGCCCTCGGCCCAGTTGAACACCAACGGGGCGACGCCGGCGAGCTCGCGCGAGACCCGCGCGATGTCGTCCTCGCTGGTGGGGGCCTCGACGAAGAGCAGGTCGGCGCCCGCATCGGCGTAGGCGCGGGCGCGTACGAGCGCGGCGTCGAGCCCCTCGACGGCGGCGGCGTCGGTGCGGGCGATCACCAGGAAGTCGGGGTCGCGTCGGGCGGCGACGGCGGCGCGGATCTTGCCGGCCATCTCGTCGGCGCCGATCACGGCCTTGCCGCTCATGTGCCCGCACTTCTTCGGCATCACCTGGTCCTCCAGGTGCACCCCCGCGACTCCGGCCTGCTCGTAGGACTGCACCGTGCGCACGACGTTGATCGCGTTGCCGTAGCCCGTGTCGGCGTCGGCGATCACCGGCACGTCGACCGCGGCGACGATCCGCCGCGCGTTGTCGACCATCTCGGCGCCGCCGAGCAGCCCGACGTCGGGCCGGCCGAGCAGCGAGGCGGTGGTGCCGAACCCCGTCATGTAGACGACGTCGAAGCCGGCCTGCTCCACGAGACGCGCCGAGAGCGCGTCGTACGCACCCGGCGCCACCACCGGCCCGGGCCCGGCGAGCAGCTCGCGCAGCCGGGCGCGCGGGGCCGGACCGGACCGCAGCAGATCACCCACCTGATCCCCCTTTGCATGCATTCATCGCGAAGTTACGCCCGAGACGTTGCTCTGCGGAACCTGCAGTCCTAGATTGCACACAATCTGCGGGATGAGGTGACGTGTGACACGGACGGTGACCTCCACCGAGCGGGTGCTCGCCGGGCTGCGGGAGCTGATCCTGCACGGGCAGTTCGCCGCCGGCGCCCGCCTCGGCGAGGTCGAGCTCGCGGAACGGCTCGGGGTGAGCCGCACACCGGTCCGCGAGGCGCTCACCCGGCTCGCCGCCGAGGGGCTGGTCGAGCTCACCCCCAACCGCGGGGCCCGCGTCGCGAGCTGGAGCGTCGCGGAGCTGGAGGGGGTGTTCGACCTGCGGTCGGCCCTGGAGCCACGGCTCACCGGGCACGCCGTCCCCCACGCCCAGCCCGCCGACGTCGACGCCCTCGACGAGCTCGCCGCGGAGATGCTCGCCGTCGGCCTCCCGGGCCCTGCCCAGGACCTCGACGCGCTCGTCCCGCTCAACCGCCGGTTCCACGGGCGGCTGGTGGTGATCGCCGACCAGCCCGTGCTCGCCACCGCGCTCGCGGGCGCCATCCACGCCCCGATCCAGCTGCGCAACTTCCACGCCTACGACGAGGCCTCGCTGCGCCGCAGCCTCGCCCACCACGTCGAGATCGTCGCCGCGATCCGGGCCGGCGACCCGACGTGGGCGCAGGCCGTCATGACCGCCCACATCCACAACGCCCGTGCCGTGATGCTGCGGGCCGCCCGGGAGCAGGAGGGGACATGAGTTACCGGCTCGGTGTCGACGTCGGAGGCACGTTCACCGACGTCCTGCTCGTCGACGAGGCGACCGGCGCCACCTGGCGCGCGAAGACCGCCTCCACCCCGGTGGACCAGTCCGTGGGCGTGCTCACCGGGATCGGGAAGGTGTGCTCCGACGCCGGTGTCGGGCTCGCGGACGTCGCCCAGGTGCTGCACGGCACCACGGTCGCCACCAACGCGATCCTCGAGGGCAAGGGCGCCACCGTCGGCCTCGTCACCACGAAGGGCTTCCGGCAGGTCCTGCAGATCGCCCGCTCCTTCGTTCCCGGCGGGCTCGCCGGCTGGATCATCTGGCCGAAGCCGGAGCCGCTCGCGGCGCTGGAGAACACCGTGGAGGTCGACGAACGCATCGCCTCCGACGGCACGGTCGTCCGGAAGCTGGACGAGGCGGACGTCCTCGCACAGCTCGGGCGGCTCACCGGGATCGACGCGCTCGCCGTCTCCCTGATCAACTCCTTCGCCGACCCCGCGCACGAGCGCCGGATCGGCGAGATCGCCGCGGAGCTGCTGCCCGGCGTGCCGGTGTCGCTCTCCTCGGACGTGCTGCCCGAGATGCGCGAGTACGAGCGCACGGTCACCACGGTGGCGAACGGCTACGTCCAGCCGCACGTGCAGCGCTACGTCGAGACGCTCGCCGGGAAGCTGGCCGACGGCGGTGTGGCCGGTGAGCTCGCGATCCTGCGCAGCGACGGCGGGCTGTCGTCGGCGGACGCCGCGATCGGGGCGCCCGTCACGATGTTGCTCTCCGGCCCGGCGGGTGGCGTCACCGGAGCGGTGTGGACGGCCGAGCAGTGCGGGGTCCCCGACCTGATCACGTTCGACATGGGCGGCACGTCCACCGACGTCGCCCTCGTGCAGGGGCTCACGCCGCGGATCGGGCGCGAGACGAAGGTCGGCGACCTGACGGTGCGCGCCTCCAGTGTCGACGTACGCACCGTCGGCGCGGGCGGTGGCTCGATCGCGCACGTGCCCCAGCTGACGAAGGCGCTGCGGGTGGGCCCGCAGTCCGCGGGCGCGGACCCGGGCCCCGCCGCGTACGGCACGGGCGGCACCGAGCCGACGGTCACGGACGCGAACGTCGTGCTCGGCTACCTGCCCCCGACGCTGGCCGGCGGCGAGATCACCCTCGACGTCGACGCCGCACGGGCCGCGGTGGGCAAGGTCGCCGAGGCGATGGGCCTGCCGAGCCCGGAGGCCGCCGCGGCGGGGATCGTCGACATCGTCAACGAGAACATGCTCGGCGGCCTGCGGCTGGTGTCGGTGCAGCAGGGCTTCGACCCGCGCGACTTCGCCCTCGTCGCGTTCGGCGGGGCCGGCCCGCTGCACGCGAACGCCCTCGGGAAGCTGACGGGCGCGTGGCCGGTGATCGTGCCGCCCAGCCCGGGTGTGCTCTGCGCGCTCGGCGACGCGACGACGTCCGCACGCAGCGAGTCGGCCCGCACCGTGCTGCGGCGGTTCGCCGACCTCACCTCGGAGGACCTCGCGGCGATCCTGCGCGAGCTCGCCGCCGAGGCCGGGGCGCGGCTCGCCGAACAGGGCGTCCCCGAGACCGACCAGACCACCACCTTCCAGGTGGACGTGCGCTACCACGGCCAGGGCTTCGAGATCCCGGTCGAGGTCACCGACCTGGACGGCGACGCGCTGGGCACGCTCGCCGCCGCGTTCGACGCGGAGCACGAGCGCCTCTTCTCGTTCCTGCTCAGGGCCGACCACGAGCTGGTGAACGCCCGCGCCACGGTGTCCGGCCCCCGCCCGCAGGTGGCCGCCACCCACCTGCCCGACGGCGATGGCGACCCGGCCGCGGCGCTGGTCGACACGCACCCGGTGCACGTGGCCGGCGCCTGGGTGGACGCCCGCGTCTACGACCGCTCGAAGCTGCGGGCGGGCGACGTCGTCGCCGGTCCGGCGATCGTCATCGAGATGGACTCGACCACCCTCGTGCTGCCCGGCCACGCGGCCACCGTGCACCCGTCGGGCAGCCTGCTCATCCGTCCGGAGGGGATCCGCTGATGGCCCGCATCGTCGAGACCGCGACCGGCACGATCGGGAAGACGGAGGTCGACCCGGTCACCCTCGACCTGATCGAGAACGGGCTGCGCAACGCCCGCTACGAGATGGACGAGGTGCTGTTCCGCACCGCGCTCTCCCCGGGCATCCGCGAGCAGCACGACGAGTTCCCGCTGATCGGCGACCCGAGCGGGAAGATGGTGGTCGGCCAGTTCGGCCTCTCGGTGCCCGACTTCCTCGAAGGGTTCGAGGGCTCCATCGAGGAGGGCGACGTCCTCCTGACGTCGGACCCGTACGCGTGCGGCGCGGCGATCAGCCACGCCAACGACTGGCTGATCGTGATGCCGATCTACCACGAGGGCCGGATCGTCGGGTGGGCGTCGATGTTCGGGCACATGTCCGACGTCGGAGGGAAGACGCCGTGCTCGATGCCCACCGACGCGCGCACGATCTACGAGGAGGGCGTGGTGATCCCGCCCTTCAAGCTGTACGCGAAGGGAGTGCTGAACGAAGACGCGCTGCGGATCATCCTCAACCAGGTCCGGATGCCCGACTGGAACCGCGCCGACCTCAACGGCCTGGTCGCGGCGTGTCGCACGGCGGGCCGGCGCGTGGTGGAGATGTGCGAGCGGTTCGGCACGGCGACCTACCTGTCGGCGCTCGACGCGCTGCTGCAGCGCAACTACGAGGCGATGAAGGTGCTGCTGCAGGCTGTGTTCGAGGAGGGCCGGACGCTCAGCTTCACCGACTACATCTGCGACGACGGCGTCGGCAACGGCCCGTACGAGCTGAAGATGAGCCTGACGCGCACCGGCGAGAAGGTGCACATCGACTTCACCGGGTCGAGCCCGCAGGCCGCCGGCCCGGTCAACTACTACATCAACGAGAACCTCACCCGGATGTTCTTCGGGATCTACATGATCACGGTCGCCGACCCGCAGATCCTGTGGAACGACGGGTTCTACCCGCTCGTCGACGTCACGATCCCGGACGGCTCGTACTGGAAGCCGAAGCACCCGGCGTCGCTCAACGGGCGCAACCACGGCATCGGGCGGGTGTTCGACCTGTTCGGCGGCCTGCTCGGGCAGACCAACCCGGCGCTGCTCAACGCGGCGGGCTTCTCCTCATCCCCGCACTTCATGTACTCGGGCCACTACTCCGGCGGCGACCGCAAGGGCGAGTGGTTCCAGCTCTACTCGATCGGCTTCGGCGGCATTCCCGGCCGGCCGCTCGGCGACGGGCCCGACGGCCACTCGCTCTGGCCGAGCTTCGTCAACATCCCGTGCGAGTACCTGGAGTCCTACTACCCGCTGCGGATCGAGAAGTGGGAGACCGTCGCCGACACCGGCGGGGCGGGGCTCCATCGCGGGGGCAACGGCGTCGACGTCGCGTACGTGTTCGAGGAACCCGGCACGATCGCGATCCACGACGACCGCTGGCTCACCTACCCGTGGGGCGTGAACGGCGGCCGGCCGGGCGCCCGCGGCACCAAGTGGATCGAGCGCGCGGACGGCACCCGGCAGACCCTGCCGAGCAAGTGCCACGACGTGCCCGTCTCCCCCGGCGACGTGCTGCACTTCGTCACGTGGGGCGGCGGCGGGTGGGGCGATCCGCTCGAACGCGACCCCGCCCTCGTCGAGCTGGAGGTGCGCCGCGGCCTCGTCACGGCCGAGGGCGCCCGCCGCTACGGGGTGGTGGTGGACGACACCGCCGCGACGGAGGCGCTACGGGCCGATATGCGCGCGGCGCGGCCGGCGGAGCTCCCGGTGTTCGACATGGGCCCGCCGATCGAGCAGCTCCTGGAACGGTGCGAGGAGGAGACGGGGCTGCCGGCCCCGCGGCGCCCGGTCTGGACCGAATCGCGGTGACGCGCGCAGGTTGCGGTCCTCGCAGGGTCCACGGACTCTGCGAGGGCCACAGGACGTGCGCGGGCGCGGGAGGACGACGATGACGGGACCACACGGGACGGCGTTCTCCGGGCGGGTCGGATGGGGCCGTCGGCCGGCCATCGTGGTGGTCGACCTCGTGCGCGCCTACACCGAGCCGGACGGGCCGTTCGCGCTGCCCGAGCCCGGGCCGGCCGTCGCTGCGACAGATCGGCTGGTGGATGCCGCCCGCACCGCAGGCCACCCGGTCGTCTGGACCGTGGTGCGCTACTGCGCGGGCCTCACAGATGGCGGCCTGTTCGTGCGGAAGGTGCCCGCGCTCGCCGCGTTCGCCGAGGACGCCGACGGCGGCTGGGGCGAGCTCGCGCTGAAGCCGGGCCCGGGCGAGCCGGTGGTGGTCAAGCAGTACGCATCGGCATTCTTCGGCACGTCGCTCGCGGCGACGCTGCACGCCGCCGGCGTCGACACCGTGGTCGTCGCCGGGGTCTCGACGTCGGGCTGCGTGCGGGCGACGGCCACGGACGCACTGAACCACGGCTTCCGCCCCCAGGTCGTGCGCCAGGCCTGCGCCGACCGCTCGCGGGAGCTGCACGAGAACAACCTGACGGACCTGGACGCGAAGTACGCGGACGTGGTCGACCTGGAGGAGGCACTCCCCCGCCTGGCGCCCTGACACCCGGCGCTCAGCGTGCGCGGGCCGGCCCACAGATGCGGTCGGGGTGGTCCGTCGTCAGGCCGTCCACCTCCAGCTCCACCGCCGTTGCCAGCACGTGCTCGTCGGGCACCGGCCAGGCCGTCACGTCGAACCCGCGCTCGTGCAGCTCGACGACGCCGTCGACGGTGAGCCCGACGATCCCGCACAGCGCGGTGCCGGCGGAGGCCGCGGCGGTGAGGGTGATGATCTCGGCAACCGCAGGCGGGCGGCCGAGGATGAGCCCGGTCTCGATGTCGGGCAGCTCCCGGCGGATCGCGAGCAGCATCTTCGCGTGGGACGACGTGACGAGGGTGCGCCGCGCCAGGTCCGGGTCGGCGCGCAACGACTCGGCCAGCAGCGGGACCGCAGCCTCCGCCTTCACCTCGGCCTGGAACCGGACGTCCACCGCGGCCACCGCCTCCGCCCAGGTCGGCACCTGCTCGCCCGAACCGGCATCGAGCGCGCGGACCTCGTCGAAGGTCAGGTCCGCCACCGCGCCGGAGCCGTCGGTCGTGCGGTCGACGGTGGCGTCGTGCAGCACGACGAGGCGGCCGTCGGCGGTGACGCGCAGGTCGAGCTCGATCTCGTCGCAGCCCTCCCGCACCGCCCTGCGGAACGAGCGCAGGGTGTTCTCCGGCTCGCTCCCCATCGCGCCCCGATGGCCGGTGACGATCACGGCTGCACCTTCTCCTCGTACTGCCGGCGCACCTCGTCGGCGATCGATTCCAGCCGCCGCGCCACCGAGCGGAACACGTCCCGGGGTGCGGCGTTGTCGGCGTAGATCTGCTGCAGGCCGGTGTAGATGGCCACGTTGGCGTTGCGGCCGTAGAGCCGGATCGCGTCCTGCTGGCGGGCCCGCGGCAGCTGCCTGATCGCCACGCCGTAGTTGGGTTCCTTCGCGATCAGGTCGATGAGCGACTGCTCCCGCTGGGCGGCGGTGACGACCGGCAGGTAGCCCGTCTCGGTGGTCCAGTGGGCCGAGATGTCGGGCCGGGCGAGGTAGGCGAGGAACACCGCGGCGGCCTGCTTGCGCTCGATGGTGGCGTTGCGCATCATGCCGATCCCGCCCCCGCCGGTGGCGACACCCGCCGCCACCTCCGACGGCACGAAACCGGCGCCCACCGCGAAGGACGCCTTCTCCATGATGGTGCGCAGGCCCCCCGTGCTGTCCTGCGCCATCGCGGTGAGCCCGCCCGCGAAGTCGGTGGAGGCGCTGCTCGCCATGTAGCCGTAGCCGTCCTCGTGGACCAGCTGCCGCTGCCACTCCCCCGCCGCGACCGCACCGTCCTCGTCGATCGTGACGTCGAGGCCGTTCGAGTAGGCGCCACCGAACTGCCAGACGTTGCCCTGGAACTGCCAGTCGCCGTCGATCTTGACGAAGGCCAGGCTGCGCAACGAGCGGCCCGCCGACTGCACGCCGGCCAGCGCCGGCGCCCACTCGCGCAGCTCGCTCCACGTCTCCGGGGCGCGGTCGGGCAGACCGGCCTGGGCGAACGCGTCGCGGTTGTAGTAGAGCAGCGGGGTGCTCCGGGCGAACGGGATCACATAGCTGCTGCCCTGCAGCACTCCCTCGTCGAACAGCTTCGGCTCGTACACGCCCGCGTCGAAGCCGGGGCGGAAGTACCCGTCCAGCGGCTCCAGCGCGTCGTTCAGGTAGAACCGCTCCCACGTGACGTCGGAGAAGATCGACAGGTCCGGCACCTGACCGGCGATCAGCGACGCGGCCACCTTCTGCGCCGTGTCGTCGTAGCTGCCCTGGTACTGGGACTCGACGTAGACGTCGTCCTGCGAGTCGTTGAACCGCGTGACGAGCTCGGCGAGCACCTTGCCGTTGCGGCCGCTGTAGGAGTGCCAGAACACGACCCGCACGCGCCCGGCGTACTGCGCCGGGACCGTGCCGGCGGGCTGGGCGTACTCGGCATCGGGCGAGCGGAAGCCGCAGCCCGCGACCAGCCCGGCGGCAGCCAGCGCGAGGAATGACCGTCGGGTCCTCATCCCTTCACCGCCCCGGCCGTGATGCCACCGACGATCCAGCGCTGCGCCACGAAGAAGATCACGAGCATCGGCAGGAGGACGATCAGCGTGCCCGCCATGATCGTGCCCCAGTTCTGCAGGCCCTCCTGGTCCTTGAGGATCAGCAGGCCGACCGGCAGCGTCCGCATCTCTGCGGTGTTGGTGACGATCAGCGGCCACACGAAGTTGTTCCACTCCTCCACCGCGGTGATCACCACGACGGTCACGAGCATCGGGCGCGACATCGGCAGCACCACCTGCCAGAGGGTGCGCAGGTGTCCTGCGCCGTCGACGGACGCGGCGTCGGTCACCTCGCGCGGCAGGGTGCGGAAGTGCTGGCGCATCAGGAACGTGGCGAACGCCGACCCGATACCGGGGATGATCAGCCCCGCGTAGGTGTTGATCCACCCGAGGGTCGCCGCGGTGAGGTAGTTCGGGAGCAGCGTGACGTGGCCGGGCACCATCATCGCGCCCAGGATCGCGAGGAACAGCGCGTTCTTGAACGGGAACCGCAGGTACACGAACGCGTACGCGGTGAGCACCGCGTTGGCCACCTTCAGCGCGGTGCCGGCCATCGTGGCGATCGTCGAGTTGAGGAAGAACCGGTCGAACGGCGCCGCGTCCCACGCCAGTCCGAAGTTCTCCCACGTCAGCGTGCTCGGCCACCAGGCGGGCGGGAACTGGTAGATCTCGTCCGGCGCCTTCAGCGCCGTCGTCAGGAGCCAGTACAGCGGCCCGAGGAACACCGCCGCCACACCCAGCAGTAGTACGTACAGCAGTGCTCGCGCGGGCCGGGATGTGCGCTGCGGCCGCGCCGGAGCCGCCCTTTCCGGGATGGTCGCCGTCATCAGACGTGCATCCGCCTCTCCATGATCCGGGCCTGCACCGCCGTGACGATCAGCAGGAGGACGAACATGATGATCGACAGCGTCGCGGCGCGTCCGGCGTCGAACGCCTCGAAGCCCTCGCTGTAGATGGCCCAGCTGAGCGTGGTGGTCGCGTCGCCGGGCCCGCCGCCGGTCATCACCGCGATCACGTCGAAGGCCTGGAACGTGCCGATCACGGTGGTGATCAGCAGGAAGAACGTGATCGGCCGCAGCTGCGGCAAGGTGACCCGGCGGAACCGCGTCCAGGGTCCCGCCCCGTCGATGACGGCGGCCTCGTCGAGCTCGCGCGGCAGGCCCTGCATGCCGGTCAGGTAGATCAGCGCGGCGAAGCCGACGTTCTTCCAGAGGTAGACGATCACCAGGCCGACGAGCGCCCCGTCCGACGAGTTGACGAGGTCGGGCGCCGTGATCCCGAGCGGGTCGAGGATCGTCCGGACCAGCCCGTAGCCGGGGTCGAAGATGAAGAGCCACAGCGTGGCCACCGCGGCGCCGGAGAGCACGTGGGGTGCGAACGAGAGCGTGCGCACGAGCCCGCGGCCGGCGAGGGGCTGGTTGAGCAGCACCGCGAGCGCCAGCCCGATCACCAGGCTGCCGGCCACGATCAGCCCGGTGAACGCCACGGTGACCCACAGCGTCTGGTGGAACGCGGGGTCCGTGAACGTCCGCGCGTAGTTGGCCGGCCCGACGAAGGTCGGCCGGGCGGCGATCATGTTCCAGTCGGTGAGGCTGAGGTAGGCGTTGTAGAGGATCGGCCAGTAGGCGAAGACCGCGATCACGATCAGGTTCGGCGCCACCATCAACGCGAACAGCCCGTACTCCCGGAGTGGACGCGGGCGCGCGCTCGGGGCCGGCTGCGCGGGCGCGTCCGGGCGGGACCGGACCGGCTGCCCGACAGCGGTCATGCCCGCCTCCTCGTCGTGGTGGGCGTCACGGCCGGGAAGTTATCACCAGATCGTGGGTTCGAAAAGTAGAGATGTGTGAAGTTCGGCGTTAGTTCACAGAATGGACCGACGCATCCGGACCAAAGGTCGGGCGATTCGAACCCCGCCTCGAGGGCCAGGCAACCGGCGGGCTCCCCCATGCGTCATGCTGACGTGGGTGCAATAGCTATTGCGCTCACGGCGTGTGACGGAGGGAGCGCATGAGCGTCAGGGATGCGGGATGAAGGTCGTGCTCTTCTGCGGTGGCTACCGGATGCGGGACGGCAGCTCCGATCTGCCCAAACCGATGCACCCGGTGGGGCCGCGACCGCTGATCTGGCACGTGATGCGCTACTACGCCCACTTCGGACACACCGACTTCGTGCTGTGCCTTGGCTACGGGGCACACCACATCCAGGACTTCTTCCTCACCTACTCCGAGACCGACTCCAACGACTTCGTGCTGGAGTCCGGGCGGGTGCGACTGCTGGCGTCCGACATCTCGGACTGGACGATCACGTTCGTGCACACCGGGCTGGACTCGCCGATCGGGGAGCGGCTGCGGCGGGTGCGCCGCCACGTCGAGGGCGAGGAGATGTTCCTGGCCAACTACGCCGACGTGCTCACCGACCTGCCGCTGAACGCGATGGTGGAGAAGTTCCGACGCTCGGACGCGGTGGGGGCGTTGCTGGCGGTGCCGCCGCAGTCGGCGTTCCACTGCGTGGACGTGGGCGCCGACGACCGGGTCACGGACATCACCTCGCTGCAGGAGATGCCGCTGTGGGAGAACGGCGGCTACTTCGTGCTCCGCCCGGAGATCTTCGACCACCTACCGCCCGGCGGCGACCTGATCGCGGATGCCTGCGCACCGCTGGCCGAGGGAAGCAGGTTGCTGGCATACCGGCACCGGGGGTTCTGGCAGCCGGCGGACACGGTGAAGGAGCGGCACGCGCTGGAGGTCGCCTACCGGGCGGGCAGCCGCCCCTGGATGGTCTGGGAACAGGGTCCGGCCGGCACGGACGAGAACGCCGGCCCCGATCCGCTGCAGCCCGCCGCCGCTGTGCTGAGCACCCCGCGGCTCGACCTGCCCGGGCACGACCGGGTCCGGCTGGACGGCGCGGGACGGCGCCGGTGACGTCCGCGGGTGCCGGGCCGGCGCGGCGTCAGGTCTCGGCCCGCGCGCGCGTGGGCTGCAGGAGCGTCGACACGCGCTGGCGACTCACCCGGAACAGCTCGCCGATCCGGGTGATGCTGACGTCCTCGCGCTGCAGCGCCACCGCCTCCTCCCGGCGGAACCGGCTTCCCAGCTCACCGAGCTCGTCCAGCACCCCGGTGATCGTCTCGATCACGAGGGGCCGCTCCTCCGTGGTGACGATGTCGTACCAGGAGGTGCCGCTGGTGCGCCGCTCGATCAGCTCGTCCGCGCGGGCGGCCGCCGCACTCAGGTCGGCGATCGTGCGTTCCAGGCCTGCTCTCAGCTCGACCAGCGCCTGGACCGCGGGATCATCGGTGTCCTGCCCCATTCACAACGACCTTTCACGACTGCCCGCTGAGGGCGGGCCCGAAATCCTCATGGCCTCGCGCCCGGATCCGGCCCGATGACCGGCCCGGGCTCCCACGCGAGGGATCCGGATGCGTGCCGGACGGTCCCGATCGCCCTGCCCGCCCGCTCGCCGATGCGGGCGGCTCGGCCCGCACCCGGCACGCGTTGGAACGACGTCGTGCTCGCCGACCTGCAGACCCAACCGATCATGATCGTCGGTCCGGCGCCGACGACAGCGGGCACCGACAAGAAGCGCGGGGCCGGTGAAGGCCTCGCGCTCTCACTCAGCTCCGCGCTCGGCGCGCTCGCCGGGCTCGCCAGCTGGCTCATCGCCGCACGCCTCCTGCCACAAGCCGAAGTCGGACTCGCTGCTGCCGTTGTCTCCGCTTTCATCCTTATCGCCGGAATCGCCCAACTCAACCTAGGCCTCGGATTGATCCGCTGGCTCCCGGTCGCCGGCTGCCACGCCCCACCCCTGGTCTGGCGCAGCCTCCTACTGATCATGCCGCTGTCCGCGGTCGTCGGCCTCGGGTACGTCGTGGTGGTACCCGACCTCGCCCGTACCACCGCCGGTACCGGGCCACTCGCCCTCGGCATGTGCCTGTTCGCGCTGGCCACCGCCGGATGGGGCGTCTTCGTCGTGCACGACTACATCCTCGTGGCGATCGGCAAACCCTGGTGGACGGTCTGGCGCAACGGGCTGTTCGCCGCCGTCCGGATCACCCTGCTCGTCGTCCTCGGCACCACGCTCGGCGCCCAGGGCGTCGTCCTGTCCTGGGTCGGCCCGATCGTCGTCTGGATCGCCGCCGGCTCGCTCGTCCTCCTCGTCGTCGTACGCCGGTTCGCCCGCGAGAACCCCGGCGCCGGCGTGATGCCGAGCCGATCCGAGGTCATCGGCTTCCTCGGCCCCACCGCCACCGCCCAGGTCGGTTACACCCTGCTGCTCAACCAGGTGCCGCTGGTCGTCATCCTCCGGTTCGGCCCGGAGTCGGGAGCGGCCTTCTTCATCGCCTGGCAGGCCACCGTCGTGTTGGAAACGGCCGCCAACTACTACATGCACTCGCTCTCGGCCAGCTGGGCGCGAGAGCCCGGACGCGCCGAGGAGCTGACGTCCTCCTCGCGCCGCCGCCTCCTGATGATCTTCCTGCCGCTGCTCGCGGCGGGCGCGCTCCTCGCCGGCCCGGGACTGTCCATCTTCGGACCCGGCTACGCCGCCGCTTCCGACATGCTCCGCCTCCTCCTGCTCGGACTCGCGTTCCGGCTGATCGTCGTGCACGAGCTCGGCGTCCGGACCGCCGCCGGCCACGGCATGGCCTACGCCCGGCTGCACACCGCCAGCACCCTGCTCGTCCTGGTCGTCGCCCTGCTCGTGCCGGCCTCCACCGACCCGGACCCGGCCGGCGTCAGCGCCGACCTCTTCCCCGTCACCCTCGGCTACGTCGCCGTCCAGGTCGCCTGCGCCGCGCACGTCGTCCTCTTCCGGCTTCGGGGACGGGCCCGGCGCAACCGGGCCGCTGCGTGACGCAGCCGGCTGCCGTCACACCGCGACGACCTCCACCGCCGCCCCCTCCTCGCGGAGGGCGGCGACCTGCTCGGCGGGCGCCTGGTCGTCCACCAGAACGAGATCGAAGTCGGAGAGCGGAGCGAGCCGGTGCAGCGCGGTGCGGCGCAGCTTCGCGTTGTCGATCAGGAGCACCCGCGTGCGCGCCGCGCGCAGCATCGCACGCTTGACCAGCACGATCTCCTGCTCCTGGTGGTAGGCGTGCGTCTCGGACACCGCGGAGACGCTGCAGAACAGCAGGTCCGTCTGCAGCGCCTCGACCGCCTCGGCGCAGGGGACGCCGCCGAACGAGTCGTGGGTGGGCGAGTAGATGCCGCCGAGCACGACCAGCTGGACGTCGGGCATGGCGGTGAGCAGCGAGACGGCCGGCAGGAAGTTGGTCGCCACGGTGAGCGGCGTGACGTCCTCCAGCAGCGGGACCACCGCGAGCGCGCTGGTGGAGTCGTCGAGCATCACCGACATCCCGGGCTCGACCATCGCGCGGGCGCGCCGGGCGAGCGCCTGCTTCTGCGCCTGCGCCGTGTTGAGGCGATAGGCCACGTTGCTCTCGAACACGCTGGTGGGCTGCGCGCTGACCCCGCCCCGGTACTTGCGGACGACACCCTGGCGCTCCAGGGCGTCCAGGTCCCGGTGCACCGTCATGAGACTGACGCCGAACGCCTCCACCAACTCGTGCGCCGTGGCGGTTCCGTGCTCCACGACGTACGCCGCGATCTCGGCCTGCCGGCGAACCGGGCGGCGGGCCGTCGCGTCGACCCCTTCGGAGCTCCCTGCACTCACCCCGCCATTCTCCGCCCCGGCTTCCTTCACCAGGACCGCAGGAGGCTTTCCGCTCCCTCGGCCAGCTCCCGCACGACCTCCGCGGCCGGGCGCACGGCGGTGACGTGCTCCACGCCGCTGCCGGCGTAGAGGGCCATGGCGTGGATCCGACCGTGGACGTCCTTGTGCGGCGGCAGCCCCGCGCGCGGCGGGAGCGACTGGTCGCCGGCACCGGTCGCGACGGTGCCGACCTCCCCTTCGACGGCCGCGACCGCCTCGATGGCCGAGCGCAGCACGCGGGCCCGCGGCGACGTGGCACACATCGGGCACTCCGCGAAGCCGTCGGTGATCTCGGTGCTCTCCGGGCCGGCGGCGAGCAGCGCGAGGACGTACTCGGGGTGCGTCCCCGACTCCGACACCGCGAGGAACCGGGTACCGATCCGGGCCCCGGCCGCCCCCGCCGCGAGCACGGCGGCCAGCGCCCTCGGCTCGGCGATGCCGCCCGCGGCGAGCACCGGCACGTCGACCGCGCGCAACACCGCGGCGAGCAGCGGCAGCAGCGCGGTGTCACCGCGCACGTGCCCACCGGCCTCCCGGCCCTGCACCGTGACGAGGTCCGCGCCGGCCTCGACCGCGAGCACGGCCTCGGACAGCGAGCCGACCTGCCAGTTCACCAGCGCCCCGCCCTCGTGCGCGGCGTCGACGAGCTTCGCGTGCGGGGTGTTCCAGAAGAAGTCGACGATCCGCGCCCGGGTGCCCGCGACAGCGACGGCGGCCGGGTCGACCTGCTCGGTGATGAAGTTGACGGCGAGCACTCCCGCGCTCACGTCCAGCTGGGCGTCCAACTGGGCGGCGAGCGCCTGTGGCTCCGCCCCGATCGGCGCGCTCACCGTCCCGACACCTCCGGCCCGTGCCACCGCGAGCGCGAGACCGGGTGGGGCGACCAGCCCCATCGGTGCCTGCTGGATCGGAACCTCGCAGCCGGCGAGCTCGGTGAACCGCGTGCTGAGCATCGGGCGCCTCCTCGATCCGGGCTCACCAGGATGGCGCGTGCCGGGCCCGAGGTCGAGACTGAGAGTGTGACCACCCCCGATCTCACCCGGGTTCGCGAGGCCGTCGCCCGCGACCACGGTCTCGCCAGCGTCAGCGTCGTGCGCGCCGACGGCACTCCGCACACGTCGCTGGTCAATGCCGGTGTGCTCGACCACCCGCTCACCGGCCGACCGGTCGTCGGCTACGTCACCTACGGCCCGGTGAAGCTGCGCGCCCTGCGCGAGCGGCCGGCCACCTCGATCCTCTGGCGTGCCGGATGGCAGTGGGTCGGCGTCGACGGCGCGAGCGAGCTGATCGGCCCCGACGACCCGGCCGAGGGCGTCGACGCCGACGGCCTGCGGCTGCTGCTGCGGGCGGTGTTCACGGGGGCCGGTGGCACCCACGACGACTGGAACACCTACGACCGCGTCATGCGCGAGGAGCGCCGCGTGGCCGTGCTCGTCGAGCCCGAGCGCGTGTACGGCAACCGCTCCTGACCCGGCCCTCACACCGGCAGGAGGGCCTCCACCACGTCGGCGAGCTGGGCCGCGGTGCGGCACTCGTGCATCGGGAGGACGTCGGCGTACCGCAGGGCGGCGGAGTCGCCGCTGCCCCACTGGCGTCGCGGCTCCGGGTTGAGCCAGTGCGCGTGCCGGGCATGCCCGACGAGCCGTCTCAGCACGGTCAGGTTGGGGTCGCGGTAGTTGGTGCGCGCGTCGCCGAGCACGAGCAGCGAGGTCTTCGGACCGACGGCGTCACCCCAGTGCTCGGCGAAGCTGCCGAACGAGCCGCCGTAGTCGCTGTGCCCGTCGAACGCGACGAGGTCGGCTTCCCGCAGCACCCGCTGCATCACGCCGGAGAGCTCCGCGCCGGGCTCGAACAGGTGCGTGACCTCGTCGGCGCGCTCCACGAACGCGAACACCCGCACCTTGCTGAACTGCTCGCGCAGCGCCTGCACCAGCAACAGCGTGAAGTGGCTGAACCCGGCGACCGACCCGGAGACGTCGCACAGCACCACCAGCTCGGGGCGGCCCGGACGGCGGGCCCGGTAGGCGGGGCGCATCGGCACGCCGCCCGTGGACATCGAGCGCCGCAACGTGCGGCGCATGTCGAGCTCGCCGCGCTTGGCGTGCCGGCGGCGCACCGCGAGCCGGGACGCCAGCCGCCGGGCCAGCGGGTGCACCGTGCGCCGCAGCCGGGCCAGCTGCTCGGCGTGTGCGGAGAGGAACTCCACCTGCTCGGCCTGCGTCGGCACCGCGGAGCGCGCGACCTGCTCGCGGCCCCGGAACTCCGCGGTGCGGCGGCGCACCTCGTCGGTGACCATGCGCCGGAACGCCGCGATACGGTCGCGGATCTCCCGGCGCTGCACCTCGTCGGTGAAGGTGTCCGGCTCGTCCGCACCCGCACGCAGGTCGGTGAGGATCTGCGCCAGCAGCGTCTCCGGGGAGAGCGCGCGCAGTGCCTGATAGGCCGACCAGCCGGGCTGGGCGGCCGTGCCGCGCACGCCGGTGCCGGACGCCCCTGAGCTCCCGAACGCATCCACCGCCGCACGGGCCAGCTCGGCCAGGGCGGCGGTGTCGCCGGCCCGCAGCAGGTCGGCCAGCAGCGCGCGGAGTGCGTCGACGTCCACCGGGCCGTCGGCGGCATCGGGACCGGCGACGCGGGGCACGTCGACGGGGGCGGCACCGGCGCCGAGCGCCGCCGGGAAGTACAGGTCGAACAGCGTGTCGAAGACCTCCCGCTGACCGGATCGGCGCAGCAGCGCGGCCGCGAGGCCTTCCCGCAGGTGCTCGCGACACGTGAGGTCGAGGGCGGTGAGCACGCGCGCGGCGTCGATCGTCTCCCCCGGCCCGACCGACACCCCGTGGCGACGCAGGGCCCCGACGAAGTCGACCAGGTGCCCGGGCAGACCGTGCTCGGGGACCATCAGCGCCGGCTGCACCCCGCCATCATGCCCGGCGCCGCGGCAGGCCGCTGACGTGCAGATCATCTCCATCGGCCTGCTGCGTCGCGGCCCGTGACCGTCGGGTAACACGAGGGCAACGCACCGCGTCTACCGTCACTTGAACCGGTTGGTTCAACGACAGGAGCGCGTCATGCAACTGAGCCCTGACCTCGCCGCCGCCTGCCTGGTTCCGCGCCGGGTGTCGAGCCCGCAGGAAGCACGTGAGGTCGTCGACGCCGAGGGCGCAGCGATCGTGGGCGGCATCGACGACGAGGAGGCGGCCATCGCCTTCGGCACGGCGATGCTGGATGAGGACCTGCGGCGCATCGGCCGCCAGATCGAGGCGACCAAGATGCGGGGCGAGCAGGAGAGCGCGAAGGTCGAGGAACAGCCGGTCGACGCCCGCGGCCGCAAGCGCCGGTTCGTCACCGACACGTCGCTCCCGATGCCCGCGCACAACGACGGGTTCGCCTTCGGTGACTACGCGCCGGACCGGCTGTTCCTGTTCAGCGCCCGCCCGGCGGCCACCGGCGGCGAGTCGTTCCTCGTCGACGGCGTCGCCGTGCTCGACATCCTGGCCCGCGACCCGGCCAACGCGGAGATGGTCGAGTTCTGCCGCACCGTCGACATCGACCACTCCGAGCCGAACTTCCCGCAGGGCACCTACTCGCCGATCCTGCGCACCACGCACGCCGGGCGCCCGCAGGTGCGCCACCACCCGTACCTCGCGCCGGTCACGGGCCCGGCCGAGGCGGCGCAGTGGCCGTTCGTGAAGCACTGGACAGCCGCGGTGACGGCCGCCCGCGACACGGGGGCGCGGTTCCGGCTGGAGGCGGGCGAGATGGCGTGCGTCGACAACTACCGGCTCTTCCACGGCCGCCACGGCTACACCGACCCGGCGCGCACGCTCTACTCGATCTGGGGTTGGAGCAGCGCCGCCGTGGCCGTGCCGGCGGGCGAGCTGGACATCGTGATGCCGAAGGCGCCGGCTCAGCTCGCGGGCTAAGTGGCCCGGGCCACCTCGCAGCGCCGCGCGAACGCGGCCGCGGTGCCGGCGTAGCTCGCCGCCACCGCGGCCGCGTCGCCCGTGGAGAGCAGGTCGAACTGCAGCCCGCGCCAGATCGCGACGATCTCCCGGGCCAGCGCGGCCGCCTCGGTGGCCGGGATGCCCTCGGTCCGCAGTGCCTTGGTCACCTGGTTGGTCCAGTCGTGCCCGACACGGGCGAGGAAGCCGTCGAAGCGGCCGGGATTGTGCGCGGCCTGGCCGAACACCTCGAAGAACAGCCGCAGGAACGGAAGGTTCTCGTGAGCCGCGATGCCCCGCCACGCGGCGAGCAGCCGGTCGACGAGCGGGACCCCCGGGTCGTCGAGGGCCGCCGTCCCCGCGGTGAACGCCGGGAACCGCTGCGCCGCCGCCGTCAGGGCCTGCCCGATCAGCTGCTCCTTCGAGTCGAAGTAGTAGAGCAGCATGCGATTGTTCGTCCCGATCGCGGCGCCGAGGCCGCGCAGCGTCATCCCTGCGATGCCGTACTCGAGTACGTAGTCCGCGATGAGCCGGAGCAACCGGTCCCGCTCCGGCTCGCCGCTCATGGCCCAGCACGGTAATGGACGTACCAGCCGTAACGTGCGGGCGCCGCATGCGCAACACGGCAGCAACCAGGGCTCCATAGCGTGATCTGAACCGCGCGATTCATCCCCGGCGATTCACCGGAGCCGCCTGCATGCCCGCACGCACCAGCACCGCACCCGCATCCGCATCCGCCACCACCGACGGCACGGGCGCCGCGATCGCCCTCAGCGGCGTCGTCAAGGACTTCCCGCTGCGCCGCGGCGAGACGGTACGTGCCCTCGACGGGCTCGACCTCGCGGCCGCGCACGGCGAGTTCGTCGCGCTGCTGGGCCCGTCGGGCTGCGGGAAGTCCACGGTGCTGCGCCTGGTCGCCGGCCTGGAGCAGCCGACGGAGGGCGAGGTCACGGTGGAAGGCGCCGGCCCCGCCGACCTGATTCGCAGCCACCGCCTCGGCGTGGCCTTCCAGGAGCACGCACTCCTGCCGTGGGCCACGGCCCGTGACAACGTCGCGCTGCCCTTCCGCGTGGCGGGCCGACCCGTCGACCACGAGCGCGTCGCGGCCCTGCTCACCCTCGTCGGGCTGACGGGATTCGAGTCGGCGCGGCCACGGCAGCTGTCGGGAGGGATGCGCCAGCGCGTCGCCATCGCCCGCGCCCTCGCACTGGAGCCCGACGTCCTGCTGCTGGACGAGCCGTTCGGCGCCCTGGACGCGGTCACGCGGCGGCGGATGAACCTCGAGCTCGCCCGCATCTGGGCGGAGCAGCGGATCACGACCCTGCTGATCACCCACGACGTCGACGAGGCCGTGCTGCTCGCCGACCGCGTCGTCGTCATGACGGGGCGGCCCGGCCGGGTCCGCCACGTGCGGGAGATCCGGATCCCGCGTCCGCGCGCCGCCGAGGTCACCCGCGGCCCGGGGTTCCACGCGATCGTCGACGAGCTCACCGCGCTGCTCGACGACCCCGAGCCGCAGGCTGACCGATGAAGGTCACCGACCGCAGCCTCGCCGCGGCCGGCGTGCTCGTGGTGCTGGTGCTGGCCGAGGTGATCGGACGGACCGGGCTCGGCGGGGTGGGATGGCCCCCGATCAGCGACGTCGTGGTCTACCTGGCCGAGCCGTCGGCACGTCAGCTGCTCGGAAGGGCGCTCGCCGCCACCGGGGCGGCCGCCGGAACCGGGTTCGTCCTGGGAACGGTCGTCGCACTGCTGGTCACGGCGCTGGCCGCCGTGCTGCCGAGCACGGCGCCGGGTCTGGACCGGCTCGCCGCCGTCGTCCACGCGGTGCCGCTCATCGCCGTCGGGCCGCTGCTGATCACGATCGCCGGCCGGGAAGCCACCCCGATGTTGGTGGCGGCGCTCGCCGCCGGGTTCGCGGTGTTCATCGCCACCACCTCCGCGCTGGCCGCCACGAACGCCGCGCAGCGCGACGTGTTCTCCGTGCTCGGCGCGGGACGGCTGGTCACGCTCCTGCGACTGCAGCTGCCGGCGGGGGTGCCGCTGATCGTCGACGGGCTCACCCTCGCCGCCCCCGCCGCGGTGCTCGGCGCTGTGATCGGCGAGTGGTTCGGCGCCCGCCGCGGCATCGGGGTGCTGCTGGTCAGCTCGATGCAGAACCTGCAGGTCAACCAGCTGTGGGCGGCGGCCCTCACCGCCGCCGCGGTCTCGCTCTCCGCCTACGTGCTACTCGTGGGACTGCGGGGCGTCGTGAACCGGAGATTCTCGTGACGACCGTGATCTCCCGGTACTGGACGGTGTTCGCGCTGCTCGTCGGCTGGCAGCTGTTCTCCTCGCTGTCGGGCCTCAACCGGATCGTCGTGCCCGGGCCGGGCAGCGTGTTCGGCGACGTCGTGGCGAACGTCGCCGTCTACGTGCCCGACCTCGGCTGGACGCTCGCCATGGCCGCGGCCGGGCTCGTCGTCGGGATGGCGCTCGGCACCGCGCTCGCGGTCGCGGTCTGGTCCTCGCGGGTCGTGTCCGGGATGATGACGCCGATCGCGCTGATCATGCGCTCGGTGCCGGTGGTCGCGATGATCCCGGTGCTGGCCAGGGTGTTCGGCTACGGCTGGACCACCGTGCTGGTGATCACGAGTGCCGTGTCGTTCTTCCCGGCGTTCGTGCTGGTCGGCGCGCGACTGCGGGACGCACCGCCGGCCACGTCCGATCTCATGGCCGTGCTCGGAGCCTCCCGGGTCACGCTGCTGCGGCGCCTGCTCCTACCGCACGCCGTGCCGGGCCTGCTCGTGGCCTTCCGGCTGACCGCGTCCACCGCCGTGCTCGGCGCGATGCTCGCCGAGTACCTGATGGGTGGGCGCGGCCTCGGCACGCTGTTCGCGCAGTCGGTCAGCTTCTACCAGGTCGACCGGGCATGGGGCACCGCGCTCGTCGCGACCGTCGTGTCCGTCGCCTGCTTCGTGGCCGCCCGCGCCGTCGAACGCTGGGGCGTCGCCCGGTTCACATGAGCCCGTTCCCCCGATCCCACCCCGAGGAGATCACCATGCCCACCTGGTCCCGCCGCAGACTCCTGCACACGGCCGGTCTCGCCGGCCTCGGACTCGCCGCCGCGTGCAGCGCAGGCGGCGAGGCGACCGACGGCGGAGGCGAGACCATCCCGCTGCGGGTGGCACTGGGCTGGATCACGAACGTCGAGTTCGCCGGATTCTGGATCGCCGACGACCGCGGCTACTACGCGGAGGAGGGCCTCGAGGTCGAGTTCATCCCCGGTGGGCCCAACGCCCCGCGGACGGCGCAGACCCTGGCGGCCGGGGGCGCCGAGATCGCCATCCCCGTGGCGATGCAGGAGTTCCTGTCGGCCGTGAACGACGGCAACGACTTCGTCGCGTACGGCACGATGTTCCAGAACTCGCCGGCGGCGTGGCTGTCCCTCGCGGGGCGGCCGGCCCGCAGCGGGCGGGACGCCGTCGGCGCACGGGTGCTCGGGCAGCAGGGTGTGCAGCCCTACGTCGAGGCGGCGATGCGGATCGCCGGTGCGCCGGTCGAGTACGAGTTCATCCCGGTGGGCTACGAGCCGAGCCCGCTGGTAGAGGGGCAGGGCGACGTCTACACCTGCTTCGCCACCAACCAGCCGATCATGCTGGAGCAGCAGGGCATGGCGCAGGACCGCGACTTCGTCGTCACGACCTACGAGCAGCTGGGCCTGCCGCAGTACGCGAGCATGCTGTGCAGCCGGCGCTCCTGGCTGGAGGCGAACCGGCCCGTCGTCGAGCGGTTCATGCGGGCCACGATCCGCGGCTGGCAGGACAACACCGCAGACCCCTCGGTCGCGGCGCGGCTCGCCGTCGAGAACTACGGCGCCGACCTCGGCCTCGATCTCGCCCAGCAGATCCGGGAGAACGAGCTGCAGATCCCGTACACGCAGAGCGAGCTGACACAGGCGAGCGGCCTCTTCCGCATCGACCCCGAGCGGATCTCCGGCCCGATGTACATGGCGTACACCACTGCCGGAGTCTCCCCACTTCCGGGCGTTTCGCGCATTATCGACACCAGCGTGCTCGACGCCGTTTTCCAGGGAAGGTCGACCATCTGATGCCCCGCGATCTCCGGCAACTCCCCAAGGCCCATCTGCACCTGCACCTGGAGGGCGCGATGCGACCGGCCACGCTCGCCGAGCTGGCGGCGGAAGCCGGAGTCCCCACCCCACCGATCCGCGGCTACACCTCGTTCGACGAGTTCGGGTTGCAGTACCGCGCGGCCTCGGCGCTCATCAGGACGGAGGAGCACCTGCGGCGTCTGGTCCGCGAGGTCGTCGACGACGCGGCCGAGGACGGCGCGGTCTGGGTGGAGCCGCACTTCTACCCGCCGCGCTACGCCGGGCAGCTCGGCTCCGCGGAGGAAGCACTGGAGATCGTCATCGACGAGGGGCGGCGCGCGGCCGCCGCCCGCGGCATCGGGTGCGGGTGGATCGTGTCGGCGCTGCGCGACTTCGAGGTGGTACAGGCCATCGGCCTGGCCGACCTCGCGGCCAAGTACGCGGGGTCCGGCGTGGTGGCCTTCGGGCTCGCCGCCGACGAGGCGCTCTTCCCGCCGGAGCCGTTCGCCGAGGCGTTCGCCATCGCCCGCGACGCCGGCCTCATCTCCGCCCCACACGCAGGCGAGCTGGCCGGGCCCGCGAGCGTCTACGCCGCGCTCGACGCACTGGGCGCGCAGCGGATCTGCCACGGCGTGCGGGCGGTGGAGGACCCCGCGCTGGTGGAGCGGCTCGCGGCCGACCAGGTGGTGCTCGACATCTGCCCCACGTCCAACGTCATGCTCGCCGTGGTGCCCTCGATCGAGGAGCACCCGCTCGTCCGACTCCTCGACGCCGGGGTGCGCTGCTCGCTGAACGGCGACGACCCGCTCCTCTTCGGCCCCGGCCTGCTCGCCGAGTACGAGCTGGTGCGCGAGTCCATGGGTCTGGCCGACGAGCAGCTGGCCCAACTGGCCCGATCGTCCCTGGTGGGCTCCGGCGCTCCGCGCGACCTGCTCGACGACGCGGTGGACCAGGTGGAGGAGTGGCTCACGTCGGCTGTCTGACCGCGGACCGACGGCCACCGGCCGGCTAGTGCTCCCCGTCGGAGATTCGCCAAGGGTCTCGGCGGCCCAGCTCCACCGATACCCCCGACGAACCTCCGACGGGAAGCACTAGTCGAGCCGCAGCTCCCGCGCCGCCCGGTCCGCATCGGAGCGGTGCTTGAGCACCACGCCCAGCGTGGTGCGCACGGCGTCGTTGTCGAGGGTGTCCATGCCGAGCGCCAGCAGCGTGCGTCCCCAGTCGATGGTCTCGGCCACCGACGGCGCCTTGCGCAGCTCCAGCCCGCGCAGCACGCGGACCGTGCGCACCAGGGCGTCCACCAGCGCCTCGGGCAGCTCGGGCACCCTGCTCAGCACGATCCGCCGCTCCAGGTCGGCGTCGGGGAAGTCGAGGTGCAGGAACAGGCAGCGCCGCTTGAGGGCCTCGGACAGCTCGCGGGTGGAGTTGGACGTGAGCACCGCGAACGGCCGGCGCGCCGCGCGCACCGTGCCCATCTCCGGCACGGTGACCTGGTAGTCCGAGAGCACCTCCAGCAGCAGGCCCTCGACTTCGACGTCGGCCTTGTCGATCTCGTCGACCAGCAGCACGGTGGGGTCGACGCGCCGGATCGCCGTGAGCAACGGCCGCGGGAGCAGGAACTCCTCGGAGAACACGTCGTCGCGCGTCTCGTCCCAGGACTCCCGGCCCTGACCTGCGGTGATACGCAGCAGCTGCTTGGCGTGGTTCCACTCGTAGAGCGCGCGGGCCTCGTCGATGCCCTCGTAGCACTGCAGGCGCACCAGGCCGGATCCGGTGGACTCGGCGACCGCCTTCGCCAGCTCGGTCTTGCCGACGCCGGCAGGCCCCTCGACGAGCAACGGCTTGCCGAGCCGGTCGGCCAGGAAGACGGTGGTGGCGACGGCCGTGGACGCGAGGTACCCGACCCCGGCCAGGCGCTCGGCGACCTCGTCGACCGAGCTGAACAGCGGGGACTGGGACACGCTCACCCGGCCATCCTGCCGTGCGACGTGCGGCTCTGCCGATCGGTGGCGCCCCGGGTGGCCACGGTGAACAGCCCCGTGATCACCACCATCGCGAGCCCGCTGACCCACAGGGGCGCACGCAGGTCCAGCGCCGCCGCGAGCCCGCCGCCGGCCAGCGCGCCGAGCGGCGCCGCCGTCATCGACAGCGTCCGGCTGGCGGCGTTGACCCGGCCGAGCACGGCGGCCGGCACGAGGCGCTGCCGGATCGTGACGGACAGGACGTTCCACAGGGCGAACGAGAAGCTGGTGGTGCTCAGCACTACCGCGGCGAGCACCGGCGTCGGGAACGCCGCGAACACGAAGTTGCCCGCCGCGGCCACGGCGAGCGCGGTGATCTGGAGCGCGCGCTGCGGGAACCGGCGCACGAGCGGCGCGGTGAGCATCGCGCCCACGATCCCGCCGACCGCGCCACCGGCGAGGATCAGCCCGAACACGGTCTCCGACGTGCCCATCGGGCCCACGGCGAGCAGGACGAGCAGCCCCTCCCAGGTCTGCGTGAAGAACGTGAGCCCGGCGCCCGTCAGGATGATCGTGCGCACGAACCGGGCGCCGAGGAGCCACCGCATCCCGTCAGCCGCCTCACGCAGTACGGCGCGGGGGGTGGGCCGGCCCTCGACCACCGGAGCGGGCGTGCGCAGCCCCGTGACCAGAACGCCCGCGAGGAGCAGCGCGCCCGCACTCACCGCGAACGGCAGGGATGCCGCCGCCGCGAACATGACGCCGCCGACCGCGGGCCCGACGAGGTCCTGACCGAGCCGCTCCACGCTCACCAACGCGCTGTTGGCCCGCTCCAGGTCCTCGTCCTCGACGACGCGCGGGATGAGCGACTGGCTCGCGTTGTCGTACGCGGCCTCGCCGACGCCGAGCAGGAACGCGACGACGTACAGCAGGAGCATCGACCGGACGTCGAGCACGAGGGCGAGCGTGAGCACCCCGAACAGCACGCCCCGGGTGAGCGCCGCCCACAGCACGAACAGCTCCGGGCGGCTGCGGTCGACGAGGGCGCCGATGGGCAGGCCGAGCAGCATCCACGGCACGTAGGCGACCGCGGTGAGACCGGCGACGAGCACGGCGTCCTGGGTGATCGCGGCCGCGAGCAGGGGCAACGCCACCTGCCGGACACCATCGCCCAGGTTGGCGAGCCCCGACGCCGCGACGACGCGGCGGTAGACGGTGATGGTTCCCCCCGAGAGCAGCACGGCGCCCGCGCAGCGGACGCCGTGCCTGGTGTTCCTAGCGGAACGTCACCCTCGTGCCCATGAAGGTCACGCGGGTGCCGGTGAAGGTGACCCTCGTGCCGAACATCGGCGTGCCCACGGTGTCGTTCATCCGAATCCCCCAACTCGGGCCGGGCGTCCGCCGGCCCGTGCTCCGAAGCTAGCAGCGGGGGCCGATCACCGGAAGGACAGGAACCGGACACCTTCCAGCCCGGGCGCCGGGCTGTCGGTGCTCTCGGCCACCATGGGACGCGTGACTTCCACCCGGACCGGCCTCCGAGAACGCGCCGAGGCGGTGCTCGCCACGCTCGCGGGGCCGCAGGCACGGCTGCGTGAGGACCAGTGGACGGCCATCCACGCGCTCGTCGCCGAGCGCAGGCGGGCGCTCGTGGTGCAGCGCACCGGGTGGGGCAAGTCGGCGGTCTACTTCGTGGCCACGGCGTTGCTGCGAGCCGACGGCGCGGGCCCCACGGTGATCGTGTCGCCGTTGCTCGCGCTCATGCGCAACCAGATCGACTCCGCCGCGCGCGCCGGCATCCGCGCCGTCACCGTCAACTCGGCCAACACGGGCGACTGGGAGCACACCTACGCCGCGGTCGCGGCCGGCGAGGTCGACGTGCTGCTCGTGAGCCCGGAGCGGCTCAACAACCCCGACTTCCGCGACCGGGTGCTGCCCCGCCTCACGGCCACCGCCGGCATGCTCGTCGTCGATGAGGCCCACTGCGTGTCCGACTGGGGCCACGACTTCCGCCCCGACTACCGCCGCCTGCGCGCACTCATCGCCGAGCTGCCCGCCGGCATCCCGGTGCTCGCCACCACCGCCACCGCCAACGACCGCGTGGTCGTCGACGTCACCGAGCAGCTCGGGCTCGGGTCAGGGGAACCGCTGGTCCTGCGCGGTTCGCTCGACCGGGAGAGCCTGCGGCTCTCGGTCGTCCCGCTCGCCACGCCGGCGCAGCGCCTCGGCTGGCTCGCCGACCACCTCGACGCGCTGCCGGGCGCCGGCATCGTCTACACGCTCACGATCGCGGCCGCCGAGGAGGTGGCGGAGTTCCTGCGCGAGCGCGGCCACCCCGTGGCGTCCTACACGGGCAAGACCGACCCCGCAGAGCGGCTCGCCGCCGAGGCCGACCTGCTCGAGAACCGGGTCAAGGCGCTCGTCGCCACCAGCGCGCTCGGGATGGGGTTCGACAAGCCGGATCTCGGGTTCGTCGTCCACCTGGGGGCGCCCGCGTCGCCGGTGGCGTACTACCAGCAGATCGGTCGTGCGGGGCGCGCCGTGGAGCGCGCCGAGGTCGTGCTGCTGCCCGGCCGGGAGGACCGCGACATCTGGGCCTACTTCGCCTCGCTCGCGTTCCCGCCCGAACCGCTCGTGCGCCAGACCCTCGGCGTGCTCGGCGAGGCGGCGCTGTCCACGGCGGCCGTCGAGACCCGAGTCGACCTGTCCCGCACCCGGCTGGAGATGCTGCTCAAGGTGCTCGACAGCGACGGCGCGGTGCGCCGCGTCAAGGGCGGCTGGGTGGCCACCGGCGAGGAATGGGTCTACGACCGGGAGCGCCACCGGCGCATCGCCGAGGCCCGCCGCGCCGAGCAGCAGGCGATGCTCGACTACCTCGACACCACCGGCTGCCGCATGCAGTTCCTGCGCCAGCAGCTCGACGACCCGGCGGCCGAGCAGTGCGGCCGCTGCGACACCTGCACCTCCCCTGCCTGGTCCACCGACGTCGAGGCGGGCGCGGCCGCGGCGGCACAGGAGCGGATCAACCGGCCGGGGGTCGAGATCGCGCCCCGCAAGCAGTGGCCGAGCGGGATGGCCGAGCTGGGCGTCGCGGCGTCGGGCCGGATCCCGGCCGGCGAGCTCGCCCAGCCGGGCCGCGTCATCGGACGCCTGTCCGACATCGGCTGGGGCACCCGGCTGCGCGAGCTCGTCGGCGGCGACGACGCGCCCGTTCCCGGGGAGGTGCTCGACGCGTGCGTCCGGGTGCTCGCCGGGTGGGGCTGGGAGGAGCGCCCGGCCGGCGTCGTCGGCATCGGGTCCCGCACCCGCCCCCACCAGCTGGACCACCTCGCCCGGCGGATCGCCGAGATCGGGCGGCTCCCGCTGCTCGGCACCCTCGCCCCTGCCGGCCCGCGCCCCGAGGAGCACGCAAACAGCCCTCAGCGGCTCGCCGCGGTCTGGTCGGCGTTCGCGCCACCCGCGTTCGCACTGCCGGACGGGCCGGTCCTGCTCGTCGACGACGTGATCGACAGCGGTTGGACGGCCACCGTCGCCGCCCGCATCCTCCGCCGGGCCGGCGCCTCGGCCGTGCTGCCGTTCGCGCTGGCCCAGCGCGGCTGAGCAGCGCCGCGGCTTCGTCGGCCGCGCGTTGTTGCGCCATCCGCGTGGGAGCCGTCCACAAAGCGGCCCTGATAGCCGCTGAACGCACGATGACTACATAGCTGTGACTCGGCTCACTATGCTGGCTCCTCTCTTCCGACGCCACCGCCGATGGGCAGGGAGGACATCCCGGTGATCGAGCATTGTGAAACCCCTGTCACGGAGGGCCGGCGCATCCCCGTGGAGCGCCTGCGCCCGGGCGACCACTCGTGCATGGAGTTCGACGACGTGGAAGCCCGCTGGGAGGTGCTGACCGCCTTCACCCAGATCGGGTTGGCACGCGGGGAGAGGGTGCTGCTCATCCTGGACCCGAACGACCTCACCGACGACGCCGCCGTCGCACGTCTCGACGGTGGCACCGGCCACGCGGACGCCGCGCGGCAGCGTGGGCAGTTCGTGGTGGCCCGCAACACGCCTCTCTACTTCCCGGACGGCGACCAGTTCGACGCCGATCTCCAGCGGCGCGCCTACGCCGCGGCCACCGAGAGCGCCGTGAACGACGGCTACCGGGCGCTGCGGGTCACGATCTCCATGGAGTGGGCACCACGTGCCGGCTGGAGCGACGACCAGCTGGCGGCGTGGGAGGGCTCGGTGGAGCACCTGTTCGCGTCCGCCCCCTTCGCGGCTCTGTGCTGGTACGACCGGGATCGCTTCAGCGAACACATGCTCACCAGCGCGCGCAGGATCCATCCGGTCCAGGTGATGGACCGCCTGGGCATGCTCGAGGTCACCCAGCACGCCCGCGGCGCGCGGATCGCGGGTTCCGCGGAGCTGGGGTCGCGCGAGGAGTTCACCCGGATCCTGGGCGAGGTCCTGGCCCGGCGCCCGGAGCAGGGCCCCCTCCGCTTCGAGTTCGATCTCACCGACATGTGCTACATGGACGCGCACTGCGCCTGGATGCTGATCGACCTCGCCGCGGCGCTCCCCGCGGGAGACCGGCTCGTCGTCCGGTGCCCGACGCTGCTGGAGACCGTGCTGCGCGGACTGGGCGCCGACGGCGTGACTCAGATGGAGCTCGTCGCCGAGTGCGCGGCATGAACGGGGATCGCCTGCTCGATCTCTGTTTCACCCGCCCCGACCTGCCACTGGTGCGGGTGAGGCTCTCCATGACCCTGACGCGAGTGGGACTGCCGGAACCCACTCTCGGCACCTTCGTCCACGCGGTGCTCGAGGTTGTGTCCAACGCGGTCGTGCACGGCGGGGGCGAGGGGTGGCTCATCGCGCGGGCCGTCAACGGCGAGGTGACGTGCGAGGTCACCGACCGTGGTCCCGGCCCGACGGCGATCACGCTCCACACACCCAACGGCGGCCGCGGCCTGATGCTCGCCAAGGCCCTCGCCGGGCGCCTCGACGTGCGTCCGGGGCCGGAGAACCGCGGCACCACCGTCGCACTCGCCGCTTCACTGAACGGCTCGTCCGGCCACTAGTCGACTGATGATCGTTCCGAAATGACAGTGGAACGCCCTACTCAGGGCGCTACACCGCGTTTCGGAACGGTCATGCGGGCCCCGGCTCGAACTGGCACCCTTCCGGCATGGGGGACGACGAGGCGAGAGTCCGGGAAGCACACGCGCGGCAGCTGCGCCGAGCGACAACGCCGGCGAACGAGGTGCCGGTGTTGCTGCCTTGGTCGGGCGTGCTGGCTCGGGCGGAGGAGGTTGCAGTCCTGCTGATGGCAGCGCACCTCTACACGAACGGAATCGAGTTCAACATCAGCGTCCGGGGACGCGGACAGGGCCTATACGACCTGCACGCGCCGGCAGGGGGCGTCCCGGACGCGAATGGCCACATGCTCTGCTTCGGCGTCGAGGGTGCGGACGGGCGGGCCGTGGCCAACGTGCCGAAGGACGGGGTGTCGGGGAGGCCGGATGCGGGACCGTCTTTGGCGGGTGGAGGCGGGGGCGGACGCTACGACGACGCAGCAGTTGCCTACCTGCTCCACCCGGTGCCGCCTTCCGGGCCACTGACCGTCTGGTGCGCCTGGCAGTCTCGCGGTATCGAGGAGACGAGCGTGGTGTTCGATGGAGCGATGCTCGGGGAGCTGGTCGAGCAGGTCGATGTGCTGTGGCCGGCCGACACGACGCTCCGGCCGCCACCTCGACCGAAGCCGAATGTGCCCGCCGGCGGCTGGTTCGAGGCGTATGCCACAAGAAGCTCTCAGACCCTCACCGGCCCGGGGTCGGTGTGATCCGAACTTTCGGTTGTCCATGGCCGCAATCACGACCATGTACGCCCGAAATCGCGAATCACGCACGCGAAGATCACAAGTATCGGTTGCCTCTGGCTGTGGCCACAGCCAGAGGCAACCGAAACCGCGATTCGTCGGCCGAGACCTTCAGGCGCCCTTGCGCGTGAACGTCACGTGCGTGACTCCGCTGGGCGAGGAGATGGCCTCGACCTGGTAGTCCTTCTCGAGGCCCTCCAGCCCGTCCCAGAGCCGCACGCCCCGGCCGAGCAGGATCGGCACCACCACGGTGTGCATGTGGTCGATGAGCCCGGCCGCGAGGAACTCACGGATCACGGTGGGGCCGCCGCCGATGCGTACGTCCTTGTCGCCCGCGGCCTCGCGGGCCGTCTTGAGCGCCTCGGCAGGCGACGCGTCGAGGAAGTGGTACGTCGTGCCGCCCTCCATCTCGATCGACGGGCGCGGATGATGGGTCAGGATGAAGACCGGCGTGTGGAACGGCGGGTTGGGACCCCATGCGCCCTTCCACTCCGGGTCCTCGTGCCACCCGGGGTGGCCCCATTTCCCGGCGCCCATGATCTCGGCGCCGATCCCCACGTCGTGCTGCCGGACGAACGCGTCGTCGATGCCGCTGCTACCCGCGGCGTCCCACCACCGGGTGGCGAACATCCACCGGTGCAGCCGATCCCCGGCGTGACCGAAGTGCGCTTCGGCGCTCTGCCCCTCACCGGTGCCGAAGCCGTCGAGTGAGATGGCGAAGTTCTGAACACGGGCGAGTGACATGGTTGGCGTTCCTTCGATGGCCCTGCAGCGGATGGAAACAGTATCTGATGGACACTGTTTACCGCAGACACAGTTGCTTGGCAAGGGGTAAGCCCTGCGGGAGGCCGCCACCGGCAGCTACTACTCCCAGACCACGACGTTGCGACGCACCGGCACCGACTCCGGGTTACCGGCGAAGAGCTCCGGCGAGCGCTCGCGGATGCGCTCGACGTCGTCGAAGACCGCGCGCAGGTGGGCGCGCATCGCCCGCCGGGCCGCGGCGACGTCGCCGGCGAGTACGGCGTCGACGATCTCCACGTGCTGGTCCGTGAACGCCGGCGGCGCGGTGGCCTGCAGTCCCAGGCGGCGGGCGCGGTCGAGGTGGCCCTTGGCCGACACCACGGTGGCCCATGCGCTGCCGTGCCCGGACAGGCGCAGCAGCGTGTGGTGGAACGCCTCGTCGAGCGCGAAGAACTCCTCGACATCGAGCCCGGGGCGGCGCTGTTCCGCCAGGTTCTCGCGCAGCTCGCGGACCAGCTCGGGGTCCAGCTCTGCGGGCAGGTCCTCCAGCGAGGCGAGCTCCACGGCTTCGCGGAGGAACTGCGCGTCGGCGACGCGGGCGGGGTCGACCCGGGAGACGAACGACCCGACCTGCGGGAAGACCTGCACCAGGCCCTCCTCGGCGAGGAGGATCAGGCTCTCCCGCACCGGTGTGCGACTCACCCCGAGCTGGGCGGCGAGCTCGTTCTCCGACAGCGCGGAGCCGGGCGGGAAATCCAGGGTGAGGACCTTGCGCCGCAGGGTCTCGTAGACCGTCCTGCGGCTGGTCCGCCGCGTCACCTGCGCCACCGCGCCAGCTTAGCCACCCTTGCGATCTGTTCGCGACATCTGCTTGTATACCAGTACTTCGCGACAAGGGAGTTGGGGATCGTGAGCAAGATCGAGTGCGCCGAGGTGTTCGTCGCCTCGCCCGGGCGGAACTTCGTCACGTTGCGCATCACGACCTCCGACGGCGTGACCGGCCTGGGCGACGCCACCCTGAACGGCCGCGAGCTGGCCGTCGCGGCCTACCTGCGCGAGCACGTCGTGCCGCTGCTCATCGGCCGCGACCCGGCCCGCATCGAGGACATGTGGCAGTACCTCTACAAGGGCGTCTACTGGCGGCGCGGGCCCGTCACGATGACTGCGATCTCGGCCGTCGACACCGCCCTGTGGGACATCAAGGGCAAGGTCGCGGGCCTGCCCGTCTACCAGCTGCTCGGCGGCCGGTCCCGCGAGGGCGTCACCGTGTACGCGCACGCCAGCGGCGCCGACGTGCCCTCACTGCTCGACGACGTCGAGCGGTTCCTCGAGCTCGGCTACCGCGCGGTGCGCGCCCAGGCCGCGGTGCCCGACGTCGGCGGCACCTACGGCGTACGCAAGGGCGAGGGCGTCTACGAGCCGGCCTCCACCGCGCTGCCCGACGAGCAGTCCTGGGACACCGAGGCCTACCTCGGCTTCGCCCCGACCTACCTGGAGGCGGTGCGGGAGCGCTTCGGGTTCGGCTTCCACCTGCTGCACGACGTGCACCACCGGCTCACACCGATCGAGGCCGCCCGGTTCGGCAAGAGCGTGGAGGCGTGCCGGCTGTTCTGGATGGAGGATCCGACGCCCGCGGAGAACCAGGACGCGTTCCGGCTCATCCGCCAGCACACCACCACGCCGATCGCCGTCGGCGAGGTGCTCAACTCGATCTGGGACGTCCAGCAGCTCATCACCGAGCAGCTGATCGACTACGTGCGCACGACGGTCGTCCACGCGGGCGGCATCACCCACCTGCGGCGGATCTTCGACCTCGCCGCGCTCTACCAGGTGCGCACCGGCTCCCACGGGGCCACCGACCTCTCTCCCGTCACGCTGGCCGCCGCGGTGCACCTGGACACCGCGGTGCCCAACTTCGGCATCCAGGAGTACATGCCCCACGCCCCGGAGACGATGGAGGTCTTCCACTCCGGCGTGCGGTTCGCCGACGGGATGCTCGTCCCGTCCGACGAGCCCGGCCTGGGCGTCGAGTACGACGCCGAGGCCGCCGCGCGGTTCCCGTACCAGCCGCGCTACCTGCCCGTCGCCCGCCGGCTCGACGGGTCGGTGCACGACTGGTGATCCACCCCCACGAACGATGGAGTTCCCGATGACCGAGAGCACGAAGGCGGGTCCGGTGACGCGGACGACGCGGGACCTGACCAAGGCCGCGACGTCCGGCTGGCTCGGCACCGCGATGGAGTTCATGGACTTCCAGCTCTACTCGCTGGCGGCCGCCATCGTCTTCAACCAGCTCTTCTTCCCCGACGTCAGCCCCGCGATCGGGCTGATCGCCGCGATGGCCACCTACGGCGTCGGGTACGTCGCACGGCTGGCGGGCGCGATCTACTTCGGCCGGATGGGCGACCGGATCGGGCGCAAGCGCGTGCTGTACCTGACCATCCTGCTGATGGGCGCATCCACCACGCTGATCGGCTTCCTGCCGACGTACGCCCAGATCGGCATCCTCGCGCCGATCCTGCTGGTCGCGCTGCGGCTGGTGCAGGGCTTCGGCGCCGGTGCGGAGATCGCGGGTGCCACCGTGATGCTCGCCGAGTACGCGCCGGTGCAACGCCGCGGTCTGATCGCGTCGTTGGTGTCGCTCGGCACCAACTCGGGCACGCTCGCCGCGTCCGCGCTCTGGGCGTTCCTGCTGGCCGCGCTGTCGGAGGAGCAGCTGCTCTCGTGGGGCTGGCGTCTCCCGTTCCTCCTCAGCTTCGTGCTGATGATCTTCGCGGTGTGGCTACGCCGGAGCCTCAAGGAGAGCCCGGTGTTCGAGGAGCGCGCCGACGTCGTCGACGGCCGGGCACTCAGCCGCGCCGAGGTCGAAGGCACGCTCGAGGAGGGCCTGCGCCAGCGCAAGGGCAAGGCGTTCTTCCTCGCGCTGGGCCTGCGGTTCGGCCAGGCCGGGAACTCGGGCCTCGTACAGACGTTCCTCGTCGGCTACATCGCCACGACGCTGCTGGTGGACCGCTCCATCCCGACCGACGCCATCGTCTACGGCTCGCTGCTCGGCTTCGTGACCGTGCCGATCGTGGGGATGCTCGGCGACCGGTTCGGACGGCGGCCGATGTACATCGTGCTCTCGGTGCTGACGGTCCTGCTCGCCTTCCCCCTGCTGCTGATGATCACGAGCGGCAGCACCGTCGCACTGGTGATCGGCATGGTGCTGGCCCTCAACATCGGCGTGCTCGGCCTGTTCTCCCTGGAGAGCGTCACCATGGCCGAGCTCTTCGGGGCCCGCACGCGGTTCACCCAGCTCGCGCTCGCCAAGGAGATCGGCGGGATCCTCGCCACCGCGATCGGGCCCGTCGTCGCGGCCGCTCTCACCGCCGTCACCGGCAGCTGGTGGCCGATCGCGGCGATGCTCGTCGCGTACTCGCTGATCACCCTCGTCGCCACCCTGCTCTCCCCCGAGACGCGCGGGCGCGACCTGGTCCGGCTGGAGGACGCGGCGTGAAGGCGGTTGTCGTACACGCCGCGGGGGACGTACGGGTCGACGAGCGCCCGGATCCGGAACCCGGCCCGGGCGAGGTACTGCTGGCGATGGAGTGGGGTGGCATCTGCGGCTCCGACATCTCCTACTTCCGGCACGGGTCCACCGGCACCGCGGTGATCCGCCACCCGCTCGTGCTCGGGCACGAGGTGGCGGGGCGGGTGGCCGCGGTGGGGCCGGACGTGGGCGGGATCGCCGAGGGCGACGCCGCCACCGTGCACCCGGCCACGCTCGTCGGCGATCCGCACCTGCCGGACCGGATCGCCGGGCGCACGAACCTGCACCCGTGCGTGCGCTACTTCGGTTCCGCGGCGTTCGACCCGCACACCGACGGCGGGTTCAGCGAGTACCGGGTGGTCCGCGCCGACCAGATCCGGGTTCTGCCCGACGGCGTGAGCACCGAGCACGGTGCGCTGGCCGAGCCGCTCGGCGTGGCGCTGCACGCCGTGCAGCGGGCGGGCGACCTCCGTGGCCGCACGGTTCTGGTGAACGGCGCCGGGCCGATCGGGTCGCTGGTGGTGGCGGCCGCGAAGCACCGCGGCGCATCGGCTGTGGTGGCCTCCGACGTCGCCGCACCCGCGCTGGCGGTGGCCACCGCGATGGGCGCCGACTCGGCGGTCGACCTCACCACCCATGCTCTCCCCGAGGACGTCGAGGTGGTGATCGAGGCCTCCGGCGTCGCGGCGGCCATCGGCCCGGTGCTGCGGGCCACCGCCCGCGGCGGCACGCTCGTGCAGGTCGGCAACCTGCCCGGCAGCGCGGTCTCGGCGGTGCTGGGCGACCTGGTCACCCGCGAGATCACGTGGGTGGGTTCCTACCGGTTCGTCGACGAGATCGACGACGCGCTGCGCGCCATCCGCGACGGCCTCGACGTCTCCCCCGTGATCACCCACCGGTTCGGCCTGGACCAGGCAGAGGAGGCCCTCACCACCGCGGCCGACCGCACGACGGGCAGCAGCAAGGTCCTCCTACGCCTCACGCCGTAGCCTGCCCGTCCGCGCCGCTTGCGAGCTCACCTACCCGGGTTCGTCCGCCGGAGGTTCGTCGGGCGGTGGCGCGTCTGCAGGAGGTTCGTCCGCAGGCGGGGCGTCTGCGGGTGGCGCGTCCACAGGTGGGACGTCTCCAGGTGGGACGTCTCCAGGTGGGACGTCCGCGGGCGGGGGCGCGTCGGCCGGCGGCTCACCGGGGGGCGTCCCCGCCTGCGGTACGACCGGCTCCAGTCCGGACTGGGGGACGAGCACGGTGTCGGGTGGGTACGGGAACTCGCCGCTGAAGTTGCCGGGCGGCGCGTACCGGCAGACGACCAGGCCGAAAGCGAGCTCGCCGGCTGGGGCGAAACCGCAGCCGACCCTCTGGGTATCGCTCCAGACGATCTGTGAGTAGTGGCCCCACGTGATCCAGTTGCCGGACGGCTCGTCGACCGCCTGAGGGTTGACCTGATAGGCCTCCCGCTCTCCGTCGGTCAGTCGGATCGTGGCGCCCTCGACCTCACCGCCCGCGAGATTCTCTCCGAGGCCGGGGCGCGTGTCGTTCGGCGAGTGTCCGAACACGCCGTCGGCCTGCTTGGCGTCCGCCCACTGCTGCGCGCCGGCTGCGATGGCCGGGTCCCAGGTCAGCGAGGGCTGCTGGACCTCGGCTCGGAACAGGTTGTGCTGGGCGAGGAGCTCGTCGCGCTCGGCCGGCGTGACGTTGGCGCCGACCTCGGGTGTCACCGTGAGGTTCACCGCGATCCGGCTCGGCGAGAACCCGGCGCACGCCGAGAGCGCCAGCCCGGCGGCGAGCAACGCAGCGGGCCCCGCGCGCCGCCACCGTCGCGCGACCGCCGCCCGGCCGATTCGTTGCCAGGTACCTCGCACACCCGCCATCCGTCGCCCTCCCATCTGACGTTCGGGCACATCACGCCGCAGCTGTCACCGAGAGCCGCGAACCGATCTGAAGACGGGGCTGGAACGGAGGCCTGGGATCCCTGGCCGGCCCATACCCGGTGAATGCGACTCGCTCGCTACAGCGGTGTCGTTACGACGTCAGGTCGCCACCGCCCGAAGGGGAACGGAGGCCGGTCACGACTCCGAGGCGCGTCCGGAGAAGCTGCGTTCCGGGCGCTCGGCCAGCACCCGGCAATGCTCTTTCGCCACCACCTGCGGGTGGGGCAACGTCGGCGCGTCGATGCCCGTCGGCACCACCGTGAGTCGCCAGTCGGCGGCGCCCGGGCGCCCCGCCGCGGCCCAGCTGCCCAATGCGTCGACCACCCGGTCGGCGAGCGCGGCGCCGCCCGGCCCGAACGCGCGCACGGCCACCGCTCCCGGGCCGGGCACCGCCGGCCCGGCCAGCACCACCGCGGCGGCTCCGGGCTCCTCACCCGGTTCCGCGGTGACCGCCACGGTTCCGCTCGTGGAGCCCAGCGGGAACAGGTCGTCGGAGAACCGGGTCGTGGGCTCCACCGCCAGCAGCCGGCACGTGCCCGGCTCGGTCAGGGCGAGCCACAGCCCGAACCCGTCCCAGACGTCCACCGCGCCCAGCGGCACCGGCGTGGGGTGTAGCTCCCGCGGGTCGGCCAGGGCATCGGCGACCACCGCGAGGTCCGGCTCCGGGAGGTCGTCGGGTGTCTGGAGCGCGACGCCCAGCGCGTCGACCACCCGGCTCGCGTCCACGCTCGCGGCCGACCCGCGCAACCGGATGAACGCGCAGCTGCGCACCGAGTCGCAGCGCAGTACCCCGTCCGGGCCCAGGTCGAGGGCGATCGAGAGCTGGCTGCCCCGCACCGCGAGCGGCAGCAGCAACCGCCCACCGGGCGCGAGCTGCGCCACCCACTCGGGCCGCACGTCGTCGCTGCCCACGGTGAGCACGATCCGGTCGTACGGCGCGCCGGGCGGGTGGCCCCGGGCGCCGTCGCCTGCCACCAGCTCCACACCGTTCACCTGCGCGGACGCCAGGTGCACGGCAGCCCGGTCGACGAGGTCCTCGTCGATGTCGACGGAGGTGACCGCGCCCGCCGGGCCCACGATCCGGGACATCAACGCGGCGTTGTACCCGGTGCCGGCCCCGATCTCGAGAACCCGGTGGCCCGGGCGCAGGTCCAGCTGCTCGAGCATGATCGCCATCATCGAGGGCTGCGACGCCGAGCTCGTGGCCACGCCATGGGCGAACTGCACCGCCACCGCCTCGTCGGCGTAGGCCTCCGCCACCCGGAGTCCCGGCAGGAACAGGTGGCGCGGGACGACCCGGAAGGCCTCCTCCACAGCGGCCGAGCGCACCCGCCCGGCCCCGCGCAGGGCATCGACCATCCGCGTACGAGCCCGCAACGCGTCCACGCTCCGAGTCTGGTGCTCCGGAGCAACCCCCGCCACCTCGATGACCTCAGGGACCCGACATGGGGACGAGGTCGTCGGCATGCACAACTTCGCGACGCTGCTCGGGGGCGAGGTCGCGGGTGCGGCGACCGATCAGCTCCGGCAGCTCGGTGGCGTCGAAGCCCACGACCCCGCGCGCGACGACCACGCCGTGCGGGCCCACGAGATCGACCACGTCGCCCGCGACGAAGTCGCCCGAGATGCCGTGGATGCCGGCCGCGAGCAGCGAGCGCCGACGGTCGATCACCGCGGCCACGGCGCCCGCGTCGAGGTCGAGCGCGCCGCGCACGTCCGCGGCGTGCCGCAGCCAGAACCGGCGCGCCGACATCCGGCGACCCGACGGCCGGAACGCCGTGCCGACCTTGGGCCCCGCCTCGGCCACGTCGAGGGCCGCGCCGACGTCCTCGGCCGAGGCGAGCAGCACCGGGATGCCGGCCGCGGCGGCCATGGCGGCCGCCGTGATCTTGGTGGCGATGCCGCCGGTGCCCAGCGAGTCGGCCCGCGCGCCGGCCACCTGCACCGCCTCCAGGTCGGCCGGGGCCTCCACCTCGGACAGCAGCCGGGACCCGGGGCGGCGCGGATCCCCGTCGTAGAGGCCGTCGACGTCGGAGAGCAGCACCAGGCCCTCGGCGCCGATCAGGTGCGCCACCAGCGCGGCGAGCCGGTCGTTGTCGCCCACCCGGATCTCGTCGGTGGCCACCGTGTCGTTCTCGTTGACGACCGGCAACACCCCGAGCCCGAGCAGCCGCTCCAGCGTGCGCTGGGCGTTGCGGTAGTGCGAGCGGCGGATCATGTCGTCCGCGGTGAGCAGCACCTGGCCGATCGGCTGCCCGTGCCGGCCGAACGCCGCCGCGTACGCCTCCGCGAGCAGGAGCTGCCCGACGGCGGCGGCGGCCTGCTGGGTGGCGAGGTCACGGGGACGGCGGGAGAGCCCGAGCGGGGCGAGCCCGGCCGCGATCGCCCCGGACGAGACGAGTACGACCTGGCTCCCGGCCTCCCGCCGCGCCGCCAGCGCATCGACCACCGCCGACAGCCGCGACGGGTCGATCCCACCGTCGAGGCTGGTGAGCGAGGAGGACCCGACCTTGACGACGACGCGGCGGGCCGCAGCCAGCTGTGCCCGCGCACTCACCGCGTTTCCCCCGCCCCGAGCGTCGGCATCAGTCGTCCTCCGCCCACAGCTCCTCGTCCGTGCGGGCCCTGCGGCGTTCCGCCCTGGCGGCCTTGCGGTCGGTGGCCGACACCCGGTCGCTCTGCTCGAGGCGCCGGTCGGTGCCGCGGCCGGACATCATCACGGCGACGCCGGACGGGGTGCTCGGCTCCCAGTCGAACGTGACGTTCCCGATCGTGACAGGGCAACCCGGCTCCGCGCCGGCCGCGGCGAGGGCGTCCTCCACTCCCAGGCGGGCGAGACGATCCGCGAGGTAGCCGACGGCCTCGTCGTTGTCGAAGGCGGTCTGGCGGATCCAACGCTCGGGCCGGGCGCCGCGGACGATGAAACCGCCGGGCAGCTCCCGGTCGGGCACCACGGTGAAGCCGGTGTCGTCCACGGCCTTCGGGTGCAGCACGATCCGGGTGGGTTCGGCCACCGGCTGCGCCGCGCGGTGCGCGTGGACCTGCCCGGCCATCGCGAACGCGAGCTCGCGCAGCCCCTTCCGGGACGCGGTGGAGATCGCGTACACCGGCCAGTCGAAGCGCTCCTCGAGGTCGGCCTTGACGATCTCGGCCATCTCCGCCGCGTCCGGGACGTCGACCTTGTTGAGGGCGATCAACCGGGGCCGGTCGGCCAGCTCGCCGCCCAGGGCGGGCGTGTAGCGGGCCAGCTCGTCCTCCAGCGCCTGCACGTCGGACACCGGGTCGCGTCCCGGCTCGAAGGTGGCGCAGTCGACGACGTGGACCAGCACCGAGCAGCGTTCGATGTGGCGCAGGAAGTCCAGCCCGAGGCCGCGACCCTCCGACGCGCCCGGGATCAGGCCCGGCACGTCGGCGACGGTGAACACGTCCTCCCCCGCGGTGACCACACCGAGCTGCGGCACGAGCGTGGTGAACGGGTAGTCGGCGATCTTCGGCCGCGCCGCCGACAACGCCGCCACCAGCGACGACTTGCCGGCCGACGGGAACCCGACGAGCCCGACGTCGGCCATCGACCGCAGCTCGAGCACGAGGTCGCACGACTCCCCGGGCTCGCCGAGGAGGGCGAACCCCGGCGCCTTGCGGGCGGCCGAGGCCAGCGCCGCGTTGCCCAGGCCGCCGCGCCCACCGGCGGCCGCCACGAAGCGGGTGTCGGCACCGACGAGGTCGGCCACGATCTCGCCGTGCTCGTCGAACACGACGGTGCCGTCGGGGACGCGCAGCTCGAGATCCTCGGCGTTGGCGCCGGCCTTGAACCCGCCCTGGCCCTGCTTGCCGTTGCGAGCCATGGCGTGCGGGCGGTGGTGGAAGTCGAGCAGCGTGTGGACGCCGGGGTCGACGACCAGCACGACCGACCCGCCACGGCCGCCGTTGCCGCCGTCCGGGCCGCCGAGCGGCTTGAACTTCTCCCGGTGCACGGAGGCACAGCCGTTGCCGCCCGCTCCCGCCGTGGCGTGAACCACCACGCGGTCAACGAACTTCGACATCGACTCTCCTCACACGACAACGGCGGGCCACCCCTCGGGCGGCCCGCCGTTGTCCGGTTCTGCTGGTGGTCGCAGGCCTCAGGCCTGCGCCGGCACCACGTTGACGACCTTGCGGCCCTTCGCGTAGCCGAACTCGACCGAGCCCTCGACCAGCGCGAACAGCGTGTCGTCGCCGCCCCGGCCGACGCCGAGACCCGGGTGGAACTTGGTGCCGCGCTGGCGGACGAGGATCTCGCCCGCGTTGACGGCCTGGCCGCCGAAGCGCTTCACGCCGAGGCGCTGTGCGTTGGAGTCGCGACCGTTGCGCGAGCTGGACGCACCCTTCTTGTGAGCCATGGTTGCGTCCTCCTGCTACTTCGAGATGCCGGTGACCTGGACCTTCGTCAGCGGCTGACGGTGCCCCTGACGCTTGTGGTACCCGGTCTTGTTCTTGAACTTGTGGATGCGGATCTTGGGGCCCTTGGTGTGCTCGACCACCGTGGCGGTGACCGAGGCGGCCGCGAGCGCCGCGACGTCGGTGGTGACGTCGTCACCGTCCACCAGGAGCACGGCCGGAAGGCTCACCTCGGCGCCGGGATCACCATCGATCTTCTCGACGGTGACCACGTCGTCGACGGCCACCTTGTACTGCTTACCGCCGGTCTTGACGATCGCGTACATCGACGCACTGCTCCTGAAGCTCGGGGGTCATAGCACAGGGAACCCTGCACGGGCCGCGACTGCTTCGGAGCGCGGCGCTGATTTCCCAGGTTACCGGATGGGTTCGGGAGCCGGTCATGCCGGGTCTCCCTCGGCCTCCGCGGGCGGGCCCGCCGGCCGTGATGCCGCCCGCCGGGCCCGGCGCGGCCGGACGGCAGGGCCGGGCTCGGACTGCGGCGGCACCGCCACGGGCGTGGGCGCCGCCGCGGTGGGCTCCGGCTGGCTCGACACCGTGAGCACGGCGGCAACGGGGGCGTCGCCGGCCGTGGCCGTGGGCGCCCCACCGGTGCGGGTGACGCGGCCGCGACGGCGCCGGGGCCGCTCCTGCGGCTCGTCCTCGACGGCTGCGGGCTCGACGGCTGCGGGCTCGACGGCTGCGGGCTCCACGATGGCGGGCTCGACGGCTGCGGGCTCCACAGGCGCGGGCTCGACGACGGCGGGCTCCGCGGCGACCTGCTCGGGGATTTCGGGCTCGGCCGGCGCGGACGCGGGCGCCACCGAGCGTTCGACGACGACCTCCTCGACCGCGTCGGCGGCGACGTCCACCGGACCGGCTGCGGGCGAGGTCTGCACCACCCCGCGCCGAGCGCTGCGCCGCACCCGCCTACTGGTGGGCGACGCCGGCTCGGCAGCCGGTGCGTCGGACCGATCTGCCGGCGTGGGGGCCGGGTCGAGCACCGCCGGCGTGACGACCGGGGCGGGCGCGCCGACATCGACGGAGGCGACAGCGGCATCGGCCGCATCGGCGTGGCCGACGTTCCCGTTGCCGTTCCCGTTGCCGGACGCCACGGGCTCGGGCTTGCGCACGTCGTGGCCGTTGCGGTCCTCGCCCTCGCGGCGACCGCGACCACCGCGGGACCGGCGCCCCTCCCGTTCGGGACGTTCGAGGCGCTCCGGCCGGCCGGCGCTCTGGCCGCCGACCACGACGGGCTCGGCGTTGACGATCACACCGCGGCCGCGGCAGTGCTCGCACGGCGTGGAGAAGTGCTCCAGCAGCCCACCGCCCACGCGCTTGCGGGTCATCTGGACGAGCCCGAGCGAGGTGACCTCGGCCACCTGGTGGCGGGTGCGGTCGCGGGCGAGGCACTCGGTGAGCCTGCGCAGCACGAGGTCGCGGTTGGCCTCGAGCACCATGTCGATGAAGTCGATGACGATGATGCCGCCGATGTCGCGCAGCCGCAGCTGGCGCACGATCTCCTCGGCCGCCTCGAGGTTGTTGCGGGTGACCGTCTCCTCGAGGTTGCCGCCGGAACCGGTGAACTTGCCGGTGTTGACGTCGATGACCGTCATGGCCTCGGTGCGGTCGATCACCAGCGTGCCGCCCGAGGGCAGCCACACCTTGCGGTCGAGCGCCTTGAGCAGCTGGTCGTCGATCCGGTGCTCGGCGAACGCGTCGTTCGTGCCGACGTGGCGGTGCAGCCTGGGGGCGAGCTCGGGTGCCACGTGCCCCACGTAGTTCTGCAGCGTGTCCCAGGCGTCGTCGCCCTCGACGACGAGCCGGGAGAAGTCCTCGTTGAACTGGTCGCGCACGACCTTGAGGAGCAGGTCGGGCTCCTCGTAGAGCAGCACCGGCGCCTTGGGCTTGCTCGGGCCGGTGGCCTCGGCCTTGCCCTTCACGACCTCCCACTGCGCCTGCAGCCGGCGGACGTCGCGTTCGAGGGCCTCCTGGCTCACGCCCTCCGAGGCGGTGCGGATGATCACCCCGGCCTCGCTGGGGACGATCTCCTTGAGCATGTCCTTGAGCCGCTTGCGCTCGATGTCGGGCAGCTTGCGGCTGATCCCGGCGGCGCCGCCGCTCGGCACGTAGACGAGGAAGCGGCCGGCCAGGCTGATCTGGGTGGTGAGCCGGGCACCCTTGTGCCCGATCGGGTCCTTCGTGACCTGCACGAGCACGCTGTCGCCGCTGGACAGCGCCTGCTCGATGCGGCGCTGCTTGCCGCCGAGACCGGCGGCGTCCCAGTCGACCTCGCCGGCGTAGAGCACGGCGTTGCGGCCGCGACCGATGTCGACGAACGCGGCCTCCATGCTGGGCAGCACGTTCTGCACGCGACCCAGGTAGACGTTGCCGACCAGCGACTTCCCGGTGCCACCGTCGCGGCCGCTGGCGCTGTTGACGAAGTGCTCGACGAGGACGTCGTCCTCGAGCACCGCGATCTCCACGCGGTCGCCCCGCTCGCGCACGACCATCGAGCGGTCGACGGACTCGCGGCGGGCCAGGAACTCGGCCTCCGACAGGATCGGAACCCGGCGGCGGCCGGCGTCGCGGCCGTCGCGGCGGCGCTGGCGCTTGGCCTCCAGCCGGGTGGAGCCCCGGACGCTCTGGACGCCGTCGCCCTCGTCGTCGCGCTGCTCACGCGGCGTGCGCACCTTGGTGACCGTGTTGGGCGGGTCGACCTCGTCGGCCCCGTCGGCCGCGTCGTCACCCGAGCCGCGGCGGCGACGCCGGCGACGGCGCCTGCGCGAGGCGCCCCCGTCGTCGCCCTCGGAGGCGTCGTCCTGCTCGCCCTCGTCCTCGGAGTCGTCCGAGGAGTCGCCCTCGCCGGACTCGGCGGCGTCGTCACCGGACCCGCCGGTGCTGCCGCCTTCGGTCTCGTCGTCGGCGGTCTCGTCGTCGGCGCCGTCCACGCCACGGCCGCGACCGCGACCACGGCGCCCGCGGCGCCTGCGGCGGCGACCGTTGCCGTCATCGGAGTCGTCGCCGTCGTCGTCGGTGGCAGCGCCGCGGTTGGTGTCAGCGGTGTCAGCGGCTTCGGCCGGGTCGGCGGTGTCGGTGGCCGGCGGCTCGGCCGGACGCTCGACCGGCGTGGGCTCCGCGCGCTTGCGCTTGGACCGCGACGGGGCCTGGAACAGCGGAGCGGGCGGGGCGAAGACCGGTGCCAGCGGGGCACCGGGCTCGGCCGCCTGTTCATCCGGCTCCTGCGGCGCGGTGTCCTGCGCCGCGAGCTGCTCCGTCTCGGGGTCGAGCTTGGCGGCCACCTGCTCGGCCACCTTCCGCTCGACGCTGGACTGGGCGCTGCGCACCTCGACGCCCAGTGAGGCCAGTGCCGCGAGCACTTCACGGCTGGTTCGTGCGAGCCTTCTGGCGAGCGCGTGCACCCGCATCCTTTCCGGCAGGTCGTCCAGGGCGGGTACGGTGATTTGCCCGCCGGGTCCACCGGCGGGCGATTCAGTATTCGACATCCAGCTCCTCCGCCCCCGGGCGCCTCCGGTCCGGAGGCGGCCGCGCAGGGGCCACGTGCAGTTCTTTCTCGCCGCGCTGCGCGACGAGCAATCCTGGGTCTCGCTCCGCCCCGGGAGGGCGGCACTCCTCGACGTCGAGCCGGGGCCGGCCGCCCTGTGTGGGCACCGGTGCACCCAGTGCTGATCCGCCGGATCAGGCCCGGGTGGTGACCCGGTCAGAGCCGAGAGGATCAGCCAGGTCGCCCTGATGGTCGAGCAGTCCCTGGGCCGTCCGGGTCGCCCTGGCGGGCGATGGCGGCCTGAGGCCCGCGACAACATCGAGTGCACCCAACACGTCGTCGGGTCGAACGGCGGGTGTCGTCTGCCGCACGACCGCCGTCAGTATCGCACAGACTCCCGCCCGATCGGGGGGGATCGCCGTCGAGCCACCCGACGGTGCAGCACCCTCCGGGGCCGGATCCCGCACGTCGGCGCGCACGAGGGCGGCCCTGACATCGATCATGCGGCGTCCGGACGGTGTGACGCGTTCGACGACGACCGACTCTCGCGCGAGCAGCGCGGAGAGCGCCGCCCGCAACGCGCCGGTCTCGACGCCGGGCAGTTCGACCACCCAGCTGCTGGCCTCGATCCGCTCGGCCAGCGGCGCCCCCTCGGCAACGGCGGCCGCGAGCACGTCGAGCCCGTCGGGCAGCGCGGCGTCCAGGGCGGTGGCGAGCGCCGCGGGGTCCACCGGGCGCGTCAGCCCGATCTCCATGTACTCGGCCTCGCTGGCGGTGCCGGTGGGCGCCGCCCCGATCCACGACAGGCGCGGGTGCGGGCTGAACCCGTGCGAGTGCGCCACCGGCACCCCCGCCCGCCGCACCGCCCGCTCGAAGCTGCGCGCCACGTCTCGGTGGGAGAGGAACCGCAGCCGCCCCCGCTTGGCGAACCGCAGCCGCACGCGCTGCACGGTGGGCGGAGCGGGATTGGCGGCCTCTCCCGGACGGACACGAGCCATGGCGGGAAGTGTAGGCAGCGCCGGCCGGCGATCGTCAGCGCCGCCGCCGCGGCCTCGGCACCGCCGCCCGAGATCCGCAGTATCGGTTGCTCATCGCTGCGACCACGACAACGAACAACCGATACCTCGGATCTCGGCGCGCGTGATCCGAGGTATCGGTTGCTGATGGTTGTGAGCACGACCGTGGGCAACCGATACCGGGGATCATGGAACCGGAAGCGGCCGGGCGTCGTCTGTGCCGGTCATGTTCCTCGATCTCACCGCACCATTCCGGGGCTCTGCTGCCGTCGCTGCCGGGTTGCTCACCTCGGGGCAACTGCGCGGGCCGCGGTTCCAGCGGTTGTTCCCCGACGTCTACGCCCCCGCCGACCTGGAACCGGACCTCGCGCTGCGCTCCGCCGCCGCGGCCGTACTGGTCGACGGGCGCGGAGTGCTCGCCGGCTACTCGGCGGCCGAGCTGCTCGGCGCATCCTGCGGACCCGCCGACGCCCCGGCCGAGGTGCTGATGCTGCGCACCGGCGGCCAGTCCTACCGCTGCCCGGGCCTGCGGGTACACCGTGACCTCGTCGATCTCGCCGAGACCACCGTGGCCGGGCCGTACGGGATCACCACCTCCGTGCGCACCGCGTTCGACCTCGCCCGCTGGGTGTCCGCGCTGCGGGAGAAGGTCGTCGCGGTCGACGCGATCGCCTACAACTGCAGGATCGACCTGGCGGACGTCCTGCAGATGCGGGTACGACACTCGGGCTCCTGGGGCGGCCGGCACATCAACCGGGTGCTGCGCCTCGCCGATGCGAAGGCCGAGTCACCGATGGAGACCCGGATCCGGATGGCGCTGCACGGTCACGGCCTACCGCCGCCGTGCGTCCAGTTCGAGGTGGAGGCCGGCGGGCGGACGCGGCGGCTCGATCTGGCCTACCCGTCGGTGAAGCTCGCGATCGAGTACGACGGCGACGACCACCGCAAGCAGGCCCGGGCGCACAAGGACCTCCTCCGCGAGGCCATCCTCGTCAGGCTCGGCTGGACGATCCTGCGCTTCGACGCATCCACCGTGTACAGCTACCCGGCGCAGATCGCACGGTCCGTCGCGCACGAGCTCCGCCACCGCGGCTACATCGCCGCATGATCTCGGCATTTCGGGCGATCATGGCTGGCACCCACCTCTGGCACATTCTGCCCCATAGATATGGGGCAAGTTGTTCCAGAATGAGGTTTCGATGGATCCACGTGCGGTGCGCAGCCGGGCACGCGCCCTGGCCGCGGCGCGCGACCTGCTGGTGGAAGAGGGGTGGGCCGGCGTCACGCACGTGGCCGTGGCCGAGCGGAGCGGCGTCGGACGCACGACGCTCTACCGGCACTGGCCCGACACTCCCGCGCTGGTCCGCGACACGCTGGCGCACCACATCGCGGTGGCCCACACCGAGCCGACCGGCGACCTGCGCGGCGATCTCCTCCGCGAACTGGCGGCCAGCCGTGCGATGTTGCACGAGCCGACCACCGATCGCGCGATCCGGGTGGTGGTCGAGCGGGCGGCGGTGGACGCCACCTACGCCGAGATGAAGGACGCCCTCTACCGGGCCGGCACCCGGGTGTTGCGCGGGATCGTCGACACCGGCAAGGAGCGGGGCGAGCTCCCCCCGCGGCTCGACACCGATCTTGCGGTCGACCAGCTCGTCGGACCGCTGTTCTTCCGCCGCCTGCTCGCCGGCGAACACATCCCCGACGGCTACGTGCCGGAGGTCGTCGACGCCTTCCTGCGCGCCCACAAGAAGAAGGAGAGGGCACAGAGATGACCCGCTGGCCCAGGATCGTCGTCGGCGCCGTCGCGGTGGTGACCGCGCTCGGCGCGCTGCTCGCCGACGTGGTGGTCCCCGACCTCGCGGCGCAACACGCCTTCAACGACGCCTGGCCGCCGCACGCCAGGTTCCACGACGCCCAGTACGTCGTGATGTCGGTCCTGCTCGGCGCGCGCAGCCTCGCCCTGCTGGCCGCCGACCTCGGCTTCGCCGACCAGGCCCACCTCACGCGCACCGTGCGCGAGCACACCGGCCACACGCCCGCGGCGCTCCGGCGTGCCCTCGGTCAGACCGACTCGGCAGCCGCCAGGAGCGGGTTGCGGTAGGTGTGGGTGGCGTTCAGGCGGCCCATCAGGTACGGCCCCGACACCTGCGGCTCGTACTTCGGCTCCTCCCCCGGCTCCAGGCAGGCCGGGAGGCAGCTGATCTCGGCGTGGAACGGCGGGGTGACGAAGAGCGGCATCGAGTACCGGTCGGTCTGCGGCGGGTTCACCACGCGGTGGGGGTTGGACACCCAGCGGTCGTTCGTCCAGATCGCCATCAGGTCGCCGATGTTGACGACGAGCAGGTCGTCGGGGATGCCGACATTGATCCACGTGCCGTCGCGCGTCATCACCTGCAGGCCGCCCACGCCGTCGTCGGCGAGCAACGTGACGGTGCCGTAGTCGGTGTGGGCGCCGCAGCCGAGCTGGTCGGGGCCGGGCGTCACCGTCTCCTGCGGCGGGTAGTGCAGGTGGCGCAGGTGGTACATGACCTCCCCGCCGGGCCGGTCGAGCAGGAACTCGTCGTGCTGGCCGAGCGCCCGCGCCATCGCCCGCTGCACCCGCTGCGCCGCCTCGATCGCCTGGGTGCGGTAGGCCTCCCACGCCTCCCGGAACGCCGGGTCGGAGGGCCACTGGTTCGGCCCGAACGTCGGGATGCCGGCCTTCACCTCGGGGTGGTCGGGGCCGTGCTCGCCGCCGGTGTCGAGCGACTCCTTGAGGTCGGCCGCACCCTCCTCGTCGCTCTTCTCGGCCGCGATCCCCACGTACCCGCGGTGGTTGGCCGACTTGCCGATCGCGATCTCCAGCTTCTCCTCCACCGGGAGCGCGAAGAAGCCGTGCATGGCGTCGAACATCGCGGCCTTGACCTCCGGCTCGACGCCGTGGCCCGCGATGAGGAAGAACCCGATCTCGCGGCAGATCCGGTCGATCTCCGCGGCGGTTGCGTCCTGCTCGGGGCTGGGCGGGGCACCGGTGGCGAACGAGCTGACGTCGACGGTGGGCAGGGTTTGCGGCGGTGTTTCGGACACGGTTCCTCCCATATTCAGATCTTCAACCGGCGGCGCACCGTTGCGGCCCGGTCGGCTGCCTCGGCGAGCACCGTGGCCTCGTCGATGCGGGTGAGGCGCCGCTCGCGCAGCACCCACTCGCCGTCGCAGAGCACGGACTCGACGTTCTCGGACTTGCACGCGGTCACCAGCGCGGCGACCGGGTCGGCCGCGGTGGCGAAGTTCGGGGTGAACGGATCGAGCACCACGAGGTCGGCCCGCTTCCCGACCTCGAGCGAGCCGATGACGTCCCCCATGCCGAGCGCGGTGGCGCCGTCGACGGTGGCCATCCGCAGCACGCGCCCCGCCGGGAGCACGGTGGGGTCGCGCCGCACGCCCTTCTGGACGATCGCGGCGAGCCACATCTCGTCGATCATGCTCATCCGGTTGTTGGACGGGGCCCCGTCGGTGCCGAGCGCCACGTGCACGCCCGCGTCGAGCATGTCGGCGATCCGCGGCGTGCCGAGGATCTTCAGGTTGGACGCCGCGTTGTGCGAGACCGGGCATCCACGCTCGGCGAGCAGCGCGATCTCCTCGTCGTCCACCCAGGTGGCGTGCACGGCGAGGAGGTCGGGGCCGAGCGCGCCGAGCCGCTCCAGGTGCCGGACGGTGGTCACGCCGCGGGTGGCCACCGAGTGCTCGTTCTCCTCGGGCATCTCGGCCACGTGCATCTGCACGACGGTGCCGAGCTTCCGGGCGCGCTCCATCGTGGCGCCGATCAGCTCGTCGGAGCAGTTGAAGATCGTGCGCAGGGTGTAGGAGAAGCGCAGCAGCCCCGTGCCGTGCCAGCGCTCGACCAGCTCGTCCTGCGCGTCGAGCACCTCGGCGGTGGTCTCCCGGTCGCCTTCGGGGCGGCCGTCGCCGGAGTCCATGGCGCTGCGCCCGAGCAGGGCCCTGATCCCGGCGGCGGCGATGCCGCGGGCCATCCCGTCGACGTGCCGGCCGCCCGGGTCGGCGAGCAGGGTGCAGCCGTTGCGGATCTGCTCGATCGCGCAGACGAGCGCCGAGAGCTCGGAGTCGGACTCGTCGAGCGCCAGTTCGTAGGGCCAGATCCGCTCGTGCAGCCAGGTCAGCAGGCCGAGGTCGTCGCCGAGGCCGCGGCCGAGCTGCTGGCTGGTGTGGCAGTGCGTGTTGACGAACGCGGGGATGACGATCCGGCTGGGAGCCGAGACGGTCTCCGCCGCGGGCCCCGCGGTCGGCGCTGGGCCGAGGTGCGTGATCTCCCCGCCGGTGACCTCGACGTACCCCGTGAACGGCTCGGCGGTCACCGGCACGACGAGCGCCGGTCCCACGCGCAGATCGGGCACTACGTCCCCCCTCGTACGAACGGCACCGCGAGCGCCGCGGGCGTGCCGCTGCGCCGGGCCCGCACCATGAGCGCGAGCAGCGTGACCACGTAGGGCAGGGCGAGGAACACCTCGTACGGGATCGCTGTCGCGGTGCCCTGCAGCCGCAGCTGGGCGGCGTCGCAGAGCCCGAAGAGCAATGCCCCGGCCACGGCCCGGCCCGGGCGCCAGCGGGCGAAGACCACCAGCGCCAGCGCCACCCAGCCGCGGCCCGCCGTGACGTTCTGGACGAAGAGCCCGAGCGGTCCGCAGACGAGCATGGCCCCGGCCAGCCCGGCGAGCGCGCTGCCGGTCACGGTGGCCACCGAGCGCACCCGCGCGACGCGATACCCGAGGGCGTCCACCGCCTCCGGGGCCTCACCCGCCGCGCTCAGCACGAGCCCGGCCGTGGTGCGGGTGAGCAGGAACCACACCGCGGCCAGTACGACGAGAACGATCACGACGAGCGGCGCCATCGACGAGGCTCGGGATCCGCGGCGGCGCCTGGCCGATCGTGTAGGACTGCTCGAACAGGTACGTGGTGGCCGATCCGGCGAACAGCGTGAACGCCAGCCCGGTGACGATCTGGTCGGCCCGCACCACCACCATGAGCAGCGCGAGCACGGCGCCGCACGCCGCACCGGCCGCGAGACCGCCCCCGAGCCCCAACCACGGGGTGCCGCCCGCGACGGTGGCCAGGTAGCCGGCGAGCGCCCCGAACAGCATGGTGCCCTCGAGGCCCAGGTTGAGCACGCCGGCCCGTTCGGTGATCACCTCGCCCAGCGCGGCGACGGCCACCGGGATCGCGAGCCGGATCGCCGCGGCGAGGGTCGCGAGGGTGAACAGGGTGTCCATCAGCGCTTCCCCCGCCTGCTGGGACGCCGGCTCAGGGCGTCACCGGCCACGAAGAAGACGACGATCAGCGCCTGGATCACCCCGACCGTCGCGGACGGGATGACGAACACGCGCTCGGCCTCGTCGAAGCCGACCGTGAGCCCGGCGAGCAGGAGCGCCGCGACCAGCACGCCGAGCGGACGCAGCCGCCCGAGCAGCGCGACGATGATCGCCGTGAAGCCGTAGCCCGTGGCGAACGCGGGCGTCATCCGCCCGGTGGTGCCGGCCACCTCGACGAACCCGGCGGACCCCGCGAACGCCCCGGCGAGGGCGAGCACGGCGAAGCGGGTCCACGCCGGCCGGGCCTCGTTCACGGCCAGGGCCTCGGGGTTGGCGCCGAGCACCTCCACCCGGAAGCCGAAGCGGGTGCGCCGCAGCACCACGGCGAGCGCGGGCACCGCGAGCAGCGCGAAGAAGAAGCCCAGGTGGATGGCGGTGCCGGGGATGTCGGGCAGCGTGGCGTCCCCGAGGGGCCGACTCTGCGGGGTGAACGAGTCGGGGTCGCGGATGCCCACCCGCACGGCCCAGGCCAGCGCGGCGGCCGCCACGTAGTTGAGGAGCAGGCTCGTGATCACCACGCTCGCCCCGAACCGGGCCAGCATCCACGCGGTGACCCCGGCCCACGCTGCGCCGGTGAGCACGGCGACGGCCAGCGCGCTGATGAGGAGCAGCACGGGCGGCAGCGGCGGGCCGACCGTGGCCCATGCCGTGCCCGCGAGCGCGCCCGCGATGTACTGGCCCTCAGCGCCGATCGTGAACACCCGCGCCCGGTAGGCCACGGCGATGCCGAGACCGAGCAGGATCAGCGGGGTGGCGGTGACCGCGGTGTCGATCAGCCCGCGCGTGCGCCCGACCACCCCGAGCACCACCTCGCCGTACGCGGAGAGCGGCGCCACCCCCTCCACGGCCATGAGCACGCCGCCGACGACGAGCGCGGCGAGCACCGCGCCCACCGGGACGGCGACGAGGCCGCGCCGCCCGCCCGGGCCGTGCAGGATGCGCGCCAGCATGCCGTCGGGGCCGCGGCCGGACGCAGGCGCGGGCGTCGGGGTGCTGGTCAGGGTCACGAGTGGTGCCCTCCCGCCATCGCGAGGCCGACGGCGCCGCGGTCGTACGGCCGGGTGAACGGCTCGGTGGCGCGCCCGCCGGCCAGCACCACGAGCCGGTCGGCCACGGCGAAGAGCTCGTCGAGCTCGGCGCCGAACCACACGACGGCAGCCCCGTCGGCGGCCGCGGCCAGGATCCGCTCGCTGATCATCCGGGCGGCCTCGGGGTCGAGGCCGCGGGTGGGCTGAGCGGCGACGACCAACCGTGGCCGCGCCGCGAGCTCGCGGGCGAGCACGAGCTTCTGGGCGTTCCCTCCCGACAGGCTCGCCGCGGCCGCGGCCGGCCCGCTGCCCCGCACGTCCCACTCCAAGAGGACCGGCCCGGCGCGTTCCTCGCGCCGGGCGAGGGGCTGGCGGCGCCGGGCGCCGCGGCCCAGCTCGAGGTTGTCGGCGAGCGTGAGCGGGCCCGCGAGGGCACGGCGGTAGCGGTCGGCGGGGACGTAGGCCACTCCGTGGGCGACCCGCTCCCGGGGCGTGGCCACGGGCACCGGCGTGCCGTCGACGGTGACGCTGCCCCGGTCCGGTGCGGCGATCCCGGCGAGCAGCTCCTCCAGCTCGGCCTGGCCGTTGCCGTCCACCCCGGCGACGCCGAGCACCTCGCCAGCCCGGACCTCCAGGTCGAGCGGCTGCAGTCGGCCGCGGGCCGCGCCGTCCAGCCGCAGGCGGATCTCGCCGCCACGGGTGTCCGCGGGTGGGCGCCGCGCGACGGGCGGACCCGGTGGGAGGTCCGGATCGCGCGTTCCGGCCGACAGCTCCGTGCCGACCATCAGGCTCGCGAGGCTCGCGCGGTCGTGCCGCGACACCGGTTCGCCCGCACACACGACCGCGCCCCGCCGCAACACCGTGACGCGGTCGCAGCCGGCGAACACCTCGGCCAGCCGGTGCGTGATGATCACGACCGCCCGGCCGTCCTCGGCGAGGGCGCGACACACCCCGAGGAGCGTCGCCGCCTCGGCGTCGACGAGCACGGCCGTCGGTTCGTCCAGGATGAGCAGCCGGGCGTCGGCGTCGAGCGCACGCAGGATCTCCAGCCGCTGCTCCTCACCGACCGAGAGCCGGTCCACGGGCACGTCGGCGCGCACCGGGAGCCCGTAGCGCTCCGCCAGCTCGTCCACCCGGCGGCGCGCCTGCCGGGCCCCCGGGCGCAGCCGCCCCGACGGGCGGGCGAGCGCGAGGTTCTCCCCCGCGGTCAGCGTCGGCACCAGCGTGAAGTGCTGCTGGACCATCGCCACACCACGCTCGCGCAGCGCGCGGGGGCTGAACTCGTCGACCGGGCGGCCCTCCACCTCGATCGTGCCCTCGTCGGGCCGGTCGAGGCCGGCGAGGATCCGCATCAGCGTGGTCTTGCCCGCCCCGTTCTCGCCGAGCAGGGCGTGCACCTCGCCGGCCCGCACCTCCAGGTCGACGCCGTCGAGCGCGGGCGCTCCGGCGCCGAAACTGCGCCGGATCCCGTGCAGGGACGCGGCGTGGGTCACTGCGTGTTCATCGGGACCGTCAACGCCCCGCTGCGGATGTCGGCGAGCTTCTGCTCGTAGGTCGCCATCACGTCGGCCGGGATCCGGTCCTGCCACGCCGGGTTGATCACGACGTCCATCGCGTCCTGGGCCATGCCGACCTCGTAGTAGCGCGTCGGGTTGACCTTGCCGGCCGCGACGTCGGCCACCATCGGCTCGAAGACCTTGTCGAGGTTCCAGGTGAACGACGCCAGCACCTGGCCCGAGAGCCCTGACATGTCGCCGGTGTACCCGTTCGCCACGGCGCCGCGCTCGGTGGCGGCCTCGATCTGCCCGAACGTGGGGCCCTGCCCGCAGCCGACGAACATCGTGGCGCCCTGGTCGGCCTGGGCGAGTGCGGCCTCCTTGGCCCGCTGCACGTCCGACCAGTCGCCGACCGCGACGAACGAACCGGTGGTGTCGGGTCGCACGAGCTTCGCGCCGTCCAGGTAGGAGTTGTACATCGCCCGGCACACCGGGATGTCGAACCCGCCGGCCCCGGCCACGTTCCCCCCGGGCGTCACGCCGGCACCGAGGATGCCCTCCAGGTAGGTGGCCTCCCAGAAGGGCTGGGAGTAGTCGGCGACGTTGTCCTTGACGTCACCGAAGCCGCCCGCGTAGGCGAAGATCGTGCCCGGGAAATCGGCCGCGACCTGCTTCACGTCGTCGCCGTAGTTGAACGAGTGGGCGATGATCGGGTTGTAGCCCTGCTCGGCGAAGCTGCGCAGCGCGCGCACGCCGTCGGCCCCGGGGTTCACGTTCTCCTGCACGGCGAAGTCGGCGATCGCGCCGGCGTCCTTGAGCTTCTGGGCGCCGGTGAGCGCCGCCTCGCCCCACGACCCGTCCCGGAACTGCGGGTAGTAGACGATCGCCAGCCGCGGCTTGTCGGAGGCCGCCGCGTTGCTGTCCGTGGGCGCGGTGTCGCGGCGGCCCGCGTCACCGCAGCCGGCCATGGCGAGCACGGCGGCCGCGGCGGTGACAGCCAACACGGCGCGCCAGCGGTGGGAGGAACGCATCGGCGGTGTCCTTCGGTTCGGGGAGGGCCCGAACGCTAGGTCGGCCCCGTCACGGTCGGGTGTCGTCTTGTTTCCGGCGTGTTGCGATTTCCCTGAGAAATCACCCCGGGAAATCACACGTGCTCGTCCCCCGGCACCCGGGCGGTGACGAGGAGCAGGCTCGCACCGGTGTCGGGCCCCACCCGCCAGCGGTGCGGGATGGCTCCCTCGTGCCAGAGCGAGTCGCCGACCTGCAACTCCTCGACCCGGCCGGTGCCGAACTCGACCCGCAGTACCCCGTCGAGCACGTGCAGGAAGTCCTCACCACCGTGGTCGAACCAGCTGCCAGCCGGCTGCCCAGGCCCGATCATGGCACGGCGAGCTTCCATCAACCGACCCGGTGCACCCGCCAGGAGGGTCGACTGCGCGACCCCCGGCGTCTCGTCCATGCCGGTGGTCACCCCCTGACCCGCGCGGACGACGACGATGCCCTCGTCGGGGGTCGCGGGGAGCAGGTCGGTGGCGCCGATGCCGAGCGCGGCGGCCAGCTTGTACAGGGTGGCCACGCTCGGCGACGAGCGGCCGTTCTCGATGTTGGACAGGAACGGCTGCGACAGCGACGCCCGCTGCGCCAGCTCGCGGGTGGACAGCCCGGTGCGCCGCCGGGCCCGGCGCACCGACGAGCCGATGGCGGCGATCACCGCCGCCTCACCGGCGTCCCGCTGCGCGTCCGTCACCGGGTCATCCTCGCCCACGGCCGATAGCTGCCACGAGTCACCCGGGCGACAGGGTCCGATCGGCGTACCGGCGCAGCAGCCGCGCGAGACCCGCGTCCTCCACCCCGATCCGCCCGGTCCGCCCGATGGCGACGAGGCACCCGACCACCGCCCGGCTCCGGTCGCGCACCGGCACGGCGAGTGCCGAGCGACCCCGCCGGAGCTCGTCGACCTCGCGGGCCACGTCGCTCTCCCGGATCGTGCTCAGCTCGGCCGTGAGCGCGTCCGCCCGGGTGATCGTGCGGGCGGTCACGGCTCGCAGGGGCGCCGGGGCGAGCTCGGGGCGCTGCGCGAGCAGCAGTTTCCCGATGGCCGAGGCGTGCAGGTGCGTGCGGATCGCGCTCTCGCTGGTCAGCTCGTGATCCGGGTCGCGGTCGACGAGCCGCACCCGGCCGTCGGCGTAGGAGGCGACGAAGATCCCGAACCGGACCCGGGCCCGCAACTCCTCGACCACCGCGCCGACCGGACGGAACCCCGTGTCGGAGGCGGCCTCCGGCACCGCCCCGGCGAGCTCGCGGGTGCGACGGCCGAGCGCGAAGCCGGAGAGGTCCGCGATCCGCACCAGGTACCCATCGGCCACCAGCAGGTTGAGCAACCGGTACGCGGTGGCCGGCGGGATGCCACTCTCCCGCGAGATGTCCCGGGCCGGCGCACCGGGTCCGAGCTTCGCCACCGCCTCGAGCAACGCCAACGCCTTGCGCGCGGCGGCGGGTTCGTGTCCGGCGGGCTCGCGATCGCGCACGACCATCAGCTCGTCCGGCGCTCGGCACTGACGAGTACGACGTTGCCGGCGGCGTCGGCGGCGAAGGCGCCCGCCCCGGGGAGGACGTCGGCCGATTCCGCGCAGTCGAACGCGCCCACCCCGTCGAGCCGGGCCGGGCGCCGGCGCCGCAGGTAGCGCTGCCAGAGCGGGCCGGCCGTGAGCAGGGCGACGATCACCGCGGCCGTCCCGACCCGCCCGTCGAGCACGACCGCGACCAGCAGGTACCCCAGCAGCGCGACTCCCGCGGCGGCGCCCAGCGCCCCGGCCACCATGACGACGGGCGTCTGCTCCCGGATGCGCAGCAGGAACCGCACCGACGCGGCGGCCACCAGCACGTACGCGGTGACGACCATCGCACGCACGACGTGGCGTACCACGTCGTCGACCGTCGTGATCTCGCTGAGGACGAGCGCCGCGGCGGCCACCGCCGCCACGATGGCGCCGATCGCCGCGTCGGGCGTGCGGAAGCGGGCATGCACGTGCCCGAGGCGTGCGGGCAGCAGCCGCTCGACGCTCAGCGAGTAGACCAGCCGCGACGCCGCGTGCGAGGACGCTGTGGCCGAGGCCAGCCAGGAACAGCAGATGCCGAGCTCCAGCGCGACGACGAGCGGAGCGGGCACGCCCGAGGCGGTGCCGTACAGGTAGGCGTTGATCAGCGTGGCGCTGTGCCCCGTCCACGCCGCCCACGCCGCGAGGACGAACAGCGCGCCGCAGAGCATCGGGGTGAGCAGCACGGTGCGGGTGACCGTCACCATCGGGCGCTTCGCCTCCGGCCCGAAGAACGTGGCGCTCTCGAACCCGGCCAGCGAGAAGATCGCGGCGAGCGCGAGGTAGAGCACGCCGTGTGCGGTGCCCATCGGCTGCGGCGCCGGGGCGACGGTGCCCGCGGCCGGCAGCACCGACAGGCCGACGATGAACAGCAACGAGCACAGCTCGACCGCGAGGATCGCGATCGCCCCGACCCGGGCGCCGCACACCAGCACAGCCAGCACCACGGCGGTGACCAGGCCGACGACCAGGGCCCGACTCGCATCAACCCCGAGGTGCGCGAGCAGCAGCGTGACCACCCGGCACCCGCTGTAGAGCGTGAGGGTGGCGCTCCCGAGGAACTTGACCAGGATCGCCACGCCGGTGGCCAGCGCGGCCGGCGTCCCGAGGCCCTGGAAGACGAAGCTGTGCAGGCCTCCCGCGGCCGCCTGCCGCCGGGTGAACTGCGTGACGCACAGGGCCACCAGCATGATCAGCACGGTGGCGCCTGCCACGGTCAGCAGTCCGGTGAACAGGTCACCGGTCTGCAGCATCGCCACCGGCAACGCCACCATGGACGCGGCGGGCGCCGTGGTGGCCACCGACTGGGCGAGCACCTCGACCCCGGACAGTCTCCGCCGTCCCAGCGCGCGCAGCGGCGACACCGCGGGACGGTCGGGCTCCGCAGCGGAGAACGAGCGGGCAATGGCGTCCGCGAGCGCCGACATGCGGCGGACGTTAGGGCGATCATGTTGCAGCCGGGTTGCCGGTGCGGGTCGGCCGGCACCGCCCGAGTGAGAACTCCGACGCGATCTCCCGCTCACGACGCCGGGAAACGTTGCGACGCGTTCCCCGGGCCGTCGCACCGGCTGCCCACGATCGGTGCCCGTGACCGTCACGCGAAGATCGTTCATGAAGGGCCTCGGCGCCACCGGGGGCGCCGGGATGATGTACGGGGCGATGGCAGCGGTGGGGCTCGCCCCGGCCGCCGCGGCGGCGCCGTTCCGGCCACCGTCGGCGGGCGACCTCATCGGGCAGGCACCCGGTCGACACTCGGTGGCGATCCTCGGCGCCGGGCCCGCCGGCCTCGCCGCCGCCTACGAGCTGGGCAAGGCCGGCTACGAGGTCACGGTGCTGGAGGCGCGGGGCCGGCCGGGCGGGCGGGTGTGGTCGGTGCGCGGCGGCACCGAGGAGACCGACCTGAACGGCGAGACCCAGCGCTGCACCTTCGCCGAAGGCCACTACATCAACGTCGGCGCCACCCGCATCCCGCAGAGCCACATCACGCTCGACTACTGCCGCGAGCTCGGCGTCGAGATCCAGGCGTTCGGCAACCAGAACGCCAACACAGTGATCAACTACGCGAGCGACACCCCGCTGTCGAAGACCTCGATCACCTACCGCGCGGCCAAGGCGGACACCTACGGCTACGTCGCCGAGCTGCTGCAGAAGGCGGCCTCGCGCGGCGCGCTCGACGACGTGCTGAGCGCCGACGACAAGCACGCGCTCGCCGAGTTCCTCACCGAGTTCGGCGACCTCGGCACCGATGGTCGGTACGTCGGCTCCACCCGGAGCGGATACTCGAGCGAGCCCGGCGCCGGCACCGCGTACGGCACCCAGCTGCAGCCCCACGGGATGTCCGACGTCATCCGCAGCGGCATCGGCCGCAACTTCGCCTTCGACTTCGAGTACGACCAGGCGATGCTCATGCTCACCCCGGTGGGCGGCATGGACCGCATCTACCAGGCCTTTCTCGACCGCATCGGGGCCGGCAAAGTGCGGTTCGGCGCCGAGGTGACGGGCCTGCGCAACGTCCCCGACGGCGTCACCGTCGAGTTCCGGGAGGGCGGGCGCGCACAGTCGCTCACCGCCGACTACCTGATCTGCACGATCCCGCCGCACCTCGTGCCGCGCCTGGACCACAACCTCCCCGGCGACGTCGTCGCGGCGCTCGGCGCGGCCGGGCGGACGAGCTCGGGAAAGCTCGGGATCGAGTACTCGCGGCGGTGGTGGGAGACCGACGACCGGATCTACGGCGGCGCCAGCAACACCGACAAGGACATCGCCCAGATCATGTTCCCGTACGACCACTTCCACTCCGACCGTGGCGTGGTGGTCGGCTACTACAACACCGGCCGCCGCCACCAGGCCTTCGAGTCGCTGACGCACCGCCAGCGGCTCGCGAAGGCGCTGTCCGAGGGCTCCGAGATCCACGGCGACAAGTACCGCAAGGACGTGGTCTCGTCGTTCTCCGGCAGCTGGGCGCGCACCCGCTGGTCCGAGTCGGCGTGGGCCACCTGGGACCAGACGAGCCCCGAGTACAAGCTCCTCCTGCAGCCGGTCGAGCGCGTCTACTTCGCCGGCGACCACCTCTCCAACGCCATCGCGTGGCAACACGGCGCCTTCACCTCGGCCCGCGCGGTCGTCGAGGCCATCCACAGCCGCGTCGCCGGCACGAACTGACCCGTCGAAGGAGCCCGATATGCGCTGTTTCCATGTCCTGCCCGCGGTCGCCCTCCTCGCCGGCTGCGCCGCCGGCCCCGCCGACGCGGCCCCGCCGGAGCAACCGTTCACGGCCCGCGCGGTCCTGCCGGACGGCGAGGCCAACCCGATGATCGCCCAGGGCGTCGCGCTCGGCGCCGGGGCGGACCTCTACAAGACCAGCGGGATCGGCCCGACCCAGCTCAACGCCGCGGCGGCCGAGGGCACCCCGGAGGCGTTCATCGACACCGCACAGTTCGCCGACGGTGCCCTCCCGACCGGCGTGACGATCACCGAAGCGCAGGGCATGAACGTGCTGCGCGCCATCCAGGAGAACCTGGAGCTGCAGGGCCTGCGGCTCGAGGACGTCACGACCATGCGCGTGTTCCTCGACAACACCCCCGGCACCGACCGCGCCGACTACGCCGGCTGGAACCGCGCCTACCGGCAGTTCTTCGCCAACACCAACCTGGCGAGCGGCGACACCGAGCTCGTGCCGCTGGGCGGCGCAGAACCGTCGGCTCCGCTCGTGCGCAACCCCGCCCGGCCGAGCCGGTTCGCTCTGGAGGTGCAGAGCCTCCCGGTGCCCGGCTGGCTCGTGGAGGTGGAGGTGGATGCGGTGTTCCCGCCGCGCTGACCTCGGCATGATCGCGGTAGCGTCCATCAGGTGACGCAGGCGAACCCCATCGACACCACCATTCCGCACTCGGCGCGGGTGTGGAACTACTGGCTGGGCGGCAAGGACAACTACCAGGTCGATCGCGACGCGGGCGACGACTTCGCCGCCAAGTGCCCGGAGATCTTCTCCCTCGCCAAGCTGTCCCGTCAGTTCCTCGTCCGTGCGGTCCAGCACCTCGTGACCGAGGCCGGGATCCGCCAGTTCCTGGACATCGGCACCGGGCTGCCCACCATGGACAACACCCACCAGGTGGCGCAGCGGGCAGCCGCGGACTGCCGCATCGTCTACGTCGACAACGACCCCCTCGTGCTGGCACACGCCCGAGCGCTGCTGGTGAACACCACACCCGAGGGCGTCACCGCGTACGTCGAGGCGGACCTGCATGAGCCCGAGCGGATCGTGGCCGACGCGAAGAACATCCTGAACTTCAACGAGCCCATCGGGGTGCTGTTCATGGGTGTGCTCGGCCACGTCTCCGGCTACGCCGAGGCGTGCTCCATCGTGGCCACGGTCATGGGCGCCACCCCGTCCGGCAGCCACCTCATTCTGTGGGACGGCACCGACACCAGCGAGGACCTGGTCCGCGCCAACGCCGACTACGCCGACACCGGCGGGGTGCCGTACATCCCGCGCAGCCCGAAGCGGATCGACGGCTACTTCGATGGCCTCGAGAAGGTCGAGCCGGGCCTGGTGCCGGTCTCGCAGTGGCGACCCGAGATCGCCGGCGTCGACGCCGCCGCCGTGGAGGTGGCCGGGTACGGCGCGGTGGCACGCAAGCCGTAACGGCCCGTCAGATGCGCGCCAGCGTCGCCAGCGCGGCGTCGGCCCCTCCCCAGACGTGCGCGTCCCAGCCATGTGCGCGCGCAGCCTCGACGTTCTCCACCTTGTCGTCGAAGAACACGACGTCGCCCGGCTGCGTGCCGTAGGTGGCGTCGGCGCGGGCGTAGATCTCCGGATCCGGCTTGACGAGCGCGACCTCGGCCGAGAACACGAGGTGCGCCACACCCGCACTCCACGGCGCCGCACGTACGGCCGCCGCGAGCGGGCCCGGGGCGTTGGACAGGATGCCGAGCCGGGTGCCCCTGCCCTGCACGTACGCGAGGAGGTCGGCGCTCGCCTGCGGGAGCGTGGACCACTTCGTCGAGTCGACGTCCGTGAGCCGGTGCAGTAGCGCGGGGTCGGGTGCGCGCCCCAACGCACCCAGCACGCCCGTCCAGTAGTCCTCTGCCGCGCCGCCGAGGTCGTAGGCGGCGCGGCCGGCCCAGTAGGCAGCGCCCAGCTCGTCCACCGTGACCCCGAGCTCGGTCGCGAGGAGCGGCAACACCCCGGTCGAGGGCACGAGAACTTCGCCGAGATCGAACACAACTGTGCGGGAGCGTTCCACCCGTCCCACCGTAGCCACCGGACTACATGCTCCGCGGCATCGATCTTGACACGGCAGCTGGCTGTCAGCTGTGTCAGCGCGGTGCCAGCGCGCTGTGAGCGAGCGCTCGGACCATCGGCCCTACGACGAGTCCGGAGGGACGAGATGACCGACGCGGTCAGCACGGCGGAGCGGATCGGGTGGAGAGCGGTCGCGCCGCTCGGGATCGGCGCGTTCGCGATCGGCACCGACCTCTTCGTGGTCGCCGGGGTGCTCCCCGGCCTCGCCGCCGACCTCGCGGTCACGGTCGGGGCCGCGGGCCTCACCGTCACCGTGTTCGCACTGGCGTACGCGACCGGCGCACCCGTGCTCAGCGCGCTGCTCGGGACGCGGCCGCCTCGGCAGGTGCTGGTCGGCTCGCTGGTGCTGTTCGCCCTGTGCAACGTGGGGTCGGCGCTCGCGCCCGGTCTCGCGGTGCTGCTCGCGACCCGCGTGCTCGGGGCGCTCGCCGCATCGGCCTACGTGCCGGCCGCGGGCGCTGCCGCCGTCGCCGCCGCCCCGGCGGGCCGGGGTGGTCGCGCGCTCGGCGTGGTGCTGGCCGGCTCCGCGCTCGCGATGGTGTTGGGCGCTCCGCTCGGCGTGCTGCTCGCGTCATTGCTCTCCTGGCGGGCGGCCTTCGGGCTGGTCGCGCTGCTCACGGCGGGCACCGTCCTCGGTCTGGTACGCAGCGGCGTCGGCTCCGTTCCGCCGGTCCGTTCGACGCTCGCCGAGCGGCTGGGCCCCCTGCGCTCACCCGCCGTCGTCGGGACCCTCGCCGTGACGTTCCTGGTGATGGCCGCCTCGAACAGCATGTACCCCTACCTGGGCGTGCTCGTGGGATCCGAGGCCGGACCGGTCGGGCTGGGGCTGCTGATCGGTGCGTTCGGACTCGCGGGCATGGCGGGCACCTGGTGGGGCGCGATCGCGGTCGACCGCCACGGCAGCGGCCGGGTGGTCACGGCGTCCGTGATCCTGCTGGCGACAAGTCTCGCGGCGCTCCCGCAGGTCACCACGGCGATGGCCGGAGCCCTCGCGGTGGTGGTCGGGTGGGGGCTCGCGGCCTGGGGGTTCGTGGCCGCACAACAGCACCGGGTGATCGAGCTGGGGCCCGCGCCGCTGCTGCTCGCCCTGAACAGCTCCGCGGTCCATCTCGGGTTCGCGACCGGCGCGCTGCTCGGCGGCCTCGTCGTCGACGCGGCCGGGGTCGGTGGGCTGTGGCTGCTCCCGGTCGTGGGCTGTGGCGCCGGCCTGGTTCTGCACGGGATCCTCAGGCAGGAGGTGCGGTCATGATCGCCGAACTCGGCACCGTCCTCGGGGTGTGGGCCCACCCCGACGACGAGGCGTACCTGTCCGGCGGGTTGATGGCGATGGCCCGCGACGCCGGGTCGCGCGTGGTGTGCGTGACCGCCACCCGCGGGGAGCTCGGCACGCCCGACCCGGCGACGTGGCCCCCGGAGCGGCTGGCCGTGGAGCGCACCGGGGAGCTGACGCGCTGTCTGGAGCTCCTCGGCGTCACCGAGCACCACTGGCTCGGGTACCGCGACGGCGAGTGCCCCCGGGTCGACCCGTCCGAGGCGGTCGCGCGGCTGTGCGAGCTGATCGCGGAGGTCCGGCCGGACACCGTGCTGACCTTCGGCCCGGACGGCATCACCGGCCACCCGGACCACCAGACGATCTCCGCATGGACCACCGAGGCGTTCGACCGCGCGGCCCTGCCACAGACCCGGCTGCTGTACGCCGCGCTCTCGGAACCACGCATGAGGCGTTGGAAGAGCCTCGGCGACAGCCTCGGTGTCTACCTCCCCGGCTACCCGGTCGTCACGCCGGCCGACCGGCTCGCCATCGACCTGGAGCTCGATCCGGACACCGCGGCCCGCAAGGTCCGGGCGTTGGCGGCGCAGACGACGCAGACGGCGGGGCTCATCGCCACGCTGGGCGTGGACCGCTACTCGGCATGGGTCGGCGCGGAGTCGTTCGCCACGGCCTGAAGGTTCCGCTCGATGGCCCGCCGCGCCACCTCGAGCACCTCGGTACGGTCGAGCACCGGCGTTCCCGGGACGAGCGGGGGCGGCGGCACGACCGCGGGAGCGTCCGGCGCGTCGGCGGCCGCGGCGACGAGCAGCGCCGCCGGTTCGTCGTCGCCGAGCGTGCGCACGAGGACGGCGAGGTCGCGCAGGGTGGCCCAGAGGTGGGTCCAGTTGCCGATGCGGGCGAAGTAGTCGATCACCTCGCGGTAGCCGCGCAGAGCGTCGTCGACGCGGCCGGCGGCGACCCGCATCGTCAGCAGGCCCACGGTCGCGATCCCGACGATGAAGGTCGCGCCCGACCTGCGTGCCAGCTCGATGGCGCTCAGGTAGTGCCGTTCCGCGAGGTCGTTGTCGAAGGAGCGGTTCTCGATCTCCCCGGACACGTATGCGATCCAGGCCCGCTGCGAGGGCGACGTCGCGCCACCGTGTGCCCGCTCGATCAGCGCCCGTGCCTCGTCGGCATCGCCCGCGTAGGCGCTCGCGAGGGCGGCTCCTCCGAGGGCCTCGGGAGCCCTGCGGGTGAACGCGGATGCGGCGAGGCAATGCTCGACGACCTCGGCGTGCGCCCCGCGGGCCAGCTCCGCCCACGCCAGCGGAACCAGGCAGTACCACCTCCCGGCCTCATCGGTCGCCCGCTCCAGCCCGGCGCGGGCGAGCCGCTCGGCCCCCGGGTGGTCACCGCGGAGGTACGCGGCCTCCGCTGCCGTGCCGAGGACGGCGGCCGCGTTCGGGTGGGCGGCGATCGCCGGATCGTCGACCAGCTCCTCGGCCCAGCCGCGTAGCTCGACGAGATCGCGGTAGCTCATCGCCTCGTACAGCGCGGTGACCATCGTGGCGGCGTCGTCGAGAAGCCCCCGGCTGCGGGCCAGCCACCACGCGGCACGCAGGTTCGGCAGCTCGCGGCGCAGGACGGTGTCGGCATCGGGTTCGCCCTCGGTGGTCAGGACCGTCCCGATCCACTCGGCCAGCTCGACGGCCCAGCGGACGAACCGCTCGCCCGCCGCCTCGTCCTCACCAGCCTCCGCGAGGCGGTCGAGGCCGTACGCCCGCAGCGTCTCCAGCATGCGGTACCGGGTGGCCCCGTCGAACGCGACATCGATCATGGAGGCGTCGACGAGGTGGGCGAGGGCGGTCCCGGGATCGGGGCGCAGTCCCATCTCGGTGCCGATCCGCTCGGCGGTCTCGAGGTCGACGCCGTCGACGAACACCGACAGCTGCCGGAACAGCCGCCGCTCGTCCTCCGTGAGGAGGTCGTAGGACCACTCGACGGTCGCGCGCAGCGTCCGATGCCGCGCATCAGCGGTCGGCCTGCCACCGCCGAGCAGATCCAGCGAGCGGTCGAGCCGCCGGTGCAGGTCGGCGAGGGAGAAGGTCGAGAGTCGGCCGGCGGCGAGCTCGATCGCGAGCGGCATCCCGTCGAGCCGCCGAACGATGTCCGCGACGGTCTGCAGCTCCGCGAGTGTGGGCGCGGGACCGGGCCGGACCCGGGAGGCCCGGTCCAGGAAGACCGCGACCGAGGGGACGTCCGGGAGATCACCGTCGGAACCGGGCAACGGGAGCGGAGCGAGCCGGAAGACGTACTCGGCGGCCAGCCCGAACCGTTCCCGGCTGGTCGCAAGGATTCTCAGCTCGGGGCAGCCGACCAGGAGAACCCCGACCGTGTCACGGACCGCGTCGAGCAGGTGCTCACAGTTGTCGATCACGAGTAGACCGCTGCGGTGGGCCAGGACGGCGACGCAGGCCGTGAGGATGTCGCCCTGCACGACGTTCAGGTTCAGCGCGGCGGCCAGCGCGTGCGGGATGGCAGCCGGATCGGTGACCGGCGCGAGCAGCAGCACGGTCGACGAGTCACCGCGCCCGGCGACCTCGAGCGCGACCCTGGTCTTGCCCACCCCGCCCGGTCCGACGATCGTGGCGAGCCGCTCGTGTGTGAGCAGCCCGTGCAGCGCCGCCACCTCGTCGTCGCGACCGATGAGCCGAGTCGTGGGCCTCGCCGGCGCCTCGGGCCGCGTGGGCGGCGGACCGGCGGTGCCTCCGGCGATGTCGCGTTCGAGCTCGTCGAGCGCCGGTGACGGGTCGAGGCCCGTCTCGTCGACCAGCCGGCGGCGGAACTCGCGCGCGGTGCGCAGCGCCTCCGCCGCCCGGCCGGCCGCGGCCAGCGCACGCATGAGCAGCAGGGCCGCCGGCTCGCGCAGCGGATCGGTGGCGAGCGCTCCGGCGGCGAGACCGCGGACCTCGTCCCCCCGTCCGGCGGCGATCCCGGCTGCGATCAGGGCGTCGGTCACCTCGCGGAACAGCTGCGCGCAGCCCTCCACGGCGGTGGCGATCGGGGCGACGTCGGTGAGGTCGGCCAGCACCGGCCCCCGCCACAGCGCGTGCGCCTCGCGGAGCACGGCGAACGCGTCGTGGTCGGCTCGCGCCTTCACCAGCAGGGCTCGCGCCCCTGCCACGTCGAGCTCGTCGGTGGTGAGGTCGAGCCGGTAGCCGTCGTGTCGGGTCTGCAGCCGTGCCGCCGCGGTTCCGAAGTGCGCGCGCAGCCGCGACACGTGGGTGTGCAGGGCCTGGCGCCCCGACTCCGGCACCTCCGAGGGCCACAGCGCGTCCAGGAGGTGATCGACCGTGACGATCCGGCCCTCGGCGAGCGCGAGCAGCGCCAGCACGGCGCGCCGTTTCGGGCCGGGCACGTCCACCGGCACGTCGTCGACGACCAGCTGCAGCGGCCCGAGCACCTCCAGTCTCACGCTCACCGCCGCAAGCATGCCCGTGGCGACGGCTCCGCGGGAGATCCCTGTCAGCGCGGAGAAAGCGCGTGTGCGAGCCGCGACAGCCCGCGAGCCGACCCTTCCCCTCGTAGCAACCAGAAGGGGACAGAACATGGATCAGGACAAGGTGGCCGAGTTCCTCGGGCGGGCCATGACCGACATGGCGGCAACCGGCGGTGCGGGCCTCGTGGTGATCGGCCACCGGCTGGGGCTCTACAGCGCGCTCGCGCAGGGCCCGGCGACGCCCGAGCAGTTCGCCGAGCGCACCGGCTGCAACGAGCGCTACCTCACCGAGTGGTTGCGCGGCCAGGCCGCCGGCGGCTACGTGACCTACGAACCCGCCACCGGGGAGTTCTCGCTGACCGAGGAGCAGGCGTTCTGCCTCGCCGATCCGAACGGTCCCAATGTGCCCGCGGTGTTCCTCATCGGACTCGGCTACCTGCGCTCCGAGCCGCGCATCACCGAGGCGTTCCGCACCGGCGAGGGCGTCGGCTGGCACGAGCACGGCGACGACGTCTTCGTCGGGTGTGACGCGTTCTACCGACCCGGTTACGTGGCCTCGCTGGTGCCGGAGTGGATCCCGGCGCTGGACGGGGTCGCCACCAAGCTCGCGGCCGGTGGCCGGGTGGCCGACGTCGGCTGCGGCCTCGGCTCCTCGTCGGTGCTGATCGCCCAGGCCTACCCGAGGGCCACCGTGGTCGGCTCGGACTACCACGCCGAGTCGGTCGAGCTGGCGCACAAGAAGGCCGCGGAGGCCGGGGTCGGCGACCGGGTCACCTTCGAGAAGGCGACCGCGCAGACCTTCACCGGCACGAACTACGACCTCGTCACGATGTTCGACTGCCTCCACGACATGGGCGACCCGGTCGGCGCTGCCCGCCGGGTGCGGGAAGCCCTGGCGCCGGACGGCACGTGGCTGCTGGTCGAGCCGTACGCGTCGGACACGCTCGAGGAGAACTTCAACCCGGTGGGCCGGCTGTACTACAACGGTTCGACGTTCCTGTGCGTACCCAACGGGCTGTCCCAGCCCGGCGGCTACGCGCTCGGGGCACAGGCCGGCGAGGCCGCGATCCGCCAGGTCGTCACGGAGGCCGGCTTCACGAGGTTCCGCCGCGCCGCGGAGAGCCCGTTCAACCTGGTCTACGAGATCCGCCCCTAGCCCGTTGATCCGAAGTATCGGTTGTCCACGGTCGTGCGCACGACCATGGACAACCGATACTCGTCGGTCTACTGCGGAGGACCGACGGACGACGTCCCGGCGCCTCGCCCCTCGGTGACCACCTCGTACCAGACCATCTCGCTCCGGCCGTCCTGCAGGCCGTCCATCCGCTTGCGCGACTCGACGAACCGCTCGTCCTCGTGCCAGGCCTCCCAGTCGGCCCGGCTCTCCCAGGTGCCGATCACTGTCCGCTTGTTGGCCCCGTCCAGCGGGATCAGCAGCTGGCCGCCGATCCAGCCGCGCCGTCCCCTCGCTGCCGCCAGGCGCTCGCGCATGGCGGCGTCCCACTCGGGCTCGCAACCGGTCTTCAGCGTGGCCTGCGTGACGACGGTCATCATGTGCGCACCATCCTTCGGGGTCGATTGGTTCCGATTACCACCGATGCGCGCATTCCAGTCCCACTTGCCAGGCACCCGAACCTCCTGTCACGGTCCCGGTTCGAGCACCAGGAACCCATCGCCCGCGGGGGCGAAGCCGGCGCGGCGGTAGGCAGGTCGCCGCTCGCCTGCGACAGCATGGACCACTTCGTCGAGTCGACGTCCGACGACTGTGCGGGAGTGTTCCACTCGGCCCACCGTAGCCACCGGATCCGCGGTACTCAGTTGTCGCCCGGCCATGTCCAGCGGGGAACATCGCGCAGCGGGTGCAGCTCGTCGTCGCCGCGGGCGTGCGAGTTCTGCATGGCGACGTGGGAGCCGAACTCGACGTGCTCCCGCACCGCGTCCCGGAACGCCGGATCCGCCGGCATCGCGGCGGCGTCGAGCGCGGCCATGTACAGCTCGACGAACCGCTGACGCTGCTCCTCGGCGATCTTCAGGCCGCGATGGACGCCGATGAGATGGGCGAAACCCAGCTCGCGGGAGAAGCTGTCCGGGCCGCCGAAGCTCTCCGCGGTGAACGCCGTCAGATGATCGACGTGCTGGGGCTGGCCGGCACCGAACAGCGGCTGCAGGAGCGGATCGGCCAGAACACTGTCGTAGAACACCTGCTCGAGCCGGTGCAACGCGTCCTCGCCGCCAGCGTGCACATACAGACTCGGCATGATTACACGCTTGCAGCTGGTCCCCGGGCGGGTCAAGATGTGTAGGCAGCGGCGATCCGGCGGGCCTGCACCGCAGCCCGGTACAGCGTGCACGGCCAGCGCGGCGCCACCCGGACCTGGGAGTAGCAACCTCGGCAGCGGCCGTCGCGGCCACCGACATGCAGCTCCAGCAGCGCGCGCCACACCTCCGGCATCCCGGCGAGCTCGGCGGCGAACGGCCAGTCGAAATGCGGTTGCTCGTCCTCGTGCACATGTCGAGCGTCGAGCCCGGTGGTCTGCCGCGACACCCCGTGACACCGCGATCTCGGAGCGTCCCTCCCCGTCCTGCGGGGAGTACGGTCCAGACATGGTCGCGCGCTCCGCCCGCCACGGCGAGCAGATCGCCCTCGCCGAGTCCCTACGAGCCGACGGCCGGACGTGGCGTGAAATCGCAACCGCACTCCGTGAGCGTTACGGCCTCAACGCCCGCATGGCGATGCGACTCGCACACGGGTGGACGCAGGCCGACACTGCGCAGCAGTGGACCCGCCGATGGCCCGACGACCCGAAGACGTTCAAGAACATCTCCTATTGGGAGAACTGGCCGAGCCCGACCGGCCACACGCCGTCGCTGTACGTTCTGGATCGGCTGGCCCAGCTCTACGAGTGCGACGCGGCAGACCTCCTCGCCGGCTGGGGCGAGCACAGCGCCAGCCAGCCCGCGGGCAACGACATCGAGCCAGAGGCACTGGCCTGGCAGGTTGGCAATCTCGACCTGCATGAGCTCACCCGCGCGGTTGCGGACTGGGCTCACCGCCTCCCTGGCGAGCAGCGTCGCGCGCTTCTCCTGAAGCTGAGCACGGCAGCCGCAGTGGCCGCGGAGCCGCCGGGTCGGTCAGCGACGGGCCAGCCGACGCCGATCGGCCCCCACGCTCTGGCCGGGCGGTGGGCGAGTGCATACCGCTACGCCAGCACCAGCAGAGCGGGCGAGTTCACCGGCTGCCACACGGTCGACCTCCGCTGCGAGGACGGACAGCTGAGAGGCCGCAGCGTCGCGCATCCGTCGGGAAGCGTCCTCGACCTCGACCTCGCCGTGGCCGGCAGCATCGCCACCGGGACATGGACTGAACGCACCTCGCCGACCGGCCACTACCGCGCAGCGACGTATCACGGCCTGCTCCAGCTCGTGATCGATCCGACGGGACGCCAGATGGTGGGTAAGTGGCTCGGCATCGGGAAGCGCTTCGAGGTGAAGGCCGGCGAGTGGACGCTGACGTGGGCGGATCAACCGGGTCCCTCCGGACCACGTCCTGTGACAACGGCGATCACAGTCGATCCCGGAGCGAGAACGCCCTCTTCGACCAGTGCGAACAGACCAAACATCATCTTTCCCACGTAAACGTGGTCGAGGCGCAGGCCATGACGGTCCGCGAACTCGATTAGGAAGCTGCCGAGCGCAGGTGATCGTCTCGCGAAGCCTCCGCAGTGGAACCTGTGATCAATCGTCCAGTTGTCGAGGACCCGACCGATCGCGTCAAGTTGCAAGGACCGGACATCGTGCTCGATCGACGTCGCACCTTTCAAGGCTGACACCCCGATTGCGCGCTGGCCGGCGGACAGTCCCGCCGAGATCCCAGCGAGCGTTCCTCCGGTCCCCACCGCGCAGGTGATCACGTCGAACGGCTCGCCGATCTCCTCGACAAGCTCCCGGCATCCCTGTATGGCGAACCGCGTCGAGCCACCTTCGGGGATCAGGTAGAAACTGCCGAACTCTGCTCGGAGCGAGTCGAGGACATCGGTCTCGTTCTTGCGCCGGTACGTCGCACGGTCCAAGTAGTAGAGGATCATGCCGTCGCGCTCAGCCGCCGCAAGGAGGTCGTTGAACGGACGCTCCTCACCCCGAACCACTCCTACTGTCGAGAAGCCGTAGCGGCGGCCAGCCGCCGCCACCGCCCTGAGGTGGTTCGAGTACGCGCCGCCGAACGTGAGGAGCGTGGACGCGCCGGACGCTCGGGCGTCGACAAGCAGATATTTCAGCTTCCGCCACTTGTTGCCGGTGATGTCGGGGTGGATCAGATCGTCACGCTTGAGAAGTACACGGACGCCATGGAGCCGGTCGTCTACCAACTCGTCCAGGGGCGAGGGGAGCCGAAACTCCCGGTCAGGGCCGATCACCATGAGCAGCCCCCGGTTCGAGCACCAGGAACCCGTCGCCCGCGGGCACGAAGCCGGCGCGGCGGTAGAAGGGGGCGCTGCCCGCCGTCGGGGCCAGGAGCAGGCGCCGGTAGCGGCGGGCTCGGGCGTGCTCCACCACGGCGTCGAGCAGCGCGGCAGGTACGCCTCGGTCGGCGAAGGAGGCGAGCACGAACGCGTTGCCCACGTGCCCGATCCGCCCGCCACGCGCGCCGGGGCGCGGCATGTGGACGATCTCCAGCACGTTGATCGAGCCGACGGCGGTGTAGCCGCTGCGCGGCGACCCGACCTCGGCCAGCCAGAACGTGCGGCGCGGCAGCTCCACCCGCCACCACTGCGCGAACGCCGCCTCGAAGGCCGGGTCCTCCACCGGGTATCCGAGCCGCTCCTCCAGCCATGCGCGGCGCAGCTGGGCGAGAGCGCCGAGGTCGCGCTCGTCGGCGACGCGGACAGCGACCTCCTGCCCGAAATCGCTCGCCGTCCCCTCAGCCACCCGCGCCTGCGTCCCCCCGGGAGAGCGGGTTCACCACGGTCAGCGGCAGCAACGTGGTGCCGCTCGGGCCGACCTCGATGTCGGTGCCGGTGGCCGGGCACACGCCGCAGTCGAAGCACGGGGTCCAGCGGCAGTCGTCCTGCTCGCGGGCGGCAAGAGCGTCCTGCCAGTCGTCCCAGAGCCAGTCACGCTCGAGCCCCGAGTCGAGGTGGTCCCAGGGCAGCACCTCGTCGCGGTCGCGTTCCCGGGTGGTGAACCACGCCAGCGAGACGCCCGCCGGCTCGAGCTCCGCCGTGCACGCGTCGACCCAGCGCTGGTAGGAGAAGTGCTCGCTCCACCCGTCGAACCGGCCGCCCTCGCGCCACACCCGCTCGATCACGCGCCCGACGCGCCGGTCGCCGCGGGCGAGCAGACCTTCGATCAGCGACGGCTCGCCGTCGTGGTAGCGCATCCCGACATTGCGGCCCAGCTTGCGGTTGCTGTTGACCTTCTCGCGCAGCTTGCGCAGCCGCTCGTCGATGACCTCCGGGGCCGCCTGCGCGGCCCACTGGAACGGGGTGTGCGGCTTGGGCACGAACCCGCCGATCGAGATCGTGCAGCGCACGTCGTTGCGGCCGGACGCCTCGCGGCCCGCACGGATCACGTTGTGGGCCATGTCGGCGATCTGCAGGACGTCCTCGTCCTCCTCGGTGGGCAGCCCGCACATGAAGTAGAGCTTCACCTGCCGCCAGCCCTGCGCGAACGCCTCGGAGACGGTGCGGATCAGGTCCTCCTCCGACACCATCTTGTTGATCACGCGCCGGATCCGCTCCGACCCGCCTTCGGGGGCGAACGTGAGCCCGGAGCGACGCCCGTTGCGGGAGATCTCCTTGGCCAGGTCGATGTTGAACGCGTCGACGCGGGTGCTCGGCAGCGACAGCGAGGTGTTGGAGCCCTCGTAGCGGTCGGCGAGGCCCTTGGTGATCTCGGCGATCTCCGAGTGGTCGGCGCTGGACAGCGACAGCAGCCCGACCTCGTCGAAGCCGGTGGCGCGCACCGACGAGTCGACCATCTCGCCGATGCCCTGCAGCGTCCGCTCCCGGACCGGGCGGGTGATCATGCCCGCCTGGCAGAACCGGCAGCCGCGCGTGCAGCCGCGGAAGATCTCGACGCTGGCCCGCTCGTGCACGGTCTCGGCCAGCGGCACGAGCGGCTGCTTCGGGTACGGCCAGGCGTCCAGGTCGCTGGTGGTGCGCTTCGTGACGGCACGCGGCACGCGCTCGTCGACGGGCGTGACGGCGGCGATCGCGCCGTCGGCGCCGTAGGTCACCTCGTAGAGCGCCGGCACGTAGCAGCCGTCGACGGCGGCGAGGCGCAGCAGCAGCTCCCGCCGCCCGCCCGGGCTGCCCTCGGCCTTCCAGGCCTTGACGACGTCGGTGATCTCGCCGACCACCTCCTCGCCGTCGCCGATCGCCGCGACGTCGACGAATTCGGCCACCGGTTCCGGGTTGAACGCCGCGTGGCCGCCCGCGACCACGATCGGATGATCCGTGCCCCGATCGGCGGCGTGCAGCGGGATGCCGGCGAGGTCCAGCGCCGTGAGCAGGTTGGTGTAGCCGAGCTCGGTGGAGAAGCTGACCCCGAGCAGGTCGAACGCGCCGAGCGGCCGGTGCGAGTCGACGGTGAACGCGGGCACGTGGTGCTCCCGCATCAGCGCCTCGAGGTCCGGCCAGACCGCGTAGCAACGCTCCGCGAGCGCGTCCGGGCGCTCGTTGAGGAGCTCGTAAAGAATCATGATGCCCTGGTTGGGCAACCCCACCTCGTAGGCGTCGGGGTACATGAGCGCCCACCGGACAGCGGCCGACTCCCAGGGCTTCACCTGCGCGTTCAGCTCGCCACCGACGTACTGCACCGGTTTCGAGACGCGCGGCAGCAGCGGCTCGAGGTCCGAGAAAATCGACGGTGCCGTCATGTCGGTCCAGGGTAGCCCCGTGCCCGACGCGACCTCCTCCCGGCCGCACCCCACCCGTCACGCGCCCGCCGCACACACTGCGTTGCCGGCGGATCCGCTGGACGAGGGCGGTTCAGCCCCAGGCGGCGCGCCCGGGGTAGCCGGCCGTGCTGATCCGGCGCGCCGTGGCGCCGAGGATGATCACGATCGCGATCGCCCCGGCCACGACGACGCCGGCCGGCGGGTCGTTCAGCGCGATGCCCACGATCGCCCACACCGCTCCCACGGCGAACATCACGACGGCCGTGCCGGACAGCACCGCCCAGGACACGATCGCGGTGACCGCGAGGAGCACGACCACGGCGGCGATCACCGCCAGCGCGCCGGTGCCGGGCAGGCCGATCCAGACCCCGCTGGCGGCGGTGCCCATCGGGGTGGCCATGCACACCCAGCCCGCGTAGAGCGCGACGGTGCCGCGGGCCACGACGCGTTCCACGACGCCCTCCGCGGGCACCCGGCTGAACCGGCCGAAGACGATCGCGATGCTCACCAGCAAGCCGATGATCATCAGCTGGGCCAGCAGCAGCCAGCCCGCGCCGAAGGCGAGCACCCACCCGGCGTTGAACACGGCGGAGGCCGCCGTCCACCACCCCGTCTCGCGATGAGCCTGGCGGGGGCGCTGCCCGGGCAGAGCCTGGTACGCGGCGTAGCAGAGGAACCCGGCGTAGATCGGCAACCACACCGCGAACGCCCAGCCCGCGGCGAGCAGAGGACTGGAGTACTGGGACGCGACCGCTCCGACCGCATCGCCCGCCACCACCGCCACCACAACTTGCATGATCGCGAGCAGCGCCACCACGACGCTTCGTACGAGATCGGTCCGGGTGGAGCCCGGGGAGAGGACCGTCATGCTGCCATTGTCCCTCTCACCGGCCCATGATGCCGCTACCCGTTGGTCACGACCACATCATCGGGCACGAGAAGAGCCGATCGGTGAACGTCGGGGCCTGCGGTGAGACATCGCGCGGGCCGCCTGGCTTGAGCCGGCCCCGGCACGCCACCGGTCCGGTGATCACCGGCTGGGTGCACGACCGGCCGGATGTGGCCGCCCACGCACCAGCCGGTGATCACCGGTCCGGTGATCACCGGGGATAGACCGGCCGGATGTGGCCGCCCACGCACCGAGCCGGTGATCACTCCCGTCCGGCCCTGGAACCCACCTCCAGCAGAACGCGCCCCGGCGCCGCACGCGCGGACACGGGCGCCGTGGCAGCGCCGTTCCCAGCTCGGGCCGACCTGGGCCGCGCACATGCCACCCACACCCCCGACCTGGAGTTGATCTCAACGCGAGCAATCGATGTCCACCCTGCGCGGGCGGCAACGGGACCACCGCCGGTCGAGTAGCACCCAGCAGCGACGGCCCGGTCGAAAATTGGCGTGCCAGCGGGTCGGGGACGGCCGCCACGGTGACCACGGGGTTCGGTAGTTCCGCCCACCCAGCCCCGTCCCAAAAGGGGGGTCGAGGAGAGCGGGTGGAACGCACAGGAGGCCAGGGTCCGTGCGCGACCGGCTCGCAGCCCGGGTCGGGACGGCGCGCCAAGCCGACCTTTCATGGTCATGTCGACCCCATGGGTGTGGCCGAGGTGGAGACCCATGACGTCGACTTGACCATGCAGCGGATGGGGAACGCGGGGTCGGAGCAAGCCGGTGATGGCGGCCGGCCCGCCCCCGACCGTGGCCGCTGCCGACACCGAGGTGAGCGGTAGATCGTGATCACCTCGCCGCTCGGCGTCCCGCGGGCCGGCCGGTGATCTCGACTTTCGGGCGTCCACGGCTCCCGCCATGACCATGCACACCCGAAACCGGGCCACGAGCGGACGATGATCGCGAGTATCGGTTGGCGGCGGCTCCCCTCACCACACCAGCCAACCGAAACCGCAGATCATGCAGGTGTGGCCGAGCAAACCGGCCCGGGCACGCCACCCGTCCGGTGATCACCGGTTGGGTGCGAGGCCGGCCGGATATGGCCGCTCACGCACCGAGCCGGTGATCACTCCCGTCTCACCGCGCCAGGAGTGGTGGACAGCGAAGGTCCCGGCGTCTGCTGATCACGAGCCGACCGCCGGTCGACTTCGCAGGCCCTGCCGGGCAGCGGATGGAACTCCGCTCGGCCGGTGACCGCCACCCGGTCGAACCCGGCCACAGGCAAGATCACGAGCCCGGCTGTAGTACTACCGCAACAGCAGCGCGTCGAGCCGGCGGGCCGCCACCACCACCCCGACCGTGATCATCACGGCGAAGTAGGCGAGGTGGCCGAGCAGCCCGAGGTGCACGACGCCCGTGGTGAGCCCGCGCATGAGCTCCACCGCGTGGTAGAGCGGCAGGCACTCCACCACGATCTGCAGCCACCGCGGGTAGACCGAGAGCGGGTAGAACGTCGTGGAGAACAGGAACATCGGCAGGATCACGAGCGTGACGAGGTCGAAGTCCTGCCAGGACCGCATGTACGACGTGGCGGCCATGCCGACGGCCGCGAACGCGAACGCCACGAGCAGGGCCGTCGGGAGCGCCAGCAGCGCCCACGGCGAGACCAGCAACCCGAAGCCGCCCATCACGGCCAGGAAGCCGAGCGCGTAGAGACCGCCGCGGATGAGGGCCCAGCCGATCTCGCCGAGCGCGATGTCGACCGGACCGAGCGGCGTGGCCAGCATCGCGTCGTAGATGCGGCCATACTTGAGCTTGAAGAAGACGTTGAAGGTGGAGTCGAACACCGCGCCGTTCATCGCCGACGCCGCCAGCAGCCCCGGCGCGATGAAGGCGGCGTAGCTGATGGGGACCCCGTCGGGACCTGGCAGCGCGCCGACCATGGATCCGAGGCCCTGGCCCATCGCGAGCAGGTAGAACACCGGCTCGAAGAACCCCGACACGAACGCGAGCCACGCCCGGCGCGACACGGTGGCCGCGCGCAGCAGCAACGCGTGCGAGCGCCCCGCGTAGCTGCCGGCCGGCAGCAGGAGCCGCACCAGCGCGGCCGATGTGCCTGCCGGCGGCGCCGCGGCCGGCTCGTCGACGGCGGTCATGGCTGGAGCCTTCGGGTGTACTGCCGGGCCGCGAGGGCCGCGCCGAGCACCAGCAGCGCGAGCAGGTACGCGATGTGGCCGAGGGCGGCGAGCGGCTGCCAGCGATCGAGGGCGGCGGCGCGGGCGACCTCGGTGCCGTGCCACAGCGGGGACACCCACGCCACCGGCTGCACCCAGCCCGGCAGCCGGTCGACCGGGAAGAACGTGCCGGAGAACAGGGTCATCGGGATGACGACGAAGCGGAACAGCACGCTGAACGCCGTGCCCTCGCTCTCGAGGGTGGCGGAGAACGCGGTGACGGGCGCCGCCACCGCCGCACCGGTGAGCACGGCGACGAAGAGCGACACCACGATCCCGGCGCTCGCCACCCCGCCGAACACCGCGATCACGCCGACGTACACCGCGCCGGCGCCGGCGGTCTTGAGCGCCACCCAGGTGAGGTGGCCCAGCGCCACCTGGGCCGGCGAGACCGGGCCCGCCGTCATCCCGTGGTAGTGGCGCTGCCACTTGAAGCCGGACAGCACGGGGTAGGACGACTCGAACGCCGCCGTCTGCACCGCCGACACGGCGAGCAGCGCGGGCGCGAGCCACACCAGGTAGGCCGGCCCGCCGGTGGCCGCCGCGACCCCGGCGCCGCCCTGCACCAGCGACCCGAACCCGACGCCGAACGCCAGCAGGAACAGCAGCGGCTGCAGGACAGCCGAGACGACAGTGGCGCGCCAGTTGCGCCGGTACCACACCCAGGCGTGCTCGACGACGAGCAGCACGCCGCGCACCGTGCCGGGCGCCCGGCCGGTGGATCGTGCAACGACTACCTCGGGCGCGGTCATTCCACGAGGCTCCGGCCGGTGAGCCGGAGGAACACGTCCTCCAGCGAGGAGCGGCGCACCAGCGCCGACAGCGGGTGGTGGCCCGCGCTCGCGACGGCGGCCTGTGTGCGCTCGCCGTCCGGGGTGTACAGCAGCAGCCGGTCGGGAAGGATCTCGACGCGTTCGGCATGCTGCGCGAGCGACTCGGCCGAGGGCGCCTCGCCCGGCGTGAACCGCAGTTCGAGGACCTCCCGGGTGGAGTAACGCTCGATCAGATCGCCGGGCGAACCCTCCGCCACGATCACCCCGCCGTCCATGACGACGAGCCGGTCGCACAGCTGCTCGGCCTCGTCCATGTAATGGGTGGTGATGATCTGGGTGACGCCCTCGCGCTTGAGCCGGTAGAGCCGCTCCCACAGCAGGTGGCGGGCCTGTGGGTCGAGGCCGGTGGTGGGCTCGTCGAGCAGCAGCAGCTCGGGCTCGTTGACCAGCGCCCGCGCGATGGTGAGCCGGCGCTTCATCCCGCCCGAGAGCGGCTCGACCTCGGAGTCGCCGCGCTCGGACAGCTGCGCGAACTCCAGCAGCTCCGTGGCCTTGGCCCGCACCTGGGCGCGGGAGAGCCCGAAGTAGCGCCCGTACACCTCCAGGTTCTGCCGGACGGTGAGTTCCTGGTCGAGGTTGTCCAGCTGCGGCACCACGCCGATCCGGGCGCGGATGCGTGGCCCGTCGGCCGTGGGGTCCATGCCCAGCACCTGCAGCTCCCCGGCCGAGCGCGGGGACACGCAGGCGATCATCCGCATGGTGGAGGACTTGCCGGCGCCGTTGGGCCCGAGGAAGCCGAACACTTCGCCGCGCGCGACGTCGACGTCGACGCCGCGCACGGCCTCGAACGCACCGAACCGCTTGCGCAGCCCGCGAGCCTGGACGAGTCCATCCGCCACGCCCCGCACGCTAGCCGGATTCCCCGACAGAACGCGTGGTCGTTTCGGAGGCGCTATGCGGCCGGATGGGAGCGGCCGTGGAAGGAGCGGCGGTAGGCATCCGGCGGCACGCCGAGGGTGCGGTGGAAGTGTCGGCGCAGCGTGGCGGCCGAGCCGAGGCCGGTGCGCTCGGCCACCAGCTCGACGCTCAGGTCGGTGGTCTCGAGCAGCTCCTGCGCGCGGTGCACGCGCTGGGTCAGCAGCCACTGCAGGGGTGTGGTGCCGGTGGCCGCCCGGAACTGCCGGGTGAGCGTGCGCTCGCTCATGCGGGCCGTGCGGGCCAGGCCGGTGACGGTCAGCGGCTCGTCCAGGCGCTCCAGCACCCAGCTCAGGAGCGCACCCAGCCCGCCGTCCGCACTGGACGCGACCGGGGCGGGGATGAACTGGGCCTGCCCGCCGGGCCGGTGCGGCGGTACGACGAGGCGCCGGGCGAGAGCGTTGGCGACGGCGCTGCCGTGGTCGCTCCGGACGATGTGGAGGCACAGGTCGAGGCCCGCGGCCTTGCCCGCGGACGTGAGCACGTCGCCGTGGTCGATGTAGAGCACGTCCGGGTCGACCTGCACCCGGGGGTGGCGGCGGGCCAGCAGCTCCGCGTGCATCCAGTGGGTGGTGGCGCGCCGGCCGTCGAGCAGCCCGGCCGCGGCCAGGACGAAGGCGCCGGTGCAGATCGACGCGATCCGAGCTCCGGCTTCGTGCGCGGCGCGCACCGCGTCCACCAGCTCGGCTGGCGGGTGCTGCTCGACGTCGTGGCTGAACGGCACGATCACCGTGTCTGCGGTGACGAGCCGGTCGAGCCCGTGCGGTGTGCTCACCTGGAACCAACCGCCGACCCGCACCCCCGCCGGAGCGCAGACCGCGAAGTCGTACCAGGGGTCGGCGAGGCCCGAGCGGTTCATCCCGAAGACGTCGCACGCCACGGCCACTTCCAACAGCGAGTCACCGCCGGTGACGACGAGGGCGACGGAGTGCGCGTCCGAGGGCATGTCCGGAACTGTACGCATGTTGGCGTTCCCGTCACTCGTCGCGCGGCCCGCGACCGCGGAGCATCCCCGCCGTGGACGAAGTCGGAGTGCTGCAGCGGCAGCGGGGCAGGGCGTGGTGGGGAGCCGGCGCGGCGGTGGCGGCGGTGGGCTGGGGAGCGCAACAGTTCGCCCCGCTCCTGCTCATGTACCGCGCCGAGCTGGGCGTTTCCGCCGCCACCGTGCAGGCCGTGTTCGCGATGTACGTCGTCGGGTTGATCCCCGGCCTGCTGTTCGGCGGCCCCGTGTCCGACCGGTACGGCCGGCGGCCGGTGGTCCTCGCGGCGCTGGCCGCGTCCGTGGCCGCCTCCGCGCTCCTCCTCGTCGGCGGTATCGGCGTCGGATGGCTGTTCGCCGGCAGGCTCGTCGCCGGGTTCGCGAGCGGTGCCGGCTTCAGCGCGGGAACGGCCTGGATCAGGGAGCTCAGCGCCGGCTCGGGCGACGGCGGCGAGCGCGGCCCGCGGCGGGCAACCGTCGCGATGACCGCGGGGTTCGGACTCGGCCCGCTGGTGGCGGGAGTACTGGCACAGTGGGCACCGGCCCGCACCGTGCTGCCCTACCTGCCACACCTGCTCCTGACCCTCGCCGCCCTGCCGCTGGTGCGACGCACTCCCGAGACACGCACCCGCGACGCCGGCGACCGCGTGCTGCGCATCCCCGAGTTGTCGTCGCGGCGGTTCCGCACCGTGGTCGCGCCGCTGGCGCCGTGGGTGTTCGGCGTGGTGGCGGTCGGCATCGCCTACCTGCCCGGGCTCGTCGAACCCCGCCTCGGCGGGTACGTGCTGCTCTTCTGCACGCTGATCACGCTGCTCGGCGCGGCCGCGGGGATCGCCGTGGTGCCCGTGGCCCGCCGGGTCGCCCGACGTGGCAGCGGCCGCTTGCTCGGCACGGCGCTGGCCATCGTGATCGCCGGCCTCCTCCTGGCGGCCGTTGCCGCCGCCACGACCGACCCGGTTCTCGTCGTCCTGGCAACCGTCGTACTCGGCGCAGGCTACGGAAGCTGCCAGGTGTGCGGCCTCACCGAGGTGCAGCGCATCGCCGGTCCGGGGCGTCTCGCCGGGCTCACCGCCGCCTACCAGGCGATCTCCTACCTGGGGTTGGCCGCGGCCGTGCCACTGGCGGCCGTCGACCACGTCGTTCCGCCGACCGTGCTGCTGATCGGCCTCGCCGTGCTCGCCGTCCTCACGCTCGTCCTGACGAGCCGGGCCGAGAGGAGCACCCGAGCATGACCGAGCAGGTCGAGGCCGCGCTGCAGCGCGCCCGGGAGACGGCGGAGCTCAACGCGTTCGTCACGCTCGCCGACGCGCCGCCGGTGCCGGGCGGGACGGGCGGGCTGCTCGACGGCGTGCCGATCGCGGTGAAGGACAGCATCCACGTGGCAGGCTTCCCGTGCACCGGCGGAACGCCCGCCCTGCGGGACTGGCGGCCGGCCGCGGACGCCACGGTGGTGCGGGCGCTGCGCGCGGCCGGCGCGGTGGTCGTGGGAAAGACCGGCATGCACGAGCTGTCGGCCGGCATCACCTCCCACAACCTCGGCTACGGCGCCGTGCGCAACCCCCACGACCCGCGGCTGATCGCCGGCGGGAGCAGCGGTGGCAGCGCCGCCGCCGTGGCGGCGGGCGTCGTGCCGGTGGCGCTCGGCGCGGACACCGCGGGATCGGTGCGGATCCCCGCCGCGCTGTGCGGGTGCGTCGGGTTCCGCCCGACCACGGGGCGGTATCCGGGCGACGGGGTGATCCCGCTGTCGACCACCCGCGACACGGTCGGCCCGATCACCCGCACCGTCGCCGACGCGGCACTCGTGGACGAGGTGATCACCGGCGAGCGCAGCCGTCCCGTCGAGCTCGCGGGACGCAGGCTGGGGGTGCCCAGGGCGTACTTCTACGACGATCTCGACGCCGAGACCGCCGCCGTCGTCGACGACGCCCTCGGGCTGCTGTCGGACGCCGGGGCGGAGCTGGTCGAGACCGCGGTGTCCGGCCTGGAGGAGCTGACCGGGCCGCACTCCCTCGCGCTCACGTTCAGCGAATGGCCCCGCGACCTGGGCACGCACCTCGTTCGGCACCGCTGCCCGGTCACGATCGACGAGGTCGTGGACGCGATGGCCGGCCCGGTCGAGCGCGGATGGCTCGCCGAGCAGCTCTGGGGCGATCCCGTTCCGCACGCGCATCACGTCGAGATCCTGGAGAGGGTCCGGCCGGCGGTGGTGGCCCGCTACGCCGCCTGCCTGCGCCGCGATCGGCTCGACGCGCTGGTGTTGCCCACGACCCGGCTCCCGGCGCGGCCGATCGGTCAGGACGATCAGGTCCAGATCAACGGGCGCCCGGTCGACACCCTCGGGGCATACCTCCGCAACACCGATCCGACCGCGTTCGCCGGGCTGCCGAGCATCTCCGTGCCGGCCGGGCTCACGGCGTCCGGGCTACCGGTCGGGCTGTCGTTCGACGGCCTTCCGGGCAGCGACACCCTGCTGCTGGCGCTCGCCGCCGCCTTCGAGCGGAGTCGACAGCTAGTAGACCGGTCTCCATAGTTCGCGGCGTGCCAGAAGGTCAGACACCCGGGAACGCGTGCTCCGGACGGCGGCCGGCCTGTTCCGGGCGCAGGGCTACCACGCCACCGGGCTCAACCAGGTGCTCGCCGAAGGCGGCCTGCCGAAGGGCTCGCTGTACTTCCACGTCCCCGGCGGGAAGGAACAGCTCGCGGTCGAGTCACTGCAGCGGTCCGGGGAGGAGCTGTGTGCCGGGATCGCCGGCATGCTCGCCGCCACCGCAGACCCGGCCGAGGCCGTGGACCGGGTGCTGGCCCTGCTCGGCGAGCACCTCGTCGCCACCGACTTCCGGGAGGGCTGCCCGGTCGCCTCGGTCGCGCTCGACGCGGCTGCCCGGAGCGAGCCGATCCGCATCGCGTGCACGGACGTCTACGACATCCTGGGAGCGCCTGGTCGCACAGCACCTGTGCACGGTAGGCCTCCCCGACGCCGACGGGCTCGCCACCGTGCTCGTGGCCGCCGTGGAAGGCGCCGTGCTGCTCGCCCGCACGCGCCGGGACGTCACGCCCCTGCAGACCGTGGGGACGCACATGCGCGCCCTGCTCGCACCGGAACGGAGATCGGTATGAGGATCCACCACCTGAACTGCGGCACGATGCGCCCCTACGGCGGCCGCCTGGTGAGCGGGACCGGCCCGGTGCTCACCACCGCTACCCGCGGGCCCAGTGGGCGCACGGGCCGCGGTGGGTGACGCACGCCCCCCAGGGCGACGAGTGGTTCGGCTTCGCCGCCGTCCGCCCGGATGGAGCCCGCGCGCGGGCTCCGGCTGGCCAACCAGGAACGGCTGCGCGAGCTGGTGCGCGAGCACGGGGACCGGATCACGGTGTTCAGCGCCCACGACCCGGTGGAGCTGCGGACCCTGCAGCGCCACCGGGCGGGCGCCTCGCCTCAGCGGTGACTCCGCGTCAGGCAGCGCTGGGTTCGATCCGGACCAACCCGGTGTGGGTGAGCACCCACGAGTAGATGACGTCATCGGCGATCATGCCGCGCACGGGATCGGTGTAGAGCACGTGTGGAGCGCCGGGGATGACGACGTGGTGCGCCCTGCCCGGTCGAACCGAGTCCCGGAGGTTGACGACGGTCTGGTGCGGGACGACCACATCGTCGCCGGCTTCGACGAGGAGCACGTTGCCGCCGAACGACTGCAGTGCCCGCATGGCCGCGGTCGCGCCGGTGGGGAGGGCGCGACCTCGCCATTCGCGGGCGGCGTCGCCGAGAACCGCTCCCATCGGGCGGTCGTCGAACCCGTCCGGAAAGTTGCCGGGAACCCGCAGCACCAGGTTCTCGACCGGCCGGTGGTCGGTCAGCCGCATCGACAGGTACGCGCCGAAGCTCGAGCCGACAACGGTGATCCGTCGTGGATCCACCGCAGGGTGTGCGGCGAGGTGGTCGTATGCCGCGGTCACGGCGCGGAGGAAGTCGCCGAGGACGACTGCCTCCCGGTCGCCGGTGCTGCGACCGTGCCCCGGAAGATCGAGCGACAGGCCGGCGATGCCGAAGCCCGCCAGCCGCTCGCCGACCGCGCGGTCGTGCAGGTGCTGCGCCGAGGTCCATCCGTGCACGAGCAGTGCCGCGGGCCCCGGTTCGACTGCGTCGGCGGGCACCGCCAGGGCCGTGGCGACGGAGAGGTCGCCGACCGGCAACTCTACTTCGGTGACGTCGATCCGTGCGCTCATGCCGATTCTCCGTGGCTCGTGGGGGATCCCGATCTCATCGACACGCGCACCCGTTCGGTGAGCGCGCGGGCGCTGTGCACGAACGCCTCGACGTCGACGCCCGCGTCGGTGGCGGCGCCGGTGAACGCGGCGTCGAGTGCCAGTTCGCAGTCCCGGGCCAGTTGCTCGCCGCGATCGGTGAGCGTCACCAGCCGCCGTCGCCCGTGATCGGGATCGTCGGTGACGGTCAGCAGGCCGGCATCCGCGAGCCCGGGGAGCATCCGGCTGACGGCGGCATCGGTGATTCCGAGCCGTCCGCCCAGCGCGTGCTGCGTGGCGGTACCGCCGATGCGCAGGGCCCGCAGCACCATGAACCGCGGATGCGAGATCGCATACCGATCGGCCAGCAGGACGTCCGCCGCCCGGTCGAGGGCAACCACCAGTTCATGGACGGCGAGGGCTGACGTGTCGGGCACGACGCTATCTTGACGCATCAATATTGACGCGTCAAGATAGGGCCTGATCGGAGTCGCAGCTGGAACCAGTGCTCGTCGCGCAGGTCAGCGGGCCCGATGCGCAGCGCGTCCGGGAACAGGCCGACCTGCGCCCAGCCCAGCTTGGTGTAGAACGCCGGCAGGTCGGTGCCGCCGCGAGTGGAGAGCAGCAGCTGCTCCAGCCCGATCGCGGTGGCGTGCGCCACCGCGGCGTCGAGCAGCGCCTTGCCCCACCCGCGGCCCTGGATGTCCGGGTGCACCATCAGACGCACCACGTCGGCGCGGTGTTGCACGGTCGCCTTCGGGCCGCGCCGCAGGAAGACCACACCGGCCAGCTCGCCGCCGGCGTCGAGGGCGAGGAGCTGCTCACGCCCTGCCGACACGGCCTCGATCGCCTCCACCGCTGCCGCACGGATGTCGTCCTCCGGCGCGTCCGCCGCGAACCCGACGGCCCCGCCCGCGCGTGTGACGTCGGTCCAGAGCGTGCCGAGTGATCTCACCGTCTCCGGCCCCACCTCGCGAACGAGGCGTGGCCCGGACGTCACAGGTTCGGGAACCAGAGCTTGATCTCCCGGGCGGCGCTCTCCGGCGAGTCGGAGCCGTGGACGAGGTTGTACTGCGTCTCCAGGCCGAAGTCGCCGCGGATGGTGCCCGGCGTGGCCTTCTCGACGGGGTCGGTGCCACCGGCGAGCTGGCGGAACGCGGGGATGGCCCGCGGGCCCTCCACGACGGCCGCGAGCACCGGGCCGGAGGTGATGAACTCCAGCAGGTCGCCGAAGAACGGCTTGCCGTCGTGCTCGGCGTAGTGCTGCTCGGCCAGCTCTCGCTCGACGGTGCGCAGCTCGAGGGCGACGACGTCGAGCCCCTTGCGCTCGATTCGGGAGATGACCTCGCCGATCAGGCGGCGCTGCACGCCGTCGGGCTTGACGAGGACCAGGGTGCGTTCAGTCACGCGCGACACCCTATCGGCGGACGCCGAGCAGGCCGCCGGACGGGCGGACGGGCCGGTGCAACGGGGCGGTCTCCGGGACCGCGGAGCCGGCCGGCGTGAGCGGCGGCGCTACTCGCGGTCGGGCACCTGTTGGCTCGGCAGCTCGCCGCGGGCCATCTTGCCGGCCACGTCGCGGCGCAGCAGCAGGAGCCCGCCCCACACCAGCGCGAACACGACGCCCATCACGCCGAGAGCCGCCACCAGCAGCCCGCAGGCGATCATCACGACCTGCAGGCCGAGCGCGAGCCCGAGGCCCCATGGCCGCCGCTGCAACCCCGCCGCGACGATCATCGCGACGGCGAGGGCGCCGATCACGGTGACCCCGAACGGGGTGGCTCCCTCGCCGAACTTCGGCAGCACCAGCAGGGCGAGCGCCACGACGATCGCCTCGAGGGTGAGAGTGGCGGCGAACACGCCCCGCAGCCCCTTCATCGGGTCGGGAGCCGTCATGAAGGCTCCTTGCCGAAGAGGGCGCGCACCTCGCCGGCGGTGACCACCGACCCGGTGACGACCACCCCGACGCCGGACTCGCCGGCCTCCTCCGCCAGCTCCCGTGCCTGGTCGACGGCCTCCGCGAGCACCGGCTCGACACTCACCCGGGCCGAACCGAACACCTCGGCGGCGAGCGTGCCCAGCTCGTCGGGGTCCATGGCGCGGGACGAGGAGTTGGCGGTGATCACCACCTCCTGCAGCACCGGCTCCAGCTCGGCGAGGATGCCCCGGACGTCCTTGTCGCGCATCACGCCGAGCACACCGACGAGCCGGGTGAAGCGGAACTCGCTGGTGAGCGCGGCGGCGAGCGCGCGGGCCCCGGCGGGGTTGTGGGCCGCGTCGGCGAGCACGGTGGGCACGCCCGGCCCGGCGGCGAGCCGTTCCAGCCGCCCCGGGGACGCGACGCCCGCGAAGGCCGCCCGCACCACGTCGGCGTCGAGAGGCTGCTGCGGGCCCGCACCTACCAGCGCCTCGGCGGCGGCCAGCGCCAGCGCCGCGTTGTTCCCCTGGTGCTCGCCGTGCAGCGGGAGGAACACGTCGTCGTAGGTGCCGCCGAGGCCCTGCAGCACGAGCCGCTGCCCACCGATGGCGAGCTCTCGCTCGCGCACACCGAACTCGACGCCCTCGCGGGCGACCTGCGCGTCCACCTCGACGCAGCGCTCCAGCAGCACGTCGGCCACCGCCTTGTCCTGGGCGGCGAGCACGGCGACGGCGCCGGGCTTGATGATGCCCGCCTTCTCGCGCGCGATGCCGAGGATGTCGGTGCCGAGGTACTCGGCGTGGTCGAGCCCGATCGGCGTGATCACCGCGACCGAGCCGTCGGCGACGTTGGTGGCGTCCCAGCGCCCACCCAGCCCGACCTCGACGATCGCCGCCTCCACCGGGGCATCGGCGAAGGCCGAGAACGCCATCGCCGTGAGCACCTCGAACTTCGAGAGCGCGACGCCCTCCTTGACGTCGACGAGCTCCACGAACGGCTTGACGTCGCGGTAGACCTGCACGTAGCGCTCGGGGGTGATCGGCCGGTTGTCGATGTTGATCCGCTCGGTGGCGCGCTGCAGGTGCGGGCTGGTGTAACGACCCGTCCGCAGCCCCACCTCGCTGAGCAGCGCATCGACCATCCGCGCGACGGAGGTCTTGCCGTTGGTGCCGGTCAGGTGCACCACGGGGTAACCGCGATGGGGCTCGCCGAGCACGTCCACCAGCGTGGCGATCCGGTCCAGCGACGGCTCCATGACCGTCTCCGGCCACCGCTGGTTCAGCTCCTGCTCCACCGCGAGGAACTCCGCGTAGCCGAGCGTGGACGACTGCGCGGGCACCACGTCCGGGGTGTCGCCACCGCGGATGGCCGCGAGGACGTGGGACACCACCGAGTCCTCCGGCGTCGCGACCGAGCCCTCTCCTTCTGGGCCCTCGCCTTCGGGCCGCTCGTCGCGCTCATCGCTCACACGGCCGAGTCTACGAGCCGGCAATCCCGACGCGGGCACGCGCTCGAGGTCACTACCGTGACCGCATGACCTCGCCGGTTGCCGCTCTGCCGGAACGGCCCACGATCGACGGCCTCGAGCCGAAGTGGGCCCACCGCTGGGACGAGCTGGGCGTACACCGCTTCGACCGCACGCAGCCGCGGGAGGCGGTGTTCGCGATCGACACGCCACCGCCGACGGTGAGCGGGTCGCTGCACGTCGGGCACGTGTTCTCCTACACCCACACCGACGTCATCGCGCGCTACCGGCGGATGTGCGGGCGCGCCGTGTTCTACCCGATGGGCTGGGACGACAACGGCCTGCCCACCGAGCGCCGGGTGCAGAACCACTTCGGCGTGCGCTGCGATCCCGCCCTCCCCTACGACCCGGCGTTCGAGCCGCCGGAGCAGCCCGGTGAACGTCAGATCCCGGTGTCACGGCAGAACTTCATCGCACTCTGCGAGCGCCTCACCGAGACCGACGAGGTGGCGTTCGAGGAGCTGTGGCGCCGGCTCGGGCTCTCGGTCGACTGGTCGATGACCTACCGCACGATCGGCACCCGGGCCCGGGTGGCGGCGCAGCGGGCGTTCCTGCGCAACCTCGCCCGCGGCGAGGCGTACCTGGCCGAGGCGCCCACGCTGTGGGACGTCACGTTCCGCACCGCCGTGGCGCAGGCGGAGCTGGAGGACCGCGACCGGCCGGGCGCGTTCCACCGCCTGCTGTTCACCCGCACCGACGGCACCGACCTGGAGATCGCCACCACCCGGCCGGAACTCCTGCCGGCGTGCGTCGCGCTCGTCGCCCACCCCGACGACGAGCGCTACCGGGACCTGGTCGGGAGCCACGTGCGCACGCCCGTGTTCGGCGTGGAGGTGCCGGTGCTCACCCACCGCGCCGCCGACCCGGAGAAGGGCACCGGCATCGCGATGGTCTGCACGTTCGGCGACACCACCGACGTCCTGTGGTGGCGGGAGCTGCAGCTGCCCACCCGCGCTGTCGTCGGCCACGACGGCCGGTTCCTGCCCGAGCCGCCGGCGGGCGCGGAAGGCACGGCGTACGCCCAGCTGGCCGGGGCCACCGTCCACACCGCCCGCGAGCGGGTGGTCGCGCTGCTGCGGGAGCAGGGCCGGCTGCTCGGGGAGCCGGAGCGGGTCACGCACGCCGTGAAGTTCTACGAGAAGGGCGACAAGCCGCTCGAGATCGTCACCACCCGGCAGTGGTACGTGCGCAACGGCGGCCGCGACGGCAACCTGCGAACCGCCCTGCTGGAGCGCGGCCGTGAGCTCATCTGGCATCCCGCGCACATGCGCGCCCGCTACGAGAACTGGGTGGAAGGCCTCAACGGCGACTGGCTGGTCAGCCGGCAACGGTTCTTCGGCGTGCCGTTCCCCGTCTGGTATCCGCTCGACGAGCGCGGCGAGCCCGTGTACGACCGTCCGATCGCCGCGGACGAGGCCGCGCTGCCGGTCGACCCGAGCACCGACGTGCCGCCCGGGTACACCGAGTCGCACCGCGGCGCTCCTGGTGGCTTCGCCGGCGACCCCGACGTCATGGACACCTGGGCCACCTCGTCGCTCACCCCGCAGATCGCGGCCGGCTGGTGCACCGACGACGACCTGTTCCGGCGCGTGTTCCCGATGGACCTGCGCCCGCAGGCCCACGACATCATCCGCACCTGGCTGTTCGCCACCGTGGTCCGCGCCCACACCGAGCACGGGGTGCTGCCCTGGCAGCACGCCGCGCTCTCGGGCTGGATCCTCGACCCGGACCGCAAGAAGATGTCGAAGTCCAAGGGCAACGTCGTCACGCCGATGGCACTCCTGGAGCAGTTCGGCTCGGACGCCGTCCGGTACTGGGCCGCCGGTGCCCGCCCCGGCACCGACACCGCGTTCGACCCGGGCCAGATGAAGATCGGCCGGCGGCTCGCGATCAAGGTGCTCAACGCGAGCCGGTTCGCCCTCTCCACGGGAGCCGCGCCCGGCGAGGTCACGGCACCGCTGGACCGCGCCCTCCTGGCGGAGCTCGCCGACACCGTCGAGGCCGCCACCGCCGCCATGGACGACTTCGACCACGGCCGCGCCCTGGAGGCCACCGAGCGGTTCTTCTGGCACTTCTGCGACGACTACCTGGAGCTGGTCAAGGCCCGCGCCTACGGCGAGCACGGCGCCGAACCCGCCGCGTCGGCCCGGGCCGGGCTGGCCACGGCCCTGTCGGTGCTGCTGCGGTTGTTCGCGCCGACCCTGCCGTTCGTCACCGAGGAGGTCTGGTCGTGGTGGCAGGAGGGCTCGGTCCACCTGGCGCAGTGGCCGGACGCCGCCGAGCTCCGTGCGCAGGCCGGCGACCCAGGGGTCCTCACCGCCGCCACCGACGTCCTCACCGCGGTGCGGCGGGCGAAGTCGGAGGCGAAGCTCTCCATGCGTGCCGACGTCAGCAAGACGGTGGTGACGGCCCCCAGCGCGGTCCTGGCAAAGCTGGCCGCAGCCGAATCGGACGTGCGAGCGGCCGGCCGCATCAGGACCCTGAGGCTGGAGGAGGGCGAGGGCCCCACACAGGTGGACGTCCAACTCCCCGACCGCGTTGTGGAGCCATAGTGCTGTTTTCAGGCCTGTCCAACAGCGCTGTGGAGCCATGACGCTGTTGGGCTACCGATTAGTTCGGCGCCTCTGCTCGGTCGTACCTGTGTGGGCGAGAAGCTTGCTGCCGCCGTTGGTGCTCTGCTGGACGAGTTGGTCGACTCCGGGGTCGAGGTCGGGCTGCAGGTCGCCGTCATCCGGCACGGCCGCACGCTCGTCGAGCGGCCCGCGGGGTGGCCGATCCCACCACCGCGGCGCGGTCGAGCCGGGCACGGTCTTCTGGGCCGGTCCACGCGAAGGGCGTGGCGGCCTCGGTGGCGCACGTCCTCGTCGAACGGGGTGAGCTCGCCTACGACATGCGGCTCTCGACGTGTGGCCGGAGTTCGGGGCGCACGGCAAGGACGGGGTGACGCTGCGCCACGTGCTGACGCACACCGCCGGCGTGCCCGGCCTCCCATCCGGCACGAGCGCGGCGGACCTCTGCGACTGGGACCACATGTGCGCCGTCATCGCCGACGCGAAGCCGTGGTGGGAGCCCGGCACCCGGTTCGGCTACCACGCCAAGACGTTCGGGTTCCTCCTCGGCGAGACCCTTCGCCGGGCCACGGGCGACCCGATCTCGGCGCTGCTCCGCAGGCATGTCACCGAGCCGCTCGGGATCGGCGACGAGGTCCACTTCGGTGTCCCCGAGCCGCTGCTGCCGCGGGTCGCCCGGCAGGTCACCCCGGACGGTTCCGCCCCGGGGCGGCCCGAGCCCGGGTCACCGCTCGACCGGGCGATGCCGCCGGGCGTGGTCCCGGACGCCGGGTACGCCAACCGGCCCGACCTCCTCACCAGCGACATCCCCGCCGAAGGAACCATGAGTGCGCGCGGCGTCGCCCGCGTCTACTCGGCGCTCCTCGGGCACGTCGACGGTGTCACCCTCGTGTCGGACGCCCGGCGCACTGCGATGGCTGCGATCGCGTTCACGGGGATGGACGAGGTGATGGGCTTCCCGACGTCCAGTGCGTTCGGCTACAGCGCCTCCCGCCCCAGCGGCCGCGGCCGGCCCGGCTCGACGTTCGGCATGTTCGGGGCGAACGGCTCCGTCGCCTACGCCGACATCGACTCCGGCGTCGCCGTCGCGGTGATGCGCAACCGCTTCGATCAGCGCGGCTTCACCACCGCCGCCCGGATCGACCAGCTGATCATGGAAGGACTGTCATGAAGGGAATCTCGATGAACGCACCGACGACCTCGCTCGACACCCGGTTCAGTGACGCGGCCTCCGCGCCCACCTCGTGGGAAGACACCGTGCAGGTCCTCGAGACGGCCGAGCTGTCGTGGATCACGACCGTCCGGGCCGACGGACGCCCCCACGTCACCCCGCTGCCCGCGATCTGGCTCGACGGCGCCCTCCACTTCTGCACCGGCGCCGCCGAGCAGAAGGCCGTCAACCTGCGCACCAACCCGCACGTGATCCTCACGACCGGCGCCAACAGCTGGGACCACGGACTCGACGTGGTGGTCGAGGGCGATGCCGTGCAGGTCACGGACGACGACACGCTGAAGCGGCTGGCAGACGCGTGGCGCACGAAGTGGGACGGGCGCTGGCAGTTCGAGGCGCGCGACGGCGCCTTCCAGCACGAGGTGGGCGAGGCGCTGGTGTACGCCGTAGCCCCGACAAAGGTCCTGGCCTTCGGGAAAGGCACGTACACCCACACGAGCCACAGGTTCTGAACCCCCAAGCCCGAATCCGACGAGCGGCGCGTTCAGGCGTTCGGGAGCGCCGCCAGCCTCGCCGTCACCCGCTCGATCTCCGCCTCCGCGGCCTCGCGGCGGGTGCGGATGCCCGCCACTACGTCGGCCGGGGCCTTCTCCACGAACTTCGGGTTGGCCAGCTTCTTGTCCGCCTGGTCGAGCTCCTTCTGGGCCGCGGCGAGGTCGCGGCCGAGGCGCGCGCGCTCGGCGGGCACGTCGATGGCGCCCGAGGTGTCGATCTCGACGTGCACCTTCCCGCCGGAGAGCAGGACGTCCAGCGTGGCGGAGGGGGCGAAGTCGTCGCCCGGGTCGTCGAGGCGGGCCAGCGAACGCAGCGCGGCAGCGGCTCCGCCCGGGCCCGGCTCGCCGAGACCGGCGGCGTCCAGGCCTTCCACGCGGGCGGCGACGCGGCGGCTGTCGGGCAGGCCCTGCTCGGTGCGGAACCGGCGCACCTCGGTGACCAGCTTCTGCACGTCGGCCAGCCGGCCGCTCGCGGCGACGTCGGCAGGTGCGCCCGCGCCCGCGGGCCACGGCGCCACCACCACGGACTCGCGGCCCGTGAGCGCCGTCCAGAGCGCCTCGGTGACGAACGGGCTGATCGGGTGCAGCAGCCGCAGCAGGGCGTCCAGCACATGGCCGAGCACGGCGCGGGTGCCGTCAGCGGTGTGCTCGTCGCGCAGCTGCACCTTGGCCAGCTCGAGGTACCAGTCGCACAGCTCGTCCCACGTGAAGTGGTAGATCCCCTCGGTGGCCTTGGCGAACTGGAAGTCCTCCAGCAGCGCGTCGGTCTGCTCCGCCACCTCGGCGAGCCGGCCGAGGATCCAGCGGTCGGCGTCGGTGCGGTCGGCCTCGGCGGGCAGGTCGAGGTCGGGCGACGCGCCGTTCGTCAGCGCGAGCCTCGTGGCGTTCCACAGCTTCGTACCGAAGTTGCGGGAGCCCGCCACCCACTCCTCCGACAGCGCCATGTCCGCGCCGGGGTTGGCGCCCCGGGCGATCGTGAAGCGCAGCGCGTCGGCGCCGAAGCGGTCGATGAGGTCCAGCGGGTCGATCGTGTTGCCCTTGGACTTCGACATCTTCTTGCCGTGCTGGTCGCGGATCAGCCCGTGCAGGAACACGTGCTCGAACGGCGGCTTCCCGTCCATCGCGTACAGCCCGAACATCATCATCCGGACGACCCAGAAGAACAGGATGTCGTAGCCCGTGACCAGCACGGATGTCGGGTAGTAGCGCGCCAGGTCGGGGGTGGAGTCCGGCCAGCCGAGCGTGGAGATCGGCCACAGGCCGGAGGAGAACCAGGTGTCGAGGACGTCGTCGTCCTGGCGCCAGCCCTCACCGGAGGGCGGCTGCTCGTCCGGGCCGACGCACACGACCTCGCCGGCGGGCCCGTACCAGACCGGGATGCGGTGGCCCCACCACAGCTGCCGGCTGATCGTCCAGTCGTGCATGTTGTCGACCCAGTCGAAGAAGCGCTTCTCCAGCTCCTTCGGGTGGATCGTGGTGCGCCCGTCGCGGACGGCGTCGCCCGCGGCCCTGGCGAGCGGCTCGACCCGGACGAACCACTGCAGCGAGAGGCGCGGCTCCACGACGGTGTCGCAGCGGCTGCAGTGCCCGACCGCGTGCACGTACGGGCGCTTCTCCGCGACGATGCGGCCCTGCGCGCGCAGCTCCTCGCGGACGGCCTCCCGGGCGGCGAAGCGGTCCATCCCGTCGAACCGGGTGCCGGACCCGCTGATCACCGCGGCCTCGTCCATGATCGACGGCATCGGCAGGTCGTGGCGGCGGCCGATCTCGAAGTCGTTGGGATCGTGGGCGGGCGTCACCTTCACCGCGCCGGTGCCGAACGCCGGGTCGACGTGCTCGTCGGCGACCACGCGGATCTTCCGGCCGACGATCGGCAGCTCGATCTCGCGGCCGACCAGGTGGGCGTAGCGCTCGTCGTCGGGGTGCACGGCCACGCCGGTGTCGCCGAGCATCGTCTCGACGCGGGTGGTGGCGACGACCACCGAGTCCTCGCCGTCGCCGTACCGGATGGAGACGAGCTCGCCCTCGTCGTCGTGGTGGTCGACCTCGATGTCCGAGAGCGCCGTGTGGCAGCGCGGACACCAGTTGATGATCCGCTCGGCGCGGTAGATGAGGTCGTCGTCGAAGAGCCGCTTGAAGATCGTCTGGACGGCCCGCGACAGCCCTTCGTCGAGCGTGAACCGCTCGCGGGTCCAGTCGACGCCGTCGCCGAGGCGGCGCATCTGCCCGAGGATCGCGCCGCCGGACTCGGCCTTCCACGACCAGACCTCGTCGACGAACGCCTCCCGGCCCAGGTCGTGCCGGCTGCGGCCCTCGCCGGCGAGCCGGCGCTCCACGACGTTCTGCGTGGCGATGCCGGCGTGGTCCATGCCCGGCAGCCACAGCGCGTCGTGGCCCTGCATCCGGCGGCGCCGGGTGAGGATGTCGATCAGCGTGTGGTCCATGGCGTGCCCGAGGTGCAGGCTGCCCGTGACGTTCGGCGGCGGGATGACGATGCAGTACGGCGGCCTGTTCGACTCGTTGTCGGCCACGAAGTACCCGCGCTCCACCCACCGCTCGTAGAGCACGCCCTCTACCTCGCCCGGGTTCCACTGGGCGGGCAGGTCGGCAGTGCGCGGTGGGAGGGTGTTGGTCACCCGAAAAAGTCTACGAGCGCCCGGGAGTGCACCGGTGGGCGGCTGGCTTGCAGCGGTAGATCGTGATCATGTCGCTGACCGGCGGCGCGCAGGCGGACCGGCCGATGATCTCGAATTTCGGACGTCCACGGCTCCCACCACGACCGTGCACACCCGAAACCGGCCAACGAGCGGATGGTGATCGCAAGTGTCGGTTGGCAGCGGCTCCCCCCACAGCACCAGCCAACCGAAACCCCAGATCAAGCAGGGCGTGGCCGCGCAAGCCCTGCCCGGGGCGCGCCCTCCATCTGATGATCACCGGATGGGCGCACAGCCGGCCACATATGGCCGCCCACGCACCGAGTCGGTGATCACGTGCTGATTGGCAACCGAGACCGCGATCAGGCACGCACAACTCAGCAAGCTCGGCCCGGGCGCACCCCAGCCAATGATCACCAGTTGGGTGCAGAGCCGGCCGGATGCGGCCGTCCACGCACCGAGTCGGTGATCACTCCCCGCACGATGATCGCCCCCAGCGCGCTCGGCAGTGGACGGGCCGGTCTCGTGGGCGCGCCGTTCCCGGCCCGGGCCGAACCGCGACGCGCACGTGCGGCAGGCTCCGGCGGGATCGACGCCCGCCCCCGTCGACCCGGCACGTTGCGGGGTAGTCGGCTGGGCAGAACTACCGAATTCCGTGGTCGCCCGGGCGGCCGTCCCCGACGCGCTGGCACGCCGGTTCCGGACGAGACCGTCACGTTTGGGTGCCAGGCGACCGGCGGTGGTCCCGCCGCCACCCCGGCACGCCACGGATCCTTCAAGGTCAGCGAAACCAGGACCCGACCTGCACACATCTGCCGGTGATGCCCCAGGCCTAGCCATCATGGGGGCTCCCACGACCCCGGTCCTGGAGTTGATCTCAAGGCGAGCATCCTATGTTCACCCCGCGCGGGCGGTACGGGACCACCGCCGGTCGAGTGGCACCCAGCAGCGACGGTCCGGTCGAAACTGGCGTGCCAGCGGGTCGGGGACGGCCGTCAAGGCGACCACGGGGTTCGGTAGTTCCGCCCACCCAGCCCCGTCCCCAAGGGGGAGGTCGGGGCGGGCGGGTGGAATGCGCGGGAGACCGGGGGGTCCGGCGTGATCGGCTCGCGGGCCGGGTCGGGGACGGCGCGCCAAGCCGACTTTTCATGGTCATGTCGACCCCATGGGTGCGGTGCGGCCGAGTAAACCCGGCCTGGGCGCGCCACCCAGCTCGTGATCATCGGTTGGGTGCGGGGCCGGCCGGATGTGGCCGCCCACGCACCGAGTCGGTGATCACCACCTCGCCAGGAGTGGTGGGACAGCGATGGTCCTGACGCCCGGCAACCGCTCTTGCTGATCACGTTGCGCTTGATCTTCGCCCGCCGCCCGTCCGTCCGTCCGGTGGGAATCGACCACTCGGGCTAACGTGCGTCAGATGTCGGTGATGCGGACGCTCCCGGTCGAGCACATCCTGAAGCGAGGCCAGGACGAGAGCCTGCGACGCACGCTGCGCGGTCGCGACCTGGTCGGGTTCGGCGTCGGCATCATCATCGGGACCGGCATCTTCACCCTCGCCGGCGTCGAGGCCAAGGAGCATGCGGGACCCGCGGTCACGCTGTCGTTCGTGATCGGCGCGGTCGTCGCGGCGCTGGCGGCGCTCTGCTACGCGGAGCTCGCATCCTCCGTGCCGACCGCGGGCTCCGCCTACACCTACGCCTTCGCGACGCTCGGTGAGCCGATCGCGTGGATCATCGGCTGGGATCTCCTGCTGGAGTTCGGCCTCGGGCTGGCTGTGGTCTCCCGGAGCTGGTCGAGCTACCTGGCGAACCTGTTCGGGCTGCCGCAGGTCTTGTTCGGCGAGACGGCACCGGTGAACATCGGAGCCGTCCTGATCATCGGCGTGCTCACGGTGGTGGCCGTGCTCGGCATCCGCCAGTCCTCCCGACTCACGAACGTGCTGGTGACGATCAAGCTCGCGGTGTGCGTGCTGATCATAGGGGTCGGCGTGTTCTTCATCGACGTCGCGAACCTGACGCCGTTCATCCCTCCCGCGGTGCCCCTGCCCGAGGGCGGCTCGGTCCTGAGCCAGCCGGTCGTCGAGGGCGTGTTCGGGATGCCGGCCACCGCCTACGGCGTCGGCGGGATGCTCACCGCGGCCGCGGTCGTGTTCTTCGCCTACACGGGGTTCGAGGCGCTGGCCAACCTCGGAGAGGAGACCAGGCGGCCGCACCGCGACCTGAAGATCGGGCTGCTCGGCGCTCTGGGCGTCTGCGCGCTGCTCTACATCGCGGTCTCGTTCGTGCTCACCGCGATGGTGCCCTACGACGAGATCGAGACGGGCGCCCCGCTGGCCGGCGCGTTCAACTCGGTGGGGCTGCCCTGGGTCGGAGCGCTGATCTCGCTCGGCGCCGTCACCGGGCTGACCTCGGTGATGATGGTCGAGCTGGTCACCATCGGCCGGATCGGCTTCGCGATGGGCCGCGACGGGCTCCTGCCCCCACCGATCGGCACCACCCACCCGAGGTTCGGCACCCCGCACCGGATGACGATCATCGGCGCGGTGGTCATCGCGATCATCGCCGCGACCACGCCGATCTCCGAGCTGGCCGACATGGTCTCCATCGGCGCGTTGAGCGCGATGATCATCGTCGCGATCGCGGTGCCGGTGCTGCGTCGCAGCCGCCCCGATCTCGAACGACCGTTCCGGGTGCCGCTGTCACCGGCGGTGCCGATCATCGCCGCGGTGGCCTGCTTCTACCTGATGCTGAACCTCGACCTGCTCAGCTGGCTGCGGTTCGTGGTGTGGCTCGCCATCGGCCTGGTGGTCTACCTGGCGTACGGCAGGCGGCACTCGCTTCTCAACCAGGGATAGCCGGGCTACGCGGGCAGCAGCACCGCGTGCAGCCGGTCGAACCCCAGCACGGGGGCGAGCCTGCGCTCCCGGACCAGCTTCAGGTCCAGTGCCCGGACCTGCCCGCTCGTGGGCTCGTACACGCGCCAGCGCCCGCCGTCCAGCACGCCGAGGGCGAGCACGTAATGCCGCGGCACCAGCGGCCCCACCAGCAAGGGCACCGGCCGGCCCGCGGCGAGCGCCGCCTCGACCTGCGCGAGCGCGTCGTCGACGTCGGTGGCGGACATGTCGTCCACCAGCCGCACCTCGTACGGACCCGCGCCGGGGGCGTACCTGCGCAGCCAGCCGACCATCCCCCACGGCGTGGTGCCCAGCGCCTGCGGCCAGAACCGCGTGGACTGGCGGTGCACCAGCTTCTGCCGGGCGTCGTAGCGCGCCCCGAACCCGATGGCGACGCCGGCCTGCGCGCCGGCGGCCACGCCCGAACCGGACGCGGCGGCCGCCTCCTCGCCGTCGAGGTGCTGCATCTCCGTCGGATCGGCCCACGCGGCGAGGGCGATGAGCACGGCGCTGCCGCACGTGGTGCCGTCGACCTGGTCGAGGCGCACGCCGCCGCGCCGCTGCTCACCGAGGCGGTCGGAGAGCAGCGGACGCCGACCGGCGGCCAGCGGCCGCACCCGCGGCGCCGGCTCCGGGCGCGCGCGCCGAAGCGCCATCCGCCCAGCACACGAGCCGACCCACCGCGCCAGCCCGACCACCGTCCGCATGCCCTCGATCCTCCACCCGCGGGCGGGGTCACGCCACGGCCGGCAGCGTGGTCGACCAGAGCGACTCCCCGTCCTGCCCCCGCAGCGTCACGCGCAGCTCGCCGTCCGGCGCGACCTCGACCTCACCGAAGTGCTGGAACCCCTCGGCCGGAGAGGTGTTCGGGGCCGGCGGTGCCTGCACGAACACGGCCTCGGGGCCGAACGTCGGATCGAGGGGGTTCGGCCCGAACGCGCCTGCGTGCAGTGGCCCCGAGACGAACTCCCAGAACGGGTCGAACTCGGTGAACGCCGCCCGCTCCGGCGCGTAGTGGTGGGCGGCCGTGTAGTGCACGTCCGCCGTGAGCCACACGACGTTGCGGACGCGGCGCCTGCGCAGCTCCGACAGCACCCACGCCAGCTCCGCCTCGCGCCCGCTCGGCGGGCCCGCGACCCCGTTCGCGACGGCTTCCCACGCGGTGCCGTCGGGCACCTGCACGCCGATCGGCATGTCGGACGCCACGAACTTCCAGGTCGCCTGCGAGGACGCCAGGCCGTCGACGAGCCAGCGGGCCTGCCGCTCACCGAGGATGCGCTCGAGGGTTCCGGTGTTCGCGCTGTTGGCGTCCCGGTAGGTGCGCATGTCGATCACGAACAGCTCGACGTGCGCCCCGAAGGACAGTCGCCGGTAAACGCGGCCGTCCAGGGCCCGGCGCGGGTCCAGCGGCACCCACTCGTGATAGGCCTGGAACGCGCGCTCGGCGAGGACGTCCACGCGCTTCTCGGTGTAGCGCTCGTCGGTGAGCACCTCGCCCGGATACCAGTTGTTGGTGACCTCGTGGTCGTCCCACTGGTTCACCTGCGGCACGGCCGCCGCGAACGCGCGCAGATGCTCGTCGAGCAGGTTGTAGGCGTACTGCCCGCGGAACTCCGCGAGCGTCTCGGCCACCTTCAGCTTCTCCGGCGTCACCAGGTTGCGCCAGGTGCTCCCGTCGGGCAGGGCGACGGTCTCGGTGAGCGGCCCGTCGGCGTAGACCGTGTCGCCGCTGTGCAGGAAGAAGTCCGGGTCGCGCTCGGCCATGGCCCGGAAGATCCGCATCCCGCCCCGGTCCCGGTCGATCCCCCAGCCCTGCCCGACCACGTCCCCGGACCAGACGAACCGCACGCCCTCGCTCCGTGCCGGCGGCGTGCGGAACAACCCCGTCACCGGCTCGCTCGCGGCGCGGCCGTCGAGGTTCTCCGTGGTGACGCGGTAGTGGACCGTGCGGCCGGCCCCGCGCACCCGCACCTTTCCGGTGAAGTCGGTGTCCGGCGTCAGGACCGGGCCCTCCACCCGCCGGACGTGCGCGAAGCCGGGGTCGTCGGCCACCTCGACGATCATCCGGGACGGGCGGTCCGCCCGCGCCCACACGAGGCCGGACCCGCGGACCACGTCCCCGGACTGCACGCCGTGCGTGAGCACCGGGCGGTCGGTCCGCACGAGCGCGGGCGCGACGAACCCGCTGAGGGCGGCGGCGCGGAGGAGGGTGCGGCGGTCGATTCGGGGGGAGCGCATGCACCTGGTGTAGACCATCCGGGTGAACGGATGCGGGTGCCCGGATGAACTGTCGCGCATAGGGTTCGGGGGTGTTGGAACCCGAGATCCGCGATTTCCTCGCCGCTGGCACGCGCACCGGCAAGCTCGGCTACGTCGCCGCGGACGGACGTCCGCTGGTGGCGCCTGTGTGGTTCATCCTCGAAGGTGAAGAGCTGGTGTTCAACACCGGTGCGAACACGGCCAAGGCGCGGGCCATCGCCCGGGACCCACGGATGGCGATCTGCGTCGACCACGAGGAGCCGCCCTACGGGTTCGTGCAGGTGCAGGGCGAGGCGAAGGTGTCGGAGGACCTGGACGAGCTCGTGCGCACCGCCACTGCCATCGGCGGCCGCTACATGGGCGCCGACCGGGCGGAGGAGTTCGGGAAGCGCAACGGCGTGCCCGGCGAACTGGTGGTGCGCGTGCGCCCGACCCGGGTCGTCGCCGTGCTCGACATGACCGGCTGACGATCTCGGTGATCGCGCTCACGGTCGACGCTCACCTCAATTGCGATACAGTTCGTACTGTATCGAATTGGAGGTCCGATGCTCGTAGCGATCCAAGTGCTGGTCGTCGCCGGCCTGGCCGGCTACCTGACGCTGTTCGCGGTCAACAACGTGACGGATCCGCGCACGAACTCGGCCGCCGTCTCCCGGATGATGACCATGCGCGAGCTCAGGGCCGACCCACCCCTCGGCAGCGGGGTGCTCTGGCGTGCGATCGACTCACCCGGCGTGCACCGGGCGGCCTATCGGCTGGTCATCGCGGTCCAGGCGATCGGGGCGCTCCTGCTGTGGTGGGGTGCGGCGACGCTCGGCTGGACCACCGCCGGACCCACCGTCGCCAACCTCGGGCTGCTCGTCTTCGTCGCACTGTTCCTGGGGTTCCTGCTGGTCGGCCTGTGGTTCTCCTACTGGGTCAAGATGGGCCCAGTCCAGCAGGGGCACGTCACATTGCTGCTGGTCGGGCTGGCCGCCGTGATCGTCGTCAACCTTCCCGCCTGAGAGGACCGCACATGACATCGACGCAGACGTGGCCCGCCGCCCTGCCCGCCCGGCAGGTGCGCATCGCGAGGCCGACCGACCGACTCGACGCCGTCGTCCGGTTCTACCGCGACGGCCTCGGCCTCGCGGAGCTGTTCCGGTTCGAGGACCACGCCGGCTACGACGGCGTGATGCTCGGCCTGCCCGGCACCGACTACCACCTGGAGTTCACGCGGCACCGCGACGGCAGCCCGTGCCCGGCCCCCAGCCTCGACAACCTGCTCGTCCTGTACTTCGGCACCGCCGGTGAGGCGGACGCGGTGGCCGCCCGCCTCCACGAGCTCGGGCACCCCGCCGTGCCCCCCGAGAACCCGTACTGGAGCGAGCACGGCGGCGTCACCGTCGAGGATCCGGACGGGTGGCGCGTGGTGCTCATGCCGAGCCCGGTGTTCTGACCCGATGGCCACGCCGAGGGCAGCCGGCCGCCGACGGGATCCGGACATCGACCAGGCCGTCGCCGAGGCCACCCTGGGGATGCTGGGCGAGGTCGGGTACGCCCGGCTCAGCATCGAGCAGGTCGCCAAGCGCGCCGGGGTGTACCGGCCCACGATCTACCGGCGCTGGCCGTCCAAGCAGCACCTGGTCACCGACGTGCTGGCGAGCGCGCTCGGCGTGGCTCCGACTCCCGACACCGGCGACCTGCGGACCGACCTGCTCACCGGGATCGCCACGGTCGTCGACGGCCTCACCGCGCCCGAGCTCGGCCACGTGCTCGTCCCGTTCGTCGCCGACCTGCGGTCCCACCCCGAGCTGCGCGAGCAGTTCCTCGCGGAGGTCTTCCACGCCCGGCGGGCCACCACCGAGGCCACGCTGCGCGTCGCGATCGAGCGCGGCGAGGTCAGGGCCGACGTCGACATGACGTTCGTGCTCGACGCCCTGGCCGCGCCCGCCTACTTCCGCGAGCTGTTCGGGCACGCCCCGGTCGACCGGCTGCTGGTCGAGCAGACCGTCGACCTCGTGCTCGCCGCGATCCGCACGAGGCCCTGACCAGGACGCGCTCAGCGCCCGAACGCGGCACTCGCCCTGCCGAAACGCGGGACTCGCCCTGCCGGAACGTGGGACTCGCCCACCCATGCGCGAGTCTCGTGTCTGGGCAGGGTGAGTCCCACGTTCGAGCAGGGTGAGTCTCGCGTTTTCGGTGGGCGAGTTCTGCGTTCAGGCTCCGCGTTCCGTGTCGGAGCCCCAGCTGTCGGCGAGCGCGCTGATCTTTCGGGCGTGGTCGCGGGCCGCGGCGGCCGGGTCGGCGGATCGGCCGGCGGCCAACCCGACGAGGAAGGCGGTGACCGGCGCCCCCGGGCGGGAGACGCCGTGTGCCACGTCAGAGGTCAGGTCCAGGACCATGTCGATGACGCTGCCGCCCTCGACGGCGCCCTCGATGCCCAGCTCCTTCACCACCGCGGTGACCCACTCGGACAGGGCGCGTGCATCACTGCTCTCAGCCACGACACGACCCTAGCCTGCGTCTGCACTCCGACTGTGGTCCTCGCAGAGTCCGCGGACTCTGCGAGGACGACGATCGACGCGCGGGTCAGCCTCCGAACAGGGCCGGGATCTTGACCACCAGCTGGTAGAGCCCGTACAGGAACGGGACGACCACCCAGGCCCAGGCCAGCCAGGCGATCGGCGGAGGGCCCTGCCGGGTGTCGGTGGACGCGGGCTGCGTGGTCATGGCGTCTTCGCTCCCGTCGCGCTGATGGCCTGCTCCCCCACCGGCTCGTGGTAACGCTCGTGCACCGGCCGGATGAGCTCGTTGCAGACGAAGCCCACGACCAGCAGCCCGATCATGATCGAGAACGACAGGTTGTACCGACCCGGACCATGCACGCCTGCCGCGATCTGCGAGTCGGCGATCGCGTTGACGATCACCGGTCCGAGCACGCCCGCCGTGGACCACGCGGTGAGCAGCCGGCCGTGGATCGCGCCCACCTGGTACGTGCCGAAGAGGTCACGCAGGTACGCGGGCACGGTGGCGAAGCCACCGCCGTAGAAGGACAGGATCAGCATCGAGGCGATCAGGAAGAGCGCCTGGTTGCTGTTGCCCATCAGCGTGATGAGCAGGTACAGCAGCGCTCCGACGCCGAGGTAGACGCGGTAGATGTTCTTGCGTCCGATGATGTCGGAGGTGGAGGACCAGATGAACCGGCCCAGCATGTTCGCGAGCGACAGGATCGCGACGAACCCCGCCGCGGCGGCGGCGATCTGCGTGCCGGCGTCGGGGAAGTAGTCCTGGAAGATCGGCGAGGCCCGCTCGAGGATGCCGATCCCGGCGGTGACGTTGAAGCAGAGCACGATCCACAGCAGCCAGAACTGGGGCGTGCGGATCGCGTTGTTCGCCGACACGTTGGCCGTGGTGATCAGCGATCCGGTCTTGGCCGAGGTCGGGTGCCAGCCCGCGGGCTGCCAGCCGTCGGCGGGCACCCGCACGAGCAGCCAGCCCACCGACATGAACACCGCGTACACCACACCGTGGACGAGGAAGGACAGGGCCACCCCGCTCGCCTGGGCGTTGTCGCCGGTGGCCCCGAAGGCGCTGAGCATCGACGCCGACCACGGGGAGGCGATCAGCGCGCCGCCGCCGAAGCCCATGATCGCGAGGCCGGTGGCCATCCCGGGGCGGTCGGGGAACCATTTGATCAGGGTGGACACCGGCGAGATGTAACCGATGCCGAGCCCGATCCCGCCGATCAGGCCGTACCCCACGATGACCAGCCAGTACTGGTTGAGCGACACGCCGAGCGCCGAGACCAGGAAGCCTGTGGAGAAGCAGACCATCGACATGAACATCGCCCAGCGCGGGCCGTTGCGGTCGACCGCCGTGCCGAACACCGCGGCCGACACCCCGAGCATCACGATGCCGAGCGTGAACGGCAGCGCGGTGAGCGTGCCCGCGGCCGGGTTGCCCTCGAGCATGGTGGCGGCCAGGGGGTTCTTGAAGACGCTCCAGGCGTACGCCTGGCCGATCGCAAGGTGGATCGACAGCGCCGCAGGTGGGATCAGCCACCTGCTCCAGCCGGGCGGCGCGATGATGCGATCGCGTTGCAGGAAACCGGCAGCCATGGCAGCTCCCTCGCCACCTCACGAGATACGACCGCGTGAACGTAGATCACAGTGCATGCACGTGCAACGGCAGCTGAGCCATACGGTATACAACCGGGCCGAGTGGTCGACGAACGGCGGACGAGCGGTGCCGGCCCATGTCGCGGAAATGCCACGACGCCGGCCCGCTTCGTGCGGACCGGCGTCGTGTGGTGAATCGATCGAGGGCTAGGCAGAGCGCTCGCGGCGCTCCCGCCGGGCCGGGGTGCGGGGCACGATCGTGGGGTTGACGTTGCTGCGGACCGTCTGCTCGGTGACGACCACCTTTGCCACGTCGTCGCGGCTCGGGATGTCGTACATGACGGGCAGCAGCACCTCTTCCATGATCGCCCTGAGCCCGCGGGCGCCGGTGCCGCGCAGGATGGCCTGGTCGGCCACCGCCTCCAGCGCGTCCTCGGTGAACTCCAGCTCCACGCCGTCCATCTCGAACAGCTTGTGGTACTGCTTCACCAGCGCGTTGCGCGGCTCGGTGAGGATCTTGACGAGGGCGTCCTTGTCCAGCGAGGTGACCGAGGCGACGATCGGCAGCCGACCGATGAACTCGGGGATGAGGCCGAACTTGATGAGGTCCTCGGGCAGGGTCTCGCCGAAGCTCTCGGAGGGGTCGAGGTCGCGCTTGGAGCGGATCTCGGCGCCGAAGCCGAGGCCCCGCTTGCCCACCCGGTCGCCGATGATCTTCTCGAGGCCGGCGAACGCGCCCGCCACGATGAACAGGACGTTCGTGGTGTCGATCTGGATGAACTCCTGGTGGGGGTGCTTGCGCCCGCCCTGCGGCGGCACGCTCGCCGTGGTGCCCTCCAGGATCTTCAACAGCGCCTGCTGCACACCCTCGCCGGAGACGTCGCGCGTGATCGACGGGTTCTCCGACTTGCGGGCGATCTTGTCGACCTCGTCGATGTAGATGATGCCGGTCTCGGCGCGCTTGACGTCGTAGTCGGCGGCCTGGATCAGCTTGAGCAGGATGTTCTCGACGTCCTCGCCCACGTAGCCGGCCTCGGTGAGCGCCGTGGCGTCGGCGATGGCGAACGGCACGTTGAGCAGCTTGGCCAGCGTCTGCGCGAGGTAGGTCTTGCCGCAGCCGGTGGGGCCGAGCATGAGGATGTTGGACTTGGCGATCTCGATGCCGTCGCCGTTGTCGCCGCCACCGCGGCGCTCGCCCGCCTGGATGCGCTTGTAGTGGTTGTAGACCGCCACGGACAGCGTGCGCTTGGTCTGAGACTGGCCGACGACGTACTGGTCGAGGAAGTCGTGGATCTCCGCCGGCTTGGGCAGCTCGTCGAGCTTGACCTCACCCGCTTCGGCCAGCTCCTCCTCGATGATCTCGTTGCAGAGATCGATGCACTCGTCGCAGATGTAGACCCCAGGACCGGCGATCAGTTTCTTGACCTGCTTCTGGCTCTTCCCGCAGAACGAGCACTTGAGCAGGTCACCGCCATCGCCGATGCGTGCCATGAGTGCAGACCCCAAATCCTTCTCTGCGCTGCCCCGGCGGGTCCGGGAGGCGCGCTCTCTGGACGGTACCCGCCCGACGCGGTCCCCGGGGAGCTTCGTGCACCGGAGATTCGGCGACGGGTCGGCGGGCGGTCGACGTCGGCGCATACGGGCCGGACGCCGACCGCCCCACTGTCGATTGTCAGACCGCGGAGAGCTTGCGGCTCTGGATGATCTCGTCGACGATCCCGTACTCCTTGGCCTCCTGGGCCGTGAGGATGCGGTCCCGCTCGATGTCCTCGTGCACCTGCTCGGGGGTGCGGTTGGTGTGGTGGGCCAGCGTGCTCTCCAGCAGCTTGCGCATGCGGGAGATCTCGGCCGCCTGGATCTCCAGGTCGGACACCTGGCCGTAGAAGCCCTCGGTGGCCGGCTGGTGGATCAGCACGCGCGCGTTCTGCACGGCGAGCCGCCGCCCCGGGGTGCCGGCCGCGAGCAGCACCGCCGCCGCGGACGCGGCCTGCCCGAGGCAGACCGTCTGGATGTCCGGCCGGATGAACTGCATCGTGTCGTAGATCGCCATCAGCGACGTGAACGACCCGCCCGGCGAGTTGATGTACATGCTGATCTCGCGGTCCGGGTCGGCCGACTCCAGGCACAGCAGCTGCGCCATGACATCGTTGGCCGACGCGTCGTCGATCTGCACCCCGAGGAAGATGATGCGCTCCTCGAAGAGCTTGTTGTACGGGTTGGACTCCTTGACCCCGTAGCTCGTGCGCTCGACGAAGGACGGAAGCACGTACCGCGACTGGGGCGCCTCGGGCGCCCGGCCACCCGGCATCTGGAAACTCATCGTCCGGCCTCGCTGACGCTCGGCCGGCGCTTCGCGCCAACGCTGTGACATTGATTCGCTCGCTGCCGCTCCCTCATCGGGCGCTCCCGTTCTGGTTCGCGTCGGGAATCTGCCCGGCGCGGGAGATCACGTGGTCGACGAAGCCGTACTCGAGCGCCTCCTCCGCGGAGAACCACCGGTCGCGGTCGAAGTCGGCGGTGATCCGCTCGACCGTCTGCCCGGTGTGCTCGGCGATGAGCTCCGCCATCTCGCGCTTGTGGCGCCTGAACAGCTCCGCCTGGATCGAGATGTCGGACTCGGTGCCGCCGACGCCCGCCGACGGCTGGTGCATGAGGACCTGGCAGTGCGGCAGCACGTACCGCTTGCCGGGCGTGCCCGCCGAGAGCAGGAACTGCCCCATCGACGCGGCCATGCCCATCCCGTAGGTGGCGACATCGCAGGGGATGAACTGCATCGTGTCGAAGATCGCCATGCCGTCCGGCACCGAGCCGCCCGGCGAGTTGATGTACAGGGAGATGTCGGACTCCGCGTCCTCCGCGGCGAGCAGCAGCATCTGCGCCGCGATGCGGTTGGAGATCTCCGAGTCCACCTGCTGGCCGAGCACGATGATGCGCTGCTGCAACAGCCGCTCGTACACAGAGTCGGACAGCGTCATCGACGCGGGCGAACCGCCCCGCCGCATCGTCTCTCCGACGAGTCGGTCCGCCGTACGCGGGCCGATTTCCTCTGGCCTCACTTCACCCTGCCTTCTGCTGGTTCGGCTCGCGTGTCCATCGATAGCGACCCTACGCGGGCGAACCTCACATCCGCCGCGTCTGGCCAGGTTGTTCGCTGTGGGCGTGGCGGCCTCAGGACGAGGCGGGCGCCTTCTCCTCGGTGGTGGCAGGAGCGTCGTCGCCGGCCTCCGCGCTCGCCTCCGTGGACTCGGCAGCCTCCGTGGACTCGGCAGCCTCGGTGGACTCGGTGGCCTCGGGCTCCTCGTCGCCCAGGAGCTCGGACATGTCGACCTCGTTGCCCGACTCGTCGGTGACGGTGGCCGCGCGCACGGCGGTGATGAGCGCCTTGCTGCGCCGCACGTCGGAGTAGACCGCGCCCAGCTGGCCGGCCTCCTGGATGCGCCGCACGAACTCCTCGGGCTGCATCTGGTACTGCTGCGCCTGGAAGACGATGCGCTCGGTGAGCTCCTGCTCACTCACGGTGGTCTTCTCGCGGTCGGCGAGCGCGTCGAGCACGAGGCGGGTGCGAACGGACTTCTCCGCCTCCTCCTTCGTCTCGGCGTCGAACTGCTCGCGGGTGCTGCCCTGCGCGACGAGGAACTCCTCGAACTTGGCCTCGTCGTGCTCGAAGGGGTGCACGGCGTCGTGGAGGGTGGAGTCGATCTCGGCCTTCACCACGGACTCGGGCAGCGGCACCTCGGTGGCGTCGACGACGGCGTCGAGCACCTTGTCCCGGGCCTGGGTGACCTGCTCCATCCGCCGGACGCGCCCGAGCCGCTCGCGCAGGTCGGCCGTGAGCTCCTCCAGCGTGTCGAACTCGCTGGCGAGCTGGGCGAACTCGTCGTCGGCCTCGGGGAGCTGGCGCTCCTTCACGGCCGTGACCTTGACGGTGACCTCGGCGTCCTTGTCGGCGAAGTCGCCGGCCACCAGCCGGGAGGTGAAGGTGGCCTCCTCGTCGGCCGAGAGCCCCTCGATGGCCTCGTCGATGCCCTCGATGAGGCCGCCCTGGCCCACCTGGTAGGAGAACCCGGTGGTGGTGGCGTCCTCGACAGGGGTGCCGTCGACGCTCGCCGACAGGTCGATGAGGACGAAGTCGTCCTTGGCGGCCGGACGGTCGACGCCGGCGAGGGTGCCGAACCGGGCGCGCAGGTTCTCCAGCTGCTCCTCGACGTCGGCGTCGGTGACCTCGACGTCGTCGACCGACACGGCGAGCGTGGTGAGGTCGGGCAGGTCGATCTGCGGGCGGACGTCGACCTCTGCCTTGAAGGCCAGCTTGTCGCCGTCGGCGATCTCGGTGACCTCGATGTCGGGCTGGCCGATCGGGGTGACGTCCTCGGCGGCGGTGACGGCCTCGCTGTACTTGGCCGGCACGGCGCCGTTGACGACCTCCTCGAGCACCACCCCTCGCCCGAGGCGGGCCTCGATGATGCGGGCCGGAACCTTGCCGGGGCGGAAGCCCGGCACGCGGACCTGCTGCGCGATCTTCTTGTAGGCCCGGTCGAAGTCCGGCTTCAGCTCGTCGAAGGGCACCTCGACGTTGATCCGGACTCGCGTCGGGCTCAGCCGCTCGACGGTGCTCTTCACGGTGGGACTGCTCCTCGGTGTACTGAGATGTGCGCGGACCGCAGGCGGTGCAGGTCCGCTGGCGGGCCCGGCTGCGGGAACCTCACGGATACCCGGCCGGTCGTTCTCGCGAGTCTACGGGTCCGGTGGGCCGCTTCCCGGGCGGGCAGTGTTCAGCGGCCTCCGCTTCGCTCCTGCGAGCTCGCGGGCTCTGCGGGCCCCGGGTCGGACACCACGTCGGCGAACGTCACCTCCACCGCCACCGGACCCAGCAGCCCTCGGACCACGCCACCGAGTTCCTCGGCCAGCTGCGGCAGCGGCGTGCCCAGCCGCACGACGACGGCCAGCTCCACCGGCTCGTCGCCGGCGCCGATACGCACGCCGACCAGCCGGCGCCGGCCCGGCAGGTGCGACGCGACGGTGCCGAACGGGCCGCCGTCGAGCCGGGCCACCGCGGGGTGCGCCAGCACGGCGCCGGCCACCTCGGCAGCCATTTCGGCTGCGCGGTCGGCGGGGCCTTCGGTCACCTTCGGAAGGCTAGCGGCCACCGTTGCGGCTTCACCGCATCGCGACCGGGCCCCACTAGCGTGTCCGGCGTGGCGGGCCGGGGGGTGGAGTGGGAGTCCGCGCCGGCCGCGGGCGAACTGGACGAGGCCACGCTCGTGGTGCGGGCCCAGGAAGGTGACGTCCGGGCGTTCGAGGAGCTCGCCCGGCGGCACCAGGCCGGGCTGTACCGGCTGGCCGTGCGGGTGATGGGCGATCCCACCGAGGCGGAGGACGCGCTGCAGGAGGCCCTGCTCGACGCGTGGCGGCGCATCGAGCGCTTCCGGGGCGAGTCGGCGTTCTCCACGTGGATGTACCGGGTGGTGACGAACCGCTGCCTCGGGATGCTGCGGCGGCGCAGGCCGGTGCCGGTCGACCGGGTCGCCGAGTCGGCCGCCCCCGACTCCCCCGAACGGTCGGCCGAGGTCGACGCCGGCCTGGCGGCGTTGGGGCAGGAGCTGCGGACGTTGCGGGCCGATCTGCGCGTGTGCTGGGTGCTGCGCGAGCTGGAGGGCCTCGGGTACGCCGAGATCGCGCAGATCACGGGAGCGAGCGAGGATGCGGTGCGCGGGCGGATCCACCGCGCGCGGGTGCAGCTGGCGGGGGTGATGCGACCGTGGCGATGACCCCCGATCCCGCGGACGTCCCCGTCGCGCCGCTCGCGTGCGGGCGGGACCCGGCGCTGCTGTGGGACCGCGCCGCCGACGGAGTCGCCCTGGACGGGCACGAGCGGGCCTGCCCGCACTGCCGGGCGGCCTACGCGGACGCGCAGGGCCTCGACGCCGTGGTGCACCGGATGGCCGCGCAGCGGTTCGAGCCGCCGGACACGGTGCTGAGCCGGGTGATGACGGCCGTCGCCACCGAGCTCCGGCCGCACGAGCTGCTGACCCTGCCCTCGCTGCACGGCCCGGCGCGGCTGAGCACGCCCGCGGCGGCCGCCGTGCTGCGTCGGGTGGTCGACGGGATGGGCGGCCTGCGGGCCCGCAGCTGCCGGCTGACGCAGGGAGGCGCACCCGGCGCCGACCCGCACGCCGTGGACGTGCGCATCTCCGTCGCCGCCCGGTTCGGCGTCGACCTCGCCTCGGTCACGGCACGGGTGCGGCAGATGGTGATCGCCGCGGGCGAGCAGGCACTCGGGGTGCCGGTGCGGCGGGTGGATATCGACGTGGTGGACCTGTTCGAGGAGCGCGAGCGGTGAGCGACGTGCGGATGCACGTCGGCGACGCCGTCGTGGCGCGGGTCGCCGCTCACCACGCGCGGCAGGTGCCCGGCGTGGTGGCGCTGCGGGCCGACCTGGCCCAGGCGCTGTGGGGCATCGCGGGCACGGTGCTCGGTCAGGACCCCTCCTCGCTGCCGACCGACGGCGTCACGGCCACGGTGCACGGCGGGTCGGCGGACGTGACGGTGACGATCGTGACGCGCCTCGGCCACAACTGCCGCGACCTCGCCCGGGCGGTCCAGCGCGAGGTCGCCGCGGGCGTCCGTGCGTACACGGGCCTGAACGCGCAGGTGACGGTCACGGTGGCCGACGTCCTCCTCGACTGACGAGGTGCGGGCCGGCTCAAGGGCCCGGACGCCCGCCGGAGCGCAGCGGCGGCAACCGGACGCAGTCGTCGCAGAGGCCACCGCCCGGGACCCGGTAGTAGAGGCAGCAGCTGCGGCGGCGAAAGGTCCAGACCAGATCGGGGTCGCGCGGGGACAGCAGCTCCCCCGACGCCGCGAACGGACCGTGCGCGAGCACGGCCTCCGCCACCTCGGCGGCCCGGCCGGCCGCGGCGGTGCGCTGCATCACGAGCAGCCGTTTGGCCGCCGCCACCGTGGACGCCGCGTTGCCCCACAGCAACCGCTCGGCCACCGGGACCTGCGCGCGCACCTCCGCGACGAGGGGCGACAGCAGGCCGTCGAGCTGCGCGCCGAGCGCGGTGACGTCGGCGAGCCCGGTGGCGGCGGTGCGCGGCGCCCACCCGCCGTCGCCGGACCGCTGCCACCGCACCGAGGCCGGCGTGAGCGCCGGTATCTCCCCGTGCAGGACCGCGGCCGCGTACGGCGCCGAGACCAGCTGCGCCGCGAGCCCCTGGAACGCGAGTGAGGCAGCCACCCGCTCGTGACATCCCAGCGTGCCGCGGACGTGCGCGATCCGGTCCGCCAGCCACCGCGGATCGGCCAGCGGGTGCTCCCCGGGCGCCGCGGGGCCGGTGGCGAGCGCGAAGAACGGGCCGAGACCGGCCACGTCGTCGAGCAGCGCACGGACGTCCACCCCCGGAGTGTGCCCCCAGGGGCGCCGATCACGTCGCGCACTCGCCCGCTCACGGCACGAGTAGGCTGGGCGACGCCGCACGGACGCCGGACCCGGACGTTCCGGTCACGCCGAAGAAACCGGCCGTACACATTACAGGGAGTACGGCCGATCTCGCGCGTTCGAAGCCGGTCACTGTGGTCACTGCGGCTCTCACTGGCGAATCGCCGCATCGACGTGCGACATTGTCTCGGCGAAACGCACCCGCTGACGCGTGCGCGCTCGCACCGTGCGTAGTACTCCGGCCGACGCCCCACCACGGCGACCGGTCGTCGTGCCGGTGTCCGAGGCCCACCCAGTCCGGATGCACGGTGCTTCGCCGCACGCGGAAGCACGCCAGACCCGGCGCACCGGGCGGGCCAGACCGATACTCCCCTTTCCCAGCACGTACATCCACCACACTCGTCGCACCGTCGTCCCGATGTCGATGTCGGGGGGCACCGAGACGACAAGCAGGAGGCACTCTTGGCTGCGATCTCAGCGGGTACCTCGTCCGGGCTCTACAACCCGGAGTTCGAGCACGACGCCTGTGGCGTCGCCTTCGTCGCCGATCTCGCCGGTCGCCGCGGCCACGGCATCGTCCGCAAGGCGCTCACGGCGCTGTTGCGGATGGAGCATCGCGGTGCGCGTGGCGCGGAGGTCAACACCGGGGACGGCGCGGGCATCCTGATCCAGGTGCCCGACGAGTTCTTCCGGGCCGTCGTGGGTTTCCCGCTGCCCGCCGAGGGCGGCTATGCCGTCGGCACGGCGTTCCTGCCCGCCGGGCGAGCCGACGCCGATGTCGCCGTGGCCGAGATCGAGAAGATCGCCGCCGAGGAAGGGCTGGAGGTGCTGGGCTGGCGCGAGCTGCCGGTCGACCCCGACGCCGCCGACCTCGGCCCCATGGCTCGCGACGCCATGCCGGGCTTCCGGCAGCTGTTCGTCGCAGGACTGGCCGGCGAGTCCGGCATCGAGCTGGAACGTCTGACGTTCTGCCTGCGCAAGCGTGCGGAGCACGCCACCGGCGCCTACTTCCCCAGCCTGTCGCCGCGCACGATCGTCTACAAGGGCATGCTGGCCGAGCCGCAGGTCGAGGCGTTCTACCCGGACCTGTCCGACGAGCGCGTCACCAGCGCGCTCGCCGTGGTGCACTCCCGGTTCTCCACCAACACGTTCCCGGCGTGGCCCCTCGCCCACCCCTACCGGTACGTGGCCCACAACGGTGAGATCAACACGCTGCGCGGCAACCGCAACTGGATGGCCTCGCGCGAGGCACTGCTGGAGTCCGCCGTCATCCCCGGTGACCTCTCGCGCCTGTCCCCCATCGTCACGCCGGACGCGAGCGACTCCGCCACGTTCGACGAGGTGCTCGAGCTGCTGCACCTGGGCGGGCGGAGCCTGCCGCACGCCGTCCTGATGATGATCCCGGAGGCGTGGGAGAACCACGACGAGATGGACCCGGCCCGCCGGGCCTTCTACGAGTTCCACTCCACGCTGATGGAGCCGTGGGACGGCCCCGCGCTCGTCGCGTTCACCGACGGCACCCAGATCGGCGCGGTTCTCGACCGCAACGGCCTGCGTCCCGCCCGCTACTGGATCACCGAGGACGGCACCGTCGTGCTCGCCTCCGAGGTCGGTGTGCTGGACGTCGAGCCGTCGGCCGTGGTGCGCAAGGGCCGGCTGGAGCCGGGCCGCATGTTCCTCGTCGACACGTCGGCCGGCCGGATCCTCGACGACGCCGAGATCAAGGGCGCGCTCGCGGCCGAGCACCCGTACGCCGACTGGCTGCATGCCGGCCTGCTCCACCTGGAGGAGCTGCCGACGCGCGAGCGGGAGATCTACGACCACGCCGCGATCACCCACCGGCAGCAGTCGTTCGGCTACACGGAGGAGGAGCTCAACCTCCTCCTCAAGCCGATGGCCACCACCGGCGCCGAGCCGATCGGCTCTATGGGCAACGACGCGCCGCTCGCCCCGCTGTCGGCGCGTCCCCGGCAGCTGTTCGACTACTTCACCCAGCTGTTCGCGCAGGTCACGAACCCGCCGTTGGACGCGATCCGCGAGGAGCTGGTCACGTCGCTGCGGAGCCTGCTCGGCCCGGAGCAGAACCTGCTCGACGCCACGCCGGCGAACTGCAGGACGGTGGTCGTGCCGTTCCCCGTGCTCGGCAACGACGACCTCGCGAAGATCATCCACATCAACGACGACAACGAGCTGCCCGGCTTCGCCTCCGTCACCGCCAAGGGCGTGTTCAAGGCCGCCGAGGGCGGCCTGGGGCTGTCGCGGCGGCTCAAGGAGATCTGCACGGAGGTCTCCGAGGCCATCGAGGACGGCGCACGGCTGATCGTGCTGTCCAACCGGGGCGTCACGAAGGACTTCGCCCCGATCCCGTCGCTCCTGCTCACCGGCGCGGTGCACCACCACCTGGTGCGGGAGAAGACCCGCAGCAGGGTGGGGCTCATCGTGGAGGCGGGCGACGCGCGCGAGGTGCACCACATCGCGCTCCTGCTCGGCTACGGCGCCGCGGCGGTCAACCCCTACCTGGCGATGGCCACCGTCGAGGACCTCGCCGAGCGCGGCGACATCCCGGGTGTCACCCCGGAGCAGGCCGCCTACAACCTCGTGAAGGCGCTGGGCAAGGGCGTCCGCAAGACGATGTCGAAGATCGGCGTGTCGACCGTCGCCTCCTACACGGGCGCGCAGATCTTCGAGGCCTTCGGGCTCGGCCCGGACGTCATCGACTCCTGCTTCGCGGGCACCACCTCGCGCCTCGGCGGCGTCGGGTTCGACGAGCTCGCCGACGAGGTTCTGATCCAGCACCGGCGGGCCTTCCCCGCCGACGAGGTCCGCCCCAACCACCGCACCCTTCCGGTCGGCGGCGAGTACCAGTGGCGACGCGAGGGCGAGCTGCACCTGTTCAACCCGCAGACGGTGTTCAAGCTGCAGCACTCCACGCGCCAGGGCCGCTACGACGTCTTCAAGGAGTACACGCGCGCCGTCGACAACCAGGCGGAGCGGCTCATGACGCTGCGCGGTCTGTTCCGGTTCAAGGAGGGTGCGCGGCCCCCGGTGCCGATCGACGAGGTCGAGTCGGTCGACGAGATCGTCAAGCGGTTCGCCACCGGCGCCATCTCCTACGGGTCGATCTCCAAGGAGATGCACGAGACCCTCGCCATCGCGATGAACCGCCTCGGCGGCAAGTCCAACACCGGCGAGGGCGGCGAGGACGCCGACCGCTACACCGTCGACGCGAACGGCGACTCCCGGCGCAGCGCGATCAAGCAGGTGGCCTCCGGCCGGTTCGGCGTCACCAGCGAGTACCTGGTGAACGCCGACGACCTGCAGATCAAGATCTCGCAGGGCGCCAAGCCGGGTGAGGGCGGGCAGCTGCCGGGCGCGAAGGTCTACCCGTGGATCGCGAAGACGCGCTACTCCACCCCGGGTGTCGGGCTGATCTCCCCGCCGCCGCACCACGACATCTACTCGATCGAGGACATCAAGCAGCTCATCCACGACCTCAAGAACGCCAACCCACGCGCCCGCATCCACGTGAAGCTGGTCAGCCAGGTCGGCGTCGGCACGGTCGCGGCGGGCGTCGCGAAGGCCCACTCCGACGTCGTGCTCATCTCCGGGCACGACGGCGGCACCGGTGCCTCGCCGCTGTCCTCGATCAAGCACGCGGGCGGGCCGTGGGAGCTGGGCCTGGCGGAGACCCAGCAGACACTGCTGCTCAACGGTCTGCGCGACCGGATCGTCGTGCAGACCGACGGCCAGCTCAAGACCGGCCGGGACGTCGTCATCGCGGCGCTACTGGGCGCCGAGGAGTTCGGCTTCGCCACCGCGCCGCTGGTGGTGTCGGGCTGCATCATGATGCGGGTCTGCCACCTCGACACCTGTCCGGTCGGCGTCGCCACCCAGAACCCGGAGCTGCGCAAGCGGTTCGACGGGCGGCCGGAGTACGTCGTCAACTTCATGCGGTTCGTCGCGGAGGAGGTGCGCGAGTACCTGGCGCAGCTCGGCTTCCGCTCGATCGCCGAGGCCATCGGGCACGCCGAGATGCTCGACACCGACGACGCCGTGCGGCACTGGAAGACCGAGGGCATGGACCTCTCGCCGATCTTCCGCATGCCGAAGCTGCCGCCCGGCACCGCACGCCACCGGACGAAGTCGCAGGACCACGGCCTGGCGAACGCGCTGGACAACATGTTGATCCAGCTGTGCGAGGGCTCGCTCGCCTCCGGCGACAAGGTGCACCTCGACCTTCCGGTGCGCAACGTCAACCGCACCGTCGGGACGATGCTCGGCTACGAGCTGACCCGGCGCTGGGGCGGCGAGGGCCTCCCCGACGACACGATCGACGTCACGCTGACCGGCTCTGCCGGCCAGAGCTTCGGCGCGTTCGTGCCCTCGGGCATCACCCTGCGGCTGGTCGGCGACACCAACGACTACTTCGGCAAGGGACTCTCGGGCGGCCGCCTCACACTGCGGCCCGACCCGTCGGCGCCGTTCGTGGCCGAGGAGAACGTCATCGCCGGCAACGTCATCGGCTACGGCGCCACGTCGGGCGAGATGTTCATCCGGGGCGTCGTCGGCGAGCGGTTCTGCGTGCGCAACTCGGGCGCGCTGGCCGTCGTCGAGGGTGTGGGCGACCACGGCTGCGAGTACATGACCGGCGGTCGCGTGGTGGTGCTCGGCGGGATCGGGCGCAACTTCGCGGCCGGCATGTCGGGCGGCGTCGCGTACGTCCTCGACCTGCCCCGGCGCCGCGTCAACGGCGAGATGGTGGACGTCGACCCGCTCGACGACGACGACCGCGCCTTCCTGCGCGAGACCGTCGAACGCCATCACGCCGAGACCGGCTCGGCAGTGGCGCGCGCCCTGCTTACGGACTGGGACGACGCCGTCGAACGGTTCGCCAAGGTCATGCCCAAGGACTACAAGCGGGTGCTGCAGGCCCGCGCCGAGGCCGAGCGCGACGGCCGCGACATCGACGAAGCAATCATGGAGGCCGCGCATGGCTGACCCCAAGGGCTTCCTGAAGGTCCCCCGCGAGACCCCGACCCGCCGTCCCGTCCCGCTGCGGCTGATGGACTGGCGGGAGGTCTACGAGGAGTTCCCGGACGGCAAGCTGGAGCGGCAGGCGAGCCGCTGCATGGACTGCGGCATCCCGTTCTGCCACCAGGGCTGCCCTCTCGGGAACCTCATCCCCGAGTGGAACAACCTCGTCTACCGCAGCGACTGGCGCGAGGCGATCGAGCGGCTGCACGCCACGAACAACTTCCCGGAGTTCACCGGGACGCTGTGCCCGGCACCGTGCGAGTCCGCGTGCGTGCTCGCCATCAACAGCGACGCGGTGTCGATCAAGCAGATCGAGCTGCAGATCATCGACCACGCCTTCGAGGAGGGCTGGGTCGCCCCGCAGCCCCCCACCACGAAGACCGGCAAGAAGGTGGCCGTCGTCGGCTCCGGCCCGGCCGGGCTCGCCGCGGCGCAGCAGCTCACCCGCGTCGGGCACGACGTCGTGGTGTACGAGCGGGCCGACCGGATCGGCGGCCTGCTGCGCTACGGCATCCCCGAGTTCAAGATGGAGAAGAGCCGCCTCGACCGTCGGCTTTCGCAGATGCAGGCGGAGGGCACGCACTTCCGCGCGTCGGTCGACGTCGGCACCGACATCACGGCCGACCAGCTGCGCGCCGACTTCGACGCCGTCGTGCTCGCCGGCGGGGCCACCGCGTGGCGCGACCTGCCCGCGAAGGGTCGCGAGGTCGAGGGCGTCTACCAGGCGATGGAGTACCTGCCGTGGTCCAACCACGTGCAGCAGGGCGACATCGACGCCCCGCCGATCACCGCGGAGGGCAAGCACGTGGTGATCATCGGCGGCGGTGACACCGGCGCCGACTGCCTGGGCACGGCCCACCGGCAGGGCGCGGCCTCGATCACCCAGCTGGAGATCATGCCGACGCCCCCGGAGAAGCGCACCGAGGGCATGCCCTGGCCGACCTACCCGATGGTCTACCGCGTGTCCTCGGCCCACGAGGAGGGCGGCGAGCGGCTGTTCTCGGTGAACACCACCGAGTTCGTGGCCGACGCCGACGGCAGGCTGGCGGCGCTGCGGCTGGTCGAGGTCACCCGCGACGCCGACGGCCGGTTCGTGCCGGTCGAGGGAACGGAGAAGGAGATCCCCGCCCAGCTCGTCCTGCTGGCCATGGGCTTCGTCGGCCCGGAGAAGGGCAAGCTGCTCACCGACCTCGGCGTGGATCTGGACCAGCGCGGCAACGTCGCCCGCGACACCGGCTACATGACCAGCGTCGACGGCGTCTTCTCCGCGGGCGACATGGGCCGCGGCCAGAGCCTGGTCGTCTGGGCCATCGCCGAGGGCCGCGCCGCGGCCGCCGGGGTGGACGCCTACCTGACGGGCCGCGACGTGCTCCCCCGCCCGATCGCGCCGACGGACCGCCAGATCGCCTGACTCGTCCGCACGAACGGCATTCTCGTCCAGCAGGTTCGGACGAGAGTGCCGTTCGTGCAACGGCGTGAAAGGTGCTGGACTGACGGCGCCTGGTGATCGGTCCGAGATGCGCGTGAACAGCCCTCACGGGGGCGTTCCGGGTGGTCTCGCAGCGATCAAGGCGGCATGATCCGTCCGAGATGCGCCGGAACGCCCTGGCCAGGGCGCTCAGCGTGGTCTGGCAGCGATCAAGACGGCGTGATCCGTCCGAGATGGCCGTGGAGCGCCCTCGTGAGGGCGCTCAGCCGCAACTCGCAACGATCACGCCCGCGCCGGGCCTGGGTTTCATGGTCATGTCGACGCCACAGGTGTTCGATCTTGCTCCGAGGCCCGTGAGGTCGACCTGATCATGCAGAGTCGCCTTGGCGCGCCGTTCCCGACCCGGGCTGCCGGCCAGCCGCACACCAGCGGGCTTTGGTGAGTCCACCCCCGTTCGCATCGACCCGCACCCATGGCCGTGGCCGGGTTGGCAGAACTACCGAATCCCGTGGTTGCGAGGGTGCCGTCCCCGACGCGGGGGCATGCCCGTTCCCGACGAGACCGTCGCGCCGGGTGCCTACGCCACTATCCTGTGGTGCCGATCCTTCGCTGCAGGGTGACCACCGGATAGTTGCCTCGCTCCCCACGTGGGTGCTCGTATGCCTCAGGCGGTCCACCAGCGCGAAGACGCCGGCCGTGAGGGCACCCATGGCGATCCCGGCGACCAGGCCGCGCAGCGGGTCGCCGCCCGTGAGCGGGCCCAGGAGCAGCCCGACGCCCATCATGTAGCCGGCCCACAGCGCGGAGCTGGCGAACGAGCAGGGCAGGAACCGGTGCAGTGACAGGCCGTACCGGCCGGCAGCGGTGGTGCTGACCAGCCGCCCGGCCGGTACGAACCGCGCCCCGACGATCGTGACGGCCGGCCGGCTCGCGATGTTGCGCCGCACCCAGCCGGCGATCCCGCCGCCACCCGGGCGGGCGATGCGGCGCGACGTGCGCCCGAGGGCGAACAGCAGGTGGTCCCCCACCACCGAACCCGCGAACGCCGCGGCGAAGAGCCCCAGTGCCATCGGCACGTCGTTCCCGCCGATCGCGACCGCGGACGCCGTCATCAGGACCGGCTCGCTCGGCAGCACCGGGAACGGTCCGTCCAGCGCCACGAGCAGCGCCAGTGCCGGCAGCAGCCAGCCGCTGTGCAACAGCAGTGCGACGTCCATCCGCCCCCCTCGATCAGGTTCAAGGGTGGTCGGTGCGGGCGCCGCGATCAGTGCCGTGGGCACCCGGACCGCACGGGGGGAAACCCCACCCGGGCAGGCGTTACGGTGACGCCCCGTGGCGAACGAGTGACCGTTGCGAGTGCGTTATCCGACTGTGACGGCCACGTACGCCAGAGGGGTTGACGCTAACCCCTGTTAGCGCTCACATTGGGTCGCCCGCCCAGTCGGGACGACCCGGCTCTGTACGGGCAGGCATCTCGAGGAGGAGACGTGCACAGAAGGCTCGGATTGGCCGCAGCGGGCGCCGTGATGGCGCTCGTGCTCGCGGCCTGTGCCGGCGAGGGCGCCGGCGGAGGCGGTGGCGGCGGCGGCGCCACCAATGCCCCGGCGGAAGAGCTGCTCGTCGGGGTGTCCATGCCCACCCAGACCTCGGAGCGCTGGATCGCCGACGGCAACTCGGTCAAGCAGCAGCTGGAGCAGGCCGGATACCAGGTCGACCTGCAGTACGCGGGCGACGAGATCCCCGTCCAGTCGCAGCAGGTCGACCAGATGATCACTCGCGGCGCCGATCTGCTGATCATCGCCGCCGTCGACGGCACCGCGCTCTCCAGCCAGCTGCAGGCGGCAGCCGCAGCCAACATCCCGGTCATCTCCTACGACCGCCTCATCCGCGGCAGTGAGAACGTCGACTTCTACGTCACGTTCGACAACTTCCAGGTTGGCGTGGAGCAGGGCAACGCCCTCCTGACCGGCCTCGGCATCCTGAACCGCGACGGGTCCCCGGGCACGGCCACCGGCCCGTTCAACATCGAGCTGTTCGCCGGGTCGCTCGACGACAACAACACCGGCTTCTTCTTCAACGGGGCGATGTCGGTGCTCCAGCCGCAGATCGACGCCGGCAAGCTGGTGGTCAAGAGCGGGCAGACGGGCATCGAGCAGGCCGCCATCCTGCGCTGGCAGCAGGAGACCGCCCAGAAGCGCATGGAGGACCTGCTGACCTCCAGCTACAACGACGGCTCCAAGGTGTCCGGTGTGCTGTCCCCGTACGACGGTCTGTCCCGCGGCATCATCACCTCGCTGCAGAACGCCGGCTACGGTGCCGCCGGCAACCCCGTCCCGGTCGTCACCGGGCAGGACGCGGAGATCGCCTCGGTCAAGCTCATCGCCGACGGCGTGCAGAGCTCCACGATCTTCAAGGACACCCGGAAGCTGGCCGAGCAGGCCGTCATCGCGGGTCAGGCGTTCCTCGGTGGCACCCAGCCGGAGGCCAACGACACCACGACCTACGACAACGGCGTGAAGGTCGTCCCGTCCTACCTGCTGCCCATCCAGACCGTCTACGCGGACAACATCCAGCCCGCGCTCGTCGACACCGGTTACTGGACGGCCCAGGAGGTCGCCAGCGGTCAGGCGGGTTGACCCACCCCAACCCCGAGCGCCGGCCGGCCCGTGATCATCGCCGGGCCGGTCGGCGCTCGGCCATATCCCACATTCCTAGGCGAGGCCCATGGACGACCACATCCTCGAGATGCGCGGCATCACCAAGACGTTCCCGGGTGTCATAGCGCTGGAGGACGTCAACCTCGAGGTGCGCCGCGGCGAGATCCACGCGATCTGCGGCGAGAACGGGGCGGGCAAGTCGACGCTGATGAAGGTGCTCTCCGGCGTCCACCCGACCGGTGACTACGAGGGCGAGATCGTCTTCGACGGCGGGCCGGTGCGGTTCTCCGGGATCCGCGACAGCGAGCACGTCGGCATCGTGATCATCCACCAGGAGCTGGCCCTGGTGCCGTACCTGTCGATCGCCGAGAACATCTTCCTGGGCAACGAGCGCAGGGGCCGCGGCGGACTGATCGACTGGAACCGCGCCAACGCCGACGCCGGCCGGCTCCTCGAGGAGGTCGGCCTCGACGAGAAGCCGGTCACGCCCGTCGGTCAGCTCGGCGTGGGCAAGCAGCAGCTCGTGGAGATCGCCAAGGCGCTGTCGAAGGACGTGCGCCTGCTGATCCTCGACGAGCCCACCGCCGCGCTGAACGACACCGACTCGGCCCACCTGCTGGACCTGCTGCGCCTGCTCCGCGACCGCGGCATCACCTGCATCATGATCTCGCACAAGCTGAACGAGATCGTCAGCATCGCCGACCGCACCACCGTCATCCGCGACGGCCGGACCGTCGAGACCATGGACATGGGCGACGCGGACGCCTCGCAGCAACGGATCATCCGCGGCATGGTCGGCCGCGACCTGGAGAGCTTCTACCCCGACCGGGAGTCCGATCCGGGCGAGGAGGTGCTGCGCATCCAGGACTGGACAGTGTGGCACCCCACCCAGGACCGCAAGGTCGTCGACGACGCCGGTCTCACCGTGCGGGCCGGCGAGGTCGTCGGGATCGCCGGCCTCATGGGCGCCGGGCGCACCGAGCTCGCGATGAGCGTCTTCGGCCGGACCTACGGGCGCAACATCTCCGGCCGGATCTTCATGCACGGCAAGGAGGTGCGGACGCGCACCGTCGCCGAGGCGATCGACAACGGCATCGCGTACGCCACCGAGGACCGCAAGCGCTACGGGCTCAACCTGATCGAGGACATCCGCCGCAACGTCTCCGCGGCCGCCCTCGGCAAGCTGTCCCGCCGCGGCTGGGTCAACGGCAACGAGGAGACCCGCGTTGCCGAGGAGAGCCGCCGGAACATGAACATCAAGGCGCCGAGCGTCATGAGCGTGGTCGGCAAGCTCTCCGGCGGCAACCAGCAGAAGGTCGTGCTGTCGAAGTGGCTGTTCACCGACCCGGACGTGCTCATACTGGACGAGCCGACCCGCGGCATCGACGTCGGCGCGAAGTACGAGATCTACACGATCATCAACCGGCTGGTCGCGGCCGGGAAGGCAGTGCTGGTGATCTCGTCCGAACTGCCCGAGCTGCTCGGCATCTGCGACCGCATCTACACGCTGTCCGCCGGCCGGATCACCGGTGAGGTGCCGGTGGCCGAGGCGACCCAGGAGGGCTTGATGGCGCTCATGACCAGGGAGAGGGAGCCCGCCGCATGACCAGGACCGCACCCTCCCAGGAGAAGGCGCCCGAGGGCGCCACCACGTCGGTCGCGCTGCACACCGGCACCAGCGACATCCGTGCGCTGCTCACCCGCAACATGCGGCAGAGCGGCATCTACGTCGCGTTCGTGGCGATCGTGGCGCTGTTCGCGATCCTCACCGACGGCGTGCTGCTGTCGCCCATCAACATCACGAACATCGTCCTGCAGTACTCGTACATCCTCGTGCTGGCCATCGGCATGGTCATCGTGATCATCGCCGGCCACATCGACCTCTCGGTCGGGTCCGTCGTGGCGCTCACGGGTGCCACCTCGGCGGTCCTCGTGATCCAACAGGGCATGCCGTGGTGGGTCGGCGTCGTCGCCGCGCTGGCCGTCGGCCTCGCGGTCGGCGCGTGGCACGGCTTCTGGGTCGCCTACGTCGGCATCCCCGCCTTCATCGTCACCCTCGCCGGCATGCTGCTCTTCCGCGGCCTGACGCTGCGGGTGCTGGACAACATCTCCCTCTCCCCGTTCCCCGCCGAGTACCAGCTGGTGGCCAACGGCTTCCTCAACGGCCTGCTCGGCGGCGACGGCTTCGACGCCTTCACGCTGCTCATCGGCGCGATCGCGGTGGCGGGCTACGCCGTCAGCGGGTTCCGCACCCGGCTGGCCCGCATCACCTACCAGCAGCCGGTCGAGTCGTTCCCGCTGTTCGTCACGCGGGTGGTGCTGGTCGGGCTCGTCGTCATGTACTTCGCGTGGCAGCTCGCCCACGCCCGCGGCCTGCCGGTGGTGCTGATCATCCTGGCCGTGCTGGTGATGGCCTACGGGGTCATCACCCGGCGCACCGTGTTCGGGCGGCAGGTCTACGCCATCGGCGGCAACCTCTCCGCCGCGATGCTCTCCGGCGTCAAGGTCCGCTCGGTCAACTTCTGGATCTTCGTCAACATGGGCCTGCTCTCGGCGGTGGCCGGGATCATCTACTCCTCCCGGATCAACGGCGCCCAGCCGGCCGCGGGCAACATGTTCGAGCTCGACGCGATCGCCGCGGCGTTCATCGGCGGTGCGGCCGTCACCGGCGGCGTCGGCACCGTCGTCGGCGCCATGGTCGGCGGCCTGATCATGGCCGTGATGAGCAACGGCATGCAGCTCATGGGCATCGACCAGTCGATCCAGTCGGTGGTGAAGGGCCTCGTGCTGCTGGTGGCCGTCGCGTTCGACATCTACAACAAGCGCCGGGCGGGCTCGTCGCGCTGACTCCGGCGATGATCAGCGTTCGGGTGCGCGGGCGGCCGCATGTGGCCGCCCGCGCACCGAACAGATGATCATGTCCCCGTCGGGCGGCTCACGCTGACGCGGGTTCGGCCGGCAGGACGATCCGGTAGTCGAAGTCGCCGCCGTCCGGCGCGACGATCTCCAGGTCGTCCGTCATCACCCGGTGCACGCGCAGCGTCTCGACGGTCGGCGGGACCTGCGGCGCCAGCACGGCGGCCGAGAACACGCAGCCGTCGCCGAGCTCCACCCGCACGGTGAGGCCCGCCTCGTTCGCGACCTCGGCGCTGCGGCCGTCGGCGGCCACCGTTGCGGTCTGCCGCCTGCCCTGCATCGCGGCGGCCCACAGGTCCACGCAGAACTCGTTCGCGATCCGGTGGCCGGGCAGCGTGCCCGCGTAGGCGACGTGCACGACCGAGCCGTCCAACCAGATCGTCTTGCGGAAGCGGCCGAACGCCTCGACGTCGTGCAGCACCACACCACGCTCGCCGGCTCGCTTCGCCCGGTGGTCCTCCTCGAGCCGGGCCTGCAGGTCGGGAAGGTTGTCCGGAGCGTCGGCGAGCGCGGCACCTTCGCCGTACTCGAAGGTGACGGCGGCGTCCACGCTGTCGACCTCGTCGTAGGCGTTGAAGTTGTCCGGGTAGTACCAGTCGAACGCGGCGTCGCCGGCCGGGCTGGCGCCCGTGGTGCCCTGGCTCGGCTCGACGTCGCAGGCGACGTAGCCGTGGTTCGGGGTCCACACGGTGTTCTGCAGGACGATGCCGTCGGCCTGCACCCCGCTGTCGGCGGGCCAGTCCATGTCGAGGAACTGGTAGGCCTTGCACGTCCCGCTCACCGCGTACGGACGCCCGTCGACCAGGGAGAACAGCTGGGTGATGCGGCCGCCGTTGCGGTCGAGCACCACCAGCGCCTGCGCGTTGTAGAGCACGACGGTGCGCAGGGGGTCGTGGTCCCAGTGCAGGCCCCGGGCCTGGCGCCATGCGGGCGGGGCGTCGCGATCGACGACGTCCTCCAGCTGCGCCACGCGGTCGACCACGGGCCCGGCGTCGCGGAAGGCACCTTCCGGCCCGCGCTGCGCCCACGCGGCCCACATCGCGGCGGCGAGGTAGACGTGCGTGTTGCGCAGCTGCAGTGTCTCCGCCACCACGAAGTTCTCCGCCTCGGTGCCCCCCACATCGTGCTCCGGCACGCGAGCGCGCTTCGACCACTGCGACTCGTGCAGGTTGAGGGTGAAGTACAGCCGGGCGAGGTCGAAGAGCTGGTTCCGGCAGTCGGCCGGGCAGAACGCGATGGCCCGCTCGGCCCGCTTCGAGACCGCCTCGAGGTCCTCCCCGAGCCACGCCGACGGCGTCCGGCCCCACGCCGTGTACCAGGTGTCGAACGCGAGCCCGAAGTCGTGACCCGCCACCGGGTCCAGGTGCAGGCGCCACTCCTGCTCGATGTACGGGTCCGACGCACGCACCAGGTCGAGGTCGCCGACGCAGTCGGCATCGCCGAGATCGTCGGTGGTGACCACCTGCACCCACGGATGGGCCGCCAGCCACGACAGTGCCGCCTGGTAGCGCTGGTTGAACTGCAGCTCCGTGCCGTTGTAGACGCCGTCGAACCAGCCGTTGCCGCTGGCCTTGTCGGCATCGTCGGAGTAGACGACCAGGTTGCCGCGCCGCAGCTCCGGCTGCGCGGCCAGCTCCATGAACTTCCGCCGCAGGTCGTAGGCCACCTTGCCGCGGTCGGCGTCCCGGTCGTCGGCCCCGAGCAGCTTGTCCTTCATCTCCGGGTCGATGAAGAGCACCTTGAGCCCGCTCGCGCGGTCGCGCCACAGGTACTGCCAGTTCACCCACCGGCCATCGGTCTCCCGGCCCATCGGCGGCTGCGCGTCGCGGACGACGGTGGCCGTGTCCCCCTCGCCGTTCTCGGTGTGCCCGCCGTCGACGACGAGGTAGCTCATCCCGGCCTTCTGCAGAGCCTCGACCACGTTCGGGCGGTCGGTGACGATGCGCGAGTCGGGGTAGTAGACCGGCCGGGTCTCCCCGAGGATGTCGCGCATCGCGTCGGAGCCGAGGGTGATCGCGTCGAGGTTGGTCGCCGCCGTGTAGTAGGGCAGGCGGTGCGCCCCGAACCCGGCGACGACCGGCACGAGCAGGCCGTCCCGGACGTCCTGGCGCATCCGTTCGAGGTCCTCGGGGCAGTCGTGGGCGAGGAGGTCGAGCAGCCCGCCGTTCATCGCCCACATCTGCGGGATGCGGTAGTGGCGGTGTGCGTCCAGCGTGAACGCGTACCCGTCGCCGGTGTTGCTCTCCTTGCTGCCGGGGCGGCTGCTGTAGCTCGCGCCGGGGTCGCGCATGGTCACCTGCGCGTACGTGCGCGGCGGGGAGTAGTCGTCGTCGGCGGTGGCGAACAGGTCGTTGAGGCCCTGGATCGCGAAGTTGACGAACACGAGCCGTGCTTTGCCCACGTCGACCTGCTCGGCGAGGTCGACCGGGACGACGATGCCGTGGTGGGTGACGACGACCGGCGGCAGGTCGTCCCCGGTGCGCGGCACCGCCACCGTGACCGAGTCGGCGGAGAGGTCGACGAGCGGCAGCAGGTCGGGCTGCTGCTCCGTGCGCAGGTCGATCACGTGGTCGCCCACCTGTAACGCGAGGTCGGGCCGGTCCGAACGATGCGCGAACAGGTCGACCACGTCGACGCGGATCTCGTCCCGGTCGGGGGTGCGCCGGTGGTACAGCACCCACGCGTCGAGGGCGGCGCCCGGCTGCGGGATGAAGATGCGATGGATGTCGTCACGGGTGAAGTCGGGTGCGACCGCCACGGTGGTGCACGCGGCGGAGCGAACCTGCTGGTCGTGGGCGAGGGTGACCTCGAGCGTGTACTCGACCCGCGCACCGGCCGGCACCGCCGGGAGCCGCGCCTCCAGGTACTGCGTGTGGCCGCGGGTCAACGCGTCGTCCAGTCCTGCGTAGTAGGGCAGGTGCTCGAAGCGGAACTGGCCCTGCGACCTCATCTGGCCGCGCATCCAGTCGCCGAAACCTTGGCGGATGCGCCGCATCCGGGTCCGCGGCGACCACGACCGACCGTCCACCGCGACCTCCAGCCGCCACGCGACGACCGGCACGTTCGGCTCGTCGGTCTCGACGCGGAACGGGAGCAACACGTCCACGGTGCTCGAGTCCGCCGGCCCGGCGACGACGCGGGGGTAGGCATCGGGGGTGAAGTGGACGATGCGTGCGGTCATTGCGGCTCCTTTGCGGCTGCGGCCAGGAGTACTCGCTCGCACCACGTGTCCGGTCCGTTACGCGCTGAGCGCACGGACCCGCACATTCCGCGGACCCGACCGAACGCCGTTGACGCACGCGCGCCGGGACGACGACGCTTTCCCCCACACGTGCGCCAACTCCAGGAAGAGCGGCGAGGGCGGTGACGGACAGCGCAAGCACCCGAGACGCCGGTGTCACGCTGCGCGTGCTCGGTGACTTCATCGTCACCGTCGATGACCAGGCGGTGGCGGTCGGTGGCCCTCGGCAGAAGGCCGTGCTCGCACGGGTGCTGGCGGGGGCCGATGAGGCGGTCTCCGCCGAGCAGATCGTGGAAGACATCTGGGGCGAGCAGTCCGCCGGGTCGACGGTGGCGTCCGTGCACGCCTACGTCTCGCGGCTGCGGCGGCTGCTCGGCGGGGAGGCGATCCCGCGGCGGGCCGGGCGTTATGTGATCGACCGGGGCGTCGTCACGGTCGACGCCGACCTGTTCGTCGACGACGTCTCCCGCGGCCGGGCGGCCCTCGCCCGCGGAGAGGACGACACGGCAGCGGCGATCCTCGACGCGGCCCTCGCCCGGTGGCACGGCCCGGACGCGTTCGGCTCGATGCGGGAGGCGCAGTTCCTGGCGCCCCTCGCGGCGAGGTGGGAGGAGCTGCGCGTGCTGGCCGCGGAGGCGCTGGCCGACGCGCACGCCCGCTCCGGGCGGGCCGGGGACGACGTCGCGCTCCTGCAGGAGCTGGCCGAGCGGGACCCGCTGCGGGAGTCCGTGGCCGTCCGCCTCGTGAGGGCCCTGTACGCGGCCGGGCGGCAGGCCGATGCCCTGGCGGCGTTCGAGCGGTGCCGCCACGCGCTCGCCGAGCAGCTCGGCGTCGACCCGGCACCCGAGCTGCGCCGGGTGCACGCGGCCGTGCTGGCTCAGGAGCCATTCCCCTCGGCCGTCTCCTCGGTGCTGCCGACCAACCTGCCGCCGCGGAACCGCTCTTTCGTGGGGCGGGGCGAGGTGCTCGCCCAGGTCGGCACCGTCCTGGACGACGATGCCCGCCGCCCTCGGGCGGTGGCGCTGGTCGGCCTCCCGGGCGTCGGGAAGACCGAGCTGGCGCTGGAGCTGGCCCATCGGCGGCACCGCACCGGGCGCGTCACCTGGTGGGTCGCGGCCGAGGATCCGGCGGGGACCGCCACCGGCCTGGCCGATCTGGCGGCCGCTCTCGGCATCGTCGCGTTCGAACGGTCGCCCTCGACGGACGGGGTGGCTCACGCGGCGCTGTGGGCCGAGCTCGACCGGGTGCCGGGCTGGGTGCTGGTGTTCGACAACGCCGACGACCCGAGCCTGCTCGAGCCGTTCCTGCCCGCCGCCCGGCACGGCGACGTCGTGATCACCTCGCGCAACCCGGCGTGGAGACGGCTCGCCCGGCCGGTCACCGTCGCCCCGCTGCGGAGGGCCGAGTCGGTCCGGTACGTGGTGGAACGCACCGGTGACCCGGCGGTCGAGGCGGACACGCTCGCCGAGCAGCTCGGGGACCTGCCGCTCGCGCTGGAGCAGGCGTGCGCCTACATCGAGCAGACCGGGATGTCGGTTCCCGACTACGTGGAGCTGTTCCGCGAACGACGGGAGAGCCTGCTGCTGCGCGATCCGCTCGACGCGCGGCCGACCGTCGCCACGACGTGGGGCCTCGCCTTCGACCGGTTGCACCTGCGGTCGCCGCGAGCCGCCGTGCTGCTGGAGATCATGGCCTTCCTCGCGCCGGACGCGGTCGCCGTGGCGACGCTGCGCCGCCTGAGCTCTGCCGGGTTCGACGACGAGCTCGATCTGCACGACGCGCTCGCGGAGCTGCTGCGCCTCTCGTTGGTGGACCGCGACTCGGGGGTCGTCCGGGTGCACCGGTTGGTGCAGGACGTGGTCAGGGCCCGGATGCCGGTCGGCGTTCGCCGGCGCCGGCTCGACGAGGCCGCGCTGGCCTGCACAGGCACCGCCGTCGACACGGAGGAGGTCGCGGCACACCTGCTGAGCCTCGCCGCCCACGCCGAGGCACTCGCCACGGTGCCGGCCGGGCTGGTGGAGGCGCTGGCCGAGCTGGCGCACGCCCAGACGACCCGTGCGCTCTACCCGGCCGCTCGACGCGTGCTGGAGGCGGCGCTGCGCCTGCAGGACCGGATCGGCGATCCCGTGTTGCAGGGTCGGCTCGTGTGCCAGCTCGGCGAGGTGCTCGACGCCGCGGGGTATCTCGGGCCGGCCCTCGACCTGCACCGGCGCGCCGTGCAGCTCCTCGACTCCACCCTCGACCCGGACAACGTGGTGCTCGCGCACGCCTACAACCGCCTCGGCCACGTCCTGAACTGCGCCGACTACGCGGTCGCCGCCATCGAGGCCCACGAGCGGGCGCTGCTCGCACTGCAGAAGGCGGGGAGGGACGACCTCGTGCCGCCGGTGCTGGTCGACCTCGGCTACACGCTCTGGGGCGCCGGCCGGCCCGGCCCGGCCGGCGAGGCGCTGCGGTCGGGGCAGGAGCTGCTGGAGAGCCAGGGCAGGCAGGACGAGCGCGACTGGGCGCACGCCACCGCCGGCCTGGGCATGGTCGAGCAGGACGTCGGCAACCTGGAGGAGGCGGTGGAGCTCCAGCGCACCGCGCTCGCGGTGTTCACCCACGCCTGCGGTCCGGACCACCCCGACACCGCCCAGACGCTGGACAAGCTCGGCTACACCCTGCGCCTGCTGGGGCGCGCGGACGAGTCGGTCGAGGTGCACCTGCGCGCGGTGCGGCTGCTGGAACGCGTGCTCGGCGCGGACGACTCGCGGGTGGCGATGACGCTCACGAACCTCGGCCTCGCCTACGCCGATGCGGGCCGCACCGGCGACGCCGTCGATGCGCAGGCACGGGCACAGCGGCTCTTCCACGCCGCGCTCGGTCCCGAGCACGCGAGCACGCTCCTGGCCGGCCGGCGGCTCGCCGTCGCACTCACGGCCACCGGGAACCGCGTCCGGGCTCGCCGGCTGATGCGCGACGTCCTCGACGCGACGGAGCACCGTCTGGAGGACAACCCCGCCGAGTGGGCCCGGGTCACCGCGGATGCGGCACTCGTGTTCGACGGCGACCACGGGGGATGACTGCAAGCCGGTTGCAAGCGGGGCGCGTGACTGTGTATCTCCTGCACGGCCTCCTCGTTCCCGGGAGTCAGCCATGGTCAGCACCGATCTCGTCCCGACCGCGCCGACCACCGCCGAGCTGGTCCGAGATGCGTGCGACCGGCGGGCGGACGCGTGGCAGGAGCTCGCGTCGCGGTACGGGGGCCTCGTGCGCGCCGTCGTCGGCTCCTACCGGCTCCAGGAGGCCGACTTCGCCGACGCGGTCCAGAACACCTGGCTGCGCGCCCTCGAACGGCTCCACACCGTGCGCGACCCCAACAGCCTCGGGGGCTGGCTGACCACGGTCGCGCGCCGCGAGTGCCTCGCGTTGCTGGCGCGGTCGCGCCGCGAGGCGCCCACCGGGGTCACGGAGGACCAGCTCGTCATGGACGACCCCGGACCGGAGGCGGTCGTGCTGGCCGAAGAGGCCCGCCGCGCCGTCGCCCACGCGGTGACCGAGCTGCCGGTGAAGCCACGGGAGCTGGTCAGCGTGCTGTTCTCGATGCCGGAGCCCAACTACGCCGAGGTGTCCCGCCTGATGGGGCTGCCGATCGGCAGCATCGGGCCCACCCGGCAGCGGGCGCTGCGGACGCTGCGGTGCGGGCTCACCCGGGCGGGCCAGGCCACTGCGTGAGCAGCTGCGCGCCCCGTCAGCGGCGGCGGAACCAGGCGTTCGCAGTGGGGCGGAACATCAGCACCAGCGCGGAGAACACCGCCACGAGGTGCGCGATGCGCAGGCCGGCGGCGACGAGCGCGGGCGTCGTCGGCCGTCACGAGGAACAGGCCGGGCGAGCCTCCGGTGAGCAGCCACGACACCGGCTCGATCACGAGCGAGGCCGTGCCGAAACCGCCGAGCAGCACGGCCACCGTCCAGCGGACGGCGTCGCGGCCGGTGTGCAGCGCGAGCACCAGCACCGTGAGCACGGCGTAGATCCCGAAGCGGGCGGCGAGCTGGGTGAGCGTGGGTGGTTCGGTGGACAGCAGGTGGACGAGCGCCTCCGCGGCCCCGGCACCGATGGCGCCGAGCCAGAGCAGGACCGAGAGCTGGACGGTGGCGGGCGCCGGAGTGGTGGCGGTGCGCGCGGCAACGGAGGTCATGCGGAGAAGTGTTCGCCGGAACGTGGCCGGGAACCGCCCGGCGCACCCCCGATCCGGAACGGGGGATATCCCTCACCCTCACCCAGGCCACCCAGCACTCAGCGGCCGGCGAGGCGCTCCACCACCGGCGCGAACAGCTCGAGGAACGAGCCGTTGACGCTGACGTAGGACAGGCCGTACTCGTCGCGGCGCCGCTGCAGCTCGTCGGCCATCTCGGCCGGGGTGCCGCGCAGCAGGGTCTGCGAGTCGTGGGCGACGAGGGTGGCGTGGTCCGCGCCGATGAACCGCTGGGTCCACGGCGGGATCTCGTCGCCCACGGCGAACAGGTTCATCGCGATCTCGATGTCGCCCGCCCGGTCGCCCGCGGCGTCGCGCAGCTGGGTCGCCATCCCCGCGAGGTGGTCGCGTCCGGCGAGCGGGGGTGCCGCCAGCGTGACCATGTCGGCCACGCGGCCGGCGAGCGCGAGGGCCTTCGGGCCCCCGGCGGCGACCAGCACCGGCGTGTGCCGGTCGCCGTCGAGCTCGCGCAGCTGCTCGATCGACTCGGCCACCTCCCGCAACCGCTCCCCCGCCGATCCCCACGGCCGGCCGAGAGCCTCGGCGAACCGCTGCGCGTCCGGGCGCCCGGTTCCGATGCCGAAGTCGAAACGGCCGTCGGTGAGCACCGAGAGCGAGTGCCCGTCCCAGGCGGCGGCCCGCGGCGGCCGCAGCGGGCTCGCCAGCACGAACGTGCCCACCCGCAGCGTGGTGGTGGCGCAGGCCGCCACGGCGAGCGAGGGGAACGGGGAGAGCAGCTGCAGGCCGTCGGGCATCAACAGGGTCGAGTAGCCGAGCTCCTCCGCCCGTCGCGCCGTGGCGCTCCACTGCGGCCCACCACCCTCCGGCGTCACCACCACCCCGAAGCGGAACTTGTGACCGGACATCGTCCACCTCCAGAACCGTTACATCTCAGAACGATTATTTGGAGAGTACCGTTCAGAGCCTGTACGGTCTACCCGTGCCACTGGAAAACCCGCCCGGGTCGGCCTTCCTCCTCACCGCGGTCGGCGCGCACGCCGCCGCGCGCTTCGCCGAGCGCGCAGCCGAGCTGGACCTCACGCCCCCGCAGGTCGGCCTGCTCGGACTGATCGCCGCATCGCCCGGGCAGAGCCAGCAGGCGGTGGCCCAGGTGCTGGGCATGCCACCGAGCCGGCTCGTCGGCCTGGTCGACGCGCTCGCCGACCGCGAGCTCGTCGAGCGCAGGCGCAACCGGGACGACCGGCGCCTGCACGCCCTGCACATCACCGAGGCCGGTGAGGCCGTGCTCGCCCGGATCGCCGCCATCGGCCGCGCACACGACGACGCGCTCTGCCGCAGCCTCGACGCGGCCGAACGCGAGACACTGCGCGCCCTCCTGGTCCGCATCGCCGCCGACCAGGGCCTGCGACCCGGAGTGCACCCCGGCTACCGCAGCGTGTAGGACTCTGTGTGTGCCGAACACATAACCGGCACATATCAGTGGGGCCCACGCACAGGGCGGAACGGCCCCGGCCGCCGTACCGTCCAGCGGCATGACCTCCGTCACGCCGTCTCCGCTCGCCGGCCGCCGCGCGCTGGTCACCGGCGCGGCGTCGGGGATCGGGATCGCGCTGGCGCGCCGGCTCGCCGCCGACGGTGCCCAGGTGCTGGCCGTCGACCGCGACGAGGCCGGGTTGGCCGCGCTCACGCGGGACGCGGCCGGCATCGAGCCGGTGCCGTGCGACCTGTCCGACCTCGCGGCCGTCGACGCGCTGCCGGCCGAGGTCGACGTCCTGGTCAACAACGCGGGTCTGCAGCACATCGCGCCGATCCCCGAGTTCGACCCCGACCGGTTCTCGCTGCTCCTCCGCGTGATGTTGGAGACGCCGTTCCGGCTGGCCCGGCGCACGCTTCCGCACATGTACGCCCGCGGCTGGGGCCGGGTGATCAACATTTCGAGCGTGCACGGGCTGCGGGCGAGCCCGTTCAAGTCGGCCTACGTCAGCGCGAAGCACGGGCTGGAGGGCCTGTCCAAGGTCATCGCGCTGGAGGGCGCGGAGCACGGCGTCACCAGCAACTGCCTCGATCCCGCCTACGTGCGCACGCCGCTGGTCGAGCGGCAGATCGCCGACCAGGCACGCACGCACGGCATCGACCCCGGCGCCGTCATCGAGAAGGTGATGCTCGAGCCGGTGGCCGTGAAGCGCCTCGTCGAGCCCGAGGAGGTCGCTGAGCTCGCCGCCGTGCTCTACGGGCCGGCGTCGGCGTCGATCACCGGAACGTCACTGTCGATGGACGGCGGCTGGACCGCCCACTGAAGGAACGGAGACATCGTGGTCACCGACAGGTCCGGGGCATCCCGGAGCAACATCATCAAGGTCGTCGCGGCCAGCATGGCCGGCACTGCCGTGGAGTGGTACGACTTCTTCCTCTACGGCGTGGCCGCGGCCGTCGTGTTCCCGGCGGTGTTCTTCCCGGCGAACGATCCCGCGGTCGGCACCCTGCTCGCGCTCGGCACGTTCGCGATCGGGTTCGTCGCCCGGCCGCTCGGCGGGCTCGTGTTCGGCCACTACGGCGACAAGCTCGGGCGCAAGAAGCTACTCGTGATCAGCCTCGTGGCGATGGGGGTCGCGACGTTCGCGATCGGGCTGCTGCCCGGTTACGCGACGATCGGGATCGCGGCGCCGCTGCTGCTCGTGGTCCTGCGCCTCGTGCAGGGCTTCGCGATCGGCGGGGAGTGGGGCGGGGCCGTGCTCATCGTCTCCGAGCACGGCGACCCGGCCCGGCGCGGCTACTGGGCGAGCTGGCCGCAGGCCGGCGTGCCGGTGGGCCAGCTGCTCGCCAACGCGCTGCTCTTCCTGCTCGCCGCGGTGCAGAGCGAGCAGGACTTCCAGGCATGGGGTTGGCGGATCCCGTTCCTGCTCTCCGCGGTGCTGGTGCTGATCGGGCTCTACATCAGGCTGTCGATCGAGGAGTCGCCGATCTTCCAGGCCGCCCAGGCCCGCGCCGCGGAGCTCACCGCGGCGGGCGAGCGGGAGATCGTCCCGATCATCGACGTGTTCCGCCGGTACCCGCGCGAGGTGTTCACGGCGATGGGCGCCCGGTTCGCCGAGAACGTCTGCTACTACATCTTCACGATCGTCATCACCACCTACATGACGAAGCGGCTCGGGGTATCCAGCTCCTTCGTCCTCGGCGCCGTGCTCATCGGCACCGCGGTGCACCTGGTGGTCATCCCCATCTGGGGCGCGCTGTCCGACCGCTTCGGCCGCAAGCCGATCTACCTGCTCGGAGCAGCGGGCGTCGGCGTGTGGGCGTTCGTGTTCATCGCGCTCATCGACACGGCCAACTTCGCCCTCACCGCCCTCGCCGTCATCGTCGGTCTGGTGTTCCACGCCGCGATGTACGGGCCGCAGGCGGCGTTCCTGTCCGAGATGTTCGGCACGAAGGTCCGGTACTCCGGCGTGTCGGTGGGCTACCAGCTCGCGTCCGTCGTGGCGGGCGGGCTCGCCCCGATCATCGCCGTGGCGCTCTACACCTCGTTCGACTCCGGCTACGCGGTGTCGGTGTACGTGGCGGCCAGCGCACTGGTGACCATCATCGCGGTGGCGTCGTACGGCGAGACGCGGCATCGCGACCTCGCCGAGGACCACGCGGTCGCGAAGCGCTGAGCGCAGCTTGCGGAGCGAACAGACGGCGCTGAGCACCGAGCCGGGCGGTGGCATCATCACCGCCGTGTCGCGGACGGCGCTGGAGCTGCTGCGCCTGCTCGCGCAGGACGCGCCGGCCGAGCGGATCGAGGAGCAGGCGCGGGCGCTCGCGGAGGTCGACCCGGAGTCCGGGACGGTCGCGCGGGAGCTCGCCCTGCGCGTCCGCGCGGGCATCGACGCGCACCGGCGCCGGGAGGTGGAGCTGTCGGCGCTGGTCGACATCGCCCGCGACCTGGCGTCGCTCCCGGAGCCGGGCGGCGTGCTCGACACGATCGTGCGCCGCGCCCGCAGCCTTCTCGGCGCCGACATCGCCTACCTCACGCTCGCCGACCCGGAGCGGGGCGACACGTACATGCGTGCCACCGACGGGTCGATCTCCGGCAGGTTCCAGACGCTGCGGCTGCCACTGGGCGCGGGCCTCGGCGGCCGCGTCGCGCAGACCCGGCGGCCGTACTGGACGGCCGACTACCCCGCCGACACCCACTACGACCACACGGTCGAGATCGACGCGGCCGTCGAGGAGGAGGGGCTCGTCGCGATCTGCGGCACGCCGCTGCTGGTGGACCGGGAGTTCGTCGGGGTGCTGTTCGCCGCGCACCGTGTCCGGCGCCCGTTCGCCCGCACCGAGGTGGCGCTGCTCGGCTCGCTGGCCGCGCTGGCCGCCGTCTCACTCGTACAGGCCCGGCGCGCGGCCGAGACGGCCGATGCGCTCGCGGCGCTCTCCAACGCGCATGCCGGGATCGAGCAGGCCGCCATGGCACACGACCGGTTCGCCGGGGTCGTGCTGTCCGGCGGCGGGGTGGACGACATCGGCGCTGCCCTCGGCGACCTGCTGGACTGCTGGGTGGCGGTACTGGACGTCGACGGGCGCCGGCTCGCGGCACACGGTCCGGTGCCCGACGGGCTCGCGGACGTCCCGGCGGTGCAGCGGGCGGCCGACGCGGCGCGGCTGGTGCCCACCGACGGGATCTGCGCGGTGGCCGTGCGGGCGGCGGGCCAGCGCCTGGGCACCCTCGTGCTCGGCGGCCACCCCGCCCTCGATGACGGGCAGGTCCGCACGGTGGAGCGCGCGGCGATGGTGACCGCGCTGGTGCTGCTGTTCCGGCTGCGCGAGGCCGAGGCCGATCGGCGGGTGCGCACCGACCTGCTCGCCGACCTGCTGGCCCGCCCGGCGGGCGAGCTGGACGCCACGCTCGTCGAGCGCGGCCGGCTGCTCGGGCTGCGGCTGCAGACCCCGCACGTCGTCGCCGTCTGCCGGGGCGGGCGCGGCCTGCAGGTCACCGCGGCCTCCGCGGGCGGCGGACGCGGGCTCGCGGGCGAGCACGACGGGTCGGTGGTCGCGGTGGTGCCCGGACGGGACCCGTCCGCGGCGGCCGCCGCACTGGCCCGCCGCATGGGCCGCGACGCCGTGCCGGTGGGCGCCGCCGGCCCGGTCGTCCCCGCCGCGGGCCTGCGCGACGCGCACATCGACGCCCGGCGCACGGCCGACGCACTCGCCGCGCTCGGCCTGCCCTCGGGCTCCGCCCGCGACCTCGGCTTCGCCGGACTGGTCACCGGCGACGCCGCGGACGTCGAGGGCTACGTCGAGCGCGTGCTCGGCCCGGTCGCCGCCCACGACGCCCGCCGCGGCACCGACCTGGTCGCCACCCTGGAGGCCTACTTCGCCGCGGGCGCCAGCCCGAGCCGCGCGGCCGGCGCGCTGCACGTGCACGTCAACACGGTCGCGCAGCGCCTGGAACGGGTGGCCACGCTGCTGGGCGAGGACTGGCAGGGCCCCGACCGGGCGCTGGAACTCCAACTCGCCCTCCGCCTCCGGCGGCTTCGCGCCGGCTGAGCGCCGCCCGGGGTTGCGGAAAGCCACTTTGCTGCTCGCGTGAGCTGCGACGACGCGCGGCGCGGCGCTGGGTGGCTCCCACCGGTCGCTCGGCGGCGACCGTTCGGCGCGGGTCACGTCACAAACCGATCACCGATCGTGATCGCCCACTCGACGGACCCGCAAAATCGGACCGCATCTCGTCCCGGAGTCGTCCGTTGTGCCCGATGACCGGGGCCGGCGGAACGGGGAGCCTCCGCCGGCACCGGTTGATCTTCTTCCTAGCGCAGCCGGAACACCGGGTATCCAGGAGCGATCGCGAGCAGGGTCCCGTCGGACGCCGTGTGGTCGACTCCGTCGAAGAACACGCCCACCTCGAACTTCCAGCGCCGCAGGTACGAACGCAGGACCTCGGGCTTGTCGGTGTCGGCCAGCTCGTCGGCGACGAACGCCTCGGAGCGCCTGCCGAGCCGCACCTCCCCCGCGCCGCCCGCGGCCCGCAGGTTGCGCACCCACTGCGTGTGACCGCGCGGGGCCACCAGGTACCGGGCGCCGTCGTGCGTGAGCAGGTTGACCGGCACGGTCCGCCACTCGCCGCTGCGCCGCCCACGGACGGCGAGCACCCGGGACCCGAAGAGGCTCAGCCCGCGGGCGGTGAGCCAACCGACCGTGGAGTTGAACAGCTCGGCTCCGCGGCCGGCTCCGACGTAGCGCGGGGTGGCGGTCATGGTGATCTCCTCGATCGGCGCGAGAGCACTGCTCTTGTTAAAGGACAGTGCACCAGAACTGTTGCTTCTTGTCAAGAGCAGTGCTCTCGCTCAAGAGCACTTGTCGGGAGCAACCAGCTTGGTACGGCGCCCGGTCAGGAAGCTGCGGCCGCGACCCGGTTCCGGCGCAGCCGCGCCACCAGCGCGAAGCCCGCGGCCGTGAGCACCGCCATCGCCACCCCGGCCCCCAGGCTGAGCACCGGGTCGCCCCCGGTGACCGGTCCGAGCACCAAGCCGACCAGCAGCATGTAGGCGCTCCACGCCGCCGAGCTCGCCACCGTCCAGGGCAGAAAACGGCGCACCGGCAGGCCGAAACGTCCGGCCGCCGCCGTGCTGACCAGACGCCCACCGGGCACGAAGCGCGCACCCACCAGCGCGATGCCGGGGCGCCGCAGCATGTGCGTACGCACCCACGACGACACCGCGTGCTCGTTGTCGACCGTGCGCGACAGCAGCCGGTGCGAGCAGCGACCGAGCCAGAAGACCACCGCGTCCCCCAGCACCGAACCGGTCAGCGCGGCCAGGAAGAGCCCCAACACCATGCCGGCGTCGCCGCCGCCGAACGCGGTGGTGGCCGCCGACATCAGGATCGTCTCGCTCGGGAGGATCGGGAAGGGCCCGTCGACCGCGATCATCACGACGAGCAGCGGCAACAGCCAGGAGCTGCGCATAACCACGTCGCACGCGGCCAGGACGTCCAACAGTGAAGTCCTCCGATCACGCTCACCCGAGCGCGGGACCGCATGCCGGGGGAGCCCGTCAAGCCTCCCAGACGGCGCCGGGCACCGTCAGTGCGGTCCCCGTCACCCCGTCGCGCGACAAGGACGGCGCGGGTCAGAAAGTCGATCTACTCTCGGCGCGTTCCTCGGCCGTCCGGGAGTGATTACGTGGTTTTCCGCCTTACCGCCGTGGTCGGCGCCGTGGTCGCGGCACTGGCGCTCGTCGGCAGCCCGGCGCACGCGGCGCCGCCCGCCGCCCGCGCCGCGATCACGCCGGGGGTGCTGATGATCAGCCCCGTGGACGAGCGCGTCACGAGCTCGTGCACGGCGGCGTTCGTCTTCGCCGGCGGGGACGTGACCTACCTCGGGTACGCGGCACACTGCGCCGGCGCCAGCGAGTCGATGGGCCTTTCCGGGTGCGCGGAGCCGACGCTCCCGCTGGGCACCGGCGTGACGATCGTGGGCAATGACGGCTCCCGCACATCGGGCCGCCTGGCGTACACCTCGTGGGGCACGATGCAGGAGCGCGGCGAGTCGGAGCGGGCGCTCTGCCTCCACAACGACTTCGCCCTCGTCGAGCTCGACCCATCGGACGCCCCGCGGGTCGACCCCAACGTCCCCGTGGTCGGCGGCCCCACCGGGCTGGACACCGACGGCACGAGGTTCGGCGAGCCCGTGGCCAGCTACCAGCCGCAGGGCAGCCCCACGAGCGTCAAACAGGGCCGCAGCCTCGGCACGAGCGGCAACGGCCTCGCCCACCGCGTCGAGACCAGACCCCCGGGCCGCCCCGGCGACTCGGGCAGCGGCTACCTCGACGGCGAGGGCCGCGCGTTCGGCGTGCTCTCCACCCTGTTCACGGACGGCAGCGCCACCAACGGCGTCACCGACCTCGCCCACGCCCTCGACTACGCCAACGCCCACGGCGGGATCGGACGGGTAGCGCTGGTGCCGGGCACGAATCCGTTCGCGCTGCGGGACTAGCAATACCTGCGCCGCGGCGAGGGTGAGCAGCCGCGCACGTGCCAGGGCAGCCGATGATCGATGTGAGATGAAGGTGGAACGCCCTGCTCAGGGCGCTACGCGGGGTCTCGGAACGATCATGCTCGGGTGCAGCGGGTCTTTTCATGATCAGGTCGACACCACGGGGGTTCGATCTTGCTCCAACCCCGCTGACGTCTATCTGATCATGAATTCGTCGGTTTGGCGCGCCGTCCCCGACCCGGACCGGACGGCGAACCCACACCAGTAGCCCTCTGGTGGGTTCACTCCTGTTCGCGTCGATCCCACCACCCGTGGCGGTGGCCGAGTGGGCAGCACTACCGAATCCCGTGGTTGCGTGGACGGCCGTCCCCGACGCGGGGGCACGGCTGTACTGGACGAGACCGTCGCTGCCGGGTGCCCACGCCACTCTCCTGTGGTCCCGAACATCGGTTGATCCCAACGCGACGTCCGATGGTCAGCCGGCAAGGGTCGAACGGAACCACAGCCAGTCCCCACGTACCCGACGGGGGCGGTCTCGTCCGCGACGGGCGTGCCTCCGCGTCGGGGACGGCTGGCAGCGCAACCACGGGGTTCGGTGGTGCTGCCCACCCGACCACGTCCACAGGTGCGAGGTCGAGGCGAACGGGCGGACTGATGAGGAATCCGCCGACGGGGTGGCCGCCTGCGCAACGAGTCGGGAACGGCGCGCCCGAGCGACGGCACTTGATCATGCACGGGGACGTCAGCGCTTCAGGAAGCCCTCCAGCAGCGGCACGAGCGCGTCGGTGCGCTGCGTCAGCTCCGTGTGCCGGGTCCTCGGGAGCACCGCGAGCTGGGCGTCCGGGATGAGCTCGAGCATCTCGGCGGCGTGCTCGATGCGGACGAAGTCGGTGTCGCCGATCAGGAGCAGCACGGGCGCGGCGATCCGTCGCATGTCGTCGGCGGACCAGCCGGGTGCCGTGTGCACGACGCCGTTCAGCTTCTCGACGAAGGCCTCCCAGTGGTCCGGGTCGGGGGCGACCCGCCGGTACTCCTCCTCCATCTCGGCGAACTCGACCGCTGTGGGCATCCGCACCGATGCCGGGTCGGAGAGGTCGTGGTAGCCCTCCGGCCGGTACTGGGCGGCGGCGAGGACGAGCCGGTCGACGCGGTCCGGGTGTCGCAGGCCGAGCTCGATCGCCACCAGGCCACCCAGGCTGAAGCCGAAGACGTCGGCGCGCTCGATGCCGAGGTGGTCGAGCAGCGCGGTGACGTCGTCGGCGAGGTTCGGGTAGGTCGAGTCCCGGTCGATGTCGGCGGTGCGCCCGTGGCCCTGCATATCCACCGCGATCACCCGGTGGGAGGGGGCGAGCAGCGGGATCAGCGCCCGGAACGAGAGGTCGATCGTGAGGAGCCCGCCGTGCAGGAGCACCAGCGGGTGGCCGCTGCCGTGCTCCTCGTAGTAGAGGTTCAGCCCGTTGACCTCGGCGTACCGACCTGCAGTCGTTGTCGTCATGCTCTTCCGACTGCCGCCGGCCGGCCGAATCATCGGAACTGGTCCACGTTCTTCCGCGCCCACTGCGCGAACGCGGTGGCGGGCCGCCCGGTGAGCTCCTCGATCGCCCGGTTGGCCTGCTGCGGATGTTCGGTCAGCTCGCGCATCCCGTCGACGTACCACCGCGCGAACTCCCCCATCGACGGCTCCAGCGCCGCGACGGCCTCGTCGTGGTCCAGCGCGACGTACGGGACCTCCCGCCCGAGCGCCACGCCGATCTGGCGCACCATCTCCGCGCGCGTCAGCGACTCCGGCCCGGTGAGCTCGTACTCCTTCCCGACGTGGCCCTCCTCCAGCAGCGCGGTGGCCGCCACGGCGGCGATGTCGCCGAGGTCGATCGGCGCGTTCGCGGCGTCCGGATAGCCGTCACGCACCTCGCCGGTGGTCCGGATCTGCTCGGCCCACATGAGCATGTTGTCCATGAACTCGCCGGGCCCCAGGTGCGTCCATTGGACGCCGGACTCCTCCACCGCGATCGCCACGCTCGCCCAGTGCGTGTCCTTGCCCCCGGACACGTCGACGATGTGCTGCACCCCCGCCTTCGCGGCCAGCACCGTGACCTCGCGGACCGTCTCCTCCAGGGGCGCCAGGTACATCTTCTCGACGCCCTCGAACGCGGCCGGCAGGGTCTCGACGCGGCCGAGGTAGCCGCGTACCACCTCGACCTCCGGCGGCAGGGCCGCCTTCTCCGGATTGTTCGTCAGCGCCCGCACCTTCGTGGCCCCCGCAGCCAGCAGCTCGTCGACGACCAGCCGGCCGATGTTCCCCGTCGCCCCCGTCACCAGGATCATGGGGGCGAGGCTATCGCGTACGGCGTACCGAATACAAGGTACGCAGTTTCAGGGCGCCACGGTGACCTCCAGCACCAGCGGCTCGATCCGCGTACGCAGAGTGGGCACCACCTCGTCGAGGGCGGCGACGAGCCCGGCGTGGTCGGTGACGCGGCGAGCCGGACAGCCGAGCGACTCCGCGAGCCCGGCCACGACGACCGCGACCACCGGACGCTCCGGAGCCGCCATCCGCACCCCGATCGCGGCCGGCAGTGCGAACCCCAGCCCGCCCATCGCGGCGCTGAGGAACCCGAGCGGCCGGCGCGCGGGCAGCAGCCGGTGCAGGTCGGGGCGGCTGGACGGCGTCTCCTCGACGACGACGGTCTCCGCCGGGATGCGCTCGGCGAGCGCCGCCATCACGTGCGCGGCCCGGAGTGGTTCGCCACCGTCCGGGGCGGCCGGTGCCGGCGCCCGGGTCACCGGGCGTCGGGCAGGTCGGTGAGGAACGCGATCTCGGTCGAGCCGGGGTTGGCGAAGATCGTCGTGAGCCGGTGGTGGCGCAGGACGTCGAACGTGGCGTCGCGGACCGTGCGCGTCATGCACCCGCCTTCGCGTCGGACCTACCGACCGCCGCCACCGCGACCGCGCCGATCGCCGCCACCACCGCGAAGACGTAGAAGCCCCACGGGTACGCGATGCCCGCGGTGAGGAGCGCCCCGCCGATCAGCGGGCCGGCGATCGCACCGAGGCGGCCCACACCGCTGGCCGCGCCGATCGCCGTGCCGCGGGCCGCCGCCGGGTAGAGCTGGCTGACGTACGCGTAGACCAGCACCTGCGCGCTGAACACGAACACCCCGGCGAGCAGCACGCCGACGTACACGCCGATGCCCGGCAGCCGGATGCTCAGCAGGGCGAGGAACAGCGCGGCCGCGGTGAACCAGGCGAGCACCGCCGGCCGCACCCCGACCCGGTTGGCCACCTGCCCTGCGACGAGCAGGCCGAGGATCGCGCCGACGTTCAGCACGAGCAGCAGCGCGAGCGCCGCGCCCAGCGCGTACCCGGCCGACCGCATGATCTCGGGAAGCCACGTGTTCAGCCCGTAGACCAGCAGCAGGCCCATGAACGACGTCACCCAGAAGGCGATCGTGGCGCGCAGGTACCCGCCGCCGAACAGGATCGCGACCGGGTTGTGCCGCTCGCGCGCCTTCTCCTGCAGGAACGACTCCGACTCGGGCAGGTACCGGAGGATCAGCGGCACGAGCACGAGCGCCGGCAGCGCGCCGATCACGAACATCGCCCGCCAGCCCAGCGCCGGGATGACGACGATCCCGAGCAGCGCGGTGATCACGGCGCCGACGTGGTAGCCGGTCATCAGCACGGTGGTGGCGCCGCCGCCCCTGCCGACGCGGGCGTACTCGTTGACCAGCGCGATCGCCACCGGCAGCACACCGCCCAGCCCGAGCCCGGCGAGGAAGCGCAGGACGCCGAACGTCCACGGGTCAGGAGCGAGGGCGCACAGCAGCGTGAGCACCGAGAAGCCGGTGACGGTGAACAGCATGGTGCGGCGGCGGCCGATGATGTCGGTGACGGTGCCGATCGTGATGGCCCCGACCATCACGCCGACGAGCCCCACCGACGAGATCAGCGCCCCGGTGTTCGGCGTGAGCCCCCAGACGCCGTCGCGGAGCATGGGAGACAGGACGACCCCCAGCACCACGAGGTCGAAGCCTTCGAGCGCCACCGACGACCAGGCGAGGGGTGCCACCCACCCGGCCCGGTCGCGGGTTTCTGCCGGATTCTGCACTGGATCCGCGGACATGCGCGGGAGTATCGGCACCGCAACGAGCCCCGTCAGCACCTTCTCCCACTCAGCGGAAGACCGGGACGAGCGCGCGGGCGATGGCCGCCGCCGTCAGGCGCACCGCCGGCACCAGTGGTTGCAGGTTGTCCACGCTGCTCGGCACGACGACGGACACGCTCGCCACCACCTCCCGCGACGGGCCGGGGATCGGCGCTGCCACCGAGGCTGCGCCGTCGGGTCATCTCGTCGCGCGACAGGCAGTAGCCCGCCCGGCGCACCTCGGCGAGGGCGAGCGCGAGCTCCTGCGGGTCGGTGATGGTGCCCGCCGCCATCCGGGGCAGCGCCGCTCCAGCGCACCCCACGGCCGCCTCCACCCACCGATGACATCTGCCGCGCGCCCCGGTCCTACCCCCGACAGCACGAGCGCGCCACCCCGGAGGAACCGATGTCCATCGCCGCCAACGCCGTCCCGAGCCGCTCCCGGTTCGCCCACCGTGGCCTCTGGGTCCTGCAGATCCTGACGGGCGTCTTCTTCGTCGTCGCGTCGGCCGCGCCCAAGTTCGCCGGTGAGCCGTACGCCGTGCAGATCTTCACCGAGATCGGGGCCGGGCAGTGGTTCCGGTACGTCATCGGCGCGATCGAGCTCGCCGGCGGCATCGGCGTGCTGGTGCCGCGCCTTGCCGGGCCGGCCGCCGTCGGTCTCATGGGCCTGATGATCGGCGCGGGCTACACCCAGGCGTTCGTGCTGGGCGAGCCGGCGATGGTCACCAGCCCGGCCATCATCTTCGTGCTGGCAGCCGTCATCGCGTGGGGCCGCCGCGCGTCGATCGCCGCCTGGATCCCGGGCCGCAATCGCTGAACCATCCCCGAAAGCCGAGAAACGACACCCATCGGGGTGCCGTTTCTCGGTGCGCATTCGTGAATTGTGCCTCAGCGTTTTGCTGTGGCCTCGCAGCTGATCGGTGCGTCTCCGGCACTCGGGTCGGACGAGCCACTGCCGAGGATGCCGAGCAGGTTGCCCAGCCCGACGACCGCCGTGATGTCCGGACAGACGTTCAGGCCGTTCAACAGGTTGAGGTCACCGAGGTTGACCAGGCCGTCCTGTGGCGCGTCGTCGCCGGTGATGACCTGTTCCGCGTCGTCCCCGCGGTCCTCACCCTCCGGCGATGGACTCGCGTGGGCGAGCGGAGCAAGCGCCAGCACGGCCGCCAGACTCGCAGATACGACGATTCCTGCCTTCTTCCACACGTTCGTCTCCTGATATGAGTGAACACTGAGCGGTCGCAACTGACAGACCGAAAGCTAACCTCGCATCCGCAGTTCCTACCATGGCTGTCCCACCATCGTGTGGCCGCAATCGAACAGCGTGTTTATCGCCCCGAACGGCCGGGAAGCGAATTGCTCCCGCCACTCTTCGTGATCGACTCCAGCGGAGACCCGACGATCATGATCACGGTGGGTTGCGGAACCACCCCCGTCCGTCCCCGCTCCGCCCGGGCGATCGGCACGGCACGTACGGGTGATCATCCGCGGCCGAGCTCGGCCCGCCTCCGCGACAGGAGCGTGCGCTCGGCCGCGTTGCCCGCACCGGCGATCGCCGCGTCGTAGGCGCGGCGCGCCTCGCCGTCCCGGCCGAGCCGGCGCAGCAGGTCCGCCCGCACGCCGTGGAGCACGTGGTACCCGCCGAGGTCCAGCGCGTCGACGAGCTCCAGGCCCGCGGCCGGCCCGTCGACCTCGGCGACCGCGACCGCCCGGTGCAACGCCACCACCGGGCTCGGCTCCACCGCGAGCAGCCGGTCGTAGAGCGCCACGATCTGACGCCAGTCCGTCGCCTCCGCCGTGGGCGCGTCGCTGTGCACGGCGCCCACCGCGGCCTGGATCTGGTACGGCCCCGGCCGCCCGCGGCGCAGGCACTGCCGGACCAGCGCCTGGCCCTCGGCGACGAGCGCGCGGTCCCACCGGGCGCGGTCCTGGTCGGCGAGCAGCACGAGATCACCGTCAGGCGTCGTGCGGGCGGGCCGCCGGGACTCGGTGAGCAGCATCAGCGCCAGCAGACCGACGGCCTCCGGCTCGTCGGGCATCAGCTCGACCAGCAGCCTGCCGAGCCGGATGGCCTCCGCGCACAGCTCCTCGCGGACGAGCCGCTCGCCCCCGCTCGCCGAGTACCCCTCGTTGAACACGAGGTAGACGACCGCGAGCACCGCGCGCAGCCGGTCCGGCAGCTCGGCGTCGTCCGGCACCCGGTACGGGATCCGGGCATCGCGGATCTTGCCCTTCGCCCGGACGATCCGTTGCGCCATCGTCGGTTCGGGCACCAGGAACGCGCGGGCGATCTCGGGGGTCGTGAGACCACCGAGCAGCCGCAGCGTCAGCGCGACCTGAGCGGCGGTGGCGAGAGCGGGATGGCAGCAGGTGAAGATCAGCCGCAGCCGGTCGTCGCGCACGGCGAGCTCCTCGTCCGGTTCGTCCTCGCGGGCGTGCAGCAGCGCGGCCTGCGCATGCCGGTCCGCGCGGGACGCCTCACGGCGGAGGCGGTCGACCGCCCGGTTGCGGGCGGTGGTGATGATCCAGCCGGCCGGGCTCGGCGGCAGGCCGGCCTCGAGCCAGTGCTGCACGGCGGCGGTGAAGGCGTCCTGAACCGCCTCCTCGGCGACGTCGATGTCGCCGAAGACGCGGGTCAGCACCGCCACCGCCCGCCCGTACTCCCGGGCGAAGACCGCGGCGATCTCGGTCGTGGGTGACACGCGCCGTCAGCAGGTACCGAAGTGCAGCGGCCGCACCTCGATCGGGAGCGTGAGCGCTCGCGCGACCTTGCGCCCCCACTCCAGTGCGACGTCGAGATCCGGCGCCTCGATGATCGTGAAGCCGCCGAGGTGTTCCTTGCCCTCGGCGAACGGGCCGTCGGTGACGAGCACGTCACCCTCCTTCGCGCGGAGCACGGTGGCCGTGCTCGGGTCGTGCAGCCCCGCGGCGAACACCCACGCGCCCGCGGCGCGCATCTCCTGGTTCACCGCGTCCAGCTCCCGCATGATCGGCTCGAGGACCTCGGGCGGCGGCGGGTCACCAACGGGTTGGTAGATGCTGAGCATGTACTGGGTCATGGTGCATTCCTCCTCGTGACTCATGCTCTACACGAACGGCACGGACCCGAATCGACAGACCCGAAACCCAGCCACTATATGACCCATCAGCTATATTCCCGATATGGCATCAAAGCTCCGTCCCGACCTCTCCGACCGACCCGCGAGCCTCACGGTCGAGCGCCGGCTCTCCGCCGCGCCGCCCGCCGTGTACCGCGCCTGGACCGAGGAGTTCGACCGCTGGTTCGCCGAGCCCGGCACCGTGCTGATGCAGCCCCGGGTCGACGTGCCGTTCTACTTCCGGACGCGGACGCCGAACGGCGAGCATCCGCACCACGGCCGGTTCCTCCAGCTGGTGCCCGGGGCGCTGGTGGAGATGACGTGGGTGACGGGAGCGGGCGGCACCGAAGGCGCCGAGACGGTCGTGACCGTCGAGCTGTCCCCGGACGGCGACGGCACCGCGCTACGGCTCACCCACGCCGGCTTCCCGAACCCGGCCGCGCGCGACCGCCACCAGGAGGCGTGGCCCCTGGTGCTCGCGCAGTTCGACGAGCGGGTCAGCGACCCGATGTGACCACCTGCTCGTCGACGTCGTACACCTCGTCCGGTGGCACGGCGAGCAGCCGGTCGGCCATCTCCTGCTTGAGCACCGCGAGGTGGGCCTCCTGGGCGGCGGACCGGCCGGGCGCGCGGGAGAGCGTGATGAACTCGTCGGTGACGAAGCCGTCCCGGATCTGGAGCGTCACGGTGCGGCTGCGGTAGCTCCACCGGAACACGTACCGGGCGCGGACGTGGCCGAGCTCGGGGCGTTCCAGGTCCGGCCGCACGACGTACCGGTCCTCGGTGACGGCCCGGGTGACCAGCTCGATCGCGTCCCGGGCCCCCGGCCCGCGGAACGCGGTCTCGAGCCGGATCTCGCGGCGGGCGGGCGCGCGCGAGGGATCGAGCAGCGGCCAGACCCGGCGCATCACCGTGAACGCGTGCGCGACCCCACCGGGGAAAGCGGGGCCGTGGTAGCGCATCAGGTCGGCGAGACCGAAGCGCAGCAGGCGCCCGCCGTCGACCACGGCGATCGTGGCGTCGCTCATCGCGCCACCGTCCTCGTCCGGGCGGCTTCCTCGGCCACCCAGGGCAGGAAGCCGTCGAGGAACCGCTCGGTGGCCGGCATGAAGTGGCTCCCGTAGTGGTGCATCGGGTCGAGCGTCGCGACCACGAGGGTGCCCGGGGTGCTGACGCGGTCGACGTAGAGCAGGGCCTCCCCGGTCGGGAGTGTGACCAGCACCTCCGCGCCGTCGGGTGGGTCGAGGACGCCGTGGTAGTGCCACGTGCAGTCGCGGAGGGTGAGGTGGTCGAAGAGCGGGTGCTCCGGGTCGGGGGTGCGCAGCCCGAGGTCGGCGCCGGGTTCGAGCCACCACCAGAAGTTGGTCGGGCGGTGCTCCCAGCGGATCCCGGGCAGGAACTCCGGCACCGGCTCGCCGCCGGAGAACGCGATCACGGTGCCCCCGGAGTCGAGCAGATCGGAGACCCGCCCTGCGGCGGCGTGCAGGGCGTCGTGGTGCAGCCGCTCGGGGATGATCAGGCCGTCGAGGTCGGTGAGGTCCGTTCCTGCCAGCTCGGGCAGGTATCGGAGTCCGCCGCCGAGGTGCTCGGCGTACTTGGGCGTGGTGAGCGCCCGGTGGTGCGGTGCGGAGCCGCCGTAGACCGCCGCGAGGCCCCCACCGCTCGTGGACGGCGACCCGCTCCCGAGAGGACCGGCCGGTGCGGTGCCCGCCGGCACCGCCGCGAGGGCCGCACGTCGAGCGCGCGACTCGGCCCGTGCCCAGTCGACGAGCTGGCCGCTCAGACGGCTCGCGGTGTTGCCGGAACCGTCGTAGCCGAGCAGGTCACCGCTGGCGTGCACGACGATCGTGCCGCGCGTGGACGTCCGGTCGACGTACGTCGCGGGCTCGCCACCGCCGAGCCGCACGAGCACCTCGGCACCCGGCGGGAGCGGGTGGTGCCCCCTGGCGAAGAAGCCGGCGACACCGCGGCGGAAGGTCAGGTCCTCGGGCTCGATGCCCGCGAAGATCGGGTGGTCGGCGAGCCAGGTGACCCGGTAGGCGACCAAGGACGGCCGCGGTAGCGGGACGAAGGGCGAGGCCCCGGGCAGCCAGTCGCGGTGCAGTTGCCCGCCGAACAGCAGCACCCCGCCGCCGTCGAGGTAGGCGCGGATCACGCCGCGGTGCCGGGCGAGGTGCTCCTGGTCGACGGTCGCGGGGATGACGAGCAGCGCGAAGCCGCTCAGGTCGGTGCGGTGGAGGGCGTAGCAGTCCACCCGCTCACCGCCGTCGGTGCGGCCGGGCGCGCGGATGTCCATGTCGAGCAGCGCGATGTCTCGCACGGGTCCTCCTGGGTTCGGCGCCGGTGTCAGCGGCGGATGGCTGCGGCCACGAGTGCGGCGGTGTGGTCGTGACGGGGCGCGGCGAGCACGTCGGCGGTCGGGCCGCTCTCGACCACCCGCCCCCGGTGCATCACCACCAGCCGCGCGCAGCTGTGCTGCGCCAGCGCGAGGTCGTGGGTGATGTGCAGGACGGCTATTCCCCGGTCGGCGGCCAGCCGGCCGATCAGGTCCACCAGGTCCCGCCGCAGGGACGCGTCCAGCATCTGGGTGGGTTCGTCGGCCAGGATCAACCGCGGTTCGGACACCAGGGCCCGTGCGAACGCGACCCGCTGCCGCTCCCCACCCGAGAGCTCGTGCGGGTAGCGGACCAGGTGGTGGCGTTCCAGCCCGACGTCCACCGCGGCCTGCGCCGCCCGCTCGGCACGTCCGACATGGTCGCCGACCCGGTGGACGAGCAGCGGCTCCGCGATCACGTCCCGGACCCGCAGGGTCGGCGGCAGCGAGGCGTACGGATCCTGGAACACCAGGTGCAGCGTCTGCCGGAGCCTGCGCAGGGCCGCCCGTCCGGTCCCGACGACATCGGCGCCGGCCACGCGGATCGTGCCGCGGTCCGGGCGCACCAGGCCGGCGACCGCGCGGGCCACCGTCGACTTCCCGGCGCCCGACCCGCCGACGAGCCCGACGACCTCCCCCGGCTCCACCGCGAGATCCACGTCGGTGAGCGCGGCGACCGGACCGGACCGGCCCCGGTAGGTCACGGTGAGCCCGGTGACGTCGAGCGCGGCGACGATCATCGAGCCACTCCCGGCTGCAGCCGCGGCGCGGACTCGACCAGCAGCTGCGTGTACGGATGCACCGGTGAGCCGACGACCCGCGCGGCCGGGCCGACCTCGACGAGCCGGCCCGCGTGCATCACGGCGATCCGGTCGGCGATCCGCTCGATCATCGGCAGGTCGTGCGTGACGACCAGCAGCGCGAGGCCCAGGTCGCGGCGGAGCCCGTCGAGCAGGTCCAGCACCTCGGCCTGCACCAGGACGTCGAGGCCGGTGGTGGGTTCGTCGGCGATCACCACCGCGGGCTCGTTGGCCAGCGCCATCGCGATCACGACGCGTTGCCGCATCCCGCCGGAGAACTGGTGGGGGTGGTCGGCGGCCCGTCGCGGGTCGATCCCGACGAGCTCGAGCAGCTCGGCCGCCCGCTGCCGGGCGGCGGCCCGCCCGACCCGCCGGTGCGCGCGCACCGCCTCGACGAGCTGGTCGCCGATCGTGTGCACGGGGTTCAGTGCGCTCATCGCCTCCTGCGGGATCAGCGCGACCCGGTCCCCCCGCATGCGGCGCAACTGTTCGGCCGACAGGGTTGCGAGGTCGCGTCCCTCGATCCGCACGGCGCCGTCGGTGACCTCGGCGGACGGCGGGAGCATTCCGGCGGCCGCTGCCGCCACGGTGGACTTCCCGCTCCCCGACTCGCCGACCAGGCCCACCAGCTCGCCCGTGGCGATCTCGAGATCGACGCCGTCGACGGCGTGCACCGGGGTGTCGCCGGAGTAGGTCACGTGCAGACCCTCGATCGCGAGCGGCGGCCCGCCGGTGTGCACGACCAACCGCAAGGTCGTGGCCGGTGGGCGACCGAGCACGCCGCGGCGACTGCGCAGCGACGGCCGGGCGCGCTCCTCGAACGCGTGTCCGAGCACCGCGAACGCCAGCACCGTGAGCGCGATCGCCAGCCCGGGCGGGAGCACCCACCAGATCCACGCGTCGGTGAGGAAGGCGCTGCGGGCGTGCGCCAGCGACAGCATGGTGCCCCAGCTCTTCGCGGTGATGTCGCCGAGCCCCAGGAATGCCAGCGACGCCTCCAGCAGGATCGCGGTCTTCGTGGCGAGCACGAACTGCGGCACGACCAGCGGCCCGACCGCGGGGAGCACGTGGCGCGACACCACGTGCCACGGGCCGGCGCCCATCGCGCGCAGCGCCTGGATGTGATCGCGTTCGCGCAGGGACAGCACCTGCGCGCGCAGCTCACGGGCCACCCCGGCCCACATGACGGTGGCGATGACGAGGATCTGGGTGCCGAGACCGGGCCCGGCGAACACGCCGATCACGATCGTCAGGGGCAGCGCGGGCAGCGCGAGCACGACGTCGACGAGGCGCATCAGCACCGGGTCCAGCCGGCCGCGGGCGTACCCCGCCGTCACGCCGACGGCCGCGCCGATGACCGTCGCGGCAAGGGCGGCGGAGAGCCCGACGAGCAGGGACACGCGGGCGCCGTGAACCAGCTCCGAGAGCAGGTCGTGCCCGACGTCGTTGGTGCCCAGCAGGTGCGCGGCCGACGGCGCTCCGAACGGCCGGCCCGCCCGCACGGCCGGGTCGTACGGCGCGAGCAGCGGCGCCGCGACGGCCACCAGCACGAGGAGGGCGAGGATTCCGAGCCCGGTGGCTGCCATCGTCCGCGACAGCCGGCTCACGACGTCGCACCCGCGGACGTCCACCCGTGCCGGACCCGGGGGTCCAGCAGCGGGTAGGTGAGGTCGGCGAGCGCGTTCGCCGCCACGATCCCGACGGTGACCAGCAGGAACGCCCCCTGCAGCAACGGGTGGTCGCGTGCGGTGACGGCATCGAAGATCAGCCGGCCGAGGCCGGGGTAGGCGAAGACGGTCTCCACCACCACGGCACCCGACAGCAGCGTCCCCAACACGAGGGTGAGGTTCGTCCAGACCGGCAGCAGCGCGGCGCGGAGCGCGTGGTGCAGCGCGATCCGCCGCTCCGGCACGCCCTTCGCCCTGGCCATCCGGACGAACGGCTCGTCGAGCACGGTGACCATCGCGGCCCGCGTGAGCAGGAAGAACCCGCCGAACGTCGCGAGCGCCAGTGTCGTGGCCGGCAGGACCGTGCGGTGCACGGCATCGCCCAACCAGGCCGCACCCTCGGCGTCGATCGCCACCGCGCCGTATGACGGGAACCAGCCCAGCCCCACGGCGAACACCGCGATCAGGATCATGCCGATCCAGAACCCGGGCATGGAGTCGAGGACGAGCACCGCGGCGACCGCGCCGGCGTCCCGCCTGCGGCCACGGTGCCAGGCCGCCCACGCCCCCAGCCCGACCCCGACCAGGAGCGCGAGCAGAGTGGAGATCCCGACCAGCGCGACGGTCCACGGGAGGTACTCCGCGAGCACGTCCACCACCGGCCGGTTGAACTGCACCGAGCGACCGAGGTCGCCGCGGAACAGGCCGGCCCAGAAAGCCAGGTACTGGACGGGTAGCGGCTGGTCGAGGCCGTAGCCCGCCCGTACCTGCTGGACCGCCTCCGGGGCCAGTCCGAGCGCGTCGCCGCCGTAGAGGTACTGGACCGGGTCGCCCGGCGCGAGGTGCGGCAGCAGGAAGTTCAGCGTCGCCGCCGCCCACAGCACCAGCGCGTACTGGGTGACCTTCGCGGCGACGGCCCGCAGCGGCGTCACGATCCTGGGACGACGATCGCCTCGGCCCGCAGCGCGACATCGCGCGGCAGCAGGGACCACTTGTGCACGATCCCGAAGCCCGGCGACTCGGCCCAGCCCGCGAACGCGTCCGGCCGGAACGCCCAGTGCTCGTCCGGGTAGTACAGCGGGATCGACGTGGGCTGCCGGTTGAACATCCGCTGCATCTCGAACGCCACCACGCGGCGGTCCTCGACCGTGGTGGTCGCCTTCCACCGCTCGAACAGGGCGTCCCACTCGGGGTAGGGCAGCTCCGGCGCGTTCCAGAGGTAGCCGGAGCGGTGGGACATGATGAACTGCGTCGGGTCGGCGACGCCGTGCGCGGTGATGCTGCTGACCTGCAGGTCGAAGTCGCGCGACGTGGACAGGTCGGCGAACGACCCGGCGTCGAGCCCCTGCGCGGTGGCGGCGATACCGACCTCGCCGAGCTCGTCGGCCACGATCTCGGCGGCGCGGACCTGCGTGGGCTCCACCGCCGACGTCACGATGGTGTACCGCAGCGGGCCTGCCGGGCCCTCCCGCACGCCGTCCCCGTCGCCGTCGGCGTAGCCCAGCTCGTCGAGCAGCGCACGGGCCCGCGCCGGATCCGAGGGCGTCGACAGCGTCGGATCGGTCCAGGGCGAGTCCGGGTGCGGGTAGCCCTTGTCGGCGACCCGCCCCTGCCCCAGGTAGACCGTGTCGAGCAGCTCCTGGCGGTCGATGGCCAGGCTCAGCGCCTCCCGGAAGCGAGGCTGGTCGAACGGGGCGCGCTCGAAGTTCGGCCGCAGCTCCGGGAACCTCAGCGGCCGGGTCTGCACCACCTCGACGTCCGACGAGCGGGAGAACTCGTCGATGAGCTCGGGCGACACCGGACGGAACGCGGCGTCGATCTCACCGGCGCGCAGCGCGGTGAACGTCGCCGACGGGTCCGCGATGATCGGCATCACCAGCTCGCGGACGACCGGGGCACCGGCGAAGTACTCCGGGTTGGCCTCGAAGCGGTAACCCGTGGTCGGGTCGTACTCGACGAGCCGGTAGGGGCCGGTGCCCACCGGCAGCGCGTCGTGGTTCTTCGCCTCGGCGGGCGGCACCTGCGACCACACGTGTTCGGGCAGGATCGGCAGGTCCGCGAGGGTCACCGGGCCGAGGTCCGGGCACGCGAAGGCGCAGGTGAACCGCACCTTGTGGGGATCGAGCACCTCCACCGAGGAGACGTCGGGGATCTCGTTGATGTGGTGGGTGAAGCGTCCGGTCGGCGCCTCGTGGGCGTAGTGGAAGGTGAAGGCGACGTCGTCGGCGGTGAACGGCTCGCCGTCGTGCCAGCGCACGTCGTCGCGGAGCGCCACCTCCCAGGTGCTCGGGTCGACCATCCGGACCTCGGACGCGAGCCACGGCTGCGGCTCGTCCACGTACGGCGACGGCGCGAGCAGCTTGTCGTAGACCAGCTCGCTGATCTGCTCCTGGAAGGTGACGAACACGTTGAGCGGGCCGCCGACGGCCGCCGGCACCGCGATCGTCAGACGTTCGGCCGTGGCGGGGCCCTCACCCGCGGACGGCTCCGCGCTCCCCGCACAAGCGCTCGCCAGGAGCACCGCGAGGACGACCGGAACGACGCGGCGCCTCCGTGGGTGGATCGACATTCCGTCACGCTCCGGTTATTGAAAGTTAGGCTCACCTACCTGCGAGCATGGGAACCCTAAGTTGTGAGTGGTTCGCCCACAAGGTCGGTCTCCGGAGCGTGTGAAGAGGAGTACGCTCACCCCCGGTGTGCCGGGAAGTCTGGTCGGCGTCGTATCGGATCGGGCTGACTGGAGCGCGCCATGGTTGTCACGTCATCACGCACGGTCGTCGCACTCGCCGACATCGACGCGAGCGACATCGCGCTGGTCGGCGGCAAGGCCGCCGCCCTCGCCGAGATGATCCGCTCGGGCGAGCGGGTTCCCGACGGCTTCTGCATCACCACAGCCACCGACGAGCTCTCCGCCGCCCTGCGCCGGCAGATCGTCGAGGCGTACGAGCGGCTCGGGGCGGGCGCCGTCGCCGTCCGATCCAGCGCAACGGCCGAGGACCTGCCGCACGCCAGCTTCGCGGGCCAGCACGAGACGATCCTGAACGTCCGGGGCGCGGACGCGCTGATCGAGGCGGTACGGCGGTGCCGGGACTCCCTCGGGAGCGAGCGTGCGGTCGCGTACCGCGAGGCCAACGATCTCAGCGACACCCCGGTCCGGATGGGCGTCGTCGTCCAGCGGATGGTCGACCCCGTGGCCGCGGGAGTGCTGTTCACGGCCAACCCGATCACCGGCACCCGCACCGAGATGGTCGTCGACGCCGTCGCGGGCCTCGGGGACGTCGTCGTCGACGGCAGCGTCGCCGCCGACCACTACGTGCTGAACGGCCGGCCGGACGAGCACGCCGCCGGATGCCTGACCCCGGCGCAGCTCGCGCAGCTGCGCGAGGCCGGCCACCGGCTGCAACAGCGCGCCGGGTGGCCGCAGGACATCGAGTTCGCCTTCGATCTCGACGGCACGCTGTGGCTGCTCCAGTCCCGGGCGATCACGACGCTGTTCCCGCTGCCGGTGTCCCCCCGGCCGGGGCCGCGCGTCTACTTCGAGGGCGGCCACATGCAGGGCATGCTGCGGCCGTTCACGCCGATGGGCATGTCGGTGATGCAGCTCGCCACGGCGCTGTACTTCAGGTCCATCGGCATCCCGGCCGATCCGTACGAAGGCCATCCCGGCATGGTCCCCATCGCCGGGCGCATGTACCTCGACCTCACCACGTACGTCCGGTACAAGGCGGCGCGGACGAAGCTGCCCGAGGCCATGAAGATGTACGGACCCCGGGTGGCGACGGCGCTGACCCGGGTGCTGGACGATCCCCGTTTCGTCCCGCTGCCAGGTAGGCCATTCCGGCTGCGCAGAGCGTTCGCGGTGACGGCCCGGGTGGCCCCGGGCCTGGTCGCCGGGCTGGTGAGCGCGATGGCACGTCCGGCGCGAGCCCGGAAACGGGCCTTCCGCGCCGCCGCCGAGATACAGCATCGATCCCACACGCCGGAGCGCCTGAGCACGACCACCGAGCGCCTCCGCTTCGCGGCCGGGCTCCAGGGCTCGTTCATGAGCACGGGCATGGCGGAGATGCTGCCGCCGCTCTACGCCTCCATGATCGCGAGAGCGGCCGCGATCGGCCTGCTCCGGGGCGTCGCCACCGAGAGCGAGGTCGACGAGACGCTGCGCGGGATGCCGCACAACGTCACGACCGAGATGGACCTCGCCCTGTGGCGGCTGGCGGCGGCCGCGGGCGAGCACCGCGACCTCCTGCTGAACACCCCGCCCGCCGAGCTCGCCGCCCGCTACCTCGGGGGCGGGCTGCCCGAGTTCGGGCTCGGTGAGTTCCTGCGCGCCTACGGGCACCGGGGCGCCGCCGAGATCGACGTGGGCGTGCCGCGGTGGGCCGAGGACCCGGCGCCGGTGTTCGCCGCGATCGCCGGCTACCTGCGGGTCACCGACCCGGAGCAGGCCCCCGACCTGCGCTTCGCCCGCGCGGCGGCGGAAGCCGTCGCGAAGATCGAGGAGCTCGTGGCGAGAGCGCGCCGCACGCGGCCGGTGCGGGCCCGGCTCGCCGGTGTCCTCCTGCGCCGGTCCCGCGCCCTCGCCGGCCTGCGGGAGCTGCCCAAGTTCGCGTGGCTCCACTCGTTCGCCGAGATGCGCAGGCAGCTCCTCGCGGCCGGCGCCGAGCTGCACGAGCGTGGTCTGCTCGACCGGGCCGACGACATCATGTTCCTCGACTTCCGGGAGGCCCTCGCCGCCACGGGGTCCGGCGGCGACGAGCTCCGCGATCGGATCGCGACCCGCCGTGCCGAGTACGACCGCGAGATGCGGCGCCGCAGCGTCCCCGGGCTCCTGCTCTCCGACGGCACCAACCCGGAGGCGCTCGCACCGGCCACACCCGCCGCCGACGGCACGCTGGTCGGTATGGCCGCCGCACCGGGCATTGCGACCGGCCGGGCACGGGTGATCCTCGATCCCGCCGGCGCGCACGTGGAGCCGGGCGAGATCCTCGTGGCGCCGACCACCGACCCCGGCTGGACGCCGCTGTTCATGACGGCGGGCGGCCTCGTCACCGAGACCGGGGCGGCGATGGCGCACGGGCCCACGGTGGCCCGGGAGTACGGCATCCCGGCCGTCATCTGCGTCCGGGACGCCACGCAGCTGATCACGACGGGCCGGCTGATCACCGTCGACGGCGCCGCCGGGACGGTCACCATCACCCCGTAGGCGCGACACGGTGGCCTTGCTCCGGTTGCGCCGGCGCAAGGCCACCATGCTGCGGGAGCGGCGACCCGTCACTCCGCCAGCGGCACCTCCACGTCGTACCGCTTGCGCAGGCCATGACCCAGCTCGACCTCGATCGTCCGGCGGGCGGCGAGTACGGCGGTGGTGTCGCGCAGCGCGTACCCGATCTCCTCCGTGCCCGGCACCACCTCGACCGTCTGCGGCACGTGTCCGCCGGAGGCGATCTGCCGCAGCCGCCGCTGCACCGCGTCCTCCACCTTGGCGGCAACAGCCTGCTCGTCGAGCTCACCGGCCGACGCACCCGGCCCGGTGGGCGGCGTCGCTGTCGAGCGGCGCTCGCTCAGACCGGCCACGCGCCGCGTCGTGTCCGCGATGCCCAGCAGGTTGCCGGCCGGGTCGACGGTGACCCGCACCTCGCCACGATCCGGGCTCACCACCGGCAGCCCGTTGACGACCTGCCGGAACGCCACCGTGATCTCGCGGACGCGTTCGGTGGCCTCCGACCCGTCGGAGCCGCCGGGAGCGGAGGCGACGTTGTCGAGGCGCGTGACGTCGTACACGAGATCGATGTCGTCGGCGAGCCCGTAACGCCGGACGATCTCCTCGGCCGCGTGCCGCGCCTGCCCCGGGTCGGCGTCCGCCCGCGGCGCGACCGGCTCTGCCAACCGCAGCTCGTAGGAACCGTCAGGCGCGAGCGCGAGCCGACCGTTCCCGATGTCGGCCTGCACCGAACGGTCCGACTGCATCGACTCGACCGCCCCGACCTGGAGGCCGAGCCGTTCGGCGATCTGCCGGACCCGCTCCTCCGCAGACGCGGGGGCGGCCAGCGTCGCGACCGCGATCCGGCCGGGGAGCCCGGAGTTCGGCTCACGCAGTCCGGCCTGCCGGGCCACGTTGTACCAACGCCACGCGTACCACCCCGCGCTACCGGCCGCCGTCGTGAAGTACCGCTCCTGGTTGAGGCGCGCCTCGGCCTCGGCCTGGTTGGCCCCGGTGGCCACCACGGACGGCGCCTGGTTGTGGGAGATGCGCCAGCTGCCGTCCAGCCACGCCTGGCTGAACGACTTGTTCTTGTTCCATTCCTCCCAGAAGTACCGTCCGTAGTTCGCGTTGTCGTAGCTCACCGTCTCGAAGCCGAACAGCATGCGGAAGCCGCCGTTCGCACCGTGCCACGTCCTCACCGGGCTGTGGCCGCCGAGTACCCGCAGCGACAGGCAGGTCGACCAGAAGATGTAGCGCGCCTTCTCGTTCCCCAGCCGCATTCCGTTGCTGAACACCCAGCTCGCGCCGCCCCAGGTGCCACCCATCGGGCACTGGAAGACGCCGTTGGCATCCATGTTCCCGTGGCCGGAGTGGTACACGACGCAGGACGAGTCGAACCCGTACTCGTCCTGCCAGTTGTCGAAGTCCTCACCGTAGATCCACGCGAGGACGTTCCCGTCCCGGTACCAGGCATTCGGTGTCACGAACTGCGCGACGTAGTTGTAGAACCCCTGTGCATCGTCGTGGGTCAGGCCGAGGTCGCCGATCCCGGGCGGGAAGTCCTCGATCGAGAAGAGCTCGTACGTGTCGTTCGCGGGAGCGGCCCGCACCACGCCGGCCGCCGGGCCGCCGTCCGCGAAGGGGTTGTTCGCGCCGACGGCGGCGACTCCGATCCTCGTCTGCCCATTGGGGGCGGTGATCGATTCTCGCGTGCTGCTCAGCAGGGCCATCAGTCGTTCTCCTACCTTCAGAAAGGGGCAGGCACGTGTGGCACCTGCGCGCGGATGCGGAGCCGGAGGCACAGGCCAGCGTTTCCCAGTGGCGCAGACCGATCCATACGTACTTCTGCCCCCTTGCGACGCCATGCGGCACGGGGTGTCCGGCGCGAACGGCGCCGCCCCTCGCTAGTCGAGGTGCAGTTGCCGGTCGACGATCGCAGCCGCGACGTGCGACGTGGGGTCGCCGGTGGCGAACGCGTGGGCCCGGATCAAGGCGAGCGCGTCAGGGACATCGCACCCGCGCCGGGCGGCGATCATGCCGGCCGCCTGGTGGATGACCGGCTGGACGTCGGCTTCGGTGAGCAGCGAGAAGCCGATGTCCTGCTCGGCCAGCAGCAGCGTGCTGGCGAGGTCGTCGAGTGGTTGGTCGGGGGGGCCGTCGAACGCGGTGAGGGCGCCGAAGTGGTGCGATCCGCGGCGCACCGGGGCTGCCGCGACCGTGTGGATGCCGAGCTCGGCGACGGCCGGCCCGTAGCGCGGCCAGCGGGCGAGGAGCTCGTCGCCGCTGGCGGCGGTGACGGGTCGACGCTGGATGGCGGCGTCGAGTCCCGGCCCTTCACGCAGGGTGTATTCCACGTCCATCGCCGCACCCGCGATGGCGTTGGAGGCCGCCCGCACCGCTTCGAACTCCTGGGAGTCGAGCAGCGTGACGGCAACGCCCATGGCCCCCAACGTGCTGGCCACCGCGCTGAGGAACAGCGGCCGGCCGGCGTGCGGATCGGCGTTGTCCCGCCATCTCGCCAGCCGATCGGCATAGCAGGAATGCATCTGAGCGGCCGCCAGATGGCGCTGTTGCATGCGGCGGTTCAGCGCGGCCATGTGCTGGTGGTGAGCCCGGGCGGACGCGGCTCGTACCGGCCTGTCGCCATGCTCCGTTTGCGCGATACGCCGCTCGTGGCGTTCGGCGATGGCGGCGACTCGAGCCGCACGCTGCTCCTCGAGCGTGGCCATACGACGGATCTGCTCGATATCCGGGACGGACCCACGCCGCACGGCCACGAGGTGGAGGGTACGCCTCAGTGCCGTCCGCCTTGCTCCATGAGCAGCACGACTCCGCCGCCCCCGGCGTCCAGCGGCGAGCAGATCACCGTGCAGGTGATGGAGCGGCCCTTGCGGTTGATCGCATCGAGCTGGACCGGGTCGGACCTGCTGCCGGTGGCCCGGCACTTCTCGATCGGGCCGCGCAGCTGCTCGATCGGCAACCCGAAGTCGAGGTCGAAGAACGTCTCGTGGTCGACCTCGTCGGCGCGCAGGCCCCACAGGTCCGCCGCGCCCCGGTTCCAGCTACGAACCCGCAGCTGGCCGTCGAGCACCACGACGCCGGCGGCGACGCTGGAGAGCACCCCTTCGAGGAAGCCGCGCGCCTCACCGAGCTCGGCGGTGCGGACCCGAAGCTCCTCGTTGGTGGTCTCCAGCTCCTCGTTACCGGACTGCAGCTCCTCGTTGGTCGTCTCCAACTCCTCGTTGGTGGACTGCAGCTCCTCGTTGGTCGTCTCCAACTCCTCGATGCTGGACTGCAGCTCCTCGTTGGTCGTCTCCAACTCCTCGTTGGTGGACTGCAGCTCCTCGTAGGCGGTCTCCAGGTCTTCGCGATGACGTTTGATCTCGAGCTGCAGCCGGATCACCGCCGTCACGTCGATGAACGTGATCAACACGCCGACGGCGAGCCCGTCGCCGGTCCACAGCGGCTGGACGACCACATCCAGGTACTGGATCTCATCGACGGACAACCGGCGCTCGACCGAGCTGAGTCGGATCGTGCGCCGCTCGGCGTGCGCGAGCTCGATGACCGAGCGCAGCTCCACCGGACGGTAGGAGATCTCCAGGTCGCGGAACGGGCGGCCCACGTCGTGCGAGGTGAGGCCGAACTGTGCTCTGGCCTGGCTGTTGATGAGCTCCGCGGCTCCGTCGAGATCGATCGCGAGCATCGCGTTGGGCGCACCCTCGACGATGAGCTCCCGCAGGATCCGCCGCCGCGCCACGTCGCGCACCTCCGTGGACGTCGTCGCCTGGAGGACGACGGGGGCCGGCTGGGGTGGACGGAGCGTCTCACCGGGGCGCCGGCGGAAGATCCGCTGGCGCATGCTGACCCCTTCGAACCGGTCGCCGTCGGAGAGGAGCATCTCGGCCTTACCGAGGAACAGGTGGCCACCTTCGCGAAGCGCGAAATGGAACCGGTCGACGATCCGGGACTGCGCCTCCACGTTGAAGTACATCAGCGTGTTCCGACACACCAGCAGGTCGAGCCGGGATATCGGCGCGTCGTGGCTGATGTCGTGCCGCCCGAAGATCACCCGCCGGCGGAGGTCGGGCCGGAACACGAACCGGGAGCTCGTCTGTTCGAAATATTTGCGGCGCAGCTCGACGGACAGCGGCTCGATGTCCCGGGCGCTGTAGGCGCCCGTGCGAGCGTCGTGCAGCGCTTCCTCGTCCACGTCGGTGCCGTAGATCTTGACCCGCTCGGCGAACTCGTCGACGCCGAGTGCCTCGGCGAACACGATGGCCAACGAGTACGCCTCTTCTCCACTGGAGCAGCCCGCACTCCACACCCGGATCTCCTCTGCCGGGTCCGCTCTCCCGAGCAGCTCCGGCACGATCTCGCGCTGCAGGTACGTCCACGCATCAGGATCGCGGAAGAACGCCGTGACGTTGATCAATATCGAGTTGAACAGCCGATCGAACTCTTCGGCGTCGGCCTCCAGCAGGTCCTGGTAGTCGGCGAAGGCCGCGACTCCCACCATCCCCATCCGTTTCCGGATGCGCCGGGCCAGGGAGATGCGCTTGTACCCGGTGAGATCGAACCCGCGCGAACTGCGCACGAATGCGAGCAGGCTCTCGAGGTTCTCCTCGGGCTCGATATCGGGCTGCTCGGCCATCAGGATCGCCCCGCCTGGACGAGCTGACCGAGAACCGTGGCGATCTCGCCCAGTGGTAGCACGAAGCCCGGCGTTGCGGAGTGCACTGCCGCGCGCGGCATGCCGGAGAACTCGGCCGACTCCGGATCCTCGACGATCACCGTGCCGCCTCGCGACTTGATCGCGTTCACTCCCGTCGAACCGTCGCTACCCGTACCGGTCAGCACGCACGCGATCGCCGCCGGGCCGTAGGCCCCGGCCGCGGACTCGAACAGCAGGTCCACCGACGGGCGCACGTAATGCACCAGCTCGGTGCTGGTGAGTGCCACTATCCCGCCCTCCCCCACCAGCAGGTGCCGGTTCGGCGGCGCCACGTAGACCATGCCCGGGACGACGCGCTCCTCGCCCTGAGCCAGTTTGACCTTCAGCCGGGTGCGCCGGGCCAGCACCTCCGCGAGCAACGTCTCGTGCCGGGGATCCAGATGCTGCACGATCAGCACCGGCACCGGGAAATCCACCGGTAGCTCGCCGAGCAGCCTGGTCAGTGCGCGGACCCCGCCGGCCGAGGTGCCGATGGCCACGACGTCGAAGCGGTGCCCGGCAGGCACCCCGCGAAGCGACGACGGCACACTCATCCACAGAGACTATCGGGCATCGGCGAGTACCATCCGCGTCGTGGATGCATCGCGTCGGCAGCTCGCCGACGTACTCGTCGAGCTGGCCGACACCCTGGTCGCCGGCTTCGACCCCCTCGACCATCTCACCCTGCTGGCAACGCGCTGCGTCGAGTTGCTGGGGGTGGACGCGGCCGGCGTACTGATCGCCGATTCGCACGAGCTCCCGCGCATGGCCACGGGCTCCAGCGAGGAAGCCTGCTCGTTGGAGGTGCTCGAGCTCCAGGTGAACGAGGGCGCCGGTGTCGACTGCCTGGATACCGGCTCGCCGGTGCGCTGTCCAGATCTCGCGGAGGCCCACACCCGGTGGCCCCACTTCGCTCCCTCCGCCCAGGCATCCGGGTTCAGCTCGGTCCACGCGCTCCCCCTGCGCCTGCGCGCCGAGACCATCGGCGGGCTCACCCTCTTCGCCACCACCCTGCCGGCGCCGGGCGACGGCGACCTGGTTCTCGGCCAGTCACTGGCCGACGTGGCCACCATCGGGCTGCTCCACGAGCGCAACTCGCGCCACGGCGATCGCGTCGTCGAACAGCTGCAGGGCGCCCTGGACAGCCGGGTCGTCATCGAACAGGCCAAGGGCATACTCGCCGAGCGCCACCAGATCGACCTGGATACGGCCTTCAGCGCGCTGCGCACCTATGCGCGCGGTCACAACCGGCGGCTCCGCGACGTGGCGCACGCCGTGGTCCGGTCGCCGGCCGACGTCGCCGATCTGCTCACGGCTCGACAACCGCGCTAGCGTCCCGCGCCCTTCTGCTGATCAACGCGCCGCCGGCCCGGGCCCACGAAAGGCAAGAACGTCATCCACTTCTTGCCACTGTCAACGTATAGCGCGCCCCGGGGCTTGTGGCAAGACCCGGGTCGTGCCGCAGAATCGCCGGCCGAAGCCAGGATCTGCGGAAACGAGTGTCGATGATTGACGTGATCATTACCGGCGGCGGACCGACCGGCATGATGCTGGCCGCCGAGTTGCGGCTGCACGGCGTGCACGCGCTCGTGCTGGAGAAGGAGGCAGAGCCGCCCAGGTACGTCCGCGCTCTCGGCCTCCACGCGCGCAGCATCGAGGTGATGGAACAGCGCGGTCTGCTGGAGCGGTTCCTCGCGCACGGACAGCAGTACCCGGTGGGCCGGTTCTTCGCCGGCATCGCCAAGCCCTCGCCCGTCCGGCTGGACACCACACATCCCTATGTCCTCGGCATCCCGCAGCCCACCATCGAACGCCTGCTCACCGAGCACGCCACCGAGGTCGGCACCGAGATCCGACGCGACTGCGAACTGATCGGGCTGAGCCAGGACGACCACGGGGTCACCGCTGAACTGGCCGACGGCACGACGCTGCGCTCGCGTTACCTCGTCGGCTGCGACGGCGGCCGCAGCACGGTGCGCAAACTGCTCGGCGTCGGGTTCCCCGGCGAGCCCGCCAGGAGCGAGACGCTGCTGGGCGAGATGGATGTGGCCGTGCCGCCGGAGGAACTGGCGGCAGTGGTGGCCGAGGTCCGCAAGCGCCACCTCTTCTTCGGCGTCGGCCCCCTGGGGAACGGGGCGCACCGCGTGGTCGTGCCCGCCGCGGGAGTGGCCGAGGACCACAGGGTCCCGCCGACCCTCGAGGAGATCAAGCAACAGCTGCGGGTGTACGCCGGCACCGACTTCGGTGTGCACTCACCGCGCTGGCTGTCCCGTTTCGGTGACGCCACCCGGCAGGCCGAGCGCTACCGGGTCGGTCGGGTCCTGCTGGCCGGCGATGCGGCGCACATCCACCCGCCGTTGGGCGGGCAGGGTCTCAACCTCGGCATCCAGGACGCGTTCAACCTCGGCTGGAAACTGGCCGCCGAGGTCGGTGGCCGGGCACCGGAAGGACTGCTGGACAGCTACCAGACCGAACGACACCCGGTGGCCGCCGACGTGCTGGACAACACCCGCGCGCAGGCGGAGCTGATGTCCCCTGAGCCGGGCTCCCAGGCAGTGCGCCGGCTGGTGTCGGAACTGATGGACTTCGAGGACGTGCACCGACACCTGATCGAGAAGATCATTGCGATCGGGGTCCGCTACGACTTCGGCGCGGGACATGAACTGCTCGGCCGGCGGATGCGGGACGTGGGGCTGAAGCGGGGGCGCCTCTACGAGCTGATGCACGGCGGCCGCGGGTTGCTGCTCGACCAGACCGGCCGGCTCTCGGTGGCGGGATGGGCCGACCGGGTCGACCACGTCGTCGACATCAGCGAGGAACTGGAGGTCCCAGCGGTGCTGCTGCGGCCGGACGGCCATGTGGCGTGGGTCGGTGCGGACCAGCAGGATCTGGTCGGCCGCCTGCCGAAGTGGTTCGGTGCTGCTCATAGGACTTCCCTATAGCACCTGGTGACTTTTCGTCTTTGCCTGTCGTCCTTTCCCGGACATACCGTGAAACAGCTCGTCGATACTTCTTCCGTCGAGCGGACGAACACGCAATCGAAAGGACCAGTGGCATGACCACGATCGAGAACGGATCGGGAACGCGAGAACTCGCGGGAAAGCGGGCCCTGGTCACAGGTGGTTCTCGTGGAATCGGAGCGGCCGTCGTGCGACAGTTCCTGGACGCGGGCGCCGAGGTGCTCACCACCGCCAGGTCGGCGACGAGCACGGTGCCGGAGGGGGCCACCTTCGTGGAGGCCGACGTGCGGACCCGCGCTGGAGCGGAGTCGCTCGCCGCGGCCGCGCGGGACGTGCTCGGCGGGGTGGACGTCCTGGTCCACAACGTCGGTGGGGCGCAACCACACAAGGCAGCTCTGGCCATCCCCGACGAGGAGTGGCAGGACGCGCTGGACCTGAACTTCCTGGCGTCGGTGCGGCTGGACTCGCTGCTGGCACCGGGGATGTGGGAACGGCATTCGGGGGTGATCGTGCACGTCTCCTCGACTGCGGTCGTAACCGTGGGGCACCGCGGAGGCCGGGACGAGCGTCACCCCCAACCCGTGGCCGGCCCAACGCACGGCCGTCGCCGTCTGGGACACGCGGGCCACCGTGGTCGGGGTCAGATCGTTGTCCCGCAGCACACTCAGCAGCACTCCGTCGAGCGCGCTGTCACGGTCGAACCTCACCCACGGCTCCCCCTCCAGTTCGCGCAGCTCCACCTGATCCGCGGCAAGCTGCCGATGCCCGGCGCCCAGCACCACGACGAGCTCCTCGTCACCGAGGTGGTGGGCGTCGTCGGGGCTCCGCTCGCACGCCGCCATCAGAGCGAGGTCCAGCACACCCCGGCGGCACAGCCGCTCCAACTCGGCGGAGCTCGGCTCCTCGAAAATGGTGAACTCCAGGCGCGGGAAGCGGCGGCGCAGCGCGCCCAGAGCGCCGGGCAGCTGCCGCGTGCCGAAGCCCATCTGCACCGCCACCACCAGCTCGCCCACCAGGTCGTCGGCACCGGCCCGCGCCGTCGCCCTCGCCCGCCGCGACGCGGTCACCGCGACCTCCGCCTCCCGCAGGAACGCACGGCCGACCACGGTGGGCACCAAGCCGGTCGACGTGCGGGCGAACAGCTTCACGCCGAGTTCCCGCTCCAGGCCGCGGATCTGCTGGGACAGCGACGGTTGAGCGACGTGCAGCAGCTCCGCCGCCGCCGTCACCGAGCCCGCCTCGGCAACGGCCAGGGCGTACTCGAACTGGCGAAGGCTCGTCGGCTCCGGTCCTTCCATGGGTGGACCGCGGTCCACCCCGTTGTCATCGCTGTAATCAGTGTGACAACACGGGAGGCGGCACGATTACTCCATGTCCGTCCCCGACCGTACGGGCGTGGCGTCGCCCGAGGTTGCTCCCGATGCAGTACTACGCGTTCATCGGCGCTGCCTTCGGGATCACCTCGATGGTCGCCGTCGCGACATCTTGACCAGGGTCAGTTCCCACCTGCGTCGAGCAGCCAGTGGTAACGCAGACGGAGTGCGCGCTCCGTGCTCGCGAGCGCGGCCCCGAGACCGAGCGTGATGTTGAGCCAGAGCGGCAGGTGGATCGGCGACTCGAAGATGCCGACGGACTCGGCGATGGGGGGTATCCGGGAGATCGGCTCGATGATCTGCAGGAGGTTGAGGCCCACGCCGACGACGAGAACGATCACCGACACGAAGCCCATCATGCGGCTCGCCGCCGGGTGGTCGCGCTCGAGGCGCGCCCGGCGCCCCTCGGCCGACGCCGGATCCGGAGTGAGCTGGTGTGCTACGCCATCGGCAGTGACGTAGTGACAGCGCTTGACACCGAACTCGCTCGTCGCCACCTCGATCGTGCCGCCCTCGACGGGGAAGAAGGCGGGGGTCTTGGACTCGGCGTGGTGCCGGCCGTCGCGGTACAGCTGCGCCCTCACCACGCCGTCTTCCTTGTCGCCCATGTGCCGCACATCGACGGTGTAGACGACCCGGCGACCGTCGTCCCCGGTCAGCTGAAGGTGGAGCAGTGCACGCCCGAGAAACATCTGCCACCAGCGAAAACGTTGCAGCGGGCGCCCATCGCCACCCTTCACCCGCTGGGTAGCCCGACGCCGCCGCCACTCCGTCAACATGCCTTCCCCCGATACTCGACCGACCCGTCTAACACACTGTGTTAGACGCTCGCCCGGGACCCTAACACGGTGTGTTAGTAGGATGCGACGGGAGGTGGGCGCGTGGAGCAGGACGCGGGGAAGCTCAGCAGCCGGGACAAGATCCTCCTGGCTGCCATGAAGATGTTCGGCGAGGACCCGGGTGCGAGGCTGAGCGTGCGGGCGGTCGCGTCACGGGCCGGGGTGAGCACGGGCTCGCTCAGGTATCACTTCGCAACCCAGCGCGAGCTCCAGGACGAGGTGCTCACCCGCGTCTACGACCTCGTGATCCCCGACGATCGGATCCACGACACCTCGGTGCCCGCCCGGGATCGGTTGGTCGACTGCCTCCGGCAGGTGTTCGCCGGTATCGGAGTGGGGTCACGAGCACGAGAAGCCGTGCACAAGGTCGTCGACGAGTTCATCCCCCTCGAGCCGACCGAGGAGATGCACGCGTCATATCTCGCCATCGAACGAGAAGTGCGTCGGCGCGTCGAGTACTGGCTGACGGTTCTCACGAGCGAAGGTGCCCTGCCCGAAGGCGAGAACACCCGACGGGCACGATTCCTGCTCACCGTCATCAACGGACTCAGCCTGGAGAGGGCGTTGCCCGCCGAGGATTCGATCCTGCAGTCCGAGACCGACACCCTCTACATGGCCGTCGACTGCGTCCTCGGTTCCCGATCCTCATGACCGCTCTCAGCGAACGGCGTACTCGAATGTCATCCACGGTCCGGCTTGATCATTGATCGGAGTCGGCCGGCGCTCGCGGACACGCAGCCACCACGATCGCTCGCGCCACGCATTCGTAGTCCTTGGCGAGTGGGCCGACGATGCGCGGTTCAGGTTCGAACGTCTCGATCAGTCCGAGCACCAGATCGCGGACCTTGTCCTCATGGGATGGCAGACGGATTCGTGGGTGCCGCCGGCGGAAGCTGCGCACGCGCCGAAGCCCGACGTTGACCAAACGCTCACGCTCGTCCGGCCCGGCGACAGGACAGCCCCGTACCCAGAGGTCGGCTATCGCGGCCATTGCAGCCACGTGGGCCGGCTCAGACACCCCATCCTCCTCGTGGGCGGCGATCTCCCGCGAGAGTATGGCCCTCGCCGAGGCCCGAGACGCCCTCGCTGCACTGATCGAGGCGAGCATCCGGCACCGGCTGGGCGCGGGGTCGGGTTGGTTCCGTTCCTGCTGGGGGCGGTCTGCGGTCTGCTGTGCGCGTCGTGAGGTCAGAGCCTCATGTCGATGACGAGCTTGCCCGGCGCGTGGCGGGACTCGACGAGTGCAAGTGCTTCCTCCGCCCGCCCGAGCGGATAGGTCGCCGCGATGTTCGGATCGAGCCGCCCGGCAACCATCAACGTGGCCACGCGCTCGAGGCCACTCCGGTCGAGGCGGCGACGGACGAACTCGCCGCCGAGTTCGGTCACCGACATGTCCCCGACGGAGACGAGCGCGTCCGGCTTCGCCGCCAGCGGGGCGACGCCGCGCAAGGAGTCACCCCCGACCGTGTCGACCACCGCGTCGAAGCCGTCCGGGGCGTGCGCCCGGAGCCGGTCCACGACATCGCCGGCGGTGTAGTCGACGAAGGTCGCTCCGGTCCTGGTCGCAAGATCCCGCTTGGTCGCGCTGCCGGTGCCGACCACGACCAGGCCGCGGTCCCGCGCGATCTGGGCCACGGCGATTCCGACGCCACCGCCGATCCCGTTCACCAGCAGCGACGCCCCAGCGGGCAACGCGAGCTGGTCGAGGACGTCGAGCGCGGTGGTGCCGGCGACGGGGATGGTCGCCGCCCAGATCTCCGGCAGCGCGTCGGGGATGCGGGCCGTGGACTCGGCGAGCAGCAGAGTCGTCCCCACGTACGTGCCCGCACCGGTCAGAGCGAACCCGGTGACCCGGTCGCCGACGGCCAGGCCGGTCACCCCGTCACCCACCGCCAGGACGGTCCCAGCCGCCTCCATCCCCAGGACCTGAGGAAAGGGCACACGGCCGTTCAACTCGCGGACATGTCCGGAACGGAGCTGGTGATCGAGCGGGTTGACTCCCGCAGCCGCGACGCGGATGAGGACCTCGGCAGGACCGGGCGACGGATCAGGCCGATCGAAGAACTCCTGGACGTCAGCGGCACCGAAAGCCCGGTAGCCCAGAGCCGTGCTCATCGCAGCTTCCCTTCTCACCGTCCTCGTCCGGCGCTCGGCTCGAGGACGACGCAAAGCTAGCCCCTGACATTGATGTCAGGTTCTAGGCGGTGTGACGCGAGGAACACCCTTGGCCTTCCGCGCGAGCGGATCGCCGGCGTCCGGAACATCGCCCTGCCGGACTTCCTCGTCGAGGAACTCCGGACCCAGATGAAGGAGCACCCCGGCCCCGGTCCGGAGAGGCTGCTGTTCCGGGGCGAGCGCGGCGCGATGCTGCGGCGCGGGAACTTCGGCCGGGCGAGTGATCCGGCACGGATCTGGCACAGCAGCGAACGGCCACCTCCCGAGATCGGGAGGGGCGGCCGTTTTCCGCTCACCCGGGATGTCCACGACGCCTGCTCGATGTTCCGTCGGCGTACCACGACGCGTATCAGGTGACCGGTCATGACCCTCATCCTCAGCAGCAGGACCCCGAGAGCCTCGATCGGCGCTCGGCTTGGGAATCATCACAATCAAGCGAGGAGTCACAGAATGGGATTTCAGGGCTCATTCGCCGTCGGTGGAGCGATCTTCAATGTCGCGTCCGACGGTGCACTGCGGTGGTACCGGTACGACGGCACCGGCCAGCAGGACCCCACCGGGGGCACGGGCTGGGCTCCGAACTCCGGTAACCAGATCGGGCGCGGCTGGTCCGCCGGATTCCGCACCTTCTTCGGCACCGAGGGCGTGATCTACGCCGTGGGGGACGACGGGGCACTGCGGTGGTACCGGTACGACGGCACCGGCCAGCAGGACCCCACCGGGGGCACGGGCTGGGCTCCGAACTCGGGCAACCAGATCGGGCGCGGCTGGTCCGCCGGATTCCGCACGTTCTTCGCGGTGAACAGGGCAATTTACGCCGTCGGGAACGACGGGGCACTGCGGTGGTATCAGTACGACGGCAAAGGCGAGCATGACCCCACAGGGAGTACCGGATGGGCTCCGAACTCCGGCAACCAGATCGGGCGCGGCTGGTCCGCCGGATTCCGCACATTCATCGGCACCAAGGGGGTGATCTTTGCTGTGCCCGACGACGGGGCACTGCGGTGGTACCGGTACGACGGCACCGGCCAGCAGGACCCCACCGGGGGCACGGGCTGGGCTCCGAACTCGGGCAACCAGATCGGGCGCGGCTGGTCCGCCGGCTTCCGCAACCACTTCGGCACCCGCGGTGCGATCTACACGGTGGCCGACGACGGCGCCCTGCGCTGGTATCAGTACGACGGCACGGGAAAACAGGACCCCAGCGGAAGCACGGGCTGGGCTCCGAACTCCAGTAACCAGATCGGGCGCGGCTGGACCTGACCTCGTAGCGGCACAGCGACTGCGGGCCGCCCTGATGGCAAGGTGCCGGGCAGGTTGGACGGTGAGACCCATCGGCTCGTGAGCTGCTGTGGGCGCAACGGTCGGAGACGGTCGGCCCGATCGGCGGGCACCGGGCGGGTGGCCGGGTCTGGCCGGGATTGCGGATCATGTTCGACGCCACCCTGGTCACCGCGCACAGTGACAAGGAGTCCGCGGCGGCGAACTTCAAGGGCGGCTGGGGTTTCCACCCCTTGACGGCGTGGCTGGACAACACTGGCGAAGCCCTCGCTGCGGTGCTACGCCCGGGCAACGCCGGCTCCAACACCGCCGCGGATCACATCGCGGTCACCGACCTGGCGCTCGCGCAGATACCCGACCAGTACCGGCACGGGGTCCCGATCCTGGTCTCCGCCGACGGTGCCGGCGCGACTCAGGCGTGGCTGGCGCACCTACGCGCCCAACGACAGACCGGGGTGGACCTGGAGTTCTCGGTCGGGTTCGCCATGACCACCACCGTCCAGGCCGCGATCCTCGCGCTACCGAAGCAGGTCTGGACTGCGGCGATCAACGCCGACGGGAGCCTGCGCGAGGGCGCCGATGTCGCGGAGTTGACCGGGATGCTCGGCGATCTCACCGCGGCCGGGTGGCCAGCGGGGATGCGGGTGATCGTGCGCCGTGAACGCCCGCACCCGGGCGCGCAGTTGAGCTTCACCGACGTCGACGGATGGCGCTTCCAAGCGTTCGCGACCGACACCCGGGTCGGGCAACTGGCCCACCTTGAGGCCCGCCACCGCGCGCACGCCCGGGTCGAGGACCGGATCCGCTGCGCCAAGAATCAGGGCCTGGGCCGGCTACCCTCGCGACAATTCGCGATCAACGCCGCCTGGGTCGAGCTCGTTCTCACCGCGGCCGATCTGGTGGCCTGGACCCAGACCACGCTGCTCGAGGGCGAGCTGGCCGTCGCCGAGCCCGCGACGTTGCGCTACCGGCTGCTGCACGTCGCCGCCCGGATCACCCGCGGTCAACGCCGGCTGTTCGTCCGCATCGACTCCGCCTGGCCCTGGCGCCGTGACCTGGCCGCTAACTCTCGCAGTCCCTAGCGCCGTTGTCGTCACGGCCAACGCCATCCCGGGAGTCGTGCGAACCGGAACGCAGCCGCACGCTGCCCCTGCCTCGCGGGCACTGGCGCGTCCTTGGACGACTGATCCGGCACGGATCTGGCACAACAGCGGACGGCCACCCCTCCCATGATCGGGAGGAGTGGCTGTCTCCGCTGGTCAGCGAGCTGGAGCGGGCGACGGGAATCGAACCCGCGTAGCCAGTTTGGAAGACTGGGGCTCTACCATTGAGCTACGCCCGCGTGCCCCTGCCGGGGCCACCTCAGGCTACCCGACCACCCGCCTGTCTCCGGAGCCACCCGGTATCCGGTGTTCCTCCGCGGGAGGCGCCGCTTAGACTCCCCCGAACGGGGTGTAGCGCAGCTTGGTAGCGCACTCGCTTTGGGAGCGAGGGGCCGTGGGTTCAAATCCCGCCACCCCGACGAGGTCAGGGCGGGTCCGGATGATCGTCCGGACCCGCTCCGCCTCCTGCGGGTAGCAGTCGTGCAGCAACCGACGCCCACCCATCCGAGCACGTTCAGCCGTACTCGTCGGGACGGCCCCACCAGCCGTAGGGTTCCGACTGCGGCCGGCCGGGTGGGCTGTCTTCCCAGTCCTCCTGCCGGCCGAACGGAGTGAGGTCGAGCATCGCCCGCGTCGGAGTGAACGGTTCGCTGCCCCGGGCGTTGACGAAGTACGTGCGGTACACCTGGTCGCCGTCGCGCAAGAACACGTTCAACCCGAACATCTCCCCGACGCCGTGGTCGGCGGCGAAGTCGACGTCGGTCCCCTTCCCGAGCATCGTGTACCACGGGATGTGCGACCAACCCATCCGCCCGGCAAGTCGGGTGATCTGCTCCTGGGAGGCGGGTGAGGTCATCGCGAACGTGGTGTCCCGGGCGTTGACATGCCGCAGATCCGCCACGTGACTGGCGAAGAACGAGCAGCCGGGGCATCCCTTGTCCGGCCAGCCGTCCACGTCGTCGTCGTAGAAGAACCGGTAGAGAAGGAGCTGGGCACGCCCGGCGAACAACTCGGCCAGGCCGACCTCACCGCCCGGCCCCACGAAGCGGTAGTCCTTGGTCACCGCGGTCATCGGCATCCGACGGCGCTTGGCGGCCAGCGCGTCGCGGGCTCGGGTCAGCGCCTTCTCCTCGAGCAGCAACTCGGCGTGGGCCTCCTCCCACTCCTGCGCCGACACGACCGGCGGCAACGCATCGTCGGGCACCGCGCCGGTGACCAGGTCGTCCATGACCGTCTCCCTTCCCGTCGAGGCGACGATCGTGCCCGTGCCGGGGAGGCCGCGCAACGACGGTGTTGCCCGACGTGGGCCACCAGTACCGGTGCAGTTCCGTACAAGACCGTGGACGCACGGTCGGCGAGGATCGGGGCATGACGACGACCGACCCCGTCAACCTTATGGCCGCCTTCTCCTCGTTCGACGAGGTCTACAGCCCGCGGATCGTGGCCCGGATGAACGACTACGACGTGCGTATCGCGCACACGAGGGGCGAGCATGTCTGGCACGTGCACGAAGACACCGACGAGTTCTTCCTCGTCCTGGACGGCCGCTTCGACGTGGCGATCCGGGAGGCCGACGGCACCGAACGCACGGTCGTGCTGCAGAAGGGCGACACGTTCGTCGTGCCCAAGGGCACCGAGCACAAGCCCTCCTCCCCCGGCGGCTCGATCCTGATGTTCGAGCCGAGCGGCACCTCCACCACCGGCGATCGGCACGACGGAGAGATCCCCGATCACGTCGACAGCACCACCGGGCACACGCTCACGTAGCCGGTACGTTCCGCATCATGTTCGACGGGTTCGAGCGGGTGCGGATCGACACAGGCGAGGCGATGATCAACGCCGTGCACGGCGGCACCGGTCCCCCGGTGCTGCTGCTGCACGGGTTCCCGCAGACGTCGGCGATGTGGCAGCGGGTGGCACCCGCGCTGGCGCAGCGGCACACGGTGGTCGCCGCAGACCTGCGGGGTTACGGCGATTCCAGCCGCCCGCCGGCCGGCGACGATCACGCCGGCTACTCGTTCCGCGCGATGGCCGCCGACCAGGTGGCGCTGATGCGCTCGCTCGGTCACGAGCGCTTCGCGGTGGTCGGGCACGACCGGGGCGCGCGCGTGACGCACCGGATGGCGCTCGACGCGCCGGATGCCGTCGAGCGGCTGGCCGTGCTCGACATCCTGCCGACGCTGCACGTCTACTCCCACGTCGACCGGCGGCTGGCCACGGCCTACTACCACTGGTTCTTCTTCATCCAGCCCTACGACCTGCCGGAGCGCCTCATCGCCGGCGACCCCATCGAGTACCTGCACCGCCTGCTCGGCACGTGGGGCGGCCGGCTCGACGCGTTCGCCCCCGAGGCGCTGGCCGAGTACGAGCGCGTGTTCGCCGACCCGGAGGCGCGGCACGCCATGATGGAGGACTACCGGGCCGGCGCCACGGTCGACCTGGAGCATGACCGTGCCGACGTCGGACGGCGGGTGGACGCGCCGCTGCTCGCGATGTGGGGCACCCAGGGCGTGGTCGGCAGCGGCCCGGACAACCCGGTCGCGGTGTGGCGCGAGCACGCCACCGACGTGCACGGGGTGGCGTTGGACGCCGGCCATTTCCTCGTGGAGGAGCGGCCGGAGGAGTCACTGGCCGCGCTCGAACGGTTCCTGGAGGTCGACTGATGAACGAGCTGGTCACGCGGCTGGCGCAGCTGCAGGTCTCGTCGCTCTCCGATGCCGACAAGACCCTGCCGGTGTGCGATCCGGCGATCCACGCGCTGCTGCCCGACGTCACGCTGGTGGGCACCGCGTTCACCGTCCGCGCCGACGGCGACCTGCTCGGCATGATCGACGCGATCGGTCGTGCGGAGCCGGGCACCGTGCTCGTGGTGGCCACCGACGGTCGGCCGCTCGCCGCGTCCGGCGAGCTGTTCGCCACCGAGGGACGCAGGCGCGGGCTCGCCGGGATCGTCGTCGACGGGTTCTGCCGGGACCTGCGCGGGATCCGCCGGGTGGGGCTGCCGGTGTACGCGCGCGGCACGACACCGGCCGCGGGCCCCGCTCTCGGGCCGGCGGTCGTCCAACAGCCGGTGACGTTCGGCGGGGTCGACGTGCAGCCCGGCGACCTGGTCTTCGGCGACGACGACGGCCTCCTCATCGCCCCGCCCGAGCGCATCGCGGCCGCCGTGGACCGGGCGGAGGAGATCGAGCGCGTCGAGGCGGAGGTGGCCGCCGCGATGCGGAGCGGCCGCAGCCTGCACGAACTCACGAACGCGCCGGAACACCTGCGCGCGGTCGCGGCGGGCGAGCCGAGCACCTTCCGCTTCGAACCCTGACGCACCCCGAGCCCGCCCACGCGACCCATCGACGGGAAGCACGAGCCGACACGAGTAGGGCCACCTGAAACCGGGTGCGTCGACGTGCCGCTAGCCGAGGCAGAACTCGTTGCCCTCGGGATCGTGCATGACCGTCCAGCTGGTGCCGTTGCCGGTGCGGTGCTCGCCCCGGGTGGCGCCGAGTGCCACGAGCCGGGCGATCTCGGTGTCCGGATCGCGGGTGGCGAGGTCGACGTGCATCCGGTTCTTGCCCGCCTTCGGCTCCGGCACCTGGAAGAAGAGCAGGTGGCGCACGCCGCGGGCGTCGGTGGCGCGCAGCCGCACGAAGTCGGGCCGCTCCTCGGCCACCTCGTACCCGGTCGCGCCGGCCCAGAACGCGGCGACCCGGCGCGGGTCGGCGCAGTCGAAGGTCACGTTGAACACGAAGGACGTCACGGTGGTCATGATGCGCCGCTGTCGGACCCCGGCGAGGCGAACCGCATCGTCGAGGGCCGCGAGAACGTCGGTATCACCGGCCGAGCAGCCGGTCCAGGTGGTAGTCGACCGTGGCCACGGCCTCGGCGGGGGTGCGGCTGCCGAGGACGATCGCGGTGGCCTGCGAGTCGACTAGCGACCAGAGGATCACCGCCTCCTGCTGGGGGTCGGCACCCTCCGCGAGGTCGCCCGCGGCCCGGGCCGCGCCGAGCCGCTCGGCGAGGAGCTCGATCACGGCGGGCCCACCGGCCGCGACGACCGCCGCCATCCGCTCGTTCGACATCGCGCGGATGAAGAACGCGATGCCCGCGAGCCACGACGCCCGGCTCTGCTCGTCGGTGGGCAGGATCTCCACCATGATCGTCCGGACGACGTCGCGGACGGTCGGCCGGTCCACCGCCCTCAGCTTCTCGACGATCCGCAGCTCGTGCCGGCGTGCGTCGTGCTCGTAGGCGAACGCGAGCATGTCGTCCTTGCCACGGAAGTAGTGCTGCACCAGGCCCATCGAGATCCCCGCCTCGGCCGCGACGTGCCGCAGGCTCACCGACTCCAGACCCTCGGTGGCGGCCAGCCGAAGAACGGCGTCGGCGATCTCGCGCCTGCGCACCTCGTGGTCCACCTTCTTGGGCACCGTCTCACCCTATACAATGCAGTTGCATTACAAAGGGGGAGACATGACCACGTCGAAAGAACGGCCCGGTGAGCTGCACCTCCGGCCGCCGCGCAATCCGGTCGACCCTCGGGCGGTCGGCTGGTGGCGCGTATCGCTCGCGTTGCTGTTCGGCACGCCGGTCGCCGTGCTCGCGGTGCTCGGGTTCCTGATCCCGCCCGCGCGGTTCTGGCTGCTGCTGCCGGCCGCGATCATCCTGATCATCGGATCGGCGCTGACGCTGACGCTCCCGCGTTGGTGGTACCGCCTGCACCGGTGGGAGATCACCGACGCCGCGGTCTACACGCGCTCGGGCTACTTCTGGCAGGAGTGGCGGGTGGCGCCCATGTCGCGGATCCAGACCGTCGACACCCAGCGCGGACCCCTCGAACAGCGTTTCGGGCTCGCGACCGTCACCGTCACCACGGCGTCGGCGAAGGGGGCGATCAAGATCGAGGGACTCGACCACGAACTGGCCGCCGACCTCGCCGAACGCCTCACCGCCACGACGCAGGCGACGCCAGGGGACGCGACATGACCGGGCCCGGGACGGCAGGCCCTGACCTGCCGGAACCGGACTCCGACTGGACAGCGCTTGACCGGCGCACGGTCGCGGTCACCGCTCTGGTGATGGCCGGGCTGTCGATCACCGCGGGGGTACCCATCGGCATCGGCATCGCCCGGAACGCCTCGGTCGGCGCGGCCCTGCTGTGGCTGCTGCCGGCCGCGGCCCTGCTCGTGGCCGCGGGAAGCGCCGTCGAGCACGTCCGCTGGCGCCGCACCCGCTATCGCCTGACACCGGGCCGGGTCGAGCTGCGCACCGGCGTCCTGGTCACCAAGCACCGGGCGCTGCACCGCGACCGCATCCGGGCCGTCGACATCACGGCCGATCCGCTGCTGCGCATCTTCGGACTAGTGGCCGTCCGGATCGGCACGGGCGAGCAGTCCGGCGCGGGCGAGGGGTCGGTCGTGCTCCGGCCGGTGCCGGCGCCGGTGGGCGACGCGCTGCGCCGCGAGCTCTTGGGCCGGACGCACCCGAAGGCCTCCACCGACGGCGTGCTCGCCACGCTCGACCCGGCCTGGATCCGCTACGCGCCGGTGTCGTTCCTCGCGCCGGTGCTCGGCGCGAGCGCATTCGGCGGCGTCCTCCAGGTGTCGGAGTGGTTCGGCCTCCAGTCGGGCGTGATCGACTGGGTGGGGAGCCTGTTCGGCGCGGTCCCGGTCGTGACGATGATCGCGGTGCTCGCCGCGGTCGCGGTGGTCATCGGTGCGGTCGCCGCGCTCGGACTCTGGGTCGAGATGTGGTGGAACTACCGGCTGGAGCGCGAGCCGGGCACGCTGCGCGTGCGCCGCGGCCTCTTCACCACCCGCTCGATCTCGATCGACGAGGCACGGCTGCGCGGCGTCGAGCTCGTCGAGCCGCTCGGCGTCCGGCTCTCCGGGGCGGCCCGGGTCGACGCCGTGGCCACCGGCATGACCGCCGCGAAGAGCGACGACGACAAGACCGACCGCCGCACGCTGCTTCCCGCCGCTCCGTCCGGGATCGCCCGGCGCGTCGCGGCCGACGTCCTGCGCGAACCGGAGTCCCCGCTCGATGCGGTGCACCTGACGGGCCATCCGGTGGCCGCGCGCGGCCGGCGGTTGCGGCGGGCGCTCGGCACCGTCGTCGGGCTCGAGGCCCCGCTGGTGCTCCTCGGCGTGCTGCTCACCGACGTGCTGCTGCACATCGCCTGGATCAGCGCGCTCGTGCTCGTACCGGCCGCCGTCGTGCTGGCCGTGGACGACTACCGCAGCCTCGGCCACGGTCTCGGCGGGCGGTACCTGGTGGCCCGCAGCGGCTCCGTCCGGCGGGCCACGGTGGCGCTGCAGCGTGGCGGCATCATCGGCTGGACGTTCCGGCAGTCGGTGTTCCAGCGGCGCGCGGGGCTGGTCACCGTGATCGCGACGACGGCGGCCGGTGCGGGCGCGTACGCGGTTCCCGACGCGGGATCGGACGACGGGCTCGACCTCGCCGTCTCAGCGGTACCCGAGCTGCTGGAGCCGTTCCTCGAGCAGCCCACCCGTCCGACGAGCGGCGCGTTCGTCGGATAGGTTCCGACCGACGAACGCGCCGGTCACACCGTTGCGACCATCCGTCGGACGGCCGCCGTGGTGCGCTCGACGTCGCCGGTGGCCAGCAGGTCCAGCAGTGCCCCGCGCAGCGTGGCGAGAACGGCCGTGGGGTCACCGTGCGGGCCGAGCACCTCGCCCAGGACCTCGATCCAGTCCCGCACGCCCTGCGCGGCGAACCCGACCCACGGTCCGTTCGGCTCCACGAGCGAGCGGGCGTAGCCCTCCGCCCACAGCCGCAGCAGGTCACGTCGCTGCGGCGCGGCCAGCCACTCCCAGAGCCGCTCGACGACCTCGGCGGGGCCGCCACCGGCCGCCCGCACCTGCGCGAGCAACGCGAGCTCCTCGGTGCGCGACCGCCCGAGCAGGGCCTGCACCAGGCCGTCCTTCGAGCCGAACAGGTACAGCAGCACGCGCGGGCTCGACCCGACGGCCTCGGCGAGCGGGCGCAGCGACATCCCGGCCATGCCGTTGCGGAGCACGTAGCTGTAGGCCAGCTCCAGAAGCTCCTCCCGCCGGGCGGAAGGGACTTGCGGATCGGCGCTCATGCCGACAGTCTGCACTGAAACAGTCGTTTCAGTACCCATGCATGTCTAGTGGCTGGCCGCCTCGCGAAGCAGGCGGGCAGCCACTAGTGGCACAACAGGAGGTCGGCGATGGGCGATGTGCGGATCAGACAGCTCGGAGAGCCGGGTGACCTCGGCTGGGTCGTACTCGCGCACGGCGAGCTGTACGCGGCGGAGTTCGGCTGGGACGCCACGTTCGAAGCGCTCGTGGCCGGCATCGTGGCCGACTTCGGAGCCGGCCACGACGCCGCGCGCGAGCGCGCGTGGATCGCCGAACTCGACGGCAGGCGCGTGGGCTGCGTCTTCTGCGTGGCGGGCGACGAACCCGCCACGGCGAAGCTGCGGATCCTGCTCGTGCACCCGGACGCCCGCGGCCACGGCGTCGGTGCCCGGCTCGTGGACACCTGCGTGGCGTTCGCCCGAGACGCCGGGTACGCGCGCATGCGGCTCTGGACCAACGACGTGCTGGCCGCCGCCCGACGGATCTACCTGGCCACGGGCTTCCGGCTCGTCGGCGAGGAGCCGCACCACAGCTTCGGCGCAGACCTCGTGGGACAGAACTACGAGCTCGACCTGTGGCCGGCAGCATGACCTACGCAGCCACGGCGTCCCAGCGCCAGATCTCGGCCATCGGCTCCCCGCAGTCCGGACAGGGCACCTCGCAGCCGACCGGGGCCGTGACGGGCAACTCGGCCTCGACGCCGCACCCGGTGCAACCCCACCATCCGGTCGTGATCGTCGTTTCCATGGCTCGAGGCTAAATCACACCACTGTCATTTCCGGGATGCGCGCCGCACGCGGAACCTGGAGTAACACCGGCTCGGCGCGTCACGAGTGGATTTGCGGGGGCGGGGCTGACCGCGGGCCCTGCGCGGAGCCGCTGGGGCCGCGCGTCCCCGGCGCCGCGCCCGGCCGGCGAACCCCTCCTCGTCCGGCCCCGGATCCGCGCCGACGTGCCCGCGCGGCGCGGATCCGGCCACCCCGGCGACTCACACCTCGGGGACGAGGTCCGCGATCGAGGCCACCACCCGATTGGGCCGGTACGGGAAGCGGTCGACCTCGTGGGCCTGGGTGATGCCGGTCAGCACCAGAACCGTACGCATCCCGGCCTCGAGTCCGGCGATGATGTCGGTGTCCATCCGGTCGCCCACCATGACCGTGGTCTCCGAGTGCGCCTCCATCCGGTTCAACGCGGCCCGCATCATCAGCGAGTTCGGCTTGCCGATGAAGTAGGGATCGACCCCGGTGGCGCGGCTGATCAACGCGGCCACGGCGCCGGTGGCCGGCATGACGCCGTCGGGCGACGGACCCGTCGGGTCCGGGTTGGTGGCCACCCACCGCGCACCGTTGCGGATCAGCCGGATCGCCGTGGTCACCGCCTCGAAGCTGTAGGTGCGGGTCTCCCCCAGCACGACGTAGTCGGGGGCGGTGTCGGTGAGCACGTAACCGATCTCGTGCAACGCGGTGGTGAGTCCGGCCTCGCCGACGACGTAGGCGCTGCCCTGCGGTCGTTGGTCGTCGAGGAAGCTCGCGGTGGCGAGCGCCGACGTCCAGATCGACTCCACCGGCAGGTCGATCCCGCTGGTCCGCAGCCGGAACTGCAGGTCTCGGGGCGTGTAGATCGAGTTGTTGGTGAGCACGAGGAACGGCCTGCCGGTGTCGCGCAGGCGGGCGATGAACTCGTCGGCACCGGGGATCAGCCGCCCCTCGTGCACGAGCACGCCGTCCATGTCGGTCATCCAGCACTCGATCGGCTTGGGGTCGGCCACGGTCGGGGAGCCTATTGGAACGCCGCGGACCCCACCGGCGTTGGACGGGTGACGGTTGCCGATGGGAAGTGGTTCAAGTGGGCACGATCCTGACCATCGTGGTCATCGCCCTGATCGTCGTGGGCGCCATGTGGCTGATCCGCCAGCGCAACGCGGCTCAGGCGCGCGAGCTGGAGGACGCCAAGGCCGAGGCCCGGCGGTGGGTGGAGCGGCTGGGCGGCCAGGTGCTCAACCTCGTCGGCACGGACGACGCGTCCAAGCAGGCGCTCGCCGATGCCGCGGAGCGCTACACGGCGGCCGGCTCCCAGATGGAACAGGCGCGCAGCACCGCCCAGGCGCAGCAGGTCACCGAGACCGCGCGTGAGGGCCTCTACTACGTGCGGGCCGCCCGCACCGCGATGGGCCTCGACCCCGGCCCCGAACTGCCTGCGCTGCCCGGCCAGCAGCGGGCGGGCGCCGTCAGCGAGGACCGCGACGTCGAGGTGGAAGGCCACTCCTACAGCGCCTCGCCTGCGCCGTCGCAGCGCAACCAGCACTACTACCCCGGCGGCACCGTGGCCGGGCGTCCCGTCCCGCAGGGCTGGTACTCCGAGCCGTGGTGGAAGCCCGCCCTGGTGGCCGGAGCGTGGGGCGTCGGATCGGTCCTGCTGTTCAGCGCGATGTTCTCGGGCATGTCCGGCGTGGCCTACGCCGACGGGTTCGCCGACGGCGAGGCCGCCGGCGACGGCGGCTTCGACGGCGCCGACGGCGGGCAGGGCGACACCGGTGGGTTCGACGGGGGCGGGTTCGACGGGGGCGGCGGCTTCGACGGCGGTGGGTTCGGCGACTTCTGAGAGGGCTGGTACTACAGCCCGACTTCGTGCATCCCCCATGGCGGGCAGTGATCGCCGACTCGGTGCGTGGACGGCCACATCCGGCCAGCCTCGCACCCAACCGATGATCACCAGACGGGTGACGCGCCCCCGGCCCCGCCGAGCGGCGACGTGACCACGATCTACCGCTCACCTCGGTGTCGGCAGCGGTCACTGACCGACGCCCGTGTTCCGCGGCACACACCCGATTTCATGGTCAAGTCGACGTCATAGGTCGCCATCGCGCCGACCGCACCCATGGGGTCGACATGACCATGAAACGTCGGCTTGGCGCGCCGTCCCCGACCCGCGCCGCAAGCCAGTCGCGCACGAACCCCGGCCTCCCGTGCGTTCCACCCGCTCGCCCCGACCTCACCCTCGGGGACCGGGCTGGTTGGGCGGAACTACCGAACCCCGTGGTCACTCTGACGGCCGTCCCCGACCCGCTGGCACGCCGTTGCCGACGAGACCGTCACTGCCGGGTGCCACTCGACCGGCTGTGGTCCCGTACCGGCCGCGCAGGATGGACACCGGATGCTCGCCGTGAGATCAACTCCAGGGCGGGGGTCGTGGGAGGCACGTGCGCGGCCCAGTTCGGCCCCGGGCCGGGAACAGTGCGGCCACGACACCACGTCCGCCCGTCCACTGCTGGTGATCATCGTGCGGTGGAGGGTGGGAGTGATCATCGGCTCGGTGCATGGGCGGCCACATCCGGCCGGTCTCGCACCCAACCGGTGATCACCGGACGGGTGGCGCGTCCGGGCCGGCATGATCACGATCCACCGCCGTAGGACTAGGCCGCTTCCCAGCTCGGGCGGTCGGCGCGCTCCTTCATCGTCACGTTGATGCGGTTGAAGAGGTTGAGCGTGCCGATCATGATGAGCAGCGCCGCGAGCTTCCGCTCGTCGTAGTGGTCGGCGGCCTCGTCCCACACGGCGTCCGGCACGGCTTCGTCGGGCCGGTCGGCCATGCGGGTCACCGCCTCGGCCAGCTGCAGCGCCGCCTGTCACATCGGTGCCGGTTCACGGGTCAGTGCTGTGACACCGGGCAACGGAGGGATGTGACAGGTGGACGAGCAGGAGTTCCTGGCCGCCGAGTTCGAAGGACACCGCGGGCATCTCAAGGCCGTGGCGTACCGGATGCTCGGGTCGCTCACCGAGGCCGACGACGCCGTCCAGGAGGCGTGGCTGCGCGTCACCCGCACCGACACGGCGAAGGTGGACAACCTCGGCGGGTGGCTCACCACCGTCGTCGCGCGCATCTGCCTGAACGTCCTGCGCTCGCGGACCCGGCGCCGTGAGGAGCCGCTGGACGTGCACGTGCCCGATCTGATCGTCGCGCCCGCCGATCAGCCTGGCGCGCCCGACCCGGAGCAGGAAGCGCTGCTCGCCGACTCCGTAGGGCTGGCGTTGCTCGTCGTGCTGGAGACGCTGACGCCTGCCGAACGGCTTGCGTTCGTCCTGCACGACCTGTTCTCGATGCCGTTCGACGAGATCGCCCCCGTCATCGACCGCAGCGAGGCCGCCACCCGGCAGCTGGCCAGCCGGGCCCGCCGTCGCGTGCGCGGTGCCGGCCCGGCCCCGGAGGCCGACCCCGGCGCCCGGCGCGAAGTGGTCGACGCGTTCGTCGCCGCGGCACGGGGCGGCGACCTCGAGGCGCTAGTCGCGGTCCTCGCGCCCGACGTCGTGGTCCGCGCAGACGGCGGCACGCTGCGCCCGAGCGTCGTGCGGCACGGCCGGGAGTCGGTCGCCGAGGGTGCGATGGCATTCGCGCAGCTGACCGAGCTCCACCGGCCCGTCACGGTGAACGGGGTGGCCGGGGCCGCGGCGTTCGCCGCGGGCCGACTGGTCTCGGTGGCGGCGTTCACGGTGTCCGGCGGGAAGATCACCGCGATCGACATCCTCGTCGACCCCGATCGGCTCGCCCGGATCGACCCCGCGGTCTTCGATCACTGACGAAATCCGGGTAGCCGCCGCCGATGCGCGTCCGAGCTCGTGGGTGTCGGATGCTGGCATGCATCTCGCACCGTCCGGTCCGCGCTCCCGGTGAGCCTGCGATGACCACGTTCGTGCTGGTACACGGCGGGTGGCACGGTGCATGGTGCTGGCGGCGCGTCGCACCGCTGCTCGAGTCGGCCGGTCACGAGGTGCATTGCCCGACGCTGACCGGCCTCGGCGACCGCGCACACCTCGGCGGCCCCGACACCGGGCTCGCCGACCACATCGCCGACGTCGTCGCCGTGTTCGAGCTGGACGACCTGCGCGATGCCGTCCTCCTCGGGCACAGCTCGGGCGGCGCCGTGATCACGGGTGTCGCGCAGCGCGTCCCCGACCGGCTCCGCGAGCTGGTGTACCTCGACGCATTCCTGCCGGGGCCGGGGCAGTCGGTGCTCGACCTGCTGCCGGCCGCACGGCGCGACCACTTCCTCACCCTCGTCGACGGTGCCGGGCGGATCGTGCTCGACCCCGACACCGCGATGGACGGCTGGGGCCTGACCTCGGCCGCCGACCGCGAGTGGGTCCGGCCGAGGCTGCGCCCGTTCCCCGTCGGCGCGTTGCGCGACCCGCTCCCGCTCGGCCCGGTGCCGCGGCTGCCACGCCGGTACGTCCACTGCACGGTGAAGCCCGGTGCGGACAGCTTCGCCGGCTTCGCCGAGGCGACCCGAAGCGACCCGACCTGGCGGTTCGAGACGCTGGCCACGGGGCACGATGCGATGATCACGGCGCCGGACGCCGTGGCGGCGCTGCTCGCCGGCATGCCACCTCGCTGACATCCCCCGGGCGGTCAGCGCGGTCGGCGGGTGCGCGGGCGCCGCTTCCGTTGACACCTCGGGCACCAGAACAGGTTGCGGGCGGCGTGCTCGGCGTGCGCCACCCGCCCACCGCAGACGAGGCAGGGTTCCCCGGCGCGCCGGTAGACGTAGACGCGGCGGCCGCTCACGTCCGCGTCGCCGTCGGAGAGCGCCTCGTGCTCCGGCCGCAGCGTCTCGATCAGGCCCTTCCGGAAGCCCGCGGCCAGCAGGTCGACCAGGTCGGCCCACAGCGCGTCCCACTGCGGCCGGCGCAGGTCCCGGCCGGGCAGCTGCGGGTCCAGGCGGTGCCGGAACAGCACCTCCGCCCGGTAGACGTTGCCGACGCCGGAGATCACCGACTGGTCCATGAGCAGCGTCGCGAGCGGTGCGCGCGAGCGCGAGATCCGGTCCCACGCGCGGTCGGGGTCGGCGTCGGGACGCAGCGGATCCTCGCCGAGGCGGGCGCGCACCGCTGCAGCCTCGCCGTCGGTGATCAACTCACACGCCGCGGCGCCCCGCAGGTCGGCGTGATGGGTGGCACCCACCATCCGCATCCGCACCTGCCCCACCGGCTCCCCGGCCGGCAACGGCTCGTCGCTGAACTTGCCGTACAGCCCGAGGTGGACGTGCACCACGAGGTCGGGGCCGTAGTGGTGGAACAGGTGCTTGCCGTGCGCGTCCGTGCGCTCCAGCACCCGACCGTCGACGAGTGCGGCACTCGCGGCGAACCGGCCCTGGGGACTGGACACGGCGAGCGGCTGCCCGGCGTAGCGGCGTCGGTGCAGGTCGGCGAGGCGGTGGAGGGTGTGACCTTCGGGCATTACGTCGTCGTCGTAGGAGCGGGAACCTGCTCCGGGGGCAGCGCGGGCGGTACGCCGGTGCGCTCGTACTCGGTGAGCAGGTCGATCCGCCGCTGGTGGCGCGGCTCGCCGGAGAACGGGGTGACGACGAACGCGGCGACGATCTCGGCGGCCTCGTCGAGGGTGTGCATCCGGGCCCCTACCGCGACGACCTGCGCGTCGTTGTGCTGGCGGCCCAGCGTGGCGGTCTCGACGCTCCACGCGAGGGCGCACCGGATGCCGGGCACCTTGTTGGCGGCGATCTGCTCGCCGTTGCCGGAGCCGCCGAGCACCACCCCGAGGCTGCCCGGGTCGGCGAGGGTGCGCCGGGCGGCCTCGACGCAGAACGGCGGGTAGTCGTCGGCGGCGTCGTACCCGGCGGGGCCGACGTCGATCGCCTCGTGGCCCAGCTCGGTCAGGTGTGCGACCAGGTGCGTTTTCAGCTCGAAGCCGGCGTGGTCGGAACCCAGGTAGACGCGCACGGTGCGCCATTTTCCCTCATGCCCGGCCCGCGTCCCCACCGCGGTGCATCCCGGGGATCTCCGGCTCCGGCACGTCGAGGTCGCGCCGCTCCGGGATGTCCGGGTCGGGCACGGTGGCGTCCGAGGTCGGAGCGCCGGGCACGCCGTCGATCACCTGCACGGTCTCCAGCGGCGGGTCGACCTTCGGCGCCGGCCCGCCCGCCGCGCGGGCGTCGATCCGCTCCCCCAGGTAGCGCACGACCACGGCGGCCGCGGCCGTGACCGGCACCGAGAGGAACGCGCCCGCGATGCCGTAGAGCGTGCTGCCCGCGGTGACGGCGAGGAGCACCACGGCGGCGTGCAGCCGCAGGCTGCGTCCCTGCAGGTACGGCTGCAGCACGTTGCCCTCGAGCTGCTGCACCAGAACGATGATCACCAGCACGATGAGCGCGGTGCCGAACCCGTTGCTCACCAGCGCCACGAGCACCGACAGGGCCCCCGCCACCAGCGCCCCGACGATCGGGATGAACCCGCCGAGGAACGTGAGCACCGCGAGCGGGATCGCGAGCGGCACCCCGAGCACCACGAGCCCGAGCCCGATGAGCACGCCGTCGACGAACGCCACGAAGGCCTGCACGCGGATGAAGTCGCCGACGGTGTTCCAGACCCGGCGCAACACCTCGGCGATGTGTCCGCCCGCCCCGTCTCCCGCGACGGTCTGCAGCCAGGGCAGGAACCGCGGCCCGTCCTTGACGAACAGGAACGCGAGCACGAGCGTGAGCAGGGCGGTGACCACGCCGGACGCCACGCTCCCCACGCCGGTCAACACGCTGGCCGTGATCGCGGAGACGCTCTGCTGCAGCTGCGCGGTGGCCGTCTGCAGGGCCGCGTCGAGCTGGCTCTGGGCGAGGTTGAGCGGCGGCCCGGACAGCCATTGCTGGATGGCTTGGATACCCGACGTGGCGCTGGCCGTGATCTCCGGCACGCTGCCGACAACGGACGTGGTGATGAGTGTGACCAGCCCGGCGAGGACCACGATGCCGGCGAGCACCACCGTGGCCGCGGCCAGTGCAGGCGGGAAGCGGTGCCGCCGCAGCCACTCCGTCGGGGGCCACAGCACCGTGGCGAGGATCACCGCCAGCAGCACCGGCATCACGATCGACCACAGAGCCCCGATCAGCAGCCAGAGCAGCGTGGCGCCCGCCGCGGCGAGGAACAGCCGGAGGCTCCACCGCGCCGCCCACGTGATGCCCTCACCGATCGCGGTGCCCCGGCCCCGCTGCGGGGCCTCGCTCATCGTCACGGCCTCTCCTCTCGGGTTTGCCACCCCAGACTCCCAGACGTCCCCGGTAATCGTCCGGCGTGTCTACGATCAGCCGGGTGACGCCCCGAACAGCTGGCATCGTGCTCGCGGGCGGGCGCTCGTCACGCATGGGTGAGCCGAAGGCGGCTCTCGAATGGCACGGGTCCACCTTGCTGCGGCGCGCCACCGGGGTGCTCGCCCGCACGGTCGACGGCCCGGTCGTCGTGGTCCGCGCGCCCGGGCAGCCCCTGCCTCCCCTCCCGGAAAACGTCGAGCTGGTCGACGACCCGGTCGAGGGGCTCGGGCCCGTGCAGGGGATCGCCGTCGGCCTCGCCGCGGTCGGCACCCGGGCGGAGCTGGCGTTCGTCTGCTCCACGGACCTGCCGTTCCTGCACCCGGCGTACGTCCGGCGGCTGCTCGGCATGCTCGACGAGGACGCGGTCCTCCCGCACGTCCGCGGCCACCGCCAGCCCCTCGCCACCGCGTACCGCACCGCGCTCGCCCCCGTGCTCGCGGAGATGGCCGAGAACCGGCAGCTCAAGCTCGGGCAGCTGTTCGAGCGCTGCCGCACCCGCCGCACCGACGACGCCGAGCTGCTCACCGAACCGCGGCTGCGCGCCCTCGACCCAGATCTGGATTCCGTCGTCAACGTGAACGAGCCCGAGGAGTACCGCGCGGCCCGGGACCGCCCGCCTCCGGAGGTCGCGGTGAAGCGGTTCGGGGCACTGGCCAGCCGCGGAGGCCCGGCACCCGGCACCACCCGCGCCGCCACCCTCGGGGCGGCGGCCACCGCGGTCGGCCTCGCGCTCGACCGGCACGTCGTCGCCGCCCTCAACGGCGACCAGATCACGCGCGACCCCGAGACGCCGCTGGTCACGGGCGACTCGGTGGCCTTCCTGTCGGCAGACGCGGGGGGCTGACCGACGCGCTCGAGCAAAGCCCGCGCGGCATATCTGCCGCGGCGGCGACGCTCACCCGCAGATGCGCATACAGTCGGCAACATGACGGCAGGCGGCTACACCGGGCGCGCGCTGGTCGTCGACGTCTCCGCCACGTCGGCCACCGGCGCCGCGCTGGAGCTGCCCGAACGTGTGCTGCGGGCCTACCTCGGCGGCGTCGGGCTGGGCACCTGGCTGTTGCACCGGCTCTGCCCCCCGGGGGTCGATCCGCTGGCCCCGGAGGCGCCGCTGGCCTTCGTCTTCTCCCCGCTCGTCGGCACCCCGCTGACCACGAGCGCGAAGTTCGCGGTGCTGGCGAAGTCGCCGCTCACCGGGCTGCTCACCGACGCCCTCGCCTCCTCGCAGTTCGCGATCGCCGGCAAGCTCACCGGCCACGACGCCATCGTCGTGCGGGGGCGGGCCGCGGAGCTGTCGGTGCTGCTGGTCGACTCGCAGGGCGTGCGGCTCGAACCGGCTCCCGAGCTGGCCGGGATGTCCGCGGCCGCAGCCGAGGCCGCGGTGAAGGAGAAGTTCGGGCGCGGCTGGCGGACGGCGGCGATCGGCGGCGCCGGCGAGCGGGGCGTCCGGTACGCCACGATCAGCCACGACGGCCGCCACGCCGGGCGCGGCGGGCTCGGGGCCGTGCTCGGGGCGAAGAACCTCAAGGCGGTGCTGGTGCGGGCCGGCACGAAGGTGGACGTCGCCGACCAGGCGGCGGTGCTCGCCGCGGCCAAGGACCTGCGGCAGCGCAGCTTCGGCCCGGCCACGGCCAAGTACCGCGAGCTCGGCACGCTGGCCAACCTGCTCGCGTTCAACGCCGTCTCCACGCTCCCCACCCGCAACTTCACCGCCGCCACCTTCGCGGAGGCACCCCGGCTCGCGGCCGAGGAGCTGCACGAGCTGCGCGGTGTGGCCCGCAACAGCTGCGCGTCCTGCTCGATCGGCTGCGAGCACATCTACTCGCGCAAGGGCGGCGGCTCCCAGCGCATGGAGTACGAGAACGTGTTCGCGCTCGGGCCGCTCTGCGGCGTCTCCGACCCGGACGACGTGTTCGCCGCCAGCGCCCGCTGCGACGAGCTGGGCATCGACACGATCTCGGCCGGCGGCACGATCGCGTGGGCCATGGAGTGCGTCGAGCGCGGGCTGATCGACGAGCCGTGGCTGAAGTTCGGCGACGGTCCGGCGCTGCTGCGCGCCCTGGACCTCATCGGCACCCAAGAACCCGGTCTCGGCGAGCTGCTGGCACTCGGCTCCCGGGCCGCCGCCCGGGTGGTGGGCCACGGTTCGATCGACTTCGCGCCGCAGGTCAAGGGCCTCGAGCTGCCCGGATACGAACCCCGGTCACTGCAGTCGATGGCGCTCGGCCTCGCCGTCAACGCCCGCGGCGCCGACCACAACCGCTCCGGTGCCTACGAGGCCGACCTCTCCGGCGACCTCGACCGGCTCGCCGGCGGCCCGGCGCACGTCACCGCCGCGATCGGCACCGAGGACCGCGCGGCCGTCATGGACTCGATGATCCTCTGCAAGTTCCTGCGCGGCGTGTTCACCGAGCCGTTCGAGGAGTGGGCGGCCCTGCTGCGCCCAGTCACCGGCTGGGACGTCACGGCCGGTGAGCTGCGTGCGGCAGCCCGGCGGATCGTGCTGGCCAAGCGCGAGTTCAACGCCCGCGAGGGCGCCACCGCCGCCGACGACGTGCTGCCCCGGCGCATGCTCGACACCCCGCTCGAGCTGGGGTCGGGCCGCACCGCCGAGCTCACCGCCGAGCGGCTCCGCACGATGGTCGCGGGCTACTACACGGGCCGCGGGCTGGACGCCGACGGGCGCCCGGCACCCGCCGACCTCGCCGACCTGCTGCTCTGACGCCGGCCGTTCACACCTGCACACGTTTTTCCGCGTTCGCCCACGGGATGCCTGCCCGGGCTGCCACGGTTCCGCCCTGGACCGACCGGCACTCCCCAGTTGTGAGGCAGCGGAATGGATGCAGGCAGTTTGGTCATCGCATTGCTGACGGCGGCGGGCGCCGCCGCCGGCCCGGCCGCGCTCGGGGGGCTCCCGGACGCCACGGCGTCCACCTCCCGCTGCATCGCCGCTCCCGACGAGGAGCGGTCCGGGAGTGCCCGGTCCGACGCCGAGGCACTGGCCCAGCGCCGCACCGACGTCGGCCTCGACGCCGAGCGGGACAGCGGGCGGGACACCGGGCAGGACACCGGCGCGAACCCGGGAACCGGCTCGGCGGCGCTCGCCGAGGAGCTGGCCCTCGAGCTCGCCGATGTCGTTGCCGGCAGCGACGACCCCACGTCCCGGCGGCTCGCCGCCGCGCTCGCCGCGGCCGGCTTCGAACCGAGCGCCGACCAGGCGGCCGGATCCCGCCAGCAGGACACCGCGGCATCGCGCTCCGGCGAGAGTGAGCAGGCCGGACGCCTCGACGACCGGTCGGGCCGGCAGAACGACCAGCTCGGCGACGACCGGCTCAGGGACGACCGGCTCAGGGACGACCAGCTCAGGGACGACCAGCTCGGCGGCAGCCGGCGCGACGACAGCGAGCTCGACCGGGACCGGCTCGACGACCGGCTGACTGACGACCGGAACGGCCGCACCCAGGGCCGGCTCGACGACGACCGGCTCGGCAACGGTCAGGACGACGCCGACCAGGTCGGCGACGACCGGCTCGGCCGCGACCAGGGCAACGGCCAGCTGGAATGCGACGGCCGCGCCGACGATGCCGGCGATGTCGGGGCGAGCGGCGCGAACCGCTCGAGCGACCTGGACGACGTGCTCGCGTCCCGAGGCTCCGACGCCGGGTCGCGCGAACCGGCCGGCTCGGCCGCGGACCGCGGCCGGTCGAGCGACCCCGTGGATCCCGACGGCTCCGACATCGCCTCGGTGCTCGAGCGCGGCGAGCGGGTGGGCGGATGACCGGCGAGTCCGGCGCACCCCGGCCGTGGCGCCGGCCCCCGGCGGCGCGACGGGCCCGCCCGCGCCTCGCCGAGCCGCCCGCCCCGCCCCACCTGCGTCCGACGCCATCCCCGGGCACCCGGCGGGCGCCCGACCGGGGTCGGCTCTCGGCTGACCTGGCCGCGGCCGGCCACCCGCACGCCGCCACCCCTGCCCCGGCCGCCCTCCCGGCCCGGCGCGCCGACGCGGGCGCGCTGGCCGCCGCCTTCGGCGTCGACTTCCTGTCCTGGGACGAGGGCGACCCTGGGCGGCGGGGCCGCGCGCTCGCGCCGTACGCCGCACCGCCCGTGCTGGAGGAGCGGCTGGCGGCCACCGGCTGGCCGGGCAGCGGGCGGCAGCGTGGCGAGCTGGCGCTGCCGGGCGCGGTCATCGCGCTGTCGGAGGACCGGTTGCTGGTCCACGTCCGGGTCCGGGTCACGCCGTTCCGCAGGCTCACGAGGACACCCACCTGCATCCGGCAGAGCACGGACGTGCTCCCCTACCCGGCCGCTGCTCCCGCACCCACCGATCCGGGATGGGTAGGCCTCGACTCGTACTGGTACGAGCTGCTCGTCCCGGTGCGGGAGATCGCCGACCAGTGGCGCGTGGACATCGCCGCGGTGATCGTGGTGCCGCCGCTGCCGCCGGAGGCCCCGGGCGAGGTGGTGCCGCCGTGAGCGTCCAGTCCCAGGGGTACCACGCCGGCGGGCCCGCCGAGCTGCCGGTCGGCGAGATCCCCGCCCCGCGCCGCCGGGCGAGCTGGGCGGACGCGCAGTGGCAGCCCACGCCACCCGCGTACGACTGGGACGACCCGCCGACGGAACCGCTCCCGGTGATCCCGCCGGTGGCCGCCGTTCCCGACTGGAGCCGGCTTGCTCCCGCACAGACCTACCAGCCCTCGCCGGGGTTCCTCCCCGCCGCCGTCGACGTGGCGAGCGACGCCGTGCTCACCGACGAGGCGCTGGTCCGGCATCAACGCGCCACCCCCACCGAGGGGTGGCGGCTGGCGCTGTTCGCGGCGTCCGGGGGCCGGATCAACCCGGGGCAGAGCCCGCACGAGGCCGCCAGGGTGGAGCTGATCCACCGCATCCGGCGCCCGCTGCCCGCGCCGCACCGCGTTGCCGTCGTCTCGGTGAAGGGCGGCGTCGGCAAGACCACGGTGGCCGCCTGCCTGGGGATGGTGCTCGCCGAGCTGCGCGGCGACCGGGTCGTCGCGCTGGACGCCAACCCGGATGCGGGCACGCTCGCCGAACGCCTCACCGGGCCCGGCGGCCCCACCGTCCGCGACCTCTACGAGGACATGCCCAACCTGGCGTCGGTCGCCGAGCTCACCCGGTACACCCGCAGCGCCGGGCGGCTGCACGTGCTGGGCAGCGAGCAGGAACCCGCGATGGGTGAGGCCTTCAGCGCGGAGGAGTACCTGGATGTCACCTCGCTGCTCGAACGCTTCTACAACGTGATCATCACCGACTCCGGCACCGGGATGGTGCACTCGGCGATGGAGGCCACGCTCGCCACCGCCGACAGCCTCGTGATCGTGGGCTCCCCCACGGTCGACGGCGCCAACCGGGCCAGCCGCACCCTGTCGTTCCTGGCGGACGAGGGCTACCGGGTGGCGGCCGAGCAGTCGGTCGTCGTGCTCTGCGGGGACCGGCACAGCCCGGACGTCGACCGCGCCCTCATCCGATCCCATTTCGCGGCCCGCTGCCGCGCGGTCGTCGACATCCCGCCCGATCCACACCTCGCCACCGGCGGCCGGATCGACCCGGCGCTGTGGCGCGGGCCCACCCGCGACGCCTGGTACCTCCTCTCGGCCCACGTCGCAGACGGGTTCGGCGCCCCGTCCGCGAGGTCCCTCGCGCCTCCGTTCACGGTGCCGGTGCCCGACTCCGGTTGACCATCCCGACGACCCCATCCCTTCGACGCAGGAACACGATCACCGACGTACGAGGACGGCGATACCGATGGATCCGATGAAGAGCCGGAGGTGGATCGCTGCGGCCGCGCTCGCCGCCGCGGTGGTGTTCCTCGTCATGATCACCAGCGAGCACGGGCCGGCGGCACCGGATGCCGCCACAGCGCCCGTCTCGTCGTCCGGAGCGGTGCTGGCCTCCGACGGCGGACCTCCCGACGACGAGAACGACAACGGAGGCGGGGGCGCCGAGGAGGGTGCCGACCGGGAAGAGGTCATCGACGCGGTGCAGGGGCTGCTGGACGCCCTCGGCATCTCCGCCGAGGAGCTTGTCGACGGCGGCGGCTGCAACGGGCAGGAACAGTCGGGTTCCGGGTCCGGCAACAAGAACGGCGACAACAACGGCGGCGGCAACGGGAACGGGAACGGCGAGGCCGAGGGCGACGGGTGCGAGCAGTCCGAGCCCGCGGCGTCCGGGGGGTCGGTAGGCGCCACCATCACGATCACGGGCTTCGCGTTCGGGCAGGCGATGACCGTCGAGCCCGGCGCCACGGTCGAGGTCGTGAACAGCGACGCGGCGCCGCACAACCTCACGGCGTCCGACGGGAGCTTCGAGACTCCCGACCTGAAGCAGGACGAGAAGGCCACTTTCACCGCACCGACCACGCCGGGGCGCTACGAGTTCACCTGCACGCTGCACCCCGAGATGACCGGCACCTTGATCGTCGAGGGCGCCGGCAAGGGCGGCGACCAGGGCCGGGCGCGATCGTCCGAACCCACCACCGGGTCGGAGCGGGGCGGTGCCGGCACCTCCGGCGGCGACCACTCCCGCCAGCAGCACGACACCACGGCGCCGAGCCGGGGCGACACGGGTGGCTCGTCCGATGGCTACTGACGGTCTCCTGAGCCGGGGTGAAACGCGGTGACCAGCTCGCTGGGCATCCGGGCCGGGGCCGCACCCGGGTCGGTCGCGGCCGCGCGCGGCTCGGCGCAGCTGGTACGCCGCTGGCTCGCCGGGTTCGCCGTCGTGCTGCTGGCGCCGCTCGCCGTCCGCGTCCTCGCCGGCGGGCCCGCGCCGCTGTGGGCCACGCTCACCGACCTCACCGGGCTGTTCGCGCTCGCGGCGCTGGTGTGCACGTTCGTGCTGGTCTGCCGGCTGCGGGCGCTGTCGCGGGCCGCGGGGATCACGGCGCTGCTGGCCGCCCACCGGAGCCTGGGCATGCTGGCCGTGGGCAGCGTGGTGCTGCACGTCGCCGTCGTGATCGCCGCCGATCCCGGCAACCTGAGCCTGCTCACCTGGATCGGCGCGCCGCCGCGGGCCCGGGCCGCCACCGCGGCCACCGTCGCGCTCGCGGGCGTGATCGCGCTGGGCGTGCTCCGGCGGCGGGTGCGCCAGGACTACGAGCTGTGGCGCTGGGCCCACCTGGTGCTGAGCGTGGCGGCGGTCGGGCTGTCGGCGCTGCACGTGCAGCTGGTCGGGGAGCTCGTGCACCACCCCGTGATGCAGTGGGTGCTCGTGGCGCTGGCCGTGGTGCTCGCCTCGGGGCTCGTGCACCGCGTGCTGGCGGCGCGGCGCTCGAGCGAGCACGTCGTGCGCGAGGTCCGGCACGACTCGGACAGCGTCTGCACCCTGGTGCTCGACCCGCGCGGAGCCCCGCTGCGGTTCGCCCCCGGCCAGTTCGCCTGGCTACGCCTGGCCCGGGGCGGCGGCGAGGAGCACCCGTTCACCATCGCCTCCTCGGCGGCGGGCGGCGGGTGCGCGTTCACGGTGCGCTCCACGGGCGACTTCGGCACGGTGCTGCGCAACCTGCCGCCCGGCGCCCCGGTGTGGGTCGACGGGCCGTACGGGTCGTGCAGCCTCGACCTGCTCCCCCAGCCCGCGTCCGGCGTCGCGATGATCGCCACTGGCGTCGGGATCACCCCGATGTTGAGCATGGTGCGCACGCTCGCCGACCGCTACGACCCGCGCCCGCTGCTGCTGGTGCGGGCCGCCCGGGAGCCCCGTGAGCTGCTGTTCCGCGGCGAGCTCGCGCACCTGGCGAAGCGGCTCGACCTCACCGTCGTCGAGGTGGTGCGCCAACCCACGGAGGGCTGGTCGGGCGCGGTCGGCGAGGTCGCGACGCCGCTCCTGCGCTCGGTCCTGCCACACCCCGGGCAGCGCTCCGCGCTCGACTACTTCGTGTGCGGGCCGCCGGGCTTCGTCACGGGCGCGGCACGCAGCCTGCGGGAGCTGGGCGTGCCCCAACACCGCATCCACACCGAGCAGTTCTAGACGCGAAGGGCGAGGGCCGTGCGATCACCTGTCTCGAGGGCCGCCCGCTGGGCCGGCGCGCTCGTGCTGGCCGTCATCGTGACGATCGCGGTGTTCAACTCGGGGAACGCACCCGGGGCCGGCAGCGACGTCGCGGTGGGCCAGCAGTCGAGCACCACCACACGTACCGAGTTCGGCCCGCTCACGGCCTCCGACGTCGACCTGCTGGTGAAGGTGCGGCAGGCCGGGCTCTGGGAGACACCCACCGGCCAGCAGATGCAGCAGCGGGCCACGAACGGGGTGGTGCGCGACGTGGGACGGTTGATCTCCCTCGAGCACACCGACCTCGACGCGATCGTCCGCCGGACCGCCGACCAGCTCGGGGTCACGCTGCCGAGCCAGCCGTCCGCGCAGCAACAGGGGTGGATGGAGGAGATCTCCGCGCGGACCGGCACCGACTACGACCGCACCGCGGTGAACCTGCTGCGGCAGGCCCACGGCAAGGTGCTCCCGGTCATAGCGGAGGTGCGCTCGGGCACCCGCAACGAGCTGGTCCGCCAGTTCGCGACCACGTCCGCCCAGTTCGTCACCCGCCACCACGAGTACCTCGAGAGCACCGGCCTGGTGGACTTCGAAGCGCTGCCCGAACCGCCCGCTCCCGCGGCGGTCCCGGTCCCGGCCCCGGCGGCACCTGCCGCGGCCGGGTCCGGGAGCCCGGCGCCGGTGCTCGCCGCGAACGGGAGCAACGACAGCAATGCCGACATTGACAGCGGCGGCGCACCGTTGGGTGGCGTGCTGACCGCGGTCCGGGAGGTCTCGCTGTCGTCGTGGCTGGCCGCCGTGCTGGCGTTCGTCGCCGTGCTCGGCGGTGGGGCGCTGGTCGACATGCTGCTGCGCGACCGCTCGCGGGCGCGCACCACCGGCCCCGCTCCCGCAGCTGCCCACCCCCCGAGCCGGCCGTTCCCCGGCCCGCCGCCACGCCCCCCGGCGCCGCCCCGCATCCACCCGCCACGGCGGCGGCAGTCGAGCCAGCGCCGGCCCGGCGGCCCGGCCGTGTTCGGCCTGCTCGTGATCGGCGTGCTGGCCCTGCCGCCGTTGCTGGAAGGCGCTGTCTCCGCGCCTGCGGCACCGTCCGGTTCGGCGGCCGTCGTCGCCGGGTTCGCCGCGCTCGACCCCCCGCCCGACCGCGTGCTCGCCCTGGTCGCCGCCACCGAGGACGAGCCGTCCGAGGAACGCGACGGCGAGAACGAGAACAAGGACGAGAAGAGCAACAACAACAAGGACCGCAACGACGACGCCGAGCGGGAGGCCGGCGGCGAGAACGGGGACGCCGGGCAGGGCGACGACGCCCGGGACGCCCTCAGCCAGGCACTCGCGAACCGCCAGGCTCAACAGGACGACGACGAGGACCAGCAGCAGCAACAACAGCAGAACGACGCCGACGCCGACGACGAGGGCGCGGCCGACGACGAGTTCCCGGGCCGCGAGGACGCCGCCCCGCCTGCCCTCGCCGACTTCGCCGACATCGGCGATGTCAACCAGCTCGTCTCCGAGCCCAACCCCGACGCGAACGCCTCGACCGGCAGCTTCGTGTCCGAGTGCGGCGCCCCGGCGGCGGAGCTGCGCAACTCCGACAACTGGATCGCCGCGCCGGGCACCGTGAACGGCGCCCAACACATGCACGACTACGTCGGCAGCGTCGCCACCGACGCGTCCACCGACGCCGGCGACCTGCTGGTTTCGGAGACGACGTGCGAGCTCGACAACCGGTCCACGTTCTTCTGGCCCGTGCTGCGGGACACCGCGCAGGTCGGCCCGGACGACAACCAGGACGGCGGCGGTCTCGACGGCAACATCGGAGAGATCCTCGAGCCCTCACAGGTCGTCATGCAGTTCCTCGGCAACCCGACCGGCCCCGTCTCGCCCATGCCCCAGCTGCTGCGTGTGATCACCGGGGATGCCAAGGCGGTGACGAACGGGGCCGACAACGTGCGCGCCCAGTGGACGTGCCGCGGGTTCGAGGACCGGTCCACCACGCAGTACCCGCTGTGCCCCGACGGCAGCCGGTTGCTGCGCGTGCTCGACTTCCCGTCCTGCTGGGACGGCGAGCAGCTCGACTCGGAGGACCACCGCTCGCACATCGCGTTCGCCGACGAGGAGACGGGCGCGTGCCCGCAGGACTCGGTGGCGGTGCCGCAGCTGCGGATGATCCTCGCCTACGACCAGCCCGGGGGGCGCAACTTCGCGCTCGACGGGTTCCCCGACCAGCAGCACCATCCCGCCACCGACCACGGCGACTTCGTCAACGGCATGCCCGACGAGCTGATGGACGCGGTCGTGGAGTGCCTGAACGAAGGCCTGCAATGTTGACCGTGCCGACCCGCGGCACCGCTCCGGCCACCAGGCTGCGGAGGGCCACCGGACCGGTCGGCTGGTGGGCCGCGGTGGCGCTGGGCGCCACCGTCGCCGGCGTCCTGCTCGCCGCGGCTGCGGACGGAACGCTGCCCGGTGCCACCGCGGTGGCGGTCACGGTCAGCCGCACCGCGATGGATGTGGCCGGGGTCGTGGTCGTCGGCCTCGCGCTGCTCGAGGTGCTGCTCCCACCCGGCGACCGGAGGGCGGCACCGGTGCTCGCGCAGACGGGGCGGGCGGCGCTCGTCACCGCGGGCGCGTGGCTGGTCGCCGTCCTGCTCGCGATCGTCTTCGGCGCGGCCGACGCGTTCGCCCGCCCGGTCACCGCGGTGGAGCCGGCGCAGCTGGTCACCTGGGCCACGCGGCTCGGCGCAGGCCAGGGCATGCTGCTCGTCGCCTGCGCCACCGTGCTCGTCGTCGGGTGCACCGTCGTGCGGCTGCACCGGCCGGCGCTCGTCCCGCCGCGGGCCGTCCTCGCCGTCGCGCTGTTCGCGATGATCACGCCGGCCGTCACGGGCCATTCGAGCGCCGTGCACAGCTACCAGCTGGTGGCCGTGCTCGGCGTCGGGATCCACGTGGCGGCCGCGGCCGCCTGGGTCGGCGGGCTGGGCGCCATCCTGGTGCTGGTCGCGGCCCGGCGTGGCCTGCTCGTCGCCGTGCTGCCCCGCTTCTCGCGGCTGGCCGCGGTGTGCATCGCCGCGGTGGCGGCCACCGGCGTGCTCACCGCCGCCGTGCGGCTGCCGCCCGCGCTGGCGCACGTCCGGTGGGAGGCAGCCGTGCAGCTCTACCTCGCCACCGGCACCGGGCAGCTGGTGGTCGCGAAGACCGCCGCGCTGGGCGTGATCGGGTGTCTCGGCTGGCTCACCCGCCGCCGGATGGCGGCGAGCCGCATGCCGCTGCTGCTCTGGGCCGGGTACGAGGTCACGCTGATGGCCGTGGCGCTCGGCCTGGCCGCCGCCCTCACCCGCACGGGCAGCGGCCACTGACGGTCAGAACGTGATCAGCGGGTCTCCGATGAAGTCCGCGATGAAGTTGACGAAGAAGAAGCCGAAGAACAGGAAGTTGAGCACCAGCAGCACGTAGTGCCACGGCCGCGGCCGGGCCGCCCGCGGCAGCTTGCTGTTCAGGTACATCAGCATGAACGGGAAGATCAGCGCGCCGAGGTTCGACATGTTCGCCGAGAACTGCACGAGCGCGACCGGCACCGCGAGGTGGATGATGATCGAGATCGCGACCAGCAGAGCGATCATGAAGGGGTAGTAGAAGCGGCGCGGGTCGGTCTCGATCAGCGTGCGCAGGCGCGGGCTCACCGCGGGTGCACCGTCGGTGACGACCCGGACCAGCGCCTCGAAGATGCCCAGCTGCGTGGAGAACAGCACCAGCACGCCCATCAGCAGCATCAGGTAGAACATCCCCTGGCCGTACTCCGGCTGCAGCGCGCTGGCCACGAACGTGGGCACGTCGGCCGCGGTGGGCTGCTGGCCCGACAGCGCCACCGCCTGCGCCATGAGCACGGTGGGCAGGAGCATGCCGAGGATCGCGCCCACGAAGAACACGCCCCACATGTCCACCATCAGCAGGCGGTACCAGCGTCGCCACACGCCCGCGTTGCGCTCGTCGTCCGGGAACGTGACGCCGACGGTCAGCAGCTCCTGCTGGCTGCCGCGCATGCCGGCGATGAACCCGGCGCGGTGCCCCATGCCGTAGCCCTTGTCCCGGTAGTGGCTCATCAGGTACCAGTTGAGCCCCGACGCCATCGCCGTGAACCCGGCGAGCGCCCCGAGCTGTGTGGCGCTGATGCCCGCGGGCGGGGCCGCCGGGGTGACGAGCCCCCGGATGCCCTCCCACCAGACGCTCGCGGGCACGACGACCAGGTCCACGATGATCAGGGTGCCCAGGATCAGACCCACCATCACCCAGTTCGACAGCTCGAGCGCACGGCTGATCCGCTGGGCCGTGGCGGCGATCAGGAAGACGACGACGAGCAGCCCGATCGCGTACCAGCGCGTCTGCTGCATCTCGCCCGCCTCGGCGACGCGGCCGTTGACGAGGGCAAACAGGCCCTGCCCCGCCGAAGCGGCCCAGCCGCCCGCGATGAACGCGAAGATGACGATGAACACCGAGACCGGGACCCAGAACAGCTTGCCGGGCGGCACCCGGCCCCATCCCACGGTGTCCGTCTCCCCGGTGGCGAGGATGTAGCGGGCGCACTCGACGTTGTAGAACGTCTGGAGCACGGCCGACACCGTGATCACCCAGCCGATCCCGATGAAGCCGAACTGCCCGACGGCCTGCGGTCCGAGCAGCCACTCGCCGCTGCCGATCGAGACGCCGAGTGCGATCAGGCTGGGCCCGATCGCGTACATCACCAGCTCACGCGGGCCGATCCGGCTGACCTTGAACACTTCCTCCGGGGTCGGCAGATCCGCCATGGCGAGGTCGGGGCGGCTGACACCGAGCGGATAGGTCCGTTGCACCTCGGTCATCGCGACCTCCAGGTGTGACAAGAGTCACTCGATGATCGGTGTGTCCCTCACTCGGGTCAAGCTTCGTCACCGAACCGCTACCCCGTGATCGCGGCGCCCCGGCAGCCGAGCTCCTCGCTTGACCTGTACCTGGCTTCAACTCCTACGGTCGGTCCGAGCGTCCGGGACGACCCGGACCAGAACTGTCAGACCCCGTCGCCACACTGACCCGCGTCCGACCCGACCGATGAGTTCCGCCGGGTGGAGCGGTCGTATGGACGGACGCGAACGAGGAGCGCACATGAGCATGGAGATGGTGGCGTGGCAGTCGATGTACCAGGCTGCCCACGCCCACGAGGAGAAACGGCCGTTCTCGGTGGCCACGCTGCGCCGGATCGCGGCCTTCGCCCAGCCACATCGCCGGCGCATCGGTGCGTTCCTGCTGATCAGCGTGGTCGTCGCCGCGCTCGCCGTGGCCACCCCCGTCCTCGCCGGCCGCGTGTTCGACGCGATCGACGGCAACGGGTCGCTCGGCGTCGTGGTCGGGCTCGCCGTCCTGATCGCCGTGATCGCCGTCGCCGAGGCGGGCGGTGGCATCGTCCAGCGCTGGCTGTCCGCCACGCTCGGCGAGGGGCTCATCCTCGACCTGCGGGCCGCCGTGTTCGACCACGTCCAGCGCCAGCCCGTCGCCTTCTTCACCCGCACCCGCACCGGCGCGCTGGTCAGCCGGCTCAACAACGACGTCATCGGCGCGCAGCGGGCCTTCAGCGACACGCTCTCCGGGGTGGTCGGCAACCTCGTCCAGCTCGTTCTCACGCTCGTGGTGATGCTCAGCCTGTCGTGGCAGGTCACGGTGCTCGCGCTCCTGCTACTGCCGCTGTTCGTGCTGCCGGCTCGGCGGATGGGCCGCCGGCTCGCCTCCCTCGAACGGGAGGCGGCCGACCACAACGCCGCCATGGGCACGCAGATGACCGAGCGCTTCTCCGCACCCGGCGCCACGCTCATCAAGCTGTTCGGCAGGCCCGCCGAGGAGACGCGCGAGTTCGTCTCCCGCGCGGCCCGCGTCCGCGACATCGGCGTGCGCACGGCCATGGTGCAGTGGGTGTTCGTCTCGGCGCTCACGCTGGTGTCCGCGCTGGCGCTCGCGCTCGTCTACGGCGTCGGCGGCTGGCTGGCGCTGTCCGGCAGCGTGAGCTCGGGTGACATCGTCGCGCTCGCCCTGCTCCTCACCCGCCTGTACGCCCCGCTCACGGCGCTGGCGAGCGCCCGCGTCGAGGTGATGAGCGCGCTGGTCAGCTTCGAGCGGGTGTTCGAGGTGCTCGACCTGCCGCCGCTGGTCGCCGAGCCGGAGCACCCGAAGCCGCTGCCCGATGGCGCGCTGTCGGTGGAGTTCGGCGCGGTCCGCTTCGCCTACCCGTCCGCCGACAAGGTGTCGCTCGCGTCGCTGGAGGAGGTCGCCCGGCTCGACACCCGCGGCGGTGAGCAGGTGCTGCACGACGTCTCGTTCCGGGCCGAGCCGGGCCAGATGATCGCGCTGGTGGGGTCGTCGGGCGCGGGCAAGTCCACGATCGCGCAGCTGCTGCCCCGCCTCTACGACGTCGACTCGGGCTCGATCGAGCTCGGCGGCGTCGACGTGCGCGACCTCTCGTTCGACTCGATCCGCGGGGCGCTCGGCCTCGTCACCCAGGACGGCCACCTGTTCCACGAGTCGATCCGGTCCAACCTGCTGCTGGCCGCGCCGGGAGCGAGCGACGCCGAGATCTGGCACTCGCTGGAGCGTGCCCGGCTCGGCGAGCTCGTGGCGTCGCTGCCCGACGGCCTCGACACCGTCGTCGGCGAGCGCGGCTACCGCCTGTCCGGCGGCGAGCGCCAGCGGCTCACCATCGCCCGCCTGCTGCTGGCGAAGCCGCGGGTCGTGGTGCTCGACGAGGCCACCGCCCACCTCGACTCCACCTCGGAGGCCGCGGTGCAGGAGGCGCTGGGCGAGGCGCTCGCGGGCCGCACGGCGATCGTGATCGCCCACCGCCTGTCCACCATCCGCGCCGCCGACCAGATCCTCGTGCTCGAGGCGGGTCGGATCGTCGAGCGCGGCACCCACACCGAGCTCCTCGCCCGGGACGGGCGCTACGCCGAGCTGCACCACACGCAGTTCGCGCAGCCGGACAGCGACCAGAACGACGTCGACGCCTCTGTCGCACTGGCCGGCGGCTGACGGCAACCGCCCGGCCGGGCTGAGGGGTCCCGGCCGGGCGGGGCATCTATCCGGCAATGCCCCGCAGCACATGATCATGGGCCGCGGCCCTGTCCCCACGACGAACCGACTCAACGGAACACTGATGCTCGACCGCCGGCCCGCGGATCGGCCCGGACATATCGCTGGCGTTCGAAGCCGCAACGGCCGCGTTGCACGCGGCAGCCGACGAACTCCCCGACCGACCGGTCCTGGTCGTGACCCAGACGGACAACCGGCGTTCGCTCAAGCTCGCCACCCGACCATAGAAGCCACCGATCCCGTGGATGCTCGCGTCACATTTCCGCGCCCGTAGTCGGGCTCGCGCCTACCGGCCGGCGCGGACTGATCGGGCGACCTTGCGCATCTGGTCCCGAGCCCGGTCGCCGCGCGCGGCGAGGTCCCACAGCGTTTCGAACTTGGTCCTGAACCGCTCGACGTCGGTCGGGTCGGTGACCCACGTGGCCCCGAGGTCGGTGGCCACCTCGAGCGTCGGCCCGGACTCGTAGATGTGGAACCGCTGCGGCGGTATCCCTGGGTGCGGTGTGGCGAAGTCGAGATAGGCGACGTGGACGTTCGGCCGCTCTGACAGCTCGATCACATGCTCGATCTGCGCCGCGGTTACGGCCCCCGACCCGACCACCCAGCGCAGCGCCGCCTCCCCGACCAGCTCGAACCACTGCCGACCGGTGTCCTCCAGGAGCGCCGTTCGAGCGCGGCGAGCAGCCCACCACTCCGACCCCGGGTCCGGCAGGTCCTGGCCGTCGAGCATCGCCTGGGTATACGCGGCGCTCTGCAGGACGCCGGCGAAGGCGTCGGGCACCCACGACCGCACCTCGGCCGATTCCGTCTGGAGTTCGAGGATCCGGGCCTGAGCGATGGCCCCGCTGCGCTGCAGGACTTGCCGCTTGACGCGCCCGCGCTGGGTGCGTTCGGTGACCAGTGCGATCAGTCGGTCCCGCTGGGCAGGGGTGGCGCCGAGCGCGTCCGCATAGACGGCAGCGTCGTCGGGGCCGAGGACCTGCACGCCTCGTTCCAGCCGTGAGATCCGTGGCTGGTCGAAGTGGGCGAGCTCGGCGACCTCGGTCTGGGTGCGGTCTCCGCGCAGGTCGACGAGCAGCCGAGACATGGGGTCTCGGCTGCTCGCCGTGCCTCGGGACCGTGCGGGCACTCAGGCCGCCGAGAGGATCTGAGCCCTGTTGCGGCTCCACCACGCCGAGAAATCCTCGGCGATCGACCATGCCAGCCGCATCTCACGCAGGTACGGCTCGATGCGGTCGTCGGGAACGATCTCAGCGCCCTCGAACTCGCCAGCGTCGGAGTACACCATGCGCACGACCTTTACCTCGCCGTGCGCGGGCTGGATGACCCAGTAGTCGTGATCGAGGACGTCGACCGGCGTGTGCTCACCGCGGTGCAGCACCCGTGTCCACTGGTGGCGGGCGATGACCGGCAGGGCGATGTCGCAGGACTGCGCCTCGTCTGCGGTGAGCACCTCCGACAGCACCCGGACCCGTCGGCGGACCATGCCCCGGTGCGCCTCGTCGGCGAGCTTCTCGGCCCACTTCTCGATAGCCGTGGTGTCCGGGTGTGGACCGCTGCCGGCCCTCCAGGCCAGCCACTGCTCACGGACCTCGGTCTGGCCGGGAACGGTGTACTGCGGCAGCCGCTCCATGCGGAACATCTGGTCACCGGGCTGGGCGAAAGAAGCGCTCAGAAGGTTGCTCAGCTCGCTGCCGTTGAGCAGGGTCACGCAATCATCTCCCTGAGGATGATCGATCCGACCGGAACGGTGCCCAGCACCTCGCCTGGAGCGAGGTAGCCGGCGAATGCTTCCAAGAGCGCCTTGTCGTCGACCGGGGTCGAGACAAGGTAGCCGCCCGGGCTCATCTCGGTCGGGACGGCCCCTAACACCTGACCGGGCTTGACGTCCCAGGTGGCACGCAGGCCGGCGTCATCGACCTCCTGGCTGATGACGAACAGGACGCTGGGCCAACCAGCGACCTCGTGGACGCCAGGGCACTGGTCGCCGACGTCGCACGTCGTGCTCGTGTCACCCCCGGTGACCGGTGCCGCCTTCGCGGCAGTCCAGAGCGTCGTGATGTGGATGTTGGTGTGCATGACGGGCTTCACCCTCCCGTGGCTGACCGGGGGACAAGTGTTCATCCGCGGGCGGGCTTCAGTCAATCCTGAGCAGGCATACAACAGACTTGATCATGCATATATCACTCCTCCGCCTGGCTACCCAGTCGGAACCACGCTTCCCTGGTGGTCGCTGTATGTAGATTTGAGACCTTGCATATAACGTACCTCAAAGCCCATAGTGGGTGGCAGCCCACGTGGCCCGGAAGACGGGGAGGAGGTCGTTCTGAGGTCAGGGCCTGGTCGTGCTGCTGGCCACGAGCTCAGACCTGTCACGCGCCGAAACCGAGATGAGGCCCCAGCGGCTGGTACCCGCTGGGGCCTCGGTGACCGACGTTGAGGAGTCCGGTCGGCATGAATCTATACGCAAGGGTGGCCCACGAGGCCCGCACAGATGGCCTCCCATCGGCCCGGTGGCGGCTGGCGTCACCAGGACGCACCGAAGCAGGCACCGCAGCAGTTCCGTCGCCGCTCGCTGTCGAGCTCGCGATGCTCTTTCGTGCGCAGCCTGGTGCCATCGCGCAGCTCCTTGCTGAGCACACCGACGATGGCACAGGGCACTGCCGTGTCTGCACAAGCGGTGGGCAGGTAGGCCGCTCGATCTGGCCTTGCCGGCTCCGTGACCTCGCTGAGCAGGCGAGCAAGAGGGCACCAGGCGGCTCGCGGTGAACTACAACTGGACGGCTGACGCCTCCCTCCGTCGGCGTCGCGAAGGTGCCATGAGCGACGTGCTCGCTGGCATGACCCCGATCGGTGTCGCAGCCGTGTGGTGTGTGCGGGCCACCGAGCTTCAACGACTGGTCGACGAGGCTCGCGCCGCTGAGCGGGCCGAATCGTGATCCGCTGGTGGCACGACGACTCCGACGCCAAGATCGAGGGCACTGGGCGTGTGCGGGTTCGACTCCGCGAATCACGACCCCACGCCCCCGCGAGCTCGACGGCAGCCGGCCGGGACGGAGACGCTCTGTTCCTGATGTGGATGCGCGCGTGTTGGGATGCGCGCCGCCGCGTCTGACTCAGGCAGGCGCCATCTGGCCTTCTTCGGCGGCGCCCGACCGGATCGCCACCTCGACTCCACCTCGGAGGCCGCGGTGCAGGAGGCGCTGGGCGAGGCGCTCGCGGGCCGCACAGCGATCGTGATCGCCCACCGCCTGTCCACCATCCGCGCCGCCGACCAGATCCTCGTGCTCAAGGCGGGTCGGATCGTCGAGCGCGGCACCCACACCGAGCTGATCGCCCGCGACGGGCGCTACGCCGAGATGCACCACACCCAGTTCGACCAGCCCGGCGCCGGCGCACCCCGCGCCGAGGCCCCGGTCGCCCTCGCGGGCAGCTGACCGGCACCCGCCCGGCCGGGCTGAGGGTCCCGGCCGGGCGGAGCATTCGCCATGGCCCGCGGCCCTCATCCGGCGGACCGGTACCTCTGGGCGATCCGGGCAAGCGCTTCGCGGGCCTCGTCCCCGCCGGAGGACGCACCGATGAGCTGGTCGAACTTCGAGCCGTACTGCGCGACGTCGCGCTGGTCGTTGCTGATCGTGGTCCCACTGAGGATGCCGACGATCACCGCCTGCTGGTCGTACAGGGAGAACCCGTGGGCCGCGACGAAGTCGACGGCTTGATCGTGCGAGATGAGGCGCACATCGACATGGGGGAGGCGGCTACGTTCGATGATCGCATCGACCTGCTCAGCCATCACCTGGGCGCCACCCAGATTCCACAGCAGCGCGCCCTCGGTTTGCACGAGGACCCAGTGGCGGCTCTGGTCACGCAGCATCTGATCCGACTGTTGCAGTCGCTCCGCCAGCCCGGCAGGGTCGTGGGGCCCGAACAGCTGCCGTGCGTACGCCTCGGTTTGCAGCACGCCGATGACCAGGGCGGGCTGATAGGCCCGCACCAGGCTCGCCGCCTGCTGGATGCGTTGGAGCCTCGCTTGGAAGGCCGCCGTGCCGCCCGAGCGCCGCAGCATCAGGCGGGAATCGACCTGCTCCGGGGCGAGCGCCTGTGCCAACGCTTCGAGTTGCCGCTGCTCAGCGCGGGTTGCTCCGTAGAGGCGGGCAAGGGCGCGCACCTGCGCTGGTTCGAGCAGCCATTGACCACTCTCCGCCCGGCTGATCTTGTTCTGACTGGCGCCGATGGCGCGCGCCGCAGCGGTCTGCGACATCCGAGGGCGGGTGGCCTCGCGCAGCGCACGCAGGCGCCCAGCCAAGCCGCGGAGGCTGGGCTGGGCGTCGTCGTGCATGGTGCTCATGCCACTCGCGCACCGTCACGGTGGTGCTCGGGGTGCCGATCCCACCAGGGACCGAATGGTTCGGCGGCCGCCCACAAGGCATCGCGGGCCGCGACGTACCGTGCCACCTCGGCAGGGTCGGTCTCCTCGACAGCCACGAGGAACTGCCCGTCCGCCGCGTAGCGCATGATCGCCACGCGGTGGACACCAGCGGTGCTGGTGGCCAGCCACCAGTCGTAGCGTCCGACTTCACCGACATCCGGTATCTGCCGCTCTCCGAGGTCGAGGATGCGGATGTCCTCGCCGGCGGCAGAGTTCGGCGCGTACCCCCACTCGCAGGCGTAGCGGGTGTAGGGCGTGACGGGGTGCGTGATCATGCGTACGCGGTGACGGTATCGACCCGATTCATGCTCGGCCCGCAGCGTGGCCAGCCAGGGTTCCTTGCGCTCACGGGTCCATGTCGGTTCACCATCGAGGTAGCGCCGGAAGTCGGACCCGTCGGAAGCCACCTCGTAGGTCTGCAGCGTCTCCAGACGGAACGCCCGGGCGGTGAAGTGCCGGTCCATCCAGGCGTTCAACGCGGGGATGTCCATGTCCATCAGGGTGCGACCTCCGGGATGACGCGGCTGCGGAACCGGAAGAGCTGCTCGCCCTCGCCGATGCGATCGGCATGAGCAGCCAGCAGCGTGGGGTCGGTGACCGGGTCGCCGACGAAGTATAGGAACTCGTCGTCGCCGGTCACACGAGTGATGCCGCCGGCTCCGTCGCCACCGCCCAGGCGCCATGGGCCGTGCGGACCGGACGAATGCGCGTTCGGCTTCACGAGCGGCGAACCCACGCGCCCGCGAGCCCGACGGCGGCCGGGCGGGAGGGAGATGCCCTGTTCCTGATGTGGATGCGCGCGTGTTGGGACGCGCGCCGCGGAAGCTGAGCCGGTCGCCACGCGTGTCGCGACGAACAGCACGCTGCAGTCGTGATCGGCCTCCGGCAGACTCGTCGGGTGGACTTCCGCTCCCCCTACCAGCACGGGTTCCTCCGCGCCGCCTCCTGCACCATCCGCACCTCGATCGCCCGGCCCGCGGCGAACGCGGAAGCCGTGCTGCAGTCGGCGCGGGAGTGCCACGACGACGGGGCCGGGCTCGCGGTCTTCCCCGAGCTCACCCTGTCGGGCTACTCGATCGAGGACGTCCTGCTGCAGGACACGCTGCTCGACACGGTCGAGGCGGCGTTGCTGCAGGTCGTGGAGGGCTCGGCCGACCTGCTGCCGGTGCTCGTCGTGGGGGCGCCGCTGCGCTACCGGCACCGCGTCTACAACACGGCGGTGGTGATCCACCGGGGCCGGGTGCTCGGGGTGGCGCCGAAGTCGTACCTCCCGACGTACCGCGAGTTCTACGAGCGGCGTCAGCTGGCGGCGGGCGACGACGTGCGCGGCACGCTGCGGATCGGCGGCGCCGAGGTCCCGTTCGGGCCGGACCTGCTGTTCGCCGCCGAGGACGTGCCGGGGTTCGTGCTGCACGTCGAGGTGTGCGAGGACATGTGGGTCCCGATCCCCCCGAGCGCCGAGGCCGCGCTGGCCGGCGCCACGGTGCTCGCGAACATCTCCGGCAGCCCGATCACGGTCGGCCGCGCCGAGGACCGGTGCCTGTACGCGCGGTCGGCGTCGTCGCGCTGCCTGGCGGCCTACGTCTACGCGGCCGCCGGTGAGGGCGAGTCGACCACGGACCTGTCGTGGGACGGCCAGACGATGATCTGGGAGAACGGGCTGCTGCTCGCCGACACCGAGCGGTTCCCGAAGGGGCCGCGGCGGTCGGTGGCCGACGTGGACCTCGACCTGCTGCGGTCCGAGCGGGCGCGGATGGGCACGTTCGACGACAACCGCCGCCACCACGCCGCGCGCGTCGACGCGTTCCGCCGGGTGGAGTTCCGGCTGGACCCGCCGGGCGGCGACATCGGCTTCCGCCGGGAGGTGGAGCGGTTCCCGTTCGTGCCGGCCGACGAGTCGCGGCTCGAGCAGGACTGCTACGAGGCGTACAGCATCCAGGTGTCGGGCCTGGAGCAGCGGATGCGCGCGATCGGCCAGCCCAAGATCGTCATCGGCGTGTCCGGCGGGCTGGACTCCACGCACGCGCTGATCGTCGCGGCGAAGGCGATGGACCGGGAGGGCCGCCCGCGCAGCGACATCCTCGGCTTCACGCTGCCCGGGTTCGCCACCGGCACCCGCACCAAGGGCAACGCCACCCGGCTCGCCGAGGCGCTCGGGATCACCTTCACCGAGCTCGACATCACCGAGACCGCCCGGCTGATGCTGAAGAACCTGGAGCACCCGTTCGCCCAGGGTGAGCCGGTGTACGACGTGACGTTCGAGAACGTCCAGGCGGGGCTGCGCACCGACTACCTGTTCCGGGCGGCCAACCAGCGCGGCGGGATCGTGCTGGGCACCGGTGACCTCTCCGAGCTGGCCCTGGGCTGGTCGACCTACGGCGTGGGCGACCAGATGTCGCACTACAACGTCAACGGCGGCGTGCCGAAGACGCTGATCCAGCACCTCATCCGCTGGGTGGTGTCGTCGGAGCAGTTCGAGGACGAGGTGAACACCGTGCTCACCGACGTCCTCGGCACGGAGATCACGCCGGAACTGGTGCCGACCGGCGAGGACGAGGAGGTGCAGAGCAGCGAGGCGAAGGTCGGCCCGTACTCCCTGCAGGACTTCTCACTCTTCCACGTGCTGCGCTACGGCTTCCGCCCGTCGAAGATCGCCTTCCTCGCCTGGCACGCCTGGCACGACCCGGAGCACGGCGCCTGGCCGGCCGGTTTCCCCGACGACGAGCGCCCGTCCTACACGCTGGGCGAGATCAAGCACTGGCTGGAGGTCTTCGCGCAGCGCTTCTACGGCTTCAGTCAGTTCAAGCGGTCGGCGCTGCCGAACGGGCCGAAGGTGGCGGCCGGCGGGTCGCTCTCGCCGCGGGGCGACTGGCGTGCGCCGTCGGACATGTCCGCCCGCATCTGGCTGGAGGAGATCGAACGCGAGATCCCGGCAGACTGGCAGGCGTGAGCCGGAAACCCTGGGTCCTCGCGGTGCTGCTGGCGCCGCTGCTCGTCGCCACTCCGCTGGCGTGGTTCGCCGCGTCCACCGACAGCAGGCGCACCACGGCAGATCGGGCGGGGGCTCGCCCCGTCGCGCTCGTGCTGGGCGCCGGCCTGCGCAAGGACGGCCGGCCGAGCCTGCTGCTCGCCCGGAGGCTGGACGTCGCGGCGTACCTCTACCACCGCGGCACGGTGGACGCGGTGCTGGTGAGCGGGGCGGACGACGAGCCCGCCGCGATGCGCGAGTACCTGCTCGCCGCCGGCGTGCCCGGCGCCAAGATCGTCGGTGACGCCGCCGGGTTCCGCACGTGGGACTCGTGCGTGCGGGCCCACGACGTGTTCGGGGTGCGCTCGGCGATCGTCGTCACGCAGGAGTTCCACCTGCCGCGCGCGGTCGTCCTCTGCCGCGCCGCCGGCATCGACGCCACCGGCGTGGGCGACGCGAGCCTGCATGCGCGCGGCGTCGCCACGGTCTACGGGTGGCTGCGAGAGGTTCCGGCCGCGGTCAAGGCCCTCGGCGACACGCTCTTCCGGCGTGCGCCGCAGCTCGTGGACGAGCCGACGAGCACCCTCGCCGACGCGGTGCTCGCGCCCCGCACCACTCCGTGAACGTCGGATAGAGGTTCCTCCAGGATCCACCGGATCTGCTGGAGGTTCGTCCGTCATCGTGCTCCCTGGTTCGCCGCTTGACTGGAGCACATGACGACCGCAACCACCCATCCCGCGCTCGCCCCTGCCCGGCTCGGTACGCACGTCCTGCGCAACCGGCTCGCCGTGGCTCCGATGACCCGCGTCTCGGCGACCCCGGACGGCGTGCCGACCCCGGAGATGGCCGAGTACTACGCCGCCTTCGCCGAGGGCGGGTTCGGCCTGATCGTCACCGAGGGCACCTACCCGGATGCCGAGCACAGCCAGGGCTACCTGAACCAGCCCGGCCTCGTCACCGACGCGCACGTCGCCGGGTGGCGAGCCGTGACCCGGCGCGTGCACGCGGCCGGAGCCGTGCTGGTCGCGCAGCTGATGCACGCCGGCGCGCTGTCGCAGGGCAACCCGCACCGCAGCGGCACGGTCGGCCCGTCGGCCGTGCAGCCGCGCGGGGAGATGATGGCCGAGTACGGCGGCCGCGGGCCCTGGCCGGTGCCGGCCGAGCTGAGCGTTCGCGACCTCGATCGGATCGTCGAGGGGTTCGTCGCCGCCGCGCTACGGGCCCAGGAGTCGGGGTTCGACGGCATCGAGGTCCATGCCGCCAACGGCTACCTGCTCGACCAGTTCCTCACCGAGTACACCAACCGGCGCGTCGACGCCTACGGCGGTTCCGTCGCGAACCGCGCGCGGCTCACCGCCGAGGTGACGGCCGCGATCCGCGCCGCCACCGGGCCGGAGTTCCTGGTCGGCGTCCGGTTGTCGCAGACCAAGGTCAACGATTTCGAGTACCGCTGGCCGGGCGGCCGGCGCGAGGCCGAGACGATCTACACCACCCTGGCCGGTGCTCAGGCCGACTACCTGCACATCGCCAGCGAGGGACGCGCCTTCCTGGAGACCGCGTTGCTCGACGGTGGCAGCACGACGACCGCGCTGGCCCGCAGCACCACCGGCCTGCCGGTGATCGCCAACGGCGGCATGCACGACTCGCGCCAGGCCGAGCAGGTGCTCGTCGACGGGCACGCCGACCTGCTCGCCGTGGCCCGCGGGGCGCTCGCCAACCCCGACCTGCCGCACCGGCTCGCCGCCGGGACACCCCTGGAACCGTTCGACCGGTCGATGCTCTCCCCGCGCGTGACGCTCGAGAACGTGCGTCGCTGGCGTAAGGATTGAATCGAAGGTTTAGCTCTTACCGTTGCGGTCTACCCGGTTCCCGCGCCAGCAGGCGTACCTGCGGGAGCACCGCCCGCCCACGCTGATCGCGTGGGGACCGCACGACGGCTACATGCCCGAGGGTGCCGCCCGCGCCTACCTGCGCGACCTGCCCGACGCCGAGCTGCACCTGCTCGACGCCGGGCACTGGGCGCTCGAGACGCACTTGGACGAGGTCGTCGCCCTGTCCCGCGACTTCCTCGGCCGGGTTCACCCGGCCTGACGCGCCGCACCCGCGACCAGCCGGTCCGGGTCGGTCGCGTAGACCGTCATCCACGTGGGCCGCAACCGGTAGTAGACGACCTCGGACCAGTCGAACGACGTGTCGCCGTAGAAGCCGCGCAGGTACTCGTGGATCCCGGGCCAGTCGGGGTGGGCCGACCCGTCCACCAGGTTGAGCTCCTCGACCGTGCCGTGGACGAACACACCCAACTCCTCCCCGCGCAGGTGCGCGACGCTCGCCGCGGGCCGGGCCTGCAGGTGTCGCGCCTTCGCCGCGCCCCGGCTGGTGCCGAACACCCACCGGCCGTGCAGCAGGTGCCCGTCGACGGCACTGACGCGCGGTTCGCCCTTCGCGGTGACGGTGGACAGCACCAGGACACACATGCCGGTGAGGACCTGCGCCAGCTGCCCGGCTGTCAGGCTGCGCTCGCCGGTGATGATCGACTGCAGGTGCGCGGTCGAGCGGCCGAGCGAGGTGTCGATGAGGGTCTGCAGCTCCCGGAGCTCCGGTTCGGTTTCGTACACACCATGATCGTGACACCCAAACCTGACAGCTGCTGTCACCGATTCGCATGGAGCTTCCCCCAATGACGGGCTCGCTCCCTGGAGGTTCAGCCCTCGCCGCTCGGTGGCCGTGGCGGGTTGAGTGCAGGCATGCAGAGCGAGACGATCACGCGGCGCATCGACGTACCAGCCGGCACCGGCCGGGCAGTGCGTGTCCGGGTGGGTGAGCTCATCCGGGTCGTCGACGTCGCCGGCGGCCAGGTCGGGGACGTCTTCGCGTTCGCCACCGACGGGTCGGGCGAGCAGCACAGCGCACCGCACACCCGCGCGCGGACGAGCCGGCTCTTCCCCGCGGTCGGGGAGCCGTTCGTCACCGATCGCAGGCGCCCGATCCTCACACTCGCCGCGGACACCTCCCCCGGCCGGCACGACATGCTGATCGCCGCGTGCGACCCGCAGCGGTACGCCGAGCTCGGCGCACCGGGGCACCGGTCCTGCGCAGCGAACCTGCGGGAGGCACTCGTCGCGGTGGGGCACCCCTTCAACGGGCCGACGCCGCAGCCGATCAACGTGTTCATGCGGATCCCGGTCGGCACCGACGGCTCGCTGAGCTGGTTGCCGGCGCCGACCGCGGCGGGGGACGCGATCACGTTCCGGGCGGAGCTGGACGCCGTGGTCGCGGTCTCGTCGTGCCCGCAGGACCTCGTCGGGATCAACCGCGGCGCGCCGTCCCCGCTCGCCGTCGAGGTGCTGGCCGGGCAGGGTCAGCAGGCATGACCGGAAGCTGGCACGGCGGGGCGGCCGCCGTCGCGACCCTCACGTTCGACGTCGACGCGGAGACCCCCGTGCTCGCCGCGGGCCGCTCCTTCGCCGACCACATGTCGACGATGTCGCACCAGGCGTTCGGGCCGGAGGTCGGGGTGCCCCGGATCCTGGACCTGCTCGACGAGCTCGCGGTACCCGCCACGTTCTTCGTGCCGGGGTGGGTGGCGCAGCAGCGGCCGGGGCTCGCCGCCTCGATCGTCGAGCGCGGCCACGAGGTGGCACACCACTCCTACTCCCACCGTCCGCCGACGTCGCTGACCGCGGCCGAGGAGCGGGCCGACTTCGAACGGGCGCTCGCGGTGTTCACCGAGCAGGACATCCCGATCAGCGGCCACCGGGCGGCGATGTGGGAGGCGACCTGGCAGACGCCGGACCTGGTGGCGGAGCACGGCCTGCGCTACGACTCCTCACTCATGGCCGACGACCGGCCCTACCGGCTCTCCGCCGGCGGTGCCGAGATCGCCGAGCTGCCCGTGCACTGGTCGCTCGACGACTGGGAGCAGTACGCGTTCCTGCCCGCTCCCCAGGTGGGTTCGGTGATCACGGCACCGTCCACGGTGCTCGGGATGTGGTGCGACGAGCTGGATGCCATGCGGCAGTACCACTGCCTGTTCAACCTGTGCGTCCACCCGTTCCTGTCCGGGCGCCCGAGCCGCATCGTCGCCCTGCGGCGGCTGATCGAGTTCGCGCTGGAGCGAGGCGACGTCCGCTTCGCGCGCTGCCGCGACGTGGCAGAGGCGGCACTGGCCGACCCGGCCCTGCCCCTGCGCCGGCCCACCCGTCCCGACGGGTTCCCGGACTAGCCTATGGACCGCGCGCTACTGCTCGGCCTCCACGGCCAGGAAGAGGTCGACGCGGTCCGCCGTGCGGCCCACGTCCCGGCCGGTGAGCTCGGTGATGCGGGCCAGGCGGTTGCGCAGGGTGTTGACGTGCACGTAGAGCGCCTCCGCGGTGGCCGCCCAGTGGCCGTCGTGGTCGAGGAACGCCCGCAGCGTCGTCTCCAGCTCGCCGCCGCGGCGGCGGTCGTGCTCGCGCAGCGGTCCGAGCACGCTCTCGGCGAACCGGTGCAGCTGCTCCGGTTCCTGGAGTCCGAGCAGGAGCCGGTAGCCGCCCAGCTCGGCGAACGTGACGACGTCCGCGCCGCCGCGCCGGGCGCGCAGCACCCGCACGGCCTCGCGGGCCTGCGCGAGCGGCCGGCGCAGTTCCGCGGCACCGGCCGCCGTACCGCCGATCCCCACCACGGGCTCGTGGCCGGGGAAGCGCGGAGCCAGCGTCGCGACGAGCCGCGTGGCGAGCGGGGCCACCTCGGACGGCGGCCGCCGCCACGCCAGCACCGCGACGACGTCCTGGCTCCCGCCCGCGACCACGGCCGGCAGGCTCTCGGCGAGGAAGAAGTCGGCGATCGCCTCCACCATGCCGGGCAGCGTGGGGGTGTGCGGGTCGCCGGCCCGGAACGCGACGGCACACACCGCGAGTGGGGCGTCGGGGTCGACGCCGAAGGCCCGCAGCCGGCCCGGCACCTCGGCCGCCCGGTGGCCCCCGGAGAGCACCATGTCGAGCAGCTCGCTCGCGAAGCGCTGCTCGATGGCCTGCACCGTCTGCTGGCGCGCCACCTCCAGGCTGAGGAACCGCGCCGCCTGCTCCAGCGCCTCACGCTCCGCCCGGTGAAGCTCCGTGACCGGGCGCACGCACAACAGCGCGGCGTCGACGTCGCCGACGGCGCCCACCGGATAGATGGTGGCGCGGCCCGCGGCGCCGAGGTCCACCTCCAGGGGGCGGGGTCGGCGGGCGAGCGCCTCCGCGGCGACGGACGCCTGCTCGGCATCGAGCTCGGCGCCGGCCGCGCCGAGCACCCGCCCCATCCGGTCGACGACGGCGAGCGGCAGGTCGTGGTCGCGGCGCAGCACCGCGAGCACCCCGGACGCGCCCGCGCCGTGTGAGATCGCCGCGGCCAGCGCGTTGCCGCGGCGGACCAGCCCGACGAGCGCCTCCTGACGTTCGGCGGCATAGCCGGCCGCCGCCGCCCGCGTGATCGCCGTGAACGGCACGTCGACCGAGATCTCCAGCAGCGGCAGCTCCGCGGCACGGCAGGCCTCGACCAGATCCGCGGGCGTGCTGGTGCGCTCGGCACGAAGACCGAAGACGATCCCGGCGGCACCGGCCCGCCGCACACCGGCGACGAAGCCCGCGGGGTCCGCGGCTCCCAGCCAGAGCCCGTTGGTGAGCACCAGCTCGCGCTCGCGCACGTACCGGGACGGGTCGGCGAGCTCGGTGTTGTGCACCCAGACGACGCCGGCGTCCAGCGCGCCGTCCGGGCCGGCGACGAGCAGGCGCAGCTCGAGCGCCGGGTCGTCGAGCAGCGCACGGAGCGTGAGCACGGTGGCAACCTATCCAGCCAGCCGCGCGATTCCTAGATGTTCCTCCAGCCGCGCCGCGCCCGCGCCGGGGCTGAACGCGTGTCGGCCCGCCGACGGGCATGTCGACGGGCCGAGCACGATGCCGTCATCCGAGGCGACGGCCCAGCAGCTCCTTGCCCTGCTCCGCACCCTTGCGGCTCTCGGCCTGCGCGCGCCGGAAGAACTCGGCGAGCTCGTTGTCGCCGTCCCGCTCGGCGTCCTGGACGTAGGTCTCCAGGCGCAGGGCGTTGCTCAGGCACGCCTCGGTGAACCAGATGATGTTGTAAGCCTTGTCCTTGGTGCCGGTGACCTGTCCGGTCTCGGTGGTGGACATCGTGTCACTGTCTCCTCGTCCTCGATGGCTCTCCAGGATGGCTACGACGTACCCACCGGCCGTCGCCGAACACACGGCTCGCGGACTTGCGTGCGGGCGCGGTGATCCCGGCCCGGCGAAGGCAAGTTAGCCTTCCCTCAATTCTGGAGAGGGAGACGCTCGATGAGGTGGATGGCAGTAGCCGGGGCGCTGGTCCTGGCCGTGGTGGCGGGGTGCGGCGGCGCCTCCGACGCGGGGTCGACCGGCGCCGGCAACACGGACGTCGCCACCGGCGGCCGGCTCTTCTCCACCGCCGACGAGGCCACCGCGAAGCTGGGTGCCGACGCCGCTCCGGGCGTGTTCCCGCGCACGGTCACCCAGGCCCGCGGCACCACCCGGCTCGAGCGCAAGCCGGAACGGGTGGTCGTCCTCGACACCGGGGAGATCGACGCGGTGCTCGCGCTGGGCATCGTCCCCGTCGGCACGGCCACCCCGAACGGCACGATCCCCTCCTACCTCCAGCCGCAGCTGCAGGGCAGCACCAACGTCGGCTCGCTCGACGGGCTGCGACTGGAGGCGATCGCCGCGCTGCAGCCGGACCTGATCCTCGGCAGCCAGCTGCGCGTCGACGACCTGTACGACCAGCTGTCGGCGATCGCGCCGACCGTGCTCAGCATCCGGCCCGGGTTCCCGTGGAAGGAGAACCTGCTGCTCGCCGGTGCCGCACTCGGCGAGGAGACCAAGGCCACCGAGCTGCTCAACGACTACCAGCGCCGCGCCGACGCCATCCGGGCCCGGTTCACCGAACCGCCGACGATCTCGTTGCTGCGGTTCATGCCCGAGCGCATCCGCCTCTACGGCAACCTCTCGATGATCGGCGTCGTCCTGCGCGACGTCGGGCTGCGCCGCCCGGCCAACCAGGACATCCAGGAACTGGCCGTGGAGATCTCGCCGGAGCGGATCTCGGAAGCCGAGGCCGACTGGGTGTTCTACTCCAGCTACGGCCCGAAGGACGGCACCGCCGAGGGCTCCGTGGTCGGCGGCGAGCTGTGGAGCCGGCTCGGCGCCGTGCAGCGCGGCACCGCCCGGCCGGTGGACGACGAGGTGTGGTTCCTCGGCCTCGGCCCCATCGGCGCGTCCCGCGTGCTCGACGACCTGCAGCAGTTCCTGGCCTGATCGAACCCGCGCGGCTCCCCCCGGGCCCGCGCGGGAGACTTGATCGATGGCTCGGGGGGCGCCGTGACGGCGGGGTGGGACCAATCCTTGGCGGCGCGCGTCGTCGTGCGGGTCCTCGGCCGCGACGGCGCCCCGGTCGGCGCGGGATTCCTCGCCGGCCCCGATCTCGTCGCGACCTGCGCGCACGTCGTGGCCGACGCGCTGGGAGCCGACCCGTACGGGCCGCCGCCCACCGCCACGGTGCGTCTCGACCTGCCGCTCTTCGCCGACCTTCCCGCCGCTCTCGACGCCGAGGTGCTGCGCTGGCAGCCGATCCAGGCCGACGGCTCCGGCGACATCGCGATCCTGCGCGCCCGCGGCATGCTCCCGGCCGGGGCCCGGATGCCGCCCGTGCGTCGCGTGGACCAGCTGTGGGGCCACGGGTTCCGCGTGCTCGGCTTCCCCGAGGGCCTCGCCGACGGGGTGTGGGCCACCGGGCACATCCGTGGCGAGCAGGGCACCCGCTGGTTCCAGCTGCAGGCCGCGCCGGGCGAGGAACCCGTCGTCGGCGGGTTCAGCGGCTCCCCCGTCTGGGACGATGAGAGCGGCGCGGTGGTGGGGATGACCGTGGCCGCCGACGCCAGCGGGACGACCACCACCGCCTACCTGCTGCCGATCGACCAGGTACTCGGCGTCGACCCCGAGCTGCTGCCCTGCCCGTACCAGGGCCTTGCGCCCTTCGACGAGGAGCACGCGGCTGTCTTCTTCGGCCGGGAGCAGGACATCGCGACGCTGAGCGCCGCGGTGGCGCAGCATCCGCTCGTCGCGGTGACCGGGCCGTCGGGGGCCGGGAAGTCGTCGCTGGTGCGAGCCGGGCTGCTGCCCCGGCTGCGGACGGACGGCGTCCGCGTCGTGGAGGTCGTGGCCCTGCCCGGGACGTCCGCGGTCGACGCGCTGGTAGCGGCGCTCCCGCCCGACCCGGCGATCCCCGATCCCCGCCCGGAGCTCGCCGATCCGGAGCAGCGCCCCGCCGCGCTGCGAGACCTCGCGACGTCACTCGCCCGGCCCCGCACCGTGCTGCTCGTCGACCAGTTCGAGGAGATCGCCGCGACCGAGCCCGACGTCGCACGCGAACTGCTCACGCTCGTGGGCGAGGTGGTCTCGGCGCTCCCCCGCGACGACGTCGGCTGGCCGGTCCGCGCCGTGCTCACCCTGCGATCCGCCACGATCGACGAGATCGTCGTGCCCCGGTTCGCCACCCTCCTCGGGGCCGGCACCGTGCTGCTGCCGCCGATGGAGCGCGGTCAGCTGCGGGAGGCCATCGTCGCGCCGGCCGAGCGCGCCCCCGGGCTGACGTTCGAGCCCGGTCTCGTCGACCGCATCCTCGACGACGCCGCCGCCGAGCCCGGCCAGCTGCCGCTCGTCGAGTCGCTGCTCACCGAGCTGTGGGGGCGGCGGGTCGGCGGCATGCTGACCGTCGACGCGTACGAGCGCGCGGGCGGGGTGGCCGGCGTGGTCGCCACGCACGCGGAGGAGGTCGTCGCCGGGCTGGGCGACGTCGACGACGGGCCGCGGCTGCGCCGGCTCCTGACTTCTCTCGCCGCGCCCGACCGCGACGGTCGTCTCGTCCGCCGCCCGCAGCGGCTCGCCGACCTCGCCGCCGACCTGCACCCGCTCGTCGCCGCGCTCGTGGCGGGGCGGCTGGTCGTCGTCGAGCAGGCCGGTGGCGACGGCGACCGCATCCAGCTCGCCCACCAGGCGCTCATCGCACACTGGCCGCGTCTGCGGGACTGGCTCACCCAGGACCGGGACTTCCTGTCCTGGCGAGACGGGCTCGAGCAGCAGCGCGACCGGTGGGAGTCCGCCGGCCGCGACGACGGCGCCCTGCTGCGCGGGAGCGCGCTCGCCGTGGCCCAGGAGTGGCTGCCGGCCCGCACCGGCGACGTCGCCCCCGCCGCGCGCGAGTTCGTCGACCGCAGCCGGGCGCGCCAGCGTCGCGAGGTCCGGCGCTGGCGGACCGTCACCGCGGTCCTGGCAGTGCTGGTGCTGGTCGCCGGCGCGTTCGGCGCGGTCGCGGTGACGAGCCGCAACCAGATGAGCGCCCAGCTGCGGCTCGCGAACGCCGAGATCCTCGGCCAGGCGGCGCTCACCCGGATCGGCACCGATCCCGCCGGCGCCGCCGCGCTGGCACTGGCGGCGTGGCAGGCCGATCCGACCAACTCGACCGTCCGCTCCGCTCTGGTCCGGCTCACGATGGCGACGCAGTCCGTCGAGGCCGTGTACCCGGACCTCACCGAGCAGCCCTTCGGCATCTTCGCCGCGTCCGACGACGGCATGAGCGTCGTGATCCGGGACGAGGACCGGCGGATCGTGGTGCTCCGCGGTATGCCGAACGGCGCACCGGAGCGCTGGGACGTGCCTGGCGTGCCACCGGGATCGACGACCGCGCGGCTCAGCCGCGACGGGAGGCTGCTGGTCGCCGCCGACCCTGCGGGCGGGCTCGTCCTGTGGGACGTGGTCGCGCGCACCGGGCCCACGCGGATCGACCGCCCCGACGTCCTCCCGATCGACATCCAGACGCTGAAGTTCTCGCTGGACAGCCGCCGGCTCACGTGGTTGATCCGGCGAGGCGCCGGCCTCTTCGACCTGGTTGTCTGGGACATCGCTCGCGGCGACGCGGTGCCTCACGCCCTCAACCCGATCCGGGAGCCCGCGCTCGCCGAGATCAAGCCCACGCCCGACCCGGACGTGGTGCTGGAGAGCATCCAGGAGCCCGACGGCCGGTTGACCGCCCGCTCCCTGAGCGACGGAACCGTCCGCTTCAGCCACGCGCCGCACAGCGTGATCGCCGGTCCGTTCGTGCTCACGTGCGCCGCCGACGACCCGCGCGCGGTACTCGTGAGGGACGCGGATTCCGGAGCCGACCGGCAGCGGATCGGCCTGCGCGCCCCGTGCACGCCCGAGTACCTGGAGCACCACCTGCCCGGCGATGAACTGCACCTCGTCGAGGCGCGCGTCGCCGACCTGGAACGCGATGTCGATCTCTTCCGCGCCACGGGCCTCGCGGACGGGGCCGCCTTCGAGTTCAGCGCGCCCCCCAGACCCGCCGGCCCGGCGACGGAGCAGATCGACGTCACGCTGATGTCCCTCGTGCCCCGAGCCGACGGGGGACGCACGGTGCTCGTCCCGAAAGCGCGCTCCATCCTCGCCCTGCACGCCGAACCGGCGGCTCGGCTGCCTGCGGTGCCGGAGACGATGTCCCTGAGCTCCGACGGGCGCTACGAGGTGGCGCTGCGCGGCAACCAGGTAGCGGTGCTCGACGCCTCGACCCAGGTCGCCCTCGCCGAGAGAGCGATCCCGACACCGGCGGACGGCACGTTCCGCATCAGCCCGTCGAACACGCTCAGCGTGCTCAGCAGCGCCCCGCGGCAGCGGCAGTACGCGGAGTACGCCCTCCCGTCGCTGGAGCCCCTGCTGCAGACGGAGCTGTCGCCCTTCCCCGATCCGCCGGTGCCGACGGAGCCCACCTCGGCCGTCACCGCGGAGCGGGCCGTCCTGATGACCGACGGGTACGTCTTCGGCTGGGACCGCAGAACCGGGGAGAGCCTGGGCCCGGCGATGTTCCTCGCCACGACGCAACAGCGGACGCAGCGCCTTTTCAGCAGCCCCCTGGTCGCGGTCCGGCCGGGGCCGGTCGCACAGGTCGCGGTGGTGCCGGGGGGCGGCCAGGTGGAGTTGTGGAACCCGACGACCGGTACGCAGGACGGCGTACTGCCGATCCCCCCGGCCCGAGGCGCGATCCAATGGCAGTACGACCGCACCGGCACCCGACTGCTCGTCCTCGGCAACGACATCACCGTGCAGGTCTGGGACGTCGACCGCCGCGAGCCGGTGAGCCGCCCGATCGCGGTCACGAGCCTCGGCGTCCTGCACGGGTTCGACGCCGACGGCTACGTCCTGTACCTGGAGCAGACCGCGGTGCCCGACACCTACCAACTCTCCTTCTGGGACGTGCAGTCCGGCCGGCAGAGCGGATCGGTGCGCCTCTCCACCGCCTCCGCCGGCATGGAGTCGGCGAGCGACGACGGCACCCACGTCCGCATCACGGGGAAGGACGGGGCACTCCCGTTCGCGTTCCCGGTGACGGCGGCGCAGTGGGTGGAGCACCTGTGCCGGTTCACCGACCGGCCCTTCACCGTCGAGGAGCGGAACCTGATGCCGGCGGGCGTCGACGCCGCACGGCCCTGCGGCTCATAGCGATCCGCCGACCGACGTATCAGATCGTCGTCGGCGCCTCTCGTCCGGCGTAGCCGAACCCTCGTGTGGGGCCGGACGGGAAACCCGGAGACGTGCATGCAACGCGCTCAGCACAACGGCGTAGTGCCTCGGCGGAGCCGTGCATCCGCTCGCATCCGGCCACCGGCCCCCGAGCCCGCGCCGCGGCCCGCCGGCGTCGACACCGCCAAGGTCGTCGAGTACGTCAGCTTGATCGCCGCCCCGGCCACCCTCGTCACCGCGCTGGTGTACTGGCTCGGCTTCGAGCTCGTCGACGCCCGCTCGGCGTACTTCGGCATCGGCACGGGAGTACTCGGCTACTCCACCAACGACTACCTCGTGCGCGGTGCCGAAGCCGGAGTCGTGCCGATCTTCGTGCTGTTCACCACCGCGCTCGTCATGATCTTCCTGCACGCGGGGGTCGCCGCGCTGACGAGGCATGCCGACGACGTGGCCTGGCTGCACCGCACGGCGGCGGGCGTCGCCCTCGCCGGCGTCCTGGTGTTCGTCGTGGGGCTGATCGGCCTCTTCTCACCGCTGCCGCCGCCGCTGGACTGGTACCTGTTGCGCCCGGTTCTGCTCGCCGGCGGACCGCTCCTCGCGATCGAGGCCGCGCGCCTGATGAAGCGCCGCCTGCGTGGCCAGCATGCGCGGATGGCCGCCGTCGCCGTGGCGGGCCTCGTGGCACTCAGCGCTTTCTGGGCGATGTCGATCTACGCGGACGCCCTCGGTCGAGGTCGGGCGATGGCGCTCGGCGCGGCCGTGACGGAGCAGCTCCCGGCGGTGCGCGTCTACAGCGAGCGATCGCTCGGCGTCGCCGACGCGGTCGCGCACGCGGAGCAGCTGACCGGGCCCGACGAGCGCTATCCCCACCGCTACACCGGCCTGCGGCTCCTGGTGCTGTCCGGTGGGAAGTACTTCCTCGTGCCCGACGGCTGGACCCGCGCGCGCGGCACCGTGCTCGTCCTCCCCGACACACCGGACATCCGCGTCGAGTTCTCTCCGGGAGGCCCCTGATGGGCTGGTCCACGCGATTCCTGCCGCTGCTCGTGCTGGCCGTCACGGCCGGATGCACGTCACCCGCTGCCGACCTGACCGAGGACCGGGCGGGGAACGTGGCAGCCACGGTCACCACGGCCCCGTCCTCCGCGGAGGGCCGCGAGGGCGAGTCGGGTGCGACCGGCAGCGGCGCCGACGGCCAGGACGGCGCCGACGGGCAGGACGGGAGAGGCGCCCGCGGGGAGGGCGCCGACGGGAACGACGGCGGCACCCCACCCACGTCCTCCGGTGGGTCCGGCGGTGGCTCGTTCGCCGTGACGAACAACGACGTGATGATCGGTGCGCAGTTCGCGGACCGGAACACGTTCTCGTTCGGCACCACGCCGCCCGGCTCCACGACGACGAGGACCGTGACGGTCGGGGGTTTCGACGAGGCGACCGTGTCGTCGGTCGGCGTGCTCCCGGATTCCGGCGCGTTCCGCGTCGTCGACGACGGGTGCACGGGCGTCAGCTTCCCCGGACCAGCGTGCACGGTGACGGTGGCCGCAACACCGCCGAGCGAGGGCGAGCACCCCGGAGTGCTCGTCATCGGGCACACCCTCGGCAGGACCTCGCTGGACCTGACGGTCACGGCGGAGGGCACCGACCCGTGGCTGACCGGGTCGACCGAGGAGACGGCCGAGGAGGAGACGACCGAGCCGGAGGAAGCACCCACGACATCAGGATGAGAGACCGACGGCGCCGTCACAGGTCCGTCGTCACAGCTCCGGCAGCCGCTGCGGCCGGCCGATCAGCTCGGCGAGCGGGTCGCCCGCCTCCGGCAGCCGGTCGAGGACGGTGCGGATCGTCCAGCGGTCGGGGCGCAGGTCGGGGTCGTCCAGCTCGTCCCACGTGATCGGGACGGACACCGGGGCCCCGGCCGCGGGCCGCGCGCTGTAGGGGGCGACCAAGGTCTTGTTGATCGCGTTCTGGGTGTAGTCGAGGCGGGCGAGGCCACGGCGTCTGTCCTTCTGCCACTCCCAGCTGATCATGTCCGGCACCGTGCGGCCGACCGCCCGGGACACCTTCTCCACCCAGCCGCGGGTGTCGGCGAACGTGTAGCCGTCGGCCACGGGCACCCAGATCTGCACGCCGCGCTTGCCGGTGACCTTCGGGGCGGCGGCGACACCCAGGTGCTGCAGGGCCGTGCGGTAGAGGCGGGCGAGCACGAGTACGTCCTCGAACGAGGAGCGGTTGCCCGGGTCGACGTCGATCAGCGCCCAGGTCGGCTCGTGGACGTCCGGCAGGCGGGAGGTCCAGGGGTTCAGCTCGATCGCACCCCAGTTCGCCATCCAGACGAGCGCGGCGACGCTGTCGACCACGGCGTAGCAGACGGTCTCGCCGGGGTCGGCGTCCTCGTTGTGCCACTGCGTGAGCCACTCCGGCGCGTAGTCGGGCACCTCCTTGTGCCAGAAACCCGGCTTGTCGACGCCGTCCGGGTAGCGGTGCAGGTTCACCGGCCGGTCGTGCAGGAACGGGAGCATGTGCGGCGCCACCTGTGCGTGGTAGCGGACGAAGTCGCGCTTGGTCACGGGCGGCTCGCCGTCCCGGGCGGGGAAGAGCACCTTGTCCAGGTTGGTGAGCTGCACCTCGAGGCCCTGCACGGTCCAGCGGCCCTTGCGTCCGAGCGCGTCGAGCGCGGCGAGCTCGTCGGGGGTGGGCGGGTCCCAGCTCGGAGCCGAGCGGCCCACGGCGACGGCGGCCTCGGCAGCGGGCAGGTCACTGCGCCACAGCGCCTCCGGCGCGGCCGCCACCTCGTCGTTGGTGCGGCCGCTCTTCACCGAACGCGGGTGCTCCTCGGGGTCCCAGCCGGGCACGGCGTGCTCGTCGTTCTTGTGCAGCATCAGCCACTGCTCCTTGCCGGACCGCTCCTTCCCCGTGCGGACGAGCACGAACCGGCCGGCGAGCTTCTCGCCGTGGGCGTCGAAGTGCAGCTCCCCGGCGGCGACGGCGGCGGCCGGGTCGTCGGTCCCCGACGGCTGCCACGTGCCCCAGTCCCAGACGACGACGTCGCCGCCGCCGTACTCGCCGCGCGGGATGACCCCCTCGAAGTCGAAGTACTCGACGGGGTGGTCCTCGACGTGGACGGCGAGCTGGCGCGCCTTCGGGTCCAGGGACGGTCCCTTCGGCACGGCCCAGCTCACCAGCACGCCGTCGATCTCCAGCCGCACGTCGTAGTGCAGCCGCCGCGCCCGGTGCCGCTGCACGACGAACCGGCCGACCCCCGGCTCCACGTCGCCGCCCGCGGGCTCGGGAGTGGCGGCGAAGTCGCGCATGGAGCGGTAGGTCGTGAGCCGGTCCGCCTGGTCGGTCATGCGCCGGGGTACCCGCCTCATCGCTCGGGCAGTACCGGCGCGAGGTCGCGTGTCCGCCCGCCGCGCCGAGAGCGTGAGTAGCGGTACGCGGAGCGATGGGCACGCTACCCTGCGCTCCGGCCCGGCCACTCCGGCCGGGACGGGGCCGGGGTGCTGCGGGGGGCGCAATGGCAGAGCCGGAGAGGACCGACCGGATCGAGACCGATCTGGAGTCGGTCGCCGGCGTCACGGACCGGGGTCACGTCCACGAGCGCAACGAGGACGCCATGGCGCTCGGCCGCTGGCCGAACGGGACGGTGGCCGTCGTCGTCTGCGATGGGGTCTCCACGTCCATCGCACCTCAGGAGGCGTCGCGGACCGGCGCCGACACGGCGCTCGACGTCCTGCTCACCAGCACCGCCCCGGACGCGGAGCGGGTGCGGGCCGCCGTGTCCGCCGCCGGGTCAGCGGTGGCCGCGCTCGGCCGGGAGGGCGATCCGCGCGCGCCGTCCTGCACCCTCGTGTGCGCGCTGGTGGGCGCCGACGAGATCACCGTCGGCTGGGTCGGCGACAGCCGCGCGTACTGGCTCGCGCCCGCCGACGCGGCCGAGCCGGCCCGGGTGATCACCGCCGACCACTCGTGGGCCGCCCAGATGGTGGCCGCCGGGGTGCTCGACGAGGCGGCGGCGATGCGCGACCCGCGAGCACACGCGATCACCCGCTGGCTCGGTGCCGGCGGAACGTCCGAGGCGGAGATCATCACGCTGCGCCCGGAGGGCCCCGGGGCGTTGCTGCTCTGCAGCGACGGACTGTGGAACTACCTGCCGGACGCAGCCGGCCTGGCCGCCGTCGCGCTGCCGGAGCTGGATGCGGGCGGCGCGATCGCAGCCGCCGACACGCTCACCACCTTCGCCCTGGACGCGGGCGGCCGCGACAACATCACGGTGGTCGTCATCCCGGTGAGCTAGAGGTCGAGCACGGTGCGGAGGCCATCGGCCCACGTCACCGTGATGCTCTCGCCTTCGGCCTCGACCGTCGGCGCGGGTGGAACCGGGCCGCCGCGGTCGAGCAGCACCAGTGCCGCGACCATCGCGCCGGGTGCCACGGCGCCCGCGGTGGCGAGCCACGGCACCGCCGCCTCGCCGAGGGGGCCAGTGCCGGTGCGGGTGACGCCGGCGGTCGCGAAGCCGGCCAGGCCGCGCACGAGCGAGCGGAGGCCGTCCGCGCGGGCGGTGGCGGCGGGATCGCCGGGATCGGCGGACTCCTGCGTCACCGCCGCGACCGGCCAGCCGCCCAGCCGCAGCGGTCCCCACGGCCGTCCGGTGGGGCCGTCGACGCGGGCGATGCGCACCTCGGCACCGTCGCGCAGCACCGACGCCACGGTGACGACCGGCCCGGGTCTGACGTGGCCCGTGCGGCCGGAGCCGTGGTCGGGGGCGTCGTCGCCGCTCGCGTCCACCCACCGGACCGGGCCGGTGCTGGCGGCGGCGAGCACCCCGCCGGGTAGGGCTCGGGTGAGCAGCGTGGTGAAGCCGGTGCGGTGGGTCGCGCGGCCCTCCTCGTCCAGGAGCACGACGGCGTTGTCCAGTGGCTCGCCCATGAGCGGCGGAAGCGTGGCGGTGGAGTAGCCGAGGCGCGCGTAGAGCGGGGAGTCCGCGCTGGTGGCGCCGGACGTCGCGTGGTCGGTGCCGTGGTTCAGCACGATCGCGATCCCGTGCCGAGGCCGGGCGGTGACCAGCCAGCCCGGCGCCTCCACCACGCGCGCCACATCGCCGGTCTCGACGGGGAGCGGCTCCTCGGGCGCGGTCCAGGCCGGGTGGTCAGCCGGCAGGACGAGCCCCAGCAGGCCCTTCGCGGCCCAGTACGGGGAGCCGGGGCCGGAGTACGCCTGGCGCATCGCGGGGAACGAGCCGTGCAGGCCGAGGGTGAGCAGGCCATCGGGTTCGAGGGCGCCGCGCTCGACGAAGTGCGCGACGATCCCGCTCGCCGCCCGTCGCAGCTGCCCGGGCGGCGGGCCGCACCCGACGAGCGCCCCGACCCAGAACGGTGCCGCGGCGGCGAACCGGTAGACGAGGCTGCGGCCCTGCAGCAGCGGCCCGCCGTCGGCGCCGACCAGGGTGACGGCGTCGTCGAGGTAGCGGGCGAGGTCGGCGCGCCACTGCGCGACCGGAGGGTCGAACTCCGCGACGTCGAAGAGCGACGTCCACAGCAGCGGGTACAGGTGCAGCGCCCAGCCGGTGTAGTGGTCGAAGGCGCGCTCGGCGCCGTCGGAGAGCCAGCCACCCGCGCGGCGGAACGAGGCGTGCGTGGCCAGGTCCGCCTCGACGTCCGCGAACGACCACGGTCCGCCGGCCTCCCGCAGGAACGACTCCACCACGAGCCGGAACCACACCCAGTTGATCGGCGGGTACTCCTGCCCGACCACCGTGGCCAGCCAGTCGACGGTGCGGGCCCGCACGCCGTCGTCGAGCCGATCCCACAACCAGGGGCGGGTGAGCTGCAGGACCAGCGCGATCGACGCCGCCTCCACCTTGGCCTGCCCCAGCTCGTCGGGCCGCGGCCAGCGTTCCGGCGAGCGCGGGTCGGTGCCGGCGGCGAGGCCCCGGGCGTACCGGTCGAGCAGGCCGCCGGGGTCGGCACCGCGCTCCCCCGCCACCCGGAACCCGGCGATCAGGAACGTGCGCGCGAAGCCTTCGAGCCCGTCCGATTCAGGGCCGTAGCGGCTGGCCGGGCCGGGGAGGTCGACGCGGGCGCCGTCCGGCGAGCGGTACGGCTCGACGGCGGCCAGCATCCGGTCGGCGAGCTCCAGCCACCGCTCCCGGGTCCAGCCCGTGATGCCGTTGCTCATGGTGACCTCGCAATCTCGGTCACGCCTGCACCGCCAGCGCCCGCCGCGTGACCGGAGCCCGTGGAGGGATACCCGCGGCGTAACGCTCCAGCTCGTCGAGTGCGGCCGCGCTCATCCGGCGGGTCTCCGAGCCCAGCGAGCCGGCGACGTGCGGGGTGAGCAGCACGTTCGGCAGGTCGTAGAGCGGGGAGCTCGCGGGCAGCGGCTCCGGGTCGGTCACGTCGAGCACGGCGTGCAGCCGGCCCGTGGCACAGGCCCGCTCCAACGCGGCGGTGTCGACGAGGGCGCCGCGGGCGGTGTTGACGAGCGTGGCGGCCGGTGGCAGCGCCGCCAGCTGGGTCTCGCCGATCATGTGCCGGGTCTCGGGGAGGGCGGGGGCGTGCAGGCTGAGCACGTCCGCCTGCGGCAGCGCGACCTGCAGCTGAACGAGCTCGGCACCGGCCGCACGCACCTCGGCGGGATCCACCACCGGGTCGACGACGAGCACCCGCCCGGCGTCGACGGCCCGCAGCAGCTGCGCCACCCGCCGTCCGACGCGGGAGAACCCGACGAGCACGACCGTGCGATCGCGGCCGGACAGCTCGCCGCGGCCGTCGCGGTAGGACCAGTCGGTGCGGTGGCGGCGGGCGTCGGCGGCGAGGAAGGGCACCTTCTTGAACGCCCACAGCACCGCGGCGAGCGTGTACTGCGCCACGGGCTCGGCATTGGCGTCGGCCGCGGTGGTGACGAGCATGCCCCGGTCGAGCACCACCGGGTCGACGTGCGGACGGACGCTGCCCGCCGCGTGCAGCACGGCCCGCAGCCGCGGGGCCGCGGTCAGCACGCGCTCGTCCAGCCGCGGGCAGCCCCACGAGGTGATCAGCACCTCGACCTCGGCGAGCCGGGCGAGCACCGCGGGCGAGGACAGCTCCTCGGTCCACACGGGCTCCCCGAGGTCGGCGACGGCGCGCAGCCGCGCCAGCTCCTCGGGGCCGAACTGCAGCCGCCGGGTGTCGTCGGACATGGCGAGCAGCACCTGCGGACGGGTCACTTGAGGCTTCCGATGGCCAGCCCCGAGCGCCACTGCCGCTGCAGCACCACGAACGCGAGCACCAGCGGCACCACCGCGAGCAGCGAGCCGACGATCACCAGCGGCGTGTACTGCGGGAACTGCCCGGCGCGGGTGCTCCAGTGGTAGAGGCCGAGGCTCATCGGGAACAGGTCGGGGTCGGTGAGCATCACGAGCGGCAGGAAGAAGTTGTTCCAGATCCCGACGAACTGGAACAGGAACACCGTGATGAGGCCGGGCCGCATCATCGGCAGCGCGACGGTGGCGAAGGTGCGCAGCTCGCCCGCGCCGTCGATGCGCGCGGCTTCGAGGACCTCGTCGGGCACGGCCGCGCTCGCGTACACGCGGGCGAGGTAGACGCCGAACGGGTTGGTGAGCAGCGGCAGGAAGACGGCCCAGAACGTGTCGACCACCCGCAGCTCGGTGGCCAGCAGGTACAGCGGCAGCGCGAGTGCCGTGCTCGGCACGAGCACGCCCGTGAGCGTGAGCGCGAAGAGCGCCCGCCGGCCCGGGAACTCCAGCTTCGCGATCGCGTAGCCGCACGCCGTGCAGATCAGCGCACCGAGCACCGCGCCCACCACGGCGTAGAGCACCGAGTTGCGCACCCAACCGAGGAACACGCCGCCGTCCTGCGTGAAGAGCGCCGCGAGGTTGGTCGCCGAGGTTCCACTCGCCGAACTCGAAGGCGCTGGTGGCGGAGAAGTCGGCGAGGGACTTGGTCGACGACGTCACCAGCCAGACCAGCGGCAGCACGCTGTAGAGCGCGGCCAGCACGAGCAGGACGTGTACGGAGGCGCGGGACGTCCAGCCGGAGTGGCCGGCACGCCGGTGGCGCGGCGGGGCGGCTGCGCCCCGCGACGCGGGTGGGGCAGGGGCGGTCACAGTCAACGGGACCTCCGGTTGGACACGCGCATGACCAGCGCGGAGAGCAGGGCGGAGAAGACCGCGAGCAGCACCGACGCCGCGGCCGCGACGCCGTAGTCGCCGCTCACGAACGCCTCGTCGTAGACATAGAGGCTCGGCGTCCAGGAGTTGGAGATCGCGCCGGTGAACGTCCCCAACACCTGGGGCTCGGTGAACAGCTGCAGCGAGCCGATCACGGTGAACACGAGCGCGACGAAGACGGTGGGCCGGATCAACGGCACCTTGATCGCGAGGGCCTGCCGGACCCCGCCCGCTCCGTCCACCCGCGCGGCCTCCAGCACGTCGCGCGGCACCGCCTGCAGCGCCGTGTAGAAGATGATCATGTTGTAGCCGACCCACTGCCACGTCGAGATGTTGACGATCGACGCCATGACTCCGTCGGCACCGAGCGGGTCGAACCACAGCAGGTTGTTGATCGGGCCGATGCCGGGGCTGTAGAGGTACGCCCAGATCAGCCCGGCGATCACCGCGGGCACCGCGTAGGGCAGGAACACCGCGAGCGTCCAGAACTGCCGCAGCCGCACCACCGCCGAGTCGAGCAGCAGCGCGAGGAGCAGCGCCAGCCCGAGCATGATCGGGATCTGCAGCAGGGCGTAGACCACCACCACGCCCACACTCGCCTGGAAGGCCGGGTCGGCCAGCGCCTCGACGTAGTTGCCGAGCGCCACGAACACTCGCTCCGGGCCCGCGAACCCGAGGCCGGACAGGCGCTCGGTGAAGAGCGAGAGGTAGAGCGCGTAGCCGACCGGCACGAGCACGGTGCCGAGCAGCAGCAACGCGAACGGGCCGGCGAGCAGGAGCCCGGCGCTGCCGGTGGTCCGGCGGCGGGACTCGGCGGTCGAGGAGGCGAGAATGCTCATCGCGTGGCCTCCCCGGATTGCAGCAAGGTCACCTTGCTGCCGTGACGTTGCAGCAAGGCCACCTTGCTGCAACGGGCAGACCCGCTCACACTGCACTCCCTTCCACCACGGACAAGCCGCGGTCGCGCATGTCGCCCGCCACCTGCTCCTGCACCCGCTGCAGCGCATCCGGCAGCGTGGTGCCGCCGGTGGGGACGGGGCCGAACGCGTCGCGGACCGTGGAGAACGCGCCGAGCGCGTTGGGGCCCCACGTCCAGTCGGGCACCCGGTCGGCGGCCTCGCCGAGCACGTCGTACACCGGGTCGCCGAGGAAGTAGCCTCCCTTGTAGGCCTCGCGGGCCACCTGGCGGCTCGGCACCCATGCCGGGAACGGCGTGGTGAACGTCGAGCCGATCCGGGCGACCTCGGGGTCGGTCGAGAGCCAGCGCAGGAACGTGAGCGCGGCCTCCGGCACCCGGCTCTCCACCGAGACCCCGAACGCCGTGCCGCCCTGGATGCCGTTCGAGGGCGTTCCCCAGTGCGGCATCGTGGTGACGGCCCAGCGGCCGGTGTCCTGCGGGATCGAGCGCCCCAGCGTGCCGACGCTCCAGGACGCGCCGAGCAGGCCCCACAGCCGGCCCTCGTGCATCGAGGCGATCCAGTCCTGGGTGCCGGTGGGGTGGTTGCGCACCAGGTCCGCGGCGATCAGCTCCTGCCACAGCGCGCCGGTGCGCAGCGTGCCCTCGCTCGCGATGTCGACGCGCCACGCGTCGCCGTCGATCTGCCACCACGGGTGGCCGGCCTGCCAGGACATCCCGGCGAAGAACGAGCCGTCGTTGAGCGGGAACGTGGTGATGCGGGCGGCCGGGTCGGTGGCGCGCACCGCCTCGGCGGCCGTGCGGAACTCGTCCCAGGTGGTGGGCACGGGGATGCCGGCGGCGTCGAAGAGATCCTTGCGGTAGTAGAGGACCATCGGCGCGACGTCCATCGGCACGCCCCACGTGCGCCCGTCGGGTCGCACGCCGCGCCAGGCCGCGGGCGCGTAGCCGTCGGCGAGGTCGGCCAGGTCCGCGGTCAGGTCGCGCAGGCCGCCGGTGAGCAGGATCTGCGGGAGACCCTGGTACTCGACGTGCAGGATGTCGGGCGCGTTGTGGGCGCGGATCGCGTTGGTCTGCTGGACGTACCCGCCGGAGAGCCCCGCCGCGATCACCGACAGCTCCACCGCCACCGCCGACTGCGCGGCGTTGAAGGCGGCCACGTACTTGTCCATGCCGGTGAGCCAGGTCCAGATCGTCACACGGGTGGCGCCGCTCGCGGTGCGGGCGCCGCTGCAGCCGGCGAGCAGCCCGGCCGCGAGCGCGCCGGCGCCCGCGCGCAGGACGGTGCGGCGCGACGGGCCGCGGCGTGGGGGGAGCTCCATCGATCCTCCGGGTCTGTGGGAGAGGTGATCGCACTGCAGTGCATGGCAGACTCCCGGTCAACCGAACCGATCGGAAACGGTCAGATTCGATCAGGAGCGATCGTTGGACAGCCTTCCCGTTCCCGATGTCACGGACCGCGCCACGTGGGCCGCCGTCGATCCCGTGGCCCGCGCCGAGCTGCTCGCCGCAGCCCGCACCGCGCTCGCCGATCCGTCGCCCGCGCTGCCGGCGTCGGCCTGGGCCCGCGCCTTCCGCGACGGCGTGCGCACCCAGCACGAGGACGCCGCCCGCGCCCTGCGCCATGACGTCGCGCTGCAGGTGATCGCGGCCGTCCTCACCGGCGAGATCGCGGCGGCCACCGCGCCGCCGGGCGCCGCGGAGCACCTGGACCGGGCCGTCGACGGGCTCGTCGCGCTCGCCGAGACCAGCACCTGGTGCTGGGCGCCGCACGACCGCGGTGCCGCCGAGCGCGACGAGGTGCTGCCGGACCCGGACCGGCCGTTCCTCGACCTCGGCGCGGCCGAGGTGGCCTCACTCGTGGCCTGGAGCGACCACGTCCTCGGCCCGCACCTGGACGTGCGGGCGCCGGGCCTGCGCAGGCGGCTGCGCCGGGAGGTCGAGCAGCGCGTGCTCGGACCGTTCGAGCGGGTGCGGGACTGGCACTGGATCGGCCGCGACGGGGACGCCCACAACTGGAACCCCTGGATCCACCTCGCCGTGCTCGAGGCCACGATCGCGCTGGTCGACGACCCGGGGCGGCGCGACCGCCTCGCCGACCTCGTCGTGGAGGGGCTCGACCACTTCGTGCGCGTACAGCCCGACGACGGCGGCGTCGACGAGGGCGTGCAGTACTGGTGGCTCGGCGCCGGGCGGCTGCTCGAAGCCCTCGACCTGCTCGGCCCGCGGGACGCCAGCCCGGTGCTGGCGCAGCTGATCCGCTACCCGCACCGGATGCACCTGGGCGGCGACTGGTACGTCAACGTGGGCGACGGTCCCGCCCGGCTGTCGGCGGAGCAGCCGTGGCACGTGCTCCATCGCTGGGGCGTACGGCTGGGCGACGAGGCCGCGCAGGCACATGCGCGCTCCCGCGGCCGGACCGCGCCGGTGCGCGCCGGCCTGGGGCGGGCGCTCACGGCGCTCGCCGACCCGGCGTGGAAACCGGCCGCAGGCCGACCGGGGAGCCGTGGCTCGCCGCCCACGAGTGGCTGCCGCGCGTGCAGGTGCTCGTCGCCCGGGAAGCGGCCGGCACCACCCGCGGGCTGACCGTGGCCGCCAAGGCCGGGCACAACGCCGAGCGGCACAACCACCTCGACGTCGGCACGTACTGGGTGGCCGTGGACGGCCGACCGCTCGTCGTCGACGTCGGGCAGCCGACCTACACCGCCGGCAGCTTCGGGCCCGACCGGTACCGGGCATGGCCGCTGCGCAGCGCCTGGCACAACGTGCCGGAACCCGGCGGCGAGCAGGAACCCGGCGCGGCGAGCCGCGCCGCGGACGTCCACGCCGAGCTGGGCGACCACACCACCGCGCTGCACGCCGACCTCGCCGCCGCCTACCCCGCGGCGCGCCTGCGCTCGTGGCGGCGGACGGTCCGGCTGGTCCGCGGCGACCACCCGCACGTCGTGGTCACGGACCGGTGGGACGGCGAGCCGGAACACGTCCTGCTCCGGCACATCCTGTCCGGCGAGGTCGAGCTCGGGGCGGACCACGCCGTGGTGACCGCCCCCGGCACCCGCTCCCTGCGGATCAGCTGGGAGGACGCCGAGGCCGAGCTGGAGCACCGCGAGCTGGACGACCCGCTCCTCGTGGCGTCCTGGGGCCGGCAGCTGTCCCGCCTCACGCTGAAGGTCGCCCCGACGGCCGGCGAGGCGACGATCCACCTGGAGGTGCCCCGATGAGTGTCAGCAAAGCCACTTTCCCGACGTGTGGTGTCCTGAAAGTGGCTTTGCTGACGTCCGGGGGCCGGCGGTGAGGCTCGCCGTCGAGCGTCGGGAGCTCATCCTCGCCGCCGTGCGGGCGCGGGGCACCGTGCGGCTCTCCGAGCTGGTCGACGAGCTGGGGGCGAGCCCGGTCACCGTGCGCCGGGACGTCACGGCGCTGGCCGACCGCGGGCTCGTCACCCGCGTGCACGGCGGAGTGGCACTCCCCCGGCGCGGCGACCGCGACGCCGAGCCGGACCGGGGCCGCTCGGCGGTCGGCCCGCTGCCGGCGCGGCTGCTCGTCGGCATGGTGGTGCCGTCGGTGAACTACTACTGGCCCGCGGTGGTGCAAGGCGCGCAGACGGCGGTGGCCGCGGCCGGATCGCGGCTCGCCCTGCGCGCGTGCGGCCTATGACCCCGCCGAGGACCGGCGCCAGGTCTCGCGGCTGCTCGAGCGCGGTGTCCAGGTGCTGATGGTGGCCCCGAACACCGCAGGCCGGGCCGGCACCGAGCTGGTGCGCTGGCTGGGCGGCCTGCCGGTGCCGGTGGTGCTCGTGGAGCGCGTGCCGCCGCCGGAGCTGCCCACCCTCGCCCTCGACGCCGCCACCACCGACCACGCGCTGGGCGCCGGGCTCGCGGTGCGCCATCTCGCCTCGCTCGGCCACCGCCGGGTCGGCCTCGTGACCTCGCGGCCCAGCCCCACGAGCCGCGCGGTGCGCCGCGGGTGGGCCACCGCGGTGCGCGAGCTCGACCTCGAGCTGGCCGGGGTGCCCGACCTCGACGTGCCCAGCTACGGCGAGCCCGGGTGGGCCACCGCCTTCGACGAGGTGCTCGACGCCTGCCGCGCGGGCGGCGTGCGGGCTCTGCTCGTGCACTCCGACCGGGAGGCGATCGGCGTGGTCCAGCGGGCGCGGGACCGCGCGATCGCGGTGCCGGACGACCTCGCCGTCGTCTCCTACGACGACGAGGTCGCGAGCGCGTGCGACCCGCCGCTCTCCGCGGTGCGGCCGGAGAAGCACCGCCTCGGAATCATCGCGGCGGAGCTGGCGCTGGCCCGGCGTGGGCGACACCGCCGAACGCCCGGTGCACCGGGTGGCGCTGTGGCCGCGCCTGGTGGTGCGGGAGTCCTGCGGCGGGTGATCGGTTCACCGGAGATAGTCTGTCGCCGCCTCCGCCACCGGGCCATGCTGCTCCTGTGACGTGGATCAACTGGGCGGGGGACGAGCGCTGCGCCCCGGCTGTGGTCGCCCGGCCGGGGTCGGTCGAAGAACTGATCGTCGCGGTGCAGGAGGCGGGTGAGCGGACCGTGCGCGTGGCCGGCGCCGGGCATTCCTTCGGCGATCTCGTCGCCACCGACGGCGTGCTGCTGCAGCTCGACGGGCTCGCGGACGTACTCGCCGTCGACCGGGCCGCCGGGCTCGTACGGGTGGGCGCCGGCATCCGGCTGCACGCGCTGAACGCCGCGCTCGACGCGCTCGGGCTCGCCCTGCCCAACTTGGGCGACGTCGACCGGCAGAGCGTGGCCGGCGCGGTCTCCACCGCGACCCACGGCACCGGCGCCCGGCTGGGCAACCTCGCCACGCAGGTGGAGGAGCTGGAGCTGGTACTCGCCGACGGGAGCGTGCTGCGGTGCGCACCGGGCAGCGACGAGCTGCGCGCCGCGCGGGTGAGCCTCGGCGCGCTCGGCGCGCTCGCGAGCGTGACGCTGCGGGTGGTGCCCGCGTTCCGCCTGCGCGCCGAGGACCGGGCCCACCCCCTGGACGAGACCCTCACCCGGCTCGACGAGCTCGCCGGAGGCAGCGACCACTTCGAGCTCTACGTCTTCCCGCACTCCGACCGGGCTCTCACCCGCACCAACACCCGCACGGACGCGCCGGCCGAGCCGCGCGGCCGGCTGCGCCGCTTCCTGGACGAGGACCTCGTGCCCAACGACCTGCTCGGTGCGGTCTGCCGGCTCGGCAGGCGGTTCCCGGCGGCGATCCCGTGGCTGAACCGGCAGGTGGCGGCCGCGTTCACGACGAGCGTCCGCACGGACGCGAGCCACCGGGTGTTCACCAGCCCGCGCCGGGTGCGGTTCACCGAGATGGAGTGGGCGCTACCTCGCGCGGCGTGCGTGCCGGTGCTGCGGGCCGCCCTGCGCGCCGCCGAGCGGCATGTCGTGAACTTCCCGATCGAGGTGCGCTTCACCGCGGCCGACGAGGAGTCGTTCCTCAGCCCTTCCTGGCGGCGGGACACGGCGTACGTCGCGGTGCACGCGTTCGAAGGCATGCCCTGGGAGCCCTACTTCCGGGACGTGCAGGACGTCGCGCTCGCCCACGACGGGCGTCCGCACTGGGGCAAGCGCCACCTGCTCGACGCCGCCGCCCTCGCGTCCCGCTACCCGGCGTGGGACCGCTTCCAGGCCGTCCGTGCGCGTCTGGACCCCGACCGCCGGTTCACCAACCCGCACGTCGCCCGGGTACTGGGTCCATGAGCGCCGGGGTGGCGTGCTCGGCGACGAGGAGGTCGTGCGCATACGTGATCTTGATGTTGCGTTCGTCACCCGGCACCCAGCGGATCGGCACGTCGGGCGCGAAGCGCTCCATGCACGAAGCCGTGTCGGTGCCGGTGAACCCGTGGCGGGCCGCCTCCTCGTAGGCCGCGAGCAGGGGCCCGGCGCGGAAGCCCTGCGGCGTCTGCACGGCGACGAGCCCGTCGGGCTCCGACCCGGCGAGCCCCGATCCATCGGGATCGGCCGCGGCGAGGTCGCCCCGCCACAGCCCAGGCACCGCGCCACCGGTGGCCCGTGCCGCGGCCAGCACCGCCGACGCGAGCCTCCGCCCGGCGAGCGGGCGGGCGCCGTCGTGCACGAGGACGGCGTCGATCGCGCCGCCGGCGATCCGGGGCGCGAGCCGTCGTAGCCCGGCCAGCTCGGACTCCTGCCGCGTACGCCCGCCGATGACCACCTCGACGCCACCCGCGGTGTGCTCCGCGAGCAACCGCTCCGCGAGCTCCCGGTCCGGCTCGCGCACCACGAGCACCACCGCGCCGACCTCCGGCATGCCGGTGAACGTCGCGAGCGACCACGCGAGCACCGGCCGCCCACGGAGCGGCAGGTACACCTTGTTCCGCTCACCGCCCAGGCGTGTGCCGCTGCCGCCTGCCAGCACGACAGCGGCCGCAGCCGGGCCGGGTGAACGCACTCCCACAGGCGTCAGTGTGCCGGATCTCCCACAGGCCCCCGGAGCGGTCCGTATCGTCATCACGGGTGACAGCGGTGTCGCTGACCACTGCAGACACGGGCGACAGAGGGGGAGAACCGCCCGAATCCCCCACCCGACGAGGTGCGCCGCGGCCCCTGCGATCACTCGCAGTAGGCTCCGGCGGATCCGCCGTACCGCCGTCCCGGACCGAAAGCCACAGGGGGTGCGTATGACTGACGACAGACGGCGCACGCCCGGCCGCGATCGGGCCATGCCGCCGCCTCGCCAACCGGGCCCTCGCCAGCAGGGCCCCCGGCCACAGCCGCCGCGCCAGCAACCACCGCGCCAGCAACCGCCGCCTCCACCTCCCCCCGGGCCCCGCCGGTCCGACCGGGGCCACCGCGCCGTGCCGCCCTCGCGCCACCCGCAGCCACCCCGCCGTCCCGTGGCGCCGTCCGACGCCACCCGCGCGCTGCCGACCCGCCCACCGCCGCCCCGCGATGTCGAGCCCGCCACCCGGCCGGTTCCCCAGCCCCCCACGCACGACCATCCTCCGGCCGCCGCTCCGCCGCGGCGGAGGCCGCGCACCCCCGCGGAGGTGGCACGCTCCGCGGTCACCACGGCCCTGCCCACCTCCCCGCCGTCGCACGACGACCTCGAGCCGCCCACCGAGCGCAACGAAGCACTCCCGCCGCGCACGTCCGTGACCCGCACCCCGGTCCGGCGCCGCCCGGCGCCGACGGCCACCGTCGCGCCGGCTGCCACCGAGGACGACGCCCCAGCCGAGGCCCTGGAGCGCGAGCAGCAGGGCTCGTTCGGCAAGGCGCTCGCCGCCACCGCGGCAGCCACCGTCGCCCCGGGCTCGGGCCATCTCCTGCTGCGCCGCATGCGCACCGGCGCTGTGATCCTCGGCACGTTCCTGCTGGTCATCGCGGTTCTCGCGATCCTGGTGCTCACCTCGGACACCACGGAGCTGCTCAAGACGGCGCTGTCGTCCAACGTGCTGATCACGGTCACCGTCGGCTGCCTCGTGGCGGGGCTCGCGTGGGTGGGGGTGATCGTCCGCACCTACGTGCTCGCGCGGCCGGCGGGGCTCGGGGCCGTGCAGCAGGCCGTCGGTGTGGTGGCCGTCATCGCGCTGTGCTCGGTGGTGGCCACGCCACTGGGGTTCGGGGCCAACCTCGCCAACTCGCAGCGCGCCCTGCTCAACGACCTGTTCGCGGGCGGCGGGGGCACCGCGGCGGCCGAGGCCATCGCGAAGCCGAAGCTGAACGTCCTGCTCGTCGGCAGCGACGCCGGGCCGGACCGCAAGGGCGCACGCACCGACACCATGATGGTGGCCAACATCGACACGAAGACCGGCCGCACCGTCCTGTTCGCGCTGCCCCGCAACATCATGTACGCGCAGTTCCCGCCCGACTCCCCGATGGGCGAGGAGTTCCCGGACGGCTTCCACAGCCAGTCGGACCCGCTGTCGGGCGACTACCTGCTCAACGCCGTGTACGCGTGGGGGCTGACACACCCGAAGCTCGCCCCGGCCGGCCCCACGCAGGACCCGGGCCTCAACCTGCTCCACGAGACGGTCGCCCACATGTTGGGCCTGCAGCTCGACTACTTCGTCGAGGTCAACATGGCCGGGTTCGCCTCGATCATCGACGCCGTCGGCGGTCTGACCATGGACGTCGGCCCGGAACGCATCCCCATCGGTGGCATCACGCCGAGCGGGCGCCACGTCCGCCCCGACGGCTACATCGAGCCCGGCGTCCAGCAGCTCTCCGGAGAGCAGGCGCTCGCGTTCGCCCGCTCCCGCACGGGCACCTCCGACTACGCCCGGATGGGCCGCCAGCGCTGCCTGCTGCAGACCATCCTCAAGCAGAAGAGCCCCACCGACCTGCTCACCAACTTCCAGGGCGTCGCGTCGGCCACCACCAACAGCGTGTCCACCAACATCCCGCAGGCCGTCCTCCCCGCGCTCGCCGCGCTCGCCGGCGACGGGGGCATCTCGCTGGAGAGCGTGTCGTTCGACCCGAGCCTGCCCGACCCCTCCGAGAAGGACGGGCATTTCAGCACCGGCGACCCGAACTTCCGCTACATGCGCCTGGTGGTGCAGGACGCCATCAACCGCCCCCCGGCCCCGCCCGCTCCCCCCACCAGCTCGGCGGCCGCACCCACCACCCGCGCGAACTCCGACTCCGATGACGAGGACGACGAGGGGGCGGAGTCGGAGACCACGCCGGAGAAGGAGGACTCGGCCGCACCCACCTCGCTGGCGGAGTCCTGCTGAGCACGCCTCCTTGCGGGGTTCGCCGCCCGGCCGGTTGTCCACACGCTCGACATCGACACCACGGTTGTTCGATCAAGCTCCGACAGCGGTCGATCTCAAGCTTGTGAATGGTTCCGCGGAACGCGGGCTCGCGCGTCGAACTCTGCGGTTGGCGCGCCGTCCCCGACCCGCCAGTGCCCCTGGCCCCGCCCTCGAGCGCCAGGTCCGCCGTGCGTCGACCCCGCTCGCCCGCTCGCATCGACCCCGCACCCCGGGCAGGTGGCCGCGTTGGGTGCACCATCGAACTCCGTGGTCACCTGGGCGGCCGTTCCCGACCCGCTGGCACACCGGTCCTCGACGAGAACGTTCCTGCCGGGTGCAACGCGTCTGGCTGTCGTGCCGTACCCACCACTTAGACGAGTAAGTCCGAACTCGATCAAGTCGCGGAGACCGGACGTCGCCGGCTGGGCCTCGCGGACCGTGTCGACGCAGGACGATCCCCTCGGCAGAGCGGACCCAGCAGGCAGGCTCGGTTTCCGCTGGTCCGCCGGTGATCGTCGGAATCGGGACATGACCGCATAGGTGCGGCTCATGTCCCGATCCTGCAGATCATGGCCGGGCTGTTGCGGTGAGCCTCCCCGCTTGCTTCTACCTGATCAAGAAACCGTCGCTCGGGCGCGCCGTTCCCGACTCGCAGCGCCCGCAGCCACCCTCGCCAGCAGGCTTTCCTCGTGATCCACCCGTTCACCTCGACCTCGCGCCTGTGGACGTGGCCGGGTGGGCAGAACTACCGAACCCCGTGGTTGCGCTGCCAGCCGTCCCCGACACGGGCACAGGCCCGTCGTTGACGAGACCACCCCCGTCGCGTGCGTGGAGACTGGCTGTGGTCCCGATCCATCCACGCGGACTGAGCATCGAACGTTGCGTTGAGATCAATTCGACATTCCGGGAGGAAGGGGCAACCCGACTATGTCGTCGAGGACCACCAAGTCGCGTCCGACCGGGTCGCGTAGCGGCTGCCGAAGACCACTCGCGCAGCGCGGTCCATGGTCATCCTGCGGTCATTGTTCGGGACCACAGGATAGTTGCGTAGGCACCCAGCAGAGACGGTCTCGTCCCGAACCGCCGTGCCCCCGCGTCGGGGCCACGCTTGATCGTTCCGAGACCCGGCGCAGCGCCCTGAGCAGGGCATTCCACCTACATCTCGGAACGATCATCAGCCGCCCAGGCGACCACCGACCGCTGATCGAGTTCGGACTCACTCGTCAGTGCCCCACGCAACACTCCCGTTGGCGTTCAAGATCAGCGAATGCGGTTCCTGAGCCGCACGGGTGCGGCTCAGGAACCACTCCTGCAGATCATGAGCGCTCCCAGCCGTTGATCTCAACGCGACCATGCGACGGAACGAGGTGCGGGGTGCGGGGTGCAACGGGACCACAAGCCGTTGCGTGGCACCCGGCTGTGACTGTCGTCGTGGACGGGCGTGCCCCCGCGTCGGGGACGGTCGCCCGCGGGACCACGGAACTCGGTAGTGCACCCCACCCGGCCACCCCACAAAGGGGGCGGGGGTGGCGAACGGATGGGCTGCACGGGAGACCGCGACACGCGCCCGAGGCGATCCGGCCCGGGCCGGGAACGGCGCGCCAACGCGACACCGGCCGGCCGATCCTTACCTGCCCCCTGCATGATCATCTCAGGTTGGGTGGTGGAGGCGGAACCGGACCGGACGGGATGCGGCCCCCTTCCGCCCCAGTCGTCCCGCCGGGCCGCCACCGGTACTCCGTCTGCGGCCGCCCGGTGGTTCCGTATCGGGCGGTCCGCTCGGCGAGGCCGGTCTCGGCCAGGTACTCCAGGTAGCGACGGGCCGTGACCCGCGACGCGCCGACGGCGTCGGCCACCTCGGCGGCGGTGCACCCGTCCGCGCCGGCGAGGGCCGCGCAGACGGCGTCGAGCGACTCCCGGCTCACACCCTTGGGCAGCCCGCCCGCTTCCGCGGGGGTGCGCAGGCGGCCGAACAGGTCGTCGACGTCGTCCTGGGCCACCACGGGGCCGGCGCCGAGCCGGTCCCGGTACTCCAGGTAGCCCTCCAGCTTGCGGCGCACCGCGCTGAACGTGAACGGTTTGACCAGGTACTGGGTGGCGCCGAACGCCACGGCCGCCTGCACCACGGCGACGTCCCGGGCCCGGGTCACCATGATCACGTCGGTGGTGTGGCCCGCCGCCCGCATCCGGCGCAGGATCTCGAGGCCGTTCGTGTCGGGCAGGTGGACGTCGAGCAGCACGAGGTCGACCGGTGTGCCCGCGAGTGCCCGCAACGCCTCGGCGCCGTTGCCGGCGCTCGCGGCGACCGTGAATCCCGGCACGCGTTCGACGTAGCTGGCGTGCGCCGCGGCGGCGACCGGGTCGTCCTCGACGACGAGGGTGCGGATCACGCGCGCACCAGCGGCAGCCGCACGGTGAACTCCGCCCGCCCGGCGAGGTGCACCGCGCCGCCGTGGCGCTGGGCGGCCCGGCGCACGAGCGCGAGCCCCAGGCCCCGTCCCATGCCGTCGTGCGGCTTCGTGCTGAATCCGCGCTCGAAGGCGCGTTCGGCGTCCTCGGGCGCGATCCCCGGTCCGCTGTCGCTGACCCGCAGCTCCACCGCGTCATCGCCGACACCGGCGTCGAACCGCACCCAGCGGGGCTCCGGGCCGTCCTGTGCGGCGTCGATCGCGTTGTCGAGGAGGTTCCCGACGATCGTGACGAGGTCGCGCGGGTCGGCGATGCCCGCCGGCACGTGGGTGCCGTCCGCAACGGTCAGCTCGACGCCTCGCTCACCCGCCGCGGCTGCCTTCCCGACCACCAGCGCGGCGACCTCGGGCACCGCGATCCCGGAGACGACGGTGTCGGTGAGGTGCTGGGCGGTCTCGAGCTCCGCGGTGGCGAACTCCAGCGCCTCGTCCGTGCGCCCGAGCTCGATCAGCGAGATGACGGTGTGCAGCTGGTTCGCGGCCTCGTGCGCCTGGGCGTGCAGCGAGTCGGCGAACCCGCGCACCGTCTGCAGCTCGCTGACCAGCTGGCGCAGCTCGGTGTGGTCGCGCAAGGTGACGACGGTGCCGAGGTGTCGCCCCGCCCAGCGGGCCGCGCCCTGGCTCACGACCACGATCCGGTCGGCCGTCAGGTGGATCTCGTCGTCGCGTGCCCGTCCCTCGGCGAGCGCGTCGCCCAGCGCCGCCGGCAGCCCGATCCCGTCCACCCACAGCCCGTGGACCTCGGCCGGGAGCGCCAGCAGCCTGCGCGCCTCGTCGTTCACCAGCTGCACCCGGCCCTCCCGGTCGAGCAGCAGCAGCCCCTCGCGCACGGCGTGCAGGACGGCGTCGTAGTACTCGTACATCCGGGCCAGCTCCGCCGGGCCGAGGTCGTGGGTCGACCGACGCAGATACCTGCTCACCAGCCACGAGCCCACGGCCGCCAGCAGCAGTGCCACGGCGACCGCGCCGAGAACCAGCGGAACCTGCCGTTCCAGGTCGCGGGCCACCGCCGTGATCGACCGGCCGACCGACACCAGCGCCACGACGCGGCCGTCGTCGAACACCGGCACGACCGCTCGTACGGACGGACCGAGCGTGCCGGTGTAGGTCTCGGTGAACTGGTTCTCCCCCGCGACCGCCGGCTCGATCGTCCCCACGAACGCGCGACCGATCTCGCTGGGGGTGGGGTGGGAGTACCGGATCCCCTCGGGGGTCATCACGACGACGAAGTCGGTGGCGGTGTCCGCCCGCACGCGCTCGGCGAGGGGCTGCAGCACGGCGCTGGGGTCGGGGTCGTCGAGTGCGTCGAGGACCTCGGGTGACGCGGCGAGGGTGTGGGCGATGCCTAGCATCTCCTCGCCGGTGGCAGTGCGCTCGGCCTCCCGCAGCTGCAGAAAGCTGGCCAGCGCGAGCCCGATCAGCACGACGCCGGCGATCGCCGCCTGCAGCGCGAACAGCTGCCGGGCGAGGCTCCACCCGCCTGCGCGCCCCATCCGCGGCTCCTCGCGTCGTCCGAAATGAACAGAAGGGCGACGATAACCATCCCGCACCGCATGCTCGCCGCGATGGTTGCCGGTGTCCCGGTACCCGTGCAATGGCCCTCGATTCGCCACCGTCGTCGGTTCGGAGGAACCCGTGACCGCAAGCAGCACAAGCGCGCCAACCAGGCGGGATCGCACCCACTACCTCTACGTCGCCGTGATCGTCGCAGTGATCGCGGGTGTCGTGGTCGGCCTGGTCGCACCCGCTCTCGGCGAGGCGCTCAAGCCGGTCGGCACCGCGTTCGTCAACCTGATCAAGATGATGATCTCGCCGGTCATCTTCTGCACGATCGTGCTCGGCATCGGGTCGATCCGCCAGGCGGCGAAGGTGGGGCGCGTCGGCGGGCTCGCGCTCGGCTACTTCCTCGCGATGTCAACGGTCGCGCTGGTCATCGGGCTGGTCGTGGGCAACATCGTGCAGCCGGGCATGGGCATGAACCTCGGCGGCCTCGAGACGTACGACGCGCCGGAGGGCGAGTCGACGTCCGAGTTCCTGATGGGGATCATCCCGACCACGCTGTTCTCCCCGCTGGTCGGCGACAGCGTGCTCTCCACGCTGTTCGTGGCCCTGCTCGTCGGGTTCGGGGTGCAGGCGCTCGGACGCTCCGGCGAGCCGATCCTGCGCGGCGTCAAGCACGTCGAGCGGCTCGTCTTCCGGGTGCTCGCGATGATCATGTGGGTGGCGCCGATCGGCGCGTTCGGCGCGATCGCCGCGGTGGTGGGCGAGACGGGCTGGTCGGCGATCGTCGCCCTCTTCCAGGTGATGCTCGGCTTCTACGTCACGTGCGCGATCTTCGTGTTCGTCGTGCTGGGGCTGCTCCTGCGGGTCGCCGCCGGCATCAACATCTTCTCGCTGCTGCGCTACCTCGGCCGCGAGTTCCTGCTGATCGTCTCGACCTCCTCGTCGGAGTCGGCACTGCCGCGGCTGATCGCGAAGATGGAGCACGTCGGCATCTCGCGGCCGGTCGTCGGCATCACGGTGCCCACCGGCTACTCGTTCAACCTCGACGGCACCGCGATCTACCTGACGATGGCATCGCTCTTCATCGCCGACGCGATGGGCCGGCCGCTGGCGATCGGCGAGCAGATCTCCCTGCTGCTCTTCATGATCATTGCATCGAAGGGTGCCGCGGGCGTCACCGGTGCCGGGCTCGCCACGCTCGCCGGCGGCCTCGCCTCGCACCGGCCCGACCTCGTCGACGGCGTGGGCATCATCGTCGGCATCGACCGGTTCATGTCCGAGGCCCGCGCCGTCACCAACTTCGCCGGCAACGCCGTCGCGACCGTCCTGATCGGCAACTGGGTCGGCGAGTTCGACCGCGAGAAGGCCGACCGCGTGCTGCGCGGCGAGGACCCCTTCGACGAGGCCACGATGCTCGACGACGAGCAGGAGCCGGCCGTTCACGGCGGCGCCGCCCTCAGCAGCTCGTAGCCGCCCCCGATCCGGAGAAGGCCGCCACCAGCGCCCGATCCCCAGCCGAACGGCGCCCCGCCCACCAGCGGGGCGCCGTTTCGCCGGAAACCGCGAAGACCCCGACGTGACGCAGCTCATACGGCGTCGGTTGGTCTACTGGGCCGCATGACTCGAGAGATCGCCGCCGATCAGGCCACCTCCGCCGTCGCCGACCACGGGGAGGGGCCCGTGTGGGACGCGGATCATGGAGTTGTCGTCTCGGTGGACATGCTCCGCGGCGACCTGCTCACCGTTCGCCCGCCCGGCGGCGGGGCCGAGCCGGCGCAGGTTCACCGACGCCACGTGGGCGACCTGCTCGCCGCCCTGCGCCCGCGCGCGCGGGGCGGCTGGGTGGTGGCACTGGCCCGCGGGTTCGGCCTGCTCGACGAGCCGGGGTCGGCCGGTGCCGGCGAGGCGCGTTCGCTCGGCGAGCTGTGGTCCGACCCCGGCATCCGGATGAACGACGGCGGCTGCGACCCGGCGGGCGCGTTCTGGTGCGGCTCGATGGGCGGCGACGACACCCCGGGCCGCGGCGCGCTGTACCGGCTGGCCCCGGACGGGTCGGTCGCCACGATGCTCACCGGGATCGCGGTCTCCAACGGGCTGTGCTGGTCACCAGACGGCTCCCACGCCTACTACGTCGACTCCGGTACCGGCGGGATCGACGTGCTGACCGTCGACCTCGCGGCGCCGGAGGTGACCGCCCGGGAGCGGTTCGTCGACGTCGAGGGCGGCACGCCGGACGGCCTCACCGTGGACTCGGACGGCGGCGTGTGGGTGGCGTTGTGGGGCGGCTCCGCCGTGCACCGCTACGCCCCCGACGGCACGCTCGACACGATCGTCCGGCTGCCGACCACCCACCCCACGGCCTGCACGTTCGCCGGCCAGGAGCTCGACGAGCTGTGGATCACCTCGTCGGCGATGGGCGCGGGCCGGGCCGACGGCCTCGCGGGGGCCCTGTACCGCTGCCGCCCGGGCGTCCGAGGGCTCGCGCCGCTCCCCTACCGGGGCTGAACACCCCCCGACCGGGGGTGACCGTTCGGCGCCGACCGGGGGGCGCGCGCGTGGCGCTGCACGGTTCTGTCACCCTTGACAGCCAAGATGACCTGCGCACATCCCGCCCGGGGTGGACGCACGGAGAGGAGACAAGTCGACATGGCACTGCCCACGCTCACTCCGGAGCAGCGCGCCGAGGCCTTGAAGAAGGCCGCGGCTGCCCGCACCGCCCGCAAGGAGCTCCGCGACGCAATCGCTCGCGGCGAGCAGACGATCCCCGCGGTCCTCGACCGCGCCAAGACCGATCAGGTCGTCGGCAAGACCAAGGTCGCCGACCTGCTCAAGAGCCTGCCTGGTTACGGCCCCGCCAAGGTCTCGCAGCTGCTGGAGCAGACGGGGATCGACGCGTCGCGTCGCGCCGCCGGGCTGGGCGAGCGCCAGCGCCAGGCGCTCATCGACGCGCTCAAGTGACACCCGCCGCCCGGCGCCCGGCCTAGACACGTTCTGGGGCCGGGCCCGGGCGGGGTGGCGCCCGCCACCCGGGCGCCCCCACCGATCGACACAGGGCACCGTCGACAGGCAGGCTGCACGCCGTGGAACGCTTCGTCGACGTCGCGCCCGGTGTCCGTCTGTGGGCCGAGGACATCGAGCCCACCGGGTCCCACCCGGGTGAGCCCCTGCTCCTCGTGATGGGCGCCAACTCGTCCGGCCTCGTGTGGCCGGACGACCTCGTCGCCCAGCTTGCCGAGCACCACCGCGTCATCCGCTACGACCATCGCGACACCGGTCGATCCACCGCCTCGTTCGAGGACGATCCCTACGGCATCACCGATCTCGCGAGCGACGCCATAGCGGTGCTCGACGCGTTCGACGTGCCCCGCGCGCACATCGTCGGGATGTCGATGGGCGGCTTGCTCGTGCAGCTGCTGCTGCTCGACCACCCCGAGCGCATCGCCACCGCCACCGTCTTCTGCACGGGCCCGCTGCCGTTCGCCGGACCCTCGCCCCTACCGGCTCTGCCCGGCCCGGACGAGGCGTTGCTGCGCCTGTGGGCCGAGCTGGACGACCCGCGCGACCTTGCGGGCGAGCTCGCGTGGCGGGTGGAGCACTGGCGACTGCTCAACGGCTCCGGCACCCTGTTCGACCCCGCGGAGTTCCGAGCGCTGGAGGAGCGGGTGATCGCCCACGCCGGTCGGCACGACCCGGTGGTGGCGCACGCGCAGATGGACACCGACGGCCTGGGGCGTGGCGCCGAGCTGGCCGGCGTCACCGTGCCGACGCTCGTGATCGAGGCACCGGAGGACCCGGCCTTCCCGCCGCCCAACGCCAGCGTGCTCGCTCGCTCGCTCGGGCACGGCCGGCTGGTCCGGATCCCGGGGATGGGCCACGCGATCAACCGCACTGTGATCTCCCCACTCGCGGCCGCGATCCTCACCCAGACCACGCGCACGGCCGCCGCGCCCGCCTGAGGCGGGCGGTCGCCCGACCCGCTCGGGTGGTGTGGGCCCTCGCCCCGGCGGGCACACTCGACGAGCACCCCAGTACGTCGACCACCCAGTACGACGGAGGGACAGCATGCGCATCGAGCAGCCGGACGCCGACGTGGCCGAGCTGGAGAGCGCCGAGCCCGCCGAGAACGGCGAGGAGCTCGGGGCCGACCCGGAGGAGCTGCCGACCGAGGCCGACCCCGCTGATGTCGTGGAGCAGCGGCTGGTCGTACCGGACGACGACGATTACGACCGCTGATCGGGTGTCGCCGGTCGGCGTGACGTCGGCACTGCGTGATGATCGTCGGCGGCCATCATGGTGATGACTCACCCGATCGAGTGATCCTTGCCGGCGCGCATTCGGGTTACCTGACCCCTCGGCGCCGCGCCACCGACTGCGGCGGACATCACTGCAGGTAGAGCGCCTGCGTGATCCAATCCCGGCCGGGGCCCCGGTGCTCGGCGCCACAGGCGTCGCCCTAAAGTCTCACCCCTCGGCCGGTGCGCCGATGCCGCCGCATGGAGCAGTCGGCAATAGCCGATCAGCCTACATGCAGCCCTCCTCCGGGCGTATGGCATCGTTCGCGCGGCGTGCTGCGGGAGGAGAACGGGTGAAGGTCGTCGCCGTCATCAACCACAAGGGAGGGGTGGGCAAGACCACCCTCACGGCCAACCTCGGCGCCGGGTTCGCGGCCCGAGGTCAGAAGGTGCTGCTCGTCGATCTGGACGGCCAAGCCAGCCTCACGATCTCGTTCTTCACCCAGAGCGAGTGGACGGCTGACCTGCTGCCGGACAAGACGATCAAGCACTGGTTCGATCGGATCGGGAGCGACAACGCCGAGACCCCGGCGAAGCTCGTCTCCACCCCGCCGCGCGTCCAGGACAAGCTGGCACGCGGCAGCGGACGACTCGACCTGATCGCCGCCCACCGCGACCTCACGGACGTGGAGACCAACCTCGCGGCGGAACTGCTCACGGGCCAGGAACGCTTCGGCGAGCTGCACGGGCGGCTGCGCGAGATGCTCGCCCACGAGGATTTCGCCGAGTACGACACGGTGCTCATCGACTGCGCCCCCAACTTCGGACTCATCGCCAAGAACGCCGTCGCGGCCAGCGACCTGCTGCTGATCCCGACGAAGCCGGACTACCTGTCCACCAACGGCATCGACTCGCTCGGCCTGAAGATCCGCTCGTTCGTCGAGGAGTACAACGAGCACTCCCCGGTGCCGGTCGAGCGGCCCGCTGCGTCCGTCGTGTTCACGATGGTGCAGAACACGAACGGCGCCCCGATCGAGGCGCAGCGCAGCGTGATCAGCCGGATCGAGGCCCGCGAGGTGCCGACGTTCGCCACGACGATCCGCGACAGCAAGGCCGTCTACGGCCCGGCTCCCGAACACGGCGTCCCGGTGATACTCGGCGGCACGGGGCGGGCGGCTACCCGCGAGCTGCGCGACATGGTGTCCGAACTGTCGGGCCGTCTCGAGAGGATCGCGGCATGATGGGTCACGAGCCGATCGACATCGAGTCGCTCCCCAGCTCCCCGCTCCCGTCGCCGCCGCTCGCGATCGCCCTGCAGAAGGCGGTCGCACTGCTGGAGTCGCTCAGCCGCGAGCAGCTCCAGGACATCGCGTCCGGCGAGGGGAAGCTCGTCTACGAGCCGGGGGCGTCCCGCTCGATGCGGCGCGAGGTCGCGAACCGGCCGCCGTCGAACGTCGACATCACGGGTGCCGTTGCCGAGATCAACGGGTTCGCCACGCCCGGCGAGGTGGCGGAGTACCTGCAGAACCTCGGCGCCGAGTTCACCGTCCCGGTGCTGAAGGAGATCGCCCGGGCCCTCGGCCCCACGGTCAACTCCACGGGCCGCACGAAGACCCAGCTCCGCCGCGACATCGTGGAGGGCACGGCCGGCTTCCGCGTCCGCTCCGCCGCCATGTCCGGCGGCGCCTGGTCCAAGTCCTGACGCCGTGAGTGGATACGAGTGCTCCGGCACCCGTATCCGCTCACGACCGGGAGAGCGTCATCCGGGGTAGGAAGCGGCCGGTACGCGCGGCGTAGGACAGGTAGTCCTGGCCGTGGAGCCGGACCAACGTCGGTTCGCGCACGGCCCGCACCTGGATCTGCACGGACACGACCAGCAGCACGGCGGCCAGCACTGCCACCAGCGTCGGCACCATCACGAGGGTGCCGGCGGTGGCGAGCACGATGCCGCTGAGCCCGGGGTTGCGCATCCGGGACCGCAGGCCGCGGCTCGCCAGCACCGGGTCGGCGGGGCCGCCGCGCCGCAGCTCCAGCTGCGAGGCGAGCACCAGGGCCACTCCGAGCAGGGCGAGCCCGGCGCCGATCACCACGACGCCCGGGTCGTCGAACAGCGCGATCGGGTCGATCACGTCGGCGCCGACGAGCAGTGGCGCCACGAGGCCGAGCACCGTGGCGAGGCCGTACAGCAGCCGCGACCACCATGCGGGCGAGCCGGGCACGCGCGCGGCCAGCCCCATCGCGCGCCGGGCGGGCGAGGCGTGCAGCAGGCGACGCCCACCGACCGCCGCCAGCACGGCAACGGCGACGGCGATCGACAGCGCGATCCAGCCGGCGGCGTGGTGGTCCAGCACGTCCGCGAGCACCGCCCAGGTGGAGCGGCCGACGAGCTGCCCCACCGCGTCCACCGCGAGCGACCCGCCGAACAGGAAGAACAGCACCGCGGCGCCGATCTGAACGGCCCGCTCGGGCAGGTGCCGCCCCAACTTCCGCCCGACGACGATCGCCAGCGCGTCCGCGGCCACCATCCCGAGCGTGGAACCGACCCACACGCCGAACCAGCCGTACTGCGTGGCGAGGGTGATCGTGGCGAGCATCGTCTTGTCGCCGAGCTCGGCCAGGAAGAACGCCACCGACGAGGTGAGGACGGCCGAGCCGGTGGCCCGTTCGGCCTTGGCCCGCTCGGCCGGGGTGAGCCGGTCGCCCCGCAGGGTCCAGGCGCCGAACCCGACGAACGCGACCGCGGCCACCAGCGCGATCCCGCCGGTGGGGAGCGCGGCGCCGAGGCCGTGCCCGACGGCGACCGAGAGCAGGTGCACCGCCGTCGTGGCCAGGGTGATGCCGACGAGCACGGGAAGCGCCCGGTACCGGGTGGCGAACGTGAGCGCCATCAGCTGGGACTTGTCGCCGAGCTCGGCGACGAAGACCACCCCGAAGCTGACGGCGAACGCGAGCAGGAATCCGTCCATATCGCGGCCGACGCTACGAGCGTTCGACGCAGCGGCTGAACTGCAAAATCCGCTTAGCCGACCCTAAACGGGCACGTCGGCGCCGCTAACGCCTGGATCCAGCGAGGAAGATCGAACTCGATCGGCAGTCATGGGCCGGCGGGGCCGCCGGCGTCGGCGCCGGCCGCCATGATCGGCGCGAAAGGTGCATCAAGGCCCGTGCGGAGGCGGTGGTGCGCTTCTCGGAATGATCTTCGCCGCTCACACACCCGTTCTCGGCCCACGCGACCCGTCGACGGGCCGCGTGACCCGACAAGGGGTGCGCGAGCAGACACCAGGTGCGCCGACGCCATCACGGGCGTCGTGGGCACCGACACGCCTGATTCGGCAACACCCTCATATGCGCGGCCCAGGTCACGATCCGACCGATCACGACCTCTGTCGGCTCCCCCTACATGATCAAGGGCCTCCGCTTCGCCGCGGCTTTCACCTGATCAAGAGACCGTCGCCTGGGCGCGCCGTTCCCGACTCGCAGCGCACGCAACCACCCCCGCCAGCAGGATTTCCTCGTGAACCCACCCGTTCACCCCGACCCCGCACCCCGTGGACGTGGTCGAGTGGGCAGCACTACCGAACCCCGTGGTTACGCTGCCGGCCGTCCCCGAGGCGGGGGCACGGCGGTTGTGGACGAGACCGCCCCCGTGGGGTGCGTGGGGACTGGCTGGGGTCCCGATCCATCCGCGCAGGGTGAGCACCGGACGTTGCGTTGAGATCCACTCGGCAGTCCGGGACGGAGGCAACCCGAGCGGCTCGTCGGGGGTCACGGGGTCGGGTCCGCCCAGGTCGGGTACCGGCTGCCGAAGATCACCTGCGCAGCTCGACTCGTGGTCACCCTGCGGTCACTGTTCGGGACCACACGAACCGGGGTGGCCCACCAGGGGCCCGCTGGTGGGCGTTCGCCGTCCGGTCCGGGTCGGGGACGGCGCGCCAAACCGACCTTTTCATGGTCATATCGACACCACGGTTCTCAGATCAAGATCGAACAGCGGTGGTGTCGACATGACCATGAAACGACCCGCTTGATCGTTCCGAGACCCGGCGCAGCGCCCTGAGCAGGGCATTCCACCCTCACCTCGGACCGATCATCAGCCACCGCATCCGCCCGATGCACCACCGACCGAGTTCCCCGTATCCCGCGCCGGCCGAGCGCCCCACGCCCACCCTGACCGATGCATCGACAGCATGCGCCAGTTGACGGAAAGAGCCTCCCATCGCTGGCATCGATCGAAATCATCGGAAACCATCGCTTTTCGCGATGGCGTCTCGCCCATAGCGTGGCCGTGTACGGCAGAGACCAGAACTTGAGGAGCGCGATGAGCACCTTCGTGTTGATCCACGGCGGCGGAGACGTCGGTTGGTACTGGCACCTGGTGGAAGCCGAGCTGCGAGCCCGTGGACACGACGTGGTGGCTCCCGACCTCCCGGGCGACGACGAGTCGAAGACCCTCGTGGACTACGCCGACGCCGTGGTCGAGGCCGTCGGCGCGAAGCAGAACCTGATGGTCGTGGGCCATTCGTTCGGTGCGTTCACCGCGCCGCTGGTCGCCGATCGACTGCCCGCCGATGTGCTGGTCCTGCTGGCCGGCATGATCCCGTCGCCGGGTGAGTCACCGGACGACTGGTGGGCCAACACCGGTTACGCCGGCGCGGTGGCCGAGCAGGCCGAGCGTGATGGCGGCCTGACCGGCAACGCGGACCCACTCGTGAGCTTCTACCACGACGTACCGCGAGAGCTGGCCGAGGAGGCGATGAGCAAGGAGCGTGCGCATCCGTCGAGCGCCGCGACCGCCGCTCCGTGGCCGTTGGACGCGTGGCCGGACGTGCCGACGAGGTTCCTGCTCTGCAGCGAGGACCGCTTCTTCCCGCCCGACTTCTTCCGCCGGCTGGTGGCCGACCGTCTGGGCATCGTCCCCGACGAGATCGCGGGCAGCCACTGCGTCGCGCTCAGCCGCCCGAAGGAGCTGGCGGACGTGATGGAGGGCTACGCGGCGACGTCGCATGATCAGGTGTAGCGCGGCTCGAGCACAGCGCTGACCTGTGGCGCCCAGCGTTCGTGCGCCGACTGGCGCGTGATGCCGGCCGCCCGACCGATCTGCTCCCAGCTGGCGCCGGCGCGGCGGAGCCCGACGAGCACGGGCAGCGGGTCGAGCCCCGCGCCGAGCCCGATGCGCAGCTGCAGGAGCTCCCAGGCGCGCTGCCGCTGGGCCGGGACGCCGGTGCCCTCCTCGGCGTGCCACTCCAGGCTCCCGGGCAGCGGCGGCTCGCCGAGCAGCGCGTCGGCCTGCCGGCCGGCCTCGGTGACGGCCGCGACCTGCACGGCGGCGGCCGCGGGAGTGATGTCGACGCTCAGGGCGATGTCGATCCAGTCGTCCATGCCGTCAGGAAACTCCTGACAGCGGGTTCGGTGCAACAGATATTCGCTCACGACGCACCGCTGGTGTACCAATGGGCTATGAGCGCGCCGCCGACGGAGACCGACAAACAGCGTCGCCTGCGCGCGCGGCTCGCCGAGCTGATCGCCGCGATGTCCCCCGGCGAGCCGCTCCCGGCCGAGCGCGACCTGGCGCGCGAGCTCGGCGTCGCGCGGATGACGCTGCGCCGCGCCGTCGACGGCCTGGTGGCCGATGCCATGCTCGTGCGCCGGCAGGGCGCCGGCACGTTCGTGGCGCCGGCGAAGGTGGCACACCGGCTCGCGGCCAACTCGTTCTCGGCCGACATGCGCTCCCGCGGCCTGCGCCCCGGCAGCCGCACGCTGGGGTCCGGCCACTCCCCCGCCGGAGTCATGCTGGCCGCACTGCTCGAGGTGCCGCCCGGCACGCCCGTCCTGCACGTGCGGCGGTTGCGGCTGGCCGACGCGGAACCGATGGCGGTGGAGGACCTGCACGTCCCGGCCGACCTCGTGCCGGGGCTGACCGGCGCCGATCTGGAGGACCGCTCCTACTACGAGCTGCTCGCCGAGCGCTACGGGCACCGGATCGCGTCCGGCACCCAGACCGCGGAGGCCGCGCTCACCAGTGTCGATGACGCCGCCGTACTCGGCGTCGAACCGGGGGCACCCGCGTTCTGCTTCGAGCGCACCTGCCGGGTGGACGGCGGCCGGGTGGCCGAGTTCGTGCGGTCGGTGTACCGGGGCGACCGCTACCGGATCATGGCCGACATCTTCCCGTCATGACCTATTACCGCACGTAGCTTGACGCCGCCAGGGTGACCGACACTACAGTTCCTCGACATTAGACCTCTGGTCTCAAAAGTCGGAAGGGAACCCCATGTGGTCGCTCCCCGGATCCCGAACGGCGCGACGAAGCGCCGTCGCCGTCACCGCCGCGGCGGCATTGGCCCTCACGGGCTGCGCCGGCCAGGACGGTGACGCCGCCCCCGGTGGGGGCGGGGACCGCGCGCTGACCGTCTGGATCATGGAAGGCACCAACCCGAACGTCCAGCCGTTCTTCGACGAGCTCTCGGCGGCGTTCCAGCAGCGCACCGGTGCGACCCTGGACGTCCAGTTCATGCAGTGGGGCGCGGCGAAGGACCGGTTCACCACCGCCATCGCCGGCCAGACCACACCGGACGTCGCCGAGATCGGCACCACCTGGGTGGGCGAGTTCGGCGACACGGGCGCGCTGGTCGACCTCGCCCCGCGGGTGCAGCAGGCAGGCCTGTCCGACCGCCTGCTCCCCGGCCTGGTCGAGGCGGGCACGCTCGACGGCTCGCTCTACGGCCTGCCCTGGTACGCCGGCGTGCGCTCGATCGTCTACCGCACCGACGTGTTCGCCGAGCTGGGGCTGCAGCCGCCCACCACGTGGGACGAGCTCGTGGCCGTCGGACAACGCATCAAGGAGGCGCGGCCCGACATGCTGCCGCTGCCGATCGCGGGCGACAACGAGTTCGTCGTCTACCCGTTCCTGTGGGGCACGGGCGGGCAGATCGCCACGCAGAACGGCGATGCCTCGACCAGCGGCGTCGACTCCCCGCAGTCCCGCGCCGGCATCCGGTTCTACGCCGACCTCGCGACGGCGCACGGGTTCTCCACCCCGGCGGCGGCCACCTGGCGGGAGACGGACGTGCGCGACTCCTTCACCAAGGGCCAGTCCGCGATGATGTTCTCCGGCAGCTGGACGCCGAAGGCGATCCTCGAGGCGGCCCCCGACCTGCAGGGCAAGATCGGTGCTTTCCCCATCCCCGGCCCGACCGGTGGGCTCGCGCCCTCGGTGGTGGGCGGATCGGTGCTGTCGATCTTCGAGACCAGCGACGAGCAGGACCTGGCGTGGCAGCTCGTCGAGATGATGGGGGCCGGTGAGTTCTCCACCAAGTGGGCGCAGGAGTCCAGCTACTTCCCGGGCACCACGGCGGAGCTCGACCAGGCGGTGCAGTCACCCGATCCCCTGGTCGCGCCGTTCGCCCAGCAGATGCTCGAGTCCGGGCGCAGCGTGCCGGTCACCCCGACGTTCGGCCAGATCCAGGGCAAGAAGACGATCGCGGCGATGATGCGCTCCATCCTCACCGGTGAGGCCACCGTGGAGCAGGCCACGTCCACCGCGGCGGCGGAGATGAACGAGATCTTCGCCAACGGCGCATGACCGCCGACGCACGTACCCCCGGGGAGGCGGCATCGTGACGGTCGCCGAGCGGACCCGTCGCGACGAGGCGGTCCGCCCCGTCCCGCGCCCGCCGCGTCGCCGCGCGGGCGTGGCACGGCCGTGGCTGCTGCTCACACCGGCGCTGCTGGTGATGGGCGGGCTGCTCCTCTACCCGCTCTTCCGGGTGCTGGTGCTCTCCCTGCAGGACTTCGGCCTGCGCGAGCTCGTGTCCGGCCGCACCGACTGGGTGGGGCTCGACAACTACACCGAACTGCTCGGCAACGCGGACCTGTGGACCACCGTGCTGCCCAACACCGTGGTGTTCGCCGTGGTGGCGGTGGCGCTCACGGTGGTGTTCGGCACCCTGGTGGCGTTGCTGCTCGCCCGGCTCTCCCCGGCCGTCCGCGGGATCGTCACCACCGCGATCATGGTGGCCTGGGCGATCCCGGCCGTCACCGGCACCTACGTGTGGGTCTTCATCTTCACGCCGGGCGACGGCATCGCGGTGCAGGCGCTCGACGCACTCGGCCTCGTGGACGCCACCACCGCCAACCCGTTCGCCGGGCGCCTGTCGTTCTACGCCGTGGCCGCGCTCAACGTGGTGCACCACGGGTTCCCGTTCGTGGCGCTCACGGTGCTCGCCGGGCTCCTGACCATCCCCCAGGAGCTCACCGAGGCGGCGATCATGGACGGCGCGAGCGCGTGGCGCCGGTTCTGGTCGCTGACGTTCCCCATGCTGCGACAGGTGTTCGCGGTGGTCACCGTGCTGTCGACGATCTGGGACTTCAAGGTGTTCACCCAGATCTACCTGATGCCCGGCGGTGACGGGGTCAACCGCAGCGTGCTCAACCTCGGCACCTGGTCGTACGTGGAGTCGTTCGCGCAGAACCGGTACGGGTTGGGCGCCGCCATCGCGGTGCTGCTCACCGCGCTGCTGCTGGTGGTCACGGTGGCCTACCTGCGGCTGCTGTTCCGGGAGGAGGAGCTGTGAGAACCGCGGCGAAGGGTCTCGGCGTCGCGGGCGTGCTCGTGTTCACGCTGTTCCCCGTCTACCTCATGGTCGTCACCGCCCTGAACGGCGAGGCGAACGCCGGATCGCGCACGCTGTGGCCGGACGAGTGGACGTTCCGGAACTTCGCCTACGTCATCGGCGAGGGCGGCTTCGGGCGGTACCTGACGAACTCGCTGATCGTCGCACTCGGCACCGTGCTGGCCGGGGCGCTGCTCGCGCTGCTGGCCGCCGTGGCCGTCGCCCGGTTCCGCTTCCGGCTCCGCACCTCCGTGCTGGTGATGATGCTCGTCATCCAGATGGTGCCGGTGGAGGCACTGGTCATCCCGCTGTTCATCCAGGCCCGCAACGTGGCGATGCTCGACACCCTGGTGGGGCTCGTCGTCGTGTACCTGGCGTTCTCGCTGCCGTTCGCGATCTGGACGCTGCGCGGTTTCGTCGCGGCGGTGCCCGTCGAGCTGGAGGAGGCCGCCTACCTGGACGGGGCGTCCTGGGGCCGGATGTTCCGCTCGGTGCTGCTGCCGTTGGTGGCACCGGGGCTCGTGGCCACGAGCGTCTTCTCCTTCATCGTGGCGTGGAACGAGTTCATCTTCGCGCTGACGTTCATGTCCGACGACCAGAACTACACGGTGGCCGTCGGGCTGCGCCGGTTCTTCGGGCAGCACGCCACCGACTGGGGTGCGGTGATGGCCGCGTCCACGCTGATCACGATCCCGGTGATGGTGTTCTTCGTGATCGCGCAGAAGCGGCTCACCGACGGCCTCGTCGCGGGGGCGGTCAAGGGGTGATCACCGACGAGGATCTGGTCAACGCGGTGATCCTGCCGGGCTTCACCGGCACCACGGTGCCCGACTGGCTCGCGCGCGCCACCGACGCGGGGTTGGCGGGGGTATGCCTCTTCGCCGGGAACGTCGGCCCCGACCTCCCGGCGCTCACCGCGGCTCTGCACGGCCGGCGTTCGGACTTCCTCGTCGCGTCCGACGAGGAGGGCGGCTCGGTCACGCGGCTGGACGCCACCGGCGGGCCGGCCTGGCCCGGGGCAGCCGCACTCGGGCGGCTCGACGACGTCACCGTCACCGAGGCGGTGGCCGCCGGGATCGGCGCGCGGTGCCGGGATCTCGGGATCGACCTCGCACTCGCCCCGGTGGCCGACGTCAACGCGGAGCCGGAGAACCCGGTGATCGGCATCCGGTCCTTCGGCGCCACTCCGGAGCTCGTGGCCCGACACACCGCGGCGTTCGTGCGCGGGCTGCAGGGCGCGGGCACCGCCGCCACCGCCAAGCACTTCCCCGGCCACGGCTGCACCACCGTCGACTCGCACCGGGACCTCCCGGTGGTCGGCGACGACGTGGCCACGGTGCGGGCGCGGGACATGCCGCCGTTCGCCGCCGCCGTCTCGGCCGGGGCGCGATGCGTGCTCACCGCCCACGTGCTGTTCCCGGCGCTCGACGACCGGCCGGGCACGATGAGCCCGCCGCTCCTGTCGCTCCTGCGCCGCGAGCTCGGCTTCGACGGCGTGGTGATCAGCGATGCCGTCGACATGGCCGCGATCGCGGCCACGGTGGGGATGGGTCCCGGTGCCGTCGCGGCCGTGGCCGCGGGCGTCGACCTGGTCTGCGTCGGCAACCCGCAGAACGGCTACGACGACGAGGCCGGCTACGCCGCGGTGCGCGACGCGCTGCTGGCCGCTCTTCGCGACGGCAGCCTGCCCCGGGAGCGGGTGGCCGAGGCCGGAGGGCGGGTCGCGGGCCTCTCCGCATGGGTGCGGGCCGCCGCCGGGCCGCGCGGGAGACACGATCAGACGGGGTTCGAGCTCGGCGCGCAGGTGGTGCACCGGGTCACCGAGGTGGCCGGGGACGTGCGCGTCGGGCCGGGAGCGCACGTGCTCGACCTGCGCGGGGCGCTGAACATCGCCGACGGCCGGGCCGGCGAACCGCGCATCGTGGGGGCGCTGCGCCGCCACGACCCCACGGTGACGGCGGGCCCGGACACACCCGCCGACCGGCCGCTCGTCGTCGTGGTGCACGGGCCCTCGGCCTCCTTTGGCGCCGCGCGAGCAGCCCGGCCCGACGCGGTGGCCGTGCATGTCGGCCTGCCCGGGGCGTGGCGCCCACCGGCGCCGTCGCTCACGGTGTGGGGCGACGGCCGCGCGCACGCCGACGTGGCCGCGGCACTCCTCCGACCGAGGTCCCGGTAGCCCGATCAGGCGTTTCGGCTGGTATTCCCAGGTGGTCCTCAGGACAGCCTCAGAATCCGGGCGCATCGTCAGAGCTATGAGCGACGAGCAGAGGGAGCACGGCCGGGACGCGAGCGCCGCGACCGGTGACTCCCGCACCGCCCAGTACCCCGTTCCGTCGTACGCGGGCGCCGCGGGACCGGCGCACGCGCAGGGCGCCGCCGACGGCCAGCAGGCCCCGCCCGCCGACCCGTCCGGTCCGCCCGGGTTCGGCCCGCCGCCCGGCCCGTCCCACGGCTTCTTCCCGCCCCCACCCCACCACCTGCAGGGCCCGCCCACGGCCATGCTGCCGCCCCAGCCGCGCAAGCAGCGCGGGATGGGCACGATCGTGGCCGCCGCGGTGATCGCCGGCCTCGTCGGCGGCGGCGCCGGCTTCGGCGGCGCCTACGCGCTGCTCGGCGACCGGCCCGGCACCACCCTCACCTCGTCGCCGCAGGGCTCCGGCGCCGTGGACGCCGCGCCCGGATCGGTCACCGCCGCCGCGCAGACCGTGCTGCCCAGCACCGTCGACATCCGCGCCACCCTGGCGCAGGGGGAGGCCGAGGGCAGCGGCGTCGTCCTCAGCGCGAACGGCGACATCCTGACGAACAACCACGTCGTCGCCGGCAGCCGCGACCTCTCCGTCACCCTCTCCGACGGCAGCGAGCACCCGGCCACCGTCGTCGGCACCTCGCCGAGCTACGACATCGCGGTGATCCGGCTGCAGGGCGCCTCCGGGCTCACCCCGTCGACGCTCGGCGACAGCTCCTCGCTGGTGGTCGGGCAGCCCGTCGTGGCGATCGGATCGCCGCGGGGCCTCACCGGCACCGTCACCACCGGCATCGTGAGCGCGCTCGACCGCACCGTCACGGTGCAGGGCGAGGACGGCTCGGCGGTCGTCTACAACGGGCTGCAGACCGACGCCCCGATCAACCAGGGCAACTCCGGTGGCCCGCTGGTGAACCTCGAGGGCCAGGTCGTCGGCATCAACTCGGCCATCGAGACCGCCGGCGGGCAGAACGCCGGCAGCATCGGGCTCGGCTTCGCGATCCCGATCGACCAGGCCCGCCGCGTCGCCCAGGAGATCATGGACTCCGGCTCCGCCACCAAGCCGGTGCTCGGGGTGCAGGGCAGCATCAGCGCCGGCAGCGACGACGGCGCGCAGATCGCGGCCGTTCAGCCGGGCTCGCCTGCCGAGGCGGCCGGGCTGCGGAACGGCGACGTCGTCACCCAGGTCGGTGACGCGCCGGTGGCCGACTTCGCCGACCTCATGGCCCGCGTCGGGGCCCACTCCCCCGGCGAGCAGGTCGCGTTGACCGTCACCAACGGCGGCGCCGAGCGCACGGTGAACGTCACGCTGGGCAGCCAGCCCGACCAGGCGGCGACCACCAGCCCCAGCGGCGGCGGAAGCGGCGGGGGCGGAGGCGGAGGCGGCAGCCCCTTCGGCGGCCAGAACCCCTTCGGCAACCCGTTCGGCGGGGGCAACTGACGGTCCCTGATTGCAGCAAAGCCACTTTCCCGCAACCTGGTTGCGGGAAAGTGGCTTTGCTGCAATGTCGTCAGTCCGACAGGAGCCACGCCCGGACCGCCTCGCCGTCCGCGTCCAGCGCGGGCGGCGGCCTGCGGTAGGACGGGGGCGACGCCGAGTACGTCACCGGGTTGCGGACGCTCGGCACGCCGCCCGGCTCCACCACCGGTTCGAGGCCGAGGCGCTCGGCCAGCGCCAGGCCCTCGTCGATCGTGTTGATCGGGCCGCACGGGACGCCCGCGGGCGCCAGGATGTCGAACCACTCCTGCGCCGTCTTCGTGGCCAGCCGCGCGAGCAGCAGCGGGCGCAGCTCGTCACGGTGGGCGTTGCGCGAGCCCATGGAGGCGAAGCGCGGGTCGTCGAGCAGCTCGGGAGCGCCGATCGCGGTGGCGAGCTTGCGGAACTGGCCGTCGTTGCCGGCGATGACGATCAGCTCGCCATCGCCGGTGGGAAGCGGTTCGTACGGGAACAGGCTCAGGTGCGCGTTGCCGAGCCGGCCGGGCACGACTCCGCCGGCGAGCACCGCGGACGTCTGGTTGACCAGCCCGGACAGCGCCGCGGACAGCAGGTTCGTCTCCACCCGCTGTCCCTCGCCGGTGCGTTCGCGGTGGTTCAGCGCGGCCAGGATCGCCACAGCCGCGTGCAGCCCGGTGATCACGTCGAAGACGGCGACGCCCGCGCGGTAGGGCGGCCCGTCCGCGTCACCGGTCAGGCTCATCAGGCCGGACGTGGCCTGCACGAGCAGGTCGTAGCCGGGCAGCGCCGCCCCGCCCGCGGACCCGAATCCGCTGATGGAGCAGTAGACGATCCCCGGGTTGGCCGCCGAGACCGACCCGTGGTCGAGCCCGAAGCGCGCCAGGCCACCCGGCTTGAAGTTCTCGATCAGGACGTCGGCGCGCGCGGCGAGCCGCTGCGCGACGTCGAGGTCGGCCGGGTCGGCGAGGTCGAGCACGATCGACCGCTTGTTCCGGTTGATCGACAGGTAGTACGTGGCGGTGCCGTCCTCACTGGTCGGCGGCACCCAGGTACGGGTGTCGTCCCCGGTGCCCGGGCCTTCGACCTTGATCACGGTGGCGCCGAGGTCGGCGAGCAGCATCGTGGCGTACGGACCGGCGAGGATGCGGGAGAAGTCGGCGACGAGTACCCCGGCCAGCGGCCCGGCCACCGGGCTCCCGTCGACGCGGTCGTTGGCATTGCTCACGCTGCAGATCCTAAGGATGCCCGGTCCGGGCAAGCGTCGGACGCAACTCAGTGGCGGCGGAGCACCGTCACCGTGAGGACTCCGGCGGCCGCCACCGCCACCGCGCTCGCGAAGAACGCCAGGTGGTAGCCGCTGGTCAGCGCCTCGGTCAGGGGGGCGCCGGCGGCCGTGGCGGCGCCGGTGCCGGCCGCCGCGAGGGCGGCGAGCACCGCGGTGCCCAGCGCGCCGCCGACCTGCTGGCTGGTGTTCGCCAGGCCGGACGCGAGCCCGGCGTCCTCGGGCGTGGCGTCGGACATCATCACCGTGGTGACCGCGGGGAGGGCGAGGCCGGCGCCGATGCCGAGCACCAGCATCGACGGCAGCACGTCCACCGCGTAGTTGCCGACCGGCGTGCGGGTGAGCAGCAACAGGCCGACGACCAGCAGGATCTCGCCGGCGAGCAGGACCGTCCGGGTGCCGGAGCGCGCGATCAGCCGACCCGAGACGGTGAGCGACACCAGCGCGATCGTGAGCGTGATCGGCAGCAGCGCGAACCCGGTCTGCGCCGGGGCGTACCCGAGCGCCCGCTGCAGGTACAACGCCGCGACGAACTGGAAACCGAGCATGCCCGCCACCATGAGCAGCTGCGCCGCGTTGCCGCCGGAGACCGCCCGTGAGCGGAAGATCCCGAGCCGGACGAGCGGCTCAGCGGCCCGCCGCTGGCGGACGACGAATCCGACGAGCAGGGCGACGGCGGCCACACCCATCCCGAGCCGGACGCCGAGCCCCGAGGTATCGACGATCGTGAACACCGCGAGCACCAGACCGGCCGTGACCAGCAGGCCGCCGAGGACGTCGGGTCGCGCCGACCGGTCGGCGGGGCGGTCGGCGGCCACGTAGCGCAGCGCGAGCAGCACCGCTGCCACGCCGATCGGCACGTTGACCAGGAAGATCCAGCGCCAGCCGACGGTGTCGGTGAGCACGCCGCCGAGCAGGGTGCCGATGGACGCCCCGGCGGCGCCGACGAAGGCGTAGACGCCCATCGCCCGCGCCCGCTCCCCCGCCTCCGGGAAGAGCGCCACGACCATGCCGAGCACCACGGCCGAGGCCATCGCGGCGCCGATCCCCTGCACGAACCGGGCCGCGATGAGCGTCCCGGCGTCGATCGCCAGCCCGCAGAGCAGCGAGGCGAGCACGAACAGCGTGAGGCCGGCGAGCAGCATCCGGCGGCGGCCGTAGAGATCGCCGAGCCGGCCGGCGAGCAGCAGCAGGCCGCCCAGCGGCACCAGGTAGGCGTTGACCGTCCAGGCCAGCCCTGCCGTGGTGAAGCCCAGCTCGGCCTGCAGCACCGGCAGCGCGACGCTGGTGATCGTGCCGTCGAGAATGATCATGAGCATCGCGCCGCACAGCACGGCGAGCGCGAGCCAGCGGGATGGCGCGGAGCGGTCTGTGAGGGCGGTCGAACTCGTCATGAGACTGACCGTAGCAGATAGTTTTTTAACAGACAATCTCGTCTGAGATTGCTTACTTCGGGACGGTCACGCGCCCCGCTTCCGGCGCGGCGCGTGCGGGTTCGGCTCGACGGCGGACAGCGGGCCGTCGTGGGTGACCAGAGTCAGCAGCGCGTCCAGCAGTGCGGTGCGCTGCTCGGGCGCCAGCACGCCGAGCACCTCGGCGTAGAGGTCGTCGATCACGCTCCGCGCCTTCGCGACGGCCTCGTCGCCCGCGTCCGTGGTGCGCACGATCCGCACGCGCCGGTCGGTGGGCGAGGGCGTGCGCTGCGCCAGGCCGGCCTTCTCGAGGTGGTCGCACGTGACCACCATCGTGGTCTTGTCCAGCAGTGCCAGCTCGGCGAGCTCGCTCTGCGTCAGCTCGTGCGCGCCGGCCTTCGAGAGCACGCAGTAGTCGCGCACGCTCATGCCCAGCTCCCCGAGCACCGTGCCCATCCGCGCCGCGAGCGCCTGGCTCGCCTTGTCGAAGAGGTAGGAGAGATCGGACCGGATCTCGTCGTCGCTGCGCGTGTCCATGGAGCCAGGGTACAGACGATCCGGAACGGAACGATCCCGCACGGAACTATCGGCGGACCGGGTCCTGGCGGCGCAGCAGCCAGGCAGCGATCCCCATGAGGACCACCAGCTGGGCGGCGAGCACTCCCACCGCGAGCAGCCACGTGCCGGACGTGTGCTCCCACAGGGAGTCCGGACCGCTGCGGACGGTCGGGTTCAGGTCGATCGTCGACGCACCCATCGCGTACGCCCACCGGCTGGGCACCAGCCACGCCACCTGCTCCAGCACCACCCGCTCGTGCACCGGGAACAGCCCACCGCTGACGACCAGCTGCAACATCAGCACGAGCACGAGCAGCGGCATGCCGCGGTCGGCGTTGTCGATGAACGCGGAGATCACCAGGCCCGCGACCATCGTCAGCACGGCCACTGCGGCCACCGCGAGCAGCACCTCGAGCACGGCGGACCCGAGCACGACCGCGGCGTCCGGCGGGCGGTGCCCGATCAGGGCCAGCACGGTGAACAGAGCGGCCTGGACGGCGATGATCACACCCAGCACGAGGATCTTGGACGTCAGGTAGGCGCCCAGCGACAACCCGATCGCGCGCTCCCTGCGGTAGACCGGGCGCTCCTTGACCAGCTCCCGGATCGACGCCGCGATCCCCATCAACGCCCCGCCGAGCACCAGGACGAGCAGCAGCTGGTTCGGCTGGCCGGACCGCTCGGCCACCGCCGCCGTGGTCGAGAGCCCCGCCGACCCCGGCACCAGCCGCGCGAGCAGGCTCAGCACCAGCGGCAGCAGGGCGAGGAACAGCGCGTACTGGCGGTCGGCCGCGATCACCGCGAGGTAGCGGCGGCAGAGCACGCCCAGCTGGGTGAGCCACCCCTGCTGGCGCGGCGCGGTGCGCGGTGGCCCGGGCCGCTCCGGCACCCGCGGCAGCGCCGCGGTGGGTGCGGCGACGTAACGGCGATGCTGGGCCGAGGCCTTGAACCGGGCGGCGAGCACGTCGCCGGGCACGCGGTCGAGCTGCAGGAACATGTCGGCGAAGTCGCGCTCACCGAAGTACGCGAGCGCCTCGCGCGGCGGCCCGAAGTAGGCGACGTGCCCGCCCGGGGCCAGCACCAGCAGCAGGTCGCAGACATCGAGGTTGAGCACGCTGTGGGTGACGACGACGACCGTGCGCCCGGCTCCGTCGGCGCCGTCGGCGAGGCCGCGCAGCGTGCGCATCACCGACCGGTCGAGGCCCGGGTCGAGCCCGGACGTCGGCTCGTCGAGGAACAGCAGCGACGGCTTCGTGAGCAGTTCGAGGGCCACGCTCGTGCGCTTGCGCTGCCCGCCCGACAGCGTGTCGATCCGCTGGTCGGTCTGGCCGGTGAGGCCGAGCTCGGCGATGACCTCCTCGACGCGGCGGTCCCGGTCGGCGGCGGGGACGTCGGCCGGGAACCGCAGGCGGGCGGCGAACCGCAGCGCCCGGCGCACCGTGAGCTGCGGGTGCAGGACGTCGTCCTGCGGCACCAGCCCGATGCGGTGGCGCAGCTCGTCGTACCCGGCGTAGAGGTCGCGCCCGTCGTAGCGGACGTGGCCGCGGTCGGCGGGCCGCGTGCCCGTGAGCGCGCGCAACAGCGTGGACTTGCCCGCGCCGCTCGGTCCGACGATGGCGAGCAGGCAGCGGCCGGGCAGCGAGAACGACACGTCGTCGAGGAGCCGCTTGCCGCCACCGACGGTGACCGACAGGCCGTGCGCGGCGAACGCCACGTCGCCGGAGTCGACGACCGCCACCAGCCGGTCGCCGTGGCGGCGCAGCAGGGTGCGCCCGATGCCGATCACGTCCGCGGGCGTGACCGTGGCCCGGGCCGTGCGGGAGCCGTTGACGAACGTGCCGTTGCCGCTGCCGAGGTCGACGAGGTCCCAGCCACCGTCCGGGCGGCGTTCCAGCACGGCGTGGCGCCGCGAGGTGAGCAGGTCGTCCAGGACCACGTCGTTGTCGGGGAGCCGCCCGATCGTCAGTCGGCCGGAGGTGACGATGTGGACCGTGGTGTCGCGGCCGGAGCCCTGCGGGAAGCCCACCGCGGCGGGCGCCGGCGGGGCGGTGTTCGGCAGCCCCGCCACCACCGTCGGCATCGACCCGGCCCCGGCAGGCGGCGCGGGCGAGCCCACCACCGGGAGCAGCTCGACGGTGGTCGCCCCGGTGCCCCGGCCGAGCCGCACCACCACCGGGCGGTCGACCCGCAGCACGGTGATCCGGTCTTCCTCGAGGAAAGTGCCGTTGCTGGAGCTGTCGGTGAGCGTCCAGCCGCCCGGGGTGAGCTCGACGATCGCGTGCCGGCGCGACACCCGCGGATGCGGCAGGTCGAGGTCCGCGTCCGGGCCCCGCCCGATGACGAACGGCCGCCCGGCCGGCACGCGCACGGTGCCGCCGCCATGGCGTACCTCGAGCCCCCCGGTGTGCACCGCGCTCTCCTAACGCATCAGCAGCTCGGCGGTCGCCTCGGGCGCACTGATCATCGCGTCGTGCCCGGCGGCGAGCTCCTGGAGATCCCAACCCTCGCGGCGGGCGATCGCGTGCGCGGAGTGGATCGCCGGGTAGGCCGGATCCGTGCAGCAGATGTACGTGACCGGATGGTCGCCGCCGAGCGGGGCGCGCAGCGGGAACGGCTCGGCGTACGTGCGCAGCGGGTGCGGGGTGAGCCTGCGGTCGACCCAGGCGATGTCGTCGGGGTCGCTCAGGCCGAACGCCGCGGCGCCGGGTGGCGGGAACGCGAGCCCGCCGTACGCCTCGGCCGCGTCTCTCCGCGCGGCCGCGGATTTCGGGGGGAGCCCCGCGAACCCCGGCTCGCCGGCCTCGACCACGAGCCCGTCGAGCAGCACGACCCGCCGCACCAGCCCCGGAGCCTGCTCCGCGACGGCGAGCGCGACGAGCGCCCCGAAGCTGTGCCCGACCAGCACGACGTCGGTCAGCTCCTCGTGCTGCAGCACCCCGACGACGTCCTGGACCAGGGTGTCCGGCCCGACGTCGGCACTGAGCAGGTGGGCCCGCTCACCGAAGCCGGTGAGCGTCGGGGTGAACACCTCGTGGCCCGCGTCCCGCAGCAGCGCCGCCACCCGCCGCCAGCACCACCCGCCGTGACACGCACCGTGCACCAGGACGAAGGGGTCGCTCACCTGGGTGATCCTCGCACGTCGCGCGTCCCGTCACTCCGCCGCTGCCGGCACCGTCGGCTGCCCGGCATCCGCCGGCTCCGGGTGGCCGAGGTGGGTGAGCCAGCCGCGCAGCACCCCGTGCAGCGCCTCCGCGCCGACGATCTCGCCGGGCGGCGGGAGGTCGGCCGGATGCAGGAGGAACCCGCGCGTCTGCCCGCCGCCCAGCCCACCGTGCGAACCCACGTGCGGTTCGAACGGCGACGCCTCGTCGCGCGCCGGGTCGTACCGACTGTTGATCATCACGTCGGCGCAGTGCGGGAAGCCGTCGACCCGACGCACGAGGTCGGCGGCGTGTGGGCCGTACGGTTCGAGCGGGTCGTCCCCGATGACGACGTCGGTGGCGAGCCTGCGCAGCCCGTCGCGACCGAGGACAACAGGCCCGAACTCGGCACTGCGGACGAGCACGAACCCCACCCCGGGGTGGTCGACGAGCGAGGGAAGCAGCTCGGGGTACTCGCGCTCGATCGTCTCCAGCTCGACCCGCCCCTCGCGCTCGGTGAACGACGCGGTCGCGAGGTGGCCGGACGCCACGACCACGATGCCGGGCGCGACCCGCGCCCCCTCGCCCGGCTCGCCGCTGGGCGTGCGCGGCCGGTCGGCGGCACCCGAGCGCTCCACGCGGGCACGCAGCCTGCGCGCGATCGGGCCACCGCCGGACGACGCCTCGGCGAGCACGGCGTCGATCTGCCAGCTCTCGGCGGTGTGGCTCGCCGCCGAGTGCGACCCGCGGCGCGGGTCGGGCTGCGGCTCGCCGCACAGCCGCCCGACCAGCGCCTCGATCGACTCGCCGAAGCGGTCGGTGAAGGCCCAGCCCTGGGTCTGGCCGTGATCGGAGAGCGCGATGATGTGGTAGGGCCGCGGCGCGAGCTGGGTGGCGCGGTGCAGCCGCCCGATCTGCCGGTCGATCCCCCGCAGCACGGCCAGCGTGTCGAAGCGCTCGACACCGGAGTGGTGCCCGACCTCGTCGTAGCCCATGAAGTCGGCGTACACCACGGCCCGGCCGGCGAGCATGTCCTCGATGATCGCCGACACCACGACGTCGCGGGCGATCACCGTGGTGCCCGCGCGCGCCAGCGGGTAGAAACCGCCCCGGTTCACCCGCGGCCGCACCCCGGCCCGCCGCTGCCGCACGGCCGCCGAGATCTCCCGCCCGATGTCCACCAGCGCGCCCGCCACCGTGCGCAGCGCGTTGGCGGGGTTGGCGAAGTAGGCGTAGTAGCCGGCCCCGGCGCCGTCCCGCCCGCGGCGGCGCCGGCCCGCCCCGCTGATCAGCGGCAACGCGCTCATCGTGAGGCTCGTGTGCGCCGCGTCGCCGGTGAAGAGGCTGGCCCGCGCCGCCCCGTCGACGGCGAGCAGGCCACGCCCGTCGGAGTGCCGGCGCTCGATCTCCGCGGCGTCCTCCGGGCTGGAGCACGCCATCACGCGGTCGCGGTCCTTCTCGTACCAGCGGAACCCGATGATGTCGTCGTTCGTGCCGTGCAGGATTCCGGAGACGCTCGCGCCGGTCTGCGAGCTCCAGTCGGTGTGCCACCCGGCGAGCAGGTGGCTGCCGTCATCGAGCAGCCACGCGACCGCGGGCATGTCACCGGTGCGGACGGCGCGCCGCAGCGTGTCGATGCCGAGCCCGTCGATCTGCAGCAGCAGCACTCCCGGCGGCATCGACTCGTCTCCGGACGTGCCGGCCAGGGCGCCACGGCGCGCGGCCCGCCGGAAGAACAGCTCGTCCTCGTCGAGTCCCACCACGCTGCTCACGACCGACCCGAGCCCCGCCACCGCCACCGCCACCACGACGGCCGTGCCGAAATCGGTGATCACCACACCGGGCACCGCGAACGAGATCGCCAGCACGCCCGCGCCGAGCAGCAGGAAGGAGCCGATCCCCAGCGTGAACACCGCCACCGGCAGCGCGACACGCAGCACCAGCGGCCACAGCACCGCACTCAACACGCCGAAGAGCAGCGCGCACACCGTCGGCTGCCACCACTCGGGCATCGAGAAGCCCGCCAGCCACGCGTCGAGCAGCTGCAGCGCGCCGACCGCGAGCACCCACACCAGCAGCACGCGCGCGACCACCCGCCCACCGCGCACGAGCCGTCCGCCGCCTTCCGGTGCCCTCATCGCGGCAGCCCCGAGCCGGCCCGCCGGCGCCTGCGCCACGTCGACACCAGCGACCCGAGCCCGGCCAGGACGAGCACCAGCAGCGCCGCCAGCACGGTGGCCAGCACCGGGTCGTCGAACAGCCCGCCGGACAGGACACCCAGCGCGGCGTACGCGATCGCCCACAACACGCAGCCGAGGACGGCGGCCGGCACGAGGCGTCGCCACGGGTACTCGAGCGCGCCCGCGGCGAGCAGCACCGGGATCCGGCCGGCCGGCACCAACCGTCCGACGACGATGAGCAGGCCGCCCCTGCGTTCGAACTGCGCCCGCGCCGCCGCCAACCGTTCGGGCGACTGGCGTCCGGTGACCCAGCGCTGGGCCACGGAGCTGCCCGCGTGGGCCACGGCGAACGTGGCGAAGTCGCCGAGCAGCGCCCCCAGGACGGACAGCACCAGCACGAGCGGGAGCGACATGCTGCCGGTGGACACGGCGATCGCGGCGGCCGCGCCCACGACGGCACCGGTGGGCACGATCGGCACGATCGAGCCGATCAGCACACCGCCGAAGAGCGCGGAATACCCGAGCGCGGACGGGTCTGTCCAGACCATGACCTGCACAGCGGTCACGGCACGACCGGTGCTGAGTCGGGCAGCGCCACCGCGGCACCCGGTTCCGTGACCAGCACCCGGGTGCGCTCGCCTGCCGCCGCCACGGCCGCGGCGAACCGGTGCGGCGGCTCGACCAGCAACCGGCGCATCCGCGCGCCGACCCGCCCGGGCAGCCGAGGCAGGCCGCTCACGGCGAGCGTGCCCCAGTGGACCGGCACGGCCACCCGCGCGCGCAGCATCCCCACCGCCTCGGCGGCGCGGAGCGGGTCGAGGTGGCCCGGCCCGAGCGAGAGCCCCCACCCCCACACCGGCAGCAGCGCGGCATCGAGCGGGCCGAAGCCGGCCATCCCGTCGAACAGGTCGGTGTCGCCGGCCGCGTAGACCCGGTGGCCGCCCGCCTCGACGAGGTGCCCCATCGCGGCGGCCTGCGGCCCGTGGGTGGAGCGGGGCCCGAACCGGTGCCCGCTGTGCGCCGCCGGCACCCCGTGCACCCGCAGGCCGCCGTGCTCCAGCTCCTCGCCGGGAGCGAGCTCGTCGACGTTGCCGATGCCGCGCCCCCGCAACCACCTGCCGGCGCCCCGGGGCACCACCACGCGCGCCGTGTGCGACAGCCGGCGCAGCGACGGCAGGTGCAGGTGGTCGCTGTGCAGGTGCGACAGCAACACCAGGTCCGTGTCGGCGAAGTGCGCGGGGACGGGCAGCGGGCTCATCCGGCGCAGCGGCCCGACCCTGCCGGTGAGCACCGGGTCGGTGAGCACGACCGACCCGGCCAGCTCCAGCCGCACGGTGGAGTGGCCGAGGAAGCGCATCGCAAGGCCGCGCACGGCCCCAGTATCGCCGGTCGCGGTCACACCCGACCCACGCAGCCCGTCGAACGGAAGCGCCGCCGCACACAGGGTGCGTCGACGGACAAGGCGTGCGCGGCCACCCACCGGCGGCCCGCCCACCCACGCACCCCCACTCAGCCCACGCACCCCGTCCCCGCCCACGCGACCCGTCGACCGGAAGCGCCGCCGCACACGGGCAGCGTCGACAGACAAGGCGTGCGCCGCCGCCGGCCCGGCCGCCCACGCACCCCCACTCCGCCCACGCGACCCGTCTCCGCTCGCGGGACCCGTCGATGGGGGGCGTGACCGCCGCAGGGGTGCGTCGGCCGACTCGGGAAGCGTCGGCCGAGATCGGGTGCGGGGCGGGCCTCAGCCGAAGCGGGCCGGCTGGCCCGTCGACTCCAGCACCGCCATCCACAGGTCGCCGTGCGGGTCGACCTGGTTGCGGCGGCTCACGGCCACGTGCATCGGGATGTGGACGAAGCGGCGGCGGTAGCGGCCCACCACCATCTCGGTGCGCCCGGACATCGCCGCGTGCACCGCCGCCTGCGACAGTCGGACGCAGTACACGGAGTCGTAGGGGTTGGCCGGCACGCTGCGGATCGCGTAGCTCGGGTCGATGTAGCGGATCGAGGTCTCGATGCCCGCGTCGGAGAAGTGGTCGCCGATGCGGCGCCGCAACCACGGGCCGATGTCCTGCAGCCGGGCGTTGCCCGAGGCGTCCCGGTCGTCGGAATCGCCCCCGCCGAGCAGTTCCTGGCCCGCGCCCTCGGCCACGACGACCACCGCGTGCCCACGCTCGGACACCCGGCGCCGGACGTGTGCGAGCAGCCCGTGCTCGCCGTCCAGCGCGAACGGGACCTCCGGGATCAGCACGGCGTCGGCGCCGCTGCGGGCGAGCGCGGCGTAGCAGGCGATGAAGCCCGAGTGCCGCCCCATCAGCTTGACGAGGCCGATCCCGTTGGCCGTGGACTTGGCCTCCACCTGCGCGGCCCGGATGGCGTCACTGGCCAGGCTGAACGCGGTCTGGAAGCCGAAGCTCTGGTCGATGTAGGGGATGTCGTTGTCGATCGTCTTCGGGATGCCGACGACGGCGATCAGCAGCCCGCGCTCGGCGATGGTGCGCGCGATCTGCATGGCCCCGCGCATCGACCCGTCACCGCCCACCACGAACAGGACGTTGACGTGGAGGCGCTCCAGGCAGTCGACGATCTCCTCGGGGTCCTGGGGGCCGCGGGAGGTGCCGAGCACGGTGCCGCCGTCGGTCGCGATGTCGCGCACGGACTCCGGGCTGAGGTCGATGACGTCGTGGCCGTAGCCGGGGACGAACCCCTGGTAGCCGTTGCGGATGCCGACCACCCGGCGCACCCGGTAGTGGTAGGTCAGCGTGCGGACGAGGCCGGCGATCACGTCGTTGAGGCCGGGGCACAGCCCGCCGCACGTGACGATCGCCGCGCGGGTCTTCGCCGGGTCGAAGAAGATCTTCCGGCGCGGGCCGCACGGCTCCATCCCGGGCAGCTGGTTCGGCGGCACACCGCGCGAGGAGATGCCGGTGAGGGTGTCGTCGAGCAGCACGCGGTCGTTCTCGCTGATGTAGTGCTCGGTGGTCCGGGTGGCGTCCAGCAGGGTCGCCATCGGGGACGTGATGCGAGCCGGGCCCAGCGTGCTGATCGTGAGGTCGGGGGGTGGCTCGAGGCGAGGCAGCTCCACGACGGAGGCCTCATGGCCCGGCCCGTCGGACTCGTCGGAGAAGGCAGTGCTCACGGCGCTCCCTGCATCGGGGCGACCACGCCGCGGCACTGGGACGGTGGCCTCTTGACCGGTACAGGATGCCTGCTGGAGCTCGTGCAGACCAGCCCGTTGTCTGAGGTGTTCCCGATTCCACATGCTTGCGAATGCCAACGACCGCGTGCTCACCTGATGGGGTGACCTCCCCCCGCCCGACGGTCGTGATCGGCGTGCTCGCGTCGTGCGGGCTGGCCGTCTCGCTGATGCAGACCCTGGTCGTGCCGCTGTTGCCGCAGTTCCCGCAGCTGCTCTCGGCCTCGCCGGCGACGGTGGCGTGGCTGGTCACGGCCACCCTGGTGTCCGCGGCCGTCTGCGCGCCGGTGATGGGGCGGCTCGGCGACATGTACGGCAAGCGCCGGATCCTGCTCGCCGGGCTCGGCATCGTCACGGTCGGATCGGTGCTCGGCGCGGTCGCCCCGAACGTCGGCGTCCTCATCGCCGCCCGGGCGCTGCAGGGCGTCGCGATGGGAGTGATCGCGCTCGGCATCAGCGTGATGCGCGACGTGCTCCCGGCGGAGCGCGTCGGCAGCGGGATCGCGCTGATGAGCTCGTCGCTGGGCATCGGAGGGGCGATCGGGCTGCCGCTCACCGGCATCGTGGCGCAGGAGGCGAGCTGGCGCTGGCTCTTCGCCGGGGCGGCGGTGCTCGGGGCCGTGCAGTTCGTGCTCGTGCTCCTGGTCGTGCGGGAGTCGCCGCTGCGCTCCGGCGGCCGGTTCGACCTGCCGGGCGCGGTGGGCCTGTCGGCCGCGCTCGTCTGCCTGCTGCTCGCGATCTCGAAGGGCAACGAGTGGGGCTGGGGCAGCGCGCAGGTGCTCGGGCTGCTCGTCGCGGCCGCCGTCCTGTTCGCGCTGTGGGTCGCCTGGGAGCTGCGCACCCGGCGGCCGCTCGTCGACCTGCGGGTCTCCGCGCGCCCCGCCGTGCTCGGGACGAACGTCGCGTCCATCGTGATCGGCTTCGGCATGTTCGCCGGCTTCCTCGTGACGACGCAGATCCTGCAGGCCCCGATCGCCACCGGGTACGGCTTCGGCCTCTCGCTGGTGGCGGCGGGCGTCGCGCTGCTGCCGATCGGCGGGGCCATGACGATCTTCTCCCCCGTGTCGGCCCGGGTGTCGCGCCGACGCGGGGCGCGCACCACGCTCGTGCTCGGCGCCACGATCCTCGCGCTGGGCAACGTCCTGATGGCGACGCTCCCGGGTTCGCTCCTGCTGATCGTGGCGGCGTCCACCACCACGGCGATCGGGGCGGCACTGGCCTACTCCGCGATCCCCTTGCTGATCATGGATTCGGTGCCGCCCGGCGAGACGGCGGCCGCCAACAGCCTCAACACGCTGATGCGGATGCTCGGCACGTCGTCGTGCAGCTCGTTCGTCGCGGCGATCGCCACCGGCCTGACGACGTCGGTCGCGGGTCAGCTGTTGCCCGCCGCCGCCGCGTACACGGTGATCTACCTCGCGGCCGCGGGCGCCGCGGTCCTGGGCGCCACGATCGCCGCCCTCACCCCCAGCGCCGGCTCCGCCGACGCGCTGCCCGCCGCCACGGAACCGAGCACCGCGCGAGCCGCCTGAGCCCCGTGGTTCGCCGGTATCGGGTGCTGAGCGCTGTCGCGACGACCGTGTGGGTGCCCGGGTGAGTCGCTCGTCGTTCCTCAGCCCAGCGACTCGGCCAGCCCTGCGGCGTGCTCGGCATCCTCGATCGGACCGTCGAGCACCAGCGCGTCGAGCGCGCACGCGAGCGTGCCACCCGCGGGCACGTCGCAGGGACGCTCCCAGGCCAGGGCCGGCCCCGCTCCGAGGTACTCCCCGGCCCGCACGAACCAGGGCAACACCGGGCCCGGCTGCGCGAGCACGACCGACGCGCTCCGCCCGCCGCCGTCGACTCCCGAGATCGCCAGCCACGGGCTCGTGGACCCGTGCGCCACGTCCTCGCCGCGCCCCTCCGCCACCACGACGGTGACGCCGGTCCAGGTGGGGAACCGCCAGAACAGGCCGCCGTACCCCGCGCCCGGCCGCCCGTTGACCGCGGGCGACGCGATCCGGGTCCGGTCCCGCACCCGCAGGACGCTGCGCCAGCGCACGGCCGTCCCCTGCCCCACGTCCTCCACCGCGAGCTCGCGTTCCTCGTCCGCGAGCAGCTGCTCCGCCGGACCGCGCCACTCGAGCGTCTCGCGCAGGCCGGTAGGCGATTCGGCGAGGGCGAGCCGGCGCTGGCTCCCGTGGTTGTCGAGCCAGGTGGACCCGGTGTCGCGCACGAAGGTGCGCCCGCCCCAGAAGCTGAACCCGGCGAAGTCGGCCACCGCGAGCGAGAGCCCCAGGTGGTGGGGGTGATCCGGCGGCGCCGTCGCCGTCACGACGACGCCGCCGGGCGTGTGGATCGGGTGCAGGTACGGCCGCGGGGCGACGCCGCGCGGGAGATCGGACCCCCGGTGGTAGCGGGCGACCACGCGGCCGGCGGCGTGCAGCGGGCTGCCGGTCATCGGGGCGCCGCCGTGCTCGCCCTGATCACCAGGCGCGGGCGGAACAGCACGTCGTGCTCGGGTGGCTCGTTCCGCAGCAGAGCCGACAGCCGTCGCCAGGCGATCCGGCCGAGCTTCTCGCGCGGCACCGAGGCGGTGGTGAGCGGTGGATACGTGTAGCGGGCGAACGGGATGTCGTCGAAGCCCGTGACGGACAGCCGGCCGGGCACCTCGACACCGCGGTCGTGACAACCACCGAGGAACCCGAGCGCCACGACGTCGTTGAACGCCATCACCGCGGTGACGTCGGCAGCGAGGACGTTCGGCACCGCGGAGTGACCGTCGTCGAACATCGCCCCGCACGCGATCTCCTGGATCTCGACCTCGCGCAGGACCCCGGCGCGCCGCCGCAGGCCCTCGAGGCGCTCCCCGTTCGCGGCCGACGCCACCGGCCCGGCCAGGTAGGCCACGCGGCGATGGCCGAGGGAGTGCAGGTGCACCAGCAGGTCGGTGATGCCTGCGGCGTAGTCCACGGAGACGACCGGTATCGGGTCGACGGGCACGTCCCGGTTGAGCAGGACGGCAGGGGCCAGCGTCGGCAGCAGCGCCACGAGCTGCTCCTCGGGCATGCGAGGCGCGCACAGCACGAGCGCATCGCAGCGGCGCCGCGCCTCCTGCGCGAGGATCGCCTCCTCCTCGACGTTCTCCGCCGAGTCGGCGACGAGCACCCGGTAGCCGTCCTCCCCCGCGGCGCGGCTCAACCCGCGCAGCGCCCCCTGGAACATCGGGTTCTGCAGGTCGGGCACGACGAGGCCGACGGTGTGGGTGCGCCCCAGCGCCAGGCCGCGGGCCAGGCGGCTGGGCTCGTACCGCAGGGCCTTGGCCACCTCCATCACCTTCGCGGCCAGCGCGGGGTCGACCGTGTCCAGGCCGTTCATCACGCGGGACACCGTCGCCTGCGACACGCGCGCCTCACGAGCGACGTCCTCGATCGTCACCCGGCCGTCGCTGCGGGCCATCGCACTCCTCTCACCGGCCAGAAAGCGGTTGCTCACGCCCGCCTCGACCGGCGCGAACCTAGCAGAGCGTTATGCCGACGGGACCGCGCGACCTGCGGATAACCGCGTGGAAAGCGCTTCTTGACGGCCGGTCGAGGTGCTGCTAGAAAGCGCTTACCCATTCGGCGATCGTCCGAGCCTTTCCAGCGTGGAGCCCTCATGTCGATGAAGACACCGTCGCGTCCAGCCCTCATGAGCCGCCGGAGTTTCGGGATCGCCGCGGCACTCGGGCTCTCGACCGTCGGGCTCGGGCTCGCGGGCTGCGGCGGCGGTTCGTCGTCCGGCGGGCCGGTGGAGATCGACTTCGTCTGGTGGGGCGACGCCAACCGCGCCAAGGGCACGCAGACCGCCATCGAGGCCTTCCAGAAGAAGAACCCCGGCATCGTCGTCAAGACCGACTACCAGGACTCCAGCCCCTACCAGGACAAACTCGCCACCCGGATCGCCGCGCGCGACGCTCCCGACCTCATGGCCATGCCCAACCGGAGCCTCCGCGAGTACGCCGCCCGCGGGGCGCTGGCCGACCTCCGCGATCTCTCGGACACGCTCGACCTGTCCGCCGTCACGCCGAACATCGCGAACCTCGGAAAGATCGACGACGGTGTGTTCGGCGTCGCCGCCGGACTGAACACCATCGGCTTCGTCGTGCGGCGCTCCGCGCTCGACCGCGCCGGCCTCGCGGTGCCCGACGGCAACACGTGGAGCTGGGAAGACCTCGATTCGATGGCCGATGCGGTGTCGGCGGCCACGAACAAGGAGATCTACGGAACGGCCTACTCGATGTGGACCGAGACCGGTCCGATCGTGTTCACCCGGCAGCGGGGCGAGGACTTCTACACCCCCGACGGGAAGCTGGGCGCGAGCGCAGCCACCCTCGAGGCGTGGTTCCAGCGGGGGCAGGACCTGCGCGCATCCGGCGGCTACCCGCCACCCGGGTTCATCGAGAAGGTCGGTTCGTCCGCCGAGCAGTCCTACGTCGCCAAGGGCACGGTCGCCTCCCAGATCATCGCGACGAACAACCTCACCGCCTACCAGACGGCTTCCGACAACGATCTCGTGCTGCTGCGCATCCCCGGCGAGACCCACGGGCAGCGACGGGGGATGTCCGTCGACTGCTCCCAGCTGTGGTCGATCTCCGCCCAGTCCGAGCACCCGAAGGAAGCGGCAGCACTGCTCAACTTCCTCGTCAACGACCCGGACGCATACACCGAGATGCTCACGACGCGTGGCGTGCCGCCGACCTCGACCGTCACCGACGCGATCCGGGACAAGCTCCCGGAGCACGACCGTGCCGCCACCGAGTTCCTGGAGGCGTTGGGGAAGGAGGACCTGGCTCCCACGTACGTGTACCCGAAGGGCGCGGCCTCGTTCGCCTCGCTGCTGGAGACCACGGCGGCCGAGGTGGAGTTCGGCCGGCAGACCCCGGCCCAAGCCGCACAGGTACTCGTCGATACGGCTGCGTCCGACCTCAGCGCCTGACCCATGTCGAACCCGACGACGACCGCGCTGACGTCGAACCAACCGTCCCGAGCACCGCTGACCACGACGCCCCCGGACGACGCCCCCCGGCGCCGGCCGCCACGGCGGCGCAACGACCGCGCGGCGTACCTGTTCCTGCTCCCGTGGTTCGCCGGGATGCTGTTCACGATCATCCCGTTCTTCGCGTCCCTGTACCTCGCGTTCACCGACTACAACCTGTTGACGACCCCGGAGTGGATCGGGCTGCAGAACTTCGCGGAGATGTTCTCCGACGAGCGCCTGCACAAATCATTGCAGGTCACGTTCGTCTACACCTTCGTGTCGGTTCCCATATCGCTCGCGGTGGCGCTGGCCGTGGCCATGCTGCTCAACAAAGGCATCCGCGGGCTGCCGTTCTACCGGTCGGTGTACTATCTCCCGTCGCTTCTGGGGTCCAGCGTCGCGGTGGTGATGCTCTGGCGCTATGTGTTCGGGAACGACGGGATCGTCAACGAGTTCCTGGGCTTCCTTGGCATCACCGGGCCCAGCTGGGTCGCCGACCCGGCCTTCGCACTGAGCACGCTCATCACCCTCAACGTGTGGACGTTCGGCTCGTCGATGGTCATATTCCTCGCCGCGCTGCGCCAGATCCCTCAGATGTACTACGAGGCAGCGGCGGTGGACGGCGCGGGACGGTGGCGACAGTTCCGGTCGGTCACGCTCCCGCTGTTGTCACCCATCGTCTTCTTCAACCTCGTGCTGTCGGTCATCAACTCGTTCCAGACGTTCACGCAGGGCTACGTGATGAGCGCGGGCACCGGCGGGCCGGCCGATTCCACCCTCTTCTACAACCTGTACCTGTACCAGAAGGGATTCACCGACTTCGAGATGGGCTACGCGTCGGCGATGGCATGGGTGCTGCTGCTGATCGTCGCCGGCTTCACGACGGTGAACTTCATCGCTTCCCGGTACTGGGTCTTCTACGACAACTGAGTTCATCGAGAATCGGGGCCGATCCGTGTCTGTCATCCCCAAAGCTGCCCGCATACGGGCCGACCAGGCCGAGACGGCCCTCGAGCGGTCGAGTTCGACCAGGTCCACCCGCTTCGCACGCCACCTGGTGCTGTGTGCCTTCGGCGCGCTCATGCTCTACCCGTTGCTGTGGATGCTCTCGAGCTCGTTCAAACCGAGCAGCGACGTCTTCACCGACCTGGGCCTGTGGCCGTCGAACTGGGACTTCACCAACTACACCGCCGGCTGGGTGGCGCTCGAACAGCCCTTCCAGGTGTACATCATCAACTCGACCGTGATCGTCGCGCTGTCGATCGTGGGCAACCTGCTCTCATGCTCGATGGCCGCCTACGCTTTCGCCCGGCTCGAGTTCCGGGGACGGAAGCTGTTCTTCGCCATCACGCTCGGCACGTTGATGCTGCCGGGACACGTCCTGCTGGTCCCGCAGTACATCGTGTTCGCCAACCTCGACTGGATCAACACGTACCTGCCGCTCGTGGTGCCGACGTTCCTCGCCTCGAACGCGTTCTACGTCTTCCTCATGGTGCAGTTCATGCGCAACCTGCCCAGTGAGCTCGACGACGCCGCCCGGATCGACGGCTGCGGCCCGTTCCGCACGTTCTGGTCGGTGGTCATGCCGCTCTGCCTCCCGGCGTTCGCCACCACCGCCATCTTCACGTTCATCTCGACCTGGAACGAGTTCTTCAGCCCACTGCTGTACCTCACCGACAACGACCTCTACACCGTGCCCCTCGCCCTCCGTCAGTTCATGGACTCCGAGGGCCAGAGCCAATGGGGCCAGATGTTCGCGATGTCGGTGGTCAGCCTGGCGCCAGTGGTGGGCTTCTTCATAGCAGGCCAGAAGTACTTGATCAGAGGAATCGCCACGACAGGCCTCAAATAGCGCATTATGGAGCCATACTGCTGTTTGAAGACCTCCGAAACAGCATTACGGCTCCATAGTGAGAGGATGGGGCTGTGACTACCTTTCCGATCTCCGTCAAGGGGGTCGTGCTCGATGTCGCCGACCGGGTGTTGCTGCTCAAGAACGACCGGGACGAGTGGGAGCTCCCCGGCGGGCGGATCGAGATCGGTGAGACGCCGGAGGAGTGCGTTGCCCGGGAGGTCTTCGAGGAGACGCGGTGGAGGGTGCGTACCGGGCCGCTCCTCGACACCTGGATGTACTACATCGACGTGGCCGGGAAGCACGTCTTCGTCGTCACCTACGGCTGCTTCCCCGACACCGATGTCCCGCCCGTGCTCTCCCACGAGCACAAGGAGGTCGGGCTCTTCAGTGCGGGTGAGGTCGACGGGTTGGTCGTTCCCGACGGCTACCGCCGGTCGATCGCCACGTGGCTCAGCGTTGGTCGCGACGGATCGGGTGGTCCTCCGGCACCTGGACCAGCACGATCCGGGTACCGTCCGGGTCGGTGATCCACATCTCGTGCAGCCCCCATGGCTCCTGTCTCGGCTCGCGCACCACGTGAGCGGCGAGCTCGCGGTGGGCGGCCGCGAGGTCGCGGACCTGCAGCCAGAGGGCCACCTTCTGGGCCATCTTCTGGGCCGGCGCGGCACCGGCCGGCGCATCCGCGCTCCCGGAGAGCTCCAGGAAGCCGCTGCCGATGAAGAACACCGTGCCACCGGGGAACTCGCGGGCGATCGCAAGGCCGAGCACGTCGCGGTAGAACTCGAGGCTGCGCTGCATGTCGACGGGCCGCAGCAGCACCCGTCCGGCGAGGATCTCCATGACTCGTCAGCCGGGGTATTCGGTGAGGTGCTCGAGCACGAGCCCCGCCAGCTGGTCGGGGGCCTCGTCGGGGACCCAGTGGCTCACCCCGCGCAGCTCGGCGTACCGGAACGGCCCCGCCACGTACTTGTGCACCAGCTCGGTGGACTGCCGGGTGAGAGCGGTGTCGCCGTCGCTCCAGACGAACAGGGTGGGCACCTGCACCGGCGGGTCGGGCTCGCCCGGCTTCTCGCTGAACATGCCGCGGTACCAGTTGATCGCCGCCCTGAGCGCGGTCGGGTCGGCGAGGCCGGCGGCGTCGCGCTCGGCCGCGTCCTTGGACTGGCCGGTGCGGCGCAGCATGGCGACCAGCCGCCGGGAGAACGGCCCGCCGTTCGCCCCGAGCAGGCGCTCGGGCAGAGCGGGCAGCTGGAATACGTAGACGTACCAGGAGGCGAGCCCCTGGCGCGTCGTCACGAGCGATCGCAGGTAGGCGGCGGGCGGCGGCACCGAGACGGCGGTCACCGTGCGGATGCGGTCACCGTGGCGAGCCGCGAGGCGCCAGGCGACGGCGGCACCCCAGTCGTGCCCGACGAGGTGCACGCGCGCCCCGGGGCCGACCAGCTCGTCCACCACCGCGAGCGCGTCGTCGACCATCTCCCCCAGCCGGTAGGCGTCGCGGCTGCGGGGCCGGGCCCGCGGCGAGTAGCCGCGCTGGTCGGGGGCCAGCGTGCGGTAGCCGCGTTCCGCGAGCCGGGCGGCGACCGGACGCCACGAGTCGCCGCGTTGCGGGAACCCGTGCAGGAGCAGGACCGGATCACCGTCCGGTGGCCCCCACTCGTGCACGTCGAAGGTCAAGCCGTCCCGGGTCGCCGTGCGCACGCACACATTCTGCCCCTCGTCCCCCTCCTGTCGGTTGTGCGACGCGGGTGGCGTCGAGTTGGGTGGGCGCGGCGTACGGTGCACCGGGTCACCAGCGACGGGGAGTGAAGAAGATCGTGACGCAGTTCCAGCGGGTCGCCATCGTCAACCGCGGCGAGCCGGCGATGCGCCTCATCCATGCGGTGCGCGAGTGGAACGCAGAGCAGGCCGAGGGCGACGAGGCCGCGCAGCTGTGCACGATCGCGCTCTACACGGCCGTCGACCGCCACGCCATGTTCGTGCGCGAGGCCGACGAGGCGGTGCTGATCGGCCCCGAGGATCCGGACCAGGCGTTCGCTGCGAGCCCCTACCTCGACTACGCCGAGCTGGAGCGGGCCCTGCGCGTGGCCCGCGCCGACGCCGTCTGGCCCGGCTGGGGCTTCGTGTCGGAGAAGGCCGACTTCGCGCGGCTGTGCCGCGAGCTCGGAATCGTGTTCGTCGGCCCGTCGCCCGAGGTGATGGAGCGCCTCGGCGACAAGATCGCGTCGAAGGTGCTGGCCGAGGAGGTCGGCGTCCCGATGGCCGCGTGGAGCGGCGGGCCGGTGGCCGACGTCGAGGCGGCCCGCGAGCATGCCGAGCGGATCGGCTACCCCCTCATGATCAAGGCCACCGCGGGCGGTGGCGGGCGGGGCATCCGCCGGGTCGACGCCCCCGAGCAGCTGGCAGACGCGTTCGAGCGCGCCAGCTCCGAGGCGTCGAAGACCGCGGGCGACGCCACCGTGTTCCTGGAGCGGGCGATCCGCGGCGGGCGCCACGTCGAGGTGCAGGTGGTGGCCGACGCGTCCGGCGACGTCTGGACGCTCGGCGTGCGCGACTGCTCGGTGCAGCGGCGCAACCAGAAGGTGATCGAGGAGTCGGCGTCCACCGCCCTGGACGCCGAGCAGGAGCAGCTGCTGCGCACGTCGGCCGCGGAGCTGGTGCGGGCGGCGGGCTACGTCAACGCGGGCACCGTCGAGTTCCTGTACGAGCCGGGCGAGCGGCTGCTGTCGTTCCTCGAGGTGAACACACGGCTGCAGGTGGAGCACCCGGTCACCGAGGTCACCACCGGCGTCGACATCGTCAAGCTGCAGCTGCACGTCGCCGGGGGCGGCAAGCTCGCCGACCTCGCTCCGGAGGCGCCGCCCGCCCGCGGGCACGCGATCGAGGCCCGCCTCACCGCGGAGGACCCCGAGCAGGGTTTCGCTCCCGCGCCGGGCCGGATCGAGCACCTCGCGCTGCCCAGCGGCCCCGGCGTCCGCGTCGACACCGGCGTCACCGCCGGGGACGTGATCCCGCCGCAGTTCGACTCCATGATCGCCAAGGTCATCGCCTGGGGTCGCGATCGCGACGAGGCGAGGGCCCGGCTCTCGCGCGCACTCCGGCAGACCGCGGCCGTGATCGACGGCGGCACCACCAACAAGGCGTTCCTGCTCGACCTGCTCGACCGCCCCGAGGTCCGCGCCGGCCGGCTCGACACCACCTGGCTCGACACGATGATGGCCGACGGCTACGAGCCCCCGCGCCGCCTGGACGTGGCACTGCTCGCCACGGCCGTGGAGGCGCAGGACGCGCACGTGACGCGCCAGCGCGAGCGGCTGTTCGCCTCCGCCGAGCGCGGGCGTCCCGAGGTCGGTCACGAGACCTGGTACCAGGTGGACGTCCGGGCGGCCGGCGAGTCGTACCGGCTGCGGGTCGCGCAGTCCCGGGGCACCCGGTACCACGTGGAGCTGGACGGCAAGGCCGTCGACGTCGACGCGGAGCGCACCGGCCGCTTCGAGCGCAAGCTCGTCGTCGCGGGGCGCTCCTACTCGGTGCTCTCGGTGCCGCAGGGCTCGGACTTCCTCGTCGAGGTCGACGGTGCGGTGCACCGGATCTCCGGCGGCGAGGCCGGGCTGGTGCGGGCGCCCGCGCCGGCGATGATCGTCGCGATCCCGGTGGCGCCGGGCGACGCCGTCGAGGCGGGCGACGTCGTGGCCGTCGTGGAGAGCATGAAGCTGGAGACGGCGCTGCGGGCGCCCGTCAGCGGCCGGGTGCGGGAGGTGCTGGTCGCGGCCAACACCCAGGTGGACGGTGGCACCAAGCTGGTCCGCCTGGAACCCGACGCCGATGCCGGCGCGGCGACGAGCGGCGAGCGGGCCGACTTCTCCCAGCTGTCCGGTCCGCCCGTCACCGGCTCGGACGCGGCCGCGCTCGCTGCCGACGCGCTGCGGTCGCTGCGCTTCCTGGTGCTGGGTTACGACATCGACGAGCGCGACGCGCGCCCGCTCCTCGCCGCGCTCACCAGGGCCCGCGGAGAGCTCGCACCCGACGACCACGGTGTGCTCGCCGGGGAGACCGCGGTGCTGCGCATCTTCGCCGACCTCTGCGCGCTCTCGCGCAACCGCCGCGGCCCGGAGGACGAGACGCAGCAGATCGACCCGGCGGGTGAGGAGGCGCGCAACCCGCAGGAGTACCTCTACGCGTTCCTGCGCTCGCGCGATGCCGACGCCGAAGGCCTGCCGGAGCCGTTCCGCGACAAGCTGCGCCGGGCACTGGGGCACTACGACGTGCCCGACCTGACACCGTCGACCTCCGTCTCCGCCGACGCGTTGCACAGCGCGCTGTACCGGATGTTCCTCGCCCACCGCAGGGCCACCGCGCACGTACCGGTGGTGCTGGCGCTCCTGGAATGGCGCCTGAGCCATCCCGACGCGCTGCCGGCGGCCGCGCGCGCCGACTACCAGCGCATGCTCGACCGGCTCGTCATGGCCACCCAGCTGCGGCACCCGGTGGTCGGCAGCCTCGCCCGGCGCGTCCGCTACACGCTCTTCGACGCCCCGCTCATCGCGGCCGAGCGCGCCCAGGGCCAGGACGAGGTGCGGGCCGAGCTGGACCGGCTGTCCACCGAGCCGGCGGAGCGGTCACGGCAGATCGACGCCATCGTCTCGGCGGGCGAGCCCATCCTCGGCGTGTTCGGCGCGCAGCACCACGCGGCGATGCTCGAGGTCATGACGCGGCGCTACTACCGCATCCGCACCCTGCACGAGCTGCAGGTCACCGACCGCGGCGGGCGCCCGCTGCTCACCGCGGGCTACGAGCACGACGGGCGGGAGCAGCTCGTGCTCGCCACCACCGTGCACACCGCACCGGACGCGCCGTCCTCGGGCGACCCGATGGCCGTGCAGGGCGACCTGCGGCGGATCATCGCGCAGCTGCCGAACAGCCGCACCGTGCTGCTCGACCTCTACGTCATCGCCGGGGAGGCCCCCGACGCCGACCCGGAGCGGTCCGCGGAGAAGATCCGCGCGATGCTCGGGCGCCTGCCGGAGCGGCTCGCGCGCGTCGCCGTGGCGGTGCGCCGCCCGCACGGCGACGAGCGGTCGGCGTGGTTCACGTTCACGCCGGGCCCGGACCGCCGGCCGGTCGAGGACCGCACGCTGCGCGGCCTGCACCCGATGGTCGCCGAGCGCCTCGGGCTGTGGCGCCTCGCCGACTTCGAGCTCACCCGCCTGCCGTCGCCGGTCGACGTGCACCTGTTCCGCGCCGTCGGCCGCAACGTGCCCGCCGACAAGCGACTCATCGCGCTGTCGGACGTCCGCGAGCTCACCGTGCTGCGCGACGGCGAGAACGGCAGTGTCGATGGCTCCGCCGGCGCTCCGCACGGTGGCCGCATCCGAGCCCTCCCCCAGCTGGAGCAGGTGCTCGACTCCTGCCTGGACGCCATCCGCTCGGCCCGCGCCGCGAGCCGCGAGGACGCGCGCCTGGACTGGAACCGGGTGCTGCTCTACGTCTGGCCGGTCGTCGACGTGCCCCTGGAGGAGCTCGACTCGGTTGTGCGGGTGCTCGCGCCCCGCACGCTCGGGCTGGGCCTGGAGCAGGTGGTCGTCCAGTTCCGCCACGTCGGCGACGGCACGAGCGAACCGAAGGAGTTCCTGCTGCGGATGTCCCGCCCGCCGGGCGCCGGGCTCACCGTGCAGGTCACCGAGCCGCCCACGCACTCGCTGCGCGAGCTCGACGCCTACGCGCAGAAGGTGATCCGGGCCCGCCGGCGCGGAGCGGTGTACCCGTACGAGCTGGTCCCGCTGCTGCTGCGCAACCCGGACCGGGGCGGCCCACTCGGTGCGTTCACCGAGTACGACCTCGGCCCGGACGGCGCACCGGCCGTCGTCGAGCGCCCACGGGGGCAGAACACGGCCAACATCGTGCTCGGCACGGTCAGGACGTCGACCGAGCGCTACCCGGAGGGCATGACCCGCGTCGTGCTCATCGGCGACCCGACCAAGGCCCTCGGCGCGCTCGCCGAGCCGGAGTGCGCGCGGGTGCTCGCCGCCATCGAGCTGGCCCGCCGCCTCGACGCGCCGATCGAGTGGTTCGCGGTGTCGGCCGGCGCGAAGATCGCCATGGACTCCGGCGTGGAGAACATGGACTGGATCGCCCGTGCCCTGCGCGGGATCGTCGAGTTCACCCAGGCCGGCGGCGAGATCAACATCGTCGTCACGGGCATCAACGTCGGCGCTCAGCCGTACTGGAACGCCGAGGCCACGATGCTCATGCACACCAAGGGCATCCTGGTGATGACGCCGGACAGCGCGATGGTCCTCACCGGCAAGCAGGCCCTCGACTACTCCGGCGGCGTCTCCGCCGAGGACAACTTCGGCCTCGGCGGCTACGACCGGATCATGGGCCCGAACGGGCAGGCGCAGTACTGGGCGCCGGATCTGTCCGGGGCGATCGACGTGCTGCTCGCCCACTACGCCCACACCTACCGCGCGCCCGGCGAGCGGTTCCCACGGCCTGCGCCGAGCGGCGACCCCGTCGACCGCGATGTCTCCGACTCGCCGCACGCCGGTCCGGGCTGCGACTTCACGACCGTCGGCGAGATCTTCACCGCCAACCCGGGGCGCAAGAAGCCGTTCGACATCCGCTCGCTGCTGCGCGCGGTGTCCGACAGCGACCACCCCACCCTCGAGCGCTGGATCGACATGATCGACGCCGACGGCGTGGTCGTGCTCGACGCGCACCTGGGCGGGCAGCCGATCAGCCTGATCGGCATCGAGTCGCGGCCGCTGCCCCGGCGGGGCCCGCTGCCGATGGACGGGCCGACGACGTTCACGGCGGGCACCCTGTTCCCGACGTCGTCGAAGAAGATGGCCCGCGGGATCAACGCGGCCAGCGGCAACCGCCCTCTGGTGATCCTCGCGAACCTCTCCGGCTTCGACGGCTCACCCGAGTCGCTGCGCCAGCTGCAGCTCGAGTACGGCGCGGAGATCGGCCGGGCGGTGGTCAACTTCGACGGCCCGATCGTGTTCTGCGTGGTCTCCCGCTACCACGGCGGCGCGTTCGTGGTGTTCAGCGGCACCCTCAACGACAACATGGAGGTCGCCGCCGTCGAGGGCTCCTACGCGTCGGTGCTCGGCGGGGCGCCGGCCGCGGCCGTCGTGTTCGCGGGCGAGGTGAACAAGCGCACCGCGGCCGACCCGCGGATCGCCGACCTGGAGGCCCGCATCGCGGAGGCCCGCCAGAACGCGGCCGAGGAGGAGGCGGCGAGACTCACCAACGAGCTCGCCACCCTCCGCCCCGGGGTGCGCGCGGAGGTGTTGGGCCGGGTCGCCGACGAGTTCGACGCGGCCCACAGCGTGGAACGCGCCCAACGCGTCGGATCGGTGGACGTGATCGTGCCGCCGGGAGGCCTCCGCCCCTACCTGTCGGACGCGGTCAGGCGAGGGATGGAACGCGCAGGTACGTCCCGCTGAGCACCCCCGAACGCCGGTCAGGAGCAGGCGTGCTTCGCGCGTAGCACCCTCTCCGCGGCGACGTCGGTCGCCGCCGGATCGAGGCGGCCTGCCTTCGCCGCCTCGACCAGGTGGTCCAGCACCGGGGTGATGCGGCCGCCGCTGGACCAGAGCGCCATGTCCGCGCCGGACTCCAGGGCGCGCTCCACGGCCTGGGGCAGCGTGAACTCGTCGGTGATGGCGTCCATCGCGCCCAGGTCGTCGGTGAGCACCAGACCGTCGAAGCCGATCTCCCCGCGCAGGAGCGCGTACACCTCGGGGGCGAGGGAGCTGGGCAGGTCCGTGGTGAGTCCGGGCACGTCCAGGTGCCCGACGAGCACGCCGGTGCGCCCGTCCGCGAGCGGACCGCCGGGCCCGAGCAGGGTGGCGTAGGGCCGCAGGTCGTCGGCGCGCATGTCGTCCAGCGGCGGGGTGGTGACCCGGCCCTTGTGGGAGTCGCCGTCAGCCCGCCCGTGCCCGGGGAAGTGCTTGAGGACGGTGTAGACGCCGGCGGCCCGCTGCCCCTCGACGAACGCGGCGGCGTACCTGCTGACGGTGTCCGGGTCGTCCCCGAAGGACCGGTCCCCGATGGCGGCCGACCGGCCGGTCACGTCCACGGTCGGGGCGAGGTTCATCGTGACGCCCCGCGCGAGCTGCTCCCGTCCGCGTTCCTCCCCCAGCGCGCGCACCTGCTCGGGGGTCCGGGTCCGCGCCATCGTGCGGGCGCTGGGCAGATCTCCGTCGAGGGCGTCGAGGCGCTGGACGCGCCCGCCCTCGTCGTCCACCGCCACGGCGAGCGGGACCCTGGCCATCGCCTGCACCCCGCGCAGCGCCTGGTCGGTGAGCAGGGCGGTGGCGTTGCCGCCGAGGAAGATCCCGCCCACCTGGGTGGCGCGCACGTTCTCGGCCACCGCGCCCGGATCGGCGGCGTCGACGCCGACCATGAGCCGCTGGGCGAGCCGGTCCCGCGGGGTCATCGCGGCCACCACGTCCGCGCAGCGCGGGAGCCGGTCGGGGCCGAGATGATCGCCGGTGAGGGGTGGCGGGGGCGGTGGGGCCGGCGTCGCGGTGGCCGGAGCCGTCGCGAGCAGCATGGCCGCGAGCGTTCCGAACACCAGGGCGAGCAACGTGCGAACCGACATCCCGGCCCATCTTCCTCCGCGCGGCGGTGTGCCGGCCGACGGGGCCGACCGCTCAGGCGATCGGCGGCACCCGCTCACCCTCCGACGGCGGCCCGGGCGGGGTGCCGTCGCCGAACGGGCGCCCGCCCAGCGCCTCACGGCCGTGCGCGGTGAGCCAGCCGCGGGGATCGGGGCCGAGCGGGACGATCCCGGAGGGGTTGATCTGGGTGTGCACGCCGTAGTAGTGCTGCTTGATCTGCTCGAAGTCGATCGTGTCGCCGAAGCCGGGAGTCTGGAAGAGGTCCCGGGCGTAGGCCCACAGCACCGGCATCTCCGCGAGCTTCTGCCGGTTGCACTTGAAGTGGCCGTGGTACGCGGCGTCGAACCGGACGAGCGTGACCCACAGCCGGATGTCGGCCTCGGTGATCGTGTCGCCGACGAGGTAGCGCCGGGTGGCCAGGTGCTCGGACAGCGCATCGAGCCGGTTCCACAGCGCCCGGTAGGCCTTGGCGTAGGCCTCCTGCTCCGTCGCGAAGCCACACCTGTAGACGCCGTTGTTGACGTCGGTGTAGACGGCGTCGTTGATCTCGTCGATCTCCGCCCGGTGCCGCTCGGGGTACAGGTCGGGGGCGCCGCCGCGGTGGTGGGCCCGCCACTGGGTGGACAGGTCGAGCGTGAGCTCGCGGAAGTTGTTGGACACGGCCTTGCCGCTGGCGATCTCCACGACGGTCGGGACGGTGACCCCGGCGTCGAAGTCGGGCTGGGCCGCCTCGTAGGCCTCGCGCAGGTACTCGATGCCGAGCACCGGGTCGCGGTTGTCGGGGTCGTTGTGGAACCGCCAGCTCCGCTCGTCGTGCAGCGGGCCGGCGATGCCCATCGACAGCACCGGCTCCAGCCCCAGCAGCCGCCGGACGATCACGGAGCGGTTCGCCCACGGGCAGGCCCGCGCGACGACCAGCCGGTAGCGGCCGGGCTCGACCGGCCATGCCGACGAGCCGTCGGAAGTGATCCGCTCGGTGAGCACCACTGGCTCACGCTCGAAGGTGCCGGGCCGGGTAGCGGTCATGCGCCCGAATGTAAGCGGCGACGGACCATCTCGCCGGTCAGTCGTCGTCCTCGCCCTCGCCGTCGCCGTCCTGCTGGGTGACGCCGGGCGCGTCGTCACCGCTGTCGTCGTCGCCACCCCCGCAGGAGCCGGCCGCCGTCAGGAGGAGAGCGGCGCCCGCGACGAGCGCCGCAATCGTCCTGGTCAGTCTCGTTCGTCCCATGCGTCCACCGTGCCAGGTTCCAGCGGCTCGGGCCGATCGGAGCCGTCGCCCGTGCCGAAGACCCAGTAGCGCATCACGAGGAACCGGCAGACCCCACCGAGGACGCTCGCCGCCGCGAGCGCGACGGTCTCCTCCACCGGGGTCGGCGCCTCGACGACCAGCCCCACCAGCAGCAGGACGGCCGAGCTGTAGCACGCGTAGAACAGGACGGTGCCGCCGATCTGCACGCGGACGCGCCAGCGGTGCACGGCCGTTCCGCCGAACGTGAACCGGCGGTTCGCCTCCGTGCTCACGGCGGTGCTCACGAGCAGGGCGACCAGGCTCGCCGGCACCGCCTCCAGCCCCGCCGTGCGCAGGAACAGGAAGGCTGCGGCGTTGACGGCCGTGCCGAGGCCGCCGACCATCATGTAGCGGACCACCTGCACGAGCAGCGGGTGGCGCAGCCGGAACCGGGCCGGCGCAACCACCGGGCTCACCATCTCCACCACGCCCTTCCCGGCTGCGCCCCTCGTGTTCTCGCTTACCTACTTATCTCATCCGGAGCTCAGGACGCGCTGTCGCTCATCTGTGTGAACGCTGTGCGCGGAGAGCCATTCCGGACCCTGACAGATGTCACCCCCAGATCGTGACCGCTGTCGTGGTCGCCACGGACCCGCAGGTCGCAGGCTTCTTGCATGACGCAGACGACGGGCCGGGCGCCCACCACCGCCGCACCCCAGTGGTCGATGTTCCTCGGGCTCTTCTGGGACATCGGGCTGAGCCTGGTGGCGTACTACGGGCTCCGCGCCCTCGGCGCATCGCCGTACGTCGCGCTGCTCGGCGGCACGGTGACCGCCGGCCTGCGGATCCTGTACGTGTGGCTGCGCACTCGCCGCTTCGACGGGTTCGCCGCCTTCATGCTCGCCGAGTTCGGGGTGGGGCTGGGGTTCGCGCTGCTGACCGGGGACGCCCGCTTCCTGGTGGCGAAGGAGTCGTTCAGCACCGCGATCGCCGGGCTGATCTTCCTCGCGACCTGCACGTTCGGCCGGCCGATGATCTGGCACGCCGCGGCGCGGTTCCGGCCCGAAGCCCGCAGCGAGCTCGACCGGCTGTGGCGCGGCTCGCCGGGGTTCCGGCGCACGTTCCGGATGCTGACCATCGGGTGGGGCACCGGGATGCTCGCCGAGGCGGTGGCCCGCGTGGTGGTCGCCTACACCCTGCCGGTGGACACCGCGGCCGGGCTGTCGCAGCTGCTGCGGTTCGCCACGATGGGGCTGCTGGTGGTGTGGACGCTCACGACCGTGAGGCGCCGGCGCGCCGGGCAGCCGTAAGGTCGGCACGTGAGTGCCGGGCAGGACGTCGACCTCCGGGAATGGCCGGTCTGGCGCGCCGACGACCCGGCGTCCGCCCGCCGGGTCCGGCTGCGGAGCGTCGTCGCCGCGGCGGTGTTCCTCGTCTTCCTCGTGCGCAGCGTCATCGAGGAAGGCAGCAGCGCGCCGGCAGGCACCCGCGTCGCGCTCGTCGTGGTCGGCGGCACCTACATCGCGAGCTACCTGCTCACCCTGTACTTCGGCCCGCTCCACGGGCCGCTCGCCCGGATCCTCGCGATCGGCTGGCTGTACCTGGCCGGTGTGGCGTTCGCACTGGTGACGAGCGATCCCAGCGACCTGACGATGCTGGCGTACGCGGTGGCCGCCGGGATCCTGCTGCTGCCCGTGCGGTGGGGCGGGCTGCTCGGCGGGGGCACCGCCGTCGCGGTGATGGCCGGCACGTGGGTGGTGGACGGCGCGGTCGACTGGGGCGACACGTTCGTGCTGCTCATGCTGACGGTCGGCATGGTGACGGTCACCCAGCTCATCCGCACGGTCAACCAGCTTCGCGCCGCGCACGACCGGATCCGCGAGCTCGCCGTGGCCGACGAGCGGGCCCGGGTGGCCCGGGACCTGCACGACGTCCTGGGACACAGCCTCACCGCGATCACGGTGAAGACCGGGCTGGCCCGGCGGATCCTGGAGAGCGGAGCCGAGCCGGCACGAGCGATCGCCGAGGTGCGGGACGCCGAGCGGCTGTCCCGGCAGGCGCTCACCGAGATCCGCGCGACGGTGTCGGGCTACCGCAGGCCGTCGCTGGCCGCCGAGCTCGCCGGGGCGCACGAGGCGCTGCGGGCCGCCGACATCGACGCGGTGCTCCCGCAGGCCGTCGACGAGGTCGCGGAGGAGCTGCGCGAGCCGTTCGCCTACGTGCTGCGCGAGGGCGTCACCAACGTGATCCGGCACAGCGGCGCCAGCCGCTGCGAGGTACGGCTGGGCGCGCGGTCGCTGGAGATCCGCGACGACGGCCGGCCCGCCGCCGTGCCCCTCTCCGGCAACGGTCTGGCCGGGCTCACCGAACGGATGGCCGCGGTGGGCGGCCGGCTCACCGCGGAACCGCTGCCCGGCAAGGGTTTCCGCCTGTACGCGGAGGCCCGATGATCCGGGTGCTGCTGGCCGACGACCAGGCGCTCGTCCGCGGCGCGCTGGCCGCGATGCTCGAGCTCGAGCCGGACATCGAGGTGGTGGGATCGGTCGGCGACGGTGACGCCGTGCTCGGAGCGGCCCGCCGGAGCGCGCCGGACGTCGCCCTGCTGGACGTGCAGATGCCCGGCACGGACGGCCTGACCGCGGCAGCGGCACTGCACGCCGAGCTCCCGTCCTGCCGCATCGTCATGTGCACGACGTTCGGCCGGCCCGGCTACTTCGCCCGGGCCATGGCCGCCGGCGCCGTCGGGTTCGTGGTGAAGGACTCGCCGCCGGAGCAGCTGGTGGAAGCGATCCGCAAGGTGCACGCCGGGCTGCGCGTGATCGACCCGGGCCTGGCCGCGGAATCCCTCGCCCGCGGCGTCAGCCCGTTCACCGAACGGGAACGCGACGTGCTGCGCGCGGCCCGCGACGGCGCGAGCGTGACCGACATCGCCCGCGCCGTGCACCTGTCCGGCGGCACGGTCCGCAACCACCTGTCCGCGGTGATCGGCAAGACGGGCGCCGCCAACCGCGCCGAGGCCGCCCGCATCGCGGACGAGAACGGTTGGCTGTAGCACGTAGCCCGCCGAGGACCGGGTTCGCGACCGGCCCCATGATCGGCAGGACTGGGACATAACGCTCATATGTGGACGCCATGTCCCGGCTCCGCTGATCACGAACAGCGCCGGGGTCGCCGGGGTGGGAACGGGACCACAGCCGGTTGCGTGGCACCCGACCGGAACGGTCTCGTCGAAGAACGGGCGTGCCAGCGGGTCGGGGACGGCCGCCCGAGCAACCACGGGATTCGGTAGTGAGCCCAACCCGGCCACCCCCACGCGCGCGAGATCGACGCGAGCGGAGTCAACCCCACCAGAACACCCAGTATCTGCGCGACACAGCTCGACCCAAGCCGGGAACGGCGCGCCCACGAAACCCACTCACGCCCGGCCGAGCGTTCCGCGGAACGCGCGGAGACAGGCCCGTGATCAGCGGGAACGGCCGATCATCAGATCTGGAGGAAGACCGTCTCCCCCTCGCCCTGCAGCCTGATGTCGAAGCGCAGCTCGCCTTCGCCCGCCGGTTCGGCGACCAGCGTGGCGGCCCGCTCGGGTGGCAGGGCGGACAGCAGCGGGTCGGCGGTGTTCGCCTCGGTCTCGTCCGGGAAGTAGATGCGGGTGACGACGTGCTGGAGCAGGCCGCGGGCGAGCACCGTGACGTCGATGTGGGGCGCCTGGCCGTCGCCGATGGCGCCCGGCTTCACCGTGACGATCTGGTAGCGCCCGTCCTCGTCGGTGCTGCAGCGACCGAATCCACCGAAGCCGGATCCGGAGGCGCCGCGCGGGTCGTCGGGATGGTCGAAGCGGCCGTCGGCGTCGGCCTGCCAGGTCTCGACCACGCCGTCGGGAACGGGGGCGCCGACGCCGTCGCGCAGGACGCCGGAGATCCGGATCGCGCCCGGGCTCCCCTCCGGGACGACGAGGTGGCCGTCGGTCCAGGTCAGGCCCAGCGAGAGGAACGGGCCGACGGTCTGCGAGGGGGTGAGCAGGTCACTCATGGGGCTCCTCGAACGGGGTCTGCTCGCGGCCGCGCAGCACGATGTCCCAGCGGTAGGCGAGCGCCCAGTCCGGCCGGGTTGCCTCGAGGTCGAACGTCGAGATCATGCGCTCGCGGGCCTTCGGGTCCGGCACGGAGTTGTAGATCGGGTCCTGACCGAACAGCGGGTCGTCCGGGAAGTACATCTGCGTGACGAGCCGCTGCGTGAACGCGCGACCGAACAGCGAGAAGTGGATGTGGGCCGGACGCCACGCGTTGGGGTGGTTGCCCCACGGGTAGGCGCCGGGCTTGATCGTGGTGAAGGAGTACTCGCCCTCGGAGTTGGTGAGCACCCGCCCGCCACCGGTGAAGTTCGGGTCGAGCGCGCCGGCCCAGTTGTCGTTCTTGTGCGGGTAGCGGCCCGATGCGTTCGCCTGCCACACCTCGACGAGGGTGTCGGGCACCGCCCGGCCGTCGCTGTCGAGCACCCGCCCGAACACGATGATCCGCTGCCCGATCGGCTCGCCGGCGTGCTGGGTGGTGAGGTCGTGGTCGCTCGGGCCGATCAGGTCGCTGTGGCCCGCGGTCAGCAGCGGCCCGGTGACCTCGGTGAGCCGGTTCCGCAGCACGATCGGCGCCTGGGACGGCGCTCGCAGCGACGTGCTCTTGTAACCGGGATCGTCGAGCGGGGGGTGCGTGCCCTCCGGTGGTGGCCGGTAGCCGGCGGGATGGGCGAGCGTCATTCACTTCCTCCTCGGTGAGGTAAGCCGGTGTAGTTCTCGGCGAGGCTGGTGGCGGCGGCCCGGGAGGCCACCGTGTAGCGCAGCTGGGAGAGCTGGAGGCGGCGGGTGAACGGGTCGCCGTCGGGTGCGTTGTGCAGCATCGAGGTCATCCACCACGAGAAGTGCTCGGCCCGCCAGACGCGGCGCAGGCACGTGTCGGAGTAGGCGTCGATGCCGGCTTCGGCGCCGGTGGCGAGGTACGTGGTGAGCGCCTCGGCCAGCACCCGCACGTCCGCGATGGCGAGGTTCATGCCTTTCGCGCCGGTCGGCGGGACGATGTGCGCCGCGTCGCCGGCGAGGAAGAGCCGCCCGTGCCGCATGGGCTCGGCCACGAAGCTGCGCATCCCGGTGACGCCCTTCTCCAGGAGGGGCCCCTCGTTGAGCGTGAACCCGTCGGCGGCCAGCCGGGTGCCGAGCTCGTCCCAGATCCGGTTGTCCGGCCAGTCCTGCACGTCGGTGTCCGGCGGCACCTGCAGGTAGAGGCGCGTGACCTCGGGGCTGCGCATCGAGTAGAGCGCGAACCCGTTGGCGTGGTTGGCGTACGCGAGCTCGTGCTGCGTGGGGGCGGCCTTGGCGAGGATCCCGAGCCACGCGTACGGGTACTCGCGGTCGAACACCTCGGGGGCGAACGCGCCGCGGCTGATCCCGTGGAAGCCGTCGCAGCCGGCGACGACGTCGCAGCGCAGCTCGTGGCGGGTGCCACCGGTGTCGGTGTAGGAGATCACCGGCGAGTCGGCGAGCCCGTCGAGCGCGACGTCGGAGACGTCGAAGCGGAGGTCACCACCGGCGGCGAGGCGGGCCGCGATGATGTCCTTGACGACCTCCTGCTGCCCGTAGACGGTGATCCCGCGCCCGACGAGGTCCGTGAAGTCGATGCGGTGGTCCACACCCTCGAAGCGCAGCGAGATCCCCTCGTGCGGCATGCCCTCGCGGTCGAGCCGCTCGGCGAGCCCGACTTCGCGCAGCAGCTCCACGGTGGGGTGTTCCAGCACGCCCGCCCGCACCCGCTGCTGCACGTACTCGCGGCTGCGGGCCTCGAGGACCACCGAGTCGATCCCGGCGCGGGCCAGCAAGTGCGACAGCAACAGGCCCGCCGGGCCCGCGCCCACGATGCCGACCTGCGTACGCATGCCGGAAAGCCTGACGCACGCCGACCGTCACCTCGATGCGGCTTCCGGCCAGTGGAAGAGGCACGGCACACTCACCGGATGGCCGAGACGGTGACGGGACGAGTGCTCCGCGTCCTCGCGGCGTTCAGCGCCGAGCGCCCCGAACTCGGCCTCACCGAGCTCTCCCGGCGCGCGAACCTGCCGCTCACCACCACCCACCGGCTCGTGGGCGAGCTCACCGAATGGGGAGCCCTCGAACGGAGCACGGACGGGCGCTACCGGGTCGGGCTGCGGCTGTGGGAGGTCGGCGCGCTCGCGCCGCGCGGGCTGGGGCTGCGCGAGTCGGCGATGCCGTTCCTCGAGGACCTCTACGAGGTCACCAAGCAGAACGTCCAGCTCGCGGTCCTCGACGGCACCGAGGTCGTGTACCTCGAACGGATCTCCGGCCGCGGCGCCGTCAACGTGATCACCCGGGTGGGCGGCCGGCTGCCGCTGCACGCCACCGGCGTCGGCCTCGTCCTGCTCGCCAACGCCGACCCCGAACTCCAGGAACAGGTGCTCGCGGCCCCGCTGAAGCGCTACACGGCCAAGACGATGTGCGATCCGGAGGAGGTGCGGCGGGCGCTCGCCGAGGTCCGGCGCACCGGCGCGGCGGTGAGCGACGGACAGATCGAGCTGATCGCCCTCTCGATCGCGGCACCGGTGCACGGCTCCCGCGGCGATGTGGTGGCGGCCCTGTCGGTGGTGGTGCCGGCCGAGACGTCGGACGCGCGCGCCTACATCCCGGTGGTCCGAGCGGCCGCCCGCGGTATCTCCCGGACGCTCGGGGCGCCCGAACCCCGCCGCCGGTGATTGCAGCAAAGCCACTTTCATGCCAGCTCGTTGCGTGAAAGTGGCTTTGCTGCAATCCGGAGCCGGGCTTGCGCCTGCCCTCCGGGCGCTCCACGATCTGCCGGGTGGACGTCCTGGAGTTCCGGCCGCAGCCCGACCAGTACGCGTGGACGTTCGGCGGGGTGGCGCCGACTCACCGGATCACGCCCGGCACGGTGCTGAAGCTGTGGACCGAGGACGCCTTCTCGGGGCGGTTGCAGCGCACCACCGACAAGCCGTCGCAGGTGCTGAACATGGCTGAGGTGAACCCGCAGACGGGCCCGTTCTTCGTCGAAGGGGCGGAGCCGGGCGACACCCTCGCCCTGCACATCGTCGACCTCACCCCGGCGCGGGACTGGGCGGCGTCCTCGACGATCCCGTTCTTCGGCGCGCTCACCGGCACCGACCGCACCGCGCTGCTGAACGACCCGCTCCCCGAGCAGACGTGGATCTACGAGCTGGACCGCGCCCGCGGCATCGTCCGGTTCGAGGCCCAGCGCAGCTCGCTCAGCCTGGACCTGCCGATCGCGCCGATGCTGGGCACGGTCGGGGTGGCGCCGCCCGGCCGCGAGGTCCGGTCGAGCCTCGTGCCCGATACCTTCGGCGGCAACATGGACACCCCGGAGATGCGCGCGGGCACCACCTGCTACCTGGGCGTGAACGTCGAGGGTGCGCTGTTCTCCGTAGGCGACGGGCACTACCGGCAGGGTGAGGGCGAGAGCTGCGGCACCGCGGTAGAGGGCGCCATGGACGTCACGCTGATCGTGGAGCTGGTCAAGGGACACGCGCCGGCGTGGCCGCGGCTGGAGCACGACGACCACTACGCGGTGGTCGGATCGGCCCGCCCGCTGGAGGACGCGTGGCGCGCCAGCCAGGTCGGCATGATCGCGTGGCTCGGCGAGCTGTACGGGCTCGACCGGCTCGACGCCTACCAGCTGCTCACGCAGATCAGCCGCTCGCCGCTGGCGAACGTCTGCGACACCAACTACAGCGCCGTGACCAAGATCGAGAAATCCCTGTTGAAGTCGCTACCCTCCGCCAACGCCTTCGGCGGCATGCACCGCCACCTGCGCGAGCAGGCCGCAACCCTGTAGGAGACAGCCGTGGATCTGCAGCTCACCGGCCGGACGGCGCTGGTCACCGGCGGCTCGAAGGGGATCGGACGCGCGATCGTCGACGGGCTCGCCGCCGAGGGCGCGAAGGTCGCCTTCTGCGCCCGCACCGACACCGGCGTCAAGCAGGCCGAGGAGGAGCTGCGCGGCGCGGGCCACGACGTCGCAGGCACGGCGCTCGACGTCGCCGACGCCGCCGCGCTCCGCTCCTGGGTCGAGGCCTCGGCCGAGCGGTTCGGGGGGATCGACGTCGTCGTCGCCAACGTCTCCGCGCTCGCGATCGGGCCCGGCGAGGAGAACTGGCGGGCCAGCTTCGAGGTCGACCTCATGCACACCATCCGCATGGTCGAGGCGGCGATGCCGCACCTCGAGCGCAGCGACGCCGCGTCGGTCATCGCCGTGTCGAGCGTGTCCGGCCGGGAGATCGACTTCGCCGATGGGTCGTACGGCGTGATGAAGGGCGCGCTGGTGCACTACGTCTCGGGCCTGGCCCACGACCTGGCCGCGAAGGGCATCCGGGCCAACGCCGTCTCCCCCGGCAACGTCTACTTCGACGGCGGGGTGTGGCAGAACATCGAACAGAACAACCGCGGGCTCTACGACCTGGCGCTCGGGCTCAACCCCACCGGCCGGATGGGCACGGCCGAGGAGACCGCCTACGCCGTGGTGATGCTCGCCAGCCCGCGCGCGTCGCGGATCAGTGGCACCAACCTCGTCGTCGACGGCGCCCTGACCCGAGGAGTGCAGCTCTAAGCCATGCGCGACTTCCGCATCGAGGTCCCCGAGTCGGACCTGGACGACCTCCGCGACCGGCTCTCCCGCACCCGCTGGCCCGACCCCGCGACGGTGCCGGAGTGGACGCAGGGCGTGCCGCTGGACTATGCGCGTGAGCTGTGCAACCACTGGGCCCGCCGCTACGAGTGGCGCCGCTGCGAGGCCGAGATCAACGCCCTTCCGCAGTTCCGCACCGGGCTGGACGGCGGTGGGGACGACACGGTCGAGATCCACCTGCTGCACGTGCGCTCGCGCCACCGGGGCGCGCTGCCGCTGCTGCTCACGCACGGTTGGCCGGGGTCGATCGTGGAGTTCCTGGGCATCGTCTCGGCGCTCACCGACCCGCCGGACCCGGCTGACGCGTTCCACCTGGTGATCCCGTCGCTGCCCGGGTACGGGTTCAGTGGCAAACCGACCGCACCCGGGTGGGGTGTGCCGCGGATCGCCACCGCGTGGGCCCAGCTCATGGACCGTCTCGGCTACGACCGGTACGGGGCCCACGGCGGCGACTGGGGCTCGATGATCTCCTCGGCGCTGGGCACGGGCGCGCCGGAGAACGTCGTCGGCATCCACCTGACCATGCCGATGGCCTCCCCTCCGCCCGAAGGCGAGCGGCGGCCGCTCAGCCCCGACGAGCAGAAGGCGCTCGGGACGCGCGAGAACTTCCTGAAGGTCGGCACCGGGTACTCCCGCGAGCAGGCAACGCGCCCGCAGACGCTGGGGTACGGCCTCGCCGACTCACCGTCCGGGCAGTGCATGTGGATCGTCGAGAAGTTCTGGGACTGGACCGACTGCGCGGGTCACCCGGAGAACGTCATCTCCCGCGACCGGCTGCTGGACAACGTGATGCTCTACTGGCTGCCTGCCGCGGGCGCGTCCTCGGCCCGGCTGTACTGGGAGAGCTACAACCGCGGCCGGACGGACGAGGTGCCCGTGCCCACCGGGGTCACGCTCTTCCCGCAGGAGCTGATCCGCCTGCCCCGGCACTGGATCGAGCGGCGCTACACCGACCTGCGGCACTGGAACGAACCCGCTGTCGGCGGCCACTTCGCGGCCCTGGAACAGCCGGACGTCCTGGTCGACGAGCTGCGCACCTTCTTCCGCAAGCTGCGCTGAACCACCGGTAACGCACCGGGCCCGGCCACCGTGGTGGCCGGGCCCGCCCCCGCTGACGCCGAGCTGCCAGAACGATCACCAGCTGCAGGTACTTGCAATCTACTTGCAGCTGGCTGCGCACGCCAGCGGCAGTTGCGAAGTCATGGCAAGAGCGTGAGGATCGCTCCTGCACCGCACGTGATCCAGAACGGGGAAGTCCGCCATGACCGCGTACAGCCTGCCCGACCTGCCCTACGACTACGGCGCCCTCGCCCCGCACATCGCCGGCGAGATCATGGAGCTGCACCACTCCAAGCACCACCAGACCTACGTCGGCGCCCTCAACCAGACCCTCGACAAACTCGCCACCGCCCGCGACACCGGCGACTACGGCGCCATCGTCGGCCTCGAGAAGACCCTCGCCTTCAACCTCGGCGGCCACGTCAACCACTCCACCTTCTGGACCAACCTCTCCCCCGACGGCGGCGACAAGCCCACCGGCGAACTCGCCGCCGCCCTCGACGAACACTTCGGCAACTTCGACGCCTTCCGCGCCCACTTCACCGCCGCCGCCACCACCATCCAAGGCAGCGGCTGGGCCATCCTCGGCTGGGACACCCTCGGCAAGCGCCTGCTCATCCACCAGCTCTACGACCAGCAGGCCAACCTCCCCGCCGGCCAGATCCCCCTCGTCCTGCTCGACATGTGGGAACACGCCTTCTACCTGCAGTACCGCAACGTGAAGCCCGACTACGTCAAGGCCTGGTGGAACGTGGTGAACTGGGCCGACGCAGAAGCCCGCTTCGAAGCAGCGAGGGCCTGAGCGTTCCGACGAACGGCGCGCTCGTCGGATAGGTTCCGACGAACGCGCCGTTCGTCGGAATCAGGAATCGCGCGCGGCCCGGAGAAGCAGGTGCATCCCCACGTCCGTGGCGCGTTCCCGGATGTCGGTGCGGCCGCCCGGGAGGCGGGGTTCCCGGGCCAGCACCTGACCGTCCGCCGTGGTGACGCAGAAGCAGACGTAACCCACGGGCTTGGCCTCGGTGCCGCCGCCGGGGCCGGCCACGCCGGTGATGCCGATGCCGAGGTCGGCGCCGAACCGCTCGCGGGCCCCGTCGGCCAGCGCCCGCGCCACTTCGGGGGACACGGCGCCGTGCGCGGCGATCAGCTCGGGCGGCACGCCGAGCAGCGCGGTCTTCGCGGTGTTCGAGTAGGCCGCCACGCCGCCCGCGACGTAGTCGGACGACCCGGCCAGGTCGACGAGCCGCGCGGCGAGCATGCCGCCCGTGCAGGACTCCCCCGTGGCCACGGTCCATCCGCGCTCGCGCAGGGCGCCGGCCAGCAGCTCGTCGGTGCTGGTGCCGTCGACGCTCACCAGGTGCCGGGCGTGCCGGGCGGCCAGCTCGGCGTGCAGCTCCTCGGCGGCGGAGCCCGCGCCGGGCTGCGGGCGCAGGTCCACCTCCAGCTCCGAGCGACGCAGGCAGGTGGTGATCTCGACGCCCGACAGGTCGCGCTGGGCCGCGATGTCCCGCAGGGTGGCGGCGATCTCGGACTCGGGAAGCCCGAAGTACCGCAGGGACCGGGCGTCCGCCGCCGGGACCCGGGCCAGGATCTCCCGCACCGGCGGGGCCGCCAGCGCCGCGGGCCACATGCCCTGCAGCTCGCGGGGCGGGCCGGGCAGCACCACGACGACCGGGCCGCCGGGCCGGGGCACCACGAGACCGGGGGCCGTGCCGATCGGATCCAGCGCCACCGCGCCCCGGGGCACCATGGCCTGCTTGCGGTTCGCCTCGTCCAGCGCGGGCCCGCCGAATCCGGTGCGCGCGGCGAACCCGGCGAGGATGGCCGCGATCCGCGCGTACATCGCTTCGTCGAGCTCGAGCGGCATGCCGGCGAACCGCGCCACGACCTCAGCCGTGAGGTCGTCGGCCGTGGGGCCGAGCCCGCCGCTGGTGACGACCAGCTCGCAGCCGTCGTCGAGGGCGAAGTCCAGGGCGCGGGCGAGGTCGTCGGGCCGGTCGCCGACGAGCTGCACGTGCGCCACCTCGAAGCCGAGTGCGGCGAGCGCGCGGGAGACCCACGGCCCGTTGCGGTCGGAGATCACCCCCGTCAGCAGCTCGCTCCCGGTGACGACGACGGCGGCGCGCGGCCGAGCTGTGTTCATCTGCCTCCGCTCCGCTCCGGCGGCTCGCGGGCCTTCGAGGCGCCGCCTGCTCCTCCGGTGCTCGGTCGCTCGTTCCTCGCTCCCTGCGCGCCTCCCCCGCAGGACAGCGCCGGCCCGCTCGCACGTTCGATGGCCACGCTTCGCTCCGGCAGGCTCGACGGTAACCGGATCAAACCGCAACTGCCTCCAGCGCCGCCACCGCCGACTCGTCGCCGATCCGCACGGCCTCGCCCACCCGTGCCGCGTCGACGCAGAGCGCACCCATGCCGGCCGAGCGGGCCGGGCCGATCGCGGCCAGGTGGCCCGGCCCGCGCTCGGGGTGGGCGGCGTCGGTGACCAGGCGCAGGTCGGCGCCGTAGCGGCGGGACCCCTGAGCGAGCGAGCCCAGCCCGGGGACGACTCGGTCGAGCGCGCGGGCCCACAGCGAGAGCCCCGCGTCGGCGTCGGAATGCAGGTCGTCGCTGCCGCGGCAGAGCAGCACGAGCACGTGCGTGGCGCCACCCCGTAGCGCCCGCGCCATGGCGAGCGGTTCGGCGACCGACCCGTCCACCCAGCGCCGGCCGCCCCACGAGATCGGCGGGCCGGCCAGCAGCGGGATGGACGCGCTCGCGCGGAGTGCCCGCTGCCAGTCGGCGACCGTCTCCATGCCCTCCAGGGTGTGGGCCGTGAGGTCGGCGGCGTCGGTGGCCACCACCCGCAGCGGCGCCGGGGTGCGGCCCAGCTCGTGCCAGGCCAGCGGTTTGCGGTCGCCGAGCACGTCGTGCACGAGGTGGTCGAGGGCGACGACCGGGCGGCGGCTGCCGAGCCGGCGCATGTTGATGAAGACCTCCGTGCAGAGGTCCTCGGGGTAGCTCGCAGCGCAGGCGGCGGCGTCACCGGTGAGGAACGCAGCCCCGCTGAACCCACCCGACGACGCCCCGTAAACCTCGTCGAAGGCGGGCACCAGGCCGGCCCGGTCGAGCGCTCGCAGCATTCCCGCCACGTACGCGCCCCGCATGCCCCCACCACCGATGACCAGGGCGACGCGGTGCCCGTCGTCGCGATCACCGGGCGCGGTACCGGCCGCTCTCCGCTCGCGCAGGACGCCGATGACCTCCCGGTCACCGTGCAGGAAAGGAACGGGAGACACCATCGGCACCCGAACAGGGTAACGGGGAGGGCAGGGTCGTCGACCTCCTAGCCACGCCGGGTGCTCGGGCGATGACGACGGGCTGCGTTCACCGCCGCTAGGCTGTCGGTCGGCGCGGCGGGTTCGATGCGCCTCCGCCTCCACTCCAAGAACGGACGATTCAGCAGGCCGGCGTGGCGGTGACCCGGACGGGTGGCGGGTCGCCCGCCCGGGGCAGCGACGGGGAGTACGCGGAGTGACCACCCGCCGCCTCGGCCGACCTTGCTGAACGATCAGTGGACCCCGAGGTTGCGCGCCGGACGCCTGCGCGCGCCGAACGGCAACCGTGGCGCGACGATGGTCAACCAGTGACGGCGAACGGTTATGGAGAACCGTCGAGCGGTCACCAAGAAACGTTACCGTTATTCAGCGACGGGCCATCGAATTCGTCCGAGCGAGTGATTAACAAGGTGACACAGACCACAGCGCTTGGTTACGAAGAGCTGTGAAGCTCTCAGGTGCCTCACTCCACCGGATGACGGGGCCACCGAGTACCCTGGCACCGACCAGGGAAAACCTGGGCATTCGAGTGGCTGCATCCGCCTGGATGGTTGCGCTGCGTAACGAAGGACCTGGACGATCGTGGATCCGTCGACTGCGAAACCATCGTCCACCAGAGGCGACCGGAACGGTCGTCAAGAATTGGAGGGGCATTCCATGCAGTCGTCGAGGATCTTCATCGTCGGATCGGGTGTCGTGGGAGCTGCGACCGGTGGCGGCTTCCGCGAGGCCGGCCACGACGTGACGTTCATCGACATCTCCGAGGCGCGGGTCAAGGAGCTCAGCGAGCGCGGGTGGGATGCCCGCACCGCGATCGACCTGACCGACGAGCCCGAGTCGTTGATCTTCCTGACCCTGCCCACGCCGAACGACGGGCACCGCTACGACCTGTCGGCGTTCACCGCCGGCACCGCGTCGGTGGGCAAGGCGCTGGCCGGTTCGGCCGCACGGCACACCGTGGTCGTGCGCTCCACCGTCTCGCCGGGCACCACCGAGGGCCTGGTGAAGACCACCCTGGAGGAGAACTCCGGGATGGTGGCCAACGAGGGCTTCGGGCTCGCCTCGAACCCCGAGTTCCTGCGCGCGGTCTCCGCCGCGGAGGACTTCGCCAACCCGTGGATGACCATCATCGCCAGCCGCGACCCGCAGAACGTCGAGCGCCTGCGCGCCGTGCTCGCCCCGTTCGGTGGCGAGCTGCGCACCTTCACCAACCCGGCCGAGGCCGAGTTCATCAAGGCCGCGCACAACATCTTCAACGCCACCAAGATCAGCTTCTGGAACGAGATGTGGCTCGTCGCCCAGAAGCTCGGCGTCGACCTCGACCCGATCGCGGCCACCGTGGCCCGCTCGGCCGAGGGGTCGATCAACCCCGAGTACGGCATCCGCGGCGGCGCCCCCTACGGCGGCGTGTGCCTGCCCAAGGACACCTGCGGCTTCCTCGGCTTCGCCGACACCGTCGGCGTCGACATGCCCCTGCTCACAGCCGTCGTGGAAACGAACGACCGCCTCGCCGCGATCATCTCAGAAGAGGTCGACACCGCCACCCACGCCGCATCGCACGCCCAGCTGCGTGAGGCCGCCAGTGGAAAGGAGACGGCTGCTGCCGTGGCGAGCGGGCAGCAGCAGCACGAGCCGGCATGAACCTTCCCGCGTATTACTACGTGTTGGGCACCCCTCTCGGGGTGCTCGGCCTGATCCGCTGGGCCACCTGGCTGGTCCGCCGTATCCCGGCGGTGCTCTACAAGCCGATCGTCAACAACTGGCGGCTCCGCATGAGCATCGTGGTCCCCACCTACCAGGAGGACCCGCAGATCTTCGCGATGGCGATCGAGTCCTGGCTGGCCAACGACGTCGAAGAGGTCATCCTCGTCATCGACTCGTCGGACAAGACCTGCCAGGAGATCGCCCGACGCTACCCGGTCAAGATCGTCATCACCGACGTCCCCGGGAAGCGCGACGCGCTGCGCCGCGGTTGGCGGGCCGCGCGCACCGAACTGGTGGCCCTGGTCGACTCCGACACCATCTGGGCCCCCGACGTCGCCACCGAGGTGTGCAAGCCGTTCGCCGACCCCCGCATCGGCGGGGTAGGCACCCGGCAGAGCGTCTACGGCACCAAGGGGTTCCTGGCGCGGATCACGGACATGTTCCTCGATCACCGCTACTACGACGAGAACGCCAGCCAGAGCCTGCTCGGCCAGGCGGTCTCGTGCCTGTCCGGCCGCACCGCGATCTACCGGCGTGACCTGCTGCTGGAGATCGAGGCCGAGTTCATGGAAGAGGAGTTCTGGGGCGTCCCCTGCCTCTCCGGCGACGACAAGCGCCTCACCACGCTCGTCCTCGAGCACGGCCACCTCACCTACATGCAGCGCACCGCTGTGGTGTGGTCGACGTTCCCCGACAAGTGGCGCATCTTCTTCAAGCAGCGGGTGCGCTGGGCCCGCAACACCTGGCGCTCCGACATGCGGGCGCTGTCGCGGCCGTGGGTGTACCGCCACCCGTTCCTCGCCTACACCATGGTCGACAAGGCGCTCTCCGGTTTCACGGTCCTGCTCGGCCCGATCTTCCTGATCACGGCGCTGGTCGCCCAGCAGTGGGTCGTCGCCGCCATCCTCGTGGCCTGGTGGCAGATCAGCCGCGCGGCGAAGTTCCTCCCCCACATCGTGCGGCGGCCCTCGAGCTTCTTCTTCGTCCTGGGCTACGTCGTCGTCTCCTGGATCATGGCGCTCATCAAGCTGCGCGCCCTGATGACCATCCGCCAGCAGAAGTGGGGCACCCGGCAGGTCGCCGTCGAGAACGGCCAGGTCGTCCGCACCGCGGGTGCCGGCGGCGGTTTCGAAGACGAGGCGACCGTCCCGATGCGGGCGGTCGCACGAGTTGGGAGAGCTGCATGACAAGCCCCCGCACGGGCCGGCGAGGCCTCGCCAGGATCATCACGGCGAGCCTCGCCGTCGGCGCGCTCGGCTTCCCCGCCACAGCTGCTGCGATGGCCGCGGCGCCGGGCGGCACCACGGCCGCCCACACGCTGGTGGCCCAGCAGACGCCGCCGGACGACGGCGGCAGCACCGACCCGGAACCCGGCGGCGGGGGCAGCAACGACCCCGAACCTGGTGGCGGCGGCAACAACGACCCCGAACCGGGCGGCGGCGGCAACAACGACCCGGAACCGGGCGGCGGCGGCAACACCGGCAACCCCGATCCCAGCCCCGGCGGCGGCGTCACCAACCCGAGGCCCACCGGTCCCTCCCAGCAGGAGCTCGAGGAGCGGAAGCGGCAGGAAGAGCAGCGCAAGGCGGAGCAGCAGGCGCAGAAGGACGCAGCCGAAGCGGCCCGGAAGGCCGAGGAGAAGCGTCTCAAGGAGATCGAGCGCCAGCGGCGAGAGGCCGCGGAGCGGGCCGAGCAGGCGGCCAAGGCCAGGGAGTCCTGGCTCGAGCGCGGCCAGCCCCGCCAGATGGTCACCGTCCGCACCGATCGCGTCGAGGTCGTCGACAACGGCCGGCTCACCACCCTCACCCCGCGGCGCCCCGGCGCGCTCTCCCTCAAGACCCTCGACGACCTGGTGCCGAACGACTGGATCACCATCGACGGCGACACCGCCAGGGTCTCCGCGACGATCGTCCTGACGCCAGGCGTCGCCTTCGAGATCGCCGACATCCCGACCGTCCAGCTGGTCGGCGGCCCCGAGGTGCCGGACGCGAACCCGATCTACACCGGCGGTGGCCGGCTGACGCTGAAGGGCACCACCCTCGCGGGGGTCGACCGCGGCGGTCAGCAGTTGCCGATCGATGCGGTCGGCCGCCCCTTCATCGAGGCCACCGGCGGCGGCGAGATCAACGCCACGGACGTCACCATCACGGACATGGGTGTGCCCGAGCACGGCCAGGAGAGCGCGGAGCCTGCCGTGTCGTTCAACCCGGGCAGCACCGGGTCGCTCGTCCGCACCACGCTGCAGCGCAACAACATCGGCGTGGAGGTCTCGGGCGCGCAGGGCGTGCAGCTCGACGGGGTCACCGTCTCCGAGTCGGAGGCCGACGGCATCGTCCTCAACGGCGACCGCGGCACCCGCATGGCGAACCTGCGTGCCGAGAGGAACGGCGGCAACGGGATGTTCGTCGGCGGGGAGAACTCCGACCGGCCCGTCACCGGCCTCACCACCCTCGGCAACAAGCTATACGGCCTGGTCGTCACCCAGCAGAAGGGCGCGCAGATCAGCGCCATCTCCACCGAGGCCGACGAGGCCGGCGGCCTGCGGCTGAACCAGGCGGTGGACGTCACCGTCACGGACTTCGCCGCCACCGACCAGCCGATCGGCATCTTCACGCACGTCGGCAGCACCGGCATCGTGCTCGACAACATCCGTGCGAGCGGCGGGCGCCGCGGCATCGTGATCGAGAAGAGCACCACCAACCTCGAGCTGAAGAACTCCACGGTCGAGGGCTCCCGCGTCTCCGGCATCAACGTCGGCGGCAAGGAGATCCGGGTGAACTCCACCCAGGTCTCGGACGCCAAGTCGGCGGTGCGGCTCGAGCGCGGCTCGGCGCACGTCCAGCTCACCGGGCTCAAGGTCGACGGTGGCCGGGACGGCATCGTCGCGTCGGCCGGTATGAGCGACCTGGTCGTCACGGACCTGGAGGCCAACAACGTCGAGGACGACGCGGTGCGCACGGCCAGCACGGGCACCGTGATCAGCGGTGGCTCGATCAACGGGGGCACCACCGGCATGGACATCGCCGCGGGCTCCACGATCACCGCCGTCACGATCAACGGTTCCAGCGAGGGGATTCACGCGCGCACCACCGAGGAGGTGCGGGCCGAGAACGTCGCGATCGACGCCACCGACCTCGGCCTCAACGTGTCGCCCGGCACTCCCTTCGTCCTCGCCAACTCCAGCGTGCACGCGCTGGAGGCGGTCCGCGGGGTGTTCGGCACGGACGGCACGACGAACAACATCAGCCTCCCGCCGCTCAACCTGCTGGCTGCCATGGGCGTGCCGCTGATCCTGCTGGCCATCGTGCTGGAGCAGGTGCACTCCTTCCGGCAGCGCCGGGTGGGTGGCAACAAGCGGCGCCTGCCCCCTCCGATCCCGGTGGGAGCCGGTTAGATCGGGAGAGCCGCCCGCGTCCGACGACGACAGCGACTGCGGCATCCCGAGCGCATCATGACCACCGGCGATACCGCCGGTGCAGACCCGAGGATGATCCAGACGATGTCTCGACAGACCGCCTCCTACGCTGCCCGCCCTCGTGGCCGGACCGCTGTGCTCGCGGTGATCCTGGCCGTGGCCGCGCTCGTGGCGAGCGCGTGTGCGAACCCGACGCCGGATCCGCTCACCCGCAAGGACGCCACGCCGAACGAGAAGGTCGACCCGGCCAAGCCGTGCACGCGGGAGGCGGCGGGTGGCGGTGACACGGGAGGCGAAGGTGGCGCGGCCACGGCGCGGTTCGAGGCCGCGACGAACACGATCAACCTCACGGCCGGTCAGGGGGTGACTCTGAAGTCGCTGGCCGCGAAGGTCGGTGGCAACCTCCTGCGCGAGACCGGCGAGGGCGAGTGGGAGCTGCGCGCCGACATCTCCATCCTGGGCGACGCGTCGCTGCGCATCGCGGCTCCCGAGGTGCGCTGGCTCAAGCTGGTCAGCGACGGCGACAAGTTCGCGTCGCTGAAGCCGACCGGCGGCGACCTGGACGTCTCCGGCACGTGCATCACGTCGTGGGATGTTGCGGCCGGCAGGGCGGACACCAACCTCGACAACAGCCGCGGCTACCTGCTGGCCCGCGACGGCGCCCAGATGAACATCGACAACGCCGAGCTCCGCTTCGTCGGTAGCGGCATGGTCGAGTCCTACGGCGTCTCGTGGCGCACCGAGGGCACCAGCGGGAAGTTCACCAACAGCATCTCGTCGAACAACTACTTCGGCATCTACAGCTACGAGGTGGGCGGGCTCGTCATCACCGACAACGAGTTCCACGACAACCAGCTGTACGGCATCGACCCGCACACCGGGTCACACAACCTCACCATCGAACACAACATCGTCCACGACAACGGCAAGCACGGCATCATCCTCGCCGAGGACTGCGTCGACAGCGTGATCCGCGACAACATCGTCTACCGCAACAACCACCACGGCATCGTGCTCTACCTGCGGTCCGACCGGAACACCATCGAAGGCAACGACACGTTCGCCAACGCCTCCCAGGGCATCAACATCAACGAGTCGCACGACAACGTCATCCGCAACAACCACGTGTACGACAACAACGAAGCCGGCATCGGCATCACGCAGACCTCCGAGAACAACCTCGTCGAGGGCAACCAGGCGCGCGGAAACAAGCAGGACGGCGTGCGCGTCGTGAGCGAGTCGGCCCGGACCACGGTCCGCGACAACACCGTCGGCGAGAACGGCCGCTACGGCGTCTACGTCGACATCGACGGCGACGTCGACATCGCGGACAACACGATCTTCGCCAACAAGTCCGGAATCATGTTGAAGGGGTCGGCCGTCGTTCCCGACGGCACCAACTCGATCTTCGACAACCAGCAGGCCGAGATCCTCAACGACTGAGCGGGCCCTGGTTCCGCAACGCCACCTGATCGGGACCGCTTCCCACCCGGACGAGTCGCTCGATTCCCGACGCCGCCGACCCGGGCGCATCTAGCCTGATGCGCCCGGGTCGATCTTGTGCCCGGAGAACTGGCCGATCGACGTTCGACCGGGAGGGTCCTCGTGCCGCGCATATCCCCGCTGCTCGCCGCGCTGGTCGTCGCGCTCCCCCCGGTGCCGGTCCCCGGCCCGGATCCGGGCATCGGTCCGATGCTGGGGCAGCTGTGGGAGCGCACGCTCAGCCCGATCCGCGACGTGAAGGTCCCGGCCGATCTCATCGACCTCGGCAACTGGTACCTGACGCTGCCCACCGGCGAGGAGGGGGACCCGGACGACGTCTACCCGCCGGCTCTCGACTCCTTCCTCGACGACTGGTTCCAGCTCAACGACGCGCGTGACGGCATCGTCTTCCGCGCGAACGCGGGCGGCGCCACCACCAAGAACAGCCACTACCCGCGCTCGGAGCTGCGGGAGATGAAGGACGGCAAGCTGGCGAGCTGGTCGAACGAGTCCGGCACCCACACCATGAGCCTGCGCCAGGCTGTGACGCGCTTGCCGCAGGTCAAGCCGCACGTCGTGACGGCCCAGATCCACGGCGGCGACGACGACGTCGTGCTGGTGCGGCTCGAGGGCGAGCGGCTCATCGCTCAGTACGACGACGGTGACACCGATGTCGTCATCGATCCGGCCTACAAGCTCGGCACGCCCTACGACCTGCGAATCGTCGCGGCCGATCGCCGTGTCGAGATCTTCTACAACGACAAGCCCGCCGCCGAGATCCCGCGCAGCGGCGCGGGCTGGTACTTCAAGGCCGGTTGCTACGTGCAGTCCAACCCGGAGCGCGGTGACGCCCCGGACGCCATGGCCGAGGTCGTTCTCTACTCGCTGAAGGTCGATCACTCCGAGTGAGCGGGCCGGCACCCCCGGGCCGGCCGGCAAACGTCGCCGCGGCCTGGTGGATGCGCCCCATCCGAGGCCGGGTCGCCGAACGGGTGCCCGCAGATGGATCCGTGCGCCGGGCGGCGACCCGGGGCCACTCGAACGGCTGTCCCGAAGATGGTTACGGGTGCTCGGACAATTGCTTCCGGTTCACTGGACCAGGTGCATTTTACAGTGACCCACGTCACAACCTTGGTTACGGATCGTTGAACGGCGCCCATCGGGTACCTCGCCGGCCAGAGGCCCAGCCCACCCATATCGCATCGCTGAGCTGCCCGGACAGGTCACCGACCTACCAATAGCCCACAGTGCCCGGATACGCCGTGTAATCGCCGACTACACGATCGTGGAACCGCTCGATTGCGGAAGCATCTCCCCGAAGCACCAGGTTCGGCCGTTCAGAAATGGGGAAGGTGCAATTCCATGCAGTCGTCGAGGATCTTCATCATCGGTTCGGGCGTCGTGGGAACGGCGACGGGTGAGGGCTTCGTGGCGGCCGGTCACGACGTCACGTTCGTCGACATCGCTCCGGAGCGGGTGCGTGAGCTGCGGGAGCGTGGCCTGGACGCGCGCGCCGAGATCGACCTCACCGGCGAGCCGGAGTCGCTGATCTTCCTGACCCTTCCCACGCCGAACGACGGGCACCGCTACGACCTGTCGGCCTTCACCGCCGGCACCGCCGCGGTCGGCCGGGCGCTGACCGGGGCGCAGGCGCACCACACCGTCGTCGTGCGGTCCACGGTGCCCCCGGGCACCACCGAAGGCCTGGTGCGGTCGGTGCTCGAGGAGCATTCCGGCCGGATCGCGGACGAGGGATTCGGGCTGGCGTCGAACCCGGAGTTCCTGCGCGCGGTGTCCGCGGCAGAGGACTTCGCCCACCCGTGGATGACCGTGATCGCCAGCCGGGACCCGCAGACCGTGGAGCGGCTGCGGTCGCTGCTGTCGCCCTTCGGTGGGGCGCTGCGCACCTTCGCCGATCCGGCCGAGGCCGAGTTCGTCAAGTGCGCGCACAACATCTACAACGCCACCAAGATCAGCTTCTGGAACGAGATGTGGTTGGTCGCCCAGAAGCTGGGCCTGGACCTGGACCCGATCGCAGCCACCGTCGCACGATCCGCGGAAGGCTCGATCAACCCGCAGTACGGCATCCGCGGCGGCGCTCCATACGGCGGGGTCTGCCTGCCAAAGGACACGTGCGGCTTCCTCGGTTTCGCCGACGGCATCGGGGTGGACATGCCGCTGCTGTCCGCGGTGGTCGAGACGAACGACCGCCTGGCCGCGGTCGTATCCCACGAGGTCGACGCCGCCAGCCACGCCGCCGGGGCAGACCAGCTGCGCGGCCGCGCGGCTCGCGCCATGGCGGGCACCGACCGGCAGCAGCACGGGTCGGCATGAACCTTCCCGTCTACTACTACGTGCTGGGCACCCCGCTCGGGGTGCTCGGTCTGTTCCGCTGGGGCTGCTGGCTCGTGCGGCGCCTCCCGGCGGTGCTCTACCGGCCGGCCGTGGACGAACACCGCCTGTCGATGAGCCTGGTCGTGCCGGTCTACCAGGAGGATCCGCACGTCTTCGCGGCCGCGATCGAGTCGTGGCTCGCCAACGACATCGACGAGGTCATCCTCGTCATCGACGCATCGGACAAGATCTGCCAGGAGATCGCCCGTCGCTACCCGGTGACGGTGGTGGTCACCACCGTGCCCGGCAAGCGGGACGCGCTGCGGCGGGGCTGGCGCAAGGCGACGACGGACCTGGTGGCGCTCGTCGACTCGGACACCGTCTGGGCGCCCGACGTCGCGACCGAGGTGTGCAAGCCGTTCGCCGACCCCCGCATGGGCGGGGTGGGCACGCGGCAGTCGGTCTACGGCGGACGCGGGTTCCTGTCGCGGATCACCGACATGTTCCTCGACCACCGCTACTTCGACGAGAACGCCAGCCAGACCTACCTTGGCAAGGCCGTCTCGTGCCTCTCCGGGCGGACCGCCGTCTACCGGCGCGCGCTCCTGCTGGAGATCGAGGACGACTTCATGGACGAGGAGTTCTGGGGCGTGCCCTGCCTGTCGGGCGACGACAAGCGCCTCACCACGCTCGTCCTGGAGCGTGGCTACCTCACGTACATGCAGCGCACCGCCGAGGTCTGGTCCACCTTCCCCGACCAGTGGCGGATCTTCTTCCGGCAGCGGCTGCGCTGGGCGCGCAACACGTGGCGCTCGGACCTTCGGGCACTGTCGCGCCGCTGGGTGTGGCGGCACCCCTTTCTCGCCTACACGATGATCGACAAGGCCGTCAGCGGCTTCACGCTCCTGCTGGGCCCGATCTTCATGACGGTCGCTCTCGTGCACCAGAACTGGATCTTCGCGGTGGTGCTCGCGCTGTGGTGGCAGATCAGCCGCTCGGCCAAGCTGCTGCCGCACATCCGACGCCGGCCGACCAGCTTCTTCCTCGTGCCCGGCTACGTCCTCGTCTCCTGGATCATGGCCTTGATCAAGATCCAGGCGCTGCTCACCATCCGCCGCCAGCGCTGGCTCACCCGCCAGGTCGCCGTCGAGAACGGCGAGGTGGTGCGTACCTCGGACCCGGGCCACCAGGAGGAGACGCACCACGAGGCCCAGCCGGAGACCCAGCAGCCGAAGGAGCCGACCCGCCCGACCGAGCAACCGCGCACGGAGGCACCGGTATGACCGGCGGTCACCGGTACCGACGTCCGCTCCACAGTTTGGTCGCCGCGGGCGTCGTGCTGGGGACCGTCGGCATCCTGCTGGTCACCGACGCCCTCACCGGGGTCGCGAGCGCGGCGACCACGCCCGTCCCGGCCCCGGCCATGGACCTCGTCGCGGCCTCGCTGCCGGCCCAGGAGCCCGATCCGGACGGCTCCCACGGTCCCTCGGCGGCGGAGCGCGCCGCGGCGCAGGCCCGGGTGAGGGCCGAAGCCGCGGCGCGGGCGGCCAGGCAGGCCGCCAAGCGCGCGGAGGCCGCCCGGAAGGTCCGCGCGACCTGGGAGTCGCGGGGCCGGCCGCACCGGATGGCTGTCGTACGGCCGACCCGGATCGACGTGGTGACCGACGGCCGCCTCACGCGTCAGGTCGGCCGGTCCGGAGCCGCCGTCACGATCACCACGCTCGACCGGGCGCTGCCCAGCGAATGGCTCGCGACCACCGACGGCACAGCCACGCTGAGCGCGGCCGTCGTCCTCACGCCGGGAACCGCGCTGGAGATCGGCGACCCGGTCGAGCGGCTCGAACTGCTCGGCGGGGCCACCCCGCAGGACGCGGCGGCGGTCTACACCGGAAGTGGCCGGGTGTCCGTGAAGGGCGTCACCATCACCTCTGCCGACCCGGCCACCCGGCAGGCAGTGGCGCCCACATCCCTCGGCCGCCCGTTCTTCGCCGTGTCGGCGCGCGGCCGGTTCGACGCGGTCGACTCGACGATCAGCGACCTCGGCACCCCGTCCAGCGGGATCGACGGCGGACGCGCCGGCGTGACCTTCAACCAGGGCAGCAGCGGTTCCCTGGTGCGCACCACGGTGCAGCGCAACACGACGGGCCTGGAGCTCTCCCGGTCCGATGCCGTGCACCTCGAGGACGTCACGTTCACCGAGTCGGTCGGGGACGGTCTCGTCCTCAACGGCGACCGCGGCACGACCATGAGCGGCATCCGCGCCGTCGGCAACGGCGACAACGGGGTGGTGGTCGCCGGGGAGAGCACCGGCCGGCCCGTCACCGGCATCACGACGAACGGCAACGGCGGCTACGGCGTGGTGGCCGTCGGCCAGACGGGCACCCAGATCTCCGGGATCGCCACCACACGCGACCAGGCGGGTGGCCTGCGGATCAACCGCTCGACCGACCTGCACGTCACCGACTTCAGCGCCTCCGACCAGCCCGCGGGCGTGTTCATCCACGTCAGCAGCGCGCGACTCGTGCTCGACCACCTGCGGACGTCGGGCGGCCGGCGCGGTGTCGTGGTCGAGAAGAGCACCGATGGGCTCGAGCTGCGCAACTCGACGATCGAGGGCGCCCGCGTGACCGGCGTCGGGATCGGCGGCAAACACGTCCTGCTCGACGACGTGCAGATCAGCGACTCGCGCGCGGCTGTGCGGGTCGAACGCGGCGCGGTCGGCGTGCGCCTGGCGGGGCTGGTCGTGGACGGCGGGCGCGACGGGGTCGTGGCGACCCCTGGCACGACCGGCGTGGTGATCGCCGACCTCGTGGCGCGCAACGTGGAGGCGGACGCCGTGCGGTCCGCCAGCACGGACACCGAGATCATCGGCGGCCGGATCACCGGCGGGGCCACCGGCATCGACGTCGCCGCGGCCGCCACGATCTCCGGCATCACGATCGACGGCGCCACGGAGGGCATCCACTCCCGGTCGCGCGACCTCGTGCGCGCCGACGAGGTGCGCGTCGACGCTCTCGACCTGGGCATCAACGCCGCGCCGGGAAGCCCGTTCCACCTGACCGGGTCCAGCGTGCACGCGCTCGAGGCGTTGCGCGGGCCGATCCTGCAGCACGGCACGAACGACCTCAGCCTGCCGCCGCTCAACGTGCTCAGCGCGATCGGCGTGCCGCTGATCCTGCTGGCGATCGTCCTCGAGCAGGTGCACACCACCCGGCAGCGGCGGGCGGGGCTCACCAGGCGCCGGCTGCCGCCGATACCCGTCGGCGCGACGAGCTGACGCGGCCGAGGAAAGGGATCATGAAGGCCTCACAGACCGCCGGCCGGGCGGCACTCGTCGTGGCGATCATCGCCGTGCTGGGCGGCGCGGTCGCGCTCGCCGTGAGCGGGAGCATCCCGCCGGTTCCGCAGCAGCTGGTGCGGCAGGAGCTGGCCGCCACGGTCACGCTCGACCCGGCCCGGCCCTGCACCCGGGAAGCGGCCGAGGCGCCGGCACCACCCCCGCCCACGGGGGTCCAGGCCCGCTTCGACCCCGCCCAGAACGCGGTGCTGCTCACGGCGGGGCAGGGCGTGACCCTGCCGGCGCTGGCACAGGCCGTGGGCAACCCGGACCTGCTGCGCGAGGAGGCGCCGGGCGAGTGGCTGCTGGGGGCCGACCTCGCGGTGATGCCGGGCACGTCCGTGCAGATCTCCGCACCGACCACCCGGTGGCTCAAGCTGCTGAGCACCGCGGGCCGGTTCGCGTCCGTGAAGGCGTTCGGCGGCAACATCGACGTGAGCGGCTCCTGCATCACGTCCTGGGATCCGGCCACCGGTGCCGTCGACAAGGAGTACGTCGACGGCCGCGGCTACCTGCTGGCCCGCGACGGCGCCCAGATGAACATCGACAACGCCGAGATCCGCTACCTGGGCCACGGCGAGGTGGAGTCCTACGGTCTGTCCTGGCGTACCGAGGGCACCGGCGGAAAGCTCACCAACAGCCTGGTGTCGAACAACTACTTCGGCCTCTACAGCTACGAGGTGGGCGGGCTCGTCATCACCGACAACGAGATCCACGACAACGCCCTCTACGGCGTCGACCCGCACACCGGGTCACACAACCTCACCATCGAACGCAACGTCGTCCACGACAACGGCAAGCACGGCATCATCCTCGCCGAGGACTGCGTGAACAACGTCATCCGCGACAACATCGTCTACCGCAACAACCACCACGGCATCGTGCTCTACCTGCGGTCGGACCGGAACACCGTCGAGGGCAACGATTCCTTCGCCAACGCCGCTCAGGGCATCAACGTCAACGAGTCCAACGACAACGTCATCCGCGACAACCGGGTCTACGACAACACCGAATCCGGGATCGGGATCACCCAGACCTCCCAGAACAACCTCGTCGAGAACAACCAGAGCCGCGGGAACCAGCAGGACGGGATCCGCGTCGTCAGCGAGGCGGCCCTCACCACGCTCCGCGCGAACACGCTCGGCGAGAACGGACGGTACGGCGTCTACGTCGACATCGACGGCAACGTGGACATCGCCGGGAACCTCATCTTCGCCAACCGTTCGGGAATCATGCTGAAGGGTTCGGCGGTCGTGCCGGACGGCGACAATGCGATCTTCGACAACCAGGAAGCCGCGATCGCCACCGGGTGAGCGTGCGGGGGGTGTTGTTGTGCGCCCCAGGGGCCGCCCGTAGGGTTGAACAGCGGCCCGCGAGGACAGTCCGCACCCCGAGTCCACGACACCCACATCGAGGAGCCGGTGCGCATGAGCGGCGACATCCCCGCCGATCACGGAGCCACGGACGACGCCGACGAGATCGGCGAGGTCGTACGGTTCGACGTGGTCAGCCACGGACCCGACGCGCGGGTGGTGCACGTCGTCGGGGAGATCGACACACTCACCGCACCCGTCCTGCGCACGCGCCTCGACGAGCAGGTCGCGGCCGTGCCGCTGCTCGTCCTCGACCTCACCGACGTCACGTTCCTCGGCTCCGCAGGCCTCGCGGTTCTCGTCGCGGCCAAGGACGAGGCCGACCGCAGGCGGCACACGCTGCGACTGGTGCCCGGCTCGCGGATCGTCACACGCGCCCTGGAGGCCACCGGCCTGCTGGGGATCTTCGACATCGCCGAGGGCGTGCCACAGGCCCTGGAGCCGGCCGGCTGAGCGGGCTCCCGGCCCTGACATCATCGACACCCCCGACCGGGGGTCTGCACGGCGGGTCTTCCCCATGATCAGCGGTTTTCCGTGCATGGTGGGGAGATGGACGCCCCCGACCTGACCGCGCTCACCGCGGCCGAGATCGTGTCGCACGTGCGCGACGGGCGCAGCAGCGCGGTCGACGTCGCCCGCGCCCACCTGGCCCGGGTCGCCGAGCACGACCCGGAGATCGGCGCCTTCGCCGAGCACGACCCCGTGCGGGTGCTCGCCGAGGCCGGTGGTGTGGACGCCCGGCCGGACCGCTTCGCTCTCCCCCTGGCGGGCGTACCGGTCGCTGTGCCGGACGACATCGACGTCGCGGGCTTCCCCACGCGGCACGGCTCCGCGGCCACCCCCACCGAGCCCGCACGCCGGGACGACGAGCTGGTGAAGCGGCTGCGCGCCGCGGGCGCCGTCGTCATCGGGAAGGTGCGGATGCCCGAGCTGTCCGTCTGGGCCTTCTCCCAGGCCACTCAGGCGGCCACGCGCAACCCGCTCGACCTGTCGCTCGACCCGGGCGGATCCGGCGCCGCCGCAGCCGTCGCCGGCCGGATGGCGGTGCTGGCGCTCGCCACCGACGGCGGGGGCGCCGCGCGGGTGCCTGCGGCGTGCTGCGGCCTCATCGGGCTCAAGCCGGGCCCGCACGTCGTGCCGCTGCCCCGCGGGGCCGACGAGCACTGGTGCGGGCTGGGCGCCACCGGCCCGATCGCGCGCACCGCCGAGGACGCCGCCCTCCTCCTGGGTGTGCTCGCCGGCAACCCCGTCGACCTGGACCTGCCCGGACCCCGCCGCATCGCGCTGTCGCTGCGCACGCCGTGGCCGTCCCGCGGTCTGCACGCCGACCACCGGGCCGCTGCGATCGGCGCTGCCGCCCGGCTCCGCGCCGGGCCCGGCGGCGCGATCGTCACCTTCGCCGACCCGCCCTACCCGCGCGGGCTGGCCGCGCAGTGGATGCGCCGCTGGCAGGCCGGGGTGGCCCAGGATGCCGAGACGCTCGGCCTCGACGTCGGTGCCACCGAGCGCACCACCGCCGCCGTGGTGCGCAGGGGCCGCCGCATCCTGCGCTTCGCACCACCCCGTCCGGACACCGCCGCCGCGTGGCGCGAGCGCGTGCTCGGCTGGATGGACGACGGCGCCTACGACGTGCTGCTCGGCCCCGCCACCGCCCAGCCCCCGCTGCGCGCGGGCGCGATGCTCGGGCACGGCTACACGTCCAGTCTCCTGACGACGGCCACCCGGCTCTCCTGCACCCCGGCCTGGAACCTGGCCGGTCTGCCCGCCGTGGTGGCGCCGGTGCTCATCGACGGCCGGCCGGTGGGCGTGCAACTGGTCGGCCGACCGGGCGCCGAGGCCGAGCTGCTGGCCGCCGCGGCCCGCCTGGAACGACAGGCGGTTCCGATGGCGAGAGCAGCTGCGCCTCGGGTGTACGCGTAGCCGAGCGCCGTTTCAGGCTTCCCACACGCGCAGCGCGTCCTCGGGAGTCAACGTCGACCCGTGCTCGTGGGCGGCATCGAACCCGAGCTCGCCCAAGGCGTGCCGGGCGACCGTCGTGATCCGGTCGATCTCGACGTGCTCGGAGGGGGCAGCCGGCATGGAGGTCGACCGCCGGACGGCGTCGGCGACACCGAGCAGACGTGCCGCTTCCTCGTGCCGGCCGGCGGAACAGGCGGCTCCCGCCAACCCCTCCACCGCGAATACGACCGCCCGTTGCTCACCCAACGTCCGCGCGCCCGCGAACCCTTCGAGGTGCAGCCGTCGGGCCTCGGCCCATCGGCCGCGTTGCTCGGCGAGGAAGCCGAGCTCGGTGAGCACCATGGGTAGGTGCAACGGGGGTGGCCGGCCGTCCCGCTGTGGCCCGGCCGCCTCGACGAGCCCGGTCAGATAGCCTTCGGCGCGCTCGAGGTCGCCTCGTCGACGGCTGGCATAGCCGAGACACACCTCCGCGAAGATCTCTCCCACCCGGTACCCCTGCTCACCGGCCAGGCGCCGGGCCTCCTGCCCCAGATCCCATGCCTGCTCGTATTCGCACTGCGCCACCGCGTTCCACGCCAACGACGCCAGCGCCACCGAGACCTCCGACCACAGACCGAGCTCTTCGGCCATGGCCAGCCCCGCACGCTGCAGCGCGGTCGCCTCGACCCGGTTGCCGAGCGTCTCGGCCAACCCGGCGAGCCACCCCGTCGCCTGCGTCAGGCCCCAGCGCTCGCCGAGCTCGCGGAACAGCGCCGCGCTCCGCCCGGCGTCGCGCTCGACGGCCGCCAGGTCGTCGACGACGTACCCGAGCTTCGCGCGGGTGCAGAGCGCCGCCGCGATACCCCACCGGTCGCCGGCCTCGTGGAAAGCCGCCAAGGCCCGTTCGAGTCGCTCGTGGACCGCCGCGACGTCTCCGAGGTCGGTCTCCGCGTGCGCCAGGAACCATTCGGCCCTGCCCCGCGCGGCGGGGTCGTCGAGCTGTTCCCACAGCGCTTGTCCACCCGGCGCGGCCGTGGCCGGGTCGGGCCGCTCGCCCAGCAGGATCTCGATCCCCGTCCGCCAGGCGGCCGCCCTGGCGCGCAGCGCCACCGGCGCACCCGCATCGACCGCGGCCGCCGCACGCAGCCAGTGGGCCGCCTCGACGAGCCGGCCACGCAGGAACCAGTACCAGCTCAGGGCGACGACGAGCCGCAGCGCCCGTTCCGCGTCTCCCTGCTTCGTGGCGTGGCGGAGAACATCCCGCATGTTGGCCGTCTCGGCGTCCAGGCAACGAAGCCACTCCCGCTGGTCGGGTCCGTACAGACCCTGCTCGGCCCGCTCGGCGAGCGCCGTGAAGTAGCGGCCGTGCCGCTCCCGGATCCGCTCGGTCTCGGCGGCCTCGGTGAGCCGGTCGGCGCAGTAGGCGGTCACCGACTCCAGCAACCGGTAGCGCGGGCCGCCGGCGCCGTGCACGGCCGAGACGAGCGACCGGTCGACGAGGCGGGCGAGCAGGCCGGCCACATCGATGCCGTCCTCCGCGCTCACCTGCGTTGCGGCATCGACCGTGCACCCGTCGGCGTGCACGGCCAGCCGCCGCAGGACGATCCGCTCGGGCTCGGTGAGCAGCTCCCAGCTCCACTCGATCATCGCCTGCAGGGTCTGCTGGCGGGCGGGAGAGTCCCGGCGGCCGGCCGCGAGCAACCGGAACCGGTCGTCCAACCGGTCCACCAGCTCGTGCACGCCCAGCGCCCTCACCCGCGTGGCTGCCAGCTCCAACGCCAGCGGCAGTCCGTCGAGCCGGCGGCAGAGCTCCGCCACCGCGTCGGCGGTGTCCCGGTCGAGAACGAACCCCGGCGCGGCGGCGGACGCCCTCGTCACGAACAGGCGCACGGCCGGCACCGCGTGGAGCGCCGCGGGGTCGGCGGCCGCGGTGGCGGCCGGCACCTCCAGCGGAGGGACGCTCCACAGCACCTCGCCCGGCAGCCCGAGCGGCTCCCTGCCGGTCGCCAGTATCCGCAGCTCCGGTGCCGCCCGCAGCAGTCGACCGGCGAGCTCAGCGGCCTGGTCGACGACATGCTCGCAGTTGTCGAGCACAAGTAACAGCCGTCTCGTGCGCAGTGCGTCGACGAGCCGCCGCGTCGCGCGTCTCTCCTCCCCCATGACGTCTCGTACGTCGAGCGCCGCCATCACCACCGCACCGGCCGCCTCGGGGGTGGCACCTGGCGCCAGTGAACCCAGCTCCGCGAGCCAGACGCCGTCGTCGAAGGCGTCGGCAAGACCGGCCGCGGCCTCCAGGGCCAGCCGCGTCTTGCCCACCCCGCCCGGCCCGACGAGCGTGACGAGGCGAGCCGTCCTCAACAGTGCGCGCGTTGCGCCCACGGCATCGCTCCGGCCGATCAGGCCGGTGAGCGGGGCAGGCAGGTTGCTGCGCGGCCGGGTTCTCGGGGTGGCGACGTCGAGCGACGGATCTCGGGCAAGTATCGCGCCGTGCAGGGCCACCAGCTCGTGGCTCGGGTCGAGGCCCAGCTCCTCGGCCAGCCGAGCGCGCAGCGCCTCGAAGCTGGCCAGCGCCTCCGCCGGTCGCCCGGAGATGTGGAGAGCGCGCATGTGGAGACCGCGCAGCCGTTCCCGCAGCGGGTGGGCGGCCAGCAGCTCCGCGATCTCGGCCACCAGCTCCCCGCTCCCGCCCAGGCCCAGCCGGGCCTCGGCATGGTCCTCCAGCGCCGTCAGCCGTTCCTCGTCCAGCCGCGCGGCAGCGACCTCGACGAACGGCTCGTCGGCGAAGTCCGCGAACGCCGGGCCCCGCCAGAGCGCCAGCGCGTCGGACAGCAGCGCGGCCTTCGACCGTGGGTCGTGGGTCCGGCGCGCCTGCGCGGTGAGCGACCGGAACCGGTGGGCGTCCACGCCGGCGGCGGCGATCCGCAGGCTGTAGCCGGGCGGCGGGGACGTCACCAGGCGCCGGCCACCGGGCTCCGCGTCCTCCAGCGCCCTGCGGAGCTGGCTGGCCTTCGCCGACAGCGTGCCCGCCGGGTTGCCCGGGAGGTCCTCGCCCCACAGGTCGTCGATCAACCGGGCTCCGGTCACCGCACGTCCCTCGTGCAGGAGCAGCGCGGCGAGCAACGCGCGGACCTTCCGGCCCGGAACGGGGACGGGCTCGCCGTCCGCGGTCCACACCGCCACGGGGCCCAGCACCCCGAAGAGCATGCGGCACGATAACGCGCCCGCGACCTGGACCGTCAAGAAATCGTCAGCACCCTCCGGCACGGTGTCCCCGACCACCGACCTCGGAGAGAGCACTCATGGGCAAGATCATCAACTCGACGTTCGTCAGCCTCGACGGAGTCATCAACCACATGCCGACCTGGCATTTCGGATTCACCGACGAGGAGCACGACCAGATCAACGAAGAGCTGCTCCTCGGGGCGGAAGGCCTCCTGATGGGCCGCAAGACCTACGAGATCTACGCGAGCGCCTGGCCGGGACGGGACGGCACACTCGCCGACCGGATCAACGGCATGCAGAAGTACGTCGCCTCCACCACCCTGGACACAGCCGACTGGGCGAACACCCGCGTCATCAAGGACGATCTCGTCGAGACGGTCGCGAAGCTCAGGTCGGAGCCCGGTGACATCCTGATCCACGGATTCGGCCCCGTCACACACACCTTGTTGCGGCACGGCCTGCTCGACGTGCTGCACCTGTGGGTGAACCCGCAGTTCGCCGGGGTGGGCACCATCGACGACACGCTGGTGCGCGAGGGCACCAATGCGCGCATGCAGCTTCTCGGCACCCGAGCTCTCGGATCGGGCGTGGTGATTCTGAGCTACCAGGCGCCCGACTGACCTCGAATCCGTGATGCTGTTCGGTACCCACCGAACGGCATCACGGCTCCACCGTGAAGTGTTGCCATTCGCCCGTCTTCAAGAAGTGTTCCAACGTCGCCATGTACGGCGACAGGTTCATCCCCTGGCTTTCCACCCAGGTGTCGTCGTAATAGCTGTGCTGGTAGCGGTCGCCGCCGTCGCAGATCAGCGTCACCACGCTGCCCTGCACCCCGGCCGCTCGCATGCGTGCCACCAGCTGCCAGACACCCCACAGGTTGGTGCCCGTCGACCCGCCGGCCCAGCGGCCGGTGACCGCGTGCAGGTGCCGCGCCGCCGCCACGCTCGCGGCATCCGGCACGGGGATCATCAGGTCGATCACGGTGGGCACGAAGCTCGGTTCGATCCGCGGCCGGCCGATGCCCTCGATCCGCGACGGCATGCCGGTGGCGTAGTCCGGGGCGTCCATCGTCCAGCCGGGGAAGAACGCCGAGTTCTCCGGGTCGACGACCGCGAGCCGCGTGGGGTGGCGGCGGTAGCGCAGGTAGCGCCCGATCGTCGCCGACGTGCCGCCGGTACCGGCGCCCACGACGATCCACTCCGGCACCGGGAACCGCTCCATCGCCAGCTGCTCGAAGATCGATTCGGCGATGTTGTTGTTGCCCCGCCAGTCGGTGGCCCGCTCGGCGTAGGTGAACTGGTCGATGTAGTGCCCACCGCTCTCCGCGGCCAGCCGCTCGGCCTCGGCGTACATGTCCGGCGCCTTGTCGACGTAGTGGCAGCGCCCGCCGTACCGCTCGATCAGCGCGATCTTCTCGGGGCTCGTGGACCGCGGCACGACCGTCACGAACGGCACGCCGACGAGCTTCGCAAAGTACGCCTCCGACACCGCCGTCGAGCCCGAGCTCGCCTCCACCACGGTGGTGCCCTCGACGATCCAGCCGCTCGTCAGCGCGTAGAGGAAGAGCGAGCGGGCGAGGCGGTGTTTGAGGCTGCCGGTGGGATGCACCGACTCGTCCTTGAGGTAGACGTCGATTCCCCAGTCCGCCGGCAGCGGGAACGGGTGCAGGTGGGTGTCCGCGGAACGGTTGGCATCGGCCTCGACACGCCGGATGGCCTCGGTGACCCAGGCGCGGGTCCGGTGGCAGGAACGGTCGACGGGCTCGGGCACGACACCAGTCAACCCCACGGCCCGGTGATCGCGAACATGGTGCCGGGCACCTGGACGTTCGCGAACAGCACCCGGCCGTCGTGGCTGAAGACCGGGCCGGTGAACTCGCTGCCGCCCTCGCCGCGGGCGAGCCGGAAGGTGGTGCCGTCCTCGGCGGCCCCGACGAGGTGGTTGCTGCCGTTGCCGTCCTCGGCGAGGATCACGCCGCCGTACGGCGAGACGCTGATGTTGTCCGGACCGTCGGAGCCGTCGTCCTCGCCGGTGAACCGCAACCGCAGGGTGAACGTCGAGCGGCGCGGGTCGTAGAACCAGACCTGCCCCCTGTGGTCGCCCGGGCTCCCCCCGCCGGAGTAGCTCGACACGATGTAGGCCCCGACCGCGCCCTTGTCCCCCGGCCCCCACCACGCGCCCTCCAGCTTGTGCGCGCGGGTGACCCGGCCGTCGTCGAGCTGCTTGCGAACCGACTCCTCGCGGGCGTCCCGGTCGGGCACCTCCACCCACTCGACGGCGTAGGTGGTGCCGGGCGTGGACGCCCGCGACAGGTCGTCCACGTGCTCACCCGACTCGTCGGTGCAGCGGAGGGCCGCCAGCACACCGTCGGTGTCGCCGAGCCCTCGCAGCACCCCGCGGCCGGCGCGGAACCCCGCGGGCGGCACCCAGCGGTACACGAGCCCGTTCGGCCCGGAGGCGTCCTCGGTGAGGTAGACGTCGCCGGTGGCCGGGTCCACGGCGAGCGCCTCGTGGGAGTACCGGCCCAGCGCCTTGACCGGCCGCGGGTCGAGGAGCGCCGCCCGGTCGAACGGGTCGACCTCGAAGACGTATCCGTGGTCGTGCCCGAACCCGCGCTCGCCGGCCCGCGCCTCGGTCTCCTCGCAGGTCAGCCAGGTGTTCCAGGGCGTCACGCCGCCCGCGCAGTTGGTGGAGGTGCCCGCGATGCCGACCCGCTCGGAGACCCGCCGCCCCGCGGCGTCGGCGACGACGATCGTGCACCCGCCCGCCGCCCCCTGGTCGTAGACCAGCCGGTCGAGGTGCGGCACCGGCAGGTTCGTGTCCGCCCCCTCGCGAACCTCGTGGTTGAGCACGAGCACCGTGCCGCCGACGGCAGCGGCGAACGCGCCGGTCCCGTCGTGGTTGCGCGGAGTGGGTTCGCCGGTCTCCAGCTCGGTCACCCCCGCCTCGGAGACGATCGTGTAGCCGAACCCTTCCGGCAGCGCCAGCCGCCCCTCCGGGTCGTCCACGAGCGGGCCGTACCCGACGGGTGGGGCGGCCGCACGCAGGATCTCGGTGCTGCCGGCGAGGAGAACACCCGCCGCCGAACGCCGGAGGAACCCACGCCGCGACAGCACCATGGGGTCGATGAAATCCGAACGTCCCCCGGGCTTGTGGGACAACCTGCCGCAGGTGCCCCGATCGGACGACGTCGGCGGCTCGGTGAGATCGGTCACCGACTCGAGCACTAGTCACTACCAAAGGTGACTGTTTGACTACTCAACGCACTCATCGCTCGCGAGGAGCCGTCACAGGATCGCGCCGAGATCCGCGTGATCTCGGATGCGGCCATTCGCGAGCGCGGCCGCCGCGACGATGCCGAGGTGGTGATCGATCCGGGCGCCGACCTGATCGTCCAGGCTGCCGATGCCGCGGAGGACGTCCTCGGATCCCGATCTTCGCACGTCACACGCACTGTGCGAGGAGAGCGCCGCAGGCCGCAGCTCGTCGACCGCACGCCCCGCAGGGCTGTACGCAGCGGTGATGTCCACCACCGCCGGACGCAAGCAGACATCCGCCCGCCGACGCCATATGGAGGAACACCGGTTCGAGCGAACACACTACCGGCCGTGACGATCAGCACCCCCCAGAACTCCGTCCACAACAGTGGGGGCGTCCCTTCCCCCGCCGGAGCGTCGTTCGACATCGTCCGCCGCGGCTACGACCGCGACCAGGTCGATGCGCAGCTGCGCGACCTCCGTGACCGCGTCAACGCCGCCGAAACCCAACGCAAGGCTGCCGAGCAGCACGCCCGCGCGCTCGAGGGCGAGCTTCGCAACAGCCGCTCACAGCAGGCCGACGGGCCGATCTCCCAGGACAGCTTCGGCTTCCGCGCGGAGAAGATCCTGCGGCTCGCCGAGCACGAGGCGGCCGACGTGCGCAGCCGGGCCGCCAACGAGGCCACCGGGCTGGTCGAGCAGGCCCGTGCCGACGCCGAGCGGCACCGCCACGAGGTCGAGCAGAAGCTCATCGCGCGGTCGGCCGAACTCGACCAGGAGGCCGCGCAGCGCAACGTCGCGATCCAGGAGCGGGAGCAGCAGGCCGCCGCCATGCTCGCCGCCGCCCGCGACGACGCCTCCCGCATCACCGACGACGCCCGCGGCGCCGCCGACAAGGTGCTCTCCGAGGCGCAGGCCCGCGCCAAGGAGGTGCTCAACCGCAGCGACCAGGACCTCAAGCGCCGCCGCGAGGCAGCCGAGCAGGAGCTGCGGCGCATCGGCTCGCTGCACGAGGGCGTGCGCAACGAGATGGCGCGGCTGCACAAGCTCCTCGGCTCCGAGCTGGGCGAGAGTGCCAACAATGTTGTCCCCGCGGACCGCAACGGCGTCGCGACCCGCGGATAACCGCGGCCGCATTGATCGTCCGTTCCGATCCGCATCCCGCGGGGCGGCTCGGGCAGGTCCCCTCCGCCTGACCTGCCCGAGCCGCCCTGCCGCTCCAGGTGGCACGTCGCGGCGCCGACCCTTACGGTGACGACCGATGTCCGAGACACGCGAGAACCTGCAGGCCGACCCCTCGTCGATCCGACGTGGGGGCGATGCCGATGACCAGATCACGCTGACGACCACCCGCCCGACCGCGGGGCACGCCGTCATCCAGGTCGGCGGCGAGGTCGACATGCTCACCTCCCCCCAGCTGCGCTCCGCCGTGCTCGATCAGTTCGAACCCGAATCCGGGGTGGAGCTCGTCGTACTCGACCTCGACGGGGTCACATTCCTGGGCACGAGCGGTCTCGCGGTGCTCATCGAAGTGCGCGAGGCGGCCCACGCCGCGGGCGTCGAGCTGCGTCTGGCATGCACGGCGCGTCGCGTGTTGCGGCCGCTCACGATCGCCGGCCTGATCCCGCTCTTCGACATCCACGACACGGTGGAGCGTGCGCTAGCGGCCACCTGACCGGCGGGAAGCACCCCTTACGGATGTGAGCTGTATCACATCCGAGAAGACGTTGCCCTGACGTGTTTGGCCGCGGATCGGCCTGGGAATCAGCACCTCGGTCGCCCGGAACGTCGGGCACGAACGACAAGAGGTGACGATGAGCGACGTTTCCCGGCTCCCCGGCCCCATGGACCACGCGTGGCAGTGGCAGCGCCTCGGGTCCTGCCGTGGCATGGACAGCGGCGTCTTCTTCCACCCGGACGGCGAGCGCAACCCCTCGCGCTCTCGCCGCACCGCGCAGGCCAAGGAAGTGTGCCGGCGTTGCCCCGTCATGGAGCAGTGCCGCGAGTTCGCACTCCAGACCCGCGAACCGTTCGGCGTGTGGGGCGGCCTCGCGGAAGCCGAGCGGCGGGTGATCCTCGAGCAGCGTGGCATCCCCATGGCCAGCTGACCGCTTTGTGCCGAAAAAGGGGCGGGTCCCGAGGACCCGCCCCTTCCTGTGCGTTCAGACGCCGGTGACGACGGCCAGTTCCAGGCAGCGGTAGCGCAGCAACGGGATGCCGTAGACCCGGGCGATCCGCTGCACGGCGCGATCGACGACGGCGCGGGCCGGATCAGCGGGCGCCAGCACCGGCGCCAGGCAGTACACGCCCGGCTCCGGGTCGAAGCCCACCAGCTCGCTCAGCGCGGCCACCAGGTCGCCCTCCGCGGTGGCGGGCAGCGGGGTGGGCAGACCGAGCCGGTGCAGCGCGAGCCCCGGCAGGTCGAGCCGCGCGGCGCTCGCCCGCAGCTCCTCGCCCACCTGGTCGTGGTCGTCCTCGGGGTCGGGCCGGCTGTCGTCGGCCGCCACGAGCAGTTCGACCTGTGGGAAACCGACGATGAGCCGGGCCAGATCGGACTCGGGACGCAGCAGCTCCATCGGGCTGACCGCAACGGCGACGGCCCGGGAAGCGGGCACGGCGGACTCGCCGGTGGCGGCCCCCGCCACCGGCTCGGAGACAGGCATCTCCGGAACCGCGACCATCTGCAACGTGTCCCCCTCGACCGGTCGACTGCCCCGCCCCCGGGGACAGACGATCCGCAGCAAAGTCAACCCCCACCCGGGCTCCCGGCACCGCCGTACCGCGGGTCCGTACGCCGAGCGGCGCGACGTGATCCGTGAGTGGCGCCTTACCGCGGGGTAGCCGGTGCAACGGTGGGCAAGCGCCGCTCGGCGCTCCCACCTGCGCAGACTCGGGATCAGCCGTCGAGCCGAACGGCCAGCAGGGCGATGTCGTCGCGCAGCCGCGGCGGGCTGCACACCGCGAGCACCCGCTCCACGACGTCGCCCGCGGGCGCACCGTGGGGCAGCTCCTCGAGGGTGCGTTCGAGCAACCTGGTCCGTCTGTCGGCGTCATCCCCCACGACGTCGGTGAGGCCGTCGGTGTAGAGCAGCAGCAGCGATCCGGGCGGGCAGCGGCGCACCGCCTCGGCGCGACCGGGCCCGGCCCGCCTGCCGAGGCTGCGGATGGCGCCGATCATCGGGGAGCGCTGCTCGTCGAGCCGCACCAGCGCGCCCCCCGGCTCGAGCAGCAGCGGGGCCGGATGGCCGGCGTTGGAGTAGGACAGCATCCGCCCGCCGTCGGAGTCGGGCGGTTCGACACGGGCGTAGAACGCGGTGGCCATCGCCGCCATCTCCAGACCCTGCACCAGCTGGTCGCAGCGATCGAGCACGGAGCCGGCCCGGCCGCCGTCCCAGGCATAGGACCGCAGCACGCCGCGCAGCTGCCCCATCGCCGCGGCCGCACGCAGGTCGTGGCCGACGACGTCGCCGACGGCCAGCCCGAGCGCGCCGTCCGGCAGGTCGAGCACGTCGTACCAGTCGCCGCCGACCTGGTTGCCGTCGACGCCGACCAGGTACCTGGCCGCCACCTGGACGCCCGCGACGTCGGACACCTCGGGCAGCAGGCTGCGCTGGAGCATGACGGCGGCGGCGTGCTCGGTCTCGTACAGCCGGACGTTGTCGATCGCGAGACCGGCGCGGCCTGCGATGTCGGTGGCCAGGTGCAGGTCCCGCGCCGCGTAGCGGCGACCGTAGGGATGCTGGGTGAGCAGCGTGAGCGCGGCGAGAACCCGGCCCCTCGCGCGCACCGGCACGACCATCACCGACCGCAGGCGCAGCATGTCGTACACCTCGGCCGCTGCCGGGTCGTCCGGATAGCGGTCGTTGCCGCTCTCGGGCAGTTCCGGCACGAGCACCGGCCGGTCGCCGGCCAGAACGTGGCCGGTGTCGCTACCCCCACCCACGTGGTAGTTGCGCAGCCGGCCGAGCTCGCGCATCCGCTCCTCGTCGTCCACATCGCGCGCGGCGACGGCGAGCCGCTGCGGCACCCCGCGCCCCGGCACCTCGAGCACGTCGACGGCGCACAGGTCGGCGAGCTCCGGCACGAGGCTGCGGGCCAGCCGCTCGCACGCGTCGACGACACCCAGCGCGGCGGTCATCTGGGTGGTGGCGTCGGCGAGCAGGCGCAGCTGCGCGCGGGCCTCCTCGGCCTCGGCGAGCGCGGCTCGGCGCTCCTGCTCGACGATGATCCGCTCGGTGACGTCGTTCTGCACGCCCACGAAGTTGACGACGTCGCCGGAGCCGTCGAAGACCGGCGAGATCGCGATCTGGTTCCAGAACGCCGTGCCGTCCCGGCGGTAGTTCAGCAGCACCTCGGTGACCGGGCGGCTTTGCGCCAGTGCGTCCGAGATCCGCCCCACGGCGGCGCGGTCGGTGTTGCGGCCCTGCAGGAACCGGCAGTTGCGTCCGACCGCCTCCTCGGCCGCATAGCCGGTGAGCGTGGTGAACGACGGGTTGACCCACACGAGCGGGTCGTCCGCCCGCCGCGGGTCGGTGATCGTGAAGGACATGTCGGTGGCGACCACGGCGCGGTCGCGGAGCGCCTCCAACCGCCGCTCGCCGTGATCCGCCACGCACCCAGGGTAGGAGAAGCCTCACGCGGGCGCTGACCGTCACGAAACGGTCACCCCCGTAGGGTGGATGGATGCGCCCCGGGCGAGCCGATGTCGTGGCCGAACAGCTGCTCGACCTCGTGCTCGACGGCACGTTCCCGGTGGGCGGGCCGTTGCCGAGCGAATCCGAGCTCGCCACCCGGTTCGGGGTGAGCCGGCTCACCGTGCGGGAAGCGATCCGCTCGCTCGTCCCCACGCGCGTGCTCGACGTGCAGCAGGGCCGGTCCACGCTCGTGAACCCCACCAGCCGGTGGTCTCCGTTGGACGGCAGGCTGCTCCTGGCCCGCAGCCGATCCGACGGCGACCCGCTGCTCCTCTCCCGCAGGCTGATGGAGGCCCGCCGCGCCGTCGAGGTCGCGATCGTCGAGCTGGCCGCGGTCCGCCGCAAGGAGTCACACCTCGAGCGGCTGCGCACGCTGCACCAGCAGATGCTCGACGGGCACGCCCGCGAGGACGCCGCCGCCACCGCCGACGCCGACCTGGCCTTCCACGCCGCACTGTTCGAGGCCGCCGACAACGTCTTCCTCGACGCGCTGTTCGAACCGCTCACCTCGGTGCTGCGCGCGATGCGCCAGGAGACGTCGGCGGTGCCGGACTTCCGCAGCCACGCCCTCGACCGCCACGCCGCGATCCTGCGCGCGATCGAAGCGGGCGACCCCGAACGGGCGAGGGCCGCGATGGAGGCGCACCTGCAGCAGACCGAGGAGGACGTCGAGCGGTACCTCGACCCGGCAGGTGCCGGCGCGGGCCAGTAGCCGGAACGCCGTGCCGCTGAGCCGCACTTCGGTCTCGTGATCAGCGGCAGTGGTTCCGGGGCGTCAGGAACCGTCGCTGCACCCCCACACCCGGCGAGATAGGGCGGCAGTGATCACCAGTTCGGTGCGTGGGCGGCCGCATGAGGGTGTTGCCGAATCAGGCGTGTTGGTGCCCACGACGCCCATGATGGCGCCGGCGCACCCCGTGTCTGCTCACACACCCCTTGTCGGGTCACGCGGCCCGTCGACGGGCCGCGTGGGCCGAGAACGGGTGCGCGAGCGGCGGAGATCATTCCGAGAAGCGCACCACCGCCTCCGCACGGGCCCTGATGCACCTTTCGCGCCGATCATGGCGGCCGTCGGCGGCGCCGGCGGCCCCGCCGGCCCATGATGCCGATCGGGTGCGGCGGCCGGGTGCCACTCGACCCGCTGTGGTCCCGTTGCCGCCCGCGCAGCGTGAACACCGGATGCTCGCCTTGAGATCAACTCCAGGACGGGCTCGGGAGTCTCCGTACTCGCCAGGCCCCGGGCATCACCGGCAGATGTGTGCAGGTCGTGTCCTGGTTTCGCTGACCGTGAAGGATCCGTGGCGTGCCGGAGCAGCGGCGGGACCACCGCACGTCGCGTGGCCCCAACCGTGACGGGTGATCACCGGCTCGGTGCGCGGGCGGCCACATCCGGCCGGCCCCGCACCCAACAGGTGATCTTGGGGCGGATGGCGCGCCCGGACATGATCGATCTACCGCTGTGCTAGATGACGCCGGTGACGTCCAGCAGGGAGTAGATCCCGAGCAGTGCGATCGCCGCGCTGCTCACGGCGAGGCACACGGCGAACGCGCGTCCGCCGTGCAGCCGCGGGTCGGTCTCGTTCTGCCGCAGCCAGTACACCGCCCACACGACGCCGACGAGGAAGATCCCCGTCATCACGCCGGCGATCTGCACCATGATCACGGGCGACTGGATCGTCAGGTAGATGACGGCCCACAGCAGCGGCAGCGCCACGGTGAAGACGCGGATCCACTTCAGCCGGGCCACCGGGTCCTGCCAGTCCAGCACGCCGAACGTGGCGAGCAGGTTCGTGTACATCCGCGCCCAGCTGGGGATCGCCGCCCACATCGTCGAACCGAGCACGGCGATCGCGCCGAGCAGGAAGGCGACGCCCGCCCACTCACCGAGGGTGTCGGTGTACATCCGGGACAGGGTGGTGATCATCGTGTTGCCCTGGGGAGCGAGGCCCTGCGGGTGCAGCACGGCCGCGCCCATCAGGTAGAACGCCAGCGTCCCGAAGGTGTAGATCACCCAGGACACCATCGCGTCCTTGTACATCACCCGGATCCAGCCGTTGGCCCGGCGCACCCACGCGTCGCTGCCGTCGTTCGGGCCGACCCAGCGCGCGTATCCCTTCTCCACGCACCAGTACGTGTAGAAGGTGATCTCGTCGGCGCCGACCCCGGTGATGCCGAACATCGCCAGCGCCGCGCCGAGGGCGCCGGCGGGGATGAGGAAGGCCAGCCCACTGCCGATGTCGTCGAGCCCGTAGGCGAACGGTGTGGCCGGCAGGCCGAGCGCGATGAGCACGGTGATCGCGGTGAAGACCACCACGAGCGTCGCGGCACCGCGCTCGATGAGCGAGTAGCGGTTGGAGTACAGCAGCGCGATGCTGCCGATCGCGAGGATGGCGGTCCAGAAGAGCAGCGACATGAAGGCGAGCGGGTCGCCGCCGATCGGCAGCAGGATGCTGAACGCGACGGCGGTGCCGCCGATGATCCCGCCGAGCTGCAGCAGCTTGGACAGTGCCAGCACCGCCCACAGCAGGTTCACCCAGCCGATCCCGAAGATCTTCGGGGGGACCTTGGCGTAGCCGGTGAGCGCGGGCTGGCCGGTGGCGATGGTCCACCGCGCCAGCTCGACCTGGACCGCCACCTTCACCAGGGTGCTGACGATCACCAGCCAGAGCAGCACGAACCCGGCCTGGGCCCCGAGTGCGGTGGTGGCGATCAGCTCACCGGACCCCACGATCGAGGCGCTGAGGATCAGGCCGGGGCCGAAGTAGCGCATGCTCGCGCGCCAGCCGACCGGCGGTTCCTTGATGCCGTCCGCGGTGAGGGTGTACGGATCGGGCTCGGCCGCTCGCTGTGTGCTCTCGGACATCTTCGTCCTCTCGGGCTCACTCATCAGATGTCTGGGGGGATCGTGGTACCCATCACCCGGAAGCGTCAACCGCATGCCGGCGCCGCACCAGCCCACGCAGAAGCGGGTAGACGAGCACCAGCACGGTCACGATCAGCAGCGCGGCGCTGATCGGCCTGGTCAGGAACTGGGTGAGGTCCCAGTTCGTCTTGATCACGCTCTGCATGAAGTTCTTCTCGACGATCGGCCCCAGCACGAGCCCCAGCACCACCGGTGCCAGCGGAAACCCCGAACGCTCCAGCAGGTAGCCGAGTACCCCGAGCGTGAGCATGATCACGATCTCGAGGTAGCCGTTGTTGATCGAGAAGGAACCGACGACGCAGAACGCCACGATCACCGGCATCAGCACCGAGGTGGGCACCCGCAGGAGCCACGAGCTGCCCCTGATCGCGAGATACCCGAGCGGGACCAGCAGCAGGTTGGCCAGGATGAAGATCAGGTAGATGCCGTAGAGGAGCGGGGCGTCCGAGTTGAACAGCTCGGGGCCGGGCTGGACCCCCTTCACCAGCAGCACGCCGAGCAGGATCGCGGTGATCGTGTCGCCCGGGATGCCGAACACGAGCGTCGGCACGTACGCCGACGCGAGCGCGGCGTTGTTCGCCGAACCCGCCGACACGATCGGCTCGACGTGGCCCTCGCCCTTGCCGAAGAGGTGCCCCTCCTTCGAGGCGTTCTTGGTGGCGGCGTAGGAGACCCACGCGGCGATGTCGCCGCCGGCCCCGGGCAGCGCACCGATCACGCTGCCGATGGCGTTTCCGCTGACCACGCCCCGCCAGTACCGCCGGAGGGTGCGCACCGTCTCGCGGAGCATCCCCTGCGTGCGCAACCCCGCCACGCGCACCGGCCCGCCCGGGCGCAGCACGCCGCGCAGCACCTCCGAGAGGCCGAAAAGTCCGATCATCGCCGGGATGAAGCTGATCCCCTGCAGCAGATCGGTGCTGCCGAAGGTGAACCGGGCGTAGCCCAGCGCGATGTCGATGCCGACCGTGGCCAGCAGCAGCCCGATGAGCAGCGAGATCGCGCCCTTGACCTGCGAGCCGTGGGAGATGATCACCGAGGCGGTGAGGCCGAGCACCGCCACCCAGAAGTACTCGTACGAGGTGAACTGCAGCGCGAACTCGGCCAGGAGCGGCGCCGCCACCATCAGCACCACGGCGCCGACGATCCCGCCGATCACCGAACCGAGGAGGGCCACGCCGAGCGCCCGGGCACCGTGACCAGCCCGGGTCTGCAGGTAGGCGTCCTCCGTGTAGGCCGCGCTCGCCGGCGTACCCGGCATGCGCACCAGCGCCGAGGGCAGATCGCCCGCGAAGATCGCCATCGCCGACATCGTGATGACGGCCGCGATGGCGGGTAGCGGGTCGAGGAAGAACACGAACGGCACCAGCAGCGCCGTCGCCAGCGTGGCCGAGAGGCCGGGGATGGCCCCGATGAACAGGCCGTACACCGCCGAGGCGAGCACGACCACGATGAGCGTGGGGTCAGCGAGCATCCCGAGCGCCGTCGCGAGGTCTCCCACGGCCGGCTATCCCAGCAGACCTTGCGGCAACGGCACGAGCAGCAGCTCCTCGAACAGCAGGAAGACGAACCCGGTGGTGACGGCGGCGGCGAGCGCCGCCACCAGCGGACGCGCCCCCAGCAGCCACATCAGCAGGAACAGCAGCACGCCCATCGTCACGACGAACCCGAGCGTCTCGGCCAGCAGCAGGTACCCGACGACGAGGCCGAGCACGGCGAGGGCGCGCAGCCGCCCCTGCGCGGTGACCCCGGCGTCCGGGTCGGCCGCCCGCTCGCCCCTGGCGAGCACCGCACGCACGACGAGCACCAGCCCGAAGAGCACGAGCAGCGTGCCGACGATGCCGGGAAAGAGCGCGGGACCGGGCTGGCCGTCCGGCAGCTCCGGGAACGTGCGGACGTGCAGCACGACCGCGGCGCCGAGAGCGGCGGCGAGCAGCCCGCCCACGAGGTCGTGGCGCCACGGGACGGCCCGGAGGGCCGGAGCGGGGTCGGGCGGCGGACCGGACGTCACGCGGCCAGCCCCGCGGCGCGCATGATCTCGCCCTTCTCGGCGTCCTGCTGCGCGAGGTACGCACCGAAGTCCTGCGCGCCGCGCCAGACGATGCCGAAGCCCGCGGTGCCCATGAACTCCTCGTACTCGGGGCTGTGCACGATTCCGTCGAGGTGGCAGCCGAGCTCGCCGACCACGTCCTCGGGCAGGCCCTCGGGGCCGGCGATGCCCCGCCAGGCCGACATCGTGACGTCGATGCCCTGCTCGCGCAGCGTCGGCACGTCCGGGAACTTCGGATCGCGTTCCTCGGCCATCACCCCGAGAGCCTTGGCCCGCCCGGCCTCGATCATCGTGTGGTTCTCGACGAGGCTCGCCGTGGAGACGTTGATCCCTCCCGCCACCAGCTCCTGCAGCGCCGGCGCCGCGCCCTCGCTGGGCACCCACCGGATCGCGTCGGGCGGCAGGCCCGCCTCCAGCAGCATCCCGGCGCGCGCGAGATCCCAGATCCCGCCCCGGCCGGTGCCCGACGCCGTGGTCGCCCCCGGCTGCGCCCCGGCCGCGGCGAGCAGCTGCGGCACGTCCGCCCACGGCGCGTCCGCCCGGACCGTGACGCCCGCCGGATCGGAGTTGACCTGCCCGATCGGGGTGAGCTGCTCGTACGTGAGGTCGGTCAGCCCCTGCCAGTGCATCATCGTGATCTCGACGGTCGCCAGCCCGATCGTGGTGCCGTCCGGCCGCGCGGTGGCGATGGCGCTGTGGCCGACCACCCCGCCGCCGCCCGTCCGGTTGACGACGTTGACCTGGGTGCCGAGCCGCTCGCCCAACGCCGTGCCGATGTACCGGGCGACGCTGTCGGTGCCACCGCCCGCCGCCCAGGGCACGATCAGCTCGATCGGGCGGCTCGGGAAGTCCTGGGAGGTGTCGCACGGGGATGCCGGGGCGCTGCTGCTGCTCGCACCTCCCCCGCACGCCGCCAGCACCAGACTGAGCGCGACCGGTAGAACGGCGATGCGGATGCTGCGGGTGAGCGGCATGGGTGACGGCTCCAGTCCACGGTGACGGTGCGTGTCCGATGATGTGTACCCATCGCATACCGGTCAATCACGTTCTGCGGCTACCAGTATTCGCGATCCGGATAGTTCGGCCCCGGTGCCGGTCACAGCAGGGGCGTTTAGCAGAGTTGTGGTCATGACCCGTGCGACCGTCCTGATGCCCGGCCCCATGCACGACGTCGTCGTCGACGGCTGCGAGGAGCGTTTCGAGCTCCTGCGGCTGTGGGAGGCCGCCGACCCCGACGCGCTGCTCGCCGAGCGCGGCGCCCACGTGCGGGGCCTCGCCGTGGGCGGGCACCGGCGCATCGACGCCACCCTCTTCGACCGGCTGCCGAACCTGCAGATCGTGGCGAACTTCGGCGTCGGCTACGACAGCGTGGACGTGGACGCGGCCACCGAGCGGGGGGTCGTCGTCACCAATACCCCGGATGTGCTCGACGACGAGGTCGCCGACACCGCGCTCGCGCTGCTGCTGATGACCGTGCGCGAGCTCGGGCAGGCCGAGCGGTACCTGCGTGCCGGGCGGTGGGCGGCCGAGGGCGCCTACCCGCTCACGGATCTGACCGTGACCGGGCGCAAACTGGGCGTCCTCGGCCTGGGCCGGATCGGCGAGGCGATCGCGCGCCGCGCCGAGCCCTTCGGGATGACCGTGGGCTACCACAACCGCACCGAGAAGGACGTTCCGTACCGCTACTACCCCACGTTGCTGGACATGGCTCGCGACGTGGACACGCTGGTGGTCGTCGTGCCGGGCAACGCGGCCACCCGGCACCTGGTCGACGCCGAGGTGCTGGAAGCGCTCGGCCCGGACGGTGTTCTCGTCAACATCGGGCGCGGCACCGTCATCGACGAGGCCGCACTCGTCGGGGCGTTGAAGACGCGCACGATCCGCGCCGCGGGCCTCGACGTCTACGAGGACGAGCCGAACGTCCCGCAGGAGCTGATCGACCTCGACAACGCCGTGCTGCTGCCGCACGTCGGGTCCGCGAGCAAGCCCACCCGGCGCGCGATGGGGCAGCTCGTGGTCGACAACCTGACGAGCTGGTTCGCCGAGGGCCGTGCGCTCACCCCGGTGAACGGCTGACGTCAGCCCGGCGGGCCGCGGCGGACACCACCCCCGGCAGGCGCTCCACCGCCGCCCTGCCCGCCCGTCACCATCACGGGGGTGTCCGGGGTGAGGGCCCGCTGCGTCAGCACGCCGCCGGCGAACCCGAGCACGAAGATCAAGGCGGCGACCAGCGCGACGGTGAGCCTGCTGGTCCGTTTCGGCCGTTCCCACTCGGGGTCCAGCAGGTCGTCATGAGGCATGTGTTCCATCGGTGTCACTCGTATCTGAGGGCGTGGATCGGGCGCAGGTTCGCCGCCTTGTTCGCGGGGTAGAAGCCGAAGAACAGCCCGATCGCGACGGACACGACGAAGGCCAGCAGCACGGAGAACGGCGCGACGATCAGCTGGAAACCGCCGATCGACAGCGAGCCGACCGCGACGCCGATGCCGATCCCGAGCAGGCCGCCCGCGATGGAGAGCATCGTGGCCTCGAGCAGGAACTGCCCGACGATGTCGGCCTTCTGCGCGCCGACCGCTTTCCGGATGCCGATCTCGCGGGTCCGTTCCGTGACGGTGACGAGCATGATGTTCATGACCCCGATCCCGCCCACCAGGAGCGAGATGCCCGCCACCGCTCCGAGCAGCAACGTGAAGGTCGCGTTGACCTCCGAGACCGCCTCGAGGATGGAGGTGGGGCTGGAGATCGAGAAGTCCGGGACGTCCGTGCCGTGGCGCGCGTTCAGGATGGCGGTGACCTCCCCGGTGGCCGCCGAGACACCCTCCGCGGACACGGCCTTCACCGAGATGCTGCTGAGCGCCCCGTAGCCGGTGAGGGTGTCCTGCACCGCGGTCATCGGTGCGATCACCCGGTCGTCCTGGTCCTGCGGCCCACTGCTGCCCTTGGCGGTCAGCAGGCCGACCACCTGGAACGTCACGCCGTTCAGCTGGATCGGTTGCCCGACGACCGCCCGCCCGTCGCCTCCGGCCAGTGCGGTGGCGACGGTGGCTCCGACAAGCGCCACCCGGTTGTGCGCGAGGTAGTCGGAGTCGCTGATCGGCACGCCCGCCTGCACCGTGTCGTCGACGTTGGTGAGGTAGCTCGGGGTCGAGCCGGTCAGGGTGCCGACCTCGTGCGACGAGCCCTGGTAGGTGGCCGTCACGGAGCTCGCCGTGACCACCGGCGCCACCGACGCGACGGTCGGGGCCAGCTCGGGATCCACGAGCGCCTCGGCGTCCTCCAGGGTCAGCTGCGCCTCGCGGATCTCGGTGCCGCGGTCGTCCTCCGACGGCTCGGCCGCGGCCCCCGGTGGTCCGACCGGGCGGGGCCCGCCGCCCCCGAACATGCCACCGCCGATGCGCACGCCACCGCGGCCACCGGCGCCCTGGCCTGTCTCAGGTGTGATCGTCAGCGTGTTGCTGCCCAGTGCGCTGATCGACGCCGTGGTGGCAGCGCTCGCCCCGGTGCCCGCGGCCACCAGGATGATGACCGCGGCCACGCCGATGACGATCCCCGACATCGTCAGCACCGAGCGCAGCTTGTTCGCCAGCACTCCGGCCACGGCGAAGTGCAGGCTCTGCCCGAGGTTCACGAGCCCACCGCCCGCACCCGAACCGGGGCCGCCCGGTCGTCCGAGACGACCCGGCCGTCGCGCATGTGGAGCACGCGCTTCGCATGCTGCGCCACCTGCTCCTCGTGCGTGATCACCACGAGCGTCCGGCCGTCCGCGTTGAGATCGTCGAACAGAGCCAGCACATCGGCGGTGCTGCGGCTGTCGAGGGCCCCCGTCGGTTCGTCGGCCAGCAGCAGGACGGGGTCGGTGGCGATCGCGCGGGCGATGGCCACCCGCTGCTGCTGCCCCCCGGACAGCTCCGACGGGCGGTGGTGGACCCGGTCGCCGAGCCCCACCTGCTCCAGCGCGCGCAACGCCCGGCTGCGCCGCTCCGGCTTGCGGACGCGGGCGTAGGCCATCGGGAGCTCGACGTTCCGCAGCGCGGTCGTGCGCGGGATCAGGTTGAACGACTGGAAGACGAACCCGATCTTCCGGTTGCGGATGAGCGCCTGCTGGCGCTCATCGAGCCGCCGGGTGTCGACGCCATCGAGGGCGTAGCTGCCCCGGGTCGGGGCGTCCAGGCAGCCGATGATGTTCATCAGCGTCGACTTCCCCGATCCCGAAGCTCCCATCACCGCGACGTAGTCACCGCGCTCGACGACGAGGTCGACCCCGTCCACCGCCCGCACCACGGTGTCGTCGCTCCCGTAGATCTTCGCGACCCCGCGGAGCTCGATCACCGGCCGCATCACCGACCACCACCCGACCCGGGGAAGCCCGCGCCGGCCCCTCCGGTCACGAGGTTCTGCGAAGGCAGCACCAGGACGTCGCCGTCGGCAACCCCGCTGACGATCTCGGTCTCGGCCGGACCGGACACCCCGATCCGCACGGGGACGACCGTGTCGACGCCGCCGCGGCGCACCGTCACCGTGCTCCGGTTGCCGGTCGTGGTGATCGCCTGCGTCGGCGCCTTCAGGACGGCGGTCGCGGCGCCCGTCGTGATCGACATGTTGGCGGTGGCGCCGACCCCGACACCCTCGGGCGCGGCGTCCAGGGAGATCGTCACCGGGTAGAGCACGACGTCGTTCGACACCGTGCTCTGCGGGTCGATCCGGGTGACCGTGCCCGTCGCGGTGGTCTCGGTTCCCGGGAACGAGATCGTCGCCGGCTGGCCCAGCTCGAGGTCGGCCGCGTCCGCTTCCGGGATGTCCGCCGTGACGGCGAGCTCGCTGACGTTGGCGATGACGACGAACCCGTCCCCGGCCGAGGTGGCCGCGTCCGACGCCGCCGAATCGCTGCTGCCTCCGCTGCTTCCGCTGTCGTCGTCGCCGGAGGACCCCGACCCGTCCTCGGAGCCCTGCCCGCCGGCGGACTCACCCACCTCGCCGTTCACGGCGAGCACGACCCCGGCCTGCGGCGCCTTCAGCGCCGTGTCCTCGACGCCGCTCCGGGCCGTGTCGACGTCGGCCTGCGCACCGTCCACCGTGGCCTGCGCCTGCGCGATCTCCTCCGGCGTCCGGGGATGCAGGTTCGCCTCGCCGGAGAGCCGGGCCGCCGTGACGTCACCGTCCGCCTTCGTCACGGCCTGCTTGTTCGTCTCGACCGTCGTCTCGCCGGTCAGCAGGGTCTCGGCCCGGGTCTGCTCCGCCTCCGTCACGGCCTGCCTGTCCTGGTCGAGGGTCGACTCACGGGTCTGCTCGGCGGTCGTGACCGCCTGCTTGTCGGCCAGCAGCACCGCGTCCCGGGTGTTCTCCGCGTTCTTGGTGGCGAGCTTCGCCGAGGCGCAGCTGCCGGACGTGCTGCCGGAGTCGCTGTCCTCCGTGAGCGAGCTCGTGCTGCCGCAGGCGGCCCGCTCCTCCGCCTCGGCCTGCGCAACGAGGGTCTTCTGGGACTTGGTGTCCGCTTCGAGCTTCTCCTCGGCGTTCTCGACAGCCGTGGCGGTGGCCTTGTCGTCGTTCGACAGCTGGGTCTTCGCGCTGTCGATCGCGCTCCGGGTCGACACCCGGTCGAGCTCCAGCTGCTTCTGCGCCGCCGTGACCGCGGCACGGGCGTTGTCCAGGGCCTGCTCGGCCTGGATGACCCCGAGCTGGTCCTGCTGCCTCAGCACGTCGGTCGGCCCGGCCCGCGCCTGGTCGAGGGCGGCCTGCGCGCCCGCGAGCTCGGCCTCCGCGGTGCGCAGCTCCGCCTGCGCCCCGGCATCGTCGACCGTGGCCAGCGTCTGGCCGAGCATGACGGTGTCGCCCGGCTGGACCGTCACCGAGGTGACGGTTCCCGACTCCTCGAAGCTGACCGGGGTGCGCAGCGACGACTCGGCGTTGCCGCTCCCGGTGACCAGCGCCGTGACGTCGCCACGCGTGACCGTCGCCGTGCGGACCGCCGGCGGCGACCCGCCGGGGCTCGTGATCACCAGGACCGTCGCGACGATCGCCACGACCAGCAGCAGGAGCAGTCCGAGGTTCAGCCGGCGTGCGCGCACCCACGCCCACGCCGCCGAGAGGTTCCGGTTGCCCGCTCTCGACATGGTGCCCTTTCTCCCGCAATTATGGGAATGCGCTGGGAGAAGGCTGTGAATACGCTATGAAGCCATCTCTTCGCACATTACTTCAATGCGGAAGATAGCGATCAAATAAAGGGGTGGACAGTGGGGGGCCAGTGAGACCGCTGCGCGCGCTGGGTACCATCTGCGCAGACCCCGTGGGCTCTGCGCAGACGAGGATCAGCGCGCAGAGCACCGTTTGCCCGTGCCCTCGGACCCGGACAGCAACATCGTGGACCTGTTCGCCCCGCTCGGCGCTCGAGCCGCCCGTTGACCCGTTGCAGCAAAGCCACTTTCACGCAACGAGGTTGCATGGAAGTGGCTTTGCTGCAACTCCGGGAGCGCCTAGTGGTTGTCGCGGGGCAGACCCTTGCTCGCCACGCGCTGGTAGGCCACCGCCGGCTTCAGCACCATGCCGCCGGACAGCTGGTCCACCATGCCGCGCTGGATCTCCTGCCACGGCGTCTGCGACGCGGGCATCGGGTAGCCACCCGCCTCCTCCAGATGCTGCCGGCGGGCGGCCAGCTCGGGCTCGGGCACGAGCATGTCGGCGGTGCCGGCGTTCAGGTCGATGCGGACGTGGTCGCCGGTCTGCAGGATCGCGAGACCACCGCCGGCCGCCGCCTCAGGGGAGGCGTTGAGGATCGACGGCGAGCCGGACGTGCCGGACTGGCGGCCGTCGCCGATGCACGGCAGCGCGTGCACCCCCCGCTTGATCAGCTCGGCGGGCGGCTGCATGTTCACGACCTCGGCCGCGCCCGGGTAGCCGAGCGGGCCGGCGCCGCGCATGAACAGCAGGCAGTCCTCGTCGATCTTGAGCTCGGGGTCCTCGATGCGGTGGTGGTAGTCCTCCGGGCCGTCGAAGACGACCGCGCGGCCCTCCAGGACGTTGGGGTGCTCCGGGTCGGACAGGTAGCGCTCGCGGAACTCCGTCGAGATCACGCTGGTCTTCATGATCGCGCAGTCGAAGAGGTTGCCCCTCAGCACCACGAACCCGGCGTCGTCCTGCAGGGCGTTCTCGAACGTGCGGATCACGTCGCGGTCGGTGGGGGCGGTGTCGCGGCAGTTCTCGCCGATCGTGGCGCCGTTGACGGTGCGGGCACCCTCGCGGATGAGACCGTGCGACATCAGCTCGTTCACGACGGCGGGGACGCCACCGGCCCGGTAGAACTCCTCGCCGAGGTACTTCCCGGCCGGCTGGAGGTCGACGATCAGCGGGATCTCGAGGCCCAGCCGCTGCCAGTCGTCCATCGGCAGGTCGACGCCCATGTGCCGGGCGACGGCGGTGATGTGGATCGGCGCGTTGGTGGAGCCACCGATCGCGGAGTTGACGATGACGGCGTTCTCGAAGGCCTCGCGCGTCATGACGTCGGACGGCTTGAGGTCCTCGTGCACCATCTCCACGATCCGCCGGCCGGTGAGGTAGGCGTTGCGGGCGCGGTCGCGGTGCGGCGCCGGGATCGCCGACGAGCCGGGCAGGCTCATCCCGAGCGCCTCGGCGAGCGCGTTCATCGTGGACGCGGTGCCCATGGTGTTGCAGTGCCCCGGCGACGGCGCCGAGGAGGCCACCATCTCCACGAACTCGGCCTGGTCGATCTCCTCGGCGGCCAGCATCTCGCGGGCCTTCCACACGATCGTGCCCGAGCCGGTGCGCTCGCCGTTGTACCAGCCGTTGAGCATCGGGCCGCCGGACAGCACGATCGCCGGGAGGTCCACGGTGGCCGCGGCCATCAGGCAGGCCGGGGTGGTCTTGTCGCAGCCGGTGGTGAGCACGACGCCGTCGAGCGGGTAGCCGTGCAGCACCTCGACCAGCCCCAGGTAGGCGAGGTTGCGGTCGATCGCGGCGGTGGGCCGCTTGCCGGTCTCCTGGATCGGGTGCACCGGGAACTCGAACGCGATCGCGCCCATCTCCCGGATCCCTTCGCGCACCCGGTCGGCGAGCACGAGGTGGTGGCGGTTGCACGGGGAGAGGTCCGAGCCGGTCTGCGCGATCCCGATGATCGGCTTGCCGGACTGCAGCTCCTCCCGCGTCAGGCCCCAGTTCATGTACCGCTCGATGTAGAGCGACGTCATGCCGGGGTTGTCGGGGTTGTCGAACCACGCCTGGCTGCGCAGGCGGCGACCGTCGTTGTGTGTCATGGGGTGAGTTGACCGCCGTTGATCTCGATGATCTGTCCGGTGACGTACCCGCTCATGGCGGGCGATGCGAGGTAGAGGACCGTGCCGACGCACTCGTCGGGGGTGCCGGTGCGGCCCATGGGGATGGTCGCGACCATCGCGTCCATCTGGTTCGCCGAGGTGTGCCGCTCGTGGAACGGAGTGGTGATCACGCCGGGCGCCACCGCGTTCACGCGAATCCCGTCCCGGGCCAGCTCCTTGGCCAGCCCACGGGTGAACGTGCTGACCGCGCCCTTGCTCGTGGCGTACGCCACCGAGCCGCCGGCGCCGCCGGTGCGGGCCGCGATCGAGGTGAGGTTGACGATCGCTCCGCCGCCACCGGCCTTCATGACCGGGATGACCTGCCGGCACGCGGCGAACACCGAGGTCATGTTGAGGTCCATGACGCGGGCGAACTGCTCGTCGGTCATCTCGCTGATCATCGTGCGACCCAGCAGGTCGCCGGCGTTGTTGACGAGCACGTCCAGCCGCCCGTGCGCGCCGGCGACCTCGTCGACGAGGCGCGTGGCCCCGGTGGCCGAGGAGAGATCCGCGGAGACGACGGACGCGGCGCCACCCGCCTCCTGGATCGCGCCGGCGACCTTCTCGGCGCCCTCGCGGTTGTGCCCGTAGTGCACGACCACGTGCGCGCCGTGCCGGCCGAACCCCTCGGCGACGGCGGCACCGATCCCGCTGCCCGCGCCGGTGACCAGGACGACCTGGTTGCTGAAATCGAGCATCACATGACCGCCCCGAGCTGCCACGGCACGAACTCCTCCTGCCCGAAGCCCAGCTCCTCGCTGAACGTCTTGCGCCCGGACGCGGTGTCGAGGATGAACTGGAACAGCCGCTCCCCCACCGCCTCCACCGACTCGCCCTCGGAGAGGATCACGCCGCAGTTGACGTCCATGTCGCCGGACATCCGCTCGTACATCTCGGTGTTGGTGGCCAGCTTGATGCTGGGCGTCGGCTTGGTGCCGAGCACCGATCCACGCCCGGTGGTGAAGCACATGACGGTGGCGCCGCCGGCCACGATCCCGGTGACCGACACCGGGTCGTAGCCCGGCGTGTCCATGAACGTGAAGCCCTTGGCGGTGATCCGCTCCGCGTACTTGTAGACGCCGGTGAGGTTCGTCGTGCCGCCCTTCGCGACGGCGCCGAGCGACTTCTCCAGGATCGTGGTGAGCCCGCCCGCCTTGTTGCCCGGCGAGGGGTTGTTGTCCATCGACCCGTTGTTCTTCGCGGTGTACTCCTCCCACCAGCGGATCCGTTCGACGAGCTTCTCCGCGACCTCCGGGCTCACGGCCCGGCGGGTGAGCAGGTGCTCGGCGCCGTAGATCTCCGGCGTCTCGCCGAGCACCGCGGTGCCGCCGTGACGCACGAGGATGTCGACGGCCGCGCCGAGCGCGGGGTTGGCGGTGATGCCCGAATAGGCATCGGACCCGCCGCAGTTGAGGCCGAGCACGAGCTCGCTCACCGGCACGGTCTGACGGGTGACCTCGTTGGCGTGGGGCAGCATCGCCGTGAGCGCCTCGACGCCCCTGCGGACGGTGGCGACCGTGCCGCCCTCCTCCTGGATCGTCATCGTCTCGACCGGGCGGGACGGGTCGAGCCGCCAACCCTCGGAGACGCCCCGGATCTGGTTGACCTCGCAGCCCAGCCCGAGCATGAGGAACCCGGCGAAGTTGGGGTGCTCGGCGTAGCCGGCGAGCGTGCGGCGCAGAACGGCGATGCCCTCGCCGTCGTCGGCCATCCCGCAGCCGGTGCCGTGGGTGAGCGCCACGACGCCGTCGACGTTCGGGTAGTCGTCGAGCAGGCCGGGCCGCCGGAACTGGTCGGCGATCATCTTCGCGGCCGTGGCCGAGCAGTTGACCGACGTCAGGATGCCCAGGTAGTTGCGGGTGGCGACCTTGCCGTCCGGCCGCACGATGCCCTGGAACGTGGCCCGCTCGGACTCGGGCACGAACCGCGTCTCGGTGACGTCCGCGCCCACGGCGTAGTCGCGCTCGAACGCGCGGAACTCGACGTTGTGGGTGTGCACGTGGTCGCCGGGCACGATCGGCGCGGTGGCGAACCCGATGATCTGGTTGTACTTGCGCACCGGCTCGCCCTGCGCGATCTCGGCAACGGCGATCTTGTGGCCGCGCGGGATGGCGCGCCGCGCCGCGACACCACCCACCCCTGCGTTGACGACAGCGCCCTCGGGTATCTCGCGGGCGGCGACCACCACGTTGTCGGCGGCGTGCAGGCGCACGCCGAGATCGTCGGTGGACGGTGCGGTCATCGGTACTCCCCTGTGGTGGATGAGGGCGTCAGTCCCACTTCAACAGCTCTCCGTCGGCGCCGAACTCCATCGGCACGGCATCGCCGGTGGTCTCGAGGGCGGGATGGGCGTCGACGGCGGCCCGCAGCGACTCCGAGACCAGCAGGTGCTCGAGGTCGAGGGTGTTGCGCATGCGCACGAGCGTGACGGCGTCGACGTCCGCGCGCCCGCAGGTGGCGACGGCGGCCGCGATCGTGTCACGGTCGGTGGCGAACGCCATCGGGATCTGCGCGCGCTGCGGGCCGCCCAGGCCGGACGTCATCGCGTTGATGTAGACGCTGCGCAGGTCGATCCGCTCGAGCAGCCGGAACGGCACGAAGTCGGCGAGGCCGAGGCCGACGGCGTTGCCGTGGGAGGCGTCGCTGACGTCGAGCACCGCGATGTTGCGGATGCGGGGGCGCTCGAACTCGGCGCTGCCGCGGATCATCATGCGGCCGATGACGTTGGTGTCCATGCCGGCGCCGGAGTAGTTCTTGCCCATCTCGTCGATCACCGCGACGTCGATCTCGTCGAACGGCAGCGTGGCCATCCGGCGCTTGGCGTCGGCGAGGAGCGCGGTCTCGGCCGGGCCGGCGATCTCCGGCGCGTTCAGCAGCTCGATGCGGGCGGCCCGGTCGTAGGCGTTCTCGACGATCGCGAGGCCGCCGAGCACCTTGCCTGTGTCGACGATCCGGCGCGCCACCGGCGGGAGCCACACGCCCAGGTTGGCCGGGCCGAAGCGGTGGATGCCCTCGGCGCCGCGCTGCTTGCCCAACCCGATCGCGATGATCTTGGTGATGCCGCTCTCGATGTCACCCTGGAAGTCGGTGTGCGCCTTGATCCGGTTGACCGCGAGGATGCCGTCGGCCTTCGCGGCGTTGGCGTCGAGGTGCACGGCCGGGCCGTCGGGCAGCCGATCGATCTCGACGGTCTCCATCGTGGCGCGGATCGGCAGGCCGAGGCTCTCCTCGGTCATGCCGAGGTCGGCGAGCAGCTGCACCTGGCCCTCCGCGGTGGCACCGCCGTGTGACCCCATCGCCGGCACGACGAACGGCTCGGCGCCCGCAGCGCGCAGCCACTCGCCGGCCGCACGCACCACCGCCGGCTTGTCGTGGATGCCGCGGCTGCCGGCGGTGATCGCCACGGTCATGCCGGGGCGGATCCGGGCCCGGAGCGGTTCCAGCGCCTGCGCCGTGGCCGCGGCGACGTCGGCCACCTGCTCGGAGTCGAAGCGCTGCCGCACCGGCAGCAGCCGCGGGAACGGCACGTCGTAGGTGAGGTTCCGGACGGCTTCGAACGGACCGAGACGCGTGCTCACGACGTACCCCCTTGTGCGCAGCCTGCTACCCGAGGCTATGTGCGCCCGCCCAGCCGGTCAACGCAACTCCTCTGATGTGTGAGCAGCCAGACGTCAGATGTTTGGCCATCCTGCCTTCCCCCAGGGGTCGCGGGGAGCCGGGTCGCGTGTCAGGCGGGGTGGAGCAGGCGGTGCCAGACGGCGCTGTCGTGGTCGATGACCAATCCGTAGATCCACCGGACGGCGCGCCGATGTGTCGAACCTGCGACCTCTCGACGGTTCACGAAATTGGCCGGCCCGCCCTCGGGAAGGCGATTCATGGGTCGGATTACAGATGTGATGACGCCAGCCGAGCGGCCCGCTGATGCGGGCCGCTCGCATGGATGGTGCGGTTGTCCGATATTGGCGAGCCGCCGATCAGTCGGCGGGCATGAGGGCCTTGTCGATGACGAACACGGTGGCGTTGTCGGTCGGGATGTTGCCGCACAGCACGTTGGCGGTGTTGCCCTTGCCGTCGGTGATGGTGGGGGCGTCGGCGGTGCCCCCGATGGTGATCTGCCCGCCGGCCAGCTCGGTCACCGTCCTGGCTTCGACGAGGCCTTCGGCGTCGTAGCGCTGCGGGGCGACGTGGTAGGACAGCAGTCCACCCAGCTGCTGCTGGTTGCCCAGCAGCTCGTTGAACGCCTGGGCCCCCATCGCCGTCTTGACCTCGTCGAACGCGCCGTTGTAGGGCGCGAAGACGGTGATCGCTTCCTGCGAGTTGAGGGTGTCGGCCAGCCCGTCGACCTGGCCGACCGCGGTGACCAGCGTGGTGAGCAGCGGGTTGGTGCTCGCGGCGCTGGCCACCGGCTGCGGACCCATGTTGTTCAGTGACCCGGGTGCGTCGCCCTGCGGCAGCTGGGAACAGGCCGGTCCGAACACGTCGTCGTTGGTGGTGACCCCGTCCCCGGCCGACGCCGGCGCGGAGGCCATCGGGCTCATCGGTGCGGCCGGCGCGCTGGCCGCACCTTCCCCTCCGCCGCAAGCGGAAACTGTCACGGTCAGAGCGGCCAAGGCGCCGAGAGCGGCGAGGCGGTTGATGGTGCGCACAAAATGCTCCTCGGAGAAAACGTCCCGGATTGCCGGGCTCGCAGGGCATTCGCAGCCGCCGTCCGAATGGTTCGCCGCAGGAGGTAACGGTTCGGTCACGCACCAGAACGGGAATGACGATCCATACCGGCGGCGGGGTCAGGCGGCGCTGAAGATGGTGGCCGGCCAGCCGGATGCGCCGTCGGGGATCGGGTCGGCGCGCTGTTCGGTCTGGGTGCCGCCGTCGCGGTCGGTGGCGCGGGTCTGCACGGTGTGGCTGCCGGGGGCGAGGTCGAACTCGGCTCGCCACATCCGCCAGGTGTCACCGCTCACCTCGGCCGACAGTTCCGCCTCGCGCCACGGGCCGCCGTCCATGCGGACCTCGACCCGGCTGATGCCGGTGGGCTGGGACCAGGCGATCCCCGCCACGGTCACGCGGCCGGCAGGGACGGTGGCGAACCCGCGTGGGGTGTCGATCCGGGACTGGGTCTTGATCGGCGCCTCGCGTGCCCAGCCGCGTTCGAGCCAGTAGCCGGGCCTGGCGTCGAAGGTGGTGGCCTCGATGTCGACGACCCATTTGGTGGCCGACACGTAGCCGTAGAGGCCGGGCACCACCATGCGCACCGGGAACCCGTGCTCCGGCGGCAGCGCTTCGCCGTTCATACCGATCGCCAGGAGGGCACCGCGGCCGGGCTCGAGCAGCACCTCGGTGGGGGTGCCGGTGTACCAGCCGTCGAGGCTCGTGGAGTAGATCTGATCGGCGCCGGGACGGATACGGGCCTCGAGCAGCAGGTCCCGCAGGTCGACCCCGACGAAGTTCGCCGTGGAGATCAGATCCCCGCCCACCGGGTTGGACACGCACGTCATCGTGATCGTGCGCTCCACCAGCGGCCGGGCGAGCAGGTCGTCGAACGTCAGCGTGAACGGGTTGTCGACCATGCCGTGGATCGGCATCGACCAGTCCTGCGCCTGCTGGGCGGGCACCCGCAGCGCCACGTCGATCCGGTAGAAGTCCCGGTTCGGGGTGATGAAGGTGGGCGTCCCCTGCTCCGGGAACGCCGCCCCGGCGGGGATCGCGGGCGCCCGCTCGCTCAGCCGCAGCCGGGCCAGCTGCTCGGTGACCCGCTGCCGTGAGTCGCCCACCGCGCCGAGCAACAGCCCACCCGCGCCGGCACCCAGCGATGCCACGGCGACCGCGGCCGAGGAGCCGATCAGCACGGCGCGCCGCGACAGAGCGGCACCAGCACCGGCACCCGCGTCGGGGCGGTAGGCGCGCACGGCGAGCACGTGAAGCCTGGCGAACACCACCAGGCCCACCAGCAGCGCCACCACCGGTGCGACGAGATCAGCAGGGGCGAAGACCGGCGCGAACACCACCGCGGCGAGGCCGAGCACCCCCAGGACCGCGACGACGACCAGGCCCGGGGCGATGCGGCGGCGGGAGGCGAGCCCGGCGCCCGCGGACACGGCCGCGATCACCACCGCCATTCCGGCGAGCAGGATCGGCTTGTCCGCCACGCCGAAGGTGGTCTTGGCGAACTCGGTGAGGAACTGCGGGGAGGACCGGATCACCGTGTCCCCGACAGCGAGGAACGGCGAGGACGCCGGCGACGCCACTCCGGCCGCCAGATGCCCGAACCCCAACGCCGCGGCCACCGCCAGTACCCCGACCACCGCTGCCGGCAGGCGCGGGATCCACCGTGCAAGCGGGCCGGCTCCGGATCGTGGGGCAGTGCGCATGAACGGTATTCGAAGCCCGTGCGCTGTCGGTTCGATCGAACACTCGTCAGTTCGGGTTCTTCAGCGCGCTCCCGACGCGCGGCGGGCCACCTCGCGCAGCGGGAGATCGAGGGCCGCGGCAGCAGCGGCCACGTCGTCGTGCTCGGGCTTCACACCCCAGGGGCCGTGCTTGAGCCGGATCGCGTGACCCTCGACGTCCACGGTGGTCGTGTGCCGGGGCAGCGCGGCGCGGTCCACTGCCGTGCGGCGCAGGCCCAGGCTGCCGGTCTCGGCGAGCACGATCCGCTCGCAGGCCGCCGCCCGCGCGGGGGCCACCAGGACGTGGACCGTGTGGGCGGGCCGGCCCTTCTTCATCACGATCGGCGAGAGCCACGCGTCGGCCGCGCCCTCGTCGAGCAGCCGCCCGACGAGGTGGCCGAGCACCTCCCCGGTGACGTCGTCGACGTTCGTCTCCAGCAGCAGCATCCGCTCGCCCCGACCGGGAGCGTCGCCGAGCAGCACCTGCAGCACATTGGCCCGGCCGGCCGGGTCACGCCCGCCCGCCCCGTAGCCGATGCCCCGCATCGTCATCGCGGGCAGCGGCCCGAACCGCGCCCCGACCGCGACGAGCAGCGCCGCACCGGTGGGCGTCACGGTCTCGCCCTCCCCAGCCCCGACGACCGGCGCGCCGGCCCGGGCCAACAGCGCCGCGGTGGCCGGCGCGGGCACCGGCAGCACGCCGTGCCGGGTCGCAACCGTGCCGGAGCCCAGCGTGAGCGGCCCGCAGTGCACCTCGGTGACGCCGAGCAGGTCCAGCGCCGCGGCCACGCCGACGGTGTCGACGACCGTGTCCAGCCCGCCGATCTCGTGCAGGTGCACCCGCGCCGGGTCGATGCCGTGGATCCCCGCCTCCACCTCGGCGATCTCCCGCACGGCCCGCGACGCGACCGGCACGTCGGCGACCCGCGCGAGCAACTCCGCGGCATGCCGCTCGGTGGCGGTGTCGGTGACCTCGACGACGGCCCGGGTGGCCCCGATCCCGCCCCGCGTGACGCGCTCGGCGGTCAGCTCCCAGCCGTCCAGCCCGGTGCGCGCCACCGCCGCCCGCACGCCGTCCACGGGCGCACCGAGATCCAGCAGCGCGCCCAGCAGCATGTCGCCGGAGATCCCGCTGAAGGGGTTGAGCCAGAGGATCAACGCACAGCTCGCAGGGCCATCCGGTGTGCAGCGACGGCCGCCCCGAAACCGGAGTCGATGTTCACGACCACCACGCCCGCCGCGCACGAGCTCAGCATCGCCAGCAGCGGCGTGACACCCTCGAACACCGCGCCGTACCCGACGGACGTGGGCACCGCGATCACCGGGCAGCCGACCAGCCCACCGACCACGCTGGGCAGCGCGCCCTCCATCCCGGCCACGCAGATCACCGCGTCGGCCGCGGTGAGCGTCTCGGTCTCGGCGAGCAGCCGGTGCACCCCGGCCACCCCGACGTCGCGCAGCTCCTGCACCTGCAGCCCGATCGCCGTCGACACGGCCGCAGCCTCGGCCGCCACCGGCCAGTCGGATGTGCCCGCCGACGCCACCACCACCCGGAACGGCCGCGGCGGCGCGGGCCGCCAGACCAGGATCCGCGCCACCGGGTCGTAGCTACCGCCCTCGACCGCTGCACCCACCTCGGCGGCGTCGGCGGCGGTGATGCGGGTGACCAGCACCGGGCCCTCGTTGCCCGCGAGCAACGACCGCACGACGCCGACGACCTGGTCGACCGTCTTCCCCGGCCCGTACACCACCTCGGGGAGGCCGAGCCGCGCCTCCCGGCCGGTGTCGGGCCGCGCGTACCCCAGATCTTTGAAAGATGTGTCGGTCGGCTCGCGCTCGGTCGTCATCGGCCCGGCATGCCGAGCAGCACGTTCATCCGCCCGCTCGCGAACCCCTGCATGTCGAGCGCGCAGAACTCGAAACCCGCGCCGCGAACGGCCCGGTCCAGCTCGGAGCGCAGCTCGGCGGCCCGTGGCACGTCGTCGGCGGGCACCTCCACGCGCGCCACCGCGCCGCCGCCGTGGGCGCGCACCCGGCAGACACCGAAGCCCAGATCGCGGACGGCCTCCTCGGCACGCTCGATCCGGTGCAGCAGCTCCGGCGTGACCGGGTCGCCGTACGCCACCCGGGAGGCGAGGCACGCCGCGGCCGGCTTCTCGGCCGTCGCGAGGCCGAGGGCCGCGCTGACGCGGCGCACGTCGGACTTGCCGAAACCGGCGTCGAGCAGCGGCGCGATCGCGCCACGAGCGACGGCCGCGGCCTGGCCCGGCCGGTGGTCGCCGAGGTCGTCGGTGTTGGTGCCGAGTGCGATCCGGGCCCCGGAGAGCGCGGCCAGCGGGGCGAGCGCGTCGAAGAGCGCCGACTTGCAGTGGTAGCAGCGGTCGCCGCCGTTCTCGACGTACTCCGGCCGGTCGAGCTCGTCGGTGGCCACCTCGACATGGGCGATGCCGTGGGCGGCGGCGAACGCCCGCGCGGCCGCCCGCTCGCTGCGCGGCAGGCTCGCCGACACCGCCGTGACAGCGACCGCGCGTTCGCCGAGCTCCTGCGCGGCCACGGCGGCCACGAGCGCCGAGTCGACCCCACCGGAGTAGGCGACCAGCAGCCGCCGCTCGACGCGCACCCGCTCCCGCAGCTCGGTCAGCTTCGCCTCATCAGACCTCTCGGACACGACCGCACTCTAAGCGGGTGACGCGCCGGATCGCACTCGTAGCGCGGGGTAAGGTCGGCCCGTCGAGGCCGGAGGTGGGAGATGGGCGACTCGGGCCAGTCCTGCCCGGACTTACTCGACGTCGCGTTGACCCGGCCGTACCCCGACACAGCCGTCCTCGCGGTGCGCGGCGAGATCGACACCCTCACGGCGTCCGCGTTCACGGCCGCCATCGAGGAACTCGTCACCGCATCGGGCGAGGTTCTCGTGATGGACCTCACCGAGGTGCGGTTCCTCGCCTCCAGCGGTCTCGCCGTGCTGATCTCCGCCGCGCATCGCGCCGAGGAACGCGGTATCCGGCTCCGCCTGGTCATCACCAGCCGCGCGGTTCGCCGCCCGCTCGAGATCACCGGCACCGCGGCGCTGTTCGATCTGCACCCCGACACGCGCTCCGCGTACGGGGGTCGTGATTGATCCGGCCAGGCCCAGGTAGCAAGATGAACCCGCCGGTGCGGTGAGCACCGCCGGCCGACCGGAAGGAGACCCGGCAGCGTGTCCGATCTGGACCCCCCTTCGCCCGCCGACGCACTCGACGGGGCATCGACCGTGGAGGTCCGGACGTCGGCGAGCGCCGCGCTGATCCCGACGATCCGCGCGGTCGCCTCCGATCTGGCGGCCCGGGCCGACTTCGACCTCGATGCCATCTCCGACCTGCGGATGGCCGTGGACGAGGCGTGCGCCACCCTCGTCGACGTCGCCGCCCCCACGTCGTGGTTGCGCTGCACGTTCCTGGTGCGTCCGGAGCGCATCGAGGTGCACGCCGAGGTGCAGACGAAGCACGTCGAGGCGGTGGTCTCCACCGACACCTTCGGCTGGCGCGTCCTGCAGACCCTCGCCGACGACGTCACCGTGCACCACGAGGTGGGCCGCGATGGGGCCGCGCCCACCGTGGGCATCCGGTTGGACAAGCGCTCCGGCGACGTGATGCGGTGACCCGAGCAGACCCCGAGTACGGACACCTCTCGCCCCTTCTCGAACGCTACTCAGCTCTCCCGGCCGATCACCCGGACCGGGAGAAACTGCGCGACGAGCTGGTGCGCGGGTTCCTTCCGGTGGCCCAGCACATCGCCCGCCGCTTCTCCAACCGCGGCGAGCCCCTCGACGATCTCGTGCAGGTCGCCACCGTCGGGTTGATCAACGCGATCGACCGGTACTCCCCCGAGCGCGGCACCGACTTCTTCTCGTTCGCGGTGCCCACGATCAGCGGTGAGGTCCGCCGACACTTCCGCGATCTCGGTTGGTCGATGCGGGTGCCGCGGCGCCTCAAGGACCTGCACGTCTCGATCAACGGCGCGGTGTCCGAGCTGTCGCAGAGCCTGGGCCGCGCGCCCAAGCCCACCGAGCTCGCCGAGCGCCTCGGTGTGCCCGTGTCCGAGGTGCTGGAGGGGCTGGAGGCGTCGGAGGCGTACCGCAGCTCGTCGCTGGACGAGATGCTCTCGTCCGAGCAGGGCAGCGCCACCGTCGGCGAGCTGGTGGGCGAGGCCGACGCCGAGCTCGACCGCGTCGACTTCCGGCAGGCGTTGCGCCCCGTGCTCGCCGAGCTCGCCGAACGCGAGCGCACGATCGTGCTGCTGCGGTTCTTCGGCAACATGACCCAGACCCAGATCGCCGACCGCGTCGGGATCTCGCAGATGCACGTGTCCCGGCTGCTGGCCCAGACCCTCGACCGGCTCCGCACGCGCTTGGACCCCGAGACCCGCGTCGGCTGAGCGCTGCGCGAGAATCGCGCCCAGGGGGCGGGGGGAACGACATGACCGGTCAACCGGAGCACGTGGTGATCGTCGGTGCCGGCCTGGGCGGGCTGCGCACGGCACAGCAGCTTCGCGCCGCCGGGATGCAGGGTCGGATCAGCCTCGTCGGTGCCGAATCGCACCTCCCCTACGACCGGCCACCGCTGTCCAAGCAGGTGCTCACCGGCGAGTGGGGCCCGGAACGCACCGGGCTGGCCGATCCGGACACGTTCGACGATCTCGGCGTCCGCGCTCATCTCGGCAACCCGGCGGTGGCCCTGCGCCCCGGCGACCGCGGCCACGAGCTGGAGCTCGCCGACGGCGCCACGCTGCACGGCGACGCCGTCGTGATCGCCACCGGGCTGGTCGCGCGCGAGCTCCCGGACCAGCCCGCCCACGTCCACACCCTGCGCACCCTCGACGACGCGCTGGCCCTGCGCACGACGTTGGAGAAGGCGGCATCGCTGCTCGTCGTCGGGGCCGGGTTCATCGGGGCCGAGGTGGCGAGCTCCGCCCGCACCCGCGGCACCGCCGTCACCGTCGTGGAGGCGCTCGACGTGCCCGCGGCCCACGCACTCGGGCCGCAGCTGGGCCCCTTGGCCGGGCGGCTGATCACCGAGGGCGGCGCCGAGCTGCACACCGGCGCAAAGATCACCCGGTTCGCGGACGCCGACGCCGGGGTCGCGGTCGAGCTTGCCGACGGCAGGCAGATCGCCGCGGACGCCGCTGTGGTCGGCATCGGCGGCGTGCCGCGGCTGGACTGGCTGGCCGCCACCGGCCTCGACACGTCCCGCGGCATCGCCTGCGGCCCGACCGGGCGGGTGCACGGCCTGGACGATGTGTGGGCGGTCGGCGACGTCTCCTCGTGGGACGACCCGCTCACCGGCGGCCGGCACCGCCACGAGCACTGGACCAGCGCGGGTGACCAGGCCACCGTCGCGGCCCGCGACGTCCTGGCCGCCCCGCCGCCGCCGGCGGCGGTGCCCTACTGCTGGTCCGACCAGTTCGGACTCAAGATCCAGATCTTGGGGCGGCCCGAGCTCGGCGAGGAGGTCGTGCCGCTGCACGGCACCGGCCTCGACGGCGGCCCCGTGCGCGGCACGGTGGCGGCCTACGTCGCCGGCGACCGGGTGGTGGCGGTGGCGGGCTTCGGCGCCGCGCGCCTGGTGGCCCGCTACCGCCCCCTGATCGCGGCAGGCGCCCCGCTATCGGAAGCGAAGGCGACGGCAGCGGCCCTCGGGTAGGCCCCGACCTCGAAACGCGCGGCCCCGAAACGCGCGGGCGTCAGCGGAACAGCTTGCGGAGCAGCGCCAGCACCAGCACGGCCCCGATCGCCATCAGGCCGTAGCGGATCCTCGGATCGGCCAGGCGGTCCTGCATGCTCTGCTTGCCGGCCTCCACCAGGTGCTTCGGGTGGGCCCGCTCCGAGAGCTCGTCGAGGCTGTCCGCGAGCGCGTCCCTGGCCTGCTCGATCTCGCGCTGGATGGTGTCCGGGTCGCGGGGCACGACGCCTCCTGGTGATGCGGGTCGACGGGTGTTGCGGGAGGGTGCCACCGTAGATCAGCGGCAGGGGTGCCAGTATCCCGGTATGACGACCCGTCTGGCCCCCGGCGACACGGCTCCCGACTTCACTCTCCCCGATGCGGACGGCAAGCCCGTCTCCCTCTCGGACTACCGCGGCCGCCAGGTGATCGTCTACTTCTACCCGGCGGCCAGCACCCCCGGCTGCACGAAGCAGGCCTGCGACTTCCGCGACAACCTCACCGATCTGGGCGACGCCGGCCTCGACGTCGTCGGCGTCTCGCCCGACAAGCCCGAGAAGCTGGCGAAGTTCCGCGACGCGCAGGGCCTGACGTTCCCGCTGCTCTCCGACGTCGACCGGGAGGTGCTCACCACGTGGGGCGCCTTCGGCGAGAAGAAGATGTACGGGAAGACGGTCACCGGGGTCATCCGCTCGACGTTCGTGGTGGGCCCGGACGGGAAGATCGAGCAGGCCTTCTACAACGTGCGCGCCACCGGCCACGTCGCGAAGCTGCGCAAGGACCTCAAGGTCTGACGAGCACGGCCGCGAGCCCCGGCAGCCGCTCCCGGTAGCCGCGCAGGAGCTCCTGCGCCACGCCCACCGAGTCGACCAGCGGATGCTGCGCGAACGCGCGGAGCGCCAGCGTGGCCGAACCGGTGATCGCCGCCTCGATCGTGTCCTGCTCCACCGCCTTGACCTGCTGCAGCAGGCCCAGCATCGCGCCGGGCAGCGGAGCGGTGGCCAGCGGCGTGACGCCGTGCGCGCCCACCAGGCAGGGCACCTCCACCACCGCGTCGGCCGGCAGCCCGGGCACCGCGGCGCCGTTGCGGACGTCGAGGATCATGGTGCGGGGCGCACCGTGGGACAACGCCGCCATCAGTTCGAGGGCCACCTGCTGGTAGCCGCCCCCTGCGACGTCCTCGGCCGTGCGCTCGCCCGCGCCGCTCGCCTCCCGGCTCTCGGCCATGTAGCTCGCGTCGCGCTCGGCGCGCACCCGCCTCCAGCGCTCCAGGGCGCCGGCCGGGTCGGCCTCGGTGTCGGCGTAGAACCGCTCCTGCTGGGCGAGCAGGTACTCCCCCCGCGTGCTCTGCGAGGCGCCGATGGCCGCCACCGCCTCGCGGGTGCGGTAGAAGTAGTAGAGGTACTCGTTGGGCAGCGCCCCGATCGCCCGCACCCAGTCGGCACCGACCAGCCGCACCTCCTCGATGGAGGCGAGCCCGGCGTCGTCGGCCAGCAGGTCGGGCAGCCGGTCCACGCCGTCCACCCGCAGCCCGCGCAGCCAGCCCAGGTGGTTGAGCCCCACGTACTCGACCACCGGCTCGGCGCCCGCGTCGATGCCGAGCCCCGCGAGCGCCCTGGCGGCCCGCTGCGCGAGCCCGATGGGCGAGTCGCAGATGCCCACCACGCGCTCGCCCAGCACCCGCTGCATGGCCTCGGTGATCATCCCGGCCGGGTTGGTGAAGTTGATGACCCAGGCATCCGGCGCGAGCGCGGCCACCCGCTCCGCGACACGCAGCGCGACGGGCACCGTGCGCAGCCCGTAGGCGATCCCGCCCGGGCCGGTGGTCTCCTGGCCCAGCACGCCGCAGCACAGCGCCACCCGCTCGTCGACGGTGCGCCCGGCGAGCCCGTCGACCCGGATCGCGGAGAACACGAACCGGGCGCCGGCCAGGGCGTCGTCCAGGTCGGTGGTGGCACGCACCGCCGGGCCGTCGCCGAGCTGCTCGAGCACCGCCCGGATCGCGGCGAGCCGCTCGGGAGCGACGTCGTGCAGGACCACCTCGCTGATCGGAGAGGCGTCCCCGAGGGCCTGGTAGACCAGCGGCACCCGGAACCCGCCACCGCCGAGAACGGTGAGCTTCACGCGAGCCTGATCTCGGTGCCGGCCGCGGCGCACACGGCGAGCGTGTCGGCGTCGGCTCCGTCGTTCGTGACGATCACGTCGACCTCCTCGGGGCCGCAGACGCGGAGCAGCCCGGTGCCGGGGAACTTGCCGCGGTCGGCCACCACGACGGTCTGTGCGGCCGCCTCGATCATCGCCCGCTTCACGGGCACCTCGACGAGCGTGGAGTCGCGGACCTGGCCGTCGCGCGCGATGCCGCTCGTGCCGAGGAACAGCCGGTGGGCGCGGACCTCGCGCAGGGCCTGCTCGGTGAGCAGTCCGACGAGCGAGAGGTAGTTGCGCCGCAGGATGCCGCCGAGCACGAGCAGCTCGACGGCGGGGTCGGCACGCAGCTCGTCGACGACGGCGAGGCTGCTCGTGATCACCGTGATCCGCCGCCCCCGCAGCGCCCGCGCGAGCCGCGCGGTGGTGGTGCCGATGTCGAGCAGCACCACCTCGCCGTCGGAGACGAGCTCGGCGGCGGCCCGCGCGACCCGCTCCTTGTCGTCGGCGGCCACCGTGGCCACCTGCGCGAACGGCACCAGGTCGTCGTCCGGGACGCACCCCGCGCCGCCCCGGACGCGACGCAGCGCGCCGTCGGCGTCGAGGGACTGCAGGTCGCGCCGGATCGTGGACGGGCTCACCTTGAGGTTCTCCGCCAGTGACTCCACCGACACCACCCCGGACGACCGCACCAGGCGGAGGATCTCCCCGTGACGGCTCGCCGGCAGCACGCACCCACGGTAACGCAGGAGTGCGCAGCCGAACACCCTCGATGAGCATCTCTCGTCACGTCTGCGCAAAATCGCGCAGGAGTGGTTGCCTTCCGCGCAGCGCACCGGCACTATCCGGCAAAAGGCGGCGACGGACGGGCGGTGCGGGTGGTGACGGGCGCGACGGTGGAGACCCCCCACGAGCCGGTGCTGTGGGATCCGCTCGCCGACCTGCGAGATGCCGACTCCCCGGCCGTCGACGTCTTCATGTCCGGCACCGTGTTCCTCGACATCGTGTTCACGGGCCTGCCCGCCGCGCCGGCCGCGGGCACCGAGGTGTGGGCGTCGGGCATGGCCTCCTGCCCCGGCGGCATCGCCAACCTCGCGGTGGCCGCCTCCCGGCTGGGCCTGCGCACCAGCCTCGCCGCGGGCTTCGGCGACGACGTCTACGCCGACTTCCTCTGGCAGACCCTCGCCGACCAGGAGCGCGTGGAACTGTGCCGCTCCCGGCGCTTCACCGGGTGGCACTCCCCGGTCACCGTGTCCATGGCCGTGCAGCGCGACCGCAGCATGGTGACCCACGGCCACGAGCTGCCGATCAGCCCCGACGACCTGATCGGCACGCCCCCGCGATCCCGGGCGGTGATCACCAGCATCGGCGAGGGCGCCGCCGCCCCCGTGCTGCCGGCCTGGGTCGCCCGGTCGCGCCAGGCGGGCGCGCTGGTGTTCGCCGACGCCGGCTGGGACCCCACCGGGGTGTGGGACCCGACGCTGCTGCGCACCCTGGCCGGATGCGACGCGTTCATGCCCAACGCCGTCGAGGCCATGCACTACACGCGCACCGACAGCCCGCAGGCCGCGCTGCGCACGCTCGCCGAGCACGTCCCGCTCGCCGTCGTCACGCTGGGCGGCGAGGGGTCCATCGCGATCGACGGTGTCACCGGCGAGACGGCGGCGGTACCCGCGCTCCCGACCGACGCGCTGGACCCCACCGGGGCGGGCGACGTCTTCGGCGCGGCGCTCGTGCTCGGCACCATCGCCGGCTGGCCCCTCGAACACCGGCTGCGGTTCGCCGGCGTGTCCGCGGCGCTCGCCGTCCACGAGTTCGGCGGCTCCCTCGCCGCCCCCGGCTGGGGCGACATCGGCGACTGGTGGCGGCGCACCCGCGCCTGCGCCGCCGAGGGACACCCCGACTCCGTCGAGCTCGCCCGCCACTACGGGTTCCTCGACGACCTCGTGCCGCGCACGCACGTCTGCGGGGTGCGGCGGGCCGCCGCCACCATCGCCCGCAACTCCGACGTCACCCGCCCCTGACCCGGTCCACTCCGAGGAGCCCCCCGATGACCACCCGACCTGCACGGATCCGCCGCGCCGCCGTCGCCGCGCTGGCCGGCGCGTTGGGACTGCTCACGGCGTGCACGCCCGGGGCGGAGAACGCGGCCGCCCCGCCGCCCACGGACCGCGCCGTGCAGACCGACATCGCGGCGCTCGGGCCGGTCACGCTCACGGTGTGGGACCAGGAGGTCCGCGGCGGGCAGAACGAACAGATGGAGCGGCTCAACGCCGCGTTCCAGCAGCAGTACCCGAACGTCACGATCAAGCGCGACTCGCGCTCGTTCGACGACCTCGCCGCCACCCTCCGGCTCGCCCTGTCCGGCAACGACGCGCCCGACGTGGTGCAGGCCAACAACGGCCGCGCCGACATGGGCGCGTTCGTCGCCGCGGGCGAGCTGCTGCCGTTGCGGCCGTGGGCGCAGGCCTACGGCTGGGACCAGCGCTACCCGGACGCGGTGCGCCAGTACGTCAGCTACACCCCCGACGGGAAGGTGTTCGGCGAGGGCGAGATGTACGGGCTCCCGCAGGTGGGCGAGGTCGTCGGCATCTACTACAACCCCGCGGAGCTGCAGCGGCTCGGCATCGCCGTCCCCGCCACGTGGGAGGACTTCGAGGCCGCGCTCGCCGCGGTGAAGGGCGCCGGGGCCACCCCGCTGCAGCTGGGCAACGTCGAGGGCTGGCCGGCCCTGCACGTGTTCGGCACGGTGCAGGACCAGCTCGTGCCCGCCGAGCAGATCACCGACCTCGCGTTCGGCCGCAAGGGCCCCTCGTGGAACACGCCGGAGAACACCCAGGCAGCGCAGCGGGTCGCCGACTGGGCCCGCGCCGGCTACTTCAACGAGGGCGTCAACGGCCTCGACGACAACCAGGCGTGGCAGTCGTTCTCCCGCGGCGAGTCGGTGTTCTTCATCGGCGGCACCTGGTACGCCGCCGACCTGGAGGCGGCGATGGGCCAGAACGTGCGGTTCATGCCTCCCCCGCCGCCCGCGGGCCGCCCGATCTCGGCCACCGGCGGCACCGGGCTGCCGTTCGCCATCACCAGCGCCAGCGACGCACCCGACGCCGCCGCGGCCTACCTCGACTTCATCACCAACTCCGGCGCGATGCAGGTGCTCACCGAGACCGGCAACCTGCCCGTCGTCGACACCGCGGCCCAGACCCCGCCCGCCGGGCTCTCGCAGGACGTCTTCGCCGCGTTCGCGACCGTTGCCGACAGCGGCCGGCTGCTGCCCTACCTCGACTACGCCACCCCGACGATGGGCGACACGACGGGCGCAGCGCTGCAGGACCTGCTCGCCGGCTCGCAGCCACCCGACGCGGTCCTCTCCACGGTGGAGGCCGACTACGCCGCCTTCGTCGAGAAGAATGGCTGACACGGTCGTCGCCGAGCCGGCCACGACCACCACCCCTGCCCGCCGCGCGCGCCTCGGCCCCTCGCCGTGGCACGCGCTGGCCTACGTGGCGCCCGCGCTGGCCGTGTACGCGGCGTTCGTGCTCTACCCGCTCGGCCGTGCCGTGCACCTGTCGCTGTTCGACTGGGACGGGCTCTCGCTCGCGACGTTCGTGGGGTTGGACAACTACGTCGAGGTCGTCACCGACGGCGACCTGCGGGCCGCGTTCGGACACGCACTCGTGCTGATCGTGTTCTTCGCGGTGCTGCCCACCGCGATCGGACTCGTGCTCGCCGGGCTGCTCACCCGGGCCCGGGTGCGCGGCCTGCCGTTCTTCCGCACGGTCGTGTTCCTGCCGCAGGTGGTCGCCATGGTGGTGGTCGGCGTCGCGTGGCGGCAGCTGTACGCCCCGGACGGCTCGGTGAACGACCTGTTGGAGCTCGTCGGCCTCGACGGGGTCACCCGGGCCTGGCTCGGCGACCCCACGTTCGCGCTGCCCGCCGTCGGCGTGATCGGCACCTGGGTGCAGACCGGGCTCGTCACGGTGCTGCTGATGGCCGGGACGAGCCGGATCCCCGACCAGCTCTACGAGGCCGCCCGCCTCGACGGCGCCGGGCCCGTGCGGGAGTTCTTCGCGATCACCCTGCCGTCGGTACGCGGAGAGCTCGCCGTCGCGCTGACCCTCACCGTGATCGCCGCCCTCAAGACGTTCGACCTGATCTACATCACCACCGGCGGCGGGCCGGGCAACCGCACGTCGGTGCCCTCGTACGAGGTATACAACCGGGCGTTCCGGCTGGGCGAGGTGGGCTCGGCGGCCGCCGTGGGCGTCACCCTCACCGCGATCATCTTCGTGATCAACCTGGCGGTGGCCCGGATCGGTGAGCGCCGATGATCTCCCGCACCGAGCGCTCCGCCAACTACGCGATCCTCCTGCTCTTCGCGGTGTTCGCGCTGTGGCCGATCCTCACGATCCTCGGCAGCGCGCTCGGCCCCGACGACGCCGGAGGGACCGGCGGGCTCGCCAACTTCCCGGCTGCGTGGGAGGAGGGCCGGTTCGGCCGCTCGATGCTCACCAGCATCGCGGTCTCGGGGTTCGTGGTGGTCGTGGCCGGCGTGCTGTCGGTGCTCGCCGGCTACGCGTTCGGCACGATGCGCGTGCCCGGTGCGGCGGTGCTCTTCCCGCTCCTCCTGCTCGGCCTGATGGTGCCCACCGAGGTGATCGTCGTCCCGCTGTACTTCGACCTGCGCACGTTCGGCCTCACGAACACGTTCTGGGGCGTCGCCCTGCCGCAGGTGGCTCAGTCGCTGGCGTTCGGCACGTTCTGGATGCGGGCCTACTTCCGGTCCCGCCCGCAGTCGCTGATCGAGGCCGGTCGCCTCGACGGCGCCGGCTCGTGGCGCATCCTCTGGCAGATCCTGGTGCCGCCCGGGCGTCCCGCGATCGTCACCATGGTGGTGCTGACCTTCATGTGGACCTGGAACGAGTTCCTCATCCCGCTGGTCATGACCACCGACGAGAGCCTGCGCACCGCCCCGCTCGGCCTCGCGTTCTTCCAGGGGCAGCACACGTCCGGCCTCACGCTCCTCGCCACCGGCGCCGTGATCGTCGCCGCACCCGTCGTGATCGTGTACCTCTTCCTCCAGCGCCACTTCATCCGGGGCATGCTGGAAGGGGCCGTGCGGGAGTGACGAAAGGGGTGTCCGTGGCCACCGACGACGACGTGCGCCGGGTCGCGCTCGCGCTGCCGGGCGTGGAGGAGATCCCGAGCGAGGGCTTCGACTTCCGCGTGGGGAACAAGGGATTCGTGTGGTCCTACCCGGAGCGTGTGCCCGGCCGGCGCCGGATGATCCGCACCGACGTCGCCGTGCTCTACGTCGGCGACGAGGCGGAGAAGCAGGCGTTGCTGCTCGGTGAGCCGGAGCTGTTCTTCACCCACCCCACCTACGACGGCCTGCCGATGGTGATGCTGAGGCTCGACAAGGTGGAACCGGCAAGGCTGGAAGAGCTGGTCCTGGACGCCTGGCGCATGCGCGCCCCGGCCGAGCTGCAGGAGCCGTCGAGGTCCGAGTAAATCGGACTTCGCGCATCCAGTCGGCACTTCGCACAGGGCGGGCGTTATGCGAAGTCCGTGCTGGGTGTGCGGAGTGACCCCGTAGGCTGCTGGCCGAGCCGGCGTAGCCCAACTGGCAGGAGGCACGACCTTTAGGTGGTCGACAGTGTGGGTTCGAATCCCACCGCCGGCACGATCCCCTATTCCCCGGCTGTGACCGGGATCGCAGGCCGGCGGGCCGCGATCAGCGCGCCCGTGAGCCCCACCAGGCCCGAGGTCAGCGACACCAGCAGCATCGCCGGGTGCGGGTTGCCGCCCACCGCGGCGTCGCCGAGGATCACGATCCCGATCGTGCCGGGCAGGACCCCCAGCACCGTGCCCAGCAGGTACGGCGCGAACCGCACGCCCGAGAGCGCCGAGGCGTAGTTCATCGCCGAGAACGGCACCGCCGGGATCAGCCGCAGCGACACCATCGCGAGCAGGCCGCTGCGGTCCAGGCGGGCACGAACCCACGTCATGACGCGGTGATCCGTGTGCCGCCGGACGAACCGCCCGCCCAGCAGCTTGACCAGCCAGAACGCGAAGGCGGCGGCCAGCGAGGTGCCCGCCACCGCGAGCAGCACGCCGCCGATACCGCCGAACAGCACCCCGGCCGCCACGGTGAACACCGTGCGCGGCACCGGCGTGACCGTGACCATCCCTTGCAGAAGCACGAACAGCAGCGGCGCCCAGAGGCCCGCGGCCTGCACGGCCGTGCGGACGTCCAGCAGATCGGTGCCGCTGCGGTACAGGAGGACGGCGACGACCGCGACCGCGAGCAGCCCTGCGCTCACGGCGGCGATCCGTCCCCAGCTCACTCGACCGAAGGTACCGATGCTCGAGAGCAGGCGTTCGGCAAGGGTGGCGCTCGCCACCGGCCGTTCACCTCCACGGCAGCTACGGTGCCTGGCGTGACCACCGAGCAGCCCACCCTCGACCTCGACCCCGATGGCCTCGCCGTGCGCCGCGAGGTGCTGGGAGCCGAGCACGTCGACGCCGCGATCGCCCGCGCCGACGGCGTCACGGCCGACTTCCAGGAGCTGATCACCCGGTACGCCTGGGGCGGCATCTGGACCCGTCCCGGCCTCGACCGGCGGATGCGCAGCGCCATCACGCTCACCGCGCTCATCGCGCACGGCCACTACACCGAGCTGGAGATGCACCTGCGCGCCGCCCTGCGCAACGGCCTCAGCCGCGAGGAGATCGTGGAGGTGCTGCTGCAGAGCGCGATCTACTGCGGCGTCCCGGCCGCCAACTCCGCCTTCGCCGTGGCCCGCCGCGTGCTCGCCGAGCCCGACCCGACCGACTGACGCCCGCACGAATGCGCAACTCGGCTGCCGAAACGCGGGACTCGCCGGGTCAGGTCAGGGTGTGCAGGTGGGGCAGGAGGGCGCGCATCGCGCGGCCGCGGTGGGAGGCGGCGTCCTTCTCCTGCGGTGTGAGCTCGGCGGAGGTGCGCTCCTCGCCGTCGGGCACGAAGATCGGGTCGTAGCCGAAGCCGCCGGTGCCGCGCGGCGCCCGCACGATCCGGCCCGGCCACTCGCCGTGCACCACCGTCTCCGGCCCGTGCGGCACCACCAGCGCCGCCGCGCAGACGAACGCGGCCCCGCGCCGCTCGTCCGGCACGTCGGCGAGCTGGCCGAGGAGCAGCTCGAGGTTGGCGACGTCGTCGCCGTGGCGGCCGCACCAGCGCGCCGACAGCACGCCGGGCATCCCGTTCAGGGCCTCGACCGCGAGCCCCGAGTCGTCGGCCACGGAGGGCAGGCCGGTGGCAGCTGCCGCGTCCTGTGCCTTGGCCAGCGCGTTCTCCGCGAACGTGGCACCGGTTTCCGGGGCCTCCGGGAACTCCGGCACGTCGGCGAGCCCGACCACCTCGACGGGACCGTCGGCGAGCATCCGGCGCAGCTCGGCGAGCTTGCCGGCGTTGCGAGTGGCGAGCAGGACCCTCACGACCGGCCCGGCAGGTCACGCGGGTAGGGCTGCGCCAGCGCCTCGGACTGCATGTCGGCCAGCTGCCGGATGCCGGCGAGCGCGAGGTCGAGCATGGTGTCGAGCGTGCTCCGGGCGAACGTGGCGCCCTCTCCGGTGCCCTGCACCTCGATGAGGGTGCCGGTGTCGGTGGCGACGATGTTCGCGTCCACCTCGGCCCGCGAGTCCTCCTCGTACGGCAGGTCGAGCCGCACGCGCCCGTCCACCACCCCGACGCTGATGGCTGCGACCTGGCAGGACAGCGGCTTCGGGTCGGCGAGGGCGCCCTGCGCGCCGAGCCACGTGACGGCGTCGGCCAGCGCCACGTACGCCCCGGTGACCGCGGCGGTGCGGGTGCCGCCGTCGGCCTGGATGACGTCGCAGTCCAGCGCGATGGTGTTCTCGCCGAGCGCGGCGAGGTCGATGCACGCGCGGAGCGATCGGCCGATCAGCCTGCTGATCTCGTGGGTGCGGCCGCCGACGCGGCCCTTCACGGACTCGCGGTCGCTGCGCGTGTTGGTGGCCGACGGCAGCATCGCGTACTCCGCGGTGAGCCACCCCAGTCCGGACCCCTTGCGCCAGCGCGGCACGCCCTCCGTCACGCTCGCCGCGCACAGCACCTTCGTGTCCCCGAACTCGACGAGCACCGAGCCCGCCGGGTGCTTCTGGAAGCCCCGGGTGATCGTCACCGGTCGAAGCTCGTCGTCGGATCTGCCGTCTGCGCGTGTCACGCCGCTACCCTAATGACCCACCTGGCTGAACCGGACGCCACGGCTGCTCGTGGAGTAGGACATGTGGGTCGTAGACGGCATCCCGCTGCACCCCCTCGTCGTGCACGGGGTCGTCGTGCTGCTCCCGCTCGCGGCGCTCGGTGCCGTCGTGATCGCGATCCGCCGCTCGTGGCGGCGCACGTTCGGCCTGCCGGTCCTGCTCATCGCGCTGGTCGGGGTCGTGGCGGTCCCGATGGCCACCACGACCGGCACCCAGCTCTGGACCGCGCTCGGCGCGCAGAACCCGCTGATCGACGTCCACGCGCAGCGCGCGGGATGGCTGTTGCCGGTGGCGCTCGCCTTCCTCGTGCTGCTGGCGGGCGCGGTGCTCACCGAGCTGGTGGCCGTCCGCACCGAGGCGGGCGCGCACACCGCACCGGCCGCCGCGGCCACCCAGACCCGCATCGCCACCGGGCTGGCGGTGCTCGCCGCGCTGGCCGGCCTCGCCGTGGCGGCCGTGGTGGTGTGGGTCGGGCACGCCGGTTCGGTGATCGTGTGGCAGGGGATAGGGCAGTGACCCCGACCTCGCCCCGGGGCTCGACTCAGACCTCGTAGGCGCTGTCGGGCGCCACCAGGTCGACCGGCCCGCCGAACGCGGCCTTGGCCTCGGCGAGCAGCTCCTCGCCGGAGAACCAGGCCGGCACGTGCGTGATGAGCAGCCGGCCGACGCCGGCCGCGGCGGCGTGCTCGCCCGCCTGCCGCCCGGACAGGTGCACCCCCGGCGGGGGCTCGTCGCCCCAGTTGGGCATGACGTGCGGCCAGGTGGCCTCGCAGAGCAGCACGTCGGCGCCCTGGGCCAGCTCCACGAGCGCGGAGCAGGGGCCCGTGTCGCCGCTGTAGACGAGGCTCCGCCCGTGTGCGTCGACCCGCAGCGCGTACGCCTCGCAGAGGTGGTCCACCTGCCGGGCGGTGAGCGTGGCGGCGCCGACGTCGGACGTGGCGCCATCGGCGAGCGGGTGGAACGTGAACACGTCGGTGAGGTCGGTCTCCGCCCGCTCGGCGGCCGACGGCGCGTACGCCGCGGCGAACCGGTCGGGGGCCTCGGCCGGGGCGTGCACCGGCAGTGGCCGAGCGGCCGGGTCGTAGGGCGGGCGCGGGTGGTAGCGGCGGTGCACCACCAGGGCGGCGAAGTCGGCGCAGTGGTCCGGGTGCAGGTGGGAGAACGCGACCGCGTCGAGCTCCCACGGGTCGATGTGGCGCTGCAGCGCGCCGAGCGTGCCGTTGCCCAGATCGAGCACGAGCCGCGCGTCGCCGGCGTCGACGAGGTACCCGGACGCCGGCGAGTCCGGTCCCGGGCCGCTGCCCGAGCACCCGAGCACGATCAGCCGCATGACCGGAGACGTTAACGTTCGCGCGTGTGCCGCAGCCACCACAGGCCGATGAGCGGGAGCACCAGTGGGATGAATCCGTAGCCGCGCCCGTACACCGACCAGACGGTGTCGTCCGGGAAGTCCCCGGTGTCGAACACCGTGAGCGTGCCGACGGCGAGCACGCCGGCCAGCTCGAACAGCACCGCACCCCAGGCGAGCCGGCGCGCGCCGGGCCCGCGGCCGGCGAGCCCGACCGTCGCGAGGATGTAGACGACGCCCGCGAGCGCCGACAGCAGGTAGGCCACCGGCGCCTCCCCGAACCGGGTGGCGATCTGCACGCCCGCGCGTGCCGTGGCCGACAGCGCGAACACGCCGTAGACGGCGATCAGCACGCGCCCCGGGCCCGAGGCGGTGGCGCGGGCGGGTTCAGGCACCGGGCACCCAGAGGCCCTGCAGCCGCCAGACCGCGACGGCCGTGGCGACGGCCCCGACGGCGACGACGGCACCGCCCCACCGGTTCGGCTCGGCGGTGGCGAACTGCGTGGCGATGGGGAGCACGCACACCGACACGACGAGGTAGATGAGGAACGTGCTGGTCTCGGGCAGCGAGGTGCCCGAGAACACCCGCACCGCGGCGATCACGGCCTGCACCACCAGCAGCGCGACCGCGACCCCCACGGCGCGCTTGGTCCAGACGTCAGCCGGCCGGTTCAGCACGGTGATGACCAGGCCGTAGATCGCGAGCGCCACGAGCGCGACGAGAACCACGACGACGAGAGCGCCGATCACGCCGCGACGCTACCCGAGCCCCTCGATCACGCGGGGGCCGCCTCCGGGGCGGCGATGCCCGCGACCGACCCGATCTCGGGGCCCAGGAAGCGCCGGCCCAGGCGGCGGAACGGCTCCGGGTCGCCCGTGGCGAGGAAGCTGTGCGGCGCGGGCGGCGGGCCGGCCGGGTCGCGGGCGATGTCGTGCTCCATGAGGACGCGCACGACGTCCTTCGCGGTCTCGTCGGCGCTGGAGACGAGCGTGACGTCCGGACCGGCCACGATCTGCAGCACACCGGCCAGCAGCGGGTAGTGCGTGCAGCCGAGCACCAGCGTGTCGACGGGCGCGCGCTGCAGCGGCTCCAGGTAGCTCTGGGCGAGCCCGAGCACCTGCCGGCCACTGGTCATGCCGCGCTCGACGAAGTCGACGAACCGCGGGCACGCGACGGCCGTGACCTGCACGCCGGGGGCGGCGGCGAAGGCGTCCTGGTAGGCGCCGGACGCGATCGTGGCGCTGGTGCCGATCACCCCGATCCGCCCGCTCCGGGTGGTGGCGACGGCCCGGCGCACCGCGGGACGCAGCACCTCGACGACCGGTACCGGGTAGCGCTCCCGGATGTCGGGCAGGCAGGCGGCGGTGGCGGTGTTGCAGGCGACGACCAGCGCCTTGATGCCCCGCTCCATCAGCGCGTCGCCGACGGCGAGCGCGTGGCGCCGCACGTCGGCGATGCGCAGCGGTCCGTAGGGGCCGTGGGCGGTGTCACCGACGTACACCACGCGCTCCGCGGGCAGCTGGTCGATCACCGCGCGGGCCACCGTGAGCCCCCCGACGCCCGAGTCGAAGATGCCGATCGGGGCGTCGGGATCGGGAGCCACGGCGCGAGTTTAGGCGGGCCGGGCCACCCTGCGGTCGGCGCGGCCGACGAGCCGGGCCGCCAGCAGCCCGCTGAGCGCCCCGAACAGGTGGGCCTGCCACGAGACGCCCGGCTGCCCGGGCAGCACGCCGAAGAGGATCCCGCCCCAGACGAAGAACAGGCCCACCGCGAGGAGGATCTGCAGGCCGCTGCGGGCGAAGAAGCCGCGGGTGAGCAGGAAGACCAGCCAGCCGAAGATCAGCCCGGACGCGCCGATGTGGTACCCGGAGCCGACGCCGCCGGTGAGCCACACCCCGAGCCCGCCGAGCACCCAGATCGTGGCGGTGACCACCAGGAACTGGCGGATCCCGCCGGCCATCGCCAGGAAACCGAATATCAGGAACGGCAGCGTGTTGGCGATCAGGTGCGGCCAGCCGGCGTGCAGCATGGGCGCGAACAGCACGCCGTCGAGCCCATCCAGCTGGAGCGGGTAGATGCCGCCCTCGCGCTCGAGGAGCCCCCCGGACAGCGTGTCCGCGACCTCGACGACGTAGAGGCCCGCGGTCATCACGAGCATGAGCAGTGCCGACCACACCGGGTTGCGCGGCAGCACGCGGGCAACCGGACGGCGGGGGGCAGGCGCAGGAGCGACCATGCCATCGAGGCTACGCATCGCGGCGGCGCGATGTCGTGGTCGAGTTGCCGCGGTGATCGAGTCCGGGAGCCCCGTCCGCCCGCGCGTCACGCCCAGAGGTGCCCGTCGATGCCCTCGGCCGCGTCGTCGAGCTCACCGGAGTAGGCGCCGGTGGACAGGTACTTCCAGCCCCCGTCCGCGATGATGATCACGATGTCGGCGTGCTCGCCCGCCCCCGCGGCCTTCTCCGCCACGGCGAGCGCGGCGTGCAGGATGCCTCCGCTGGAGATGCCGGCGAAGATGCCCTCCTGCTCCACGAGCTGGCGGGTGCGGCGCAGGGCGTCGCGGCTGCCCACGGAGTAGCGGGAGGTGAGCACGTCGGGGTCGTACAGCTCCGGGACGAAGCCCTCGTCGAGGTTGCGCAGGCCGTAGACCAGCTCGCCGTAGCGCGGCTCGGCCGCCACGATCTGGATGTCCGGCTTGTGCTCCCGCAGGTAACGCCCGGTGCCCACGAGCGTGCCGGTGGTGCCCAGCCCGGCGACGAAGTGGGTGACGGTCGGCAGGTCGCGCAGGATCTCGGGGCCCGTGGTGCGGTAGTGGGCGTCGGCGTTGGCCGGGTTGCCGTACTGGTAGAGCATGACCCAGTCCGGGTGCTCCGCGGCCAGCTCCTTGGCCATGGCCACGGCCTGGTTGGAGCCGCCGGCCGCGGGCGAGGAGATGATCTGCGCGCCGTACATCTCCAGCAGCTGCCGGCGTTCGACCGACGTGTTCTCCGGCATCACGCAGACCAGCCGGTAGCCCTTGAGCTTGCAGGCCATCGCGAGCGAGATGCCGGTGTTGCCGGACGTCGGCTCCAGCACCGTGCACCCGGGCTGCAGCAGCCCGTCCGCCTCGGCCTTCTCGATCATCGCGAGGGCCGGGCGGTCCTTGATGGAGCCGGTGGGGTTGCGGTCCTCCAGCTTGGCCCACAGCCGCACGTGCGGGGCCGGCGAGAGTGACGGCAGGCCTACCAGCGGGGTGTCGCCGACGGCCTGCAGCAGGGAGTCGTACCGGGCCATGACGCCTCCTGGGGTAGCGCCCGGATCAGCGCATGCCACCCGCGACGGCGGGCAGGATGGTGACGGTGGAGTTCTCGCCCACCGGCGCGGCGAGGCCACCGGCGAACCGCACGTCCTCGTCGTCGACGTAGATGTTGACGAAGCGGTGCAGGTTGCCGTCCTTGACCAGCCTCGGCGCGATCCCGCTGTGGCGGGACTCGAGGTCGTCGATCACCTCGGCGACGGTGCTCCCCTTGGCCTCGACGGCCTTCTCGCCGCCGGTGTGGGTGCGAAGGATGGTCGGGATGGACACGGTGACGGCCATGCGGATGCTCCAGGTGGTTCGGTCGTGGGTCGGGACGCGGACGGACGTCAGGCGTGGTCCGGGACGTCGTCTGCGCCCGTGTGCGAGAACATGTAACTCTCCACGACCTCGACGTCTTCCTCGGTGACCACACCGTCCACGATCTGGAACGACCGGAACTCGTGCGTGCCGGGCTCGCGCGTCGACACGAGCACGTAGTGCGCCTCGGGCTCCGAGGCGTAGGAGATGTCGGTGCGCGACGGGTAGGCCTCCGTGGCGGTGTGCGAGTGGTAGATCACCACGGGCACCTCGTCACGGGAGTCCATGTCGCGGTAGAGACGCAGCAGGTCGCCGGAGTCGAACTCGTAGAACGTGGGCGAGCGGGCCGCGTTGAGCATGGGGATGAAGCGTTCGGGGCGGTCGGAGCCCTCGGGGCCGGCGATGACGCCACACGCCTCGTCGGGATGGTCCCGGCGGGCGTGGGCCACGATCTCGTCCACGAGATCGGCTCGGATCACCAGCACGCCCTCCAGACTACGTTCCGGATCCCCTCGATCGCACACGTGCGGGCGCGGCTCACATCTCTGCCACACTCGCCGCGTGCCCGCGCCGCGCCTCGAGATCACCTACTGCACGCAGTGCCGCTGGCTGCTCCGCGCCGGGTGGACGGCCCAGGAGCTGCTCACATCGTTCCCCGCCGACCTCGGCGAGGTCGCGCTGGTGCCCGGCACGGGCGGCGTCTTCCAGGTGCGGCTCGACGACGAGATGTTGTGGGACCGCGCCGAGCAGGGCGGTTTCCCCGAGCTCCCGACCCTCAAGCAGCTGGTGCGCGACCGGGTGACCCCCGACCGGAGCCTCGGTCACTCGGACCGGCACTAGCGGATCTGCATCCGCGACTGCACGAGTGCGTCCTGCACGAACGTGAGCCAGTGGTAGACGCCGAGGTGCGCGGCCCGGGGGTCGTCGAGGGGAAGGTCCTCGGCCATCTCCTCGCTCACGTCGAGCGCGGTGCCCAGGGCGAGCCGCACGTCGTTGAGCGCGACGAGCCAGGTGTCGCCCTGCTCGGCGGTGAGCTCGACCCGGCCCCCGGCCTCGGGGAGGGTGTCCAGCACCAGCGCCGCGGCGGCGTCCTTGGCCTCGATCAGCTCGGGCTCGTGCAGCGAGCGCATGCCGGCGGCGAGGTCGGCGTCCTCGGTGGTGAAGTCGGGCAGCAGGCGGGCGAGGACCCGGTCGTCGGGCCGGGTGGAGGGGCCGGTCCGCATCCCGGTGAGCACCGCCAGCTCGTCGGCTGGGTTGTCGGCGGAGCGCCCGGCGAGCATCTGCCGGACCTCACCGACCAGCCCGCGCAGGACGGCGGCCTCCTGGGGGTCGAAGGTGCCGGCGAGCCGCGCCTTGGCGCCGCGGCCGGTGCGCTTCCAGCCGTTCATGCTTTCTGCATCGTGGCCCAGAGGCCCGCGGCGTGCAGCTTCGCGACGTCGCCCTCGATCTTGTCCTTGTCCCCGGACGACACCGCGGCCTTCCCCTTGTGGTGGACGTCGAGCATCAGGGCGGTGGCCTTGGGCTCCGGGTACCCGAACAGCTTCTGCAGCACGTAGGTGACGTACGACATCAGGTTGACGGGGTCGTTCCAGACGATCGCCTGCCAGGGGACGTCGGCCGTCGATTCCTCGGCGACGTCCTGCTCCACCTGGCGCGTGGGTGCGGGTAGCGGCGCGGCCATGGACTCCATGGTGACACCTCCCCCATTCGGCTTGCACGGCACATAGGCTCTCGACCCATGACTGGCAGTCCGTCGTCGGCCGGGGTGTCCACCGCCCTGTACACCGACCGGTACGAGCTGACCATGGCGGCCGCCGCGCTCGCCGACGACACCGCGCACCGGCATTGCGTGTTCGAGGTCTTCGCGCGCCGGCTCCCCGAGGGACGCCGCTACGGCGTGGTGGCGGGCACCGGCCGCCTGCTGGAATCGATCCGGCGGTTCCGGTTCGGCGAGGAGGAGCTCGCGATGCTCGCCGGCATCGTCGACGACGCCACGCTCTCCTGGCTGGCCGACTATCGCTTCTCCGGCGACATCGACGGCTACCCCGAGGGCGAGCTGTACTTCCCCGGCTCACCCATCCTCACCGTCACCGGCACGTTCATCGACGCCGTGCTGCTGGAGACGCTGGTGCTGTCGATCCTCAACCACGACAGCGCCGTGGCCTCGGCCGCCGCCCGGATGGTCACGGCAGCCGCCGGCCGGCCGATCATCGAGATGGGGTCGCGGCGCACCCACGAGGCGGCCGCCGTCGCCTCGGCCCGCGCCACCTACCTCGCCGGTTTCACCACCACCTCCAACCTGGAGGCCCAGCGCCGGCACGGCATCCCCACCGCCGGCACGGCCGCGCACGCCTGGGTGCTGCTGCACGACGACGAGCTGTCGGCGTTCACGAGCCAGGTGAAGGCACTCGGCTCGGACACCACCCTGCTCGTCGACACCTACGACATCCGCCGAGGTGTCGAGCTCGCGGTCGAGGCGGCCGGCACCGGGCTCGGCGCGATCCGGATCGACTCCGGCGACCTCGGCGAGCTCGCCCACCAGGCCCGCGACCAGCTCGACGCGCTGGGCGCCACCGGCACGAGGATCGTGCTGTCCGGCGACCTCGACGAGTACGCGATCGCCTCGCTGCGCGCCGAACCCGTCGACTCGTACGGCGTCGGCACGTCGGTGGTCACCGGTTCCGGCGCGCCGACCGCCGGGATGGTCTACAAGCTCGTGGAGGTCGAGGGCCGGCCGGTCGCCAAGCGCAGCGAGTCCAAGGAGTCGCGCGGCGGGTCCAAGTCGGCGGTGCGCCGCTACAAGCCGACGGGCACCGCGATCGAGGAGGTCGTGCACCGGGCCGTCACTCCCCCGCGGATCGGACCGCACGACCGCGTCATGCCGGTGCCGCTGGTCCGCGGCGGCGAGCAGGTGGCGGGCCTGCCCACGCTGGAGCAGTCCCGCGAGCACCTGCGCGCCGCCCTGGTGTCCGTGCCGTGGGAAGGCCTCAAGCTGTCCCGCGGCGGACCCGCCCTGCCCACGGTCTTCGAGGGGTTCTGAGATGCGTGCCCTGATCGTCGTCGACGTGCAGAACGACTTCTGCGAGGGAGGCTCGCTGGCCGTGGAGGGCGGCGCGGCGGTCGCCGCCGCGATCTCCGGGCACCTGCGCACCGCGGCGTACGACCACGTGGTCGCCACCCGCGACCACCACATCGACCCGGGCGCCCACTTCTCGGCCACCCCCGACTTCGTCGACAGCTGGCCGCCGCACTGCCGCACCGGCACGCCCGGGGCGTCGTTCCACCCGGAGCTGGACGTGGCCCCGATCGAGGCCGTGTTCAGCAAGGGCGAGCACACCGCCGCCTACTCCGGGTTCGAGGGGGCCGAACCCGGCGGGGCGGCCCTGGCCGACTGGCTGCGCGCCCGCGGCGTCGACACCGTGGAGGTCGTCGGGATCGCCACCGACCACTGCGTGCGCGCCACCGCCCTGGACGCGGCGAAGGCCGGATTCACGACCACGGTGCTCCTCGACCTCTGTGCGGGTGTGGCGCCGGAGACGACGGAACGCGCGCTGAAGGAGATGCGGGCGGCAGGCGTGCACATGGCCTGAGGCGACTTCAGACCTCGCGCATGCGGAAGGGCTCCAGGAGCGCGCCCAGGTCACCGACCACGCCGTTGTCGTCGAGTACCCGGTGCGTGCCCACCGCGTCGGCCAGGCCGATGCAGCGGGGGCCGTCGAACAGGCCGCACGCGTAGCGGGCCGTCGTCTCGTCCAGGTCGAGGACGCCCACCCGCAGCTGGTAGATGCCGGGGTAGTGCACCTCGTCGAGGTACTGGACCTCGAGCGTGCTCGGGGACAGGCCGTCGAGCGGACCGCCGGTCGGGTAGCCGAGCACGTCGAGGTGCAGCTCGGCGAGGCCGTCGAGGTACCAACCGGCGAGCCGGACGTTGTTGACGTGGCGGTTCGTGTCGAGGTCGCCGAAGCGGGTGCGCACGTCGAGCCGGAACGGGTAGGCCTCGCGCACCCGGCGGGCCTGGTCGATCTCGGGGCGCCCGACGACCGGCCCGCCGACCCGCAGCTCCTCCAGCGCGGCGCGGACCGGCGCGGGGAGCGGCGCCGGGCGCCCGCCCGTGGAGTGCACGCTGACCGACTCGCCCGCCGCGACGCACTCGTCGTCGGCGAAGACGCCGTAGGAGTACGCGAAGGACGAGGTGCCGACGTGCGTCACGCCGAGGCCGATGCGGTAGCTGCCGGTGACCCGTAGCGGGGCCAGCACCTCGACGCGCACCGACGCGAGCAGGAGCCGCATGCGGCCGGTGAGGTCGGCGCCGAACCGGGTGCGCTCCACGGCGACCCGGGCGTCCTCGAACCAGCGCACGAGCGCGTCCCGTCCGATGCGGCGGCTGGGGTCCAGGTCGCCGTAGCGGGCGTCGTGCTCGAGCAGCACCGGGTAGGACGACAGGGGGAGCAGAGCTTGCGTGGACGTCACCCCACCCATGATGGGGGCGGGTCCGGGACGGCGGGTTACGCGAAGTTGTTCATCACGTGTGAACCGCGCAACGCTGGGTTGCGACGTTCCGCCCCGGGCCGTCGGGCCCTCCCGGTAGCCTCCCGGCGTGCCCACCGCGACAAAACTGCCCGGAGTTGCGGAACTGCTGGAAGCTGCCGTCACCGCGGTCGGGGGCACCCGCCGCGAGGGCCAGGACACGATGGCGCAGGCGGTCCGCAAGGCATTGGTCAGCGGAGAGCACGTGGCGGTGCAGGCCGGCACCGGCACCGGCAAGTCGCTGGCGTACCTGGTGCCGGCGATCCATCACGCGGTCGGCAAGGGCGCCACCGTCGTGGTCTCCACGGCCACGATCGCGCTGCAGCGCCAGCTCGTCGACCGCGACCTCCCGCGCCTGGCGAAGGCGCTCAAACCGCTGCTGGGCCGGGCGCCCACGTTCGCCATCCTCAAGGGCCGGCGCAACTACCTGTGCCTGAACAAGCTGCACGGCAGCGACGAGTCCGACCCGGGCGAGGAGCTGTTCGACCCGTTCGCGATCTCGGCGATGGGTCGCCAGGTCAAGCGGATCCACGAGTGGGCCGACACCACCGACACCGGCGACCGCGACGAGCTCGTGCCCGGTGTGCCCGACTCCACGTGGCGGCAGGTGTCGGTCACCGCACGGGAGTGCCTCGGCGCGGCGAAGTGCCCGGTCGGTGACGACTGCTTCGCCGAGAAGGCCCGGGGCGTCGCGGGTCAGGCCGACATCGTCGTCACCAACCACGCCCTGCTCGCGATCGACGCCCTCGAGGGGCGCCCGGTGCTGCCCGAGCACGATGTCGTGGTCGTCGACGAGGCGCACGAGCTCGTCGACCGCGTCACCGGCGTCGCCACGGCCGAGCTCACCGCCGGGATGATCAACGCCACTGCCCGGCGGCTCGGCAAGCTGGTCGACCAGGCGATCGCCGACCGGCTCGCCGAGGCGGGCGAGGGCCTCGGCTTCGTGCTGGACGACCTGCCGCCGGGCCGCTGGGAGTCCCTCCCCCAAGCCGCGGCGGGCGCGCTCTCCGCAGTCCGGGACGCCGCGGGCGCCTGCAAGCAGGCCCTGGGTTCCGACCGACGGGAGGACCCGGAGGCCGCCACCGGCCGCAAGATCGCCCAGGCGTCGCTCGACGACGTGGCCGACACCGCCGTGCGGCTGCTCGGGGTGTTCGACGAGGCCGACGCCGCCAAGCGGCACGACGTGGTGTGGCTGGCCGAGCAGGGCCCGGACGGCGCCCGCCACAAGTCGCTGCACGCCGCCCCGCTCTGGGTGGGCGGTCTGCTGCGGGAACGGCTGTTCGGCCGCTCCACGATCGTGCTGACGTCCGCCACGCTCGCGCTCGGCGGCAACTTCGACGCGCTGGCCCGGCAGTGGGGGCTGCCGCCCGCGGAGAAGGTCGCAGCCGCCGCGGACGACCCGGTGCCCGACCCGGACGCGCCGAAGTGGTCGGGCCTCGACGTCGGCTCGCCGTTCGCCCACGCGAAGAGCGGCATCCTCTACGTCGCCAAGCGGCTGCCCCCGCCCGGCCGCGACGGCCTGCCGCCCTCGTACCTGGACGAGATCGCCGGGCTCGTCGAGGCGGCGGGCGGGCGCACCCTCGGGCTGTTCTCGTCGATGCGGGCGGCCAAGCAGGCCACCGAGGCGTTGCGCGGCCGGTTGGAGACGCCGCTCCTGTGCCAGGGCGAGGACTCCACGATGCAGCTGGTCGAGAAGTTCTCGGCCGACGAGGCCACGTCGCTGTTCGGCACCCTGTCGCTGTGGCAGGGGGTCGACGTGCCCGGTCCGTCGCTGTCCTGCGTGATCATCGATCGCATCCCGTTCCCGCGCCCCGACGACCCGCTCGTCGCCGCCCGCCAACGCGCCACGGATGCCCGCGGTGGCAACGGCTTCCTATCGGTCTCGGCCACCCACGCGGCGCTGCTGCTCGCTCAGGGCGCCGGGCGCCTGCTGCGCGGCATGGACGACCGCGGCGTCGTCGCGATCCTCGACTCCCGCCTGGCCACGGCCCGCTACGGCGGGTTCCTGCGGGCGAGCCTGCCCCCGTTCTGGGCCACCGACGACCGCGAGAAGGTGCTCGGCGCCCTGCGCCGGTTGCGGGGGGCCTGACCCCACCGAGATCAGGTCAGGAGCTTGCGTCGAGCTGCTCGAGCAGGTCGCGCTCCGTGCCCCGGCGCACGGCGACGGCACCGAGGAGCCGGTACGTCGCACCCGAGCCGTCGGGCAGCAGCCTGGCGAGCACGAGCTCGCCCATCCTCGGCGGTGTTCCCGCGGGTAACCCGACGTCGGCGGCAGCCCCGTCGCGGAGGTCCCGCAGCGTCATCCCCTGTCCGGAGCGGATGCCCGCCACCTCGTACACGCTGGGCCGGGCCGCCGCCCACGACGCCGCCAGCTCGGCCTCGTCGGCCGGCAGCAGCGGCCCACGATCGGCGAGGAACCTCGCCAACCAGTCGTCGTGGCCCAGCGCCGCGTCCACGACCTCGGGGTCGTCGATCGCGTCGGCGTCGAGGGAGTCGGCCCACCAGTCGAGCGCCCGGGTGGCCGCGCCGCCGTGGCGCTCCACGTAGCTCCGGGCCTTGTGGTGCAGCCAATCGCCCCTGCCCGGGAGCGGGGTCTGCGCCGGGCGACCGCGATGGCACTGCTTGTACTTGCGGCCCGACCCGCACCAGCAGGGGTCGTTGCGACCGGGCTCCGGCCCGGTGGCGGCGAACGGACCGACCGCGACGAGGTCGGGGCTGTCGGCGGGCACGTCGATCGCGAGCCACCGGGCGACGGCCGCAGCGGCGTCGCCCCGATCCGACTCGTACCAGGCCAGCCGGTCCTCCACGAGCGGCCAGCCCTCGGCGGCGAGCGCCGCGGCACGCAGGTGCGACTCGGCGTCCAGCACCCGCCCGTCCCGCTCCGCCGCCACGGCGGCGATGTACCGGGCGACCGCCTCGCGCGGGGACCGACCGGCCACGGCGACGAGCCGTTCGGCGAGCGCCACCGTGGCCCGCACCCGCTCCCCGTCCTCGTCGGGTTCGCGCAGCAGCTCCTCGACGACGGACTCGAGCACCTCCGCGTCCGCCAGGAGGGCGAGCGCCGCCCGGAGCGCGGTCGTGTCACCCGGGTTAGCGAGCAGCGCGAACGCCCGGAGCGCCGCCTCCCCCTGCTCCTCGCTCTCCACCCCCGCCACGAGCCGGAACTCCCGGTCGGCGACCTCGGCCTCGGTCCACACCGACTCGTCGTGGGCGAACTCCTCGCCGCGGCCCAACAGGCCGGCGGCGGCGGCGAGCTCGGTGAGCGGCGGGCGCGGCTCGGCGAACGCGGCCCGGTCCCCGTGCAGGACGCCGAGGACGAGCGACTCGGCGGGCACCGGGAGGCCGGGCTCGGCCAGCTCGGTCTCGTACACCGCCCGCAGCGCCGCCACCAGCTCCGGCGCCGCGGCGGGCTCCCGGTCGAGGACGGAGACGGTCACGGCACCGTCCGCGGTGGCGCGCACGGCGAGGAGCGCCCCGGCCGGCAACCCGGCCAGCCAACCGGCCGGCCCGCCCCACTGCGCCGGCTCGTCGTCCTCCGCGTCGTCGACGTGCAGGGGCCCGGCGGCGACGCGCGGGTCGGGACAGCGCAGGAACCCGGCGAGGTCGGTGCCGAGTTCGAGGTGCTCGGCAGCCAGCTCGCCGGCGGTGAGCCGGTGGGTCAGCACGATCCCGTCGGTCAGCGCCGGGGCGTGCACGACGATGTCGGGCGTCAGCATCATCAGCGGGCCGCTCAGGTCCTCGAGGAGGTCGCTCTCGACGTGCTCGGCGAACTCCTCGGCGGCGGGATCGGCGGGGTCGAGGCCGAGCCGGGCGAGGACGAGCCGCGCCAGCGCCGGAGCGCTGATCGCCACCTGCTCGCGCGCCACCTCGCCGTACGCGGTCCACGCCGCCTCGTACCGCGCTTCCTCCGCGGCCTCCGCGTTCTCCGCGCTCTCCGGAGACTGTCGGGATGCTGCGCGGTCGACCAGGAGCCGCTGACGGGATCGGGCCATGTCAGCGAGCGATGCAGGTGATCGTGCCCGGCGCCACCTCGGTGAAGCCCGCATCCCGCACGGCGACCGCCTCGCCGCGCCCGACTGCGGCGCACAGCTGCGCCCACCGGTCGCCGTCGGCGTCCCGCACCGCGAACCGCGGCACGGACGTCAGCCCGCGGGCCGCGGCGTAGAGCATCGAGGCGTGTCCGACCTGGGCGGCCGCCTTGCCCACCGTAAGGTTCAGGCCGGCGTTCAGCCAGATCACCGGATCGCCGGCCGCGGACGGGCCGGGGGCATCCGGTTCGAGCTCGGTGCCGCCGATCTGCAGCCGGGACACGACCCGCGGCACCTCGTCCACCGGTCCGGGGAGCAGCGCCCGCGCCTGCGCGCCGTCCACCTCCCACGTCACACCCGGCAGCTCCTGCACGGCCGCCCAGTGCGCCCCGCGGGCCCGCCGGGCGATCTTGCGGATCTGGGTGGCCACCCAGATCGCGACGGTGTCGTGCCACTCGCCGCCGGGCTGCGCGCGCGGGTCGAGACACACGGCCAGCGCCGCCGCGGCGGCGGCCTCCAGCACCGGCGTCCGGGCGGCCGGCGGGCGCTCCAGCCGCAGGATCACCGGCATCGCGCGCACGATGCCGTCCGACACCGGCTCGCTGCCCCGGACGTACCGCGCCGCGAGTGGCGCCAGCACGGAGCCGGAGCGAGCGTCGGCGAGGCCCGGGGATCGATCTGTGTCCACGCCCGTCACCAACGCACCCGGAAGGCCCGTGCTTCCGACCCCGACGGGCCCGGTCATGGGATCGGGACGCGTCGCAGGATGCCCTCCGCGGCGTCGGCGCGCTCGACCTCGTCGCGGGTGATGCCGAGAACGAACAGGACGACGTCCAGGTAGGGGTGGGACAGCGCGGTGTCGGCCACCTCGCGCAGCGCGGGCTTGGCGTTGAAGGCCACGCCGAGCCCGGCCGTGGAGAGCATGTCGATGTCGTTGGCTCCGTCGCCGACGGCCACGCACTGCTCCAGCGGCACGCCGAAGCTGTCGGCGAACCGGCGCAGCGCCACCGACTTGCCCGGCCGGTCGACGATCTCGCCCACGACCCGGCCGGTGAGCCGGCCGTCGACGATCTCGAGCTCGTTGGCGGCGCAGAAGTCCAGTCCCAGCTCGTCCACGAGGCCGTTGATCACCCGGGTGAACCCGCCGGAGACGACCCCGCACCGGAACCCGAGCCGCTTCAGGGTGCGGATGGTGGTGCGGGCGCCGGGGGTGAGCTCGAGCCGGGCGGCCACCTCGTCGAGCACCGTCTCGGGCAGGCCGGCCAGCACGGCCACGCGGCGGCGCAGCGACTCGGCGAAGTCCAGCTCGCCGCGCATCGCCGCCTCGGTGACGGCCCGGACCTCGGCCTCGGCGCCGGCGTGCGCCGCGAGCATCTCGATGACCTCGCCCTGCACCAGCGTGGAGTCGACGTCGAAGACGATCAGCCGCTTGCTGCGCCGGGCCAGCCCGGCACGCTCGACGGCGACGTCCACACCCGCGCTGCGCGCCACCTCCACGAGGCGGGCCCGCAACGTGCCGTGCGGGTGGTTCTCGCTGCCGCCTCCCGGCTCGGGGGAGACCATCAGCTCCAGCCCCGTGACCGGGTAGTCGGCGACGCGGCGGATCGAGTCGATGTTGGCACCGACCTCGGCGAGCGCGGCCGCGACCGCCCCGAACGCCCGGGCGGTGATCGGCCGGCCGAGCAGCACCACCACGTGCGTGGAGTGCCGCCGGACCGCGGGGTCGTCGCGGACCTCGAGCGTGGTGTGGACCTGCATCGCGATGCTCGCCATCGCCTGCTCGACGGCTTCCTGCAGGCCCTCCGGGTCGTGGTGGGCCTCCACGACCACGCCGAGGGTGAGCCGGCCGCGGATCACCACCTGCTCGACGTCTACCAGGTCGACGCCGTGGCGGGTGAGCGCGGCGAACAGCACGGAGCTCACGCCCGGCCGGTCCGGGCCCGTGACCGTGATGAGGACGCTGCTGCCCGTGTCCGTCATGAGAAGGCGGTCAGCGGGACTTCGGGTCGTCGTTCGGCAGCGTCTCCCGGCCCACGCTCTGCGTGATCAGCTCGCCGGGATCGGCGTGACCGAGGTGCGCCTCCGCGCGGAAGCGCTCCACCAGGTGCGGGTAGTGCAGCTCGAACGCCGGGCGCTCCGACCGGATCCGCGGCAGCTCGGTGAAGTTGTGCCGCGGCGGCGGGCAGGACGTGGCCCACTCCAGCGAGTTGCCGAAGCCCCACGGGTCGTCGACCGTGACCACCCGGCCGTACCGGTAGCTGCGGAACACGTTCCAGAGGAACGGCAGCGTCGAGGCGCCCAGCACGAACGCACCGATCGAGGAGATCGCGTTCAGCACGTTGAAGCCGTCGATCGGCAGGTAGTCGGCGTAGCGGCGCGGCATGCCCTCGTTGCCCAGCCAGTGCTGCACCAGGAACGTGAGGTGGAAGCCGACGAACGTGAGCCAGAAGTGGACCTTGCCGAGGGTCTCGTCGAGCATCCGGCCGGTCATCTTCGGGAACCAGAAGTAGATCCCGGCGTAGGTGGCGAACACGATCGTGCCGAACAGCACGTAGTGGAAGTGCGCCACCACGAAGTACGTGTCGGAGACGTGGAAGTCCACCGGCGGCGAGGCCAGCAGGATGCCGGTGAGCCCGCCGAACAGGAACGTGGCGAGGAACCCGACGCTGAACAGCATCGGCGTCTCGAAGGTCAGCCGCCCCTTCCACATGGTGCCGATCCAGTTCACGAACTTCACGCCCGTGGGGATCGCGATGAGGAAGGTGGTGAAGGAGAAGAAGGCCAGCAGCACCGCGCCCGTGGCGTACATGTGGTGCGCCCACACCGCCACCGACAGCGCGCCGATCGCGATCGTCGCGTAGATCAGCGTCTTGTAGCCGAACACCGGCTTGCGGCTGAACACCGGGAAGATCTCGCTGACGATGCCGAAGAACGGCAGCGCCACGATGTAGACCTCGGGGTGCCCGAAGAACCAGAACAGGTGCTGCCAGAGGATCACGCCGCCGTTGGCGGGGTCGAACACGTGGGCGCCGAAGTGGCGGTCGGCCAGCAGGCCCAGCAGCGCGGCGGTGAGCACCGGGAACGCGATGAGGATGAGGATCGCCGTGACCAGGATGTTCCAGGTGAAGATCGGCATCCGGAACATCGTCATGCCGGGCGCGCGCATGCAGACGATCGTGGTGGTGAAGTTGACGCCGCCGAGGATCGTGCCGAGACCGGACACGACGAGGCCGACGATCCACAGGTCGGCGCCCGCACCCGGCGAGCGGATGGCGTCCGAGAGCGGCGTGTAGGCGAACCAGCCGAAGTCGGCCGCGCCGCCCGGCGTGAGGAACCCGGACAGCACCGTGAGCCCGCCGAACAGGAACAGCCAGTAGGAGAACGCGTTCAGCCGCGGGAACGCGACGTCGGGGGCCCCGATCTGCAGCGGCACGATGTAGTTCGCGAAGCCGAACAGGATCGGCGTGGCGTACAGCAGCAGCATGATCGTGCCGTGCATCGTGAACAGCTGGTTGTACTGCTCCGTCGACAGGAACTGCAGCCCCGGCACAGCCAGCTCGCCGCGGATCAGCAGCGCCATCGCGCCGCCGGCGAGGAAGAACCCGAACGACGTGACCAGGTACAGGATCGCGATGTCCTTGGGGTCCGTCGTCCGCAGCATCTTCAGGAAGGTCGAGCCCTTGGGCGTCTGTCGCGCTGGGTACTCCGGCGCGATCGGCTTGGGGGCGACGGCGGTCACTGGTCCTCCTGAACTGCCGACTGCTCGAGCGGTGGGCCGGGTGGCCCAGCTGGCGATGTTAGCTCTACCCGTCGTCGAAGGCGGCGCCCGGGTGGCTCAGCGCAGCGACGTGAACAGCTCCTCGAACAGCTCCGGCGCGCTGGGCAGCGGATCGACGATGTAGAACTCGACGCCCATCCCCAGCGCGAACAGCGGGTCGGGCATCGTGAGCAGGAAGTGCTCGGGCGACATCTGGCTCGCGTGCGCCCGCATCGAGGCCCGCTTCCGCTCGACGAAGTCGACCGCGTCCACCCGGTGGGTGATCTCCGCCTCCGGCTTGCCGAACGTCGGCTCGTCGAAGTTCGGGGCCTGCCAGCCGTCCGGCAGCTCGCCCGACTCGGCCATGCCGCGCACCCCGCGCACCATCCAGTCGCGGTTGATCGTGTGCTGCGCCACCGCGGGCACGGCCGACAGGTCGGCCGCACGCTTGCCGACCCGGTGCACCTGGATGTGGTCCGGATGGCCGTAGCCGCCGTTGTCGTCGTAGGTGGTGAGGACGTCCGGCTCCTCCTCGTCGAGGATCACCGCGAGGCGGCGCGCGGCGTGCTCGACGTCGGCCTGCCAGAAGCAGTACGGCGCCGCGTTGCTCGGCTCGCCCATCATCCCGGAGTCGGTGTAGCCGAGGAACTCCACGCGCTTCGCGCCGATCGCCGCGGCCGACGCGTAGCACTCCGCGGACCGCCGGACGGGCAGCTGCTCCCCCGGTTCCAACACGCCGCGGACGGGTTCGCCCAGCTCTCCGCGGGTGGCGAAGACCAGGACGACCCGGTGGCCGGCAGCGGCGGCTCGGGCGAGCGTGCCCGCGGTTCCGATCGACTCGTCGTCGGGGTGCGCGTGGAAGGAGACGATTGTGCCCACGGCGCAACCCTACGCAGCACCCGTTGCCGGCTACTTGCCGCGCGGCCTCCGCGCTGCGGCGAGCGTCGCCGCCGCGTAGATCGTGCACGGCCAGGTGTAGTGGCCACGCTGCCCGCCGAGCGTGCAGGTGCAGCAGTGGCCGTGTCCGTCGTCGCTGTGCTGTCCGAGCAGCGTCGTGACAGCGATGGGTTGGTCCTGGATCAGGTCAGCGATCAGGGAACCGATCTCGGTCATGGGATGGTCGCCGTTCGGGTCGACGGTCTCGGGGCTGTGGGTGCTTGTCCAGTGCATGAGGTCGTCCTCGAGCCCCGCCACCGTTACCCCGGCAGGTGTACCGGCACCGGCCGGGTGAGCAGGTCGGAGTAGAGCTCGAAGAAGCGCGTGTCGTCGAACTCCTTCACCACGCTCGCTCGCTGCAGCGACATCCCCGGCGGCTGGCCGGCGTACCCGACGGAACGGCCGTTGTCTGCGGCGCCGGGCGCGGCGACCACGTCGATGTAGCGCTCCACCGACACGGTGGCCAGGCTCGGGTCGGCGACGTAGGCCAGCGCGAGGCCGTCCCAGATGTTCTGGGTGTAGTCCGGGTTGTTCTCGAACCCGTTCGTGCCGTCGAAGCCGAGTCCGTTGAGCTGCTGGTAGATGGTGGTCACCGCGGTGGGCGTGGCCGGGTGCGCGACGCGGTCGTAGATCGGCTTCGTGAGCACGACCGTGTTGGTCACGTCCAGCGGCACGACCACCTGCGGGATCGGCAGCCGCACGACCGCACGGGCGGCGTCGGGGTCGAACCACCAGTTGAACTCCGCCGTGGCGGTGGCGTTGCCGGGGACGTCGACGGCACCGCCCATGTGGACGATCTGCTTGATCAGCGGCACGATCTCGGGGTTGCGCCGGGTCGCCAGCGCGATGTTCGTCAGCGGGCCGATGGCGAGGACGGTGATCTCGCCGGGGTTGGCCTTCACCGTGTCGACGATGAAGTCGACCGCAGCCGTGGGCTGCACGGCCGTCCGGGAGGCGAAGCCGTCGGGCGGTGGCACGAGGTCGGCCTCGGACGGTGGCTCCGGCGTGGTCCACGCTCCCAGGTAGGCGTCGCCGCCCGCGCCGGCGGCCTGCTCGCGCCGGATGGTGGCGATGTCGTGGTCGAGCGCGCGTTCCGCGCCGGCGTAGACGCCGATGCGCTCACCGACGCCGAGCCGTTCGACCGCTTTCACCGCGTCGGCGACACCCTGGCCGAGCCACGCGTTGCCCGAGACGACGGTGATGCCCATGACCTGCAGCGTGCCGGCGGCCTGGAGCTGGGCCGCCATGACTCCGACCTGCCCGTCGTCCGCCATCGTGTTGAAGTCGCTGTCGATGATGATCTTCTGCGGCGGGGCGGCGCGATCGGCGGCGACCGGCCCGGCGTCCCCACCGCCGCAGGCCGACGCCAGCACGGCGGTCACGCTCGCGAGCACGATCCCCGCCGTCCGTCCACGCATCTGGATCCGCAATGTCGTCCCGCCCCTCGCCCCGACGATCATTGGTCGACGGGAGTATCCCGCGGGTCGGAGGTGCCGATCAACGCTTGCGTCGAGCTCGTCGAGATCACTGCCGGCCCGGTTAGGGTGAGTTGTGGATCTCGAGGTCGTGCTGCCCGACGAGTCGACCGCTATGGCGCCCGGGACGCTCGTGGACCTGGCGGTCGCGGCGGAACGGCTCGGCTACCGCACGCTGTACCTGCCCGACCACCTGCTCCCACCCGCTCCGTACGGCGACACCTACGGCGGGGTGTACGAGCCGCTCGTCACGCTCGCGCACCTCGCGGCCCACACGTCGACCATCCGGCTCGGCACCTCCGTCCTCGTTCTGCCGATGCGGAGCCCGTTCGTCGTCGCGAAACAGGTGGCGACGCTGGACCTGCTCTCCGGTGGCCGGGCGGTGCTGGGGGTGGGCGTGGGCTGGAACCGCACCGAGTTCGCCGCCGTCGGCGCCGACTTCACCACCCGCGGCGCCCGCACCGACGAGGACATCGCCCTGCTGCGCCACCTGTTCCGCGACGGGGGCGCGTTCCACGGACGGTTCCACCACGTCGAGCAGGGCGTGTTCGCGCCGGTGCCGGCCCGGCCCGTGCCGATCATGGTGGGCGGGACGAGCGCGGCAGCCCTGCGCCGGGCCGCCACGCTGGCCGACGAGTGGCAGGGGTTCGCCATCGACGCCGCCGAGTTCGCGCGCTGCGCCGCCCGACTGCGCGAGTCGGCCGAGCGCACGCCCCGACTCGGCACCCGGCTGGCGTGGAGCGGCGGGCGCGCCGAGCTGGGGCGCACCGTGGACGAGGCCCACGCCCTGGCCGCGGCAGGTGCCGACGCCGCGGCGATCTGGTTCGGCCCGGCCGACGGCGCCGGCGATCGGATGGCGGAGTTCGCCGCGGCGTTCCAGGACCATCCACGGGTTCGTCCCTGACGGGTCCCGCGGCTTTCCCGTCCAGCCCGATTCAGCTCGGCGGGGGCAGGCGGTTCGCCGCCGCCGTGGCGAGCGTGGTGGCGGTCTGGCAGAGCTGGTCGCCGCTCCCGGAGCCCCAGTAGGTGACCCAGACCGACTCGATCCGGTTGCTGCCCCCCGCGGTGTAGGCGCGCTGCACGAACTGCACCCAGCAGTTCCCGGGCCGCGCGAGCACGGTGCCGGGGTGGCCGGCGAAGCTGGCGGGCGTGCCGTCGGTCGCCCTCAGCAGGTAGCCGCGGTAGTACATGACCGTGACGCTGCCGCCACCGGTGAAGGAGGCCCAGTCGCAGGCCCAGTCGTTGAACCGCGGTCGCCCCGGTGTGGCGTTCACGACGCCGGCGGCGACTTCCTCCTGCGTCAGGAGGCTGCAGGCCGAGATGCTGCCGAGCGGGCTGACCTGGTCGAGGCGCGCCCGCTGGCCGATGCCCTGCTGCACGAGCCGTGCGACGGCGGCGATGCGGCCCGCATCGGCGATCGCGCAGACGTCCGTGGTGCCCGACGGGTCCTCGTAGCTCACGGCGGACACCAGCACGGCGTTCCCGTCGGCCAGCAGGACCTGCTGCTCGCAGTAGTTCCCGTTGGCGTCGTAGGTGAGGACGGAGTAGCCGGAATCCTCCACGTGGCGGCCCCCGGAGCTGTACTGCCCGACCTCCACCGCGTTCGCGAGCGTGACGGTGAATCCCACCGAGCCGCCGTCGGGCCGCTCGATGTCGGCGCGGCATCCGGCGAACGCGACGTTGTCCGGGTCGAGCGTGGTGGTGCCGAAGCTCTTGACCGACTCGATGTCCAGCAGCGAACACGGGTCGGCGGTGGCGGGGTCGGCGATGATCGCGGTGTCCGGCGCCGATTCCGGTGCGCTCGAGGTGGGGGCCGCGGCCGGCGGGCGACCGGGGCCGGTGACGGGTGCGGAGGCGGGGCGGGAGACGGCGACGACCACGATCAGAGCGGCCGCCAGGGCGAGGGCCGCGGCCACGGTGGCGGCGACGCGGAGCCGGCGACGCTGCGGGTTCCCGACAGGCACGCGGTCGAGCCCGGCCGGGGCGGGACCGCCGGGGGCACGGTCGCCCTCCATGCTCGTTCCCGCCGTGCTCGGGCCCATCACGGTGGCGCCCGCCCCGGCGGTGCCCACCGTGGTGGCGCCCGCCGCCATCGAGCGCAGGGCCGCATGCGCCTGTGTCGCGGTGGGCCGCGCCGCCGGGTCGTCGGCGGTGAGGTGGCGCAGCAGGTCGGTGAGCGGCCCGGCGCGCTGCGGCAGGGGCGCCCCGCCGCGCCCGATCCGCGCCAGCAGCGCGAGCACGTTGCCCGTGTCCGAGCCGAACGGCGGCTGCCCCTCGACGGCGGCGTACAGGGTGGCGCCGAGCGAGTAGACGTCGCTGCGGGCGTCGGTGCCCTCGCCGCGGGCGGTCTCGGGCGCGAAGTACGCCGGAGTGCCGGTGAGCACGTGCGTGGCCGTGATGGCGGGGGCGGCCGCGGTGTGGGCGATGCCGAAGTCGGTGAGCTTGACGACCGGACCGGCGGCCGAGGGCCGGGAGAGCAGCACGTTGTCCGGCTTGACGTCGCGGTGCACGATGCCGGCGGCGTGGGCGGCGGCCAGCGCGCCTGCCACGTCGGCCCCGATGGCGGCGACCTCCGCCGGGGGCAGGGTGCGGTGCTCGGCGAGCACGCTGCCCAGGCTGCGCGAGGGCAGGAACTCCAGGACCAGCCACGGCTCGCCGCTCTCCACCACGACGTCGAAGATCGAGACGATGTGCGGGTGGTGCAGCGCGGCCGCGATCCGCGCCTCGCGCATCGTGCGCTCGCGGGCGAGCGCGACGTCGGCGACCGGCTGGTCGGCCAACCGCACCTGCTTGAGCGCCACTTCGCGGCCCAGCAGCTCGTCGCCGGCCCGCCAGACCGCACCCATGCCACCGGTCCCGACCAGTTCGCGCAGCCGGTACCGGCCCGCGACAACGGCGACCGGAGCGCCGTCCGGGATCCCGGTCATCACTTTTCCCCCCAGGCCAGACCGCAAGAGAATAGAACAATGCCCGGACGCGTTTCGCGCCCTTGCGGGGACCCCTCCCGAACCGCCCGTGGATTCTTCCCGGCACACGAAGGCGCACGTCCGCCGGCTGGAGGTCTCATGCTCGTCGTCCCGTGGACGACTCGCCTGCCGTCAGGTGATCAGCCCGGCCCGCCCTCCGGGAGCTCCAGGCGGCGGAGATCCGGCGGCACCAGGGTCGTGGAGCGCACGAGCTCGGCGCAGAGGTTGTGGTTGAGCGTGTTGCCGACGGAGCCGGCGACCTCCTCGCGGGTGAGGCCGGCCACCCCGGCACGCGACATCCGCGCCCGTACCCGGGCCACGAGGTGCTCCACCCGCTTGGCCGACCACTGGGACGCGGGCGGCCGCAGCTCGGCCAGCTGGTCGGCGGCCTGCCGCCAGGTGAGCGGCTGCGGGTTGGGCTCGTGGAGGAGGTACCGCTGGCCGAGCACGACGAGGGCCAGCTTCTCGTCGGCGGAGAGCGGCCAGGTGGACGGGGCGATCGTCACCCGGGAGTGGTCTGCGGCGCGGCGGTCGCCGCTGCTGCCGACGACGTAGACCTCGAGCAGGTGCTCGCGCGTACCGGGCAGGAACACCGGCGTGTACCCCTCGGCGAGAGGTACCGGCTCCTCCTCGGGGAACAGCCGGCGGTCGGGCAGCCGGATCGGCGCCCGCCCGAGGTTGCGCAGCCACCAGCGCCCGCCGGCACAGCGGAGCTCGCCGTGCCGGCGGCTCACCCGCCGGTCATCGGCACCGATGCAGACGTGCACCTCGTCGGCGTTGCGTCCGAACAGGACGCTGCGGCCGGGCCGCAGGCCCACCGTGATCCCACCGTCCACCGACTTCGCGACGATCGTGCCGGGCGTCGTCGGCCAGACCCCGCGGGCGAGGCTGCCCACGGACGGCGGCAACGGCTCGGCCCACGACCGGTCGATCGCGCCTACCCCCTCGTGCACCACCGCACCACGATAGGTCCCGGGCCGGATCGATCTTCGCTACTCTCCGCAAACCGGGGGGTGGGACGTGAGAGTTGCGGAACTGTGGCGTCGTGTCGTGCTCGGCACCGCCACTCCGCACCGGCTCGAACGGCTCGGCGCGCTGCTCGTCGTCATCTGCCTCGCCACGGCGGTGGTGAGCGGGCTGGCGGGCTGGGCGCGGGCCGACGCGGTGGGCGCGGGCGGCACGCGAGCGGCGGCTGCTGACACGGATGCGGGTCAGCTCTACCGATCGCTGAACGAGGCCGAAGCCATGGCAGCGGGCGGGTTCGCCGGAGACGGGCCGGCACCGCCCACCGTCGTGGCCCGCTACGACGACCACATCGCCCGGGCCACGCAGCGGCTGGCCCACGCCGCGAGCCTGCTCCCGTCGAGCGGGCGCGACGCCGCGCTCGTCGAGCGGATCGCGAGCCTGCTGCCCCGCTACACGGCGCAGGTGGAGGAGGCGAACACGCTGCGGGCCGAGGACTCACCGGACGCGCGGGCCGCCCTCGCCGAAGCGTCGGACCTCATGCGCACCGCCGTCCTGCCCGCGGCCGACACGCTGCGGCGCAACCAGGAGGCCGCGCTCACCGAGAACTACCGGCAGGCCAGCGAGTTCCCGACCGTCGTGCTCCTGGTCGGCGCGGCCGCGCTCCTCGGCGTCGGCTACGCCGCGGTGCGGGAACTGCGCCGCACCAACCGGATCGTCAACCCCGGGCTCGCCGCCGCCGGCCTGCTGCTGGCCGCCACGCTCGCGTGGTGGTCGGTCGCGACGGTGGCCGCGAGCGACCGGCTCGACGCGGCGCGCGGGCACAACGCCGTGGCCACCGACCTCGACGAGGCCCGCATCACCGCACTGCAGGCCCGTGCGTCCGAGACGAGCGGGAGCGAGCGGGAGTTCGTCTCCCGACTGGAGGGGGTGCTCAGCCCCGGCGGCTTGCTCGACACGGCCGCCGGGCAGGCCACCGGCGAGGTCACAGCGGCCGGCATCGCCTCGATCAGGGCCGCTGCCACGGACTGGCGGCTCGCGGTCGCCACCGGCGCGGACCCGGACGCCTCCCGGAGCGCGTTCGACCGGCTCGGTGCGGCATTGGCGGACGTGATCGGCACCGAGCGCACCGCCCTCGCCGGCAACGTCCGGGCCGCCGACGCCGCGCTCGGCGGCACGGCGGCCGGCCCGGCCGTGCTGGCGGTGCTGGCGGCCGCCGCCGCGGCGTTCGGGATCAGCAGGCGCATCAGGGAGTACCGATGAGTTGGTCCCGACGCGAGTTCCTGCGGCGAGGTGCGGCACTCGGAGCCGGCGCGTTGGTCGCCGGCTGCGCGTCCGCCGCACCGGGCGGCTCGAGCCTGGACGTGGCCCGCGAGGCCGGGATCATCACCATCGGCATCGCCAACGAGGCCCCCTACGGCTTCACCGGCCCCGGCGGCACCGTCACCGGCGAGGCGGTCGAGGTGGCCCGCGCCGTGTTCGCCGCCCTCGGCATCCCCGAGATCCGGCCGGTCACGGTCGACTTCGGGGAGCTGGTCCCTGGCCTCACGCTGGCCCGGCAGTTCGACCTGATCACGGCGGGCATGTTCGTCACACCCACCCGGTGCGGCAGTGTGGCGTTCTCCGTGCCGGACTACACGGCCCCCACCGCATTCCTCGTGCCCACGGGCAACCCGCAGCGGGTCGCGACCTTCGACGACGTGCGCGGGCAGAACCTGCGCCTCGCCGTGCTGGGCGGCGCGGTGGAGTACCACTACGCGCTCGACAGCGGCGTCCCCGACACGCAGGTCCAGCAGCTCGCCGACCAGCAGGCGCTGCTGCTGGCCGTCGAGGACGGGCGTGCCGACTGCGCCGCCCTCACGAACATCTCCCTCAAGAACGCCCTGGCCGGTGCCCCGGACGCGCCGGTCCAGGTCACGCCCGGTTTCTTCCCCGTGATCGGCGGCCGCCCGGTCGTCTCGGCCGGGGCGTTCGCCGCGCGCCCGGGCGACGACGACCTGCTGGACGAGGTGAACGCGCAGCTGCGCGCGATGCAGCAGTCCGGGGAGTGGCTGCGCATCACCCGACCCTTCGGCTTCGGCCCGGACAACGTCCCCGGCCCGGACGTCACCACGGAGAGCCTCTGCAGGTCCTAGGCCTGCTCGACCGGTACCTAGGCTGCACCGGTGGATACCGAGGCGGTGCGGTCGTTCGTCCGGGCGGCCGAGCTCGGCCAGTTCCAACACGCGGCCGACGAGCTGGGCGTGACACAGCAGGCGATCTCGAAGCGGATCGCCGGCCTGGAGCGCGAGCTGGAGGTCCGCCTGTTCACCCGCACCGCCCGAGGCGTCGAACCGACGCTCGACGGCCAGGCGTTCCTCCCCCACGCACGGAGCATCGTCGCGGGTGTCGACCGCGCCGTCACCGCAGTCAGGCCGGGCTCGCGGGCCCTCCGGATCGACGTCCTCGGCCTGCGCAGCGCGCAGGCCGTCGTTCTGCACGACTACTGGCGGTCGCACCCCGACACCGACCTCGACGTGGTGACCCTCAGGGTCGACGACCCCCACGTGGCAGCAGCCGCCGTCCGGACGGGCGAGGTCGACGCCTCGTTCCGCACCGTCACCGATCCGGCCACGCTGCCGCCGGACGTGCAGATGATCCACGCCTTCGACTCCCCGCTGGAACTCCTCGTCGGCCCCAGGCATCCGCTCGCCCCGGCACGAACACTGACCCCACCCCAGCTGCGCAAGCATCGGATCTGGGTGCCGGGCATCGCACCCCGGAGCGAATGGGCGGAGTTCTACGACCAGCTCGCCACCGACTTCGACCTCCGCATCGACGCGACCGGCCCGAACTTCGGCAACGAGGTACTCCTCGACGCCCTCGCCGACTCCGCCGACGTGGCCACCCTCGTCGGCGCGCGCGACCGGTACATCTGGCCGACGAACCACGACCTACGCCGCATCCCGATCGTGAACCCGGTGCTCGCCTACCCGCTCTCCCTCATGTTCCCCGGAACGAATCCGCACCCCGGACTTCGGGCGATCATCAACCACCTCGCAAATCTGCCACCGCTCCCCGTGACGGTCTGGCTCCCGTCCTGGGCGTCGGCATCACGGCGCAGCACCGGCGACTTCGCGCACCCCCGCCGCTGATCCGCGTGGTCTCCCCGTACATGATCAAGACCCGCTTGATCGTTCCGAGACCCGCCGCAGCGCCCTGAGCAGGACGTTCCACCTCCATCTGAGACCGATCACCAGCCCGGGTAGACGAGATCGGACTCCGTCTAAGCCAGCACGCGGGTCAGCGCCGGACCCACCTCGGCGAGCCGTCGGACCGTCTGGGCCCGCCCCCCTCGCCGGGCCGCGAGCGCTGCCGCGGCGGCCTCGGCGTCCGCCCCGCCGAGCGGGACGAGCACCTGCAGCCGGTCGATGCCGCCCAGTGCCGCGGTCGGGTCGTCGCCCGCCGTGTGGATGCAGTCGGACAGCAGTACGACGAGCCGCTCGTCGGCCACCGCCCCCGCGAGCTGCTCGGCCGCCTCGCGGAGCCCGGCGGCGAGGTCGGTGGTGCCGTGGCCGCGCAGCGCGACGAGGTCGGACAGCAGGTCCTCCGGCGGGCGCCGCACGCCGTGGGCCTGCAGCACTCGGACGCCCGAGCCGAACGCGACCACGGCCGGGACGAGCCCGTCCCCGGCCGCCAGCACCACCCCGGCCGCTGCCACGGCGGCGAGCGCCACGGCCTGGCCCTGCATCGACCCGGACACGTCGACGGCGAGCGCGACCGCGCGCCGCGACGCCGTCCAGCCGCGGGTGACGATGTCCTCCGCACCGGGCCGGCGGGTGGGTCCGGGCTCCCAGGCGTCGAGGGTGCGATCCAGGTCGAGGTCGCCGTCGCCGCCGGGAACGGGGGCGAGCCGCCGGGTGCCGCGGGCGCGGGCCGGGCCGACGCGGCCGAGGCGCAGGAACACCCGGCCCGCGAGCTGCCGGGCGGCGGCCCGCAGCCCCTCGTCGGTGGCGACGGCGAGGTCGGCGAGCAGCGCGGCCGCAGCCTCGGGATCGCGGGCGAACAGCGCGTCGAACGCCGCTGCGTCGAGGGTGCCCACCTCCGGCGAGACGTCGGCGAACGCGGCGTGCTGCGTGGAGAGCTGCGCCCGGCCGTGGGTGCGGCCCGCGCGGTCGCGGCCCGGGCGGGACCGCGGCCGGAAGCCCGCCGGTGGATCCGGCGGGCCGTCAGCTTTTCCCGGGCCGTCCGGTGGGTCGTCCGAATCGGCGTCGATGGGCCACAGCTCGTCCAGCAGCTCGTCGAGCACGGACTCCGGGGTGCGGTCCACCCCGTCGGCGATCCGGATCCGGCCCGACAGCGCCGCGTACGCGGCATCGCGGCCGGTCTCGCGCTCGGGTTCGGCTTCGCCGCGCAGCTCGGCGAGCCCCGTGAGCACGAGCGCCATGTCGATGGCGCCCCGCACCGAGGAGCCCATCCGCACGTCACGGTGCGTGCGGGTGGCACGGACCAGCGCCACGGCGAGCCCGACGAGCTCGCCGTCCAGGCCCGTCACCGCGTTCGTGATCGCACGCTCGGCCGGCTCGTCCTGGTAGCCGAGGACCACCCGGCACATCCGGTCGGCGATCGCCTGGCTCACCCGCGCCGTGCCGATCGCGTCGAACGGGTTCATCGCCGCGATCAGCCGGAAGTCCGGGCCGGCCCGCACCGGGCCGAGCCTGGGCACCGCGATCTCGCCCTCGGCGAGCACGGTGATCAGGACGTTGAGCGTCTCCTCCGGCACGCGGTTGAGCTCCTCCAGGTACAGGAGGCCACCCTCTCGCATGGCCGTGAGCAGCGGCCCGTCGACGAAGCTCGTCGGGCGGTAGCCCTCGGCGAGCACCTGGGCGGGGTCGAACTGCCCGATCAGCCGGGCCGGTGTCAGCTCGGCGTTGCCCTCGACGAACACGACGGTCCGCCCGTTCTTCCGGGCGATCGAGCGCAGCAGCGTCGATTTCCCGGTGCCGGGTGGCCCCTCGATGACGACGTGCCGGCCGGTCGCGAGCGCGACGGTGAGGACCTCGCGCTCGCGGCGGAGACCGACCGGCGATACCTCAATAGAGGATGACGCCACGGATGTTCTTGCCGTCGTGCATGTCCTGGTAGCCCTGCTGGATCTCGTCGAGCGAGTACGTCTTCGTGATCAGCTCGTCGAGCTTGAGCACGCCCTCGCGGTAGAGCTGCAGCTGCCGCAGGATGTCCCAGTTCGGGTTGGACGCGCCGAAGAGCGAGCCCTGCAGTCGCTTCTGCAGCAGCGTCAGCTCGGAGACCGCGATCGGCAGGCCGACCTCCGTGACGTCGCCGAGCCCGGTCACCACACACGTCCCGGCCTTTCGGATAGCCCCGAAGGCCTGCGCGACGTGCTCGGACTTGACGACACCGACGGTGACGATGGCCGAGTCGGCCCCCTGCCCGTTGGTGAACTGCCTGGCGAGCTCGGTGGCCTCCTCCATGTTCTCGACGGCGTGCGTGGCGCCGAGCTCCTGTGCCTTCTCACGTTTGAAGGCCACCGGGTCGACCGCGATGACGTTCGAGGCCCCGGCGTGCGCCGCGCCCTGCACCGCGTTGATGCCGATGCCGCCGATGCCCATGATGATCACGGTGTGGCCGGGCTGCACCTCGGCGGAGTTGACCGCCGAGCCCCACCCGGTGCCGACGCCGCAGCCCACCAGGCAGGCCTTGTCCAGGGGGATGTCGTCGGGCACCTTCACCGCGGAGTCGGCGGACACGGTGGTGGTCTGCAGGAACGTCGAGATGCCGCACATCTGCCCGACCCCTTGGCCGGTGTCGGAGAGCTTCAGGCGGTAGTCACCGGGGCTGCCCCAGCGGGCACCGTCCAGCAGGCCGGCGCCGAGATCGCAGAGGTTCTGCATCCCGGAGGCGCACCAGCGGCAGTGCCCGCACGAGGGCAGGAACGAGAAGACGACGTGGTCGCCCTCCTTCAGCCCCTTGGTGTTGACACCTGCCTTCGTGACGATGCCGGCGCCCTCGTGGCCGCCGGCGAACGGGTAGACGTTCACGGGGATGTCGCCGGTGGCCACATGGTCATCGGAGTGGCACAGGCCTGATGCCACCATCTGGACCTGGATCTCGTTGTCGCGGGGGTCGTCGACCTCGAGGTCCACGACCTCGTACTTGCCCGGTGCCTGCCGGACGATGGCGCCACGGGTCTGCATCGCTGATCTCCTTTGACGAGCGGCCGAAAGTCGTTCATAGCAGCGCGCGCATGGATGTGGGAAGCACCGCCAACGGGAATCTTCTACGGAACGTTGACGGAGCGTGAGCAACCAGTAGAGTTCGGGCCCACCCCGTTCGGACCGGAGCCGCTCCCATGACGGAACTGTTCAACGCTGCCGCCTACCTCACCGAACGCCGCGTTGCCGCCGGCGACGGCGAGCGGATCGCTCTCCGCCACCCGCGGGGTACCCACACCTACGCCGAGCTCACCGCGGAGGTCCGCAGCATCGCCGCAGGCCTGGTCGACATCGGCGTGCGCCCCGAGGAACGGGTGCTCCTGTGCATGACCGACGACGTCGAGCTGGCCACCGGCGTCCTCGCCGCGATGTACATGGGTGCGGTGGCGGTGCCTGCCTCCACCATGCTCACGGCTCGCGAGCTGGCCACGCTCGTCGTCGACTCGCGAGCCCGGGTGCTCGTGGGCAGCCCGCAGTTCGCCGACACGGTCATCGCTGCCGCCGCCGACGCCCCGGACCTGCGCCATGTGGTGCTCACCGGCGACACCGCACCGGACGTTCCCGGGAGGACCGGCCTCACGTGGGACGACCTGCGGGCGGCCGAACCACTCGCGGCGCCGTACCCGACCTGGGACGAGTCGCCCGCCCTCTGGCTCTACACGTCCGGCACCACGGGCAGGCCCAAGGGCGCGATGCACCGCCACACCGACATCCGCTACGTGTGCGAGACCTACGCCGCGCAGGTGCTCGACATCGGCCCGGACGACGTGTGTCTGTCGGTGGCGAAGCTGTTCTTCGCCTACGGCATCGGCAACTCGCTGTTCTTCCCGCTCTCGGTGGGTGCGAGCAGCGTGCTGGAACCGTCGCGGCCCAACCCGGCCCTGTACGCCGGGCGCGTGGCCGACCACGGCGTCACGCTCTTCTTCGGCGGCCCGAGCTTCTGGGGCCCGCTGATGGCCGCCGACCTGCCGCGGGAGACGTTCGCCACCGTGCGCAACGGGGTGTCGGCGGGCGAGGCGCTGCCGCCGCGGATGTTCCACGGCGTGCGCGACCTGTTCGGCTTCGAGATCCTCGACGGCATCGGCTCCACCGAGGCCCTGCACATCTTCATCTCCAACGTCCCGGGCGCGGTGGTGCCGGGCAGCTCCGGGTTCCCGGTGCCCGGCTACGAGGTGCAGCTGCGCCGCCCCGACGGCAGCGTCATCGACGACGCCGGCGAGCCGGGCATGCTCTACGTGGCGGGCGAGTCGCTCTGCACCGGCTACTGGTGCCGCACGAGCGTCAACCGCGCGGTGTTCCACGGGGAGTGGATGCGCACCGGCGACCAGTATGTCCGCAACGAGGACAGCAGCTGGACCTGCCTCGGCCGCGCCGACGACGTGCTGAAGGTCGGCGGGATCTGGGTGAGCCCCACCGAGGTCGAGACCAGGCTGCTGGAGCACCCCGCACTCGCCGAGGCCGTCGTCATCGGCGTGCCCGACGAGGACGGGCTGGACAAGCCGGTCGCCTACGTCGTCGCCCGCCCCGGCGCCACCGTCGACCCGGACGAGGTGGTGGCGTTCTGCCGCGGCGGGCTGGCGGCGTTCAAACGGCCTCGCCTCGTCGTGCAGGTCGAGGAGCTGCCTCGCACGGCCACGGGCAAGATCCAGCGCTACCGGCTGCGGGAGCGGGCAGCCGCCACGGTGACGCCGCCCTCGGCCACGGCGAAGGACGTGGCGGAGGCGAAGGCCTGACGCGGCCCGGCGACGACGGCACCGACCTGATCGGTTCAGCGGCCAGCGCGCCGGCAGACGTACGGTCGGCACGCCGGAACGCCGGCGGCAGACGCGCCGCAGCTCGGGCGGCAGATGTGCCACACCAATGGCGGCAGATGTGCCACACGATCCGCGGCAGATTTGCCAGCAACTGAGCGGCAGATATGCCAACGACCAGGTTCGTCTGCGATGATGGCGCAATGGTTGGTGCCGGCAGCAGCCCGCTGGGTCGGGTCGTACCGCGGCGCGCTGCCGAAGCGATCGTCGATGCGCTGACCGACACCCGCGTCGTGCTGGTGAACGGCGCACGCCAGGCCGGCAAGAGCACGCTCGTTCGGCTTCTGGCGAAGGACCGCGATGCCGAATGGCGGAACCTCGACGACCCGGACACCCTCGCGGCAGCGACCACCGACCCGAGTGGTTTCGTCGATCACCCGGGCGTCATGGTGATCGACGAAATCCAACGCGCTCCCGAACTACTGCTGCCCATCAAGGCGAAGGTCGACCAGGAGTTCCGGCCCGGCGGGTTCCTGCTTACCGGCTCGGCGCGCGTTCTCGGCCTTCGAGCGCTGCCCGACACACTGCCAGGCCGAATGGAGACGATCGAGCTCTGGCCGTTCTCCCAGGGTGAGATCGACGATCGCCCGGACGGCTTCATCGCAAGGTTGTTCGCCGACCCCGACTCGGTGCGACACACCAGTACGGTCGAACGTCGAGAGTATGCGGAGCGCATCGTCAGGGGCGGGTTCCCGGAAGCGGTGGCCCGGACGTCCATGCGCCGTCAACGATTCTTCGACTCCTACATCGAGGACCTCATCACGCGGGACATCCGCCAGCTGACCGACATCGAGCGGCCGGCGCAGATGCGCGCCCTCCTCCGGCTCGTTGCTGCTCGCTCGGGCCAACTCCTGGTGGGCCGGGCACTGGGCAGCGACCTTCAACTGGGCAGCCACAGCGTGTATCGGTATCTGGGCCTACTGGAAGAGGTCTTCCTGATCAAGCGCGTTCCGGCGTGGTCCCGGAACATCTCGGCAAGGGCGACCGGCACCCCGAAGGTTGCCTTCGTCGACTCAGGGGTGGCGGCGAACCTCCTCGGCAGCGACGCACACGCCATCGTCCGTCCGGGCGGCATGTTCGGCCCACTGCTCGAGGGCTTCGTCCTCATGGAACTGGCCCGGCAGATCAGCTGGTCCCATCCGAGCGTCGAGCTGTGGCACTACCGCACTCGGGACGGACTCGAGGTCGACGCGGTACTCGAAGACCGCATGGGGCGGGTGATCGCGATCGAGGTGAAGGCAGCATCGACAGTGCGCTCGGAAGACTTCCGGGGACTCCGTCACCTCGCCGAGCGCCTCGGCGAAGACTTCCTGGCCGGCATCGTGCTGTACACCGGGAAACAGACCCTGTCGTTCGGGCCACGTCTGCGCACCATGCCGGTGAGCAGCCTCTGGGAGTGTTGGCCGACCGACATGATCGCGCACTCTGACCGCGACCAGGCGGAAAGCCGGCTATGAGAACAGCGCGCTGTAGGCGTTGAGTGCGGGCTGACCTCCGAGATGGGCGTAGAGCACCGTTGCGGTGTTCCGGATCTCGCCCCGGGTCACCAGGTCGATCAGCCCGGCCATGGACTTCCCCTCGTAGACGGGGTCGGTGACCATGCCTTCGGTGCGCGCGGCGGTCCGCATCGCATCGAGCGTGGCCTCGTCGGGGATGCCGTAGATGCCTGCGTGGTAGCGCTCGTCGAGGAGGATCTCTTCGTCGGTCAGCTGCCGCTCGACGCCGATGAGCTCGGCGGTGTTGCGAGCGATCCGGCCGATCTGGTCGCGGGTCTGTTTCGGCTTGGCCGACGCGTCGATCCCGAGGACCCGCCGCGGCCTGCCACCGGCCTCGGCCAGCGCCGCGAAGCCGGCGACCATCCCGGCCTGGGTGCTGCCGGTCACCGAACACACGATGATCGTGTCGAAGAAGACGTCCAGGCGGCGCTCCTGTTCGACGACCTCGTAGGCCCAGTTGGCGAACCCGAGCCCGCCGAGCTCGTGGTCGGAGGCGCCGGCCGGGATCGCGTAGGGCCGGCCGCCGGACGCCTCGATGTCGCGGAGCGCCTGCTCCCAGCTCTCCTTGAACCCGATGCCGAACTCGGCGCGCACCAGCCGCACGTCCGCGCCGGCGAGCCGGCTGATCAGGATGTTGCCGACCTTGTCGTAGACGGAGTCGGGCCAGTCGACCCAGCTCTCCTGGATGAGAACGCACTTCAGGCCGGCCCGGGCGGCCACCGCCGCGACCTGGCGGGTGTGGTTGGACTGGACACCGCCGATCGACACGAGCGTGTCGCAGCCCTTGGCCAACGCGTCGGCGACGAGGTACTCCAGCTTGCGCGTCTTGTTGCCGCCATAGGCGATCCCGGAGTTGCAGTCCTCCCGCTTGGCCCAGATCGACGCGCCTCCCAGGTGGTCGGTGAGCCGGTCGAGCCGGTGCACCGGTGAGGGGCCGAGCAGCAGCGGATAGCGTTCGAACGACTCGATCGACATGGTGACCTCCAGCAGTCAACGGGTGGGGATGGGGCCCTCGGCCAGGTCTTCCAACGTTCGCCAGATCCGCGCCGTGAGCCGCGCTGCCTCCTCGGCGTCACCGGCGACGCAGGCGGCGATCAACTGGTCGTGCCGCTCGACCGAACCGCACGCCCCGGCCTGGCTGAACTGCCGCCGTTCCAGCCGGCGGATCAGCGGGGTGTACCGCTCGATCGTGGCGGCGACCGCCCGGTTGCCGCAGACCCGCACGAGCACGCCGTGCAGCTCGTCGTCGGCCCGTATCGCCCCGTCGACGTCACCGGCGCGGGTGGCCGCCTCGAAGCGCTGGTTCGCCCCGCGCATCGCCTCGACGTGTTCGGCGGTGAGCAACGGGACGGCAGTGCGCGCGGCGAGCTCGTGCATCGCACGCACCACGGCGGCGGCGTCCTGCACCTCATGCGGCACGAGCGGTGTCACCCGGGTGTAGCTCTGCGGTTTGGTCTCCACCAGCCCTTCGCCGGCGAGCCGGGCCAGCGCGTCACGGACCGGCGCGCGCGACAACCCGAGCCGCTCCGCGAGATCCGCGACGCTCACCGACGCACCGGGGGCGATGTCCTCGCGCACGATGGCGTCCCGGAGCGCTTCGTACGCCGTGTCGCGCAGCAGCGTCCGCTGCACGGGCCGCAGGACCTCCACAACTGAAATGTTAGATGTCAGGTGTGCTCGTCGGCAATGCCGGGGTTCCCCTTCGGCGGTCTACCTGAGCGCCAACGTGACGAGCAGGCCCACGTGGTCGGTGGCACGCATGCCGATCGTCCGGGTGCTGTCGACGACGAACTCGGGCGTCGCCACGACGAGCTGCACGTCGCCGTCGTCGACGAGGACGGAATCGTCGGGGACGCACGACGTGAGGTCGGGGCTGTCACCGGACCCGAGGTTCAGGTCACCGCCCAGCACCAGCGGCGTCGCCGCCCCGTCCCGCTCGCGCACCCCGGCGACGACCGTGTCGAACAGGTACTTGCACTGGGCGACCGTGGTCGCCCGAGTGATGTAGGACAGGTGTGTGGTGCACACGGCTACCGCGGGCGTGGCGGCAACCTCGAGGCACGCCCACGACCGCTCCTCCGGGTCCACCGGGTCCTGGGCCGGGTAGACCCCGCTGCCCGCGGACGTCCCCGGCACCGGCCGCCACCGCGAGACGATGCCGTTGCCGAACTTCTGACCGTTGGCGCAGAGGTAGTCGTCGCCGGTGTTCCGGTCACGCGCCGCCCGGAACGCGGACACGGCCTTGCCGCCGGGCGCGGCGCGGGCGAGCGCCCGCTCGAGGATCGGCATGTCGCCCTCGCAGACCTCGTTCAGGGTGACCAGGTCGGGCTTCTCGGCGCTGATCACCGAGGCGCCCTCCTCGATCGACCGGCCGTCCGAATAGCACCCGGCGATGCCGCTGTTGCACAGGTTCAGCTGGAGCACCCGCACCGGACCGGTCGACGCGTCGCCGGCCGCCACCGCCGGGGACGGACCCGGCGGGCCTCCGCTCGCGTTCACCCCCGTCGCCGGCCCGGTGCACCCGGCGAGAATCGCGATCAGGCAGCAGGCGAACGTCACCGACAGCCCCCGGCACCACCGGTCGACCATGACCGTCCTCCATTCCCCTGCTGACCTTCAGCACGGCTGGACCCACTGCACCGGTTCATCGCGGGCGGGAATCCGGTCCCGAATGCGTCGATCCAACGTTCTACAGGCTCTTGCCGCAGCGCTTGACAGCTGTAGACTGCCACAGGTCCGCCGCGCCGCTGCAGGAGGTCCGTCACCGATGACCAGCACCGCCGAGCCGGCCCCCGAACCGCAGGTCGCCTTCGACACCGAACCCGGGGCCTACCGGCACTGGAAGCTCGACGTGCAGGGCGAGGTGGCGTACCTGCGCCTGGACGTCGCTGAGGACGGCGGGCTCGTGCCGGGCTACGAGCTGAAGATGAACAGCTACGACCTCGGCGTCGACATCGAGCTGCACGACGCCGTCCAGCGGCTGCGCTTCTCCCACCCCGAGGTGCGGGCGGTGGTGCTCACGAGTGCCCGGGACCGCAACTTCTGCGCGGGCGCGAACATCCGGATGCTGGCCCAGAGCAGCCATCCGTGGAAGGTGAACTTCTGCAAGTTCACCAACGAGACGCGCAACGAGATCGAGGACGCCACCGCCCACTCCGGCCAGACCTGGATCGCCGCCGTCAACGGCACCGCCGCGGGCGGCGGGTACGAGATGGCGCTGGCGTGCGACCAGATCCTGCTGATCGACGACAACTCGTCCGCGGTCGCGCTGCCGGAGGTCCCGCTGCTCGGGGTGCTGCCCGGCACCGGCGGACTCACCCGCGTCACCGACAAGCGCAAGGTGCGCAAGGACCGCGCCGACGTGTTCGCCACCCGCTCCGAGGGCATCCGCGGCAAGCAGGCCGTCGAGTGGCGGCTGGTGGACGAGGTGATCCCCAAGCGGAAGTGGGACGAGGCGGTGGCCGAGCGCGCCGCCGTCGCCGCGGCCCGTTCCACCCGGCCGGCCGACGCCCAGGGCGTCGAGCTCCCGCCGCTGCAGCGGGAGGAGACCCCCGACGGTCTGCGCTACCAGCACGTCGAGGCGCGGTTCGACCGGGCCGCCGGGCTGGTGGAGATCACCGTGCACGGCCCGGAGGGCGACGTCCCCGACACGGTCGAGCGGGTGCACGAGCTGGGCGCGCGGTTCTGGCCGCTGGCCATGACCCGCGAGCTGGACGACCTGATCCTGCGGCTGCGCGCCAACGAGCGGGAGCTCGGCACGTGGGTGGTCCGCACGAAGGGCGAGGTCGAGGACGCGCTGGCGTTCGAGCGGGTGATCGCCGAACACTCCCGGGACGACTGGCTGGTCAACGAGATCAGGCACTACTTCAAGCGCGTGCTCAAGCGGCTCGACGTCACATCCCGATCGCTGATCGCGCTGATCGAGCCCGGCTCGTGCTTCGCCGGGGCGCTGCTGGAGCTGGCGCTGGCCTGCGACCGCCAGTACATGCTCGACGGCTTCCTCGAGGAGGACTCCCAGGAGGGCGAGCCGGCCCAGATCGTGCTGTCCGATAGCAATTTCGGCACGTTCCCCATGGCCAACGGCCTGTCCCGGCTCGCGTCGCGGTTCTACGGCGACGACGACCACGTGGCCAAGCTGCGCCAGGAGGCCGGGCGCCGCGTCGACGCCCGCGAGGCTCTCGAACTGGGCCTGGTCACCGACGCCCCGGACGACATCGACTGGGAGGACGAGATCCGGATCCTGCTGGAGGAGCGGGCCGCGCTCAGCCCGGACGCGCTCACCGGCATGGAGGCCAATCACCGCTTCGTCGGCCCGGAGACCATGGAGACGCGGATCTTCGCGCGCCTCTCCGCATGGCAGAACTGGATCTTCGTTCGACCGAACGCAGCGGGCCCCGAAGGCGCGCTGCGCCGGTACGGCACGGGCCGCAGGGCCGACTTCGACCGCAGGCGGGTGTGAGCGCATGTCCATCGACTACAGCGAGAAGATCCCGAACAACGTCGACCTGGCGGGCGACCGCAAGCTGCAGCGGGCGCTCGAGTCGTGGCAGCCCAACTTCCTGACGTGGTGGAAGACCATGGGCCCCGCGGTCCCCACCGAGGACGTCTACCTGCGCACGGCCGTCGCGGTCGGGCGCGAGGGCTGGGCCCACTTCGACCACGTCCCGATGGACGAGTACCGCTGGGGCGTCTTCCTCGCCGAGCGCAACAACGACCGGCGCATCGCCTTCGGCGAGCAGAAGGGCGAGCCGGTGTGGCAGCAGGTGCCCGGCGAGTACCGCGCCGACCTGCAGCGGCTCATCGTCATCCAGGGCGACACCGAGCCGGCGTCGGTGGAGCAGCAGCGCCGCCTGGGCGAGAGCGCCCCGTCGCTCTACGACCTGCGCAACCTCTTCCAGGTCAACGTGGAGGAGGGCCGCCACCTGTGGGCGATGGTGTACCTGCTGCACGCCTTCTTCGGCCGGGCCGGCCGGGAGGAGGCCGAGGCGCTGCTGCACCGCAACTCCGGTGACATCGACTCGCCGCGCATCCTCGGCGCGTTCAACGAGGAGACGCCGGACTGGCTGTCGTTCTTCATGTTCACCTACTTCACCGACCGGGACGGGAAGTACCAGCTCGGCACGCTGAAGGAGTCGGCGTTCGACCCCCTGAGCAGGACGTGCGAGTTCATGCTCAAGGAGGAGGCGCACCACATGTTCGTCGGCACCACGGGTGTCGACCGGGTGGTGGCGCGCGCCGCCGAGCTGATGCGTGAGCACGACACCGAGGACATCGCGCCCCACGGCGGCATCCCACTCGACGTGATCCAGAAGTACATCAACTTCCACTACTCGGTGTCGCTGGACCTGTTCGGCTCCGAACGCTCCACCAACGCCGCCAACTACTTCACGGCCGGGCTCAAGGGCCGCTGGCAGGAGGAGCGGCGCAAGGACGACCACGTCCTCACCGAGGACGCGGCGCAGATCGACGTCGTGCGGGACGGCGAGATCACCACCGACGAGGTGTCCGCGCTGCTGGCGCTCAACAACGACCTGCGCCGCGAGTACATCGCCGACTGCGAGACCGGGCTCAAGCGCTGGAACCGGGTGCTCGACAAGGGCGGTGTCTCGCGCCGCCTCGCGCTGCCGCACGTGGGCTTCAACCGGGAGGTCGGCCTGTTCTCCGACCACTTCGTCACGCCGAACGGCGACCTCGTCGGCGAGGACGTCTGGGAGGCCAACCGGGACCGCTGGCTGCCCAGCGAGGCCGACAAGACCCACGTCCGGTCGCTCATGCGGCCCGTCTACGAGCCCGGGAAGATCGCCGGCTGGATCGCGCCGCCGTCGAAGGGCATCAACGACAAGCCCGTCGAGTACGAGTACGTGCGCTTCCCCTGACCCCGCTCAGTAGAACTCCACGGTGTTCACGACGTTGCGCAGCGGCCGACCGTCGAGCAGGCGGCAGGCGTTGTCGGCGAAGAGCTCCGCGATCCGCCGGCCCTCGGCGGGCGTGAGCGTGGCGTTGTGTGGGCTGATCAGCACGTTCGGCAGGTCCCACAGCGGGCTCGCCGGGTCGAGGGGCTCCACGGCGAAGACGTCGAGGGCGGCGAAGCCGATCCGCCCGTCGCGCAGGGCGTCCACCAGCGCGGCCTCGTCGATCACGGTGCCGCGCCCGACGTTGACGAGCGTGGTGCCGGGCCGGACGGCGGCGAGCACCTCGGCGCTCACCAGGCGTTCGGTGGCCGCCGTGCCGGGCAGCGTGACGACGATGCCGTCGACGCGGCCGACCACAGCGGCCAGTTCGGCGGGGTGCACGATCTCGTCGACGCCGTCGACCGGCTCGCCGCGGCGGCTCGTGCCGATCACCCGGGTGCCGAGCGCCGCGAGCACCCTGGCCACCTCCCGGCCGATCCCGCCGAGCCCCACCACCAGCACGGTCTGCTCCCGCAGCTGGCCCATCAGCCAGCGCTGCGCCCACTCGTGCCCGGCGGCATCGGCCTGGAGGCGCGGCAGGTTCTTGGCCCCGGCCAGCAACCCGAGCAGGGCGTACTCCGCGAGCGGGCCGCCGTGCACGCCGGCCGAGGTCGTGAACGTGACGCGGTCGAGCTGCTCGGCGGACAGGTCGGCGGCCTTCACCAGGGCGCCGCCGCCCGCCGCCATCGTGTGCACCCACCGCAGCCGGGGGTTCGTCTCGACGGCCCGCTGCAGTGCCACCGGGTCCTCGCCGGGCACGCCGTAGAGCGCGTCGGCGTCGGCGATGATCTCGGCGAACCGCCGCTCCTGGGCGGGCGTGCGGACGAACGAGGGATCACCGTGGTGGTCGGCCGGGTAGCGAACGGGCGGCAGCAGGGCCTGCTCACACACGATCTCCAGTCGAGGCTCGAGCCGTTGCACGAGCCCGCAGAGCTCATCGCTCAGAGGCGTCACGACAGCAACCCGCAGCTGATCACCCATCCCCCAAGCTTCGCAGCACCCCGAACAGCACCCCGAACAGAACCCCGAGCCGGGGACGATCTGTACCAGGCTGAGCCCCCGACCGCGCGGCATCCTGGACCCATGGACCGCACCGAGCTCGGGGCCGCGCTGCGCACGTGGCGGGAGCGGCTGCGCCCCGCCGACGTCGGATTGCCGGCCGGGGTACGCCGGCGCACTCCCGGCCTGCGGCGGGAGGAGGTGGCCGGCCTCGCCGGGATGTCGGTGGACTACCTGACCCGCGTGGAGCAGGGCCGCGGCCCGCGCCCGTCGGAGGCCGTGCTCGGTGGGCTCGCCCGGGCGCTGCGCCTCACCGACGCCGAGCGCGACCACCTCTTCGACCTCGCCGGGGCCGCGCCACCCGCGCCGGGGCGCATCCGCAGCGCGGTGCGGCCCAGCATGCAGCGGTTGATGGACCGCTTCAACGATCTCCCCGCCATCCTGCTCGACGCCAAGTGCGACGTGCTGGCCTGGAATCCCCTGGCAGCCGCGCTGCTGGGCGACCTGTCGGGCGTGTCGCCCACGCAGCGCAACGTCGCGTGGCAGGCCTTCCTCGGCACGAGCCACAGCCGGGTGGAGGCGAGCCCGGAAGAGCGCGAGCGCCTCGACCGGGCGATGGTGTCCGACCTGCGCCGCACGGCCGCCCGCTACCCGACCGACCCGGGCCTGGCACGGCTGATCGCCGAGCTGCGCGCGGGGAACGAACGGTTCGAGCGCCTCTGGAACCTCCGCGAGCTCTACGAGCGGCACAGCGACAGCAAACGGATCCGCCACCCCGAGCTCGGTGTGCTCGATCTGGACTGCAACGTGCTGCACGTCCAGGGCGACGATCAGGTGCTGCTCGTCTACTCGGCGGCGCCCGGGAGCCGCGGGGCCGAGGCGCTCGCGCTACTCGGCGTGGTGGGGCTGCAGCAGGTCGGCGTCTCCACCGAGTAGCCGCCCGTCAGTCGTCATCGTCGTCGTCATCGTCGTTGTCGTCGGGGTCGGGCTCACCCGGGCGCAGGATGTCGGCGCTGCCGAACGCGCCGGTGACGTCCACGACCACCTCGGGCCCGGGGCCGGTGCAGGCCAGCGCGCAGTCGGTGCCGCCGAAGATCACCGTTCCGGTGCTCCGCGCCCGCATGCCCTCCGGGACGACGACATCGACGCGGCCGAAGAGCAAGCCCAGCTCGACGCGGTCCTGACCGGGCGCGACCGTGATCTGCCGGTTGCTGAAGACCGTGGCACCGTCGGGCGCGGTGATGATCTGTGATCCGAGGAACAGCGCCGCCCCGAGCGCCACCACGCCGACCGCCGCGCGGGCGAGCCGCTGCCCGATGGGCTTCGACGGCGCGAACTCGGGTTCGGGCACGGCGACGACGGTGGGCGCCTCGTCCGGGCCCGGCCGGTACGGCGGCAGGTCTCGGACCAGCTCGTCGAGTTCACGCTGGGTGCGGGCGGCCCAGCACGACGCCGCGCGCTCGTCGTACTCGATGAGGGTGAGCACCCCGTCGCCGTGCGCCTGCTGCAGGTGCGCGTCGACGGCGCGGCGCTCGCGGTCGCCGATGCGCAGCTCGGGGGTTGGCGGTTCGTCCACGTACCCAATACTGCCCACCCGCCGGGTGCTATCTACTGCCGGCAGGGGTGGCGGTGGCGACCGGGGTGTCCCAGTCGATGTGGTGCGCGTGCATCCACGCGGCCGTCTCGGCCCCCTGCCTGCGGAGGAAGATCGGCAGGAAGGCGTCGCGGAGCACCCGCGCCACCGGTCCGGCGGCCTTCGCGTTGCTCGATCGGGCCCCGTTCGCCACCACCTGCTCCACCCGCGCGCGGCGCAGCCGCTCGTAAGCGGCGAACGCGGCATCGGGTTCGGGCAGGTCACGCAGGCATCTGCCGAGCTCGACGGAGTCCTCGATCGCCATCGACGCGCCCTGCCCGGACGCCGGTGACGTCGCGTGCGCCGCATCGCCGATCACGATCATGCGGTCGCGGTGCCACCGGCGCACCGACGGCACGTCGTAGGTGGCCCATCCCCGCAGCTCGCCCGGCGTCGAGTCGATGATGGCGCACGCCGGGGTGCGGTCGCCGGCGAAGAGCTCCCGCAGCCGGGCCCGCCAGTGTTCCGTGGTCAGCCCGGCGAGCTCGCCGGGTGCGGGCTCCGTGCGCTGTGGCGGGTTGGCGAACCACCAGATCTGCCCGTCCGGGGCCACGGCGTAGCCGAAGAACGCGCGCTTCCCGAACACCATCTCGTACTCACCCGGCGCGGCGTCGACGGCCATCGCGGGGGCGAACCCGCCGATGTTGAGCACCGGCACGTACCGCGCGGGCGCCGCTTCCGGGTCGATGACCTGCCGGACGCGGGACCGGATCCCGTCGGCGCCGACGAGGAGGTCGGCGGTGGCCGTGGTGCCGTCGGTGAACTCGGCGAGGACGCCACCGGATGCCGGCCGCACGTCCGCGAGCCGGCGCCCGTGCTCGATCGTGATCCCCTGTCCACGTGCCTCGTCGCGCAGCGCGCGGTAGAGGTCGCTGCGCCGCAGCGTGACGCCGATCGTGCCGTCCGGCAGGGCAGCGCCGGTGCTCATCTCGCCGAGCAACTTCCCGGTGCCGCTGCGGAAGCGCATGCTCGGCGTGGGGAACCCGAGCCCGGTCACCCGAGGGCCGATCCCGAGCGCTCGCAGCGCGTTGATGCCGTTGACCTGCAGGGTCAGGAATGCCCCCGCGTCGTCCGCCGTGTCCTCACGGGCCTCGTACACGGTGGGCGTGATGCCCGCCCGTTGCAGCGCGATGGCCGCCACCGGGCCCGCGATCCCCGCTCCGATCACCAGTGCCGTCCGCATGTCCTACCCTTTCCTCGCAAGCTCGAATATCTCGTCTCGCCAAGTATCTTGGCTGGCCGAGATGAATGTCAAGGAGGGTTCGGTGGCCGCCGACGAGCTGCGGGCCGAGATCAAGCGGTCGACGCTGCGCTTCATCGCCGGCGTGGTGCTGCACAACCACGCCGTGGCTCAGCGGCTGGGACTCGGGCCGAGTGACTCCCAGCTGATCTCGATGCTCAACCTGCACGGCCCACTCACGCCCGGGCGGCTCGCGGAGCTGACCGGCCTCACCACCGGCACGGTGACGGGCGTGATCGACCGTCTCGAGCGGGCCGGCTTCGTGCGCCGGGAGCGCGACACCACCGACCGGCGAAAGGTGCTCGTGACTCCGGTGGCCGAGGCGATGGCCACGATGGGGGAGCATTACCGACACCACGGGGAGCAGCTGGACGCCGTGCTCCGCACGCGCGACAACGCTCAGCTGCGGGCGATCGCCGGCTTCCTCGCGGAGCTGACCTCCTCGGGATCCGGAACGCTGGTGGCGCCACCGCCCTCGACGGGTGCGCGCGGGAGCGGCACCGCGAGCAGCAGCGGCAGCTGACCCGGCGCGGCGCGGTTGGGCCGCCGCACGTGGGCCATCACCCATCCGCCGCGCCGGGGATGCCCGTGCACGAACGACACGCCCACCACCTCCAGGCCCGAGTTCACCACGGGGGTCCGACAGTTCCGGTGGCTCCTAGGATTGCCGGGGTGCCCCTTCCCGCCGCCCGCTTCGACACGGCAGCCGACACCTACGACGACGATCCGCACCACCTCGTCTGGGCGGAAGTGCTGGTATGACCGCCCGGGTGGTCGCGTTGCACACCTACCCGATCAAGGGCTGCGCCGGCACCTCCCTGACCGGCGCGCACCTCGCCCCGGCCGGGCTCGCCCACGACCGGACGTTCATGGTCGTCGACGAGCACGGGAGCTTCCGCAGCCAGCGCCGGTACCCGCTGCTCGCGACGATCCGGCCGGAGATCGTCGACGACGGCCGGGAGCTGGTGGTGCACGCCTCGAGCGCCGACCCCGTGCGGGTGGCGGTCGACCACGACGGGCCACGCCGCCCCGTCGAGCTGTTCGGGAAACCGTACCGGGGCATCGACCAGGGAGAGGCCGTCGCAGGATGGCTCACGCGCGTGCTCGGGACACCGAGCCGGCTCGTGCGGGTGCCCCCGGAGCACGACCGCGTCACCGACGGCGAGACACCGGGCCGGGCCGGGTACGCCGACAGCGGCGCGTTGCTGCTCGTCAGCCGGGCGTCGTGGGCCGAGCTGGACCGGCGGATCACCGAGCGTGGCACGGCGAGCCTGCCGATGGACCGCTTCCGCCCGAACGTCGTGGTGGACGGGTGGGCCGAACCGCACGTCGAGGACGAGATCCGCGAGATGACCGTCGGTGACGCCGAGCTGGCGTTCGCCAAGCTCGCCGTGCGGTGCGCCGTGACGCTGGTGGACCAGCGCACCGGCGTGCGGGCCGGTCCCGAGCCGCTGCGGACGCTCGCGGACTACCGGCGGGTCACCGGGAAGGGCGTCGCGTTCGGCGCGAAGTTCTCGGTGCCGACGCCCGGCCGGCTGGCCGTGGGGGACGAGCTCCTCGTGCGCCGCTGGGCCGGCACCCCGGTCACCGCGTAGCCCGCACCCGGCCCCACGGCTTGAAGACGGCCAGCACGGTGGCGACCACCAGCGACGCGCCGGAGACGATCGGCGGGTAGACCAGGTTCGACAGGTCGACGTCCACGGGCACGCCGGTCGCGAGCTGCCGGCCGGCCTCTGCCGCCTCGTCCAGACCCGGGCCCAGCAGCACGACGACCAGCAGCGTGAGGACGAGGTTGAGCACCAGCTTCACCAGTACCCACCAGTGGCGCACCAGCCCGTGGTGCGTGCCGAGGCCGAGCACGACGCCGGTGGCGAGGCTCGCCAGGCCGCTCAGCAGGATCGGCCACAGCAGCAACGGCATCACCTGGTAGCAGAGCGCGGCGACGGCGGCGTCGGACGTGAGCAGCGGGGTGAAGACCAGCACGCCGAGCATCACGTCGAGCCCGATCCAGGCGCCCGCCGCGACGATGTGGGCGACCAGCACGCCCTTGCGCGTCCGGGGCCGCATCCGCCACCGGACCGGCGTCCCGATCTGCATCGTCGACATGGTTCCTCCTCGCGTCCGCCGCCCATCGTGACGGGCTCGGCCGCGATCCGCGTCCGGACGGTGGCGGCGGCAGGAGTGCGCCCGCCGGGGTAGCACCACCACGAGCGGTACGCCGTGCGGCGTAGCTCAGCTCGCCGGGGTGAGCGCGGTGATCCAGAGGTTGAGCTCGTCGCGCACCGAGCGCAGCTCCGCGACCCAGGGCCCGATGTCCTTCACCGCGCGCACCGACCGGAACGCGCCCGGCGGCGCCTGCCTGGGACACGCGAGTCGCACGGAGACGTGCAGCATCTGGAAGTGCAACAGCACGAGGTCGGAGAGCCGACGCTCCAGCGAGCCGTCGCCCGCGGACGGCGCGAAATCCAGGGACCAGTTCCACAGTCGCTGGTACTCCCCCGCCACCCGACTGCCCTCTCGGGCGACGAACTGCGTCTGCTCGCCCGGCTCCGCACACGCCTGCAGCACGGCCTCCGCACGTTCCTGCAGGAGGATGGCCTGGTCGGCGATGGCGAGAAGGGCGAGCAGGTCGGCGAGCACCCGCTCGGGCCGCTCGGCCGGCGGCTCGTGCGTCGCCATCGCATTCACCTCGCCCGTTTCACGTCATCGTGGCCTGGATCACGAAAGCCTAGTGGCGATGCGGAGCGTGGACGAGTGGTGCTACCCGGTATCAGCCGTACCGGTGGGCGGGCACGAGTAGTGGTCGGCTTTCACCCGCTGCATTGCGGCCGCCGCGTTCGTCGACAACGACCGCGCGCTGAAGTAGACGTCGCCGCGCACCTCGGGGTACTCCCGGCCGAGGGTCAGGTGCTGGGTGAGCTCCCCGTCGCCCCACGCCGGCGTGGGACCGACCTTGTACGCCGCCTGCCCGATGTACAGCTGCACACCGGTGCCGGCCACGGCCCCGGCCCACCAGCGCACGAGCGCCGCGTAGTCCGCGGTCGGGTGACCGATCTCCCAGTAGATCTGCGGCACGATGTAGTCCACCCAGCCCTCGCGCACCCACGTGTAGCTGTCGGCGTAGGTCGTGTCGTAGGACTGCGTGCCGGTGGTGGCCGACCCGCGCGGGTCGTCGGCGCGATTGCGCCAGATCCCGAACGGGCTGATCCCGAACTCCACATCCGTCTTCTGCGCGGCGAGTCGCTCGGACACCCCCGAGACCAGCTCGTCGACGTTGTGCCGCCGCCAGTCGGCGATGTCGGTGGAACCCGCGCTGTTCGCGGCGAACGTCTTCGCGTCCGGGATCTGCTCGCCCTCGACCGGGTAGGGGTAGAAGTAGTCGTCGAAGTGGACGCCGTCGACCGGATAGCGTTTCACGACGTCCAGCACGACGTCGGTCACGAACTCCCGGACCGCAGGCTTGCCCGGGTCGTAGTAGAGCTGGCCGCCGTAGGCGAACACCCAGTCCGGGTGCTGCCGAGCGGGATGGTCGGGCACCAGCTGCGCCGGGTCGGCCTGCTTGCTCACCCGGAACGGGTTGAGCCAGGCGTGGAACTTCAAGCCGCGCGCGTGCGCCTCCCCGACGAGGAACGCGAGGGGGTCGTAGCCGGGGTCCTTGCCCTGCACGCCGGTGAGCCAGTGCGACCACGGCTCGTACGGCGAGGGCCACAGCGCGTCCGCCGTCGGGCGGACCTGCACGAACACGGTGTTCAGCCCGAGCCGCTGCACGTCGTCGAGGAGCGTGCGGTACTCCCGCTGCTGGTCGGCGATCGAGAGGCCCGGCTTACTGGGCCAGTCGATGTTCCCAACGGTGGCGATCCACACCGCCCGCGTCTCCCCACCGCCACAAGAGGCGGGCTCGTCCACCGGCACGGCCCCCCACACACCGATCGCGAGCACGAGTGCAGCCACGCCCCACTGCACCACCCGAGCCCGCATGATCGTCAGTATCGGGTGTGCACGGCCGGGAGCACCGCACCCGACGCCCGAAAGTGCGGATCTTCGCCCGCGCGGGGGGCTACCCGGACACGTCGCACGTCGTTCCCCGCCGGATGAGCGCGAGCACCGCGCCCTCGGGGTCGCGGATCACCGCGTAGCCGCCCTCGCCCTCACCCTTGGGGCCCGCCACCACCTCGCCGCCGTGCTCCCGCGCCGCGGCGAGGCTCGCCTCGAGGTCGTCGACGGCGATATAGGCCAGCCACTGGGGCGGCAGGTCGGCGTTCTCGCCACGCGCGTGGCAGATTCCGGTCGCGGGAGTGCCGTCGGGCGCGAGCATCATCCAGTCCTCGCCGAGCGGCTCGGGCTTCCAACCGACGACGGCGGCGTAGAAGTCCCGCATGCCGGGTGCGTCGGGCACGGTCAGGTCCAGGTGCACGAACGTGCCGACCTTCCAGTTCTCACTCATGGTCCACTCCCTTGGTGATCTTGTCGAGCCACTGTTGCCAGCCGGCAGTGAGCGCTGCGGTGTCTACGGCGCGGCCGTAGACGTAGTGATAGGCGCTCACGCCGCAGCCGGCCTCACCCTCGACGCCGATGCGGTGCAATCCGTGCTCCGATCGCACGCCGAGGAACTCCTCGTTCGCGACGTCGACCACGCCGGTGATCGGCGCGGGGCCGTCGGGCGCCAGCGTGACCGTCGCACCGACGGCGGGGCGACCCGCCAGGCCGAGCGATCGGCGCAGCACCGGCCAGATGTCGCTCGCGCTCCCGCCGGTGTAGCGCATCACAACAGCGTTGCGGGCCGGGCGTCCGGCGAAGTGCTGCAGGTAGCTGCGCAGGTTGAGGAAGAAGAGGTCCCAACCGGCATCGAAACTGTCGTACTCATCGTCCCAGTCGGCACCGTCGAGGAACCCGCTCTGCACGAACCGCAGCACCGTGCCACCGCCGTTGCGTCCCTCGACGAGGAACTCGTAGGCGTAGGAGGCCGCCCCGTCCTCGGGTTGCTCGAAGGCGCCGTAGGCGAACCGGCGGCCCGGCTCCCACGCGGTGACCCGGCCGCACGTGGTGAACCCACCGCCGTAGTCCTGCTCGACTGTGCCGCCCTCGCGGGGCTCCACCTCGTGCGGGACGAACCACGTGGCGATCCCCGGCCCGGTGGCGATGGCCTCCCACACCTGCTCCGGATCGGCGTCCAGCTCGATCCGCTTCTCCAGCCGCCGGTCCGTCACGCCTCGGTCCTCCTGATCTCGGGGTGGATCGCGACGACCACCCGGTGTGGCCGGCCGGCCGGCGCGCTCTCGTCGTGGTACTTGGCCACCAACGCGGTGACGGCCTGCGCGAGCTCGTCGGCGAATCCGGCCCGATCGGCGGCCGAGGCGAACCGCACCTCGCCGTCGAGCGCGAACGTCGCCACCCGCTTCCCGGCCGTCGTCGCGGCGGTGAGCAGATCGCCGACGTCCCGCACGGTGCGCGCGGCCAGGGCGATCAGCCAGCGGGCCGAGAGCCGGTCCGGCGCCCGCCGCGGGTCCGGGGCGACTGCACCGAGCGCCGCGGGCGAGATGACATAGCTCGAGGCGACGGCCTGCATGACCCGTTCTGTCATGTTGCCCTTGCGCCGCTCGGCCACCAGCTCGATCAGCCCGTGCTGCTCAAGGGTGCGCAGGTGGTAGTTGACCTTCTGCCGGGCGAGCCCGACCTTGCCCGCGAGACTGCTGGCCGAACCCGGTTCGACCAGCTCCGCGAGCAGCCGGACCCGGACCGGGTCGAGCGAGATCCCGGCGGCCGCCGGGTCGTCGATGACGCTGAGCTCCTGCACGCGACGACCGTCCCACCGACAAGAAAAGTTGTCAAGGCGGTAGGGCACACTGCCTCGATGGAGCAGCGGACGCCCACGCCGGCGGAGATGGCGCATCGCCCGCCTCCCGCCGACCCGCGCCTCGACCTCCTGGCCGGCTCCCTCGACCTGCACCACGGCCGGATCCGGTTCGTGCACCCCCGCGACCCCACCGCACTGCTGTACGAGGACGACATCGCCTCCGACCAGGCCTACCCGCCGTACTGGGCGGAGCTGTGGCCCAGCGGGATCGAGCTGGCCCACGCCGTGTCGAAGCGCGACTGGTCCGGGGCACGCGCCGTGGAGCTGGGCTGCGGCTTGGGTCTCCCGGCCGTGGCCGCCGCCCTCGCCGGGGCGCGGGTCCTCGCCACCGACCGCTCCGCCGACGCGCTCGCGTTCGCCGCGGTGAACGCCGAGCAGAACGGCGCGAGCATCGAGACCGCCCAGTGCTCGTGGGACGACCCCGACGCGCTGGTCGCCCGGGGCCCGTTCCGGCTGGTGCTCGCCTCCGACGTCCTGTACGGCCAGCGCAACGTGGACGAGATGCACCGCCTGCTCCCCCGGCTGGTCGCGGCGGGCGGGGAGGTGTGGATCGCCGACCCGGAGCGCCCGCTCGCCGAGGAGTTCCTCACCGCCGCCCGCACGCGCTGGGCGTCGGTGCAGACCTCGCCGACCCGCCTGCCGAAGGTCTGGATCCACCGCCTCATGCGGGCCGGGTGAGACGCCTCCTCGACAGCCAGTGGCGGAGCAGGATCGCGGCGGCCACCACCGACTGCCCGACCAACAGCGCGATCCCCACCCCGGTGAGCCCGAACGTGGGCATCAACACCAGCGCGGGCGGGATGACCAGCACCGCGACCGCCGCCGGCACGCCGAGCAGCACGGCGCGCTGCTGCCGCACGCGGGCGCCGAAGAGCGCCGCCGTGACGATGACGTTCGGCAAAGCCGACAGGGAGCTGAGCGCCAGTAGCGCGGTGCCGGTGGCGGCGTAGTGCGCACCGAAGACCGAGAGGATGAGCCCGGCGCCCGGGACGATCACGAGCGCGGCCGGCAGGACCAGGGCGAACGACTTCGTCACCATGCTGCGCCGGGCGGCGTCCAGCGCGGCGGGGTCGGTGGCCACGTGCGCCACCAGCGACTGCCCCATCCCGTGCGAGACGAGGTAGAGCCCGTACGCGATGGCCCACGCCACGCCGAACGTCGCGGCCTGCTCGGCGCCGAGCGTCACGAGCACCAGCAGCGGGAGGCCGAACTCAACGGCGTTCGTGAACAGCCCGCCGGTCCAGTCGGCCGACACGAACCGGGCCACGGTGCGCGGCCGGACCGGTGACGCCACGGGCGCCTCGCCGGGGGCGGGCCCCGGCAGGACGCGCAGCAGGTACCCGGTGACGGCGAGCACGATCAACGCGGTGGCCACGATCCACGACACCGCGATCGCCCCGCCGAACGCGACCAGCGCCCCCACCCCGAGCAGCGCGATCTTCAGCAGCGAGAACACCAGGTTCTCCAGCGGCACGATCGTGGCGCGCTTGACCGCGGTGAGCACGTAGTCCTGGATGACGAACACGGTCCAGATCGGCGTGGACAGCACGAAGAACGCCACCAGCGGGCCGCCGCCGACCGCCTCCTGCAGCTCGGGCGCCCACCATCCGGCTCCGAGCGCGAAGATCCCGCCCACCACCGCGGCGGCCACGGCCCCCACCGCGTAGCAGGTGAGCACAAGCCGCCGGGCCGAGCGCTCGGCCACGGGGACGAAACGCAGCAGCGCGTTGCCGAGGTTGAGCTGCGCGGCCACCCCGATCAGCGTCATCGTCGAGATCAGCGTGTTGTTGACGCCGACGATGTCCGGCGGGAACAGCCGGGCGGCCACCACCCAGTAGAGCAGCCCGATGACCGAGGTGAGCCCCGAGCTGAGCACGAGCGCGAGCCCGTCGCGGTGCTGCGGGGCGCTCCAGCCGGCAAGGACCCCTCGCAGGCGGGACCGGCCCGGAGCACCACCCTCAGGCATTGCCCGCGTCGGCCCCCGCGGTGTCGCTCGCCCGCCCGGGCACCGCCGGGTACTCCGGCGCGAGCGGGGTGTTGCCGAGGACGATGTCGGCGGCCTTCTCCGCGAGCATCAGCGTGGGCGCGTACGTGTTGGCGTTGGTGATCGACGGGAACGCCGCGGCGTCGACCACGCGCAGGCCCTCGACTCCGCGCACCCGCATCGTGGCCGGGTCGAGCACAGCACCCTCGTCGGTGCCCATCCGCGCGCTGCACGACAGGTGCAGGCCCGGCTGCCCGGTGCGGGCCACCCACTCCATCACCTGGTCGTCGGAGCTGACGTCGGCACCGGGCAGCCACTCGCCGCCGTCGAGGTGCTGCATCGCCGGCTGCGCGAGCAGCTCCCGGGCCACCCGCAGGGCGGCGAGCCAGCGCGTGCGGTCCTCGGCCCCGGAGAGGAAGTTGAGCTGCACCGAAGGGTGTGCCGTGGGATCGGTGGACGTGATCCGGGTGGACCCGCGCGCGCCGGAGCGCATCACCTCGACGTGCATCTGGTAGCCGTGCTGGTCGACCGGCATCGACCGCTCCTCGCTCTGCATCGCCAGAGGGGCGAGCACGAAGAACAGGTCCGGGTAGCTCTGCTCCGGCGAGCTGCGGAGGAACCCGCCGACCCGCATCGGGTTCCAGGCACCGGGCCCGCGGCCGAACAGCAGCGCCTCAGCGACGATCTTCGGCCAGTGCGACTTGCGGCGGACCGATGCCATCGACACCGGCTGCAGGCAGGTGTGCTGGATATGCACCGCGAAGTGGTCCTGCAGCGACTGGCCGACACCCGGCAGGTCCTGCACGACGGGCACGCCGAGCGCCTGCAGGTGCGCGGCGGCACCGATCCCCGACAGCTGCAGGATCTGCGGCGAGCCGATCGCCCCCGCGGACAGCACGACCTCGCCCGCCCGCGCGAGCGTCTCGGCCTCGCCCTGCCGGAACCGCACGCCGACCGCGCGGCCACCCTCGACCTCGACCTTCGTGACCAGCACCCGGGTGCGGATGTCCAGGTTGGCGCGCCCGCGCGCCGGCCACAGGTAGGCCCGGGAGGCCGACTCCCGCCGGCCACCGCGGACTCCCTGGTCGAGCGGCGCGAACCCCTCCTGCTCCGAACCGTTGGTGTCGTTCAGCACGGCGTAGCCCGCCTGGCGGGTGGCCTCGAAGAACGCGTCGAAGATCGGCCCGTCGGTCGGGCTCGGCACGAGGTGGTGCGGGCCGCTGCGCCCGCGGAAGGCGTCCTCGGCCTCGCCCACCCGCCCCTCGAGCCGACGGTAGTAGGGCAGACAGTGGGCGTAGTCCCACTCGTCGGTGCCGGTCTCCTTCGCCCACCGGTCGTAGTCCGCCCGGTTGCCCCGGGTGTAGAGCATCCCGTTGATGCTGGTGGAGCCGCCCAGCACCTTGCCGCGCGGGTGCTCGATGCGCCGGGACTGCAGCAGCTGCTCGGGCTCGGACACGTAGCGCCAGTCGTGCGACGGGCTGCCCACCGGCATGCCCATCGCGAGCGGCAGGTGCACCGCGAGATCCCACCAGTAGTCCGGCCGCCCCGCCTCGAGGAGCAGGACGCGGGTGCCCGGGTCTGCGCTCAGCCGGTTGGCGAGCACGCAGCCGGCCGCGCCGCCGCCCACGATCACGAAGTCGTACGTCTGCTCGGACATGGTGGGCCTTCACACCTCGGTTCACGCTCTCAGACCGGTGGACGCTTGCCAGGCTATCCCTGGAGACTGAAAGCAAACTGTGAGTGGCCCGCTGCCGAACGGCGGCCGACACCGGCATGGCACCTGCCGGGCTGCCAGTACTACAGAGTGCTACTGACCTTGGCCAGGACGTCGGCGATCAGCGCATGGTCGACGCGTTGATCCTCACTGACGTCGAAGGCCTTGCGATCGCCGTTCCCGAGGGATCTCAGCACACCCTTGACCGGAGCGATTTCTGCCGCATTGAACACCATGAGGGTGACCTTTCCCCTGGCCACGTGGATCACGGCGACATGCTCACCGTTCCGCAGAAAATGCGGCTTGCCGTACTGCATTTTCTCCTCGACCCCGGGAATGGCCTGGTGCACGGCCTCCCGAAGCTTTCCACATACGTCGACCTGCCAGGGCAGCCCCTGGTCGATGTAGCGGGTGACGTCGTCGTTCATGATCTCCCTCGCTGATTCATATTCCGTCACCGCACCCGGAATATCTCCACGACATGCGGCGTGTCGATGAGAGTGTGCGGTGCGATGGCGTGATAGGCCCACACGTGCGTCCACGCGTTTCCCGTGCGTACGGTCAGAACGGTCTTCATCATTCCTGGCCCGAAGTAGGTGAAGAACAGGAAAGCGATCGAGAGGAACCCGTTGGCCGGCGACGTGAACACCGTCCACGCGTCCCAGAAGTGCAGGAGCGTGTAGGTCACGCCGCCGAGCACGACCGTCGTCGCGGTCGAGCCGGTCAGCTTGAGGAACCGCGGCACCAGGATGCAGTAGATGAAGACCATCGCCGGCAGCACGGCCCCGGCGAGGTAGAGCGCGAACGTCACGGGCAGGCCGACGAGGTACTGCCCGGGAGTGAGCCGCCCGACCACCGTCGACAGCGTGGCGAACTGGATCGCCGACTCGACGAGCAGCACGACGACGATCACCCGGGCGTCGTTGCGCCGGTCGCCGGACACCAGATTCAGTCGTTCCGCCGAGTACCTGCGCCGGAAGTACACCAACGGCACCACCGCGTAGACGACGAGGTTGTAGGCCGCCCACGCGATCGCTTCGACCGGCGTGACGTGGTCGTGGGTACCGAAGATCGAGCCCGCGAGGTGCAGCCCGAAGGGGTGCCAGCCCAACAGCCGGGCGAGCGCGAACCCGACGACGAGGGCGAGTGCGCCGTAGGCGAGCAACAGCAGCGTCTCCCGCCGCGTGGTGGCCAGGTCCGGCGCCCTGGCGGCGAGGTCGGGCCGCACGCGCCGTCGCGTCAGCAGGCAGGTCACGGCCATCAGGCCGAAGATCCCCAGCATCCCGATGTTGGCGCCCGCCACGTGGTCGACCGAGGAGCCCCGGACCGCCGGCCAGCCGAAGGGCAGCGTGTCGTCCGCGACGAGCAGCACCATGACGTTGGCGGCAAGCCAGGCACCCGCGGTGATGCGGACACTTCGCCGGCGCGCCAGTCTGCCGAGCGATGTCGACGCGCTCAGCAGGGTGGCGTTCGCCATGACACGTCCTTTTTTTAGTACAGCCGTGCTAGTCGCCTATGACACTAACACAGCTGTGCTATAAAAGTGTCGTGCCGAAGATCGTCGATCCGGCCGAACGGCGTCGACACCTCGCCGAGGCAGCCTGGCGGGTGATCCGCCGCGACGGGCTCGAGCGGGCATCGGTGCGCAACGTCGCCCGCGAGGCCGGGCTGTCCAGCGGCTCGTTGCGCCACATGTTCACGACCCAGGCCGAACTGCTGGTCTTCGCGATGAACCACGTGGTCGACCGCATCGAGCGCCGCCTCGACGCCCTCGACCCGACCGGCGACCCCCGCCTCGCCGCAGAGCGGTTCCTCGGCGAGCTGCTCCCCCTCGACGAGGAGCGCCGCGAGGAGAACGAGGTGTGGCTGGCGTTCACCGCACGCGCCCTGGTCGACCCGGAACTGCGCGAGTGCAGCAAGAAGAGCTACGACGCGCTCCGCGCCGGCTGCCGCCGCTGGGTGACGGCGATCGGCGGCGACGACATCGACATCGATCTCGAGACCGATCGGCTCCACGCCGTGCTCGACGGCCTCGCGATCCACGCCGCGACCCAGCCGGAGATCACCACAGCCGACCGGCTCCACGCGATACTGGCCATGCATCTCAGCACTCTGAGCGGACCGAAGGACGCCGGCTGACGCTCGACCGACGTGACCGGCGTCACACAGCTGCGCTGTCCCGCCCGGCCACGGTCGGTCGTCCCCTCACGACAGGACCGGATGAGGAGGACGGCATGAGCAAGGTGTACGACCGACAGAACCCCGAGGAGCGCTGATGCGGTACGCACTGCTGATCAACGAACGCCCCGGTGCCGACGACCCGCTCGACGAGCACGAGCGCGCCGCCCTCGCCGCCGAGTACATGGCGTTCCACACCGACCCGCACGTGATCGGCGGCGAGCACCTCCAGTCCGCGGAAACCGCCACCACCGTTCGACTGACCGACGGGGAGATCCTGCTGACCGACGGCCCGTTCGCGGACACCAAGGAGATCTTCGGCGGGTACTTCCTGCTGGAGGCGCCCGATCTCGACAGCGCACTCGAGGTGGCCGGGCGGATCCCGGCGCTGCGGTTCGGCGGGTCGGTCGAGGTGCGGCCGCTGACGCCGCGGTAACGGTGCTCGCCGAGATCTTCCGGGCCGAGTGGGGCCGGGTCGTCGCCTCCCTGGTCGGCTTCTGCCGCGACGTCGACGTCGCGGAGGAGGCCGCCCAGGAGGCGTTCGCCCTGGCCACCCAGCGCTGGGCCCGGGACGGGCTGCCCGACGAGCCGCGGGCGTGGCTCGTGACCGTCGGGCGCAACAAGGCGATCGACCGGCTCCGGCGCGAACGCCGGCACGCCGAGAAGCTCCAGCTCCTGCCGCCACCAGCGGAGACACCGATGCCCGCTACCGCGATCCCCGACGAACGCCTCGAGCTCGTCTTCCTGTGCTGCCACCCGGCCCTGGCGCCCGAAGCCCGGGTGGCGCTGACGCTGCGCGCGCTGGGCGGGCTGTCCACGGTGGAGATCGCCCGGGCGTTCCTGGTGTCCGAGGAGACCATGAAGCGCCGGCTCACGCGGGCCCGCACGAAGATCAGAGCGGCCGGGATCCCGTTCGCGGTGCCCGGCGAGGACCTCCTCCCCGCCCGCCTCGGCACGGTTCTCGCGGTGCTCTACCTGATCTTCAACCAGGGTTACGGAGACCAGCGCGCCGACCTCGCCGCCGAGGCGATCCACCTGGGTCGCATGCTGGTGGAACTCCTGCCCGACGAGCCGGAGCCGAGCGCCCTGCTCGCCCTGATGCTGCTGCACGACGCCCGCCGCGATGCCCGCACCCACCACGGCGAGCTCGTCCTGCTGGCCGACCAGGACCGCTCCCGGTGGAACGCCGCGCAGATCGAGGAGGGGCGTGCCCTGCTGCCCGGTGCCCACGGCCCCTACGCCGTGCAAGCCGCCATCGCCGCCCTGCAGACCGAGGACCCGATCGACTGGGCGCACATCGCCACCCTCTACGCCACGCTCGGGGAGCTCACCGGCTCCGCCGTCGTCGAGCTCAACCGTGCGGTCGCGGTGGCCGAGACCTCGGGCCCGCGCGCCGCGCTGGCGATCGTCGACGCCGTGGCCGCCGACCTCGACGGCTACCGGTACCTGCACTCCACCCGGGCCGAGCTGCTGTGCCGCCTGGGCGATCCGCCCGCCGCCCGCGCGGCCTTCCACCGCGCGCTCGACCTCACCACCACCGACGTGGAGCGACGATTCCTGGCACGCCGCCTCGCGGAGCTCTGACCCTCGTACCGCCCCTTGACAGCGCACCGACGCCCGGACATCGTGCCGGTAACAACGTGAGAATCCCACGGGCCTCGCGACCACCGGACTCGGTGGACAGTGGAACCACGACGTCCGGCGTGCACGTCACCGACTTCCTGAAGGCGGTCTGGTACGCCCGGACGGTCGAGATCCCCGCGGAGTGGGCGGGCCGGCGGGTGCTGCTGCACTTCGGGACCGTCGACCACGACGCCACGGTCTGGGTGGACGGCACCGAGGTCGTCCGGCACCGCGGCGGCTTCTCGCCCTTCACCGCCGACCTCGGCGCCCGTGCGGGCGAGCGCGTGCGGATCGTCGTGCGCGCCCGCGACACCCACCACGGCCCGCAGGCCCGTGGCAAGCAGGCCGCCACCTACGCCAACCACACCTGCCTCCACACGCGCACCACCGGGATCTGGCAGACGGTGTGGCTGGAGGCCGTGCCCCAGCTGCGCGTCCACCGCGTGCGGGTCACCCCGAACCTCGCGGCACGCTCGCTCGCGGTCGAGGCGCCCGTGACGGCCAACCGGCCCGGCCACCGCCTCGTGGTCGAGCTCTCCGAGGACGGGGGCCGGTCGCGAGCGCCGAGGCCCTCGTCCGCGACATCGAGCTCGCGATGGCCGCCGGCTTCAACGGGGCGCGGCTGCACCAGAAGGTGTTCGAGGAGCGCTTCCTCTACCACGCCGACCGGCTCGGTTACCTGGTCTGGGGCGAGTTCGGCGACTGGGGGGCCGGTGGTCACGGCCGCGACGGCGACCACCAGCAGCCGACCGCCACGTTCGTGACGCAGTGGCTGGAGGTGCTGCAGCGCGACCACAACCACCCGGCGATCGTCGGCTGGTGCCCGCTCAACGAGACGTGGCAGGTGCTGCACGACCGGATCACGGTGCTCGACGACGTGACGCGGGCAATGTTCCTCGCCACGAAGCTGGCCGACCCCACCCGGCCGGTGCTCGACGCGTCCGGCTACTCGCACCGGGTGCCCGAGACCGACGTCTGGGACTCGCACAACTACGAGCAGGACCCGGCGCGGTTCGCCGAGCAGGTCGGCGGCCTCGCCGACGAGCGGCCGCACACCAACCTGCACGACGGCGCGCCGATCTCGCTGCCCTACGCCGGGCAGCCGTACTTCGTCTCCGAGTTCGGCGGGATCTGGTGGGACCCGGACGCCGCCGATGCCGACGGGGAGAACCGCAACGAGTCGTGGGGTTACGGCACCCGGGTACGTGACGAGGCCGGGTTCCACGAGCGCTTCGCCGGGCTGACCGGAGCACTGCTCGCCGACCCGGAGATGTTCGGCTACTGCTACACCCAGCTGACCGACCTCATGCAGGAGCGCAACGGCATCTACCGGTTCGACCGGTCGGTGAAGCTCGATGTCGAGGCGGTGCGCAAGGCGCAACTGCGCCCCGCCGCATGTGAGGATCGCTCGTAGTGCGCCGCGCCGGGAGCGAAGCGGAGGCGCATTGAGAACAACCACGATCAAGGACGTGGCGGCGCTGGCCGGGGTGTCGTGGAAGACCGTCACCAATGTCGTGCACGAGCGCACCAACGTCGCCCCGGCCACCCGGGCCCGGGTGCTCGCCGCGATCGAAGCGCTCGACTACCGCCCCGACATCGCGGGCCGCAGCCTGCGGCAGGGCCGCTCCCACGCGCCGACGCTCGTGGTGCCCGACATCGTCAACCCGTACTTCTCGATGCTCGTCGAGGCGGTGTTCGCCGCAGCCGGCGAGCGCGGCTACGCCGTCTTCGTCGAGACCGCGGGCCGGCAGCCGGTCGAGGAGCAGTGGGCAGCGGCGTCGCTGCTGCGGGTCGCGTTCGACGGGGTGATCTTCAGCCCCACCTGCACCCCGCCCGCCGAGCTCGTCCGGCTCGCCGCCCGCGACGTCACGGCGCACCTGCTCGACGCGGGCCGGCGGCGGATCGCCTTCCTCGGCCACCGCCCGGCAGGCCCGCCGGAACCCGGGGGCCAGCGCATCGACGGCTTCTCGGCAGCGCTGCGCACCGCCGGGATCGCCCCGGACCCCGCCCTGCTGGTCGAGGTCGACGGCTTCACCATGCATCACGGCGCCGAGGCCACGGCCCGACTCGTGGCCGCGAACCCCGCGCTCGACGGGCTGGTGTGCGCCAACGACCTGCTGGCGTTCGGTGCGCTGCACGCGCTGCGCCGGGCCGGGCGGAGGGTGCCCGAGGACGTCGCCGTCACCGGCTGGGACGACACGCCACAGGCGGAGTACGCCCATCCCCCGCTCACCACGGTGCGCCCGAACCTGCGGGAGCTCGCCACCGCCGCGGTCGGGCGGCTGGTCGACCGGATCGAGCAGCCGGGTGGGCCACCCGGGTCGGTCGTCGTGCCGTACGAGATCGTCGTGCGCGAATCGTCCGGCGGGTCTGGTTCAACGGGCACGAAGATGTGATCATCGGCTCCTTCTCCGGAGGAAGGAGCGGCCCGTGAGCAACCGTGAGGAAACCGGCTTCATCAAGGCACTCGGACGCTGGGACACGTTGGCCGTCGGATTCGGCGCGATGATCGGCTTCGGCTGGGTCGTGCTGGTGGGCGGCTGGCTGGAGGACGCGGGCACGCTCGGCGCGGCGCTCGCGTTCGTCGCGGGCGGCGTGGTCATGACGCTCGTCGGGCTGACCTACGCGGAGCTCGTCTCCGCGATGCCGCGGGCGGGCGGCGAGCACAACTACGCGCTGCGCGCCCTCGGTTCGCGGCCGGCGTTCGTCACGTCGTGGGCGATCGTGCTGGGGTACGTCTCGGTGGTGGCGTTCGAGGCGGTCGCGCTGCCGCAGACCGTGCTCTACCTCGCCCCGGACATGCTGGCCGGGCGGCTGTGGTCGGTGGCCGGCTACGACGTCTATGCCACCTGGGCACTGGTCGGGATCGCCGGCGCGGTCCTGATCACTGCCGTCAACTACATCGGGATCCGCCCGGCCAGCGTCGTCCAGACCATCGCCGTCGCGTTCCTCCTCGGGGTCGGTCTCGTGCTGCTCACGGGCACGTTCGTCGGCGGCGAGGCCCGCCACTTCGAGCCGTGGTTCACCGGCGGGCTCGCCGGGTTCGTCGGGGTGCTCGTCGCGACCCCGTTCCTGTTCGTCGGCTTCGACGTGATCCCGCAGTCCGCCGAGGAGATCGACCTGCCCCAGCGGCAGGTGGGAAAGCTGCTCGTCGTCTCGGTGCTGATGGCCACCGCGTTCTACGTCGTGGTGGTCCTCAGCGTCAGCTCCGCGCTCCCGCACGCCGACCTGGCCGCGTCCGAGCTCGCCGCCGCCGACGGGATGGCCGCGCTGTGGGGCAGCCCGGCGATGGGCACCCTGCTCATCCTCGGCGGCATCGCCGGCATCCTCACCAGCTGGAACGGGTTCCTCATCGGCGCGAGCCGCATCCTCTACGCGATGGCGGAGTCGGGGATGCTCCCCCGCTGGTTCGCCTACCTGCACCCGCGCTACCGCACGCCCACCCATGCGCTGCTGGTCATCGGTGGCCTGTCGGTCATCGCGCCGCTGTTCGGCCGGCAGATGCTGGTGTGGCTCGTCGACGCGGGCGGGATCAACATCGTGATCGCCTTCCTCCTCGTCTCCCTGTCCTTCCTCGTGCTGCGCCGCCGCGAACCGGACATGCCGCGGCCGTTCCGCGTGTCGGCTGGTCCCGTGGTCGGATGGGCCGCCGTGGTGCTGAGCTTCGGGCTCGCCGTGCTGTACTTGCCCGGGATGCCGGCGGCGCTCGCCTGGCCCGCGGAGTGGCTGATCGTCGGGGTCTGGTGGCTCGCCGGCCTGTGGTTCGTGCTGCGGCTGCCGCGAGTCGCCGCCGGTCCGGACGCGGAGGAGAAGCTGATGGCAGCGACGGCACGCCGATGAGCGGCGTCCACCCGTCCAACGCCGACGCCGCCACCGCATGGGACGGCCCCACCGGCGACTTCTGGGCCGACAACGCCGACCAGTTCGACGCAGGCGTCGCCCGCTACATGCAGCCGTTCCTGGATGCCGCGGCGATCGAGCCCACCGCCCACGTCCTCGACGTCGGTTGCGGCAACGGGCTCACCACGCGCGAGGCGGCGCGGCGGGCGGCGAGCGCCACCGGCGTGGACCTGTCCGCACGGATGCTCGAACTCGCCCGCCGGCGCGCCGCCGCGGAGGGCCTCGCGAACGTCACGTTCGTCCAGGCCGATGTGCAGGTCGCCGACCTCGGCGAGGCCCGCTACGACCGGGTGATCAGCCGCAACGGCGTGATGTTCTTCGGCGACCCGGTGGCGGCGTTCACCAACCTCGCCCGCGCGCTCGAGCCGGACGGCCGCCTGGTGCTGCTGGTCTGGCAGGGCATGGCGGAGAACCCGTGGTTGACGGCGGTCCGGGAGGCGATCGCCGTCGGCCGGGATCTCCCCATGCCACCGCCGGACGCCCCCGGCCCGTTCGCGCTCGGCGACCCGGAACGCGTCCGCACGCTCCTCACCACCGCCGGCTTCGCCGAACCGGATCTGGTGAGCGTCCGCGAGCCGATGTACTACGGCCCGGACCTGGCCACGGCCGAGCGATACGTCCGCGGGATGCTCGGCACCCTCCTCACCGAGCTCGACGGCGCCGCCCGCGCCGAGGCCGAGGCCGCGCTGCGCGCCACGCTGGAGGGGCACCTCGGGCCCGAGGGCGTCACGTACCCGTCGGCGATGTGGATCGTGACGGCGTCCAGGTAGGTTCCCTCCATGATCGCAGCAGGCCGGGTGGCACGGATCGTGATGGGCGGCCTGGCCGCCGTGGCCCTCGTGGCCGGATGCTCCGCCGACCCGCAGCCCGAGCCCGCGAGCGCCCCGGCGGGAAGCGTGCTCGACACCGTGCTCGCGAACGGTGAGATCAAGGTCTGCAGCACCGGCGACTACCGCCCGTTCACCCACCTCGACGAGGCCACCGGCCGGTGGGACGGCATCGACATCGACATGGCGGGCGACCTCGCCGGGAAGCTCGGTGTGCGGCTCACGCTCGTGAAGACCACGTGGGGCACGCTCGTGGACGACCTCGGCAGGACGTGCGACATCGCCATGGGCGGCATCTCCGTCACCACCGAGCGGGCGAAGCGCGCGTTCTACAGCGACGCCTACCTCGTGGACGGCAAGACGCCGATCACGCGCTGCGAGAACGTCGGCCGCTTCCAGACCGTGGAGCAGATCAACCAGCCCGGCGTGCGCGCGGTGGTCAACCCCGGTGGCACGAACGAGCAGTTCGCCGAGGCGAACCTCACGCAGGCCACCATCGTCCCGCACCCCGACAACAACACGATCTTCGAGGAGATCCTTGCCGGCCGGGCCGACCTGATGATCACCGACGCCACCGAGACCCGCTGGCAACAGCAGCAGCACCCCGAGCTGTGCGCGGTGCACCCCGAGGCGCCGTTCACGTTCTCCGAGAAGGCCTACCTGCTGCCGAGGGGCGACGTGGTCACCCAGGAATGGGTGAACGGCTGGTTGCACATCGCCCGCAACGACGGCACCTACGACGGCTTCGCCCGCCCCCGCATGGGCTGAGGTTCACACGCTGCGCAGCACCGAGACGACGATGCCCAGCACGGCGGCCTCGTCACCGTCGATGACGTCGTAGGCCGGGTTGCGCGGCTCGAGGTACACGTGGCCGTTCCGGCGGCGGTACACCTTCACCGTGGCCTCGCCGTCGATCATCGCGGCGACGATCTGGCCCGAGTAGGCCTCGGACTGCTGCCGCACCACCACCGTGTCACCGTCGCAGATCGCGGCATCGACCATGGAGTCACCGCGGACCCGCAGAGCGAACACGGTGCCGCGCCCGACGAGGTCGCGGGGCAGCGTGAGGACGTCGTCGACGTGCTCCTCGGCGTGGATGGGAGTGCCCGCGGCGATGTCACCGACCACGGGGACGGGCACCGAGTCGCCGCCGGCCTCCGCCTGGGGCTCCTGCAGGAACGCGCGCACGTCGATCGGCCGGGACATCGCCGTGCCGCGCCGGAGGAACCCCTTCTCCTCCAGGCTCGCCATGTGCTTCGACACCGAGGAGGCCGACCTCAGCCCGACGGCATCACCGATCTCCCGCGTACTGGGCGGATACCCGTACCGAACGACCCAGTCCCTGATGGCGACGAGAATCCGCTGCTGCCGAGGAGGCAGCCCAGAAGCATCGAGAAGGTCGAACTCACAAAAGCCGGGCACGAGCGAATGCTAAAGGACCCATCCGACGCACTATGGAGCCATGGCGCTACCAGTGACCGCGGTGGACCACCTCGGCCACCTCTCGGCGGCCTCGGCGGAGCGAGGGGCTGCGTGGGTCGTCCTTGCCTGCGTAGCCCACTGACACGCAGCCGATCGGTGTGTACTCGTCGGGCACGCCGAAGACCTTGCGGAAATCGTCGATCCGGGTCGGCGGGACGCCGAAGAAGCAGGCGCCCAGACCGTCGTCCACCGCGGTGAGCAGCATGAGCAGGGCCGCCATCCCGGTGTCGATGTCCCAGTAGGGCACCGGCCAGCGACGCTCGTCGCGGTCGGACCAGCCCTTGTCCGGTTCGGAGTAGCGGTCCAGGTACGCCGCCTTGTGCGACAGCGGCACGATCAGCAGCGGAGCCCGCCGCATCCGGCTCAGCCAGCGGTCGGGGGCGCCGCTGTCGGTGGTGGCCGCCCAGAACCGTTCCCGCTCCTGCGGCGACTCCAGCACCAGGAACGCCCACCCCTGGCTGAACCCCGCCGACGGCGCCCGGATGGCGTGTTCGAGCAGCCGCTCCCGCACCTCCGGCGGCACCGGCCGGTCGGGGTCGTAGTCGCGAACCATGCGACGGCGGCGGACGACATCGGAGAACTCCACGAGATCACCCTGCCTCAGAGCTCACGGTTGGAGGCGCCAGCCGTGGGAGCGGCGGCGGGTGTTCCACATCCGCGCGTACCGGCCACCCGCGGCGAGCAGGTCCTGGTGGCTGCCCGACTCGACGATGCGCCCGCCGTCGAGCAGCACGATCCGGTCGGCGGCGGCGATCGTGGACAGCTGGTGGGCCACCACGATCACGGTGCGCCGGCCGTGCAGCTCGTCGATCCAGCTCCCGACGGTCCGTTCGTGGACGGCGTCGAGCGCCGCGGTGGCCTCGTCGAGCAGCACGACGGGCGCGTCGTGCAGCGCGGCGCGGGCCAGCGCCACGCGTTGCCGCTCACCGCCGGACAGCCCGGACCCGCCGTCGCCGACCGGGGTGTCCCAGCCCTCCGGGAGCCGAGCGATCGTCTCGGTGAGGCCCGCCGCGCGGGCGGCGTCGGCGAGCTCCTCGGGGCTCGCCGAACCACTCGCCCCCAGGACGTTGTCGCGGATCGTGGCGCCGGTCAGCACGACGTCCTGCAGGACGACGTCCAGGGCGCCGTAGAGGTCGGCCGGCGCAAGGTCGCGCACGTCGACGCCGCCGAGCCGCACCGTGCCGGCCTGCGGGTCGGCGAACCGCGCGACCAGCCGCAGGACCGTGCTCTTGCCCGCACCCGACGGCCCGACGAGCGCCGTGGTGGTGCCGGCGGGCACGTGCAGGTCGAGCTCGTGCAGCACCGGGTCGCTGCCCGGGTAGGCGAAGGTCAGATTCTCGATCCGGACGTCGACCGGTCCGGGCGGCACCTCCGTCGGCGCGGCGCTGACCGGCAGCGGCGGCACCTCGAGCAGGGCTCGGACCCGGCGCAGGTTGACCCGGGCGAACCGCGTGGCGCGCACCGTGTCGCCGAGGGTGGCGATGGGCTCGGCGAACCGGAGGGTGAGCACGAGCAACGCGACCAGCATCGCCGTGGCGGCCCCGTCGCGGGTGAGCAGCCAGCCGATGACGGCCACCAGCGCGGCGATGCCGAGCTCGACCGCGGAACCGAACCCGGCACGGGCCACCACCTCGCGCACGACCATGGTGCGGGCCACCGCGTGCTGCTCGTCGAGGGCGTCGGTCAGGAGCCGCCGGCCCAGCCCGTCGCGGCCGGTGGCGCGCAGCGTCGGCTGGGCCTGCGCGAACTCGACGACGCGGGCGGTGGCCTCGGCCGACGCGGCGTGGGTGCGTTCCTCGACCTGGTCGATCGTCGCGGTCGTGGCCCGATGGACCAGCGCGAGCAGCGCGGCGCTCACCGCCATCACGGCCGCCGGTCGCCAGTCCACCAGCGCGGCCGCCGACAGCACGACGGCCGGGGTCAGCACGCCCCCGATGACGGCGATCAGCGAGTACGGCGCGGAACGACCGGAGTGGACCGTGCCCCACGCGAGGGTCTGCGGCAGCGTCCCGGTGCGGGCCGGGGTGAACCAGTCCACCGGCAACGCCACGACGTGGTGGGCCACCCGCTGCTGCAGCGAGTGGATCGTCACGATGGCAGTGGCGGCGGCACCCTGGATCTGCCACTGCCGGGCGGTCATCGCGGCGACGGTGGCCACCACCAGGCCCACCAGCCACGGCACCGCCCCGGCGACGTCACCGCGCAGCAGCGCCGCGATCACCGGAAGGGTGAGCCCGAACGCGATGCCCTCGGCCACCGCGTAGGCCGCGATCCGCCCCAGCTGGCGGCGGTTCGCCGCCGCGGTGTCCGGATCGAGGATCGCGAACAGGTCGCGGATCATGCCGCCACCCCCGCACCGGTGTGCGCCTCCCACAGCTCCCGGTAGGTGCCCGGGACCCCGACCAGCTCCTCGTGCCGGCCGGACTGCACGACCCGGCCGCCGTCGAGCACGACGATCCGGTCGACACCGGTGACGGTGGTCAGCCGGTGCGCGACCACCAGCACGACCCGTCCGGAAGCGAGCCGGGCGAGCGCGTCCTGGATGTCCGCTTCCGCCTCCGGGTCGACGTGGGCGGTCGGCTCGTCGAGCACGAGCACGGGCGGATCGGCGAGCAGCACGCGGGCGATCGCGATCCGCTGCCGCTCCCCGCCGGAGAGCTGCACGTCCTGCCCGGCGACGGTGTCGTAGCCCTGCGGCAGTGCGGCGATCTTCTCGTGGATCCCCGCGGCGACCGCCGCCGCGGTGACCGCCTCGTCGTCGGCGTCCGGGACGGCCAGCCGGATGTTGTCCCGCAGCGAGGTGCGCAGCACCACGGCGTCCTGGAGGACGAACCCCACCCGCCGGTACAGCTCGCCCTCCTCGATCTCGCGCAGGTCCACCCCGCCGAGGCGCACCGATCCGGTGTCCGGGTCGTGGAAGCGCGCGACGAGCCCGGCGAGCGTGGACTTCCCCGCCCCGGACGGCCCGACCAGCGCGGTGACCGTGCCGGGCTCGAGCACGAGATCGATCCCGTGCAGCACGCGGCGCTCGGGATCGTGGCCGAACTCGACCCCGCTGAGCTCGACCCGGCTCCCGTCCGGGATCCGCCCCTCCTCCGGCCGGGGCAGCACGGGCAGCGCCAGCACCCCTTGCAGCCGCTCCGCGGCGTCACACGCGATCCGCATCGACGCGCCGGTCTCCGGGAACCGGGTGATCCCCGCGACCAGGATCCCGGCGAGCAGGAACGGCAACAGGTTGGCGACGGGCAGCAGGCCGCCCGCGATCATCGCGGCGCCCGCGGCGAGCACCAGTGCCAGCGTGACGACCGGCGCGACCAGCGCGTTCGCTCGCGCGCCCCGCCGCTCGCGCAGGGCCACCGCCGAGGTGAGCGCGTCCCGGAGGCGGTCGGCGGCCGCGAGCAGGTCCGTGTCGGCGCGCCGGCCGGTGACCCGCAGCGTCGGCATGTTGCGGACCAGCCGGGCGGCCGCGTCGGTGAGCGCGCCTATCGCGAGCGGCACCGCCCGCATCCGTTGCGGATCGCCCGACAGCGAGCGCGTCCACAACACCAGCGAGACCACGCTCGGCACCGTGATCACCAGCGCGAGCCGCCAGTCGACGGCCAGCAGCCACCCGAGGGCCAGCACCGGGGTGAGCGTCGCCAGCACCCGGTCGACCCGACCGTGCGCCACGGCGGCATGCAGCTCGTCGACGTCGTGCTGCAGGGACGCCAGCACGCGCTCGCCCGCTCCGGAGACGAACCAACCCAGCGGCACGCGGGCCAGGTGGTCGGCCACCCCGTGCCGGATCGACCGGGCGAGCCGGACGTCGGCCGCGTGGCCGACCCCGTACGCGGCGATCCGCAACAGGCCGGCGGCGACCGCACCGACCGCGACCAGCACGACCGCGCCGGTCGTACCGGACCCTCCGCCGTCGAGCGCCGTGCGCGCGATCAGCCAGATCCCGACCAGCGGCACCAGGCCGGCCACGGCGGCGAGCACCGCCAGCCCGGTGGCCACCCGGAGCCACCCGGCGACCGGCGCCGTCAGCTCGCGGAACGCCTGCCGGGCCGTCGCGCTGCCCATGATCGCCCGGCTCCGGCGCACCGCGGTCCATGCCGCACGCATCCGCCACCCCCTCCGGTTAGGCTAACCTCAGGCCCGATCCGGCGTCCGGGTGGAGCAGGGTTTCGCGGCACTCAGAGGGGAAGGGGCCAGGCGACGATGCAGGCCTCGGAGCTCCGGCGTGCGGTGGCCGCGGCCATGTCCACCGCCTCATCACTCGGCCTGGCGGTCGACGACGCGATCGTTGTTCACGACTCGAACAAGCTCACCCTGCGTCTGATGCCCTGTGACGTCCTGGCCCGCGTGGCACCTGTGGCGCACCAGGTCGCACAGTTCGAGGTCGAGCTCGCTCAGCGGCTCGCCGAATCCGGGTGCCCCGTGGCCGCTCTCGATCCGCGAGTGGAGCCGCGCGTATACGAGCGTGACGGCTTCGTGGTCACGCTGTGGACCTACTACGAACCCGTGGCAGCTCGAGAGGTCTCACCAGCCGACTACGCCGTTGCGCTCGAGCGGCTGCACGCCGGCATGCGCGAGCTCGATCTCCCCACCCCTCAGTTCACGGATCGGGTCGAGCAGGCTCGACAACTCGTGGCGAACCGCGACCACACTCCGGCGCTCGCCGACGCGGACCGGGAGCTGCTCGGCCACACGTTGCGAAGTCTGGGACGACAGATCGGCGAGCGTGGCGGCGCCGAGCAGCTGCTGCACGGCGAGCCGCACCCGGGCAACGTGCTCACCACGAAGAACGGGCTGCTGTTCATCGACCTCGAGACGTGTTGCCGTGGGCCCGTCGAGTTCGACCTCGCCCATGCGCCCGAAGAGGTCGGCGAGCACTATCCGGGTGTCGACCAGGACTTGCTCCGCGAATGCCGGATCCTCGTGCTGGCGATCGTCACGACGTGGCGCTGGGATCGCGGCGACCAACTCCCGAACGGGCGCCGGCTCGGCACGGACTGGCTCGGCCGGATCCGAGCAGCACTCGATCTCAACTGATCGCGTGGCGGACGTGCGTCACCAGGTGGATTTCTCCGCGGTCCCGCGATCACGCCGGGGAGGTGGTCCTCCGGGTCGTGCGGCGGTACAGCAGGACCACGACGGCCACCACGCACTGGGCGCCGAGCCACGCCCACCCCGCGCCCGTGATGCCCATCATCGGAACCAGGACCACGGTGCCGATGATGACGGCCGCGCAGAGCCCCGCCGGGAGCCCGACCAGCACGGCGCGGCGCCGGCTCACGCGCGCCTCCCAGACCGTGGAGTTCGTGATGACGTTCGGGATCGCCGACAGCGCCAGCAGGACCAGCAGCAACGTGCCGGTCTCGGCGTAGGTGCTCCCGAACACCCACAGGATCGGGTAGGACGCGGCGGCAGCCACCAGGGCCCCGGGGACGATGAGGGTGAGCGCCTTGCGTTCCATCCCCCGGCGGGCGCGGTCGGCCGCGGCGCGGTCGGCGGCCGCGTTGTGCGCCACCATCGACTTCCCCATGCCGATCGCCACCAGGTAGAAGGCGAAGGCGATCTGCCAGACCACCCCGTACACGGCGGCGCCGTCCGGGCCGGCGAGACCGATCACGACCAGGGGGAGCCCGAAGACGGCGGCTTGCCAGAAGATGTTGCCCGCGTAGTCGGCGCCCACGAACTCGCCGAGGTCCCGCACCGTGACCGGGTGGACCGCGGGCGGGGCCGGTGCGGTGCGCACCGCGCGGGTGAGCCATCCGGTGACCACGAGCACGACGAGCAGGGTGGCCACCACCCAGCCGATCGCGATCCCGCCCTCCAGGGCCAGCCACGCCGCGACGGCCAGCAGACCGACCTTCAGGACGGAGAACACGAGGTTCTCCCACAGCACCAGGTCGGCGCGCTTGATCGCGGTGAGGGCGGCGTCCTGGAGCACGAACACCGTGTAGAGCGGCGTGCTGATCACGAAGAAGGCGATCAGGATCGAGTAGCCGAACGCCTCCACGAGCTCCGGGGCCCAGACGCCCGCCCCGACCGCGAACCCGAGGCCGAGCACCGCCGCCACCCCGATGCCGACGGCGAAGCAGCCCGCGACGATGGCGCCGCGCCGATCGGTGACCGGGACGAAGCGCAGGATCGCGTTGCCGAGGTTCAGGTGGGCGGCCGACCCGAGGAGTGTCATCGCCGACAGCGCCGCGGAGTTGAGCCCGAGGGTGGTCTGGTCGAACAGCCGCGCGGCGAGCACCCAGAACAGCATCCCGACGCCGGACGACACGGCCGAGCTGAGCACGAGCGCCATCCCGTCGCGGTGCTGCGGGGCGCGCCAACCGTCCGCCGCCCGACCGAGCGGCAGGGGCACGGTGGGAGCGTCGAGCTCAGGCGGTGACGGCACGCGGCCCATCATCCGACCGGCCCCCGACGTGACGGCATGCAGGTCGTGCCTCCCCGGAACAGTGCCAACACGCCGTCTATCGAGACCACCCGCCGGGGTGTTAGCCCGGCGCCGCCAGGCGGCTGGCAGCAGCCGCGCGGCGCGGTGTACCGTCCTGCGCCGTCAAGCCCGTCTGCGCCACCCGATCGGGTGAATCGGTGCGGATCGGCTGGCACTTGCCATGAGGGGGGCAACAGTGACCGACTCGTACGATCACGTCATCGTCGGTGGTGGTTCTGCGGGTTCGGCCCTCGCGAATCGGTTGTCGGCCGACTCCGCGCGGCGGGTGCTCGTGCTCGAGAGCGGGCGGCCGGACTACTCGTGGGACGTGCTGATGCGAATGCCGGCGGGTATCGCATTCACGCGAGGTGTGAGCTTCTACGACTGGCGCTACCGCAGCGAGCCCGAGCCGGGCCTGCGGGGCCGGCGGATGAATCTCCCGGCGGGCCGGATGCTCGGTGGCACGAGCAACCTCTACGGAATGCTGTACCAGCGTGGCAACCCCATGGACTACGAGGGGTGGGCCGCCGCGCCCGGAATGCAGGACTGGGACTACGCGCACGTGCTGCCGTATTTCAAGCGCATGGAGGACGCGGAGGTCACCGGCCCGCTGAGGGGTAGCGGCGGCCCGCTGACGGTGCAGAAGGCGCGCCCGGCCAACCCTCTCGCGCAGGCGTTCCTGCTCTCGGCGCAGGAAGCCGGGCACGCCGCCACGCCCGACGTCAACGGGTACCGGCAGGAGGGCTTCGGGGCGCTCGACCACAACATCCGCAAGTCCCGGCGCTGGTCGGCCACCCGCGCCTACCTGCGTCCGGCGATAGGCCGCCACAACCTGACCGTGCGCACCGGGACCACGGTGTCGAAGGTGATGTTCGACGGCACCCGCGCGGTCGGTGTGGAGTACGTGGACCGGCGCGGGCACGTGCAGCACGTGCTCAGCCGCGACGTCATCCTGTGTGCGGGGGCGATCAAGAGCCCGCACATCCTGCAGCTGTCCGGGGTGGGGGATTCCGCGGCGCTGGAATCGGTGGGCGTGCCGTTGGTGCACCACCTTCCGGGTGTGGGGGCGAACCTGCAGGACCACCTGGCGGTGCAGATCCAGCATTCCTGCACCAGGCCGGTGTCGTTGCAGCCCACGGCCAATCTCAAGAATGCGCCGTGGATCGGGGCGCAGTGGCTGTTCCTGCGCAGCGGGCCCGGGGCGACCAACCACTGGGACGCGGGCGGGTTCGCCCGCAGCAACGACAAGTTGGCGTTCCCCAACCTGATGTACCAGTTCCTGCCGCTGGCGTCGAAGTCGTATCCGACGTCGCCGACCGGGCCGCACGGCTACCAGGTGCACGTCGGCGTGATGAACTCCGATTCGCGGGGCAGTATCAAGCTCACCTCGCCGAGCTGGCGCACGCCCCCGGCGATCCAGTTCAACTACCTGTCCACCGAGCAGGACCGGCGGGACTGGATCGATGCGATCCGCGTCACCCGCGAGATCATGGCGCAGCCCGCCCTCGCCCGTTACGACGGTGGGGAGGCGGCTCCCGGCCCGGACATCCAGACCGACGACCAGATCTGGGACTGGGTGGTGACGAACGCCAAGTCGGCCATGCACTACTCCGGGTCGTGCCGGATGGGCACCGACGACCGGGCCGTGGTCGACCCGGACACGATGCAGGTCCACGGCCTGGACGGCGTGCGCGTGGTCGACGCCTCGGTGATGCCGGTGGTGACCAACGCCAACACCTACGCGCCGGTCATGGTGATCGCCGAGAAGGCCGCCGACATCATCCTCGGACGACCCGCCCTCGAACCCGACCACAGCGAGTACTTCCGGCGCGACCAGCCCCGGACCGCCGAGCTGCGCGTGGCCACGCCGGACAAGACGGCCTGAGCCCGACCGTCAGTCGCGCTCACCCTCGAAGGGCAGGATGCGGGCCCAATGCTCTCGCACCTGCTCTTCCATCTCCTCCGCGTCCGTCGCGCCGTCCGGTGACACCACGGTGAGGTCCGGCTCCCCCGGCCCTCGCTCTTCGGCCATCTCCAGGACGGTGACGAACACCTGCGCGCACGCGAACGCGTGGTCGACGTTGCGGATGACGCCGGCGTAGCGGCCGTCGTCGAGGTCCATGGCGAGCGGGTAGACCCTACGCAGCACGGTGACCAGGTCCTGCGCGGCGCCGAGCGCGCCGTCGTAGTTGCCCACCAGCGGGGCGCGGATGGCCAGCGCGTCCATGAAGGCGTCCTCGAGGTCACGGGCGAGGACCCGCACCCGGAACAACGTGGCGTCCACGCTGTGCAGCGCGACCGCGCCGCCGTCCTGCACCGCCCCGCCGGCGTGGTCACGGGCGAGCAGGAGGCAGTCCTCGAGCTCGCCGGCCACCTCGAGAGCGCGGCCGAAAGTGCCGTTGAGCACCAGGCTGAGTGATCTGCGACGGCCGGTCACGCGCGGAACTCTACCGAGGGTTGCCGCGTAGACACAGGGAGAAGTCGAACCGTACGACCAGCTCCGCGGCGCGATCGCCGAGGGATCAGCGGGACGGGGGCGGGCCGCCCGGTCCGCCGGCGGGGGCGCTGCCGGCGGTCGGCGTGGTGGTGGTGTCGACGGCGGCCGTGAGGGCGATGGTGTAGCCGCTGGTCACGTCGCCGGTCACGGTGGCGAAGGGCGTTCCTCCGTTCGCGAGATCGGTGATGTCGAGCTGGATGGTCGTCGGGACGCCCTCGGCCGTGCCGCTCGCGTCGCCGAAGCTGGACCGGATGTCGCGGCGGACGATGCCGCTCTCGGTGAGCACGTTCTGCCCGTTCGAGCCATCGCCCCGGTAGGGGCCCGCGGTCTCGTCGGGGATCTCCACCAGGCCCGTGCCGGACGCGGCCGTCGTCGTGGCGCCGGCCGAGCTGGATGCGGTGCTCGAGTTGCTCGCGCAGGCCGCCAGGCCCGCGGCGGCGGCGCCGAGCCCGAGCGCCCGCAGCACCCGCCGGCGGCTCATCAGCGTCGTGATGTCGAAGCCGAGGCCCTGGTCGACGACCTCGTCGTCGGGCCGGACGAGGGGGCGTCCCTCGTAGGTCGGCGTCCGGTCGTTCGACGGCAGGTGCCTCACGGGTTCCTCCGGTGGTGGGGTGGCGGCTCGACCCCAAGCTATGGACGGGAGGTGAGGCACTTCTGTGCGCTTCCTGTCCGCTTCCTGTGGCGCCGGCGCGCACAGGATGGGCCGATCGGCACCTCCCACGGCACGTCACCGATTCGTGGGCGGGTCGACGGCCGGCAGTAGTGTCCCGGACGACGCTGGGGAGAGCATGACGACGCAGTTCCGCGTTCTGGGTGCGGTCGAGGCGCACGTCGGAGGTCGAGCCGTCGATCTCGGCCCGGCCCGCCGGCGGTGCGTGTTCGTCGCGCTGCTGCTCGACGCGAACCACGTCGTGCCCGTCGAGCACCTGCTGGACCGCGTCTGGGACGGGGACCCAGCCCTTCGGGGCACCCTCTACAGCCATGTCTCCCGGCTGCGCGGCGCGCTGGCGGGGGCGGAGGGCGTCGAGATCACGCGCAGATCGGGCGGCTACCTCCTGTCCGTGGACCCCATGCAGGTGGACCTGCACACGTTCCGCCACCTGGTCGGCGCGGCCCGGCGGGCGACCGATCCCGACGAGGCCGCCGTCCGGTACCGGACGGCGCTGGGGCTGTGGCGGGGCGAGGCGTTCGCGGGTCTCGACACGCAGTGGCTCAGCGGGCTGCGCACGTCGCTCGACCTCGAACGACGGGCCGCGGAACTGGACTGCACGGACCTGATGTTGCGCCAGGGCAGGCACGCCGATGTGCTCGCCGAGCTCGCCGCGCGTTCCGCGGAACACCGGCTGGACGAACGTCTCGCCGGGCAGCTCATGCTCGCCCTCCACCAGGCGGGCCGCCGGCCCGAGGCGCTGCAGGCCTACCAGGACACCCGCGCCGCGCTCGTCGACGAGCTGGGCCTGGATCCCGGGCCCGAGCTGCAGGACCTGCATCGCCGCATCCTCGCGAACGATGTCGACGCCGGCGTCCGGCCGGTTCGGCGGGCCGAACGACCGCCGGCGCCGCGGCAGCTCCCCGCCGATGTCGCGCACTTCACCGGGCGCGGTCAGCACGTGGCCGAGCTCCATGCCTGTGTCGAGCGGTCGCCCGGCACGGCGTTCGCCGCGATCGACGGGCCGGCCGGCATCGGGAAGACGACCCTGGCCGTCCACTTCGGACATCAGGTGGCCGACCGGTTCCCCGACGGGCAGCTCCACCTCGACCTGCGGGGCTACGGAACCGCGCCCCCCATGAGCGTGGTCGAGGCGCTCGGCCACCTGTTGCGCGGCCTCGGCCGGCCGCCCGAGCGCATCCCCACGGACGCCCAGGAACTCGCGGCCACCTACCGCTCGCATCTCGCGGACAAGCGCATCCTGATCCTGCTGGACGATGCCCGGACCGCCGAGCAGGTCCGGCCGCTGCTGCCCGGCTCCCCCGGCTGTCTGGTCGTGATCACCGGGCGCACGATCCTGGCCACCCTGGACAACGTCACGCACATCCACCTCGACGTGCTGTCCGAGCAGGAGGCGCTGACCCTGCTCACCCGCCTGGTCGGCCGGGACCGCGTCGACGCCGATCCGGAGGCCGCGTCTGCCGTCGTGCAGATGTGCGCGCGGTTGCCACTGGCGATCCGCCTCGCCGGCGCTCGCCTCGCCGCGCGGCCGCGATGGACCGTGGCCACCCTGGCCGATCGCCTGTCCGACGAGGAGCATCGGCTCGAAGAGCTCTCGGTGGGCGACCGGGCGGTGCGCACCGGATTCGAGGTCAGCTACCGGGCTCTGCTGGCGAGCGCCGACCCGGTCGACCGCGACGCCGCCCGGGTGTTCCGGCTGCTCGGCGCGCTCGACTGGGCCGACGTGAGCGTTCCCGTCGCGTCCGCGTTGCTCGACGTCAGCCCGCACCGGGCACAGGACGGCATGGAACGCCTCGTCGACGACCAGCTGCTCGAATCGTCGACGCCCGGGCGCTACCACACGCACGATCTCCTGCGCCTGTACGCGCGCGAGCTCGCCCGGCGGGAGGACTCCGGTCAGGACCGGGACGACGCGCTGACCCGCGTGCTGCGCTGCTACGTCGACGCCGCCGAGCAGGCGAACGTCCTGGTGAACCCGGCGAGCCGCCATCGTCCCGGCGAGGCGACGGATCCACCGGGAGGCGGGTTCTCCCTCTCCACGGCGGCGGACGCCACCGCGTGGGCCGCCGGGGAACACGACAACCTGATCGCCGTGATCCGCCAGGCGCTCAGCTCGGCGGGCGACGCGCCGGCCCTCGCCGTCCGGCTCACGGCCGTCCTGAACCGGCCCTTCGATCTCCTGGGGCGATGGCACGGCTTCCTCTCCGTGCGTGGCCACGCCGCGGAAACCGCGCATCGCCTGGGGGACGAGACGGGCGCGGCCTTCGCCTGGCAGGACATCGCCTGGATCCACGTGCGCCTCGGACACGCCGACGAGGCCATCGCCACGACGAAACAGGCCCTGGACGTCTGGCGGGACATCGGCGACCGCCGCAGCGAGCAGGCCTGCCTCAACATCCTCGGCTACGCGTTCCGCCAGCTGGCCCGCCATTCCGAGGCCATCGAGAGCCTCGAGCACGCGCACACCATCTGCCAGGAGATCGACCACCGGTACGGCCAGGCGGCGACGCTGAACCACCTCGGTCTCGTGTACAAGCACCTTCGGCGCTTCGACGACGCGGTCGCCTGCCACACGAGAGCGCTCTCGATCAACCGGGACCTGGACGATCGCAGCGGTCAGGCCATCGCGCTCGCGAACCTCGGCTGGACCCACCACCGCGCAGGCGCGTCCGCCGAGGCCGTCGGTTACTACCGCCGGAGCCTCGCCCTGACCCGCGACGCCGGCGACCGCTACCAGGAGGCCGAGACCCTGTGGGGGCTCGGCGAGACCCACCACGCGCTCGGCGACCCCGACGAGGCTCGCGCCTACTGGAACGGGTCGATCACGATCCTCCGCGACATCGGCGCGATCGACGACGAGCAGGCCGCCCTCCTGCGCCGGCAGCCCGTCCCCGACGCCCCCCGGATCATCCTCGACAACACCTGATCCGCTCCCGCAAGGTTTTGCAAGGTCCGCCGACGATCCTCGCGGCGTGCAGCGCGTGGTTGCGGTCCCGGTGACACCGGCCGCATCGATCATCGACGTGGCGGTCCCGATCGAGATGCTCGCCGGGCGGTACGAGCTGCGTCTCTGCGCCGACCCACCCGGCCGGGTGGCGCTCGCCTCCGGGTTCTCGGTGGACGCACCCCACGACCTCGGCGCCCTTGCCGGCGCCGACATCGTCATCGTCCCGGCGACCTGCGACCCCGACCGGCGACCCGCCGTGCTCCGCGCACTCCGCGAGGCGGCCGTGCGGGGAGCGCGGATCGTCACCGGCGCCGGCGACCGGACCACCGCCGACCTGTGCCACGACCTGGTGCGGCAGGCGCAGGTCACGGCCCTCCCGACGTCCGGCGGGGACGGGGATCTCTCCGATCTCCTCGACTGGGCCACCGCCCGCCTCGACCGCCCTCTCACGCTCGACGAGATGGCACGCGCGGCGCGGGTGAGCCCGCGAACCCTCACCCGGCGTTTCCACGCCACGTTGGACACCACCCCGATCCAGTGGCTGCTCGGGCAACGCCTCGAACGCGCTCAGCAGCTCCTCGAGACGACGTCCGAGCCGGTCGAGCGGATCGCCCGGAGAACCGGTTTCACCAGCACGGGCAACTTCCGACAGCACTTCGCGCGCGTCACCGGCATGTCACCCCAGACCTACCGCCGCAGCGTCGTCGTAGCCGCGGCCGTTCCGTCCTAGCCGGCGTCCGCCGACCGGTGGCCGGTACCTGTCCGGCGAATGGCCTGGCCTCGGACCATCGCACCGCGGAGAGTCGCTCCGTGCCGGGAGGACGAGACGCTGGGCAGCAGGTGGTGGCGGTACTGGCGACGCCGGGCGCGTCGATCGTCGAGCTGGCGACCCCGGCCGAGATGCTCACCCGCCAGGGGTACGACGTGCGGGTCTGCGCGATCGAGCCGGGCCGGGTGGCGCTCGCGGCGGGCTTCTCGGTCGACGCGACGCACGGCCTCGACGAGCTGGCCTGCGCCGGCACCGTGATCGTCCCGGGGGGTCGTGACCGCGGGCCGCGCGACCCGCGGCCCGCGGTCACGCGAGCCCTCCTCACCGCGGCTGCCCGGGGCGCCCGGATCCTCGCGACCGGTTCCGGCACCTTCGTCCTCGCCGCGGCCGGCCTGCTCGCCGGGCGCCGCGCGACCACCCGCCACGACCTCGCCGAGGACCTGCGGCGCCGGTTCCCGCGGGTCATCGTCGACACCTCCGTGCCGGTCACGTTCGACAGCACCATCGGCACGTGTGCCGGCGGCACCTCAACCCTCGACCTGTGCCAGGAGCTCGTGCGCCGCGATCAGGGCCGCGCGACCGGCGACGACCTCGGCGAGCTCCTCGAGTGGGCCACCGCGAACCTCGGCGAACCACTCGGCCTCGCCGATCTGGCACGGGTGGCCTGTGTGAGCCCGCGAACCCTTGCCCGGCGCTTCGAGACCACGCTCGGCACGAGCCCGATGCAGTGGTTGCTCGCACAGCGGCTCAGCCGCGCCAAGTACCTCCTCGACACCACCTGCGAGCCGATCGAGCGGATCGCCCGGCTGACCGGCTTCGGCAGCACGAGCAACTTCCGCCTGCAGTTCACGCGCACGACCGGCGCGTCACCGCAGGCGTACCGGCGCGCCGCACGCGAACCGAACCACCTGGCCGCCGGGTAGCCACGCGCCGCCGGAACGCGGGGGCGGGCGCGGGTATCAGCCGTCGGCGGTCGTATCTCCTCGACCGCCGGACGAGGATGTACCGGCGAGCCACCGTGAGGAGGGGGCATGCCGCAACTGCCACCGGAGTACCTGGACCCGAACACCCCGCCCGACGTCGTGGTGACCGACCAGCTGCGACCGCGCATCGACGACCCGACACTCGGGGTCGCCCTCGGCCGACGCGACACCGACGTCCCGGCGCCGCCCACCGACCCCGTCCACCGGCTCGTCGCGGTGGGCGACTCCCTGACCCAGGGCCTCACCAGCGGCGCCGTGTCGCGGACCGATGTCTCCTGGCCCGCCATCCTCGCCCGGTGCCTCGACGTCCCGTTCCAGGCGCCGGCGTACGGCGGCCCGCTGGGCGGGCTGCCGTTCAACATCGAAGGGCTGTTGCGGAAGCTGCAGGAGCGGTTCGGCGACCGCCTCAACGCCATCGAGGCGATCGCGCTGCCGTTCACCCTGCAACAGCTGGCCGACCAGAACGAGGACTACTGGGAACGCGGGGACGGGAGCAAGCCGCCGCGCGCCGACCTGCGCTACGACAACCTGGGCATCTACGGCTGGGACGTGCGCGACAGCCTGTCGTACACGGGCAGCCGCGCCACCACCCGCATCGCGTCGAACCCGGCGCACGACGACCTGCTCGGCGCGGTCCCGTCCAACGACAACGACATCGCCGCCTGGTCCGTGCTCGCGCCGTTCGGCGGCGGCGCGACCCAGATCGGCGCCGCTGCGTGGCACGGGACCAACGGCGGCATCGACACGCTGGTCGTCGTCCTCGGCGGGAACAACGCGCTGCGCAGCGTCGTCGACAAGAAGGTCCTGTGGACCGGTGACGGCTTCGCCGACCTGGACCGCAAAGGCAGCTACAACGTGTGGCGGCCGACCCATTTCGCCGCCGAGTTCACCGAGCTCGTGCGGGCGGTCGGGGCGATCAGCACGCGGCACGTCGTCTTCGCCACCGTGCCCCACGTGACGATCACGCCGATCGCCAAGGGTGTCAACCCGCAGGCGCCGGGCCAGAAGTGGCGTCCCGGCTCGCGGTACTTCCCCTTCTACACCGACCCGTGGATCGACGAGGCGGGCTTCGACCCCGCCAAGCACCGGCACCTCACCCACCAGCAGGCGCGGGCCGTCGACTCGGCGATCGACCAGTACAACGACACCATCGCCGAGGCCGTTCGCCACGCGCGCAGCCAGGGCCGGGACTGGTTCCTCTTCGATCTGTGCGGAGTCCTCGACGGCCTGGCGTACCGCCGGTTCGTCACGGACGCGGCCTCGGCCGAACGCAACGCGTGGCGGGCCCAGCGACTCCCGGCGGAGCTCACGGAGCTCGACACCCGCTTCTTCCGCTCCGACCGCACCGGCCGGCTGCAAGGAGGTCTCTTCGGGCTCGATGGTGTCCACCCCACGACCTCCGGCTACGGCATCCTCGCGGAGGAGCTCGTCGCGGTCCTCAGGACCGCGGGCGTCGCGGCCAAGCACGTCGACTTCGGCGCGGTGCTGCGCGAGGACACGCTCAACCAGGATCCGCCCGCGCTGATGGCGACGGCGTTCGACCTGGCGACGCCCTTCCTCGCCCGCCTCGTCTCGCGCGGTCGCTGAGCGGAAGGAGCATTCCATGCCCGGCATCACGATCCACTACGACAACTCCAGGTCGTTCGCCGCTCCGCATCTCTGGGTGTGGTACCAGGACTCGGCCGAGACCGACGACTTCGCGGCGGCGGGGCGGGACGCCTTCGGCGCGGTCTTCACGGCCGAGGTCGAGCGACCGGACTTCCGGTTCATGTTCAAGGACGGCGCCGGCGCCTCGGCGCCGGTGTGGGAGGACGACGCGGTGCGCCGCTCCTACCGGATCACCCCCGCCGGGGGCGAGATCTGGTGTCGAGCGGACAAGGCATTCGTCTCCGACGTGGAGCCCCGGCGGCCGGAGGCCGGGACGGCGGCCGACTTCCTCGCGACGATCGACCCGGTCGACGGGAGCTACCTGCCGGACACCGACGGGCGCACCGGTCTCGGGGCCACCGTGCTGCGCGAAGGCGGCACGTTGTTCGGCCTCTACCAGCCGAACGCCGCGCGGGTCCACGTGTCCGGCGCGTTCAACGGCTGGCAGGACCCCGGCCACGAGCTCGCGCTGTACCGCGGCTCTTCCGGCATCCCCGACGTGTGGCTCGGCGTCGTGCCGGAGGCCACGGCCGGCGACGAGTACAAGTACGTCGTGCACGGTGGGGTGCCGCGGGACCCGTCCGGCCGGTTCGAACGCTGGTGCACCGACCCGCTCGCCCGCGAGCTCGGTGCCGACTTCGGCACGAACAACTCGGTGATCGTCGACCCGAGCAGGTACGCGTGGACCGACCACGGGTTCCGCACCCCCGACCGGGCCGACCTCATCGTCTACGAGCTCAGCGTCTACGGCTTCACCGAGGGCGACGCCGGGATCAAGGAGCCGGGCCGGTTCGCCGGGATCACCCAGCGGATCAGGGAGGGCTACTTCGACGATCTGGGGGTCACCGCGTTGTCCCTCATGCCGCTCGCCGAGTTCTCCGGGATGCAAGGTGCCCGTGCCCTCGGCTACAGCACGTCGATCTTCTCGGCGATCGAACGGGATTTCGGCACCCCCGACGACCTGCGCGAGCTGGTGAACGCGGCGCACGAGCGCGGCGTGGCCGTCCTGCTGGACCAGGTCTTCAACCACACCAGCAACGACGTGAACCCGCTCTGGCAGGCGATCCTCGAAAGCCCGCACGAGGAAGGGTCCGACGACGGCGGCCTGTACTTCAGCGGCCGGACGCCGTGGGGGAACCGGGTCGCCACCGAGAAGCGTGACGTGCAGAACCTGCTGATCGACACCTGCAAGATGTTCATGACGGAGTACCACGTCGACGGGTTCCGGTTCGACGCCACGAACAGCGAGTACATGAACCACGGGTTCCTGCTCCGGCTGGCCGACGAGCTCACCCGTTTCCGGCCCGAGGTCGTCCTGGTCGCGGAGAACCTGCCCAACCAGAGTGATCTCAACCGCTCCGGCTACGACGGCTTCTCCCAGTGGGCGGACCCGTTCCACGACAAGATGAAGGCCCTGCTCCGGGAAGGCGTGTTCGACAACAGCCACTTCTTCAGCACCGAGCGGCTCGGCGACATCTTCTACTTCTCGCACTCGGCCTATGCGGCGCACACCAACAACACCGTCAACTACGTCGAGAGCCACGACGAGACCAGCCCCGCCTTCGAGGTCGGCACCAACCCGACCACCGACCAGCCCGCCACCAAGGACCGGAAGGGGCGGCTCGGCCTCTTCGCCACCGTCGTCGCCCTCGGCATCCCCATGATCTACATGGGCCAGGAGTTCAACGTGGAGCGGGACCGCAACATCGTGAGCTTCCTCTGGCCGCAGGGCGGCCCCGAGAGCGACGGCTTCTACCGCTGGGCCCGCCGCCTCATCCAGCTGCGCCGCCGCTACCCCGCCCTGCGCATCGCCGGCAGCGACCCGGCCGGGGACGGTCGCTTCACCTGGATCCTCGGCCCGTGGATGGACGAGGCGCACGGCAGCGGGCGCAAGGTGCTCGGCTGGCGACTGCGCCCCAACCAGCTCGCCCAGGACACCGCGGTCGTGCTGCTCAACTTCGAGCCGTTCCCCGTCCGGGTCGACGTCGAACTCGGTTCGGCCGGCAGCTGGGTCAAGCTGGCCGACCTCGACCGCGTCGAGGACATCCCGCCGCGCGGCACCAACTCGGCAGCCGACCCGACCGCCCTGCACAGCGACGACGGCCGGTACGGCGCGTTCGACCTTCCGAGCTCCAGCGGCTTCCTCTACAAGTGGGAGTCCCGCTAGCCGAGGTCACGCGGGCGGGGCCCAGTCCCCGTCGCGACCGATGATCAGGTCGGGGCGGAGGGCCCCGAAGAGCATGGTGGTCAGCAGCTCGGCCGTGACGGCCGGCGGCTCCTCCTGGCGGTTGACGCTCCGCACCAGCAGCATGTTGACGATCATGCCGCTGATCTCGGCGGCCGACGGGTAGGAACGCAGCTCGCCGGTGGCCTGCCCGTGCTCGATGAGCAGCAGGAGGGCGACGTTGATGGGAGCGACGTTCCGCGGGTCCGCGTGGTCATCGGAGCTCGCCTGGCCGACGCGGATCGTGTAGTCGAACACGGCAGCGGTGAACGAGGCCGTCAACCCGCGGTGGTACCAGCTGAGGCGCGCCAGCGCGTTGATCTGGTCGACGAGCGCCTCGACGACGGACCGGCCCGCGGCGATGTCCCGCTCGGCCTGCCCGATGAGGCCGCGGACATGGGGTTCGTACACGACGCCGAGCAGGGCGTGCTTGGTGGGGAAATGGTTGTACGCCGTGGCCGAGCTGACGCCCGCGGCGTCGGCTATGTCCTCGATGCGCGTCGCCGCCCAGCCACGACGGCTGAACGCGGAGTCCGCCGCGGCGATCAACGCCGCGCGGGTGCGGATGCGCTTGGTCCGAGCTGCGCGGGCCCGCGGATCCGCCGGCCCATCATCCACAGCCCACCCGTCTTTCCGTTCGCGCCGCTCCGTGATCGCGCTGACCGTACAACAGGGTGAATCGGCTGCCGGACGGCGTAACGGGTAGGTGCGCGCGGCCGCCGCACTTGACACCACGGCACGAAACCTCGAACTACGAGGTCGTCATGCCGGCGTTGATGCGCAAGCTCACCCACCTCGGGGCACCGAAGCAGATCGTCGGGCTCGTGGTGCCGTCGGGCTACGCGTTCAACGGCGACGGCGTGTGCCTCTACCTGGGGTTCGCCTCGCTGTTCATCGCGCAGGCCTTCGACATCGAGCTGTCGCTGTGGCAGCAGATCGGTCTGCTGGCCGTCTTCCTGATCACCTCGAAGGGCAGCGCCGGCGTCGCGGGCGCGGGTTTCGTCATCCTCGCCGCCACCCTGAACACCACCGCGGTCGTCCCGGTCGTCGGGATCATGCTGATCATCGGCGTCGACCGCTTCATGTCCACCATGCGCGGCCTGGTGAGCCTGTCCGGCCAGATCATGGGCAGCCTCGTCGTGGCGCGCTGGGAGCGGCGCCTCGACGTCGACCGGGCGCGCGCCGTGCTGAACGGACCGACGCCCGGTCCGACGCCGTCACCACCGCCTGACCCACGTTCGACAAGGAGATAGATGGCTCGCCTGGAGTACGCCGCATCCGACCTCCCACCCGGGGCGGACGGCGAGATCGTCGAACGGATCCGCGCCCGGCGCGGCGGCACGCTCACCCCGTTGGACCGGATGCTGCTGCACAGCCCACCGCTCGCCGATGGCTGGAACGGGCTGCTCGGTGCGGTACGGACCGCCTCGATCCTGCCCGGCGACGTCCGCGAGCTGGCCATCCTGCGGATCGCCGCGCTGAACGGCGCCGACTACGAGTGGCGCGCGCACGAACCCGTCGGGCGGGCCGGCGGCCTGACCGACGCCGACCTCGCCGTGCTGCGCGATGAGCGCCCCCCGGCAGCGCTGGCCCCGCGGCTCGCCGCGGCGCTCGCCTACACCGACGCGATGACCTCGCACGTCACCGTGCCCGACGAGGTGTTCACCCGGCTGCGCGAGCACTTCGACGACCGCGAGATCGTCGAGCTGACCGTCACCGTCGGGGCCTACAACCTGGTGTCCCGGTTCCTGGTGGCCCTGGAGGTCGGCACCGAGCAGGGGAAGGAGGCCGCATGATGCCCGGCCCGCAGAACCCCGGCCCGCACCCGCACCCACACCGCCCGGGGCTCGCGCTCCCGGCGGGCGCCTGCGACGCGCACTGCCACATCTTCGGCCCCATCTCCCGGTTCCCCTACGCACCGGACCGGTCCTGCACCCCGCCGGAAGCCCCGCTGTCCGACCTGCAGGCGCTGCACCGCCTGCTCGGCCTGGAGCGAGCCGTCATCGTGCAGTCGGCGGCCCACGGCAGCGACCACGCGTCGCTGGTGGCGGCGCTCCGTCAAGGCGAGGGCCGCTACCGCGGCGTCGCGCTGGTGCGGCCGGACACGCCGCCCGCCGAGGTCGCCCGGCTGCACGATGCCGGGGTGCGCGGCGCCCGGCTGCACTTCACCCCGCACCTCGGGAAGGCGCCCACCGCGGACGAGATCGACGCCGTCGTGCGACTGATCGCCCCGCACGGCTGGCACATCGCGCTGCACGTCGCCGGCGCCGGCATCGCCGAGCACGCCGACCTGGTGCGATCGCTACCGCTGCCCGTGGTGATCGACCACATGGCCCGCGTCGACCTGCGCGCCGGCCTCGCCTCCCCCGCCGTCACGGCACTGCGCGGGCTGCTCGACACCGGCGACGTGTGGCCGGGCGCGGCGGAACGTTCGGGATGGTCGATTCGAGTACCGAGCGGGGCCTCGAGTCACGGTAGACCGGACGGAGCAACACCATGGATCATTCAGGCCATCCGACACACAGCGGTCCTGCCACCGCGGACAGGCCGTCCGTTCACGGGATGCTCGTACTCGGCACCGACACGATCTTCATGTCGCATCTCGCGATGTTCCACTCGCCCCACGACTACCAGGTGATGTTGGAGGTGTCGTTCGGCGCGGTCGACTCCGTGTTCCGCGACGATCGCAAGGCACACCCGGACGCCCGGTTCTACACGTTCTTCCCCGAAGTGTTCGTGCTGCCCGAACTCTTCCCCGGGCCCACGCAGCGGACCTCCTTCAGCGGCACCCTCTTCCGCCATCATTTCGAGCAGCCGCCGGCCCATCCCGAGGAGCCCGTCGAGATCGCCTCCGACGTCACGGTGAACGTGGTGGACGTCGTGCACCACCGCCGGTTCGACCCTCAGGCCCCAGGGCTCGATCACCTCCCGTACCTGCTCTTCGGCAAGGGTCAGGAGCTGTTCCTGGCCCACCGCGTCACGCGCCCGCCGGACTTCGACCAGCTGCTGGAGGTCACCGTCCGCGGGGCGGACATCACCGCCGACCTGCTCCGCAGCACCGTGGAGATCACGCTGCCCGGCCGACCGAACGCGCACACCGATCGGATCATGGAGGGCGAGAAGACGGCCGCTCGCGCCCGGATCGCGGGCCAGGACGTCGCGGTCGAGCTCGATGCCGGCCTCGAGCTCTACGTCGACACGAACGACTTCACCTGAGCCCGGGGCGGCACGCCGCACGGGGACGGCCTAACACCCGTCCACCCGGCACCGACTTAGCCGAGGTGCCTGACGACGAACCCGTGGCCCAGCCCGCCCTGAGCCTTCTCTCCGCAGCTCACCGGACGGAGCACCACCTCGCCGACATGATCGACTCGGTGGTCGCGCAGACCGCCGGGGACTGGGAACTCATCATCGTCGACAACGGGATGTCCGACGAGGTCGTGCGGATCGTCGAGAAGTACGCCGATGACCCGCGCATCCGGCTGCTGCGCCAGGAGTACCGGGGCACGGCCGGCGGGATCAATGCGGCCGCGGCAGCCGCCCGCGGCGCGTACTACGCCGTCCTGGCGAGCGACGGCCGGCTCGGACCCACGTTCTGCGAACGCATGACGGCGGTGCTGGACGAGCATCCCGATATCGACATCCTCTGCATCGACGCACTCCCGTTCCTCGACGGCGTCGACCGGCCCCCGACCTTCCGGCAGCGCTGCGGAATCACCGACGAACCGGGCGTCGAGCACCGGACCGGGCTGGCCGAGGCCGTCCGTCGACCGGCGCTGTACAGCACGGCCGCGATCCGCGCATCGGCCTGGGACGCGGCCGACGGGTACTCCGCGGACACGCCCCAGGTGGAGAGCCTGGCGATGTGCCTGCGGATGCTGGCCGCCGGGTGTGACCTGCGAGTGCTGCCCGAGCAGCTCGGCGGCTACAACCTCGACCAGCCGCCCGCCGACGAGGACGAGTACGACGCCGGTGTGGAGCGAGCGTTCCTCCAGGTCACCACCCTCACCGATGATCCGGATGTGCTGGCCGCCCTGCGCTCGACGCTGCGCGACCACCGCTACGAGAGGGCGTTGCGGCTGTCCCGGCAGGCGTTGCGCAACTCGGACCCGGTCACCGCGCGGCGGCAGGCGTGGCTCGCGCTTCGCCAACGCCCGTCCGTGCGACCGGTGGCCATGTGGGCCCTGCTGCGGGTGGCGCCCGGTCTCCTCGACCGGCTGAAGGCCGCGAAACGGCGGATCACCGGCTAGGCGCTCGACACCCCGAGGGACGACTTCGCACATCGACACCGAAGCCGCGGATATACCCTCCTCAGAGTGCGGTTGAACCCCTGGACGGTCGAGGCGACCGAGTCGCCGATCGGCATGGCGTACGCCCTTCTCGACCGTCGCGCGAAGGAACGCGAACTGCTCGACCTGTCCCAGGCGGCACCCCAGTACCCCGCCGCGCCGGAGGTGCTCGAACACATCGTCGCCACCGCCCGGCACCCGCGCGGCGGCGACTACGTGGAGATCGCCGGGCTCCCGCACCTGCGCGAGGCGTTCGCCGCCGACCTCTCCGCCGCGTACCGAGGGCGGGTGCAGGCCGAGCACGTGGTCGTCACCGCCGGCTGCAACCAGGCGTTCTGCCTCGTCGCGTCGGCGCTCGCCGCGCCCGGCGACGAGGTGGTGCTGACGCTGCCGTACTACTTCAACCACGACATGTGGCTGCGCATGACGGGGATCGTGCCGGTGTACCTCGAGCCCGGGCCCGACCTCGTTCCCACTCCCGAGGCCGCGGAGGCCCTGATCACCGCGCGAACCCGGGCCATCGTCGTGGTGACGCCCGGCAACCCGAGCGGCGCGACGGTGCCGCCGGACCGGATCGCGGCGCTGGCCGAGGTGGCGGCCCGGCACGACGTCGCGTTGGTCCTCGACGAGACGTACCGGTCGTTCCGCGACACCGACGAGCCGCCGCACGCGCTCTTCGCCGACGCGGAATGGCCCCGGACCGTCGTCAGCCTGCACAGCTTCTCCAAGGACTTCGCCATCCCCGGCTACCGGGTGGGTGCCCTGGTCGCCTCCCCCGACCTGGGTCGGGAGGTGACGAAGCTGCTCGACTGCGTCGCGATCTGCGCGCCGCGGATCGGTCAGGAGGCCGCCTGGGCCGGCCTCACGGCGGCCGGGGAGTGGCGGCGCGCGCGGGCCCGTGAGATCGCCGAGCGGCGACACTCGTTCCAGACAGTGATGGCCGACCGGCCCGGCGGGTTCGAGCTGCTGTCCGTCGGCGGACTGTTCGGCTGGGTGCGCCACCCGTTCGCCGGGCGTTCCACCGAGGACGTGGTGCGCGAGTTGATCGTCGAGTACGACACGCTGGTGATCCCGGGCACCGCCTTCCTCCCCGACGACCGCGGCACGTTCCGGGTCAGCCTCAGCAACGCCGACCGTGATGCGCTCGCCGACTTCGCCGGTCGCCTCGCCGCGGCCGGACCGGCCGTCGTCGCCTGATCTCAGGTGGGGTTGACACCCACCGGATTCGGGGGTTCGTACGCCCCGGTGACGGGGCTCCCCCATCGTGTCGGGCAGCCCGGACGACGACCGTAGTCGCTGGTCAGAAGCGCGAATCCGAGCGAAGCGGTGGTCGGTCCCATGTCCGTTGAGCAGCTTGCAGAGCCGTTCGAGCCGCCGGTGCGGCGTTCCCCCGTGGCGGGCCTGCTGCGCCGGTTCGGTCCGGAGCGGATCCGCCGGTGGGCCGAGGCACGCGACCGCACCATCGACGAGGCGTACCGGGCCGGCGAGATCCGGTGGCGCTGGCGCGAGGCGTCGACCGGCGCCGGGCTCGGCAGGCTGGTGTTCACCCCCAGTGGCGCGACCATGTCGGTGCCCACCGTCACGCGGGTCGATATGCGAGCCACGACCACGCTGACCGTGCGACTGCGGTCGGGCCAGCCGGCCAGCGACATCGTGGCCGCGCAACAGCGGCTGGCGGACCTGATGGGGGCCCGCTGGATTCGCGTCACGCCCCTCGCCGCCGGTCTGGTGTCCGTCGAGCTGTGGTGAAGGTTCAGCGCGTTTGCCCGAATCGGCAACGGTGCGGACCTGCGATCCGAGAAGGAACGCATGCACAGCGGACGGAGGCGATCGCGATGCGGTCTGAACCGGACGAGCCGCCCACGGCGGGTCGGCTGCCGCGGCGGATCACCGATCGGGTGGAGGACGCCGTCGCCTGGGTCCTCGCGGTCGCGGCGCTGTTCCTCGTGATGGCCGCCGGCGTCACGGGACTGACGGTGTACGGCGAGGAACGCGACCGCGCAGTGCTGGAGAGCGGCACGAGATCGCAGGTGCGCGCGGTCCTGCTCGAGGACGCGCAGCTTGTGATCGGTGAGCTAGGCGAACGTCTGCCTGTCCGGGTTCCGGCGCGCTGGACCGGCCACGACGGCCTCGACCGCACGAGCCTGGTGGAGGTCGCGAGCATGAAGCCGGCCGGATCCGAGGTCGAGGTATGGGTGGACGCCTACGGGCAGGTGGTGTTGCGGCCGATCGAGCCGTTGCACGCAGTGTTCGGCGGTGTCACGGTGGTCTTCGGGATGCTCTGCGCCGGCGGAACGCTGCTGGTCGCGATGTGGTTGGGGGTACGCGAGCTGACCGCGCGCCGCAACGCCCGTCGTTGGGAGCGCGAGTGGGCGCGGGTGGAACCGAGCTGGCGCCGCCACCTCCTGTGATCAGCGCTCGGCTGCTGGTGGACGCCGGCCGCAGTTGCCCGGATGGCGCTGCCGCGTCCTGATCTGCCCGTTCACCCCGACAGCGGCGCTGCGTGGCCGGCACCTCCCCAGGATCTGGCCGGCGAGCTGGCCTGCGTCGCGGTGCGGTCCCGTGGCCGTCCACTCACTCGAGCAGGCGCGGTACGGGGCGGGCTCGCTCTGTCGACGGGTCTGCGCGATGTTCCGCGGAACGCGGCCCTCCTCCTCATGCCGCTGCCCCGGTCCGGCGGGGCAGCAGGGCGTCGAGGATGGGTTCGGGGTCGAGGCGGTCGCCGTACCAGTCGGGGGTGAGGGTGCTGCGGTCGATCCGCAGCCGGGCCCGGGTATGGATCTCGATCAAACCTTCCACGTTGCCCGTAAGCGGGACCGCCGTGGTGGGGATCGGGGTGCCGTCGGGACGCAGGAACTCCCAACGACCCGACAGGCGTCGGATGCGGTAGCCGTGGTCGTGGATCAGCCGATGGTGGAACCCGCAGATCAGGACCAGGTTGTCGAGGTCGGTGCGCCCCCCGTACAACCAGTGCCGCACATGGTGGGCGTGCAGGTGGCGGGTATGGACACAGCCGGGGAACCGGCAACCATCACCGTCGCGCACGGCCAACGCGGCGATCTGGGCCGGAGTGGCCAACCGGCGGGCCCGCCCCAGATACAGCCGGTTACCGACCCGGTCGTCGAGCAGGACCTGCACCCGGGCGTCACAAGCCAACCGCTGCGCCGTGGAGGCCGGGATCTGCGGGCCGCCCGCGAGACGGGCGGCCCCGGTGCCGGCATCCAGGTGCACGATCACCTGCGCATTGCCCCGGTCGACCACCGGCACCCCACCCCCGCCACCGGTGTTGTCGCCGCCGGTGTTGTCGCCACCGGTGTCGCCGGTGGTGACCAGGGCGAGCAGCGCGTCGGCGCGGCGGGCCGCGACCCGATCCACCGCCGGGCCGGGCGCCTGTTCGAGGGCGCGTTCGGGCCAACCCGGCGGCGGGTCCGGCACCGGGTGGCAGATCGGGGTGCGCGCCGGCACCCGGGCCGCCACCGCGGCGACCAACGCGGCCCCCTCGTCCGGGGTGAACCGGCCCCGCACCACCAGCGAACCGTCCTGGTCCCAATGCCAGGACAACGACCGCCGGGCCGCGGTGTCCTCGGGTGGGGTGTGGCGGCGGCGGACCGCACGAACCACCGTCTCGACATGGCTGGCGGTGCCGGACAACGCCAGGTTGAGCAACACCTGCTCGGCCACCCCAGGATCAGCCACCCCTGAATCGGACACCCCAGAGCCGGACACCCCAGAGCCGGACACCCCAGAGCCGGACACGTCGGAGCCGGACACGTCGGGGCCGGACACGTCGGGGTCGGGCCAACCTGGGTGGGCGGCGGTGATGCTGGCGGCGATCTGCGGCAGGGTGGCGGTGTCGCTGCCGGTGATGCGGGTGATCGCCCGAACCTTGGAGTAGGAGATCCGCCCGGCGGCGAAGGCTTCGCTGATGCGGGGCAGGTTGTCCAGGGCGTGCGCGACCCGCAGGTGTTCCGCGGCGGTACGCAGGCTCATCCCGGCCCGCCAGGACAACCAGTGCGCACAGGACAGGATTCCGTCCCCGCCCCAGCCGCCGCGGCGGTCGAACTCGGCCAACAGGCGCAGGAACCGGCACTGCGCGGCAGCGAGGTGCCCGGCCAGACCCAGCAGCTCGGTCTCCAGGTCGTGAGTGGTCAGAGCCTGCAACGGGGCGGGCACGGGCAGGGCGAGGAGTGGCGGTGACGGTGGCGGCGGACACGACAACCTCCCGATATCGAACCTTTGTTCGAATCCAGGATGGCATCCGGGTCCGACACTCCCCGGCCCCCGACACCGACGGCCAACCGCAACGGGACGGTCCCCGCGTTCCGCGGAACGCAGAGCCATGGCACCGCCGAAGGCCACAGCCACGACCCAGGCCGCCCGGGCATCGAGACGACGCAGCCAGGACCACGCGGCATCGAGACAGGACCGGGACCAGCCAGGACCGATCGGCGTCCCAGCGCAATCGGTCGCGAGCGGCCTGGGCGGCATCCAGCTGGTGGTCTCCGCCTCCAGCCCTGACCGGCCTCCGCGACCAGCACCATCAGCCGCCACCCACTTCGAACCCGCCCGCTTCATGCTCATGTCGACACGCTGGTGTCCGATCGCCCGACCGGACACGTCGCGTCGACATGACCACGAAAATTCGGCTTGGCGCGCCGTTCCCGACCCGGCGCCACAAGCCTCCCCGCACGGACCTGGCCTCCCGCGCATTCCCTCCGCTCGCCTCGACCTCGCCCTTCAGGCCGTGGCCGGGTTGGCCGAACTACCGAATCCCGTGGTCACCCTGACGGCCGTCCCCGACGTACCGGCACGCCCGTTCTGGACGAGACCGTCACCACCGGGTGCCACGCAACCGGCTGTGGTCCCGTTCCACCTCGCAGGGCCACCACCGGATCGTCGCGCAGAGATCAACTCAGTACCGGAGTCCCCATGATCGGCAGGACTGGGACATGACGCTCACATATGGACGCCATGTCCCGATCCCGCCGATCACGAACAACGCCGGGGTGGAACGGGACCACAGCCGGTCGCGCAGCACCCGACCGGAACGGTCCGTCGAGAACGGGCGTGCCAGCGGGTCGGGGACGGCCGCCCGAGCAACCACGGGATCCGGTAGTGAACCCAACCCGGCCCACTCCCAAAGGCGCGAGATCGACGCGAGCGGAGTCAACCCCACCGGAACACTCAGCACGTGCGCGAGACGGTTCGACCCGAGCCGGGAACGGCTCGCCCACGAAACCACCTCCGCGCCGAGCGCGTTCCGCGGAACGCAGCGCCCGTGCGCACACGATTCGCACAGGCCGTCCGGTGCAGGACGGACGTGCACGATTTCGCATCATCCGGCACGTCAGCGGTCGCCGACTTCACGGACAAGGCGGAGGTCGGGGCCGTCTACGAGCCTGAGGTCCTCGCGTTCGCCCGGGAGCAGCTGGTCGCGGACGAGGTCGTCTCGCGTGGTGGTGTCCGCCGGCGGACCCGTTCGGAGCAGCACCCATTCACCCAGTAGGGTGCCCGCGCGGCTGGACGCAGGCTCCGGCCGGACACCTGGGGGCAAAGATCATGAATGCCATCCGCTCATCGATCGCCGCAGTGGCTGTGCTTCTCGGCAGCCTGGCCGCTGTCGTCGGTACGGCACACGTCGTCGACGCCGCGCAGCCTCAGCCCGTCACGGCAGTGGTGGCCGCCGACACCGATCCGAGCGACCCGGTCGGCGTGTGCCGGATCACCCGGGCCTGCTGGGAGTGACCAGTCCCGTCTCGTAGGCGGTGATGACCGCGTGCACGCGGTCTCGGAGATCGAGCTTCATGAAGATCCGTCCGACGTGGGTCTTCACGGTGACCTCGCTGACGTGGAGGTGCCGCGCGATCTCGGTGTTGGTGAGGCCGTGTGCGATGTGGACCAGAACCTCGGTCTCGCGCGGGGTGAGTCGGGCCATCGTGTCCGGCGCAGGTGAGCGCTGCTCCGGGCGCGCGGCGAACTCGGCGAGCAGGTCGCGGGCGACCGCCGGTTGGAGCCAGGCGTCCCCGGCGGCGACGGCGCGGGTGGCCGCGAGGAGGTCGGCGGGCGCGGCGTCCTTGAGCAGGAACCCGGAAGCCCCGGCACGCAGTGCCTCGTGCACGGTCCGGTCCACGTGGTATGTGGTGAGGATGAGGACCTTCACCGGCTCGTCGGCGTTGGCCGCGAAGGTGTCCGCGGTGATGCGGCGGGTCGCCTCCACCCCGTCCATCACGGGCATGCGCACATCCATGATCACGAGATCGGGCTGCAGGAGTCCGGCCTGATCGACGGCCTCGCTGCCGTCTGCGGCTTCGCCGACGATCTCGACGTCGGCTTCGGCGTCGAGCAGCATCGCCAGTCCGCTGCGCACGAGCGGCTGGTCGTCCGCGACGATGACCCGGATCATGCGCGTTCCGGTATGGCGGCCGCGGGTGCCGGGGCGGTCGTCGGCAACGTGGCGGCGACGCGGAACCCGCCGTCGGGCAACGGCGCGGCGGCCAGGTGACCGCCCACGGCCACGACCCGCTCGTGGAGCCCCATCAAGCCGTAGCCGGACGCCTGCGGCCGGGTCGCGAGCGGGCTGGTCGGCGCGTCGTTGGTGATCGAGAGTTCCAGTGCGCTGTCGCTCCACCGCAGCTCGATGGTCGTGGGCACGCCGACACCGGCGTGCTTGACCACGTTGGTGAGGGCTTCCTGCACGGTGCGGTACGCGGACAGGTCCGCTCCCAGGTCGAGAGGCCGCGGCCGGCCGTGCTGGACGACGCGGGCCGGCACCCCGGCGGCGAGCACGCGCTCGACGAGGGGCTCGAGCTCGTCGAGCCCGACGCGGGGCCGCGTTTCGGGCTCGTCGCCGGGCCGGCCTTCGTCCGGTGCCCCGTCGACGCGCAGCACGCCGAGCATCCGGCGTAGCTCGATCATTGCCTGGGTGCCGGCTCCCTCGATGTCGGCGAGGGCCTGCGCGGCGCGTTCCTGCTTCCCGCCGGCCAGCACCTTGCGGGCGCCCGCGGCCTGCAAGGTCATCACCCCGACGGAGTGGGAGACGATGTCGTGCAGGTCGCGCGCGATCCGCGTGCGCTCGGCGGTGAGTGCCTCCTGCGCCTCGCGCCGGCGTTGCCGCTCGAGCATGTTGAGGCGCTCGTGGTGGGCGCGGGCCCACCGGCCGAGGCTCCAGGCGCCGGCGTTGACCAGTGAGAGCAGTGTCAGCGACGCCACCAGCACCGCGACGACCGCCGTGGGTGGGGCCCCGGCGACCTCCCCGGCCGCCAGGATCACCGTCGGGACGAGGCTCAGGGCGAGCGCCCAGATCCCCGCCGCGCGCGAAGACCGGTTCGCCACGGTGAACAGCGCGATCATCAACCCGACGACGGGGCCGTACGACGGGATCGCGACCGACGCGATCACGGCGTGCAGCCACATCACCGCGTAGACGACGAGGGGTGCGCGGCGGCGCCAGAACAGCGCGGCGAACCCGGCGGCCGCGTATCCGGCGACCCAGGCCGGAAACTCCTCGGAGCCCGCCAGGACCTGGGAGAACCCGACCAGGTCGAGTACGCATCCGCCCACCACGACGAGGAGGTCACGGGCCCGGTCACGCCAGTGGATCCGGCTCGGGGCGGACGTCATGATCGCATCATTTCGCACCGGACGCGTCGAGGTCGTCCGCCCCCGGGCGGACGCGTGATGTCCGTCCACGGGTGGACGCGCGGTCGCGTTGATCATTGGATTCTGCGCGCCGTCATGAGCCGCTCGACGGACGTCGATGCGCCGGGCCGATCCAGAGCAGCAGACGTGGGGGGAACCCGTGAAGTTTGTCCATCGATGTGCCGCCGTGCTCGCGGTGGCCACCGTGGTGGCCGGGGGCACCGCCGTCGAGGCCCAGGCCGCCGCGTCCGCGAAGTCCGCGACGTTCGGCCCGGCCGTCATCACCGACGTCCCGAAGGCTCCGGACGCGACGAAGGGCGAGAAGCCGACCCAGAAGGTGGTGCCGCTGGCCACGATCGACACCTCGCTCGAGACCGGGAAGTCGGCCTACGTCTATTCCACCGTGGACGCCTACGACGCCGACGACGTCAACCTCATCGACAACGAGGTCCGGTGCTCCGGTGCCGGGAGGTCGGACGTCGTCATGGGCGAGAACGTGATGCCGCGGACCAGCGCCTCTCCCCTCCGCAAGATCACGGTCGTCACCCGCTTCCTGGTCACGGCGACGACTTCCGGAAAGCTCACGTGCACCCAGTACCTGCGCACGGCGTCGACCTCGCCCAACGTCTCCCGGGAGACGGTGAAGAGCACGCTCAAGTTCGCCTCCGAGGACGTCATCGGCGACGTGAACGGAGCGGCCCTCCAGCGCTCCCTGCCGCCCGGCAGCACTCCGGTGACGACCTCGGTGACCTCCCCCGTCCTCAGCGGCAAGATTCCGGCGAACCTCGAGGAGCTGGCCGTCATCGCCGATGTGGAGTACCACCGCTGCACCAAGCCGTCGGACTGCACCTCCGAGGCCCGCTTCGCGCTGACCGTGACGACCTCCGGCGGTGCGGACTGCCCCACGGCTCCGGTCGCCCAGATCGAGCGGACCCTGCAGCGAGGCGTCAACCACGCCGCGGTGCCGCTGTACACGATCGTTCCGCTCAAGTCCGGCTGTACCGACTTCCAGGCCAAGGTGACCACCACCCACCTGTCGGGCTCCGCCGGCACGCTGGGCGGCGCGGCGACGGGCCTCACCGACGAGACCGGCGTCAACGGCTCGAAGCCCAACCACACCTCCGCGATGACGCACATCTTCGCGGTGCCCAGCTGACCTCTTCCTCACTGGAAGATGCGCAGCTGCAAGGAGAGGGCGAAGCGCAGGTCGGGGTCGGAGAGGTCGATCCCGGCGATCTGTTCCAGGCGGGCGAGGCGGTAGCGGAAGGTGTTCTTGTGCACGCGCACCATCTCCGACGCCTCGGCCACGTCGCCGAAGGTGTCGAGCCAGGCTCGCAGAGTGGGCACCATGGAGCCGCCGTGCTCGGCGTCGTAGTCCAGCAGCGTCCGGAGGGGGCCGCACACCGTGATGCGCTCCGATGTCATGGTGTCGGCAACCCGCAGCATGATGTGCTCCACCTGGACGTCGCCGATCGCGGCCACCCGCCGGTCGGCCGCGGCGCGGTGCCGCAGCACGCGCAGCGCCGCGTCGGCCGCCAACCGGGAGAAGGCGAGATCCGCGGGATCGTCGACAGCGGTGCCGACGCCGGCGAAGTAGGGCTGCGGCGAGTCGAGCCGCGCGATGAACGTGCCGGCGATGCGCGTGGCCTCGCGCTCGGAGCGGGCGGGCACCACGGCGTACAGGACGGACCCGATCAGCGCCGCGGTCGCCCGCGGGGATATCGGCTTCAGGTACATCGTCAGCGCGTTCGCGGCGCGCTGGTGATCCGCTTCCGCCGCGGCCGGGTCCTCGTCGTCCGGTGCCACGGCCCCGATCGCCAGCACGCAGAGGGACTGGCCGCCGAGGTTGAGCTGCCGTGCGGTTCTGAGTGCGGTGGGCCCACCCTCCAGCAGCCCCATGGCGAGCCCGAGGCGCAGCCGGGCCGCGGCGTCGGCGCCGAGGCGTGCGCGGAGCATGGTGAGCGCCACCACCTGCGCCCCTTCAACCATGCCCTGCTCCCGCTGCGGGGTGAGGGGTTCCCGCACGACCGCCCAGATCACCCCGAGGCACTCGTTGCCGACCTGGACCCGCATCGCGACCCGTGGCATGGCGCCCTCGACGACATCGGTGATGTAGAGCGGCCGGGGGACTCGTGGACCCGGCGGAACACGCCGTGCCGGCGCTGGAGCTCGCCGAGCTCGCTCGGCTGCTGCATGGACAGGACCGTGCGGTGCCGGCCCTCGTCCGCCGTGGACTGGTCGGCGGAGAAGGCGATCACGCGGGAGGCCAGGTCCTCGATGGTGACGGGGGCGTCGAGGAGCGCCGCGAGTGAGTTCGCCAGCTCGAACAGGTCGGGGCCGGGCTCGTCCGGGAAGACGGCGTCCACGCGGTGACCCTACTGGGTCTCCAGCACTATTCATGGCCGTCAGGATCGTGCGTCCGTACGAAGACCCCGCCCCGGCACTGCGCCGACCATGAAGGCATGGAGGTTGTGGCCAACCAGCGCAGCATCGAGAGCGGGGTGCACCGTGACCTGGCCGGCAGGCTGACCTACGGCGGGTACCTGCAGCTGGAGGCCCTGCTGGGGGCGCAGCGGCCGGTGAGCGTGCCGGAGCACCACGACGAGATGCTGTTCATCATCCAGCACCAGACGTCGGAGCTGTGGATGAAGCTGCTCATCCACGAGCTGCGGTCCGCGCTGCGGCACCTGGCGGCCGACGAGATCGACGTGTCGTTGAAGCGGCTCGCGCGGATCAAGCACATCCAGCGCCAGCTGTTCGAGCAGTGGTCCGTGCTGGAGACCCTCACGCCCACCGAGTACGCGCAGTTCCGCGGGTTCCTCGGCCGCGCATCGGGCTTCCAGTCGGCGCAGTACCGCCTCGTCGAGTTCCTGCTGGGCAACAAGAACGCCGGCATGCTCCAGGTCTTCGCGCACGAGCCGGAGACGCAGGAGCAGCTGCGCGAAGCCCTGCACGCGCCCAGCCTCTACGACGAGTTCCTGGGCCACCTCGCGCGCCGCGGGCACGCCGTTCCCGACGACGTGCTGGGGCGCGACGTGACGCGGCCGCACGTGCCGAACGCGGAGCTGGTGGACGTGCTGACGCGGATCTACGAGGATCCGGAGGCGTACTGGCGGGAGTACGAGACCTGCGAGGAGCTGGTCGACATCGAGGAGAGCTTCCAGCTGTGGCGCTTCCGGCACATGCGCACGGTGGAGCGGATCATCGGCTACAAGACGGGCACCGGTGGCAGCTCGGGCGTCGCCTTCCTCAAGCGCGCCCTCGACCTGACCTTCTTCCCGGAGCTCTACACGGTGAGGACCGGAATCGGTGCGTGACGTTCTCCGTCTGCTGCCCCAGCACCTCGTCGAGGAGGCCGCGTCGCTCGACGAGGCCGATCCCCTCGCCGAGTACCGCGACCTCTTCGTCCGGCCCGAGGGGGTCGTCGCCTATCTCGACGGCAACTCGCTCGGCCGCCCCCTCAAGGCAACCCGTGATCGTCTGGGCGACTTCGTGGACGGCGAGTGGGGCGAGCGCCTCATCCGGGCATGGGACGAGCACTGGATGGACCGCCCCACCGAGCTCGGCGACCTCATCGGCCGCGCGGTGCTCGGGGCCGCGCCGGGCCAGACCGTCGTGGCCGACTCCACCACCGTGCTGCTCTACAAGCTCGCCCGCGCCGCGGTCGGCGCCCGCCCGGGGCGCACCGAGATCGTGGCCGACACCGAGAACTTCCCCACCGACCGCTTCGTCCTCGACGCGATCGCGCAGGAGACCGGCCTGACGATCCGCTGGATCACGCCGGACCCCGCCACCGGCGTGCGGCTCGACGCCGTCCAGGCACTGCTGTCCGAGCGCACGGCGCTCGTCGCGCTCTCCCACATCGCCTACAAGTCGGCCTACGTCACCGACCTCCCGGCGATCACCGCCGCCGCCCACCGGGCCGGCGCGCTCGTGCTGTGGGACCTCTGCCATTCGGCCGGCGCGATCGAGATCGAGCTCGACGCCGCGGGCGTCGACCTCGCCGTCGGCTGCAGCTACAAGTACCTCAACGGGGGCCCGGGAGCCCCGGCGTTCGCCTACGTCGCCGCGGCGCTCCAACCCGATCTCGTCCAGCCGATCACCGGCTGGATGGGCCACGCCGACCCGTTCGCCATGGGCCCCTCCTACCAGCCGGCCGTGGGTATCCGCCGCTTCATCAGCGGCACGCCACCCATCCTGGGCATGCTCCCCCTGCAGGACATGCTCGGCCTGCTGGAGAAGGCGGGCATGCCGGCCGTCCGCGAGAAGTCGGTGCGCCTCACCGAGTTCGCGATCAGGATCGCCGACGAGGCGCTCGCACCACTCGGGGTCGCGGTCGCCTCGCCCCGTGACCCGGCGCTGCGGGGCGGTCACGTGATGCTGGAGCACGACGCGATGCGGTCGGTGGTCGCGCAGCTGTGGGAACGCGGGGTCGTCCCGGACTTCCGCCCGCCACGCGGGCTGCGCGCGGGCCTGTCACCTCTCAGCAGCGGCTTCACCGAGCTGGCGCTGGCGCTCGCCCACGTCCGCCAGGTCATGGCGTCGGCGGGGTGACCGAGACGAGGTACTCCACCGGCGATTCGGTGGCGTTGCGATAGCGATGGGGCTGGTTGGAGTCGAAGGTGATCGACTCGCCGGCCAGCACCTCGTGTCAGCGAGCCGTACCGGATCCACGGCCTGGCGTCCGGCGACGACCTGCGCTCCCGGGTCGACGCGCTGCTGGAGTCCGTCGGGCTGAGCTCCGCGCAGGCCGACCGCTACCCGCACGAGTTCTCCGGCGGCCAGCGGCAGCGCATCGGCATCGCGCGTGCACTGGCGGTGGACCCGCAGGTGCTGGTGCTCGACGAGCCCGTCTCGGCGCTGGACGTGTCGATCCAGGCCCAGGTGGTGAACCTGCTCCGGCAGGTGCGGGAACACGGCCTGGCGTTCATCTTCATCGCCCACGACCTGTCGGTGGTCCGTCACATCTCGGACCGGGTGGCCGTCATGTACCTCGGCAAGATCGTCGAGATCGGGACGCGCTCCGAGATCTACTGCCGCCCGGCGCACCCCTACACGCAGGCCCTGCTGTCGGCCGTGCCCATCCCCGACCCGCGGGGGCGCGGAACCCGGGAGCGGATCATCCTCACCGGGGACGTGCCGAGCCCGGCGAACCCGCCGTCCGGCTGCGGCTTCCGCACCCGCTGCCCCAAGGCCCAGCCGATCTGCGCCGAGGAGGAGCCGGAGCTCGTCGACCGCTTCGGCCACGGCCATCCCAGCGCCTGCCACTTCGCCGAGGTACGCCCGGTGATCGGCTGACCGAAAGACGTCCACGGACCGCGTATCCCATCGCCCGAGGCAGGAGCCCATGAACAGGCCAACACCACGAGGACGCACCGCTCGGATGAGGTCGTTCGCCGCGCTCGTGGCGGCCGGGCTCCTGCTGGGCGCATGCAGTTTCGAGGAGGACCCGGCAGCGAGCGGCGGCGACGGTGCCGACTCGGCCTTCTCGATCGCCATCGGCATCGACCTCGACACCCTGGATCCCGCGGGCCAGACCACGACCACCGTGCAGAACGTGGTCGACTACATGGTCGAGCCGCTGGTGAAGGCGAAGGACGGCCAGATCGTCGGCCACCTCGCCGATACGGTCGAGACGTCACCGGACGGGCTGACCGTCGACCTCACGCTCCGCCAGGGCGTCACGTTCCACGACGGGACCCCGTTCAACGCGGATGCGGTCGTGTTCAACCTGAAGCGCATCACCGACCCCGCGCTACGGGTTCCGCTCGGCTCCCCCTTCGAGACGATGCAGTCGGTCACCGTGACCGGTGACCACTCCGTCCGGATCACGCTGAGCAAGCCGGCGCCGATCTTCCTGAACGCGCTGACGATCACAACGGCGGGGATGATCTCGCCGGCCTCGGTGCAGGCCGAGGGCAACACCAACGAGAACTACCAGCACCCGGTCGGCACCGGGCCCTACACCTTCACGAGCTTCACCGCGGGACAGAGCCTCACGGTGACGAAGTTCCCCGGCTACTGGGGCGAGCAGCCGACCTACGAGACGGTGGAGTTCCGGATCGTCCCCGAGGCCGCCACCCGGGAGAGCCTGCTGCTCGCCGGCCAGGTCGACATGATCATCCTGCCCCCGGTCTCCGACCTGCAGGCGCTGCGGAGCAACCCCGAGGTGAACGTGGTGCTCGGCGAGAGCGACCGCTCGATCTACATCGCGCTCGACAACAACGACGCGCTGCTCTCCAACCCCCAGGTGCGCGAGGCGCTCAACTACGCGGTGGACAAGCAGGCCATCGTCGACAACGTGCTGTTCGGTGCGGCCCAGGTGATGGACGCCCCGATGTCGTCCGCGCTGTTCGGCTACTGCAAGACCGGCACCTACGGCTACGACCCGGAACGGGCCCGGCAGATGCTCGCCGCGGCCGGCGCCGAGGGCGCCACGCTCGAGCTGCTGACCCCCAGCGGTCGCTACGTGCAGGACCAGCAGGCGTCCGAGGCCATCGCCGGCTACCTGCGCGAGGTCGGCCTGAACGTCAACGTCTCGACGAGCGACTGGGGCGCGTTCCTCGGCCGGGTGAACGCGGCGCCGTCGGAGAACACCGTGGACATGCACCTGCTGGGCTGGGCTCCGGGGATCCTGGACGCCGACCAGCAGATGCAGATGTTCCGCTCGGCCACGCACCCGCCCACCGGGCTGGGCACGGCGTTCTACACCGACCCGCGGGTGGAGGAGCTGCTGGCGCAGGCCGACGTCGAGATCAACCAGGACGCGCGTCAGCAGCAGTACTGCGATGCCTCGAAGATCATCTGGGAGGACGCGCCTTGGATCTTCCTGTGGACGCAGTCGTTCCCCGTGGTCCACTCGAAGAACGTCACCGGCATCAGCACCACGCCGACCGAGAAGTTCGACGCCCTCCACGCGCGGCCGGCGAGCTGAGTGACCTGAGGTAGCCGGGGATGAAGGGCACCACCGCGCACATCGTGCGCACGCTGCTGCTGTCGCTGATCACCCTGTTCGGGGTGTCGGTGCTGATCTTCCTGATGCTGCGCGTGCTGCCCGGTGATCCGGCACGGGTACTGGCCGGGCTGGACGCGAGCGCGGAACAGGTCGCCCGGCTCCGGGCCGAGCTCGGGCTGGACGAGCCGCTGCTGTCGCAGTACCTGTCCTTCATCTCCGGGGTGCTGCAGGGCGATCTGGGCATGTCGGCCCGCACGTCGCGGCCGGTCGCCCTCGAGATCGTCGCCCGGATGCCGGCCACTCTGACCCTCGCCGTGGTGGCCACCCTCATCGGCTCGGTGGTGGGGGTGTCAGCCGGTGTCATCGCCGCGGTGCGGCGCAACTCCGTCCTCGACCACGTGATCTCCGGCGTGGCGATGATGGGGGTGTCCATGCCGGTCTACTGGCTGGGTCTGCTGCTCATCCTGCTGTTCGCCGTGACGCTGGGGTGGTTGCCGGCGGCCGGCGCCGAGGGGCCGCTGAGCATCGTGCTGCCGGCGGCGACCCTCGGTGCGTTCTCCACCGCGCTGGTCTCCCGGATGACCCGCGCGAGCATGCTCGAGGTGCTGGGGCAGGACTACATCCGGACGGCGCAGGCCAAGGGCGCACCGCCGAGAACGGTGATCATCAAGCACGGGCTGCGCAACGCGTTCATCCCGATCCTGACGGTCATCAGCCTGCAGTTCGGGGCGCTGCTGGGCGGGGCGGTGCTGACCGAGACGGTCTTCGGCTGGCCCGGCATCGGCAGGTTGCTGGTGGACTCGATCGCCGCCCGGGACTTCGCCGTCGTCCAGGGCCTCGTGCTGGTCTACGCCGCGCTGTTCGTCCTCCTCAACATGTTCGTCGACGTTCTCTACGTCGTCGTCGACCCGCGGATCAGGTACTGACATGCGAGCTTGGCAGCGCTTCCGCCACCATCCCCCGGCACTCATCGGGCTGGGGATCATCGTGATGTTCCTCGTGCTGGCCTTCGCCGCACCGCTGATCTCGCCGTACGACCCGAATGCCCAGGATCTGTCCGCCGCGATCCGGGGCCCGTCGGGTTCGCACTGGCTCGGCACCGACCAGCTCGGGCGCGACATCGCCACCCGGCTCATGTACGGCACCCGGATCTCGCTGCTGATCGGCGTGCTCGCCGTCGCCATCGGCCTGGTCGTGGGCGTGCCGCTGGGCGTCGTCGCCGGGTACTACGGGGGTTGGGCCGACATGGCCGTCTCCCGGTTCGCGGACATGCTGTTCGCTTTCACCAGCATCCTGCTGGCACTTACCCTCGTCGCCGTGCTGGGGGTGAGCCTGCAGAACGTGATCATCGCGGTGGGCATCAGCGTCATCCCGGTGATCGTGCGGCTCGTCCGCTCGTCGGTGCTCAGCCTGCGGGAGGAGCCCTTCGTCGAGGCAGCTCGCGGGCTGGGCGCCAGCGATCTGCGGATCATCGTCCGGCACGTGTTCCGCAACTCGCTCACGCCGGTACTCGTGCACGCCACGCTGAGCATCGGGGTGAGCATCCTGCTCGCCGCCGGGCTCGGGTTCCTCGGCCTCGGCGTCCAGTCGCCGACCGCGGAATGGGGCACGATGCTGGGCGAAGGGCGGCAGTTCATCTTCAGCGCCCCGCACCTGACGGCGTTCCCCGGCATCGCGATCTTCCTCGCCATCCTCGCCTTCAACCTGCTGGGCGATGGCTTGCGGGACGCGCTCGACCCGCGGTGTCGACCGCCGAAGGACCGCTCCCGACCCGAAAGGACCCATGAGCACTCCGAGCTTCCTGCTCCGCGACGTCACGATCGTCGACGGCACCGGCGCGGCGCCGGTGCCCGGCCAGGCGCTGGTGGTCGAGGGCCGCCGCATCGCCTGGATGGGCCCGGCCGACCAGGCACCCGTCACCTCGCCGGAGAACGTGGTGGAGGGCGGTGGCCGCACCGTGCTGCCCGGCCTCATCAACTGCCACGTGCACCTGACCGCCGACGGAGCGCCGGACCTGATCGGCCAGATCGCGGCGGACACCATCCCGACGGCCACCTTGCGGGCCGCGCGGTCCGCCTGGACCACCCTGCAGTCGGGGGTGACCACGGTCCGCGACTGCGGAGCCCCCGACAACATCGCCATCGACCTGGCGGGCGAGATCGAGCGCGGGTTGGTGCCCGGGCCACGGGTGCAGGCCGCCGGCCGGCTCATCACGATGACCGGCGGGCACGGCCACCACATCGGCCGCGAGGCCGACGGGCCCGACGAGGTGCGCAAGGCGGCCCGGACGGAGATCAAGTTCGGTGCCGCGGTGCTCAAGGTGATGGCCACCGGCGGCGTGCTGACCCCAGGCGTCTCGCCGATGCAGACCGCCCTGCTGCCCGAGGAGCTCGCCGTCGTGGCGCAGGAGGCGCACAACTCGGGCCGGCGGGTGACCACGCACGCCATCGGCCGGGCCGGGATCCACAACGCGCTCATCGCCGGCATCGACTCGATCGAGCACGGCTTCTACCTCGACGACGAGCTGCTCGAGATCGCCGTCGCCCAGGGCACCTTCCTCGTCCCGACGATGCTCGCCGTCGACGGGATCATCCGCAACGCGGCCCGCGGTATCCCGGCCTGGGCCGTGGAGAAGGCCGAACGGGAGGCCCAGCGGCAACGGGAGAGCTTCGTCGCCGCGGTGTCGTCGGGCATGCGGATCGCGGCCGGCACCGACGCCGGGACACCGTTCAACGCCCACGGCGACTTCGCCCGGGAGCTCGCGCTGATGGTCGAGCAGGGGCTGTCGCCGATGCAGACCCTGGTTGCCGCCACCAGCGCCGCCGCGGAGAACCTCGGCCTCGCGCACGAGCTCGGCACCGTGGCGGTCGGCAAGCTGGCCGACCTGGTTCTGGTGGACGGCGATCCGGTCACCGACATCACCGCGACCGGGCGGGTCGCGCTGGTCGTCAAGGGCGGCGTCGTGTACCGGGACGAGCTCGGCAAGATCGGGCAGGCGGTCCCGACGGCGTAGCGGAGGCCACGCCCGTTCACTTCAGGCGAAGTGGACCGGTGGGGACGCGATGTATCTGCGGCCCGGCGACGTGCTCCTAGCTGTACGAGGAGCCCGATCCCGGGCCTGCCCGTCAGCGCGGAGGCGCCGCATCAAGGAGCCCGCACATGACGACATCGATGCCCACGGCATATGCCCTGGTGGGTCTGCACCCGGGCCCGCACGCCGGGCAGCACATCAGCTTGGCGAACGGTTACCTGGTCGTGGGCCGGGGGGCCGACTCCGGGCTGCGCCTCGGCGACCGGCGCGTGAGCCGGAAGCATGCCGCACTCACCGTCCACGGGGACCATGCCTGGCTCGAGGACCTGGGATCCGCCGAGGGAACGTTCGTCAACGGTCAGCGGGTGCGCGGCCGGCGTGAGCTGCGCAGGGGCGACGTCCTGAAGTTCGCCGTGGTCCGGATGCGCTACGAAGGCGTCGGGCCGCCCACCGGCGGGGCGATCACCAGTACCGGTGGCAACCAGTACCGGTACCACAAGCAGCGGGACAGCCTGCTTCGCGACGTCGCGGCCGGCGGGACACGAGGCCGGCGGCTGGTCACGTTCGGCGTCGCCACCTTCCTCGTCGGCCTCGGGGTGTTCGCCGCCACCCTGCTGAGCTCCGTGTCGCCGGACGCCGGCGGCGTCAGCAGCCTGCCTCCGTCGGTCCCGCTCGAGCCGCTCGTCCTCGGCATCCCGTCCGGCCAGCTCGGCTGGGCGCTCAGCTTGATCGGCCTGGTCCTGCTCGTCCTCGGCATCGTGCAGCACATCGTGGCCGGCGCACGACTCCGGCAGGTCGACCGGGACATGCCGATACGACCGTCCGCTCCGCCGTACGAACCGGGCAGAGCGAGGTGACGGCCGCCGTCGGGGACGCGGATCACCACTCCGCGAGGCTGCCGTCCCGGTGCCGCCACACCGGCGAGCGCCAGCGGTGGCCCTTCTCGGCCGCCGCCCGCACCGCCGCCTCGTCGACCTCGATCCCGAGGCCGGGCGCGGCCAGCCGCTCGACGTGGCCGTCGACGAGCCGGAACACGGCCGCGTCCACGAGGTAGTCGAGGGTGTCGGCGCCGACGTTGTAGTGGATGCCCAGACTCGTCTCCTGGATCAGCGCGTTCGGGCTGGCCAGGTCCACCTGCAGGCACGCGGCCAGTGCGATCGGGCCGAGGGGGCAGTGCGGCGCGAGCGCGACGCCGTGCAGCTCCGCCTGGGCGGCGATGCGGCGGCTCTCCGAGATCCCACCGGCGTGCGAGAGGTCCGGCTGGGCGACAGCGATGCCTGCGGCCAGCACGTCACGGAAGTCCCACCGGGAGAACAGCCGCTCGCCGGTCGCGATCGGGATCGTGGTCGACGCGCAGATGCGCGCCAGCTCACCGGAGAGCTCGGGCACCACGGGCTCCTCGACGAACAGCGGCTGCAGCGGCTCCAGCTCCCGGCACAGCACGCGGGCCAGCGCGGGCGAGACGCGGCCGTGGAAGTCGATCGCGACGTCCCGGTCGGGGCCGAGCACCTCGCGGACCGCGGCCACCCGGTCGACGACGCCCCGCACCTCGCTCATGGACTCCAGCGCGCGCATCCGGCCGCCCGCGTTCATCTTGACCGCCGTGTACCCGTTCTCGATCCGCTCGGCCGCGCCTTCGGCTGCGGCCGCCGGATCGTCCCCCGCGATCCAGCCGTACATCCGCACGCGGTCCCGGACGGGCCCACCGAGCAGGTCGTGCACGGGCACGCCGAGCGCCTTGCCCTTGATGTCCCACAGCGCCTGGTCGATGCCACTGATCGCGCTGGAGACGATCGGCCCGCCGCGGTAGAACCCGCCGCGCGTCATCACCTGCCAGAGGTCCTCGATACGCGACGGGTCGGCCCCGACGAGGAGGTCGGACAGCTCGTCGACAGCAGCCGCCACCGTGTGCGCCTTGCCCTCGACGATCGGCTCGCCCCAGCCGGTGATCCCTTCGTCGGTCTCGACCTTGAGGAACAGCCAGCGCGGCGGCACCAGGAACGTCTCGAGGCGGGTGATCTTCACTGATGGTCCTTCCGCGGGTCGGTTCGCACACCTTGCATACAGTGCGAGCACGTCGCAGGGGACATGAGGTCAGACGCTGATGCCCGTGAGCGGCTCGCGCACCGGGGACGGCACGGGCAGGCGCGCCTGCACCTGACGGGCGGCGGCGAGGCAGATGTCCTCACGGTGCCGCGGGCCGATCAGCTGCACACCGAGCGGCTGGCCGTCGACGACTCCGGTCGGCACGGCGACGGCGGGCACCCCGACACACGTCGTCGCGGTGCACAGCCGCATCGCGAACATCGCCCGCAGTCCCTGCTCCGCATTGAACGGGTCGACGTCGAACGGCCGCTCGGTGTACACGGGCCCGAGGACCAGCGGGAACCGCTGCGCGAACTCGTCCCATGCGCGCATCGCACCGAACCGGGCCGCGGTGGCCGCCAGGTAGCCCTCCAGGTCGGCGGGTGGCCGCTGTGCCATCGAGAGCTCCATGTGCTGCGCCGACTCGTCGGTGAGCAGCCGCCGGATCATGGGCCAACGCAGCCCGAACTCGGCGGTGATCAGCGTGCCGTATGCGGTGAGCGCCTCCGCCAGCTGTGGCGGCTCGGCCTCCTCCACCTCGTAGCCGGCGCCAGCCAGAGCCTCGGCGGCCTTCTCGACCTCGGCCCGGATCTGCGGGTGCACGCCGAGCCCGGCCGGGTCGGCGCACAGCGCGACCCGACGGGGCAGGGGCGGGCCGGCGGCGAGCGGGACCGCACGCGGGTCGGCCGGATCGACGCCGGCGAGGGCGCCGAACGCGAGCTCGAGGTCCTCGACCGTGCGCGCGATCGGCCCGTCGATCGGGAACAGCTGCGACGCCAGCGTCGGGTCCGTGCCGCCGATGCGGTGGTCCTGGGCGATCCCGCCGTAGCTCGGCTTCAGCGCCGCCACACCGCAGAACATCGCGGGCAGCCGCACCGAACCCCCCGAGTCGTTGCCCAGCCCGATCGCCGCCATCCCCGACGAGACCGCGGCGCCGTCGCCGCCACTCGTACCGCCCGGGGTGCGGATCACACCCCACGGGTTGCGGGTCTCACCGAACAGCTGGCTCACCGTCGTGTTCCCGGCGAGCGTCAGGTCCGGCATGTTGCTGTGCCCGATCGGGATCGCGCCCGCGGCGCGCAGCCGGCGCACCGGCGGTGCATCGACGTCGGCGACCGCGTCGCGGAAGTGCGGCACCCCGTGGGTCGTCGCATACCCGGCGACGTCGATGTTCTCCTTCACGGTGAACGGCACCCCGGCGAGCGGCCCGACCCGCTCGCCCGCCCGCACCCGGGCGTCGATGCGCTCGGCGTCGGCGAGAGCCTCGCCGAACCGGACCGTGACGGCGTTGACCGCCCCGTTCACGTCCTCGATGCGCGCGAGGCACCCCTCCACCACCTCGCGCGCCGATACCTCACCGACGCCGACAGCCCGGCCGATCGCGGCCGCGCTCCACCCCCAGATCTCGTCCATACCCGAAGGATACAGATGTGTATCTGGATACGATCCTGTATATCAACCGCGCGACCAGAGCTTGTCCAGCAGCTCGACCGCGTCGACGACCACATCGGCCGGCAACCGGTCCGGAGCGAGCATCCGCTGCAGGAGCAGGCCGTCCTCCAGCGCGTGCACGATCAACGCGAGCTGCTGCGGATCGGCCGGCGGCTCGACCCCGCGCTCCGCGAACCCGGCAGCCAGGGCGCGCGCGTGCGCGTCGCGCGCCAGCTCCTCCCGCGCCGCCATCCCGGGCCGCACCTCGGGGTGACGCAGGGCGTGCAACAGCAGCTCCAGGCGCAGCGCCAGCCACTCCTCGAGGTGCTCGGCACGGGCGCGGTTCCACTCCCGCAGCGGCTCGTACCCGTCCCCGCCGGACGGCAGGGCCCGCACCTCGGCCAGCTCCCGCTCGGTACGCCGCTGCAGCAGCTCGCGGACGAGGTCGTGCTTGTCGGAGAAGTTGCCGTAGAAGGCGCCGCGGGTGAAGCCCGCCCGCTCGGCGATCTGCTCCACCGACGTGCCGTTGACGCCGCGCTCCGCGAAGAGCTCCGCAGCCGAATCGAGCAACTGCTCGCGAGTCCTCGCGCGGCTCTCCTCGCGCGTCAGCCGCTTCCTCGCCACCGCGACAACATACGGCGCACCGCTCACATCCCCTGGCTACTGCGCGCGTTGAGCCGGGCGGCCTGGCGCGTCAGGTGGTTGCGCTCGGCGAGATTGGGGGCCTTGCGAGCCGCCTCGGCGTACAGCTGTGCCGCCGTCACGAGGTCGCCGTCGCGCTCGTGGAGGTACGCCGCCACCGCCGCGTGGCGGGGCAGTGAGTCGTCCAGCGCCGCGAGCGCCGTCAACCCGGCGCGCGGTCCGTCGGCCTCGCCGACGGCGACCGCGCGGTTGAGCCGCACGACCGGGCTGTCGGTCAGGCGCGCGAGCTCGTCGTACCACTCGACGATCTGCACCCAGTCGGTCTGCTCTGCGGTGGGCGCGTCGGCGTGGAGCGCCGCGATGGCGGCCTGGGCCTGGAACTCGCCCAGCCGGTCGCGGGCCAGCGCCGCCTGCAGGATCTCGACGCCCTCGGCGATCGACCCGGTGTCCCATCGGCCGCGGTCCTGCTCGGCGAGCGGCACCAGGCTGCCGTCGGGCGTGGTCCGGGTGGCGCGCCGGGCGTGGTGGAGCAGCATGAGGGCGAGCAGCCCCGCCACCTCAGGGTGGTCGATCGCGGCCGCGAGCTGCCGGGTGATCCGGATGGCCTCGACGGCGAGGTCGACGTCGCCGGAGTACCCCTCGTTGAAGATCAGGTAGAGGACGCGCAGCACGGTGGCGACGTCGCCGGGCTGGTCGAACCGCACGCCGGAGACGGTGCGCTTGGCCCGGCTGATGCGCTGCGCCATGGTCGCCTCGGGCACCAGGTAGGCCTGGGCGATCTGGCGGGTGGTCAGGCCACCGACGGCGCGCAGCGTGAGCGCCACCGCGGACGACGGAGTCAGCGACGGGTGGGCGCACAGGAAGTAGAGCAGGAGCGTGTCGTCCACCACGGGCCCGGCACCAGGTCCCGACTCCGGCGCCGGCTCCTCGTCGACGACCTCCTCACGCCGGCGGCGGGCGGTGTCGGCCCGGGTCGCGTCGAGGAACTTGCGCCAGGCCACGGTGACCAGCCAGCCCTTCGGGTCCCGCGGCGGGTCGGCCGGCCAGACGCGGACCGCCTCGACCAGCGCGTCCTGCACGGCGTCCTCGGCCGCCGCGAAGTCGGCTCCGCGCCGGACGAGGATCCCGAGCACGCTCGGCGTGAGATTCCGGAGCAGGACCTCGTTCACCTGGGTGGTCACTCCGTGAAGGTGGGCAGCGCGGTGAAGAACGGGCGCACCTCGAGCCACTCGTGGATCGGCTTCCCGCCCGCCCCGGGGGCGGCCGACAGCTCCCCGGCCAGCTCGAGGGCGCGCTCGTAGCTGTCGACGTCGATCATCATCCAGCCGGCGATGAGGTCCTTCGTCTCGGCGAACGGGCCGTCGGTGACCGGCGGGCGCCCCTCGCCGTCGTACCGGACGAACGTCCCCTCGGGGGCGAGCGCCTGGTGGTCGACGAACTCGCCGGTGCCCTCGAGCCGGGTCGCGAAGTCGCGCATGTACTGCACGTGCGCCGAGATCTCCTCCGGCGTCCACTTGTTCATGGGCACGTCGTTGACCGGGGCCGGAGCGCCGCGGTAGTGCTTGAGCAGCAGGTACTTCGTCATCGTGTTTCTCCTCGGTGCCGGTGCCCCATCTTCACCCAGCTGCGCTGACGCTCCGCGTGGCACTGCACGAGCCCGCTGTCATCCGGCGGCCGGGATCTTCCCGTCCGTCGGGAGCACCGCGACGCCGTCGACCGGGACGGTGTCGGGGTAGATCAATCCGCTCCCGGTGTTGAGCACCACCACGTCCTCGTCCCCGGTGAGCCAGCCCGAATCACGCAGCTGCCCCGCCGCGGCGAAGCAGGCGGCACCCTCCGGGCACACCCAGGTGCCCTCGTCGCGGTGCGCGGATCGCGATCTGCGGGGGTCGACCGTCGCGGCCACCTGCGCCAGGTCGTACCGTGCCAGTAGGGGCGCCCCGAGCGTGGAGGTCCCCTGCACCGCATCGGCGTCGTGACGGGAGCCGTCGCGGGAACACTCGAGATGGGACAGCATCGAGAACCGGCCGGCGTCGGATGCTGTGATCACTTCGACGACAACCGCACCGGCCGGAGATCTCTTCCACCGGAGGGTCAGGTCGATGGCAGCAGGCGCCCACCGGTCCGGCGAGGTCGCCGCGTCGGTCGAGGCCGTCACCGCCGTCCTCGACCACCTCACCGTCACGACCCAGCAGGTTCACCACGCCATCGCGCGCAGGGGGTTCGGTGGTGTGCTGCCGACGGCCGTCAGCGCAGCCGTCTACGGGATGGTGCGCGCCGGCATCGCGGTCGCCGGCCACACCGCCGGGTTCACGTTGGAATCCATCGAGCGCACCCGGACCGCGCGGCCCTGGACCGACACACCGCGGGGCCGCCGGCTCGCCGGGATGCTCAACGGCGCGTTCGGCGACCGGCTGGCCGACCGCTATCCCCCGCTGGCCGGCCCCATGCGCATCCGCGTCGACGGCGAGGACCTCGAGCCCGACCCGGCAGCCCTCGCCTCGCACTACCCCACCGCCGCGACGTCAGTGGTGGTGTTCCTCCACGGCGTGATCGAGACCGAGGAGTGGTGGAGCGGGCGGGCCCGCGCACGCGCAGGCGATCCCACGGCGATCAGCGAGGACTTCGGCGCCCGCCTCACCCGCGATCTCGGCTGCAGCACCGTGCAGATCCGGTACAACAGCGGGCGGCACGTCTCCGAGAACGGCGCCGACCTCGCAGACCTGCTCGAGTGGCTCGTCACGGCATGGCCGCGCCCGGTGCGGCGGCTCGCGCTGGTCGGTCATTCCATGGGCGGCCTGGTCGCCCGGAGTGCCCTGCACCAGGCGGCCGAGCAGGATCGGGTCTGGCCCCACCGGACGGGCCATCTCGTCTGCCTCGGAACGCCGCACACCGGTGCGCCCCTGGAGCGCGGCGTGAACGCCCTCGCCTGGGGGTTGCGCCAGTTCGACGAGTCCGCGCCGATCGCGGCGCTGCTCGCGACGCGCAGCGCCGGGATCAAGGACCTGCGCCACGGCAGCCTCCACCAGCAGGACTGGCACGGCGCCGACCCGGATGCGCTGCACCGCGACGGCGCCCCGCACCCCTACCGGCCACCCACCACGGTCCGGCACAGCAACCTCGCCGCCACGCTGAGCGAAAAGCCGGGTCGGCTGGGCCACTGGGTCGGGGACCTGATGGTCCCCACCACCAGCGCACTCGCACCGACGCCACCGGCCCGCACGCACCTGATCGGCGGGCTGCGCCACGGCGACCTGCTCACCCACGACACCGTCTACGCACAGCTGCTGGACTGGCTGCGCACCTGACGATTCGCCGGTTCCGGGCCGACTCCTCGACCTGGCGGATGAGCCGGTTCAGCTGGGAGATCCTTCAACCGGATACACTGCGTTCAATGGTTACCTGCTCCGAACCGAGAGCGCGCGCACCCTGGCAGGACGCGCACTTCATCGGTGGTCATCCGGTACTGGATCTCACGAACACGGTGTTCGATCGCGCGCACCCGGCACCGGACAACGAGCTTCTGAGAACCCCGGAAGACGTGCTCACCTGGTGCGAGTCGGTCGGCTTCTTCGAGAGCGCGCCGGCGCTGGACAACGCGGCGGCAGACGGCCTGGCGGATCAGCTCCGGTCCGTCCGCGAGCACGCATGGGCGGTCTTCGACGCGGTGTCGCGCGGACAGCCCGTCCCCACTGCCTCCGTGGGCGCGCTGCTGGAGCGGAGCGGAGCGGGCGTCCGCGCGGGCCATCTTCGAAGCATCGATGCCGACCTGGATCACCTCACCGCCGACTGGGCCGCCCCTGGAGCGATACCGACGGCGTTGTCACTGTTGGCGGTGCGTGCACTGTTCACGCTGCCTGCCGAGCGGGTTCGAGGGTGCGGGCGGTGCGGCTGGCTGTTCCTGGACGCCTCCCGGGGAGGGCGCCGGCGGTGGTGCAGCATGAGCACCTGCGGAAACCGGGAGAAGGCCAGCCGCCATCGTCAGGCGACCCAGCAGACGACATGATCGCGCCGGTCCGCTCAGTTCAGCGAGCGGCGCATGATCGGGCGGTCGGCCCGCGGCCGAGCCACTTCCGTGAAGCCCGCGGCGAGGAAGGCGCTGGCGATGCCCGTCATCGCGGTGTCGGAACCCGCGCATCGCCCAGGCCGGGGCTCGATCGGATACCCCTCGACGATCGCGTGGTCGAGGGTCGCCGCGTAGTCGCAGACCGCATCGAGAACGGCGGTGAGCAGACCGGCTCCACGGTGCTGCCGGTGGACGAAGATGCAGGTGATGGCACAGACCGGCTCGTCGTCGACACTCGCCAGCAGGTGCGAACGCTCCAACCGGGGAAACGCGGTGCGCCGGCCGAGCGAGCACCAGGCCACGGGCTCATCTCCCTTGTAGGCGAGTACGCCGGGGGCCTCCTCGCGCGAGGCCAGCTCCCTCATCGCCTGCTTGTTCCCCTCACCCTTGCCCGCCATCCACTCGGCGATCGACATCCGCCAATGCATGCACCAACAGCCGCGCGCACCCCCGTTCGAGCCGAGCACACGCTCGAGGTCGTTCCAGGTCTCCGCACGCAGCTCCCGGACATCGAGTGCGTCTGCCCCGCGCCGATCGGCATGGGCCGATCTCGCGTCGCCGTGGTCGTCGGTGCTCATCGCTGATACCTCCGCGCGCCATAGTAACTGCTTATCGCCTACTTGCAGGTTACTCGACGAGCCTGGTGCGCGAGGTCGTCCACATCGCTTCTTGCCATCTCAGCAAAGAACGGATCAGGTTCGGCAACGATCGGTTGAGACTCCATGAGCCCGGCAGACGGCCGGCGCCGCGGAGGACTGGAGATCGATATGGCGCGCCCGGCTGCTACCGAGACCGACCGATCTGCCGTCGAGCAGCCAGGACTGCCGTACGCGTCGGTGCTGGTACTCACGTTGATGCAGATGACGCTGGTGATCGACAACAGCGTTGTGAACGTCGCCCTGCCCGTGATCCAGGATGAGCTCGGCTTCTCCGCGGCGGGCCTCTCGTGGGTCGTGACGTCCTACGCGCTGGTCTTCGGAGGGCTGGTCCTGCTGAGCGGCCGGGTGGGATCGATCATCGGCCCCCGACGGGCGCTGCTGATCGGGATCTCCGTCTTCGTCACTGCGTCCGCCTTCTGCGGGCTGGCTGTCACACCGGGAATGTTGATCGCCGCGCGCGGCCTCCAGGGGGTCGGTGCGGCGCTCGCCGCCCCCAGCACGCTGGTGCTGCTGATGGCGATCACGGCGCCGGGCGTGCAGCGAGCTAGAGCGATGTCGCTGTTCGTCCTGTCGATCGGGCTCGGTGCGGGTCTCGGTTTGTTCCTCGGCGGTGCGCTGACATCCAGCGTCGGGTGGGAATGGGTGATGTTCGTCAACGTGCCGATCGGAACGGTGGTGTTCTTCGGCGTCCGAGCGCTGGTACCCGAGACAGACCGCCACGCGGGACGTCTCGACGTCGGCGGTGCAGCGACATCCACGATCGGGATGCTGGCGTTGGCCTACGGCCTGACCGCGGCCGCCGACCAGGGCTGGGCGAGCGCGCCGGTGATCGCGTCGTTCATCCTGGCCGGGTGCAGCCTGGTGGCCTTGGTGCTGACCGAGCGGCGCCACCGGGCGCCGGTGGTCCCACTGACGTTCTTCACCAGCATGTCCAGGGCCGCGCCGCTGCTGGCGATGATGCTGATCCCGGCCGGCCAGTTCGGGTTCCTCTACTTCACCGCCCTCTACACCCAGGACGTCCTGGGGTTCAGCCCGCTGCACACCGGCCTGTCCGTCCTGCCCTTCACAGCCGGCATGCTGGCGACCAACTTCACCGTCATCCGCCTGGTGACCCGCTACGGGGAACGCGTGATCGGCTCGGTCGGCATGATCGGCCTCCTGACAGGTCTGGTGTGGATGTCCCGCCTCACACCCGACAGCGGTTACCTCGTCGGCCTGTTCGGCCCCGTCCTGCTGCTCGGCCTGGGTGCTGGCCTCACGATCGCCCCGCTCACCGCGGTGACAATGCACAACGCCCCACGCGAGCACCTCGGGGCCGCATCCGGCCTGAACCAGGCCATGCAACAGCTGGGCGGGGCCGTGGGGCTCGCGGTCCTGTCGACCGTGTTCGCCGACACCGCCGGCGCGTCCGGCACGGCGACGGGGATCTCCACCGCGCTCACCGTCGCCACCACCTTCCCGCTGCTCGCCCTGTTGCTGTTCGCAGTCTGGGCGCGGCGGATCCCCACCCCCTGAACACCGACGTCAGGACTCACCGAGCTGCGACGGCCGGCCCGAACGCCGAGAGCGCGACGTCCTGCCAGCGCTCCCATTCGGCGATCCGCGCCGTGTACTCCTCGCGCACCGGCTCGAACGACTTGCCGAAGAAGACCCGCAGCGGCGGATCCTCGGCGTCGACGACGGCGAACAGCGCCGAGGCCGTCGCCGTGGGATCCCCGATCTCGAAGGCGTCGGTGTCGGCCCGGAGGCGGTCGTAGGCGCCGATGGGCGTGCTGTGCCGGGAACCGACGTCCAGCCAGCCCGTGCCGTACGGGCCGGGTTCGACGTTCGTCACCCGGATTCCGAGGTCGCGCACCTCCTTGACGAGGGACTCGCTCAGACCCTCCAGCGCCCACTTCGACGCGTGGTAGGCGCCGATGCCGGGGTAGGCCCGGACCCCGCCCTCGCTGGTGACGTTCACCAGGTGCCCGGAGCCCTGCCCCCGCATGATCGGCAGAGCGGCCTGCAGAACCCAGAGCGCCCCGAAGAAGTTCGTCTCCATCTGGGCGCGGACCTCGGCCTCGGCGAGCTCCTCGACGGCGCCGAAATGCCCGTAGCCCGCGTGGTCGCGCTGATGGCCACGGGGGAGGTGGTGCCGGAGCAGGATCTGGCCGGACTGCGCCGAGAGGCGGTCGCGATTCCGCGCGGCCCTGGGATCGCCGTCGCGGACGGCCACCGGCTGGCGGACCGGGAGATCGTCACCGTGGCCGACCTGGCCGACGAGACCTGGATCGTGGGCGCCGGCCCGGCGGGCGAGCCGCAGTTCGGGCCGTGGCCAGGGCTCGACCGGCCTCGGATCGGCCACGCGGTGCGGAACTGGCCCGCGCGGTTCGGACTCGTCGCCGCCGGGATGGGGATCACGCGGGTCCCGGGACTCGCGGCGGACTCGGTCCCGCACGGCGTGCGATGGCTCCCCGTCCACGACCCGGCCACCGGTTCGACCGGGTCGCTCGAGGTCGTCACCGCGGAGTCGCCGTCAGCGGCTGCGCGGGCCGTGGTTCAGGCCGTTCACACGGAGGCGTCGCGAATGGTGTCGTGACCGGTCATGGAATCTCCGGACCCGAACATGGATCATGCCCCGTAGTGTCGGCGCTGCAGCGATCTTCGTGGCCCACTCACCCGCGAAAGTTGACGTCACGACATGGACAAGACCCTCGCCATCACCCTCGCGGTGACCTTCGTGTTCACCGGCCTGCCGATGGCCACCGGTCGGTCGTCGTCCGTCGAGCAGGGGCGACACCTGGGATTCTCGCCGCGCGACTACCGCCTGCTGGGCCTGGTACAGATCGTGGGCGCGGTAGCGCTTGCCATCGGCGTCTTCTGGGAGCCTCTGGCCATCGCCGCAGCGGCAGGGTTCTCGCTCATGATGCTCGGCGCAGTCGTCACCCACCTTCGCGCCGGTGACCCGGCGGTCAAGCTGATCCCCGCCGTGATCTTCGGCCTGGCATCGATCGCGACCGTCGCCCTCAACCTCGGGTGAGCGGTCGCGGCCGGTGCCGAGCGAGGCTTCTGCCCGCGGTCAGCCGGCGTCGGTGAGGGTGCAGGGCGTCACTGCGGTGTGCTCGGCCGGATCGGTACCGCGATGGTCAGCCGGAACGTCTCGCCGGTGTGGGTTGTGGCGGCGGTGCCGCCCAGCTCGCGTGCGCGAGCGGCCAGGCCGGCGAGTCCGGTTCCGGTGGCACCGGGTGTTTCTGCCCCGTCGTTGACGATGTGCAGCAGCACGGCCGAACCGTCGCGGTGGCCGTCGATCGAACAGGCTCCCGCCTCGCTGTGCCGCAGCACGTTGGTGACGCCCTCCCGGACGGCCCAGGCCAGCAGGCGATCGACAGCGGGCGCGAGCTCCGGCAGCTCGATGTCGATGCTCGTGGTGATGCCTGCGGCATGCAGGAGCGCCACGGCGTTCTCGCGCTCGGCGGCGAACGAGACGCTGTGCTGGGCGCGGGTGACCGCCCGCATCCTGTCCACGGCATCTTCGGCCACGGCGGTCAGGCCGGCGATCTCGGCGCGGGCCGCGGCCGGGTCGTGGCGCAGCAGCGCGACGGCGAGGTCGCCCTTCAACGACACCGCGGACAGGCTCTGGCCCAGCAGGTCGTGCAGGTCCCGGGAGAGCCGCAGGCGTTCGCGCGCGACCGCGGCCTCGGCCAGCTCGGCCATCGCAGCGTCGAGCTGCTCGGCGACCCGGACCGCCCGGGCCGACCCGTACAGCGAGATCCCGCCGAAGACCAGCCCGCACGCCCAGCCGATCGGATGCACGACCTTCCACAGCGTCACGGTCTCGACCAGCAGGTCCACGACCGGCGTGATGACCACGGGGATCCCGGCGACCGCGAGCGCGACCCGGCCGGGCAGGAGCATCAGCGCCGACGCGATCACGAACGACTGCAGGATGGCCCAGTTCCATCCCAGCCAGATCAGCGGCACGTACACGAGCAGCACGAGTGCCGCGAACGTCAACGACCACCCGGCGGGCCGCCGCCCGCCGCCCGCCGCGAGCGCGTGGCGCACGTGGATGGCGCCGATCAGCGCTCCGAGCGGCAGCACCACCGCTGGGTGAGCGAGCCCGCCGAGGGCGCGGCTGTAACCGACGATCGAGTACGCCAGCGGGGGCAGCAGCAGCACGGCGGTGAGGACCAGCATCATGCGACGGGCGGTGGCAACCGTCCAGTGCGGGGCGACCATGGGATCGAGGGTCGTCACGGCCGTTGCCCCTCGGTGATCAGCCTGCTGACACCGTTCGTCGTGACGTCCAGGACGACCCGCCCGCCATCGTGGCGAACCGCCAGCACGCAGGTGCGGAGGTCGGGGTCCCGCAGCAGCTGTGTCGTCGTCGAGCGCAGCGACTCCCGCAGCTGCTCGTTGGCGTCGTCCGGCAGCGGATCGGGCACGTGGCCGACGGTGGCGTCGATGCCCGCCGCGCACAGGAGGGTGGCCGCGGTGTCGAGCTCGGAGCGCAGCGACGCCCGCTGGAACCCGGTGACCAGCCGACGGGCTTCGCTGAGCGTGCGGCGGGAGTGGGCGACCAGTGCGCGCAGGCGGGGCTCGAGCCGGTCCGCGTCCTGCACGTCAGCGGCGGCTGTTCTCCCGGCCGATGCGATGTCGGCCAGCCCGGCGCCGACGGTGCGGCGTAGTTCCTCGTCGACCCGCAGCCGTTCCTGCGCTACGGCCTTCGCCGCGAGCGACGCCCTGACAGCGTGGAGCCGCCGCACCAGCCCGATGAGTCTGATCATCGTGTACGGCGCGAGCGCCCTGCAGATCTCGAGCGGGACGGTGACCTGGTCGGAGGCCGCGACGGCGCCGAAGGCCCACGTCATCGGCACCACGGACCCCACGACCACGGCGAACGCGACCCACGACCACGGCGACGGCACGACGAGCAGCACGGCGAGGCCCAGCGAGCCGTAGACCGCCGACCACTCGGGGCCGGTCCACGCCGTCCCCACGACGGCCACGACGGCCATCGCGGCGAGCGTCGCGCGCGGCGCCGCCGGTGCGCGGCCGCGCATCGACGGCCAGACGATCAGGAGGAGCAGCGGCACCATGAGCGCCGTCGTCACGGCTCCCGGCGTGAGCGATGTGGGGTCGGGCCATCCGAGGAAGAGCGTCGGTTTGACCACGAGGGAGGCCAGCACGAACGCGACGACGCTGATCTCCGCGAGCCGGACGAGCCGCCGGGAGGCGCCCCGCTCCTCGTCCGCGGGCAGGGCGGTGCCCGGCGGGTCGGGGCTGTCGTCCACGTCTCGGCGCTCTCTCGGGGGGCGGGGTACGGCCACTGTCTCCCGCCGGAATCCGGCGCGGCAAGCCGAGGTGTCAGATCCAGCCCGCGTCCTTGGCGATGCGGATGGTGTCGATGCGGTTGCGGCCGCCGACCTTGCTGATCGCGTTGGACAGGTAGTTGCGCACCGTCGCCGAGGACAGGGACAGCGCGCGGGCGATCTCGTCGGTCCGCAGGCCGCTGTCGGCGGCGCGCAGCACGTCGCTCTCCCGCGGGGTGAGCGGCGAGCTGCCGGTCTCCAACGCGACCGCGACCAGCTCGGGGTCGAGCACCCGCTCACCCGCCGCGACCCGCCGGACCCCGGCGGCCAGCGTCTCGGCCGGGGCGTCCTTGACGATGAACCCGCGGACGTGCACCTTCAGCGCCCGGAGCAGGTTGCCGGGCTGGCTCAGACCGGTCAGCACGAGGGTGCGGCAGCCGGGGAGCGCGGTGTGGAGCCGCTCGGCGGCGGTCAGCCCGTCCAGGCCGGGCATGTCGATGTCGAGCACGGCGACGTCGGGGCGCACGCGGAGGGCGGTCTCGACGATCGTGTCGCCGCGATCGAGCTCGGCGACGACCTCCATGTCGTCCTCGAGCGAGAGCAACGCCGCCAGCGCGCCGCGGATCATGTGCATGTCCTCGGCGATCAGGACCCTGATCACTCGACCTCCGGGGGTAGCTCGACGAGCGGCAGTGCACGGCCGCCGAACCGGGTGACGGTGGCCCGTCCCGACAGCACGGCGGCTCGCGTGGACAGCATGCCCGGCATTCCCGGCTCGTCTGAATCCAGAGAGGCGGACAGCTCGTCGGCCGTCCGGACGCGCGCCTCGCGCAAAGCGGCCCTCGCCATCTCGGCGAGGCCGGCAACCTCCGCACGTGCGGCCGCGGGGTCGTGGCTCAGCAGTTGCACCGCGAGATCGCCTTTCAACGACACCGCGGACAGCGTCTGCCCGAGCAGGTCTCCCGAGACCCCCAGCCGCTTGCGGTGCGCATCGGCGGCAGCCAGCTCGGAGCGGAGGGTGGACAGCTCCTGGAACAGCCGGAACACCCGGACCGAGCAGCGCAGCACGACGGCGGCGACGACCAGGCCGATGATTCGGCCGATGATCCGGTGCCCCGCGCACGTCATCGCCCCATCGTCGCGGCATCGCGCCGGCCCCAGCAGAAGCGGATGTCCTCGATCACCCATGACGAGTGTCATCCCCGGTCGAGGACATCGACATCTGCCGGGCATCCGGCCCCACGACAACACTCGTACCACCACCTTCAAAGGAGAGAATCATGAAGTTCGCGCTGGTCTTCGCCTACGACCCCACCGTCACATCGCCCACCGAGGCCGAGTTCGCCGACTGGATGGCGCTGGACGAGGAGTGGCGCACGGCGGGCATCACCGTGCACGATGCCGGGTTCCACTCCCGCGACGAGGCACGCGTGGTGCGCGTGCGCGACGGTGCCACCGTCGTCGAGAAGGAGCCTGCGGCGCCCGCCGCGTACACGGTGGCGGGCTACTGGACCGTCGAGGCTGCCGACATCGAGGCAGCTGCAGACCTGGCGGCGAAGGTGCCGACCGCGAAGTACGGCTACGTCGAGGTCCGCCAGGTCATCGAGCTCGACGACTGACGCCGGACATCCGGCACGGGAGCGCCACCGCGGGAAGCCCGGGGGCGTCCCAGCCGGAAGCGGGCGAACCGGATCTAAGGTGTGGCGGGTGCGTTTCGGGGTGCTCGGGCCGGTGGCCGTGTGGACGGACGCGGGCCTGCCCGTCGCCGTCCCCGGCCGCAAGGTGCGTGCGCTGCTCGCCGACCTGCTGGTGCACGCAGGCCGTCCCGTCCCGGCCGATCGGTTGATCGACGACATCTGGGGCGAGCGGCCCCCACCCAGCGCGCACGCGACGCTGCTGGCGAAGATGTCGCAGCTGCGCCGGGCCCTGGAGGACGCCGAACCGGGTGGGCGCGAGCTCGTGGTGTCGGGGCCGGCGGGCTACGCGCTGCGCGCCGCCCCGGACGCGGTCGACGCGCGCCGGTTCTCCGCGCTCACCGCGCAGGCACGCGGGGCCGAGCCGCGGGCGGCCGTAGCGCTGCTCACCGAGGCCCTGGGGCTCTGGCGTGGGCCCGCCCTCGCCGACTTCGCCGACGCCCCGTTCGCCAGGAGCTTCGTCGCCCACCTCGCCGACCAGCAGGTCGCGGCTCAGGAAGACGCGGCCGAGCTGCGCCTCGAGCTCGGCCAGCACGCCGAGCTGGCCGGTGAGCTCGCCGCGCTGGTCGCCGAGCACCCGCTGCGGGAACGGCTACGCGGCTGCACGCTGCGCGCCCTGTACCGCGCGGGCCGCCAAACCGAGGCGCTGGCCAGCTACCAGGACCTGCGGACCCGGCTCGCCGACGAACTGGGCCTGGACCCGAGCCCCGAACTGGCCGCACTGCACCAGGCGATCCTCACCCGGGACCCCGCACTCGACCCGTCCCCGCCCACCACGGACGGACGCCGGGGCAACCTGCCCGCCGCACGCACGGAACTCGTCGGCAGGGACAACGCCGTGATCGACGTGCGCAAACTGATCGCCGGCGACCGGCTGGTCACCCTGACCGGGCCGGGCGGGGTCGGCAAGACCAGGCTGGCGCTGGCCGCCGCCGAGACCGCCGCCGACGAATTCGACGACGGGGCGTGGCTGGTCGAGCTGGCCGCAGCCGGGCGGCCCGACGATCCGGACGTGCTCGGATCCCTGGCCGAGGCCACCCTCTCAGCGCTGAACGTCCGGGTCACAACGCACCCGGCACAGCGGACTCCTCCGCCCGAACGCCTGGCCGACGTGCTCCGGCCCCGGAACCTGCTGCTCGTACTGGACAACTGCGAACAGATCATCCAGCACGTGGCCGACCTCGTCGACCTGCTCCTGCGTGCGGCGCCGGACCTGCGCATCCTGACCACCAGCCGGGAGCCGCTCGCCCTGGCCGGCGAGGTGGTGTGGAGCGTCCCGCCGCTGGACGTGCCCGAGCAGGGCACCGACGACCCGGCACTCGTCGCGGACAGCAGCGCAGCCCGGCTGTTCGTCGCGCGGGCCGCGGCCGCGGCCCCGAGCTTCCGGCTCGACGCGGACACGGCGGCGGCGGTCGCCGTGCTGTGCCGGCGGCTGGACGGGATCCCGCTGGCGCTGGAACTGGCGGCCACCCGGGTACGCGCCCTCGGGCTGGATGACGTCGTGGCCCGGCTGGACGACAGGTTCCGGCTGCTCGGCACCGGCCATCGCGGTGTCCCGGCGCGCCAGCAGACATTGCGGGCCGTGATCGACTGGAGCTGGGAGCTGCTGACCGGCCCCGAGCAGATCCTGCTGCGCCGCCTCGCCGTGCACACCGGCGGAGCCACCGCGGACGCCGCCGCCGCGGTCAGCGCCGACGACGATCTCCCGGCGCGCGACGTGCCGGACCTGCTCGCCCGCCTCGTGGACCGCTCCCTCGTCGAGGTGACCACCGGTGCGGGGCGACGCTTCCGACTGCTCGAGTCGGTGGCCGAGTACAGCCTGGGCAAGCTGCACGACGCCGGCGAGGACGACGTCCTGCGTCGCCGTCACGCCGACCACTACCTCGCACTCGCCGAAGAGACAGCGGCAGGCCTGCACGGCCCGGAGCAGCCGCACCGACTCGCCGTGCTCGACGCCGAGACGGCCAACCTCCGGGCCGCGCTCGCGGCAAGTGGCCCGGAACACGCGCTACGACTGGTGGCCGCGCTGTGCTGGTACTGGGTGTTGCGCGGGCGCCTGGACGAGGCGCGGCGAGCACTCGACGCGGCCCTCGCGCTGGACGGCCCGGCACCCGAGGGAGTGCGTGCCACCGCCGTGGTGTGGCGGGCCGGTATCGCACTCATGCTGGGCGCGCCCGAGGCGCCCGCCGCATACGCGGCGGCCCTGCCCGCCCTGGACGCGATCACCGACCCCGTCGTGCAGGCGCGTGCCACCTGGTTCCTCGCCGACACCGGCACGGCAGGCGATCTTCCCGGCGCCACCGACCTGTTCGAGAGGGCACTGGCCACCAGCCGCTCCTGCGGGGACCGCTGGACGGAAGGCGCCGCCCGCCTGGGCCGCGCCCGGCTCGCCCACGTGCGCGGCGACCACCGCACCCTGGAACGCGAAGCCGGCCGGGCGGCCGACCTGTTCCGCGAGACCGGCGACCGCTGGGGACGGCTGCAGGCCACGTGCTGGCTCGGCGCGCTCGCCGAGCTCGGCACCGACCACGAACGCGCTGCCGCACTGCACCACGAAGGGCTGCGCTGGTGCGAGGAACTCGGCCTGTGGCCCGAGGTCTCGTCCCGGCTGGCATGGCTCGGCTGGATCGCCACGCAGGCCGGAGACCACGAGAAGGCCAGAGCACACGGCGAACGGGCACTCACGCTCGCGACCGAGCAGAGCTTCCACGACGGACAGGTGTTCGCCCGCATCGTGCTCGGCCATGCGAGTCGCAGGGAGGGAAGGTTCGACGCCGCTCAGCACCATCTCGACACGGTGCTCGACCACACCCCACGATGCGACGACATCGCGGTCCACCTGCCGATGGTGCTCACCGAGCTCGGCTTCCTCGCCGAGCTGCGCGGTGACCCGCGCGCCGCGGCGCGCCTGCACGGCGAAGCCTACGACCTCGCCCAGAGGATCAAGGCTCCCCGCGACAGCGCGCAAGCCCTCGAAGGGCTCGCCGGCGCACTCGCCGCCGCCGGGTCGGCCGCCGCGGCCGCGACGATGCTGGGAGCGGCCTCCGCGGCCCGCGCCGCGGCGGAGCTGCCGCTGTCGACCGCCGAGCGCGCCGATGTGGACCGCGCCACGGTCGCCGCGCGCGCCACCCTCGGCGGGACTGCCTTCACCGAGCAGTTCGAGGCAGGCAGCAGGCTCACGCCCGACGAGGCGCGCGCCCGCGCCGCGCACGCCCTGCCCTGATGCGCAGGGCAACGGCTCATCCCGGTCACCGCCCTCGGCCGCCGCTCCGAGCGCCCTCCGGCTCGACGCGCGTGACGACCACGGTGTGGTCGTCCCGCCCTCCCCGGTTTGCGCGCAGCTCCCGCAGCAACGCTTCTACGAGGCGATCGAGCCGGTCGGTGCCGTTCTCGCGCACGATCCGACGCAGCGCCTCGGTGTCGACGTTGTTGTAGAAGCCGTCGGTCGCGACGACGAGCACGCCGGGCTCGTCGACCACGTGCTCGCGGACGTGCGGCGTCGAGTCGGGGGAATCCTCCCCGAACCGAGCCCGTCGCGCTCCGGCGAAGCTCTCCGTTCCGCTCCCGTCCGCGGTGACGTACACCGCGTGCGTGTCGCCGACCCCGGACGCAGTGATCCGCCCACCAGAGACCTGCACCGCGGTGTAGGTCGTGCCCGGCGGGTTGTACTCGCCGGCAGCGGCCATCCGCCGCACTGCGGCGTCCGCGGCCGACGCCGCGTCCCGGTGCGCCCGCTCGGCGGTGCGCGGTCCCGCGTAGGTGGAGGTCAGCTCGCCGACACCCGATTCCACCGCCACCGTCGCAGCGACATCCGAGCCGGCACGACCCGAGTAGCCGTCACCGACGGCGATGGTGACCGTGCCGGACGCGGTGTCGAGGTGCGCCGCCACGGCATCCTTGTTGCGTTCGTAGCCGACGCCCGGCTCGCTGTAGCCCGCCACGACCGGTGGGGCCCCTTTCTCGGGTGCCAGCTGGATAACGACCGACCCACTTCCGCTGCCCGCGCGGGTGGTGACCTACCGCCCGCTGAGCAGCGCACCGGCGTCGACAGGCGGGGCGACGAGCTCGTCGGGTACGAGGTGCCGGAGCCGGTCGGCTTCCTTCACCGCCCGGTTGAGGGCCCGCCGCGGCACGAACTGCGCGATCAGCTGGGTCGACCGCGCATCCCGCTCGACGAGCTCGAGAGCCGCGAGTGCCCGGCGGGCGGTGTGCACGGCGGCCACCCACGGGGCGGATCCCCGTGCCTCCGCTGCGAGCAGCCTCTTCAACCGGCGCCGGGCGGCACCGAGTTCGGTTGCGACCCGGCGCAGCTGACGCTTCAGCGGCAGAGTGGTGCCGGCTCCCGTGCCGGGCGCGTGGGCGAGCTCCCACCCCGCCAGCTCCAGTGCGCGGGTGACCAGTGCGGGCCGTGCACCCGGCGCGGGGAAGTCCACGGTGCGCACCCGTGCCGCGAGGGCACGCAGTTGCTCGTAGCGCTGCTCCCGGGCACGCGCCGCGCTCCGTAGCTCCTCCGCGAGCGGGCCGTCGTCGACCCGAGGTGCGTCCTCGGACCCGGGGGGCGCGTTCGCGTCCGCGTCGTGGGCCTCGCGTCCCCCGCGCGCCCGATGCACCGCGAAATCCGCTCGGCGCCACTGGTGGGTGGCCCGTCGAGCCGCCCGGACCGCCGCGACGAGCTCACCGATCACGGCAGCCGGCGTGCGGTTCCCGCGGCTCGCACCGTCGTCAGCAGACGACTCGCCGACCAGGCGCTCCTCCGGTGCCTCCCAGTGGGCGTCCTGCCGGCGCAGACGCAGCCGGTCGAGGTCTGCCGCGAGCCCGGGCGAGGGGCGGGAGTACACGACGGCCGCTCGCGCGAGGAGCTCCAGGAGCGCCGTGGCTCCGCGGCGGACATCGAGAGCGGCCCGCGGCGCCTCCGTCGAGACCAGCAGGACCTCCAGGCCGGACCCACCCGGCAGCGCTCCCGCGTCGCGCTGGAGCGCGCCCCGCAGTTGCGGCCGGACCGCCCGCCAGGCCTCGCGCAGTTCCGGGCCGGCCCGGTAGCCGCCCGCTTCGTCCCGCTCTGCGAGCCGGGCGCCGACCAGTGCGTCGAGCACCGCGCGCCACGCGGCCACTTCGTCGAGCCGGTCCCCGGCCAGCTCGTGCGGGGAGACCGGGGCCGTGCGCCCGGCGAGGTCGAGTGCCACGCCGAGGAGGGCCTGCGGCGCGACGACGGCCGGGGCGGCCCCGGCCGGGGCGGCCCAGGCCGCGTCCGCGGCCCGCGACCACCGCACCCGCTCCGATCGGTGCAGCTCGAGCTCGTCCTGCGCGTGGACGATGCCGCTCTCGACAGCCGCAGCCGCCCGTTTCCCCTCGAGAAGGGCGATCCGCTCGGTGAGCTCGGCGTGGGACAGCCGCCCTTCCGTCTCGGGGCGGGCGCGCAGGGCGCGCTCCCCGGCAAGAGCCAGCTCGGCCTCGTCGCGCACCCCCTCGAGGAAGAGGCGCGCGGCTAGCATCGTGCGGGATGGGACGGTGCGCAGGTACCCGAGCTCCAGCTGGTCCAGCACGACCGCGCCCGCCGCGGCGGCGGCATTGACCTCGTCGCTCGACGCGTCGTCCTGCAGCAGCCGGTCGTGCCAGCTCTGCAGGAGGTCGCGGAAGTCCTCGAGGAACTGCAGACGCTCCTCGCGCCTCGCCGTCAGCGCGGTCTGCAGGACGTCCTCGATCCGGCTGCGCCCGAGCTGCCCGTCGAACTCCGGGGTCTGCGCCGAGGCGAGCGCATCGACGAGCTGGTGGTGGAACGCGAGGATCTGCCGTGCGACCGGTGTCAGCGGCGCCCGGGTCTCCTGTCGCACCTCGTCCCCGGCGGCGACCATCAGCACGATCAACGCGGAGATCCGCCCGTCCGTCTTCTGCAGCTCGTCCCACCGGCGCGCGAGCGCACGGGCCTCCCGCTCCAGACCGGGGAACGCCTGCAGCTCGAGCAGCGCGAGCGGCACGGGAGCCGGCTCGCCGCGCAGGTCCTCCAGGTCGCTCGCGACCGATGCGGCGAGCTGCGGGTGCAGCAGCCGGTGCGACTGCCGCTCCTCGTCGCGCACCACGTGGAGCAGCTCCTCGAGCCGCGCGGCGAGGCGCCGCAGCTGCCCCTCGGCACGCCCGCGCAGCCGGATCGGTCGCTCGCTCATGCGCATCGTGCGGGTGCCGATCGACCCGAGGATGCCCAGCCGGATCTCGACGGCGTCGAGGAAACGCCAGACCAGCGGGAGCAGCACCGCCCCCGCGACGACGGGCAGCACGGCGAGGAACGGGGTGGTGCCCAGCGGCCGCACGACGACGTGCGTCACGACGACGATCGCCGCGCTCGACAGCATCCGGGTCGCGACCAGGATCCAGTCCGGCGGCCCGCGGAAGCGCAGGAAGTTCAGCCACAGCCGGTTGACGGACACGAGCGCGGTGATGCGCACCGGCCCGACCGCGCGCCCGCCCGCGAGGCGTGCCGCGATCGCGGACTGGGCGCCACCCCGCATCCAGCCGGAGAACGCGCTGAGCACGGCCCCCGTCGCCCACGTGGAGTACTCCACGAACATCGTCGCGGCCGCGGCGACCGCCATCCAGGTGCCGAGCGACACCACGTAGGACGTGACGTCCACCGGGGGCGAGGCCAGCGCGAGCTGTGTGACGAGGAGGGTCGTGGGAACCGCCCCGATACCCGCGTAGAGGGCGTTCCAGAGCCGCTCCGATCCGATGAGCTTGCGCTGCACGACCGAGCCCAGCAGCGCGGCCAGCAACGCGAGCAGCACGGCGCCCTCGACCACGACGGACTGCGCCTGGGGCAGGTACAGCAGGCGGATCACGTTGTAGACCGCCGCGACCAGCACCGCGGCACCCGCGGAGACTGCGGCGTCCTTGAACGGCGCTGTCTCCCGGCCCCGGATGTCCCGGTTGCCGGTCTGGCGGTTCAACACCGCGCGGAAGACCAGCCCACCCTGCGCGATCAGCACCGCGAGCAGCACCGGAGCCGTGGCGGGCTGCCACGCCGCGAACGCGACGACCGTCGCGACCACGGCGCCGAGCAGCGCCATGCCGCCCCATCCGGCGGCGAGGATCGACCGCCCCGTCCGCGTGATGTGACGGAACCAGGCCTGCTGGTCGCTCGCCCCGGCGACGCGGTCCCCGACCCTCCCCGGGCTCTGCCGCACCGACCACAGCACCCGGTTGGCCATGACCGCGGCGATCGTCCCCACGGCCATCCCGACCACACCGGTCACCGTCGACGCCGCCGACAACAGGAGGCCGATGCTCATCCCGGTCAGCACGGTCGCCACGGCGGCCGTGCGCGTCCGCGCTTCGCCAGGGGGCATCGGCACGTCCCAGCGCACCGACCTCGCGGCACGCCGCCCGAGGGACCGCACGCCGCCGACCAGCTTCAGCAGCACGCCGAGGATCCGGCCGCGGTGGCGGAGCACGACGTACCCACCCGCGGCAGCGAGCATCAGACCGAGCACGGCGCCACCCGCCAGCAGCAGCGCGCGCCAGAAGCTCGTCGCGAGCGCCGGCACCTCCCCCGTCGGCACGCTGGTCGGGCCGGTCGGGCTCGGTGGGGCCGTCGTGGCCGGTGGCGGCGGGGCGGGCGGTTCCGCGCTCGGCGGCGCCGGCGGGGCCACGACCACGACACGGCGCTTGATCGGCAGGTCGTCCGGGCTCGTGCCCTCGGGGTAGAGGTCGGGGTTCAGCGCGACGATCGACTCGACCGGAGTGCCGAAGACCGCCGCGTAGTAGCTGAGGCTGTGGCCGGGTCGGCTGACGACAGCCCCGTCGAACCGCACCCACAGGGTCTCGCCCCTGCGTACCCGATCGAGCGCGGCCTCGTCGGGGAACCGCTGCGGGTTCTCGGTCATGACCATCGCTCGCGAACCGTCGAGCAACTCGACGAGCTCGTCGACGGTCATGCCCCCCAGGACGCGGACCTGCACCCGCACCGACGCCTCGTTCGCCGCCGCTGCCGTCGTCGGGGTGCTCGACATCCCGCTGGCAGCGGCCACCGACGTCGTAGCGGCGACCGGGGCGGCGGCGGTCTCGCCGCCCGAGACTCCGAGGACGACCGTGCCGAACACGGCGAGCGCCACAACCACCACCCGGATGAGCCGTCCTACAGCCCTCAGAGCGGTGCGCAGCCACCCCGAGCGCGAGGGCACGACGGCAGATGAGCCCGCGGCGGGACCTTCGACGGCCCGGTCGCCCGTGGGCGGCGCCCGTGCGCCCGGGCCGGACACCTGCCCGCTGTCCGGGTCAGACCTCGGCGCATCGGACGGCCGCGTCATCGCCTGGTGGTCGCCGCGGTCCTCCGCCGGGCTCAGCCGCGACGGCTCCGCCGGACCGCGTTCGACGGCGGGCGAGCCGATCTCGGTGTCGACGGCGGCGCGGACCTGCCCCTCCTGCGGCTTCCACCCGTTGTCCGGGATCGGGACCGTGACCGTCGGCAGCAAGAAGTACCCGACGACCAGTGCCAGGGCGGGCGTAGACGCGCTCCGCTTGCGGATGCGGGTCATACGGTCGGCCTGACGCCGTGGGAGGCCCGCCGCCACCACCACGATGTACGAGTCCCGGCGGGCCGACAGCACCTGCTCATCCGCAGGCCCCGGCCAGTCCCCATCCCGCAGGTGCTCCCAGTTCCGCCACACGTGGAACACGGGAATCGCGGTGTTGCCGTCGTCGACCAGGCCGTACCGCTCGGTGCTGCGCACGGCGGCGGAGACCAGCCGCGCGGGGTCGGGCATCCGGACGTCGAACCTGCTGCCCTGGGCATATCTCTCGAGGCGCAGGGCGAGCATCTGCACGAGCCCCACGGCGACGACCAGCAGGTCGGCGACGACGCGGGCAAGGGCAACGGGGACCGCCAACGCGGCACGGCGGGCCGTCGCGGCCGTCGGAGCAGCGCGGTCCTTCCAGGCGAGCGTGACCGCTCCGACCGCGACGGTCACGGTCCCGGCGACCACCTGCACGGTGGCACCAGCCCACCCCATGCCGACCGCCTGCAGCGCACCTGCGGCGCCCACCGCCGCCGCTGCGATCGTCCCGGTGGCGAAGTGCGCGAACACCGCCGCCCCGTCCGGGCCCCGCAGGTGACGCATCCCCCATGCCGCAGCCATCTGAGCCGCGGCTCCTGCCACGCCCGCCGCGACGACCCACCCGGACGCCGCCGGCTGCAGGAATCCACCGCGGGCGCCAGCGCGACGGCCGCCCCCGACGCCACCACCAGCAAGCCCGTGAGCCGCGCCACCAGCACGTCCACCCGCGGCATCGCGAGCGCCGCGCCGGCCACGAGCCCCATCGGGGGCAGGACCACCCACAGGTCCCGCCACAGCCCGGCACCCGCCTGGGCCGGTTCCCCGAGCCAGGCCGCCACCCACGGCGCGACCAGCCCGCCCAGCAGCAGCACCGCCAGCGCCCGCCAGGACGCGCGCGCCGCCGCCATCCGCTGCCACTGCCGGTGCAGGACCGTTCCCCGCACCTCCGCAGGCGGGTCCGCACGCAGCGCCGCCGGCACCACCCGGTGGATGAAGATCGGGGTGTCCCACGTGATCGACGAGTTCGGGTCCCGCGCCCTCTCGCGCAACAACCGCATCCGGTGGTTGCCCTGCACGATCACCGTGGCCAGCGTGGCGTGCGCACCGATGAACTGCCCGTCCGCGGGCGCGAAGACCGACCGGAGCAGTTCGTCGTCGGACCGGGCCTGCGCCTGCGCCACCTTGTCGCGGCCGCCCTTCTTGCCGTCGCGGGCCGGATTGCCCTCCCGGTAGTGGGCCTCGTCCAGGTCCCGCACCACGGCGTTCGGCAACGGCCGCGCGCCCCGGAGCCGCCGCGTCAACGCCCGGTTGGCGAGCCACACCCGCGCCATCGCGACAAGTCGCCGGACCTGGAACCACCCGCGCTCGACCAGCGTGGCCGGCGGTCCGCGCGCCACGGCTACACCGACGGCCACCGCGACGGCCCCCACCGCGGCGGCATCGACGGCGCCACCCACCTCGGGCAGTCCCACCGCGGCCAGTACCACGGCCGCCACAGCCCCACCGCCGACGACGGCAGCCGCCCACGCCGTCCGCGCCGGGCCCGCACGGACCAGGAACCCCCCGCGCTTGCCGTCGAGCTGGTCACGCAACGCATCCGGGGCCAGCACCCGCGCCAGCGCACGCACCACCGGCAGGGCGGCCCACCACTTCCCCTGCTTCGCGGCGAGCACCGAGAGAGCGCCGGTGCTGCGCACGTGGCGGACGAGCGCGGTGACGACCCAACCGACGGCCCCGAGCGTGCCGAGCACGAGAGCCGCCGCGACGACGAGACCCGCCGCAGAGGCCGTGTCGCCGGTAGCGACCGCGAGCGTCGGGACCGCAGCGGCACCGGCGGCGAGCAGCGTGACCCAGTTCGTCTGCGCACCCGGGTGCCCGTGGTCACCATCGCGGGCGCGGGACTCCTCCGGCTCGTTCAGCGGGCGGATCGCACCGCGAACCCGCTCGACGAGTGCCCGGAACGGCGGCGTGTCCCGGTTCTCGAGCAGGACCTCGCCGCCGCGCCTCGCGATGATGAGACCGAGCATGGCCAGCAGGTCGGCCTCGACGAAGTAGCTGCCGTGCGCAGACCGTGGTGCGATCCCGGCTCCGGTGCCGCTCGCGATGACGTTGGCGCCGTACGCGCGCCCGGCCGGGCTGCGGCCGTGGAACAGGCCAGGGGCGTGGACGACGATGTCCCGGCTCACGGCCATCACCCAGGTCCGACCCGCGGGCAGGTTCAGCTCCGCAGCGCTCCGCGCGCCCGTGCCGGGGCTGCCGAGGATGACGAGGTCGTCGATCGGGAGGCCCAGCGTCCGCGCGGCCAGCGCCGCGACCACCGAGCCGTAGCTGTGCGCGATGAGCACGAAGTGCGCCCGCGGGCCGCGCCGGGTGGCGCGCAGACCGCCCAGGAACGCCTGCAGCAGCGGCGCGGCGGCCCGGGCCGCGTCCGTCCGGCCCGCGCCGGCCACGTTCTGCGGCGCGTCGTAGCCCCACCACACGACGATGGCCGCGCTCCGCGCGCCCGCCGCCTGTGCCGCGCGGTGCAGCGCGTCAGCACGGCGGATGCCGCCGGCCATCTTGGCGAGCCTGCGGCCCATCCCGCCCACGTACACGGCCACATCCCTGGCCGTGCCCACGTCGCCGATGGCAACCGCCGCGCGCCCGTGACCGATGGTGTCGAAGACCAGCAGGAACACCGGGGGCCCGGCGCGCGTGGCGGCGGCGAGCCTCGCCTGGATGCTGCGGATCCCGACGAGCATCCTGGTGACGTCGATCAGCTCCCGCCCGCGCGGGTGGCGACCGGGCCCGGAGCGCAGCTCGAGCTGCTTGCGCCGCTCGGTGAGCCGGAGGATCGCATCCTCCAGCGCGGCGACGTTGAGCCGGTGCCGCACGCGTGCCGGGATCCCGTCGAGGTTCCTGAGCACCGCGGCGTGGTCGGCCAGGACGGCCGCCCGTTCAGCGCCCCTGAGCCGGGACCACCAGCGGTGCACCTCCTCGGGTGTGGCATCCACCGGCACCGGCCCGTGGGCCGCGGTGCTCGTCACGGGCGCTGCATCCGTTCCGCGGGTCGTCCAGTCCTCGAACCGCTCCTCCGTGCGGCGCCGCTCCCCGCGCAGGGATCGCCGAAGCCCTTCGGCCCGCAGGCGGGCGGACCGGCGCAGCAGCGCGGCGAACGCGAGGAACCCGGCCGCGACGACCGTCGGCTCCGGTCCGAACGGGCGGGGATGGATCGGGGCGGGGCCTGCGGCCACAGCGGATGTGGACAGCACCACCAACAGCACGACGACGATGGCGACCAGCAGCCCGATACGCGCCACCGACACCCCGAACACCGTCGTCGGCAGCGTCCGCTCCACCGCCGCCCGGACCCATGCCTTGATCACGCTGCGGGCCCACAGCGCGCCATGCACCCAGAAGCGGCGCAACGAGACCCCCACCGCGACCGCAACAGGCGTCCCCGCCACGGCGACGACCACCGCCACGGAGCCACCGAGCAGGACCGCCGCACCGGCCCCGGCAGCACCCGCGACCACCAACGCGGTGACAACTCGGCTCGCCGCCGCCCGGACCGGCGACATCGGGGCAGCGGACGGCGGGACCAGCCGGTGCAGGGCCCACAGGAACGACACGGCGCCCAACCCGGCCACCGCCGTGATCGTGGTCGGCACATCGAGGCCCAGACCCAGCACGACACCGGCGCCGAGCACCGCCACCGCCACCTGCGGCCACACCGACACCAACGCAGCGACGAACGACGTCACCAGCGACCCGGCAGTCGGCGGGCTGTGGATCAGGCGTGCCCGCCATGCGGCGATCTTCGCCGCGACCTTCGACACCACCCACACCGCGGCACCCGCGGCCAGGAACACCCCCCAGTACTGCGGCCACAGCGAGAGCAAGCCCCAATACACCAGGGAGGTGGCCGCTGCATCATCCGCGACCTTTCTGTGCTGCTTCGCGACCCGGCCCGGCCGCAAAGCCGCCACCGCCCCCAACACGCTCGCGTAGCCGAACATCACCGCCAGCACAACGGTCGATGCCAGCAACACGGGGTCGGGCGCGAACCAGCCCAGGCTGATCACCAACAGCACGTTGCCCGCGTTCGACATCAGCGGGTACGCGATCCACGTCACCAACCGGTCCACCACCGGGTGCACCGAGTCCTCCCGGCCGCGGATCGTGTTGTAGACCACGTTCAACGCCCTCAGACCGAACAACGCCGCAACCGCGGCATAGAAGAACCGGATCCACGCCGTCAATCCCTCCGCCAGGACCGTGCCCGGCACCAACCACGCCACGTTCACCACGAACGTGCCGACCAGCGCCACCGCCACCAAGACACCCAGCAGCCCGCGCCACTTCGGCAACAGGTTCAACGCACCCCGCGACGCGAACCCCCCATCGCTCGCCACCGCCTGGTGCACCACACCCAGCACCGCCGACCCGACCACCGACAACCCCAGCAACATCCACGTCAGCCGGGGGTGCCGCGCAGCCCAGGCCAGACCGGCCGCGCCGCGCTCCCCTGCGACCGATCCCGGGCCGTTCGTCGGCAAAGGCAGGAACGCGCCGGAGAAGATGTCCCCGCCCAGCCCCGCGTCGGCCCCGATGACGTTGCGCATCAGGAGCGAGAGGCCGAACAACCACGCCCGGTACCCGCGGCCCTCCCACCCGAGCCGCTCCCGCGGTTCGAACCGTTCCGGCAGCCAGACCTGGGACTCATCGGCGCGATGCGCCAACAGCAACCGAGTCCCTGCACGTGCCCCGGCCACCCACGCCCGCACGGAGCGCACCGTTGCGGCCACCCGTGACCACATCCGGCCGTACACGTCCGCGGCCCAGGCCAGCGCCACCTGCCACCCGACGACCCGCGCGGCCCACCAGTGCCGCAACGCGCCCAGGAGCTCGACCCGCGGATCCGCCGACCAGCCCTGCGAGCCGGCCGACGCACCGGAACCGCGACCCGACCCACCGGGGCCGCTCGAACGACCGGAACCGGCGCCGGCGGTACCGGCCGGCCGCCCGGCCCGTCCCGATCGCAGCCAGGCAAGGACAGCCCCAGCCAGCACCATTGCACCGGCCGCCAACACCACGACCGGCACCCACCGCGACCACCCGGACGGCGGCGGGCCCCGCGCCGGCGGCAACCCGGACGGTGACACCGACGACGAAGCCGACGGCGGCGCCACCTCCGACGACGGCGGGGCAGGCGCAACCGGCGGCACCTCACCTGGACCACCCGGGCGCGGTTCACCCGAGCCCGCCGTGCGCACCGTCAGCTCCGCGCCCGCCCGGACCCGGTTCACATCACCATCGATCAATGCGTCCGGGTTCGCCTCCGCCAACTCCTGCACGTCGCGACCGAACCGCGCCGCGATCGCCGACAACGACTCCGACGGCAACACGGCCCGGCGCTGGATCTCGTACACACCGTTCTGAGCCAGCCGGCTGCCCTCCGGGGCCTGGACCGACGCACCCTCCGGCAGCAGACCACGGTCCCGGCCCGGTCCCCACAGTTGCGGGTTCGCCTCCGCCAACGCCTCCGCCGTCGTCCCGAAGGCCGCGACGAAGCCCGAGAAGTTGTCACCGCTGACCGCGACGACCTCGATGTCCTCCGCGGCCGCCGGCCTCGCGGGCAGGACCCCGGACAACCCGATCACGAGTACACCGACGCCCACGATGACGAGCCGACGCAGGGCTGCGAGGACGGCGGCCCCGACGCGGGTCACCAGCCGTTCCGTCGGAGCATCGGATCGCACCGTGGCGTCGCCGAGCAGACGCAGCCCGGTGAGGGCGTCGGTGATCCACGCGCGGACACCGGCGTGCAGGGCCACCACACCCACAACTGCCACCGTGGCCACCAGCGCGTACGGCGCGACGGCCCCGAACTCCATCGCGGCGGACGCACCCTCCGCGCCGGCCCCCGGCGGACCGCGGATCGGCGTCGCGGCCACCGCCTCCTGACCGCCACCCAGTGCGGAGGGCAGCACGACGCCCGAGCCGGCCAGCCCGAGCACGGCCGGCGCCCACGTCCGGCCCCGGTTGCCGTCGAGCTCACTGTGGATCTTGCGCAGCATGAGGGCGAGGCCCGGCACGCGCGCCGCGAGGAGCGCCGCGACGACGGCGCGCCGATTCTCGGGGGACCGCTCGTCGATCTCCCCGAGCAGCGGAGCGCGCGCCCACGCCACCAGCAGCCCCAGCACCACCAGGGCGCCGGCCACGACACCGATGACGTCGGGGAAGGCCAGCGGGTTCCTCACCGCATCGAGGAGCACACCCCCGTCGAGGCCCGACGAGTCACCGGCACCGAACAGCCCCAGCGGCGCCACCGCGAGAGGCCCGTTCGGACCGCGCGGCCCCCGATGCCGCCCCGGCGGGGTACGGCCCGCGTCGCGGTAGACCTGCGCCCAGAACTCGGTGAACGCCGCGACGATCCCGTTCTTGCGGGCTACCTCCTGCGCGATCACCTGCTTGCGCTGGCGCTTGCTCAGCCGCACCTGATCCGGGGCCGCGTCGAGGGCGGCGCGCAGCCGGCCCGCCCACAGCTCGTCGGGGACCTGGCTGGTCCGACGTGCCTGCTCCATCGAGGCCCGGTACATGGCGTCCACGACCGCGGCCGGGTAGATCCCCGTGGCAACCAGCGCGAACAGCGGGGTGTAGAGGACATCCGACCGCATCGTGGTCCAGTGCGCCACCGACAACGCCCGGCTCTCGACCTTCACCTGCTGCCACGCCATCCCGAAGTCGATCGGCCTACCGTCGTCGAGGAAGTTCTTCGCGTGCGCGTCCGGGTTGCGCAACGCGTAGTCCACGACGTGGGCACGGGCGAGGGCGACCATCACCGCCGGCGGCAGATCGGTCACGGCGCGCGCAGCGAGCGTCGATTCGGCGTCCAGCTTCTCGCGGAACAGGCCCTTCTGACCCTCGAACACACCCAGCATCGAGCGCGCGACCGGCAGTCCGGACGCAGCGGCGAGCTCCAGTGCACCGTGCTCGAGCTCGATCCACTGCTGCCCGGCTGAGTCGGGGCGGAACAACCACAGCTTGCCGGTACGCGTGTTCCGCACCTGCTTGATGCGGTATTTGAGCCGGAACGGCTGCTCGGTGGTCAACTCGAAGGCGGGGACCTCCTCGTCGCCGCGGCCCGACACGCCGCCGCTGCCCGAGTCCTTCGACCCGCCGACCCGCGGGAACCCGAAGAAGGACGCAGCCGCCATCGCACCCGCGTCCGAGATCGCCGTGGGAGCGATCAGCACCGCGGCCAGCGCAGCGGCGACGACGGCCACGCGCTGCAGCAGGCGCACGTCGCCAGGCCCCGCTGCCGGCATCGTGACCATCGGTGCGGGGCCGCGGTCGACGTGCCGCATGAGCGCCTCGATGATGACGGTGCCGAGCAGCACGCCGGTCACCGCTGCAACCACTGGCACCGCGAGCGTCAGCCCGACCCCGACGACCAGTGCAGTGCCGCCGATAAGCGTGATCCACACCGGCGGCGGCCCGCGCGCCCGGAACACCTTCCAGACCAGCCCCGCGACGCCGGCCACGATCCCGGCCAGGCCGGTGCCGAGCGCGATCACCAGCGGTAGCGGCCAGCCGAGGATGCCGAGGCCGCCAGCAGCACCACCGGCCGTCGCGAGCACCGTCAGCGCGTCGACCACGCCGCGACCGGAGGACCGCGACTGCCCGCCCAGATCGCCCGGTTCGGTCACCGGCTCGATGGTCACGCCCCCCGACAGGCCGGGGTGCTCGACGTTCTGTGCACCGCGGCCTCCGCGGAGGGCCTTCGCCAGGAGCGTGATCGCCACGGCGCCCATCACGGCACCGGTGACCGCCGGGAACGCCGCGGCGCCCCCGAGCCCCTGGCCGCCCAGAACGGTGGTGATCAGGGTGACCGCACCGACCGGGCTGAGCAGGGCCGACGGCGGCCCGCGAGCCATCACCGTCGCGACGACGCCGATCGTCGCCGCACCAGCTGCGACCAGCCCGACACCACCGGCCGCCAGCAACCCGACCGGCCACCCCAGCACCGCGAACGTGCCCGCGGCAGCACCGGCCACGGCGGCCACGACCGCGGCCGCGATCAGACCGTGCCGCGGCGACACCGGCGTGGGCGTCTCATCCGCTAGCCCCGGTGTCGGCTCGTCCGTCTCCTCGGTCGCCGGCTTCGCGTCCTTCTCGGTGCCGGGGTTGACCAGGTTTTCGAGGTTCGCGCGGTGCTCGCCCTGCTTGCCGGAGTTCTGGCTGGCCTCGGCGGCCTGCGCCCGCACCTCCTCGATCTGCTCCTGGTTCCGCGTCCCGAACTCCTCGGCTTCATCGGCCGTGCGCGCAAGCTCGTCGGCCCGCTCGTTCCAGTAGTTCTCCACCTTCGTGTAGTGCGTGAGCAGGTCGTCGGCAGTCAGGTGCCGGTCGACGACGACGCCCTCGGGGAGCGTCGACAGCAATGCCGCCAGGATGCCGACCTGGCCGTCGAGCTCGCGCCGGTCGAGGGCACCGGCGGCGAGCGGGTCGGCCAGGTGCCGCAGGCTGACCGACCGCTCCGCCACGACAACCCGGGTGAGCACGGCAAGTGCGTGATTGACGGTCGCCTCGGTGACCTCGCCGCCGCCCCACGGGAGACCGTCCTCGTCCCGCGCCGAGCCGACGTTGGCCGCCAGCTCGCGCAGCACTCTCGTCGCGCCCGCGTAGTCGCCGTAGCGGATCATCCTCTGCGCCTCGGCGATGGCGTCCTGGCTCACGCCGCGCTCGGCGGCGGGCACCTCGGTCGGCAACGTCGGTGGCGAGGCCGCCGGCTCGGATCCGGCGTCGGACATCGTCGGACCGGCCGTGCTCGCTGCCGGTACGGACACGTCGACCAGGGCCCGGTATTCGCGCACCGCGGCGTACAGGTCCTCGTACCTCCGGCGGAGATCCTGCTCGCCGATTGGGGCCGTGCCAGCACGCCGGTCCCGCTGGAACTCTGTGATCTTGTCGCGGGCGGACTTCAACTGGCGGCCGGCCTCGTGCACCCGCTGGGCAGCCTGGGTGATCTCCGGGCTGTCCACGGGCGCGGTGCCGCTCTCGGCCTTCCCGCTCTGCGGGGTGCGTGCCTTCGCGCCGGGTGCGTCGATGGTCTGGACGGCGGCGATCTTGGAGCTGTCCGGTTGGTCGATGGTCCTGCGCAGCTCGTTGTAGTGCTGCTTCTCCGCGCGCTTCTGGGCGCGGTCGAACAGCTTGTCGAGCGCCTTGCCGCTGATCTCCCCCCGGCCCTCGTACTTCTCGAGCAGCTTCTTGTACTGCCGCGGCGGAGCATGCTTGACGAGCAGTTCATCGCCCAGCGACCGGTACTCGCGGGCCTGCCCCTCGTCGGTGAAGCGGGCGGCGCGACGGTCGGCCTGCTCGTCGACCCGCTTGGCCGGGGAGCGCTGCCCCCGCAGCAGCAGCAGGCCCTTCTCGTGATCCGGCCGGATGTTGGTGCCGCGACCCATCATGTTGGTGGCGGTGGTGGCCGCCCCGTCGCGGCCGGCACCGTCGGTGACCGCGTCCTCGTTCATCATGTGCTGGGGGCGGGCCGTGACCAGGGCACCGTCGATGCCGTACTTCTCGGCCAGGATCGCGTTGAGCCGCTCCGTCTCGCGGATCGTGCCCGAGATCGACACCGCCGGGCGGCCCTCGTTCCGGGCGTCGGCGATCTCCTTGGCCATCGCTTGGAGCTTCGCCTCGACGGTGGCGAAGGTCCGCGCCGGCAGAACCTGGAGCTTGGACTCCGGACCCCGGACCTTGAACACCCGCAGGCCGTAGAACTTCGCGAAGCCGAGCACGTCGTATTTCGTGCGGGCCCCCGTCCCCGTCAACCCGGCGACCGAGTCGTACATGCTCATGTACTCGGAGCTCGTGATCTGGATCCGCGTCTGCTGCATCCCGCCCACCGGGAGGCCGTGCTCGGCCTCGAGGGCCTCGTGCACCCCGCCGCGCCACCGCTGACCCACCAGCGGGTAGTCGGTGAACCGGTCGATGATCGTGATCTGGCCGTCGGCGACGATGTAGTCCGCCCCCTCGACGAAGCTGTGCTTGGCGTGCAGCGCCTGGACCACGAGGCTCTCGTTGGCCCCGGCGTTCCCGACCGCACGCTTCCCAGCAGGGGTTAGCTTGATCGTCCCGGTCCACCAGCCGATGGTGAAGTGCTCGCCACGCTCCAGGGAGCGCGCGGCCTCCCCCGCCCGGTTGTAGGGCCTGCTGAGCGCGGTCTTCTCCGCCGCCGAGAGCGACATGATGTGCGGGGTCCGCCCGGAGTCGAGCATGACCAGGTCGGCCTCGTCGACGATCGCCGCGTCGTGACCGCGCTGCAACGGTTCCGAGCCGCCGACCATCCGGTCAAACAGCCGGTCGAAGTAGAACTGGCTCTTCGTGCCGACCGTGATCGGCTTCTCGTATTGCGCGCGCTGGTGGACGTCGGTGTAATTCGCGTCCTCGCGGGACCGCAGGAGGCCGACCTCGAAGCCCTGGGCCTTGGCGATCACCCGATGGAGGTCGTGGTGAGCGTCCTTCGCGAGCTTCGGGTCGGACTTGATCACGTGGGCGCCGTAGCCGGGCCGCTTCGCCCCTTCCGGGGTGTGCGAGCGCAGCGAGTGCCAGTTCGCGAGCAGCGCCTCCACGAAGGTCTTGCCCTGGCCGGCGCCCAGCTCGACCACCGTGCCGCGGACCTTCTTCGGCATCGTGAGCCGGAACAGCCACAGCCGGCCCGTGCCCCTCGTCGCCGCGTAGGCGGCAGCGATCTGCGGTTCGGTGAGCACGACCGGCTTGTTGTCGTTCGCGGCCCGGAACTCAGGCGACCGGTAGATGATCGAACCGGTCAGGTGGAAGGACTCGTCCTGCACACCTCGGAGCGCATCCATCGTGTAGTCGCCGTCAGCGACCTTCCGGACCAGGTCGGCCCGCGTGAGCTCCGGAGCCGACCTGACACGTTCGGCAAAGCCGTTGATGGCCTCGCGGTAAGGCAACATCGCAAGGTCGTAGCGCGTCTGTCTGAAGCGCTCTCGCGGCTGCCGGAACCATCCAGGTGCGCTGGTCGCCTCGTCTGTGGCGCTACCGGTCCGCGACGCCGACTCGCGGGTGATCTCGTCGAAGGTCCGCTGGGTCGCCTCCCGTGCCTCCCGTGCCGTCTGCGCGGTGTGCTGCCGGTTCTGTGCGGCCTGCTCCTTCAGGCTCATCGACTTCCCGGCACTGCGCTCGGTCGCCGACACACCGCGCGCCTCGTGCTGCTGCTGGTACTTGACGTAGCGGACGGTCTCGCCGCCCTGCGTGATCTCCTTGTACGCGTAGTCCTTCAGTGCACCTTCACGCCCGCGCGCGAACTGCTCGGCGACCTCGTTCTTCCCGCGCTTGCTCATGCGGACGTCGTCGAGCTTGACCCAGCCGCTGGTGCGGGTGGCCTTCTCCAGCTTCTTCGCAGCCTGGCGGTCCCCGAAGCCCTTCAGCTTCGCGGGCTGCTGTGTTGAAGCAGCGGCTACGCCATCGGTCGCGGGGATCGTGTCGCTGGTCTGTCGGGCACCGCTCGCCCGGTCGTCAGTAGCCCTCCTGGCCTCCTGCGCGCGTTCCTGCTGCGCCTTCCTGTTCTGCTCGTGGCGCGGTGCGGCAGTCAGCCCGTTCCCGGCCGCCGCGTCGCCCCGCTCGTGGACACCCGCCACCGACCGCCCAGCTGAGTCCGTACGCGTCACGCGCGCGACCGGCTGGCCGTTGAGCACGAACTCGGTGTAGGCGAATCCGTCCAGCTCGTTCTGCTTCAGCAGCGCGACCGTCTGGTGCTTCTGCTCCCCGCGCAGACCACGAGCGAACTCGTCGAAGGAGCGGGACTGCTGCTTACCCATCACCTTGTCAGCCGCGGCGACGGCACGTGTGGTGCTCTGGGGCGCCGGGGGCGACAAGCCGCCGATGCCGTTGCCTTCCATCGGCTTCGGCCCAACCACGGGGCCGTCGTGCGGTGCAGCTGTCGGCTCGGCCATGTCGGCCCGGCCGCTGCGTACGGGGTCGTTACCGACCGGTGACTCGTCGGGTCCCGCAGGCTTCTTCGGCCGGCTTCCGCCGCGCGCGCCGCCTCTGGCGGCCGACTCCGGGAGCAGCGTCTCAGAGCCAGGAGTTCCCGGAAGCAGCGGCTGGTTCGGCGGGGCCACTGGGTCGCTCGGGGTTACCGGGGGCACTCTGTCGCCGGCGCTGTTGGTCCGTTCGGTGCCGCCGCCGGTGGTGCGCGCGCCGTTCCCGGCCGAGGATTGCGGGAGCCCAGCGCCGGGCGACCCGAGGTCACCCGCTGCGTCACCGACCGCGCTCGGCGGCGCCGAGTCACCGAACGACTCCGGCTGCGCAGCCTGACCCGGCTTGCCCGGGACGACGCTCGTGTTCGCCGCCGGCGGCGGGCTACGGCCGCCGAGCTGCGCCGGGACGCTCGCCGGGACGTCACCGGCAGGCCCCGGCTGCACGCGGCCGTTGCCGTTCGCCCGCGCAGGGAGCGGCTGGCCCGCAGGACCGGTCGTCGGGACGTCGGCGCCGACCGGTACACCGGGCTGGCCCGGCTGGGCCATGCCGTCGCCGACGACAGGTGCGCCGGGCACGCCCGGCTCGGCCGCGCCGGGCTGCACGTGACCGTGGCCTGTCGTCGACCCACCGGGCCGCGGACCGGGCGCTGCGTTCGGCTCGCCGATCCCGTGCATATCCGCCAGCGACTGCGCGAACGCCAGGTCCTCTGCTTCGTTGGCCGACTGCGACCGCGGCCGCTGGCCGGCGGAGTTGTTGGTGATGTTCAGCTCGTGCGGGTTCTTGTCGACGACCCGGATCGTCGTGGCCCCGTTCGAGGCGGTCTCCTCGACGATCTCGAAGTCGCGCAGGTTCTGCCAGTTCTTCTGGATGAACGTGCGCAGCTCGGCGACCGTCATGTTGTTCATATCCCGGGCGACCGTGCCGGCCTCACGGGTCGGCTGCTGCTTCATCGCCACCCGCAGCCGGGCCGACTCCGCGGTCTCCTGCCGGGTGTTGCGGGAGACGACCGGCTGTCCGTGCTCGTCGGTCCCGTAGCGGACGCCTTCGATGTTGCCCTGCTCGAGCTCCCGGACGAGCTGGGCCTGCTGCCGCTTGCTCAGGTCCAGGTCGCTGATCCGGACGGGGCCGGTGGCGCCCTGGTCGTCCAACTTCTGCCGGAGCTTGGCGGCCAGCTTCTCGGAGGTCGTCGTCCGGCCGGCGATCGGCTGCTGACCGGGCGGGGCACCGCCGTCCACGACACGAGTCGCGCCCGAGTCGGCGATCCTGGTCGCCGTCCAACCCACTGCTCGCCCGGTTCCGCGCGCCACCGCTCTACCGACAGCGCCGAGGACCGTGCCCTGCGGGGCGTAGCCGACGGTGATAGCAGCGTCCGCCACCCGCTGAGCAGCTCGGGCGGTGCGTGTGGCGCCGGCGCCGTCGAGCTTGCCCGCAGTCCAGTCCAGAGCCCATCCGGTAGCGCGGGCGACCCATCGACCGGTGGTTCCCGTGACTGACGGGCGCCCGGGCGGGGTGTAATCAGGGTTGCGGAACGCGTCCTTCGCTTCCTTGAGGCCCGCGTTGCGGGCCAGTGCACTACTGGCGGCACCCCCCCTCTCGAACGCGGAGGCCGACCGCAGCGCTCCTCGCCCAGCGAGCTTGCCCGCGGTTGCCTTGAATCCCTTACCCACAGCCCACAAGGCCGCGCGCCCCGTCAGTGTGTACGGCAGCAACGGCAGATTCATGATCTTGCCCGAGGTGACCGAGACCACCTTGTACACCCCGCCGATGAAGCGCCCGGGTCGCGATTCAATCGCCTTGTCGAGCCCTGACATGGTGGCGTGGTAGCCCTTGCTCACCGCACGCCCGGCCTTCGTCGCAGCCACCACCCGGACCGGGGCTGTCACGACCTGGTAGGCCGCCCGGAACGGCGCCGTCACCACCCGATAGGCCTCGCCCGTTCGCGCCGCGACCCGTGCGACGAGACCGGGGCGCCCGGCGGTCGTACCTGCCGACCGTGCGACGCCTGCTGCCGTCCCCGCTGCAGCAGCACGTGTCCCCGAACGGGCGACGAGGGCCCCTGCTCCTTCAGCCAGCGGGACGATCATCATCGGTCCGGACATCGCCGTCATGACCGTGCCGAACGGGTCCCACCGAAGTCGATCGCTCGCTCGCCCATCGGCGATGTCGTCGATCGTCTTCATGCTGGCGTCCCACATGCGCTTCAGCGGCCACACCCGGGCGTCGTACTGCTCGTCGGTCTCCTTGTCGGACAGCCGCGGCTCCGGACGGCCGGTGAATCCCTCCTCCAGGATGTTGCTCACCTGCGTGTCGGCGTCGTGGAGGAACTGCTCGAACGCCTCTGGAGCGTGAGCGGTCGCCTCGCCGAGCCCGCGGAACCCGTTGATGAGCCTGCGCCCAGTCGTGTCGTTCGTGTTCGCGGCGATCGTGTTCGGGGTGAGCATCGACTGGTACGGGCTGAAGCTGCCGGACTTGCGCTCGTCCGGAGTCCACGACTCGATGTTTCCGGTACCGGTGCCGGTCGAGTACGCCGTATCCGGATTCGCCACGCCGTGGCAGATGCCCGCCCCGGTCCCGCTGCAGTTGCTCCCGGTGTCGCGGTTGCTGTCGACGTGGGTGCGATAGCTGCCGGCGCACACCGTGCCCGCGCTACCTCTGCACTGGCCGTTGGCAAGAGCCTCTCCGCGAAGGGGAATCTCTCCGCCAGACATCAGATCCTGGTTCTCGACCGCGATCGCGACCGCCGACACACCGCAGCCGCCGACGGCGTTCATGCTGCAGGTCTGATTCGCCTCCGCGTTGTTCCTACCGGCGGCGTCCTTCGCCTCCGCGTGCGCGTAATAGCTGCACGATGCCCCAGCGTCAGAGTTGCAGCTGGCGAACGCTTCCATTCCACTACCAGTGACCTTGATCCCGGCGGCTGTAGCGCACCCGCTCGGACCGGCCGCGCTCGTCGTGGAGCAGTCGGCGCGTGCGTCACCGGTCAGCTTGTCGCCCGAGGTCGTCAGACCCATATCGCTGTGCGTGCTCGCCTTCCAGTCGCACGCGAGGCCCTCAATGCACGTCCCGTAGGAGACGACCGGGTTTCCTTCCCCGGTCAACGTCTCACTGTGGCAGCTGCCCGAGCCGGTTCCGGAACAGTCACCGACCGTCGAGGGGCCCAGATCGATGTGCGTGGAGTAGGTGCCCTGGCAGTTCGCCCCTTCCGAGCCCGTGCAGTAACCGCCCGCGTCGATGATCGAGTTCTCGCGCTCCCGATCGTGCCCGAGGATGGCCTTCACCCCGAGGGTGCACCACCCCTCGCCGGCCTGACCGCACTCCTGGTGCGCCTTGCCCTGAGCGATCAAGTTGCCGGCCGTGGCGTCAGCGGTCCCGGAGTACCGGCACCCCGGCCCCTCACAACCCAGATGCAGGCGGGTGACGCCGTTCTCGTCGACCTCCGCGTACGCGGCGGTACCGCAACCACCGCCACCGACCCCACCGCTGGACCCGCAGTCCGAGTTTCCCTTGACGTGGGTGGTCGGTGTCTCGAAGTCCACCGCGCTGTGCGCGGAGTAGCTGTGATGGCATGCCACCCCAGCGCTACCGGCGCACGACGCGCCCGCCGAGGCCGATTTCGCATCTGCCGCCGCCGACGCCGAGGTCGAGCAGAACCCGCCGGAACCACCACCGGAACAGCTCGCCTCGGCGTGCGCGTAGTGGTTCGCATCGAAGTACGCGTCTGCTATCGAGTGCGACCCGAAACTCGCGCTGCAGTTCGTTGCCCCCGAACAGGACGCCGATGCCGACGCGCCCTTGGCATCAGCGCGAGCCTGCGCGGACACCGACACCCCGCCGCCGCCCTGGCCACCACCGCCGGACCCGGACGCCGACGCCCATGCGGTGTTGTGCACCACCGATCCGTTCGGGCCCGGCCCGTGGTAGGCCGCCGACGCCGACACGCTCGCGGAGTAGGAATGCCGACAATTCGCCGCCCCCGAACACGACGCCGACGCGGACGCCCACCCCGGACCCGACGCCGCCTGCGCCGAGACCGCCACCCCACCGGACCCGGCGCCCCCACCACCAGAACCCGACGCCGACGCACTCGCCCCAGGCGCCGACGCCGACACGCTCGCCGAGTAGGAATGCCGACAATTCGCCGCCCCCGAACACGACGCCGACGCGGACGCCCACCCCGGACCCGACGCCGCCTGCGCCGAGACCGCCACCCCACCGGACCCGGCGCCCCCACCACCAGAACCCGACGCCGACGCACTCGCCCCAGGCGCCGACGCCGACACGCTCGCCGAGTAGGAATGCCGACAATTCGCCGCCCCCGAACACGACGCCGACGCCTGCGCCCACCCCGGACCCGACGCCGCCTGCGCCGAGACCGCCACCCCACCGGACCCGGCGCCCCCACCACCAGAACCCGACGCCGACGCACTCGCCCCAGGCGCCGACGCCGACACGCTCGCCGAGTAGGAATGCCGACAATTCGCCGCCCCCGAACACGACGCCGACGCGGACGCGAATCCGGGGCCGGCCGCTGCCTGCCCGGTAGCCGCGCATGTCGCGGTTCCCGAGGCGCAGGAACTGCGGGAGTCGGAACGTGCACCGGATGCGTTGTGCGCCTCCACATCGAGCTCGCACTCGGGGCCCTGGCACGAAGCTGCGGCCATCGCGCCCTCAGCCGTCGCCTCGACTCCTCCCATGACGTCACAACGCTGTCCGCCATCGGCCGAACAGCTCGCCGAGAACCGTGTCGTGCCGCCCGGTGCGGAAACATGACCATCGACGCGCGCGTTGCAGGCACCCTCGCCGACACACCCGGCTTCGACGGTAGGGGCGCCGTCCGTGATCGTGACCGAGGTGGAGGTGCTACAGGCTGTGGAGTCAGCGCAGCTCGCACCACCGCTGTGGTTCGGGGCGTTGACAGTGCTGTGCGCGCTGCTCCTGCAGGCCTCACCGCCGCTCTGGCACGCGCTTGTCGAGGAGGTCGATGCGCCGGTCGTCCGCGCACTGGTCGGCGAAGCAGCAGCCGAACTCACCTGGATTGCGGTGGACGCACTGATCAGGCAATTGCCAGCGGTTCCGTCGCAAGCGGCCTTCGTCTCGCTCGTGCTGGATGAGGCCTGGTCGGCCGCGGCGGTGGAGGTGCCACTGATAGTGGCAATGCACCCCGACTCAGGGCAGAGCGCCTCGGAGCTGGTCGCGCCCTCGCCGGACGTCGCCCCGCTCTCATCGGTCGTGATGGCCTGAGCCGAGCTGGTGACAGCGCATCCTGTGGCGCCTCCGGTGCACGCTGCGGAGATGTGCGCTGCGGCAGCTGCGTCCGTAACTCCGACGACCGACGTGTCGCCCGTGGTGCTCGCAGCGCACCCGGCACCGCTGCACTCCGCGATCGCATCCGACGTGCTCATCGTCGCCGGGGCGTCGGTGACCGGCTTCGCGGCCAGCTCGGCCGCCTCGGTGGCGGCTTCACGAGCCTGCGTCGCCGCGGCCGCCGCGTCGGTGGCGGCCTTCTTCTGCTCTGCGGTCGCGCCCTCTCCGGCGGCGACCTCCGCGGCCTGCGTGGCGAGCTGCTCGGCCTCGAGGGCCTGCTGCTCAGCCTGCTCGGCTGCGTCGTTCTGCGACTCCGCGACCATGTCGGCGACGACCTGACCGGAGCCTGCGGTGGAACTCGTCCGGGCGGTGCAGGCGCTCTCGCCCGCACAAGAAGCGGTGGTGGTGGAGACACCCTCCGGAGGACCGCGCGCCCCGTTCGCGCCGTTCAGCTCGGTGGGGCCGTCACTGCCCGCCGCGGAGCTGCGCGCGGTGCCGGTGCACTGGGTCGAGCCGCCGGCGCAGTCCATGGTCGCCGACGCCATCGACCACGCGGAGGCGCCGGGCACGGTCGGGCCACCGCTGTTGGCGGATGATCCCGGCGCGGTCGGCGCCGGCGGGGTGGCCGGCTCCTGCGACCCGGTCCCTGCTGGCCCGGTCCCTGCTGGCTCGGCTCCTGCGGCGCCTGCTCGCCCCCGGTGGCCTCCGTGGTGACGGTCGCGTTCGCGGTGGAGCGCTCCGCCACCAGCGGCGTGATGACGTTGGCGTCCGGGCCGGAGGACGCACCCGAGTTCGTCACCGCCTGGCAGACGCCGCCGCTGACGCCCTCGCAGGAGCCCTCGGAGCGGGAGCCACGCGGGTCCGGCGACACCGACGGATCGGTGGCGGTCGCGGAGCTGGTGACCTTCCCGGTGCAGGCGGTCGTGCCCTCGCAGGTCAGCGCCGCACCGGCGGCCGACGCCGCGGAGGGGCCGGCCGGCAGCCGGGCCAGGTTCACCTGCTGGGCGCCCGCCTGGCCCTCGACACCCTGCTGGGGAGAGCTCAGAGCGAGAGCGGCGCCGGGTCCGGTAGAGGCGTTCGACCTCGACTGCACGTCGCAGCCGCCGCCCGCCCCGGTGCAGGACGCGGTGCCCTCGGAGGTCCGCGGCGCACCGCCCGCGACGGCGCCGTCCCAGGCGCTCGTACTGGTGCGCACCGTGCCGGAGCAGGTCGTGCCGGCGGCGCACTCGAGCGAGGCGCTCGACGAGGAGGTCGACGACGGGCCGCTGGTCGGCTGGCCCGCGAGCGGCCGGCCCGTGGTCGGGTCGGTCACCACGAAGTCGGGCGCGCTGGAGGCCGCCGAGCTGGTCTCGCCCCGGCAACCACCATCGGTCACCGTGCACTCGCTGGAGGCGGCGGTGCCGCGGGCGTGCGGGGACACCGCGGTGTCCCGGGCGCTCGTGGAGCTCGACGCGGTGCCGCCGCACTCGGTGGCCGCACCCTCACACGACACCGAGGCGGTGGCGTTCGAGACGCTGGCCGGACCCGACACCGCAGTGACACCGGCCGCGTCGGGCGCCGTGGCGGCGTCCCGGTCGCTGACCGTCGTGTCCGTCGACGTCGTGCAGCCACCACCCGCGCCGCGTGCCGTGCAGGACGAGGAGCCGGTGCTGTCACGGACCCCGGTGATGTCGCCGGACACCGCACCCGAGGTCGTGCTCGACCCCGATCCGGTGCACTCCGCGACCGCGCAGTCGACCTGCGCGCCGGCCGTGCTCGACGCCGACAGCTCGCGGGCCGGGAGCACCTGCCCCGCAGCGGTGACACCCTCCTGGGAGGCCCGCGACGTCGGCGCGTCACTCGCCTTCGAGCTCGACTCGATCGCACAACCGCCGGCGCTCGCATCGCAGCTCGCCGCCCCGCTGCTCTGGCGGGTCGCGCCGCCCTGGGCGCTGGTCGACGAGCCGGCGGTCGCGGTGGCTCCGCGGCCGGAGCAGGTGGCCGCGTCGCAGGCGACCTCGACGGTCGCGTCGCTGTCACCGGCGGTGCCGGACCCGGACTCCGCAGCCGAGTTGCTGTGGGCGGCGCACTGTCCACCGGAGACCGAGCAGTCCGACTTGGCGCTGGTGCTCACCCGCCCGGCCTGCTGCGCAGATCCGCTGCTCGCGTCGGTGTCGGTGGCACTGCTGGTGGCGGCGCTGCTAGTGGCGGCGCTGCTGGTGGCGGCGCTGCTGGTGGCGGCGGAGCCGGTGCAGTCGGTCGCTGCGCGGCAGCCGACCTCGGCGTCCGCGACGACCCCGCCCGAACGGTCGATCTTGACAGAGGACTCGGTGTCGCAGCCGCTACCGGCATCGCAGCGGGCGGTGCTGCTGCCCTGCCGACGAGTCTCACCCGTTGCAGCGCCGTTCGCCGCATCGCCCGCCGCGACGGCCAGCTGCGTGTCGGCACGGTCGGCCCTCGAACCGGTGCTGTCGCTGCGGCACGAGCCACCGGCACCGGACTCGCACGCCGCCTCTGCGCCGTCCGGCCTGGCCGTGCTGTGCTGACCACACTCCCGCGCATCACCCGAACAGTGCGCGGACGAGCTGCTCACCTCACCGTCGGCGCCACGGCTGGAAGCGCTGCTGCCGCAGCCCTGGCCGTCGCCCGACACGACACAGGAGGCAGAACTCTCGTTCTCCCCCGACTTGCTGGACGCACCGCAACCGGACGACACACCTGACAGACAGACGCGGCGATCCTCGGTGCGCTCACCGCCCGCGGACTCGCTCACCGAGCCGCACTCCACGAACGCCCCATCCGCGCCGCAGCCCGCGGACGAGCCCTCCCCGTCGACGTCGTCCTCGCGCACCCCCCGGGCGTCACGATCAGTGGCCGACATCAGCTCGTCGGTGGCCTCGTAGACCTGCTCGCGCTGCGCCTCGAACTCGGCGACGTTCCCGGAGTGCGTCGCCGCGTCCAGCCCACCGGCGGCGACCTGCTCCTCCTCCGCCTCGATCTGCACCTCGCGCTCCGACAGCTGCCGGTGCCCGTCCACAACCTCGTCGACCAGCTCCACACGCTCCGGGGACAGCTCCGCCCGATCCTCCGCCACCTGCTGTTCCAACTGGGCGTGCGCGGCCTTGTTCTGCTCGTGCTGCTCAGCCGCAACCTCGCCGGCGGCGACCTTCTTCTCCTCATCCGCCAACCGCGCCTTGCTGTCGTCGACCTCGATGCGGCCCTCGAGCACCCGCTCGGTCAACTCGGCGGAGTCGTCGTACTCGTCCTCATCGCGCTCGTCCTCATCGCGCTCGTCCTCATCGCGGCCGTCCTCGTCGTCGGACAGGGCGAACAACGCCGCTTCGATCTGATCGTCCTCACCGCGCGGCGGGTCGCGACCGCCCAGCAGAGATACCTCACTGCTCTGCAGCGAGGCCGAACCGCAGCCCTCGCCACCCTGGCCGCAGAGCTGCTCGTGCGCTGTGTCGACAGCGTCGCGGATCTCATCATCCGACATCCCCGCCCCGTCTGCGGCCATCTGCACGGCGTCGTGCACAGCTTCGATGACGTCACGCGGACTGCCCTCGTCCGCCTCGTCGTCCTCGCTGCGTTCCCCACTGCGGCTGGTGAGCTCGCGGGCGATGTCGCGGGCGTGCTCGGCCCAACGCTCCGCTCCCGCACCGCGGGCCTCCCCGTCGCCCCGCGCATCGTCGGCCTGCTCGAACCCGGCCCGCTCGGACCGCTCGGCGGCGATCCGCTCCGACACACGCCGGCTCAGCTCACCCAAGACACCCTCGGCTGCCTGCGCGGAGTCGCCCGCATCCGCCAGCCGCTCACGCAGCCCGGCGCTCTCCTCGGACTCCACATCGTCCGAGAGCTGCTCCAGTACATCCGACGCCTGCTCGACATCGACATCCCGCTCGACGTCCCGATCGTCGTCGAGGTGTCGGGTCAGCTCACGAACAGCTCGCTCGACGTCATCCCGCTCGGGTTCGTCGCCATCCAACTCGTCCCGGCTCGCGCGGGCCTCCTCGACCCGCTCGCTGATGTCCACGTCCGACGAGGCCGCCTCGACCCAATCCGGGATGCGCTCCAACACATCACTCGCGATCGCGCCGGTGTCGTCGCCACCGTCCTCCACGAGATCCTCGACGGCTTGATTCACCGAGTCGGCCATGTCGTCCCGGGCGGTCTCGGTCGAGTCCTCGTCCGTGCCGGCCGCATCGTCCTCGCGGACATCGCTCCCCGCAGCGATCAGCTCCTGCGCCTCGTCCGACAGGTCATCGGCGTCCCGGTCCTCGACGTTGGCGGACTCGTCGTCCTGCGTCAGGGCCTCGACCACGTCCATGGCGCGCTCGGAGGCGTCCTCCCCGATGCTCTCGGCGAGCCCCGCCGCCGACGCCGAGAGGTCGTCGCTGTCGAGTTCGGCATCGTCGAGATCGGTGCCTTCGGTGTCCTCGGAGTCGTCCTGATCCGCCGCATCGTCCGAGTCCGAGTAGGGCTGCTCCTCGCCGAGGTTGTCATAATTTTCCTGAGTCGCGTCGAGCGCGCGCTCACGCGCGGCGCTCCGGTTCTCGTCCGTGTCACCGTCGACGTCATCGGTGTCGGTATCGCGGCCGAGATCGGTCGCCGCGTCGTCGGACTCATCCGCGGAGTCGAGCTCCCCCGCCGACCCCGGCTCTTCCGCGGCGGAATCCTGCTCGTCGGTCGCTGCGTCCTCGGCGGCCGATTCGTCGGCGGCATCGTCCTGATCGGCCGCGGGCTCACTCGACGCGGACTCCGTCTCGGAAGGGTCCTCGTTCTCCGAGCCCTCGTTCTCCGAACCGTCGTCGGAAGCGGGCACGTCTGCCTCCCGCTCCTCATCGGTGTCGTCCTGCTCGACCGCCGCCGGCCTCTCCTCGTCCGGGTCCTCGCTCCGCGACTCGCGCATATCGGTGTTCTCGTCGTTCGAGTCGCCGTCGTTCGAGTCACCGGCATTCGAGTCGCTGTCCTTCGAGCCGCTGTCGTTCGAGCCGCTGTCGTTCGCCTGAGCCGCTGTCGTTCGAGCTGCCGTCGTTCGAGCTGCCGTCGTTCGAGATTCTGTCCACAGACCGGCTGTCGTCGGAATGCTTCTCGTCGGAGCTGGACTCCTTCTCATCGGAGTCGGCCTTCTCGTCCGAGTCCTGCTCGGCGGAGTCCTTCTCCTCCGAATCCTTCTGACCGGAGTCGCTGTCGTCGGATTCCCGGTCCGATCGCTTCTCGTCCGAGTCACTCGACGACTCGTCGCGCGAACCGCTGTCGTCCGAGTCCGAACCGGAGTCCGAAGAATCCTCGTCCGAGTCGGATTCCCGGTCGGAGTCGGAATCGGAGTCCGAATCCGAGCCGGAGCCGTCATCACCATCACCGTTGGCAGCGAGCCTGCTGCTCCCCTTCAACGGGCTCTGCTGCGTGGCTGCTGCCGGCAGCGCGGCAGCCGCGGCCGCCGGGCTCGCAACGAGGAACGCCGTTCCCAGCCAGAGCACCACGACCGCGACGACCAGGCCGAAGCCCCACAACAGAACCTGCCACGCGCGCTCGGCGAGCGACATCCGCAACACGACGGCGTCCGCACGCACGGCGAGACCACAGGCCTCGCCGGCGTGAACGGACAACGGTCGCATCGCGGGAACTCCAGGGTGGATCGGGGAAGATCGGACGTCGACCACACGGGTAGTACGAGCGATCACTACACGTGGGGAACCACAGAACTGGCACATGCTGAAGTCGATCGTGGGAAGCCGCTTTCGCGTCGCGCCTGAGGCAGCGACTCGAGATCAGGCGCACAAAGCGCCCCGCACCCACGATGCCGGATCCGGTACCCGTTGCGCAGAGTCAGCAACCGGTGGAACCGCTATCAGCACGCCACCCGAAGGTGACGCTATGGGGGGACGGTAGCAGACACATCGGGGATCCGGCGAGCGGCAAGGAACAAATAGCCCGGCGACCTCAAGAAATGCAGCATTGCGACTGCGGGCCGCGCAGTCAGAATGTTGCCGGCGGCGACCGACCAACGTCGCCGATACTGACGAGATCCAGACTCGGCACCACGGAAGTCACCGAGTGCTGTCAGCAGCACTGGGGCAGCCGGGCGACTGCTCGAACCGCAAGAAAACCGCAATGGTCCTCGCCAGACTGAGGACAGCACGCCGTAGCCGGGAGCGCGCGACGGAACGGTGGACCGGTCCGCCCAGGGCCGCGACCGCCACCGTCGGGTCGGATGACGCAGGTGAGGAATGAGTTCGATGAAGCGGACGACGATCGAGGAGAGAACCGCGAGCCAGCTCAACCGGGTCTTCTTCGCCTTGTCCGACAACACGAGACGCACCCTGCTCGACCGGTTGTACCTGCGCGACGGCCAGCGCCTGGGTGAGCTCGTCGCAGATTTCGAGATCTCCCGGCAGTCGATCAGCAGGCACCTGGAGGTACTGGAGGAGGCCGGCCTGATCGCCACGAAGCGGCAGAACCGGGAAACCCTGCACTTCCTCAATCGAACACCAATGCGTAACGCGCACCGGCTGTGGCTCGAGAAGTACTCCCGCGTTCAGGTCGGGATCGACTGCTTCTGAGCCGGACCTCCGTCGTCGTCCGCCACTGAGGAGCCTGCCCGATCAGGGGGCCGGCCCCACCGCGGCCCGGAGGTCTCCCGGCTCACCGGCGGCGCCTCAGCCGCGCAGGGTCGAGTACATGACAACCAGAGTTCGACCCGTCGCCGGTCCTGATCATCGTCTTCGTGTTGCGCGGGTGAAGCCCGGCGCCGCGTGAAGGCGGCGCGCCGGCTGTCGTCGACCCCACGTTGCAGGCGCGCGAGGCCGGGGCGTACGGTCGGTTAAAGCGACAGATCATCGCTTTAACCGACCGAAGCGGCGCCCACCGAGCGAACCCGGAGCACCCACCATGAAGATCCTCGTGTCCGGAGCCGGCGTCGCCGGGCTCGCCTGCGCACTCGACCTCGGCACCCGCGGCCACGACGTCACCGTCGTCGAGTACGCCCGCCACCTCCGGCTCAAAGGCACACCCATCGACATCCGGGGCGACGCCGTCGAGACCGTCGCCGAGATGGGACTGCTCGCGAAGATCCGCGAGCGGCGGATCCGGATGAGCGAGCTCCTGCAGTTCGTCGACAGCGACGGCGAGCCGGTGGCCCGCATCCCGATGGCGGAGGTGAGCGACTCCGACGACGACATCGAGATCGTCCGCGAGGACCTGGTGCGCATCCTCGCCGACGCACTCCCGGACACGACGACGATCCGCTTCAGCGACTCGATCGACTCCCTGACCGACGACGGCCACGGCGTCGACGTGGCGTTCAGGTCCGGCCGCACCGAACGGTTCGAGCTCGTGCTGGGTGCCGACGGCCAGCACTCCGCGGTACGCGGGCTGGTGTTCGGGCCCGAGCGGGACTACCTCCGGCACCTCGGTGTCTACATCGCCCTCGCCGACCTCCCCGGCGAGGCACGGCCCGACCGCGTCAGTTCGATGTACAACGTCCCCGGCCGGATGGCGGGCATCGCCCGCTACAAGGACAAGGCGCTGGCGACCTTCACCTTCCGATCGGAACCGCTCGACTACGACCACCACGACCTGGACGCCCAGAAGAAGATCCTCGTCGACGCCTTCGCCGGCCACACGACGTGGAAGATCCCCCAGTTGCTCGACGCGGCCCGCACCGACCCCGAGTTCTTCTTCGACTCCGCGAGCCAGATCCACATGCCGTCCTGGCACCACGGCCGCGTCGCCCTCGTCGGGGACGCCGGGTACTGCGCGGCCTTCCTCTCCGGCCGGGGCACCTCGCTCGCGCTCACCGGCGCCTGGTTCCTCGCCGAAGAGCTCGAACGGTGCGGAACGGACCACACCGCCGCGTTCGAACGGTACGAGGCCCGGCAGCGTCCCTACGTCACCTTCGCCCAGGACCGGGTCGAGCCAGGGCCGCGATCGCCTGATCCCGGCCACCCGGGAGGCCATCGACACCCGCAACGAACGCCTGCGAACCGCGAGCACCCCCGCACGCTGAGCCACGCGCAGCGCGACCGACACCTGCTCCCGCCATCTGCACTGGAGAGAATTCACCGTGAATGTCGCAACGGGACTGCGTGATCCCGTGATCGAGGAGCGCCGATGGAGTTGGCAGCTCATCGGCTGGGTGGCCGTTCTCGTCCTCGCCAACCGCATGGCCGACACGGTCATCACCACTCCCCAGATGGTCACGTCGGAGATGCTCGAGTACTTCGGCACCAACCAGGTCGCCTGGCTGAACTCGAGCACGATGCTGGCGGGCGCCATCTGTTCACCGTTGCTCGCGAAGAGCGCCGACATCTTCGGCAAGCGCCGGGTGCTACTCGTCACGATCTTCGTCTCCGGCGCGGGCTCGGTGATCTGCCTCATCGCACCCAGCCTCGCGATCTTCCTGCTGGGGCGGCTCCTCCAGGGCTCCGCCATGGCCGTCGTGTTCCTCACGGTGGCGCTCACCCGCCAGCTCTGCCCCCCGCGGGTGGCGATGACCGCGATCGGGATCGTGACCTCGGCCTCCGCGATCGTCGGAATCGTCGAGCCGTTCCTGATGGAGCCGCTCATCGAGCAGTTCGGCTTCAAGAGCGTGTTCGCCGTGTCGGTCGCCCTGGCCGCGGCCGCTGCGCTGTGCGTTCGCCTCTTCATCCCGGAGTCACCGATCCGCGGCGGCGGCCGGATCGACGTGGGCGGGGCGCTGCTGCTCGGCGGCGGCCTCGCCGGCGTGCTCGGCTACGCCAGCCTCGGGCAGGACCTCGGGTGGCTGTCCGGAGGCATGATCGTCCTGCTCGCGGCCGGAGTCGCCGCGTTGGCTGGTTGGGCGGTGCTGGCCTTGCGGGTCGACGAGCCCATCGTCGACCTCCGGGCCCTGAGCCGGCCGATCCTGCTGACGCTGCTGGCCGTGGTGCTGGCCGCGGGCTCCTTCCAAGCCATGATCGGGCTGACGGACCTCATCGCCAGCGTGCCGCCGGAACTCGGGCTCGGCTACGGGCTGGCCGGCGCCGGCCCGAGCGCCCTGCTGTTCGCAGCACCCGCGCCCGGCATCATCCTCGGTGGCATCTTCGCCGGATGGCTCGCCACCCGGATCGGGCCCGCGCGCACCCTCCTGGGCGGCATCACGATCGGGACGGTCGGAACCTTCACGATGCTGGCGGGAGTGTCGTCATTCCCGCTGATGGTCGTCTCCGTCGGGCTGCTCGGAATGGCCGCAGGCGCGATCAACACCTCCGGGTTCAACCTGGCGACCGCCCAATCACCGCCCGAGCGGCACGGCGTGGTCTCCGGTCTGGTGTCGGTCATGCTCGCCGTCGGAGGCGCCGTCGTCACCGTTGCCGGAACGGGGGTGCTCAACGCCACCACCACCGAGGTGGACGGCGCCCCGCAGAACTCGGCGACCGGCATGTACCTCTACATCCTCATGGCCGGGATCCTGTTCGCCCTCGCCACGGTGACCGCGACGATGCTGACGCGGAAGCGGTTCACCCCGCGGCCGCCGCCGAGGAACGGGGGGCGTCGGGGCGGGCGCAGGTGACCGGGGCCCACCGGGCGGCGCCGTCGGCTCCTCGCCGTGTGCCCGGCGCGGCCGCCACCGAGGCGGCGTGGCCGGCGAACGGGACGACGCCGCACGCCGATCGGTCGCGGGCGGCGCATCGGCCCGCCACACGCCCGTTCACGTCCGGGTCCCACCCGGCGCGGGATCACCCCGGCCGCGTCATGACCACCGCCCCGTCCGAGGTGACGGTGATCTCGCCCGCGGAGCTGCTCGCCCCGGAGCGTGGCCTCGGCGGAGACGGCCGGGGCGTCCCGCCGCTGCTCGGTGTCGACCTCACGGGCAGGGCGGCCGGGGAGGACTCCGAGCTCGTGGCCGCGGCCGGGGCGACCGATCGGATCCTCGTCGGGCTCGGTCCGGTCCGTCCTGGTTGGACGGCGCTCGGCCGGGCACTCGACCTGACGCTGGTCCCCACGGGGGCCGAGCGCGGCCCCGATCAGATCGGCGTCGACAACCCCCTCGCGGCGTTCACCGCGCTGCACACCGCCGTGTCGGCCAACCCGAGGGCCGCGACCGTGCTCGCCGGCCTGCTGCGCTGGAGCGGCGACCTGCCGGTGCCCGCGGCGTTGGAGGCCGAGTCGTTCGCCTACTCGACCCTCCTCGGCGGCCCGGAGTTCCGCTCATGGCTGGACCGGCGCGGGCCGCGCCCACTGCCCCCGTCGGTGCCGGACCCGGTGCTGGTCACTCGCGCCGGCGACGAGCTCCACATCACCCTCAACCGGCCGGACCGCCACAACGCCTACGGCCGGGTCCTGCGCGACGCGCTGGTCGAGGCACTCCGCGGTTCGGTCGTCGATCCGTCGGTTCGTCGCGTCGTGATCGACGGCGCCGGCCCGGCCTTCTGTTCCGGCGGTGACCTCGACGAGTTCGGGACCACGCCGGACCTCGTCGCCGCGCATCTCGTCCGGACCCGGGCCGGCGCCGCCCGCCCGGTGCTCGCACTGCGGGAGCGCGCCGAGGTGCGGCTCCACGGAGCGTGCGTGGGTGCGGGGATCGAGGTCCCGGCGTTCGCCGCTCGCGTGGTCGCCGCGGAGGACACGTCCATCCGGCTGCCCGAGATCTCGATGGGGTTGATCCCGGGTGCGGGCGGAACCGTGAGCATCCCGCGCCGGATCGGCCGCTGGCGCACGCTCTACCTCGCCCTCTCCGGGGTATCGCTCGACGTGCGGACGGCCGCGGTCTGGGGCCTCGTCGACCGGACGACCTGACTCCGGCTGATCGGGCTCACGTTCACCCCGCCTCCGGTACAGACATGAGGAAGACGTGCACATGACACTGGACGGAAAGACCGCGGTGGGCACGGTCGATGATCACCAATGACATCGCCGTGACGGTACGGTCGGCCGATCCGCTGACCCGGGCCGGCGCGCAGAGCTACCTGCACCACACATCCGGTCTGGAGGTCCTCGATCCACCCCTTCCACCCGGCCGCGAGTCGGTCGTGCTCGTGCTGACCCAGCGCCTCGACGAGACGACCGACGCCGAGCTGCGCAGACTGAACCGCGAACCGGGGCGACCGGTGGTCCTGGTGGCCGATCGGTTGCGTGAGCCCGAACTGCTGACCGTGCTCGAGTACGGGGTCCGCGCGATCGTCTGGCGGGTCGAGGCGACCCCGAGCCGGGTGGAACAGGCGATCAGGGCCGCGGCGCGCGGGGAGAGCCGGCTACCGCCGGACCTGTTGGGTCAGCTGGTGGCGAAGGTGGGCCGGACCCGCCGCGCCGCGCTGAGCGAGCTGTCGGCGGTGCTGCCGACCCTCGGCCTCACGCCACGCGAGATCGACGTGCTGAAGCTGCTCGCCGCCGGCCTGACCACCCGGCAGATCGCGGACGAGCTGGCCTACTCGGAGCGGACGATCAAGAGCGTGCTCTCCGGGGTGATGACGCGGATGCAGCTGCGCAACCGCGTGCACGCGGTGGCCTACGCCCTGCGCGAGGGCTACATCTGACCAGCCAGCGCCGTGTCGACCAGGACGTCGAGCAGGTCGCCGTATCCCCATCCGGCGGCCTGCCACATCCTGGGGTACTGGGAAGCGGTGCTGAAACCGGGGAACGTGTTGACCTCGTTGAACACCCGGCGGCCGTCGGCGCAGACGAAGAAGTCGACGCGCAGCAGCCCGGTGCAGTCCAGGGCGCGGAACAGCCGCAACGCATCCTGCGCGAGGGCTTCGGTGATCGCCGGGTCGACGGTGGCCGGGACGTCGAGCACCGCGCCGGCATCGCCGTACTTCGCCCGGTAGTCGAAGAAGGTGTGCTCGTCGGAGGTCAGGATCTCCAGTGGCGGGCTCACCTCGAGCTCGCCGCCGGGCAGCTCGAGCACCCCGATGTCGATCTCGCGTCCGAGAACGGCCGCCTCCACCAGCACCTTCTCGTCGCTCTTGCGCGCCAGGTCCACGGCGTCCGGCAAGCCCGCCCAGTCGTCGACCTTCGACACGCCGATGCTGGAGCCCTCCCGAGCAGGCTTGACGAACACCGGAAGCCCGAGGCGTTCACGGTCGGCCGCGGTGACCTCGCCGCGGCCCGGACGGAGCACCACCCCGTCGACCACCGCCACACCGACGCTCGACGCGATCTTCTTGGTGTACTCCTTGTCCATGCCCAGCGCGCTGGGGAGAACACCGTTGCCGACGAAGGGGATCCCCAGCCCGCCGAGCAACGCCTGCAGCGTGCCGTCCTCTCCGTAAGGGCCGTGCAGCACCGGGAACACCACATCGCACCGCGCGAGCTCACGCATCGCGGCAAGGATGCTCCCGACCGGCGTGAGGTTGTCGGCCGGGGGAAACCCGATCTGCTGCCAGCGCAACGCCGCCTCGGCGGTGGGCAGGTCGGGCACCGCCGGCGCGCAGGTCCAGACCCCGTCCCAGCCGATCCGGACGACGACGACCTCGTACCGCCGCCGGTCGAGGTTGGCCAGTACGGCGGCGGCCGAGGCGCACGAGATCTCGTGCTCACCGCTGCGCCCGCCGAACAGCACAGCGAGCCGGATCGTCGGTTCAGCCACGCGACAGCTCCCCGAGCTTCTCGGCGGATGCGTGGACGTAGTGGCGCGACAACCGGGGACCGACGCCGGTCAGGATCTCGTGCGGAACCGTTCCCGCCCATCGGGCCCACTCGGTGACCGTCGGCTCCCCCGCGGTGCCGGGCCCGAACACGACGACCTCGTCACCCGTCTGCGCCGTGTCGTCACCGAGGTCGACGACGAACTGGTCCATCGCGATCCGCCCCGCCACCGGATACCTGCGGCCGGCGAGCCAGACCTGAGCGCCCCGGGCCGCGGCCCACGGCAGTCCGTCGGCGTAGCCCAGCGGCACCAGCGCAAGAGTGCTGTCCCGGCTGGTGACGTAGTCGTGTTCGTACGAGACGCCACTGCCCGCGGGCACGGGCTTCACGAGGATCAGGCGCGCCCGCAACGTCATCGCACCGCGCAGCCCGACGGTCCGCTGCGGGTGCGGCTCCACGCCGTAGAGCCCGATTCCCGGGCGGACGAGCTCGTAGTGCGTGTCCGGCGCGCTCAGCGTGGCCACCGAGTTGGCCAGGTGGCGAACCTCGGGTCGCAGCCCGGCGTCCCGCGCAAGGCCGACCGCCTCGTCGAAGAGCGTGATCTGCGAGCGAGCCCGTCCGTCCGCCGGCCCCGTCCCGCTGATCAGGTGCGACCAGACACCCCGCACCCGCACGTGTCCGGCCCGTTCCAGGTCCCGGGCCTGGCGCACCAGCTCCCGCCATTGCGGAGGGCGCGCGCCGTTGCGGTGCAACCCGGTGTCCGCCTTCAGGTGCACGTTCGCGGTGAGCCGCAGGTCAGCCGCGCTTCGTGCGATGGCGCGCAGGTGGGCCGTGGAGGACACCGAGAGGTCGACATCGGCGAGCAGGGCGGCGCTGAAGTCCTCCTCCGGATCGTGCATCCAGGACAGGACCGGGGCGCTGACACCTCCCAGCCGCAGGTGCAACGCCTCCGCGCAGGTCGTCACCCCCAGCCACGTCGCCCCTGCCGCGAGCGCGGCCGCCGACACCTGCAGGGCCCCGTGACCGAAACCGTCGGCCTTGACGACCGCCATCACCGCGGCCTTGGTGTGGGCGGCGAACAGCGCGGTGTTGTGGGCCACCGCCCGAAGGTCGACCACGGCACGCGCGTGGGGAGTGGTGGGGTTCGCCTCCAACGACATGGGCCCGATGCTGATCTCACGGAGGGTCCCGGCACATGGCCCGTCGCAGGACTCTGTCCGAGAAGGACCGATCGATGGCCGAACGGGCACAAGATCGTCCGAGTGATCGACAGATCCGGTATCGGGCGCCTATCACTGCGCCGATGACCACCTCGAACTCGACCGACGCCCTGACCCCCCTCGCGCCGATGCTGACCGGCACTCCCGGCGACTGGACGGCCACCGCAGGCCGCGTCACCTACCCGTCCCGGGCCCAGGTCCTCGCGCTCGGTGTCTCGCTGTCCCGGCCCATCCCCGGGCACATCATCGAGTTCGGTACGTGGAAGGGCACGTCGACGAGGGTGATCCGCGACGAGCTGTGGCAGAGCCGGATCTGGGAGTCACGCCAGCGCGGCAAGCGCATCTACGCCTGCGACTCGTTCGAGGGCCTGGCCGAGGACTACGAGCACCTGAAGAAGGGGACGTTCGCCACCGAGGTGCCGAAGCTGCGGGGCGTGCGGATCGTCAACGGCTTCTTCGAGGACACGCTCACCGAGCAGCTGGCCGGCGAGATCGGCCGGATCAGCTTCGCGCACCTCGACGCGGACCTGTACAGCTCCACGCTGACCGCGCTGAACTGGATGACGCCGCTGCTGCAGCCGGGCAGTGTGCTGTTGTTCGACGAGCTGATCGGCGAGGACCCGGCCGAGGCCCGGGCCCTGGTGGAGTGGCAACGGGACACCGGTGTGCAGCTCACCATGCTCGCGCTGTTCGGCCGGGAACCGAGCGGGAAGGGCGGCATGTCCGATCGACGCGCCCTGTTCCAGGTGGTCGGCGACCAGAAGATCACCAAGGCGCCCCCGCTGTTCCCGATCAGGCTGCGGCGGCGGCTCGCGGCGAACTGGTGAGGTCCGCTCCGCCGCACCACGGCTGCACCAGCACCTCATCCCGTGGGTGGATCCGAAGATCGGTCCGCGCTCCGACGCGGGAGGAGGTCCCGGATCGGGAGGGTTGCGGCATGACGACGCTCGCCCACGCCGGTACCGCCGGACCTGACACGCTCGCCGCGTCCGGCCGCTTCCCCGCCGGACCTCCCGCGCCGTTCGCACCCCCCGAGCAAGGGCCGGCGCGTGCTCGCGGCCGGCTCGTCGGGGTGGACGCCGCCCGCGGCCTCGCCGTCCTCGGGATGATCGTCGCCCACGTGGCCACCGCCGACGCGGCCGCTCCGCTCTGGCAGGCCGTCGACGGGCGGGCCGCCGTGCTGTTCGGTGTCCTCGGCGGGGTGTCGCTCGCGCTGATGTCGCGGGCCGCGCTGCGGTCCGGTGACCCGGCCGTGCGAGCCGGGCTGCGCCGCCGGGTGGCGGTGCGCGCGGCGCTGCTCGTCGCGCTCGGCATCGCGCTGGTCCCGATCAGCTCCGGGCCGATGGTGATCCTTGCGGTGTACGGCGTCGAGTTCCTGCTGGTCATGCCGCTGCTGTTCGCCCGGGCCCGCACGCTGGCCGCGACGGCCGCGGTGTGGGCGGTGGCCGGGCCGCTGCTGTCGTTCGCGCTGCGCTCGCGGATGGAGACGACCACGCTCGGCGGGACGATCGCGCCGTCCGACCTGACCTCGTTCCCCGCTGCCGGCGACGCGGTCGTGCGGCTGCTGCTGACCGGCGCCTACCCGGTGCTCACCTGGATGCCGTTCCTGCTGGCAGGCATGGCGATCGGCCGGCTCGACCTGGTCCGGTCCGCCGGACGGCTGATCGTGGGCGGCCTGGCCGGCGCCGCGCTCGGCTACGGGGGATCATGGCTCGCCGTGGACGTGCTCGGCGGGCGGCAGGCGCTGCTGAACGCGGTCGCCCCCGCCGCCGGAAAGCTCGCGATGCCCGCGGACCAGGTGCTGGAGCTGCTGTCGAGCAGCTCGTACGGCACCGTCCCCGCCACGGACCCGGCCTGGCTGCTGGCCGCCACCCCGCACAGCGGGAGCCCGTTCGACGTCGTCGGCGCGGGTGGGGTCGCCGTCGCCGTGCTCGGGACCTTCCTGCTCAGCGCCCGCCGGGTGCCGTGGCTGCTGGCGCCGCTCGCCGCCACCGGGGCGCTCGCCCTCACCCTGTACGCCGGCCACATCGCCGTGCTCGCGCTGGTGCAGGACACCGCCATCGCCCGACCGTGGCCGGTGACCGCCGTGTTCGTGGCGAGCGCCGTCCTCGCCGCGGCCGGTTGGCGGAGCTTGGTGGGCAGAGGGCCTCTCGAAGCGTTGCTGCACGCCGCCTCGGCCCGGGCGGGAGGTTCCCGGTGACCGGCGTGGAGCGCCCCGGCCCGGTGGAGCGGTTCGACTCCTTCGCCCGGCGCAACCCGATGGTCCTCGACGGCGCCCTGGCCGTCGTGCTGTTCCTCATCTCGCTGCAGTGGACGCTGGAGGGGAAGGTCCCGCGCGACGCCCGCGCGCTCGCGATCGTCGTCGCCGTGCTGGCCACGGCGCCGGTCGTGTTCCGACGGAGCCGCCCGATCCCCGCGGCCGCCGCGACCGCGGTTGTCGCGGCCGCCGGTACGTTCACGTTCTCCGGCACCCTGGCCGCCTTCATCCTGCCCACCGTGATCATGGGGTACTCGGCCGTCGCCTACGGCCCGCGGTGGGCAGGCCGGCTCGTCGCCGCGGTGCTGGCCGTCGGGATGTTCGGGCCGCTGCTGATCTCCGGGTTCTTCGTGACCGATCCCGAGAACGGCTGGACCGGGCCGATCCTCGTCGCGGGCTACATGCTGCTGATACTGCTGTGCGTGCTCCTGCTCGGTGCGAGGCGCCGCGCCCAGAACCGCTACGCCGAGCAGCTCCGGGAACGCGCCCGGCTGCTGGAGGAGGGGCGCCGCCAGGAGGTCCGGATCGAGCTGCTGGCCGAGCGGTCGCGCATCTCCCGGGAGGTGCACGACATCGTCGCGCACTCGCTGTCCGGGATCATCGCCCAGGCCGACGGCGGGCAGTACGCCGCCCAGCGCGACCCGCAGAAGGCCGTCGAGGTGCTCGCCGGGATCGGCAGCGCGGGGCGGGAGGCACTCGGCGACGTCCGTGGGCTGCTGGCGGTGCTGCGGGACACCGGCCCCCTCGACGCCGACGCCTCCGACCGCCCCCAGCCCGGCACCGACCACCTCCCGGCGCTGGTCGAGCAGGTCCGGGCGGGTGGCCTGCCCGTCGACATGACGGTGACCGGCACCCCCCGTGAGCTGGGAAACGGGGCCGGCCTGACCGCGTACCGGGTGGTGCAGGAGGCACTGACGAACGTCATCAAACACGCCGGGCGGGACACCCCCACCCACGTCGCCCTCGCCTGGACCGGCGACGAGCTCACCGTGTCCGTCAGGGACGAGGGCGCGCAAGGCCCCCGGCCGACCCCGCCGCGCGGCGGGCACGGCGTGATCGGTATGCGTGAGCGGGCCGCCCTGCACGGCGGTTCGGTCGAGATCGGCCCGCATCCCGACGGCGGGTTCGCCGTCCGGCTGCGGCTGCCGCTGGTGACCCCCCAGCCCTGATCCGAGGAGAACGGTGAACGACCCCGTCCGGTTGATGCTCGTCGACGACCAGGAGCTGGTGCGGGCCGGCCTCGCGATGGTGCTGGACTCGTGCGACGACCTCACCGTCGTCGCCCAGGCGGCCGACGGCGAGGCGGCACTCGCGAAGCTGGAGACGACCGACGTCGACATCGTCCTGATGGACGTGCGCATGCCCCGGCTGGACGGCATCGAGGCCACCCGCCGGGCCGTTGCCACGCACCCGGACCTGCGGGTGATCGTGTTGACCACGTTCGACCTCGACGAGTCGGTCACCGCCGCGATCGGCGCGGGGGCCAGCGGGTTCCTGCTCAAGGGCGTGCCCCCGCAGTCCCTGATCGAGGCCGTCCGGACGGTGCACCGGGGCGACTCGATGATCGACCCGGTCTCCACACGTCGGCTGCTGCAGGCCACCGCGCCGTTGCTCGGTGACCAGCAGCCGGGGCCCGGCGCGGCCGCGGCGCTCGACGAGCTCACCCCACGCGAACGGGAGGTGCTCGGCCTGGTGGGCGAGGGCCGGTCGAACGCCGAGATCGCCGCCGACCTCGTCGTGTCGGAGGCGACGGTCAAGACCCACATCGGGCACCTCCTGGCCAAGACGCAGTCCCGGGACCGGGTCCAGCTGGTGGTGCTCGCGTTCCGCGCGGGGCTGGTCCGCTGAACGACTCCGCCGTGGATCTCCCCTAGTGGGCCGCCTCGAGCAGCAGCCCGGTGAGCTCGACGGGCATGGTGATCATGCAGTCGTGGCCGGTCGGCAGCTCCCGCACCCGCTCGCCCGCCGGGACGGGACGCCGGGTGATGCCCGCCGGCCGACCGGCGACGCAGTGGATGTGCATGCGCGGGATCGTGCGCGCGGCCGGATCGTCCAACCGGACCGGCTCCTGAAGGCACCGCACCGGCTGGTCCGACAGCATCGAGCGCAACCAGGCGACGTCGTCGGGGTCGGTGACCCCGAACAAGCCGAGCGGCGGCGGCATCTCCGGCATCGGCGGAACCCGCCAGCCGTCCACGGCGACGTCGATGAGCTGCTTGGTGACCGGCTGGACATCGACCGCGGTTTCGCCGTCTTCGGGGACCATCGCGTCGAGGAACACCAGATGCGCGATCCGCGCCGGGACCCGGTTGGCAACCCCCGATATGACCATCCCGGCGTAGCTGTGCCCGACGAGCACGACGTCGTCGAGACGCTCGTCCTCGATCAGGCCGGCGACGTCGTCGACGTGGGTGCCGAGCCCGACCTCGGGGCCCAGCAGGTGTGCCTTGTCGCCGTAACCGGTCAGCGACGGCGCGAGCACCCGGTGCCCGGCGGACTCCAGCAGCGGGACCACCCGGTCCCAGCTCCGCCCGCTGTGCCACGCGCCGTGTACCAGCAGAAATGTGGCCATGGTGGTGCGGCTCCTTCTCGCGCTCTCGGTACCCTTTGGTAACCGATGGCATCGTGATCCCCACGCCGCGCCCCGGGCAATACGGCACTTTTCGGTGCCCCGGTTCTCAGGAGGTAACCATGCAGGACCCGTGCCACGCCCGCGAAGTCCTCGGGATCGTCGGGGACAAGTGGGCGCTGCTGGTCGTTCGCATGCTCAAGGACGGGCCGCAGCGCTTCACCGAGCTCAAGCGGGCCATCGACGGCATCAGCCAGCGCATGCTCACCGTGACGCTGCGCGACCTCGAGCGCGACGGGATCCTGACGCGCACGGTCCGCAACGTCATGCCGCCGCACGTCAGCTACGAGCTGACCACCATGGGCCGAACCCTGCGCGAGGCCACCGCGCCGCTGCTCGAGTGGAGCATCACGCACGTACCGCACATCGACGCCGCCCGCGCGGCGTACGACAACCGCTAGGCGTCCCGCGCGCGGCGAGGGCGGTCCCGATCACCCGCAGCGGGCAGTGAGATCCGGCGACGGCGCGCCGTCGCCGTAGTCTCCGCTGTCGTTGACGAAGACCGTGGTCCGCGCCGTCACCACGTTCCCGCACATCGACCCCGGGGCTGCCAGGGAATTGAACAGCAGAGCCGCGGGCGCATCGGACATGCGGTTGTCCTGGATGGTGTTGCCGCCCTTGTCGTACTCCTGCTCGTCGCTCTTGATCTTCACGTTCACCCCGGCGCTGTGGGAGATCTGGTTGTCGCGGACGATGTTGGAGTGGCCGCGCAGCTCGATGTTGCTACCCTGGAACTCGGTCGACTCGGCGTTGTCCGAGCAAATGTTTTGTTCGAACACGTTGTCGTGCGCGTTCTCCTTGACGTTGAAGCACTCGGAGCCGAAAGTGCGGATAGTGTTTCGGGTGACGACGTTGTGCGAGCTTCCGTCGTTCGCGTGCATCGGCTGCGTTTCGGACTTCGGGCTGGTGCCGATGTAGACACCCTCACCATTGTGGTAGACGGCCCGCTGCACCCCGTCGCCCTTCTCCTTGCCGAACATCCCGCAGTACTCGATGACCGAGTCGGTGATGGTGTTGTCGTGCGCGTTGTTCCGCAGCCGCACGCACTCGGTTCCGGCGCGGGCGAGGAACATGTTGGTGATCGTGACGCCGGTCACGTCATGGGTGGCCTCGCCGGCCCCGATGTAGATCAGCTTGCTGTCCTGGACCAGCTCCTTCACGCTGTCCTTGAACGCGTCGATCGTGGCGACGTCCGTCGGGAGCTCGGTGGTTCTGGGCAGCTTCTCCTGACCGTCGATGGTGAAGCCGTCGAGGGTGTAATAGCTGTGGTCGATGCTGAAGATCCGCCCGGTGCCGTACAGCGTGGCCTGGTACCGGCCGCTCTTGTCCTTGCCCGACTCCGGACCCGTGATCCGGATCGGCGCGTCGGGTTCCCCGTCGATCTTGGTCTGCAGCTTCTCGTGGTACTCGCCGGGAGCGAGGTTGATCTGCGTCCCCGGCGCGGCCTTGTCGAGCGCGGCCTGGATGGTCCGGAGCGGGGCACCCTCGGATCCGTCACCGGCGTCGTTGCCGGTCGGGGAGACGTAGAGCTGAACCGTCGCCATCGCGGGCAGCCACCAGACGACGGCCACGACGAGCACCGCGACGACAGCTGCTCCGATCACCCCCAGAACGACACGCTTCAACTGAATCGACCTCCACGTCGCATCTCGGCTTCTACAGCGCGATGATCTCGGTGTTGCACGTTTCGCAGGTCCGCCCCTGTCAAGTGCGCTGCGACCGGGCCCGTGCCCAGCCTAGGGTGCGCCGGTGGCTCCCGTGCTCACGGACGACGTGATCACCCTGTCCGGCCTGACCAGCGCGGACGTGGCGGCGCTCCTCGCCGGAGAAAACGACGACTTCGCTACTCCGGCGCCGATTTCGCGGCGGCCTGCAGCAGCAGGAACCGGATGATCTCGCGCGGGTCGCTCGTGGCGGACAGGAGCCGCTCGATGAGCGCGGCGACCTGCTCCCGGTGCAGCTGCAGGGCGAGGTATAGCGACCCGCCCCCATCGCCATAGCGGCGGCCAGCTCGCGCGTAGTGGCGGCCTCGTACCCACGCGCCCGGAACACCTCTCTCGACGTGCGGCCGGTGACCACCTCGACGTCGGCACCGCCGAGTAGTTCGAGCGGATGCCATGGATCATCGTTCGGGTCCTCGGCATACGTGTGGGGGCCAAGATGTTGGGAAGTCGCAAGAGCTGCTCGATGCCGTCCTCGAACGGCCGCGCGTCAGGCGGCAAACGATTGTCCCGCATGATCACCAACTCGATCCGGTCCCTGACCAGCATCCTGCGCTGGAGCCACTGGCGGCGCACACATGTGCGGCCCGGCACACCGCCCCGCCACGACCGACCACCGCATCGAGCCGATAGCCGGCCGGCTCGGCACCCAACCACTGATCATCAACCATCTGCCCGCGAGGCGGTGATCATGCCGAGCGTCCCGGCGAATGCCGCGACTGAGTGAAACAGGCAGGTCGGCAAGAATTGAGCGAAAGTTGGCCAGAATCAAGCGGTTCAGGAGCAGTGACAGTAGCCACGATCATTCGCGAAAGGAGCGGGTGAAGGGGCGACGCCGCCAGAGAATAAGATCAAGCTTAGGTTACGGAAACTCTGCCCGGATCGGCGTGGATACACTGCGGGTTGCCGGTTCTGGGGGGTGGGGTATGGCTGGTGACCGATGGCTGGGCACCGAGCTGGCCGGGTACCGGATCGATGCCGTGGTCGGCCGGGGCGGGGTGGGTGTGGTGTACCGGGCCACGCACCTGACGCTGCGACGACCGGTCGCGCTGAAGCTACTGGCCGATGGCCTCGCCGCGGACGCGGAGTATCGGCGCCGCTTCGAGCGTGAGGCCCGACTGGCCGCGGCCCTGGACCATCCGCACATCGTGCCCATTCACGACGCCGGTTACACCCAGGACGTGCTGTACCTGGCCATGAGCTACATCGACGGACCCAACATGGCCACCGTCATCGACAACGACGCCCCCATGGACCTGGCTCACGTGTGTGCGCTGCTCACCGGAGTGGCCGAGGCGCTCGACAGCGCCCACCGGGCAGGGCTGGTCCACCGCGACGTCAAACCCGCCAACATCCTCACCGGCGGCCGGGGCGTCCCTACTGACTCCACTCGGCCCGCCGGCCGGTCACGCGCCTATCTGTGCGACTTCGGCATCGCCCGTAGCACCACCGCCACCAGCGCCCAGACCACCACCGGCCAGTTCCTGGGCACCCTTCAGTACTGCGCACCCGAACAGATCCAGGGGCGGCCCCTCGACGGCCTTGCTGACCAGTACGCCTTGGCGTGCGTGATCTACCACTGCCTGACCGGACAACCCCCGTACCCCGCCGGTGAACCCTCCGCGTTGATATTCGCCCACCTGTCGGCCGACCGACCACGGCCCAGCACCCACAATCCCGCCCTGCCGGCCACCGTCGACGACGTCATCGCTCGGGCACTGGCGAAACAACCCGCTCACCGCTACCCCGACTGCACCACTTTCCTCCACGCCCTCGCCGCCGCAGACGACGCCGGCGCAAGCAACGCAGCCGCCGCCTCAGCCCCGAGCAACCCCCACCCCACGCCCCCCACACATCACCCCCACACGGTGATCTGGCCACCGGGCCCACCACAACACGAGCGCGCCGGCGCACCGGATCGACAAGCCACCGGCCCATCAGTACCACCGCGCAGGCGGATGACCCGGCGGCAGATGCTGGCGCTCACATCGACACTCGGACTCATCGGCGTCGGCGGGATCGGGGCCGTCGTCTACAACCACCACGACGTTGTCGCCCAGATCCCCTTCCCCGGAGCCGACGGGGAGCTCCTTCTGGCCGTGGACGGAGGATTGGCGATCACTCCGGACGGCCGGCACGCCTACGCCGTGGCAGGCGGTTCGGTGGTGGTCATCGACACCAGCAGCCACGAAGTAGCCGCCACCATCCCGGCTCCCCACTTTCTGGGCGGACGAGTGGCGATCAGCCCGGACGGCCGACTCGCCTACGTCACGACACATTCCGAGACGCGCGGTATCGCCAACGTACTGGTGGTCGAAACCGCGAGCCATACCGTCACCGCCACCATTCCCCTGAGTGGCCCGCCACAGGCAGTGGCGATCACTCCGGACAGCCGGCACGCCTATATTGCTGTCAACGGCCCTGGCTTATTCGCGGGTGAATCCTTCGTGGTGGTGATCGACACCGCCAGTAACGCAGTTGCCGCCTCGATCTCCGCGCCCCCCAGTCGCGAGATCGCGATCCCGCGGCACGGACAACGCGCCTATGTCGGCGGACCCGGACTGGGCATACAAGTGATCGATACCGCCAGTAGCGCCGTCCTGGACGTCATCCCGACCGACTTCTCCACCCCTCGCATGGTGGTCACGCCGGACGGCACACATATCCTCTCCGCCGACATCGCATACGACAACCTGAACGGCACGTCCGACCTACAGATGCACGTTATCGATACTGCCAGCAGAGTCACGGCGAGCCGTTCGCTCCCCAGTCCTGGCTCTCCTGCCTCAGTGAAGACCGTCCGCGCAATAGGGATCGACCCAGATGGCCGATACGCTTACATCATAACCAACTCCATGAGCAGGGAGAACGGGAAGGACACTAGGGAAGTAGTAGTGGTAGTCGACGTGCTCCGAGGGGCCATAGCAGACACCTTCTCACCCGGGGTTCGGGTCCACGGGGAGGACATTGCGGTCACACCGGACGGACGGCACCTTTATCTACACACCTATAACTCCATCGTCGTACTCGAAGCGTAGTAACTACGCGATCAAACATCGCCGTGTCGAGCAATCCAACTCCACTTTGAGTTCGACCGGCGCCTGAGAAAGGAGCGTCTGCTGCGCTAATTCTCAATCAGCAGTGCCGGTCAGATGCGAGTTCGTCCACTGCAGCAAGGCCAACACATTTTCTGAATGAGAATCATGGTTGTCCCCTCATCGGATCCGGCGGAACGTGTGTGGTCAACACACTGTGGGAACTCGTCAGCACAGGATGCACTCTTGTCGATGCCCACTGGATGCGGCGAGGGCAAGCACACCGGCCGCACCAACACGAGCAGCACAACCACCGCGAGGTGCGCTGCGTGACCGTATCTCGTCTCGGGCGCCGTAGGCGTGCTCGGATGGCAAGAGCATTGCGATATATGACGGCTCCGACCGTTTCACACAGCGGCGTCCGCTTGTATTCTCTATCTGGTCCTGATCGTCGGGTTCGTGGTGTGATCATTGGCCGGCGAATTCGTGCCGGTGCTCGCGACCGTCCCGGCGCGGGTGCGAGCGAGCATCGCATCCACGAGCTGTACGAACGGGCGGCGGGTGCGGCGCTGGCTGCAACTAGTGAACGACACTGCTGCGTCCACTCCCCCTCGGGCCCAGCAGTGGCGCGAGGCTCCCGGCCGGACCACGCCCCTGGCCGGCCGGGAGCTTACCGCCCGCCCAGGAGCCTCCTGGGCGGGCGTCCGTACTGGTGTCCCGCGTTCATCAAGTCCCAGGTCGGAGGGACTGGTGGTCACGTGGTTCCCATCGAACTTGGGAAGCGGGGCCGACCGTGTGCCGTGCGAAGGTGCCCCCGGCGCGCGCTTCGACCGAGCACGGAGGTGCGGAAGCGGCGGTCGGTTCGGGTTGCACGTGCATGGCGCTGCCCTCGTCGTCGATCACAATGCGGCGAGCATGCGCGGCCCCCAACCATTCGGTGCCCGCGCGGGTCGGTCCGCACATGAGGAATCCAGTGTGGGCAGCCGCACTCGGCTCGGCAGCGGTTCTCGCCCTCACGCTGGGCATCGCGGGGCACGCGTGGTCCACGGCCGTTGGCGGCGACGGGTCGGAGCCCGATGTCGAATGGGCTGTCCGCGCGGTGGACCCGTGCGGGTTGCTGGGGTCGGCGGGGCCGGGGCAGCTGACCAGGCCACACCGGTGCGCCGTCGCCCAGCTGCTACCGAATGGCCAGACCGGCCTGCTGGAGCTCGACGTCGGGACGTATTTCGACACACGTGATCGGCTCGAGGCCGAGCCGGTGCAGGTCGGCGGACTAAGCGCCTACCAGGTGCGGCGGACACCGGTCGATCGGGACGGCAGGGACGAGAAGGCCTGTCACGTACACCTGCCGATCTCGCCGACCCGGTCGGTGCGGATCGCGTCGGTCGATCTCGGTGGTGACCTCGCCGCGGGATGCGCGACGGCACGCGCCGCTGCGACTGAGGCGGCCGGACGGATGAGCACACTGCCCGGTGCGCCCGCGTTACCCCGGCGAGAGGCGTGCGATCTGCTCGCAGGCGTCGCACGCGTCTCGACGGAGGCGCGCTACGACGCCGACTCCTGCACCGGCACGTATGGCGCCTTCCTGGAACCCGACCGGTTCGACATCGAGATCCACTCTGGGACGCCGGTCGGGCTGCCCGGCGACGGGGCCGTTGTGCTTCAGCTGCCGTCGGGGCCGATGGAGCAGAGGTTCTCCCCTGGCGGCGACTCCGTACGGCCGAGCTGCAGCGTCACCTTCGGGCTCCCGCAGGACGTGTTCGGCGTGCGGCCGACGCAGACGGGCCTACTCACGGTGCACACCCGGGGCGACGACCCGGATCTGTGCCTCGACGCGCAGCAGGCCGCGATCGCGTTGCAGGAGAGGGTGTCACGTCCCGCACCTGCGCCGCCGCTGCCGCCGGTCCCCGCCCGGCTCGGGTTCCCGGTCGGCGTTCCCGACGACGTCCGACCGGCGGCGTGCGGGATCCACGACGACTGCAGGGCGCCGCTCCCGGTCGCGGCGCCCGTCGGAGTACAGGCCGTGCTCGACGAAGCCGCCTCGCCGGAGGACTCGCTCACGGCCGCCGACCGTACGTGCGCCATCCTCGATAGGGCCACCCGGTCGGTCGTGGGCCGTGGCGTCGAGCTCGCCGCCGTCGCCTACGCCGGGACCTGCATCGCTCTGGTTCCGGGCGGACCGACTTACGAGCTCCGCTTCGACCGCGAGCGCTCGATCGACCACTACTGCATCGACAGAGAATCCCTACCCGACCCCGACAGGGTGCGGCCCCGCACGGTCGCCGGCCACGCAGGGTGCGTCTGGCGACACGGGCTGCAGGCGTTCGCGGCGTTCCCTGACAACCCTCACCGGCCGGCGACGATGCTGATCAAGCCGTCGTGGAGGGTCCGTGGCGCCCCGGGCGCTCCCGTCGATGGCGCTCGGCTGGCCGAGACGACCAACCGGATCACCGAGCACGTCATCACCGAGTACCTGCGCTAGCCCCGGGGCTTTCATCGTTGATCGAACCGAAGGTGTGTTGAACGGCTGAAAAGTGCCCCTGAGCTGTCCGTGCGAGTTCAGGAGCGCCTTCCAGGTGAGCGAGCGTAGTGGGTTCTGCCCGTGCCCGGCCGTGGACAGGGCCGGGCCGAATGTGGTGTCGCAGGCCGGTGGGTGGGCTGCTGCTGACCGAGACCATGCGAGCGGTCGGACTCGGCGGGGACTGTCGGGCGCATTGGCGGGCCGGCGGCACCGGAACGCGCCACGACCCGGCGAAGATCGTGCTTGATCTCGCGGTAACGCTCGGGCTGCGCGGGGACCTGCCTCGCCGATATCGCGCTCCTGCGCGCCGAGCCCGGCGTCTACGGCCCGGTGGCGTCGGATCCGACGGTGTCGCGGCGATCGACCGGCTCACCCAGGACACGACGGCGGCACTGCGTGCGATCAACACCGCGCGATCAACACCGCACGGGCGGCGGCCCGAACCCGGACGTGGCAGCTGACCGGCGGGCACGCCCGGACGAACATCGCCGTCGACCACATCACCGTCATCCGCGAGGCGCCCTGTGACGGTTCTACTCGTGCAGCCGCCGGGTAGTGCGTCTCGGCACCGCGCCACCCGCACAGAGAAACTTGGAGGTGCTGTACAGCAGGCTCGCTGGTCTTGATCCCAGCCTTCGAGCTGATCAACGCATGTGTGGTTGTGACGGCGTGAACCGACCGCAGATGTCCGTCTGTTGCGACCGCACTTTCCGCCCGAGCCCATGATCAATGTCGGTGAGAAGTGACCGCGCCGGCCGGCCTGGATGCCTGTCAGGTATTCGCCGTCCCGACTCGGCTCAGCCACTTCCGCCTGATCGCTGCGGGGAGATCGACCTGGTGGTGCTCGGCGAGCAGTAGCGCGTGGCACAAGACGTCGGCGATCTCGTCCGCGAGCTTCTCGTCCAGCTCGGCCGGGGTATGTCCCTTCGGTCTGGCCTGCCCCTGGCGCATCAGATGCACCTGCGTGAGCTCGCCAACCTCTTCCTGGAGCTTCAGGATCTGCCAGTCGCTCGTGCGCTCGATCCCGAACGTCGACGCTTAGCGCTGGGACACGTGTTCGACCGATGCGGCGAGTTCCTGGAGATCCACGCGGCCAGCCTCGCATGCAACCGCTCCGATAGGTAAGCGGCCCAGATCTCGGTCGCTGAGCGTCAACTCTACTGTCGCCATTCCGGCGGGGCCTGGCGATCAGACCCGGATCAACTGTCGTAGGGCCAGCAGATGTCGGGAATTGGTGAGTCGGGGGCGGAGCGCAGCTATGCGTTGTCGGGGATTGGCGCCGAGGGCGCGGGCGATCTCGACAGGCGAGAGTTGGTGAGGCTAGGCGTCGAATCAGCTCGTCGTCGCGGCTTTGCCGTTGCGACGCAGAACTGTCAAGAGTAATTGGTTCATATCGGCGGCGACTTCGTTCAGCAGGTCGGTCCCGAAAACGCAGAGCGAGTGCTCCCATGGGTGGCCGAAGGTGCCGAAATTGAGGTCCTCCGCCAGGTAGATGGGGTAGTCGCCGTCCGGGTATGGACTGCGCGGCCACCCGGGTCGAAAGTTGCCCCCCAGTGCGTCGGGCAGGAACATGTCGGAAGCAGGAAGGTCGGGGCGCAGGCGGTAGTCAGTGTGCTGCCATTCCAGGATGAGCAACGCTGTGCCGGGCGGGGTGCAGGTAGCCAGGCCGTCTTGGACGGCTCGAACCAAGTGATCGAGTTTCCGGTCACCGGGATCGTCGCGGAGTGCGTCCAGGTTCCATGTCAACGACGGAATCGGCTCGGTAATCGCGGGGAAGGCGTTCATGCTGGGTCTGAAGCCGAACCGCTCGTCGAAGCGGTCCCAGGCCTCTCTCGACTCCCGGTCGGTCAAGCGGCGAAGCGCGTCGGTGCTCACGAGCAGAATCTACCGACGTGAGTGCTGAAAGGTCGGCACCACGGAACCTGATACCACGTCAGCAGTGCGTGGCAGTACCGACGAACCATGCGAGGGCTCTGATCCATCATCATCAACTCCCGCGCCCGACCGGCGAACGGCTCGAGCACCCGGCTGGGAACGCATCCTCGACGGGATCGAGTCCGTCTGCTTCGAGCTCGTCGAGGTCCTCCGCTCACCGCTGACGACGCACATCCGCTACCGCCGCGTCGGCTGACACCAGCCCGGCCTCCGCTGCATCGCCGTCCGCGCCGGCTCGCTCCTGCCAGGTCACCGGCGCCTCGTCGGTTCCGACAGCCGGCGCGACCACCCCGCCAGCGCCAACCCGGCGACGGTGAGCACGAGGTGTCCGGTCAGCTGTCCGGCGAACCCACCGGGCAACCAGCCGAGGACACCGGTCCAACCGTGGTCGAGCACCAAGCGGATCACCCCTTGCAGGCCGAACGCCAGCAAGATCATCCCGAGAACCAGCCACACGTACTTCATCTCGACGCCTCCTTTTTATGGTTCGATCGAACCATAACACGTTTTGGTACGGTCGAACCACAACGGCCGGGGGAACGGGAGGGCGATGCCGCGACAGGTGGATCACGACGCGCGCCGCCGCCAGATCGCGCAAGCGGTGTGGCGACTGGCCACCCGAGGCGGGCTAGAGGACGTCAGCCTGCGGCAGGTCGCCGCCGAGGCCGGGGTGTCGGCCCGGCTGCTGCAGTACTACTTCGGCACACGTGACCAGCTGCTGCTCGGAGCACTGGAGATCCTCAACGCCGACGCCGAGCAGCGCGCCCGCGAACGCCTCATGCACCTCGACGGAACCGGCGACATGCGCGCCATCGTCCGAGGCGTGCTGCAGGAGATACTGCCGCTGGACGACGAGCGGCGCAGTCGTCACCTGGTGCACGTGGCGTTCTTCGTGCGCTTCCTGGCCGACGAGGGCCTCGCGGAAGCCGTCCGCGACGGCCCGCGCGCCCTCGAGGACCTTGTCACCGACCTCATCCAGCAGGGTCAGGAACTCGGCCGGGCGCGGCCGGACATCGACGCACGCGCCGAGGCCGCCTTCCTCCTCGCGGGAGCTGAAGGGCTGCAGGCGTCGATGCTGCTCGCTCAACGCACGCCCGACGAGGCGGTGGCCCTGCTCGACCACCAGATCGAAAGGATCTTCCGAGGAACCGAGCCGGAGCAGTAGCCGAGAGCCGTTGGCCCCGGGCCAGCGGCTGTCGGCGATGGGTGAGTCGGGGTCGAAGCGCAGGTGTGCGTTGTCGGGGCTGGTGCCGAGGGCGTGGGCGATCTCGTGCCAGGTGTGGCCGTCGGCGCGGGCGTCGAGCACGAGCTGGGGTAGGAAGCGTTCGGCCTGCTCGATCAGGCTGGCGACCAGGGTCAGGGGTTGGCGTCGAAGTCGAAGGCGCGCAGCGACTTCTCCCGGGGGAACGCGGCGGCCTTGATGCGGCGTTCGGAGCGGCGGCGGGCGCGTTCGTCGCATTCGGCCATCAGCAGTTCGGCGAGGAACCCGCGGTAGGACATCTGCTCGCGGGCCGCGGCGTCGGCGACGTCGGGAAACTGGGCGCGGATGGTGGGTAGGCGCAGCAACCGGCAGGCCTGGTCGACGGCGGCGTCGGCGGCTTGCTCGGTGAGGCCGCGGTGGCGTTGGCTGGGGCGTTGCGCGCTCATGGACGGGTTCCTTCCCTGTTGGTTCGGTGGCTGGGGAGCAGCTGGTCGTAGGCGGCCACCGAGGGGAGCGGTCGGGTGTCGGGCGGCAGCTGGGCGAGCCGCTGCTGGGTCAGCGACGTCACCGGCGCCGCGGCCGGGGCGGTCCGGTCGGGCGCCGGGGTGGGGGTGGTGTCGGTGTCGGCCGCCTTGCGGGCTTCCAACGCGACCGCGTCCGCGGTCAGCGCGCCGGCGCGGAGCGCGGCGGCCAGGCCGGCGACGACGTGTTCGTGGATCATGTGCCGGTGCAGCAGCAGTACCTGGATCAGCGCGCGGGTGCCGTCGCGGTCGCCGTGGGCCTTGCGGGCCGCGGCCCACCAGGCATCGTGGACCGGGGTGAACTTGCCCGCCGCGCGGGCCTGCTCGAGCGCGGTCGCCCCGGGTAGCGCGCCGGGTTTGCGGATCAACGCTTCCAGGTAGTGGTCCAGCTCGAGGCGGCTGCCGGCCTTTGCCAGCAGCCGTTCGTGCCGGGCGACCTCGGTGCGGCCGTCGAACACGGCCAGCTCGCTGGCGTGCAGCAGCACCCGGACACGGCGACCGATCAGCCGGACCGGCACCGAGTAGCGGTTGGTGCGCACGGTGATCTGGCCAAACCGGTCCACCCGAGGGGTGAACCAGCGGCCGGTCTCGAACGGCTCGACCGGCAGCGGCGCCAGCAGCGGTGCCTCCAGGGCGAACATCTCCCCGACCGTTCGCGGGCGGGCCCCGATCCTTCGGGCGTCGTCGGCGGCATCCCAGGCTCCGACCTGGGCGTTGAGCTGCGCCAGGGAGTCGACTTCGGGGATGGGGACGAGGTGGTTGCGGCGGAACCAGCCGATCTGTCCCTCGACGCCACCCTTCTCGTGGGCGCCCGCCAGGCCGGGCTGGCAGTAGAACGGGTCGATCGACCAGTGGGACCGAAACGCGATCCAGCGGTCGGTTTCCACCCGCTGCCGGGCGAAGCCGATCACCTGGGCGACCGCGGCCTTGAGGTTGTCGTAGCGGATCTGCCCGGCCGGTACCCCGCCGAGCACCCGGAACGCGTGCTCGTGGCCTTCGAAGAAAGCTTCCTGCCCGCCCGAGAGGAAGATCTTGTGGACGGCCTTGCCAGAGAACGACAGCCGCAGCGAGAACAGGACGCAGGTCACCAACGTGCCGCGGAGTCGGACCGCGACCTCACCGAAGTCGACCTCGGCCTCCATCCCAGGCCGGTGGGCCTGCGGTATGAACACCTCGGACGGGCCGCGACCGGCTTCGGTCCGGATCTCGGGTTTGCGCGCTGCGACGTAGGCGCGGACCACCTGGTACGACACGTCGGCCATGCCGTGCTCGTCGATCAACCGGGCGAAGATCCGCTTCACCGTGTGCCGCTGCTTGCGCGGCGCATCCAGGTCCGCGCGCAGGATCTCGTCGATCAGCGGCTTGAACCGGTCCAGCTTCGACGGCCGCGGCGGCGGCTTCTTCCGCGGCTGCGGCCAGGCCGAGGCCAGCGCCTTGACCACGGTGCGCCGCCCGACGTTGTACTTGCGCTCCAGGGAACGCCCGGACAGCCCGGCACGCGCATCCCGGCGGATCGCCGCGTAGAGCTCTACCTTCGACGTCCGTGGCATCGGTGCCCTCCTGCGAGAGCACACGGACCGGCTCACCGCAAGGGTTCACCCGCGGTCGAATCCCGCGAACACTGGCACCCTGACCGCACCAGGTGCGGTCGGGACCGACCAACATCTGCGGTCACATCACGCGGACAGAACCACATGTGAGAGGTGCTGGTCAATCGTCGTCTCGCCGTAACGATCGGTACAGACCCACAGCATCAGATCAGTGCGACCGGGGTGAGCACCGCAGCGAGCAGGATCTCGAAGATCATCACGTATCCGTGCGGTTCGAAGGACAACCCGGTGATGCTGATCACCGTGCGAACCTGGGGCCTGAACCGACACCTCCAGTCGACGCGCCGCTCACCGGACACACCGTCCCCGAACCGGCCGCCCGGTGGGCTCACCCCAACCGATCGGCGTCCCTGCGGGTCGTCGTCCTGGGCGGCACGTGATCCCGAGGATGGGGCTACGGATAGGCCGGTGGCAGCCGACCGGCGGAAGTTGATCGAAATTCTGAAGGCCGCCGGATCCGGGAGGAGTGAGTCATGCCAGAGCGTGTCGCATGGTGGCGGTCAGGGCTGGTGGTGATCGCGGCGATGGCGTCGGGCGCAGCCACGGCCTGGGCGATCGCGCGGGCGCCGGTCCTGACGGGCTTGTACATCGCCTGGGCCGGTGTCCCTCTTGTACCACTCTTCTTCGCTGGGAACAGGAGCACCTTCCGTCGGGCGTGCATCGCCGTGGGGTCGTGGTTCCTGGTGGTTGGCGTGATCTTTGCCGTGCTCGGGTCGGTCATCTACATCCCCGCCGCCCTGGCGGTGGTCGGCGCTGGCTTTGCCGAAGGCCGGCTGAAGTGGGCATGCGGGATGGCGTCACTTCTGATCGGCGCAGCCGCACTGGGTGGATGGACCGCGGAATCGCTTCGTGCGTTCCGCCCACCCAACGCGCTCGTCGTCCAGTTCAATCAGCAGGAGTATGAAAAAAACAGGGGGGCCTTGAGGCCGCTGTCGTACACACCTTCACCAATTGGTCGAGGCTCGACCGGAATCAGCATCGGTGCCAGCCAAGCTGGTCCACGATGGATTGTGTGGTTCCGCAAGGATATCTCCCCGGAAGAGAAGGCGGTACTGCAAGACTATCTGAGCGACCTACCATCGGCACCCTCTGTGATGCCGTGTGAACCACCCCCGCGGGGCTGTCGATGAGCCGATCCCTGGGTCCTGCCAGATGGTCTGATCTGACTCAGAAGAGATGGTGGTCAGCTGAGCTGGATCTGCATCACCAAGGCCACTGGCCGAGCGGGGCGTGCAGGGCGAGATCCCAAGACGATGATCTGTTCGGCCTCGCGGACAGTACTGAGTCGGTGTGCGACGACGATGAGGGTGCATGGCAGCATCCGGAGGTTGGCGAAGATCTTGCGTTCGGTCGCGGCATCGACTGCACTCGTTGCCTCGTCAAGCAGCAGGAGCCGCGGTTGGCGAACGAGCGCTCGGGCGAGGGCGAGACGCTGCCGCTGGCCACCGGAGAGACCCACGCCACGTTCGTGCCTCCAGCTCTGGGCGAGCGCGCGCGACTATCGCCGCGGCCGGCCGGCGGATCCAGGCCACGGGCGGTGCCACCCCCACTCGGCCGCAAGATCGCAGCCGCAGCCGCTACGCCGGCCAACAAGTCGGGGAGATCGGCTCGAGCTGCGGTCGCGCAGAGCGCAGGCCCCGGGCATGGTCCGTGCCACGGGCGAGACAACTGCGCCCCATCCAGGTGGCGAGCCTACCCACTCACAACCTCTTGCTCAGCAGCAAGCTTCCGGAGCCGGGCGCACGCAGATCCCATGAGGGCGAGCAGCACGATGGCCACCACCATCACCACCACCGCCGCCGCGCCGTCCATCAACGTCATGATCGTCGCGAAGATCATCACGATCAGCCAGATCCCGGTCAGACACCAACCCTCCGATCCGCGCACGGCCTCCACGGCTGCGGTCGCAAGGGCCACTACCGGAACCACCCGCACGGCGATCAGGGCCTGCGGCGAGAACCACCCCCCGCCGGAGTGCCGCGTGAAGATGTCGGACTCCGACACCCACACACCAATCCACCCCATGAGTGCGCCGGTCGCGAGAAGACAACTTGCACCTGCCACCAACACGACGGGGTCGCGAGCCGTCCCGCGTACGCGCTGCACCCCGCGGTCCGCACGACGCAGCCGGACGTTCGACCACACCAGTAGCACGATGACCAGGACGTTGGCCAATGTGATTTCGACGTTGGGAAACGTCGACGACGTGACGAACCCGAGTACCCACGCCGCCCATATCCCCGACCAACGGAATCCGCGCAACACACCGATCGCGCACGCAGCCATGGTTGCCACAAACCCGATGATCCAGTAGAGGATTTGCCATGGCTGCTGTGCGATGAATCCGGTCCACACCACCCACCCCACACACTGAGCAAGGAGGAGGCCACCGCTGGCCACAACTACAGGGTCGCGTACCCATCTCGATGCCTTCTTGCGACCTATGGGCATGTCGGACGCACCATGATCGAGTCCAGAGCCAATTTCCAACCAGAGTCAGTCCGACGACCGCGTCCAACAGGTGGCGGCAACGTCCTGATTCTCCCGAAAGCACTCATACTTGATACTTTCATGTCATCAACGCCGAATCAACCATTCATATGACAGCTTCCGCAAGATAATTGCCATCCGGCCAGCTTTGACGGGTACTCAGCGCCCGGGACGCGGCACGAGCGAGCCCGTCAGCCTGGGCCGATGACCGCCAGAACATCGTCGATGGTGGGGCCAAATCGGAAGGTCTGAGGCAGGTCGTCGATGGTCAGGACTGGGCCGAGCACCGAGAAGGTCGTGGGGACGATCCGATGGCGGTCATCTGGCACGCGGGGCTCGAGGGCGAACTCCAGAAGCGGACCACGTCCTTCGCTGGTCAGCGCGTCGAACTGCAGGGTGAGTCGTCCAGCGATGTCCGGTGTGGCGTCGGTGACGCCGACTTCGCTGCCGTCACTTGCGGTGAGCACGATCGAACGTTCGTCGGTCGCCCCACTCGGAGTCAGCGCTTCGCTGTAGTACCAACTCCCAGTCGCGGTACCTCCCAACCCCATCCCTAGGTCGGCGCGGTCGAAGCCGTTGAGTCCGGCGAGCGGCGTGCCACCCAGCGGGCTGTCACCGAGCGGTTGCACCGGCGGCCGAAATTGCGGATCCCTGGTAGTCACGGAGTACCCCTGCACCTCGGCGGCGGAGCCCACGACGGCCTGTACCGCCCAGGTCCGGTCGATCCAGAGCGCTTCTTCATATCTGCCGGCAGCTCGCGTGATCTCTGGCTTACGCCCGATGATGTCGATGAAGTGGTCGAGCGAGAGCCCGGTGGCCAGGCGCGCGACCGCCGCCGTCGCGGCATCGGATGGCGTCTGCTCGACGGTCGGCGCAGCGATCGGGGTGCATCCGGTCACGATGACCAGAGCCGCAACGATCGATCCGCAAAGCCTGAAGTACCAGCCGTCACCCTTCATCCTGCGTGCCTCCCTGTCGATTGCGGGGCCGGGAACGGCATGCTCTGCGTCCCAAGCAACTGCCGATCAGTTCGACCCCTCAGACGGGCGCACGGTTGGGCCCGAGCGGGTGTGACTTGCGTCGCTTTCAGCTCGAGCAGGCCGTGGCACGGGCCTCCGCACGGACAGCTGATCGCCGACGAGGACTTCAGGCTGTCACCGACGAGGCGGTTGCCCGCAGGAGCTGCGAAGGGACTGGCGAATCTAATCCGCGTGCTCGAAGCAACACCGAAGGGCCCACGAGACAGCTCCCAGCGCCCGACTAGACGACGACCTCGAACGGGCCATAGAGCAACGGCGTCGGCGGCAACCACACCCATTTTCAGCCCGGAACGGGCCGCCCACCAGGGCGAACCATGACTAGACGAGTACGTCCTAACGGCGTGGTGGCGGTAGATCTGCGCCTCAAGGCCGTTCACGAAGCGTCCCTCCGCGCGGTCGCGACCCGTGTTCAGGCAGGCCGTGACGGCACCGCATCTCGCTCACCGGTGTTGACCTCGCGCCACACGGTCCAGGTGTAGCCGATGTTCCACAGCAGCAGCCCGGCGATCGTGCCCCACAGCAGCACCTCGGACAGGGCGACCATGATGTCAACGGACAGGGCGTACACCAGCGGGATCCGGACGACCGACTCGATCAGTAGTCCCGACCCCCACACCACCGCGCTCACCATGAAGCGTCGCCGCACGTCGGCCCGGGCGGCGAATAGCTCCTCCAGCGCGGTGGCGTGCCACGGCTGGCTGGTCTGCGCGGCCGACAGCGTCAATGGGCGGCCGTGCGCGGCGCTGAGCAGGAACACCAGCGCCACGCCCGCGGTAACGAAGGAGTCCTTGACCAGCAGGAAGCGGGCGTCGCCCGAGAGGAAGGTCAGCAGCAGCCCGACACCGAACACGGTGAGCAACATCGCGGCGAACCACGTGACCTGCCGGCGGCGCAGTGCCACCCAGATCAGCCGCGCGGCGGCGACCACTGTCGCCGTCAGGAGGGCCGTCCGTTCGGGCACCCCGGCAAGCCGCAACCCGTAGTAGACGCCGAGCGTGGCCCCGAGGTCCCACAGCATGCCGCCGACCGCTCGCACGTTCCGGTCCACGTCAGCCCCCAAGTCAGGTGTATTGTCGAGCCGGACGATAGCGGTACGATTGACTTGGAGCAAGGTATACACATGCCGCAGCGGGTCGGCCCGGAGCACCGCCGGCGACGGATTGCAGAGGCGCTGTGGCGCATCGCCGCCGCCCGTGGCCTGCACGATGTCGGGCTGCGGGAGATTGCCGCGGAGGCCGGGGTGTCCCTCGGCGCGTTGCAGCACCACTTCCGCAGCAAGGACGACGTGCTCGCTGAAGCGCTGGAACTGGTCGGGCAGGAGGCCGAACGCCGGGTCCGCGACCGCCTCGCCGGCCTCGACGGTCCAGCCTCACCGGAGGCGGTGGTCCGTGCGACGCTCGCCGAGCTGCTGCCGCTGCGCCCGGACAGCCGCAGCGGGCTGCTCGTCCACCTGGCCTTCGTGGCTCGCGCCGTGCACGACACCCGCCTGCGCGCCGCCCTGGCCGGCGGGATCGGACCGCTGCAAGACCTGCTCGCCGAGATGCTCGGACGTGCGGCCGGGGCCGGGCTGCTGGCCGTGGGCCGCGACCCCGCGGGCGAGGCCGCCACTCTGGTCTGCCTCGCCGAGGGGGTGACCACGCTCGTCCTGCTCGAGACGCTCACCCCCGAGGAAGGCCGGCGACTCGTCGACACCCACCTCGCGGGACTGTTCATCAACGGTCACGACACCAACCCGGAGCGGTAAGCGAACACGACGAGCTGGGCGCGGTCGCGGGCGCCGAGCGGCCCGTGGCGCAGCACGTTGGTCAACGACTCCTGCACGACGCGGTAGCCCGCGAGCTCGACGGCCGGCGGCAGCTCGCGCGGGGTCCCGGTCGTGCTCACCTCGACCTGCACGCCGGCCGCGATCATCCGGGTGGTCAGGTCGTCGATGCGGCGCAAGCCGGGGATCGGCGAGCGGTCGGTGCCGGCCCCGCGGACCAGGGTCAGAGTCGACCGGACCTCGTCGAGGGCCTCGGCGCTGGTGCGGCTGATCGCGGTCAGGGCCGCCTCGGCCTGGTCGGGCCGGCGTGCCAGCACGTGCAGGGCGATGTCGGCATGCATTTTAATGGCGGCCAACCCGTGGCCGAGACGTCGTGGACCTCCTGCGCGATGCGCAGCCGTTCGTCGTACACCCGGTCCCGGACCGCCTCGGCCTGCTCCCGTCGCCGGGATTCCCGGGTGAGCCGGACGGCGACGCCGATGGCGAAGGGCACGACCACCCAGGTCGATCCCAGGAATCCGATCGGGCCGGACGGGGCCGACGGGTGGAGGAGAACGTGCGTCATCATGGCGGCAAGCGCCAGCCCGGCAGCCGAGACCGCGGTCCGCAGGTTCTGGTGGGCCGCCACGGTGTACACCGCGACGAAGAACGCGAAGAAGAGCGGCCCGTAGGGGTCCACGCGACGACCGACATCTCGCTACGCCCGCACCCGTACGTTCCGAAGCTGCCGTCAACGCCGAGCCATAGGAGGTCGACGACGCCCGGCCCCGCGGCAGCCGCGAACCTCGGTGGGGTGAAGACGTACGAACGCGCGTCCGCTGTACCGCCGCGTCGGGTCGTGGTCATCGGCATCTGACTACACCCCCTGGCCAGCCACACTTCTTAACAGCTCCTGGTGTCGATGCGCCTGCCGTGGCGCATTGGCTCACGGAGTCCGGTCGGAACGCTCCGGCTCGTCAGGTTCCCGGCGGCCGGGCTCGTCGTCGGGCCGCAGGAGCCTCTCGCCCGCGAATCCCACGGCGACCGACAGGGCCAGAGTCACGGCCACCAGCGCCGTGACCGTGACGACACCCTCGGCCCGGGTCACGGCCGTGCCACCACCGACGACGATCGCGGCCAGTGCCACCGCAGCCCACCTCGGTGACCCGCGCAGGATCCCCGCGACCGCGGCGGCCAGCACCAAGGCGGGTACGGCCTGCAGCACGATGCTCAGGCTGGGCCAGACGAGCCAGGAATAGCGGGCTACGTCCTCCGCCACCCGGATGCCGATCCGCGTCACGATCGCGCCGGCCGCGGCGGCGCACCCGCCGCACGCCAGCAGCACCACGGGGTCACTCCGCGCTGCGCGCCCCACCTCACCGGCGGGACCACGCAGACGGGCGTTCGCCCAGGTCAGCAGCCCAATAGCGGTGATGTTGACCAGGCTGACCGCCGGGCCGGTGAACCCGGTGAACAGTAGGACGACGCAAGCCGCCACCACCGCGAACAGGCGGTGGCCGCGCAGCACGGCCACCGCGCACGCCACGAGCAGGGTGGCCGTTCCCACGAAGATCCCCAGTATCGGGAGATCCCACGGCTCGGTCCCGGTCACCATGCTGAGGATGACCCAGACCACCCACCCGATGCACTCGAGAGCGAGGCTGCCCCCGGCGACGGCGACCACCGGGTCGCGCGTCCATCCCGACCTGTCCATGTGCAGTACGACCTCTTCGGGCCTCGTATCGGTTGGGGTCGAGTCGTGCGGTCGTCGACCGGCCCGGATCGACACCCTGGTACTGCAGCCGGACTTCGTGATCTTGCAGGTGGCCGGGTTCGACCCGGGTCGCGGTCACCGGCCGAGCGAGCCCCATCCGCAGCCCCGGCAGGTCCTGCGAAGCCGACCGGCGGTCGGCTCGTGATCGTGGACGTGGTTGCAGGGGGCAGGACCGTCGCTGTCCCACCGCTCCTGGCGGGCGAAGCCGGGGAGTGATCACCGGCTCGGTGCGTAGGCGGCCACATCCGGCCGGTCGTGCACCCAACCAGTGATCACCGGACCGGTGGCGCGCCCGGACCGGCTCTGCTCGGCCACACCTGCATGATCCGCGGTCTCGGTTGGCCGGTGCTGTGAGGGGAGCCGCTACCAACCGACACTCGCGATCATCACCCGCACGTGGCTCGGATTCGGGCGTGCACGGTCGTGGTGAGAGCCGTGGACACCCGAACCTCGAGATCACCGGCCGGCCCACACGAGACCGATCAGCGACATGACCACGATCTAGGACGACGGTCGGTCCCGACCTGCGTCATCGACGCTCGGAGCATGATCGGCGAGATCAACAGGTTGCCTCGCAAGTGCCTCCGCAACTCGGCGGCATCAGCGTTGCCGCCGGCTGGGCCATGCAGAACGAGTCGTTCGACGCGAAGCTCGCCTTGCCGTCGGCCTGGAACATCCGCACGTCGTGCCCATCTACGACGCCGGCTACGCCGAAGAAGTGCTCTTCCTGGCGATGCGTTACATCGATGGCCACGACCTGGAAACCGTCATCGACAAGAACGGTCCGATGGACCTGCAGCGGGTGTGCGAGCTGCTGGGGGGTGTAGCCAAGGCGCTCGACAGTGAGCACCCAAGCGTTTGACCACTTCTATCCGGTCGACCCCGCCCTTCGAACACTGTTGTCGAAAGCAACTCTTTCCCGATTGTTTTCAAGGAACTCGCTGACATTACTGAGATCCAGGCCCAACTCTTCGACTAGCTCCTGCAGTTGTCGCAGGCTGCCATTGGGGAACCCGCCGCTTTGCGTGTTCAGGTGCGACACCATGCCGGGCCGGCCTGGCACGATTCCTAGCATCCCCGCCGCGGACACTCTCCCGCGGTCACCAAGGACGCCCCGGTGACCGAATTGGGGTTGGACGACGTAGAAGTTGCCGTGCTCGTCCGTGACGTAGGACCAGTACCCGAGGTCACGAGGTGGGGCTTCGAGTGGCCGGTCGGTGCTAGCCCGCACCAATAGACCGTCTCGCACGTAGACACGTTGCGTCTCCGGTGGAACCACCGTCGAAATAGCCCGATGCGCATTCTCGCGAGGCGTCAGGGTCAGCGGTTGGTCACGGCGCCGAGGCATCCAGGTCTCCAACTCGTTGAGTCGGGAATTCAGATCGCCCAGCCGTGACCTCGCTCTCGCATTGGTCAGACTGCGTGGGTACATATCATCGATGCTCGCCCTCGCGGCCCGGACCAGTGCTGGCACCATCGCAGAGTCGCCGCTCCTGCGCATCCACTCGCCGATCTCCACCTGCTCCTCGGCGATATCAAGGCGCGTGGTCACATCGGGTTCCCTCCCGCCGACGTGCGCGATCCTCGAGATGCTGGATGCGCCCCCGCCCTTGACGGCATCAAGTGGGCTTCCTTCGACCACTTCGCCGGTGCGGCGGTTCATCGCAACGGCCGTGACAACTGATGAAGTTCCCTGGGACTGCGCACTGCGCTGCCTGCCGATATCGCGGAGATACTGATCGACGGGCCGGTCGTCGACGCGGCTTATGAGACCGGCAGCGTTGCGACGCACACGTGATTCCGGAAGTGTCTCGAGTTTCCGGCTGCCCGTGCTGATCGGCAGGCCCGGCGCCTTCATCATCGCTGTCGTGATCGCCGCCGTCGGTCTCATCCCGCCGTCGGACGAGTCCGCGCCGGCGACGGAGTCTGCGCTCCGGAATGCCTGAGAGACCGTCGACGTCCAGCTGGCGTCTTCCCCGTTGTAGCCGATGTATGTCCGCAGTGAGGCGATCAGCGGGGATACATCGAAGTTGCCCCAGTTCCTCGAGGAGGAGAGGAACGCATTGCAGGCCCCCTCCAACACCCTCAGCCGACCTTCCATGAACTTGTCCTGCGCTCGACTCTCCGCCACGAAGCGGTCGAGCAGGTCAGGGTCCGCCGAGCTTCGCCCAGTCATTCCACCACCGGTCGAGGCTGCCGCGAGGCGCGGCGTCGGTGGGCAATCGATGGACGGGATCCTCGGTGGTTCAATCGGTGGAGTCTGCGGTACGTACCTCTGCCAGGGCGGCCGCGGCTGCTGATACGCGTCGGCTTGGAGGCACGCCGCGTGCCATTGCTGGATCCCGGCTCGTACTGCCGCGCGGCGACGCTCTTCCTCCGTCGCCAGCCTGGCCAGTTGCTCGATCGCCTGGACGGCCGCCCTGAGGGCGGTTTCGAATCGCCTCGCGTCTCCTGCGCAAATCCTGTTCCGGCCGTCGAACTGCTGGGCGTGAGGGCCCTCCCACGACTGACGCGCACGACGACTGAACTGCTCACGATCGCTGATGTCGCGGCCCAGGACGCGGGCCGTGGCAAGGAGTTCCCCAACCAGGGAGTCGGCTGCGGCCTGATTGAACGGAACCGGTTCCTGGTAGTTCCCGAGGTTGGGCATCGACGCGTCTCACACGGCGCGGCAGGAGGTGGCTGCCCTCAGGTGTTGCCGCCCGCAGCCATGATGTCCAGGTTGATCGCCTGCGTCTGGGTGCGCAGCTCCTCGAGCGTCTGGATCATGGTGTCTAGGGCCCGCTTCGTCTCGGGCCAGCGGGCGCGGAAGTCCATCGCGAGTTTGCCGTCCCAGACGTTCGGGTCGGACAGACGCTGGCCCTGCACGTCCAGACTGTGGATTTGTTCGGTCAGCCCACCATTGATGATGGTCTGCATCTGAGTAATCGCGGTGCGCGCTTCCTCGCTGGACAGAACTCGAGCCATGAATCGTTCATCCCTCAGTTGGCCAAGGCTGATCGCCGTGAGTGTATCCGAGGCCGGCCGCGAGGCTGAATCAGCCACTGAAAATGGCAAGAACCTGTCGTTCGGCATGCAGTTACCGAACAGTCGCCGCCTGGATGAACTGCGCCTCGCCACCGTGGACCATCCAGCCGCGGGCGGCGGTGACCGGTACGGGTGCCTGCCGTGGCAGGCGCACCGACAGCAGGTCCCGTCGAAGTCGACGTCGGGCCGTAGGAGCACGCCCGTACCGGAGCGGCGGATGACTTGCGTCCAGTGCCCGTAAGCGGTGCGGAGTTGGTCTGCCCGCCCGGCGACGATCACCTGCATGTCCGGCAGCAGCCGTTTCAGCAGTGCGTCGATCGCGCCGGTGGCATCGTCGAGGGTCTCGGCGTCGTCGATCAGCACCACGTGCCGAATTCCGGGGTCGACTATCTCGGTGAGCAGCGCGGGTAGCTCCCGAGGGTCGGTGACGACCCGGGCGTCCCCGCCCAGGTGCCGGAGTGGTGACGGCCGGGTCGCGATCACGGTGAGGTCAACTCGAGAGACGGCCGTGGTCAGCACGTGGGCGGTCGCCAGGAGAAGGCCGCTGCTCCCGGATCGCGCTGGCCCCGCGACCAGCACGTGCTCGGCCGGGTAGATGGGCAGGAGAGCCGGCGCGAGCGTGCTCTCGGCGAACGAAATCACCCGGCGGTGCTGAAGTGGCGGAACGCCGGGTTGGACTCGAGCAGGCCCGAGCGCCGGAGGACGGCGGGCACTCAGCCATCGCGACGCGCCGAGGTCCCTGCGACCGAGACGCTCGTCCCGCTCGATGCTCCGCGCCAGTTCGCCGACTTCATCGCCGCTGCCCCCGCGCCGTCGGGGCACGGTCAGCGGACCGGCGTCGGGCCGCGGCGCGGGAAGCCCACCGCGGCGGTGACGGCTCCGAGGAGGGCGAGGACGGTGACGAACACGAAGGCGGCGTGGAAGCCGTCGAGGCCCGTACCGGCGACGAGCACGGTCGACACCGCCGCGACGCCGACGGCCCCGCCGATCTCAGTCATGGTCTGGACGAGTCCGGACGCCAGCCCGGTGTCCGACGGGGCCACCCGCGACAATGCCCCGAGCTGCAGTGCGGGCTCGCAGAACCCGAAGCCGACCCCGGCGAGCAGGAACGCGGGCATCACGTCGGTGAGGTAACCGGCGTCGGCCGGGATCCGCGCCAGCCACAGCGCCCCGACGGCGACCAGCGACATCCCGGCGATCAGCAGCCACCGCACGCCGACCCGGCCCACCAGCCGGGCACCCGCCATGGCCGCGACGACGATGGTCGCGGTGGTGGCGACCCACCCGACGCCGGCCTGCCACGGCGAGTAGCCCAGCACCTGCTGCATCAGCAGCGATCCGACGAAGATGAACGACAGCAGCGCGCAGAACCCGAGGAACGCGGTGAGGTTCGCGGCCACGAGCGAGCGGTTCCGCAGCAGAGCAGCGGGCACCAGCGGGGCCGCCGATCGGGCCTCGATCCACACGAACAGCGCCAGCAGTACCACAGCAGCGGCGAACAGGGCCAGAGCCGTCCCGGCGAACCAGCCGTGCTCGACGGCGTGGTGCGCGGCGTAGACCGCCAGCAGCAGTCCGCCGGTCACGGTGATCGCGCCGGCGACGTCGAGCCGTCCGCCACGGTCATCAGGACGGTCGGTTGCCAGGAACAGCAGGACGACCGCGATCAGCACCACCCCGATGGGCACGTTGACCAGGAACGACCAGCGCCAGCCGGGCCCGGACGCCAACACCCCGCCCAGGACCACGCCGCCGCTGGCGGTCACCCCGCCGACCGCTCCTAGCAGACCGAAGGCCCGGTCCCGCTCAGGGCCCTCCGCGAACGTGACTGCGATCAGGGACAGCGCCGCCGGCACGAGGAGGGCCGCCGCGAAGCCCTGCAGACCACGGGCCGCGATCAGCGCGGCGGCGCCCTGCGCGGCGCCGGCCACCAGCGAGGCGGCGGTGAACACGATGAGACCGGCCAGGAACACCCGCCGGCGACCCAGGTGGTCGGCCAGTCGCCCGCCGAGCAGGAGGAACCCGCCGAAGAGCAACCCGTAGGCGACGACGACCCACTGCAGCAGGCCGGGCCCGGCGCCGAGGTCGTGCTGGATCGAGGCCAGCGCCACGTTCACCACGGCGGTGTCGAGCCCCGCCATCGTCATGGCCGCGCACGCCACGGCCAGCACAAGGCCGCGCGGGGCGCGTCGCACCCGCCCGTTGGTCGCGGGTCCGGGCTTGGCGGGAGGGTGGGCGAGCTCGGCCTTGCGGTCCGGCTCGGATGCCTGCATGGTCATGTCGGTACCTGCCTTCTCGTGGCCGCACGGTGGTTCGGTCGCACCATGGCTTGGTCGCGCGCCGTGTCGTGGGGGCGTTCTCGGGCGTGCGGAAGCCACCGCGGTGCGCGACTCGGCGCGCCGCGGCGCCTCCCGTTCGGTGGTCGGCTGCGCTCAGCGGCGGGGTGGGCGGTCCGTCTCGGGGCGTTCGGCGAGTTCCTTGACCCGCAGCAGTCGGGTCCCCCAGGACCGGCCGATCCGGTCGAGGTCCCGGGCCAGCGTGCTGAGCCGGGCGCCGACGGCGCTGTACACGACCTCGCGGCCCCGCTGCTCGGACTCGACCAGCCCGACCTCGCGCAGCACCTCGAGGTGCTTGCCGATCGCCTGCCTGCTCACCGGCAGCAACCGGGCCAGCGCGGTGGCCGACTTCGCGCCGTCCCCGAGCTGGGCGAGCACGTCCCAGCGGGTCGGATCACCGAGCGCGGCACACATCGTCGGCAGATCGGTGGCGTTCACGATCCACCGTCCGGGGGGGCCTCGATGAAGGCCTTAGCCGCGGCGAGCTCGTCGGTCCAGCCCCGGTCGTTGCCCTCCCGCTCCTTCAGCCACACCGCAGGGTCGTCGGACAGACTGGAGAACCCGCTCTCCAGCACCCGCAGGGTGACCCCGCCCTCGGCGCGCTCGTGGACCCAGAACTCGACGAGAGTGCCCTCGGACACCTCCCGATAGGGGTTGCCGAGCCAGCGGAAGGCCGCGTAGCGCGGCTTGTCCAGCGCCACGGTCCGGAACCGGTACTCGCCGGTCGAGTCGGTGACGACCGCGACGTCGCCCTCGTAGCGCAGGTCCGGCTCGGCCTCGACCTCACCGTCGTTGGCGTACCAGCCCGGACGCGCGATGAGTTCCCAGACGCGATCGGCGGGTGCGTCGATGTCGATCTCACGAGAGATGCTGTCCAGCTCAGCCAGCTCCGCGTCGGTGTACGTGATCTCGTTCATCGCGCTGCTCCTTGTTCGCCAATGTGCAACCACAGCATTGCACAGCTGCCGAGCTAGTGCAACTATCGGATTGCTATTCGTTTGGATCGGCCACCCGCGCGGCGGTTGTCTGACTACGACGCCGCGCTCGGGCCCCACCGACGCCGGCGCCGGCGCCGGCGCGGACCGGGGCGCCTTCGAGGGTGGGCGGCTTGATGACAAACTGCACTCAGGCCGTGCTGGGTGGCGGCGATGTGGACGATCTCGCCCTCCTGCCGGCTCTGCGGCGGATCGAAGCTCTTGATCACCAGACCGACGACGACGCACCCGACACCCAGCCCGACGTCGAGCCCGACACTCAGCTCGACGCTCCTTCCGGCGAGGAGGAGGTGGCGGCGTGATCGACCAACTGTCCGAGTCTGCGCTATCGGGGGATGGTGAGCAGGATGCGGCCGTGGCCATCGCCGGTCGGCCTGCTCGACCAGGTCTGCGGCGCCGGGTTCCACCTCGGCGTCGCGTGCGGCGGCCCGCTCGGGGTCGCGGACGCTGGGCGGCCAGGGAGCGGCATCGAGCTGCGCCGCGGGAACCCCTCGGAGTACCTGCGCCACAACCTCTACATCACCACCAGCGGCGTCTGCTCCCCCGCGCCCCTGATCTGCGCCCTGCTCGCGCTGGGCCCCGAGCACATCCTCTTCGGCACCGACTACCCGTTCGAGGAGATGGACGTCGCCACCAAGTTCCTCCGCGACGCCCCGATCAGCGAGGCCGACCGCGCCAAGATCGCCCACGGCAACGCCGAGCGGCTCCTCCGACTCTGAGCCACACGATGGACTTCACCGAACACACCGCGACCACCGCCGTGGTCGACAGCTTCGCCGACACCCCCGACCCCCGGCTGCGGGAGATCCTGCAACGCCTCGTCCCGCACCTGCACGGCTTCGTGCGCGAGGTCCGCCCGAGCACAGCCGAGTGGGAGGCCGCCATCCGATTCCTCACCGAGGACCGGGCAGAAATGCGACGACACCCGGCAGGAGTTCATCCTGCTCTCCGACGTGCTCGGCGTCTCGATGCTCGTCGAGACCATCAACGGCCAGCAGGACGGCACCGAGAGCACCGTCCTGGGCCCCTTCCACGTCGGTGAATCGCCCAGGCGCGAGCTCGGCGCGACCATCGACCTGCTCGGCGGCACCGACCCCTGCATCGTCACCGGCCGGGTCCTCGACCCGGCCGGAGCACCGCTCGCCGGCGCCACCGTCGATGTCTGGCAGTGCACCGAGGAAGGCTTCTACGACGTCCAGCAGCCGGATGTCCAGCCGCCGGGGAACGGCCGCGGCCTCTTCCACACCGATGCCGACGGGCAGTTCTGGTTCCGGACCGTCGTCCCGTCGCACTACCCGATCCCGACGGACGGGCCGGTCGGCCGGATGCTGGACGCGAGCACGCGCCACCCCTTCCGTCCCGCGCACATCCACTTCATCGTCGAAGCGGCCCAGCACACGTCGCTGACCACGCACGTCTTCGTCGGCGGGAGCCCGTACCTGGACTCCGACGCGGTGTTCGCAGTGAAGAAGAGCCTCGTGGTTCCCTTCGAGCGCTTCACCGATCTCGACCTCGCCGCCCGGTACGGGCTGACCGGCCCGTTCCGGCTCGCCGGCATCGACCTCGTGATCGAGCCGGAGAAGTCCGAGCGCGGATGAGCGCCGAGGAGTTCACCTACGAAGCCCTGCCGATGCGGGTCCTGTTCGGGGCGGGGCGGTCCACCGCCCTGGCCGAGGAGGTCGAGCGGCTCGGACCGAACCGGGTGCTCGTGCTCTGCACACCCGAGCAGGCGACCACGGCGGAGACGATCGCCGAGGCGCTCGGCGACCGGTCCGCCGGCGTGCTCCCGGGGGCACAGATGCACGTGCCGGTCGGCGTCGTCGACGCCGCCTCGGCGCACGCCCGCGAGGTCGGCGCGGACGGCTGCGTCGCCGCGGGCGGCGGGTCGACGATCGGGCTGGGCAAGGCGATCGCGCTCCGGCACGGGCTGCCGGTGATCGCCGTGCCCACCACGTTCGCGGGGTCGGAGATGACCCCGATCTGGGGGCTGACCGAGAACGGCGTCAAGCGGACCGGCCGCGACGCCACCGTCCTCCCGCGCAGCGTCGTCTACGACCCGGAGCTGATCAGGACCCTCCCCGTGGGGCTGGCCGTGACGAGCGGCCTCAACGCCGTCGCGCACGCGGTGGAGGGCCTCTACGCACCCGACACCTCACCGGTCGTCGAGCTCATGGCCGAGGCGGGCGTCCGCGCCTTGACCTCAGCCCTACCGGAGATCGCCGCGGCACCGGACGCGCTCGCGCCACGCAGCGGGGCGCTCCGCGGCGCGTGGTTGTGCGGAGCGCTCCTCGGCGCGACCACCATGTCGCTGCACCACAAGCTGTGCCACGTCCTCGGCGGCACCTTCGACCTGCCACACGCGGAGGTGCACACGGTCGTCCTGCCCCACGTCGTCGCGTTCAACGCACCCGCAGCCCCGCGAGCGATGGCCGCGCTCCGCCGGGTGCTGGGCGACGACCCGGCGGCCGCGTTGTTCGACCTCGCGTCCCGGCTGGGGGCGCCGACCTCGCTCGCCGCGATCGGCATGCCCGCCGGCGGGCTGCCCGACGTGGTCCGCCAGGTCGGCGACCAGCCGTACGCGAATCCGCGCGCGGTCACGGCCGAGAACCTCGCAGCACTGCTCTCCGATGCCCAGCGTGGCGTCAGACCGGGCGGGCACCGCGCCCGCACCTGAGACGCTGTAGGTCGGGAGTCCACACTGCGACCACATCGCGAAATGGATCACGGAGGGTTGCGTGCAGTCCGAGTTGCGACCACGACGCACAACGCTCTGACCTGCGGAAAGGATTGATGCTGATCCGCGAATGAAGGGTGGAGCTGAGGGGATTCGAACCCCTGACCCCTTGACTGCCAGCGACCGAGAAGGCCGCCAGCACGTCTCTGCAGCACCTCCGACCCCGGTAGCAGTCCCAGGGCAGGGCCTCCAATCCGCCCCCGTCCGCACAGTCCGTGAGACAAATGTGAGACGGGGCGCGGGCCCAGCCGGTGATCCAGCCACCCGCTGGGCCTTGATCGGAATCGGAGGTTCCGAACCCGTGCAGGATCCAACACCAACCCGCCCCACCGACCGGGCCAGCTCGCCGCACCGCGACCTGCCGACTGGCCACGAAGCGCACCGCACCCCCTTGATCCACGCCCGCGTCAGCGATCGCGAACAGTACGCCCAGCGCCGCGCCCAGTCGCACGTCGACCGACAGACGCGCGACGACCGACTGCCGGCCTCACACCGCCCGGACGCCAGCCGGATTGCGACCCACGCTGCCTCGGCCGTGCACATCCCCGCCACACACGACCAAGAGATCGCCGAGCCCGCCGCATGGCACCCGCGGGCCGACGGACAAGACGTGTCCGCCGGCCGCCGCGACAGACTCCACCTGCTCCCGGATGACCGGGAGGGCGGCCGATGACCATCACCGCAGGCCGCCGGCCCCGGGCGAGCGCGCCGGGCCTCAACCCCTACCCGAACCAAACATGCCGGCACGCGGAAGTGGAACCGCCGACGCGGCCGGCAAATCCGACCCACCCATGAGCGTCGATCCCTGCTCCGAGCCGAACGGCTGCAGCAGCCCAACCCCCGGCCCAGCCAACGATCCAGTCGACCACACCGAGGACAAGACCTATATCGGGACGACCGTGCGCCATCGGTGGGCACGAACCTGGCCGAGCCTGCTCGCCGTCATCACCCTGACCGCCGTCGGCGGTCCCGCCGCGGTCGCCAGCTACCGCCACGCCCGCGACGTCATCGCCCAGCACGGCGATCCCGTCATGGCGCCCTGGCTCGCCCTCACCACCGACGGAATGCTCCTCGCCGCCCTCGTCGTCATCTGGGTCCGCCGCCACCGCAGCGAACCCGTCAAAGCCGGACCCTGGGCCGCATTCTGGGCCGGCATGACCGCAACCATCGCCGCCAACCTCGCCGCCGCAAAACCAACCCCGATCGGCATCACCGTCGCACTCTGGCCACCGATCTGCCTAGCGATCACGCTGGAACTGGTAGCGCTCGTCGCCTACCCGACCCAACAGCACCCGAACGTCACCGGCGCCCGACACAGCCAGCGGACCGGTCAGGTGCCCGACGACGCCCACCGGGCGCCCGGACCTGTGCCCGCCGAACCCGCTCGCGAAGCTCGGGCACCGCGGACACGCGCGGCCCGGCACGACACGGACGGCGAGAACAGGCACCCACTGCACGACGTGCCCGCCGAGCCCATCGCCAAGACCAGGCACGAGCCCGCCGCCGGGCCTACGGGCAACGGGCACCCGTCCGGGCTCGAACACGCTGCGCCCGGCCATTCCCAGCGAGACGCCTCAAGCCCGGCCGAGCAACCGACTGTGCCCGAACATAGCCACAACGACCAGGCCCCGAGCGGAGGCGTGCCCGACGACCACATCCTCACCTGGCTACGCGAACAGGAACGCACCACCGGGCACGTGCCCGGGCGCAGACAGATGATCGAACAGTGGGCACTCGGCTCCACCCGAGCCGACCGCCTCCGCGCGACCGTCATCAAAGAAGCCGCGAGCAAGGCCCCCACTCCGGCAGGCTGACCAGGCGACCGGGTTGCCACCGTCAGGTGATCAACGGTGATGCGGTGGCGAACCCGGACGGGCAGTAGCCGCGACCGTTGCGGCTATCGGACCGCTATCACGAAGGGGCCGACCCGGCCGAGGTCCCCACACGTCAGCCCTTCACGGCAGGAGCGTGAACGCCTCGAAATGACGAGGTCGCACGACCCGGAAATGCCGGTGATCGAGCGTCGCCACATCGACAACACATGTGTTCCTTGGTCACCGTCCGCCAGTGGCGACGTCGGCCGGGCGGTGCACCGTCCTCCGACTTCGGTCGTGCGGTTTGTCCTTTCGACGGATCCGCGGAACCAGCCGGCCGCCCTACGTTCGCGGTGAGACCCGGCCCCGGAGGAGTGGAACTCGGCTGGAACCACCTGTTCGGGGGTTGAGGGTGCCGCGGCGGCATGTCGTCTATTCACACCAGTGATCGACACCACACCCGACCCGAACGGAAGAGGAAGCGTGCAGCGACGGAGTATCCGGATGGCGTTCGCAGCCGTGGGGCTACCGCTGCTCCTGATGACGACCGCATGCGCTCAACCGGGCTCGGCCAGGGAACCACGGGCGACGGCATCGTTCGCGCCGGACCTGACGCAGTTCCACGACCAGCAGCTCGCGTTCGGGCCGTGTGCCCCGTACGCGACGACCCTTGCCAACGAGGCGCTGTTCGCGAACGAGCGGTTCGACTGCGCCCGGATGCAGGTCCCGCTCGACTACGCCGACCCTGACGGCCCCCGGGCCGAGATCGCCCTGCTGCGGATGAAGGCCCGGGGCGAGCGGATCGGGTCGCTGGTCGTCAACCCGGGCGGCCCCGGTGGTTCGGGGATGAGCCACACCGCGACGATGGCGCCGACCTTGGACCCGATGCCGATCGGGGAGCGATTCGACATCGTCGGGTTCGATCCCCGCGGGGTGGGTGCCACCACACCCAGGGTGGACTGCTTCACCAGCGCCGAGGACGAACGCGGCGACGGCTTCAACGGCACCCTCACCCCTGAGGACGTGCCCGACGCGCGGGCTGCGGAGACGATCGCGCAGCGCTGCGCCGACAGCGCGGGCAGCGAGCAGGCGCTGGTCCACATCGGCACCCGGGAGACCGTCCAGGACCTGGAGGTGCTGCGCGCGGTGCTGGGCGACGAGCAGCTGTCCTTCCTCGGCTACAGCTATGGCACCGAGCTCGGCGCGGTGTACGCCGAGACGTTCCCGGACAACCTGCGGGCCATGCTCCTCGACGGCGCCATCGACCCCGAGCTGTCCGGCGTCGAGTTCACGGTGTCCCAGGCCGCGGGGATCCAGCGAGCCTTCGACGGGATGGCCGCGCAGTGCACCAGCGGCCCCGCCTGCCCGCTGGGCACCGACCCGACCCGGGCGGTCGAGACCTACCACGCACTCCTGCGCCCGCTGCAGGAGAACCCCGTGCCGACCACCGACGGACGCGACCTGACCTACGAGGACGCCGTGACCGGAGTGTTCGCCGGGATGTACTCCGAGGACCTGTGGCCGATCGTCGTGGGTGGGCTGGCGGAGGTGGCGGACGGGCGAGGCGACAGCCTGCTGGCGCTGCACGACCTGTACGCCCAGCGCGGCCCCGACGGCCACTACGGCAGCATGCTCGAGTCGTTCCGCTCGATCCGGTGCATGGACTGGCCCCGGCGCACCCCGGCCGAGCAGGCCGACCAGCTCCGCCAGGTCCGCGAGGCCGCTCCGATCATGGACGACGGCACCCCAGTCACCGAGAGCTACCACGAGTGCGCGGCCTGGCCGGAGCCGCCGAGCCGGACCGGGCCGTTCGTCACCGGCGACGTCGACGTGCCGCCGATCCTCGTCACGTCGGTCACCGGTGACCCGGCGACACCCCACCAGGGCGGCATCAACCTGGCCCGGACCCTCGGCGGCACCCTGCTGACCGTGGACGGGGCCCAGCACGGGATCGCCCTGTTGGGGCAGAGCCAGTGCGTCGACCAGATCGCAACCGACTACCTGACCGACCTGACGCTGCCGCCCGCCGACGCACGCTGCGAGCAGTAGCCGCCGGACCGCTCGGTCGAGGGCAGGAACGGAGAACGGAATGCGCGGCGCCCGCGTTCCTGCTGTCCCCGCCCGCCTCCGCCACAGCGCGCTGGGCGGCTCCCACCCATCAGCCGCCTGTCCACAACCTGAGACGGGTTGTTCGCAACTCAGCTACTTGACCGTGCCGCAACGGCCGGGTGTGACCTGGCACCCCACGGTCAAGGACTTCGAGGGGGAATCAAGAATGATTTCGATTGGCGCCGAGGACTACGCGCGCGCTGAGTCGATGCTCGCGCCGTATCGGAAGCAGGCGGTGCCAGCGGCGTCCGTGGTGCCGCAGTGGCTCGCCGGCGGCCGGCGCTTCGTCTACGAGGTCGGCGGCCGGCACCTGCTGGTCGACCCGGCGGCGGGTACGCGTCGCGACGCGTTCGACCACGCCCGGCTCGCGGCCGCGCTCTCGCTGGCGTCCGGGCACGCGGTGGACGCTGCAGACCTGCCGGTCGTGCTGCTGGAGTTCGAGCTCCCCGGACGCGACGAGGACGTGGTGCGCTTCTTCGCCTTCGGCGAGTCCTGGGAGTTCTCCGGCAGCGACGGCACCTGCGAACGGGTCGAGGGCGCCGACCCGCCCACCCGGGTGGAGCTCGTGTCCCCGGACAAGGCCTGGGCCGCGTTCACCCGCGACGGGAACATCTGGGTCCGCTCGCAGGACGGTGGCGAGGAGTTCGCGATCACCGAGGACGCCGAGCCCGACCACTCCTACGGGGCGATGCTGGACTGGGCCGGGATCTTCCAGTGGCGGGCGCTGGGCATCGACCCGCCGTTCGTCGCCGAGTGGTCGCCGGATTCCACCCGCCTGCTCACCCACCGTCTGGACCAGCGGGGACTGCCCGAGCAGGTACTCGTGGAGTCCACTCCCCCCGGCGGGGGCCGCCCGGTGGAGCACCGGCTGCGCTACCCGGTGCCGGGCGACGAGCAGGTCGCGACGATGTCCTGGGTGGTGCTCGATGTCGCGGCGCGCACGGTCGTGCACCAGCAGGATCCGCCGACCCCGATCGTGCACACCACCAGCCTGGCGTCGCGGTGGTGGGTCGGGGACTTCGTCTACTTCCTGCGGTACGCCCGTGACGCGCTGACCTTGGAGATGCACCGCCTCGACCCGGCCACCGGGGCGAGCACCCTGGTCGTCCAGGAGACCGGACGGACCTGCGTCGACCCGGGAGCCTCGACCGTCGAGCCGGCGCAGGTGCAGGTGCTGGACTCCGGGGAGGTCCTCTGGTGGTCCCAGCGCGACGGGTGGGGACACCTGTATCTCTACTCACCGGACGGCGGGAAGCACGTCCAGGTCACCTCGGGAGAGTGGCTGGTGCGCCGCGTGCTGTGGGTCGACGAGGACGCCCGCCGGGTCTGGTTCCTCGCGAACGGGCTCGACGAGACCGACCCCTACCAGCGCCAGATCTGCCGCATCGACCTGGACGGGACAGGGTTCACCCGGCTCACCGACGACGAGCTCGACCACGACGCGATCAGCCCACCCGAGGGCGGTTACGTCATCGACCGGCCCTCGACCGTCGCGACGCCCCCGCGGTCCTCCGTGCTCGACGGAGACGGCCGGGTGCTCGTCGAGCTCGAGGCCCCCGACACCGCCGCGCTGACCTCCCGCGGCTGGGCACCGCCGGAACGGTTCCGGGCCACCGCCGCCGACGGCCGGACCCCGATCCACGGGCTGCTGTGGCGCCCACACGGGTTCGACCCGGATCGCCGCTACCCGGTGATCGACCACGTCTACCCCGGGCCGATGGTCTACCGCGCCTCCCCGGCCTTCGACGCCCCGCCCTTCACCGGGGAGGCCGAGGCACTGGCCGCGCTGGGGTTCGCCGTCGTCGCCGTCGACGGGCGAGGGACAGCCGGGCGCAGCAAGGCCTTCCACGACCACTCCTACCGCAACTTCTCGGCCGCCGGGTTCCTGGTCGACCACGTCGCCGCGATCCGCAGCTCGGCGAGCGCCACCCGTGGCTGGACACCACCCGGGTCGGGATCACCGGCAGCTCCGGGGGCGGGTACGCCACCGCCCGCGCACTGCTCGCCCACCCCGACTTCTTCCGCGTCGGCGTCGCCCGGGCCACCCCGAACGACATCGGCAGCTACTACCCCTACTGGGGCGAGCGCTACTACGGCGACCTCGACGACAACGTCCTGCCCGCCCAGACCCTGCGCCTGGTCGACGCGCTGGTGAAGGCCGACAAGGACGTCGACATGCTCGTCGTCCCCGGCGCCGAGCACCTGTTCAACGGCAGCAAGCACTACGTCCTGCGCCGCACCTGGGACTACTTCGTCCGCCACCTGCACGGCGCCGAGCCACCCTCCTACCGCCTCACCCCGCTCCCGCCGAGCCTGCCCGTCTGACCGCAGCTCCACCTCGCGTAAGGATCGTCGTGTCCACATCTCCTCAACCCGTCGCAGGGCCGATCGCACCCACGCCGCCGTCGCAACGCCTGCTGGCGCCGGACCTCGCGCGGGGCGTGATGCTGCTGCTCATCGCGCTGGCCCACTCCCGTCAGCTGCACGCCGGGGGCAACTCGTACGCCACACCTGCCGGTGGCGGCCCGGTCGACGTCGCCGTCCAGTGGCTCCTGACGTCCTTCGTGGACGGGCGCGCAGCCCCGCTGTTCGGGATCCTGTTCGGCTACGGCCTCGTGCAGATGACCCGGCGCTACACCGGCCTCGGCGCCGACCCGGCGCAGGCCCGGCGACTGATCCGCAGGCGCGGGGCCTGGCTGATCGTCTTCGGCATCGCCCACGTCATCCTGCTCTACAGCGGAGACGTGATCGGCGCCTACGGTGCGTTCGCGGTGATGTTCGCCGGGGTCGTGTCCTGGTCGAGCCGTCGGATGTGGACGGTCATGGCGATCACCCTCGTCTTCGGGGTCGCTGCCTCGGCCCTGCTCCAGCTGGTGACTCGCTCCGACACGCCACTCGCCGTGGGCCCCACCCTGTTCGACAGCGCGATCCTGCGCACCTCAGCGCTCCCGGTGCTGCCGATCGCCGCAGTGGGGATAGCACCGTCCGTCCTGATCGGAGTCCTGGCCGCGCGGATGCGGCTGCTCGAACAACCCGACAGCTACCGGCCGCTGCTGCACCGGTTCGCCCTGATCGGGTTCCCGGTGGCGGGGCTGGGCGCGCAGCCGGTGGCCCTGCAGGCCGTGGGCCTGTGGACCCCCGGCTCCCCCGGCACCGACGCGGCCGGCCACGCGGTGTTCGCGGCCACCGGGATCGCCGGCGGCCTCGCGTTCCTGGCCGCGATCGCACTCGTCGCCTACCGACTCGGTGGCCGGCGAGGACCGGTCACGACCGCGCTGGTCGCATGCGGCCGGCGCTCGATGACCTTCTACATCGCCCAGTCACCGGTCTGGCTGGTCGCCACCGAACCATCGCTGCTCGACCTCGGCGGGAAGCTCGGCGCCGCCACCGCCGCCGGGCTCGCCTTCGCCACCTGGGCGGGCACCGTCGTCATCGCCCACGCCCTGGACCGCGCCGGGCGGCGCGGCCCGTTCGAGGCTCTCCTGCGACACCTGACCTACCGCAGCCGCGCTCGCCCCCGCCCGGCCGCGTGATCCCGGACGGTCAAGGGAGCCGCAGTTCACGCAGCTGTCGACGGGAGGTGATGCCGAGCTTGCGGAAGATGCTGCGCAGGTGGGCCTCGATGGTGCGCGGGCTCAGGAACAGCTGCGCGCCGACCTCCCGGGAGGTCGCCCCGGTGGCCACCAGTCGTGCGATCGTCAGCTCCTGCGCGGTGAGCTCATCGGACGGCTGGGCGGACCGGCTGCGTGGGTGCTCGCCGGTGGCGCGTAGTTCGCGGGCGGCGCGCGCGGCGAACGCTTCCGCGCCCATCTCCGACAGCAGCTGGTGGGCGGTGCGGAGCTGCTGGCGGGCACCCTGGCGGCGGCCCTGCCGGCGCAGCCACTCGCCGTAGACGAGATGTGCGCGGGCCAGCTGGGTGGCCATCCGGCTTTCCCGGAGCCGCTCGATCGCCTCGCGGTAGTGCTCCTCGGCGACCGGGCCTGTGCTGGCCAGCGCCCGTGAGCGCGCTGCCAGCCCGAGCCCCCATGGAGTGCCGCTGGCCAGCGCCCGTGAGTTGAGCTGGTCCAGCGCATCGGTCGCGCGCGCCGGTTGGCCGGTGCGGCATGCGGCTTCGATGAGTTCGGAGTGGGCCAGGTTGCTGTGGGTCAGCTCGTCGGACTCGAATGCCCGCTCCGCAGCGGCCAGAGCCGCTGGGTAGTCGCCCAGCCCGTTGTGCAGCACCGCCATGGCGTACTGCGCCAGTGCGTCCTCGGTGCCGCGCCCGCGTCCGGCAGCTTCCCGGACGAGGGTCGCGTGGATCTCGGTGCTCTCGTCCGAGCGACCGCGCCAGGCAGCCAGGATGAGCTGGGCGTGGAGCAAGGGCACGGTTCTGGTTGGGGCCGCGATCGCGGTCTGCTCGGCAGCCCGGGAGAAATCACCGGAGAGCACCAGCATGACGGACTGGACGAGGAGTGCTGCGGGGAGCGTGGCCAGCGCGCCGGCCTCACGGGCCAGCCGGACATGACTGGCGGCCAGCGCGTGGACCATCTCGTCGTCGAAGAGCGACATCGCGCTCCGGCTGGCCAGCCACAGCCGGCGGCGGTTGTCGCTGTCGTTCACGCCATGAGCGTCTCGCTCGTCGTGGGCGAAGGCGTCCAACGCCTGCCGCAGCCCGGGCATGCCTGCCGCGTAGCCCTGCGTGAACGTCGTGACCAGCCCATCGAGCAACAGATCCGCCGGCCTCGGCGACTCCGGTGGTGCGGGCGCGGCCCGGGCGGCTTCGGCCACTGCTCGCACGCCGCCGCCGGGGCTGTGGCCGGTGACGATCGCCGCATCGAGCGCGTCCAGGTAGGTCTCGCGGGACAGCGCCGGGTCCAGCGGGGCGAGGCTCCTGGCGGCGTCCAGCAGCATCCGCGGCCCCTCGCCGCCTCTCGCCAGGTGGAACGCGATCTGGGCGCGGAGCAGCTCGAGGCGGGCCTGCGCCAGGGCGTCCAGCGGCCCGGTCGCCGCCACCGTCAGCAACTCCAGGGCGGCCTCGGACGCACCGGCCTCGTGCTTGGCGTGCGCAGCCTCCAGAGCCCGCCCGGCCCGGACGGCCAGCTCGGGGGTCAGCTCGACTGCGCGCTGGAGGAACGCCGCAGCGGCGGTCAGTCCGCCGCGGGCGCGGGCGCGTCCGGCCGAACGCTCCAGCTCCGCGGCGGCCTCCTCGTCGGTGCCCACCACCGCCTGCGCGCGGTGCCAGGCGCGCCGGTCGGGGTCGACCTGCGGGTCGGTGACGGCGGCCAGCGCCCAGTGCGCTCGGCGCTGGTCGGGCGGTGTGGCCGCCCGGTAGACCGCCGAGCGCACGAGCGGGTGTCGGAACCGCACCCGGGTGTCGAGCTCCAGCAGCCCGGCGGCCTCTGCGGGCGCGGCCGCCTCGTGGGCGATCCCCAGCTCCGCGGCCGCGCGCCACAGCAGCGCCGCATCGCCGGTCGGCTCGGCCGCGGCGACCAGCAGCAGCAGCTGCGAATCGGGCGGCAGGTTGCGCGCGCGGCGCCGGAAACCGTCCTCGACCCGGCGGGCAACGCTCACCACGTCGGGCAGCTCGTAGCCGCCCGCGAGCTGCACCTCCGGCGCACCCCGGGGTAGCTCCAACAACGCCAGCGGATTGCCGCGCGCCTCGGCCACGATCCGGTCGCGCACCACATCGTCCAGCGGTGCGCGGACCGCGGTGGCCAGCATCGTCCGGGCGTCGGACTCCCCCAGCCCCGCCAGGCGCAGCTCCGGCAGTCCGGCGAACGCATCGACGTCGGTCACGCCGGGGTCTCGCAGGGCGAACACCATCACCACGCGCTCGGCCGCCACCCGCCGGGCCACGAACGCCAGGACCTGCGCGGACGCCTGGTCCAGCCACTGCGCATCATCCACCACACACAGCAACGGCCCGTCCTCGGCCACCTCGGCCAGCAGGCTCAGCACGGCCAGCCCGACCAGGAACCGGTCCGGCGCAGCACCCTCGCGCATCCCGAACGCCACCCCGAGGGCGGCCTGCTGCGGCTCGGGCAGCTCCGCCGCCCGCGCCAGCATCGGTGCGCACAACTGGTGCAGGCCCGCGAACGCGAACTCCGCCTCGGCCTCCACCCCGGCCGCGTCCTCGACCCGGAACCCGGCCGCCGCAGCAGTCTCCCGCAGGTGCTGCAACAGGGCGGTCTTGCCGATGCCGGCCTCCCCGCACACCACCAGCACGCCACTGTCGCCGCCCTCGGCCCGGGCCAGCAGCTGCTCGAGCGCCGCGTGCTCGGCGCGCCGTCCCACGAGCATCGCCTGGTCCTCCCCTGGCGCCGACACGGGGCCGATCACGGTAATTGTCACCGACGCGAAGCCCGCGGGCGCGACCGGGTCGTCGAGATGCCGGTCTCCCCGCGCCGGTGTCGAGGACGGGATCAGGGACTCCCACCGACGCGGACAGGGCGCCGTCCTCGCAAGTCTGACACCCGACAGCAGAACGACCGGGGAGCGAGCAACCGCCATGATCAGCACGGAGCCCGTCACCGTTGTCGTACGCACCGGCCGGGCCGGCCAGTACGCCGATTGGCAATCCGACCCCGAGTTCCCGCCGTCGTGGCACCGGCAGGCCCTCTGCCGCGCTGTCGACACCGAGGTGTTCTTCCCCGCCGACGAGGAGCGCCCCACGCAACGGCTGCACCGCGAGCGGATCGCGAAGGCGATCTGCGCCGCCTGCCCGGTCCGCCAGCAGTGCGCCGTCCACGCCATGGCCCACCGGGAGCTGGAGGGCGTGTGGGGCGGGCTGTCGGAGGCCGACCGCCGGCGCCGGCTCGCACACCCCTGACGGCACCGACGACACGTGGAGGGAACAGCTGTGGCCTGGAGTACCCGCGAACTCGCCGACCTCGCCGGCACCTCCGTACGGGCGGTGCGGCACTACCACAACGTCGGCCTGCTGCAGGAGCCACGACGCCGGGCCAACGGCTACAAGCAGTACGGCGTCGCGCACCTCGTCCGGGTCCTGCGGATCAAGCGCCTCGCCGATCTCGGGTTCACCCTGCCGCAGATCGCCGAACTGGGCGACGCGGACCAGCACCCCCGTGAAGCGCTCCGCGAGCTCGACGCCCACCTCGCCCGGACCCTCGACCGGCTGCAGGAGGTGCGCACCGAGGTCCGGCAGATCCTCCAGCAGGCCGCACCCACCGACCTCCCACCCACACTCGCCACGAGGGTCCGGGACACCGACCTGTCCGACATCGACCGCGCCCTGCTGGTCGTGCTGACCAGGGTGCTCGACCTCGCGGTGGTCACCGACTTCGTCGACACGCTGCGCGGCCTCCCACCGAGCCCGGCGGCGACCGCGTTCGACCAGCTCCCCGCCCACGCCGACGCCACCACCCGCCACGAACTCGCGATCCGGCTGCTCCCCCGGAGCCGGACCCTGCGCGTGATGCTCCCCCGCCTGCGCAGCACGACCGACGGCCTGAGCGCCGCCGCCACCCGAACGGTCGACGAGGCCTTGCGCGACCTCTACAACCCCGCGCAGTTCGACGTCCTGCGCCGGGTCGGGCTCCTGCTCGACTCCCGGCCCGGCCCGATCGGGACACCGCAGGTCGGTGTCACGCGGGGCAGCGATCGAGTCACGGCCGCTACGCCGCTCAGGTTGACCGTGCCGCAACGGCACGGTGTGCACTCCGGCGTGATCACTGCAGTCCTCTCGTCGAGAACCCCCGGAAGGCCATGAACCAGCAACGCACCACCCGACGCAGCGTGCTCACCGCGATCGTGGGCGCGGCCCTGACGGGTTGCGGGATCGCCGCGGCGCCCGCGACCGCTCCCGCTCCCGTGCCACCGCCATCCGCCGCTCCGCCCGACAATCCGGATCTGGTCGCGCTCGAACGCCGCTTCGGCGGCCGGATCGGCGTGCACGCCCTCGACACCGGGAACGGGGCGACCGTGTCGCACCGCAGCGGGGAGCGGTTCCTCATGGCCTCCACCGCGAAGCTGCCCCTCGCCGCCGCCGTGCTGGACCGCGCCGCCACCGAGCCGGCGCTGCTGGACCGGCTCGTCCGCTACGGCCCCGAGGCACTGCTGGAGTACGCCCCGGTGACGACGCAGAACGTGGCGACCGGCATGACCGTCGCCGACCTGTGCGACGCCGCTCTCACCGTCAGCGACAACACGGCGGCGAACCTGCTCCTCGAACTCCTCGGCGGACCGGCCGCCGTGACCGCGTTCGCCCGCGGCCTCGGCGACGCGACCACCCGCTTCGACCGCCGCGAGCCCGAGCTCAACGTCTCCACCGGTCCGGACGACGAGCGCGACACCACCACACCGGCCGCCATCGTCGCGAGCATCCAGGCGGTGACCCTCGGTGACGGCCTCCAGCCGGCCGGCCGCGAGCAGCTCACCGCCTGGCTCGTCGCGAACACCACCGGCGACGCCACCATCCGGGCCGGGGTGCCCGCCGGGTGGGTGGTCGGCGACAAGACCGGGACCGGAGAACAGGGCGAGCGCAACGACGTCGGGATCGTGCTCCCCCCGGACCGCGCGCCGCTGGTCCTCGCCGTCTACACCGACCCCGACGACCCGGACTCCACGGCCGGCAACACCACCATCGCCGAAGCGACCGCGATCGCCGTCCGCCGGCTCGTCGGCCAGTAGCAGACACACAACCCTCGGAAGGAAACCATGGGACACGTCATCGTCGGGACCGAGAACAGCACGCCGATCGAGCTGTACTACGAGGATCACGGTGCAGGTCAGCCGGTCGTCCTCATCCACGGGTATCCGCTGAACGGTCACAGCTGGGAGCGCCAGACGCGCGAGCTGCTCGCCGCGGGATACCGCGTCATCACCTACGACCGTCGCGGCTTCGGGCGGTCGTCGAAGGTCGGCACCGGCTACGACTACGACACCTTCGCCGCCGACCTGAACGCCCTCCTGGAGGCCCTCGACCTGCGCGACGTCGTCCTCGTCGGGTTCTCGATGGGCACCGGCGAGCTCGCCCGCTACGTCGCCCGGTACGGCCACCAGCGGGTCGCGAAGCTCGCCTTCCTGGCCTCCCTGGAGCCGTTCCTCGTCGCCCGGGACGACAACCCCGAGGGCGTGCCCCAGGTCGTCTTCGACGGCATCGAGGCCACGGCCAAGGGGGACCGCTACGCCTGGTACGAGCAGTTCTTCTCCAACTTCTACAACCTCGACGACAACCTGGGCCACCGCATCAGCCAGGAGGCGGTCAGCGCCAGCTGGAACGTCGCCGTCGCCAGCGCGCCCGTGGCCGCCCACGCCGTCGTCTCCTCGTGGATCGAGGACTTCCGCGCCGACGTCGAAGCCGTCCGGGCCGCCGGTTTGCCGGCCCTGATCCTGCACGGCACCGCCGACCGGATCCTCCCCATCGAGGCCACGGCCCGCCGCTTCCGCCGAGCCCTGCCCGAGGCGCAGTACGTGGAGATCGACGACGCCCCGCACGGGCTGCTGTGGACCCACGCCGACGAGGTCAACGCCGTCCTGCGGGCCTTCCTGGGAGACCCGCTCCCCACGGGCGTTCGCCCGGAGGAGTCGCGATGACCACCGCCACCACTGCCTCGACCGGCGCCCCGCCCCGCCCGCGGGGAGCCCGCGCAGACGTGGACGCTGCGTGAACTACGGGCACGCGCTCGAGTTCGGTGTCCGGCTGCCGGTCGGCGGTGCCGACCCGGCGCTGCCGGTGCGATGGGCCCGCCTGGCCGAGGAGCTGGGTCTCGACCTCGTCGTCGTCCCCGACCGGCCGGCTCTCGCCGGCCCGGAGGCGTGGACGCTGATGTCGTGGATCGCCGGTGTCACCGACACGGTCCGACTCGCGACCGACGGGCACGACGGCACCGCCCGGAACCCGGCGATGCTGGCCCGCGCGGCCGCGGGGCTCGACCATCTCAGCGGGGGCCGCGTCGAGCTCGGCCTCACGGCCGGCGCGGGGGACGACGTCGACGAGACGATCGACGTGGTCCAGGAACTGTGGAACGTCCTGGACCGCGGGCTCGCGCGTGTGAATGGCCGCCGGCACCGGCTCGCCGGGGCCCAGAAGGCCGCGCCCGCGCACGAGGTGCCGATCACGGTGAGCGGACCGGACCCCGAGGACCCCGATCTGGCGCGGCTGGCCGGCACCCGTGCCGACGGCTGGTCGGTGCCCCTGACGGACCCGGCCGGCCTCGCCGCGGGCCGGCGCCTCGTCGACGAGGCCGCCCGGGGCGCCGGACGGGACCCGCGCGAGATCCGCCGATGGGTCACCGTCCCGGGGCGGTCCGGTGGGCAGGCCGGTTCGGTCGATGGGGTCGCCGAGGGCTGGGCCGCAGACCTGCTGGCGCTGGTCGTCGAGCACGGCGTGGGCACGATCGTGCTGCACACCGACGACCCCGACGTCCTGACCCGCTTCGTCCGCGAGGTGGTCCCCGCCGTGCGCGCGGGCGCCGACGCGGCCCTTCCCTACGGCGCGGCCGGGGTCCGGGTGCGGCGCTCGACGGTGCTCGCCCGCCGTCGATCCGGCATCGACTACGACGGTGTCCCGACCGGGCTGGCCGGTGTCGTCGAGCCGGGCGACCTCGCGTACGCGCGACTGCGCTCGGGCTACCTGCGCGGCGGGTCCCCGGGCGTCGTCTTGCAGGCGGCGACTGTCGAGCAGGTCGTGGCGGCCCTGGGGTTCGCCCGCCGCCACCCCGACCTGCCGCTGTCGCGGCGCAGCGCGGGGCACGGGGTCTCCGGGCGCTCCACGAACGACGGCGGCATCGTCATCGACGTATCGCTGATGAACACGATCGAGGTGCTCGACGAGGCGACCCGCCGGGTGCGGGTCGGCCCGGGCGCCCGGTGGACCGACGTCGCGAACGCGCTCGCTCCGCACGGTTGGGCGATCAGCTCGGGCGACTACGGCGGGGTCGGGGTTGGTGGTCTCGCCACGGCCGGCGGTCTGGGCTACCTGGCCCGCGAGCACGGCCTCACGATCGACCACCTACGCGCGGTGGAGCTGGTGCTCGCCGACGGTTCGGTCGTGCGGTGCAGCGACGGGGAGAACCCGGACCTGTTCTGGGCGGTCCGTGGCGCGGGAGCGAACTTCGGGATCGCGACCGCGTTCGAGTTCGAGGCCGACGAGGTCGGCCCGGTGACGTTCGCCGCGCTCACCCAGGACGCGAGGGACACCGCGCGCTATCTGGTCGCGTGGGGTCGGGTGGTCGAGGAGTCCCCACGCGACCTCACCAGCTTCCTCATCGTGCCGCCGCCCCGTGGGGGTCAGCCGACGGTGGCGCTCACCCACACGGTCGTGGACTCAGGGGACCCGGACATCGTGCTGGCCAGGCTGGCGCCGCTGGCCGCGATCTCCCCGATGTACCAGCAGCAGGTGACCATCACGACCTACGCCGACATCATGGCGAGTGCGAGCGACGACACGCCGACCTCGCGTGGCGAGCCGGTCGCGCGCAGCGGCCTCGTCCACCACCTCACCCCCGAGTTCGCCGCGGTCGCGAGCCGCGTGCTGCGCAGCGGTGGCATCCACTGGTTCCAGCTGAGGTCGGTGGGCGGTGCGGTCGCCGACATCGACCCGGACGCCACGGCCTACGCGCACCGGAAGCCGAACTTCTCCCTCGTCGTCATGGGCAGCAACCCCGACGTCGTCGACGAGCAGTGGGCGCTGCTGCGCCCGTACCTCGACGGTCTCTACCTCAGCTTCGAGTCGAGCCTGCGACCCGAACGCATCGGCCAGGCCTGGCCGCCGCGGACGCTCGCCCGGCTGCGGGACCTCAAGGCGACCTACGACCCCGACGGCGTCTTCGACGACAACTTCTCCCTCACCCCGTCCCGCCACCCGGAAGGGAGCACACGATGACCGACTACGGACACGAGCTGATCTTCGGTTGTTTCGTCACCCCGGTCGCGCGTCCACCGCAGCGCGCCGTGGAGCTCTCGGTCGTTGCGGAACGAGCCGGACTCGACCTCGTGAGCTACCAGGACCATCCCTACCAGTCCGCCTTCCAGGACACCTGGACGCTCATGTCCTTCGTCGCCGCGCGCACCGAGCGGATCCGGATCAGCGGGAACGTGCTCAACCTGCCGTTGCGCCCGCCCGCGGTCCTCGCCCGCGCCGCCGCGGGCCTGGACCTGCTCAGCGGCGGCCGGGTCGAGATGGGCCTCGGGGCCGGCGCGTTCTGGGACGCCGTCGCGGCCATGGGTGGCCGCAGGCTCGAACCGGGTCAGGCCGTTCAGGCCCTGGAGGAGGCCATCGCGATCATGCGGGGGATCTGGGCGGTCGACGAGCCCGGCGTGCTGCGCGTGGACGGCGAGTTCCACCGTGTCGACGGCGCGAAGCGCGGGCCGGCGCCGGCCCACCCGGTGCCGATCCGGATCGGGGCGTACAAGCCCCGCATGCTGCGGCTGATCGGCCGGCTCGCCGACGGGTGGCTGCCGTCGCTGACGTACCTGCCGGACGGGCCCGCGTCGCTGCCGGCGATGAACGAGCACATCGATGAGGCCGCGACCGCGGCGGGCCGCGACCCGGCTGCGATCACCCGGTTCCTCAACATCACCGGGCAGTTCTCCAGGAGCGGCGGCGGGCTCTTCGAGGGGCCGCCGAAGCAGTGGGCCGAGCAGGTGGCCGAGATCGCGCTGCGCCACGGGACCTCCGGGTTCATCATCGCCTCTGACGACCCGGGCGCCCTCGAGATCTTCGGCAGGGAAGTCGCCCCACGCGCCCGCGAGATCGTCGCCGCCGGGAGGGGTTGAGGCACGAACCTTTCGGGACCGCGATCAGCGCCCGAGTGCCTGGCGCGCTCCGCTACGAGATGCGAGGGGAAGCGCAACAGTTTCGCCCGCCACATCGATCGCGATCTTGCCGCGAAGTGCATACGAGCGCCTCTTCTCCAGGAGCTCATGAGCCTCGCCCATTCGAGCGAGCGGAAGAGTCGCGCCGATGACGGGCTTCACGAGACCGCGCTCGACCAGCGTGGTGAGCGCGTCCAGCTTTCCTCGGTTCTGCCGTGTGAAGACGAAGTGATAGGCGGCGTTCCTGCCCCACGCCTCGAGGAGGTTCTGCGGCTGCGCGATGTCGACGATGCTGACGACGCGTCCGGAGTCGGCGAGCGTCAGCGGGCTTCGGGTGAGCGTGTCGCCGCCGATCGTGTCGAGGACGACATCGACCCCCTTGCCTCGCGTCATCTCGGCCACGGCGTCGACGTAGTCCGTCGACGTGTAGTCGATCGCCGCGTCCGCTCCGAGAGAGCGCACGAACTCGTGGTCGCCGGCTCTCGCGGTGGTGATCACTCGTGCGCCGATCGCCTTCGCGACCTGGATCGCGATCGTGCCGACACCGCCCGTGCCTCCATGGATGAGGATCGTCTCCCCCACGGTGAGCTGAGCTCGCGTCACCAGGGCCTCCCAGACCGTTCCGCCGACAAGAGTCAGGCTCGCCGCCTCCAGGTGACTGAGGTTCTCCGGCTTCCGGCCGACGAGGTCGACGTCGGCGACGTGCAGCTCGGCGTAGGAGCCGGGGCCGCCGAAGATCCGGGGCGTGTAGTACACCGCATCGCCGGCGCGGAACTCGGTCACGTGGGATCCGACTTCCTCGATCACGCCCGAGATGTCGTGCCCGATGATCGCCGGGAGCGGCACATGATCCGCGTAGTCTCCGCGACGGATCTGGTAGTCGAGCGGGTTGACGGCGGTCGCGTGGACGCGCACCCGTACCTGGCGGGGTTCGACGTGCGGTACGGGGACGTCGCGCAGCTCGAAAGCATCGGCCCCTCCGAAACGGGCGAGCACAACGGCCTTCATCGGATCAGTCATATCGGTGTTCCTCATCGTGGTCCTGGGTGCGCGACGCGCCGGGACGGGCGGTCAGCAGGCGCTCGGGCACTCCAGCGCTACCGTCACGCTGAACACCCAGAGGGCGGTCCGTCGTGGTGCCGCGAAGAGAGCGAGGGCAATATTACGAATCCAGACCCATTCGCGAATCGGGGGTGCAATCGGTCACCCGCCTCGGTCGACGGGCGTCGCGCCGACCGATCACCCGCCACCGTCTTTCTCCGCCGAGGGCCGGATCGGAATCGGACGGGGCCGGCGACGTAGGGCCGGGATCTAAGGAGCGCCCTGAACAACTCGGGCCTACTGCGCGACGGCCGGAGTTGTTCAGGACCCTCCAAGCGGCCCGCGGCCGATGGCGGCGTCGACCGCGGTGCCGATGCGCTGCAGCGTCGCCAGCTCGTGGGGTTCGAGCAGGTCGATGAGGTACTCGCGGACCGCTGCGACGTGTCCCGGAGCCGCGGCGACGACCGCCTCGTAGCCCGCCTCGGTCAGCGTCGAGCTGGTGCGTCGGCCGGAGCCGGGGAGCCGGGCCCGGCTGAGCAGTCCGCGCTTCTCCAGCCGTCCGACGACATGCGACAGGCGGGACAGCGACGCCGACGTCCGTGCGGCCAGGTCGCTCATCTGCAGCGTGCGGTCCGGTTCCTCGGACAGGACCGAGAGCACCATGTACTCGAAGAACGTCAGGGCGGTCTCGCGGCGCATCCGTGCATCCAGGGCCGCAGGCAGGCTGATCATGATCGCGGAGTTGGCCAGCCAGGCCGCCCGCTCCTCGCGGCTCAGCCATCGCGTCTCCGACGCCGCTGTGGTTCTCGCCATGCCGCCACCCTAGCGACTTGTTGACACTTCAAGATTGCGCGCGTACATATTGAAGCGTCAAGTTCGTCGTGGATCGCGGAGAGGACCATCGGATGCACGTCACGTCGCTGGGAGCGCTCGAGGTCTCGCGCATCGGGTTCGGGGCCATGGGGATGTCGGCGTTCTACACCGGCGCCGGCCGTGGCGACGCCGAGTCGATCCGCACCATTCGTCGTGCGGTGGACCTCGGCGTCACGCATCTGGACACCGCGGAGGTCTACGGGCCCTACGTCAACGAGGAACTGGTGGGTCGCGCGCTGAGAGGCCGCCGGGACGAGGTCGTTCTCGCCACCAAGTTCGGCCTCGTCTCCCACACCGGCCGACCGGGTCCGGACAGCACGCCTGCCAGCATCCGCGCGGCTGTCGACGGGTCGCTGCGGCGGCTCGGAACCGACCACATCGACCTCTACTACCAGCATCGGGTCGACCCGGACGTCCCGATCGAGGAGACGGTGGGGGCGTTGAGCGAGCTGGTGGCTGCGGGAAAGGTGCGCCACATCGGACTGTCGGAGGCGGCTGCAGCGACGATCCGCCGCGCTCATGCCGTTCATCCGGTGACCGCCGTCCAGACCGAGTACTCGCTGTGGACCCGCGACCCCGAGGTCGACGTGTTGCCCACGCTGCGCGAGCTGGGGATCGGTCTGGTTCCCTATGCGCCGCTCGGGCACGGATTCCTCACCGGTCGCATCCGCTCCCTCGACGGCCTGGATGCCGCCGACTGGCGCCGTACGAATCCTCGGTTCATCGGCGACAACCTCACGCGCAACCTGCGCATCGTCGACGAGGTACGCGAGGTCGCGGTCGACGTCGGGGCCACGCCCGCGCAGGTCGCTCTGGCCTGGCTGCTCGCACAGGGCGACGGCATCGCGCCCATTCCGGGCACCACGCGTGTCGACCGGCTCGAAGAGAACAGCGCCGCCGACGGCATCCGACTCGCCGCCGAGCAGATTGCCCGGCTGGACGATCTGACGCCCGCGTCCGGTGATCGCCATGCCGCGCCGGACATGGCCGCCATCGACCGCTGAGGAACCGGACGGCACGGAACATCCGTGCCGGATCGCAGACGAAGGAATGGAGTTCACATCATGTCGAGCAATGTGATTCGAGTCGGCATCATCGGTGCGGACACGAAGGCGAGCTGGGCGGGGGCGTCGCACATCCCCGCGCTGGTTGCGCAGCCGCAGTTCGCACTGGCGGCCGTGGCGACACGGCACGAGGAGAGCGCCCGCAGCGCAGCCGAGGCCTTCGGCGCGCAACGGTGGTATGCCGACCCGCTCGAGCTCGTCCACGATCCGTCGATCGATCTGGTCACCGTGGCCGTGAAGGTCCCGGCCCACCGCGAGCTCGTGCTCGCAGCCCTCGCGGCCGACAAGGCCGTGTACTCGGAGTCGCCGCTGGGCGCGACCGTCGCGGAGACGGAGGAGATGGCCGACGCGGCCGGCTCGCTGCACACGGCGATCGGTCTGCAGGGCAGGCTCAACCCCTCGGTACGCCGCGCGGCGGAGATCATCGCGGAGGGTCGACTCGGGCGCGTGCTCTCGGCGCGGGTCGCCGCGACGACGTTCGGAAACGGCCCGGAGTCGGTGAGCGCGTACGAGTACTTCGACAAGGCGGCCGCGGGTGCCGGATTCCTGCCGATCGCGGCGGGCCACGTCCTGGATGTCGTCGAGGCGGTTCTCGGGGACATCACCGAGATCGATGCGCGCACGGAGCTCCTCTGGCCGCAGGTGAAGCTGGTGGACACCGGCGCGATCTCCCTCCGGGAAGTCCCGGATCACCTCGACGCCATCGCCAAGACCTCGTCGGGCGCCCCGGTCGGGATGCAGATCCTGGCGGGCGTGCCCGCGCCCGACGCCCACTTCAGCCTGGAAATCCGCGGATCGGACGGCTGGCTGAAGCTGACCGGAAATCACCCCGCGGGTGTTCAGGTCGGCGACCTCGCGCTGTCATCGAACGTGGACTTCACCGCACCGGACAGCCCCGCCGCCACCGGCACCGGCCCGACCGCCGCCGAGATCTGGAACGGTGCATCCATCAATGTGGGCGAGGTGTACGCCAGCCTGGCGCGCGACATCGTGAACGGCACCCACCACACCCCGGGATTCGGGCACGCCGTCCACAACAGCCGCCTGATCGCCCGAGTCGAACAGGCCGCGAGAACCGGTCATCGACAGTCGTGACCGATATGACGACTGATGCAGAGCGCCGGCAGCCGACGTAGGTTCGGGCACGCCGGAGGGCCCTGCGGCCCGCAACCCCGACAACAATCAATTGGAGAATCCGAAATGCCTGCAGTCCTCGTCCATGGTGTACCTGATACCCACCGGATTTGGGACACCGTCCGTACCCATCTTCAACGCGAAGATATTGTGACGATCGATCTCCCCGGGTTTGGCGTACCGCTGCCAGCGGGATTCACGTCGACGAAAGAAGAGTATCTCGATTGGCTTATCAAGAAGATCGAAGAAATCGGCGAACCCGTCGACCTGGTCGGTCATGACTGGGGGTCTCTGCTCACGGGCCGTCTCGCGTCGATCCGACCAGATCTGGTGCGGACCTGGACAGGCATCAGCGGACCAATCGATCCGGAGTATCCGTGGCACTATCTTGCCAAGATCTGGCAAACGCCAGGCGAGGGCGAGCAATGGATGGCGGACCTCGACCTCGAGGCGTTCGCGGCAAGCCTCAACGAGGCGCAGATGCCGCGCGACGCGGCAAACGAATCGGTCCGGCATCTCGATGCCACCATGAGGGCAAGTATTCTCACCCTTTACCGCTCGGCGATCGAGGTCGGGGCGGAGTGGAAGCCAGGTTTGAGCAACGTGACCGCACCAGCGCTAGTGATCTGGGGCCTGGACGATCCGTTTCTTCCACACCGCTTCGCCGACGAGCTCGGTAATGCCACACGCGCACGTGCCGTCTTCAAGCTGCGCAGCTCGCACTGGCCGATGATCGAGCGTCCGGCCGATGTCGCGCGCGAACTCGAGGTCCACTGGGCTCACGTGTAAAACCTGTTTCGAATCATCGTGACGCAGCCCGCGAGAGCGTTGCCGGGGCTGCACAAGGCAGGAGCATCCTGATGACGAATTCAGCAAATGCCCGGATCGGCGTCGGTCTTGTCGGGGCTAGTGCCGATCGGGGTTGGGGCGGAATTGCTCACATCCCGGCGCTGCAGGCGCTCGACGCGTTCCAGATCCGCGCCGTCAGTACGACTCGTATGGATAGCGCGAACGCGACCGCTCGTCGGCTGGGCGCCGATCTCGCCTTCGACACACATGAGGCTCTGGTCGTGCGACCGGAGGTCGACCTGGTGGTGGTTGCGGTCAAGGTGCCGGAGCACAATCAGATTGTTTCCGACGCGCTGGCCGCGGGCAAGATGGTTTATTGCGAATGGCCGCTCGCAAGAAACCTGTCGGAGGCCGAAGCGCTGGAGGGGTTTGCCCGCGAGCGGCGGCTGCGGACGGTTGTCGGGTTGCAGGGCGGCCTGCACCCGCCGATCCTCTTCCTTCGCGACCTCATCGCGCAAGGCGTGATTGGCAAGCCGCTCAGCACGAGCATCCGAGCGCATTTGACCGACGACATGTGGGTCGGCCGATATGACCCGCCGGTCGAGTACATGGCTCACGCAAAGAATGGCGCCACGCTTCTGAGCATCATGCTCGGCCACGGGCTCGAACCGCTTGCGCGCGTGCTCGGCACGTTCGAGAGTCTGTCCGCCGTCGTCGCCAATCAGCGCGGTGCCGGCGTCCGCCTCTCCGATGGCGCGTCGCTGCCGAAGGACACGCCGGATGAGATCGTCGTCGCCGGCGTTCTCGAAGGCGGGATCGTCACTTCGCTGCACTACAGTGCCGGGCAGTCTGCCGGCTCAGCGATGGCATGGGAGATCCAGGGCACCGAGGGCAGTGTGCGCGTGGAGTCGGCGTCGGGCTACATCCATTTCACCGATCTCACCATCACGCTGCGCCGCGGCAGCGAGCCTGTCCAAGTGCTACAGGTCCCCCCTGCTCATGCGGCTCCCGACCTGCAACTCGACGCACCCGCAGCGGGGGTCGCCCGCCTCTACGCCCAGTTCGCCGCCGACCTCCGCGACGGAACCGCCGATGCGCCGGATTTCGCGGTCGCACTCGATCGCCACCGGGTACTCGAGGCGATCACACGGGCCGCTGAAACAGGTCATCGGCAGCATCTGTCCCGCCCCGACCGGGGCACGCCGGAGGGCCCTGCCGGCCCATAACCCCTCCGGGAGTGCTGATGATCTCCGTCCTCTTTCACCACGGTGCTCGGCGGGAGGCTCACGACGTATGACCACGTCCGCACGGGCCGCGGTTCTCGAAACGCAGGACGGACCGTTCGAATTCCGCGACATCGAAATCGACGACCCTCGACCCGACGAGGTGCTCGTCCGCATGGTCGCGACCGGAATATGCGCGACCGACGCCCACGTGCGAGCGCAACGAATGGCGACGCCGCTACCGGTGGTACTGGGCCACGAGGGCGCGGGAGTCGTCGAGCGTGCAGGGGCCACCGTCACCACCGTCGAGCCCGGTGACCACGTCGTCCTCTCCTACCACTCGTGTGGCCGCTGCAAGCCATGCATGTCCTCGCACGCGGCCTACTGCGACAACATCTGGGCGGCCAACTTCGCGGGTGCGCGCCTGGACGGCTCGAACGGTCTGCACGTCGCCCACGGTGCTGAGCCACACGGTCACTTCTTCGGCCAGTCCTCCTTCTCCACCCACGCCCTCACGCACCAACGGAACACGATCAAGGTCCCTCATGACCTACCCCTCGACGTCATGGCTCCGCTGGGGTGCGGGCTGCAGACAGGTGCGGGGGCCGTGCTCAAGGCCCTCGCCGTTCCGGCGGGGGCGTCCTTCGCCGTGTTCGGCGTCGGTGCGGTGGGCCTGGCAGCGGTCATGGCGGCTCGCGTCGTGGGTGCGACCACCGTCGTCGCCGTCGACGTCGACGCCGGCCGGCTCGAGCTCGCCCGTGATCTCGGAGCGACGCACATCCTCAACCCCGGCCAGGTCGAGGATCTGACCGGCGCGCTCCGCGCGATCGAGGAGCGAGGCCTGGAGTACGTCCTCGACACGAGCGGCCGCTCGGAGAACCTCGACGCCGGGGTCGGCGCCTTGGCACCGCTGGGCCGATTCGGCTTCGTGGCGTTCCACGAGGGTGCGGGCGCCGTGATCGACGCCGGTCGACTCACGCTCGGCCAGTCGCTGCAAGGCATCATCCAAGGAGACGCTGTCTCGCCGCTCCTGATCAACGATCTTGCCCAGCTCTATCGAGCCGGCCGGTTCCCGATCGACAGGTTGCTGTCCTTCTACGACTTCTCCGACATCAACACCGCGTTCGAGGACGCGGGCTCCGGTCGCGCCACCAAGGCCATCCTTCGATTCACGCCACCGGGAGAGCCCACCCGTTCGACCGATTTTCCAAGAAGGCAGTGACCGTGCATAACGCGCTCCCGCTGCTCAACGACGGGCGCCTCGCGTCCGCTGTCAGGTCCCGGCGATCTCGCGGATCTCCTCCATGATCCGGTCCAGATCGCCCTGTGTCGCCTCACCGCGGCGGTACTCGTCGAGGTTCCGGGCCGCCCGCGCCGTCACTTCTCGCACCGCGCCTTGACCCACCCGAGATCCGTCCCGGGCGTGGTCGAGCCGGAGCACCCAGCCGTCGATCTCGAGGCGGGTCGCGTGCACGTAGGGCATGCCTTCCAGCTCGGGCCCCGCCGACGGCGACTCACTCGTCCGACCCAGCTCGACGGCGAGCGCGTCCAGCCCGCGGTCGAGGCGGTTCAGGTAGGCGCCCCATGCCTCGTCGTCGACATGCTCGCACGTGTCGTGAACCCGCCGCAGTCGATGCAGCAGCTCGTCGAAGTGCTCACGTCGCCGAGGGGGCCCCGCCGCCTTGGCGCGGGCAATTCGGATGAGCTCCTCGACGTGGGCCAACCGTGCTGCCCGCAGCCGAGGTGCCTGCTCGTGCGACTTCACGGTCGGGAGGCCAGGACCGTCATGAGCATCGGCGCACCCAGGTGGGTACGAACATCAGATGACGACCGCAGGTGGTCATCGCCACCCGACGTGAACGGGACGGGAACGGGACGGGAACGGCGCGGTACCGCCACTTCGTTCCTGCCCGGAGGGCAGCTTGGGAAGTCGAGCACGGCCGCCTTCGAGTCGGCCGCTTCCCGATGCCTCGTGGATGTCGCGCCGCGCGATGTCCGAGATCCACCTCCCCTTCCGGGCACGCCGTCGTGATCGGCGCCTCCCGACTGTCGAGTTGGGCAGATCGGGCTGGAAGGAGCCCCGGAAGGGGGAACGAAATTGACAATGCCGCGACGGCACAGTGTCAGATGCAGAGGGCGGGCGAATCCCATCGCGTTCCGCTGGACCCACCCACTCACGTGATCAACAACTTCCTCACCCATGGACTGGCACTCGGGCCGGCCCTCTCGGCCTGACCCGGACCTACGCATGCAGACGGGGCGGCTCCAACGGCGGGCTGACCGCCGAACTCGACACCCGAATCCGGAAGGAGCAGGTCACTGCTACCGACGCCACACCTTCCAGGCCACCGACCGGACCGCACCATGACGGTTCCGCCGCCGCTGATCGCCGTCGAGGACCTCTTCGACGCGCCCAGCCGGAGTCGCGCCGTGCTGTCCCCAGACGGCCGAGGTGTCGCCTACCTCGCCCCGTGGCGTGGCCGGCTCAACGTGTTCGTCCGTGACGTGGACTCGGACTGGGCGACCCCCGACGCCGTACCCGGCGTCCGGCGCGTCACCTCCGACACCCGGCGCAACATCGACACCTTCTTGTGGACCGTCGACGGCCGTTACCTGCTGTTCCTGCAGGACACCGACGGCGACGAGAACTGGCACCTGCACCTCGCCGACCCGACCCGGCCCGACGAGCCCGCCGTTGACCTGACCCCCTACGAGGGTGTGCGGCTGCTCGGCACGCAGCTCCCACCGGACCGGCCGGGGACGGCCTTCGTCCAGCTCAACAAACGCCGGCCCGACCTGGCCGACCTGTACGAGCTCGACCTGACGACCGCCCGGTTGACCCTGGTCGCGGAGAACCCCGGCGACGTCACCATGTGGCTGCGCACCCCCGACCGACTGCTGGCCGTCGGCATGGAGGACGGCGGTGACCACGTGCTCGCGGAGTGGGCCGACGGTGTCCGGCGTCCGATCGCCCGGTTCTCCGGGCACGACCACATGTTCGGGATCCTGCCCTGTGCACCCACCTCGGACGGGACCGGGCTGTGGATCGGTTCGTCGCGCGGGTCGGACCGCATCCGCCTGGTCCGAGTCGACCTGGCGACCGGCGAGGAGACCGGGGTGGACAGCCACCCCGTGTTCGATCTCGACACCCCGCGCCCCGAGGCCGACCCCCGCTTCCCGTCCTCGCTGATCCTGCACCCGGGCACCGGTGAGCTGCTCGGAGCCCGCTACCTCGGCGCCCGCCAGAAGATTCACGCGCTCGACCCGCACTTCGCGCAGGTGCTCCCGCGACTGGCAGAGCTCTCCGACGGCGACCTGGCCCACGTCTCCTGCGACACGACCGCACAGCGCTGGGTGGTGGACTTCACCCACGACCGCGATCCCGGCGTCACCTGGTTCTACGACCACACCACCGGCCAGGCCCGCCGGTTGTTCCGCCCCTTCCCGCACCTCGACCCGGCCCGACTGGCCCCGGTCACCCCGATCAGCGTCACCGCGCGCGACGGCCTGGAGCTGCCGTGTCACCTGACCCTTCCGGTCGGGGTCGAGCCCCGCAGGCTGCCGACCGTGCTGCTGGTCCACGGCGGACCGTGGTACCGCGACAGCTGGGGCTATGACCCGGAGGTGCAGCTGCTGGCCAACCGCGGCTACGCGGTGCTGCAGGTGAACTTCCGCGGATCCACCGGCTACGGCAAGGCGTTCACCCGGGCCGCTGTCGGCGAGTTCGCCGGGCGCATGCACGACGACCTGATCGACGCCCTCGACTGGGCGATCGACCAGGGCTGCACCGACCCGGGCCGCGTCGCGATCTACGGCAGCTCCTACGGCGGCTACGCCGCGCTCGTCGGGGCCGCGTTCACCCCGGACCGGTTCGCCGCCGCGGTCAGCTACACCGGCATGTCCGACCTCGTCGACCTTGTCCGGTCGGTCGTCCCGTTCGCCCGCCGCTCGGTCGAGAACAGCTACCTGCGCTACATCGGCGACCCGGACGACCCCCAACAGGAGGCGGACATGCTCGCCCGCTCACCCGTCAGCCGGGTCGACGACATCACCGCACCCGTCCTGCTCATCCACGGCGCCAACGACGTCCGCGTCTCCCCCCGCCACTCCGAGCGCATCATCGAGGCGCTCCGCTCCCGCGGCGCCGAGGTCGAGTACCTGCTGAACCCGACCGAGGGCCACTGGTTCATCAACCCGGACAGCAACATCGAGCTGTACCGCGTGCTCGAGCGCTTCCTCGCCCTGCACCTTGGCGGACGGACATCAACGAGTCCCTGACCAATCGCTCGACGCGCTGAGCGCGACCGCGTGCCCTCCGGGGCGTCACGGGATCAGCAGCAGCTTCCCCCCGGTGTGCCCGGCTTCCAGTGTCCGGTGGGCCTCGGCCGCCTGGTGCAGCGGGAAGGTGCGGCCGATCCGGGTACGCCATTCACCCGCGGCGATGCGCTCCAGCGCCTCCCGCACGGGGCGGCTGTCCCGGTTCCCGGGGTGTCCCGCGCTGAAGGTGACGCCCCGGGCGGCCGCAGCCGGATCCGCCAGGGTGACGACGCGCCCGGCTCCGCCGCGCAGGTCGATGAGCGTCGACACGAGTCCCTTCCCCGCGGTGTCGAGTGCTGCGTCGATCGGGCCGGGCGCGACCGCACGCACGCGGTCCGCGAGGTGGTCGCCGTACTCGACGGCGGTCGCCCCGAGGCTTTCCACGTACTCGAGGCTGGAACGTCCGCAGATCCCGATCACGGTGAGTCCCTGCAGGCGTGCGAACTGCACGGCTGCGCTGCCGAGGGCTCCACTCGCCCCGGTGATCACGATGGTCTCGCCGGGGCTCGGCCGCAGGAGCGCGAGGCCCCGCGCGGCGTTGTCTGCGCCGATGACGGTCGCGGCCGCATCCTCGAAGGTCACCCCGTCGGGGATGGTCGTGTAGTTGCTGCTGAGAGTGAACTCGGCGTAGGAGCCCTGGCTGAAGCTGTCGGGCCACCCGGCGATGCGCGCACCGACCTCGACGCCGGTGACGTCGTCGCCGATCGCCGCGACGGTGCCGGCGAACTCGAACCCGATGATCGCCGGGGCCGGCAGGCCGAAGCCGCCGGACCGTGCGATGAGTTCGGCGGGGTTCAGTCCCGCTGCGCGGACCTCGACCAACGTCTGGCCGCGCCCCGGCACCGGGGGGTCCACCTGGGCTTCGTGGAGCACATCGGCCGCGCCGAAGGATGTGATGACCGCTGCTCTCATAACTGCTGTTCTCCCTGGTCCGTCCGTTGTCCGGCGTTGATCTCCGCGCCCTGGTCCGGTCGCCCGGCGGCGACGTCCCGGCGCACCTGCGGTGCGGTCTCGTCGGCGAATCGGGTCAGCACGTCCACGTCGTCGGTCGCGACGATGAAGGTGGAGAACCCGTGCTCGACGGCGAGCTCGGCGAGCAGCTCCGCGGGTTCGTCGCCGAGCACGTTGAGCAGGCGGCGGATGTCGCGGGGGTCCCGGCCCGCGCCGGCGGCCGAGTCGTCGATCCTCGCGTGGTCGTCGGCGATCGAGCCTCGTCGAAGGTTGGGCAGGCCCGGGAGCCATCCGTCGCCGGTGCGGCCGATCAGTCGCAACATCCGGAGGTTTGTACGCGCCCAGCCAGATCGGGATCGGATGGGCGGGCGCGGGGCCCCGTGCCGCTCCCGCAACGGGGTAGAACTCCCTCCGTGCAGTGGTGCGCGATCTTCCGCCGCCAGAGCCCTCGCATCAGGTCGATCGCTCGTGAGTGCCTCGACCGCATCGCCCGGACCGAGCCGTCGTCGCCCCATGGCGGCGATCGCGTCCCAGAACACGCCCGCTCCGAGGCCCAGCTCGAATCGCCCGCCCGAGAGCAGATCCAGCGACGCCGCCGCGCGCGCCGCGACGAGCGGGTCGCGCATCGGAAGGCTCAGCACGTTCGGCGACAGATGGATGCGCGTGGTGGCGGCGGCGACGTAGGACAGCAACGTCCGCGTGTCGAGGAACCGGGGCTGGTAGGGGTGGTCCTGGAAGGTGACGAGGTCGTATCCGAGTCGTTCGGCGAGCTGCGCGAGCCGGACCGGGACCTGCGGTTGCCCGTTCGTGGGGGTGATGAACGCGCCGAAGCGCAGCGGGTGGCCGTAGTCGGTCATGGTTCAGTCGCGCCGGGATCCACCGCGGGCGGCGTCGAGAACCCGGCCGACCAGCTCCACCGCGGCGTCGCCGACCGGGTCCTTGTCCATGAAGTCGACGAAGACGTCCGCGACGTCGGTCTCGGCGGCCACGCGACGCAGCACCCGGCCGATGTGTGCGGGGTCGTCGTCGGCAGCCACGTTGTAGCGCAGCGCAGCGCCGATGGCGTCGGCCGGGCGGCCCGCGGCCACCGCGGCATCCCGCAACCGCTGCCACGGCCGGTTGACCACGGCGTCGAGTTGATCGACCGTGTCCGGCAGCAGGACCGGCAGGAAGCCGTCGGCACGCTCGGCCGCCCGCTGCATCGGACGCCGTCCCCACCCGCCCAGGTAGATCGGGATGCCATGCGGTTTGACCTGCACGTGCGACGGCATGATGGTCCCGGTGCGCCCCTCGTGCGCCACCGGGTCGTCGTGCCACCAGGCGGCCAGGACGTCGAGGCACTCGTCGAGCCGTGCCCCGCGCTCCTCCCAGGGCACACCCACCGCGGCGTACTCGTCGGGACTCCACCCGATGCCCAGGCCGAGCACGAGCCGCCCGCCACTGACCTGGTCGAGGGTCAACGTCTGGCGGGCCAGCAGGGGCGGCGGGTACCACGGCGCGTTGATGGTGCTGGTGCCCAGTAGGACGTGGGAGGTGACCGCGGCCGCCACGCCCAGGAGGGTGAGCGGGTCGTGGCTCGCGCGCATGACGGCCGGTACGTGGTCGAGGTCGCCGTAGCTGACCGTTGGGTTCACGGGGGCGAGCAGCCGGTCGCCGACCCACAGGCTCTCCGCCCCGTGCTCCTCGGCGCCCGCCGCGAACCTCACGACCTGGTCGATCTGTGCCGCCCCTCGTCCGAACTGGGGGAGGACGAATCCGATCCGCACTGCATTGCTCCTCAGCTGTCGTCGTGGCGCCGTGGAGGCGTTGACGCCGCGGTTCCGCGCGTCTCGAACAGCCTCGATCTCTTCGTACTGGCTTCCCGCCGCGAGTGAATCAGGGAACGGATCCGTCGGTGCCCGGACCGAAGGGCATCCGCGGCGTCGGCGTCGGCTGACTCTGGTCGGGAGGTGATGCCCTCTCGGGACGCACGTGGCCGACCAGCGGCTGTACCGCGGCAACATCCGGGACGGCAGGGAAACGCACCACCCGACGGAACTTCATGGAGGACCCTTGACCCTGCCCCAAGGGCACACTGTGTGCTCACTTCCGCGCGTACACCGTGCCGCGTTCGGCGTAGGTCGCCCGTCGACGGAAGATCTCGGGAAGGTTCCCATGCACAGGCCAGTTTCCGGTCGTCCTCGTTCCGCCGCGGCCGGGCCGTCGCACTCCACGGGCGACGACGTGACCCAACGCATCACCACGGCGGTCAACAGCACGCGGCCCTTCGGCGCGCATCTGCGGATGAGCTGGTGGAAGCCGCTGGTGCTGCTCGCGACGCTGCCGGTGTGCCTGATCGGCTCCCAGGTGCTGGCCTGGTCGGTCGTCGGGGCCGTCGAAGGTTCCGACGATCCGTTCTCCTCCGAGTTCACGCCCCTGAAGTCCCTGGCCGCCAATCTCTCCATCGGGGCGACGGGCGTGGTAGCGGTTCTGCTGCTCGCGTGGATGACCCGGGTCCCGTGGCGGATGCTCGTCAGCCCCCTGCGACGGTTCGACCGACGACGCCTCGCCCATTACTCGGCCGTCGCCGCGGTCCTGGTGGCCGCCGGCCTCGGGACCGTGGCCGTGGTCGGGCCCGAAGCCACGGGGTGGACCGGATTCGCGATCACCGACACCACCGTCGCGCTGCTGGCCGTCACGCTGATCACCATCCCGATCCAGGCAACCGGCGAAGAGCTGATGTACCGCAGCGTCCTCCTCCCCGCGACGGCGAGTTGGGTACGCGCCGTGCGCCCGGCTCTGGCCGTCGGCCTCGTCGTGTCCTCGCTGGCGTTCGCCGCCTTGCACGGCTCGACGGACCCCTGGTTGGCCGGGTACATCACCCTGATCGCCCTCAGCACCGGTCTGATGGCCATCATCAGCGGGGGCGTCGAGGCACCGATCGCCTTCCACGTCGTCAACAACGTGCTGGCCGGCATCGGCAACAACGTCATGACCGGGGGCGGCACCTCGGCCGTCGACCGGTCCACCGAGACCGGCGGCCCACCGTTGCTCATTCTCGGCGCGGTCAACGTCGCCATGGTGGTGGTGGTCTGGCTGCACGAGAAGCGGCGCCGAGCCGTCCCTCCGCACGGCGAGTTGAGTGGTGAGTGGACGCGATGAGGGCGACCGGTGTTCCGGCTCGGCTCGTCGGACGACAGGCGGAGATCGATGCCGTGACCGAGGTGCTCGACCGAGCCCGCCGTGGCACCGGTGGCGCCCTGGTGCTCTGGGGTGAGCCGGGCATCGGCAAGACCGCACTGCTCGACCACGTCACCGCAGCGTCTCCCGATATCGCCGCATTGGCGGTACAGCCCGCACGGTGCGAGTCCGGGACCCCCTTCGCCGGCCTGTACACGCTGCTCCGGCCGGTCGAGCACCTGATCGCGACCCTTCCGGTGTCCCAAGCGGCCGCGTTGCGAGGCGTGCTCGCGGGCGAGGTCACTGGACCGGGCCGGTTGCTCACCGCCGTGGCGGTCCTGTCCCTGTTGTCGGCGCTGGCCGTCGACGGTCCGCTCCTGATCGTCGTGGACGACGCACACCGGCTCGACGCGGAGACCGCGTTCGTCCTCGGATTCGTCGCCCGGCGGGTGCGGACCGACCCGGTGGTGGTCCTGGTCGCCGACCACGACGCTCCCGCCGGCGGACCGTGGGAGGGGGTCGATCCGCTCGCGGTCGGTCCACTCGCCGACCACGACGCCGCCCAACTGCTCGCCGCCGCCCACCCCGGCCTCGACGGCACCGCGGTCACCCGCGCGGTCGAAGCAGGTGGAGGCAACCCGCTGGCACTGCACGAGCTGCCGACACCGATCGACGATCTTGCAGACACGGTGCCCGTGGGGCCCCGGCTGCGGAAGGCCTTCGCCGAGCGCCTGCAGACCATGCAGCCCCCGGCGCGCGAGCTCGTCGTGCTCCTGGCCGCGGCTCGTGCCGACGGTGACCAGCTCACGCTCGCACGGTCAGCACACTCCCGCGACGCCGAGGAGCCGGTCTGGGAGGAGACGATCCGGTCGGGGCTGCTCGCCGGGACGCCCGACCGGCCCGCGCTACGGCACCCGGTGGTCCGGGCCGCTGTCTACGCGAGCGCCTCCCCGTCCGAGCGCAGGACCGCCCACCGGACCCTGGCCGCCGCGCTTCCCCCGGGCAGTCGCGGGCATGTCTGGCACCGGGCGGCGACCGTTCACGACGTCGACGAGGAGATCGCCGGGCTGCTCGAGCAGACGGTGCCCTCGGGCGCCGGCGCGGTACCGATCCTGCGGCGGGCCGCCGAGCTCTCCGCCGACCCGGCCGCTGCGACCCGCAGGCTCGCCGGCGCGGCCGTGGCCGCCTGGCACGGCGGGGACGCCACGATGGCGCGCCGGTTGCTGGCCGATGCCCGGAGCCTGACCGACGAGGTCCAGGCCACCCGCGCCAGCCGCGGCCTGCGCGGGGTACTCGAACTCGCCGAGGGGTCTCTGGAACGGGCCCACCGATCGCTCAGTCGCGACATCGCCGAGTTCGACGATCCACGCACGAGGGTGGAGCTGGGCGCCGCTGCCCTGCACGCGGGATGGTCCGCGGCCCGCGACGACCTCGTCGGCGAGACCCTCACTCGTCTCACGGAGCTGACGACCCCCGGACTGCCCGACGTCCTCCCGATCGTCCGGACGTGGTGGGGACCGGCGACGGACCCGGCCCGGGCCGAGTCGTCGGCCGATCTCGGTGACGTCGATCTCGGTGACGTCGATCTCGGTGACGTCATGGCGCACATCTCCCGGGTGGAGTCGCAGCTGCTCCCGACGTCACCGCTGGGACTGGTGTGGGGCCTCGACGAGCCACTCGCCGATGCCGTGCACGCCCTTGCCCGCAGGCACCGCCGTCACGCCGATGGCACCTCGCTCGCTGCGGCGCTGGCTCGGATCGCGCGACTCGACATCGCCGCGGGCCGGTGGGCCGCCGCGGAGGACGCCGCGGCCGAGGGGCTCGCGTCGGCCGAGCGGATCGGCGCCGAGCACATCGCTGCGGAGTGCCGGAACTGCCTCGGATGGCTCGCCGCCGTCCGCGGTGACGGCCGCAGCGTCGACCATCTGACCGTTCGGACCCTGCAGCTGGCCAGGCCGCGCCGCGACCGTGCGGTCAGCGCCTCGGCCCACTGGAACCGTGGAACGGCCGCTCTGGCGGCCGGTCGCGCCGATGCTGCACTCGACCTGCTCGCCCGCCTGGACGAGCACGGGCACGAGGCAGCACATCCGACCGTCGCGCTGCTGGCCAGCCTGGACACGATCGAGGCCGCCGTGCACGCGCGGCGGCCGGAGATCGGCCGGCGCCGCGCCGAGGCGCTCGACGCCTGGGTACGGCGCACCGGCGCGCACTGGGCGAGATTCACCGCGCACCTGGCACGCGCACTGCTGGACGAACCCGCCGCCGAACGGTCCTACCGGGCGGCGCTGGACGTGCCCGGCGCGTCCCGGCGCCCGTTCGATCACGCACGGGCCCGCCTGCTCTACGGCGAGTGGTTGCGGCGACAGCGGCGGCGCCAGGACGCCCGCCAGCATCTCGACGCCGCTGCCGAGACCTTCCACGCCCTGGGAGCGCGCCCGATGCTCGAGCGGGCCCGGCGCGAGCAGCGCCTCACGAAGGCGCCCGCACGCCGTGCCACTGCCGCCGGCACGGGCCTGGCAACGCTCACCGCACAGGAACGCCGGGTGGCCCAGCTTGCCGCCGGCGATCTGACCAACCGGGAGATCGGGGCCCGTATGCGGATCAGCGACCGCACCGTCGGGCATCACCTGTCGCACGTGTTCGCCAAGCTCGGGCTCCGCTCCCGGCGCGACCTTGCGGCCATGCTCGGTCGCGACGGATAGCACAACCGATGCCTCCCACGACGGACCTTCCTACCGTGGCCTCGGCGACGACGAAAGGCCATCAGATGCCGAAGCCCACCCCATCACCGGATGCCCTCCACCAGCACAACGGCGGCACGTACGACGCAGGGACACGGCGGAAGTCCCGAGACCCCGCCACCGGGCAGGTGCTGGGAACGTTCGCCGACGGCGGCGCCGAGCACGCCCGGGCCGCGATCGCCGCTGCTCGCCGCGCATTCACCGCCACGCAGTGGTCGCGGGATCGGCATCTGCGTGCCGCTGCACTGTCGGAGATCGCCGATCGGCTCGAGGCCCGTAGCGACGAGATCATCGATCTGCTGTCCCGCGAGAACGGCAAGACGCTGAGCGAGGCCGCCATCGAGGTCGGCCCGTCCGCGGCCAAGCTGCGCTATTACGCCGCGCTGGCACTGTGCGAGCACGGCCGTGCCGCCGAAGTCCGCCCGGGGATGTACTCGATGACCCTGAAGGAGCCGGCAGGCGTCGCCGGGATCATCGTGCCCTGGAACTCACCGGTGATCCTTTCGACGCGCTCGTTCGCGCCCGCCCTGGCTGCCGGCTGCACCGTCGCCATGAAGATGCCGGCGCAGACCGGGCTGGTCAACGAGTTGCTCGCCGAGATCATCGCCTCGGCCCCGAGCCTGCCCACCGGAGTCGTCAACGTCTTCACCGAGAGCGGGTCCGACGGTGCGCGCCTGCTGGTCTCCTCCGCCGACGTCGACGTCGTGAGCTACACGGGGTCGACCGCGGTCGGGCGGCTGATCATGGAGGCCGCCGCTCCCACGCTCAAGGGCCTGTCACTGGAGCTGGGCGGCAAGACACCCATGATCGTGTTCGACGATGCCGACCTCGACGCCGCCGTTCCCGTGCTCACCAAGGCCGTCACCACGTTCGCCGGGCAGTTCTGCATGGCCGGTAGCCGGATCCTCGCTCAGCGCGGCATCGCCGACGAGCTGCGCAGGCGGCTCGTCGACGCGTTGCGCGCGGTCCGCGTCGGCCCCGGTCTCGACCCGTCCTCCGACATGGGCGCCATGATCGACGAGGCGAACGCCCGGCGGGTCGAACAGGCCGTCGCCGATGCCGCCGCGGATGGCACCGTGCTCCTGCGGGGCAGCCGGAAAGGCACGCTGCTCGGCCCGTCGCTGGTCGAGGTCACCGACGTCACGGCACCGATCGTGCAACGCGAGGTGTTCGGCCCGGTCGCGACGTTCGAGATCTTCGACGCCGAACTCGACGCGGTCGAGCGTGCCAACGCCACAGACTTCGGCCTGGCTGCCAGCCTCTGGACGCGAGACGTCGACCGGCCGTGGCGGGTCGGACGCCGACTCCAGGCCGGGACGGTGTGGACCAACACCTGGGCCGTCGTGCCCGACCAGTTCGAGGAAGGCGGCTACAAGCAGTCCGGGGTGGGCCGTCTCAACGGTGTGCGCGGGCTGGAGGAGTTCCAGGAGACCAAACACCTCGTGCACACCGCACCGTGACCCCGCCCGACGAGCCGGAACCCGGCGCCACACCCGTCGCACGCCCCGGCCGGGACGACGAGGGCGCACCACGGACCGTCTCGGGCATGGAGACCTGGTGCCGCGCTCCGTCCGGCGCGGCGACGGTCGCACCACCGCGCTGGAAGATGGCTGTCGCCTCGGGGATCGCGGTGCTCCCCGTCTCGCTGCTGGCCAACGGGCTCCTCGGCCCGCTGCTCGGGGCACTCCCGCTCCCGGTACGCGCCGCGCTGTTCGCCGTCCTGTTCAGCACCGTGATGACCTACCTCATGATGCCGGCCGTGACCGGCCTGCTGCGACGGTGGCTCTACCCCCGTCGCACCGCCGACCACGGCAACTGATCCGCTCCTCACGAAACCCGGAGAACCCATGTGCCCCTCATCCCAGAAGCCCATCTCCGCGACCGACGAGCCGGAGTTCTTCGGTATCGACCACTACGGATTTCCCCGGTCCGGTCACGATGACCCCGCCGATCCCACGGAGTACTACCCCCCGTACTTCCGCAGCGAGCACTTCCAACGGTTCGGCTACCACGTCCAGCAGCTCCGCGGAGGCTTCCACTGGGTCACCAGTGGCGGCTACGACGCCGCGTTCGTGGTGACCGACGACGGGGTCGTCGTCATCGACGCCCCGCCGACCATCGGGGAGAACATGCTCACCGCGATCGCCGATGTCACCGATCAGCCCGTCACCCACGTCGTCTACAGCCACTGGCACACCGACCACATCGGCGCGGCAGCCGTCTACGGGTCTGGCGTCGAGATCATCGCCCACAGGATCACCCGGGAACTCCTCGAGCGCTTCCCCGACCCGCTGCGTCCGCTGCCGACCACGACCTTCGCCGACGACCACACCCTCGTCGTCGGCGGGACGACGCTCGAGCTGTCGTACCGGGGCGAGAACCACTGCCCAGGCAACATCTTCATCTACGCCCCGGCCGAGAAAGTCCTGACCGCAATCGACATCGTGAGCCCGGGCAGCGCGACCTTCATGCACTGCGACGCCTCGCAGAACATCACGGGCTGGTACGAGGCTCAGAAGCAGATCCTCTCCTACGACTTCGATTTCTTCGTCGGCGGACACCACATGCATTTCGGCACCTACTCCGACGTGCGGACCTGCGTGGAGTACTTCGCCGACGTCCTCGACGGCGCCACCGCGGCGGTCGAGCGGTTCAGCCGTTCGGACGCCCTGCTCAGCGTCCTGGACGGCGCCGGATGGGACCGGGTGTTCGTCGGCAGCGAGAACTGGATCAACTCGATGGCGAACTTCACCACGAAGTACGTTCTGGAGAAGCAGACGAGCGACGGTCGGCTCTGGTGGGAGCGTCTGGCCGGGGTGACCAGCCAGACCAAGTACCACGCCTACACCGTGCTCGAGTCGATCCGCCTCGAACGACCCCGCCCCAACTATCGCCTCAGCGGTGAGAACCCGCCGGTGTTCCTGACCTGACCGATCCCGTAGCCGGCCTGAAGCCGCTGCCACGTCCGATCGTCGCCGCGACCCGACGGAGCATGATGACCACCGCCCCACCGCACCGTTCCACGCCCGAACTGATCGACGTCGACGAATTCTTCGCCGACCCGCAGTTCGCGAATCCGTCGATCTCCCCGGACGGCACACGGATCGCCTACCTGGCTCCGCACCGCGGGCGGCGCAACGTCTGGGTCCGTGGCGTCGACCAGGACCACGATGACGCCGTGCCGGTCACCCACGACACCCGCCGTGGAATCACCGTCTACCACTGGACCGATGACCCCCGTTGGCTGGTCTATCTCCAGGACACCGACGGCAACGAGGACTGGCATCTCCACCGGGTCGACCTCGACCACCCGGACACGGCCGCGGTCGACCTGACCCCGATGGACCCCGGTTCCCGGGTGCTCGAAGTCGAGCCCTACCCATCGGCGAAGGGGACCGTGCTGGTCTGGATGAACAAGCGGCCGATGTTCATCGACGCGTTCCGGATCGATGTCAGCACCGGTGAGACGACCGTGCACCGCGAGCAGGAAACCCCGGGAGACACCGTCCTGCTCGACCGCGCCGGTGAGCCGGCCTTCCGGACGGTGCTGACCGAGGACGGCAGCGTCGAGATCCGTGCGATCGAGCCCGCTACCGGAGAGGAGCGACTGCTGGGCCACATGGGTGGCGCCGAGTACCCCATAGGCGTCCACCCCCAGCAGGTCACCGGCGACGGAAAGGGCCTTCTCCTGGGGTCCTATCAGGACTCCGACAACCTTCGGCTCGTCCGCATCGACCGTGACACCGGTGAGGAGACCGTCGTCGCCGCCGTCGACGGGCACGACCTCGACATCAGCGGCGTCATGCTGCCCGACGTGCTGCCACCCGCCGTGTACACGAGTCGACGCACCGGCAAGATCCTCGCGGCCCGGTTCGTCGGCGACCGCCCACACGTCGAGGCGGTGGACCCGCACTTCGCCCGGGTCCACGCGGCGTTGCAGGAGCTCTCCGACGGCGTGTTGGCCACAGCGTCCTCCGACGATTCCGAGATGCGCTGGGTCGCGACCTTCACCCACGACCGCGACCCGGGCGTGACCTGGTACTACGACCATGCGACGGGCGAGAGCCGGCTGCTGTTCCGCAGCTTCCCCCACGTCGATCCGGACAGCATGGCGCCAATGACGCCGGTTCGTCTTCCCGCCCGCGACGAGCTGCCGCTGCCCGCCTTCCTCACCCTCCCGGTCGGTACCCAGCCGCGCAACCTCCCCCTGGTCCTCCTGGTGCACGGCGGACCGTGGGCGCATGACGCCTGGGGTTTCAACCCGGAGGTGCAACTCCTGGCCAACCGCGGCTACGCGGTGCTGCAGGTCAACTTCCGCGGATCCACCGGTCATGGCCGCCGACACGTCACCGCCGCGATCGGCGAGTTCGCCCGTGCCATGCACGACGACCTCATCGACGCCGTCGACTGGGCGATCACGCAGGGTTACGCCGATCCTGAGCGGGTCGGGATCTACGGGGGATCCTACGGCGGCTACGCCGCCCTCATCGGCGCGGCGGTCACCCCTGACCGCTTTGCCGCGGCCGTCGACTACGTCGGCATCTCCGACCTCGTGCAATTCCTGCGTACCCTGCCGCCGTTCGGCCGCCCCTACTTCGGTAACAGCTTCTACCGCTACATCGGTGACCCCGACGACCCGGAGCAGGAGGCCGACATGCTCGCCCGCTCACCGATCACCATGGTCGAGCGAATCGCCACCCCGCTGCTGGTCGCGCAAGGAGCGAACGACGTCCGCGTCCCCCAGGAGCAGTCCGACACCATCGTCACCTCACTGCGCGAGCGCGGCGTACCCGTGGAGTACCTCGTCGCCGACGACGAGGGTCACGGCTTCGACAACCCGGAGAACCGGGCGCGGCTCTACCATGCCATCGAGCGTCACTTCGCCGAGCACCTCGGCGGCCGCAGTGCGTAGTCGGGCGTCCGCACCCGGCCGCTGCCGACGTTGAGGGCGTCGCCAAGCTCACGAGTCCTGCAGGGTTGCCACGAGGACCGAGTACCCCGACACGCTAGACCGCGCGACGCGGTCCAGCACGAAACCTGAGCGGGCGAGCAGCTCGGTGAACTCCGACCGGGTGCGTTCTCTGCCACCGACAATCGCGAGCATGGTCAGGTCGGAGATCTTGCCGAGATGGTGGTCGTCCCCGTCCGGCAGGACGACGTCGACGACCACCAGACGCGCTCCTCGGGGTGCGGCGGCCCGGATCCGTTCGAGGATGCGCTGCGCGTCCTGGTCGTTCCAGTCGTGCAGCACGGTGGACAGCAGCTTGATCCAGACGGGTAGGACGCATCGCACTTGACGCGCCCAGAAACTCATCAAGCTCGCGCATTCGGCCTCGGATGCCGAGAGCATCCGTGAGGCCCCGGCGCTAGCACGTATGGGAGCCGCGACGGTGGCGGCGCCACCGCAGAGGCTCCAAAGAAGCCCAGGTAGCAGCCGTCCGGCCGACGCTCTCCACCCCGAGCCGAGCCCGAAACGACGCGGGCCGGCACCCGAGATGTTGATCGCCGACCTGTTGGATTCAAGAGCTGTTCCGGAGGCGGCCAGTGACTGGATGTGAGACGGCCACCGCAGGCGTCCATAAAGGACGCAAGACTCACTGGACTGATCAAGCTCTTGACCTGGAAATACTCTTGATCGACTCGGTGGAGCTGAGGGGATTCGAACCCCTGACCCCTTGACTGCCAGCGACCGAGGCAGCGTCCAGCGGGTCTCAACGGCCCCGCTACGGCGGCAGTAATCCCAGGCAGGGCCTCCAAATCCGCCCCCGTCTGCACGGTCCGTGAGACGACTGTGAGACGGGGCGGCCCCCGGCGCGGTGATCCAACCACCGGCCGAGGGCCTTGATCGGATCCGGAGGTCCGACCCGTGCACGATCCAACCACCCGACCCGACGTCACCCGCCCCGCCGACCTCGCCGGCGCGTCCCTGCGCGAACTGCTCGCCGGCTACGAGGCACACACGACCCCACTCGTCAAAGCCCGCCATGGCCTCGGCGAGCCCGAACCGGTCGGCCGGCTCCGGGCTGACGCGCTCGACGTCCTGGTCTGCGGCCAGGCGCTCGCCGACTACATCCTCGCCGTGCGGTGGGTGACGGTCGCCGAGGCACTCGCCTACAGCGCCCCGCTCGGCCACGTGGCCGCCGCTATGGGCCTGGAGCCCGACGAGGTGGCGACAGGACTGCGCTCCTGGGCAGACGGACAGTACGAGCACACCGGCATGTCCGCCGCCGTCCGTGACGAGATCTATGCCCTGCTGGACGGCGGGGAGGCGGGCCGATGACGAGCGTCTACCCGACCCCGTCCGAGGTCCTCGTCGACCAGGTCCGCGCACTGGCTACCGAGCTGGGCGCGTGGCCGGCCAAGCGCCAGGTCATCCGCGACTGCAAGGTCGGTGCGCCCCGCGCTGGCGCCGCCCTCGACGCACTCCGCGCCGAGGGCTTTGACCCGACCACCCCGGCGCGAGCGCTCACGGTCGTGCCGGACCTCCCGGACGCACCCGAGACGCACTCTGAGCACGTGCGGGAGCGCACCGACGATCAGCCGCAGACGGACGAGCAGGCCGCGGCGGACGTGCCCGCAGAGCCCGTCTCTGAGGCCGCTGAGATCGTCGCAGACGGCCTGGTCGGCGGCGCCGCAGATGCACCCGGGCGCACCGCATGTTCCCGCGTACCGCGGTGGCCGCTGCTCATCATCGCCGCGGGGGCGTTCGTGAGCATCTGGGGCGGCTGGGTCGGGCTGGGTGAGCTGGCCGGGTTCGGCCCGGTGCGGCTGCTCCCGGGCATCGCCGACTCGTTCGTAATCAACTCAGCGATCACACTCCCGCTGGGCGTCGAGGCCTACGCCGCGTTCGCTATGTGGACTTGGCTGGCGTCGCCAGATATGCAGGTGTCCGACCGGGCCCGCCGGTTCGCCTGCTGGTCGTCCATCGCGGACCGCACGTTGGAGCTGCTCGACGCCGTCGAGCACGTCATCACCCGGGACTACATGACCTCCGGCGAGCACGCCCCGACCGCGGAGCAGGAGGTGGCCCTCGTGAAGGCACAGCGTCTCCTGGCCCGCCTCGTCGGACAGCTCGACCGCGCCGCGGGCGGCGACGGCTGCGGCGTGCCCGACGAGGAAGTGCCCAAGGTGGACTGAGGCTCGACCACCGCGAGCAGCACCACACAGAGGCGTCCGACCCGCCGTGCCGGGTCGGACGCCTCTGTCACGTTGAGTAGTCGAACGAAGGGGCACCTTGAAGGCAGCGATGCGGCAGTCGCCCCCTGTTATCGTGGGCTGTCGCGGGCGCGCGCGCGTCGCCCGCGCGTGGCGTGCCCCGGCCAGGGCTCCGCTCCCCCCCGAGGTCGACTACCCTGTCCCGTCACGATCCGTGACCACGCTCAGGCGACACGAAGCGACGTCGGTGACGTCAGCGTCCGCCCTGTGCCCAGCTCAACGAGCCCGCTCACGGCTGGCGGTTGCTGCTGGAGAGCAGCTCCGGATGCCCGCGACAGGGCCACCGCGGGATGCAGGTCGACGACCCACATCTCCTGTGCGCCGGCCTCGATCGTTGCCGGGAGGTCCGGCCCCATGGAGTCTGCGAGTGGGTGGAACGTCGCGGCGCCGGGACAGGTGATGCCCCACTGCTGCACGCGGACGGGGGCGCGACCCGTGTTCCTCACGATCACCCCGATCACGCGCCGCGTGTAGCCGTGCTCGGCGGCGAGGTCGTCGAGCTGCTGGGCCAGGCCAGGGCCAGGCCGGACGGTGATGACGCCGCCGGCACCGAGCACGCCCGCGATCAACTCGACCTTGGCGCGGCCGCCCGTCAGCACGAACTGGGCGACGTTCCAGCCGAGAACTGACATGGACGTGGCGAGCGCGATGACCGAGACGACGAACGTGGCGATCTGCACGCGGAGTCCCTTCCGACAGCAGCGCCCCGCGGGAGTCACGGGAGCGTCAAGTTCTCCACCGACCCCGAGTTGGAGGCCAAGATCCGCGATGTGGTCGGGCTGTATCTGAACCCGCCGGACAAGGCCGTCGTGCTCTGCGTGGATGAGAAGTCGCAGGTCCAGGCATTGGACCGGACCGCTCCGATCCTGCCGATCATGCCCGGGTTGCCGGAGAAGGCCACCCATGACTATGTCCGTCATGGCACCACCACACTGTTCGCCGCCTTGGAGGTCGCGACCGGGCGGGTGGAGCAGGTGTGCCTGCCGCGCCACCGTCACCAGGAGTTTCTGCGCTTCCTCAAGCAGGTCGCGAAGGCCTACCCGCGGCGCAAGCTGCACCTGGTGGTCGACAACTACGCCACCCACAAGCACCCCGCAGTGCGTGCGTGGCTGGCGCGGAACCCGCGGATCACCCTGCACTTCACCCCGACCAGCGGGTCCTGGCTGAACATGGTCGAGATCTTCTTCTCGATCATCACCCGTCAGACCATCCGCCGCGGCAGCTTCGGGCGACACGCTAGACCCGCTGCGCGAAAAGACCCCCACCGCCCTGGTCTCCCGCCTGAGCTCGTGATGCCTCGCCAGACGTGATCAATCCTGTTGTCCAGGAAGGAAGCCCCACACGCGATGTACCGTGACCACGGGACGACAGAGCCCCCGCAAGCGGCCAGGCTCCGGGGGCGCGGACCGAGGACGGGGTCTCGGACATGGACCAGGGCATCGGCCCGACCATCGGGCAGCGCATCGCACAACTGCGCGGCGACCGGACACAGCAGGAGCTAGCCACCGCGGCCGGTGTGTCAGTCGACCTCATCCGAAAGCTCGAGCAGGGCAGCCGGCACACGCTGTCGATCGCGAGCCTGCAGAGCATCGCCCGCGCGCTCGACGTCGACGCGGGCGAGCTGCTGTCGAAGACCACGCCGCTCCCAGACCCGGGGGAGCACTCCGGTGCCGTCGCCATCCGCGCGGCCCTAACCTACGTCGACGATCTCATCGGCGACGATCCCGACGTCGAGCCCATCACCGTCGCGGCGGGCCGCCAAGCGGTCCGGGCGGGTTGGGGTTCGTACTGGGCCGGCCGCTACGACCAGCTCGGGCAGCTATTGCCGGGCGCGCTCGCCCAGTCCCGGGCTACGGTCCGCGAGGCGCGCGCCGACGACCAGTCGGCCGCGCACGACATCGCAACGCAGCTACACCAGCTCGCCGCCTGCACGCTCGTGCACCTCGGCTACCCCGACGTCGCCCACCTGGCACTCCGCGAGGCGCTGAACTTCGCAGCCACTGGCACCGACCCGCTCCGGGTCGAGGCGCTGCGCTGCTCGCTGTCGTGGCTGCTCCTCACGCAGGGCCGGTTCGTCGAGTCACACAAGCTCGCCACCGCAACCGCCGCCCGGGTCGCCCCGACCGGCGCCTCGGCGCTGCCGGCGTGGGCGCTGTACGGGTCGCTGCTCATCACCGGTGCGACCGCGGCCGCCCGCGCGCAGGACCGCCCCACGGCGCGCGTGCTACTCGGAGAGGCAGCAGAGGCGGCCGGGCACACCGGGAACCGCAACGACTACGAGAGCGCGTTCGGCCCCGACCAGGTCCTGATGCAGACCGTGGATATGGACATCGTCACCGAGCACTACGAGGGCGCGCTGACGACCGGCGAGCGGATGCCACGGGACCCGGCGCTGCCGGTCGCGTCACGGGCGCGGCACCTGTCCGACGTCGCTCTCGCGCACACCCGACTCGGCCACGACGGCGCCGCCCTGGACACCCTCGACGAGATGGTCCGCATCGCCCCGTCGTGGGCGCGGTTCCAGACCCAGCCGAAGCAGATCTACCGCGAGCTGCGCGACCGCGCCGCGAACACCGAGCGGCTCGTCACGCTTGCCGCCCGCCTGGGTCTGCGCATCAGGTAGGACATGCTGTCCTAGTAGGACGCGCTGTCCTACCGCCCTCTGTGTTGATCACGCCACGCTGCGTGTGTGCCCGGGATACCGCCGCTCGTCGCGCTGTTCATGTCGCAACCGTCGATGATCGACCGACTCGACCCCGAGCACGTCGACGACGGCACCGGGCACTGCCGCTCCTGCTCATCCGGCGGCCAGTCCGGCCGCGGGGTCTACCCCTGCTCGATCCGTAACAACCTCGACGACGCCCGCCAGCGCCTGGCCGAGGTCGTGCGGACGTGAGCCATGGTCGGAAGCTGCTCGGCGCGCGCCACCCCCGGACGCCAAGGTCGACGCTGGGCGCGGTCCTGCTGTGGGGGTTCGTCACGCTGTCGCTGGCCTACGGCCTGTTTCTGATCGTTTTCAGCCTGTCGCGATGACCGACCTCGCGGACGATCCGGTGATCAGATTCATGATCGCGTAGCGCAGCCGCTGAGCGGCCCCGGTCCCGCCTGGCCTGGCTCCCCGCCAGCGAAGTCAGGACTCCGGGGCTCCGCTGCGCGGCTTGGAGAGCTGCTGGACGCGGCCCCTGCTGACGCCGAGCGCCTGCGCGACCTCGGCGAGGCTCATCGTCCGGCGCATCTCGCGGACTGTCACGTTGGTGATGTCGGCGAGCTGGGCGGTGCGGGCAGTCGCCTCGGCGATGGCGGCGTTCACCGCCCGGATCCGCGCGACCGGGTCCGGAATGGCGCGGATGGCTTCGAGGTCGACCACGTACACCACTGTATAGACCGGGGTTGCCACCCCGGAAGATCCGTCTGTATAGTCCCCCCTATGCAGACCGTATCCAGCATCAACACCCCAGCCGACGAGGCCGGCACAGTCGTCGCCGCCGCGGAGGCCATCGCTGCTGGCGCAGTCTGCGACGAGGGTGGTTGCCGGGACGCGTACTCCCACCCGGACACCTGCCGGTGTCGGTGCGGGGGTGCCGGGCACGGCGTCCAGTGGCGCGCGGAGGCTGCCCGTGGCCGTCTCGCCGTCGCAGCCCGGATCGCGCGGACCGGTGACGTGTTCCTCGGCGCAGCAGCCGCCGACGACGAGCCTTGGTGAGGCTCCCCGAGAACCGGCTCCCACCCCACTGGGCGGCCAGTACCCCAGCCGACCACCCCGCGGCTGGGTGACTGATCACCCTCGGCGGCCCCGCTCCTCCCTCGACACCCCGGGAGCGGGGCCGGTTCGCGTTCACCTGACCGATCGGGCGACTACCGCGCTCCTCCCGCGCACGGGAGCATTCCCGCACCCACCCCACCCCTGGAAGGCACCCCACCCCCCAGCGAGCCGCCCGGCTCCTGGGCAACGGAGTAGCACCGAAGGGGAGGCATGTCGGCAAACGCGGCCCAGCGAAAGGCGCGGTGGCCAACGCGGCCGAAGCAGGCACCCGAGCCCACGCCATCACCGACACCGCTGCGCGAGCAACCCGTCAGGCAGTTTCGCCTACCGGCCGCCCTGTTCGAGCGCGTCCGGCAGGCGAAGAACGAAGCGGGTGCTACCCACGAGGTCTTCTTCTTGGACGCGTTCGACGCCGTCTACGACCAGCTCGCCGACGAGTACGGCCCGGGTCCGCGGCGCCGGACGCCGGTGCCCATCCGGCGCCGTCGCACACGCCGGCCCACGGCGGACCTGCTCGTTGCGTACCCGCTCCGGCTTACCGCGGAGGAGATCACGGTACTGGAGGAGCGTGCAGCGGAGTTGAGCCCGCCGTCGATGGCCGATCTGGTGACCACGATCGTCCGCCTCCGCCTGGAGCAGCTTGGACTAGAGACGTAGCCCGGCAAGGTCTGGCTCGTCCGGCCGGCGAAGTAGGCTGACGGCGCGCACGAAGCGTTGGGTCCCCCGTTCGGAGTTGCGCTCGACGCATGAGCGCGCTGTCCGATGATCGTCCGCAGTTCGAGCGGCTTGACGGTGACGCGCGGGCTGCCGCCGCCAAGGAGTACCGGCGGGCGTGGGGCGAGGAGATGCCCGCACCTGCGGTCACCGAGCAGGACCACAACGACGCCCCGCAGCGCCTCTCCTGATCCTCCCGATAGCGGCCGGTCATCGGCTGCTCTCCGCGACTTACTGGCGAAGGAGGTCGCGGAGCTGCTCGGCGAGCGCTCGCGTCTCGCGCGGCAGGATCCGGGTGGTCACCACTGCTAACACGGCGACGATCGATGGATGCGAGCGTTCGCGCGGGGCGGCGCCGGCTAGGAGGTCACGGGTGAACGTGCCAAAGACGGAAGAACGCCTGGTCGAAGTCCTTGGACGTCGGGTCGCCCTTCGGATCACCGGAGAGGGAGCCCCGCCGGTGGTCTGCCTGTCGAGCGCAGGAGGCGCTCACGATCAGTGGGCAGAGTTCGTAACGCTCGCGCAGTCCGCGACCACCCTGATCACCTATGGCCGCCCCGGGCTGGGCGGGAGCGATCCCCTTGCGACCGAGATGGCCGGCGTTCCCCGTGGCGGGAAGTGGGCAGCCGAGCATCTCCGCACCCTCCTCCATGCAGCCGGCGTCGCTCCTCCCTACGTGCTCGTCACCGCGTCGATCGGCGCGTTCATCGCGGACCAGTTCGCGGCCCGATGGCCGGGCGAGGTCGAGGGCATAATGTTGATCGACCCAACGCACTGGAGCCCGATCGCCGGTCTGTTCGAGCGTGACGATCTTGTCCCAGACGGCGAGCATGGAAGCATCCAGTTCTCCTGGCGGCGGAGTTACGCCGAGATCGCCGAGGCTCGCCCCACCAGCCGAGGCCGCTCCGTAGTCCTGTCAGCTGCGATTGGGCGGTGGCTCCGGAACGAGCCGGCGCCGTGGCACGAACCCCTCACGCTCACCGAGGTCGATCAGATCTGGCAGGAGAAGCAGCGCGAGTGGGTCGAGCGCCTCGGCGCTGTGCACGTCATCGCCGACACCGCTGGGCATCTCGTCCACCGGGAACAACCCGAACTCGCGGCTCACGTCATGCGTGCCGTCGTCGCTGCCGTCCGCGAAGAACGAGACGTCCAGTTCGACCCCACAGCGGTCGCTGCCGCGGGAGGGGCGCTGGTCTAGTCCTGCTCCTCGCCAGAGCGACCGGGCTACCCGGATTGCGGGGGCGCGTCTCCGATGCGAGGGCGTGCGGGTGGTCTCACGCCTGTAACCCCAGACGCCACCTCCACGAGGTTGACCATGACCAACTCTTGCTCCCCGAGAGGCATCAGATGAACGGCTTTACCGTCACCGCGCGCGGCCACATGGGCGGTCAGATTAGCTTCGATGGCACCTTCGTCGAGATCGCGAAGCGGGGCGTGGCGGCGCTGGTCGGCGCTAGCGGCGCCAAGCGGATCCCGCTGGCCTCAGTGACAGCCGTCCAACTAAAACCGGCCGGGATTCTGGCGAACGGGTTCATCCAGCTCACCATCTCGGGTGGCAACGAGCGCACCGCGCGGTACGGGCGGCAGACGTTCGATGCCGCCAACGACGAGAACTCCGTGATCTTCACCCGCAAGCAGCAGCCCGAGTTCGAGGCGCTGCGCGACGCGCTGGAGCACGCGATGGCGCACCCTCCGGTCGCCCAACTGCACGATCTGTCCGCTCAACTTGCCCAGCTCGCCCAGCTGCATCAGGCCGGTGCGCTGAGTGAGGCGGAGTTCGCTGCAGCGAAGGCGCGTGCCCTCGGCCGTTGAACCTGACGGCGGCGCACAAGCGTAACAATCCCGGGCCGCGCCAAGATTCTGATCATGCGCCGCACGGCGGTGCGGGCTCACTGTCTACCTACTTCCGAATGGACCACTGATGCACCTGAACGACACAGAGCAGTGCGGCAACTGCGGGGAGGCCGTCTCACCCGACGCGGAGTCGGTGCTCTACTGCTCCGAGGAGGACGGGTTGGCCGGTGAGGGGCCCGTCTGCCCGAACTGCCTCGATCGGCCGGACGCAGAGACGTGCGCGAAGTGCAGCGCCGTCTACTGGACCGGGGTCACGCCGCCCTACACCGAGGAGAACGCACCGCTCAGTGTCTGCGGTTCGTGCTTCGAACTAGCGGTCGGCGGCCGCGACTGAGATGTCAACCGAGCAACATCCCGCTGCTGATGCCAGCCAGCAACAGCGCGCCGTCGTGGATGACCTCTGGCACCAGATAGACGTTCGAGTACTTGTCGAAATCGTGCGAGCTACCGAGATCGACGGCCAAGATTTCCCGGACATGCCAACGATCTATGACGCCCTCGGGCTCGACCACCAAGAGGCTCATCGCTCGGTCCGGCGCCTGGTTGGGGCCGGCATGGTCACAACCAGCGGGGGCGGGCGAGGCGACATGCGCGGCACCTGGCTAGTGAACGGGGTGACCGAACGCGGATTGCGGGAGGTCGGCGCTTGGCCCGATCGAGCCGACCAGCTCGCAACCCACCTGATCGCCGCGCTCGCGGAGGCGGCTGAGTGCGAGCCGGAGCCGGACAGGCGGTCCCGCCTTCGCACGGCCGCTTCGGGTGTTGCCGGTGTTGGACGCGACGTCCTTACTGAGGTCATCGCCTCCTACATGGCGAAGGTGACCGGAGCTGCGTAGTGGTACTCACGTCGATGCCTCCGCCGTCTCCGTGAGGGCCCGGTACAAGGTGCTCCTGCCGACGCCGACGATGTCGGCGATCTCCTGGACGGTGTGCTCCTTGGCGTCGTAGAGCTTCCGTGCCGTCGCTAGCTTCGCGGCGGTGAGCTTCGAGGGCCGGCCCCCCTTGCGCCCGCGCGCCCGGGCAGCCTCCAAGCCGTCGAGGGTGCGCTCCGAGATGAGGTCGCGCTCGAACTCCGCGATGGCGCCCAGGATGTGGAAGGTGAGCTTCCCGCCCGGGGTCGAGGTGTCGATGCCCTGGTCCAGGACGCGGAGGTCGATCCCGCGCTCGGCGAGCACCGCGGCCAGCTCCACCAGGTTGTGCACGGAGCGGCCGAGCCGGTCCAGCTTCGTGATCACGAGGGTGTCCCCGGCCCGGAGGAAGTCGAGCGCCTTGTCCATCTCGGGCCGGCGCGCGAGCTTCCCGCTGGCGTGGTCGACGAACACCCGCACGCACCCTGCGGCCGTGAGGGCGTCGATCTGGGCCTCCGGGTGCTGGTCCCTCGTGCTGACTCGTGCGTATCCGACTGCGCTCATGGTCTAAGCGTCCCTAAAACGGTGTCTATGGTCAATATTGGGACGTAGATTTCAGACACGAGTTCCAGGACAACATCAACGCTGCTCGTGCTCCGCGCCGGTGATCGACTCGGGAGCGTCCCATAGACGATCGTTTACGGGACATCAGCCCGAACGCAGCCCGACCGCCGTCAGCGCCTCCAACATTCAGACCTGGCATGGGAGCGGGGCCGTACAGGAGACTGTCGGTAGGTCCTGGTGCACTGGTACTCGTTCAGACGACCCCGGGGAGGACGCCATGAACGCGCGACTGGTCAAGCACACACGCGAGGAGCTGGAGGCGCGGCGCCGCGAGATCGTGGACCGTATGGAGCCGGACGAGGCGACTGTGCGCGCTCGCGGCGATGACGGATCGCTGACGCCGGAGGAACGGGACTTGCTGGTGGAGCTGGAGGGCATCGACTTCCTGCTGGGGGATAGTGCGTGACGTTCGACGTCGAGTCGGCGGCACTACAGTTCGCGCAGGAGGTGCAGGACATCCTGGACGGCGTCCTGCCGGTCCCGACCTCCGTGCCGGCCGACGATCGCATCGTCCAGGCTGACACCCTGGACGACATCCGCTACCGGGTGCAGACAACGGCCCGCAATGGACAGGTCGTCCTGACAAAGAACGATCAGCCGATCGCTCACCTACGGATCACGTTCCAGTGCACGGCCGACGCGGTCGGGGCCTACCTGGCGGTGGAGCGCTGCGACATCGGCTTGTTCTCGGTCGATGGCAGGCTGCCGATCGTGCGCCTGGACTTCCGCCGGGACATGCACACGGTGCCGTCCTGCCACTGGAACGTGCACGCCGAGAGCGGACAGGCGACGCGCATCCTGACGCTGGGCAACCCCACTCATCCGGGCGTGTTCTCGAAGCTGCACCTCCCAGTCGGCGGTCCTCGGATGCGGCCTTGCCTGGAGGACTTCCTGGAGTTCGTGTTGCACGAGTTTGGGGTGGACCGGCTGCCGAACGCCCCCGCCGTACTCGCCGACGGGCGAGAGCGGTGGCGCCGGCGGCAGATCGCCACGTCCGTGCGAGACGCGCCAGACGAGGCGGTGCGGGTCCTGCGGGAGCTGGGCTACACGGTTGCGCCCCCGGGGAGCGGGCCGGCCGCGGCGAAGCCAGACAAGCTGCGGGTCTGGTAGCAGCAGGCTGCACGCCTACCGGGATCCGCTGATCGTTTCGGGACGGGCGGGCCCCATCTCGGCGGCCCGGGCCCCGGCTGAGGCGGACGGGGCTCGTGGGCGCCGTGCCCGTGACTGAACGAGCGTGGCTTGGGCTTGTCGTGGGCGGCGCCTGCTCCTCGCAGTGCGTTACGGACTGGGCGCCCGTAGCGACTAGACGTGCGTGATGGCCCGCTCGGCCCCTCGCTATCACCGAGACCTCACCGAAGGAGATCTTGAACCCGATGCTCTTCGACGAAACCGACGCCAAGCTGAGCAGCAAGTTCTGGATCCCCGCACCGCCCGGTTGGAACGTCGTCTACTGGTGTTGCGACGACCTGGCCGATCCCGCGGTCCCCGTGGACCAACTGACCATCACGCACCTCGTCCGGCCGGTCGCTGCGTTCGCCGTCTGCCACTTTCCGGGCAGTAACCCGTCCGAGTGCGCGATCCCGATCGTGCAGAGCGACGACGGGCCACTGATCGGGCCGATCGACAGTTGGCAGTGGAAATGCGACCCGCTGGTGTCGCAGCACTGGACGGACTCGGGCACGCTTCGGCTACCGGAGCTGGTCGGCCCGGAACGCACGATCGAGCAGGGTGCCGAGCAGGCCCGGGAGCGGATTGTGTTCGCGGCCCGGGTGCTGCGTGCTGCGGCCACCCGACACGCACGCCACGATGAGCACGGGGACGGTTCAGTCGATCAAGCCGCGGTGCTGCGGGCGCGAGCCTGCTGGCAATGCGTGCACGACGTCCAGGAGGCAGTGACTCGCTGAACGAGCGACCTCCACTGTCACGGCCCGGATCTGCCTGTCGCGGTCGGGCGCTGGTGGGGTCTCAGTTCGGCTTGGAGGGCGCAGATGCGGGCTTGTAGCTCTTCGGGGTCGTGTCGCATCGCGCGCTGGGTTTCCTCTCCAGCGCAACGGCGGAGCCGCCCGCCACAGAGGAGGTTGCGGCGGGCGGCTCCTACCGGGTGATAGCGCTGGTGTCATTCGCCAATCGGACGACCGCAGCTCTGGCACCGATCCCGGCCGGCAAGGACGTCGTCGACTCGTCCCTCCCGGTACGCCGCGGCCAGTGCCTCCGGGTTCTCCCGACCGAGGCGCTCGATGTCGGCCCGGGTGAGCTGCGGGGCCTGCTCGTCGCCGCTCATGGCGCCGTCACTCCCTCCTCAGTAGGCCGGACATCCTCCGGAAGCTCGTCGAGATCCACGCCCCACTGGTGGGCGAGCCATTTGACCTGTGTGATCTCCACGAGGCTGTCCATCACTGCGGGCGGAGCCGCGAACGAGAACGTCCCGCCGTGCCCGGTGTGCCGGTAGTACCGCAGGCCGCTGGATAGGGCCGGCATCTCGTCGTCGAACGCGGCGACGTCGTCCTCGAAGGTCGGCACCTCGGCTCCGGTTACCGCGCTGTCGGCCCCTGCATCGAGCGCGCGGACCGCGAGCCGGGTGGCGTCGACGGGCCGGCACCGCCAGCGACCGAGGACGAGTCCGTGGTCCAGCAGTCCGAGGCCGTTGTCGGCGGGGGACGGCGGCAGCCCGTTGCCGCCGTGGGCCTTCACGCCCTCGGCGAGAGCGCGGGCGCGGAGGGCGGTGAGCCGGTCGTTCCGGCGGCGCCCAGCCGCATGCAGCTGGCGGGCAGCCTCGGCGAGGTCCCGGGCTCGGGCCGCGATCTCTGCTGCCTCGCTCGCCCCGCCCAGGTGAGTCTCGGCCTCGGTGCGGATCTCGGCGAGCCGGGCCCGCCGCTCCTCACCTGCGACCCAACGCTGCTGCTGGTCCAGTTCGGCTGCTTCGGCTTGCAGGCGCTCGACCTCGGCACGGTTGGCAGTGATCTTCGCGGCAATGTCCGCGATGGTCGACCCGATCTTCTTCGTGGTGCTCACGCTCGTACATCTCCTGATCACTATCGCGCACAGGTGCGCGCTTGGCGTTTGCCCGGTCACGTGACTGCCCCGGGCGGGTGGTGGATATGGCTGACGGGCCCGGCTATGCGGCGGCGTCAGTGGTGATGGTGAGGTAGGCGGTGCCTCGCCAGACGCGGACCAGACTCGCGGCAGTGGTGCGCCGTCGGCTGGTGGTGGCTCCGACCGGAGTGATCGTTCCGGCGGCGTGTGCGGCGGCGAAGAGTCGTCCCCACTGGCTGTGATGCCGCGGTTCGGGGAGCCGATACCGCTCGGCGACGTCGTAGGCGGTGAAGCGGGCGCCGGTGCGGGCCATTGCCTCGATTGCGGACATGGCGCCGAGCGCCCATCCGGGGTCTGGGCCGTCGTTCTGCTGGTCGTCGTTGTTGGTGGTCATGCTGCGGGGTCCTGGGGGTGGATGGTCCGGGCGGGGAGCTGGCGAAGGTGCTGAAGGCGACGCTCCGCCTCGGCTTGCATGTGGCGGGCGGCTGCAGCCTCCTGGGTAGCCGCGAGCAGAGTCCGGTGCGCGCGGTCGATGAGTTCAGGTGGAGCGTCTGGGCGGTCCGCGGCGCGGAGGAGTGCCCGGTCGAGCCCGGTGGTGGAGCGGACGAGGCGCTCCCGCGCGGCGCGGTCGAGATCCTGGGCGGCCCGCCATGAGTCGTAGCGGCGCCGGCCGGCCCTGCGTGCCCGTCGGCGGCGGGCCCTGGTCGCTGCTTCAGTGTCGGGGCGCAGGCTGTCGCCGGTGGCGGTGATGAGCCTGGCCGTCAACTCGTCGGCAGCGTCGGGGGCCAGTACAGCGGCCAGAGAAGCGAGGGTTGCAGGTCGGGGTCGTCGGCGGCCGTTCTCCAGCATGGACAGCATCCCGATCGAGAGGCCAGCCTCGGCGGCCAGCCGGCGCAGGGGCAGCCCGGTCGCGGTGCGCTCGTTGCGGAGGAGTCGACCGACGCCCGACGCAAGGTGCCGCCGCTCGACGGGACCTGGCTCATACGTCCGGTCGGTCCACCGTCGTTCACTACCGCCCGCGCACGCGACGTTGCCGCTTGACCCGTTCCCACCCGTGGTGGCGGTGGTGCCGGCGGTAGTGCGGGTCGAGGTGTTCACCATCAGGGCTGCTGCTCGTCTGTTCGTCCTGGTCGTACCCGGTGTCGGGGCGGATCCCCGACATCGTCAGGTTTGCCGGTGATCGCGTTCACCGGTAGAGGCAGTATCGATCAGACGTTCGAATGCAGTGGTGGCGCGGTGAGCGGTCCCTGTGCCCGTCGACGGGCCGCTTGTCATCGACGACCGCGCCCCGCTGCGGTCGGTGCAGCGGGGCGCGGAGTGTAGGTGGAGGGGTTAGGCGACGCTGGCGTACTCCAGCGCCCGGCGGGCGGCAGCAGCGACCGCGGCGAGCTCGGCGGGGTGCCGGGTCTCGGCACAGGGTAGGCAGCCGCCGAGATGGCTTTCGTGGCGTGACCCGAGGACTGTGGTCGTGCACCAGCAGCACCGGCCGGTGGCAGTGACGTACCGGCCGCGGGCGGCGGAGATGTCCCGCAGGATCGCGATAGCGGCCCAGACGACGGAGCGACGGTCCGGGCGGAGGCCCAGGCCGGCGGTGCGGCGCGTCAGGCGAGGCCTGCCGGCGTCGTCACGCCAGGCGGTCCACAACTCCGGATCCACGCCCGGCCTCGGGCCTGGGAGGGCGTAACTACCGGGGGGTATGCGCCCTATCGGATCGCGGCTCATCGGAGCCCGTCCTCGTCGTCGGCCAAGCATGCCGAGCACAGGCCATGGCTGATCGTGATGGGGCCGAGTACCGATGCCCCAGGGGAGACGTCACCAGGTCGCCAGGTGCGGCAGCCGTCGCAGATGTGGTCCTCGATTGTGCCGCGGAGGGATCGCGCGGCGGCGATGCCGCAGGGCCCGCAGAGGACCTGCCCGGGTCGGGAGGCGAGGCCGACGGCGGGCGCTGGGCCGCGGAGGTGGGGGCAGGGGTGAAGCGAGCCGGAGACCCAGCGGCGGAGGATGGCGAGGACGACGGGACCGGCGGTGTCGCTGATGGTCCAACCGGCGATCTGGGCTGCGTTGCGGATCCGGCGGTCTGCGTCGGCAGTGGCGGCCTGGATTTGGTCGGCCATGGCGATGTTCATGCGGTGGCCTCCAGCCACTCACCTTGGAATTCGACACCTTCGACTCTTTCGACAGGGGAGTCAGGGGCGCCGAGCGCGCGGTCGTCGTCTCCGCCTGCACCCTGTGTCGTATCTGTCGAATGTGTCGAATCGAGAGCGACGTACTGGCCCCGGCCGATCTGCCGGATGCGACCCGACTTGACCAGCCGCCGCAGGTACTGCCCGGCGTCCTTTGCCTCAATCCTGATCTTCTCGGCGACCTTGGAGGGGCCGATCCCGGCGGCTCCCGCGGCGGCAACGATCCCGATGATCTCGCTGCTCCGGTCGCTGACCCCGACCGAGACGCGGTCTGTCGCGGCGGCGCGCTGCGCAGCATCGGCGGAGTCGCCAACGAGCCGCCAGAGCCCGTTCTCGGCCTTCTCGACCTTGTACTCGCCCTCGTGGACGTCGCGTCCGGTGACCTTGAGGAGGCCGGCGTCGTCGCTGCGGCTACGGCTGAGCACAACGGTGGTGTCGGCGGCCCCGGTGATGCCGAGGGTGCCGGACACGCCATCCACGAAGTCGTCGGAGGCGAGCTTGCGAGTGTGGTGGACCAAGATGAGGGAGGCGCCCGGGTAGTCGTCGGTGAGCTTCTTGAACTGGGCGACCGCCCTGTAGTCGCGCTCGTAGGCGGACTCTCCGGGCCTGGAACCAGGCATAATCCTGCCAAGGGTGTCGACGATGACCAGTGGGGCATTGGGACCGTGGCGTTCGAGCCACTCGGCGATGGTCGCGACGACGAGGCCCTGCTGGACGGCGATGATGACGTCGAGCGCTGCCGGGATCTTCTTCCGGAGGCCCAGGAGCGACCGCGCGCGGGCTTGGAGGCGGCGGTGTCCGTCCTCCAGTGCGAGGTACAGGACCGGGCGGCTCTTGCCGATCGGTAGGCAGCCGAACACCTCCCCGCCGTCGGACACCGACAGCGCGATGTGGAGGACTGCCCAGCTCTTGCCCACCTTCGGCGGGCCGGCGAGGACGGTCGTGCCCTCTGGGATGATCAGCGGGACGGTGTAGCGCAGCTCGGGGAAGACCTGCTCGTCGAGCCAAGCCCCAGAGCGGACACCGTCGAGCAGGCTCGGACGCGGGTCGTCGGTCATGCCACACCCCGTGTCATGCGCCAGTGCCCGTCGGGGCCGCGCTCGAAGCCACGGCGGCTCTGCAACTGGTCGAAGGGGATGCGTTGCTCGGCCCACCGCCGCCACTCGGCCGGGTTGAGGGCGCCGTGCACGTCCAGGGCGGCGTCCCGCAGCGCGCGGTGTGCCACGCGCTGGGCGTCGCCGATCTCCAGTGCAAGGCGGGCAGCCACGACGATCGCGTGGTCGGGGTCGGTCGCCACGAGCCGGGCGATGGTGAGGCCGAGGTCGGCGGGCTCGATCTTGCCGAGCACGTCGACCCGAGCATGTGGATCAACGGTTGTGGTGCGGGGCGTGGTCATGGGATCCTGATGGCCTCTGCTGCTTGCTGGTGGTGGGGGATGTGATCGCAGCGGCGGCCTGGCAGGGCCGCCGTTCTGCGTTTCCGGGGGTCATGCGGCGCCGACCTCGCCGTCCTCACTCAGCAGGCGGACTATCGAGGCCGTCACCACCCGGTAGCGGCCGCCCACCTTGAGTACGCGGGCCGGGTACTCCCCTCGCTGCGCCATCGCGTACCCGTGAGCCCTGGACAGCCCCAAGGCCCTGTTCGCCGTCGGGATGTCGACGGTCGCCGGCCAGTGGCGGATCTCATCGAGGGTCGGCGCCGCGGCCTGGCCGAGGTCGGTCTGTGCAGCTGCGACCGTGACGATCGGCTCGTGCTCCATGCGACCTGCCTCCTTCCATCCGTCGTGGGCTACTCCTGATTGCCTGGAGTCAACCCGGTTAGATGCCCGATTCTCTGGCACAGCCTGAGTGTCACACGGAGCCAGACGATCTGGCAAGGACTCCTCGGATTGCCAGATTTTCTGGAGTGCCCTAGATTGGCCGTCGTGCCCGAACCCTCACAGCCATGGCCCGAAGCCTTCGCCGCCGCGGTGGGCCAGCGAGTCGCCGAGTACCGCAGGAAGCGCGGCCTCACCGCGCAGCAGCTCTCCGACGAGCTGAAAGCTCAGCTCGGGCTGGACATGAAGCGCACGGTCATAGGCGGCCTGGAGAGCGGGGTCCGCAAGGCTGTGACCCTCACCGAGATCATGGGGCTCGCCTACGTGCTACGCGTGAGTCCGCTACTGCTCCTCTTCCCGGTGGGGACGGAGGACACGATCGAAGTCCTACCCGGCCGCTCGGTCGACACCTGGGCCGCCGCGAAGTGGTTCAGCGGCGAGGCCATCTTCCCGACCCACTGGCCGGACGACCACGAAAAGGCGTGGCGCGAGCTACGCGAGACTGCCCTACCCCTCCAGCTCTACCGAGAACACGAACGGATGCTGGAGCGCCGGAGCGCGAAGATCAGCGAACGCGACGGGCAGCGGGCGAAGGCGGCCGAGATCCCCGCTGACACACCCGAGGAGCACCTACTTCTGCGCCGGGGGATGTTCCTGCAACAGCAGGAGTGGCTGGAGAAAGACATCCGAGACCACGACGACGTCATCCGCTCCTTCCGCGACCAGATGAAGCAGGCGGGCGTGACGCCCCCGGACCTTCCAACTGAGCATTCGCATCTCGACACGGCACGAGGCACCTGAGGAGGAGCATGTCGGACCCGATCAAGAAGATCACGTTGAAGTCAGGCAAGACCCGCTACAGATTCGTCGTGGACATCGGCGACGACCCGGTGACGGGGAAGCGTAGGCAGAAGACGTTCACCTACGACACGAAGCGCGAGGCGCGCGCCGAGGTGGACAAGGTCCGCCACCAGACCCGCAACGGGACATTCGTGGTGCCCTCGAAGGTGGCACTCGACGAGTGGCTCGACGAGTGGCTCCGATCGGCGACGATCGACGTCGAGGCAGCGACCGCGGCGAACTACCGAGACGCTCTCCGCCCCGCCCGGCTGCGGCTCGGCTCCCGCTCGCTCCAGAAGCTCACCGAGGGCGACATCGACGACCTGGTGGCCTGGATGCTCACCGAGGGCCGCGCCCGGGGCGGCAAGCCCGGAACTGGGCTAGGGCTGCGGTCGGTGCAGCTCACCCTGAACCGCCTCCGCGCCGCGCTCACGGAGGCGGTGCGGCGGCAGCTCGTGATCCGCAACGTCGCTCAGTACACGAAGATCCCGCGAGCGGCCCGCACGGACGCCGCGAAGGCGAAGGCCGCACGCCAGCCGTGGGGGGCCGAGGAGGTTCGGGCGTTCCTGCTCGCGATCAAGCAGGAGCGGCTGTTCGCCCCGATGCTGCTCAGCCTGCTCGGGATGCGGCCGGCCGAGGTGTGCGGGCTCCGCTGGATCGATGTCGACCTCGACGCCGAGGAGCTGCGAATCGAGAACACCCGGACGCTCGTCGACGGCGAGGTGGTCGAGAAGGACACCAAGTCCGAGAAGGGCACCCGCGCCCTCCCCCTGCCGGCCCCGGTGACGGCCGCGCTGAAGTCGTTCAAGGCGAAGCAGGCGGCCGAGAAGCTCGCCCTCGGCGAGGGCTACGCGGACACCGGCTACGTCCTCGTCGACGAGCTGGGCGAGCCGGTTCGGACGGACTGGTTGCGCCGCCGCGCCTACGGGCTGATGAAGATGGCCGGGGTGCGGCGGGTCAGGTTGTACGACGCCCGCCACGCCTGCTTGACCTTCCTCGCCACCAACAGGGTGCCGGACGTGATCGTGTCCGCCTGGGCCGGTCACGCCGACCTGTCGTTCACGAAGCGCACCTACGTCCACCCCTCCGCCAGCGACCTCAACGCCGCCCGCGACGCACTCGCAGGGCTGCTCGGATGACCAAGGAGGTGATCGACCCCGCCCTTAACGACCGCGTTAGAACACCTGTGCGAAGCCGAATGTGAGAAGTTGTGAGACGGCCAGCCCCGAACATGACTCAGGGCCCCGACTCACCTGAGTGAATCAAGGCCCTGACCTGGGGTTTCTGCTGATTGAGTGGGTGGAGCTGAGGGGATTCGAACCCCTGACCCCTTGACTGCCAGTCAAGTGCGCTACCAGCTGCGCCACAGCCCCTTGCCCGGACGAAGTTACACGACGGCCCAAGGCTCCCGCGAAGCGGGTCGCCGGACACCGCGTTGTTAACCTAGGTTCGGCTGCGTGCAGCCTGCTGACATCGGCCGTCTCGTCACCGTCGCCGACCCGAAGGTCTCGCCCGATGGGAGCCTGGTCGCGTTCGTCGTCACCCGGGTGGATCTGGATGCCAACCGCTATGACAGCGCTGTCTGGCTCGCCGCGGCGGACGGTCGTCGCCGCCGTTTCCGCTGACGGCGGGCGCGCACGGGGACAGGCAGCCGGCGTGGTCGCCGGACGGGTGGAGGTTGGCCTTCACCCGGCGCAACGAGGACGGCGACGGCTCGCTGCACGTGCTGCCGATGGACGGGCCGGGTGAGACGGTCACGGTGTGCGTCCGGCCGGAGGCGATCGGGGCGCCGGCCTGGTCGCCCGACGGCACGCGGATCGCGTTCGCGTCCCGGGAACGGGCGAGCCGGTACAGCGAAGGCGACGACGATCGGGCCCGTCCGCCGCGG
>CAWFMI010000006.1:0-2699046 GCA_963816995.1 uncultured Actinomycetota bacterium
CGTGGGCGAGCAGCATGCGCACCACATCGGGCCGAGTGCGGGCCAGCGCCTTCATCGCCGCCCAGGTGCGCGCATCGGTGTGCAACGTGCCGTCGGAGTAGACGACGAGGTCGTCGACACCGGTGTCCGCTGCGACGTTGCGGTTGAGGCCGTCCCGTACGACCAGCACGGGCCGGCCCGCCGCCACGAACTCGTCCCGCACCAGCCCGACACCTTCGCCGAACGCGGCCAGCGCCTCAGCGGACACCGTCCCGCGCACCGGGCTGCGGGCGATCGCCGAACGTGGATCAGCGGGCATGCCCTGGTGCGACAGCCGGGCCGGGCCGCCACCGGTGGTCGCCAGCAACGCGTCCAGCCCGCCGACGACGGTGTCGACGTGGCGGCCGGCGCGCTCGAGCTGGTGCCCCGGGACCGGACCCGCCTCGCTCGCCCGCCGCAAGCCCGCCACCCGGGCCTCGACCCTGTCGAGCTCCCGCAACAGCCGGTTGCGCTCACGGATGCGCATGGCATCCCAGCGGAACTGCGGCGTCGCCGCCAGCCGAGCACGCACGCGGACAAGCCGATCAGCCAGCTCTCCGAGCTGCTGGACATCCGCCGGCGGGGCACGGGGGCGGCGCGACAGCCACCCGTCGAGCTTCGACACCAGCACCATCGCCACCGGCGCGCCGATCGCCGCCGCGACGAGGGGCCACGCGTTCCCGGGCAGCAGCGTGAACACCCCGAACGCCATCAAGCTGGCGTTGAGCACAGCGTTCGCGAACGCACCCCGCCGCGGCGCCAGCCGGCCGTTCTTGCTCTCGCTGATCAACCCCAGGATCGTCAGGTAGCCCGACGACAGGGTCAGTGCGAGCGCCGGGATCACCATCGCCGAGTTGTCGATGAACGCCAGCTGCAGGGTGAGCAGCAGGTTCGCCACCGTGATCACCGGCAGCGCCAACCGGTGCACCAGCTTGCGGACCAGCGCATGTCCGCCCACGTCCCAGCCGGCCCAACCGGTGACGGCCGAGGGCCCGGTCTGACCGAGGAACAGCAGGTCGGCCACGGCGTAGACGGCGCTCACCACCAGCACGAACCCGCCCAGGGTGAACACGCCGTTCACGTGCCCGAACGCATTGATCACGAAGGTCAACGCCAACGTCGTGTTCAACAACCGGCCCAGCAACCCACCCTGCGGGTTGAGCCCGTGGAACGACTGCGCCTGCGCACCCAGCGCGTTCCCGGCCTTGTCGAGGAAGGTCGAGAACAGCTCCAGGGCGGTCTCGTGCCGGATCCGGCCGGTCTCCCCGCCGGCCGGCTCGAGGCGCTTCTTCTCGAGCACGTACGCGATGACCAGGAACTCGTTCGCCACTCGGTCGAAATTCGCGATCTGCCGCGGCGTCGCCCGATCGAAGACCGCGTACTTCCGGATCGCGTCGATCAACCGCCGGATCGTGAACACGTTGAACTGGCCGCGCTCCAGGATCGACTCCACCAGCACCCGCATCTGCTGGCTGTAGGCGCCCCGATGCAGACCCAGCGCGCCTCGGATCGCGAACTGCACATAAGCCGCGGTCGTCGTGGTCAACAGCGGCCACATCGCCCAACCACCGACCGCCACCACGCCGGCGAACACCACCGCGGCGATCGCCGTGTGGACCAGCAGCCGTCGCGCGGTGCGGCCACGCTCGGTCACATCCTCGACCCGGCGCAGCTCGGACTCCTGGGTCAGCTCGAGCACCCGCCGGGCCCACACGGGTGTCGTCGCCCGGCCGGTCTGCCCGGCCGCGATCACGGCTTGAACCGTGTAGGGCGTGCCCTCGGCATCCTGCAGGCCCAGCCCGCCGGTGTGCGTGGCGACATCGGGCTCGAACTGCTTGGCCTGCTTGCGCGCGACGCGGGCGGCGCGTCGATCGTCGCGCTCGTTCTGGTGGTCGACCCAGGAGGCCCTCAACGCGGAGGTGATCAGCCGCAGCGACAGCCGTCGCCCCTCCACCACCGCGGGGGTCACCGCGTTGTGCCACCGGATCAGGCTCTGCACCTGGCGGTTGTTGCGCCAGTGCATCGTCCGTGTCAGAGATCGACCGAGCACGGTGTTGTCCGGCAGCTGGTAGTCCGGCCCCGTACCGGGAGCGGTCGGCGTGAGCCGGCCGAGACTCCGCTGCGTGTCGAACCATTCCAGCGGAGCCCGCCGACGGTGCGGCCACATGTCCGCCAGCACCTGGTCCCACTGCTCCCTCGAGACGGGATCGGACAGCTCGTTGAACACCCACTGCCGCACATCCCGCTGCGCGTCCGCCAATCGGGTTTCCAACACCCGGTACCGGACGTTCTCGTAGGCCCGCCGACCCACCTCGTCCAGGATCCGCTGGAAGATCGGCTCCAGATCATGGTGCTGGCGGAAGTACTGCCCGTTCGACTCCGGCTTCACCGCATCCGAACCGAAGATGAACCGACCCCGAATCCCGTACTCCCCGTTGTCGTCCTTGCGCACCAGCTCGATGAACTTGTCGAGGATCGGTGTCGACCCGTCCGGCTCGACGGCCAGCAGGTGCCGGGTGACCTCGTTCCACGAGATGTCGAAGCTCACGTGGTCGAACCGCCGGTTGGACAGGATCTCGTCGATCAGCTCCAGGTGCCCCACCGACATCGTCGTGAACTTCCCGACACCGAGGTGCGCCAGAATGATCTTCGCGTCGGGGTACTCGGCCAGCAACGCCAACAACGGCGCACCGAACCGCTCGTCCGGCGTGACATCCGCGAACCGGCCGTCCCCGGCCACCCGTGCCAGACCGAAGTCGTTGTGCAACACCACCAGATAGCCGACCTCGGCCGACGCCTGCAGCAGCTCCCGCAGGTACGGGTTGTACATCGGCAACTGACCCGACTCGATCTGCTGACGAGCCGTGTGCAACTCCCCCGAGGACGTCGGGTGTCCCGCAGCCGCCAGCAACTCTGCGATCTCTCCGATGTTGTCGACCAGCAGGTCGACCAGGCCGGCCGCCCTCCCCACCGGGTCGGCGTGAACATCCGCGGTGATCAGCTCCGCCAGCTCGGTTGCCGGCCCGTTCAACCGTGCAGCGTCCAGATCACCGTCGCGCAGCGCCTGGCGCAGCAGTCCGACGGCAGCCACCAACTGCTGCACCAGACGCGCCCAGTCCGGGTTGACGGTGTGGATCGCCTGGTCGCCGAGGAGGTCGGTGACCGCCTCCTTCGCGATCGTGGTCTCCCCGACCATGATCGCCTCATCCGGGTGCAGCAGCGCCAGCGTCCGCAGATAGCCCAGCGCACCTGGCACATCCATCCGGGCGCCGACCACACCGACGACCGCGCGCCACCGCAGCTCGGCAGGCAACGCCCGCACCGCATCCAGCAACCGGACATCGGGGAACTTGCCCCACATCTGCAACATCGGCTGGTTGAACAGCAGCCCGAGCCTGAGCACGTTCGCGATCGCGTAGTAGAACGAGCCGCCCAGAGTGGCCAATCCCAGGCCACGCTGCGGGATCGGGTGGAACGTGATCACACCCTGATGCCCCGCATCCCGCAGCCTCGTCAGGAAGCCGGCGATGCTGGTGTTGCGCGGGTCGTCGTAGCCGATGTGGTGGAAATGCCCGTCGGACAGGTCGTAGACCGCCATCCGGTCCCGGCCGATCATCCCCGCGACCCGGCCACCGACCAGCATCACCAATTGATAGCCGCCCCGGCCCCCATCGATGTCCTCGATGATCTGCCGCAGCTGCGTCGCGGTGACCTCCTCCCCGTTGGCGAGGGTCAGCAGCTCCTCCGTCCCCGGATGCCGCCGGCCCCAGAAGTCGATCCAGCGCTCGGTGAGCGGGTCGACCCAGCGCGTGCGCTCCTGCGGGTTCGGATCGACATGGCGGGTGACGTCGCTGACCCGCCCCCAGCCCAAACCGCTGATCAGCACGATCACCCGCAACGGCAACCCGGCCCTCGCGGCGCGCTCGACGGCAGGCGTCACATCTGCGGCATAGATCTCCAGAGCGGTGTCCCGGACGGTGACCGCACCCCGTGCCCGGACGTTGTTCGAGGCGAGCTCGTCGAACCCGGCCACGCCCGGTCCAGCCGCCAGTACCGTGATCAAGCCACCGGCGTCGGCGAGTGCCTGGTCCCGCACCGCCCTGTTCGCGGCGAGCGCGTCCTCGGCCTCCTCCACTCGCCGATCGCGGGTCGGGGCGTGCAGCTTCGTCGTCAGCCGGAGCTCACGGCCGTTCCCGTACCGGCCGGCGAACCAGCCCGCGTAACCCGATCGGGGCGGGCCGCGGGTCACACCGGACCAGACCCGCCGCAACAGACCCGCCAGCCACACCGCCAACCGCACGCCCAGCGACACCAGCGACGGCAACGGGGCCCGACCCGCCAGATCCGACGCCGACCCGTCCGATGCCGGCGAAACACCTGACGCACCACCGGTCGCGGCATCGAACGCCTCCGTCACCGCCGCCTCGGCCGCCGACCGGGCAGCCGTCAGGTCGTCGAGAGCCGGGCGCACCAACCCGAGCCGGGCGTCGAAATCACCGAACCGCTCGATCCGCAGGCCGAAATACGTGCCGATCGCCGCGGGGACGTCGATGACGACGTCCTCGTCCAGGCTCCACGACTCGACCAGCGCCTCCGGCAGCCCCAGACTCGTCGCGATCCGCGACATCACGTCCGCGGGCAGGGCCGCATCATCGGGCGGGTTGAGCAGCCACGGCACAGCGGTGGACAGCAGTTCGGCAACGGCCGCGTCCGCTGCGCTGAACCGCGCCCGGCGCCGGGCCAGCTCCTGCCACGCCTCGTCCGACCCGGGCGCTGAACCCCACACCGTGCGCGCCGGAGCCAGCAACAACTCGGCGACCCCGACGGGCCGGCGCAGCACCCTCGCAACCGCCCGATCCGACACACTCAGGCGCGCCGCGTCGATCAGCACGCCGCCGACCAGCTCCTCGACCACCCGATGTGCCACGGCCCGAGCCAGTTCCGCAGCCGCCAGCACTCCGGCCGGCGCGTTCGAGGCGACCAGGTCACGGACCTGATCCTCCGCGGCCACCAGGTCGTCCACGGCAGAGCGGCCCCGATCGGAGCGCAGGCCCGCGGCCAACCGCTCCAGCACCACCCACCTGGTGGTGGCCATCAGCTGGTCCCGAGCATCGGCACGCCGGGCTGCCACCCTCCGTCCGGCCCACAGCACGACGTTGAACGCCACCAGGCCGCCCGTGGCCTTCAGCAACAGCCCGCCCCACGCCGTCATGTGCAGACCCCACGAGGGGGGCAGCAGGGCGAGGCCCGTCGTCACCTGGATCAGAGTGGCGACCGCGAGCAGCATCCCCCCGGCGGCCACCCCGAGTGCGGCCACACCGATGGTCCGAACGGCGAACCGGACGAGGTGTGCCCGTGCCTGAGCACCGATGCGCCAGAGCACAACACCGATGAGCCCGGTCGCGACCACGATCGAGACCGTCCAGCCCACCGGGGTGGCCAACCACTGCGCCACCGACGAGCCGGCAGCGGCCACCCCACCGGCCGAGCCGACGGCCGACGCCGGCAGCGCGAACCCGACGACGAAGGACGCCGGCAGGCCGAGCAGGACCGCGATCCGGAGCAGCACGCGGCGGAGGCCTGCCGGCTCCGCGCCGGGAACCGCGGTCCGCTGGCCGGCAGGCTCGGCCGCCGCCGAACACCACCGCCCGGCAGCGCCGATCCGCCCGGCGAAGCCGGTCCGCCGGAGTCGCTACCCGGTGGGCCGCGGTTCGCCCAGATCCAGATCACGGTGGCGGCGACGCCGAGTACAGCGGCCATGATGGCGGAACCGGTGGGCATGTCCGGCCGGCCCAGGAACAGGGCCGTGGCGGCGAGCGTGTTGATCGACGTCAGCGCGGTGACGAGCGCGGCGTGCCGGATCTTCTCGACGGGACCGAGGTGCGGACGCGTCAGCACGAGGTACAGCAGTCCCGCCAGCGTCGACCCGCCGGTGACGACGACGAGCAGCAGCAGCTCACGCAGCTGGTAGAGGAATCCGTACGCGGCGATGGTCACCGCCGAGTGCACGGTGATGAATCTGGTCAGCTTCGCCGGGAGTGTGAGCTTGAAGGCCTTGCCGACCAGGTGCAGCAGCGCCTCGCCGCCGAACCCGGTGAAGGTGGCCACCACCAGCGCGAAGACCACCGGATGAATGGTGACGACGCCGTCGTAGTCCGGATGGACGATGACGGCGTAGAGCATGAACGGGATCGCGGTCAGGGTGGCGGCCGCACCGAGGGTTTCGAGGCGGTCGGTGAACCGGACCCACCACTTCGGGAACGTGACTGTCGAGTCCCGGGAGTTGATCAGCGCAGCGAGCATGGCGATCGCCCCGAGGACGGTGGTGACCGCGGCCACCCCGAACAGGCCCGAGATCCACTGATTGGCGTCGGGCGCAGCGGTCGTGAGGGCGCCCCGGATGTGGTGCGGGATGTTCACCGTCAGCGTCGCGATGACCGCGGCCAGCAGGCCGCGCTGCGCCCGCACGTTCTGCGACAACGCCTGCTTGAACGTGTTGAGGCTGCCCCGGACCTGGAACGCGACCATCGAGGTGACCGCGGGAAGCGCCCAGACCATCATCGCACCGGTCGCGAGCGCGGACCCCGCAGCGACCGCTGCGTAGACCAACCCCTCCGGGGTCGCCACGAACCTGAGCACCGATCTGGCGCCGTGCCACAGCCGGCCCGCCCACTCCTCGATCTGGGACCGGACCGCCGTGCCCCAGTAGATCGCCGTCCACTGGAGCGGCCGCTCCGGGACGCTGATGTCCAGCGCCCGCTCCAGTCCGGCGATGACGTCGAGCCAGAACCCGGTGACCTCGGCGCGGACCGCACGGGCCCATGCCTTGATCTCGGCGCGGGTGGGGGCGCGGACCTGCAGCAACTCCAGAACCGCGACCCGCGGATCGGTCCACCAGGCCTCCGGGGCACCGGGAGGGCGGCGGGCGGCGCAGTACCGGCGAACGCCTGCGACCGACCGCCGCCGCGCCCGGCAGAACCCCACCGCAGCCGGACCAGGACCAGCCCGCCCAGCACCGCGGCCCCGGCCAGCAGCGCAGCCACCGGCACCAACCGCGACCAGTCGAACGGCGGACCCCGCACCGGTGGCAACCCCGACGGCGACGGCGACGCCGGAGACGAGCTCGGCGACTGCGGCGCTTCCGTGGACGGCGCGACAGGCGGCGTCGGTGGCATCTCACCCGGGTCGCCCGGGCGCGGCTGACCCGAGCCCACCCCTGGCAGGCGCACCGTGACCACTGCACCGGGCAAGATCTGCCGGACGTCATCCTCGATCGACGCGTGCGGGTTCGCTGCCGCCAGCGGCCGCCAGTCCACCCCCAACCGCGCACCGATCGCCCACCACGACTCCGACGGCAACACCCGCCGCGACTGCACTGCGTACAGACCCTCTCGAGCCAGCCGGCTCTCCACCGGAACCCGCACCGGCCGACCCACCGGCAGCAGGCCCCGGTCCCTGCCCGGACCCCACAGCTCCGGGTTCGCCGCAGCCAACGCCTCCTCGGACGTCCCCCAGGCGGCAGCCAGCCCAGATGGGTTGTCACCGGGCTGCGGCACGGCCTCGATCCCCGATATCACGACCGGCGCCGCCGTCGCCGACGGCACGGGCACCATCCCGAGCAGCCCCACAGCCATTGCGCCCACCACCAGCCACCGCGCCAGCGCAGCGCGCACGGCGAATACCCGGGACCGGTCGGTGACGTGCCCCTCGCCGGTGGTGCGGACGGCGCCTTCAGCACGCCGGGTCGAGAGGGCGGTCCAGATCCGCGCGAGGCGGGAGAACGAGGCGCCGATCCACGCCGTCGGCCCCCGGATGATGCCGCGCTTCGCCAGCGCCCGCGCGATCCACAGCACCACCACCGTGACTGCGACGGCCGCCCGGCTCCACGGCCCACGCCGCACGGAGTCGCCGTACTCGCCGGTGAGGGCTTCTGTCCCAGCGGCTGCCGATGACCGCCGGCTCACCGGGGCAGCGCGCCGTGCGGCGGGCACCACCGCGGCGGACCTGGTGCTGACGGCGGCGTGCCTGCCGTCGACGGGGGTCCCGCGCTCGACGGCTCGCCGGGCCGCCTCGATCTCCCCGAGCACGGCTTCCACGTCGTCGCGATGGGCCGCCTCGTCCGGGAAGCCTCCAGAGACGTGGCGTCGTTCGTGGGCGAGCACCGTGTGCAGCACGTCCAGGCCCACCAGCTCGGCCAGCCGGGAACGGAAGAACGCGAACACCGCCGTGCCGTCGTCGTCCAGCCAGCTGAACGCCGGAAGCCCGAGGATGCGCGCCGCCTGTGCGGGGGTCGCACCGATTTCGGCGAGCACGTCGGCGACGTGCTCCCGGCGGTAGATCGCCAGCTCCTCGCCGATGGCCAGACCGGCCAGCGGCCCGCTGACCCGCGTTGCCGGGCCGGCCTCCCGCCGGGCGTTCGCCGTGGCGTCGCGCAGGCGTGCGAATGCGCGCTGCGCGAGCGATATCTCCTCAACGGTCAGCACTCCGAGCCCGCCGGCCGTGTCGTCCGGCGGGTCGTGCAGATCCCGCTCGATCGCAGACCGGAGGCGGGCCAGCCGGTGCTCGGGCGACGCGCAGTGCGGGACGCACTCGGTCCGGGACGGCGTCGGTCCTGGGTAGCGCGACCCGCAACGGACCGAGCAGCGCCGGTGAGGCTTCCCCCTCCAGCCCGGAGAGGAACGACCGCGCCACCCGGCCGGCCTGCTCGGCCGGCAGCTGCTGCAACAGCACGAGCAATGCGTGCTCGGCCAGTGCGGAGGCACATCGGGGTTCCGCTCCGACGGCTCGCGACGCAGCGCGAGCCTGCAGCACCCCGTCGAACTCCTTGGGCCGGTGATCGAACGGGGTGAGGTGCGTCCGCCATTCCCGCGGGTCACCGAGCAGGGACGCGGCTGCGACGATTTCGTGGACCGCGGCCGAGTCGGGGCCCAGGCCGTGCTGCTGGAGCGTGGCGAGCAGGTCCGCAGCGCCCGTCGGCCGCTCATCGCCTGCGCGCAGAGCCAGCCGCTCCCAACGCCGGGCCTGCTGGTCGAGCCGGGCGACGGCGGCGTCGTACTCGGCGGCCTCGAGCGGGGTGTCCCAACGCGAGCCCAGCTCGTCGCCGACGATGTCGAGCCCCTGCTCGATCCGGGCGGCGAGGTCGGCCGCCCGATCGACCGCGCCGGTCAGGAGCGCGCGCTCGGCAGCTTCGAACTGCTCGTCCAGCTCATCGAGCAGCACGTCGGCCGGTCGACCGTCCCGGCTCCGGGCTGCTGCCAATGCCTGCCGGGCCACGCCGAGTACGGCCGAGGAAGCCGTGACCAGGCCCGTTCCCGGGTCGACGTGCTCGACCATGCCCACCGCCTCGCCACCGGTGTCGAGGACGACCGCTCCCGGCACCGGGAGCGCGAGGAGCCCGTGGGCCAGCCGCAGCGTGAACGACCTCTCCCCGACCTCCTCGACGGGTACCTCGGCGTTGATGACCAGCTGGGTTCCGTCGTGGCCGACGAGCGTGACCGTCTGGCCCGTCCGGACGGGCTCGGAGGCGAGCCCGAAGATCGGCAGCCGGTCCGAGGTCCGGTGGGTCATCGCGCGGCTCGTGGTCGCGCCGGACCCGACCACCCTCAGGCCGGTCTCGGTGCCGACGAGCAGCTGCGGCGCGACCGCCCACGCGCTGCTCCGCCATTCGCCGGCATCCAGGATCGGACGGACCGCGGCCACCGGAATGCCGCCGCCGACCGGCCGGCCGGCGGTCACCGGCCGGGATGCCGCGATGGCGTGGAGCAGCCGCCTCGTCAGCACGTCGGCCCGGCCGTGACGAACGGCGAATCCCGGGTGCCCGGCAAGCACAGCGAGGTACTCCCACGCCGCCTCGAGGTAGCGAGCCATGTGGTCGAAGCGGCGCGCGGAACGCGCCCGATCGGCGGCGTCGAGAGACTCGTCGACCCACAACGGCAGGACGGCGGCATCCAGCGCCTCCGAGGACTGGCCCACCAAGGCCCGCATCACATCGGCCGGCGGCACCTCCAGCGCCTGCACCTCGTCCTCCGGCAACCCCGAGAGGCGCGCCAGCTCCCGCCGCCCCAGCTTCTCCAGCTGGCTCGGCGGGAGCAGCGGCAGACGCTCCTCCAGCACGACCGGGTCGACGAACACGGCCAGCCGCCCCGGGGCCTGCGGATCAGGTGCCACGTACAGCACCACGAACCGGTCCGGCAGGACCGTCATCAGATCGGGGGCGCGGTAGAACGCGTGATCCCCCCACAGGTCGACGAGTTCGGCCACCACGCGCTGGACGTCCGACGACGCCATTCCCGATGTGACCTCCAGGTACGGAGCGTGCGACTGGAGGAACCGGCGCACGAGCCGGTCCCGCCACATGCCCAGCGGCGTCGACTCCCCCTCCGCGGTCACGGCGACCGCGCCACCCGGTGTTCCGGCATCGAGTCGGTTCGACCCGGCCGAATCGCTGGTCACACCGCCGGCGGCGAGCTGCCCGAACCGGCGCTGGGCTGCCCGCGCGCCGAGCCACACCCGCAGCTTCTGAACCAGCGTCGGACCACGGATGCGGACGACGTGTGAGACGGCCAGGACCACGAACGCGGCCCCCACCACGACCAGACCGGCCAGCCCCGGCGAACCACCCGCAGCGCTCTCCGCAGCCAGTACGTTCAAGCCCGACGACACGATGCCACCCGGCCCGGAACCGGCCGACTCGGCCTCGGCGACACCACCGGAACCCGTCGCGGCCGGAAGCACCAGGGCTGCCCCGGCGAACCCGATGACCGCCAGCGGGCCCCACCGGTTCTGCCGATCATCCCGCTCGGTCTGCTGCTCGTCGTCGTGCAGCGAGCGGAAGTCCCGCTCGATCCGGTCGAGCTCCGGACTGTCGCCGCGATGCTGCTCGCGAATCGCTGCCGCCGACTGACCGGTATTGCGCTCTACGAGCCCGTTGACAGGTGCGGCGGGAAGGTCCAGAGGAGCGTTCGGCTGCACCGCCACGACGTGGACGTGGCGTTGACCATCCACCATCCGGTCCGACTCGACCACGAAACTGATCCCGCGCGGCAGAACAATCTCCTTCTCCGACGGTTCGGCCGGCTCGCCTTCCTCCACGACGATGGAGTCGACGCCGACGCCGTCCATGGAGATCGCGTTCATGCCGGCCGGAGCAGTGATCGTCAGCTGGATCGGTGAGTCGAAGAAGTATCCGTGGCTGCCAGGCCCGTACGAGGTCGACACGTACCCTCGGCCGGTGATGATGGTGCCGGCCGCGAGCGGGCCCGCCGGAAGACCGTCCTCCATGCCTCGGAACAAGACGATCGATGCGGGCAGCAAGTACTTCCTCATCACTGCATCGAGCTGCGCGGTCCTCTCGACGAGGTGGGCGTACCACTCGGCATCGATGTCGCCGATGTCGCCGATGTCGTTCAACCAGTTGTTCAGCTCGGTGTAGTGGACCCCGCCGTACTGGAGCACCAGGTTGAACTCCGCCTGGTCGAGGGTCACGTTGCGCCGGTAGTGCGCGGCGATCTGGAGCCCGTCCACGAACTCGGTAGCGGACGGGTCGGGCAACGACCGGGCCACGTCCACGATGTCCTGCTCGAACACATCGCCGGTGTCGTGTCCCGCCGGACGCACGAACGGTGACGCGTCCCCTGCCGTCGGAGCCACCGCCGTCGGCGCGGCGGCGACAGCAGTTGCGCCGTCCATGCGGGTGACCGTCGCGTCGGGGTCGACACGCAGCCAGTGCCTGCCGGCGGGCTCGACCCCCACCGACATCGGCCAGGTCTCGTCGAGGTCGAGGTAGACCGGCCGCCCGCTCAGGGCAGCCACCACCAGCGCGGCGGGGAGCCGGGCATGGCGGACGAGGTCCCCGCCCATCGGCGCCGGAGAAGTAGAGCTGGAACGGGCGCCGACGTCACGAGCACCACGGTGGCCTCGGACCAGTCGGGAGACCGCCCAGACCGATCCGCCGACCACGGCGGCCGCGAGGGCGACGACCACCCAGCGCTCCACAACCGGACCGGCCCGCGAACCGACCAGCAACACGCTGCCGATCAGACCGCCGCCCAGCGCGAGGGGGCTCAGCTTCGCGCCATGCGCCGAGCTCGTCCGGGCCGAGTTCGCACTCGGATCCAGCTCGTCCGCTGCCCGGGGGGCGGCGGCGAGGCCGAGATCCTCGCGCAGCCGGTGCAGTGCGCCCAGAGCCCGGTTCGTGAACGTCCTGACCGCCTTCTGCCAGGTGTGGGGAGTCGCGTCACGGAAATCTTCAGCGAGCTCCTCGAGCAGCCTGCCGACAGTGCCGCCCGCCCGTCCGTGGAAGCCGGCATCGAACCGGTCGACCCGCACCAGCGGCGCGTTCTCGCGATGTGGCTCGGCACCGGGGAACGGCATCGCGCCGGCGTCGGGAGTCGCCACGAATACCTGTCCCGGGCGTACGAGCCGCCCGCCCACGTACACCGCCGGGAGCTCGGTCTCGGCCACCGTCTCGTGATCGATGCCGGAGCGCGGCAGCCAACCGAGCACCGTCGAGTGGTGCGGGGCGTCCAGGTCGTCGAAGCGCGCGCCGGTGTAGTCGTGGACGACGATCCCGAGCTCCGCAAGCCGCTCCAGGGCCGACGTCAGACCGGGGACGTCGACGCCCGCACGAGCCGCACGCCGGTGCGCCACCCAGATCCACTGCGCCATCTCGGCGAGCAGGGCGGACCTGCGTTCCAGTACCTCGTCGAACTCCCAGCGCATGACGCGCGGGGTCCCCTCGCCATCCGTGAAGTGGTGCAGACGAAGGTCCATCTCGACCGCGGCATGGATCTCCTCCACGCTCCGGCCGAGCTCACCGGCGAGCCAGTCGGTCCGCACCGAGCCCTGGCTGGGCAGCAGCGGACGGATCTGATCCAGCAGCTGTTGCTTCGTCGCCGGAGCGGCAGCATGCGCCGTCGGTGCGTCGTTCTCGATGTGCACCGCGTCGCTCACCACCGTGCTGGTGTCGCGCCGGCGGGATCCACGTGCCGACGCCATCAACGACAGTGCGATGACGGCCATGCCCGCCGTGATCTTCCGGAGGATCCGGCGGTCGAGTACCGCAGCCCGCAACGTGGAAACCAGCGCCCGGTAGCCGAGGTGGGCGAGGTCCGCTGCCAGTCGCATGATCGGAGCGAGCACTGCCGGGGGACCGCGCGCCAGCAGTACCAGCACCGCGTGCGCGATCAGAACGAGACCGAACACGCCGGCCAGTTGGCCGAGCCCGACCACGTGTCCCAGTCGTTCGGCGAGCACCGTGACCGGGCTTCCACCACCACTGCGCAACAAGGACGCCGCCACCGCGATGCCCTGACCCGAACCGACGAACGGCGGCACGAAGCCGAACCTCGTGATGAATTGCAGCAACGCACGGAACATCCACGCCGCAGCGCGGCCGAGCCTTCCGCGGTCCTTGGTGTCACGCCCGTTGGACGTATCTGGGGTATCAGTCGGATCGGTCGGTTGCGTGCCTAGCCTCCAGCCGACCCGCGCGAGCCGCGGGCCACGCCAGCCCTCGGGAGCGCGCGGCAGGATCTGCAGCACGCGATGCAGCGCGGCGATATCGGATGAAGTCCAGCCGAGCCCGTACCGCTCGTTGAACGCCTCGATGTCGCCGCGGCCGCGGGCGCCGGTGTGCCTTCCGGCCCGGAGCAGTTTGCGCAACTCGGCCAACCCACCCGTACTCAGTCCGGTCCGATCGGCGAGATGCACCAAGCGGAACAGGGACCACACGACCGAGCGCGGAGCACCCGCTGCCCGCATCCAGTTGAGCAGCCACGTCGCCCGGCGCTCGCTCAGAGTGCGCTCGCGCCCCGGCCGCTGGCTGCGGATCTGCTCCACAGCTACCTGAATCGCTCGGCGCAGCTCTTCACGCTTCCGAGCAGCGTGCTGCTCCATCGTCCGTGCGCGGTCCAGCTGCTGCTCGTCGGGGTTGTGGCGCTGTTCGAGCGCCTGCCGGCGCCGCTGCCACAGACGCCAGACCCGATCGGCGTTCTGGTAGCGCTGCCTCAGCTCGTGCAGCGCGGCGGCGAGCGCGGCAAGCGGTCGACCGACGTTCCGGCGATCCTGCTCGAACCGACGGAGCTCGTCATCCAGCGCGGCGACGCGCACCGTCGAGTCCAGCAGCCGAAGCGCGTAGTAGCGCTCCACGGCACGAGCGGCTTCGATCTCGAGGGTCAGCTCGTCGATGCCCTCCTGCCCCTCGTGGTGGACGAGTCGCCCATCCCATTGCCAGGCGGCGGCCTGCGCCGCACGCTGCCGCGCCACGAGCTGCCGCACGCGTTCCTGCCAGTAGCGCCACCGCTGTGTGACGGTGCGGAGCTGATCCTGCGCCTCGCGCAAATCGGCCTGCTGCTCGGCGAGTGGCCGGGCCGCCTGCTCACGCAGGTCCCGATCGCCCTTTCTCGCCTTCGCCATGGGAGCCTTCCAGCCCACCCGATGACCGGCGTGGTAGAAGGACTTGACGTCACGCTTGTCGTACTCGTAACCGACGCGGTCCTCGACGAACTCCATCCGGCCGCCGAAGCGCTTCCTGAGCCGCTTCCACTCTGCGTCGGATATGCCCCCCGGACGGATCAACAGCTGTGGTCCATCGACCTTCTGGATGTACTCCAGGTAACGACCACGGCTCAACGGGCTGACGCGTTCCCTCCACCACCAACCCCACGCGGACACCCCGATGGGGCGGTTGATCGCGCCCGGGTCGACCTTCTTCGATCCGACGGTGAGCCGGCCGACGACCTCCACATTCCATCTGGGGATCTTGGTATCGATCTCGAACCGGCCGATTGTGATCTTCCTGTCGGCGAGCCTTTGGTTGGAGCCGTACATCAACGCTTCGCGGATGACCGACGGGCCGCGCTCGAACTGAAGTCGGATGTCGTAGACCGGAGGAGCCACGAACCGCGTGTAGCCAGACTTGTCGCGTTCACCGTCGGTGGAGCCGGTTGCGCCGTCCGCGAGAACGTTGGCGGCGCCGCCGAGCTGCGGCAGCGCGTCCATCGCATGGCCGAGTGCACCGGCGCGCGGGGAGCCCACCGGGTCGACGCCCGCCTCGGAACCAGCCGGAGAAGCGCCACGGCCGAGAGGCGCCGTGCCGGTGGGGTCTTCTGTGCGCGGCGAACTCCCGTCTGTGCGGTACGTGCCCTCGTCGGCATGACGGGGCGCATCGACGCCGTTGTGCGACGCCCGGGGTTGCGGTGCGGGACCGTTGCCGGTAGCGCCGCCTTCCTGCGACGCGCGAACGGGGCCACCTTCGGCAGCAGCCGGTGCTCCACCAGCCTTGTTCAGGCCCGCCCCAGCCTTCGCCGGAGCGGCGACCGATTGCGACGACGGCAGGTGCGAACTCACACCGGAAGAGCCGCCGGGCGCCGGAACGCCGACGTGCATGGAGAACCACATCGCCGCGCCAACGACCGCAGCGGTCCACTTCCTGGACTTGGTGGGCTCTCGGATGCCCCACTCGCGGTAGTTGGCGAGCGGGTCGTTGGCGCCCTCATCGCGCGGAGGGCCCCGGTTCGGCGAGACGCGGCTCGGTTCGGTCGGGACCCCCGACTGCGTCTGGACGTGCTCGCTGTCGCGGTAGCGCAGGTCGAAGTGCTCCCAGAGGTTCTGCGGGGTCGCTGTCGGTGTCTTGCCACCACCCTTCTTCTTCGGCCGGCCGAGGGCCGAGGCCGAACTGTTCGTGTTGAGCAGCGCTTCATCCGAACGGCGCGGTCCGCTCGGCTGTCGCCGCTGCTCACCTGCACCGCCGGCGTTGTCGTCTCCGCCCCGGTGCCCGCCGGGGCCTGGTTGACCGCGCGGAGCGGAGTCGGCCGCCCCGGCGGCGCCCTGGATCCGCCGGACCGCGAAGAGCTCACCGGTGTCCGGGTCCCGGACGACGTCGTAACGCCGGTTCAGATGCGGCGCGCCACGAATCGCATCAACGACGGTCTGCGGCTCGATCCCCAACCGCCGGGCCAGCTGCTCCACGGCGAAGATGAGCTGTGGACGCTTCCCGGGGCGCACGCCCGTCGCGGGTGGTAGCAGCTCGAGTTCGAGTCTGACCTCTGGACCGATGGTGGTCCGGGGCCCCGCGGTCGGGCCGTAGCCGGGAATCTCCAGGATTCCCAACGGGCCACTGTGATCGAGTTGTGCCGTCAGATCGGTCTGGCGGGCGGACAAGTCAGCGAGCTCGGCAGCGATCTGCTCGGCCTTCTTCTGGCGCCCGACGGACCCCCCGATCTCGCGCTCGATCAGCTCGATTTCCTTGAGCAGCTTCGTGATCCGCGCCGCACGGGGTGCCTCGAAGCCGGTCTTCTGCGCCGCGTCCAACCCGATCAGTTCCGTCCGGAGCTTACGCAGAGACGCTTCCATTCCGGCACGCCGCTCCGCCTCGCCGCGCTGTTCGTCACGGAGCTCGCTGATCCGCTGCCGCACGGCCGTGATCTCGCGCCCGATGGCCTCGCTCCACCGCAGCTTCGTCAGACGGAACTGCGCAGAAGCGAGCTGACGGGAGAGATCGACCGTCAACTCCTCCCGTTGCCGGGAGCGGTCGATCCTGTTGGTCAGCCGCTCGGCGTGCCGGAGCAGTTTCTTGATCCGCAGTGAATCGCGCGCGGACAATGCGTCGTTCCGCTCGACCTCCCTCAACGTCGCGAGCTCGTCGTGCACTCGCCGCAGCTCAGCGGTCAAACGTTCGCGGAGCGCGGTCTCGTTCCCGCCGTTGGCCTGCGTCTCCTCTTGGACGCGCTGGAGTTCCTTCTGGATCTTCGAAGCGCGCCTTTCCGCCTCGGCGAGCCGCTCGCCTACAGGCCGTTCACCAGTTCGGGTGAGGGAGCTCCTCTTGGTGCTAGCACGGTTGGTCAGTTTCGCCGGAGCGCCATGGAGGCCCCGCTGCATCAGTGCCTTCGTGTACAGCACGTCGATGCGGTCGAGACGCCGCTGCATCGCCCGATCCTGCCCGAGCACTCGGTCCACGATCCTCGCGATGCGGCTCTGACTGCCAAGCATCTGGTCTCCGCGCACGCGCATCTCGGCAGCGTTCGCCGCGTCCTCCACCGCCCTACGACTGGTCGCTGCGCGGTCGAGGTTCAGGGCGGCGTTCACACTTGCGGTGGTGAACAGAGGCACCACACCGTGCCTGCCTACCGCGCGCATGCCGTTGCCGATCTTGCGCAGGCCTGCCCCGGCCGCACCCACGGCCCGTCCCGCGCCCATCAGATTCATCGCTGCGGCCGGGTTGCGCGCGGCAAGGCCGGCCCCCGCACCGGAGATCTGCGAGCTGAAGCCCTCGACCCTGCGTCCGGTCCATCTCGCCACGACACCGGCTGCTTGAGCGCTCTTCCGGCCTATCCAGCCGTTCAACTTCGTGGGGGCCATGACAGCCTGCATCGGAGCGCCGAGCACGACGGCTCCGAGCCGGGAGAACCTGGCGGAGGTGATCAGATATCGGCCCGCGTCCACCGCTTCCCATTGCTTGGGAGTCAGGGGTGTCGATGGTTTGCGCCCGGCGTGCACACTCAGGATCTGACCCTCGTTGAGGCCGAACTCGCGCTCGAGCCCTCGGACCTCGTCCATGAGTTGCGCGGAACGCAGGTTGGCCCCTCTGGCGAACGGTGCCGCGATCATGCCGACGAAGCCCGCGTCGGAGACGAACTCCATCAACGGATTGTTCTTACCGCCGTTGCCGTACGGGTTGTACCGGCTCCAGTCGCCGGTGGACAGGCTGTGGAGCAACTTGTCGCCGGACTCGACCGCGCCGCCGGTGAGGGGGAACTTGCTGGTCCAAGTCGTGCCGTCGTCCTCGCTCGGCCACAGTGCTTCTACAGCGCCCTTGATGTTCCCGACGCGTGCGCGCGAATTAGCGGTCAACCAGGTCTTGCCCTCGTCGAGGCCCGCCTTGGCCATGGTCGGCACCAACACCGAGGCATGTCCGTAGGCCTCGGCGATGTCGTGACCCCATTCGCCCGGCAACCAGCTCAACGCGCCCTGCCAGAAGAGGCGGTAATTCTCCACTCCGGCGTCCCACCGGCTCTGCCGCCCGGCGACGTAGTCGTCCTCGAGCTCGCTCAGCTCCGCGCCCTGCAGATCCTGCGTCCAGAAGCCCCAGTCGTCCGGGTGGTCGTAACCGTGCGCGAACCAATCCGCGTATCCCGAGCCCGGGAGATCGCCCGGTTTGCGTCCGAGCGTATCCAGGGTGCGCTCGATGAAGCCCGCATCCGAGCCCATCGCCGTTTTGAGGCTCTCGGGGTTGAGCTGCGACGCGGCAGTGGGGTCGCCCACCGAGTACGCGAGGAGATTCGCCTGCTCGCTCGGATCCATCCTGGACCACATCCGGGCCAACGGGCTGTCGTGGTCTTGCAGGTGCTGCTCCACCGGACCACGGACCACACCGACGACCATGCCGCGCACGACGTCGTCGTAGCCGGACGACGGCAGGCGCAGTCCACCCAAGTAACTCTCGGTCGGGTCGTACTGCTCGTCGCGGACGGCGTTGTACCGCAGCTGTTGCCACCCGTCGATCGTCCGCAGGCGCTCCCCGATCCGCTGGGCCGCGGGGTCCGCCGAGCTCACCAACTGCACGGTGAGGTCGTGGATGCGGTCGAGCTGTGCGTCGGCGGTCGCGAGCTTCTGACCGAAGTCCGGCAGCGGGTTGCCCTGTGCGTCGACGCCAAAGCCGACGTTGCCGGACACCTGGGCGAACAGCACGTCTGTGTTCCGCAACGGTACGAGGGCTGCGTCGACCTCGTCCTGCCACGGTTGCATGTCCCGCTCGATGGCCAGCGCCTCCGCCTCGATCGCGTGCGAGGTCGCGTCCAGCCGCTCCGCCTGACCCGGGAGGAGGTAGCCCCGGAACTCGGCGGCCTTGATCCCGTCGTAGTGCGCCTTCTGCATCCACTGCATCACGTCCTGGCGACCGGCGAGCGCGTTACCCATAACCGTCTGCCGGTCCCGCAGCTGCGTCTGCTGCTCGACGACGGCATTGATCGCCGCCTGCTGACGGGGGACTCCGCTCCAAATGCTCCAGTCCGGGGTGAGAGCCTGCACCGCCGCCGGATCACCGGTGGCGATCTCGGCTCCCCTGGTGATCGCCGGCGTCGTCCAGGTGGCGATCACGTCCTGCTCGCGGCGCGCCTGCGCCGGGCCCCACTCGTCGAGCAGGCCGGGGGCCTTCTGCTCGAGGGCCGAGATCCTGCCGAGGATCTCGCTCTCCTCCGCGCCGCTGTAGCCGTCCGGCAACGCGAACGCGGTGTAGGCGTGGAGGTCTGCGATCTCCTGTTGGTTCGCCTCCACCTGTGCGTGCCGGCGCCGCTGGACGCTCTGGTCCTGGAGCCGGGTGAACGCCGCCAAGTGCGCAGCAGCAGGGCCGGGTCCGGCACCCATGCCGCTCTGGTACCGGTCCAGAGCCCAGCGGTCGTTCGCTGCGAGGATCTCGATCTCGCGAGCGCTCAGCGGACGCAAGTCGTTCGCCGCCCGGTCGAGGTGGCCGTTGCCGGCGAGATCCCGAGCCAGCTCGTCGGAGATCTCGTAGCGGCTCCCGTCGATCGGGCTGCCGATCCGGTCGCTCACCTGGCGCACGTTGGGCATTCCCTCCCAGTTCTCCTGGTGGGAAGTCTGCCCGGCGACGCACACTCCATGGCCGTTCGCCCCGCCGCAGGACCAGCCCACGTTCTTCGTCGGGTCGGAGGCGTTCGGGTAGAGCAGGCCGCTCTCACCCGTCCACTGGAGCTGGTTCGGACTGTCCCGGGTACCGAGCGTGCACTTGCCCTCGCAGATGACACCTCCGCCGTCACCCTTGGAGTCCCGGTCGACCTGGGTGAAATGACAGCCGACGCCCTCGCAGGTCGCCGGATCACCGGCGGGTGAAACCCGGGTGAGGGGTCCGGAGTCGTAGTTCTGGACGTACGCCCAACCGCCCGGGAACTGGCCCTTGCCGTCCGCGAGCAGGTACTCACCGCCCTCGGTCGGGAGGTGGTGCTCGATGAAGCACGCTTTGCAGCCCCACGAGGCGTTCAGATTGCCCTTGATGACCTCGGGGAGGTTCTTCTCCGAGCACTTCCCGAGGCACTCGAAGACACCGCCCTTGCCCCATGCATCCGCGGTTGTCACCTCGAGGTAGCTCGTCGCGTCGCCGTTGTCGTTGCCGAAGAGCCAGTTCTCCTTGGTGAGGACCGTTCCCTTCCTGCCTTCGATGCGGTACGAGCCGGGAGTGTTCTGCTGGCCGACCTCGTTGTAGCCGCGGGTGGTGATCGTCGTCCGGCCACCGGTGAGCGGTGATCCCTCCAACTGGGCGTTCGCCACGTCACCCTCGGCCGAGGTGAAGACGCCCGCTCCGGTGAACTCGAAATGCCCCGGGTTGCCGAGCGCATCCCGGCCGGTGATCTTGGCCCAACCACCGTTGAAGGACAGGTGGTCGAATCCGGGGTTACCGATGTCCGCACCGTTCGGCAGCTGGATACGTGCCCCGGTGTAGACGCCGTCCCCGTTGATCTCACCCTGGAACCGGGTACCGTTCTGGCTCGACAACCGCATCGTGTTGGTCGTCGTGATGCTGTCGGTGCGGTTGATGTCGGCCCGGGCACCGGTGCGTCCGTCGACGATGCTTCCCCGGCCACCGACCCACACCTGGCCCTCGCCCTTGGCGTCATGGGCGATCTTCGCGAGCGTCTCGCCGCGCACCTCGTTGCGCGTGACGGCACCTGGCGTCGACACCACGAAGGTGTGCCGGGAATCCGACGGGGCATGGTTGTAGCTGGCTTGGGCCCCCGTGGCGCTACCCACGGAGCAGGAAGTGCTGCACACCTGCCGCTGCGGCGCCTTCCCGGCCTCCTGCACCGCCACCGTCGGCTTGCTGACCCTCTTGCCGGCGCCGACCCTGAGGTTGCCGGTGCCGTCATCGATCGGCTCGACGTACTCGACCATGCCCGCCTCGGCCACGGTCACCGCCGGACCCATCTCCACCAGCGGCTGGCCGTCCGGACCCAGACCCTGCGCCCGGTAGGCCGCCTCCCGCTGCGCCCGCAACGACGGCGTCGTCGCCGTGAATACCGGCGCATCGTGGCTCTCGGCGAAATTCGCGCAGTTCCCCGAGCAGAACGCCTCGCCACCGTCACCGTCGAACGGGTTCGCGACCGCGGTGACCCCACAGCCCCCGCTACCACTCCCGCTGCACCGCGCCCACTTGTGCGCGTCGATGTACCCGCCCGGCGTCTCCTCACCCGCAGCGATGTCCGCCCGCGCCGAGTCCGCGGCGTAGGCCGAGTAGTGCGTGCCCGAACAGTCCGCCTGCCCGGAGCAGATCGCCGTGGCCTCGGCGTTGTTGCCCGCCGCGTACGCGCTGGCCATCACCATGACGCTGCCGCCACCCATGGTCCCGCTGCCGACCCCGTGCGCGTACGCCTCCGCGTGCGAGCCCGAACTCGGATCCCGCATCGACGCCGACCGGGTCGCCTCGTAGCGGTAGCTGCAGGAGGTACCAGCGCTGCCCTGGCAGGAGGCGGATGCAGCCGCGGTGGTGGCGTCGCCCTCGGCCGAGGCGGTGGTCATAGCGTAGCCGCCGCCGATCGTCCCGGCCCCGAAACCGACGGCGTCACCCTTCGCCCCGTCGGCCGCGGCATGGCTCTCCGCGCGGTAGGAGTACGAGCAACTGGAGCCCTCGCTGCCCTCGCAGGACGCGGACGCGAGTGCCATGCCTTCGTTCGCACCCACCCGGGACGAGCCTGCGCATTGGCCGTTCGCGCCTGCGGTGCAGTCGGAGCGCGAGGTGGCGTTGTGGCCGGCGCCCGACGCAGCGGTGCCCTCGCTGTGCGTGCGGCAGCCGGTTCCTGCGCAGACCGCATTGACCTCTGCGTAGTCCTTCGACGCTGTGCCGCTGGTACCGGCCTGGCACGCGCCGGTGGTCTGGCAGACGGCGGTCGACTTGGCCGTGACCCCGGACGCACCGATGACGTCGGTCTGTGATGTGGCGTCGACCGCGCATCCGCCGGCGGTGCCGTCATCACAGGTCGCTGTCACATAGGCGCTGGTGCTGCTCGAACCGTCGGCCGCCGCCGTGGTCGTGCCCGCGGCGATCTCCGCCGTGCACGCCGAGGTGCCAGCGCAGCGGGCCTCGCCAGAGGCGGTGCTGCTCGTGTCCGTGCCGGCGCCGGTGGCGGTGGCGTTCCCGGTGAGAGTCCCGGTGCAGCCCGCCTCGGGGCACATGATCTGGGAGCTGGTCTGGCCGCTGCCCGAGATGCCCGGGGTCGGAGCGCCGTCCTCGCCCGCTCCCGCGTTGCGCTCGAGCGTGGCGGTGGCGTCGCTCGCGGCCGCGCAGCCGCTTGCCGCGGCGGTGCAGCTGGCCTCGGTGTGGCTCGCGCCCGGCAGCCCGGAGGTGCCGCCGGTGGTGCGGGCGGTGCAGCCGGTGCCGGCGCACTGCGCCATCGCGGAGGACTGGCTCAGCGCGGCGGGCGCGTTCTCGACCGGCTTCGCTGCCAGCTCGGCCGCCTCGGTGGCGGCTTCACGAGCCTGCGTCGCCGCGGCCGCCGCGTCGGTGGCGGCCTTCTTCTGCTCTGCGGTCGCGCCCTCTCCGGCGGCGACCTCCGCGGCCTGCGTGGCGAGCTGCTCGGCCTCGACGGCCTGCTGCTCAGCCTGCTCGGCTGCGTCGTTCTGCGACTCCGCGACCATGTCGGCGACGACCTGACCGGAGCCTGCGGTGGAACTCGTCCGGGCGGTGCAGGCGCTCTCGCCCGCACAAGAAGCGGTGGTGGTGGAGACACCCTCCGGAGGACCGCGCGCCCCGTTCGCGCCGTTCAGCTCGGTCGGGCCGTCACTGCCCGCCGCGGAGCTGCGCGCGGTGCCGGTGCACTGGGTCGAGCCGCCGGCGCAGTCCATGGTCGCCGACGCCATCGACCACGCGGAGGCGCCGGGCACGGTCGGGCCACCGCTGTTGGCGGATGATCCCGGCGCGGTCGGCGCCGGCGGGGTGGCCGGCTTTCCTGCTGGCCCGGTCCCTGCTGGCTCGGCTCCTGCGGCGCCTGCTCGCCCCCGGTGGTCTCCGTGGTGACGGTCGCGTTCGCGGTGGAGCGCTCCGCCACCAGCGGCGTGATGACGTTGGCGTCCGGGCCGGAGGACGCACCCGAGTTCGTCACCGCCTGGCAGACGCCGCCGCTGACGCCCTCGCAGGAGCCCTCGGAGCGGGAGCCACGCGGGTCCGGCGACACCGACGGATCGGTGGCGGTCGCGGAGCTGGTGACCTTCCCGGTGCAGGCGGTCGCACCCTCGCAGGTCAGCGCCGCACCGGCGGCCGACGCCGCGGAGGGGCCGGCCGGCAGCCGGGCCAGGTTCACCTGCTGGGCGCCCGCCTGGCCCTCGACACCCTGCTGGGGAGAGCTCAGAGCGAGAGCGGCGCCGGGTCCGGTAGAGGCGTTCGACCTCGACTGCACGTCGCAGCCGCCGGCCGCCCCGGTGCAGGACGCGGTGCCCTCGGAGGTCCGCGGCGCACCGCCCGCGACGGCGCCGTCCCAGGCGCTCGTACTGGTGCGCACCGTGCCGGAGCAGGTCGTGCCGGCGGCGCACTCGAGCGAGGCGCTCGACGAGGAGGTCGACGACGGGCCGCTGGTCGGCTGGCCCGCGAGCGGCCGGCCCGTGGTCGGGTCGGTCACCACGAAGTCCGGCGCGCTGGAGGCCGCCGAGCTGGTCTCGCCCCGGCAACCACCATCGGTCACCGTGCACTCGCTGGAAGCGGCGGTGCCGCGGGCGTGCGGGGACACCGCGGTGTCCCGGGCGCTCGTGGAGCTCGACGCGGTGCCGCCGCACTCGGTGGCCGCACCCTCACACGACACCGAGGCGGTGGCGTTCGAGACGCTGGCCGGACCCGACACCGCAGTGACACCGGCCGCGTCGGGCGCCGTGGCGGCGTCCCGGTCGCTGACCGTCGTGTCCGTCGACGTCGTGCAGCCACCACCCGCACCGCGCGCCGTGCAGGACGAGGAGCCGGTGCTGTCACGGACCCCGGTGATGTCGCCGGACACCGCACCCGAGGTCGTGCTCGACCCGGATCCGGTGCACTCCGCGACCGCGCAGTCGACCTGCGCGCCGGCCGTGCTCGACGCCGACAGCTCGCGGGCCGGGAGCACCTGCCCCGCGGCGGTGACACCCTCCTGGGAGGCCCGCGACGTCGGCGCGTCACTCGCCTTCGAGCTCGACTCGATCGCACAACCGCCGGCGCTCGCATCGCAGCTCGCCGCCCCGCTGCTCTGGCGGGTCGCGCCGCCCTGGGCGCTGGTCGACGAGCCGGCGGTCGCGGTGGCTCCGCGGCCGGAGCAGGTGGCCGCGTCGCAGGCGACCTCGACGGTCGCGTCGCTGTCACCGGCGGTGCCGGACCCGGACTCCGCAGCCGAGTTGCTGTGGGCGGCGCACTGTCCACCGGAGACCGAGCAGTCCGACTTGGCGCTGGTGCTCACCCGCCCGGCCTGCTGCGCAGTTCCGGTGCTCGCGTCGGTGTCGGTGGCACTGCTGGTGGCGGCGCTGCTAGTGGCGGCGCTGCTGGTGGCGGCGCTGCTGGTGGCGGCGGAGCCGGTGCAGTCGGTCGCTGCGCGGCAGCCGACCTCGGCGTCCGCGACGACCCCGCCCGAACGGTCGATCTTGACAGAGGACTCCGTGTCGCAGCCGCTACCGGCATCGCAGCGGGCGGTGCTGCTGCCCTGCCGACGAGTCTCACCCGTTGCAGCGCCGTTCGCCGCATCGCCCGCCGCGACGGCCAGCTGCGTGTCGGCACGGTCGGCCCTCGAACCGGTGCTGTCGCTGCGGCACGAGCCACCGGCACCGGACTCGCACGCCGCCTCTGCGCCGTCCGGCCTGGCCGTGCTGTGCTGACCACACTCCCGCGCATCACCCGAACAGTGCGCGGACGAGCTGCTCACCTCACCGTCGACGCCACGGCTGGAAGCGCTGCTGCCGCAGCCCTGGCCGTCGCCCGACACGACACAGGAGGCAGAACTCTCGTTCTCCCCCGACTTGCTGGACGCACCGCAACCGGACGACACACCTGACAGACAGACGCGGCGATCCTCGGTGCGCTCACCGCCCGCGGACTCGCTCACCGAGCCGCACTCCACGAACGCCCCATCCGCGCCGCAGCCCGCGGACGAGCCCTCCCCGTCGACGTCGTCCTCGCGCACCCCCCGGGCGTCACGATCAGTGGCCGACATCAGCTCGTCGGTGGCCTCGTAGACCTGCTCGCGCTGCGCCTCGAACTCGGCGACGTTCCCGGAGTGCGTCGCCGCGTCCAGCCCACCGGCGGCGACCTGCTCCTCCTCCGCCTCGATCTGCACCTCGCGCTCCGACAGCTGCCGGTGCCCGTCCACAACCTCGTCGACCAGCTCCACACGCTCCGGGGACAGCTCCGCCCGATCCTCCGCCACCTGCTGTTCCAACTGGGCGTGCGCAGCCTTGTTCTGCTCGTGCTGCTCAGCCGCAACCTCGCCGGCGGCGACCTTCTTCTCCTCATCCGCCAACCGCGCCTTGCTGTCGTCGACCTCGATGCGGCCCTCGAGCACCCGCTCGGTCAACTCGGCGGAGTCGTCGTACTCGTCCTCATCGCGCTCGTCCTCATCGCGCTCGTCCTCATCGCGGCCGTCCTCGTCGTCGGACAGGGCGAACAACGCCGCTTCGATCTGATCGTCCTCACCGCGCGGCGGGTCGCGACCGCCCAGCAGAGATACCTCACTGCTCTGCAGCGAGGCCGAACCGCAGCCCTCGCCACCCTGGCCGCAGAGCTGCTCGTGCGCTGTGTCGACAGCGTCGCGGATCTCATCATCCGACATCCCCGCCCCGTCGGCGGCCATCTGCACGGCGTCGTGCACAGCTTCGATGACGTCACGCGGACTGCCCTCGTCCGCCTCGTCGTCCTCGCTGCGTTCCCCACTGCGGCTGGTGAGCTCGCGGGCGATGTCGCGGGCGTGCTCGGCCCAACGCTCCGCTCCCGCACCGCGGGCCTCCCCGTCGCCCCGCGCATCGTCGGCCTGCTCGAACCCGGCCCGCTCGGACCGCTCGGCGGCGATCCGCTCCGACACACGCCGGCTCAGCTCACCCAAGACACCCTCGGCTGCCTGCGCGGAGTCGCCCGCATCCGCCAGCCGCTCACGCAGCCCGGCGCTCTCCTCGGACTCCACATCGTCCGAGAGCTGCTCCAGTACATCCGACGCCTGCTCGACATCGACATCCCGCTCGACATCCCGCTCGACGTCCCGATCGTCGTCGAGGTGTCGGGTCAGCTCACGAACAGCTCGCTCGACGTCATCCCGCTCGGGTTCGTCGCCATCCAACTCGTCCCGGCTCGCGCGGGCCTCCTCGACCCGCTCGCTGATGTCCACGTCCGACGAGGCCGCCTCGACCCAATCCGGGATGCGCTCCAACACATCACCCGCGATCGCGCCGGTGTCGTCGCCACCGTCCTCCACGAGATCCTCGACAGCTTGATTCACCGAGTCGGCCATGTCGTCCCGGGCGGTCTCGGTCGAGTCCTCGTCCGTGCCGGCCGCATCGTCCTCGCGGGCATCGCTCCCCGCAGCGATCAGCTCCTGCGCCTCGTCCGACAGGTCGTCGGCGAACTCCAGCCACTGCTGCGCATCGCGCTCGCCATCCGAGTCGGCGCTCTCCTCGGCCTCGTCGGAGTCGTCGCGAAGATCGTCGGCGTCGGCTCGCGCCGCCTCGATCCGCTCGTCGATCTCGCCCTTCAGCGCACTGCCGTCAGTGCTGTCACTGCTGTCATTACTGTCACTGAGGTACTCGTCGAGCACCTCGCGGATCCGCGACGACCTGGCATCGGACTCGCCGTCACCCTCGTCGGCGTCCCGGCCCTCGTCGCCCGCGGCGGACTCGTCGTCGCGCGTCAGGTCCTCGACCAGGTCACGGGCACGCTCCGTCGCGTCATCGCTGATGCTCTCGGCAAGACCCGCCGTCGACGTCGCAAGATCGTCGCTGTCGAGCCCGGCGTCATCCAGATCGGCGTTCTCCGTGTCCTCGGAGTCGCCCTGATCGCGATCATCGCCCGAGTCCGAGGAAGGCCGCTCCTCGCCGATCTTGTCATAATCTTCGTGAGTCAGGTCGAGATCGGCGCCGGCAGCGCTCGCGTCCTCGTCGGCATCGCTGTCGACGTCATCGACGTCGAGGTCGCCGGCCGGGTCGGTCGTCGCGTCGTCAGACTCATCCGTGGAGTCGAACTGCGCCGTCGGCTCCGAATCCAACTCCTCGACATCCTGCTCGTCGGTGTCAGCGTCCTCGTTGGCAGGTTCGTCGGCGGCGTCGTCGTCCTGATCGGTCGCGGGCTCACTCGATGCGGGCTGCGTCTCGGAGGAGTCCTCGTTCTCCGAACCGGTGTCGGATGCGGGCGCCTCCGCCTCTCGATCCTCGTCGGTGTCGTCCTGCTCCTCCGCCGGGGAGTTCTCCTCGGCCGAGTCCTCGCTCTGCGACTCGCCGCCCTCGTCGGTGTTCTCGCCGTCCGAAGCGCTGTCGTCCGACGGAGTGTCGTCGGAATGCTTCTCCTCGGAAATGGAGTCCTTCTGCTCGGAGTCGGAACGCTCTTCGTCGGAGTCCGACTCCTCGGATTCCTCTTCATCCTTGGAGCCCTCGTCCGATTCCTTCTCCGCAGAATCCTTCTCGTCCGAAGCGCTGTCGTCGGATTCCTCGTCCGACTGCTTCTCGTCCGAGTCGTTCGACGACTCCTCGCGCGAACCGCTGTCGTCCGAGTCGGAACCGGAGTCCGAGCTCTCGCCGGAGTCCGAATCGCCGCCGTCGCCGCCATCCGAATCGCCGCCATCCGATTCGGACTCATCACCGTCATCAGAGGCTGCCACCAGAAGCAGCGGGGAACCGGAATCGCGGCCACCGGCCGCCCTGTCCTTGCCACCCTTCACCGCCCCGTACACAACCGTCTGGAGCGGGACCGTGGCGGCCGTGGATGCCGGCGATCCGAGAAGCGCGCCGCCCAGCCACAGCATCGCGACACCGAACAGGACACCGATGATCGTGCGCAGGACCCGCAGCAACCAATCCACCGGCGACGTCCGCAACCGCACCACGCAGGCGTCAGCACGCACGGCGAGGCCGATGGCCTCGCCGCCGTGAACCGAACGCCTTGACATGACAGGTTGCTCCCCAAATGTGTCGACTGCACTGCTGAGACGAGGATCGCTGGACGAGAGAAGGCCCAGCTGAAAGACATGCGTGAGAGCGAGGACTGGAAGGTCGCGCCTGAGGCAAGCGACCCCGTGCCGGACGGGACGTACTCACGTCCGGCAGTCCTCGCCGTGACCGGCCCGCGCGTCGCGTTACGTCAGCGACCCGTCGACCGGTACGGCAACCTCCACCCGAAGATCAAGGTGTTGAGAAGGTTACAACCAGGAACACGTCGTTGACCAGCACTCGTCTCGGGGCTCTGACCAGCGGATTCAACGTTCACACAACGCTTCGTCAACCTGGGCCCGAGAGCGGCCGTGCTCGGGCCGAGCGCAGGCGAGCAGCGTGCGCCGGATCGCCGCAGCATGGCTCGGACGCCTCGGCACGACCGCCGATTCGTGAGGATCGGAAACTCCCGCGGGCCGACTTCTGGTCGCCGAGTTCACGCTCGACGTAGTGCGCATCCGTCAGATCGCAGACCGCACGATGGACGAAGTCAGCGATCCGTCGGGATGAGCACGTCACCGCAGGACGCCCGCGGCGATCGGCGGGCATTCTCGTCGGCCACGCCTGCCTCTGCGGCCCGAATGCGAAGGGCGGCGAGATCACCTGGGCCGAGCGCATCGCGTCGCACCCAGTCGGTCACGCCCGCCGGACTCGTCGCGATCTTGTCATAATTCGCGACCAGTTGAGGGTCGACGAGCAGCCCGGTCAGCCGTGCCCAGTCGGGATTGAGCGTGAGGAAAGTCGGACGCACATCGCGAATGAGGTGCGTACGCAACCCCGCCGTGTCGCCGGCCGCCCAGAACCGGGCGATCTGCCGGTCGGCGAGCCCGACCATATCGACCAGTCGCAAATTGCTGACAAGAGCGGCACCCCCGATGTCGGGCGCGACCAGAACGGGATCGGGGACATCAACGAGATCGGCGTAGGAGTTGATGGCCGCCCCGGTGTTCTGTGCTACCAGGCACAGGGGTGCGGTCGGGGCGGCACGGAAGGCCCGGGCCCCGTCGACGAGCGCCAGCCCCGAGACGGCAGCGGCCCCCACCGCGAGCACGGTGGCGACGAGTCGCCCACGACCCGCGAGCCGCGGCGCAACCAGCGCGGCCGCCACCACGGCGGCGAGCGCCCCCAGCGGCCACACCGGGGTGGCGAACCGGAGCTGGCCCATCCAGTCCGGCGCCAGCACGCCGAAGGCCACCACGGCGAGCGCGATCGGCACGAGCAGGACCGCCAGTGCCCTCCGCCGCGTTCCGGGCGAGGTCAGCGCGGCTCCGACGGCGGCGACGGCGAGCAGTGCGGCGGGCCAGCCGATGTAGGTCACGAGCTCGCCGGGGCGGGTCGCGGCGGCGACGCCCGGCAGGCCCTGCGACTTGGCGATCGCCGTGTTGGGCAGGTACTCCCCGAACACCACCAGCCGCCAGGCGAGGTAGGCCCCGACCGGCACTGCGAAGACGAGCACGCTCAGCGCGGCGGCCCGCACCGCGCGCGCCAGGTCGGCTCGGTGCAGCAGGAGAAGAGCCGCGAGCGGGAAGGCCGCCGCGTACACCAGGCCGTCCGGGCGGGTGAGCGCGGCCAGCGCGGCCAGCAGGCCGCACCACACGGCCGTGGACGTGGAGAGCAACCGGTCGGAGACGACCGCACGGACCAACACCGCCGCGAGCCCGGCGGCGGCCAGTGCCAGCAGCGCGTTCTCCAACCCGGACATCGTCCAGATCACGAACGACGGCACCGCGGCGGTCACCAGGCCGGCCGCGACCGCGACCATCTCGGGCCTGCGGGTGACGGCTGACGCGACGGCGTAGCAGCAGGCGAAGACGCCGGCGACCAGCACCAGGGCCAGCAGCTTCGGGAACGCGACGTAGTCGGGCATCCCGAACCACGCCCCGCGGTCGAACAGCCCGATCCAGCGGGCCAGCACCAGCAGTCCGAGCCACGCCGGGTTCGAGTAGCCCTCGACGGGTTCGGCCCCCGGCTGCAGGACCGGTCCCTCACCGGTCGCGATCGACCGCGCGTAGGCGAACGTGATCGCCGCGTCGTCGACGATCCACCGGCCGTAGAGGAGAGCGTGTACGCCGACGGCGGCCGTCGGCACCACGACGGCGACGGCCGGCCTCAGCCACCTGGCCGAAGCCGCGGGACCGTCAGGTAGGACGCCGACCGGGCCGGCCACGGCCAGTGGCCCTCGATGGGACACCGCTATCCGCCGAAGGCGTGCCGGGCGAGGGTGCGGACGCCGCCGAGCCCGCCGTGCCGGGCCGCAGCCGGCAGCCGGGTGAGGGCGTTGATCCGCGACGACAGGTGCCGGCGGGCCGCACGGGCGGCGCGCGGCCAACCCCGGGCGACCATCCGGTCCGCCGTCTCCAGGAAGAAGGCACGTTCCTCGGCGAAGCGCCTGCCGTCGGCGGCGTGTGCGGAGGACACCGACGCGTCGTGGCGCCGGTAGCGGAAGCAGGTGGTGGGCTCGACGAGCAGCGACTCGCCGTCGAGCACGAGATCGAGCACGAGGGCGAGATCCTGCACGACGTCGACCCCCTCCCGGAACCCGATCCGCCGCAGCGGCTCGGACCGCCAGCAGATCGACGGGAAGTACAGCCAGTTGCCACGCAGCAGGCTCGTGGCGAGCTCCTGTCCGGCGAGCACGGTGGCCTCGGTGACGCGGGGCGCGTAGACCCAGCGCTTGCCCAGGTCGACGAGCGAGCTCGCGGGCTCGCCGTCGGCGCCCACCACCTCGACACCGGGCTGGACGATCGCAACGTCCGGGTGGGCCGCGTGCGCGCGGCGCACGGTGCCGATGTAGCCGGGGAGCATGAGGTCGTCGTTGCCGACGAGCACGGCGAGGTCCTGCTCCACCAGGTCGACGCACTGCTGGAAGTTGCGGTTGATGCCCAGGTTGCGCGGGTTGAGCCGGTACCGCACCCGCTCGTCGCCGAGATCGGCGCACCACTGGGCGAGCGCGCCGTCAGCCGTCTCGCCGGTGTCGTCGACGACCGTGAGCCGCCAGTTCGGGTCGTCCTGGGCGAGCACGCTGCGCACGGTGGCCTGCACCAGATCCAGGCGCCCGTAGTGCGGCAGCATGACGTCGACCGTGGAGTCGGCGGTCGTCACCGGAGGCTGTCCTCGCTCACCACGGGCGCACGGTCGCCGTCGCCCGTCGCCACGCTGACGACCTGCGCCGAGTGCAGGCCCCGCTCCCGGTTGATCAGCTCCGCCTCCCGGATGGCCACGGTGCGGGCCAGCTCCGTGTAGCGCCGGTCGACCACGCGGAACCGCTGGTACATGCTGAACATGCCGGCCATGAACGCCACGACCAGCGCGTACAGCACGAGGTCGGTGCCGCGGCCGACGCCGAGCATGCGGGCGATCGCGGTGAGGTCGTCCGGCCGCATCACGGCGTAGACGTTCGCGAGCGCGAACAGGACGAGCGCGATGCGCTTGCTCGCCTGCACGTAGATCGCGTGCGACCTGCGGACGAAGACGTACATGACCGTCAGCACCGCGAGCAGGAGGACGAACTGGATGAGCACGGCTGATCAGCCTCCCCGGTGGCGGACGGACAGATCGAAGAGGATGTTGACCCCGTTCAGCAGGGACTGGCCCTTGCTGCGGGAGTACTCGGTGTAGCGGATCGACACGGGGATCTCGCGTACCCGCCACTTCGAGCGGCCCAGGTACGAGACGATCTCCGAGGCGTGCGCCATGCCGTTCATGCTGATGTGCAGGTTGTCGGCCACGGGGCGGGTGAGCACCCGCAGGCCGTTGTGCGCGTCGGTGAGGCGCAGCTTGCGGCCCGCCGGGCTGAGGAGCACAGCGACGCGCAGCACGAGCCGCTTGATCAGCGGCACCGACGCGGCGTGGTCGGCGAACCGGGTGCCGAGCACGACGTCGGCCGCGCCGGAGCGGGCCACGTCGACCATCGCCTCGGCGTCCTCGAGCCGGTGCTGGCCGTCGGCGTCATAGGTGATGAAGTACTTCGCGCCGGGCTGCACGCGCGCGTAGGACAGGCCGGTCTGCAGGGCCGCGCCCTGGCCGAGGTTCACCGGGTGCCGCACGAGGTGTGCACCGGTTCGCAGCACGGCCTCGGCCGACCCGTCGCCACTGCCGTCGTCGACGCACACGACGTTGGGGTAGACCGCCAGCACCTGCCGGATGACGGATTCCAGGACCGGCGCCTCGTTGAAGACCGGGATCACGACCCAGACGTCGTCGTTGCGCCGGGCGTCGGCGGTGGTCACACCGGTCTCCTCCGGGTCGTGTGGTGCAGGCATGGCCGCGTCAACCTACCGGCGCCCTGTGGCGGGCGATGCACCCACGCCCGCGGGTGGCACGCGCAGCGCCCGAAGGACGCCGACGAGCAGCACCACGAGCACCACGAGCGGCCCGACGAGCTGGGCGAGCAGGGCGGCGGCGATCGGCTCCGGTCCCATCACCAGTACCACGAGGAAGACGACGGAACCCGCGATCCACCCGATCGTGACAGTGCGCTGGCGGGCGAGCGCGACGAGCGTGGGCTGCACGACGAGGGCGAGCATCATCACCAGCGTGGCCACGCCGAGCAGGGCGAGCGTGTCCACCGACGGGCGGTAGGCGGTGTTGAACAGCCGCTCGGCAGCCCACGGGCCCAGCCACACGCAGCCGGCCACCCCCAGCGCGCCCACGCCGGTCACCAGCGCGAGCACCTGCCGGAGCCGGCGCTTCAGCTCGTCATGGCGGCCCATCGCGGCCGCCCTTGTGACCTGCGGCAGGAGCACCGCCTGGACCGGCGCGAAGAGGAACAGCGGGATACGGGCGAGCACGAACGTCGTCCCGAAGACGGCCGCGGCCACGAGGTCGTCCGGCGACCGGTAGGTGACCACGACGGGAGCGAGGTTGGCCAGCAGCTGGCTGAGCGCGATCGCACCGGCGAGGTAGAGCAGCGAGCGGCCCATGCCGGCGGGCGGGGTGGAGCCGCCGGCGGCGGGCAACCCGAGATCGGACCGGCGCAGCGCCGGCAGCACGCTCAGCGCGGCCACCGCCGACCCGGCCGCGAACGCGAAGCCGTAGCCGGACGGCACCTCCAACGCGAGCGCCAGCAGGACGAGGCAGGGCAGCAGCCGGACCGCGCCCTCGACGTACAGGGTGCGCGCGTACGCGGTGAAGCGCTGCTGCCCGCCGAGCAGGCCGCGGGCCCAGTACACGGCCCCGGACCCGGCGATCGCGACGAGCAGCGCGCCGAGCAGGCCCGGACGCCATTCGAGGACCCGGCCCAGCACGAGCGGCCACGCCACGAGCACGACGGCGACCAGCCCGGCGAACGACCACAGCGCGAGCACCCCGGCCCGGCGCGCGACGGGGCGCAGCGGCTCCCCGTGGGCCGCCGCGGCGCTGACCGCCCGGCTGGTCTCCTGCTCGAGCGCGGCGAACACCCCCGGCCCGATGATGTTCACGAGCATGTACAGCGAGATGAGGGCGTTGAGCGCGCCGGCGTCGGCCGGGTCGTGGAACACGTGGCCGACCACCGCGACGAACGCGTAGCCCGCCGCACCGAGCACCCCGAGCCCCACGGCGAGATGCGCCGCGGTGCCGAGCCGCCCTGCCGGTATCACGTGCCCACGGTAGTGGGCCCGGTCCGAATGCCTCAGATCCGGGCGAGCGTGACGAACTCGTTGTACGGGAACACCCGGCCCACGGGGCGCGGGAACGGGAACGAGTACTGCCGCGCCACCGTGAGCCCCAGCTTCTCGCACAGGGCCGCGACCTCGGGGAACCCGCAGAACCGGACGTGCGTGGCATCGGTGGCGTAGCCCCGCTCCTGCGGGGTGATCAGCACGATCTTGCCGCCCTTGCGCACGAACGGCAGGTAGATCCGCAGCAGGCCGATGGCGTCGTCCTCGGTCATGTGCTCGACGACGTGCGCGGCGAGCAGGCTGTCGAACGTCCCCTCGTTGGCGTGCGCTCCGGCGAGGAACTCCTCCGAGGTGTACGCCACCAGCCCGCGCTCCCGCGCCAGCGCCACCGAGGCCACGTTGTGGTCCACGCCCACGCCGTCGCCACCGAGGTGGGCGAGGTTGCGCCCGAGCCCGCACCCCACGTCGAGCGTGCGGCCGAGCTGGAGGCGGCGCACGTTCCAGCGGTACGGCGCCTGCACGTCGAGCCACTGCTTCCACCGCGCCTGCTCCAGGTTCTTCAGGCGTTCGGCGTAGTCGGGAGCATCGGTACGCGGTCGACCCTCTGGCACAGTCACCACCTCAGTGTGACGGCCGCGGCCTCGCCCGTCCGCGACCACCCCCACACGGGGCATTGGCCGGAACGCGATATCAGTTGGCCGAGTATCGCGACACGGACATGCGCGCGCCCGCCACACTCGGGGCATGACGCTCTCACCTGCTCGAACAGCTCAGGAGGTCGTCCAGCGCCGGCTCGATGACCTGCTCGAATCCGGGGTCGAGCTCGGGGCGCAGGTGGCCGCCTACCTCGGGGGCGAGCTCGTGGTCCACGCGTGGGCCGGGGTGGCCGACCCGGCCACCGACCGGCTCGTCGACGGCAACACGCTGTTCCCGGTCTTCTCCGTCAGCAAGGGGATCGTGGCCACCGTGGTGCATCGGCTGGCCGAGCGCGACGTGCTGCGCTACGACACCAGGCTCACCGAGCTGTGGCCCGAGTTCGGTGTGCGCGGCAAGAAGACGATCACCGTCGCCCAGGTGCTGGAGCGTGGAGGCCGCACCCCGATTCGGCCGGCGCACCCCGCTTCCGGTCAGACCCCCCGTCGACGGGGGGGTCGGCGGAGAGGGGGTGCATGAGCCGATCGGCGTGCGTCGGTCCTCATCGAGAGCCGCCGCCCGGCTTGCGTACCAGTGGATCTGGCATGGCCAGCGCTGCCGGATCCCGGCCCCGCCGGCGGGGCAGACGCGGCATCGGCCGCCGCCGTCGTCGCGGTGCTCGGACAGGAGCCGGCCGGCCATGCCGGGATCGAGGGCGAAGGTCACGGCAAGGACGCGGATGAGGGCTTCGGACACGCCGCCGAACGTTATGGATCAGTCACGCTCTGTTGTTGACAACCAGTTGACGACCTATCCGAGGACGCCCATCCGCCAGGCAAGGCCACGAAGCTCCCGGTCGAGAGCGCTGGTTCGCGACCGCCGATGCAGGTCTGCCACGGTCTCCCGGAGCAGGGGATGCGCGCGGATCCGCTGTGGGGCGAGCTCCTCGGCGCGCAGGAGCGCGGTGATCGCGTCGTCACGGGCGGACTTCGACGTCGAGAGGCCGCGCCCGATCTCCGCCCAGTAGTCCGCATGGCGCCCTGGCACCGGGATCGCCCGGACGTCCCACCCCGTCGCGAGCTCCTGGACGCGACCACCCTCGCCCGACTCCACGGCCACGGACAGCCGCCATACCCGCACGTTGGTCGGGCCGAAGAGCATCCCGGCGAAGCCGTGGCCGTCGCTCGTCCCGGCGGCGAGACGCGTGGCCTCGTCGAGCCGTTCGGCAGCACGGTCCGGGCGGCCGAACGTGGCCTCGGACAGCGCGGCTCCCAGATGCAGGGCGCCGGCCATCTCCAGGCAACGCGGATCGTCGAGCCGGTCGACGAGCGCGTCGATTCCTCGGTCGGCGAGCACGACGGCGCGAGCGCGGCCGCTCGTGGACGCCGTGGCCACCGTGGCAAGCCCCTGCCATGCCGGGTCACCGAGCTGCTCGGCCGCCTGCCGCGCGCGAAGAGCAGCGAAAGAGGGCAGCCCACGGACCCCGAGGGTCTTCGTCGTGACAGCCGCTCGCTGGTACACGGCGCACAGTGCCTCCAGCGCTGCCGTCCGGTACTCGCCCCGCACCGAGCCGTTCAAGTCGGCGATGAGCCCGGGCAGCAGGGCAGCCTGGCGGGTGTAGTCGTTGCGCAGCCGTGCCGCGGCCAGCAGGTCGAGGCGTCGACCGATGGACGGCCACGGCTCGGTCGTGTCGCGTTCACCGACCTCGATGTCGGTGAGAGCCTCCTCGATCCGGGTCACGAACGAGCGGGCCGCCGCGAGCTCGTCGGACCGGCCGGCCGGAGGGAACGCCGAGCCCAGCTCGCTCGGGGCAACGCGCAACGCCGCGGCGAGCGCCTCCAGGGTGGAACGCTTGTCGACGGGGCGTTCACCGCGCTCGATCAACGACAGGTAGGACGCGGAGAACCCCGCGAGCTCCGCCACGGCGCGTAGTGACAAGCCGCGCCACACCCGGATCTCGCGCAGCCGCCGCCCAACCAGGGCACCGCTGGTCTCGGCCATCTCGGATCTCCCACCGGCCTGCTGGCGTCCACCACCGTACGCGGCCGGCCCGTTACGATCCCGCCGTGCGAGCGCTTGTGACCGGTGGGGCCGGGTTCATCGGGTCCAACCTCGTGGATTCCCTGATCGCCGACGGCGCCGACGTCCTGGTGGTGGACGATCTCAGCCACGGCTCCCCCGCCAATCTCGCCGGTTCTCCCGCGGCCGAGCTGGTGGAGCTCGATGTGCGGGACGGGGAGGGTGTGCACCGGGTCGTCACCGGGTTCGCACCTGAACTGGTGTTCCACCTCGCGGCCCAGATCGACGTGCGCAAGTCGATGGCCGATCCGGCCACCGACACCGCGGTCAACGTGCTCGGCTCGGTCAACGTCTTCTCCGCGGCGCTCGCGGCGGGCGTCCGGCGCGTGGTCAACACCTCCACCGGCGGGGCGATCTACGGCGAGACCGACGTCGTCCCCACGCCGGAGACCACCCACACCGACCCGCTGTCGGCGTACGGGCTGGGCAAGCGCACGGTGGAGCGGTACGGCAGCTGGTTCCGGCGGAGCCACGGGCTCGACGTCGTGACCTTGCGCTACGGCAACGTGTACGGCCCGCGCCAGGACCCGCGCGGCGACGCGGGCGTTATCGCGATCTTCTGCGACCGGGTGCTCGCGGGGCAGCGGCCCACCGTGTTCGGGGACGGCAGGCAGACCCGGGACTACGTGTTCGTCGGCGACATCGTCGCCGCCAACCGCGGCGGCCGCCGCCGCCACGGACCTGCCGCACGACGTCTACAACGTCGGCACCGGCACCGAGGTCGACGTGCTCGCCCTCGCCGACGCCGTGGCCGCGGCGGCCGGCGTGGACGACTTCGCCCTCGAGTTCCAGCCGCAGCGGCCGGGCGAGGTGCTGCGCAGCTGCCTCGACGTCACCCGCGCCCGGGCGGAGCTCGGGCTCCGTCCGCCGACCGGTCTGACCGACGGGCTGCGCGCCACCCTCGACTGGGTGCGCACGCTCCCCCGGGAGCCCTCCGCATGACCGAACTGCGAGTCGAGCAGACATCCATCCCCGACCTGCTGGAGGTCGACCTCGTCCTGCACCGCGACGGCCGCGGCTGGTTCAAGGAGAGCTTCCAGCGCGCGAAGCTGGAGGCACTGGGCTTCCCGCCGTTCGAGATCGTGCAGAGCAACGTCTCGTACAACGCCGAGGTGGGTGTCACGCGGGGCATCCACGCCGAGCCGTGGGACAAGTTCATCTCGCTGGCGCACGGCAGGGCGTTCGCCGCGATCGTGGACCTGCGGGCCGGCGAGTCGTTCGGGCGGGTGGAGACGTTCGAGCTGCACCCCGGCAACGCGATCTTCGTGCCGCGCGGCTGCGGCAACTCGTACCAGACGCTCACCACGGACGTCGTCTACTCGTACCTGGTGAACGAGCACTGGACCCCGGACGCGCGGTACACGCTGATCCAGGCGTTCGACCCCGCGCTGGGCATCGACTGGCCGATCGCCGAGGACAAGGCGATCCGCTCGGACAAGGACCGCGGGCACCCACCGCTCGCGGCCGTGGCCACGGGAGTGTGACCCGCATGCGGTGCCTCGTGATCGGAGCCTGCGGGCAGGTGGGGCGGGCGCTGGCCGCCGCTCTGCCGGACGCCACTGCGGTGAGGCATTCCGACCTGGACGTCGCCGACGCCGCGAGCGCGACGATCGACTGGGCCGCCTACGACACCGTCGTCAACGCCGCGGCGTTCACCGACGTCGACGGCGCCGAGACCGTCGAGGGGCGCACCGCTGCGTGGCGGGCCAACGCCGCCGGGCCCTCCGCGCTCGCCGCGATCTGCCACCGGACCGGCTCGACGCTCGTGCACCTGTCCACCGAGTACGTGTTCGACGGCCGGTCGGCGCTGCCGTACCCGGAGAACGCGCCGGTGGCCCCCCTGTCCGCCTACGGCGCCTCGAAGGCCGCGGGCGACCTCGCCGTGCAGACCGTCGAGCGGCACTACCTGGTGCGGCCGAGCTGGGTGGTCGGCGACGGCCGCAACTTCGTGCGCACGATGCTGCGGCTGGCCGAGAAGGGCGTCGAGCCGTCCGTGGTGGCCGACCAGATCGGACGCCTGACGTTCGCCACCGACCTGGCCGCTGCGATCGTGCACCTCGTCGCGAGCGGAGCCCCGTACGGCAGCTACCACGTGACGGGCGGCGGCGAGCCGGCGTCATGGGCGGACGTCGCCCGGGCCACGTACGCGCTGGCCGGGCACCGCGACCTGCGGGTCACCGACACGACGACGGCCGAGTACTTCGCCGACAAGCCCCACGCCGCACGCCGCCCGCGCAACAGCGTGCTCGACCTGTCCCGGGCCGCCGCAGCCGGCGTGGAGCTCCCCGACTGGCGCGAGCGGCTCGCGGAGTACGTCAGCTCGCAGAAGAGTTCTTGAGCGGTTCCCACCAGGAGCGCTGTTCGGAGTACCAGCGCACCGTGCCGGCGAGCCCCTCGTCGAACGACACCCGAGGGGCGTAGCCGAGCTCGTCGGCGATCTTGGACCAGTCGACGCAGTAGCGGCGGTCGTGCCCCTTGCGGTCGGTCACGAGCTCGATCATCGACTCGTCCGCGCCCACGGCGGCGATCAATTGCAGTGTGAGCTCCTTGTTGGTGAGCTCGGTGCCTCCGCCGATGTTGTAGACCTCGCCGTCCCGGCCCTTCTCGGCGACGAGCTGGATGCCTCGGCAGTGGTCGTCGACGTGCAGCCAGTCGCGGACGTTCGAGCCGTCGCCGTAGAGCGGCACCTTCTTCCCGTCGAGGAGGTTGGTGACGAACAGCGGGATGACCTTCTCCGGGAACTGGTGCGGCCCGTAGTTGTTCGAGCAGCGGGTGATGCAGACCGGCAGGCCGTGGGTGCGGTGGTAGGAGCGGGCGAGCAGGTCGGAGCTCGCCTTCGACGCCGAGTAGGGCGAGTTCGGTTCCAGCGGGTGGGTCTCGGGCCACGCGCCCTCGTCGATCGAGCCGTACACCTCGTCGGTGGAGACGTGCACGAACCGCGAGACGCCCCGCTCCAGCGCGGCCTGCAGCAGCACCTGGGTGCCGACGACGTTCGTGGAGACGAAGTCGGCCGCTCCGGCGATCGAGCGGTCGACGTGCGACTCGGCCGCGAAGTGCACCACGACGTCGGTGCCTGCCATGACCGCGGCGACGACGTCGGCGTCGCGGATGTCGCCGCGGACGAAGTGCAGCCGCGGGTCGGCCGCGCACGCGGCGAGGTTGGTGAGCGTGCCCGCGTAGGTGAGCAGGTCCAGCACCACCACCTCGGCATCGGCGTACGCCGGGTAGGCGCCGGCGATCAGCGACCGCACGTAGTGCGAGCCGATGAACCCCGCTCCCCCGGTGACAAGGACCCTCACCCGAACCTCCTAGCCGGCGAAGGACTTCGCCACGTCCATCACGTACTCGCCGTAGCCCGACTTCGCCTGCCGCTCACCCAGGGCGTAGCACGCGGCCGGGTCGATGAAGCCCATCCGCATCGCGATCTCCTCGATGCAGGCGATCCGCACACCCTGCCGGTTCTCCAGCACCCGCACGTACTCGCCCGCCTCCAGCAGCGACTCGTGCGTGCCGGTGTCGAGCCACGCGAACCCGCGGCCGAGGTCGACCAGCCGGGCGGTGCCACGATCCAGGTAGGCGCGGTTGACGTCGGTGATCTCCAGCTCGCCGCGGGCCGACGGGGTGAGCCCGGCCGCGATCTCGACCACGTCGTTGTCGTAGAAGTAGAGCCCGGTGACCGCGCGGTTCGACCGCGGGTGCGCCGGCTTCTCCTCGATCGACAGCAGCTTTCCGCCTTCGTCGGCCTCGGCCACGCCGTAGCGCTGCGGGTCGCGCACCGCGTAGCCGAACAGGATGCAGCCCGCCTCACCCGAGGTGACGTCGGCGATCGAGCGCTTCAGCAGCCCCGAGAAGCCCGGCCCGTGGAAGATGTTGTCGCCGAGCACCAGCGCTGCCGGGTCGGACCCCACGTGGTCCGCGCCGATCACGAACGCCTCGGCCAGCCCGTTCGGCTCGGGCTGCTCGGCGTAGCCGATGCGCAGACCGAGCTCGCCGCCGTCGCCGAGGAGCCGCTGGAACGCCGGGACGTCCTGCGGCGTGGAGATCACCAGGATGTCGCGGATCCCGGCCAGCATCAGCACCGACAGCGGGTAGTAGACCATCGGCTTGTCGTAGACGGGCAACAGTTGCTTCGACACCGCACGGGTGATCGGGTGCAGCCGCGTGCCGGAACCGCCGGCCAGGATGATGCCCTTCATCGACACCGATCAGGAGTAGACGGCGAGGGTCAGCGTGCCCACCCAGAGCAACGCCAGCACCTGCAGCACGCGGTCGCCCAGCGCGATCTCCTCCGGCTCACCGCCGTTGCCGGAGTCGACGTCGACCGAGTAGCGCAGGACGGCGATCACGAACGGGACGATCGAGATCACCGACCACATGGTGTTGTGCCGAACGACGCCGATGTCGAAGGCCCACAGCGAGTAGGTGGTGATCAGCACCGTGGCCGACAGCCCCCACACGAACCGCAGGTAGGACGCCGAGTAGCTCTCCAGCGACTTGCGGATCTTCGCGCCGGTGCGCTCGGCGAGCATCATCTCGGCGTACCGCTTCCCGGCCACCATGAACAGCGAGCCGAAACCGGCCACCAGCAGGAACCACTGGGAGAGCAGGATGCCGGTGGCTGCGCCGCCCGCGATCGCCCGCAGCAGGAAGCCCGAGGCGACGATGCAGATGTCGAGCACCGCCTGGTGCTTGAGCCAGTAGCAGTAGGCCAGCTGCACGGCGATGTACACGGCGAGCACGACCAACAGCTGGACGCTCGCGAGCACGCACAGTGCGAGCGAACCCGCCAGCAACACGGCGGCCACGACCATGGCGAGCCCCGGCGCGACGATGCCGGCGGCGATCGGCCGGTTGCGCTTCGTCGGGTGGGCGCGGTCGGCGGCCACGTCGTTGGCGTCGTTGATCAGGTAGATCCCGGAGGCGGCGAGCGAGAACGCCACGAACGCCACCCCGAGCTCCATCACGATGCCCTGCCGCAGCAGGTCACCGCTGGCGAACGGCGCGGCGAGCACCAGCACGTTCTTGACCCACTGCCGGGGCCGCATCGTCCTCAGGACGCCCCGGGCCACACTCACCGGCGTACGGGGCGGGGTGGCCTGCTCAGCGGGCACGTCGGTGCTGGTCATCGCTTTCCCTTCCGCATGGCCCGGCGCGCCGCCACCGCGACGGCGGCTCCGAGCGCGGAGCCCGCGAGGACATCTGTGGGGTAGTGGACGCCGAGCACCATCCGCGAGAGCGCCATCGAGGGCACCAGCACGGCAGCGAGCGGCTTGCGCAGCAGCGCGCCGAACAGGACCGCGGCGGCTGTGGTGGAGGTGGCGTGTGCCGACGGGAAGCTCAGCTTGCTCGGCGTGCCGACGTGCACCCGCACCCGCGGGTCGTCCGGCCGCGGCCGGCGCACCACGCGCTTGACCCCGACCGATGCCCCGTGGGCCACGGCGACCGCGGCTGTGGCGGCGATCCAGTCACGGCGCCGCCTGCGGTCGACCACGGCCCCGATCGCGCCCATCGCGAGCCAGCCCGCGGCGTGCTCGCCGAAGAACGACATCGCACGTGCGACGCGCACCACGGGCGGCCGGCCCAGAGTGCCCTGCACGGCCTCCAGGACCCGGACCTCACCCGCCGACGGCGGGACGTCGACCGTGCCGTCCGGCTGGAAGGTCGGGACGGCGTGCGGGCCGGGGCGGTCGAGGAGCTCGGCCACAGGTGGGGCCTCCAGTACGGCGTGGCGGGCGGGGCACCCGCGTGATCGGTGCGGCGCGGCGCCGCACGGAGTGCGCTGTCGTCGCCCGATGCTACGCCCGGTCACCGTGCGTAGTGGGGTGTGGGCAGAACCGTGTCAATACCCCGCTCAGAACCAGCGCTCCAGAACGAGCGCGAGACCGTCCTCCGCATTGCTCGCCGTGACCTCGTCGGCCACCTCCAGGAGCGCCGGGTGCGCGTTGCCCATCGCGACACCGTGGCCGGCCCAGCGCAGCATCTCCAGGTCGTTGGGCATGTCGCCGAACGCGACCACGTCCGCAGCCGCCACGCGGTGGCGGCGCGCCACCTCCGCGAGGCCGGTGGCCTTGGTGACGCCGGCCGGGGACACCTCCACGAGCCCGCGCGGGTGCGAGAACGTGAGGTCCGCCTCGTGTCCGATCACCGGGGTGAGCGCCGCGACCATCGCGTCACTGGACAGCCGCGGCTCCCGGACCAGCAGCTTCACCGCCGGCCGCTCCAACAGCTCGGAGCGGTCTGCCGTGATGTCGTCGCCGTCGACCCATGCGTGCCGGTATCCGGGCTCCGCGACGAACGGCCCGCCGAACGCGGCGTCGTCACCCACGCGCTCGACCGCGATCCCGCACTCCGGGAGCGTCTCCGTGGCCGCGGCGGCGAGCCGGGCGAGCAGGTCGGGAGCGAGCGTGCGGGCCCACAGCACGCGATCCGCCGCGGCGTCGTAGAGCACCGTGCCGTTGGCGCACACGGCGAGCGAGACGATGCCCAGCTGCGCGACGACCGACGGGATCCACCGCGGCGGCCGCCCGGTGACCAGCACGAACCCGACCCCGGCCGCGACCAGCCGCTCGACCACGGCAGCCGCGCGCGGCGACACCCGGTCGTCGGGGTCGAGCAGCGTGCCGTCGACGTCGGTCGCGACGAGCCGGGGAGGTTGCACGGGCCCCAGCGTACGTTTTCGGCGCACGCGTCCGAGCCGGCCGCACAGGCCCTCGCGGTCAGAGGCGCACCGGCATCAGGAGCGACACCGACCGCGGCGAGCGCGCGCTGATGACCAGCGGCGCGATCGGACCGTCGAGGGTGAGCAGGAGCTGCCCGTCGCCGCCAGCGTCCAGCGCCTCCAGCAGGAACTCACGGTTCACCGCGACCCCGGGGCCGTCGGTGACGCGGACCCCGTCCGGGCCGTTCTCGAGCACCGACACCTCGTACTCGGCGCCGTCCTGCTCGCGATGCATCGTGCGGGCGGGTGCCGAGGCGACCGCGGCGCGCAGGGATGCGCGGTCCACCGGCACGGGGCGCTCGTCGGCGGGCAGCAGCCTGCGGTAGTCCGGGAACTGCTCCGCGATCAGCTCGCCGTCCAGGACCGCACCGTCCGCCGTGACCCGGACGGAACCGCCCGCCAGCGTGATCGAGACGGTCTCGGCCCGCGGGATCCGGTCGACGAGCCCGGCCGGCAGGACGGCCTCGACCGGCGGCCCGTCCAGCGCGACGACGGGCGCGACGGCCACCGCGAGCCGGTACCGGTCGGTGGCGACGAGCGTCAGGGCCTCCGGCGCGACGTCCAGCAGGACGCCCGACAGCACGGGATGTTCCGCGTCGGTGCCGACGGCGAACCGGACCGCGCGCAACGCGTCGGCCAGGTCGGCGCCGCGGACGGTGACGGTGGTGGGTGGCACGAGATCCTCCTGTGCGATCAGCGAACGGACGGAGGAGAGCTCGCGGCGGGCGTCGGCCAGTCCCTGCTCCAGCCGGTGCAGGTGCCGGTCGAGCAGGGCGTCGACGGCGGCCTGGTGGTGCCGGCAGGCCAGCACCTCCCTGATCCCGGCCAGCGGCATCCCGACCCGGCGCAGCGACGCCACGAGCCGGGCGGCGACCACCTGCTCGGGCGTGTAGTACCGGTAGCCGCTGGCCGGGTCGACGCTCGCCGGGATCAGCACCCCGGCCCCGTCGTAGAACCGCAGCGCGCTGACCGAGAGGCCGCTCTCGCGGGCCATCCGGCCGATCGTGCGTACGGTCCCGTTCACCATCGGCGAGCTCTCCACGTCAGCGACCCTCGTGCCTCGACATGGTCGAGTGTCAACCCGACGAACGCGCGGGCGGCGTGAGCGCATGTCCGAACGCGCCACTCACCCTGCTCGAACGCGAGACTCGCCCTGCTCGGATGCGGGACTCGCCGGGCGCGGGGTCGTAACGGCGTCAGAGGATGGCGACGGCCACCACGAGGCCGAGGGCGAGGTGGGCGGCCGAGACGACGAAGGCCTGGGGCCGGATGCTGTCGGCTGCCAGCACGGCGCCGATGTCGATGCCCGTGACCCACTCCAGCAGCCGCACGCCGCCCACCTGGGCCACGATCCCGACCAGGCCGAAGACGAGGCTCGCAAGCAGCCCCTCGAGCAGTCCGCCCGTGGAGCTGTAGATCGCCACGACGACGATGAACGCCATGCTGACCATGCCGGCCGCCGTGATCGCCACGGCGTTCGGGAGCCCGTCCCGGACCATCCGGTTGAGCTTCCCGGGCGTGGTGAGGTCGACGGCGTAGAAGCCGAGCAGCAGGAGCAGGACGCCGAGCACGGCGTAGAGCAGGATCGCGCCGATGCCGCGGCCGATCACCTCGGCGAAACCCGGGCCGATCTGGGCCAGCGTCACGAGAACCTCCATTGAGCGTCCGGGGAGCGTCAGGATGCGGGGATGCGGTGGGGGACGAACGCCGCGCCGTCGTCGGTGACCAGCCCGACGGTCTCGCGGATGCCCAAGCCGGCTGCGGCGTCACCGACCACCCACGCACCCAGCGCGGGACGGTAGCCGTCGAATTCCGGGAGCGGGTCGAAGAGCTGGTAGACGTACCCCTCCTCGCCGTACACACCACCCGTCTGGTGCTCCATGCCCGGCGCGACGATCGAGATGTTCGCACCCTCGCGGCCCAGCCGGGGCTTGCGGACGTACTCGGTGAGCAGGCCGGGCTGGTCGAGGTAGGCGGGCAGCAGGTTGGGGTGGCCGGGGTACATCTCCCACAGCACGGCGAGCAGGGCTTTGTTCGACAGCAGCGCCTTCCACAGCGGCTCGAGCCACAGGGTCTCCGGGAGGCTGCGGACGACGCTCTTGCCGAACTGGTCGTCCAGCACCCATTCCCAGGGGTAGAGCTTGAACACCGCGGCCATGGGCGCTTCCTCGAGGTCGACGAAGCGGTCGAGGGCGGCGTCCCAGCCGATGTCCTCGATGGCGAGCCCGATCGTGTCCAGACCGGCCTCGGCGGCCGTCTCCTGCAGGTAGCCGGCGGTGACGTGGTCCTCGCCGGTGGCGTCGCTGCCCGACCAGGTGAAGTGCATCTCGCCGCCGGGCAGGCGGTTCTTGATCTCCGTCCAGCGCTCCACGAGCTTCTCGTGCAGCGAGTTCCACTGGTCGTCCTCGGGATGGACGTCCTTCAGCCAGTACCACTGCAGCAGCGACGCCTCCAGCAGCGTGGTGGGGGTGTCGGCGTTGTACTCGAGCAGCTTGGCCGGGCCGCTGCCGTCGTAGCGCAGGTCGAACCGGCCGTAGACGTGCGGGTCGCTGCGCTTCCAGGACGCCGCGACGGCGTCCCAGCACCATTCGGGCAGCGCGAAGTCCCGGAACCGCTCGGTGGTGACCACATGGTCGACCGCCGCGAGGCACATCCCGTGCACCACCTCGACGTCGGCCTCGAGCGAGAGGATCTCGTCCATCGAGAAGACGTAGTGCACCGACTCGTCCCAGTAGGGCCGCGGTGCTCCGCCGACACCCCGGCCGGGGGTGTTGTAGACCATGCCCTGCTCGCGGACGATGGCGTCCCAGCCGGGCCGGGCCTCGCCCGTGCGTCGTTCCACTAGTGCCCCCCGCCGGAAGTCCGCTGCGTAAATCGGCGGATCCAGGTTTCCGCTGGGTGTGCCACTAGGAACCGCTGCTGGAGCCGCCGCCGGACACCCCGAGCCCGCCGCGCGACACCGAGCCGCTGCTGGACGGGCCGGCGACGGTCTTGCCGGACGAGGTGGTGACGCGGGTGCCGCCGGGCGGCACCGTGGTGGTGCCGCCCTGCACGCGCTGGCCGATGCTGCCGGCGCCGCCGTAGGTGTAGTGGTACTGCCGGCCGCCGCCACCGATGAAGATCGGGTAGAAGCCGCCGCCGCCGTAGTTGCCGTGGGCGGACGAGCTGCTCGCGGGCGTCGCGCAGTTGGAGTCGTCGACGATCACGCCTTCCTCGTCGACGCACTGCGCCTGGACGTCGTCGTCGGGCTGCGCCACCGAGTAGCCGACCGCGATCAGCGCGACCACGCCGACCGTGACGCCCGCGCCGACCAGGATCCGCTTGCGCTTCCGCGCCGAACGCTCCCGCTGCTCGGCCTCCTGGCGCTCGGCCTCCTCCGCCCGCCGCTGCGCAACCTCGCGGGCACGGCGCTCGGCGAGGGTGGGTTCCCGGGGAGTGGTGGTCTCGTCCTGGAAGCGCATCCGGCCGCGGGCGCCTTCGTCCGGCGCCGATGCGCCGTCCGCATCGTCGCCGGACTTCTTCTCAGGCTCGTCCTCGGGCACCGTCCATCCCCCCTTCGGCTGCGCACGCGTGCCGGTGACAGGTCCGTCCCGCGCGCCGAACCGTACCCGGACCCCGTCCACCGGCAAACGCTGACGTTCGCAGCACGCCGACGACCGATGGTCGCGCGAAACCACCCCGCCCCCTGGACGTGACCGCAGGTAACGGCATGATGACGGCCGACATGGACCGACTGATCAGCTCCCCCGGCCGGCCCCAGACGCCGCGAAACGTGGCTGGAGCACGCCTCCAGCCCCCACGGCGCCCGGGGGACGCGCCCACCGTCGTCGTCCCCAACGTCAACCGGCTCGCCGCCGCGCGGGCCACGGCGTTCGGCGACGCCGCGGCCGCGCCCACCGGCCGCCACAGCGTCCCGGCTCCTTCGGCGCGCCCGGCACCCCCGCCGCCCGCGCCGTCACGCGCCCCCGAGCCCCGGCTCGTGCGGCGCATGGTGCTCGGCGTCCTCATCGGCTCGCTCACCATGCTGGGCGTCGCCACCCTCGATTCGTTCGCCGGCGCCACGGTGCCCGTCCTGGGCACGCTCGCGGCGCTCCCGGCGGCGTCGAGCGGGTCGAGCGCGCGTGAGGTTCCGCCGCCGCCCGCCACGCCGGGCACCTGCCTGATGTGGGCGCGCCCCGACGCCGCCGACACCGAGGTGGTCGACTGCACGCAGCCGCACCTGTTCGAGCAGGCCGGCTCCGTCACTCTCGCCGACGACCTGGCGCTGCCCGACGACCGGCAGTGGCGCCAGCTCGTCAACGAGCGGTGCCAGCCGGTCGTGCTGCAGTACATGGGTGGCAAGTTCGACCCGGACGGGCGCTACCGCGTGGGCGCGCTCAAGCCGTCGCCGTCCAAGTGGTCGGACGGCGACCGCGAGCTGCGGTGCGGGGTGCAGAGCGCGTCCCGGTCCGGTGCGCTACTCCCACTCTCCGGTCGCGCCGCCGAGTCCGAACAGGCCGCCGTCCAGGAGCCGGGCACCTGCCTCGCCATCGACGGCCGCACGATCGGCGACCCCGTCGACTGCGCGGGGCCGCACGCCGTCGAGACGGTCGGGGTCGTGGACCTCTCCGAGAAGTTCGCCGACGCGTTCCCCGCTGTCGGCGACCAGGACGCGTTCCTGCAGCCCCAGTGCGCCGAAACCGCCGGCAAGTACGCCGGCAACGCCGACGCGATCTCGGACAAGGGCCTCACCGTCTACTGGGACAACATCACCGAGGAGTCCTGGAACGCCGGCAGCCGGAAGGTCAACTGCAACCTCGCGGCGCTCCTGCCCGACCGGAGCGGGTTCGCACCCGTCACCGGGCCGGTCAAGGGCGACGTCGTGGTGGGCGACGAGCCGGCCCCGCCGGCCACCAGCACGCCGGGCTCCCCCGCGCCGAGCACGCCTGCGCCGCCCACGGACGGCCCGCCCGCCGAGGAGCTCCCCACCGCCACGCCGACGCCGGCCCCGACCAGCGAACCGCCGGCCGATGGCCCGCCCGGAGACGTCGAGGAGCCCACCAAGCCGACGCCCACGCCCCCGCCGGCTCCGGAACGCCCCGAGGAGCCCGAGCAGCCCGTGCCGCCCGGCGCGAGCGTTCTGCCGGCCACACCGGCCGCAGCACGGTGACGCATCGGGCGGCCGCCGGGACCCGTCCCGCGGCCGCCCGTCGCGATGCGAACATCCACCGGTGTACATGACCCGGCGGCGGTTCGAGGAGCTCGTCGCGGACGCTCTCGACACCGTCCCACCCGAGCTCACCGACGCCATGGACAACGTCGTGGTGCTGGTCGCCGACCGCCACGACACCGAGCCCGACCTGTTGGGGCTCTACGAGGGCGTGGCGCTCACCGAGCGCACGTCGGGCTATGGCGGTGTGCTGCCCGACCGGATCACGATCTACCAGGACACGATCCTCGACATCTGCGACGTCGAGGAGGACGTGGTGCACGAGATCGCCGTGACCGTCGTGCACGAGGTGGCCCACCACTTCGGCATCGACGAGGAGACGCTGCAGGAACTCGGCTGGGGCTGACCCGCGGGCCGAGCCGACGTCCTACGCGGCGCGGTGGGCCAGCCGGGACGGCAACGCGAACAGCCATGTCGCGCCCATCCCCACCAGCGCCCGGTGGGTGAGCAGCGACAGGACCACCAGCGCCGACACCAGCACGAACGGCAGCGCGTACGCGGCAGGTGGCGGCAGGTCGAGGTGCCGTACGCCGATCATGATCGCGGCCAGCCACAGCATGTGGGTGAGGTAGATCGGCAGGGTCTGCCTGCCCAGCACGACCAGCGGCCGGCCGATCCGGTACCGCGCGACCCACGCCGCGAACAGGACGCCGAACCCGACCGCGAGGCACTGCAGCGCCAACCCGACCCCGGGCACCGTCCTGAGCCCGAACGCCACCGCCGCGCCCGCCGCTCCGACGCAGACCACGGCCCCGACGACCACTCGTCCGAGGCTGGTGGCCCGCGCCAGCCGCTCCACCAGGTGTCGCGCGTAGCAGCCGAGCACGAAGAAGAACAGGAACCGCGACATGTAGGTCCAGCGCGAGTCGCCGAACTCCACCATCCCGGCCCCGACGAGGGCCGAGAGCACTCCTGTCGCACCCAGCTGCAGCCACACCGGGACCGGACGCATCAGCTTGGTCACCACGGCGAAGACCGCTAGCGCATACAGGAACCACATGCTCGGGCCGGGCAGCAGCATCGCCCAGGCCAGATCGACCGGGTTCGCCGAGTCGTCGGGATCCACCTCGGGTGGGACCACCGTGGCGAAGAAGGTGAACCTGATGATCGTCCAGACCGCGTACAGGTACAGGAAGAACGCGACGCGCTTGTGCAGCAGCACCCGCCACGGCGCGGCCAGCGGGCCCGCCGCGAGGAGCCCCGACGCCAGGAAGAAGAGCGGCATGCGAAGCGAGGCGAGGGCCTCGTTGGCCGCGACGACGACGCCCGGCGCCTGCCCGGAACGCTGCAGGAACCACACCACGTGATGGCCCACGACGAGGAGGATCGACATGCCCTTCGCGGCATCGACCCAGTCCAGCCGGGCGGCCGACGTGCGCTGCGTCGGTGCGTCCAGTCTCGGCGTCAACATCCACCCTCGGTCGGTTGCGTGCGTGCCCGCGACGGGTGCACACGATGACAACCACATGCTGTGACGATGCTGAGACCGGACAGCGACCGGACGGCAACCGGACAGCGCTCAGGCGGGTGCGCCACCCGCGGTCACGTCGCCGGGGACCGGCACCGCGCCGTCCCAGTGCTCCAACGCCCAGCCACCACCGTCGGGCTGCAGCACCACGACCCCGGTGTTGGGCAGGAATCGCGTCTCCGCCGTGTCACCGAGCAGCGCTGCCGCCGCGAGGCGGATGGCCGCGCCATGGCTCACGAGCACGACGTCGCCGCTCGCGCCGTCGAGGATGCCGTCGAGGGCGGGTAGGAACCGATCACGGACATCGTGTGCGGACTCACCGCCGGGGAGCCGGGCATCCAGGTCACCGGTCCACCAGGCCTCGTAGACGACCATGAAGCTCTCCAGGGCCGCTCGCCCCGACCGACCCTCGAGATCGCCGCAGAACACCTCGTGGACGCCGTCCACCACCTGGACGTCGAGCCCGTGCGCCGCGGCGATCGGCACCGCCGTCTGCTGCGCCCGGATCGCCGTCGACGCGTGCACCGCCGTGACCGGACCGGCGGCGAGCCGCTCGCCGAGCGCGGCGGCCTGCGCGTGGCCGCGCTCGTTCAGCGGTGCGCCCGGCGGGCGGGTGTCGAGCACGTGTCCCGCGTTCGCCGCGGTCTCGCCGTGCCGCGCCATGACGAGGCGGACACCGCTCATGCCGGGCTCCCGGCGCGCAGCCGCTCGAGCCACTCCTGAGCGGCCGCGAACTCCGCCGCGTCGGCTCCCCCGACCGGCAACGGTGAGGTGCTGGGGTCTGCCGTGGAGGCGCCGTTGCCGGCGCGCGGGTAGGAGCCCAGGAACCGCACGCGGTCACACCTGCGGTGCAGGGCGGCGAGCGCCTCCCCCATGGCCGGCTCGGAGACGTGTCCGGTGCAGTCGAGGTGGAACCAGTACTCGGCGTGCCGGTCCTTGATCGGCCGGGACTCGATGCGGGTGAGGTCGATCCCCCGCACGGCGAGCTCGGCGAGCAGGCCGAGCAGCGCGCCGGGCCGGTTCTGCGTGGTGGCCGCGAGCGAGGTGCGGTCCCGACCGGTGGGCGCGGGTGGTGGCCCGGGCGGGGACACGAGCGCGAAGCGGGTGACCGCTCCAGCGTTGTCGGCGATGTCGTCGGCGAGGATCTCGAGCCCGTGCTGCTCCGCGGCCAGCGGCGCGGAGACGGCCGCGTCGAACTCGCCGCGGGCCACCTGCGCGGCTGCCTCGGACGTCGATGCCGACAGCAGCACCTCCGCATCGGGCAGCCGGGCGCCGATCCAACCCCGGGTCTGGGCGATGCCGTGCGGGTGCGACGCGATCGTGCGCACGTCGGCGAACCGCGTACCCGGCCGCACCAGCAGCGCGAACCGGACCGCCAGCAACGCCTCCCGCACGATCACGAGCGGCGGGTCGGCCACGAGGCCGTCGAGCACCGCGGGCACCGCGCCCTCCACGGTGTTCTCGATGGGAACGCAGCCGAGGTGGGCCGAGCCGTCGCGCACGGCGGCCAGCACAGCCGGGGAACCGGTGCAGGGCACGAACTCGGCCCCGGCCGCCTCGGGCATCGACCGCAGGGCCTGCTCGGTGAACGTGGCGCGCGGCCCGAGGAACGCGATGCGGGTCACGTCCCGACCCTACTGTGGAGTCATGGGCAGCCTGACGCTGGTGCTGGTGGCCGTCGACGCGCCGATGGCGCGCGCCTGGAGGACGCTCACGGAAGGCCGCACCGGGCTCGTCGTGCACGAGGGCTCGATCACCGACGTCGACACCGACGCCGTGGTGAGCCCCGCCAACTCGTTCGGGCTCATGGGCGGCGGCATCGACGCCGTGTACGCCCGCTGGTTCCCCGGCATCTCCGACCGCGTCCGCGCGGCGTCCGGCGGCGAGCTACCGGTCGGTGAGGCCGTGATCGTGCCGACCGGCGTCGAGCGCCCGGCCTGGCTGGTGAGCGCGCCGACGATGCGCTCGCCCGGCGAACGCCTCCCGCCCGACGGCGCCGCCGCCGGTGCCGCCGCCCGAGCAGTGTTGCGGCTGTGGCGCGACGGCACCCTGCCCGACGGCGCCCGGGTGCGCGACGCCGTGCGCACGATCGCCCTGCCCGGCCTCGGCACGGGCGTGGGCGGGTTGTCTCCCGAGGTCTGCGCCGGTCAGGTCGGCGCGGTGTGGGACGAGGTCCTCGGCGAGGCGTGACCGGATGCGGCACTCACCCTGTGCGAACGCGAGACTCGCGTGCAGGGGGCTCGGGCCGCGGGGCGGCCTCGGTCAGGCGAGCAGGCCGAGGCCGACGAGCTGCGCGGCCGGCACCGGCTCGGGGTCGGCGCCGCAGCGCGACAGGAGCCCGCGCACGCCCTTGACCGCGCGCTCGGAGAGGCCGGTGACCTCCTCGGCGAGCGCCTCGCCGTCGGTGGACACGAGCGCGTCGCGGACGTCACCGCTGGTCAGCGCCCGTGCGACGCCCACCAGCAGGTTGAGGATGCCGTGCCGGACCGGGTCGTCGTGGTCACTGCGGACCACCTGACGCAGCCCGAGCGTGGTGAACGGCCGCCCGGCGTCGACGACGACGTGCAGGAACTCCTCCACCTCGGCAACCGACGGCACGTCTGAGGCGCGGGGGCCGCCGCAGCGCAGCTTCGGCGCGCACCCGTGCTCGGCGACCCGGCGCACGGCGCCCAGCCAGGCACTGATGTCAGCGGGCTCGGTGCCGGCCGGCCTGCGGGGCTCGACCACCGCCACGACGTCCTCGGGCACGAACTCCGACACGCGCTCCAGCCAGACGGCGTCGACGTCGGGCGGGGCCGCGGTCTCGACGGTGCGCGGCGTGAGCAGGCTCGACCGCGAGAAGACCGTGGAGAGCGCCTTCGGCACGGCCCCGAGGCCGGTGTCGACCACCAGCGACACGTCGACCGGGCGCGACGGCACCGACCGGGCCAGCTCCTGGACCAGCGCGGGAAGCCTCGACACCGGGCAGACCAGCTGCCCGACGAGGCCGCCGTAACGGCCGTCACGTGCGCTCAGGTACCGCGATACGACGGCGTCCACACCGGGCGCCACCGACCGCGGCTGCAGCAGGCTGGTGTCGTCGACCAGCTGCGCGAAGAGCGGTGGGATGGCCCAAGGATCCGCACCGGCCGCCGTCGTCACGATCCCAGACGCTAACGGGTGCGCTCCGACCGCCTCACAGCGGCTGTGGGTTCACGCCCTGGACACCTGCCAGAGCACGCTATAGCTTAGGCTCACCTAAGTCACGGAGGTGTCTCGTTGGGATCCACCCGGCCCCGCCGACCGCCCGCTCCCTCGGCCGCCGAGCGCGCCCGCAGCGTCGCCGCCCGCGGTGGCACGGCGAGCCTCGTCGGCACCGGCGCACCCCAGGCCGTCCCACTCGTGCACCACGTCCGCGCCGACGGCTCCGCGGTCCTGTTGCTGGACGACGACGAACCCGTTCTCGACGCGATCCGGAGCGCTCCCGGCGGGGAGTTCTCGGCGATGCTCGAGGTCACCGACCACGCTCCGGTGGAGCTCAGGGAGCCCGTGCGCGGGCTGCTGTGGATCACCGGCCGGCTGCGGATCCCGGAGCCCGACATCGCCCGCCGCATCGCGCTGCAAGTGGCCGACGTGCGGCCGCAGGCCGATCTGCTCCGGCTGGGCCACAGCGCCACTCTCGTACGCCTCGACCCCGGATCGGCCGTGCTCTCCGACGCCGAGGGGTGTGCCGCCCTCACCCCCGTCGACCTCGCCGCGGCCTGGCCGGACCCGTTCTGCCGCTACGAGAGCCACTGGCTCGCCCACCTCGAGGAGGCGCACTCCGACGTCCTCGACGTCCTCGCCCGGCACCTGCCACCCGCACTGCGCGACCTGCGTGGCACGCGGCTGCGCCCGCTCGGGATGGACCGCTACGGCCTGCGCCTGCGGGTCGAGGCACCCGGCCGCGACCACGACGTGCGGATCGCGTGGGCCGAGCAGGCCACCACGGTGGAGGAGCTCCGGACGCAGATGCAGCGCCTGATCGGCTGCCCGATGCGGCGGGGCGTGGACGTCGACCCGCTCGGGGGGAGTCGACCCGCTAGCTGACGGGCGACTGCCCCGCCCGCACGCGGTGGGTGACCCGGCGCTCGGCCACGAACGAGGCGACCGGGATCGTGCCCGCCACAAGGATCAGCAGGGCGTCGAGCGGCTTCCACCGCCCGCGCTCGGCCAGCAGCAGCGTGCAGACGATGTAGATCATGTAGAGGAAGCCGTGGGTGACGCCCACGACCGCCACCAGCTCGGGCTGGCCGAAGATGTACTTCATCGGCATCGCCACCACCACGAGGACGAGCAGTCCGATGCCGGTGACCCAGGCGGCGATGCGGTAGGCGAGCAGTGCGGTCTCGATCGACACGGTGTTCTTCAGCGTCCTTCGGCTGTGGAATGCCGGGCGGCCAGCTCGGCCAGCATCTCGTTGTAGGCGACGAGCTCGGGATCGTCGTCGACCGGCGGCGGGGCGGCGTCCCGCGGGCGCGGGCCGAACGGCGACGGAGCGGTGGCGGCCTGGGCTGTGGCGTCCGAGGCTGCTGCGTCCGGGGTGGTCGGCGCGGGCCGGCGTGCGGGGACCGGCGCGGCTGCGTCCGCGGCGGGCGGGGCGGCCTCCGTGAGGTTCGCCGCCTCCATCCGCAGCATCCGCCACCACATCACGCCGAAGAAGATCGCGAAGAGCGGCCACTGCAGCCCGTACCCGACGTTCAGCGCGCTGCCCATGGCGGATCCGGCGCGCTGCCACTGCCAGGCGGCGAGCCAGCCGCACGTGACCATCGCACCGAGCGTGAGCACGTGCCAGACGATCCACCTCCGAGAGAGGATCAACCGGCGCACGCAGGCGAGACTACCCGAGGCCGTGTGCCGCAGGCTCCTGGTCGTGGACCAGTAGGGTCCGCGACCGTGCCCCGCTCGACCGCCCTCCGGGCCTGGTTCACCCCGCACCCGCCCGGTACCTCCCCCCTGACCGACCCGCGGACCCGCCGGCTCGTCGGGCTCGAGGTGCTGGTCGTCCTCACGGTGACGCTCGGGCTGTCGGCGGTGCGCAGCGGCCTCGCCCTGCTCGACGCCCTGCTGCAGCCGGTGCCCCTCAACGAGCAGCAGGTGGCGCTGAACGCCCCGGCGGCGGAGCTCGGGCTCATCGACCTCGCTCTGCAGCTCACGCGGGTGCTGCAGCTGGTCGGCTGGGGCGCGCTGGGCGCCTACCTGCTGTTGCGCGCGGGATTCGCGATGCGGGACATCGGGCTCGACCGGCGCCGGCCCGGCCGCGACGCGCTGGGCTCGGCCGGCCTCGCCGCGCTGATCGGGATCCCCGGTCTCGGGCTGTACCTGGTCGCGCGGGCGATCGGGGTGAGCGTGACGATCGCGCCCACCACCCTCGACGACACCTGGTGGCGCGTGCCGGTGCTGCTGGCGTCGGCGGCCGCGAACAGCTGGGCCGAGGAGGTGGTGATGGTCGCCTACCTGATCACGCGGCTGCGCCAGCTCGGCTGGTCGGAGAACCGGTCACTGCTCGTGCAGGCCCTGCTGCGTGGCGGCTACCACCTGTACCAGGGCCTCGGCGGGTTCGTCGGCAACATCGTCATGGGGCTGGTGTTCGGCCGCGTCTGGCAGCGCACCAACCGGCTGTGGATGCTCGTCGGCGCCCACGCCCTGATCGACATCGTGGCGTTCCTCGGCTACGCCGTCCTCTCCGGCCGGGTGGGCTGGCTGCCCTGACGCGCAACTCGCCCTGTCCGGATGCGGGACTCACCCTGTCCGAACGCGGGACTCGCCTGACTGAACGCGGGACTCGCCGGGTTATCGCAGGGTGATCTGCTTGCCGGCCAGGGCGTCGCGGGCGCGGCGCTCGGTGTCGGTGAGCGGGGCGTCCTCGGTGAGCGCGGCGTCCAGGCGTTCGGCGAAGGCCGCCACCGGCTCGCTCCACTCCTTGGGGTGCAGCTCGCGGTCGAGGTCCCACACCGGCACGAGCAGGCCGTGGGCCCGGAACGAACCGGCGTACCGGGCGTCGTCGGTGAGCGCCAGCTCTCCGCGTGCCTGCAGCCGGGCCATGGCGGCCACCAGGGCCTCCTCCGGCTCGGGCCGCACCCACCGCAGGTGGGCCTTCGAGCCGGTGTCCACCCAGTAGGCCGCCCGGACACCGGGCGCCGGCACCAGCTCGGTCGGCATGATCACCGCATTGGCACGTTCGAGGGATGCCGTCACGTCGGGACCGGGCTCGGACCCGTCCTCGGCCGGCACTATCCACCACCCGAAGTCCGGGTGCACGGTGACGTCGAGCGTGGCGTCCGGGTCGAGCACGTCCTGCAGCCGCACCAGCTCGCCCGCGATGCCGGGACCGACCACCGGGAGCGCGCTTCCCGGATCGGCCTCCTGCGCCCAGCGCAGCGCCCTCGCCAGGTCGGCCGACAGGTCTCCGGAACGCGTCTGGACCTGCATGCCCAGCAGGATCGAGCCGTCCGGGCGCACGACGGCGGCGGCCGCGCCGGGCAGCACCGTGGCGAGCGTGACCGGCCCGGCGCCGGGCTCACGCAGCGGCAGCGGCGCGGTGGCCGACGGCAGGAACTCGCGCATCGCGACCAGGTCGCACTCCGCCGCGAGGCCATCGAACGGCCGGGTGACGATCACGTCGTCGCCCGCGCCGTGACAGGCCTTGTACCGCTTGCCCGAACCGCAGGGACAGGGGCGGCGGGGGTTCTCACCCGCGGGTGCCGCCGTCTTCGCACGTGTCTTCTTGCCCATGGTCCGGCAGACGTTAGCGGGTGCGGCAGAGCACGATAGGGCCCCCCACCACACCCCGGAGGCCACGCTGACCCCGTTCGACCCGGGCGACCCGGACTTCCTCGCCGACCCCTACCCGACGTTCGCCGCCCTGCGCGCGCGGAAACCGGTGCACGAGCACCCGCTGCTGGGCATCCCCGTGGCGGTGTCGCACACCGCGTGTTCCGAGGTGCTGCGGGGCCGCGACCTCGGCCGGATCTGGGTCGACGCCGAACCCGCCGCGGAGTTCCCGGCCTTCAACCTGCTGCACCGCAACTCGCTGCTCGAGCGCGAGGGCCCGCCACACGACCGGCTGCGCCGGATGGTGGCGGGCGCCTTCAACCGCGGGCACACGGCGCGGCTGGAGCCCCGGGTGCGGGCGCTGGCCGGACGGCTCGTGGCCGAGCTCGTCGAACGGATCCGCGCCGAGGGCAGCGCCGATCTCATGGCGGGTGTCGCGGCGGTCCTGCCGGTGGAGGTGATCGCCGAGCTGCTCGGGGTGCCGGAGCCGGAGCGTTCGGCGCTGCGCAGCTGGTCCAACACGATCGTCACGATGTACGAGCCCGACCCCGGCCGGGTCCGCCGAGCGGACGCCGAGCGCGCGGCCACGGAGTTCGTCGAGGCGCTGCGCGGGCTCGCCGCCCACCGCCGCCGGCATCCCGGCGACGACCTCGTCACCGACCTGCTGGACGCCGACCTGGACGCCGACGAGCTGGTCGGCACCGCCGCGCTGCTGCTCATGGCGGGCCACGAGGCCACCGTCAACGTGATCGGGAACGGGGTGCTCGCGCTGCTGCGCCACCCGGGGCAGTGGCGTCGGCTGCTCGCCGACCCCGGCCTGGACGCGACCGCGGTCGAGGAGCTCATCCGCTTCGATCCGCCGCTGCAGCTGTTCGAACGCACAGCTGTGGTGGACACCGTCGTGGCTGGGCAACCGGTGCCGGCCGGCACGAAGATCGCCGCTCTGCTCGGCGCGGCCGCCCGCGACCCGGCGGCCTTCACCCGGCCGGACGAGCTCGACGTGGCCCGGCACCCGAACCCGCACCTCGGGTTCGGCGCGGGCGTGCACTACTGCCTCGGCGCCCCGCTGGCCCGGGTGGAGGTGGCCGCCACGCTGGACGCGCTGCGCGGCGCACTGCCGGACATGCGGCTCGCGGTCGACCCGCCGCGGCGCCCGGACTTCGTCATGCGCGGGCTGCGGGAGCTGCGGCTGGCGGCAGGGTGACATCGGTGTGCCCCGCCGAGCAGGAGCGGCGGGGCCGCTCGTGGCGGCCCGCTCAGGCCGTCGATCCGGTGGGCAGGCTCGACAGCTTCTGATCGGCGGACGCTGCGGGAGCCGCGGGCGGGTTGATGCGCAGCAGCAACTGGCGACGGCGCGTCGCACCGGGGGCGAGCAGCCGGGTGAGCCGGAGCACGAGCCGCGCCGTGACGGCCGCTGTGACCGCCGCGAGCAGGTCGAGCACGGCGTGCAGCACGACGCCGTCGGCGCGAGCCTGCACGCCGTCGCGCAGCGACCACAGCAGCACGACGGCCGTGAGCACCACGCTCGCCGCCCACAGCCCCCACCAGACGAGCACCATCCGCGACGGGCGCGGCCGCCGGGCCGGCGGCAGCCCGATGGCGCTGTGCTCGATCTCCGCGAGCACCGAGCCGGGAACGAAGAGGTTCAGCCCCGGTACCAGCCAGCCGAGCACGATCATGCGCCCGGACCGGGACGGCCGCACCTCGGCCCGGTCGGCCGCCGCCTGGGCGGCCCGCAGGGTCCACAGCACCATCAGCACGCCGACGACGAGGCTCAGGATGGGCGCGACGGTGCCGGCGGACGCCACGAGGGCGTCGGAGGCCGCCACCGCTTCCGCCGCGAGCGCTCCGTCGCGGCTGGCCAGCAGGAGGATGTATCGCCACAGCTCGGCGCCGGCGGCGAGCAGCGCCACCGCGGCGGTGGCCCACAGCAACGGCACCAGCGAGCCCACGAGCGACCGTGCGCCGAGCAGCGGGTCCGGCCGCGCCGGAGCCTGCTCCGGGGGCTTCCACGGGCCGAGCGGGAACCCCCAGCGGGGCAGCAGGCGGTATCGGGGCGGGCCCGTGTAGCGCGCCCGCACCGGCGCCGGCAGAACGGGCGCGGCGGACGGAGGCGGCTCGGCCACCCAACGCAGGGCGGCCAGGTAGCGGCCGCAGTACGGGCAGAACGGCCCACCAGCGGGCGGAGCCTGGCGGCCGCAGCGCGGGCAGGGAGGGCCCGGGTGGGCGTCCTCCGCACCAGGAGCGGGCGGCTGCACGGGGTGCCCTAGACGATCTGCGGTTCGCCGCCGCCGTCGGCGACGACCTCGCGGCCCTGCAGGGCCCACGCCTGCATCCCGCCTCCGACGTTGACCGCCGGGTAGCCCTGCCCCGAGAGGTAGGCCACCACCCGAGCGGACCGGCCGCCGGAGCGGCAGACGACGTACAGCGGGTCGCCGTCGGGCAGTTCGTCCATCCGGCCGGTGAGCTCGGACATGGGCAGGTGGGTGGCTCCGGGCGCGTGGCCCGCGACCCACTCGTCTGATTCGCGGACGTCGAGCAGAGCGGCGTCGGGCGGCAGCTGCGCCACCGCCACCTCCGGGACGGCTGGACCGGTCATGGCTCCAATCCTCGCATGCGGGGACGTGACACCCCGGTGAGCGCGAGGCGGCCCCTCACGCAACAGAGCCACTTCCCCGCGAGGTGGTCGCGGGGAAGTGGCTCTGTTGCAGCCGAGGCCGGTGGATCAGTGGGTGACCGCCTTCTCGGAGCCCGCCCCCGTGAGGGAGCGGACCTCCATCTCGGCGAACTTGCCCTCCTCCACCGGGTGCCGGCCGCCGGCGTAGGTGCCGACGATGCCGAGGATGAACGACAGCGGGATCGACACCAGGCCGGGGTTGGCCAGCGGGAACAGGTGGAAGTCCACGCCCGTGATCATCGAGGTCGGGCGGCCGGAGATCGCCGGCGAGAACACGATCAGGAGCACGCAGGAGCCCAGGCCGCCGTAGATGCTCCAGAGCGCGCCGGTGGTGTTGAACCGCTTCCAGAACAGCGAGTAGAGGATCGTCGGCAGGTTCGCCGACGCCGCCACCGCGAACGCCAGCGCCACCAGGAACGCGATGTTCTGGTTGCGGGCGAGGATGCCGGCGGCGATGGCGATGACGCCGATGATCACCGCGGTGATCCGGGCGACCCGCACCTCGGAGTCAGGGCTGGTCTGCTCCTTCTTGATGACGTTGGCGTACACGTCGTGGGCGAACGACGCGGACGCCGTGATCGTCAGGCCGGCCACCACCGCGAGGATCGTGGCGAACGCGATCGCCGAGATGATCCCGAGCATGATCTCGCCGCCGAGCTCGTACGCCAGTAGCGGCGCGGCCGAGTTGGTGCCGCCGGGCGCGGTGGCGATCCGCTGGGCGCCTCCGGTGACCAGCGCGGCCGCTCCGTAGCCGAGGACCAGCGAGAACAGGTAGAAGATGCCGATCAGCCAGATCGCCCACACCACCGAGCGCCGGGCCTCCTTGGAGCTCGGCACCGTGTAGAAGCGCATCAGGATGTGCGGCAGGCCCGCCGTGCCCAGCACCAGGGCGAGACCCAGCGACAGGAAGTCGATCTTCGCAGTGGTGGTCGCTCCGTACTGCAGGCCCGGGATCAGGAGCTTCTCCCCCAGCGCCTTGGGCTCCGCGGTGGGCGAGGTCTGCACCTGCGGGTTCGCGTCCACGGCCTGGCCGAGCAACGCGGAGAGGTTGAACCCGAACTTGGCGAGCACCCAGACCGTGATGATCGCGGTGCCGATGAGCAGCAGGGTGGCCTTGATGATCTGCACCCACGTGGTGCCCTTCATGCCGCCCACCAGCACGTAGGTGATCATCAGCGCGCCGACGACGGCGATCACGATGCCCTGGCCGACCGTGTTGCTGTTCGGGATCTGCATCAGCAGTGCGATCAACGCGCCCGCACCGGCCATCTGCGCCAGGAGGTAGAAGAACGACACCACCAGGGTGGACGTGGCCGCCGCCGCCCGCACCGGACGCTGCCGCATCCGGAAGCTCAGCACGTCGCCCATCGTGAACTTGCCGGTGTTGCGCAGCAGCTCCGCCACCAGCAGCAACGCCACCAGCCACGCCACCAGGAACCCGATCGAGTACAGGAACCCGTCGTAGCCGTTCACCGCGATCGCACCCGCGATCCCCAGGAACGACGCCGCCGACAGGTAGTCACCCGCGATCGCGACCCCGTTCTGCGGGCCCGTGAACGAGCGGCCTGCCGCGTAGTAGTCCGACGCGGTCTTGTTGTTCCGGCTGGCCCGGAACACCACGACGAGGGTGACCACCACGAACAGGGCGAAGATGCCGATGTTCAGCACCGGGTTGCCGACGCCGGGCGACGCCGGGGCCTGTGCAAGGACGCTCATTCGGCACCTTCGATCTGCAGGCGGATCTTCTCGGCGGCCGGGTCGAGGTGGCGGTTCGCGTATCGCACGTACACCGTGGTGATCACGAACGTCGTCACGAACTGCAGCAGACCGATGATGAGCCCGAGGTTGACGTTGCCGAACACCGGGATGGCCATGAACGCCGGCGCGAACGACGCCAGCAGCACGTAGATCAGATACCAGACGAGGAAGGCCGCACTCATCGGGAAGACGAACCGCCTGAGCTTGCTACGCAGCTCGGCGAATTCGGGAGTGGCTTGCATCTGTTCGTAGATGGTGCCTGTAGATCGCTCGCCTGTGGCACTCACGGCGTCTGCTCCGTTCTCTTCCGTCCGCGCACGCTTCGTCGCCGCGCCTTCCGGGCACAACGGGGCGAACGATAGTTGAGTCACACTCCCACCCTGGAATACTCCACCTGGGTGATGGCGAGGGTCGCACAACTGTCGCGACAAGCTCGGGATCAACGGTGGCGGTACCGGGACCAGTGGCCGACGAGCGGTCGGCGAGCGGTACCGACTCGGACGTAACCGCCCGAAACGCGACGTTGCGTCCAGTGGCCCGGTGATCCGCCGGGCTCCGCGGTTCTCACCAGCTGGGACGTTGGCGGTCCTCGAGGCGGTCGCGGCTCAGGCCGAGGCGCTCGGGGGCGTGCAGCCGCAGGAGCATCTGATCGGCGTCGATGGGCCGTTGCCGCGCGGTCATCCTGCTCACCAGGATCATCGTGGCGAACGCGGCCGGCACCGTGATCAGCGCCGGCCGGTAGAGCAGCACACCCAGCCAGCTGGAGTCGACGAACCCGGCAAGGCTCACGGCCACAGCGCCCGCCGAGCCGAGGCCGCCGACGAGGATGCCCGCGATGCCGCCCGCCGCGGTGAGCCCGCGCCACCAGATGCCGAGCACGAGCAGGGGGCAGAACGTCGACGCGGCCACCGCGAACACCAGTGCGACGGCCTCGGAGAAGTCCAGCCGGGTGACGGCCACCGCCATCACGAGCGGCACCGCCCCCGCGATCACGGCGGACAGGCGGAAGTCGCGCACCCGGCTGCTGCCGATGAGGTCGCTGGACAGCACGCCGGCGACGCTCACGATCAACCCGGACGAGGTGGACAGGAAAGCGGCCCACGCCCCCGCCGCCACCAGGCCGCTGAGCAGAGCGCCGGCCAGCCCGCTGCCGAGCACCGCGGTGGGCAGCAGCAGCACGGCCGCGTCGGTGTCGCCGTTGACGAGCAGCTGCGGGGTGTAGAGCCGGGACAGCGCGCCGAGCAGCGTCACCGCGAGGTAGAAGCCGCCGAGCAGGGCGAGCACGAACACGGCGCTGCGGCGCGCCGCCCGCCCGTCGGGGTTGGTGTAGAAGCGCACGAGCACGTGCGGCAGCCCCATGGTGCCGAGGAACAGCGCAAGGATCAGCGAGTACGTGGCCAGCAGGCCGTGCTCGCGGCCCGAGGAGAACGGTGCGACCCAGGTGGAGTCCGACACGGGCGCCCCGACGACCACCGGCACCGATGCGCCGGCGGGGAACTCGAGCTCCGCCCCTGCCTTCACCTCGTGGGTGCCGACCTCCCAGCGGGTGGGCGCATCGACCATCTGCACGCCGTCGACCACCCCGGTGGCGAGGAAGGTGACCGGCTCTGCGACCTGTAGCTCGACGTCCGTACGGATCTCCACCGTCGTGCGGTCGGGGAACTCCGGAGGCGCCGGCCGGTCGAACGTGCGGTCGTCGCTGAGGAAGAAGATCGCCCCGATGATCGCGGGCAGCGCCAGTGCGGTGAGCTTGAGCCAGTACTGGAACGCCTGCACGAACGTGATGGACCGCATGCCGCCCAGCACCACGGTGGCGACCACGATGAACGCCGCGACCGCGGCGCCCGTCCAGGCCGGCAACCCGGTGATCGTGGTGACGGTCAGGCCCGCCCCCTGCAGCTGGGGCAGCACGTAGAGCCAGCCGATGACGACGACGAACACCGCGCAGACCCGGCGCAATGCGCCGGAGCGCAGGCGGAACTCCGCGAAGTCGGGCACCGTGTACGCGCCGGAACGGCGCAGCGGGGCCGACACGAACAACACCAGCGCGAGGTAGCCCGCGGTGTAGCCGACCGGGTACCAGAGCGCGTCCACGCCGTCGCGCAGGATGAGCCCCGCGATCCCGAGGAAGGACGCGGCCGACAGGTACTCGCCCGAGATCGCGCCCGCGTTGGCCATCGGGCCGACGGTGCGGGACGCCACGAAGAAGTCGGACGTGCTGCGCGCCACGCGCACCCCGAGCGACCCGATCACGGCCGACGCCAGCGCGACGAGGCCGATGGCCACGAGCGCGATGATGCCGGTTGTCGTCACGGAAACACTATGTCAACGCGATGCCCCCGCCACCACTACACCTTTGCCGGGTTTCAGGCGCGACCGGGCCGGTCGAACCGGTCCTGGGAGAGGCCGAGCCGCTCGGGAGCGTGCAGGATCATGAGCGACCGGTCGACGTCCCGCGGGATCGCGGCGCGGGTGAACCGGCTCACCACGACCATCACGAGGAAGGCAGCAGGCACGGTGATCACCGCCGGCCGGTAGAGCAGCACGCCGACCCAGCCCTGCGGCACCACCGCGAACAGCGACAGCGGGACGGCGATCGCGGACAGGCAGCCCCCGACGAGCACTCCGGCGATCGCACCGGCCGCCGTCAGGCCCCGCCACCAGATCCCGAGCACGAGCAGCGGGCAGAACGTCGCGGCGGCCACCGCGAAGACCAGCGGAACGGTCAGCGCGAAGTCCATCCGCGTGACGGTGAGGGCGAGCGCGAGCGGCACGACGACCGAGAGCACCGCGGCCAGCCGGAAGTCGTTCCAGCGCCCCCGCAGCACGTCGGTGAACAGCACGCCCGCCAAGCTCACGACCAGCCCGGACGACGTCGACAGGAACGCCGCCGCCGCACCGGCCGCCACCAGGCCGCCCAGCACCCAGCCCGCCCAGCCGTGCCCCAGCACGGCGGTGGGCACCAGCAGCACGGCGGCGTCGGTCTCACCGCTCACCAGGAGCTGCGGCGTGTAGAGCCGGGTGAGCGCGCCGAGCAGCGTGACGAGCACGTAGAAGAGACCGATCATGCCGAGGACGATCACGGTGGTGCGGCGGGCGGCGAGGCCGTCCGGGTTGGTGTAGAAGCGCACCAGGACGTGCGGGAGCCCCATCGTGCCGAGGAAGCCGGCCACGAGGATCGAGTAGATCGACAGCAGCTGGTCGGCCGCGCCGCCGGTCATCGGCTCGAGCCACTGGCGGTCAGTGGTGGGAGAGCCGTCGACGGTGGGCACGGCCGAGCCCGCCGCGAACTTCAGGGTGGTGCCCTCGTCGATCTCGTACCGGCCGGCCGGCCAGGTGGTGTCGCCCCGTTCCCGGCTGCCGTTCACCGTGCCCTCGACCCACACCCGCACCGGCTCCGTGACGTCGAGCACGACGTCGGTGCGCACGTCCACCGCCATGTTCTGGACGAACTGCGGGGGCGCCGGCCGGTCGAAGGTGCGCGCGTCGTTCAGGAAGATGCCCGCCACCACGAGGGCGGGCACGGCGAGCGCCGTGAGCTTGAGCCAGTACTGGAACGCCTGCACGAACGTGATCGAGCGCATCCCGCCGCCGATGACGGTGAGCAGGACGACGACGCCGGCCCCGGCGATCCCGCTCCACGCGGGCAGCCCGGTGAGCGTGGTGAGCGCGAGCCCGGCGCCCTGCAACTGCGGCAGCAGGTACAGCCAGCCGATCAGCAGCACGAACACGGTGCAGATCCGGCGCAGGGGCGGCGACGCGAGCCGCAGCTCGGCGAAGTCGGGCACCGTGTGGGCTCCGCTGCGCCGCAGCGGGGCCGCCACGAACAGCAGGAGGGCGAGGTAGCCCGCGACGAACGCGACCGGATACCAGAGCGCATCGGCACCTTCGCGCAGGATCAGACCCGCGATTCCCAGGAACGACGCCGCGGACAGGTACTCACCGGAGATCGCGCCCGCGTTGGCCACCGGCCCGACGGTGCGGGACGCCACGAGGAAGTCCGACGTGCTGCGCGCCATGCGGACGCCGTACGAGCCGATCAGGGCGGACGCGAGTCCGACGAGCCCGATCGCGGTGAGCGCGACGAGCGCAGGGGTCGTCACTACGGCCTAGTCCTGGACGGTCTCGGCGAAGTTCTGCTCGAGGTGCTCGGCCGTGCGCGTGTGCCACAGCCCGAGCCCGAACAGGAACGGGTAGACGAGTACGCCGAGCAGGAGCCACGGCAAGCGCAGCCCGAGCACCTCGATGCGCCCGATGTCGGGGACCATCGCGAACAGCAGCGGCAGCAACCCGAGCGTGAGACCGGCGCCGATCGCGAACCGGAGGGCGATGGCCAGCTGCGATCCGATGAGGTTGGTGCGCAGCAGCTCGCCGACGCCGGTGCTCTCCTGGATGGTGATGACCGTGCGCACCGGGCGGGCCACGCCCTTGCGCTCGGCGAGCACCACCCGCACGCGCTTGCCCGACTGGTCCTCGGGGACACCGGGGCGGGCAAGCGGGACACCCCGCAGCTCGGCACCGCGCTGCTCGGCACCGCGCTGCTCGGGCACCTTGATCCCGGCCGACGGATCGACCTGCTCCGCGGCGTCCTCTGAGGCCTCGGGCAGCTCGGGGGACGGCGGTGGCAGGTGGCGCGCCGGGATGAATGCCGGCAGCACCGGGCGGACCGGTGTGGTGGGCGCGGCGACGGGCTCGGCCCTCGCGGACGCAGCGGCGTCGTCCTGCGTCGGCGGCGCCGCCGGGGCGACGGCCGGGACGGGCCCGGTGGGCGCGGCGATCGCGGCGGCGTCATCCGGCACCGTGCCGGGCGGCGGGGTCGATGCGGGAAGGGACGTGGTGCTCGCCGGCGAAGCAGTCTTGACAGGTGCCGTGGCAGAAAGGTCCTGCGGTGCGCCGCTCGGGGCATTGCTCGGCCGCGGCGGAGAGGTGGGGGCGCCCTCCACGGGCGGTGCGGCGGGCGGGGCCGTGGTGGTGGCCGCGGCGGCGGCACGGGCCCGCCCGCGAGCGGCACCCCGCATCGCGGCGGCCGCGGCGACGCCCGGGCGGACAGGGCCGGGTGCGCCGTCCCCGTCGGACGGTGCCGGCGCGGGCTGGGCTGCGGCGGGCTGGGGTGCAGCAGGCGGTGGTGCGGCAGGGTGTGGTGCGGCGGGCCGGCTGGGCGGGCCGGACCAGACCGGCTGGGTACCGCCCTCGGTGCGCTCGCGGCGCAGGAGCTCGCTCGCCTGCGACATCTGTCCGCCCACCGGCCCCGGGCGGGGCGCGCCGGGCCCTGGCGTGGCGACGGAGTGCCGCGGCACGTACCCGATCTCGCTCGAGGACGTGGGCTCGCCGCGGCGTGCGTGCCGCCCTCCGCCGCTGGCGGCGCGGTCGGCGATGCGGCGCTGGATCTCGTCCCGCAGCCAGGCGGATCCGGCGTCGGAATCCGGGTCCTGCCCGGCGTCGGCGTCGGCGTCGGGGGCGTCCGCGCGGTGCGGGACGGAGCCGTCGTCCGGCTCAGGGGTCACCGACGGCGGAGCGCCGTCGGTGAACGTGGTCACCGCTGACTCCACGCCTGCTTCGTCGCCCGGACGAGCCGGTCCTTGAGCTCGCGGGTGTGGCGTCTGCTCACCGGGAGCTCGGCACAGTCGGGGCCGGTGCCGACCCGCACGACGTACCCGGACCCGGACAGCCGGAGCTCCGTGACCAGCGGCAGCGCCACCAGGAACGAACGGTGGATGCGCACGAACCCGGCGTCGCGCCATCGGTCCTCCAGCACCGACAGCGGGATGCGCACGAGGTGGCTGCCGTCGTTGGTGTGGAGGCGGGCGTAGTCGCCCTGCGCCTCCACGTACCGGACGGCCGAGCGCGGCACGAGCTTGGTGGTGCCGGCGAGCTCGACCGGGATGACCTCGTCCTCGGAGCTCTGCTCCGGCTGCGGCTCGGCCACCGTGGCGGCGCGGTTGGCGAGGATGCGGTCGATCGAGGCGCCCAGCCGCTCGGAGCGGATGGGCTTGAGCAGGTAGTCGACCGCCCCGACCTCGTACGCGTCGACGGCGCGGTCGTCGTGGGCCGTGACGAACACGACCGACGGCGGGACGGCCATCGAGGAGAACACCCGCGCCAGCTCCAGGCCGTCGAGGCCGGGCATGCGGATGTCGAGGAACACGATCTCGACGTGCGTGCGGTCGGCCACCCGCGTGCCGCTCACGGGGTCGGCGAGCCCGCGATGGGCCGGCCCGGCGGTGGCGGCCTCGCGGACGCCTTGCCGGCTGTTCAGGATGCGGAGCGCGTCGGTGGCGTCCGATGCCTTGAGCACAGTGCCGACGCGCGGGTCCTCACTCAGCAGGTAGGCCAGTTCCTCCAGAGCGGGCAGCTCGTCGTCCACCGCAAGGACGACCAGGCCGCCGGAGCTGTCGTTGCTGTCCACGATCTCCTCATCCTGCGTGTCCGGGGGCCGGGGCCGGGACCACCTGCCCCAACCCCGTCGACCATGGTGACGGCGAATCCGTGTGAGTGCCAGAGCCCAGCACCAATCGGGTTCGTCCGGTCACACCGCGCTACAAACCGTACCGCGCCCATGCGGCCCGTATCTCAGCCGCCTGGGCAAGTCCCAAGAGGACGTCCGTGCTGATCACGCTGGTCGCGGCCGCCGGCGGCCCCAACCCGAGCCGCGCGAGGAGCGGCTTGCGCCCCTCGATGGGAACGAGATCCGCGTCCGGGAAGCGTTCTGTCAGGACGCCCCGAGCGGTGCCCAGCCCGTCGACGAGCCCGAGCTCGACGGCCTTCGCTCCGGTCCAGATCTCGCCCGTGAACAGCTCGGTGTCCTCGCGGAGGCGATCACCGCGCCGCGCCGTGACCCACTCCTTGAACATCGTGTGCAGCTGGCCCTGCAGGTCCCGCAACCACTCGACGTCCTCCTGCTTCTCCGGCAGGAACGGGTCGAGCCGCGACTTCGAGTCGCCCGCCGTGTAGAGCCTGCGCTGCACACCGAACCGCTCGATCAACCCGTCCAGCCCGAAGCCGTGGCTGATCACGCCGATCGAGCCGACGAGCGAGGTGGGGTGCGCGTAGATCTCGTCGGCCGCGCACGCCAGCCAGTAGCCCCCGGACGCCGCCACGTCCTCGCAGAACGCGAGCACGGGCACGCCCTTCTCCGCGGCGAGGCCACGGATCCGATCGGCCACCAGCGCGGACTGGGTGGGCGACCCTCCCGGCGAGTTGACCAGCAGGGCAACCGCGGCGAGCCGCTCCGGCGCGAACGCGCGCTCGAGCTGCTTCTCCAGCACCGTCGAGTTGATCACCGAGCGGGGCATCGGCCCGGTGGTCGGCGTGATCACACCGTGCAGCCGCAGCAGCGTCACGACAGGCCGCTCGCCACGGTCCCCGAGGCGGCCGGGTAGTCGCGCGGCGAGCCGGTCCGGGAGGCGGATCACGTCCATGCGGCCACGTTACGCGGCTCGCGGCAGTCCGCAAGATCATGTTTCTACTACCTGCGCCGCGGCGCCCCGGGCGGTGATGATCACTCCGAAAGGCACGCCGCGGTTGCCACGACAGCCGTGGCGCGCTGCTGATCAGCCAAGATCGACCCGAGACGGACATCAGCGCTGTACTCGGAGCGCAGCGGAGGCGATCAGACTCTGATGCCCGCGCGGAACTTCGGGACGCGCAGGGTGATCTTCATGCCCTCGCCGGGCGCGGTGTCCACGACGAGGCCGAAGTCGTCGCCGAAGGTGGAGCGCATCCGGTCGTCGACGTTGCCGAGCCCGACGTGGGCGCCGGACTGGTGGGCGTCGTCCAGGTCGTCGTGGAGCCGCGCCGGGTCCATGCCGATCCCGTCGTCCTCGACGATGATCACGCACTCGGCGCCCGCGTTCTCCGCGGTGATGGTGATGGTGCCGCCGTTGGGTTTGCTGCCGAGCCCGTGCCGCACCGCGTTCTCCACGAGCGGCTGCAACGCGAGGAACGGCAGCACGACGGAGAGCACCTCGGGGGCGATCTGGAGCTTGATGTTGAGCCGGTTGCCGAACCGGGCCTTCTCCAGCCGGACGTAGCGCTCGATGTTGGTGAGCTCGTCCTGCAGGGTCGTGTACTCCCCCGCCGTGCGGAACGAGTAGCGGGTGAAGTCGGCGAACTCGATCAGCAGCTCGCGGGCGCGCACCGGGTCGGTGCGGATGAAGGACGCGATCGTGGTGAGCGCGTTGTAGACGAAGTGCGGCGAGATCTGCGCGCGCAGGGCCCGCACCTCGGCGCGGTTGAGCCGGGCCCGCGACTCGTCGAGCTCGGCGAGCTCCAGCTGGCTGGACACGTAGCGGGCGACCTCGGCGCTGGCCCGCAACAGCACCGGCCCCGCGGTGGAGGTGGTGAGCGCCGCGAGGGTGCCGACGATCGCGCCGTCGGTCTCCAGCGGCACCACGACGATGCCCCTGACCTCGCAGTTGGGGTGCTCGCAGGACAGCGCCGTGTGCGAGAGCACCTGCTGGCGGCCGGTGGAGATGACCTGGTCGGCCAGCGACCGGACGTCCGGCTCGTGCTGGTCGGCGTCGCCGTCCCAGGCGAGCGTGGTGCCCCGGTTGTCGGTCATGGCGATCGCGCACGTGTCGAGCAGCTGCCGCAGGTAGGGCAGGGCGAACGACGCGGAGTTCGGCGAGAGGCCCTCGCGCAACGACGGCGCCGCCAGCGCGACCGTGTGGAGTGTGGCGAAGGTCGCCCGCTCCAACGGCGTCGCGAAGGTGTTGCGCCGGTTCTTCATGATCAGCCACACCAGCAGCACGATCATGACGATGATGACGACACCGGCGATGAGCAGCGCCGTGGAGCTGCCCAGCAGCTCAGCCACGTTCCACCTACCTACCTCACCAGGCGCGACAGCCGCCGGTCGGCGAGAGGCTTGCCACCGGTCTGGCAGCCGGGACAGTACTGGAACGACTTGCTCGCGAAAGAGACCTCCCGCACGGTGTCGCCGCAGACCGGGCACGGCAGGCCGGTGCGCGCGTGCACCCGCAGGCCGGAGCGCTTCTCACCCTTGAGCTCCGCGGCGCCCTGGCCGACCGATCGCTCGACGGCATCGGTGAGCACCGAGCGCATGACGGCGTACAGCTCGTCGACCTGCTCGGCGGGCAACCGGCCCGCCGTGGCGTAGGGCGAGAGGCGCGCGGTGTGCAGGATCTCGTCGCTGTAGGCGTTGCCGATCCCGGCGATCACCTGCTGCTCCACGATCAACGTCTTGATGCGCTCGGTGCGCCCGGCGACCAGCGCGGCGAACTCGTCGCGGGTGATCGCGAGCGCGTCGGGGCCGAGCCGGGCGATCCCCGGCACCTGCTGCGGGTCGGGCACCAGGTAGACGGAGAGGCGCTTCTGGGTGCCGGCCTCGGTGAGGTCGAACCCCGGCCCGCCGACCGTGTCGAGGTGCACCCGCAGCTCGAGCGGCCCGCGCCCGGGCTTGGGCGGGGTGGCGGCCGCGGACTCGTGCCAGCGCAGCCAGCCTGCGCGGGACAGGTGGGTGATGAGGTGCAGAGGCTCGTCGGGCCGGTCGGCGAACTCGACGGACAGGAACTTGCCGTACCGGGCCGCGCCGGTGACCACCCGGCCGTGGAGCGCCGACACCGGCGGATCGAACGTCTTGACAGCGCTCATGCTCGCCACGTCGACCCGCGCGACCGGGCGGTAGATCGCGTGCTCGCGCAGGTGGTGGGCCAGCGCCTCGACCTCGGGAAGCTCAGGCATGCGCGGCCCTCAGTTCACCGGCTGCAGCGGGCTGTCGGCGTGGCCCGGCGTGCCCTGCGTGCGGATGCGGCGGATGATGATCCGGATCTCCTCCTTCGCCTTCGACCCCCCGCGCACGAGGCCGGTCCACCGCTCGGCCGGCAGGTCGTACCCGCCCGCGGTCTCGGCGACGATCGTCCACGGCCTGCGGAGGAACCACCGGATCGGGAAGAACGCCACGACCGCCAGCCCGACGAGGTAGAGGTACCAGGGGATGTGCACCCCTGCCGGGTGCCAGACGAGCAGGATCAGCCAGAACACGAAGAGCGCCGAGAGGATGAGCACGGCCGCACCACGCCCGCCGTCGACGTCGTGCTCGAAGTCGTCGCCGGTGGCCGGCAGGGACCACTCGATGTTGCGGCGCACCGACCACATGCGTCCGTCGACACCGGCGACCGTTCTCGTAGCCATTTTCCCCGCCGTGGTGAGTGACTGTCGTTTTCCACAACTTTCCCACAGATCGGTCGCCCTGTGCGGCTACCAACGCAGTGGGAGGTTCGTGATCCCGTTGATGAAGTTCGAGACGAGCCTGCGCGGCTCGCCGTCGAGCTCCGCCTGCGGCAGGCGCAGGAACTCGGTGAAGAACTCGCGCATCTGCAGCCGGGCGAAAGCCGCGCCGAGGCACAGGTGCGGACCCTGCCCGAACGACAGGTGGTCGTTGGGCTCGCGGGCGAGGTCGAGGCGGAACGGGTGGGGGAAGCGGCGCTCGTCGTGGTTGGCCGAGACGTGGTAGACGACGACCTTGTCGCCGCGCGCGATGTGCTTCCCGCGCAGCTCGACGTCGCGGGCCGCGGTGCGCCGGAACGTGAGAACCGGCGGATGGACCCGCAGCAGCTCCTCGATCGCCGACGGCAGGAGCGCCGGCTCGGCGCGCAGCCGCCGGTACGCGTCGGGATGCCGCACGAGGGTGAGCACGCCACCGGGCAGCGCGCTGCGCACGGTGTCGTTGCCCGCGATCACCAGCAGGAAGAAGAACATCTTCAGCTCCGCGTCGGTGAGTCGCTGGCCGTCGACCTCCGCCTGGACGAGCGCGGTCATCAGGTCGTCGGCCGGATCGGCCCGCTTGCGCTCGGCCAGCTGCTCGGCGTAGCCGAACATGTCGGCGAGCTGCGCGGGCGAGCGCGGGTTGACCGGCCGGCCCTCGGCGTCGGTGACGACGTGGGCGTGCTCGGGGTCCTGGTAGCCGATCACGCGGTTGGTCCACTCGAGCAGCAGCGGCCGGTCGGCCGGCGGCACGCCGAGCAGGTCGGCGAGGTTCTGCAGCGGGAAGTCGTCGGTGACCTCGCGCGGCAGGTCGCACCGCCCGTGCCCGGCCACGGCGGCCAGCAGCGCGGCCGCTCGCTCCCGCACCACGCCGGCGAACTGCTCCAGCCGGCGCCGGGTGAACGTGCCGGTGACGATCCGCCGCAGCCGCAGCTGCTCCGGTGGGTCCATGTTGAGGATCATGCGGCGCAGGAACGGCAGGTCAGCGGGGTCGGGATCGCGGATCTGGGTGGCTCCGAGCGCGGAGGAGAAATCCTCGGGCGCGCGCAGGACATGCCGGACGTCGGCGTGGCGGGTGATCGCCCAGAAGCCGGGGCCTGCCGGCCAGACCCCGATCTCGGGCTCCTCCTGCCAGCTCACCGGGTCGGTGTCGCGGAGCAGGCGGAGCGCGTCGTGGGGCACCTCCCGCCCGAACGTGCGCGGGTCGAAGACATCGATGTCGATCACCCGGTCGGGCACGCCTGCCCTCCTATCCGTCGCCGAAGTCGAGTGCCGGGGTGAGCACGCCCTCCAACGCGAGCAGCCACTCCTTGGTGGCGCGGCCGCCGCCGAACCCGCCGAGCGAGTCGGAGCCGAGGACCCGATGGCACGGCACCACCACCGGGAGCGGGTTCGAACCCATGATCGAGCCGACCCCGCGGGCTGCCGTGTAGGCCTTGCTCAACCCGCTGCGGGCCGCCAGCTCCCCGTAGGTGACGGTGGCGCCGTACGGCACGGTGTCGTGCAGCGCCTGCAGCACGACACGCTGCGACCCCGAGGTGAGCGACCAGTCGAGCGGCACGTCGAACACGTGCCGAGTGCCCGCCAGGTACTCGGTGAGCTGCGCGGCGGCCACGCCGCCGGCACCGTCGGCCAGCGGCAGGCCCAGCCGCTCGGCGGCACGCTCGGCGGCTTCGGGGTGGTGGCCGAACGCGACGAGCGCCAGCCCGGCCGGTGTGACGCCGAGCGTGAGCGCGCCCATCGGGCCGGGGGCGTGGATCACGGCGCGAACGAGGACCATGTGCCCAGTCTGGCGCCTCCCCCCGACAAGGGCGCCACCTCGCACAGCGGGTTGGGCTACTCGGTGCGCGGAGCGTCGGGGAACAGGTCGACCGCCAGGTGCGCCGCGGCCCAGTCCGCCCAGTCCAGGGGCGGCCAGCCCTGCGTGACCACCAGCAGGCCGTATGTCTCGTGTGACAGCAGCGCCGCGACCACCTCCGTGGCGCGCTGCACCGAGATGTCCGTCGTGAACCCGGGTTTCTCGGCGAGCTCGTCCACGGCCTGCGCGTGCGCCGCGAGCGCGGCGCGCCGGGTGCGGTCGAGCAGTTCGGCCGGCTCGGGGTCGGCCGCGGCGGCCCGCAGCACCGCGTCGAGGGGGAAGCGGCGCTCGACCTGCGCCGCGGTGCGATCCACGTACCGGCGCAGCGCGGCCGGACCGGCCGGCTCGCCCTGTATCGCCGCGAGCCACTCGTTCGGCTGGTCGTCGGGCACAACGGCGAGCGCTGCCTCCAGAACGGCGGCCTTGCTGCCGAAGGACAGGTAGAGCGTCTGCACCGCCACGCCCGCAGCCCGGGCGATGCCGGCCATGGTCGTCTCCACGTACCCGTCGCTCACGAACAGCGGTACCGCGGCAGCCACCACCCGTTGCCGCGTGGCCATGGCGCGTTCGGCTCGAGCGGTGCGCGTACGAGTCGACAACTGGAACCCCTTGCTGGAACGTCGTTACAGCATGACGCTACAGCATCAGATTCCAGAACAACGATCATCCACGGATCTCATCAAGCGACCTGGGCTGCGTCAGCCGCCAGTGGTTGCCGAACGGGTCCCGGAAGGCGGCGTCGATCCCGTAGAAGCGCTCCTCCGGCTCTTCGATGAACTCGACGCCCCGCGCCTTCAGCTCCTCGCAGGTCGCCCGGCAGTCGTCCGTCGACAGGGCGCCGAGCCCGAGGTAGCCGCGCGCGATCAGGCTGCGCAGCTGCCCGGCGATCGGCTCCTCGACCACCGGGGACTCCGGGACCACCAGCATCATCGGCATGTCCGGGCGGCCCGGTGCATGCACGGTCAGCCAGCGGAAGCCGTCCATCTCGCGGTCGATGCCCACCTCGAAACCGAGCACGTCCACGTAGAAGCGCTTGGCCTCGTCGAGGTCGAGGACATTGAGGCAGACCAGGGCGAATCCGGTGATCACGGCTGCGGAGCGTAGGCCGCCTGCGTGCCGACGAGCTCCCGCACGGCCGCGGCGATCACGTCCGGCGCGACGTCGTGGGTCTGCCCGGGCAGCACTTCGTGGGTGGCGCCGGGGATCGCGTCCGCGGCGGCCTTGCCGGCGGCCCGGAACCAGTCGGGGCTCGCACCACCGGTGAGCACCGCGGTCGGGGTCGTGATCGTGGCGAACCGCTCGGCGGGGATGTTCCCGTCGCCCACCACCGCGGCGTCGTGAGCGAGGGTCGGCGCGAGCTTCTCACCCTGGGCCCAGTACGGCGACCGGCGAATGCCGGCGATCATCTCGGCCGGCAGGCCGACCATCGTCATGAACAGCTCCAGAGCGTCGCCGCGACGGTCCTCGGCGAGGAGGACGTGGGTCTGCTCGACGTACTCCCGCGCGGCCTGCTGCGCGGCGGAGTCGAGCCGGAACGGCGGCTCCCACATCACGAGGCGGCCGATCGGCAGGCCGGCCGCGGCCGCGTGCGCGGCGAGCACCGCGCCGGAGGAGAGGCCGACGACCACCGCGGAGCCGCCCGCCGCAGCGAGCATGATCTCCAGGTCCTCGATCTCCCGCTCGACGGCGTAGGGCGGCGTGTCGGTGCTGTCGCCGCGACCGCGGCGGTCGTAGTTGAGCACGGTGAAGTGGGCGGCGAGACCCTCCGCGATGCGGGCGTCGACGGCGCGGTCACACGAAGCACCGGCCACGAGCACCAGCGGCGCTCCGGCGCCGAGCTGGTCGAAGGCGATGATCGTTCCGTCTGCGGAGGTCACTGCGGCGGTCACGGTTTCCATGGCGGGGACGCTATGGGCGGGGCGGGAACCGCGGCTTCTCGAAAACTGCTCAACCGGCGGGGCGGGTGTACCGGCGGACGAGGCACGAGGGCACGGCGACGGGCTCCTCGTCGCTCGTCCGCTCGCGATAGGCCGTCGGGCTCTCGCCGACGAAGCGCCGGAACTGCGTGCTGAACGACCCGAGGCTCGTGAACCCCACCGCGAGGCAGACATCGGTGACGGACAGCTCGCCGGCGCGCAGTAGCGCCTTGGTCCGCTCCATCCGCCTGCGCAGCAGGTACCGGTGCGGTGTCTCCCCGAAGGCCGCTTTGAAGGATCGGCTGAAGTAGGCCTCGGAGACGTGGGCGCTGCGGGCGAGCGCGGGCACGTCGAGCGGCCCGGCACAGGCGCGGTCGATCAGGTCCCGCACCCGCAGCAGGTGCCGGGAGAGCGGGATCGCCGGCGCGGTCGTCACCAGGCCGACGGTACTGGGCCGGGTCCCGCTACCGGCCCGTCCAGGCCGAGGTGACGCCGAGCCGTTCCTGCCACAGCGCCTCGGCCGGCCCACCCGCGCCCGCCACGAGAACGACGTTCCACAACCGGAGTAGAGCGACGGGATCGCGGCCCGCCGTACGTCTTGATCACCGTGGCGTCGCCGACGGTGGCGTTCGGGTAGCCGTGGTCCAGCCGCCGCATCCGCGTCACGTCACGAGGTAGGGGCGAGCGGACCGCTGCTCCGACCCCTCCGGTCAGCGCCGGCTTCCGGCCCGCGCGCCGAGCTGCTTGATCGCGTCATCGGCAGGGCCGGTGTCGAGCAGCCGGTCGATCTCGGGCGCGTCGTTCTGGAGGATCCCGAGCTCGCCCATCGACTTGACCGTGGCACTGATCCGGTCGGCGTCGAGGCCGGTGTTCAGCGGGAAGACCTGCCGCTTGGTGAGGAGCTCGTCGTACGACTCGTCGATGATCGACTCGTCGAAGCCGGTGGCGTTGGCGACGATGCGCACCGTCTCCTGCTTGTTGTCGTACATGTACCGGTGAGCCTTGACGAGGGCGGTGAGCAGCCGGGACGCGGTCTCCCGGTTGGCCTCGAGCCAGGACCGCGACACGAAGAACGTGCCGTAGTGGTAGTCCGGCATGATGTCGAAGAGGTTCGCGAGCTCGTGCAGGTTGGGGTAGGCGTGCGCGGCCGCGACCGCTTGCTCGGTCTGCAGGATGGCCGACTGGATCCGGCCGTCCACGAGCGCCGCCGTGTAGGACTGCGCGTCCACCGGCACGTACTGCACGTCGTTGGGCGTCAGCCCGCCCTGCTGGAGCACGAGGCGGGTCATGACCTCGCGGAAGGCTCCCACCTCCTGCACACCGAGCTGGCGTCCGCGCAGGTCGGCCGGGACGATGATGTCCGAGGAGGTGACCGCGGAGACGGCCAGGCGGTCGCTGGAGGCGCCGATGATGACGACGTCGCCACCACCGCCGGCGGCGTTCACCACCGGCTCGATGCTGGACGCCCCGACGTCGATGTCGCCGTCGACGACGCCCTGCACCACCGACACGCCCGAGCGGAAATTCTCCAGCTCGACCGCGACGCCGTAGTCGGCCAGGAATCCCTTCTCCTTGGCGACGATGATGTCGGCGTTGGCGAAGCTCGTGACACCCGTCGGCAAGCCGATCTTGAGCACGGGAGCCCCTACCGAGGCCTCGGCCGACTGGTCACCGATTGCTCCACACGCCGTGGTCAGCGCAGACAGCGCAACGAACACCACGGCGAGGAACCGGTGCGGTCGACCGGTTCGCCCGAGCGGTCGCACAGACATGGCATCCCCCTCAGTCTTTCGCCGACCAGCGAACCACACGCCGTTCGACGAGCTCGAGGAGCCCGGTGAGGAGCACGCCCAGGGCCGCGATCACGAGGATCGGCACGAACGTGCGGTCGGTCTGAAAACTGTTGGCGTTGGTGACGATCAGATGGCCGAGCCCGGAGAACGCCGTGAAGAACTCGGCCACGATGACGCCGATCAGCGCGCGGCCGATCGCGAGCCGCAGACCCGTGACCACGTACGGCAGTGCCGAAGGCAGGATGAGGTCGAACCACATGCGACGCTCGCCGGAGCAGAACGAGCGCGCCACCTCGACCAGCTCGCGGTCGACCTCCTGCACCCCGCGCATCGTGTTGATCAACACCGGGAAGAGCACGAAGAGGATCACCACGACCGTCTTGGCGGTCGGCCCGAAGCCGAACCAGACCACGATCACGGGGATCAGCGCGACGCTCGGCGTGGCGTAGAGGGCGTTGAGCGGCAGCTCGATCAGCGTCGCGAAGATCCGGTTGCGACCGGCGGCGAGGCCGATGGCGAGCCCCACCGCGATGCCGATCAGCGAGCCGGCCCCCAGAACGACCAGGCTCTGCCCCATCGCCTCCTGCAGCGTGCCGTCCGCGACCATCTCGAAAGCGGCGCCGATGATCGCGGACGGGGAGGACAGCAGCACCGGGTTCACCGCGCGGCCGTACAGCTCCCACGCCACCGCGATGGCGATCACGGAGGTCAGCCGCAAGGTCCATTTCGTGGTCGGCGACAGCGCGGCGTGCATGCTGCGAGCGGGCTTGCGGGATCGCCGGGACGGGCCGGAGCTCGATGCTTCGGGGGCTTCCACCATGGCCGTCATGTTCGCTCCAGTACGCGGTCGGTGCCGGCCTGCAGCGCGTCCCACAGCTGCTCACGCAGGTCGGCGTAGGACTCGTGCGACCGCACCGAACGGGCCGTCCGTGGCCTGGGGATCGGCACCGGCACCTCCAGGGCGATGCGCCCCGGCGGGCCCGCGATCACCACGATCCGGTCGGCCATGAGGATCGCCTCGTCGACATCGTGGGTGATGAGCATCGCCGACATGCCCTCGTTGCGCTCCCACAGCTGCAACACCTCGTTCTGCAGCACCTCGCGGGTGATCGCGTCGACCGCGCTGAAGGGCTCGTCGAGCAGCAGCAGCTCGGGCTCCATCGACAACGCCCGCGCGATGCCCACCCGCTGCTTCATCCCACCGGAGAGCTGGTGGGGATAGCGGTGCTCGGCGTGGGTGAGGTTCATGATCTCGAGCAGCTTGTCGACGCGGTCGGTGTGCTCGGTGCGGCCCTGCACCCGGAGCCCGTACTCCACGTTGGCCCGCACCGTCTTCCACGGGAACAGGCCGAAGTGCTGGAAGACCATCGAGATCCTGGGCGTGGGCCCGACGATCTCCTCCTCGCCCAGGTGCACGGATCCCTCCGCGAGGGGGAGGAGTCCGGCCACACACCGCAGCAAGGTCGTCTTCCCACCACCGGACGTACCGATGATGCACACGAGCTCGTGCTCCTCGACGGTGAGACTGATGCCGTCGAGGATGTGGTTGCCGCCGAGCGACACGGACAGCCGGTCGAGAGCGACCTTGGTTTTCTGAGCGTTCATCGGTGCCCCCCGGGGGCGTCTTTGCCTACTGCGGTCGGCTAGGACTGTAACGATTTTCAGAAACGCTTTACATTGATCACTCACCGTAGGGCTGTGGTGACGACAGTGTCAATACCAGGATCATGCCGCAGGCGATGACCCGAGCGAGAAGGGGACCCCCCGCACGGAGTCCTCAGGTCACCAGGCCTCTGCGGTAGGCGTGGACCACCGCCTGCACGCGGTCCCGCAGATCGAGCTTGGTGAGGATCCGCGACACGTACGTCTTGACGGTCTCCTGGCTGATCACCAACTCCGCGGCGATCTCGCTGTTGGACAAGCCGTTGGCGATGAGGCGCAGTACCTGCAGCTCGCGCGGGGTCAGGGCGACGTCACCCGGCGTGTCCTCGACGGGCCGGATCCGCGCGGCGTACCTGCCGACGAGCTGCCGCGTCACCTCGGGTGCCAGCAGCGCCGCCCCGGTCGCGACGGTGCGGATGCCGTGCAGCAACTGCGCCGGCGGGGCGTCCTTGAGCAGGAACCCGCTCGCCCCCGCGCGCAGCGCCTCGTACACGTACTCGTCCAGGTTGAACGTCGTCACCACGAGCACCCTGACGGGATGCGCCACCCCGGCGCCGGCCAGCAGGCGGGTCGCCTCGATGCCGTCGAGCACCGGCATCCGGATGTCCATCACCACCACGTCCGGGCGCAGCACGCGGGCGAGGTCGACCGCAGCGCGCCCGTCCCCGCACTCGCCCACCGCCTCGAGATCGGGCTGGGCATCGATGATCGTCGTGAACCCGGTGCGGATCAGCGCCTGGTCGTCGCAGACCAGCACCCGGACCGGCGCGCTCACGACGGGTTGCCCGTGGGGATGGACGCCCGCACGATGAAGCCACCGCCCGCCCGCCGGTCCGCGCTGAACTCGCCGCCCACGGCGCCGACCCGTTCGCGGAGCCCGGCCAGGCCCCGCCCGCTCCCGCCGGGCGAGCCGTTCCGCGAGCCGGAGCCGTCGTTGCCGACCTCCACGGCGATCCCCCGCGTCCCGTAGTGGACGCTCACCACGGTGCGGCTGCCGTGGGCGTGCTTGAGGGCGTTGGTCAGAGCCTCCTGCACGACCCGATAGGCCGTGATCTCGGCGCTGCCGGTCGACTCCGCCGGCCTGCCCTCCTCGGTGAACTCGACCGGCTGTCCGGCCTGGCGGATCTGCTCCACGAGCGGGCGGAGCTCGCCGACCGACGGCGTCCTGGCGTGAGTCTCGTGGTCGGGGTTGAGCACGTCCAGCAGGTGCCGCAGGTCGGTGATGGCCCGCCGGCCGGTGTCGGTGACGGCGGTCAGGGTCTCGTCGAGACGATCGGGTGCGGCGGTCAGGTAGCGAGCCGCCTCGGCCTGCACGACCATCGCCGTCACGTGGTGGGTCACGACGTCGTGGAGCTCGCGGGCGAGGCGGGTGCGTTCGGCGGTGCGGGTGGCCTCGGCCACGAGGCGGCGCCGTTCGGTCTCGGCCGCCCGGGTGGAGCGCAACCAGGCCCCGATGCCCCACGCGGCCACCAGGGCCAGGTAGAACACCACGAACCCGCCCGTCGTCTCGGGTGCTCCGAGCCGGTCGAGCGCGATCGCCAGCGCCACGTACCCCCCGGAGAGGAGCACCGCGGTGGCGCGCCGGTGATGTTCCAGATGGGCGCCCGCGCTCAGCAGCGCGATCGGCAGGGCGGTGCCCGCAACCATGTGGTAGCTGCCGAGCTCGGCGACGGCGAAGCCGATCGACACCACGACGAGACATGCGGCCGGCCACCGCCGGCGCACGGCGAGCGGGAGGCACTCGAGGGCGAGCAGCACGGCGGCCAGCGCGTCGAAGGGGCGAGGCGGCAGGTCGCCGACCTGCGTCTCGTGGCCGTGGAGCACCGGCAGGAACGACGCGACGACGAGCAGCAGCGCGAGCGGGAGATCCCGGACCGTGACGTCCGATCCCCGCCACAGGTCCCGGACCCGCCGGAGATCGATCACTGAGCGAGCGTAGCGATCGCGCCGTCCCGGGCTGTGCGCCGGCGAAGGGGCACCATGCGGCCGCGCCGGCGGGCCAGCCGGAGGAACACGATCGTCAGCACCACACCGGCCGCCACCGTGTACAGGCTCGCCTCCGGCCCGAACTCGCCCCCGCTCAGCAGGATCGGGCCCGATGTCACGCCGTTCAGCAGCCCGTCGGATTCGCCGTTCCCGGAGACCACGGCGCCGAAGATGCCGGCCGCGGCGAAGTTCCAGCCGAAGTGCAGGCCGATCGGCACCCACAGGGTGCGGGTGGCGGCGTAGGCGGCGGCGAGCATGGCGCCGGCCTCGATCGCGATGGCGATCGCGCCCCAGAGGCTGGCATGCGGGTTGAGCAGGTGCGACAGGCCGAACAGCACACTGGTCAGCGCGAGCGCCACCCACGTGCCGGTGCGTTCCTCGACGATCCGGAACAGGATGCCGCGAAACAGCAGCTCCTCCGTCACGGCGGCGGCGGCCATGAAGCCGAACAGCCCGACCGGGCCCGCCGCCGAGCCGAGGCCGTCGACCCGGTAGCCGCCGAGGAAGGCGATGTTCACGATGACGAAGGCGAACATCCCGACACCGATCAGCACCCCCCGCCCGACGGCAGCGGTGGCACCGGTCGTGGCCACCTCCACCGGCGCACGGCGCTCGCTCCACCGCACCGTCCAGGCGTAGGTGACCACCGCGAGCACGGCCGTCGCGACACCGATGACCAGGGTGAGCAGCGCGTTCCCGTCCACCGCACCCAGGGCCTGGCCGCCGACGAAGGCGACCGCCGCAACAGGCACGAGCTGCATCAACAGGCGCATGGCGACTCCTCCGTGGATCTCGCGGTCGAAGCGCCGCGGCTACGTCGGGAACGCTATGGATTCGACGGCCCGGAATCGTCCCCGCACGGTGGACACTCGCGGGTAGCTCGCACGGGGGACGAGCAGCTGAGGCCCGGCCCGGCGGACCGAGCTCCGTCAGCGGCGGCCGACGCCCACCCAGCTGATCCCGGCGCGGCGCAGCACGTCCGGGTCGAGCAGGTTGCGGCAGTCCACCACCACGCGGCCGGCGAGCGCCCCGGCCACCGCGCCCCAGTCGAGCGAGCGGAACTCGGGCCACTCGGTGAGCACCACCAGCGCGTCCGCGTCCTTGGCGGCGCGCAGCGGCTCGTCGGCCACGGTGACGCCGTCGGTGACGCCGGGAACGGCCGAGGGACAGCCCGGGTCGTAGGCGGTGAGCTCCGCGCCCGCGGCCCGCAGCAATCGCGCGACGGCCAGCGCGGGCGAGTCACGCAGGTCGTCGGTGCCCGCCTTGAACGTGAGTCCGAGCAGGCCGAGACGCCGGCCCGCCAGATCGCCGCCCGCGGCGTCCGTGATCTTGTCGACCACGATCTGCCGCTGCCGCTCGTTGGTGGAGATGCTCGCGCTCACCAGCGGAAGCTCGATCCCCGCCGCGGCGGCCACCTGCACCAGCGCGTTGGTGTCCTTCGGCAGGCAGGACCCGCCCCAGCCGGGGCCGGGCTGCAGGAACGCCTGGCCGATCCGCCGGTCGTGGCCCATGCCCTCGGTGACGTCCGCGACGTCGGCACCCAGCACGTCGCACAGCTCGGCGAGCGCGTTGACGTACGACAGCTTCATGGCCAGGAAGCAGTTGGCGGCGTACTTCACCATCTCCGCACTCGCCGCGTCGGTGAGCACCGTCGGCGCGCCGAGCCGCGAGTACAGCGCGGCCACCCGTTCCGCGGCGTCCTGCGCGTCACACCCGACGACGATCCGGTCCGGGTGCAGGAAGTCGTGCACGGCGGATCCCTCACGCAGGAACTCCGGGTTGCTCACCACCTCGACATCCCGGCGGTTCAGCAACTTCCGCGTGGCCTCCGCCGTGCCGACCGGCACCGTCGACTTGTTGACGACGACGCATCCCGCCGGGAGCAGGTGCCTGACCTCGGCCGCGACGGACCGCACGGCGGCCAGGTCGGCGGCGCCGCCCTCGCCCATCGGCGTGGGCACGCAGAGGAACACCACCTCGACCGGCTCGCCGTCACGCCCACCCACCGCCTCGCGCGCGCCCAGCACGAACTCGAGCCGCCCCGCGGCCTGGTTCTCCGCCACGAGCTCGGGCAACCCCGGCTCCAGGATGTCGACGACGCCGCGGCGCAGCCGCTCGACCTTCGCCTCGTCGACGTCCGCACAGACCACGCGGTGGCCGAGCGAGGCGAGGCAGGCACCCGTCGTGAGGCCCACGTAGCCGGATCCGATCACCGCGATGCGCCGGGCGAACATGCCCGGCACGCTGCCCCGGCCGGATGGCCGCCGGCTGACCCCGCGGGGGCTCCGGGGTGAAACGCAGCAGGCCGTTGGGGTTCGGCTGAGCCCTACAGATCGGCGGCCAGCGGCACCCGCTCGATCGCCGGCGAGGTCATCCACGCCCGCAGGACCTGGGTGGCATGGACGTCATCCGCGTTGTAGGCGAGCAGCCGCTCCCGCTGCTGCGGGTCGGGCGGCGCGCCGTCCATCCCGACCGCGTTGCGGTACCAGCGCATGGAGTTCTCCCCGCCGGCCTCCGGGTCGCGCCATGCGAAGCCCGCCACCGGGGCGATGCGCTTGAGCCCCTTCCCCTGGGCACACAGGAACCACTCGCTGACCACCGCGAACAGGTCGACCCAGCCGGGGTGGGCGATGAACTCCTCCACATCGGCCAGCGGCGGGATGCCGGGCATACCGGCGAACCGGGTGGCCGACGCCAGCAGCCATCGGTTCTCCGCCTGCTCGTTGTAGCAGTAGGCAGCGAAGCTGCGGCCGGTGGCGGCGGCCCGCGCCCGGACCGCCGAGAGCCAGGTCCAGAAGGCGGCGAACGAGCGGGCCTCGTCCTGGGTGGGCACCGGTTCCCAGGTGGCGAACGCGCGGTAGCCGTCGGGCTCGTCGCCCGGCTGCCGGCCGCCCGGGTGGCGCAGCAGCGCACCCCAGAGGTAGGAACCGGCCTCGCCGAAGCTCTCCATGTCGACGTCGACCTCGATGTCGGCGCGCGGCACCGCCACCTCGGGCACCCGCCGCACCACCGTGAGCCCACGCAGGCGGGCCCGCGCGAGCGCGACGAGGTCGGCGAAGGGCATCCCGGGCACCTCCACCGGCGGCACCGCCGCGGGGTCGAGCGCGGCGAGCTGCGCCACGGTGCCGACGCCGGACTCGCGCAGCACACCGGCGAACTCGCCGCGGACCACCAGGCTGACGTCCTCCACCTGCTCCAGCGCGGCCTCGCAGGTGGGCCACCAGGGGCAGCGCCGGCACTCGGTGATGCGCGACGGCTCGGCCAGCGCGGGTGCGCCGGTGGCGGCCGCGGTGGCGACCGCCATGCGGTCGGCGAAGCGCGCGTCGTACTCGGCGAGGGTGGAGCGGCCGCCGGGCCAGTGGCCCGCGCGCAGGTCGTTCCACACGACGACGTCGGCGTCGAGCCCGATGACGCCGCCGTGGTCGCCGTGCTGCAGCCGGGGCCCCGCCGCCCAGCCCGCGGCGTGGAGCAGGCGGTTGAGGTGGGCGAGACGCAGCAGGTCGCGCGGCTGCGAGCGCACCTTGCGCTCCTCGTCGGTGCGGGCGCTGCGCGGCCACGGTGTGTCCAGCGCCGTCGTGAACGCGCCGTTGCCGGGATCGGTGATCCGGTGGCGCACGACGATGATCGGCACGTAGCCGCCGCCGGGCAGCCGCACCAGCAGGTCGGCACTCCCCCGTCGCCCGGCCGTGTGGTCGGTGGGCAGGGCGGCCCGCCAGATGAGCCGGGCGCCTGCCGCCACGGCGCGGGCCGTGGCCTCGACCCGCTCGGCGACGGGCAGCCCCACCGGCACCGCATGCCACTCGGCGCCGAGGACATCTGCCAGCTGGGCGCCGATCTGCTCGCGGTGTGTCACGGCGTCGTCGCGCCGCTGCTCCAGCGCCGGATCGGGCATCGCCCGCGGCGACGAGGCCGACCCGGGGTCGTGGTCGAGGTGGACGCGACGGCGGCAGCGCGTGGTGACCGCCGCATCGAGCATCGGACCGCTCCCGCCGGTGGGCTCCACCGCGGGGAACCGGTTCTCGATCGCCGTCACGTACCAGAGGGTAGTGACAGGTGCCGACAGTCCGGAGTCCATCGCCGCCGCGGGCGGTGGTCCTCACCGCATCGGGACGCGCCGGTGCCGAGCCGAGCGCCCGCTGGTGGCGCAGCACTAAGCTCCGGCCGGGACCCGATCATCGGGACCGGCACGAGGAGGGCGGGCGGATGGGTCTGCGGCGACGCCGGTCGACGGCCGGGGCGAGTGAGACGGCCCCCGACGTGGCGCCTGCGGCCACGCGGAAGGCCGGGCGCGCGGCGCGCAAGGCGGCCGCCGCCGACGGCGCGGGAGCCGCGCTGGCAGGACGCGCCCGCAAGCCGTTCACCGCGGCGCGGGCCAAACGCATGATCGGCATCGGCAAGGCCGTCGCGCCGCTGCTCGCGCCGTACGCGCTCGTCGCGGCCGGCGTCGCGCGGAACCGCTGGGACGCCTACCGGGCCGCCCGCCTCGGCGTCGAGCCCGGCCAGCTGGCCGCGTACGCCGGGCCCGGTGGCGCGCTGCACGCCCGCCTGTCCCGCATGGCGGAGGCGCTCGACGAGCTCGAGTCGGGTGGCGAGGCACACAGCACCGGCGCGGCCCGCCGCTTCGCCGTCGACGCGCGCCCACGCCTCGCCGACCTGGCTGTCGCCGTGCGCGCGGCCGAGCAGATGCCGACCCCCCGCCGCCGCACGGCCTACCGCGCCATCGGCGGCGAGCTGGACCGGCTGGAGATCGCCCTGCTCAACCACCTCGGCGTGCACGGCTGAGCGGCTCGCACACCCCTTTTCCGCCCGCGCGCCCCGTCGACGGGTGGCGCGCGCCGGAACGGGGTGCGTGAGCCGGAGATCCGGGGCCGCCATCTGGCCCAACCATCGCCGTGCGCCCGGGCGCGCTCGCTCAGCCGCCCACGCGACGGCTACCGTCGTGCCTCGTGACGAGCGGTCCGGGCGGTGGAGTGCTCCGGAGTGCCGTCCTGGCCGGCTTGAGCGCGCTGCTCGCGGCCGTCGGGCACACGGCGGGCGGGGGCACGCTCCCCGACCTGGCGGTGCTCCTCCCCCTGCTTCCCCTGCTGGCCTGGGCGTTCACCGGGGCCGCGAGCCGCTGCGGCAGCCTGGCGGGAACGGTCGCGGTACTCGCGACGGGCCAGTTCGTGCTGCACAGCGCGATCGAGCTGCTCCACGCGTCCCACTCGGGCCCGCGGATGCTGGCCATGCACGCCGTGGCCACGGCGATCGTTGCGCTCGCCCTGCGCCACGCCGACCGCGGCGCCGCCGCGCTGATGGCGGCGCTGCGGCGGGTCCTGCCGCGCCGGCTCGTGCCGCCCCCGGCCGACCGGCCGCTCCCGGTGCTGGCCGTGCCCGGACCCGCCCTGCCCGCGCGGCTCGCCCGCGCCTTCGCCGTCGCCCACAGCCGGCGCGGCCCTCCGGTGGCGTGCTGACCCAGGTCCGCACGCCCTCGAACACCCACCGGAGAACATCCATGCCCTCGTCCACGCGCCGCTGCGCGCAACGGGCCGGCACCGTGCTCGTGGTCGCCACGGCGGTCACGCTCGTCGGCGCCGCGCCTGCGCTCGCCCACGTGACCGCCCAGCCGGGAACGGCCGAGCAAGGCGGCTACTCCGTCATCGCATTGCGCGTCCCCACCGAGTCCGACACCGCGGGCACCGTGGCCCTCCAGGTCACGCTGCCCACCGACCACCCGATCACGTCCGTCCGGACGACCCCACGCACCGGCTGGACCGCCACCATGACCAGGGAACCGCTCGACCCGCCGGTCGAGCAGCACGGAAGGATGATCACCGAAGCCGTGCGCACCGTCACGTGGACCGCTGACCCCGGCGTCCGGATCGGACCCGGCGAGTTCGCCGACTTCCCGCTGTCCCTGGGCCCGCTCCCGACCGGCACGGACCAGCTCGTGCTGCCCGCCGTGCAGACCTACGACGACGGCGAGGTCGTCGCGTGGGACCAGCAGCCCGCCGCCGACGGCTCGGAGCCGGAGCGGCCGGCCCCCAGCGTCGCGCTGACCCCACCGGCCGGTGCCGCCGCCCCGGTCGCCGCCCCGAGCGACCCCACCGCACGCTGGTTGGGCGGCGGCGGGCTGCTCGTCGGGGCGCTCGGGCTCGGCGTCGGGGCGGGCGCCGTGCTCCGCTCCCGCCGCGCGTCGGGAGCCGCCCGATGAACGCCCGGCTCCTGCGCACCGTCGCCGTCACGCTGCTCGCCGGGCTCGCGCTGCTGCTCGGCGCGACCCCGGCGCTCGCGCACACCCGCCTGCAGAGCAGCGACCCGAGCGACGGAGCGAGCCTCGACGCCGCCCCGGAGCGCATCTCGCTGACCTTCAACGAGGCCATGACACCGGGCTTCAGCACGATCACGGTCGTCGGCCCGGACGGCGGCCGCTACGAGACCGGCGACGTCAGCGCGGAGGGCGGCACGGTCGGTATCGCGGTGCTCCCGCTCGGCCCGGCCGGCCAGTACAAGATCGGTTACCGGGTGGTGTCGGCGGACGGTCACCCGGTCGCCGGCGAGGTCGCCTTCACGCTCACCACGCCGGGGCCGGCCACGACCGCGGCCGCACCGCCGCCCTCCGCGGCTCCCGCGGCCACGGCCGCCCCGGCGCCGTCGGCCGCCGCTCCCGCCGAGGACGGCGAAGGGATGCCGGTCTGGCCCTGGATCGTCGGCGCGGTGGTGCTCGTCGGCGGCGGTGTCCTCGCCGCGCTCCGGCTGGGCCGTAGATGACCCCGCCGACCGCGGGTCCGCGCTCGCTCGACCGGCTGCGGCCGGTCGGGTGGGCCGGGGTCGCGGTCGGTGCCGCCCTCGCGGCGAGCCTGCTCACCGGCGCCCTCGCCGACACCACGCTGCCCGTGCTGCTCGGGACGTCGATCACCCGCTCCGGGATGGACGTCGCAGGCGTCGGCTGCGTCGGGCTCTCCCTGCTCCCCCTGCTGCTGCCGTCGGCCCGCCACGTGCCCGGCGCCGCTTTGCGCACCCTGGAACGCGTGCGGGCCATCGCGGACCGCGCGCTCGTCGGCCTGGCGGGCGCGTGGCTCGTGCTCGTGCTGGTCGGCACCATGTTCCGGACCGCGGACGCGTTCGGCCGGCCGCTCGGGCAGCTGGGCGCCGGCGAGATCGGCAGCTTCGTCACCGAGCTGGCCGGCGGGCGCGGGCTGCTGCTCACCATGATCTGCACGGCCGCGCTCCTCGCGTGCGCGGCGCTCCGGCTGCGCGACCGCGCGCTGGTGCAGGCCCGCGTACCGCTGGTCGTCGCACTGCTGGGGCTCGTCACCCCGGCGGTCACCGGACACGCCGGCACCCACCCCGACCACCAGCTCGCGATCATGTCGATCGGCGTGCACGTGGTGGGGGCCGCGCTCTGGGTGGGTGGGCTGGTGGTCGTGCTCGTGCTCGTGGCGCGCCACCGCGCCCTCCTCGACGCCGTCCTGCCCCGGTTCTCCCGGCTCGCAGGCTGGTGCATCGCCGCCGTCGCGCTGACGGGCCTGCTCACGGCCGTGATCCGGCTCGGGACGTGGGACGCCGTGCTCGGCACCCGCTACGGCCTGCTCGTGATCGCGAAGATCACGTGCCTGGTGCTCCTCGGCCTCCTCGGCGGGATCGCCCGGCGCAGGCTCGCCGCCGGGCGCATCCCCGTGCTGCGGTGGGCGGGCATCGAGGTGGCGGTCATGGCCGCCACCCTCGGCATCGCCGCCGCGCTCTCCCAGTCCGCCTGATCCGGGACGCTAGGAACGGTAGGCCTCCAGGAGGCGCAGCCACACCTCGCTCATCGTGGGGAAGGCGGGCACGGCGTGCCACAGCCGGTCCAGCGGCACTTCCCCGACGATCGCCACGGTGGCCGCGTGGATCATCTCCGCCACGTCCTGCCCCACGAACGTCACACCGACGAGAACTCCACGTGCGGTGTCGACCACCATCCGCGCCGCACCGTCGTAGCCGTCGGCCTGCAGCGACGAGCCGGCCACGGCGATCGGGATGTCGACCACCCGGACGTCGATGCCGGCGGCTCGCGCCTGAGCCTCGGTGCGCCCGGCCGAGGCCACCTCGGGGTCGGTGAACACCACCTGCGGGACGGCTGCGTGGTCGGCGGTGGCGGCGTGCTCGCCCCACGGCCCGGTGTCGAGGTCCGCGCCGATGGCGCGGGCGGCGATCGCCGCCCCGACGATCCGCGCCGCGTACTTGCCCTGGTGGGTGAGCAGCGCCCGACCGGTGACGTCCCCCGCGGCGTACAGCCACTGCCCTGCAACGCCCTGCACCAGGCCGGAGTCGTCCACCGGGAGCGCCTCGCCCGGCGTCAGCCCGACGACGTCCGCCCCGATCGAGGCCGTGTTCGGCCGGCGCCCGGTGGCCACGAGCAGCTCGTCGACGACGGTCGTGCCGTCTCCCGTGTGCAGCTCGATCTGGTCACCGGCGGGCGCCACCGACTCGAGCCGGTGCTCCAGCCGCACGTCCACGCCTTCCGCGCGCATCGCGGCGGCCACCCGCTCGCCGGCGAACGGCTCCATCCCGGGCAGGAGCCGCGGCCCCCGCTGCAGGAGCACGACCTCCGACCCGAGCCGGCGGAACGCCTGAGCCATCTCGCAGCCGACCACGCCACCACCCAGCACACCCAGCCGAGGCGGGATCTCCTTGGCCGAGGTGGCGTCGCGCGAGCTCCACGTGCGGACGGTGTCCAGGCCGGGCACCGGCGGTGAGATCGGAACGCTGCCGGTGCACACCACGACGGCCCGGCGCGCGACGACCGTCTCCCGACCGGCCGGCCCGTCGACCTCCACGGCACGCTCTCCCACGATCCGGCCGAGGCCGCGCAGCACCCGGATGCCGGCACCGGTGGCCCATTGCACCTGGCTCTCGTCGTCCCAGTCGTGGGTGAAGGAGTCGCGGCGCGCAAGCACGGCCTTCGGGTCGACGGCGACCGTCGTACCCGGCAGCCTGCGCAGCGCCGCCGCCGCGTGCCCGGTGCGCAGCAGCGCCTTCGACGGGATGCACGCCCAGAACGAGCACTCCCCACCGAGCAGCTCGGACTCGACGATCAGGGCCGAGAGCCCGGCCCGGACAGCGTAGTCGGCGGCGTTCTCCCCCACCGGCCCACCACCGAGCACGATCACATCCACGTCGGTCATCAGGACACCCCCACCACGGCCTCGGCCACGCCGACGTCACCTTCGCGCAGTTCCAGCACCTTGCCCGCGCTGCCGGGCGCGTCCAGCAGGGCGAGGAGCACGGCGGCCGTGTCGTCGCGGGTGACGGGGCCGAGCGCCACCGGCGGCGGCGCGAGCAACACCCGCCCTCCGCCCGGGTCGTCGGTGAGCGATCCCGGCCGCAGCACGGTCCAGTCCAGGTGGTCGGCGGAGCGGATCGCCTCCTCCGCCGCCTTCTTCGCGGCGATGTAGGCACCCCAGACCTCACCGCGTTCGGGTGCCGGCGGCGAGTCGACGCCCGGCGAGGACACCAGCAGGTAGCGCCGGACGCCCGCGATCCGCGCCGCGTCGGCGAGCAGCACCGCGGCCGCCCGGTCCACGGTCTCCTTGCGGTCCACCCCACTGCCCGGCCCGGCACCTGCCGCGAACACGACGGAGTCGGCGCCTGCCAGTACGGCGGCGAGCTCGTCGGCGTCTGCCGTCTCCAGGTCGAGCACCGCCGCCGCGGCGCCGACCTTCTCGAGGTCGGGACCGTGGTCGGGGTTGCGCACCACCCCGGTGACGACGTCCCCGCGGTTGGCGAGCAACGCCGCCAGCCGCAGACCGATCTTCCCGTGTCCTCCTGCGATCACCACGTGCACGAGCCGGACGGTAGTCCGGTCAGCGGTTCGGCCGCAGCGTTGGACTGCCTCCGCTTCGCTCCGGCGGCTCGCGAGCCCTTCAGCCGCGGCTCGCGAGCGTCCAGACGACGGTCATGCGAGTGGTTTCGCGGCCCTCGCCGTCGGTGACGGTGACATCGATGCCGAACTCGGGGCGAGCGCCGGCGTCGAGCTCGGCCAGCACGTCCGCGGCCGGCCTGGTGAGGAGCGCCTGCGCGGTGAGCGACCCTCGGGCGATGCGCTGGTAGGTGATCTCGGACCGGACAGGCAGCGGCGTCGCCCGGTCCATCGTCGCCGCGAAGGCCGCCAGGGTGACGGCGCCGGTGGCGGTCTCGCCCAGCCCGAAGATCATCGCGGCGTGCGGGCCACCCACGTGGTTGCGCAGCGCGGGGTCGTCGGGCAGGCGCAGGACCGCCCGCTCCGGCGTGACCTCGACGAACTCGACGTCGACCGTGCCCACCCACGGCACGGTCTGCCGCATCGTCTCGCCGACCCAGCTCAGCTCCGTCGTCACGACGGTGATGCTACTGGCTGGTAACCAGGTGCGCCGGGACCCGCCTGGCGCGGCGCATAGGGTCACCGCGTGGATGTGCGCGCGCTCGTGTTCGACGTGTTCGGCACCGTCGTCGACTGGCGCGCGGGCGTGGTGCGGGAGTCCCGCCGGCTGCTGGGCGACGTCGTGGACGCCGAGGCGCTCGCCGACGCGTGGCGCGGCCGGTACGTCCCCTCGATGGACCGGGTTCGCCGCGGCGAACTGCCCTGGACCTCCCTCGACGACCTGCATCGGGCGTCCCTGGACGAGCTGCTCACCGAGCTCGGTGCTCCGGACGTCCCCGAACCCGTCCGCAGCGAGCTGGTGCTCGCCTGGCACCGGCTCGACCCGTGGCCGGACTCCGTCGCGGGCCTCACCCGACTGAAGGCTCGGCACGTGATCGCGTCGCTCTCCAACGGCAACGTCGCACTGCTCGTCGACATGGCCAAGCACGGCGGCCTGCCGTGGGACACGGTGCTCTCGGCCGAGCTGTTCGGGCACTACAAGCCCGACCCCGCGGTGTACGACGGAGCCGCCCGCCTCCTCGGGCTGCCCCCGGAGCGGGTGCTGATGGTCGCCGCGCACACGAGCGACCTCGCCGCCGCCCGCGCCCGCGGCCTGCGCACGGCCTACGTCCACCGCCCTGGGGAGAAGGGCCCGGCGGCCACCCCTCCCCCGGCGACGGACCCGGAGGCGGACTTCTCGGTGGCCTCCCTCACGGAGCTGGCGACGCACCTGGGCGCCTGACGAGCGCGGCGTGTCAGCAAAGCCACTTTCATGACGCCTGGCGTCCGTAAAGCCACTTTGCTGGCACCTCTAGCGGGCCACCAGCACGCGGAACCGGTTCCGGAGCACGTAGCCGCCCGTTTTCGTCCGGTTGACATCGAGCGTGGCCAGGACCTCCTTCCGGACCGCCGTCTCGCCGGCCCGGGCGGTCGCCGCCCGCCCGATCCCCGACGCGAGCAGCGGTTGGACCAGGGCGTCGGCGTCGGGGTAGGTGAACAGGCACTCGACATCGTCCTCGGCGGCCACCGCCAGTCCGGCGAGGCCGACGACCTTGCGCAGCCGCGCCGGGTCCGTGAGCGGGGGCGGCCCGGACGGCGGGCGGCGGGGCGGCAGCCACCGCGCCAGGGCCTCGCCGAAGGCGCGCACGTCGCAGTCCTCCTCCGGGCCCCACGTGGTCACGGCGACGGTGGAGCCCACGCGGGCGGCCGCGCGCAGGACGGCGACCGGGTTCGCGACGTGCGACAGCAGCTGCACCGCGGCGACCACGTCGAACGGGCCGGGTGGCGGATCGTGGGCGTCGCCGCGGTGGAACGTCGCCTCCGGCACCGCGGCCGATGCCGCGGCCACCGCGGACGGGTCGGCGTCGATACCGGCCACCCGGGCTCCACGCGCGACCGCGGCCGCGGCGAACGTCCCCGGCCCGCAACCGAGGTCGAGCACCGTCGTACCGGCGCCGACGCCCGAGAGGTCGAGCACCCCGGCGTGCAGCGGGGCGCCCCAACCCGGCGGGCCCTCGCCCACCTCAGCCCCAGACGTCCTCCGCCACCTGCACGATCAGCCGCAGCTTCGCGATCTCCTCCTCCAGCGTGAGGGAGTTGCCCTCGACCGTGGAGGAGAAGCCGCACTGCGGGGACAGGCAGAGCTGGTCGAGCGGCACGTACTTCGACGCCTCCTCGATGCGGCGCTTGAGGTTGTCGGCGTCCTCGAGCCGGCCGGTCTTCGTGGTGACCAGCCCGAGCACCACCTGCTTGCCCGGCGGCACGAACCGCAGTGGCGCGAACCCTCCGGAGCGGTCGTCGTCGAACTCGCAGAAGAAGCCGTCGACGTCGAGCTCGCCGAACAGGGCCTCGGCCACGAAGTCGTAGCCGCCCTCGGCCGCCCACGACGACCGGAAGTTGCCCCGGCACATGTGCGTGGTGACCCGCATGCCCTCCGGCCGATCCGCGACAGCGGCGTTGATCTGGCGGATGTAGCGCAGGTGGGCGTGGTCGGCGTCCTCCCCCCGCGCGGCGATCTGGGCACGCTGGGCGGGGTCGTTGAGGTAGGCCAGGCTGGTGTCGTCGAGCTGCAGGTAGCGGCAGCCGAGGTCGGCCATGGCGCGCACCTGGGCCGCGTAGGCGGCGGACAGGTCGGTCCAGAACTCCTCGACGTCCGGGTAGACGGTGCGGTCGACGGCCGCGATGCCGGCGCGGTAGTGGACCATGCTCGGCGACGGGATCGTGAGCTTCGGCGTCGCGCTGGCGGTGAGCGAGGCGAGGAAACGGAACGCGTCGGCGAAGATCGGTTCGTCGAGCCGGACCCTCTCGCGGACGGCGAGCCCGGCGGTCGTGAACGCGTTCTCCCCCTCCGCGTTGTGCATGCTGACCCGGATCTGCTCCTCGGTCTTCGCGATGCCGCCGAGCTGGTAGATGAAGTCCATGTGCCACGACGTGCGGCGGAACTCCCCGTCGGTGGCCGACTGCAGCCCGATCTCCTCCTGCATCGCGACGGCGTCCCGGATGGCGGCGTCCTCCTCGGCGCGCAGGCCGTCGGCGTCGAGGGTGCCGGCCGCGAACCGCTCCCTCGCGGCGAGGAGCGCGGGCGGGCGCAGGAGGCTTCCGACGTGGTCGGCGCGGAACGGCGGTTCGGTGCGTCGCTGCATGCCTCGGAACGTAGCGCCACGGGCGACGACGCGCCCGAACCGTGCGACGCTGATCGCGTGGAGCACGGCGTCATGATCTTCCTGACCGACTACGCCATCGACGGGCCCACGCTTGCGCGGGCCACCGAGGAGCGCGGGTTCGACGGGCTGTTCCTCACCGAGCACACGAACATCCCGACGAGCCGGGAGTCGGCGTGGTCGGGCGGGGCCGAGCTGCCCAGGCGCTACTCGCACACGTACGACCCCTTCGTGGCGCTGGCCGCGATGGCGACGGTGACCGAGCGGATCGTGCTCGGCACGGCCGTCTCGCTGGTGCTCCAGCACCACCCGATCGGCCTGGCCAAGACGATCGCGAGCCTCGACCGGATCACGGGGGGCCGGTTCGAGTTCGGCGTCGGGCCCGGCTGGAACCGGGAGGAGATGGCCAACCACGGCGTCGACCCGCGCACCCGGACCCGCCGGATGCTGGAGCACATCGCGGCGATGCGGCAGATATGGACGGAGGACGAAGCCGAGTTCCACGGCGAGTTCGTCGACTTCGACCCGATCTGGTCGTGGCCCAAGCCGGTCCGCACGCCGCCGGTCCTGATCGGTGGGGAGGGGCCGACCGTGCTGGACCGCGTGCTGTCCCACGGCGACGGGTGGATGCCGCGCAGCGTCCCCGGCGACGACGTGGAGTCGCTGGCCGGGCGCATCACCGAGCTGCGCAGGCGCGCCGCCGACGCGGGACGGGGTCACCTCCCCGTCACCGTGTTCGGCGCCGAGCCGGATCGGGCGGTCTTGGAGGCGTACGCGGCCGCCGGGGTCGACCGGGTGCTCCACGGGCTGCCCGACGCCGGCGAGGACGAGGTCCTGCGCGACCTCGACACCCTCGCCGCGCTCCGGGTCTGACCCGCGAGCGCGCGACGACGAACGGCGCGTTCCACGGGTGGAACGGTCACGCGCCCCGCGGCCGGCGGCGTGCGCCGCCCGCACTCGGGTACAACAAGCGGCGACAGCACCATCGATCGGACGGGGACCCGGATGAACGACGACGAGCTGCATCGCCGCATCGACGAGCTGGTCGCCGAGGAGCACCGGCTCGAGCGCGCCCACGTGGGCCAGCCGCTGTCGGAGGACGAGCTGCGGCGGATGAACGACCTGGGAGTGCAGCTGGACCGCTACTGGGACCTGCTGCGGCAGCGCGACGCCCGCCGCCGCGCCGGCCTCGACCCGGACACGGCCCAGGAGCGTTCCGCCGATGTCGTGGAGGGCTACCGGCAGTAGGTCGTGCAGATCACACCCGTCACCCCGGCCCGGCTGGTCGACGAGGTCGTGGAGCTTGTCGACGCCCGCCCCGGACGGGTGAGGCTCGCGCTCGACGGGCCGCCACCCACGCAGCCGCTCGCCCTCGCCGGTCGGGTGGCCGACGCGCTGCGCACGCGCGGCCGCATGGCGGTGGTCGTGAGCGCAGGCGACTTCCTGCGCCCGGCCTCGGTGCGGCTGGAGTTCGGCCGCGAGGACCCCGACGAGTTCCTCGACGGCTGGCTCGACGCCGGCGGCCTACGCCGGGAAGTGCTCGACCCGGCCGCGCCCTCCGGTTCGGGCCGCGTACTTCCCCGCCTGTGGGACGCGGACGCCGACCGCGCCCACCGCGACACCTACGTCGAGCTCCCCGCCGACGGTGTGGTGCTGCTCGCGGGCGCCCTGCTCCTCGGCCGCGGACTCCCGCTGGACCTCGCGGTGCACCTGAGGATGACGAACGCCGCCCTGTCCCGCACCCTTCCGGGTGACGAGCAGTGGACCCTTCGGGCCTACGCACGTTACGCCGAAGAGCGCACCCCGGAGGCGCAAGCCGATCTGGTGGTCCTCTCCGACCACCCCGCCCGCCCGGCGCTCCGCCGCTGACGGGATGCGTGGGCGGGTCGGCGACGAACCCGAACGGGTGCTACACGACCGGCTGTGGTTGTTCCCCCTACCGCCCGGCGGCTACCCACTGTCGTGGGCTGGACCAGAACCTCGCCCCATGATCGGATGATGGGCGATCGACAGCCGGCCGAACCGCAGAGGGGGATGAAACCGAACACACCGACGAACCGTGGGTTCGTACGGGACGTCACCGGGTACGGAGTCGCACGCGGTAAAGACCCGCGAGCGTCGCTCACTGGTGGGCGAGGAGGGAGTTGAACCCTCACGTCCTTACGGACACACGGACCTGAACCGTGCGCGTCTGCCATTCCGCCACTCGCCCTGGCAGAGCGAAGTTAGCACGGTGCAGGAGAGGGGCTTTCAGGTGGCCCCTGGTCGGGGGGCGGCACGGGGCGGACTAGCACAGATACGATCGGCACTGTCAGCAACACGCCGATGCGAACGGAGGAAGATCGGTTGGGCCGCGTCGACAGGTTCGAACGCCGTCTCCAGGGACTGGTGGGCGACGCCTTCGCGCGGGTCTTCGGCGGCAGTGTCGTTCCCCAGGAAGTTGTGCAGGCGCTGCTCAGGGAAGCCGAAGGCCGGATCGAGGAGCTCGCGGGGGGGCGTCTGTTGGCGCCGAACCGGTTCACGGTGCTGCTCAGCCCCACCGATCTCGCTCGCATGGGCGGTGACCGAGCGGAGATCGTGAACTCGCTATCCGGCTCTGTCACCGAGCAACTCGCCGACCAGGGATGGGACACCTACGGCGAGGTCGTAGTCTTCCTGGAGCGCTCCGATGCGCTGCACACGGGACAGTTCCGCACCCGCTCGACCGTGGACCCCGACGCCTCCCGCCGGGACGCCATCCGAGCACGCGACGCAGGAGAAGCACCCATGAGCCAGCAACCGGGCCACCCCGAGGAGAACGGGCAGTACGGATACGACCGTGGTGCCCCCGGATACGGGCAGCAGCAGACGTACGCCCCACCCGCCTACGACCAGCAAGCCGACCAGGGCCAGCCGGGCTACGGCCAGCCGGGCTACCCGCAGCAGGGCGCCGGCGGCTACGGCGGCCAGCAGCAGGGCGGCGGCTACGAACAGGGCTACGGCGGCCAGCCCCAGGGCGGCGGTGGCGGCTACGGTGGCCAGCAGGGCGGGTACGGCGGCCAGCAGCAAGGTGGCGGCTACGGTGGCCAGCCCCAGGGTGGCGGGTACGAGGGCCAGCAGCAGGGCGGCTACGACCAGGGCTACGGCCAGCAGCAGGGCGGCGGCGCGTACGGCGGCCAGCAGCAGGGCGGTGGCGGCTACGACCAGGGTTACGGCGGCCAGCCCCAGGGCTACGCCCAGCCGGGCGGTGCTGGCTATGGCGGCCAGCAGCCGGGCTACCCCCCGGGCGGCGGGTACGAGCAGGGCTACGGCCAGCAGCAGCAGGGCGGCTACCCCCCGCAGCAGCAGTACGAGCAGGGCTACGACGGCGGGTACGACCAGGGCTACGGCGGCCAGCAGGGCGGCTACGGCGGCTACCAGCAGCAGCTGGCGGCCTCGCTCTCGCTGGACGACGGCTCGGGCCGCACCTACGACCTCACCCAGGGCAGCCACGTCATCGGGCGCGGTCAGGATTCGTCGTTCCGCCTCCCGGACACCGGCGTGTCGCGCCGGCACCTGGAGATCAGCTGGGATGGTCACACGGCGACGCTGACGGACCTCGGTTCCACCAACGGCACCACCGTCAACGGCAACCCGGTGCAGACCTGGCAGCTCAACGACGGTGACGTCATCCGGGTCGGGCACTCGAGCCTGGTCTTCCGCACGCAGTAAGGGGGCCACGAGGGGGCCGGTGTGGAGCCGGGTGAGGACGACATCGGAGAGAACGGAGTTCGCCGCGAGTGCAGGAGTTGGTGCTGCAGCTGACCAGGGCGGGCTTCCTCGCGCTCCTCTGGCTGTTCGTGCTGGTCGCGCTCCGGGTGGTGCGCTCTGATCTCTACGCCGCATCCGGCCTGCGCGTGCTGGTGTCCGGAGGGAGGGCCACGGCGCGCACGAGCCGCGGCCGCACGCCTCGCCAGCTCATCGTCACCCAGGGGGCGCTTGCCGGTACGCGCATCACGTTGGACTCCCGGCCGATCCTGATCGGCCGGGCCGACGACTCCACGCTCGTGCTCGACGACGACTACGCATCCACCCGCCACGCCCGCATTTCCATGCAGGGTGACGAGTGGTACGTCGAGGATCTCGGGTCGACCAACGGCACGTACCTCGACCGGGCTAAGGTCACCGGGCCGACCCGGGTTCCCCCGGGCGTCCCTGTCCGCATCGGCAAGACGGTGATCGAGCTTCGATCATGAGCCGGCGCAAGCTCCACCGTCGTGTCCCGGCGCTCGCCGCTCGGGCCGGCCGCGCCGGTAGATCTGCCCCTGAACGTAGTGTCGGAGCGCTGAGATGACGCTGGTCCTGCGCTACTCCGCCCGCAGCGACCGCGGGCTCGTCCGGCAGAACAACCAGGACGCGGTCTATGCCGGCCCTCGGCTGCTCGCGCTCGCCGACGGGATGGGCGGCCACGCCGCCGGTGAGGTGGCATCGTCGCTGGTGATCGGGGCGCTCGCCCCGCTCGACGAGGACGATCCTGGTGACGACCTGCTCGCCGAGCTGCGCGATGCCACGGTGGAGGGCAACGCCGCGATCACGCGGCACGTCGCGGACGCGCCCGATCTCGAGGGCATGGGCACCACGCTCACCGCGATCCTCTTCGCCGGCAGCCGACTCGGTCTGGTGCACATCGGCGACTCCCGCGCCTACCAGCTCCGGGACCGGGCCTTCTCGCAGATCACGAAGGACGACACGTTCGTCCAGTCGCTGATCGACGAGGGCCGGATCACGGAGGAGGAGGCGCACACCCACCCGCAGCGCTCGCTGCTGCTGAGGGCGATCACCGGGCAGGACGTGGATCCGTCGTTGACGATGCGCGAGGCGCGTCCGGGCGACCGGTACCTCCTGTGCTCCGACGGGCTGTCCGGCGTGGTGAGCGACGAGACCCTCGCCGAGACGCTGCAGGCCTACCGCGATCCGCGGGAGTGCGCGGACCGGATGATCGAGCTCGCACTGCGGGGCGGAGGCCCGGACAACATCACGTGCATCGTGGCCGACGTCGTGGACATCGACTTCGGTGACGACGCTCCCATCGTGGGCGGTTCGGTCGGTGACGGCTCGGAGGACGGCCCCCCGCCGGATTCGGCGGCCGCCCGTGCCTCGGCCACCACGCTCACCCGCACCGCACCGCAGCGGCTCGTGCCGCCACAGGCGGCGCCCGTGGCCCGGCGTCGCGGGCGGCTACGGCTGGTGCTCGCCGTGGTCGCGGTGCTCGCCGTGCTGGTCGCGGGGGGGTTCCTCGCGCGCATGTGGGTCATGCAGCAGTACTACGTCGGCGCCGAAGCCCAGGAAGTGGTGATCTTCCAGGGGGTGCACGGGGATGTGCTGGGGGTCCCGCTGTACTCGGTTGCCGAGCGCACCGACATCGCGCTGGACGACCTCCCGCAGACCGAGCGGAGCCAGGTGCGGGACGGCATCGTCACCGACGACGGGCTGGGCGGCGCCCGCGGGCTGGTCGACCGGCTGCGTGACCGGATGCTGGAGCCGTGCCCGCCGCCCGCACCGCCGCAGCCGGAGCCGCAAGCGCAGCCGCAGCCGCAGCCGGTCGATCCTGCGCAGCCCCAGGTGCCGCCCGGCATCGATCCGAACGTGCAGCCGCAGCCTCCGGTCGACACGACCCCGCTGCCGGTTCCTGTGCCCGAGCCTGGGACCAACTGCCGGTCGGTGAGCTAGATGAGCGAGCGTCAGCGAGCGAGTCAACGTCACAGCGCCCGCGCGCAGGGCGAGCGATGAGCATCCCCGAGCCCCGCACGGGATCCCCGCCGGCGCCGGCACCGGCGGGGCCGGCGCCGCTGCCCACCGGGCGTGGCATCGAGCTGGTGCTGCTCGCGTTCGCGGCTTTCCTGGTCACGGGCGCGCTGGCGCTGGTGGAGGCCAACCAGGAGCAGGAGCTCACGCAGGCGCTGCTGTGGGTGGGCCTCGCCTACCTCGCGTTGTTCGCGGTGGCCCACCTCGCGGTGCGCCGCTTCGCGCCGTACGCCGACCCGCTGATCCTGCCGTGCGTCGCGCTGCTCAACGGGCTGGGGCTCGTGATGATCCACCGGCTCGACCTGGCGCGGGTGGAGCGGGCGCTCGCGGCCGGCCGGGACGCGCCGGTGGAGCTGGTCTCCCGGCAGATCGCGTGGACGGCGATCGGCGTCGCGCTGTTCGTCGCGGTGATGTGGGTGGTCCGCGACCACCGCACCATCGCCCGCTACGCCTACACGGCGGGCTTCGCCGGTCTCGTGCTGCTGGCGCTGCCCGGCCTGCTGCCCTCGTCGATCTCGGAGGTCAACGGCGCGAAGCTGTGGATCCGCATCGGCGGCGTGGGGATCCAACCCGGCGAGTTCGCCAAGATCCTGCTGATCGTGTTCTTCGCGGCGTTCCTGGTGCAGAAGCGCGACCTGTTCAGCACCGCGGGCCGGCGCTTCCTCGGCATGGAGCTGCCGCGCGCCCGCGACCTCGCCCCGCTCGTCGTGGCATGGGCACTCTCGGTCGGCGTGCTCGTGCTGGAGCGGGACCTCGGCACGTCGCTGCTGTTCTTCGGCATCGTGCTGGTGCTGCTCTACGTCGCCACCGAGCGGGTGTCGTGGCTGCTCATCGGCCTGACGTTCTTCTTCGGTGGCTGCGTCATCGCCTACCAGCTGTTCGGCCACGTCCGGGTGCGCGTGCAGGTGTGGATCGACCCGTTCTCCGACTTCGACAACACCGGTTTCCAGATCGCTCAGGCGCTGTTCGGACTCGGCACCGGCGGAGTCGGCGGCACCGGGCTGGGCGCCGGACGGCCCGACCTCGTGCCGTACGCCGAGAGCGACTTCATGCTCTCCTCGCTCGGTGAGGAACTGGGCCTGATCGGGCTGGCCGCGATCCTCATCATCTACCTGGTGCTGATCACGCGCGGCCTGCGCAGCGCGCTCGCGGTGCGCGACAGCTTCGGCAAGCTGCTCGCCACCGGGCTGGCGTTCACGCTGGCGCTGCAGGTCTTCATCGTCATCGGCGGGGCGTCGAAGCTCATCCCGCTCACCGGCCTCACGCTGCCGTTCCTGTCCTACGGCGGGTCTTCGCTGGTGGCCAACTACGCGCTCGTGGCGATGCTGTTGCGCGTCTCCAACGCCGCGCGCGCCCCGCTGCCGCGCCGCCCGGCCACCCCGTTGCCGCCGATCGCCGAGGCCGGCACCGAGCTGGTGGAGCGGCCGTCGTGAACACTCCGGTCCGGCGCGTGGCCATTGCCGTGATGGCGATGGTCCTTCTGCTGATGGGCAACCTCACCTACGTTCAGGTGGTGCAAGCGGGTGACTACCGCGGCGATCCGCGCAACCAGCGGGTGCTGCTGGCCGAGTACTCCCGCAAGCGCGGCCAGATCAGTGCGGAGGGCCAGATCCTCGCCAGCAGCACCGAGACCGACGATCGTCTGCGCTATCTGCGCCAGTACTCCGATGGTCCGATCTACGCCCCGGTCACCGGCTACTACTCGATCACCTACAGCTCCAGCGGGATCGAGCGAGCCGCCGACGCAGTGCTCAACGGCAGCGACGACCGCCTGTTCGCGCGCCGTCTCTCCGATCTCATCACCGGCCGCGACCCGAGCGGCGGCAACGTCGTGCTGACCCTCGACCCCGAGGTGCAGCGCACCGCGTACGAGCAGCTGACGGACCGGGGCTACACCGGGTCGGTCGTGGCGCTGCGCCCGCAGACCGGCGAGATCCTCGCGATGGCGTCCACGCCGTCCTTCGACCCGAACCTGCTCGCGAGCCACGACTCGGACGAGCGGATGGCGGCCTGGCAGCAGTTCAACGTGGCCGACCCGCCGGTCCTGCCGAACCGGGCGATCTCCGAGACCTACCCGCCTGGATCGACCTTCAAGCTCATCGACGTCGCCGCGGCCCTCGCCAGCGGCCGCTACACACCCGACAGCCAGCTCACCGCGGCACCGGCGATCACCCTGCAGGGCACCAACACGCAGCTGGGGAACTTCAACGGCAACGCCTGCGGCACCGGCGAGACGGCGAGCCTGCGCGACGCGCTGCAGCGCTCGTGCAACACCGCGTTCGCCCAGCTCTCGAGCGAGCTCGGCGAGCAGACGCTGCGGGAGCAGGCAGAGGCATTCGGGATCGGCACCGCCGACCTGCAGGTGCCGATGCCGGTGGCCACCTCGACGATCGGTGACATCCCCGACACCGCGGCCCTGCAGCAGTCCAGCATCGGGCAGCGCGACGTCGCGCTCACGCCGCTGCAGAACGCCATGGTCGTCGCCGCCATCGCCAACGGCGGCGAGGTGATGCAGCCGTACCTGATCAGCCAGATCCAGAGCCAGGAGCTCACCCCGGTGGACACCACGAGCCCGGACCGGATGCGGCAGGCCATCGACCCGACCGTTGCGCGCACGCTGACCGAGCTGATGGTCAACAACGAGAACAGCTACTCGGGCAGCGGAAAGATCACCGGCGTGCAGATCGCGGCCAAGACCGGCACCGCCGAGCACGGGGCGAACCCCCAGTCGGTGGCCCCGCACGTCTGGTACGTCGCGTTCGCCCCGGCCGAGGACCCGCAGGTCGCGATCGCGGTGCTGGTGGAGTCCGGTGGCGACCGCAGCAACCTCGCGGCCACGGGCGGCACGGTCGCCGCCCCGATCGGCCGTGCCGTGATCCGAGCAGCCCTGGGGACAGAACGGTGACCGTCCTCGCAGCAGGTCAGAAGATCGACGACCGCTACCTCCTCGAACGCCGGATCGCGGTCGGTGGCATGGGCGAGGTCTGGGAGGCATCCGACACCCGGCTGGGTCGCAGCGTCGCGGTGAAGGTGCTGCGTCCGGAGCTGGGCGACGACCCGGAGTTCCTGCACCGGTTCCGCATCGAGGCACGCACCGTCGCCTCCCTCGACAACCCCGGCATCGCGGCCGTGCACGACTACGGTGAGGACGAGGGTCCGAACGGTCGGCGCACGGCGTACCTCGTGATGGAACTGGTGCGTGGTGAGCCGCTGTCCACGCTGATCTCCCGCGGCCCGATCGACACCGACGAGACACTGCGGCTGGTCGAGGACGCCGCGTGGGCGCTGCAGGCCGCGCACGAGCGCGGGTTCGTGCATCGCGACGTGAAGCCCGGCAACATCCTGGTGCGCATCGACGGCGTCGTGAAGCTCACCGACTTCGGCATCGCGAAGGCCGCCGACGCCGTGCCGGTCACGCGCTCGGGGATGGTGATGGGCACCGCCCACTACATCGCGCCCGAGCAGGCGAGCGGCGCCGAGGCCGGGCCGGCCAGCGACGTCTACTCGCTGGGCATCGTCGGGTACGAGTGCCTGGCCGGCCAACGGCCGTTCCGCGCCGACAGCGCGGTGGCGGTGGCAATGATGCAGGTCAGGGAGGCGCCGCCCCCGCTGCCGCCGGGTGTGCCGGCCGGCGCGCGCGAGCTGATCGAGGCCGCGCTCGTCAAGGACCCCACCCAGCGCTACTCCACCGGCGGGGAGTTCGCGCTCGCCGTGGCCGCCGTGCGTCGCGGGGAGCGGCTACCCCCGCCCGGCTCGTTGACCGGCACGATCGCTCCACCGCGGACACCGTCCACTCCGTCGCGGGCCACCCCGAAGGCGTCGCCGTCGGCGCCGTTCCCGGCACCGGCGTCCTCGCCCCTGTCGGCTCCGATCCCCACCCGCTCGCCCCGGCAGGCGCGTCCGGTGCCCGCCACGCCGGCACCGCAACCGGTCCGGCCGGCACCGGTGGCTGCCCGCCGCCCCGCGCCGGACACCGGACGCACCCACCGGCCCCGACCCGCGCCCGCGGCCAGGCACGCCACGCCGGCGCCACCGGCGCGCCGGGCGTCGTCGCAGTCGTTCCGGCTGCAGCCGAAGTCGTCGGGCCGCACCCTCCTGCTCGTGCTGTTCCTGCTGCTCACCCTCGCCGCCGTCGCGGTCGGGGTGCTGCTGTTCCGCGGCGGGCTGCCGCCGATCGGCTCGGTGAATCCGACCCCGCAGGGTGCCGGACCCGGTACGGTAACGGGTCGGGAGGGCGTCTCGACCAGTTCGACGGTATCCGGCGGGCTGCTCTCCCTGGTGATCGTCACGGGAAGTGCCCGGTGAACCCGTCGAATCGACGGCCTGGCGCTGCGGTGGTCGACCGGCCACCCCACTGGGCGACACGGCCCGGCATGATGTCCGAATCATCCATGACTCCCAGGAACCGGCACCGATGACCACCCCCCGACTGTTGTCCGAGCGCTATGAACTGGGCGAAGTGCTCGGTTACGGCGGCATGTCCGAGGTGCACAAGGGTCTCGACACGCGGCTGGGTCGCGACATCGCCGTGAAGGTGTTGCGGGCCGACCTGGCACGCGACCCCCAGTTCCAGATGCGCTTCCGGCGCGAGGCCCAGAACGCGGCAGCCCTCAACCATCCCGCCATCGTCGCCGTGTACGACACCGGCGAGGTGCAGAGCGAGTTCGGCCCGCTGCCCTACATCGTCATGGAGTTCGTCGACGGGCAGACGCTGCGGGAGATCGTCAAGACCCAGGGTCCGATGTCGCAGCGGCAGGTCATCGAGGTGATGGCCGACGTGTGCGCCGCCCTCGACTTCAGCCACCGCCACAGCATCATCCACCGCGACGTCAAGCCCGCCAACATCATGATCAACAATGCCGGCGCGGTCAAGGTGATGGACTTCGGCATCGCCCGCGCGCTCGGCGAGGGCCAGAACGTCACCCAGACCGCGGCCGTCATCGGCACCGCCCAGTACCTGTCGCCGGAGCAGGCACGTGGCGAGGCGGTCGACGCCCGCTCGGACGTCTACGCCGCGGGTTGCGTGCTGTTCGAGCTGCTCACCGGTGAGCCGCCGTTCACCGGCGACACCCCGGTGGCGGTGGCCTACCAGCACGTGCGGGAGGAGCCGCGGCGCCCGTCGGAGCTCAACCCGAGCATCCCCTCCTCGCTCGACGCGGTCGTGCTGAAGGCACTGTCGAAGAACCCGATCAACCGCTACCAGTCCTCCGCGGAGATGCGCTCCGATCTGGTGCGCGTGCGCAACGGGCAGAGCCCGATGGCCCCGCTCGTGATGAGCGACGACGAGCGCACGGCCATGCTCGCCGCGAGCCCGGCGAGCGCGGCCACGCGGCGGATCAACGGTCGCCACGCCCCGCAGCCGGCCGACGACTACGACGACTACTACGACGAGCGCCCTCAGCGCAGCACCGGCAAGGTCGTCGGGATCGTCCTGGCCGTGGTGCTCGCGCTCGGCGTGGTCGGCTTCGTCGCGTTCCAGGTGTTCGGCGGCCCACCGACACCCCAGACCGTCGCGGTACCCGCGGTCACCAACCTTGCCGAGACCGATGCCCGCAACCAGATCATCGCCGCGGGGCTACGCCTGGGTGAGGCCCAACGCCAGGAGTCGACGGTCGAGCAGAGGGATCGCGTGCTCCAGACCAACCCGCCGGTCGGCACCGTGGTCGACGAGCGCTCGGTCGTCTCACTGATCATCGGCAACGGCCCGGCGAACGTCAACGTGCCCAGGCTGGAGGGTATGACCCTCGCGGAGGCCCAGGCCGCGCTGGAGGGGGCGGGCCTCGAGCTCGGCGCACAGACCCAGCAGCCGACGTCCGACCCGGCGCTGGTCAACCACGTCATCGACTCCACCCCGAAGGCGGGGCAGGCGGCGAAGGGCGGCGACTCGGTCGCCGTCATCATCGGCGCCGAGCAGACCGGGGTGGCGATCCCCAACCTCTCCGGTCAGGATCTCGACGACGCCGAGAGCGCGTTGCGCGAACTCGGGTTGAGGCCGCAGCGCCCCGACAACTCCGACGACACCGACAAGGTCTCGGGCACCGACCCGTCCGCAGGCACGAGGGTGGAGCCCGGCGCGGAGGTCGATCTGCTCACCGGCAGCGGCGACGAGGCCACGATGCCGAACGTAGTCGGTCGGCGCCTGGAGCAGGCGCGGGACCAGCTCGCCGAGCTCGGCTTCCAGCGGGTCAGCATGCGGCAGGAGTCGGTGTCCAACGACGCGGAGGACGGCCGTGTGCTCGAGCAGTCGGTCCAGCCGGGCGAGCAGGTCTCCACCGACCAGCAGATCATCCTGACCGTCGGTGACGCTCCGGGCGGCGGGCTCGTCAACTAATTCAGAGATGTCGCACACCAGGATCGGGGAAGACTGACGCCATGCGCGTCCTCGTCGTCGACAACTACGACAGCTTCGTCTACAACCTCGTGCAGTACCTCGCCCAGCTCGGGGCGCAGGTCACGGTGCGCCGCAACGACGAGATCGACCTCGACGAACTGGACTCCGTCGACGGTGTGCTCGTCAGCCCCGGTCCCGGCACGCCCGAGCGGGCCGGATCCAGCATCGAGGTGATCCGGCGCAGCGCGGAGCGCTCGCTGCCGGTACTGGGTGTCTGCCTCGGCCATCAGGCCATCGGTGTGGCGTGGGGCGGGGTCGTCGAGCGCGCGCCGGAGCTGCTGCACGGCAAGACCTCGCTCGTCCACCACGACGGCACGGGCGTGCTGGCCGGGCTGCCGAGCCCGTTCGTCGCCACCCGCTACCACTCGCTGTCGATCCGCCCCGACACGCTGCCCGCCGCCCTGGACGTCACCGGCCGCACCGACGGCGGCGTGATCATGGCCGTGCGGCACCGCGAGCTGCCCGTCACCGGCGTTCAGTTCCACCCCGAGTCGGTGCTCACCGAGGGCGGGCACCGGCTCCTGGCCAACTGGATGGCGAGCGCGGGCCACCCGGTGCCCGAGGCCACCGTGGAGGCCCTCACCGCGGAAACCGCGGCCGTGAGCGCCAGCGCCTGAGCTCGTTCCTCCAGGGCACGCTACCGTTGGGGGCAGCCACCGCACCCGACGTCCCCGAGGTCAGCGCCCATGCCGAAGTCCAAGGTCCGGAAGAAGGCGGTCTACACCCCGCCTGCCAGCCGTCCCGGAACCACCCCGGTGAAGGTCGCGGGGCCGACACACCCGATCTACATCGCCGTGATGCTGGGCGTGATGCTCGCCGGGCTCGTGTGGCTCGTCGTGAACTATCTGGCCGGCCAGTCGATCCCGTTCATGGCCACGCTCGGGCCGTGGAACTTCGCGATCGGGTTCTCACTGATCGTAATCGGGCTCTTGATGACCATGCGGTGGCGTTGACCAGCGTAAATACACCAATGTGAGTAGTCCCCAGTGTGGACAGGTGCTGTGGACAAGTCACTTTCCGTGATCAACACGAATGAGTGATCATCTGCCGGCCGACGTCCGGGAGTGGAGCCCGGCGGCCGGTCTCGTCGTCCTGGCCTGGCTCCTGGCGGCCGGCGCCGCGCTCTGGTGCGCCGCTCTGTGGTGGACCAGCGCCGACCCGGCCGGCGGCCTGCTGGCGGCGGTCGCGGCACTCGGCGCGGCCTTCGCCGCGCTGTTCGGCACCCGCGCGCGGCCCCGCCTGCGTGCCGACGCCGACGGGTTGACGGTCGGCGGGCTGCTCCGCTCGCGCCACCACCCGTGGCCGTTCGTCACCGGGGTGCGCGTGCTGCGGGTGCGGCGGCTCGGGCGGGAGAGCTCGCTCCTCGAGGTCGACACCGTGGCCGCAGACGGCAGCGAGCGGCTGCTCGTGTTCGGCCGGCTCGATCTGGCCGCTGATCCGGAGGACGTTGCTCCACAATTACGCGCACTCCGCCCGTGAATGTCCCCCACATGCCGCAGTCGAATACTCCGCGTGCACGCCGGGCCGCCCGAACGCGCGGTCGTGCCGGGGCAACGTCGGTCCTACTATCGAGGAACGCGACGAAGGGAGTCTGGATGGCGACGACCACACGGATGCGGGGCACGGACGGCTGCACCTCCGGCTGCGGCTGCAACCCACCCGCCTGACCATCCCGACGAGCCACGGCGGGGCGCCCTGACGAGGGCGCCCCGCCGTCGTCAGCTCAGGGTGGTGTCAGCGCAGCCCGGTGGCCCAGATCAGGACCAGCAGCACGACGGTGAGCCCGGCGAGCCCGGCGACCTGGATCGCGGTGCGGTTGCGCGTGGGCGCGTAGACGAGCGCAGCGGTGGTGGCCGCGCCGAGCACGAGCCCACCGAGGTGGCCGATCAGCGAGATCCCCGGGACCACGATGCTGATCAGCACGTTGATGCCGATCACGCCGAAGACCTGCCCGGCGGGCGCCCGGAGCCGGCGCAGCACGATGACCAGGGCGCCCATCAACCCGAACACCGCCCCCGAGGCGCCTGCCACCTGCTCGTCCGGGGCGTAGAAGAGCATCACCGCGGCCGCGCAACCGAGCATCGAGACGAGGTACAGGGCGAGGAAGCGGCCCCGCCCGAGCACGATCTCCAGGTCCCGGCCCAGCATCCACAGCGCCAGCATGTTGACGAGCAGGTGGATCGGACCGATGTGCAGGAACCCGGAGGTGAGCACCCGCCACCACTCGCCCTCGTGCACGTACCCGGGCACGAGGGACCACTCCCGGAACAGCGCGGACAGGGAGTTGTACGCCGGGTTGCCCGCCTGCACCGCGGTGACGACGTAGACCGCGGTGTTGAGCGCGATCAGCGTCGGCACCACGATCGGGCGCCGGGTGCTGGGCGTCGCGCCCGCCACGGTGCTGCCCCGACGGGCGGTGCGCTGCCCCTCGGCGACGCAGTCGACGCACTGGTAGCCGACCGAGGCCTCGCGGAGGCACTCGGGGCACGCCGGACGTCCGCACCTCGTGCAGCTGAGCCCGGTGGCGCGTTCCGGATGCCGCACGCACACGGCGGCGGGGCCGTAGGGCGAGCCACCCGGCTGGTACGGCGGCGGTCCGGCGGGGTGGGTCATCTCATGACTCGGTGATCAGGCCGAGATGTCGACGTGTTCGATGACCACTTCGGAGAGCGGCCGGTCCGACCGGTCGACGGATGTGGAGGCGATCGCGTCGACCACGGCGCGCGACTCCGCGTCCGCCACCTCACCGAAGATGGTGTGCCGCCGGTTGAGGTGCGGGGTGGGGCCGACGGTGATGAAGAACTGCGAACCGTTGGTGCCCGGGCCCGCGTTGGCCATCGCCAGCAGGTACGGGCGGTCGAAGCGCAGGTCGGGGTGGAACTCGTCGGCGAACTGGTAGCCGGGCCCGCCCCGGCCGGTGCCCGTGGGGTCACCGCCCTGGATCATGAACCCGCTGATGACCCGGTGGAAGACCGAGCCGTCGTAGAACGGACCGGACGAGCCGCCCTTCGCGTTGGGCTGGCTGTAGGCCGTCTCCCCGGTGGCCAGCCCGACGAAGTTCTGAACGGTCTTCGGGGCGTGGTCCGGGAAGAGAACGATCCGGATGTCGCCCTGGTTCGTCCGGAGCGTCGCGGTGTGCTTGCCGTTTCCTGCTTCCGTCACGCCCCCATCGTGCCAGTCCCGCTCGCCGACCGTCCGACCAGCACCTCGTCGAGGAAGGAAACGACCGCCCGCTCGTACGTTGCCGGGTCGGCGTTCCAGGACGCGGTGTGCTCCACGACGGGCACCTCGAGGTAGCGCATCGGCCACCCCAGCGCCGGGGCTGCGGCCGTGAGGGCCCTGCTGCCGGCGATCGGGACGACGGTGTCGCCCGTGCTGTGCACCACCAGCGTCGGCGGCCGGACCGCCGGCGGGTGGCGGATCAGGTCGAACCGGTCGAAGTCGATGCCGATCCGCCTGCTCGTCATGGCGCTCGCCAGCGGGGAGAGTCCGGGCGGCAGCCGCCGGATGCGCGCCTGCTGGCGCAGCGTGACCCGCCAGTCGACCAGCGGGGCATCCCAGACGACGGCCGCCACCCTGTCCGCCTCGGCCGAGCGGTCGAGGAACGCGCCCGTGACCGCACCGCCCATCGACCAGCCGAACAGCACGATCCGCCGTGCGCCCCGGTCGACCGCGAACCGGACCGCGGCCTCGACGTCCTCCCACTCCGTGTCGCCGAGGTGGTAATAGCCGTCGGGGCTGGGCGGCGCGTCCTCGTCGTTCCGGTAGGTGATCACCAGCTGGGGATGCCCGCGCTCGTGCAACGCCGGAAGGATCCGCAGCGCCTCGCGGCGCGTCCCTCCCCGGCCGTGCACCAGCACGACCCACGTGTCGCCTGCCGCGGGCACCAACCAGGCCGGGTAGGCCCCCAGCGGGCCGGAGACCTCGACGTTCTCGAACGCCAGGCCGCGCGCCGCGGGGTCCGGGTCGAAGGGCCCGGCGTCGAGCACGGCCATGCAGCCCGGCTCCGGACGATCCCCACCCAGGAGCGGCCGGATCACCTCACGGCGGTTCTCGCCGGCCACCGGGCCCAGCACCGCGAGCCCGACATTGTCCTCGACGGCCCACCGCAGCCCCCACGTGCCCGGCTGCGCGGCGAGCCGGCTGGCCGTGAGCGTGACCACGTCGTCGGCGACGGCGAGCACCCGTTCCGGATAGACCGGACGGACCGAGGTGTCGAGCAGGACCGAGGAGTAGAACCACCCGATCCCCGCCGCGCCCGCCCCGATGCCGACACCGAGCCCGACCCCGATCCCGGCGCCCAACCGCCGCAGCAGCATCACGCCGATGATGATGCCGGGCGGGGCGAGCCCCGCGCAGCCCATCCGGCCACCTCGCCCTCACCCCTCCCGGTGACAGGGGTCCCCACCTGCAGTTTCGACGCCACCGTTTCGAGTGAACCAGCTTCCACGAGCGGTGGATCCACGACAACTGGCGGTCGACGACCTCGTTGACCACCCGAGATCAGCATCGCTCCCCGACGAGAGCCATCACGAAGGGACACTTTGATGAGCAGCCTCGCTCGGCGCAGCCTGCGCGCCACCGTTGCCGTGGCCGGGATCACCGCCGCCGGCATCGGACTCGCGGGTCCCGTGCTTGCCGCCCCCGCCGCCCCCGAACGGCCGTCCACCGACGACGCCGTCCCCGCGCCGGATGCCGGTTCCACGCCGAACGTCCTCGGCGGCCTCCGCCCCGGTGCCCCCAAGGCTCCCCAGGTGACCGAGCTGCCCCAGCTGTTCACGATCCAGGACACCGGGGTCAACACCTCGAACCGCTCCCTGCCCGAGCTGCCGACCGACCAGCTGCCGGACCCGGGCGACGCGATCAGCTTCGGGGACTCCGAGCAGACGCGGGCCACGGACGTCGAGTTCCAGGCATCGGGACCGCAGGAGCGGGACAGCGCGATGCAGGAGCTCGACGCCGCATCGATGTTCGGCGACCTCCCCACCACCCAGCTCCTCGGCGCCACCGAGGGGAACGACGTCCGCGCCTGACGATCGGCCGGCAGGCCTGGGCGAGCGGCACGCTCGTCCGGGCCCGTCTCTCGATCAGCACGTTCGTCCGAGCTGAGCGCCCGTGATCACTCCGCGGGCAGCTCGTAGACCAGCTCGAAGGTGTCTCCGGTCGCGGTGATGACATTGACCTCGACCGGTCGCTCCGGGGTATGGGCGGTCCGGCGGATCCGGAACACTGCAGCACCGACCGGCACATCGAGCCGCTCGGCCTCCGACTCGGATGCCTGGCCGACTCGGACGGCCTCGGTGAAGTGTGAAAGCACAAGACCAGCTGACTCGAGCTGTGCGTAGACGCCGCCCGGTCCGGTGTCGTCCTGCTCGATCCGCGCCGAACGCAGCAGCGGCTGCCGGCCCCGTACATACCAGCCCGAGCCTGTCAAGCCGATGACGAGTCCCTCGTTGCGCAATGAGTTGATCGCGTTGACGACCGTCTGCGGCGCGACGCCGTATTGCCGCATGAGGCTGCTGCGGCTCGGGAGCCGGGCGCCAGGCTCGTACTCGCCGCGCTCGATCGCTGCGCGGAGATCCCTGGCGATGTCGCGCCACGTGGTCCGAGGCTCAGGCATCCGAGGACGGTAGCTGTCTATCCAAGTTTGCTTCAGGCCTCCCCGCACGCTTGATGGCCGAGCACGTACCGGGCCCAGATGGTCGCTGTCCACGGTGCTCGATCGGAGCCCAGGCCGGGCGCCGGCATTTGGCCATGTCGGATCCACGGATCGCAGCAGCGGCGGCCAAGCTCGCCGCGGGAGCAGCACCTGCGTCCGCGCCTGTGGTGCGACACGCCTCTCTCGCACGAACGGCACGGTCGTCCGGGCTGAACGCCTTACCTCCGACGTCATCGACCGCACGACCCCTCCCGGGTGAGAGTCGATCCCGACAGCACCGACGCCAGGAGGATCGTGATGACCGCCCTCTCGCTCACCCGCATCACCGCCGTCCGTGACGGAGGCCGGCTGTTGCGGTTCGCCCTCCGTCTCGACGCTGTCGCCTCGGGGGCATTGGGGCTGCTCGGGCTGCTTGCAGCCGCCTCGCTCGCCGACCCGCTCGGGATGACGGCAGGAGCGCTGCGCGGGACCGGCGCGTTCTTCGTCGGCTACGCGCTCGTGCTCCTGCTCCTCGCGGCACGACCGGCGATCCCGAGAGCGGCGGCCTGGGCCGTCGTCATCGGCAACACCGTCTGGGCCCTGGGCAGCATCGGCGCGGCCGTGGCCGGACAGGACACCTTCACCGCCCTCGGGGTGGCCGTCGTGCTCGCCCAGGCGGCCACCGTCGCGGTGTTCGCCGACCTGCAGTGGCTCGGCCTGCGCCGGGCCCTCTGACGCCGCCCTCACCGCCCGGTGTTCCACGTGGAACACCGGGCGGCGGTGGATCAGGTCCGCGGGCTGATCTCACCCATCTTCGACCAGCCCTCGCCGGGCACGCCCTGCACGCTGATGATGTCCGGCGTGGTGGCCACGACGTCCGGTGCCCATTCCACGAAGGTCTTGAAGTGGTCGGCCCCTACGTGCGCCGCCGCTGCGTCGTCCTGGAACGCCTCCACCACGAAGAACTGGTTCGGGTCGGTGGCGCTGCGGCTCCACTCGAAGAAGATGTTGCCGGGCTCGGCGCGAGTGGCCTCGGTGAAGTCGGCAACCCGGTCGAGCCACTGGTCGGCGTGTTCGGGCCGGATCGTGAACCTGACGACGATGAAGATCATCCAACGCTCCGATCAGTAGTGCTTGCGCAACACCATCAATGAGCGGGCGGGGATGCGGAGCCGGCCGCCCGGCCTCGCATCCCGCTCCCGCCGGCGGGCGCGTGCTCGCAGCGGGTCGGCGGTGTCGAGCGCGATCGTCCACATCCGCCCGTACGACTCCGCGGGCAGCGTGAACAGCACGGACTGGGCGTGTGCGTTGAACAGCAGCAGGAACGAGTCGTCCACGACCCGCCGCCCGATCTCGTCGCGCTCCGGGATGCCCTCCCCGTTGAGGTAGATGGCCAGGGAGCGGGCGAACCCGGTGTTCCAGTCCTCATCGCTCATCGGCTGCCCGTCCGGGCGCAGCCAGGCGATGTCCTCGATGCTCGAGCCGCGGATGGTGCGCCCCTGGAAGAACCGGCGCCTGCGGAAGACCGGGTGCTCGCGGCGCAGCGCGGCGACCTCGGCGACGAAGTCGGTGAGCACCGAGTTCTCCCGGGCGGCACCCCAGTCCACCCACGCGAGCTCGTTGTCCTGGCAGTAGACGTTGTTGTTGCCGCGCTGCGTGCGGCCGAGCTCGTCGCCGTGGGCGAGCATCGGCACTCCCTGCGACAGCAGCAATGTGGCCACGAGGTTGCGTTTCTGGCGCTCCCGCAGCGCGTGCACCCCACCGTCGTCGGTGGGTCCCTCCGCGCCGTGGTTCCACGACCGGTTGTGGTTCTCGCCGTCCCGGTTGTCCTCGCCGTTGGCCTCGTTGTGCTTCTCGTTGTAGGAGACGAGGTCGTCCAGGGTGAATCCGTCGTGGGCCGTCACGAAGTTGATGGACGCGATCGGGCGGCGGTTGTCCTTCTCGTACAGGTCGGACGAACCGGTGAAGCGGGACGCGAACTCACCGAGGCTCGCCGGCTCGCCACGCCAGAAGTCGCGCACGGTGTCGCGGAACTTGCCGTTCCACTCGGTCCACAGCGACGGGAAGCCGCCCACCTGGTAGCCGCCCTCACCGACGTCCCACGGCTCGGCGATCAGCTTGACCTGGCTGACCACCGGGTCCTGGTTGACCAGGTCGAAGAACGCGGCGAGCCGGTCGACCGCGTGGAACTCCCTGGCCAGCGCGGCCGCGAGGTCGAAACGGAAGCCGTCGACGTGCATCTCCAGGACCCAGTAGCGCAGCGAGTCCATGATCAGGCGCAGCGACTCGTGGGCGCGGACGTTCAGGCTGTTCCCGGTGCCGGTGGTGTCGTAGTAGAACTCCGGCTGGTCGGGCACCACGCGGTAGTAGTTGAGGTTGTCGATACCCCGGAACGAGAGCGTCGGGCCGAGGTGGCTGCCCTCCGCGGTGTGGTTGTAGACGACGTCGAGGATCACCTCGATCCCGGCCCGGTGGAACTGCTTGACCATCGTCTTGAACTCCTGCACCTGCTCGCCGCGGGTGCCGAAGGACGCGTAGTCGTTGTGCGGGGCGAAGAAGCCGATCGTGTTGTAGCCCCAGTAGTTCGACAGGCCCCGCTGCTCCAGGCCGTGGTCGTGCAGGAACTGGTGCACCGGCATCAGCTCGACCGCCGTGACGCCGAGGTCCTTGAGATGCTTGATCATCACGGGGTGGACGAGCCCCGAGTAGGTGCCCCTGACCTCCGGGGGCACGTCCGGGTGCGTCATCGTCATGCCCTTGACGTGCGCCTCGTAGATCACCGTGTCGTGGTAGGGAATGCGCAGGGTGCGGTCGCCGGTCCAGTCGAAGAACGGGTTCACCACCACGGAGTGCGGCATGAACGGCGCGGAGTCGGTGCGGTTCAGCGAGCGCTGCTCGCCGAACCGGTAGGAGAAGAGGGCTTCGTCCCACCGCGGGTGACCGTCGATCGCCTTCGCGTACGGGTCGAGCAACAACTTCGCCGGGTTGCACCGCAGACCGGCCTGGGGGTCGTACGGGCCGTGCACCCGGTACCCGTAGCGCTGCCCCGGCCGGACCCGCGGCAGGTAGCCGTGCCAGATCAGCACCTCCCGTTCGGGGAGGTCGACCCGGGTCTCCCGGCCGTTCTCGTCAAACAGACATAACTCGACCCGCTCGGCGACCTCGGAGAACAGCGCGAAGTTCGTGCCGCCCCCGTCGTAGTTGGCCCCCAACGGGTACGGCGAACCGGGCCAGATCTCCACGGAGTGGTTCAGGCCGAGCCGACCGGAGCGGTCAACCGCGGGACACCGATCTGTGCGATACCGAGCCTCATGGCCCGAACGTAGCGTCGGGCGCCACTGGTCGCTACGGGGGCGAGCCGCGCGCTGGGCGTGGTCCTCGCAGGGGCCACGGACTCTGCGAGGACCACACCAGGCGCGCGATCGCGCGTGGTATACCAAGTTCGTGACGCACGACCAGGCGCCGGTGCTACCCCCGCTGGGACGCTCCACGACGCGTTCGGACCTGGTCGCCGCGTCGATCAAGTCCGCGATCCTGTCCGGCCGGCTGCAGCCGGACGAGCTGCTCGTCGAACGCCGGCTCGCCGACCTCCTCGGCGTGTCCAAGACCCCTGTGCGCGAGGCCCTGATCGCGCTGACCTCCTCCGGCCTGCTCACGCCCACCCGCAACCGCGGGGTCGCCGTGCGCCGCATGCGGCCCGAGGACGTGCAGCAGGTCTACGAGATGCGGTTGCTCGTGGAACCGTGGGCCGCGGGCGAGGTGGCCGCGACGGGGTCGTTCGACCTCGCCGAGGCCCGCCGGGCGCTGGACGACGCCGCCCGCTTCGTCGAGGCCGACGACCACGCGGGGCTGAGCCTGGCCAACCGCCGGTTCCACCGCTGCATCTACGCCACCTGCGCGAACGATCTCGTGGTCCGCTCGCTCGACGACCTGCAGGACCTCACCGCGCTCGGCACGGTGAGCCTGCTGTGGGAGCAGTGGCCGACCTGGCGGGCCGAACTGGAGGAGCACCGCGAGATCCTCTCGGCGGTGCAGGAGAGGCGGTCGGGCGATGCCGCGGAGCTGATGCGCGGGCACATCCAGCGCTCGCTCACCCGGCTCCGGGACGAGCGGGCGCAGGCTGCGGCCGGCTGATCAGCTCCTGCTGCGGTACTCGGCGAGAGTGGCCTCGTCCGGCGGGTAGGTGCCGCGCAGCGGTGCGCCCGACTCGATCTTCTCGAGCACGAACTCCTCCAACCGCTCCTGCTCGACGGCCGCGGCGGCCACCTCGGCCGCGAGGTGCCGTGGCACGCAGACCACGCCGTCCCGGTCGCCGACCATGATGTCGCCCGGGTAGACCGGGACCTCGGCGCAGCCGATCGGCACCTGCAGGTCGACGGCATGGTGCTGGGCGAGGTTCGTGGTGGCGGACGGGCCCGCGGCGAACGTCGGCAGCGCCAGCTCGGCGAACCCGGCGCTGTCGCGCACCGACCCGTCGCTGACGAATCCGGCCACGCCGCGGCGCAGCAGCCGCGTGGCGAGGATGTGGCCGAGCGACGCGGCGCGCGTCTGCCCCCTCGCGTCGACGACGAGCACCGCGCCGGGCGGCACCGACTCGACGGCCTTGCGCTGCGGGTGGTCGTAGTCCTGGAAGACCGACAGCGTGTCCACATCCTCGCGAGAGGGGATGCAGCGGAGGGTGAACGCCTCCCCGACCATGCGGGTCTGCGTGGGGTTGAGCGGCACGAGCCCGTGCAGGAACGTGTTGCGCAGGCCGCGCGCCATGAGCTGCGTGGTGACCGTCGCGGTGCTCACGGAGCCCAGCGCGGTCAGCGTGCCGGCGTCGACAGTGTCGGTCATGACCCTCCTCATCGAGCGACTCGGGATGGTATACCAATACACCAAGATGCTCGTTCACTCGACGATGAGGGGACCACGATGACCGAGCAGCCGGGAGCGGTGGCACCTCCCGCGAACAACTTCCTGGCATACATCCGGGCCTTCGGCCCCGGGATCGTCGTGGCGCTGAGCTGGGTGGGCACCGGCGACCTGATCGACAACTCGGTGGCGGGCGGCAACTACGGCTACGCGCTGCTGTGGGTGCTCCCGCTCTCCCTGGTGTTCCGCTTCGTGTTCGTCAACGCGCTGGGCAAGTACCCGCTCTACAACGTGCAGCGGGACCCGAGCATCGTGCGCGGCATCGCCAGGACGCACCCGGCCTTCGGGTGGTTGATGCTCGTCTCGTTCATGCTCTACACGCACATCCTGCTGGCGTTCACGCTGAGCGGGGTCGGTGTGTCGCTGGAAGGACTCTTCGGCGGCCTGCCCACGTTCTGGTGGTCCGTGATCGGCGCACTGTCGGTCTTCGCCGTCACACTGAAGGGCGCCTACCGGCTGATCGAGCGCATCTTCAAGGTGATCCTGGCGCTCATGGTGCTGACGTTCGTGGTCGGCATCGCGCTCGTCGGGATCAACTGGGGCGAGCTCGTCAAGGGTTTCGCGTTCGAGCTGCCGCCCCAGCAGGGGCTCTTCGACTCCGGCCTGGTGGCCTCCAGCCTCGTGCTCGCCACGCTCGGCTCGATGGCCAACCTCTTCTACCCCGAGTTCCTGCGCGAGAAGGGCTGGATCACACCCGCCCACCGCCGGGTTCAGCAGTACGACCTGCTGTTCGGCACGGTGGTGGTGCTGTTCCTCGGCGTCGCGGTGTGGGCGATCGGGGCCGAGGTCCTGTTCGGGCAGCAGGGCGTGAGCGAGGCCGGCGACATCGCCGACGCGCTCGGCGCCGCCGTCGGCCCGGCCGGGCCCTACATCTTCTACCTCGGCCTGCTCGGGGCCGCCTGGACCACGGTGGCGGGGTCGCTCTTCGCGCTGGCCAAGATGGTGGTCGAGGCGCTGCACGTGGTGCGTCCCGGCCGGGAGGAGCGCTACTCGGGCAGCCGCACCACCGACCCCGCCTACCGCTGGGTGATCGCCTGGGGCCTGCTCGCCGTGGTCTGGTCGCTGCCCCACGCTCCCGGCTTCGTGGCCCTCGTCGTGGTGTCGCACGTGCTGACGTCACCGTTCCTGCTGCTGATCGTGATCGCCCTCATCGTGATGCTCAACCGCCGGGACATCATGGGGCAGTACACGAACAGCTGGAAGGAGAACGTCGGGCTCGCGCTCGTCGCCGTGTTCGTCGCGGCCGCCGCGGTGCAGGGCATCGGCAAGGCCGTGGGTGAGCTGTTCTCGTGATCGAAGGGAAGTACGAGTGCCAACCGTCGCCGCCGCCGTGGCCGACCTGCTCGCCGAAGCGGGCGCCCGCCGCTGCTACACCGTGCCCGGGGAGTCGTTCCTCAGCCTGATCGACGAGGTCGACCGGCACCCCGGGCTCCAGTTGGTGTCAGTGCGACACGAATCCGGTGCGGCGTTCATGGCCGACGCCGACGCGCGACTCACGGGCGTTCCGGCGGTGGCGATGGCGAGCCGTGGTCCGGGCTCGTCGAACCTCGCGATCGGCGTGCACACCGCCCACCAGGACTCGACGCCCATGATCGTCCTGCTCGGGCAGGTCGACTCGCAGCTGCGCGGACGCGAGGCGTTCCAGGAGGTCGACCTCACCGCCTTCTACGGCCCGATCACCAAGTGGGCCGTCACGGCCGAGCGTGCCGAGGACGTGCCCGAGCTGGTGGCCCGCGGCTGGCGGATCGCGACCTCCGGCCGGCCGGGTCCGGTCGCGATCGCGATACCGAGCGACTTCGTGGACGTGGAGCTCCCCGGCGCCGCTGCAGAGGCCGAGTTGCAGCATGCTGCAATCGCCTCGGACCCCGCCGCCGTCGAGGAGCTCGCCGAACGCCTGCTCGCCGCCCGCCGGCCGGTCGCCATCGTCGGGGAGGGTGCTCGCCCGGCCCGCGACCGGCTCGTGGCCGCGGCCGAGCGCTTCGGTATCGGCGTGTGCACGTCGTTCCGCCGCCAGGACGCCTTCCCGGTGGACCACCCGAACTTCCTGGGCCACCTCGCCCTGGCCACCCCCGACGCCACCGTCGACGCCGTGACCTGCGCCGACCTGCTTCTCGTCATCGGGACGCGATTGGACGAGGTCACCACCCAGCGCTACCGGCTGCCGGCGGCGGGATGCGAGGTCGTCCCGATCGGCCGGTACGGCCACGGCGGGATCGACGCTGATCCGGCCGACGTACTGGCGGCGCTCGCGCGCCGGGAGGGGCCGCCGCGCCCGGTGGACTGGACCGAGGCGCACGCGGCCGTCGACGCCTGGTCGGCGGCCCCAGCCGTGGAGGCCGACGGGGGCGTGCACCCGGCGGCGGTGATCGCCGCGCTGCACCGGCACCTCCCGCCCGACGGGATCGTCACCAACGACGCCGGCAACTTCGCCGCGTTCCTGCACCGGTACTGGCGCTTCCCGCCCACCACCACCCAGCTCGCGCCCGTGAACGGCGCCATGGGGTACGCCGTGCCGGCGGCGGTCGCGGCCGCGGTGGCCGCGCCGGAGCGCACCGCGGTGGCGGTGGTCGGCGACGGCGGCGTCCTCATGACGGGCCAGGAGATCGAGACGGCGGTGCGGTTGGGCGCGCCGGTGGTCGTCCTCGTGCTGCAGAACGGGATGTACGGAACGATCGCGATGCACCAGGCCCGCGAGCTGGGCCGCACCTCGGGCGTCGACATCGGCGCCGTCGACCTCGTGCGGTGGGCCGAGGGGCTGGGCGCCGCCGCGTACGGCGTCACCGAGGCCGGCGAGCTGGACGACGCGCTGCACCGCGCCGTCACGAACCGGCGGCCCGCGGTGGTGGCCGTACGGACCGACCCGGAGATCATCACACCAACGGCCACGCTCGCCGGCCTGCTCGAGCGGGTGCCGCTGTGAGACGCGCCCCCGAGGACCTGCGCAGCCACCGCTGGTTCGGCGCGCAGGACCTGCGCTCGTTCGGGCACCGGTCGCGGGCGAAGCAGATGGGCTACGACGCCGAGGAGTACAGCGGCCGGCCGGTGATCGGCATTCTCAACACCTGGAGCGACCTCAACCCGTGCCACACCCATTTCCGCGAGCGGGCCGAGGAGGTCAAACGTGGGGTGTGGCAGGCCGGCGGATTCCCGGTGGAGCTGCCGGCGATGTCGCTGTCGGAGCCGTTCCAGAAGCCGACCACCATGCTCTACCGCAACATGCTCGCGATGGAGGCCGAGGAGCTCCTGCGCTCCCACCCGGTCGACGGGGCTGTGCTGATGGGCGGCTGCGACAAGACCACGCCCGGGCTCGTGATGGGCGCGACGAGCATGGGGCTGCCGTTCGTGTTCATGCCGGCCGGACCGATGCTGCCCGGCCGGTGGGGCGCGGAGGTGCTCGGCAGCGGCTCGGACACGTGGAAGTACTGGGACCGCAAGCGCGCAGGCACGATCACCGAAGAGGACTGGAACGCCATCGAGAGCGGCATCGCCCGCTCCCCCGGCCACTGCATGACGATGGGCACCGCCAGCACGATGACCGCCGCGGCGGAGGCGCTCGGGCTCACACTGCCCGGGGCCTCGTCGGTGCCGGCGGCGTTCTCCGATCACGCCCGGATGGCGGTGGCCACGGGCCGGCGCATCGTGGACATGGTCTGGGAGGACCTGCGGCCGGACCAGGTGCTCACCGCGGCGGCCTTCACCAACGCCGTCACGGTGGTGATGGCGCTCGGTGGGTCGACCAACTCCGTCATCCACCTGGTGGCGATGGCCGGCCGTGCGGGCGTCGACCTGTCCCTCGACGATTTCGACGCCGTGGCCCGCCGCACGCCGGTGCTCGCCAACATCCGGCCTTCAGGGGCGCACCTCATGGCCGACTTCCACGACGCCGGCGGCCTGCGGGCGCTGATGGTCGAGCTCGGCGACCTGCTCGACCTCGACGCCCGCACCGTCAGCGGCACGACCCTCGGAGAGGGCATCGCCGGCGCCGTCGTGCACAACGCGGACGTCATCCGCGGCCGGGACCGCGCACTCTCCCCGGAGGGTGCGCTCGCCGTGCTGCGCGGCAGCCTCGCCCCCGACGGCTGCGTGCTCAAGACGACGGCAGCCAGCCCGCACCTGCTCCAGCACACCGGCCGCGCCGTGGTGTTCGACGGCTACGACGACCTCGCCGCCCGCATCGACGCCGACGACCTCGACGTCGACGCGGACTCCGTGCTGGTGCTGCGCGGCGCCGGCCCGATCGGCGGCCCCGGCATGCCCGAGTGGGGGCAGCTGCCGATCCCGGAGAAGCTGCTGCGCGCCGGCGTGACCGACATGGTCCGTATCTCCGACGCACGCATGAGCGGCACGAGCTACGGCACGTGCGTACTGCACGTCGCGCCGGAGTCGGCAGCCGGCGGGCCGCTCGCCCTCGTCCGCGACGGCGACCTGGTCCGGCTGGACGTGGCCGGCCGCCGCCTCGACCTGCTCGTACCCGAGGCAGAACTCGCGGTCCGCCGGGCGTCCTGGAACCCGCCGTCCCCGCCACCGGCGCGCGGGTACGGCGCGCTGTTCGCCCAGCACGTCACGCAGGCCGACAAGGGCTGCGACTTCGACTTCCTGACCGGATCCGGCGCTCCGGAGCCGGCCATCCACTGACGGCTTCCCGCCCGCCTCGGTCACGATGATCAGGATCGGAGGGTGTCCGAGCATGAGTGGCAGCCGCGGCCCGTACCCACCGGTGTGAATCAGACCCAACGGGGTTGACCGTGCCGTAGCAGCAGGGTGTTTCGTCGGATTTGCGCGGCCCACTCCGGTCGACCTGACACCGCTGCCGCCGGGATCGCGGGTGTTCGCTGCGGTGGCCGCCGCGCCGTCCCGGCCCCGGCGGGTCCTACGCCATGACAGGGAGCCCGGGCGACTGGCCGAGGTTCACCGGCTGCGCGGTGCCCTGCCGACCCCGGAAGGAACCACCATGAGCGGGTCCACCCACCACCTCCCAGACGGCAGCCCACCTGGTCAGGCGCGGCCGGTCCGCCTCGGCCCGCAGAGCGGCGTGCGCTCAGCGCGCCGGATCCTGACCGTCGCCTGGCCGGCGGCGACAGGTGTGCACAGATCGCCGTGTGGCTCGTGACCTGCGTGGTGACGGTCAGCTTCGACGTGCCGTGGTGGCCGTGGACGCTCGCCGGTGGGGCGCCGGTGATCGGCGCGCTGCGCCTGCTCGAAACCCCGCATCCGGCACTGGCGCCGACCGATGCTTCGACAGACAGCGAGCAGCAGCGATGAACGACACGACCATCCGACGGACCGTCGGGTTCGCCGCCCTCTTCGTCGTACCCTCCGCCGAACCCGTCCGGTCGCAGCGCTGGGGTGTCCTACGCGAAGAACGCGTCCGCATGGCGTCAGGCCTTGAAGCGGAGTTCGGCTTGGTTCGCCCCTCATGGTCGTCGAGGGCGCGGAGGTAGGCGAGGCGAGCTCGGCCAGGCGGGCAGTGAGTTGGCGAGATGGTCAGGGTCGAACGGCGTGAACCGGGTGCCGCTAGTTGGGGTCAGGGGCTGAGGTGGGGCCGTAGGCGTGGACGACGGCGCCGGTGGCGAAGACCTTGGTGTCAAGGAGCTCGACGGTGCCGGTGCTGGCGGGGCGGAACAAGGGCTCGCCGCCTCCCTTGATGACGGGGGACGTGCAGATCCGGTACTCGTCGAGCGAGCCGGCCGCGGCGAGGGCGTCGGTCAGCCGGCCGGTGCCCCAGATGATGATGTCGCCGCCTTCGGCCTGCTTCAGTCGGCTGACCTCGTCGAGCAGGTCGGGGCCGGCGATGACCACGGTCGGATCCCACGCCGTGGTGTCGACCGGTTCGGAGGCGACGACGTACTTGGTGATCGAGTTGACGTGGTCGGCGAAGGGGTTGCCGCCCATGGCGGGCCAGGCCTGTGCCATGCCTTCGTAGGTGATGCGGCCGAGCAGCAGTGCGTCGGCGGCGAGCGTCATCTTGAGTCCGTAGGCCTGCAGCTCCTCGCTGGAGTACTGGAACGACCAGTTCTGCGGGTCGTCGATATAGCCGTCGAGGGTGGCGTGGGTAAAGCTGATGATCTTGCGCACGGCGGGGTTTCTCCTGGTCGGTGGGGGGTGGGCGGAAAGGGGAGCTCCGGGCGGACCGGCGCGCGTTCTGCCAGGTCCTCATCGAGTGGATGCCGTGGAGCTCCTCCCGTCGATCGAGAGGTGGTCGTACTCGATCAGTGTCCGCACGCCCGGGAGCCAACCATCCGGCTGATCGGCCCGTCTTGTACCGAACCGAAGCCCGCATCAGAACGCCAGGAACGGGACCCCGGACCTCAACTCTCCTGGGGTGTGACCGGTCGCCCACCGCATCGCCCGCGCGAGCTGCGGCTGGTCGTAGTAGCCGCTGGTGGTCACCACGTCGGCGATCGATCTCCCTGCCGTGAGGAGTTGCGCGGCGTGCTGCGCCTGTTCGATGCTGACGAACTTGCGGTGCGAGATCCCGACGGCCCGGCGGAATCTGATCTGCGCGATCCGTTCCGACATGCCGCGTGGTCGTTCGCCGTGCCGGATCTCGTCGACGAGAGGGTCGAAGATCAACAACCCTGCGCGCACCAGCCGGTTGACGAAGACGTCGATGTTCTGCTCGGTCGGCATCTCCCAGTCCCGATCGCCCAGCAAGATCCGGTCGCCCGGCAGGGTCGGCAACAGCGCATCGTTGAGGTCGGTCAGACCGGAGGGCGGGTACAGCGGCAGATAAGCACCGGTCCACAGCTCGACGCCGAAGAACTCGCAGCCCTCCGGGCAGGTCAACGACGTGCCCGTCGTCTCCGGTCCGCGGAGGTGCACCGTCAACCCGGCATCGCTCCGCGCAAATACGATCATGGATGAGGTTTTGGCCGCCGAGGTGAAGCCGGTCGCAGCGTCACAGCTCGCCGACCACACCCGTTGCACCAGCGGGACATCGCCGGCGACAGCGTTGAAGGTCAGTCCCATCGGGTGCGATCCCGGCCTCGGGCTCCCACCCTAGTTGATCTTGCAGACGGCACGCAGCCACGGGATACGCGAATGTGAGAGGCCGCTGCGCTCACGTTCTCCTCGGCCACGGTGGCACGCTCCTCGTCATCCCATCTCGGGCCCGCCGCAGCGCGGAAGGGGACATCCCGAGATGCAGACCGAGCGGCGACGAGGAACTGATCGGTCGTGTGGGCGGAACCCGCACCCGGGAGGTGAGGAGCAAGCAGCTGCAGCGGCCTGTCTGGTCAGGTTCGACCGCAGAGGTCCTCACTCGGCCTGAGCAGCACGCCATCGTTGTCCGGACCGCGCTGACGCGCTGCTGGGGCGCGGTGATCGTTCCGAACCGCCCTCTGGGGTGGTTCGCGGCCCGCTGGTGAGCGACTCGCAACGATCACCTGGGAGTTCGGCGCGCCCCCGGAGACGAGGTGCTGGACCGGCGAGCGAGTGCACGTGGTCCTGTGGCACGACCCGTGCAAGGTGATCTTGCTGGGGCCGTTCGCACTGGTGGAGACGAGGGGAATCGAACCCCTAACCCCCGCCTTGCAAAGGCGGTGCTCTGCCAATTGAGCTACGTCCCCATGCTGAGCAGGGACGTTACCCGCTCGGCGCGGGCGGTGCTGCCGCCCGGTTCAGTTCTTGGTGGCCTCGTGCCACAGGTCGGTCTCGCGGGAGGCGCGCACCTTGGAGAAGATGAAGGCACCGGCAGCCAGCGCAACCGCGACGGCGATGAGCTTCTTCACGAGAATCACGTCCTAACTCGTCCCGAAGGATGTGGGAGTGGAGCTCGGGGAGTGGGCCCAGCTGGATTTGAACCAGCGACCTCGTCGTTATCAGCGACGCGCTCTAACCAACTGAGCTATGGGCCCTGCGACGGAGACGAGGCTACCCCAGCGTCCCCGGTCGCCTTCAACCGGATACCCCTCGGGATCAGTCCCGCTCGGAGAGGGTGACCTCGATGCCGCCCACAAGGTCGGCGGACACGTTGTAGACGAACGCGCCCACCGTGACGGCCACGGCGAACAGGAGGCTGTTGATCGCCCCGATCACCGCGGCGAAGCCGAACACGCGGCCTGCGCTGATCAGCGGGCTGCCGGTGGGGGTGTCACCGGACACCAGGTCGGCGTAGGTGCCGTTGAGCCGGTCCCACACGCCCATGCCGTCGAGTGCGCCGTAGAGCACACCGACCGCGACCAGCCAGACGAAGAACAGCACGACGGCCAGCACGAGGCCCAGCTTCAGCACCGACCAGGGGTCGAGTCGCTTGAGCTGGAGGGCGGCCTGCCGGGGCGGCCGGCTGCGCACCGACCGAACGCTGGACCAGCCACCGCCCTCGGCCTGGGTGCCCCCCGAGTGGGGGTCGTCGTAGCGCACGGGCGGTTCGAGGAACGCGGTGGGACCCTCGTCGAGCAACCCGGCGTTCGGCGGCGGCTCGGGCGTGGGTTCCGGCGCCGGTTCGGCGTCGTCGCCGCCGCTTCCCGGCATCCGCTGCCACGGCGGGGGTGCGGCCGCTTCCGGGCCCGGACCGGGCATCGGCCCGGGCGCCGGTTCCGGGTCCGGCGGGCGCGGGGCGGGCGACTCCGGGGCCGCGGTGGCGGCCGGGTGCTGCGGCAGCTGCAGATGCGCGGTCGGCGCATCCGCCCCCGTGGGATCGACGGGCCGCTCGGCGGCGACCACTTCCTCGGCCTGCACGGGTGTCGCCCCGTTCGTCCCAGCAGCCCCACCGGGCTGCGCGGGAGCTGCGGCCTCCGCGCCGTTCGCCTGCGGCGGGATCGCCGCCTGCTCGCCGGTGGCCACGCGCCCGTGGCCGTCGGGCTCGTCCGGTGTGCTCGTCGTGTCGTTCACGAGGTGAACGTCTCCTCGGGGCCTTGTGGGTGGGGCGGCTCGCGAGCTCAGCTGAGCGACTGGTCGTCCGCGTCGTCGTCCTCTGCGTTGCGGGCCACCGCAAGGAGCGTGGCACTGTCGCCGAGGTTCATCAGGCGGACCCCCTTCGTCTGCCGGCCGGCCTTGCGGACCTCGCGTGCCGACGTGCGGATCACCCCGCCGCTCGAGGTGATCGCATACAGCTCGTCGTCGATCCCGACGATGAGCGCGCCGACCAGGGTGCCACGACGACGGTCGTACTGGAGGGTCAGAACACCCTTCCCACCCCGACCCTGCACCGGATAGTCCTCGATCGGGGTGCGCTTGGCGTATCCGCCGGCGGTGGCGACGAGCACGAAGGTCTCCGGTTGCACCACCGCGAGCGACAGCAACCGGTCGCCGTCGTTGAAGCGCATCCCCAGCACGCCGGACGTGGCACGACCCATCGGGCGCAGCGCCGCGTCGCTCGCGGCGAACCGGATGGACTGCCCCTCCGCCGAGACGAGCAGCAGGTCGTCCTCGGCCGAGCAGAGCACCGCCCCGACGAGCTCGTCGTCCTCGCGCAGGTTGATGCCGATGAGGCCGCCGGTGCGGTTGGAGTCGAAGTCGGTGAGCCGGGACTTCTTCACCAGACCAGTTCTCGTCGCCAGGACAAGATACGGCGAGGCCTGGTAGTCCTTGATCTGCATGACCTGGGCGATCTGCTCGTCCGGCTGGAAGGCGAGCAGGTTGGCCACGTGCTGACCCCGGGCGCTGCGGTTGGCCTCCGGGAGCTCGTAGGCCTTGAGCCGGTACACGCGCCCCTTGTTCGTGAAGAACAGCATCCAGTCGTGCGTGGAGCACACGAAGAAGTGGGCGACGATGTCGTCCTGCTTCAGCTGCGCGCCCTGCACGCCCTTGCCGCCGCGCTTCTGCGCCCGGTACAGGTCGGTCTTCGTGCGCTTGGCGTAGCCGGTCTGAGTAATCGTCACAACGACGTCTTCGACGGCGATCAGGTCCTCGTTGGTGACCTCGCCGTCGTCGGCCACGATCTGTGTGCGCCGCTCGTCGCCGTGCTTCTCGACGATCTCGATGAGCTCGTCGCGCACGATCGTGCGCTGGCGCTCCGGCCGGGCGAGGATGTCCTCGAGGTCGGCGATCGTGCGCTCGATCTCGGCCAGCTCGTCGATGATCTTCTGGCGCTCCAGCGCGGCGAGCCGCCGCAGCTGCATGTCCAGGATCGCCTGGGCCTGGATCTCGTCGACGTCCAGGAGCTCGATCAGACCCGTGCGGGCGACGTCGACCGTGGCCGACGCACGGATCAGCGCGATGACCTCGTCGAGCGCGTCGAGCGCCTTGACGTAGCCACGCAGGATGTGGGCCCGCTCCTCGGCCTTGCGCAGCCGGTAGCGGGTGCGCCGGACGATGACCTCGATCTGGTGGCGGATGTAGTTGCGGACCACCTGGTCGAGCCGCAGCGTGCGCGGGACGCCGTCGACGATGGCCAGCATGTTGACGCCGAAGCCCTGCTGCAGCTGGGTGTGCTTGTAGAGGTTGTTGATCACGACCTTGGCGACGGCGTCGCGCTTGAGCGTGATGACGATGCGCATGCCGACGCGGTCGGACGACTCGTCGTTGATCTCGGCGATGCCGGTGAGCTTGCCGTCGCGGTGCTGCTGCGCGATCGACTCGATGAGGTTGTCCGGGTTGACCTGGTAGGGCAGCTCGGTGACGACCAGGGTGGTGCGACCCTTGGCGTCCTCCTCGACCTCGACGACCGCCCTCATCCGGACCGAGCCGCGGCCGGTGCGGTAGGCCTGCTCGATGCCGTCGCGGCCGACGATCAGGCCCGCGGTCGGGAAGTCGGGGCCCTTGATGCGCTGCATCAGCGCCTCGAGGAGCTCCTCGTCGGTGGCTTCCCAGTTCTCCAGCGCCCACACGACACCGTCACCGACCTCGCGCAGGTTGTGCGGCGGGATGTTGGTGGCCATGCCGACCGCGATGCCGACGCTGCCGTTGATCAGCAGGTTCGGCACCCGCGACGGCAGGACCAGCGGCTCCTGCGTCTTGCCGTCGTAGTTGTCGGCCAGGTCGACGGTGTCCTCGTCGATGTCCTGCAGCATCGCCATGGCGAGCGGGGACAGCCGGCACTCCGTGTACCGCATCGCGGCGGCCGGGTCGTTGCCCCGGGAGCCGAAGTTGCCCTGCCCGTCGATCAGCGGGTAGCGCAACGCCCACGGCTGGGCGAGCCGCACGAGGGCGTCGTAGATCGCGGAGTCGCCGTGGGGGTGGTAGTTCCCCATCACCTCGCCGACGACGCGCGCGCACTTGACGTACGAGCGGTCGGGCCGGAAGCCGTTCTCCCCCATCGAGTACAGCACCCGCCGGTGCACCGGCTTGAGCCCGTCCTCGACCAGGGGCAGCGCCCGACCGACGATCACGCTCATCGCGTAGTCGATGTAGGAGCGCTGCATCTCCTGCTGGATGTCGACCGGCTCGGTGCGGTCGCCTTCCGGCGGCGGGGGCAGCGTGGGGTCCAAGGTGTCGGTCATCGTCCTTCTCTGCTCATGCGGTTCCTGCTGACGGGCACGCGGACTACACGTCCAGGAACCGCACGTCCTTGGCGTTGCGCGTGATGAACGACCGGCGGGACTCGACGTCCTCGCCCATGAGGATCGAGAACAGCTCGTCGGCCGTGGCGGCGTCGTCGAGGGTGACCTGCAGGAGCAGCCGGTGGGCCGGGTCCATCGTGGTCTCCCAGAGCTCCTTGGCGTTCATCTCGCCGAGGCCCTTGTAGCGCTGGATGCCCTCGTCCTTGGGCAGCTTCTTGCCCGCTGCCCGGCCGGCCTCGATGAGTCCGTCGCGCTCGCGGTCGGTGTAGGCGAACTCCGGCTCGGCCCCCCGCCCGCCCCACTTGATCTTGTAGAGCGGCGGCTGCGCCAGGAACACGTGGCCCGCCTCGACCAGCGGCCGCATGAAGCGGAACAGCAGCGTGAGCAGCAGGGTGCGGATGTGCTGGCCGTCGACGTCGGCGTCGGCCATCAGCACGATCTTGTGGTAGCGAAGCTTGGCCAGGTCGAACTCGTCGTGGATACCGGTGCCCAGCGCCGTGATGATGGCCTGGACCTCGGTGTTCTTGAGGACGCGGTCGATGCGCGCCTTCTCGACGTTGATGATCTTGCCGCGGATCGGCAGGATCGCCTGGTACATCGAGTCGCGGCCCGACTTGGCCGAGCCGCCCGCCGAGTCGCCCTCCACGATGTAGACCTCGGACTTGACCGGGTCGGTGGACCGGCAGTCGGCGAGCTTGCCCGGCAGGCCACCGATGTCGCCGGCGCTCTTGCGCCGCACCAGCTCGCGCGCCTTGCGCGCCGCCATCCGGGCCTGCGCCGACTGCACCGCCTTGTTGACGATGGTCTTGGCCTCGGCGGGGTTGCGCTCGAACCAGTCGGCCAGCCACTCGTTGCTCACCCGCTGCACGAACGACTTGATCTCGGTGTTGCCGAGCTTGGTCTTGGTCTGGCCCTCGAACTGGGGCTCCTTGACCTTCACCGAGACGATCGCCGCGAGGCCCTCGCGGATGTCGTCACCGGACAGGGCGGCGTCCTTCTCCTTGAGCAGCTTCTTGTCGCGCGCGTATCGGTTGACCGTGGTGGTGAGCGCGGAGCGGAAGCCCTCCTCGTGGGTGCCGCCCTCGTGCGTGTTGATCGTGTTGGCGAACGTGTAGACCGACTCGGTGTAGCCCGAGTTCCACTGCATCGCCACCTCGACCGCGTGGCCGTCGCCCTCGCCCGTGTAGGAGACGAGCTTCTTGTGGATCGGGTCCTTGCTCTTGTTGAGGTGTGCGACGAAGTCCTCGAGGCCGTTCGGGTAGCAGAAGGTGTACTCCTTGACCTTCGCCACGTACCCCTCGGCGTCGGGCTCCTCCTCCTCGGCCGGGTGCCCGTTGCGCTCGTCGCGCAGGATGATGGTGAGGCCCTTGTTGAGGAAGGCCATCTCCTGCAGCCGGCGGCGGATCGTCTCGATGTTGTAGGTGGTGGTCTCGAAGATGTCGGGGTCGGCCCAGTACGTGACCGTGGTACCCGTCTTCTTCGTGTCCTCGCCCTTGCGCAGCGGACCGGGGACGGAGTGCGCGTAGTGCTGGCGCCACACCTTGCCCTCGGTGTGGATCTCGACGTCGAGTGCGCTGGACAGGGCGTTGACCACGGATACGCCGACCCCGTGCAGGCCACCGGACACCGCGTAGGAGTCGCTGTCGAACTTGCCACCCGCGTGCAGCACGGTCATCACGACCTCGACGGCAGGCTTCTTCTCCACCGGGTGCATGCCCACCGGGATACCGCGGCCGTCGTCGACGACCTTGACGCCGCCGTCCTCCTGCAGCGTGACCTCGACGCGCGTGGCGTAGCCGGCCATCGCCTCGTCGACGGCGTTGTCCACGACCTCCCAGATCAGGTGGTGCAGACCCCGTTCACCAGTGGAGCCGATGTACATGCCGGGCCGCTTGCGGACCGCCTCGAGACCCTCGAGGACGGTGATGGACGACGCGCTGTAGGCGTTCTTCTTCTCCGGCACGGGCAGCCTGTCTCCTCGCCACGACGGCCCGGAGCGGGCGCACGACTGCGCCCCCGCGTCTGAGCCTTTACACCGGGCGATCGGGGAGCGCCCGGGAACACTCCTTCATCATACCGGTGCACCCAGACAGGAACGCGGCTAGGACACCCCCAGAATCGTCACAGACAGCCGATCGGGAACCAAGTCGGGTCCGATCCGCTGAAACGGGGCGTCGAGCAGGCTACGAGCCCGTCACGCCGCCCTGATTCGGCGCATGCCGCCACGGACGTCAGCCGTACGTGTCCCGGGGACCTCGGCCGCGGACGTGCCGGGGGCCGCGCCGCCAGCTCGGGCCGGACGGCCCGACCACTCGGATCCGGCGCACGACGTCCTTCCCGACGGCGCCGGCCAGCCGGGACAGCAGCTGGCGCTGCAGCTGGCGCAGCTGCGTGGCCCACGCCGTGGACTCGGCCTGGAGGACGAGCTCGCCGTCCCGCAGCGACAGGGGCGTGCAGTGGTCGGCGATCTCGGCGCCGACCAGGTGCGGCCAGCGCCCGAGGACGGTGGCGTCGGTCAGCCGCGGCGACCAGCCGCGGTCCAACGCGACCCGCGACACGAGCCGGCTGAAGGGCTGCGGGTCGCGCTCGTCGGGGCCGGCACCCGACCACCGCCGGCGGCGCCCGCGGGCCTTGGGCTTGCGACCCTGCGTCTCGGCGGTGCGCTGCGCGGTGCGATCCGCGGAGGCCTCCCGGGCCGCGCGCAGCGCCTCCCGGGCGAGATCCGAACCCCGGCTGCGACCAGCGGTCATCCCCTCTTCATCCCCAGGGTTGGGGACAGGTGCTCTCGATAGGGGTGCGCTGGGCGGTTTGTCGGGCACGACAGGCGGTCGTTTCTGCTCGTCATCACCAGTACGGCGGGAGTTATCCACAGTATCCACACCTTTGTCCCCAGGTGAGCGACATCACGGCCGGCCTCCTGACGTCGCCTCTTGCGTAATCGGCTCGACATGCCCTCCGCTCACCGCGAACCGGGCGCCGTCGAGGCCGTCCGGGACGTCCTCCGCCACGGCGGCGGTGATCAACACTTGCTCGGCGCGCCGAGCGACGTCGGCGAGGGCAGAACGCCGACGTGAGTCGAGCTCCGCGAACACGTCGTCGAGCACGAGGACCGGTTCGACGTCGTCGGCGCACAGCAGCCGGTACGACGCGAGCCGCAGCGCCAGCGCCAGCGCCCAGGACTCCCCGTGGCTGGCGTATCCCTTCGCCGGGCCTTCCCCGAGCCGAAGATCCAGGTCGTCGCGGTGCGGGCCGACGAGGCACACGCCCCGCTCCACCTCCTGCCGCCGCATGCGGCCCATGGCGTCCACGAGGAGCGGTTCCAGCTCGTCCGCCGACGCCGGCAGCTCGCCCTCGAGGCTGCACCGGTATCCGACGGCGATCGGGTCGGACGTCGGCGCAACCTCGGCGAACGCCTCCACCGCGCGCGGTGCGAGCGCGGTGACGAGGTCCAGCCGGCCCGCCAGCAGGGCGGCGCCGTGCCGGGCGAGGTGGCCGTCCCACACGTCGAGCGTGCGCAGATCACCGCCGCTGCGCGCGGTCTTGAGCAGAGCGGAGCGCTGGCGCAGCACCCGGTCGTAGTCGGAGCGAACGGCGGCGTAGCGCGGGAACCGCAGCACCAGCAGGTCGTCGAGGAACCGGCGGCGCTCGCCGGGGTCACCGCGCACCAGCGCGAGGTCCTCGGGCGCGAACAGGACCGTCCGCAGGATCCCCAGCACATCCCGCGGCTTCGCCGCCGGAGCACGGTTCACCCGGGCCCGGTTCGCCCGCCCAGGGGCGATCTCCAGCTCGACGGTGAGCTCGCGGCCCTGATGCACCACCAGCCCGCGCACGAGCGCCCGCGCCGCACCCCGCCGGATGAGCGGGGTATCCGTGGCCACCCGGTGCGAGCCGAGCGTGGCCAGGTAGCCGGCCGCCTCCACCAGGTTGGTCTTACCCACGCCGTTCGGCCCCACGAGCACCGTGACGCCCGGCTGCAGGTCGAGCTCGGCGCTCTCCCAGGAACGGAAGTCCGTGACGGCTAGGCGGCGCAGGTGCACGCGGGAACTACTGATGGGTGGAGCCGGTGCCGGAGCTCGGGCCGGCGTGCTCGCCGGGCGTGCCGGCCGGCCCGGCCGCGGACCGCACCGCGTGCCCACCGAACTGCTGGCGCAGCGCCGCCACCGCGCGCATCGCGGGCGACGAGTCCTGCCGCGAGGCGAACCGCGCGAACAGCGCCGCGGAGATCACCGGCAGCGGCACGGCGTGCTTGATGGCCTCCTCGATCGTCCAGCGCCCCTCGCCGGAGTCATCGACGTAGTCGTCGAGCTTCGCCAGCCCAGCGTCCTCCTTCAGCGCCACGACGAGCAGGTCGAGCAGCCACGAGCGCACCACGGTGCCGCGCGACCACGCCTGCAGCACGCCGGGCACGTCGGTGATCAGCTCGGCGGCCGAGAGCAGCTCGAAGCCCTCGGCGTAGGCCTGCATCAGCCCGTACTCGATGCCGTTGTGGACCATCTTCGAGAAGTGCCCCGCACCCACCGGGCCGGCATGCACGAAGCCCTCCTCGCGCGGCCCCTCCGGGCGCAGCGCGTCGAAGATCGGCATTGCCTTCTCGACGTCCGCGGCGTCGCCGCCGGCCATCAGCCCGTAGCCGTTGGCCTTGCCCCAGATCCCGCCCGAGACGCCGACGTCGAGGTAGCCGATCCCCTTCGCGTCGAGCAGCTCGGCGTTGGGCCCGTCGTCGGTGTAGCGCGAGTTGCCCCCGTCGATCACGAGGTCGCCCGGTTCGAGCACGTCGCCCAGTGACCGGACGGTGCTGCGCGTCGGCTCGCCCGAGGGCACCATCACCCAGACGACCCGCGGCGCCGAGAGCGCCTCGGCCAGCGCGCCCAGCGACTCCACGTCGCTCACCTCGGGGCGTGGGTCGTAACCGACCACCTCGTGGCCGGCCGAACGCAGCCGGTCACGCATGTTGCCGCCCATCCGGCCCAGCCCGATGAGTCCCAGTTGCACGGTTGCCTCTCCTGGAGTCGTGGGTGCGCGCAACTCTCAGCCGGGCAGGCGCACGGGCATCAGCAGGTGCAGGTACCCCGGCACCGGTTCCGGAGTCTCCTCCGTGGCCGCGTCGTCCGCAGGTGCGGCAGGCACGGGCCGCACCAGAGCGGGACGGTTCGGCGTGGTGAACGTGAGCTGAGCCCGCTCGGTGTGCAGGGCACCGAGACCGTCGAGAAGATACCCGGGATTGAACGCGATGATGAGCGGCGCGCCGTCGAGCTCGCAGGGCAGCTCCTCCTCGGCGCTGCCGACGTCGTCGCCACCGGCGGCCAGCCGCAGCCCGTCGTCGGCGAACTCCATGCGGACCTGCGCGACGCGATCCGTGACCAGGGCCACCCGCTTGATCGCCTCGACGAGCGGGGCGACCTGCAGGACGGCGGCGCTCGTGTGCTCGGCCGGGATCAGCTGGCGGAACCGCGGGAACTCGGCGTCGAGCAGCCGGGTGGTGGCGCGGCGGCCCCCGCCGGTGATCCCCAGCATCCCGTCGCCCGCGGACAGCGCGATCTCCACGGTGCCCGCCCCGGACAGCGTCTTCGCCACCTCGGCGAGCGTGCGTGCCGGGATCAGCACCGCGCTCGAGTGCGAGTCGTCCTCCGGGGTCCAGTCCAGCTCGCGGACGGCGAGCCGGAACCGGTCGGTGGCGGCGAGGGTGAGCTGCTCCCCCTCGATCTCCATCCGGATGCCGGTGAGCATCGGCAGCGTGTCGTCCCGGCCGGCGGCGACGGCCACCTGAGCGACGGCCTCGGCGAGCTCGCTCGCGGCCACCGTGCCGGCGAGCTGCGGCATGGCCGGCAGCTGCGGGTAGTCCTCCACCGGCATGGTCGGCAGGCTGAACCGGCTGCTGCCGCAGTTGATCGTGGCGCGGGAGCCCTCGACGACCAGATCGACCGGCTTCGAGGGGAGCGCGCGGGTGATGTCGGCGAGCAGCCGACCGGACACGAGCACGCGGCCCGGATCGCCGATCGTGGCGTCGAGCTCGACCCGCGCCGAGGTCTCGTAGTCGAAGCCGGAGACCGTGAGGCGGTCTCCGTCGGCCCCGCCGGTGGCTTCGACGAGTACACCGCCGAGCACCGGGACCGGCGGCCGTGCCGGGAGGCTGCGGGCCACCCAGGCGGCGGCGTCGGCGAGGACGTCGCGTTCGACCCGGAACTTCATGAGGGGACCTCTCGCGCTGGGGACGACTCGAGTCGCCGGCTCCATGCCGGCAGGCGTTGTGGGTGCGGCGCCCGGACGCCGCAGTGGTGCCGGGACTGACCCCGGCCGGGGAGACCCACCGTAGAGCCTCCGGACGGCGGGTGTCATCCCGGCCATGGGGTACCCGATACGGGAACGCCCGTCCGGATCCATCCACCCCCTTACTTCTTTCTTAGTTCCCTCAAGAGAGAGATCCAGTAGCAGTAATAGGGCCTGTGTGAACTGTGGATGGAGTACATCTGTGCTGGTCAGAGACCGTGTCGAGGTGTGGAGGCATGGGTGGGCGCACCCGTGGGCGGATCGGGCTGCCGGTGGATGACGCTGCGGAACGGCCATCTGTCCCCGCGGTGGACACCGGTTTTCCACCGGGTGCGCACGATCCGTCCACCGGCCTCGGGGCGGCCATCCACAGAGTTGTCCCCAGATGTGGGTGAAGAGTGGTCGGGTGGGGACGGAGCGCGACCGGATCCCGCCCTTGATCCTCACTGTGAGCAACCCGGGAGCTCTCTCGTCGCACACGGGTGACGACGGCTCGTGACCGCCAGTGGTGACGCGGGTGTGGATGCCCGTGCACAGGGAGCGACCGCCCGTCGGGGTCGACGCACGCCGTTTCGGCTCATGCGCCCCGTCGACGGGTAGCGCGACAGGAGAAAAGGTGCGTCCGCCGCGGAGGTGTGCGTGAGCCCCGAAGGCAGGCCGCTCGGCTCACGCACACGGCTTCCGCCCACGCCCACCGCGTACGCCCGCGCACCCCGTCGACGGGGTGCGTCGGGGGAGATAGAGGAATGCGGAGAAGAGGTGCGGGCCGGATCAGTGGCGAGCGCGCTGCTTGATCCGCGCCGTGAGCTCCTGGACCTGTTCGAAGGTCTTGCGGCGCTGGGCGATCTCGTTGCGGATCTTCTTGTCGGCGTGCATGACGGTGGTGTGGTCGCGGCCGCCGAAGGTCTGCCCGATGCGGGGCAAGGAGAGGTCGGTCAGCTCGCGACACAGATACATGGCGATCTGGCGGGGCTGGGCGTGCGCCTTGGACTTCCCCGGCCCGCAGAGCTCGTCGATCGTGACGCCGAAGAACTCGGCGGTGACGGCCATGATCGTGGGAGCGGTGATCTCCGACGCGGCGGAGTCCGGGATGAGGTCGCGCAGCACGATCTCGGCGAGCTGGGTGTCGACCGGCTGCCGGTTCAGCGACGCGAACGCCGTGACGCGGATGAGCGCGCCCTCCAGCTCGCGGATGTTGCGCTCGATGCGCTCCGCGATGAACTCGAGCACGTCGCCGGGGACCGCAAGACGGTCCTGCGCCGCCTTCTTCCTGAGGATCGCGATCCGGGTCTCCAGCTCGGGCGGCTGGATGTCGGTGATGAGGCCCCACTCGAACCGCGTGCGCATCCGGTCCTCGAGGGTCTCGAGGCGCTTGGGCGGACGGTCGGACGACACGACGATCTGCTTGTTGGCGTTGTGGAGGGTGTTGAAGGTGTGGAAGAACTCCTCCTGGGTGCCTTCCTTGCCCTCCAGGAACTGGATGTCGTCCACCAGCAGCACGTCGATGTCGCGGTAGCGCCGCTGGAACGCCACCTTGCGGTCGTCGCGCAGCGAGTTGATGAAGTCGTTCGTGAACTCCTCGGTAGACACGTACCGCACGCGCATGCCCGGGAACAGCCGCTGTGTGTAATGGCCGACCGCGTGGAGCAGGTGGGTCTTGCCCAGCCCGGAGTCGCCCCAGATGAAGAGCGGGTTGTACGCGCGCGCCGGCGCCTCGGCCACCGCGACCGCGGCGGCGTGGCTGAACCGGTTGGACGCCCCGATGACGAACGTGTCGAACGTGTACTTCTCGTTCAGCCGCGTCTGCGAGCGCGGCGTGACGGCCTCGCCTGCCGGCGGGCCGGAGTAGGTGGGCCAGACCTCGGGCGGACGGCCCTCGCCGCCGGACTCGCGGTGAGCCGTGCCGTTCGCGCGCGTGCCGTCGGCCTCGACCACCGCCCCGAGATGACCGGTGACGGGCAGGGGAATGCTGTCGGAGCCGGACGGTTCCCCGGGCTGCTCGGCGGACAGCCGAACGGTGTCGGCCTCCGGCGCGGCGACGGCGGCGGCGGTGCGGGCATGCACCCCTGGCGGGTCGGGCACCTCGGTGCCGCCGGACGCGGCGGAGGCGTCGACGACGACCGCCAGGTTGACGGTGACTCCCAGGTGCCGGCCGAGCGCGTCGCTGATCGGGCGCCGCAGGATCCGCTCGATCGCGTCCTTGGCGAACTCGCTGGGCGCGGCGAGCAGTGCCGTGCCGTCGATCAGGCCGAGCGGGCGGGTGAGTCGGAGGAAAGCGCGCTGCTGCGGGGAGAGCGACTGGTTCCCCGAACCGGCCGACGCACCGGAGAGATCGGCGATGACGCGGTTCCAGACCTGTCCCAGGTCTCCTGGCTGGTCGGCCACCGGTCCGCGCTCCCCTCCGGATCGTCGTTTCGGACGATCATGCCCCGGACCGGGGCGATCATCCCCAGACTTGTCCACACCTGTGCGCAAGACGGTACGCGGGCACGCGGCGTTGGACGCGCGCGGGCCCGTGCAGCCGGTAGATTTGGCGATCCCCCCGGATCTAGCTGTGGAGGGGGCACGCTAACAACGTCGGACCCGTGCCACAAGTCGCCGGCGTCGCGCAATCGGGCCATGCTCCTCCGGTGGTCGGTCGCTCGTTCCTTGCTCTCTGCGTGCCTCCCCCGCAGGACGACGCCGACCTGCGTGCCATGTACCCTGAAGTGCAACCGTGCCCGTGCATAGCGGGTCGAGTGCTGCCATGGTGTGCGTAGTCGTGCGCCGGGGGTGGTGCCCGGGCCGTGCGGGCGCCGAGCACCACTGTCCGAACCACCCGCATGAATGATCAGCGACGGCCTGCTCCGGCATTGCCGTCGACCAGGAGAGCCGACCGTGAGCAAGGGCAAGCGCACCTTCCAGCCCAACAACCGCCGCCGGGCCCGCACGCACGGCTTCCGGCTGCGCATGCGTACCCGCGCGGGCCGCGCCATCGTCGCGGCCCGTCGTGGCAAGGGCCGCCAGCGGCTCTCCGCCTGAACCGGCCGGCCCGGTGCTGCCGGCTGGGTCCCGGCTCACGCGCCGGGACGAGTTCGTCGCCGTCCTCCGGCGAGGGCGGCGCAGCGGCCGGTCCAGGCTCGTGATCCATCTCCATTGCCCCACAGCTGACGGTGCCCCGCGCGCCGGGCTGGTGGTGAGCAAAGCCGTGGGTGGGTCCGTCGTCCGCCACCGGGTGAGCCGCCGGTTGCGCCACCTTCTCGCGCCGAGGCTCGGCGTGCTCCCGGCCGGCGCCATGGTGGTGGTGCGGGCGTTGCCGCCGGCTGCCGACGCCACGTCGGCCGAGCTGGGCGACGACCTGGATGCCGGCATCCAGGGCGCCCTCCGCAAGCGAACAGGTGGAGCACGCCGTGGATGACGGGCGGCGTTCCCCGCTGGCACGGCTGCCCATCGCGCTCCTGCGCGGATACCAGCGCTGGATCTCCCCCGCGCTCCCCCCGACCTGCCGCTTCTACCCCACCTGCAGCGCCTACGCGATCGAGGCTCTGCAGGTGCACGGGCTACTGCGCGGTTCGTGGCTCACGGTCCGGCGGCTGGCGCGGTGTGCGCCATGGCACCCTGGCGGTGTCGACCCGGTGCCGCCGCGCCGTTCCCGCTCGGCCCGGAAGAACATCGAGGAGCAAGCCCCGTGCTGAACTTCATCTACTACCCGGTCTCGTTCATCCTCTGGGTCTGGCACGAGGTCTTCGGCTTCCTCCTCGGCCCGGACAACGGCGTGGCGTGGGCGCTGTCGGTGATGTTCCTCGTCTTCACGCTGCGGGCCATCCTCTACAAGCCGTTCGTGCACCAGGTGCGGTCGATGCGCCGGATGCAGGAGTTCCAGCCGGAGATCGCCAAGCTCCGCAAGAAGTACGCCAACGACAAGCAGAAGCAAGCCGAGGAGATGCAGCGGCTCCAGAAGGAGCACGGCGTCAACCCGCTCGGCGGCTGCCTGCCCGTCCTGGTGCAGGTGCCGGTGTTCATCGGCCTCTTCCACGTGCTGCGCGAGTTCGGTCCCCTCAACGGCGACGGCTCGCCCCGCACCCAGAACTACTTCTTCGGGCTGGAGGAGGTCCAGTCCTTCAACCGCTCGACGCTGTTCGGCGCGAAGCTGGGCAGCTGGGTGACGCAGGGCGAGCAGGTGCTCAACGCCGCCGGCACCTCGATCGCCTCGATGCTCATCGTGATGATCCCGCTGATGATCGCGGCGGGCGTCTTCACCCACATCACCGCCCGGCACTCGGTGGCCCGGCAGACCGCGGCGCAGGCCGAGAACCCGCAGACCGCGATCATGAACCGGTTGATGCTGTACATCTTCCCGATCGGTGTCGTCGTCGGTGCGCCGTTCCTGCCGCTCGCCGTGCTCCTCTACTGGGTGTCGAACAACCTGTGGACGCTCGGCCAGCAGTACGTCGTGTACAAGCGGATCGACGCGGAGGAGAGTGCCAAGCGCGAGCAGACGGCCGTCAACCGGCAGGCGCGCGCTCCGCGGCCCGGCCAGAAGCCGGTCCGGCCGGAGGCCGCGCCCGCCGAGGAGTCGACGCAGCCGGCGAAGCGCCCGGGCGCCAAGCCCGTCACCCGCAAGCCTGCCAACGGCCCGGCGGCCGGCACGAACGGGGCTGCTCCGAGCACCGAACCGAAGGACGACGCCTCGGGAAGCGGCGCGGCCAAGAGCCTGAACGGCAGCCAAGGCGGTAGCGACAGCGCTGCGCGCAGCGGAGGCGGCACGCGGCCGCCGGCGCGCCGCACGCGCAAGCGCCGCTGACCCACGAGCCATCCGCGGTCGCCTCCACCCGGCGACCGCAGCGGCGCGTTCCGGTTCACCGGGCGCGCCGCACCTGTTCAGAGAGGAGACGCATCGTGCCGAAGACTGCGCAGGACGGGGCCACCTCCGCCGCCACAACCGGCGATGACCAGCTGATGCGCGAGGGCGATATCGCAGGCGACTACCTCGAGCAGCTGCTGGACATCCTGGATTTCGACGGCGACATCGACCTGGATGTCGAGGCGGGACGCGCGATCGTCAGCATCGACGGTGGCGAGGACCTCGACAAGCTCGTCGGGGAGCGCGGCGCCGTGCTCGAGGCGCTGCAGGAGCTCACCCGGCTCGCCGTGCAGCAGCAGTCGGGCAACCGCAGCCGGCTGATGCTCGACATCGCGAAATGGCGGGAGGCTCGCCGCAACGAGCTCACCACCCTCGGCACGCGCACGGCCACGGACGTGCTCGAGACCGGTGAGTCGGTGCGCCTGCGCCCGATGACGCCGTTCGAGCGGAAGGTCGTGCACGACGCCGTGGCGAAGGTCAAGGGCGTGGCCAGCGAGAGCGAGGGCGAAGAGCCGCGCCGGCAGGTCGTCGTCTTCCGCAGTGCCTGATTCGGGTTCCGCGGAAGCCACCCGGGACAGCGCCGTCTTCGGCGAGCGCCTCCCGCTCGCCCGGCGGTACGCCGAACACCTCATCACATCCGGCGTCGAGCGCGGGCTGGTCGGCCCGCGCGAGGTGGATCGGATGTGGGAACGGCACGTGCTGAACTGCGCGGTCGTCGCGGCCCTGGTGCCGGATGGCGCCCGCGTGGTGGATGTGGGTTCGGGAGCCGGCCTTCCCGGGATACCGTTGGCGTTGGCCCTGCCCGATGTCCGCATCGTTCTCGTGGAGCCGCTCGCTCGTCGGGTCGAGTGGTTGCGCGAGGTGATCGCCGATCTCGGCGTGGCGGTGGAGGTGCAGCGGGGCCGGGCCGAGGAAGATGTCGTGCGGCGGCGATGGGAGGGGGCCGACGTGGTCACCGCTCGTGCCGTCGCGCCGCTGGCCCGGCTCGCCGGTTGGTGCCTGCCGTTGCTGCGGCCGGGTGGGCACCTGCTCGCGATCAAAGGGGCCTCCGCGGTGGACGAGGTGGAGCGGGACGCGGCGGCCGTGCGACGGCTCGGCGGCGGGGTCCCCCGAATCGAGCGGTGCGGATCGGGGATCATCGATCCCGCGAGCACGGTGGTCGTCGTCGAGCGGGAAGCCGGTGGCCCGGTCCGCACGACACGCAGGAGAGGGCGGGCGTGACGTTCAAGGTGTCCCAGTACGAGATCTCCCCTGACCATGTTTCACGTGAAACGCCTGGATGGACGCCAATCGCGGAAGAGGCGGCGCGGGCCGCCCGCGTCCTGCACCCGGACCGCTACCGGATGCCGCGCCCGGCTCACCGCCGAGTGCTCACCGTCGCCAACCAGAAGGGTGGCGTCGGCAAGACCACGAGCACGGTCAACCTCGCCGCTGCGCTGGCGATGCACGGCGTCCGGGTGCTCGTGATCGACCTCGACCCGCAGGGCAACGCCAGCACCGCGCTCGGCGTGGAGCACCGGCTGGGCACGCCGTCGGTGTACGAGGCGTTGCTGGGCGAGATCCGGCTGGCGGAGGCCGCGGCCGAGAGCACGGCATCGCCGAACCTGCTCTGCGTCCCGGCCACGATCGACCTCGCAGGGGCGGAGATCGAGCTGGTCAGCATGGTGGCCCGGGAGAACCGGCTACGCCAGGCTCTCTCCGCGGAGGCGCTCGAGGAGCTCGACGTCGACTACGTCTTCGTGGACTGCCCGCCATCGCTCGGTCTGCTCACGGTCAACGCGCTCGTCGCGGCCAACGAGGTGCTCATCCCCATCCAGTGCGAGTACTACGCACTGGAAGGTCTGGGTCAGCTGCTGAGCAACATCGACCTCGTGCGCGCTCACCTCAACACCAGCCTCAACGTCTCCACCATCCTCCTGACCATGTACGACGGGCGCACGAAGCTCGCCGACCAGGTCACCAACGAGGTGCGCGAGCACTTCGGCGAGACCGTCCTGCGCACGGTGATCCCCAGAAGCGTGAAGGTCTCCGAAGCGCCCGGGTACAGCCAGACCGTGCTGGCCTACGATCCGGGCTCACGCGGCGCGATGAGTTACGTCGACGCGGCCCGCGAGATCGCTGAGCGCGGCGCGGAGATGCCCGCGCCGCCGGACCGGGATGGGCGGTAGCCGCAAATGCCTGAGCGCGAGGCGCCATCGACGCGTCCCACTGCCCAGAAGACCGCCCCGCAGCGCAAGGGTGGGCTGGGGCGTGGGCTGGCCGCGCTCATCCCCACCGCCCCGGCTCAGCCGGACGGCCCGGTTGCGGGTTCGACCACCACCGCCCGGGCCACCGCTGTGGTGCCGGGCCCGACGATTCCGGCACCCAGCCAGCCGCAACCCGCCGAGCGCACCGTGGATCCGGTCAGCCCGCTCCCGGTCGGTGGAGCGGTGTACCGCGAGATCGACCTCGCCTCGGTGCAGCCCAACGCGAAGCAGCCGCGCACCCAGTTCGACGAGGAGGCGCTCGCCGAGCTGGAGCACTCCATCCGCGAGTTCGGCCTGCTTCAGCCGATCGTCGTGCGCGAGATCGCCCCGAGCTCCTACGAGCTCGTCATGGGCGAGCGGCGCTGGCGGGCCGCGCAGCGCGCCGGCCTCACGCGCCTGCCGGCGATCGTCCGACGCACCGGCGACGACGCGATGCTGCGCGACGCGCTCCTGGAGAACATCCACCGCGTTCAGCTGAACCCTCTCGACGAGGCCGCGGCCTACGAGCAGCTGCTGGCGGAGTTCGGCGTCACGCAGACCGAGCTCGCCGACCGCATCGGCCGCAGCCGTCCCGTCGTCACCAACACCATCCGGCTGCTGAAGCTGCCGGTGTCGGTTCAGCGACGCGTGGCGGCAGGCGTGCTGTCGGCCGGTCACGCCCGCGCGCTGCTCGGCGTCGAGGACGCGGGACGGCAGGAGGACCTCGCCGCCCGGATCGTGGCCGAGGGCATGTCGGTGCGGGCCACGGAGGAAGCCGTGGTGCTCCTCCGCCGGGACTCCCCCAACTCCGCGGCCAAGCCCGCGCGGCGCAAGCCGATGCAGGCGCCCGGACTGCAGGACCTCGCGGAGCGGTTGTCGGACACGTTCGACACTCGCGTGAAGGTCGAGCTGGGTCAGCGCAAGGGGCGCATCGTGGTCGAGTTCGGCTCGGTCGAGGACCTCGAGCGGATCGCCCGGCTGATGAACGGCTCGGAAGAGTGACCGTCTGAGCCGGGCCGTGTGGCGCGCTGCCGGCGGACGGGGGGTACCTTGTCGCCCGCTCGAGCTGCTGCTGACGGCACTCTGAGGGCGCCTTGTATGCGGCGGTGACGGCCCGGCAAAGGTCGGTTCGTATGCGGAGGCTCGGCTCCGATATAGACCTCTCTCTGAGGGCGTCGGGGGCCAATGCGGCGATCGGCGGGCGGCCACATCGGCGAAGGCGTCCGTCGCCGCTGTTTCACGTGAAACACGTGTCCGATGGGCGACTGTTCGTGTGTTGGGCGCAGCGGAACGGCGCCTCGGCCGCTGCGGGAGGCACGCCGAGCCCGCGGTTGCCGATCAGGTCACGTCTGCGGGCGGGCCCGGCGGCCGTGAGCGTCGCGGATGTTGAATCCGGCTCGCTGTGTAGCGCCGGGGTGCTGGGTGCGGCCCCGAGATCGGGCGCGCACACCGCAGACCTTGTAGCCCGCCCGCTGCGTGGCGTCCGGTCGCTGCCGGTTGAAGCGTCAGCGACGTGCACAGCTCGAGGTGGCCGCGTGGTGGCGGGCCTCCCAGCCGTCGGGGCGCTCACCGAGGTCGCCAAGCGCCTGGACGCGGGTGGCACCGACCCGGCCGGCTCGCCCTCGTCGCTCGGCCCCTCGACATGGTCGACATCGCCCGCCGTACGCCGAGCGCGGCGAACTCGAACGTCGCGCCGACCACCACGGCGACGACGACCGCGATCACGAGCCGGACCGGTGACCGGGGTGGCGACGCGCAGATCGCGCGGATCGCCTGTGCGGCGCCGGCCCGCTGTGCCGGGCCACATCGCGGAGAGGATCACGAATCTCGGTTGGATGCCGACTTGGAACTGCCTGCGTCGAGCCGGACATGGCGGCTGGTGGGCCGCACCTCCATGGGCACCGCCATCGTCGGTGACCCGTCGACCGTCACCGGAATATCGCTGACGCACCGTCGGGCAGCAGTCAGCCCGCACCCGTGTCGGCCGACGAACCCCGTCGACGGGTGGCGTGGGCGGAAAGGCGGTGCGTGGGCGCCGCGTCGGCGAATCCGGGATCCGGAGTCGGTTGGCGTTCCGCAGCGATCAGGGATCGGGTGGTGGCCGGCCGGGGTCGGCTCCGTGCGCAGCGGTGCGTGCGAGTGGGCATCGGCCGGTGCGGTTGGTGCTGTGCCGGCCGGCTCCGTCCGGCGGAGGATCTCGTCGAGCGGTACGTGGGTGAGGTCCGAGACGCCATCCACGTCCGCGAGCGGCGGGCCTGACCGCGGCGGCTGATCGACCGGTACGCACCAGGACGGAACCAGCCGGCGCCGGCCAGGAACGTGTAGATGGAGCGGGCGATCAGACCGTCCCGGCGAACCCGGCGCGTGGCGGTCGCGGTCGACCCTGCGTCGAAGGGCGCCGAGAGGTTCTCCACGAGCCACTCCCCCGGCAGCAGCTGCTGCTGCGTCGACCGATGCGATGACCCGGCGGATCGGTCTCGATCCGGGGTCCGCCGGGCGAGGGCGGTTGCGGGATGAGGTGCGTTCTAGCGCCGCGCGGTTCCGGACCGGCAGGCGTCGTCGACGTCGGGCGGGCCGCCCGCCACGCGTCGAGCCTGGCGGCGGAACGCCGGGTGACCGTGAGGCCGGGCCGGATCGTGGTCGAGGACGGTCATCAGCGGCTGGTTTCGTCGCGTTGGAGGTCGGCTGCGTCCAGGTGACGGGCGGCCTGGCCGGCCGTGGCGACCTTCGTGCTCCGGCGCCAACCGCGTCGAAGTGCAGGCCGGGTGTCGGCGCAATCCCGGAGGGGCCGGGAGATGGGGCAAGGCGGTGCGGCGGCCTGTCCGGTCAGGTTCGGCTGTTTCACGTGGATCTCAGTCCGAGCAGCACGCCATCGACGTCCGGACCGCGCTGGTGTGCTGTTGGGACGCGGTGATCGTTCCGAGCCGCCCGCCAGGGTGGTTTCCGCCCCGGTGATGAGCGACTCGCAACGATCACGCCGGCTGGGTGGCATCGGGTGCGCGCTGACGCATCCCGTATCCGCCCATGCACGCGGTTTCTGGTCGCCGCGCCGCGTCCCAGGGGTGTGTGGCCGGTGCGTGAGCGCCGCAGCGGTCCCTCGATGCACCGGCACCGGCACCGGCACCGACCCGGGCAGGCATACCGCCACGGGCACGCCGGCGCCGGCACGGAACAGCGCCTCGTCTCCGCCCGGGTGGTGGGACCCGCCGCTGCCTTCCAGTCCATCGGTGGCCGGCGTGGCTGCGGCACTCGGACCTACCCGTCCACGTGTCGGGTCAGGTCTCCGGGCGGGTGTTCGATCAACTCGATGTCGGCCGAGCAGCGGGTCGAGCTGATGGAGTTCTCGCAACAGGCCTCCCGCGCCCCGCGCAGGCGCTCGGTCAGCTGGACGCCCAGCTGCAGGGTCTGCGGCCCGGTGAGCGCTGGCCGGGAGTGCGCAGCCTCCGCGACGGCCGGATCCCGGTCGGAGGGAAGGAGCTCTCCCGAGGCGTCCGTGGCCGATCTGGTGTGTCACGTGACGGTTTCACGTGACGAGCGCCGTGATGGCCGGCCGCAATCCCCACGTGGTGCTGGAGTCGCGAGCGGTCGTGAGGTGAGCTCGGGCCAGGTGGGACCGGGATGAGGCAGCTGCCCCTCGGCCCACTCGCCATGCCGCCCGGCCGATTCGGCGCCGACGAAGCGGATCGGAGTGGCGCGGTCCGAAAGGTGCTGTCTCTCTGGTGCTGCGACGGATCTCTGATCCGGCCGCTCGCTGAGGCTGATCGACAGATCTGCCGTCGGATCTGCTTCGGTGAACCGGTGCACGCCGGCGAGTCCTGGCAAGCCCCGTCGAGCTGGCTGTGCTCGGCGACGGCATGCGAAGCCGTCTCGAGCCCGGCGATGGAGAGGTGCGGGATCGCGGACCGGGACCAGCGACCTCCGAATCCACGGCCAAGGGACCTTCGGCGTCACGGTCATCAGATTCGCCGCGTCGTGCGTGCGGCAGCGCCGCGAGCTTGCGCCGGCAGGCCTCGCTCCGATCACTTCGACCGGCGGACACGAGCCCTGCGCCGGTCAGTCGGCGGAGGTATGCGGCTTGTCGGGCTCTCGTGCGCCACGCCGCCTCGGCGTCGCACACCCCCCGCCGGACATGTCGGGCGGTGGCAGGTCCCACCGGCCTCCGAACGGGCCGAAGCCGTCGTCGGGTCGCGCCACCTGTGATCCACCGTGGTCACGTGGATCGCCACGTGCGCCGTCTGCGTCGACTCCGGTGCGAGCAGGGTGTGCTCGGCCGCTCTCACGCGTCGGAGCACGAGGTCCGTCGTCGGCCACGACCGCGTACGCATTGATAGAGGGGCAGGCCTGTTGTTGATGAGTCCGGTCAGCATCGAGCTGAGGAGGACTGCGTGGCGGTGGGGGTGGCTGGGGCGGAAGACCGGGCGGTCGCGGAAAGCGGCGGGTGTGGCGCCGCCGGTCTCTCCGTGGTGGTTGCTCTCCTGACCGAGCTGCCCGGAGGTGCCTAGTGCGGCTGACTGGGTTCCCTGTCGATCGGTGGGCGCGTTCCCGCGGGTCGCGCTGATTCTGAGCGCACCGCCTCGGGCACAGCCTCCGACCTCCGCGGAGATCGGGGACCCGCGACCGCGTCGTACCCGGAGATGGGGGCCACGGCCCCCACGTTCCCCGCCTCGGCCTGCGCGGGCGGTTCAGGACGACCGGCTGCAGTGCGGATCAGGTTGCTCGGGTCGATGGCGCTGATCCCGGTCGGTGCGTTCCCCGGGCGGCGACGCTGTCTCACGCACCGGTGGCGCTCCACCAGTTGGCGCGTGGGACATCATCACCGCGATCAGCGGGATCCCCTCGGTCAGCGCGGCGCTGCCCCAGCGGCAGCGGTCCCTGCGTCAGCGCGAGATGCATCATGCTGGAGCGGCCTTGTTTCACATGGAACGCTCCTGCCGCCACCGCTCGCGCGACGAGCCGAGCAGCCCGACTCCTGCCAGGCGCCGCCCCCGCCTGTTGAGCGTTTCACGTGAAACAGCTCGGCGGCTGCGCGATGTGCTCCAGGCTGATCGTCGGGGCGCAGGTGATGCGCTCACCGGCAACCGTGCGCCCGACGAGACCGTGGCGCTTCGGGTCGAGAGACGAGGAGCGCCGGGTCAGTTGTTCACAGGACGAGCGCGGCGGCAGCGTCGTGCGCCTCAAGCCGGTGGCGGTGTTTCACGTGAAACGCTCGCTCCCCCGTTGATCCCAGCGCGCCGAGGCCGCGCAGCATCAGCCCAACAGGCGCCGGCCGAGCGGCCCTGTGGAAACGTGATGCGGCTCCGCCCGGTGGCGGTGTGTCGTGTCAACGCGCACGCGAGCCGGCGGCGCCGGCCGGCTCGCCCTCGGACCTTGCCGACGACCCGGTCGGACCTCGGGACGTCTGGCTGCCGATCGAGAGGTGCCGGTCGACTCGCCGGGTCTTGCCGACGACCCCGGTCGAGCATCGGGATGTCTGGCCGCTGATCGAGAGGCGCCGCTCGATCGGCACCGGCCGCACCTTCGCTGGTCGACTCGCCGTGACCGTGCCGCCGCGGGCTCGGCTGTGGCGTCGGCCGACGAACCGCCGCTTCACGTGAAACACGCGCAGCGACTGCGCGCTGGGCGTCAGCCCGCGTGGCCGCGTTTCACGTGAAACGCTCCCGTGCGATCGCCCGCTCGACGAGCGCGGCGTACAGCTCCCCGAGCTCCATCCCCGCCGCGCGGACCGCGGTGGGGAGAAGGGACGTCTCGGTGAGGCCGGGCGAGACGTTCACCTCGAGCACCTGCACGCGGCCGTCGGCGTCGACAACAGCGTCGGTGCGGGAGACGTCGCGGAGGCCGAGCAGTCGGTGCGCGGCGAGCGCGGTCTCCTCCAGGCGGGCGAGGACCTCCGGTTCCAGCCGGGCCGGGCAGTGGAAGGAGGCGGTCCCGGGGGTGTAGCGCGCCGTGTAGTCGTAGACCCCGCCCCGGGCGTCGATCTCCACAGCCGGCAGCGAGCGCAGTCCTGAGCCGTCGTCGACCACCGTGACGGCGACCTCGGTGCCGGGCACGAAGCGTTCGGCCAGCACCGTGTCCGAGTAGGCGAGGCAGCTGACCATCGCCGCGGGAAGCTCGGCCCGGGCGGCGACGACCTGCGCGCCGAGCGCCGACCCGCCCTGGTCCGGCTTGACCATCAGTGGGAGCCCGAGTCGGTCGACCATCGCGTCGAGGACGGTCTGCGCCCCGAGCGCGCGGAACGTGGTGTGCGGCAGCGCCACCCAGTCCGGCGTGTCCAGGCCGGCGCCGGCGAGCTCGGCCTTCGCCGTGGGCTTGTCCCATGCACGCCGGCACGCCTGCGCCGATGTGCCGACGAACGGAACGCCGAGCAGTTCGAGGACGGCCTGCACCGAGCCGTTCTCGCCCTCTCCCCCGTGCAGCGCGATGACGACGGCATCCGGTGGGTCGCTGCGCAGCCGAGTGACGAGTGAGCCGTCGACGTCCCACTCCCGGACGTCCGCGCCGGCGGCGCGCAGCGCGGCGGCGAGCCGGCGGCCGGACCGCAGGGACACCTCGCGTTCGTGGGAGAGCCCACCGGCCAGCACGGCCACGGTTCGTTCGATCACCGCCGCATTCTGCGGCACCGGTGCGATCAGGGAGTGTGGGGGCTGGGAGCCTGCGGGCCCCCGCCGAGCGCCGGTCGTGCCGGGTTGCCGAACGTACGCATGACGTCGAGCTCGGCCTCGAGCACCGCGGCCAGCCGGCGCACACCCTCGGTGATCCGCTCCGGGGTCGGGTAGCAGTAGGACAACCGCAGCTGCCGGCTGCCGAGCCCGTCGGCGTAGAAGCCCGTTCCCGACGCGTACGCGACGCGCGCCGTGACCGCCCGCGGCAACATCGCCTTGGTGTCGACGCCCTCCGGGACGGTGAGCCAGACGTAGAAGCCGCCGTCCGGCACGTTCCACGTGCAACCCTCGGGCATGTGCGCCTCGAGCGCCTCGAGCATGGCGTCCCGGCGGTCGCGGTAGACCTCGGTGTAGGTCTTGACCTGGCTGCGCCAGTCGTGGCCCGCGAGGTAGCGCGACACCAGCATCTGCGTGAAGCTCGGCGGGCACAGCGTGGCCGACTCCGCGGCGAGCACGAGCCGGTCCCGCACAGCGGGCGGCACGAGTGCCCAGCCCACCCGCAGGCCGGACGCGAACGTCTTGGAGAACGATCCGAGATAGACGACGTCGCGGTCGAGGGAGCGCAGCGCCGGGTACGAGCGACCGCTGAACCCGAGCAGCCCGTACGGGTTGTCCTCCACGACGGCGACCCCGTACGTCGCGCAGATCGCGAGCACCTCGGCCCGCCGCTCGACGGCGAGCGTGACGCCGGCCGGGTTGTGGAAGTTGGGGATCGTGTACAGGAACTTCGGGGTGATCCCCTCGGCGGCCAGCGACCGCAGCGCGGCCTGCAGCAGCTCCGGGACGAGGCCGTGCTCGTCCATCGCGACGTGCACGACGCGCGCCTGGTACGCGGCGAAGCTGCCGAGCGCGCCGACGTAGGACGGCCCCTCCGCGAGCACGACGTCGCCGGGGTCGCAGTAGATGCGGGTGACGAGGTCGAGCGCCATCTGCGACCCCACCGTGACGACGACGTCGTCGGGGTCGGCCCGGATGCCCTCGAGCGCCATCACCTCGCAGATCTGCTCCCGCAGTGCGGGCACGCCCTGGGCGGAGCCGTACTGCAGGGCGACCTGCCCCTCGCGGGCGACGAGGTCGGCCACCTCGACGGCGAGCGCGTCGAGCGGCAGGGCGGCGAGGTTCGGCATGCCACCGGCGAGCGAGACGACCTCGGGGCGGCTCGCCACGGCGAACAGTGCGCGGATCTCCGACGCGGTCATCCCGGCGGTGCGCGCGGCGAACCGCTCGGCCGGCCGCGGCGCACCTGCCGCCGCCCCTGCCGCTGCCGCCCCGGTGACTGCGGGCACGGAGTCGAACGGCGATGGGGGCGTGGCCGGATGCGGCACGGTGGACCTCCCGGATCCTCAGCGACGGGGCCGCTCGAGTGTATGGGTGAGGTCGCGGTCCTGGTTGCGGTCGTCATCAAGGCCACTCGTGGACATAGCCGAAATGGGGGAACCTGCGACCGATCGTCGTGGTCAGGGCGCCGGTCGCAGCAGGTGGGGTGTCGTTCCGGGCTGGATCGATCTATGGTCTCGGGGTCCGGCGCGGCGAGCAGCGCCGTGCAACCGTGTTCGCGATGGCTCCTCGCCGCCGGAGGTTGGTTTGTCCTGGCACGTGGCGCCGCTCACTTTGGACAATCTTGATGACCTGCCCAAAAGGTGCAGGCGTTGTGTCTTCTGGGAGCTGTCCGAGAACCTCGGCAAGCAGGCGGCCGACTTCGGCTCCACGGAGTTGGAGAAGGAGGCGTGGGTCTCCGAGGTACTGCTCGAGTGGGGCTCCTGCGGCCGGGTCGTCTACATGGCCGGAGCCCCGGCCGGCTACGTGATCTACGCGCCCCCGTCGGCCGTGCCGCGGGCGGCCGAGATGCCCACCGGTCCGGTGAGCGCCGACGCGGTGCTGCTCACCACCATGCAGGTGCAGCCGGAGTTCTCGGGTGAGGGGCTGGGCCGGATGCTCGCGCAGGCCGTCGCGCGCGATCTCACCCGTCGCGGCGTCAAGGCCATCGAGGTGTTCGGCGAGCAGCGGCCGGGCACCGAGCCCGGCTGCCTCATCCCCGCCGATTTCCTGCGCGGGGTCGGGTTCAAGACCATCCGCCCCCACCCGCGCTTCCCGCGCCTGCGCATGGAGCTGCGCTCCGCGATGACGTGGAAGGAAGACGTGGAGGCGGCGCTGGAGCAGCTGCTCGGCACCATCACCATCCCGATGCAGACCAGCGGCGTCCGGTCCGAGCCCATGCGTTCGCTACCCACCCGGTCCGGCGCGACCGTCAGCGGCCGGCTCAGGGCGCTCTGTACGCCCCGCTGAGGGCCGAGCCGGAGTCATCACGCCGGGTGGGCGCGACCCACCGGGTGATCGTCTCTCAGATGACCTGGGCCCCGCCGCGCTCGAGCTCGCGCGCGAGCACATCGGAGAAGGTGAACGTGCCGGTCGGCTGATCATCCTGGCCGAGCAGGTACAGCCGCTTGACGGCCACGAGGATGCCCTCGGCGACGACGTCGCGGAACGCCGGGTCCAGCAGCCGGCGCCGGTCGCCGATGTGGGTGAGGTAGCCGATCTCCACGCGCACGGTGGGCATCCGGGTGAGCCGCAGCAGTTCCCAGGTACGAGCCTGGGAGTGACAGTCCTGCATCCCGGTGCGGGTGAGCAGCTCACGCTGGATGAACCCGGCGAGCGCCTCCCCCACCGTGGAGGTGGCGCCGGACCCGTTGCCGAAATGGAACGTGGCGAGGCCGTGGGCGTGCATGCTGCGGTTGGCGTCGGTGTGCAGCGACAGCACGAGGTCGGCGTTCGCGTTGTTGGCGAAGGCTGCCCGCTCGGTCTCGCTGGGGCAGGTGTCCTCCTGCCGGGACAGCATCGCGTCCATGCCGGTGGCCGTCATCCGGCCGACGAGCCGGCGCGCCAGATCCCAGACGATGTCGGCCTCGGCCACACCGGCAGCGACGACGCCGCGGTCGGGCCCGCCGTGGCCCGGGTCGACCACGATCCGCTTGCCGCGCATCCGTGGGCCGGCCTGGCGCAGCAGCTCCTGCTCGCGGAGCAGCCGCGGGCGCCCGCCGGTGACCTTGCGGCCGAGCTGGCGCAGCGACCGGAGGGTGGCCGGGCCGCACAACCCGTCGGGCACCAGCCCGTACTCGCGCTGGAACTTCTTCAGCGCGGCCTCGGTCTGGTCGTCGAACACCCCGCCCGGCCGACCAGGGTCGTAGCCGAGCTCGAGGAGCCGCTCCTGCAGGACGACGACGTCGTCGCCGCTCATCGGGGCAGAGATCATGAGGGCGAGCATCCGGTCGCCCAGCTGCCAGCCGGCCTCGCGCAGCGCGCGGTACGTGGCCGCCCCGACGATCCCGTCGGTGATGAGGCCCCGCTGCTGCTGGAACGCGCGTACCGCCTGCTCCGCGTCGGCGTCGAAGACGTCCTCGCGGATCCCGTCAGCGGCCGCGGGCAGCAGGCCGAACCGTCGCAGCGTGGACCGGATCTCGACGACACCTGGACCGCTGTCACCTCGGCGCAGCAGCTGCATGCACCCCTCGCCTCGCTGTCTCGGCTTCCCGTATTCGGACCGCCCGCCCCCCGATCCGGGCCGTCGACCATTGTGCCCTGCCGGTGGGCTGTGGGCAGACAGCGGGCCGTGTCCGGGTGTGTTCGTGTCGTGATAGGCCTGTGCCCCGCACCCGGCGGGCGGGAGCGGGGCACAGCGGTTCGGTGCTGGTCAGGCGAGGTAGTCGGCGAGGTCCGAGAGGAGCGCGGCCTTCGGCTTGGCCCCGACGATCTGCTTCACCGGCTTGCCGTCCTTGAACACGATCATCGTAGGGATGGACATCACCTGGTAGTCACGGGCCGTGGCCGGGTTGGCGTCGATGTCCAGCTTCGCGACGGTGACCTTGTCCTTGTTCTCACCCGCGATCTCGTCGAGCACGGGCGCGACCATCTTGCACGGCCCGCACCAGGTGGCCCAGAAGTCGACGACGACGGGCTTGTCGCTGTTGAGGACGGCGCTCTCGAAGGAGGCGTCGGTGACCTCGACGGTGTTGGCCATGTGTACTCCGTTCCCTGGAACTGCCGGTTGTCTTGTCTGATGAGCGCTCTCGTGCGTCAGGCGGTGACGGCGGCGACCTGCTCGGACGCGGCGCCGTAGCCGCCGCCGACCAGCTCGCTCGGCACCGCGGCCTCGGCGAGCCAGCGCTCGGCGTCGATGGCCGCGGCACACCCGGAGCCGGCCGCGGTGACGGCCTGGCGGTAGACGTGGTCGACGAGATCGCCCGCGGCGAACACACCCGGGATCGCGGTGCGCGTGCTCGGCGACTCGACCTGCAGGTACCCGTTCTCGTCCGTGGCGAGCACGTCCTTCACGAGCTGGCTGCGCGGGTCGTGGCCGATCGCGACGAACATGCCGCTGACGTCGAGCACCGACTCCTCACCGGTGAGCGTGTCCCGCAGCCGGAGCCCGGAGACGCTGCCGTCGCCCAGCACCTCGACGACCTCGGCGTTCGTGCGCCAGCGCATCTTCGGGTCGTCCTGGGCGCGCTGCAGCATGATCCGCGAGGCGCGGAAGTCGTCGCGGCGGTGGACGACCGTGACGGAGCGCGCGAACCGGGTGAGGAAGGTGGCCTCCTCCATCGCCGAGTCGCCGCCGCCGATGACCGCGATGTCCTTGTCGCGGAAGAAGAAGCCGTCGCACGTGGCACACGCGCTCACCCCGCGCCCGAGCAGCTGCTGCTCTCCGGGTACGTGCAGGTAGCGTGCCGCGGCGCCCATCGCGAGAATGACGGCGCGGGAGCGGTACGTGACGCCGTTCGCCACCACCGACTTGACCTCGCCCTCGAGGGAGATCTCCTCGACGTCCTCGGCCCGCAGCTCGGCCCCGAAACGCTGGGCCTGGCCGCGCATCTGCTCCATCAGCTCGGGACCCATGATCCCGTCGGTGAAGCCCGGGTAGTTCTCGACCTCGGTGGTGGTCATCAGCGCGCCGCCGAACTGCGTGCCTTCGAACACGAGCGGGCGCAGCTGGGCGCGGGCGGCATAGACCGCCGCGGTGTAGCCCGCTGGGCCCGACCCGACGATGATCAGTTCGCGAACCTCGTCGGTGCTCGCTGGATCGCTGCTCACGGGTTGCGTCCTCCCTCGTCGCGTACAGGCCGTTCAACACCATCCCAGGAACGGGCATTCCACCGCTGACGGGGGCCGGACCGGCGCGTGAGCGGGCTCACCCCGCGATCGTCAGGGCATTCAGCAGCTCACCGCTCTCCGGGCCGCAGCCCGGCGCCACGACGACGATGTGCACGCGCCCGACCACACCCGTCCCCAGCAGCAGGAGTACGCCGTCGCGGCCGTCGAGGACGACGTCGCGGCCACCCAGGAGGGGGGCGTCGGGTGCCACCGCGGGCGGTGCGGCTGCACGTAGGCATCCGGCCCGCCACGCCGGGTCGGACAGGTCGCCGACGTCGAAGTCGCCCCGTACGGCGAGGCCCGCCCTCGCGAGATCCACCCCGTCGAGGGACGGCGCGGCGGGCCCCCGGGGTGTCCAGAGCACCCCTGCAACGACGACTGCGGCGAGTAGGACGGCTGCCACGAGCGCCGGGCGAATCCGCCGGCGCTCCGAGGAAGGGGCGCTCCGCAGGAGCCGCCTACCTGAAGGGGACGCAGGCGGTGGTGGGGCGGCGGGCTCCGGGCGGGCTGCCTCCGCGGCCAGCGCGGCGTCCCACCGGGCGGCGTACTCGGCCGGCACCGGCGGATCGGGGAGCTCGCCCAGCTCGGTGCGGGTGGTGGCCAGCGCGGCGAGCACGGCGGCGGCGTGCGGGTCGCGGTCTGCGGCGGCCCGGACCTCGGCGGCCCGTGCGGGGTCGAGCAGGCCGGCGTCGAGGTCGGCGAGGAGGTCGTTGGGCAGAGCAGAGGGAGGCTCGGCGGGCTCGTGCCGGTCGGTCATCACTCCCCCTCCCTCATGTGGCCCAGCAGGGCGCCGAGCCGGACCCGGCCGCGGGCGCAACGGCTCTTCACGGTGCCGACCGGGACCTCGAGCACCTCGGCGACCTCGTCGACGGGCCAACCTTGCACGTCCACGAGCACCACCGCCACCCGCTGGTGCGCCGGCAGCGCGGCCAGCGCGTCGACGACCGACAGCCGGGTGACCACGTCCACCGCGATGTCCCGCCCTCGCGTGCGCGGCTCGACCTCGGACAACGGGACCGTGACCTTGCGGCGTTCCTGGCGCAGGCGGTCGATGCAGGCGTTGACCAGGATGCGGTGCAGCCACGTGCGTACGGATGCCTCACCCCGATAGCTGCCGGCCCGGCGGTAGGCGGCCACGAGCGCCTCCTGCACGACGTCGGCGGCATCCTCGGGGTGGTGCAGGGTGCGCACGGCGATGCCCCACATCCGGTTCCGGTACCGGGCGACCAGCTCACCGAATGCGTTCTGGTCGCCCGCCCGGTGTGCGGCGAGCAGATCCGCATCGCTCGGGTCGCCCACGGACGGAGAGTAGGTCGGTGATCCCCACGCCCGTGGGCGTTCGGGAGAACTGCCCCGATCAGAATGGTGTCGTGGATCGGCTGCGCCCCGTGGACCTGGCACGTGAGGTCGGCATCTCGACGCAGCAGGTGCGCAACTACGAGGCCGCGGGCATCCTGCCGCCTGCGCCCCGCACCGAGAGCGGTTACCGCAGGTACGGGCGTGTCCACCTGGAGGCGCTGCGCACCTTCCGGGCGCTGGTGCCGGGGTTCGGCATCGGCCCGGCCACGGAGATCATGCTCGCCGTGCACGACGGCGACGAGCTGCGCGCGCTTCGGTTGGTCGACGCCGGCCACTCGGCCCTGCACGAGCAGCGCCTCGCCACCGACGCGGCCAGTGAGGCCCTCGATGCCGCCGCGGAGCAGCTCCGCGACCACGACCCGGAGCCCGGGCCCGCGCTCCGCGTCGGTGAGCTGGCGGCCCGGCTCCGGGTGCGTACCTCCACCCTGCGGGTCTGGGACGCGGCGGGCCTGCTCACCCCCACCCGTGAGCGCGGCACCGCGTACCGGCGCTACGACGCGGTCCAGGTCCGTGACGCGCGGATCATCGCGATGCTCCGGCAGGGCCGCTACGGGTTCGCCCAGATCCGACCGGTGATCGACGGTCTGCGGCGCACGGGCAGCCCGGAGGCGCTGCGGGCAGCGGTGGCGGAACGGCGCGCCGCGCACGACCGGCAGAGCCGCGCCATGCTGCGCAGCGCGGCACTCCTGGACGCGTACGTCGCGAGCGGAAACTAGACGCCGGCGCGGCGGAACTCGACCTCGCTGATCTCGCTCGCGTACTCCGAGTCGCCCCCGGACAGCTTGGTGATCCACAGCAGCACGTGCTCGACGGGCTGGCTCCCGGCCAGCGACACCGGCGTACGGCTGTTGCCCAGCGTGACCTCGGCGATCTTCTCGGTGTCGGCGAGCGGGGAGTCGGTGGAGGGCGCGGACCGGACCTCGATGACGGTGCCGCGGCTCGGCGACTCGATCGTCAGCTCGGACAGCTGCACCGCCGACGCGAACGACACCATGATCCCGACGCCCGGCCGGTACGCCGGGAACTGCTGACGGTACGTCGAGGTGCCCCAGGCGGTGACCGGGTCGCGGTCGAGGATCCGGGCGGCCCGATCGGCGTTGTCGGGGTCGCCGCCCTGGTCGTAGACCTCCACGGCGAGGCCACCGACGGCCGGGCCGGCCGGAGGCGGCGCGATCTGCGGCTGCGCCTGGTCGGGCTGCACCGGCTCGCCCTCGACGACGATCGGCGGCCCGCCGTTCTCGACGAACACCGCGCCGAGCTGCACGCCCAGGTAGCCGAGGACCATCAGCACCGCCGCGCCGAGCGCGGTGAGTGCGATGGTCATCTTGCGCCGACGCTGGGGGTCGGTGGGGGTGACGCTGCGGCCGCGGTCCTGCCACACGTCGCCGGGCGAGGACGGCACGCCGTCGTGGGCGGGCGGGAACAGCGCCATGCGGTCGTCCTCGGCCACCACCTCGGTGAGGAGGCGCTGCACCGCCGCCGCGGTGTGGACGTGCCCGGGCGCGCCGTCGGGCCCGAGGGTGCCGCGGGTGAGCGTGTCGAGCTCGACCGGCACCCCCGGCCGCAGCTCCGACGGGGGCAGCAGCGCCCCGCCCGAGGTGCGGTCGGCCGCGGCCAGCCCGGCGCGGGCGGCGTCGGCCGAGGACAGCGGCCAGTGGCTGGTGAGCAGCGTGTAGAGCACGGCGCCCAGCCCGCGGACGTCGTCGGCCGGAGTGACTTCGGAGCGGGGCAGCGCGAAGCAGAGCTGGGCGCGCCCCTCCGGGGTGATCCGGACGCGCTGCGGGTGGTCGCAGCCGAGCACGAGCCCGTGCCGATGAGCGGCCTCGGCCGCGGCGGCGAGGGGGGCGACGGCACGAGCGGCCGCGAGCGGCTTGATCAGGCCGTCGGCCACTACCTCGCCAAGGCTTCGGCCGGGGACCCACTCGGTGACGGCGGCGCCCAGCACGTCGTCGGGCACGCTGGCGGCGCCGGGGGTGAGCACGTCCAGCAGGCGGGCGCAGCCGCTGTGCTCGAAACTGCCGGAGCGCAGCGCGCGCACCACCATCTGCTCGGCGCGTGCGACGTCGGTGAGGTCGTCGTCGAGCACCGCGCCCGGGGCCGGGCGCCGCAGCACGGTGACGGCGACATCCCGACGCAGGATCGTGTCCTCGGCCCGCCAGAACTCCGCGCACGCGGCCGGGTCGGTGCCGACGCGGGTGCGCAGCCGGTAGCGGCTTGCGAGGAGGCTGCCGGCGATGGTGCCGGACGGCACGGGTGGCACCGCAGGCGCTGTCGGGAGGTCGGTGGCGGGGGTGGTGCGCACGGTGGGAACCTCGGCTGCGCCGTCGCCGGAGCGCTGCTGCTCGGGGACATGCGGCGTGGTGTCCTCGGGAGCCGCCGCCGGATCTTCAGGCGACTCCCCCGGCGCCGCCGCACCGGAAGGTGGGCTCGCCAACTCACTCAACGCTCCGCCCTCCCCGACGTTCACGAACCACACCGCGCCCGGGGATGAGCCTACGTCAGCGACGGGTGCCGCGCCGAGAGTTCCCCCGGTCGACGAGCCGTTCGAGTCGCTTCAGGACCGCACCGACCTCGCGCACGCCGAGCAGCCGCATGACCAGCACCGTTGTCGGGCCGCCGAGCACCACGGCCACCGCCAGCTCGGCCCACGCCCTGGCCAGCGGGGCCAGCGTGCCGAACGGGCCGGCGAGGAGCGCCACCATCCCTGCGGCGAGCAGCATCCCTGCTGCGCCGGCCAGCAGTGTGCGGCCGGCCGTGCCGAGCACCGCACCCGTCGGGACCCGACCGAGTCTCCGCCGCAGCAGCAGCTGGCCGAGCACCGCACCCACCACGAACGCGGCGCTGTTGGCGGCCGCCAGCCCGAGCACGACGTCCTCCGGCGCGAGCAGCGCCGGGCAGGCGAGCATCAGGGGGATCTTGGTCACTACCACGCAGAGCTGCACGAGGGTGGCCGTGCGGTGGGCGGTGAGCGCGTAGAACACCCGCGCCTGCAGCATCGTCAGGGCGAAGGGCAGCAGGCCGAACGCCGACACGGCGAGCGCCGCCCCGAGCCGGCCCGCGCCGTCCAGGTTGCCCGCCCGCAGACCGAAGAGCGCGATACCGACCTGGGTGCCGAAGATGGTGAGCAGCACCGAGATCGGCACCAGGAGCACCGAGGCGAGCTTGCCGCCCAGCCCGAGATCGGCGGCGACGTCGGCGGTGCGGCCTTCGGCCGCGGCCCGGCTCATGCGGGGCATGAGCACGGTGAGCAGCGACACCCCGAGCACGCCGTAGGGCACCTGCAGCAGCAGCCACGCGTTCGTGTAGATCGCGAATGCCCCGCCGTCGGAGCCGGTGGCCACGCGGGTGGTGACGATCAGGCCGGCCTGCCCGATCAGCACGTAGACCACGGCCCACGCCCCGAGGCTTGCCGCCGTGGTCAGGCGCGGGTCCCAGCCCCACTGCGGGCGGTACCGGAAGCCCACGCGGCGGGCGGCGGGCACCAGCACGAGCGTCTGCACCGCGATCCCGAGGGTGGTGCCGACACCGAGCACGAGCAGCTGCGCGTTGCCGGGCACCACGAGGTACGCCGCGACGATGCCGAGCACGACGACGTTGTTGAGCACGGGCGCCCAGCCGAACGCGCCGAACGCGCCGCGGCTGTTGAGCACCGCCCCGAGCAGTGCGCCGAGGCCGTAGAAGAAGATCTGCGGCAGGAGCATGTAGGCGAGCGTGGTGGCGAGCTGCGGGTCGGCCTTGCTCGTGGTCTGCCCGCCCAGGTAGAGCTGGGTCAGCAGCGGTGCCGCGAGGAGACCGGCCGCGGTGGCCACCAGCAGGGCCGCGCCGGTGAGCGTGATCAGCTTGCGGGTGTAGGCCTCGCCGCCGTCCGGGTCCTCGCGCTGAGCGCGCACGAGCAACGGGATCATCATGCTGCTCAGGGCGCCACCGATGAGCAGCTCGTAGACGATGTTCGGCAGCGTGTTCGACAGCGTGTAGGAGTCGTTGAGCACGGTGGCGCCGAGCACCGTGAACAGCGCAACCTGCCGCAGGAAGCCGGTGAGCCGGCTGGCCAGGCTCCCCAGCGCCATCAGGCTGCTGGACCGGCCGAGGGACGGTTCGGCGCGCGGCGCCGGCACGATCGGGATCCGTTCGGTGATCGCGTCGTCCGGCGCGGGATCGGTCACGGACTCGGGACGCGCGGCGGGCCGGGGGGCGGGCGCTCGCCGCGGGGTGGGACCGCCGGAAGCCGGTCCGTGACGGCGAGCGGGTCCGGGAACGGGTCGCCGCTGTGGTCGAGACGCGGTTCCGCCGGCACCTCCGGCAGGGGCGGCGGGGGCGGGCCCGATCCGGGCCGTCGGCTCCCCGGCTCCCCCCGGATCCGGCGCACGACCCGACGGCCGGCCAGCACCACGAGGAGGATGCCCGCGCTCGCCGTCAACCACACGGTGATGGTGCCGTAGGCGGTGGAGCGCACCCGCAACCGGCTCGGCGGCCCGAGCAGCTCACCGTTCGGGGTGCGCACCGCGGCCTGCACGCTGAACTGCCCCGACCGCGTCACCTCGGCGCTCACCCGCACCTGGCGCCTCCCCAGCGGGGGCACCTCCTGCGGCTCGATCGGGGCGACGCGCAGGCCGGACGACGGAAGGATCTGCACGGCCACTCGCACCGTGACCGGGAGACCGTTCGCCACCGTGATCAGGATCGGGGCGTCGGACGTGCCGAGGGAGTACGGGCCCGGCGGCTCGAGTACGCGCACCGATCCCCGCAGCCCGGCCACGCGGTCGGCCAGTGCCGTGGCGGCGGTCTGCGCAGCGTCCGGCCGGTTGCGCCACGCCGCCGAGGCCGGTCGGAGGAGGCCGCGCCGCAGAGGTGTGAAGGCCTCCTCGGGGCTGACCCCCACACCGGAGTTCGGCACGGCGGCCGAGGCGAGGTCGTCGACCTCCGCGGAGGTGGCGCGGACGCTGTCGAGCGGCCGACCGGGCACCTCACGGCCGCCGACCTGCAACGGGTAGGTGATCGGCAGCGCTGCCGCCCCGGTGGGCGCCCCGGCGGCCAGCACGTCGTCGAGCCCGCGGGGCACGATGCGCCCGACGTCGAGCAGTTGGTCCACGGCGCCCAGCAGCGCCTCGGTGGCGGCACCGTCGGCCGTCCACCGGTGTGGCGGGGCGAGCACGAGCGGCCCGGCTGCGCGCTCGGCGACGTCCACCGGCTCCTGGGTCCGGAACGCGAGCGTGCCGATGAGGTCCTGCGTGGAGAGCGGGCTCACGGTGCCCGCCGGGCTGATCGAGGCCGCCGAGGTGCCTCGAACCGCGCCGAGATCGCTGCCGGGCGTGTCGGCGAGGCCGGTGGCCGCCCGGGTGAGGAGCGGATCGGTCAGCACCGTGAACTGGGCGCGCTGACCGCCGGCGATCGGCTGCACGCCCGAGTGCCGTGGCGTCCGCCCCTGCTCGACGGCGTCGGCCGACAGCAGCAGCGAGCGCCCGCCGGTACTCGCGGCCATGGCCAGCGCCGCATCGTCGACGGCGCCCTCGACCGGCCAGGTGACGTCCGGCACCACCGGCGTCTGGAGGATTTTCTGCAGCGCCGCGCGACCGTCCGTGACCGCCGAGGCGGCCAGGTCGCCCATGCCTGCACGGGTGAGGGCCACGAGGTCGGCGTCGGCGTAGGGCAGCGCGATCACGCAGCCGCCGCGTGCCACCGACGCGAGCTGGTCGAGCCACTGGCCCGCTACCGTCCCGCCGGAGCCCGCAACAGGCGTGCTGTCCGGGCCCACGACCTGGTAGCCGTTCGGGCTCCGCATCAGCGCCGCGGTCTCCGCCAGATCCGGATCGATGGCGAGACACGTCGTGTCGCGTACCCGGGACTCCGCTGGCGCGTTCCGCGCGAGTGCTCCGACGAGCCCGCCGAGGCGCCCGTCCGGGGCGAAGGAGGCGGCCAGGTCGTCGTCGGCGAGCAGAGTGGGCTCGCCCGGGACGGTGGCGAGCCGGCGTGGGACGTCGGCCACCGGGACGAGCATCGAGAAGGGCGTGGCCCCGCCGGTGGTGGCTGCCGGCACCTGGTTCGGCTCCGCCGGGTCCGGCGGCAGCGAGAGCACCGGCAGCAGCATCCGGACCGAGGCCAGCCGGGCCCGCGCCCCGTCCCCGGGCGACCCGTTGACGTTCACCAACAGCTCGTGCACGCCGGTGGCGTTCAACGCAAGACTGGTCTCGGGCGCACCTCGCAGCGGCAGCGTCAGGCGCACCGGCACCTGCGCGCCGGGCGCGAGCTCCGGAAGGGGCAGGAACTGGGGGGTGATCGCGTCGGTGCGGGCCGCACCGTCGAGCGCGTCCCGCAGAGCGCCCTCCGTCCCGAGCGGGTTGCCGCGCTGCACCCGGATGGCCAGATCGCGCACCGGGACGTCGCCGGTGTTGGTGAGCGTGCCCGCGACCAGCAGGTCATGCGGTCCGCCCGCCGTGACCACCCGCGGGGACAGCTCCGTGAGCTCCAGCCGCAGCGGCCCGTCCGCCGCACCGCCTTGCGCCGGCGCCGGGGCAGCGGTCGCAACGGGGAACGGACCGGCGCCGAACAGGCCGGCCATCGTCAGCAGGGTGATCGCGACGAGCGTCGCGACCGGCTTCACGCGGACTCCTCCAGCAGCTCGTTGGCCCTCCTGATCAGGCGGCGTTCGTCGGCGTAGGCGAGGCGGTTCTCGAGCTCGTCGAGCGGCACCCAGGCCACCTCGGCCACCTCGACGTCGTCGTCGCACAGGTCTCCGCCGAGCGCCTGCAGCAGGAAGTGGTGCACGGTCTTGTGGACGCGTCGGTCCTCGGCGACGAACCAGAAGTCGATCGTGCCGAGCGGTGCGACCACGCGGCCGATGATGCCGGTCTCCTCCTCGACCTCGCGCACCGCCGCCTCCTCGGCCGTCTCACCCGCCTCGATGTGCCCCTTGGGCAGCGACCACAGGAGGCGACCCCTGCGGTCGAGACGGCCGATCACCGCGGCTGCGCCGGTGGCGTGGTTCACGACGAGCCCGCCGGCCGACGTCTCGTCGACCGTGCGCAGCCGTCTGCGGCGTTCGGCAGGTCGACCCCCGCGACGCCCCCCGGAGCGGCCGCGGGATGAGGACATGTGGGGATGGTAACGAGGGACGGGCCCTGAACGCCGCCGTGAGCGGCTGTGTCGGATCGGCTCGGCTGCGCGGCAGTCGTGGACGCCCGTGGCCACGTTGCCTATCCTCGTCGCCCCCTGAACGGGCGACGCCTAGACTGGCCCGCCGTGTCTGCACCTGCCACGGCCCCCGGCGCCGCGTCCCCCGATCTTCTGCGAGCCCAGGAGAATGCGGTCGTGCAGATGGTGACGATCGGCCCGGTCGCGGAAGAGCTCGCGAGCCGGTTCGCCGCCGCAGGCCACCAGCTCTACCTGGTGGGTGGCAGCGTCCGGGACGCGCTCCTCGGTCGCGACGTCTCCGACCTCGACTTCACCACCGACGCCCGCCCCGACGCCGTCCGTGCCCTCGTCGACGGGTGGACCGACGCCGTCTGGGACACCGGCATCGCCTTCGGCACGATCGGCGCCCGCAAGAACGGCACCACGGTGGAGGTCACGACGTTCCGCGCCGACGCCTACGACCGCGTCTCCCGCAACCCCGTCGTGCGGTTCGGCGACACGATCGAGGACGACCTCGTCCGGCGGGACTTCACGGTGAACGCGATGGCGGTGGAGCTCACCGGCACCGAGCGGCGGTTCGTCGACCCGTACGGAGGGCTCGCCGCGCTCGCCGCGGGCAGCCTCGACACCCCCGCCACGCCGGAGGAGTCGTTCGCCGACGACCCGCTGCGCATGCTGCGGGCCGCCCGGTTCGTCTCCCAGCTCGGTCTCACCCCCGCCCCACGGGTTATCGTCGCAATGACAGAGATGGCGGGCGAGCTGGCTCGCATCACCCGCGAGCGCGTGCAGGCCGAGCTGAGCAAGCTGATGCTCGGCAGATACCCGCGGCGGGGGATCGAGCTGATGGTCGACACGGGGCTCTGCGAGCTGGTGCTGCCCGAGGTCCCGGCCATGCGGCTCGCGATCGACGAGCACATGCAGCACAAGGACGTCTACACCCACTCGCTCGTCGTCATGGAGCAGGCGATCGACCGCGAGACCGACGGCCCCGATCTCGTGCTCCGGCTCGCCGCGCTGCTGCACGACATCGGCAAGCCGGACACCCGCCGCAAGGAGCAGGACGGCCGCGTGAGCTTCCACCACCACGAGGTGGTCGGGGCGAAGATGGTGCGGCGCCGGCTGCGCGAGCTGCGGTACTCCAAGCAGATCATCGAGGACGTCGCCCAGCTGGTGTTCCTGCACCTGCGCTTCCACGGCTACTCGGGTGGCGAGTGGACCGACTCGGCCGTCCGCCGCTACGTCACCGACGCCGGGCCGCTGCTCGACCGGCTGCACAAGCTCGTGCGCTCGGACTGCACCACCCGCAACCGGCGCCGGGCCGCCGCCCTCCAGCGCAGCTACGACTCCCTCGAGGATCGGATCGCCCACCTGCGCGAGCAGGAGGCACTCGACGCGATCCGCCCCGACCTGGACGGCAACGAGATCATGCGGATGCTCGGCATCCCGCCGAGCCCGCTGGTCGGCAAGGCCTACAAGCATCTCCTCGCCCTGCGCATGGAACGCGGCCCGCTGTCCCATGAGGAGGCGGAGGTCGAACTACGGAAGTGGGCCGCCCAGAATCTCGGTTGACGCCGCCTCGAGCCGGCGAATCCGGCGCAGCTGCAGGTCGTGGCCCAGGAGGCCGAGCACGTACAGCAGGGCGGCCGCGGCGAGCAGCCACGGGGCGACGCCGTCGGGCGGGCTGAGCAGGGCGGCCGCGGTGACCGCCAGCACGTACCCGACGTTGAAGACGATGTCGTAGAGGGCGAACACGCGGCCGAGCACCTCGTCCCGCACCTCGCCCTGCACGGCGGCGTCGGCGCAGAGCTTGACGATCTGGCCGGTGAGTCCCAGCACGAACGCGGCCACCATCACCACGGGCAGCGAGAGCAGGGCCGCGAGTGCGAGCTGCGTGACCGTGGCCACCACGAGCGCCACCCGCACCGTTCGTGGCCGTCCCCACCGGCGCACCATCCACGGGGCGAGCAGCGCCGCCGTGCCCAGCCCGGCCGCGGCGAGCACGACCGCCTCGCCGAGGCCGGCCATGCCGGCGCGCAGCGGGCCGGCATCGGTGAACGCGTACCGGAACAACAGCAGGGAGAGCAGGGTCGAGACACCGAACGCGATCCGGTGGGCGGCCAGGGCGAGGAACGACGCCGCCACCGACGGGGTGGCGATCGTCGCCCGTGCCCCGTCGGCGAACCCGTGCAGCACGCTGCCGGCGGTGCTGGGACGCCCGTCGGTGCGGTCGGGGCCGAGCCGCCCGCGGCGGAACCCGGCGGCCAGCACGGCGGCGACCAGCGAGCCCGCGGTCGCCATGAGCGTCACGGTGCCGGAGCCGGCGTTGCCCGTGCCGACGAGCTCGCGCAGCCCGATCGCGGTGGCCCCGCCCAACGCGGCCATCGCGGCGCCCGCCGTCACCGCGAAGGTGTTGGCTTCCACCAGGTGCTGGCGCGGAACGACGTGCGGCAGCGCCACCGACAACCCGGCGAGCACGAACCGGCTCACCCCGGCCACCGCGAGGGCGGGCACGTAGAGCGGCAGGCCGGCGCCGCCGGCCAGCACCACGGCCGCGACGACCACCACGAGGCCTGCGCGCACGACGTTGGCGACCAGCAGTACCCGCCGGCGGTCCCAGCGGTCGATGAGCGCGCCGGCGAACGGCCCGATCAGGGAGTACGGGAGCAGGAGCACGGCGAGCCCGGCCGCGACGGCGAGCGGGTCGGCCTGCCGCTCCGGGTTGAACAGCACGGCTCCGCCGAGCGCGGCCTGGAACATGCCGTCGCCCCACTGCGTGGTGAAGCGCACGGCCAGCAGCCGGCGGAAGCCTCGCGTGCGCAGGAGCCGGCCCAGGCCCAGCCGCTCGTCCGGGGCCGCCGGAGCGGCGGACGGCGACCCTGGGCCCGATGTCGGCACGGCTGGAGGCTACGCGCTGAGCGGGGTGCAACGATGGGCGCGTGGTGGACGAGCGCTCCCGTTCTGGTTCGGTTCCCGGTTCGGAGGTGGCGCCGGGCACCCTGCTGGTGGCGGCTCCCGGACTGCTCGACCCCCACTTCCGGCGCACTGTGATCTACATCATCGAACACCGGGACCGCGGCACCCTCGGCGTCGTCCTGAACCGGCCGAGTGAGGTCACCGTGCGCGACGTCCTCCCGTCGTGGGCGCCGCTGTCGTCGCAGCCGCCCGCGGTGTTCGTCGGAGGGCCGGTGGAGAGCGAGACGGCGCTGTGCCTCGCGGCCGTGCGCACCGGGCAGGACCCGAGCGCGGTGGACGGGCTGATCACGGTCCGCGGCCCGGTGGCGCTGGTCGACCTCGACTCGGACCCGGCCGCCATCGCACCGAACCTGCGTGGGCTGCGCGTGTTCGCCGGCTACTCGGGCTGGGACGCCGGGCAGCTCGCGGGTGAGATCGAGCGCGGCGACTGGATCGTCGTGCCCGCCATCCCGGACGACGTGCTGGCCCGCCACGACTCCCGGCTGTGGGGGCATGTGCTGCGCCGCCAGGGCATGCCGCTGTCGCTGCTGGCGACCTACCCGACGGACCTGCGCAACAACTGAGTTGAGTTGCCTCCGCTTCGCTCCGGCGGGCTTGCGGGCCCTATATGACGCCGCCTGGCTCCTCAGCCCTGCCGGGCACCGGCCGGCGCGGTCCGGCAACCTGCGACGAGGTCGCAGCCCGCGCACGCCCCGCCGCACGCCGAGGGCTCGGGCGCCGCGGGCGGCACGGCGCCGGCCGCGCGGTCCCCGGCCACACCTCCGACCCCGGCGAGCACGAACACGGCGATCACGCTCACGGCGACGAGCGTCCAGCCGAGCACGCCCGTGGCGCCGGCCAGCAGCGCCGCGCCGCCGGCGACGGCGACGCCGCCCGCCGCGCCGAGCGGGGCTGCCGCCACCTGGTTGGCCACGGCGAACGCGGCGTCCGAGCGCAGGCTCGCGGGTGTGCGCACCCCCGCCCAGCGGTTGCGGCGCAGCTTCCGGCGCAGCCCGAGGAAGGAGATCGTGAGCAGCGCGGCACCCAGCACGACGAGCAGGACACCCAGGACGAGGCGGACGGACAGCGGCACGGCGAACAGGTTAGTGTCCGCCGCCGGGGCCCACCACTTGTCTCGACGGCCCGGCTTCCGGCCGAGTACCCGATCGCGCGGGTGTGACCGGCGGCGTTACCCTGTTGACGTGGCCCGCCGACTCCTTCTCGAGGCCGCGCCGCACTGAGCGTGCATCCCACGCCCCGGCGCGGCCGACCCCTTCTGCCTGGAGGCAGGGGGGTCTTCTGGTTTTCGGGCCACCCACGGACTTCCCAGGAGCGGGACATGAGCACGGACACGACCGCAGCCGCGTCGGAGCGCACCGACGCCGGGGGCGGTGCGAGCGCGGAGGGTGTGCCGCCGTTCCGCTATGGCGCCGCGCTGGCCGCGCAGATCGAGCGCCGCTGGCAGGACCGGTGGGAGCACGAGGGCACGTTCCATGCGCCGAACCCGTCCGGGCCGTGGGCCGATCCGGACGCCACCGGTGGCGACAAGGTCTACCTGCTGGACATGTTCCCGTACCCGTCCGGTTCCGGGCTGCATGTCGGCCACCCGTTGGGCTTCATCGGCACCGATGTGCTGGGCCGCTACCTGCGCATGAACGGCCGCACCGTGCTGCACACGATGGGCTTCGACGCGTTCGGCCTGCCGGCGGAGCAGTACGCGGTGCAGACGGGCACGCACCCGCGCAAGACCACCGAGGAGAACATCCAGCGCTACAAGGCGCAGCTGCGGCAGCTGGGGCTGGCCCATGACGAGCGTCGCTCGGTGGCCACCACCGACGTCGAGTTCTACCGCTGGACCCAGTGGATCTTCCTGCAGATCTACAACAGCTGGTACGACGAGAAGCAGCAGTCGGCTCGCCCCATCGCCGAGCTGGAGGCGGAGTTCGCGCAGGACGAGCGGCGCACGCCGGATGGCCGCGGGTGGTGCGAGCTGACGCGGGCCGAGCAGCGGCAGGTCATCGACTCCCACCGGCTGGCCTACATCTCGGAGGCGCCGGTGAACTGGTGCCCCGGCCTGGGCACCGTGCTGGCCAACGAGGAGATCACCCCCGACGGGCGCAGCGAGCGGGGGAACTTCCCCGTGTTCCGCCGCAACCTGAAGCAGTGGATGATGCGGATCACGGCCTACTCGGACCGCCTGATCGACGACCTGGACCGGCTGGACTGGTCCGATGCGGTCAAGACGATGCAGCGGAACTGGATCGGCCGCTCCGAGGGCGCGCAGGTCCGTTTCCCGGTGGACGGCACCGCGATCGAGGTCTTCACCACGCGTCCGGACACGCTGTTCGGCGCCACCTACATGGTGCTGGCTCCCGAGCACCCGCTGGTCGACGCGATGGTGCCCGCCCAGTGGCCGGACGGCGTCGACGCGCGCTGGACGGGTGGGGCGGCCACGCCGCACGAGGCCGTCTCCGCGTACCGCACCGCGGCCTCGCGCAAGTCCGAGCTGGACCGCCAGGAGAACCGGGAGAAGACGGGCGTCTTCACCGGGGCCTATGCCACCAACCCGGTCAACGACGAGCGCATCCCCGTCTTCGTCGCCGACTACGTGCTGATGGGCTACGGCACCGGCGCGATCATGGCCGTGCCCGGGCAGGACCAGCGCGACTGGGACTTCGCCGAGGCCTTCGGGCTGCCGATCGTGCGCACGGTGCAGCCGAGCGAGGGCTTCGACGGTGCGGCGTTCACCGGCGACGGCCCGGCGATCAACTCGGCGAACGCCGAGATCAGCCTGGACGGCATGGGGGTCGCCGAGGCGAAGCTGACCATCACGGAGTGGCTGACGGCGCGCGGCGCCGGCGAGGCGGTGGTCCAGTACAAGCTGCGCGACTGGCTGTTCTCGCGGCAGCGCTACTGGGGCGAGCCGTTCCCGATCGTCTGGGACGAGGACGGCCCGATCGCGCTGCCCGACGACCACCTGCCCGTCGAGCTGCCCGACGTCGACGACTACTCCCCCAAGACCTACACCGCGGACGACGCCGACACGGAGCCGGAAACGCCGCTGTCGCGCGCATCCGACTGGGTCGAGGTCGAGCTGGACCTGGGGGACGGGCCCAAGCGGTACCGCCGCGAGACCAACACGATGCCCCAGTGGGCCGGCTCGTGCTGGTACCCGATCCGGTACCTGGACCCGCAGAACCACGAGCGGTTCGTCGATCCGGAGGTCGAGCGGTACTGGATGGGCAAGGACCCGTCGAGGCCGAACGACCCCGGCGGCGTCGACCTGTACGTCGGCGGCATGGAGCACGCGGTGCTGCACCTGCTGTACGCGCGGTTCTGGCACAAGGTCCTGTACGACCTGGGCCACCTGAGCTCGGAGGAGCCGTTCCGCAGGCTGGTCAACCAGGGCTACATCCAGGCCTACGCCTACACCGACGCCCGCGGCACCTACGTGCAGGCGGAGGAGGTCGTCGAGGGCGACGACGGTGGTTTCACGTGGAACGGCCAGCCGGTCCGTCGGGAGTACGGGAAGATGGGCAAGTCGCTGAGGAACGTGGTGACTCCCGACGAGATGTGCGAGCGCTACGGCGCCGACACCTTCCGCCTGTACGAGATGTCGACGGGCCCGCTGGAGGTCTCCCGGCCCTGGTCCACCCGCGACGTGGTCGGTTCGCAGCGCTTCCTGCAGCGCGTCTGGCGCAATCTGGTGGACGAGCAGACCGGCGCGACCCGGGTCACCGACGACGAGCCGGACACCGAGACGCTGCGGGCCCTGCACCGGGCGATCGCCGGCGTGCACGCCGACTTCGCGGCGCTGCGCTACAACACGGCGGCGGCGAAGCTGATCGAGCTGAACAACCACCTGACCAAGGTCTACGGCGCGACCGGCGTGCCCCGCTCCGTCGCGGAGCAGCTGGTGCTGATGATGGCGCCGCTGACGCCGCACGTCGCCGAGGAGCTGTGGTCGCTGCTGGGCCACGAGGGCTCGCTGGCCCACGGACCGTTCCCGGTGGCCGACGAGCGCTACCTGCTGGCGGAGACGGTCGAGTACCCGATCCAGATCAACGGAAAGGTGCGCTCGCGGATCACCGTGCCGGCGGACGCCACGCCCGAGCAGGTGGAGGCGGCGGCGCGGGCCGAGGAGAAGGTCGTCCTGGCGCTGGACGGCCGGGCGGCCCGCAAGGTGATCGTGGTGCCCGGTCGGCTGGTCAACGTGGTGATCTAGACGAGTACGTCCGAACTCGATTAGAGGTCGGTGGTCCGCCCGGGCGGCTGATGATCGGTCCGAGGTAAAGGTGGAACGCCCTGCTCAGGGCGCTGCGCCGGGTTTCGGAACGATCATGCGGGTCTTTCATGGTCATGTCGACGCCACTGCTGTTCGATCTTGGTCTGAGAACCGTGGTGTCGATGTGACCATGAAAAGTCTGTGTGGCGCGCCGTCCCCGACCCGGGCCGGCCGGCGGACCCACACCAGCCGGCCCTTGGCGGGTTCCCCGGTTCGCGTCGACCCCGCCACCTGTGCAGATGGCTGGGTGGGCAGAACTACCGAATCCCGTGGTTGCGCGGACGGCCGTCCCCGACGCGGGGGCACGGCGGTTGTGGACGAGCCCGTCTCTGCCGGGCGCCTACGCCACTATCCTGTGGTCCCGATCATCGACGCAGGCTGACCACGGATCGAGCTGCGCGAGTGATCGTCGGCAGCCGCTACGCGACCCGGCCAGACACGACCTGGTGGTCCCCGACGAGCAACTCCACAGGTGCGAGGTCGAGGTGAACGGTGGGCTCGCGAGGAGATCCTGCTGGCGGTGGTGGCTGCGTGGGTTACGAGTCGGGGACGGCGCGCCCGCGCGACGGCTTCTTGATCAGGTAGAAGCCACGGCGCAGCGGAGGCCCGCTGTCTTGATCATTTGCGGGCGCCATGATCGGCCGGATCGGGATATGACCTGCACCTAACCTATGCAGCTGATGTCCCGATTCCGGCGATCACCGGCGGATCAGCGGAAACCGATCCTGCCTGCTGGGTCCGTTTGGCCGAGGGGACGATCCTGCGTCGACACGGTCCGCGAGGTCCAGCCCGCGATGTCCGGTCTCCGCGACTTGATTGAGTTCGGACCTACTCGTCCAGCTCAGCGGGACAGCCAGGTCCGGAACCGGCGTTGGATCTGCGGCAACACGCCCCAGACCACCGTCGCGGTCATGATCGGTACGACGATCAGGAAGCGCACTGCGGCCGGGAGATCGTGCACCCACGGGTCCGTGAGGGTCACGATGACGAGGATCAGCGGGTAGATCGCGCAGGTCAGCAGCACCCACATCTTCCAGCGTCGCGGTCCGGTGGCCCGAGCGGCGGAGGTGGGCTGCTGGCGCAGCGGGGTGGTCGGCATGCACCCACGGTGCGCGCCGTCCCGCGAGCCGTTCAGGGTGCGTCGTTCCTGGTCGCCGCGTCGGTGGCAGTGTCAGGGCCACCCACGACCGCCCGGGGGCTGCGACGATGGGTGTCGTGAGTTCGACAGCGCTGGCCGCCTTCCTGCGGGCCCGGCGGGCCCGGATCCGGCCCGAGGACGTGGGGTTGCCCGTCGGCGTGGGGCTGCGGCGTACGCCCGGCCTGCGACGTGAGGAGCTGGCCGCCCTCGCCGGGGTGAGCGTCGACTACTACATCCGGCTGGAGCAGGGCAAGGAGACCAACCCGAGCAGCGCGGTGCTCGGCGCGCTGGCGAGCGCGTTGCGGCTCGACGACGACGCGCGGACCCACCTGTACGCGCTCGCCGACCACGTCGCCCGGCGCAGGCCGGTGCGCCACCCGCCGGCGCGGACGGTCCCGGCGACCATGAAGCTGTTGCTGGAGAGCCTGCGGCCGAGCCCTGCGCTGGCGCTGAGCCGCACGAGCGACGTCCTCGCCGCCAACCCCGAGGGCCTTGCGCTCTACCACGGCCTCGCCGAGTGGCCGGCCGCCCGGCGGAACACGATCCGCTACATGTTCCGGCACCCGGCCGCGCCGGCGCTGTTCGGGGACTGGCGGTCGGCGGCGGCGGGAGCGGTGGCAGACCTCCGCACCGTGCTCGCCACCGATCCGGACGCGCCCGATGTCGCGGCGCTGGTGGAGGAACTGTCGGCGGCGAGCCCGGAGTTCGCCGCCCTCTGGGAACGCCACGACGTCCGTCGCAAGAGCGGCGCGCAGAAGGTCGTCCACCACCCCACGGTGGGCACGATGTCCCTGGCGTGGGAGGTGCTGCGCTCCGGCGACGGCAGCACCCGGGTCACCGTCCTCCTGGCTGCGCCGGGCACCCCCGAGCACGACGCGCTCTCGCTCTTGGCGATCGCGGCCGACGCCGCGAGGTGACGGTCAGGCGCCCTTCTCCTTCTTCCCGAGCGCGCCCGCGACCAGCACGGCGGCCCAGATCCCGAGCGGGATCGCGGGCCAGAACGCGTGGAGCGAGCCGGACACCAGCGACGTGGTGCCCCAGATGGCGATCATGATGATCGCGCCGCCGAGCCACTCGCGCCACTCGTTCAGCCAGTTGTGGCGCGCGGCGACCGCCGCAGGCTCCTTCACGGCAGGGAGCGCCGGTGGCGGCACGGCCGGCAGGTCGGCGGTGATGGGCTCGAGCTCGCCGTAGGTGATGGCGGCGTACGCCGAGCGCAGCCGGGTGTCGTACTCGTCGAGGTCGAGCCGGCCCTCGTCGACCGCGATCCGCAGTCGCTCGGCCGCCGCGGCGCGGTCGGCGTCGGAGATGCGGAGGTGGCTGCGGTCGGCATCGGAGCTCACCGCACCGATCGTACGAGCGCCGGCGGGGTGCAGCATCGGTCCGCCGGGGGATCCGCGGCTGAGACCTTCGATGTACCTGGCCATCGTCCCCACCGTCGGCTACCTTCCCTGTTCATGACAGAGATCCCTGTTGCCGACAGGGCCACGCGGCGGCGACGGGCCATCATGGAGGAGATTCTCGGAACCGCCTGGCAACTGGCGGCGGAGGAGGGGATCGCCGGGATCGCGTTGCGCGAGCTGGCGTCCCGGCTGGCGATGCGACCTCAGTCGCTGGCCTGGTACGTCCCGAGCAAGAACGTCCTGTACGACCGCATGTACGCCCAGGGACACCAGCAGTTCCTGGAGAGCCTCGCCGCCGCGGAGCCGCTCGACGTCCGGCGGGCCGCAAGGGTCTTCGCGGACTTCTGCGTCGCGAACCCACCGCGCTACCAGCTCATCGCACAGCGCACGGTCCCGGGATTCACGCCGTCCGCGGAGTCGCTCGCGTTGGCCCGACGTGCCTTCGGTGCCTGGCGCGCCGCCCTGGCCGCGGCGGGTGTCACCGGCCGGGAGGCCGTGGATGTCCTCACCGCCGTGGTGAAGGGGGTGGTCGACCAGCAGATCACCGTCGACCCGGCCGGTGACCGGTTCCTCCGCCACCTCGACGCGGTGATCGAGATGTTCCTCGCGCACACCGGGCGGCCCCGGTCGTGACCGCACCGTTCCAGGTGCGGCTGGAGGTGCGCTCCTACGAGCTGGACATCCAGGGCCACGTCACCACCGCCGCCTACCTGCAGTACGCCGACCACGCGCGGTGGAAGCTGCTCGACGCCGCCGGGGTCGACCTGGAGGAGATGCGCCGAGCCGGGCTCGGCCCGGTGACCCTGGAGACCACCGTGCGGTTCGTGCAGGAGCTGCGCCTCGGACACGAGGTGGACGTGTCGTGCGTGTTCCAGTGGCCCGGCGGCCACACCGGCCGCGTCACCCAACAGCTGCACCGTGTCGACGACGCGAGTATGGTGGCGGAGCTCCGCAGCGTCGGTGGTCTCCTCGACCTGACGGCTCGCCGGCTGGTGCGGGAGCCGGGCGCGGTGTGGCGGCGGCTCGCCCGGCGGCCGGAGATGCTCGGGCTCGCCGGGTGACCGCAAAGATCTCCCCCGTGCTCAGATCCGGCGGGCGGAGTTGAACTTCATCCGGCTCATGTCGGAGATCTTCACCGGGCTCTTCCGGGTGCTCGCGTGCAGGATCTTGTTGTCGCCGATGTAGATCCCGACGTGGCTCACCGGCCGGTAGAAGAACACGAGGTCGCCGGGGCGCAGCTCGTCACGCGAGACCGGCGTGCCGACCCGCGACATCGCCTTGCTGGTGCGGGGCAGGGCGACGCCGGCCTTCTTGAACGCCCATGAGACGAGGCCGGAGCAGTCGAAGGCGTTGGGGCCGGTGGCGCCGTACCGGTACGGCGAGCCGATCTTGGTCATCGCATGGTCGAGCGCGGCCGCGCGGGCGGCCGATGCCACGGCGGCGGCCGACACGGCGGGCTCGGGGAGCGCGGCGGCCGAGGGTGCGGTCTTGACGACCGGGGTGACGGCGACCGCGACAGGCGCAGCCGGAGCGGCGCCGGCGGTGGCCGGCAGCACTCCGATGACAGTGGCGACGGCAGCGACGGTGGTCACGACGGCGGCACGGGTCGCGAGGGCGGGGAGGTGTGTGGGCACGGGGTGGTCCTCGGGGTAGCACCGGCGGACCGGTCCTGCGGGCCGGGGGAAGCCCGAAGGAACCGGCGGGGTGCGCCCTGCACGGCTCGTTGTCGCATCCTGGCCGTGTCGCATCCCGCCTGTCCGGCGGTGACCCTGCGCCCGCCGCTCCGGTTGAGCTTCGGTGGCGCAGAGCCGTGCAGCAGATTACGAACGCATTTCGATGCGCAGCCATGACGGATGTCTCATTATCCGGCGGGCTATCCGGTGAACCTGCTCACGAGCCACTGCGCCGAATAGGGTAGGTGTCGGACGGTTATCCGGCACCTTCGGCAAGTTGATCTCCGCAACCTGGGTGACCTGCGCCACGAAGTCCCCCGTGATGCGTTCGTTATTGGTGCAGACGAGTGAAGGTGTTTTCGAAGCGGAACGGATCGGGCGTTCTCGGAAAGGTTGTCGGTCTGGAAACGAATCAGCCCCGGTCGTGGCTGGTGGGGCCACGACCGGGGCTGGATGCGGTTCCGGAGCTGGTGGAGCGGTCTCAGCGCTCCCGCTCGCCCCTGATGAACTCCTCCACCGCATCCCGGGCGACGTCGTCGCGGTACTGCTCGGGCGGCGACTTCATGAAGTAGCTCGACGCGGAGAGGATCGGCCCGCCGATGCCCCGGTCCTTGGCGAGTTTGGCCGCCCGCACGGCGTCGATGATGATGCCCGCGGAGTTGGGTGAATCCCAGACCTCGAGCTTGTACTCCAGGTTCAGCGGCACGTCGCCGAAGGCCCTTCCCTCCAGCCGGACGTAGGCCCATTTGCGGTCGTCGAGCCACGCGACGTAGTCCGAAGGCCCGATGTGGACGTTGTCCTTGCCCAGGTCGCGGTCCACCTGCGAGGTGACCGACTGGGTCTTGGAGATCTTCTTCGACTCCAGCCGCTCGAGCTCCTTCATGTTCAGGAAGTCCATGTTCCCGCCCACGTTGAGCTGCATCGTGCGATCGAGCTGCACACCGCGGTCCTCGAACAGCCGGGCCAGCACGCGGTGGGTGATCGTGGCGCCCACCTGGCTCTTGATGTCGTCGCCGACGATCGGCACGCCCGCGGCGCGGAACTTCTCCGCCCACTCGGGGTCGGAGGCGATGAACACGGGCAGCGCGTTGACGAAGGCGACGCCCGCGTCGATGGCCGCCTGCGCGTAGAACCGGTCGGCCTCCTCGCTGCCGACCGGGAGGTAGGACACCAGCACGTCGACACGGTTGTCGCGCAGGACCTGCGCGACGTCGACCGGTGCGTCGTCGGACTCGTCGATCGTCTCCCGGTAGAACCGGCCGAGCCCGTCGAGCGTGTGGCCGCGCTGCACCGGCACCCCGAGCGGTGGGACGTCACAGATCTTGATCGTGTTGTTCTCGCTGGCCGAGATCGCCTCGGACAGGTCGCGCCCCACCTTCTTGGCGTCGACGTCGAACGCGGCGACGAAGCTGACGTCGCGCACGTGGTAGCCGCCGAACTCGACGTGCATCAGACCGGGGACGCGGGTGGCCGGGTCGGCGTCCGCGTAGTAGTGCACGCCCTGCACCAGCGACGCCGCGCAGTTGCCCACGCCGACGATGGCGACTCGGACCTCACTCATTGCGGCTCCTTCTCTCGTCTTCTTGTGTTCGGGGTTCCGGCTCCGCCTCGTCCTGGGCGGCGCGCTCGGTGGCGATCAGCTCGTTGAGCCACCGCACTTCCCGATCGCACGTGTCGAGGCCGAGCTGGTGGAGCTGCTGGGTGTAGTTGTCGATCTGCTCCCGCGCCCGGACGAGGGCGTGCCGCAGACCCTCGCGGCGCTCCTCGACGGCCCGCCTGCGGCCCTCGAGGATCCGCATGCGGGCCTCGGCCGGCGTGCGGGAGAAGAAGGCGAGGTGGACGCCGAAGCCCTCGTCGTCCCACGCGTGCGGTCCGGCCTCGGACAGCAGCTCGGAGAGGCGCTCCTTGCCCTCGGCGGTGATCCGGTACACCCGCCGGCTCCGCCGCGACCAGCTGCCGGGTTCCGGGGCCTCCTGTTCCGGCGCCTCGACGATCAGACCGGCGCGGGTGAGGCGGCGCAGCGCCGGGTACAGCGAGCCGTAGGAGAACAGCCGGAACCCACCCAGCCGGAGGCCGAGCTGCTTGCGCAGCTCGTAGCCGTGCACCGGGGCTTCCTGGAGCAGACCGAGGATCGCCAGCTCGAGCACGACGACCTCACCTCCGCAGCCGCAGTTCGACAGCGCCGATAGTGCCGACCACTATATCGAGCCGATACATCTGATCGCAGTCTGGAGAACGCGTGAGGACGACCCGTCACCGAACGGTGGCGCCGGCCCGAGGTGTTCTCGCGCGTTCACAGGGGCGGTCCGCGTACCCTGACCGGGTGCGCACCCAGCGGCAGGTGGTCGACTACGCGTTGCAGCGCCGTGCGCTGCTCGCCGACGTCCACTCCGGTCGGGCCGGCGTCGCCGAGGTCTGCGACGCGAGCCCGTACCTGCTCCGAGCAGCGCGGTTCCACGGTGAACCCACTGATCGCACGTGCCCGGTCTGCCGCAAGGAACGCCTCACCCAGGTCTCGTGGATCTTCGGCGACGCGCTGAAGCACGCCGCCGGATCCGCACGCAAGCCCGAGGAGCTCGAGCAGCTGGCGAACGTCCACGCCGACTTCTCCGTGTACGTGGTGGAGGTCTGCCGCACCTGCAGCTGGAACCACCTGGTCCTGTCCTACGTGATGGGCACCGGTGACGCTCCCGACAGCCGCGGGTCCGACCGACGCAGGACCGCCGCCGAGTGACCGCAAACCTTCCCCCGAACCCTCGGAGCAGCGGTGAGTGATCAGCGCGACCCCCGGTTCGACGCGCCGAGGGGCCGGCCCCGCAACCCCAACGGCGGCCCCCCACCCCGGCCCGGCGGTGCACCGGGTTGGGACGCAGGCGGCCCCTCCGCGCCCCGTGGCCCGCAGCGCAGGCCGGGCCCGCCGCCGCAGGATCCCCGAATGCCACCGCAGCGCTACCGCACGGACGGCCCGCCCGTGGCGTCCGGGAGGCGGCGCGCGCCGGATACGGGCCGGGCGGTGCCCCTCCTCACGCACGACGACTCGGATGCCACCGCCATCGTGAGCGACCACGGCCCCGGCACCGCGGTCGCGGAACGCACCCGCCGGCCCGCCGACTCGCGCCGCGGCCGCAGGAAGGTCTCGCCGTGGCGCCGGGTGCGCCGGGTGTCCTACGTCCTGCTCGGGCTGCTGCTGATCGGCCCGTTCGTCGCGTTCGTCGTCGGCTGGTTCATCTTCCCCGTGCCGTCGTCGCAGGACGCGGCGCTCGCCCAGGTCGCCACGTTCAAGTTCGCCAACGACGGCGGGGAGTTCGCCACCGTGCGCCCGGAGAACGGCAACCGGGTCACGGTCACGCTCGACAAGGTGCCGAAGCACGTGCGCGACGCGGTGCTGTCCGCGGAGGACCGCTCCTTCTACTCCAACCCCGGCTTCGACCTGATGGGCATCGGCCGCGCCGTCTACAACCAGCTCACCGGCGGTTCCGGTGGTGGCTCCACCGTCACCCAGCAGTACGTGAAGGTGTCCACCGGCCAGGACGACTTCTCCCTGTGGCGCAAGTACAAGGAGGTCGTCCTCGCGGTCAAGATCTCCCGCGAGAAGACCAAGGACGAGATCCTCGAGAACTACCTCAACACGATCTACTTCGGCCGGGGTGCCTACGGCATCCAGGCGGCGGCGCAGGCGTACTTCAACAAGCCCGTCTCGGACCTCACGGTGTCGGAGGGCGCGATGCTCGCCGGCGTGATCCAGTCGCCCTCGCGCTGGGACCCGGCGAAGAACCGTGAGCGCTCGGAGGAGCGCTGGAACTTCGTGCTCAACGGCATGGTCGAGCAGGGATGGCTCGACCAGGGCGAGCGGGCCACGCAGACGTTCCCGGTGCTACCCGAGATCCCGGAGCAGACCGGCGGCGGCATCCCGGGTGACGATCGCTACCACATCTACGAGCGCGCCGTCGGCGAGCTCGAGAGGCACGGCATCACCGCGGACGTCATCGCCACCCGCGGTGTCACGGTCACCACCACGGTGCAGGCGCCGCTGCAGCGCGAGGCCGTGGACATCATGGACGACCAGGTCAAGGAGCAGCCCGACAACCTGCGCTACGGGCTGGTCTCCATCGACCCGAAGACCGGGGCGATCATCAGCTACTACGGCGGCACCAACGGGCTGGGCATCGACTACGCGGGCGAGGCGTTCCGCCAGCCAGGGTCGTCGTTCAAGCCCTTCGTGCTGTCCGCCGCGCTACAGGATCTCGACGGCTTCGGCCTCGGCACGCAGTTCGACGGCACCGGACCGAGGGAGTTCACGGGCCGTGCCGGGAAGGTGCGGAACACCGAGGGCGCCGACTGCCAGCGGTGCGGAGCGGTCACGGCTATCAACGAGTCGATCAACACCTGGTTCTACCAGCTGGGTATCGACGTCGGCCCGCCCAACGTCGCCAAGGCCGCCCACCAGGCCGGCATCCCGGACGACCTCCTGCCCGACCCGACCGGCGGTATCGCGCTGGGCGACAAGGAGGTGCACCCGGTCGACATGGCCTCCGCCTACGCCACGTTCGCGGCCGAGGGCATCTACCGCGAGCCCTACATCGTGTCGCGCGTGGAGGCGGCCGACGGCGAGGTCCTCTACGAGCACGACGACTCCAAGGACGGGCGGCAGGCCGTGCCGCAGCAGGTGGCGCGCAACGTCATCGAGGCGATGCTCCAGGTGGCCCCCAAGAAGAACCTCGATCTGGCCGGCCGGGAGGTCGCGGCGAAGACGGGCACGGCGCAGCTCGAGAACAGCGCCACCGAGAACCGCGACGCCTGGATGGTCGGTTTCACCCCGTCCGTCTCCACTGCGGTCTGGGTGGGGTCGGACAAGAGCGACCCGATCCGCAACGCCCAGAACCGTCCGATCTTCGGCAGCGGCCTGCCCGGCCAGATCTGGCACGAGTTCATGGAGACCGCGGTCAAGGGCACCTCGGTGGAGCAGTTCTCGAAGTTCGTGCCGCTCGGCGATCCGCCTGTCGACGACTCGCTCTCCGCCTCGGAGACGAACTCGCCCGATGAGGACGACGAGGACTCCGACGAGGACTCCGACCGCGACGAGGACAGCGACAACGACTCCCGCAGCTCGTCCGACGACGACCAGGGTTCCTCGGGCGACAGCTCGTCGCGCTCGGACCGCTTCGGCAGCGACAGCGGCAACAGCGGCGGCGGAAGCGGCGACAGCGGCAGCGGAAACAGCAGCAACGATCAGCCCACGTCCGCAGATCAACAGGACAGCGGTACGTCCGGCACATCGGGGACGACGCCGGGGTCGTCCTCGAACCGCTCGCAGTCCAGCAGGCCGGCCGCCAACACCGCCCCCACCGACGAGGGTCCTGTCGGGTGAGTCCGCGGGTTCGGGAGCCGGACGTCCCGCCCGCGCGCGTCGTCCCGACGTGGACAGAGCCGATCGCCGCTGCCGCCAGCCGGCTCGTCGGTGGGCCGCTCGGCCGGCACGCCGTGGTCGGCCGGAGCCGTTTCTGGACGCCGCTGCGCGTGATCCTGCTGCTCGCGGTGGCCGTGCTCGCCGGGGGTTGGCTGGGTAAGGCGCCCTGCCTGCAGCAGTACACCACCGACGACGGCAGCATCGCGCTGGACTGGCGCAACAGCCGCCAGTACGTGGCGATGTGCTACTCCGACACCGTCCCGCTGTGGGGGATCGAGGGGCTCGACCGCGGCGCGGTGCCCTACCGCGACCCGTGGATCGAGGGGGAGGGCACCGACGACGAGCAGGTGCGGTACATGGAGTACCCGGTGCTCACCGGGTACTTCCAGTACGTCAACGCGCGGCTCGCCGATGCCTGGGTGTGGGCCGCCGGTGTGCTTCCGGTCCTGCCGACGGCGCTCCCAGTGGTCGTGTACTTCAACATCGGCGCCGCATGGCTGGCGCTGGCATGGCTCGTGACGGTGTGGGCGGTGCGCTCCCTGCGGCCGAACCGACCGTGGGATGCGGCGCTGGTGGCGGTGTCCCCGCTGGTGGCGGTGCACGTGTTCACCAACTTCGACGCGCTCGCGGTGGCCTGTGCCACCGCCGGGATGGTCGCGCTCGCCCGGCGCAGACCGTTGCTCGCCGGGGCGCTCCTGGGAATCGGTGGCGCCTTCAAGTTCTACCCGCTGATGCTGTTGTTACCGGTCCTGCTCGTGGGCCTGCGCCGGCGCGAGGTCGGCACGGCACTCCGCACGATCGGTACGGCGATCGGCGCCTTCGTGCTCGCCAACGCTCCGGTGGCGCTGCTGTACCCCACGGGTTGGTCGGAGTTCTTCCGGCTCAACCGAACCCGCCCGGCTGATCCCGACTCGCTCTACTTCGTCGTGCAGTACTTCACCGGCTGGCCCGGCTTCGACGGCAAGCTCGCCGACGGTGAACCTCCCGCCGTGCTCAACGCCGTATCGGCCGTGCTCTTCGTCCTGTGCTGCGTCGCGATCTGCGTGCTCGCGCTGCGCGCACCGCAGCCGCCGCGGCTGGCATCGCTGGCGTTCCTCGTGGTCGCGGCGTTCCTGCTGGTGAACAAGGTGTGGAGCCCGCAGTACTCGCTGTGGCTGGTGCCGCTCGCGGTGCTCGCGCTACCGCGTTGGCGGTTGCTGCTGGCGTGGATGGCGGTGGACGCCCTGGTGTGGGCGCCGCGGATGTACTACTACCTGACCCCCGCGAACAAGGGCCTGCCGCCGGACTGGTTCCTGGGCACGGTCGTGCTCCGGGACGCCTTCGTGGTGCTGCTGTGCGTTCTGGTGGTGCGCTCGGTGCTCAGCCCGGCCACCGACCCGGTGCCCGCGGTTCAGCTCAGCCGGTGGTCGGGCGGCGCCGCCGCCGATCCGGACTGGCCCACCGCGACGCGCCCGCCGTCGCCCCTGGCACCTGCCGGCGCACCCGAGAGGAACGGCACGACCCAGTGAGGGCTGGCACGCTGCCGGTGTGCCCCTCTCCCGCGATCACGTCGACGCCGCGCTGCGCCGCTTCGTCCGCAGGCCGCTCGACCGACCGGACCTCAAGCCGGCCGCCGTGGGGATCACCCTCGTCGCGGACGGCGCGGCGTTCCTGCTCACCCGGCGCGCCGCCACGTTGCGTGGGCACGCCGGCCAGTGGGCGCTGCCGGGTGGGCGCGCCGACCCGGGTGAGGCTCCGGGGGCAGCGGCCCGCCGTGAGCTCGCCGAGGAGCTCGGCCTCGTCCTGGATGCCGACGCCGAGCTCGGCGTTCTCGACGACTACGCCACCCGCTCCGGATACCTGATCACGCCGGTCGTGCTGTGGGCAGGCGTCGCGCCGGTGCTCCGGCCCAACCCGGTGGAGGTGTCCGAGGTGCATCGGGTGCCCCTGGAGCTGGTGGACGTGGAGCCGCGGTTCGTCACGATCACCGAATCGGCGGCACCCGTGATCCAGTTGCCGCTCTTCGGTCGCTACCTGCACGCTCCCACGGCAGCCGTGCTCCACCAGTTCTGCGAGGTGGTGCTGCACGGTCGCTCGACCCGGGTGGCCCATCTCGAGCAGCCGGTCTTCGCCTGGAAGTAGGCCCCTACGGGCGAGCCGCCCGTGCGGGCCGGTGCAGCGGGGTGGGGGCGTAGGCGTCGGCGGGCAGCGCGGCTTCCTCGTCGGAGGTGAGGAGGTCGAGCTCGGCGCGGGCGTCGACGTCCAGCCAGTCGTGGGCCAGCCGCCTGGCCAGGTAGTCGCCCACCGACATGGCGCGGGGGATGTCGGGGTCGTCGGTCATGCCCATCGGCTCGAAGCGCTGGTTCTTGAACTTGGCGACGAACGTCTCGAGCGGCACGCCGTGCTGCAGGCCGAGCGAGACGGCGATCGAGAGCAGGTCCATGAGCCCGGCCGTGGTGGAGCCCTCCTTGCCGAACTTGGCGAACACCTCCCCCAGCGATCCGTCCGCGTCGGCGTTCGCGGTGACGACGAACTCGGTGCCGGCGACCTGGAAGGAGGTCGTCGTGCCGCAGCGGGAGCGGGGCATCCGCTGCCGGGTGGACGGGATGGTGTCGCTGGTGCGTGCCGGGAGCGCCATGAACGGGCAAGGTCCTCTCTGGTGCCACATGTGGGTGATATGCGTGACATGCCCACTAGATGTTGTGGTCCTGAACCGTAGCGCGGAGGGCTGACAATCTGGCGGTGAAACGCCGTCGGCGCCGAGGACTGGCGACGATCGGGTGGGTCGGAGCGGCCATGATCACGGCCGCACCGGCGAGGAGGACCGTGAGTGCGAACGCCACCCAGAACGCTTCCTCGACAGCGGTCGTGGCCGCCACCGGGTCGAGACCGTGATCGCCGAGGCCGCCGAGGAAGACGGTGCCGAGCGTGGCGGTCCCGAGGGTGGCGCCGAGCTGCTGCACCGCGTTGAGGAGGCCGGCGGCGGACCCGGTCTCGTGCGGGGCGACGCGGGCGAGGGCGGTGGTGAAGAAGGGGACGGGGAACAGCCCCAGCCCGATCCCGCAGGCACCGAGCGCCGTGAAGATCTCCCAGCTCCCGACACGGGTGTGGGCGTAAGCGGCGATGGCGGCGAGGAGCCCACCGGCGAGGACGCGATTCCGGCGAACATGACCCGGGCCCCGTAGCGGGGCACGAGCCGGGCGCCGGCCACCCATGAGGCGATGGCGGAACCAGCCGACCACGGAAGCAGGGTCAGCCCGGCGGACAGCACATCGCGACCGAGCCCCAGCTGTAGATGCAGGACGATGACCAGCATCAACCCGTTCATCACGGCGAAGACGAGCGTCGAGGCCACGAGCGCGGCCGGGAACCGCCGATCGGCGAACAAGCTGATCTCGACCAGGGTCGCTCGGCCACGACGGGCGGCGTCCCGCTGGGCGATCCCGAACCCGACCACGCACCGAGTTGGTGATCATGCGCTGATGGCCGCAGTGGGCGTGGCAACCGAGGCCGCGCTCGGGCACGCGCAGCTCAGCAGGCTCGGCCCGGGGGGCACTCCATCCCATGATCACCGGTTGGGTGCGGGGCCGGCCGGATATGGCCGCCCACGCACCGAGCCGGTGATCACTCCTCGCATGATGATCGCCGCAGTGCGCACGGCAGTGGACGGGTCGGTCTCGTGGGCGCGCCGTTCCCGGCCCGGGTTGAACCGCGTCGCGCACGTGCGGGAGGTTCCGGCGGGGTCGACGCCTGTCTTCGTCGACCCGGCACGTGGGGAGGTGGCTGGGCGGGCAGAACTACCGAATTCCGTGGTCGCCTGGGCGGCCGTCCCCGACGCGCTGGCACGCCTGTTCCGGACGAGACCGTCACGGCTGGGTGCCACTTGACTTGCGGTGGTCCCGCCGCCACCTCGGCACGCCACGGATCCTTCAAGGTCAGCGAACCAGGTCACGACCTGTCACATATCTGCCGGTGATGCCCCAGGCCTGGCGAACACGGAGACTCCCGAGCCCGGTCCTGGAGTTGATCTCAAGGCGAGGATCCGGTGTTCACCCTGCGCGGGCGGCGACGGGACCACCGCCGGTCGCGTGGCACCCGGCAGTGACGGTCTGGTCGGGAACGGGCGTGCCAGTGGGTCGGGGACAGCTGTCAGGGTGACCACGGGGTTCGGTTGTTCTGCCCACCCGGCCCCGTCCCCAACGATGAGGTCGAGGAGATCGGGTGGAATGCGCGGGAGGCCGGGTTCGTGCGCGACGGGCTTGCGGTCCGGGTCGGGGACGGCGCGAAGCCGACTTTTCATGGTCATGTCGACCCCATGGGTGTGGCCGGCGAGGTGGGGACCATGGCGGCGACTTGACCATGCGGCGGGCCGGATCAAGCCGGTGATGCCTGCCGGCCTCTCACCCCGGCCCGTGACCGCCACCGACACCGAGGAGATGGACCACGACGTCGGGCCGGTCGGTGATCTCGAGTTTCGGGCGCCTACGGCTCCCGCCACGACCATGCACACCCGAAACCGGGCCACGGGCGGGTGATGATCGCAAGTATCGGTTGGCGGCGGCTCCTCCCGTAGCACCAGCCAACCGAAACCGCGGATCATGCAGGCGTGGCCGAGCCAAGCCGGCCCGGGCGCGCCACCCATCTCATGATCACCGGTTGGGTGCGAGGCCGGCCGCATGTGGCCGCCCACGCACCGAGTCGGTGATCACTCCCGCCTCACCGCGCCAGGGGTCGCGGCGGACCCTCAGCTCACCGACTCCGCGAGCGGGGTGCGCCGCGGCGGTGAGCCCGCGGCGAGCCGGTCGGGCACTCGCAGGAACACGACGAACAGCGCCACCAGCAGCGCCGCCCGCCCCCAGACACCGATGGTGACGGCCTGGGCGGCGAAGCCGTCGTAGATGCCGGACGCGAGGTCGGCGTGGATCTGGTAGTACCAGCGGAAGATGCCGATCCCCATCGCGAGGTCGGCGAGCAGGTAGGCCACCACCAGCGACCACGGCACCTGCACCAGCACGAAGAACGGCAGGAGCCACAGCGTGTACTGCGGCGAGTGGACCTTGTGCAGCAGCAGGAACCCGCACAGCATCGCCGCGCTCACGCCGACCCACGGGTAGGTGCCGTCGCGGCGGAACCGCCACCAGCCCACCGCGGCGGCCACCGCGAACGACAGCAGCACGAGCATGGGCGAGACCCAGTCCATGGTCGACTGGAAGTCGATGTTGTCCGGGTCGGACTCCGGGCGGAAGCCCCAGAACCAGATCGAGTTGGTGGTGAAGTCCACCTTGCGCAGCTGCTGGAAGGTGAACGACGCCCGCCAGCCCTCATACCCGGCGACCATGAAGGGCAGGTTCACCACCACCACGGTGGCGGCGGCCGCGAGCGGCACGCGCAGCGCTGCGCGCCAGTCGAGCCGGCCGGGCCGGGACACCGCGAGGACGTACAGGGCGAGCGGCAGCACGAACGCACCCGGGTAGAGCTTGAACGCGAACCCCAGCCCGAGCAGCACGGCCGCCACGGTGCCGCGCTGGGCGAGCGAACGGTCGGTGCGCCAGCCGTGCACCGCGAACACCGCCGCGACGGCGCAGGCCACCACCGGGAGGTCCCAGTTGTGGAACGCGTACAGCACGACGGGCGGGCCGAGTGCCCACACCAGCGCCCGCCACCGCGCGAGCCGGCCCAGCAGCCAGCCGGTGGCCAGCCCGAACGGCGCCATGAGCAGAGCGGATCCGAGGAGGAAGGCGGCGTCGGTGTCGGCGAACAGTGCGCCGCCCCAGATCAGCAGCCCGGTGAGCACCGGGTACTCCACCGAGCCGCCGACCAGCTGCCCCTCCGGTGTGATCGACCCGGTGAGGTACGGGAAGACGTGCTGGTCGATGTCCCGGCCGATCCACAGGTGCTGGATGTCGGAGTAGCAGACGTCGCGCTCGATGCGGACGCCGTAGTCGGGTGTGCTGCGGCCGTTGTCGTCGAACTCCGGGCCGGTGCACCGGGCCTTGTTCTCGTATCCGAGCAGCAGGGTGACGCCGGTGAGCAGGACGAGAACGGCCAGCACGACGCGGCTCACCCGGGCGATCGGGTGCACCGTGGGTGCCACGTGCTCACCCGGGACCGTGCTCACCGCTGAGCCCGTCACGGACCGGACCCGGGGACGGGCACCGCCACCGCAGCTTCCATCACGATCCGAGCCGCTCGCGCAGGAACGCGATGTCGGCGGCCTGGCCCTCGGCCGGTGTCTCGACGACGACCGGGGCGCCCGCGGCGGCGCAGACGGCGACCAGCTCGTCGGGGGGGATCGTGCCGTCGGCCACGTTGGCGTGGCGGTCGCGGGCAGAGCCGAACTCGTCGCGCGAGTTGTTGAGGTGGACCAGGTCGATCCGGCCCGTGATGGCCTTGACGCGGTCGACGACGTCGGCCAGCTCCACTCCGGCGGAGTACGCGTGGCACGTGTCGAGGCAGAAGCCGACGCCGAACTCGCCGACCGCCTCCCAGAGGCGGGCGAGGTCCTCGAACCGGCGGGCCATCGCGTTCTCCCCGCCGGCGGTGTTCTCGATGAAGATCGGGACCGCGAACCCGCCCTCGTCCATCTGCCGCTGGATGAACTTGCGCCAGTTCTCGAAGCCCTTGGCCTGCTCCTCGCCCTGGGTGACGTGGCCGCCGTGGACGACCAGGCCGATCGCCCCGAGTTCGGCGGCGAGCTCCGCCTGCTGCACCACGATCTTCCGCGACGGGATGCGGATGCGGTTGTTCAGCGACGCGAGGTTGACGGGATACGGCGAGTGCACCACGACCGTGAGGTCGCTCGCCCGCAGCTCCGCGGCCTGTGGGTGGCTCGGCGGCTTCTTCCAGCTCTGGGGGTCGGCGAGGAACAGCTGCACGATGTCGGCGCCGCGTTCGGATGCCGAGACGAGCGGGTCGTCCTCGCGCGCGTGGGCCCCGATGAGCATGCGAGCCAGAGTAGTGACCACCCCCGACGGCGGCGCCCCGGGTGCGTGTGCAATCGGGAACGCCGGTCCCGCACGCGGGTCGCCGCGTTCGCGCTGGTAGCCTCGATGCGTCACCCCGACCGGTGCTCGCCGAGCGCCGTTCACGCCGCCGATGGCGGCGATTCTGTCGGGGTCCGATGAGAACCTCCTGTCGCGGATGGACCGCGGCCGTTCCAGTCCATAGGAGGTGAGTGGTTCTCATGCGTCATTACGAGTTGATGGTCATCCTCGACCCCAGCCTGGACGAGCGCACGGTGACGCCGTCCCTGGAGACGTTCCTCAATGTCGTGCGAAGCGACAAGGGAACTGTCGAGAAGATCGAGGTGTGGGGCAAGCGCCGCCTCTCCTTCGAGATCGCGAAGCACGCCGAGGGCATCTACGCCGTCCTCGAGGTCACCTGTGAGCCGGCCACCGTCGCCGAGCTCGACCGCCAGCTGGGCTTGAACGAGTCCGTGCTGCGCACCAAGGTGCTGCGTCGCGAGCCGAAGAAGAGCGCCGCGCGCGCTGCCGAGGCGAAGCGGGCCGCCGCGCCCGCCGCCGCGAGCTGAGGGCGGCCACGCGATGGCCGGCGAGACCGTCATCACCGTGATCGGCAACCTCACCGCCGACCCGGAGCTGCGTTTCACCCCGTCCGGGGCCGCGGTCGCCAACTTCACGGTGGCGTCCACCCCGCGCACCTTCGACCGCCAGTCCGGTGAGTGGAAGGACGGCGACGCGCTGTTCCTGCGGTGCAACGTCTGGCGGCAGGCGGCGGAGAACGTCGCCGAGTCGCTCACGCGCGGGATGCGCGTGATGGTGTCCGGGCGGCTGCGCCAGCGGTCGTTCGAGACTCGCGAGGGCGAGAAGCGCACCGTCGTCGAGCTCGAGGTCGACGAGGTCGGCCCCTCGCTCCGCTACGCCACGGCCAAGGTCAACAAGGTCAATCGCGGCGGCGGCAGCGGTGGGTACGGCGGCGGTTCCGGTGGAGGCGGGGGCGGCGGTGGAGGCGGCGGCGCCCCCATGGACGACCCGTGGGGTTCGGCTCCGCCGGCCGGCAGCGGTCCGGTCGCCGACGACGAGCCCCCCTTCTAGCCCCCCACACCACTTCCCGCCCTCGCGGCGGGCACCGAGCAACAACCAGGAGCACCACCATGGCCAAGCCCGTCCTGCGCAAGCCGAAGAAGAAGGTGTGCGCGTTCTGCAAGGACAAGGGTCAGGAGATCGACTACAAGGACACCGGTCTGCTGCGGAAGTTCATCTCCGACCGCGGCAAGATCCGGGCCCGCCGGGTCACCGGCAACTGCCGTCAGCACCAGCGTGACGTCGCGGTCGCGGTCAAGAACTCCCGCGAGGTCGCGCTGCTGCCCTACACCTCGACCGCGCGCTGAGGAGGAGGACCGGTATGAAGCTCATCCTCACCGCCGACGTGCCCAACCTGGGTGCGCCGGGCGACATCGTCGAGGTCAAGGACGGCTACGGCCGCAACTACCTGCTGCCACGCTCGATGGCCGTCGTGGCCACCCGCGGTGCGGAGAAGCAGGTGGCGGCCATCCAGCGCGCCCAGCGCAACCGCCAGATCCGCGACCTCGGTCACGCCAAGGAGGTCGCGGGCCAGCTCGGCGCGCTCACCCTCACGGTCAAGGCCAAGGCGGCAGGCGACTCAGGGCGCCTGTTCGGCTCGGTCACGGCCGCCGACGTGGTCGATGCCGTCCGCGCGGCCGGCGGTCCCGCGCTGGACCGGCGGGCCGTCGAGGTCCCGGGGCAGATCAAGAGCGTCGGTACCCACCAGGTCACCGTGCGGCTGCACCCGGAGGTCACCACCGAGCTGGACGTGGCTGTCGTCGCCAGCTGATCGGCGGCTGCACCGTCACTCAACGTGAACGGGGCGGAATGCGGGCACAGAGCCCCGCGTTCCGCCCCGTTCACGTTTCTGTATGCGGGCGGCGGGCGTCGGACCACCCGTCCAGGTGGCGCGCCGAGAAGTGACGGCGACGTCGCCGAGTGATCGGTCATGCGCGCCGAGTGGGCGATCTCGGAGGCGATCCGACACGCCGAGGGTGACCCGTACGGCGTGTCGCACGAGAAAGTTGTCCACAGCTTCTATTATCTCGCTGACCTGCTGATATGGCTGTGATTGGCGAGTTGTCCCCACGCTGTCCACAGGTCGGTCCCGACAAGGTCCTGGGGCGTCGCCGATCCGTCCCCAGCCGGTCCACATGCTCGCGCACAAGCCGGTTTGGTCGGTCCGGATCGGGCCCTTAGCCTCGCTAGCGGGGTGCGAGGACTCGACCCGGTCGACAGTTCCCGTTCTCCGGGAGGTCATCCGGACGTCGTCGAGCAGATCGAACCTTTGTTCGATACAATGGCGGCAGGGGGTGACGCTGCGTATGGCTCTGGCTGACGACCGTCCGGCGGGGAGGCCCCGTCCGGTCCGGCCGGCGAACGAGGGTGTCGACCCGAACGGGGCGTTCGACCGGCAGCCACCGCAGGACCTCACGGCCGAGCAGTCGGTGCTGGGCGGCATGCTCCTGTCGAAGGACGCCATCGCCGACGTCGTCGAGATCCTGCGCCCCGACGACTTCTACCGCCCCGCCCACCAGACCGTCTACGACTGCATCCTCGACCTGTACGGGCGGGGCGAGCCCGCCGACGCCGTCACCGTGTCCGCGGAGCTGCAGCGTCGAGGTGAGCTCATCCGGCTCGGCGGCGCGCCGTACCTGCACACGCTGATCGCCACGGTGCCCACCGCCGCCAACGCGGCCTACTACGCCGAGATCGTCGCGGAGAAGGCGATCCTGCGCCGGCTCGTCGAGGCCGGCACGCGCATCGTCCAGCTCGGCTACCACGGGGCCGAGGGCGCCGAGGTCAACGACGTCGTCGACCGCGCCCAGGCCGCCATCTACGAGGTCACCGAGCGCAGCACCAGCGAGGACTTCGTCCCGCTCGAGGAGCTGCTGCAGCCCACGATGGACGAGATCGACGCCATCGCGTCCCGCGGCGGCGTGGCCCTCGGCGTGCCCACCGGCTTCGCCGACCTCGATGCCGTCACCAACGGCCTGCACTCCGGGCAGATGATCGTCGTGGCGGCCCGGCCCGGGCTCGGGAAAAGTACGTTGGGGCTGGACTTCGCCCGTTCCTGCTCCGTCAAGCACGGCCTCACGAGCGTCGTGTTCTCGCTGGAGATGAGCAAGTCCGAGATCGTCATGCGCCTGTTGTCGGCGGAGGCGCGGATCCGGCTGGCCGACATGCGCGCGGGCCGGATGAGCGACGACGACTGGACTCGCATGGCGCGGCGCATGAGCGAGATCAGCGAGGCGCCGCTGTTCATCGACGACTCGCCCAACCTCACGCTGATGGAGATCCGGGCGAAGGCCCGCCGGCTCAAGCAGCGCCACGACCTCAAGCTCGTCATCCTCGACTACCTCCAGCTGATGACGTCCGGGCGCAAGGTCGAGTCCCGGCAGCAGGAGGTGTCGGAGTTCTCCCGGCAGATCAAGCTCCTGGCCAAGGAGCTCGAGGTGCCGGTGGTGGCGATGAGCCAGCTCAACCGTGGCCCCGAGCAGCGCACCGACAAGCGTCCGCAGCTGTCCGACCTACGTGAGTCCGGATCGATCGAGCAGGACGCCGACATGGTGATCCTGCTGCACCGCCCCGATGCCTTCGAGCGCGACGACCCGCGCGCGGGTGAGGCCGACCTGATCCTGGCCAAGCACCGCAACGGGCCCACCAACACCATCACGGTGGCCCACCAGCTGCACTACAGCCGCTTCTCCGACCTGGCCCACGGCTGACCGTCGTCCACACCGGGCTGCGCCCGAACCCGGTTGCGCGGCCCGGCGTCGCTCGTCAGGATCGCCCCGTCCCATCGGTAGGCGACCGGAGCACCTCCATGCGCGCACTCCTCGGAACACCCCAGCGTCCCCATCGCTTCGTGGTATTCGAGGACTCCGTCGCCCATGCCCGACCCGCGCACCCTGAACATCGGCATCCTGGCTCACGTCGACGCCGGTAAGACCAGCCTCACCGAGCGCCTGCTCTTCGACACGGGCGCCATCTCCCGTCTCGGCAGCGTCGACGGGGGTGACACGCAGACCGACAGCGGCGCCATCGAGCGTCAGCGCGGGATCACCGTCCGCTCGGCGGTGGCGGCGTTCACGGTCGGCGCCACGCAGGTCAACCTGATCGACACGCCGGGCCACCCGGACTTCATCGCGGAGGTCGAGCGGGCCCTCGGCGTGCTCGACGGCGTTGTGCTCGTGCTCTCCGCCGTCGAGGGGGTGCAGGCGCAGACGCGGGTCCTGATGCGGACCATCCGCGACATGCGGCTGCCCACCCTGCTGTTCGCCAACAAGATCGACCGGACCGGGGCGCGGGAGGAGGAGCTGCTCGCCGAGGTCAGGCGCACGGTCGCGCCGAATGCTGTGAGAATGACGAGAATTTCTGACCTGGGATCCAGGGTTGCCGCGGCTGTCCCGGCGGCCCTCGACGAGCCGTCGGTCGTGGACGTGCTCGCCGAGACCGACGACCGCGTGCTCGCCCGCGTCGTGGACGGGCCGCCGTTGACGGCTGCCGAGGCGGCGGCCGCGCTCGCCGCCGGCACCGCGGCCGGCCGTGTCCACCCGCTGTACGCGGGCTCGGCGCTCAGCGGGGCCGGCATATCCGCGCTGCTCGACGGGATCGTGCGGCTGCTCCCGTCGCCGCCGGCCGTCACGGACGTCGAACCGCGAGGCACGGTCTTCGCCGTCGAACGGGCGCCGTCCGGGGAGAAGCTCGCCTACCTGCGGCTCTTCGCCGGTGAGGTCCGTGCGCGGCAGCGCATCGTGCTCCGCAGGCAGCGTCCGGACGGCGGTTGCGAGGAGATCGCCGGGCAGGTGACGTCCCTCCAGGTGGTCGGGCGCGATCGCGCCGCCAGGCTGACGCCCGGCTGCATCGGTCGGATCGGCGGGATGCGTGACGTGAAGGTGGGCGACCGGATCGGCCTCGCGGAGGGGGACGCGGACGGCCCGCGCTTCGCCCGCCCGACGCTGCGTACGGCCGTGCGTCCGCGCGACCCCGCCGATGCCGGGCGCCTGCACGCGGCGCTGCTGAGCCTCGCGGACGAGGATCCGCTGATCCACGCGCAGGTGGTGGCGGGCGGTGCCACCGAGGTACTGCTGTACGGCGAGGTCCAGAAGGAGGTGATCGCGGAGCGGATCGCGGCCGAGCACGGCGTCGAGGCGTGCTTCGCGCCGAGCCGGATCGTGTGCGTCGAGCGTCCGGTGGGCGTCGGCGAGGCGGTCGCCGAGCTCGGCCGGCGCGGGCCGGCGCTGGGCCGCTTCTGGGCGACGGTCGGGCTGCGGGTCGAGCCCGCGGCGCCGGACACCGGTGTGACCTTCCGGTACGAGACCGAGCTCGGGGCGCTCCCGCGGGCCTTCCACACCGCGATCGAGGAGACCGTGCACCTCGCGAGCCGGCGGGGACCGCAGGGCTGGGCGGTGACGGACTGCGTCGTGACACTCGTCCGCTCCGGCTTCGCGGCGCCGCTGAGCGTGGCCGCCGACTTCCGGGGCCTCACCCCGCTGGTGCTGGCGGAGGCGCTGCAGCGGGCCGGGACGCGCGTGTTCGAGCCCTACCACGCGTTCGAGCTGGAGATCCCGGCCGACGTGCTCAGCGAGGTCGCCCCGCGGATCACCGCGCTGGGTGCGCGGATCGCCGAGACCGCGGGCGACCCGGGCAGGTGGCGGCTCACGGGCACCGTCGCGGCCCGCCGGCTGGATGCGGTGCAGCGCAGCCTGCCCGGCCTCACCCGCGGCGAGGCGGTGTGGTGGACGCGGCCGTCCGCGGATCAGCCGGCCGCTCCGGCGTGAGACCCAACTGACCGGCGAGCACCTCGAACAGCTCGACCTGGCGATCGGGGTGGACGCCGGCGAGGTTGAGGGTGAGGTGCACCTCGTCGACTCCCGCGGCCGCGGCACGGTCGAGGTCGGGGATGACGAAGTCGAGGAACATCTGCTCGGAGACGTCGGCGTCGGGGAACGGCTGGACGGTGTTGAGGATGATCGGGCCGGTGCCGCCGCGTGGCAGTGACGGTCGTCACACCTGGCCGGCGGCGCTGCCGGGTAGCCGGGCCAGGTGGTCCCGTGCCGCGCTCGCGACGTCCGCGGGCACGCCGAGCTCGCCGAGCATCTCGGAGGCGGCCGCCATCTCCGCGGTGCGGCGTACGGCGTGCCGGTAGGAGCCGCTGACCAGGCGCTCCACGGTGGCGGCGTCGGCGCGGGTCAGCTCGCCCTCGATGAGCTCGCGCAGCCAGTCCTCGCAGCCGGCTGCCCGGGCGGCGGTCACGGCCTCGACGACCGCGGCCGCCATCCCCTTGAAGAACACGCTGCGCAGCAGCTTGCGCTCGGCCGCGAGCCCGGCCGGGCCGGACATGACCTCGATCGATGCACCGAACGGACGCAGGAGCTCGGCCACGCGTGTGGCGGCGCCTCCCGTGGCGAGCATCGGCACCCGCAACCCGTGCCCGGGCACCGGCGCCATGATCGCCACGTCGGCGAACGGCACGCCATGGCTCTCGGCGATCCTGGCGAGCCGTCGTTTCGTGCCGGGCGATGCCGTGTTGAGGTCGGCCCACAGCGCGGCCGTGCCGACGCCGGCGTTCAGCGCGGCGACCGCCGCGGAGGCACTGTTCACGCTCAGTACGAGGTCGGCGCCGTCTGCCGCCTCGGCTTCGGAGCCGGTGTCGAGCACGCCGTCCGTCGCGGGGACGGCGGGGTCGTAGCCCCGCACCACGGCGCCGGCAGCGAGCAGGTCGCGCGCCAGCGCGCCGCCGGCCTCGCCGAGGCCGAGTACGGCGATCGTTGTGGTCATGGCCCTCCTCTCTCGGCGGCATTATGGACTGACACTTGACCTTGCCACCAGAATTGTTAACAATTTAGGTTAGAATGCGGCGAAGGAGCTACATGACCGACCCCACGGAAGCCCCCTCGGCCCACGCTCGCGAGCTGGTTCGCGGCGCCTACGACGTGCACATCCACGTGGCGCCCGACGTGATGCGGCGGCGGATCGATGACGTCACCCTGGCAGAGCGGTTCGCGGCCGTCGGCATGGCCGGGTTCGTCCTCAAGTCGCACTACGCGCCCACCGCGGAGCGTGCCGAGGTGGTGCGGCGAGCCCGTCCCGGCGTCGAGGCGCTCGGGGCCATCACGCTCAACGCCTCCGTCGGCGGGCTCAACCCGATCGCGGTGGAGATCGCCGGCCGCGGGGGTGCGCGGTTCGTCTGGCTGCCCACCGTCGACAGCGCCAACCAGCGCTCGTGCCTCGCCGAGGAGCCCGAGGGTGCGAAACCGCCGATGTGGGCGCAGCTGCAGGCCGACCTCGCCGCCGCGGGCATGGCGGCCGACCCGGTGGACGTGCTCGACGCCGAGGGCAAGGTCCTCGAGCGCACCCGGCAGGTGCTGCGGCTGATCGCAAAGCACGACATGACGCTCGCCACCGGGCACCTGCACCAGGACGAGTCCGCGGCGGTCATCGACGCCGCACTCGACGAGGGCGTGCGTCGCATCGTCGTGACGCACCCGGAGTTCACCTCGCAACGCATCGGTGTGCAGCGGCAGCGTGCGCTCGCGGAGAAGGGCGCCATGTTGGAACGGTGTTACACAACGCCGTACACGGGCAAGGTGTCGTGGGACGTGTGGCTCGGCAACATCCGCGACGTCGGCCCGCGCCACTCGGTGATCTCCAGCGACCTGGGCCAGCCGTTCAACCCGCCGGTCGAGGACGGTCTCGCGCTGGCCGCCGACCGGCTGCTGGCTGCCGGGTTCACCGACGCCGAGGTGCGGCTGATGACCGTGCACAACAGCAGGTGGCTGGTCGGGGCCGATCCACTGCCGGACGCGCCCGGAGCCGTGCGGTGACCGCATTGCTGGCCGCTGACGCGGTGACCAAGCAGTTCGCGAAGGGCGACGAGGCGATCGTGGCCCTGCGCGAACTGAGCGTGAGCATCGCGGAGGGCAGCTTCGTGAGCATCCTGGGGCGTAGCGGCTGCGGCAAGTCGACGCTGCTCAACATGCTCGCCGGGCTCACGCCGCCGAGCACCGGCGAGATCCGCTACCGGGACCGCAGGCTGACCGGGCCGGACACCCAGATCGGATACCTCACCCAGCACGACACGCTGATGCCGTGGCGGGACGTGCTGCGCAACGTCGAGATGCCGCTGGAGATCCGCGGTGTCGCCGCCGTGAAGCGGCGGGACGTCGCCACCGACCTCGTGCAACGGGTCGGCCTCAGCGGGTTCGAGCGGCACTACCCGCGCGAGCTGTCGGGCGGGATGCGGCGGCGCGCGAGCCTGGCCCGCCTGCTCGCGGGTGATCCGGAGACGCTGCTGATGGACGAGCCGTTCGGCGCGCTCGACGCCCAGCTGCGGACCGAGCTGCAGGTGGAGCTGCTGCGGCTGTGGCAGGGCAGTGGCCAGACCGTGGTGTTCGTGACGCACGACATCGAAGAGGCGCTGCTGCTCGGCGACCGGGTCGTGGTGCTCGGCCGGGTCGGTCGCATCCTGCTCGACCGCGAGATCGGGATCGCCCGCCCGCGGTCGGCCGACGACCTGCGGGTGGACCCGGAGTTCGTCGCGCTCCACAAGGAGCTGTCCGCCGCGCTGAAGGAGGAGCAGTCGTGACGATCGCGGTCGACGCGGGCCCGGTGCGCGTCGGGCTCGAACGCACCTGGTGGCAGCGACACGGCACGACCACCGTCGTGTGGACCACCCGGATCGCGCTGCTCGTGGTGCTGATCGTGCTGTGGGAGGCCGCGGCCGACCGGTGGATCGACAGCACGTTCATCAGCAGACCCAGCGACATCGTCGGCCGGCTCGCCGAGTGGAGCGGCGACGGCACGCTGTGGACGAACACGTGGATCACGCTGCAGGAGATCGTCTACGGGTTCCTCATCGGCGCAGCGGCGGGCGCGCTCGCCGGGTTCGTGCTGGCGTCGATGAGCCTGGTGTACCGCGTGCTCGACCCGTTCATGATGGCGCTGTACTCGATCCCGAAGGTCGCGCTGGCGCCGCTGTTCATCGTGTGGTTCGGCATCGGCATGCACATGAAGGTGCTGCTCGCCGCGGTCACGGTCTTCTTCCTGGTGTTCCTCAACACCGCCGCCGGGGTCCGCGAGGTCGACCGGGGGCTGATCGACGCGGTCCGGTTGATGGGCGGTACCCGACGGGACATCGCCCTCAAGGTGGTGCTGCCGGCGTCCATGACCGGCGTGCTGACCGGCCTGAAGGTCTCCATCCCGTACGCCCTGATCGGCGCGGTGATCGGCGAGCTCGTGGCGTCCAACCGCGGGCTCGGCTACCTCATCAACGACGCCGCGGCGCAGTTCGACACCGCGGGTGTCTTCGCGACGCTCGTCGTGCTCAGCGTGATCGCGAGCGTGCTGAACGTCCTCGTCGGCCTGATCGGGCGCCGGGTCAACCGCTGGAAGCCGGTCGATGACTGACCGCCGCGCCCTGCTGAAGGCGCTGGCCGCGACGCCGCTGTTGCTGGCCGGGTGCGCGACGCGCTACTCGACCACCCCGCCGGGCGTGCTCAACGTCGGTCAGATCAGCAACTCGGTGGCGTTCTTCCCGCTGTTCGTCGCGGAGGAGAGGGGCTACTTCGCGGCCGAGGGTGTGCAGCTCGGCGAGCGCCCGCGGCTGGGGACCGGCGCGAAGGTGGCCGCCGCGTTGAAGGGCGGCAGCATCGATCTCGGGGCAGGCGTCATCACCGACGCGTTCAACCTGGCGAAGATCGACGACGGCACCCGGATCGTCACCAGCCTGGTCACCGAGTACTACGTGGACATCGTCGTGCCGCCGTCGTTCGAGGAGCCCGGCACCCTCGAGGACAAGATCGCCGCGCTCGTGGGGAAGCAGATCGGGATCACCGGCCCGGGCAGCGGCACCGAGGCTCTCGTCAACCACCTGTTCACCAGCATCGGACGGAACGCTGCCACCGACTCGACGCTGGTCAACCTCGGCGGCGCCGCAACCTCGGCGATCGGGGCGCTCAAGGCGGGTCGGGTCGATGCGCTGGCGTTCTTCCAGCCGATCGCCCAGCAGGTGGAGGCCGCGCACGCCGGCAGGACCTACATCTCCCCGGTCCGCGGCGACGTGCCCACCCTGCGCGGTGCGCTGCACGGCGTCGTGTTCAGCACCCAGAAGCTGCTGGACCGCAAGCCGGCCGAGCTCGCCGCGTTCAACCGGGCGATCGCCAGGGCGATGGCCGACATCCACGGGGACACCGGGCAGGTGCGTGACCTCCTGGGCCGGTACCTCGAGAACACCGACGCGGCCGCACTCGAGGCGCTCGTGCCCATCCTGGGGCGGGAGATCCCGCAGACGCCGCAGGTGGAGCGCACCTCCTACGACACCGCTCGGACGTTCCACCTGGACAGCGGCCTGGTGAAGAAGGCGCCGACCTACGACGAGGTGCTGGCCGGCCGGCCGGCCGCCTAGACGCCTCGTTGCAGCAAAGCCACTTTCACGCAATGACGTTGCATGAAAGTGGCTTTGCTGCAATCAGGCCAAGTGGGCGGCCACGTGCTCCGCGATGAGTGCGGTCGCCTCGTCCGCCGCCTCGATCGTCGCCAGGTGCGCGGCGTCCAGGACCTCCAGGCGGGAGCCGGGGATGCCCTCGACGATCGTGCGGGCGTGCGGTTCCACGGGCGTGGACGGGTCGGCGGCGCCCGCGATCACCAGGGTGGGCGCGGTGATCGCAGCGAGGCGGTCGCGGTGGTCCCACACTTCGAGCGCCTGGCAGGAGGCGAGGTAACCGTCGTCCGGGGTGCCGGCGACCCATGACGCCGCCTCGGCGACCACGTCCGGGTGCGCGGCGGCCCAGCCGGGGGTGAACCACCGCGAGACGATCCCCTCCGCGAGCGGCGCGGTGCCGCCCGACGCGACCGCCGCGATGCGCTCCTTCCAGACCGTGGTGTCCGGGAAGTTCGACGAGGTGCAGCACAGAGTGAGGCTCGTGATCCGCTCCGGCGCCTCGGACCCCAGGTACATCCCGATCATCCCGCCCATCGACAGCCCGCACCACGCCACGCGCTCCAGGCCGAGGCGGTCGAGCAGGGCGAGCACGTCGCCCGCGAGGTCGGCGATGACGTACGGGCCTGGTGGCACCGGGGAACCGCCGTGCCCGCGGTGGTCCACGCGGATCACGCGGAACCGCTCGGTGAGCGGCGCGACCTGTGGCCGCCACATCTCCAGGGTGGAGCCGAGCGATCCGGACAGCACGAGAACCGGCGCGTCGCGGGGGCCGTCGTCGAGATGGTGCAGGGCGACGGTCATGCGGAACCCCCGTGTGAGCCGACGGTGCGCATCGCGCGCAGCGTCTCCAGTTCGGTCGTGCTGGGCGGCGCGGTGATGACGAGGTCGGCGGAGACCTGCAGCGGCCAGCCGGTCTCGGCCCGCACCTGCTCCACCGTGATCCCCGGGTGCAGGGTGGTGAGCACCAGTTCGGCCGTGTCCGGGTCCGGCTCCAGCACGCCGAGATCGGTGATCACGCGGACCGGGCCGGCCCCGTGGAGCCCGAGCAGCGCCCGGTCGCCGGGCCCGCTGCCGTGCCCCACCGACGTCACGAAGTCGACCTGCTCGACGAACGCCCGCTGCCGGTGCCGCATCACGACGATCACCTCGCGGCAGGACGCGGCGATCTCCGGGGCGCCGCCGGAGCCGGGCAGGCGGACGGCCGGCTCGTCGTACTCGCCGATGACCGTGGTGTTGATGTTGCCGAGCCGGTCGATCTGGGCGCCGGAGAGGAACCCGACGTCGATGCGGCCCGGCTGGAGCCAGTAGTTGAAGATCTCGGGCACGCTGACGACCGTCAGGGCGGAGTCGGCGAGGATGCCGTCGCCGATGGAGAGCGGCAGCTCGTCGGGCCGGGTGTCGAGGGTGCCGGACTCGTAGATCAGCACCAGCCGGGGGGCGTGCAGCCTGCGTGCGAGGTTGGCGGCCGTGGACGGCAGGCCGATCCCGACGAAGCAGGCCTGCCCGTCGCGCAGGGCGCGGGCCGCGGCGATGCTCATCATCTCGTCGGCGGTCCAGGTGGAGGCCGGCTGCGTGCCGGCGACGGGCTCCGCGGTGCCGGTCATGCCGCCTCCTCGATCGTGCGCCGCCAGCGTAAGAAGGCCTCCCGATCGCGGCTGATGGCGTCCCATGCGCGGTACGCGGCGTTGTCGCGGTCGTAGTACCCGTGCGCGTAGGACGGCGCCGCACCACCCGGTGCCACCGACACGGCGTCGAGCACCCAGCCGGGCAGCACCACGGCGCCCGGCACCGGCGTCAGCTCGTCGACGACCTCCTCGACGGTGGCCAACGACCGGCGCGCCGCGAGCACGGCCTCCTTCTGCACACCGGTGATGCCCCACAGCTGGACGTTGCCGGCGCGGTCCGCGCGCTGGGCGTGCACGATCGCCACGTCCGGATTGATCGCGGCGACCGCCGCGAGCCGCTCGCCCGTGAACGGGCACTGCACCGTGGAGATCGTGTCGGTGTGGGTGGGTAGGTCGGTGCCGCTGTAGCCGCGGAGCACCGCGAACGGCAGCCCGGAGGCGCCTGCCACGTACCGGTTGGCCATCCCGGCGTGGCTGTGCTCCTCGATCTCGAGCGGCGCGGGCCATCCGGTGGCGAGCGCGTCGCGCATCCGGTGCAGCGACCCGACACCCGGGTTGCCGCCCCAGGAGAACACCAGCCGCGCCGCGCAACCGGCCCCGATCAGCTGGTCGTAGATCAGGTCGGGCGTCATCCGCACGAGCGTGAGGTCCCGCCGGTGCTGTCGGATGATCTCGTGTCCCGCGGCGAACGGGATGAGATGCGTGAACCCTTCCAGCGCGACCGTGTCCCCGTCGTGCACGAGCTCGGACACGGCCTGCGGCAACGGCACGATCTTGGCCACGCCGGAACGGTAGTGCGCCTGTCCCGGGCGGGCAATCGACGGCGCCGCGACTAGCCCCGATTCCGGGATGTGGCACAGGTGGGTGAACCGGGATGACGCTGGGCGAGGCGCCTGTCACGTTCTGCGGCGAGCGGGTCCGGCACGGTGCAATGGTGTGCGAGGTGAGCACACTCTCCGACACCCGCCCCGCCGCCGCGTCCGGCCGCTTCAGGCTGGGCGGCGAGCAGGGCCCCCCGGTCCACCGTCTCGGCTTCGGCACGATGCGGCTCACCGGCCCGGGCGTATGGGGCCCACCTGCCGATCGTGATGCCGCCGTGGCCGTGCTGCGGCGAGCGGCCGACCTCGGCGTCGACCTGTTCGACACCGCCGACTCCTACGGCCCGGACGTGGCCGAGGAGATCCTCCGCGAGGCGCTGCACCCGTACGACGGGCTGACGATCGCCACGAAGGCCGGGCTGCTGCGCACCGGCCCCGGCGAATGGCACGCCTACGGCCGGCCCGAGTACCTGCGCCAGCAGTGCGACCAGAGCCTGCGCAAGCTCGGCGTCGAGCGGATCGACCTCTTCCAGCTGCACCGCGTCGACCCGCAGGTACCCGCCGACGAGCAGTTCGGCGCGCTCGCCGAGCTGCAGGCCGCGGGCAAGGTCGCGGCCGTCGGGCTGTCCGAGGTCGGGGTCGAGCAGATCGAGGCGGCCCGCCTCGTCATCGACGTCGCCACCGTGCAGAACCGGTACAACATCGCCGATCGCAGCAGCGACGACGTGCTGCGCTTCTGCACCGAGCAGGGCATCGGCTTCATCCCGTGGGCGCCGATCGCGGCCGGCGCGCTCGCGGAGCCGGGCAGCGCACTCGACGCCACCGCCCGGCGGCTCGGCGCCACCGCGGCGCAGGTCGCCCTGGCGTGGCTGCTGCAGCGGTCGTCGGTGATGCTGCCGATCCCGGGTACGAGCGGCGTGGCGCACCTCGAGGAGAACATCCGCGCGGCCACCCTCGCGCTGGACCTCGACACCGTCGAGGAGCTCGACACCGCCGCCTGATCGGTGCCGTGCGCGTTCGCTGCGCGTATTGTCCGGATGCTCGGCAGAACGTTTCCGACACGCCCGGTCCGCCCGATCCACCCGATCGGGCGGAATCGGCTCCAGCGCCTGTAACCGTCCTGCCCAAGCCGTTTCCCCGGCCGGGTGTCCCCGTTGTGGGTGGCAGATGGTCTGAACGGCCTCGCCCCGAGAGGGCCGGAGGCAGGATTCGACCCGTGCATGGGATCCACGGAGGTGACAGGTGTCCGAGCTGATGACGGACCTCGACTGGTGGGCGGCCACGCGCTATCCGAACGCCGACGAGGAGTGGGGCCCGGCCGAGGGTCGGCACGTCTACAACGAGGACGCCGCCCTGACGCCGATCTTCCATGCACTCACGCGGGGCGGCTGGCGCGATCGGCAGCACGAGCCCGCTCCTGCTCCGGCTCCGTACCCGGCTCCGGCGGACGCGGTCGATGAGTTCCACCGCGACCCACTCACGGCGCCGATCCCCGTCCAGCCCCCGGCCTCCACCCCGCCCCGCAGCCGGCCTGATCGTCCCGAGACGGGCCGCCACCACCGCCTCCGATAAGCCCGAGCGTGAGCGCCACAACCGAGCACGGTCAGCCGCGGAGCCGGGCCGCCACACCCCGCAGGGCCACCGTGGCCGCCCGGCGGTCCACGCGCGTCGGCTCCCCCTCGGCCAGTACCTGCTCCCCGGCCACCCACACGTCCCGCACCAGGCGGGACCCGCCGGCCCACACCAGGTTCGACAGCAGCTGGGCGTCGTCGTCGGGGGCGACGAAGGCCGGGTCGTCGAGGTCCACGTGCACCAGGTCGGCCCACCGTCCTGCCTCGATCGCGCCCAGATCGTCGCGGCCGATGGCGGCGGCGCCGTCCCGGGTGGACATCAGCAGCAGCTCGGCCGCAGTGAGCGCGGCGGCGTCCCCGCTGCCGACGCGGGCGAGCAGCCCGGCGAGGCGGGCCTCGGCCCACATGTCGAGGTCGTCCCCGGACGCGGGGCCGTCGGTGCCGAGCCCGACGCGCACGCCGGCCCGCCGCAGCGCGGTCACGCGGGCGATGCCGGCGGCGAGCTTGGCGTTGGATCCCGGGCAGTGGGCGATCGCGGCGCCGCGGGCGGCGAGCAGCGCGACGTCGGCATCCGACAGGTGCACGGCGTGCGCCGCGAGAACCCGCCCGCCGAGCACGCCGACGTCGTCGAGCAGGGCGGGTACCGACCCGTGCGACGCCCGCTGTGCACGGTCCTCGTCGGCGGTCTCCGCCACGTGGATGTGCAGCAGCGCGTCCCGGGCGCGGGCGTGCTCGGCCACCGACGTGAGCGCGTGCGGCGGGAGCGTGTACGCCGCGTGCGGGCCGTAGCCGAGCTCGATCCGCTCGCCCGGCCCGGACCGGAGGCCGGTGGCGTCGATCCGCGCCGATATGTCGTCGCGCATCTCCTCCCACGTGCCGAGGCGGTCCCATCCCGGCGCGGCGATGATCCCCGGCGTCAGCAGGACCCGCGACCCGACGGTGGACACCGCGTCGATCACGGCGTCGGTGAAGAAGTACATCTCCACGCTCGTGGTGCAGCCGGTGCGCAGCAGCTCGACGCAGCCGGAGGTCATCGCCACCTGCACGTCGGCGGCCTCGAGCCGACCCTCCGCGGGCCACATCACCTCGTGCAGCCAGCGCAGGAGCGGGAGGTCCCCGCCCATGCCACGCAGCGCGATCATCGGCGTGTGCGCGTGCGTGTCGACCAGCCCGGGCAGCAGCGCGCCCGGCAGCGCCCGCACCGGCGCCGCGCTCGGCGGCGCAGTGGCCCGCGGCCCGACGTGGGTGATCCGGCCCTCGTCGTCGACGTCCACCACGGCGTCGCGCAGCACGGTGCACCGCGGGTCGCAGGGCAGCACGACCGGCGCGCTGAACCGGCCGGCCGTCACCTGCGGGGCTCCAGCAGCGAGCGCAGTGAGCGGAACGGCGGCAGCCAGGCCCCGGTGTCGGGCAGCGAGTCCAGGGTGATGCGCGGGAGCGGTTCGCGGAACACGCCGTCGATGTCCTCGAGGTCCACGAACTCGATCACCTCGGAGTTGAGCGCGAAGCTCGCGTGCTCGCGGAACCCGATGACCGTGACGGTCGTGCCCACCGCGTCGAGCTCCTCGAGCGGCTCACGGAACGCCCGCCCGTCGCCGGACGCGACCACGAGGTGCTGCAGGCTGCCCTCCGCGGCACGGAGCCGGATGTGGGCGAGCATGTCGTCGTCGACGTCGGAGTCTTCGGTGAGCTTCGGCTTGGCGAACACCGCGAAGCCCACGTTGCGCAGGGCCTCGACCCACGGCCGGACCACCTCGGTGCTGCCCGGCGCCACGTTCGTGAAGACGGTGGCCTCGGCCACCGACTCCGGTCCGGCGAGCTCGAGCAACCAGCGGCCGACAGCGTCGAACCGCGGGCGGAACGCTGCCGTGGGGCGGGCCCCGAGGAGTGAGCCGAGGCTCATGTCCATGTTCGGCGCATCCCACACGAGGAGTGCACGCGGCGCGGGCGGCACCGTCGCGGTCGGGATCATCGGTCGACCCTATCCGGATAGCATCCGGCGGTGATGGACGAGAGCGTCGATGCCCTGCGCGACCGCTGCGCCGCCCAGATCCGCGATCTGCACCAGGTGATCGAGGACTGGCTCGGCGGGGTCGGCCCGCGAACTCCCGACGCGTTCGCCGCCTTCGTCGACGCCCACTCACTCGGCTTCACGATGATCACGCCGGACGGCGCCCTGCTCGGCCGGGACGAGCTGCTGCCCGGCTTCGAGGAGGCGCACGGCACCGCTCCCGGACTGCGGATCCGCATCTCCGACCTCGCCGTCGTCCACTCCGACACCAGTGGTGTGGTCGTCACGTACGAGGAGTGGCAGGAGGGCTCGACCGGCCGACCGGGGCGCCGCAGCACGGTCCTGCTGGAGCGCGACGACGCCGCCCCGCACGGCCTGCGGTCGCGGCACCTGCACGAGACGTGGATCAACAGTGACCGATGAGGCACTCGAGGTCGCCCGGCGCGCGGCCGCCGCGATGGAGCGGGCGGATGCCGCGGGCCGCGGCGCCGGAGTGCGCCTGCTGGAGGTCCGTCCGGGGTGGGCCCGGGTGGCGCTGACCGTGGAGCCGCGGCACGTCAACGGGCACGGCATCTGCCACGGCGGCTTCGTGTTCCTGCTCGCCGACGCCGCACTCGCCTATGCGTGCAACAGCCACGGCACCTCGGCCGTCGCGGCCGGGGCGGACATCGTGTTCCTGCGTCCGGTCGAGCTGGGCGTGGAGCTCGTCGCCGAGGCGGTCGAGCGCGCTCGCGCCGGCCGGTCCGGCCTCTACGACGTCACGGTTCGGGTCGGCGACGAGCCGGTGGCCGAGTTCCGCGGCCGCACCCGCCAGGTCCCGGGTCTGCCCCCGCCCTGAGGGGCGGCAGCCGGTCCCGTCAGACGGCGGGGCGCGGCGGCGGGAGGAGGAAGGCGGGGCGGGTGGTGGGGTCGGGGTCGTCGTAGTAGCGGTGGTAGACGGGGGTGAGGCCGCCGGACACCGGCGGCACGATCCAGCTCCAGTCGGCAGGGCAGCTCCGGCCCGCCCGCTCCTCGCGCTCGACATGGGCGAGGAAGCGCCGCGACTCGTTGTGGTGGTCGGCCATGGTCACGCGCGCGACGTCGAACGAGTGCTGCACGGCGCGGACCATCTCGACGAGCGCGCGGTCGCGCCAGAGCGTGCGCTCCGAGCTGATGTCGAGGCCGAGCCGCTCGGCGACCACCGGGAGCAGGTCGTAGCGGTCGGAGTCGGCGAGGTTCCTGGCCCCGATCTCGGTGCCGAGGTACCAGCCGTTGAACGGGGCGGTGGGGTAGGTCACTCCGCCGATGTCGAGCGGCATGTTGCTGATCGCGGGCACCGCGTGCCACCGCAGCCGCAGCTCGGCGAACCAGTCGTGCTCCGGGTGCGAGAGCGGCACCTCCAGCACCGCGTCGGACGGGAGGTCGAAGACCTCCGGGGTGCCGTCGCCTTCGGAGACGAGCAGCGGCAGCACGTCGAACCGGCCCGCGGGATCCGGCCGTTGCCAGCCGAGGGAGACGGCACGGTCGGTGAATTCGGCGTACTTGCCGTCGCCGCGCACGTCGCCGGAGGGGGTGCGATGCCCGGCGTAGCGGATCAGCTGGTCGTTGTGGATGCGCGGGCCGGGAGCGCCGGGCCGGTCGGGGGCGAACACAGTGACCGTGGAGCGCACCCGCCCGCCCCGGGTGGCGTCCCGCAGGTGCTCGACGCACTCGGCGGCGACCTCGGCGGGCGCCGCGACGTTCCGGCGGTCGCGCAGGTGCAGGCTCTTCCAGTACAGCCTGCCGATGCAGCGGGCGGCGTTGCGCCATGCGAGGCGGGCGCCGAACTCCAGCTCCTCGTGCGTGTGCGCGTAGGTGCCGGTGGCGTCGATCTCGTCCCGGATCTGCCAGATGCGCCGGGCGAGCGGCATGGCGGGCGTGGTCTCGGCGTGGAACTGGGTCAGGAACTCCTGCGCCGCCTCCGGGTCGACGGCGTGGGGTGGGGACGGTCTGCGGGTGACGGGGCACGAATCTGTGCGAGGCGCGGGGATTGCAGTATTCGTTGCGATCAGCGTCACCCGCGGCCCTCCGCCTTCCTAGCCGATCCCCGAATCGGGGCCGTGGACCTTCCTACACGGCTACGGTGTGTCGTCGCGAGGTGCTTCCGCGTGACGAGCGTGGTACATGAGGTCACGCACCGTCCTCCTTTCGAGGCGCGCCCGCTGCTCGAACTTGGTGACCGGCCGCCAGTCCGGGCGCGGCGTCCAGCCGTCGGGCTGGTCCGCGGCGGTGTTCTCGAGCGCCGGTTCCGCATCGCACACGGCGCGCATCTGCACCGCGTAGTCCTCCCAGTCGGTGGCGAGGTGCAGCACGCCACCGGGTGCCAACCGCGACGCCGCCAGTGCCACGAAGTCCGGTTGGACGAGACGGCGCTTGCGGTGGCGCCGTTTGGGCCACGGATCCGGGAAGAAGATCCGGATCCCGGCCAACGACGCGGCCGGCACCCGCTCCTCCAGCAGCGCGACGGCGTCGCCGCGGAGCAGCGCGACGTTGGTGATCCCCCCGTCGGCGAGCCGCATCAGCAGCTGCGCGAGGCCCGGCTCGAACACCTCGACGGCGATGTGGTCGACGTCGGGTGCGGCCGCGGCGAGCGCGGCCGTGGACTCCCCCATCCCGGACCCGATCTCCAGGACCAGCGGCGCGCTGCGCCCGAACCACGCCTGCGGGTCGTACGGCTCGATGCCGCTCAGCAGGTCGGTGACGTCGCGGCCGCGCTCCGGCCACCAGCGGTCCCACGCGTGCTGCTGGCCCTCGGTGAGCCGGTTGCGGTGGTGGACGAAGCTGGGGATCGGCGGGTGCGGCGCCTCAGCCACCACTGGTCGGGCGGGCCGTCGGTGCCTCGGCCGCGGGCAGCCGGACGCCGGAGGTGGCGCCGGGAAGCTTTCCTCGCACGTAGCCGGCGGTGGTGCAGGCCAGCGCGGTGACGACGGCGGCCGCGGACGACACACGCCCCTCCTTGAGCTCGCGCAGGACGGCGGTGGGCAGCACCTTGGCCACGTAGCTGCGTTCGGTGGACAGGGCGTCGTCGCTGCCCACGAGCTTGGAGACGGCGGCCTTGGACAGGCCTTCCGCCCAGCTGCGCCGGCGCAGGTAGGCCCACTCGACGCGGTCGGGGCTCACCCGGTGGTCGACGACAGCCGCCGGCTCGAACACGATCCGGATCTTCTCGCCGGCCCGCTGGTAGGCCTGCCGGGCGCGGATGCAGAGTTCGGTCTCCTCGCAGCCCAGCGGGTTCTTCCCGATGCGCCCGATGTCCTCCGCGAAGCCGCCGACCCGCTGGAACACTTCGCGTCGGAACGACATGTTGCAGCCCATGAGGTTGCGGACGTCTGCCTGGCGTGCCGGCTGCCCGGTGTAGGTGCAGCCGACGATCCAGTCCAGCTCCCCCGTGGCGTTGGGGTCGTACGGCGCGGCGCCGGGCAGCACGCGCGGCCGGTTGACCGGCCAGCGCGGGTGCGCCACGCCGCCGACGGCGGCCACGGTGGGGTCGCTGTACGGGGCGAGCAGGGCGGCGAGCCACCCGGGCCGGGCGGCGGCGTCGTCGTCGAGGAACACCACGATGTCGCCCTCCGCCTCGGCGACGGCGGTGTTGCGTGCCCCGGACAGCCCCTGCTTGTGCGCATTGGGCAGCACCCGCACGCCGTGCGGGCCGAACTCCTGCTGCGCGCGCGAGAGCAGCGTGGGGTTGTAGTCGACGACCACGATGGTCTCCGCCGGGGGCACGTCCTGCGCGGCGACCGAGTGCACGGCGGCGACGATGTCGTCCCACCGCTTCTCGGTGTACACACAGACCACGACGGTCGCCGTGACGGCCGGACTATCCACGGGCGGTCTCCTCCTCGGGGAGCGGCGACCGTCGGGTCACCCGCGACGTGCTGACTTGCGGCGGTCGGCCCGCCGGTGCTCGGCCAGAAGCGTACGCAGCACCCGCGCGCCGTCGGCGAAGGTACGGAGGTTGGTGTCCCCGAACACCCGCTGACGTTCGATCGACGGCACCTCGGTGATCTTCAGCCCGGCCGCGGCCACCCGGCAGTTCAGCACGGTCTCGATCTCGAAGCCGTCGCCCCAGAGCATGCCCTCCGGCGGCGCCGGCGCGTTGATCGCGGGCAGGTCGAGCACCGGGAGCAGGTCGGCCCAGAGCGCGTTGTAGCCGTAGCAGAGGTCGGTGTAGCTCGTGCCGAACAGCGCGTTGGCCACACCGTTGAGACCGGCGTTGCCGGACTTGCGCAGCAGCGTGATGTCGTCGCTGCCGCCGCCGGGGGTGAACCGGCTGCCCTTGGCGAAGTCGGCCCCGGCCACCAGCGCCGACACGAACGCCGGGATCTCGGCCGGGTCGGCCGAGCCGTCGGCGTCGAACATGACCAGTACGTCGCCGGTGGCCGCGGCGAACCCGCAGGCCATGGCGTTGCCCTTGCCCTTGCGGGTCTGCTCGATCACCCGGACCCACGGCAGCACGCGCTTGGCCGTCTCCACGGTGCCGTCCGTGGAGTTGCCGTCGACCACGATGATCTCGTGGACGGTGGGGCGCACCGCGGCGATCGCGGGCAGCACGATCTCGAGGTTGCGTGCCTCGTTCCGGGTGGGAACGATCACCGAGACCGTCGGGAACGGGGTGCGGCTGCGCTGTGCGTGCGGCCGGGGCATGCGCGTCGGGCGCTGCGCATGTGGCAGCACGGACGGAGCAGGGCCGCCGAACGCGGCCGCACGGGCGGATGAAACGGCGCTCACACATCCTCCAGACGGGTCCGCTCCAACGGGACAACGAAGCCGTCCCACACGGGTTGCGGGTGACGGGGCGCGCGTCGCCCGGATGGGCAACCGCTCCGATGGGTCTTCGCAGTGCGCTGGACCTTGGTCACGCTCTTGATGACGCACGAAAGCGCTGAGTGGTTGCCCCCTTCTTCGAATCGCTCGGTCGGGTGGGCCGCGCCGGCTCCCGCGCGGCGCGGTCCGATACCCGGCGTGACCTCGTGACACGGGCGGGTGTCAGCACCGAGCGGCTCCTCGTGATCTCGAAGATTCTCCTGCCACTGTGCCGGGCCCCGTCGGCCGGGGCCTGAGAGGACGCGGGTCCATCCTCAGGATCCGCGCCGTGCCGTGACCGTTCCGTGATCTGAAGCAGGTAGCGCTACGGACCACGCGGCGCGTCCGGGTCCGCATGCTCCTGGCATGGGCACCGATCGCGTGGACACGGGAGCGGCGGATCCGTACGTGGCACTTGCGGCGGAGCTGAACCTGCTGGGCAGGCGGCTGGACTGGCTGGGAGGCGAGCTCTCGCGGCTGCGGGCCGCGGACAGTCCGAGCGTTCCGAGGACTGAGGGGTTCCCCGGGACGGTCGGCTGGTCCGCGCCGTCGGTGGCCCATGAACGGCCCGGCCCGTGGGGGACGGACCGGCCGGCACAGGCGCCCGCGGACCCCGGGGGCGGTCCGCGGGCGCCGCGGCGGCCACGCTCGCAGCTCTCGGGTGCACGGGTGCTCGCCTGGACCGGTGCTGGCGTGACGCTGCTCGGCGTCGTCCTGCTCCTGGCGCTCGCGGCGTCGCGGGGCTGGTTCGCCCCGGAGGGGCGGGTGGCGGGTGGCGCCATGCTCGGTGTCGCGCTGATCGGTCTCGCGCTCCGCCTGCACCGGAAGGCGGATGCCCGGGTCGGTGCGCTCGCGATGGCCGGCACCGGGTTCGCGACGCTCTACCTCGCGGTGGCGGCCGCCACCGCGCTCTACGGTTTCCTGGCCCCGACGCCCGCGTTGCTGGTGGCGCTCGCGGTCGCGGCGGGCGGGCTGGGGCTGGCCGACCGGTGGCGGGCGCAGCTGCTCGGCGGCGGTGTGGTGGTCGGCGCGGCGGTGCTGGCCCCCGCCCTCGTGTGGGACTGGCTGCTGGTTGCGCTCATGCTGGCGCTGCAGCTCGCCGCGCTCCCGGTGATCCTGCGGCGACGCTGGTCGGTGCTCGCACTCGTGGCGGCGATCGGCCCGGCGCTGTACGGCGCGGCGGTGGGAGGCCTCGCGGCCGCGGCGGAGCGTGCGCCCGGCGTCGCCGTCGCGATCGGCGCGCTCGTCGCGGGCCTCGCGACCGCCCTGCCGGCGGCTCGGATGCTGCCGGCGCGCCTCGTGGGAGCGCTCGTGGCCGTGGCGCCGGTGCCGGTGCTCGTGACGTCGGCTGCCTGGGGTGGGTGGAACGGCGCCGCCGTCGCTGCGGTCGCGGTGGTCGCGCTCGCGGCCTTCGCGGCGGTGCCCGGCATCGGGGGACGGGAGCCGGCGGAGCCTGCGGTGCGAGTCGGCACGCCACGCGCGGTGCGGGTCGTGGCCGTCGCCGCGGCTGCGGTGGCGCTGTTCCAGGCCACGCTCGTCGCGTTCGACGGATCGACGGCCACCGTCGTGCTGCTCGGCCAGGCGATCGTCGCCACGGTGCTGGCGGCGCAGCTGCGGGCCCGCCTGCCGCTCGTGGTCGGCGCGGCGTACGGCGTGGTCGCGGTGCTGATCGCACTCGGCCGGGACGCCCCGCTCGAGGGCATCGTCCGGTACCCCGCCGTCGCCTACGCGGGGCCGGGAACGAGCCCGCTCGTCGTCGGTGCCGCGGTCTCGGCGCTCGTGCTGGTGCTCGCGGTGGCGCTGGTCGTGGCCTGCGCCCGGGTCGGGCCGGCGGGCTCGGGTGCGGCGTTCGCCCGGCTGTGGGTGCCGGTCGGCGTCGTGGGTCTCTACGGCGCGACGTCGCTCGTGGTCACGCTCGCCCTGCTCGTCTCCGACGACCGCACCGGGTTCACCGCCGCCCACGCGCTGGTCACCGTCTCGTGGACGGTGCTGGCGCTCGTGTTGCTCGCCCGCGGGATCCGCAGGTCGGCCCCGCGCATCGCCGGGATGGTGCTGGTCGGGGCGGCAGTGGCGAAGCTCGTGCTGTTCGACCTCGTGGCCCTCGACGGGCTGGCCCGCGTGGCCGCGTTCCTCGGCGCGGGCCTGGTGTTGCTGGCGGCGGGCACCCGGTACGCGCGCCTGGTGGCCGAGGCCGACGCAACTGGTCCGACCTAGAAGAGGATTGCAGTCTTGTCAGATCGTTGAACAATCGCTAGCCTCAGCGGCAACGCTTCTGAGGCAGGGGTGTAGTGAGCATCGAGACCGAACCGGAGTCCACAGGGCAGGCGAGCCGGGTCTTCTTCGCTCTCAGCGACGTGACTCGACGGCTGCTCCTCGATCGACTACTCGACAACGACGGCCAGCGTCAGGCCCAGCTCACCGCCGGCCTGAACGTCTCGCGGCAGGCGGCCGTCAAACATCTGGCGATCCTCGAACAGGCCCACCTCGTCACCGTCGACCGTGCCGGTCGCGCGGTTGTGTACCGGCTCAACCGGTTCCCCATCCGAACCGTCAAGTCGAGGTGGATCGACCGGTTCACCGAGTTCCGGGTGCGCGTCGACTGCGGGCCGTGAACGACCGCACGTTCACAGTCGCACACGTTCCGGGCCGATCCGGCCCGAGCGGCGCGGCCGGCTGCGAGCCTGGCTGCCATGCCGGACCGCTATGCCGACGCCGTACTGGCCCGCCGCCGTGAGCTCCGGGAGCTCCGAGAGCGGCTGGCCAGTGGCCATCGGGGCGAGCTGCGCAGCTGCCTTGCCCTCAGCCGGCTTGCCGCCGCGGCAGACGCCGCAGGGGTGCTGGCCGGGCTGCGGCGGGAGGCGGCCGAGCACGTGCGGCGGGGAGATCGCCCGGCGCGCGACCGGCTGCCCGAGCACGTCACCGCGGCGGTGGACACCGTGGCCACGGCAGCCGCCGACCGGTGGGTGGGCGCGCTGGGCCCGCCGCTGCGCCGGATCGCCACCGAGCGCGGGCTCGCCATGGAGCCCGGCTGGCCCCGGCTGCCGGCGCCCCGCGCTCCCGGACCACCGCCACCCGCCGAACCACCGGTGCCCACCTCCACGCTCCTGACCGGCGTGGTCGAGGGCGCGGCGCTCGGGCGGCTCGCGCTGCTGCCGCTGGCCGCGCTGCCGCTCCTCGGGCTGCCCGTCCTGGGCGGGCCGGCACTCGCACCGCTCGCCGTGGGTGTGGGTCTCGCCGCGCTCGTCGTGGCGGCCCGCGCCCGGCGCACCGCGGCCGAACGGGACCGCCTGCGCCGCAGGGTCGAGCAGATCATCGGGGCCGCGGCCACGGCCATCGAGGCCGACCTGGGCCGCCGGCTCGTCGAGCTCGAACGCGCTGCCGGCGCCGCGCTGGACGCGGCCGTACTGCGCCGCCGCGCCGCGGTCGACCGCGAGCTCGCGCTGCTGACGCCCGCCCGGCCGGCGGTGCGCCATGGATGACCCCGGCCGGGTGCCCGACGAGGCCCCCGACGACGCTCTCGACGTCGGCGCGGGGTTCGACACCGACGGCGACGGCAGGCCGGACACCACGGTCACCGTCGACGGGATCGACCTCGTGGTCGCGTTCGACCTCGACGGCGACCAGGTCGCCGACCAGGTGCTGCGGATCGGGCCGGACGCGGTCGTCCGCGAGGTGGGCCCGGAGCCGCCCGGGTTGCTTGATCCCGTGGATGTGGGAGATCAGTAGGTTGGTCGGGTGCCCGCCGATCGCATCGACCCGGAGTTCCGCGCGCTGCCACTCTCCGCGTTGGCCGACGCCGCGCTGAGCCGCGCGCGCGAGCTCGGTGCCCAGCACGCCGACCTGCGCGTCGAGCGGATCCTGTCCCAGGGCATCGACCTGCGCGACGGCTCCGTCACCGGCGTCAGCGACACCACCACGGTCGGCGTCGCGGTGCGCGTGCTCGTCGACGGGGTGTGGGGCTTCGCGTCGCACGTCGAGCTCACCCCGGAGCGCGCCGCGGCCACCGCGGAACGCGCCGTCGCCGTGGCACGCACGCTCGCGCCGGTTGCTGTGGAGCGCGTCGTACGGGCCGACGAACCGGTGTACGCGCAGGCGCACTGGGTGTCGGCCTACGACGTCGACCCGTTCACCGTGCCCGTCCGGGACAAGGTCGCGCTGCTCACGGAGTGGTCGCAGCGGCTGCTCGCCTCCGACGGCGTCGACCACGTCCACGCGGGCGTCGCGCAGGTGCGGGAGAACAAGTTCTACGCCGACACGGCCGGCACCACCACCGTGCAGCAGCGCGTGCGGATCGGGCCGTCGGTCGTGGCCACCGCCGTCGATCGGGCGTCCGGGGGCTTCGAGACGATGGGATCGCTCGCCCCGCCCGCCGGCCGCGGCTGGGAGTACCTCACCGGGCAGGGCTGGGACTTCGACGACGAGCTGGCCCGCCTGCCCGAGCTGCTCGCCGAGAAGGTGAAGGCGCCCTCGGTAGCGGCAGGTGCCTACGACCTGGTGATCGACCCGACGAACCTGTGGCTCACCATCCACGAGTCGGTGGGCCACGCCACGGAGTACGACCGCGCCATCGGCTACGAGGCCGCGTACGCGGGCACCAGCTTCGCCACACCCGACCAGCTCGGCACCTTGCGGTACGGCTCCGAGCTCATGCACGTCACCGGCGACCGGACGGTGCCCCACGGCCTCGCCACCATCGGCTACGACGACGACGGCGTCGCCACCGCCGAATGGGACCTCGTCCGGGACGGCGTGCTGGTCGGCTACCAGCTCGACCGCACGTTCGCGCCGCGGCTCGGGCTGGAGCGCAGCAACGGGTGCGCGTTCGCCGACTCGCCCCACCACGTGCCGATCCAGCGGATGGCGAACGTGTCCCTGCGGCCGGACCCGGTGAGGGACACGAGCGCCGACGAGCTGATCTCGGGCGTCGACCGCGGCATCTACGTCGTCGGCGACAAGTCGTGGTCGATCGACATGCAGCGCTACAACTTCCAGTTCACCGGCCAGCGCTTCTACCGCATCGAGGGCGGAGAGCTCGCCGGGCAGCTGCGCGACGTGGCCTACCAGGCCACCACCACCGACTTCTGGGGCTCGATGGACGCCGTCGGCGGGCCGTCGACCTGGCAGCTGCAGGGGGCCATGAACTGCGGCAAGGCCCAGCCGGGGCAGGTGGCGGCGGTGAGCCACGGGTGCCCGGCAGCCCGGTTCCGGGGCGTGAACGTGCTGAACACTGTGGAGGAGGGCCGATGACCGGCGTCATCCGGCCGCAGGAGGTCGTCGAGCGCACCCTTTCCGCGGCCCGGCACCTGCACGGGTGCGCGGTGCTCGTGCGCGAGTCGAGCGAGGCCGTGCTGCGGTGGGCCAACTCGACCATGACCACGAACGGGCACACCACGTCCCGGCGCACCACCGTGATCGCGTTCCTCGCGCTCGGCGGTGCCGATGCCGGCCCCGGCACGCCTGCACCGGGCGACATCGCGGCCGGTGTCGTCACCTCGAGTGTGGCCGTCACCGACGGCGCCCAGCTGGAGCAGTTGGTGCGGGCCGCGGAGGCGGCGGCGCGCGACGCCGGCCCGGCGAAGGACGCGGCGCCCCTGCTCGAACCGGACACCGACGACGCGGCGTGGGACGAGCCGGCCGCCGAGACGTCGATCGGGGTGTTCGGCGCGTTCGCCGAGGGGCTCGCCGAGGTACTGGCCGGGCCGCACCGGCAGTACGGCTTCGCCACCCACGAGCTCTCCACGGTGTGGCTCGGTACGTCCACCGGGATCCGCAGGCGCTGGGTGCAGCCCACCGGCTCCGTGGAGCTGAATGCCAAGACCCCGGACCTCACCGGCTCGGCGTGGACCGGCGCGTCCACCGCCGACTTCACCGACGTCGACGTGCTCGCGCTCGCCGCGGAGGCTGATCGGCGGCTGGCCTGGGGCGGGCGGCGCGTCACGCTGCCGGCCGGCCGGTACGAGACCTTGCTGCCGCCGTCGGCCGTGGCGGACCTGATGGTGTACCTCGCCTGGTCGATGGAGGGGCGGCCCGCTCAGGAGGGGCGCAGCGCGCTGGCCGGCCCGGACGGGCCACGCGTCGGGGAGAAGCTCACCGCACTGCCGCTCACCCTCGCCAGCGATCCGGCCGCGCCGGGCCTGGAGTACGAGCCGTTCCTCACGGCCGGCAGCTCCGGCGAGGGCATCTCGGTCTTCGACAACGGCGCGCCCACCCGTCGCGCGGAATGGGTGAGCGAGGGCACGATCGACGAGCTCGTCTACTCCCGCGCCGAGGCCGCCGAGTTCGGCACGCGGTTCACCCCGGCCGGGGAGAACCTGCTGCTCACCGGTGGTTCGGCGGCCTCCATCGCCGACCTGGTGGCCCGCACCGAGCGGGGTCTGCTGCTCACCTGCCTCTGGTACATCCGCGAGGTCGACCCCACCACCCTGCTGCTCACGGGGCTCACCCGTGACGGCGTCTACCTCGTGGAGGGCGGCGAGGTGGTGGGCGAGGTCGACCACAACTTCCGGTTCAACTACTCGCCCCTCGACGTGCTGCGGCGCGCCACCGAGGTCGGGGCCACCGAGCGCACGATCCCGCGGGAGTGGAAGGACTGGTTCACGCGCACGGCGATGCCGCCCGCCCGCGTGCCGGAGTTCAACATGTCCTCGATCTCCCTCGGTCGCTAGTCGCCGAACGGTGGTTGGGCCGATCGGCCGGGTGGACGTGTTCTGGGTCACCTCGATTCGGCCGTTCGACCCCGGTCAGCGCACCGGTCGGCGCGTCGCGGGCCCAACCGGCACCTCGGGTGCCCCCGTTGCCGTTGACTACCTCGACAGAGCGCCGACGTCGTCGCCAGGTCGTAGGACCGGGAAGGGGCGAGGAGTGTCGTTCGAGGTAGTGAGCGCATACACCCTGCTCGTGGGGGACGCGGACGAGCCCGCCACCGTCAGCGTGCACAACACGGCGGACGACGCTTGGCGGGCGTTGGACCGGGAGGTTCGCAGGCGTTGCGGCATGCGCCCCCGCCCGCGCCGGCGCGGGGACGCCGAGTCCACCACCCGCCTCGCCAACGCCTGGCGGGCAGGCGACCCCGAGGCCCGCTACTGGAACGTCACGGTCCACCGGCTGCCGATCCCGCTCCCGGTGATCGCCCGCGAAGCGGTGGTCGCGGGCCGCTGAAGCTGCACAAACGGCACTCTCGTCCGATAGGTCTGGACGGGCGTGCCGCTCGGGTAACCGGGGCTGTCTCGTGGAGGACGCTGAGCTCGAGCGAACAGCACCTGTTGATCGATCTGCGATTCAGGTTCTCGCCCTCTCGAGGGCGTTCAGCGTGGTCTCGCAACGATCAATCTCCCATGATCCATCCGAGACGCAGGTGAACGTCCCCACAACGGCGCTCATGGTGGTCTCGCAACGATCAACGACGCATGATCCATCCGAGATGAAGACGGAACGCGCTGGCGGGGGCGCTCACCGCATCTCGCAACGATCATGGACGTCCCTGTCCCGGGGGCACGCCTGTTCGTGACGAGACCGCGTGCTTCGCCGTCCATTGACAGGTTCGGCGAGGGTGCCGGTCGTCCAGCGGGCGGGTCAGGCGCGGGCGACACCGAGAAGGGTGTGAGCTCGCCGCGATGAGGGTCGAGTCGCCGTCCAGCAGCCGCGCGGCACGAATTGCCGCAGTTAGTCGGGCCGCGGCCGGCTCGGCATCGAGGGCTCGGAGTACCGAGCCATGGGGCCTTCGATGCCGAGGACGCCCACCTCCCGCAGCCCGGCCTCCTGCGTATCGCCGGCCAACTCGTCGACCCGGTGCAGGTCGGCGGTCGTGAACCCGAGCCGGGGGTCGTGGCGGCCCGTGGCGGGGCGGGTCGCGGTGGGGCAATCCGGTTGGCTGCGCCGGGAGGATGGATCTCGTGGCCTCCTTCCCCCTCCCCGCCCTCCTCGTCGAGTCGGTCGCGGAGGAGAGCTCGCCCGAGCGCAAGGAGTGGCTCGGGCGGCTGCCGGAGATCGTCGGTGAGCTCGCCGAGCGGTGGGCGCTGGAGGTCGGCGCGCCGTTCCAGCCCGGCGGTCGGGTGTCGTGGGTGGCGCCGGCTCGCGACCACGCCGGTCGGGACCTGGTGCTGAAGGTCGGTTGGACCCACGACGAGGGACGGGACGAGGCCGACGGGCTGCGGGTGTGGGCCGGGCGCGGGGCGGTGCAGGTGTTCGAGGTGCACGTCGACGGCCCGACCACTGCCCTGCTGCTGGAGCGCTGCGAGCCCGGCACCACGTGCAGGGCCGCGCTCCCCGCACGGGAACAGGACGAGGTCGTGGCCGGCCTGCTGCGGCGGCTGTGGTGCGAGCCGCGGACCGGGCACCCGTTCCGCACACTCGGACAGATGTGCGACCGGTGGGCGGAGGAGTTCGAGGACGACCTCGCCGCCGAGCCCGACGTGCTCGACCCCGGGCTCGCCCGCGCCGGCACGGAGCTGTTCCGCCGGCTGCCGCGGGAGGACGTCCCGACGCGGCTGCTGGTCACGGACCTGCACGCGGAGAACGTGCTCGCGGCGCGGCGGGAGCCGTGGCTGGTGATCGATCCCAAGCCGTACGTCGGCGACCCGGCCTACGACGTGCTGCAGCACATGCTCAACTGCCGTGAACGCCTGCTCGCCGACCCGCGCGCGCTCGCCCGTCGAATGGCCGACCTGGCCGGCCTGGACGCCGAGCGCGTGCAGCTGTGGCTCTTCGCCCGCACGGTGCTGGAGAGCGTGAACATGCCGTGGCTGCGCCAGGTGGTGCCCCGACTCGCCCCGCGGTAGCGCACCCCGACTCGGCCGGCGCACACCGTGTCGGGTGACGCGTCCCGTCGAGCAGTAGCGCGAGCGGAGAAGGGGTGCGTGGGTGAGAGCTACGCCTGCCGTGGCGCGTACTGGCGCATGCGTTCCAACAGGTCCTCCACGCTCAGATCGGAGGGCAGCGGGGTGCCGGTGAGCGTGCGCAGGTAGAGCCCGTCGCCGACGAGCTGGGCGAGCCAGGCGAGCACCGGGTCGCGGAGCTCGTCCAGCAGCGCGGCGTACCCGTCGGTGTCGACCATCGCGAGCGCGTCCCGGACGGCCTGCCCGGCCGCGGTGCTGTCCGCCAGCCGGAGGACGGCGAGGTAGGTGCGGGTGAGGCCGCCGGGGGAGGCGCCGCCGGGCGCCGAGGTGCGGACGTAGTAGGCCACAGCTCCCTCGGGCGACGAGCGGATCGCCTCCGCGTCGGCCGTGCTCCGCTCCCGGAGCCGGTCGAGCAGGCCGCCCGCGAGGGCTTCCTTCGACGCGAAGTGGTAGAGCAGCCCGCCCTTCGACACGCCGGCCGCCGCGGAGACGGCGTCGAGCGTGACGGCCGCGCCGCCGTGCTCGATCAGCAACGTCTCGTAGGCGTCCAGCACTCGGTCACGGGCGCTCGGCACGCGGCGAGCCTAGCGGTAGCGGCGGTGGTGTCGATCGACACGTGGGGGAATGAGCAGGAGTTCTATACCGTCTAGACGGTACAGTCCCGCTCCCCCGAACCGAGGAAACACGTTGACCACCACTGCCTACAGCCCCGCGCGCGCCGGTCGCCGCGAGTGGTGCGCCCTGGCCGTGCTGCTGCTCCCGACGCTGATCGTCACCATCGACAACACCGTGCTCGGGTTCGCGCTGCCGGCCATCAGCGCGGCGTTCTCGCCCTCGGCGGCGCAGCTGCTGTGGCTGGTGGACGTCTACCCGCTCGTACTGGCCGGCCTGCTCGTGACGATGGGCACCCTCGGAGATCGGATCGGGCGCCGCCGCACCCTGCTGGTCGGCGTGGCCGGGTTCGGCGCCGTCTCGCTCGCGGCGGCGTTCGCCACGGACGCCACGCACCTCGTGGCCGCTCGCGCCCTGCTCGGCTTCTTCGGCGCCATGCTGATGCCGGCCACGCTCGCGCTGCTGCGCACGCTCTTCCGGGACCGCGCCCAGCGCCGGTTCGCCGTCGCGATCTGGGCCACCGGCTTCGCCGCGGGATCGGCACTCGGCCCGATCGTGGGCGGCTTGCTGCTGCAGCACTACTGGTGGGGCTCGGTGTTCCTGCTCAACGTGCCGGTGATGCTGCTGCTGCTCGTTCTCGGGCCGCTGCTGGTGCCGGAGTCGCGCATGCCGGAGCCCGGCGGTTTCGACCTGTTCGGCGTGGTGCTGTCGCTCTCGACGATGGTCCCCGCGGTGCTGGCGGTGAAGCTCGTCGCGCACGACGGGCCCACCGGCACGGCCGGGCTCGCGCTGCTCGTCGCCGTCGCGTCGGGCGTGCTGTTCGTGCGGCGGGCCCGGGCTCGCCGCGCCGCGGGCGAGGAGCCGCTGCTCGACGTCACCCTGTTCGCCTCGCCGGTGCTGCGGCTCTCGGCGCTGGCCAACGCCACCACGATGTTCGCCCTCACCGGTCTGCTGTTCTTCTCCGCGCAGTACCTCGTGCTCGTCCGGGGGCTGGAGCCGGTGGACGCCGGGTTCGTGCTCCTGCCCGGGTTCTTCGTGACGATGCTGGCCGGACTGGCGGCCGCACGGCTGGGCAGGCGGTTCCCCCTGCGGATCCTCGTGCCCGCCGGGCTCCTGCTGGCCACGGCCGGCTACCTGCTGTGCACGCTCCTCGGCGGCGGTTCCGCGGTGGCCGTGCTGGCGGTGGCGAGCGTGCTGGTCGGGGCGGGGATCGGCCTCTCGGAGACGATCACCAACGACGCCATCCTCGCCGCGGCACCCGCCGACCGCGCCGGCTCGGCGTCCGCTGTGTCCGAGACCGCGTACGAGATCGGCGCTGTACTCGGCACGGCGGTGCTGGGCAGCGTGCTGTCGGCCGCGTACCGGTCGGCCGTCGAGGTACCGAGCAGCGTCGGCCCGACCTACGTCGCCGCGGCGCACGAGACGTTGGGTGGCGCGGTCGGCGTCGCCCAGCGACTCACCGGGGCCCCCGCGGCCGAGCTGCTGGACTCGGCGCGCGCGGCGTTCACGTCCGCGATCGGCACCGCTGCTCTGACGGGCGCCGCCGTTCTCGTTCTCGTCGCGTTGACGGTGGTGGCGGGCCTGTCGCGTCCGCTGCCTACCGGAAGGCGGCGATGACCTCGGCCATCCGGGACACCGGCCCCGGGTCGCGCAGGTCGGGCAATCGGACGGCCACCTCGGCGACGCCGATCTCCGCGAGCTCCCGGAACCGCCCGACGTGGTCGGCCACGGTGCCCGCGTGCACCTGCTGCGCGTACCGGGCGGCATCGGTGCCCCTGGGCCGGAGCGCCTCGACGAGAGCCGCCACCTCGGCCGGGTCCCGGCCGACCAGGGCGGCTGTGAGGTGCGACAGCTCGACCGCGCGGCCGGTGCGGGTGCAGTGCTCGCGGAGGACGGTGGCCTTGCGCGCCACGGCGGGCAGGTCGCCGAGCACGTTGGAGACGTCGGCGTAGCGGGCGGCGAGGGGCAGCGTGCGTCGCTCGCCTCCGCCGCCGAGCACGATCGGCACGTGCTCCTGCAGCGGCCGCGGGTAGCCGGAGGTGTCCGGCAGGTCGAGGACCTGCCCGTGGAACGGCTTCCCGCCCGGCCCCCAGAGCACCGGCAGCGCCGCCAGCGCATCCTCCAGCAGGGCGTATCGCTGTGTCAGCGGTGGGAAGCCGAACCCGTACGCCCGGTGCTCGGCCTCGAACCACCCGAGCCCGATGCCGCAGAGCGCGCGCCCGCCGCTGAGCACGTCGAGCGTTGCGACGATCTTGGCGAGGTGCCCGACGTTGCGGTGCGTCACGGCGGTGACGAGGGTGCCGAGCCGAACCCGGTCGGTGCACGCGGCGAGCCACGCGAGCGTGGTGAAGCTCTCGGGGAAGTCCTCCCATGCCCGGCCGAGCTGCGGGATCTGCCGGAAGTGGTCCATCACGTAGATGGCATCGAAGCCGGCGGCCTCTGCGGCCACCGCGATCTCGCGCAGCCGGTGCCGCAGCCCGGCGGCGCCGCCGCGGAACTCGCCGAGGTGCAGCGCGAACCGGAGCCCGACCGGGTCGTCCTGCTGGCGCCGGGCGGCCGCGGCCGATTCCAGGAACGCGCGCGGTACGACCCGCACCGGCTCGGGGGCGAGCACCTCGTCGAACCCTTCGCCGGCCAGCGCGTGGCGCACCGCAGGCCACGCCTTCAGCTGGGCGGTGAGCACCGCGGCCGGCACGGGGTGCGGGCGGGCGCGGTTGCGCGCCCTGCAGACGCCGGCCGGGGTGTCGAACGCGACGGCGACGCATGCCAGCCGGTGCTCGCGGGCGCCCAGCAGCCAGGTCGCCCGCGAGCCGGCGTCGAGACCGGTGGTGTCCACGACGGTGGTCAACCCGCGTGCCGTGCGCCGCGCGACGATCTCGTCGAGCAGCGCGAGCGCGTCGGCGCTGGCCGTGATGTCGTCCTCCCCCGCGCCGACGAGCGCGCGCAGCCGGTCGCTGGAGACGATCGCGTCCGGTGGGAAGTGCAGAGCGGCCCACGTCGACTTGCCGGACGCGACGGGCCCGGCGAGCACGACGAGGCAGGGGGACGGGAGTTGCATCTCAGCTGCGCAGCAGCCGGACCAGATCGACGACCTGACGGCTCATCGGCCGCAGCACCGGGAGCCGGGAGAGCCGGACGAGCCGCGCGACCATCGGCACGGTGCGGTCCACGAGCATGCGGGTGCGGGCGGCGCCGGGAGAGCGGTCGTGCACCCAGAACAGCACGACGCCGAGGTGCTGCAACCACAGCAGCTCGGGGAGCTCACGTGCCAGCTCCGGGTCGACGTCGACGCGGGCGCCGGTGAGCACCTCCCGGTAGAGGCCCACCGCGGCCTCGCGTGCGGGGCCGGCCTCCGGGCTGAACGGCGAGAGCGGGTTGCCGGGCTGGGCCGCCACCGCGAAGAAGCGGCCGGCGAACTCCCGGTACGGCTCGGCGGCGGTGATCCATGCGTGGAGGGTGGTGCCCAGCCGGTCGCCGAGGTCGGTGTGCGCGGCCAGTTCGGGCATGGCGAGCGCGCGGTGTTCGGCGACGAGCTGGTCGTAGAACCCCTGGACCAGCTCGTCCTTCGAGGAGAAGTAGTAGTACGCGTTGCCCACGGACACACCGGCGCGGTCGGCGACGGCGCGCATCGTCGTGCCCTCGAAGCCGTGCTCGCGGAACAGCTCGAGAGCGGCGGAGACGATCGCGTCGCGCGTGGTGCGGCGAGCGGTGGTCACTGCCGGCCGGGCTCGCCCAACGGCTGGTCGGGCGGGGTGGGGTTGGAGTTGATCCCGCGGTCGGCCAGGCGTTCCTGCACGTGCTCGGAGATCTCGGCGGCCCGCCGGCGCTCCCGCACCCGGATGAGCACGAGCATCGAGATGCCATAGGCGATGCCGAGCGTCAGCAGCACCACGCCGAGCTTGACGACGAAACCCTGCAGATCGTTGTCGGCAGGTACGTCGGTGACCGAGATGATCGCCAGCACACCCAGTGTGACCAGGTGGAACAGCACCGAGAGCAGGAGGTTGACCGATCGCGTGACCTTCTCGTCGTGGAACACCTCCTGCAGGAACGGCTCACCTGCTCGGACGAGTAGCCGACCGACGATGAACGTCAGCACGACCGACAATCCGAGCAGGACGAGGTACTGGGTCATCGAGGCCATCGGGCCCTCCCTCGGGCTTTGAACGTGTTCAAAACACTACGCGCCCCAGGTGGTGCGGTCCACCGCTGTGGAGCGCCCGCCGGGTGTGGGCGCTCACATTTCGACGGAAACCCGGGCTGCCCGTTGGACTACCCGCAGACCCGTCCGGGTAGTCCAATCCGGTGGAAAGCGCTTTCGATTCTTCTGAATCGATTACCTGATCGGTCCTGTGAGTGAGCCGACAGCCACTCGTCGTGGTCGGAATAGGAGTTCACAGGTACCGTCGGGGCCCATCTCTCTAGAGCACACCCACCCGAATGAGGGTCGGGTGTGCGCAGCATTTTCAGGACCGGGAAGCCGGCGAGGAGCGAGGACGATATGACTGCGATGACCGTGTCGGGGATCGACGGAGCGCCCACCGCGAACGCTGAGCTGATCACCTGGGTGCGTGAGATCGCGGAGCTCACCGCCCCCGACCGGGTCGTGTGGTGTGACGGGTCCGACGAGGAGTGGGACCGCATGACGACGCAGCTCGTCGAGGCGGGCACCTTCGTGAAGCTGAACGAGTCGAAGAAACCGAATTCGTTCTGGGCCGCCTCCGACCCCGACGACGTCGCGCGGGTCGAGGAGCGCACCTTCATCTGCAGCGAGGAGGAGGTCGGCGCCGGCCCGACCAACAACTGGGTCGCCCCGGCCGAGATGAAGCGCACGATGACGGATCTCTACCGCGGCTGCATGCGCGGCCGGACGATGTACGTCATCCCGTTCTGCATGGGCCCGAGCGACGCGGAGATCCCCATGCTCGGCGTCGAGATCACCGACTCCGAGTACGTCGTCACCTCGATGAAGATCATGACCCGGATGGGCGCGTCCGTGTTGCCGCTGTTCGCCGACCGCGGCGGGTCGTTCGTGCGGTGCCTGCACTCCGTCGGCGCGCCCCTCGAGCCCGGCCAGCAGGACGTGCCGTGGCCGTGCAACGACACGAAGTACATCAGCCACTTCCCGGAGACGCGGGAGATCTGGAGCTTCGGCTCCGGCTACGGCGGCAACGCGCTGCTGGGCAAGAAGTGTTACGCGCTTCGGATCGCTTCGGCGATCGCCCACGACGAGGGCTGGCTCGCCGAGCACATGCTGATCCTCAAGCTGATCTCGCCGGAGGAGAAGGCTTACTACATCGCGGCTGCCTTCCCGTCGGCGTGTGGGAAGACCAACCTGGCGATGTTGCAACCGACCGTGCCCGGTTGGCGCGCCGAGACCGTGGGCGACGACATCGCATGGATGCGTTTCGGGGAGGACGGCCGGCTCTACGCGGTGAACCCCGAGTTCGGGTTCTTCGGGGTGGCGCCGGGAACGAACTGGAAGACCAATCCAAACGCAATGCGAACGATCGAGAAGGGTAACTCGCTCTTCACGAACGTCGCTCTCACCGATGATGGTGACGTGTGGTGGGAGGGCCTCGAGGGCAACCCGGAGCACCTCACCTCGTGGCGCGGCGAGGACTGGACGCCGGACTCGGCCAAGCCGGCCGCCCACCCGAACTCCCGCTACACCACCCCGATCTCCCAGTGCCCGGTGGTCGCGCCGGAGTGGGACGACCCCCAGGGCGTGCCGATCTCGGCGATCCTGTTCGGCGGCCGCCGCAAGACGACGGTCCCGCTGATCACCGAGTCGCGTGACTGGCAGCACGGCACCTTCATGGGCGCCACCATGTCGAGCGAGATGACGGCTGCCGCCAAGGGCGGGAAGGGCCAGGTGCGGCGCGACCCGATGGCGATGCTGCCGTTCCTCGGCTACAACGCGGGTGAGTACTTCCAGCACTGGGTCGACGTGGGCAAGGGCGCCGACGCCGACAAGCTGCCGCGGATCTTCTACGTCAACTGGTTCCGCCGTGGCGAGGACGGCCGCTTCCTGTGGCCCGGCTTCGGCGAGAACTCGCGCGTCCTGAAGTGGGCGGTCGAGCGGATCGAGGGCTCGGCGGCCGCCACCGAGACCGCCGTCGGTTACGTCCCCGCCGCCGACGCTCTGGACCTCGACGGTCTCGACGCGCCCACCGCCGACATCGAGGCGGCGCTCGCGGTCGACCCCGAGGAGTGGAAGGCCGAGATCCCGCTCATCGAGGAGTGGTTCGAGAAGATCGGCGACCGCCTGCCCACGTCGATGCGCGACGAGCTGGAGGCCCTGAAGCTGCGCCTCGGCGCGTAGCCCGGTTCCCGTCCGAAAACGGCCCGTTCGTCCAGCAGGATCGGACGAACGGGCCGTTTTCGGTCCGGGTCCGGAACACTAGGCTCACGGCGTGGCGGAGCGGGCCCGAGCGTGGCACGTGCTTCTCCTCGTGCCTTTCCTGGTGCTCGTGACGCCGTGGTTCAACGCCGTCGAGCCGCGCCTGTTCGGGGTGCCGTTCTTCTACTGGGCCCAGTTCGCCTGGATTCCCGTCACCGTCGCCTGTCTCGCGGTGGTCCACATCCGCACGCGACGGCCGCCTGACGCGTCACCGTGAATTGACGACCGTTCATCGCTTAGGGTCGACCGTTCGTCGACCACAACCGTATCGTCTGCGCACCGTAACCGTTTTCCACGCCTCAGTGGCCACTGGTCCTCCCTGCTCGCCCTGATCGGGTGGCCGGACGCCGCCGTGAGCGGCCGTTCTGGCGCTCGGTGACGGCCGAACGCTGTCGGCCGTGCCCCACAGGTGCAACATTCGGACGGCGCCCACGATTACGAGGGGGACCATCGCCGGGGCGGTGGCAGCGGAGGTGACCACGTGCTCGAAGTCGGAACGATGAACCAGAACGGCGAGGACAACGACCTCGCCGTCTTCGTCGATCGTCTCGCGGCGGCGGGAACGGACCAGTCCACCACGGACGCGCAGACGCAGATCCACCACGCGATCTCGGCGGGCACCGCCCCGCCGGGGGTGCGCAGGCTCGCGGAGGCGCTCGCCGCCTCCGTCGCAGAGCGCCCGCCGCCGCCCCGCCGACCGTCGGAGGACGCGGCCTCGCTGGTCTCGGCCGTCCGGGACAACACGTTGGTCGTCCTCGAGGAGTTCGACGTGCCGGCCACGGTCCGCGCCGTCGCCGCGCTGCTCGCGGATGGCCGGCGCGTGGTCGTCACGGGTGCCGTGCCCGCCGATCTCGCGGCCGTCCGCACGGCGTTGCCGCCCGAGACGGTCGATCGCGTACTCCCCCACCTGCCCGCGGTCCCGCCCGCGGAGCTGCGTGAGCTCCGGCGGCTGCTCGCCACGTCCACGCCGGAGCGCCGGGCCCGCGGCGAGCAGACGCTCCCGCAGGAGTCGAGTCTTCCGGTCGCCGCCGAGGTCGCGCAGCTGTGCGCGCTCGCCGTGAGCGCCGAGGGTGCGGGCGCCGGTGTTCGGATGTTGCCCACCGTTCTCGCCGATCTCGACGAGGACCGCCGCGCCGCGGTCACCTCCGTGGCCGAGTGCGTCAACCGCTCGCTCTCCGCCCTTCCGCCGCGCACCGAGCACGGGTGGACGTGGCGGCTGCTGTCTGAGCTGATCTACGGGCGGCAACGGGTGGAGTTCGACCAGATGCTCGAGGACACCGCGCAGGTCAGCGCCGTCCTCGACCGCACCCGCGCCGAGCCACCGGTGGTGTTCACCGCGGCGCCCCCGGCGGATTCGGTGGAGGTGCTGATCCGGTACCGCGAGTTCCTCGCCGCGGGTGGCCGCTCGCGCTCCTACTTCCGATCGTCGGCCCAGCGTGACGTGCAGCCGGTGCTCGACGTGGTGCGCGTCGGTTCACTGCGGCCCGAGACCGTGGAAGACGTCGATCGCGTCATCGAGTACCTCGAGCTCGTGGAGCGCCAGGCGCGTGTCGACGCCGCCTGCGCCGCGCTCGACATCCCCGTGCCGGCCGACGAGAACGAGCTGGCCGAGATCACCTACGGTCTGGCCAACGTGGCCGCCGCGGCCCGGTCGGTGGGCGCCCTGCGCCACGACGTGCTGTTCCTGGCGACCGACTCGCCGCTGTCGGTGCCCGACGTGGAGGCCGCACAGGAGATCGCGACCGGGGTCATCGAGTTCGCCGTGCACGGCTCCGGTGTCGACGCCGCCCGGCGGCTCGACGCGCTGGCCGACGCGCTGGCCGAGGTCAGCTCCGGCTCGGCGATGGCGCCGGAGCACGAGCGGGCCGTCACCGCCTTGCGGGCGCGCGCCGCCGCCGACTACGCGGCCGCCGTCGAGGCGCTCGGCGCCGCCCGCCGGGAGGCGCGCGACGAGAAGATGCGCGTCACGCTGCTGCAGCACCTCGAGGAGAGCGCCCCGCGGCTGGCGGCGGCCTGGACGGAGCTCGCCGAGACCACGCCCACAGCGCTCGGGTTCGTGTCGTTGGTGCCGGTGGAGCCGCTGCTGTCCACCATCCCTCCGCCCGACAGCGCCGATGTCGTGCTCGTGCTGGGCGCGGGCGGGCTCGGCGTCGAGCGGCTGCTGCTCAGCGCAGTCGCACCTCGGATCGTCGCCGTCACCGCGCCCGGCGATGCCAAGGGCGACAGCCCCACGCTGCTGAGCGTGCTGCAGCGCGCCTCGGCCCTGGTGATCCGAGGCCGCCCCACCGGCGGCCGGGTCGTGCCGTTCAACGGTGGCAACGGGCGGTCGGCGACACCTGTCGGCCAGGCAGGACACTGAGCCCAGCTCAGGGTCGCACGCTGTCCAGGAGCGCGATCGGGTCGCTGCCGGTGGCCTCGCGCTGCCAGTAGCCGCCGGCCGGCCGGTCCAGCTGCCACCCGTCGGGCCCGTGCCGCAGCCGTGCCACGGGTGTGGCCGACCACGCGGGGCCGAGCTCCGGGTAGGCGGGCGGTCTGCGCTCCAGGATCGTGATCGCGTTTCCCTGGATCGTATAGGCGATCTGGTGGTGGTCGCGCTCGCCGGCCGGGACACGTGCGGTGCACCACTGCGAGAGCCGTGCGCGGATCTCCTCGGGCACGGCCATCTCTGCATCGTCCCGGCTCGGCGACCGCGCGTCGAGCGGTATGAACGGATTACCTGCAGCGGTTAGCTTCGGGGACATGAGTGCAACTGCACCGGTGAGCCGGTTCGGCCACGTCGAGCTGGAGGACATGCCCGACGACCTGCGTGCTCGGGTGGGCGCCGTCGCCGAGAAGTCGGGCTTCGTGCCGAACGTGTTCCGGGCCCTCGCCCGCAGGCCCGCCGAGCTGCGAGCCTTCCTCGACTACCACGACGCGCTGATGGACTCCGACGACGGGTTGAGCCGTGCCGAGCGGGAGCTGGTGGTCGTCGCGACCTCGGGAGCGAACCACTGCACGTACTGCATCGTGGCCCACGGCGCCATCCTGCGCGTCCGCACGAAGGATCCGGAGATCGCCGACCGGGTGGCGAGCAACCCGTGGGGCGTGGAGCTGAGCGGGCGCGAGCGGGCGATCGTCGACCTGGCGTTGCTCATCGCCACCGAGTCCGCGGCCCTCACCGAGGTCGAGCTCGACAGTGCTCGCGCCGCCGGCCTCACCGACGACGAGATCTGGGACGTCGGAGCCATCACGGCGCTCTTCGCGATGTCCAACCGGCTCGCCCACCTCACGGCCCTGCGGCCGAACCCGGAGTTCTTCCTGATGGGACGGCTGCCCCGCGCGTGATCGCCCCGCGCGCGCAACCGCCCGGACACGTGGTCGTGACGGAGAACGGAGACGATCAAGTGATGACGAACCTGGTCGGCAAGCGGGCGGCAATCGTCTCCTACCGCCTGGGTACGGCCGACGGTGTCTCGGTCGCGGCGGCCCAGTGGGCAGGCGCTCTGCAACGGCTCGGGATGCGGGTGCGCACGGTCGCCGGCGACGGCGACCCGGACGTGCAGGTGCCCGGGCTCGCCCTCGACTCCGCCGGTCCGCCGTCGCAGCGCGCGCTGAGCACCGCGCTGGACGACGCCGACATCGTGATCGCCGACAACGTCTGCTCGCTGCCGATGAACATCGCGGCCGGGGAGGCGGTGGCGCAGTACCTGCGCGGACGCCCCGCCGTGCTGCGCCACCACGACCTGCCGTGGGAACGCGATCGGTACGCCGACATCACCACGTGGCCGCCGGACGACCCGGAGTGGCGGCACGTCACCGTGAACGACCTCGCCCGCCGCGCGCTCGGCGCTCGTCGCGGGATCGCGGCCACCACGATCTACCACGGGTTCTCCGAGGAACGCCGCCCCGAGGCCCGGCAACCCACCCGCGCCGCGGTCGGGGTGGGCGCCGAGCTGCTGGTCCTGCAGCCGACGCGCGCGATCCCCCGGAAGAACGTCGACGGTGGGCTCGCGATCGCGGAGGTGCTCGGCGCCACCTTCTGGCTCACCGGCCCCGCCGAGGACGGGTACGCCGACGAGCTGGCCCGGCTGCTGGGGCGCGCGCGGGTGCCGGTTCGCCGGAGGCTCCCCGACGGCGTGGACATGGCCGCCGCCTACGCCGCCTGCGACGCGGTGGTGCTGCCGTCGTCGTGGGAGGGCTTCGGGCTTCCCGCGATCGAGGCGGCCCTGCATCGCAAGCCCATCGCGGTGGCCGACTTCCCCGTGGCGGCGGAGCTGCGAGCCTTCGGCTTCCGCTGGTTCCCGGCCGACGACCCGGAACAGCTGGGCGCGTGGCTCGCCGATCCCGACCCCGCACTGCTCGACCACAACGAGAAGATCGCCGAGGAGCACTTCGGCATCGATGCGCTCGCCCGCCGCCTCGACGAGCTGCTGACCGGGGCTCCCGCCCTCCACCATGCAGCGACCGCCGCGAACGGGAGCCTGAATGCCACTGCCTGATCGCGGATGAGCACGCCTCGCCGGAACCGGGTCGACCCGTTCGGCGACCTGCACGCCATGCCGGAGCGGGGGATGTTCACCGGGAACCGTGGCTGCCTGGTGGACGGCGCCGAGCAGGTCGTCCGCCATCACCGCGGCGACCTGTGGATCGCCTGCGTCACGGCGTTCCGCGGGCGCCGGGTCGGCCTCGCGCGCCCCCGCCGCTGGACGCCGGTCTTCTTCCTCGACGACGCCGTGGCGCTCGCGGCAGGGCACCGGCCGTGCGGGGAGTGCCGCCGCCTCGCCTACCGCTCCTACCGGGACGCGGTCTCGGCAGGCGTCGGACAGCTGATGCGGGCCGGTGACCTCAACCGGCGACTGCGGGCCGAGCGCCTGCGCCCCGGCCGTGGCCTGGCGCGGGCCGCCGACCGTCACACGTGGACCGCGCCGGCGCGTGACCTCCCCGACGGGGCCGTGGTGGTGCGCGACGGCCTCCCCCGGCTCGTCCTGGGCGAGGAGCTGCTCGCCTTCTCCTTCGCCGGCTGGGGCGCACCGGTGCTCCGCCCGGTCGGGGACCTGACGGTCCTGACGCCGCCGACATCGGTGCTCGCCCTGAGCCACGGCTTCCGCCCCGAGCTGCACAGCTCGGCGGCCGGCCCGAGAGGTGCCCGACGAACGCAGCTCGCCGCGGCCGGCGCGACTCGAATCGGCTGACGCGCCCCGTCGAGCAGTAGCGCGAGCGGCGAACCGGTGCGTGCGCCGACAAGGCGTGCGTCGGCGAAGCCGTGCCGGGCTCGTGCACCTCGTCTCCGCCGACGCGCCCCGTCTCGGCACACGCCCACCGTCGAGCGGTAGCGCGAGCCGAGGAGGGGTGCGTGAGCGGGTGGGCTAGCTCTTCGGGCGCAGGCGGAGCTCCTGCATCCCGCCGTCCACGGCCAGCACGATGCCGGTGGTCGACGTCGAGCGCGGGCCCGCCAGGTAGGCCACCGCGCCGGCCACCTCGTCGGCCGACACGAGCCGCCCGTGGGGCTGGCGCGCCTCCAGAGCGGCGCGCTCGGCGGCCGGGTCATCGGCGCTGTTGAGTAGCCGCCCGACCCACGGGGTGTCCGCCGTGCCCGGCGCGACGGCGCAGACCCGGATGCCCTCGGCGAGGTGGTCGGCCGCCATCGCCCTGGTGAGCGCGTGCACGGCGCCCTTGCTGGCGCTGTAGGCGGCGCGCTGCGGGATGCCGGCCGTGGCCGCGATCGACCCGGTGTTGACGATCGCCGCGGACGGGGAGCGGCGCAGCGCCGGGAGAGCCGCCCGGGTGGCGCGGACCATCCCGAGCAGGTTGACGTCCAGCACCCGGTGCCACTCGTCGTCCGGGTTGTCCGCCACCGTGCCCTGCGACCCGATGCCGGCGTTGTTGACCAGGACGTCGAGCCGGTCCCACTCCTGCAGCACGCGGTCCACCGCAGCGCGTACCGAGGCGTCGTCGGTGACGTCGGCCTGCACCGCGAGCGCGCCCTCGGGCGGGTGGCTCACGTCCCGGTCGAGCACGGCGACCCGGGCGCCCTCGGCCATCAGACGCCGCGCGATGGCCGCCCCGATCCCGGACGCCCCACCGGTGACGGCCGCGACCAGCCCGTCGAAGTCACCCGCCATCAGTGACCGTCCACGAAGGTGTGCCGCTGGCGGCCGAGACCCTCGATCTCGATCTCCACCACGTCGCCCGCGGTGAGGAACGGGAAGCGTCCGGAGAGGCCGACGCCCTGCGGGGTGCCGGTGAGCACCAGGTCGCCGGGCTCCAGCGTCATGAACTGGGACAGGTGCCAGACCAGGAACTCGACGTCGAAGATCATGTCCTTCGTGGTGGAGTCCTGGCGGGGCTCGCCGTTCACCCAGCTGCGCAGGCGCAGGTTGCCGTGCTCCACCTCGTCCGGGGTGACGAGCCACGGCCCGGTGGGGCAGAACCCGCGCGCGCACTTGCCCTTGCTCCACTGCCCGCCGGAGACCTCGATCTGGGCGTAGCGCTCGGACAGGTCGTCGGCCACCACGAACCCGGCCACGTGGGCGAGGCTCTGCTCGGGGGAGTCGAGGTAGGCGGCGGTGCTGCCGATCACGAGCCCGAGCTCGACCTCCCAGTCGACCTTGGCGTTCTCGCTGCGCGGCATGGCGACGTCGTCGTCCGGGCCACCGACCGTGTTGGGCGTCTTGAAGAAGACGACCGGGTGCTCCGGCGGCGCGGCGCCGGACTCGGCCGCGTGCGCCGCGTAGTTCATGCCGATGCAGATCACGGCGCCGGGGCGGGCGACCGGCGAGCCGGTGCGCAGGTCGGCGGCGCCGTCCAGCTCCGGGAGCGAGCCCGCCTCGGCGGCCGCGCGCACGTCGGCGACCCCGCCTCGGGCGAGGAAGCCGCCGTCGATGTCGCGGGCGAGACCACGCAGGTCGTAGGTGGCGGTGTCGGTGACGAGGGCGGGGATCTCGGCTCCGGCAGGTCCGAGGCGAGCGAGCTTCATCGGCGGCTCCTCCGTGTCGTGACGTAGGGAGAAAGATCTGATGTCCACGGTGAACCTACCTGGAGGCCGCGACCGAACCGCGACCTCCTCGTTCTTGACCGCGTATTCATCCGATGTCTAGCGTGGGTCCGCACCGGCAGGAAGGACTGCGCGTGAGCCGCATCACCGCTCTCGAGACCGCGGACGTGCGGTTCCCGACATCGCTCCAGCTCGACGGGTCGGACGCGATGAACCCCGACCCCGACTACTCCGCGGCCTACGTGCGGATCGTCACGGATGCCGGCGACTCCGGCCACGGGTTCGTCTTCACGATCGGCCGCGGCAACGATGTGCAGGTCGCGGCGATCGAGGCGCTCGCGGGCCACCTGGTCGGCAAGGACGTCGAGGCGCTCCTCGCCGACATGGGCGGCACCTGGCGCGACCTGGTGCACGACTCGCAGCTGCGCTGGCTGGGCCCGGAGAAGGGCGTCATGCACATGGCGATCGGCGCGGTCGTCAACGCCCTGTGGGACCTGCGGGCCAAGCGGGAGGGCCGGCCGCTGTGGCAGGTCCTCGCCGCGCTGACGCCCGAGCAGCTGGTCGACCTGGTCGACTTCCGCTACCTCACCGACGCGCTCACCCGGGACGAGGCGCTGCAGATCCTGCGCGCCGCCGAGCCGGGCCGCGCCGAGCGGGAGGAGCGGCTGCTGCGCGAGGGCTACCCCGCCTACACCACCACCCCCGGCTGGCTGGGTTACGACGACGAGAAGCTCGCCCGGCTGTGCCGGGAGGCCGTCGCCGAGGGGTTCGACCAGATCAAGCTCAAGGTCGGCGGCGACCTCGCCGACGACGTGCGCCGGCTGCGGATCGCCCGCGACGTCGTCGGCCCGGACGTGCGGATCGCGGTGGACGCCAACCAGCGCTGGGACGTCGCCGACGCGATCGCGTGGATCAAGGAGCTGGCGAGCTTCGACCTCGCGTGGGTGGAGGAGCCCACCAGCCCGGACGACGTGCTCGGCCACGCCGCCATCGCCCGTGGCATCGCCCCGATCCCGGTGGCCACCGGGGAGCACATGGCCAACCGGGTGCTGGCCAAGCAGTTCCTCGCCGCCGACGCGCTGCAGGTGCTGCAGATCGACGCCACGCGGGTGGCGGGCGTCAACGAGAACATCGCGATGCTGCTGCTCGCGGCCAGGTTCGGGGTGCGGGTCTGCCCGCACGCCGGCGGCGTCGGGCTGTGTGAGGCCGTGCAGCACCTGGCCATGTTCGACTATGTCGCGGTGTCCGGGCGGCTCGAGGGGCGGATGATCGAGTTCGTGGATCACCTTCACGAGCACTTCGTCACGCCGGTCCAGGTCGTCGACGGCCGGTACCGGACGCCGACCGAGCCCGGCGCGGGCACCGAGATGCATGCGGCCTCACTGGCCGGGCACACGGTGGCCCACGATGGCTGATCGCGTACCCCCGCTCGGCGACCTCGGCTTCGGTGGCGCCAATCTCGGCAACCTCTTCACCGCGATGTCCGACAGCGAGGCCCACGCCGTTCTGGAGGCGGCGTGGGAGTGCGGCATCCGCTACTTCGACACGGCGCCGCACTACGGGCTGGGGCTCGCCGAGCGGCGGCTCGGCGCGTTCCTGGCCACCAAGCCGCGCGACGAGTTCGCCGTCTCCACCAAGGTCGGCAGGCGACTCGTGCCGAGCCCGGAAACATCAGATGAGTCGGACGAGGAGGGCGGCTTCGTCGTGCCCGCCGATCCGCGCCGCGTGTGGGACCCGTCGGCCGACGGCGTGCGGCGCAGCCTCGACGAGTCGCTGGCGCGGCTCGGGCTCGACCGCGTCGACGTGCTCTTCCTGCACGACCCCGACGAGTACGACGACATGGAGACGTCGGTCCGCGCCGCCGTGCCCGCCCTGGTCGGGCTGCGGGACGAGGGCCTCGTGCGCGCGGTGGGGATCGGGTCGAAGTCGGTGGCCGCACACCTCGCGGGTCTGCGCACCGGTGATCTCGACGTGCTCATGGTCGCGGGCCGGTACACGCTGCTCGAGCAGCCCGCCGCACCCGCGCTGATCCCGGAGTGCCGGCGTCGCGGGGTCGGCGTGGTCGTCGCTGGCGCGTTCAACTCCGGGCTGCTCTCGACGCCCACGCCCGGCCCGGGTGCCCGCTACGAGTACGGCGACGCGCCCGCCGACGTCGTCGAGAAGGCACAGCGGCTCGCCCTCGTGTGCGGTCAACACGGCGTCGAGCTCCCCACCGCCGCGCTGCAGTTCCCCCTGCGCGAGCCGGCGGTCCGTTCGGTTGCGCTCGGCGCCACCGAGCCCGCGCACGTCGAGGAGAACGTCCGCCGGATCACCGAGCCGATCCCCGAGGAGCTGTGGAAACAGCTGGTCGCGGAAGGGCTCATCCCGTGATCGATGCGCACCTGCACCTCTGGGACCTGCAGCGCAGCGCCTACTCGTGGATCACCCCCGACCACGGGCCGCTGCACACCACCATCACCGCCGAGCGGGCGGCCGGCGAGCTGGCCGCGGCCGGCGTCGACCGGGCGGTGCTGGTGCAGGCCGAGGACTCGGTCGTCGACACCGAGTTCCTGCTCGAGATCGCGGCCGAGCACGACTGGGTGGCCGGCGTCGTCGGGTGGGTGCAGCTGGACGCCCCGGACGTCGCCGCCGCCCAGCTCGACCGGTTCGCCACCGACCCGGCGTTCCGCGGCGTGCGCCACCTCGTGCACGACGACCCGCGCGACCACTTCCTCGCGCTGCCGTCCGTCCGCACCTCGCTCGGCCTGCTCGCCGAGCGTGGCCTGCCCTACGACGTGCCGGACGCGTGGCCGCGCCACCTCGGCGCCACCGCAGACCTGGCCGGGGAGCTGCCCGAGCTCACCGTCGTGCTCGACCACCTGGGCAAACCTCCACACGGACGGCCCGATCTCCCGGCGTGGCGGGAGCAGTTCGCTGCCGTGGCCGCCTGCCCGAACACGGTGGCGAAGGTGTCCGGGCTGCAGGTGCGCGGGGAGCCGTTCACGGCGGCGGGTATCCGCCCGTCGTGGGAGACGGCGCTGGAGCTGTTCGGCCCGGACCGGCTGCTGTGGGGCAGCGACTGGCCGATGACGCTGCTCACCGCCGGCTACGCCGGCACCTGGGAGGTCATGGCGGAGCTCCTCGGCGAGCTCACCGAGGAGGAGCAGGGAAAGATCCTCACAGGCAACGCACAGCGTGTGTACGGGATTGCGCCGACGACCCCCGAGGAGAAATCTTGCTCTCCGGCATCCACCCGCTCCTGACCGGGCCGCTGCTCGCCCACCTCGACGCGATGGGGCACTCCGACGCCGTCGTGCTCGCCGACGCGCATTTCCCGGCCCATCGGCTCGGCGCCCGCGTGCTCGACCTGCCCGGTGTGGCGACGCCGGACCTCATGACCGCGATTCGCACGGTCGTGCCGCTGGACGACGCGCCGGCGGTCGATCTCATGGCCACGCCGGACGGTGAGCGGCTGCCGGTGCAGGAGGCCCTCGTCGCCGCGGCGGCCACGAGCGACGTGCGGTTCCTCGAGCGGTTCGAGTTCTACGATGCCGCCGCGCCCGCGTACCTGATCGTGCGCACCGGCGAGACCCGCGTGTACGGCAACGCGATCCTGCGGAAGGGCGTCGTCACATGACGGAGGCGCTGCTGCTGGAAGCCAGGGGCGTCGGGAAGAGCTTTCCGGGTGTTCGGGCCCTGCAGGACATGCACATCGAGCTGCGCCGCGGCGAGGTGCTCGCGCTCGTCGGGGAGAACGGCGCGGGCAAGTCGACGCTGATGAAGCTGCTGTCGGGCATCTACACCCTGGACGAGGGCGAGTTCTTCCTCGACGGGCAGCCGCTGCAGGTGAGCGGCCCGCGTGACGCGCTGGAGCAGGGCATCAGCATCATCCATCAGGAGTTCAACCTGATGCCCGACCTCACGGTCGCGCAGAACCTCTTCATCGGCCGCGAGCCCCGCACCGGGCGGCTCTTCCTCGGCGAGCGCGCGCTCGAGGCGAAGGCCGCCGAGCTGCTGGACCAGCTGCACCTGCCGCTGAAGCCCCGCCAGCGGGTGGGCGACCTGACCGTCGCGAAGCAGCAGATGGTCGAGATCGCCAAGGCGCTCTCCTACGAGCCCCGCATCCTGATCATGGACGAGCCCACGGCGGCGCTGAACGATGCCGAGGTGCAGGTGCTGCACGACCTGATCCGGCGGTTCCGCCGGCCGGACACCGGCGTCATCTACATCTCGCACCGCATGGACGAGCTGAAGGCGATCACGGATCGGATCACCGTGATCCGCGACGGGCGCTACATCGACACCCTCGACACGGCCTCCACGTCGATGCGCGAGGTCATCTCGCGGATGGTGGGCCGGGAGATCGCGGGCGGGCTCGGGCCCGAGGGAGTGCAGGAGGACCGGCCCGTCGTGCTCAGCGTGCGCGGGCTCACCACCAAGGAGCTGTTGAAGGACGTCTCGTTCGACCTGCGGAAGGGAGAGATCCTGGGCTTCGCCGGGCTGATGGGGGCCGGTCGTACCGAGGTGGCCCGCGCGCTCGTCGGCGCCGATCCCGTCGAGTCGGGCACGGTGGAGCTGGACGGCAAGCAGGTGCGGATCACGACCCCTGCCGAGGCCGCCAAGCACCGCATCGGCTACCTGTCCGAGGACCGCAAGCACCTCGGCCTGCTGCTCGACCAGGCCGTCAACGCGAACATCGGGCTCAGCTCGATCCGCGAGAAGTTCCAGTCGTGGGGATTCGTCCGGGACGGGGCGATGCGGGTGCGCTCACGCGAGGTCGTCGACTCGCTGCGCATCCGGACCCCGTCGATCGACCAGACCGCGAAGTTCCTGTCCGGTGGCAACCAGCAGAAGGTCGTCATCGCGAAGTGGCTGGTCAAGGACTGCGACATCCTGATCTTCGACGAGCCGACGCGTGGGATCGACGTCGGCGCCAAGGAAGAGATCTACCGGCTGCTCAACGACCTCGCAGCCCAGGGTAAGTCGATCATCATGATCTCCTCCGAGCTGCCGGAGGTGCTGCGGATGTCGCACCGGGTCGTCGTGATGAGCGAGGGCCGGGTCACCGGGCAGCTCGACGCAGCCGAAGCCACTCAGGAGAGCGTCATGCACCTCGCCACCCTGCGCCCGGAGACGGAGGCAGTCAGTTGACAACGCCCACCGCGACCGAGGAGGAGCAGCGCAAGGACGCGCCCACCGGGGTGCGCCGTTCGCTGCAGGCCGGGCTGCAGCAGTTCCTCGCATTCGCGAGCCTGCTCGTGATCTTCGTGTTCTTCTCGATCGTCAGCCCGAACTTCTTCAACTACGGCAACATCACGAGCATCCTGTTCTCGACGGTGGTGATCGGGACGCTTGCGCTCGGCACCACGTTCGTGATCATCACGGGTGGTATCGATCTGTCGATCGGCACCGGGATGGCGCTGTGCGCCGTGATTTCCGGGGTGCTGATCGTGAACGCCGGGCTGCCGTTGCCGCTCGGCGTGCTCGGCGCGATCCTCTTCGGCGGGTTGCTCGGGCTGATCAACGGCCTCAACGTGGCTGTGCTCGGGCTGCCACCGTTCATCGCGACGCTGGCGATGATGCTGGTGGCGCAGGGGCTTGCGCTGGTGGTCTCGAACAGCACGCCGATCTACTTCGACCAGACCCCCGGCTACATCGACATCTCGATCGGCAGCCTCATCCCCGGCGCCAACTTCCCCAACGCCGTGATCATCCTGGCGCTGGCCGCGGTGCTCGCCGGTGTGCTGCTCAACAAGACGGTGCTCGGCCGCTACACCTATTCCATCGGCAGCAACGAGGAGGCCACCGCGCTCTCCGGCATCGACGTGCGCCGCTGGAAGATCGTCATCTACACGCTCGCCGGTCTGTTCACCGGTCTCGCGGGCGTGATGATCTCAGCGAGGCTCGGCTCGGCTCAGCCGGCCACCGGGATGGGCTATGAGCTGCAGGCGATTGCCGCCGTCGTGATCGGCGGCACATCCCTGTCGGGGGGCAAGGGATCGATTGTCGGTACGGTCATCGGTGCTCTGATCATCTCGGTGCTGAACAACGGGTTGCAGATCATGTCGATCCCGCAGGAATGGCAGAACGTCATCCTCGGCTGCGTGATCCTGCTCGCGGTGTACGCAGACCGGGCGCGCAAGAGCACCACCGCCTGACCCCCACCAGACTTCTCCAGCCACGTTCGACCAAGGGAGCTCGATCGACATGCGGATCCACCGGATCGGAGCGGCCTTCGCGGCGGCCGCGTTCGCCCTGACGGCCGCGGCGTGCGGCGGCTCGTCCGACGCCGGCGCGGGTGGCGAGCAGCCGTACATCGCCATCGTCTCCAAGGGCTTCCAGCACCAGTTCTGGCAGGCCGTGAAGCAGGGCGCGGAGCAGGAGGCGGCCAAGCAGGGCGTGCGGATCAGCTTCGAGGGCCCGGCCACCGAGTCCGAGGTCGAAGCCCAGGTGACCATGGTCCAGAACGCGCTCGGCCGCCAGCCCGATGCCCTGGGCATCGCCGCTCTCGACTCGCGCGCCGTGGCACCGATGCTGCAGCAGGCGCGAACCAGCAACATCCCGGTGGTCGCGTTCGACTCGGGCGTCGACAGCCCCATCCCGCTCACCACGGCCGCCACCGACAACAAGGCGGCCGCGGGCGAGGTCGCGAAGCACATGGCAGAGGCACTGGGCGGCACCGGCAAGGTCGGTCTGGTCGTGCACGACCAGACCAGCCGCACCGGGCAGGACCGCCGCGACGGATTCCTCGAGTGGATGCGGACCAACGCCCCGGGCGTCCAGGTGCTCGACCCGCAGTACGGCGGTGGCGACCAGGCCAAGTCGGCGGACATCACCAAGGCGATCATCGCCTCCAACCCCGATCTGACGGGGATCTACGCCGCCAACGAGGGCTCGGCGATCGGTGTGCTGCGCGGGGTCGCGGAGAGCGGCAAGACCGGGCTCACCGTCATCGGCTTCGACTCGGGTACGGGGCAGATCGAGGCCATCCGCAACGGCACGATGTTCGGCGCGGTCACCCAGGACCCCATCGGCATGGGCGAGGAGCTCGTGAAGGCCTCGGTGAAGGCCATCAAGGGTGAGCAGCTGCCGCCCGTGATCGACACCGGATTCTTCTGGTACGACAAGAGCAACATCGACAGCTCGGAGATCCAGCCGCTCCTCTACCAGTAGGCCGCCTCATTGCAGCAAGGCCACCTTCCCGCAACGACATTGCGGGAAGGTGGCCTTCCTGCAATTCGGGGTCAGCCCATCGCCTGCCGCAGCCACTCCGCCACACCGTTGATGTGCACCGTCGCGTGCGCCGCGGCCAGCGTGGCGTCGCCCCTCGCCAGCGCCTCGACGATGGCGTGGTGCTCGGTGAGCGTGCGCTCCACGGCGCCGTCCTCGGACAGCCCGCGCCAGATCCGCGCCCGCAGTGTGCTGCTGGAGAGCGTCTCGAGCAGGCTGGTGAGGTAGGCGTTGCCGGCCAGCCCGGCGATGTAGCGGTGGAACACCTGATCGTGCGCAACCAGGTCGTCCACGGACGTGGTGGTGTGCACCTCGGTGAGCAGTTCGCGCAGGTGGGTGATGTCGGCGGCCGTGGCGCGGTGGGCGGCCAGCGTGGCCGCTGCCGGCTCCAGGATCCGCCGCACGTCGAACAGCTCCAGAACCGACGAGTCCTGGTGGATGTCGACCACGAACGACATCGCGTCGAGCAGGATGTCGGGGGTCAGGCTGGTGACGTAGGTGCCGTCGCCGCGGCGGACGTCGAGGACGCGGATCACCTCGAGCGCCTTCACGGCCTCGCGCAGCGAGCTGCGGGAGAGCCCGAGCGCCTCGGACAGCTCCTTCTCCGGCGGCAGCCGGTCTCCGGGACGCAGCTCACCGGACCGGATCATCGCCTTGATCTTGAGGATCGCCTCGTCGGTGACGGCCACCCCTGGAGTCTGGCAGCACCGGGGACGATCGTGTCGGGGTCGCTGGTTAGCGTCGATGAGGTGCTGACCACGCTGGCCGTCGAGAACTACCGCTCGTTGCGCGACCTCGTGCTGCCGCTGGCCCGGCTCACCGTGGTCACCGGGGCCAACGGGAGCGGGAAGTCCAGCCTGTACCGGGCGCTGCGGCTGCTGGCCGACTCCGCGCACAACGGGGCGGTCGCCGCGCTGGCCCGCGAGGGCGGGTTGCCCTCGGCGCTGTGGGCCGGTCCCGAGTCGATCGGGCGGGCGGTCCGCGAGGGCCGGGCGCCGGTGCAGGCCACCCGCCGCACGAAGCCCGTCGGGCTGCGGCTCGGGTTCGCGGGCCACGAGTTCGGCTACGCGCTCGACCTGGGGATGCCGATCCCCACCGATACGGCCTTCAACCGCGACCCCGAGTTCAAGCGGGAGTGCGTGTGGCGAGGCGCCGTGCTGCGGCCCGCTGCGCTGCTGGCCGACCGGGCCGGCCCCGTGGTGCGGACGCGCGAGGCGGACGGGGCGTGGGGGCAGGAGCCCCACAAGATCGGGATCACCGACAGCATGCTCACCGCGTTCGCCGACCCGCGGGTCTCGCCCGAGGTGCTCGTGGTGCGCGAACGCATCCGTTCGTGGCGCTTCTACGACCACTTCCGCACCGACGCCGACGCCCCCGCCCGCCAGACCCGGGTGGGCACCCGCACCCCGGTCCTCGACCACGACGGCGCCGACCTGGCGGCCGCGTTGCAGACGATCGAGGAGGTCGGCGACGTCGCGGAGCTGCGTGCCGCCGTCGACAACGCGTTCCCGGGTTCGCAGCTGCAGGTGGCGGCGGGCGAGGACGGTCGGTTCGAGCTGAGGTTCCGCCAGCACGGGCTGCTGCGCCCGTTGTCGGCCACGGAGCTGTCCGACGGCACGCTGCGCTACCTGCTGTGGGTGGCGGCGCTGCTGAGCCCGCGCCCGCCCGAGCTGCTCGTGCTGAACGAGCCGGAGACCAGCCTGCACCCCGATCTGCTGCCCGCCCTCGCGGCGCTGATCTCCACGGCCGCCTCCCGCACCCAGGTCGTGGTCGTCACGCACGCGCGCCCGCTGGTGCGCGCCCTCGAATCGGTCGACGACGCCGCCGCGCTGCTGGAGCTGGAGAAGGAACTGGGTGCCACCGTGCTCGCGGGGCAGGACATGCTCGACCGGCCCTCCTGGCACTGGCCGAAGCGCTGACGGCCTGAGTCAGTTCCGGGTGCTGTGGATCTTGCGCGCTACCTGTAGCTTGATCGCCATGCCCGCTGCGGAGCGCCTGCTCAGCACGGGAGAAGCGGCCAAGGCGCTGGGTCTCTCCCGGCGCACACTCTCGCGCTGGGCGGCCGACGGGCGGTTAACTCCAGCCGTGGTGTCTCCGGGCGCGCGCACGCACTACTGGTGGGACCTCGAGGACACCCGGCGGCAACTCCGGGAGATGGGTCGGCGAAAGACCGACACGTAGCGCGAGCCGATGAGGGCCGATCAGGCCGCCGAGGGGCAGGGCGCGGCGTTCTCCGTCGACTCCTGGCTCGCAGAGCACCAGGTCACTTGATCGCCATCTGCGGTGCGGTAGCCGCAGCGGCGCGGCCCTCGCACCGCACTCGCTGATCATGCATCGGTGAGCCCGCCTCCGATCAGGGCGAGACGCGGATGCCGCGCAGGAGGAGGTCGACGTACTCGTCGGCCAGCTCCTCCGGCGACAGCTCGCCGTCGGGTTCGAACCACAGGTACGTGTAGTTGAGCATTCCGAGGATGCCCTTCACCAGCAGCGGCGGTGCCGGACGCAGCGCGCCGGCCGCGACGCCCCGGTCCAGTGCCTGGCGCCAGAGACCGGGGCCGACCCCGCCCTGCTGAACCGGGACGGCGGCGCCATCGCGCTCGGCCACCCGCTGGGTGCTTCCGGCGCCTGCCTCATGACCACGCTCGTGCACCGCATGCGGGCGGACGGGCTCCGCTACGGCCTGCAGACGATGTGCGAGGGCGGCGGCCAGGCCAACGCCACGATCGTCGAGCTGCTGGGGAGCTGACATGGAGATCTCCGGCGCATCCGCCGTCGTCACGGGCGGGGCCTCCGGCCTCGGCCTCGCCACCGCCGAACGGCTCCTCGCCGCAGGCGCTCACGTCGTGCTGGTGGACCTGCCGTCGTCGCCCGGCGTCGACGTGGCGGCCCGGCTCGGGCAGTGCGCGCGGTTCTCCGCCGCGGACGTCACGGAAGAGGAGTCGGTCACGGCCGCCCTGGACACGGCGGCGGCGCTCGGCCGCTGCGAGTGGCGGTCACGTGCGCCGGCACCGCCCCGGCCGCCCGGGTGCTCGGCCGTGGCGGTCCGCACCCGCTGGACCTGTTCGTCCGGTCGGTCCACGTCAACCTCGTCGGCACCTTCAACGTGCTCCGCCTCGCCGCCGAGCGGATGGCGTCCACCTCGCCGGCGCGATCCGCATGGCGCCGCGCTGAGGGTCCCGGTCAGAGCACCTTCGACAGGAACGACTTGGTGCGCGTGTGCTGGGGGTTGGTCAGCACCTCGCGCGGGTTGCCCGCCTCCACCACCCGGCCCTCGTCCATGAACACGAGGGAGTCGCCGACCTCGCGCGCGAAGCCCATCTCGTGCGTGACGACCACCATCGTCATGCCGTCGCGGGCGAGGCCGCGCATGACGTCGAGGACCTCGCCGACGAGCTCCGGGTCGAGCGCGGAAGTGGGCTCGTCGAACAGCATGAGCCGCGGCTCCATCGCCAGTGCCCGCGCGATCGCCACGCGCTGCTGCTGACCGCCGGAGAGCTGCGTCGGGTAGGAATCGCACTTCTCGGAGAGCCCTACCCGGTCGAGCATGTCCACGGCGCGCTTGCGGGCGGCCTGCCGCGGTGAGCGCCGGACGGTGCGCGGCGCCTCCATGACGTTCTCGGTCGCCGTCATGTGCGGGAAGAGGTTGAAGCGCTGGAAGACCATACCGATGTCGCGGCGCTGCCGCGCGACCTCGGACTCGCGCAGCTCGTAGAGCTTGCCGCCGGACTCGCGGTAGCCGATCAGGTCGCCGTTCACCCGCATCTGCCCGGCGTCGATGCGCTCGAGGTGGTTGATGCAGCGCAGGAACGTGGACTTGCCGGAGCCGGATGGCCCGATGATGCAGGCCACCTCCCCTGGTTGGACGGTGAGGTCGATGCCGCGCAACACCTCGACCCGACCGAAACTCTTGTGGACGTCGGCGGCCTCGACCATGGGGACGGTCATGACTGCGGCTCCGGGGTGCGCCGGTGGAAGAGCCGAGCGCCGGTCTGCCCGCGGTTGGTGCCGCGCCCGTAGTAGCGCTCGATGTAGTACTGGCCGACCGACAGGAGCGAGGTCAGCGCCAGGTACCAGATGGACACCACGATGAGCAGCGGGATCGTCTGGAAGTTGACCGCGTAGATCCGCTGTGCCGAGGTCATCAGCTCGAAGTACCCGATGACCACCACGAGCGAGGTGGTCTTGAGCATCGAGATGGTCTCGTTCCCCGTGGGCGGGATGATCACCCGCATGGCCTGGGGAAGCACGATCCGGCGCAATGTCTGCGCCCGGGACATGCCGAGCGCCCCGGCCGCCTCGCTCTGTCCCTGATCCACCGACTGCAGGCCGCCACGCACGATCTCCGCCATGTAGGCGGCCTCGTTCAGGCCCAGGCCGAGCAGGCACGCGGCGAACTGGTTGATCAGCTGGTTGGTGTCGAACGATACGAACTCCGGCCCGAACGGGATGCCGAGCGACAGCCGGGGGTAGAGCGCGGCCAGGAAATTCCAGAAGAGCAGCTGGGCGATCACCGGGGTGCCGCGGAACAGCCAGATGTAGACGGCCGAGACGCTGGACAGGATCGGGTTCGGCGAGAGCCGCATGACCGCGAGCGCGACCCCGCCGACGATCCCGATGAGCATCGACAACACCGTCAGGAGCAGTGTGTTCTGCAGGCCGTTGAGGATCGGCGGGGAGAACAGGTACTGCCCGACGATGTGCCACCGGAAGCCGTCGTTGGTGAGCACGGTGTTGACGAACATCGCCGTCAGCACGGCCATCACCGCGACGGCGAGCCACCGGCCGGGGTGGCGCACGGGCACCGCCTTGATCGGCTCCGGTCGTCCTGCCTTCTCGATCGGCGGAGACACGCCCGTCACGTCGTCAGCTCCGGATCTCCGAGGTCGGGATCGCGCCGTCGGACACATTCCACTTCTCGAGGATCGCCGCGTAGGTGCCGTCGTCGATCAGGGCCTGGATCGCGCCGCGCACCGCCTCGGCGTACTGGCCCTGGCCCTTCGGCAGTGCGGCGCCGTACGGGGCGGTGTCGTAGGCGTCGCCGATCTCCTCGATCGCGCCGTCCGTCGTGGTCACCGCGTAGGCGACGACGGGGGAGTCGGCGAGCATGGCGACGATCCGGTTGGCCGCGAGCGCGAGGGTCACGTCGGACTGCGCCTGCAGCTCCGACACCTGGATCGCGGGCTTGCCCTCGGCCGCGCACTTCTCGTTCCGGGCGGCGATGTCCTGCACCTGCGTGGTGCCGGCCTGCACCCCCACGGCCAGGCCGCAGAGGTCGTCCGGGTTGACGTTCTGCGGGTTGCCCGACGCGACGGCGACGCTGGTGCCCGCGGTGAAGTAGCTGACCATGTCGACGACCGGGGTGCGCTCCGGGGTGATCGAGAACGACGACATCGCCATCTCGTAGCGCCCGGCCTCCACGCCCGCGATGATCCCGGAGAACTGCGTGTTCTCGAACTGGGCCTTGAGCCCCAGCTTCTGGCCGATCGCCGTGCCGAGGTCGACGTCCATGCCGATGATCGTGGTGCCGTCGGGGGCCGTGAACTCGTTCGGCGCGTACGAGGCGTCGACCCCGAACTGGAGCACGCCGTCGGACGAGATCTGCTGCGGCACCATCGCGGCCAGCGCGTCGTCGCGGGTCACCGTCGGGACGGACTCGGAAGGCGGCGCTCCACCGGGGGCGGCCGCCGGCGGGGCACCGCCGCTGCCGTCACCGCCTGCACCGCAGCCCGCGAGGACGACGGCGAGCGCGGCTGCGCCGAGCGCGGCCGGGAACGAACGGCGGATGGCGGGCACGAGGACCTCCTTGTGGGCGGTGATTACGCGGGGATGCTGCCATCCACAGGTCGTGCAGACGACTCGGTAGTGGTCACTGTTGTGTGACATCACCCAGAGTGATTCGGTGCGAATGTCCCGTGAGGTACAGGACTAGGTTGGGTACTCCCCGGAACCGGCAGACACCGCGTGAGCGTTGTCCGCGGTGAGACCACCCCCCAACGGAGGACGCGATGCCCCTTCTCAAACGCCTCGCCCTGCTGGCCACGGCCGCTGAGGCAGCCCGCCGCTATGCGAAGAGCAACCCGGACAAGGCAGCCAAGTACCTCGATCAGGCCGCGGATTTCGTCGACAAGCAGACGAAGGGCAAGTACTCGGGTCAGATCCGAGGTGCCGCTGACAAGGCGAAGGGCTTCGCCGGGATCCGGCAGAGCCCGGGGTTCGGTGCCACCGGCAACGGGCAGGCGCCGGGCTACGACCAGAACGCCGGCTTCGGCAAGACCGCGGGCTACTCGACCCCGCCCTCGACGCCGCCGCAGCCGCAGCCCGGCCAGGCCAACCCGGAGCGGTAGCAAGCACTCGCGAACGGCACGTCCCGGCGGATCGGGGCGTGCCGTTCCTGCGTGCGCGGCGCACCTCCCCCGCGGGCGCGTGCCATGTCAGGATGACGCCCGAGAGCCGGTCGTGGCCGCCCTCACCCGGGCGTCTCCGGTCGGACGCGCCTGCCCCGCGCCCCGCCACGAACGGGAGCGGGTCGAAGAGCTCGAGGAGGCACCGTGTCCGTTCCGCAGGACTGGATCCCGCCTACGGCGGCTGTCCAGGAGTCGCGGCCCAGCCGCGACCAGGTGGTCGCCGGTCTGAAAGCCACCGACGAGGGCGACCCGGAGCTCGTCCAGCTCCTCACCCCGGAGGGCGAGCGGGTGTCCGATCCCCGCTTCGACCGCTACGCCACCGACCTGGACGTCGACACGCTGCGTGACCTCTATCGCGACATGGTGCTGGTGCGCCGCTTCGACCGCGAGGGCAACGCGCTGCAGCGGCAGGGTCAGCTCGGCATCTGGGTGCCGCTGCTGGGCCAGGAGGCCGCGCAGATCGGTGCGGGACGCGCCATGCAGCCCCAGGACATGGCCTTCCCGTCGTACCGCGAGCACGGCGTGGCCTGGACCCGCGGGATCGACCCCACCGAGCTGCTCGGCATCTTCCGCGGCACCGACCACGGCAGCTGGGACCCGATAGCGGCCCGCTTCCACCTGTACACGATCGTCATCGGCAACCAGGTCCTGAACGCCGCCGGCTACGCGATGGGCCAGCGCTTCGAGGGCAAGGTGGGTGACGGGCCGGACAGCGAGGCGACGATCTGCTTCTTCGGTGACGGCGCCACCAGCCAGGGCGACGTGCACGAGGGCTTCGTGTGGGCCGCGGTCTACGACGCGCCCGTCGTCTTCTACTGCCAGAACAACCAGTGGGCCATCTCGGAGCCCACCGAGCGGCAGAGCCGGGTGCCGCTCTACAAACGCGCCACCGGCTACGGCTTCCCGGGCATCCGCGTCGACGGCAACGACGTGCTGGCCTGCCTCGCCGTCACCCGCTGGGCGCTCGAGGAGTGCCGCACCGGGAACGGACCGGTGCTGATCGAGGCGTTCACCTACCGGATGGACGCGCACACCACGTCCGACGACCCGTCGCGCTACCGCCTCGCCGACGAGCTGGAGCTGTGGAAGCTCAAGGACCCGATCGAGCGGGTGCGGGTCAACCTGGTGCGCGAGCACCACGTCGGGCAGGCGTTCTTCGACGGCGTGCAGGCCGAGTCCGACGCCCTGGCCGCGCGATTCCGCGAGTTCTGCGTGGACATGCCGGCGCCCGCCGCCGACCGGATGTTCTCGCAGGTCTACGCGGAGCCCTCCCCTGTTCTGGAGGCGCAGCGCGCCTCCTACCTCGAGTACCACGCGTCCTTCGAAGGAGCGTGAGATGACGAAGCTGACTCTGTCCAAGGCACTGAACGACGGCTTGCGCGCCGCGATGGAACGTGACCCGAAGGTCCTCGTCATGGGCGAGGACGTCGGCAAGCTCGGCGGCGTCTACCGGGTCACCGACGGGCTGCAGAAGGACTTCGGTGAGCAGCGCGTGCTCGACACCCCGCTGTCCGAGTCCGGCATCATCGGCACCGCCATCGGCCTCGCGATCCGGGGCTTCCGGCCGGTGTGCGAGATCCAGTTCGACGGGTTCGTGTTCCCCGGCTTCGACCAGATCGTCTCCCAGCTGGCCAAGCTGCACTACCGCTCACAGGGCAAGATCGCGGTGCCGGTGGTCGTGCGCATCCCGTTCGGCGGGGGCATCGGCGCCGTCGAGCACCACAGCGAGTCGCCCGAGTCGTACTTCGCGCACGCCGCCGGGCTCAGGGTGGTGGCCTGCTCGAACCCGACCGACGCCTACTGGATGATCCAGCAGTCCATCGCGAGCGACGACCCGGTGATCTTCTTCGAGCCGAAGCGGCGGTACTGGGAGAAGGGCGAGATCGATCCGGCCGCCGAGCCGCCGCCGCTCTTCGCCTCCCGCGTGGTGCGCCCGGGCAGCACGCTCACGCTCGCCGGCTACGGCCCGATGCTGAAGACCTGCCTCGAGGCCGCCGCGGCGGCCGAGGCCGACGGCCACGACCTCGAGGTGATCGACCTGCGCACCCTGTCCCCGCTCGATCTCGACCCGGTGATGGAGTCGGTGCGCCGCACGGGCCACCTCGTCGTGGTGTCCGAGGCACCCTCGGAGTCGTCGATCACGGCGGAGGTCGCGGCCCGCGTGCAGCAGGAGGCGTTCCACTCCCTGGAGGCGCCGGTACTGCGCGTCACCGGCTTCGACACGCCGTACCCGCCGTCGAAGTGCGAGGAGGACTACCTCCCCGACCTCGACCGCATCCTCGACGCCGTCGACCGCTCTTTGGCCTGGTGACGTCGATGCTCCGCGAGTTCACCATGCCCGATGTCGGTGAGGGCCTGACCGAGGCCGAGATCGTCACCTGGCAGGTCGGGCCGGGCGACACGGTCACCGTCAACCAGGTCATCTGCGAGATCGAGACGGCGAAGGCCGCCGTCGAGCTGCCGTGCCCCTGGGCGGGCACGGTGGGTCAGCTGCTCGCGCAGCCCGGCCAGACGATCGAGGTCGGTACCCCGATCATCACGATCGACACGGGCGGCGAGGCACCGGCTGCCAAGGCAAGCGACGACGACGCGGTCCCCAACCTGGTCGGGTACGGCCCGCGCCAGGGCTCGGCGACGCGCCGCCCTCGCCGCGGCGCTCCCCGGTCGGACGAACGGCCCGCTCGTGCGGAGCTACCGGACGAGAGTGCCGTTCGTGCGACCGAGTCGCCGCGCAACGGGACTCCGGCGACCGTCCCGCTCGCCAAGCCGCCGGTGCGCAAGCTCGCCAAGGACCTCGGGGTCGACCTGCGCGGCCTCAGCGGCAGCGGCGAGGGTGGCGTGATCACCCGCACGGACGTCGAGTCCGCCGTCGCCCCTGCTCCGGCCGCTCCGGTCGCGAGCGTGGGCGGGGTACGCCGGGAGCCGATCCGCGGGGTGCGCAAGGCCACCGCGGCGGCCGTGGCGGGCAGCGCGTTCACCGCGCCGCACGTCACCGAGTTCCTCTCCGTCGACGTCACGGCGACGATGGAGCTGCGGGACCGGCTGCGCGCCACCCGGGAGTACGCGGAGGTGAAGCTCACACCGCTGGCGTTCGTGGCGAAGGCGGTGTGCCTGGCGGCGAAGCGCACCCCTGACGTGAACGCCTCGTGGGACGACCCGGCCGGCGAGATCGTCTACTACGACCGGGTGCAGCTCGGGATCGCCGCGGCCACGCCGCGCGGGCTGATCGTGCCGAAGATCCGCGACGCCGACACGCTCTCGTTGCGGGAGCTGGCCGGCGCGCTGGCCGGCCTCACCGCCACGGCGCGGGCCGGGAAGACACCACCCGCCGACCTGGTCGGCGGCACCTTCACCATCACCAACGTCGGCGTGTTCGGCGTGGACACCGGCACGCCGATCATCAACCCGGGAGAGGCCGCGATCCTCGCGGTCGGGGCGATCAAGCCGATGCCGTGGGTCGTGGACGGCGAGCTGGCCGTGCGCACCGTGTGCCAGCTGGCGCTGTCGTTCGACCACCGGCTCGTCGACGGCGAGCAGGGGTCCCGCTTCCTCGCCGACGTCGGCGCGCTGCTCACGGATCCGGGGCTCGCTCTCACGTGGTGACCGATCCGTGACTGGATGACGGGAGCACAGACGGCGTCTCGTGCGTTACTAGGAGCATGGCGTTCGTGCTCCTGTACCTCGTGATCGAGATCGTCGCGCTGGTCGCGCTCGGGTCGGCGATCGGGCTGGGCTGGACGCTGCTCGTGCTCCTTGCCGGCTCGGTGCTGGGCCTGTGGCTCGCCCGCCGCGAGGGCGTGCGGGCCGCCCAGGCCCTCGCCGAGGCGGTGAACAACCGGCGGGTCCCCACCGCCGAGCTCACCGACGGCATGCTCGTGGCCGCGGGCGGCGTGCTCCTGTTCGTGCCCGGCCTGGTCACCGACCTCGCCGGCCTGCTGCTCGTGCTGCCGCCCACCCGCGCGCTGGTGCGCCGCAGGCTGGTCCGCGCCGCCGAGGAGCGCTCCCCCGAGCTGCGCTCCGCGCGGATCCGCGCCCAGGCACCGGTGGTCGACGGCGAGGTGGTCGAGCCCGACGCGCCGCGGCCGGAGCGCCTGGTGATCGAGGGCACGGTCGTGCCCGGCGAGCCGCGCTAGTAGATCCGAACCCGATCAGCGGATCGAGCGACGGGCCGGCTGGTCGCGCGGTTGTGCCGGATCGGCGTGCGCGGCGGAGCTCGCAGAAGTCCGTGAGTGCGACGCGCGGCGGTCGTTGCCGGCCCACCCGGCCAGGTTCGACCCCGGGTCAGCTGTTGCCCGGGCGGGTGCGGCGGGCTGATGATCGTTCCGAGGTGACAGCGGAACGCCCTGCTCAGGGCGCTACCCCGAGTCTCGTAACGATCAAGCGTCTGTTTGGCGCGCCGTCCCCGACCCGGACCGGGCGGCGGGCCCACACCAGCGGGCCCTTTTGTGGGGCCACCCCGGTTCGTCGACCCCGCACCTCTGAACGTGGCCGGGCGCCGTCGGCAGGCTGGGCGCGCAGCATCGACACGGTCCGCGAGCCCAGCCCGAGATGCCCGGTCTCGGCGAGTTGATCCGCTAGAGCTGCACGGCCCAGGTGGTCGTGCACCTCGCCGTGACGCGCACCGGTTCCGGCTCCAGACCCAACGCGCGTACGTCGGGGCCGGCAGCCTCGGCCGCCGCCATCCGGTAGGCCATCGGGGCCGCGTGCTCGGGCGCCTCGGACAGCTTCAGCAACTGCCCGAGCGTCCCGTGCAGCGCGCCGGCATAGCCCTCGGCGCGGGCCCGGGCATCGGCCACTGCGCGTTTCTGGGCCTCGCGGTGCGCGGCGGCGGGGTCCTCGAGCACCCACCTCGGGCCCTGCAGGCCGGTGGGCTCGGCCCCCACCAGCGCCGACAGCACCGCGTCGAGCTCGGCGACGTCCGTGACGAGGAGGGCGAGGTCCTCGCCTGCGCGGCAGCCGACCACCCGGTTGCCGCGCCACTCGTTGTGCACCCGCATCCGGCGATGCCGCACCTCCAGGCCGGGCCGGGTGAGCGCCGGTTCCGCGGCCGCCATGCGGCGGCCGAGGTCCCGCACGGCGTCGGAGCGGGTGCGTGCCGCCGCCGTGAAGCTCACGTCCAGTTCGGCGCGGTCGCCCAGCTGTTCGTACCAGCCGCTTCCCTCGGTCACGATCTCCGTCACAATCCGAGTGTCCACGGAAAGCCGGATCGCGGAGTATCCGGTTGTCTAGGGCATGGGCAAGACAGCTGCAGACAGCGTGATGAGCGTGGAGGGGGATGCATGCCTCGGCCCCTGACGCGCCTGCGGCGGCTCGTACGGCAGGGGCGTTCCGACGCGCCCGGCCGCGTTGTGGATGCGCTCGGTCGAGTCGGGCTCGTGGGATATGGCGTGGTGCACCTCGTCGTCGCGTGGCTCGCGCTCCAGGTGGCGTTCGGCGTGCCGGATGCCCCGCCCGACGCGGAGGGTGCCGTCGGGACGATCGCGCACACGCCGGGGGGTGCGTTCGCGCTCGGTGTCGCCGCTCTGGGCCTGCTCGCCTTCGCCCTGTGGCAGGTGACGGCGGCCGCGATCGGGTTCCGCTGGGTGTCCGGCAACGAGCGGATGCGCAAGCGGGTGGGAGCGGTGGCCAAGTCGATCGCCATGACCGGCCTCGCGGTGATCGTCATCAACTACCTCACCGGCATGGGGTCGTCCGGCGCCACCACCGTGCAGAAGGCGGCGGCGGACGTGCTGGCGCTCCCGGCGGGGCGGGCGTTGCTCGGGCTCGCCGCGGCCGTGATCCTCGGGATCGCGGCCGCGATGACCTACACGGGGGTGCGCCGCACGTTCATGGGGGATCTCGACGTCCGCGGCCTCGGCCCCGGCGTGCGGCAGGCGATCGAGGTGGTGGGGGCGGCGGGCCACCTCGCCCGCGCGCTCGCGTTCGGGGTGGTCGGGGTTCTCGCCGGTGCCGCCGCGCTGTTCGCCGACCCGGCGAGGGCCGGCGGGCTCGACGCCGCCCTGCGCGCGCTCGGCGGCACGGTGGCGGGGGCCTGGCTGCTCGCCATCGTGGCGGCGGGCTTCGCGGCCTTCGGCCTGTTCTGCGTGGCCGACGCGGCCACCCGGCGCGCCTGATCGCGGTCTATCGCACTGTCTATCGAGAGAGCTAGAAGCGGGTAGATCAAGCGATCGGCGACACGCCGTCGCATTCGATAGCCGCTTCTAGGGTCTGAGCAAGATTCGTCGATACCGTCCGATCCGTGGACCCCGTGCGCAACCCGTTCGCGCCCGGTGCGGGCCAGCGGCCCCCCGAGCTCGCCGGTCGCGACAAGGAACTCGACGCGTTCGAGATCGTGCTCGAGCGGGTGGCCCGCGGCCGTCCGGAGCGCAGCCTCGTGCTCACCGGCCTGCGCGGGGTCGGCAAGACCGTGCTGCTGGGCGAGCTGCGCTCGATGGCCATGCGGGCCGGGTGGGGCGCCGGGAAGATCGAGGCACGGCCGGACGCCGACCTGCGCCGTCCTCTCGCCGCGGCCCTGCACCGGGCGATCCGCGACCTCGCCGTGCGCCACCGCGACCCGGAGCGGGCAGGAGACGAGCCGGTCGACCCGGATCGAACCGACGAGGTCCTCGGCGTGCTGAAGGCGTTCGCGATGCGCTCGGCGCCCGACGGCGCGAAGATGCGCGAACGCTGGCAGCCGGGCATCGACGTCGCCGTCACCCATGGCCGGGCCGACTCAGGCGACATCGAGATCGACCTCGTGGAGCTGTTCACCGAGGTCGCGGAGCTGGCCCAGGAGGTCGGGTCCGGCGTGGCGCTGCTGATCGACGAGATGCAGGACCTGCGCCCGGACGACGTGTCGGCGCTCTGCGCGGCGTGCCACGAGCTGTCGCAGTCGCGGGCCCCGCTCGTGGTGGTCGGGGCCGGGCTGCCGCACCTGCCCGCGGTGCTCTCGGCGTCCAAGTCGTACTCGGAGCGGCTGTTCAAGTACGCCCGCATCGACAAGCTCGACCGCGCCGACGCCGACTTCGCCCTGCTGGCACCGGCCGAGCGGGAGAACGCCGCCTTCGACGTCGACGCGCTCGACGCCCTGTACGAGGCATCCGGCGGCTACCCGTACTTCGTGCAGGCCTACGGGAAGGCCGCGTGGGACGCCGCGCCCCGTAGCCCGATCGGGTCACCCGACGTCAAGCTGGCGGCGCCGGAGGCCGAGGGTGAGCTGGCCGTCGGATTTTTCGGGTCCCGCTACGAGCGGGCCACGCCGGCCGAGCGGGAGTACCTGCGCGCGATGGCCGAGCTCTCCGAGGGCAAGGACGAGCCGGTCGGCACCTCGGGGATCGCCGACCACCTCGGCCGAAAGGCCTCATCGCTCTCCCCGGCCCGTGACAACCTGTTGAAGAAGGGCCTGGTCTTCTCGGCCCAGCGGGGCCAGATCGCGTTCACCGTGCCCCACTTCGGCCGATACCTGCTCACGCAACCATGATCCCGCTACTCCGATCGAGTGAATCCCGGCCATATCGCGCCCACAGGTAACGGCCGGGGCTCGATGTCCGATTCCAGGTACAGCCCCGCGGCGCTGTCGGACCCCCGACCTGACAGCACCGCGGGGCTTTCCGCATCTTCGGGCCGGTCAGGGGCCTACTGACGCCCCCTCGTAGCATCGGTCCGATGCAGGACGCCAAGCTCGAGATCCAAATGCTGCACGACCGGGTCCTGGTGAAGCCGGACTCGGCCGGGGAGCGGCGCAGCGGAGCCGGAATCGTCATCCCGGCAACCGCAGAGGTCGCCAGGCGTCTTGTCTGGGGGGAGGTGCTCGGCACGGGAGCGCACGTCCGCACCGTCAAGGTAGGAGATCGGGTGCTGTTCGCACGTGACGACCAGTACGAGGTCGACGTGCAGGGCGCCACCTACCTGGTCCTACGGGAGCGGGAAGTGCACGCCGTCGCCACGGAGCGCACGGAGCACGGTACGGGGCTGTACCTGTGACGGACCGGGCTGCCGCCCGGTTCGATGGTTGAGGGGAAACGGACTTCATGCCCGAGCGGCAGTCATCGCCTGGGGAGGCGAAGGCATCTCCGGAGCCGGAGAGCACGGAGAACGCGCACACGGGGGGCACCGAGCAGGCTGCGTCGGGCGACGGGGCGCAGCCGGCGGCGACGCCTTCTCCGGTCCGGACGGTCGAGCGACCGGGAGGCGAGGACGGGCAGCCGGGTGCGCGCCCGTCGCCGGCTCCGCGGCCGGCGCCTCGTCCGGCACCGCGCCCTGGCGCGGGCGGTTCGGAACCGGAGGGCGACGAGAGCCCCACGGTCCGCACGCCCGCCGGGCGCGCTCCCACGCCCCGGCCCACGAACGGCCAGGCGTCCAACGGTCACGGATCGAACGGCAAGGCCACGAACGGTCAGGCCGCGAACGGTCGACCCGCCGATGGTGAGGCGCCCACGGTCCGCGCCGCGGCCCAGCGGCCCTCGCCCGAGTCGCGCTCGGCCGCTGCCCCTCATCCGCTCGCCGATCCGCCGCGGCCGTCCGGAGCGCCACGCCCGCCGGCGGAGCAGCGCCCTCCCGCGGGACAGCACCCACTTGCCGACCCGCGCCCTGCCGCGCCACACCCGCCGGCGGAGCAGCGTCCGTCCGGTGAGCAGCGTCCGTCCGGTGAGCAGCGTCACGCCGGTGAGCAGCGCTCCGGCGAAGCGACCACGGTCGTGGTCGCCGTGCCCGGGGCGTCCAGGTCGCTCGCCGACGGCGCCGCCACCCAGATGCTGCCGCGCGCCGGTGCCCGCCCGCCGCTCGCGGGCGACGAGCCGGCCACCGAGCGGATCCCGGCCATCTCGGCGGCGCCGCGCCCACCGATGCCGCCCGCCGATGCTCCGACCCGCGTCGGCCCCGGCGGTCCCGTCGACATCGACGACGGCCACGGCACCGATCGCACGGATCGCGACCGCCGGCCGGGTCGCGGGCGCCGGCGTGTCCTGGTGCTCTCGGCCGTCGTCGGCGCGCTCGGCCTGCTCTACGGCGCCGACGTGCTGCTGAGTTCCGGGTCGATGCCGCGCGGGGTCACGGTGGCCGGAATCGGGCTGGGTGGCATGTCGCTGGCCGATGCCGAGGCCACGCTGCGGTCGGAGATCGGCGCCCGTGCCGACGCCCCGATCCCCGTCACGGTCGGCGATGCGCGCGGGGAGATCGACCCCGCCGCGGCGGGGCTGTCCGTCGACTGGGAGGGCACCTTGCAGAAGGCCGGCTCCCAGCCGCTGAACCCGATCACCCGGATCACCTCGTTCTTCGCCGAGCGCGAGGTCGGGGTGGTCACCACCGCCGACCCCAACGCCCTGAGCCAGGCGCTCGAGCAGCTCGGGCCGGTCGTCGACCGGGAGCCGGTCGAGGGGTCGGTGCGGTTCGAGGGCACGCAGCCGCAACCGGTGGACCCGCAGCCCGGCCAGCAGCTCGACGTGGCCGCGGCCATCGAGGTCCTGCAGCGGGACTGGGCGAACGGGGGCGCGGTCGCGCTCCCCCTCACCGAGCTCCCGCCCACCACCACGGCGGAGGACGTCGCCACCGCGATCCAGCAGGTGGCGCGGCCGGCGGTCGCCGCCCCGGTCACGGTCGTCGGCGAGAACGAGGTGCGCGGCACGGTCACCCCCGAGGTGATCGCCGCGTCGCTGAGCTTCCTGGCCGAGAACGGTGACCTGGTGCCGGAGCTGAACACGCAGGTGGTGCAGGAGGCGCTCTCGCCGCAGATGGCGGAATCCGAGCGCCCCGGTCGGGACGCCACGTTCGACTTCTCCGGCAGCACGCCGGTCCTCGTGCCGTCCCAGGACGGACGCGGGGTGGACTACGAGGCCACCCTCGCCGCGATGGTGGGCGTGCTGGGACGGCCGGATCCGCGCCAGGTCACCGCGGTCTACGCCGACCAGCCGGCCGAGGTCACCACGGAGGAGCTGCGGTCGCTGGGCAACCCGGCGGTCATCGGGGAGTTCACGACGGGCGGGTTCGCCCCCGACTCCGGCCAGAACATCCGCCGGGCCGCCGAGCTGGTCAACGGCACCGTCGTGCAGCCGGGCGAGACGTTCAGCCTCGACACGGTCACCGGACCGCGCACCGCTGCCAACGGGTACGTCGAGGCCGGCGTGATCGACAACGGGCGGGCGTCGCGCGGCATCGCGGGCGGGGCGTCCCAGGTGTCCACCACGCTGTACAACGCCTCCTACTTCGCCGGCATGACGCTGGTCGAGCACAAGGCGCACAGCTTCTACATCAGCCGTTACCCGGCCGGTCGCGAGGCGACGATCGCCACCGGGGCCATCGACAACAAGTTCCGCAACGACAACCCCACCCCGATCATGATCCGCACCCGGTGGACGCCGACGTCCGTCACGGTGCAGATCTACGGTCAGCGCCAGTTCGAGGTCACCGGCGAGTTCGGGCCGCGGACCAGCCCGACGGAGCCCAACGAGGTGACGATCCCGTCGGGCGAGGACTGCAAGCCGAGCAACGGGGCGCCCGGGTTCACGATCACCGACACCCGCACCCGGCGCAACGTCGACACCGGTGAGGTCACCAAGGAGACGATCACCACGCGCTACAACCCGTCGCCCCGCGTCGTTTGCGACGATTAGTCCAGATCGGGCTCACCTGCGTCGGGGGTTCCGAAAGCGGGACTCGACTTCGTACCCTCGATCCTTCAGCGGCGAAGCAGATCGGGGGTACGGGTGATGCGGATCGCGGACGTACTGCGCAGAAAGGGCACCACGGTAGCGACAGTCGGGCCTGATGTCAGGGTCGTCGAGCTCCTTGGTGAGCTGGCCGCCCACAACGTGGGCGCGTTGCCCGTCATCGAGGGCGGCAACCTCGTCGGCATCGTCTCCGAACGGGACGTCGTGCGGCGGCTGCACGCGGGCGGTGCGGCGGTGCTCCAGGCCAAGGTGGCTGACATCATGACCACCGAGGTCACCACGTGCAGCCCGGGCGACGACGTCGGCGACCTGGCTGCCGTCATGACGTCCCGGCGCTTCCGGCATCTCCCGGTGGTCGTGGACGGCGAGCTGGCCGGCATCGTCAGCATCGGCGACCTGGTGAAGGCGCGCATCGACCTGCTGGAGTCCGAACGCGCCCAGCTGCAGAACTACATCGCAGGCTGACGCTCCCCCGAGTGACAGCGAGGTGGCCGTACTGCCGTGTTGCGCCAGTAGGGCCACCACGCTGGCATCAGCGGGCGGGTGTCAGCGCGAGCCGCAGCCGCGCGGGCTCCGCGTGTAGTTCGTGCTGGGGCAGCACGTCGGGGCCACAGCTCGCGGTGCCCACGCCTCGGTGGGCCAGGTCGACCGTCAGCCACACCCGGTCACCCGGCACCAGGTCGACCGGGTGCTGCGCGGCGTCGAGGTCGGCGCTGGTCCAGCGCCGCACGGTGAGCGCGAACGTCTCCGGATCCCCTTCGTCGCCGGGGAGCGCCTCGATGCGCAGACCGGCGCCCGCGCCACTGAGCTCGGCCCAGCGCACCCCCGCCCGCCTGCCGTTCTCCTGAGGCATCACGTAGGGCGTCTGCAGCCCGTCCACGGAGCTCGTGAACCGCCCGATCCGAGCGGCGCGACGGGTGTCCGGGTACGCCTCGCCGGGCCCGCCGCCGTACCAGGTGACGGTGTCCAGCTCGGCCGGCAGTGACCAGGCCAGCCCCAGCCGCGGCAGGGGGCCGGGCCACTCGCCCTCCGGCTGCACGGAGACGTCGAGGAGCAACCCACCCCCGGCGAGCGGGGTGTACCGCAGGGTGGACAGGAACCCGACGTCCAGGGCGGCCGGCGCCGCGCGGGTGCGGACGACCACCCCACCGACCTCGTCCCGCACGTCGAGCACGCGGTGCCGCAGCCGGTTCAGGCCGGTGGCCCGCCATGCGTCGGCGGCGGACTCGCGCGGGATCCGGTCGTTGTCGGTGGGGGCGCGCCAGGCGTCGAGGCGTGGCCCGTCGAGCGCGATGCCGGCGACGCCGGTGAGCACGCCGCGCACCCGGTCCAGCGCCACCGGACCATCAGCCGGCGCCGGCGCCGGCCGCGGGCGCTCCACGAGCCGCACCTGGCCCCACGCGATCTCGTGCCCGGCCGGGGCCCATGACTCGTCCGCGGCGAGGACGGCGCGCACGGTCAGCCACGTCTCGGCCTCGCCACCGGCCTTGGCCGGCAGGTCGAGCTCGACGCTGTGGCCGGCCTCGACCGGCGGCACGGCCAGCTCGCCGGCCTCGACCTCCACCCCGTCCTCCTCGACGGTCCACGTGAACCGCAGGTGGCCGAGGTCGAGCACCTCGTGCAGGTTGGCGACACGCAGGCGCCCGTCGGGGGTGCCGGTGATCCGCACCGGCTCGATTACCTTGGCGAACTCGTGCAGGCCGGGCGACGGCGTGCGGTCCGGGAAGAGCAGCCCGTCGGCCACGAAGTTGCCGTCGTGCAGCTCCTCGCCGAAGTCGCCGCCGTAGCCGAAGAACTCGCGGCCCCGTGCGTCACGGGTGCGGAGGCCGTGGTCGATCCACTCCCACACGAAGCCGCCCTGGCAGCGGGGATGCGCCTCGAACAGCTCCTGGTACTCGCTGAGCCCGCCCGGCCCGTTGCCCATCGCGTGGGCGTACTCGCAGAGCACGAACGGCGCCTCGCGGCGGGCCGCGTCCTGCACCGGGTCGACGCCGCGGGCCGGCTCGTCCCCGCGGCCGATGAGGTCGGTCTCGGCGTGCGAGGCGTACATCCGGCTGTACACGTCGGACCACCGCCCGTCCGGGCAGTGCTCGTAGTGCACCGGGCGGCCGGGGTCCCGATCGTGGGCGTACCGGTACATCCGCTCGAGGTTGCGCCCGGTCCAGGACTCGTTGCCGAGCGACCACATGATCACGCTGGCGTGGTTCTTGTCCCGCTCCACCATCCGGCGCATGCGGTCCTCGAACGCGTCGCCCCAGGTCGGGTCGTCGGTCGGGTTGCCGCGCCAGCCCACGTGCACGAAGCCGTGGGTCTCCAGGTCGCACTCGTCCACGACGTACAGGCCGTACTCGTCGCACAGCTCCAGGAATCGGGGGTGCGGCGGGTAGTGGCTGGTGCGCACGGCGTTGATGTTGTGCCGCTTCATCAGCAGCACGTCGTCGAGCATGTCCTGCTCGGTGACGGCGCGGCCGCGGTCGGGGTGGTGCTCGTGCCGGTTCACCCCGCGCAGCAGCACTCGCCTGCCGTTGACGGTGAGCAGCCCGTCGGAGATCCGGACGGTGCGGAACCCGACCCGCAGATCGACGCGCTCGGTGTCGGTCACGACCGCCACGTCGTAGAGCCGCGGCACCTCGGCGCTCCACGGCTGCACGCCCTCGATCCGTACTTCTTCCCCGGCCGGGACGTCGATCCCCAGCTCGGGCACGAGCATCCGGGCGGCGTCGTCGACGTCGACGCGCAGCGTGCCGGCGCCGCCGTCGTAGCCGGCGTGTACGAACAGGTCGTCCACCCCGCCCGCGGGGCGCGCCAGCAGTGCCACGTCCCGGAAGATCCCGGACATCCACCACATGTCCTGGTCCTCGAGGTAGCTCCCCGCCGACCACTGGTGCACCCGCACCGCCACCAGGTTGTCGGCGCCGGGGTGGACCAGCTCGGTGACATCGAACTCGGACGGCAGCCTGCTGCCCTGGCCGATGCCGACCTCGCGCCCGTTCACCCACACGGCGAAGCAGGAGTCGACGCCCTCGAACCGCAGCACGATCCGCTCGCCCGCCCACTCGGCGGGCACCACGACCGTGCGGCGGTAGCTGCCCGTCGGGTTCTCCGTCGGCACGCGCGGCGGGTCGATCGGGAAGGGGTAGTGCGTGTTGGTGTACGCCGGCTGCCCGTAGCCGTGGAGCTGCCAGTGCGCGGGCACCGGCAGCTGCGCCCACCCGCCGTCGTCGAAGCCCGGGTCGGCGAACCCGGCCGGGGCCTCCTCGACGGTCGGGGACAGGTCGAACCGCCACTGCCCGTTCAGGCTCACCCGCGGCGCGTCCGATCGCACCGCCGCGCGGGGCCGGAGCATCCTGACGTCCGGACGCGGGTCCTCGTGGTAGGGCAGGGCTGTCACTGCGGGATTCCTCCTGGGGCGTGGCGCGGGGTGTAGCGGCCGGTGCTGGAACGGACGATGAGGTCGGGGACCATCCGCACGGGGATGGGCTCGGCGATGGGGTGCTCCACCTGTGACAGCAGCATCGCCACGGCGCGGCGGCCCTCGTCCTCGAGGTCCTGGCGCAGGGTCGTCAGCGGTGGGATGAGGTAGGCCGCCTCGGGGATGTCGTCGAAGCCGATCACGCTGACGTCGCCGGGCACCGCCCGGCCGGCCTCGTGCAGCGCGAGGAGGAGGCCGATCGCCATCTGGTCGTTGGCGGCGAACACCGCGCTGACCTCCGGGTCGGCCGCGAGCACCCGCCCGGCGGCGTAGCCGGAGCGTGCGCTCCAGTCGCCCTGCTGCGGCTCATGGACCGGTGCCCCCGCCGCCTCGAGGGCGGCGCGCCAGCCCTCCATGCGGGAGCGCGCCGCCTCCCAGCGCAGCGGACCCGCGAGGTGCCGGACGGTGGGATGACCGAGGTCGAGCAGGTGCCGGACGGCGCCCTGCGCGCCCTCCGTGCCGTCGATCTGCACGCCGGCGGCCACGGCGTCGAGCCCGCCGCACAGGACCATCAGGGGCACGCCGGCGGGCAGCGATCGGAGCGCGGCCGCGGCGTCCACCTCGGGGTCGATCGCGATGATGCCCTCGACGCCCTGGCCGGTCATGCGATCGACGGCGGCCAGTGCGGAGGCACGGTCGAACCGCGAGAGGCTCTCGGTGGTGACCGCGTAGCCGGCGTCGCGGACCGCCGCTTCGACGCCGCGCAACGTCGTGGCCGGCCCGTACAGCCCGGAGCCGATCGTGACGACCCCGATCGTGCGCGAGCGCCCGGAGGCGAGGGAGCGGGCCGCGCTGCTGGGCCGGTACCCGAGCTCACGCATCGCGGCCAACACCCGCTCCCGGGTGGAGCCGCGCACGCCCGGCTGGTCGTTGATCACGCGGGAGACGGTCTGGTAGGAGACACCGGCGAGCGCGGCGACGTCCACCATGACCGGCATGCCGCGCCGCCCGCTGGCCCGGCTGGCACCGTTGTCGGGCATGCCGCCTCCCCCGATCCCCACTGTGAACGCTCACACGATACGGGGCGGTGACGCCCCGGCAAGCCGTTCGCCGGCCGGATGCCGGGCAATTTCCGGGGGCTTCTTGACCGCCGGTGTGTGAGCGCTCACACTTGCGCCGCGGGTCGGCGGGGACGATCGAGGAGGATCGCTCGATGGCAGTTGTGAGCCATGACGCGCCCGCTCAGGAGCGGGCGCGTCCCTCCCGGCGGCGGGCCCTCACCGGGTTCCTGTTCTTCGCCCCGTTCCTGCTCGTCTTCGTCGCCGCGATCGTCGCCCCGCTGGTCTACGCGATGGGCCTGAGCCTCTTCCGGCGGCGCCTGATCGGCGGCACCACGTTCGTCGGGCTGGACAACTACCTGCGCGCCGCAACCGATCCGCAGTTCCTCGCCGGGCTCGGGCGCGTCGGGCTGTTCCTGGTCGTCCAGGTGCCGGTGATGCTGCTGCTGGCGCTGTTCGTGGCGCTGGCGATCGACAGCAAGCGGGTCTGGTGGCCGAAGCTCTTCCGGCTGGGCGTCTTCGTGCCCTACGCGGTGCCCGCGGTGGTGGGCACGCTGATGTGGGGCTTCATGTACGGCGCCCAGTTCGGTCTGATCGGACAGGTGGCGGAGGCGCTCGGAATGGACCCGCCCGACCTGCTCGGGTCGACGCTCATGCTCCCGTCGCTCGCCAACATCGTCACCTGGCAGTTCGTCGGGTACAACATGCTGATCCTCTACGCGGCGCTGCGCGCCATACCGCAGGATCTCTACGACGCCGCGGAGGTGGACGGGGCGGGCGAGTTCCGGAAGGTGTGGAGCGTGAAGCTGCCCGCGCTGCGGCCGGCGTTGCTGCTCGCGGCGATCTTCTCGGTGATCGGCAGCTTCCAGCTCTTCACCGAGCCGAAGGTGATGACCGACCTCGCGCCCGCCGTCATCGGTACCTCGTACACGCCCAACATCTACGCGTACGAACTGGCGTTCAACGGCCAGCTGGTCGACTACTCGGCAGCGCTCTCCGTGCTGCTCGGGCTGGTGACGATCGTCGTCGCCTACGTCGTGCAGCTGACCATCGCCCGGCGGGAGCGGATCCTGTGACCGCAGTGGAGACGGCGCCCCCGAGGGCCCGATCGGTACAGCGACCGGTCGCCAAGGGCAGGGGAGGCCGCCACAAGCGCAGCGTCGTGCTCACCGTGATGCTGCTCGGCCTGCTGGCGTACTTCCTCCTGCCGCTGCTGTGGCTCCTGATCAACTCGACGAAGAGCACCACCGGGCTGTTCGAGAGCTTCGGGCTGTGGTTCGCCAGCGACTTCCACCTGTTCGAGAACGTGCACGAGACCCTGACCTACCAAGGCGGCATCTACGGCCGGTGGTTCCTGAACACCGTTCTGTACGCGGTGGCGGGTGCCGGTGGTGCCGCGCTGCTCGCCGCGCTCGGTGGGTACGGGGTCGCGAAGTTCGACTTCCCCGGGAGGCGGCTGCTGCTCGCGGGCGTGCTCGGCGCCGTGATGGTGCCCGCCACCGCGCTGGCGATTCCCACGTACCTGCTGCTGAGCTCCGTGGGGCTGGTCGACACCCCGTTCGCGGTGATCATCCCGTCGCTCGCGAGCCCGTTCGGGCTGTACCTGATGTGGATCTACGCGGCCGCGGCCGTGCCCGACGAGCTGCTCGAAGCGGCCCGCATCGACGGAGCGGGCGAGCTGCGGATCTTCTGGTCGGTGGCCATGCGGCTGCTCGCCCCCGGCTTCGTCACGGTGCTGCTCTTCCAGCTCGTCCACGTGTGGAACAACTACTTCCTGCCGCTGATCGTCCTCAACAACCCGGCCTGGTACCCGCTCACGGTCGGGCTCAAGCAGTGGAACGAGCAGGCCTACGGCGGGGGCGGGGGCAGCGTGGCCGTCCTGAATCTCGTCATCACGGGCTCGCTGCTGGCGATCATCCCGCTGATCGCCATGTTCCTCGTGCTGCAGCGGTACTGGCAGTCGGGGCTCGCGATGGGTGGCGTCAAGCAGTGACCCCGAGCGAGCCGACCAATCCCCGGGAGGGCCGAAACCCATGATCCGATCACGGAGCACGTTGGCCGCGGCGTCCGTCGCGCTCGCCATGGCGCTGTCCGCATGCAGCGGCGGTGGTGGCGGAAGCGGTGGCGGTGGTGGCGACGGGAACACCTGCGACGGCCCGCTGGCGTTCTGGACCTGGGTGCCGAACATCCAGTCGGCGGTCGACCTGTACGAGCAGACCCACCCCGGCACCGACATCGAGGTGACCAACGTCGGGCAGGGGGACGAGCACTACACCCAGCTGCGCACCGTGCTCACCGCCGGCACCGGCGCCCCCGACGCCGTGCAGATGGAGTTCAAGAACATCCCCGCCTTCGCGCTCACCGACTCGCTCGTCGACCTGCGCGAGTACGGGGCGGCGGAGCTGGAGAACCAGTTCCTGCCGTCGGCGTGGCGGCAGGTGCAGATGGGCGACGGGATCTTCGGCATCCCCCAGGACACCGGACCCATGGTCATGATCTACCGGCCGGACGTCTTCGACGGCCTGGGCATCCCAGTCCCTACCACGTGGGACGAGTACGTCGAGGCGGGCAGGCGGATCCACGCGAGCGACCCGAACCGCTTCATCGCGAACATCGGCCCTGACGACGCCGGCGGGATCCAGAGCCTGCTGTGGCAGGCCGGTGCGCGTCCGTTCCAGCTGGAGGGGGAGTCGGCGCTCACCGTCGACTTCTCCGACGAGGGCGCCGCCGCCTGGTCGCAGACGTTCAACACCCTGGTGTCCGAGCAGCTCGTCGAGCCCGTGCCCGCGTACACCGACGAGTGGTATCGCGGGCTGGCCGAGGGCCGCTACGCCACCTGGGTCGCCGGCGCGTGGGCGCCGACGTTCCTGCAGAGCGTGATCCCGCAGACCGAGGGCCAGTGGCGGGTGGCGCCGATGCCGAACTACGGCAAGCCGGTCACTGCCGAGAACGGCGGGTCGTCCGTCGCGGTCACCACGCAGAGCGAGTGCCCGGCCGCCGCGGCCGAGTTCGCGAAGTGGCTGAACGCCGACCCGGCTGCTGTCAAGTTGCTGAACGAGGAAAGCCTGCTGTACCCGGCCACCCGGCCGATCGTCGAGAGCCAGGAGTGGCTGAACGCCCCGATGCCGTTCCTCGGCGGGCAGCTGGCCAACCAGGTCTACGTCGAGTCGTCGCGGCAGGTCGCGGAGGGCTGGCAGTACACGCCGTTCCAGGACTACACGGAGTCGGTCTTCCCCGACACGATCGGGCAGGCGATGGTGAACCGCACCGACCTGCAGGCCGGCCTGGACGCCTGGGGCGAGCGGCTGCGTAGCTACGCCACGGAACAGGGCTTCCAGGTCCAGGGCCCCTGATCCAGCGTACGAACGGCGCCCGGCAGCCGAGCCGGGCGCCGTTCGTCGTATCCGCGTCGGTTCAGAACGCGGCTTCCGGGAGCTCCATCAGGCTGTTGTCCGTTGCCTCCAGCACCGCGCGTTGCGCGCTCAGCTGGGGGAGCGCCGTCTTGGCGAAGAAGCGGGCCGCGCCCACCTTGCCCTCGTAGAAGGCGGTGTCGCGGGCGGACTGCCCGCTCCCGAGAGCCGTGAGTGCCACTTCGGCCTGGCGCAGCAGGAGCCAGCCGATGAGCAGGTCGCCGACCGCCATGAGCAGCCGGACGCTGTTCTGCCCGACCTTGTAGAGGTTCGTGGAGTCCTCGGCCGATGCCATCAGGAAGCCGGTGAGCGTGCCGATCATGCCCTGGACGTCGGCGAGCGCCGTGGCGAGCAGCGCCCGCTCCTCCTTGAGCCGCCCGTTGCCCGACTCCGCGTCGAGGAAAGCCTTGATCTCGCCCGCCACGTGCCCGAGGGCCTGGCCGTTGTCCCGCACGATCTTGCGGAACAGGAAGTCCAGCGACTGGATCGCCGTGGTGCCCTCGTAGAGCGAGTCGATCTTGGAGTCGCGGATGTACTGCTCGATCGGGTAGTCCTGCAGGTAGCCGGACCCGCCGAGGGTCTGGAGCGAGAGCAGCAGCTGCTCGGTGGCGCGCTCGGAACCCACCCCCTTGACGATCGGCAGCAGCAGGTCGTTCACGCGCGCCGCGAGCGAGGTGTCGACACCGGTGGCCTCGCCGGCCTTGACCTCGTCCTGGAAGGTCGCCGTGTAGGTGTAGAGCGCGCGCAGGCCCTCGGCGTAGGCCTTCTGCAGCATGAGGATGCGGCGCACGTCCGGGTGGTGGGTGATCGTCACGCGCGGGGCGGACTTGTCGAGCTGTCGGGTGAGATCGGAGCCCTGTACGCGGTCCTTGGCGTAGTCCAGCGCGGCGAGGTAGCCGGCCGAGAGAGTGCCGATCGCCTTGGTGCCCACCATCATCCGGGCGTACTCGATCACCTGGAACATCTGTGCGATGCCGTTGTGCACCTCGCCGAGTAGCCAGCCGACGGCGGGAATGCCGTGCTGGCCGAACGTCAGCTCGCACGTCGTGGAGGCCTTGAGGCCCATCTTGTGCTCGACGCCCGTGACGAAGGCGCCGTTGCGCTCGCCCACCTCGCCGGTCTCCGGGTCGAAGTGGAACTTCGGCACGAGGAAGAGCGACAGCCCCTTGGTGCCCGGCCGCGGCGTGATGCCAGGGCCCTCGGGGCGGGCCAGCACGAGATGCATGATGTTCTCGGTCAGGTCGTGCTCGCCCGAGGTGATGAAGCGCTTGACGCCGTCGAGGTGCCAGGTGCCGTCGGCCTGCTGCACGGCCTTCGTGCGGCCCGCGCCGACGTCGGACCCGGCGTCGGGCTCGGTGAGCACCATGGTGGCGCCCCACCCGCGGTCGATCATCATCTCGGCCCAGTGCTTCTGCTGCTCGGTGCCGTTGCGGTGCACCACGGCCGCGAAGTTGGGGCCCGCCATGTACATGAACACGGCCGGGTTCGAACCGAGGATCAGCTCGGACGCGGCCCACTGCACGGTGGCCGGGATGCCGTAGCCGCCGAGGTCGGTGGGCAGGCTGAGCCGCCACCACTCGCCCTCCCACAGCGCCCGGTAGCTGTCCTTGAGCGACTGCGGCAGCGTGACGGCGTGGGTGGCCGGATCGAAGACCGGCGGGTTGCGGTCGCCGTCGACGAACGACTCGGCCAGCGGGCCGGTGGCGAGGGTGTTCAGCTCGGCGAGCACACCGCGCACGGTGTCGGTGTCGACGCCGTCGAAGGGGGCTGTGCCCAGCCCGTCCTGCACTCGGAAGACCTCGAACAGGTTGAACTCGAGGTCCCGCAGGTTGCTCCTGAAGTGGCCCATCGCGCTTTGCTCCTCACCAGGGTGGAACGGCCTACCCGTCGGTAACCTCAAGAGTATTACTCATCGGTAACTACGACAAGCTCGGGCCCACCGCGGCCCGACCGGGCGATCACACCTTCGAGCAGCAGCGTTGTGCAGAACGTTTCCGTTGCTCATCGTTCGGAGATCAACAGGTGACCGGCGAGAGTCGGGAGAGCGCGGCTGACAGGAGGACGAGGTGTGGGGTTGTGATGCGTCCCGCCGCAGCGTCCTCCTCGGCGGGCTCGTCCTCACCGGGGCGATCGGCGGCCTGATCCGCCCGGCCGAGGCCAGGGCGGCCGAGCAGCCGGCGGCAGGTCCACCTGTCATCGGCTGCGGCACGTGGGGCGCCCGCGAGGCGCGGGACGTCATCCCGGTCTGGGACCAGCGGCCGGTGCGGATCATCGTCCACCACACGGCCACGCCGAACGTCGAGGACTTCAGCCGGGGCGCCGCCGAGTTCGTGGCCCGCAAGATCCAGGACTTCCACATGGACGGGCGCGGCTGGATCGACACCGGGCAGAACTTCACGATCAGCCGCGGCGGCCACGTCCTGGAGGGCCGCCACCAGAGCCTCGAGGTCCTGCGCTCGGGGAGCCGGCACGTCGAGGGCGCGCACTGCACCGGGCAGAACATCGAGGCCGTCGGGATCGAGAACGAGGGCACCTACTCCGCGACGGAACCGCCGGACCGGCTGTGGAACCGGCTGCGGGACATGTGCGCCTACATCTGCGACCAGTACGGGATCGCGCCGACGGAGATCGACGGACACCGCGACTTCAAGGACACGCTGTGCCCCGGTGACACCTTCTACGGGATGCTGCCCCGGCTGCGCTCGGAGGTGGCGGACGCGCTCGGGGAGGGCCTGTCCGACCAGGCGGCCCGGCGGGCGTCGTGGCCGTTGCTGCGCGCCGACAGCTCGGGGCCCGCCGTGCTGGCGGCCCAGCACCTCCTACGCGCAGCCGGCCTCGCCGGAGTGCAGGCGAGCGGCCACTTCGACGAGCGGACGGTCGCGGCCGTGCGGGAGTACCAGCGGACCCACCGCGCCGAGGAGATCAACGGGATCATCGGTGGCGAGACGTGGCCGCTGCTCGTCACCGCGGAGGACGCCGACCAGGAGGAGGTCGCCCTCGCCGTGCGGGCCCTCACTCCCGACGGTGCCGTGCGCGCGTCCGCCCTCCCCGGCACGGACGAGTGGAAGCGCCTGCTGAGCGCCGACCACCGCCCGTGACACCCGGCATCACCAGGTGCGCACCTCGTCCTTCCAGACCTTCCACGGGGCGTCGCCCTTGGCCCAGAGGCTGCCCAGCGCCTGGTAGTCCTTGTAGGTGTCCATCGCGGCCCAGAAGCCCTCGTGCTTGTTCACGGTGAGCTGCTTGTCGCGGGCCAGCCGCTGCAGCGGCTCCGCCTCGAGGAACAGGTCCTCCTCGTCGTCGAGATAGTCGTCGAGGAAGGACCTCTCGAACACGAAGTACCCGCCGCTCACCCAGCCGCTGACCTGGGTGGGCTTCTCGTTGAACTCCGCGACGACATTGCCGTCGACGTTCATCTCGCCGAACTTCGACGTGGGGTGCACGCCGGTGACGGTGCCGATACGGCCGCCGTCGGCGTGGACCTTCGCGAGGTTCCCGATGTCCACGGCACTCACGCCGTCGCCGTAGGTCATCATGAACTGCGGGGTGTCGATGTAGTCGCGGATGCGGCGCAGCCGCGCACCGGTGCCCGCCTCGAGACCGGTCTCGGCGAAGGTGATCTCCCAGTTCTCGTCGGCCACGCCGTTGCGGAACCACGGCTGGTGGTCGCCCTCGGAGAGCGAAAGGGTGAAATCGGACATGTGGGACCGGTAGTCGAGGAAGAACTGCTTGATCTCCCAGCCCTTGTAGCCGAGGCAGAAGATGAAGCGGCGGTATCCGTAGTGGCTGTAGAGCTTCATGATGTGCCACAGGATCGGCCGCCCACCGATGTCTACCATGGCCTTCGGCAGCCGCTCGCTCACCTCGCGGATTCGGGTGCCCTGCCCGCCGCACAGGATGACAACCGGAGTGTCGTAGTCCATCAGGAAGCGTGTCCCTCCGCTGTGTGGGAATTGCTACTCGTTGTAGTCGGCAAGCTGGCCGCCTCGCCCGATGTCGTAGTGCAGTCCGGGGCCGCGACGCAAATCTCACGAGAGGTGAGACTCTCTGCTATCGCGAGCTCGTGCGGAGTTGTCACATGCACGTTGCCCACGTCACCCGATACGGTGACGACCCGGTAGCCGCGCTCGACCAGCAACCCCGAGTTCTCGACCGGCCGTGGACGGTCGGCGTGCACGGCGCGGAGCACGTCGGCGCGGAACGCCTGGGGGGTCTGGGTCAGCACGAGGTCGTCCTTGGGGAGAGTCTCGACCACCTGGCCGTTCCGGACCCGTTGCACGACCTCCCGTATCGGGACCACCGGAACGGCGCCGTCCGCGCCGTCCCGCACGGCCGTGACCACGGCCTCGAACAGCGCGCCGGTCGCCAGCGGGTGAGCCGGATCGGCCACCACGGCGATAGCCGCGTCGGCGGGCACCGCCGCCAGCCCCGCCCGGAGCGACTCCGACTGGTGGTCACCCCCCTCGGCGACGGCGTCGACCGGTTCCCCCGTCCACGCCCGTCCCGGCGGCAGCACCACCACCACGCCGTCGCAGCCGCGGCGCGCGGCCGCCACCGTGCGATCCACCATCGGCACGCCGCCGACGTGCTCGAACTGCTTTGCCCGTTCCCCGAACCGCCGGGAAGCCCCGCCGGCCAGGACGATCGCCCACACTGTGCTCATTGGCCTCCGCTTCGCTTCGGCGGCTCGCGGGCCTTTCAGGCGCCGCCCCGCTCCTCCGGTGCTCGGTCGCTCGTTCCTCGCTCCCTGCGCGCCTCCCCCGCGGGTCGGCGCCGGCCCGCGAGCGGGTCTGATTGCGTTCGCTTCGCTCCGACGGGCCGTGTTCGATTGCCTCCGCTTCGCTCTGGCGCGATTGCGGACCGTCACCTGCAAACCGCTCCTCGCACGATTTCCGCGGTGGACGGCGCCGGTCGCGTCGTCGATCGCCGCGATCGTGCCACTCACCCGATCGAACGATGCCGCTGGGCACGTACCGCAACCGCCGCCTGCTGGGGGAAGCACCTCGCTGCGTACTCTGCGATCAGTGTCGACGCGTATCCAGCCGGCGCCGCGGGCCCCGGAAATGCTGCTCGCGGGCTCGCCCGCGGCGCGTCGACTCGTGCACGAGGCAGCTGGGCGCTCCGCCGCGGCGCACCGGGTGGACGTGATCGGTCCGGGCGGGCACGGCAAGACGGTACTCCTGGACGCGCTCGCGGCCACGTTCGCGGCCGCCGGTGTCGCCGTCCACCGGGAGCTCACCGATCTCGTGGAGCTCGGGGTCGACGACGCGCTCCTGCTCGACGACGCCCACCTGCTCCCGCCGCACGACCTGGAGCGGCTCGCGGAGCTCGCCGCGGCACCCGGCGGTCATCTCGTGGTGGCGCACCGGCCGTGGCCGCGGCCGGCCGGCAGCGCGGCGCTCGGGAGCGCACTCGCCGCCACCCGCCCGCCGGTGGTGCTGGAGGCGCTCGACCGCACGGGGGTCGCGGCACGGGCCGCACTGCTGCTGGGCGTGGACGGGCCGGCCGCGGAGCTGGTGGACCACGTGCTCGAGCAGACCGCCGGCATGCCGGCACTCGTCGACCGGCTGCTCGGCGCGCTCGGGGAACGGGCCGGGCCCGACCGCGGCCGGGCGGTGCCGCTGCCCGACGAACCGCCGGCCGGTCTCCTGGTGCAGCTCGGCTACCTGGTGCACGGTCTCGGCGCCGGCGTGGGCGGGCTGCTGCTGGCCCGCGCGCTCGGCGCTCCGCTGGAGTCCGAGGTCCTCGTCCCGCTGCTCGGGCTCGCCCCGGACGACGGCGCCGGGCAGCTCGACGAGCTGCTGGAGGCCGCACGCGCCGCCGGGATGCTCACCGACGACGGGCTGGCCGTCCCGCTCGTCTCGGCCGCGGTGCTCGCGCGCACTCCAGGGGCATCGAGGCTGGATCTGCGGCGCGCGTTGGCGGAGATCGAGCTCGACCGCGGGGGCGACGTGCTCACAGCGGCTCGCGGCCTGCTCGGCACGGGTGCGAGCGGCTCGCGGGTCGCCACGGTGTTCACCGCGGCGGCGGAGGAGGCGTTACGCATCGGGTCGCCCGCTGCGGGCGAGCTGTTCGAGGCGGCCGTGCGGGCCGGGAGCCCCGCGCTCGGCCTGGCTGCCGGCCGGGCCGAGGCCGCTGTGCTCACCGGCGACCTCGATCTCGCGCTCACCCAGGCCGACCAGGTGCTGTCCGATCCCGATCAGGTGCCGCCCGCGGAGGCCGTGCGGGCCGGCACCGTGGCGGCCGCCGTTCTCGCACACCGCGGGCTGCTGGCCCGCAGCGCCGAGCTCTACCGGTGGATGGGCATGGCGTTGGAGCCGGTGCTGGGATCCACCGCCGTGCTCGCCGTCCCTGCGCTCATCGGCACCGGCGCGCTCGACGAGGCCGACAAGATGCTGCATGTGCCCGCGGCCCGTGCCGATTCCCCGGTGCGCCCGCCCACCCTGATGGCCGGCGCCGAGGAGCTGATGGCCCAGGGCGTCTACGACTCGGTGGCCGGGTCGCCCACCGCGGCGCTGTCACAGCTGACGCGCGCGGCGTCGCTGCTGGAGGCCTCGCAGCGTGCGGCGCTGCTGCCGGACACCCCGGCCGCGCTCGCCGCGCTCGTCGCCGTGCACTGCGGGGAGCTCGACGTGGCCCAGTCCGTGCTGGAACGGGCCATGCGGGTGGGGCTGGGCGGGCGCGGGGCGGTCACCCGACACCGGTTGCTGCTCGGCTGGATCGCGCTGTTCCGAGGGGCCACCGGCGCGGCGCGCTCGGCTCTTGCCGTCGCGTCACCCCCTGGGGCCTTCCTCGAACCGCGCGACGAGCTGCTGGCCGCTGCGCTGGACGTCGCGCTCGCCCGGCGGGCGGGCGACATCGCGGTGCTCATGACGGCGTGGGGCCGCGCCCGGGAAGCAATCGTGCGGCACCCCGTGGACCTGTTCGTCCTGCAGCAGCTCGGCGAGCTGTGGGTGGCCGCCGCCCGGCTGCGCGAGTCGAGCTGGGTGCGCCCGCACCTCGACGAGGCCACCGAGCTGCTCGCCCGGCTCGGCGACCCGGCACTGTGGGCGGCGCCTCTGCACTGGTCGGGCCTGCAGGCCGCGATCATCACCGACAACGGTGAGGCAGCGGAACGGCACGCGGCGGCGCTGGAGGCCGCGGCAGGCGGCAGCCGGTATGCGGCGGCGATGGCCGCAGCCGCGCAGCACTGGGTGCGGTTGCTGGACGCGGAGGTCGATGCCGCGGGCGTGGAGGCGGCCGCGCGTGGCCTGCACGCTGTCGGGATGGCCTGGGAGGGCGGCAAGCTCGCCGGCCAGGCGGCCATCCGAACCCGCGACCGGAAGGCCATGACGGCGCTGCTCGGGTGCGCCCGCGCGTTGCAGAGCAGTGGCCCGGGAGCGCGGACCGTGGCCGTCGAGGCCGACACCGACGGCGACCCACGCGGGATCCCAGTCAGCGCCGCCGAGGCCGAGGGCCTGCCGGACGTGGCGCCCGACGGCGCCGACGGCCCCCTGAGCGACCGCGAGCGGGAGGTCGCCGGGCTCGTGCTGGAGGGCCTGACCTACCGACAGATCGGCGAGCGGCTGTTCATCTCGGCCAAAACGGTGGAGCACCACGTCGCACGGATGCGCCAGCGCCTGGGGTCGGGCAGCCGCGGCGAGCTGTTCGCCCACCTCCGGCAGATCGTCGGGCCGGGCACCGACGCCTGACGCCGGCGCGTCGGCGGCCTATGCCTGGCGCATGGCGGCGAGGATGCCCTCGCAGCTGCGGACCACCTGCCGCGCCACGTCGGCGATCGCCCGGCTCGACAGCGGGCTCTCGCCCCGCCGCCGCCAGCGACCCGCCGCGTCCAGCGCGGTGTCCCACACCTCCTGCTGGCCCGCGTCGGGTTCCAGCCCGAGCCGGGCCGTGGCCGCCCCGCCGTCGCCGCCCAGCAGCCGCTCGGCCTCCTGCAGCACCTCCTTGGGCAGCTTGATGGCCCCGGCGCGCAGCGCGGAGAGCAGTCGCAGCTCGGCGAACTCGTGTGCCCCCGCGAGGATGCGCTCCACCTCGCCCGCGAGCGGGGCGGTGTCCGGGCGCGGTTCGCGGGCGAGCACCAGGTCGACCGCCAGCAGCGCCGACCGCGCCTTGAGCAGGTCGCGCCGCTCGCTGAACTGCGTGGAGAGCACGCTGCGCAGCTCGTCGAGGCCGCTGCGCTTGACGAGCTCGGCGGAGATGGCGGTGGGGTCGGTCATGCCCTGGCGGATCAGCGTGGTGGCCAGCCGCACGCCGAACATCCCGAACCGTTCCATCAGGTGGGCCCGGCTCTCGGAGTCGGGAGCATCGTGCGAGTCGAGCTCGGTGCGGGAGAAGCGGTCGGCCGACAGCAGCATCGACTCGATGTCCGAGCGGGGCATCGCGGCGAGGGCGGTGAGCGCCGTGAACTCGCCCTGGCGCATCGTGCGGCCGGTCTGCGCCAGCAGCCCGGCCACGGCGACCACGGTCTGGCACAGGCCGCGGATCTTGTCGTCGGCCCGGTAGCGCCGGGCGATCTTCCGGGCAGACGTGAGCGCGTTCAGCCGGCCTGCACCGATCTCGTCGGCGCGCGAGAGCACGCCGATGGTGTTGATCGGGGTGGCCCGGGCCACGCCCTGGTCGAAGAACGACTCGAGGAACCGCACATCCGTGTTGTGCAGGTGGCGCATCAGGTAGATGACGGCGTCGGCCTGCGTGGGCGCGTCCTCCGGAGCGAGGAACGCCCCCGCCCGCGACGACGTGTCGGCCGACAGCGACGCAATGCCCGGGGTGTCGATCAGCGTCTGCGTGCGCAGGCTCTGCGACGGCCACTCCACCTCGAGCTTGTCGACCTTCTCCACCGGGAAGCCGTTCAGGTCGAACGAGAGCCCCCCGCCGGAGCGGTTGATCGTGAGCTGCTGTGGGTCCGAGCCGCGCGGGTACATCTTGACGCGCGGGAACTGGGCGTCGACGTACCAGGTGACGACGCGGGTGCACTCGCCGGCGTCGGTGGGAGCGATCTGCTCCCCGACCAGCGCGTTCAGCAGCGTCGATTTGCCCGCCTTCACCTTGCCGGCGATGGCGACCCGCAGCGGCTCGTCGAACCGCTGCAGGTTGTGGGTCAGCCAGCCGTGTGCCTGCGGGCTGTCCTGGTAAGCCTCGATGGCCTGGCGCAGCAGGATCCGCACCGCGGCGCCGAGCGGGGGCGCGGGCGCACTCATGCGGCACCTCCGGAGAGAGCGGTCGCTCGTTTGTCGCTCACGAGCGCCTTGGCGCGCTGCGCCATGCCGTCGATGCGAGCCAGTTCGGCCTTGAGGTCCTTGATCCGCTTCTCCCTGCCCGACGTGTTGGTCTTCAAGGCGTTCTGCGCGGCCTGGACGGACGAGGCGATCGAGGTGCTCATCTCCTCCGCGAGCGCGCTGAAGTGGTCGCGCAGCTGGCGCTGGGTGCGCCGCAGCATGTCGCCGGAGTCCTTGCCCACCTGGAACGTGACCTCGTCGATGTGCTTGCGCACCCCCTGCTTCGCGTCGGCCCGGCGCTTCGTCAGCAGCCGCTTCTTCTCGTCGCGTACCGCCTTGATGCCCAGCAGCACGCCGGCCGGGGCGCCCGCGAAGACCGAGAACCCCGCCAGCGTGCCGATCATCCCGAACATCAGCATGCCGCCGTAACCGCCCTGCATACCTTTGAGGAGCTGCCCGCCGCGCCCGAGGCGCTCCGCCTCCGGCTGCTCGAGCTGGTCGACCTTGCCGGCGATGCCCTCGTCGTCGAACCGCAGCTCGGGCATCGCGATGTCGGCACCCTCGGCGAAGTGCTCGGCCACCTGCCCCGAGAGCCAGCGCGCCCGCTCGGCCGCCCAGACGAAGTTGGCCGACGCCGCCGAGGAGATCTGCTGGTGGAACCAGTCGGAGAACTGCTCCCACACCTCGGCCGGGTCGGAGTCGTCGATGAGCTGTTCGGCCTCGCGCCCGATGGTGCGCAGCCGGTCGCGCAGGTCGTACCCGATGTCGGACTGCAGGTCGGCCACACCGTCGTTGAGGGTGATCTGCCAGCGCGATGACCGCTGCTTGAGCTCATCTGCGCGGGACTTGGCCTTGGTGAGGTCCTCGACGAGGGCGTTGACCTTCGCCGGGTCCTCCAGGATGGCGAGCTCGGCCTTCATGCCGGACGAGAGCTGGTCGGCCACCGAAAGCACGTCGTTGCGCGTGGAGTGTCGGTCGAGATCGTCGGACTGGGCCACGACCTTGTGCAGCAGGTAGTCGACGAGCGGCTTGAAGCCCGACTCGTCCATCAGCTCGGCGTCCTGCTCCTTGGCCGCGTGCAGCCGCAGCACCGAGGACACCGGGAAGATCTCGGCGCGGACGCCGGCGTTGCGGAGGTGGCCGCGGTCGAGCTCCTCGATGCGCCGCCAGTGCGGGTAGAGATCAATCTTGGTGAGCACGCACGCGACGTTGGGGCACAGCTTCATCGCCGCGTCCAGGAACTCCAGCTCGGGGGCGGTGTACTCCTGGGCGGCGTCGGAGACCAGCAGCACCGCGTCGGCGCTGGGCAGGGCCGACATCGTGGCCGCGCCGTGGGCCGAGCCGAGACCGCCGACGCCCGGGGTGTCGACGAGCACCAGCCCGCCGGACAGCAGCTTGCGCGGCAGTCCCACCTCGGCGTAGCTGAGCAACGCCTTGTTGCCCGGGTTGCCGGACTCCGAGACGTGCTGCGCCAACTGGGTCGCCGGCACCGCGGTGCGCTCGGCGGAGGAGTCCTCCGATTCGCCCTCGCGCACCAGCTCGGCGGCGGTGGTCTCGGCGTACTTCACCACGGTGGGCACTGCGGTGGCGATATCGTCGTCCACCGGGCACACCGGGGCGTTGACCAGCGCGTTGACCAGCTGGCTCTTGCCTTGCTTGAACTCGCCCACGATGAGCACGCGCACATCGGGGTCGGCGAGCCGCTTACGGGTCTGGAGCAGCCTCCCACCGAGGTCGGGACGCTCGTAGGCGGTGGTTGCTTTCAGCGCGAGGTCGACCAACTCGACCGCTGCGGGAACCGCCACGCCGGTCCTTCCCTCCTCGTCGACACCTGCTGGCCGTCCGCCCGATCCTGACTCACCGGATCGGCCGCTACGACACCGGCCCCGCCACCCTCGGGTACTCCCGTTGAGTGGCGGGGCCGGCGGCGCATCACCCGGCAGGCTACAGCGCCGGTCACGCGGCGTTGCGACCAGTGATCAGACGACCTCGGTGCTGTACGCCTCCTGAGGGCTGGCGTGGCTGTCCGTGGTGGCCGTGTCGTCGCCGGTGTACGTGCTGTTGTCGTCGTACGTCTCGTGGACCGAGCTGTCCGAGTTGTCGGCGAAGTCTGCCGTGGGGTCACTGGACTCGTGCGGCGAGTTGTCGATGGCGCTGGTGTCGCCGTCGTCGGCGGATGCGCCGCCGTCGATCTCGGTGGAGGAGGTGTCCCCGTCGCCGAAGCCCTCGTCGCCCTCGTCGCCCTCGTCGCCCTCGTCGTCGCCGTCGCCGGTCGAGGTGTCGTCGTCTTCGTCGTCGTCTCGTCGTCTTCGTCGTCGTCCTCGTCCTCGTCCTCGTCGTCTTCGTCTTCGTCGTCGTCTTCGTCCTCGTCGTCGTCGTCGGAGGCCAAGATGGAGTCGGCGTCGATGTCCTGGTCGAATTCGCCGTCCTCCGTCTCGGTCTGCTGGTTGACCGAGTCGTCGACGGTCGGTTCGCGGTCGCTGGGATTGCCGGTGACGTAGGTGTCCAGGTAGCGGATCGCCGCCTCCTGGTTGGTCTCGCCGGGCTCCGGCGCAGCCGCCGGTGGCGGTGGGGGCACGTGGACCACCTGGTTGCCGCCGGTGTTGTTGACGCGGCCCAGGTCGGAGTCCTGCCGGTCCTGGAGCAGGATCAGTGCCTCGCGGATGTCATCGGGCGAGACGTCGCCGGATGAGGAGAGAAAGCCCTCCGGGTCCTCGCGGTACGCGGTCGGGTCCCGGAGCAGATTCTGGAGCAGCTCGAGCAGGTTCGGCGTCGACATCGTGGCTTGACTCCATCGGTGGGAGGTGCCGGTTCGGGGATTCCGGCGTTGGTCCGAACGGTATGGCGATCAGCCATCCGGGCCATCGGGGATCTTCCAGAGTCCGGGATGTGTCCCCGTACGGGGATTAGGGCGCCGGCCCCGTAGGGGCTTTGGGGGTACGGCGTACTCAGGTGGGGTTCAGGCCCCTTCGGGCAGCGTCGGGCCGCCGTCGTGGCCGTCCGGGATGTCTTCGGGCAGATCGGTCCAGCCGGTGAAGTCGTCGAAGTCGTCGAAGTCGTCGAGGTGACCGAGGTCGTCGAGGTCGCCGCCGATCTGGTGGGGCTGGTGGTCCGGCTGTGGCTCGGGGGTGGCCCATGCGCCGTAGTCGACGGGGAGATCCGAGCCGGCGCCGTACCCGGCGTTGTCGCCGGCTCCGAACCCACCGAGTTGGACGTCGTCGGGATCGGTCCACTGCCGGGCCGGATCGATCTGCTCCGGACCGGCGAGGTAGCGGGCCAGGTACTCCACTGCGGCCTCGTGGCCGTCGCCGGCAGGCGGCGGAGGTGGCAGGGCGGTGCTCGCCGCGTCGAGGGAGTAGTCGACGGTCTGGGTGTCCTGCACGAGCACGAGCGCGTCGTGCACGTCGGCGGGCGTGAGATCGGCGAGGCCGTGGGCTGCGAGGGTGCTCTGCGGGTCGTCCCCGAAGGAGCCGCGCAGCCCCGTGTCGGTGAGGAGCGCCTGCAGGAACTCCATCAGGGACAGCGTCTCGGCCATCGACTGGTCTCTCCGGTGTTCGTGGGATCGGACAGAACGGTAGGTCCGGAACGGCCCGCGGCCATCGGGGATGCGGCACCGTCCACCGACCCGGCGTTAGGGGATTCGGCCCATGGGGCGGTCCTGCTGTGGATTCTCGATGGAGGTGTCGCGTCCGTCGACGTTGTCGAGCTGTCGAGGTACTCCACCACCGACTTGAGTCGCCGGTGCCTGGGGCTCCCCCGGGCACCGGCACTGTCACGTTGATCTCGTTGTCCCGGGGTGCGTGTCTGCGGCCGGTGGGCCGCGTTGAACAGAACGTCGGGAGTACGGGTTGCCCGCCCATCGGGGATCCCTCACAGTTGTGGGAAGCCCCCGTTCGGGGGATCTAGGAGCCCCCGATTGGGGGACTCAGGGCTGGGCCTTGGTCCAATAGGCGCCTTGGAGGGGGCTAACGACAGGCCGGGAGCCCGCGATGCGATGGTGGGACCGGCCTGCAGGCCGGTTGTCGGGGTGAGGGGAAAGGCATGGCGTACCAGCTCGGGATCGACCTGGGGACGACGTTCACCTGCGCTGCGGTGTGTCGCTCCTCGGGCAACCGCTGGGGAGAACCGGAAGTCGTCACCCTCGGTAGCCGCAGCGCGACGGTGCCGTCGGTCGTGTTCGTCGGCCAGGACGGCTCCATCGTGGTCGGCGAGGCCGCCGAGCGGCGGGCTCTGACCGACCCGGACCGTGTGGTCCGCGAGTTCAAGCGCCGGATCGGCGACCCGACTCCCGTGATGGTCGCGACCCGGCCGTGGGCCCCGCAGGACCTGTCCGCGTGGCTCGTCCGCTGGGTGGTCGACCGGGTTGCCGAGCGCGAGGGCGGCCCCGCCGAGCGGATCGCCGTCACCCACCCCGCCGCGTGGGGGCAGCACAAGAAGGAACTGCTGTCCACCGCCCTCGCGAACCAGGGCCTCACCGTCACGTTCCTGGCCGAGCCTCAGGCGGCCGCCAAGAGCTACGCCGCGAACGAGCGGGTGAGCGCCGGGTCCACGATCGCGGTGTACGACTTCGGCGGCGGCACGTTCGACGCCGCGATCGTGCGCAAGGGCGACACCGATTTCCGCCTGGTAGGCCGGCCGGAAGGCCTCGAACGGCTCGGCGGCATCGACTTCGACCAGGCCGTCTTCGAGCACGTGCTCGAGGGCATGCCCGACGCCTTCGCGGAGCTCGATGACACCGACCCGGCGGTGCTGTCCGCCGTCGCACGCATCCGGCGCGAGTGCACCGAGGCCAAGGAAGCGCTGAGCAGCGACACCGAGGTGTCGATCCCGGTGCTGCTGCCCTCGTCCCGCGGTTCGGTGCGGCTGCACCGCAGCGAGTTCGAGGCGCTGATCGGGCCCCAGGTGGAGGACACCGTCGCGGCGCTGCGCTCCGCGGTGATCTCGGCCGGCTTCGCGCCCGACCAGCTCACCGCCGTGCTGCTGGTCGGTGGCTCCTCGCGGATCCCGCTCGTCGCGCAGCTGGTCTCCGAGCAGCTCGGCCGGCCGGTCGCGGTCGACGCCGACCCGAAGAACGCCATCGCGAAGGGCGCCGCGCTGTCGCTGGCGCCCCAGCCCGCCGCCTCCGCGCCCGCGCAGATGCCGCCCGGCGCACCGCCGGTGCGCCCGCCGCGGATGGCTCCACCGCCGCCCGGGGCGCCCGGAACGCCTTACAGCGGGCCGTACAACGAAGGCCCGTACAACGACGGTCCGTACAACGACGGCCCGCGCGGCGAGCCGAACACCCCGCCCCGCAGTGCACCCCCCGGCCACTACGGACCGCCGACCAGGCCCGCCGCCGAGCCCGCGGCCGCGGTGCTCACGCAGCCGGGTCCGCGGCAGGCACGGCACGCCCACCAGCAGCCGGAGCCGGAGTGGGACTACGACGATCACGAGCCGGATCTGCCGGAGAAGCGCCGGCCCAACGTGATGGCCATCGGGGTGGGTGCGTTGCTGGCCGTGGGCGCCGCGGTGCTGGCGTTCGTCCTGTGGCCGACCGGCTCCGAGACTCCCACGGACAGCGCGGGCAACGACAGCTCGCTCACGACGTCCGCCCCGTCCGGTTCCGGCGGTAGCGGTAGTGGCCGCGGGTCCGGAGGCGGGAACCAGCCCGCCCCGGCGGCGCCCCCTGCGGGTGAGGCCACGAGCGAGCTGCCCACCTCCGCCGCGGAGGAGCCCCCGGCCGCGACAAAGACCACGACGAAGGCCAGCGAGCCCACGAAGGGCAGCGACTCGACCAAGGACCCCGACTCCGGCAGCGACTCGGAGAGCGACTCGAGCGGCGACTCCGACTCGAGCGAGTCGGGCGGGAGCGAGGGCGGCAACGCGGCCGGTCCTGCGGGCGAGCTCGAGCAGGTGGAGCCCCCGGCCCCGGCCGCGCCGCCGACCTTCTGAACACCGATACACCGATACGAACAGAAAACCGAGAAGGGAACACCGCCGTGCTGCGGATGGGAGCGACGGTCGTCGCCATGGAGCTGGCGGCCGTGCTCGTGGCGTACGGGTACTTCGGGTGGCCGGTGCTGGTGATCGGGGTGCCCGTGATCGTCATCACGCTCGTCGCGCTCCTGGTCGTCCGCGCCTCGGAGGCGCCGCGCCGGATCCTGCAGGCGCATCGGGCGTCCGCCTGGGACCCCGACGCGGCGCTGCCCGGCGGCCTGATGAGCGGCTTCTTCGAGGTCTCGAGGCAACGCCCGCAGCCCTGACCGTCACCGGTCGCGGCCCCGTGCGGCATGCTGAACGCTGTGCTGGTGGGGATCCTGTTCGCCGCTGTTGCGATGGTCCTCAACAGCTGCGGCGCACTGCTGCAGGCCGCGGGTGCCCGACGGGCCACCCGCACGAGGCCCGCGGCCGTCCAGCCGCGCTATCTCGCCGGGATGTTGGTGGACCTGGTGGCTTGGGGATGCGCGGTGATGGCGCTGCGGGTGCTGCCCGTGTTCGCCGTGCAGGCGGTGATCGGCGGCACGATCGCGCTCACCGCGGTGGTGAGCGCGCGGTTGATCGGCGCCCGGCTGCCGATGACCACGCGGCTGGCCGTCACGGGTTGTCTCGCCGGGCTGGTGCTCGTGGCGGCGAGCGCGGGGAGCGACCTACCCCCGCTGCACCGCCCGGGCGTCGACGTGGTGCTCTTGGCGTCCCTCCTCCTGCTTGCGGTGGGGGTGCTCATCCTCCGGCAGGGCAAGCACGCGTGGCCGCTCGCCGTGGTGTCGGGCCTCGGCTTCGGCGGCGGCGCCGTGTCCGTGCGCGCGGCGCACGTCCAGACCGGTGAAGGGCTCGACGTCGCGCTCCTGCTCGGGCAGCCCTCCACGTACCTCGTGGTCGGGTTCTGGCTGGTCGGGATGGTGGGCTACACGGCGGCGCTCTCCCGCGGGGAGGTGGGCGCGGTCACGGCGGTTTTCACCGTCACCGAGGTGCTCGTGCCGGGGATGGTCGGGATCTGGCTGCTGGGCGACCCGGTCCGGCCCGGCTGGGGCTGGGTGCTCGCGCTGGGGCTCGCGGCGGCCCTCGCCGGCACCGTTGTGATCGCGAAGGCACCACCGTTGCGGCCGCGCCGCATCAGATGATCTCGCCAGGTGGGTCCCGGCGGTCGCCGGCGCCCCGGGAGTGGTTACGCCGTGGCCTGAACAGAGGAAACCCGCCACCGGCAGTGCCGGTGGCGGGTTTCCTCAGTGCGTGAGATCAGGAGACGTCGACGTCGTGCCCGGCGGAGACGGTGCTGCTGTTGTCCTCGGAGTCGTTGTCGATCGAGGAGCTGTAGCTGTCGTTGTCGGAGCTGTAGTCGTCGTTGTCGGAGCTGTAGTCGTCGTTGTCCTCGTGCGTGTTGAACGAGTCGGTGGTGTTGCCCGAGTCGTTGACGCTGTTGTCGCTGTTGTCGCTGTTGTCGGTGTAGTCGTCGTCGGAGGAGACCGACGAGCTGCTGCCGCCGGCCGCGAACGAAGAGCCGTCGCCCACGTTGACGTCGCCGTTGAACTCGGTGGCGGTGACGTCGCCGCCGCCGAAGGCGGCGTTGGCGCCCTCGCCGACGTAGTTGCTGTCGTCGCCGACGATGGTGTTGTCCCCGTCGCCGTTGATGGTCGTGTTGCCGTCACCGAGGGTGTTGCCGTCACCGTCGACGCTCGTGTTGCCCTCGCCGGCGATGCTGTCCTCGCCAGTGGCGACGTTGGAGTCGTCGATGTCGCCGTCGATGCTGGTGTTGCCGTCGCCGTGGATGGAGTGGTCGTCGACGTCGTAGCTGTTGTCGATGCTGACGTCGCCGTCGGCCTCGATGCTCGTCGAGTTGTCGACGTAGTTGTTGTTCTCGACGTTGTTGACGACCGTCTGGATGTACTCCTTGGCCGTCACGTCGTCGTTGGTCACCTCAGGGGCCTCGTAGGTGACGTCGCTCTGGTCGTTGACCAGGTCGATGGCGTCCTTCAGGTCATGCGGGGACACGTCCTCGAACCCGGCGTCCCTGAGCGTGCCCTCCGGGTCCGCGTTGAAGTCCGCGCGGGCCTCGGGGTCGCTGAGCAGGTTCAGCAGGAACTCCCACAGGGATTGATCGGCCATGATGAAGATCAGCTCCGTCGATTTCGGGGAACGAGCCTGGCGGGGCTCCGCCGGCTGCTGAGATGAAATCTAGGAGCCAGGGGACTGATCGCCATCGGGGTGCAGACCGGGTCCGGACTGCACCGGTTCGGGGGTCTGCCACGACCCCCATTAGGGGGGTGGGGCGTCTCCCCGCACGTCACATGCCCCCATTAGGGGGACGTGTGGCGGGTCGGTAACCACGGTAGGCGTAATCCGACCCACTCACGGGTCGCCGCCCGCCCGGCCGAACCGGCCGGAGAGCTGCGCGCAGTACTCCGCGAACCCGGCCGGCTCCTCGACGCGGAACTCCACGCCGAGGAGCGCGACCGACATCGCGAGCCACTCGAAGGAGTCGACCCAGGTCGTGTAGCGGCACCGGCCGTCATCGATCGGCTCGAGCCTGCCGTCCTGGTGCGCGAGCCGGTCGGCCAGCTGCTCGACCGGAGCGAGGAAGGTCAGCACGGCCCGGTGCCGCGGTGCCTTGAGCGCGGCGTCGAGGTACTCGGCGGCCGACGCGGCGGGCAGCTCGCGGGGTGCGAACCGCTCACCCGTGGTGCGCGCGCCCGTCACGCGGTCGAGCCGGTACGTCCGCCAGTCGCCGCGGTCGAGATCCCAGCCCAGCAGGTACCAGCGGCGCCCGGCCAGCACCTGCCGGTAGGGCTCCACCCGCCGTTCGCTCGGCTCCCCGTGCCGGGACCGGTAGCCGAACACGAGCCGCTCGTGGTGCTCCGCGGCCGTGCCGACGAGGCTCAGCAGCCGGGTGCTGACGGCGGCGCCGGGGCTGGGCGCGGTCTCGGTGGCCCGGTGCAAGGCCGTGACCTTGCGCCGCAGCCGCGCCGGCAGCACCTGCTCCAGCTTGCGCAGCGCGCGGGAAGCGGCGCCTGCCTCGTCGTCGATCTGGGTCCCGGCGCCCGCCGCGAGCCGCAACCCGACGGCGATCGCGACGGCCTCGTCGTCGTCGAGCAGGAGCGGCGGCATCGCCGTGCCGGCCACCAGCTGGTAGTGACCGCCCGGGCCCGGCCGGGCCTGCACGGGATAGCCGAGCTCGCGCAGCCGGTCGATGTCCCGCCGCAGCGTGCGCGGGCTGGTGTCGAGCCGAGCGGCGAGATCCGTCCCGCTCCAGGTGCGGCCGTCCTGCAGCGTGGACAGCAGCGCCAGCATCCGCCGGCTCGGGTCGGCCATACGACTCATGGTGGCACGAGATGTGGCCAGGATCTGGCCGCGATTGTTCGTAGCGTGGGGGGCATGGACGTCATACGCGTGGTGGGCGCTCGCGAGAACAACCTGCGCGACGTCACCGTCGAGATCCCGAAGGGGCAGCTCACGGTCGTGACCGGGGTGTCCGGATCGGGCAAGTCGTCGCTGGTCTTCGACACGATCGCCGCGGAGTCGCGGCGGCAGCTCGGGGAGATGTTCCCGGCGTTCATGCGCAACCGGCTGCCGCACCAGGGCCAGCCCGACGCGGACGTGCTGGAGAACCTGTCGGCCGCGATCGTCGTCGACCAGCGCCGCATCGGGGGCAACTCCCGCTCCACGGTCGGCACCGCCACCGACGTCGCCCCCCTGATGCGGCTGCTGTACTCGCGCGTCGCGACCCCGCACGTCGGGTACTCGCCCGCGTTCTCGTTCAACGACCCGAGCGGGATGTGCCCGCGCTGCGAGGGGCTCGGATCGGTGGTCGACATCGACGTCGAGCGGCTGTTCGATCGGGACCGCTCGCTCGACGACGGCGCCATCCGCATGTCCGGGTTCGCCCCCGGCACCTACCGGTGGAAGCGGTACGTGCACTCCGGGCTGTTCGACCGTTCGAAGCCGCTGCGGGACTACCGCCCCGGCGAGTGGGACACGCTGCTGCACGCCGACGAGCTGACCCCGCCGAACCCGGATCCCGAGTTCCCGCGCACCGCCACCTACATCGGTGTAGTCCCCCGGTTCCGGCGCGACTACCTGGCGGGCGGGCACTCGAAGGTGCCGCAGCGCGTGCGCGAGGAGGTCGAGCGGCTGGTCACGCGCCGACCCTGCCCCGAGTGCGGCGGCGCCCGGCTCAACGCCGCCGCCCGTGGCGCGACGATCGACGGTCGCACCATCACCGACTGCGGCCGGCTCGAGCTCGGCGACCTCGGCGCGTTCCTGCGCACCCTCGACCACCCGGTGGCCGCACCGATCGTGCGGGCCGCACTGCACCGGCTCGAGGCGCTCGTCGACGTCGGCCTGGGGTATCTCGGCCTCGACCGCGAGACCCCCACGCTCTCCGGCGGCGAGGCGCAGCGCATCACGATGGTCCGCCAGCTCGGCAGCAGCCTCACCGACCTCACCTACATCCTCGACGAGCCGAGCGCGGGGCTGCACCCGCACGACGTCGACCGGCTGATCGGCCTGCTGCGCCGGCTGCGGGACAAGGGCAACACCGTGCTCGTCGTGGAGCACGACCGGGACGTCATCGCCGCGGCCGACCACGTCATCGACATGGGTCCGGGTGCGGGTGCCGCGGGCGGGCAGGTCCGGTACGCCGGTGACGTGGCCGGGCTGCTGCGGTCGGACACCGCCACCGGGAGGGCGCTGCGCGGTCGTCCGTCGCTCACGCGCACGACCCGGCGGCCGACCGGCGAGCTGCGGATCACCGGGGCGTCGCTGCACAATCTGCGCGAAGTCGACGTGGCGGTGCCGCTCGGGGTGCTCGCGGTGGTCAGCGGCGTCGCGGGATCGGGCAAGAGCACGCTGGTCACCGAGGTGCTGCCGCGTGCCCACCCGGAGGTGCTGGTGGTCGACCAGTCCCCGCCGCGCGGCTCCCGCCGCTCCACCCCCGCCTCCTACCTGGGCATCCTCGACCCCGTCCGAGCCGCGTTCGCCGCCGCGAACGGCGTGCCGGCGGCCCTGTTCAGCCCCAACTCCGACGGCGCCTGCCCGGCGTGCCGCGGCCGCGGCGTGATCGAGACGGACCTCGCGTTCCTGGACCCCGTCACCACCGTGTGCGAGGCGTGCGGCGGCTCCCGTTTCTCCGACGAGGCACTGGGGCACCGGCTGCACGGCCGCACGATCGCCGAGGTGCTCGCCCTCACCGTCGACGAGGCGCGTGAGGTGCTGCCCGCCGCGCAGCCGCGCGTGCGCCCGGCCCTGGACCGCGCGGCGGAGGTCGGGCTGGGCTACCTGAGGTTGGGTCAGCCGCTCACCACGCTGTCCGGCGGGGAGCGGCAGCGGGTGAAACTCGCCGCCGAGCCAGGTGTGGAGGGCGGCGTCGTCGTGCTCGACGAACCGACCGCGGGCCTGCACATGAGCGACGTCGCGCGCCTGCTCGAGGTCCTCCACGGGCTGGTCGACCGCGGCAGCACCGTCGTCGTCGTGGAGCACGACCTCGACGTGATCGCCCAGGCGGACCGGGTGATCGAGCTCGGTCCCGGGCCCGGCCGTGACGGCGGGCAGGTCGTGTTCACCGGCACCCCGGCCGAGCTCGTCGCCGACGAGGCCTCGGTCACCGGCCGGCACCTGCGCCGCGCCGTGGGTCAGGGATTGGACGAGCAAACCGGCCCGGGCGCGCCAACCGTCCGGTGATCATCGGTTGGGTGCACGGCCGGCCGGATGACGACATGGGAACGTGCCCAACCAGCGATCAAGGGATCGTGGCATGCCGAATGATCGGCGATTCGGTGCAACGACAGCTGCCCGGACCACAGCCGGCGCACCCGATCGGCGATCATGGGCCGGCGGGGCCGCCGGCGCCGGCGACGGCCGCCATGATCGGCGCGAAAGGTGCATCAGAGCCCGTGCGGAGGCGGTGGCGCGCTTCTCGGAATGATCTCCGCCGCTCACGCACCCGTTCTCGGCCCACGCGACCCGTCGACGGTCCGCGTGACCCGACAAGGGGTGCGCGAGCAGACACCGGGTGCGCCGACGCCATCATGGGCGCCGTGGGCACCCACACGCCTGATTCGGCAACACCCTCGATGTGGCCGCCCACCCACCGAGCCGGTGATCACCCGCCTACCGCGAGCTCAGGCGCCGCCAGTGCGAGCCGGATCTGCTCTGCCGGGTCGCCTTCGTGGTAGGGCCGCTCGTCCGGCTCGATGCCGTCGAGGAACCCCTGGTAGGTGAGTGCCGCCTCGAGATGCTGGACGGGGCGCACGAGCCGCGCGGCGCGTGCCGGGTCGCACCCCGGGACGGCGCCCCGCCACGCCGCGTCCCCGACGTGCGCCGCGAGGGCGGCGAGCGGCGCGGACAGCCGGCCGGCGAGCCGGAGGAGATCGATCGTCGGGTGGCCGCGGCTCGCGTCGCACCAGTCGAGCACCGTCCGGCGCGTGCCGTCGGAGCGCCAGTTGCCCGGGTGGAAATCGCCGTGGACGAGGGTCTCCGGCAGGCCGGCGGCGGCGATCGCGGCCGCCCGCCCGGGTAGCGCGTCGACCATCCGGACAAGGGCGTGCCGTTCGGTGGCGGCGAGCGGGCCGGTGACGTCCGCGGCGAGGAGGCGGGTGGCGCGAACGGCCAGGGTGGACGTGCGACGGTCGGGCAGCCCCGGCAGCTCGTGCCCGGCGAGCGCCACCTGCACCGCGACGTACCGTCGCAGGATCTCCTCGACGGTCTCCACGTCGGGTTCCCAGCAGTCGCTGCCCGGCACCTCGGACATCAGGGTGCATCCGCCGTCGGGCGCGGCGGCCAGCATCTCGGGGACGAGCCCGGGATCGTGCTCGGTCACGTAGCCGGCGGCAAGTGCCTCGGGCGGGAGGAACGGCGGCGTGCACTTGAGCCAGACGGGGCCGGTGGCCGTGGGCAGCCGGTAGAGGCAGGAGAGGTTCCAGGACTTCACCTGTGCCGGTGGCCCCGTGATCGGACGCCCGAGCGTGCGCAGCTCAGCCGCCGCCCAGTCCAGCACCCGCGCCGGCCCACCCGGCTCGGCCCAGCGCAACCGGCGCTCCTGCGGCGCGAGGACACCGGGGTCCGGTGCGCCGTCCCATCCCGGGGCCGACGTCGGCGGGCTCAGGGCCTCGACCAGGTAGGTGACCTCGCCACCGCCCGGCGACACGCCGGTCGTCGCCACCATCCGGAGCACCGCCGTGCGGGCGCCGAGCCGGCGGTCCAGCTCGGCCACGACCGGTTCGACGTCCGCCCACCACGGGCTCGACACCTCGAACCCGGGCAATGCGCCGAGGAGCGCGCCGTCGTGCAGCACGAGCGCGCGAACGCGCCGGCCCGGAGAGGTCACGCGCCCGATCCTGCCGGGACGCACAAGGAAGTTTCGCCACTTGTCGGCGGTCGATGCGAACATATGTTCGTGTCTGGCGAGGCCACCATCCTCCACGCCGACCTCGACGCGTTCTACGCCTCCGTCGAGCAGCGCGACGACCCGCGGCTGCGAGGGCGGCCGGTCATCGTCGGCGGGGGCGTGGTGCTGGCGGCCAGCTACGAGGCCAAGGCGTGCGGGGTGGCCACCGCCATGGGCGGCCGGCAGGCCCTCGCCCTGTGCCCGCAGGCGATCGTGGTCCCGCCGCGGATGTCGGCGTACACGGCCGCCAGCAAGGCCGTGTTCGAGGTGTTCCGGCACACCACGCCGCTGGTGGAAGGGCTCTCCATCGACGAGGCGTTCCTCGACGTCGGGGGGCTGCGCCGGATCTCCGGGTCGCCGCTGGACATCGCCGCGCGGCTGCGCTGCGAGGTGCGCGAGCGCGTGGGCCTGCCGATCACCGTGGGCGTGGCCCGCACGAAGTTCCTGGCCAAGGTGGCCAGCGGGGTCGCCAAGCCCGACGGGCTCCTCCTCGTGCCGCCCGACGGAGAGCTGGGATTCCTGCACCCGCTGGCCGTGGAGCGGCTGTGGGGCGTCGGCCGCGTCACGGCAGCCAAGCTGCACGAGTACGGCATCTCGAGCGTCGGCGAGGTGGCGGCGCTCCCCGAGTCGGTGCTGGTGGCGGCGCTCGGCCGCGCGCTGGGCCGCCATCTGCACTCGCTCGCCCACAACCGCGACCCACGCCCCGTGGTGGTCGGGCGCCGCCGCGGCTCCATCGGTTCCCAGCGGGCCATCGGGCGCGGGCCGCACACGCCGGAGGGCATCGACGCCGTGGTCGTCGGGCTGGTCGACCGCGTCACCCGCCGGATGCGCAAGGCCCACCGGGTGGGGCGCACGGTGATGCTGCGCCTGCGGTTCGCCGACTTCTCCCGCATCTCCCGCTCCCACACCCTGGCGCAGCCCACGGCCGGCACCGACGAGGTGCTGGGCGCGGTCCGTGCGCTCGTGGCCAGGGCGTTGCCGCTCATCCGGGAGCGCGGCTGCACGCTGGTGGGCATCGCGGTCGGCAACCTCGACGACGACGCCACGATGCAGCTCGAGCTGCCGTTCGACGAGGGCGAGGCCGACGCGCTCGACACGGCCCTGGACGAGGTGCACCGGCGCTTCGGCTCCTCTGCCGTCACCCGCGCGGTGCTGCTCGGCCGCGACCAGGGCATCACCGTGCCACTGCTGCCCGACTGACCCGCGCGTCGGCCGGCTTCGGTCAGCGGCGGGTCAGCAGCAACGCGCCGCGCTTGGTCACCGCCAGCGGCAGCGGCCCGCGCTCCGCGATCGCGTCGGCGAGGCGACCGGCCTCGTCCGGCGCGACGAACCGCGCGCGCAGGTAGTCGCGCACGGCGTCGCGATCCGGGAGCGTCAGCAACGGGGCGTCCCACGCGTCGATGGCCACCGAGCCGAAGACGCCGGCCACGACGCCGGCCGCGTCCTCGGCGTCGAACGTCCCGGGCACCGGCCGCCAGAACGGGGCCAGCTCGGGCGAGTCCGAACGCGCCACCGTGCCGGCCACGAACAGCCCGCCCCGCCTCAGCACCCGCCGCGCCTCCCGGAGCGCGATCGCGGGCCGGTGGAGGTGGTAGAGCACGTTGACCATGACCACCGCGTCGACGCTCGCGTCCGCCACCGGGAGGGCCGTGATGTCGCCCCGCACGACCGGCCCGTGCACGCGGGCGGCCTCGACCATCGGGAGGGCCGCGTCCAGCCCGATCACGTGGAGCGGTGAGGCGGCCGCCGCCACGGCGAGGGCACCGTCACCGCAACCCGCGTCGAGCACCGTGGTGGCACCCGCCCCGGCGAGGTGCCCGAGGATCCGCGCCTGCAGGTTCACGCCCGGCGCGCAGTGCGCGGCCGTGAGGCGCATTCCCAGCCGGTACCGCTCGGGGTCGGTGTCGTAGTCACGCGGTGTCGGCATCTGTTGATCTCCGGTGAGGTGGCGGACCACCATCTGGCCGGGCCCCGGTCGGGGCCGCTCAGGCGCCCTCGGGTACCCGGTCCAGGAAGCCGTGCACGGTGGTGATGCGGCCGTCGGCCCCCACGGTGGCGACGTCGAACCCGATGACCACCGGTTCGGCACCCTCCGGGCCGAGGCCCCAGCGGAAGCGGCAGACGTCGTGGTGCGCGTCCACGTCGCCGACGGGGGTGAACCGCATGCCGGGGAAGGTCGCCTGCACCGTGCCGATCAGCGCGTCGAGGGCCTCGATGCCCGTGACGTCGGCGAGCGGGTCGACGTAGCGGACGTCCGAGGTGCACAGCCGGTCGAGCCGGGCGCGGCGGTCGGCCGGGTCGCCGGCGTTCCACGCGTCGAGGTAGTCGGTGACGAGGTCGGTGGTGACGGGGCCGGTGGTGGTCATCGGGTCCTCCTGGTCGTTCCTGTCGTCCTGCTGACAGGACCGAGCTTCTCCCGCCGCCCGACGCGGGTCGATTACGTCGGGGGTAAGGCGTGCGCGTCTACGTGATCATCCTGGCGGCGCGGTAGCAGCAGCGGGCTGGCGAGGATGAGCAGTCCCGCGACCGTGATGGCCGTGCGTGGGCTGGTGGCGTCGGCGAGCAGGCCGCCGAGCGCGCTGAAGACGGCGATGGAGGCGCTGCTGCTGATCGACCAGGCCGACAGCGTACGGGCGACGCGGTCCTGCGGAGTGTGTTCGAGCCGGTAGGTGGCGAGCACCGGGTTGTACAGGCTCATGCTGATGATGATCGCCAGCTCGACGGCCATCACGGTCGCGAGACCGGCGACGCCGGGCTGGACGAAGGCGAGGCCGATCAGCCAGACCGCGCGCAGCGTGCCGACCGTGCGGAGGACCCGGTGCCGGCCGTACCGCGCCACGACACGGCGGGCCAGCCGCGAGCCGATGAGCCCGCCGATGCAGGGGGCGGCGAAGGCGAGGCCGTACTGCCAGGGTGGGAACCCGAGCTGGCGGAGCAGGAGCACGGCCAGCAGCGGCTCGGTGGCCATGATCAGTCCGGCGACGAGCAGGTTGTTGAGGTAGAGCGCCCGCAGGCCGCGGTGGGTCAGGATGTGCCGCCAGCCGTCGAGCAGCTCGCCGGCCCGGACCGGGCTCTCGCCGGTTCGCTGCGGGCGTTCTTCTCGGCCGCGGATCGCCGTGATGCCCAGCGCGGAGAGCAGGTAGCTGAGCGCGTCGGCCACCACGGTGGTGACCGGCCCGAACAGGCCGATCGCCGCGCCGCCCAGCGGCGGCCCGACCGCGATGGAGCTCCAGGTCGTGGACTCGAACCGGGCGTTGGCCACGAGCAGGTCGTCCGGCCGGACGAGGGCCTTGAGGTAGGCGCCGCTGGCCGCGTTGAAGGCGATCTTGGCGGCGGCGACGACGGCCGAGACGACCAGCAACTGGGCGAAACCGAGCCGGCCGAAGGCGTACGCGACCGGGATCGTCATCATGGCCGCGAACCGGGCCAGGTCCATCGTGATCATCACCGGCCGCTTGCGGCGGAACTCCACCCACGGCCCGAGCGGCAACGCGATCAGCGCGCCCACCGCCGGCCCCACCGCGGAGAGCGCGGACACCTGGGCCGGGCTGGCGTGCAACACCAGCACGGCGATCAGCGGGAGCGCACCGAATCCCAGCCCGGAGCCGTAGGCGCTGACCGCGTACGAGGCCCACAGCCAGCCGAACCGCCGGCCCAGCGATCGTCGAGCCACCGAGCTCCGCACCTCCGCCTCGGACAACCTGTGGTTGAAGCACGGTGATCAAAGCAAGGCCGGTGAGGGCGGATCAAACAACGGAACTGCCGGCGAGCCACAACCTCAGGTTGTGCAGGATGTGTGGCGGCATCTTAACGGTGACGGACATTTCTGCCACTTCTCGAGCACCGTGTCAGCAGCCATGATGATCCACCGGCGGGCGACGAGCACGGTCTCGGCTCCGCCCGACTGGGCGGCCCGGCTCCGGGTGAGACGAGAGCGGCGACGTCGGCCGATCGCGTCGCAACGCGCGGAGGAGGCCGGCGACTCGACCGGTCGGCGTCATGAGGGGATAGACATGAGTCCCGGATTCGCTTCGGAGGGCCTGGCTGTGCTCTGGCGTGAGCGATACGCGGGCTCACAGTGCGAAGAGCAGCGCGGCACTGATGACGTATAGCACCGCGGTCGCGAAGTGGATGCCGAACGCCACGGCTTGTGTGCCGCCGTTGCGCAGGACGACGAACGTGTCGCCGAACGGCGCCACGGCGACGACCAGCATGAACCACGCCTCTGCCGGTGCGCCGGCGAAGGCCAGTAAGGCCAGGCCGACGAGGCCGTAGGTGCTGTCGCGAATGCCCTTGATCGTGAGGTAGGCCCGGTCCTGCTTCGCCGGCACGCCATAACCGGCCGCCGCTCTCCAAGGGACGAACAGGAAGCGGAGCCCGACAAAGAGGATCAGCAGGTTGAGGGCGATGGCCAGCCCGTAGGCGATGGTGGTGAGCATTACCGACTCCTCATGCTAGTGATGCTAGGAACTAGATCGACGCTAGCAGAGCATTGCCAGAGTGTCTAGCGGTGCTAGGATCACGGGCATGTCGATTCAGTCGCGCCGGGAACGCGAACGTGCGGAGCGGGAGAAGCTGATCATCACGGCGGCCCGCGAGCTGGCGGAGCATGAGGGCTGGGAGGCGGTGACGACCCGACGGCTGGCCGAGCAGGTGGAGTACAGCCAGCCGGTGCTGTACAGCCATTTCACCGGCAAGGACGCGATCATGGCCGCGGTGGCCGTGGAGGGCTTCGCGGACATGGCCGCAGACCTGGGTGCGGCGCGACGGGACGCCGATGACCCGCTGGCGGCGGTGAGTACTGCCTACCTGTCCTTCGCGGACCGGCGCCCGGCGCTCTACGACGCGATGTTCAGCCAGTCCGTCGACCTGCCCTTCGCCACCCCGCAAGCCCCGGCTGTCCTGCACGCGGGCTTCAACGAGCTGGTCGAGGCAATCCGCCCCCATGCCGGTGATGACGACCTGGGCTTGCTGACCGAGTTGTTCTGGGCAGCCCTGCACGGCTTGGCGACGCTCACGCGTGGCAGCCGGCTGCCACGCGAGCAGCACGACCGCAGGCTGGGCTTGCTGCTGGCCCGATTCCGGTGAAGACGGCAGGTCAGCCCGCAGCAGGTGTAGTGGGGAAATCAGGTTGTAGAACAGCGGTGACCACCCGCTGACCCGGTCAAGTGCGGTCACTTCTCACTACATCGATCATGCAAGTCCCCGGCCGCGCTGCCCGCACACCACCTCGCGCAGTCGCTCACCGACTGAAGCGAGCGTCAACCTTGCAACGCTGGTTGCTGTCGCCGATGTCGTGGGCCGTTCTCGCGCCGGATGTCGATTCCGGCGGATCCCGGTTGTCGTGGTGACGACCGAGGAGAACGAGGAGGGATCCGAGTGCAGTACATGCTGATGATCTGCGGTGTCGAGGGCGCCCAGCCCGACCCTGCCGACCAGGGCGGATACACCATCGAGGAGTGGCTCGGGGAGATGAGCCGTAGGGGCGTGTGGCAGCAGGGCGACCGGCTGCGTCCGACCACCGCCGCGTCCACCGTGCGTGTGCGCCACAACGAGGTGCTGATCTCCGATGGGCCGTTCGCCGAGACCAAGGAGCAGATGTTCGGCTACGACCTGATCGAGTGCGCAGACCTGGACGAGGCGATCGAGGTGGCGTCGAAGCACCCGGTCGCCCGCTTCGGGATGATCGAGGTCCGGCCGGTCTGGCCGATCGACGACGAATGACCGACGCGGCGGCCGCGGTCGTCGAGACATTCCGTGCGGAATGGGGCCGGGTCGTCGCCATCTGATCACTGGGTGTAGCCCGCCACCGGGGTTCACCGGTGCGCGCCCCGCTCCAGGCGGCCGAGCTCACTGCCCCGTCCCCGCGCGGCGTGGTGGTTGCCGAGGGCGCCCTGCGCCTGCGCCACGACCCCGGGCCTCCGGATCCCACGGTCCGTTCAGCCGGGGGAAAGCAACCAATTGGTTGTCATCATTTGCAAGAGGAGATCCGATGTCCGAGCTGCCCCTGCTGGCCCTCGCCGGCCACCTGTGCGCCGACGCCGTCCGCCGCCAGGTCGACCCGGCCGCCCCGCCCGAGCCCGACCGGCCCCGCCGGTCGTTCCGCCCGGTCCGGCAGGCCCGAGCGACCGCCGCCGTCGTCCTGCAGCGGGCCGCCCGGGCCGTGGCACCCGGGTGACCCGAGCGGAGGCGCCAGGATCGCGCCAGCGCCGCCGGCTCCATGGCACGGTCCAGGCGCGCCACGTGAGCGTCCTCGCGCCTGCCGCCGCGCTCAGCTTGCGCGAGGTCGACCCACGGTGGCCCGGGAATGGCCCGATGCCCTGAGACTCCACGCGACGACGAAGGCCCAGCTCCGGTGTGGACACCGTGTGAGCTGGGCCTTTGGCTGAGAGCGGATGACGGGAATCGAACCCGCGTATTCAGCTTGGGAAGCTGATGTTCTACCATTGAACTACATCCGCATGACGCGATCGCAGCCTAGCATCTCACTCTCCGTCATCAACAAGCCCCGAGGCGTACGCCCATCAGAGTGGTTCTCACCCTTTTGGAACCGGCAGTTGAGATGACCTCTCGACGCCTGGTCGATGCCAGGTTCACACTCCATGGACCCCCGTCAGGCCAGCTCCCCCGGCCGGAGGTTCCAGCATGACCGAGTTCGGACCGCTTAGCGCGCTGCCCGATCCCGACCACGACCACGATGTCCTGCTCATCGCCGGCAGTCGCCCGGAGGTGTCGCGGCTCGCGCCGGTCGCCACGGCGTTCGCCGATGCCGATCGCATCCGTGCCATCACGGTTGCCACCGGGCCCGATCCGATGACGGTGCACGAGGCCTTCGAGGCGCTCGGGGTGCCTGCCGACGTCACCGTGCTGCTGCGGGAGCCGCCGGCCCCGCAGCTGGCCGCCATCGCGGCTACGATCATGACCCGCCTCGACGAGGTGCTCGTCGACCTCGACCCGTCGGCCGTGATGGTCTACGGCGGCGGGATGACGGCGGCGGTGGCCGCGCAGGTCGCGTTCTGGCGGCAGATCCCGGTGGTGCACCTGCAGAGCGGGGTGGCCACCGACGATCTCCTCTGCCCGTTCCCGCAGGAGGCCAACCGGCGGATCATCGGGCAGCTCGCGTCGCTGTTCCTCGTCACCGCGGAGTCCGAGGCCGGCAACACGATCGGGCCGAACGCGATCGCGGTCGGCGAGACCATGACGGCCAACCCGCAGTCCGCCGACCTGCGGTTCGCCCGTCTCATCCGGCGGGTGCGCGCGGGTGGCCCGCGGCTGGTGCTGGTGGGGCTGGACCGGGTCGACTCGCTCGGCGTGCTCGCCGGCCTCCCCGACCTGCTGGACCGCGAGCCGGACATCGAGATCGTGGTGTTCGGGGAGCTCGCGGGCCACGGCGCCGCCTACCCGCTCCTGGAGAACGAGCGCGCCAGGGTCGTGCGCAGCCTGCCGCTCGGGGAGCTGGTGCAGCTCGTCGCCGCGAGCGCCGTCCTCGTCTCCGACGATCCGGAGCTGGTCGCCGACGCGCCTGGTCTCGGAACGCCCGCGGTGCTCGTCGACGGCCCGAACATCCCGCAGCCGGGCGACTCGATCCGCAGCATCCTGAGCCCGGCCGTCATGACCACGGTGCGCCAGGTCCTCGCCACCGCCGGGATCACGCCCGTCACCCCGTCCGACGGGCTCGCTGCCGCGCGCGTGGAGCAGGCGGTCGCGTGGATGTTCGGGCTGTGCCCGTCGCCGCTGCTCGGCGCGCCCACCCCGACGAACACCCAGGTCTGACCCCCGGGCGGGGGCACTGGCTACCCTGTCGCGGTGCTGCTGTCCGACGGTGACCTGCGCAAGGAGATCGACGCCGGGCGGCTGGTGCTCGACCCGTGGGACGAGGCGATGCTCCAGCCGTCGAGCATCGACGTGCGCCTCGACCGCTTCTTCCGCGTGTTCCAGAACTCCCGCTACACCCACATCGACCCGGCGCTGCAGCAGGACGAGCTGACCTCGCCCGTCGAGACGCAGGGCGACGATCCGTTCGTGCTGCACCCGGGGGAGTTCGTGCTGGGGTCGACGTTCGAGTCGGTGGCCCTGCCCGACGACCTGGCGGGCCGGCTGGAAGGGAAGTCGAGCCTCGGCCGGCTCGGCCTGCTCACCCACTCGACGGCCGGCTTCATCGACCCGGGCTTCACCGGGCACATCACGCTCGAGCTGTCCAACGTGGCGAACCTGCCGATCACGCTGTGGCCGGGGATGAAGATCGGGCAGCTGTGCCTGTTCCGGCTCTCCAACCCCGCCGAGCGGCCCTACGGCAGCCAGGGCGTCGGCTCCCGGTACCAGGGGCAGCGGGGGCCGACGCCGTCGCGGGCGCACCGCAACTTCCACCGGGCCGACACCCGCCGCTAGCGGGGGGTGTCGGTCAGCGGCTCGCCCGGTAGAAGGTGGTGCGGAGGCGGCCGCGTTCCCCGGTGCGGACGTCGGTGAGGCCGGCCGCGCGCATGCGGTCCGGGATGCCCTCCCCTGCGTTGTCCCGCAGGAACTCGCTGCGTTGCATCCGGCGGCCGAACCGGCCGTGGTGGTGCCCGGCGACGTCGACGAGATGCAGTTGCCCGCCCGGGCGCAGCACGCGGCGGACCTCGGCGAGCGCGCGGCGCTTCTCGGCGTCGTCGAGGTGGTGGAACATGAACGACGAGAGGACGCGGTCGAAGCTCTCGTCCGGATAGGGGAGCTCACCCGCCTTCCCCTCGTCGAAGCGCACGGACAGGCCTGCCCGCTCCGCCTTGCGGCGGGCCTTCGTGAGCGCGAGCGGATCGGGGTCGAGTCCCACCACCTCCGCGTCCGGATGCATGCGCTGCGCGCGCAGCACGAGGCCGCCGGGGCCGCAGCCGATCTCGAGCACGCGATTGCCGGCCTCGACGCCGGCCAGTTCGACGAGGCGCCGGTGTATCCGGTTCGCGCCCAGCAGCCAGGTGCACGCGTCGTAGAACGGCAGCAACCGGTCCTTGCCCATCGCGGGCAGGTAGTCGTGCTCCTGATGGCGGTGGGGCATGGTGTCGGTCCTTTCGGGATGCGACGATATTCGGGTGTCTCCAACCAGGCTGGATCAGCGTCCACCTGCTGCCAAGGGACGTTCGTCGGAGGTACCAGGACCATCTTCGGTTCTGATCCGGACGGCCACCCGCGGCGGCGCGCCGGTCTACGGCTACCGTCGCGTGCCCGGTGTGCCCCCGGTCGGCGTGGTCCGGATGCGGCACGGCCACACGCGGCCCGAGGGTGTCGTGCGCCCGCAGCCGCACGCCCACGACTTCCTCGTGCTCGTGTACGTCGAGCGCGGCGGTGGCCGGGTGCAGCTCGACGACCGGGAGTGGCGGGTCGAGGCGGGCGACGTGCTGCTCGTCGCACCCGGCGAGGTGGTGACGTTCGTCGAGGGCGAGCTGCACGCCGCCGACGGGTGGTCGGTGTACTTCCCGCCCGACGTGATGCAGCCCGGCGATCTCGGCGCGTTCCTGTCGTGGCGGGCCCATCCCCTGCTCTTCCCGTTCGTGAGGGGCATGGCGGGTGGCGCGCAGCGCCTGCACGTCCCGCCGGAGCAGCGCGCCGCGGTCGTCGAGCACGTCACCGCGCTCGAGCGGGAGGTGCAGGAGCGGCGCGACGGGTGCGACGAGGCCGCCATCGCGCACCTCACACTGCTGCTCGTCGCGATCTCACGGCTCGCTGCCGACATGTCCGACGGTGTCGTCCTGCGCGACGAGCCGCTGCTCGCCGCCGTCTTCGACGCGATCGAGGCCGGCTTCCGCGGGCCGCTGACGCTTGCGCACGTCGCAGCGGCGGTCGGGCTCACCCCGGGCCACCTCACCACCGTGGTGGGGCGCAAGACCGGGCGCGCCGTGCAGCAGTGGATCACCGAGCGGCGGATGGTGGAGGCGCGCCGGCTGCTCGCCGAGACCGAGCTGACCGTCGAGGCGGTCGGCGCCCGCGTGGGCTACCGCGACCCCGGCTACTTCGCCCGGCGGTTCCGGCGTGCCCACGGGGCCTCGCCGCTGGAGTGGCGCCGCGCCGGCCGGGCCCGTTGAGCCCGTTCACCCAGGGCAACCGCTGGGGCACCGTGGGTCCCGACCGGTAGCCTCGGACGGCGATGGAACCGCGACGCGAACCTGGGCCCCCGTGGCTTCCTGCGGCGCGTCCGGCACCCCCGCCGCCCGTACCGGTCCCGCCCGGCCCGCCCCCGGGTCCCGGCGCCCCGCCGCCCCGGCCGCGGTTCGACTGGCGGCGGCTCACCCGCTCCCCCCGCGGCGCCGCAGGCCTCGCCGTCCTGGCGGCCGCGCTGCTGCTGTGGCCGTTCGCGGGCTTCTCCTGGATCCCCTGGTTGATCGGGATCGCCGCGCTCTTCGCGCTGCGCCTGCTGCGGCTCGACGGCCCGCTCCGCGGCTGGGACATCCCGCTCGCCTGCCTCGCCGTCGTCATCGGGCTGATGGTGAGCACCGGCCCGTGGGCGTGGGCGCTGGCCGGGAGCATCGGCATCCTGCTGGCCGGGCTCGCCCAGCTGCCGTGGTGGCGGCTCGCGGCCGTGGGTGCGGTGCTGTGCGTGGTGAGTGGGATCGGCTTCGGCCTGTCGGTCCACCAGGACCGGATCGAGCTGGAGCAGGCCCAGGCCAGGGCGGGCGACCTGATGCGTGTGGCAGCTGGGTGAGACGCGGGCCGCTCGGGTCCTGCCCGCAATCCTCGCCGCCGTGCAGCAGGACGACGCCGACCCGATCTGCCGGCTGCTCACGCCGGCGGCGGAGGCACAACTCCCGGAGCGGTCGGCACGACCAGCTGCGCTGATGCCGTGGCGGAGCTGCACCTCCGGGCCTCGAGTGTGCCGGCCAGGACGAGAAGACTCCCGCAGCCGCAGGCGGCCCCGGACGGCTGGGTCGTCGACGGCGTGCTCGACGGCCTGGTCGAGCGCTGCCGGGCGGGAGCGCGGACGCTTCGTGATCATGCAGACGGAACCGCCGAATCCAGCGCTTCGCGGTCCGGGCTTCGCCCCCTGTGCGGGCTGACAGGCGCGCGAGCGCTCTCACTGGTCCGTCGGGCGCTCCTGCTCGGATGCGGCCCCCGTCGGGGCGGGCGCCCTTCGGCTCGGCGCCTCCGGTGCTCGCGCCGCCGACCGAGACGTCGCCTGACGGGTCCGCCTGGGCCGCGGACTCGTCGCCGGGACCACCGGCCTGCGTGCCGCTGGCCGGGGTGGTGTCCGCGGTGTGTGGCGCTCCGGCGCCGAGCGCGTCCACGCCACCTTCGCCGTGGCCGCCGGAGGTGGCGTCCCCGCGCTTGACGGCGGCGAGCAGCATCTGGGAGACGTCGAGGATCTCCACGTTCGTGCCCTTGTCCTCGCTCTGGCGCTGGGTGAGGCCGTCGGAGAACATCACGCGGCAGAACGGGCACCCGGTGGCGATCTTCTCCGCGCCGGTGTCGAGGGCTTCGTCGACGCGTTCGAGGTTGACCCGCTTGCCGATCTTCTCCTCCATCCACATGCGGGCGCCGCCGGCGCCGCAGCAGAAGGACCGGTCGGCGTGGCGAGGCATCTCGTTGAGCTTCACCCCGGCGGCCCCGACCAGCTCACGGGGCTCGGCGTAGATCTCGTTGTGCCGGCCCAGGTAGCACGGGTCGTGGTAGGTCACGTCGGTCATCGCATCCGGGGCGTTGACCGGCACCAGCTTGCCCTCGCGCACCAGCTTGTTGAGCAGCTGGGTGTGGTGCACCACCTCGTAGTGCCCGTCCAGCTGCGGGTACTCGCGGCCCAGGGTGTTGAGGCAGTGCGGGCAGGTCGTCACGATCTTGCGGGTGCCCGGCTCCCGCCCCTCGAACACGGAGTTCAGCACCTCGACGTTCTGCTGGGCGAGCATCTGGAACACGAACTCGTTCCCCGACCGGCGGGCCGGGTCACCGGTGCAGGTCTCCTCGGGGCCGAGCACCACGTATCCCACGCCGGCCCGGTGCAGCAGCTCGGCCGTGGCCCGCACGGTCTTCTTCGCGTTGTCGTCGAACGCGCCCGCGCACCCCACCCAGAACAGGTACTCGGTGTCGGCGGACAGCTCGCCGTCGAAGACCGGGACCTCGAAGTCGAGGGTCTTGGTCCAGTCCAGGCGGTCCTTGGCGTTCTGGCCCCAGGGGTTGCCCTTGTTCTCCAGGTTGCGGAACAGCACGCCGAGCTCGGAGGGGAACTCGGACTCGATGAGCACCTGGTGGCGGCGCATGTCGACGATGTGGTCGACGTGCTCGATGTCCACCGGGCACTGCTCGACGCAGGCGCCGCAGGTGGTGCACGACCAGAGCACGTCCGGGTCGATCACACCGCCCTGTTCCAGGGTGCCGACCAGCGGCCGGGCGGCCTGCTCGGGGCCGGAGCCGCGCACGCGTTCGTAGCCGGACTCGGGGACGCCGTGGCCGGGGTGCGCGGTCAGGCCGGAGGAGAAGTCGATCGCGCCGTCCTCGGGGGCCTGCTTGCCGTCGATGAGATAGGGGGCCTTGGCGAGCAGGTGGTCGCGCAGGTCCATGATCACGAGCTTCGGGGACAGCGGCTTGCCGGTGTTCCACGCCGGGCACTGGGACTGGCAGCGGCCGCACTCGGTGCAGGTCGCGAAGTCCAGCATGCCCTTCCACGTGAAGTCCTCGACCTTGCCGCGACCGAACGACGCCTCGTCCGGCGGGTCCTCGAAATCGATCGGCTTGCCCTCGTGCTCGATCGGCTGCAGCGGGCCCAGTGCCTTGGGCAGCCGCTTCGCGGAGACGTTGAGCGGGGCGGTGAAGATGTGCAGGTGCTTGCTGTAGGCGATGATCACGGTGAACACCAGCATCACGCCGATGTGCAGCAGCAGCCCGACGGACTCCAGCACGAACAGCGTTCCCTCGGGCACCCCGGAGAACAGGTTCCCGACTGCCAGCGAGACGAACGCACCGGACTCGTAGGGGAACACGCCCAGCGCCGCCGACGCGCCGCGGAAGAAGAACATCGTCCACAGCACGTTGAAGATCATGAACAGGATCAGCCAGGCGCCGCCGGTGTGCGAGCCGTAGAACCGCGACGCCCGCTGCAGCCGGTCCGGGGCGTTGCGGATGCGGATCACCGAGAACACGCCGAGCGAGATCAGCGCGGCGGCGGCGATGAAGTCCTGCAGGAACCCGAGGACGGGCCAGCGGCCGACCAGCGGGATGTGGAAGTCGTGGTCGAACAGCGCCCCGTAGGCCTCCAGGTACACCGTGATCAGGATCACGAACGCCCAGAACGTGAAGAAGTGCGCGAGCCCCGGCACCGACCATCGCAGCAGCTTCCGCTGGCCGAACACCTCGACGAACTGGGCTTTGATCCGCTCGTTCAGCTGCTCGAGCCGGTCGTGGGCCGGCTGTCCGGACCTGATCAGTGTGTAGAGCCAGTAGGCGCGGCGGCCCGACACGGCCAGAGCGAGAACTGTCATCGCCAGTCCGATGACGAGTCTGACAACCACGGCTTTCCTCCCAGGGCTGGCGCCGCGGGTGGTGGGCCGCGGGCCGATGCGGAGCAGGGTAGACCGATGCTCCCCGCCGGGCAGCGGCATCGTTCCGGCTGATCAGGCCGCAACCTACTCGCCGGTAACAGCGGAGCGCGCCCAAGACCCTAACCCGCCGTCGGGTGTCGCGCCCTCGTGTGCGCGCCGGTACTTCGTCACTCAACCGGTCCAGATCCGGCCCGCCGGCGCCCGTCGTTCACCCCTGCGCCCCGTCGAATCGCTGTCCGTGTCACTCGGCTCTGACGCGCGGGCGACCCTCTATGCTCGCCCTGGTCAGCATGGTCTACTCGGCGGCGATGCCCGAGCAGACCAGGTCGGGCGTCCACCTGCCCGAGGTGGTCGGGTACGCGGCGAACTCGGGTTGACAGCGCCACGAGGAGGAGCCGTCATGACCGGACCACAGGTGCTGGTACTGCATGCGCAGACCCTGAGCACCAGCGGTCTCCAAGGGTGGATCCAGGACAATGTGATCCCGCTCGTCCTGCTCGGCATCGCGATCATCCTCCTGTGGATCGGGGGGAAGGGCGACAACGCCGGCGTCGCGCGCCGCAGCGTCGGGCTGATCGTCGGCCTCATCGCCCTCGGCATCGCGGTTTCCGGCAACGGCCCGGAGATCGGCAATTTCCTGGCCGGCCTCCTCGTCGGTTAGAAGTGCCCCCCACCGGAAGCCCGCCGAACATTTCGGCGGCCCAGCTCCCCGCAGCGAGAACCTGGATCCACCGACTTGCACGACGGTCTCCCGGCGGGGGGCACTAGTGCTCGTCCGCACCGACGACGAGATCTATCGCGTCGACTCCGTCTGGCTCGGCCCGCCGCGGGCCACGTTCCCCTGGCGCGCGAGGTACGTGAGCTACGGGCTCGGGCTCCTGATCATGATCTTGATCATGTTCGTGCAGCGTCGGGTCGGGATCGGGCTCGACTTCTTCTCGGTGGCCTGGGCGCTCGTGCTCACGGTGGTGGCCACGCGCTTCATCGGCCAGCGCATCAACTACGAGCGCCCGCTCGGCCAGGTCCTCGGGCTCTTCAAACACGAGATCACCGGCCCGCGGCGGCGCACCGTGGGGACGGGCGGGGTGGTCCGCTCGAGCCACGTGCGCATCGGTCCGGCCGTTCAGCCGCGCCGGCACAGGGCACGGCGCGAGCAACCCCGCGAGCGGGCCGGCGTCGTCCCGCGGGGGAGGAGCGCAGGGAGCGAAGGACGAGCGACCGAGCACCGGAGGAGCAGGGCGGCGCCGGAATGGCCCGCGAGCTCGCCGGAGCGGAGCGGACGCAATTCGACAGAGAAGGGGCGTTCGCGTGTCACGAGGTGACGCGGGTCGAGACCGGAGACCGAAGGAGCGCGCGGGCCGGCGGCGGGGTCGCGCGCTCGCGGGGGACGGCGGGCTGCCGACGTACGAGCCGAACATCGCGCTGCGCTCCATCGAAGGGCACCTGACGCGCACCGGCACCCAGGTCATGGCCTGGTACCGGCTCGCGGCGCAGGCCTGGAGCTTTCGCAGCGACTCGCAGCGCGAGGTGCTGATCCGCCAGATCGCGGCGCAGCTCGGCGAGCTGCAGGGCCGATGGCTGCACCTGCGCGTCACCACGCGGCCCTACCCGGTGCACATGTGGGCGGAGTCGTTCGACAACAACGCGCTCGGCCGGATGCCGGACGTCGCGGGCGCCCTCGGCTGGGACGGGTTCCTCGAGGGCGAGCAGCGTCACCTCATGGGCCTGTCGATGTCGGACAAGGAGGTGTTCCTCGGGATCGAGGTCTCGGGGCGCCGCACCCTCGACCGGTGGGTCGAGCGCGCGGCCCCGGTGCTGGGCAAGGTCGTGCCCGCCGCGGTCCGCGCCGAGGTCGCGGCGCTGTCCTCCGAGGTCGCCCACCTGGACATGCTGGTCGCCGGCGCCGGGCTCGACGCCGTTCCGGCCTCCTCCGATGACATCGCATGGCTGATGCACCGGTCCTGCGCGCTGGGTCTGCCCGCGCCGCGCACGCTGTCCGTGGTGCCGGGCGGGGCACACCGGTGGGAGACCGAGGACCTCGCGGCGTTCACCGACGGCGTCGAGATGCACCAGGAGCCCTACGCGCCCACCGTTCGGGTGGTCGGGCAGCTGCGCGCGCAGACGGTGAGCCGCAACGTCGCGGTGCTCTCGCTCGGTCTGATGGAGGGCCTGCGCATCCCCGAGGTCGACGACCCGTGGATGCAGCACTCGGACCGGCTGCCGTTCCCGGTGGAATGGTCGGCGCGCATCTACGTCCGGAAGCCCGAGGAGGTGGCGGGCGAGCTCCAACGCCAGATGGGCAAGGTGCGCAGCCAGATCCGGCACTACACCCATGACCACGACCTCGACCCGCCGATGTCGCTCGCCCGCCAGGCCGACCGCGTCCTCGAGGTGGAGGACGAGCTGACCAGCGGCCTCACCCAGCTCAACACGCGCCTGTACGGCTGGTGGCGGATCGCCGTCTCGGGCAAGGACGAGGCCGAGGCGATCAACCGGGCGCAGCAGGTGCTCGACGTCTACCGGCCGAAGGTGCAGATCGAGCACCCCGAGGCGCAGTACCGCTACGCGCGCGAGTTCATCCCCGGCGAGCCGCTCGCGTCCACCGCCTACCGCAGGCGCGGCTCGGTGGCGTGGGCGGCGTCTGCCGTGCCTGCAGCCACGGCATCCGTCGGCGACCGGCGCGGCATCATGATCGGTGAGACCTGCACCGCCACCCGGCGGCCGGTGGCCTGGGACCCGTGGCTCGCGCAGGAGGTGCGCCGCGTGTCCGGGCTCACGGCGGTGGTCGGCGGTCTCGGTTCCGGGAAGTCGTTCCTGACCGGTCTGATCACGTACAAGACCCTGCGCGCCGGTGCGCGCTGGACGCTGCTGGACCCCTCCGGTCCGCTCGCGCAGCTCACCCGGCTGCCCGAGCTGGCTCCGTTCTCGCGGCACATCAACCTGCTGCGGGCCGACCCCGGCATCCTCAACCCCTACCGCGTGGTCGCGGAGCCGCGTCCGGAGCACTTCGCCGACGAGGAGGACCCGGAGCGGGCGTGGCGCCGGGAGCGGTCGCTCGCCGCGGCCACCCGCCGCAGGCTCGTCCTCGATGTCCTCACCGGGCTGCTGCCCTTCGACGTCGCCCGGATCCCGCACACCCGGATCGTGCTGCTGCGCGCGGTACGGGAGGTCGGTGGCGCCTCCGACCGGCATCCGGGCCAGGTCATCGACGTGCTGCGCCGGCACGCCCGCGACGGCGAGGACCACGCCGGCGTCGTCGCCGACTTCCTCGCCGAACGGCGGGAGCTGCCGCAGGCCGCGCTGCTGTTCCCCGACACGTCCCGGGACGACCCGTGGCAGGCCGACCGTGACTACCGCCTCACGGTGCTCACGATGCAGGGCATGACGCTGCCCCGGCCGGGCAGTCCGCGCGAGGAGTGGACCGACTCGGAGGCGCTCGCCGTCGAGCTGCTCAACCTGGCGTCCTGGCTCACCCAGCGCACGATCTACGACGCCGACCGCAACCAGCGCAAGGGCGTGGCGCTGGACGAGACGCACTTCCTGTCGCAGGTGCCCACCGGCAAGGTGCTGATCGACCGGCTCGCCCGCGACTCCCGCAAGTTCAACGTCCGGGCGCTGTTCGCCTCGCAGCTCGCGGGCGACCTGCTGCGCGTCTCGGGTTTCGCGTCCCTCGTCAACGCCGTGTTCGTCGGCCGCACCGACGACGAGGAGGCCCAGGCCGAGGCGCTGCGCCTGCTCAAGGTGCCCACCGGTGTGGGCTACGAGCAGATGCTCGGCACCCTCTCGCCGCGGCCCCGGCAGGACGACCGGCCCGACGACAGCCCGCGCCAGTTCATCTTCGCCGACGGCCACGGCGGCGTGGAGAAGATCCGGATCGACCTCGAGGCACCGCACCTGGAGCACGTCCGGGAGGCCCTCGACACCAACCCGGACGCCAACCGGATCTCCGTGAGCGGCGCGCCGGTTGCCGGCCCGGCCGCGGTGCGCGCACCCGACGAGCCCGCCCCGCCCCGCCCCGTCGTGCTCGGCCGGCCGGTCGCCCCCGTCGTCGACCTGGGCGGCGACCTCGGCGACGACCTCGCGCCCCTGCGCGCCGAGCTCGACGGCGATGACGACTACCACGGCGACTTCCACGACCTGGACGACCCGGACGGCCTGCTCGGCCGTGCCCCGGGCGGCGTGGCCTCCACCCGGAACGGCGACGGCCCGCAGCTGCGCCGGGACGAGGATCTCGACCTGCTGGGTGACGTCGACCCGGGCTCGGACCTGGACGACGAGCCGGCCGTCGTCGTCGAGGGCGCCGACCGCTTCACCGGTGGTCGCGTGCCCGCGGCCGGGGAGGCCCGTCGGTGATGCCCGGAGGCCCCCCGGCAGCCGCAGGTTGGCTGCCGGTCGCCCTGGTGATCGCGGCTGCCGTCGCCGTCGCGCTCCGCCGTCGCCGGGTGCGGCGGCGCCGTCGGGGGGATCCCGGCGCTCGGCCGCCGCGCAGGCGGATGGCGATGCTGGTCGTCACCGGGCTCGTCGGTGGTTCGGTACTGCTCGGGCAGCCCGCGTTCGGGCAGGGGTTCGACTGCAAGGAGTCGCCGGAGCCGGACCGGCCCGGCACCGGGCTGGTCGGGTCGCTCGACCCGCCCAGGGCCAGTCGGGTGGGGTCAGGGCAGCGTCTACCGCGAGGTCGGCTACGCCGGGCTCGTCTGGCACAACTACGACATCGGGTGTGCCGGGGCGGCGCTCAACCCGTCGACCACCACCGACACCTGGTTGGGCAACCAGACCCTGAACGTCGCGAAGTTCGTGGTCGGCGGCGTCAACTGGTCGCACTACCTCATCGCTGACGGCGGTGAGCTGCTCTCCCCGCTGGATGAGCTGATCGGCAACGGCACCCGGGCGATGTACGACGCGGTGTTCACCACCTTCATCGGGCCGGCGCTGTTGCTGCTCGCCGTCATCCTGCTGGTGCTCGCGCTGCGCGGGGACCTGGCGCGCCAGACCCAGCGTGCGGCGCTCGCGGTGGTGGCGCTCGTGGTCGGGTCCGCGGCCTACCTGGCGCCGGTCGACTGGGCCAAGGCGGCCGACGGTCTGCTGCTCGACGGGGTCACCCAGATGCAGGAGGGTTTCCTCGGCCAGGTCGGCCTCGGCACGCGGGACACGCTGCCGACGGTGCTCGTCGACCAGGTCGTCTACCAGAACTGGCTGCGCGGGGAGTTCGGCTCGCCCGAGGTCCCGCAGGCCCAGGAGCTGGGCCGCGACCTGCTGCGCGCGCAGACGTTCACGATAGACCGAGGTCGCCGAGGGCCAGGACACGCAGGCGCTGGCCGAGCAGAAGAAGGCCGAGTTCGCCGCGATCGCCGGGCGCATGGGCGACCGCTACCCCTACTTCCAGGGCGAGGCCGGCAGCCGGATCGGCGCCGGCATCCTCGCGGTCGTCCAGGCGCTGTGCATCGCGTTGTTCCAGCTGCTGTCCAAGGTCCTGGTGCTGGTCGCGATGCTGGTGCTGCGGCTGATGGTGATGACCGCGCCGGCCGTCGCCGTGATCGCGATCCTCAAGCCGGACATCATGCCGGCGCTGCTGCGCGTCGCGGGTGCCGCCATCGTCAACACGCTCGTGGTCGGGGCGCTCGCCGGCCTGCACGCGCTGCTGGTCGTGTCGCTGTTCCGCCCCGGTTCCGGGATCGACCTGTGGTTGGCGCTGCTCGTCACGGGTGTGGTCACCGTGGTCCTGTGGGCGGTGGCGCGGCCGTTCCGGCGACTGGTGTCGATGGTCTCGCTCACCCGCGAGCAGTTCGGCGGCATCGTGCCGGGCGCCGGCACCGGACCGATGTCGCGGGTGTGGCAGCGGGTGCGCGGCGGCTCCGCCGACGTCGACGACCGCCAGACCCGGTGGTGGGACGAGCGGCGTGGTGCGGCGGCAGCCGGGGGCGGCCCCGACGGCGCGCGGCCCGAGTCCGCGCCCGGCACGCGGGTCTCCGCGCCCACGGCGGACGTGCCCGCGCCGCGGCGGCAGCAGCCCGATCCGGCACCGGCCCCGCTCGTTCCCGCCGCACGCCGGCCCGCGCTGCCCGCCCCGCCGGACGACGGTGTGACCACCGGCGGCATGCCGAACTGGGGCGACTCCGGCGAGGTGGACGACCGGTCGATCTACCGCAGGCCCGACGCCGTGCCGCTGCGTCCCGGCGGTGTCCGACCGGTGCAGGCGGAGATCGTGGACGGCGTGCCGGTCTACCGCATCTACCGGCCGCGGTCGGACCAGACCGCGTTCTTCCCCGGCGGCGGCCGTGCCGATTAGGACGCCGCACGGGCGGTCCGCGGCGTACCGCGTGATCTGGGCGTGGCCACTCCGGTCACCGCTCCGGCTCGCGATCACGACGGCCGTCGCCGTCGCCGTGGTGGTCGGCGCGACGTTCGCGTTCGCCGCGCTCGGCGTGGGGCGGGCGGGCGGCGGACCGGCCGATGCCGCAGGTGGGACGGCCACGTCGGCCGGCCACCGGCCCGACGTCGCCCGCGCGCCGACGCCGACGGCCCTGCCGCCGGTGCCCGAGCTCACCCCCGCGCCGCGGCCGCTGTCGTCGGCGCCCGACGAGGCCGTCGAGGTGGCCGGCCGCTGGGCGAGGGCATGGGTGCGCCCGCGGGAGGGCACCACCGCGCAGCAGTGGCTGGCCGGCCTGCGGAACACCACCACCGACGAGTACCTGGGGGTGCTCTCCGGCGTCGACCCCGGCAACATCCCCGCGACGCGGGTCACCGGTGGACCCCGCCCGGTCCGCGTCGCGGCCCGGTCGGTCCAGGTGGAGGTGCCGACGGACGCGCTCACGCTGCTCGTGCTGGTCGTGGACACCGAGGACGGCTGGCGGGTCGCCGGTTACGACCGGAAGTGACGGCACATGTCGTCATCGCCGATGCGCTCCATGCGGCCGCTGCGCCTGCTCGTGCCGGTCGTCGTCCTCATGGCGGCGCTCGGGCTCTTCCTCGGCGTCGGGTTCATGGCCTTCACCGCGAGCACCGGCGGTTTCGGTGGCGGGACACCCGGCTACGGCGCCTGTGACCCCAGCGTGCGGGCGCCGGTCGGGCCGCTGGCCGGCAGCCGGGCCGGCACCCGGATCGGCGACCTGAGCGAGGAGCAGCGCCGGAACGCGGCCACGATCATCGGGGTCGCCCGCGACATGGGCGCCCCGCCGCGGGCCTGGCTGATCGCGCTGGCCACCGCGATGCAGGAGTCGACGCTCCGCAACATCAACTACGGGGACCGGGACTCCCTCGGGCTCTTCCAGCAGCGCCCCTCCCAGGGGTGGGGTTCGCCGGCCGAGGTCACCGACCCGATCTACGCCACGCGGATCTTCGTCGAGCGTCTGCTCGCGCTCGAGGGCTGGGCGGAGATGCCGGTCACGGTGGCGGCGCAGACCGTCCAGCGGTCCGCGTTCCCGGACGCCTACGCGAAGTGGGAGGGCCTTGCCGCCGAGCTCGTGCAGGTGCTCGCCGACGTCGCCGACCCGACGGGCTGCGGGCGCACCGCCGTGTTGCCGGAGGGGGTGGCCGGTGCGGCGATGGCGTTCGCGCTCGGCGAGGTCGGCAAGCCCTATGTCTGGGGTGCCACCGGTCCGAACACCTACGACTGCTCGGGCCTCATGCTGCGCGCCTTCCAGGCAGCGGGCATCAACCTGCCGCGGGTGTCGCGCCAGCAGTTCTACGCGGGCGGCCAGGTGCCGATCTCCCAGGCGCAGCCGGGCGACCTGCTCTTCTACGCCACCGACCCGTCGGACCCCAGCACGATCCATCACGTCACGCTGTACCTGGGCGACGACCAGATGGTGGAGGCGCCCTACACGGGCGAGCAGGTACGGGTGCGTCCCGTGCCGTGGAACTTCAAGGAGCTCGTGCCGCTGGCCACGCGGCCGGGCACCACACCGAACCGCGCGTAGCGGTATCGATACTGTCGCGCTCTTCACCAGTTCGAGCAGGAGTCAGTGAGTTCACGATGCCCCCCGACAGCTCCGTCCCGGCGTCCACCACGCCGGTGCAGGACTACCTCGACCGGCCCGCACCCGGCGTGACGGCGGACCACCTGGTGGTGCCGCGCTCGCTCGCGCAGTCGATGCCATTGCGCTGGCAACAGGTGTTCGTCGGGCTGCTCGCCGATCTGCACGACGCGTACGGGCACATGCCGTGGCCCGACTACAAGGTCGTGCCGAGCCGATGGGAGCTGCTGGTCGACCTCGACGACGAGCAGCTCACCGCGGCCGGCTACCACGCCGACCTCGGTCCGGATGGAGGGTTGGAGTACCTCGACGCGGACGAGAACGTGGTGGCCGACCCGGACAACCACCGGGTGCTCGCCCCGGTGGAGGACCCGCTGCCGCCTGCCGCGGCCGGCCGCGTCGAGCCCCGCCCCGCCGCGCCCCTGTAGGACGCGGACAACGGCCCGGGAACACGATCGCCCGGTCGTGCGTTGGAGCCGGTGAGCAAGTTGAGCGAGGCCGGCTCAAGGCGTCTTGGATGCGGCGAGCCGGCCCATGGCAGACTTGAGCGAAGGCAGCTCAAGCTACCCACATCGGAGGCACACACCATGGCTCGTGCGGTCGGCATCGACCTCGGGACCACCAACTCCGTCGTCGCCGTCCTCGAAGGTGGCGAGCCGACGGTCATTGCCAACTCGGAGGGTGCGCGCACCACTCCGTCGGTCGTCGCGTTCGCCCGCAACGGCGAGGTGCTCGTCGGGCAGTCGGCGAAGAACCAGGCCGTCACCAACGTGGATCGGACGATCCGGTCGGTCAAGCGCCACATCGGCACCGACTGGGAGACCGGCGACGTCGACGGCAAGACCTACTCGGCGCAGGAGATCAGCGCCCGCGTGCTGCAGAAGCTCAAGCGGGACGCGGAGTCCTACCTGGGCGAGGAGATCACCGACGCCGTGATCACCGTCCCCGCCTACTTCGAGGACGCGCAGCGCCAGGCCACCAAGGAGGCCGGCCAGATCGCGGGCCTCAACGTGCTCCGCATCGTCAACGAGCCCACCGCGGCCGCGCTGGCCTACGGGCTGGACAAGGGCGAGAAGGAGCAGACCATCCTGGTCTTCGACCTCGGTGGCGGCACGTTCGACGTCTCGCTGCTGGAGATCGGTGAGGGGGTCGTCGAGGTCAAGGCCACCAACGGCGACAACCACCTCGGTGGCGACGACTGGGACGAGCGGGTCATCGCCTGGCTCGTCGACAAGTTCAAGAACTCCCAGGGCATCGACCTCACCAAGGACAAGATGGCCATGCAGCGTCTCCGCGAGGCTGCCGAGAAGGCCAAGATCGAGCTGTCGAGCCAGTCGACGGCCACGATCAACCTGCCCTACATCACGGTCGACGCCGACAAGAACCCGCTGTTCCTCGACGAGACCCTGTCCCGGGCCGAGTTCCAGCGGATCACCTCGGACCTGCTCGACCGCACCCGTGCGCCGTTCAACCAGGTGATCAAGGACGCCAGCATCTCGGTGGGCCAGATCGACCACGTCGTCCTCGTCGGCGGTTCCACGCGCATGCCGGCGGTCACCGAGCTGGTCAAGGAGCTCACCGGCGGCAAGGAGCCCAACAAGGGCGTCAACCCGGACGAGGTCGTCGCCGTCGGCGCCGCCCTGCAGGCCGGCGTGCTGCGCGGTGAGGTCAAGGACGTCCTGCTGCTCGACGTCACCCCGCTGTCCCTGGGCATCGAGACCAAGGGCGGCGTGATGACCAAGCTCATCGAGCGCAACACCACGATCCCCACCAAGCGGTCGGAGATCTTCACCACGGCCGACGACAACCAGCCGTCCGTGCAGATCCAGGTCTTCCAGGGTGAGCGCGAGATCGCGGCGTACAACAAGAAGCTCGGCATGTTCGAGCTCACCGGGCTGCCGCCGGCCCCGCGCGGCGTCCCGCAGATCGAGGTGTCCTTCGACATCGACGCCAACGGCATCGTGCACGTGTCCGCCAAGGACCTGGGCACGGGCAAGGAGCAGTCGATGCAGATCACCGGCGGGTCCGCCCTCGGCAAGGACGAGATCGACCGCATGATGCGCGAGGCCGAGCAGCACGCCGAGGAGGACAAGAAGCGGCGTGAGGAGGCCGAGGTTCGCAACCAGGCCGAGTCGCTCGTCTACCAGACGGAGAAGTTCGTCAAGGAGAACGACGAGAAGCTGCCGTCCGACGTGAAGGACTCGGTCAACGCCGCACTCGGCGAGGCGCAGACCGCACTGAAGGGCACCGACACCGAGGCCATCAAGGCGGCGATGGAGAAGCTCGCCACCGAGTCCCAGAAGATGGGCTCCGCCATGTACCAGCAGCCGGGTGCCGAGGGTGCGGCCGGTGCCAACCCGGGCGACGCCGGTGCGGCCGGCGGCGAGCAGGCCGGCGGACCCGACGACGTGGTGGACGCCGAGATCGTCGACGAGGAGAAGGACAACAAGAAGTGAGCCGGCACGACCGCAACGAAGGCGCCGAGAACGGCGACGGGGAGCGGGTCGTGGTCCGGGACCGGCGCCGGATCGACCCGGTCACCGGCGAGGTGCGAGTCCCGGCCGAGCAGTCGGCCGGGGCCGGCCCCGACCAACCGGAGCAGGCCGCCGAGCAGGCTGTCGGGCCGGACGCCGTCGCGGCCGCGGAGCTCGCGTCCCAGGTGGCGGAGCGCACGGCCGACCTGCAGCGGGTCAGCGCGGAGTACGCCAACTACCGGCGGCGCGTGGAGCGCGACCGGGAGAGCGTGCTGGTCGGGGCGCGGGTGCAGTTCGTGGCCGAGCTGCTCACCGTGCTCGACGACCTCGACCGCGCCGAGGCCCACGGCGACCTCACCGGCCCGTTCAAGTCCGTGGCCGACAAGCTGGTGGCCGTCACGCAGAAGCTCGGTCTCGAGTCGTTCGGGCTGGAGGGCGAGCCTTTCGACCCGTCCGTCCACGAGGCCGTGCAGCACGAGGCCAGCACGGTGGATGGCCCCACGGTCACCGTGGTGTCCGCGGTGCTGCGCCGGGGCTACCGCATCGCCGACCGCGTGCTGCGGCCGGCGATGGTCACGGTCGCCGACCGGGCCGACGAGCTCGGCCCGGCCCACTCGCACCACGGCGACCCCAACCCCCTACCACCCGATCCGGCCGTAGAGCCCTGAGCGGCCCGCAACCCCGCCGGAGCGAAGCGGAGGCAATAGACACAGCAGAGGAGGCGGAGTGACCCAGCGGGACTGGATCGAGAAGGACTTCTACCGTGAGCTGGGCGTCGCCTCCGGCGCCTCGCCGGACGAGATCAAGAAGGCGTACCGGAAGCTCGCCCGTGAGCTGCACCCGGACGCCAACCCCGGCGATGCCAAGGCCGAGGCCCGCTTCAAGTCCGTGTCCGAGGCGTACGGGGTGCTGTCGGATGAGAAGAAGCGTCGCGAGTACGACGAGACTCGCGCGCTGTTCGCCGGTGGCGGCGGGCTCGGCGGCGCCGGGGGCTTCCCCGGCGGCTTCGGTTCCGGCGCCGCCGGCCAGGGTTTCGACCTGAACGATCTGTTCGCCCGGGCCGGCTCCACCGGTGGTGCCCCCGGCGCCGGCGGGATCGGCGACATCCTCGGTGGCCTGTTCGGCAACCGCGGCGCCGGCCCGACCACCAGCACCCGCACCCAGCGGGGCGCCGACGTCGAGAGCGAGCTGCGGATCGACTTCGTCGACGCGGTCCGGGGGGCCGAGGTGCAGCTGCGGCTCAGCTCGCCCGGTCGGTGCGAGCGCTGCGGCGGCACCGGGTCGCGGCCGGGGAGCACCCCGCGCACGTGTCCCACCTGCGGTGGCGTCGGCCTGGTGAGCCGCAGCCAGGGCGCGTTCGCGTTCTCCGAGCCGTGCCGCGACTGCCGCGGCACCGGCCGGATCATCGACGACCCGTGCCCCGACTGCGCCGGCGACGGCGTGAGCACGCGCACCCGCACGATCACCGTCCGCATCCCGGCCGGGGTGGCGGACGGGCAGCAGATCCGGCTCAAGGGGCAGGGCGAGCCGGGCCGGGGCGGCGCGCCGGCGGGCGACCTGTACGTCAAGGTGCACGTCACCCCGCACCGGCTCTTCGGCCGGTCGGAGCGCAACCCGGACGACCTCACGCTCACCGTTCCGGTCACCTATCCGGAGCTGGTGCTCGGGAGCACCGTCACCGTGCCCACGCTCGAGTCCGCGGTGTCGTTGCGCGTGCCGCCGGGCACCGCGAGCGGCCGCACGTTCCGGGTGCGGGGGCGGGGCGTGCAGCGCAAGGGCAGGTCGGGCGACCTGCTCGTCACCGTCGAGGTGGCGGTGCCGAGCCGGCTCGACGACCCGGCCACCGAGGCGCTGCAGTCCTACGCCGAGGCCACGAAGGAGTTCGACCCGCGGGCCGACCTGCTCGGAGGCGCCTGATGTCCACCGGTGGCCATGGTCTGCCTCCGGGCACGAACATGGACAGCCCGATCTTCGTCATCTCGGTGGCGGCCGAGCTGGCCGGTCTGCACGCCCAGACGCTGCGCAGCTACGACCGGCTGGGGCTGGTACGCCCCGGCCGGTCCGCCGGCGGCGGGCGCCGCTACTCGCCGCGTGACATCGCGCTGCTCCGCGAGGTGCAGCGCCTCTCCCAGGAGGAGGGGGTCAACCTCGCCGGCATCAAGCGGATCATCGAGCTGGAGCAGGTGGTAGACGAGCTGCGCCTCCGGATGGACGAGCTGGAGCAGGAGCTGGCTGCCGCGCACGCGGCGGCCGAGCAGGCCGCGGCGGCCGTGCATGCCTCGTACCGGCGCGATCTGGTCCCGGTCGACCGCCGGCAGGCCCTCGTCGTCTGGCGCCCGAAGCCGCGCAAGTAGCCCATGATCACCGGCTGGGTGCGCTCACGGCCGCATGTGGCCGGTTCCGCACCGATCAGCTGATCACGCTCGGCGCGGCCGAGGCCGGCGCGGTCAGGGACCCGCGCCGGGCGAGCAGCCCGATGAGTAGCGCGCTCACGGCCGGCACGGTCGCGAGCACCAGCCACGGCACGGCCGGGGCGGCCACCGCGGGGTCGAGCAGCGCTCCCACCGCCGTGCTGCCGATGAGCACGACGACCCCTCCCGCTGAGGACAGCACCCCGAAGTAGATACCCAGGCGCCGCTCGCCGGCCAGCCGCGGCACGAGGTCCTGGGCCACGGGGACGGCGAGCATCTCCCCCGCTGTGAGCAGCACGACCATGGCCACGGCCGGCCACAGCGGCATCCCGGCGGTGTTGCCGGGCAGCAGCACCGCGATCGCCACGGTGAGGAACGACCCGGCCATCAGCCCGAAGCCCAGCACGATCGCGCGGCCGGGCCCGATCCGGCGTCCCCAGCGCGTGGCCGGCAGCTGGCCGACGATCACCATCATCGAGGCGAGTACGAAGAGCCAGCCGAGGGCGGCCTGACCGCCGGTCGCCCTGCGCAGCTCGGCGGGCAGTGCCAGGTAGAGCTGGTTGTAGCAGAGCAGGTAGCCCGAGTAGCCCGCGGCGAACGCGAGGAAGCGCCGGTTGCGCAGCACCTCCGCCCAGCCGGCGAGCACGGGTTCGCCGGCGTGTTGCGGGGGCCGGCGGGGCAGCCAGCGCAGGTGAGCGAACCCGATCAGCACGAACACGGCGGCGGCCACGAGGCAGGACAGCCGGAACCCGACGACGAGCAGCGCGGTGCCGACGAGCGGACCGACGACCGTGCCCACCTGGCCGCAGATCGCGAGCATCGCGAACACGTCCGCTCGTGCCGGCCCGCCTGCCTCGGCCCGCTCGCCCGCCTCCCGGGCGAGGGAAGACTCCACGGCCGGCGAGAACAGGGCCGCGGCGAACCCGGTGAGCATGGCGCCGGCCAGCACCACCGGAAGGCTCTCGGCCAGCCCGAGTAGCACGAACCCGGCCACGCGCAGGGCGCAGCCGGCGAGGACCACCGGTTTCGCACCGATCCGGTCGGTGAGCGTGCCGCCGACGACGAACAGGCCCTGCTGGCTGAACGTGCGCAGGCCGAGCACCAGCCCGACCACCGCGCCGGCGAGCGCGAGGTCCTCGGTGAGGTGCGTCGCCAGGTAGGGCAGCACCATGTAGAAGCCGACGTTGAAGGCCAGCTGGGTGGCCACGAGGAGCTGCATGACGCGGGAGAGCCGGCGGAAGTCGCGCAGCACCCCGATCCGGCGTCGTACGCGTTCGGTAGGCATTATCGCCAACTACTAGCATTTGCGATGCTGGTGTGTCAGACCCGGGCCCACATGCATACATGCACGTAGGTGCACATATTTGACAGTTTATGCACACCTGCAGATGATCCGTGCGCCCTTCTCGACCGTGTGAAAGGCCCTCGATGCGCAGTGCTCTCCGCCACCGGTGCTCCGTCCTCGCGACCGTGACGGCGGTGCTGGCGCTCGTCGCGGCGTGCGGTGGAGAGCAGGGTGCGGCGGGCGGCGCGCCCGTGCCGGACGGCGAGCTCCGGATCGCGGCGCAGTTCTCCCCGCGCTCCGGGTACGCGGTCGAGACCGACGATGCGTTCATTCTCACCCAGCTCGGCGCCACCGAGGCCCTGACCAGCGCAACGGCCGACGGGCAGGTGCGCCCGGTGCTCGCGGAGTCGTGGACGCAGGTCGATCCGCTCACCTGGCGCTTCGTGCTGCGGCCCGGCGTCTCGTTCCAGGACGGCACCCCGCTGACGCCGGCGGCGGTCGTCACGGCGCTCGGCTACCTGACGGACGTCGCGGCGCCGCCACGAGCGCTGCGCGGGCTCGGGCTGGCGGTCGCCGAGGACGGCGCGAACGCCGTGCGGATGACGACGGCGCACCCCGACCCGATCCTCCCGCTGCGGCTGAGCAGCCCGAACGCTGTGATCCTTGCCTCGTCCGCCTACGCCGGCGGCGCGCCGTCGGTGATCGGGACCGGGACCGGTCCGATGCGGCTCACCGCGGTCGAGGGTACGCAGCGAGCCCTGCTCGAGCGGTTCGACGGCTACTGGGGTGGGCGCGCGGCGCTCGCGCGGGTGACCGCCACGTTCGTCGGCGACCCGGCTGCGCGGGCCCTCGCGCTCCGGGCGGGCGACGTCGAGATCGCGCAGGGGCTGCCGGAGTCGTCGCTGCTGGAGTTCTCCGCGGGCTCCGGCTTCGACGAGCAGACGGTCGCTGCCCCGCGCACCGTCTCGCTGCTCATGAACCAGTCCGCCGTCCCGTTCTCCGACCTGCGGATTCGGCAGGCGGTCGCCCGAGCGGTCGACCGGACGGCGCTGGCCGAGCAGGCGCTGGCGGGATCGGCGGTGCCGGCGTCCGAGCTGTTCGGGCCTGCCGTGGCGTGGGGTGCGCAGAACCCGCCGCCCGCGCCCGACGTCGAGGGCGCCAGGGCGCTGCTCGCGCAGGCCGGGCACGGCCCGGACAACCCGCTGCAGGTCCGGCTCTGGACCTACCAGAACCGTCCGGAGCTGCCCACGCTCGCCACCGCCGTGCAGGACATGCTGCGTGCGGCCGGCATCGACGCGGAGATCCAGATCGGCGAGTACGGCGCCCAGGAACCGGAGCTGCTCGCCGGCCGGTACGACATGTACCTCCTGTCCCGCAGCTACCTCACCGACGTCCCGGACGCGGGCGCGACGCTGCAGAGCGACTACACCTGCGAGGGCTCCTACAACCTCAACCACTACTGCTCGCCCGCGTTCGACTCGCTGGTCGGCACGCTCGGTACGACCATCGATGCCGGCACGCGCCAGGACGTCTTCCGGGCGGCCGCCCGCACGCTCGTCGACGACGTGGTGGGGGTTCCGCTGGTGCACTCGCAGGAGAACGGCGTGTCCCGGAGCGTGGCCGGCTACACGATCGACCCGATGGTCAAGCAGCTGGTCACACCCCAGCTCGCGGTCACCGGCTAGATGATCCTGCGCCGGCTCGCGCCGCTGCCCGCGGTCGTCCTCGGGGCGGCTGTGCTGATCTTCCTGCTGCCACGGCTCGCCGGGGTGGACACCGTCCGTGCGGTGCTGCGCAGCCGGGTCGCGGAGGCCGAGCCGGACCCGGTCGTCGCCGCGCGAGTGGCGGCTGAGCTGGGGCTCGTGAGGCCGCTGCCCGAGCAGTTCCTGCGCTGGTTCGGGCACGTCCTCACCGGCGATCTCGGCCTGTCCTACGCCACCCGGACGCCGGTCGCCCCGCAGCTCGCGTCCGCGCTCGGCGTGTCGGTGGTGCTCACGGTGCTGGCGCTGACGCTCGCCGCGGCGGTCGGGATCCCGGCCGGGGTGCACGCGGCCCGCCGGCCGGGCGGGCCGGTCGACCGGGTCGTGACGGTGGCGTCGGTGCTGGGCGTCGCGGTGCCGGAGTTCATCCTCGCTCCGGTGCTGATCCTGCTGCTCGCGGTCGCGGTCCCCCTGCTCCCGGCGCTGGGGTGGGGCAGCCCGGCGCAGGCCGTCCTCCCCGCGCTCACGCTGGCGGCGTTCCCGGCGGCGCTGGCCGCCCAGCTCACCCGCGCCGAGACAGCCGACGTGCTGACCCGCCCGCACGTGGTGCTCGCGCGCGCGAAGGGCCTCACCGACGGTGTCGTGCTGTGGCGCCACGGGGCGCGGTTGGCGCTCACAGCCGTGGCCTCGCTCTCCGGGCTGTTCTTCGCGGGCCTGCTCAGCGGGGCTGTCGTCGTCGAGGTGGTGTTCGCGGTGCCGGGCCTGGGCCGGCTGCTCTACGACGCCGTGATCGGCCAGGACCTGCCGATGGTTCAGGCCGGGCTGCTCGCCGTCGTGCTGCTCGCGGTGCTGGCGGCGCTGGCCGCCGAGGTCCTGCAGCTGGTGCTCGACCCGGTCGCCCGAGCGTCGGTACAGCAGTGAAGCGGGTCGCCCTGGTGCTGGCGCCGGTCGTGGCGCTGGTCGTGCTCGTCGCCGTGTTCCCGCTGGACGCGGTGGCCACCGATCTCGCCGACCGCTTCGCGGGCCCGTCGCTCGCTCACCCGCTGGGCACCGACCACCTCGGCCGCGACGTCCTCGCCCGGCTCGTGGACGGTGCGTGGATCTCGGTCGGTCTCACCGCCGCCGCCGTCGCCGCGTGTGCCGTGCTCGGCACGGCCGCGGGGTTGCTCTCCGGTTACGCCGGCGGGCTCGTGGGTGGGCTCGTGCAGCGGGCCGTCGACGTGCTGGCCGCCATCCCCACGATCGTCGTCGGGTTGATCATCGCGGCCGTGCGTGAGCCGGGGACCAGCACGCTGCTGCTCGCCGTGCTCGTCACCGGTTGGTCACCGTTCGCGCGGCTCGCGCACCACCTCACCTTGCGCGAGCGTGCGCGGGAGTACGTGGAGGGCGCGCTGGCGCTCGGCGCCGGACCGGTCCGCATCGCGGTGCGGCACGTCCTGCCGAACGCGCTGCGCCCGCTCGTTGCGCACGCGTGCCTGCGGTTCGCGAACGTGCTGCTGTCGATCGCGGGCCTGTCCTTCCTCGGGCTCGGGGTCCAGCCGCCGACGCCGGAGTGGGGGGTGATGCTGGCGGAGGGGCGGCAATTCCTGTTCTTCGCCCCGCAGCTGGTGCTGCTGCCGGCCGCCGCCGTGGTGGCCGTGGCGACCGGCGTCACCGTGTTCGGGCGCCGGTTGGAGCGGCGCTGGGACGGCACATAAGCTGCTGTTGCAGATAGTTGGCGACAGTAGGAGCAGGTGTGGCGACCACAGAGGCGAGCGGCCGTCGGCTGGGCACGGTCCGGCCCGACCTGAAGGAGGCACTGGGCACAGTCGGCGTGGTGCCGGCGCCGATCGACGTGCGGGAGAGCCGCGCCGTCTTCGAGCGCGACGGCGCCGTGATCGTGCCGAACACGCCGACCGACCCCGACGAGCTGGTCATGGCCGCCGGACGCACCCTCGGCGGAAGGCTGCGCGCGCTGACGGGCATCCGCCCGCAGAGCGGGACCGACAGCCCGGTGCTCGGCCTGCACTCGGACGGGGCGAACGTCGTCGTCGACATCAACGGCCGGCGCGTGCCCCTGCGCGAGCCGGACGAGGACTACCTCTACATGCTCTGCTCCGCACCCGCGCCGTCCGGCGGCGACTCGGTGCTGATCGACGGGTACGCCCTGGTCGACCGGCTCGCCGAGGCCGCACCGGATCTGCACGCGTTCCTCACCCGCTGCGACATCGACTACTTCGGCGGCTGGCACACGCCGGCCCGTGGGGTGCCGGCCACCCCGCTCGTCCGCAGGCTCGTCGAGTGGACCCGTGGCGGCCGGCGGGTGGTGCGGGCGAGCGACTACGCCGCCCCCGTGCCCCGCGAACCGGAATGGGGCCGGCACATGGCGTTCCTCGACGAGTACGCCGACGTGCTCGCCACCGCCTTCGACTGCGCTCCGCGATTCCGGCTCGAAGCCGGCGACCTCATGGCGCTGGACAACTACCGGTTCCTCCATGGCCGCGACGCGTTCCGCGGGACCCGGGAGCTGCACGTGCTCGCCGTGCGTTCGGCCGACGCCTGGTAGCCGGCCGGGCCGGCCATCAGTCCATCGTGAACGGGTCGTACTTGATCCGGTCCAGCGGGGTGCCGGCCACGAGCATGCGGGAGACGGTGGCCCGGATCATCGCGGGCGAGCCGCAGACCAGCACGTCGTGGTCGGACCACGCCCCGTACCGCGTGACGACGTCGGCGAGGGTGCCGCGCTCGGCGCCGGAGGTGCCCTCGTCGTTCTCCACGACGGGGATGACGTCGAGCCAGGTGTTGCTGTAGGAGAACTTGCGCAGGCTGGAGAAGTCGTAGAGGTCTTCCCAGGTGCGGCCGCCGACGAACACCTGCGTGCGCGGCTGCTCCGGCCGCTGTGAGATGTCCTCGAGCAGGGCCTTGATGGGGGCCATGCCGGTGCCGCCGGTGACCATCAGCAGCTCGCGCCCGCTGGCGGGGTCGACGTGCATGCGCCCCATCGGGGGCCCGATGCGCCAGGTGTCGCCGACGCGGGAGTGGGCGACGATCGCGCGGCTCACCCAGCCGCCGTCGACGGCGCGGATGTGGAAGTCCAGGGTGCCGTCCTCGCGGGGCGCGTTGGCCGGCGAGAGGTAGCGCCACAGGCGCTGGCGCTGAGGGGTCTCGATGCTGACGTACTGACCCGCGCGGTACGGGATGGGCTCGCTGGTCTGGACGGTGATGATCGCGACGTCCCAACCGATGCGCTCGTGGGCCACCACGCGGCCGAGCCAGGACGCCGGGCCGCGCTCGGCCTGGGCCGCCGTGCGCATGGCGGCGGCGACCACGTCGTAGGCGTCGGTCCACGCCTCGCGGACGGCGGGCGTCCAGACGGGGCCCGCGGCGGTGCCGATGGCGGTGAGCAGTGCCACCCCGACCGCCTCGTAGTGCTGGGCGAGGACGCCGAACTTCCGGTGGTCGCGCCCGAGCTGCTCCAGGAAGGGCACGAGCTCGTCGGGCTGGTCGACCATCTGCACGACGTGCACGAGCGCGCGCATCAGGCGGCTGCGCTGCACCTCCATGTTGACCGGGAACAGGTCCCGGCTCTCCGGGCAGATCCGGAACAGGGTGGCGTAGAACTGCCGCCCCATCTCCTCGACCTGCGGCTCGACCTCCGCCCAGCTGTCCCTGATGAGCTCCGCCTGGCCGAATTCCTCGCCGCGGGAGTCACCGAAGCCGGGCAGATCAGCGGTGAGCAACTGTTCAGCGGTCATGAAGGCCGGCTTCTTCCTGCTCGTCGGAACCGGGGAGCTCGGGACGGCGGTCCTGGAGTGCCAGCCTATCGCGCAGAGCAGCTTTCGGTGACTCTTCGGCGCGCGGATGGCACGGTGGGCAGGTGGCTCCCCGAACCCGACCTCTCGCTCAGACCGGCTCGACGACCGTCCAGCGCACCGTGGAGGTGCCCTCGCCGTCCGTCGAGTGCGATCCGGTGCCTGGATCGGGGGGTGAGCATGCCCTCCAGTGCGCTTACGGCACGGAAGCGCGCGCTCGCCGCTTCTATGCCGACCAGGTCAGGGATCGGCTCCTGCCGACGATGGTGGCGTTCGTCCAGCGGATGGAAATGGTGTTCGTGGCCTCGGCGGATGCCCGCGGCGAGTGCGACGCGTCGCTGCGCGCCGGCCCACCCGGGTTCGTCCGCGTGCTCGATGCCCGCACGCTCGCGTACCCCGAGTACCGGGGCAACGGCGTGCACGCGAGCCTCGGCAACATCTCGGAGAACGCGCACGTCGGCCTGCTGATGGTCGACTTCGTGCAGGACCTCATCGGCCTGCACGTGAACGGCACGGCGCGGATCGTCGAGGCGGAGGATTTCGCCGGGGCGTTCCCGGGGATGCCGCAGGATCTCGAGCGGGGCCGGCGGGCGGAGCGGTGGGTCGTGGTCGACGTCGACGAGGCCTACGTCCACTGCCGCAAGCACATCCCGCGCATGGCGCGCGTGCCGGAGAAGCGCGAGTGGGGCACCGACGACCCCGGCCGCAAGGGTGGCGACTACTTCCGGGCGAAGGAGACGCCGCGATGGCGGCCGCGCCCTCATGCCGGGCGCAGGCGGTTCCCCAGCACCACGCACCTCGGTGGGGGCAGTGCGCGGACGTTGCGCCCGCGCTGACGTACGCAGTTCTCCGACTGTCCGGCCGGGCTCCGAGGCACCACGCTCGGGAATATGCCTGCCGCCCGACGAGGAGGAACGTGATGATGACGGACCAGGTCGCCACCGCCGCGGCACCCGGCAATGTCACCGCACTGCGCACCGGATACGCGGCGTTCGCCTCGAGGGATGTCCCCGAAGTGCTCGCGCTGCTGGACCCGGACGTGAAGTGGATCGAGACTTCGGGTGGTCCGTTCGCGGGCAACTTCGTCGGGCCCGAGGACGTGGCCGCGGGGGTGTTCGCCCGCATCGCGGTGGAGTGGTCGGAGTTTCACGTGGAACCGGACGAGTACGTCGCATCCGGGGACACCGTCGCCGTACTCGGGACCTACCGGGGCACCTACCGGGCGACCGGTAAGGCCGTGAGCGCCCGGTTCGTGCACATGTACCGGTTCCGGGACGGGCGGGTCATCCGGTACGAGTGCGTCGGAGACACGGCGATGCTCAACTCGGCGCTCGCCTGATCAGGTGCCGCGCAGCCGGCGGACCAGCCGCACGGCCAGCGCCAGCACCCCGAGGAGACCGAGCACGAGCCACACGAACCCGGCGAACACGCCGAGACCCGTGACGGCCACCGTGAGGAAGAGGAGAACGCACGCGGCGATCGCCAGGTAGGTGAAGCGGAGCGGGCCGTCGGTGCGCAGGGCCGCCCGCACCGCGGGCCGGGTGCGGGCGGGCAGGTCGCGCGCGGTCCACCAGACCAGCAGCCCGATCACCAGCAGCGCTCCCGCCGCGGCGATGCGGGTGGCCCAGGTGGGCTCCTCCGGCTCGGGACCCGACGCGGCGACACAGGCGACCGTCGCCACGACGAACAGCATCCGCAACCGCCACGACAGCTTCCAGAGCACCGCGGCGATGGTCCGCATCACCAGCGGGAGCGTGGGGTCGAGCGCCCCTGCCTCGACGAGCCCGCGCAGCGCGCGCACCGGGTGGCGGGTGTTGGCGTCGAGCACGGCCAGGTCGTGGCGGGCCACGGCGTTCTGCGGGTCCAGCCGCAGCGCCTCCTCGTAGGCCCGGCGCGCGGTCCGCCGATCGCCGAGGTCGTCGGAGATGTCGGCGAGCGTGAAGTGTGCCGCCGAGGACTCGGGATCGAGCGCGACGGCTTGCCGCGCGGCATCGCCGGCCTCGCGCAACCGGCCGGCGGCGGCGAGCACGCGCGCGTGGGCCCGCGCGGTTCCGGGGTCCTGCGGTCGCAGCGACCGCGCCGCGGACGCGGCCTGCACGGCCTCGTCGTGCCGGCTCAGCGCGGAGAGCAGCGCGGCCCGGATCTGGTGGAGGCGGCCATCCTGAGGAGCCCGGGCGGTGGCGGCGTCGGCGGCCGCGAGCCCTTCCGCCGGCCGGTCGGCGAGGTGCAGCACCCACGCCAGCTCGCCCAGCAGGTCGGGGTCGTCCGGCGAGGCGCCCAGCGCGTCGCGCAGCGTCCGTTCCGCGTCGTCGAACCGCCCCATGAGCCGCAGGTTCTCGGCGCGCTCCAGGGCCGCCGCGCTCACAGCTTCTTGTTCTTCCGCAGGTAGGCCGAGAGGTCGTCGTACTCGCCGTCGGTGTTGGCGAAGGCCACTACGTTGCGGGCGGTGGTGAACCACGGTCCGGTGCTCGGGCGGATCTCCCTGGCGGCCGCTTCCAGGTCCCTGGTGGTGAGCGCGTGCAGCCGGCCGTCGCGCATCGACAGGGCGAGGGCGCGCTCGGCGGCGGTGGTGCAGACGTGCGCGAGGTCGGCACCGGAGAAGTGCTCGGTGGCCTTGACGATCCGGTCGAGGTTCACCTCCGCCACCGGTCGTTCCCGCAGGTGGTAGCCCAGGATCGCGGCGCGCGCGGGTGCGTCGGGCGGGAGCACGAGCACCATGCGGTCGAACCGGCCGGGCCGGCGCAGGGCGCTGTCGATGTCCCAGGGGTGGTTGGTGGCACCCAGCACGAACACGCCGTCGTTGTCGGCGGCCACCGAGTCCATCTCGGAGAGCATCTGGTTGACGGTGTTGCGCATGCTGCTGGAGTGCGACAGGTGCGATCGCTTCTGGCCGAGCGCGTCGAGCTCGTCGAAGAACAGCACGCAGGGGGCACGGCGGCGCGCCTCGGCGAAGATCCGGGCGAGGTTGCGCTCGCTCTGGCCGGTGTACATGTCGAGGACGTCGGAGATCCCGACGCTGAAGAAGCTCGCTCCGAGCTCGCCCGCCACGGCCTTCGCGATGAAGGTCTTGCCGCAGCCGGGCGGGCCGTACAGCAGGAGGCCGCCGCTGAGGCTCTTGCCGAACGCCTTCGCGAGCTGCGGGTTGCGCATGGGGCCGAGGAAGGCGAGCTCGAGGCGTTCCTTGGCCTGCTGCATGCCGCCCACGTCGGCCAGGCGGACGGAGGGCTGCTCGATGTCCTCGACCACCGGGGTCGGTGCGTCGTCCTGGGTGGGGACGGGCTCGGTGATGTCGGCGATGTCGGCGACCTCGTCCTCGGCCCGCGTCCAGTCGTACCCCTGCAGCCGCTGCGGCTCGGGCCGCGCCGGTGCGGGATGTGGGGCGGGCGGGGCGGGGGACGGCGTGGCCATCGCGGCCGTGATCCGCTGCAGGAGGGCGAGCGCCCCGGCGTTGCCCGGGTCGCGGGCGAGCGCCTGGCTGCAGTGCTGCAGCGCCTCGGCCGGGCGGCCGTGCTCGGAGAGGAGCCCCGCCACGTGCAGCCGCAGCGGGACGTCGTCGGGGGCGGCCTCGACCGCGGTGAGCAGGCTGGTCAGGAGTACGTCTTCAGGCATCGGTGCCAGTATCGAACGTGGTACCCGAAGAGTGACTCTTGAGCGGAACACGCTCAACTTTCCTGACGTTGTTCCCCTCGACGGGGCACGATGTGCCCAGACGCTCCATGTGCAGGAGGACCCGAGGGGATGGACTTCAACCCCACCACCAAGACACAGCAGGCCATCTCGGCCGCCGCGCAGTCGGCGGCGCTCGCCGGCAACCCCGATGTGGGGCCCACACACCTGCTGGGCGCGCTGCTCGCGCAGACCGACGGTATCGCCGCGCCGCTGCTCGCCGCGGTGGGTGCCGATGCCGCGGCCGTGCTCAGCGAGCTCACGCAGCTCGGCAACCGGCTGCCCTCGGCGTCCGGCTCCACGGTGCGGGCCCCCGAGCTCTCCCGCGAGGCGCTGGCCGCGATCAGATCGGCCCAGCAGCTCGCCACCGAGATGGGTGACGAGTACGTCTCCACCGAGCACCTGCTCGTCGGGCTGGCGTCGGCTCCCAGCCAGGTCGCCGACCTGCTGCGCCGCCAGGGCGCCACCCCGGACGCGCTGCGCGAGGCGTTCTCGAAGGTCCGTGGGTCGAGCCGGGTCACCAGCCCCGACCCGGAGGGCACCTACCAGGCGCTGGAGAAGTACGGCGTCGACCTCACCGAGCGGGCGCGCAAGGGCGAGCTCGACCCGGTGATCGGGCGCGACACCGAGATCCGCCGGGTCGTGCAGGTGCTCTCGCGGCGCACCAAGAACAACCCGGTGCTGATCGGCGAGCCCGGCGTCGGCAAGACCGCCATCGTCGAGGGGCTCGCCCAGCGGATCGTGGCCGGTGACGTCCCGGAGTCGCTGCGCGGCAAGCGGGTGGTGGCGCTCGACCTGGGCTCGATGGTCGCCGGTGCCAAGTACCGCGGTGAGTTCGAGGAGCGGCTGAAGGCCGTGCTCAAGGAGATCACCGACAGCGCGGGCCAGGTCGTCACGTTCATCGACGAGCTGCACACCATCGTCGGTGCCGGGGCCACCGGTGAAGGTGCCATGGACGCCGGCAACATGATCAAGCCGATGCTCGCCCGCGGCGAGTTGCGAATGGTCGGTGCCACCACGCTCGACGAGTACCGCCAGCGCATCGAGAAGGACCCCGCGCTGGAGCGCCGGTTCCAGCAGGTGCTGGTCGGCGAGCCGTCCGTGGAGGACACCGTCGGCATCCTGCGCGGGCTCAAGGAGCGCTACGAGGTGCACCACGGCGTCCGGATCACCGACGCCGCGCTCGTCGCCGCAGCCGCGCTGTCCGACCGCTACATCACCGCCCGGTTCCTCCCGGACAAGGCGATCGACCTCGTCGACGAGGCGGCGTCCCGGCTCCGGATGGAGATCGACTCCCGGCCCGTCGAGATCGACAGCGTCGAGCGCGCCGTGCGCAGGCTGGAGATCGAGGAGATGGCGCTGGAGAAGGAGTCCGACGCCCCGTCGGTCGACCGGCTGGCCGCGCTGCGGGCGGAGCTGGCCGAGCAGCGCGAGAAGCTGTCGGCGCTCACCGCGCGGTGGCAGAACGAGAAGCAGGCCATCGAGTCGGTGCGCGAGCTGAAGGAGCAGCTGGAAGGGCTGCGCGGGGAGTCGGAACGCGCCGAGCGCGACGGCGACCTGGGCCGGGCCGCCGAGCTGCGCTACGGCCGCATCCCGGTGCTGGAGAAGCAGCTCGCCGAGGCTACCGCCGTCACAGCGCCCGACTCCGACGTGATGCTGAAGGAGGAGGTCGGCCCGGACGACGTGGCCGACGTCGTGTCGGCCTGGACCGGCATCCCGGCGGGGCGGCTGCTCGAGGGCGAGACGGCCAAGCTCCTGCGCATGGAGGAGGAGCTGGCCGAGCGGGTGATCGGCCAGGCCGAGGCCGTGCGTGCGGTGTCCGACGCCGTGCGGCGCGCCCGGGCGGGCATCGCCGACGAGAACCGTCCCACGGGGTCGTTCCTGTTCCTCGGGCCCACCGGCGTCGGCAAGACCGAGCTGGCCAAGGCGCTCGCCGAGTTCCTGTTCGACGACGAGCGGGCGATGGTCCGCATCGACATGAGCGAGTACTCGGAGAAGCACTCGGTGGCCCGGCTCGTCGGCGCGCCGCCCGGCTACGTCGGCTACGACCAGGGTGGGCAGCTCACCGAGTCGGTGCGGCGCCGCCCGTACACGGTGGTGCTGTTCGACGAGGTGGAGAAGGCACACCCGGACGTGTTCGACACGCTGCTGCAGGTGCTCGACGACGGCCGGCTCACCGACGGGCAGGGCCGCACGGTCGACTTCCGCAACACGATCCTCGTGCTCACGTCGAACCTGGGCTCGCACGTCATCGCCGACCAGGCGCTCGACGACCGCGACCGCAAGGACGCCGTGATGACGATCGTGCGGCAGCACTTCAAGCCGGAGTTCCTCAACCGGCTCGACGACGTCGTGGTCTTCCACGCGCTGTCCACCGAGGAGCTCACGTCGATCGTCGACATCCAGCTCGACGTGCTGCGTCGCCGGCTCGCGCAGCGGCGGCTCACCCTGGACGTCACCGACGCCGGGCGCGAGTGGCTCGCCATGAACGGGTTCGACCCGGTCTACGGCGCTCGGCCGCTGCGCCGCCTCGTGCAGTCCGCGATCGGCGACCAGCTGGCCCGGGAGCTGCTCTCCGGCGAGATCCGCGAGGGCGACACGGTTCGGGTCGATCTCGACCCCTCGGCGGAGGGCGGCACGGGCGCGCTGATCGTCGGTCGAGGCCTTCCGATCGCGATGAGCTGACGATCAGGTGCCCCAGGGCGTGTGGCGTTGCGGCTCGACGGGCGTTATCGCCGCTACGCTGATCGACCGTGGGGCTCTCGTCGACCGTGTGGTTCGTCATCGCCGTGATCGCGTTGCTGGTGGGCGCCGTCCTGCTGCTCGCCGACAGTCGTCGCGGCACCGGGGCGAAGGACCGGAAGCGATGGGCCGCGCTGCGCGGGTGGGAGTTCCTCGACACCGATCCGGTGCTGCCCAGCCGCTGGCGCTACGGCACCATCCACCAGGGTGGCCCGGGCGTGGCGCGCAACCTGATCAGCGGCGACGTGCCCACCCCGGACGGTCCGCGGATGGCGTACGTGTTCGACCACGAGCAGGCCGGGCGGCTCACCTCGATCCTGGTCGCGGTGCAGCTGCAGGAGCCGCTGCCGGCGGCCGTGGAGCTGCGGCTGCCGTCGGCCCCGCTCCCCGACGACGCCGGGCTCGACCTGCTGCAGCCGGTCGGCGAGCGGTACGCGTTCGTCTCGGACGCCGCGGCGGTGCGCCCGCTGCTCACGCCGCGGCTCGCCACCGCGGCCGACTCGCTCGGCGACGACGTCGAGCTGCTGTGGGCCGAGGAGTCCTGGGTGCTGGCCACGGCGCCGCTGACCTCGAGCGCCGACCGCGTGCAGGACCTGCTCGCCGACCTCGCCGAGTTCGCCACCTCACTCGAGCAGGGGCTGGGGGTTCGGCTCCGCAAGGAGTCCTGAGCCGGGATCAGTAGGGTCACCACGTGCCCACTGCTCTCATCACGGGGGCGACGTCCGGGATCGGCGCGGCCTTCGCCGCGCGGCTCGCCAGGGACGGCCGCGACCTCGTGCTCGTAGCCCGTGACAGCGAACGGCTCGAGACGGCCGCCGCGGTGCACCGCCGGCGCGGAGTGGCCGCGGAGGTGCTGGTGGCCGACCTCTCGACCGCGGAGGGACGGGACCGGGTCGCGACGCGGCTCGCCGATTCCGCCGCCCCGGTGGACCTGCTTGTGAACAACGCGGGCGCCACCCAGTCGCGGCCCTTCCGGGAGGCCGACCCGGCCGCGTTGCAGGCCCAGCTCGACCTCAACGTCACCGCGGTGCTCCTGCTCACCAGGGCGGCCCTGCCCGGGATGGTCGAGCGCGGGCGCGGGGCCGTCGTGAACGTGTCGAGCATGCTGGGTCTGATGACCGGTTCGAGCTCGACGTACACCGCCGACAAGACATGGGTCACGGTCTTCACCGAGGGCGTCGCCGCGACGCTCTCGGGCACCGGGGTGCGGGCGATCGCGCTCTGCCCCGGGTTCGTGCGCACCGAGTTCCACGAGCGTGCGGGTATCGACGCCGGTGGGCGTCAGGGCCCGATGTGGCTGGACGCGGAGCGCGTCGTCGAGGAGTGCCTTGCCGATCTGGCGAGGGGGAAGGTGGTGTCCGTGCCGAGCCCGCAGTACAAGGTGATGGCTGCGCTGGTGGACCTGCTGCCACGGCCGCTTCTGCGGCGGTTGGTCGCGGCGGGCGAGCGGGGCAGGCGGTGAGCGCCGACACCGAGCGCGAGGAGCTGGCGGGGCTGGTCCGCGAGCTGGGCGTCGTGCACGAGCGGGTCACGCTGTCCTCCGGCGCGGAGGCCGAGTACTACGTGGACCTGCGCCGGGTCACGCTCGAGCACCGGGCCGCCCCGCTCGTCGGGCGGCTGCTGCGCGTGCTCACCGCCGACTGGGAGTACTCCGCCGTCGGCGGGCTCACCCTCGGCGCCGACCCGGTGGCCGATGCCGTGCTCCACGCCGCGGCCGCGGAGCGGGCCGTCACGCCCGACACACCGCCGGTGGACGCCTTCGTCGTCCGCAAGGCCACCAAGCAGCACGGGATGCAGCGGCTCATCGAAGGACCGGACGTCGCCGGCCGCCAGGTGCTCGTCGTGGAGGACACCTCGACGACCGGTGCGTCGGTGCTCACCGCCGTCCGCGCGGTGCGGGAGGCGGGGGCCGAGATCGCGGGCGTCGTGACGGTCGTGGATCGCGACACCGGCGCCCGGGAGGCCATCGAGGCCGAGGGCGTGCGCTACCGCGCGCTGCTCGGCCTGGCCGACATAGGGCTGGCCTGAACCGACGCCGGGGCGCCGGTCCAGGCCAGCCGTGGCGGGTGGGGTGACCCGCCGCCTGGTCACTCCACCGTGATCCGGACCGCGTCGAAGGCCGGTGTCTGGTTCGCGCGCTGCATCATCGGGACGCGGTGCGAACCGTCGCCGGCCCACACGGTGCACTGGGCGGTGCCGGCCGGCAGGCCGCTCACCGTGATGTTCACGGTGTCCGGGGCCTCGCCGCCGCCGTTGTCCTGGGTGGCCAGGAAGAATTCGGGGGCCGGCGCAGCGTCCGGTGCCTCGTCCGTGCTCTCGAGCATCCGGCAGGCCGTGTGGAAGTGGCCGCGCTGGATGCCGTCGTCGTTGAGGAACGAGCTCTCCCGGTAGTAGCCGCCGGCGGCGGCGCCGAGGAAGCGGTCGCGGATGAGGTTGCGGGTGCTCACCGAGATCGTGAACTCCTGGTCGGCGGCCACGTTCTGCGGCGCGTCCGTGATGAGCAGCGACGGGCTGTTGTCCTCGTCCGCGACCTCACCGAACGAGGTCGAGACGCAGGCCGGTGCCACCTCGAACCCGGTGTGCGGTTCCAGCCGGCTGTTGGTGCAGTCCGTGCCGAGGACGTCGAGCTCGTCGTCGTTCCCGTTGTCGTCTTCTCCTTCTTCCCCGTCGGCATCGCGGCCGTTCCCCGGGTCGTTCTCGTCATCGCCCGCGTTGTTCCCTGCGTCGTCCCCTGCGTCGTCCCCTGCGTCGTCCCCTGCGTCGTCACCGTCGTTCTGCTCGCCCTGCGCCGGCGCCTCGTCCTCCGCGGCATCTCCCTCCTCTGCAGGTTCATCGCCGCCATCGGAGTTGCCGTTCTCCTCGTTCTCGTCGGCTCCGTCCTCCGCGGCGGCGCCGTCCTCGTCGTTGCTCGGTTCAGCGGCGTCGACACCGCCGACCTCCACGACTTCAGGAGCGTCGTCGTCCGCGTAGGCGGCGCCGCACGCGGTGGGTAACAGCGTCAGTACGAGGGCGGCGGCACAGAGAGCGATCTTGCGAGTGGTCGGGGGACGTCGGGAAGTGCTGTTCGGGGACATGGGGTCCTCAGTTCGAGTCCGGGACGCGGCGGCCGGCGGTGAAGCACGGCCGCCGCGCTCCGATGGTGTCTTCTACTGAACCGTGATGCGGACTGCGTCGAATGCCGGGGTCTGGTTCGCCCGCTGCATCATCGGGGTGCGGTGCGACCCGTCACCCGCCCACGACGCGCACTGGACGGTGCCTGCGGCGTCTATGCCGGGCACAGTGATCTCCACCGTGTCCGGGGCCGCACCGCCGGCGTTGTCCTGCGTGGCGACGAAGAACTCCGGGGCCGGTTCCGCGTCGGGCGCCTCAGCAACGCTGTCGAGCACCCGGCACGCCGTGTGGAAGTGGCCGCGCTGGAGGCCCTCCGCGTTCAGGAACGAGCTCTCCAGGTAGTAGCCGCCGGCGGCAGCGCCGAGGAAACGGTCGCGGACGAGGTTGCGGGTGCTCACCGCGATCGTGAAGTCCTCGCCGACGGCCACGGTCTGCGGGGACTCCGTGATGAGCAGCGACGGGCTGTTCTCCTCCGCTGCGACCTCACCGAACGAGGTCGAGACGCAGGCCGGTGCCACCTCGAACCCGGTGTGCGGTTCCAGCTGGCTGTTCGTGCAGTCCGTGCCGAGGACGTCGAGCCCGTTGTTGCCTTCGTTGCCGCCTTCGTTGGCGGGGGGAGGCGGCTCCGCTCCGCCGTCGGGCCTGCCGGGTCGGCCGCCTGCCTGGCCGCCCTCCTGGCCGCGACCGTCGCCGATGTCGCGGCCGCCCCGGCCATCGTTGTTCCGGCCGTCGTTCCGACCGCGCTGCGGGGCCGCGTCACCGTCCTCGGCCGGTGGTTCCTCGGCCACGGCGTCGGCCGGCTCCGCGCCCTGGTCGGCGCCTTGCTCCGCAGCGCCTTCCCCCGCGGCGTCGTCGTCGGCGGCGTCGTCCGCGTCGGGACTCGGCTCAGCCGCGGAGACACCACCGACCTCCACGACTTCAGGAGCGTCGTCGTCCGCGTAGGCGGCGCCGCACGCGGTGGGTAACAGCGTCACCACGAGGGCGGCGGCACAGAGACCGATCTTGCGTCGGGTCGAGAAATATCGGGCGGTACTGCTCGGGGACATTGGGTCCTCCGTTCGGGGTTCGGGGACATGCGCTCCGGCGGATGGGTGGGCCGCCGGAGTTGCGGCGGGATGAGCGGGGAGCTAGCGCCGCATCGAGTGCCGTGCTCGTCGGGAGCGCGGCATCCGGTGTGAACCGGACGTGGAGACGGATCGGTGGGAGCCGGTGTCGGAGACCTCGCGGTGCGAGCCCGAGTCGGTGGCGGCACGCTGGGAACCGCTGTCGGCCAGCGCCGTACTACCGTTCGCCCGGGCGCCGGCGCCCGCGCGGGATCCGGAGTCGGCGATTGGGTCCGCGGACAGGCGGTAGGCGCCGGACGCGGTGGTCGTGGCCATCCTGATATCGGTGATCACGGGAATCGGGCCGGTGTCGTCGATGTCGGCGGCACGTGGTGCCGGGATCGCGGCCACGGCGGCGAGCTCCGGGAAGCGCGTGGCGGGCTGTGAGATCGGCGGCTGCGGCACCGTGATGCGCTCTCGGCGGCTGGGCACCGTCCGGTTGCGCAGGCCCCAGAAGAGGGCGATCGCGGCGAGCAGCGCGGCAATGAACACGAGGAACGGCACCAGGAGGTCGCTCATCGAGGTGCCGCCCCCGAGGAGACCAGGACCGTGGTGCGGCAGCGCCGCGTAGTCGACGAGGCCGGTGCTCTCCAGGTACTGGTGGTGGCGGGTGACGAACTCGTCGGCCGTTTCGGCGAACTGTCGGACCATGTCGTTCTGGGTGCCGCTGCGCACCTCGTTGATGACTGGCAGCACCATGCCGTGGGCCTCGCGTGTCCGCTGCACGAACGTGCGGTCGTAGTCCGACCCCGTCTTCGACGAGATCTCGGACATCCAGCCCATCTGCTGGGCGGTCGGTCCGCTCGGCAGCATGACGCCGAGTTGGTCGGCGACCTCGCGCACTTCCTCGTCGAGCTGGGCGTGCTCGACGGCGAGCTTGCGGCCGACCTCACGCACCTCGGAGCTGCTGGCCATCTGCTCGGCCTGCTGTCCGGTGGGGCCTTCCCAGAGCCCGGCGAGCCGGACCTTGACGAGCAGGTCGCGGTCGGCGGGCCCGAGTGGGCCCCACTGGGTCTGCGTCCAGCCGCTCGTGCCCGGGGCCCCGCTGGCCCAGGACTGGTACACCGAGGCAGATACGGCGAGCAGCACCGTGACGATCACGGCACCGCGGAGTATTCGGGGGATCCGGCGGAGCATGGGGGCCTTCCTCTTGGGGGGAGCGAGGGGGGAGCTTGGGGGAGCGCTCGCTCAAGCCATGTCGAACTGTTCGGTGTGTATGTGGTCCGGAGCTGCGCCGAGGAGGTCCAGGGCGCTGAGGGCGTCGGTGACGAGGGCGGGCGGGCCGCAGATGAAGTAGTCCACGTCCGTGGGGCGGTGGGCGCCGCCGAGCACGGCGGAGAGCAGTTCGACGCCGATGTCGCCGGTGGGTCCGGTCCAGCCCTCGACCGGCCGGCGCAGCACCTCGGTGACCTCGAGGTCGAGCACCCGCCGCAGGTGGGCGAGCTCGGCCCGGAACAGCAGGTCCTGAGGGGAGCTCGCGACGACGACGAGGCGGTACGGACGGGGGTCGAGGCGGTGGGCGGCGGTGCGCAACATGCTCATCATCGGGGTGATGCCGACGCCGCCGGCGATCATGACGAAGCCTTCTGAGGTCTCGACGTCGTTGGTGAACGCGCCGTGCGGACCGTCGACCCACACGGTGGCGCCGATGGGGAGTCGGCGCAGCGCGCGGGTGAAGTCGCCGGTGTGGCGGATCGTGAACTCGGTGGCGTCGGAGTGGGCGCTCGACGCGATCGTGAACGGGTGCTCCTGGGCCATCACGGAGCGGTCCAGGCGGATCCAGGCGAACTGCCCGGGGGCGAATGCCCAGGTCGTCGCCGGTCGGCCGCCGCGGCTGCACGGTGCGAGCACCAGCGTGCTCACCGTGGGGTTCTCGCGGCGGATGTCGTGGATGACGAACTCCGTCGACGGGTCGAACATCGGGCGCCACACCCAGCGGTGCCCGAACACGATCCCGAGCACCAGTGCGAACAGCGCGAGCATCGTGCCGATCACGGCGTCGCGCACGAGCTGGTCGAGCAACCAGACGTGCAGACCGGCGAAGACGAGCGCGGTGGCGGCGAGCGTGACGTGCGACCACTTCCACAGCTCGTAGGACAACCGGGCGCGGTTGCGCAGCACGGTGAGCGAGGCCAGCGCGACGAGTGCGAGCGTCGAGACGGTGGCGGCCTTCGCTCGGCCGGGGGCGGTGGCGAGGTCGAGCAGCATGACGTTGGCCGGGGAGGCGGCCACCACGCAGGCGAGGTGGGCGAACACCAGCGCCGCGGTGACCACGCCGAGAAAGCGGTGCAGGTCGATCACCGACTCGATGCCGAGTGCGCGGTTGAGCGAGCGCACCCGGGACGGCAGCACGGCGGCGCAGACTAGCGCCGACAGCGCCAGCAGTCCGGTGAGAACCGAGAGTCGGTGCCAGAGCCCACCGGACGACGGCAGCGCGAGATAGGTGAGCGAAGGGGCGCCGATGACGGCCCCGAGTCCGCTCAGCCACGCCACGCGCAGTAGCCGCTGGTCCATGGCCGGTGACCGTATGAGGTGCCGCCGCATGGTGGTTGCGAAGCTGAGAGTGCAGTGGGCCGGAAGCGGCGCCCGGCGCGACGAGCGGTGACGGATTGATCCGTATGTCGTACTCGTTGGACCGAACGCGATGTAACGCCTTCAGGCTGTGATCACTTTTCCTTGCAGCGCGGACAGATCGTGCCACTCGTCGCCGCCCCCATACCGCAGGAGGACGTCACCCCGGGCGAGCGGGAGTGGCGACGCGACAGACGGGTCGACGACCGGGTGAGCCGTGATCGGGCTGAGACGAAACGCGGCCGCGACCGTTCGGCCCATTCCCAGGCCGGAAGCATGACGCATACTCGGAGATCACGTTCAGGTCACTGCGGGAAGTCGGCATGGCCCGCCGTTCCGGTCGCCCCTGCGCGCTCCTTCTCCTCGTGCTGGCCTTGATCGCAGTTCTCGCGGCGTGCGGCGCGCCCGAGTACAACTACGTCACCAACTCCGCGGACCGCGGCTACCTGAGAATCCCCGCGTCCTGGGCGCCGCTGGACATCAAAGAGATCGGGGTGGCGTTCGGGCTCGACCCGACCCTCGAGGAGAGCCAGGGGCTCTGGCTGGCCGGGTACGACGCCGACGCGAGCCCGTCCACCGCACACCTGCTGGGGGCGCACGCCGCAGCGCCCGCGGTGCTCGTCGGTGTGCGGGACGTCCCGCCGGCGTCCCGCGGCCAGATCTCACTCGACGTGTTGCGCGACCTGTTCCACCCGGCGGATGTCGTTGTGGGACCGCGTCCGGCTGCTCCCGCTCCTGCTCCTCGCCGTGGCCTGGCTGGTGCTGGTCTGGGCGTCGATGGCCGACAACCTGCTGCTGCCGTTCGGCGACGCCGCGCGGATCCAGGCGGTGGAATCGCAGTGGCTGCTGTGGCCGGTGGGCGCGGAGTTCGTGCGGCAGGTGCATTTCCTCGTCAGCGCTGGTCGCGCTACCACCTCTTCTGGACGCAGCGCGTATTCGGCGGCCGGACCGATTCCTGCGCCGCCGGTTCTCCGACTGGACGCGATTCAGGCTCGGTCGGCTTATCAAGATGACATCACCACCCGCTTCTCCGACGTGTGGGGGCAGGACCACGTCGTTGAGCGGGTGAAGGAGTCCATCGTCTTCCTGGAGAACCCCGACGAGATCGAGCGCAAGGGCGGCTACGTCCCGAGCGGCCTCCTCCTGTGGGGGCCGCCGGGCACCGGGAAGACGCTGATGGCCGAGGCCGTGGCGAGCGAGACCGGCAAGCCCTACGTCTTCGTCGATCCGGGCGCGTTCACGAAGATGTTCATGGGCGTCGGCATCCTCAAGGTCAAGTCGCTGTTCCGGAAGCTGCGCAAGCTGGCGTCGTACTCGACGGCGCGCAGGCTGGAGGTCGGCAGCCCCGGCGGCGGTCGCGGCGGCCCGCAGAAGGGGGAGAGCACGGAGGCGGGGCTGCGCAAGGCGCTCGCCGACCGCATCGAGGATCACCTCGCCGACCTGCTGGCCGGCGCCGAGGCGATCCTGCGGGACAACCGGGCCGGCGTGCTCGCGCTCGCCCATGCGTTGGAGACGCACAAGACCCTGTCCGGCGACGACGTGCAAGCGGTGCTGGACGGGCGCCCGGGCACCTCGGTGGACGGGAGGGTCTACACGGAGCCGGAGTTCGTCGTGCGGCTGGAGGAGTACCACGCCGCGGCGGCGGGGGCGCATCGCAGCCACAGCGCCGTGACCACTCGCCTTCCCGCCCGGCGGCCACCTGCCGTCGCCCCGGACGCCGACGGACGCGGGCACCGCTGTATCGACGGTTCCCTGACGCCCATCGGCCGATCCCGGGGACGGGGACCCCTCCCCGCGCAGACGAGGATCCTCTCCATCCGGGGGCCAGCACGAGCTCTTCGGCAGCTCCCTGGAACACGGCCGATGGGGGACATGTGCAGAGCGCCTTTCGGGAACGGGGCGGCGTGCTCATCGCGGGTCGATACCGGCTGCACGAGCAGGCCGGCGGCGATCGTCCGCACGTGTGGCGGGCGACGGACGAGCTGCACGGCCGGATCGTCGCGGTCAAGCGGGTGGCGCTGTTCGGGCTGCCGGCCGCGTCGGTGCGCGATCGGATCCTGCGCGAGGCGGGCGCGGCCGCGGCGGTGCCCCACCGCAACGTCGTGACGACCTTCGCCGTCGTGCTGGAGGGAGGCGAGCTGTGGGTGATCCAGGAGTACGTGGCGGCTCGCACCCTTGCCGGCATCCTCGCCGACCTGGGCCCGCTGCCGGCCCACGATGTGGCTGCCATCGGCGCTCAGGTCGCCTCCGCGCTGGCCACGGCCCACGCTGCCGGCGTGGTGCACCGCAACGTCAACCCCGAGAACATCCTGGTCGCCTGGCCCGTCGTGAAGCTCGACGACTTCGGGATCGCATCCCCCACGGCCCGCGGCGGGCCGCTCCCCGTGGTCGCCCCGGAGATCCTCCGTGGAGGGGTGGCCGACTGGCGCAGCGACATCCACGCGCTGGGCGGTGCGCTGCACGCGGCCGTCCGGGGACGCCCGTCGCGCGCGTCGCAGGCGGGGCCGTTGGCGTGGCCGCTCACCTGCCTGACGGCAGGCGATCCCGCCGTGCGTCCCACCGCGATGCAGGCCGAGACGATGCTGCGCGATGTGGCCACCCGGGCCGTCGAGCCCGCCCCGGCGAAGAGCGGACATCGAGGGCTGGCGCTCGGGCTGGTGATCGGGCTGGTTGCCGCGGCCATCGTGAGTGTGGCCGCCGTCGCCGCGCCCGGGCCCGTCGACGAGATCGGCCGGTCGGCGGCCCCGGCCGCGGCCCCGACGCCGACCCCGCCGACCCCGGGGGCCGTGCCGGTGATCGGTGACCCGCGGATGGCCGACCCGTGTGCGCTCGTCGACGTGCCGGCCTTGGGGCGGCACGGACCCACGGACGTCGAGCCCTACCTCGGCGCGATGGCCTCGTGCTGGGCGTACGTCACCGTGCGGCCGGACACCGGGGTGGCCGTGAGCGTGGAGCTGGTGCCGGCGTCGTACGTACCCGAGCAGCCCGGTGGAGTGCGGGAACAGCGCGGGCCGCTCACGCTGGTCCGCTACACGTTCGACGGTTCCTACTGCAACCGCCGCATCCATCTCCCCGACTCCTCGGTCGCACTCGTCACGGCCGAGGCGGCGTCCGGTGTCGACCCGGCGACGGTCTGCGCCGTCGCCGACACGGGCACAGCGGCCGCGGCCGATCGACTGCTGGCAGTCGGGGTGACCGACCGCCCCACCAGGATCGATGCCACTGTGCTCGGCGGTCAGAACGCCTGCCAGCTGCTCACGGCCGCCGACCTCCAGGCCGTGCCCGGGGTCGTGGCCACGCCCATCGCCGGTCTGGCCGGCTGGAGCTGTCGATGGGGGCAGTGGACCGATCCGAACGTCACGCTGACCTTCTGGCGTCGCGACGGCGACCTGGGGAAGGACGAGACGCCGATCGACATCGCCGGCCGCCCGGGCACGTCGTACCGCTCGCCGACCGACGGCGGATGCCACATCACGTTCCCGCAGCAGCGGTTCGACGGCTACATCGAAGCGGTGTCGGTCTACGTCTACGAGCCGCGCGGGGGCGCCGACACCTGCGGCGCGGCCGCCGCGATCGCCACCGCCGTGGCGGCGAAGCTCCCCGCGCCGAGCTGACCCCGCCGCCGGGCATCATCGCCCCATGGATGTGGAGGCTGACGCGGCCGGGCCCAGCGAGTGGGCGGTTGCGGGCCAGGTGGGCGTGGGGCCGTGGCCGGGCGGGCCGGCGGCGTGGCCGCGCGACGAGCGGTACGACCCCGACCTGCTCGCGCACGGCGACGCGCGCAACGTGGTGGACACCTACCGGTACTGGCGCCGCGACGCCGTGGCCGCCGACCTCGTGCACCGGGCCCACCCGTTCCACGTCGCCATCGAGAACTTCGGCCACGACCACAACATCGGCACGGTGGTGCGCACCGCCAACGCGTTCGCCGCCGCGGGCGTCCACATCGTCGGGCGCAAGCGGTGGAACCGGCGCGGGGCGATGGTGACCGACCGCTACCTGCAGGTGCACCACCACGACGACGTGGCCGGCCTCGTGGAGTTCGCCACGGCGCGCGGCCTCGCGGTGGTGGCCGTGGACAACACGCCGGGCGCCGCGCGGATCGAGACCGCGCGGCTGCCACGCGACTGCGTGCTGCTCTTCGGGCAGGAGGGCCCCGGCGTGACCGGCGACGCGCGGGCCGCGGCGGCGCTGACCGTCTCCATCGCTCAGTTCGGCTCCACCCGCTCGATCAACGCGGGCGTGGCCGCCGGCATCGCGATGCACGCCTGGATCCGGCAGCACGCCGACCTCGACTCCGCCTGGTGACGGTCTGCGCGCTTGCTGCGGCCTTCACAGGGTGCAGGGGGCCTGTGAGGACCGCACGCAGCGCGCGGTCCTCCGGCGTCAGACCGGCGCCAGCTCGTCGGCCGGCACCACGAGCAGCGCCGGGACCGGCGGGCAGCCGGGCGCGCGGTAGAGGTCGTTGGCGGCGAAGAGCCAGTCGGCCGACTCGGGGAACGTGATCAGGTGGACGTCGCCGCTGCGCAGCCGGACCCGCTCGCCGGGCGCTACGCCGCGGCCGAGGCGGATGAGCTCGCCCAGGTCGTTGAGCACCGTGGCCGCCACCGGCGGCGCGGTGGCGAAGAGGATCAACTCGGGATGGCCGAATCCCGACAGACCGACGGTGTAGACGTAGGGCGGACCGTCCTCGTCGCCTGGCATCGGCTGCAGCGCCCAGCCGTGGCGACGGATCGTGTCGCGCTGCCAGGCGTCGTACTGGTCGGCCTGGTGGGTGGATGCGATGGGCTCCATGTGTCGAACATACATTCGAACCCTGACGAAAACCGCGAGGCTCGCGCACGCGAGGTTTGTAGGCTCCGACGGTGCCGACCGACCGCCAGACGCTCGTCTTCGACGCCGACGACACGCTGTGGGAGAACAACGTCCTGTTCGAGCGCGTGATCGACGCGTACCTCGACTGGCTCGCCCATCCCAGCCTCGACCGTGCCGCCACCCGCGCCGTGCTGGACGAGGTGGAGCGCGCCAACGTCGTCGTGCACGGGTACGGGAGCGCGAGCTTCCTGCGCAGCCTGCACGACTGCTTCGAGAAGCTGAGCGAGCGCCCGGTCGGCCCGGCGGAGGCCAGGGAGATCGAGGAGCTGGCGGCCGCGCTCGTGTTCGACGAGATCGAGCTCATGCCCGGCGTCGCGGAGACCCTCGACGATCTCGGCAGCCGCCACGAGCTGGTGCTGCTCACGAAGGGCGATCAGGCCGAGCAGCAGCGCAAGATCGACGCCTCGAACCTCGCGCACCACTTCGCGAGCACCCACATCGTGGCCGAGAAGCACACCGACACCTACCGGTCGCTGGTGGCCGAGCGGGGTCTCGTCCCGGCCTCGACCTGGATGATCGGCAACTCGCCCCGCTCGGACATCCTCCCGGCGCGCGCGGCCGGCCTGAACGCCGTGTTCATCCCGAACCCGCACACGTGGGTGCTGGAGGAGGACGAGCTCGACCCGGCCGATCGGGGGGTGCTGCACCTCGCGCGCTTCCCTGAGCTGAGTGAGCACTTCTGATGGTGGATCCCCGCGTCGATCCGGCGGTCTCGTGCGTCTTCGTCTGCTGTGATGCCACTGAGGTCTTCGCGCTTGCTTCGCGGCGCGCGCAGACCTCAGACATGCGTTGGAACCGTGAAGGACGGGTGCTCCTCGCGCGTCGTGGGGCGGGCGCCCGGGACGAGCCGGGCACCTGGGACACCGGGGCGGGAGCCCTGGAACACGGCGAGTCGTTCGCCGACGCCGTCCGGCGGGAGGTGCGTGAGGAGTACACGGCCGAGGCGCTGGACGTCGAGACGATCGGCGTCCGCAACGTCCTGCGCGACGGCTCGCACTGGGTCGCCGTCGTCAACGCCGTGCACGTGGACCCGACGGCCGTGGCGATCGGGGAGCCGCACAAGTTCGACGAGCTGGGCTGGTTCCCGCTCGACGCGCTGCCGGCCCCGCTGCACTCCCAGCTGCCGGCGACGCTGGCCCTGTTCCGCGACTGGTCGGGCGCCTGACGGTCCGCGAATGATCGATGCGCGGTCGCTATGAGCGCAGCTTCGCGTACTCGTCCACCCGTTCCAGGACGGCGGCGCCCACCTTGCTCGGGTGGCCGGCGTCGAACGGCGGCTGCGGGTCGTACTCGATGAACACCTGGGCGGCCTGGGCCGCCACGTCGTCCACGAGCAGTTCGACGAGCCGGATCGCCATGTCGATGCCGGACGAGACGCCCGCGGCCGTGATGATCCGCCGCTCGAGGTGCTCCACCACCCGCTGCTGGACCGGCACCGCCCCGTACCGGCGCAGGAACTCGCCGGCGCTCCAGTGCGTGGTGGCGGTGAGCCCCTCGAGCAGCCCGGCGGCGGCGAGGGCGAGCGAGCCGCTGCACACCGAGGTCGTGAAACGCGTACCGGGGTGCACGGCGCGAAGCCAGTCCAGGTACGGCCCGCCGTCGAGCAGGTCGAGCGTGCCGATGCCGCCGGGCACGACGACGACGTCCGGTGCGGGCACCTCGGCGAACGTGGCGTCGACGGTGAGGCCGAGGAACCCGTTGTCGGTGCGGACCTCGCCGCGCCGCTCGCCGGTGAACACGATGTCGAGCTCGGGGATGCGCTGCAGCACCTCGTAGGGCCCGATGGCGTCGAGGGCGGTGAGGCGGGGGAAGAGGGCGACGGCAACCTGCACGGTCGGGTCCTTTCGAGGGTCAGTGGTGCACCGCGAAGCGGCGCCGGTAGTGGTCGGGTGGCACGCCGAGGCGGCGCAGGAAGGCGCGGCGCATCGTCTCGGTCGAACCGAAGCCGGCGCGGGCGGCGGCCACCGCGACGAGCACGGGCTCGGCCTCGAGCAGGCGGCGCGCGGCATCGACGCGCACCTGCTCCACGTAGTCGCCGGGCGCGCGGCCCATGGCGCGGGTGAACTCGCGGCTGAAGTGCCGCTCGCTCATCCCGACCCGGGAGGCGAGCACGGAGATGCGCAGGTCGGCGGTGGGGTCGCTGTGGATGAGGTCCTGGGCCTCGCGGACGCCGGGCCGGCGCGCGAGCGGCATCCACACGGGGCCGGCGAACTGGCTCTGGCCACCTGGCCTGCGCAGGAACACCACGAGGTGGCGGGCCACCAGTGGGTGGTGGCGCACAGCCCGTCCAGCAGGCCGGCGGCGGCGAGCGCGAAGGAGCCCGTGCACACCGACACGACGCGCTCTGCACGCTCGGCCGCGCGGCGTAGCCAGCCGACGAAGGGGTCGTCCCCGGACATGGCCGGGGCGGCCGCGCCCCCGGGCACCAGCAGGGTGCCGATCGCCCCGGACCCGGGCAGCGGACCGTCGGCCACGAGCTGCAGGCCGCTGTGCCCGCGGACCGGCCCCGGCAGCGCCGCCACCAGCGACACCCGGTAGCCGGGGCCGTCGCCACGGTGCTCGAGCAGCTGTGCGGCTGCCGCCAGCACCTCGTGCGGCCCGGCCACGTCGAGCGGCTGCACGCCGTCGAACAGCGGGATCAGGACCTCGTGGACGGGCACGACTTCAGCGTCGCCCGGCCCGTTCATGGCGTCAACGACACGGATCCCTCGCTTCCGGCCATCGTGCAGACTGGCCAGATGGCTGCGGCGGACGTCGACTGGAGGGCACGGGCGGGCATCGCCGAGCGCGCTGTCGGCCGCCGGCACGTGCGCCGCCTCGGTGGCGTGCTGCCGGGCACCCGGATCGGCCGGGTCCGCTGGCCGCGCCGGACGCCCGCGCTGTTCGTGCCGTGGCACTACTGGTGGCAGGCACACCTGCTCGACTGCATGGTGGACGCGCAGCTGCGGGCCCCGCAGCGGCCGCGGGCCAAGGCGATCGCGGCGTTCGCCCGCAGCATGCGGCTGCGCAACGGCGGGTCGTGGCTCAACCGCTACTACGACGACATCGCGTGGCTCGGCCTCGCGCTGCAGCGCGGTGGCACCCTGGCCGGCCGGTCCGGTCCGTCGGCACTGCCCACGATCGTGAACCGGCTGCACGACGGCTGGACCGAAGGCGGTGGCGGCGGTATCTGGTGGCGCCGCGACGACGACTTCAAAGCGGCCCCGGCCAACGGCCCGGCGGCCATCCTGCTGGCGCGCGACGGGCAGACCGCGTTCGCCGCCGCCATCACCGACTGGATGGCCGAGACGCTCGTGGACCCGACGTCCGGGCTGGTCCGCGACGGGGTGCGGATCGCTGCCGACGGCAGCATCCGCGCCGTCGAGCCGTACATCTACACCTACAACCAGGGCGTGTACCTGGGGGCGTGCGTGGAGCTCGCCGCCCGCGACGGCCACCAGCGCTGGACCGACCGCGCGCTCGCTCTCGTCGACGCGGTGCGGCAGCGGCTCGCCGGGCCGGACGGGGTGCTGCCCGGTTCGGGTGGGGGCGACGGCGGGCTCTTCGCCGGCATCACGGCCCGCTACGTGGCGGACGCCGCGCTGCGGGTCCCCGAGCTGGCCGATGCCGCGCGCGAGCTGGTGTTCGCCAATGCCGCGGCGGTCTGGAAGGGCCGGGCCGAGGTCGGCGGCGGGCCGGTCTTCTCGGCCGAGTGGCGCGATCCGTCGCCGGCACCACGGCGGGGTCTGCCGGAGGCCGACCTGTCGGTGCAGCTGTCGGGGTGGATGCTCCTGGAGGCCGCGGCCCGGTTGCAGGAGGCCTGAGGCCCGTCAGGCGGCGTCGCGCAGGTTCTCCGGCCGGTCCTCGGGGTGCGGGGCGGTCTCGTCCACCGGCTTGCGCACGTCCTGCAGGTAGCGGTAGAGGCCGTAGCCGCTGCCGAGGACGAAGAACCCGACGGCGAGGATGGTGGCCGCTTCCTTGAGCCACGGGATCGTGTCGAGCAGCCCGGCGCCGTAGAAGCCGAGCATGATCAGCGTGGGCACCCACAGGAGCGCGCCGACGGCGTTGGCCACGATGTAGCGGCGGTTGTTCATCCGGGCGGCGCCGGCGATCATCGGGGCGAGGGTGCGCACCCACGGCAGCCAGCGGGCCACCACGATGGCCCAGAAGCCCCAGCGGTCGAAGAACGCGGCGGCGCGCTCGAGGTTGGCGCGGTTGAGGATGCGGCCCTCCCGGCGGGCCAGCATGCGGGTGCCCGCGTAGCGCCCCACGAGATAGCCCACCTGGTTGCCCACGACGGCGACGGCGGCCGCGACGAACCCGAGCGTCCACGCGCTGGCCTCGTGGGCGCCGTGGGCGAGCACGACCCCTGCTGCCAGCAGCAACGAGTCGCCGGGGAGGAACATCCCGACGATGAACGCGCACTCGAAGAAGACGAAGACGAGGACGACGGCCCACACCGTGATCGGCCCGGCCTGCTCGAGCGGCCCAGCGAGGGCGAGCTGCGAAACGGCGGCGGCGGTCACGGGACTCCAGGGTAGGCGCTTCCCGGACCGTCGCGCCTCGGTCGATCGGCGTTACGCCGCTTGCCTACCCGGCTTGCGCCGTGCGCGCAGCACCTCGATCACGATCGGCAGCAGCGAGAGCGCGACGATGAGGATCAGCATCATCTCGATGTTCTCGCGCACGAACGCGAACTGGCCCAGCCAGAACCCGAGGACCGTGACGCCCGCGGCCCACACGACGCCGCCGATCAGCGAGTAGGTGAAGTAGCGGCGGGCGTCCATCCGCCCGACGCCGGCCATCACCGTGATGAAGGTGCGCACGATCGGCACGAACCGGGCGAGCACGATGGCCCGGTTGCCGTACCTGTCGAAGAAGCCCTGGGTCTTGGTGACGTGCTCGGGCTTGAACAGCCGCGACTGCGGCTTGTCGAAGATCGCCGGCCCCGCCTTGTAGCCCACCCAGTAGCCGGTGACGTTGCCGAGGAACGCGGAGGCCACCAGGATCGCGCACACCAGCCACAGGGGTGCGTCGATCGCGCCCTGTGCCACGAAGAGGCCCGCGGTGAACAGCAGCGAGTCGCCGGGCAGGAAGAAACCGAGCAGCAGACCGCACTCGGCGAAGACGATCAGGGCGAGCCCGATCAGCGCCCATGGCCCGAGCCACGAGATGATGGCGTCGGGCTGGAGCCACTCCGGGCCGAGTGCGAGCGTCGTCACGACGTGAGACGGTACCGGTCACCCCAGCGGGGGCAGCACCCCCGGGGCCAGCAGGGACAGCAGGGCGAGCGCCGTGCCCAGCACGGCGCCCCCGAGCAGGGCGAGCCACAGCGCGGTGCCGATGCCCGTGCCGGAACGTCCGAGGACGCGGCGCGCCGGGCGCGTGGAGCCCCGGCCGCCTGCCCCGGTTGCCCTGGCCTGCAGCGCCTCGGCGAGCCGCCGCTCGGACTCGTCGGTCGCGGTCACGGGTCCATCGTGCCGTACGCGGCGCTACGCGCGCGAACCCATCACCCGCGCGACGGCGTCGATGGCCCGGCTGGCGGTGGACTTGACCGTGCCGCGGCTGATGCCGGTGGCATCGGCGATCTCGGCCTCGGACAGCCCGCCGTAGTAGCGCAGCACCAGTACCTCGCGCTGCCGCGGGGGCAGCGTGCCGAGGGCGTCGACCACGGCCTGGTGCTCGGCGGAGAGCAATGCGAGCGACTCGGCGGAGCGGGCGTTGACCTGGTGGGGAGGGACGTAGTCGCGCGCGGTGCGCCGGCGTCGCAGCACCGAGCGCGAGCCGTTCACGACCGCGGTGCGCAGGTAGCCGACGGCCGCGGCCTCGTCGCGCAGGCCCGACCAGTGGCGGTGCAACCCGGCGAACGCCTCCTGGACGACGTCCTCGGCCGTGCTCGGGTCGTCCACGAGCAGGACGGCCAGGCGCACCATCCGCATGCGGTGGTCGCGGTAGAGGTCCGAGATGGTGAGGGGCGCGCCCGGTGCCTGGGCATGACCGGGCCGCGCGTCGAGGCGCCGCAGTCGTGAGAGCGTGGCCTCGACGGCGTTGCCCCCGCCGTCCCCCAGCACCCCACAGAGCCTAGTAGGCCGCGGCTCGCCGCCGACGGGCACGTCGGAAGGACCGTGCGGGATACTGACGCGAGCCGAGAACGTCGAGGAGGGTCAGTCGTGCCGATCGCCACCCCCGAGATCTACAACGAGATGCTGGACAAGGCCAAGGGTGGTGAGTTCGCCTATCCGGCCATCAACGTCACGAGCTCGGAGACCCTGAACGCCGCGCTGCGGGGCTTCGCCGAGGCGGAGAGCGACGGGATCGTCCAGTTCTCCACCGGCGGGGCGGAGTTCGCCTCCGGCGGCAAGGTCAAGGACATGGTCACGGGCGCGGTGGCGCTCGCCGAGTTCGCGCACGTGGTCGCCCAGAAGTACCCGGTCAACATCGCGCTGCACACCGACCACTGCCCCAAGGACAAGCTCGACTCCTACGTCCGCCCGCTGATCGCGATCAGCCGGGAGCGGGTCGACCGTGGGGAGAACCCGCTCTTCCAGTCGCACATGTGGGACGGGTCGGCCACCGAGCTGCACGAGAACCTGCGGATCGCGGCGGAGCTGCTCGACAGCGCCGTGCAGGCGAAGATCATCCTCGAGGTCGAGATCGGCGTCGTCGGCGGCGAGGAGGACGGCGTCGCCAACGACATCAACGACAAGCTCTACACCGCCCCCGGCGACTACGAGGCCACGGTCGAGGCGCTCGGCGGCGGCGAGAAGGGCCGCTACCTGCTCGCGGCCACCTTCGGCAACGTGCACGGCGTCTACAAGCCGGGCAACGTCAAGCTCCGCCCGGAGATCCTCAGGACGGGCCAGGAGGTCGCCACCGCCAAGCTGGGCCTGGCGGAGGGCTCCAAGCCGCTCGACCTGGTGTTCCACGGCGGGTCCGGCTCGCTGCTGGAGGAGATCCACGAGGCTCTGGGCTACGGCGTCGTCAAGATGAACATCGACACCGACACCCAGTACGCCTTCACCCGCCCGATCGCGGCGCACATGTTCACCAACTACGACGGCGTGCTGAAGGTCGACGGCGAGGTGGGCAACAAGAAGGTCTACGACCCGCGCTCGTACATGAAGGCGGCGGAGGCCGGGATGGCCGAGCGGGTGGCACACGCCTGCGAGAACCTCAAGTCGACGGGCACCACTCTCCGATGAGCATCCAGGGCAACCTCCTCGGGCCGGAGCCCACGCTGCTGCCGATCGACCCCGCATCCGCCGAGCTGGACCGGGGCACCGAGGCCGAGCAGGTGGCGGCGACGTACCCGACGTCGAGCCTTGCGTGGGCCGTGCTCGCCGAGCGGGCGCTCGCCGACGGGCAGACGATCACCGGGTACGCCTACGCCCGCACCGGCTACCACCGCGGACTCGACCAGCTGCGGCGTTCGGGCTGGAAGGGCTTCGGCCCGGTGCCGTGGTCGCACGAGCCCAACCAGGGCTTCCTGCGGGCGCTGGGTGCGCTCCACAAGGCTGCCGCGGGGATCGGTGAGGTCGACGAGGCGGAGCGCTGCCGCGTCTTCCTCGCCGACTCCGACCCGGAGGCGGCGGCCGCCCTCGGCCTCGGCTGACGCGATGCCCGGGGCCGCTCGGCTGCGCACCCGGCTCGCGGCCGGAAGCCGCAGGCTGCAGCTGTCCGCCCTGCCGATCGCACAGTGCGCCGTCTCGGCGGGGGGCGCGTGGTTCGTCGCGAGCGATGTCGTCGGCCACGCGCGCCCGTTCTTCGCGCCGATCGCCGCGGTGATCAGCCTCGGGTTGTCGCTGGGCAGCCGGCTGCGCCGGGTGGCCGAGCTGGTGCTCGGGGTGGCCCTCGGCGTGCTCGTCGGCGACGTCCTGATCTCGCAGATCGGCAGCGGGGCGTGGCAGATCACGCTGGTGGTGGCCCTCGCGATGGCGGCGGCGGTGTTCACCGACGGGGCCACCCTGCTCGTCGCGCAGGCCGGTTCGTCCGCGGTTCTCGTGGCCACGCTCCTCCCACCCGGTGACGTCGGCGGCTTCGACCGGTGCATCGATGCCCTGATCGGTGGCACCGCCGGCCTGCTCGTGGCGGGCGTGCTGCCGTCGGACCCCGTCGGGCCGGTCCGGCGGGAGGCCCGCGCCCTCCTCGACGAGCTCGCCGCCGTCCTCGCCCGCACCGGGGATGCCCTGCGGGATCGGGACGCCGAGGCCGCGTCGGCCGCGCTGGGCAGGGCCCGGGAGAGCCAGCCGCTGATCGACGAGCTGCGCGGGGCGCTGCGGGGCGGCCACGAGGTCACGCGGGTCTCCCCGATGCTGCGCCGCCGCCGCCGGGAGCTGGCCCGCTACTCGGAGCTGGCCGAGCGTGCCGACTACGCCATGCGCAACGCCCGGGTGCTCGCGCGTCGCACCTACACCGCCGTCTGCGACGACGAGCCCGCCGTCCCCGAGCTCGCCGACGTCCTGAACGAGCTGGCCGTCGCCGTGGGCGCGATCACCGCCCAGCTGGGCCGGGACGGCGACCGGGAGCTGGCCCGCGAACCGGTGCTCGACGTCGTCCGGCACGCGCGGGCGCTGGCGGGGACGTTCACGCCGGGGCCGTCGGAGGTCGTCATCGTGGCGCAGGCGCGTTCCATCGCGCTGGACCTGCTGCAGGCCACGGGGATGTCCCGGGCGGACGCCCTCGCCGCCATGCGCGAGGTGCCCGACGCGGCGGGCTGAGACCGCCCGGAATCCGCCCTGTATGCGGCCGTCCGGGTGGTCGTGCGACCTGAGTCCGGCGCTCGGGAACCTGGCGGTCTAGATCAACGTTCCCTGCCCGTGCATCTGCTCGTGCGCTGGTTGCTCCGCCCGCTCGCCCGGCTGATCTATCGCCCGGTGGTGCACGGCGCGGAGGCGGTGCCCCGGGAGGGTCCGGTGATCCTCGCGTCCAACCACCGCGCCGCCGTCGACACCGCGGTGATCGCGCTGACGGCCGGGCGTCCGGTGTCGTTCCTGGGAAAGGCGGAGTACTTCGTCGGCACCGGGCTGCGCGGCCGCGCGCTGGCGTCGTTCCTGTCGGCGCTCGGGTACGTGCCGGTCGATCGCTCGAACGCGAAGGCCGGGCTGGCCGCCCTGCACGCGGCCCGCGGGGTCCTCGACGCGGGCGGCGCGTTCGCGATCTACCCGGAGGGCACGCGGTCGCTCGACGGGCGGCTGCACCGCGGGCACACCGGTGTGGCGAGCCTCGCCATCTCCACCGGCGCCCCGGTGGTGCCGGTCGGGCTGATCGGCACCGAGCGGGTGCAGCCGGTGGGCAAGCGGATCCCGCGGCCGCGCCGCGTCGTCGTCCGGTTCGGGCAGCCGCTCGACTTCACCCGGTACGAGGGCCTGGAGGGCTCCAGCGCGATCCGGCGGGCGGTCACCGACGAGGTGATGGACGCGATCGCGCGGCTGTCGCACCAGGAGTACGTGGACACCTACCACGAGCGCCCGGCGGCGTGATCAGGTCGCCGCGGAGGCGGCGGTGCGCCGGGAGAGCGCCATGTGCACGGTGAACGCGAGGCCGGCGCCGATGAACCAGCTGAACGCGGCCGCGTCGGCCGAGCCCAGCAGCACCACGAGCATGGCCACCGTCGCGCTCACGGCGGTGGCGGCGATCGCGGCCGGGTTGTAGCCGTTCCGGTAGTGGTAGCTGCCGTCCGGGCGCATCGTGTACAGGTCGTCGACGCTGACCTGGCGCTTCTTCACCAGGTAGTAGTCGGCGATGAGCACGCCGTAGAGCGGCCCGATGAAGGCGCCGAGCGTGTCGAGCGTGTAGTGGATGACGTCCGGGCTGGAGTAGAGGTTCCACGGCGTGATCAGCACCGAGCCGACGGCGGCGATCATCCCGCCGGCGCGCCAGCTGATCCGCTGCGGCGCGACGTTGGAGAAGTCGAACGCCGGCGAGACGAAGTTCGCCACGATGTTGATGCCGATCGTCGCGATCATGAACGTCAGGGCCCCGAGCACGACGGCGTAGGTGTTGTCCAGCCGGGCCACCGTCTCCACCGGGTCGGTGATCATCTCGCCGAACACCGGGAGGGTGGCCGCCGTCGTGATCACCACGAGCAGCGCGAACGCCAGGAAGTTGATCGGGAGCCCGAGGAAGTTGCCGCGCTTGACGGCGGCGAACGTGCGCCCGTAGCGGGCGAAGTCGCCGTAGTTGAGCATCGGTCCGGAGAAGTAGGACACCACGAGCGCGATGGCCGTGAGCATCACCGGGAGCGACGCCCACCCGGTGATGCTGACCTCCACCAGGTTCAGGTCGATGGCGCCCCAGCCCGCCTCCAGCACGAGGTAGCCGGCGAGCAGGAACATCACCACGTAGACCGCGGGACCGCAGAAGTCGATGAACTTCCGGATGGCTTCCATGCCGTTCCAGAACACCGCGGCCTGCAGCACCCACATGGCGAGGAAGGCGACCCAGCCGAGCAGCGACAGGCCCGCGAACCCGTACGCCTCGACCTCGGCATAGGGGGCGAGGCCCGGCCACAGCTTGAGCGCGACGACGACCAGCGACGCCGATGCGAGGTATGTCTGGATGCCGTACCAGGCCACGGCGATGAGCCCGCGGATGATTGCCGGGATGTTCGCGCCGAGCACGCCGAATGCCACCCGGGATATCACCGGGTACGGGGTGCCGGTGGCCTGGCTCGGCCGCGCCACCAGGTTGCAGAGCAGGTAGACGATCGTGATCCCGATCAGCAACGCCACGAGCACCTGCCATGCGGCGAGCCCGAGGGCGAACAGGCTGCCCGCCGTGACGTACCCGCCGACGCTGTGCACGTCCGACATCCAGAACGCGAAGAAGTTGTAGGAGCCCCAGCGCTGTTCGGGGAGCGGCGCGAGGTCCTCGTTCGTCAGGCGCGGGTCGTACGGAGGGTGCACGCCCGCGCCGGCATCGGTGAGTGAATCGGTCATCGGGCGCCTCCCGCAGCACTGGTCCGGATTCGACCGCGCTCGGACGCTAAGCGATATCCCGGCGCGTCAGCGGGCCTCGCCCGATGATTCACGCCGTATTGCGCCGGAGGAAACAAATCTCAACTTATAATTGGCTACCGGACCTGGAAATCGCTGAGCACGCCGGTGTAGGGCTTCGCCGGCGGCGGGGCGAACTCCCCCTGGTCACCGGTGCGCAGGCCCAGTGCCACGAGCGTCTCCACGGTCCGGGTCGCGGCCGCCACCCCGTCCACCACGGGCACGCCGATCTCCGCACTGATCTCCCGGCACAGCTCCGCCATGCCCGCGCAGCCCAGCACCACGGCGTCGGAGCCGTCCTCGGCCACGGCCCGCCGGCACTCGGCCAGCACCGCGTCCCGGGCCCCGGGCTCCTCGAGCGCGAGCACCCCGATCTCGCAGGCCCGAACGCGGCGGCAGAACCGCGCGAGCCCGTAGTGCGCGGCGAGGTCCTCGGCGCGCCCCCGGGTGCGGTCCAGGGTGGTGACCACGCTGAACCCGCGCCCGAGGTAGGCGGCAGTGCGCATCGCGGCCTCGGCGATGCCGACCACCGGCCCGCGGGCGAGCTCGCGCGCGGCGTCCAGGCCCGGGTCGCCGAAGCAGGCGATCACGTAGCCGTCGGCCGATCCCTCGGCCTCGGCGCGGGCGATCTCGGCGAGCAGGCCGGGCACGGCGAGCGCCTCGTCGTAGTGGCTCTCGATCGAGACCGGGCCCATCGCCGGCGTCACCGCGGTGACCTTCGTGCCCGGACTCGCCGCAGCCGTGGCACAGGCCTCGATGGTGGCGGTCATCGCCGCGGTGGTGTTGGGGTTGATCACGAGGATCCGCAAGACAGCGCTCCTACGTCGGGTCCGGGGCGTGCGTGGAGATCGTCGCGCGCAGGTGCTCGTGGTGCTCGGCGGCCTGCTCGCGCAGAGCAGCGGCGTCACGTGCGACGAACGCCTCCAGCATCCGCGCGTGCTCGCCGTGCAGGGCGCGGCGCTCCGCGGGCGGCACCTGTGCCATCGGCTGGTACGGCTCGGTGAGGTTCCACGCCGACTCCAGCATCGCCTGCAGCCGGTGCATCCCGGCCGGCGCCACCAGCGCGAGGTGGAACCGGCGGCTCTCCCGGTTGTAGCGCCGCGCGTCCCCGTCCTCGATGGCCGTGGCGAGCGCGTCGTGGGCTTCCCGGGCCCGCACGTGGTCCTCGTCGCCCGCCTGCGCCACGGCTGCGGCCAGCGCGGCCTGCTCCAGCACCCCGCGCACCACGTACAGCTCGTCGAGCTCGGCCGGGGTGAGGCACGCGACGGTGTAGCCGCCGCGCGGCCGGTGCTCCACCAGACCCTCGCCGACCAGCGTCTTGAGGGCCTCCCGCACCGGGATCACGCTGACCTCGAACAGCGCCGCCACCTCGTCGCAGGGGATCGCGAGGCCGGGCGGTGCGTCGCCGGCGAGGATCACCCGGCGCAGCTCGCCGAGCACCGCCTCGGGCGCGCCGGTGCGCCGCGACCGGGCCAGCTCCGCGACGAACGCCGCGACATCCGCCTCCGCTCCGCCCCGGCGGGCGAGCGGGCCCTTCGATGTGCCCGCTCGCGGATCGCCCGCAGGTGGGCGCCGGGGGCGCTGACCGTTCATCGCCTCACCGTACGGCCGCGGCGGTGCCGAGCACCGTGGCCGACCACCCCGGGTGGGCGGCCACCGCGTCGGCCAGCGCGCGCTGTGCGGAGACGGCATCGCCTCCGACGGCCGAGGCCAGGCAGCCGCGGCCGGGCAGCGGGCTGAGCGACCACCAGTCGCCGGCCACCGCCCCGGCCGGGTCGTCGCCCCAGACGAGCACCTCGGTGCCCAGCACCCGCCGTCCGGCCAGGTGCGCGGCCGAGGACTGGAGCCCGGGGTCACCCAGCTCCTGCTCCTGCACGAGCAGCGGCCGCGACCCGTCCCGCACGCGGACGAGCCCGCGGAACCGCCCGGACGGCTCGCCGTTGCGGCCCGCCACCAGCACCTCCCGGCAGCGCAACCGCGCGCCGGCGCCGAGCTCGGCGTGCAGCTCGCCGTGGTGGTCGGCCCGCCGGGTGACGACGGTCGGCTCGGGCAGGAACTGCAGGCCGCCGCCGTCGGCGACCCGCAGCCGGATGACCAGCCTGCTGGGCCGGCCCGCCTGCCCGGGAAGCGCCAGCGTGGCCGCCACGCCGGTGAGGACGAGGTCGGCGCCCGGCCCGACCTCCACGTCGAGGCCCACGTCGTCGCCGCCCAGCGGGCTGGTCGCGGAGCCGACCATGTGCACGGTGGCCACCGGGGAACGCGCGGCCGCGGCGCCCCGTTGCGGCAGCAGCGCCAGCGGTGGCTGCGAGCGCAGCTCCCGCACCGTGCTGCGCCCGTCCGGACCGCGCTCGACGACGACCCGCGCCCTCGCCCGCACGGTCAGGCGGCCTGCGCGCGGACGGCGGTGACCTGCGCGAGCACCCAGCCGGCCACGTCGGTGGCGGCCGGGTCGGCCACCAGCGACTGCGCGACCACGGGCAGTTCGCCGCGCATCCGGTGCGCGTCGGAGGTCATGACGTCCAGGTCGGCGCCCACGAGCGCGGCGAGGTCGATCTTGTTGATGACGAGCAGGTCGGCGGTGGTGACACCGGGCCCGCCCTTGCGCGGCACCTTGTCCCCGCCTGCCACGTCGACGACGAAGATCTGGCGGTCCACCAGACCGCGGCTGAAGATCGCGGTGAGGTTGTCGCCGCCGCTCTCGACGAGTACCAGGTCGAGGTCGCCGAAGCGCTCCTCGAGCAGCTCGATCGCGTCGAGGTTGGCGGTGATGTCGTCGCGGATCGCGGTGTGCGGGCAGCAGCCGGTCTGCACGGCCTCGATCCGCTCGGGCGCGAGGACCGCGTTGCGACGCAGGAAGTCGGCGTCCTCGGTGGTGTAGATGTCATTGGTCACCACGGCGAGGCGCAGCCGTTCCCCCAGGGTGCGCGCGAGCGCCGCGACCAGCGCCGTCTTGCCGCTGCCCACCGGTCCGCCGATGCCGATCCGCACCGCCCGGCCCCGCGGCTCGACCGGGGTGTGGAGGTCGGGCTCCGACTCCGTGGGATCGAAACTGATCAAGTGGCCGTGTCCGTGGCCGTGGCTAGCGCTCATGTTCACTCCGCGAGCTCCGTTCAGCTGACAAAGAGACGCACCTGCTCCCGGTGGTGGTGGACGTGGGCCTGGGCCATGAGGTCGAGCACCGGCGCGCCGGGAGCCGGCAGCCGGTCGGCCGGCCTCGGGACGGCGGCGTCGGCGACCACGGCGTCGAGCGCGGGCCGGAGCGCCACCACCGCGGCGTTGACGGCGAACGGGTCCAGCCCGAGCAGTCGCACCGCCGCCGACGCCGGCCCGCTCACGGCCAGGTAGGCGGCGCACTGCGCGGCCTCGGCCGGGCTGCCGCCGTCGATCCCGATCACGGCGCCGACCAGCAGCGGGTGGTGCGGGCGGGGGTGTGCGGCCACGAGCACGTCGAACACCGGTGACGGCCACGCGACCCGCGCCGCGCGAAGAGCGGCCCGGCCCTGGGCCCGGGAGGCATCGCGCTGCGCCACGGCGGGAGTGCGGGCGTCCAGCTCGGCGTCGAGGACGGAGAACGGCTCCCCGGCGCCGCGGGCGGTGCCGACGGCCGCCGCGGCGAACGCGGCCGCCACCAGACCCGCCGTCCGCAGCCGCCCGTGCAGGAACGGCGCGAGATCACCGACGCCGGTGACGAGGCCGCGCGCAACGGCCTCCTCGAGCCCGCCGGAGTGCACGTGCCCGCCCCCGGGGAACCGGGCGTCGGCGAGGGTGAGCGCGGCAAGCGAAGCCATCAGAACAAGAAGTAGCGCTGCGCCATCGGCAGCTCGGTGACCGGGGCGGGTTCGACGAGCTCGCCGTCGATGCGCACGGCGAAGGAGTCCGGGTCGACCTTGACGTCGGGCGTGGCGTCGTTGGCGATCATGTCCGCCTTGCGCACCGAGCGGGTGTCGGCGATCGCGACCGCCGGCTTGGTGAGCCGCAGGTGGCCGAGCCCCGCGTCGAGCGCGGCGACGGACACGAAGTTGCGGCTCGTCTCGGCCGCCACGAGCGGCGCGGCCCCGAACATCGGCCGCGGCAGCACCGGCTGCGGGGTGGGGATCGAGGCGTTGGCGTCGCCCATCTGCGCCCACGCGATGAACCCGCCCTTGAGCACCAGCTGCGGGCGCACCCCGAAGAACTTCGGCTCCCAGAGCACGAGGTCGGCGAGCTTGCCCACCTCGACGGACCCGATCTCGTCGGCCATGCCGTGCGCGAGTGCCGGGTTGATCGTGTATTTGGCGATGTAGCGCTGCGCCCGCAGGTTGTCGGCGCGGCCGTCACCGGCCAGCGCGCCGCGGGCCGCCTTCATGACGTGCGCCGTCTGCCACGTCCGGATGATCACCTCACCGATCCGGCCCATGGCCTGCGAGTCGGAGCTCATCATCGAGATCGCGCCCATGTCGTGCAGGTGGTCCTCGGCCGCGATGGTGCTGGGCCGGATGCGGCTCTCGGCGAAGGCCAGGTCCTCGGGCACACCCGGGTTGAGGTGGTGGCAGACCATGAGCATGTCGAGGTGCTCGTCCACCGTGTTCACCGTGTGCGGGCGGGTGGGGTTGGTCGACGCCGGCAGGATGTTCGGGGTGCCGACCACCTCGATGATGTCCGGCGCGTGCCCGCCGCCCGCACCTTCCGTGTGGTAGGCGTTGATCGATCGGCCCGCGATCGCCGCGATCGTCGACTCGAGGAAGCCCGCCTCGTTCAACGTGTCGCTGTGCAGGGCCACCTGCACGCCCGAGGCGTCGGCCACGCGGAGGCAGGCGTCGATCGCCGCCGGGGTGGTGCCCCAGTCCTCGTGCAGCTTGAACCCGCCCGCGCCGGCCCGCAGCTGCTCCCACATCGCGTCTTCGCTGGTGGTGTTGCCCTTGCCCAGCAGCAGGACGTTGATCGGCAGGTGGTCCATGGCCTGCAGCATCCGGCCGATGGCCCGCGGGCCCGGGCTGACGGTGGTGGCCTTGGAACCCTCGGCGGGGCCGGTGCCGCCGCCGGCGAGCGTGGTGATCCCGGCGGCGAGCGCGGTGTCGACCAGCTGCGGGCAGATGAAGTGGACGTGCGAGTCGATCCCGCCCGCCGTGAGGATCTTCCCGTTCCCGGAGATCACCTCGGTGGACGGGCCGATCACCAGCGCCTCGTCCACGCCGTCCATCGTGTCGGGGTTGCCGGCCTTGCCGATGCCGACGATCCGCCCGTCGCTGACACCGACGTCGGCCTTGATCACTCCCCAGTGGTCGAGGATCAGCGCGCCGGTGATGACGAGGTCGGGCGCCCCGTCGGCGCTGGTGATCGCCGCCTGACCCATCGACTCGCGGATCACCTTGCCGCCGCCGAAGAGCACCTCGTCGCCGGACGCCGCACCGCGGCTGCGGTCCTCGGTGACCTCGATCAGCAGGTTGGTGTCGGCGAGCCGGACGCGGTCGCCGACGGTGGGGCCGAACAGGTCGATGTAGCGGCTACGCTCGATGGACGTCACTCCGGTCCCCTCTCGTCGAGCGCACCGGCGTACTCCGGGCGCAGCCCTGGCACCCGGCGGGCGCCGGCGAGCGGCACGAGCACGACCTCCCGCTCGACGCCCGGCTCGAACCGCACGGACGTGCCGGCGGGGATGTCGAGGTGGCGGCCCCATGCCGCGGCCCGGTCGAACTCCAGACCCGGGTTCACGGCTGCGAAGTGGTAGTGCGAGCCGACCTGCACGGGCCGGTCGGCGGTGTTGGTGACCACGAGCGTCGTGCGCTCGCGGCCCGGGTTCAGCTCCACGGGCTCCTCGGCGGGGAGCACCTCACCGGGGACCATCAGACGATCGGGCTGTGGACGGTGACGAGCTTGGTGCCGTCCGGGAAGGTGGCCTCGACCTGCACCGAGTCGAGCATCTCGCCCACGCCGTCGAGCACGTCGGCCTTCGAGAGGACTTCTCGTCCGCTCGACATGAGATCCCCGACGCTGCGTCCGTCGCGGGCGCCCTCCAGCACGTGGTCGGTGATCAACGCGACCGCCTCGGGGTAGTTCATCCGCAGCCCGCGCGCCTTGCGGGCCCGCGCGACGTCGGCCGCGACGTGAACGAGCAGCTTGTCGCGCTCCTGGGGGCTCAGGTGCATCCCGCCATCCTCACCGCGGTTTGTTACTCGGATGCTTCGATCATGTTTCCGCCGCCGTAGCTGATCGCGGGCGCCGTGACGCAGCGCATGCACCCACCCGGCGGCCGTCACCTGATCGTGAGATGGTGCCCGGATGAGCGAGCCATCCCAGTGGGGCCCGCCACGTTTCGATGCGGCTCCCCGACCGACTGCTACCTACCCGTCCGCTCCCCATCCGACCGCTCCCCATCCGGCCGGACAGCGACCGATGGCTCCGCAGGCCCCGGACCGCGGAGCGTTCCTCCCCACGACCCCGATCCCGACCGTGCGGGCGGAGATCCCCCGAAGTCCGGCGCCGCGATCCCGCCCGGTGGACGACGAGTACGACGACGACTACTCGTCCGGGCGGCCGCGCAGGCGCGGGCAGGCCTTCTCCGGCCTGGTCCTGCTCCTGGCATTGGCCCTGTCCGCGCTGCTGTACTACCTGACCTACCAGACGCTGGTGTCGGTCGACATCCTCTCCGGCGACCCGCTCGGGGCCGTCGGGGGCCAGGTGATGAGCCTGGGCGGGGTGATGTTCGGCGCCCTCGTGGTGTTCGTGCTCGCCGTGATCGCGCTCGTGATCGCCCGGCCGAAGGCGATCGCGGGGCTCGGCCTGGCCGCGTCGCTGCTGCTGCCGGTCGCCGCCCTCGTGCTGGGTCTCTGGTACGGCGGGTCGGTGCTGCGGCAGAACGTCGAGGCCGACATCGCGCAGGCGGGGCCCGAGGTCGCGGCGCAAGGTGCCGCTGCCGTGGCCGACGCGATCGTCCAGGAGCTGGAGAACCGCGGGATCGACGCCGGCCCGGTGCGCGACCTGATCACGGGCGTCGTGGGGTAGCGACTCCGGTTCAGCCGGTTAGATCGCCATCGCCGACCGCACGTCGGTGACCGAGTCGGCGCCGCCGCGTCCGTCGGCCGTCACCCGGCCGGCGGCGAGCACGTAGTAGTGGCCCGCGGCGTCGAGGGCGAAACCGACGTGCTGCTCCACCAGCAGCACCGAGAGCCCGCCGCGGCGGGTGAGCCCGAGGATCGCCTCCTCGATCTCGGCCACCACGGAGGGCTGGATGCCCTCGGTGGGCTCGTCGAGGATCAGCATCCGCGGCTGGGTGATCAGCGCGCGGGCGATCGCGAGCTGCTGGCGCTGCCCGCCCGACAGCAGCCCGGCGCGACGGCCGAGCAGCTCCTTCAGCGCGGGGAACAGGTCGAGCGCCTCGTCGATCAGACCCTTGCCGCGCGGCTTCGTGTCGGCCACGACCTGCAGGTTCTCCAGCGTCGTCAGTTGCCCGAACGACTGCTGGCCCTGCGGCACGTACGCCAGGCCGCGCCGCACCCGCTGGTGAGGCTGCGTGCCGGTGACGTCCTCGCCGTTCAGAAGGATCCGGCCCGAGCGGGTGGGCAGCAGCCCGACCGCGGCGCGCAGGAGCGTGGTCTTGCCGGCGCCGTTGTGGCCCATCACGGCCACCACACCGTCCGCGGGCACCTCGACCGTGACGCCGTGGATCACGGCGGTGCGGCCGTAGCCGACCTCGAGGTCGGTCATCGTGAGCACTAGGAAACCTCCCCGAGGATGGTCTCGACCTCGGCCTGCGAGTGGTGTCCGGGCCCGAGGTAGACCTCCTGCACGCGGGGGTCGGCCTGCACCTCGCGCACGCTGCCCTCGGCGAGCACCTTGCCGGCGTGCAGCACGGTGACCGAGTTCGCGAAGGAGCGCATGAAGTCCATGTCGTGCTCCACCACGACGACGGTGCGGTCGGCGCCGATGCGTTGCAGCAGCCGCCCGGTCTCGTCCTTCTCCTCCGCGCTCATGCCGGCCACGGGCTCGTCGAGCATGAGCAGCCGAGCGTCCTGCACGAGCAGCATGCCGATCTCGAGCCACTGCTTCTGGCCGTGCGCGAGCACCCCTGCGGGGGCGTCGATCAGGTCGGTGAGCCCGACCGTGTCCAGGGTCTGCTCGACCTCCGCGGGGATGCCCTTCCTGCGCCGGACGAGCGTGAGCGGGCCACGGTGGTGGCCGGCCGCGATGTCGAGGTTCTGCAGCACCGTGAGCTCCTCGAACACGGTGGCGGTCTGGAACGTCCGGCCCACGCCGAGCCGGGCGATCCGGTGCACCTTGCGGCCGGTGAGTTCCTGCCCGCCGTAGCGAACCGAGCCGGTGGCCGGCACGAGGCCGGACACGGCGTCGATGAGGGTGGTCTTGCCGGCGCCGTTCGGCCCGATGAGGAACCGGAGGTCGCCGGGCAGCACCGAGAGGTCCACGCCGCCCACGGCCACGAACCCGTCGAAGCTCACCGTGAGCCCGGAGATCTCCAGATAATCCCTGTTCATTTGCCTCCGCTCCGCTCCGGCGGGCTTGCGGGCCCTTCATGGCGCCGCGCCGGCCCGCAAGCGGCTCCCAGCGGGCTTCCCGCACAGGGAGACATGCGCTCGCTCATTGCGTAGCCGGAACGGGTTGCGAGGACGGTGCGGGTTCCGCCGCCCGCGCCCGTCGCCGCCATGCCAGCGACGCGAGGCCGCCGGGCAGGAAGGCGATCACGAGCATGAACAGCAGGCCCTGCGCGTAGGTCCAGCCGGACGGGAACTGCTCCGACAGCGTGCTGCCCGCCCATGCCACGGCGATGGCGCCGAGCGCCGGCCCGAAGAGCGTGGTGCGGCCGCCGATGGCGACGCCGATGAGCATCCCGATCGACGGCACGATGCCGACGTCGTTGGGCGAGACGATGCCGACGATCGGCACGAACAGCGCCCCGGCGATGCCCGCCATGAAGGCGGCCACCACGAACGCGACCGTCTTGATGTTGGCCGGGTCGTAGCCGAGGAACCGCACCCGCTCCTCGGCGTCGCGGCAGGCCACGAGCAGCTCGCCGTAGCGGCTGACCATCAGCTGGCGGACCAGCGCGAGCATGAGCAGCAGCACACCGGCGGCCGTGCAGAACAGCACGAGGCGGTTGGCGGGGTCGGAGAGCGCGAACCCGAAGAAGCCGCGGAAGCCGGACAGGCCGGTGGACCCGCCGGTGCCGGTGGGGTTGCCGATCAGCAGGATCGCGAACGCCGCCGCGAGCGCCTGGGACAGGATCGCGAAGTACGCCCCGCGAACGCGGCGCCGGAAGGTCGCGAACCCGAGCACGGCGGCCACCGCGGCGGGCAGCAGCAGGATCGCGACCAGCGTGACGATCTCGGAGCGGAACGGCTCCCACCACCAGGGCACGCCGTCCGACGAGATCAGCGCCATGAAGTCGGGTGTGCCGCCCGGGCCGGCGTCGGCGAGCTTCAGGTGCATCGCCATCAGGTAGGCGCCCATCCCGAAGAACACGCCCTGACCGAGGGTCAGCATCCCGCCGCGTCCCCACGACAGCCCGATCCCGACCGCGACGATGGCGAAGCAGAGGTAGCGGCCGAGCTGGTCGAGCCGGAACGGGCTGAGCGCGAGCGGGGCCACGGCGAACAGCAGCACCGCCGCCACGGCGAACGCGGCGGGCACCGCCCAGCGCCGGTTCACGCGAGGCTCCTGGTGCGCACGGTGAAGATCCCTTGCGGCCTGACCTGCAGGAACGCGACGATCAGTGCGAACACGAGCACCTTCGCGATCGACGCGGTGGTGGAGTACTCGATCCAGCTCTGCGCCACGCCCAGCAGGAATGCGGCGATCACCGCGCCCTTGATCTGGCCGATCCCGCCGACGACGACCACGAGGAACGCGTCGACGATGTAGGACGTGCCGAGGTTCGGCGAGATCGAGCCCATCAGCGTGAGCGCCACGCCCGCGACGCCGGCGAGCCCGGACCCGATGAAGAACGTCAGGCGGTCGGTGGCGCGGGTGGAGATCCCGGCGGTCTCGGCGAGGGGCCGGTTCTGCACCGTGGCGCGGATCCGGCGGCCGAGCGCGGTGTAGCGCAGCGCAGCGGCGAGCACGAGGAACGCCGCCACCGCGAGCAGCAGGATGAACAGCCGTGTGCGCGGGAAGGCGAACCCGAGCACCTCGACCGGGCCGGAGAGCCAGCCGGGCGCCGGCACGTCGACGCCCGCCGTGCCGAACACGTCCCTGGCCAGCTGCTGCAGCACCAGCGAGACACCCCAGGTGACGAGCAGGGTGTCCAGCGGCCGGTGGTACATCCGGCGCAGCAGGGTGGCCTCCAGCACCACCCCGAGCACACCGCCGACCGCGAACGCGATCGGCAGCGACACCAGCAGCGACAGCCCGGCGGCGCCCAGCACGTTCTGTGTGACGTAGGCGGTGTAGGCGCCGGCCATGATGAACTCGCCGTGCGCCATGTTGATCACGCCCATCTGGCCGAACGTGAGCGCGAGGCCGAGCGCGGCGAGCAGCAGGATCGAGCCGCCGGACAGGCCGTTGAAAACTTGCGTGACGAGGACGTCCACGATCGCTCCGATGTTCGCTCCGCAAGCTCCGCTCAGCCGGCCAGCCCGCCGGCCCACGGGTACGTCTTGAGGTAGGGGTCGGGCTCGATCGGCTCGCCCGACGACCACTCGGTGTGGATGAGCCCGTCGGCGCCGATCTTGCCGATCAGGGCGGTCTTGGCGATGTGGTGGTTCTCGCCGTTCACCGTGACGGTGCCCTCGGGGGCGTCGTAGCTGACCCCGCCTGCCGCCGCCTGCACCGCCGCGACGTCGAACGACCCGGCCTTCTCGACCATGCCCTTCCACAGGAAGAGCGACGTGTACGCCGCCTCCATCGGGTCCGACGTCACGCGGGTGGCCCCGTACTTCGTCTTGAAGGCCTCGACGAACTGCTGGTTCGTGGGCGTGTCGATCGTCTGGTAGTAGTTCCAGGCCACCGGCTGGCCGACGATGTTGTCCACGCCGATGCCGCCGACCTCCTCCTCGGCGATCGACACGCTGATCACCGGCATCGCGGCCGGCGTCAGGCCGAGGTTCTTGTACTCCTTGAAGAACGCGACGTTGGAGTCGCCATTGAGGGTGTTGAACACCGCGCCCGCGCCGGCGTCGCGGACCTTCGCCACGATCGTGGCGAAGTCGGTGTGGCCGAGCGGGGCGTACTCCTCGCCCATGACCTCGATGCCGTTCGCCGCCGCGTACGACTTGATGATCTTGTTGGCGGTCTGCGGGAAGACGTAGTCGCTGCCTACGAGGAAGAGGCTCGTGACGCCCTGCTCCTTGAGGTAGTCGAGCGCCGGGATGATCTGCTGGTTGGTGGTGGCGCCGGTGTAGAAGATGTTCTTCGACGACTCCAGGCCCTCGTACTGCACGGGGTAGAAGAGCAGCGAGTCGTTGCTCTCGAACACCGGCAGCATCGCCTTGCGCGACGACGAGGTCCAGCCGCCGAACACCGCGGCTACGCAGTCGCTGCGGATCAGCTTCTGCGCCTTCTCGGCGAAGATCGTGGGCTCCGACGCGCCGTCCTCCGCGACGATCGACAGCTGCTTGCCGAGCACCCCGCCCGCGGCGTTGATCTGCTCCGCGGCGAGCGAGAGCGAGTCGAAGACCGTGTTCTCGCTGATCGCCATCGTGCCGGAGCGCGAGTTGAGGAACCCGACCTTGATCTCGCTGCCCGACGTGTCGACGCAGGAAGGTGCGGCGGGTGCGCCACCGGCGCCGGCGGCGTCGACGCGGGCGCCGCAGGCGGACAGCATCAGGCCGGCTGTCAGCAGCGCGGCGACCCTGATGGTTCGGCGAGAGCGAGATGCGGTCACAGGCGTTCCTTCCGGGAGCGACGGGCCGCCGTGCTCCGGCCCTCGGCCGAACGTAGGAACGCCATGTTTCGGACGTGATCTGATCAGGTGAACACGGTGTGTCCTGGCCTCACTGACTGTGACGCCGATCCCGCGTTCAGGGGAGGACGAGCAGCCAGTCGGTCGTATGCCGGTACCAGGTCCTTCGGGGAATCGGACGCGGGTGCGGTACGCCGTCGGCGACGACGATCGCGGGCTCGCAGCCCACCTGGACCGCTCGGCCGGTCGCGGAGCCGGCGCCACGGGGAGCACGGGCCGGTAACGCCCGCACCCGTCCGTCCGCTGCCCGGCCGCCCCATCCCGCCCGCACGGCGATCCCGCCCGGCCCTGGCGTGACGACGAGCCGGCGGGCGTGCCCGCGCAGCACGAGCGTCTCGTCGCAATAGCACTCGCCGCGGACGTCGCGGATCTCTCCGCGGCCCACGAGCACGCCACCGGTGTCGTCCCGCACCAGGGGCACGGGCGCCGCGGTCCCGGACACCGCGAGCGCGGCCGCCGCGGCGCCGGTGGGCAGCCCCCACGCCGCGGAGGCGGGTGAGCGCGCATGCGGCAGGTACGCGACCTCGACGTCCAGGCGCTCGGTCCGCAGCAGCCGCAGCAGCACGGCTGCCAGGTCGGCGTCGGTGCCGGCGACGACGATCCGCCGCGGGGAATGTTCGGCGAGCACTGGGTCGAGGTCCGTGCGGCCGGGGCGAGCGGGCAACGCCACTGCCGCCAGAGCAGCGAGATGGTCGGAGGTACGACTACCGTGCACCCGGAGCCGCCGTGCCCGCCCTGGATCGGGGCAGGTCAGCAGCACCATGTCCGAATCGATCTGCCTCACTGATCGGTTACCCTTCCCGCCGCGGTCGAGGCGCGGCCAGGACTGGAGTTTCACATGCCTGCGATCGTGCTGATCGGCGCCCAGTGGGGCGACGAGGGCAAGGGCAAGGCCACCGACCTGCTGGGTGGTCAGGTCCAGTGGGTGGTTCGCTACCAGGGCGGCAACAACGCCGGCCACACGGTGGTGCTGCCCGACGGGCAGGACTTCGCCCTGCACCTGATCCCCTCGGGGATCCTCACGCCCGGCGTGAAGAACGTGATCGGCAACGGCGTGGTGGTGGACCCCGGCGTGCTGCTCGACGAGCTCTCCGGCCTGGAAGCGCGCGGCGTGGACACGAGCAAGCTGATGATCAGCGCGGATGCGCACTTGATCATGCCGTACCACGTGGCGATGGACAAGGTCACCGAGCGGTTCCTGGGCAAGGCCAAGATCGGCACCACCGGTCGCGGGATCGGCCCGGCCTACCAGGACAAGGTGGCCCGGGTCGGCGTGCGCGTGGCGGACGTGCTCGACGAGAAGATCCTGCACCAGAAGGTCGAGGCCGCCCTCGACTACAAGAACCAGGTGCTGGTGAAGGTCTACAACCGGCGGGCGCTCCAGGTCGACCAGGTCGTGGACACCGTCCTCGCGCACGCGAGCCGGTTCGCCGAGCGGATCGCCGACACGCGCCTGCTGCTCAACAAGGCCCTCGAGGCCGGCGAGAGCGTGCTGCTCGAAGGCTCGCAGGGCACCCTGCTCGACGTCGACCACGGCACCTACCCGTTCGTCACCAGCTCGAACCCGACGGCGGGCGGCGCTGCGGTCGGCTCGGGCATCGGACCGAACAAGATCACGCGAGTGATCGGGATCCTCAAGGCCTACACCACCCGCGTGGGATCCGGCCCGTTCCCCACCGAGCTCCTCGACGCGATGGGCGAGCACCTGCGCAAGGCGGGTGGCGAGGTCGGTGTCACCACCGGGCGCCCGCGCCGCTGCGGCTGGTTCGACGCGGTCATCGGCCGCTACGCCGTCCGCGTCAACGGCATCACCGACTTCTTCCTCACCAAGCTCGACGTGCTCTCCGGGCTGGAGACGGTGCCGATCTGCGTCGGCTACGAGGTCGACGGACGCCGCGTCGACGACATGCCGATGACCCAGACCGACGTGCACCACGCCGTACCGGTCTACGAGGAGCTACCCGGCTGGTTCGAGGATCTCTCGGCGTGCCGCACCTTCGACGACCTCCCGGCCAACGCCCGGACGTACGTGCAGCGGATCGAAGAGCTCACCGGCGCGCCGGTGAGCGCGATCGGGGTGGGCCCCGGCCGCGAGCAGACGATCACGCGCGACGTCTGACGCCCCCGGCCGCGGCGGCACGGCCGGGGCGAACACGAGCAGAGCAGCCACCACCGCGAGCGTCACCGCGGCCACCGCGCCCGCCTGCCCGGGCAGCGGTGGCCGGTGCGGCCAGCCGAGCAACATCACCCCGGCCGCGGCGGCCACAGCCCCCGCCAGCAGCGGAGCGATGATCCAGACGGCCGCATCCGATCGAACTCTGGCGCGGTTCACGGAGGTGGAATCGGATGATCAGCTCTCGGCGTTGCACCGTTCGGCAGAGCGTGAGCGTCCGTGCGAGCGCGGTGACGAGCGGCGAATGCGCGCGCCGAGCCCGCTGACGCACCCCCGACTCCGCTCCCGCACCCCGTTCCCGCTGACGCCACCCGTCGACGGGGCGCGTGGGCCGACACGCGGTGCGTCGGCCGACCCAGTGTGCGTGGGCCGCGGTGGAAATCCCGATCCGGCGTTCCCCTGTGCCACGATCCGTGATCGATACACAGCGGGGGGTCACGTGACGCGGCACGAGGGTTCCATGATCCGGCGCCGGGTGCTGGCCCGGCAGCTGAAGCTGCTGCGCGAGCAGTCCGGCTTCACCCTGGAGCAGGTGGCCCCCAAGCTGGACTTCTCGGTGAGCAAGCTCAGCCGGATCGAGAACGCCCAGGTCGTGATCGACGTGCACTGGGTGAAGAGCATGCTCGACGTCTACGACGTGGGCGGGGCCCGGTGGAACGAGCTGCTGGAGCTCGCTCGCGAGGCCGGGCAGCCGGGCTGGTGGCGCGCCTACGGGTTGGGCAACAACAGCTACATCGCCTTCGAGACCGAGGCCAGCAGGGTCCAGATCTTCACCCTGGGCTACGTGCCCGGCCTGATGCAGACCGCCGACTACGCGCGGGCGCTGATGCGCGCGGTGCCGGTGCGACGCACCGCCGAGGAACTGGAGAACGAGGTCGCCGCCCGCCTGTACCGCCAGCAGCGGCTGACCTCGGTCGACGACCCGCTGGAGGTCGTGGCGGTGATCGACGAGTCGGTCCTGCACCGGCCGGTGGGCGGCCCCGAGGTCCTGCGCAGTCAGCTCAACCAGATTGCGCTGCTTGCCGAGTTGGACACGGTGACACTGGGGGTGCTGCCCAGCGCAGTGGGCGCACACGCCGGGCTTGCTTCCAGTTTCACGATCATCGGCTTCGGTGACCTGGGCGAGCCAGACATGGCCCACGTCGAGCACACGATCGGCGCGTTGATTCTCGACAAAAAGGAGGAGGTCGCGCGGGCTAAGGTGGCGTTCGAGAGCGTGCTGTCCGATGCGCTCGACCCGGCCGAGTCGCTGGCACTGGTCCGCCGGCTGGCCGGGGGCGGCCCATGCTAAGGAGACGAGCCCGTGGGCGACGAGCAGTTCCGCTGGTTCACGAGCAGCTTCAGCGGTGGCAATGGTGAGAACTGCGTCGAGGTGGCGTTCCTGCCCGCTGCGGTAGCGGTACGCGACACCAAGGACCGCGCCCTCCCGCCGCACCACTACCCCGCCGCCGACTGGACCGCGTTCCTCGCCGGGGTGCGTGCGGGCGAGTTCGAACTCTGAGGCTGCACACCAACTCCAGCCCCGGCTGACGCCCTCGCCCTCTGCTCGCGCACAAGTTCTCCGCTCGCGCTACCGGTCGATGGGTTGCGTCGGCGGCGAGGGGTTGCGTGGGCGGAACTGGGGTGCGTGGGCGGGACTTGTCGTCCCGTCGTCGTGGACGCTCCCCGCTTCTGCTCGCGCACAAGTTGTCTGGTCGCGCTACCGGTCGATGGGTTGCGTCGGCGGCGAGGGGTTGCGTGGGCCGAATGGGAGTGCGTGGGTGGGTCCTGTCCGTCGGCGCGCTGTGGACGCTCCCCGTCTCCGCTCGCGCACCCGCATTCCGGTCGCGCTTCCCGTCGATGGGTTGCGTCGGCGGCGAGGGGTTGCGTGGGCCGGATCGGGGTGCGTGGGCGGATCCTGCCGTCCCTGCGCCGTGGACGCTCCCCGCTTCTGCTCGCGCACCCGTTGTCCGGTCGCGCTTCCCGTCGACGGGTCGCGCGAGCCGAGACGGGGTGCGTCGGGGGAACAGCTCGCTGCGTCAGGCGGCGCAGTTGCCCGTGTCGACCTCGCGGCGGAGGTTGCTGGCTGCCTGCACCGCGCCGGCCACCTGGTCGACGGTGAGGACGAAGCCGGTCTCCTGGTCGTCGAGTGCGGCGCCGAACACGACGCCGATCACGCGGCCGTCCGGCGCGATCATCGGGCCGCCGGAGTTGCCGGAGCGGACCACGGCCCGCACCGTGTACACCTCGCGGGTGACCTCGCCGTCGTCGTAGATGTCGGGGCCCTTGAGCCGGATCATCGACCGCACCTTGGCGGCCGTGGCCGTGTACGGGCCGTCGAGCGGGTAGCCGACGATGATCGCGTCGTCGCCCGCGCCGGCGGCCTGGGCGTCGAACTGGAGCGGTTGGGCGTCGAGGTCGGGCACGCGGAGCACGGCGACGTCCACGGCGGGGTCGTAGAGCACCACCTCGGCGTCGAGCTCCTGCACCCGCCCGCGCCGGCCGACCACCTCCACGCCGGTCTCGGCCGTGCCCGCGACGACGTGCGCGTTGGTCATCACCAGCTCCGGCCCGATCACGAACCCGGTGCCTTCGAGCTGCCGCGCGCACGACGGTGCGCGGCCGCGGACCTTGAGCACGCTGCTCGCGACGTCACCGACGATCGCGCTCTGCGCGAGCGCGGGGTCGGGTGCGCCGACCTCGGTGATGGGGGTCTCCGCGAACGGGCTCAGCACGTCCGGGAAACCGGAGTTGTTGAGCAGCTGCCGCAGTTCCTCGGGCAGCGCCTTGGCGGCCTCGGGCATCACGTTGTCGACCGCGCGCAGGACCTCCGAGCCGCGCACGCCCGCGGCGAGGCCCGGGAAGCTGGCCGAGGCGAGCGGGAGCGCCACCAGCCACGCCGCCACCACGACGGTGATCGCCTGCAGCACCGAGCCCAGCGTGGAGTCGACCTGCAGCGAACGCTGGCCGGTGATGCGGTCGCGGATCCGCCTGCCGAAGAAGACGCCGGTGGTCTCGCCGAGCGCCACCAGCAGCACGACGACGACGATGCTCACGATCACGCGGGTGGTGGGCGCCTCGACGCCCGCCGCGAGCAGCGGCGCCAGCCGGACGCCGAGCACCGCTCCGGTGAGCACGCCCACGAACGACAACAGCGCCACGGCCATGCCGTGGCGCCATCCCGAGACGGCTGCGATCAAGGCGAGCAGTACGACGACGAGATCAACCCAGCTCACGTCGTCCCTGCCCCCACCCTCACGATCCCGCAATCTCCTGCCGGTCGGCCCGTGCTGCCGACCACGCTGCGTCGAGGTCCATCACCCGAGTGGTGTCCCACGGTCGCGCCCAACCGCCCCGATCCAACAGCGCGGACAATAGGCCCCCGGTGAAACCCCACACGAGCAACCCCGCCGTGACGAAGGCCGGACCGGTGAACCCGGACGGGTGACGGACCTGGATTCGATGGGCCGGATCGGTGAGCGTGGCCACCGGTACGCGTACCACGGCGGCCGTCTCGCGGGGGTCGACCGCGTGCACGGCCACCGGCTGCGCCCAATGGGCGAGCACCGGTGTGACGATGAACCCGGACGGCGGCACGAACAGGTCGGGTAGCACCGCGAGCGGCACCACCCCTTCCGGTTCGACGCCCGCTTCCTCCTCGGCCTCCCGCAGCGCCGTGGCCACGGCGTCGGTGTCGTCGGCGTCGGTGCCCCCGCCGGGGAAGGCCACCTGCCCGGCGTGGTCGCGCAGGGTGCTGGCGCGTTCGACGAGCAGCACGTCCGGGCCTTCGGTGGGGTCCTCGCCGAAGAGCACCAGCACGGCGGCCCGCCGCCCGTCGGCCGGCGGCAGGAGACGGTGGCGGACCAGCGCGGCGGCGTCGACGTCACGGACGCCGGACAGCAGCGGCCGCAGCCACCCCGGCGCCCGCTCGGGGCGTAGCCCGCCGTTGGGAGCGGTCATGAGAGCCGCTCCACGGCCGCGGCCACCTCGTCGGCGGTGCGGAACGGGGTGGGCGGGTCGACCCGGGCGGCCGTGCCGTCGGCGCGCACGACGTACGACGCGGGCAGCGCGGGTGGCACGTCGAGCGCCGCGCGCAGGGCGCCGTCCGGGTCGGTGATCGTCGGCAACCCGACCCCGAGCTCGGCCAGCAGCGCGAGTGCGGCGCGCGGGTCGTCGCGCATGTCGATGCCGAGCACCGGCACGGCCCCCGGCCGGGCCGCGTACTCGGCCAGCGCCGGGAGCTCCTCCCGGCAGGGCACGCACCAGGACGCCCAGACGTTGACCAGCGCCGGGCGGCCGGCGAGGGCCGCGCCGACGTCGACGGCGCCGGGGGTGCCGAGGCACGGGGCGGTGACGCCGGCGAGTGGACCCGCCGGTGGCGCGCCGGTGGGCCCGGGGCAGGGCACCGACCCCGCGGCGACGCGGGCCGCGGCCAGCTCCGCATCGGACCTCTGCACCTGCTCCGCGGCAGTGCCCGGGGCGGGCGTGGGTGCAGGGGTGTGGTCGCGGGGCCACAGCGCGAACACGGCGACCGCCGCGAGCAACGCGACCACCACCGTGGCGACGATCTCCGAGCGACGCACCCCGGTGCCGGGACCGGCGCCCGGCTCGCGGCTCACGGGGCGTCGGCGTCCTCGCCGCCGGCCGCGGGAGGCGCCTCGTCGTCGGGGATGCCGACCACCGCGAGCAGGTGGGCGCGCGACGGCCCCTTCACCAGCGCGGCCGCCTGCACCGGATCGGTGGGGCCGGCGCCGAAGGCCGGGCAGTCGGCACTCAGGGAGCACGCACCGCACGCCGGCTTGCGGGAATGGCAGACCCGCCTGCCGTGGAAGATCACCTCGTGGGACACGATCGTCCAGTCGCGCTTGGGCACGAGCGCGCCGATCGCGTGCTCGACCTTGACCGGGTCTTCCTCCTGGGTCCAGCCCCAGCGCCGCACCAGGCGCCCGAAGTGGGTGTCGACCGTGATGCCCGGGATGCCGAACGCGTTGCCGAGGATGACGTTGGCCGTCTTGCGGCCGATCCCGGGTAGCGCAACCAGCTCCTCCATCGTGTGCGGCAGCACGCCGTCGTGCTTCTCGACGACGGCGCTGCCCAGCCCGATCAGGGAGTTGGCCTTGTTCCGGAAGAAGCCGGTGCTGTGGATCTCCTCCTCCAGCACGGCGCGGTCGGCCTGCGCGTAGTCGAGCGCGGTGGGGTAGCGCCGGAAGAGCGCCGGCGTGACGGAGTTGACCATCTTGTCGGTGGACTGCGCGGACAGGATGGTGGCGACGGCGAGCTCGAGCGGCGTGGTGAAGTCGAGCTCGCAGTGGGCGTCGGGATGGGTGGCGGCGAGCGTGCGCAGCATCCGGCCGACGCGCCGGGAGCGCCCGAGCGCGGGCTCGCCCTCGGCGACCCGCTTGGCGAGGCGGGCCGCGCTGCGTGCCGTCGCGGTGGGCGCCGCGGCGGAGGATGCTGCGGGAGCGGGCGTGGCACCCCGCGTCGGCGTGCTCCGGGAGGCGGTGGTCACGGTGGGAAGCCTACGGAAGACCCCCGACACCTCGTGACGGCGCCGGGGGCGGAGGGCGGGCGCATCGTCACGCAGCGTGCCCGCTCGGGTCACGAAACCGTAACGGGATGCCGGCCTGCCGACCCCCGCCGTTACGTTGCCGGCGGCGGTGCGAGAGCATCTCTCCCGACATGACTGCCTGGTTGTCCGTCCTCGTACCGTTGCTGGTGATGTTCTTCGCCCTCGGCATGGAGCGCGTCGAGTCCCGGCTGCGGGAGACGACCGTGCGCCCCGAGGAAGTCGAAGAACTCCTCGAGCGGCCCCGACCGGACGAGGTACGTGCCCTTTTCCGGCAAGGATCGGGTCGGGCACTCGAGCTGTTCCGGCTGCGGAACCGAGGCTTGCGAGGACGCAAGTCGGCCCGCCGCAACAAGGCGGCTTGAGCAGGCCACGAGGGCGAGACCGGGTGAATCTCGCCCGGTCGTGCAGGCAATTCGACGGCCGCGGCGTCACACAGGGTGCGCACAACCCCTACACTGACCGGCCGGTGATCCGGCCGCGGGGCCGCGGCCTGGGACGAGGAGCGACGCAGTGGACGAGGTTCTGATCCGCGCAGGGATCTTCCAGGGGGTTGAGCCCCACGCGGCCGAGGCGTTGGCCCAGGCGCTGGAGCCCGCGGAGTTCCCGCGCGGGCACGTGATCTTCGCCGAGGGCGAGCCGGGCGACAGGCTCTACATCGTGGGCAGCGGCAAGGTGAAGATCGGGCGGAAGTCGCCCGACGGCCGGGAGAACCTGCTCATGGTGGCGGGTCCGTCGGACATGTTCGGCGAGCTGTCCATCTTCGACCCGGGCCCGCGCACGTCGTCGGCCACCGCCGTCACCGAGGTCCGCACCTTCACGATGGACCGTCCCGCGCTGCGGGAGTGGATCGGCAAGCGCCCGGAGATCGCCGAGCAGCTGCTGCGCGTGCTGGCCCGCCGGCTGCGGCGCACCAACAACGCGCTCGCCGACCTCATCTTCACCGACGTCCCCGGTCGCGTCGCGAAGGCGCTGCTGCAGCTCGCGCGCCAGTTCGGCTCGCAGGAGTCGGGCCTGCTGCGCGTCACGCACGACCTCACGCAGGAGGAGATCGCGCAGCTCGTCGGGGCGAGCCGGGAGACCGTCAACAAGGCCCTCGCCGACTTCGCCCACCGCGGCTGGCTGCGGCTGGAGGGCAAGAGCGTGCTGATCCTGGAGCCCGAGCGGCTCGCCCGCCGCGCCCGGTAGTCACCGGAACCGACCATACGAACGGCACTGCTCCGGCAGTGCCGTTCGTCTGTGTCGGGCGAAAGCTAGTGGTACGGCCGTACCAGAATGTGCGACCCTGAAGGCATGTCGTCATCAGCGTCGCTCGCCGACTACCGCGCCGCCCTCACCGCCCCTGGTGCCGCGGTGCCGGTGCTCGCCTCCGCGATCGGCCGGTTCCCGATCGCGATGCTGCCGTTGGCGACGCTGCTCTACGTCCAGCGCGTGACGGGGTCGTTCGCCGCCGCCGGGCTCGTCTCCGCGGGCACCATGGTCGGCGTCGCCGCCGGTTCGGTGGCTCAGGGCCGGGTGATGGACCGGCTGGGCCCCAGCCGACCGCTGCTGCTGATCGTCACGCTCTTCGTGGTCGCGATCACGGCCCTGGTGACCGCCATCGAGACCGGGCAGCCGTTGGCGGTGCTGGTGGCGTTGGCGACCGTCGCGGGGATCGTGCGCCCCGCGCTGGAGGGCGCGTCCCGGTCGCTGTGGAGCGCGCTCGTGCCGCCCGGGCCCGCCCGCGCGGCCGCCCTCACCTACGAGGCCATCAGCCTGGAGGTCTTCTTCATCCTCGGCCCGGCGATCGCGGCGTTCCTCGTCGCGGCGCCGTGGCCGGGCGTCGGCCTCGTGGCGGCCAGCACGGCCATGGCGCTCGGGGCCGGCGGGTTCGCGCTGAGCGGCCCCGCCCGCCGGGTCGAACGCGCACCCGCTCACGACAGCGTCTCCCTGCTGGGCGCGCTCGCCAGGCCCGGGATGCGCACCGTGGCGCTCGCCTCGCTCGGGTTCGGGCTGGTCATCGGCTCGGTCGAGGTCGGCGTGCCCGCGGTCACCGCGGCAGGGGGCTCACCCACGCTGGGCGGCGTGCTCCTCTCGGCCTGGTCGATCTCCTCGGTGCTCGCCGGCGTGCTCTACGGCATGCGGCCCTGGCCACGCCCGCTGCACCTGCGGATGCCCGCGCTGCTCGGCGGGTTCGGGGTGCTGGTGGCCGCGATGGCGCTCGTCGGGCCCACCGGCTCGCTGACGGTGCTCGTGGTCACGATGATCCTGTCCGGAACGTTGATCACCCCGATGGTCACCGGACACTCCCTCGCCGTCGACATCGCGGCCCCGCCCGGCACCGCCACCGAGGCGTTCGGGTGGGTGATCACGGCGGCCACGCTCGGCATCGCCACCGGACAGTCCAGCGCCGGGATCGTCGTGGAGGCGTTCGGCCCGCCGGCGGCCTTCGTGTCCGGGGGCATCGCGGGGGTGGTGCTGGCGACGGTGCTGTGGTTGCGCCGCGCGACCCTCCTGCCGCGGCATGCGGAGGTGTCGGCCACGGTGTCCTGATTGCAGCAAAGCCACTTTCATGCAACCAGATGGCATGAAAGTGGCTTTACTGCAACGGGCCTCAGCCGTCCCGGAGGTAGTCCAGCTGCGCCCGCACCGAGAGTTCGGCTGCCGGCCAGAGCACCTGGTCGACGTCGGCGTAGACCAGCTCCACCACCTGGCGGGGGATCGCGTCCGGGCCGAGCTGCGCGAGCGCTCCCCGCACCTGCTCCAGCCGCTCCTCCCGGTGGGCGAGGTACGCCGTGGCGATGCCGGGCGCATCGGGGAGCTCCGGGCCGTGGCCGGGCAGCACGGCTGTCCCGGGAGCGAGACCGGCGAGCCGGCGGAGCGAGTCGAGATAGGGCCCGAGCGCGCCGTCGGGGTGTGCGATCACCGTGGTGCCGCGGCCGAGGATGGTGTCGCCGGTGAGCACGGCCTGGTCTGCGCCCGGCCCGTCGAGCAGGAACGACAGCGAGTCCGACGTGTGGCCGGGGGTGGTGACCACGCGCAGCTCCACACCGACGGCCGCCACGACGTCGCCGTCGCCGAGCGCCTCGGACCCGAGCACGAGCGACGGATCCAGCGCCCGCACCGGCGCGCCCGTGAGCTCGGCGAACCGGCGTGCGCCGCCGGCGTGGTCGTGATGGCGATGGGTGAGCAGGACCAGCGCGACCGGGCCCTGCGCGGCCACCCGCCGCAGGTGCTCGTCGTCCTCCTCACCGGGGTCGACCACCACGCACGCCTCCTCGCCCGGAGCCCGCAGCACCCACGTGTTCGTGCCTTCGAGGGTCATCGGGGAGGGGTTCTCGGCGAGCAGCACCGCCGCCAGCGGTGTGACCGGCCTCAGCACGCCGTACGCGGGCCCGGTCATGTGGGGAAGGCGGGGAGGCCGACGGCGGGGTACGTGGTGTCGTCGGGCAGAACGGAGACGAGCCGGTCGCCGTCCCGGCGCACCTCCGGCACGATCGGCCGGATCACCCGTTCCCGCGCCGCGGCGAGCACCGCGGCGCTCTCGCCGAGCCCGGCGATCTCCTGCAGGGTGCGCGCCGTCGGCGGCATCAGCTGCATCTCGTCCTCCTGCCAGCGCTCCAGTGCCTCGTCGGGATGCCACCAGAGGGCCTCGACCGCCTCCGTGGTGTGGGCGTCCGCCTCCTGCCCGTCCGGCACCAGCGCCACGAAGAACGCGGTGTCGTAGCGGCGGGGGTAGCCATGGGGCGTGATCCACCGCGCCCAGCTGTGCAGCAGGTCGGCGCGCAGCACCAGCCCCTCGGCGGCCAGCACGTCGGTGAACGACCGGCGGCGGGCCACGACATCGGCCCGATGCCGGTGAAGGCCGGCCGGGTCCGGCCCGGCCAGCAGCACCCCGCACTCCTCGAACGTCTCGCGGACCGCGGCCTGCACGAGGGCGCCGGCCAGGTCGGCGTCCACCCCCAACCGCTCGCCCCACCACTGTGGATTCGGGCCCGCCCAGCGGTCGGGAGCGGGCCGGTCGCTCGCGTCCACGCCGCCGCCGGGGAACACGGTCATCCCGCCCGCGAACGCCATCCCCGCCACCCGGCGCTGCAGGAAGACCTGCAGCGGCGTGCGCCCAGGTGGCGGCTCGGGGTGATCACGCACCAGCAACACGGTCGCCGCCGGTCGCGGGGCAGCCGGCGCGGAGGGCACGAGTAGCAGGCTAGTGCCCCGCTGCTGTGCCGGCCGGTGCCGTGCACCCTCGCCCGTCGGTGGCCTCCGGCGGGGCGAACCGGTCCGACAGGCGGCAGGATGTGCGAATGGATCGGCTGCGAGTGGGTCTGGTCGGCGGCGGCCCGTGGGCCCGGAGGGTGCACGCGCCGGGCCTCGCGGCTCATCCGGACACCGAGGTCACGGCGGTCTGGACCCGCGGCCCGGAAGCCGCCGCCGAGATCGCCGCCGAGTACGGAGCGCACGCCTACGCCGACCTCGAAGTGCTGTTCGACGCCGTCGACGCGGTGGCCTTCGCCGTGCCACCACAGGTGCAGGGGCGGCTCGCGCTCTTCGCGGCGGCCGCCGGCAAGCACCTGATCTGCGAGAAGCCGCTCGCGGGCACGGTGGAGGACGCCCGTGCGGTGGTCACCGCCGTGGAGCGGGCCGGCGTGCATTCGACGATGGTGCTGACGATGCGGCACGCGCCCTCCGTCCGCGACTGGCTCGCCGAGATGCCGGCGGAGCCCGCAGGGCCCGACACCGTGGCGTCGGCTCGCTGGATCTCCGGCGCGCTGCTCGGCGGTCCTTACGCCGCATCCTCGTGGCGGACGGAGGAGGGCGCGCTGACCGACATCGGGCCGCACGTGATCGACCTCCTCGACGCGGCGGTCGGACCCGTCGTCGAGGTGCCCTGGGCTCGGTACGAGGAGCCCGACCTCTGGCGCTTCGGGCTCCTGCACGCGGGCGGGGCGCAGAGCACCGTGACCCTGTCGATGTGCGTGCCCGTCGACCCGTCCGAGATCGAGTTCACCGTGTTCGGCGGCGCCGGGCGGCACCGGCTCTCCGGTCGCGGCGCCGATGCGACCGCCTGCTACGCCGCGCTGCTCGACGAGCTCGTCGCCGCCGTCGACGGCTCCGGTCCGCCGCCCGCCCTCGATGTCGCCCGCGGCCTGCGCGTGCAGGAGCTGGTGGAGGCGGTTCGCTTCGCCGTGGGTTGACCCCCGCCGATCCGAGCAGCGCACCACCGCGATGGCGAGAGCGCTGACGTGCGGCTCACGCCGATCAGGGCTGCGTGACCGCGGCGAGCAGCGCGCCGCGGCGGTTGCCGCAGCGCTGGTGTGCGGCTCGCGCTGTCGTCAGCTGGCGAAGTCGGGAGGCGGGCCCCGGTGGCTGCCGTTGGTGATGCCGCGGCCGACCCGCTGCCGCCGGCCCTCCAGGAGCTCGGACTGCAGGCGCGCGAGCAGCTGGCGGTCGGCGTCGCTGAGCCGGGCGACCGACTCCGGGCGCAGCCCGAGGTCGGAACGGTCCTCGCCGTCCTCTTCGGGCTCGTCGCCGTCTGCCAGGTCGCGGCTCGGGGTCCCGTTCGCCGCCGAAGCGTCCGGGAAGCGGTGACGAGCCGGTGAGCGTGGGACGGGGCGCGGCGAGGGGCGGCCGGGTTCGGCGTCCTCCGCGGACTCCGGCTCGGGCTCGGCTTCCTGTTCGGAGCGCGCGCCGGGGTGTTCCTCGAGCGCCGAGGGGGCCATGGCCCAGGTGCCGGAGAGCCAGTCCCCCGACCATTCGTCGTCCTGAGGAGGTGGTGGCGGCGGGGCCGCGGGTTCGGGGCGCCGCCGGCGGCCCCGGAGGCCGAGTGGGTCGTCCTCGGGCCTCGTGGGATCCAGCAGCGGTGCGAGCAGCGGCTGGTGCAGCGGCCCGTTCAGCGGATCGCTGAGCGAGTCGAAGGCAGGCGTCTCGCGCCGCTGAGGCTCCGGCTCCTGCGGCTGCTCGGTGCGCTCCTCGACGGGGGGTTCGAGGTCGTCCCGCTCGTCGTCGACGCGCCGGAGGGCCGGCCGCGGATCGGTGAAGGGCATCGGCCGCGCGACCGGGTTGGACCCACCCCGCCGGACCAGCTGGATGGGGTTCGGCACCGCGGCCCGCGAGATCGGCGTGACGGTGGGACGCGGGCGGTTGCCCCGCGCCGGCAGCGGCGTGGGCGGAGGTGTGGGCAGCGGCGTGAGCCGGGCGGGACGGGAGTCGTCGCGCGCGGGGAGTGGCCGAGGGGCCGCGAGCGGGTGGGGCGACGGCGGTTCCGGGAACCTCTCCTCCGGGTGGGCGGCCGGCGCGTCGTCCTGGTCGTCGTAGTGACCGTCGCGGTCGCCGTCGCGGCCGTCCTCGTCGGGGCCGTCGTCGTTTCTCGTCCTCGTCGTACTCGTCGTCCTCGTCGTCGTACTCGTCGTCGAGGTCGCCCTCGTCGTCCTGCTCCTCGTCCTGCTCCTCGTCCTGCTCGTCGTCGTACTCGTCCTCGTCGCGGTGATCGGCGTCGAGGCCCGGTTCGGCGGACAGCTGGACGGTGGCGGACTCGGCCCCCTCCGGCGCCGGAGCGCCGGCGGGCTGCATCCGCGCCGTGGCGGCCGCCGAGCCATCATCGGGCGCCTCGTCGACGGGCTCCGGTTCGAGGTCGCGATGACGGTCGCCTGCGTCGGCGCCTGCGGGCTCGTCGGGGTGCCGCGGTGCCGGTGCGGGGACGCGGTCGGGCGCGAAGGGGTGGGGTTCGCGCGCGAGCCGGTAGGGCAGCTCGGCGACCGGCGGGGCGAGCGCGTGCCGCTCCAGCGACGGCTCGGGCGGTGGCGGCGCCACCGGGATGCTCCTGGCCTCGTCGGGCCGGGGCGACGGGCGCCACGGACGGTCGTCGGCCGGGTCCTCGCGCAGCTCCACGGCGGCGTCGAGCGCCGCGGCGTGGTAGTGCGGCACCGGACCGTCGGCGGGCAGCACTTCGACCGACGCGGGAGCGCCGGCCCGCTCGAGGGCTGCGCCGAGCTGGTAGGCGAGCACGTCGGCACGCCGCGTCTCGTCGTGCACCCGGACCAGCACGACCGGATGCGGAAGCGGCCCCGGTGCGGTGCCCGCGGGTGTGAGGCGGCGGGCGAGCAGCACGCTGCAGCCGGTGAGCGGCCGGGCCGGGAACTCGAGCAGGGCACCCGCGACCGGGTCGTTGCCGCCGGGAGTGGTGAACCGGTGCTCGGTGGACTCCTCCGGGCGCGGCTGCGGGAGCGCGGCGGCGGGCCCGAGGTCGGTGCGTGCGGCGTGGGCCGCGGCCACCAGCGCGGAACGGACCGGCGCCGGCAGTACGGCTCTGGCGGCGACGAGACTCGCCGTGAGCATCTCGACGGCACGGGCGTCCTCGCCGAGGGCGACCAGCTCGCGCGCCCAGCGCAGCAGGTCGTCGTCGACCCGCCCGGCCAGTGCCAGCAGCAGGTCGTGCGTCGTCCCCTGCGACGTCCGGTCCTCCACCTGGCCTCCTCCCCTAGTGTCGGGCGCTCCCCTCACGCGCCGACCAGTGCCGTGGCGGATCGCCACAGCGGCCTGGATCCGATGATGGCCGCCTGATGGTGGGGGGAGCGCTCCCCGTGCGGTGGGAGCACCTCCACGCACGGTGTGCGGTCGCCGTGGGCGCGGAGGATGCGCTGGAGTGTCCCGGCGAGCTCCCACGGCCGTTCGGCGCCGAGCACCACCACGACCCGTTGCGCGTCGCGCCAGGCCTGGCGGAGCTCGACGCAGCCCGGATGGCCGCGGACGACGGCGAGTACGGCGAGCGCTGCTGTGTCGACCTCACCGTCGCCCGGGTGGAACGTCGCGGAGACCTGCGATGGCTCCGCGACGGGCAGGACGGCGTCGAGCAGCGGGTGTGCCCGCCCGACGGCCACCTCGAGGAGGTCGCGCTCGGCGTCGGTGATGCCCACGCGGTGGCGCAGCAGCTCGCGCGGCAGGGTGGCGCCGAGCACCTCCCGCCCGTCGTCGGCGAGCCAGTCGCGCATCCGCCACAGGAGCTCGTCCGGGAGGCGGCCGGCGAGCCGCAGGAGCAGTTCGTGGCTGGCGGAGCTCGGCGTGGTCACGATTCCGCGAGCTCGACGACCAGCTCGACCTCCACCGGGACGCCGCGCGGCAGTTCCGCCACGCCGACGGCGGACCGGGCGTGCCCGTCGCCGAAGACCTCGCCCAGCAGGTCGGAGGCGCCGTTGATCACTTCGGGCTGGTCGGTGAACCCGGGGGCCGACGCGACGAACCCCACGACCTTCACGACGCCTGCCACGGCGTCGATCCCCACGAGGGCGTGGACGGCCGCGAGCGCGTTGAGGGCGCAGATGCGGGCGAGGCCGGCGGCCTCGTCGGTGCCGATCTCGGCGCCGACCTTGCCCACGGCCGCGATCTTGCCGTCGACGATCGGCACCTGGCCCGCGGTGAAGACGAACGATCCGGCGCGGCGCGCGGGGACGTAGGCGCCCGCGGGTGGGGGCACGGTGGGCAGCGTGATGCCCAGCTCGGAGAGGCGCTCGCTCGGCGTGGCCACGGCGCTCAGCCCCGCACCGGGCGCTTGAACCACGCCACGAGCTGTTCGGCGTTGGCGCCGACGGTGATGGTGACGAGCTCCCAGCCGTCCCGGCCGAAGTTGTTGAGGATGGCCTGGGTGTTGTGGATCAGCACGGGAGCGGTGAGGTATTCCCACCTGACGTCCGACGCAGCGGGGGAGGTCATGACAGGTCACTGTAGCCAGCGCCTCACCCGCTCGGACGGCCGGTCGCGTCGTACCTCCGTAACCTGGAACGGTGAGGGAGCGTCAGCGAGCGAACCATCGGCACAGCGCCAGCGCGAAGCGCCGACCGAGCGTCAGCGAGGGCGTGCGGTGAGTTCATCCGGTTGGCCAGCAGCACTGTCGGCCGCCCGTCTGCACGTCGTCTCCGGCAAGGGCGGCACGGGCAAGACCACGGTGGCCGCCGCGCTCGCGCTGGCGCTCGCCTCCGGGGGCAGACGCACCCTGCTCGTCGAGGTCGAGGGCCGGCAGGGCATCGCGCAGCTGTTCGACACCGCCCCGCTCCCGTACGAGGAGCGCCGGATCGCGGTGGCCCCGGGTGGCGGCGAGGTCAGGGCGCTCGCGGTGGATGCCGAGGCGGCGTTGCTGGAGTACTTCGAGCTGTTCTACCGGCTGGGGATGGCCGGGCGCACGCTGCGCCGGATGGGCGCCGTCGAGTTCGCCACGACCCTCGCCCCCGGCCTGCGTGACGTACTGCTCACCGGCAAGGTGAAGGAGTGCGTCAACCGGCGCGAGGCCGACGGGCGCCCGGTGTACGACGCCGTGGTGCTCGACGCCCCGCCCACCGGCCGCGTCGTGAGCTTCCTCGACGTCACGAAGGCGATGGCCGACCTCGCCCGCACCGGCCCGATCCACAGCCAGGCCGACGGTGTGGTGCAGGTACTGCACTCGCCGCTCACCGCTGTGCACCTCGTCACGCTGCTGGAGGACCTGCCGGTCACCGAGACGCTCGAGACCGTCGATGAGCTCACCGCCGCCGGGTTCCCGGTGGGGGCCGCGATCGTCAACCGGGTGCGCCAGCAGTGGCTGCCCGATCGGTCGGTGGCGGCCGCGGCGGGTGGTCGCGTCGACTCCGGCCGCATCCGCGCCGGTCTCGCGGCCGCGGGCCTCGACCTGCCGGCCGATGTGATCGACGGGCTCGTCGCCGAGACGGTGGAGCACGCAGTGCGCGTGCACGGCGAGGCCGCGGCGTCGACCCGGCTGGAGGAGGCCACCGCGTTGCCCCGGCTCGAGCTGCCCGACCTCGTGGACGGCCTCGACCTCGGCTCGCTCTACGAGCTCGCCGAGTTGCTGTGCGAGCAGGGCGTGGGCGCCTCGGCGCTGTCCGAGGTGGGCTCGATGAGCCCCCGCCCCGCCCCCGCCCTGGACGTCGACACGCTACTGGACGACCCCGACACCCGGATCGTCGTGTGCTGCGGCTCCGGCGGCGTCGGCAAGACCACCACCTCGGCCGCGCTCGCGATCCGGGCGGCCGAACGCGGCCGGCGCACCGTGGTGCTCACGATCGACCCGGCGCGCCGCCTGGCACAGGCGCTCGGCATGGCCGCCCTCGGCAACGAGCCCGGCCGCGTGGCCTCGGCTCGGGGCGAGCTCCACGCGATGATGCTGGACATGCGCCGGACCTTCGACGAGATGGTCCACGCGCACGCCGAGCCCGAGCGGGCCGAGGCGATCATCGCCAACCCCTTCTACCAGACCATCTCCTCGTCGTTCTCCGGCACGCAGGAGTACATGGCGATGGAGAAGCTGGGGCAGCTCGCGTCCACCGGCGAGTGGGACCTCATCGTGGTCGACACGCCGCCGTCGCGTTCGGCGCTGGACTTCCTGGACGCCCCGCAGCGCATGTCCACCTTCCTCGACGGCCGGATGATCCGCCTGCTGTCCGCGCCGGCCCGGGCCGGTGGGCGGGGCCTGCGCAAGCTCGTCGGCGCGGGGTTCTCGCTGTTCGCCAAGGGTGTCTCCACGATCCTCGGTGGCCAGATGCTGGCCGACGCGTCGGCGTTCGTGCAGGCCTTCGACACGATGTTCGGCGGGTTCCGGGAGCGGGCCACCGCCACCTACGCCCTGCTGCGCTCCCCGGGCACGGCCTTCGTCGTGGTGGCCGCGCCCGAACCGGACGCGTTGCGCGAGGCCGCCTACTTCGTCGACCGACTCGCCGCCGACGACATGCCGCTCGCCGGCCTGGTGCTCAACCGCACCCACCCGGTGCTCGCCGACCTCTCGGCCACGAAGGCACGCGCAGCCGCCGAAGGCCTGCGCTCGGCGCCGCTGGCCACGGCGGTGCTGCGCCTGCACGCCGACCGCGTCGACCTGGCCGAGCGCGAGGAACGGCTGCTCTCCCGCTTCACCGGCGCCCACCCGGGTGTGGCCGTGGCCCGGGTCCCGGTGGTCGTCGGCGACATCACCGACCTGGACGGCCTGCGGGAGGTCGGCGGGCGGCTGGCGGACTCCGCGGGCTCCGCCGCCGACTCGTTGCGCCCGGCCCGCTAGCCCTCCTGGCCGGACTGCGCCGACCCGGCGAACCCGGCGGCGTACTCCGCATCCGGCGGGATCGGGGTGATCACGTCGATCAGCACACCGTTCGGGTCGGCGACGATGAAGTGGCGCTGCCCGAACGCTTCGCTCCGCAGCTCGAGCTCCGGCCGCAGGCCGCCCCGCACGACGAGGCGCTCCCACTCGGCGTCCACGTCGGCCACCTCGAAATTGAGCAGCAGCCCCTGGACCGGGCGGCGGTAGCCCTCCGGGACGGTGGGGTGGGTGTGGTCGAGGAGGGCGAGCTCGTACGACGGCGGGCCCGCGCGGCGCAGGCTGACGTACCAGTCGGCCTCGAACGTGGTCTCGAAGCCGAGATGGCGCGTGTAGAACTCGTGCGCCTCGCGCAGCCGGGTGGTGCCGATCACGGGGTAGAAGCTGGTCACTCGCATCGCGTCTCCTCGGCTCACATACCATCGGTATGCGCGGACGGTAGTTCGCATACCGTCGGTATGTCAACGGAGGTTCGATGACGAGGGCGCAGCAGCGGGAGCGCACCAGGGCCGCCCTGCTGGACGTCAGCAGGCAGCTCTTCGCGACGCGCGGCTACGCCGCGGTGGGGCTGGCGGAGATCGTGGGCGAGGCCGGTGTCACCAAGGGGGCGCTCTACCACCACTTCGAGGGCGGCAAGACCGACCTCTTCCGGGCGGTGCTCGCGCAGGTGCAGGCCGAGGTGGCGCAGGTGGTGGCCGCCACCGCCGACGCGGAGGACGACCCGTGGGCGCAGCTCACGGCGGGCTGCCGGGCCTTCCTCACGGCGAGCACCGACCCGGCCGTCCGGCGGATCATGCTGATCGACGGCCCCGCGGTGCTGGGCTGGAGCGAGTGGCGGGCGATGGACGACGCCGGATCTGCGAACCACCTCGCCGACGCGCTCCAGGAACTGGTCGGAGCCGGGATCATCGCGCCACAGCCGGTGGTGCCACTGACCCGGCTGCTGTCCGGCGCGATGAACGAGGCCGCGCTGTGGCTGGCCGAGACCGGCGACCCCGCCGATCTGGACGCGGTGCTCAACGCCCTGTTCCGCATGCTCGAGGCCCTGCGCGGCTGAGGCGCCTGCGGGCCGGGCGGGGCCGGATGGCGGACATCGGCGGTCATGCCGTCTCGTCCAGGCCGTGCTGGCGGTGCTCGTGCTCCGCGGCGCGGGCCAGCTGGTCGGCCGTCTCGTCGGCCACCGACTCGTAGTGCGCCGTGCGGGCGTCGTGCAGGAGGTCGGACCACGACGACACGTCCGGCCGGGCGCGCAGCAGCGCCCGCCGCTCCCGTTCCGTCATGCCGCCCCAGACGCCGAACTCGATGCGCTGGTCGAGGGCATGGGCGAGGCACTCGGTGCGCACCGGGCAGGCGCGGCAGAACAGCCTCGCCTCCCGCTGTCGCGCCCCCGTGACGAAGAGGCCTTCGGCGTCGACCGTCCGACACCGCGCCGCTGCCCGCCAGTTCCACTGGCCCGTCATGGTGGCCCCTCCCCTGATCGTGTGCTCGTCATGACCAGCACAGACGGATTCTCGGAGCCCTCGGTTCCACCGGAAACCGAGCAAAACTACTCAATCGCGGTCGGGTGACATCCACTGCTCCATTCGGCCGTCCGCGTACCCTGGCGCTCCGTGAGCTTCCCGCGCCATCTCGCCCGGCCGATCGGCCTGCTCCTCGGGCTCGGGCTCCTCGCGGGTGTCGTGGTCGCGGGGATGGCATTTCCCCTCACCGCCGGCCTCGGGCTGGTTGCGAGCGACACGGGCGACAGCGTCAACACGGTGTCGGCCGATCTCGTGGAGGGTCCGCTTCCGCAGGCCACCACCGTCACCGACTCCTCGGGCGTCCCGATCGCCCGGTTCTTCGAGCAGAACCAGAACCGTCATTCGGTGCCGGTCGACGGGATCTCGCCCGCGATGAAGGCGGCCATCGTCGCCGTCGAGGACCGGCGGTTCTACCAGCACCAGGGCGTCGACTGGCAGGGCACGCTGCGCGCGCTCGTCGCCAACTCCGCGTCCGGCGACGTCGTGCAGGGCGCGTCCACGCTCACCCAGCAGTACGTCAAGAACTACATGCTCTACGTCGCGGCGGAGACCGAGACGGAGCGGCTCAAGGCCACCGAGCAGACGCCCGCGCGCAAGCTCAAGGAGGCGCAGATCGCCCTCCAGATGGAGCAGCGGCTCTCCAAGGAGGAGATCCTCACCCGCTACCTCAACATCGTCTCGTTCGGCAACGGGGCGGCGGGGATCGCGTCGGCGGCGCGCACGTACTTCGGCACCACGCCCGACCAGCTCACCGTGCCCCAGGCCGCCCTGCTCGCGGGGATGGTCAACAGCACGTCGGCGTTCGACCCGGTCACCAACCCGCAGGCCGCGCTCGAGCGGCGCAACCTGGTCATCCAGCAGATGCGTGACCAGCAGATGATCGACGAGGCGCAGGCGGACGCGGCGCTCGCCACCCCGCTCGGCCTGGCCAACCCGCTCAACACCCAGCCCAACGGCTGCATCGGCGCGGGCGACGCCGGGTTCTTCTGCAAGTACGTGGTCGAGTACCTCACCGAGGCCGGCTTCTCGCTCGACCAGCTCAACCGCGGCGGTTACACGATCAAGAGCACCCTGGACCGCTCCGTCCTCGAAAGCATGAAGGCCTCGCTCGACGCGGAGGTCCCGTCGGATCAGCCGAACGTCGCCAACGTGATGTCGGTCGTGCAGCCGGGCACCGACAGGCACCGCGTGCTCGGGATGGCGTCCAGCCGCACGTTCGGCCTCGACGCCGAGGAGCTGGAGACGAGCTACGGGCTGCCGTTCGAGCCGGTCAACCTCGGTGCGGGCTCCGTCTACAAGATCTTCACCGCCGCCACGGCCCTCGAGAAGGGCCTCGGCATCAACTACGAGCTCACGGTGCCCCCGAGCGGCTACGCGTCGCCGATCTACGTCGACGGCGCGGGCCGCCCCCTCCCGGTCCGCAACTCCAGCGACAACATGCCGCCCCGCATGCCGCTGACCGACGCCCTGGCGCAGTCGCCCAACACCGCGTTCATCAAGTTGGAGGAGTTCACCGGCGTCCCGCCCGTCGTCGACATGGCGGTGCGGCTGGGCATGCGCTCGCTCGCCACCACACCGTTCGTCGACCCGGGCACCGGTCGTCCCACCGACCGCTCCATCGCCGAGGTCACCAAGGCCCAGAACCTGGCCTCGTTCACCCTCGGCGTCAGCCCCACGAGCGTGCTGGAGCTGGCCAACGTCGGCGCCACGCTCGCCAGCGCCGGCAAGTGGTGCCCGCCCAGCCCCATCGAGTCGATCACCGATGTCGACGGCAAGCCGGTGCCGGTCACCGAGGCCCCCTGCGAGCAGGCCGTCGACCCGGGGCTGGCCAACGCGATGTTCAACGCGCTCGGCAAGGACGACCTGCCCGGTGGCACGGCGGCCGGTGCCGCGGGCCAGGTGGGCTGGAACCGGCCGATGGCCGGCAAGACCGGCACCACCCAGCAGCACAAGTCCGCCGCGTTCGTCGGGTTCGTCCCGCAGCTGGCAGGCGCGGTGATCACGTTCGACAACTCGCGGTCGCCGCGCCCGCTCTGTGACGGGGCCGGGTCGCCGTTCGCGTGCCGCAGCGGCAACATCTTCGGTGGCAAGACGCCGGCGGAGACCTGGTTCGGGGCGATGAAGCCGCTGGTCGATCCGTTGCCGCCGCTCGCGTTCCCGCCCGTCGACGACCGCTTCCTCGAGGGCGGCGCCGAGTCCCGCATCCCCGACGTCATCGGCGACTCCGAGAACGAGGCGCGCGAGGAACTCGAGGATGCGGGCTGGACCGTGTCGGTGCGGGAGGTCGACAACGCGGCCGACCGCGGCACGGTGGTCGGCCAGAGCCCGAGCGGTGCGGCGCTGCCCGGTGAGACCGTGGAGATCAGCGTCTCGAGCGGCGACGTGCCCCCGCCGCCCGACGCGCCCGGCGATGACGACGACGATGACGGCGGCGACGGCGATGGCGGCGACGACGGGTGATTGCACCCGTCGGGGGCGGGCGCCACGCCGGGCCGTCCGGGCTCCTCGATCGGGGCGCGGCGCGGGCCTACCATCCGCCGGCGTGGCTGCTGGTCCGGATGAAGCATCGTCCGACCGGGACGGTTCGACCTTCGACGCCGCCGTCCCGCAACCCCGGGCCGCACCCACCGACGGCCCGCCCGCGGCACCCGACGCGCCGCCGGCCGTCCCGCAACCCCGCGATTCCCCGTGGCGGCTCGACCCGCCCCCGCGCCCGCGGATCGCGGACGAGCCCGGGATCCTCGGGCTCTCCCGCCTGACGCGCGGCCGGTTCGGCTCGCGGCTGTTCAACTGGTTCTTCGTGCTGGTGTTCGCGGTGATCCTGATCCAGATGATCTCAGCGATCCTCGAGAACCCGTGGTGATGGTGCCGAGCGGGCCACGAGGCGCTGAGAACGGGCTGTGGCGGCGTCGTGGGTGAGGGCGGACCCGCGGGTACCCCCCGGCTACCCTGGCCGATGACGGTGGTGCCGCGAATCCGGCCGCCGGATCCGCCGGAGCGGCCCCGCGCGCGGAGGAGGTGAGCAGCGATCGCCCTCGATTCCGCTCCGCCCCACTCCGCCGGAGTGGCGGCGCAGCTGTCCGCCCCCACGTCCCTCCGTGTCCGCAGCGTGCTCGCCATCCCGGCGTTCCGCAGGCTGTGGCTCGTCACGTCGGTGGCGGGCATCTGCGACTGGATGAGCCTCCTCGCGCTCTCGGCGCTCGCCACCCAGCTCACCAGCGGCTACACGGCGCAGAGCTTCGCGCTCGGCGGGGTGGTGGCCACCAAGCTGTTCCCCGCCCTGGTCCTCGGCCCGCTCGCCGGGGCGCTGGCCGACAAGTTCGACCGCCGTCGCGTGATGGTGGTGTGCGACCTGCTGCGGTTCGTCCTGTTCGTGTCCATCCCGCTCGTCGGGTCGTTGTGGTGGCTGTTCATCGCCACGTTCCTGATCGAGATCTGCGCGCTGTTCTGGATCCCGGCCAAGGACGCGTCGGTGCCCAACCTGCTGCGCAGGCCCGACCAGGTCGAGACGGCCAACCAGCTCAACCTCGTCATGACCTACGGCGTCGCGGTGATCACCGCGGCCGGACTGTTCGCCGTCGTCTCCCGCGTCGGCGCGTCCCTCGGCGGCGCCGGCTCGGCGTTGCCCACGGTGTTCGTCGCCCTCGTCATGAGCGGGGTCGCGTACCTGGTCATCGCACTCACGGTCTGGTTCCGCATCCCGGAGATCTCCGGGCGCGCCACGGAGCGCAGGGCGGCGGACCCGGGGCTCATCGCCATGCTCCGCGACGGTGCGTCGTTCGTCGTGCGCACCCCGCTGGTCCGCGGGCTCGTGATCGGCATCATCGGTGCGTTCGCCGCGGGTGGCACCGTCGTGGGCTCGGCCACCCTGTACGCGGCCAGCCTCGGCGGCGGGAACGCGGCGTACGGCGTGCTGTTCGCCTCGGTGTTCGTCGGGCTGGCGCTCGGCATGGGCGCGGCGCCGCGGATGGCCCGCCGCATCCCGCACAACCGCCTCTTCGGCGCGGCGATCGTCGCAGCCGGGATCGCGCTGGTGCTGGTGGCGATCGCCCCGCACCTGTCCGTGGCCATCGGGGCCGTGATGCTGGTCGGCGGCTTCGCCGGCATCGCCTTCCTCACCGGTCTCACGATCATCGGTTCGCAGGTGGCCGATGACGTCCGCGGCCGCATCGTCGCGTTCGTGCAGTCGATCGTGCGGCTCACGTTGCTCGGCTCGATGGCCCTGGTCCCGGTGTTCGTCGGGCTCGTGAGCGCCCGCAGCATCGACGTGTTCGGCTACCCGATGCTGGTGGACGGCACCCGCGTGGTGATGCTGGCGGGCGGCGCCGTGGCCGCGGTGGTCGGGATGCTCGCGTACCGGCAGATGGACGACCGGCGCACGGAGCCGATCCTGCCCGACCTGCTGGCCGCGCTGCGCCGGGGCGAGCCGCGGCACGGGGCAGGCGTGCTGATCGCGGTGGAGGGGGCCCCGGCCGAGGAGACCGCCGAGCAGGCGGCCCGGCTGGCCGAGCGGCTGCGGGCGGCCGGCTACCTCGTCGTGGTGCCCGACGGCGGCGAACGCGACCGGGAACGTTGGACGGCCGCCACCAGGGAGGCGTCGCTCTCCGGGGCGCGGGCGCAGGCCCTCGCGGCGGCCGCGGTGCAGGCTGATCAGGTGGAGCGGGTGATCCGGCCGGCGCTGACCGAGGGGGCGGTTGTGGTCGTCGACCGGTTCCTGGTGAGCCCGCTGGTGCAGTTCGGGGTTGCGGCCGACCGTGCCTCGTCCGACGGCGCGCAGCCCGAGCTCGACCCGGGTGAGCTCGAGAGCCTGGCCGCGTGGGCCACGGGCCGGCTGCGGCCGGATGCCTCGGTGCTGCTCGACCGCGCGCCGATCGAGACCCCGCCGCAGGCCGGCGGCGTCGCGGGTGAGGAGCATGTACGGGTGCAGCGCCTGCTCACGCGGATGGCGGCGGCCGAGCCGCACCGCTACGTGGTCGTCGACGCCGACGGCTCCCCCGACGAGGTGGCCGAGCGCGTCTTCCGCGGGCTGGAGCCGGTGCTCCGCCCGCGCCGGCCTCCACTCCGGCATCCGACGGGACAGGGGTCAGGTGATGACGGTCTGGGATGAGGTGGTCGGGCAGCCGGCCGCGGTCGCGGAGCTCGCGGCGGCGGCGTCCGACCCGGCGGCGATGACCCACGCCTGGCTGTTCACCGGCCCACCGGGGTCCGGCCGGTCGGTGGCCGCGCGCGCGTTCGCCGCGGCTCTGCAGTGCCCGCAGCACGGGTGCGGGGAGTGCGCGACCTGCCACACCGTCCTGGCGGGCACCCACTCCGACGTGCGTGAGGTGGTGCCGGAAGGGCTGTCGATCTCGGTGCGTTCGATGCGGTTGCTGGTGCAGTCCGCCGCCCGCCGCCCCGCCACCGGCCGCTACCAGATCCTGATCATCACCGACGCCGACCGGCTCACCGAGAACGCGGCCAACGCGCTGCTCAAGTCGATCGAGGAACCGCCGGACCAGACGATCTTCCTGCTCTGCGCACCGTCCGACCATCCGGAGGACGTCGCCATCACCATCCGGTCGCGATGCCGCCCGATCCCGCTGCGCACGCCGTCGGCCGCGGCCATCGCCGACGTGCTGGTCCGCCGCGACGGGATCGATCCGGAGACGGCGCACTGGGCCGCGTCCGTGGCCGGCGGGCACGTGGGGCGCGCCCGCCGCCTCGCCCGCGATCCGGCCGCACGGGCCCACCGGGAGCTGGTGGTGGGGCTGCCGCTGCGCGTGCGCAACCTGGGCGACGCCTTCTCCTACGCCGGCGACCTCGTTCGGGATGCCAAGGCCGAGGCCGGCGAGCTGAGCGAGAGCCGCGACGCCACCGAGCGCGAGGAGCTCGCCGTCGCGATGGGCGCGGGAGGCACCGGAAAGGGTGCCGCCGCGGCCGCACGCGGGGCGAAGGCCGCGGAGCGCGATCTGGAACGCCAGCAGAAGTCGCGCAACACCCGCACCCAGCGCGACGCGCTCGACCGGGCTCTCGTCGACCTCGCCGGGTTCCTCCGCGACGCGCTGGTGGTGGGCAGCGGGGCGCAGGTGCCGCTCACTCACCCCGACCGCGAGGGCGACGTGCGCCGGGCCGCCACCGACTGGCCGGCGGAGTCGGTGCTGCGCCGCCTGGAGGCCGTGCTGGCCTGCCGCACCGCGCTCGACCAGAACGTGAAGCCGGAGATCGCCGTCGAGGCGATGATGACGGTGTTGCAAAGGGGCTAGTGCAGCTCGCGGAGCGAACAATCGATGCTGTCCTGTCGGATCCGTCCGGCAGAATCGATCGGGTGGGGCATCCGGCGGACACGGTCATCTCGGCACGCGAGGCTGAGGTGCTGGCCGCCGTCGGCGAGCACCTGAGCAACTCCGAGATCGCCGCGCGGCTCTTCATCTCGATCCGCACCGTCGAGAGCCATGTGTCCTCGCTGCTGCGCAAGCTCGGTGCCGACGACCGCAGGGCGCTCACCCTGATCGCAGGGGAGCGCGCGTCCGTGCCGGCGCCGCCGTCCGCACCGGCGCTGCCGCCTGCGCTCACCTCGTTCGTCGGCCGGGCGCGCGAACGGGCGGAGCTGGCCGCCTCGCTGGAGGAGCAGCGGCTGGTCAGCGCGGTCGGGCCGGGCGGAGTGGGCAAGACGCGTCTCGCGCTCGCCGTCGCGGCCGACGTCAGCGACCGGTTCGCCGATGGTGTCTGGTACGTCGACCTCGTCCCGGTCACCGACGCCTCCATGATCGCCGCCACCATCGCGGCCGCGCTCGGCCTCGGCGAGCGGCAGGGCCGCACACGTCAGCAGACGGTGCTCGAGTGGGCCGCCGACCGGCGCGCGTTGCTCCTCCTGGACAACTGCGAACACCTGCTGGACGGCGTCGCCGATCTCGTGGAGCGGCTGCTCGCCCACAGCCCGGGTGTCACCGTGCTGGCCACCAGCCGGGCGCGGCTGCTGCTGCCGTTCGAGCGGGTGTTCCCGGTGGACGGCCTGTCCGTCGGCGCCGCCGATGCCGCGGGCGATGCCGTGGCGCTGTTCGAGGAGCGCGCCGCCGCCGCCGGGGTGGAGCTCGGCCACGCTGATCGACCCCGGATCGCCCGGGTCTGCCGAGGGCTCGACGGCGTGCCGCTCGCGATCGAGCTGGCGGCCGCGCGGCTGCCCGCGCTCGGCGTCGACGGGCTGGAGGCCGGGCTGGCCGACCGGCTGCAGCTACTCGCAGGCGCGCGCCGCGTCGACAGCCGGCACCGGTCCCTGCGCTCCACGCTCGACTGGAGCTACGCGCTGCTCGATCCGCCGGCCAGGGAGGTTCTGCGCCGGGTGGCGGTGTTCGCCGGGCCGTTCCGGGCCGACAGCGCGGCGGCGGTGGCGGGGTTGGCCGCGCGCGAGGTCGCCGCCCACCTCGCGGCGCTCGCCGACCACAGCCTCCTGGTGCCTGTCGCGGCGTCCGACGGCACGCGCTACCGGGCGCTGGAGACCGTCCGCCAGTACGGCGTGGAGCTGCTGGAGGACGAGGGCGAGCTCGCGGAGTGCCGCTCCCGACACCTGGGGTGGGCGTGGCACGCGGCGGCCGAGCTGCTCGCCGACGAGGTGGTCGACACTCCTCGCTGGCGGGCCCGCTTCGACCGGCTCGCCGACGAGCTGCGGGCCGGCCTCGGCTGGGCCGTGTCCACCGGCTCGAAGGATGCGTACGACGGCAAGATGCTGCTCGCCACGCTGTGCCACCGCCGCGGCATCGCGAGCGAGGCGCAGTGGCGCTTCGAGCAGGCGGCCGAGCTCGCGCCCGACGATCGGAACGCGGCGGAGGCCCTGCACCTCGCCGCGGGTGTGGCGGCCAACCGGCTGGCCGGCGACGACGCGATCCGGCTGCACCGGGCGGCCGCCGACCTGTGTCTGCGCGCCGGCGACAACGCGGCCGCGGCCCGCAACCTCGCGCGGGCGGCGGAGCTGTGGAACCGGGCAGCGGGCACCATCGCGGCCCGCCCCGACGCGTTCTCGCCCCGCGCCCTGCTCGACGAGGCCTGGCGCGTGGCCGGAGACGACCCGGTCACGCGGGCCCGCATCGCGGCGGCCGAGGCGTTCGCGGTGCCGGAGACCGAGAAGGCGAGCGCCGAGGTCATCGATGCCGCTCTGGAGGCCGCGCGCCTCTCGGGCGATCTGATCGCCGAGAGCTCCGCGCTTGACCGGCTCACCACGATGCAGCTGTCCCGTGGCGAGGGCCGCGCCGCCCTGGCGAGCGCGATGTACCGCATCGAGATGCTCACGCCGCAGGTGCTCGACCCGTGTGTGGGCTTCGAACTGTCCGACGCGCACGTGATGGCCGTCGAGTCGGCGATCGCGGCGGGCGACCTCGCCGAGGCACGCCGGCTCGCGGAGCGCATCCGCGACCTCCCACTGCACCGCGAGGACGCGCACGTGGCAGTGGCCCGGTTGATCGTGGTGTGCGCGCTGGAAGGCGACTGGCAGCGCGCTCTCGCGGCCGGCGACCAGTTCCGCGAGGGCTGGGAGCGCGCCGGGAGCCCGCGCGTGCCCACGCTGCGGCGCGCCGCAGCGGCGATGGCCATGGTCCACGGCATGCGCGGCGACACGGCAGCCCGCGATGAGTGGATGCGGATCTTCACCGCGCTGGTGCCCTCCGTGCGTCAGACCCACGACCAGCACTCGAGCGCGTTCTTCGAGTCGCTCATGCTGCTGCACCTGGGTCGTGCCGATGAGGCCGTGCAGCGGCTGGAGATCCACCCCCACGAGCTGCGGCGCTGGTACCAGAGCATCTGGCGCCCCTGGTACGCGGCAGCGTGGGCGGAGGCGGGCGTGCTCGCCGGGGAGCCGGACGCGGCGGAGCGCATCGCGTCCGTGCGGCCCACCACGGCCGAGAACGCGGTCACGGCCGCCCTGGTGCAGCGGGCGGCGGCTCTTGCCACCGACCACCGGGCGGGCGTCCTCGCCGCAGCCGAGGCGCTGGAGGCGGCCGGCTGCCGGTACCAGTGGGCGCGCAGCCTGCTCCTCGCCGGTGGCCCGGAGCGGGAGCGGGGTGCGTCGGCGCTGGCCGCGATGGGTGCCGTGGTCGTCTGAGTGTCCGCACGGACCGCGAATCCGTGGTAGCTCCGTACTCCGTACGGATGTCCCGGAGGCCGTGACGGACGATCGTTGGACGCATCGCAGCCGCACCCACCGAGGACGTGACCACGATGCTGAACCAGATCCACACCGCCGCTGACCTCGCCGCCGACCACCGCCGCACCCTGCGGGCCGAGGCGGACGCCTACCGGCTCGCCCGGACCGCTCAGCTCCGAGCGCCGGCCGCCGACCCTCCCGCGCGCCGCGGGTGGTTCGCGGTCCTGCGCCCGGGGCAGGGTCGGGCGGCGCGCGCGGCGTGAGCCCCGATCCACACCGTCAACGGGGCGGCGGCAGCGCTCCGGCGTACCGCGTGGCGAGCGTGCGGACGTGCTCCACCAGCTCTGGCGGCTCGGTGACGTGGAAGTCCAGGCCGAGCATCCCGATCCACACCGCCACGATCTCGATGCTGTCGCCGCCGGTGACGAGCACGCTGTGGTGCTCGTCCACCGTCTCGACCACGCCGACGGTCGGGTTGATGCGGGCGAGCACCTCCTCGGCGGGTGCGTCCACCTCGATCCTGGCGTGCACCGACCACCCCGTGAAGGCGACCTCGCGCAGCACGAACGCGGTGTAGTCGCCGCCCGGGAGCGGGTCGGGTGTGAAGGGTGCGCCGCCGGGCACCTTGAGCCGCATCCAGTCGACGCGGTAGGCGCGCCATTCCCGGGTGCGCCGCTCGCGCGCCACCACGTACCACCGCTGCTGCCAGCTCACCAGCCGGTACGGCTCGGCCTCCACGGGCTCGTCGCCCCGGTAGGCGAAGCGGAGCCCGGTGCCGTCCCGGATGGCCACCGCGAGCTCGGTGAGCAGCGCGGGGTCGACGGGTGGGTCGGTCACGTTGGTGGCGGTGTTCGCGGGGCCGGTGGACGTGCTGTCGTGCAGGGCGCGGACGCGGCGGCGCAGCCGGGACGGCAGGACGTGCTCGAGCTTGGCGAGGGCCAGCGCACTCGACTCCTCGATGCCCCGCACCGCGGTGACGGCCTGGAGGCCGACCGCGATCGCGACCGCCTCCTCGTCGTCGAGCAGCAGAGGCGGGAGCTTGCCGTGGTCGCCGAGCCGGTAGCCGCCTTGCGGCCCGCGGATCGTGTCGATCGGGTAGTCGAGCGCCTTGAGTCGTTCGATGTCCTTGCGGACGGTCCGCTCGCCCACGTCGAGCCGGGCGGCGAGGTCTGCCGCCGGCCACGTGTGGGGAGTCTGGAGCAGCCCGAGCAGGGCCAGCAGGCGGCCAGAAGTTTCGAGCACAATCCCTCCGAGTACAGGAACGAACCGTGCCGGTACTGGTTCTAGCGTAGCCACCATGACCAGCACAGAGACGCTCTCCGTCCGCTCCTTCGAGATCGCCGTCCCGCAGGCCGAGCTCGACGCCCTCCAGCACCGGCTCGAGATCACCCGCCTCCCCGAGCCCGCTCCCGGCGACGACTGGAGCTACGGCACGCCGGTCGGCTACCTGCGTGAGATGGTCGAGTACTGGTCGACCTCGTTCGACTGGCGGGCGCAGGAGGCGCGGATGAACGAGTTCCCGCAGTTCCTCACCGAGATCGACGGCCAGACCGTGCACTTCGTCCACGTGCGCTCCGCCGTCCAGGACGCCACGCCGATCGTGCTGACCCACACCTATCCGGGCTCGTTCGCCGAATTCCTCGACATGATCGGCCCGCTCACCGACCCCGTGGCCCACGGCGGCCGCGTGGAGGACGCCTTCCACGTCGTGATCCCCTCGATCCCCGGCTTCGGGTTCAGCACGCCGCTGGCCGAGGGCGAGTGGAAAATGGCCCGGGTCGCCCGTACCTGGGACGCGCTGATGCGCGGGCTCGGCTACGACTCCTACGCCGCGCACGGAAGTGACGGCGGCGCCATGGTCTCCCGCGAGCTCGCGATCCTGAACCCGCCCGGGTTCCTCGGCGCCCACGTGCTGCAGCTCTTCTCGTTCCCGTCGGGCGACCCGGCGGAGTTCGAGAAGATGACGCCCTCCGACTACGCGGCGCTGGAGTTCGCGGGCTGGTTCCAGACCGTCAACGGGTACGCGCAGATGAACGCCTCCCGGCCCCAGACGATCGCGGCAGCCCTGTCGGACTCGCCGGTCGGCCAGCTCGCCTACAACGAGCTGTTCGAGAACTTCGGCAACGGCACGAGCCTGGTCAGCCGGGACCAGGTGCTGACGCAGGTGACGCTCTACTGGCTCACGAACACCTCCGCGACGGCTGTGCGCTACCACCACGCCGAGCGGAACACGGAGCCCGTCGTCAACAACGGGCCGATCGGCGTGACGGTCTTCGCCGACGACTTCAAGTCGATGCGGCCCTTCGCCGAGCGGGACAACTCGAACATCGTGTCCTGGACCGAGCGCCCGCGGGGCGGTCACTTCGCGTCTATGGAGGTGCCGCAGGACCTGGCCGAGGAGATCCGCGCGTTCTACGCGGGACGCCGCTCCTGAGGCATCTCGAAGAAGATCATGGGGTTGTCGCCGGGCCCGCGGACCGGCGACAACCCCAGCTCGGCACGCAGCCCGGTGAGCGTCTCGTAGACGTCCCGGGCCTTCGCGCGGGACGGGGTGAAGAACGGCGCGCCCCGCTCGTCCAGCCAGCGCACGACCACCTTCCCCTCGTGCAGGGGCAGCGTGGTGCGGAAGTGGTAGACGTCGTGCACGCACACCGGGATCCCGGACGGCACCCGCGGGAACAGGTGCTCCAGGTACCAGCGGGCGAACCGGCTGCCGTGGGCCGCGTCGACGAACAGGTAGCCGGTGTCGGCCGGCACCCGGTCGAGGGTCTCCTTGATGTCGCCCTGCACGAACGTCCACCGGCCGTCCGAGAGGTCCGTCGGCACGTTGCGCACGACGTTGTCGATCCGGTCGAAGCTGTGCAACCGCCCCGCCCCGTTGTCGCGCAGGGCGCTGAGGATCCACGACGTCGACCACCCGTGGAACGTGCCCAGCTCCATCACCACCGCCGGCCGCGTCGCCCGCAACAGCAGGTAGGTGATCTCCGCTTCGAGGTCGTCGAGCTGCGGGGTCATCCGCTCGCCCATCGACTCGGCGTACGCACGCTGCTGCTTCCCCACCGCCGCGAGATCGCCCGCGTACTCGCGGTACAGCGCGCACACGTACGCAAGGTCGATCTTCTCCACCGGACGGCCTCCAGCGATCGGAACGGGCCCGGCCACTGTATCGGCCGGTCAGCGGCCTGCCGGGCCAGGCGACAAGGCGTCGCGGGCCGGTCGCTACACTGGGCCGCGCACCACCCGCCGCCTTAGCTCAGTCGGTTAGAGCGACGCACTCGTAATGCGTAGGTCTGGGGTTCGACTCCCCAAGGCGGCTCCACCCCAGCCTGCAGTTCCCCGGTCAGCGCAGCAGGGCGATGACTGCGGCCTCGATGGATTCGATGACCGATTCGTGAGCGACGACGTGAACGGCGAGCACTCGGGCGTCTTCCGCGAGCAACGCATCGAGCATCGTCTGGGACAAGACGGAGGACTCCACGACGAAGCTCACACCTGAGAGCGCGAGCAGCTTGGCGGCGTCGATCATCACCGCCTCGGCTCGCAGGCTCAAGGGACCGCCGGCGATGTGGACATCGTCGTTGAGCTGCATGCCGTCGTTCTCAGTGACGGAAGCGGAGGAGAGTCCGAGACCAGACTTGATCTGATCCCGAGTCAAGAACGGCACTCCAAGGCGACCCGCCATGGCAGAGGCCACCGTCGTCTTCCCGGCACCCGGTGACCCACATACGGCGACCACCACCGACCGTTCCCTGCCCAACATCCGCCGATCCTTGCGGATCATGCCCATGCTGTCGGCGAGCCGGAGGAGCGCCGGGCAAGCCCGGTCGGGGCGCGCCACCAATCCGCTGATCATCGGTTGGGTGTAAGGCCGGCCGGATGTGGCCGCCCACGCACCGAAGCGGTGATCACTCCCGCCCAATCGCGCCAGGAGTGGTGGGACAGCGACGCTCGCGGCGCGGCCGGCGTGCGGCGGAACCGGCCGGCCGGCCCGCTACCGTCGCGCCGTGATCGATGTGCATGTCGTCCACACGTCAGCGCTCTCGCCCCCGGAGGTGGGGGAGCTGCGAGCGCTGCTCGACCGCGCCTTCGTGGCCGGTGGCTACTCCGACAGCGACTTCGAGCACGCGCTCGGCGGGATGCACGCCGTCGCCCGCGACGGGGGCGAGCTGGTCGGGCATGCCGCGGTCGTCATGCGCCGGCTGCTGCACGAGGGCGCTGCCCTGCGGACCGGGTACGTGGAGTCGGTCGCCGTGCACCCCGACCGGCAGGGGGAGGGGATCGGCGGGCTCGTCATGGACGAGGTCGAGCAGGTCATCCGCGGCGGCTACGAGCTGGGTGCGCTGGGGGCGGCGCCGACCGCGGCCCGGTGGTACGCCGCGCGCGGGTGGCCGGTGTGGTCCGGCACCACCTCCGTGCTCGCCCCGGACGGTCTGCGCCGCACCCCCGACGAGGACGGGGCCGTCCATGTGCTCCCGGTGACGGCCCGGCTCGTCCCCGGGGGCGATCTCGCCTGCGACTGGCGCCTCGGCGACGTGTGGTGATCAGCCGAGCAGGCTCCGCAGGTGCGCGACGTCGGCGCCGAGGGCGGCCACCGGGTCGGGCGCCGGGTGGTGGGCGTGCACCGAGAGCGGCCCGGCGGGCAGCCGCTCCGCCAGCTCGTGCAGCAGGTCCGGCCACGGCACCACCCCGTCGGCCAGCGGGCACCACTGCGGCGCCCACCGTCCGTCCGCGCCGCGGACCCACTGCGCGTTCTTGACCCCGGAGCAGGCCAGCCGGTCGCCCAGCAGGTCGAGGTGCAGCGCCCACGCCTCGGTGCCCTCCTTGGCCTGGTTGCCCGGGTCGGCGTAGATGCCGACGTCGAGGTCGCGGACGACGGCCAGCGCGAGCGCCGCGGACGGGTGGATGGTCTCGTGGTGGATCTGCAGCACCGTCCGGACACCGCAGCGGCTCGCCTCGTCCGCGAGCGACGCCAGCCCGCGGCGGGCCGCGTCCAGGCAGCGCGCGTAGCCCCGGGCGGGGTCGTAGCGGTAGAAGCCGGCCCGCACCAGCTCGACGCCCGCGTCGGCGCACGCGGCCAGCACCCCGTGCGCCGCCGCGTCGGCCGTCAGCAAGTCCGTGGTGACGACCGGCAGCAACAGCCCGCGGCGCCGCAGCGCCGCCGCGACGGCACCGATCCCGGCGGGCTCGTCCGGGGCAACGGTCTGGTTGTGGCGGACGACGAGGTCGGCGCCGTCGGCTCCCGTCTCGGCCACGGCGTCGGCGAGCCGGTCCACCGGAACCGACCCGAAGGACTTCGTGAACGCGAGCACCCTCACGGGCATCACCTCCTGGAAGGGGAGCAGGGCCGACCGTAGGTCTACCCCCGCAGGATGAGCCCGCTCACGACAGGAGGCGGACCATGGCGACGCCGAGCGGACCGCGGCCCTTCCCCACGACGACGAAGCCGGCCCGGCTGTAGAGCCGGACCGCGGGGTTGCAGACGTGGACGTTGAGGGCGAGCCGGTCGTAACCGTGTCGGGCGGCGCGGACGGTGAGCGCGTCGAGCAGACGACGACCGACACCGCGACCGCGGCCGGTGGGCATCACCGCGATGACGAGCTCGGGGACCGGTGCGCCGTCGGGTGTCACGACGAGTAGCGGTTGCCGGAAGTGCCACCACGCCGCACCTACCGGAAGGCCATCCTGGTCGAGGGCCAGCACGCTCGTCTCCGGTGACGGGGGAAGACCCTGTGCCAGCGTGGGATCGTCGACCGGGGGCAGCGGGCGGCCCTCGACGGCCGAGGCGAGTCGGGCCATCTCGACGATGAACGCCGCGTCGGACGGTTCGCCAGTTCGGACCGGCACGTCGGAGATGGTACGACCGACCCCCCGAGCCCTGGCGCGGCTGGGCGGAGCGAATCCGGAGGGGTCGCCTGCGTGCTTCTGGCAGGGCCAAGGCAGGCACGAGTGGAAGAGGATCCGCAGACAGCTGGCTCCGTCCGCAGCGGCCTTCGAGAGGCGTGGACGAAAGTCGATGCGGAACGGGTCAAGACGCGGCGTCGCCGGAGCGGTTATCGAAAATCGCGGCTCCGGCCCGGGTGACGCTGGCCAGCCACGGTCCTGGCTGCTCGTCGACGAGCTTCTCGATCTCGTTCCACCAACGCAGCCACAGGCGGAGTTGCTCGAACAGCGTCAATTGGCCGCCGGTGGTCTGGAAGCACGCCCGAACGCCGTGGTCCAGCAAGGCCTGGCGTTCGAGTGGGCGGCTGCGGATGCGCTTGTCGCGGGTCAGGACGACGAGGCCGGCCTTTCCGACCACCGGGAGGCAATCCTGGACCTTCGCGCCGTCGGAGACGAGGCCACCCGGGCCGCCGGGCCAGGTGATATCCCCGCGGACGTGCTGGAGGGCCTGTGCGACCCCGATGCTGTTCTCGTCGAAGAACCAGCGCGGCGTCTGGAGGTGAGCAGGCACCTAAGGCTCAGGCTGCCCGGTTGAGGTGGCCGTGGTGGTGCTCGAAGTCGAGCACCTGGTCGACATCGCCAACGGATATGGAGTAGAGCTCGGCAACCCGAGCGGGATCCTCCCCGGCGCCGATGAGCTCAGCGATGATCTCAGTGCGCACCCCGGCGCCCGGGATGGTCGGTTCCCCGAAACTCCGAGTCGGATCGAGGACGATCGGTTTGTTGCGTCCCAACGGAAACAGGCGTTCGGCGGCATCGCCCGCGGCGCTGAACTCAACCTTGTCCAAGAACGCCACCGCCGGGTCTGACGGCATGAGCGTGCCGTCTCGGCCGAGGATCACGATGCTCAGAGCGGGGTCCAACCCGACGAACTCCTGCGCCTCGAGCGCAAGCTCGCGACCCGACGTGTACGGCTTGAGAGTGGCGAGCGGGTACTGGACCTGGAGGCGGTCGCGCAGGAAGCCGATGACCGGGCGCAAGTACTGGAGGGTGACCTGCTTGGCGCGGTACTCGCGCAGGTAGCCGGCCTCGATGAACTCGCCCCAGGTGACCGTGTCGACCCCGGTGGCGCGTTCGCGGATGACGGGTGCGTAGATCTTGCCCTGCCGCTCGTAGCCATCGATCCATCGTCGGAGGCCGTCGGCGCGCAGCCCGAGCAGCCGCGCGGCCTGACTCATGCCGTAGACCGGGCGGTCGAGCAGCTCCACGCTGGCCTGACCCACTGCGTCAGTGTGCACTATCGGACCGACGACCGTTCCGAGTTGTCCGCCGACGGGCCTGTCGCTCGTGGAGCGATCCCGGCGGGCGCGTCGACCACCGCCACGTATCGCACGACCTTGCCTACGCGATCGCCGCACGGACGCGCACCCCGAAGCCGCGCGTCGACGCTCACAGTGCGACTCCGACCTGCGCGGCACGGCTACGGCGTCATGTAGTGGTCTGGTCGGGTGGCCCGGCGAGCAACCGCGTCATCACGACCGCCACCACACCGGCCGCGATGCACAGGCCCCACTGCACCGGCATCAGCGACTTCACCATCGGGCGGGTCAGGTCGTGCACGTTGGCCACGAGCATGAGCACGCACTGGAAGAGGTGCACCAGCGTCAGCCCCCACGAGGTGAAGGCCATCAGGACGGGGTAGATCCTCCTGCGCGCACCCCGCAAGGACAGCTCCCGCACGGCGACGTATCGCAGCGCTGATCGCCAGGCCGGTCAGCAGCTCGAGGCCCACGATCGACCAGAGTGTCCTGGAGGACGTCCCGAGACCGTTGCCTCCGCCGAAGAACCCTCCCCGGATCGATGACGGGTCGAGATCGCCGACCACGCTGAGCACGATGAACGCGCACGACACGCCGACCGCGACCACGAGGGGCGGCAGGGCGAACAGCAGGACCGATCGCCGGATCCACGGATCACCGGTCGTCGCTCGCGAGGGACTCGCATCCCAGCGCGACCAACGCCGGACGAGCAGCAGGAACAGCGCCCACATGGCGAGAGCCACGGCGGTCAACCCGATCGGCACCTCGATGTCCTGCTGGACACCCTGGAACATCGTGGCGAGCACGCTGATCGTGGCGAGCGCGATCATGCCGCCCAACCCGCGCTCCGCGTGCCCGCTCACGTTGGTCCTGTGCAGCGGAGTGGCCGACTCATCATCCCCCCGGATCACGACGACCTGTCCGCGCGACAGTAGCGGCCTGCCCCCGAGCGGGCGGTGATCCCACGAGTCGGTTCGCAGTGGCTCTCCCGACAGCAGTAGCGAACCGAAACCGTGGACCGCGATCGGCTCTGCTGCGTGCGCGGCCCGGAGGACGTGTCCGAGGAGCTCAGCGGGAGTGAGCGGCGTACACTTCGATCGCCCTACCATCCTTTTGCAGGATTGTTGAATGATCGTCGTTCCTGTTCTTCACCCTGCTCGACACGGGCAACTTCGCGGTGATCGTGCTCGCGGCGGTCGTCGCCCTCGCGCTGCACGCGGCGATGTACGGGCCGCAGGCGTCGTTCATCGCCGAGATGTTCCCGACGCAGGTGCGCTACAGCGGTGCGTCGATGGGCTACCAGCTCGCGGGCGTGGTCGGTGGTGCGCTCGCCCCGATCATCGCGACGGCGCTGCTCGACGCGTATGACACCTCGGTCCTGGTGTCGATCTACTCCGCGGCCGTCCTCGTCCTCACCATCGTGTCCGTGGCGATCGCGCGCGAGACTGCGCACGTGGACATCGATGCGGAGGACGCGCGGTTCCACTCCGGCGCCGTTGCCGCGAAGGCAACGCCCGAGGTGGCCACTTCCGACAACTGAAGTCGCGTCGTACTACCGGCTCTCCGCGATGCCGGACCAGCTCGGACCACGCGAACCGATCGTCGAGGTGGTTGCCGTTCGGGACCAGGCTGTCGAGCGCGGCGCTCGCCTTCGCGTCGGTGATCTCGCCACCGCGCCTCGCCGCGAGCTCCCGGTACTCGTCACGAGTGTGTCCGACCAGCAGGTCGACGGCACTCCCCGAGCCGTCGGCCAGGGCCGTCCACGGTGCCCGCGGCAGGGTGTCGCCGTCGACCACCGGTGAGAACGGCGTGGGGGTCGTGGCCATCGGACCCCAGGTCCGGACCCGCCGGGGCAGCGAGCGGACGATCGCCTGGGTCACCCGCACCAGCTCGGACGACGGGATGCGGGCAAGCCCGGCGGCCGTGGCCTCGACGCCGACGCTCGAGGCGATCGCCGCCGAGACGTCCGCCGCGAGCCGCGGGGTGAAGAACGTGCCCGGCACGCTCTGTGCGATCGCCCGGCGGAAGAGGCCGGCCGCCGCCGGCATGGCGAGCAGCGCCGCCACCGAGCCCGCGCCTGCCGACTGGCCGAACACCGTGACGTTGCCGGGATCCCCGCCGAACGCCGCGACGTTCTCCTGCACCCAGCGCAGGGCGAGGATCTGGTCGAGGATGCCGCGGTTGTCCGGCGCTCCGGTGAGATGCGCGAAGCCCTCGACGCCGAGGCGGTAGTTCACGGTGACAACGATGGCTCCCGCCGCGGCGAGCGTCGCGCCGTCGTGATTCGGGTTGGCCGAGTTGCCGTGCAGATACGCGCCTCCGTGGATCCACACCATCACGGGTAAACCAGTGGTACCGAGTTCGGGTGACCAGACATTGAGGGTCAGCCATTCGTCCGAGGCATCGGGCGGCGACGCCGGTTGCGGGGCTGGAGGGCCGAACCCGGAAGCGTCGCGGACGCCATCCCACGGCAGAGCCGGAACCGGAGCCCGGAATCGCAGCGCGTCGACGGGTGGCTGGGCGTAGGGGATACCACGGAAGGCCACCACGGCGCCGTGGCGGGTTCCGCGGACGGCGCCCGCAACGGTGCGGATCTCGGGATCGGTGCTCATCCCGACATCGTCACATCCTGCTGCTCCCGTACGTCCGCAGGAGTACGTCCGATGCCTCCTCGGAGCAGATGTGCTCACAGTCCGTGCGGGAGACCGTTGACCCGTTGGCAGTACACGGATCGAGAAGCCCACGCGGAGGCGGTGTGTCGACAACGTCCGTTGCACTCCACATCCCCGTGGATCTCCCGACGGTGGCCGGACCCGCCGGTGATGGCGCCGACCCGAGCGGAGGTCCACGCCCGGCCGGCGGGTCGCGACGACGGGTGTCTGAAATTTGGCGATTCCTGTCAAGATCCCGTCTTTTGCCACTCCCGCGTCGGCGATAGTGTTCCTGCACAGCTCCACCCGGTGTATGTTGCTTGACTCGGTCGCAACGTGGGCCTGGGGAGCAGGACTTTCCGTTGCTCGACTCTGTCGCGACGGGAGCGGCGCCGGTTGTGGCGCGCACGTTTGTCACCTGTGCGATGTCGTTCGCACGATAGATCTCCTCCCCGCACGATTCGCGGGATTCCAGCTGTTGATTCTCCTTACTCAGGAAGTTGGTCCGGCATGTGGCACCAGTCCGCTCACGACGGTGAGGCCCTGCGCCTCCCCGCGTGCGCTGGTGCCTGCGTGCGGCTGCGGCTCTCGCTGCGGGACCGGGTCCTGGGTGCGTTGCGATGGACGCTCGGGCTGGCCGGTGCCGTCCTGGTGCTGTGGCTGGGAACGGCGTTCCTCGCCGCGGCGCCGGCCGCTGCCGCGGTGGCGGTACCGGTTGCGGCCGTCCAGCAGGGCCTGCTGAAGGGGGGTGGCATCAGGCCCGCCGGTAGTGGTGACGGCGACTCCGACTCGAGCGGATCCGACGGCGACTCGGGTTCCTCGGACGACGGTGGCGAGAACAAGTCGGAGGACGACTCCGACGACAAGTCGGAGAAGAAGTCCGAGAAGAAGGAAGATTCCGACGAGAAGTCGGAGGAGAAGAAGGACTCGGACGAGAAGTCCGAGGAGAAGGAGGACTCCGACCAGGAGTCCGAGAAGAAGGACCGCGAGAAGAAGGACGCGGACGAGGCGGACGACTCCCGCGACGATCGGGACCGTGCCGGCGACAAGGCGGAGAAGGACCAGGCGGAGAAGCAGGACGACGAGTCCGGCGAGAACGCGGAACGCGTCGACCGGGATCGAGACGAGCCCGCCGACGGCGACCGCGATCGCAAGGACGGCGAGAGCGACGACTCCGTTTCCGAGGGCCGGGACGACGCCTCCGGCGAGGACACCCGCGAGGACCGCGAACCCACGGACGGCGATGGCGCAGCCGACTCCCCCGACGCCGACGGGGCCGATACCGATGGTGAGACCGCGGTAGGAGACGAGGGCGACGAGAAGCAGGTTGCCGACGAGGCACGTGACTCGGACGACCGCGACGGCGAGGCCGACGACCGGGTGTCCGCGGCAGGCGCCGCTGACGCCACTGACCCGGAGACCGGCGGCCACGACGGCGACGCTGACGACAACGCTGACGACGACCGGACCGCGAAGACGGAGCGCACCGAGGACGCCGACGACGCGGACGACACCTCGGACGACGTTCGGGCCGTTGCCGTCGACCGTGATGCGGTCGAGGAGGCGATCGAGCAGATCCGCGGCGCCGACCGTTCGGACGACGCCGACGAGCGGGATGCCGACGGTCGCGACGAGAACGACCCGAGCCGGCCCGCGGGCGACTCGGACGACGAGCGGGACGAGCGGCGGGCGAAGGACCGAGAAGCTCGGGAAGAAGTGGGCGACCTCCTCGACGGGCTGGGTGAGTCGGTCGACGCGCTGCGGTCCGGCTCCGAGGACGACGACGGCGATCGGGATGGCGACCGGGACGTGGCCGGGAGCGCGGTGCGGGCGGCGCTCGACGGGCTCGACGGTGGCGACGATCGGCCTTCGGAGGAAGGCGACGAGAAGACGCTCGACTCGACCGACTCCGACGACGATCGCGAGGACACGAGCCGGGGCATCCGGGACGTCGTGCGGGACGCGCTGCGGTCGGCGTCGGATGAGGCCGACGTGTCCGAGGACGACATCCAGCGTGTGGTCGACACCGCGGGCGAGGAACTCGATCGCGCGCTCGACGCGGACGGCGGCGCAGCCGAGGGGTTCCCCGGATCGGCGGATGCGCTCGATGACGACGAGAAGCTGTGCGACGACGGCGAGGGCTGCGAGGACTCGGAGTCGGAGCAGCAGCAGGTCTCCTTGCTCAGCGAGCGAGGTCCTCCGGGCGAGCGCTCTGCGCGGGAGTCCGATGACGACGAGGACGAGGACCGGGACGAGGACGACTCGGCCGAGCGGACCGAGCAGGTGCTCGAGGACCGGATCGAGGTCGACAACAGCAAGGAAGAGCTGGAGCAGGAGCGGCAGAAGGTCGCTGCCGGCACCACGACCCAGGCCGACTACGACAAGAAGGCCGCCGAGCACGCGGAGCTGGAGAAGAAGGCCGCGAAGGACCGCGCCGAGGCGTCGGAGGACGACGTCGAGCTGGTCGACGAGGTCGTGGACGGGCACCACGAGCTGTCGAAGCGTGAGAAGGAACTGGCGGAGGAAGAGAAGAAGGTCGCCGCCGGAAGTGCGAGCGAGGCATCGCACGAGAAGAACGTCGAGGACTTCGAGGAGCGCCGCGATGACGTCTACGAGGCCACCGACGAGTTGATGGAGGCCACCGGCCGCGAGGTGCGGACGGTGTCCGAGGACGACCTCGACGGCGAGGGCGCCACCGCCGGGTGTGATTCGGACGGCGCGTTCCAGGGCTGCGGGTCGGCGAGCGAGTCCGCGGACGGGGAGCGGGACTCGGAGCGGCGGCTGTGCCTGTCCGGCGTGTCGTCCGGGTGCGGGGCGTCGTCGGAGTCGGGTGGGTCGAAGGCCGAGGCGTCGTGTGACGACTCCGGTTGTGGGAGCAGTGCGTCCAGCCGCGGCGCCGACGGCCGGGAGACGAGTGCGTCGGCGCGGTGCACCGGGGACTGCGGAACGAGCACCCGGGCAGACCGGCAAGGGTCCGAGGCGTCCTGCGACACCGCGGGTGGGGCGTGCGACAGTCGCAGCAGGGGCTCCGGCGCCAGCGAGCCCGATGTGCGGAAGGCCAGCACGGTCGACGACGGCGGGGGCCGGGTCGAGGGTGGCGGCGCGTCCGTGTGCAAGGGCAGCTGCCGCACGTCGAGCTCTGTCGACCTCGACGAGACGGTCGTCGCCGACGCGGAGGTCGCCTGCGAGGACGGATGCTCCGGGTCTGCCAGCACCACCGGCGACGCCGACAAGGACGCGGTGACGGGCGGGGCCACCAGCGGCAAGGCCGGCTGCACCGTCTCCGGTGGTCACTGCGCAGCGCGAAGCGCGGCCGGCGACGACGCGGCGGAGGCGGTGGTCGAGGTCGACTGCTCGGCCACCTGCGAGGGCAAGGGCACCGCGATCACCGGCGGCTCGGCCGGCGCGGAGCGCGCGAGCAACGGCGCGGCGAGCTGCGTGGCCCGCGGTGGGGCGTGCGAGGGCTCGAGCGAGACGCGCGTCGACAGCACGGCAGACGGCGACGGGGCGGCCTCCAGCACGGTGGCCGCGAGCGTGGACTGCGGAGACGCCGGGTCGTGCTCGGGCGAGGCCGGCGCGAAGACGGACGGGAAGGTGACGGGGACCCCGGCCGTCGCGGGTGGCGCGGCGCCGGTGCGGGACACCAGTGCGGCGTCGACCTGTGCCGCGACCGATGGCGGCTGCGCCAGCAACGCGTCCTCCCGCGTGGACGACGCGGCCGCTCGCGGGACCCGGGTGGCTTCGGGCACCGCCGTCCGAGCGCTGACCGCCGCCAGCGAGGCCTCTTCCGAGGCCACGTGCGCGGTGGCGACCTGCACCGGCCGCGGGTGGAACACGACCTCCGGTGCCGCGTCCGGGGACGTCGCCGGAGTGCGCAGCAGCACGGCCGGATCGTCCTGCACCGTGCACGGCGCAGGTGGCACCTGCTCGGGCGGGACCGACACGACGGTCGCTGACCGTGAGCCCGCGGAGGACGGCACCACCGCGGCCGTGACAGGTCCGGTGAGCGTGTCGAACGCGAGCGCCTCCGTGGAGTGCACCGGCGGCATCGGGGAGTGCGGCGGGACGTCGGCATCGTCGACGAGCGCGCAGGACACCGGGGTGACACCGCATGCGAGGGGTACGTCCGCCACGGCGGAGTGCACCGTGAACGGTGGCGGCTGCTCCGGCGGGACGAGCTCCGCAGCGTCCAGCGCCCCCGACTTCGTGGTGACCGACCCGGCGACCGGGCTGCCGGTGGCGGGCCAGCCGACGGCCGGGCCGTCGTCGACCTCGTCGTCGAGCGCGAGCCTGGTGTGCGAGGCCGGCACGACGTGCACCGGTTCGGTGCGCACTAGCACGAGCGCGTTTGACGGCGCGGTGGCGAACGGCACGCCGCGCACGTCGGAGGGCACCGCGTCCTGCACGGGTGCCACCGGTGGCTGCGAGGTCCGGTCGACCTCGAACGCCTCCAGCGGCCCGGGCGCCGCGCTCGCGCTGGCCGGCGGAGAGCAGCCGGTCAACGCGGCGCGCCTCCCGGCGGGCCCGTCCGCGGCCTCGGCTGCGGGTGCCGCGATGACCTGCGCCGGGGAGACCGCCTGCACCGGGACGGTGACGAGCGCGGCCACGGCCACCGACCCGGCGGTCTCGCCGGACCCGCGCGGCTCGCACAGCGAGGGGTCGTGCGAGGGCGTGACCGGCGGCGTCTGCCAGGCGGTGACCAACTCGGCCGCCTCGAGCGGCCCGGACGCGAACGCGATCGCGCCGCTGGTGGCGGAGCGGTCGACGGCGAACGCGACGGTCACGTCGGGCACCACCGGCGAGCAGGCCCCGGCGGAGCAGCCGCAGGACGGCACCCCGGCGCAGGACGAGCCGGCGACCCCGCCGGCGCCGACCGCGCCCGGATCGAGCGCGAACTCCGGCGCCCCGACCGTGCCGGGTGCCTCCAGCTGGACGATGGCGAGCGCGACGCTCGACTGCGCAGGCGGTACCGCCTGCTCCGGCACTGCGCGCACCTCGGCCGCGGGCAGCGACGGCCCGGCCACCGGGACCGGGGCGAACGGGGCCCGCGGTCCTCCGGAGGGCGGCTCCACCACCAGCGCCACCTGCACCAGCAGCCAGTCCGGCTGCCGGGCGCAGACCAGCTCCACCGCGGCGTCCGGCCAGGTCGTGGCCGACATCGTCGCCGAACAGCAGAACGACGCCGCCGCGCAGTTGGCCATGGAGGCCGCGCATGCGGAGCAAGTAGCCGCCGAAGCCGCGGGTATCGCCGGCGAGGCGGGTTCCACCGATGAGCAGAAGAAGATGGCCGCCGACGCTGCGACGGCAGCGGAGCAGGCGCGCCAGGCGGCCACGCAGGCCGTTGAGCTCGCCGCCGCCCCCGTGACCGGGGCCCCGGCCACCATGAGCCAGTCCGACGGTGCCGCGGTTTGCGACGGCCCGGACTGCGCCGCGACGGCCATCAGCAGCGCGACGACCACCGGTATAGGCGACACCGCGCTGAGCACCTCGCGCGCCGAGGGCACGTGCGTCGGGACGAGCGCGGGCTGCGCTGTGAAGTCGAGCGCGTCCGCCATCACCAACACCGACAGCGGCACTCCCGACCCGGCCAGCCCGGACCCGAACAACCCCGTGATGCTGCCGGGTCGTTCCGGCACCACCCAGGCGAGCGCCCAGCTCGATTGCCTGGAGGGCTGCACGGGCCACGTGGTCAGCGACACGATGTCGGCAGCGCGTCCGGGCGGTGGCGCGGCGGCGACGGCCGGCCTCGCGGGCGACCCGAACACGGCGTTGCCCGCGGGCAACGGGACCGCAACCGATCCCATCAGCCTCTCCGTAGGCCACAGCGAGGCCGGGTGCACGGCGACCGACGGGCCGTGCGCCACGAGTGCCGCCACCTCTGGCAGCGCGAACGTGATGATCTCGGGCGTCGGCCGGGCCGCTACGACCAGCGCCGATGCCGAGGCCCTCTGCAGCACCGAGGGCGGCGGATGCTCGGTCGTCGCCACCAGCGTGACCGTCGCGGGAGACGACCCCGGCGCGGTGCTCGACGCGCTGCGCACCCGCACCGCACCGGCCCTGCCCGCCACGGCCCGGGCTGTCAGCACCGCGGAATGCGCGGCCGCCGAGGCTTGCCAGGTCAGCACGGGCGGTACGGGGGGCGACCACTCGGCCGACGTCAGGAGCATCTGCATCGGCGCGGGTTGTACAACCCGCGCCGAGGGCAACGCGCAGTACGGCGAGAACGTGCAGGAGGGCCAGCACGTCGCGGCCGCCGATGCGTCCTGCGCGGGCGGGGACGCGTGCGTGACGAGTGTGATGGTCGGGGCCGGCCCCGGCTACGCGATGGCGGGCGCGGGTTGCCAGGGTGCCCCGGGCGTCGGATGCCGCTACGGCTACCGGGCGGAGAGCCAGGCGTCCGCCGGTGGGTCCGCCACCGGCGCCGCGGTCGGGTTCGGTTCGGGGACGATCGGCGAGGGCACGGTCACGACGACGGCAGCCGCCGACGCCGGTCCCGGCTACGCGCAGGCCTCGGCGTCGTGCGCCGGCTCGGCGAACACGAACTGCAGCTACTCCTACTCCGCGTCGGTGTCGGCATCCGCGTCCCATGGCGGTTCGTGGGCAAGGGCGTCGGCCAGCGGCTCGGGTAGCGGGAGCCATGGCGGTGGGTTCGTCGCCGTGACCGCGTACGCGAGCGCTGGGCCGAACCAGGCGGAGGCCGGTGCCACCTGCGTCGGCGCGCCGAACTGCTGGGCCACCTACAAGGCGCACGCCGAGGCGTACGACCGCGGCGAGTTCATCCCGCCGTCCCCGACCGAATGGGGCGGCTATCACGAAGCGTTCGGGTGGGGCACTTGCGGCAACAGCAGTTCCTCCGGCGGCGGTTGCGGCGTTCAGGCGTGGGCTCAGGCCGGCGTCGGCGGCGGAGCGGAGTGCTTCGGCGACTGCTCGCAGTTCGTGCAGGACGGCGGCACCTCTTTCGTCGCGACGACACCGCCGACTGGGCCGCCCCCGAACAAGCTGACCTTTGACGAGAACGGCAACCTCGTCGACGAGCACGGCAAGATCGTTCCGCTTGGTGACGTGACCGCGTTCATCGAGGGCACCTGCGATGCTGCCGGCAACTGCACGCTGAAGGCGCTCGGCCCGAACGGAAAGGCCATCGAACAGGAATGTGCGGCGGCCGACTGCAATGAGCTGACGGTGCCGACCCCCACCGGCGAGACGATCACGTACGAGCGAGGCACCGGGTTCAACGGCTCGATCCCGGTCGAGCCGGGCAGTCAGCAGCACCACCAGGTAGACGGCACGGACGGCGTCCGGCTCGCCCGTGACAAGGACGGGAACGCCGCGGGCTGGGTCCGCGGCGCAGGCTCGGTCACCGACGGGCGCACCGGCGAGGTCGTCCGCTACGCCAACTCCGTCCCGCAGGACTCGCCCGCACCTGGGTTCGGGCAGCCGCAGTTGGCGCCGACGCTCCTGCCGCCGCCGCCGTCCGCGCCGCGGAACGACTTCACGCTGAGCACGCCGGGCGGCTCGCCGTTCAGCTCGACCTGCAACCGCGGATGCGAGTACACGGGACCGGTCGTCCCCCGCTTGAACGACCCGGCCAAGCGGGACCACCTGGTCGTCACCGGGACGTCGGGCTCGATCATCGGTCGGACGGCGACGACCCCGGCTCACTTCACCTGGACCGGCCCCGGCAACTTCACCTCGGCCGAGGGCGACACCGTCATCGTCGAGAAGTCCATCGCGCCCGCGCTCGCGTTCCCCGGCACAAACCGCACCGTGGAGATCACCGGCCGCAACGCCGAGGGCCTCGGCGGTACGGTCATCCTGCGCGACGCTGTCGGGAACGTCCACATCCCCAGCACCGGCGTCGTGATCAACTGCCAGGGCTGCACGACGACCCACACCGTGTCGACGTCCCCCGGGGAAGGCGGCACGACCACGTGCTCGGTTGCCGGTGGCGGTCACTACTGCGAGGTGGGCAGCCCGTGGGGCTTTGATGGCGATCACGCCCATATCGAGGTCGTGCGAGGTCAGCGTGGCCGCGCCGACCTCGCGATGTTCCACCGCAACGCTGACGGAAGCGAGGGCGGCATCGTCGCCTTCACGTCGGGCGCCGGCCGGGCGACGGCCAGCGACGCCTACGGCCACTGGGCGATCGTCAAGGGCGACCGCGGCGGGATGATGCTCGGCCTTGCCGAGGACGACGGGTACAACCGCATCTGGTCGTGCAGCGGGTCCTGCCAGAGCAACCTCGGTGAGGGCGACCGCCTGCCCTGGGTCGAGCCGACCCCCGAGTTCATGGGCGCCATGGGGTACGGCCCCCTGGAGAAGCCGGGCGCGGTGGACCCGCTGGAGGTGGCCCGACCGCTGCTCGACCGGGCCAGCACCGTGTACGACTACCAGTTCAACGAGGGTCACAAGCGGTGGATGACCGAGAACGGTAACGAGCTGGCTCAGCCCACCCTGGAGAGGATCGAGGCGGCCAGCGCCGACGGCGTCACGCCCGAGGAGGAGGCCGCCTTCGCGGGCTGGATCACCGCGCTCGGCCCGCGCCTGCTCTCGCGGCTCGGCCGTACCGAGGAGGCTGTGGAGACCACGGCCCGGGGCAACGCTGTGCTGCCCGTCAAGACCGAGGACGTCAACCTCCGGGTGGCGAACGACCCGCAGCTCGTCGCGGACGTGTTGGACCTGCACGACCTGCCACCTGACTGGCGGCCCAGCGAGCAGCAGAAGCTCGATGCCAAGGACAAGATCCTTGCCCAGCAGGACATCTCCGCCTCTGTACTCGAGCGCCTGGATGGTTTCCAGGGCCGTGAGGATGCGTTGGGACAGCGCATCGCGGCCCACGGGCAGGCGATCGCCGACTACGAGGCTGGACGTGGCGGCGACTACGACGCCCTCGTCGCCGAGGGCGACGCGATCGAGGCGGAGAAGGCCAACCTCGCCGCCGAGCAGGCCCCGTGGCGCTCGCAGCTCGCCGAGTCGCAGGGGGTCCTGCGGGCGTACGACCTCGCCAGCGCTCAGGCGTCGGGTGACCCCGGGTACGCCGCGGACCTGGACGTCGCCGCTCAGAACTACGAAGCGGTACAGGGACTGCTCGGCAAGCTGCCCGCGTACCAGTCGGACAACCCGACGGACGCCCAGCTCGCGGCGGCCGACACGATCTCGGCGTTCGTCGCGGGGGCAGCCGCCGGGTATGACGCGGCGATCGAGAGCCCGCGCCGACCGGGCAACATGCTGACCGACATGAGCTTGCCGTCGAGCCTCGAACCCGACCTCCCGCTCGCAATGCGCTCTTCGGTCGTGAACCCGTACTTGCGGGAGCTGCGCGAAGCGGACAGCACCCCGTTCATGAACCCGGACGGCACGGAGTGGTCCGACGACCAGCTCGCGGACTTCGGGGCGACGTGGATCTTCGCCGGCGTCGATGACGGCCCGACGGTGGGCGACCGGAATCGGCTCCCGCGGAACCTCAGGGAGATCGCGGGCCTTCCCGCGTTGCCGCCGAACGAGCAGGCGGCCGTCTCGCTCGCCACGTTCGGGCTGCAGCCGGGCGAGGAGGGCTACGGCGAGGCGATCGACCACATGTTCAGCCGGGCCAACGTCGTCAACGGCAGTTACCAGGCCCTGGCCGACATGCTGCCGGAGCGCGAGCGGGGTGACCTCGAGGCGTTCGCTGACGAGTACGACGGGGTCAGTTTCTCGGGCTTCTTCAAGTTCATGTTCGACGGCTCGCAGCGCCTCCCCGCGCACACCGTTCGCACGTTCAATCGCCAGTTCGGCTACGACACCGACAACTTCTGGAAGAACGTTGCCCGCGACACGGTGAACGTGACCGCCATGGGTGTGAGTTTGCCCGGCTCGATCGGCGGCGGCGCCTACATCGAGGGCTCCAGCCACCTGCAGGGGATCTTCTCCGGGAAGGAAGCCCGGCGCCCGGGCGAGTCGGGCCTCGAGTACTACACCCGCCTGCACCCGATCAGCGGTGGGATCGTCACGGCCGTCGACCGATCCGTCGACCGATGGTCGAACGGCACGGCGGGCGCGGACTACCACGCGGCGCCGATCTCGACGTTCCTCGAGGACTTCACGGTGGTTCTCGTGGTGGCCGCGCCGGTCGCCGGCTTGCTGCGTCGCGGCGCGCAGCGGCGGGCTGCGCAGGCCACGGTCCTGCACGAGCAGCTGAGGATCGCGCGTGGATCGCGAGAGTTCGGCGCGTACCGGCCCGACCTGCTGGCCAGGATCGAAGCGCTCGAATCGGGCGCGATGTATCTCGACCGTGGCGCTCGAATTTTCGAAGGGCCGGCCCGGGTCGCGGCGGCGCCCTTCGCGGTCGCTGCGCTGCCGTTCCGGGCCGCTGCGGGGGCAACTCGCCTCGTGACCGCCCCGGCCGCGCACGCCACGGGTGTGATGACGCGGGCGATCGGGCGGCGGGCCGCGATCGCCCCGGCCGGTCGGGTCAACTTCTGGCGACCGGCTTACGACGCGATGGACGCGGTCACCACCGGCTTCGCCCGCACGGCTGAGGCCGCCCGACTCGTCATGCGGCACGGTCTCGGCGGCATGCGGCAGGCGACCGGCCCGTACAAGGTGCTGCGCGTTCGCCCGGCCGCGTCCATGCGCCAGGTCGAAGGAGGATGGCGGGATCGGGCTGCCCGCGTCGATGTGGACAACTCGACCAGCCCGATCCGCGCCGCGCGCCAGCGCAACCTCGACAAGGCCTATCACGCCATCATCGCGATGCGGTCCCGGGCCGTGCTGAAGGCCGAGCGGCGGGTGGCGCGTGTCGAGGCGATCAGCGCGGCGATCGAGAACATGATCGGCTTCCGCGATGAGGACGGGTCCCCCGGCACGTCCGCCACGCCGATGCCGTCACCACGGCGCTCACCGGGGCCCTTGTCGAGCGGGTCGACAGCATCATGAAGGCTCACGGCGACCGGCCGATGTCGGTGCAGGCCCTCGCCGACGAGTTGGGCGAGCCGGTGTCGGCAGTCGTGCGGGCCCTCGACGCGCAGCAGGGCGCCGAGCCCGCCACACAGAACGTGGCCGAGGTGGTCCGGGCGGGTCACGAGACCTGGGTGCGGCGTCGGACCCGCAGCGACGAGCCGCGGTCCGGAGCCGACCTCGACGGTCAGCAGGCGGTCGAGGGTGGAAGCCAGCGCACCGTTCCGGCGACTGCCGACCAGGACAGCGGCGGAGGCATGCCGGAGAGCCACGCCGATGGGGCAGCTGACGCTGCGGGGGACGCCGGAGTCGGCGGTGCGCGGAACATGCCGGCCGACGGCGGGCAGGAGCCGGCCGACGGCGGGCCTGACCAGATACCCGGCAAGCCGGCGCCGATCGAGGGTGCCGTGCCGCCCGTTCAACGGGCCGGCGGCCGTGCCCAGCAGAACAATGGCGGCGACGGTGGCCCGCCGGAACCCGCCGATGGCGAGGGCGGCGGTTCCGTTCCCGGTCCCACGGACGGCGATCTGGCCGACCCGAGCTCGGAGGTCGGTCCGCGCAAGCACGACGGCAAGATTCGCAGCGGTGACCCACCGCGGCCCGTCGGCAAGTACGGCAAGCACACCGCGGCCACGACTCCTGATGCGCCCAGCGGTGACAGGCGCGCATGGCGGACCCACAAGCGGGATCTCAAGAAGGTCGAAAGGCAGGCGAAGAAGGAGCGCAAGGACGCAGACCGGAACCTGAAGCTGGGTCGGCTCGACGAGTCGAAGACACCCAAGGATCGCGCGCTCCTCGAGCACATCGCAGAGGAGGCAGCGGAGGCATACGAGCAGGCCGATCACGAGCTGACGAAGCACCATGTCCTCGGGCTGGTGTGGAAGCTGCTCGACGCGGCCACCCGCGTCAGGCTGGACGGCCAACAACGGGACAAGGCGTTGAAGCGCGCTCTGGACGGGAAGGAGCTGACCCGGCAAGAGGCGCTCGCGCTGGTGGTCAGGGCGATCCACGACGTGGACCGCCAGGGGCTCTTCGGTGTGCAGCAGGCCGCTGCGCTGCTGGCGTCGGGCGTCCGCACGGCGCGGTCGATCCGGGTGGACATCGTCCGCGTGCTGACGATGCGTCGTCCGCTCCGCGGCGTCGTCATCGAGCTGGCGACCGGCGGCGGCAAGACGAACGTCGGCATCGCCGCTGCGTCGATCCGGGCGCTCACCCGGCGCGGTGAGGGCGTCCACGTGATGACCAGCAGCGGCAAGCTCGCCGAGGAAGCGGTCAAGAAGTACCGCCGGACCGCGCGCGAGCTCGGGCTGACGGTCGGGCATCGGCGGGGTGAGGGGCAGGCGCTCGTCAATCGGCGGCGGGCCTACGACGCTGACATCACGGTCGGCACCGCTGCCGACATCGCGTTCGACGGGCTGCGCGGCGACCAGGGTCTTCCCGGGTTGCCGGCGCGGGTGCGGCACGGTTTCGCGTTGGTCGACGAGGCCGACATGATCTTGCTGGACTGGGGCGGCAGCCCGCTGCGGCTGGCCAGGGGCACGGCAGCGCGGGTGCGGCGCGCCGAACTGGAACAGGCCCGCGACCTGGCCGCGGAGCTGGGCGACAACGTCCACTACTCGGTCAAGGGCAGCCGGGTCACGATCAGCCGTGGCCAGGTGGCGCGCATCGAGCGGCTCACCGGCCGAGCGTTGACCGACGCCCAGCGAGAGGACCTGCGCAACGCCCTGCGGGCCAGGCGGACCCACCGCGGCTCCGACTACCTCGTCAAGATGAGGTCTGGCGTCAAGGCCGGCCCGCACGTCGAGATCCTCGACAACGCCAACGGCTACACGCGCAGCGGTCAGCGGTGGACCGCGGGCCTGCACGAGGCGATCGAGGTCAAGGAAAAGCTGCCAGCCCGGGCGGGCCAGCACACGATCGCCAGCGGGTCGATGGCCAAGCACCTGCGCCGCTACAAGGCTGTGGCGGGCATGACCGGGACCGCGTGGGATGCCCGCGGGTCGTTCCGGCGGAACTACCGCCTCGACGTTGTCCGGGTAGCTGCGGACACGCACAGCCGGCTCGACGTGCAGGACCCGGTGGTCTACGGCAGCCGGACGGCCTGGCTCGACGCCATGGTCGCGGAGGTGCTCGAGCGCCGTGAAAAGGCCGCTCCGGAGCTGATCATCCTTCGCACTCCGATAGAGGCCAGGATCTTCACCGAACGGTTGAGGACCGCGCTCGCGGAGCAGAGGCTGCAGGCGGCCCGCGACGGGAAGCCGCCGGTGCGCCCGCTCGCGGTACGGCTGATCGACGCCTCCGACCACTTGCTCGCCTACGAGGACCAGGTGATCGACGCCGCCGGTCGGCCGTACGCGATCACGGTGGCAACGAACCTCATGGGCCGCGGGACCGATATCCTGCTCGGCGGCGGGCGGCGTCATGGCACGTACGGAGCGTCGCGTTGGGTCGTGACCAGGGCGGGCGGGCTACGCGTCACTGTCGCCAGCATGTTCGAGACATCCCGCGCGGTGCGGCAAGGCTTCGGCCGGGCCGCGCGCCACACCGATCCCGGCAGGGCCGGTTTGGTGATCTCGCTCGACGACCCGATCCTGCAGCGGGTCGCCAACCGGCGTGCGCTCGCCCGGCTCAAAGAGCGCTACGGCGACAGCACCGAGCCCATCCCGGTGGCCGCGGCACAGGCGCTGCTCGAGAAGGCCTTCAAGCGGGGCGAGCGGCACGCCGCCAATATGCTGCGGAAAGCCATCCGCGGCCGCAACGTCGACACCGAGATCGTCCAGAGCCTCGACGCGGACGACGTGACGGCCTCGACGCACGAGGGGTCTGTGATCGGCCGCCGCGCCGAGCCGGACGGCGATTCGATCGACGCCACGATCGAGCGGATCGATGATCTTGCCGACCAGCTGACCGCCGCCCGCGAGCGATTCGTCGAAGCGGAGTCGGTGGTGCGTGCTGCCGGCCCGAGCGGTCTCGCAGGGCTGGACCAGGCCGAGGTCGACCGCTATCAGAACGTCAGCATGGAGCTGGTCGACCTGGAGGAGCAGCTCTCCGACGCTTTGCTGCTCTACCGTCACCGGCTGGCCGACATCCGCGCCGACGCGCCGGGCGCGCTCGCCGACGGGCAGCTCGGCCGGACGGACCAAGTAGCGACCCAGGACGTCGAGACCGCGGTGGGCGCCAAGCGCATGACCGCCATGTCACTGGACGACGCCCTCGACGCGGCGCTCGAGATGGCAGGCCGGCGGGACGACATCGCGGCTCGGATGCTGGGCGTCGATGATGTTTCGCTGGAACGGCTGCGCAGCCGGATCGAGGCCGGCGACTACGACGGTGCGGTCGTGGCGCTACTGGGGCTGGCCGACTCGCTGCGGCTGCTCGGGGCGCAGGACGGGCGGCCATGGGCCGCAGCGGAGTGGCGGCGGTCGCGGCCGAGCGGCCGCTGCCTCCCTCAGCCGGACTGCTGAGCTGCACCAGAACCCGTTGATCCGTCATCGGGTGCTGGCCGAGGGCTTCGCGCGTGCCGAGTGGGAGGCCGCGCTCACCACCGTGGAGGCGCTCGCGGCGGCCCGGCCGTTCGGCCTCGCGGAGGAGGCGTTCAACGACTGGGTGACGCCAGCCGTGGCCCGTGAGCTCGCGCTGCTGCGGCAGACGAGCATGCTCCCTCCCTTCAAGGACGACCTCTACCTGCTGGCCGCGCAGGGGCGCGTCAGCATCGACGAGCTGTGGCAGCTTCGCCACCTCGGCCAGGTGAGCACGCGTGCCGGCATGCGATTCCTCGCCGAATTCGTGAACCGTTACGAGCTGGGGTGGACGAAGAAGGAGCGGAAGCTCGTTCGGTTGACGCTGAGCCAAGCGGCGGCCGAACCGGAGCCGATCGACCGGAACGCTCTGGGGTTCCGGAGCGACGGCGTGATGACCTTGCTCGAGCGCTTGGGAGCTGAGCAGGCCGATCAGGTCGGCCAGCGACTAGTCGGCGCCGGCATCACGACGGTGCACCAGCTCGCTGCCGCGACCCGAGTCGACCTGCTGGCCGCCGGGCTCGACGGCCCTACGATCACGGCGATCCGTGCCCTGCTGCCCGAGCCGCCGGCCCAGCCGGTACGCGGCCCTGTGCCGGGCGACCAGCGGCGGTGCGCACTACGGGACGGTCGGCCCGTCGGACCGAGGCCATCGCTGGTGGCGCGACCTTGAGCTTCGGCGGGCTTGCTGCGGTCCTGCTCGGTGGGCCGGCAGGGTTCGTCGGGATCGGGGCTGCGCTCGGGGTGATGCTCGTGGTCGCAGTGGTCGCCCACGCCGTCCGTGTCCTGCGGGCCCGCGGGCCACCGCCCCGCGATGCAGTGGTTCTCACGGTGGCGGGCATCGCGACGGTGCTCGTCGCGTTCACCGGGTTCGGGATTGCCGCGGGCGCGGCCCTCGTCGCCGGTGCGGGCGCCGCGTTCGTGGGTGCCGCAATGTGGGGTACCGGCCTCGAGGCGCTCAGCGGCAAGCCGTCGGGCATCAAGGGTGCCGTCGGGCGCACGGTCGCCACTGGTGCGCTGTCTGTGCTGCTGGTCACCGGGCTCGCGGCGTTCGGTGCCCCTGTGGCCGTTCTGAGCTGGGCGGTGGGCGGAGCGGCGTTCGTCCTGCTCCGGTCGGTGTTGCTGTGGGCCACCCGGTTCGGTACCGCGACGATGCCGCCCGTCCCACGCTGGACGGGGTGGGCCCAGGTCGGAAAAGGTCAGAACGCGGACGTCAAGGCCGGCCCTGCCGGCCGCGCCCGTTCCGGTCCTCGACATCGAGCTGTCCGCCACCGGCCGGGCGACAACGGCACGGACTGCCACCACTCGCGGGGCGACGATCCCGGCCGCCGCGCCGCACGCATTCGCCCCGGATGAGCGCGTCGGTATCCGGACTCTTGCGCGCGGTCGGACCAAGCGAGCCGAGCCGAAGGCGATGAACCGGCCCGGCGACGGTGGGCCGCTGGGGCTGCTGACCGACAAGGAGATCTTGCTCGCACGGCGGGCGTTCGCATCGTTGCGGGCTGGAATCGGCGCCCGGCTGGCGACGGGTGAAGAGCTGTTGTCCCCGAACCCCGGCGCGGTGGCGAGGGCGTTGCGCGAGCTTGGTGCGTCGCCGCAGCAGGCCGCACGCATCCTCGGCGTGTGGGCGTTCAGCTGGCGTGACCCGGCCACCGGGGTGGTCGTGCTCGCAGTGTTCGCGCACCGCCGCGCGGCGTGCAGCGGATCGGTCTGTGGGAGGAGGTGCTCGATCACGAGCGCCGCGAGGTCAGAGGCGGGTTCGCCAGCCAGGACGAGCACGACGATCACGCCAGGGACCTGATCGCCCGGATCCATGCGGAGATCGCGAGGGTGTATGGCCCGCGCGGCACTGAGCGAGGCGGTGAGGGTGGTGTTCGGCGGGTCGGCGGGGTCCCGCTGCGTTCGTTGCGAGGCATGACGTTCGTGACGGACGTCGATCCCGGCAGGACTGGGCGCGACGGCCGCCCCCGACCATGCGGATGAGAGATGCGGGTGGCCGTGTCTGGGTGGTCCAACGTGCCGCTCCCGGTGCGCTGACCGACATGTTCGCGGCCGCCACCGTGTACTCGATGTTCGCGGCCGATGATCTGGCTGCCCCGGAGGTGTTCGCAGCTGTGGCGACGGAACCGGTCGCCGACCACGTGGGCAGGAATGTCGTCGAGGTCGGGGACATGGTGGTCGGCTACCGGCTTGTGAACGGCTCGCGTCCCGACCTGCTGGGTCCGGGTGGCGCGCGCCGGCGGTATTCCTTGGCTCGGCAGTACGCCCTCACAGTCGCGTTGCACGACTGGGCGGGGCTACTCGATCTCCACTTGGTCGTGGCGCCGGACGGGACGATGTCGGAGCGGCTTTGGTGAGCGCTTCCCGGGCGGGACCTGCATGCCCTGTACATCACCGATCCGGTCGTCGGTCGGCTCAGCGTCGAGGACGTCCTCGCGCAGTTCGCCGACTTGCTCGTGTTGCGGGACCTGCTGCTGTCGGCGATGCCGAACGAGGACCTGTACCTCCAGGTCGCGGAGCGACTGGACTGGATGGCGCAGGTGCTGGGTGCTGGCCGGCTGCCGGTAGAGGTCGCCGACTCACTTCGGCTTGCTCGGGAAACCGTGAATGCGAACCACCCCGGCGACGTGATCGTCCCGGGCGCCTATCCGCTGCCGATTCCGCACATCGCGAGCAGCCCGGACCTGGTCCCGACCGGCTCGCGCCAGGCGGCCACGACTGAACAGCTGGTTGACCTCGTGGCCTCCGGCCGGCCGGTGTGGCTACACGGTGCCCTTCCGGAGACTCTGGATGTCACCAGCCCGGTGGACGTGATGTGGGGCTGGGACGACTTCGGGGCCGTCATGGAAATCGGCGCGCCATGGCGGCTCCGCAACAGGCGGTCCCCGGCCGGGAAGTCGATATCGACAACACGACCTAACTCGTGCCCGGGGGCCGCCCTGGCGGGGAAGAACGAGAAGCTTCTGGTCCAGAACGACCGAACGGGTGCGCTGACCCTGTTCAAGGCCTTCGAGGACACCTACGAGGCGTACCTGGAGTGGGCCGGGATCGTGCTCGTCCGGCGAGCCGGGCTGCGCGCCCGGATACAGGGGTCGGCACGTTCGGCGGCCGGACCGGTGTGTTCCAGGAACTGCTACAAGGGCACCGCAACCTGGACCAGGTCGGCGGCCGATCGAGCGGCTTCCGCTGGGCGCGCTGGTGGCCCTCGTGCGCGCGCACGTCGTGGACTACGCCGTGGGCCGTATCGATCCGCACGGGGAAAACTCCTCCTCGTCCCGGGTGGCGACGGCATCGTTATGATCGACTTCGAGCATGTCTTCGCCCAGTGGGCGACGGCGGACCTGCCGGTGCGGGCCTGGACCGATGCGGTTGCCGTGTCGGTGTACGTGGGCTGTTCCGGGCGATCGAGGGCCGGCAGCTTCCGGACTGGCAGGTCGACCAGCTCTACCGGGCATCAATGCAGCAGGCCCGCGACACCCAGCGGATCCCGGACCAGGAATGGGTGGGTGCGCTCGGTCCGGCATTGTGGTGGCTCGGCCAGGCCTCTCCGCACTTCGCCGGTCGCGAGGCCGAGTTCCAGCGGTCCGCGCTGGCCCCGAAGAACGACCTCGAGCGGCGGGTTGCCGAGTTCTGGGACCAGACCTACCGCCGGCTCGGGCGCACTCCGCCCGACGCCGAACCGGGTCGGGACGAGCGGTCAGGCCCCGTCGGGTTCGCCGCTGGCGATGGTCCCGACCGGACTGGTGCTCGGCCGCGACGCGCTACCGGCCCGGTCGGAGATGCCGGGGGTGCAGCCTGTTGGCGACGCAGACGTGTTCGGCGCCGGTAGCGGTTTCTGGAGCGACGTGCTGGACACGGTCACCGGCCTTGCCGTCCCGGTCGCGGCCGTGATCGGGCTGTTCGTAGCGGTCCTGCTCACGAAGCCGCTGGCGTACGCGATCTGGCTACGCGGCCCAACGGCATTGCTCGCCTGGGTCGGCCGGCTCGTGCGTGACGGTACGACGGCCGATCAGCCAAACCAGGGGGCGAACCGACCGCTGTCCGAACACTTCCCGGATCGCTACCGCGTCCTGTCGCGCATCGGGGCCGCCTTCATCTGGGTGTTCCTGGGTGCGGCGGTGGGGTTCTTCGTGTCGGTGCCGTTCGTGGGAGTGGCCACTGCGGGAGTGGCGATGGCTGTGGTGCCGTCGGGGTGGTCGGAGTCGGATCGGCGGCGAAGCAGGATCACCCTGCAGATGATCCGCGCCCTGAGCACCGGGTCGCGCGGGGCGGCGACGACCCGGCTCGCCGAGGGCATCGACGCGACCGAGGACGACATCCGCTCCGCGACAGCGCACTCGTCGCAACTGCGGCTGACGACGGATGGCGACGCCGTCGTGCTGCTGCCGGACGGGCTACCCGGTGGCCTCGGCGCCACCGCGCCCGCGCACGAGAAGTTCTTCGTCGACCAGAACGGCAAGGTCCACGCGGTCACCCGTGGTGAGTTCTTCATCGGGCGCAACCCGCACAACGACCTCAACAACCGCGTCACCCCGGGGCACGGCAAGGGCGACGGGCTTCCGCCTCACGGCAGAGGGCGTCGAGCACGACCCCGCGTTCACCACCGACCGCAACCAGTCGGCGTTCCACGCCGTGCTGCTCGAAGGCCCCGGCGGCAGCTCGCTGCTGGTCGACCTCGGTTCCCACAACGGCACCTACGTCAACAGCGAGCGGGTTGCCAGCCGCTGGCTGGAGGACGGTGACGAGATCCGCACCGGTTCGGTCACACATACCTTCCGGGAGTTCGATCCGACGGCCCAGGCGCGGGAGGAGCTCGCGCGGCGTGTCGAATGGGAACTGCGGGACATCGGGCAGGCCGGGGCCGCGGAGATAGGCGGGCGACTCGGGGTGTCCGCCGAGCATGTCCTGGCCGCGGTGCGCTACTCACGCCGGCTGTGGGCGCTTCCTCCCGACGCCGAGCGGGGGCTCACTGGCCGGCACGATCGTCGTGCTGCTCCCACCCGGCGTGCTCACCGCGGCGCAGCGGCGGCGCGCTGCGCGAGCCGTCACCGAGACCGCGCTGTCCGTTCACACCGGAACGGGCGGCCGGAGGCTCGTCCCGGTCGAACGCGGTGAGCTGGGGATCGGCGGGCATCCGGACAACCGGTTGCAGGTTCCCGGTCGGGCAGCTCCCGTTGACGTCGTCTTGTTGCGCCACCGTGACGGCTGGTGGTTGCACCCGGTGAGCGGCGCGCCGGACGTGCTGGTCGACGGCCAACCGGTGGTGGCCTTCCGGTCCGCATCCCCCACGGCTCCATCATCCGCATCGGCCGAACCACCCTCACCTTCCGCAGCGAGTCGCCACGCCTGACGAGGCTCCTGGTCGGCGGGCTCGCCGTGGTGATCGGTACCGGTGCGGCGGCGCTGCTGCCCGCCGCGGTCGGGGCTCCGGGCGCACCGACGGCGGGGGCTGCGACCAACTCGGCAGGTGGGTCGGATGGTGGCCACTGGTTTGATGCGCTCGACCTGGCCGGGCAGATGCTGGGTCCTCTGGCTGCCGTCGTCGCCGTGGTGGTCGGGCTGCACGCCCTCATCGCGCTCCGCACGATCGTGCGACGGGCCGGCGGGTGGCGGCGAGTGATGCTGGCGGTGGTACTGGGTGGGGTGCTCGCCGCGCCGGCCGTCGGTCTGGCTGGGCTCAGTGAGCTCGACGCGGCGGGGCGTCCGGTCAGCAGTGATGTCGCAGTTGTGCACATGGCTGCCGGCGGTTCAGACACACCCGCGCCGATGTCGAGTATGGCTGCGGTGGTCGAGCCGACGGCCGGTTGGACGATCGTCGGCCTGCCAGGCGACACGGTGCGTGCGCTGGCGGCCGGACTGGGCACGTCGCCGGAGCAGCTGCGGGCGCAGAACCCCGGGCGCGGTCTGCCCTCCGGCGACGACTCACCGTTGACCGCCCAGGTGGTGCTGGACGTGCCCGACGACTCGCGGATCCTGCGCGACGGGATGTGGGCCACCCAGGATGTCGACGACCGCCGCGGGCTGTCGGGCATCGCGGCGCGGTTCCGCGTGCCCGGGGACTGGGCGGGGCTGGCCGGCGAGCCCCGCAACGCCGCCCGGCTGGACGGGCGGGACGAGAACGTGATCTTCGTGGGTGAGCCGTGGGTCATCCCGGGGCTCGCCGAGCAGTGGCACCGCGAGCAGGAGCGGGAGGGGCGCGAGCAGCTCGACGAGATCGAGCGGCATCGCATGTTGGAGCAGCAGCGGCAGGCCGAGCAGGATTGGCGAGAGGCGCAGGAGGCGCACGAGCACGACCCGACGGAGGCGGATTCGTCCGATGGGGCGCCGCCGGGCCGGACCGTCCTGGTCGTCCTCGTGGTGCTCGGGGCCGGGATGCTGGTCGTTCATGCGAGCAGACGGCTCGGGCAGCTGCTGCGGGACCGGCTGGCTCGACTGCGGACGCGCCTGGTGCGGGAACGCGTGGCCGCCACGGTCGCACGGATCACGCAGGTCTTGGGAAGCCCGGTCGGGTCGTGGGCGTGGGACCAGTTGCTCGTTGCGGATGCGCTCCTGCGGGAGGCGCAGGAAGCAGTGAGGCGGGCGCCGGGAGACGCGTTCGAGGCGGCGAAGCTGGTGGGCGCGCAGCAGGCCCGAGACGATGCGGTCGCGGCGTTGGCCGGTGCGGCGGGCGACGCGATCTGGGATGCGGTGCTCGTGGGGGTGCCGGATTCCGCGATTGCGCGGGCGCTGGGCCGCACCGCGGCCGAGGTGTCGATGGTGACGCGTGGAGCCCGGGCGGCGCTGGCGGCGCCGGTCGGGCAGGCTCCGCGACCGTCCTGGCACCGGTGGGGCGCGCGGCGGACGGCCGAACGGAAGCTCATCGCGGACCTCGCGGCGGCGGCTGACCCGCTCGAGGCTCTGCGTGAGCGGCTGGCCACGTACCGCGGCCACGTGGAGCGAGAGTGGGCCGAGGTCGTGCTGCTGGTGCAGGAAGCGGTCGTCTGGATGCTGCACGACCCGCGAGTGGGAGCGGTGCGCGGCGAGGCGCTCCGGGAGCGCGTCGCCCGGGAGCTGGGGCTCCCGCGGGCGTGGGTGGACTCGATCGTGGCTGATCCGGACGTGCCGGTGGACAACCCGCCGGGCGTCGGCTATCTGCCGGATCGGCGCTGGCGGGTCGGTACCGACCTGCCGCTCGTCCGGGAACGGTTGCAGCACCGACTGGATGTGCTGGGCCGGGCGTTGGCGAAGTGGGCGGAGTACGGGGCCGAGTGGGCGCCCGCTCTCGACGCGCATCGGGGCGCGGTGGCGCTGGCGGTGCGTGCCGCGATCGACAGCGGGGTGCCGGAAGAGGTCGTGGCCCGCATGGTCGGCATCGAGGTCGATCGGGCGCGCCAGCTCGAACACGGCACGGCGGCGGCTGTCGAGGGCAGTCCACCGTTCGGCATCCTGGCCGGCGACGCGGTGGCCTCGGTGGCGGGTGGGGCGCGGCCGAACGACCGGGACGCGGCTCACCCGATCCGGGGGCCGCCACGGCTGACGGCCCTGATCAAGGGTGGGATCCGGCTGCTGTGGCGTTGGCTGGCTCGGTGGCTGCCTGCGCGACGGGCGCTGCGCCGTGAGGTCCGTGCGCAGAAGGAGGCCTGTTCGGACTGGGAGTCCGCCCGGGACGAGGTCGAATCGGCGCTGGAGACCAACCGCAGGTTGCGGGCTCAGCTGGAGCAGCTGTCCGGCGGACTGCTCGCCATGGTGACCGGCGCAGCCACCGGGACCGACACGACCGCGCTCGCGCGCTCGAACGCGGCCGTCCGTCGGGCACGCGACGCGCGGGACCAGGCGTGGGCCGACTACCTCTCGGCGGTGGCGCCGGCGGTGCGGAGTGCGGCGTCCAAGCTGCCGCACCGAGTCGTCGGGGAGCTGGCCGGGCTGGATTGGGAGACGGTCGCCCAGCTGGTCGGCCGGGCGGAGCCGGATCCCGGGGAGAGGTTCGACGGCGTCGACGGGTTCACGCATCGGTGGTGGCAGTTCTGGCGGTTCCGGCACCCCGCGCCTGAGCTGGTTCTGCCGGGCGGCCGGACGATCAGCCAGGACTGGCTGGCGGTCGACTTCCGGAGCCGGACCGGTGACGAGCTGGCGCTGGTGATGGTCGTGGACGGCCGGATCGTCGGGTTGGGGCCGCAGGGCTTGGCCGTCTTCGATGCGGCGGACGGGCACTTCCACCCGCGCGACTACGCGGACTCCCGGCGGGCCAGCACCGAGACCTTCCTGAGATCGGTGGTGGGTGCCGGCATCCAGGGGCCGATCACGTTCCACTCCGATCCCGCAGCGCGCCAAGGGGTGGGCGATCCGTGGGTGGCGCGTTCTGTACTACCTGGTCACGCGCAGTGATCAGACGCTCGCGTGTGCTGTTCGGGATCCCCATGCTGGAGATGTGGGGCAAGTTCCCCGACGTCCGCCAGCTCGACACGATCCGCAACGCTGCCACGGGAACTGCGCTGGCGCGCGGTGACCGGGGTCGTCGGTGCCCGCACGGACATCCCGGGGGCGCTCGAACTACCTGCGCGCGGTGGCGGTCATGTATCCGGACCTCGTTCGTGTTGGTCGGGCGAGACCACGCTGGTCAAGGAGGCGGTCGCGGGCCTGCTGGGTGACCAGGCCACTCACATCCTGAACGTCCGGTGGGTGGCGCAGGCCGAACGGCTGGTCACCGCGGCCGGTCTGCTGCGGGACGCTGTCCGCGCCGGGCGTCTGGACGCCGCCGATCTGCCCACTGAGCTGGCCGACCTGATCCTCGGCGAACACCTCGATCCGGAGGGGTCCGCGCTGGCGCTGCTGCCGACGCTGCTGGACCACGTCGACGCCGTCCGTGACGGGTTGGCGACGGCCGAGCACAGCCGTGAGGCCAACGACCTGCTGACGGCCACCGAGCAGCAGCACCTGCCGGTCTACAACCCGTACCTGGTGGACCTGCTGAAGGCGTCGGAGGAGATTGGGTTCCTGCTCGTTCTGCACAACGACTTCGGGCTGGCTCGGGTCCTGGCCGACGGCCGGTTCGGCGAGGCCGTCCCGGACGGCCGCAACGGGATGCCGTTGCTGGGTCTGCTGGCCGAGCACCGCCGCGCCAAGGTCGTGATCGCGCATCTGGGGATGGGCAAGTTCACCGGTACCAGCGCGGCGGAGGAGGCCGCCTCGCTGGAGTACCTGCGCCTGTGGGACTGGATCTTCAGCAACCCACAGTTCGACCACGTGTACACCGACGACTCGTGGAGCGAGGTGACCCGGCGGCTGCTGGCCAGCGAGGCGATCACGGACGCCTTCGTCGATCTGGTCAGGAAGCACGGGCGGCGGATCGTCAACGGGTCGGACGCGGTCAAGCCCGAGTCGGCCTCCGAGTACCTCCAGTACCTCTACGAGAGGGCTCCGATCCACGGCCGGATCCGCGACGAACTGGGCGAGGACGCCTACCACGACCTGCGGCACGGGAACCTCGAACGCCTACTGCTGAAAGCGCAGGAGGACGTCCAGCGGTGGGCGTACATGCAGCTCACGTCGGGAATGTGGAAGGACTTCCGGAGCCGGTTCTCCGCGGAACGCAACCGGTTCGTCGACGAGTGGGTCGAGCGCTACGAGCTGGAGATCGGCCCACCCGACGAGGAGGAGTCGGAGCGCCGGGGTGAGATCGAGATCGTCGGGCCGGGTGCCTGGCGCAACCGCCATGACCGCGACACCGAGCAGATCCGTTCCTTCATGCACTGGGTCAACGCGGTCGACGACGAGGTGGCCAGCGGGCGCCGGCTGGTCAACCTCCGGCTGTTCCGGCACGCAGTGTCCGCGTGGTGGCGCGACGGCCGCGCGGCTGCAACGGACCGCAAGCACCGCGAGTCGGCAGCTCAGGGCGGAACGCGACGGGCTGGCCCGCGCCGCTGACACCACGAATCTGGACCTCAAGGATCCCGGGGGCGAGGCGTACACGCTGGAGGCGTTGATCGCGGCCCACCAGGCCGACCGGGTCAAGAACGACGAGTACCCGGAGCTGCCGCTACGGGTGATGGCGCGGGTGCAGGAGACCCAGGTCGAGCAGAACCGCGACGACGCGGCGATCCGCCGACTGCGCCGGGTCCTGCTCCTGCGCACCGCGGTCGCGGCCGTGACCACGGTGGGTCTCATCGCCGTCGGCGCGTGGCGGCTGCTGCCGATCAACGCCGCCACCAACTACGCCGCGTTCGCCGCGCGCGGAGCGCTGAACACACAGCGGGGCGGCTACTCCCAGCAGATTCGGGTGCTGATCGAGTCCATCAAGGAACGCGGGCAGCTGCTCACCATGGACCTGCTGCGCCGCCTGATCGTGGTCATGCGCAAGTACGCGGTGCTCGACCGGGTCGGCCCCGACCGCATGGCCGACTACGACCGGATCGCCAACGACGTCCAGCTCCTCGCGAACGCGGTGATCCACACCCCGCTCGGGGGCCTGCTGGGCCACCTCGAGGAATGGCGTGACGGCCGCGGGACTCGGCCCGCCCGGACGTCGTGGTTCGAGCGGACGGTGGACACCCTGATCCAGGTCCTCGACCGGGCACCACACGAGACCGCTCGGATGCGCCACGACTTCAGGGTGCTCGTGTTCGGCTCGTTCCTGCGGGAGGCGAGCAGCGCCTTCGGGGCGCAGGCCGAGTGGTTCCACGGCCTCAACCCGTACGGCGGGCTACTCGGCCGGATGCTGGCCCGGCGCGCTCGCCGCGACGTTCCTGATGGACCTTGACCTCGTACTCGCGCCGCCTCCCCGTCGCGGGAACCGTGCGCTGTTCGTCTGCTCGACGGTGGTCGTCGGTGAGAGCCGCGGTGTTCATGGCCAGGCGCTGGTCGGCGGAGGTCACCGCGGTGGACCAGCGTCGTCGGCGGCGGCGGCGGCGCGCCTCCGCCGGGCATGGCCGGCTGGTGCAGTTGCTGGGGTCGCCCATCATCACCATCGCGAACGCGCTCCTGACCGCCCAGCTCGGATTCGTCGAGAGCAGCCTGCTGTTCATCCCGGCGCTGACCCTGACCCTCTCGTCCGGGTACCTCAGCTTCCTCGGCGTGGTCACGGAGCTCGGACTCGGGCGGATCGCCCCCCAAGGGGCGCGGGCGCGAACATCGTGCTGAACCTCAGCCTGCTCGCGTTCGGGGTGCTCGTCCTTCCCCTCGGTGACGCGGTCGGTCTCTTCGTGACCGGGTGGCTCACCCTCGTGATCGCCTCCAAGATCGACAACTCGGTGGCGCGGCCCGATTCCTGGTTGCGCAGGGTGGCTCGGCGTGTCCAGGCAGCGCTCGGCTGGATGGCCCGGCTGTTCACCCGGCACGGCCCGCCCGGCGGTGGCGTCACGACCGCGCGGCTCTGACCCGATCAGCACCGCACGCTGGTCGCCCTGCTCGAGAGCCATCTCGCCGGTCTGTCCGAACAGGAGTACCCGGACCGGCGGGTCAGTTGGAGTGGTCGGAGTGGAAGGACCGGTTCACGGACGCCGAGCTGGCCGGCCTGGAGTGGGAGCTGGTCGCCTACGCGGTGTTCGACACGCACGGCCGGGCCTGGTATGTCGAGTGGTCGCACGTCCGCGCCTGGATCACGAGCAGATCCGCGCCGGCGAGCTCGACGCCTCGATCAACCGTGTGCTGGCTGCGCACGAGGCGGAGCACGCGGCGCGGCCCGGCGCGACTCACCCGGAGGATGGGTGGGGCGGCACTGGCTGGCGGTGAAGCGGCTGCTCATTCAGCTGTACGCCGCCGGGTACCCGCACTTGACGGCGGAAGTGCCGAACCCCGGCTGCCCGATGCGATCACGCCGCTGATGCTGCTGAACGCGCTGCGGCCCTTTGCCGCCCACACGCTGCGGTCGCTGGCTGATTCGACCGTCTGGACCCGGGCAAGGTCCGGGACCGGATGGCTCGCCTGGAGGAGCTGGGCCTCGTGGAGGTCGGCAGGGGGTCCTTGCTCAGGTTCACGCTGACCGGGACCGGCGTGCTGGTCGTCGAAACGGTCCGGGCCCTGGAGTCGGGGCACGTCACCGACGAGGAGTTCGTGGCGGCGGTCTCCGAGCTGGCACGGCTCCTGACTGAGTGGCCCCACCGGTGGCGCGCGGCGCCTCGCGACCGGGCGCTGCTCGCCGTCGAGCGGGTCAGCGAGTTGATCGGGACGCCTCGACCGGGTGCGTCGCGCGGGCTGCATCAGCTGAGGAGCTGCTCGAACCATCGCGGTTCGACGTCGGTCCGTCGGCATGCCGAGCCGGACGAGACCGTCGACGAGATCATCGGCCGGAGGGGGCGCGAGTCCCCCCGGCGGAGTCCCGGCCCGCCGGCGGGCAGCCGCCATACACCCTGCGCCGTCTCCTCGACGCGATCCGGGACAACCCGAGGATCACGCTGGCCGCGCTGAGCTCGGCCACCGGCATACCGGTCGCGAACCTGCAATACCGAGCGCAGTTCCTGCGTGGGATCGGGCTGGTCACGCCCGGGCGGGTCGTGCTCACACCGACGGGCGCCGCCTTGCTGAAGGCGTTCGCCCGCCCGGACGCGGTGCCGGCCGCGGTCGCCGCCGCGTTCGAGGAGTGGCCCGGTGGGAGCGCGCGCGGGGCGGTCGACCGGTACCGCGAGCTGGTGGCCGTCGCCCTCGGACCGCAGAGCGCGGCGGAGGACCGGGGCCGTGGTCCCGGCCGGCTGCTGACGGTGGTCGGGCTCATCGGCGGGTTGGTGGGTCTACCCGTTGTGCTGGGTCGAACGGGCACGGCCCAGGCGGAGGCGCTCCCCCGGGTGGTGACCGGTTCGGGTGGTGGCTTCTGGCCCGACCTGTGGGCGGTGGCGGGGGCGGTGGCCGGCCACTGGCCGCCGTCGCCGGGGCGATCGCCGTGCTCGTGCTCCTGCCGAGGGCGATGTACGTGATCTGGGGGAGAGCCCCGCCCGTGTGGCTGGCCCGGCTCGGTCGACTCGTCCACGTGCCGGCCGTGTCACGGGTGTCGCGGAAGTTCGTGGGCGCAGCCGGGGCCGTGTGGCCGCGACTCCCGGGTGCATCGAGTGGCTCGGCGACGTCCGCCGGGTGGCTGCGCGCGCGGCAGGGCCAGCTGGTCGGCCTGCATATGGGCGTCGGGATGACGGTGGCGATGGCCGCGACGTACGCCACGTTCGACATCGCTGCGACGTACGGGGTGGGGGCGACGTCGACCCTGTTGCTGGGGTTCGCCGCCTGGGGAGTCGGTGGCCGTCGTTGCTGGTGAACGCGTTGTTCGGCAGCGGCTGGGGGTGAAGGCCGCGCTGGGTATCGGCCTGGTTTCCTCCGCGGCGCTGGCGGCGATCGCGGTGGCGCCCGCGGCGTTCGATGTCTTGCTCGTGCTCTACGGGCTGGGCGGGATGATGATCTCTGCGTCGGCGATCTTCCAGGCGGCTCTGGCCCGGGACTTGTTGGAAGCGGGCGCGGCCGCAACCCGTCAGGACCGGTTGCAGACCTGGTCGTCGGTGGGGCGGGCGTGGCTGCCGCTGGCGGTGGCGGGTTCGGTGTTCCTGCTCGGGGGCTGGCGGGGCGCGGTGGTGGCGCTGGCTGTGATGACGGCGGCGCTGACCGTGGCCACGTGGGCGGCGCTGCGGGGTGGACCGGCGCCTCCCAGATCGGCCGGTTCGGTGTGGCACAGGCCCGCGACAGCGTGGCCGCGGCGGCGAAGCGGGCGTGGCGGCGCCGGTGCGGTTCGTGGTGTCGGTGCCGGTGGTCGGGTTCCTGATCGGGTTCCCGATCGGCTGGATGCTGGGTGCGGTCTCGCCGATGCTCAGGGTGCACATGCCGTGGCTGGACGCGCAGTACGTGGTGTGGGCGGCTGCGGTGGTGACGTTCGTGCACCGCTACGCGGCGGTGTGGGCGAACGGCAGGTGGACCACGGCGAAGGCGACGCGGCCGTGGATGGCCACTGTGGTCGGTGCGTCGCTCCCGATGGTGGTCGTTCCGCTGCTGGTGGGTGCGTTGTTGGTCTGGCCGCACCTGGCGACCTCGGCGATCCCGCTGGTCGGGATGTTCGTGGCGGTCAGCATCGCGTTCCAGTTGCCGATGGGCCCGACCATGCAGCTGACCCGGGGTGTGGCCGGGACGAGCCGGTTCCTGGTGGGCACCCAGCTGGGGGCGGCCGCCGGGGTCGGGTTGACCCAGCTCGTGGTGGTCGGGCTGGCCCCGGGCGGGCTGAGCGCAGTCACCGCCGGGGCGGTCGAGCTCACCCTGGGGATCGGCTACGTGGTGGTGACCGCCGCCATGATCGTCGTCGCCCGGCTGGTGACGCGGTTCAAGATCGGGTCGATCGCCCCGCTCGAAGCGGCGATCACCCGGCTGATCACGGGGCCGACGGCCGCGCTACCGCCGCGGACATCGTGGCCGCGCTGGAGGCTCGCGGCGTCCTCAACCTCGGTGACCTGATCGCGCACACCTCCGGCGAGCTGCGTGACCTCGGACTGACCGGCGCGCAGGTCGCGCACGTCGAGCGTGGGCTGGCCGAGCTCGGCCACACCCTGCGCGGTCCACCACCTGCCGGTCCGACAGGCCCTCCCGGCCCCTCGGGTCCGGTTGGCCCGTCCGGTCCGTCGAGCAGCGGCCCGTCCGGTGCGGCGGCCTCGACGCCGTCGGGCACGGCTGAGCTGCGGGTGCGAGCGGTCGCCGAGGTGCGGGGTGCAGCGTTGCGGACGTTCTGGCTGCGCGCTCTCGTGCAGCGCCCATCGGCGTGGCTCTCGGCCGCCGTGTGGCGCCTGGTCGCCGTCGTCGGGTCGTGGTCCCGAGCACGTCGGGCGGTAGTCCTCGGCATTGCGGTTGTCGTGCTGCTTGCCGTCCTGCGGGGCGAAGCGTCCCTCGCTCACGCCGCTGCTGTCGTCGGTCCCTTCGGCGGTCTCCTCGGTGCAGGCCCGCCCGCCGGGCGGCTCGAGCGGGCCATCGCCCGGTTGCGGACGCAGCAGCACGGGCGCGATACCGAGTACCTCACTCGGGCCTTCGCGTACCGGTTGCGGTGGCGGACGGTGATGCGACTGCAGAGTGAGGTCGAGCTGGCCGACCGGCTGGAGCTGCCCGAGAACTGGTGGTCGGGCGAGGACGGTCAGTACGCGTTGCGGACCATGCTGATGCGAGGCATGGCGATACCGGACGACGCCCCGGCAGCGGCGAGGTCCCGCGCGGAACGTGACATCGCACTGGCGACGCTGCTGCACACCGATGCCGAGGCGCGGGCCACGATGGGCGAGGTGGGATGGGCGTGGATCGCGTTCGTCGCGGCCGCGAAAGCCTTCGGCCAGGCACGGTTGGCCCATGTGACCGAGCAGGATGATGCGGCGGGCGCTGTCACGCGTGCCATCGACGTCGTCCGCGGGAGAACGCCGGATCCGGCGCTGGATGCCGCGGAGCGCTCGCTGGACGGGCTCGTTCGCCTGATCCGCGCCGCGGAGTGGTCACCGGTGTCTCCCGACCGGTGGGCGGCGGCGAGCCGGGAGTTCGACGTCGCTGTCGCTGCGCTGTCCGGATCCGAGTTCGGGAGTGTCACGGAGATGCTCGAACGGTTCCGCGCCATTCGGCGGTCCGCCGTACTCGCGGAGGGGCGCGACGGCGATGTCGAGCGCGCCAAGCGGACGCTGCTCATCAAACGGTCCGACCTCGAATGGGCCTTGATCCGTCGAAATGAGGACTGGGTGACCATCGGGCCCCCACCCCGACCGAATGGGCGTGGGAGCTCGAACGCAATTCCCTTGTCCGATTGGTGCTGTTGTACGACCAGTGGCTGCGCTATCTGCAGCAGCTTCAGGCGGGAGAGGTGCAGGCGCGGCGCGCGGGCGTCGCCGCTGGACGCGACTTCGCCGAGGACGCCTATCCGGCGGCGTTCGAGGCGGATGCGCAGCGCCCCGCCACCGCCGTTCTCGAGATCCTGCGGATGAGTCGGGAGCTTGCCGCCGTAGACCGGGCGGCCGGCGCACTGGAGGCCGAACTGCAGCGCGACGACCCGAGGGCTCCGGAGGTGGTGCTCGCCGAGCTGGTCGAGGCGGCGCTGGAGCGGCTCGTCACCCTCCTGGAGGTGCTGGCGGAGCGGAGCGACATCGGGGAGACCCTGCGCCCGCTGGGCGAGGCCTACCGCGAGCTGCGATCGGGCCGTGGTCCGCCGTCGGGTGGCGGGATGACGAGGCGCGAGAACGATGTCCAGAACCCACGACGCCGCGGCATCAGACCGTCCGGAGAACGGCGAGCGCGGCGGAGCGGGTGGCACGGTCGCGGCGATCATCGGGCTCACCACTGCTGCGTTCGCCATGCCCGCCGTGTCGGGGCGGTCGGCCGGGCCAAGGCAGCCACGCCGACCGCCGATCTTCCGGCCGTCGCCTCTGCGGCAGGTGACTCGTGGATCGCCTCGATCGTCCAGACGACGCTGGACGGCGGCCCGCTGCTGGCGGGCGTGATCGCGGTAGCCGTGCTTGTGGTGCTTGTGGTGCTGACGGCGTGGTGGGCTTGGTCGCGAGCAGGCCCTGGGCGGACGGCTGCGGTGCTGCCGTCGCTGTCGGGGGCGGCGTGGCCACGGCGCTGGGCGGGGCGGCGGCCTGGGCCGTTGTCATGGCCGCGGTGGGTGGGCTGCTCGTCGTCACCGCGCACCGGACGGTGGTGCGCCGCCTCCCGGCCGGCGGATGGCGGCGGCTGGTGCTGGTGGCGGTACTGGGCGGGGTGTTCGGTGCGCCGGCCGCCGGCGTGGGCGGGCTCGGCGAGGCCGATGCAGCGGTGCGTCCACCGGTGCCGAGATCACGGTTGCGCACACGGACGCCGGCGGCGCGAGTGCAGGCGCACCTGCGTTCACGTCGGCCCGGGACGACCAGGCCCCGACGGTCGGCTGGACGATCGTCGGATTGCCGGGTGACACGGTGCGGGCGTTGGCGATCGCGATGGGTACGACGCCGGAACGGTTGCGGCGGAGAACCCCGGTCGCGCACTGCCTGCCGGTGACGATTCACCGTTGCCGGCGCGGGTGGTGCTGGGAATACCGGACGACTCGCGGATTCTGCGGGACGGGGTATGGCGCACCCAGAAGGAGATCGACGGCCGCCGCGGGTTGTCGGGAATCGCGGAGCGGTTCGGCGTGCCCGAGGGATGGACCGGTCTGGCTGGTGAACCGCACAACGCGGCCCGGTTGGACGGGCGCAACCTGGATGTGATCTTCGGAGATGAGCCGTGGGTCGTCCCGGGGATTTCCCAGCAGCGGCAGCGTGAGCAGGAACGGGACCGGGAAGGGCGCGAGCAGCTCGACGAGATCGAGCGGCGACGCATGCTGGAACAGCAGCGGCGGGCGGAAGAGGATCGGCGCGAGGCGCAGGAAGCGGAGCGGCACGCTCCACCGGGGACGGACTCTTCGGGGGGAGCGCCTGCGGGACGGACGATCTTGGCCATCGCGTTCGCGATCGGGGTCGTGCTGCTCATCGTTCACACGGGTCGCGGGGTCGGTCAGTGGCTGCAGAACCGCTCGGCACGGCCACGCACGCGCCTGGTGCCGGATCGGGCGGACGCCGCCGTCGAACGGATCGCTGGGCACGTCCGGGCCGCGCTTCGGTGGCTGAGCCGGCTGTTCACGAGGCACGGCCCGCCGCGGGGCGGCGTCACGACCGTGGGGAAGCCGGCCGTCCTGGAGGAACCCGGCGTCGAGAAGTACGCGGTCGGTCGGGCGGTAGGCCGGGCCGTCCGCGCGGTCCTGCGCAAGCTCCAGCTTCGGTGGGCCGGCCCGGCGCGGGCCCCACCGCAGGACCTGGAAGAGGTGCGGACCGCGGCCGCGGAGCGGCGGTCGCGGCTGGGGACGATCGACGAGCGCCGATGGAGCGCCGAGCAGCGCGCGGGTCGGGACGCCGCGTTCGTCGATCTGGATCGCGTCGTCGGTGAGCTCGCGGTTGCGCCGGAGGGCGATCGGGAGCGGTTGCTGGCCGACGCGGGTGCGGCGCTCGCGACGCTGTACCGCTTCACCGACAAGCGGCTCGAGTTCTGGCGCAACGGGCTGAGCAGGTCCCACCGCCTGCTGTTCCTGCCGATCATCGCGATCGCCGGTGGGGTGGCGAACTGGGGCGTCTACACGATGGCGGTGCTGTCGGCCGGGGTCGTCGGGATCGGTCCGGGAATGCTGTTCAGCGTCGGCTTCGCCGGCTTCGTGGCCGGGCTGCTGCTGTGGGCGCCGTGGTCGGGCTGGTTCTCCCGGCGCGCCATGACGATCGGTTCGCTGCTGGGGATGGCCGCCGGATTCGGGTGGTTCGCGCTCGCCGGCGGGACGGCCGGGTACGCCGTGGCAGCATTCGTTCTCGGGCTCTTCACCAGTGGCTACGTGCAGCTCGAAGCCGGGGTGCAGCGGTGGGTCGGGATCACCGTCGGTGAGCGGCGCCGGGGCGGGGAGAAGCTGCGGCTGTCCGACGGCATCACCGGACTGGTGTATCTCGGCATCACGTTCGTGCTGCCCGCCGTGTTGCAGATGCAGGAGCTGTTGCTGCCGGCCGGGCTGGTCACGGTCGCGGGCGTGTCGGCCGTGGTTGCCGCGGTCGCGGCGATCGCGGCGTTGATCGTCATGCCGACGATGAGCCCGACCCGTTCGGTGATCGGCGAGGATCGGCGGGGCTGGCGACGGTGGGCGACGACCTGGTGGCAGCTGACCCGATCGACGTTCACGGTGTTGAAGGACCCGTTCGTGCTGTCGACGGCGCTGGTGTTCGGGCTGGTCGCGGCCACGATCGGCGCGTTCGACGGGCTGTGGCGGGCCATGATGCCCAGCTCGGCGCACGTGGTGGAGGCCTTCTACAACTTCGCGTTGATGGCCGGCGGTGTCGTGCTCGCTCTCAGCCTGATCGCGGCGGATCTGCGGGCGGGCCGGGAAAAGGGACCGAAAAAGCGCCAAGGCCTCTTGGAGCGGCGCCCGGACGCGTTCATGTTCACGATGGCCGTCGTCATGGCTGCCGGTGCGACCGCGAACCTCGTCGCCACCCTGGCCGGCGCTCCGCTGCTGGGTATCGGGCTGCTCGCCTACCTGGGCGAGGGCAGCTCCACCGCGATGATCGTCGCGGTCTACGCCATGCTCGACCGCAGAGTGGCGGACGGGCGGCTCGCCGCCCACCTGCTGCCGGCGGCCGAGACCGCGACGAACTTCGTCAAGGCGATCTTCCAGTACGGCGGCGCGCAGCTCGCGGCCCTGCTCGTCGCCGCCCACCCGCTGCCCGGTGGCTGGCCGGCGGTGTCCGTGCAGAACACCACGACCGCGATCCTCACGGTCGGGGCCGCCGCGTGGCTGTGGTGGTACACGGCTCGGTGGCCGTGGCTGTCGCGGACGGTCCGAGCGGTTTCGGCGGTAGTGCGGTCCCTCGTCCGCAAGCTCGGCCCCGGGGACCGGGACGGCCTGGAGATGCACTGGGCCGTGGGCGTGGCCGGCGTGATCGTGACGTGGGGGACCGTCGCCGCGGCGGCCGGGCTCCCGACCCTGTGGATCGATGTCACCGCGGTCGTCGGCGTCGCCGCGATGGCGGTGTGGGCGCTCGTGCAGGCCGTCCGTGCGGTGTGGGGGCTCCGGGCCGCGCTGGAAGCCTTGGACACGCGCTCGGGCACCCGGCGGCGCGGGTCTCGGGTTCGGTGGAGCGTCACCCGGCGCGCTCCACCGCCGCCGGCCGGCGGTGTCGTGGAGTCGTTGCTGGCCGCTGTGACGCCGGAGGACGTTGCGGCGCTGTGGGAGGTGCTGAGCGCCGGGGATCGGGAGCGGGTGAAGCTCCACCACCGCGACCGGATCCGCGAGCGTGACGGCATCCCGAACGACGTGCGCGACGAGCTCAACCGCGAGTTCCTCGTAGCGGTGAAGGCCGAGCTCGCCGGCACAGATCCCAGGCTTGCCGGCATCCGGTACATCGAGGACAGGCTTGCGGTCGCCGATCGCGACGGTCCCCGCGTGCTGTTGCTCGGGGTCGGCATCGAGGGCCGCGGACACGCGACCATCGCGGTCGGCGATCCGGACACCGCGGCGCACGTCGCCGTCATCGTGCCCGGCACCGGGCATGGCCTGAACACGGCCCAGGTGGCCATCCGGCAGGCCGACGAGATCTGGCGGGTAGCCGCGGCGGCCGACCCGGCGAGCGATACGGCGATCATCGTGAGGTGGGATGACTCTCCTGGCGTCATCCGCTACGCCTTCTCGCACGGTGTGGCGAGGAGAGGCGCGCCCCGGCTCCGGGCCTTCCTCGGTGGACTGCGGGCCTCGCGGCGAGGGCCACCTGCGCACATGACCGTGGTGGCGCACAGCTACGGCACGGTGCTCGCCGGATACGCAGCCCGCGTCTTCGGTCTGCCGATCGACGACCTCGTCCTGCTGGCGAGCCCGGGAACCACCGCCGGTCACGTGTCCGAGCTGAACATGCCGGCGGAACACGTGTGGGCCGGCGCCGCGACACGTGACCCGATCCGCTTCGTCCCGCGAGGGTGGCACCGGATCAGCCCGATGGCCCCTCGGTTCGGGGCCAAGATCTTCCCGACCGGCTCGGGCGGCACCGGTGGGCTGGCCCCGGCGCACTACAGCTACATCCAGGCAGGCGCCCCGGCGCTGCCGCACATCGTCGCGATCGTCATCGGTCGGGGCCATCAGGTTCCGACCGCGCCGCGGGCGATCAGCGGGTTCGCCGACCACGTCGACAGGCGTCGGGTCAGCGACGCGGCATTGATGGACGCGGTCGACTTCTCGCTCACCCCGCCGGTCCACCGCGATGACACGCACCGCGTGGGATGGATCTTCGTCGGGGACGAGGCGATGGTGGTTCTCGACGCCGACGGTGTCGTGCTGGCTGCCCGGCCTCGTTCGAGCCTGCTCGGCGAGCGCAAGGGCCGGGTCGTGCGGCGTCTCGTCGAGTCGGCGGTTCAGCTGCGCAGGACCGACGAGCCCGCGGAGCGCCACGCCGCACGGGCATCGCGAGCACCTGTGCTGCCCGGTGCGGGGCTGCAGAGGCCGTTCGCCTCCGCCGGGCTGCCGGACGACGTCGCCCGGCGGCTGCTGGGGGCGGAGATGTCGCGCCCGCGCCGGCTCGGGTTCGCCGATGCGCTGGACGGGCCCGGCCTCCCGCTTCCGGCTTCGGCAACCGGCGAGGTGGCGACCGGCCTCGCCGGCTGGGTGGGTGAGTCCGCCGCGGTGCTGCGTGGTGAGCCGATCCGAGCGGGTGGCACCGGAGTGCGCCGGGTGGAGTTCCACGAGTTGGCCGGCACGGCGAGCGACGAGCGGACCGGGCTCCCGATCAGTGCCGGGCACGTGGTGGATTCGGACGGCACGCTCCACATCGTCGCCGCCGATGCGGCCGGTGTCGTGCACGAACTGGTCGAGGCGGTGTTCGCCGTGCGGGACGGGTTCGATCCCGCCGCTGCACACGACCTGGGGGTGTTGGCCGAGCGGGCGGTGCCCGGCGCGGCGGTCACCGCGGAGTCGTGGCTGACCCGGCGGGCCGCCGCGGAGTTGGCGCACCTTGCGGCGCATCACCCGCGCGTCCTGGCGGTCGAGATCGGTCGTTACGAGGACGTTCTCATCCGGATCAACCGATTGCTGCGCGATCGTGGGGCGTGGCGCATCGACATGATGGCTTTCGCTGCGGACTTCCGGACGGCCGCGATCGCGGCCGCGGTGCCGGCGGGAGGTGCTGCCCGATTCAGCGGGAACCCGAGCTTCCGCGCGAGCGCCGCGGATCGGGTCCGGTTCGCCGAGCTGAGCAGGGACTGGTTCGACGAGCACCGCGACGCGGTGCTGGAGGCGATCGAACGCCACCCCTGGCTGGCCACGATCGCGATCGAGGAGCTCGTCGCGGTGCGGGCGTACACCGGCGGATGGTGGGCCGTCGAGGTGAACGCGGCACTTCGTGGCCTGGACATCCGAGACATGTGGGGTCATCGGGTCCTCGAGCTCCTCGACGGGTATCTCGCCGTGCTGGTGTCGGGGCTGAACCAGTTCCCGACGTACGACGGGGTGGTCCGGCGGTCCATCGTGGTGGCTGAGGGTGAGCTTCCGCAGGCGGTGGAGCGGTACCAGCCAGGTCGGATCGTGGTCGAGCCCAACGTGCTGAGCAGCAACGCGGCAGGTCCGCCGTTCGACGGGAACATCGAGTTCGAGATCGATTCGCGGACGGGTCGCGACGTCAGCGCGGTTCAGGTCTACAACCGCATGTCGGACGGCACGCCGGTCGTGGAAGTCGCGTTCCCGCCCGGCTCGCGTTTCGTCGTGACCGACCGGCGTAGCAACCGGGGCGTGCTGTGGCGGATCGGGCTGCGCGACCTCGGTGATCCTGCTCCCGATGCCGACCAGCCTGGGCGAGGGCGGTCGGCCGTGGTGATCGCCGGTCTCGCCGGGACGGCGCTGGTGCTTCCCGCCGCCGCGGGGGCAGCGGGACGGGCCGCCGCTGAGCCGATCGGCGCTGTTGGGGGTGCTGCGTGGGCGGAGGCCCCGGCCGGCCTGCTGGACGCCCCGATCGCCGTCGCCGCGGTGGTCGTCGCCGTCGCGGTAGGTGTGTGGGCCCTGCTGCGGTTCCTGAAACGCCAGAACGCCCCGCCGGCGCGGCGGTGGGAACGGCTCGCCGCCGGCTTGCGGGCGCAGTTCGGCGCGGACGACCGCGAGGTCTTCACGCGCGCGCAGCACTCGCTGTGGACGATCGAGCGGGCCCACAACGCCTACCGCGATGCACGAACCCGAGCCAGGTGGCTGCCGATCGATGCCGGGATGTGGATGGGTCCGGTCGGACAGCTCGCTCTGCGGGACGGCCTCTGGCCGGCTGTCGACCCGGATGGCGTTCCGGAGGTCGCGCTGCGCCTGGTGGAACGGGATCGCGCACTGCTCGCGGGCTTCACCGATCTGTTGCCGGTAGAGCTGCGGTACGCGATCGAGGAGCTCAGGGACGTGCACCGGCTCCTTCCTCGAGTCCTCGAAATGCTCTCCGGTTGGACGAGGTCGGCCGCGGTCGGGGTCTACCGCGAGTCGATGAAGCTGAGCGACGACCACCGTGAGCAGGGTGTCGACGAGGTCCTCGACGAGGTCGAGGCAGCGGCACTCGAGCTGCTCCGCCTGCTGAGCCGGACGGGGTTCCTCTCGCTCGACCGTGATGCCGAGCATTCCGTCCGGACCCGGCTGTCCGCCGCGGCCACCGCGCTCGCCGGGCTGGTCCCGGACGAGCGCAGAGTCGTCGCCCTGTCCGCGTTCGCGGGGATCGCCGAGGACATCTCGGACTGGACGGACCGGACGCTGACCCCGATGTGGCAGGGCGCCACGGATCACGTCGACGCACGGCTCGCGAACGAGCACCTCTGGTCGGCACTTCTCCGGAGCTGGGCCGGACGCGCCGACGAAGGGCCGCTCCGCGGTCTGGTCACCCGGTACGAGGTGCTGCGAACGGTGGACGAGCTGCCCACGGACGTGGGTGAGGCGGCACACCTGCTCGCGGTCACGACGACGGCGGTGCGGAAGTGGGAGGCGCGCCTCGCGTCCCGCTCGTACCGACTCGACGATCTTCGGCGGTACACGGACGCGGCGGTCGAGTACGCGAGGCAGTACCGGCGTCAACAGGCGCTCGCGCCGGTTCTGGAGGACCTGGATCCGGCGGCCGATCCGACGGTGCTCGCCGCTGCACGAGCGCGTGTCCAGGAGCGGTTGGCCGCCGAGATGGCGCGGCTGGCGGCCGACCCGGCCCTCGCGCGGGAGCACCGATCGGCGGTCGTTGCGTACCTGGCGGAGCGCCGGCGGGCGCGCGGTGAGACGGGCCGCATGTCGGGCGCTGCGCCTCTCGGTCTGGCCGGGCTCGGTCTCGACGGGGCGCCGGCCGGGCTGGCGACCGTCGTGCAGGTCGGTCTTGTCATCGCCACGCTGGTGTGGGGGTTCAGGGCGCTGCCGTGGTCACGCATCGGATCGACGGGCGCGAGCCGGATCCATTGGGGTGTGTCCGCCACAGCGCCGCCGTGTGATGGCGGCTTCGGTCCGGCTGCGACCGCGCCGGACGACCGGCCGATCGAGCCCCATGCCGTGAACGGCGCTGCGGAGTTCCGCTCCGGCACGCCGACCACGCGGTACATCGAAGCCAGGTCGCGTTCACCGCCTCCGGGTCGTGGGCCGGCCATTGCGAACACATCCGCACCCGGCGCATCCGACCGCGCTGACTCAGCTCCCCGGGACCCCGGTCCCCGGGATTCCGGTAATGGGCAGCGCGGGTCGGTCCCGCCTGCCTTCTCGTGGCGCGTCGCGGACGGCCACCGACCCACAGGAGGAAATTGATGGGTGCATCTCGACCGATTCCGGCACAACCACTGTTCCAAGCACCCGGACAAGCACTACCGGTGGCCGGGAAAGACAGCAGCAGCTCCTCCCGCATCGAGCTGAACGACCGGGTCAGCTGCGAACTGCCCGAATGCGACGCTCCGATCCCCCATTTTCCCGGCAATGAGGAAACGGCCCGCTACTGCAGCCGCGAACACCGCAGAGAAGCGCGTGCCCAGCGGCGTCGTGCCCGAGTGGGGGGCGAGTGATGAACTGCGGGAAATCCGCTGACCGTCGTGTCCGCTCTCGGCCAGGTGCCCGGATCCTGCCGGTGGACCTCCCGACTGTTCGCCGAGCGGGCGATGACATGGTCTAGCGAGACGCGGGCTGCGAGCGGAGCCACGTCGAAGAACTGCCGGATGTCCCCGACGACCAGCCGGTCCATCAGGACGGCCCAGGCGTGGGCGATGCGCGCGGGTCCCCAGCCGGTGTCGGGGGTGACGTCGGAGCCGCCCGCGCCGACCGGACATACCCCGTAGTTTTGGACTGGTCATTCCAGAACGTGTTACGGTACCCCGGTGCCCCGACCCCGGACGTTCGACGAGGACCGCGCCGTCGATGCCGCGATGCGCACGTTCTGGGCCAACGGCTACGAGGCCACCACCACGGAGGACCTCTGCGCCGCCACCGGCCTGGGTCGCAGCAGCATCTACAACACCTTCACCAGCAAGCACGAGCTCTTCCGGCGCTCGCTCCTGCGCTACGTGGAGACGATGAACGCGAACCAGCTGGGCATCCTCGAGGACGAGGAGCGGTCTCCCGTCGAGCGGTTGCGGGCATTGTTCGCCGCCGTGATCGACGGCGAGATGGCCACGCGGCGGGACGGTCGCAGCATCGGATGTCTCACCGTCAACACCACGGTCGAGCTGGCCGGGCGCGACCCTGAGGCCTCGGAGATCCTCGACCGGGACGGTGAGCTGCGGGCCGTCGCTCTGCGCATCGTCGTCCACGCCGGTCAGCGAGCCGGCGAGATCACCTCGGGACGGGAACCGGGCGAGCTGGCGCGCTACCTGAACGCGGTGATCGGGGGGATGCGCGTGGCCGGGCAGGGCGGTGCAGACCGGGGCGCGCTGCAGTCCATCGCCGACACCGCCCTGGACGCGCTGACCGGCTGACCTGGGTCCGCCTGCCCCTGGGCGAACGCATGACCAAGTTATGGATAGATCAGTACAAAACTAGGAGGAACGCGTGCCACGTGCCGTGTACGTGCTGGCTCTCGGCATCTTCGCCATGGTCACGAGCGAGTTCGTGGTGGCCGGGCTCATGCCGCAGATCGCGTCCGGGCTGGACGTATCGATCTCCCAGGTCGGTTACCTGATCACCGCCTTCGCCGTGGCGATGGCCGTCGGCGGCCCGGTGCTGACCGTCCTCGTCATGCGATGGCGCCCGAAGACGGCGCTGCTGCTGCTCTTCGCGATGTTCCTCGCCGGCAACATCCTGGCCGCCACCGCGCCGAACTACCCGGTGATGGTGCTCGCGCGACTGGTCACCGGCACCGCGTCGCAGGCGTTCTTCGGCGTCGCGGTCTCCATCTCGGTCGTGCTCGTGCGGCCCGAGGTGCGAGGCCGCGCGATCGCGCTCGTCATGAACGGCCTCATGCTGGGCACGCTGCTCGGGCTGCCGTTGGCCACGTTCGTCGGCGAGGCGTACGGGTGGCGCACGGCGTTCTGGGCCATCTCGATGCTCACCGTGGTGGCGGCCCTCTGCACTGTCAGCCGCGTTCCCGCGCTGGCGCGCATCGCCGGCGGTCCGCTGCGCCAGGAGCTGGGCGTCTTCCGGCGACCGCGGCTGTGGCTGGTGCTGTCCACCAGCACGATGGTGATCGGCGCGACGTTCGCCGCGTTCAGCTTCATCAACCCGATCCTCACGGAGATCAGCGGTTTCGACGCGGGCGCCGTCCCGCTGCTGCTCGTGGCATACGGGGCCGCCACCGTCGTGGGCAACACGATCGTCGGGCGCCTCGCCGACCGGCACGCGCTCGCCGTGCTGCTCTGCGGGCTCGCGCTGAACCTGGTCTTCCTCACCGGGTTCGCGCTGTTCGCCCATTCCGGCGCGGCGGCGGTGGCGTGCATGCTCGGGATCGGGCTGGTCGGCGTCACGATGAACCCGGCGATGGGTGTGCGGGTGCAGCGGGCCGGGAACGTCGGGCCGCTGGTGAACACGATCCACGGCTCGTTCATCACCAGCGGCATCATCGTCAGCACGGCCGTCGGCGGGCTCGCGATCGACGGGTTCGGCCTGCGCGCGCCACTGTGGCTCGGGGCAGGGCTCGCGCTGCTCGGGATCCTCACGCTCGTGCCCGATCTGTTCCGGCGGGCCGTCCCGCGCCGCGTCGAGGCCCGGGTCTGCGCCGTCAGTGGCGCATCCGGTGCCGTGGATGCGTGATGCTCATGGCCACGTCCGCGCCTGGGCGTCGAACAGAGCGGGGTCGCTCTCGACGGGCAGCACGCACACGACCTGCCCGCCGGGCACCCGCAGGATCCGGCACTCGAGCCACCGTCCGATCTGCTCCGCCCCGAGCGCGAGCAGGCGGGCGGTCTCGGCTTCGGGGTCGTCGGACTCGATGTCGAGGTGGATGCCCGGCGCATCGTCGACGGCCTGGACCGCCGTGACCAGCCCGGGGACCGCGCCTCGCAGCGAGGTGAACTGCGGATGTTCCGGGAGTGGTCGGGCGGGCACGCCGAGCGCGGCGGACCAGAACTCCGCGGCCCGGCCGGCCTCCTCGCTCGGGGTGTCGATGATGACGGCGTACACGCGGCTCCGGTGCATCCGATCGATCTTTCCCGTAGGGTCGCCGACGTGACTGCCGGGTCGGCCATGGGCCACACACGGAAGAGGTACCCGGCCAGGGCGTGACGCCCCGCCGGGCCCGGAGCCCGCCGCCTTCTCTCGAGTTCGCGATCGCCACCATCGTCCGAATTTCGTGAGAAGGGCTTCTCTCCCGTATGCCAGTTGATTTCCAGCAACAGGTCGTCGATGAGTTCCGCGCCAACGCCGGCCGGGTCGGCGGACCGTTCGAGGGCGCCCGCCTGCTCCTGCTGACCACCACCGGTGCCCGGTCCGGCGCGCCGCACACCGTGCCGCTGGGCTATCTGCCCGACGGCGGCGAGCAGGTCATCGTCATCGGCTCGGCCGGCGGGTCCCCGCGCCACCCCGCCTGGTTCCACAACCTCGTCGCGAACCCGCGCGTCACGGTCGAGGACGGCGTCTTCGTCTCCGACGCGCTGGCCGCCGTCCTGAGCGGCGCCGAGCGCGACCGCGCCTTCGCCCGTGCGGTGGAGAGCGACCCCGGATGGGCCGAGTACGAGGAGCGGTCCGGGCGGGTGCTGCCCGTGGTGGCGTTGCAGACCGTGCCCGGTCCGCCGCGGTTCGCGGGCGGGGCAAGCGTCTCGGGTGGCGCCGTGCTCACGCGGGTCCACGACGCGTTCCGGCGCGAGCTCGCGCTGATCCGCGACGAGGTCGCCACCACCGGCGCCACCGTGGGTGCCCAGCTCCGCGTGAACTGCCTGACCCTCTGCGCCGGCCTGCACAACCACCACCTCGGCGAGGACGGCATGCTCCTCCCACTCCTCGCCGGGCAGCGGCCCGACCTGGCCTCCACCCTGGAGCGGTTGGGCGCCGAGCACGAACAGATCGCCGCGCTCGTCACCCAGCTGCAGGCCGCCGTGGCCGGGCCCGCGGATCCGGAGACGCTGCGGCGCGAGGTCGATCGGCTCACCGGTGAGCTCGAACGACACCTCGCCTACGAGGAGGAGCAGCTGGTCCCCGCGCTCTCGTGATCATGTCCCGTGGGCGGGCCGGCCGGTGATCTCGAGTTTCGGGTGTCCACGGCTCTCACCACGACCGTGCACACCCGAAACCGGGCAACGAGCGGGTGGTGATCACGAGTATCGGTTGGCTGTGGCTCTTTCTCTAACCACAGCGAACCGAAACCGCGGATCATGCGCGTGCGGCAGCCCCGGCCCGGCGCGCCACCCATCTCATGATCACCGGTTGGGTGCGAGGCCGGCCGCATGTGGCCGCCCACGCACCCACTCGTCTGATGATCGCCGGTTGGGTGCGGGGCCGGCCGGATGTGGCCGTCCACGCACCGAGTTGGTGATCACTCCCCGCACGATGATCGCCCGCAGCGCGCATGGCAGTGGACGGGCCGGTTTTGTGGGCGCGCCGTTCCCGGCCCGGGCCGAACCGCGACGCGCACGTGCGGCAGGCTCCGGCGGGATCGACGCCCGCCCCCGTCGACCCGGCACGTTGCGGGGAAGTCGGCTGGGCAGAACTACCGAATTCCGTGGTCGCCCGGGCGGCCGTCCCCGACGCGCTGGCACGCCAGTTCCGGGCGAGACCGTCACGGTTGGGTGCCACGCGACCGGCGGTGGTCCCGCCGCCACCCCGGCACGCCACGGATCTGTTCAAGGTCAGCGAAAACCAGGACACGACCTGCACACATCTGCCGGTCACGCTCCAGGCCTGGCGAACATGGCGACTCCGCTGAGCCGGTCCTGGAGTTGATCTCAAGGCGGGCATTCGGTGTTCACCCTGCGCGGGCGGCAACGGGACCACAGCCGGTCGAGTGGCAACCGGCAGGGACGGTCTGGTCGGGAACTGGCGTGCCAGTGCGTCGGGGACGGCCGTCGGGGTGACCACGGGGTTCGGTAGTTCCGCCCACCCGGCCCCGTCCCCACGGGGAGGTCGAGGCGGCGGGTGGAACGCGCGGGAGGCCGGGGTTCGTGCGCGGCGGGCTTGCGGCGCGGGTCGGGGACGGCGCGCCAAGCCGACTTTTCATGGTCATGTCGACCCGATGGGTGTAGCCGGCGAGGTGGAGACCCATGGCGTCGACTTGACCATGCAGTCGGAGATGTTCCGCGGAACGCGGGGCCGGATCAAGCCGGCGATGCCAGCCGGCCCCTCACCTCGGCCCATGACCACCACCGAGGTGAGCGGCAGACCATGATCACGTCACCGATCGGCAGGGCCGATCGGTGATCTCAAGTTTCGGGCGTCAACGGCTCCCGCCACGGGCGTGCACACCCGAAACCGGGCCACGAGCGGGCGATGATCGCAAGTATCGGTTGGCAGCAGCTCCCCCCGCAGCAACAGCCAACCGAAACCGCGGATCATGCAGGTGTGGCCGCCCGAGCCCCGGCCCGGCGTGCCACCCATCTCATGATCACCGGTTGGGTGCGAGGCCGGCCGCATGTGGCCGCCCACGCACCGAGTCGGTGATCACTCCGCCAGGAGTGGTGGGACAGCGACGGTCCGGCGCCCCCAACCACTTCCGCGGATCCCGAGCTGGGCGCCGGTCGGTTCGCAGGATCCGCTCGACGGGCGACCGCGAACCGCCCCCCGAACCCGGGCACAGGCAAGGTCACGAAGTCCGGCATAGGCTGGCCTGGTGACGGGGGACGTGCTGATCCGCCAGCTCGAGTACCTCGTCGCCCTGGCCAGGGAGCGGCACTTCGGTCGTGCGGCGCAGGCGTGCCACGTCAGCCAGCCCGCCCTGTCGGCGGCGATCCGCAGGCTGGAGCACGAGCTGGACGTCCCGATCGTGCTGCGTGGGCAGCGCTTCGGCGGGTTCACCCCTGAGGGGCAGCGGGTCGTGGGGTGGGCGCACCGGATCCTCGCCGAGCGTGACGGGCTGCGTACCGACCTGGACCGGATGCGGAAAGGGCTGAGTGCGACGCTGCGGATCGGCGCCATCCCCACCGCGGTGCCCGCGACTCCGCTGATCACGGCGCGGTTCGAGGCCGCGCACCCGCGGGCGCGGGTGCGGATCGAGGCCCTCTCGTCCCGGGAGATCGCGCGCCGGCTCGCCGACTTCGAACTCGACGTGGGTGTCACGTACCTCGACGACGAGTCGGCGGCGTCGATGCGCGTGGCGCAGCTGTACCGGGAGCGTTTTCTGGTGCTCATGCCCCTCGACGGCCCGCTGGCCGGTGAGCGGGTGGTGGAGTGGTCCGCCGCCGCGGAGCTGCCGCTGTGCGCCCTCACGCCGGACATGCGCAACCGGCGGATCCTCGACGCGGCGATGGCGCAGGTGGGGGCCCGGCTGGAGCCGGTGGTGGAGACCGACAACGTGGGCGCGCTGTACGCGCACATCGCGACCCGGGGGTTGTCGAGCATCGTGTCCCATGCCTGGGTGCACGCGTTCGGCGTTCCCGCCGGGAGTTGTGTGCGTCCGCTCGCGAAGCCGAACCCGAACCCGCCGGTCGGGCTCGTCGCGCTGGCGCGGGAGCCGTCGTCGATCCTCGTGGACGCGGTGTGGAGCGCGATGGAGGGCACCGATCTGTCTGCCGAGTTCGAACGTTCGCTCGCCGGCGTGCTCGCGGAGCCGGTGGACGGGCATGGCTCGAACGCCCGTTCGCATCCTTCCACGGGTTTGTCCACAGGTGTGGAGCGCCCTGTCTGACGGCCTCCCCGCAGGAGCGCACGGTCCGCGCGCGGGCGAGGATGGTCGACATGACGAGTGTCCGCTGGGGCGTGGTGGGTCCGGGTCGCATCGCGGCGAAGGTCGTGCGCGACTTCGTCCACATGCCCGACGCCGAGGTCGTGGCGGTGGCGTCGCGGTCCGCCGAGCGTGCGCGGGCGTTCGCCGACGCGAACGGGATCGGGCGGGCGTACGGCTCCTACCGCGCGATCCTGGACGACGCCGAGGTGGACGCCCTCTACATCGCCACCCCGCACCCGCAGCACCGCGCGGTGGCGCTCGCGGCGCTCGAGGCGGGCAAGGCCCTGCTGGTCGAGAAGGCCTTCACGGTCACCCCGGCCGCCACCCGGGAGATCGCGGCGGCCGCCGCCGATGCCGGGGTGTTCGTGATGGAGGCGATGTGGACCCGTTTCCAACCAGCCGTCGTCCGGCTTCGGGAGCTGCTCGCCGACGGGGCCATCGGTGAGGTCCGTGGCGTGCAGGGCGAGCTGGGGGTGAATGCCCCCACCGACCCGCAGGACCGGTTCTACAACCCGGCGATCGGCGGTGGCGCCCTGTTCGACCTCACCGTCTATCCGGTCTCGTTCGCGCAGATGGTGCTCGGCACGCCGGACACGGTGGCCGCGCAGGGCGTCCTCGCCCCGTCCGGCGTGGACGTCGAGGAGGCCGTGCTGCTCGGCTGGGACGAGGGGCGCACCGCGTCGCTGTTCACCTCGCTGCGCTGCGCGACGCCGGGGCAGATGCGGGTGTTCGGCACCGGCGGGTGGGTCGACGTGCTGCCCCGGTTCCACCACCCCGACACGATCGTTCTCCATCGCACGGGCCACGAGCCCGAGGAGATCACCCGTCCGCACACCGGCGGCGGGTACGTGCACGAGCTGCGCGAGGTCACCGATGGTGTGCTCGCCGGGCGGACGGAGAGCGCGGTCATGCCGCTGGCCGACACGATCGCGGTGCAGGACGTGCTCGGCGCGGTGGCCGACCAGCTCGGCATGAAGCCCCAGGAGGGCCCGGCCGAGCTGGACGGATGACGGGTCAGGCTCCTTCGCGCCAGGTGATCGTTTCGCAGGCGACGACCACCGGCCATGCGACGACGGCGCCGGCCACCCAGACGGGGCTGCCGGCGACGACCGCGAGCGACCCGCGCGTCCGCAATGCGCGCAGGTCGCGTCGGAGCGCAGCGGTGACGGCAGGCCCCTCGAACCCGGCCAGCAGGACCAGCAGGACCGCGCCGACGAGGAGGTAGACCAGCAGGATCGGCATCGCCATCAGGGGGTGGCCTCCATCCGGGCCGCCGCGGCGAGGATGGCGGCAGCGAGTGCCCTGGCGTCCTCGGGGTTGTCGAGCGTGCGCCCGGGAACCACGAGGATCCCGCCGCCGAGCAGGTGCACCCCGCCCGTCCACGTCAGCTTGTACGGGGCTCGCTCGGCGTACCCGACCGGCCGGACGGGCTCGGGCAGTTCGACGATCGCGCGCACCGGCTCGTGCGGGCGCTGGTCGCTCGGCCGGCGCAGCGGGGTCACGCGGCCTCCCCCGGCAGATCCACCGAACAGGGACAGGAGCAGGCCGAACCTGCGACGTGGACCCGGCTCCGGGTCGAGATGAGCGACGCCGCACCGGGGAAGCGCGCGGCACTCCTCGACCTCCCGATCCACCCGGTCACCGCGACGGCCGTTCGACGCAGGCGGTGGCTGGGGCGGGGCGGGGCGGCGTCGGGCGAGGCCGGTCCGGGCATCGGGACTCCGATCGGGATCGGGGTGCGGGGTGTTCGCCAGGCCGCCCGGGACGGAACGGAACGGTCGGTCCGCCGGATGGCGGGCAGTCATCACGCCACCCGGCGGAGGTCGGTGCACGGCGGGGCCGGGGCGGGCAGGGAGGAGAGGATCTGGCGCACGATGGCGCGCCGGTCGTCGTCCTCCAGCTCGCACGACGGCCAGTCGATCAGGGCGGTGATCCGGGCGACGACGTCCGCGTCGCCCGGATCGACCGACCCCGGACCAGGGAAGCGGACGATGCGGTAGCCCCTGGCGTCCAGCCACGTCGCCATGTGGGCGGGGGCCAGCCTCGCGGGGGCCTTGTTCGTGCCGTTGGCAAGGAGGTAGTCCGTCATCGCACTACTCATCACCGCCGCGGTGTTCACGATCCATAGGATGCCGGGCACGAGGGCGCCCGTCGTCACGGCTCGCGGCCATCTCCAGTACCGGCTGGCAGGAAACCGGGACTCGCGTGACCCCCACCTTCCGGCTACCTTCAATGTGCGCAGGTGGCCCCGCTGCGATCCTCATCGCGTGGGGCGGTGCATGATCGTGGACGACAACGAGCGATTCCTCGCGGTCGCCCGCGATCGGCTCATCCGCGATGGTCTGGACGTCGTCGGCACGGCGACGTCGCAGAAGCAGGCGCTCCAGCTCGTGGAGGAGCTGCATCCGGACGTCGTGCTCGTCGACATCAGCCTCGGCGCCGAGAGCGGCTTCGAGGTCACCCGCCGCCTCGTCGAGGACTTCCCGGATCTCGAGGCCCGCGTCGTCCTGATCTCCACCCGCGACCAGGACGACTTCGCCGACCTGATCGCGGCGAGCCCCGCTGCCGGCTTCCTGCCGAAGAACCTCCTCTCCGCGCGGGCGGTCTGCGACCTCGTCTGCGAGGAGGACTGCTAATCGTCGTGGTGACCCGATAGCGTCTCCCCGAGGACGGGATGACGATGGCTGACGCCCGGGTTGGGCCCCGCCTGCGGGGCTGGCTCAGCGGATTGCTCGCGGGCGCGGTCCTGATCGCGGCCGCGTCGGGGTTGGTTGCGCTCCTCGCGCCGCAGGTGCCGCAGCTCGCCGGCCTTCCGTCCGTCTACCTGCTCGCCGTGGTGCCGGTCGCCGCCCGGTGGGGGGCAGGTCCCGGCGTCGTCGTCGCGGTGGCGAGCATCGTGACGTTCTCGATCCTGTTCCTCCCCGTGCGGGGATCGTTCGCGATCACCGACCCCCGGTACGGCGTCACGCTCGGCTTCTTCCTGCTCACCGCGGTGGCCGTCGCGTGGCTGGTGGCCCGATCGCGGCGTTCCGGCCGCGGGTACGAGCGCCTGTCGCAGGAGCAGGCCGTGCTGCGCCGGGTGGCCACGCTGGTGGCCCGTGGTGTGGCACCCGAGGAGGTCTTCGCCACGGTCACCGACGAGATCGGCCGGGTGGTCGGCGCCGATGCGGCGCTCATACTGCGACTCGACGCGGACGGCAGGACGACCGTCATGGGGGAGGCGGGTCACGGCCCGGAGGAGATGGCGGTGGGAACCCGTTGGGAGCTCGATCCCCGGCTGGCGACGGCGCAGGCGCTGCGCACCGGCGGCTCCGCCCGCCGCGACGACTTCCGTGGGATAGCGGGTGAGTTCGCCGAGGTCGTCCGGCGCACGCAGATCCGGTCGTCGATCGCCATCCCGATCGTCGTCGAGGGGCGGATCTGGGGCGCGCTCGGCGTCGGCTCCATGCGGGAGCGGCTCCCGGCCGACGCCGAAGGGCGCATGGCGGGATTCACCGACCTCGTCGGCACCGCGATCGCGAACGTGGAGAGCAGGGCTCAGGTCACGCGGTTGCTGGACGAGCAGGCGGCGCTGCGTCGAGTGGCCACGCTGGTGGCCCGCGGGGCCACCCCCGACGAGGTCGTCCCCGCCGTCGCGGACGAGATACGGCAGGTGCTCGGTGCCGAGGCCATGCTTGTGACCCGGCTCGATCCGGACGGGGTGTGCACGATCGTCGCCCAGCACGGACCGCACCCGGCGGAGATGCGGGTGGGTCAACGGTGGAGGCCCGGCCAGGGCCTGGCGATGGAAGAGGCGCTGCGCACGGGCCGGCCGGCCTTCCGGGCCGGCTATCCGGACCTGCCGCTGGGCCCGGATGCCGAGGATCTCGTCCGCACGATGGGCCTCCGCCACGGGATGGCGCTACCCATTCTCGTCGAGGATCGGGTGTGGGGAGCGGTGGGCATCGCCCACACCCATGACGAGCGGTTCCCGCCCGACATCGCGCAGCGCATCACCGGCTTCGCCGAGCTGCTCTCCACCGCGGTCCGCAACACCGAGAACCGGTCCGAGACCGTCCGGCTGCTGGACGAGCAGGCGGCGTTGCGGCGGGTGGCCACCCTCGTCGCGCGGGGTGCGTCCGCGCAGGAGGTGTTCGCGGCGGCCGCCGACGAGGTCGCCGAGATCATCGGCGTCGAGGTCGCGCTGTTGATCCGGTTCGACGGCGAGGCCTCGGAGACAGCAACCTTCGTGGGCCTCAGCGGCTGGGACAACGGCCCGGTCGGTCACCGCATCCGACCGAAGCTGACGAAGCTGATCAGGCAGGGAGAGGCCATCCGGGTGGACGACCTCTCCGTCGTGCCCGAAGCCGTCGTCGACGCGAAGGGCTCCGGGATCCGTGCGGTCGTCGCGTGCCCGGTCACCGTCGAGGGCCGGTTGTGGGGCGTGTTCGTGGCCGGGTCGCGCCGCGGACCGCTCCCGGAGGGCACCGAGCGGCGGCTGGTCGACTTCGCCGAGCTGATCGGCACCGCGGTCGCCAACACGGAGAGCCGGGCCGAGGTCATCCGGTTGCTTGCGGAGCAGGGTGCGCTACAGCGGGTGGCCACCCTCGTCGCCACCGGGCCGTCCCCCATCGAGGTCTCCCGTGCGGTTGCGGAGGAGGTCCGCGGGCTGCTCGGCGTGGACGACGCGGGCGTGTGCCGCTACGAGCCCGACGGGATGGCCGCCCTGCTCGTCGGGATCGGCGACAACCTCGGCCGGTTGCCGTCGGGCACGCGGTGGCCGCTCGGCGACGTCGACAGCAGTTCCGAGGTGTGGCGGACCGGACGTTCCGCGCGCCTCGACTCCGACCGGTGGGAGCGGGCCGGCGGCCCGATCGCGTCGCGGCTGCGCCAGATGGGCGTGCACTCGGTCGTCGCCAGCCCGGTGACCGTCGAGGGGCGGCTCTGGGGAGCGGTGATGGCGTGGTCGGGTGATGCGTCGTTGCCCGCCGACACCGAGCAGCGCATGGCCCGGTTCACCGAGCTCGTCGCGATGGCCATCGGCAACGCGGAGAACCAGGCGCAGCTGGCGGCGTCCCGGGCGCGGGTCGTCGCGGCCTCCGACGAGGCCCGCAGGCGCATCGAGCGCGACCTGCACGACGGCGCCCAGCAGCGGATCGTCTCGCTCGGCCTCGAGCTGCGCCTGGCCCAGGCGGGCGTGCCCGAGGAGCTGCCCGAGGTGCGGGCCGGTGTCGGCCGGGTCGCCGACGATCTCGGTGACGTGCTCGCCGAGCTGCGTGAGATGGCCAGGGGCATCCATCCCGCGATGCTGGCCGAGGGAGGACTGCGGGCGGCATTGCGCACCCTGGCGCGGCGCGCACCCGTGCCCGTCGAGCTGGACGTCGCGACCGACGCCCGGTTCGCCGAGCCGGTGGAGGTGGCGGCGTACTACGTGGTGTCGGAGGCGTTGGCCAACGCGGCGAAGCACGCGGATGCCTCGTACGTCGCCATCTCCGTGGTCGAGCGGGACAGCGTGTTGCGGTTGACGGTGCGCGATGACGGGGTGGGCGGGGCCGATCCCCATGGCGGGTCCGGCCTGATCGGCCTGCGCGACCGGGTGGAGGCGCTTGGCGGCACGATCGCACTGGCAAGCCCTGAGGGCGCGGGGACGACGGTGCTGGTCACCCTGCCGACCGATGCCGGACGCGAACCGTTCAGCGCTTCTCGAGGAAGGTGAGCACCGCGAGCACCCTGCGGTGGTCGTCGTTGGTGTCGGACAGTCCCAGCTTCGTCAGGATGCTCCGCACGTGCTTCTCCACCGTGCCCTCGGTGATCCACAGCCGGCGCGCGATCCCGGCGTTGGACCGTCCCTCGGCCATCAGCGACAGCACGTCGCGCTCCCGCTCGCTGACCACGGCCAGCGGGTCGTTGCGCTTTCGGGCGGTGACCAGCTCCTGCACGAGAGCCGGGTCGACGACCGAACCGCCCCTGGCGATCCGTTCGAGCGTCTCGATGAACTCAGCCACGTCGCTGACCCGGCTCTTGAGCAGGTAGCCGATCCCGCGGCCGCTGGCCAGCAGCTCCATGGCGTGGTCGACCTCGGCGTGTGCCGACAGGACCAGGATCCCCATGTCCGGCCAGTCCCGGCGGATCTCCTTGGCGGCGTCCAGCCCTTCGGTGGCATGAGCCGGTGGCATCCGGATGTCGACGACCACGAGATCGGGCCCGGCGTCCCGCACCAGCCCCATGAGCTGGGTGGCGTCCCCGGCCTGGCCCACGACCTCGAACCCGCTCCGGTCGAGCAGGCTGGACAGGCCCTCCCGTAGCAGGACGTCGTCATCGGCGACGACAACCCGCACTACGGTCATGCCACGATTATCAGCGCCCGGGGCGGCACTGCCCAGACTGAGGCTGGGCTGTGTCCATATGGCGACACTCCCACTCGCCCGTCTGCTAGGTGACAGGTGACTCTGCCGGCTCGCGCCGGGCGACGAGCGCGGTGAGCGTCGCGGCCACCAGACAGGCGAGCGCTCCGAGCGCGAGGCCGGCGCGGCCGCCGAAGTGCTGGCTGACGAAGCCCGCGATCGGGCCGCCGATGGGCGTCGAGCCGAGGAACGCCACGGCCCAGAGTGCCATGACGCGCCCCCGCATCTGCGGGGCCGAGGCCAGCTGGAGGGTGCTGTTGCCGGCCGACTGGAACGCCACACTCGCGGCACCGATGAGGCCCATCCCGACCAAGGCGAAGGCGAGCGTGGGGGCGAGCGCGGTGGCCAGCATCGCCAGGCCGAACGCGGCCGCGGCGGCGGCGAGCGACCACAACCCGGTGCGGCCCCACGCGGCCATGCACAGGCCGCCGATCACGGCACCCACGCCCATCGCCGCCGTGAGGAACCCGTAGGTGCTGGCGTCACCCGCGAACGTCTCGCTCGCGAAGATCGGGAGCACCACCTGGAACTCGAAGGCGAGGCATCCGACCAGCGCCATCGTGAGCAGCGGCACGGCCAGCGCCGGCGTGCGGCGGACGTAGTCGAGGCCCTCCCGCAGCTGGCCGGGAGCGCGGGGAGCGGGCGCCGACCGGATGAGGGCGGTCAGGTCGAGCCGGAGCAGCGAGGCGATGACCGCGGCGAAGCTCACCGCGTTGACCAGGAAACAGACGGCCATACCCCCGGTGGCGATCACGATCCCCGCGAGCGCGGGACCGACCGCGCGGGAGACGTTCGCGAGCACGGAGTTGAGGCTCACCGCGTTGCGCAGGTTCGCCGGGCCGACCAGCTCCAGGACGAAGGTCTGACGCGCCGGGTTCTCGAGGCTGCTGACCGCGCCGAGCAGGAATGCGAGCGCGTAGACATGCCACAGCTGCACGGTGCCGGTGGTGGTCAGGACGCCCAGGACCGTGGCCTGCGCGCCCATGAGGATCAGCAGACCGATCATCAGCCGGCGCTTGTCCAGCCGGTCGACGACGACGCCCGCGTACGGGCCGAACAGCAGGATCGGCAGCGTCTGCAGGGCGACGACCAGGCCCACCGCGGTGGCCGAGCCCGTGAGCTCCAGTACCAGCCAGGACTGGGCGATCGTCTGCATCCAGGTGCCCGCCATCGAGACGGCCTGGCCGCCGATGAACCGGCGGTAGTTGGGGGTGGACAGGGAAGCGAAGGTCTGGCGCCGCAGCGCGTCGAGTGGGGCGAGCGCGCGCTCGCCGATCAGCGTCATGTGCTCTCCGTATAATTGCCTGCCAACAAGCAACTATACGCCGTCAGCCTGGGCCAGGCCCGGTGCTTCCCCGCACGACGAGATGGGTGGCCAGCTCCACGCGCGGCGGCGGGCCCGGGATGCCGTCGTCCGCGTCGAGCAGGAGCCGGACCGCCTCGCCCGCCATCCGCGCCAGGGGCTGGCGCACCGTGGTGAGCGGCGGGGTCATCAACGCGCTGAACGCGATGTCGTCGAACCCGACCACGCTGAGGTCCTCCGGGATGCGGAGTCCGCGCGCCGCCGCCTCCTGGTAGACGCCGAACGCCTGCATGTCGGAGCCCGCGAAGATCGCCGTCGGCGGGTTCGGCAGGTCGAGCACCGAGCCGGCCCCGGCCTGGCCGTCGCTCGTGTCGAAGTTTCCGAAGTGCACCAGCCGCTCGTCCACCGGGATCCCGGCCCGGCCGAGCGCGGCGCGGTAGCCCTCCACCCGCTCCTGGGCGCACACCAGCTGTGGGCGTCCGGAGAGCGCGGCGATGCGGCGGTGGCCGAGGGAGACGAGGTGCTCGACGGCGGAGAGGCCGCCCGCCCAGTTCGTGGCGCCGACCGTGGCGAACGCCGGGTCGCTGCCGCCGACGGGGTCGAGCAGGACCACCGGCGTGTGCAGGGCCGCGAGCTGCTCGACCGCCTCCGGGGCGGCCTCGCTGACCACGAGGACGAGACCGTCGGAGCGGCGGTTGGCCAACCTGTCCAGCCACTGCCGGTCGCCCGCGGGGGCCGTGCCGGTGGAGGTGACGACGATCTGGCTGCTGACCTTGCGCGCCTCGGCCTCGGCGCCACGAAGCACCTCGATGACCCACGGGGAGTCGAGGCTGGGCACCACCATGTCGATCAGGCCGACCGGGCGCTGGCCGCCGGCCGTGCGCCGCTGGTACCCCCGGTCGACCATGATCTGCTGGACGCGCCGGCGGGTGGCCTGCGACACGTCGGCCCGGCCGTTGAGGACCTTGGACACGGTGGGCACCGACACGCCGGCGCAAGCGGCGATCTCGGCGATCGTCACGCGACGGCTGGGCATCAAGATCCTCCCCGACGAACTTCCTGCGCGGGCACTCCCGATCTTCCGGGCTTGACGGGCGGCTGGTCCGAACCTACCGTCAGCGCGGCGCATCGCAAGTGTCGGAAACTTTCGATACGTCGGAGGGAAGGAACTCATGAGCACCGACGTATCTGCCCGTTCCTCGTCCCGGGTCGCCGCACTCATCGCCGCGATGACCCTGGAGGAGAAGCTCGCCCAGCTGGTCGGGCTGTGGGAGGGGCGCGGCGGGTCCGGCGCCGGCGGCGACGTCGCCCCGATGCAGGACGCGATGCAGGCCGGCGACGTCGGGTTCGAAGCGTTCGCGGCCCAGGGCCTCGGCCAGCTCACCCGCCCGTTCGGCACGGCCCCCGTCGACCCGGCGGAGGGCGCGCGGGCGCTCGCGGCCCGGCAGCGCTGGCTCGTCGAGCACACCCGGCTCGGGATCCCCGCCCTCGTCCACGAGGAGTGCCTCACCGGGCTCGCCGCCTGGAAGGCGACGACGTTCCCGGCGCCGCTGTCCTGGGGTGCGAGCTTCGATCCCGTGCTCGTCGAGGAGATGGGTGCGGCCATCGGTGCGTCCATGCGCAGCCTCGGTGTGCACCAGGGGCTCGCCCCGGTGCTGGACGTCGTGCGCGACGCCCGCTGGGGCCGGGTCGAGGAGTGCATCTCCGAGGACCCCTACGTGGTCGGCACGATCGGCACCGCCTACGTGCGGGGCCTGCAGTCGACCGGCGTCGTCGCCACGCTCAAGCACTTCGTCGGTTACTCGGCCTCCCGGGCCGGCCGCAACCTCGCCCCCGTGCACGCCGGGCCGCGCGAGGTGGCCGACGTGCTGCTGCCGCCGTTCGAGATGGCCGTCCTCGATGGCGGCGTCGACTCGGTCATGAACTCGTACGCCGAGATCGACGGGCTGCCGGTGGCGGCCGACGCCGCCCTGCTCACCGGCGTGCTGCGGGACCGGTGGGGGTTCACCGGCACCGTGGTGGCCGACTACTTCTCCGTCGCGTTCCTGCACACGCTGCACAAGGTGGGCGCCGACCTCGGCGACGCGGCCGCGCAGGCGCTCGCCGCCGGGATCGACGTGGAGCTGCCCACGGGCAACGCGTTCCTCGAGCCGCTGGCCGAGCGGGTGCGGTCCGGGGAGCTGCCGGAGTCGGTCGTCGACCGCGCCCTGGAGCGGGTGCTCCGCCAGAAGGCGCGGCTGGGCCTGCTCGACCGGCGGCCGCAGGACTACGCGGAGGTGGGCGCCATCGACCTCGACCCACCCTCGCATCGCGCACTCGCCGCTCGGCTGGCCGAGGAGTCGGTGGTGCTGGCTTCCAACGACGGCACCCTGCCGCTCGCGGCGCCCGCCCGGGTGGCCGTCGTGGGCCCGAACGCCCACGACACCGCGGCGCTCTTCGGCTGCTACAGCTTCCTCAACCACGTGCTCTCGCTGCACGAGGGCGTCGAGCCGGGCCTGGAGATCGCGAGCGTGCTCGACGCGCTGCGCGCCGAGCTGCCCGCTACCGCGATCACGTACGCCAAGGGCGCAGACGTCGACACCGATGACACCGGCGGCTTCGCCGATGCGGTCGCCGCGGCGCGGGACGCCGAGCTGTGCGTGGCGGTCGTCGGCGACCGGGCCGGTCTCTTCGGCCGCGGCACCTCCGGCGAGGGCTGCGACGCCGACTCGCTCGACCTGCCCGGAGTGCAGCGTGCGCTGGTCGAGGCGCTGGTGGAGACCGGCACCCCGGTGGTGCTGGTACTCCTCACCGGCCGCCCGTATGCCGTGGACTGGGCGCTGGAGCGCTGCGCCGCCGTCGCGCAGGCGTTCTTCCCGGGCCAGGAGGGCGCCGCCGCGGTGGCGGGTGTGCTCTCGGGGCGGATCAACCCGTCCGGCCGGCTGCCGGTCAGCCTGCCGCGCTCGGTCGGGGCCCAGCCCTACAGCTACCTGCACCCGCCGCTGGGCGGGGCGAGCTCGGTGAGCAACCTCGACACCGCCCCCGTCCGCCCCTTCGGCCACGGGCTGTCCTACACGACCTTCACCCACACCGACCTGCGGATCGCGGCGCCACAAGTACCCACCGACGGCGCGATCGTGGCGAGCTGCCGCGTCACGAACACCGGCCACCGGGCCGGCGCCGACGTCGTGCAGCTCTACGCCACCGACGTCGTCGCCTCCGTCACCAGGCCGGTGGTGCAGCTGCTCGGCTACGCCCGGGTGCACCTCGAACCGGGCCAGAGCGCCGACGTCGAGCTCGACGTGCCCACCCACCGCCTGGCCTTCACCGACCGGCGGATGGTGCGGGTGGTCGAACCGGGCACGGTGCAGCTGTTCGTGGGGCGCGACTGCGCCGACCCGGTACTCACGGCCGAGGTGGAGCTGACGGGCCCGGTGCACGAGATCTCCACGGCGGACCGGCGGGTCGTGCGGGTGGACGTGCGCGCTCACTGAGGTCCTCGCAGACCCCCGGGCCTCTGCAAGGACCACACCTGGCGCGCGCGGACGGTCAGCGGGCGTGCACCAGCTTGTCCGGGTTGGTCACCGAGTAGATCCCGGTGACCTGCCCCGTGTCGGCGTCGACGTCCAGCACGAGGACCGCGAACGGCGCCCCGTCGGCGAAGAGGGCGGCGGAAGGGTCGCCGTTGACCCTCCGGTAGCGGATGGTCAGGTCGGCGGGCGGGGCGCTCGCCACCGCGACGAACAGGCGGGCCACCGCGTCGCGGCCGTGCACCGGCTGCAGGCTGGTGGCCGGGCCCTTGCCGCCACCGTCGGTCCACAGGGTGACGTCCGGGGCCAGCACGGAGAGCAGGGCATCCAGGTCGCCGCTGAGGGCGGCGCTGAGGAACCGCTCGGTGACCTCCCGCCGCTGCCCGGGTTCCGTGGGATAGCGGGGGCGGCGGGCGCGCACGTGCTCGCCGCCGGCCCGCGACACGGCGTGACGCACGTCTCACCGTGTCACGCTCGCCGCCGCCCCGGACCTCCTGTCGCTGCGTGCCTCATCCGGGCCCGCGGACCCGAGAGGAGAACCGATGCGCACCCTGATCCGCGATGTCCGCGTCTTCGACGGCGAGCGCACCACGGCGCGAGCCGATGTGCTCGTCGACGGCGACCGGATCGCCGAGCCGGACGGCCACCCGGCCGACGTCGTCGTGGACGGCAGCGGGAAGACGCTGCTGCCCGGCCTGATCGACGCCCACACGCACGCGGTCGACGGCAGCCTTGCGCAGGCGCTCGCCTTCGGCGTGACCACCGAGCTCGACATGTTCAGCCTGCCGTCGAGCCTGGTTCGCCAGCGTCGGCTCGCGGCCGAGCGCGACGACGTCGCCGACATCCGCTCCTCGGGCGTGCTCGCCACACCCCCGGGCGGGCATCCGAGCCAGCTGCTGGACGCCGTCGACGCCTCGGCGCGGGAGGCCTTCGGGGTCGACCCGTTCGAGTCGATCAGTGACGCGGGCGGGGGAGGGCGTTCGTCGGGGCCGCCTCGCGCAGGGCGCCGACTACCTGAAGATCGTCATCGATGACGGGGCAACCGCGGGACTGGACCTGCCCGCGCTGCGGTTCGACGTCGTCGCGGCCCTCGTCGAGGCGGCCCACGCGGCCGGCCTGCGCACGATCGGGCACGCCGTCACCGCGCGCGAGGCGGCCATCGCGCTCGACGCCGGCATCGACGGGCTGGCGCACGTCTGGTCGGACGCCGGAGCCGACGACGCCACCGCGCAGCTGGCGGAGCGGGTGGCCGCGCACGGCGTGTTCGTGGTGAGCACGCTCGGCTGGTTCGAGGTGCTCGAACAGCACGGCGGCAATGTCGAGGTGGTGCGCACCGGCGGGAACGGCGATATGTCGGACGGGCGCGCCACCGGCCCCACTGGACCGATTGCTGCCGCGGGCGCGCTGCGCCGTGCGGGAGTGCCGGTGCTCGCCGGAACCGACGCCACACCGTTCGCCCCGGCGCACGGTGCCGGATTGCACCGGGAGCTGGAGCTGCTAGTCCGGGCGGGTCTCGACAATGCGGAAACGCTCGCCGCGGCCACCAGTGTTCCGGCTCGGCATTTCGGGCTTCTCGACCGCGGCCGAATTGCGCCCGGCCTGCGTGCCGATCTCCTGCTCGTATCCGGCGACCCGACCACGGACATCCGCGCGACGAGCGCGATCGTCGACGTCTGGCGGCGCGGCGTGCGTCACGAACGGCGGTAACCGGCACGCATCGGGTGCCCACGACCGTGGGCACCCGATACGGGATCGCGCCCTCCGGCTGCTGCGCGTGGGGCTGCCCACGGCCGGGTCGGATCCCCACTGCGGGGCCCAGCCGTCCATCGCGAGCCGCGTCACCCAAACGTCATCCAAGATCCACGAACGGGCCATCCGAGAGGCGCCGGCCGTACGCGACGGGGCGGCAACCTGATCACTGCTCGCGCTGAGCCCGGCTGGTTGCTGACGTGTCGCATCCGGCAGGCCGCGCAGGCAAGGTCCGGCTTCGGGCCGCCCGGCAGGTCGCTCGCCTCAGGCGCGACGTGCACCGGCGGTTCCGCGCCCCGGACAGTTCGTGCGCCGGTTCACGGCCGCGAGTCCTTTCTGGTCGTACCCACTTCCTCCGCGTGCAGCGGCGAACTTCTGGAGCTTCCGTCATGGGTCAGGTGTCAGTGCGTGAGGGTGGGGCCGTCGGCCTCGCCCTGCGCTCTGGCGTCGACTCCCATGTCGACGCCGTGCGGCTCCGGCTCTCGCCGATCGATGCGCTGTGGCGGGCGGTGCGGTGGGCGTGCACGCTCGCCGGTGCGGTCGTGGTGCTGTGGATCGGGGCGGCGTTCCTGGCGGCATCGCCGGCAGCCGCGGCCGTGGCGGGGCCGGTGATGCAGGTTGCGGTCGTCGGTCAGGGCCTGGTGAAGGGAGGCAGCATCAGGCCCGCCGGCGGCGGAGACGGCGATTCGGGTTCCGACGGCGGGGACTCCGGATCGGACTCGGAAGGATCGGACTCCGGCGACGGGAAGTCCGATGAGAAGAAGTCCGAGAAGAAGTCTGAAAAGAAGTCGGAGAAGAAGTCGGAAAAAGACTCCGAGAAGTCCGACGAGAAGGACTCCGACGAGAAGAAGTCGGACCGCGAGAAGGACGAGAAGAAGTCCGACGACGAGAAGGTCGAGAAGAAGTCCGACAAGAACGACTCGGAGAAGAAGGAGTCCCGCGAGCGCCGGTCGGACGCCTCCGATAACCGGGAGGAGCCGAGTTCGCGGAGTGGCCGATCCGAGGAGGACGAGGACGGCTCCTCGAGCGAGCGGCGGTCGCAGGAGCGCGGTTCGGACGAGGACCGCGAGAACCCTCGCTCCGAGGGCGACGGCGACGATGCCGAGCGGAGGTCGGCGGCCCGGGCGGACGGCCGGGAGCACTCGGACCCCGAGCGGGAGCGCTCCGAGGACCGGGAGTCGGAGAAGCGCGAGAACCCGGACCGGACGCGTTCGCAGCAGGACGGGGCCGACGAGGGTCGCGACGAGGCCGAGGAGGAGCGCAGCCCCACGCGCGAGCGTGAGGAGAAGGCGCGGGACTCCGACGCGGCGGACAGCGACCGGGAGAGTGCCGCCGAGGAGGCCGAGGACACGGACACCGACGAGATCGGTGAGCGGGTGCGCGCCGCGGTCCGGGAGCGGACCGACGAGGCGGACGAGCGGATCTCGGAGATCGGCCGGCGGGTCCGTGACGAGGTCGCGGAGCGGGTCGACAGCCGCGATCGCGAGCAGGACCGGGAAGAGCGTGCCGATCGGTCGCGGGTGACCACCGACGAGGACGCCGACGAGAAGACCGATCGGACCGATGCCGGTGCCCGCGGGAGAGCGCGTGATCGCGACGGCGACGAGGACGAGGCCGGGCTGCGCCGGGACCTGGCACAGCTGGTCCGGGAGAAGTCGGGCGATCAGGACTCCGCCGGCGAGCGGCGGGCCTCGGCCCGGGAGCGGGTGCGCGAGGCGAGCGGCGAAGGCGCGCGGGACGGCGAGGAGCGCGCGAGCCGAGACTCCGGGAAGCGTGGGAGCGCGGAGTCGGCCGAGCGGTGGGCGGACCTTGCCGAGGAGCTGACGAGCCGGGCGCGCGAGCGCTCCGAGGACGGCGACGAACGCGGGTCCCGCGACGGCGATGAACGTCGGTCGCGTGAGGGTGACGACCGCGGCGCCGAGATCGCCGGCGCGGTGCGGGAACGGATCCGCGACGCGATCGCGGAGCACGGCCGGGAGCATGGTCGGGAGCGCGCCCGTGCCGACCGCGACCCGAAGGACGGTGCTCGGTCGCGCGAGGACGAGCGGGACGACGAGTCCGACGACGGTGACTCGGCGGAGCGGACCGAGCGCGTGCTCGAGGGCGAGATCGAGGTCGACAAGAGCGCGGAGAAGCTCGGGAAGTCGAAGAAGGACGTCGCCGCGGGTAAGACGACCAAGGCGGAGTACGACGAGCAGGCGGCCGCGCACCGGGAGCTGGAGCGGGAGGTCGCGGCCGAGCGGGAGCAGCTGTCCGACGATCGGGGGGAGCTGGTCGACGAGGTCGTCGATGGCCACCGCGACCTGTCGGAGCGGGAGCGGAAGCTCGAGGACGAGGAGAAGAAGGTCTCCACGGGCGCCGTCACCGGGAAGGCGCACGACCGCAACGTCGCGGAGTACGAGAAGCAGCGCGACGAGGTGTACGAGGCCACCGACGAGTTGATGGACGCCACCGACCGCGACCCGGACGCCGTGTCCGAGGACGATCTCGACGGTGAGGGCGCGGCGGCCGGGTGTGGCTCGGACGGGGCGTTCACCGAGTGCGGGTCGGTGAGCGAGTCCGCGGACGGGGAGCGGGACTCGGACCGGAAGGTGTGCCTGTCGGGGATCTCGTCCGGGTGCGGGTCGTCCTCGGCGTCGGGTGAGTCGAAGGCCGAGGCGTCCTGTGACGACTCCGGCTGTGGGAGCAGTGCGTCCAGTCGCGGTGCCGGCGGGGAGGAGTCCCTGGCGTCGGCGCGGTGTGACGGCGCCGCGAGCGGGTGCGACCAGCGGAGCGTCGCCACGCCGGATGGTGGCGCGGCCGAGTGCGACACCGGTGGTGGGTCGTGTGAGAGCGGCAGCTCCGGGTCGCGCGCCGATCGCGGGCAGGCCGACGACGGTGCACGGCTCGCGAGCGTGCGGGTGCCGGCGGCCGAGGACCGGGGCAGCGGGAGCGCGTCGGCGCGGTGCGAGGGCGCGTCCGGTTGTGGCACGTCCAGCTCGGTGGACCTGGGCTCGACCGACGAGGACGAGGGGTCCTCCGGCACGGTGTCCGCGGACGCCGAGGTGGACTGCGAGGCGGGCTGCCGGGGGACGGGCAGCGCGACCACGGCCGGGTCGGCGAGCGGCGTGCGGGCCGGCGCGGTGCGCCAGAGCAGCGGCGAGGCGTCGTGCGAGGTCGGCGGCGGGGCGTGCGGGGCCTCCAGCAGCACCGAGACCGAGTCGTCCGTTGACGACAACTCGGGGGCGGCCTTCCGGGCGGCGGCCTTCACCGACGGCGACGCGTCGGCGTCCAGCACGGCCGGCGCGAACGTGGACTGCGCCGCCGCCATCTGTGACGGCAAGGCGAGCAGCGCCACCACCGGCGCGGTCACCGGTACCCCGGCGGCCGCGGGTGCGGCGCCGCCGGTGCGGAAGACCAGCGGTTCGTCGACGTGCGAGGCGCGTGCGGGTGGGTGTGGGGTCGAGTCCGGCTCGCGGGTGGATGACCGCGCGGCGGAGCCGGCTAAGGCCGACGACGTGGCCGCGACGGCGACCACCCGGGAGCTGTCGGCCTCGAGCACGGCCGGGTCGCAGGTCGAGTGCGCGGCGGCCGGGTGTGTGGGGTCGGGGTCGAGCACCACGTCGGGTGGCGCGTCGGGTGATGTCACAGGGGTGCGGGACAGCTCCGGCACCTCCTCCTGCACCGCGCACGGCGCCGGCGGCGGCTGCACGAGCGCGGCGGACACGACGGTCGCCGACCGGGAGCCGACCACCGACGGCGGGACGACCGGTGTGGCGGCGGTGTCCGGTCCGGCCGGCGTGTCGAACGCCTCGGCGTCGGTGGAGTGCTCGGGCGGCGACGGCGAGTGCGGGGGCACCGCGGTCTCGTCGACGAGCGCGCGGGACACCGCGGTGTCGCCGCACGCCCGCGGCACCCGGGCGGCCGCGGAGTGCTCGGTCACCGGCGGCACCTGCTCCGGGGAGACCAGCTCCGCCGCGTCGTCGGCACCCGACCACGTCGCGACCGATCCGGCGACCGGACGGCCGCTGCCGGGGCAGCCGACGAGCGGCCCGTCGTCGACGGCGTCGTCGAACGCGAGCGTGACGTGCCCGGCGGGGACGTCCTGCACCGGATCGGCGCGCACGTCCACGGCCGCGTGGGACGGGGCGGTGGCCGGCGGGGCGCCGCGCACCTCCACCGGTGAGGCGAGCTGCGCGGGCACCGGCGGGTGCGAGGTCCGGTCGGCGTCGCGCGCGTCCTCCGGTCCGGGTGCCGCGCTGGCCCTCGGCGACGGCACGCAGCAGGTGAACGCGAAGCGGCTGCCTGCGGGTCCGTCCGCGGCCTCGGTGGCCGGGGCGGCCGTGTCGTGCTCGGGCGAGGTCGCGTGTGACGGGCGGGCGTCGAGCGCGGCGACCGCCACCGACCCGACGGTCTCGGCGGACGCACGCGGATCCCGCAGCGACGGCTCCTGCGAGGGTGTCTCGGGTGGCGCGTGCCAGGCCGTGACGAACTCCGGGGCCTCCTCCGGATCGGACGCGAACGTGATCGCGCCGCTGGTGCAGGCCCGCTCCACGGCCAACGCCACGGTGTCCTCCGAGACCACCGGCGACGCTCCTGCGCAGGACCAGCAGGCGCCGGCCGGCGGTCAGGACCAGCCGGCGACGGTGCCCGCTCCGACGGCGCCGGGTTCGAGCGCGAACTCCGGTGGTCCGACGGTGCCGGGGGCGTCGAGCTGGACGATGGCGTCCGCGACGATGGACTGTGCCGGGGGCACCCTGTGTTCGGGCACGGCGCGCACCTCGGCCGCGGGCAGCGACGGGCCGACCGCGGTGGGCTCGGGGAACGGGGCGCGGGGTCCACCGGAGGGCGGGTCGACCACCAGCGCAACCTGCACCAGCGGCCGGTCCGGCTGCCAGGCACAGACGAGCTCCACCGCGGGGTCCGGCCAGGTCGTGGCCGACATCGTCGCGGAACAGCAGAACAGCGCGGCCGAGCAGGCGCGGCAGCAGGCCACCGAGGCCGGGCAGCGCGCGGCGGAGGCTGCACGGGTCGCGGCCCGCCCGGGGGCGACCGCGGCACAACTGAAGACCGCCGCCGACGCCGCGAAGACCGCGGCCGAGGCGCGCAAGGCGGCCACCGAGGCCGCCGAGCTGGCCGCGAAGCCGGTGACGGATGCCCCGGCCACGCTGGCCCAGTCCTCCGCAGCCGCCCAGTGTGCTGGGCCGGGCTGCACGGCCGCGACCACGGGCGACACTTCCGGGCTTGCCGGTGTCTCGCACACCGACGCCACCTGCACCGCCGCCGCGGGCGGATGCGTGGCGAGCAGCGAGGCCACCGCCCAGCTCGTTCGCAACGCGGGCCAGGCCCAGGGCAAGGACGAGCCGGTCCCCGGGTACACCGGTGGCGGGCAGGCCGTGTCGCAGCTGGTCTGCCCCGAGGCCGGGTGCACCGGCCGGCTGTCGGCGAAGGCCGATGCCACCGCGGGTGCCGACGGACGGCGGACCACGAGCCGCGCCGAGGGCGCCACCGCCTGCGACGGCACCACCGCCTGCCAGGCCCAGATCAGCGCCGGGTCCTCGATCATCGCGAGCACCGCGGACGACGCGGCGGCCCGGTTCGCGACCACCAGCGCCACCGTCACCGCCGCCTGCGACGACGGCACGGCGGGCGGCTGCGCCACCCGGACCTCCTCCACCACGGAGACCGCTTCCGGCGCCACCGTGAGCGGCACGGCCTCGGCGGTCTGCGCCGCCGCCGGTTCCTGCTACTCCGCGTCCGGTGGGACCGTCGCCGAGGGCCTCACCGAGGTGACCGCGATGTGCGCCGGCACGGGGTGCCGCACCCACACCGAGGGCGCCGCCCGCAGCAGCGCGTCGGGCGCGGCCAACACCGCGACATCCAACTCCGCGACATCGAACACCGCGACCTCGCGCACGGACTGCACCGCCGGGACGGGCGGGCAGTGCTCCGGTACCAGCCAGGTCGGGGCGAGCGAGGCCGGTGCGATGGCGACGGCGGCCTGCCAGGGCACCGCGGGTTCGACCTGCAAGTACAGCTTCGCGTCGGTCAGCAGCGCGTCGAGCTCCACCGGCGGGAACGAGGCCACGGCCAGGTCCGAGTGCGGCGCGGGCGGGGCCGGCGGGTCCGGGTGGTGCGGCACCAGCGCCGCCGCCCAGACCGGTCCCGGCCAGGCGATGGCCGCAGCGGGTTGTGAGGGCAGCGCGGGCTCGGGCTGCTCGTACTCCTACCGCGCGCACAGCTCCGCCTCGGCGCCCGGCGCGTTCGGCACCGCCACCGGCTACGGCTCGGGCACCACCGGCGGCGGCATGGCCATGACCACCGCGATGGCAGCCAGTGGGGGTGGGACGGCCCAGGCCGGCGCCTCCTGCACGGGCAGCGCGGGCACCAACTGCTCCTACTCCTACCGCGCCCACAGCTCGGCGTCCGCGCCCGGCGCGTTCGCCACCGCCACGGGGTACGGCTCGGGCGGCATGGGCGGTGGCATGGTCATGACCACCGCGGCCGCGTCGGGTGGCGGGAACTCCGCGCAGGCCTCGGCGTCGTGCATGGGCAGCGCGGGCACGCACTGCAGCCACTACTACGAGGCCACGGCGTCGGCGTCGGCGTCGCACCCGTCCGGTTCGTGGGCGAAGGCCTACGCGCACGGCTCGGGTGGTGGCGGCATGGGCGGCGGCGGGGTGGCGGTGATGGCCTACGCCACGGCGGAGGAGGGCTTCGCGAGCGCGGGGGCGAGCTGCTCGGGTGCCGCCAACTGCTCGGCGTCCTACTCCGCGCACGCCGAGGCCCACGATGAGCTGAACACGCCCTACGGCAAGTACACGGCCGACAAGTGGGCGACGTGCTCCGGCTCGGGCAATGGCGGATGTGGCGCGTGGGCGGTGGCGATCGCCGGCCCGGACGGGGTCGCCGAGGCCGGGTGCAGTGGTGACGGTGGGTGTGACGTCGGCGGTGGCGGGCTCGACTTCATCGCGGCCGAGATCGACACGAGCGGTCTGGGCATCTTCGTGGACGAGCAGGGCAATCCGATCGCGATCGAGGACGTCGACAAGGACCATTCGGCGATCCGGGTCACCCCCGGCGAGAACGGCTCGGTCGTCATCGAGATCAAGCCGCGCGGCACCGACGAGGTCGAGACGCACACCTGCCCCTCGTCGCCGTGCGAGTGGTCCAACAGCGGGATGACCGGCGGGAACGACCACGGGCGGAACAACCCGAACGGCGACTACTACGCGGGCATGCCGGTGGAGGGCAAGCCGGGCGCCGAGCACCAGGTGCGCGGTGAGGACGGCGCCGGCATCGCGCAGGACGCCCAGGGCAATGCCGAGGCGTGGGTACGCGGCAAGGGCCAGGCGATCGACGGCCGTACCGGCGACCAGATCGTCTTCACGCGGAAGGCGCAGGCGGAGTCGGCGCTGAACAACATCCGGTTCGCCAACAAGGCGGGTTCGCCGTTCGCCAGCACGTGCAACGGGGGTTGCGACTGGACGTCCCCGACCGGCGAGCACCTGGTGGTCGACGGCAACTGGGGCCAGATCCAGGCCCAGGACGGCTCGGGCGCGCCGGCGCGGATCAAGTTCCACGGCGGCGGGGAGTTCACCAACGAGCAGGGCGACGTCGTGCACGCGGACAACCTGCCCGGCGGCGTCACCGACATCGTCGGGCGCGGGCGCGACCTCTCGCCCGGCATCTACTCGATCAAGGGGACCACCGGTTACATCCAGTTCGTCGACCCGAACTACAACGCGACCAACAACCCGAACTTCTCGGAGCGGGACGGCACGGACCTGTTCAAGGTCGAGCTCACCGGTGGCGACCTGAGCAAGGGGATCAAGGCGACCACGCCGGACAAGAACGGCATGGGTGGGTCGCTGTGGTGCCAGGGTGACTGCGTCCGGACGATGCCCGGTGTGGCCGGTGACGGCTCGAACGGCCACATGTACGACCCGGTCACCCGCTGCGCGAACTGCCAGATCACCGAGCAGTTGCCGACCGGCACCGGGCGGTTCCCGAACGGTTTCGGCAGCGTCACGCTGTTCGACGGCAGCAACGGCAAGGTGTCGCGCTACACCCCCTGGGGGGACAAGCAGACCTGCATGGCCGGCGCCGAGGGTGGCTGCGGGTTCACGCAGTACAACCGCTCGCTGGCGAACGCCGAGGGCAAGGGCGCCGGCCAGGGCGGCGGCGCGATCTGCAGCGCGTCCGGTGAGGGCGGCGGTTGTTGGGGTCAGAACGTCGAGGGTGACTTCCAGAACGCGGTGGCGGGCAAGGGCGAGAAGGTCCGGATGGGCCTGCTGTACCGCAACGCGGACGGCTCGCACGCCGGCCGGTTCTGCACCGGTTCCAGCGACGGGTGCAGCGGGAACGCGGGGTCGCCGCTGTTCGATGCGCCGCCGGAGTCGAACGGGGCGATGGCCGCGGTGCTCGACCCGGGCATGCAGATGTCCGAGGAGATGGCCGAGGAGCTGTCGGAGCTGACAGGGCCGGACGGGAAGTCGCTGCTGGGCCGGGACGCCGACGAGCGGCGCCCGTTGACCGCGTCGGAGATCAAGCAGCTCAAGGACTCCGGCCACCAGGACGTGGTGGACGCCTACAACCAGGACATGCCGCTGTCGCAGACCCAGAGCGACGGCGCCCAGATGTCGTGGTTCGAGGACACCGTCACGCTGAAGGAGCTGCAGCCGGGGTACGAGGCGCTGCAGCCGCAGATCGACGACCTCGCCACCAAGACCGAGAACGCGCTCGCCGACGACAACCGCATCGACTCCGGCGAGTGGGCCGGCATCGCGCCGCTGCGCGACGCGATCGACGAGAAGGCGCCCGGTCTGCTCGCGAAGTGGGCGCCGGCGGCGTCGCGGCTGCAGCTGATGCGCGGTGCGGCCTGGACGATCGACGACTTCACAGCTGCCAACGCCGAGGTCGGGAACAACAGGCAGCTGGTCGAGCACTTCCTCGGCGACAAGTACGACCCGTCCAAGGCGCCGACGATCGACCAGCAGAACAGCGTGATCGAGATCGTCGCCAACCAGCAGAAGGCCGTCACCGACGCCAACTACGCCCTGCACACCGAGCTCGGCCCGCGCATGACGGCGCTCAACGATCGCGTCGCGAAGTTCAACTACGCCGCAGGGGTGATCGACGGGAGGGGCGGGCCGAACACCGGCGAGGCGATCTGGCTGAACCAGGAGTACAAGGCGATCACGGCCGAGCAGGAGGCGCTCACGATCGCCCAGCGGCCCTACCTGGCCCGTGTCGACGGGGCGGAGCAGACGCTGCGCGAGACCGACCTCGTCTACGCCGATGCGTCGGGCAACCCCGGCTGGGCGGGCGAGCTGCGCGACGCCCTCGGTAGGCACAACCGGATCAACGGCCTCTACCAGCGGCTGTCGGTGTCGCCGCAGCAGCGTCAGCGGGAGCTGTCCACGACGTTCGGCACGCTCAGCTCGCTCACCGAGCTGCGCTACACCTACATCCGGGACCGGAAGTACGAGGCGCCGAGGAACTACCAGCCAGGGGGCCCGATCGGGGCGAACCAGAGCCTGCTCGGGGGCAGAGCCCTGCCCTCGACCATGCTCCCGGACTTCCGCTACATCCACACCGCCGCACCCCTGATGGAGGATTGGCGGAACTACGACGGTCCGTTCAAGAAGGTCTTCGCCGAGAACAAGGACCTCGGGCTCGACTCCCTCGACGGGCGGGCGCGGGTGGCCATGTACGGGGTCACCCCGCAGATGAAGGAGGCCGAACTCCTTCCCACGGAGATCGACCCGACGGAGGCCGAGCTCGAGAAGTGGGTGCCCGAGGAGTTCGTCGGCGATGTGAAGAGCCGGATCGAGGAGCTGTCCGCGGACGGCGAGCCGGTCGAGCGGATCTCGATGCCGTACTACCAGCCCGCGACCGACGAGGAGGAGGGTGGCTGGACCAGCGTCACCCTGTTCCGGGTCACGCAGGAGGACGGCTCCTACCGGTTCGTCGACATGAAGGGCGCGCACTTCAGCGGCCTGCAGGACTTCCGGGACAACAACGAGGTGCTCGCCGAGGACGGTGTCCTGATCGCGCCGGACAACCTCGGCGACCTCGGCGGTCTCGACGAGAAGGGCTACATCCCCGGCACGACCGAGCGGCCCACGGAATGCACCGGGTGCAACATCGTCGAGACGACGGGCCACACGCCTGCCAGCTGGTGGGACAAGTTCGGCGGCTACGTCGTCGGCGGGGCGATGGTCGTCGGTGGTGCGCTGCTGTGGGTCGGCGGCGGCGTGGCGACGCTGGCCACGCTCGGTGCCGCCTCACCGCTGGGGGCCGCGGCGGCGATCGGCGGCACCGCCCTCATCACCGCCGGCGTGGCCTACACGACCGTGGACGCGGTCGGCAACATCGTCAACCGCAACGAGCACGGCCAGTCCAACGGCTTCGACAACCCGGCCGCGGTGGCCGACTACATCGGTCTGGCGGGCAACCTGCTGACCGTCGTCGGGGTCGGCGTCGGGATCAAGGCTGCCGCGAGCGGTGCGGCTCAGGCCACCGCGCGACTAGGCGGCAGCCTCGGGGTGCGGGGCGCCGGTGCCACGGCCTGGCAGCGAGGGGTCACGGCGGCCCCTGGCTGGCAGTCCGCCTGGCAGGGCGCGCAGGCGGCGTCGAGCACCACCTGGCGCGGGATGCTCGGCTTCGCCACGGCCACCACAGGCGCCCGCGTGGCCTACGGGGCGAACGCGCTCGCGTTCGGCTCCTTCGGCTACACCGTCGGCCAGAACGCGGTCTCGACGGTGGCCAACTGGGGCAAGATGACGCCGGCCCAGAAGAGCATGGCCGTCCACGGGACCATCCAGAGCGGCATGATGCTCGGGATGCCCCTCCTGCTCGGCGGGGCCGGCAAGATCGGTCGCGTCCAGGCGATCGGCCTGCCCCGCCTCCAGAAGGGCGCGGACCCGACGACCCTCGCGATGCCGGGGGCGGAGCGCGTGGTCGGGCCCGGACCGCTGGGCCAGGCGCTGGGTGACGCGTCGTCGATCCCGCCGGCCCGGGGCGGGATCGCGGGTGAGGGCGGTATCCCGAACACCGGCCGGCCGCTCTCGGCCCGGCAGCTGGCCAGGCAGGACGGCATCAGCCGCAAGGATGCGCGCGCGAAGCTCCAGCAACAGCACTGGGACGCCAACCTCCAGCTGGTCTCGTGGATGCGGAACCAGCGCACCGGGCCGACGCGTTCGGCGCCGGAGCTCGTCGAGCAGCTCGGCATCACCCCGCGGCAGGCGCGCGACGCGCTGCGGGCCATGAACGGGTCCCGCCTGGTCGAGCACGTCAACGGCCAGGGCGCGGTGCGCGAGTCGGCCGCGTCGCTCGCCAGCACCTACGGGGTGAGCAGGACGCTCGCCGGCGGCGCGCTGCGGGTGTCCGGCATGCGAGGGCTGGCCGAGGTAGCCGGGAAGATCGCGGACGGCTCGGTCCGGCCGCTGACGATCGACGAGATGACCACGACGTTCGGCATCACGCGCTCGGACGCCCGCCTCGCGGTGCGGATGGCGAACCGGTCCGTCGAGGTGGGTGGCCGGCGGATCTCGGCGGTCGAGCGGGTCCGGCAGCTGGTGCAGCTCGACCGGACGACAGCGGTCGAGACGCTGGTCCGGGAGCTCGGGATGACCCGGGCCGAGGCGGACGTGATGCTGCGGATCACCGGCGTCCGGGGTCTGTCGGAGCGGATCGAGGCGATCGGCCGCGGCGAGTACCGGACGCTCACCCGGGCGGCGCTGGCGCACGACTTCGGTGTCGGCCGCGGCAATGCGCGTGTCGCGCTGCGGGCCGCCCGCAACATCGCGCTGGTGAACCAGCTCGGCCGGCTCGCCCAGGGCGGGCCCCGCCCGACCGTCGAGACGCTGGTCCGCGACTTCGGTCTCACCTCGGCCGACGCGCGTGCGTTGCTGACGGTCGCCGAGAACCCCGCGCTGGTCGCTCGGGTCGGGCAGATCGCGCGCGGCGAGTTCAAGGCCCCGGTGGCCCGCGACCTCGCCGCCGAGTTCGGGATCGACATCATGGCCGCCGGCTGGGCGGTCCGCGTGGCCGGCAACGTGGCTCTGACCGTCGAGATCGGGCTCCACCACATGGGCGGGGTCCAGGCGCTGCGCGTCGGGAAGCTGGCCGGCGACTTCGGCCTCGGCCGGGGCGACGTGCGCCAGGGTCTGCGAGCCGGGTGGGACCCCGAGCTGGCACAGCAGCTCGCGCTGGGCGCGTACCGGGCGGGTGACGGGATCGAGGCGCCGCCTGCTCCGGCCGACGGCAGCGGCGTGCCGCGCGCGGTCGGTGGTGACGGGGTCGCCGGCGACGGCAACGGTGACGGCAGCAGCGGCAGCGGTGAGGGCGGCCCGGCTTCGCCCGGTGCACCCGAGAACCCGGCGATCCCGCCGATCCCGGGCAGCCCGGACCACGAGGTGCTCCCGCCCGGCTCGGGTGCCGGCGGCGCCCGCCCGCACGAGCCGGGCGGCAAGGGTGGCAGCGGTGGCCCGAAGTCGGGCGACGGCGACGGTTCGCCGGAAGGGCCGGGCGGCGCGAGCGGCGACGGTGACGTGAACACGGCGGGGCTCGGCCTGGATCCGAACCCGGTCACCGGGACGGCATCGGGCGTGCCCCCGCCTGCCGGACGGTTCAAGCCCATCTCGGCGAGGAAGCTCGCCCGGGCGATGCAGGGCTTCACAGCTCGCCCGATCGAGGCCGTGGCACGCGGGATCCGCACCGGCCTGTTCCGCAAGCGCATGGCCGTGGACGAGCTGCGCCAGCAGATCGCGCACCGGCGGCAGCTCCAGCACACGCAGGGAGAGCACCAGGACTACGGGGTCAAGGAGTACGAGTACGGGGGCGAGAAGCTCGTCGCCGTCGAACACCGTCCGGCGGCACCGACAGCCGTCCGGCGCAAGGGCGACCTGAACACCCTTCAGGGGCTGTGGCGCCAGGCGCTCGAGGACACGGCGCTGGCCGAGGTCAAGGCCGAGTTCCTGGAGCGCAGGCTCCGTGGGGTCGAGGCCGGCGAGAAGGCCGGCGTCGAGCACGCCGTGCACGCCGCCAGGAACCGGGCGCACCAGCTCGGCCAGGAGCTGCGTGCCTTCCGCAAGCACGCGCCCGAGGTCGAGGAGGCGTTGCGGCCGTACCTGGAGACGGTCGCCGACGTCGAGGCACTCCTCTCGGAGTGGAAGTCGAACTCGCGAGGCTTCGACGACCTGGTCGTGAAGCTGCGCAACAAGCAGCTGGGTGGCGGCCAGCTGACCGAGGTCCAGCGGTGCGCGCTGGTCTGCGAGGCGAACGCGCGCGCGGCCGAGCAGCACACCGGTGAGCGCCAGGAGCCCTACGACGTCCAGATCGCGGCGGTGCTGGCCCTGGACCGGGTGCCCGTCGGGGGACGGCTCGGCGTCCTGCTGCGCAAGCGCCTGCCGCGCGGTGTGGTCGTCCAGATGCTCACGGGTGAGGGCAAGACCCTGGTGGCCCGCCTCTGGGCGGTGAAGCGGGCGCTCGAGGGTGAGCCCGTCGTGGTGATGACCCACAACAGCACGCTCGCCAAGGAAGGCGCCGAGCAAGCGGCGCGGGTGGCGAAGCTGCTCGGGATCGACGTGAAGTTCCGCGAGCCCGGCCGGAACACGGTGCCCGGCGTCGGGCGGAGCGAGCCGGACGGGTTCCAGGGGGTCCCGGAGGCGCCGGCCAACCTGCGGGAGATCTACGACGCGGAGATCGTCTACGGCTCGGCGCGGGAGATCGTCTCCGACTGGCAGCGCGGCCTGCACGACGCGAACCAGCGCGTCGGGTCTCGCCACGTGTTGATGGACGAGGTCGACATGCTCGCCATCGACTGGGGCCGCACCGCCTACCGCCTCGGCGAGCAGGCGGAGGGCGCGGTGCGCAACTCCACCGAGATGTACGCGATCGCCGACCTGGCCCGGGCCTTCCAGGAGGGCGAGTACAGCCTCGTCGGAGGCCGGGCGCGGATCAGCCCGGAGCAGGCGAGGGCCTTCGCCGAGCGGGTCGGCCTGGGTGGCGAGCTGACCGCGCGGCACATCGCGGAGATCGCCGACGCCCTCACCACCGGATGGCATCACCGCTACAACCGGGAGTACTTCGCCGACGGCGACAACGCCGTGATCGTCGACCGGGAGAACGGCGAAGGGATGCCCGGCAACCGCTGGTACCGCCACGGGCGGGTCGAGGCCTTCGAGGGCATGACGATCAAGCCGGCGCTGCGGACGCTGTCGGAGAAGACCCTCCTCGACTACCTGAACGCGCAGCTCTCCTACCGGGGCGTCACCGGAACGGCGAAGAGCGCGGCGGACGTCCTGGCCGAGGTCTACGGCCTCGAGGTCCTCGAGATGGCGACCAACGACCCGCGCCGGCTCGCGGAGCTGCCGCGGCGGGTCTTCGCCGACGGCCGGGCGTTGGAGCGCAGCGTGGCGGAGGAGATCCTCGAGGCCCACCGCCGCGGCGACGGGCGCCCGATCCTGCTCCTGATGCGCGACATCGCCGACACCCTGACCTTCGCCGAGGTGCTGGCGGACGTTCTCGCGACCGGCCCGCACCCCGTCAAGCCGCGGGTGGTCAACGCGCTGACCCCGCACCAGCTCTACGAGACCATCGCGCAGGCCGAGGCCGGCAAGCCGTTCGCGGTGACCGTGGCGACCGCGAGGTTCGGGCGAGGAACCGACATCGCCCTCGGGGGCAACCGGGCCTTTCCGGGCGCGAGCGACGCCGCCCGCGACCTGCTGATCGCCAAGGGCGGCGGGCACGTCGAGATCATCAGCATGTTCGGCACCCGCCGGGCCGTGGAGCAGGGCGGTGGCCGCTTCGGCCGCAACGGCCAGCCCGGAACCTGGCGTGAGTCGCTCTCGCTGCGCGATCCGCAGCTCGGCGCGTTCGCCAACCGCCGTCTGTTGCGGTACCTGCAGAACCACAGCTCCGGCGAGCTCACCGGCTGGCGCCTGCGTCTCGCCAACCGGGTGATCCGCAAGGCGCAGGAGCGGGCGGAGGCCGGCCGCACGAGGGAGCTGGTGCTGACGGTCGAGGGCAAGCTGCGGCCGGAGAACGTCGTCGAGCAGGTCATCAGCACTCACGCCGAGACTCCGGTCGATGGGGCGGCCCGCGCGGTCCAGGAGGCCGGCGAGCGGCTGGCGTACGCGCAACGGGCGTTGGCCCAGCACGGTGGCCTCCTCGACGGTGTGCCGGCGCGACTGGTCGACCTCGGCCCGGTGTGCTCGGACCTGTGTGCGGCGCAGGAGCGTTTCGGCACGGCCCGGCGCGATTACCGCGAGCTGATCGAGCAGCTCCGCCCCCGCGTGCCCACGCTCCCGGCAGCGCAGCACGCCCCGGCCGCCGACCGGGCTGACGCCCACACTCCGGCCGAGCGGGAGCTGAGCCTGACCCGAACCGCACTCGACGAAGCGCGGAGCCAGATCGCCGCAGGTGACCTCCCGGGCGCGATCCGCACGCTGGAGCAGATCGCCCAGGACGCCGCCGAACTGGCCGACACCCTGCCCGGCGAGTGGGGCGCGGCCGAATGGACCGCCGCCGAGGCAGGGCATCTCGTCGCGCTCATGCAGCGGGTGGCGCTGACCCGCCAGCACCACGGCTCGGATCACCACCGGTCGCTGGAGCGCGACCCCACCGTCCTCGACCGGCTCGAGGCCCTCGTGGCGACCTTGCCCGCCGGGACGGCGACCAGGGCGGCGGACGCGATCGCGGCGCAGGAGCGCAGGCTGCAAGAGCTGCTGGCGCGCCTTGACGAGGCCGGGCGCCTGAACCGGACGGACGAGGCCGGTGGCGCCGGAGTGTCCGGCTCGACGGACGCCGTGCGCGAGGGGCAGGAAGCGCTCGTCCCCGCGGGCCAGCGGTGGGCAGCGGAGCATCTGCTGCGGACGGTGGTGGCCGGGCTGGACGGGCCGATCGCGGGGGCCCGGGACCAGCTGACCCGGGCGCGGGGCCGGTCGGCCGCGGCGGACACGGAGCTGGCCTCCGCGGCGCGGCACGGCGTGCGGTGGCTGTTCAGCGGCCTCGACCTCACGACCGATCGGGCCGTGGCGGTGGCGCGGACGCTGGGGATCGTCCCGGCGGAGGTCCGGCTGTTCGCGGCCGACCCGACCGTGCCGGTCGGCGCGGCCGGCCTCGGCGAGCCGAGCGGGTCGTTCGAGGAGCGGCTGGACCGGTTGACCACCGCGCTGGCCCCGCTGGAGGCCCGACTGGGTACCGCGGGCCAGGTGGTCGAGGATGCGAACCGCGCACTCGCCGCCCGGCAGGCGGAGCGGCGGACGACGCTGGAGGCGGCGGTGCGCGCGGCGGCCGGTGACGGGCTGCCGATCGACCGGATCGTGGCGATCACCGGACTGACGCCGGAGCAGGTCCGCGAGATCATCGGCAACCCCGGCAGCGGCGCCGACGGCGGCTCCGGCAGCGGTTCGGGTCCGACCGCGTCCGGTGGCGGGCCGGTGACCGGTGGCGGGTCGAACCCGAGCGCGAGCGGGCCCGAGCGGCGGTCGACCCCGCCGGCCGGTTCCGGTGGCGTCGCCGAGTCGCGGGCGGCCGGGCCGCGGAGGGCCGGGCCGGAGCCCAGGTCGCGGGGCCCGCCGTGGTGGCAGCGGTTCTTCCCCACACCACGCCTGGCGTGGACGGTCGTGCTCTTCGTGGGCGGGCTCCTGGCGAGCCTGGCCGCCGTCCGCCACGGCGTGGCCGACACCGGTGTCCTGGCCGCCGGGATGCTGTGGTGGCCGGGCCGGCGCAAGGCTGCCGAGGAGCTGCGCGAGCAGGTCGCCGACGAGCGTCGCCGGCTGGAGGAAGCCGAGCAGCTGCTGGCCGGCGTCCTGGACGACGTTCGCGGGCCGGATCAGAGCCTGGGCGAGCGGCTGGACTGGGTGCCGGCGCTGGCCGAGCGGCTGCGCGAGCTGGGCCGCACCGGCGACGAGATCGTCGACGGGCTGGCCGGCGCGCTGGGCGTCCACGGGCAGCGGGTGCGTGCGCGGCTGGCCGACCCGGCGTTGGCCGGGCCGGCGCCCCTTCCCGCCGCGCTGGCCGGGCCGGGCCTTTCGGCCGCCGAGCTGCTCGCCGTGGTCCGGGCCGAGGTGACGGTCCGCTCCGCGGCGCTGGACCGGGCCGTCGAGCCGCTGGACGAGGCGGCGCAGCAGGCGACCGCCGCCCGGACGACGTTCGAGGAGAAGCGCACTGCGGCCGCGGTGGAGGCCCTCGACGCGGGCGTCCGGGCCGGCGCGGTGCGCCGCGCGACCGGTCTGGAGCGGCATGTGATCCGGGGGCTCCCGGCCGACCCGCCGACCCTGAGCGACGCGGCCGACGCGACCTGGCACTGGGCGCTGGACCGGTGGCAGGACGTCCGCGGCGCCATGGGCACCGCGTGGCAGCGGGCCCTGGACAGGTGGCGCGGGGTCCGCGACGCCGCCGGCAACGCGCGGCAGCGGGTGCTGGACCGGTGGCGGGCAGCGCGGGCCCTCCGCGCACAGGTCCGCGGTGTGGCGCGGCTGCGGGCGCTCGCCGGCCGGACGGGGCGGCTCCTGCACCGCGAGCAGCGGGCGACCGAGCGGGCGGTCACCACCGAGCAGCTTGCCTGGATCGCGTGGCTCGCGGACATCAACTCGGCGACGCCGGCGGATGCGCGGCTGTCCGAGGAGCAGCTGGTGCAGCGGGTCGCGCGGGCACTGGGGCTCGGCGAGGGGTCGGCGCGCCGGCTGGTGGCGCGGGCCCTGCGGCTGGACGCCGGTGCGGCGAAGCCGCCCGCGGGAGTGCCGGCCAAGGGACTCCTGCTCGGTCAGGCCGTCGCCGCGGTCGAGCTCGCGTTCGTCACCGCGTTCCCGGACCTGGCGCGGGCCCGGACCGCGCAGATGGTTGCCGGGCGGGCACTGCCCAGCGGGCGGGACGCCGCGGCGAGGATCGCGACCGGCGCCGGGGTGCCGTCCGCGCGAGCCGACCGCCGGCTCGACCGGGCCGCCCGGGGTCGGGGCTTCGCCGGGTTCCGGAGCCGGATCGTGGCTGGGCTGGGCCTGGACGTGCCGGTCGCCGAGCGCAACCGGCGGCGGCTGGCCCGGGCGGCCGGCTTCGGCATCGGGACCGGCGCCGGGGTCTGGGTCGGGGTGCAGCTGGGGGTCGTCGGCGGGGCGGCGGTGGCCGGCCCGATCGGGCTGATCGTGGCCGCGGCCGGGCTGGTGGCGGCGGCCCGCGCGGTGTGGACGCCGCGCCAGACCCGCGGCCCGCCGTGGCAGGCGTTCACCCGCGGGTTGCGCGCCCACGGCGTGCGGATCGGGCTCTGGCTGGTCGGCGGGCTCGCGGTCGGGGCGGCCGGGCCGACGGTGTGGGGCCTGGTGGCGCACGCCTGGTCGGTGCTGTGGCCGGTGTTCTCCCAGCAGCCCGGACTACGGGGGATCAAGGCGCTGCTGAGCCCGCTGGTGTCGGCCGGGCTGGTGTACCGGTACGTGCTGCGCCGCCAGCACGCCAACCGGGACTCGGGGATGCAGACCCACCCGCGCCGCGACGCCCGCCGCTCGGCGGTGCTCGCCTTCCTGTTCACCGCGGCGGTCGGCCTCACCCGGGCGTTCGTGCCTGCGCACATCCCGGCGTGGGTGGTGCTCGGCGCCGTGGCCGTCGCGGGCGGGATCGCCGCGGCGATCGTGCAGAAGAAGGACCTCGGCCGGACCCGGGCGATCAAGTCGGGCATCACCGGGACGCTGTCCGCCGCGGTGTACCTCGTGATCAGCGGGTTGGCGTCCGGGATGTCCCCGGGCGCGCTGCGCGAGCTGATCAACACGATCGCCGTGGCCGCGCTGATCTACGCGTCGCCGACGGTGATCGCCGAGTACGTCAACGTGTGGGTCGGCAAGATCATGGCGCCGATCGCGAAGCGCAAGGCGAAGCGGGAGCAGCGGAAGGCCGCCGCCCCGAACGCACCGGAGAAGAGCGGGGACCGGCAGCGCAAGTCGCTGATCGCCTGGTTGGACTACAAGAACTTCTCGCCGGTGGACAGCCGGCTGCTGCTGCGCAAGGCGATGGACCCGATGCTGGCCGGGCTGGCCTCGGTGGTGATCAACCTGGCCTGGGTGAGCAGGGCATGGGTGGATGCCCACGACTCGCTCACCGCGCTGCTGGCGCGGTTCGTGGTGGCGGCGGTGACCGTGTTGCTGATCGGCAAGCTCGTCCGCGATCCGGACGAGCACCGTGCCGGCTACTACGGCTACCGCGGCTCGCGGCAGCTGCGGTCGCCGTCGCGGTTGGTGTGGCCGGGCCACCGGATGCATCGGCGGATCGTGGCCCACCGCGGAGAGCTGGATGCGCTGCTGGGGCGGTTCCAGCTGGCCGGGCCGCTGGACGCCGCCCTGGCGCGGCGCCTGGCCGACCGCCTGTGGACCCGGATGTCCGACGACATCCACGAGCCGCTCGACGAGTGGGAGGCGCTGCCCGACACACCGGAGATCAACGAGGCGCTGGCCCGGGAGCAGGCGGCCGCGGTGGGGCGCCGGCGTCACCACGTCGACACGGTCGTGCTGATCGTGCCGATCCTGGCCGCCGATCCGGCCGCGTCGACCCGCGTCGCACGGGCTCTGCGGGCCGCGGGTCGGGTCGCCGACGCCGAGGTGATCGAGTTCCAGGTGAGGTTGGGCCGGGAGCTGTGGGCGCGGGCCGGACTCGGACCGGAACCGGCGTGGAACCGGGTCTGGGCGCAGCGGCTGGCGAAGGAGGTCGACGAGCGCAACCGGCTGCGTGCGGAGTACCTGGCCGGGCCGCGGCGGGCGCTGCTGGAGGAGATCCGGCAGTACTACCTGGACCGGCACCAGCCCCGTCACCCCAATGCGAAGCAGGCGCGCGCGGCATTGCGGGCGCTGGAGTTCGAGCTGAGGGGCATGAGCAAACCGCGCCACGAGCCCCTCGAAATGGTGGTGCAGCTGGCCGAGCAGCGCCAGCGCAGCGTCGCCGCCGCGGCTTCCGCCGAGCAGCAGGCGCTGGCGGCCGGGCGGGATCGCGCCACCGGGCAGCGGGTGGCCGAGCTGTGGGAGCTGGCTTCGAGCATGCAGGTGCTGCGTTCGGCGGCGCTCCTGGGCATCGAGGTCGAGCTGACCGACACCCACCGGACGTGGAACGAGCTGCGCTGGTCCGACGCGATCGCTCTGGCCCTGCAGACCACCCCGAACACCGTGCCCGCCTCCCTGCTGGAGCGGCTGCTGGTGATCGCCGGCCGGCGCGGCCCGGTCACCGCGGCCGAGCTGACCGCCCAGTTCGGCGGCACCGGCTGGGACGCGTCGCTGGCCGCGCTGGCCGAGCTGGGGGCGCTGCACGGTGATCCGGCGGGCGGCTACCGCGCCGACCGGGAGATCGCCACACTGTGGCGGGCGGCCGCCCCGCGGCTGCGGCACGCGATGCGCGCCGACCCGCTGGCCCTGCCCGGCGGCGCCGAGCTGGGCCCGCTCACGGTCCGCCGGATCGTGGGCGGCCGCACGCAGGCCGAGAAGGACGCCTACACGGCGCTGCGCGAGATCCTGCAGGACGGTGACCTCGCGTTCCGCCACTGGCGCGACGGCTGGATCGACGACGCCGGCATCCAGTGGCGCCGGTTCACGGGCCTCGGCTACCTGCTGCGGCATTCGGCCGGGCGCCTGAACTGGCCGCTGCCCGCCGACCACCCGGCCGCTCCGGTCCTGCTCGCCCTCGGCGTCCGTGACCTGGCATCGGCGCGCTGGCGCCATGCGGTGCTGCCCGGCCAGCACCGACGGAGGCTGGAGGCCCTCGTCCGCGAGACCGACCGCGCAGACCGGCTCTACCACCGCGCCCTGCGCGCTGCCGATTTCCTCGCCGACCAGGGTGGCGGGTTGCCGGCCGATGCGATCGCGCTGCTGCACATCGCCCGCCTGGGCCAGGTGGAGGCGCACGGCGCGCTCGCCGAGGCCCGGGAGCAGGCGGCCGCCGAGCTCGATGCGGTCGGGTCCTACCTGCACCAGGTCGACCGGACACTCGGCGCCGCCGAGGCGGCGCGCCCGCGCGCCCCGGGCGAGGACCCGCTGCCGCCGACCGCGGAGTTCTGGCTGCGGGAGATCGCCCGCGAGCTCGATGCCGCCCGCAAGCGGCTCGACCGGCTGCACCCCGGCCCCGAGCGCGACGAGGCCCTGGCCGAGGCCCGGCTGTCGCTGGAGCGCTACGCGGTGGACCGCGACTACGCCTGGGAGACCGCGCTCTACCGCACGACCGGCGGCTGGTCGGTGATGGAGACCGGACGGGTCGCGGCCAAGAAGCTGCGTGCGGCCCACCCCGACCTGTTCCGGGAGACCATCACCCCGTCGCCGGTCCCGTTGCCGGTGATCCCGCACGTCGACCGGATCGAGCGCCCCTACGGCGACGACCTCCGGTCCGGCCCCGGCATGGCCGCGGCCACCCGCCGCGGGCTGGGCAACCGCACGAACCAGGACGCGGCCACCCTCGTGACCCTTCCGAACGGGGACCGGGTCGCCGCGGTGGTCGACGGCGTGTTCAGCTACCCCGATTCGCAGCTCGCGGCGAACCGGTTCGCTGCCGCGTTCCACGCCGAGCTCAACCGCTCCGACCGCGGGATCCGCACCCCCACCCAGGCTCTGCACGACGCCCACGACGCCGGCCTCACCGCCCTGGCCGGGCACTACACCCCGGAGACCGGGCACGGCGCCGTGGCGTACGTGGCCGCCCACCACGCCGCCGACGGCACGATCACGATCTTCCACGTCGGCACCGCCCGCGCCTACTACCTGCCGTTCGACACCACTCTCGACGGTGAGCAGCGCACGACCGACGACTCCCGAGGCGGGCACATCACCGACGCCGGGGTCATGACCCGCTGGGCGGGCAGCGACTACCGGCCCGAACCCACCATCACCAGGTTCGAGCCCGGAACGCCGGGCGTGCTGGTGCTGGCCACCGACGGGCTGTGGCGCTACCTGGACGGGCCCGCCGAGCTCACCGAGGCGCTCGGCACCTACACCCACCCCACCGCGGCCGCCGCGCGCCTCGCCGACGCCGCCCACCTGGCCGGCGGCCGCGACGACCTCACCGTCGCCGTCATGCAGGCGATCGCCCCGACCCACGGCATCGGCCCCGCCACCATGTCGCTCGGCGGCGGGCCGGTCGCCGTGGGTGGGATGGACGGCCCGATGCGCGACCGGGTCATCGGCCGGCTGCCGAACGCGCTGGCCGATGCCCGGCCGCTGTCCGGGGAGGAGTTCCCGCACCTGGCCCGGGGGCCGCCGGAGGCCGTCGCGCGCGTGCGGATCGCCGATGCCGACCTCGGTGCCGGTGGCGGGCTGCTCGCGTTCGGTTGGCGCCATGCGGTCCACGCCCCCGACGGGGTGATCGTCGTCCCGGCCGCGGTGGCGCGCACCATCGAGCGGCTGGTCGCGGCCGACCCGGCCTTCGCCGGCTGGTGGGAGCGGCTGCTCCGCCACGAGCTCGAGTTCCACATCGACGGCGACGAGCACACCGGCCACCGCCACGACGCCCACGCCGGCGGCCTCGCCACGGAGTACGTCGAGGCGCGGGCGTTGCTCGCGGCGGCCGCGGTGACCGCTCCCGGGACCGGGGAGCTGCGGACGGGACGTGCCGCGCGTTTCAGGCTCGACTGGCGGGCGATCTTCGCGGTGACGGCCGGCTGGGCGCTGCTGGAGGTGCTGGTCAATCTCGTTCCCGGACTCCGAGGTCAGCTGCCCGAACCGTTCGATCTGTTCTCGCACGCCAAGAACCTGAAGGGCGGAGCGGTCGTCGCCGTGGCGGCGCTGGCCCTGCGGACGATGGTGGAGCGGCTCCGGGCGGGGGTGCACCACCTCACGCGAAGCGGCTTGCGCTCGTTCCACCGGTGGTGGCTTCCCGGCGTGCTCGTGGTCGCGGCCGCGATCAATGCCGTGACCGAGACGCAGTGGGGGCTCGACACGCTCGGGTACCGGCTGTTCCCCCACACCACGCCTGACCTGCTCGACCTGGTCTACAGCGTCGGGCTGGCCGTCCGGCTCCTCCACTGGGCCACGGCCACGGCCCCGTACGTGGCGAGGCGCGACCAACCGGCCGTCGACGTCGGCGCGCCGCTACGGGAAGCCGTCACGGCCGCGTTCGCGAGGCTGCTGCCCGAGCCTCTGCGCCAGGCGCTCGGCACCGACCGGCGCCACCTGCACGAGATCCGGGAGAGCCTGTACGAGCAGGGTCATCGCCTCTACGACCGTGGCCCCGACGGCGGCAGCAGCGGCGCGATCGCGGTCGCCTTCCCCGACGCCCTGCCCACGGCGCTGGACGAGCGCGAGCTGGTGGCGGCCGAGCGGGCGCTGCGGGAGCTGCACCACGACCGCCCGGGTGCGCCGCTTCCTCCCGGCCACCGCGAGTACCGGCGGGCCGATCCCGCCGGCCGTTGGGCCGAGCACGGTGTGCGCGTGTACGTGCTGCCCGGGCTGCGGCGGCGGTTCGACCAGCTCATCCGCGTTCCCGGGGCCCGCGAGCTCGCGCTGCTGTACTTCGTCACGCGGGACCGCGACGGCGTGCGCGCGGTGTTCGTCGACCCCGCCACCCTGGCCGCCGCCGCCACGCTGCCCCGCTCCGCCCGCGCGCTCGTCGCGGAACGCGAGCTGGTCCGGATCGTGAACCCCGAGCTGCCCGAGCCGTCCGTGCAGGCCATGCCGCTGCCGTCCCAGCGGAAGCTGCGCCGGCTGGCCGCCCGGCCCTACCGGCTCGGCGTCCCGGAACCCGGCGCCGGCACCGGCTCGGCCGCCGAGCTCGGCGCCTTGATCAGCGAGTGCCTGTCCACCCAGCCGCACTGGCGGGGCGGGCTGATCGACCTCGTCGACCTGCTCGGGGTGGACGTCGCCGCCGTGCACGCCGCAGTCGCCGCGCACCCGCACCTGAACCACTACACGTCCGTACTGGCCGGGCCGGCCGAGGCCGGGTTCCGTCCCACGCTCCGCGACGGCCGGCTCGTGGTCCGCCTGCCGTCAACCGGCGGTGCCGAGCTCCTCGTCGTCGGGCGGCACGTCGAGCCGAACCGGCAGCAGGGCCTCGACGCGCTGGCTACCGCGGTCGTCCGACTGCGTGACCTGCGCCTGATGCACCGTGACGCCCAACCGGCGGCGTGGCAGGGCATCCCGGCGTTCGAGCTGATCGCCACGGCATGGCGGAACGCGGGCGCCCCCGTGGTGGACGCCGGCGACCTGCGGATCCACCGGGGTGACGTGGCCGGCCACGGGCTGACGCTCGTGACGTGGCGGGGCGAGCTGATCAACTACTACCCCACCGCGATGGCTTCCGCTGCCCTGCCGGCGTCGGACCGCATCGCTGCGGCGCTGGCCGCCGTGGTGCGGGTGACCGGTGAGCTCACCGACGCCGCCCTGACGGCCGTCTCCACCGGCGTGGTGGTCGCTCCCGGGACCGTGCTGTCCGTGGCGCACGCCGTGGTCGGCGTCGACCCCGCCACCGTGCGCGTCGACGGGCTCCCGGTCAGCAGGATCGAGGCGCTGCGCGCCGACGAGTTCGCCGTGCGCGCCGACCTCCCCGCCGAGTCGCTGGCCCGCACCGGTGCCGCCGGCGTCCCCGTGTACGACGGCATGGTCGATCTGGTCCTGCTCACCGTGCCCGGCCTGAACCGTCCGGCTGCCCGGTTGCGTGCCACCCCGGTGCCCGCGGGCACCTCCCTCACCGCTGCCGGCCACCCGGTCGACCGGTGGACGCAGAACCACGGCCCCGTCACCGAGAGCGGCGTGCACGTCGTCGCGGCGATGGCGTTGTCGCACGGGTTCTCCGGTGGCCCCGCCCTCGACCCCGACGGCGCGGTGGCGGGCATCCAGAGCTACGGCAGCGGCGTCGGCCCGGCCAACTTCATCGGCCCCGAGCTCATCGCGGCCTTCCTCGCGACCCTGCGCCCACGGCCCGCCGGTGCGCGCAAACCTCCGGGATCGCACCTCCTCGAACAGGAGCTGGGTCCCGCGTTGCGCGGCGACGAGACGACGCCCGAGCGCAAGCGGCAGCTGGGCGCGCAACTGACCGGCGAGGTCCGGCTGCCGGGTGAGCGGGCGGGCACCCAGTTGCTTCTCGACGCCGAATCGCTGCTCCTCGACCGGACGGGCCGGTTCGGCGGGTGGGTGCAACGGCGAACCCGCCGCGGTGGGCCCGACCGGAACGCCGATCCGCGGCGGGTGCTCAAGATGTTCGTCGCGCTCACGGGTCGGCTGCTGCGGGACGAGCCCGGGCTGCGGCGGCAACCGATCCCGCCGCTGGTGTGGCGGGAGCTGGCTGCGCCGATCGAGGACCCGACGCTGCGCCCGCTCGCCGTCGACGCCGGGTTCCGGTGGGAGGACGGGAAACGGCACCTCTTCGTGACCGACGCCGGGGGCGCGGTGCACGAGGTGGTCGAGTCCACGCTGGCCGGGTTCGCCGGCTTCCCCGAGGAGGTGCGGCACGCGGTCGCGGTCCTCGCCGAGCGCGCCGCCGACCCGGCCGCCGACCCGGACTCCTGGCTGACCACCCGCACGCTGCGCGATCTGGACCGGCTGGCCCGGGAGAACCCGGCGGCGCTGGACCGCTTGATCGCCGACCACGCCCGGGTCCTGGGTGTCGACATCGAGGTGGCCTTCGCCGGGTTGCCGGCGTGGCGGGACGTGGCGCGCGCCTACGTGGAGCAGTTCCGGGAGGCGGCGGTGGCGCGGATCCCGCACCGCGATGTGCCGCGGGCCCTCGTGGATCGGGAGGCCGGGGAGGCGCTGCGCGAGCTGCGGGAGTTGGTTCGGGACCTGCCCGGCTTCACGCGCGCGGACCGCCGGTACGTGCGGCAGGTCCGGGCGTACTGGAACGACGAGGTCTACGACGGGGTGATCGCGCAGGCGGCGACGCGGATGAAGCGCACGGCCGCCCGGCACCGGCTCGACGTCACCGACGGCGAGCTGCTCGCGCTGGCGGCCCGCCGGGAGGTCTGGCAGCACGTGCTCGGCCTGAACGTGCCCGACGAGCCGCGGGCCCTCGTCGAGCAGGTGTGGGAAAGGCTGCTACCCGCCGAGCTCCGCGAGGGGTTCCCGCTGTTCCGGTGATCGTCCGGCTCGGCGTCAGAAGCGCCCGCCACCACCTCGGCGGCCGCGGCTGGACGAGCCGCCGAAGCCGCCCGACGAGAATCCGCCCCCGCCGCGTCGGGGACCGCCGCGATAGCCGCTGGTGGCGCCGGCGAGGATCCCGCCGAGGATCATGCCGGCGAGGTCGGCGCCTGCGCTCGTGGTCGCGCCGGGCCGGGACCACTGCGACACGTCGGCGCGGGCGATGCGCAACGCATCCTGGGCGAGGGCGTCGGCCTGCTGCGCTTCCTGCAGCGCGGCCACCGGGTCGAGCCCGCCGGCCTGCTGCAGGTGGCGCTGGGCTTCCGCCAGCCGCGTGCGGGCCTGCGCTCCGACGGCCCCGCGCCGGGTGGCGACGAAGTCCTCCGCAGCGGCCACGCTCGACCGCGCGGTGAGCACGGCCTGCTCGAGTGCGGCCGTGGCCTTCCGCTCACGTTCGGCGGACTCGCGGGCGTCGGCGATGCCCTGGTCGAGAGCGGTGCCGGCCTCGCCGAGCAGCCGGAGCGCGGCAACGGGATCCGGGCGCGACCCGCCGGCGGCCTCGTCGGCAGCGGCGAGCGCGGCAGCCGCCCTCGCGACCACGGGGGCGATCGCGTCATCGGGCAGCGCCCGCGCCTCGGCGAGGTCCAGCTCCACCTCCGAACGGGCGGCCGGCACCTGCTCGACGGCTCCGGCCAGCTCGGACTCGCGGCGCGCGATGCCGTCGAGCAGGGTCTCGGCCTGCGTGATCGCGTCCTCCGCCGCCCGGCCGTCGACGACGGCGGCGGCCGGGCCGTTCGTCGCGCCCGCCTCCGGGGTGCTGCTGCCGGCCAGGCTCTCCTGCGCCTCGGTGAGCTCGGCCTCCGCGGCGGCGAGCAGCTCCCGCGCCTGGTCGAGGTCGCCGTCCACCGGTTCGAGCGCGGTGGCGGCGTAGCGGGACTTCAAAGCCGCCCACGCCGCGTCGACCTGCGGGAGCCGCGCGCGGACGCCGTCGAGGCGGACCCGCAGCTCGGCGACGTACTCCGGCGCCCGCGCCTCCAGACCGCGCAGGGCGTCGAACGCCTCCACCTGCCCGTCCAGCCGGTCGTCCGCCGCGGTGGCGATCCGGACGATCTCGGCATGCAGGGCGCGGGTCGCCCGCTCGTCCTCGGGCTCGTCGTCGTCGAGTCGCTGACGCAGCGCGAACGCCTGCAGCATGTCGGCGCGCGACTGCTCCAGCACGGACGCGAACTCGGCCACGGCGTCCGGTCCGAAATGGGCCCGCGCGGCGGCGAGTTCCTGTTCGGAGGTGCGCACGGCGTCGTCGACCTCGATCAGCGCGGCGCTGGCCCGGTAGGCGAGGTCGGCGGTCGGGACGTCCGAGAACTCGTCCGCCGGTACGTCCTGGGCCGGGGTGCCCGCCGGCTCGGGAGCCTGGCGACGCCTGCGGCGCAGGACGTAGACGCCCGCACCGACCACGGCGGCCCCGCCGAGCACCGCGAGGCCGACCCCCGCCCCGCCCCCACCGCCGGAGCGCAGCCCGTCGGCCATCGCGACCGCCGCGCCGGCCCAGGCCTGCGCGGACAGCCGCGGCTCGATGTCCTCGGTGCGGATCTCGTCCATCCGGGACTCGCTGACCGGGAAGCCGGTGGCCACCGAGACGCCGTAGGCGCGGTCACCGACGGCGACGGCGAGCAGCGCGTCCTCCTCGCCCAGCTGGGAGCGGTCTGCGGTCTGGTGGGCCCATTCCTCCCCGCCGACACCGTCGAACGAGTCGACGAAGACGACGAAGAGGTCCACGCCGTTCTCGGCCTGCAGCCGCTCCACCGCCGCCTCGACCTCCGCCACCTGGGCGGGTTCGAGCGCGCCGGCGCGGTCGGTCACGTGGTCGTCGAGGCGCAGGGGTGGTTCGGCCGCGGCAACGCCGGCACCCAGCACGAGCACCACGAGTACCCCGACCAGTACGGACAACCTGCGCACGGCGACCTCCGCGATCGACACGGCGCCATCATTGCGCCTCGGTGAACAGGCCGGTCCACCAGCGCCGGATTGGCCATCGGCGAGTGCGTGTCGGGCGTGCACGATGGGATGGTGGCCGTCGTCGATCTCCGCCCGATCCCCGTCACCCGCAACCCCGGTCGCCGGCTGCCGCAGCTCCTCTGCGGGCTCACGCTGTACGCGGTGAGCATGGCCATGCAGATCCGCAGCGGGCTCGGGCTGAACCCGTGGGACGTGCTGCACGAGGGGATCACCAGGCAGACCCCGCTCAGCTTCGGCGCGATCACCGCGATCACCGGCGCCATCGTGCTCCTGCTGTGGATCCCGCTGCGCCAGCGGCCCGGCATCGGCACGGTGGCCAACGTGGTCGTGATCGCGGCCGTCGTCGACGTCGCGCTCCTGCTGCTGCCCGCCCCGGACGCGCTCGCCGCGCGGATCGCGCTCCTGGTGGGCGGGGTCGTCCTGAACGGCGTGGCGACCGCGGCGTACGTCGGGGCACGGCTCGGCCCGGGGCCGCGGGACGGGCTGATGACCGGGCTGTCAGCGCGCACCGGTCGGTCCGTGCGCGTGGTGCGCACCCTTATCGAGGTGGTCGTGCTGGCGTGCGGGTGGCTGCTCGGCGGCACGGTCGGCGTCGGCACCGTGCTCTACGCGCTGACGATCGGCCCGCTCACCCAGGGGTTCCTCCCGCTGTTCGCGGTGCGCACCCGGCCCTAGTGTCCCGGACCGGAAGTCCACCACATAACTCGACGGCCCAGCTTCCCGCTGGGCGCACCGTCGAACCGGCCGAGTACGCCCGGTGGGTGTGCCGGCTCGCCGGCACACCCAACGGAAACCTGGATACGCCGATTTATGCACCGGACTTCGGTCCGGGACACTAGCCCGCCGCGGCAGGCACGGGCTCGGGCGCCGCGTCGACGTCGGAGAGCCGCCACGGCCGGACGACCACGACGAGCACGAGCAGCGACAGCGCGAGTCCGCCGGCGATCGTCGTGCTCATGGCTGCCGCGTTGTTGCCCAGTACGCCGACCAGCGGTGAGACGAGGGCGCCGACGCCGAACTGGGTGGCGCCGAGCAGGGCGGCTGCCGTACCCGCGGTCTCGCCGTGCCGCGAGAGCGCCACGGCGGGGGCGTTGGGCAGCCCGAAGCCGACGGCGAGCAGCACCAGCCAGAGCGGGATCATCATCCCGAACAGGCCGCCCACGCCGGAGGAGGCGACCGCGACCAGCAGGAGGCTCGCCGCGGTGGCCATGGCGATCGCGCCGAGCAGCAACTGGCGCGGCTCGAAGCGGCGCAGCAGCACCGGGTTGAGCTGGCTCGCGAGGATCAGCCAGATGGCGCCGCTGGAGAAGGCGAGGCCGAACTGTTGCTGGTTCAGACCGAACTGCTCCTGGAACACGAAGGACGCGCCCGAGACGTAGCTCATCACGGATGACATCGCCAGGCCGGCGACCAGCACGAGTCCGACGAAGGTGCGGTCGCGCAGCAGCCCGCGGTAGGTGCGCAGGGTGCCCATGACCCCGGACGTCTGGCGGCGGTGCGGGGGGAGCGTCTCGGGCAACGCGCGGGCCGCGATGGGCAGGAGCAGGAGGCTGTAGAGCGCGAGGACGGCGAACACGCCGCGCCACGAGGTGAAGGCGAGCACCCAGGCCCCGAGGGTCGGGGCGAGTACCGGCGCCGCGCCCATCACCAGGATCAGCCGGGAGAGCAGGGTGGCCGCGGCCCGGCCGGTGTAGAGGTCGCGCACGATCGCCATCGCGATCACGGTGCCGGCGGCCGCTCCGAGTCCCTGGAGTACGCGCAGCCCGCCGAGCACGGTGACGTTCGGCGCGACGATGCACAGCAGCGAGGCGAACATGTGCACGGCGGCGCCGGCGAGCAGGGGCCGCCTGCGCCCGAACCGGTCGGAGAGCGGGCCGACCACCAGCTGGCCGAGGCCGAGCCCGAGCAGGGTGCCGGTGAGCGTGAGCTGCACGGTGGCGGAGGTGGTGAGCAGCTCACCGGTGATCGTCGGGAGCGCGGGGAGGTACATGTCGATGGTCAGCGGGCCGAGCGCGGTGAGCGCGCCGAGCATCAGGACCAGCCGGAGGCGATCCCCCCGGGTGTCCGGTACGGCCTGTGGGACACGTTCGGGAGTCAGCGTCACTGATCGATCAAGAAGGATCGCCGCCGCGGAATTCCGGCCCATCCGGGTTTGTGGGGCAGGACACTGGGGCTGTGCTGATCACCGACCTCACCACGCCCGCCCTGCTCGTCGAGCGCGACATCCTCGATGCCAACCTCGCGACGATGAGCGCGGCCCTGCCCGGTCCGCGGCTGCGCCCGCACGTCAAGGCGCACAAGTCGTCGGAGCTCGCGCGGCGGCAGGCGGCGCACGGGCACACCGGGTTCACGTGCGCCACCGTCCGGGAGTGCGAGGTGATGGCGGCCGCGGGGCTGGGTGCCGACCTGCTGCTCGCCAACGAGGTGCTCGACACCCGCCGGCTCGGTGCGCTGGTGGCCGACGGGGCGCGGGTCACGGTGGCCGTCGACTCTGCGGAGACGGTCGCCGCGGCCGCTGCGGGCGGGGTCCGCGAGGTGCTCGTCGACGTGAACGTGGGGCTGCCCCGGTGCGGCTGCCCGCCGGAGAAGGCAGGTGATCTGGCCGGCGCGGCCCGGGACGCCGGCCTGCACGTGCGCGGCGTGATGGGCTACGAGGGCCACCTCATGCTCGTGCCCGATCCGGCCGACCGCGTCCGGATGACCGCCGACGCGATGGCGCTGCTCGTGCGTGCGGCAGGGGACGTCGGCGGGGAGATCATCAGCGCCGGCGGCACCGGCACCTACGTGGACAACACGTGGGCCACCGAGATCCAGGCCGGCTCGTACGCGCTGATGGACACCGCGTACGGCAAGATCGGCCATCCGTTCGGGCAGGCGCTCTCCGTGCTGGGCACCGTGATCTCGGTGTCGCCCGACCACGCCGTCGTGAACGTCGGGCTCAAGTCGCTCTGTCTGGACCACGGCCTGCCGACGATCGAGGGCGCTCAGGTGTGGTTCTGCTCCGACGAGCACACGACGTTCGCCGCCGAGGCGCCGGTGCGCGTGGGCGACCGGCTGCGAGTGCTCCCCGCCCACGTCGATCCCACGGTGGCGCTGCACGAGCGGATGCACCTCGTGGACGGCGAGACCGTGCTGGAGACGTGGGCGGTGGACATGCGCGGCTGGTGAGGTCCCGGCTGTCTCAGCCGGTCATGTCGGCCGACAGCCAGCGCTCGGGCCGGACGACGTAGACCACCTGCTCGCCGTGCTCGGCGAGCGCGATCTCGAGGTAGGCGTCCACGCGCTCGGGAGGCAGGTACCGGGCGGTCATCTCGCGCACCACGTCCTCGGTGCCGGGCTCCGTGCGCACGACGGGGCCCTCCACGGACACGTAGCGGACGCGTGCCGCGGCTTCGTCGACCATCAACGACACCCGCCCGGCCGCATCGATCAGCCGCGCCTTGCGGGAGCCGACCGAGGTGTGGAACCAGAGATCGCCGCCGGGCGCGTACTGGTACCAGATCGGGACGACCAGCGGTGCCCGGTCCGGACCCGCATAGACGGACAGGGCCGCGACGTGCGGCTCGGCGAGGAACTCCTGACGATCACGCTCGGACAGTGGCATGCCCGCAGGGTATGAGGGCGACGTACCGTGCACCCATGCTGGTGGAACGGATGCGCGCCCACACCTCCACGATCTTCGCCGAGATGTCGGCGCTCGCCCTGCGTACCGGTGCGATCAACCTCGGCCAGGGCTTCCCCGATACCGACGGCCCCGCCTCCTTGCTCGCCGACGCCGCGGCGAACATCCGCAACGGGATCAACCAGTACCCGCCAGGGATCGGGGTGCCGGAGCTGCGCTCCGCCGTGGCCGACCACCAGCGCCGCTTCTACGGGCTCGACGTCGACCCCGACACCGTCCTCGTCACCACGGGGGCCACCGAGGCGATCGCGTCCGCCGTGCTCGCCTTCTGCGAGCCGGGCGACGAGGTCGTGACGTTCCAGCCGTACTACGACTCGTACGCGGCCACGATCGCGCTGGCCGGCGCGGTGATCCGCCCGGTGCCGCTGCGGCCGAGCGGCACGTCGTTCGCCTTCGACCCGGACGAGCTGCGCGCCGCGTTCTCCGCTCGCACCCGGCTGGTGCTGGTCAACACCCCGCACAACCCGACGGGCACGGTGCTCGACCGCGAGCAGCTCACGCAGATCGGCGAGCTGGCCGCCGAGCACGACGCCCTGGTCGTCACCGACGAGGTGTACGAGCACATGCTCTTCGACGGGCGCCCGCACGTGCCGATGGCCACCCTGCCGGGGATGGCCGAGCGCACGCTCACCATCTCCTCCGCGGGCAAGACCTTCTCGGTGACCGGTTGGAAGGTCGGCTGGGTGCACGGGCCCGGCGAGCTCGTCTCCGCCCTCCGCGCGGCGAAGCAGTTCCTCACCTACGTCAGCGGCGCCCCGTTCCAGCCGGCGATCGCGACGGCCCTCGGCCTGCCCGACTCCTTCTACGCGCGGCTCTCGTCCGACCTCCAGCGCAAGCGCGACCTGCTGTCCGGTGGGCTGCGTGAGGCCGGGTTCACCGTGTTCGACACCGCCGGCACCTACTTCGTGGTCACCGACGTCACGCCGCTCGGCTTCACCGACGGCGCCGAGTTCTGCTGGAGCCTCCCCGAGCGCGTGGGCGTGGCCGCCGTGCCGGTGTCGGTGTTCTGCGCCGACCCGGAGCTGGGCCGCTCGCTCGTGCGCTTCGCGTTCTGCAAGCGCGACGAGGTGCTCGCCGAGGCGGCGTCCCGGCTGGTCGCGCTGCGAGCCCCGGCGAGCTGACCGCGGACGGTCGGCCGGACCGGCTGAGCTCAGAGCGAGGGTCGAGGGCGCCCCGGCGAGCGCGCCGGTGGTGGTGTCGCGACGGTGTCGAGGGACAGGCCGAGCGCCGTCGCGAGCGCGGCGACGGTGAAGAACGCGGGAGTGGGGATGCGCCCGGTCTCGATCTTGCGCAGCGTCTCCGCCGAGATCCCGGCCGCGGCGGCCACCTCGACGAGGCTGCGGTCGGCCCGCGCCTCACGCAGGAGCAGGCCGAGCCGCTCGCCGCGCTCGCGGTCGGCCGGGGTCAGCGGGACACGCACCATGAGGCCAATAGTAATACCGGGGGACACTTGGTGCCCGCGCGTCCTCACCGCCGGCCGGCCCACGTGCTAGAAACCAGTGATGGCTGTCACGGAGCTGTACCGCTATCCGGTCAAGTCGATGCTCGGCGAGTCGCTCCACCGCTGCAGGGTCGACGAGCGCGGGTTGGCCGGTGACCGCGCCTACGCGCTCGTGGACGTCGAGACCGGCACCGTGGCCAGCGCGAAGGTGCCGCGCCTGTGGGGTGGGCTGTTCGGGTTCTCGGCCCGCTGCGCCGACGAGCCGGGGCGCGAGGCGCCGCCGGACGTCGAGATCACGTTCCCCGACGGGTCGGTCCACCACAGTGGCGACGCCGACATCGACGCCGCGTTGAGCGCCGCCATCGGCCGCAGCGTCCGGCTGATCGCCACTCCGCCGGACGGCGCCGGGTTCGAGGAGGTGTGGCCGGAGATCGACGGGCTCGCCCCGGATGCGGTCATCGCCGGCACCCGCGTGCGGAACGAGGAGACCGGCGAGGTGGTGAGCCGGTTCGACCTCGCCGCGATGGCGCCCCAGCCGGCGTTCTTCGACCTCGCGGTGCTGCACCTGCTCACCTCGGCCACGCTGCACCGGCTGCGCGAGCTCGCCCCCACAGCCACGTTCGACGCGCGGCGCTACCGCCCCAACATCGTGCTCGACGCCGAGGGCTCCGGCTTCGTGGAGAACGACTGGCCCGGCCACACGATCGCCTTCGCCGGCGGCACGAGCGCCACCGTCTCGATCCCGACGATGCGCTGCGTCATGACCACGCTCGCGCAGGACGATCTCCCCCGCGACGCCGACACGCTCCGCACGATCGCCAAGCACAACCGCGTGGAGATCCCCGGCCTGGGCACGTGGGCGTGCGCCGGCGTCTACGCGGATGTCACGGCAGGCGGCGAGATCGCGGTGGGCGAGCCCTTCGGATTCCGCGAACCCTGATCACCGCGCGACCTCCCGACCGTTGCGCAGGACGGCGGCGATACCCACCGCGTGGGCGAGCAGCTGCTCGTCGGTTCCCGGGCGCCCGATGCACTGCAGGCCCACGGGGAGCGCGGGGCCGCCCGGTTCGCGCGCCACGGTGCCGGCCGGTAGCGACAGGGTCGGGAGGCCGGCCTGGGTCCACGGCACGCTCATCGCCGGGCTGCCCGTGGTGTCCAGCCCGTGCGGGGCGGGCCCGGTGGCCGACGGGCAGATCCAGACGTCGATGCCCGCGTCGACCATCAGGTTCGGCAGCGTGCGCCGGAGGGCGTGGACGCCGTCGAGCGCCGCGGTGTAGGTGGCGGCATCGGTCGACCGGCCCTCGCGGATGGCCGCGGCGGTCTGAGGGCGGTAGTGCTCGGCGTACCGGTCGAACCAGGCCTCGTGGCTGCGGGCCAGCTCGACGAGGTTGACGATGATCTGCCGCCGGTTGATCCGCGCGATGTCGTCCAGCGCCATGACCTCACGCACCCGGTAGCCGGCCGCGCGCAGCGCGGCGATCTGCGTGGCGAACTCCCCGCACGCGCCGACGTCGGCCTGGTCGAGGTAGGGCCCGGCGGGGACGCCGAGCACCGGGAGGTCACCGGCCGGGGCGGATGCCCACCCGTAGACGAGGGCCGCCGCCGCGGCCGTCGCGAGGGGCAGGTCGGCGGCGAACACCCCGACGGTGTCGAACGTCGGCGCGTTCGGGATCACCCCGTCGCAGGGCACGCGGCCGTAGGACGGCTTGAACCCGATGCAGCCGCAGTAGGCGGCCGGCCGTACGACGGAGCCGACGGTCTGCGTACCCAGCGCGAGCGGCACGAGCCCGGCGGCCACCGCGGCCGCCGACCCGCTGCTCGACCCGCCCGGCGTGTGCTCGAGGTGGTGGGGGTTGCGGGTGGGGCCGGGCGCGAAGTACGCGAACTCGGTGGTGACGGTCTTGCCGGCCACCACCGCCCCGGCGGCGCGCAACCGGGTGACCGCGGTGGCCTCGGGGCCGGCGAGCGCCGCCTCGGGCAGCGCGGATCCCGCCCTGGTGGGCAGCCCGTCGGCCCGGAACACGTCCTTCACGCCCAGCGGCACGCCGTAGAGCGGCGGGCGGTGCTCCGGGTCGGGCCAGCGCACGGGAAGCGCCTCGGTCTCGGCCCGGACCCGCTCGGCGCGGCCGGGCTCGTCGACGAAGGCATGCAGATCCCCGTCGGCGCGCTCGATCCGGTCGACGACGGTGGCGAGCTGCTCCGCGGTGGACACCCGCCCACCGTAGGCAGCGCACCGGCACCTCGGACAGGTGCGTTGCTCGCGCGGAGTCCGGCATCATCCGGGCATGCCCGACGCCGCGCAGTTCAGCCCCGACACCGCCGCCGCGATCGCCCGCGCCCGCCAGCACGGCGTCGGCGACCTGCTGCGGCGCACCGCGCAGCGGTACCCGGACAAGCTCGCCGTGGTGTCCGGGGAGCGGCGGTTCACGTACGCGGAGTTCGACGCCGCCGTGAACAGGGTGGCGAATGCGCTCGCCGCCCGCGGCGTGACGAAGGGCGACCGGCTGGCGCTGCTGTCGCGCAACCGGTGGGAGTACGCGGTGATCGCCTTCGCCACCGCGAAGCTGGGCGTGGTGCTGGTGCCGGTGAACTTCATGCTCGGGCCGTCGGAGATCGCGTTCATCCTCGATCACTCCGGGGCCACCGGCATGGTGGTGGAGGACGCGCTCACCGACACCGGGATGGCGGCGCTGGCCGAGGCCGGGCTGACCGGCGGCGTGCGGGGGCGGATCGGCGGGGTGGCCGAGGGCTTCGAGGACATCGCGGACTGGTGGACGGCAGGCCCCGCGCACGATCCGGAGGTGGCCGTTGCCGACGACGACCCGCTCCGCCTCATGTACACCTCGGGCACCGAGTCGCGGCCGAAGGGCGTGATGCTGTCGAGCCGGTCGCTCATCGCCCAGTACGTCTCGTGCGTGATCGACGGCGGCATGAGCGCGGACGACATCGAGGTGCACTCGCTGCCGATGTACCACTGCGCGCAGCTGGACTGCTTCTTCTCCGTGGACGTCTACCTGGGCGCCACCAGCGTCATCCTGCCCGGACCGGATCCGGCCGCCCTGCTCGCGGCGATCGAGGCCGAGCGGGCCACGAAGCTGTTCTGCCCGCCCACGGTGTGGATCTCGCTGCTGCGCCATCCCGACTTCGACACCCGGGACCTGTCGAGCCTGCGGAAGGGGTACTACGGGGCCTCGGCGATGCCGGTGGAGGTGCTCAAGGAGCTGCAGCGCCGCCTGCCCGACGTCCAGCTCTGGAACTTCTACGGCCAGACCGAGATGGCTCCGCTCGCCACGATCCTGCGCCCGCACGAGCAGCTGTCGAAGGCCGGTTCGGCGGGCCGGGCGGCGATCAACGTCGAGACGATGCTGGTCGACGACGCGGGCGAGCCGGTGCCGCCGGGGGAGATCGGCGAGATCGTGCACCGCAGCCCGCACGCCGCTCTGGGCTACTACGCGGACGAGGGGAAGACCGCCGACTCGTTCCGCGGCGGCTGGTTCCACTCCGGCGACCTCGGGGTCATGGACCCCGACGGCTACCTCTCGGTCGTCGACCGCAAGAAGGACATGATCAAGACCGGCGGGGAGAACGTTGCCAGCCGCGAGGTCGAGGAGGCGATCTACCTCCTCGACGGCGTGGCCGAGGTCGCCGTGTTCGGGATCAGCCATCCGCACTGGATCGAGGCCGTCACCGCGGTCGTCGTCCCGAAGCCGGATGCCGCGTTGACCACCGACGCCGTGCTCGCGCACGCCCGGCAGCAGCTGGCCGGCTACAAGTGCCCGAAGTACGTGGTGTTCGCCGACGCGCTGCCGAAGAACCCGAGCGGCAAGATCCTCAAGCGCGAGCTGCGTGCGCGGCACGCGGCGCTCGTCGAGAAGGCTTAGGCCCGCAGCGTTGCCGCGACAGCCTCGCGCAGGTCTGCCGGCGGGCGGCCGATGAGCTTCTCCAGGTCGTCGGACGGCTCGGAGAAGAGCCCCGACGCGATCAGCTGGTGGACGAAGCCCGCCCCGCCCACCTCCTCGGCCGGCACCGGCTTGTAGGCCACGTCCTTCCCGGACACCTCGGAGAGGATGCGGGCGAGGTCGGCCAGCGTCCACACCGGGCCGCGCAGCTCGTACGCCCTGCCCGCGTGCCCGTCGCCGGTGAGCGTGACGGACGCGGCGAGCCCGAGGTCGGCGATCGTCGCGAAGTTGACGGGCACACCCTCGTCCGCGCCGAGCAGCTCGCCCGCGTCGACCGCCGCGCGGAGGCCGGGGTTGACCAGCGCCTCCAGGTAGAACGTGTTGCGCAGCAGGGTGTGCGGGAGGCCGGAGTCGGCGAGCAGCTTCTCGGTGACGGTGTGGTCGGTGAGGAACCCGGGCGGCGCGTCTTCGGCGCCGATCGCGCTGGTGTAGACGACCCGGCCCACACCGGTCGCGACGGCGGCGTCCACCACGTTGCCGTGCTGACGGGGGCGGGCACCGGGCGTGATGTCCGGTGAGGAGACGAAGAGCAGCACGTCGGCGCCGGCGAACGCCGTGCGCAGCGACGCGGGGTCCTCGTAGTCGCCCTGGCGGACGTCCACGCCGCGCGCGGCGAGGTCGGCGGCCTTGCGCGGGTCGCGGGCCACCACGGCGACCTCGTCGGCCGGGACCCGCGTCAGCAGGTCCTCGACGGCCACACGGCCCAGCTTGCCGGTGACCCCGGTGATGACGTACATGCTGTTCTCCTCCGATGGACGGCCTCTCGAGACTCACCGTATGGTTGGTGCTCTCCATAGGTAAGTACGTACCTCGAGGTGTGCACCGGAGGCTGACGTGAGCATGCAGGTCGTCGAGGCCATGGCCCTGGGCCGGGGTGACGTGTTCGACAGCCAATGCCCCGCGCGCGGCGTGCTCGACCACGTCACGAGCAAGTGGGCCGTGCTCGTGCTCGTCGGGCTGCGCGCCCGGCCGCTGCGCTACAGCGCGCTGCGCCGCGCCATCGGCGGGGTGAGCGAGAAGATGCTCGCCCAGACGCTGCGCGTCCTCGAGACCGACGGGTTCGTGCACCGCGAGGTCGTGCCCACCGCACCCCCGCAGGTGACCTACAGCCTCACCGATCTCGGGCAGCAGGTCACCACCCACCTCGCCGGGTTGCTCGACTGGATCGACACCCACATCCCCGACGTCCAGCAGGCGCGCGCCGAGCGGGCGTCAGCCCACTGAGGCCAGGTCCGTCGGCTCTTCCTGCGTCGGTGACGGGTCGGTCCCGGCGGCGCCCGCGTCGTGCTCGCCCTCCAGCAGCGGGCAGGCGAGCCACGGCTCCGGGATGCCGAAGCCGTCGACGAGGGTGCGGGCGTGCGGGCGCAGCCGCCCGCAGAGCCCGTTGACCGCCTGCGTGACGGCCTTGGCCCGGGCGGGCGTCAGGTAGGAGTGCTCGATGAAGAACGCGCGGTCGCCCTCGATCACCGACAGCGCGTACAGCCTCAGGACGTCGGCGAGCAGGCCGCGCACGCCGGCGTCGGTGACCCGGTCCACGGCGGCCGCGAACGAGTCGAACACCACCCGGTCGACGTGGGCGCGGGCGGCGACGAGCAGGTGGTCCTGGGCGCCGTTGAAGATCCCGAACTGGTCGGCGCCCGGTGCGAGGGCCTTGCGCATACGCTGGGCGGCGTTCGCGAGCAGGTGCTCCTCGCGCTGGGCGAGCAGCCACCGCTGGTAGCGGCGGTCCCGCACGTCGCCGCGGCGCAGGAGCGCGCGCAGGCCGGTGCGTTCGGCAACGGTGTCGGCCACCAGATCGGCCGCGAACCGAGCCTTGCCCGCCAGGTCGAGCCGGGCGACGCGGCGACCGTAGTCGGACAGCAGCGTCTTCGCGACGAGCTGCAGCAACACGGTGTTGTCGCCCTCGAACGTGGTGAACACGTCGGTGTCGGCCTTGAGCGTCGGCAGCAGGTTGGCCGCGAGGTAGCCGGCGCCGCCGCACGCCTCCCGGCAGGTCTGGATCGTGGCGGTGGCGTGCCAGGTGGCCACGGCCTTGATGCCGGCGGCGCGGGTCTCCAGGTCGCGCTGGCGCCACTCGTCGCCTTCGGCGCCGCCCGGGGGGTGGGCCCGTAGGGCAGGGGGGCGGGAAGGCGGAGCCTGCAGGTCGTGCATGTCCGAGACGAGGTCGCCCTGCGCGAAGTGCAGCGCATACGTGGTGGCGAGCGCGGGCAGCAGCTTGCGCTGGTGCACGAGGTAGTCGAGCACCACGACCTCCTCGCCGGTGGCCGGGTCGGCGAACTGCCGCCGGACGGCGGCGTAGCGGGTCGCCAGCGCGAGCGCCTTCTGCGTGGCGGTGCCGGCGCCGCCCGCCACGCTGATCCGCCCGCGGACGAGCGTGCCGAGCATCGTGAAGAACCTGCGGGTCTCGTTCGCGATGGAGCTGGTGTACGAGCCGTCCTCGGCGATCTCCCCGAACCGGTTGAGCAGCGCTTCCCGCGGCACGCGCACGTGGTCGAACGTCAGCCGGCCGTTGTCGACGCCGTTGAGGCCCGCCTTGCGCCCGCAGTCGCCGATGGTGACGCCCGGCATCGGTGCGCCGTTCTCGTCGCGGATCGGCACGAGCAGCGCGTGCACGCCGTGCGACTGCCCCTGCGTGACCAGCTGCGCGAAGACCACGGCCATCCGCCCGTCGCGGGCGGCGTTGCCGATGTAGTCCTTGCGGGCGCCCGCGTCCGGCGTGTGGATCTCGAACTCCTGCGCGGCCGGGTCGTACGTGGCCGTGGTGCGCAGGTGCTGCACGTCGGAGCCGTGGCCGGTCTCGGTCATGGCGAAGCAGCCGAGCAGCTCGCCGTCCATGATCTGCTTCAGGTACCGGTCGTGATGGCGTGACGTGCCCAGAACCTGCACCGCCCCGCCGAAGAGCCCCCACTGCACGCCGGCCTTGACCAGCAGCGACAGGTCGCCGTAGCCGAGCATCGCGAAAGCGGTGACCACGCCGCCGACATCGCCGCCACCCCCGTACGCGGGATCGAAGCCCTGGTGCGGCCGGCCCGTGCGGGCGAGCAGGAGCAGGTTGTCGGTGGTGAGCGCTCGGTACTCCTCGGTGGAGAGGTCCGGGTCGGGATTGAACGCGAGCTCGTCCATCTGGGCGCGGATCTCGTCGCGTACCTGCGACCACCTCCCGTCGAGGACGCGCTGCAGCGCGTGCCGGTCGACCGTCATGACGTCTCCTCCTCGGTGCGGGCGATCACCCGCGACAGCCCCGTCCAGGCGAGGGCGGTCAGGTGATCGGCCAATTGCTCCCTGGTCATACCCGCCGAACGGGCGATCCAGTTGTCCGCCGCCGAGCGGACCATCCCCACCACCCCGTGGCCCCACGGCACAGCGGGGGACGGATCTGCGCCCGCCGCGCTCAGCTGCTCGGCGATCACGTCCGCGACCTGGTCGCCGATCAGCGAGACGAGGTCGGCCACCAGGTCGGTGTCGGCCAGCGGTCGGTGCACCACGAACCGGTACACCTCCGGGTCGTGCTCGATCAGGCGCAGGTAGGCCGCGATCGCGGCGGCGGCCTTCGCCTGCGGGCCCGTGGCGCCGTCCATCGCCGCGCGCACCTGCCCGAGCAGCACCTGCGCCACCCGCTCGCAGACCGCGACGTAGAGCTGGGTGCGGTCGGCGAAGTGCCGGTACACGGCGGTCTTGCTCGTGCGGGCCGCCGCGGCGACGTCGTCCATCCCGACGCCGGCGCCGTGGGCGCGGATGGCGGCGATCGCGGCGTCGGTGAGCTCGGCGCGGCGCGTGCGCCGGTGGGCGTCCCACCGGCTGGCACGTCGATCGCGCACGGAGTTCACGACACCAACAGTACCGTGTACGGTGGGTACCGGCTACTCGTGGGTAGGAGACCGTCATGCCGGAGACCCGGAGGAAGGCCGCCGTCATCGGTGGCAACCGCATCCCGTTCGCCCGCGCGAACGGCGCCTACGCCCGCGCGTCCAACCTGGACATGCTCACCGCCACGCTGGACGGCCTGGCCGCCCGCTTCGGGCTGGCCGGGCAGCGGCTCGGCGAGGTCGCCGGGGGCGCGGTGCTCAAGCACAGCCGCGACCGCGACCTCACGCGCGAGGCGGTGCTCGGCAGCACGCTCTCGCCCTACACCCCCGCCTACGACGTCCAGCAGGCCTGCGGCACGGGGCTCGAGACCGTCGTGCTCGTGGCCAACAAGATCGCGCTCGGGCAGTTGGAGAGTGGCGTCGCGGCAGGCGTCGACACCGCGAGCGACGCCCCGGTCGCCCTCAACGACGACCTGCGCCGGGTCCTCATGGCCTTGAACGGCGCGAAGACGCTCGGGGCCCGCATCGCCGCCCTGCGCGGGCTGCGGCCCGGCCAGATCGTGCCGGAGATCCCGCGCAACGCCGAGCCCCGCACCGGGCTGTCGATGGGCGAGCACGCCGCGCGGACGGCGCTGGAGTGGCTCCTCGCGCGCGAGGAGCAGGACGAGCTCACCGTCGCGAGCCACCGCCACCTCGCCGCGGCCTACGACCGCGGCTTCTTCGACGACCTGGTGACGCCCTACCTCGGTCTCACGCGCGACCAGAACCTGCGACCCGACAGCTCGGTGGAGAAGCTCGCGAAGCTGAAGCCGGTGTTCGGCAAGGGCGAGGGCGCCACGATGACCGCCGGCAACTCGACGCCGCTCACCGACGGCGCCTCGGCCGTGCTGCTCGGCTCCGACGAGTGGGCCACCGAGCACCGGCTGCCGGTGCTCGCGCACGTGGTGGACGCCGAGACCGCCGCCGTCGACTTCGTGCACGGCGCCGACGGGCTCCTCACCGCGCCCGTGTACGCCGTGCCGCGGCTGCTCGAACGCAACGGCCTCACGCTGCAGGACTTCGACTTCTACGAGATCCACGAGGCGTTCGCGTCCACCGTGCTCGCCACGCTCAAGGCCTGGGAGGACCCGGCGTTCGCGAAGGAGCGGCTCGGCCTCGACACCCCGCTCGGCTCGATCGACCGCGCGAAGCTCAACGTCGCCGGCTCGTCCCTGGCCACCGGGCACCCGTTCGCGGCCACCGGCGGCCGGATCGTCGCGACACTGGCCAAGCTGCTGCACGAGAAGGGCGCCCCGGCCCGTGGCCTGATCAGCATCTGCGCTGCCGGTGGGCAGGGCGTCGTCGCGATCCTGGAGGCGGGTTGAGCGAGCTTGCGAGCTCACCGATCAACACAGCGTCGTGACATTTCATCGACGAGCGTCAGCGAGGAGTACGAAATGTCGAACGACAGGCTGCGCGACCTCTCGCAGCTGGGGATCGTCCGGCGGTTCGGGGTGCCACGGATCCCGGTGCTGCGCCGCTACGCACCCGGGCAGCCGCTGCTCGACGGGCCCGCGCTCGTCGGCACGGTCGGTGCGGCCCGCTGCGCCGAGCAGGTCCGGGGGCTCCTGAAGGACGCCGGGGTCGCCGAGGCCGGTGAGGAGGGCAAGGTCGCCGCCGCCGTGCTGGACGCCACCGGCGCGCGCACCCTCGATGACCTCGCCGCCGCCCGCGAGTTCCTCACGCCGGCCGTGCGCAGGCTGGCGCCCTCGGGCCGGTTGCTCGTGCTCGGGCCCGAGCCTGACCCCGCTGATGTCGAGGCGGCGGCCGTCGCGCACGCCCTGGAGGGGATCGTCCGGTCCGCGGGCAAGGAGGTGCGGGCGGGCGCCACCGCGAACCTGCTGGTCGTGGTGCCAGACGCGGCCGCCGACTCCCCGCTCCGGTTCTTCCTCTCGGCCCGCTCGGCCTACGTCGACGGGCAGGTCGTGCGGATCGGCCCGCCGGCCGGCGTGGCCGGCGACACCGACCCGCCGCTCACCGGCCGGGTCGCCGTCGTCACCGGTGCCGCCAGGGGCATCGGCGCGGCGATCGCCGACACCCTCGCGCGCGACGGGGCCGCGGTCGTCGCGGTGGACGTGCCCGCGGCCGGGGAGGCGCTCGCCCGCGTCGCGAACCGGATCGGTGGCACCGCGCTCCAGCTCGACATCACCGCCCCCGACGCGGCGGACCGGCTGCTCGCCCACGTGCGCGGCCGCCACGGGCACCTCGACGTCGTGGTGCACAACGCCGGCATCACCCGCGACAAGCTGCTCGCCAACATGGACGCCGACCGCTGGGACGCCGTGCTCGCCGTCAACCTGCGTGCCCAGCTCGCGATCAACGACGCGCTGCTCGGAGCCGACGTGCTCGGCGACTCCGCGCGGGTCGTCTGCATCTCCTCCACCAGCGGCATCGCCGGCAACCGCGGCCAGGCCAACTACGCGGCGAGCAAGGCCGGGGTGATCGGCATGGTGCGGGCGCTCGCGCCCCGGCTCGCCGGCCGCGGGGCCACGATCAACGCGGTCGCGCCCGGGTTCATCGAGACCGAGATGACCGGGAAGATGCCGCTCGGCACCCGCGAGGCGGGGCGGCGGATCAACAGCCTCCGCCAGGGTGGGCTGCCCGTCGACGTCGCCGAGACGGTCGCGTGGCTCGCCCAGGCCGGCAGCGGCGGCGTGAACGGGCAGGTCGTGCGCGTGTGCGGCCAGAGCATGTTGGGGGCCTGATGCCGGCCGGGCTCGGCAGCCTGTACGTCAAGGCCGCGGTCGGTGCCGTGGGCCGGCGCGGGCACGAGCTGCCCACCACCTCGCTCCACGAGGACGTCGTCGTCGACCGGGACCGGCTCGCGGCGTACGCGCGCGTGTGCGGCTTCCCGGTGGTCGACACGCTCCCGGCCACCTACCCGCACGTGCTGGCGTTCCCGTTGCAGGTGGAGCTGATGGCGCGGCGGTCGTTCCCGCTGCCGCTGCCCGGGCTCGTCCACATCCGGAACCGGATCGTGCTGCACCGGGCGATCGACGCCGCCGAGCCGCTCGCCGTGCACGTGCACGCCGAAGGCCTGCGGGCACACCCGAAGGGCGCGCAGGTCGACCTCGTCGGCCGGGTCGACGCCGCGGGCGACACAGTGTGGGAGGGCCGCAGCACCTACCTCGCCCGCGGCGCCACCGCGCCCGAGGGCGCACCCGGTCCGGCCGAGCCGACCGGGATCGAGGGCGGGCACCCGGCCGCCACCTGGCGGGTCGACGCCGGCACCGGCCGCCGCTACGCGCGGGTGAGCGGCGACGTGAACCCCATCCACCTGCACCCGTGGACCGCCAAGGCGTTCGGCTTCCCCCGCGCGATCGCGCACGGCATGTGGACCGCGGCACACGCCCTCGCCGCGCTCCAGGGCCGGCTGCCGGAGTCCCTCACCTACGACGTGGGGTTCGGCAGACCGTTGCTGCTCCCCTCCACGGTGGAGCTGCGCACGGGCTCCGCCGACGATGGATGGGATCTGGAGGTCAGGGGCCGCAAAGGCGCACACCTGACCGGCCGGATCGCGCCCCCGGGGGCAGGTGCTGAGCGGGATCTGACCTGATGATCGCTCCGAGATGCAGGCATCAGCCCGCACGAGGGCGCTCAGCGTGGTCTCGCAACGATCAACGCGGCATGATCCGTCCGACACTCGCCTGAACGCCCTGGCCAGGACGCTCAGCGTCATCCCGGAACGATCAACGCTGCATGATCCATCCGAGATGAAGGTGGAACGCCCTGGTGGGGGCGTTCAGTCGCATCTCACAACGATCACGCCGGGTCGCACCGCGTCTTCATGGTCGACCTGATCATGCATGCGTCGCGTTGGCGCGCCGTTCCCGGCCCGGGCCGCCCGCTCGTCGCACATCGGCGGGTCTCTGGTGAGTCCACCCCCTTCGCGTGATCCCGAACCTGTGGACGTGGCCGGGTTGGGATCACTACCGGATCCCGTGGTGGCGTGGGCGGCCGTCCCCGACGCGGGGGCACGCCCGTTTCCGACGAGACCGTCGCTGTCGGGTGCCTACGCGACTGTCCTGTGGTCCCGATCCTCAGTCGCGGGATGACCACCGGATGGTTGGAGTGGTCGGTCGTCACCGACCCGCCCGCGGCATGAGCACGCCACGTTGTCGGCGTGGGTGCTGAGGGTGTCGAGTCTCGTACGGCCGGACCACTGGTCCGATCGGCCTAGAATCCTCCCGTGGCGCGCACCAGGCGGGGTCGGCGGTGGGTCATCGGCTGGCCCGCCCGGATCGCGCTCGCCGTCGTGGTCGTGTTGGCGAACCTCGGTGGCGCGGTCGTGGTGTTCGTGCTCGCGGCGTGGGTGCTGCCGGAGGGTCCGCTCATCGATCCGGGCCGCGTCCGCACGATGAACCTGCTCGCGTTCGGGGCGTACCTGATGGTGGCGCTGCCGATCGGGCTGCTGTGGGGTGGGCGCCGGTTCCGGCTGCGCCCCGGCGAGGCGGACGCCGAGCAGCGCCGGGCGCGGCGGATGGTGCTGTACGGGCCGCTGCGGCTCGTGACGGTGCAGGGGGTGCTGTGGGCGCTGGCGGCCATCGTGTTCGTGCTGCTCAACCTGCCGTACTCGCTGCGGCTCGCGGCGTCGGTGGGCGAGACGATCGTGCTGGGCGGCATCACGACGTGCGCGCTGGCACACCTGCTCAGCGAGCGGATCCTGCGGCGCACGGCCGCGCAGGTGCTGGCCGCGCATCCGCCGCGGCCGGGGCGCGGGCTGCCCGGGATCGTGGTGCGGTCGTTGCTGTTCTGGGCGCTCGGCACGGGGGTGCCGGTGGTCGGGCTGATGGCGATGGCCGCGTCGGCGCTCGCGCACGGCGACATCCCGGCGGCCCGGCTCGCGGTGATCATGCTCGTGCTCGGCGGTGTCGCGCTGGGTGCCGGCCTGCTGGTGACGGTGGGGGCGGCGCGGGCGGTGGCCGACCCGGTGAACGCGGTGCGCCGCGCGATGCGGCGGGTGGAGCACGGCGAGCTCGACACCGGTGTCACCGTCTACGACGGCACCGAGCTCGGGCAGCTGCAGTCCGGCTTCAACACGATGGTCACCGGGCTGCGTGAGCGGGAGCGCATCCACGACCTGTTCGGCCGGCACGTCGGCCGCGATGTGGCGCGTGCGGCGGCCGCGGCCGGCGAGGTCCGTCTCGGCGGTGAGGTCCGCTGCGTCGGCGTGCTGTTCGTGGACCTGGTCGGGTCGACCGCTCTCGCCTCCGAGCGCCCGCCCGAGGAGGTCGTCGGCCTGCTCAACCGGTTCTTCGCGGTGGTCGTCGAGGTGGTCGAGGAGCACGACGGCTGGATCAACAAGTTCGAGGGCGACGCCGCGCTCGCCGTGTTCGGGGCGCCGGTGGCCGGGGAGGACCCGGCCGGGTGCGCGCTCGCGGCCGGGCGGGTGCTGGCGGCGCGTCTCGCCGCGGAGCTGCCCGACGTCGCGGCGGGCATCGGGATGTCGGCGGGGGACGCCGTGGCGGGCAACGTCGGCGACGTGCGGCGCTACGAGTACACCGTGATCGGCGATCCGGTGAACGAGGCCGCGCGGCTCACCGAGCTGGCCAAGACCGTGCCCGGGCGGGTGCTGGCCGCGGCGGCCGCGGTGGAGATGGCTGCCCCGGAGGAGGCCGCCCGGTGGGAGCTCGGTGATCCCACCGTGCTCCGCGGCCGCCCCACCCCCACTCGCCTGGCCACCCCGAAGGCGCCCGCCAGGCCGGAGCACGACGGATCAGCGGCGCCGTCGGCCGCCCGGTGAGACCCCGGGGCCGGGCGCACGTGCCGCCCGCCGATCGACGTCCGGACCGACGGCGGGATCTTGCATATCCATGACCGAAAACCGCGTGGTCGGGCCATCTGCGTGGAGTTAGCGTGGATGGCATGACCTCCCCGGCCGTCCGGCCTGCCACCCCCGCATCGCGCTACCGGTGGGGTGCGCTGGCGGCCGTCGGGTTCACGGTGTTCGCGTGGGCGTCGGCGTTCGTGGCGATCCGCGCGGTCGGTGCGCACTACGAGCCCGGCCCGCTGACGCTGGGCCGCCTGCTCATCGGGTCGCTCGCGCTCGGCGCGGGGTTGCTGGTGGCGCGGCGGTGGGTGTGGCCGACGCGCCGGGAGTGGGCGCTGATCGTCCTGTGCGGGGTCGCGTGGTTCACGATCTACAACCTCGCCCTCAACGCGGCGGAGCAACGCATCGACGCCGGTACCACCTCGATGCTGGTGAACATCGGGCCGATCCTCATCGCGCTGTTCGCCGGGCTGCTGCTGGGCGAAGGGTTCCCGCGGTGGCTGGTGATCGGAGCGTTCGTCGCGTTCGGTGGTGCGGTCCTGGTCGGCGCGGCCACCGCGAACACGGCCGAGTCCGATCTGCTCGGTGTGGTGCTCAGCGTCGTCGCGGCCGTCACGTACGCGATCGGGGTGCTCTCGCAGAAGGCCGTGCTGCGCCGGTTGCCCGCGCTGCAGGTGACCTGGCTGGCCTGCACGATCGGCGCGGTCGGCGCGCTCCCCTTCGCCCCGGGCCTGGCCACCGAGCTGGCCGCCGCCCCGGGTGCGGCCACGGCCGGGCTCCTCTACCTCGGCGTCGTGCCCACCGCGCTCGCGTTCAGCACGTGGGCCTACGCGCTGGCGCGGATGGACGCCGGGCGGCTCGGCGTGAGCACCTACGTGGTGCCGCCGATCACGATCCTCATGTCCGCCGTGCTGCTCGGGGAGGCGCCCCCGCTCCTCGCGATCGTCGGCGGCGCGGTCTGCCTCATCGGCGTGGGCCTCTCCCGACGGCGATCATCGCCCGCCTGACGGAGCCAGCCCTCGTCAGACGTTGCGGATGCGGTAGTCCTCGTCCTCGACATCCGTGATCAGCATGTGCCCCGGCGCGTGCGAGATCGCGAGCGGCGGCTTCGACTCGACGACCGCCGCCTGCGGAGTGACCCCACAGGCCCAGAACACGGGCACGTCACCGGGCTGGAAGACCACCGGGTCGCCGTAGTCGGGCGCGTCGAGATCGCGGATGCCGAGCTCGCGCGGGTCGCCGACGTGCACCGGGTCGCCGTGCACCGCGGGGTAGGCCGCGGTGACGCGCACCGCCGTCTCGACGAGGGTCTGCGGCACCGGTCGCATCGACACCACCAGCGGTCCGCCGACGGCCCCCGCGGAGCGGCAGCGCAGCGACGTCCGGTACATCGGCACGTTGACGCCCTGTTCGACGTGCCGCACCGGAACCCCGGCCGCGCCGAGCGCGCTCTCGAACGTGAAGCTGCAGCCGATGAGGAAGCTGACGAGGTCCTCGCGCCACCAGTCGCGGACGTCGGTGGGCTCCTCCGTCAGCTCGCCGTCGACGTAGACGCGGTATCGCGGGATGTCGGTGCGGATGTCGCCGGCGAGCAGCGGGCCGGCCACCGACCCCGCCTCCAGGACGTCCAGCACGGGGCACGGCTTGGGGTTGCGCTGGGCGAACAGCAGGAAGTCCCACGCGAGGTCCTGCGGCACCGCGATCAGGTTGGCCTGGGTGTAGCCGTCGCACCAGCCGGCGGTCGGTGTGACGAGGCCGGCGCGGAACCGGGCGCGCGCGGCCGCGGGCGTCTCGGAACGGCTCATGGGCTCTCCTCCCACGGAGGCGGAACGAGGACGAAGCGCACGCGCTGGCCGGGGCGCACCTGGGCGGCCCGGTCGACGTCGGCGTCGAGCACGACAGCGGCCACCGGATAGCCGCCGGTCACCGGGTGGTCGGAGAGGAAGAGCACCGGCTCCCCGCCGGGCGGCACCTGGACCGAGCCGCGGACGATCCCCTCGCTGGGCAGCTCTCCCGAGTCGGCTCGCTCCAGGGGCTCGCCCTCGAGCCGCATGCCCACCCGGTCGCTGCGGCTGGAGGCCGTCCAGGTGGTGCGGGTGAGGGTGCTGACGTCGGTGAAGAACTCGGCGCGGGGCCCTGCGACCGCCCTGAGCACGACCTCGCCACTCGGGGGCACCGCCACCGGCGCGACGTCGATCAGGGGCAGCGCGTCGGGCTCCACCCCGATCGGCAGCATCGTGCCCGGCGTGAGCCTCTCGGGCCCGAGTCCGGAGAGGATGTCGGTGCTGCGCGACCCGAGCACCGGATCCACCGCGATGCCGCCGCGCACCGCGAGGTACGTGCGCAGGCCGGTGGGCGGCACGCCCAGCCGCAGCGTCTGGCCGGGGCGCAGCACGATCAGGGAGTGGTGCCCGACGGGCGTGCCGTCGACGTCGGCGGGGACCGGAGCCCCGGACAGCGCCACCGTGAGCAGGCCGTGGGCCCGGACGGCGAGGCCGCCGAACACGACCTCGATGCCCGCGGCGTCCTCGGGGTTCGCGACCAGCCGGTTGGCCAGTTGCAGCGCCCGGCGATCGGCGGCGCCGGAACGACCCACGCCGGTGGCGCCGAGCCCGGGCCGGCCGAGATCCTCGACCAGCGCCAGAGCGCCGGTGGCGAGGATCTCCACCTTCCGGGTCACCGGGCCGCCTTGAACTCGACCGTGCACCCGGGTTGTAGTAGCGCACCACGGTCGATGTTCCAAAGCTCCGCGTCGGTGTGGCCGATCAGCTGCCACCCGCCGGGCGACGACCGCGGGTAGATACCGCTGAACTGCCCGGCCAGCCCGACCGCCCCGGCCGGCACCGAGGTGCGCGACTCGCGGCGGCGGGCGACCTCGAGGCGCGGGTCGCCGCCCACCAGGTACGCGAACCCGGGGGCGAACCCGCCGAAGGCGGCCCGCCACGGCGTGGCGGTGTGTGCCGCCACCACGCCGTCGGCGCCGAGCCCGGTGAGCTCGCCGACCTCCTCGAGGTCGGGCCCGTCGTAGACGACCTCGATCTCCACCCGGTCCCCCTCCGGCGGTGCTGTGCCCGGCTCGACGTCGAGATCCAGCACCGCGCGCCGGACCTCGGTGAGGTCGGTGCCCGGCTCGACGCAGAGCAGCACCGTGCGCGCGGCCGAGACGACGTCCAGGACGCCGTCCGGCGGCGCCGCGCGCACGGCGTCTGCGAGCGCGAGCACCTCGGGCAGCCCGTCGACCTCGACGAGCAACCCGGAGTCCCCACATGGGAGCAACTTCACCCCGACTCCTCCGTGAACGGGCGCACCACCACGCCCGCAGCTTCCAGACCCGCCCGCACCGCGGTGGCCATCGCCACCGCGCCCGGCGAGTCCCCGTGCACGCACGCCGACTCGGCGCTGACCTGCACATCGGTGCCGTCCACCGCGGTGACCTTGCCGTCGGTGATCATCCGCAGGACGCGGGCGGTGACCTCCTGCGGATCGTGCAGCAGGGCGCCCGGCTGGGAGCGGGGCACCAGCGTGGCCTCCGGGGTGTAGCCGCGGTCCACGAAGAACTCGCGCACCGTGCGCAACCCGGCGGCCTCCGCCGCGGCGAGGAACACCGAGCCGGGCAGCCCGAGCACCGGGAGCTCCGGGTCGTAGGCACGCACGGCGGCCACCACCGCGGCCGCCTGTGCCTCGTGGCGCACGATCGTGTTGTACAGCGCGCCGTGCGGCTTCACGTACTTCACGCGCGTGCCGGCGGCCCGGGAGATCCCGTCGAGCGCCCCGATCTGGTACACGACGTCGTCGGTCAGTTCGGCCGGGGCCACGTCGATGAACCGCCGGCCGAAGCCGGCCAGGTCGCGGTACCCGACCTGTGCCCCGACCGCGACCCCGCGCTCCGCGGCCAGGGCACAGGTCCGTCGGAGGGTCGTCGGGTCGCCTGCGTGGAAGCCACAGGCGACGTTGGCGGAGGTGACGAGCGCAAGCATCGCCGCGTCGTCCCCCAGCTCCCACCGGCCGAACGACTCTCCGACGTCCGAGTTCAGATCCACCACACTCATGCGAACAGCTTGCCCAGTCCCGACAGGGACGAGTAGCCCATGTAGAGGGTGAGCAACCATGCGGCGACGCCGATGCCGAGCAGCCACGTCGGGTACTTGTAGCCGCCGAGCAGGTCACGCCGGCGCCACGCCACCCACAGCACCACGGTGAATCCGATCGGCAGGATCAGCCCGTTGAACGCGCCCGCGAACACCAGCAGCGCGGCCGGTGCGGCGCCGAGCAGCAGGAAGATCACGGCCGAGAGGGCGATGAAGCCGATCGTGAGCAGGTTGCGCGTGCGCTCGCTCGTCGTGGAGCGGGTCAGGAACGAGACCGAGGTGTAGGCCGCTCCGATGACGGAGGTGATCGCCGCCGCCCACAGGATGATGCCGAACAGCCGGAGGCCGACCTCGCCTGCGGCCGCCTGGAAGGCGCTGCCGGCAGGGTCGTTCTTCGCCAGCGTGACCCCACCGGCAACCACACCGAGCACGGCGAGGAACAGCAGTACCCGCATGATGCCGGTGACGATGATGCCGATGATCGAGCTCTTGGCGATGCCCGCGGCGTGCTCGGGGCCGGTCATGCCCGAGTCGAGCAGCCGGTGCGCTCCCGCGTAGGTGATGTAGCCGCCCACGGTGCCGCCGATGAGGGTCGTGATGACCAGGAAGTCCACCTGCTCCGGCAGCACGAAGTTGCGCAGCGCTTCGCCGACCGGCGGCTGCGAGACGATCGCGACGTAGGCCACCAGCAGGATCATCAGGGCGCCCAGGACGACCACGATCCGGTCCAGTGCCACGCCGGCCTTCTTGCTGAGGAAGATGGCAATGGCGATCGCAGCGGAGATCACCCCGCCGATGCGGGGGTCGACGCCGAGCATGGCGTCGAGGCCGAGCCCGGTGCCGCCGACGTTGCCGATGTTGAACACCAGCCCGCCGATCACGACGAGGGCCGCAAGGACCCACCCGGCGCCCGGCAGCACCTTGTTGCCCAGCTCGTGCCCGCGCTGACCGGACACACCGATCACCCGCCAGACGTTCAGCTGGACCGCGATGTCCACCAGGATCGACGCCAGGATCGCGAACGCGAACGCCGCGCCGAGCTGCGCGGTGAAGGTCGCGGTCTGGGTGATGAAGCCCGGGCCGATAGCGCTGGTGGCCATGAGGAACATGGCGCCCAGCACCGCGCTGCGGCTCGTTGCCGAACCGACCGCGGTCACCGCCTTCGTATCGCTCATCGCTGGCTCCCTTCAAAGTGCGGGGTGACCCGCGGCACACCGCCGCAGGTTTGCATGGGAGCGTAAGGATCGTTCAACGATACGGCAATACCCCAAGGCTATCTTCTTGTAACGACTGTGTGAGCCGAGCGGCGATCTTCGCAAAACCGGCCCTGTACACGCTCGTGAACCGGGCGGACACTGGGCGCGACCGCGCTGGACACGTGGTTCGGGTGTGCCCGCCCGGCCCGATGCGCGGTCAGGGTCGTCGACCGACACCCCCTCCTCGGTCGACGACCCGCCCGGCCGCTGCCCTATCTCTGGACCAGATCGCGCACGGCGGTCAGGGCCATGCGTCGCAGCAAACCCGCAGCCTCCGGGGTGCGGCCTGCGTGCGGGGTGGAGTTGAGCAGCCCGAACGTCCCGTGTGCCGCGGTGCGGGCGGCGTCCGCCGGCAGGCCGGGGTGCGCGCGCCGGAGCGCGTCCACCCAGATCTCGACGTAGGTGCGCTGCAGGCGCCGCACCTTCCGGCGATCGGGGGCGGGCAGGTTCGCGAGGTCGCGGTCCTGCACGACGATCAGCTCCGGCTCGCGCTGGGCGAAACCGGAGTGGAACTCGACGAGCGCGGCGAGCAGCTCGTGCGGGTCGCCGTGCTCCGCCGCCCGCGCCTGCCCGCCGGCCAGTAGGTGCTCGCTGATCCCGACGAGCAGTTCCGCGAGCAGGGCCTCCTTGCCGGGGAAGTGCCGGTAGAGCGCCGGCCCGCTGATGCCGACGGCGGCGCCGAGCTCGGCGATGCTGACCCCGTGGAACCCGTGCCGGGCGAAGAGCTGCGCGGCCACCGCCAGGATCTGCACCCGCCTGCTCCCGGTGGGCGTCGCGGCGGGCGTGGCCATGCGCCGTAGCCTAACCGTGGGTTAACGCCCGCTAACAGCCATTGCGATCTCAGCAGGGCCACAGGCGCACTCGTTACCCTATGACGATGCCTTCGCCGCTGGGATGGCTGCGCGCACGCATGGGCGTGCGTGCGGTGTCGGCCCTGTCCGCGGCTGTCGTGGTGGCGCTCGCGTTGCTGGTGGCGGGCGCCGCGCTCGTGCTGCTCGTGCAGCAGTCGCTGCGCCATCAGGTGCAGTCCGAGGCCGAGGCCCAGGCTCAGGTGATCGTCACCCGGCTCGAGGGCAACTGGCGGGGCGCGGCCAACGAGAACGCTCGCGAGGCGCTCGATGCCCTCATCCGGCAGTCCGACCTGGCACAGGTGAGCGTCGAGTACAACGGCGACGACACGGACGACGCGCCGACGTGGACCACCGAGGCCGGCACCGACGCGGTCGGGCGGGATGCCCTGATGTCGGAGGTCCAGCCGGCCACGGGCGACACCGTCGTCCAGTCGAACGTGCCGGTTCGCAAGGCCGACGGCAGTGTCGTGGACACGGTGCTCATCGCGACCGGCGCGGAGTCGGCGGGCCGTGACGTGATCCTGCTGTACGCGGCGCCGCTCACCGCCGTCGACGCCGCTGCCCGCACACTGCTGTTCTACCTGGTCTGGGGCATCCCGCTGCTCATCGTGATCGCCGGGGCCGCCACCTACCTCTTCGCCGGCCGCGCCCTGCGACCGGTCGAGGCGATGCGCGCGCAGGTGTCGGAGATGACGGAGAAGGACCTCGGGCACCGGCTTGCGGTGCCGCCCGCTCGCGACGAGGTGGGCCGGCTCGCCGAGACGATGAACGGCATGCTCGCCCGGCTGCAGGACGCCCAGGGTGTGCAGCGGCGGTTCGTCGCGGATGCCAGCCACGAGCTGCGCAGCCCGCTCGCCACGATCGCCACCGGTCTGGAACTCATGCAGAACGGCACCGTGGACGGCAGCACCGTCACCGCGCTGCGCGGCGAGACATCCCGGCTGAACAAGCTGGTCGAGGCGCTGATCCTGCTCGCCCGGGCCGACGAGCGCGGGCTGCAGCCGCGCCGCGAGGAGGTCGATCTCGACGAGGTCGCCGAGCTCGAACGCGGCCGGCCCGCCGACGGTGCGGTGGTCGCGGAGGTGCGAGCGACGCCCGTGCGCGTCGTCGGCGACCGCGGGCAGCTGGCTCGGGTGGTGCGTAACCTGGTCGACAACGCCCGCCGACACGCGCGTTCCCGGGTGCTCGTCACCGTCGGGCGCGAGGACGACACGGCGGTCATCGAGGTCTCCGACGACGGGCCCGGGGTACCACCGGCCGACCGCGCGCGCGTCTTCGAGCGGTTCGTCCGCCTGGACGACGCCCGCGCCCGCTCCGACGGCGGCTCCGGCCTCGGGCTGGCGATCGTCGCGGAGGTCGTGGCGGCCCACGGTGGCAGCGTCGAGGTCACCGACGGCCCGGCCGGCGGCGCGCTGTTCCGGGTACGGATGCCGGCTGCGGTCCCGCCCGACGCGCAGCCCGAGGATGCCGCGCCCGCCGCAGCGGAGGAGGCCGGCCGGCCGGCCGACGGGCCGAGCGTGCAGGCCGTGGGGCCGAACGGCGCCGGGCACCCGGCGGCCATGCCGCTGACGAAGCGGACCGCTTCGGGCTCCAACCGCCCCGGGGAGCGGGCCTGGCCCGCGGAGGCTGCCTGGGCGGGTGAAGCCGCATGGACCGGCGAGGCCGCCTGGACCGCCGGCGAGGCCGCCCAGGTGGTCGACCCCGGGCACCGGCCGCAGAGCGGGGAGCTGTTCCGGGAGGCCGAGCCGGCTCGCGGCCAGGGGCCCTCGGCCCGGCCGATCCCACGTCCGGTGCCACCGCCGCGCACCTCCGGGCCGGTGGGTGCCGAGCAGCGGCCCGTGCGCGACGAGGAGGCCCGGCGCGATCCCGTCACGGCGCCGAGCGGCATCCCGGTGGTCGCGCCCGAGGAGAAGCAGGCCCCGCGGCGAGGTCGGATTCCGGCGCCCCGACCTCAGCCCGGCTCGGCCATCCGGTAACCGACGCCGCGCAGGGTCTCGATGCTGCTGGTGCCGAACGGCGCGTCGATCTTGCGGCGCAGGTAGCCGACGTACACCTCGACGACGTTGACCTCGCCCTCGTAGTGGGCGTCCCAGACGGCGCGCAGGATGTCGGTCTTGGTGACCACTTCGCCGGCGTGCCGCATCAGGTGCTCCAGCACCCCGAACTCACGCGGCGTCAGCGTGATCTCGACGTCGCCGCGGTGCACCCGGTGCCGGGCGGGGTCGAGCTTGAGGTCGCCGACTGTCAGCACGGTGGGACGCGGCTCGCCCGCCCGCCGCAGCAGGGCACGCAGCCGGGCGAGCAGCACGACGAACGAGAACGGCTTCACCAGGTAGTCGTCGGCGCCGAGGTCGAACGCGTCGGCCTCGTCGTACTCGCCGTCCTTCGCGGTGAGCATGAGCACCGGCGTCCACACCTCGGACGCGCGCAGCCGCTGCAGGATCCGGTAGCCGGACAGGCCGGGGAGCATGATGTCGAGCACCACGACGTCGTGCTGGCCGGTGCTCGCCGCCGCGAGCCCGGATATCCCGTCGTGCACGACCTCCACGGAGTGCCCCTCGGCGGCGAGCCCGCGCCGCACCATCTCCGCGAGCGGAACCTCGTCCTCGACCAGCAGTACGCGCACGCCTAGACGTTATCGGGCCCGGCTGTTCAGGAGGTGGCCCCGGTGAGTTCGGCCCCGCGGGTCTCCGGCAGGAGCAGCGCGCAGGCCGCCATCACGAGATAGGCGATCCCCGCGAACAGCGCGATGGCGACCCCGATCGAGATCGTGTCCGCCAGCAGGCCGACGAGCAGCGGGAACAGCGCGCCGATCCCGCGGCCGAAGTTGTAGCAGAAGCCCTGGCCGGAGCCCCGCAGTTCGGTGGGGTACTGCTCGGTGAGCAGCGCGCCGAGCCCGCTGAAGTACGCCGAGGCCACGAAGCCGAGCGGCAGTGCGAGCGCCGTGAACACCGGGGTGGGCAGGTCGAGCAGCGTGAACGGCAGGACGATCACGAACGCGGCCACCGCACACACGACGAGCGCGGGCCGGCGGCCCAGCCGGTCGGTGAGCCAGGCGCCGAACAGGTACCCGGCCAGCGCCCCGACGATCACCAGCAGCAGCGTGCCGCCGATGCCGAGGACGTCGAGCCCGCGGGCGGTGCGCAGGAACTGCGGGAGGAACGTCGTGAGCGAGTAGTAGCCACCCTGCCGAACCCGAACCCCATCAGCCCGCGGAACACGAGCAGCTGCGTGAAGTCCTGGGCGAACGCGCACAGCAGCGTGAACACCGAGAACCACGCCACCGCGACCTGCAGCATCAGCGCCCGGCCGTACCGGTCGGCCAGCACTCCCGCCGCCCAGCCGCCGATCGCGGAGCACGGCAAGGTGACGGTGCCGATCAGCCCGGCCTCCGCGTTGGATGCCAGCAGCCCGACGGAGATCAGCACCGGGATCAGGAGGTTGTAGATCTGCACGTCCATCGCATCGGTCGTCCAGCCGCCGAAGCAGCCCCAGAACGTCCGTCGCTCGCGCGGTGACATCGACCCGTACCAGCGGCCATCGGTGGCGGTCATCCGCCTGGCCTACCAGCGGGAGGTCGTCTCGGCAGCCAACCCTATGATCATCCGCGACTAACCCGATCGGGTGAACGAGAGGTTAACGTGGGCTGGGACGAGATCCGGGATCTGCACGTCGAGTTCCTCGCTGAGCAGGGCTTTCGGCCGAAGGTGGACGACGAGGGCGACATCCACTTCCGGTACGAGGGGCGGCACCACTTCATCCTGGAGACGCAGGACGAGCACTACTTCCACCTGCTGTTCCCCAACTTCTTCCCGCTCTCCAACGAGACGGAGGTCGAGGAGGCGGCGCTCGCGGCATCCGCGGCGTCGCGGGCCACCAAGGTCGCGAAGGTGTACCTCAACCCGGCGCAGGACAACGTGAGCGCGTCGGTCGAGCTGCTCGTGGCCGGGCCGGCCGACGTCCACCCGCACCTCCTGCGGTGCCTGGGCATCATCGGCACGGCCACCGGCAAGTTCCTCGAGGAGATGAGCGCGCGCCTCGCCGCGGCAGTGCCGGCGGAGAGCACTTCCTAGGCCGTGCTCGGATCCCGCGCAGTACTCCAGCGGTAGATCGTGATCATGCGGATGATCACCGGTTGGGTGCGAGGCCGGCCGGATGTGCCGCCGCACTCCCGCCTCACCGCGCCAGGCCTCCTCGTAGACGACGGGCCTCCGCTTCTACCTGATCAAGTAACCGTCGCCTGGGCGCGCCGTCCCCGACTCGTAGCGCCCGCAGCCACCACTGCCCGCAGGATTTCCTCGCGATCCACCCGTGTGGGCCGCCGTCCGGCCCGGGTCGGGGACGGCGCGCCAAACCCGCTTTTCATGGTCATATCGACACCACGGTTCTCAGATCAAGATCGAACAGCAGTGGCGTCGGCATGACCATGAAAGACCCGCTTGATCGGACTTGCTCGCCTACTTCGACGCCGCCCGGTGGCCCGCCCCTTCCGAATCCAGCAGGCGCCGGACGGCCTTGTCGACGAGGACCGGGAGGTAGTCGCGGACCGTCGCCGAGTCGAGTTCCTTGCGCTGCTCGGCGATGTGTCGCAGCACGGTGTCGGTGTCGGAGCCGCCGTCCGGCGCGAAGTCGCGGCAGAGTCGCGCGGTGACGTCGTCCCACTGCTTTGCGAGTCGCTCCGCGTTCGCCCTGGCGAGGAAATCATCGTCGCCGTCGGGCGGCGCGGGCGCCTTCGCGTCGGCCGGGCCGGCCGCGGTGAGCTGACCCAGTCGGGCCATCAGGTCGGGCGCTCCCGGGAGGCGGGGGCGTCGGGACTCCGGATCGAGCAGCGGGGAGTTGTCCACGAACGGGTCGCCGGACTTCAGGTTCCGGTCGATCTTGCGGTGGACGTGCTTGAGGTTCTCGTCGGTGCGGGGCGGGATGGGCGGCGCCCACCGGGACGACGAGTTCGACCGCTCGGGAGCGGATCCGGTCGACGAGGTCACAGGAGCGATCCTCCGGTCGGGGTCGGGCCGTGCGGTACGCGGCGAGGTGCCGGCGATGATCAACCTGTCGGAGGTTATCGGATCAGGTGGCCACGCCTCACTCGAACGGGGAGCGGTGGCGCCGCAGGTTAATGACCGTTAACATCGCGAGGGCTTCGACGGAGGAGGTTCGATGCCCGTCGCCACATCCGACGTCGCCCACCGCGAGCTGGTGGCCGACCTGAAGGCCCGGCTCGCCGCCGCCGCGCTCGGTGGGTCGGAGCGCGCACGCGCACGACACGTCGAACGGGGCAAGCTGTTGCCGCGCGAGCGCGTCGCTGCGCTCGTCGACCCGTCGAGCCCGTTCCTCGAGCTCTCCCCGCTCGCCGCGAACGGCATGTACGGCGACGCGGCGCCTGGCGCGGGCGTGATCACCGGGGTCGGGCGGGTGGCCGGGCGCGAGGTCGTGGTGGTCGCGAACGACGCCACCGTCAAGGGCGGCACCTACTACCCGATGACGGTCAAGAAGCACCTGCGCGCCCAGGAGGTGGCGCTGCACAACCGGCTGCCGTGCGTCTACCTGGTCGACTCCGGCGGCGCCTTCCTCCCGGAGCAGGACTCCGTGTTCCCCGACCGGGAGCACTTCGGCCGGATCTTCTACAACCAGGCGCAGATGTCCGCACGCGGCATCCCGCAGATCGCGGCGGTGCTCGGTTCGTGCACCGCCGGCGGCGCCTACGTGCCGGCGATGAGCGACGAGGCCGTGATCGTCCGCAACCAGGGAACGATCTTCCTCGGCGGTCCGCCGCTGGTGAAGGCGGCCACCGGTGAGGTCGTCACGGCGGAGGAGCTGGGCGGCGGCGACCTGCACTCGCGCATCTCCGGGGTCACCGACCACCTCGCCGAGGACGACGCCCACGCCCTGCGGATCGTGCGCTCGATCGTCGGCACGCTCGGGCCACGGGCGCCCCGGCCGTGGGACGTGGCGCCCACCGAGGAGCCGCTCGCCGACCCGGACGAGCTGTACGAGGTCGTGCCCACCGACTCCCGCACGCCCTACGACGTGCGCGAGGTGATCACCCGGGTCGTCGACGGCTCCCGGTTCCACGAGTTCAAGGCCGAGTACGGCACCACGCTCGTCACCGGGTTCGCCCGCATCCACGGCCACCCGGTCGGGATCGTCGCCAACAACGGGATCCTGTTCTCCGAGTCGGCCCAGAAGGGCGCGCACTTCATCGAGCTGTGCGACCAGCGCGGCGTGCCGCTGGTGTTCCTGCAGAACATCTCCGGGTTCATGGTCGGGCGCGAGTACGAGGCCGGCGGGATCGCCAAGCACGGCGCGAAGATGGTCACCGCCGTCGCCACCACCCGGGTCCCGAAGCTCACCGTGATCATCGGCGGCTCGTTCGGCGCCGGGAACTACTCGATGTGCGGGCGGGCGTACTCGCCCCGGTTCCTGTTCATGTGGCCCAACGCCCGGATCTCCGTGATGGGCGGGGAGCAGGCGGCCACCGTGCTGGCGACCGTCGGCTCCGGCACGGACCCCGACGCGGTCCGCGCCCAGTACGAGCACCAGGGCAACCCGTACTACTCCACGGCCCGGCTGTGGGACGACGGCGTGATCGACCCGAGGGACACGAGAACGGTGCTAGGCCTCGCGCTCTCGGTGGCAGCGAACGCTCCCCTGGAAGCGCCGGGCTTCGGCGTCTTCCGCATGTGAGCCATTCCGACTCGGAGACAGGGAGGCGCGCGTGTTCGACACCGTGCTCGTCGCGAACCGCGGGGAGATCGCCGTTCGCGTGCTGCGCACGCTGCGGCTGCTCGGCGTCCGTTCCGTCGCCGTCTACTCCGATGTCGACGCCTCCGCGCCACACGTCCGGCTCGCCGACATCGCTGTGCGGATCGGGCCTGCCCCGGCTGCGCAGAGCTACCTCTCCATCCCCGCCGTGCTGGACGCCGCCGCCGCGACCGGGGCCCAGGCGATCCACCCGGGCTACGGGTTCCTGTCCGAGAACACGGCGTTCGCGGCCGCGTGCGCGGAGGCCGGGATCGTGTTCGTCGGGCCGCCGGCGTCGGCGATCGAGGCGATGGGCGACAAGATCGCGGCGAAGGCGACGGTCGCCAAGGCGGGGGTGCCGGTCGTCCCCGGCTCCGACGGGGCGGGTCTCGCCGACGAGGAGCTCGCGGCCGCGGTCGAGGGGATCGGCTATCCGGTGCTGCTCAAGCCGAGCGCCGGCGGCGGGGGCAAGGGCATGCGCGAGGTGCACCGGGCCGAGGACCTGCACGACGCGATCGTGTCGGCGCGACGAGAAGCCCGCGGCTCGTTCGGCGACGACACGCTGCTCGTCGAGCGCCTGGTCGCTACGCCCCGGCACATCGAGATCCAGGTGCTCGCCGACGCGCACGGCGACGCGGTGCACCTCGGCGAGCGCGAGTGCAGCCTGCAGCGCCGGCACCAGAAGATCGTGGAGGAGGCGCCGTCGGCGCTGCTCTCCGACGAGCAGCGGAAGGCGATGGGCGCCGCCGCGGTCGAGGCGGCTCGGGCGGTGGGCTACACCGGCGCCGGCACGGTGGAGTTCATCGTGGGCGCGGACGACCCGGACCGCTTCTACTTCATGGAGATGAACACCCGGCTGCAGGTGGAGCACCCGGTCACCGAAGAGGTGTACGGCGTCGACCTCGTCGAGTCGCAGCTGCGCATCGCGGCAGGTGAGGCCCGGCCGTGGCCGGCGCGGGTCGAACCGGTCGGCCACGCGGTGGAGGCGCGGATCTACGCCGAGGACCCGGCTGCGGGGTTCCTGCCGACCGGCGGGCGGGTCCTCGCGCTGCACGAGCCGTCGGGAGCGGGGATCCGCGTCGACTCCGGGATCACCGCGGGCGGGGTGGTCGGCAGCGACTACGACCCGATGCTCGCCAAGGTGATCGCGCACGGCGCCGATCGCGCCGAGGCGCTGCGCCGGCTCGACGCCGCACTGCGCGACACCGTGCTGCTCGGCCTCGACACCAACATCGGCTTCCTGCGCTCCCTGCTCGCCGACCCGGACGTCCGGGCCGGCCGGCTGGACACCGGGCTCGTCGGGCGCAGGCTCGCCGAGTGGACGGCCACCGAGCTGCCCCCGGACGTGCTCGCCGCGGCCGCCGCACACGCCCTGCTCGCGCTGGAACCGGCCGGCCCCGTGGTGGACCCGTTCGACGTGCCCGGTGGTTGGCGGGTCGGTGAGCCGGCCTGGACGACGTGGCGGATGTCCGTGTCGGGGTTCGACCCGGTCGGCGTGCGCATCCGGGGTCGCGCGGGGGCGGCCGAGGTGGCGATCGGCGAGGCCGAGCCGGTGCCGTGCGCCGCTTGGCGCGACGGCGACGCGCTGGTGGCTACCGTCGACGGGATCACCCGGCGATACGCCTGCGCGCTGGACGGCGACACCCTGTGGCTCGGCCGCGACGGGCGGGCGTGGGGCATCCGCGAGCAGGCCCCGCTCGACGCCGCTGCCACCGCGGAGACGGGGGCCGGCGGGCCGGTGCTCTCGCCGATGCCCGGCACGGTCACCGCCGTCGAGGTCGAGGACGGGCAGCCGGTCGATGCGGGCGCGCGGCTGGTCGTCGTGGAGGCGATGAAGATGGAGCACGTGCTCACCGCCCCGGTCGCGGGGGTGGTCCGCGAGCTCCGCGCCCGGGCGGGCGACACCGTCGCGAAGGACGCCGTGCTGCTGGTCGTGGAATCGGAGGTGGACTGATGGATCTCACGCTGAGCGAGGAGCACGAGGCGCTGCGGGCGACGGTCGAGGACTTCGCGCGCAAGGAGGTGGCGCCGGTCATCGGGGAGTTCTACGAGCGCGGTGACTTCCCGTACGAGCTGGTGGCGCGGATGGGCGCGATGGGCCTGTTCGGGCTGCCGATCGACGAGGAGCACGGCGGCATGGGTGGCGACTACTTCGCGCTCTGCCTCGCGCTGGAGGAGCTCGCGCGCGTCGACTCGTCGGTGGCGATCACGCTCGAGGCCGGGGTCTCGCTCGGCGCCATGCCGCTCCACCGGTTCGGCACCGGCGAGCAGAAGCGGCGGTGGCTGCCGGCCCTCGCCGCCGGCGAGAAGCTCGGCGCGTTCGGGCTCACCGAGCCCGGCGGCGGCTCCGACGCGGGCGCCACCCGCACCACGGCCCGCATCGACGGCGACGAGTGGGTGATCAACGGCTCCAAGGCGTTCATCACCAACGCCGGCACCGACATCACCTCGATCGTCACCGTCACCGCGATCACCGGGATCGGGGAGGACGGCCGCAAGGAGATCTCCGCGATCGTCGTGCCGGCCGGCACCCCCGGGTTCCGGGTGTCGCAGAAGTACTCGAAGGTCGGCTGGTGCGCCTCCGACACCCGCGAGCTGTTCTTCGACGACTGCCGCGTGCCGGCGGAGAACCTGCTCGGTGAGCGCGGCCGCGGGTACGCGCAGTTCCTGTCGATCCTCGACGAGGGCCGGGTCGCGATCGCCGCGCTGTCGGTCGGGCTCGCCCAGGGCTGCGTGGACGAGTCGGTGCGCTACGCCCGCGAACGCGAGGCGTTCGGGTCTCCGATCGGCAGCTACCAGGCGATCCAGTTCAAGATCGCCGACATGGAGGCGCGGGCCCATACCGCCCGGCTGGCCTACTACGCGGCGGCGGCGAAGATGCTGCGCGACGAGCCGTTCAAGAAGGAGGCGGCGATCGCCAAGCTCGTGGCGTCCAACGCGGCGATGGACAACGCCCGCGACGCCACCCAGGTCTTCGGCGGCTACGGCTTCATGAACGAGTACCCGGTGGGCCGCTTCTACCGCGACGCCAAGATCCTGGAGATCGGCGAGGGCACGAGCGAGGTGCAGCGCATGCTGATCGCCCGCCACCTGGGGTTGTAGCCCCGCCCGGATTGCAGCAAAGCCACTTTCCCGCAACGACGTTGCATGAAAGTGGCTTTGCTGCAACGGGGCCCCCAGGGTGGATCGCGGACGGCGGGCGCGAGGATGGTGGGGTGAACGCCCTGTTCGCCCGGATAGTCGTGCTCGTCAGCGGTGCCGCGATTCTGGTGGTCGAGACGCTGGCGACGCGGCTCGTGGCGCCGTACGTCGGGTTGACGCTCGAGTCGACCACGGCCGTCATCGGCGTGGCGCTCGCCGGCATCGCCGCGGGTGCGTCGCTGGGTGGGCGCTGGGCCGATGTGCTGCCGCCGCGGCCGGTGGCTGCGGGCGCGCTCGCGGTCGGCGGGCTCGGCGTGCTCGCGGTCCGGCCCATGGTCCGCGTGCTCGGCCCGGCGCTCGGCCCGGGCCCGCTGGCCGCGATCGTGCTCGTGGCGGCGTCCACGCTGGTGTCGGTCACCGCGCTCGCCATGGTGACCCCCTCGGTCACGCGCGCCCGGCTCGCCCACGTCGAGGGTTCCGGCGCGGTGATCGGTGGGCTGTCCGCGGCGGGCACCGTGGGGTCGCTGGCCGGGGTGTTCCTCACCGGGTTCGTGCTCGTCACGTTGCTGCCGGTGGCGATGATCCTGCTGGCCACGGCCGCGGCGTGCCTGGTGATGGCCGCGCTCGTGGTCGTCGTGCCGACGCGCAGGGCCGTCACCGGCACCGCCGTGGCCGCCGCCGTACTGGCCACGGCGCTGGTGGCGGTGCCCGGTCGCTGCGATGTCGACACCGTCTACTACTGCGCGAGCGTGCGGGCCGACCCCACCGACCCGGGCGTCCGCGTGCTCGTGCTCGACGACCTCGACCACTCCGCCGTCGACCTGAACGACCCCGCCTCCCTGCGGTTCGCCTACACCCGCCGCTTCGCCGACGCGATCGACACGGCGTTCGCGCCGGGTGCCCCCGTCGACGCCGTACACGTGGGCGGTGGCGGGTTCACGATGCCGCGATGGCTCGCCGCCACCCGCCCCGGTTCGGTCTCGACGGTGCTCGAGGTGGACGAGGGAGTGGTCGAGCTGGGGCGCCGAGAGCTGGGCGTGGCCGGGATCCCCGGCGTCGACGTGCGGATCGGCGACGCGCGCAGCCTGCTCTCCGCGCAGCCGGCGGCGTCGGCGGACCTCGTGGTCGGGGACGCCTTCGGTGCTCGCTCGGTGCCGTGGCACCTGGCCACCGCCGAGTTCGTCGCCGACGTCCACCGCGTGCTGCGCCACGACGGCGTCTACGTGCTCAACGTGATCGACCACGACTCCTGGCAGCTGCTCGCGGCCGAGGTGGCCACCCTGACTGCCAGGTTCCCGCATGTGGCGCTGCTGATGCGACCCGAGCAGCTCGCGCCGGGCGGCGGGGGCAACGCCGTCGTGGTGGCGTCGGATCTACCGCTCGACATCCCCGCGCTGGCGGAGCGGGCCGCGGTGCGCGGCGAGCCCGCGTCGGTGCTGGACACGGACGCCGCGCGACGGTTCGCCGGGGACGCTCCGGTGCTGAGCGACGACTGGGCACCGGTCGACCAACTGATCAGCTAGGCGGTGTTGGGGGTACGGTCCGCGGCAGGAGGTGGCGGGGTGGCGGAGTGGGACGACCTCGTGGGGTTCGTGCGGGTGCGCTACGAGATCATGCGGCAGGCCGACGGCGAGCTGTGGTTCCGGTTGCCCACGCAGGGTGAACGCACACAGCTGGTGGCGGTACGGCTGGTCACGGGCGAGGACGACCACCCGTGGGCGCAGATCAACTCGCCGATCGGCCGGCTGGCCGAACTCGATCTCGCCCGGGCGCTGGAGCTCGCGGGCGAGAGCGTGGCGGGCGGGGCCGTCGCCGCGGAAGGGCTGGTGCTCTTCCGCCACTCCATCCCGCTCGGCGACACGGCGCTCGACGGCTTCGATCGCTCGTTCCGGCTCGTGGTGGACGTCGCCGACCGGCTGGAGCACGAGCTCACCGGCAGCGACGAGCACTAGCTGGCGCGCCTGCGCACGGCGCCGCCGTCGAGCAGCCCGGGCCGGTCGGACACCGACTGCAGCTCCGTGAGGGTCGGGTGTCCGGCAGCGAGCAGGGCGGTGTCGGTGTCCGGCTGGGGCTCCGCCGCCAGCTCGGCCTCGTGCGAGTGGAGCAGGTCGCCGTCGTCGTCGCTGACGTGGTCGACCCGCACCCGGACCGAACCCCAGTGCGCGAGTCGTGCCTCCCGCAGCTCCCGGAGCTCGCCGACGGGCAGGTCCGGCACGTTGAGCGAGAGCACCGTGCTCTCCGGGGCCGCCAGCAACACGTCGAGCACGTCGGGCAGGACCTTCAGCGCAGACTCCCAGTGCGGCCGCTCCGGCTCGATGAGCGGTGTGCCGAGGGAGACCGCGAGCCCCCGCCACCCGTGCAGTGACGCGGCGAGCGCCGCGCCGATCGTGCCGGAGTGCAGGACCGCGTGCCCGAGGTTCGCGCCGCGGTTGATGCCGGAGAGCACCACGTCCGGCTCCGGGTCCAGCCAGCCACGCCCCGCCGAGTGGACGATGAACGCGGGGTGGCCCTCGACGGCGAACGCCGGGACGCCCGGCAGGTCGGGCAGGTCCCGGCTGTGCAGCCGGACGCGTCGGCCGTCCCGGACCGCCAGCACCGAGCCGCCCACACCGCTCGCGTCGACGTGCGGGGCCGCGACCACCACGTCGAATCCGGCGTCCCGTGCTCCGGTGGCCAGGGCCCAGAGGCCAGGCGAGTCGATGCCGTCGTCGTTGGTGATCAGGGCGCGGAGACGTCGGGAGGAGGCCACCGCTCCACCGTAGGCGAGACAGGTGGCCGCCGGACGGCCGCGCGATGACACTCACGCGCTGCCGACCCGTGGCCGCGCTCTCACCGAACTGTCTGCGGTCGCCCCCTGTGGCAGGGTGAGCCGGCAGGGGTCGCGGACGATCGGAGCGGATGGATGCGCGTCTTCAACGGGGTCGACGAGCTGCGTGCGGCGGCGGGTTCGCAGCTCGGGGCGAGCGACTGGATCACGGTCGACCAGTCCCAGATCGACACGTTCGCCGACGCGACCCTCGACCACCAGTGGATCCACGTCGACGAGGAGCGCGCGAAGGCGGGGCCGTTCGGCGGCACGATCGCACACGGGTTCCTCACGCTCTCGCTGCTGCCGCACCTCGTGAAGCAGGCCTACCGCGTCGAGGGCACGAAGATGGGCGTCAACTACGGGCTGAACCGCGTGCGGTTCACCTCACCCGTGCCGGTCGGCAGCAAGGTGCGGGGCAACATCGAGCTCGTCGACGTCTCCGACGTGACGGGCGGCGTGCAGATGACCACGAAGGTGACGGTCGAGATCGAGGGATCGGAACGTCCCGCGCTCGTCGCCGAGTGGCTGACCCGGCAGTACGTGTGAGGGAGGCATCTTCGATGCGTGAAGCGGTGATCTGCGAGCCGCTGCGGACCCCGGTGGGCGGATTCGGCGGTGCGTTGCGGGACGTGCCGGCGCACGAGCTCGCCGCCACGGTGATCCGCGCCCTGGTGGAACGCACCGAGCTGCCGCCGGACGCTGTCGACGACGTCGTGCTCGGCCACTGCTACCCCACGATGGATGCGCCGGCGATCGGCCGTGTCGCCGCGTTGAATGCCGGGCTGCCCGTCACGGTGCCCGGCCTGCAGATCGACCGGCGCTGCGGCTCTGGCCTGCAGGCGGTGCTGTACGCGGCGATGCAGGTGCAGTCCGGGGTGGCGGAACTGGTGCTCGCGGGCGGCGCCGAGTCGATGTCGAGCGCGCCGTTCTACTCCACCGGGATGCGCTGGGGTGTCAAGGGCGGCACCGGCGTCATGCTGCACGACGGTCTCGCCCGCGGCCGCGTCACGGCGGGCGGGGTCAACTTCCCCGTGCCGGGCGGGATGCTGGAGACGGCCGAGAACCTGCGCCGCGAGTACTCGATCCCGCGCGAGGAGCAGGACGAGTTCGCCGTGCGTTCGCACCGGCGTGCCGCCGCGGCGCGGGACGAGGGCCGGTTCGCCGACGAGATCGTCCCGGTCACCGTGAAGGGCCGTAAGGGCGACACTATCGTCGACGCCGACGAGCACATCCGTCCCGACTCGACGGTGGAGAAGCTCGCCGGGCTGCGCCCGGTGCTGGGCCGGGACGACCCGGCCGCCACGGTCACGGCGGGCAACGCCAGCGGTCAGAACGACGGCGCCGCCATCTGCGTCGTCACCCACCCGGCGAGGGCCGCGGAGTTGGGCCTGCGGCCGCTGGTCAAGCTCGTGTCGTGGGGTGTCGGCGGGGTGCCGCCCGCCACGATGGGCATCGGGCCGGTGCCCGCGGTGGCGAAGGCGCTCGACGCCGCCCGGCTGACGCTCGCCGACATCGACCTGATCGAGCTCAACGAGGCGTTCGCGGCGCAGGTGCTCGCCTGCACGCGCGAGTGGAAGCTCGTGCCGGAGGACTTCGAGCGGCTCAACGTCAACGGCTCCGGCATCTCGCTCGGCCACCCCGTCGGCGCCACGGGCGGCCGGATCCTCGCCACCCTCACGCGGGAGATGCAGCGCCGCGACGCCCGGTTCGGCCTCGAGACGATGTGCATCGGCGGCGGTCAGGGGCTCGCTGCGGTCGTCGAACGGGTGACAGCTTGATCGTGATGTGAAACACGTTCCTCGCCGGGTACGAAAGCTCTCGTAGACACACGCTGCGAGAGGGGTCGACGGAGATGCTGGCCGCGAGTACTGCGACGTTGAGCGGGCGGGACAGGGCCGTGCTGCGCGCGGTGGCCGGGGGTCGTTGCCGTCTCGGCAGTGGCTGGCAGCCCGAACTCCTGATCGACGACCTCGCCTGCGCCGACTCCGCCGCCGGGCACCGGTTGGTGAACGCCGGCCTGATCAACCCGCCGGACCCGGAGCGGCCGTTCGGCCCGGCGAGCATCACCACGCTCGGGTGGCGCGCGCTGGGGGGCTGAGCTCACACACGGGGCTTGTTGCCCGAACTCCGGCCGGCGGTCCATGCTCGCGCCGTGCCGTCCGACGACGACCTCGCCCTGGCCGATGACGTGAGCGGCCAGCTCATCCGGCTGCTGCGCCTGATGGACCGCAAACAGACGCAGTACCAGGCCGAGCATCCGGACGCGGTGGAGCGGGCCACCTACTTCCTGCTGGTCCACCTCGTGAAGGGCGGCCCCCAGCGCTCAGGCGCGCTCGCGGAGGCCGTGCACTCCGACCCGTCGACGATCAGCCGCCAGGTGGCGCACCTCGTGCGGCTCGGCCTCGTGGAACGCATGGCAGATCCGGAGGACGGGCGGGCCACGCTGCTCACCGCCTCGGAGGAGGGGCGGCGGGTGTTCGAGGAGAACCGCCGCATGCGCATCGAGCGCTTCGCCGAGATGCTCTCCGACTGGTCGGTGGCCGACCGGCGCAAGCTCGCGGAGCTGCTGGGGCGCTTCACCACCGCGTTCGAGAGCGTTCCCCGACGTCCGGCGGAGCCACCTGCCCCGGCAGACCCGCGCCCCTCCTCCTGAGTTTCTTCCGTTCCCCCCAACCGATCCGGGGGCGCTCGGATCAACCCCCTCGAGACCAGCAAGAACTGTGCGTTCACCCGCTAGGGTGAACCGGTCGGCGTCCGGGGGGAACGACGATGGATTCGGCTCTGTTCGGCCCGTACCGGCTCGTCGGTGTCCTCTCCCGTGGTGCGTCGGCCACGGTGTACCGCGCTCACGACACCAGCCACCACGACCGCGAAGTGGCGCTCAAGGTGTTCAGCCGGCAGCTGTCCGCCGATCCCGCGTTCCGGGAGCGGTTCAGCCGCGACGCCGGTCTGCTGAGCGCGCTGCGCGAGCCGCACGTCGTCCCGATCCACCGCTACGGCGAGATCGACGGCGCGCCGTTCGTGGACATGCGGTTCGTCCGGGGGTCGAGCCTCGCCGAGGCGTTGCGTGCGGGCCTGCTCGACCCGGCCCTCGCGCGAACGGTGGGTCAGCAGGTCGGTGCGGCGTGTGATGCGTTGCGCCGGGGCGGTCTCGGCCACCGGCCCCTGGAGCGGGGCGACGTACTGCTGACCGGCCCGCGCGGCCGCGAGTTCGTGCAGCTCGTCGGGCTCGGGCTGGGCCGGCCTCCGGCGGCCGTGCCGCCGCGGGTCGACGTGCTGGTGGGCCCGCCGGCCCGATGGGCCTCGCCGGTCGCCGCACGACCGCGGCGCCGGCATGGGGCCATCGGCGCCGTGGTGGCCGTGCTGACGGCGGTGGCGGTGCTGGCCGCCGCGGCCGTCGTCACCCGGTTCGGCTGGTGGGCGGCCGAGCCGCCGGTGGAGGGCGGTCCACCTGCGCTCGTCGCCTCGATCGCCGACACCGGTGGTGCCGGCGCCGCGGACGCCGGCGAGCTCGACGGCCGCCGGGTGCTCGTCGCGGCAGCGGCCGACGGAGGCATCCGCACGTGGGACCTCATGACCGGGGAGGAGGTGCGCCCTCCGATCCCGGGTCGTGCCATCGCCGTAAGGATCGCGACGCTCGACCGGCGGACCGTGGTGGTCGCGCGCAACCGCGATGCCACCCTCTCGGTGCACGATCTCGCGACCGGCGCGCCGGTCGGGACGGCCGTCGGCCCGCCGGCCCCGGTGGGGAGCAGCGTGTTGTCCGGCCTGGTACAGGCCGGGCTCGTGCTCGCCGAGCTGGACGGCACCCCGGTCGCCGTCACACCGCAGGAGACCGGCGCGTCGGTGGCCGGTGCCGGTCCTCCGGTACCGCAGATCGGCCTGCAGGCGCGCCGGCTGCCGGGTGGCGCGCCGGTGGGTCCGGTGATGTCCGGCGACGGGTACTCGATCAGCCACTTCGCGGTCACCGAGGTCGACGGCAGGCCCGTCGTCGTCTCGATCGCGGGCGACGCCGGTGTGCTGGTCCACGACCTCGCCACGGGCAACCGCGTGGACGTCCCGATCCCGCGCCGGCCGGGGGGCCTGGTGACGCTCGCCACGGCCGAGCGTGACGGCGCGCCGGTGGTGCTGACCGGCGGCTCCGACAACGCGGTGCGGGTCTGGGACCTGCGCACCGGCGAGCAGGTCGGGGCACTGATGGCCGGCCACACCGGGAGCGTCGCCCTGCTGGACACGGTCCGGCTCGGGGAGCGCACGGTCGTGGTGTCGGGTTCGTACGCCGGTCCGGCCACCGAGATCCGGTTCTGGGACCTGGGGACCGGAGCGCCGATCGGTGGCCCGCTCCCCGCACATCCACTGACCGGGTCGGTCGCGGCCATCGCCGACGGCACGCCGCCGTTGCTCGTCGCCGCGCCCACGCACGGGCCGATCACGGTGTGGGACGCGCAGCTGACGATCGAAGGGGGAGCATCGTGATCGGTACGCGGTTCGGGCCGTACCGGATGGAGGCCCTGCTCGGCAGGGGCGGCATGGGTGAGGTCTACCGGGCGGTCGACACGTCGCAGAACGGGCGGGTCGTCGCGCTGAAGGTGCTCACGGCCACGCTGTCCGGAGATCCCCTGTTCGCCGCCCGCTTCCGGCGAGAGGCCGAGATCGCCGCGCGGATGTCCGACCCGCACGTCGTGCCGATCCACCGCTACGGGGCGATCGAGGGCCGGTTGTTCCTCGACATGCAGCTCGTCGACGGCCGCGAGCTCGCGGACGCGGTGGCGGGTGGGGCGGCACTCGACCCGGAGCGGGCCGTGGCCATCGTGGAACAGGTCGCCGGAGCGCTCGACACCGCTCACGCCGACGGCCTGGTCCACCGGGACGTGAAGCCGGCGAACATCCTGCTGACCCACCCGGGGCCCGGGCGTCCCGAGTTCGCCTACCTGCTGGACTTCGGCATCGCCAGCGCCACGGATCCGGGCAGCCGCACGGCGTTGACCAGGACCGGGGCCGTCATCGGCACGCTCGCCTACATGGCACCGGAGCGGTTCCTCGCGCGGCGGGCCGGTCCGGCATCGGACGTGTACTCGCTCGCGTGCGTGCTGCACGAGCTGCTCACCGGGTCCCGGCCGTATCCCGGCACGGGCTACGAGGTCCAGGTGGCGGGGCACATCCACCAGCCGCCGCCCCGGCCGAGCGCGCTGCGCTCCGGCCTGCCCGCCGCTTTCGACGCGGTGGTCGCGGGGGGCATGGCGAAGGACCCCGCCGCGCGGTACCGGTCGGCGGGTGATCTCGCCCGCGCGGCCCGCGCCGCGCTCTCCGGTGCCGGGGCGCGTGAGGTGAGGGCCGCACTCCCGGCCGTACCGGCCGCGGCGACGGTCGCCGACGCGCCCGCTCCGCCCGCCGGGGTACCCGCGGCCGTGCCGCTCGTGCCCCCGAGCGGCGCACGCGGTCCGGCGCCCGCGCGGCGCAGGCGCTGGTGGGTGCCCGTGACGGCCGTCCTCGGGCTGGTCGTCGCGGTGGTGGCCACAGCGCTGGTCGTCACCCGGCCTCTCCCCATCCCGGATGTCCCTCTTCCTCCGGACGTCGACCCGGTACCCACCGATGCGCTGCCGTCCGGTGGGCCCATCACCGAGCGGACCTTGGTCGGCCGAGGGGCGATATCCGAGGCGCCCGTGATCGCCGATCTCGACGGCACCCCGGTGCTCGTCTCCAACAAGATCTTCGAGACCGGTGTCATCGACCTGGCGACCGGCGAGCCGATCGGCGAACCGATCGACGACGGCGGGCTGATGACCGCCACGGTGACCCGTCTCGACGGCCGCAGCGTCGTCGTCACCGGCGGTGTGGACGGGGTCATCCGGCTGTTCGACCTCGCCACGGGCAACCCGCTGGCCACCACGCTGACCGGACACACCGGCCCGGTCGAGGCCCTCGTCATCGCCGACGTGGACGGCCGCGAGGTACTGGTCTCGGGCGGCGCCGACCAGACGGTCCGGCGTTGGGACCTGGCTGCCGCAGCGCCCATCGGTGATCCGCTCACGGGCATGGAGAAGGGCGTGCGCGCCCTGTCGGTAGCCCGGTCGGCCGGCCGCTCGGTGGTGCTGGCCAACGGCATCGGCGCGTCCATCCGGGCCTGGGACGTCGCCGATGGCACCCCGGTCGGCGTGCCCATTCCCACGTCGAGCAACGCCGCGCCCGTGGTCGTGGAGCTCCCCGGCGGCGGCGCCGCGGTACTGGTGGACGACCTCATCGAGTTCTCTCTCGTCGATCTGCACTCCGGTGAACCGCTGCCCGGGTACGGGTTCAGGATCGAGGCGACGGAGTTCGCCGCGGTGGTGGTGAACGGGCGTCCGCTCCTCGTCGAGCCCGGGCGCGACGGCGTGATCCGGCTCCGCGACCTCCGGGACGGCAGCCCCGTCGGTGGCCCGATGACCGGCCACGAGGGCTCGGTCGGCGCGCTGACCACGACGACCGTCGGCGGCTCGACCTACCTGGTGACCTCCAGCCACGACCGGGCGATCCGGATCTGGGACCTCACCACGCGGAGCGGGCGATGACGGCCACCGTGATGTTCGGCCCGTACCTGCTCGGCGAGCTGCTGGGGCAGGGCGGGATGGGTGAGGTCCGCCGGGCCGTCGACACCAGCCAGGGCGGCCGGTCGGTGGCGCTGAAGGTGCTGGCGCCGCACCTGTCGGCCGACCAGGCGTACCGGGCGCGGTTCCGCCGCGAGTGCGAGGTCGCGGCCCGCCTCGTCGAGCCGCACGTCGTGCCGATCCACCGGTACGGGGAGATCGACGGGCGGCTGTTCCTGGACATGCAGCTGGTGGACGGCCGGGACCTCGCCGCCGAGCTCATGCTCTCCGGGCCGATGCGCCCGGACCGGGCGGTCGGCATCCTCGCGCAGGTGGCGGCCGCGCTGGATGCCGCGCACGCCGCGGGTCTGGTGCACCGGGACGTGAAGCCCTCGAACGTCCTGCTGGCGGCGCCTGCGCCGGGCCGGCCGGACTTCGCGCAGCTGGCCGACTTCGGCATCGCCGCGGGTCCGGGGGGCACGGGCGCATCGGACGGCACCGTGGAGTACCTGGCGCCGGAACGGCTGCTCGGCGGGCCCACGGACCACCGCGTCGACGTCTACGCGCTGGCCTGCGTCCTGTACGAGCTGCTCACCGGTAGCCGGGTCTTCGCCGGCGCCGACATCGCGGCACAGGTGTACGGCCACCTGCACCTCCCGCCGCCGCGCCCCACCGAGACGCTGCCCTGGCTCCCACCCGCCATCGACCGGGTCGTGGCGGTGGGCATGGCCAAGGACCCCGGGTCGAGGTACCCGACCGCGGGAGCCCTCGCCGACCACGCGGTCGCCGCGGTCGGTGCGGCCGCCACGGTGATCGGTGCGCCCACGCACGCTCCGCCCGGGCCGGCCCCGGCCGGTCCGCCGCGGACCTCCCGCCGGCGGTTCCTGCTGGGCGCGGCCGGTGCGGTGCTGCTGGCGGGCGGCGGGGTCCTGGCCGTCACCCGCCTCGGATCGCAGCCGGGTGTCGCTCGCCCGGACCCGGTGATCACCGAACGCGCGCTCGGCGTACGCAGCATCAGCCCGATGCCGCTGCGCACCACACAGGTCGGCGGGGCGCCCGCCATCTTCTTCAAGGACCTGGAGAACGAGGTACGGCTGCGCGAGCTCGCCACCGACCGCGAGATCGGCGGGGCGCTGAAGGCCGTCGTGCAGGTCGCGATGGTCGACGCCGTGGACGTCGACGGGCGATCGGTCGTCGTCGTCTCGTCGCCCACCGGTGAGGTCGTCGGGATCGACCTGGCGACCTGGGCGCAGAGCCCGATCGGTGAGCACGGCGCCGACGTGTACGGGCTCACGGCCACCACCGTCGGCGGCCGGCCGATCGCGGCCACCATCGGCGGGGAGGTGGTGCGCCGCTGGGACGTGCGGACCCGCGCGCCGCTCGGTGAGCCGATCCCCGCGCCGGGGGAGAACACCCTCGTGCGCCTGTCCACGGTGTCGGTCACGGGGCGCCCGTGCCTGTTCGCATCGGGCGCGGACCTGAACCTGAGCTACGTCTGGGACCTCGAGACCGGCGAACGGATCGCCGCCCCCGACACGTCCGGCGAGATCACCGAGCTCGACGGCGTGCCGGTGGTCGTCAACACCACGAACGGGCTGGAGGTCACCGACCTGCACACCGGGGCTCTCGTACGCCGGCACGAGATCGGCCGCACCAGGCACAGCGCGGTCGCGGTCGTGGCGGGGCGGCCCCTGGTGGTGGTCGAGGGCGAGGACCACACGATCGTCCTCCACGACATCGACAGCGGCCGTCGGCTCGGAGCGCCGATCGTGGGGCACGAAGCCGATCCGACCGGGTTGGGCGTGGCCGACCTGAACGGCCGCCCGATCCTGGTGTCGGCCGCGGAGGACAACTCGATCCGGGTCTGGGACCTGGCTGTGCGGGCGGCGGGCTAGCGGCGGGCCAGTGGTGGGCTAGTGCGCGCCGGCGGCCTTGGCGCGCTGCCAGGAGGCCTTGATCTCCCGCTCGGCGTCGGCCCGGCCGACCCACATGGCGCCCTCCACGCTCTTGCCGGGTTCCAGCGCCTTGTAGATCTCGAAGAAGTGCTGGATCTCCATGCGGTCGAACTCGGGCATGTGGTGGATGTCGCGCAGGTGCTCCTGGCGCGGGTCGTCGCTGGGCACGCAGAGGACCTTGTCGTCGCCGCCCTTCTCGTCCTTCATCCGGAACATGCCGATCGCCCGCGAGCGGATCAGGCAGCCGGGGAAGGTCGGCTCCTGCACGAGCACGAGCGCGTCCAGCGGATCGCCGTCCTCGCCGAGCGAGTGCTCGATGAACCCGTAGTCGGCCGGGTACTGGGTTGCGGTGAACAGCGTCCGGTCGAGCCGGATGCGCCCCGTTTCGTGGTCGACCTCGTACTTGTTGCGGCCGCCCTTGGGGATCTCGATGGTGACGTCGAAGTCCACTGGCGCTCTCTCCTGCTGGTTCGTGGTCGGATGGAATGGCCGGTACCGGTCGGGCGACCGGCTCCGGCGCCTGCGTCTAGTCTGATGCACCGCGTCGGCGGGTCCGACGTCCGGGGCGCGCCTCCAGCGCTCCGAGGACGTTGAGGAGGGCGCCCGTGGGTCTCGGGCGACGGATCGGTGACTCACTGCGACTCCCCGGTCGCGGAACGCGGCGAACGATCGCCGTGCTCGTGGTGCTCGCCGTGGCCGGGGGCGCCGGCGGAGCGATCGCGCTCACCGGCCCGACCTTCGTGCAGCGGCTGGGTCTGGTGGAAGCGGCGGCCGCGCCCCTCCCGCCCGTGCCGCACGCCGAGCTGGGCCCGCTGCGCCCCGACGCCCCGCTCCCCACGTCCGCGGGTCTGAGCGCGGCCCTCGACCAGTCGGCCGCCGACATGCCGGGCAAGTTCGCCGGCGTGGTGCTCGACCCGGCCACCAACACCGAGCTGTGGGGCCACACACCCGAGCGGGCGCTCGTGCCGGCGTCCACCGGGAAGCTGATCACCACCGCCGCGGCGCTGCTCACCCTCAACCCGACCGACCGGCTGGTCACCCGGGTCGTGGCCGGCCCGGATCCGGGCACCGTGGTGCTGGTGGGCGGCGGCGACCCGACGCTCACCGCCCTCCCCGACGCGAAGGGCAGCCTCTACCCGGACGCGCCGAGCATCACCGAGCTCGCCGAGGCGGTGCGGAAGAAGGCTCCCGGGCCGATCCGCCGGGTGCTCGTCGACACGAGCCGCTACACCGCGGACGGGCTCGCCCCGGGCTGGAGCCAGGGCGACGTCGCCGCCGGGTTCATCACCCCGATCGAGCCCGTGATGCTCGACGGCGGCCGGATCGACCCCACGCTGCCGGACGGTCCGCGTGTCTCGGATCCGGCGCTCACCGCGGGCCGGGCCCTCGCCGACGTTCTGGGTGTCGACGCCGTGGAGAGGGGCTCGGCGGCGCCCGGGGCCGCCGCAATCGCTGCCGTGTCGTCGGCGCCGCTGAGCGAGCTGGCGGAGTTCGCGCTGCGCAGCTCGGACAACGTGCTGGCCGAGGTGCTGGCGCGCGAGGTGGCGATCGTCCGCGAGGCGGAGCCGTCGTTCGCCGGCGCGGCCGGGGCCACGGTCGCCGCGCTCCGGCAGGCCGGGATCGACACGAGCGGCGCCGAGATGGTGGACGGCAGCGGCCTCTCGAAGCGGAACCAGGTGCCCGCCCGGGTGCTGGGGGAGATCCTCGCCGCCGCGGCGGCGCCCGCGAAGGGGCCGCTCGACACGCAGTTCCTGCGCCCGATCCTCAGCGGCCTCCCCGTGGCGGGCGGCGTCGGAACGCTCGACGACCGGTACGCCCGCGACGGGCGCGCGGCCGCCGGCCGCGGTGTCGTCCGGGCGAAGACCGGCTCGCTCACCGGGGTGAGCAGCCTCGCCGGCGTCGTCACGGACGCCGACGGAAGACTGCTGGTCTTCGCCCTGATGTCCAACGGGGCCAGCCCCGGCGTAGTCCGCCCGCTGCACGACGCCATGGCGGCCGAGTTGAGCCGCTGCGGCTGCGCTGCCTGATCCGCAGACGAGTGTTCGCGCACTCGAATGCGCTGACGACCCCGTTCGGTGCGTAGCGTGGGACGCGTGCCGCACGTGTCTGAATCCGCGCAGCCCGCTCCGACTCCCGTAGGCGCGCGGGGGCTCCCGGTCGACTGGGACCTCGCGAGCCGCACGGCGGGCCGGCTCATGCAGCCCGGCCCGGATGCCACGCCGGGCGAGGCCGCCGAGCTGGTGCGGCGCCTGCGCGCCGACGCGGCCGTCGCCGAGGGGCACGTCCGGGAGATCACCGGGCTCGGGCACGGCCTCCCGCTGCTGCCGGCCGACGTGGTGGACCGCAAGGGGTGGGCCAGCGCCGCCGTCTCGAGCATGGCGGCGCTCACGGCGGGCGCGCACCTGCCCGAGGTGTCCCCGGTGGCCCGCAGCGTCACCGCCCGCACCGCGGGGTTGCAGGTCGGCAGCGTCGTCGCGTTCCTGGGCGGGCGGGTCCTCGGTCAGTACGACCCGTTCGGCGGGTCGGACGGCGGTGGGCGCCTGCTGCTCGTGGCGCCCAACGTGCACGCGGCGCAGAAGGCGCTCGACGTGCCCAGCACCGACTTCGGGCTGTGGGTGTGCCTGCACGAGGCCACGCACCGGCTCCAGTTCACCGCGGTGCCGTGGCTGCGCTCCTACTTCGCCGACGAGGTCGCCCGGTTCCTGTCCATCGCGCAGGACGACCGTGGCGCCATCCTGGAGCGCCTGCCCGAGGTGGTGCGGTCGTTGCGGGAGTCCGGCGGCGACTCGCTCACGATCGTGGAGCTGCTGCAGGGCCCGGAGCAGCGGGCCGTGCTCGACCGGCTCCTCGCCCTCACGACCTTGCTGGAAGGCCACGCCGACCACGTGATGGACGCCGTCGGCCCGTCCGTCGTACCCACGGTCGCCACCATCCGCAACCGGTTCACGGTGCGCCGCCGCGGCGGCGGCCTCATCGACCGCCTGCTGCGCGCCCTGCTCGGCGTGGAGGCCAAGGTCCGCCAGTACGCCGTGGGTTCCGCGTTCACCCGGCACGTGGTGCTCGCCGCCGGTATGGAGGGCTTCAACCGGGTGTGGGAGAGCCCCGAGACCCTGCCGACCCGTGAGGAGCTGGCCGACCCCGGCCGCTGGCTGTCCCGCGTCCACGGCCTCTGACGGCCGTGGTCACGAAGGCGGACGAGCGTGCGGTGCTCTCGGTGCGGCGGGCCGTTCGCGGGGCGCTCGCCGCGTTGCCGGCGCCCCACCGGGACGCGCCGCTGCTCGTCGCCTGCTCCGGGGGTGCCGACTCGCTCGCCCTCGCGGCCGGGGCGGTCGCGGTGCGCGGGGCGGGTGCGGTGCACGCCGCCGTGGTCGACCACGGCCTGCAGGACGGGTCCGCGGAACGTGCCGCAGCCACCGCCGGGCTGCTCACCGGCCTGGGCGCCGCGGCCACCGTCCACCGGGTCGAGGTCACCGGGAGGGGCGGGATCGAGGCCGCGGCCCGCCGGGCCCGCTACGCCGCCCTGCGCGCCGCCCGCCCGCACCCGGAATCGCCCGTGCTGCTCGGACACACCCTCGACGATCAGGCCGAGACCGTCCTGCTCGGGCTGGGCCGCGGATCCGGTGCCCGGTCGATCGCCGGGATGCGGGCATGGGACGCGCCGTGGTGCCGCCCGCTGCTCGGGGTGCGCCGCGCGTCGACGCGGGCGGCGTGCGTGGCGGCGGGCCTTCCCGTGTGGGACGACCCGCACAACACCGACCCCCGGTTCACCCGCGTCCGGCTCCGGCACGAGGTGCTGCCGCTGCTCGAGGACGTGCTCGCCGGCGGTGTCGCGGAGGCACTCGTTCGCACGGCGCGTCAGCTGCGCGAGGACGGGGACGCGCTCGACGCCCTCGCGGCCGACCTGCTCGGGCGGGCGCACGACCCGGCCCCCCTGTCCGCCCCCGTCGTGGGCGCGCTGTGCCTCGCCCCGCTCGACGGCGTGCCCGCGGCGCTGCGCCGGCGGGTGCTGCGGGCCTGGCTGGCCACGGCGGACGTGACGGCTCTCACCGACGAGCACCTCAGGGCCGCCGATGCTCTCGCAGGTCAGGGACCGGATCGCGCGGGTGTCGCCCTTCCGGGTGGGTTGGAGCTGGTGCGTGCGCATGGGAGGCTCTTGCTGCGCCCGGCCCAGTGGCCATCCGGCGGCTGAGCCCCCCGACCCACGCAGGAGGACGTCCGCCGTGTACGACGGTGACATCGCATCGACGCTGGTCACCGAGCAGGCGATCCGGGAGCGGACCGCCGAGCTGGCGGCCCAGATCGCGGCCGACCGCGCCGACTCCGACTCGGACCTGCTGCTCGTCGGCGTCCTCAAGGGCGCCGTGATGTTCATGACCGACCTGGCGCGGGCTCTGCCGGTGCCGGTGCAGCTCGAGTTCATGGCGGTGAGCTCCTACGGCTCCGCCACGTCGTCGTCCGGGGTCGTACGCATCCTCAAGGACCTCGACCGCGACATCGCCGGCCGCGACGTGCTCATCGTCGAGGACATCATCGACTCGGGCCTCACGCTGTCCTGGCTGCTCAAGAACCTCGAGAGCCGCCAGCCCGCATCGCTGTCGGTGTGCACGCTGCTGCGCAAGCCGGACGCGGTGAAGGTCGACGTGCCGGTCAAGTACGTCGGCTTCGACATTCCCAACGAGTTCGTCGTGGGCTACGGCCTGGACTATGCCGAGCGCTACCGAGACCTGCCGTTCATCGGCACGCTCGATCCGGCCGTATACGCCTGACGGCCCGGCACCGGATGTCCGGTGCCGGGCCGCCAGGTCGGTTCAGCCGTCGTTCAGCCGCCGAGTCCGGGAAGGGCGGGCAGCGCCGGGACGGCCGGGAGAGCCGGCACCGGGAGCCCGGCCGCGGGGCCGGAGTTGAACGACTCGGTGCCGAGCGCGAGCTCGACGTCGCCCACGTCGCCGTTCGCGTTGGCGTAGTCCAGCGCGTGGGCCAGGTCGATCACGCCGTTGCTGACGGGGAGCGGCGCGAGGTTCAGCGTGGACAGCACACCGATCGCGGCGCCCGAGTCGTCGAGGAAGGCGCTGCCCGAGTCACCGGGGACGCCGGGGGTGAGCGTGTAGACGTCGTGGTTGCGCCCGCTGCCCGCCTCGGTGACGTTGATGCCGACCTTCGGGCTGAGTGCGCTGACCCCCAGCCGCAACGGGGAGTTGCCGTAGCTGTAGACCAGCTCGCCGGGGGGCACGCCGTCGGTGTCGAGGCCCGTGGGGCCGCCGAAGACCGGGATGCTCGGGTTGACGTCGGCGACGTCTTCGGCGGCGATCTCGACGAGGGCGAAGTCGTTGAACGAGCAGAGGTCCGGGTCGGACTCGCCGTTCGCCTGCATGGCCACCCACGAGCTGTAGGCGAGCCGGCCGGCGCGGTCGCTGCCGTCGGTGGCCTTGATGGCCACCGGCGCGCCGATGCCGACCGTGCCGGAGTCGCAACCGTCGGTCTCGGTGGCGTCACCGGTGCCGGCGCAGTGCGCGGCCTGGCCGAGGAACGCGCGGTCCCCGCTGGTGAACACGAAGTTGCTCGTGCAGGACCCGCCGCCCTCCGTGTCGGTGACGACGCCGGGCCGGATCGCGGCGGAGTCGGCAGGCGCCCACTCTCCCGGGCCACTCTGCGCGGGTGCCGCCATCGCTGCGGGGGCGAGTACCGCCCCGAGCGCCATCCCACCGAGCGCTACTGCCAGCGCGACGCCCCGGGCCCTCACCGTCATGCCTTGTCCCCCCACCGCCGGCCTCGTCGCCGGCCTGTCCGTGATCCGCTTCCGCCGGTTGGCTCAACGACGCTGCAGCCGCGGGGATATGCCCGGCCGAACTGCCGGGAACACCGATCCACCACCGTTCGTTGAAGGCGCATGTACTCGTAAGGGGTACGCGGATGGACATCGAAGGCGCAGCTGTGCTCCCGGCCCGCTATCCTGGCGGACTCAGGGCCGGTCAGTCCGCTGCGCCGGGTCTCTCCGCCGGAGAATCTCGCCAGGAAGGGTGAAGGCCGCCACGGCCGAAGCTGCATGGACCGCAAGCGCCTGCTCCGCAACCCGCTGATCTGGATCCTCGCCGCGATCCTGGTCTACTTCACCTTCAGCGTGCTGTTCGACGACACGCGCGGATACACGCGGGTGGACACCTCCGTCGCGCTCGCGCAGATCTCCGAGGGCAACGTCAAGAACGCGCTCATCGAGGACCGGGAGCAGCGCCTTCGCCTCACTCTCGACCAGCCGGTCGAGGGCAGCGCTCAGATCATCACCCAGTACCCGGCGCAGACGGCGAGCACGATCGTCCAGGCGCTCGGCGACGCCAGCAACAAGCCGGCCTTCAACACCACCGTTCGTCAGGACTCGTTCCTGACCACGATGCTGATCTATCTGATCCCGCTCGGCCTCGTGCTGCTCATCCTGTTCTGGATGATGAACAACGCCCAGGGCGGCGGGAACCGGGTGATGTCCTTCGGCAAGTCGAAGGCGAAGCAGCTCAACAAGGACATGCCGAAGACCACCTTCGGCGATGTCGCGGGCGCCGACGAGGCGGTCGAGGAGCTGTACGAGATCAAGGACTTCCTGCAGAACCCGGCGCGCTATCAGGCGCTCGGCGCGAAGATCCCGAAGGGTGTGCTGCTCTACGGCCCGCCCGGCACCGGTAAGACGCTGCTGGCGCGCGCGGTCGCGGGCGAGGCGGGCGTTCCGTTCTACACGATCTCGGGTTCCGATTTCGTCGAGATGTTCGTCGGTGTCGGTGCGTCTCGCGTGCGCGATCTCTTCGAGCAGGCCAAGCAGAACTCTCCGTGCATCATCTTCGTCGACGAGATCGACGCGGTCGGCCGTCAGCGTGGCGCCGGCCTGGGTGGCGGCCACGACGAGCGCGAGCAGACCCTCAACCAGCTGCTCGTCGAGATGGACGGTTTCGACGCCCGCGGCGGCATCATCCTGATCGCGGCCACCAACCGCCCCGACATCCTCGACCCCGCGCTGCTGCGTCCGGGTCGTTTCGACCGGCAGATCCCGGTCGCCGCTCCGGACCTCGCGGGCCGCCAGGCGATCCTCGCCGTGCACTCGAAGGGCAAGCCCTTCGCGAACGACGTGGACTTCCTGAGCCTGGCCAAGCGCACGGTCGGCATGTCCGGTGCCGACCTCGCCAACGTCATCAACGAGGCGGCGCTGCTCACCGCGCGCGAGAACGGCACGCTGATCAACGGCGCCGCACTCGAGGAGTCGGTCGACCGGGTCGTCGGCGGGCCCCGCCGCAAAGGCAAGATCATCTCCGAGCAGGAGAAGAAGATCACCGCCTACCACGAGGGCGGCCACGCACTGGCGGCGTGGGCGATGCCGGATCTCGAACCGGTCTACAAGCTCACGATCCTGCCGCGCGGGCGCACCGGCGGCCACGCGCTCGTCGTCCCCGAGGACGACAAGGGCCTCATGACGCGCTCCGAGATGATCGGGCGGCTGGTCTTCGCGATGGGCGGGCGCAGCGCCGAGGAGCTCGTGTTCCACGAGCCCACCACGGGCGCGTCCAGCGACATCGACCAGGCCACCAAGATCGCCAAGGCGATGGTCACCGAGTACGGCATGAGCGCCCGGCTCGGCGCCGTCCGCTACGGCCGCGACCAGGGCGACCCGTTCCTCGGCCGCTCGATGGGCGCCCAGGCCGACTACTCGCTCGAGGTGGCCCACGAGATCGACGAGGAGGTGCGCGCCCTCATCGAGGCGGCGCACACCGAGGCGTGGGAGATCCTCAACACCTATCGTGACGTCCTCGACGACCTCGTGTTCGAGCTCCTCGAGAAGGAGACGCTCACGCGGGTCGACCTGACGCGCATCTTCAGCCAGGTGGAGAAGCGGCCGAGGATCACCGCGTTCAACGACTTCGGTGACCGCACCCCGTCGGACAAGCCGCCGATCATGACGCCGGCCGAGCGGGCCCGCGAGCGCGGCGAGCCGTGGCCGCCGCACACCGAGCCCGTGCGCGAGCCCGCGCCCGTCGGCTCCTACCCCGGCGGCGCCAACGGCGTGCCCACTCCCGGTCCGAACGGTGGCCCGGTTCCCACGCCGCCCGGCGGCTACCCCGGTGGCCCGGGCCAGCCGCCCTTTCCCGGTGGTGCCTACCCGCCGCCGGGCCAGCAGGTGCCCCAGCAGGGCTGGGGCGGCCAGCAGCAGCAGCCCAACTCGGTGCCGCACAACTACGGCGCGCCGCCGGACTGGCGTCCCGCCACCACCCCCCACGGCCAGAGCTGGCCCCCGCCCGGCCACTGGCAGCAGCCCACCCCGCAGTGGGCGCCGCCGCAGGGCCAGAACCAGCAGCCGCAACACCAGCAGCCGCAGCACCAACAGGCCCAGAACCAGCAGCCCCAGCACGAGGCGCCGCCGGTGCCGAGCGCCAACGGCGCCGGTGAGCCGGGCACCCTGGAGCTGCAGCCCGAGCAGCCGCCGAAGCTCGAGAAGCCGGGCGACGAGGGCGGTTCCGGGCCGGACGAGGGCGGCTCGCGCTGAGCGCAGCGGTGCCCGGTGGTGCGGCGTCCGAGCGGGCGTCGAGGAACGGCCGACCGGAGATGGACCACGCCCGGGCGGAGTCGGCCGTCCGGGAGCTGTTGCTCGCGATCGGGGAGGACCCGGACCGCGAGGGTCTGCGGGACACCCCGGCCCGGGTGGCGCGGGCCTACGCGGAGATCTTCCAGGGGCTCTACTCCGACCCGGACGAGGTGCTGGACCGCACGTTCGACGAGCACCACCAGGAGCTGATCCTGGTCAAGGACATCCCGCTCTTCTCGACGTGCGAACACCACCTGGTGCCCTTCCACGGCGTGGCGCACGTCGGCTACATCCCGAACACCGAAGGGCGGGTCACCGGGCTGTCGAAGATCGCGCGCCTGGTCGACCTGTACGCGCGTCGGCCGCAGGTGCAGGAACGGCTCACGGCGCAGGTGGCCGACGCGCTGGTGCGCAAGCTCGAACCGCGCGGCGTGATCGTCGTGATGGAGGCCGAGCACCTCTGCATGGGAATGCGGGGGGTGCGCAAGCCCGGTTCGCGCACCACCACGTCCGCCGTGCGCGGGATGCTCCGGTCGTCGCCGACCTCCCGTGCCGAGGTGCTGTCGCTGATCCGGAACGGATGAGGAGCACTTCATGACGACCGGGCTGCCTGATCCCGGGCGGTGCGTGGTGATGGGCATCCTCAACGTCACGCCGGACTCGTTCTCCGACGGCGGCCGGTGGCTCGACCGGGAACAGGCCGTCGCCCACGGGGTGGCGATGCGCGATGCGGGCGCCGATCTCGTCGACGTCGGCGGGGAGTCCACGCGCCCCGGAGCGGCCCGGGTCGAGCCGGGAAACGAGCTGGCCCGGGTCCTCCCGGTGGTGCGTGAGCTCGTCGCCGAGGGCGTGTGCGTCAGCATCGACACCACGAGGGCCACGGTCGCCGAGGCCGCCGTGGCCGCCGGCGCCGCCGTCGTGAACGACGTGTCCGGCGGGCTGGCCGACCCCGAGATGGCCGCCACCGTGGCCGCGGCGCGCGTGCCGTGGATCCTCATGCACTGGCGCGGGCACAGCGACCGCATGAATGCACTCGCCACCTATGACGACGTCGTCGCCGAGGTGCGCGACGAGCTGGCCGCCCGGGTGGACGACGCCGTGGCGGCCGGCGTGGAGCCCGCGCGGCTGGTGCTCGATCCCGGTCTCGGGTTCGCGAAGACCGCCGAGCACAACTGGGCGTTGCTGCGCAGGCTCGACGCGCTCGTCGAGCTGGGCTACCCCGTGCTGGTGGGCGCCTCCCGCAAGCGGTTCCTCGGCACGCTCCTGGCCGACGGACAGGGGGAGCTGCGCCCGACGTCCGGCCGGGACGTCGCCACGGCAGCGGTGAGCGCGCTCGCGGCCCGCAGCGGCGCGTGGGGCGTGCGGGTGCACGATGTGGCCGGCACGCTCGACGCCGTCCAGGTGGCGGCGGCGTGGGACGCCTCGGGACAGCGCTAGCGGACAGGGGAGGGCCGATGTCGGATCGCATCGAGCTGCGGGGTCTGCGCGTGCGCGGTCACCACGGGGTGTTCGACCACGAGCGCCGCGACGGGCAGGACTTCGTCGTCGACATCACCGTGTGGATGGACCTCACGCCGGCTGCCCGTTCCGACCGCCTCGAGGACACTCTCGACTACGGGGTGCTCGCCCAGCGGGCCGCGGCGATCGTCGGCGGGCCGCCGTGCGACCTCATCGAGGCGGTGGCGGGGCGCGTGGCCGACGAGGTGTTCGGGGACGTGCGCGTGCAGACCGTCGAGGTCGTGCTGCACAAGCCGCAGGCGCCGATCCCGCTTGAGTTCGCCGACGTCGCGGTCGTCGCGCGCCGTTCCCGCACCGGCGACCGGGGGCAGGTGTTCCGGGCGTGACGCGGGCGGTGCTCTCGCTCGGTTCGAACCTCGGCGACCGGTTCGCGCACCTGCGGTTGGCCGTCGCGGGCTTCGGCGCGGCGGTGCGGGCGGCATCGCCGGTGTACGAGACGGCGGCGTGGGGCGGCGTCGAGCAGGACGACTTCCTCAACGCGGTGCTCGTCGTCGAGGACGCCGGAACCGACGCGTGGGGCTGGCTGCGCCGCGGGCAGGAGCTCGAGCGGGCCGCGCAGCGCGTGCGGGAGGTGCACTGGGGGCCCCGCACGCTGGATGTGGACGTGGTCGACGTGCACGGGCCGGCCGGCCCGGTGCTGAGCGACCACCCCGAGCTCGTGCTCCCGCACCCGGGCACGCCGGAGCGCGCCACGGTGCTGCGCCCGTGGCTCGACGTCGACCCGGACGCCGTGCTGTCGGGCCACGGCCCGGTGGCGGCGTTGCTCGCGGCGCTGGGCCCGGCTGCCGAGGACGGGATGCGGCGCCGCGACGACCTCACCCTGCTGGCGACCCGATGACCCCGACCCGGCCGCGGCACCTGTTCGCCGTCGCCCTGGTCACGGCGCTGGTCGTCAACCTCCTCGTCCGGCTGAGCTACGGCTCGCTGCCGCAGCTCCCGCTGTTCGCGGGCGCCACGCTCGGCGTGCTCGGTCTCGTGGAGGCGGTGGGGGGCACCATGCTGCGGGCCCGCATCCGTCGCCGTCCCGGCACGCAGCCGGTGCAACCGCTGGTCGCGGCCCGCGCGGTGCTGCTGGCGAAGGCCTCGTCGCTGGCCGGCGCCATCATGACCGGCGTGTGGGGCGGGCTGCTCGCGCACGTCCTGCCACTGGCCGGCGACGTGACGGCCGCGGCGAGCGACGCCGTCGCCGGCACCGTGGGCTTCGTGTGCGCCCTCGGGCTGGTGGCCGGGGCGCTGTGGCTCGAGCACTGCTGCCGCACGCCCGACGAGCCCGGCGACGAACCGAACGGCCACGCGCCCCGTCAGTGATCACAACTAGGCTCCCGCCTCATGACCCAGGCGACGCGCGTCATCCCGATGCCGACCCCTGGCCGGCAGCGCCGCGCGGTGCTCGGCCCGGTCCTCGGTTTGGTGGCGCTCGGCTTCTGCGGGCTGGTGGTGCTCGGCCTGGTGAGCAACAGCGTGGGGATCACCGGGGTGGTGGTCGGGGCCCTGTGCGCGCTGCTGCCGGTCGGGCCGGTGGTGGCCACCTTCCTCTGGATCGACCGCTGGGAGCCGGAGCCGCCGCGCACCCTGCTCATCGCGTTCCTGTGGGGCGCGGGCTTCGCCGCGCTGACCGCCCTGCTGATCAACACGAGCGCGAGCGTGGTGGTCGATCAGGTGCTGGGCGCGCAGGCTGATCTCTTCGGGGCCGTGGCGGTCGCGCCTGTCGTCGAGGAGGCCGTGAAGGGCGCGTTCCTCGTCGGAATGTTGATCTTCCGGCGCCGTGAGTTCGACGGCGTGGTCGACGGGATCGTGTACGCCGGCCTGGTGGCGGCCGGGTTCGCGTTCACCGAGAACATCCTCTACCTCGGCCGGGCGTTCACCGAGGACGCGGGTGCCGGCCCGGCCGGCGTGCTCGCCGTCCTGCTGCTGCGGGGCGTGTTCTCGCCGTTCGCCCACCCGCTGTTCACGGCCATGATCGGCATCGGGGCCGGGATCGCGTCGCGCAGCGCGTCCCCGGCCGGCCGCGTCGGGGCGGTGGCGATCGGGTACGTGGTGGCGGTCGCGCTGCACTCCCTGTGGAACACCTCCGCCTCCACGCTCGACGGGGGCCTCTTCCTCCTGGTCTACGGCTTCGTCATGGTGCCCGTGTTCGTGGCGCTGGTGGTCGTCGTGATCTGGCAGCGCCGTCGCGAGCAGCGCATCGTGGCCTCGCAGCTGCCCGGCTTCGCGGCCGCCGGGTGGATCGTGCCGAGCGAGGTGCCGCTGCTGTCCAGCCTGGCCGGCCGGCAGGGCTGGCGGGCAGCCGTGCGCAGGCGCTCCGGGCGCCGGGTCGCGAAGGCCGTGGCGGAGTACCAGTCCGCCGTCACGGAGCTGGCGTTCCTGCGGGATCGGCTCGCCCGCGGCACCGTGGGCCCGTTCGGTCCGCTCTGGCACGCCGAGGCGGTCCGGGCGGTGCGCCACGCCCGAGCCCGCGCGGTCGGGCATCCGGAGGCCCTCACCGTCGCGATCCGCCACCACGGCCCGCCCGGCTGGACACCCCCGCCTCCCGGCCCGCCCCCGGCCCCGCCGCACGGCGGCCAGCAGGCGGCCGCGCCCCCGCACCACCCCGGCTACCCGCCGCAGGGCTACCCGCCGCCCGGCCAGTGGCGCCGCTGACCCAGGCCCATTCCGACGAACGGCGCGTTCGTCGGATAGGTACCGACGAGCGGGCCGTTCGTCGGAACGGTCGGGGCACACGAGGTGGTGAAGCCGGTCACCGAGGCTCTTGTGTCGGAGCTCGTGACCGTTAGCCTGACCGCGCCGTCTGGTACCCGCGCAACGGGACTGGAACGAGGAGTGATTGCCATGAGCGAGGTTGCGCGCGAATCATCGATACCGCGCCTTGCGCGAAGCGCTGATCGATGAGCGCTGGTAGGCCTGCGCGGCTCGCGGTCGGTGTCGTGTCGGCCGGGCGCGTCGGCGCCGTCGTGGGAGCGTCGTGGGCGGCCGCCGGGCACCGCGTCGTGGCCACGTCGGGCGTATCGCGAGATTCGGTGAAGCGGGCCGCCGCGCTGCTGCCGGAGGTGCCCCTGCTCCCGCCGGACGAGGTCGTGGCCGGCGTCGATCTGGCCCTGCTGGCCGTCCCGGACGACGTCCTCCCCGGCCTCGTGCGCGGTCTGGCCGCCGCGGGCAGCTTCCGGCCCGGGCAGATCGTGGTGCACACGTCGGGCGCCCACGGCGTCACGGTGCTCGCGCCCGCGGTCGAGCACGGCGTCCTGCCGCTCGCACTGCACCCGGTGATGACGTTCACCGGCCGCACCGAGGACGTCGCCCGGCTCGCCGCATGCAGCGCCGGGGTCACGGCCACGGCGGGCGACGAGGCGGCGTGGAGCGTGGGCGAGGCGCTCGTCGTCGAGATGGGCGCCGAGCCGGTGCGGGTGGCCGAGGAGGTGCGCCCGCTGTACCACGCTGCGCTGGCGCACGGTGCCAACCACCTGGTCACGCTGGTCCGCGACTGCGTCGAGACGTTGGAACGCGCCGGCATCAGCTCGGCGGAACGGCTCGTCGCGCCGCTGCTCTCGGCGGCGCTGGACAACGTGCTGCGCCACGGCGACCGGGCGCTGACCGGCCCGGTGGCCCGGGGCGACGTCGGCACCGTGCGCATGCACCTGCGCGAGCTCGACGCCGCCGATCCGGATCTCGCCGAGACCTACCGCGTGCTCGCCGGTCGCACGGCCCACCGCGCCGTCGACGCCGGGATGCTGCCCGACCACGCCGCGCACGAGGTGCTCGAGATCCTCCAGGAGAAGCCATGACGACCGCCAGGACGGTCGGCGGCTACGCCTCCGGCTCTCTCACCGTGCACCGCGCGCCGAGCGAGATCGCGCCGGTCACGCGGGCGCTGCGGGCCGCGGGCCGCAAGGTGGCGCTCGTGCCGACGATGGGGGCCGTGCACGACGGGCACCGCGAGCTCATCCGGCACGCCCGGCGCTCCCCCGGCGCGGTCGTCCCCGTCGTGTCGATCTTCGTGAACCCGCTGCAGTTCGGCGCCGAGGAGGACCTGGCGCGCTACCCGCGGCCCCTCGAAGCCGACCTGGAGGCCTGCCGGGAGGAGGGCGTCGAGCTGGTGTTCCTGCCGGGGGTGCAGGACATGTACCCGGAGGGCGCCGACACCACGGTCGTGCCGGGCCCGCTGGGCGACCGGCTCGAGGGGGCGGTGCGGCCGGGGCACTTCGCCGGGGTGCTCACGGTGGTGGCGAAGCTCTTCCACATCGTGCAGCCCGACCTGGCCTTCTTCGGGGAGAAGGACTACCAGCAACTCGTCCTCGTCAGGAAGATGGCGCGGGACCTGGACTTCCCGCTGTCGGTGGTCGGCGTCCCGACGGTGCGCGAGCCGGACGGGCTCGCGCTCTCGTCCCGCAACGCCTACCTGTCGGCCGCCGACCGCGACCGCGCCCCCGTCCTGCAACGGGCGCTGGCCGCCGGGGCAGGGGTGTCGGCCCGCGGGCCGCAGGCCGTGCTGGACGCCGCCCGCGGGGTACTCGCCGGGGAACCCGCCTTGACGCTGGACTACCTGGAGCTCACCGACCCCGAGCTCGGACCCGACCCGCAGGCCGGCCGCGCCCGGTTGCTGGTCGCGGCCCGGATCGGCGGCACCCGGTTGATCGACAACGTCCCGGTCCAGCTGTAGGCGCAGCCGTGCTGCTCTGCGTCGACGTCGGGAACACCCAGATCGCGCTCGGCCTCTACGCCGACGATCCGGGTGCCGCCGACGAGGTCGACCCGCCCCTCGTGCGTGACTGGCGGATGCGCACCGACCCACGGATGACCTCCGACGAGCTGGACGTCGCGTTCACCGCCCTGCTCGGCCGGTACGCGGGGAAGGTCACCGGGATCGCGGCGCTCTCGACCGTGCCCACCCTGCTGCGCGAACTGCGGCTGCTGATCGACCGCCGGGGCATGCCGGCGGTCGTGGTCGGGCCGGGAGTACGCACGGGTGTCCCGCTGCTCGTGGACAACCCGCGGGAGGTGGGCGCCGATCGTGTGATGAACACGCTCGCCGCGCACCGGCTCTACGGCACCGCGTGCGTCGTGGTCGACTTCGGGACGTCCACCAACATCGACGTCGTCTCCGCGAAGGGCGAGTTCCTCGGCGGTGTGCTCGCGCCGGGGATCGAGATCTCGATGGAGGCGCTGGCCACCCGGGCCGCGGCGCTCCGCACGGTCGAGCTGGTCCGGCCGCGTTCGGTGATCGGCAAGAACACGGTGGAGTGCCTGCAGTCCGGGGTGCTCTACGGCTTCGCCGGGCAGGTGGACGGGCTGGTGAAGCGCATCCTGGTCGAGCTCGGCCCCAAGGCGGGACCCGTCACCGTGCTCGGCACCGGCGGGCTGGCCCCGCTCATGAGCGGTGAGTCGGAGACGATCAAGGAGTACGTGCCGGACCTGACCCTGCTGGGCCTACGCCTGACCTACCAGCGGAACGCGGGCACCCACGTGCCGAGCGGAGACGGCGCCCGAGCCGCCGGCTGAGCGGCCAGCGGGTGGGGCGTCACGGCAACCTGGCCGCCGAAGCCCATCCGCACTCCGGATGCCGTGCGATCCATGGGTCCCTCCAGCGCAGACGGAGCGGTCCCCGACACGTTCCTGCCGCTGCCCCGGACGCACATCGGTAGTGACTGCCCAGATGAGCCGGGCGCTACAAGTTGGGCTCCAGCGTCAGCCGAGGAGTGCTCTCGCCGCCTGGACCAGGCGCTCTGCCGCACCGCGGGCGAAGGGGCCGGGGAGGCCGTAGTAGCGGTGTGCCTCCTCCACCTCGTAGCCGCCGTGGGCGTACTCCTCGGCGGGTGGGAGGTAGCCGGGGCAGCCGTCGGAGTAGCCCGCCACCAGCACGGTGTCGCCGGGGTCGGCGTGCGCGCGGATCGCGTGTGCGGCGGCCGCGAACGGCTCCCCGGGCAGCGCGACGATCACGGCGGGCCCCCACCGCAGCGCAGTGACAGAGCCCGTCCACGGCGCCGGTCGGTCCGGCGCGGCGAGCTGTCGGCGGCCCCAGTTCGCCCAGCACTGCAGCAGCGCGGCCCGGGCAGGGCCGGCACGCGTGGTCTCCGCCTCCCACGCCTCGACGTCGCCGCGGTCCACGTCGACGTCGAGCACCACCTCCCGGCGGGCGGCCGTCACGTGCGTGGAGCCGGCGGTCGGTGTGGCGGCCAGCGCGGCCGAGGCGACCAGGCCGCCCACCCGCTCGCACTCGGCGAACGTCCGGGCGGCCGCCGCGGCGGTCGAGACCGATGCCGCGGCCGCGTGACCGGTGTTGGCGTCGCCCGCGCACCCGGTGACGAACAGGATCGGACCGCCGAGCCGGTCGGCGAGGATCCGGCGGACGACGCCGGGGTGGTCGGCCGTGAGCAGCGTGTTGTCCGCGCCGAGCACCACGGGGTGGCAGGCGTAGGAGACGACTCCCGCCAGCAGCGACCCGTCGGGGCGGCGCAGGTGCGCCACCGGGAGCGCGGGGTCGACGGGACCGTCGGGCCGTCGCCGGTTGCGCGCCACTCCGGGATCCGCGCCGTACCCGGCGCGCACCTCGACCGGCTCTGCCCCGGCCAGGGCGGCGTCCACCGCCTCGATGCATGTGGCGATCAGCCGGTCCAGCCACGCCTCGTCGACCGGGCCGCCGAGCCGACCGCGCATGCTCGCCGGGCCGCCGTGCGTGTGGGTCGCGTGCACGACGACGCGGTCGGCGGGCAGCGCGCACCGCTGCCGGATCCGCGCGCAGTCGTCCTCGTGCAGCCCGACGACGTCGACGGTGACCAGCGCGGTGTCCTCCACCACCAGCGCGTGCACCAGCAGCGGGTCGTGCACGCCGGTGGCCGGCGAGGTGCGGGCGACGTAGCCGGACATGGCCCCGCCGAGCGGGGGCGTCAGGTCCCGGACCGCGATGCCCGCCCTCAACCCACGATCTCCGAACCCGCGGCAACCACCTGCCGGATCCGCAGCTCCGGGTCGAGGATCAGCAGGTCCGCCTGCGCACCCGGCGACAGCAGGCCCCGGCCGCCGACGAACCGGCCGGGGTTCGCGGTGGCGAGCCGCACCGCGTCGCCCAGGCTGATCCCGGTCATGCGGACGGCCTGCGCGACGCCGCCGGCGAGCGACCGGGCCGCGCCGGCGAGGTAGGGCGTGCCGGCCGCGGACAGCCGGCCGTCGGCCGAGAGCACCACCGCCCCGCCCACCGGGCTCGTGTACTCGCCCGGCGCCATCCCGGCCAGCGCGACGGAGTCGGACACCAGCAGCGAGCCGTCCATGCCCTTCGCCCGGAGCATGGCCGTGAGCGTGTCGGCGGGCAGGTGGTGCCCGTCGGCGATGAACCCGGCCGTGAGCCGGTCGTCCGCGAGCTGGGCCCACAGGTAGTTCGGGTGCCGGGCGAGCACGGCGTGCGCGCCGTTGCCGAGGTGGGTCGACATCCGGGCGCCGGCGTCCGCGACCGCCCGGATCTGCTCGGGGGTGGCGTGGGTGTGGCCGATCGCCACGGTCACACCGGCCCGCGTGAGGTGCTCGGTGTAGGTGACCGCCTCCGGGTGGTGCGGCGAGATCGTCACGAAGCCGACGAGGCCGTCGCAGGCCCGTTGCCAGCGGTCGAACTCCGCGGTGTCGGGCGGGCGGACGTGCTCGGCCGGGTGCGCGCCCCGCGGCCCGTCCTCGGCCGAGATGTGCGGGCCCTCGACGTGCACGCACGGGACGGCCCGCCGGGTGGCCTCGTCGCGGACCCTGGCCTCGGCCACCGCACGGAGCGAGCGCACGATGTCCGCCTCCGCGGCGGTGATGACGGTCGGGACCACGGTGGTCGTACCGGCAGCGACGAGCGTGCGGACGAGCGCGATCACCCCGTCGGCGTTGACATCCGGCCCGTTGACGTCGTGGCCGCCGTAGCCGTTGACCTGCAGGTCGACGAGCCCTGGCAGCAGCCACGGGGCGTCTTCGCCGCCGTCGGGTACCTGCTGCACGTGCGTGATCACCGGGCCGTCGGTGCCGACCTCGAGGAGGCGTCCGGTGGCGGGATCCCGCCCGCGCAGCATCACAGCGACCGCACCCGCCCGCGGAACCGCTCCAGGAACCGGCCGTTCGCCTCGTCGCCGCCCGGCGCGTTGCCGCTGCGCCACACCGGCGGCTCGACGCCCCGCGCGGCGAGCGCTTCGACGGTCGCCAGCGTGAGGCAGTTCAGCACGTAGGCGTTCGTGAAGGTCGACACCGCCGCCACGGGTTCGGCCGAACCGGGCACGTCCATCACCGCGTCGCCGATCGGCACCTTGCTGTCGATCGCGACGTCCACGAGGTCGTGCAGGTTCGCCTTCGACGGGTGCCGGGCCGGGTGGTCGGGCGACGTGTTCTCGGCGTGCTCGCGCGAGCTGATCCCGATCAGCGTGACCCCGCGCTCGCGGGCGGTGAGCGCGGCGTCGATCAGCGCGGCGTTGATCCCGTACGCGTTGACGAGCACCAGCAGGTCGTCCTCGCCGAGGCCGCGGTCGGTGATCACCACGCGCCCGTAGCCGGGCGTCCGCTCGATCGCCATCGAGCGCAGCGCCCCGTTGGACAGCAGCGTGCCCTCGTCCAGGATCGCCGAGATGTGCATGAGCCCGCCCGCGCGGAAGAACACCTCCTGCGCGGCGAGGTTGGAGTGGCCGCCCGGACCGAACACGTGCACGAGCCGGTCGGCCGCGACCTGGTCGGCGAGCAGCTCCGCGGCCGCGCGGATCGCGCCGGACTCCTCGGCGAGGATCCGCTCCAGGTAACCGTGGACGGTGTCGAGGTAGCCGCGGAACGTCGGATCAACTGTGCTCATTTGGCTCCGCTCCGCTCCGGCGGGCTTGCGGGCCTTCGAGACGCTGCCTCGCTCCTCCGGTGCTCGGTCGCTCGTTCCTCGCTCCCTGCGCGCCTCCCCCGCGAGACAGCGTCGGCCCACAAGCCGCTCACGGTGTGCTCCCGGCAGGAGAGCTCTCGGCGTCCAAGTAGAGGGTGACGTCGGGGTGGGTGCGCAGCGCCGTCGCCGGGTCGGCCGCGGAGACCGGCGCGTGCAGGGCGCGGTCCACCGCGTGCCGCTTCGCCGCCCCGGGCACCACGCAGAACAGCCTGCGGGCGTCCAGCAGCCGGGGGATCGTCAGCGTGATCGCGTGGGTCGGCACGTCCTCGAACGTCGGGAACGCGCCGTCGTCGACCTGCTGCTGCCGGCAGGTGCGGTCGAGCTCCACGATCTTCACGTCCTCGGGGTCGTCCAGGTCGGCCACCGGCGGATCGTTGAACGCGAGGTGGCCGTTCTGGCCGATCCCGAGGCACACGACGTCGATCGGCGCCTCCGCCAGCGACTTCGCGTACGTGGCCGCCCCTGCCTCCGGGTCGACGCGATGCACCGTCGGCGAACGGGAGCCGGGTGAAGATCGCGCGGTCCAGCCAGTTCGCGAACCGCGCGGGGGCATCCGGGGGCAGGCCGAGGTACTCGTCCATGTGGAACGCGGTCACCCGGGACCAATCGATCCCCGGAGCGGTCACGAGGTGATCGAGCATGTCGCTCTGGCTCGGCGCCGCCGCGAAGATCATCCGCACGGCGTCCTGCCCCGCGAGGCGGGCCCGCAGCTCCTCGGCGACGTCGGCGGCGGCTGCCGCGCCCATCGCCGCCCGGTCCGGGAAGGACCGCACCCTCGGCATGCCCGGGACTTCCTGATTCACCCTTCTCCTTCCAGCGTCACCAGCATGAGCAGCGCGCGTGCGATGTGGAACGGGTCCTTCACCGGGAGCGCCACGGTCTTCTCCAGGGGCGTGCCGTCGCGGGTGCGGATCTGCGTCCACTCCCGTCCTGTCCCCTCCGGGAACGTCTCGAACACGTAGTCGCGCAGGGGTCCGTGCCGGTCCGGCGCGAGCAGCGCGGTGGCGTAGAGCGCCTCGGCGTGCGGCCACCACAGCTTGGTGTCCCAGGTGTCCACCACGAGCGCCTCGTACGGGTCGTCGGTCCGCGGTCCGGTGGGCGCGCCACCATCGCGGTCGACGTAGCGCAGCAGGCCGCCGTGCACGTCGTCCCAACCGAGCTCCAGGGCCCGTACGGCGACCCGGGCGAGGCGGTCGGGTTCCGCGAGCACCGACCCGGCCAGCAGGTCCCGGGCGTGGTGCAGGAACCACGTCGCCTCCAGCACGTGTCCCGGTGTGCGGTGGCGGGCCAGCAGCCCGTCGGTCGCGGACGGCATCTCGGCGACGTCGTCGCCGTCCAGGTGGTGCTCTTCGATCTGCCGGGCCGCGTCCCGCACGACGGCCGCGGACGCCGCCGACCCCGTGGCACGGTGCACCTGCTCCCCGACGCCGACGAGGATCATCGGCAGCCCGAACGAGCGGTGCCCCGCGGGCACCGGGTAGGGGTCGGAGCGGAACCGGCCGGCGTCGATGGCCGCCGCCGAGCCCAGCAGCAGGTCCTCGGCGTGCCCGCCCCAGTCGCCGTCCGGGTGCAGCCGCGCCACCCCGGCGAAGCCGAGTGCGGCGAACAGGTCGGCGTAGACGCTCGTGTGCGGCCCCGCCTCGGCCCCGGTCCGGTCCGTGACGAACGCGGTGGTGCCGTCGGCCAGCAGCGCGTGGTCGCGGACGAACCGGGCCGTGCGGACGGCCTGGTCCGCGTACCAGCCGGCGTCGACGTCGAGCAGCCGCGCCGACTGCGCGACCCGGGCCGTGAGCCATGCCCAGCGCCCCTGCGACCAGGTGTACTTGTCCGTGGCCACCAGCCGGGTGCCGGCGTTGTCCCAGCACGTGAGCACCCCACCGTGCTCGTGATCCGGGCCGTTGGCCGCCCACCAGGCCAGCACGTCGTCGACGAGGTGGTCGCGATACTTCACCGGACGGCCTCGGCCGCGGGCTCGTCCCGGGAGATCGAGTCGACCAGCGCGTCGGAGGCCGCGTTCCGCCACGGCGCCACCAACCCGATGACCACGAACGTGATGATCGAGCAGACGACCGGGCCGCCTACCTGGACCGCGGTGGCCTGGTCCGGCGCGAGCTGCGAGATCGCGTCGTCGAACCCGTAGCGGGTGAGCGCGAAGACCACGAGCCCGACCGCCCACGACGTGATCGCCGCGACCGGCCCGCACCGCCTGAACACCGGCAGCATGCCCAGGAGCATCGGGATCGCGATCGGGCCGACCAGGCCGCCGAACCACAGGATGATCAGGCCGAGCACGCCGCCGAAGCTGTCGGCGGTCAGGGCGATCACCATGCTCAGCGCGATGAACGTGAACACGCTGATCCGGCCGATCATCAGCTCCGCGCGCGTGTCGAGCGCGCGGCCGCGCTTCCAGACCGCGGGCAGGATGTCGCGCGTCACGACCGAGGAGATCGCGTTGGCGTCCGAGCCGGTCATGGCCATCGTGTGCGAGAACAGCCCCGCGAGGACCAGGCCGACGAGCCCGGCGGGCAGCAGCTGCTGGGTGAGCAGGGCGTAGGACTGGTCCGGCTTGTCCAGCCCCGGCAGCAGCACGGGCGCCGCCCACATCGGGAAGAACATCACGAGCGGCCAGACGAGGTAGAGGCCCGCGGAGAACAGCGCCGCGCGCCGGGCCGTGCTGCCGGTCGGGGAGGCGATGAACCGCTGCGCGAGGTTCCAGGTGCCGCCGTTGTAGGACAGCGTGTTGATCAGCAGGTAGACGAACACGAACAAGGCCGTGTACTGGCCGTTGAACAGCGCGGAGTTGCCCTCGGGCAGCCGGTCCCACAGCGTCCAGATCGTCGGGACGCCGTCCAGCGCGCGCAGCACGGCGACGAACAGGACGATGCCGGCCACGAGCTGGATGAGGAACTGGCCCATGTCGGTCAGCGCGTCGGCCCAGAGACCGCCGATCGTCGAGTAGACGAGTGTGACGCCGCCGGTGAGCAGGATGCCGATGGCGAGCGGGACGCCGGCGAAGACGTTGAGCAGTAGCGCGGTGGCCGTCCACTTCGCGCCGACGTCGAACACCTTGAGCGCCGTGCCGCTCCACGCGAGCAGCTGCTGGGTGGGCACGCCGTAGCGGATTCGCAGGTACTCCAGCGGCGAGATGATCCCCAGCCGCTGCCTCAGCCGCGGCCAGCGGGGGACGAACACGAAGGCGCCGACCACCATGGCGAAGGTGATGCCGAGCGCCCACCACACGTAGAGGACGAACCCCTGGGTGTAGGCGATCGCCGCGTAGCCCACGAACACCGCGGAGCTGTAGCCGGACATGTGGTGCGAGATGCCCGACAGCCACCACGGCATCCGCCCGCCCGCGGTGAAGAAGTCCCGGGAGTCGTGGATGCGTGCCTTCGCCCACATCCCGATCCCCACCATGACGACGAAGTAGCCGCCGACGACCAGCCAGTCGAGCAGATCCATCGCTCCTCCATCCCGCGCCGACGCTCCGGTGCCCGTTGGCCGGGGATGGTTGCGTGCAACCGGTTGCACGTCAAGTCCTGCGTCTCGATAGAGTGCGCTCCGTGGCCCGCCGGGACGGGCGCCGGACGGCGCCCACGATCAAGGTCGTCGCCGCGGCGGCCGGGGTCTCGACGTCCACTGTCTCCCGCGTGTTCTCCCACCCCCACCGGCTGAAGGAGAGCACCGTCGCGCACGTCACGGAGGTCGCGGCACGCCTGGGCTACAAGCCGAGCCACGCGGCGCGGGCGCTGAGCACGGGGCGGCTCGGGATGATCGCCGTGGTGGTGCCGGACATCGCGAACCCGTTCTTCCCGCCGGTGATCCGCGCCGCCCAGGCACATGCGGCCGCCGGCGGCGTCAGCACGGTGGTCGGCGACACCGACGAGGACCCCGTGAAGGAGCTCGCCCTGCTGGCCGAGCTCGAGCGGCGCACCGACGGCGTGGTCCTGGTGTCCTCCCGCCTGCCGGAGGAGGCGGTGCGGGAGCGGGCCCGGAGCGGCCACCCGTTGGTGCTGGTCAACCGGGACGTGCCGGGTGTCCCGCGGATCCTCGTCGACTCCGCGCCCGGGATCCGGGAGGCCGTCGACCACCTCGCGGGGCTCGGCCACCGCCACATCGCCTACATCAGCGGTCCGGCCGGATCATGGTCGGACGAGGAGCGACGCGACGCGGTGCGGGAGCGGTGCGCCGCGCTCGGCGTCACCGCCACCGTGTTGCGGGCCCACCGCCCCGAGCACGACGAGGGACGCGCCGCGGCCGCGGAAGTGCTGGCCGCGGGTGCCACCGCCGCGATCGCCTTCGACGACGGCCTCGCCCAGGGCGTGCTCGCCGGGATGGCCGAGTGCGGAGTGGCGGTGCCCGGTGAGGTCTCGATCATCGGCTGCGACGACATCCTCGCCGCGACGACCTACCCCCCGCTCACCACCGTGCACGGCCGTGGCGGCGAGGCGGGCCGGCTCGCGGTCGAGCTGCTGATGGAGCTGGTGGAGAGCCCGGATGGTGAGCGCGACCGGCGCCGGCTGCTGCCGTCGCACCTGGTCACGCGCGCGAGTACGGGCCCCGCTCCCGCCGCACCGCCCGCACGACGTCGGTGACCAGCGGCTGCTCGAACTCGCCCGATGCCGTCTCCGCACGGGTGGCGAGATAAGCCCGGATCCGGTCGAACGTGGCCTCCCGCTCGGCGGGCTCCGCCGTGAGAGCCCACGAGTGGGTGCGCAGCGAGGCGACCAGCCCGTCGACGGTGGTGGGTATCGGGTTGGCGAACTGCGCGAACCCGTCGGCGGCGAACGCCGGGTGCGCCGGCAGCCTCGGCTCCTCGTCCGGGGGCCGCACGACCGTGGACCTCCACCGACCGGCCTCGTACAGGCCGAGCACCCAGTCCACCTGTGTGTCGTCGCCGTTCCACAACACCGCGAGCACCCCGCCCGGCCGCAGCACCCGGGCGACCTCGGCGAAGGTGCGGTCGGCGTCGAACCAGTGCCACGCCTGCCCGACGAGCACGGCGTCGACGCTGGCGTCCGGCAGGGGGATCGCCTCGGCGCTGCCCTCCCGCGCGTCCACGCCGGGGAAGCGGGCCAGCAGCTCGGCACGCATCGCGGGATCGGGCTCGACAGCGGTGACGGTGCCCCTCGGCAGCAGCGATTCGGTGAGCTTGCCGGTGCCGGCTGCGAGGTCGAGCAGCCGGAGCGGGCCGCCGGCGAGTGGCGCCAGCGCCCAGTCGATCGCGGCGTCGGGATAGCCGGGCCGATGCTCGGCGTAGGCCGCAGCGGCAGCACCGAAGGAACGGGCTCGCGAAGAGGTGGACACGATCTGAAGACCGTACGGGCTGCCGTCGGGCAGGCGACGGAATTCCGCTCGATCCGGCTCACTACCCTTGACCCCGTGAGCAACGAGCCCCCCACCGGCCCCGACGACGACCTGCCCGAGCAGATGCGGGTGCGCCGGGCCAAGCGGGCGGCGCTGCTCGAACAGGATCGCGACCCGTACCCCGTCGCCGTGGAGCGCACCCACACCCTTCGCGAGGTGCGCGCCGCCCATCCCGACCTCCTGCCGGACACCGCCACGGGCGACGTCGTCGCCGTCACCGGGCGGGTGATGTTCCTGCGCAACACCGGCAAGCTGTGCTTCGCCACCCTGCGCGAAGGCGACGGCACCGAGCTGCAGGCGATGCTGTCCCTCGCCCTGGTCGGGGACGAGGAACTCGCGCGCTGGAAGACGCAGGTCGACCTGGGCGACCACGTTCAGGTGCACGGCGAGGTGGCCACCTCGCGGCGCGGTGAGCTGTCGGTGATGGCCGACAGCTGGCAGATGGCGGCCAAGGCGCTGCGGCCGCTTCCGGGGCTGCACCGGGAACTTTCGGAAGAGACCCGGGTCAGGCAGCGCTATGTCGACCTCGTCGTCCGGCCCCAGGCGCGGGAGACGGTGCTCCGGCGGGCCGCGGTCGTGCAGACCCTGCGGTCGGTGCTGCACGGACGATCATTCCTGGAGGTCGAGACGCCGATGCTGCAGATGCAGCACGGCGGGGCCACGGCGCGTCCGTTCGTCACGCACTCCAACGCCCTGGACACGGATCTGTACCTCCGGATCGCTCCGGAACTGTTCCTCAAGCGGTGCGTGGTCGGCGGCATCGAGCGCGTCTTCGAGATCAATCGGAACTTCCGGAACGAGGGTGTCGACTCGTCCCACTCGCCGGAGTTCGCGATGCTGGAGGCGTACCAGGCCTACGCCACCTACGACGACATGGCGCAGCTCACCCGTGAGTTGGTACTCCAGTCGGCCTGCGCCGTGTTCGGGTCCACCGTTGTGCGCCATGCCGACGGCACAGAACACGACCTGGGTGGCGAGTGGCGTTCGGTCACGTTGCATGCCGCGGTCTCCGAAGCCGTCGGACAGGACGTGACACCGGACACCTCAGTGGAGGAGCTGCACAAGCTCGCGATCGCCCACGATGTCGAAGTCGACGCTTCGCACACGGCGGGCCAGATCGTACTGGAACTGTTCGAGAAGCTCGTCGAGCACACGCTGCACGAGCCGACGTTCGTCCGTGACTACCCGATCGAGGTGCGGCCCCTCACAAGGCGGCATCGGGATGATCCTCGGCTCGCCGAAGCATGGGATCTCGTCGTCTTCGGCACCGAGCTGGCCACTGCCTACTCCGAACTCGTCGACCCGGTCGACCAGCGGGAACGGCTCACCGCCCAGGCGTTGCAAGCAGCGGCCGGCGACCCCGAGGCGATGCAGCTCGACGAAGACTTCCTACGCGCGATGGAGTACGGATTGCCCCCCACCGGGGGCATGGGAATGGGCATCGACCGGCTCCTCATGACGCTCACGGGGCTCGGAATCCGGGAAACCATTCTGTACCCGCTCGTGCGTTCTGAGTAACACTGGCGCGACACCGGACAGGGTGACTCGACGAACCGCCGCATTGGGTTTATGGTTCCGCTCGCGGCATTGCCGCGGTCCCAGCAGGTTCGAAGTGTGGAGGGTTGCGGCGATGGCGCAGATCCGCGAGGTCCGACTGGTCGACGACCTGGACGGTAAGGCTGCCGACGAGACGATCGAGTTCGGTATCGATGGCAAGAACTACGAGATCGACCTCTCGAAGGTGAATGCGGGCAAGCTGCGTGACGCGCTGGCGTCGTACGTGTCGGCGGCTCGCCGTTCGGGTGGCCGGCGCTCCCGCTCCGGTGGCGCGGGCACGGGTCCGGCGCGGCGGCCGTCCATCGACCGGGAGCAGAACCAGGCGATCCGGGAATGGGCGCGCAAGCGCGGCATGAAGGTCTCCGACCGCGGGCGCATCCCGGCCGAGGTGCTCGAGGCGTATCACAAGGAGAACTGAGTCCGATCGCGCACCGTGCCGCGAGCGTGTGGTTAGGCTGGCCTCAGACGTCGACGACGAGGAGGCCACGTGGCGCGCAGGACGACCACCCTTGAGGTGCGCCGCACCGAACGGCTCACGCCGCACATGATCCGCGTCGTGGCGGGGGGTGAGCAGCTCTCGGCGTTTCCCGACACGCCACACACGGACCGCTACGTCAAGATCCTCTTCCCGCGCCCCGGTGTCCGGTACCCCGAGCCGTGGGACATGGAGGCCATCCGGGCCGACCTGCCGCGGGAACAGTGGCCGGCGATGCGCACCTACACGGTGCGGGCGCTGGACCACGCCGCCGGCGAGCTGACGATCGACTTCGTGCACCACGGTGACGTCGGGCTCGCCGGCCCGTGGGCCGCGGCGGCCCGCCCGGGTGATCTGTTGCGGCTGGCCGGCCCCGGCGGGGCCTACGCGCCCGACCTGGACGCCGACTGGCACCTCATGGTCGGTGACGAGAGCGCGCTGCCCGCCATCTCGGCGGCGTGCGAGCGGGTGCCCGCCGGCGTGCCGGTGATCACTGTCCTCGAGGTCGGTGACGCCGGCGAGCAGCAGGAGATCGGCTGTCCCGGGTCGTTGCGCACCACCTGGCTGCACCGTCGCGCCGACGCGCCCGAGCAGTTGCTCGACGCGGTGCGGGAGCTCGAGTTCGCGCCGGGTCGCGTCCATGCGTTCGTGCACGGCGAGGCGAGCATCGTGCGAGGGCTGCGCAGGCACCTCGTGGACGAGCGCGCCGTGCCGCGCGAGCTGCTGTCGGTGTCCGGTTACTGGCGCCGCGGCGTCGACGAGGACGGCTGGCAGGCCGAGAAGGCGGCGGAGCGGTCGGGCGCCGGTCGCTGAGCGTTCGGACAGGTCATCGCGGCCGGGATGTCGATCATGCGATGCGGTGGGCTGTCAGATCCCCTGAACGGGCCAACCTGGGGCCCTGACCAGGGCTCCACCGTGCGTGGGAATCACGCCGTGCGTGAACGAGTTGCCACTGGTACGTGCGAGAGGGGCGAGCGCCCGCCCCGGGCAGATAGACTAGGAGCCACGGGGTGTACACGGCGCGAGTGTGCGCCGGTGCATGGCGCAGCAGGCTAGGAGCGTAAATGTTCGAGAGGTTCACCGACCGAGCAAGGCGGGTTGTCGTCCTGGCGCAAGAAGAGGCCCGGATGCTCAACCACAACTACATCGGCACCGAGCACATCCTCCTTGGCCTCATCCACGAGGGCGAAGGGGTCGCCGCGAAGGCGCTGGAGTCCCTCGGGATCGCGCTCGAGGGCGTCCGCCAGCAGGTCGAGGAGATCATCGGTCAGGGCCAGCAGGCGCCGAGCGGGCACATCCCGTTCACGCCGCGGGCCAAGAAGGTGCTGGAGCTGTCGCTGCGTGAAGCGTTGCAGCTCGGCCACAACTACATCGGCACCGAGCACATCCTGCTCGGCCTGATCCGCGAGGGCGAAGGTGTCGCGGCGCAGGTGCTGGTCAAGCTGGGCGCCGACCTCAACCGGGTCCGCCAGCAGGTCCTGCAGCTGCTGTCCGGCTACCAGGGCAAGGAGCCTGCCGAGGGCACCTCCGGTGGCCGCGGCGAGGGCACCCCCAGCTCCTCGCTCGTCCTCGACCAGTTCGGTCGCAACCTCACCCAGTCGGCCCGTGAGGGCAAGCTGGACCCGGTCATCGGCCGGGAGAAGGAGATCGAGCGGGTCATGCAGGTCCTCTCCCGGAGGACCAAGAACAACCCCGTCCTGATCGGCGAGCCCGGCGTCGGCAAGACCGCCGTCGTCGAGGGCCTGGCCCAGGGCATCGTCAAGGGCGAGGTGCCCGAGACGCTCAAGGACAAGCAGCTCTACACGCTCGACCTCGGCTCCCTGGTCGCCGGCTCCCGCTACCGCGGCGACTTCGAGGAGCGCCTCAAGAAGGTGCTCAAGGAGATCCGCACCCGCGGCGACATCATCCTGTTCATCGACGAGCTCCACACGCTGGTCGGTGCCGGTGCCGCCGAGGGCGCGATCGACGCCGCGTCGATCCTCAAGCCGATGCTGGCGCGAGGTGAGCTGCAGACGATCGGCGCCACCACCCTCGACGAGTACCGCAAGTACGTCGAGAAGGACCCTGCGCTGGAGCGCCGCTTCCAGCCGATCCAGGTGGGCGAGCCGAGCGTCACGCACACCATCGAGATCCTCAAGGGTCTGCGCGACCGGTACGAGGCGCACCACCGCGTCACGATCACCGACCCGGCGCTGGTGGCCGCGGCCACCCTCGCCGACCGCTACATCTCCGACCGCTTCCTGCCGGACAAGGCGATCGACCTGATCGACGAGGCCGGCGCCCGGATGCGCATCCGCCGGATGACCGCTCCGCCGGACCTGCGCGAGTTCGACGAGAAGATCGCCGGCGTACGCCGCGACAAGGAGTCGGCGATCGACGCGCAGGACTTCGAGCGGGCCGCGCACCTGCGCGACCAGGAGAAGCAGCTGCTCGGCCAGAAGGGCGAGCGGGAGAAGCAGTGGAAGTCCGGTGACCTGGACGTCGTGGCCGAGGTCGACGACGAGCAGATCGCAGAGGTCCTCGCCAACTGGACCGGTATCCCGGTGTTCAAGCTCACCGAGGAGGAGACCACGCGTCTGCTCCGCATGGAGGACGAGCTGCACAAGCGGATCATCGGCCAGGAGGAGGCCGTCAAGTCGGTGTCGCAGGCCATCCGCCGCACGCGGGCCGGCCTGAAGGACCCGAAGCGCCCGTCCGGCTCGTTCATCTTCGCCGGCCCGTCCGGTGTCGGTAAGACCGAGCTGTCCAAGGCGCTGGCCAACTTCCTGTTCGGCGAGGACGACGCCCTCATCCAGATCGACATGGGCGAGTTCCACGACCGCTACACGGCCTCGCGGCTCTTCGGTGCCCCTCCCGGGTACGTGGGCTACGAGGAGGGCGGCCAGCTCACCGAGAAGGTGCGGCGCAAGCCGTTCTCGGTGGTGCTGTTCGACGAGATCGAGAAGGCCCACCAGGAGGTCTACAACACCCTCCTGCAGGTGCTGGAGGACGGCCGCCTGACCGATGGTCAGGGCCGCACGGTGGACTTCAAGAACACCGTGATCATCTTCACCTCGAACCTCGGCACCCAGGACATCTCGAAGGCGGTCGGGCTCGGGTTCGCCCAGAGCAACGACGAGAGGTCGAACTACGAGCGGATGAAGAACAAGGTCGAGGACGAGCTGAAGAAGCACTTCCGGCCGGAGTTCCTCAACCGCATCGACGACATCATCGTGTTCCACCAGCTCACCGAAGAGCAGATCATCACGATGGTCGACCTCATGATCGGCCGCGTGGAGACGCAGCTGGCAGGCAAGGACATGGCGCTCGAGCTCACGCCCACCGCCAAGAAGCTGCTCGCCCGCCGCGGGTTCGACCCGGTGCTGGGGGCGCGGCCGCTGCGCCGCACCATCCAGCGCGAGATCGAGGACCAGCTGTCGGAGAAGATCCTCTTCGGCGAGGTGGAACCCGGTCAGATCGTGGTCGTCGACGTCGAGGGCTTCGACCCGGAGGCCGTCGAGGGTTCGCGCACCGCTGACGACAAGGCCAAGTTCACCTTCCGCGGTGAGCCGAAGCCGGTCACGGTTCCGGACTCCCCGCCGGTCGACATGGCCAAGTCGGGCGACGAGTAACACCCGTCTCGTAGCGAACGGCACTTTCGTCGGCACCTGCCGACGGAAGTGCCGTTCGTGTATCCGGCAACTGCTGATCTACCTGGCCACGGACGTTCAGGTCTGAGTGCAGGCTGCTGCCCGCTCCAGCAGTACGGCTCGTTGTCTCGTGTTCGCCGTCAGCAGCGCCGCACGTTCGAACTCGGCCCCGGCCTCGGTGCGGCGGCCCAGCTTCTCCAGCAGGTCACCGCGCACGGTGGGCAGCAGGTGGTACCCGTCGAGCCTGGGGTCCTCCCGCAGGCTCTCCACGACCTGCAGCGCCGCGCCCGGTCCGAACGCCATGCCGACGGCCACGGCCCGGTTGAGCTCCACCACGGGCGAGGGCACGAGCTGGGCGAGCCCGTCGTAGAGGGCCACGATCCGCTCCCAGTCGGTGTCTCCGGCCACGCGGGCCCGTGCGTGACACGCCGCGATGCCGGCCTGCAACGTGTAGGGCCCGATCGGACCGCCGGTCGCGTACGCGCGCTCGAGCGCCGCCAGCCCGCGTCCGACGAGGAGCCAGTCCCAGCGCGACCGGTCCTGGTCGAGGAGCAGCACCTGATCCCCCGCGGGCGAGATCCGGGCTCGCGTCCGTGATGCCTGCAGCTCCATCAGCGCGACGAGCCCGTGGACCTCTGCCTCCCGGGGGAGCAGCTCGGCCAGGATGCGCCCGAGCCGCAGGGCCTCCTCCAGCAGCTCGGGCCGGATCACCTCGTTGCCCGCGGTGGCGGAGTAGCCCTCGTTGAAGATCAGGTAGATGACCTCGAGCACCGAAGCCAGCCGCGCGCGGAGCTCGGGCCTGGTCGGGATCTCGAACGGGATCCGGGCCGCCGACAGCGTGCGCTTCGCCCGGAAGACGCGCTGTGCCACGGTCGACTCCGACGCCAGGTACGCCCGGGCGATCTCCCCGGTCGTCAGGCCGCACAGGAGGCGCAGCGTGAGCGCCACCCGTGCATCGGTGGACAGCACGGGGTGGCATGCGATGAAGATGAGCCGCAGCAGGTCGTCGTCGAACGGGTCGTCGGCCGCCGGCTCCTCGATCTCCTGCGGGCGGAGCTCCGCCGCGCGGCCGAGCTCCTCGATCTTGCGTTGGTGGACGTCCGCGCGGCGCAGCCGGTCGATGCCGCGGTGCTTGGCCGTGGCCATGAGCCAGGCGCCCGGGTTGTGCGGGACGCCTGACTCGGGCCACTCCTCCAGCGCGGCGACGAGCGCCTCCTGAGCGAGGTCCTCGGCGAGGCCGACGTCGCGCACCAGGCGGGCGGTGCCCGCGATCAGCCGCGCGGACTCGATCCGCCACACGGCCTCGATGGTGCGCGTGACGTCGGCCCCGGCCATGGTCAGGCGTCCTGACCGGTCTGCTCGCGCAGCTTCTGGTCCCGCTCACGCAGCTCGGGAGTGAGCATGTCGCCGAAGTCGTCGATCTCGAAGACCGGACGGATCTCCACCAGGGAGTGCTCGCCCGTGGGGTTCGGGATCCGCTTGACCCACTCGATCGCCTCGTCCAACGTCTTCACCTGCCACACCCAGTAGCCGGCGAGGAGTTCCTTCGTCTCGGCGAACGGCCCGTCGATCACCTTGCGCTCGCTGCCGGCGAACTCGACCCGCACGCCCTTGTCGCTGGGGTGCAGGCCGTCCCCGCCGAGGATCACCCCTGCCTTCACGAGCTCCTCGTTGTAGGCCGTCATCTGCTCGAGCAGCTCCTGGCCCGGCATCTCGCCGGCCTCGCTCTGCTCCGTGGCCTTGATGAGCACCATGACCCGCATCAGCGGTTCCTCCCGTTCGATCCGATTCGGTTCCTACCTGTGCGGCGATCGAGCGAGGCAGATCTCGACACGGAACCTGATGTGTCCTGCGTCACCCCGTTCATGGAAGAGGCGAAATGCGCGCTGGTCGAGGTCTTCGCAGGGTCCGCGGGCTTTGTGAGGACGGCATCCTGCGCGCGGAGCCCTCGCAGTGCTGACCCGGGGTTAGATTCGCCGGGTGAGCTCGGTGCGCGTGGTCCCGGAGACCGAGCTGATGTCCGGTGAGCAGCTGTCCGCCGACGACGCGTGGCACACGGTGCGTCGCTACGGCCTGCGTCACCTGATCGGCGCCTCGTTCGTCCGCTTCCGGTACGGCGACGGGTTCAGCCACGCGCGCGCGTTCGGTCTGCAGCTCGCTCTCGCGGCGGTGCCCCTGGTGATCGCCGGCGCCGGCCTGGCCACGGCCCTCGGGGCGGAGTCGTTCGCCGAGGTCGTGGCCCGCACGGTGGTGGCGATCTCGCCCGGTAGCAGCGACTCGTTGCTGACCGACGTGCTGGAGGGCAGCGACGAGGGCAGCGAGCGGGGCGAGGTCGTGGTGGCGCTCGGGCTCGCCACCGCGTTCGCCGCGGCCACGTCGGCGTTCGCGCAGCTGGAGCGCGGTGCCAACCGGATATACGGCACCAAGCGGGATCGGCAGGCGCTGCGGAAGTACGGCTGGGCCGCGCTCCTCACAGCCACGGCCGGTGTCGCGATGGCGGTCGGGCTACTGCTGATCGTCGCGGGTGAGCCCTTCGGCGAGGCGATGGAGGCCGTGTACCGGTGGGGCGACGGCGTCGAGGAGTTGTGGGACGTACTGCGCTGGCCGCTCGGGCTGGCGGCGCTCGTCGTGGCGGTCACGCTGCTGTTCCGGTACGCCCCGCGGCGCAGTCAGCCGGGTCTGAGCTGGCTCGTCGTCGGCGCGGCGGCCACGGTGCTCATGTGGCTCGTCGGCTCGGGGTTCCTCGCGCTCTACGTGGTGCTGGCGGCCGGTTTCGACGACACGTACGGCCCGTTGACCGCGATCATGGCGCTGCTGCTGTGGGCGAACGTCACGGGGATCGCGCTGCTCGCCGGGATCGCGCTGGCGGCGCAGCTGGAGGCGGTGCGGGCGGGCCGGCTCGACCCGCTGCTCGTCGACACCGACGACGACGGCATCCCCGACGTGCTCGACGAGCACCCCGACTCACCGGCCCGATGAGGGATCGAGATCAGGCGCCGCCGGCGCGCGACTGCTGCACGACCTCGAACTCCAGCAGCGACGATCCGGTGCTCACCGGGCGCGCCCGCTCGCCGGAGTGCGCCTGCATGCCGGAGCCCTTCATCCACGCCTGGAACGACTCGTCGTCCTCCCAGTGGGTGACCACGAAGTAGCGGTTGTCGCCGGACACCGGGCGCAGCAGCTCGAACGACAGGAAGCCCGGCTGGCCGTCCACGGCGTGCAACCGGTTGGCGAACCGCCTCTCCAGCTCGGGGCCCGCATCCTCGGGCACCTCGATCGCATTGATCTTCACGACGGCCATGCCGTCCAGCGTAGTCACCGGACTGACCCGGGTCTCCGCTCCAGCCACGCCGCCGAGCTGGATGTCGACGTTCTCGTACGGGACGTGGGTGCGCCAGGCGCGGTGCAGCCGGCGCAGCGTGGGTAGGTCCGCCCGCAGCGCGGCGTCGACACCGAGGCGGGCGAGCAGCGGGCCGACGCCCATCGGGCCTCCTGTCCGGACGGATTCCTTCCGATTACCGCAACTATCCGGAGGGTGACCGTCCAGTTCCTGCGTTACGGTCCATCCGTGGCGACCCTGCGCGCCGACGCGCGCCGCAACCGGGACCAGCTCGTCGAAGCCGCCGGCGGGCTGTTCGCCGAGCGTGGTCCGAACGTGCCGATGGAGGAGATCGCCCGGCGGGCCGGCGTCGGCGTCGGCACGCTGTACCGCCGGTTCCCCGATCGGGACTCGCTGGTCCGGGCCGTGGCGTTCGAGAGCCTCCACCGGGTGGTGGCGAACGCGCGGATCGCCGCCGGCGAGCCGGACGGGTGGAGCGGGCTCACCCGCTTCGTCCGGCAGTCGGTCACCGACCTGCGCCTCGCGAGCTGGCTCTCGATGATGTCCGCCCACGCGTGGGCGGACATGCAGCTGGAGCGCGAGCACGAAGAGCTGCGGGACGACCTGCTGGGGCTGCTCGACCAGCTCGTCGGCCGGGCCCAGCAGGAGGGCTCGATGCGCCCGGAGGTCGGCGTCGGGGACCTCGCGGTACTGCTGGCCCTCGTCCTGCGCCCGCTTCCGGGCCCGCCCGCCACGGGCGCGGTCGAGCGGCACGTCGCCGTCGTGCTCGCCGGGCTGCGCGCGCAACCGGGCGACCCGCTGCCGGGCCGGCCGCTCACGCTCGGGGACCTGGGGCGGCCCGGTGAGGACGCGTAGGCGGGCGGCGCGGGCCTCCGACGGGCTCGAGCTCGCTCTCACCGAGTTCGGTGGCTCGGGCACCCCGATCCTGCTGCTGCACGGGCTCATGGGGCGGGCGAGCACGTGGAGGGTCGCCGCCGAGTGGCTGGCGGGCCGCGGTCGGGTCGTCGGCGTGGACGCGCGCGGGCACGGCCGCTCGGAGGCGCGTGGCCCGTGGTGCACCGAGCGGATGGCCGCCGACGTCGTCGAGGTGCTGGCCGAGCTCGGCCCGGCGGTCGTGGTCGGGCACTCGATGGGCGGCCTCCACGGGTTGGTGGCCGCGGCCCGGCGTCCGGAGCTGGTGCGGGCGCTCGTGGTGGAGGACATGGGCGTGGATTTCCGCGGCCACGGCGCCGAGGACGCGCGTGCGTGGTTCACGGCGCTGCCGCAGCCGTTCCCGTCGTTGGCGGCAGTGCGGCGGGCGTTCGGGCACCCGCGCCCCGAGTTCGGCGAGTACATGACCGAGTGCGTCGAGAAGCGCGCCGACGGCTACCACCTGACCGCGCGCGTGGAGCACACCACGGCGATCGCGGCCGAGTGGGCCGAGCGCGATCACTGGTCAGCGGTGGCGTCCGTGCGCTGCCCGGCACTTCTCGTCGAAGCGGAGGAAAGTGTGGCGCCGGAGGGGCAGATGGCGCTGATGGCCGCCCGAATGCCTGCGGCGCGGCACGTCCGCGTCCCGGGCGCTGGACACCTCGTGCACGCCGGCCCGGACTTCCGGCATCTCGTGGAGTCCTTTCTGAGTACTCATATGTGAGTGGTTTACTGGCGCGGTGAACCCGACGAGGCTCTTCGTGCTGAGCGCGCTCGCCAAGGGCGGCGCGATGTACGGCCACCAGATCCGGCGCGACGCCCGGGTGGACCGGGCCGAGCTGTGGTCGGACGTGCGCCCTGGCTCGCTCTACGGTGCGCTGCACCGGTTGGATGCCGAGGGCCTGGTCCGGGCGTTGCGCACCGAGCAGGAGGGGCAGCTGCCGGCCCGTACGGTCTACGAGATCACCGACGAGGGCCGCCGCGAGCTCGCCGTGCTGCAGGCGGAGGCATTCGAGGAGGTCAGGTTTCCGCCCGACCCGGTCGACCTCGCGCTCGCCACCGCAACCGACGTGGACGAAGCCACCCTGCGTGGCCACCTGGAGGACCGCGTCCACGACCTCGCGGCGCGGCTCTCGCGGCTCGACCACCTCGCCGACCGGCGCTGGCCGGACCAGACCCCGGCCGACGACCTCGTGCTCGAACACGCGCGGCTGCGGTTGCGCGCCGAGCTGGAGTGGCACGCGCTTGTGCTCGATCAGCTCGAAAAGTTGGGCGGTGCGCCGTGACGGTCCGGGAGCTCCGGTTGATCGGAGACCCCGTGCTGCGTGCGCCGTGCCGCCCGGTCACGGAGTTCGACGCCGCGCTCGCCGCGCTGGTCACCGACCTGATGGACACCGTCTCCCTGCCCGGCCGCGCCGGGCTCGCGGCCAACCAGATCGGGGTCTCGCTGGCCGCCTTCTCCTACGACGTCGCCGGAAAGCGCGGCTATGTCGTCAACCCGCGGCTCGTCGCCACCGACGGCGAGTACGACGGCGAGGAGGCCTGCCTCTCGGTGCCCGGGGTGTCCGTGCCACGGTTGCGGGCGGCGTACGCGCGGGTGGAGGGCGTCGACGCGCTCGGCCGGCCGGTGGCGGTCGAGGGCACCGGCGAGCTCGCTCGCTGCCTGCAGCACGAGACCGACCACCTGCGCGGAGAGCTCTACATCGACGCGCTCAGCGGGGAACGGCGGCGCGCGGCGCTACGGCAGCTGCGGGGGGCGTGATCCCGCGACGGCGGATCAGCCGACGTCCACCGCCACCACCCGGGCGCGGACGGTCGGCACCGGGTGCAGCAGGGCGAACGCGTCGGCCGGCCGCTCGGTGGCGAGCACGCAGTGCGGCAGCCAGGTCCCGGGCAGGTAGGCCGCGACCGGGGACCGCACCCGACCGGCCAGCGCGTCGTGCACCGCGCCGTGCACGGCCAGCAGCTCCGCGTCGACGACGGCGGCGAGCACGAGCTCGTCCGGCCGCCCGGCCACGGTGCCGAGGGTCACCAACCAGATCGAGGGCAGCACGAGCAGCCGCAGCTCGGCGGCCAGCGCCTCCTGCGCCGGCGGCGGGATCGTCCCGGCCGCGGCGGCGACCACGGACGGCCGCTCGGTGGGTACGGCGATCCCGTGGGCGGCCAGCCGCGAGCGCAGCGCGGTCAGCTCGGCGCAGGCAGATTCGTCGAGGTGGAAGCGAACGGTCTGGGCCACGGGGCCAGTGTCCCGGCCGCCGCCTGCAGTGCCGGACACAGGCTCCGGTACGCCCGGTAGCGGGTGTGGCGGCTGGTGATCGTTCCGAGGTGACTGTGGATGGCCCTGCTCAGGGCGCTGCGCTGGGTCTCGGAGCGATCAAGCGGGTCTTTTCAGGATCTGACCATGAAAGGTCTGTTTGGCGCGCCGTCCCCGGCCCGGACCTGACGGCGGGCCCACGCCAGGGAGCCCCTGATGGGTCCCCCCGGTTCGCATCGACCCCGCACCTATCGACGTGGCCGGGTGGGCAGCACTACCGAACCTCGTGGTTGCGTGGACGGCCGTCCCCGACGCGGGGCACGGCGGTTCTGGACGAGCTCGTCACTGCCGGGTGCCTACGCAACTATCCTGTGGTCCCGAACAGCGATCGAAGGGTGACCAGAAACCGAGCTGCGCAGCTGATCTTCGGGAGCCCTGCGCGACCCGGTCAGACGCGACCCGGTCGGACACGCCCTGGTGGCCCTCGACGAGCAACTCGGGTTGCCCTCCTCCCGGACTGCCGAGTTGATCTCACGCGACGTCCGATGCTCACCTTGCGCGGACGGATCGGGACCACAGCCAGTCTCCACGCACCCCACGGGGCGGTCTCGTCAACGACGGGTCTGTGCCCGCGTCGGGGACGGCCGGCAGCGCAACCACGGGGTTCGGTAGTTCTGCCCACCAGGCCATCTCCACAGGTGCGGGGTCGAGGTGAACGGGTGGGTTCACGAGGAGGTCCTGCTGGCGGAGGTGGCTGCGTGCGCTACGAGTCGGGGACGGCGCGCCCGCGCAAGGGTTTCTTGATCGGGTAGACGCCAGGGGAGGCTCACCGCAACAGACGGCCATGATCTCGACGATCACCGGATCCTGCCGTCGGCAGGCTGACCGCGCAGCGTTGACATGGTCCTCGAAGGCCCAGTCCGCCGGCCTCAGCGACGTTCAGGCCGGAAGCGCGAACCGACCGTCGTCGTGCTGCTCCGCGAGCCCGTCGACGAGCAGCGAGTCGAGGCAGCGGTCGCGCTGCGCCGCGTCGTCCCACGCGGCGTCGAGCGCGGCGCGCTCCACGGGGCCGTCCGCGCCCCGCAGGACGTCGAGGAGGCGGCCGCGGACCTGGCGGTCGGTGCCGGCGAAGCCCTGGACCGGACGGCGTGGCCCGGTGTACTCCGGACGGCCGGCGGCACGCCAGGCACACACCTCTCGCACCGGGCAGATCCCGCAGCGGGGCGTCCGGGCCGTGCAGACCACTGCTCCCAGCTCCATCAGCCCGGCCGAGATGACCGCGGCGGAGCGGTCGTCGGGTGGGAGCAGTGCGTCGACGTCGGCGAGGTCGGCCGTGGTGCGGGCCGGGCCGGCGTCGCCGCGCCCGTGTACCGCCCTGGCGACGACGCGGCGCACGTTGGTGTCGACCACCGGGCAGCGCTTGCCGTATCCGAACGTGGCCACCGCGCGCGCCGTGTACGAGCCGACGCCGGGCAGCGCTTCCAGGGCCTCGATGTCGGAGGGCACGGTGTCGTCGTGCCGGCCCGCGATCACCCCGGCGGCCTCGTGCAGCCGCAGAGCGCGCCGCGGGTAGCCCAGCTTGCCCCAGGCCCGCAGCACCTCGGCGCGCGAGGCTGCCGCCAGCGCGGACGGGGTGGGCCAGCGTGCGAGCCAGTCCGTCCAGACCGGCTCGACGCGCGCGACCGGAGTCTGCTGGAGCATGAACTCGCTCACCAGCACGCCCCACGGTGTGGTGCTCGCGCGGCGCCACGGCAGGTCGCGCGCCGCGGCGGGGTACCAGTCGAGCACGAGTGCGGCCATCGACACGGCTGACGATCGTGCCACTGCCCCGTGGGCCGGAACCCGCCGGCCCGAATGATCGACCGCCGCTCGGGTGCTTCCGGCGCGTCGCGACGCGCCGTGCCTCGCCCAGGTTCGGGACTCGTGGTAGCAGCGGTTATACCCTGCGTGATGTGTGGGAGCCGATGGGTCCGCTGCCCGCGACCGTCTACTGGAGACGGCGTTGGGTCGCGATCGCATCCGCAGTCTCGGTGATCGTGCTGATCGTCTGGGGGATTGCCGCCCTCGGGGCCCGAGGCGGCCCGCCGGACGAGACCGAGACCACCCGCCCGGCCAGCCGCGCTGCCGTGTCCGCTCCCCAGGAAGCCTCCCCGTCCCCGGCTGCGCCACCTCCCCTCGCGCCGCAGCCGGGGACGGCGGGGCCGACGGCGTCCGCCCCCGAGCCCACGCCGTCCGCCGCGCCGGGAACGAGCGAACAGCTCGTCCCGGAGGACACGCCGGCGACGACCACGCCGGCGTCGTCGCCCGCTGCCGCGCCCCCGGCCGACCCGGTGCCCTGCACGAACGAGATGCTCGCCGTCACGGCCGAGGTGGACCCGGCCGAGAACCGTGTCGGCCAGCGTGCGCTGCTGCGGCTGGTGGTCGCCAACAAATCCGAGCAGCCGTGCGTGCGCGACCTCGACCCGGCCCGCCAGGAGATCGTCGTCTGGAGCGGCGACGGCAGCGCGCGGTTGTGGTCGAGCAACGACTGCTCCACGGCGAAGCGGGAGGACCTGCGCACGCTCGTGCCCGGTCAGCCCGTGGCGTTCGCCGTGCGGTGGGCCGGCCGCACCTCGGCCCCCGGCTGCCCCGCGAAGCGCGAGACGGTGTCGGCAGGCGAGTACCGGCTGATGACCCGGGTGGACGACGTGATCAGCAAACCGACGCAGTTCACCCGCCAGCCCTGAGGGCGGGCCTCAGCGGATCGCGTCCAGCACGACGCCCACGTCGCGGACCTCCGTCAGGCGCATCCCGTCGGGCGGCCGACCGCTGTCGGGCGGGACCAGGGCGTGGGTGAAGCCCAGCCGGGCGGCCTCGGCGAGCCGTCGGTCCACGCCCGTCACCCGACGGACCTCGCCGGCCAGGCCGAGCTCGCCGATCACCACGACGTCCGACGGGAGTGCCACGTCGCGGCGGGCCGACGTGATCGCCAGCGCGAGCGCGAGATCGGCGGCCGGCTCGACCACGCGCATGCCGCCCACGGTGGCCGCGTAGACCTCGGCGTCGTGCAGCCGCACGCCGGCCCGCTTCTCGAGCACGGCGAGCAGCATCGCGACCCGGGCGTTGTCCAGCCCGCTGACGGCCCGGCGTGGGCTCGGGATGTCCTTGCCGGTGACGAGGGCCTGCAGTTCGGCGGGCAGCGGGCGGCGGCCGTCCATGACGACCGTGACGGCGGTGCCGGGCACCGGTGGGCCACCGAACCGGGCCAGGAAGAGCCCTGATGGGTCCGGCATGCCGACGATGCCGGAGTCGCGCATCTCGAAACAGCCCACCTCGTCGGCGGGGCCGAAGCGGTTCTTGATGCCGCGCACCATGCGCAGCGTCGAGTGCTTGTCGCCCTCGAACGCGAGTACGACGTCGACGACGTGCTCCAGCACCCGCGGGCCGGCGATGCCGCCGTCCTTCGTGACATGTCCCACGAGCAGCACGGGCAGCCCGCGCTCCTTGGCGAGACCGGTGAGCGCCACCGTGACCGCGCGGGTCTGCGTGACCCCGCCGGGTGTGCCGTCCGAATCGCCGCTCGACATCGTCTGCACGGAGTCGACGATCAGCAGGTCGGGGCGCAGTTCGTCGAGGTGGGCGACGATCGCGCCGAGGTCGGACTCGGCGGCGAGGTACAGCTCGTCGTGCACGGCTCCGGTGCGCTCGGCGCGCAGCCGCACCTGGCCCGCCGACTCCTCGCCGGTGACATACAGCACACGTCCGGTCTGTGCGACCTGGGCCGCGACCTCGAGCAGCAGCGTCGACTTGCCGACGCCCGGCTCGCCGGCGAGCAGGACGACGGCGCCGGGCACGAGACCTCCGCCCAGCACCCGGTCCAGCTCCGAGACGCCGGTGGGGCGAGCGCGCGCCGAGTCGAGCGCGACGTCGGCGATCCGGCGGGCCGGAGCACTCGGGGCGCCCGCGGCGACGCGCTGCCGCGGCCGGGCGGCGGCGATCGGGGACGCCTCTTCCAGCGTGCCCCACGCCTGACAGCCGGGACATCGCCCCACCCACTGCGCGGCCTGGTGTCCGCATTCCGCGCAGCGGTAGCCCCCGCTGCGGGTGCGTCCGGTCACGCCGCCGCTACGCGTGGCCGTCCTCGCGCAGCGTGTCCGGGTTGGCGACCGGCACGTCGAAGCGCACCTCGCCGGCCCGCTCGAAGGTGAGGATGAGGGGGTAGGTGAGCCCGGCCTGGACGTCCTCGCGCAGCCCGGTGAGCACGATGTTGCCGACTCCGGACTCGCTCTCGGCCGCGGGCGGTGCGGCGGGGGCGGGCGCCTCGGGGGCGGGGGTCGCGCTCGGCGTCGCCCCGGGGGTGGCCCCCGGCGTGGACTCGGCGGGTGCCGGCGCCACCACGGGCGCCGGGGCGCCCTCGATCGCGAGCGCCTGCCCTCCCGGGATCCGCAGGACGCCGCTGATCTGCACCGAAGAGGCCACCGGGCTGCTGGCGGCGACGAGGCGGTCGACCTCCGCGCCCGAGTTGGCGATGGTCATCTGCAGCGGCGCGTTGCCACCGACCGCGTAGATCGCGGCACCCTCGGCAGGGGCGTCGAACTCGATCGTCGCGTTGCGGACCGCGATCTGGCCAGCGGTCACGTTGGCACCCTCGACGGCGGCGACCTGGCGGCTCGTCTGCGTGATCTGTCCGGCGCCGCAGCCTGCGACCGCGACGGCCGCAATCAGGGCGCCGATGACGAGTTGTGCTCGGTTCCGGCGGGGGTCCCTCACCAGCGTGACGTCCTTCCTCATTGCCGGGCACCGCGCCGAGCCCTCGTTCGGCGCCGCGACAGGTGCGGGCGCGGTGCGCTCGCGGTGATCGCTCGGGTGGTCGCCGGGTGCGACCGGTCAAAGCCTAACGCCACCGGTAGCGGTGCTGGTCGCGGTCCCCTCGCTCGGCCCGATGCACGCGCACCTGCACGTTTCGTCGCCATTGTCAATCCCCTGACCTGCAAGGACAGTGCACACCAGGCAGCGGCTGCGGGTTCGGGCGTGTTAACCTGGAGCCAGCGAAAGGGGCAGAGGACACATGGTTTTCAAGGTCGGAGAGACCGTCGTCTACCCGCACCACGGTGCCGCTCTCATCGAGGCCATCGAGACTCGGACGATCAAGGGCGAAGAGCGCAAGTATCTCGTCCTCAAGGTCGCGCAGGGTGATCTCACGGTGCGTGTTCCCGCCGAGAATGCCGAGGTTGTCGGCGTTCGGGATGTGGTGGGTCAGGAAGGCCTGGATCGGGTGTTCGAGGTGCTTCGCGCCCCGCACACCGAGGAGCCGACCAACTGGTCGCGCCGGTACAAGGCCAATCTCGAGAAGCTTGCTTCTGGTGACGTGAACAAGGTCGCCGAGGTCGTCCGCGACCTGTGGCGTCGGGAGAAGGACCGCGGGCTGTCTGCTGGCGAGAAGCGCATGCTGGCAAAGGCCCGGCAGATTCTTGTGAGCGAGCTGGCGCTTGCTGAAGGCACCGACGAGGAGCGGGCCGAGGTCCTGCTCGACGAGGTGCTGGCCACCGCCAACGCCTGAGCAGCCTCTTCTTCTCCGGTCGACCAGCGCGTGCGCGTCGTCGCGGTGGTCGTGGCCGCGTCCGCGCATGCGCTGACGCCGGTTGGCGGCGTTCCGATGGTGGCGTGTGCGGTGCGCACGCTGCTGGCCGGTGCCGCTGTCGAGCGCGTCATCGTGATCGCAGCCGCTGCGCTGCGTCCCGCGATCGAACGCGCCTGCGCCACCGAACGCGTCGACGTGCGGTCGCCTGCGGCGCTGCGTGTCGGGGCACACATCGAGCAACGACCGGGCTCTGCGGGAAGTGACGATCTCGTCACCGCAGGTGTCGAGGACATCGTGGTACTGCACGATGCCTGCCGTCCGCTGGCTCCGGACGATCTCGCCGTGGCCGTCGTCGAGGCGGTTCGTGGCGGCCACGGCGTGGCCGTGCCCGCGATGCGGCTCACCGACACGGTGAAGTCCGTGGACGACCGCGGGATCGTCACGGGCACCCCCGACCGCGCGGCCCTGCGCGTGCTGCAGACCCCGATCGCGCTGCGGGCCGGGTTGCTGCCGGCCGACGTCGGCGAGGATCCCCTCACCGTGATCCGCCGGCACACGGCAGCCGGCGGCGAGGTCCACACCGTCCCCGGTCACCCGGCCGCGTTCGCCGTTCGCAGCGCGTGGGACCTGGAGCTCGCCGAGCTGATCGCGGACGGGAGGATCCGGCTGTGAGGGTCGGGATCGGCAGCGACGTGCACCCCGTCACCCCGGGCCGGGAGTGCTGGGTCGCTGGGCTGCTCTGGGCCGGCGTGGACGGCTGCGCGGGCCACTCGGACGGTGACGTCGCCGCGCACGCCCTGTGCGACGCGCTGCTCTCGGCGGCCGGTCTCGGCGACGTCGGAGCGGTGTTCGGCACCGGGCGGCCCGAATGGGCGGGCGCGAGCGGGCTGGCCCTGCTCGCGGAGGTGCGCCGGCTCGTGACCGCCGAGGGCTGGCGGGTCGGCAACGCCGCCGTGCAGGTCATCGGCAACCGCCCGAAGATCGGTGCCCGGCGCGCGGAGGCACAGCAGGTGCTCTCGGAGGCCGTCGGCGGCCCGGTGTCCGTCTCGGGCACGACCACCGACGGCCTCGGTCTCACCGGCCGTGGCGAGGGCATCGCCGCGATCGCGACGGCCCTGCTGCTCCCCGCCGATCCCGGTGCCGGCTGACGCACCCCGCCTCGGCCCACGCACCTCGTGTCGGCTGACGCGCCCCATCGACGGGTCGCGTGAGCGGAATCGCGGTGCGTGAGCGCGTTCGGGGTGCGTGAGGGCCGGTTCGGCCGCGCACTCCGTCTCGGCTCATCCACCCCATGTCGGCTGACGCACTCCGTCGACGGGTCGCGTGGGCGCACATGGGGTGCGTGGGCGGAAGCGGGGTGCGTGGGCCGGGCAGGCGCGGTCGCGCACTCCCTTTCGGCTGGCGCAACCGGTGTCGGGCGACGCGGCCCGTCGACGGGGTGCGTGAGCGGACACGGGGTGCGTGAGGGGCGCGGCGGTCGGCCTCGACGGGTCAGCCGACGCGTTCCTGGATCTGCTCGGGCGTGAGCTCCTCGATCCGCTGGGCGATCAGCCACTGGTGGCCGAACGGGTCGCGCAGGCGTCCGGCGTAGTCGCCGTAGCCGTGGTCGGCGACAGGGAAGATCACCGTCGCGCCCGCGCCGAGCATGCGCTCCGCCACCGCGTCCGCGTCGGACACGTCGAGGGACATGATCACCGGGATGCCGTCCCCGGAGGGCGCGGGGTCGCCGTCGCCGGCGTCCTTCACGGTGAAGCGGGCCGGACCCGCTTCGACCATCGCGTGCACCACGCGGCCGTCCTCGCCGGTGTAGCGCTCGGTGACGGTGCCGCCGAGCGCGCGGATGTAGAAGTCGAGCGCGGCGTCGGCGCCTTCGACGACGAGCCGCGGGTACAGGGCCGTGATCTGACTCATGCCGACCATGGTGGCGGGGCCGGCGACGCGCGTCGTGGACGAAACGGAACACCGCGCGCGATGCACGCCACACCGGCTCCGTACCCTGGAGTCGTGAGCCTTCGCCTGCACGACACCGCCACGAGGATGCAGCGGGACTTCGTCCCGCTGCGGGCCGGGGCTGCGTCGATGTACGTGTGTGGGGCCACCGTGCAGGGTCTGCCGCACATCGGGCACGTGCGTTCCAGCCTGAACTACGACGTGCTGCGCCGCTGGCTCGCCCACGGCGGGTTGGACGTCGCGCTGGTACGCAACGTCACCGACATCGACGACAAGATCCTGCGCAAGTCCGCCGAGGCCGGCCGGCCGTGGTGGGAGTGGGCCGCCACCCACGAGCGGGCCTTCTCCGCCGCGTTCGACGCGCTGGGGTGCCTCCCGGCCTCGGTCGAGCCCCGCGCCACCGGGCACGTCACGCAGATGGTCGAGCTGATCGACCGGTTGATCGGCGGGGGTCATGCCTACGCGTCGGGCGGCGATGTCTACTTCGCCGTGCGCTCGTTCCCCGGCTACGGCGAGCTGTCGCACCAGAAGGTGGACGACGTCGCGCAGGGCGAGGGCGGCATCGGTGCGAAGCGCGACGCGCAGGACTTCACCCTGTGGAAGGCCGCGAAGCCGGGTGAGCCGTCGTGGCCCACGCCGTGGGGCCGGGGACGGCCGGGCTGGCACCTCGAGTGCTCGGCGATGGCCACGTTCTACCTCGGCCCCGAGTTCGACATCCACGGTGGCGGGCTGGACCTGGTCTTCCCGCACCACGAGAACGAGCGGGCGCAGTCCAACGCGGTGGGCGACCCGTTCGCCCGGTACTGGCTGCACAACGCCTGGGTCACCATGGGCGGCGAGAAGATGTCCAAGTCGCTCGGCAACACACTCTCGATCGAGGCGTTGCTGCAACGGGTGCGCGGGGTGGAGCTGCGCTACTACCTGGTCGGGCCGCACTACCGCTCGTCCATCGAGTACTCCGACACCGCGCTGCAGGAGGCGGTGGCCGCGTACCGGCGCATCGAGTCGTTCGTGCACCGGGTGCGGGAGCGGGTGGGCTCGCCCGAGCCGGGGGTCCTGTCGCCGGAGTTCAGCGCCGCGCTCGACGACGACCTGGGCACCCCGGCCGCGCTCGCCGTCATCCACGGTGCCGTCCGCGAGGGCAACGCCGCCCTCGACGGCGGGGATCGCGCCGCGTCGCTGGCCGCCGCCGGTTCCGTGCGTGCGATGACGGATCTGCTGGGGCTCGACCCGCTCGACCCGCACTGGGCCGAGGGCGACCGCGCGGCCGACACCGCCACCGGGGCGCTCGCCGCGCTCGTCGAGGACATGCTCGCCCAGCGCCAGGAGGCGCGCGCCGGCCGCGACTTCGCCGCTGCGGACGAGGTACGCAACCGCTTGACCGCCGCCGGTATCGCCGTCGAGGACTCCCCCGACGGCCCCACCTGGTCCTTGAAGGACGGATAGATGGCCGGCAATTCCAAACGGCGCGGCGCGATGCGCAAGGACGGCACCAAGAAGGGGATGGTCGTCGGTTCCGGTGGCCAGCGCCGGCGCGGGCTGGAGGGCAAGGGGCCCACGCCGCCCGCGGAGATCCGGCCCGGCCACCCGGCTGCCCGGCGCGCGGCCCGCGGCGCCAAGGCCAATGCCAAGCCGGGCGGTCGCCCGGCCGACCGGCGCCGGCCCGGCGACGGCGAGACACCCGAGACGATCCTCGGCCGCAACCCGGTGGTGGAGTGCCTCCGCGCCGGTGTGCCGGCCACCGCACTGCACGTGGCGGTGGGCGCGCACACCGACGACCGCGTCACCGAGTCCGTCCAGCTCGCGGCCGACCGGGGCATCTCGATCCTCGAGGTGCCGCGGAACGACCTCGACCGGATCACCGGAGGGGCGCTGCACCAGGGCATCGCGCTGCAGGTGCCGCCGTACTCCTACGCGCATCCCGACGACCTGCTGGAGACCGCGAGCGACTCGGCCGAGCCGGGCTTGATCGTGGCGCTCGACGGCGTCACCGATCCGCGCAACCTGGGCGCCGTGGTGCGGTCCGTCGGCGCGTTCGGCGGGCACGGGGTGGTCGTGCCGCAGCGGCGGGCCGCGGGCATGACGGCCGTCGCGTGGCGCACCTCGGCCGGCACGGCCGCCCGCGTTCCGGTGGCCCGCGCCACCAACCTCACCCGCACGCTGCGGGAGTACGCCACCGCCGGTTTCATGGTGGCGGGCCTCGACGCGGAGGGGTCGGTCTCGCTCGACGACTTCGAGCTGGCTGCCGACCCGCTCGTGCTGGTGGTCGGCTCGGAGGGCAAGGGCCTGTCGCGGCTGGTCAAGCAGACCTGTGACGTCACGGTGTCGATCCCGCTCGCCGGGCAGGTCGAGTCGCTGAACGCCTCGGTGGCGGCCGGTGTGGTGCTGGCCGAGGTGGCCCGCCAGCGCCGCCTCCGCCGAGCCTGATCAGGCGGTGGCCACCGGGCGGCTCCGGCGGCCCACCGCCCTGCAGGCCACGTAGATCAGGAACGCGATCGCCGCCACGTAGCCGGAGATCGGCAGGCCCGGGGCGAGGGAGAGCAGGATCCCGCCCAGCAGGGCGGTCTCGGCGAACAGCACGGCGAGCACGGTGGCCACCAGCGGATTCGCCGTCACCCGTGCGGCCGCGGCGCCCGGCGTGATCATCACGGTGAGCACGAGGATGGCGCCGACGATCGGCACGGCGAGCGCCGTGGTGAGCCCGACCAGCACGGCGAACACCAGCGACAGCATCCGTACCGGCACGCCGCGGGCGATGGCGACGTCCGGATCGGCGCTGGCGAAGAGCAGCGGCCGGTACAGCACAGTGAGCGTGCCGACGACGAGCACGGCGACGACGCCGAGCACGGCGATGTTGGTCGTGTCCACCGCCACGACGGATCCGGTGAGCAGGCCGAACTTGTTGGAGGCCCGGCCCTCGTAGAGCGCGAGCATGAGCACGCCGAGGCCGAGGCCGAACGCGAGCACCACCCCGATCACCGCGTCACGCTCGCGCTGGCGCAGGCCGAGCACGCCGAACACGATCGCCGCGACCACCGCTCCCGCGACCGCGCCGTACTGCACGCCGACGCCCGTGAGCAGTGCGGCGGCACCGCCGGTGAACGACAGCTCCGCCGTGCCGTGGACGGCGAAGGACATGCCCCGGGAGACGATCAGCGGCGCCAGCACGCCCGCCACGAGCCCGAGCACGGCGCACGCGATCAGCGCCGTCTGCACGAACGGCAGCGCGAGCAGCTCACCGATGTCCTCGAACGAGAACAACCTGCCCAGCAGCTCGCTCATGCCGATTCCTCGTGGCAGTGCTCCCCGTGGTCCTCGGCCCCGACGACGACCAGCCGCCCCCGCACGCGCAGCACGTCCACCCGCGTGCGGTACAGCTCCGACAGCACCTCGGACGTCATGACCTCCTCCGGCGGGCCGATCCGGAACCGGCCGTTCACGAGGTAGAGCACGCGGTCGACGAGCGGGAGCACGGGGTTGATCTCGTGCGTGACGAACAGGACGGCGGTGCGGGCGGCCCGGCGCCGCTCGTCGATGAGCCGGGTGACCGTGCGCTGGTGGGACAGGTCGAGCGAGAGCAGCGGCTCGTCGCACAGCAGCACGTCCGGACCGCCGACGAGGGCCTGCGCGACGCGCAGCCGCTGCTGCTCGCCACCGGAGAGCCGCCCGACGGGCGCGTCGGCGTACGCCGTGCCGCCGACGGCGGCGAGCGCGGCGTCCACCCGCTCGCGCCGCTCCTGGCGGCCGCGGAACCCGATGCCGAAGCGGTGGCCGTCGAGCCCGAGGCCGACGAGGTCGCGGCCGCGCAGCGGGAGGTCGGGATCGAGGGCCTTCTGCTGCGGGATGTAGCCGATGCTCGGGCTCCCGCGCCGCGGCGGGCGTCCCGCGATCCGCACCTCGCCGGACGACAGGGGCAGCAGTCCGAGCAGCACGCGCACGAGCGTGGTCTTGCCGGAGCCGTTGGGGCCGAGCACCGCCACGAACTCGCCCGGCGCGACGTCGAGGTCGAGACCGTCCCACAGCGTGCGGTCGCCGAAGCTCACGCGGGCCTCGCGCAGGGACACCGCCGGCGTGGCGACGGGCAGCGTCGAGACGTCCGGAGGGGTGGCGGGCGAGGCGGCCATGAATCAGCTCCCGGCTGGGCTCGTGCCGAGCGCGCCGGCGAGGGCGTCGATCTGGCCGCTCATCCAGTCGACGTAGCCGGCAGCGCCTTCGGGCAGGGTCTCGGTCATCTCGACGACGGGCACCCCCGCAGTCTGCGCCGCGTCGCGCACCTGGTCGGTGCTGGGGGTCTCGGTCTGCGCGTTGAGGATGAGCGCGCGCACCGGGTCGCCGGAGAACAGGGCGAGCGTCTCCTGGAGCACGGCGGCGGGCGGGTCGGTGTCCTCCTCGATGGCCTCCGTGAACTCCGGCGGGGTGACGTCGGTGAGCCCGGCCGTCTGCACGAGGTAGCCGGGAACCGGCTCGGTGACGGCGACCCGTGCGCCCGGCTGCGCCTTCCCGATGGCCTCGGCGCGGGCGATCAGCTCGTCCAGGCGGCCGTTGAAGGCCTCGGCGTTGGCCGTGAACGCGGCGGCGTCGGCCGGGTCGGCGGCGCCGAGATCGGCGGCGAGCCGCGTGGCGAGCGTCTTGACGGCGGGCAGGTTGTACCAGAAGTGCTCGTTGAGCTCGCCGTGCTCGTGTTCCTCGCCCTCGGCGTGCTGCTCCTCCGCGGGCGCCAGCCCGGAGATGTCGGCCATGTCGACCACGGTCGGGGCGGCGCCCGACGACTCCACCAGCCGCGGGAGGAAGTCGTCGTAGCCACCACCGTTGACGACGACGAGCCGGGCCCGGGCCACGGCCGCGGCGTCGGCCGGTGTGCTCTCGTACGAGTGCGGGTCGGCGGCGGGATCGTCGATCAGCGAGTCGACGTCGACGCGGTCGCCACCGACGGCCTCGACGATGCTGCCGTAGACGTTCGTGGAGGCGACGACCGGCAGCGCCTCGTCCGCCGCGGGCGGGGAGGTGGTGGGCGCTTCGGCGGCGGAGCCGCAGCCCGCGACGGTGAGTACGGCGATCGCGGCGACTGCCGCGCGGCGGAACGGCATGACGAGTGCACTCCCCAGTCGAGACGTATTGATAACCGTTGTCGATTCACTGTAGCCGTTCGGGTGCCGCCGGTTCGGAGTGCAGGGTCACACCGCTTTCCCGTTGAGTGTCTGAACCGTTACGGTTCGACGATGGCAGGGCCTCCCAACGTCCGCCGTCCCGCAACTCTCGCCTCGCTGGCTGCCGAACTGGGTGTTTCGCGGACCACGGTCTCGAACGCGTACAACCGTCCTGACCAGCTCTCCGCGCCCCTGCGTGCACGGGTGCTGGAGGCGGCGCGGCGCCTGGGGTACCCGGGCCCGGACCCGGTGGCGCGCTCGTTGCGCACCCGGAAGGCCGGCGCCGTCGGCCTGCTGCTCACCGAGGCGCTCTCCTATGCCTTCCGTGACCCGGCCGCCACCGGGTTCCTCGAAGGACTCGCGCTCGCGTGCGAGCAGGCGGGCCAGGGACTGTTGCTGGTGCCGGTCAGCCCCGAGCAGGCCGACGTCACGGCGGTGCACCAGGCGGGCGTCGACGGGTTCGTCGTCTACTCGGTGCGCGAGGACGACCCCCATTTCCTGGCCGTCCTCGAACGCCCGGTGCCCACCGTCGTGTGCGACCAGCCGATGGGGGTCGAGGGCGTCGACCGGGTCGGTGTCGACGACCGCGCGGGGATGCTCTCGCTCACGCGGCATCTCGCCGCGCTCGGCCACCGCCGTGTCGGGGTGCTGTGCATGCGCCTGGCGGCCGGGCACAACGACGGCTCCGTCACCCCCGAGCGGCAGGCGAGGGCCACCTACCCCGTGCAGCGCGACCGGCTCGCCGGCATCCGCGACGGGCTCGCCGAGGTGGGCGTCGACTGGGCCGACGTGCCCGTCCACGAGCGCTTCGAGCACAGCGTCGACGCAGGTCAGGACGCGGCGGCCTCGTTGCTGGCGGCCCATCCCGATATCACGGCCATGGTCTGCACCTCCGACATCCTCGCCCTCGGCGCGCTGCGGCACGCCGCCGAGCGCGGCCTGAACGTGCCCGACCAGCTCACGATCACCGGCTTCGACGGGGTGCCCGAGGCCGAGCGGGCCGGGCTCACCACCGTGCGTCAGCCCGTGCTGGAGAAGGGGCGGGTGGCCGGTGAGCTCCTCCTGGAGCGCGGCGACCGCAATCGCCCGCGCCGGGTGACCCTGCCCACCGAGCTGGTCGTCGGCGCGACGAGCGGTCGCCCGCGAGCCGAGGAGCGCTTCTTCTCCGGCTGGTGACGAGCGCGCCGTTCGTCGGTCAGGTGGGGGTTCCCAAGCGGGTCGTGACCGCTCTCGCCAGCTCTGCGATGTCGGTACCCGGCTTCAGGGGTACCGCGCCTTCCAGGATCAGGGCGGCCAGGCCGTGCACCAGTGACCACGCGGCCAGTCCTGTGGTGGCGGCGTCGCGCCTGCTGCCGGCCTCGAAGCGTTGCACTCCCGACTCCAGTTGGGCACGCGCTCGGCCCATGGCGGCCTCGAGCTCGGGGTCGTCCGCGCGAGCCAGGCCCGGCGCCCGCATCACCGCGAAGTGGGCCGGGTGGGAGGTGGCGAACAGCACGTAGGCGACACCGAGCTCGGCGAAGTCGCCGCCGTCGGTGCTTACGTCGCGCAGGGCGTCGGCCAGCAGCGACCACCCCTCGGCCGCGAGCGCCGTGAGCAGGGCGGTCTTGTCGCGGAAGTGGTGGGTGGGCGCGGCGTGCGAGACCCCCGCACGGCGCGCGACGTCGCGCAGACTCACCGCGGCGGGCCCCTGCTCACCGACGGCCTCGAGCGCGGTGTCGAGCAAGGCGCGGCGCAGGTCACCGTGGTGATAGGGCACCCCGCCACCCTACCTCACGTCTTTACGATGACAAGATGCGCGCGAACGCACGCCTTCTGATCACCGCACGCCGGGGAGCCGCATGATCACCGGACGGGTGCGCCGGCGGCCGGATGTGGCCGTGGCTGCGCCGAACCCGTGATCATGCTCCGGCGCGGCGGGTGTCGATCAGCTGCTGCAGCAGCGTGGTGATGTCGGGCGGCGCGTCCACCCGGTGCTGCGCCACCGTGTGGCCGGAGCCGACCTTCACCCCGACGTCGCCGGGGCGCAGGCGGGCGAACGCCGTCTCGTCGGTGACGTCGTCGCCTGCGAACAGCACGGCGTCGGCCGCCACCCGCTCGCGGAGCAGGTCGAGCGCAGCACCTTTGTCCATCCGTGCGACGGACAGGTCGAGCACCGCCTTGCCCGGGGTGGCCTCGATCCCGTCCCAGGCGGCCGGCCCGGCCCGCACGGCGTCGAGCACCCTGGTGCCCACCTCGGGCGCCGCGTTCCGGACGTGCACGGCCACGCCCGCAGGCTTCGGCTCCAGCGTGACACCCGGCTCCCCGCCGACGAGCTTCCGCAGCTCGGCCGCCAGCCGCTCGAGACGCGCGCGCTGCCCGTCGTCGAGGAGGGAGGCGTCGTCGTCGAACTCGCTGCCGTGGCTGCCGATCAGCCGGACCGGGCTGCCGAAGCCGGAGACGGCGGCCAGATCGGCCCGACCGCGGCCGGACAGCAACGCGACCGTGGTGGCGGGCAGCGCAGCCAGCTCGTGGAGCGCTGCCGCGCTTCCCGGGAGCGGCCGCGCGTCCGACGGCACGGAGACGATCGGGGCGAGCACCCCGTCGAAGTCGAGGGCGACGAGCAGCCGAGGGGCGCGGGCGAGTGCGCGCACGGCCGCGTCGAGATCGGTCATGATCCTGCCTTCTCGGGCGGGGGGAGCCCGAGCGTGTCGAGGAACGTGCGGGCCCAGCGGTCGACGTCGTGGTTGAGCACTTGCCGGCGCAGCGCCCGCATGCGCCGGCGCCCCTCGTCCCGATCCATGGTGATGGCGGCGTACAGCGCGTTCTTGACGCCGTCGGTGTCGTGCGGGTTGACCAGGATCGCTTCCTTGAGCTCGAGTGCGGCGCCGGCGAACTCCGACAGCACCAGCGCGCCGCCGTTGTCGTGCCGGCACGCCACGTACTCCTTGGCGACGAGGTTCATCCCGTCGCGCAGCGGCGTGACGAGCATGGCATCGGCCGCCACGAAGAACGCGACCAGCTCATCCCGCGGGAGCGACTGGTGCAGGTAGTGCACGGCGGGGTGGCCGACGCGGGCGTACTCGCCGTTGATGCGCCCCACCGCCTGCTCGATGTCGTTGCGCATCTTCTGGTAGTGCTCGACGCGTTCCCGGCTCGGCGTGGCGAGCTGGATCATCACGGTGTCCTCGGCGTCCACCCGGCCCTCGGCGAGCAGCTCCTCGAACGCGCGCAGCCGGACGTCGATGCCCTTGGTGTAGTCGAGCCGGTCGACGCCGAGGACGACGCTCTCCGGGTCGCCGAGGTCGGCACGGATCTGCTTCGCCCGCTCCAGCACCTCGGGGCTGCGTGACAGCCGGTCCAGATTGCCCGAGTCGATCGAGATGGGGAACGCCCCGAGCTTGACCGTGCGGTCGCCGAGCACGACCTCGGTGCGCCCGTGGCCCGGGCTGGCACCGGCGAGCCTCGTGGCGAGCCAGCGGAAGTTGCGGGCGCCGCCGGGGGTGTGGAAGCCGACGAGGTCGGCGCCCAGCAGACCTTCCACGATCCGCCTGCGCCACGGCAGCTGCATGAACAGCTCGGTGGGCGGGAACGGGATGTGGAGGAAGAACCCGATCCGCAGGTCGGGGCGCAGCTCTCGAAGGGCTGCAGGGAGCAGTTGCAGCTGGTAGTCCTGTATCCAGACCGTGGCGCCCGGCGCCGCGACCTCTGCCACGACCTCGGCGAACCGCTGGTTGACCCGCACATAGGCCTGCCACCAGTGGCGGTGGAATGCGGGCGGGGCGACGACGTCGTGGTAGAGCGGCCAGAGGGTGCCGTTCGAGAACCCCTCGTAGTAGTCCTCGACCTCCTGCGCCGACAGCCGCACGGGGTGCAGGTGCAGGCCGTCCTCGACGAGCGGTTCGACGTCGGCGTCGGCCAGGCCCGGCCAACCGACCCACGCGCCCTCGCGGCTGCGCAGCATCGGTTCGAGCGCTGTGACGAGGCCGCCCGGGCTGCGCTTCCAGCGCTGGGAGCCGTCGGGCAGCTTCTCCAGGTCGACAGGTAGCCGATTGGCCACCACCACGAATTCGGCGGACTTGGCGATGCCGGACGGCATGTTCCTCCTTGTGCGCTCAGCGCACCCGAGCTTACTGCCGCTCGTCGTCCGCCGGAGCGGATTCCACGATCGCCGGATCAGCCGGGCGGCGTGGCCTCGCCACGAAGTCACCGAACGCGACTCCGGCGGCGAGCGCGAGGCCGGTGCCGAGCGCGACGGTGACCGTGACCAGGCCGTCGGCCAGACCCTCGACGGCGAGCTGGTAGAAGCCGCGGTAGGCGGCGTAGCCGGGGAGCAGCGGCGTGATGCCGGCGAGCGTGACGACGAGCGGGGAGATCCCACCACCCCGGCGAAGCAGCCCTGTGGCGATTCCCACGACGACCGCCGCGGCGCCGGTGGCCGCCACCGGCCCGATCTCCAGGAGCTGGGTGAGCGCGCCGTACGTGCCCCAACCGGCCGCGCCCGCGAGCCCCGCGGCGAGCAGTGGCCGCCACCGCGCATATCCGGCCAGCGAGAAGGAGGCAGCGGCCAGCGCGGCTGCCAGCACGGAGAGGCTGAACCGGCCGGCGCCGGTGGGTAGCTCGCCGGCCACCTCGAGCCTGACGTCGAACGTGAACCCGATCTTCAGGGCGAGCACGACGCCGGTCAGCAGGCCCGCCGAGAGCAGCGCGATCTCCGCCACCCGGCCCGCGGACGTCACGTAGTAGCCCGAGATCGCGTCCTGCACGCTGCTGACGACCGACAGCCCCGAGAGCAACACCGTGATGCTCGCCGCCACCACCAGGGACGGTCGGGTGCCCGGTGGGATCACCCCGGCGACGAACAGCACCAGCGTGGCGCTCGTGGCGATCAGCCCGCCGACCACCTGCCGGAAGAACGCGGGCAACCCCCACCGGTTCAGCAGCCTGCCGAGCCGGTCGATGAGTCCGGTGACGAGGAACGCCGCCAGGGCCGTGACCGGCGCGGCGCCCAGGAGGAGCGCGACGGACCCGGCGAGCCCGGCCCAGCCGGCCGTGGCGACCCACCGCGGGTACGGGTGTGCCGCGCTGACCGCATCGGACAACGCGGCGGCAGCCGTCTCGATGTCGATCTCGGCCCGCTCGACCCGCGCGACGATCTCGGCGACCTCCTCCAGCCGGGTCAGGTCGAGCGCGCGGTAATGGACCAGCCGCATGGACGTCACCGGTGTCGCCGCCATGCCCCGGTGGCAGCACATGGTGATCGAACTGAACGTGATGTCGACGTCCACCGCGGACAGGCCCGCCGTGGCGGCCAGCCGGATCATCGTCTCGGTGGTCTCGTCCACGCTCTCGCCGCTCGACAGCAGTACCTCACCCACGCGCATGCAGAGGTCGAGGACCTGCTGCACCCGCGCGTCGTCCGGCACCCTCGGGCCCAACGGCCGCATCAGCTGCACCGTGGGCGGGCCCGCGTGCAGCAGCCCGTGCGCCTCGCGCCGCAGCGCACTGCGGACTCGCCGGGTGAACCGTTCCCCCGCTGTCATCCGGATCCGCCCGGCCGGGCCCCGCCCGCGGCGGCGGCGATCGACTGCGCCATGTGGACCAGGGTAGGTGTGGCTGTCGATCGCGCTACTAGGATGGCGTGCAGTAACCGGCCGGTGTAGCTCAGTGGTAGAGCAACCGCCTTGTAAGCGGTAGGTCGTCGGTTCGATCCCGACCTCCGGCTCCGCGGCTGACCAGCGAGTTCTCTCGTCGGATCAGCGCCCGATATTCGGAGATCGCCTCATGGCCGCTCCGCGGCAACGCGGTGCTGCCCTCGCAGTGGGCCGGTGAGGGAGGTTCGGAGGAACTCCAGGATCTCCGCCCGCGCGGCGTCGGCCTGCTGTGCCACGCGCGGGATGCTGAGGAAGGCGTGCCCCCGCCCGGGGTATTCGGTGAGCCGCGCCAGTGCGCCCGCCGCTCCGAGCCGTTCGGCGTCTTCAGCGACGCCGTCAGCGACCCGGCCCTGCGCGAGGTCCTGTCCACGCGGTTGCAGGATCCGTACCGGCTCGCGCTCCAGGAGGCGCTCGGCGAGCCGGAGAACCGGGTCCTGTTCTTCATCGACGTCGTGGTCGGGACGTTGCTCCACCGGATGGGCATGACCGGCGAGCCGATGGTCGACGCCGACGTCGCCGCACTGGTCGAGATGGTTCTGCCGCACTTCGCCGACGGTCCCGGCCCGACTTAGCGACGCCGACACCGCGCTCGTCGTCTGAGCCGTGATCTACCGGGCGAGGGGCGTGCCGCCGGCGCCGTCGGGTCCGGGCTCGGTGCGTCGGCGGGCGTGGGCGGCTACGCGTACCCGGTTCCCGCAGACGCGGCTGTCACACCATCGCCGATCCGGGCGGTGGGCGAGGAACACCTCCCGGCATCCGGAGCCGGCGCAGCGCCGAAGCAGAACGACGTGCGGGCCGACCACCAGGTCGATCACGGAGCGGCTGAGAAGGTGCCGGATCACGGAAAAGGACTCGCCGTGCACCCTGATGCCGTCGGACTCGTGCACGAGCTCGAACGGCGCGGCGTCCATGCCGGGTCGCGTCGCCAGGTGCAGCATCTCGGTCGGCACCGGCTCACGGGCCGCGAGCCGGTGCAGCACTCGCTGCGTCGCATCACGCTGGGCTCCGATCGGTGCCAGCGCAGCAGCGGGCAGGTCGACGGCGAGGCGCGACAGCGGGGGCCACGGGCCGGTCCACTCCTCGAACTGTTCGAGAGTGGCAATGCGGTCCTGCTCATCTGAGGACAGGGTGTTCGCGAACGCGATCGCCAGGTGCTCCGGTGCCGGGGACATCACCTCCAGCGTACGACTAATGGGTAGTCTCATTAGCGATGTGCTGCGAGGCTCGGGTCATGGTCACGGTGTCGTCCGAGGTTCCCGCGCAGACCGACGCGCGGTTCGTGGGGTGGCTCGCCTCGCGGGTGAAAGCTGCGACGGGCAGCGGGCTCTTCGTCGTCTGCGGACAGAACACGGAACGGGGCGGCGTGTTCGACTACTACGGCGTGCTCGAGACCGTCGCCCGCTCGGTGCAGGCGGTGCTGGAGCGGCTCGGAACCGCCGGCTCACTCGACGGCGCCGTCATGCGCGTCGTGCGAGCGGCTCCGAACGCCCGGATCGGCCCGGACACGGTCTTCTGCTTCGACCTCGACGGACCGCGCCTGAGCGCCCGGTACGGCGGCGGCGCGGTGGCCGAGGGCTGGCTCGTCGGCGTCCTCGACCCGGCCACCTCGCAGGTCCGGTTCCACTACCTGCAGGTCGGCGTCGACGGCAGTGTCGCGGCCGGCGAGTCGGTCGCCGATCTCACCCGCTCCGAAGACGGGCGGTGGCAGCTGACGGAGCACTTCACCTGGTCCTCCGGCGAAGGCAGCGGCACCAACCAGCTCCAGGAGACAAACGCGTGGCTGCGCAGCACGGAAGCGTCACAGTGGCAGCGGTCGATCCTCGACGACGCTTTTCATGACCAGTGTGGAGCTCAGGCGCTGGACGTCGGGCAGGGTGGCGAGTCGTTCGTCGTAGAGGCGCTGGAGTCGGTCAGGTCTCGGGCGAGAACTCGCAGTAGATGGTCGGGATCACCGAGGAGGCGTTGCGCCTCGACTTCGTCCGTTCCGGCTGACCGCAGGAACGATGGAAGCGTTATTGCTCCTGGCGGCGCTCCGCCGCGATGCGACGTAGCTCCTCGCGGACACGTTCGATGTCCCATCTGGCGTGCCCGCCGATGGATTCGAGATCCGGGGTCAGGAGCCCGTCCTTGCGGTACTTCTGGATCGTGCGAGGCGCCAGGCCCAGTGCGCGCGCCAGCTCCGCCGTGGTCACTAGCCGGGGCTCTGGCACATCTCGACGGTAGGTGCAGGTAGATGCGCTTGCTGCTGCCTGTGCGGCCTGAGGCGCTGATTGCGCTTGATGCGGACTATGCGGCATTGTGACCGCGTGGCGTTCTGGATGACCGAGCTACCTGGAGGCGGGTTCGCGATGGGCGAGGCAGCGGACGAGGCAGAGGCGCGGCTGATGATCGTCCGGCAGCAGGGCCGGGCGTCCGTGAGCTGGAGCGAGCGTGCCGAGCGGTACCGCTGGACCGTCGTGCTCGACGAAGGGAAGACCTCGCACGGCTGGGCCGAGAGCGAGGCCGAGGGGTGGTGGTTCGTGGAGGAAGCCGTGAACCGGCCGTACCGCGGGACGACGCACCACCGGAGGCTCCGTGGCCTCTGGACGTGGCCGCCGTCGTAGACGACCGCCCTCGCGTCGTGCCGCCGTCCGTGTGTTTCGATCACCCGGTCGAGTGGCCTTGCGCGGTAGCGCTCCCCCGACCACGAGAGGCCCGAGGTTGTACGAGCACGAAGAGACGGTCGAGCGGGCCTCGTGACCGTGCTGGAGGTTGCGGGGTTCGTCGCGGCGGCTCTGGCCGGCGTCGGCGGGTGCCTGCTCGGTGTCCGCGGAGCCGATGCGCTGAACCGGAAGCTCGGGCGCGCTGCTCCCCCGGAGGAGGCGCGGGGCGGGAGGCGTCCCGGGGACGAGCGGCCCGGCACCGATTGAGGCAGCCGGGGCGGGGTCAGGACGTGCGTCGCGGCCGGAAGACCGGGCGTTCGGTGTACGAGACGGGGACGGAGACGATCGGGTCGTCGAGGCCCCGGTCGGGCCCGCGCTGCGCGACCGCGCGGACGTAGCCGAGGTAGCGCCCGCCGTCGGCGGTGAGCGCCTCGATCTCCACGTGGTTGTCCGGCGAGGCAGCGTGCTGCCAGTTCTGCCAGTGGCGCCAGCCGTCGGGCATGGCATCGGCGAGCTCGACCTCGGCGACGGCGCTGCGTTCCCAGTGCCGCCGCCACCACCCGGGGGAGTGCAGGCAGCTCATGCTCGGCTCCCACCATGCGGCCAGGTGATCGGGGACCTGGCCGTCGATCTCCTGGACGAGCCCGGCGCCGGCGATGCCGATCGGTGCTCCCGGCCTGAGGAAACGGGCGAGGTAGCCGAGGTACAGGTCGTCGGTGCCGTAGTAGACGAACGAGTCGATGCTGACGATCGCGTCGAAGAAGTCGGCGGCGAACGGCAACGCGCGAGCGTCGGCGTGGATCGGGAGGACGGCGTCGGCCATGCCGGCGTCGCGGATGCGTCGTGCGCGCTCGTCCACGCTGAACCACAGGTCCGTCGACCACACCTGCACACCGAACTCCGCGTGCAGGAAGATCGACGAGGCGCCGCGGCCGCATCCCAGGTCCAGGACCCTCATCCCCGGGCGGAGCGGCATCGCCTCGGTGAGCCACTCGGTGAGCCACAACGAGTTCGCTCCGCCGCTGACGCCGGCGAGGACCCAGTCCGGGTCGTAGCGGGAGCTGCGGGGAAAACGGTCCGACACCAGATGCCCGGTGGTCGTCATGGCGTCCTCCCGAAGGCGGGCTGTCAGCCGGCCGGGGCCGGTGGGATGTTCTGGGTGACTCGGAACAGGTCGGTCGAGTGGTAGCACTTCTCGGCCCGGTGCACCGCCTCGACGAGGATCATCGATGCCGGCAGTGGCCGATCCGTTCACGACACACGCGCTGTGCCGGTGCTGCCATGGCCACATGAGCGTTGTGGCGATGAAGGCACGATCCGCCGGGTGGGAGCTGCTGCGCGGGTCCTTGCGAGGAGATCTGGTGACGCCCTCCGACGCCCGGTACGACCGGGCGAGGGTGCTCTATTGGGCGCAGTTCGACGACGTGTTCCCGAGCGCGGTGGCGTTCTGCGAGACGTCGGCGGACGTTGCGGCATGCCTGGCGTTCTGCCAGGACAGCGGCATCCCGGCTGTGCCGCGCAGCGGCGGGCACAGCCTCGGCGGGTACTCGACCACCGACGGGCTCGTCATCGACGTCTCGCGCATCTCGCACGTCGGCACCCGGCGCGTCGGCGACGGAGTGAGGGCGATCATCGGGCCGGGCGCGCGGCAGGTCGACTCCCTGCCCGCGCTGTGGCGGGATGGCGTCGCCGTGCCCGGCGGGCTGTGCCCGACGGTGTCGGCGGGCGGCTTCATCAGCGGTGGCGGGTTCGGATGGACCACCCGCCGCTACGGGATGGCGTGCGACCACGTGCTCGCGGCCGAGGTCGTTCTCGCGGACGGCCGGGTGGTGCGCTGTTCGGAATCTGTGCAGCCGGAGCTGTTCTGGGCGCTGCGCGGCGCGGGCGGCGGGAACTTCGGGGTGATCACCGAGTACGAGATGCTCCCGCGGCGCATCCCGACGATCGTCAGCTACCACCTCCGGTGGCCGTGGGACGCCGCCGCCGCGGTGCTCGCCGCCTGGCAGCGGTGGATGGTCGAGGCCCCCGACGAGATGGGCTCCGCACTCAGCGTCACGGCGCCGGGCACCGATCCCGCCACCGTCGACGTCGCCGGTGGGTGGCTGGGCGACCAGGCCGCGCTCGAGCGCCGCATCGATGCGCTGGTGGCGGACGTCGGCCGCTCGCCGGAGATCCGCACGGCGCAGGAGGACTCGTACCTCGACGCCATGACGGCGGTGTACGGCGTCGCCGACACGACGGCTGAACAGCGGCAATGGACAGGTCAGAACCCGGATGCGGTGATTCCCCGGCAGCTTTTCGCGGTCGACCGCGGCATCCTGCTGGAAGAGGCGATCCCGGCCTCGGGAATCGCGACCGTACTGGCCGCTTTCGAGCGTGATCCCCGGCCCGGCCAGGTCCGTCTGCTGAGCTTCTTCGCGCTCGGCGGGCAGGCCAATCGGACTCCGCGAACCGCGTCGGCATACGTCCATCGGGACGCCCAGTTCTACCTGGCGTTCTGGATCGGTCTGGACCGGGATCTGCCCGATGGCGAGGATCGCCGGGCTGCCGAGGAGTGGGCGGACGAGGGATTTGCCGTGATCGACCGGTATTCCGGAGGCGAGGCGTACCAGAACTTCATCGATCCCCGGCTCGCCGGCTGGCAGGAGGCCTATTACGCGGAGAACTACGCCCGGCTGGCCGAGGTGAAGCGGACCTACGACCCGCACGGGTTCTTCCGCTTCGCCCAGTCGATCGGCTGACGGATCGGAATCGATGAAGCCGGGGCGAGCCGCCGGCAGCCATGATCACCCATTGGGTGCACACACGGCCGGATGTGGCCGCCCATGCACCCGACTAGTGATCATGAGCCGAGCCCGGAATCGCGCGCCGCCATTCGCAACACCGTCCGAGGGCCGTGGCAGGATCCATCGCGTGACCGTCGCTGTCGAGGACAACGTGATGGCGGAGCCGCGCCCGTGCGTGCGGTGCTCCCGGGAGTCGCTGCTCTGGGTGGTCGGCCGGTGTGCCGACTGCATCGCGGAGATGGGCCTGCGGGACGACCGGGCCGAGTACGGGACGTGGAAGGCAGAGGTGATGGCCGAGTACGGCCGGAAATGAGTGCCGGCTGCCGTGCGTCCGGATGACGGCGAGGTCCTCCACTTCTCGGAGGACCCGACGATCACCGAGTTCGTCCCGCACGTCGCCGCCACCGCGCGCGTCCCGGCTGCGTACGTGTGGGCCGTCGACGCGCTGCGGGCGCCCGCCTACTGGTTCCCGCGCGAGTGCCCCCGCGTCCTGACGTGGCCGACCGCGAGCTCCACCGCCTCGGACGCGGCACGCGTCATCGGGCCGTCCCGGGCGCCGCGCGTGCACGCCGTGGAGTACGCCTGGCTGGAGCGGATGCGTTCGGTGCGGCTGTACGCGTACCGGTTGCCGGCGGCCCCGTTCCGTCCGTTCGAGGAGCCCGAGCCGGCGCGCCGGGACGGGGAGCCGGAGCCGAGCGCCCACGTCGCGGAGGTGCCGGTCCGGCCGCTGGGGCCGCCGGAGCGGGTCGGCGACCTCTTCGCGCTCCACGAGGAAGCCGGCATCGAGCTGCGCCTGCTGCCACGCCTGTGGCCCTTCTGGGATGCCGTCGTGGCGAGCACGCTCGGGTTCAGCGGGATCCGGCTGCGGAACGCCCTGCCGCCGGACCGCTGAGCTCGTGCGGCGGGGCCGTCCGCCGAACCTCGACGCCCAGCTGCCCATCGGCCACGGCTCAGCGCACGGTCCGGAAGAACTCGCGGACGTCGGCGACCAGCAGCTCCGGCTGCTCCATCGAGAGGAAGTGCCCGCCGCGGTCGAGCTCGGTCCAGCGAACGACGTGGTGATCGCGCTCGGCCCAGGGACGGATCGTCACGTCGTGGGTGGAGAGCAGCACGGCGGTCGGGACGGTCCCGCGGGGCGTGGGCTCCCAGCTGTCCCCGACAGCGCTGAGCTCCTCGTAGTAGATCTGGGCCGCCGACCCTGCGCAGCCGGAGAGCCAGTAGATGGAGACGTCGGTGAGGATGCGGTCGCGGTCGATGCTGTCCTCGGGCAGCCCGTCCTCGGGGGCCGTCAGCTCCTTGAACTTCTCCACGATCCACGCGAGCTGGCCGACCGGCGAGTCGTGCAGCCCGTAGGTCACGGTCTGCGGTCGCTTCGAGTTGCACTGGAGGTAGCCGTCGTTGAAGTCCTGCATCGCCTGCCAGCGGCGCTGCTCGACGTCGGTCAGCCCGTCGAACTCGCCTTCCGTGCCGCTCGGGAACGTGAGCAGCGCGTTGAGGTGCATGCCGAGCACCCGGTCGGGCACCTGCCGGCCGATCGCGGGCCCGACCCAGCCGCCCGCGTCGTAGCCCTGGATCCCGAACCGCTCGTACCCGAGGCGGGTCATCAGCTCGGCCAGCACACCTCCCATCCGGGCGGCGCTCATGCCCGGGCCGGCGAGCGGCGTCGAGAACCCGAACCCGGGTAGCGACGGGACGACCAGGTGGAAGGTCTCGGACAGCGGGCCGACCACGTCGAGGAAGTCGGCGAAGCAGCCGGGCCAGCCGTGCAGCAGGAGCAGCGGCGTGGCGTCCGGCGCGGGCGAGCGGACGTGCATGAAGTGGACGTTCTGCCCGTCGATCGTCGTGATGTGCTGCCGGTACCGATTGATCGCCGCCTCCTGGGCCCGCCAGTCGAAGCGGTCGCGCCAGTACTCGGCCAGCTCCTTCAGGTACCCCACCGGAACGCCGCGGCTCCACCCCACGCCGGGCAGCTCGTCCGGCCAGCGGGTGTTCGCCAGCCTGGCGCGCAGGTCGTCCAGCTGGGTCTGCGGGATGTCGAGGGTGAACGGGCGGATGTCCGCCTCGGTGGTCGTCATGCGGCGGACGCTAGGTCGGGAAGGTGTCAACTCCTGTCCTCAATGGCCCCGGCCGGGGCCGGTCCTCACGGTCCTCGTCGTGCCGCGGACGCCTTCCCGAGCTTCCGACCCCGTGCTCTGATGCGCGGATGCCTCCCGCGCCGGACGCCGTTGCCGCGCGGCTCGCCGCCGACGCCGACCCGGCGATCCGTGGGCTGGCGCGTCGCGATCTCCTCGGCGACCCGACCCCGGACGAGGACGTGCTGCGCAGCCCGCTCGTGCGCGGGCTGCTCGACGGCCTGGAGGATCCGGCCACGCTCCGTCGCCCGTACGGCAAATGGGCGGGGACGCACTGGAGGCTGGTTTCGCTCGTCGAGCTCGGGGTGCCGGCCGGGTACGTGCCCGCCGTGCGCGCGGCGGCGGCCGTGCTCGACCACTGGGCGGCGGGCACCCGCCTCGCCGGAGTCCTGGACGTGGACGGTCGCCGCCGGATGCACGCCTCGCAGGAGGGGAACGCGGTGGCGGTGGCGTGCCGGCTCGGTCTGGCCGGAGACGAGCGCGTGGACCGGCTCGTCGAGCACCTCATCGCCGGTCAGTGGCCGGACGGCGGTTGGGACTGTGACCCGCGCGCGGGCGTGGTCCGCTCGTCGGTGCACGAGACGTTGCCCGCGCTGTGGGGCCTGCACGAGTACGCGACGGCGACTGGCGACGCCCGCAGCCGGCAGGCCGCCACGGCGGCGGCCGAGGTGCTGCTGGCGCGCCACGTCGTGTTCGCGGGTGGAACGGACCGGCCGCTGCACCGGTCGGTCGTCGATCTGCACTATCCGCCGTACTGGCACTACGACGTGCTGCAGGCGCTCGTGGTGCTCGACCGGGCCGGTTTCCAGGGCGAGCAGCGGACCCGGCGGGCCAGGGACGTGGTGGCCGGGAAGCAGCGCCGCGACGGTGGCTGGCGCGCCGTGCGTCCGTGGTGGCGGCCACCCGGCTCGGCCTCACTGGCCGAGGCGACCGACTGGGGCGCAGCGGCGCACCAGATGGTGACGTTGAACGCGCTGCGGGTCACTCGCCCGGCGGCCGGTACGCCTCCCGCGCGCGTGCCGCCTTCTCCAGCACCGCCGACAGACCTTCCGGAGCGATGAGCTGGCGGGTCTCGAGATGGGAGAACGCCCCGCTGCTGCTCACGGCGATGGAGATGGAGGCGGCGGCGTCGGTGTCCGGGACGTCGACGACGACGAAGCCGTCCCGATCCCCGAACATGAAGTACATCGACTCCACGGAGCCGCCGACGGACGACGCCAGATCCCGTACAGCCGCTGCGCGATCCCCCGGCTTCATCAGCATCTGGTTCCACGTCTCCGGCTTGTAGCTGAAGAAAATCGCGAACTTGGCCATGGCGAACCTCCTCGCGCCGATGAGCCGGCCAGTGCACCAGCGGCGGGGGTGCCCGTCGAGGGCCGAACGGCCCGGCTTGCGCTCAGGTGTCGTGCGCCTCGGGGTCGCGGGCGAGCACCGAGCGACCACCGTCGACCGGCACCGTGGCCCCCGTGACGTACGCGGCGTCATCGGACAGCAGGTGCGCGATCACGGACGCCACCTCGTCCGCGGCGCCCACCCGGCCGAGCGGGTGGATCCGCCGCATCTCCTCCTCGACGTGCGCGACGCCCGCGGGGTCGAGCCCGTCGAGGAACGCCGTGTAGCGCTCGGTGGCGATCGAGCCGAGCGCCACGGCGTTCACGCGCACGCCGCGCGTCCCGTACTCGACGGCGAGCGCGCGGGTGAGGCCCTCGATCGCGGCCTTCGCCGTGACGTAGGGCGTGCAGCCGGGCACCGCGCGCTGGGCCTGGTGGGAGGAGACGTTGACGATCGCGCCGCCCGTGCCGGCCGCGAGGAACCGGCGCACCGCGGTGGTGGCGCCGACGACGGCCGGGGCGAGGTTCGTGTGGACGAGGTCGAGGACCTCCCGCGCCGGCGAGGTGTGCACGGAGGCGTCGCGGAAGACGGCGGCGTTGTTGACCCAGCCGGTGAGCGGCGCGCCGCGCTCGGCGCGGTCGGCGGCCTCCTCGGCCACCGCCTCGTCGGAGGCGCTGCCCACCACGCCGGTGGCGCGGGGGTGTGCGGAGAGCCAGTCGAGCGCGCCGGCGTCGAGCTCGATCGCGGTCACGTGGGCGCCGTCGCGGAGCAGGCGTTCGACCACCGCGCGCCCTACGCCACGGCCGCCTCCGGTGACGACGACGGACCGGGACGGGGCAGCGGGCGGCACGGCGTCAGCGTAGCGGGGTGTGATGGTCGTTGCGATTTCGTGATCTGTGCCTGGAACAGTGCCCATCGACCGTGCGTAGAACGTCCGAAATCCTGTCGTGACCTGGGAGAATGAGGCGGTTCCCGGTCGCCGTGATCGCCAAACGCAAATGTGATAGCAGTCACATTCGAGGTGGGTGCGGCTCCAAGCACGACGAGCGTGGCGATTTCTGGCCTGTTAAGTTCCTGGGACATGGCCGCACTCGCCGGATGCCCCCAGCGCACACCTTCAAACATCGGGGAACAGCTGACGATCGGTCAGCCGGAGGTCTCGGACGGCGTCGCGTGCTGGCGCCTGGCCGAGGCCACCGGGGTTCTCGATGTGAACTCGCGATACGCCTACCTCCTGTGGTGCCGTGATTTCGCCGCCACGTCGGTGGTGGCGCGCCGCGATGGGGACGTGCTCGGGTTCGTCACCGGGTACCGCCGTCCGGAGGAGCCGTCCACGCTGGTCGTCTGGCAGGTCGGGGTGGACTCGGCCGCGCGCGGGCGAGGGCTGGCGGCGGCCATGCTCGATGCGTTGTTCGACCGGGTTCCCGAGGTCGACTACTTGGAGGCCACCGTGACGCCCGACAACACCGGGTCGATCGCCCTCTTCAGTCGCTTCGCGGAGCGGCGGGGCGCGGCGGTGTCCCGTAGCGAGCTGTTCGGTGCAGAACTGCTCGGCGACGACCACGAGCCTGAAATCTTGTTCCGGATCGGACCGGTCGCGAAATGACCGGCCGATCGCTACGACCGTTTCACAGGGAGAGGCCCGTGGAAACGTCCGTCTTCGACAACATCGAGTCCGAGGTCCGCAGTTACTGCCGGAATTGGCCGGTAGTTTTCGACACTGCTAGTGGATCGCGGATCACTGATATTGACGGCCGCAGCTATCTCGACTTCTTCGCCGGTGCCGGTGCACTCAACTACGGACACAATCCGCCGGCGCTGAAAGCGCCGCTGCTGGAGTACCTCGCGCGCGACGGCATCACCCATGGCCTCGACATGTACACGGTGGCCAAGGGTGAGTTCCTCCGCACGTTCGAGGAGCTTGTGCTGAAGCCGCGCGGTCTCGACTACAAGGTGCAGTTCCCGGGGCCGACCGGGGCCAACACCGTCGAGTCGGCACTCAAGCTCGTTCGCAAGATCACCGGCCGCGAGTCGATGATCAACTTCACCAACGGGTTCCACGGCATGACGCTGGGCGCGCTGTCCGTCACCGGGAACTCGATGAAACGCGGCGGCGCCGGCATCCCGCTCGTGCACGCCACGCCCATGCCGTTCGACAACTACTTCGACGGCACGGTCCCCGACTTCCTGTGGTTCGAGAAGCTCCTCGGCGACGCGGGGAGCGGCCTGAACGAGCCCGCCGGCGTCATCGTGGAGACGGTTCAGGGCGAGGGCGGCATCAACCCGGCCCGGATCGAGTGGCTGCAGGGGCTCGCCGACCTGTGCCGGCGCCACGGCATCCTCCTGATCGTCGACGACGTGCAGATGGGCGTCGGGCGCACCGGCCCGTTCTTCTCGTTCGAGGCCGCCGGCATCCAGCCCGACATCGTCTGCCTGTCCAAGTCGATCAGCGGCTACGGCCTGCCCATGGCCCTCACGCTGATCAAACCCGAGCTCGACCAGTGGGGGCCGGGCGAGCACAACGGCACGTTCCGCGGGCACAACCCCGCGTTCGTCACCGGCACGGCGGCGCTGCGCGAGTTCTGGGCCGACGACACCCTCGAACGCTCGACCATCGCCAAGGGCGAGCGGGTGGAAGCCGCCCTCACCGAGCTCGCGGCGTCCTCGGACAGCGTGGAGCTCACCCCGAAGGGGCGCGGCCTCGCCCGCGGCCTCGCCTTCTCCCAGCCCGAGCTCGCCGCCAAGTCGTGCGCCGCGGCGTTCGAGCGAGGGCTGATCATCGAGACGGCCGGCCCGACCGACGAGGTCATGAAGCTCATGCCGCCGCTCACGATCACCGACGCCGAACTGGAGGAGGGGTTGGCGGTGGTCGCCGAGTCCGTCCGCGCCGTCACCGAAGGGATGTCCGCGTGATCGTCCGCACGCTCGAGGAGATCACCGGCACCGAGCGCGACATCCAGACCGAGCACTGGCGCAGCAAGCGCATCGTGCTGGCCGGCGACGGCGTCGGGTTCTCGGTGCACGAGACCGTGCTCGACGCCGGTTCGGTCAACGACTTCTGGTACGCCAACCACATCGAGGCCGTCTTCATCGTCGAGGGCGAGGGCGAGATCCTCGACAAGGACAACGGTGTGACCTACCGGCTCGGCCCGGGCTCGATCTACGTCCTGAACGGCCACGAGCACCACCAGCTGCGTCCGCGCACGCGGATGCGCACGGTGTGCGTGTTCAACCCGCCGGTGACCGGCCGTGAGGTGCACGACGAGAACGGCGTGTACCCGCTGATCGTCGAGGCGCCGGAGGCAGAGGCCTCCTAGGGAGGCCGCCGTCCCGGGCGTCGCGAACGGCTGCCACCGCACCGCGGTGGCGGCCGTTTCGCCCGGTCGAGGGAGGTGTGATGAACCAGGACTGGCTGGAGGGTCTCGTACTCGGGGACGTCGTCAGATCCCGCGCGGAGACCCACAGGGACGCGGCGTTCCTGAGGTTCCGCGACGGCGAGCTGACCTTCGCCGAGGTCGACACCGCGGCCGACAGGTACGCCAACGGGTTGGCGGCGGAGGGCGTGCGTCGCGGTGACCACGTCGCCGTGATGCTGCCCAACTGCCCGGAGTTCGTACCCGTGATCGTCGCGCTCGCGCGGCTCGGGGCGGTCGCGGTGCCGGTGAACACGGCGTACCGGGGGGAGCTGCTGCGGCACGTGCTGGACAGCGCGGACGTCTCGACGTTGCTGGTCGACGCCGAGTACGCCGATCGCCTCCCGCCGGTGCTGCCGACGCTGCCGAACCCGGTCCGCGTGATCGTCCGCGGGCAGGAGCCGTCGCTCGCCGTGCTCGGCGAGGGCGCGATCCCGATGACCCGCCTGCTCGCACACGGCGCCGAACCGGTCCACGGCGGTGCGCGGTTCTCCGACCTGCAGGCGATCATGTACACGTCCGGCACGACCGGACGGTCCAAGGGTGCGATGGTGTCGCACGCGCTGGCCCTGTCCTGCGCCCACGACTCGCTGGACTTCCTGGACAGGTGGGGCAAGACGACGTACTGCCCGCTGCCGTTGTTCCATGCCGCCGGCTTGTGGGACGGGGTGTTCTCCTCGCTGCTGTCGGGGAGCTCGATCGGCATTGTCGAGCGGTTCAGCGCCTCGCGGTTCTGGGACGACGTGCGGTACTTCGACGCACAGGTCACGATGAGCGTCTTCGCGATGATCCCGATCCTGCTGAGCGCCCCACCGGGACCCCGGGACCGCGATCACCCACTCGAGACGTTCTACATGGGCAAGTCCGCGCTGGACAGGCCCCTGCTGGAACGCTTCGGCGTGCGGTCGGCCGAGACCTACACCAGCACCGAGGTGGGCATCGCCACCGGCAGCCCGTACGGGCAGTGGCGGGTCGGCTCGATGGGGCAGGCCCACGCCGAGCGCTTCGACGTCGCCGTCGTCGACGAGGACGACCGCGAGGTGCCCGCCGGCGAGCCGGGCGAGCTCGTGGTGCGGCCCAAGCAGCCGTTCGTGATCACCACCGGCTACTACGGCATGCCCGAGGCCACCGCGAGGGCGTTCCGCAACATGTGGTTCCACACCGGTGACCGCGCGTGGCGCGACGAGGACGGCTACTTCTACTTCCTCGACCGGATCGCCGACGCCATCCGCAGGCGCGGGGAGAACATCTCCGCGTTCGACATCGAATGCGAGGTCAACCTGCACCCGGATGTCGTCGAGTCGGCCGCGTTCGGCGTGCCGTCCGCGCTGGGGGAGGAAGACGTCAAGCTGGCGGTCGTGCGGGCTCCCGGCGCCGAGCTGTCCGAGCCCGATCTCGTCGCGTACTGCGCCGCCAAGCTGCCGTCGTTCATGGTGCCGCGCTACATCGAGTTCGTCAGCGAGCTGCCGCGCACGCCCACCGACAAGGTGGCCAAGCACGAGCTGCGGGCGATGGGCGACCAGGGGCTCACCCCGGGCACGTGGGACCGCGAGCACGCCGCGCCCGGCGTGCGGGCCAACCAGGCATCAGCGGCTGCCGAGTCGACCCCCGGGAGGACCGCGTGAACTGGGAAGACACTCCCGAGCAGGCAGCGTTCCGCGCCGAGGTGCGGGCGTTCGTCCGCGACCGGTTCCCGCCCGCGTACACCCCGGACCCGGACGCCGAGCAGAGCCTCGAGCCGGAGGACGTCCGGGGCTACAACTGGCCGGTCGACCGCAACAGCCCGGACCCGGCGCGCCGGGCGGGCGCCCGCGAGTGGGCCGCGACGCTGGCGGAGCGCGGCTGGATCACCCCGCACTGGCCCGTCGAGTACGGCGGTGCCGGCCTGTCGGCGATGGAGGAGTTCATCCTCCAGGAGGAGATGATGCGGGCGCGGGTGCCCACCGTGAACGGCATCGGCGCGTTCCTGCTGGGCCCCACCCTGCTCGCCCACGGCACCGACGAGCAGCGCGCCGAGCACCTGCCCCCCATCGCCCGCGGCGAGCGCGCCTGGGCACAGGGCTTCTCCGAGCCCGGCGCGGGCTCCGACCTCGCCGGCCTGCGGACGAGGGCCGTGCGGGCCAGTGACGAAGAGCACGGGGACCACTACGTGGTGGACGGGCAGAAGGTGTGGACCTCGCTCGGCCACAACGCCGACTGGCTCTTCGTCCTGGTCCGCACCGATCCGGACGCGGCGCCGAAGCACCGGGGGATCACCTTCCTGCTCGTCGACGTCCACACGCCGGGGGTCACGGTCCGGCCGATCCGCGACATCCGTGGTGACGCCCCGTTCTCGGAGATCTTCTTCGAGAACGCGCGGGTGCCCGTCGCCAACCGGGTGGGCGAGGAGAACCGGGGCTGGTACGTGGCGATGGACGCGCTCAGTTTCGAGCGCGCCGGTATCGGAGCCACGATCAAGTACGAGCAGGCGATCGCCCGTCTCGTCGAGCACATCGGCACCCCGGAGGGGCGCGAGCACCTGCGGGAGGGCTGGGAGCGGGGCTCCCGCCAGGAGATCGCGCGGCGCTACGTCGAGATGCGGGTGCTGTACAACATCGCCCGCTACAGCGTGACGAACCCCGTGCCGGGGTACGAGGCATCCGTGAACCAGCTGTTCAGTGCCGAGCTGCACCAGCGGCTCGCCCGCACCGGCGCCCAGGTGTTCGGCACGCACGGCCTGCTGTGGCAGCGCGGGGACGCCCCGCTGGCCGCCGCCTTCACCCACATGCGCCTGGACGCCGTGGCCGCCACGTTCCTCGGCGGCGCGTCGGAGATCCAGCGCAACGTCATCGCCACGCGGGGCCTCGGCCTGCCCCGTTCCTAGGAGGAAGTTCATGACCGAAGGACTGGACGTCGTCGTCAAGGACCGCGTCTGCTGGATCACCCTCGACCGGCCGAAGAAGCTCAACGCCCTGACCCCGGAGATGATGCACGGCCTGCGCAAGGTCTTCACCGACATCGACGACGACCCCGAGGTCTGCGTCGCGGTGCTGCGCGGGGCGGGCGACAAGGGGTTCTGCGCCGGCATGGACCTGGACTGGTCCGAGTCGCTCACCAAGGCCGACCGGATCGAGCAGGGCCGCCTCGGCGAGAAGACGTTCGCGATGATGGAGCGCCTGTCGATCCCGGTGTTCGCCGCGGTGCACGGCTACGCCGTCGGCGGCGGGCTGGAGCTGGCGCTGGGCGCGGACTTCATCGTCTGTTCCGACAACGCGAAGATGGGGCTGGTGGAGATCACTCTCTCCGCCCGGCCGCCGCACCAGCCGAAGTTCATGGACGGCAAGGAGGACCCCGACCAGCCCGAGGTCGGCGGCAGCGCCCCAGGCTGGGGTGGGCTCAAGCGGCTGCCGGCGCGGGTCGGCATGGCGCGGGCCAAGGAGATGCTCTTCACCGGCGTCCGGCTCGACGCGCAGCGGGCCCTGCGGCTCGGCCTCGTCAACGACGTGTTCGCGGCCGAGGAGTTCGACGAGAAGGTGGCCGCGCTCGCCGAGCGGATCGCGGCGATGAACCGCTACAACCTGCGCCTGGTCAAGGAGCTGGTGACCGCCGGCTACGACTGGATCGAGCCGCACCCCAGCTGAGGAGTCACGAGAAGATGCTCAAGATCTACCGGATCGACCACGTCGCGGTGGCCGCTCCCGACCTGGACAAGCAACTCGCGCTGCTGGAGGGCCTGTTCGGTTTCCGGCGCACCCACCTGTGGGACAACCCGGCGGCGGGCGTCCGCGGGGCCCGGCTCGCGGTGCCCGGCGCTGCGGGCCAGACCTGGGTGGTGCTCGCGCCGTCCGGCGAGGGCGGGGCGCTCTCGACCTGGCTCGACGAGAAGGGCGGGCGTCCCGGCCTGCACCACGTCGGGGCCGAGGTGCCGGATCTCGACGCCGCCGTCGCCGAGCTCGAGAGCCGAGGGCTCAAGGTCACCGACTCCGTGCCCGGCCGCTGGGTGGAGGCATCGCTGTCGCCGCCCGAGCACGGTCCCGGGGTGCTGTGGCGGCTGCGCGGGCCCGGTCACCTCGCCATGCTCGGCGACGACGACGCCGCGGAGGTCAAGCCCATCGACGCCGACGGGCCGACCATCGGCATCCGCGGCATCGACCACATCTGCCAGGCCTTCCACGACCGCGACGAGCTGTCGCGCTGGTACTCCGACCTGGCCGGGTTCGTCGAGGTATGGCGCACCGCCGACGACGAGATCCCCGACATGGCCGACCTCGTGCTCAACGTCCCCGGCTCCAGCATCTGCTGGGAGGTGATCACCGGACGCGGCGAGGACTCGTTCGTCGACAAGTTCCTCGCCCGCAACGGGGCCGCCGCCCACCACGTGACGTTCGAGGTCGCCGACTGGGAGGCCGCGCTGGCGGCCTGCCGCGCCCACGACATCCCCACGTTCGACGACGAGGAGGGCGTCAAGGACGGCGCGGCGTGGAAGCACACGTTCATCCACCCCAAGCACGCCGGCGGGGTGCTCGTGCAGCTGTTCTGGGAGGAACGGCCCGGAGTGTGGGTGCGCTCGGACAAGATCCCGCCCGCCAACTGAAGGACGACACCGCGACATGGATCTGACCCTCACCGAGGACCAGGAGCTCATCCGCAGCACCGCCCGTGACGTGCTCGCCGGGCGGGTGGCGACGGCCGGCGTGGCGGCGGTGGCCGCAGACCCGGCCGGCTTCTCGACCGATCTCTGGAAGGAGATGGTCGAGCTCGGCTGGACCGGGCTGGCCGTGCCGGAGGCCTACGGCGGGGTCGGCGAGGGGTTCCTCGAAGCCTGCCTGCTCCTCGAGGAGCTGGGCGCGGCCCAGGTGCCGAGCCCGTTCCTCCACACCGTGGCGTGCGGCGCCGCGGTGATCGAGCGGCACGGTTCCGCCGAGCAGCGGGAGCGCTGGCTGGCCGGCGTCGTCGAGGGCCGCACCATCGCCTACGCCCGCGCCGCCCCGCGCGCCGGCTGGGGCACGGACGGCTCCACCGTCAGCGCCACGGCGTCCGGCGACGGGTACGTCCTCGACGGGACGGCCCGGTTCGTGCCGTTCGCGCACATCGCCGACGACGTGCTGGTGGTGGCCGCGACCGGCGACGCGCTCACGGCGTTCCTCGTCGACGGTGCCGCCGCGGGCCTCACCCATGAGCGGCTCGGCGTCGTGGGCCCGAACGTCCAGAACGACATCCGTCTCGCGGGCGTCGCGGTGCCGGCCGGGCGGGTGATCGGCGGGGTCGGCGGTGGCGCCGCGGTGGCGGCCACCGCGGCCGCGTTCGGGGCGGCCGCGACGTGCGCGGAGATGGTGGGCGGCGCGCAGCGCGTGCTGGACATGACCGTGGAGTACGCGGGGCAGCGCGAGCAGTTCGGCCGCCCGATCGGCAGCTTCCAGGCCGTGCAGCACCACTGTGCCGACATGGCCATCGACGTCCTCACCGCGCGGTTCATCGCCTTCGAGGCGATCTGGCGGCTGACAGCACCCGGCGCGGACCCCGACGAGGTGGCCCTCACCGTGTCGGTGGCCAAGTCCTGGGTGAGCGACGCCTACCAGCGGGTGTGCGCGCTCGGGCACCAGGTGCACGGCGCCATCGGCTTCACCGCCGAGCACGACCTGCACCACTACCTGCAACACGCCACGAGCGCCGCACTCGCCTTCGGCGACGGCGACTTCCACGCCGACCGGGTGGCCGACGGACTCGGCCTGCCCCGCTCCTGACGTCAGCCACTCAAGGGTGCTCGAGCGTGCGCAGTGGGAGGAGCTCGGGCCGCTTGGGCGCGTAGCCGTCGCCCGTGGCGTGGCCCTGCAACCGCCTGCGGACGTAGGGCATCACGAATTCGCGCATCCAGCGCACGTCCTCGCGCACCCAGTCCTGCCACGGCGACGGGGCCATCTCCGGCAGCGGGGTGCGCCAGTCGTCGATGACGGGCTCGCCGAGCGTCTCCAGCACGCGCAGGGCGACGCGGCGATGGCCCTCGGCGGTGAGGTGCAGGCGGTCGCGGCCCCAGGTGCGCGGGTCGGCGAGCGGCGCCATGCCCCACAGGTCGACCACGGTGCTGCCGTGGCGCTCGGCGCTGGCGCGCATCAGCTCGTTGTAGCAGGCGACGCGTCCGCGCAGCCGGCGGATGAGCGGGTGCATCCGGCCGAGGTCGAATCCCGTGAACACCAGCACGTGCGCCCCGGTGGCGGTGACCCGTTCCAGCGCGGCGTCGAAGCGGCGGGCGAGGGCGTCGGTGTCGCAGGAGAACCGGATGATGTCGTTGCCGCCCGCGCAGAACGCGATGAGGTCCGGGCGCAGCCGCTCGGCCACCGCGAGCTGGTCCTCGACGATCTGGTCGAGGAGCTTGCCCCGCACGGCGAGGTTGGCGTAGCGGAACCCCGGCCGGGCGGCGCTCAGCTGTTCGGCCACCCGGTCGGCCCAGCCGCGGGGTGTACCGTCGGGGCGCCAGTCGTCCAGGCCTTCGGTGAAGCTGTCGCCGAGCGCGAGGAAGCTGCTGATGGGTCTCATCGGCATCCGCCCCCTTTCGTTCACGGTCCCGTCACGGTCTCGACGGGCGGAGTGCCCCCAATATCACCCAGGACCGGGACGCGCGCCAGTGGGCGTGATCCGTTCGGGGAGATAGGGCACCCTTAACTCATGGCACGTCGGAAGGACCCCGCGGAGCCGGGCCTCGCGGAGGTCCTCGGCGGGCGCGGCGGCGCCGTCGACGCCACCGTGCCGCCGGTCGCGTTCGTGGCGGCGTTCACGGTGGCCGACGCGTCGAGCTGGGCGTCCCCGGTCGCGTGGGCGGGCGGGGCGGCCGTGCTCGTCGGTGCCGTGGTGGCGGTGGTCCGGCTGGTGCGCGGCGAACGGCCGCGCGCCGTGCTGTTCGGCCTGCTCGGCGTGGCGGTGGCGGCGTTGATCGCGCTCTACACCGGCCGCGCCGTCGACTTCTTCCTGGTACAGATCGTGAGCAACGCGGCGAGCGCGCTCGCGTGGGCCGTGTCGATCGTGGTGCGCTGGCCGCTGCTCGGGCTGGTCGTGGGCACCGCGCTCGGCCAGCGCACGCGCTGGCGGCGCGACCCCGACCTGCTGCGCGGGTACCAGCGCGCCAGCTGGGTGTGGGTCGCGCAGTACCTCGTGCGCCTCGCCGTGTTCCTCCCCCTGTACGCGGCGGACGCCGTCGTCGCGCTCGGGATCGCCCGCACCGTGCTCACCTGGCCGCTCGTGGCGCTGTGCGTCGCGCTCTCGTGGCCGCTGCTCCGATCGGCCCTACCTCCAGGGCACGGCGGACTACGGCATCCCGCCGTGGAAGGTGAAGGCGCTCACGAAGGCTGATCATCTGGAGCGATCGGGGCCTGCGGACCGTTGGCATGGACGGACCCCGCCGACCCTGCCAAGGAGCCATGTCTCAGCCACCTGCCGTCCCCCGCCCCGTCGCCGACCCCGAGAGCACCGAACCGCAGCCTGCCGGGCCCGCGAAAGCGGCGGTGGACCTCACCGTCAACAAGGTGCTCGCCGGCGCCGGGGCCGCCGCGACGAGCGCCGTGCTCGGCTCGTACTTCGGCGCCACCGGCACCGTGGCGGGAGCAGCCCTCGGGTCGGTGGCGAGCACCGTGGCCACCACGCTCTACCAGCGCTCGCTCGACCACACCCGCGACCGCTTCGTCGCCCGCGTCCGGCTCCCGGTGCGGCGAACCGACTCCTCGGGCTCGGAGGCACCGACCGTCCAGCTGACCGCGCCGCAGGTTTTCTCGCCGGACGACGCGACCACCGTGCTGCGCGTCGAACCCGTCCTGCGCCGGCCGCGCCGGGTCTGGCTGTGGATCGGCGCCACGGTGCTGGTCTTCGTCATCGGCCTGCTGGTTGTCACCGGGATCGAGTGGGCGAAGGGCTCGACTCTCACCACCGGTGAGTCCGGCACGTCGGTCGGCCGTGTGCTGACCCCCGGAACGGGGCACAGCGACCGGAATGCGACGGAGTCGGATTCCGAGGCGCCCACGTCGAGCGCGGAACCGACCGAGGCGCCGACGTCCACGGCCGAGTCCACGCCCAGCGCGGAGGAGTCCGAGGAACCCTCGTCCACGGCGGAGCCCGGTATCGGTGCCGAGCCGAGCGCCCCCGCCCGGTCCGCGGACCGCACGACGACTCCGCTGCCCACCTCGACTTCGCCGGAGAACCGTTGACCATTCGACCCGTTATCGGAGCGGAGTCGAACAATCACGTTATGAAGCCAGCCGGTAGTGAAGATGCCTGCGAGCCGTGACGACTCCGGCCCGGCTGAAGGACACCCTGGTACTCGTGAACACCGCTGCGGTGATCGGCGACGCCGGTCTTGTCCGCGATTCGGCGCGCTCCGCACCAGGCCAACGGATCTGGCAGCGGCCTGGCATGCGCTCCGGGTCCACCTGGGTACTCGTCGGCCCCCTCCACGACTCGCCCCTCCTCGACTCGGCCGTCCACACCCCAGCCCTTCCCGAACCACCCGACCTCCGCGTCGTCGCGAGGACCACCCACCGCAGCAGGCGCAGACGAGCACCTGTCCGCCGTGGACGTCGGCAGGCCGACCGTCTGAGCTGGCTCTGGCTGATCCGCTGGTACCGGGCACGATGGGCAGGCCGCCGCGCGGTCGGATCGCGACGGCCCACCGTCGCGCCGTGATCAGCGGGAGCGGGCGAGTGCGGTGAGCGCCTGCTCCGTCTGGTGTCGCGCGACCCCGAGCATGAACTCCCGGTCCGGGAAGTCGTCCTCGTGGGCCAGGCCGGCGCGCGTCACCGTCGTAGCTTCGCCGCGAACGCCGCCGCTGCCGCGCGTGGGTCCTCCGCCTCGGTGATCGCGCGCACGACCACGATGCGTTCGGCGCCCGCCCGGAGCACCTCGTCGAGCCGGTCGTGGTCGATGCCCCCGATCGCGAACCACGGCCGGGACGGCGCGCGGCCGGCGACCGTGCGCACCAGGTCCAGGCCGGGGGCCGGGCGGCCGGGCTTCGTCGGCGTCGGCCAGCACGGGCCGACGCAGAAGTAGTCCACGCCGGGTTCGTCGGCCGCCGTCATGGTCTCGTCCGGGCTGTGGGACGAACGCCCGATCACCACCTCCTCGCCCACCACCGTCCGGGCCCACCGGACGGGCAGGTCGTCCTGGCCGAGGTGCAGGACATCGGCGCCGGCGGCGCGGGCGATGTCGGCGCGGTCGTTCACCGCGAGCAGGGCGCCGTGGCGGGCGCACGCCTCCGCGAGCACCTCCAGCGCGGCGAGCTCGTCGCGGGCCTCGAGCGGCCCGTCCGCGCCCTTTTCGCGCAGCTGGATGACGTCGACACCCCCCGCGAGCGCGGCGTCGGCGAACTCCGCGAGATCACCGGTACGGCGGCGGGCGCCGGTGCAGAGGTAGAGGCGGGCGTCGTCCAGGCGCTTGCGCACGGCGGCGCCGTCGAGGGAAGGCACGCTAGGCAACTCTAATTGCCTCCGCTTCGCTCCGGCGGGCTCTGTGTCTGATGGCCTCCGCTTCGCTCCGGCGGGCTCGCGGGCCTTTCAGGCGCCGCCCCGCTCCTCCGGTGCTCGGTCGCTCGTTCCTCGCTCCCTGCGCGCCTCCCCCGCGGGTCGGCGCCGGCCCGCTCGCGCGGTCATGTGTCTCACGGTCGTGAATCGTGGCCGCTGCGCTCCATCGGCTCGCGGGCCTTTCAGGCGCCGGCCCGCTCGCGTCGGCCGCAAGCCGCTCGTTCGGCCTTGCCGGCGGGGCGGCGTAAGGTGGATGGCAGGTGGCGCACGGGAGCCCGTACGGCGGGCTGAGAGGGGATCCACCAGATCCCGACCGTCGAACCTGATCCGGGTCATGCCGGCGCAGGGAGCGGAGATGATGTCGAACTCGTTGACGGTGATCGGGGCAGGCGTGATCGGCCTGTCCTGCGCATGGCGTGCGGCAGCGGCCGGCCTGCGGGTCACGGTGCTCGACCCCGCGCCCGCGTCCGGGGCGTCGTGGGTGGCGGGCGGGATGCTCGCGCCCGTCACGGAGGCCTGGCCGGGCGAGGAGGAGCTGTTGGAGCTCGGCGTTGCCGCGGTGCGGCGATGGCCCGGGTTCGCGGCCGAGCTGGAAGCGGCCGCCGGGCAACCGGCCGGGCTGCGCACCGACGGCACGGTGGTCGCGGCCACCGGCTCGGGCGACCGCGCCGAGCTCGACGCGCTCGCAGACTTCCTGGGCCACCTCGGCCGCGACGTCGAGCGCATGTCCGGCCGGGAGCTGCGCCGCCTGGAGCCCGCGCTGGGCCCGGACGTGCGCGGCGGCCTCTCGGTGCCCGACGACCTGGCCGTCGACAACCGGGTGCTGCTCGCCGCCCTGCGCGCCGCCGCCGAGCGGGCCGGCGTCACGGTCGTGGAACGCGCGGCCCGGGCCGTGGTCGACGACGGGGTGCGGGTCACGGGCGTCCGCACGGACGGCGACGACGTCGAGGCGGACGTGGTGCTCGTCGCGGCGGGCGCCCACTCGGCCGCCCTCCATCCGACGCTGCACAACCTGGTGCGCCCGATCAAGGGCGAGATCCTGCGGATCGCACACCGTGCGGGCGCGTTCCCGCCGCCACGGCGCACGGTGCGCGCGCTCGTCGACGGCCGCCCGGTGTACGTCGTCCCCCGGGACGACGGCGGGCTCGTCATCGGCGCCACCCAGGCGGAGCTGGGCTTCGACACCGAAGTCACGGTCGGCGGGGTGCGCGACCTGCTGCGTGACGCCGAACGGATCCTGCCCGGCATCGCCGAGTACGCGCTGGTGGAGAGCGCCGCGGGACTGCGGCCCGGAAGCCCGGACAACCTGCCGCTGGTCGGCGCGCTCGGCCCGGACGGCCTGCTCGTCGCCACCGGCCACCACCGCAACGGGATGCTGCTGGCGCCCGTCACCGCCGACGCCGTGCTGGCACTGCTGCGCGGCGACTCCGTCCCCCACCCGGTGCGCGCCGCAGACCCGGCCCGGTTCTCGCTCGCGAGGAGGTAGTACGTGCAGGTATGGATCAACGGAGAGCAGCGCGAGCTCGGGGACGGCGCGCGCGTGCGCGACGCGCTCGCCGCGCTCGGGGCCCCGGAGAACGGGGTCGCGGTCGCGGTGGACGGTGAGGTCGTGCCGCGGGCCGAGTGGCCGTCCGTCGCGCTCGCCGCCGGGGCGCGCATCGAGGTGCTGACTGCGGTGCAGGGAGGGTGACGGTGGACGAGACGCTGCTGGTCGGGGACCGGAAGATCGCTTCCCGGCTGATCATGGGCACCGGCGGGGCCACGAACCTGGAGATCCTCGAGCGAGCGCTGGTGGCCTCCGGCACCGCGCTCACCACCGTCGCGATGCGCCGGATCGACGCCGCCACCGGCACCGGGGTGATCGACCTGCTGCGCCGCCTCGGCATCGAGATCCTGCCCAACACGGCGGGCTGTCGCACGGCCGCCGAAGCGGTGCTCACAGCTCGGCTCGCCCGGGAGGCGCTGGACACCGACCTCGTCAAGCTCGAGGTGGTGGCCGACGAGCGCACGCTGCTGCCCGACCCGATCGAGCTGTTCGATGCCGCTGAGCAGCTGGTCGACGACGGCTTCACCGTGCTGCCCTACACCAACGACGACCCGGTGCTCGCGCGCAAGCTCGAAGGCGTCGGATGTGCGGCCGTGATGCCGCTGGGCTCGCCGATCGGCACGGGCCTGGGCATCCGCAACCCGCACAACATCGAGATGATCGTCGAGCAGGCCGGGGTGCCGGTCGTGCTGGACGCGGGCATCGGCACGGCGTCGGAGGCCGCGCAGGCGATGGAGCTCGGGTGCGACGCGGTGCTGCTCGCCACCGCCGTCACCCGTGCGGGCGACCCGGAGCGGATGGCCCACGCGATGCGTCTCGCCGTGGAGGCCGGCCGCGCCGCCCGGATGGCCGGCCGCATCCCCCGCCGGTACTGGGCCCAGGCCTCGTCCCCCGCCCTCGACGCCTGAGGCTCCACCCGAGCGGGTCCGGCGCGCCGGACGGGTGACGGAACCGTCTCGCGGGAGCCTGGGATCGGAGGTGATCCGATGGCCGGGCGAACGGGATGGACGCTCGTCCTGCTCACGCTGCTGGTTGCCGGTTGTGGCGGCACCGGTGGGGAGCAGGACGCGCCATCACCCGCCGTGTCCGAGACGTCGGCGAGCCCGGCTCCGGCCACACCGCCGGCGACCGCCCCTCCGGAGGAGGAGACGCGGGTCGCGCTACCGGTGTACTACGTGGCCGAGACCGCAGCGGGGCCGCGGCTGCAGCGGGAGTTCCACGCCGCCGTCACGAGCGACGCGGCGAGTGCCGCGGTGCGGGAGATGCTCGCCGCCCCGACCGGCACGGACCCGGACTACCGCAACCACTGGCCGTCCGGCACCGCCTTGCGGGAACCGGTCCGCCGGGACGGCGGCGCGATCGTCGTCGATCTCACCGGTGTGGGGTCGGAGCGGATGGAGCCCGAGCTCGCCGACCTGACGGTGCAGCAGCTGGTGTACACGGTGCAGGGGGCGCTGCAGGAGACGGACGCGGTCCGGATCCTCGTCGATGGTGCGAGGGTGCCCGAGCTGTGGGGTGCGGTGGACACCTCCACCCCCATCGAGCGCCGCGACCCCTTGTCCGTGCGCTCGCTCGTGCAGATCGACTCGCCGGCCGACGGCGAGCGCATCGGCCGAGAGGTCGAGGTCCGCGGCGAGGCGGCGGTGTTCGAGGCGACCGTGCTCTGGGAGGTGCTGCGCGACGGTGGTCTCGTGCAGAAGGGTTTCACGAGCACCTCGGAGGGCCAGCGGTTCGCCCCGTTCGCCTTCACCGTGACCCTCGCACCCGGGGAGTACACGGTGCGCATCCGCGAGGACGATCCGTCCGACGGTGAGGGCCGCCCGGTTCTGACCGACGACAAGAAGCTCGTGGTCTCCGGCTGACGAACGGAGCCGCTCGGAGGAGGCGCTCGCGCTGCTCGTCGCCGGCTCGCGCGCCGGGGCGCCGGCGCCAGGGATGGAGCCCGCGCTCGCGTCGGCGATGCGCAAGGTCGTGGCGGCCCTGCCGGAACAGCAGCGCGACCGTGCCACGGAAGCGGCAGGGCGCATCCTCGTGCGCCCGGGCGGCATGATCCGACGGCCGGCGCCCGTCCAGGGCGAGCCCACGCTGCTCGACGTCGTGCGGTGTGCCGTCTTCGGCGGCCGCAGGCTGCGTGTCCGCTACGCCGCGGAGGGCGCGGAGCCGCGATGGCGCACGGTCGACCCGATCGACCTCGTGAGCGCGCGAGGCCAGTGGTACCTGCTGGCCACCCGCGACGGCGCCGACCGCACCTACCGCGTCTCGCGGATGCGGGAGGTGGAGGACATGGCCGAGCCCGCCGACCGCCCGGCCGGGGTCGACCTGGAGCGGGTGTGGGAGGAACGCCGCGCCCGCTTCGCGGCGGGCTTCCCCGACTTCACCGCCTCGGTCCGGGTGCGGGAGGCAGCGCGCGCGAGGTTGGTGGACCGCGCCCGACAGTTGCACGCCGAACGCCCCGACGGGGCCGGTTGGCTGCGTGTCGAGATCGACTTCGGTGGCCTGGACCACGCGCTGGCCATGGTGTGGGCGCTGGGCCCGGACGCCGAGGTGCTCGGCCCCGAGCCGCTGCGCGCCGCCCTCGTGGCGCGTGTCGCGGCGACGGCCGCCCGGTACGGGGCGGGCTGATCACGCCGGGACCCCTCCCGGCTCACCCGCCCTACCGTCCTGGCTGCCCCCGCAGGACGGACAGATGGATCCGCTCCTGATCATGGCGACCGCATCGAGGGGTTGCGGTCGCGGCAGGGACGCCGCAGGGGCGGCACCCGTGTGGGTGCCGCCCCTGCGAGACGTGCGGGTACTGCTGGGTGGACGGACTCAGAAGTCCATGCCGCCCATGCCGCCCGACGGGTCGCCGCCGGCCGGAGCCGGGTTCTTCTCCGGCTTGTCGGCGATGACGGCCTCGGTGGTGAGGAACAGCGCCGCGATGGAGGCGGCGTTCTGCAGCGCCGAGCGGGTGACCTTGGCCGGGTCGATGATCCCGGCCTTGATCAGGTCCTTGTACTCGCCGGTGGCGGCGTCCAGGCCCTCGCCGGCGTTGAGGCCGCGGACCTTCTCCGCCACGACGCCGCCCTCGAGGCCGGCGTTGATGGCGATCTGCTTGAGCGGGGCCTCGAGCGCGACCTTGACGATGTTCGCGCCGGTGGCCTCGTCACCATCGAGACCGAGACCCTCGAACAGGCCCGCACCGGCCTGGATGAGGGCCACGCCGCCGCCGGCGACGATGCCCTCCTCGACGGCCGCCTTGGCGTTGCGGACGGCGTCCTCGATGCGGTGCTTGCGCTCCTTGAGCTCGACCTCGGTGGCCGCGCCGGCCTTGATGACCGCGACGCCGCCGGCGAGCTTGGCCAGGCGCTCCTGGAGCTTCTCGCGGTCGTAGTCGGAGTCGGTGCGGTCGATCTCCGCGCGGATCTGGTTGACCCGGCCGGCGATCTGGTCGGCGTCGCCGCCGCCGTCGACGATGGTGGTCTCGTCCTTGGTGACCACGATCTTGCGGGCGGTGCCCAGCAGCGACAGGTCGGCGTTCTCCAGCTTGAGGCCGACCTTCTCCGAGATCACCTCGCCGCCGGTGAGGATGCCCATGTCGGTGAGCATGGCCTCACGGCGGTCACCGAAGCCGGGCGCCTTGACGGCGACGGACTTGAAGGTGCCACGGATCTTGTTGACGACCAGGGTGGCCAGGGCCTCGCCCTCGACGTCCTCGGCGATGATCGCGAGCGGCTTGCCGCCCTGCATGACCTTCTCCAGGAGCGGGAGCAGGTCCTTCACCGTCGAGATCTTGGAGCTGACCAGGAGGATGTAGGGGTCCTCGAGCTCGGCTTCCATGCGCTCGGCGTCGGTGACGAAGTAGGGCGAGATGTAGCCCTTGTCGAAGCGCATGCCCTCGGTCAGCTCGAGCTCCAGACCGAAGGTCTGGCTCTCCTCGACCGTGATGACGCCTTCCTTGCCGACCTTGTCCATCGCCTCGGCGATCAGGTCACCAATGGTGGAGTCCGCGGCCGAGATCGACGCCGTGGCGGCGATCTGCTCCTTGGTCTCCACCTCCTTGGCGGACTTGAGCAGCGCCTCCGAGACAGCCTCGACGGCCTTCTCGATGCCCCGCTTCAACGCCATCGGGTTGGCGCCGGCGGCCACGTTGCGCAGGCCCTCCCGGACCAGGGCCTGGGCCAGCACGGTGGCGGTGGTGGTGCCGTCACCCGCGATGTCGTCGGTCTTCTTGGCAACTTCCTTGACGAGCTCGGCCCCGATCTTCTCCCAGGGGTCCTCGAGCTCGATCTCCTTGGCGATCGACACACCATCGTTGGTGATGGTGGGCGCGCCCCACTTCTTCTCCAGCACCACGTTGCGGCCGCGCGGGCCGAGCGTCACCTTGACGGCGTCGGCGAGGGTGTTCATGCCGCGCTCGAGCCCGCGGCGTGCCTCCTCGTCGAAAGCGATCATCTTCGCCATGGGGGTGTAGTCCTCCGATTGGGATGACCCGAAAGTCTCGCGTCGAACGCGGCGCCCGCGACGGACGACCGGCAACCCTGCGCCGATCTCACCCGCTCGACGATTGGCACTCTACCGTGCCGAGTGCCAGTGCCGGTTTTAGCACTCACCGCATGCGAGTGCAAGGCGACCGGCCGGGGGCGGAACGGACCGGGGGGACCGGCTGCACGCCGATCCCCCCGTGTGACACCGCGACGACATGCGTCGCTGCCGTCGCTGCTCCGATGTCCCGGGCCGGAAGTCCCGTGCGTGAATCGGCGGATCCAGGTTTCCGCCGGCAGGGCCGGCGAGCCGGACTCGTACCGGGCGAACCCGGCAGGTACGCCGGCACGTCCAGCGGGGGAGGCTGGGCCGTCGAGTCAGGTGGTGTACTTCCGGTCCGGGAGACTGCGGATCCGGGCCTTACGGGATCCGGCGGACGGCGTCGGCCTGGCTACGGCCGTCGCGGCCCGCTGTCGTCTCGAACTCGACGCGGTCGCCTTCGTCCAGGGAGCGGAAACCCTCGGACTGGATCGCGCTGTAGTGAACGAAGACGTCCGGCCCGCCGTCGGTGGCGATGAAGCCGAAGCCCTTCTCCGCGTTGAACCACTTGACCGTGCCCTGGGCCACGGCACCTCCATGATGCAGTGCTGCGTGCGTAGTGCTGAATGACCCGGCCGACGCTACCTCAGATCCGACCTCTCGTCCGAGGCGAAGCGGGGTGGTCGGGCAGGATGCGCATCGTGGCGAGCTCCCCGAGAACCGTCGACGAACACCGAGCGGTCGTGTCCGCGCTGATGACCCCGATGCCGGCCGAGGACGTCCCGGTTCTGCAGGCCCGGGGCCGGGTGCTGGCGGCCGATGTCGTCGCGGGCGTCGCCCTGCCCTCGTTCGACAACTCCGCCATGGACGGCTACGCCGTGCGGGCCGCGGACCTCGCGGATGCCCCCGTGGAGCTGCCGGTGGCGGCGGACATCCCGGCCGGCCGCACCGACGTCCCGCCGCTGCGGCCGGGCACGGCCCACCGGATCATGACCGGGGCGGCGGTGCCGGCCGGTGCGGACGCGGTCGTGCCCGTCGAGCAGACCGACGGCGGCCTCGACCGCGTGCGGTTCTCGGCGGCGCCGGCGCCCGGCGCGCACGTGCGGCGCGAAGGGGAGGACGTCCGGGCGGGCGACGTCGTGCTGTCCGCCGGAACGGTGCTCGGAGCGACGCAGATCGGCGTGGCCGCTGCCGTCGGCTGCGCCACCGTGCCCGTCCGGCGCAGGCCCCGGGTGCTCGTGCTCTCCACCGGCTCGGAGCTCGTCGCCCCCGGCACGCCGCTGCAACCCGGCCAGATCTACGAGTCGAACGGACCGATGCTCGCCGCCGCGGTCGAGGAGGCCGGGGGGAGCGCGGAGCTGCTGCGTTTCGTGGCCGACGACGTCGAGCAGTTCCTCGGACGGCTGCGCGAGCGGCTCGAGGACGGCGCCGTGGACCTCCTGCTCACCTCCGGTGGCGTGAGTGCCGGGGCCTACGAGGTGGTCAAGGACGCCTTCACCGACCGCGGCGTCGAGTTCGTCAAGGTCGCGATGCAGCCCGGCGGGCCGCAGGGAGCCGGGCGCGTGGCCGAGCTGGACGGCCTGGGCGTCGTCACCCTGCCCGGCAACCCGGTGAGCTCGCACGTGTCGTTCGAGGTCTTCGTCCGGCCGGCGCTGCGGGCGGCGCTCGGCCATCCGCACCTCCACCGGGCGGTCGTGACAGCCACGCTGGGTGAGCAGTGGACGTCCCCATCCGGGCGTCGCCAGTTCCGGCGCGGCGTCCTCGACGCGGTCACGGGCACGGTCCGGGAGCTCGGCGGGCCCGCCTCACACCTGCTCGGTGCGCTCGCTCGGGCGGACTGCTTCGTCGTCGTACCCGAGGGCGTCACGGAGCTGCCGGCGGGATCCGGCGTCGAGACCTGGTTGCTGGACGGGTGACGGTCCAGTAGATTGTGGTGCGGATCACAATCAAAGAAGGCAACGATCAGAGCTCTCGGAGCGTCTTATTGGTGAGTGTTCGGCCGATCGGTGCACATCACGGGGTTCCTTCCCGCGTGACCTGGACGATCGAGCGGGGGCTCGGGGATAATTTGGGAGTGGGCTGGGTAACCGGACCACAACGCACAGGACCTACCGCCCGTCGCTGGGGAGCGGACGAGCGGTTCCACGGCCGGGGTCGTCGTCTCGGGGGATGGCGGCCCCGGCCCTTTGCGTTCCCCACTCCTCCTTCCCGACGTCACCGCGAAGTGGCAGAACGTGACCACAGCGGGGCGCGGCCACCCTCCCTGGCGTACCGTAACCGCCGCCACCGCGGCCCGACCGGGTCGCCACGCCGGAGGAGCCGATCCGCTTCCATGCACGACCCGACGCCCCCCAGCACCGCGTCCGCCCTGCCGAGCGAGCGGGCCGGCGACGTCCCGCGGGGGAGACGCGCAGGGAGCGAGGTACGAGCGCCCTCCGGTAGCAGCGCCGTCCCTGTCGCACATCGCCGGGCTGATCCGGGCCGCCGTCCCGCCGATGCACCCAGGGGGCCGCCCGCTGGTCGCGGCGGTGGCCGGTGCGGCCGCCCTCGTTCGGATCGCCACCGGCCGCGGCGCCGCCGCCGGACTGCTCGCCACCGCCGCCACCGCCCTGTTCTTCCGCAACCCGCGTCGGGTCCGCCCCCCGCTCACCGGGGTGGCGCTCGCCGCAGCGGACGGCACGGTGGCCACCGTCTCGGATGTCCTGCCGCCCGCAGAGCTGGACCTCCCGCGCGAGCCGGTGCCCCGGGTCAGCGTGTTCCTGTCCGTGCTGGACGTGCACGTGCAGCGCGTGCCCGTCGACGGGCGGGTGCTCGACGTCGCCTACCGCCCCGGCACCTTCCTCTCCGCCGACCTGGACAAGGCCAGCGAGGACAACGAGCGCAACGCAGTGCTCTTCGAGACCGACCGCGGCACGCGCCTCGGCGTCGTCCAGATCGCCGGGCTGCTCGCCCGCCGCATCGTCTGCGACATCGCGCCCGGCGACGAGGTCGCCGCAGGCGAGACGTTCGGGCTCATCCGCTTCGGCTCGCGCGTCGATGTCTACCTGCCGCCCGGGTCGCGGGTCCTCGTGGCGCCGGGCCAGCGCACGATCGGCGGCGAGACGGTGCTGGCCGAACTGCCCAGGAGCTCCTGATGCCCGGCACCAACTACCCCGCAGGCGTCCGGCTCCTGCCGAACGCCGTCACCGTCCTCGCGCTGTGCTCCGGCCTGTCCGCGGTCTACTTCGCGCTCGGCGGGCGGTTCGAGCTGTGCGTCGCCGCCGTCGGGGCCGCCGCCCTGTGCGACGCCCTCGACGGCCGGCTCGCCCGCCTGCTCGACGCCACCACCCGGATCGGGGCCGAGCTCGACTCGCTCGCCGACCTCGTCTCGTTCGGGGTCGCGCCCGCCCTCGTCCTCTACATCTGGGGGCTGGAGGGCAGCCGGTTCGGCTGGATCGTCGCGCTCGTCTTCGCCGTCTGCATGATGCTGCGGCTCGCCCGCTTCAACACCCTCCTCGACGAGGTGGACGAGTTCCCGTTCACCCAGGAGTTCTTCGTCGGGGTGCCCGCGCCCGCGGCTGCCATGTCCGCCGGTCTCCCGCTGTACGCCACTCTGCACTTCGGGTCCGGCTGGTGGTCGGCCCCGTGGCTGGTCGGCGGGTGGGCGCTCGTCGTCGCGGCGCTCATGGTGAGCAGGCTGCCCACGCTGTCGTTCAAGAGCGTGCGCGTGTCGCCGAACTACATCGCGCCGCTGCTCGTGCTCGTCGCGATCGCGGCGGCCGTGCTCATCACCGTGCCGTTCCTCGGGATGAGCATCGTGGCCGCCGTCTACCTCGGTTCGATCCCCTACACGGTCCACCGGCACCGCTGGCTCACCCGGAACCCCGAGGCCTGGGGCGTCCCGGTCCGGGAACGACGGGCCATCGCCCGGGCTGCACGCTCCGCCCGGCGGCTCGGCCTCCGGTCGCCGCTGCGCCACCGCGTGGCCGGGCGGGCCAGCGCCGTCGCCCGCGCCGTCCGCCGGTTCGGCGACGACCCGGCCGGCGCCATGCAGCGAGCCGCCCGCCACGGCAACGGCCGCGCCCCCGGCCCGGCGGCCCAGCCCGCCCGCAACCGCCTCCGCCTCGGCCTGCGCCGCGCCCGCCGCCGCTGACCCACACCCGGCGAGTCCCGCGTGGAGCAGGGTGAGTCCCGCGTTCGAGCAGGGCGAGTCCCGCGTCTCGACCCGCGAGTGTCGCGTTCGGCGCTGCCGGGATGCGGAACTCACCGCGACGGTTCGGGAGACTCACCCTGTCGGAATGCGAGACTCGCCGGGGTTGTGGCGGGGTGGGCACCGATAGCGTCTGTGCCGTGGTTCCCTCCATCACCCTGGTCGTCCGGCTCGCCGCGTCGGCGGCGGACGCGCGGCGCGGCGTCGTCCGGCTGCACCCCGAGGTCATCGACGCGCTAGGCCTGCGCTCGTGGGACGCCGTGACCCTGACCGGGGCGCGGGTGACCACGGCCCTCGTCGCCCCGGCAGGAGGACCCGCGGGCCAGGCCACGCTCGACGACGTGACGCTGTCGAACGCCGGGCTGTCCGACGGCGCCGCCGTCGTGGTGGCACCGGCGAGCGTGGAGCCGGCGCGGCGGGTGCTCCTCACCGGATCCCGGCTGGCGCGGGCCGCGCTCACCCCGGAGACGGTCCGGCTGGCGCTCGTGGGCAAGGTCGTGACGGGTGGGGACGCGGTGTCTCTGCTGCCCCAGGACATCGAGCCCGCCCCGGGCCTGGACGCTCCGGCGGCCCGGCAGCGGGTGGCCGGCGCGCTGGGGAGTGCCTGGACGACGGAGCTGCTCACCGTGGCCTCCGTCGAGCCGGCCGGGGCGGTGGCGGTGCGGCCGAGCACCGTCGTGGGCTGGGAGGGTGGCGGGGCCACCGGCGGGTCCGTCGCCGCGGTCCAGGCGCCGGCCAGGAATGCGGGCGCGGGGTTCCGACGCGGGGCGGCAGCGCCGCCGGCAGAACCGGCCATGCCGGTCGAGGATCTCGTCGGCAACACCGATGCCGCCCGCAAGCTCGTGGAGTGGCTCGAGCTCACCCTCGACCGTCCCGAGCTGCTCACCCGCCTCGGTGGGGCGGCCCGGCTGGGGGTGCTCCTCGTGGGCCCGGAGGGCGTCGGGAAGTTGACGCTCGCCCGCAGCACGGCCGCGGCCGTCGAGGCCACCACGGTGGAGCTGGCCGCACCGGGGATCGCGGCGCTCGAGGCGGCCACCGCGTCGCAGCGGGTCCACGAGATCATCGACAAGGCCCGTGCGGGCAGCCGCACCATGCTCGTCGTCTCCGACGTCGAGGCGCTGCTGCCGGCCGCATCCTCACCTCCGCTCGCCACCGTCGTGCTCGACGCACTGCGCGCCGCGGTGGCCACGCCGGGGCTCGCGCTCGTCGCGACGACCTCGGCGCCGGAGTCCGTCGACCCGCGGTTGCGGGCGCCCGACCTCGTCGACCGCGAGCTCGGGCTCGCCCTGCCCGACCTGCGCACCCGCACGGAGCTGCTGCGCCGCCTGCTGGCGGCCGTCCCGCTCGCCGACGGTGTGGATCTCAAGGCCGTGGCGGAGCGCGCCCCCGGTTTCGTGGCCGCCGACCTGGTCGCCGTGCGACGGGAGGCGGCCGTGCAGGCCGCTTTGCGGCACGCGGGTGACGGCGAGCCCCGGATCCGCCAGGAGGACCTGCTCGACGCCGTCGGCTCGGTCCGCCCGATCTCGATGTCGTCGTCGGACACGTTGCAGACCGGCGGCCTCACGCTCGACCAGGTCGGCGACATGGTGGAGGTCAAGCAGGCACTCACCGAGTCGGTCCTGTGGCCGCTGCAGTACCCCGACTCGTTCGCCCGGCTCGGCGTCGCCGCCCCGCGCGGCGTGCTCGTCTACGGCCCGCCCGGCTGCGGCAAGACGTTCCTGCTCCGCGCGCTCGCCGGCACCGGGCAGCTGAACGTGTTCGCGGTGAAGGGCGCGGAGTTGCTCGACAAGTACGTCGGAGAGTCCGAGCGAGCGGTCCGTGAGCTCTTCCGCAAGGCCGCCGACGCCGCGCCGGCGCTCGTCTTCCTCGACGAGGTGGACGCCCTGGCACCGCGGCGCGGGCAGTCGTCCGACTCCGGCGTGGCCGACCGGGTGGTCGCGGCGCTGCTCACCGAGCTCGACGGCGCCGAGCCCCGCCGTGACGTGATCGTCGTGGGCGCCACGAACCGGCCGGAGCTGATCGACCCCGCGCTGCTGCGTCCCGGACGGCTGGAGCGACTCGTCTACGTGCCACCACCGGACGCCGCGGCGCGCGCGGAGATCCTCCGGGCGGCGGGCCGCCACACCCCGCTCGCCACCGACGTCGACCTCGACGCGCTCGGCGCCGACCTGGAGGGCTACTCCGCTGCCGACTGCGCGGCAGTGCTGCGCGAGGCCGCGCTCACGGCGATGCGGGAGTCGCTCGAGGCCGCCGAGGTGACGGCCGCGCACATCGCCGCGGCCAGGGCGGCCGTGCCGGCGTCGCTCGACCCGCTGCAGCTCGCCGAGCTGCGGGCCTACGCGGAACGTCGGACGTCCTGAGCCGCCTTCCGGGTGGCCGGGTCAGCGGCCGTAGTCGTTGGTGACGATCACGATGACGCCCGGCGTGGCGTGCTGCAGACCCTCGAAGCGGGGGTTGACCCGCATCCCGAACCGCTCGGCGAGCGCCCGCGCGGGGGCTTCCTCGTCGGTGCCCGGCCGGTAGTAGACCGTGGTGGTGGGGATGACGCCCTGCGGGTAGTTGCCGATCTCGTCGATCGGCCAGCCGGCATTGCGGAAGTCCTCCGCGGCGCGGGTGGCCAGGCCGGCGATCGTGCTGTTGTTGTAGACGCGCAGCGGAACGCGCGCGACGCCGGCGGTACCGCCACCGCCGCCGCTGCGTCCGGCGCTGGTGTCGCCGCCGCCGCCGGTGTCGCCGGTGCGGGCGCCGCTGTTGCCACCGCCGCTCGGTGCGGGCGCTGCCGCCCTGGGCTCGCCACCGCCGGCCGGTGGAGCCGGAGCAGGAGCGGGCGCGCCCGCCGCCGGGGGTGCCGCTTGCGGTGCGGGGGCTGCGCCAGGTGCGGGCTCCTGCGCCGGCGCGCCGGGCGCGGCGGGTGCAGGGGCCTCGGGCGCCGGTGCGCCGGGCGCCGGTGCGCCAGGGCCGGGTGCGGCCTGCGGAGCCGGTGCCCCGGGCGGCACGTCCGCGCCGGGTGCTCCAGGCGCGGGAGCCGCGGGCGGAACAGCGCCGGGTGCGGGCTCACCGGGCGGAACGTCGCCGGGTGCGGCCTCTCCGGGCGCCGGCTCGACGAGTGACGGAACCGGCACCGCGCCGCCGTCCGTGGGCACGGGTGCCGCGGGCGGCAGCGCCGGCGGAGGCTCCGCGGCGGGCGGTGTCGTGGAGTTCGAGGCGTCGGCCGACGGGGTGACCGTCGTGGCCGGGCCGCCGTTCGTGGCCATGCTCGCCAGCCCGATGATCGCGGCGACGACCGCCACGCCGATCAGGCCGAGTCCACCGAGCCGCAACGGCGAGGGTCCGCCACCACCACCTGGCGTGGTCACGACCGGACCTCGACTACGGTCGCGGGCTCGATCACGCTGGCCTCCAGTGCGTGGGGGTTCCGGTCAGTGCCGGATCGCCGGGGCGACCCGATCGCCGATCATGCTGCCGTCACCAGGGCTCGATTCCCAGGCGGCGCGCCGCACGAGTGCGTTGCCGGCTGGCGCGCAGCCGGCGAAGGCGCTTCACGAGCAGCGGGTCGACGGCGAGCGCCTCCGGCTTGTCGACGAGTGCGTTGAGCACCTGGTAGTAGCGAGTGGCCGACATGTCGAAGAGCTCACGGATAGCCTGTTCCTTGGCGCCCGCGTACTTCCACCATTGCGCCTCGAAGGCGAGGATCTCGCGCTCCCGGCGGCCCAGTGCGCCTGCCGCGCCGCCGGCGGGAGCACGCCCGCTGGGTTCGGTGGCCGACTCCATCACGCTCCTCGGAGGCCTCGCTCAGGCGAATGACACGCCTGTCATTCACCTCGGCCATTGAACCACGGGGGCCGGACGGGAACCGTGGAGGCACGCGCTGCCCGATCGGGAAATGGCAGGACCACGTAGGGTCGCGGCGTGTCCGTCCGTCCCATCCGCATCATCGGCGATCCCGTCCTGCACCGGCCCACCCGCCCCGTCGAAACCTTCGACGGCGAGCTGAAGGCACTGGTCGAGGACATGTTCGAGACCATGGCCGCCGCCGACGGTGTCGGGCTCGCGGCCAACCAGATCGGCGTCGATCTGCGGCTGTTCGTCTACGACTGCCCCGACGAGGAGACCCGGACGCGGGTGCGCGGCGTCGTCGTCAACCCGGTGCTCGAGACATCCGAGCGGCCCGAGTCCATGCCGGATCCGGAGGACGACGAGGAGGGCTGCCTCTCGGTGCCCGCCGAGCACTTCCCGACCGGCCGGGCCGACTGGGCGCGCGTCACGGGCGTCGACGCCGACGGCGCGCCGGTGGAGGTGGCCGGCCGCGGATTCCTCGCCCGCTGCCTCCAGCACGAGACCGACCACCTCGACGGCCTCCTCTACGTCGACCGCCTCGTCGGCCGCAACCAGCGCGCCGCGAAGAAGATGCTCAAGCGCAACGGGTGGGGAGTGCCCGGCCTGTCGTGGGACCCCGCCACGCAGGACGCCGAGGACGCCTGACCGTACGCTCCGCGTGCATGCGGTTATACGCCGAGCGTCCCGCCCGGGCAGGCCTGCAGCTGCTGGCCGACCTGCTGGCCGTCGGGTGGATGGGGCTGACCATCGTCGTCGCGCGCACGGTCTACGACTTCCTGCTCCGATTGCAGAATCCGGCTCGCTCCCTCGCCGGAGCGGGCGACTCGATCCGCGGTGTGTTCGACGACGCCGCGCGCACCGCGTCCGGGGTGCCGTTCGTCGGCGAGGAGCTCGCGCGGGCGCTGGGCAGGGGGACGGGTGCCGGGGATTCGCTCGCCGCCGCCGGCCGCGAGCAGGTGGAGGCGATCGCCGCGGTCGCCTTCGGGGTCGGCGCCGGGATCGTGCTGCTCGGCGCGATGCCGGTGCTGCTGATGTGGCTGCCGCTGCGGCTGCGCTACGCGCGGCTTGCCCACTCCGCCGTCATCGCGCGCGCCGTCGACTCCGACCTCCTCGCGCTGCGCGCCATCACCCGCCGGCCGGTGCCCCAACTCCTGCGGATCGCGCCCGACCCAGCCGCGGCGTGGCGGCGCGACGACCGAGCCGTGGTGCGCCACCTGGCGGCCCTCGAGCTGCGCAGCCTCGGCCTGAGCGCTCCGCGCACCCCGCCGGACTGAGGCCGGCCGCCCCTTTGCTGCAGCCGCGGGCGGAGCAGAGGCCCGTGCGGGGGAATGCGCATTCCTGCTGGGAGGGGGCGCGGTAGGCTCGCGCGACGCGAGCCGGGACAGGCCGTGCACGAACCCGTGTCCGGGGCCGGTCCCGTGCAGCGTACCCAGGGGAGGGAGGCGACCGATGAGTGAGCGCGGTGAACGAGCTCCTGGCGCGTCGGTCACCTTGCTCGACGTGGCGAAGGCCGCGGGCGTCTCGCTCGCCACGGCGTCGAGAGCGCTGAACGGCAGCACCCGTCGGGTCCGTCCCGACCTGCAGGAGCGCGTGCTCGCCGCGGCCGACGAGCTGCACTACTCGGCCAACGCGCAGGCTCAGGCCATGGCACGCGGCCGCACCAACATCGTGGGCCTCGTGCTCAGCGACGTGGCCGATCCCTATTTCTCCTCGATCGCGGCCGGTGCCATCCGGGCCGCGGAGGACCAGCAGCTCGTGGTCACGATGGCGTGCACCTTCGGGCGCGAGGAGCGCGAGCTCGAGTACCTCGCGGCGTTGCGGGGCCAGCGGGCGCGCGCCGTGATCGTCGTCGGCAGCCGGGTGCAGGACCGCTCGCTGCTCGACCGGCTGGGTGCCGAGGTGCGCGCGTTCGAGCAGGCCGGCGGGCGGGTCGCGTTCGTCAGCCAGCGCAAGATCCCCGCCGACACGGTGGTGGTGGAGAACCGGGGAGGGGCCAGGGCGCTGGCCGAGGCGCTCTGCGGGCTCGGCCACCGGCGTTTCGCGGTGCTGGCCGGCCGGGCCGACCTGCTCACGGCCCGCGATCGCAGCGCCGGGTTCCGTGAGGGCGCGGCCCGTGCCGGCGTGCGGATCGACGCCGACGACGTCGTGTACGGGGGGTTCACGCGCGACGGCGGGTACGACGCGATGAACGAGCTCCTCGACCGTGGGCTCGACGCCACGTGCGTGTTCGCCGTGAACGACGTGATGGCGGTGGGCGCGATGGCCGCGTTGCGCGACCGCGGGGTTGCGCTGCCGTCCGGGATGGCGGTGGCCGGGTTCGACGACATCGCCACCTTGCGCGATGTCACGCCCGCCCTCACCACGGTGCGCCTGCCGCTGGAGGACCTCGGTGCGGGCGCGCTGGAGATGGTGCTGCAACCGCCCGCCGAGCAGCCCCGGGTCCGGCGGGTGCGCGGCGAGGTCGTGCTGCGGGAGAGCACCCCGCCGCTGGGGTGAGCCTGCGGTGTCCTACCCGCCCCGGGCGTAGCGGCCGGGCGTCGTACCGACCAGCCGGGTGAAGTGCCGGTGCAGGTGCGCCTGGTCGTGGAACCCGACGCCCGCGGCCACCTGTGCCACGGGCTCGCCGTCGAGCAGGCGGCGGCGAGCCGCCTCGATCCGGCGGCCGGTGAGGTAGCGGTGCGGCGGCAGCCCGTACGCCCGAGTGAACGAGCGCACCAGGTGGGCGGGGTGGGCGCGCAGCTGCGCGGCCGCCTCGCGCAGGGCCAGCCCGTCCACCATGCGGGTGTCGAGCAGGTCCCGCAGGTCGGTGGCCAGCCGGTCGGAGACGGGAGGTGGCGTCGGTGCGCGCAGGTGCCGCCGGATCCGGTCGCAGATCAGGGCGAGCCGGCTCTCGGCCTCGAGATCGGCGCCGGGCACTTCCAGGGCCTGGTGCAGCTGGTGGACGCGGGTGCGCAGCAGGTGGTCGTCGAGGCTGGGCGCGTCGACCGCGGGCCCGATGAGCGCCGGGTCGAGCACCTCGGCGTCGAGGTAGAGCACCCGCTTGCGGAAGCCGTGCGACGTGGCGGCGCGCCCGGTGTGCGCGACGTGCGGCGGCAGCAGGGTGACGCCGGGGCGCAGGGCGCCGTGCTCGTGCCGGTCGAGGTCGTAGCGGATGGCGCCCTCGTCGACGACGAGCAGCGTCCAGGTGTCGTGGGCGTGCTCGGGGTACGCGTGGTCGGTGAACCGGGCGTGGAAGACCTCGACGATGCCGGGTACCCGCGGCGCCCACGCTCGTACGGCGGGCACGTGAAGAACGTACAAGACCGGCGACGTCGCGGGCGCCACGCTCGATGAGTGCGCTTCGACACCAAGATCGCCGTGTTGCTGCGGGACGACCTGCAGGTCTGGCAACGGCTGAATGTCACCGCGTTCCTGGCCGGCGGGATCGCGGCCAACCCCGAGCTGCTCGGCGAGCCCTACGCCGACGCGGACGGCACGCCCTACCTGCCGATGTTCCGCCAGCCCGTGCTCGTCCTCAGCGGTGACGCCGCCGTGCTCGCCGCGGCGCACGAGCGGGCCGTGCGGCGGGTCCTTCCTATCGCGGTGTTCACGGAGGAGCTCTTCACCACAGGACACGACGAGGCCAACCGCGCGGCCGTGCGCGGCGTCGCCCGCGACGACCTGAAGCTGGTCGGTCTGGCCGTGCACGGGCCGCGCAACGCCGTGGACAAGGTGCTCAAGGGCGCGGTGCTGCACCCGTGAGCGTCGCTTCGCGGACGGCCGGAGCGATCTCCCTGGCCCAGCGGGCGAGGGTGGCGGGCTCCGGCGTGCCGCCGCTGGGCGAGAACAGCAGGAACCCGGACGCGCCGTACTCCAGCACCGCCTCGGTCAGCTCCTCGATCCACTGGTCGGCGGACCCGCCGATCCAGCGGCCCTCGTGGTCGCGTGTGGTGTCCAGTGGCCGGTCCGTGATGCGCCCGGGGAGGTTGAAGACCGTGCGGACCTCGCGCGGATCGCGGCCCACCGCGGCCGCCGCGTCGTCGATGACCGGCCGGGACGTGCGGTAGCGGGCGCTGCGCCAGTCGGCCGCGTGGCCGGGGATCCAGCCGTCGGCGACGCGTCCGGTGGCGGCGAGCGACTTCGGGCCGACCGATCCGGTCCACACGGGCGCAGCGGCCACCGGCGCAGGCTCGATCCGGTGCACCCGGTAGTGCCGGCCCTCGTGGGTGACCGGCGGGCCGCCTCCCGAGAGCTTCTTGACCAGGACGATCGCCTCCTCGAAGGCGCGCACCGCGTCGTCGGGCGACAGCCGGGGCACGCCCATGTCGGCGATCCGGTCCCACAGCCCGCCTGCGCCCATCCCGAGCACGACCCGGCCGCCGGACAGCGCCGACAGCGACGTGACCGCCCGCGCCAGCATGGGAGCGGGTCGCGTCGGCAGGTTGGTGACGTTCGCGAAGCCCGAGATCCGCTGCGTGCGCCCGAGGACGAACCCGATGGCGGCATACGCGTCCAGCCGCTCGCCGATGTAGGGGTGGTCCGACAGGGAGAAGACGTCGAGCCCGTCCTCGTCGGCCTGCTGGGCCATGCGCAGCAGCTCCGGGCCGTCGTCGATGCCGCTGTGGGCGCCGAACCCGAAGACGACTTCGCGTTCAGGCATCGGCCTTCTCCTTTCCCTCCGTGCCGAACAGCTCGGCGAACTTGCGGATGCCCAGGTCGGTGCCCTTGTGCTCCACGACCGTCGCCGTCTCGGCCGCCACCGGGCCGTCGGGTGTGGCCAGCTGGCCGACGCCACGACGCGGTCCGAGCGGGAGGAGGATCACCGGGTCGGGGGCGGGGCGGTAGGTGGCGGTGGCCTGCTCGCCGCGCAGCTGGGCGCCGATGTTCTGCGCGACGACCTCGGCGTGCTGCATCGCGTGGAGGGCCATCTTGGCCTCGGCGACGTCGGTGATGTCGCCGATCGCGTAGACGTTGTCGTGCCCGTCGATGGTGAGGGTCTCGGTGACGCGAATCTGTCCGTTCGCGGTGCGGGTCGTGAGCCCGCCGTCGGCGAGGTAGTCGCTGTTGATGCGCACGCCGTGGGCGCGGAACCAGATGTCGGCGACGATCTCGTCGCCATCGGTGGTGGTGACGGAGAAGGTCCCGACCTGGCCGGGTTCGGTGGCGGGCGGCGCGGCGAGGCCGGTGTCCAGTCGCAGCCGGATGTCCAGCTCGTCGAGCTGGCGTTGCAGGTCCTCCCGCATCTCCGGCCGGAAGGTGGGCAGCAGCTGTTCCGCCGGGTCCACGACGGTCACCTGCTTGTGCGGCCAGAACTCCTTGATCTCCCCGGCCAGTTCGAGGCCGACCGGTCCCGCGCCGGCGATCAGCACGCGCTCGGCGTCGACCAGCTCCTTGTGGGTCCGGCGGAGGTCGTCGAGCGCCTCTTCCGCCGAGTCGGCCGTGGGCTTGGCCGGGTAGGCGTAGCTCGAACCGCTGGCGAGGACCAGGTAGTCCGCCTCGACCCGCCGGCCCGTGGCAAGGGTGACCCCACCGGGATCCACCGAGACCGCGTGGTCGCGGATCACCGTGCCCCTGGTGAGCAGGGTGTCGTAGGGGAAGAAGATGTTGCCGGCCCACTCGGGCCGGGCGAGCGCCCGCAGCGCCCCTGCCGCGTGGACGAACGCGTCGCGGGGATCGACGAGGACCACGTCGGCCGTGGCGTCCAGCGCCTTGGCGACCGCGGAGCCCCCATACCCTCCGCCGATGACGACGACGGTACGACTCATGATGCACACTCCCAAGGTGGGTTCGTGACACGAACAATATTAGTTCGTGTCACGAACTGCACTGTGGTCTAGCGCACGGCCGACCCGTCGTCCCGCTCGAGGAAGACCATCGGGACCTTGTTGTCCAGCACGATGCGACCGAGCAGGGTGGCGAGCGTGTCGCGCTCGGCGGCGCTCAGATCCGCCGGCAACGTGGCGACCCGCCGGCAGGTCTCGGCGTAGAACTCCTCGGCGAGGCTCCGTCCCTGCGGGGTGAGCGCCACCCGCACGGCCCGCATGTCCTGCGGGTCCGACTCCCGATGCACCAGGCCGTTGCGCTCTGTGCGATCCACCAAGCCGGTGAGGCTCGACTTGGCCAGCCCCAGCGTGGCGCCCAGCTCGCCCATGCCGTACGGCTTGCCCATGAGCACGCAGAGCAGCTGCCCCTGCTGCGGGGTGAGGCCGTGCTCCCGCCCCGACTCGGCGTACACGGCGTTCACCAGGAACGCGGAGCGCACCAGCGCCGCCACGACGCCGATCTCATCGCCCGGCTCACCCACGCCACCAGGCTACCCAATTCGTGGGACGAACTTTTCGGGTCGGGCGATCCCCCTGGTGGGAGCGGGTCCGCTCGGGCACGATCTGCCGCATGAGCACACCACGCCGGGGGCGGCGCCTCGAGGCCGTCGGCGAGCGGGAGACGGTATCGCCGCTCGAGCTCTTCTTCGACCTCGTGTTCGTGTTCGCGCTCACCCAGGTCACGGAGTTCATGGCCGAGGACGCGGGTGCCGTCGACGTCCTGCGCGGCCTGCTGGTCATCACCGTCATGTGGTGGTGCTGGATCGGCTACTCGTGGCTATGCAGCCTGGTCCAGGCCGAGCAGGGAGCCATGCGTGTCGGGCTGTTCGCCGCGATGGCGGCCGTGTTCGTGCAGGCGATCACGATCCCGGAGGCGTTCGACGACCTGCCGGGTGGCCTCCAGGGGCCGGTGGTGTTCGCCTGCTGCTACTTCGTCGTGCGTTTCGTGCACGTCGTGCTGTTCTGGGTGGCCAGCAGGGAGGACCCGCAGCTGCGCGGCCAGATCCTGCGCTTCGTGCCCTCGATGCTCGCCGGCACCATCCTGCTGCTGATCGCGTCGCAGACCACCGGCACCACGCAGACGGTGCTCTGGTTCGCCGCACTCGCCGGCGACTACCTCGGCACGCTCGCGGCGGGCAGCAAGTGGCGGATGGGCTCGGCGAGCCACTTCTCCGAGCGGTACGGGCTGATCATCATCGTGGCGCTGGGCGAGTCGATCGTGGCGATCGGGGTGGGTGTCGCCCACCTGCCGATCTCCTGGCCGATCATCGCCGCCTCGGTGCTGGGGCTCGTCGTCGCCGGCGCCATGTGGTGGGCGTACTTCGACGTCACCGCGCTGATCACCGAACGCGCCCTGCTCGCCGCCGAGGGCGAGCGGCAGATCCAGCTCGCCCGCGGCGGCTACACGTTCCTGCACCTGCCGATGATCGCCGGCATCGTCCTCATGGCGCTCGGGCTGAAGAAGGTGCTGGGCTACGTCGGCGGCGAGGACGGCCACACGCTCGCGGACCCGATCTACGGCGTCCCGCTGGCCGCGCTCTACGGCGGCGCGGCGCTGTACCTGCTGGGGCACGTCGGATTCAAGTGGTACCTCACCAGGTCGCTGAACCTGGAGCGGTTGGTCGTCGTGGTGGTGCTGCTCGCCCTGATCCCCGCGGTGGCGATGCTGCCGGCGCTGGTCTCCCTGGCGGTGCTCGCGGTCCTGCTCAGCGTGCTGATCGGCTACGAGACCTACCGCCACGCCGAGCTGCGCAGAGAGGTGCGCGGCGCCGCCCATGAGCACTGAGCCCGCCGGTCACGCCTCGTCGGTCTCCGGGGCGAGCATCCAGATCGCGGCGTAGAGCACCACACCCGTGCCGAAGCCGAGCACGGTGAGGGCGACGAGGCCGATCCGGATCAGGGCCGCGTCCACGCCGAGGCTCTCGGCGAGCCCGCCGCACACCCCGCCGAGCATGCGGTCGGTGCGGCTGCGGTGGAGCCGGAACTTCGGCTTGGCCACGGGCTCGGGGGCCGCCGCGATGAACGGCGGCACCTCCGGCCCGTGGACCGGGTCGGCGTCCTTGGTGAGGCGGGTGGTCGATTCGCTGGTGACGTCCATGGCGTCGACTCTGCCGCCCACACCGGCGCGGCACCTCCGGGTCCAACCCCGGACCGCCCCGGAATCGACCCTGACGGGTACCGGGTCAGGTCCCCTGCTGGTGCGGCGCCTTGTAGGCCTCGGCCTCCGCCGCCGTGAACGACGCGACGACCTGGCGGAGCCCGCCCTCCTGGGTCGGGTCGGCCTGAGCGATGTAGACCGACCGGCTCGGCGGGGACCCTGCCTTCGAGAAGTCGAGCTCGCTCGCGACCAGGTCGTCGGTGGTGATGTTCTGGCCGGCCAGGAACGCATCGTGCACGCCGGATCGGGTGAGGTCGCCCTTCGCGCAGGCCTGGGAGAGGATCTGCTCCCAGATCAGCCCGCCCGCGTAGCCGTAGGGCACGCCGTAGTTCTTCCCCGCGTCCGGGAACTTCGCCTCGAACGCCGTCTGCACCTCCTTGGCCTTCGGCACGTCCGCCGAGTACGGCACGCTGCTCGCCACCACGTAGAGGTTGCCGACGGACGCGGCCGCGGGGCCTGCGAGGTTGGTGGCCGGGTCGAACACCGGGTTGTTGCCGAGCACGGGAACGTCCAGCCCGAGCGCGCCGGCGGCGTTGAGCGCCGACGCGGTCTGGGCGGGCGTGGTGGTCAGCAGGATCGCCTTGACGCCCGCACCGTGGAAGCCCGTGACGATGTTCGTCATGTCGGTGTCGGCGGCCGCGATCTTGGCCGGTTGCAGGGTCATCCCGTGCTGCTGCGCGTAGGCCTGCGCGCCGAGGAAGCCGTTGTCGCCGTACTCGCCGCCGATGTAGATGTGGCCGAGCGTGTCGCCGTCGGCGATCAGGCCCTGCTGCTGCAGGTAGGCGAGGCCGTTGATCATCTCCAGGTCGTAGGTGGTGCCGGGGATGATCTGGTACGGGTTGTCCAGGATGAACGACGACCAGGACAGCGCCAGCGAGGTCACCTCGTCGGTCTCCAGGTTGCCGCGCAGCGCCGCGTTGATCGGCGACCCGAGCAGCTGCAGGTAGCCGAGCACGTTCGGCTGCTGCTGCCGGTACACCGTGGTGGCGGTGTCGGCCTTGTACCCACTGTCGGCGATCTCGAGCTCGACCTTCCGCCCGCACACGCCGCCGCGGGCGTTCAGCTCGTCGGCCCACAGCTGGTTGCCCTGGGTGATGCCCGTCCCGAGGTTGCGGAACGGCCCGGACGTGTCGGTGAGCACCCCGAGCGAGATCGCCTCGGCGCTCACCCCGACGTCGGTGGCCACATCCCCGCCACCTTCGCCGCCCGCTTCCGGTTCGGGGGCCTGCGTGCTGCAGCCCGCGAGCACCAGGGCCGCGAGGATCGCCGCCGGAACGCCCGTGCGACGCCATGTCCGACGTGGAGTCATGATCGGTCCTCTCCTGGGGGTGCCGACCGCGGCGCCGTTGCCGCGGTCTCGTCGAGATGGCGTCTGCGCGTCGCGAAGCCGGTGATCCGGCGGCCGATCGCCGCTAGGCCGCCGGGCTCGAACAGCACCACGAGGATCACGGCGACGCCGTAGACGTAGAGGCTGATCACCGTGGGGGACAGCCCGGCGAGCGTGTCGCCGAGCCCCAGCTCGTCGGCGAACAGCGTGAGCACCTGCGGCGTGCCGTAGACGATGAGCGCGCCCACCACGGCGCCCGGGATCGAGCCGAGCCCGCCGATGATCGCCATCGCGAGGAACGCGATCGAGGTGTTGAGCCCGTAGGTGCCGAACTCGCTCTCGTCCGGCTTGAGCAGGCCCAGCCAGAGCGTGACCATCACGCCGGCGAGCCCGGCGTACGCGGCGCTCACCGCGAAGGCGCCCGCCTTGGCCCGCAGCACGTCGACGCCCATCACCGCCGCCGCGGCCTCGTGGTCGCGCACCGACCGCCACGCGCGGCCCACCCGGCTGCGTACGGCCCCGCGGGCCAGCACGAACGCGATCACGGTGAACGCGAGGAACAGGTACCAGAGCCGCTCGGACTGCCGGAACGGCACGCCGAGCACGGCCAGATAGCCCTCGTTGCTGAACGAGAAGTCGAAGAATGCGAACGGCTCGGGGTTGCGCCCGCTCGCCGCGCCGCCGGTGAGCATGGGCAGCGCCTGTCCGAGGTAGAAGCCCAGGAACACCAGCGCCAGCGACGCCACGCCCAGGTAGATGCCCTTGAGCCGGCCGGCCACCGGCGCGAAGGCGAGCCCGGCCAGCGCGGAGATCGCGACCGCGCCCACGAGCGCGAGCAGCGGGGGCAGACCCAGCCCGACGATGTACTCGCTGCCGGCCTGCTCGGTCTCGCCGGCGAGCACCGCGTACGACGTGCCGCCGACCAGCAGGAAGAACGCGTGCGCGAGCGAGAGCAGGCCGGCCTGGCCGATCACGAGCGTGAGCCCGATCGACCCGACGGCACCGACCATCACGTACTGCCCCGCCGAGAGCAGGCCCGGCCCGACGAAGAACGGGATCGCGAGCAGGACGAGCAGCAGCGCCACCCACGCCAGTGCCCGCAGCACGGTTCGGGCCCGCGGCCGGGGTGCCGGCGCCGCGGGCGTCCGCACGGCCGTGACCACGTCAGACACGGGTCAGCTCCCTCGTGCCGAACAGCCCGGCCGGGCGTACGACCAGCACGACCAGCATCACCAGGAACACGGCCACCTTCGCGAACGGGGTGGACACGTACACCTCGGTGAGCGCCTGCGTGAGGCCCACGACGACGCCGCCGACCACGGCGCCCGCCGTCGAGTCGAGCCCGCCGATGATCGCCGCCGGGAACGCGGCGAACGCGATGGCGTGGGTGTTGCGGGAGAGCCCGGTGCCGGAGAAGTCCTGCGTGACGATGAACATCACCGCCACCCCGGCGAGGGCCCCGGCCACGAGCCACGCGGTGGCCGTCACGCGGGAGCTGCGGATGCCCATGAGCGCCGCGGCCTCGCGGTTCTCCGCCTGGGCTCGCATAGCGATGCCCCAGTTCGTGAACCGGAACGCCAGGAAGAACGCCGTGATCAGCACCAGTCCGACGACCAGCGCCACCAATTGAGTACTGAACAGCGTGACACCGCCGAACTGGATCGGTCGGGCGTCCCACGGTGCGCCGAGGTAGGGGACGGTGGTGCCGAGCCGGCGGAAGATGTCCTCGACCACCACGACGTCGATCCCGATCGTGAGCAGCGCGAGGCTGTCAGGGGTGGCGAACCGGCTGCGCGAGAGCAGCAGCCGCTCGATCAGCAGGGCGGCCAGACCCGCGCCGCCGATCCCGACGGCGGCCGCGAGCGGGAAGCCGAGCGTGTCGACGGTGACGGCGACGAGGTAGCCGCCGATCAGGGCGAGCGACCCGTGCGCGAAGTTGATCACTTCGGTGGCTTTGTAGATGACCACGAAGCCGAGGGCGAGCAACGCGTACACCGCGCCCTTGCCCAGGCCGTTCACGAGGAGCTGGACGAACGTGTTCACGACGGCTCCTCCTGGTCGTCGGTCACACCCAGGTAGGCGCGCACGACCTCGGGATCCCGCTGCACCGCCGCCGGCGCGCCGTCGGCGATGAGCCGGCCGAAGTCGAGCACGCTGACTCGGTCGGCGATGTCCATGACCAGCCCCATGTCGTGCTCGACCAGCAGCACCGAGATGCCCAGCGCGTCGCGCAGGGCGCGGATGGTGCTCGCCATCACCGCGGTCTCCACGGCGTTGAGCCCGGCGGCCGGCTCGTCCAGCAGCAGCACCCGCGGCTCGACGGCCAGGGCGCGGGCCACGTCCACCAGCTTCGCCACGCCGTAGGGCAGGGCGGCCACCGGTGTGTGCAACCGGTCGGCGAGGCCGAGGAACTCGCAGATCTCGGCCGCGCGCCGCGTGTGCACCCGTTCCTGCCGGGCGACCCACGGCAGCCGCAGGCCGCCCGACACGAACCCGCCGCGGGTGAGCGTGTGCCGGCCGAGCAGCACGTTGTCCAGCACGGTCGAATGCTGGGACAGGGCGATGTTCTGGAACGAGCGGCCGACGCCGAGCCGCGCGAGGCGGTGCGGGCGCATCCCGGTCAGAACCGTGTCGCCGAGCAACACACGGCCCGCCGTCGGCCGGTACACCCCGCAGACCACGTTGAAGCAGCTCGACTTGCCCGCGCCGTTCGGCCCGATGAGCGCGTGGACGGTGCCGGGGCGCACGGTGAACGACACGTCGTCGAGCGCGGTGACGCCGGCGAAGCGCAGGCTCACACTCTCGACGCGCAGCTCGGGGACGTCGGCGCGGTCGGTCAGCGCCTCGGCGCCGGCACGGGCGGTATCCGCGGTCATGACGCCACCTCCGCGGAGAGGCGCGCTTCGTCGGCCCTCGAGCCCTTCGGGGCGGAGCGGAGGTCGGCTTGCGTCAGACCTGTGACCGCGCGAGCGGGCCGGTGCCGTGCCGCGGGGGAGGCGCGCAGGGAGCGAGGGACGAGCGACTGAGCACCGGAGGAGCGGGGCGGTGCCTGGAGGGCCCGCGAGCACGCCGGAGCGGAGCGGAGGTCGGTTTGCGTCAGACCTGTGACCGCGCGAGCGGGCCGGTGCCGTGCCGCGGGGGAGGCGCGCAGGGAGCGAGGGACGAGCGACTGAGCACCGGAGGAGCGGGGCGGTGCCTGGAGGGCCCGCGAGCACGCCGGAGCGGAGCGGAGGTCGGTTTGCGTCAGACCTGTGACCGCGCGAGCGGGCCGGTGCCGTGCCGCGGGGGAGGCGCGCAGGGAGCGAGGGACGAGCGACTGAGCACCGGAGGAGCGGGGCGGTGCCTGGAGGGCCCGCGAGCACGCCGGAGCGAAGCGGAGGCAATTAGACACTGCTCCACCTTGCGAGCGTCCGGCCGGACAGCTGCCGCTCCGCCTCGCGCGCCTCGGCTGCCGCCTGCTCGGCCGACTCGGCGTGCCCGCCGAGGTAGAGCCGCTGCACCTCGTCGCTCGCGGCGAGCTCCGACGCGGGCCCGGCGAGCGCGATCCGGCCTACTTCGAGCGCCACGGCGTGGTCGGCGACCTGCAGGGCCATCGTCGCGTTCTGCTCCACCAGCACGACCGCGGTGCCCTGCGCGTGGATGTCGCGGATGATCGACGCGATGCGCCCCACCATCCGCGGGGCCAACCCGAGCGACGGCTCGTCCAGCAGGAGGAGCCGGGGTCCGGACATCAGTGCCCGGCCGATCGCCAGCATCTGCTGCTCGCCGCCGGACAGCAGGCCCGCGCGCTGGCGCGCCCGCTCCACCAGCACCGGGAACAGTTCGTGCACCCGGTCCCGCGCGGACGTTCGCACCGCCGCCGAGCGGGCGCCGAGGCCGCCCGCGCGCAGGTTCTCCTCCACCGTCATCCGGGCGAACACCTGCCGGCCCTCCGGCACCGCCACCACCCCGCGGCGCACGATCGCGGCCGGGTCCATGCGGTCCACCCGCGTGCCGTCGACGAGGACCTCGCCCGCCGTGACGGCCCCGCCGTGCATCCGGACGGTGCCCGAGACGGTCCGCAGGAGCGTCGACTTCCCGGCCCCGTTGCCGCCGAGCACCGCGAGCACGCCCTCACCGACCTCGACGTCGACGTCCTCGAGGGCCCGCACCGAGCGGCCGTAGCGCACCGACAGCCCGCGAACGCTCAGCACCGCGACCACGTCCGTCGCGAGTGCGCCGTACCCCGTCGTACCGCCACCCAAGGCCCCTTCGCCGCCGGCCCGCCACATGCTCGTCCGGGATGTTCCGGGCGAACCACCCCCACGTGGAGAGGGAGGGCCGGATGTTGACGCCCTCGTTACCCAGGCGTTGCGCCCCGCGCACGACGAGCCACGCACGGTCGTTGGCCGCCTGCGCCCGGCGTCTCCGCGAGCCGTTGGAGCGCAACGCGCAACTCGCCGCGCGAAACGGGAGACTCGCCCGTCCGAACGCGGGACTCGCCCTGCCCGAACGCGGGACTCGCCCTGCCTGAACGCGAGACTCGCCGGGGAACGGCGAGTCCCGCAAACGGACAGGGTGATTCCCGCGAACCGGCAGGGCGAGTCTCGCGAACCGATGGGCGAGTTCCGCGTTCAGCCGAGGTGGGGCGTCACAGCAGGCCGGCTTCGCTCGCCTTGCCGATCGCCTCCACGCGGTTGCGGGCGCCCAGCTTGTGCAGAGCGGACTGCAGGTAGGTCTTCACCGTGTTGCGCGCGAGGCCGGTGGTCTCGGCGATCTCCGGGTTCGTCCGGCCCTGCGCGGCGAGGCGCAGCACCTCGTACTCGCGACGGGTGAGCCCGCTCCGCGCGAGGGCGGCGCGGCCCGGTGCCTCGTCCGCGACCATCCGGGGGTCGCACACCCGCTCGCCGCGCAGCACCCGGCGCAGCGCCGCCACGAGATCGGTGACGGCGGCGTCCTTGAGGAGCGCGCCGTGCGCGCCCGCGTCCAGGGCGGCCCGCACGCCGTGGTGATCGCCGTGGGCGGTGAAGACCACGACCCGCGCGGCCGGCACGACCACCCGCAGCCCGGTGACGACCTCCGGGGCGAGCATGTCGGGCAGCCGCAGGTCGAGCAGCACGAGGTCGGGACGCAGCTCCCCGGCCCGGTCGAGCGCCGCCCGCCCGCTCTCCGCCGACCCGACGACGACCAGCGCCGGCTCGTTGCGCAGCAGCAGCGCGACGCCGTCCCGGACGACGGGGTGGTCGTCCACCACCATGACGCGTGCCGCGGTCATCGCGATGGCCCGGGCAGCAGCACCCTCAGCGTGGTGCCGCCGTCCTCGTCGCGCACCAGGCTCGCCCGGCCGCCGACGCGGGCCGCCTTCTCCGCGAGGAGCCGGATCCCCAGCCCGCTGACGTCGTCGGTCTCGTCCTCGGCCCGGCGGGCGACGCCGTCGTCGGCCACCGCGACCTGCACCCCGCCGTCCACCTCGCCGAGGCTCACCACGACGGTGGCGGCCTCCGCGTGTTTCTCGACATTGAGCAGGCCTTCCCGCACTGCGCCGATCAGCAGCGCCGTCCGTTCGGCGTCCAGCGGGGGAACGTGGCCGAGCTGCACGAACCGGGCCGGGGTGCCGGTGCGTGCCTCGAAGCTGCGGCAGTGTTCGGCGATCTCGATCGGCAGCGCGCGTTCCGGGCTCGACTCGGCGAGCGCGAGCAGCGCTTCGCGCAGCGCGAGCGACGCCGCCGAGATGTCCGACTCCAGCCGCCCCAGCCGGGATCGCAGGACGGGGTTGTCGGGCAGCGTCGAGCGCAGGTCCCTGACCTGCGCCCCGATCGAGAAGAGCATGGCGCCCACCGAGTCGTGCAGCGCCGCCTGCATCCGCTGCCGCTCGGCGGCCACCGCCGTCGCCGTGCCGAGGGCGGCGCGGTCGGCGAGGCGCAGCGCCCGGGCCGCGTCGGCGGCCACCACCTGCACGGCGCGGACGGCGTCGTCGCCGAACTCACCGGGCCGGCGCAGGGCGGCGTAGGCCACCGCGACCGTGCGCGTGCTTCCCGGGCGGTCCTCCAGCACGGGCACCGCGAGCATCGCGGACATGTCCTCCCGGCTCACCATCCCGTCGAACTGGTGGGTGATGCTGGGCGCGGTGACGTAGTCGGCGACCCGTACCGGGCGCCCGAGGGCGAGGACGCGGCCGCCGACGCCTTGCCCGACCGGCACGACGAGGTCCTGCAGGGAGTCGGTGCGGTTGCCGGCCAGCCACCTGATGACGGCCTGCGACGTCTCGTCCACATCGGCGACGAAACCCACGTCGGCCCCGGCCGTGTCGCGGATCAGCCGCGCGGCGCCGCGCAGGGCCAGCACGCGGTCGAGCACCGACAGCAGCCCGTCGCGCTCGGCGAGGAGCGTGTCGAGCAAGTGTTCCTGCCCGAGGACCCGCTGCGCCGCGGCCGCATCCCTCGATGCCATTCGCGGACGATCGCACAGGTCACGGGCGCGCGACAGCCCCGGATGCAGAGGGTGTGCCGGTGGAGGTCACGACCGCCGCGGCCAGCCCCGTCCGTGGACGCGGTGCGCCAGGTCGTCCATCGCCGGGCCGGCTTCCGGGGACGGACGGGGCGACGGAGGAGCGTCCGGCGCAGGGGGTACCTGGCGGTCGCGCTCCCGGATGATCCGGCCGACGAGCACGCCGACGGCCGTGGCGACGGCGAGCCAGGCCGCGGCCACCACGATGATCCAGCCGAGAGTGCTGATGGCCGCTCCCTGGTCGTGGGCGCCGTCAGTGTGCTACCCGACATGGGGTCCTGCACAGTGAGGACACCGGGTCGGGTGACCCGGAGTGGTGAGGTGTGCCCGTTCAGCTCACGTCGGGCACAGCCGGTCCGAGCAGGTCGTCGGCGTCGACGATCCGATAGGCGTAACCCTGCTCCGCCAGGAATCGCTGCCTGTGCGCTGCGTAGTCGGTGTCGAGGGTGTCGCGCGAGACCACCGAATAGAAATGCGCCTGCCGGCCGTCTGCCTTGGGGCGCAGCAGCCTGCCCAGGCGCTGCGCCTCCTCCTGCCGGGAGCCGAAGGTGCCCGAGACCTGGATGGCGACGCTCGCCTCCGGGAGGTCGATGGAGAAGTTGGCCACCTTGCTCACCACGAGCACCGGCAGTTCGCCACGGCGGAACGAGTCGTACAGCGCCTCCCGCTCGCGGTTCTTCGTGGAGCCCTGGATCACGGGCGCGTCGAGCGCCTGCCCCAGCTCCTCGAGCTGCTCGAGGTACGCCCCGATGACGAGCGCGGGCTCGCCGGGGTGGCGCTCGAGGATGCCCTTCACCACGGCGAGCTTGGTGTGGGCCGTGGACGCCACGCGGTAGCGCTCGTCGGGCTCGGCGACCGCATAGCCCATCCGCTCGCTGTCGGTGAGCGTGACGCGCACCTCCGTGCACTCGGCCGGGGCGATCCAGCCCTGCTGCTCGATGTCGCGCCAAGGCGCGTCGTAGCGCTTCGGGCCGATGAGCGAGAAGACGTCGCCCTCCCGCCCGTCCTCGCGGACGAGGGTGGCGGTGAGGCCGAGGCGGCGCCGCGACTGCAGGTCGGCCGTCATCCGGAACACCGGCGCCGGCAGCAGGTGCACCTCGTCGTAGACGATCAGGCCCCAGTCCCGGGAGTCGAACAGGTCCAGATGCTTGTACTCGCCGCGGCTCTTGCGCGTCATCACCTGGTAGGTGGCGATCGTGACCGGGCGGATTTCCTTGCGCTCGCCGGAGTACTCACCGATCTCGTCCTCGGTGAGGCTGGTGCGCGCCACGAGTTCGCGCTTCCATTGCCGGCCCGCCACCGTGTTGGTGACGAGGATCAGCGTGGTGGCCTTCGCTTTCGCCATTGCCGCCGCGCCCACGAGAGTCTTGCCCGCCCCGCAGGGCAGCACGACCACGCCGGAACCGCCCGCCCAGAATCCCTCGGCGGCATCGCGCTGGTAGTCGCGCAGCGACCAGCCCTCCTCGGCCAGCGCGATCTCGTGCGCCTCCCCGTCGACGTAGCCCGCGAGGTCCTCGGCGGGCCAGCCGATCTTGAGCAGGGCCTGCTTGAGATGCCCCCGTTCCGACGGGTGCACGATGACCGTGTCGTCGTCGATGCGGGCGCCCAGCAGCGGTGCGATCTTCTTCTGCCGCAGCACCTCCTCGAGCACGGCACGGTCCAGCGCGACCATCACCAACCCGTGTACCGGGGACTGGGCGAGCTGCAGGCGCCCGTAGCGGCCCATCGTGTCGACGACGTCGACGAGCAACGGCTGAGGCACCGCATACCGGGAGTAACGGACGAGCGCGTCGACCACCTGCTCGGCGTCGTGGCCCGCGGCGCGGGCGTTCCACAGCGCCAAGGGGGTGACCCGATAGGTGTGCACGTGCTCCGGAGCCCGCTCGAGCTCGGCGAACGGCGCGATCGCGACGCGCGCCGCCGGAGCGTCGGGGTGGTCGACCTCGAGCAGCAGCGTCTTGTCGGACTGGACGATGAGCGGCCCGTCGGTCATCAGCTGTGGTACTCCTCGTAGGCGAATGTGCCCCTGACGGACGCTACACAGCGTGCTTCATAGGTCCATTCGGGGGAATGAGTCGGTAATAGGCCGACCTCGACGGATGGGGGCTCTCTGAGCTCGGGCTATACTTCCTGAGCTCTGTCCGAGAGCGCACGTGCGCCACCGCGATCGTACCGGGTCCTGGAGGTCGACGCCCTTCCCCAGAGGGTGCGTGTCGGATCGGAGCGCGCATGATGCGGACCGGAACACCCGACCGGTACGCCCCCAGACCGAAGGCGTTACGGATCGACCCGATGCTCTTGTTGCCCGGGCATCACGCCCGAACCCGGCCATCCACCGACCAGGGGCGGCAGCTCGTCTGTCCCGCACTCGCGGACGGTGGCGCGCGCATGCCAGAGTGCGGCAGATCGTCGCCGGCAATCCTCAGGGGGACGTTGACGTGACCAGCATCGAGACCGGGCAGTCCTGGTCCGAGCGGTTGAACCCGCGTAACTGGACGCTGACGGTCAAGCTGGTGGTGGTCGGCATAGTGCCCGCCCTGCTCGCTTTCAGCCTCGGCATCCTGCGCGTCTCCGACCAGGCCGCCGCTGCGGGCGAGATCGGCCGCAGCTCCCAGCTGCTCGAGGTGCAGGAACGGGTGGCCGGCACTGCCGACTCCCTGCGCCAGGAGCGGGACGAGGCCACGCTCTACGTGGCGGGCGGGCGCGCAGGCAACCGTGGCGTCCTCGAGATCGGCTTCAGCCAGAGCGAGGCCGAAGTCGAGGAGATGCTCAGCGCGCTCCAGGGCACCGACGACCTCGACGCCACCACCCTCTCCGCGATGCAGCAGGCCGAGGGGCAGATCGGGCAGCTGCCGAACCTGCGCACCGACAGCACCGACAACCCCGGTATCGGCACCGGCCAGATCACCAGCCGGTACACCGAGGTGGTCAACAGCCTCGACGTCCTCGACCGTGCCCTGCTGCGCCAGCTCCGCACGCCGGGTATCGGCGGCCTGTCGGACGCGCTCACCGCTGCCACCAACGCGGTGGAGCAGCTCGCCGTGCAGCACACGCTGCTGGGCGCAGGCATCCGCGCAGGCGCACTGCAGCCGGGCGACGCCAACTCGGTCGTGGCCACCGACAACGCCCTCCGGGCGGAGTTCGGTGAGTACCAGGTCTCGCTCACGCCCCAGCAGCTCACCCTGTTCGGCAACTTCCTCGACGACGCCGCCAACTCCCAGCGCGAGCGGCTCAAGGCCACGATCCTCGCCACCCCGCCGGACCAGCCGATCACCGTCCCGTCCTACGAGTGGGACACCGCCTACAACGGTTCGCGTGCCTCCACCGACCGCTCGGCCGACATGCTCCGCAACGAGCTCGTGGCCCGGAGCGTCGCGGCCGAGGAGCAGGCCAGCAACCTGGCGGGCGTCAACGCGGTGGTCCTGATGCTGGGCCTGCTGATCGGTATCGCGGTCGCGGTGCTCATCGCCCGCGCCCTGATCCGATCGCTGCGCGTGCTGCGCGCCTCGGCCCTCGACGTCGCCGATCGGCGGCTCCCCCAGGCCGTCGAGAGCATGCGCGCCGGACACACGCCGGACGTCGCGGTCGACCCGGTGCCGCTCACCGGCCGCGACGAGGTCGGCCAGGTGGCCCGCGCGTTCGACGCGGTGCACGGGCAGGCCGTCCGCCTCGCGGCCGAGCAGGCCGCCCTCCAGGCGGGCGTCAGCGCGATGTTCGTCAACCTCTCCCGGCGCAGCCAGGCGCTCGTCGAGCGCCAGCTGCAGCTGATCGAGCAGCTGGAGAGCAACGAGCAGGACGCCGACCAGCTGTCGAACCTCTTCCAGCTCGACCACCTCGCCACCCGTATGCGGCGCAACAGCGAGAACCTGCTGGTCCTCGCGGGCACCGATCTGGCGAAGCGCAACATCGCACCGGTGCCGATGGTCGACGTGCTGCGGGCCGCGGTGTCGGAGGTCGAGTCCTACCAGCGGGTCGTCGTGCAGACCCCGCCCACGGCCACGGTGGCCGGGCGTGCGGCGTCCGACGTCGTCCACCTGCTCGCCGAGCTCCTGGACAACGCCACCAACTTCTCCCCGCCCGACTCCCAGGTGGTCATGAGCACCGCTCGAGCCAGCGACGGGTCGATCGTGGTGGAGATCGCCGACCGCGGCGTCGGCATGGCCGAGCACGAGCTGGCCGACGCCAACCAGCGCATGTCCGGGCCGTCGTCGGTCGACGTGTCCGCGTCGCGCCGGATGGGCCTGTTCGTGGTCGGCCGCCTCGCGTCCCGCCACGGCATCGGCGTGCGGCTGAGCACCTCGGCCGGCGGCCAGGGGTCCGGGCTCACCGCCTCGGTGGCGGTGCCGGCGCACCTCATCCCCAGCATCGAGCCGGTCGAGGTGAGCCGCACCGCGAGCCTGCCGCTGGTCACAGGTGCCGGCGGCGGGCGGGCCGCGGTGCCGCCGCAACGCGGTGTGAACGGCACGCGTGGTGGCGGGCTGTCGGCGCTGATCGCCGGCACCGACGGTCCGGCCAACCCCACCGGCGTGTTCGACGCGCCTGCGGGCGGCGACGGGCAGCTGTTCACCCCGCCTCCCGGTTCGGCCGGTGGCGCCCCGCCACCGCCAACCAACCTGCCGAGCAGGCGCCCGGGATCCACGCTCCGCCCAGGCACTCCGCCCGGCCCCCCGGAGGGCCGGGATCGTCCCGAGCACGGCGGCACCGAGCCCGCGGAGGAGCAGGCCCGCGAGGTCGCCGCCCAGGCCCGGCGCGACCAGGAGGCCGCGGCGCGGGCCGAGGCCGCCCGAGCGGATGAGCAGGCCGCCCCGCGGTCCGAGCAGAGCGGCACCGACACCAGCAACGGCCACCCGGTGAACTACTTCGACAGCGGGGACAAGCCGAGGACGGACCGTCCGGCCGCAGGGGCCGGGCGCGATGCGCGGGCCGGGCAGCCGCCGAACGGGCAGCCGGCGCAGCCGCCCACGGCATCAGGTCTGCCGCGGCGGATGCCGAGCCGCTCCGGCCACACGCCGCAGCCCCCTGTGGACGAGACCCCGGCCCAGCAGGAACAGCAGCAGCCGGCCGCGGATTCGGCGCAGGCCGATTCGGGGCGGGCCGATTCGGGACGGGCGCAGCCTCCTGCGCTCCAGCCCCGGCCGGCCCCGTTGCCCCGGCGGTTCGAGCCGCAGCGACGGGACACGCGGGCGCAGGGCGAGTCGGAGCAGGCCGGCACCGGCCGGTCGGACCAGCCGTCCGGGCCCGAGCAGCGCACCGATGACGCGGCAGCGGCGGTGTCGCCGCCCACGATGCCGATGCCCGCGGTGCGCCGCCCCGTCCCTTCCGAGCCTGCCGAACCGGTGGCGGAAGAGCAGTCCGCGGCGGAGCAGTCCGGACCGCAACCGGCGGTGAGCGAGGAGCCTGCTGTGCAGCCGGCCTCTCAGGCGCCCGTAGAGCCGGCAGTCCAGGAGGCCGCGCCGCAGCAGCCCGAGCAGTCGGAGCCCGAGCAGTCGGAGGCCGAGCAGTCGGAGGCCGAGCAGTCGGAGGCCCAGCAGCTGGAGGCCCAGCAGCTGGAGGCCGAGCAGTCGGAGGCCGAGCAGTCGGAGGCCGAGCAGTCGGAGGCCAAGCTGCCGGCGGCCCAGCCGGCTCCGCGGCCCACCCCGCGGCCCACGCCGCGGCCGTTCCGGCCGAGCGGCGGCATCCCGCCGGCCGCGGAGCCGGCCGCCGCGGCGCAGCCGGAGCCCGCCGACGCCGACACGCTGTTCGCCCCCAGCGTGCCGGTCATCGCCGAGCCCACTGGTCGTGGTCTCGGCAACCGTCCGAGCACGGCCTTCGATCTCGGGGAGACCACGCCGATCTTCGAGGAGATCGCCTCGGCCTGGTTCCGCTCGAACCGGCCGATCCCGGTCAGCTGGGAGACCGACGAGGACGGCACGGCCCGGCCGGAGGCCGCGCCGAGCGTGCCGCCGGCGCCGCCGCGGGCCGCGTCGCCGCAACCCGCGCCACGGCCGCCTGCGCCGTCCCCGCGGCCCACGCCGACACCGGTGCCGCCGCCCACGACGGAGGTCCCGGTCGTACCGGCGCCCACGCCGCAGCCTCAGCGGCAGCCGATTTCGCCGCCTCAGCCGGTTTCGCGGCCGCAGCCGATGTCACAGCCTCAGCAGCAGCCGATGTCGCGGCCCGCACCGGAGCCCGTGCGGGAGCCGGAGCCGGCACAGGCAGCGGTCGAGCAGGAGTTCGCGAGCATGGCCGACGAGGGTTGGCGGGCCGCCAGCGGCGCCGTCGCCGAGCGGCAGGACGAGGTCACGGCTGCCGGGCTGCCCAAGCGCCGCCCGCGTGCGCGGCTGGTGCCGGGCAGTGCAGGATCTGCGGTACTGGCACCACCTGCTGGCTCCACACGCAGCGCGGAGAGCATCCGCGGCCGGCTCGCGAGCTACCAGCAAGGCGTCCGTCAGGGACGCGAGAGCAGAATGCACGGTACTCAGCAGCAAAACGGTGGTACGGGTCCCGCCAACGCGGGTGGTAATCATCACGACGAGGAGTCCTCATGACGGCGCCACAGGTCCAGCCGAGCCGGTTCGGATGGCTGGTCACGAACTTCGCGGAGCGGGTGCCCGGCGTGGCCCACGCCATCGTGGTGTCCGCAGACGGTCTGTTGCTCACCGCATCGGACCGGCTCCCGCGCGACCGGGCCGATCAGCTCGCCGCCGTGGCGTCGGGTCTCGTCAGCCTCACGCAGGGCGCGGCGCGCTGCTTCGATGCCGGCGGTGTGGTCCAGACGGTCGTCGAGATGGACCGGGGCATCGTGCTCCTGATGTCCATCAGCGATGGTTCCTGCCTCGCGGTGCTGGCGTCACCCAGCTGTGACATCGGCCTGATCGGATACGAGATGACATTGCTCGTCGACCGGGTCGGCCAGCTGCTCACGCCCGAGCTGCGCGCCGAACTGCAGGGTACGTTCGGCCGCTGAGCGGGCCGCCCGGTCCAGGATCTACCGCACGCACCGATCGGCAGGAAGCAGGTGAATGTCCACGTGAGCGAGCCCGCGAGCGAACCAATGTCACTGCGCCTGCGCGAAGCGTCGGCCGGGCGAAGCGAGGCCGTGCGATGAGTGCCGGCCCTGATGAGGAGCGTCGGCCGACATCCGAGCCGACGTTCGCCGATGTCATGAACGGCTTCAGCTTCGACGCGGGCCGTTCGTCGCGCCGCCGGCGGTGGGGTCGCAAGCGGGGCGCCGACGTCGACACCGCGGAGGGGGCCGGCGCCGACACGCCCTCACCCGGTCCCGGGGCGATGTCCCCTCCGATGTCGCAGCCGCCGCTCGGGCCGCCGCCCACCGCGCCGATCGACATGCGCGGGGTCCCGGTGGAGCAGGGCGGGGTGGAGGCCGGCGCGTCCGCGGTCCGGCCGTACGCGTGGACCCGGGGACGCACGAAGTCCGGCCTCGACCTGGCCATCGAGGCACTCGTCTCGACCAGCCAGCGTGCCAAGGACCAGATAGGTCTGCTGCAGGTGGAACACCGGGCGGTCGCGGAGCTCTGCGAGCAGACGCGATCGGTCGCCGAGGTCGCGGCCCTCCTGTCGATCCCGCTCGGTGTGGCTCGGGTGGTGCTGGGCGACATGGCGGGGCTCAACCTGGTCACCGTGCACCAGACAGCGAGCAGTGCCGGCAACGAGCCGGATCTCGCACTGATGGAAAGGGTGTTGAGTGGACTCCGTCGGCTCTAGTTACCCCAGCCGGCCCCCGGCGGTCGCCACCGCGGCCACGATCTCGGCCAAGATCGTGGTGGCGGGCGGCTTCGGTGTCGGCAAGACGACGTTCGTCGGCTCGGTGTCCGAGATCATGCCGCTCACCACCGAAGCGGTGATGACCGAGGCCAGTGCGGGCGTGGACGACCTCGCCGCCACGCCGAACAAGCAGACCACCACGGTGGCGATGGACTTCGGTCGGGTGTCGCTCGACGCCGACCTGATCCTGTACCTGTTCGGCACACCGGGTCAGCACCGCTTCTGGTTCATGTGGGACGACCTCGTGCGTGGGGCGATCGGTGCGGTGGTGCTGGTAGACACCCGCCGGCTCGCCGACTCGTTCGCGGCGATCGACTTCTTCGAGGACCGTGGGCTGCCCTACATCGTGGGCCTGAACTGCTTCGACGGGCTGCTGCAGCACCGCATCGAGGACGTGCGCGAGGCCATGTCGATCGACCCGAACATCCCGATCATGAGCTGCGACGCGCGCAACCGCCAGTCCACCAAGCAGACGCTGATCACGTTGGTGGAGCACGCCATGCACTACCGCATGTCGGCCAGGGCACACTGAGCCTGATCAGCTCTCTGAAACAAGAGCACTGCTCTTGACCTGCAGTATTGGATGAGCCACACTGCTCTCATTCGAGAGCATTGCTCTCTCAGTGCTGGAGGGACCAGTATGACCACCACGACCTCCCCCGCGGCCGTCGACGGCGCACGGAGAACTGCCGCGAACACCTGGCCCCTCGTCGGGGCGGGAGCCCTGCTGCTGCTCTACCCGGCGCTGCGCCCGTGGTCGGACGCGACACCCGAGGGCGCACCGGCCGCGTTCACGTCACCAGCGTGGACTCCCGCCCACCTCGCCGCGGTCGCCGGCTTCGTCCTCATCGCCCTCGCGCTGGTCCGCCTCCACACGGCGCTGGCCGACGGTCCCGGCGCGCGGCCGGCGAGGATCGCCACGGGCATCTGGGCCGTCGGCACGGCGTTGGTGCTCCCGTACTACGGGGCGGAGGCGTTCGCGTTGCCCGCCATCGGTGAGCGCATCGTCCGCACCGGCGACACCGGCCTGCTCGAGGTCGTCGAAGCCTTCCGGATGGGCCTGTGGCCGGCGACGACGTTCGCCGCCGGGCTGTTGCTCCTCGCCGCCGCGGGGGTGCTTGTAGCCACCGCGGTGGCGCGGTCCGGTGCGCTCCCGCGCTGGGTCGGCCTCCCGTTCGCGGCCGCCTTCGTGCTGTACCTCCCCCAGTTCTTCGGGCCGCCGGTGCTGCGGATCGCGCACGGCGTCCTGGTCGCCGCGGGCTGCCTGGTGCTCGCGGTGGCCGTGCACCGCTCAGGGGCGCTCCGGGTCCTCCACCAGCGCGATGCTGGTGATCCGGTGTAGCGGCACCCGGTGCACGTCGCCGTTCACGGCGTCCAGGCCTTCCACCACGCCACCACCCACGGAGTGCGGCGCCAGCACCCGCTCACCCGCCACCCCGTGCGCGTCCACGAACCCGATCCAGACGCTGCGGCGGGCTGCCGCGGCGGTGCGGAGCATGTCGAGCGTGGAGCCGTTGGTGGTGACGGCGGCGGGAGCGCCGCGCCGGACCCCGGCCATCGCATCGCCCGCGCGCATGCGCGACACCAGCGCGGCGAGCTGCTCCGCGTCCGGGTCGGGAGGACCGGTGCGGGTCGTGGCGCGACGGCGGGGGGAGGTGCGGCGGCCGCGGTCGGTCAGATCGAGCACGGCTCCGCCGGTGTCCTCGGCGGCCGGGCTGAACCCGGCGGCCCGCAGCCGGTCCAGCAGCTCGACGAGCGGCAGCGGGGAGACGAGCACGGTCGGGGCGATGCGCCGCAGCTCGAGCGCGGTGCTCTCCGGGTGGGCGAGCACCTCGGCGACGAGCACCTCGTCGTCGGAGCGAAGGAACGACGCCGCCACGCCGCCGCGCAGCTGCCCGTGGCGGCGCGCCACGTCGTCCACGAGATAGGTGAGGCCTTGCGGCACAGGGGTGGCCGAGCGCTTGGCGAACAGCTCGTGCAGGTCGGCGGCCGACCGCCCGGCATCGAGCGCCCTGCGGACGGTGGCCTCGGTGAAGCGGTACACGGTGGCCCCGCCGGCCGACTCGACGTCGGCCACCACGTCGAGCTCGCGGGCCAGCGCGGTTTCGAGCGGACCGGGGGCCACCGCGGTGAGGTCGGCCTGCAGGAGCACGTGGTCGACGGGTTCGGGCAGCGTGACGCGTAGCGCGGCGACGATCCGGTCCTGCTCGGTGAGCAGCGCGCGTCCCGGCCCGGTGATGGCGTCGAGGGCCACCACGCCCAGCACGGTGGCCTCCGCGAGCACCCAGGTGACCAGCTCGTCGCGCAGCCGCCCGCCGCGGCGTGGGGCACGCCAGCCGAGCAGGTCGGCGAGCGCGGCGGCCGATTCGGGCGCGGTGCCGGGTGGGAGCTCCGCGAGCCCCGCCAGCACCCGCCGCCGGTCCCGCGGCGCGAGCGGGCGGCGGACGCCGTCGGAGAGTGCGGAGATCGGGCGGCCGGCGTCGTCCTTGCGGCCGATCAGGCCGGGCAGGCGGGGCAGGTCGAGCCAGGTGCGGGCGATGGCGGACCAGCGGGTCTCCGGCCCACCGGCCGCCCACACGTCCGCCGCGGTGGTGGGCAGCCAGTCGGGGACCACCCCGTCGCTCTCTCCGACGAGGTCGGCCGCGAGAGCGAGCTCGATGAGCAGGGCAGCCGTCGTCTCGTCGGCGTCCATCTCCCGCGCGGCCCGGCGGAGCTCCCGCACGCCGAGGCCGCCGGAGCGCAGCACGGGCGGCGGCGTGTGGGCCCAGAAGGCGATGAGCAGGTCGAGCCGGCGCAGCACCTCGAGCGCGGCGCCACCGGCCGTGCGGTCGACGACGCCGGCGCCCCGGTCCTTCGCGCCGATGTCCGGCGGCGCGAGCGGGATCTGCCCCATCGGTCGCTCGCCGCGCAGTGCGAGCCCCACCTGGCGGGGCAGCTCGACGGTCTCGGCGTCGACGCGCAACAGCAGCCCGCGAGCGAGTAGCCGGCCGACCGGGCTGTCCGGGTCGGTGCCGGAGCGGCTGCGCCCGATCGGTGGCCCGGCCGCCAGGGCCTCCAGTACCCGGCGCTCCTCGGGCGGGACGGCGGCGAGCAGTTCCGGCAGCGCGGACGACCCGGCAGGACCGGCCGCCGGCCGCCCCAGGCCCCCTGGATGCCTCGGCACCACCTCGCGGGCAGCGGGAACGAGCGAGAGGCCCTCGTCGGTGTCCCAGAGCAGGGCGCGGGTGCGCAGGGCCTGGAGCGCCGCGCTGAGCGCCTTCGCGGGCAGGTCGGGGCCGAGCAGGCGGGCGAGCTCGGCGGCAGCGACGGGCGCCGTGTCCGCGTCGGCGACGACGGCGGCTTCCAGCACGGCCAGCGTGACGCTGTCGAGGTCGTCGCAGGCGCGGTGCACGGAGGCGCGAACACCGGCCCGCGTGGCCAGCACGACGAGGTCGGCCGGCGGCGGCACGCCCAGGTCGGGGCGCAGCCGCAGCAGCGTGGCGAGCATCTCGTCGTCCTGGGCGCGCAACGAGTCGACCAGCGAAGTGGGCATCGCCTCCACGGTAGTCCGCGACGGTCCGGCAGCCGGTGCGGGATACTGCCCATGACCACCGAGAACCTGGAGGACACTGTGGCCGAGCGCTCCCGTCGGATCGACCCGACGTGGCCGGACCTGCCCGACGGCGAGCACCCCGTCACCGAGCTCGCCAGCCCGGTGCAGGGCTCGCTCTCACCGTTCGGGGATCTGGAGTTCCCGCTCGAGGAGGTGCCCTACGTGCACCCCAGCACGGAGATCAACCGATAGCCGCGCCCGCAGGGCTGTTGCTCGCCGCCGGCGCAGGCCGGCGGATGGGCGGGCCCAAGGCGCTCGTGCGGCTCGACGGCGAGCCGCTCGTCCGGCGCGCCGTCCGGGTGCTGGCCGACGGCGGCTGCGCGCCGCTCGTCGTCGTGCTCGGCGCGGCCGCGGAGGAGGTCGAGCCGCTGCTGCCGGCCGGCACGCGGGCCGTCGTGGCCACCGAGTGGGCCGAGGGAATGGGTGCGTCGCTGCGCGCCGGGCTCGCGGCCCTCGAGGTGCTGGACCCGGTGCCGCATGCAGCTCTCGTCCACCTGGTGGACCTGCCGGGGGTCACGGCGGCGGCGGTTGCCCGGCTCGCTGCCCGGGCCACTCCGGACACGCTGGCCCGCGCCGCGTACGACGGACGCCCGGCTCACCCGGTGCTCCTCGGCCGCGCGCACTGGCCCGGGGTGCTCGCCGCGGCCACCGGCGACTCCGGTGCCCGCGCCTACCTGGCCGGCCACCCGGACCTGGAGCTGGTCGAGTGCGGTGACCTGGCTGTGCCGGACGACGTCGACACCCCGGAGCAGCTCGCGCGCTTCCGCCGCCCCTGACGGCCGCACCCCGACCTCCGCGAGCGCGGAAGTCGGGGTGCGAGCGGATCAGAGGGTGAGGCGCTGGCCCGGCTTGAGGGAGTCGGGATCGCCCTTCAGTGCCGGGTTCTTCTCGACGATCGCCTTCCAGCCGCCTGACACGTTGTTGGCCGTGGCGATGCGGCCGAGGGTGTCGCCACGCTTGACGACGTAGTCGCCGCTCGTGGTCTCCACGGCGGCCAGGCGCACCTGGTCGTCGGAACGCCCGGACGCGCGCTGAGGGGCGTCGCGCTGGGTGTGGGACTCGCTGCGGACGCCCGTCTTGCGTGAGCAGGACGGCCAGGCGTTCCAGCCCTGCCCGGCGAGCACCCGCTCGGCGACGACGATCTGCTCAGCACGGCTCGCCTGGTGGGCCGAGGCGGCGAACTCCTTGCCGCCGAAGCCCCGCCAGGTGGACGGCGTGAACTGGAGGCCTCCGTAGAAGCCGTTGCCGGTGTTGATGTCCCACCGTCCGCCGCTCTCGCACTGGGCGAGCTTGTCCCAGGCGGAGTCCGGGGCGGCGTTGGCTGCGGGGGCGGCGACGAGCAGCGGGGCGCCGGCGACGGCGCCTGCGACTGCGGTGCGAGCGATGGTCCGACCGGTCCTGCTCGGAGCACGGTGACGGCCGCGGTAGCGGGCCATGAGGGCAACTCCGCGCGCTGCGCATCCGGACGACTGCCGCCGGGGAGCTGGCGGCGCGGCCGTGGGGGCGACCGCGATCCGTTCCTGTCCCGCGCCTCGTGAGGGGACGGGGGCCGGGATCGCCGGACAGGGGAGCGCTGCGATACCCGGGGCCCGTCCGGATCTGGGGCATCCGGTCGGACCGAGGAGCGACGCTACGGCCGGTTCGGTGGATCGGGAACCCCCGCCGCCGACGCCCGGACGGCCGTCGTGGCGCGGGACCGGTATGCGAGGGTTCGATCCGCCCAGCTCAGGGGTACATCCCGGTCAACGTTCAAGATACTTTCAGGTTGCTAAGTAGTGGCGTAGATCACGTCAGGAACGCGTTTAGGCGTGGTCGCGGACGAGGTCGTAGGGTTCGGGTGGTGGAGCTGACCCACGTCGATGCCGCCGGTGCGGCCCGCATGGTCGACGTCACCGGCAAGGACGCCACCGCACGCACGGCCGTGGCCACCGGACGGCTGCGCACGACGGCCGAGGTGGTGGACCTGCTGCGCCGGGACGGGCTGCCCAAGGGCGACGCGCTCGCCACGGCCCGGATCGCCGGGATCATGGGCGCCAAGCGCACGCCCGACCTCGTCCCGCTGTGCCACCCGATCGCGCTGAGCGGTGTGGCGGTCGATCTCGAGGCCGAGGGCGACGAGATCCGGATCCGGGCCACCGTGCGCACCACCGACCGCACGGGCGTGGAGATGGAGGCGCTCACCGCCGTCGCCGTCGCCGGGCTCACGCTGCACGACATGGTGAAGGCCGTCGACCCGGCCGCCGTCCTCGACGACGTTCGGGTCGAGCGCAAGGAGGGCGGCAAGACCGGCACGTGGACGCGTCCGGAGGACCGCTCATGACCGCAGACCGGCGGGCCCGCGTGGTCACGGCGTCCAACCGGGCCTCCGCGGGGGTCTACGCCGACCGCGGCGGCCCGATCATCGCCGAGTGGCTGCGCGACCGCGGGTACACCACCCCGGACCCCACGGTGGTGCCCGACGGTGAGCCGGTCGGCGACGCCCTGCGGGCGGCCGTCGCCGACGGCGTGGACGTGGTGATCACGACGGGCGGCACCGGCATCTCGCCGACCGACGCCACACCGGAGGTCACCCGGGCTGTACTCGACTACGAGGTGCCGGGGCTGGCCGACGCGATCCGAGCCGCCGGCGCCCCGACCGTGCCGACGGCGGTGCTGTCGCGCGGCCTGACGGGTGTCGCCGGCCGCACGCTGGTCGTGAACCTGCCCGGATCGACAGGTGGAGTTCGGGACGGTCTCGCCGTGCTGGCCGACGTCCTCGACCACGCCGTGGACCAGTTGCGAGGAGGCGATCACCGATGACCGAGCCCGGCGCCGGGGCGGCCGTACTGCGTGCCGCGGTCGGTGAGGCCCCGCTCGACGTCGCGGAGCACGCGGCCCTCGTGGACCACGTTGCCGCCGGGGCGGTGGTGACGTTCGCGGGGGTGGTGCGAGACCACGACGGCGGCCGTGCCGTGCGTGGTCTCGAGTACAGCGCCCACCCGACCGCGGAGAAGGTCGTGGCCGAGGTCGCGGCAGAAGTCGCGGCCAGGGCCACCGGGGTGCGGGCCATCGCGGTGAGCCACCGGGTCGGCCCGCTCGGGATCGGCGACGTGGCGCTGGCCTGCGCCGTCGCCGCCGATCACCGGAAGGAGGCCTTCGAGGCCTGTGCCGAGCTGGTGGACGAGGTCAAGCGTCTGCTGCCCGTCTGGAAGCACCAGCTGTTCGCCGACGGCACCGACGAGTGGGTCGGTTCGGCCTGATCGGCATCGACACCGGAAGTGATCAGTCGCGGCCGCCGAGGCCCAGCTTCTTCGAGCAGGACGGCCAGGCCTTCCAGCCCTGGTTTGCCAGGATGCGCTCCGCAACCCGGATCTGCTCGCCCTTGCTGGCCTGGTGGGGCATGCCCTTGCCGCCGTGGGCACGCCAGGTGCGCGGACTGAACTGCAGCCCACCGTAGTAACCGTTTCCGGTGTTGATCTTCCAGTTACCGCCGCTCTCGCACTTGGCGAGCTTGTCCCACGTCGAGGACGGGGCCGCGTTCGCGGTTCCGGCGACGGCGAGGGGGGCGCTGATCGCAACTGCACCGACGACGGCCATGCGGACCAGCTTTCGACCCAGGCGGGAATCCGGTCTTGAGGTCATTTCGGTGTTCTCCTGGTCGCACTGGCGAGGCGAACGCGCACGTCAGCGGGCTGCCGAGCAGTCCGCTGATCACGTTCTGACGATCATGAATGGCGGGGGGAAGCCGTTCATGAATGCCGACTCGACCCGGTCCCGCCTTCTGTTCGACGGACCGGAACCGCGGGACCGGGTGCAGTGCGACGGTTCCGGATGCATTTCCGATCGAACCTTTTGGCTCGACCGGCCGTTGACGCTACGAGCCGGGTCCCACAAATCGTCAAACCAACCCGACGTGAGCATCGTCACGCTAACGTCGTGTTTGACTTGCCGGTAGGGAGATATCTGCAGGTCAACGGACCGTCATCACGGTTCGATCACGGTGAAAGTATTATCTTCAAACCGGAAGTATTACCAATTACGTCACGTTTCGTAACTACACGCGGTCACTGATCGCTGACACAACAGGCATGACCGGCCTCACCAGTAGTGGCTGGCGGGCCGCTGGTCCGTCATGCTGGAACCGTGACCGAACGCCACTCGAATGCCGCGGGATCGCCCGCGGAGCTGGCGGCGGCGCTGCGCTCCACCGGCTACCTCGCCGACGACGGACTCGCCACCGCCACCTTCCTCGCCATGCACATGAACCGTCCGCTGTTCTGCGAGGGAGAACCGGGCACCGGCAAGACGGCACTGGCACAGGCGCTCGCCCAGGTTCTGGGCGCCGAGCTGATCCGGCTGCAGTGCCACGACGGCATCGACGCCTCCCAGGCGCTCTACGACTGGGACTTCCCCCGGCAGCTGCTGCACCTGCGTGCCCTGGAGGCTGCGGCGTCGGCCACCGGGGACACCCTCGACGCCGACGCGGTGGAGGCCTCGCTCTACGACCGCCGCTTCCTGCTCGCCCGCCCCATCCTGCGCGCGTTGCAGACGAGCCCGAGCGTGCTGCTGATCGACGAGGTCGACCGCGCCGACGACGAGTTCGAGGCGTTCCTGCTGGAGGTCCTCACCGAGCACGCCGTCACGATCCCCGAGATCGGTGAGGTGCGGGCCGTCACGCCGCCGCTCGTCGTGCTGACCTCCAACCGCACGCGCGAGGTGCACGACGCGCTCAAGCGCCGCTGCCTCTACCTCTGGCTCGACCACCCGGACCTGCAGCGCGAGATCGAGATCCTGCACTCGCGGCTCCCCGGCCTGCCCGAGCGGCTCGCCGCGCAGGTCGCGGGCGCGGTGCGGAAGCTGCGGCAGTCCGATCTGCTCAAGCCGCCCGGCGTCGCCGAGACGATCGACTGGGCACGCGCACTGCAGCTCGTCGGCGCCCGGCACCTCGACGTCGACACCGCGGCCGCCACCCTCGGCGCCGTCCTCAAGTACCGCGAGGATGCCGATCGCGTCCGCGCCCAGCTGGACACCCTCCTCGCGTCCTGAACCGGATGGGACCACCGTCGATCACGCCTCCGGCCACGGACCCGCTCCCCGGGCTCGTGGGGTTCACGGTCGTGCTCCGGAACGCCGGGCTCGCCATCACCACCGACCGGGTGGCCGCCTTCCTCTCGGCACTCGACGCGCTCGACGTGACCGACCGGACGCAGACCTACTGGGCCGGCCGGCTCACCCTCTGCTCCGACCCGGACGACCTGCCGCGCTACGACCAGGCGTTCGCCGGCTGGTTCGAACCGGGGCAGGGCGGCCGGACCCACGTGCGCGACGAGCGACCGCCACCGCCGCCGCGCCTCGCCGCGCTCGTCCCGGACGACGCGGAGAGCGGCGAGGAGGGCTCGGACTCCCCGCAGATCCACGCGCGGGCCAGCGGCACCGAGATCCTGCGCCACCGCGACCTCGGTGAGCTCACGCCGGTCGAGCGCGAGCACCTGCGTCGGCTCATGGCCCTGCTGCGTCCCGACCTGCCCACGCGCGCATCGCGCCGGCGGCGCCCGTCCGCCCACGGCAGCGTCGACCCGGGGCGCACGTTGCGCGCCGCCCTGCGCAACCACGGCGAGCTGCGTGAGCTGCGCAGGCGTGACCGGTCCCGGCGGCCCCGCCGGGTGGTGCTCCTGGTCGACGTCTCCGGCTCGATGGATCCCTACGCCGACGCGCTCCTGCGCTTCGCGCACGTCGTGGTCCGCCGCTCCCCGTCCGCGGTGGAGGCCTTCACCCTCGGCACCCGGCTCACCCGCGTCACCCGCGAGCTGCGGATGCGCGACCCCGAACGGGCGCTCGCCGCGGCAGCGAAGGCCATCCCGGACTGGTCCGGTGGCACCCGTCTCGGTGAGGTGCTGCGCGCGTTCGTCGACCGCTGGGGGCAGCGCGGCGCCGCCCGGCGGGCCGTCGTCGTCATCTTCTCCGACGGATGGGAACGTGGAGAGACCGATGTGCTGCACGACCAGATGGCCCGGCTGCGCCGGCTCGCCCACCGCGTGGTGTGGGTGAACCCGCACGTCGGCAAGGACGGCTACGCACCCGTGCAGGGCGGAATAGTCGCGGCGCTGCCGTTCTTGGACGATTTGTTGGCCGGCCACAGCCTGGCCACCCTGGAACGACTTCTCGAGGTGGTACGAGATGCGTGACGTCGTGGATCAGCTCGAGGGCTGGTGGAAGAACGGGCAGACCGCGGCCCTCGCCACGGTGGTCGGGACCTACAGCTCCGCTCCGCGCCAGCCCGGCGCGTCGATGCTCGTCGGACCGGGCGGCGAGGCCGTCGGGAGCGTCTCCGGCGGGTGCGTCGAGGGCGCGGTGTACGAGCTCGGGCAGCAGGTGCTCGCCGACGACCGACCGGTGCTGCAGCGCTACGGCGTCTCGGACGACGACGCCTTCGCCGTCGGACTCACGTGCGGCGGGATCATCGACATCTTCGTCGAGAAGATCGACCGCACGACCTACGAGCAGCTCGGCACCGTGACTGACGCGATCCGCTCCGGCTCGCCGGTGGCCGTCGCCACCGTCGTCGCCGGCCCCGCCGAGCGGCTCGGCAAGCGCCTCGTCATCTGGCCGGACCGCGTCGAGGGCGGCACCGGCTCCGGCCGCCTCGACGACGCCGTGCGCGACGACGCCCGCGGTCTCCTCGACGCAGGCCGCAACGCGATGCTGCACTACGGCATCGACGGCCAGCGCCGCGGCGAGGGTCTCGACGTGTTCGTCGAGTCGTTCGCGCCCCCGCCCCGCATGATCGTGTTCGGCGCCATCGACTTCGCCGCCGCCGTCGCCAAGATCGGCACCTTCCTCGGTTTCCGGGTCACCGTGTGCGACGCCCGCCCGGTCTTCGCCACGGCGTCCCGGTTCCCCGGCGCCAACGAGGTCGTCGTCGAGTGGCCACACCGCTACCTGAAGGCCGAGGCGGAGGCGGGCAGGATCGACCGGCGCACCGCGCTGTGCGTGCTCACCCACGACCCGAAGTTCGACGTCCCGCTGCTGGAGGTCGCGCTGCGGCTGCCCGAGGTGGGCTACATCGGCGCGATGGGTTCGCGCCGCACCCACGACGACCGGATCGCGCGGCTGCTCGAGGCAGGGGTCACCGAGGGCGAGATCGCGCGGATGTCCTCCCCGATCGGCCTCGACCTCGGCGCCCGCACCCCGGAGGAGACGGCCGTCTCGATCGCCGCCGAGATGATCGCGCTGCACTGGGGCGGTGCCGGAGCCCGGCTCGCCGAGCGGGAAGGCCCCATCCACTCTGTCTGATTGCCTCCGCCTTCGCTCCGGCGGCTCGCGGGCCTTTCAGGCGCCGTCCCGCTCCTCCGGTGCTCGGTCGCTCGTTCCTCGCTCCCTGCGCGCCTCCCCCGCGGGCCGGCGCCGGCCCGCGAGCGCAGTCTGATGGCGTCCGCTGTGCCTGATGGTCTGCGCTTCGCTCCGGCGGGCTCGCGGGCCTTTCAGGCGCCGTCCCGCTCCTCCGGTGCTCGGTCGCTCGTGCCTCGCTCCCTGCGCGCCTCCCCCGCGGGCCGGCGCCGGCCCGCGAGCGCAGTCTGATGGCGTCCGCTGTGCTTGATGGTCTGCGCTTCGCTTCGGCGGGCTCGCGGGCCTTGATGGCTTCCGCTTCGTTTCGGGCTTCGAGGCGGGCTCACGGGCAGAGGCCGCCTCGCGGTTCTGATGACGGGTGATGCGGTTGCGGAACACGGGCGTCGGGGTCGGCGTTCTCCTCGTGCACGCAGGATGTGCAACGCTGTAAGCATGAGGAGGTCGTCATGGACGAGCTCGACTCCTACTCCCGCACCGTGAGCGCCGTCGCGGCCGAGCTCACCGCGCGCGTCGCCGCCGTCCGCACCGGCCGCGGCAGCGGGTCGGCGGTGGTCGTGCCGGGCGACGGGATCCTGGTCACGAACGCCCACGTGGTCGGCGAGGCGCGCACCGGACGCGCCGACTTCGTCGACGGCACGCAGACCGGCGTCACCGTCGTCGGCGCCGACCCGCTCTCCGACCTGGCAGTACTGCGCGCCGACCGCGCCGGCGACCTGCCGCCGCCCGTCCGGCTCGGCGACGCCGACAAGTTGGTCGTCGGCCAGCTCGTCGTGGCCGTCGGCAACCCGCTCGGGCTCGCGGGCTCGGTGACGGCCGGCGTCGTGAGCGCGCTCGGCAGGGCGCTGCCCACCCGCAGCGGTCGCGCCGGCCGGGTGGTCGAGGACGTGATCCAGACCGACGCCGCCCTCAACCCGGGCAACTCCGGGGGCGCGCTGGCCGACTCGCACGCGCGGGTGGTGGGCATCAACACCGCCGTGGCCGGGATCGGGCTGGGGCTCGCGGTGCCGGTCAACGCGACCACGCGCCGGATCGTGGAGGCCCTGCTCGCCCACGGGCGGGTGCGGCGGGCCTACCTCGGCGTGGTCGGGAGCCCGGCGCCGGTGCCCGCGGCGGTCGCGGAGAAGTACGGGCGCAAGAACGGGCTTCGGCTCGCCGAGGTGATCGGCGGGAGCCCGGCGGCGCGCGCCGGCCTGCGTGCCGGCGACCTCGTGCTCGACGTCGGCCGCATGCCGGTGCACGACGCCCAGGGCATCCAACGCCAGCTGTTCGGCGACGCGATCGGCGTGCCGCTCCCGGTCACGGTGCTGCGCAACGGAGCGATGGTCGACGTCGTCGCCGTGCCCACCGAGCTCGGCTAGACGAGTAGGTCCGAACTCGATCAAGTCGCTGAGACCGGACATCGCTGGCTGGGCCTCGCGGATCCGGCCGATCATGGCGCTCTGCGGTCTCCTTGTAGACGATGGGCCTCCGCCGTGGCTTCTACCTGATCAAGTAGCCGTCGCGCGCGCGCCGTCCCCGACTCGCAGCGCAAGCGCAACCACGGGGATCGGTAGTTCTGCCCACCCGGCCAGCTCCACAGGTGCGGGGTCGACGCGAACCGGGGTGGCCCCACCAAGGGCGCGCTGCTGTACGCCCGCCGTCCGGTCCGGGTCGAGGACGGCGCGCCAAACAGACTTTTCATGGTCATATCGACACCACGGTTCTCAGATCAAGATCGAACAGCAGTGGTGTCGACATGACCATGAAGAGACATGCTTGATCGTTCCGAGACCCGGCGTAGCGCCCTGGGCAGGGCGTTCCACCGTCACCTCGGACCGATCATCAGTCGCCCGTCTGGTGCTTCCGGCCGGGAGCACTAGCGTCGCCGAGGTGAGCGAGGCGTGGGACGGCGAGGCCGAGCGGTTCGACGATCAGCCCGATCACGGTCTTGCGGATGGGCGCGTCCGCGAGGCCTGGGCGGCTGTGCTGCAGGAGGCGCTCCCCGCGCCGCCAGCGCGGGTCCTGGATCTCGGCTGCGGCACGGGATCGCTCTCCGTCCTCCTCACGGAGCTCGGCTTCACCGTGCAGGGCGTCGATCTTTCTCCGCGGATGCTCGAGCAGGCCGCCGCCAAGGCCCTGAGCCGTGGCGTGGAGGTCGACTTCCTCGAAGGCGATGCGAGCGACCCGCAGGTGGACGGCCCGTTCGACGTGGTGCTGTCGCGGCACGTCCTCTGGGCCTTGCCCGACGCGCCCGCCGTCCTGGATCGCTGGACGAGCCTGCTCGTGGCGGGTGGTCGGCTCGTGCTCGTCGAAGGACGCTGGCACACGGGCGCCGGATGGCGCGCCGACGACCTCCTGCCGCTCGTCCGGCGTGCGACCGGCACCGCCGAGCTGCGCCACCTCCCGGACCCGGCCCTGTGGGGAGGTCCCATCGAGGACGAGCGCTACCTGATCGTGGCGACGGTCTGACCCCGTCAGCGCACCTGGCCGTGCTCCCACGCCCACGCGGCGACCTCGCCGCGGTTGCGCGCGGCGAGCTTCGTCTGGATGTTCGTGAGGTGCGTCTTGACCGTCGAGAGGGACACGAACAGCTCGGCGGCGATCTCGGCGTTGGTGCGGCCGCGGGCCACGGCGCGGACGACTTCCAGCTCGCGCGGCGAGAGCGGGTCGGGCAGCTGCGGCGTGCGTGTGATCGGCCGCGCGGCCAGGTGCTCGAGCAGCCGCACCGTCACCGAGGGTGAGACGAGCGCGTCGCCCACCGCCGCGGCGCGCACGGCCTCGACGAGCAACCTCGGTCCGGCGTCCTTGAGCAGGAAGCCGCACGCCCCCGCCCGGAGCGCGGCGTAGACGTACTCGTCGAGGTCGAACGTCGTGACGACGACGATGTGCGGCGGGTCGGGGTCCCCGTTCAGCACGCGCGTGGCTTCCAGACCGTCGAGCTGGGGCATGCGGATGTCCATCAGCACGACGTCCGGGCGCAGCTGCCGGGCGAGCGAGACCGCGTCGACACCGGTGCCGGCCTCGCCGACCACCTCGACGCCCGGCTCGGCGGAGAGGATCAACCGGAAGCCGGTGCGGACCATCTCCTGGTCATCGGCGAGCAGGACCCGGATCATCGGGTGCCCCGCAGCGGGAGCCGCACGATGACCGACCACACCCCGGGCGCGATCGGGCCCGCGGTGAACGTGCCGTCCAGGGCGGCCACCCGCTCGCCCATCCCCACCAGGCCGAACCCGCCGCCGACCCGGCTGCTCACCGGGGCAGGGGGGACGCCGTCGTTGCGCACCGACACCAGCAGGGCCTCCTCGCGGATCCGGACGTCCACGGCGACGGTCGCGACGTGCGGCGCGTGCCTGCGGACGTTGGTGAGAGCTTCCTGCACCACCCGGTAGCCGGTCGCGGCGACCCCGGGCGGCAGCACGGCGTGCTCCAGTCCGGGGTCGGTGGTGAGCCGCACCAGGCGGGACTCGGGATCGAACCGGTGCACCAACGTGCGCACCTCAGCCAGCTCCGCGCCCGGGGTGCGGGCGCCCTCGGCGTCCTGCCCGCGCAGGACGCCGACCATCCGGCGCATCGCGGTGAGCGCGTCGGTGCCGGCGTGCTCGATCGCGGAGAGCGCGCGGTCGACATCATCGGGGGAGGACCGGGCCACCACAGCCGCGGCCTGGGCGGCCACGACGATGCCCGTGACGTGGTGCGCCACGACGTCGTGCAGCTCACGGGCGAGCTCCATCCGCTCAGCCGACCGGATGTCCTCCACCGCGGCGCGCCTGCGGGTATCGACCTCCCTCAGGACGAGGCCGATCGCGACGGCGCCGCCCCAGCCCAGCGCCGACAGCACGCTGAACCCGGCCGTCGTGGCATCGGTCATCCGCATGATCGGCGAGCCCACGATCGCCAGCGCAGCGGCCGCGGTGAGCACGAGCGCCGCGCGCAGCGGGCACCGGTGCAGGACCGTGATGACGACGACCGCGAGCGCGAGCTGCTCGGTGAACGCCAGGTCCGATATCACCTCCGGCGCTCCGGGGAGCAGAGCGACCTGTGCCATGCAGAGGACCGAGATCGCGAGTGACAGGCCGATGGCGGCGGTCGCCGTCGGCACCAGCCGGGCGCCGGGCCGCCTGCGCAGCAGCACGACGAGGGGCACGCCGACGGCGGCGACGAGGGTGCCGAAGGGGCCGGCGACCACGGCCACGACCAGGTCGACGAGCAGCCAGAAGCCGTACGCGGCCAGCTCGGCGACCAGTCCGACGTGCCGCCGGACCCAGCGGAGCAGGCGGATCACGGCACGAGCCTATGCGCGGGCACTGCCCGAGCCCCTCGGCCGGAAGTACGAGCCACCCGAGCGGGGTTCCGCCCTGTGGCCGAGGCGCGGGCGGTGCTCCGCCCGCGATCGTGTCGGCATGGCACAGATGATCGTGGCGTTCCTCGGCACGGCCGGCTGGGTGGGCGGCGTGCTCGTCCTCGTGGTGATGGCCGTGCTCCCGCTGCTGGAGAACGTCGCCGACGCGGACCACCGGTGACGGCCGTCGGCCCGCCCGCGCTGCGCGGGATCGGACTGGCGCATCGCTTCGGCCGCACGCCGGTGCTGCAGGGCGCCGACCTCGTGGTGCACCGCGGTGAAGTGGTGGCCGTGACCGGCCCGTCCGGGTCCGGCAAGTCCACGCTCCTGCACTGCCTGGCCGGCATCCTGCGCCCGCTCGAGGGGGAGGTGTGGCTCGGCGCGGACCGGATCGACACGTGGTCGGAGGCCCGCCGCACGGCCCTGCGCGGGGCCCGGCTGGGCTTCGTGTTCCAGTTCGGTCAGCTGCTGCCCGAGCTGCCGGCCGTCGAGAACGTCGCGTTGCCGCTCATGCTCGGCGGGGTTCGCCGGGCGGAGGCGGTGGCCAGGGCAGCGGCGTGGTTCCCCGCGCTCGGCCTCGACGGGCTCGAACAGCGCAGGCCGGGACAGCTCTCCGGCGGCCAGGAGCAGCGAGTGGCGATCGCCCGCGCGCTGGTGACCGGACCCGAGGCGGTGTTCGCCGACGAGCCGACGGGGGCGGTCGACACCGACACCGGACGCAGGCTCGTGGAGCTGCTCACCGGGCTCGCCGCGCGCACCGGCACCGGGATGGTGGTCGTCACCCACGATGCCGACGTGGCCGCCCGATGCCACCGGGCGGTCGTCCTGCGGGACGGACGCACCGACCCGGTGGCGGTTCCCACGGTCGTGGCCGGTGGTCCCCGGTGATCGCCGGCACCGCCGCGTTGAGCCTGCGGCTGTTGCGGCTCGGCGGCCGGCGGGCCGGCACGTCGGCGGCCCTCGTCGGGATCGGGATCGCGGTGGGTACGGCGCTGCTCGCCGTCGCGCTCGGCGGGGTGCACGGATGGGATGCCCGCGAGGACCGAGCCGGGTGGCGCACCGGAGACATCGTGGCGGAGCCGGGCGACCCGGCCGCGCTGCTCCGGACGACCCTCGACGCGGCGGCCGGTCGCGTCGTGCACCGGGTGGATGTCGCGGCCGTGACGCCGGGCGCACCGGCCCCGCCGGGGCTGCCCCGGATCCCGGCACCGGGCGAGGTGTGGCTCTCGCCCGCGCTCGCCGCGCTCGCTCGCGACCTCCCGCCAGACGAGCTCGCCGACCGCTTCCCCGCGCCGACCGGGCTGATCGGCGACGCGGGCCTGATGGGGCCGCACGAGCTGGTCGCCGTGGTCGGCCGCGCACCGGCGGAGATCCCGGACGCGGTGCCCGTGGCCGGATTCGGCACGACCCCGTCGGACCTGTTGATGGTCTACCGGCAGCTCACCTACGTCGCCGCGGCGCTGCTCGTCTTCCCGGTGGCGAGCCTGCTCGGCGCCTCGGCCCGGTTGACCGCCGCGCGGCGCGCCGAGCGGTTGGCGACGCTGCGCCTGCTGGGCGCGTCCACCGGGCAGGTGACGGTGGCCGCGGTCACCGAGGTCACGCTGATCGCCGTCGCGGCTTCGGTGGCGGGCGTCGTGCTCCAGTGGGCGGCCGCGCCCGCGCTCGCGGCGATCGGGCTGGGTGGGAGCGAGTGGTTCGCCGCCGATCTGCGTCCCGGGCCGGCGACGGTCGCCGGGATCGTCGGCGGTGTGGCGGTCCTTGCGATGCTGTCCGCGCTGGGTGGCATGCGTGAGGTCGTGGTCGGGCCGCTCGGGGTCGTCCGCCGGCAGCGGGCCGGCTCGGCGCGGCTCCTGCGGTTGTTCGGTCTCGCCGGCGGGGTGCTCGTGTTCGTGGTCGCGAACGGTGCCCGCCAGATGGCACCGGCCGCCATCGTGGGGCTGGTCTTCGGCGTGGGCGTCCTCGCGATGTTCGGTGCGGTGTCGCTGATCGGGCCGCTCGTGGTGCGGCTCCTCGGGTCCCGGATGGCGCGCTCGGCGCGCGCCCCGGCCGCGCTGCTCGCCGGGCGCAGACTGCTCGACGACCCGCGCGGCGCGTTCCGACCCCTCGCCGGCGTCACGATGGCGGTGTTCGTGGCGGGCTTCCTCGCCCCGCTGACGGCGGCTGTGCCGGCCGCGGCGTACGGCGACGACAGCTCGCTGCGCATCGTGTCGCCGGGGCCGGTCGCCGACGTGGAGCAGGCAGTACGGGAGCGGCTCACCGAGCGGCGGATCGCGGCCGACGTCGTGGTGGCCGATGTCGGCGACGAGCTGGGCCTCGCCGTCACGCCGACGCTCCCCGCCGAACGGGACCGCGTTCGCACTGCGCTCGCACCGCTCGCCGCCCGCCCGGTGCTGACCGAGCGGGAGTCCGACGCCGAGGGTGTGCAGCTGGTGAGCGACCTGCGGACCGGGGCCCTCGTCGTGCTCGTCGGCACGTTCCTCATCGCCGCCACAGCCACCGGCACCGCGGCGGCTGCTCGCGTGCTGGACCACCGCCGAACCCTGCGCCTGCTGCACCTCGCGGGCACACCGCTCGGGGTGCTCGACGCCGCACGCCGGGCGGAGACCCTGCGCCCGCTGCTCGTGCTCGGCGCCATCGCTCTGGCGATGGGCCTGCTGTGCGCATCCCCCTTCGCGGCCGCGACGGGCGTGCTGGAACCGGCCGGGCTCGCCCTGCTCGCCGGGACGATCGCGGCAGGGACCGCACTGGTGGTGGCGGCGTCGGCCGCGTCCCGGCCACTGCTGCGGGCGATCACCACGGGCGGCGCCCAGGAGGACTGATCGTCAGTCGCGGTCGCGGGCCTCGCCCGCCATCCGGCCGATCGCGAAGAACCACGACCGGTCGTGCGCGTGCGCCAGGTCGGCGAAGAGCGCCTCGGTCTCCGGATGCCCTCGCCCGAGCAGCGTCGCCGCGTCGGCGGCGGCCCGCTGGAGCTCCGCGGTGGCCTCCGCGGAGTGGCCGGTCAGGGCGAGGCAGCCCGCGAGGTTCGCGCGCAGGGCGATCACGTGTTCGTGGCGCGGCCCGTGGGCCAGTTCCGCGTCGTGCAGGGCTGCGCCGAGGAGCGCGAGGGCCGCCTCGATGTCACCGAACGCCGCGCGCGCCAGCGCCGCCCCGAGCCGTGACGTCAAGGTGTCGGTGTGGCCCGGACCGAGGGTGCGCGTGCGCTCGGCGGCTACCCGCTCCGACAGCGCGACCGCCTCGTCGATCCGACCCACGAGCCGGTACGCGGTCGCGAGCGCGTCGACGGCCGTCAGCGTGCGGGAGTCGACCGGACCGAACGCGCGCGTCCGATCGGCGACGTTCGCCGCCAGGAGATCGAGGCCCTGCTGCCACGAGCCGGTGGAGAAGCAGATGGCGCCGAGGTTCCCGGCGACCGTCAGCGTGGCGGGGTCGTCGTGGCCCAGGTCTTTCCGGCAGCCGTGCAGCGCCTCCTCGAGCAGCGGCAGCGCCTCCTCGGCGCGCCCCGCACGCCAGAGGTCGACGCCGGCGGCGTGCTGCACAGCGATCTCGTGTGCGGCTTCGCGCCGGCGTGAGCGGCCTCGGCGACTGCGCGACCACGGCGGCATCCGTCGTCCTTTCTCTCCCGCGCACCCGATCACGACCCGGACGCCGGCGCAAACGCGGGGTACTCGGAGCGCATTCCACGCTTCGAGTGGATCGGTGCGACCCGATGTAGGAACCGATGATCTCGACCGATACGAGGCGACCGTACGCACGATGCGGCCGGCGATGAGAGCGGAGCCCCGACGCGGTGACCACAAACGTTCACCGGTTCTTGCGCACCCGGGCTGCATCTCGCCGATTTGCGGCTTCGTTCATGCGCTTGTGCTACCGCGCGGCCCAGGCACATCCGGGAACTCGCCGTTCACCGCGTCGGAGCGGTGCGCCGCGTTCGGTCCCGGGATCATCTGCCTGCCGGTCGACGCTTCCCGCGCGCCAGTGCGCCGCGGGACAACCCCGGATGCGTAATACGCTGCCCTACACGTTCACGGTGCGAGCTTGCGCGTCGATGTGCGCCGGGATTTCGCGTTCATCGGGTGGCGGTTCGCGCGCTTTGCACAGTGGCAAGGTGCGCGGTTCGCGATTCGGGAGCATGCGCTCAGCGCGTCCGGAGCGCGCTCACGGTGCGGCGTGAGCGTCGTCGTGCTGCGTGCCGGGTCGGGGATCTCCGGGGGCGCGAGCCGTGTTCGGATCGCTGTCCGACCGGGTCGGCGTTGCGGAGTGGGCGGGCCGGTGCCGTCGTGACGGCGCGGCCCGACAGCGGGTTGCAAGACAGGGCTCGACGAAGTTGATGAACGTCTGGTAGCGTCCGGATGGCTTCCTCCCATGGAGGAGGTTGCGATCTTGGATCTGCTTGTTGCTGACGTTGCGCAACGGATGGCTCGGAGATCGCGAGGCTGCCGGGTGTGAGTTCACCGCCTGGTCGCGGGTCGCTGCCGCAGGCGCGACGTGCGTCATCTGTAGATCCCTGCGTGTTCTCGTTCGGCTTCGCGGCTCTCGCTGCGGGCCGTCGATCCCTCCTCAGTTGTTCTTTCCCGACATCCCTGGAGATGCAGCTCATGTCCCGGTACTCCGCGTACGACGGTGAGGCCGCCGGCCTCCCCGTGTGCGCTGGTGCCGTGCGGCTGCGCCTCTCGGCCGTGGACCGGTTGTTCTGGGTCGTGCGGTGGGTGTTCGGGTTGGCCGGTGCAGTCGTGGTGCTGTGGATCGGGGCCGCGTTCCTCGCGACCCCTGCGTCCGCGGCCGCGTTGGCGCCGGCAGCGGCCGTTCAGCAGAGCCTGCTGAAGGGAGGTGCAAGTAGCAGGCAATCTGACGGTGGCGACGGCGGCGGTGATTCCGGCTCCGGCGGCGACTCGGGCGGCGAGAAGAAAGAGAAGTCCGAGAAGAAGAAGGACAAGAAGTCGGACAAGTCCGAAAAGAAGGACAAGAAGTCGGACAAGTCCGAGAAGAAGGGCAAGAAGTCGGACAAGTCCGAGAAGAAGGACAAGAAGTCGGACAAGTCCGAAAAGAAAGATGAGAAGTCGGAGAAGTCCGAGAAGTCCGAGAAGAAGAAGGACCGCGAGGAGTCCGAGGGTTCGCGCGATCGTGAAGAGTCGCGGGAGCGTGACTCTCGTGAGGACGAGCGTGCAGCCGAGCGTTCGGACGAGGGCCGGGAACGCGACGAGGACGGGCGCAAGAAGAGCCGCGAGCTGGACGCCGAGGGCGGTCGGGAACAGAGCGGCAACGAAGAGCGGGGCGACCGGGAATCCGAGCGGCGTGACTCCGGGAAGCATGAGTCCGTGCAGCGTGAGTCCGAGGGGAGTGACTCCGCGCGGGACGACTCGGAGGGCGAGGCCGAGCGGGCTGGGGCCGACGGCAAGAGCTCTCACCGCAAGGCCGCGCGGGACGGCGACTCGCCCGCTGCGGACGAGCGCAACGACGACGATGAGCGGGACAGCGCGCGCGCCGCGGACCGTCGTCGGACCGCTGAGGGCTCCGAGGGTCGCGACTCCGGCGGCAAGGGCGACAAGGATTCCGACCGGCGCGGTCGGGACGGATCCGGGTCGGAGGACGACGCGGACGACGCTGCCGCCGTGGTTCGGGAGGCGGCCGGGGACGACGACGGTGAGGGCGCCGGGGGGCGTATCCGGGACGCCGTGCGGGAGCGGGTGCGTGAGGCACTGGGCGAGGCACGGGACCGGGGAGAGCGGGCTCGGGATTCGGCGGAGGACGCTGTCAAGGAAGCCCGCGAGAACGCCGGCAGGCGCGGCGCCCGGTCCGAGGACGAGGACGAGGACGGCAAGAAGGTCGCGCGCGAGAAGAAGGACGAGCGCGGCGCTGCGGGGTCGGACGAGAGCGACGGCAAGGGCGACAGCGGTCGGCGCCTCGCGAAGGAGCTGAGGGACCGCGCTTCGGACGAGCGCGAGGACGTCGAGGGCGCGGTGCGTCGCTGGGCGCGGGAGTTGGCCGACGGGGCTCGCTCGGAGCGCGACGACGACGAGTCCACGGGCAAGGAGAAGAAGGACAAGAAGGACAAGGGCGAGCGCACCGATCTTCGGGGTGTGGTGGCGGAGCTGTCGGAGCGGGCGCGCAAGGCGCGGTCCGAAGACGAGGACGGCGGCGGGAAGTCCGGGGATCGCGACTGGGTCGCGCGGCTGGCCGAGGCGGCGGAGGGGGATTCCGCCGACAAGAAGGACGGCAAGAAGAAGGACGGCGACAAGAAGGACGGCTCCGGGGAGGGGCTGGCGGAGCTGGTCGAGCGGGTCACCCGCTCGGGCGCGGACGACGAGGAGCGCGCCGACCGCGACGAGCGCGGCAACCGGTCCGAGGGCGCGGGTCGCTTGGTGCGGGAGCTCGTGGAGAAGGCGCGGTCCGGGGAGCGGTCCGACAAGAAGGAGTCCGACTCCGGTGAGCGGGCGGAGTCGTGGGCGAAGCTGGCCGGTGATCTTGCCGAGGCTGTGGGCTCGGGGCATCGGGGCGATGAGGATGCCGACAAGTCGTCGGAGAAGAAGGCGGATCGGGCCTCGGGGTTGCGGCGTGCGGCGGCGGAGCTGGCCGGCGACGACGGCGACGGCGACGGCGACGGCAAGGGTCGGCGTGGCGATGTGCGGCGACTGGTCGAGCGGGCCGGCGAGATCGTGCGGGAGGCGGCGGACGGGGACGTCGACGGAGATGTCGGCAAGGCCGTCAAGGGGCTGGTGCGTGAGGCCTCCCGGGTGGCTGCGGATCATGCCGACGCCTCGGACAAGGACGCCGAGCGGGTCGAGGGGGCGGTCCGCAAGGCAATCGGGCGGGTCGGTGAGCGCGGCGAAGGCAAGTCCGAGGCCCGGGAGCGGGCACGGGACGAGAAGGCGATCGCCAAGCTCCTGTCCGCCGGTGATGACGACGGGTCGAAGTCGAAGGGGCTGGCCGGCCTGGACGCCGAGGACCGTGAGCGGTTGTGCGGCGACGGCTGTTCGGATCTGACGTCCGGTGAGATCGCGGCGTTGTCGTCGCGGGAGTTCTCCGAGACGCGGTCGCGTGCCCCGCCCAGTGGTCGGGATGAGGACAGCGACGAGGACGAGCGGGACTACGAGGATTCGGCGGAGCAGACCGAGCGGACGCTCGAGGGTCGGATCGAGGTCGACAAGAGCGAGAAGAAGCTCGAGAAGACGAAGAAGGACGTAGCGTCGGGCAAGACGACCAAGGCCGACTACGACAAGCAGGCCGCGGCGCACGAGAAGCTGGAGCAGCAGTACGAGGCGGATCGGGCGGAGCTGTCGGAGGATCGGGCCGAGCTGGTCGACGAGGTCGTCGACGGGCACGAGAAGCTGGACAAGAGCGAGCGGAACCTGGACGCCGAGGAGAAGAAGGTCGCCTCCGGCGCGGTGACCGCGGCTGCGCACAAGAAGAACGTCGCGAGCTACGAGAAGCAGCGCGACGAGGTGTACGAGGCCACCGACGAGTTGATGGATGCCACCGACCGTGAGGTGCGGACGGTGTCGGAGGACGACCTGGACGGTGAGGGTTCGGCCGCGGGTTGTGATTCGGACGGGGCGTTCACCGGGTGTGGGTCGGCGTCGGAGTCCGCGGACGGTAAGCGGGATTCCGAGCGGAAGGTGTGCCTGTCGGGGGTGTCGTCGGGGTGTGGGGCGTCCTCGGAGTCGGGTGGGTCGAAGGCCGAGGCGTCGTGTGATGACTCCGGTTGTGGGAGTAGTGCGTCCAGTCGCGGTGCCGACGGTGAGGTGACCAAGGCGTCGGCCAGGTGCGATGGCGCCGCGGGCGGGTGTGGGCAGTCCAGTCGGGCGGATCGTGAGGGTGCGTCGGCGGAGTGTGAGTCCGGTGGCGGGGGTTGTCGTACTGATTCGTCGGGTCCCTCTGGTGAGGGGGCGCCGCCGGGTGGTTCGGATCGTCGGACGGCGGCGTCGGCGGCGTGTACCGGTGATTGCGCCACGGATTCGTCCGCGGATCGGGAGCGTGCCGAGGCCGGGTGTGACACCGCGGGTGGCAGCTGTGACAGCAGCAGCACCGGCTCGGGCAGCGAGCGCCCGGCGGCGCGGCTGGCCAGCACCACCGGGGTGACCGACGACGGCGCCGGCACCGACCAGGCGCGCCGCGAGGGCAGCGGCCGGTCGCACTGCGATGGCGCCGGCGGGTGTGGCACCTCCAGCTCGGTGGAGCTGGGCGACTCGGACTCGACCGACGAGGTCGTCGCGGACGCCGATGTGGACTGCGCCGCCAAGTGCACGGGTTCGGCGAGCAGCAGCACCGACGCCGGCCACAAGACCGGCACCGCGGACAAGGCCGCCACGAAGACTGCGGCCGGTGGGCCGGGGTCGGCCACCAACGGCAAGGCGGAGTGCTCGGTCTCCGGTGGCGAGTGCGCCACCCACAGCGAGTCCGGCGCCGACGACGAGGGCGACTCGCGGGGCACCGCGGGTAGCAGCGACGCGTCGGTCGAGGTCGGCTGCGGTGCCGGCTGCACCGGCAGCGGGACGACGAGCACCGCTGGCACCGCGAACGGGGTTGCGACCGGTGCGGAGCGGAAGAGCTCGGGTCGCGGGTCGTGTGAGTCGGCCGGTGGCGGATGCCAGGCCTACAGCAGCACCCGGGTGGACAGCTCGGTCGACGAGCAGGACTCGTGGGCGGGCCGGCTGGGCGGAGACGGCACGGTCCGGCCGGCAGCGCTGACCGATGGGGATGCCAGCGCGTCCAGCTCGGCCGGCGGGAACGTGGACTGCGACGGCACCACGTGCGGTGGCAAGGCGAGCAGCGCCACCACCGGCGCGGTCACCGGCACGCCGGCGGCTGCGGGTGCGGCCGCGCCGGTGCGCACCACCAAGGCTTCCTCGCAGTGCGACGCCCGCGATGGTGGGTGCGGGGTGGAGTCCAGCTCGCAGGTGTCCGACCGGGCCGCCGAGCTGTCGTGGTCGGAGCAGCTGGCCGCCACCGGGGCCGGCAAGACGGTTGCGGCGCGGGAGTTGGAGGCGTCGAGCTCGGCCGGGTCGCAGGTCGACTGCGCCGCCGCCACGTGTGTGGCGTCCGGGTCGAGCACCACCTCCGGTGGCGCCTCGGGTGATGTGAAGGGTGTGCGGGACAGCACCGGCACCTCGAAGTGCTCGGCGTACGGCGCCGGCGGGAGCTGCTCGACCTCGACCGGCACCACGGTGGCCGACCGTGACCCGGCCGAGGCCGCGGAGTCCGGTGTGGCGGCGGTGTCCGGCCCGGTGAGCGTGTCGACCGCGGATGCGTCGGTGGAGTGCTCGGGTGCGGCGACCGAGTGTGGTGGCACCGCGACCTCGGCGACGAGCGCGCGGGACACCGGGGTGACCCCGCACGCGCGGGGGACCTCGGCCACCAGTGAGTGCACGGTGCGCGGTGGGGGTTGTTCGGGCGAGGCGTCCTCGGCGGCGTCGAGTGCGCCGGATCATGTGGTGGTGGATCCGAGGACCGGGCTTCCGGTGGCCGGTCAGCCGGTGACCGGGCCGTCCTCGACGTCGTCGTCGAGTGCGAACCTGGTGTGTGAGGCGGGTACCGCATGCTCGGGTTCGGTGCGTACCAGCACCACCGCGTGGGACGGTGCGGTCGCGAACGGGACGCCGCGCACCTCGGAGGGCAAGGCGTCGTGCACGGGGGCGACCGGTGGGTGTGAGGTGCGGTCGGTGTCGAGCGCGTCGTCGGGTCCGGGTGCGGCGTTGGCGTTGGCCGGGCCGGGTGCGGATGGCAAGGCGCGGCCGGTGAACGCGGCTCGGTTGGGTGTGGGTCCGTCGGCGGCGTCGGCGGCGGGTGCGGTGATGAGCTGTGAGGGTGCGGCGGCGTGCACCGGGAAGGTGACGAGCTCGGCGTCCGCGGTCGATCCTGCGGTGTCGATGGATCCGCGTGGTTCGCGCAGTGAGGGTTCGTGTGAGGGCGTGTCGGGTGGGGTGTGCCAGGCGGTCACCAACTCCGGGTCCTCGACCGGGCCGGACGCGAACACCATCGCGCCGCTGATGCAGGCCCGCTCCACGGCGAATGCCACCGTGGCTTCCGAGACCACCGGTGAGGCCCCGGCCCAGGATCAGCAGGAGCCGGCCGGCGGGCAGGACCAGCCGGCCACCGTGCCGGCGCCGACAGCTCCGGGGTCGAGCGCGAACTCCGGTGGTCCGACGGTGCCGGGGGCATCCAGCTGGTCGATGGCGTCCGCCACGATGGACTGCGCCGGCGGCACCCAGTGCACCGGCACGGCGCGTACCTCCGCGACCGGCAGCGACGGGCCGACCGCCGTGAAGTCGGGGAACGGGGCCCGTGGCCCACCGGGGACCGGAACCTCTACCTCCAGCGGCAGCTGCGCCAGTTCTCAGAGTGGCTGCCATGTCCAGACCGACTCTTCCGCGGGATCCGGCCAGGTTGTGGCCGACATGGTCGCGGAGCAGCAGGACAACCAGGCGAAGCAGGCTGAGCAGCAGGCCCTCGAGGCCGAGCAGCTCGCGGCAGACGCCGCCGAGGTCGCCGCCCGGCGAGGCGCGACCGCAGCACAGAAGAAGGCAGCCACCGAGGCTGCGAGGACCGCCACCGAAGCGCGCAAGACGGCCACCGAGGCCACGGCGCTGGCCCGCAAGCCGGTGAAGGACGCGCCGGCCACCCTGTCGCAGTCGAGCGCGACCGCACAGTGCGCTGGTGCGGGATGCACCGCCACGACCACGGGTGGCACGAGCGGCACGAGTGGCCGTACGCAGACCGCGGCCACCTGCACCGCCGCCGCGAAGGGCTGCACGGCGGCGAGCGACGCCACCGCGTCCACCCAGCGCGATTCCGGCCAGCCTTCCGGCAAGGGCGACAAGGCCACGCCGATCCCGGGCTTCTCGGGCAGCGCTCAGGCCGGCTCGCAGATCGACTGCCCCGAGGCAGGCTGCACAGGCAAGCTCACCGGCAGCGTCACCGCGACCGCCGGACCCGAGGGACAGCGCAGCACGAGCAACGCCAAGGGGTCCACCGGGTGCGACGGCACCACCGCATGCCAGGCGCAGCTCAACGCCACCTCCTCGACCGCGTCCACCGCCCCCGGCGTCAAGGCTGAGCAGCAGTTCGCCACCACCACCGCCTCGGTGACCGCCGTCTGCGACAACGGCACGAAGTCCGGCTGTGCCACCCGCACCTCGTCCGAGTCGCACGCCGTCGGCGCAACCGAGGTCAAGGGGCGCTCCACCGCCACCTGCGCGGCAGCCGGCGCATGCCAGTCCTCCACCGGCGGGTTCGCTTCCGAGGGCGTCGCCGAGGTGACCGCCACCTGTGCCGGCACCGGATGCCGCACCCACACGGAGGGCACCGCCCGCGCCGCGGCTCCCGGCGGGGTCAACAAGGCGTCGTCCCGGACCGACTGCACCGGCGGGACGAACGGGCAGTGCGCGGGCTCGAGCCGGGTGGGCGCGACCGAGGCCGGGACGCAGGTGTCCGCAGCCTGCGAGGCCAGCAAGGGCTCGACCTGCAGCCACGGCTACTCGGCGAGCAGCCACGCGCAGTCCGCCAGCGGTGGCAACCGTGCCACCGCAGACGCCACTTGCGGCGCGAGCGGCGGCGCCGGCGGCGGTTGGTGCGGCACCAGCGCGGTGGCGCAGGCCAACGCCGAGGGCGCCATGGCCGGGGCGTCCTGCCAGGGCAGCGAGGGCTCCGGGTGCAGCTACTCCTACCGGGCCGAGAGCCACGCGTCCGCCCCGGGCGCCAAGGCCGACGCGGTCGGCTTCGGGAAGGGCGCCATCGGCGGCGGCCAGGTGATGACCACGGCCGCAGCGGTCGGTGACGCCAGCTCGGCGCAGGCGTCGGCGTCCTGCATGGGCACCGATGGCACCACTTGCAGCCACTCGTACTCGGCCTCCCGGTCGGCCTCGGCCCGTGACCCCCGGACCGGTTCGTACGCCTGGGCCCGTGCGTCCGGCTCCGGCGGCGGTGGCATGGGCAGCGGCGGGGTCGCCGTGTCCGCCAGCGCCTCCGCCGAGGGCAACAACGCGTCGGCGTCGGCAACCTGCTCGGGCGCGGCGAACTGCGACGCACCCTTCTTCGCGAAGGCCAAGGACTCCAAGAAGGGCGCGGAGCAGCAGGCCACCTGGCTCGACGACGGGGGCTACCACACGGCGTGGAAGACCGCCGAATGCTCGGGCAACAACGGCGGCTGCGGCGTCACCGCCATCGCCATCCCGGGCCAGGAGAACGGTGGCGACGCCTACTGCACCGGGTACTGCGTCAAGTTCGTGCCGGACGGGGACAGCAACTGGGTCAAGACCGCTGACGCCGGTTGGAAGCGCGCCCAGGCCGCCGGTGTCGTGATCGACCCCAAGACGCACGAGCCGATCATCGACCCGAAGACGGGTCGGCCGAAGATGCGCGGGATCGGCGACAACAAGTACGGCGCCGAGTTCGAGTGCAACGGGAACGACTGCAAGTACCGGTACCGCGATCTCGGCGACAAGCAGGACGGCGCCTGGCAGAGCTGCACGAAGGCCGACTGCATCGAGAAGGCCGGTGTCGGCCCGAGCGGGCAGAAGCTCACCGTCGGCGACGACGGCCATCTCGTCGTCAACAACCCGACCGCGCCGGGCGGCAGCAAGTACGACACAGCCACCGACCCGAAGGCCGCGGGCAGCTACCGCGACGACCAGGGCCGAGGCATGGGCTGGGCGGCGACCACCGGCTCGATCAAGGACGCGTTCACCGGCAGCACCGCCACGGCCAGGGGCAACGGCGGTGTCACCGCCAGCTACGGCGACAAGAAGGGCGGCCAGTTCATGGTCGCCTGCCCGACCGGCTGCTACGGCGCGCTGAAGAACGGCAAGACGAAGGACGGGAAGCCCGTTCAGGACACCTTCGACATCGGTGGTCCGTCCGGCACGAAGGGCGCGGACGCCTGGTTCATCGCCCGGGACGAGTTCAACAACCCGGCGGTGGGCGCCTGGAAGGGCGAGGGCAAGTTCACCTCGTTCGAGGGCGTCAAGATGGTCGCCAACGGCGACGGCCCGCTCCAGGTCCGCGAGGGTCCGGGCGAGGTGGGCAAGTGGAAGCCCAACACCGCGTTCGTGGTGACCGCCGGCCGGGGCAACCCGCACGGCCGGTTCGAGATGTACGGCCAGTCCGGCTACGTGGAACTTGCCGACGGCCGCAAGATCGAGAACAACTACGGCGCGCTGGCCGGCTGCCGGACGTCGCAGTGCGAGAAGCCCGTGAACGGGAAGGCGACCGCGGCCGATCGGCTCATCGTGATCACCCCGGACGCCGAGGGCAAGGGCGGCAGCTTCGACTGCTCGGGCAGGTGTGCCGAGACGGTTCCCGGCAACGACAAGGTGCAGTGGACCGTGGGCACGGCCGACTCCATGTGCACGATGCTCTGCCAGAAGAGCGGGCTGTTCTACACCGACCCGACCTTGCGAGTGTGCTCGGCGCGCTGCGAGATGCACGACGAGTTCGCCGGCAACAAGGACAGCAAGACTCCGAACGGCTACTTCGAAGTCAAGATGCTCGAAGAGGGCGACGTTGCCAGCTACACCCCGCAGGGCGACGCGCAGTACTGCACGGGCAAGGACTGCGGCTTCATCCAGGGCTACCGGGACGCCAAGGGCAACGGCGGCTTCGGCGTCTGCTACGGCAGCGGCACCTGCTTGGGCATCACCCAGGACAAGGACGGGCCCAAGGAGCTGCAGTGCAGCGAGGCCAAGTGCAAGCCGACGGTGCTGAACTACCCCAACAAGACCGACATCGACAAGTACGGCCCGAACGACGGGTGGTACTGCGGTAAGGGCCTCGGCGCCAACGGCTGTGTCGGCGGCGACCCGGACACGATGGTCCTGGCTCGTGGTGAGGCGGACCCGAGCTGGATGCCGCTGTTCGACCCCTCGTACACGCGGCCCGCGATGGACACCAAGGTCGACAAGCAGCTGGCCGAGGACCTGAAGGAGTTCGGGGTCAAGGAGGGCGACCCGCTGCCGCCGTTGAGCCCGCAGGCGCTCAGCACGCTGAGTCCTGAGGAGCAGAAGCGCTACAAGGACAAGCTGCGGCCGCTGACCACCGTCGAGAAGGCCTTCACCCAGGCCCGCGCGGCCGCGGCGGAGTCGAACGCCCAGTACGTCAAGGACAAGGGCAACAAGGAGCTGCCGGGTCTGAACAACGTCATCGACAAGATCGAGGCGGCCGGCAACACGTCCACGTTGACGAAGGAGGAACTCGGCCTCTTCAACACCGCGCAGAAGCGGTTCCCGCTGCTGGACGTCGACCGGGGGATCGTCAACGGCCTGGACCAGATCCAGGCAGAGGAGCTGTACATCGACCGCCGAGCCCGCAGCGCGGGCGAGGGTGTTCCGGCGCCGGGGGATGTCAGCAAGGAGCTGCAGGAGCGGCTGGGTGTCGACTCGCAGGGCCGGCCGCTCACCACCGACAACAAGGTCATCGTGTCGTCCGCAATGGAAGCGGCGGCGGGAGACCTGAAGCCCGGCGACTTCGTCGTTCTGACCCCGCAGCAGCAGGCGCAGTCCAACGCCGCCGGGATCACCCGGATGACCTTGGTCGGCCACAAGGAGGACCTGCGCCTGCGCAACAACGCGCTGCAGGAGCAGAACGACGCGCACCGGGCGTGGGGGAAGTCGCTCCAGGTCAAGATCGACAACAGGACCGCCTCCCAGGACGAGATCGATCGGTACAACGCCGAGTACGACCGCCTGGTCGGACTCGAGGCGGGTATCAAGGGCGACTGGAAGAAGATCAGGGCCACCAACACGCTCCTCCAGACGCAGGAGAAGGAGTCGCCGCTTCCCGGTAAGCCGCTGGCGCCGATGGAGGAGCTGCGGGGCTACGACAGCCGGCTCGCCCGTAAGGCGGGCGAGACGGCGATGGCCAACCAGCTCGAGGCGTGGAACGCGTTCGAGAAGAAGGCCACGGAGCTCGCGCTCAAGCTGGAGAAGGCCGGCAACAAGGACCTCTCGGAGCAGGTCGGCATCCTGGCCAGCACGGGCGCGCTGAACTACGACACGGTGCTGCGTGACTACGGATCCCGTTCCCAGGACACCAAGCTCATCGCACCGGCGTTGAAGGCGGACGGCACCAAGGACACGTCGAACATGCGGCTGATCCAGCTGCCGTCGACCGGCCGGGCCGACATGGTCTTCGTGCTCAACTCGGTGGCCAACTCGCCGGGTTACAAGGACTACCCGGGTGCCACCGGCAAGGTGTTCGGCGACGTCGCGGCGGACGACCCGGACATGATCGCGCACTGGGCATCGCGATCGACCGCCCAGCAGAAGGAGGGGGAGCTCTCCGCGCTCGCGGCAGCCAAGGACCCGAAGCTGCTGGAGGAGATGCTCGAGAACGCGAACATCGACCCGGAAACCAAGAAGCCCGACCGGGAGAAGGTGGACCGCGCACTCGCCGAGATCAAGAAGAGGGCCGGGGAGGACCTGAAGAACGGCGAGGTCGCCGTGATCAACGGCTACGCCGTGGATCCGAACGACCCCAACAACATCAACCAGTTGGTCCTCTTCCGGGTCAAGGACGCGGACGGCAACGTCAAGCTGATCGACGCGTCCGGTGGGGTGTTCGACGACTACGAGGACTACAAGCAGCACAACGAGCTGCCCACCGACCAGAACCTGCTGCTGCCCAAGGACCTCATGACGGTCGACGTGAACGCGCGGGGCACGCTCGAAGTGCTCGACGGGCACGAGGACCCGACCTGGAAGAAGGCCGGCATCATCGCCGGCCGGGTCGCCCTCGCCGTCGGTGGTACCGCGCTACTCGTCTCGGGTGTCGGATCGTGGGCCGCCCCGATCGCGTTCGCCGGCGCGGCCGGTGTGCTCGGTACGGTCGCCACCGGGGCGTTCATCGCCAGCGGTGTCGCGTTCGGAGCCACCGCTATCACGGACCAGGTCTCCCGCAGCAACCACAACCAGAGCATCAGCTGGTCGGACCCCGTCGCCAGGCAGAACTGGATGATGATCGGGTCGATGGGCCTGGTCGGCGCGGGCGCGGTGCTCAAGATCGTCGGCGGGTTGGGGAAGGTGGCCACCGCCGTGCCCCGGACAGCCGCCGGCACGCGGGCTGCCGGTACCACGATCGCCGTGGCCGGTGGCGGTGCCCTCCTCTACCACTTCGGCAAGTCGACGGTGGACACATACCGCCATCTGGACACACTGAGCCCTCGGCAGCGCAGGGACTTCTGGATCGACACCGGCCTCGGCCTCTTCACGTTGGGCGCGGGCGGCGCGAAGTTCGCGGGCGACGCGAAGGCCGCCGGCGGCGTCCGGCCCTGGCTGCGGACCTCGAACACCTCGCCCGTGGTCCAGTGGCGCGCGTTCCGCACCGACGTGTCGACCATGCTCGGCCGGACACCCGCGATGACCTCCGGGCCGATCCCACCGGCGGCGGTGGGGACCAGGCCTCCCGGTCTGCCCGTCGAGGGCAGCAGCGGCACCCGGCCGGCACCCCCGCGCTCCACGAGCGAGGGCCCGCGGACACCGGCGCGCAGTGCCGCCCCGAGTCAGGGATCTCGGCCGGGCCAGCAGGCGCCGCGGCCGCCGCGCAGCCAGCGCACCCAGGAGAGCCAGACGCAGCGCGGTCAGGAGAACCGCACGCAGCGGGCACAGGAGAACCAGCCGCAGCGCACGCAGCAGCAGAGCCGGACGCAGCGGGCGATCCAGCAGATCCAGCGCGTTGCGCAGTCGGTTCAGCGGACGGTGCAGCGGGTTGCGCAGTCGGTTCAGCGGACGGTGCAGCGGGTTGCGCAGTCGGTTCAGCGGACGGTGCAGCGGGTCGCGCAGTCCGCCCAGCGCACCGTGCAGCGGGGCGCGCAGACGGTGCAGCGGGTTGCCCGGTCGGTCCAGCGGACTATCCAGCGGACCCTGCCGACCCGGCAGCAGACCCCGCAGCAGACCCAGCGCGGCGGGCAGGTTCAGCGCGGTGCCCCGGTGCAGAACGGTCCGGGTCAGGGTGGTCCGGTTCAGCGTGGCGGCCCGGTGCAGAACGGCCAGGGTCAGGGTGGCCAGGTTCAGCGCGGTGCCCCGGTGCAGAACGGCCAGGGTCAGGGTGGCCAGGTTCAACGCGGCGGGCCGGTGCAGAACGCTCAGGGCCAGGGAGGCCAGGTCCAGCGCGGCAGTTGGGTGCAGCGAGTTCTGGACCGGCTGTTCAACGGGGGGCAGCGCTCCGGGCAGCAGACCCAGCGCGGAGCCCCGGGGCAGCAGGCCCAAGGCCAGAACGGTGGCCAGGGTCAGAACGGCGGCCAGGGTCAGAACGGTGGCCAGAGCCGGAACGGCGGCCAGACCGCGAACGACCGCGGCGGCGAGTCGCGGAGCGGCTCGAGCACCGGTACGCCGCGCGGGCAGCAGCGCAACCAGCAGCAGTCCGGGTCGGGGCAGTCGGACCCGAACACCCCGAACCGAGGCCCGGCGCGCAGCGGTGGTGGCTCCTCGGAGGGTCTGCTGCCCGGCCAGCAGCGAGGGTCGCAGGTCCGGGGCGGTCAGACGAAGACACCTGGTGGCGACACCGGTGCCGGAACCGGGCCTGAGCCGAGGCGTCCGGGTGAGAACCCGCCACGCGACGACACGCCGACCAACCCGAGTCCCGTGGGGACCGGTGAGTTCCACCCGCAGACCGCGCGCGGGCCACCGACCCAGCGCACCACCTCGACCACCGACCAGGGCGGCACACGCACCGAGGTCGAAGCCGGCGCCACGAGCGCGCCGGAGCGCGGCGAGACCAGCACGCCTGCTCCCGCCGCTGACGGAACGAGCAAGACCCAGACAGTCGGCGCTCGCGTCGAGGAGCAGCAGAGCCCGGGGACCGGGCAGAAGGAGAACGACCAGACACGACCCACCACCCGTACCGAGCACGACGAGAACACGAAGGAGCAGCCGGACGCAGGACGCGACACCACGAACTCTCTTCACCGCAACCCGGGCCAGGAGACTGGCACCCAGCGGGGAGCGGCACACCCGGCGGGCGAGCACAAGTCCGCCGGCACCGAGGCAAAGACCGAGTCCGGTCCTGATGGCTCGACGGCCCGTTCGGCGTCGGACCAGCCAGGCAAGCCCGGCAGCTGGATCAGCCGGGTCCGCGCCAAGCTGAACGGCGCACTGGGCCGCGGACAGAAGTCCAACTGCGCAGCTGTTGCATGTGCGCGGGACCGGGCCGCGGCTCCGGGTGAGGTCGACCCGGCTCAGGTCAGGGCCCCGCGGAAGTGGCGGCGGTCGGCCTGGGTCCAGAAGAAGCTCGAGCGTGACAACGGCAGCCGGTTCGAGGGCACGAACAAGAACCAGCTCGACCAGGACATGGCCGGAGCGGACCCCGACACCCGGGTGTTCGTGTGGACGTGGAAGGAAGGTGGCGAGGGCTCCCACCTCCTCTACGGGGTCAAGACCCGTGAGGGGATGAGCTGGTACGACAACCGTCGCAGCGGTGCACTGACCGACGCGGAGGCGGCGGCCGCCCTGGCGGACGCCAAGATGGCCATGACCCCCGGCACCGGTACGCACGGAGGGTCGAGGCCGACAACGGCACCGCCGCGCGCGGTGGGCGCCGAGCCCGCGCCGAAGTCCGGCGCCGACAAGCCGGTGGAGCCGGCTGCGCCGAAGACGCCGGTCGTGCCGGCTGCGCCGAAGACACCGGTGGAGCCGGCTGCGCCGAAGACACCGGTGGAGCCGGCTGCGCCGCAGACGCCGGTGGAGCCGGTCGCGCCGAAGACACCGGTGGAGCCGGCTGCGCCCAAGACACCGGTGGAGCCGGCTGCGCCGAAGACACCGGACCTGGAGAGCGTCAAGACCACGGACGGAGCGCCCGTCGACCCGGCCACGTTCCAGCCGGTCGTGGACCGCGCCAAGGAGTTCTGGGCGGGGCTCCCCGACGAGCCCGCTTCGATCAGGGCGGCCTTCGACAAGTGGGCCGAGCCGGTGCGCCGCGGGAAGGTCGCCCTGGGCGAGTTCCTGGCCGCCGACGAGAACATTGCACGTGGGGCGGCCATCACGGCCAAGGCCTACGAGCACAAGGGCATCACGCTGCGGGACGACCAGCTCACCGGGATCGTCGCGGGAGCGCGGGGCTACCTGGTCAAGATGGCCACCGGTGAAGGCAAGACCCTCGTCGAGGGCGGGATCGGCGCCATCTGGTCGCGGGACAAGCGTGGCGCCGGCTGGGAGACGAGCACCGAGACGCTCGTCACCGACTTCTTGACCGCGAACCAGCCGGCGTACGACGTGCTCGGCGTCTCCATCAAACGGATCGGGCAGGACCAGTCGCGGAAGGAGATGCGCGCCGCGCACCGCGAGGCCGACCTCACCATCGGCAGGTACGACACGTGGCGCTTCCACTTCGGGTACGACAAGAGCAGGCTGGCCCGCTCGGTGACCCGCGGCCCCGAGCGGCCCCACATCTCCGACGAGATCGACTGGATCCGCAAGGACGAGGCCGCCACGCCGTTCATCGAGTCCAAGCTGAAGCGCCGTGCCAAGGCCGACGACGGCGGTGCCAAGTGGGCCGACGGGGTGGCTCCGCTGCTGGAGCCGGAGACGCACTTCAACCCGACGACCTTCGAGCTCACCGACGCCGGGGTTGCCTTCATCCGTGAGCTCGACGGCGTGAACTACGCCGGGATGGCCCACGACCTGGGGCCCCGTAGCCGGAAGAACACCCAGCTGCGCAACTGGGTGCGCCAGCGCCTGACGATCGGCGAGAAGGTCGGCACCGTCCACGAGAAGAAGCGGAACGGCTACCTGATCGACCGGGAAGCGCAGGAGATCATCCCGCTCGGCCCGGACAGCGGGCCGCAGTACGGACGGCGCTTCAACAACGGGCTGCACGAGATGCTGGAGTACCACCACTTCGAGAAGGTCCGGCCCAGGAGCCGGACGGTGCAAACCGTCACCAACGAAGAGTTCTTCGCGAGGCGGCCGTCCACCGGGGCCAGCGCGAGCCTCGACGCCGCGACGCAGGCCGAGTTCGCTCGTGACCTCGGCAAGCAAACCGTGGTGATCGAGCCGCACAAGGGTGTGAACCGGGTCGACAACGAAACCCAGCGGTTCGGCACGCGGGAGAACGTGCTCGACGAGAACGGTGTGGTCGTCGAGCTCGGTTCCCAGGAGGCCGGGATCCAGCGGGTCTTGACGTCGCACGAGCAGGACAACGGGGTGCTGGTCTTCGTCGACTCGCCGAAGGGCGCCGAGGCGGTCTCCCGCCGGCTTGCCGACGAGGGCGTCGATCACAACACGGTCACCGGCTCCAAGGAAGACGTCATCTCCGAGGCGGACGCGCTGGCCGTGGCCGGCGAGCCGGGTCGCGTCACCGTGATGACGGACATCGGCGCGCGGGGCAACGACATCAAGGCCGGCGGCGATCCCGACGTGATCGCCGGGCGGATCATGAGCGAGCGGCACCCCGACCTCAAGCCGGGCGACCCCGCGTACGACACCGCGTGGAACGCGGCCAAGGCGGATGCCACGCGGCAGGTCGCGGACAACCGGGAGTACCTGGGGGTCGACCCGCAACCGGTCACGACGCGGACCGAGCGGATCATGCGCGAGGAGCACCCCGACCTGAAGCCGGGCACCCCCGAGTACGAGGCCGCCTACTCCACCGCACAGATGCAGGCCTTCGAGCGGGTCACGCGGAGCATCACCGACCGGATCATGCGCGAGCGCCACCGCGACCTGAAGCCGGGCACCCCCGAATACCGGAAGGCGCGAAACGCAGCCCGGGAGGAGGCCGAGTACTGGGCCGCGCAGGACCAACACCCGCGCGGCGGCGGGCTGCACGTCGTCAGCCTCGACGAGGCCGACCCGCGGCGCGCGGGACAGCGCAACGGGCGCGCCGGACGTCAGGGTGAGAACGGCCAGACCTGGACGTTCAGCTCCATGGAGGACTCGCCGTTCCAGACGTCGCGCGGCGGCGTCTACTCCGCGCAACGCCCTGCCCCCACGTTCAAGGGCTCGGTCGACGCGGTTCCCGGGATGAAGGCCTTCGTCGCCCTCACCCACCACTTCGCCGCCGCACTGGCACACGCCGGCCGCTCCGCCGTCCCCGGCCGGGACGCCGCGACCGACAAGTCGGTGCTCTCGAGGCGCCAGGCCAAGCGGTTGCGGGCAGCCGCGACCAACCCCCTCAACCTCGACCAGGCGCAGCTGGCCGCGCTGCGGGCGGGGCAGGACGTCCCCGGTGTCACCGACAAGCTCACCGAGGACGAGCTCGCGCAGGTACGGGCCGACGCCGCGCTGCCCGTCGACCGCGCCACCGCCTCCTCGGAGGTGGCGGAGGCCGGCGCCCGGCTGGTCGACCTGATCCCGGCTCGCTCGATGTGGCCGCACCAGTACACCGAGCAGGACTTCGCCGGGGTCGTCGAGCAGCAGCAGGCCATCGTCAACGAGCTGCGCGCGCTCGAGCGGAGCGCCGGTATGCGCGAGCGGTTGGGGATGGACCGCACCACGTTCGCCGCGACGCTGGTGGTGGCCGCGCAGATCCTGGCCGATCGGGAGCAGGAGAGGACGGCCGAGCGGGACGGCGACGACCTGGCAGCGGCGACCTCGGTCGACCCGGCGGATCGTCCGCGGTTGGCCGGGCTGAGCGACCGCGAGCTCCAGGCGCTACTGGACTACGCGACGGGCCGGTCGGCCGAGGACATCGCGCGAGGGCTGAACGAGCAGAGCCGCATCCCCGTCGACCGCCACACGATGGTCCACCCGCACGAGGTCGACGCGTTCGTCGAGCGCGTGAGCGAGAAGCTGACCCGGGAGTTCCACAACAACGCGCTGCTCGGTGGTCCGCAGCCGACCGGGCGGGGGGTGCGCACCGAGGCGGCGGAGCGCCAGGCGATCCTCGCCGAGCAGGTGGCACTGCGGCTGCTCGCCGAGGCGCTCGGGCTGGACGCCGAGGACGTGCGGGAGGCGGTGCGGGACGAGGTCCTGGCCGAAGCGGCCGGGACGAGCGTCGGGGACATGCAGCGGCGGATCCGCAACCAGGTGGTCGTGTTCGGGCAGGACCGGGCGGACCTCGCGGAGTTCTGGGAGTCCGTGCCGGACGAGGTCCTCGCGCAGGCGGTGGGGCTCACGGTCCAGCAGCTGTGGGCGATGGTCTACGACCGGCTGACCGACCACGGGCCGGCCTCGGGGAAGACGTGGGAGTCCGCGCAGGACGAGGTCCTCCTCGACACCGCTCGGGCGTACGCCGTCAAGGCCGCTGGGGCGGACACCGTCGAGGCGGCGAACGCCGCCAGGATGACCATCGACGACCTGCGGCGCGCGATTCGCGACGACATCCTGGCCGAGGCGGGCACGCTGACCGTCGAGGAGGTGTGGGAGACCTTCTCCGACGCGGATCTGGCCCGGGCCGTGGGGCTGGACCTCCGCCTGCTGCACCGCCGCGTGCGCGACCAGCTGATCGCACGGGCCGAGGCCGAGCTGGGCGTCGGGACGCTGCGCCAGGCGGTCGACGGGTTGCTCCGCGACGAGACGGCACTCGACGGCCTGTGGCAGCAGGTGCGCGCCGCCCTGCGCGAGGTGCACGCCCACGACCTGTACCCGGCCGAGCGGGCCGCGTTGTGGCAGCGCGCGGACCGGATCGAGGAGTTCATCGCGGGGCTGCCGCACCAGGACCGGGTGTACCGGGTGCTGGTCCGGTCCGGGATCACCTCGCTGGCGCAGCTGGCCGCGCTGTCCCGGGATCAGCTCGCCGACCTCGGCCTGCCCGCCACCGCACTCCGGGCGGTGCGTCGGGGCATCGCCGCCGCCGGGGCCCGCGGCGCGGTGCCGGGGCGTCGTGGCGACACCCGCGACCGGCACATCGCCGCCGAGCTGGCCGCGAACCGGGCGTGGGGGCACGAGGAGTTGCTGTCCGCGCTGCACATCGCTGCCGGGCTGGCCCGCGAGCCGAACCGGGCGGCCACCTTCAACCTGATGGACCTGCTGCTGCGGCGTGTCGGGCTCGACGAGCTCGTGCTGCTCGCCGACGAGCTGCCCGGAGCCGACCGCGACCTGCTGAACCGGGCGCGGGAGGGCAAGCTCACCGACGCCGAGCTGGACACCCTGGTCGGATACGGCTCCGGGTGGCTGCGGCTGGGGCAGTCGGAGAAGCCACGTCCGATCGGCGAGATGTCCCAGCAGGTCGCGCTGATGGTGCTCGACGCGCAGGTGCGCAACCAGCACGGCCAGCCGCCGATGGCGCCGCGTGCCCCGCAGCGGTTCCCGGCCCGCGTGACGGCCGGCGCCGGGGCGCTGACCGGGGCCGCCGGCGCCGGGCTCGCGATGCTGGGCGGCGTCGGCGCGGTCGGCATGGTCGGCTTCGGGCTGGCCGGCATGGCGCTGGGCGGCGCGGTGGTGGCGGTGTTCCACCTGATCCGCAACCGCGGCCCACCGGCCGAGGCGCACCTTCCGACACCCACCGTCACCGGCATGGCCGCGCGTCGGTGGATGGGCCGGGTCCTCATCGGCACTCCGTTGCTGATCGTCCCGGTCGCGCAGCGCCCGGCGCTGATCACCCTGGTCGGCGTGGGCCTGATCGGGCTGCCGCTGATCCTCGGCGGGGTGCCCGGGGCGGGCCTGCTCACGACCGGCGCGGCGATCGCCGCCGGCATGCGGCTGCTGAACGGCATGCTGCAGGCGCTGAAGGCTCGACTGCCGATGCCCGCGGGCAAGGCCGCCGGCCGCTTCGGTCGTGCCGGCCCGCCGCCGGGCGTGCCGCGCGGGCTCGCCGGCGTCGCCTCGACGGCCAGCCCCGTGCTGGGCACGGCCGGATGGCTGGCGCTGACCGGGCACGGCTTCGTCGCCCCGCTGCTGGTACTGGCCGGTGGGGTGCTCGCCGCGACGGTGATCGTGGCGATCCACCGTGCGGCCACTCCGCAGCCGCGTGGATCACCGACCCTGATGCGGCGGATCGGCAAGCCCGCCCTCGTCACGGCCGCGTCCCTCGGGACGGCTGCGGCCGGCCTGTGGTGGGTGATCGAGCACGGCCTGCTGCACCCGGTGACGCTGGCCGGTGGCGGGGTGCTCGCCATGGCCGCGATCGTGCTGATCCACCGGTGGACGCACCCGGCACCGCGTGGCTCGCCGATCCCGGCCCGCTGGGCCCGGCGGATCGGCGCCGGTGTGGCAGCCACCGCACTGCTCGGTGCGCTGGGCCTGTCCCTGGCGGAGGGCCTGGGGCACCAGCCGGATGGGCCTGCTCGCGACTCGAACCAGGTGGTGCAGGTCGACCTGACCCTGGTCAGCGCGGGCACCGTGCTGAACCTGCCGACGCAGACGCCGACACAGACGCCGACACAGGCGGGCCCGGACACGTCGGCGCAGACCGGTCGCGGCGTCGTGTCGCAGCCGCGCGACTCGGTGGCGCGGCTCGCGGACGGTATGAACACCACGCGGGCCGCGGTGCGTGCGGCGATCCTGGCGGCCAACCCCGGGATGAGCCTGCCGGCGAGCGACCACACCCCGCTGCCCGTCGGGACGACGTTCGAGGCGCCGGCCGGCACCGGGACCACCTGGAAGACCCAGGACGGCGGCGACAACCTGTCCTGGATCGCCCACCGGTTCGGGCTGCGCGACTGGACGGACATCGCCGACGCGAACCGCGACAGGCTGGCCGGCCGGGACGAGAACCTGATCCACCCGGACGAGCGCTGGAACGTGCCCGGCGGGGCCACCCCGTCGGAGAAGCCCTCCGAGAAGCCGTCGGAGAAGCCGTCGGAGAAGCCCGGCGAGAAGCCGACCCAGACACCGACCCAGACACCGACGCAGACGCCGACGACGGGCACGCCGACGCCGACCGCGACGACGGGCACGCCGACGCCGGGGACGCCGAGCACCGGTACGCCGACGCAGACGCCCGGACCGACCAGCGGCACACCGAGCGCGACGCAGACAACCGGACCGACCGCGAACCCGACCGCGAACCCGACCGCGAACCCGACCGGGCAGACCGGCAACAGCCCGCCGGCGGTCCAAGGGTCTCGGGGCGAGGGGCTCGGGCGGATCCTGTTGCTCGCCGCCGGCACTGTCGTCACCGCGCTGGCGGCCTGGTTCGGGCTGCGCCCGCTGGTGGGCTTCGTGCGCCGGAAGCCGGGCAAGCTGTTCGGCTGGGTCACCGGCCGTGGCACCGAGCCGGAGCCGACCGACGCCGAGAAGGCCTACCAGGGGGCCGTGGGCGCCAGCGCGAAGGCGCAGGCGGAGCTGGCGAAGGTGGCCCGCTGGGTGCCGTGGCTGGTGATGTGGCTGCGCAAGGACGGCAACCGCAGCGAGCTGTCGATCTACAAGCAGGTGGCCGGCGCGTTGGGCATGGACTGGAGGCAGGTCCAGGCCCTGGACCGGCAGCGGAAGCAGCCGCACCCGCCGGCGCCGCTGGCTCCGGACGTCCTGGAGATGGACGCGGCCGACGCTCTGCAGGCGGTGCGGGCCAAGGTCGAGGAGCTGACCGGGAAGGCGGAGAAGGCAGCCGAGGCGCTGCGCGTGGCGAAGGGCGACCTGGACGCCGAACGCACCGCAGGCCTCCCGAAGGCCACCGGCGGCACCGCGGGCGGTGGCACGTCGGCCAGCGGTCTGCGCAAGCCGCACGGCTCCGGGCTCGACGAGATCCAGTTCCGTCAGCAGCTGCGCGGCGTGCGCATGTCGGATGCCCAGCGGGCCGGCCTGGCCGACGAGCTCCGCTCCGGCGGGCTGCCGACGCTGACCGGACTGCCGGCCGAGCTCATGCCGCTGTGGCAGAAGGCCGCCGCGGAGCTGCTGGACGGCGTGCTGGACGGGCCGGAGCTGTCCACGCTGCTGGCCAAGTACCCGCGGGGCCCGCCTGCCGTGGAGTTCCACTGGCTGTCCGCGCCGATCGTGGACCGGGCCACCGGACTGGCCGCCGACGCCGGGCACAAGCGCCGCGGCAGCACGCTGCACATCTACGTCAGCGACACCGGCACGGCCGCCGGCGTGCTGCACGAGCTGGTGGAGGCGCTGTTCGCGCCGTGGGCCGGCTTCACGCCCGCGCAGGCGCACGCGATCGCGGTGCTCGCCGAGCGCGGCGTTGCCGATCCGGCGCAGCGGAACGGTTCGTGGCTGACAGCCCGGGCCCGCCGTGAGATCGAGCAGCTCGCGGGAGACCGTCGTGTCGACGCGCTCACCGTGCTCGTGCGCGGCTACGACGACGTCCGCCAGCACATCCTCGATGCGTTCGAGGGCCAGCCGGCCTGGCGCAACCTGCTGCTGGGCTACGCCGAGGAGTTCCACGGTCTCGCCGAGGCGACCATGCGTCCGCTGGTGGACTCCTACGTCGCCCAGCGGCGCCGTGGCCGGACCCGGGCCTTCCTGCCGAGCATCAAGCGCACCCTGGTGGAGGCGGTGAACGGTGCCGGCGTGAGCACGGGCCTGGACGCGGCGGCGGACGAGTTCAACGGTGCCGCCAAGCAGCTCGACAAGGCCGTGAACGCGTGGAACGGCCGCGCCGCCCTGGCAGCCTTCGCGGTGTCCGCACTGCGCGACGCGGATGCCACGCTCTCCGAGGACGCAGCGATCGAGCTGGCCCGCGTGCTACTGGACCTGCCGGCATCGGTGGTGGCGCACGCCGTCCACGCGGGCGGCCCGGCCACGGCACCGGCGCACTGGAACCCGGAGGTGTCGCCCGCCCGGCAGCTCGACGCGATGATGGACACCCGCCGCGGCTCGCTCGAGGACGCGAGCGAGTGGGTGGACCGGACGCTGCGGGTGTTCGGCGACACGCTCAGCCGTGAGGACCCGACCGGCACGAACCCCGGCTTCTACCAGGCCGTGGAGGGCGCTGTCGCCGAGGCGTCCCGCCGGGGCATGTCGAACTTCCGCATCCACAAGACCACGGGGATCGACTTCGAGACGGTCTCCGCGATGACGGGCCGCATGGAGCCGAACCCGGTCGAGCGGATGCCGATCGTGGACAAGTTCATCCAGACCTACGCCGGGATCTGGGCCTGGGCGCACGGGAACGCCGCACCGCCTCGCGAGTACCGCGCCGCCGCGAACTCCATCGCCACGCGGGACCTCGACGAGCTGACGGCGAGGCTGGTGGCCCTGGGCGTCGAGGAGCGGGCCGCCGCCCTGGTGGGCAAGGAGCGCCGCGCGCTGGGGCTGCTGTGGGACACCCACCTGCACCACAACGACTACTCCGACCCGCGCTACACCAGCATCGCGACCCAGCTGAAATACATGCGGTCCGCGGGCATGCAGGGCGTGGTGATCCTCTCGCCGATCCCGCAGCGCGGGCGGGGCGTCTTCACCTCGGGTGCGGGCACCTTCTACTACGCCCAGATCGGCGTGGTCCGCCTCGGCATCACCTTCGGGGTGCCGATGCTGACCATGCACGGCAAGTTCCCCGACGTCCGGCTCTTCGACGGTGTGCGCGACCTGCGGACGAAGGACCCGGACCTGGGCTGGCGGGCCATCCCGGGCATCTCCGGTGCCCGGGTGGACATCCCCGGCGCTCGCGGCTACCTGCACGCGATGCTGATCACGCATCCGGACCTGGCCTACGCCGTGGCCGAGACCACCTTCGCGAAGGAAGGGGTGACCCGCCTGCTGGGTCGCCAGGCCGCGCACGTGCTCAACCCGCACTACCTGGCGTACGCGGGCAAGCTGATCGACGCGGCCCGGTACATCAAGGGCTTGCTGGGTGAGCACGACATCAGCCACACGTACCTCGCGGAGGTGGCGCCGGACCTCGTCGACGTGTTCCCGGCCGACGGTGGCGGTACCAGCCTGGACCCGGTCGCGCTGCTCGAGCGGCTCAACGACAACCGGCACCAGCTGGAGCAGCTGCTGAAGGAGCTGTCGCTGACCCGGAAGGCACAGAGCCTGGCCCGCGCCGCGGCGAAGGTCTACCGGTCCGAGACCGGCGAGCTGCAGATGTACAGCCCCCACACCGTGGAGCTCCTCCGGGCCTCGGAGGAGACCGGCCAGATGGTGATCATCCACAACGATGCCGGGCTGGCCCGGTTGGGCATCGACGGCCTCTACAAGGCGGGGCAGACCGACGAGCGCTACCTGATGCCGCTGATCGGTCTGCTGCGGCAGCACCCGCGGGCCAACGTGGTGCTCGCGCACCTCGGGGTCGGCAAGTGGACGTCGTTCTCCGACACCCACCTCGACGTCATCGACTGGATCCTGCGCGAGTTCCCCGAGGAACAGGTCAACTTCGACGTCTCGTGGAACGACCTGGCCCAGCACATCAAGGCCAGCGCGGCGACGCGCCAGCGGTTCGTCCAGCTGGTGCTGGATCACCCGACGCGGTTCCTGTGGGGCTCGGACTCGGTCAAGTCGCCGACGCTCGACAACTACGAGCGGCACTACCACGACATGACGCCGCTGTTCGAGGAGATCGAGTCCAAGCCGGGCGGGAAGCGAGCCGTCCAGCTCGTGCTGCACGGCAACGCCGCCCGGGTGCTCGGCAACGCCCGCCGTCGCGGCCAGCAGTGGGCGTTCGACGAGATCGCCTCGGGCAAGTGGACGGGCTTCCTCGATGCGCTGCCGGAGTACCGCAAGCAGTTCGTCCTCGACTGGGTCGCCGAGCAGGAGGCCGCGGGCCGGGTCGCGACGCGCGACGCCGACGGACATGTCGCCGCGAACGGTCCGGAGAACTGGACCGAGCACGAGCAGATGCAGTCGTTCGTCCGCTGGCACTGGGCCGTCGACCCCAAGGTCGTCCTGGGCAAGGACACGCTGCGGCTGCGGTGGCGGGCGCTGCGGCTGATCGCGCTCGACGCGAAGGTCGTGCTCGGCGAGCGCCTCACCCAGCTCGCGCTGTGGTGGAAGGAGCGTCGACGGCCTGCGTCCGGCCGACGACGCCGCCCTGCTCGGCGTGGACTACACCCCCGAGGCGATCGTGGCCGCCCAGCAGGTCGACATGATCACCGGCACCAAGGCCGGTGGGCCCGACCGCAGCGAGTGGATGGACAAGGTGCTGGCCGATGTGGACGGCACCCAGCGGGACGTCAACGCCACCGAGCGCAAGGTCGGCGAGCTGCGCAAGGAGCTGCGCAAGCGGTTCCGCGTCAACCTCGCGATCGGTGTCGGGATGCTGGCCACCGGGGCGTGGCTCGCCTGGTTCGGGCCGATCCCGGAGCTGGTCCCGGCCGGCGTCTTCGCCATCACGAACAGCCTCGCGTTCATCGCCCGAGGCACGATCACCGTGACGCGCACCGGTCACGGCCAGCAGGCCCGGGTGTTCGGCGAGTCGATCATCGAGCGGGGTCGCATCGACCTGAACGTGGTGGCGTGGCAGGCCAATCTGATCCGCAAGTACCTGCCCGACGAGCTCACCCGCGTGGTGGGCAAGTGGGACCCGGACCTCGTGGCCGCCAAGCTCGCCGAGTTCGACCGGCTCACCGACGAGTTCCTCAGGCTGGCCGCCGCGATCCGCTACACCCCGCTGAACGGGGTGTCGGTCTCGGCCCGCCAGAAGCTCGCGGTGGCCGAGTACTCCACCTACCAGGACCGGATCAGCCGGCTGATCGGCGCGACCGCCAACTCGATCGTCGGGCTGAACCCGCACTCCGGGCTCACCGGGCGGCTGGTGCACACCACGCTGGCGACCACCTTCGCGGTCAACCTGATCGGGCACATCGCGCTTGCGGTGACGGCCGGCGACCCGCTGACGTTCGCGGTCAACACCGCCTACGCGATCTCGGACGCCATCTTCGGCCTGCACGCGGTGGCGGGAACCGCGAGCGGATGGGCCGGCTACGACATCAGCGGCCACCCGTGGTTCCGCTTCATGGTGCAGGTCCCCGGATTCCTGGTGCTGACGACGGCGAACCTCCTGCTCGGCGTCCAGTTCGCGGCGGAGGGCAACATCATCCCGGCGCTCTCGGCCGTGGTGCTGACCCTCACCACCGCATACGTGCTGAACCGGGGCGTGGCGCTGGAACTGAACCTGGGCCGCCGGGCGCCCAAGCGCGGCGCCGCCGCGAACTTCATGATCGGCTCGTCGCTGATCGCGCTGGGCCTGATGAACCTCAACCCGGGCAACACCTCGGTGCAGCTGATCGGCCTCGTGATCGGCGCCTCCGTGCCGATCATCATCGCGGTGCGGGGTCTGGTGGTGCGGTTCGCCGGCCTGATCCCGCGCCGCGAGGTGCCGAGCCGGACGGCGCCGTCCCGGCCCGGTGGCCCGCCGTCATCCGGGCCGCGCGGACCCACCGGGCCGTCCGGGCACCGCCACCGGGCCGTCCGGACCCGGTGGACCGAGCGGGCCGGCAGGGCCGTACCGGGCCCGCGGCCGCGCCGGTGGGACCGACCGCAACGCCGGCCAGTCGTCGCCCCGGGCGGATCGCACGCGTGGCGGCGGCCGTCGGCATCCTCGCGGTGCTGGTGTTCGGCGGTCCGCTCGAGAGCGGCCAGGCGAGGAACTCGCCGAGCGCGGTGCCCTCCACCAGTTCGTCGGCCAACCCGGGTTCCGGCCGGCCGTCGGGGCTGGTGCCGGGCTCGCCCGCGCCGAACACCTCGGCGAGCGGGTCGCCGATACCGGGTACCTCGCCTGCGGCGACCAACCCGCAGACCGGTCAGCCGACGATCCGCGCCCCGCCGAAGAACCAGGGGACCTCTCCGTTCCTCCGGGTGCTGCTCGTCGTGGGCGCCGCGATCGGCGCGCTCGTCGGTGCCGTGGCGGCCTGGTTGGGGCTGCGCGCCTGGTGGCGGCACCGGGCCGCGCCGGGTGGGTCGGGCGCGTCCGATCCGAACCTGGTGATCCGCCCGGCCACCAAGGACGACATCGACGCGATCGTGCAGCTGCGTGTGGAGCGGGCGGCATGGCTGGCGGCCCGCGGCTCGGACCAGTGGACGGGTGGCATCACCCTGACCACCTGGCGGGCCCGCGTCGAGAAGTCGGTGCGGGCCGGGCGGACCTACATGGCCACGACCCGCGACGGCAAGGTGCTGGGCACGATCGCGATCGACGTCGAGGCGACGCCGGGCCTGTGGACCGCCGAGGAGCTGGCCACCGCGGTGATGGTGCACCGGCTGATGGTCGGCGTGGACGCCGCCGGCCAGGGGGTGGGCGCCGCGCTGCTGGAGTACGCCGACAAGGTCGCCGTCGACACCGGTCGCGACTGGGTGCGGCTGGACGCGTGGACCTCGAACGGCGAGCTGCACCAGCTGCACCTGCGGTTCGGGTTCACCTACGTGCGCACGGCGACCGGGGTCGCCACCCGGTCGGCCGCGCTGTTCGAGCGCCGGGTCGGGGCGCCGCGGCCGTACGACCGGAGCGCGGTCGGGCACGGGCACGACGAGGTCGAGGTGCCCGACGTGGCCAAGGGCACCCCGGTCGAGCGCGAGTGGGCGCGGCTCGGGCTGGCCAGGGCGGCCTGGATCGCGCTGCCGGTGCTGGGGCTGGTCGGGGCTGCCCAGCTCTTCCTCGGCGGGGTGACCGGCTCCGGGGCCGTGACGGCCGACGCGCTCCACAACGTGTTCGACCTGCTCCCGGGCCTGCTGGCGATCGTGGCGGCCCGGATCGCGGCCCAGAGGTTCGACACCCTGTCGGACCGGTTGATCGGCGGCGCCATCCTGGTCAGCGGCGTGCTGATCGGCGTCGACGCCATCACCGGATCGCATCACCTGACCGGATCGCCGCTGGTCGTCATCGGCGCCGGGGTGCTGGGCATGGCGGGCAACCTCGTGGGCGCGTGGCTCTACAAGCGCACCGGCAACAGCACCGGCAAGGCCGCCTACGCGCACGCGCTGTCCGACGCGATCGGCTCCCTCGTGGTCGTGTTCGGCGGCGTGGCCGCGCTGGTCGGTCTGCCGGCGGCGCTGTCCGACCAGGTCTCCGCGGCGTTCGTGTCCGGGCTGATCGTGCTGATGGGGATCGGTGTCACCACCGGCCGCGACGTCGACCTGCTCGAGCTGCGGCACCCGGTCCGCTGGCTGCGCGAGATGGGCGGCGCCGTCGTCGACCTGATCAAGCTCGTCGACAGCGGGCTGGCGCATCCGGTGCGGCACCTGCGCAGCGGTGGCCGGGAGGCGTACCGGTGGTGGACCGAGTACCGCATCCGGCGGGTGATGCGCGGCGACGTCATCGCGCTGCCCATCGACGACCCGAGGCTCACCCGGATTCGCCGGATGCGCGAGACCATCGCGAGCAGCGAGCGGTTCACCGTGGTCGGCAACCTGGTGGTGCGGCGGTGGAGCCTCTGGCACCGGCCGATCGACCACACGCTGATCACCCTCGGCCCGGACGAGCTGATCGCGCTGCGCCGCGACGCCGCACTGCACGCCCTCAACAACGGGCTCTCCGCGCGTCAGGTGGGCCGGCTGCTCGGCCTGCCGCGCCGTGAGGTGGTCCGCTGGGTGGAGGCCGGCCGAGTGCCGACGCCGGCCGCGGTGGACCACGAGGAGGCGCTCGCCCGCAGCGACGAGGCCGTCGTCCGGCTGCAGGAGTTCACCCACGGTTCGGTGCCGTGGCTGGTCAACAAGCTCCGCGCCACCAACCGCCATAGCGAGGCCGACGTCGTCAAGGCGGTGGCCGCCGCGCTGGGGCTCCGCGAGGACGTGGTGGCCGCGATCGCCCGCGATCCCGACCTTCCGCTGGACCCGCCGGGTGACCCGCTGGCCCCGAACATCCTGGAGGTGACGCCGAGCCGGGCGCTGCGGGCGGTCGAGGCGCACCGCAAGCGGCTGGAAGCCGCGGTGAAGCACCGCACCGAGACGGTGAAGTCGACGCGCGCCGTGCTGGACGCCGAGACCGCGGCCGGCGGCGGCGTCGTGACCGGCGGTGGGTCCGGCTCCGGTGGCGCGGCACCCACGTCCGGGCTGCGCAAGCCGCACGGTTCCCGGCTCGACGAGACCGGGTTCGGTCGCAAGCTGGGTGGGCGGAAGCTGTCGCCCACCAAGCGGGCACAGCTGGCCGACCAGCTGCGCGCAGGCGGCTCGTTGCCCATCGGTCCGGGCGAGCCGAGCGACCTGGTCGGGTTGTGGCGGCAGGCGGCCGCCGAGTACCTGGCCGATGTGTTCGACGGTCGGGCGTCCTCCGAGCTGCTGCGGCGGTACCCGGCGGCCCCGAGGGCGCCCCCGGCGATCGTGTTCCGCCGGTTGAACCGGCCGATCGCCGACGGGCGCATGGGCCTGGACGCCGACGCCGGGCACCGGTTCGGCCCCGACGGCACCCTGCACATCTACGCCGACGACGCGGCCGGAGTGCTGCACGAGCTGGTGGAAGCCCTTTACGCGCCGTGGGCCGGGTTCACCCGCGAGCAGGCGCACACCATCGCGGTGCTGGCCGAGCGCGCTGTGGCCGACCCGGCACACCAGGACGGTGAGCTGCTCACGGCGCGCGCTCGCCGCGAGATCGCCCAGCTGCTGGCCGACGGCCGGGCCGATGTGCTGACCGTGCTCGTCAGCGAGTTCGAGCAGGTGCGCGACCACATCCTGCGCACCTTCGCCGACCAGCCGCGCTGGCGGTCGGTGGTGCTGCGCTACGCCACGGAGTTCCACAGCGCGGCCATGACGGCCCGGCACGAGGCCGTCGCCCAGCACCACCGGCAGCAGCGGCGGATCCGCCGGCACGGCTACTCGTTCTCGGTGAAGCGGGAGCTGCTGACGGTGGTCGATGACCACAAGGACGCCGTGGACGCCACACTCGACGTCTACGAGGCGGCCGTATCCGACCTGCGGGGCCACCTGCTTCGCTGGGAGGACCGCGGCGACTGGGTGACCTTCACGGTGGCCGCGCTGCGTGACGCGGACCGGAGCCTGTCCGAGGCCGGCGCGATCGGGGAAGCCGCGAAGCTGCTCATGCTGCCGGTCGTGGTGGCGGAGGCCGCCGTCGCCGTGGGCAAGCCGGCGGTGGCCCCGGCCGGGTGGACCGCGGGCACGGACATCCGCGACTTCCTGCGCGCCCTGCTGGAAGGCATGGGCCACGACCTGCGCCACGGCACCACCTGGGTGGACGAGAAGCTGGTCGAGGAGGGCCACGCCCTCGTCGCCTTCTACAAGGCGGTGGAGGGCGCGGTCGCCGACGCATCCCGGAACGGCATGTCGAACTTCCGGATCCACAAGGCCACCGGCATCCCGTTCGACACGGTCGCGTTGATGACCGGGTTCCCGGAGGCGAACCCGGGCGAGCGGCTGCGCTGGGTCGACAAGTTCATCCCGATGCGGGCCGCGCTGTGGGCGCGCTGGCGGGCCTGGGTGGCCGGCCAGCCGCCGGCGCCCGCGGAGTACCGGGCCTCGTTCGCGTCGATCGACACCAGCGACGCGGAGCTGCTGCGGGCGCGGCTCGTGGAGCTCGGGGTGGAGCCGAGGGCCGCCGAGCTGATCGGCAAGCAGCGCCGCGCGCTGGGGCTGCTGTGGGACACCCACCTGCACCACAACGACTACTCCGACCCGCGCTACGTGCGGATCGAGAACCAGCTCAAGATGATGCTGGGCGCCGGGCACCAGGGCGCCGTGATCCTCTCGCCGATCCCGCAGCGAGGAATGGGCCTGTTCACAGCCGGGTCGGGCACCTTCTACTACGCCCAGATCGGCGTCTACCGGCTCGGCATCACGTTCAACGTCCCGATGCTCGCCATGCGCGGCAAGTTCCCCGACGTCCGGCTGTTCGACAGCGTCCGTGGTCTGGACGAGAACCTGCGCTGGCGCGTGGTGCCGGGCATCTCCGGGGCGCGGCTGGACATCCCGGGTGCTCGCGGCTACCTGCACGCGATGCTGATCACGCACCCGGACCTGGCCTACGCGGTGGCCGAGACGACGTTCGCCAAGGAGGGGGTGACCCGGCTGCTCGGCCCGCAGGCCGCGCACGTCCTCAACCCGGAGTACCTGGCCTACGCGGGCAAGCTGATCAGCGCGGCCAAGGTCGTCAAGAAGTCCCTGAAGGCTGGGCACATCACCTCCGCCCACCTGCGCAAGGTGGCGCCCGGCCTGGTCGACGTGTTCCCGGCCGGCCACGGCGACACCGCCCTGGACGCGCTGGAGCTGATCGAGCGGCTCAGCGCGAACGTCGGCGGGCTGCGCACCCTGCTGACCGACCTGTCGAAGCACCGGCTGGCCGAGACGCTGCCCGACGCCGCGCCCGACATGTACTCGCCGCACACCCGGGAGCTGCTGCAGGCCTCCTCGGAGACCGGCCAGATGGTGATCGTCCACAACGACGCGGGCCTGGCCCGCCTGCGCGCCGACGGCCTCTACACGGCGGGCACCCCCGACGAGCGCTACTTCGTGCCGCTGCTCGGGCTGCTGCGCCAGTACCCGAACGCCAACGTGGTGCTCGCGCACCTGGGTACCGGCAAGTGGACCACCCTGTCGGAGAACCACCTCGAGGCCATCGACTGGGTGCTGCGCAACTTCCCCGAGGAGCAGGTCAACTTCGACGTCTCCTGGAACGACCTGGCCCAGCACATCTTCGCCAGCGAGGCGATCCGCAAGCGGTTCGTGCAGCTGGTGCGCGACCACCCGACCCGGTTCCTGTGGGGTTCGGACTCGGTCAAGGCGCCGACCGAGGACAACTACGAGCGGCACTACCACGACATGACGCCGCTGTTCGAGGAGATCGAGTCCAAGCCGGGTGGAAAGCGGGCCGTCCAGCTGATGCTGCACGGCAACGCCAACCGCGTGTACGGCAACGCGCGTCGCCGTGGCCAGCAGTGGGCCTTCGACGAGATCAGCTCGGGTCGATGGGACGACTTCCTGCGGGCGCTGCCCGTCGACCGGGAGCAGTTCGTGCGGGAATGGGTGGAGGAGCAGCGCGCCGGTGGGCGGAAGGTCGACGCCCGCCACGTGCCGGTCGGCCCGGGCAACTGGCACGCGCACGAGCAGATGCGCTCGCTGCTGCGCTGGCACCACGCGGTGACCAAGGACGTGGTGGAGGGCCGAAACACCTTCGGCCTCTACAAGCGGGCGCTGCAGCTGGCCGCCTCCGAGCAGGTGGCCCACCTGACCGGCTGGCTGGACCGGCGGGCAGACGGTTGGCTCGACCGGAACGGGCTGGAGCCGGCGGAGCGGGCCACCGAGCTCGGGGTCGACTACAGCGTCCAGGCCATCGTGCTCGCCGCCCAGGTCGACTCGGCCACCGGCACCACGCCGGGATCGGCGGGCCGCTCCGAGTGGATGGACGCGGTCCGGGACGACGTGGAAGCCACCCAGCAGCAGGCCGTCCAGGCCGAGAACGAGATCGGCGAGATGCGCTCGACCCTGCGCAAGCGCTTCTGGGTCAACATGACCATCGGTGGCGCGCTCATGGCCACCGGGGTGGCGATGGCGTTCGGGCCGGCCACCGCGCTGGCCCCCGCCGGCGTCCTCGCCATCACCAACAGCGTGGCGTTCATCGTTCGAGGCACCATCACGCTGACCCGCACCGCGCACACCCAGCAGGCCCGGGTGTTCGGCGAGTCGATGATCGAGCGGGGCCGGATCGACCTGAACGTGATCGCCTGGCAGGCGCGCGTGATCCGCAAGAACCTGCCGTACGAGCTCGAGCCGGTGCCGGGCCGCGGCCGCGCGGAGCACCTCCGCGACGTACTGGCCGAGTTCGACCGCCTCACCGACGAGTTCATGCGCCTGGCCGCGGCACTGCGCTACACCCCGCTGCTGCCCGGCGAGCGGGTCTCCGACCGGCAGAAGCTGGTGATCAAGGAGTACTCGATCTACCAGGACCGGATCAGCCGGGTGATCGGTGCCACCGCCAACTCGATCATGGACATGAACCCGCACTCCGGGCGGTTCGGTCGGGCCCTGCACACCACCCTGGCCACCACGTTCCTCGTCAACCTGGTCGGGCACATCGCCCTCGCCGTGACCAGCGGCGGGCTGGCGTTCTGGGTCAACGCCATCTACGCGGTGGCCGACGCCGCCTTCCTCCTGCACGCGGCCGCGTCGGCCGCCAGCGGCTGGGCCGGCTACGACATCGGCGGGCACCCGAGGTTCCGCTGGATGGTCCAGGTGATCGGCTTCCCGGTGCTGACCCTGGCCAACTTCCTGCTCACCGTGCAGTTCATGGCCGGCTTCAACTTCCTGTCCGCGCTGTCGGCGCTGGTGCTCACCGGCACCACGTACTACGCATCGCGGCTCGGTGTCGCCCTGGAACTGTCGCTGGGCCGCAAGGCGCCCAAGCGCGGCGCCACCGCCAACTTCACGATCGGCGCCTCGCTGATCGCCCTCGGCCTGATCAACCTCAACCCGGACAACCTGGCCGTCCAGATCGCCAGCCTGGTGTTCGGCGCCTATGGCTTGATCACCTTCCTCGGCGTCGAGGGGCTGCGCCAGGTGCGCAAGACCGACACCTGGAAGGACGAGATCAAGCCGAAGCTGCCGTTCGCGGCGGCGCGCCCACGGGGCCCGCCGCCGAGCCCCGCCGGCGGTCCGCGCATCGGTGCGCTCGCGGTGGAGCGGCCGGGCGACGGGTTCGCCGACGCGCTGCGGGCCGTGTCGCCCACCCGGCTGCTGACCCGTGAGGGTGGCGCCGGTGGGCTGCTGGTGGCCGCCGACGAGCTGCGCCGCCACGGCGTCGGCGACGAGACGCTGCGCAACGTCATCGCCTACACCCTCGACGGCCGGGTGTACGTGATCGACGAGCAGCTGGCGGCGATCCGCCGCCTGCAGGCCAAGGGCCTGCTGCCGGCCGGCTGGCTGGAGCGGGTGCTCGCCCACGAGCACACGTACCGGGTGAACCGGCCCGGCCCCGGCGCGTCCGCCGGTGAGCTGGCGGCCTGGCGCCAGCAACGTCGGGAGAACGCCCGGGACCTGGTCGCGCAGTGGCTGGACGCGCTGGCCGCCGAGCAACCCGGCCTCCGGACCTCGATGGCCGAGGGCCTGGCCGAGCTGGCCGGGTTGGTGGACTCCGCACTGCGGAGGGCGGCAGAGCACCGGCGCGGGCGCTGGTCGGCGCCGGCGCGCTCCGAGCTCGCCCAAGCGGCGGATCAGCTGGCGCTGCTCGACGGGCAGCTCGCCACGGTCGAGGACGCGGCGCTGCGGCGGCAGCTGGCCGGCGAGCTGGCGGTGGCCGCGCGCCGGCTGGATCTGGCCCGGCGGATCCTCCGGATCACCGACGACCCGTCGCTGGACTCCTCCCCGGGCACCGGGCTCTGGCTGACCGCGATGGGAGTGCTGCGGGATCTGAGCGGCGAGCCGGTCGCCGGGGCGGAGGCCTGGCGCGCCGACCTGGTCGTCCGGCTGTTCCAGGCGTCCCGTCGACCGTTCGCCGACGCCCTCGACCCGGCCTGGGGCGCGCTGGTACCCCTGCCCCGCTGGGTGGCCGACGCGCTGGGCCGGCCGTACTGGCTGGAGCGGTGGTGGACACACAAGGCGTCCATGCGCGACCGGCTGGCACTGGCGCTGCTGATCGCGACCACGGGCGGCGCGGGTTGGGTGTCCGACCTGCCCAAGCGCCGCCGCGGCGCGGCGATGCTGTCGGACCTCACCGACGCCGTGCTCGACATGACCTGGGGTCCGGTCTTGGACGAGCTGTTGGCAGGCGCGCCGGACGCCGGCTGGGGCGAGGACCGCCAGCAGTACCTGGGCGCGTGGCTGGGCCTGGCCCGCACCCTGGCCCGGTTGGACGGGGTGCTGGCGGCGCAGGGCCTGACCACGGCCGTCCAGGCCGACCTGCGGGCGCTGTCCGCCGGGAGGCCCGAGCGGCCGGCCGGCCGGGCCGCCCCGCTCACCGCCTACCAGCAGCAGCTGCGCCGGACCGTCACGCGCAGGATCGGGAACCTGTTGCGGACGTGGCTGTCCCCCTCGCGGTCGGTCCCGATGCAGCCCGGCGACATGCTGTGGAACGCGCTGGTGGAGTACAGCGGGAAGAGCCGTCGCGACCTCGATCAGCTGCTGGCCCGCTACTTCGCGGTGCTCCACCGCGGCGGCGATGCCGAGGAGGCCACCGCGGTGGCCTGGAGCTGGTGGCACGACCTGCTGACCGTCCGGCTGGGCGGCGTGCGGCCGTGGGTGGCGCGCGAGCACGCCCCGGCCGGGATGAGCCGGATGCTCGACCACGACCACCGGGTGCTGATCGAGGTGTCCACCGACCCGGTGGAGGTCCTGCACCTGGGCTGCGGCTTCGGCAACGCCTGCCAGCACCTCCTGCGCGGGGTCGAGCGGGAGTACGCCCAGGAGAACGTGCTGCACCCGAGGATCGCGGTGATCTACGCCCGCGAGCTCGACGAGCAGGGCAACGTCGGAGATCGGATCGCCCGGCTCGCGGTGTTCGTCACCGACGGCGAGATCCTGGCGCTCAGCCACGTCATGACCGACCGTGGCGACCTGGACTTCGGGCCCGCGTTCACCGAGTTCCTCACCGGCTGGGCCACCGAGCTGGGCGTGGACTACCTCAAGCAGACCCGCGAAACCACGTGGTACGACCCGACCCTGCTGCCCACACCCCAGGGCGCGAACACCCGGACCCGCACGGTTCAGCTCTACCCCTACGGCAAGTGGAGCGGTGCCCAGATCGACCTGGACGACAAGGGCACGGCGAGGGGGATCTCCGCTGATGTGTTCGCCGCCAGCCCGGAGTCTCGGGTGGCCATCCCCGGCCACCGCCCGCTGCCCAGCACGTTCACCGAGACCTTCGAGGTGTGGTCCCCCGCCACCGCGCCGGCTGATCGCCGGGTTCGGCCCGACACGGTGGCGTGGATGTTGCGGGCGGTGCGCGACCAGCTGGGGCTGGCCTACGACCTGCTCAGCGACCCGCACGCCGACGAGGACGACCGCGAACAGGTGGTGGAGCTGCTTGCCGACGCCGCGGCGGGCCTGGCCGATGTGGTCGCCGTACCGGCCGGTCCGGGGCACACCGGCTACACCGTCACCCGGTACCTGCTGGACGCGACCCGAGCTCTGGCCGAGAACCGGCCGGGCGGGGTCATCCGGCTCGACGAAGAGATCACCGACTGGCTGGTCGGCCACCTGCGGACGGCGGGTGAGCTGGTCCTGGCCGAGCAGTACCAGGCCTTCGAGCCGGCCGTCGCGGTGCACCCCGCGCTGGCGCGGGCGATCGCCGCCGACGCCAGGTTGGCGCTCACCCTGGGCGCAGGGGACGCGGTGGTGGTCCGGCTCGCAGCCCGGGCCGGATTCACCCCGACCACCCGGGGAGAGCGCGCCATGTGGCAGCTGGCCGGGCCGGGTGTGCCCGGGCCGTTGCTGGTGGACGACGACTTCCCCGCCTCGACGCCGCTGCTCGATCCCCAGCTCGGCACCTTCGAGCTGGTCGAGCGGCTGTGGCGGGCCTCGGGCGATCCGCTGCTGACGTGGGGATCGCTGCGGGTGCACCAGGTCGGCCGGGGTGGGCTGGTGTTCTCGCTGATCGTCGAGGACGGGGAGCTGGTGCAGCTGCTCGTCACCGAGCAGGCGGCCGTCCCGACCACCGAGCGGCAGGTCTGGAAGACGCTCGGCGCGTCACTGCCCACCTTCACCAACCCGCACGGCCATCAGCAGGACGCCCGGGGCGGGGCCGAGGTCGGCACACCCGAAGCGACCGCGCTGATGGCCTCGGGGTCGCGGGTGCGCTGGGAGCTGCGCGCCGACGGCACGCTGTGGCTGGTGTCCCGCCGGAGCGCCCAGGAACAGGTGCCGGCCGCGGGCACCATCACCGGCACCGGGCTCACCGTTCTCACCCGGATCCGGCGCGACTACGCCGACACCGACGCCGAGAACCGGGTACTGGCCGCCATCGTCCGGGCGGCGTTCGCCCGCCACGGCCTGACCTTGGGTTTCGGTGGCGCCGGCGATTCCGCCGCGGGTGACGGCGCGGCGATCAAGGGCGGCTTCCTGCCGGGTGAGGAGCGGGGTCTGCGGGCGTCGCTGGGGGCGGCGCTGCGCCGGGGTGTGGCGAAGCCGGTGGACCCGGCGGAGCTGCCGGGGGCGCCGCGCGGTCCGCCGGTGCGGGTGGTGCTGGTTCCGGGTGTGTTCCTGCGGGTCCGGGGCCTGGGTCGGGTGGTCGACCACCTGGGCGCGTACACGCTGCACACCGCCGACGGGCCGGTGGTCGTCTTCACCGACGAGATGTTCGGGCGGCTGCGTGCTGCCGGGCTGCTCGGCGAGGTCCTGCGGATCGAGATCGACGACCGGGTGCTGGGCCTGCGTGACGAAGCCGCCCACCAGCGGCACGTCGACGCGGTGATGGGGCGGCTGCCGTGGTCGTCCGCCCACGTGGAGCCGACCGCACGCGAGGTCGAGCGGCAGACCCGCGCGATCGTGGCGTTGCTGCGGAGGAGCCCGGACGGCGTGCTCGGTGTGCGCTACGTCGAGCGCCGGTTCTCGCTCTCGCGCAACACGCTCCGGTACGTGGTGTGGGCGTCCGGCGGTGAGCTGTTCCTCTCCGACGACGGCTCGCAGCTGGCGCTGACCGAGGTGATGCGCCAGTGGTGGCTGGGCCACGACTACCGGGCCACCGACGCCGAGCGCGCCGAGTACCGGGAGCGGCTCGGCAAGCACCAGGTGCGCCTGATGCAACATGGGGTCGTCGTGCCCCCGTTGGAGCGGCTCAGCGCCGCCCATCCCGAGCTGGCCGGAGTGCCGTGGGAGGACTTGCTCGCGGGCCGCGACTACACGAGGTGGGGCGTCCGGTTCAATCGGGCGCTGCGCTCGTTGAACATCACGGAGCTGGCCAGGTGGACGGCGCAGATCCGGATGCTGGTGTCCGGGCTGAACCAGCTGCCGTTCCGTGGCTGGGTGAACCGCGGGGTGCACTTCAGGACGGCCGGCGCGGCGAATCGCTACGTGGAACGCTACGTGCCCGGCCGGACGGTCACCGAGTCGCAGATCGTCAGCGCCAGCAAGCGCAAGGGCTTCTCACCCACGGTCAAGTTCCGGATCTTCTCGGTCACCGGGGGACACAGCGCCCTGGTGTCGAGCGTCCCCGGCCACCACGAGGTGACGTTCCGGCCCGGCACCACCTTCCACGTGCTGTACAAGCAGCAGAACCGGCACGGGCGGTGGACCATCGTCCTGGTCGAGGCGGGTCCCGAGGGGCCGAACGCGCCGTGGCCCGGCGTTCGGGACGAGCACCTGCGCCAATCGTTGGTGACCCACATCGCCCGGGGCGGCAAGTACCGGTCGCTGCATCACGTCACGACGCTGAAGGACCCGGTCGAACGGCTGGTCACAGGCGCGGAAGACGAGTCGCAAGGCCGTCACCTCCTGCGCGTCGCCCTGGGGACCGCAGCCCTGGTGGTGCTGCTCGCCGTCGGGCCGCCGCTGCTCGTCGGGCTGCCGCTCTACGTCGTGCTGTCCGAGGTGGCGCGGCGGGGCGTCCAGCTCGCGTATCGCTGGTGGCTGGCGGGGAGCCGCTGGACCCGGCGGCAGTTCGAGCGCCCTTCCGGAATGCCGGACGCCGTGATCGGGGCCCGTCCCCTCAGCGGTGCCGAGCAGCGGGAGATCAGCGCCGCGCTGCCGGAGGCGTGGGAGATGGGCCCCGGCTGGTCGCCGGTGGAGGCGGGCAGCACCCGGGCGTTGATCCGAGCGGAGCGGTGGGTGCTCGGTCCGCTGCGGGCGCAGCTGCGCGGCTGGGAGGTCCGGGTGGTGGCACCCGCATTCCTGACCAAGGCGCTGGTCCGCCGCGGAATGGACGCCGCTGCAGCCGGTGGGCTCGCGCGCCGACTCGTGGTGTCCCTGGACGCCACCGACAGGGTGGTCTACCTGACCACCGAGATGGTGAGCGCGACCGTGCGGCACACCAACGAGTACCGCCTGCTGGACAGGCACTGGTGGGGCGGGTTCTTCGGCCTGCTCGTCGAGCACGGCGCGGCGGGGCTCGTGCCGCGCGACGGGCCGCCCGTCGAGAGCCTCGACGGTCTCCTCGGCCTCGTCCACGCCCGGATCGGCGGGCCCACCGGCCCGCCGGCCGCCCGCGGTCTTCCCCGGTTCTGGAAGCGGAACTGGATCTCCTGCGGGGGGTGTGGCCACCGGCATTGGGGACGGATCGGCGCGGCCGGCATGCTGCTGGTGCATCGCGCGCCGGACGGGACGCCGTGGGTGCTCCTGCAGCACCGGGCGGGGAGGAACCAGAACGCGGGCACGTGGGGGCTGCCGGGTGGGGCCGCCGAGCGGGGCGAAACCACCGACGAGACCGCGGTCCGGGAGACGTTCGAGGAGACCGGGCTACGCCTCGGCGACGACTACACGCTGACCGGGCGGGCCTACGTCGACGACCACGGCCCCTGGTCCTACACGACGGTGCTCGGCCACGCCCGTTCGCTGGTCGCCCCGAGGTTGTCCCGGAAGACGCGTGGCGAGAGCGCCGAGGTGCGCTGGTTCCGCCGCGACGACGTTGCCGGGCTGCCGCTGGAGCCGGGGCTCGCCGCCGGCTGGCCGGCGATCGACGTCGTGCTGGTCGTCGGCGGTCCGGTCGTCGACGGACCCGCTGCAGGCGGTCTGGTGGCGCTCGGACCGCAGGCTCCTGCCCGCCAGGCGATGCTCGGCTCGGCGGGACGGCTGCACTCGGTCTCCGTGGAGCTGGACCGCGAGCGGTACCGGCACCTGCCGCGCGGCCCGCCCGACGTGGAGATTCGGGTGGTCGCGGCCAACGACCGTCCCGCCGGGGCGGAGGGCGTGATCGCGTTCGGCTGGAGCGAGCGCCGCGCGGTCCTGGTCTTCGAGGACACGCTCGCCGAGATCGACGCCCACATCGCCGCCGGCCGGCTGCCCGCGGACTGGTGGCTGCGGCTGCTCGCCCACAAGCACGACTTCCATCTGGCCGGCGACCAGCACACGGGGTTGGCGCACGCCCTGCACGCGGCCCGGCTGGCCGTTCAGCTCCTCCGGGCCCGGGTGTCGGCCTGGCTGGCGCAGGCCTGGCGGGCGAACCCGGCGACATGGCTGCTGGCCGGGCTCGGCCTGCTGCCGGAGCGGAGCCGGCTGGCAGCGGCCGAGGCGCTGATCGGCTGGGTGCGGCAGGCGCCCAGCTCCCCGGCGAGCACCCGGAACCTGCGGCTCGGCACGGCGGCCGCGTACCTGGTGCCCGTCCTCGCGCAGGTCCTGACGGACAAGGACTCGCTCGATGGGCCGCTGCTGGCCCGGGTGCACGACGCCCGGGCCGGCATCGAGGAGCTGCTCCCCCGATACGGCGACGGCACCGCGCGGTGGACCTGGGTGCCCGCGGTGTTCCGTCCGCTGCTGAGGCCGGACGTGCTGGCGGTGCTCGGGGTGGTTGTAGGCGGGAACCTCGCGGTGGTCGGCGCCGGCTGGCCGGCATTCGGGTTCGGCGTGGCTGTCGCGGTGGAGGCCCTGGCAGCGCGGCAGGTGGGCACGGCGTTGCGATCCGGCTGGGCCCCGGCGCTGCCGGACCGGCTGCGTTCCCTGCTCGTCAGGGCGGGCACCGACGGCGGACGGGCTCTGCTGCTGCGGGTCGCCTCGGTGGCCGCGGGCGTCGCCATCGGCGCCGCGTTCGGCATGGCGGCGCTCAGCGCGATCGGCGGGCTCGCCATGGCGCTGCCGCCGACCGGCAGGCCGGCGGGGTCGGCGGACCCCCGCAATCCGGAGCAGCGCGGTGCGTTGCTGCCCGAGGCGGGCGCCGACGCCGGCGTCCTCGCACCGATCCCCGGGGCCGGGATCCGGTCGAGCAGCCGCCACGGACCCGTGGGCGAGGAGCACAGGTACGCCGCGTGGGCGTGGCACGGCCTGCACGCCGGCCGGCTGGCCGCTCGGCTGCTGTGGGCCCGGGTGTCGGCCCGGCTTGGTGGGGGTAGGGATGGCTTCCGCGCCGGAGGCGGTCCGGCTCGGTTGTCGCACGAGGGCGTACCTGGTGATCCCGGCCCGGCCATCGCCCGCAGCCCGGTCAGCGGCACCATGTCCTCGGACGAGCTCGTCGCGCTCGGCGAGCGTGTCGGGTTGTCGCGGCAGGACTTCGCGGCCGCCGGCATGCCGGAGCTGGATGCGCACGACGGCCTCAACCACAAGGTGTGGGCCGACACCGGCATCGACGACCTGGTCCTCTACAGCGGTGTCGACGGCCGGTTGCACACCGACACCCGCACCCTGGCGGTGCTGCGGGTGCTCGCGATGACCCACCCGGGGGTAGTGCGTCAACTGCTCGCCCACGAACTGGCCCACCTGCGCGACCCCCACGCGACCGAAGAGCAGGTGCAGGCTCTTGCGCCGCTACCGCAGAGCTGGCCGGCCGCGCTGCGCACGGTCGTCGAAGCCGCTGCCGGCGGGGTGGTCAAGCCACTGCCCGGGATCGACATCCGGACGGAGAGCTGGCACGGCCCCGAGGGGAGCGTGAGCGACCGGCGGGATCCGGATCCGTTGCGGTCGCCTCCCGGTGACCTGCCCGAAGAGGTGCGTGAATGGGTCGGGTCGTGGCGGGAAGCGGCCGATGAACTGGGCCGGGGTCGTCGGGACGGCCCGGCGGTCACCGAGCTGCTGCGTCGGGCCGGCAAGACGGTCGAGGACCTGCCGCTGCTTGTCCGACACTCCCTGCGCAACTACCTCGTCAGCGACCAGTTCACGTACTTCGAGCCCGAGGGTGAGTACCGGCTGGCGGTCGCCGCGGACGGTGCAGCCGAGCTGCACGTCTTCGGTGACCGGGCCCGCGTGGCAACGTATGCGCTGGTTGCGGTCGTTTTCGCGCCTTGGGCCGGCTTCACCTCACGGCAGATACCGGCGGTCGCCAGGCTCGCGATCAGCGGCGAGGAGCGGGACGGCCAGTCGCTGCCCGACAGGTGGCTGTTCGAGCTGCGAACCATCGCCGACACCGAAGCCGGCCCGGCGCTGCTGGCGCGGCTGGTCGCGGACCATCCGGCGGTGGTGGAGGGCATCCGCCGCGGCTTCACCCGTGGGCCCGGTATCGATGGTGAGCTGGCGCGCCGGTGGGAGGTGTTCGAACAGGCGTTGCTCGCGTTCGCCGGCCGGTATCACGACACGATCATCGAGGTCGGTGGGCCGGAACTGGCTGAAACGGTCGAACCGGCCGCGAACACGGTGGTCGCGTTCCACCGTCGTGGCGACCTCGACGAAGAGCGGTTCCGGCGCTACGACGAGGAGCCCTCCGAGATCACGGTCGACGTGGGGCAACTGCGGCAGGCCGAGAAAGACCTGTTGAACCTCGTGTTGCCTGGGCCGGCACCGGTGTCGGCGCGGGTGTGGGGGATCTGGCCGCGCCGGTGGCTCCTCGAGCTCGACCCGGGTCCGGTGGTGGTCCCGCAGCGGGATCTGGCGCGCCGGCTGCGGGCTGCGGGGGTGGCCGACGTCGCGGACCTGCTGGAACGGTTCGTTCATCTGGACGTGGACGGGCGCACTTACACCACCGATGCGCGGGTGAAGGAGGGCCTGCGGCACGAAGAGGCCGGCCGGTTGCCGGGCGACTGGCGCGACCGGCTCGCGCGGGGTGAGCCCGACACCGAGCATGTGGACTACTACTGGAACCGGGCGCGGGAGCGTGCGCGTGACGCCGCCGAGGGCCGCGCGCGGCTGGGCTGGCATCGGTACGCCTGGCTCGATCGGTTTGTGCGTGTGGTCCGTGCTCTCGCGTGGTTGGTCACCGTCGGCTTGTTCAGAGAGCTGGTTCGGGTGGCCCGTGCGGGCGCCGGCCGGGTTCACGGGCTCGTGCGGCGCAAGCAGCTGCGCTTCATCAAGCAGCAGCAGAATCTGATCTACAACGCGCGTTGGGAAATGCTCGACCGGGGATATCGCGACGACACCCATCGGATGGCGGAGCTGCTCGACTCGGCCCAGGAGAAGCTCGACCGGGTCGCTGATCCGGACGGGGAGCTGGGTGCCAAGTGGGCGGCCCAGCTCACCGAGACGCGTGATCTGCTGGCCGAGCTGCGCGAGCTGCACTGGTTCAGGGTCGCCGCGGCCGAACCGACCGGTACCGCGGAGTTCTGGTCGCGTGCATGGAGTGTGCTGGACCGGCTGACCGTTGTGGACGCACACCGACGGTCCACTCCGGACCGCCAGCTGATCGAGGTTCTGGGCGGCGCACTGCGGCGACCGTTGGCCGAGGACGGCGACTGGAGGTTCCTGGATCATCCGTCGGGTCGGCTGGCCGAGCAGCTGGACTGGTTGGGGGCCGGCTGGTCCCAGGTGTCCCGCCGGCAGCGGCTGGTGGCCACGGTGCTCGCGGTGACCTCGACGCAGGACTCCCTGCCTCGCGTTCCGCTTCACCTGCTGAGCCGCTTGGCCGAGGCAGACGGCGCAGGCGAGTTGGCGTACGCCGTGCGCCGCGGGTTGACGGATGCCCACCAGCGGCTCCGGACGTTCTCCGACGCGGGCGAGGCCGGCCGAATACTGATCGAAGCCGACGTGGCACTCGAGTTGCTCTCCGGGCTGCCGGATTGGGGTCTCCCGTCGGTGGCCGAGCACTACCAGCTCGACCACCTGCACCGAAGCCGCGCCGAGCTGGAGCAGATCTATCCGATCGTCGCCGCGATGAGGGCCGCGCTGCGGCGTGATAGCGCCGACCCCCGGTACTGGTCGGACGCTTGGGCCGCGCTCGCCGAGCTGGCGCGAATCCCGATGGCGGATCGTTCCGGGTGGGACCGAGGGATCATCACCGCCTTCGCCAGGGCAGTGGCACAGCCGTTGCCGAGCAACGCGGACTGGACTTTCCTGCGCGAGCCTTCCTGGGTGGCTGAGGTGCTTGCCACCGGCACCCAGGACGGTGCAGTCCCGGCCTGGTTGACCAAGTTCTGGTCGCGGGCCTGGCGCCGGGACAAGTCGGGGCGAGAGCACCTGGCTGCGCCTCGGGACCTGTTGATCCTGGGTCTGAACGTCGCCGTGGTCGGCGCGCCGGCGCCGGTGTGGTTGGCCGAGCTGCCCAAGCGCCAACAGTCGTACCGGCATCTGGAGCCGATGACACGGTGGCTGACCGACCCGGCGTTCGAAGAGCTGCGCGGGCAGGCCGGCACGCTGCTCACCGCCGAGCTGATCCCGAGCGCGCGCGAGGACCGTGGCCACTACCTGGGTGCCTGGATCCGGCTGGTGCAAGCCTTGGTCGCGGCCGGTCCGTTGTTGGCGCTGTCAGATGCTCCGCGCGCCGCGGCGTCGACGATGCTGACCGAGTTGCCCGGCAGGCTCTCCGCGCGCCGCCCGCCGGAGCGGGCGGATGAGCTGGAACAGGCCACCGGGCGGCTTCGCGGCCGGCTCACCGTCGATATCGGGCGGCTGATCGGCGCCGAGTTCGACCCCGAGCTGCAACTGCCGGCCGAAGCGGAGCTGGTGTTGTGGGACGTGCTGATCAGCTACCGCGAGGTCGCCCGGGACGACACCACCAAGTTGCTGGCCCGGTTCCTGGAAGTCTGGCAACGCACCGGCGACCGCGACCGGGCCGCCCGCGACGCGCGGGACTGGTGGCACGACGAACTGGCCGAACGCTCGGGGCACGCGCCCCAGGTGGCGCTGGATGCCGCCCCGGCCGACCTGCCGTTGACTCTCGGCCGTGGCGAGGCGAGAACAGAGGTCTTGGTCGGCGCGGCCCGTGACCCGATGGACGTTCTGATGCTGGGTTACCCGCGCCTGGGTGGGTCGTGCATGGACTGCGTGAACGGCTTCAACCGCCGCTACGCCCAAGATGTGCTGCTGCACCCGCGCGCGGTCGTGCTCTACGTCTGGAAACGCCTGCCCGACGGCGGCCGGGGCCAGCGACTCGCCCGACTCAGCGTGTTCGCCGCCGACCAGGGCATCCTGCCCACCAGCGCGATCTACACGAGCGCATCCCTCGAGTTCGGTAACGCGTTCTCCGACTACCTGCGGCAATGGGCCGAGGCCAGCGGGCAGACCCTGCTCGTGCCCGCATTGCTGCGCGACCAACTCTCCTTGCCCTTCGGCGCGTCGACCAGGCTGGTGAAGCTCACGCTTCCCGCCGACGAGGCGGCCGAGGAGTACTACGTGGACATCTTCGGCGGGCCGCACGCGATCCAGCTCCCGCACACCAAGCTCACCAAGATCAAGCGCTGGAAGCCTCGGGGCCGGAAGCTCGGACGCACGGTTGCCGGCGCGCCTGCCGTCGAGTCGTCAGGTGCTGCCCTGGACGGCGCGGGCGGCGGGGTGGCGATCGGCCCGCACGAGCCCGCGCGCCAGGCGATGCTCGCCGAGGTAAAGGCGCTGTACGCGGCGGGACGGGAGTTGGATCCGGAGCGGAATCCGGGTCAGCCGCGTGGCCCGCCGGTGGAGATCCTTCTGGTGCCGGCGCATCTGCGTCCGGACGGCGCCGAGGGCGTGATCGCATTCGGTTGGAAGCACTCGGAGCTGACGCCCAGTGGCGTAGTGGTGATCTTCGAGGACACCTTCGCGGAGATCCTCGAGCACATCGCCGCCGGCCGGCTGACCGTCGACTGGTGGATCCGGCTGCTGGAGCACGAGCGCGACGTCCACCTGCTCGCCGACAGGCACACCGGGCACGAGCACGACCGGGACGCCGACCCGATCGCCGCCGACCTGCTGGCGGCCCGGGCCCCCGGCCGGCCGACGCGGGCCGAGGGTGCGTCGGTCGCCGGGGCGCTGCCGGGGCTGTGGAACAAGGGCCTGCACGGCGGCCACCTGGTCCGCGCCCGGGGCGAGGTGCCATCCGGGCTGAGCGTCGAGACCCACGCCGAAGCGACCGTGGACCAGCCGCGGGACGGCGCGTCGGCCCGCGCTCCGCCGTGGGGGAAAGTGCTGGCGGGGCTGCGCAAGACGGCGGCCGTCCTGGGGATCGCCACGGCAGTCGGGTTGGGCGTCCCCACGGTGACGGGCGCCGCGCCCCACGCGTCCGCGGCCCCCGCCACGGACAGCCGGCCCCGGTTCGTGGAGCAGGTCCGGTTCCAGCTTCCGCCGGCCCAGCCGGCGGTCGTCGGACGCGATGTCCGGTCGCAGCCGGGAGACACCGTGGCGCGGCTGGCGGACGGGCTCGGCACGACGCCGGCCGCCGTGCGGGCAGCGCTGCAGGCGGCGAACCCCGACATGCGGCTGCCGGCGAGCGACCGCGCCACGCTGCCCGCGAACACGCGGTTCGACGCCGTGGAGGGGACCGGCACGACGTGGGAGACCCAGCCCCGGCGGGAGGACGAGTGGGACAGCCTGTCCCGGATCGCCGCCCGCTTCGAGCTGCCGGACTGGACGGACATCGCCGACGTCAACCGCGAGGAGCTGGCGGGCCGGAACCCGAACCTGATCTACCCGGGTGAGGTCTTCACGGTCCCCGGGGCACCGACCGAGCCCAAGCCCGCCGAGCCGAAGCCGACCGAGCCCAAGCCGACCGAGCCCAAGCCCGGCGAGACCGGTGAGCCGAGCCCGTCCCCGACGCCGCAGCCCAGCACGACGGCGCCGCCGACCGCCGAGGCCCCGCCGCCGGCCGCGCCGCACACGCCGCCGTCGACGCGTGCTCCGCCGCTGGCGATCGTGCTGGCGTGGGTGGCCGCCGGGGTGGCGGTGCTGGTCGCCGGGTTCGGAGCGGTCGCCTGGTGGCGCAACCGGGAGCGCGCCGGGCATCCGAACGGCGCCGCCGCGGTGGCCGGGCTGTCCGGCTGGTTGCGCGCGCGGCAGGGCCAGCTGCTCGGCCTGCACGTGGGCGTGGGGATGACGGTGGCGATGGCGGCCACCTACGCCACGTTCGACATCGCCGCCACCTACGGGGTGCCGGCGACGTCGACCCTGCTCCTGGCGTTCGCCGGCTGGGGTGTCGGCGGCCTGTCGTTGCTGGGCAACGCGCTGTTCGGCAAGCGGCTCGGGGTGAACGCCGCGCTGGGCATCGGGCTGGTGGCCTCCGCGGCGCTGGCGGCGATCGCCGTGGCGCCCGCGGCGTTCGGCGTGCTGCTCGTGCTGTACGGGCTGGGCGGGATGATGATCTCCGCGTCGGCGATCTTCCAGGCGTCGCTGGCGCGGCATCCGCTGGGGCCGGCGGCGGCCGGGGCTCGGCAGGACCGGGTGCAGACCTGGTCGTCGGTGGGGCGGGCGTGGCTGCCGCTGGCGGTGGCCGGCTCGGTGTTCGTACTGTTCGGGTGGCGGGGCGCGGCCGTGACGCTCGGCGTGATGACGGCCGCGCTCACGGTGGCGACCTGGGTGGCGCTGCGGGGTGGGCTGGCACCCCCGGCGGCGACGGGTTCGGTGTGGCGGCAGGCCGGCGACGGTGTTGCCGCGGCGGCGAAGCGTGCGTGGCGGGCGCCGGCGCGGTTCGTGGTGTCGGTGCCGCTGGTCGGGTTCCTGATCGGGTTCCCGATCGGCTGGATGCTCGGCGCGGTCTCGCCGATGCTCAAGGTGCACATGCCGTGGCTGGGCGCGGAGTACGTGGTGTGGGCGGCCGCGGTGGTGACGTTCGTGCACCGCTACGCGGCGGTGTGGGCGAACGGCTGGTGGGCCGCGGCGAAGGCGAAGCGGCCGTGGATGGCCGGCCTGGTGGGTTCGTCGCTCCCGATGATCGTCGTTCCGGTGCTGGTGGGGGCGTTGCTCGCCTGGCCGCACGCCGCCACCTCGGCGATCCCGTTGATCGGGATGTTCGTGGCCGTCAGCATCGCGTTCCAGCTGCCGATGGGCCCGACCATGCAGCTGACCCGCGGGGTGGCCGGCACCAGCCGGTTCCTGGTGGGCACCCAGCTGGGGGCTGCCGCCGGCGTGGGGCTCACGCAGCTGGTGGTGGCCGGGCTGGCGCCCGGCGGGCTGACCGCGGCGACGGCCGGGGCGGTCGAGCTCACCCTGGGGATCGGCTACGTGGTGGTCGCAGCGGCCATGATCGTCATCGCTCGCCTCGTGACCCGGTACAAGGTCGGGTCGATCGCGCAGCTCGAGGCCGCGATCACGAAGCTGGTCACGGGGCCCGCGGCGAGCGCCACCGCCGCGGAGATCATGGCTGTGCTGGAGGGCCACGGGATCCTCAACCTCGGCGACCTGATCACGCACACCGCCGATGAGCTCCGTGCCGCCGGCCTGACCGGTGCGCAGGTCGTGCTCGTCGAACGTGGGCTGGCCGAGCTCGGCCACACCCTGCGCGGCCCACCACCGGCAGGCCCGGCAGGTCCGGCAGGTCCCTCGGGCCCGTCCGGCCCGTCGAGCGGCGGCCCCTCCGGTGCGGACGCGGCGAAGCCGGGCGCCGGGCTGTGGGCGCGGATCGGGTTCGGCCGGGCGGCGCTGGGTCTGCTCGCCGTGGCCGGCGCGGTGGCCGTGGCCCTGGCCGGGGCGAACGTCGTCGGGATGGCCGCCGGGGTGGTGGTCGGGCTGGTGATGGGCGTGTTCGGCGCGGGCGGCGCGCTGGTCTCGATCCCGGCCCTGACCAGCGTCTTCGAGCAGAGCGCGCAGCACGCCTCCACCGGCAGCCTGGTGATCGTGGGGGCCACCGCACTGATCAACACCCTGCACGGGCTGATCAAGAAGGAGAAGGACCTCGACTGGCGCACCGGCCTCGCCCTCGGCGTGGCCGGGTTCCCGCTCTCGGTGCTAGGCGGCTGGGTCGCCGCGCAGGTCAGCCCGCAGGCCCTCACGCTCGCGCTGGCCGGCCTGCTGGTGCGCCACGGCGAGCTCGCAGCACTCGACTGGGGGTTGATCGTCCCCTTCGCCGCCACCGCGGTGGTCGCCGGTCTGGTGGGCAAGCGGCTCATGACCGACAAGAAGATCAAGGCCAAGCTCGGCGCGAACGGCCTGCAGCGCGCCTTCGCCGTGGGCCTCATCGGCCTGGCCGGCTCCACCGGCTACGGGGCCCTCGCCGCGCTCACCGGATCCGCTCCCGTTGCCGTCGTCGGGGCGGTGCTGCTGGTCGCCGGGCTGGGTGCCGCTGCCGTCCTCGGGCCACGCGCGGTGGCGTGGCTGCGCGGCCACCGCCCACCCGCCCACCCGGCCACCGGGGTGGCCGGGTGGGCGCGGGCGCGGCAGGGCCTGCTGGTGGGCGCGCACCAAGGGGTGGGGATGACCGCGGCGATGGTGGCCACCTACGCCACGTTCGCGATCGCGGGGACCTACGGGGTCCCGGCCGCGTCGACGCTGCTGCTCGCGTTCGCGGGTTGGGGTGTGGGCGGGGCGTCGTTGCTGCTGGTGAACGCGCTGTTCGGTAAGCGGCTGGGCCCGTCGGCGGGGCTGGCGGCGGGGCTGCTGTCCTCGGTGGCGCTGGCGTCGGTGGCGGTGGCTCCGCCGGTGTTCGGGGTGTTGGTGGTGCTTTACGGGCTGTCCGGGGTGCTGATCTCCGCGTCGGCGATCTTCCAGGCCGGTATGGCGCGCCATCCGTTGCCGAAGGCCGCCGGCGATGCCCGGACGACCACGTCCCAGACGTGGGCGGCGATCTCCCGGGCGTGGCTGCCGCTGGCGGTGGCCGGGGCGGTGGCCGCGTTCGGCTGGCGGGGGGCCACGGTCGCGCTGGCAGTGGCTTTCGCCGGGTTGACCGCGGTGACGTGGCTGGCGCTGCGCGGTGGGGAGCGGCCTCCGGCCGCGACCGGTTCGGTCTGGCGGGAAGCGCTCGGTTCGGTGACGGCCGCGGCCCGGCGGGCGGTGTCGTCGCCGCGGGCGCTGGTGCGGTTCGTGGTGGCGGCTCCGCTGCTGGGGTTCCTGCTCGGCTTCCCGATCGGTTGGATGCTCGGCGCGCTGTCGTCGCTGCTGAGGGTGCACCTGCCGTGGCTGGCGCCGGAGTACGTGGTGTGGGCCTCGGCGCTGGTCACCTTCGTGCACCGCTACGCGGCGGCGTGGGCGAACAAGCGGTGGGCGAAGGCGGCGGGCACCCGGCGCTGGATGAACACGCCGGTGGCCACCACCGCCACCATGTTCGCGGTTCCGCCGCTGGTGGGTGTGCTGTTGATCTGGCCGCACGCGGTCCCGTTGGTGGTGATGCTGGTGGCGGTCAGTGTCGCGTTCCAGTTGCCGATGGCCCCGGCGATGGCTCGCACCCGCGGCGTGGGCGGTATCAGCCGGTTCTTCGTCGGCACCCAGCTCGGCGCCGCGGCCGGGGTCGGCCTGGCCCAGGTGGCCGTGCAGACCCTCGCCCCGGGCGGGTTGACCGCCGCGACCGCCGGGCCGGTCGAGCTCGCGCTCGGCATCGGCTACACCGTGATCGCCGCCGCCACCGTGGCCGTCGCGCACCTCGTCACCCGGCTCAAGGGTGGCTCGCTCTCCGAGCTGGAGGCCACGCTCGCTGCCGAGGTCCGGGCCGGGATCATGGCCGCGCTGGAGCGGCACGGCATCCTCAACCTCGGCGACCTGACCGTCCACACCGCCGACGAGCTCCGCGACCTGGGCATCACCGAGGAGCAGGTCGCGCACGTCGAACGCGGACTGGCCGAGCTCGGCCACACCTTGCGCGGTCCTCCGCCCGCCGGTCCGTCGGGTACCTCCGGTCCGTCGGGGCCGTCCGGTCCCTCCGGTCCGGCGAGCAGCGGTCCGTCCGGTGCGGCCGCCGCGCCCGGTGTGGCCGGGTTGTGGGCGCGGGCGCTCGCCAAGGTGCGGGGTGCAGCTGCCCGGCTCGTCGCGGGGGTGGGCGGCCTGGCGGAGCTGCCGGCGCACGGCTGGCGCGAGCGCTCCGGTCGAGGGCACCGGGTCCTGTACCTGGCCAGCGCGGTGTCGGGCATGGGTGTCACCGCGCTCGGCCTGTACGCGGTCACGGCGTGGTCCGAGGCGTTGCACCTGCCGCCCGGGCAGCTGCAGGGCCTGGCGCTGGTGGGGAACCTGGTCGGGATGGTGGCGCAGCTGGTGCTGCACTCCAGGTGGCCGAACCTGTCGGTGCGCTGGCAGCTGGTCGGGGCGCTCGTGGGCAACGCCGGGGCGTACGGGTTGTTCACCCTCGGCTCGGGTGGGTTGCACGCGGGGGCGTTCCTCGTCGGAGTCGCCGCCTCGGGGTGGACGGCCATCAGCACGGCGGCCTTCTCGTGGAGCGACGCCTACAGCGCGGAGCGGACGAGGCTCGGGGACCGGGTTCGGTGGGCCGGTAGCGCGAACGCGGTGGTGCTGCTCGGATCATCGGTGGTCACGTGGCTCCTGGTGAGCATGCAGGGTGCGGTCGCGCCGGCCCACCCGGATGTGGCGGCCTTGCTGTCGATGACGGTCGCCCTCATCTCGGCCGCGGGGCTGTGGGCGACCGTGCCGCCGCACGGGGCGTACGCCGGTCAGGCTGCCGGGCAGCAGGTGGAGGAGAGCACTCCCGGCCGGCTGACCTCGCTCAAGGGGTTCACGTTCTGGCTGAGCCTGACCTTCGGGTTGACGGTCGCGCCGACGATCCTGTTCGACGGGAACTGGCGTGAGGTCGTCGGCAGTTCCTCGCCGTTGTTGCTCACGCTGCTCAGCCTCGGGTTGGTCTCGGGTGGGGTGCTCGGCACGATCGCCGGCAAGCGGATCGAGCGCAGGCCCGGCGCGTTCATCCTGGTGACCGCCGTGTCGCTGGCGGTGGGTGTGCTGACGGCGTTCGTCGGGCAGCAGTTCTTCGGTGGGCAGTTCCGGACACACGGGTTGATGCTCCCGATCGCGCTCGCCGCGCTGGCGTCGGCGGTCGTGTTCGTCCACCGCTACGGCCGTGACCCCGACCCGGACAGCGGCGGGTACCAGCCCGAACACCACAGCCACCGCCCGCCGGCGTGGCGCGCCGCCGTCGACAGGTTGCGGGACCGGCTCCCGCGAACGGGCCCGGTTCCGGTGCCGGCGTTCGTGACGAACGTGCTGCGCCACCCGCGTATCGGGTGGGTCGTCGTCTTCGGTGTGATCGCCCTGACGATCAGCCACATCCAGGGGCCGGCCGCGGCCTTGGCCGCCGCCGCGGTGGTGCCACCGGGCCCGGGGAAGCGCCGGGCGTGGTCGTTGCACGACGTGGTCACCGCCATCGAGCGGCACTCCCGGCAGCACGACCGGGGCATCACGATCCACGAGCTCGCGACGGCCACCGGCGTCCGCAGAACGTTGCTCCAGGTCCAGGTCGACCGGCTCGTCGAGTGGGGCGTGGTCGAGCACGACGAGCGCGCACCACGTTGGCACGTCCTCCATCCGGACTTCGCCCGGCTGCTCCGGCACGTGGACGACCTGGACGAGGCCCGTGCCACCGGCGACCCGGACTACGTCGCGGCGCTCGGCACGTTCGCGGACTGGTTGGCCACGGGCACCGACCTCGGCTCCGGCCGCCGTGCCCTCGAGGTCAAGAGGGCCCTCGACCGGCTGCGCCGCATCCCGGCCGGCCCGGTCCACCGGATGCCCCATCCAGGAGGCACAGATCACTCCACCTACACGTGGCACGACCTGATGATCGAGCTCAGCAGGGACTCCCGGCCGAGCCTGCCGAAGCTCACCCGGACCCAGCTGAGCCGCGCCCGGTCGGTGGGCTACGACGCGCTGGCGATGGGGCTGACCGTGCTGGCGTCCCTGGGGCTCACCGATCCCGGGATGCACGGCAAGCAGCGGATCCACCCACTGCGGCCGGAGGCCGTCGCACTGCTCACCGACCCCGCGCTGCGCCGCGCGCTCCAAGCCGCGCCGCTCGGGCTCGACCGCCCGATCGCCCCCATCGTCGCCGCGTTCCGGCGGGCCGGCGTGGAACCGGTCGGTTCGTACACCGTGCGCGACCTGCTGAACCTCTTCCGCAACGGACCTCGAAGCGTGGCCGAGCTCGGAGCCGGCTTCCCGGGACCCGAGCCCACCCTGCGCCTCTGGCTGAAGCGGCTCATCGACTGGGACCTGCTGGTCATCGCGGACAGGACCAGGCCGATGACGTACGCACCGGCCGCGCACACCGTCACCTGGCTGCGCGACGCGGATGCGGCCGAGGAGATCACCGACCGGCGCTACCGGACCGCCCTCATCACCTTCACCAACCTGCTCGACACCCTGTCGCCGCGCGACCAGAGCGAGATCCACGCGCTCGCCGGTGCCGTCGCACAGCTGCATCGACTCAGCGCCCCGGTCACCTCGCACGCGCTCCTCTCGCTGCTCGCCGGGCCGGCAACGATCGGACGACTGCGGGCGGTGACCGGGCTCGACGCGGGCACGCTCCTCGCCAGGCTCGGCCGGCTGCGGAGCCTGGGTCTGGTCACCGAGGAGCCCACCGGGCGGTGGTCGTCGCCGATCCACCGCCTGTCCCCGCTCGGCGCCGAGCTGCTCCCGGCGATCGCCAACCCCACCGAAGCCGAGCTGACCGTCCCGGACGCCACCGACATCGAGATCGCGAAATACCGGGGCCTGCTCATCCACCTCGACCTGATGTTGAGGACCACCTCGGACCTGGGCGCGACCGAGATCGACACACCCATCCGCTTCCTGCTCGCCGGACTGCAGGCCGTCCGCGGCAGCCCGCTCGCGGCCGTCGCGCACGACGAGGGCAACCGCTCCTCCGGCGCACGCGACGACGCCGGCCACACCACCCCGCTGTTCATGTTCGGCGCCGCGGCCGCCGGCACCGCGCTGTTCGTCGGCGGATCCGGCACCGCGCACGCCGTGACCCGCGCCGGTGAGGCCGTTGCGGCCGACCCGGGTGGCCTCTGGGCAGTGCTGGGCGGCGGGCACGTCGGTGTGGTCGTGCTCGTGATCGTGGGGACCGGCGTGTTGGTCGGGGTCGACGCGTGGCTGGCCCGGGCCGGCATCGGTCCCCGCGGGCCACCGGTCGTGCGCTGGGTCTCCGCGCGCCGCGCCGTGGCCGACACGCATGCCGGCCCGCGCGGGGAGGAGCCGGCCGCGCGGCCCGACATGACCGGGATGCTGTCGGTGGCGGCGGCCGCCCGCCCCCTGCTGGCGTCGCGGCCCCGGTGGTACACCGATCTCGCCGCGTTGGCGTTGCTGATCGACCCCACCGCCGTCCGGGGCGAGAAGTGGCATGCCTCCGTCGTCGAGCTGCGCGACGCGCTGGACCGGCTCTTCGCCGACCCGGAGACCGGCCCGGCCGCCGTCGAGCTGTGGGCCGCGCACCTGCGGCTGCGCGAGGCCATGACCGACATCCCCGGACTCGGCGTCCCCACCCCGGCCGAGGAAGCCCTCCGGGACGCGATCAGCGAGATCGTCATCGACGAGCGCGACGAGGTGCTCGCCGCGGACGTTCCGGAACCGCTGGTCATCGCGCTGATGGAGTTCCGCCTGAAGTGGCAGCTGTGGCTGATCGCCTACCAGAACCTGTACGACTCGAACATCGCCCAGTACATGGGGCGGGACAGCGGTCGACTGCTCCGGGAGTGGCGGGAGTACGAGACATCGCTGAAGCAGGCGATCGCCGAACCCGGCCCGCTCACCGAGGCCTGGGAGCTGTTGGTGGGCCATGCCCGACGGCGCCACGACGAGATGACCGTGCGGCAGCGGGCGGCCGGTGAGCAGTTCGCCGCCGCGCTCGAGCGGGCGGTGAACCAGCGCGGGGGACCGGCCGGCGGGGCCGTGCTGAACGGCAAGTGGGGCACGGGCCAGCAGAACCGGTGGGAGCGGTTGTTGCCCCGGCTGGAGCGTCTCGGGGTCACCCACGAACACGACCCCGCGGAGCCGCGCGCGCCGCCGGCCGTGCTGGAGATCCCGCTGAACCCGGAGGTGTTCGACCTGCTGCGGGCGGCGGGACTGGCCGACCTGCCCGGCCGCCTCGTCGGCTACTACTGGGCCGACCGCGACGTGGTCGTGATCTTCTCGCCGACCTTGTACCGGTTGCGCGTGGCCGGGCTTTTCGAGCGGTTGCTCGCGCACGAGGACTTCTTCCACCGCCAGGGCCGGATCGCGGCGCGCAACGCGGACGGCCTGACCCACGACGAGGACGAAGCCGAGATCATCGCGCAGCTGTCCGAGGCGTTCCCGCTGACGCGCGCGATCGCCTACGACGGGGCCGGCCGGCGGATCGCGCTGACCGCGGTCCAGGTGGAGCTGGTGCGCGCGGCACTTGCGGAACGGGCCGCGGCGAACGGCATCGATCGGCGCACCGACGAGATGATGTTGTCCACCGCCGGCGCGGTCGATCCGCCGGCCGGCGGGACCACCCTGGCGCTGGTCGACCAGCTGAACGAGCGGCTCCACGAGATGCTCGCCGCCGCCGGGCTGGAGCCGGTGACGATCCTCTACCTGTCCTTCGACGAGTTGGTGGTCGTCACCGACCGCGCGCTGTTCCTCGACCGGATCCTGCACCTGCCCGAGGCGGTCCGGCAGCGCCTGTGGGAGGACGACCCGTTGGTCGAGCTCGACGAGCGGCTGGCCGGCCTCGTCCGGACCGTCCACGCCGCCGTCGAGCGGTCGGCCGAGGTGCGGCAGCTGGTCGGTTCCGCGGCGCGCCGGGTCGAGGAGGCGACCGTGGCGTGGGAGCTCGGCAGGATCGACGCGGCCCTGTCCCGGATGGCGCTGGCCGCCGGCGGGTTCGCCGTTGCTCGTGAGGAACTGGGGCAGCCGAGTGCCTGGCTGCTGCGGGCGGACGACCGGGTGGCGCACACCCTGCACCAGGCCGAGGCGCAGGCGGCCGAGCTGCTCGCCGAGATGGGCTCCCCGGCGGTGCTGCACCGGATCGGCCGGCGTGCCTTCGACGAGATGGAGCGCGACGGCATCGAGAGGACGTTGACGACCCTGGCCGGGCTGGTTCCTGCGCCGGTGGAGCTGATGCGCGCCGCGGTGGCGGACCACCCGGGTCTGCTGCTCGACGACCGCGGCCGGGTGAGCCTGCACGATGAGCGGTACGTGCCGTCCCCGTCCCCGCCGCATGCCCCCGGTGACATCGGGTTGGAGCTGCCGCGCACGCTCGCGCCGAACGGATCCCTGACCGCGCGGGCCTCCGCGTGGCTCACCGGGGAGTTCCACCCGCTGAGGCCGATCGAACGCAGCGGTTGGCTGGCCGCGCTGATCGCCCGGGCCTGGCTCGCCTCACCCGGGCCGGTCGCCGTGATCGGCCGGACGGACGTGCACCGGGTCGCGCTCGCGGTCCCGGACGGCCTGCGGATGCTCGGACCGGGTGCCACCGACGCCACCGAGCTGGTGCTGGTGGTCCAGCGCGCCCGGGGCGGCCGGCGGCGCCTGCTGAATGCTTTCCCCGCCGGCGCGGTCGACGTGGCGCCGGGAGCGCCGCGACCGGTCGACTCCGTGCTGACCATCCGCGACGAGGACGAGCTGCTCGGCACCGGGTGGGCGATCGCCCCGGACCTGGTCCTCACCCCGCTCAGCGTGCTCGCCGACCGTGACCTGTGGGCGGTCACCGTCGACGGAGTGGCTCCCGACGATGCGCGCGCCCTGGCCCCGGACTCGTTCGGGGTGGCCACCCCGCTCGCCGAGCGGGCCCGCGTGGTCGGCCGGATGCTCACCGGGTTCGACCTGGGTACCGCCGACCTGGCGGTGCTGTACGTGCCCGGGCTGCACGCCGTGCCGCTCACCGTGACCACCGACCTGATGCCGGTCGGCCGGCCGCTGCTGGTGGTGGGCCGGGACGCCGACGGGGTGCTGCGCTCGACCCTCGCCCCGGTCGTCGCCACCGGCCCGGCGACGGTCACGCTGGCCACCCCGCTCGATCCGGGCGCCCTGGGCAGCGTGGTGATCACTCCGGGCGGCCGGGTCGTCGGCATGATCGTCCACATCGACCAGGCCACCGGGCTGGTCACCGCCCTCGCCGCCCCGCTGCTGGCCGCCGCCGGGACCGCCGGCCGGGACATCGCCCGCGCCGCCGGGGCCACACCGGGCAGGCTGCTCGACCACATTGCGCCGCGGCTGGAGTCGGCCCGCTCCGTGCTGGACGCCGGCCGGCCGGGCGAGGCCCGCCACCACCTTCGGCGGGCCGAGCTCGCCCTGGACCACGCCGCCCTCGAACTGGGCTCACGCCGGGACAGCACGCTGTCCGACGCCGATTTCGCGGCCGCGTTCGACCGGCTGGTGCGGCTCGCCCGCCAGTGGTGGCTGCTGCTGCACGCCGCCCGCGGTCCGCCGGTCGATGCCGCCGCGGCCGATCTCGCGATCGACCGAGCGGCCGTGCTGTTCGCCGCCGAGAGCGTTGCCGGGTCGGTCACGCGCGCCGAAGGCGCTCAGCTGGCCGACGCCGCCCTCGCTCTCGGGCAGCCGGCGGCCTGGCGCGTGCACGTGCACTACTCCGTCCACCCGGCGAGCCTCGCCGTGATCCAGCGGACGCTCGCCCCGACCTCGACCCGCCGGCCGCCGACCGGCGCCGAGCTCGAACTGGCGCACCGCAGCCTGGGTGGGCTCATCGACCAGCTCCCGGCCGAGCTCGGCGACCCGCTGGCCGCTCTGCTCGCGCGCTGGACGATCCCCGGGGAGCCACCTGCCGGCCTCCCCGCCTACCTCGAAGGCGAGCTGCCCGACCAGGCCGCCGGCCCGGCCGGCCCCGCCCTGGCCGCCACTCGCTACGCCCTGCGACAGGCCCGGCCCGGCCCCGGTCGGACCGGCGGATCGAGCCTCGGGCCGGCCATGGCGATCGTCGGGATCGGCACCGTCGGATGGTGGCTGCTGACGGCCGTGTCCGGTTGGGGCGGAGCGGCCGAGGCTGCGGCCCTGCACCAGGCCGCGCCGGCCACCGCCGGTGAGGACACCACCGTCCTGAAGGCGCTCGTCCTGCTCGCGGTCGGCTACCTCGGGTACCGGGTGGTCCGCGCGGCCGGTGAGTGGATCGGGCGCGCGCTGCGGGCGATCGGCGAGGCGATCGTCGGTGCGCTGCGGCGGCCGGTCGACGCAGCCGCGGCCTGGGGCGCCCGACTGCTGACCCGGCTCCGATGGCTGCTGCTGGGTACGGGGATCGGCTGGGTGGCGGCCGCCAACGGGCACGGCATCCCCGCAGCGGGCGTCGGGGTGCTGCTCGCGATCGTGCCCGCGCTCGTTGTGCTGATCTTCGTGTGGTGGCCCGAGCTGCGCGGACGCGCGCCTGTCGAGTGGGTGCGCGACGTGGGGAAGGCCTGGTACGAGCTGCGGCCGCCGTGGCAGGTGGGTGCCGGCCTCGTCGCCGGCGTCGCCCTCTGGGCATTCCTGGGCGGTGATGCCGGTGCGGCCGCGATGGCGGCGGCGGTGCCGATCGGCCGGCCGGACCGGACGAGCCCTCCGAGCGGCGGAGTGACCACCCGGCTGATGCGGCCCGAGGAGCACGACGCCAGGCACGGCCAGGGCCGACGCATCGAGTTCAGCCACACCCGAACTCTGATCGACCGGCTCATCGCGGACGGCTACCTCGACACCGGGTTCGACGAGCTGCTCGCCGCGGACCGGGCCGCGGCCGTCGCAGCCATGCTGCGGGCCAGCCGAGAACGAGCCGCGATCGCCGTGGTCTACGTCTGGCGCGTGCGTCCCGACGGCACCCGCGAGCGGCTCGCCCGGGTCGCCGTCATGGTCACCGAGCAGGGCATCTTGCCGCTCAACCGCAGCGGCGACCTCAGAAGGATCACGTCGCCCGACGCCGGCTGGCGAGGAGCGCACGGCGACGCCCCGACCGCGCAGTTGGTCCGGTGGACCGTGCTGCCCGCAGTCGCGGTGGGGGCGCACCTGGTCGGCCCGCTGACGGCTGATCCCACGTTCGCGCATGCCGTGGCAGTGGGTGCGGCGGTCGCCGCGGTGCTCGCAGCGGTCGTGTCGGGGCTGGCGTGGCTGGGACGGGCGGCGTTGGCGGAGCATGGGTCGCCGCGGGTGTTGACGTGGCTGTGGCGGACGTTGCGGACGGTCGGTCACGGCGCAGCGGAGGCGGCCCGGACCAACCGACGTCTCGGGTCGAGCGGCAGCGCCGGGGAGGAGCCGGGTGGCTGGTTCGCCGTCCGCCGGTACGCGGTGGGCGCGGGACTGATCCTCGTGCCGGTGTGGGCGGTGCTGGGTACCGGCGGCGCGGCCGCGTACTCGGCGGGGGTTGCGGCGGCGGTGTCCGTCGCGGCTGTGCTGGCACGGGTGAGTGGCGCCCGGTGGGCCCGGGGGCCGCCATCGGCGTACGTCGTGCCCCTGACGCTCGCCGGGTCGGCCGCCGCCTGGTGGTCGGGTGTTCCGGTCGCCGTAGTGGTGGTCTTCGGGGTGGGCGCCGCGCTCCCGACCGCGTTGCGGTGGGCGGCGCTGCGGTGGGCGGCGCGGAAGTCGGCCGGCGCAGACCAGCAGTTGTGGACCCAGGATTTCCGGCTCTACCTGGCCGGCCGTACCGGCGCGGACACCGCGACAGCGATCACGGCGACGGCCATGCCATTGGTGGCCTTGACCGTGCTTGGGGCATCGCCGTTCGAGTCCAGCCTGTTCCTGGTCATCTCGGCCGCCGTCGCTGCGGTGATGACGTTGTTCGCGGCGCCGGTCGTGGACCGGGTGGGTCGGCGGATGGCATTGATCGTCGGTGAGTTGGTCCGCGCCGTCGCCGTGGCCTCGATCGTGGTCGTCGCGTTGCTCGGCGAGCCGTCGATGCTCCTCCTCTACGTGGTGGCGGGGGTCAACAGCGTCGCGTTGGCGTTCACCGCCGTCTCCCGGCAGATCTACCTGCCGGCGTTGTTCCCCGAGCGCGGCGAGCGGCTCAGGTCGGCCAGCGGGCGGATGGAAGCCGGGTTCTCCACGGGTACGGCGGCGGGCCGGGTCGTCGGATCGAACCTGGTCGGAGCAGTGGGGCCGCTGGCGTTCGTCGCCGATGTGGTGCTGCGGCTGTTCGGTGCCGCAACGTTGCTGTCGATCAGGATCACGGAGCCGAAGCGGAAGGCGAGGGCGCGGCCGGGCGCGGGTCTGCCCTACATCTTCGGTCACCCGGTGTTGCGACCCCTGGTTCTCTACAGCGCCGCCACGACCGGGTTCTGGTCGATGGCCAGCGGGAGCATGGCGGCGTTCCTGGTAACCGAGCTGGGAGCTTCGGCGGCCGCCGTCGGAGCAGTGATGGGTGGCTCGTTCTCGGCCGGGTTGCTCGCGGGGTTGCGCACGGATCGGGTCGCCGCACGGATCGGCGGGACCCGGGTTCTGTGGATCGCGCCGTTGTTGGCGGCGCCGGTGATGCTGACCTACCCCTGGGCTCCCAACGGAGAAGTGGGTTGGGTCGTCGTCGCGCTAGCCCTGGCGGTCCAGCAGGTGGTGGCGAAGGCCGCCTCGTCTCTGGTGGGTGCGTTCGCCGCGGTCGCGCCCCCGGCGAAGTACCAGGCTGCGGTGGCGGCGGCGCGGGTCTGGGTGGCGACCCTGCCGACCGCACCGATGGCGCTGCTCGGTGGTGCCCTCGCCACGTGGATCGGGTTGCGCTGGCCGTTGATGATCGCCTCGGTGGGGATGTCGGCCGCGGTCGTCGTGCTTCTGTTCTCGCCGATCCGGACGGTGCGTGAGCTCGAACAGGCCAACGTTCCGATCGTGGTGCGGGAGGTCGCGCACATGGTCGATGCGGTCCGAGCCCGGGTCGACCGCGTCCCCGCAGAGCGCTGGACGTCGGACACGGCAGCTGAACGGCAGCGGTTGCTCGAGCAGCTCGACACGGCGGTCGCACGCGTCGAGGCGGAGGGGCATCCCGCCGGGACGAGCGATCAGGTGATGGAGCGGCACACAAGACTCGCGACGGCGCGCGACGCGGTCATCGAGGCGATCGACGAGCTCACCCCGCTGCTCGACCGGGTCGAGCGTGCAGCTGACGCGCCGCACGCCACCGCGGCGCCGCACGCCCGGCGCGGCCTTGCAGGGCCGGTGCGGCGGGCACTGAGCGCGATCGCCCTGGCCGGGGCGCTGCTCATCCTGCTCGGCGGCGACCAGACCGCCGGCCGTCAGGACGTGGATGCGCCCACGACCTGCGCCGTCCGGCGGCTCGCCCACGCCGACGGTGTTGCCGCGGAGGCCGCGTCGGGTGCATCCGGCGACGCGCCTTGCGCACACCCCACGACGTCGCGGCCGATCCGATCACCATGATCACCGGTGTTGTCTCGGCCGCCGTCGCGATCTTCGGTGGAATGTGCCTGTTCGAGCGGCTGGTCGGGACGCCGGGCGCGGCGCTGGGAGCCGGCGTCACCGTTCAGCTGATCCACTCCCCGTTCCTGGAGATCGGGATCATCCCGAGCTGGTCCGCTTCGGCCGGCTGGATCCTCACGGCGATCGTGACAGGGGTGCTGATCTGGCGGGTGCACGCGCGCCGACCTCCGCTGATACGCACGGCCGATCCCGTGGTGACGTCGTGGGACGCGCTCGACGACCTGACGGGCGCCGACCGTAGTCCCGACGGATCGGAGCGGATGATCGTCTCGGGGCGGTTCTGGCTGTCGGGATGGCCGCGCACCGCACTGCAGGCCGCTGAGCTGCCCGAGAACCCGCCCCATGAGGGACGCCGTGGCGGGTGCAGAGCGGGAACTCGGGTGGACCGGTGCTCGTGCGGGAGAGCGGACAGCTGCGCGTCGCCGCGGTCACCTACGTGCAGCACGTCGCGCGCCGGTCGCGGGGCAACGCGGCGCACATCCCCGCGCCGGTCCTGCGCGCCTACCTCGCCGCCGTCGATGGGCAGGCGTGACCGGCCGGATCGGGACCTGCCGCCCGCGTGCGAGGGCGAGGTCCCGATCCCGGCGGTGCCGACCGGCTCAGGCCAGGATCGGCTCCAGCACGAAGACGGGGATCTGGCGGGTGGTCTTCTTCTGGTAGTCGGCGTAGTCCGGGTAGGCCGCGACGGCCCGGTCCCACCAGATCGCCTTCTCCTCGCCGTCGACCTCGCGCGCCTTGAAGTCGCTCGTGACCGTGCCGTCCTGCAGCTCGACGAGTGGCTCGGCCTTGACGTTGTGGTACCAGACCGGGTGCTTCGGCGCTCCGCCCAGCGAGGCGACGATGGCGTAGTTGCCCTCGTGCTCCACGCGCATCAGCGGCACCTTGCGCAGCTTCCCGGTCCGTGCGCCGCGCGTGGTCAGCAGCACCACGGCCCGGCCCTTGATGTCGACGCTCTCCGTCGTCCCGGTCTCGAAGATCTTCTCCGTCTGCTCCCGTACCCATCCGGTCGGGCTGATCTCGTACTCACCGTCGAGTGGCATGCCTCGACCAACAGCACGATCTCGCCGGATCTTCCCCTCGCCCGTCCGAACGGGTTACGGTCGAGGCAGACGGGAGCTCGCAGCAGCGGGCTGAGAGGGTGGCTACGGCGCCACCGACCGCAGGAACCTGTCCGGGTAATGCCGGCGTAGGGAGGCGAAAATGGCTGAGCCCGCAGTGGGCACCACACCCCCGACCGTCATGACGATCGCGGGCACCGACTCCGGCGGCGGCGCCGGAGTCGCCGCAGACCTGCGGGCCATGGCGGCCTGCGGGGCGCACGGCTGCGTGGCCGTCACCGCGGTCACGGTGCAGAACACGATGGGCGTCACCGGCGTCCACAAGATCCCGCCGGAGACCGTGGCCGCCCAGATCGAGGCCGTCGCCACCGACATCGAGCTCGGCGCCGTCAAGACCGGCATGCTGGCCGACACACCGATCATCGAAGCGATCGTGGACGCCTGCGACCGCGCCGGCATCGGCGGCGCCGGCATCCCGCTGGTGATCGACCCCGTCGCGGCGTCCATGCACGGCGACCCGCTGCTGGCCGACTCGGCCCTCGACGCCTACCGCACCCTGCTCTTCCCCCGTGCCGTGCTGGCCACGCCCAACCTCGACGAGGTGCGGCTGCTCGCCGACGTCGACGTGCACGACCGCGACGCCCAGTACGAGGCGGCCAAGGTGATGCACGCGTTCGGCCCGCAGTACGTGCTGGTCAAGGGCGGGCACCTGCGCGAGGACACCGACGTCTGCGTCGACCTGCTCTACGACGGCCACACGTTCACCGAGCTCCCCGGCCCCCGGTTCAGCACCGGCAACACCCACGGCGGCGGCGACAACATGGCCTCGGCCATCGCCACCGGCCTCGCCCGCGGCATGGCGGTGCCGGACGCCGTCGCGTTCGGGAAGCGCTACGTCGTCGAGTCCGTGCGGCACTCCTACCCCTTGGGCGCGGGCCACGGCCCGATCTCCCCCCTGTGGACGGTCCGCAGGTGGTGGGAGGAGCCGGAGCACACCCCCTGAGCCTGACGGCTGCAACACGGTGCGCACGTCAGGCGTAGATGTCCGTCGGCGACACGAGCGTCACCTTCGGGTCCTGGGCGGCTCGGGCCGTGAGCTCCTCATCGAAGCCGCTGCGGGAGAAGACGAACCGCTGGGGCGCGCGAGCGCCGGTGAAAGGCGCGAGGTGGTCCAGCAGGTTCAGCTCGCCGATGCTCGCGGGTCTGCGGGTCCACTTGGACGTACCGAGCGCGACGACGCCGCGCTCACCGTCGACCCCGACGACATCGATCTCGCGTTCCTCGGTCCGCCGCCCGTCGCCCGTCGGGACCGGGCCCCACCAGCGGCCGACGGCGGTGGCGCCGGGCACCGTGTCGAGCACGTGCTGCTGGCAGATGTCCTCCCAGGTCCGGGACGTGAACGCGTCGAGCTGGGGGAGGACCGTGTCCTCGAGATAGGCGGACGCGAGTGCCGTGGTGCGGAGCTGGGATCGTGCAGGCTCCACGAACCGGTAGTGGAAGCGCAGGAACGGGTCGCTGAGCGCGAACGCCGTGCGGCGCGACTTCGGCGACGCGGTGATCGGTCGGAGGCGCTCCACGAGACCGAGTCGCTCCAGGGAATCCAGCAGCTTGGTCACGTGGGCCGGAGCGAGCTCGGTCCGCTGACTGATCTGGTTGTTGCGGTTGTGTCCTTGGGCGATCGACCGCAGGACGGCGATGTGGTTGGCCGGCGCGGGGATCGACTGCCGGAGCATGAGTTCGGCCTCGTCGTGCAGCAGGCCGGTCCGCAGGAACACCTCCGCGAGCAGATTCGCCGCGAGGGAGCGGCTGTCCCGGAACCGGTCGAGGTAGTACGGCACGCCACCGCACACGGCGAACACCCGGATCCGGTCCTCGGCGGAGTACTCCGGCTGGAACAGCCCGGCGTCCCGTGCCGTGAACGGCTCGAGGCGCAGCTGCCCGGTCCGCCTGCCGTAGAGCTGCCCCGCGAGGACCTCGTCCTCGAAGAACGACAGCTCGCTCCCGGCGAGGACGAGCATGATGGGCAGCGTTCGCCCGGTGGTCCGCCACCACTGGCTGAGCACGGTCTCGAGCTCGGGTGAGCGCCGGGCAAGCAGCTGGAACTCGTCGAGTACCACGAGCGTGCGCTGCTGTCCGACGAACCGGGAGATCGCCGCGAGCGCGGCGGACCAGCTGGTCAACGGCTGGGTGGCGAGTAGCTCGTCACCCGAGACCCGGGCGAGCTCGGCCCCGAGATCGCGCAGCTGGTCTGCCGGCACCGAGTCGGTGGCCTCGATGTACAGCGACCGGACGCCCGCCGTGAGGTGGGTGAGCAGCTCGGTCTTCCCGATTCTGCGCCGTCCGTAGATGACGAGCAGCTCGGCATCCCCGCTGTCGAAGCGGGAACGGAGCTGCCCGAGCTCGTCCACGCGGTTCAGGAACACTCTTTGATCCTACAGAAGATTTTCCACCGTAGGAAAATCCTTTGTAGGATCAAGCGGTCATGCGTGTCGGAACCACGATCCGGCTGTGAGCGCCCCGCCGCGGGCTGTGGCCAGCGGGGCGGCCGCGTCTTCCGCCCCGCGATCGCCGTGCGCGCGATCCGACGAATCGAGGGCTAGCATCCCGGGCGATGAGCATCATGGGCACGCGCGTGGTCCGTACAGAGGATCCGGTGTTCCTCTCCCGGGGCGCGACTTACACCGACGACCTGACCGACGAACGGCTGACCGGTGCCCTGCACCTCACCCTCGTACGGTCCCCGCTGGCGCACGGCCGGATCACCGGGATCGACGTCGAGGCGGCCAGAACCGCCCCCGGCGTCGTCGGGGTCTTCACCGCCGCCGACCTCGACCTGGCACCCGCACTCCTGTTCCCGGCGGCGAACAGGGCGATGGTCCGGCCGTTCCTCGCCTCCGATCGGGTGCGTTTCGTGGGGGAGCCGGTCGCGGCCGTCCTCACCGAGCACCCGTACCAGGGCCAGGACGCGGCCGAGCTGGTGGAGATCGACTACGACCCGCTGCCGGCCGTGATCGGCCTGAAGGACTCGCTCGCCGAGGACGTCGTCCTGTTCGACGAGGCGGGCACCAACCTCGCGTTGGCGTTCGACGACCAGGCGTTCGACGAGCACCTGTTCGACGACTGCGAGGTCGTGGTCACGCGGGAGATCGTGAACCAGCGGCTGGCCGCTGCCCCGCTGGAGACGCGCGCGGCCGCGGCCGCCTGGGGTGAGGACGGGCGGGTCACGCTGTTCGCCTCCTCGCAGAACGCGCAGATGGCGCGCGACGAGGTGGCGGGCTGGCTCGGCATCGATCCGGCGATGGTCCACGTGATCCTGCCCGACGTCGGCGGCGGCTTCGGCGCGAAGATCGGCGGGGACCCGACGTTCGCGCTGGTGGCCTGGCTCGCGAAGCGGGTCGAACGGCCGGTGCGGTGGACCGAGAGCCGCTCGGAGAACATGACCGGGATGGTGCAGGGCCGCGCCCAGCTGCAGACCCTCACGATCGGCGGCCGTCGCGACGGCACGGTCCTCGCCTACCGCCTCGACGTGCTCGCCGACGCAGGGGCCTACCCGGCGATCGGCACGTTCCTCCCGTTCTTCACGCGGCAGATGGCGCCGGGCGTCTACGACATCCCGAAGGTGGAGTCGCGGGCGCGGGCGCTGGTCACCACCACCACGCCCACGGGCGCCTACCGCGGCGCCGGTCGCCCGGAGGCCACCGCCGCGATCGAGCGGGCCATGGACCTGTTCGCCGTCGAGATCGGGATGGACCCGGCCGAGGTACGCAGGCGCAACGTCATCCCGCCGGACAAGTTCCCGTTCACCACGAAGGGCGGGGGTGGCGGGGCCGTCTACGACACCGGTGAGTACGCGAAGGCGATCGACCGGGTGCTGGAGGCCTCCGGGTACGCCGAGCTGCGGGCCGAGCAGGCCGCGCGGCGCGAGCGTGGCGACGTGGTGCAGCTGGGCATCGGCGTCTCCTCGTACGTCGAGATCACCGGCGGTGGGGAGTTCCGCGAGGACGCCGCGGTCGAGGTGCACGCCGACGGCACCGTGACCGTGCTCACCGGCACCTCCCCACATGGTCAGGGGCATGCGACGGCGTGGGCGATGCTCGCGAGCGAGCACCTCGGCATCCCGATCGACAAGATCACCGTCAAGCACGGCGACACCGACCTCATCCCCCGCGGCGTCGGCACGATGGGCTCGCGGAGCCTGCAGACCGGCGGTGTCGCGGTCTACCAGGCGGCGGGTCAGCTGGTGGAGCTGGCCAAGCAGCGCGCCGCCGATCTGCTGGAGGCGAGCGTCGACGACCTCGAGGTCACGGAGGGCCGGGTCACCGTCAAGGGCACCGGCGCAGGCCTCGGTCTCGCGGAGCTGGCCGAGAAGGAGCAGCTGCGGGTCGACACCGCGTTCGACAGCGGGGCCGCCACGTTCCCGTTCGGCGCGCACGTCGCAGTGGTCGAGGTCGACGTCGAGTCGGGCAAGGCCGTGGTCACGCGGATCGTCACGGTGGACGACGCCGGCCCGGTGCTCAACCCGCTCCTCGCGGAGGGACAGCGGCACGGCGGCATCGCGCAGGGCATCTCGCAGGCTCTGCTGGAGGAGGTCGCCTACGACGCCGACGGCAACCCGCTCACGGGGACGTTCGCCGACTACGGGTTCCCGTCCGCGGCCGAGCTGCCGAGCTTCACCCTGCTGGACATGGCGACGCCCACGCCGCTGAACCCGATCGGGGCGAAGGGCATCGGCGAGGCCGGCACCATCGGCGCCACGCCCGCGGTGCAGAGCGCGGTGATCGACGCCGTGTCGCACCTCGGCGTCCGCCACATCGACATGCCGACCACCCCCCTGCGGGTCTGGGAGGCCATCCGAGCTGCAGGAGGTGACTCGTGAGCGAGAAGATCGAGATCACGGTCAACGGGAAGGCGACCACCGCGGAGGTCGAGCCGCGGCTGCTCCTCGTGCACTACCTGCGCGACGTGGTCGGGCTCAAGGCCACCAACATCGGCTGTGACACCACGTCGTGCGGAGCCTGCACGGTGCTGCTCGACGGCGAGTCGGTGAAGTCGTGCACCGTGCTCGCCGTGCAGGCCGACCAGCAGGCGGTCACCACGATGGAAGGGCTCTCCCCGGATCCCGAGCAGCTGCACCCGGTGCCAGCGGCGTTCCGCGCCGAGCACGGGCTGCAGTGCGGGTTCTGCACGCCCGGCATGGTGATGGCCGCCGTCGGGCTGCTCTCGGAGAACCCGCACCCCACCGAGCGGGAGGTGCGTGAGGGCCTGGAGGGCAACCTCTGCCGCTGCACCGGCTACCACAACATCGTCCGGGCCGTGCTCGCCGCGGCGGGGGAGAATCCGGCCGAGGCCGAGGACTCGCCCGCCGAACTGGCCGCGCCCGGCTTCTCCACCGGGAGCCACGCATGATCCCCGTCGGATTCGAGTACGCGCGTCCCGAGTCCGTGGACGGTGCGCTCGCCCTGCTGGAGGAGCACGGGGAGGACGCCACCCTGCTCGCCGGCGGCCACTCGCTGCTCCCGGTCATGAAGCTGCGGCTGGGCGCGCCCGAGCTGGTCATCGACATCGGCAAGCTCACGGAGCTGCAGTACATCCGGGTCGAGGGCGACGAGGTCGCCATCGGCGCAGGCACGCGGCACCGCACCGTCGAGGCCTCCGACGTGCTGGCGACCGAGTGCCCGCTGCTGCCCGCCGTCGCACGCACCGTGGGCGACCCGCAGGTGCGCCACCGCGGCACGCTCGGCGGCTCGCTCGCCCACGCCGACCCGGCCTCCGACCTCCCGGCGGCCGTGCTCGCGCTCGGCGGCACGGTGGTGCTGCGCAGCCCGCGCGGCGAGCGGCGGGTGCCGATCACCGGCTTCTACACCGGCGTGTTCTCGTCGGTGAAGGAACCGGACGAGCTGATCGTCGAGATCCGGGTGCCCCGCACGGGTGGGGTGGGGTGGGCGTACGAGAAGTTCGTCCGGCGCGCCAACGACTGGGCGATCGTCGGGGTCGCCGTGGTCGGCGGTCAGGTGGGGCTGGTGAACATGGGCTCCACCCCGCTGCGCGCGTCGCAGACCGAGGCCGCGCTCGCCGACGGTGCCTCCATCGAGGAGGCCGCGGCACTCGCCGACCAGCGCACCGAGCCGCCCGCCGACCTCGCCGCAACCGCGGAGTACCGGCGCCACCTCGCCCGGGTCCTCACCCGGCGGGCGCTCACTACAGCAGAAGGGTGACGCTCGTCCGGGTCTGATTCCCGAATACGTGCGTACGTTGCGCCGTACGGGGAAGACATGCGCATGGCCCCCGACGAGGCTGGTGCGCTCGGCGACGCCCCCGGCGTCGTCGCAGGCCGCTATGAGCTCGGGTCGGTGCTCGGCGTCGGATCGTCCGCCGTCGTGCACCGAGCCCGTGACCTGCGGCGTGAGGTCGAGGTGGCGATCAAGTGCTTCCGGCTGGGTGGGTCGGAACGGGATCTGAGGCAGCAGCGCCAGGAAATGGCGCTGCTGGCTCGTCTGGACCATCCGGGTCTCGTCCGGCTGCACGACGGCGGGATCGTGGAGAGTTGCCCGTTCGTCGTCACCGACCTGGTCGAGGGGCCCACGCTGGCCGAGCGGATCGCCATGGGCGCGCCGCTCGCCCCTGGTCCCGTGCGCCGCCTCGGCGCCCAGCTCGCCGACGCGCTGGCCTACGTGCACGCGGCGGGCATCGTGCACCGCGACGTCAAGCCGGCGAACGTCCTGCTCGGTGACGGCGGGCGTCCGCGCCTCGCCGACTTCGGGATCGCCCGTGCTCTCGAGGCCACCGCGGCCACCGCCGACGGTTGTGTCGTCGGCACCGCCGCGTACCTCGCGCCCGAGCAGGTGCGCGGGGAGTTGGTGGGCCCGGCCACCGACGTCTACGCGCTGGGGTTGGTGCTCCTGGAGGCCCTCACCGGGCGGCGCGAGTTCCCCGGCGCCGCGGTCGAGTCGGCCACCGCCCGGCTGTACCGCTCCCCGGTGGTGCCCCCAGGGCTCCCCGCGGGGCTCGGCACCGTACTGGCGGCGATGACCCAGGACGACCCGCGGCGCCGCCCGCCGGCTGCCGCCGTGGCGGCCGCCCTCTCCGCCGACCCGGCCTCACCCGCCGCGGCGCTGGGGCTCGGGACGTCGATGCGGTCCCGGATCGTCCGCCACGGCCGGCACCGGCTGGGCCGCCCCGGAACGCGGCCGGTGTCGCGCATCGCGCTCGCGGCCCTCACCGCGGTCGTCGCGATGTTCTCCGTCGCCGCCGCGCCCGCGACCCCACCCGCACCGCTCACGGCGGTTGCCGACATGCACGAACCGATCGGGTTCTCCGTCCGGATCCGCTGAGGCGCCTCAGCCGTCGTGGCCGCCGAGACCCTTGGCGAACCTCCGGCGGGGAGCACTAGTCGATGAGGCCGGCGTCCTGTGCGGCGATCGCCGCCTGCACGCGGGAGCGCAGGCCCAGCTTCGTGAGCACCCGGGAGACGTGCGTCTTCGTGGTGGCCTCGGTGATCACCAGCTCCGCCGAGATCTCCGCGTTGGACAGGCCGCGCCCCAGGCAGGAGAGCACGTCGATCTCCCGCGGGGTGAGGTCGTCGAGGCCGGGGGGACGGACCGGCGTGCGCGCGGGGGCGCCGAGCCGGGAGATCACCCGCCGCGTGATCTCGGGGGCGAGCACGCCGTCACCACGGGCCACCGCCCGCACCGCGGCGAGCAGCGCGGGCGCGTCCACCGACTTGAGCAGGAAGCCCGCGGCGCCGGCGGCGAGCGCGGAGTCGACGTACTCGTCGAGGTCGAAGGTGGTGAGCACGAGCACCTCGCACACCGACTCCCCGACGAGGCGCCGGGTGGCCTCGATGCCGTCGATGCCGGGCATCCGGATGTCCATCAGCACCACGTCCGGTTTGCGGTCCCGGGCCGTGGTCACGGCGGCGAGCCCGTCGGCGGCCTCCCCGACCACCGTGATGTCCGGCGCGGAGTCGAGGATCATCACGAGCCCGGTGCGGATCGCCGCCTGGTCGTCGGCCACCACCACGCGTACGGGTTCGGCGGGGGCGCTCATCGCGGGGCTCCGGCCGGAGCCGGCACCGGCAGCACGGCGCGGACGTGCCAGCGGCGGCCGTCCGGCCCCGCCGCGACGGAGCCACCCACGGCGTCCGCGCGCTCGTGCAGGCTCAGCAGCCCGGTGCCGGTGCCCCCACCGGCCGGCGCGCCCGGCACGAGGTCGTTCTCGATCTCGATCACCAGTTCTCCGTCGTGGTCGTCCAGATGCAGGCGCACCCGGGTGCCCGGGGCGTGCTTGGCGGCGTTGGTCAGCGACTCCTGCACGATGCGGAACGCTGCCAGGTCCACCGCGGCCGGCAGCGTGGCCGTGCCGTCGCGCGCGTCGTCCACCTCGATCCGCAGGCCCGTGCTGCCGGCCGACTCCAGCAGCGTCTCGAGCCGGTCGAGCCCGGCGGGCGCGGTGCGCGGGTCGCCGTCGCCCGCCCCGTCGGCCCGCAGCAGGCCGATCATCGTGCGCATCTCGGCCAGCGACGCCACGCTGTCGCGGCGCACCGACTGCAGCACCCGCCGCAGCACGGCCGGGTCCGGATCGGGCAGGGTGAGCACCGCCTCGGACTGGATCGCGATGCCCGACAGCTGCCCCGCGATCACGTCGTGCAGCTCGCGGGCCATCCGCGCCCGCTCGGCCGTCACGGCGGCAGCGCGGTCCAGCTCGGCCATCCGGGACGCCTGCTCGGCCCGCTTGCGCTCGGAGTCGGCCTGCTCGCTGTGCAGCCGCACCTCACGCCCCCACAGCACCGGCACGGCAAGGATGAGCCCGAGGTTGAGGACGACGAGCACGGCCGCTCGGCCGCCGTCGGACACGAGGCTGACCAGTGCGGCACCGACGGCGACGGCCACCGTCGCGCCGGCCACCGCCCAGCTGAGCCGCTGGGACGTGTAGAGGACCGAGCAGTACAGCAGGTCGCCGAGCACCAACATCAGCGCGAGCGGCACGAACGCCAGTTGCGCCATCCCGAGCAGCACGACGAGCGCGATCGCGAGCCCGAGAACGGGCCGGACCCGGCGCTGGGTGTGCCCGAGCGCGGCAACGGCCAGCAGCCCGACCAGCATCCACGTCGACGGCTCCGGCGCCTCGCCCCAGCGGACGGCGACGTCGGGCACGATCAGGTGCAGCAGCACGCCGAGCGCGAGGTAGCCGGCCGCGTAAAGCGCGTCGCCCAGCCGCTCGCGCCCCGACAGCCATCCCTTCACGGGGCCATTGAACACGTGCCGGACGGCGGTTCGCGTCGATCGAAGGTGGTATGCCCACCGGACCGCCCGGTCGGTGCGAACCCGGCGGCCGGCAGGCGCCCGACGCCGGCCACGAGCTCCCGAGATCGGTCGAAAGTCGCACGGGGTCCGGGTGCGGGATCGATCGCTCGACCGACGACGTGGGTGCCTCGTGCCGGCGATCCTCGACACCATGACCACGATCACCGGGAACGCCGGGCCGGGCCGGATCGCTGCGCTCGACGTCCTCCGGGGTGTCGCGATCCTCGGCACGCTCGGCACGAACGTCTGGGTGTTCGCCGAGCCCGGTGGGCCGGTGGCGTGGATGTCGCAGGCGTTCACCGACCGCGACCCGCTCGAGACCGCCCTGCAGACGCTCACCAACGGCAAGTTCCTCGCGCTGCTCACGCTGCTGTTCGGGGTGGGGATCGAGCTCCAGTACCGGTCGGCGGCGCGCCGCGGGAACCCGTGGCCCGGCAGGTACCCGGTGCGGGCCGCGATCCTCTTCGTCGAAGGGCTCGTGCACTACGTCCTGGTGTTCGAGTTCGACGTCCTGATGGGGTACGCGATCGCATCGTTCCTCGTCGCGTACCTGGTGGGCCGGAGCGATCGGGCCGTGCGGGCCTGGGCGGGCACGGTCGGTGCGGTGTACGTGGCGGCGCTGCTCGCTGTCACCGCACTCCTGGTGATGACGCCGGACGTGGCCGCATCCGGGTCGGCCGCGGACCCGTCCCTCACGGCGAGCTGGCCGCACCAGGTGCTGCTGCGGCTGCAGTACATCGGGTTGTTCCGGTCCGAGCTCGTGCTGATCGTCCCGTCCGCCGTCGTGCTGTTCCTGATCGGCTCCCGGCTCACGCGCGCGGGCGCGTTCACCGCGGCGGGCGCGCGGGTTCGACGCAGGCTGATGGCCGTCGGGCTGGGCATCGGCGTGCCGCTGAACGCGCTCGCGGCCGCCGCAGGTCCGGACTGGTTCCTCGTGGACCGCTACCTCGCCCCGCCGCTCGTCGCGCTCGGTCTGCTCGGGCTCGGCACGAGCCTCGTACTGCGTGCCCGGCGGGATCCCGGCCCGATCCGGCGCGGGCTGATGGCGGTCGGTCGCACCGCGCTCACGTGCTACGTCCTGCAGAACGTGCTCGCCGCCGTGCTCTGCTACGGCTGGGGCTTCGGGCTCGCGGAGCGGTTCGCCGGCGCGGGCCCGTGGTTCGTGCTCGCACTGTGGGCGGTGATCTCCGCGGCGCTGCTGACCGCCGCCCCCCTCTGGCTCCGCCGCGCGGACAAGGGTCCCCTGGAATCGCTGATGCACCGGATGTACGAGCCGCGGGGAGCTCGACCGGCGCCGGACGTCAGCCGCTCAGATCGGGGGCGGTGAAGCTTCCGTCCGGGCCCGGCAGATAGGGCTGCGTCGTCACCACCGCTGTTGTCGGGACGGGGCCGTAGGCGTGCGGGAAGCGCATCGACTCCGGGTCGTCGGGCACGCCCGGTTCCCAGCGGACCTCGACGTCGATGCGGGCCGGGTCGAGCACGAGCAGCAGCAGATCGGACCGGCCGTGGTAGAGCCGGTTCGCCGGGAGCATCACCTGCTCGGGCGTCGAGAGGTGCACGAACCCCACCTCGGCGAGCGACGGTGGTGCCAGCGCGCCGGCCGCGCGCGCGGCCTCCCACTCGGTGGCGGTGGACATGTGCAGCAGGACGTCGGACTCCACGCGAGCAGTCTCGCCTGCCGGCTCGGGTCTTGTCTTTGGCACGACGTGTCAATTACCGTCGGCGGCATCCCGAGCCACCGTCGTCAGGAGGATGCGCATGTCGCCCACCAGCGAGTCCCAGGCCGCTGCCGAGGAGCCCGTGGTCGAGGAGACGCTCGTCGAGGAGGTCTCCATCGACGGCATGTGCGGTGTCTACTGACCGTGGCTGCTGACGCCCCGGTCTTCGACCCGGCGCAGCCACACCGCTGCAGCCCGCGCGTGGCACTGCGCCCCGAACCGTTCGGGGCGCTCGTCTACCACTTCGGCACCCGCCGGCTGTCGTTCCTGAAGACCCCCCAGCTCGTCGAGGTCGTCTCCGGGCTGGATCAGCACCCCGACGTGCACTCCGCGCTCGCCGCGGCGGGCGTCGAGGAGGCCCAGCACCCGGCCTACCTGCGGGCGCTGGCCGGGCTGGCCGCCAACGGAACCATCGAGGAGCGCCCGTGAAGCTGGTCGAGCACTTCCAGTACGGCCTGAACTCCCCGATCTGCCTCACCTGGGAGCTCACCTACGCGTGCAACCTCGCGTGCGTGCACTGCCTGTCGTCCTCCGGACGGCGGGACCCGCGCGAGCTCAGCACGGCCGAGGCGAAGTCGGTGATCGACGAGCTGCAGCGGATGCAGGTCTTCTACGTCAACATCGGCGGCGGCGAGCCCACCGTGCGCCCCGATTTCTGGGAGCTGCTCGACTACGCCGTCGCCCACGACGTCGGCGTCAAGTTCTCGACCAACGGGATCAAGCTCGACAAGGCGCGGGCCGCGCAGCTCGCCGCCACCGACTACGTCGACGTGCAGATCTCGCTCGACGGTGCCACCGCCGACGTCAACGACCACGTCCGCGGCCCCGGCTCGTACGCCACCGCCATCCGGGCGTGCGAGAACCTGGCCGAGGCCGGCTTCGGCCAGCCGAAGATCAGCGTGGTCATGACCCGCCAGAACGTCGACCAGCTCGACGAGTTCAAGGCCATCGCCGACAAGTTCGGTGCGCAGCTGCGCATCACGCGGCTGCGGCCGTCCGGGCGCGGCGCGGACGTGTGGGACGAGCTGCATCCCACGGCCGCGCAGCAGCGGCAGCTCTACGACTGGCTGGTGGCGCGCGGGGAGAACGTGCTCACCGGCGACTCGTTCTTCCACCTCTCCGCCTACGGCGAGGCGCTGCCCGGGCTCAACCTGTGCGGCGCGGGCCGCGTCGTCTGCCTGATCGACCCGGTCGGCGACGTGTACGCCTGTCCGTTCGCCATCCACGACAACTTCCTCGCGGGCAACGTCCGCTCTCCTGGCGGGTTCCAGGAGGTGTGGCGCGGCTCGGAGCTGTTCACCGAGCTGCGGCAGCCGCAGACCGGCGGCGCCTGCCGCAGCTGCGGCTTCTACGACTCCTGCCAGGGCGGCTGCATGGCCGCCAAGTTCTTCACCGGCCTCCCGCTGGACGGCCCCGACCCGGAGTGCGTGCGCGGCTTCGGCGAGCAGGCCCTCGCCGCGCGGGACGCCTCGACCACGATCCCGCGGTCGGACGTCGACCACTCGCGGTCGGCGCCGCGCAACTCCCGCGGCCCGGTGCCGCTGACCCTGTCGACCCGTCCGGACCGCGCGTGCGACGAGAGCCCGCTCGCCGGTCTGCCGGTGCCGGTCGCCGGGAGCTGAGCCGCGGAGCACCGCGCACGGACGGTCCGTCGGGTAGGACCGACGGGTCGCTCGTGCGAGGAGATGAGGCCCATGGACCTCGGTGATCGCGTCTGGCCGGAGGTCGGCCCCGCCACCCTGCTCGTGCCGCTCGGGGCGCTGGAGCAGCACGGCCCGCACCTGCCCCTGGACACCGACGCCCGCATCGCCGCGGTCGTCGCTCGCCGGGCAGCGGCGGAAGACGCCGCGTTGCTGGTCGCGCCGCCGCTTCCCTACGGCGCGTCCGGCGAGCACGAGGGCTTTCCCGGCACGCTGTCGATCGGCCACCACGCGCTGCGGGCGGTGCTCGTGGAGCTGGGGCGCTCGGCGGCGCGGTGGGTCACCCGGCTGGTGTTCGTGAACGGCCACGGCGGCAACCTCCCGACCGTGCCGGACGCCGTGATGCAGCTGCGCGTGGAGGGCCGCGACGCCGCCTGGTCGCCGTGCGTCGTGTCCGGAGGGGATGCGCATGCCGGCCGCACGGAGACGTCGATCCTGCTCGCGCTCGACCCCGCCGCGGTCCGCATCGCCGCCGCCGCGCCCGGCGCCACCGCCCCGCTCGACGAGCTGCTACCGGCCCTGCGTTCCGGCGGCGTGGCAGCGGTCAGCCCGAACGGCGTACTGGGCGACCCGACCGGCGCGAACGCCGCTGAGGGCGAGCGCCTGCTGGCGGAGATGACGGCCGCCCTCCGCACCCGCCTCGCCCGCTGGCACCCCGACCCCACCGGGCGCCTGCGGTGACGCCCTAGTCCTCACGGTTCCTCGGGAAGCCTCGAGGCCGCACGCAACGGGCGGTAGTCCTTGAGCGTGGTCCCGATCGTCACCAGCCGGGCGTGGGTGGAGGGCTGCTCGCCCGCGATGCGCTCCAGCAGCAGCTCGGCGGCGCGCCGGCCCACCTCGCCGGTGTCGTAGGTGACCACGCTGATCGCCGCGGCGAACAGGTCGGCCAGCGGGACGTCGTCGAACCCGGCCAGCGCCACGGTCGAGCCGGTCTCGGCGATCGCGCGGTAGGCGCCGACGGTGTTGCGGTTGTTCGCCGCGAACAGGGCGGTGGGCGGGTCGCTGATGGCGAGCAGCTCCAGCGCGACGGCCTCGGCGGCGCCCGCGTCCGGCGCGACGCTGCGCAGCAGCGCGTCCTCGACGGGCAGGCCGGCCTCCTCGAGCGCGGCGCAGTGGCCACGCAGCCGCTCGGCGCCGGTCCACAGCGACCGGCCGAGGCCGAGGAACCCGATGCGGTGGTGGCCCTGCTCGACGAGGGCGGCGGTGGCGTGACGGCTGCCGCCGAAGTCGTCCACGACCACGCAGTCGACATCCAGCCCGGTCGGCGGCCGGGTGGCCAGTACGACCGGGAGCCCGTGCAGGGCCGCGGGGTCCAGGTGCCGGTGGTCGTTGCCGGCGGGCACGACGATGATCCCGTCGACCCGGCGGGAGGCCATGTCGTCGACGAGCTGCCGCTCCCGGTCGAGGTCGCCGCCGGTGTTGCCGATCACCACGCGCATCCCGTTGGCCGAGGCGAGGCTCTCCACGCCCAGTGCGAGCTCGGAGTAGAACGGGTTGGACAGGTTGGTGACCACGAGGCCGATCAGGCCGCTGGACCGGCCGGTGCGCAGGCCCCGCGCCAGGTCGTTGCGGCGGTAGCGCAGCGCCTCGACGGAGGCGAGCACGCGGGCGCGCATCTCGGGGGAGACCCTGGGGTCGCCGCGCAGGGTGCGCGAGACGGTCATCGGGCTCACCGCGGCGTGCGCGGCCACGTCCCGCATGGTCGGGGTGCGTCCGGGCGCAGTCGACGACACGCCGTTCCTCCTCAGAACCGGTGGGCCCACCAGGCGGCGCCGACGAGGCCGGCGTGCGCCGAGGTTGCCGGGACCACCGGGAGCTCGGCCCGGCCGTCGGACAGACCCGCACGGAGCGGGGCGGCCACCAGGTCCCATGATGCCGCGATCGCTCCGCCGACGACCACGAGGGATGCGTCGAAGCGCCGCACCCACGGCGCCATGGCGCGGCCGAGGGCGGCGAAGGCGCCGGTGAACAGGGCCTCGGCGGCGGTGTCGCCGGCCCGGGCGCGCTCGGCGAGGTCCCGGACGTCCACGCCGGCGCCGGCGCCGGCGCGGGCGAGCAGTGCCCGCCGGGAGACCGTGTCCTCCAGTGGCGCGCCCTCGATGGTGAGCAGGTCCGCCCGGCCCTCGGGCGGCACGTCGGGGCCGGCGGTGACCGGGGTGCCGCGGTGGAGGAAGCAGCTGCCGACGCCGGTGCCCAGGGTCAGCACCAGCACCCGGTCGTGTCCCCGTGCCGCGCCGGCCCGCCACTCGCCGATGCCGAACGCGTGGGCGTCGTTGAGGAACACCACGCCCGCCGCGTCCAGCTCCTTCGCGAGGATCTCGCCGAGCGCGACGCCGCGCAGCGCGTCGAACTTGCCGACGCCCTCGAAGCGCCCGATGCCGGCGGCGTAGTCGAACGGGCCGGGGATCGCGACGCCCCAGCGTGCCCCCGGCTGCGGACCGAGGGCCGCCGCGCCGCGCAGCAGGTCGTCGACGATCTCGGTGGCGGTGCCGTCGGCGCGGACGGGCGAGCGGTGCACCTGCTCGTCGGAGACCGTCCACGGCGGCGCGAGCAGGGCGGCGGACACGTGGGTGCCGCCGATCTCCAGCGCCGGGACTCCGGTCATGGCACCAGAGCCTGCACGAGCCGGACGCGGCCGCCGCCCTCGGCCGCCACGGTGTAGTCGCCGACGGAGGCGGGCATCACGAGCGTCTCGGCGTAGGCCAGGCGGTGGGTGTGCGCCCCCGTGGAGAACACGGCCCCCGCACCCTCCACGACGGTCCAGACGTGGAAGCTCCCGCCGGTCCGCAGCGGGGCCTGCCCGCCCGTGTCCAGCACGAGCCTGCGGACCTCGAAGAACATCTCCGGGAGCGCGCCGATCAGCTGCTCGCGCCAGGCGTCGCCGGAGCGCAGGGCGCGGGCGTCCTGGATGAGCTGCTCGTGCACCGCCTTGCCCTGGCGCGTGGTGTCGAGGTTGCGGAACGCGTGGTCGACGTGCACCGGCCGCTGCTGCCCGGCGGCGTCTCGGCGCAGCCAGTCGTAGAACCGCAGCGAGTAGAGGTAGGGCGTGGCGCTGATCTCCAGCACCACGTTGCCCTCGCCGCTGCCGTGCGGGGTGCCGGCCGGCACCAGGTAGAGCTGGTGTGCGGTGGCCGGGTGCTCCTGGACGTGGTCGGTGATGTCGAACGGCACGCCGTCGTGGGCCGCGGCGTGCGCCTGCGCGTTGAACATGTCGACGTCGACGTCCTCGTGCAGGCCGAGGTAGATCGAGCGGCCGCCGCTGGTCTCCATCACGTAGTACGTCTCGTGCTGCGTGTAGGGCCAGCCGAACACGCGTGACATGTACTCCGGCTGCGGGTGGCAGTGCACCGAGAGGCTGCCGCCGCCGACCGTGTCGAGGTAGTCGAAGCGCACCGGGAAGGACGTGCCGAACCGCCGGTGCACGTCGGCGCCGAGCACGTCGGTGGGGTGCAGCGCCACGACGGCCGCGAACGGGATCTCCACCTGCGCCTCGGCGTTCTCGCCGAGCAGCACGCCGCTCTCCGGCGCGATCAGCTCGTAGCCCAGCGCCGTGCTCGGCGCGTCGGGGTTCACGCCCAGCTCCTGCTGGGCCCAGTGCCCACCCCACGAGGTGGAGTTGAAGAACGGCCGGGTGCGGAAGGGGCGGCCGGCCAGCTCCGCGGCGGTGCGGCGCAGCGTGGCGCCGTCGACGGAGGCCGGACGGTCCGGGTCCTGCACGTCGAACCAGCGGTCGACATCGGCCAGCAGCGAGTCCCGGTGGCGGTCGAGCAGCGGCCAGTCCACGTAGAACAGCCTGCGGGTGGTGCCAGTCCCGGAGCGCTGGCCGAGGTTGCGCCCGGTGCCGGTGGTGATCTCGGCCTCGGCGTGGCGCTTGGGGCGGTCGGCGTACCAGAGCACGTCGTGCGGCAGCAACGCGGCGCCGGGCCCGTGGACGAGCAGCACTCCTCCGGCGGGCGGGCCCGCGCGGTCCCGCACGTCGAGCAGGTCGGCGAGCGAGCCCTCGGCGAGGCGGACGAAGTCGGGGTCGTCGGGGAGCTCGGCCGAGGTCGTGCGCTCCACGACGGCGTCCCACGGTGCGAACAGGTCGGCCGTGTCGAGCACGCGGACCTCGCCGTAGCGCGCGCGGAGGCGGTGGGCGAGGTCGGCGGCGAGCCGCGCCCAGTCCTGGGTGGCCGGCCCGTCGACGGTGAGGGTGAGCGGCCCCGGGGGGAGCTCGGTGACCGGCTCGTCCCATCCGGTGCCCACCTCACCGCCGACCGGCGAGTAGCGCGGGTCGGGGTCGTAGCCGGTCATCCGTACTCCCTCTCACTGGGTCGAGATACGGATACCTTAGATTTCTGCAGGGCACTTGCTCAACCTGCATGTTACCGATACCTTCCGTCGCAACCGTTCACCGACGACCGGAGGCCCGATGACCGATCGGCAGCTCTCCCGCCGCACGCTGCTCGGGCTCGTCGGTGCAGGCGGGCTCGCGTGGGCCACCGGATGCGCTCGCGGCTCGTACACGCGGCCGGCTCCCGGCAACGTCCTCACGCTCAACAACGACGTCGCCACCTGGTCGGACGCCTACGACGCCGCGTCCGCCGCACTCGAGCGGCGCACGGGCTCCAGCCTCGCCGTGCGGGCCGTGCCGAACCAGAACACCTACCAGCAGATCGTGCGGATGTCGGCGCAGACCGATGCCACCACGGACCTGTTCAAGTGGTGGAACGGCTACCGCCTGCAGGACATCGCGCGCGGCGGCATCGTCACCGACCTCTCCGCCGTCTGGGACCACGCGGAGGCGGAGGGCTGGGTCGACCCGGTGATGCGCCCGTCGTTCAGCTTCGACGGTCGCCCGTACGCGCTGCCGCTGTACAAGACCTACTACCCGATGTTCTTCAGCCGCCGCGCGTTCGCCGCGGCCGGGGTGTCGGTGCCGACGACGTTCGCCGAGCTGCTCGAAGTGGCCGGCACCCTGCGGGACGCGGGCATCACGCCGATCGGGGCACCGGGAGCCACCACCTGGGAGTCGATCATCTGGTTCACGCAGCTGCTGATCGGGCACAGCCCGGACTTCTACGAGGACGTCACCGCCGGGCGCGCGAGTTACCTCGACGACACGGCGACGGCGGCGATCGAGCTGTGGGCATCGATGTACGCCGAGGGCCTGTTCTCCGGACCCGACATCGACGCCCAGGGATTCCCCGGGAAGTTCGCCGACGGCACGCTGGGCATGGCCCTGGGCGGCACGTTCAACGTCAACAGCTACACAGAGGCCGGTCTGGGTGCCGCGGACGTCGGGCTGTTCCTGGTGCCGCCCGCCGACCCGGGCGCGCAGCCGGCCGTGGTGGTGGAGAGCGCGGCGCTGTGCGTCTCGGCGAACGCGCACAAGCACGAGCAGGCCATGGCGGTTGCCGACGCCTGGCTCTCCACGGACGTGCAGCAGGCATGGGTGGACCAACTCGGCGACGCCTCGGCGAACCCGGCCGCGCTGCCGACCGGCAGCATCGTGGCCGACATCGCCCGCGACGTCGCCCGGGTCCGCCCGCGGGAGGCCACCCGCTACTGGGAGGCCTCGCCGCCGGTGCTGGTAGAGGGCAATGTGCAGGATCTCGGCGCGTTCATGGTGACGCCCACCGTCGACAACGGGATCGCCACGCTGCGCACGATGCAGGACCGCGCCGACGCCGAGTGGAAGGCCTGGAGGGCATGACCGTCCTGACCCCCGCCGCCGCCGAGGTCGAGCGCCCGGCGACCACGCCGTCCGCCGGCCCGGCCCGGCGCAGCCCGCGCTCGGTGCTGGCGATCGCGCTGTTCCTGGCGCCCGCCGTCGCGCTCGTCGCGGTGCTGATGATCGCGCCGTTCGTGGAGACGGCGTACCGCAGCTTCTTCAACGACAACGGCTTCACCCGCACCTTCGTCGGCCTGGACAACTACGTCACGCTGTTCACGAGCGCGGGCTTCGGCCAGACGCTGGTCAACACGCTGATGTGGGTGGCCGGCACCCTCCTGCTGCCGGTGCTGATCGGCCTGCTGGTCGCCGTCGGCACGCACGAGCTGCGCTGGGGCGCGGTCGCCCGGTTCGCCCTCGTGCTGCCGTACGCGCTGTCCGGTGCGGCCACGGCCGTCGTGTGGATGTTCGTGCTGCGCGACGACGGCGCGCTCAACACGGCGCTGGCCGCCCTGGGGCTCGGCGACCTGGAGCAGGGCTGGCTGCTCGAATGGCCGCTCAACACCGTCGTGATGATCGTGGCGAGCACGTGGCAGGGCACCGGCGTCGCGGTGATCCTGTTCCTGATCGGGTTGCAGGCGATCCCGCCGTCGACGATCGAGGCCGCGAAGCTGGACGGGGCCACGGGGTTCCGGCTGTTCTGGCACATCACGCTGCCCCAGCTGCGTCCGATCACCGTGGTGGTCGTCGGGATCTCGGTGGTGAACAGCCTGAAGACCTTCGACATCGTCTTCCTGCTCAGCAAGGGCGGTCCGGGCACCGCGTCGGAGACGCTCGCGCTCACCATGTACCGCGAGACCTTCACGCTCGCCCGCTACGGCGCGGGCGCCGCCGTCGCGGTGGTGCTCACGATGGTCGTCGTCGCGGCGTCCTGGATCTACCTGCGCCGCCAGCTGCGGGCGAACTGAGGAGCCAGGAATGGGACGTGCGGTCAGGAACGTCGTGCTCGTGGCCACCGCGCTGCTGTGGCTGGTGCCCAGCTGGCTGCTGGTGGTCAACTCCTTCACCGCGGCCGCGGACTACACCGGCGCGCCGAGCTGGTGGCCGGTGTCGTGGGCCTTCGGCAGCAACGTCGCCGAGGCCTTCAGCCGGGCCAACGTCGGCTCCGGGATGCTCAACAGCCTCGTCTACGCCGTGCTCGGCGCCCTGATCGCGGTCGTGGTGGCCGCGCTGGCGTCGTTCGCGGTGGTCGTCATGCCGGTCAAGCGCCCGGCGCTGTGGTTCTGGGTGATCTACGTCGGCACCATCCTGCCGCTGCAGATGTTCCTGGCGCCGCTGTTCAGCGGGTACGCCACCTCCTCGCTGTACGACACGCAGTACGGGATGCTGCTGATCTACGCTGCGCTGGCCGTGCCGTTCGCCTTCTTCGTCGTGCGCAACTACATGACCACCGTGCCGCGCGAGATGCACGAGGCCGCGGCCCTGGACGGCGCGAGCTGGCTGCGCATGTTCCTCTCGATCCACCTGCCGCTGGTGCGCAGCGCGATGCTGGCCGCGTTCCTGTTCCAGTTCACCTGGATCTGGAACGACATGCTGTTCGGGATCACGCTCTCGACCAGCCCGAACGTCCGGCCGGCCATGGCCGCGCTCGCCGACCTCACCAGCAACTACTCCAACGTGGGGCCGCCCGTCGTGCTCGCGGGGGCGCTCGTGGCGTCGCTGCCGACGGTCGTCCTGTTCTTCGCCTTCCAGCGCTTCTTCACCCGCAGCCTCAAACTCACCTCCTGAAGGGGTCGATCTCCACCCATGACGACCAAGGCACTCATCGCCGCCACCCCCTGGTCCGCCGCCAAGGCGAAGGCCGGGATGGTCGACCTCGCGACCGCGGGCCGGGACACGCTCGGTGGTCGTCCCGTCCACGTCATCGCCGAGCAGCTGCTCCGTGCGGCTCCGGGCGGCGGCCGCCTGCAGGCGATCCGGGTCGAGGTCGACGGGCTCGGCGAGCTGCGGGCCACCGACGTGCAGCTCCGCACGGAAGGCGGCTCGGCAGTGCCCGTCGAGGGGGTCGACGGCCCGGCCGGCTCGCTGCGGCTGCTGGTGCCCGCGGTCGACGGGCCCACCACGCTGCGGCTCGCGATCCCGTCGCTCGACGTGGACGGCGCGGTCGATGTGACGCTCCGGCCGGTGCGGGAGTGGACGATCCACCTCGTCCACCACTCCCACCTCGACATCGGCTACACCGACCCGCAGGGCACCGTGCTCGCCGAGCACGTCGCCTTCCTCGACTCGTGCCTCGACCTCGTCCGCGCCACGGCCGACCGGCCCGACGAGGCGAAGTTCCGCTGGGCCGTCGAGTCGCTGTGGTCGTTCGAGCAGTGGATCGCGGCGCGCTCGGCGGAGCGGGTGGCGGAGTTCGTGTCTTACGTCCGCTCGGGGCAGATCGAGCTCACCGCGCTGCCGTACAACCTGCACACCGACACCTGCTCCACCGACGAGCTGCACGAGCTGCTGCGCCTCGCGCGCACCGTCCGCGACACCTACGGCGTGGAGTTCACCTCCGCGATGCAGACCGACGTGCCCGGCACCGTCGCGGGCCTGCCGGACGCACTCGCGCAGATCGGGGTCCGCTACCTGTCGGTGGCCCACAACTGGGCGGGCCGGTCGGTGCCGCACCTGAACGGGGGCCAGAAGCTGCCGCGGCTGTTCCGCTGGCGCTCGCCGGCCGGCAACTCCGTGCTGGTCTGGATGACCGACAGCCCGCACGGCCTCGCCTACATGGAGGGCTCGGTGCTCGGCTTCGACACCTCCTACGACGAGGTGGACGGCATGCTGCCGGCCTACCTCACCGCGCTGTCCACGAAGCCCTACCCGTTCCCGCCGGGGATGTTCGGCTGGCACGGGGACGCGGTCGAGGACCGTGAGCCCTACCCGTGGGACGTGCTGCACCTGCGGGTGCAGGGGCATTTCGGCGACAACGCGCCACCGCGGCTGATCATGGCCGACACGGTGGCCCGCTGGAACGAGACCTGGCTCTACCCGCGTCTGCGGCTGTCGCGCAACGAGGACTTCTTCCGCGACGCCGAGGAGCGGCTCGCCGGGCAGATCCAGGAGTTCGAGGGCGACTGGGGCGACTGGTGGGTCGAGGGCGTCGGGTCCGGCGCCCGCCCGCTCGCCATGACCCGCAAGGCGCAGGCCGCCGTCACCGGGGCCCAGACGATGAGCGGGATGGCCGCACTGCTGGGCGGCGAGCCGCTCGCCGACGAGGCGGAGCACTCCGAGCGCGTCTACCGCTCGGTCTCGCTGTTCAACGAGCACACCTGGGGCGCGGCCAACCCGTGGACCGACGGTGACTCCGGGATGGACTCCGGTGAGCAGCAGTGGCACTGGAAGTACGCACACGGCGTGAACGCCCAGGACGACGCCGCGACGTTCACCGACCACGCCGCCGCGCAGCTCGGCGAGGTCCTCCCGGAGAGCGGCGACGCCGTCGTCACCTACTACGCCACCAACACCACCGCCTTGGCGCGCAGCGCGGCCGTGCGGCTGTTCGTGCGGGAGAGCCGGGTCCCGCTGGACCGGCCGATCGAGGTGCGGGACGCGCGTACCGGCAAGCCGCTGCCGATCACCGTGGCCGGCCAGCAGAACCCGAAACACCGCGACGCCGGGCGCATCGTCACCGTCCACGTGCCGGACCTGCCGCCGCTGGGTCAGGTGCGGCTCGACGTCGTCTCGCCGGAGGGGGAGCCCGAGGAGTCGGCGGCGGTGGCCGCCGAGCACCCCGACCCGCTGGTCATCCAGAACGAGCACCTGCGCGTGCGCGTCGACCTCTCCCGGGCCTGCATCGCCTCGATCGTGGAGCTCGCCACCGGCCGGGAGCTGGTGAACACCGATGCCACGGTCGGCTTCAACGCCTACGTCTACGACACCTACACGACGGCGGGCGGCTACAACCACCAGTCGAACAAGACCGCGGTGTCGCCGGACCTGGAGCTGCTCGGCAGCCGCACGCTCGCCCGGCCGGCCGCCTTCATCGAGCGCGTCGACACCGGGGTGGAGCAGCGGCTGGTCTACGAATACGCGGCCGACGGCGTCCGCTGGGCGGGCACCACGCTGCGGCTGGGCCGCGACCAGGCGCGCCTCGACATCGAGAACCGGCTGTCCAAGCCCATCACGATGACGAAGGAGAGCGCGTTCTACGCGTTCCCGTTCGCCGCGGACGACCCGACGGTCCGGTACGAGATCACCGGCGCGCTCACCGGGGACGGGCTGGAGCACGTGCCCGGTGCGCCCCAGCACATGCGCGCCATCCGCAACTGGATCAGCGTGCAGGACGGTGAGCACGCCGTCGCCTGGGCCGCCGACGAGGCCCCGCTCGTGCACCCGGAGACGATCGCACTGCCGTATGCCCCGTTCCCGGACTCCACGAGCCCGCGGGAGCCCGCCACCGTCTACTCCTGGGTGCACAACAACGTCTGGGACACCAACTTCCCCTCCCAGCAGGGCTTCACCGCCTCGGTGAACTACGCCGTGGGGGTGCGGCGTGCGGGGGAGCAGGTCTCGCCGGCCGGCCTCGGTATCCGGACGGCCGCGGACCTGACCCAGCCGGTGCAGGGTGTGCTCGCCACCGGTCCGGCCGCGGCCGACCCGGCGCCGCAGCGCTCCCTCCTGGAGCTGGACGACGACCGCGTCCGGCTGATCTCGGTCTCCGGCGCGGACGGCGGCGTGCTGCTGCGGCTGCAGTCCTACGCCGAGGAGCCCGTGGCGGTGCGGGTGCGCGTCGGCGTTCCGGTGACCGGGGCGTGGACGGCCACCTACCTCGGTGACCGCGGCGCCGAGCTGGCGGTCGACGGGGGCGCCGTGGGTGTCGAGCTGCCCCGGCTCGGCACGATCGGCGTGCTGCTCACCCTCGACACCGCGCGGTAGCCCGATCACGCGGCACGCGGCTCAATCGGTTGTGGTCACGTCCGGGACGGGCCTGGCCAGCTGCAGGTGGTGCGGGCGCCGTCGGCCCAGGTCACGGCGAGCTCCGCACCGGAGGTCTCGATCTCGGGTGCCCGGGTGTCCGGGGCCGCCGTGAGTGTCGAGGCGCTCACCAGCAGCTCCCCGGGCACGACGGCCCCGCGCAACGTGGGCACCAGCGCCCAGGCGCCGTACGCCGTGCCCTGCCGTGCCCGCCGGACGTGGTCGGCGGCGGCCAGGCGCCCGAGCACCGCGACAACCCCGAGGAGCCGCGTCGCGGGCCCGGATCGTCGGGTCGCGACGACCGACGCCGGGAGCGCCCGTCAGGCCACGAGCTCCAGCCGACCGGCCGTGGTGATCATCGCCGGGAGGCGCTGGCCGACACCGCCCTCGACGGCCGGGGCGATCAGGCCCGCCCGCACCAGCCGGTGCACGGCGCTCTGGTCGCAGCAGAACCTGCCGTCGAGGTAGAGATCCGGCTCCGAGCCCCATACGAGCTCGGCACGGCCGCCCTCCACCGCACGCAGAATGGCCCGGTCACGGCCGCTCAGCTCGACATCGACGACGAGCTCCATCGCGATCCCCCCCGTTCAGCAGGTCGGACCAGAGTGCGTGAAGCGCGGACCGGGGGCCACAGAATTGAGCAACATCTGAGGTTGTCCACACCATCGTGTCAGGGTGCGCGGGCCAGGAGGAGCGGCACCAGCTGCTCGTCGGGCGTGAGCGAGCCGTGCTGCCCCGGCATCCGCGAGATCAGCCGCTCCTCCCGCGACCGGATCACCGCCGTGCCCCCGCGGGCCGCGACCACGACGTCGCCGATGCGGTTGCGGGCGTGCGGCGCCACCGGCAGCCCGAACCAGCCGTCGGCCACCGCCTGTTCGCCCGACACGACCCACGCCCCGTCACCCAGCACCTCCGTCCAGATGGCGAGCACGTCGTCGCGGGCCCCGCGCCGGACGTGGACGTGCCGGGCCCGCGGATCACCGGACAGCTGCGCGACGCCGTCGGCCAGCACCGGGTCGGTGTCCGCGTCGTACCGCCGGTCGACCGCGACCATGCCGTGGTCGCCGGTGATGGCGAGCACCGCGTCCGGTGGCAGTCGCTCGGCGACGAGCTCGGCGAGCCGGTCGATCTGGGCGAGTTGCAGCCGCCACGGCAGCGACCCGGGGCCGTACACGTGGCCCATCGCGTCGAGGTCGCGGTGGTAGCCGTAGCAGAGCCGGCGACCGGGGCCTTCGGTCGCGGTGAGAACGCCCGAGGCCAGGTCGCCCAACGCGTGGGTGGCCTGGAAGCGGCCGCCGCGCAGCGCGGCCCTGGTGAGCCCGGAACCGTCGAACTCCCGCAGCGTCACCACGGTGACCCCGACGCCGTCGGCCGCGGCCCGCTCCAGCGCGGTGGGCACCGGCTGGACCTCCTCCGGCACCAGCCGGTCGCGCATGTCGACCCGGCCGCCGTGGGTCGTCCAGCGAAGGGTGTCGAGGAGCTCGCCATCGGCGCGCAGCACGATCCCGAGCAGGCCGTGCGCGCCCGGCGGCACACCGGTGCCCAGCGACGCCAGGGCGATCGAGGTGCTGGACGGGAACCCCGAGGTGAGCGGTCCGACGTCGGGCAGGCCCGCGAGGAACGGGGCGTCGGCCGCGTGCCGGCGCAGCAGCTCGCTGCCGAGGCCGTCCACGAGCAGCAGCACCGCCGCCCGCACCGGCGGCACAGCCAGCGCGGGCGGCGGCCCGGGCACGCCGAGCGCGGCGAGGAGCGCCGGCAGCACCTCGGCGAGCGAGCGACGTCCGTATTCGGGCAGCAGCGGCGCGGTCACGACACGAGCTTCCCAGCGTCGGTCGATCTACGCCCTAAGCTCGGCTCGTGGAGGAGGCGCTGCCGGACGGGATGAGGATCGCCCTCGATCGGCAGGCGCTCGTCGTGGACGACGGCACGGTCCTGTTCGGTGGTGCGCCGCCCCGGATGCTGCGTCTGTCCGGCGCCGCGGCCGCCCGGCTGCGGGACGGCACGCTCGAGGTCGGCGACCCGATGTCCGCGGCGCTCGCCCGCAGGCTCCTCGACGCGGGCATCGCGCACCCGGTGGCCGAACCGGCGGTGGCCGTCCCGCCCGCGTCCGACGTCACGGTCGTCGTGCCGGTGAAGGATCGCGTCGAGGGACTCGCCCGGCTGCTCGCCGCACTGCCTCCCGACCTCGGCGAGACGATCGTCGTCGACGACGGCTCCACCGACGCCGCCGGCATCCGCGCCGTCACCGAGCGGGCCGGCGCCACGCTGCTGCGACATCCGCAGGCGAAGGGCCCGGCCGCGGCCCGCAACGCCGGGCTCGCGGCCGCGCGCACCCCGCTGGTCGCGTTCCTCGACTCCGATGTGGTGCCCCAGCCCGGGTGGCTCGGCCCGCTGCTGGCCCGGTTCGCCGATCCGGCCGTCGCGCTGGCCGCCCCGCGGATCGTCGCGCTGCCTCCGGTGCGCGGCTGGCTGGCCGGCTACGAGTCGGTGCGCTCCTCGCTGGACCAGGGCGGCGATCCGGCGCTGGTGGTGCCGAAGAGCCGGGTCGCCTACGTCCCCAGCGCCGCGATGCTGGTGCGCCGCGCCGCCGCAGGCGCCGGCTTCGACGAGCGGATGCACGTGGCCGAGGACGTCGACCTCGTCCTGCGGCTGCACGCGGCGGGTTGGCGGCTGCGCTACGAGCCGGCGGCCCGGGTCGCGCACGATCACCGCACCGGCGTGCGTGCCTGGTGGCTGCGCAAGGCCTACTACGGCACGGGCGCGGCGCCACTGTCGTTGCGCCATCCCGGGTCGGTGCCGCCGATGGTGCTCAACACCTGGTCCGCGGCGGTGGCGGTGCTGCTGCTGCGCGGGCGTCCGTGGGCGGTGCTCGCCGCGATCGCCGTGGTGGCCGGCGCCACCGAGCAGCTCGCGCGGAAGCTGCCGGTGCGCGAGCCGCGCCGTACCGCGGCCCGGCTGATCGGGCTCGGCACCGTCGGCACGGTGATGCAGACCGCCGACGCCGTCACCCGGCACTACTGGCCGTTGGCGCTGGTGGCGGCCCTGGTGTCGCGCCGTGCCCGCCGCACCGTGGCCGTGATCGCGGTGGCCGAGGGCGTGCTCGACTGGTGGCGCAAGCGCGATCACCCCGACCGGCCCGGCCTGCCCGGATATCTGCTCGCCCGCAGGCTCGACGACCTCGCCTACGGCGGCGGCCTGTGGTGGGGCGCCCTGCGCCACGGCACGATCGAGCCGCTGCGTCCGGTCGGCACCGGGGGCGATGGCGGGCGGGACGGGAAAGGCCCCGAGCGGGTCGACCCCGAGCGCTGACGCCTCGGCCCTGCCACTCCGGGCGCGACCCGACGGCCTTGTGTGATCACCACCGCCCCGTCGGGATTGGTCCGGACAGGTGATCCTCACGAGGCGTGAGTTCCGTAATCGCGTGCCTTTCCCATGCACAGAACCGAAGATGCGGAGTAGCTGGTGCTCCCTTCCGATCAGGGCCCTGTCCTGCGTGGGAGTGTGCTTCATCGCCCTTGCATGCCCGCATGATCGGCGGTCTGATTGTGGGCGCCGCCACAGCGTCGTGTGCGGCACCCGGGCGTAGCTCGGCTGCGCCCGGTGCGTCCCGTGCCGCTATTGCGAAGCGGCACCGCGCTCGTGGTGAGGAGAGGTCACATGGCACAGGTTCGGGTCACCGTCGACGGCGTGGAGTACGTCGACGACGTCGAACCCCGCATGCTGTTGGTGTACTACCTGAGGGAGCGCCTGGGAAAGACCGGCACGGTCGTCGGCTGCGACACCAGCAACTGCGGTGCCTGCACGGTGCACCTGAACGGGCAGAGCGTGAAGTCCTGCTCGGTGCTGGCGGTGCAGGCCGACGGTGCGGAGATCACGACGATCGAGGGGCTCGCCCGCGACGGCGAGCTGCACCCGGTGCAGAAGGCGTTCAACGAGTGTCACGCGCTGCAGTGCGGCTACTGCACGCCGGGCATGATCATGCAGGCCGTCGACCTGCTCGGCGACAACCCCGACCCGGATGAGCACGCCGTGCGCGAGGGCCTCGAGGGCAACCTCTGCCGCTGCACCGGCTACCAGAACATCGTCAAGGCCGTGCAGAGCGCGGCGAAGGCGATGAAGCCAGGCGCCACCGCCCCCGTCGACACGCCGACTCCGGTTGCCGGAGGCCAATGACATGACGACGACCGCCGAACCCACCACACCCGCCGCCGAGATCGGTCGTGCCCGTGTCCGCAAGGAGGACGCGCGCCTGATCACCGGCCGCACCCGGTTCACCGACGCGATCACGCCGGCCGGCACGCTGCACATCTCCGTCGTTCGTTCGACGTTCGCGCACGCGCGGATCCTCGGGATCGACACGGCTGCCGCCAAGGCGGCCCCGGGTGTCCTCGGCGTCTACACCGCCGCCGATCTCGGCGTCGAGGCCATCGGCCTGCCCAACGCGTGGCCGATCACCCCCGAGCAGAAGACACCGCAGCGGCCGCTGCTCGCCAGCAGCGTCGTGCACTTCGCCGGCGAGGGCGTGGCCGTCATCGTCGCCCGATCGGCTGCGGCGGCCAGGGACGCCGCCGACCTCGTCGACGTCGACTACGACCCGCTCGACCCGGTGCTCGACATGGAGGCGGCCGTCGCCGACGGCGCCACGCTGGTGCATCCGGACCTCGGCACCAACGAGAGCGCCACCTGGGTGTTCGACTCCGGCGAGGCCGGTACCGGTAGCAGCGTCGCCGACGCGATCACCGCGGCCGAGGCCGACACCGACTCCGTCGTGGTGCGCCGCCGGTTCATCCAGCAGCGGCTCATCCCGGCGTTCATGGAGCCGCGTTCGGTGGTCGTGGACCCGACCGGCGAGCAGATCACCTTCTACTCGTCCACCCAGGTCCCGCACATCCTGCGCACGATGACGGCGGTGACACTCGGCGTCTCCGAGAGCAAGCTGCGGGTCATCGCCCCCGACGTGGGCGGCGGCTTCGGCGGCAAGATCGGGGTGGTGCCCGAGGAGATGCTCTGCGTCGCGCTCGCGCAGAAGCTGGGCAGGCCCGTCAAGTGGACCGAGACGCGCTCCGAGTCGCTGCTCACCGCCCACCACGGTCGTGACCAGATCCAGGACATCACGATCACGGCGAAGAAGGACGGCACGGTCACCGGCCTCGACGTCAAGCTGCTGGCCGACATGGGTGCCTACCTCGGCCTCGTCGGAGGGGGCGTGCCGATCCTGGGCGCGTTCATGTTCAACGCGATCTACAAGATCCCGGCCTACAAGTTCACCTGCACCAACGTCTTCACCACGAAGACGTTGACGGACGCCTACCGGGGTGCGGGTCGCCCCGAGGCCACGTTCGCGATCGAGCGGATCATGGACGAGCTGGCCGTCGAGCTCGGGCGCGACCCCATGGATCTGCGCCAGCAGAACTGGATCAAGCATGAGGAGTTCCCGTTCACCACGGTGTGCGGGCTCACCTACGACTCCGGCAACTACGAGCAGGCCACACAGCAGGCGATGGAGCTGTTCGACTACGCGGGCCTGCGCCGCGAGCAGGAGGAGCGGCGGCGCTCGGGCGACCCCGTGCAGCTGGGCATCGGCATCTCGACGTTCACCGAGATGTGCGGGCTGGCCCCGTCGCGGGTGCTCGGGTCGCTGTCCTACGGGGCGGGCGGCTGGGAGGCCGCGAGCATCCGGATGCTCGCCACCGGCAAGGTGGAGGTCATCACCGGCGCCTCTCCGCACGGTCAGGGGCACGAGACGGCGTTCAGCCAGATCGTCGCCGACCAGCTCGGCGTCCCGTTCGAGGACGTCGAACTCCTGCACGGCGACACCCAGATCTCGCCGAAGGGGCTCGACACCTACGGATCGCGCTCGCTCGCCGTCGGCGGCATCGCGATCGTCAACGCGGCGCAGAAGGTGATCGCGAAGGCCAGCAAGCTGGCGGCGCACATGCTCGAGGCGGACGAGAAGGACATCGAGTTCGCGAACGGCACGTTCTCGGTGCGGGGCACCGACAAGGGCAAGCCCATCCAGGAGATCGCGTTCGCCGCGTTCATGGCGCACGACCTCCCGGACGGGATGGAGCCCTCCCTCGACGCCGATGCCGTGTACGACCCGGACAACTTCTCGTTCCCGCACGGCACGCACCTCGCGGCGATCGAGGTCGACACCGAGACCGGGCACGTCGACGTGCGGAAGTACGTCTGCGTGGACGACGTCGGCACGGTGATCAACCCGCTCATCGTCGAGGGTCAGGTGCACGGCGGGCTCGCGCAGGGCATCGCACAGGCCCTGTTCGAGGAGGCCAACTACGACGATCAGGGCACGCTGGTCAACGGCACTCTCGTCGACTACACGTTGCCTTCGTCCGCCGACCTGCCGAGCTTCGACACCCACGTGGTGAGCACGCCGGCCACGAGCAACCCGCTCGGCGTCAAGGGCGTCGGGGAAGCCGGCACGATCGCGTCCACCCCGGCGATCGTCAACGGCGTGATCGACGCCGTGCGCCACCTCGGCGTACCGGACGTCGAGATGCCGTGCACGTCGCAGCGTGTCTGGCGGGCCATCCAGGACGGGCGGGGCCGCTCCACGCAGGAGACGCCTGTCGACACCCATTCGCCGGGTGCGGGCCTCGGCTCGATCGACCCGAACAACCCCCAGGGAGAGGTCCAGTGATCCCCGCCCAGTTCGACTACGTCAAGCCGTCGTCGGTCGACGAGGCACTCCAGGCGCTGCAGGAGGCAGGCGACGACGCGAAGATCCTCGCCGGTGGGCAGAGCCTGCTCCCGGTGCTGCGGCTGCGGCTCGCGGCTCCCACCCTGCTGGTCGACCTCGGGGGCATCTCCGAGCTGCGCGGGGTCCGAGACGAGGGTGATCGCGTGGCGATCGGCGCGATGACGTCGTACTACGACATCATTCGGGACGAGTCCGTGCAGCGGCACGTCGCGTTGCTCGGGCAGGCCACCGAGACCGTGGCCGACAGCCAGGTGCGCCACCGCGGCACGCTCGGCGGGTCGCTCGCGCATGCCGACCCGGCCGGCGACCTCGGCGCCGTCGCGCTCGCCCTCGACGCCGAGCTGGTGATCGCCGGGCCGTCCGGCCGCCGCACGGTGCCGGCACCCCAGTTCTTCGTCGACTACTTCACCACCGCGCTCGGCGAGGGCGACATCCTCACCGAGATCCGGTTCCCGAAGTACACCGGCTGGGGCAGCCACTACGAGAAGTTCAACCGCACGGCGCAGGCCTGGTCGATGGTCGCGATCGCGGCCGCCGTCCGGGTCGAGGGCGGCACGATCGCGGAGGCGAGGGTCGGGCTCACCAACATGGGCAGCACGCCGATCCGCGCCACCGGCGTCGAGCAGGCGCTCGTAGGACAGCCGGCCACGGCCGACGCCGTGCGGGCGGCAGCCGATCGAGTCACCGAGGGCACTGCTGCGCCGAGTGACGCGGATGCCGCTGCCGACTACCGTGAACATCTGGCCAAGGTGCTCACGGGCCGGGCGGTGCTGGCCGCCGCAGGCTGATGCTCGTTCCGCAGGACGCCTGCTCTGGTCATCCGGGGCAGGCGTCCTGCGGGTTTGTGGAGGAGACAGAGAGATGCAGCTGGAGAACAAGTTCACGATCGAAGCGCCGATCGACAAGGCGTGGGAGGCGCTGAACACGCCGGAGACGGTGGCTCCCTGCTTCCCGGGCGCCACTCTGACGGAGTACGAGGGCGACTCGTTCACCGGCACCGTCAAGGTGAAGCTGGGGCCGATCTCGCTCACCTACAAGGGGAAGGGCACCTACGTCACGCGGGACGAGGAGAAGCACACGGTCGTCATCGAGGCGAGTGGGCGCGACTCCCGCGGCAACGGCACCGCGAGCGCCACCGTCACCGGCACGCTGGTGGGAGACGGGCCGTCCCGCACCGCCGTCACGATGGTCACCGACATGACCATCACCGGCCGGCCCGCCCAGTTCGGCCGCGGCGTCATCTCCGACGTCGCCGACAAGATCATCGGCCAGTTCTCGGCATGCGTGGCCAGCAAGCTGGCGCCGGAACCCGCCGCGTCGAGCCCGGAGTCGCCTGCTCCGGCCGCACCGTCGCCGAGTCCGGCGGGTGCGTCGGCCCCCGCTTCGTCCGCACCGGCCTCCGCCGGCCGGACGAACGGCAGCGGTTCGACCGGAGCCTCGGCCGCCGCGAAGGGCCCGGTGCTCGCGTCCGCGCCCAAGAGCCCGGCGGTCGGCAACTCGCTGCGAAGCGAGGTCGACGCGATCGACCTGCTCGACACAGCGGGCGCCCCGGTGCTCAAGCGCCTGGCCCCGGTGGCCGGGGGCGTGCTGCTCCTGCTGGTCATCCTGCTGATCCGGCGCAGCCGGCGCAGCTGAGCCCGACGCGACGAACGGCACTCCCGGTCGGAATGCGACGGGGGTGCCGTTCGTCAGCCGTCACTCGACCCGGAGCCGGGCTCCCGCGCGACTGATTCCCGCCAGAACCGGCGGTGGGCCTCGGCACCCCGGTTGTTCTGATCTCTTCGACCAACGCCGACGGTTCGACGAACCTCGCGCCCATGTCGTCGGCCTTCTGGCTCGGCTGGCGCGGCATGCTCGGCCTGGACGGCTCCTCAAGGACGACGGAGAACCTGATGCGCACCGGCGAGTGCGCGCTCAACCTGCCGTCCGCGGAGCAGGCCGAGGCCGTCGACCGGCTCGCGCTCACCACGGGCTACGATCCTGTGCCGGCGCACAAGCAGCGCCGCGGCTACCGCCACCTCGCCGACAAGTGAAGTCGGGACAACCCGGGCACCCGGCTCGACATGCAGGACTTCGGCCCAGAGCTGAGACGCCCTCCTGGACCTCGTAGTGGCTGCGCGGGGTGTGGGAGGCAGCGGTCGAAGGTGACGCCGTCGACGACGAACCGCTCACCCTCGCTGGCAGCCTGCGCGGCCGCGTGCAGTCGCGCACTCCAGTCGCGTCGGGCTTCGCTCGCGGCGACGAACGCGGGCAGCAGTGGGGTGAGTGTGCGGGTGCGGGCCCTGCATCCGCGCCTTTCAGATGGCGCGAGGTCGCGGCGTGCTCGACGTCAGGGAAGACGACGCGCCACGGCAGTCCGACCTGGTGCTGCTCAATCCGGCCGACAGGCACCGCTGTCATCCGCTCAGCCTGTCGCTGGGGCCGCTTCAGCGGGGGCAGGCGCGCGGGAGGCTCACCCGGCGCGCTCAAATCGAGGGTGGAGGAAATCCCCTGGTTAACGCCCGGAGCCAGGCCGTCTCGTCGCGCCGTGCCTGCAAGAGCCCCTCTGCGCTTCCGAGCGTCTGTCGCTCGCGGTTGTACCGCTCGTAGCTGGCCGCGGGAATGCCGGGCTAGTCTCGGCGTTATACCCCCCGGGGTAGTTGAGAGGAGTGGGACGTGGACGTGGACAGCGCGCAGCTGGTGGATGTGCTCGGGCGGCTGCGGCGGGTGCAGGGCCAGATCGGCGGGATCGTGCGCATGATCGAGGAGGGCCGGGACTGCTCGGATGTGGTGACGCAGCTCGCGGCCGCGTCCCGGGCGTTGGACCGCGCCGGGTTCAAGATCATCGCGACGGGCATGCGGCAGTGCATGGTCCAGGACGACGCGGGAACCCGCAGGTTGAACGAGGAGGAGCTGGAGCGGCTGTTCCTGTCTCTCGCCTGACATCTCGCCAACATCGAGGACGCCGTCGGAGGAGTCGACAATGGATGTCGCCTACGAGCGCAACGTCGCCGTCGAGCTGCCCTATGCCGATGCGGTCACGCGGATCCGTGAGGCGGGTTCACCGCTGCCGATGGCGGCGCGGGCCGCGTCGCCTGACGCGACACCCTTTCATTTCGAGCTCACATACCCTACGGGGTAGGGAAGGCAAGTGATGGTTCAGATCGTGACGATCGAGACGTCCAGCTTGGGGGACCGCAGCTACCTGGCCCACGACGGGGAGGTGGCCGTGGTGGTGGATCCGCAGCGCGACATCGACCGGGTGCAGGCGCTGGCCGCCGAGCACGGGGTGCGCGTGACGCACGTGTTGGAGACCCACGTGCACAACGACTACGTCACCGGCGGGCTGGAACTCGCCCGGGCCACTGGCGCGACCTACGTGCTGCCGGCGGGTAGCGACGTGGAGTTCGAGCACACCAGCGTCGCCGACGGTGACGTGGCGGAGGTCGGCGGGATGCGGGTGCGGGTGCTGCACACCCCTGGGCACACCCACCACCACGTCAGCTACGTCCTGGCCGACACGGGCGGGCAGGTGCGGGCGGTGTTCACCGGCGGGTCGATGCTCTACGGCGCGACCGGGCGCACTGACCTGGTCAGCCCGGATGACACCGTGGAGCTGACCCGCGCGCAGTACCGGTCGGTGCGGCGGCTGGCCGCGGAGCTGCCGGCCGAGGCCGCGGTGATGCCCACCCACGGCTTCGGCAGCTTCTGCTCGGCCACCCCGACCAGCGGTGACGCCTCCACGATCGGTGAGCAGGCCCGGGTGAACCCGGCGTTGACGCTGGCTGAGCAGGACTACGTCGACACCCTGCTCGCCGGGCTGGACGCCTACCCCGCCTACTACGCCCACATGGGCGCGATCAACCGGCACGGGCCCGCACCGGTGGACCTGTCGCCGGCCGAGCCGGCCGAGCCGGCCGAGTTGCGCCGCCGGATCGAGGCCGGTGAATGGGTGGTGGACCTGCGGGATCGCACCGCGTTCGCCGCCGGGCACCTGGCCGGTTCGCTCGGATTCGAGCTGTCCACCAATTTCGTCACCTACCTTGGCTGGCTCTACCGCTACGGCACCTCGCTGACGCTGATCGGGGAGACTCCGGAGCAGGTCGCCGAGGCCCGCCGCGAGCTCGTCCGCATCGGCATCGACCAGCTCGCCGGTGCCGCCACCGGCGACATCGCCGCCCTCGCCGACGGGCGACCGTTGCGCTCCTACCCCGTCACCGACTTCGCGGGGCTGGCCAAGGCCCGCGAGCAGGGACCGGTGCAGGTCCTCGACGCCCGCCGCAACGACGAACGGGCTCGCGGATACGTGGCCGGGTCGCAGCACATCCCGCTGCACGATCTGGCCGCCCGCATCGACGAGGTCCCGCAGGGCGAGGTGTGGGTCTACTGCGGGTCGGGCTACCGCGCCTCCATCGCCGCTTCGGTGCTGGACCGCCCCGGCCGCCACGTCGTGCTGATCAACGACTCCTACGACGCCGCGAACGCCGCCGGCCTGGACGAGCGCCCCACCGAAGGCGCCGACGCGAGCGACCGGAGGCCCCGCCGATGACCCAGCCCCACCACAGCCACCACCGCACCCGCCCGGAGCGGGTCGACGCGGCCACGGTCCGCGCATGGCTCGCCCAGCCCGACACGGTGACCGTGCTGGACGTCCGCACCCCGGCGGAGTTCGAGACCGTGCACATCCGCGGCTCCTACAACGTGCCGCTGGACCTGCTCGACGAGCACGCCGAGCAGCTGGCCGCCCGGCTCGACCGCCACGTCGTGCTGGTCTGCCAGTCCGGGCCGCGGGCCGCACAGGCCCGACAGCGCCTCGCCGCAGTCGGCGCGGACCGGGTTCACATTCTCCAAGGCGGCATCACCGCCTACGCCCACAGCGGGGGCGATGGCGGTGACGGCGACGGTGAGGCGGACGGCAGCCTCGTGCGGGGCCGGGCCCGCTGGTCACTCGAGCGCCAGGTCCGTCTCGTTGCGGGGACGCTGGTGCTGGCCGGGCTGTTCGCCGGGCTGCGTGCCCCCAGGGCACGGCTGCTCTCCGCCGGGATCGGGGCCGGGTTGAGCGTGTCCGCGCTGACCGACACCTGCACCATGGGCCGGGTGCTGTCCGCGCTGCCCTACAACCGCGGCCCCCGTGACTGCACCCCCGCTGAGGTCATCGCCCAGCTCCCGACCGGGGCGGCGGCCCGACCCGCGCCGTCGCCCACCGAGTAGCGCGGTGCTCGCCGGGACCGGACTCGGGCTGGTCATCGGGGTGCTACTCGGGCTGCTCGGCGGCGGTGGGTCGATCCTGGCGGTGCCCGCCCTGGTCTACGGCGCCGGGGTGCCCCTGGCCGCGGCCGTGCCGATGTCACTGCTCGTCGTCGGGATCTCCTCCGCGGCCGCCCTGCTGCCCAGGCTGCGCCACGGTCAGGTCGCGTGGCGCATCGCCGGGGTGTTCGGGGCGGCCGGGGCCGGGGCGGCGTTCGCCGGGGCCTCGGTCAACCGGCTGCTCGACCCCCGGGTCGTGCTGGTCGGGTTCGCCGTGCTCATGGTGGTCGCCGCGGTGCGGATGCTGCTCGAACAGACCACCGAGGGCGGGGACTGCGCGCTGCCCGGGGGCGGAGTGAACTGGCGCGGCTGTCTACCCAAGGCGATCGGCTCCGGGCTGGTGGTCGGGTTCCTCACCGGCCTGTTCGGCGTCGGCGGCGGCTTCCTGATCATCCCCGCTCTCGTGCTGCTGCTGGGCCTGCCCATGACCGTGGCGGTCGGCACGTCGCTGCTGGTCATCGTCATCAACTCCGCCGCCGGGTTCGCCGCCCATGCCGGCGACACCACCCCGGACTACCGGCTGACCGCCGCGTTCACCCTCGCCGCGATCGTCGGCTCCTTGCTCGCCGGGCGGGTCGCCACCCGGTTGCCCACCGACCGGCTCCGCCGCTGGTTCGCCTACCTCGTGCTGGCCGTCGCGGCCTTCGTCACGGTTCAGACCCTGCTCAACCCCGCAGCCGTGACCGGCTGAGCCGCAGCGGGGCCAGGTCATGACGTGAGGTGCCGGTCAGCACACGACTGACCGCGGAAGCCATCGTCGGCGGTGTCCTCGGCACGCTCGGCCACCCCGAGGCCCCCATCGTCGGCTGGCCCGGCCCCCAACGTCGGGTCAGAGCCGCCGCCTGCACTTCGAGGCCTCCGGCCCCGGCAGATGTTCCGACCCCGCATGGACGGCCTGCCGCCGCAGCTCTGGAGTTCAGTTGACTGATCGGGTCGTGGTGGTGCGCGACGGCGCTCGGTGTACTCGCGGAACCGCAAAACCGCTCGACGGCACCTACCCGGAGCTGGTGGAGGCGTTGGAGCGGTCGGCTCCCGCGGGTCTAGTGGCCGATGGCGAAGTGGTGGCGTTCGACGGGGCGCAGACGAGCTTTGCGCGGCTGCAGGGCAGGCTGGGGATCACCAACCCGGCCCGGGCGCGCGCCACGGGCGTCGAGGTCAAGCTCTCCGCGAGCAGGAGCTCGTGATCGGTGGCTACACCGACCCGGAGGGGTCGCGAACCGGCTTCGGTGCCCTCCTCGTGGGCTACCACGACCGGGACGGCGGCTCCGCGCTCCGCTACGCGGGGAAGGTCGGCACCGGGTTCGACCAGCGCGTGTTGGCGCTGGGATGCCTATGAGGCTGCGCCGCAACGAGCTGTAGTCGCCAACACCGCCATCGCCCGCGAGCTCGCCGGCTGGTGCTGGTCGCTGGCCGTCCTCGACGACTGAACCAGCCCTTGCCTCCGTCGGTGACCGTCTCGCGCCGTTCGTCGGTGTCAACATCGTTCGTCCTCGCTGCGCTGCGGGCGCTGCATGTTGACACCTCCCACACGGCGTGAAGTACCAGCCAGGACCGGAGGAAAGGGCCACCACTGACACCGGAGCACGCAGAGGTGGTTGGCGGCAGCGTCCAGGCGAGTGACCCGCGAGCTAGCTATGAGCAACCCAGTCCACCGGACAAATCGGACCGAGAACACGCTCGATCTCTAGACCCGCATAGGCCGCTCACCAGCCGAAACAGAACCGTCCTGCGGAAGTCAACCCGCGCATATCAGACTGACAAACGCGTCGATCATCGACACGCTCGCCACCACCAGCGGGCATCCGGTCACCGAAGCGGTGTCCACGGCGACGGTCGTGGACACCGCTTCACCCTGCCCCTTGACAAGGACGCCCGCCATATCAGCTACACGGTCGGGCAGGATGAGGCGTGTCCTTCGCATCAGGGGACGGCGAATGGTGCAGGGTCGGCCACGTCGTGCGTGACGGCAACTGGAATGCGTGCATCCGTGGGTGCTTTGGGAAATCGGGCCTGCGCCGGTCAGGTGAGGCCGGAGACGCGCAGCGTGATGTTGAGGCGGCCGCCCGCCAGGCCGGTGTCGGGCACGTCGCCGGCGGGCAGCAGCTTCGGCACGCCGTGGTAGGCGAGGCGGCTCTCGTCGCCGAAGACGATGAGGTCGCCGGAGTGGAGCTCGACATCGGTCCACGGGCGACCACGGTTCTCGGTGTTCCCCAGCCGGAACACGCACGGCGCCCCGATGCTGAATGACACCACCGGGTCGGGCGCCCGCTCGTCGCTGTCGCGGTGCAGGCCCATCCGGGCGTCAGCGGCGTAGTGGTTGATCAGGGCGATGTCCGGGCGGTAGCCACGGGCGCGTTCGGCGTCGCGGTAGGCGTCGGAGACCGCGTCGCGGCCCAGGTCGCCGAGCCACTCCGGGAACGGCGTCACGGGGGATCCATCCTGGTCGTCGCGGGTGCGGGAGTACCGGTAGGGGTACCAGTGCCAGCCCAGGCACACGCTGCGCACGGACATCTGCCCACCGTTCGGCAGCACGGCGGCCCGGATCCCCGGGCCCTTGCGTGCCCACTCGCGGCAGGCTCGCACCAGCGTCCGTTGCCGGTCGAGGTCGAGCCAGTCCGGCACGTGCACCGCCCCGGGCGCGAGAATCCGGCGTTCTCGCGGCACGAGAGCGGACGTCATGGCACCCAGTCTGCCGTCAACAGGACCGTGATCCGCAGTATCGGGTGCTCATGGAGGTAGTCACGACCGTACGCACCCGATAGCCGCGATCTTGGTGGCTGAGCACCGGCTCAGCGTGCGTTGTGGAAGATGATCCCCAGCACGTGCCGATCGCCACTGTGCACTGCGCTCACCCCGTGCCGCATCTGCACGCGGTGGAACCCGCGCGCTCCGAGCTTCGGCCGGTGGTGCACCGGGAACACCACGGCTTCGCCCTGGCGGGGCCGCAGCACGATCGGGCGGGACTGCTGGCGCGGCCGCTGCTCCACGAACACGCTCTCGCCCCCGGTGAAGTCCTCGTCGGGGCTGCTGAGCATCACGAGGAACTGGAGCGGGAAGGTCAGGTCGCCGTAGACGTCCTGGTGCAGGCAGTTGTAGCCGCCCGGCCCGTACCGCAGCACGAGCGGCGTGGGGCGGTGCTGCCCCGCGGCGGCGCACTCCGCCAGCAGGGCGTCGAGCTCGGTCGGGAACGTCCGCTCGCCCAGCCGCTCCGCCCAGGTGTTCGCGATCCGCGCCATCGGCGGGTAGAGCTGCTCCCGCAGCTGCTGCACCAGCGGCGGGAGCGGGTCGGCGAAATACCGGTAGCTGCCCTCACCGAACGCGTGCCGCGCCATCACCACGGTGCTGCGGAACCGCTCGTCCTCGTCGAACATCGCGGTCACGTCCCCGCACTGCGCGGGCGTGAGCAACGGTGGGGTGCTCGCGACGCCGTCGGTGTCGAGGCGCTCCTGCAGAGCGGGGACGTCCAGTCGGTCCAGTACGGCTGTCATGCCTCCACCCTCGCGCGGGTCCCGCGCGCACGCTGGCGGGAATCGGTCAGCTGAATGATGACCACATGCGTCCCGGACCGCACAACGCCCTGACCGACGTCCCCGGCCTCCTCGTGGGCCACGCCTCGCTCGACGGGCCGGGCGCCCTGAGCGGGACGACGGTCGTGCTGGCCCCGGAGGGCGGTGCCGTGGCCGGCGCCGACGTACGTGGTGCGGCACCCGGCACCCGCGAGACCGACCTGCTGCACCCGGGTGCCACCGCCCAGCGCGTGCACGCCGTGATGCTCTCCGGCGGCAGCGCGTACGGGCTCGCGGCGGCCGGCGGCGTGGTGGCGCGGCTCGAAGCGGCGGGCATCGGGTTCCCCGTGCCGGGCGGGGTGGTTCCGCTCGTGCCGGGGGCGGTGGTGTTCGACCTCGGCCGCGGTGGCGACTTCGGTGCCCGCCCGGACGCTGCCACCGGCGCCGCGGCCTACGACGCGGCGAGCGACGGGCCGGTCCCCCAGGGCGTGGTCGGTGCCGGCACCGGCGCCCAGGCCGGCGGGCTCAAGGGCGGGATCGGCACGGCCAGCGTCGTGCTGGACGACGGGGCCGTCGTGGCCGCGCTCGTCGTCGCGAACTCCGCGGGTTCGGCCGTCGACCCGCGGACGGGGGAGCTGTACGGCTTGCGTTCCGGGCTGCCCGGCGAGTTCCCGTCATTCGAGATGGGTGCCGCCGCGCTCGACGAGCTGCGCGCCGCGCCCCGCCCGCCGGCGCTGGGCACTGCCACGACGCTCGCGGTCGTGGCCACGGACGTCGCCCTCGACAAGGCCGGGTGCGGCCGGCTGGCGACGATGGGCCACGACGGACTCGCCCGCGCGATCGCCCCCGCCCACACCGCCACCGACGGCGACGCGGTCTTCGGGCTGTCCATCGCGACCCGGCCCACCCCGGAGCTGCCGGGGCTCGTCGCGGTGCACGCCGCGGCCGCCGACGTCGTCAGCCGGGCGATCGTGCACGCGCTGCTCGCCGCCGAGGGCGTGACGACCCCGGCCCGGACCTGGCGCAGTTACCGCGAGATCGTCGGCGGGTAGGCGTCGAGGATCGGTCCCTGCTCCCGCGGCTCCGACTGCAATGCGGCGTCGTGTTCCGGGTGGCCGGACCTGTCGGCACATCCCGGCGAGCGGTGGTGTACTGCCCTATGGCCAAGGAAATCTTCGTGGCATTCGGCATCGACGTCGACGCGGTGGGCGGCTGGCTGGGCTCGTACGGTGGGCAGGACTCGCCGGGCGACATCTCGCGAGGCCTGTTCGCCGGCGAGGTCGGGGTGACCCGCATCAACCGGATGCTCGCCCGCTACCACCTGCCGGCCACCTGGTTCTGGCCCGGCCACTCGATCGAGACGTTCCCGCAGCAGTTCGACGAGATCGTCGCTGCCGGGCACGAGATCGGGGTGCACGGCTACAGCCACGAGAACCCGATCGCGATGAGCCGCGAGCAGGAGTCGGACATCCTCGACCACTGCATCGAGCTCGTCACCGAGCGCGCCGGCCGCCGTCCCACCGGCTACGTCGCGCCGTGGTGGGAGTTCTCCCGCGTGACGAACGAGCTGCTGGTCGAGCGCGGCATCACCTACGACCACTCGCTGATGCACCGCGACTTCGAGCCGTACTACGTGCGCGTCGGCGACTCCTGGACGCCCATCGACTACGACAAGCCGGCCCGGGAGTGGATGAAGCCGCTGGTGCGCGGCGAGGAGACCGACCTGGTGGAGATCCCGGCGAGCTGGTACCTCGACGACCTGCCCCCGATGATGTTCATCAAGACCAGTCCGAACAGCCACGGGTTCGTCAACCCGCGCCACGTCGAGGAGATCTGGCGCGACCAGTTCGACTGGGTGTACCGCGAGCTGGACTACGCGGTCTTCACGTTCACGATCCACCCCGACGTCTCCGGGCGGCCGCAGGTGCTGCTCATGCTGGAGCGGCTGATCGAGCACATCTCCGGGCACGACGGCGTGCGGTGGTCGACGTTCGACGCGATCGCGCAGGACTTCCTGCAGCGTCGCCCCCGGTCCGCCTGACGGCGCCGCCGGTCAGCCCCCGGCGAACGGCGGCAGGACGTCCAGGGTGGCGCCCGCGGGCACGACCGTCGTGCGGTCGCGCACCGCGACCTCGTCGAGCAGGAAGCTGCAGCGATCGAGCACGCGGCCCAGCTCGGCGCCGTGGTGTTCGCGGATGACCCGGATCGCGTCGTCGACCGTGCCGGACACCTCCAACGGCTCGGTCTCGACGCCGGCGGCGGCGCGTGCGGCCGCGAAGTAGCGAACCGTCATGGTCACGGTGGTGGCGGTCGTCATCTCAGCCGCCGATCGCGCTCATCGGGCGGTCGGGTTGCAGGAAGCCGGGGTCGTCGATCCCGTGCCCGGCGAGCTTGCCCCACATCGCGTGCCGCCACGTGTCGGCGATCTCGGCGTCGGATGTGCCGCCCCGGAGCAGCGCGCGCAGGTCGGTCTCGGTGCGCGCGAACAGGCACGAGCGCACCTGGCCGTCGGCGGTGAGCCGCGTGCGGTCGCAGGCCCCGCAGAACGGCCGGGTGACCGAGGCGATCACACCGACCATGGCCGGCCCGCCGTCCACCAACCAGCGCTCCGCAGGTGCGCCCCCGCGCTCGGCCTGGTCAGGAGTGAGCGTGAAGCTCTCCCGAAGCCGCTCCATCACCTCGCCGGCCGTGATCATCTCCGAGCGCTCCCAGCCGTGCTGGGCGTCGAGCGGCATCTGCTCGATGAAGCGCAGCTCGTAGCCGTGCTCGAGGGCGAACCGCAGGAGCGGCACGGCCTCGTCGTCGTTCACGTCGCGCAGGAGCACCGTGTTGATCTTGATGGGATCGAGGCCGGCCGCCCGGGCGGCCGCGAGGCCCTCCAGGACGTCCGCGAGACGGTCGCGGCGGGTGATCGTGGCGAACCGGTCCTGCCGGAGCGTGTCCATCGAGACGTTGAGCCGGTTGACGCCCGCCGCGGCGAGCGCCTCGGCCCGGCGCGCGAGGCCGATGCCGTTGGTCGTGAGTGAGATGTCCGGGCGTGGGTCCAGCGCGGCCGACGCGGCGATGAGGTCCTCCAGGCCGCGGCGCAGCAGCGGCTCGCCACCGGTGAACCGTAGCTCGTGCACCCCGAGATCGCGTACCGCGATCGTGATCAGCCGCATCAGCTCGTCGTCGGTGAGCTGCTCGTCGCGCGGCATCCAGTCCAGCCCTTCGGCCGGCATGCAGTACGAGCAGCGCAGGTTGCAGCGGTCGGTGAGGGAGATCCGCAAGTCGGTGGCGACCCTGCCGAACGAGTCGACGAGCCGCGGGTCGGCGGGACGCGCCGGATCACGGGGGGCCGCCGCCCCCCGCACCGCCGGAAGTCCGAGCTCGGTTGCCGTCACACCACGAGCGTAATAGGCCGAAACCACCCTGCACGCCCGCCCGGACCGTGGATGATCAAGCGTTCCGCAAGTGCGTCCGATCAACCCGAACAGGCCCGCAGATGCTGCTGAACGAGCTGTCCAAAAGATTGGTCGAGTCCGACACACGAACCCCGGCGTGGCGTGCGAGCGTCAGTCGTGGCGGCCCAGCTCCTGGCGGGCGACGGTGCGCAGGTGCACCTCGTCGGGGCCGTCGGCGAGGCGCAGGGCGCGGGCCCAGACGTAGGAGGAGGCCAGCGGCACGTCGTCGCTCATCCCGGCACCGCCGTGCACCTGGATGGCCCGGTCGATCACGGTGCACGCCATGCGCGGGCAGAGGGCCTTGATCGCGGCGATCTCGGTCCGGGCGCCCTTCGAGCCGTACTTGTCGATGAGCCAGGCCGTCTTGAGGACGAGGAGCCGGGCCTGTTCCACCTCGATCCGCGAGTGGGCGATCTGCTCGCGCACCACGCCCTGGTCGGCGAGCGGCCGGCCGAACGCCGTGCGGGAGCGAGCCCGGCGCACCATGAGGTCGATCGCGCGCTCGGCCATGCCGATCAGGCGCATGCAGTGGTGGATCCGCCCGGGGCCGAGCCGGGCCTGCGCGATCGCGAAGCCGCCGCCCTCCTCGCCGAGCAGGTTCGACGCCGGTATGCGGACGTCGTGGAACGCCAGCTCCGAGTGGCCGTGCTGGTCCTGGTAGCCGAACGTCGGCAGGTGCCGCTTGATCTCCAGGCCGGGGGTGTCGCGCGGCACGAGCACCATCGACTGCTGCCGGTGGGTTGCCGCCTCCGGATCGGTCTTGCCCATGACGATGAAGATCTTGCAGCGGGGGTCGGCGCTGCCCGAGATCCACCACTTCCGCCCGGTGATCACGTACTCGTCGCCGTCGCGGCGGATCCGGGTCTGGACGTTCGTCGCGTCGGAGGACGCGACGTCGGGCTCCGTCATCGCGAACGCCGAGCGGATCTCCCCCTCCAGCAGGGGTGCGAGCCACTCCTCCTTCTGCTCGGGCGTGGCGAAGAGGTGGAGGGTCTCCATGTTGCCGGTGTCCGGCGCCGCGCAGTTGATGGCCTCCGGCGCGATCGTCGGCGACCAACCGGACACCTCCGCGACCGGGGCGTACTCGAGGTTGGACAAGCCCGACACGCTCGGCAGGAAGAGGTTCCACAGCCCGCGGGCGCGGGCCTCCGTCTTCAGCTCCTCGACGACGGGCGGCAGGTCCCACTCCTGCGGCGTTCCCCGGCGTTCGGCTCGGAACGACTCGTACCCGGCCTCGGCCGGCAGGACCTTCTCGTCGAGGAACGCGCGCATCCGTTCGGTGTGGTCGGCAGCCACACTGCTGGGTTCGAAGTCCACTCCTGCACCCAACCACAGGAGGGAGCCGCCCTGGCCGTCCTCGCATCCGCGGAACTATTGTCCGGGTCGTGCCGCAGTTCAGGATCGCCGACGCCGCCCGCTTGCTCGGCGTCAGCGACGACACCGTCCGCCGCTGGGTCGACGCGGGCACGCTCCCCGTGCATGCGGACGCGTCGAACCGCAAGGTCATCGACGGTGCGGCGCTCGCCGCGTTCGCGCGGGGCCATGCGAGCGCGCCGCCCGACCCGGCCGACGTGCAGAGCTCGGCGCGCAACCGGCTGGTCGGCCTCGTCACCTCGGTCGTGACGGACCGCGTGATGGCGCAGGTCGAGATGCAGTGCGGGCCCCACCGGATCGTCTCCCTGATGTCGAGCGAGGCGGTGCGGGAGATGGGCCTCGAACCCGGCGCGCTCGCCGTGGCGGTGATCAAGTCGACCACAGTGGTCGTCGAGACCCCGGGATCGAGCTCGTGACGCGCCGGACGGCGGCTGCGGTGGCACTCGTGGCACAGCAGATCGTCAACGGCGGGCCGGCCGACCTCGCCCGCGCGTTCCCGGGACCCGTGACCGGAGCGGAAGGCCGCGCGGTGCTGGGATCGGCCGGTTCCGGCAACCCGTGACCCGCTCGGCCGCCCGCCGGTTCGACGACCACGACACGGGCGTCGGGCTGCCCCGCCTGCTCTGGGTGCCCGCCGCACTGGCGTTCGCGCTGATCGCGCTGCCGGTCGTCGGGCTCGCGTTGCGTGCGGACTGGCCGCGCCTGCCCGCCCTGTTGCTCAGCGCGTCCGCCCTCGACGCGCTGCGGCTGTCGCTGCTGACGGCCGCGATCTCGACGGCCCTGTGCGTCGCGCTCGGCGGCCCGCTGGCCGTCGTGCTGGCGAGGGGCCGGATGCGCGGTCTGCGCCTCCTGCGGTCCGTGGTGCTGCTGCCGCTCGTGCTGCCGCCGGTCGTCGGCGGGCTCGCGCTGCTGTTCCTGCTGGGGCGCACCGGTCTGGTCGGGCGCGGGCTCGACGTCGCGTTCGGGATCACGGTCCCGTTCACCACGGCCTCGGTGGTGCTGGCGCAGACGTTCGTGGCCCTGCCGTTCCTGGTGGTGAGCCTGGAGGGGGCGCTGCGCACCGCGGGCCGCCGGTACGAGGCGGTGGCTGCCACGCTCGGTGCCGCCCCCTGGCTCGCGTTCCGCCGGGTCACGGTGCCGCTCGTGCTGCCGGGCCTGGCGTCCGGCGCGGTGCTGGCGTTCGCCAGGAGTCTGGGGGAGTTCGGCGCGACGATCGCGTTCGCCGGCAGCCTGCAGGGCACCACGCGCACCCTCCCGCTGCTGGTCTACCTGGAGCGGGAGAGCGACGTGGACGCGGCGGTGGCCTTGTCGCTGCTGCTGGTCGTGGTGGCGGTGGTCGTCATCGCGGTCGCCCGGCCCCGCACGGTCGAGGGTGTCCGGTGACCGCCCTCGACGCGCACGTCGTGGTCCGGCGCGAAACGTTCAGCCTGGACGTGGCGCTTCAGGCCGCCTCCGGCGAGGTGCTCGCCGTGCTCGGACCGAACGGCGCCGGCAAGTCCACGATCCTCGGCGTGCTGGCCGGCCTGCTGCGCCCGGACGCCGGGCACGTCCGGCTCGGGGAGGTCACCGTCGCCGACCCGGCCGCCGGCGTGCACGTTCCGCCGCATCGGCGAGGTGTCGGCCTGCTCGCGCAGGAAGCGCTGCTGTTCCCGCACCTCACCGCGCTCGGGAACGTCGCGTTCGGGCCGCGGGCGCAGGGTGTCGCGCGCCGGGAGGCCGAGGAGCGGGCGCGCGAGCTGCTGGTGGCGGTCGACGCGGGCGAGCTCGCCGATCGCCGTCCCGCGCGGATGTCGGGTGGGCAGCAGCAGCGGGTGGCGCTGGCCCGCGCGCTCGCTCCGCGCCCGGACCTGCTCCTGCTCGACGAGCCCCTCGCCGCGCTGGACGTGGACGCGACGCCGGCCATGCGTGCGCTCCTGCGGCGGATGGTGCGGGCGGCCGGGCAGACGGCCGTACTGGTGACGCACTCCGCGCTCGACGCGCTCGTGCTGGCCGATCGGGTCGTCGTGCTCACCGGCGGCCAGGTCGTGGAACACGGGCCGGCGCGGGAGGTGCTGGCGCGCCCGCGCAGCCCGTTCACCGCGCGGATCGCCGGACTCGACCTCGTGCCCGGCACCGCCTGTCCGGGCGGCGTGCGGACGCCCGACGGCACCGTTGTCGTCGGCCGGGACGGGGGCCTCACCGAGGGTGAACCCGCGGTCGCGGTGTTCCCACCATCAGCCGTCGCGGTGTTCGCCGAGCGCCCGCACGGCAGCCCCCGCAACGTGCTGCCGGTGCAGGTGGCCGCGATCGAACCCCACGGCGACGTCGTGCGGCTGCGAGCCGCCGCGGTGCCCGACGGCCCGGCCTGGGTGGACGGCCTCGCCGCGGACATCACCCCGGCCGCGGTGGCCGAGCTGGCCGCGGAGCCCGGGGCGCGGCTGTGGTTCGCGGTGAAGGCCACCGAGGTGGCGATCCACGCGGCGGGAATCACTACGACGGAGGCGGATCGAACTCGATCGTAAGCGAGGACGAGTACGCACCAGCGTTCCGTGTCCCAGGAGGCTCGTCGGCTGTTCGCGCCTCGGTGGTGTAAACGTCGAGGGCCCTGTACTCGCACCCGTCCTGGCCAGGCTGCTCCCAGGTGAACGTGACTTCACGACCGGCCTCGAGACCTCGCCAGCCGGTCTGGTCTCGGATCGACGAGTAGTGAGCAAAAACCACACCATCGAGATCGCTCGACTCGAGGACGCCCCAGCCTTCTTCGGGGTGCCACTGCTTCACCCGACCTGTAACGACATCGTCGCGTTCAGACATCCCGATCCTCGCGTCGGACTGGTTCGACCGCGCCAGTGTAGCGGAGGCTCATGGCGACTTCATCTGGTAATCGAAGTGGAAACGTAGGACGGCAGTTCCAGCCCGTCCTCCGACGTTGACTCCGAACTGACACGACCCGTAAAGGATGTAGTCGGTGTTGGTGGCATGTCCTCGCACGGTCGAGTGCCACTGGTAGTCCACCGGTACAACATGCTTGTCGCTGTACGGCAGTTGCATGTGACCCGCTTCGCAGGTCATGGGAGTGGTTGCAATCGCTCGAACCTGAGGGCTGGCCCGGAAGGACCACGCCATGGGGAGGTCTGCCGCCACCCAGGTCACTTGTCCGGTGAACGTTCCATTGCTGTCGGTGATGCTGTAATTCGGTTGGGCCGCAGTGAAGATCATTCGCCCGGCGATCTCGCCTGAAAGTGCGGCCCTGCCGATCCCTGCATGAGAGGGCGAGAGTAGGGCGAGTGCGGCAACGGCGACGACGAAGAATATGCGAAGGTGCTGCCTGTGCATCGGTCCTCCTCGCGCAGAACCCTCGCCGATGTCGTTCGGTGTAGGTTCTGATCGAGTCCACTTCACTCGAATGGAGGAGTGACCCGAGTGGCAGCCGCGTCGAGACCGTCCGAACTCACCTCGCGTTCGCGCCTTCGGGACATCGTCGAGGTGAACCGATACCTGTGATCACTCACTCGCCGGTTGAGCAGTTCGCGATCATCGCCCGCGGTCGCGTCGGACACGCTCGGGGCAGGATGCCGGTGGGTCAGGCACCACCATGTGGACTCACCTGCCCTGCCCTGCCCTGCCCTGCCCTGCCCTGCCGTCCCGCGACCGCGCTCCGCGTGCGCCGTGTGCCCTCGGAGCGGCCTCGGCGCCCCATAGCCGCGAGATCGACGCACCCGCGGCTCGGTCAAGATCGAAAAGGTGCGGATCGGACACTGCTCCGTGCGACGTCTCTGGTTGCCCGAAGCCGTACCCCACATCGGCGACGCCGGAACGCTCGGTCACACCATTGATCACATCTGTCACACCAGCCCCGATCGTGTCTCTGGCCCCACTGGTGCAAGATCCGTAGCGTCGCCGACCGTGACGCGGTTCCTCCTGCGCATCGCCCCCGTGGTGATCGTGCTGCAGTTGGTCGTCGCGATCACCCTGCCCGGGAGCGCGGACGCCCGGGACGACCTCGGTGATCTGATGGCCTACGTCGTGCATGCCCGCACGACCGCCGACGCGACGGCCGCTGCAGCCGACCTCGGCGTGCGGCCGACCCTGACCTTCGACCAGGCCTTCGCCGGGTTCGCCGCCCGGCTGAACCAGGCCCAGGTCGACCGGCTGCGTACGCGGTCCGGCGTGCTGGGGGTGGAGGAGGACCGCCGGATCGTCCCGCTCGACCCCAACCGCAGGCCCGACCTGGCAGAGGGCGTGCAACCGGAACCGCCGAACTGGGGGCTCGACCGCATCGACCAGCGCGCCCTGCCGCTCGATCACAAGTTCACGACGAAGGCGACCGGCGAGGGCGTCACCGCCTACGTGCTGGACACCGGCGTGGACGTCACCCATCCCCAGTTCGAGGGGCGGGCCCAGTGGGTGCTGAACACCGTGGACAAGGAGGACCGCGACTGCGACGGGCACGGCACCGTCGTGGCCGGCATCACGGCGGCCCGCGACTTCGGCGTGGCCAAGAAGGCGCAGATCCGGGCGGTGAAGGTGCTCGACTGCACCGGGGCCGGCACGCTCTCGTCGCTGCTCGCCGGCATCGACTACGTCGCCACCAACGCCCGGGCCCCGGCTGTGGCGGTCATGTCATGGAGCTACGGCCCGTCCGAGGTGCTCCTCTCGGCGGTGGCCGGCCTCGTCGGCAAGGGGGTCTTCGTGGCGTCGTCGGCAGGCAACTCGGGGGTGGACGACTGCACCGTGGCACCCCGGGCGTTCCCCGGCGTGCTCGTCGTCGCCAACTCGACGGTCGAGGACCAGCGCGCCGCCAGCTCGTCCACCGGGCCGTGCGTCGATCTCTACGCACCAGGCACGAGCATCCTCTCGACGGTGCCGGGGGGCGGGACCGCGTCCTACTCGGGCACGTCGATGGCCGCGCCGCACGCCGTGGGTGTCGCCGCGCTGTACAAGCAGACCTACGGCGACGCCCCGAGCGGCGTGATCGAGCGGTGGATCATCGACCACTCCACCCCCGGCGTGGTGGGTGGCGGCGAGATCGGCGGCACGCCCAACCGGCTGCTCAACACGGGCGGCCTCTGACCCGGTCAGCCGCGCCTGCGGTCGTCGTCCCGGTCGACGTCGGTACGGGTGACGGCGCCGGTCGTGGCGTCCACCCGCACGTCGTGCTCACTGCCGTCGTGGATGATCTCGACCTTCCACACGCGCCGGCCGTGCTCGAACTCGCGCTCGATCTCGGTGACCTGCCCGCCACCGACGTGGCGCAGCGCGATGTCCGCCGCTTCGGCGCTGCTCAGCTCGCCGGTGTCGGCCCGCGAGCCGCACGGCGAGCGGGCCAGCCGGTCGGCCACCGCGAGGCTCACCCCCCAGCAGGACGACCGCGAGCACGCCGAGCAGCAGCCACGCCATCGGAATCCCGCGGTCCAGCTCCGCGTCGGGCACGAAGGTCCGGATCGCCGCCGCGGCGCCGGTGCGGTCGCGTACGGCGAAGACGATCTCCGGACCGGTCGGCGACGTGCGGATCGACGACTCAGACCGATCGGCTCGTTGGGCAGCGATGATCATCGCGTGGGTGCGAATCCGGCCAGATGTGGCCGATCGTGCACCGAGTCGGCGATCAGTAGACCCTGCGCTCCACTCGCGATCCGCTCGAGGACCGGCTGTCAGGCCGGCGTGAGCACCTCGAAGCCCGCGTACGGGACCAGCGCCTCCGGCAGGCGGACCGAGCCGTCGGCCTGCTGGCCCTGCTCCAGCACCGCGACGAGGGTGCGCCCGATCGGCAGCCCGGAGCCGTTGAGGGTGGCGGCGAACCCGCGCCGGCCGTCCTTGGCCTTCGTGCGGATGCCGGCGCGACGGGCCTGGAAGGTGCCGAAGTCGGACACCGAGCTGATCTCGCGGTAGGCGCCCTGCCCGGGGAGCCACACCTCGATGTCGTAGGTGAACTCGGCCGAGAACCCGATGTCGCCCGCCGCGAGCTTGACCACCCGGTAAGCCAGGCCCAGCCCCTGCATCGCGGCCTCTGCGTGCCCGAGCAGCACCTCCAGCTCGTCGCGCGAGCGCTCGGCGTCGACGATGCGCACGAGCTCCACCTTGGAGAACTCGTGCAGCCGGATCAGGCCGCGGGTGTCGCGCCCGTACGAACCGGCCTCCGAGCGGAAACACGGGGTGTGGGCGGTGTAGGCGAGCGGGAGCGCCTCGAGGTCGAGGGTCTCCTTCGCGTGCAGGTTGGTGAGCGGCACCTCGGCGGTGGGGATGAGGTAGAGCTCGCGGTCGGCCACGCCCGTCTTGAACAGGTCGTGCTCGAACTTCGGCAGCTGACCCGTTCCTGTCATCGTGACGCGATTGACGAGGGTGGGCACCGAGAACTCGGTGTAGCCGTGCCGCTCGGTCTGCAGGTCGAGCAGGTAGCGCGCGATCGCCCGCTCCAGCGCCGCTCCCTTGCCGCGCAGCACCGCGAACCGGGGGCCGGCGAGCTTGGTGGCGCGGGGCAGGTCGAGGATGCCGAGCTTCTCGCCGAGGTCGACGTGGTCGAGCGGGGGGAAGTCGAGCTCCGGCGGCTCGCCCCACGTGCGCACCAGCTCGGCGTCCTCGTCGCTCGCGCCGTCGGGCAGCTCGTCGGCCGGGAGGTTGGGGATGCCGAGCAGGACCTCCTGCAGCTCCGCCTCCGCCGTGCGGTGCTCCTCCTCGGCCGCCGCGACGACACCCTTGAGCTCGCGGGCGCGGGCGACCAGTGCCTCGCGCTCATCGGGTGCGGCGCCCTTGACGGCGGTGGCGACCCGCTTCGACTCGGCGCGCGCCTCGTCGCCCCGCTGGATGGCGGAGTTGCGGGTGGCCAGCAGCTTCTCCAGGGACGCGACGTCCAGCGCGTGGCCCCGGCGGGCGAGCTTGCGGACGGCGTCGGTGGCTGGGTCGAGAAGCACCCGCGGATCGTGCATCTTTCGAGGGTATCGGCCCGCTGCGAGCGGGTTTCCTCCCCATCCGGAGGTGGCGAGGACAGATCGGCCGTCGCAGGATGAGCGGCACCCGCCGCCGATGACGTCGAAAGGACAGCGCCGTGTCCGCTGCCGCGCCCGCCGTTCCGTCCTACGCCTCGGGGACGTCCGACGTCCCCCTCCTCGGCGACACCATCGGCGACAACTTCGACCGCATCGCGGCCGCCCAGCCCGACGCCGAGGCCCTCGTGGACGTGCCGTCCGGGCGGCGGTGGACCTACGGGCAGATGCGCGAGGAGGTCGACACGGTCGCGCTCGGGCTGCTCACCGCCGGGCTGGGCAAGGGTGACCGGATCGGGATCTGGGCGCCCAACGTCGCCGAGTGGACGCTGGTGCAGTACGCCACCGCGAAGATCGGCGCGATCCTCGTCAACATCAACCCGGCGTACCGCACGCACGAGCTGGAGTTCGTGCTCAACCAGGCCGGGATCTCGGTGCTGGTCGCCGCCACGAGCTTCAAGACGTCCGACTACGCGGGGATGATCAAGGAGGTTCGGCCGCGCTGCTCGGCGCTGCGCAAGGTGGTCCTGATCGGCACGTCCGACTGGGACGAGATCGTGGAGGCGGGCCGCGCGGGCGACCGGGCCGAGCTCGCCCGGCTGCAGGTGCAGCTCAGCCCGGACGACCCGATCAACATCCAGTACACGTCGGGGACCACGGGATTCCCGAAGGGCGCCACGCTGTCGCACCACAACATCCTCAACAACGGCTACTTCGTGGGGCGGCTCTGCGGCTACACCCCGGACGACCGGGTGTGCATCCCGGTGCCCTTCTACCACTGCTTCGGCATGGTGATGGGCAACCTCGGTTGCACCACCAACGGCGCCACGATGGTGATCCCCGGCCCCGGCTTCGACCCGAAGGCCACGCTCGCCGCCGTCGCGCAGGAGCGCTGCACGTCGCTCTACGGGGTGCCGACGATGTTCATCGCGGAGCTGAACGACCCCGACTTCGACTCCTACGACCTGTCCTCCCTGCGCACCGGGATCATGGCCGGCTCGCCGTGCCCGGTGGAGGTGATGAAGCAGGTCGTCGACCGGATGGGCATGACGGAGGTGACGATCTGCTACGGCATGACCGAGACGTCACCGGTGTCCACCCAGACCCGTGCCGACGACTCCCTCGAGCGGCGGGTGTCGACCGTCGGGCGGGTGCACCCGCACGTCGAGGTCAAGATCGTCGACCCCGAGTCCGGCCTGACCCTGCCCCGCGGCGAGCCGGGCGAGCTGTGCACCCGCGGCTACTCGGTGATGCTCGGGTACTGGGACGAGCCGGCGAAGACCGCCGAGGCGATCGACCGGGCCCGCTGGATGCACACCGGTGACATCGGCGTGATGGACACCGACGGCTACCTCAACATCACCGGCCGGATCAAGGACATGGTGATCCGCGGCGGGGAGAACATCTACCCGCGGGAGATCGAGGAGTTCCTCTACACCCACGCGGACATCCTCGACGCCCAGGTCGTCGGCGTGCCCGACGCGCGCTACGGCGAAGAGCTGTGCGCCTGGGTGACGCTGCGCGACGGTGCCCCGGAACTGACGGCCGAGGCCCTGCGCGAGTTCGCCTCCGGCCGGCTCGCGCACTACAAGATCCCGCGGTACGTGCTGGTGGTCGACTCCTTCCCGATGACGGTCACCGGCAAGGTCCGCAAGGTGGAGATGCGGGAGAAGAGCGTGGAGCTGCTGGATCTGGGAGAGGCGGGGAAGGTCCGCAACGCCTAACGGCGTACTTCAATTCGTACGGATGCCGCGTCCTCGGATTGCCGGCTTTTGAACGGGTGCGCAGCGCGGGTCGGGCGGACTAGGGTGGACCGCACGCGTCCCGGTGTCGCTCGATGGGCCGACAAGTGACGGCCCGGCATCACGGGGCGCGTTCGTCATGCGATCCGTCGTGGCATCGCACGACGTCCGGGTTCGATCGAGGAACGGGTGAGCAGGGTGCCGACCGGCAGGGTCAAGTGGTACGACGCCGACAAGGGCTTCGGGTTCCTCGCTCAGGACGGCGGCGAGGACGTCTACGTCCGCAAGGCTGCGCTGCCGGCGGGGGTGCAGGCGCTCAAGGCGGGGCAGCGCGTCGAGTTCGGGATGGCCGAGGGCCGGCGCGGGCCCCAGGCGCTGTCGGTCCGCCTGGTGGACGCGCCGCCGTCCGTGGTCGAGGCCGCCCGGCGGCCGGCCGAGGACCTGCACAGCCTGATCGAGGACATGATCCGGTTGCTCGAGACGAAGGTGCAGCCGGACCTGCGTCGGGGCCGCTACCCGGACCGCCGCACCTGCAAGCTCTCCGCCGACGTCGTGCGGGCGGTCGCTCGCGACCTGGACGGCTGAGCCGAGCTCCGCGGCTCAGGCCGTGGCGTTGAGCACCCAGCTGGCCCGGATCGGGAACTCCAGTTCCCCGGTCCGGGGGTTCGGCTGCGGCGGTGGACCGTACTGCTGCACCTCCGTGGTCAGCAGCCGGTCGGTGGGCGCGGGGAGCTGCACGGACCAGTAGAGGCTGACCTGGTCGGGAGCGACCTCCGCGCGGCGCCCGTCGGGGGAGAAGACGGGGCTGCGCTCGTCGATCTGGGCGCCGGTGGCGTCCGTGTAGCTGAACACCACCTGCCACGGCGTCTGCGCGATCTCCGGCGGCACCGTGACCTGGAGCAGCGTGCCCGGCGGCACGCCGAGCTGCACGGGTGCGGCGACGTCGGTGAGGCACTGGGTGAGCTCGACGTCGCAGTACTGAGCGGGGCGCGCGACGATGCTCGCGGTACCGGCCGTGAACGTCACCTGCGGGGGCGGCGGTGGCTCCGTGGCCGCGCAGCCGGCGAGGAGCAGCGCGGCGACGGGGACGGCGAGCAGGCGGCGCGGCACGCGCACCACGGTACGGAAGCACGGTTCATGCAGGGCCCGGTGCCCTGGCCGGCCGGCTCCGGTGCCCGATGAACGGCAGCAGGCTGCGCCCACGCGCGACCAGCGCCGACTGCACCCCGGCGAGCGCGACGACCCCGGCGATCACCGCGAAGCCGACCCAGAACGTGTCGTGCGGCAGCAGCACCCCCAGCGCACCGCCGAACACCCACGCGAGCGCGAGCACGGTCTCCGATCGTCCGAAAGCGGACGCCCGGGACTCCTCGGGGAGGTCGCGCTGGACGACCGCGTCGAGGCAGACCTTCGCCAGCGCGCTGGCCGCGGCGCCGATCAGGCCGACGAGCGCGGCGGTGGCGATGCCCGGCATCAGCGCGGCCACCGCGCTGACGGCGACGGCGGCGCCGACGCAGGACATGATCACCGCGTCGGACTTGAGGAACTGCCGCCGTGAGCCCACGGCGTTGCCGGTGAACGAGCCGATGCCGGCCGCGGCGCCGATGATGCCGATGAGGAGCAGCTGGCGGCCCGGGTCGGTCTCGGACTGCTCGCGCACCACGAACGCGACGAACAGCGTGAGGAACCCGGTGAGCACGCGGACCGCGCCGTTGCCCCACAGCGCGACGGTGACGTGCCGGCCCATCGGTGTGCGCCGGCCGCGCGCGGTGCTGCGCAGGGTGGCGGCCACCTCGCCCGCGGTGGACTCGACCCAGCGCGGGATCCGCAGGCAAAGGACGGTGCCGATCACACCGAGCAGGGCGGTGAAGATCAGCGCCCCGGGCGAGTCCCACAGCGCGGCGACGCCCGCGGCCACACCGCCCGCGACACCGCCCGCGACCAAACCGAACGTGGTGAGCCGCGAGTTGGTGGTGACCAGCGTGATCGCGCTGGGCAGCACCCGCGGGGTGACGGCGGCCTTCAGCACGGAGAACGTCTTGCTCAGCACCATCGCGCCGAGCGCGGCCGGGTACAGCAGCCAGTTCTCGTAGTTGAACGCCATCACGACGGCGAGCACCGCGCGTCCGGCGAACGAGACGGCGAGCGCGGCCCGACGTCCGCGCTGCAGCCGGTCGAGCATCGGCCCGATCACCGGCGCCACCACCGCGAACGGCGCCACCGTGATGATCAGGTACAGCGCGACGTTCGTCTTGCTCTCCGCCGTGGCGGCAGCGAAGAACAGCGTGTTGGCCAGCGCGACGGCCACGGCGGCGTCGACCGCGTAGGTCAGCATCGTGGCGTAGGTGAGTGCCGTGAGGCCGGAACGGTCGGCGCCGTCGGCCGTGGTGGCGCGGTGGAACGCGCGGATGCCGCCCTGGGTCAGCTCGCGGCCGCGCAGCGCGGCCACCCGGGTGACGGTGAGCTTGCGGGGCATCCGCCGGGTGGGCGGCCCGTCGGCCTTCTCCGGGGGCGGCTCGGGCTCGTCGACCTCCTCGGCCTCGTCCTGCGGAGGTGGTGGGGTCCACGGGCGGGGCGGGGGAGTGCGGCGGTGAGCGGCCGGGTCGTAGTCCGGGTCGTCGTGCCAGGGATAGCGCCTGCGGGGGACGTAGCGATCGGTGTCCGGCTCCTCCGCAGGCGGCTGGCTGCCGCTGTCGACGGCGACCCAGGTGCGGCGGCCACGCTGGCCGCGGCGGGGCTGGGGCGACTCGGGACGGGCCACGGCTCCATTCTGACCCATCGGCCGACCGAACGGCTCTATCCGCGATCTACCCCGCCGGAGTGAAGCGCACCCGGAACGACGCGGGCCAGAGCTTGCCCGTCAGGAGGTACTCGTCACCACCGAGCGCGGCGATGCCGTTGAGCACGTCGGCGTCCGCGCGACGCTCCTCGTCGAGCAGCCCGGCGGCGTCCACGACCGCCGTGACGCGGCCGTCGGCGGGGTCGATGCGCACGATCCGGTCGGTCTGCCAGATGTTCGCCCACACCTGCCCGTCGACGCACTCCAGCTCGTTGATCTCGGTGACCGGCGCGCCGTCGAGGGTGACGGCGACCGACCCCGTCTCCGCGAACGAGTCCGGGTCGTGGAAGCGCAGCCGGTCGGTGCCGTCGCTGCGCACGAGCCGGTCCCCATCGCGGCACAGACCCCAGCCCTCGCCGTCGATCGGCACCTGCCGCAGCAGCGTCAGACCGGCGCGATCCCACTCGAGCACCACCCCGTCACGCCAGGTGAGCTGCCAGATCCGGTCGTCGACCACCGTGATGCCCTCGCCGAACAACTGGCCGGGCAGCGGTACCTCGCGGCGGACGGCACCGGTGTCGGGATCCAGCTCGCGCAGCTCCGACCGGCCGGCCCGGCCGGTGCCCTCGTACAGCGTTCCGTCAGGGGCGAGCTCGAGGCCCTGGGTGAACGCGTCGGTGTCGTGCGACAGCTCCGCGAGCACCGTGGGACGCAGCCGCTCCACGGCGGCGTTCGGGGCGGGCGCCGCTGCGGCACACCCCGCGACCGCGAGCGCGAGCGCCCCGAGCAGTGCACGCCCGAAGGTCATGGCGGAGAGGGTGGCACAATCCCTGCGGTGAACGCCGTACCGACCCTCGACGCGCCCGCTCGGCTCGTGGACGCGGTGGAGCAGGCGCGGGCCGTCGCGGTCGAGGAGGCCGCGGTGGATCTCGGGCCCGCCGCCGCCGCGGAGGCCGTCGGCGAGCACCTGGAGACCGTCCTCGAAGCCGCCGACGCCGTCAGCCACCACTTCGCCGCCACCCAGGGTGGCTACCAGGGTTGGCGGTGGTCCGTCACCCTGGCCACGGCCGGGGACGACCTGCCCGTCACGGTCAGCGAGGTCGTCCTCATCCCCGGCCCGGATGCGCTCGTGGCACCCGCATGGCTGCCGTGGGAGGAACGCGTGCGGCCGGGCGACCTCGGCGTCGGCGACCTGCTGCCCTCCCCACAGGACGACCCGCGGCTCGCCCCGGGCTACCTCGCCTCCGACGACCCGGCCGTCGAGGAGGTCGCCGTCGAGGTGGGGCTCGGCCGCAGTGTCGTGCTGTCCCGCCACGGGCGGGAGGAAGCCACCCGGCGCTGGCACGAGGGCCCCCACGGCCCGGCCGCCGACATGGCCCGATCCGCCCCCGCCCCCTGCGGCACCTGCGGCTTCTTCCTGCCGCTCGCCGGCTCGCTGCGCGGCGCGTTCGGGGTGTGCGGCAACGAGTACTCGCCGGCCGACGGCGCCGCCGTCGACGTCGGATTCGGGTGCGGCGCGCACTCCGACGTGCAGCCCGACACGACGTCGCCCGTGGCGGTGGCCGAACTCGTCTACGACGACGGCGTCGACCTGGAGCCGGTCCGATAGTGCCCCTCACCGGCAGTGGGGCGCGCTGAGTGGACCCCTTCGGCACGGCGGAGCTGCGTTCCGCCGTCCTCTCCGCATGGGCGGACTCGCCCACCCGTTTCCGCGAGGACGCCAACGCCGAGGAGGACCTGCGGCTCGGCGGCTACGCCGACGCGTGGTTCGTCGAGCTCGCCCAGAACGCCGCGGACGCCGCGCGGGCTGCGGGCGTGCCCGGGCGGATGCGGGTGGAGCTGCGCGACGGCGAGCTGTCGATCGCCAACACGGGTGCCCCGCTGGACGCGGCCGGGGCCGCGGCGCTCGCGTCGCTCCGCGCGTCGGCGAAACGGGACGACCCGGGCTCGGTGGGCCGGTTCGGGGTCGGCTTCGCCGCCGTGCTGGCCGTGTCGGACGCGCCGCGGGTGCTGAGCACCGGCGGCGGCGTCGCGTTCTCCGCCGAGCGCACGGCCGCCGAGGTGGCGGCGTTCCCCGGGCCGGCCGCGGAGCTGGCGCGCCGGGACGGGCCGCCGGTGCTGCGGCTCGCGTGGCCGGCCGACGAGCGACCGCCGGCCGGCTACGACACCGAGGTCCGGCTGCCGCTGCGCCCCGAGGTCGACGCCGCCACCCTGCTCGCCGACGCCCGCGCCGGCGTCGCCGACCTCCTGCTCGCGCTGCCCGACCTCGTGGAGATCGTCGTCGGCGAGCGGGTCGTGGTGCGGACGGACGGAGCCGGCCCCGGTGAGGTGACGATCGACGGGCGCCGCTGGCGCCTGGCCCGCGGCGCCGGCCGCCTCGACACCGTGGTGGCCCAGACCGAGGCGGTCGAGCAGCGCGGGCGGCGCGACTGGTCGGTGTGCTGGGCGCTACCGCTCACGGCCGAAGGCGCCCCGGAGCCGCTGGGTGCCGACGTGCTGCACGCCCCGACGGCCACCGAGGAACAGCTCTCGCTGCCCGCGCGGCTGATGGCCACGGTGCCGGTCGAGCCGGATCGCCGCCGCGTGCGTCCCGGGCCGGCCACCGAGGCGGTACTGGCGGGCGCCGCCGCGGCGTACGTCCACCTGGTGCGCGCCGTCGCCCCGGCAGCGCGCCTCGCTCTCGCACCCGAGCCGGGCTTTCCGCGCTCCGAGCTGGACGGACGGCTGCGCGAGCTGCTGCACGACGCCCTGCGCGGCGCGGCATGGCTGCCCGCCGCCACGGGTGCGGAACTCGCTCCCGGACGCGCCGAATGGCTCGACGTGCCGGCGCTCGACGGGCCGGCCTCAGCGCTGCCCGGGCTGCTCGCCGAGGCCGGGTTCGACCGGCTGCTGGCTCCGGCGCCGCCCGGCACCGCCCCCACGGTGCTGGCCGAGCTCGGCGTGCACCGGATGTCGCTCACCGAACTGGTGCAGCGGTTGTTCGGGGTGGAGCAGCCGCCGAAGTGGTGGCGGTCCCTGTACGCGGCCCTCGAACCCCTCGCGGACACGATGCCGGGCGCGGTGGACGAGCTGCGCGCCCTGCCCGTCCCCCTGTCGGACGGCCGCACGGCAGCCGGCCCGGCGACGGTCCTGCTGCCCGGCGCCGACGAGGGAGCGGAACGCCTCGCCGCGCTCGGCCTCCCCGGGCTGCACGTCGCACACCGCGAGGCGGTGCACCCGTTGCTGGAGCGGCTCGGGGCGGGCCTCGCGGACCCGGCCGCGCTGTTGGAGCATCCGGCGCTCGCCGACGCCGTCGAACGGTCGGTGGACGACGCCGAGGCAGGCCTGGACGGGCAGCCGTTGGCGGAGGCGGTGCTCGCGCTCGTCGCCGAGACGGGGAGCGCGCCGGAGGCTCTCGCGGCGCTGGCGCTGCCGGACGCGGACGGCCACCCGGCGCGCGCCGACGAGCTCATGCTCCCGGACGCCGCGCTGCGCCCGCTGCTCGCCACCGACGTCCCGCTCGACGCGCTCGACGCGGAGTTCGCCGGGCGCGTACCGCGTTCCGCGCTGCTCGCCATCGGCGTCGTGGACGGGTTCGCGGTGGTGGTGGACGAGGAGCCGGTGGCGCCGAACCACGACCTCGACGACGAGGAGCGCTGGTGGGATGCGCTGGACGCACCGCCCACCCGGTTCGTGGCGGTGCGCGACCTCGACCTCGTGTCCGACGACGCATGGCCCGCCGCGCTCACGCTGCTGGCGGGCGAGCGGGACACCCGCGCCGCGCTCACCGCGCCGGGCTCGTACACGGCATGGTGGCTCGGGCGGCACGCCCGCCTCGGAGGCCGCCGCCCGGCCCACTGGCGGCTGCCCACCGCCACCGACCTGGCCTCGCTCTACGACCCGCCGCCCGGCGACGGCCTGCCGGACGAGGGCGTCCTCGCCGCGATCGGGGTGCGCGCCGACCTGCGCATCCCCGACACGTCGACGGCCGCCGACCTGCTGGCCCGGCTCGCCGACCCGGACCGCACCCCGGACGTCGCGCTCGCCGCGGAGGCATACGCCGAGCTCGCCGACGCCGTGGCCGACGGCCGGGTCGACCCGGCCGACCTGGCGCTCCCCGATCGCGTGCGGGCGCTCGACGGCACCGTCGCCGACGTGGACGTCGCGATGGTGCTCGACCTGCCGTGGCTCGCCTCCGTGCTGCCCGCGGGCGAGCTCGCCACCGGTGGGGAACCGGCGGCGCTCGCCGACCTGCTCGACCTCCCGCTCGCGTCCGAGGTGGTCGTGGCCGACGTCGAGGGCGCCGGCCGGGCGGTGCGCTGGGCCGAGCTCGCCGAGATCGTCGTGGCGTGCCACACGCTCGGCACGCCCGTACCGGACGGCGACCTCGCCCTGCACGACGAGCTGTGGGTCCTGCTGCGTCGCCCCGGATCGGGCCGGTTCCGCGTCCCTGCCTGGCGGGACGTGGACGGGCGGTGGCACGCGAGCGACCCGGTACACGCGCTGCTCGGCCGGCTCGCCGACGGGGCGCCGGGGAGCGACTCGTCCGGTTGAACCGCCTCGCCGCGTGCTACACAGGGTCGTGACCTCCGCCCGTACCGGCGCACCGCGGCGACCCCACCGGGTGTGCCTGCTGTCCGTCCACACCTCGCCGCTGGAACAACCCGGCACCGGCGACGCAGGCGGCATGAACGTCTACATCGTGGAGACCGCCACCCGGATGGCCCGCCGCGGCGTCGCCGTCGAGGTCTTCACCCGCGCCACCTCGTCGGACCTCCCACCGGTGGTCGAGCTCTCGCCGGGGGTGCTCGTTCGGCACGTCGTCGCCGGGCCGTTCGAAGGACTCGGCAAGCACGACCTGCCGAGCCAGCTCTGCGCGTTCACGGCGGGGGTGCTGCGCACGGAGGCGTACCAGGAACCCGGCTACTACGACGTCGTGCACTCGCACTACTGGCTGTCCGGTCAGGTCGGATGGCTGGCCAGGGATCGCTGGGGGGTGCCGCTCGTGCACAGCGCCCACACCCTCGCCAAGGTCAAGAACGCGGCGCTCGCCGCGGGCGACCCGCCGGAACCGATGACACGGGTGATCGGTGAGGACCAGGTCGTGGCCGAGGCCGACCGGCTGATCAGCAACACCGACGAGGAGACGCGCCAGCTCGTCGAGCTCTACGGCGCCGACCCGCACCGCACGGTCGCGATCCCGCCCGGCGTCGACCTCGCCCGGTTCACCCCGGGCGACCGGGCGGCAGCGCGCCGCGCGCTCGACGTCCCACCGGACGCCGTCGTGCTGGCGTTCGCCGGGCGCATCCAGCCGCTCAAGGCCCCGCACGTGCTCCTGCGGGCCGCGGCCGAGCTGCTGCGCCGCGACCCCACCTTGCGATCCCGGCTGGTCGTGCTCGTCGCGGGCGGCCCGTCCGGCAGCGGGCTCGCCGAGCCCAGAGCCCTGCAAGGCCTGGGCGCTGCCCTCGGCATCACCGACGTGCTGCGCTTCCTGCCACCTCAGAGCCGGGACGGCCTGGTGGACGTCTACCGGGCCGCCGACGTCGTGGCCGTGCCGAGCTACAACGAGTCGTTCGGACTGGTGGCGCTGGAGGCGCAGGCCTGCGGCACCCCGGTCGTCGCCGCCGGAGTGGGCGGGTTGCCGGTCGCGGTGGCCGACGGTGTCTCCGGGCTGCTCGTCGACGGCCACGGCGACGAGCAGTGGGCCGATGCGCTGGGTGCGGTCGCGCTCGTGCCCGGCCGCCGGGACGAGCTCGCCGCCCACACGGTGGAGCACGCCCGCCGGTTTTCCTGGGACCGCACCGCCGACGCCCTGCTCGACACCTACGCCGACGCGGCCACCGAATACACCGAGCGCCAGCTGCAAACCATGCGCGCCGGGCTGCCGGCCGGGATGATCGAACAATGACCGCACGGGATGCGCACGCCGTCGACGCCACCGTCGGGGCGGCGCTGGTCGAGCTCGACGTCGACCACCACCGCCGCGAACCGGGCCAGTTCCTCGTGACCCTGCCCGGCACCAACCGGCTGCAGACCCACTGCTGGCTGCTCGTGCGCGAGCACGCGCTGTTCGTCCAGGCGTTCGTGTGCCGGCAGCCGGACGAGGCCCACGACGCCGTCTACCGGTTCCTGCTGCAGCGCAACGCACGCCTCTACGGCGTGCACTACGCGCTCGACCGCGTCGGCGACATCCACCTGATCGGCCGGATCGGCCTGCACGCCGTCACGGCCGAGGAGCTCGACCGCGTGCTCGGCCAGGTGCTGGAGACCGCCGACGGCGACTTCAACACCCTGCTCGAGATCGGCTTCGCCACCTCCATCCGGCGCGAGCACGCCTGGCGCCAGGACCGCGGCGAGAGCCTCGCCAACCTCCGCGCCTTCGAGCACCTGTTCACCTGACCGGCGCCGCGTCTCGCTGCGTCGAGACGGGAGTCTCGCCCTGCCGAAACGCGAGACTCGCCCTGTCCAAACGGGAGACTCGCCCTGTCCAAACGCGAGACTCGCGCGTGGGCTCGCACCCCACCGGCGAGTCTCGCGTCTCGACACGGTGAGTCTCGCGTCTCGACACGGTGAGTCTCGCGTTCGAGCTGGGTGAGTCTCGCGTTCGGGCCGGGTGAGTGCCGCGTTCGGTCCGCAGGGCGCCGTGACGGGATCGTGACCCCGGACGGCCAACCCGCCTCGCCCCGCCGCCCGTCCTGGCGGCGACATCAGGGCGAGGAGGCGGTGGTGATGGTGCGGACGAGGCTCAGGCGCCGGGCGGTGCTGGTCGGGTCGGGAGTCGTGCTCGCGGTGCTGGTTGCCGCGTTGGCGCTCGTGCAGGGCGGTGGCGGCACAGCCAGCGACACCACGGCCGTCGCCCCTGCGTATCCGGGCTCGGCGCCCGGCACGGGGTCGTCGGCACGGGAGCTCGACGACGACGGCGGCAGCGCCGTGGCTCCGGAGGCCGTCGGCAGCGACCCGCAGGCCCAGATCCCGGGCGTCCCGCTCGGTGGTGTCAAGCGCGAACTGGTGCGCACCGCGCAGCTCACCGTCGAGGTGGGCGACCCGGTGGTGGCGGTCCGCCAGGTCCGGACGTCGGCGGCGGCCGCCGGCGGGTTCGTCACGGAGGAACAGTCGGGCGACACCGGTAGCTGGCTCGTGTTGCGGGTCCCGACCGACGCCCTCGACCGGGTTCTCGACGAGGTCGCCGGGTACGGCCGCGTGACGGCGCGCAGCAGCCAGGTGCTCGACGCCACGGAGGAGGTCGTGGACCTCGACTCGCGGGTGGCCACCCAGACCGCCAGCGTGGCGCGCGTGCGTGGCTTGCTCGCGGAGGCGACGTCCATCGGCGACGTGGTGGCGATCGAGTCGGAGCTGGCACGGCGGGAGGCCGAGCTCGACTCCCTCACGCGGCGGCTCGCGGCGCTGCGGGATCAGGTGGCGCTGTCGACGTTGAGCGTGGACCTGCGGGCTCCGGGTGCGGTGCCACCGCCGCCGGAGGTCGAACCGACCCCCGGCTTCCTGGACGGCCTCGCGGTGGGCTGGGAGGGCCTGCGCGTCATCGGTTCGGCGGCGGCCGCTGTGATCGGGTTCCTGCTGCCGTTCCTGCCGGTGCTCGCTGTGCTCGCCGGGTTCGGGCTGCTCGGGCGCCGGATCGTGCGGGCCAGGCGCACACCTGCGACGGCTGGAGCGGGTAGGCGGAGCGGCCCGGGATCTGAGGGGGAGTCATGAACTCGGGCCACTCCGCTGGTACCGCCACACGGCCGCGCGATCGGGGGCACCGCGCGCCAGTGGCAACCGGCGGCGGCGAGGGGACGCCGCACCGGTCCGGCCGGGCGAGTGGGGCTCGCCAGGGCCAGCGCGCTCACCCTGGCAGGCGCTGACGATCAAGACAACCCTTCCGAGTTAGGCCATTCAGGTGAAACCCGCCGGTCGGAGCCCATATCCGGTCTGGACCATTGCGCGCTACCCGTGGGTAGAGTCCCGCTACTGCCACCCGCAAAGGAGCGCCGCATGCCCGTCCGCAGCCCGTATCCGGACGTCGAGATTCCCGACGTGTCGCTCTTCGACTTCCTCTTCACCGACTTCGGTGAGCGGGCGGGAGCGCCGGCGCTGATCGACGGTGCATCGGGCGCGGTGATCACCTTCGGCGAGCTGGAGGGCATGGTCGGCAAGATCGCGGCGGCGCTGGCGGAGCGGGGGATCGGCGCGGGCGACGTGGTGGCGCTCTTCGCCCCGAACACCCCGCACTTCGCGGCCGTCTTCCACGGCATCCTGCGGGCGAACGCGATCGTCACCAGCGTCAACTCGCTCTACACGCCGGGCGAGCTCGCCCACCAGCTCGCCGACTCGGGTGCGAAGCTGGTGTTCACGGTGTCGCCGTTCCTGGAGCGCGTCACCGCGGCGATCGCCCAGGTCGGCCTCCCGGCCGACTCGATCGTCGTCATCGACGGCGCCGAGGGCCACACGAGCCTGCGCGACCTGCTGGCCACCACCGCGGAACCGCCGGCCCAGACGGTGACGGGGGCCGACACCGCCGTGCTGCCCTACTCGTCGGGCACCACCGGCCGGGCCAAGGGTGTGGTGCTCAGCCACCGCAACCTCGTGGCCAACCTGCAGCAGATCGCCGCGGTGGGCGACGTCGACGCCGACACGAAGATCCTCGCGGTGCTGCCGTTCTTCCACATCTACGGCATGACGGTGATGATGAACCAGGGCCTGCACAGGCGGGCCACCGTCGTCACGATGCCGCGCTTCGATCTGCAGGAGTTCCTGCGGATCATCTCCGAGTACCGGGTGGGGCGGGTGTACATCGCCCCACCGGTGGCGGTCGCGCTGGCCAAGCACCCGATCGTCGACCAGTACGACCTGTCCTGCATCGACGTGATCTTCTCCGGCGCCGCCCCGCTCGACGCCGAGCTCGGGCAGGCGGTCGCCAAGCGCCTCGGCTGCACGGTGCTGCAGGGCTACGGGATGACCGAGCTCTCCCCGGTCAGCCACTGCATGCCCGACGATCGCCCCGACCTGGACCTCAACACCTGCGGGTTCGCCATCCCCAACGTCGTGTCCAAGCTCGTGGACCCGGAGACCGGCCAGGAGGTCGGGCCCGGCGAGCGTGGCGAGCTGTGGGTCAAGGGTCCGAACGTGATGTCCGGCTACCTCAACAATCCCGAGGCCACCGCCATCACGCTCGACGACGAGGGCTACCTGCACACCGGCGACGTCGCCACCGTCACCGAGGAGGGCGTGTTCACGATCGTCGACCGGGTCAAGGAGCTGATCAAGTACAAGGGCTACCAGGTGCCGCCCGCCGAGCTCGAGGCCTTGCTCCTGACGCACGACAAGATCGCCGACGCGGCGGTCATCGGCGTACGCGACGCCGAGGGCGAGGAGGTGCCGAAGGCGTTCGTCGTGCGCCAGGAGACCGGCACCGACCTCACCGCCGGCGACGTGATGACGTTCGTGGCGGAGCGGATCGCACCGCACAAGAAGGTGCGCGTGGTCGAGTTCATCGACCAGATCCCGAAGTCGGCATCGGGGAAGATACTCCGCAAGGACCTGCGCGCTCGCGAGGCGGCGTCGGGCTGAATCCTCGGACCGGCCGGGACGGCGTCGTGACCTGCGGATCCGTGGGGACGGCGCCGTCCTGTCGTCTGTGAGAGTGCGGGGGCGCTACCAAGTCGTGCGGCGGGTGTCCACGGGACAGGCACGGAACGATCACGAACGCACACCTCCACTGTGGACACGATCCGGATCATGAGTCAAGGCGCCGCGTGCCGGGTTGGTTAGCCTGCCCAGTATGTCGGCCCAGGATGGTGCACGCCCGCCGAAGCGCTTCGAGGCCGGCCGGCGCGGTACGAACGTTCTCGCGGTGGCGTCGCTGTCGCTGGGGGTCATCGTCATGGCAGCATTGCTCAGTGGCGCAGCGTTGCTCGACGGAGACGTCTTTCTCAGTGCAGCGATTGGGACAATTTTCTGCGGGATCGTTGCGCTCGTCCAGACCCGCCGGCGCGGTCAGAGGGGTACAGCTCTCGCGATCATGGGTCTGCTCCTCGGCCTGATCGCCGGCAGGGTCGCGACGAACGACCGGCAGGCTCGATGCGGGACTGACGCCGCGTCAGCTGCCCGGGCGGCTGATGATCGTTCCGAGTGACGGTCGAACGCCCTGCCCAGGGCGCTACGCCGGGTCTCGGAACGATCAAGCGAGGTCTTTCATGGTCATGTCGACACCACTGCTGTTCGATCTTCTCGGGCTCAGAGAGGAGATCCTGCTGATGGGGGTGGTTGCGTGCGCAGCGAGTCGGGGACGGCGCGCCCGAGCGACGGCTCTTTGATCAGGTAGAGACCGGCCCGAACTGCTCGTCTCACGCGCCGAGGCCCTTCGCGTAGACGATCACCTCGACTGCGGTGCCCCCGACAGTGGTGCCACCGACGGCACCACGGCGTGATCCCGCTTCCGAGCCGCGAGGTCGTGCCCGTGAGGTGGTCTGCTGGCTTCGTTCCAGCAGGTGGGGCCCGAGTTCCCATGCTCTCCGGGGCAACGCAGCGCTGGCGCCAGCGGGCCGCCGTTCAACGCCTCACGCCTTCGCAGCGGTATCCGTGATGCCACTTCTGCTTGACTTGGCACCACACCGGTGCCAATGTGGCTCACATCGGTCCGGCGATCCGGCCCCGCCCCAGTCGACGCAAGGAATGGCCATGAGCGAGTCCCTCCACACCGTCCCGACGATGCCGACGGCGCGTCGGCCCGGCTGCCCCTTCGACCCGCCGGCAGAGCTGCTCGACGCCCGCGGGCACGGCCCCATCAGCCGCTACCCCTTTCCTGATGGGCACGAGGGCTGGCTGATCACCGGGTACGACCTGGTCCGGTCGGTCCTGGCCGACTCGCGGTTCAGCTCGCGCAAGGAGCTCATGCACCACCACCCGACCATCGACTACAGCGGCATCGAGGTCCCTCCGGCGCCGCCCGGCGAGTTCCTCCTCATGGACGACCCACAGCACAGCCGCTACCGGAAACCGCTGGTGGGCAAGTTCACCGTCCGGCGGATGCGGCTGCTCACCGAGCGCGTCGAGCAGATCACCGCCGACCACCTGGACGACATGGAGGAGGCCGGGCCGCCGACGGACCTGGTCACGGCGTTCGCCACGCCCATTCCCGCCATCATGATCTGTGAGTTGCTGGGGGTGCCGTACGAGGACCGGGGCTCCTTCCAGAAGCAGGTCGAGTCGTTCATGAGCGGGGAGACGAGCGACGAGGACCTGATGGCGGCCTACACCGCGACCCAGGACTACCTCGCGGAGCTGGTGGTCGCCAAGCGCGCGAACCCCACCGACGACGTGCTCAGCGACCTCGCCGACAGTGATCTGACCGATGAGGAGCTGAGGGGGATGAGCCTGATCCTGCTGGCGGGCGGGCTCGACACCACCGCGAACATGCTGGCGCTGGGTACCTTCGCGCTCCTGCGCAACCCGGCGCAGCTGGCCGCGCTCCGCGCGGATCCGGCGCTCGCCGATAGGACCGTGGAGGAGCTGCTGCGGTACCTGAGCGTCGCCAAGACGTTCATGCGGACGGCACTGGAGGACGTCGAGCTGGGTGGCCGGACCATCAAGGCCGGCACGGCGGTCATCCTGTCGTACCACACCGCCAACCGCGATCCCGAGCGCTTCGCCGATCCCCACGTGCTCGACCTCCGCAGGCAGGACGGCGGGCACCTCGCCTTCGGGCACGGCATCCACCAGTGCCTGGGCCAGCAGCTGGCCCGCGTCGAGATGCGGGTCGCGTTCCCGGCGCTGGTCAACCGCTTCCCCACGCTGCGCCTGGCGGTACCGGCCGACGAGGTCGCCCTGCGCCCGGAGACCGCGGACATCTACGGGGTGAAGAGCCTCCCGGTCACCTGGGACGTGTGACCCGTCAGTCCGGGTGGCCGACGATGTTGACCACTACGCCGTGGGGATCTCGGACGAAGAACCGTCGTACGCCCAAGGGCTCCCGGGTGAGCGGTCGTGGGAGGCCCATCCTGCCCAGCCGGCACACCCGGGCAAGGGTTCACGCGCTACGGACGGGCGGGGCAGCGGTCCTGCATCCACGCCACGCCGAACGCGCACATCGCCGGCGTCGACGAGAACGCTGCCGGCCGCGCCGAAATCGCCGGTGAGCCTCTCGCGAAGGGAGCCGGTTCGACGCCGAGGAGCACCCCTGTGCCGACCGCTTCACCGGCCGAGCCGCCACAGCGTGACCGTCTCCCGGCTGCGCAGGTCCGCGAGCGGATCACCTGCGCGCCCGCGTCCTGTCGGGGGCGACGCGATGCGCTCGCGTACGACGAGCCCCGCCGCGCGCACGAGTCCGGTCAGCATGCCGGGATCGCGCAGGCCGAGCAGTTCCGCCAGGTCGGACCCGATGAGCCACGCCTCGCCCTGTGGCGTGAGGTGGTCGGGCAGCCCGCCGACGAACGCGGAGAGCATCGTGCCGTGCCGGTCGTAGATGCCGGCCTCGAGCGGCGATGTCGGCGAGCCCGGCATCCAGGGCGGGTTGCACACCACCAGGTCCGCGCGGCCCGGTGGGAACTGGTTGCGGTGCAGCACCGTCGACCGGTCGGCGAACCCCAGGCGGTGCAGGTTCTCCCGGGCGCAGGCGACGGCCCGCGGTTCCACGTCGGTGGCGACGACCGCCGGCACTCCTCGGTGCAGCAGCAGCGCGGCCAGCACACCGGTGCCGGTGCCGATGTCGAACGCCGTCCGCACGGGCGGGAGCGGAGCCCGCTCGATCAGGTCGAGGTAGTCGGTGCGGGTGGGCGCGAAGACGCCGTGGTGGGGGTGGATGCGCGCGCCGAGCGCCGGGATCGGGACGCCCGAGCGGCGCCACTCGTGGGCGCTCTGCACGCCCACCAGCTCGCGGAGCGCGAGCACCGCCGGCGCGTCGGATGGTCCGTAGACCTCACGGCACGCCGCGGACACGTCCGGGGCCCGGCGCAGGTCGAGCACGTGGCCGGCGTCCAGCTCGACGAGGACCGCGCCGAGCAACCGGGCCCGGAGGGCACGGTGCTGGCGCTGCCGGTGGAACTCCGCCGCGGGCGGCAGCGGTCGGCGCCGGGCGGCCGGACGGTCGATGCGACGCGCCATCGCGTCGAGCAGGGCGCGCCCGTTGTGGTAGTCGCCCCGCCACAGCACGGCGGCGCCGTCGGCAGCGATCCGGCAGGCCTGAGCGGCCGAGAGGTCGTCACCGACGACGTGAACAGGGGCGGGCGGACGGTGGCCGTCCGCGGTGAGCCAGAGCGCTCGCCGCGAGACGCCGCCTTCCCGCCACGAGACGGCAGGAGAGTTCTCGTGCATAGGAGGATCCCGGGGTTTCGGGAACGGCCTCCGGCCGGTGGGCGGAAACGGTACGCCGATCAACCGTCCGAAGACGGCTCCGCATCAGATGGGCAGGGCCGTCACACGGACGGTCAGCGCCACACCACCATTCCGGCGAGCACCGGGTCAGCCTACCGCTTGAATCACGGTGTGACCGGGCGCACAGTGGGTCATGGCCCGGTTCAAAGTGGCGTCCCGCGCGTCGTTCCGCTCGGAGCGGGTGCGGGTGTCGGCGCGGATCTCGATCTCGGTGACGGTGCGTTCCCTCGGCCGCGCGTGGGGCGGGAGGGACGACCGGCTCGAGGCGGAGCTGAGCCGGTACTCGAGCCCCACCGAGCTGCTCGATCTCGGAGCGACGCTCGACCGGAACACCGACGAGGACACCGCGGCGATCCGGGAGATCCTCGCCGGTCAGGCCCGGGCCCGCGCCGTCCGGGGTCTGTAGGTCTACCGATCCGAGCCGGCAGGTTCGTCCATACCGTCAGCAGGGGAGCCGGAATGGAAGGTGGAACTTGAGGACGGGCGGTGCGACTTCGCTGGTTGTGGTGGCTGCCATGCTGGGAGCGGCGTGTTCCCCGGCCGCCGGAGGAACGGAGCGGGCGCGAGCTGTCATCGATGAGACGCACGCGTACCTGCGGGCCCACCAGCACGTCTGCGACGCCGTCGCCGCGATCGGCATGGACGTCCGGCTCGACCTCGACTACCGCAATTCCGTCCCGATGAAGGGCTTGTTCAGCGCGGAGAGCGGGCGGGTGAACGTGGAGGTCCGGTACAGCCTCGAGCTTCCCTCGGCCGAGGGCGACGTGTTCGAGCGCAACCGCGGTGTCTTCCGACGGCTGAAGGACTGGTGGCGAGGGCAGGGCTATCAGATCGTCCGCCACGACACCTCCGAGCCGTTCACGGTATTGGCAGTTGAAGACCGGCGCGACGGTTTCACCGTCGTACTGAAGCAAGGAAAGATCGGCAATCTGTGGTTGACGGCCGGCTCTCCGTGGGTGACGACCGGGGTGAAGCCGCCGGAACCGCCCGGTTGCCGGCCTGCCCGATCGCCGGAGTAGCAGACCACCATCACGCCGCGGCCGCTCCACCGCCCGAGGCTCCGCACGGATGTCGAGTACCGGTCAGCGCCGAGCGGCATTCATCGGCGATCTCCCGTGCGGCCCCAACCGCGAGGCCGTGAAAGCGGTCGGAACACGTAGGACGGCGTGGGCCGAGCGGGAGCCGGGTCGCGATCATGCTGCGGGCGAGTGGTGCGGGGGGATCATGGGCGACGAGACGTTGGATGCCGAATCGGGCGGGCCACCGCGGACGCCGTGGTGGACGGCGGTCTGGTGGGCAGGTGTCGGCGTGCTGCTCGCCGGGATCGGGGTGCTGGGCTACGCGCTCGCCGTGGCGGACCGGGGGTACCGATAAGGGATCGCGCCCCGGACCCTCCGCCCGGCGTCCTGCTGACGCTCATCGTGGTCACGGGACCACGATGGCGACGCTCACCTGGGTGTTCCTCGCGCTTCGGCGGGTCGCAGCGCGCCAACTTCCCCCGCGGTGGGTGACGGCGCCGCTCGCCGTCGTGCCGGTGGTCGGCACCGGTCTGCTGGGCCACGCGATGACCGGCGCCCAGGTCTTGGTGATCGTGACCGTGCTGGCCGCGTTGCTGACGGCGGTATGGACGTACGTGGCAGCCGGATGGGGTTCGGGACGCCGACACCACGTACTCGTTTCCCCAGCCCTCGGCGCTGGTGACCGTCACGCTGGCGCTGGTCGTAGCCGCGGTCACCGCATCGGCCCAGTGGCTCGGTGTCCGCGACGGCGCCTTCCCCGGCGACCGCGCGTTGCTCGTCACGACCGCGTATGTCGTCATGCTGCTGGGCACGGTGGCGCTGCATTTCGCCGCGTCGTGCCTGCCACCGCGACGACCGGCGATCCGGCTCCGGTCGCGGGAGGACCGCCACCACGACGCGGTGATCTTCCCGGCACCCGGCGCCGTCGTGCTCGTGGACATGAACTCGCTGGTCGGGATCGGCGGATGACAGCGGCGGCCTGCCCGGCCCGCACCCGTCGACTCCGGATTCTGCTGGTCGGAAATGGGTGATGAATGACAGCTGTCATCTCCAGTTGCTGCGCCCTGTCAGCTCGAGTGATGACCCGCGGGACTACAGCCGGTGTCCTGGCGCCGGCACGGTGGAGACCACCTGCCTTCGCCGAGCCGCATCCGGACAACGAGAAGTTCCTGGTGACAGCCACCGTCGACGGAAGGCTCCGGCCCGCTCCCGAGATGCCGGAGGCGGAGGGAATCCGTACCGACTTCTTGGGGGTAGGGCAGTACGTCCGCATCTCGTGCCAGCAGGTCGGCGATGAGGCGTACGGGAGCAAGATCTGGGACCTGGTCGCCTTCGACGGGTCGGAGCTGTTCGTCCCCGATCGCTTCATCAAGACCGGAACGGACGGTTCCCTGGACCGGCCGTGCACGGCGGAGGATCTCAGGCGCGCCAACGTCTGAGCCCGGGCGCCTGCAGGTTCCCGCGTCGAGCCGCCCGGGGACAGCGACGCCTGCCCGGCCGCGGCCGGCCAGACGGGACATCCTCGCGGCTCAGGGGATCAGGTAGTACGCGCCGGCTGCACGCAGAACTCGCCACCCTCGGGGTCGGCGAGCACCACCCAGTCGTCGACCTTCCCGAGCACCCGCGCCCCGAGCCCGACGAGCCGGTCCGCCTCGGCGTCGACGTCGGGGGCGCGCAGGTCGAGGTGCACGCGGTTCTTCACCGTCTTCGGCTCCGGCACCCGCGTGAAGAACAACCGCGGCCCGTCGCCCGACGCGGGCTCGACCAGGACCGACGGGTCGCCCTCCGGGTCGTCGACGCCCATCGCCTGCAGGCGCGCCAGCTCCGCGTCGTCGTACGGGGCCACCCGGTAGCCGTCCAGCGCGGCCGCCCAGAACCGCGCAAGCGTCGCCGGATGCCGGCAGTCGAACACCACGTCGCCGAGCGTGCCCATCGCGCCAGCATCGTCCTGGGCCGCGCCGCGCGCACCGGAATTGGGTCGCCGATCGCCGTGAGAGCCGGGCGGCCGGCGCGCCGCTCCTGCCCGGGCGTGACAAGGCGGGTGTCGTGCTGACGGCCGCTGACCGCCCTGCCGGCTGTTCGGCTGGAGCTGTCGCGGTGAGGGGACCTACGGTGGGCGGATGGCGGAGGCGGGACCGGTGTGGTCGACCCCACTCGACGAGCAGCTGTGCTTCGCCCTCTATGCCGCATCCCGGGCGATGACGAGCTGCTACCGGCCGATGCTCGACGCACTCGACCTCACCTACCCCCAGTACCTCGTGCTGCTCGTGCTGTGGGAGCGGGGCGACTCCCCGGTCACCGGGATCGGGCAGGTGCTGCAGCTGGAGACCGGCACGCTGTCGCCGCTGCTGAAGCGGCTCGAGGCCGCGGGGCTGATCACGCGCACCCGCCAGGCCGGGGACGAGCGCTCGGTGCTCGTCTCGCTCACCGCGGCCGGCCGCGGGCTCGAGGCACGCGTCGCGGAGACGCAGGCGCGCGTCGGGGCGGCCACCGGCCTGAGCCGCTCCGAGGTCGGGGAGCTCCGCGAGGCCCTGCACCTGCTGTCCGGCCGGCTCCGGTCGGGAACCGGCGGATCGTGCTGAGACGGGGAATGCGCCACACCAGGTTGCCCGCTGCCTGCCGCTCTGGTGCACTGGCCGCATGGTCCCGGAGCTCGTCCCGCAACGGCGCGCGTTCTGCGTGTGCCTGATCGGGGCCGATCAGCTCTCGGTCGACGATCGCCGGTGTCGCGCCCACCCGGCCTGCTGACGCCGCACGTTCCCCGCGGCCCGCGGCAGGCCTGACGCGCCCACCGTCGCACCGGACCGATCGGGAGTCCTCCACCCATGACCGCCAGCACCCTCGACCGACTCGCCGTCGACCCGCTCTGGGCGCAGCTGCTCGCCGACCTGCGCCGCCGGCTCGACCAGGACGAGTTCGTCGCGAGCTTCCCCGGTGAGCTCGCCCTCGTCGCCGAGTACGGCGTGAGCCGCCACACCGTGCGGGAGGCGGTGCGCAGGCTCCGCGAGGAGGGCCTGGTCATCGCCGGCCGCGGGCGCACGCCGCGTCGCGCCGACGCCGCGGAGATCGAGCAGCCGCTCGGAGAGATCTTCAGCCTGTTCTCGGCCGTGGAGGCCGCCGGGCGGGTGCAGCGCAGCGTCGTGCGCACGCTCGACGTGCGCGCCGACGGCGTGGTGGCGGCCCGGCTGGGCCTGGAGGAGTCGACGCCGCTGGTGCACCTGGAGCGGTTGCGCCTCGCCGACGCGGAACCGCTCGCCGTCGACCGCGTCTGGCTGCCGGAGCGACTCGCCGCCCCCCTGCTCGACGTCGACTTCGGGCGCACCGCGCTCTACACGGTCTACGCCTCCCGCTGCGGGGTGCACGTCACCGGGGGGAGCGAGCGGGTGCGGGCCGTCGTGCCGGGGCCCGCCGAGCGGGAGCTACTGGCGATCCCCGACGGCGTCGCCATGTTCGCGATCGACCGGCTGGGCTGCGCGGGCGAGCGCCCCGTCGAGTGGCGCCAGACGCTGGTGCGGGCCGACCGCTTCAGCGTCACCGCGCGCTTCTCCGCCCGCGAGGGCTACCAGATGGACATCTCCGCGTAGCCGGCTCGGCCGGGCACCCGCAGCCTCAGACGGAGACGCCGACGCCGCCGCGGGTCTGCGCGCCGTACTGCTCGATGGCCGCGTCGAGGTCGAGGGGCACGGTGGTGACCTCGACGTCGGGGCCGATCCGGTCGGCCGGCACCAGCCAGCACACCTCGAACTCGAGGCCGTCCGGGTCGTGGGCGTACAGCGCCTTCGTCGTGCCGTGGTCCGACGCGCCGACGAGTGCGCCGTGCTCGGACAGCACGCCGGCGAGCCGTTGCAGCTCGGCGAGCGTGTCGACCTCCCAGGCGAGGTGGTAGAGCCCTACCGTCGATCGTCCCGCCGCGGAGTCGCCGGCCGCCGCACCGATGGCGAACAGGGCGAGGTCGTGGTCGTTCGTCGACTCGGCGGCCTGCATGAAGGCGGCGCGTCCCGGAGAGCCGTTGACGACGCGGAACCCCATGGCCTCGGTGTAGAACGCGACGCTGCGGTCGACGTCGCGCACGTACAGCACGGCGTGGTTGAGCCGCTGAACCGGCATGGCGCCTCCAATGCTTGAGAGCTCAACTGCATCGTAGTCATCGACTCATGAATGTTCAAGTTTCACGAGCTATCCTGGAGCGTGTGAGCGGTGACGAGACCCGGTGGCTGGAGCCCGACGAGCTGGAGACATGGCTTTCCTACGTCGCCGCCACCACGCTCCTGGAGGGTGCGCTGGACCGCCAGCTCCAGCGCGACGCGGACATGCCGCACGCCTACTACCAGATCCTGGCCATGCTGTCCGAGGTACCGGACCGCAGCCTGCGCATGAGCGAGCTCGCGGCCATCACCCAGAGCTCGCAGAGCCGGCTCTCGCACGCCGTCGCGCGCCTGGAGCGCAAGGGATGGGTGCGGCGCAAGCCGTGTGCGCAGGACCGTCGCAGCACGTTCGCGCAGCTCACCGAGGAGGGCTTCGCCGCGCTCGCCGCCGCGGCGCCCGGACACGTGTGCACCGTTCGCCGGCACCTGTTCGACCGGCTGACCCCCGAGCAGGTCGGGCAGCTGCGCGAGATCACCCGAGCGGTGATCACCGGTCTCGGTGTCGCCGGCGGCGAAGGGCGCGACGTCCTGCCAGGCTGAACCCGTCGCGATCGGGCCTCTCGAAGGAGGCGATGTGGGCATCCGGACGATCGGCATCGCGGCCGCGCTGGCGGGAGCGGTGAGCGCGGCCGGGTGCACCGTCGCCGTACCGGGCTCGCCGGCCGCAGACCCAGCTGCCGTCTCCCGCCCGGCCCCGTCGCCGCGCCCGGCCGGCGACGCGTTCCACGACACCCTGAACCGCTTCGACCTCGTCCAGCCACCGGGCTGGACGGTGGACCCGAGCGGCTCGCAGAACACCGCCGTGATCTTCATCGACCCGCAGGTGTCGGAGTCGCCCACCGGGCGGTTCCGGGCCAACATCAACGTGATCGTCGTGCCGGCGCACGCCGACCTGCCCGGCATCGTCACCGGCGCGCGGCTGGAGGTGCTGGCGCTGGCGGAGTACCGGTCCACCGCCGACGAGCCCGTCACCCTGCCCGACGGCGCGCCCGCCCACCTGCTCGGCGGCACCTACCGCGACCCGAGGACCGGTCTCGCGCTGCGCAACGTCCAGCTGTTGACCCTTCACGGCGCGGCCGAGACCGTCGTGGTCACCGGCACCGCACTCGCCGACACCTGGGACGGCTACGGCCCCGTGTTCGAGACATCACTGCGAAGCCTGACGGTGGCCACCTGAGCGGTGCCGGTGGCCTGGCAGAGTTGCGCGCATGGGAACACTGGTGCTGCTGCGGCACGGGCAGAGCGTGTGGAACGCGGAGAACCTGTTCACCGGATGGGTGGACGTGCCGCTGTCGGAGACCGGCGAGCAGGAGGCCCGCCGCGGCGGCGAGCTGATGCGCGAGGCAGGTCTCCTGCCCGACGTCGTGCACACGTCGCTCCTCCGGCGCGCGATCTCCACCTCGAACCTCGCCCTGGACGCGTGCGACCGGCACTGGATCCCCGTCCGGCGGGACTGGCGGCTCAACGAGCGGCACTACGGCGCGCTGCAGGGCAAGGACAAGAAGCAGACGCTGGAACAGTTCGGCGAGGAGCAGTTCATGACCTGGCGCCGCTCCTACGACGTGCCGCCGCCCCCCATCGAGGCCGGCTCCGAGTTCGACCAGGAGGGCGACCCGCGCTACGCGCCCGGTGAGGTGCCCCGTACGGAGTGCCTCGCCGACGTCGTCAAGCGGTTCCTGCCCTACTGGGAGTCGGCGGTCGTGCCCGACCTGCGTGCCGGAAAGGTCGTGCTGCTCGCCGCGCACGGCAACTCGCTGCGGGCCCTGGTGAAGCACCTCGACGGGATCTCCGACGAGGACATCGTCGGGCTGAACATCCCCACCGGCATCCCGCTGCGCTACGAGCTGGACGAGGAGCTCCGTCCGACGGTCCCGGGCGGCGAGTACCTCGACCCCGACGCGGCGGTCGCAGCCGCGGCCGCGGTGGCTGCGCAGGGCCGCTGACTTCTGCCGCCGCTCCGCTCCGTCGAGCGGGGTCGGTTCGCTCGCCTGGGTGAACCAGGCATGAACGGCCGGGGAATTTCGCCGTTCTGCGACGTCAGGCACGTCACGACGGGCGTCTCGAGCTGGCCTCACCGGTGGTCGGCCTGCCTACCATGCGCTCGTGGACGCGCTGCTCTGCGTGGCGATCGCGGCCGGTGCGCTCGCACTCGGCCTCCTGCTCGGGCTCCGATGGGGGCGCCGGCGGGAGGAGCCCATCCCGGAAACGGTCGAACCGGCGCCCGGCCCGCCGGTGGCCGACCTGCTCGAGCGGGTGTTCCGCTCCACCGACGAAGGCCTCGCGGTGCTCGACAGCGGCGGCGACGTCGTGCTGCACAACCCGCGTGCCGCCGAGCTCGGCGTGGTGCGTGGCGGCCTGCCGGACGCGCGCGCCGCGACCGCGAGCCAGCAGGTGCTGCACGCCGGCACCACCGTGGACGTCGACCTCTCGCCGCTCGACCACCGCGGCCGCCAGCCCGCGGCCGTGCTGGCCCACGTGCGCCCGCTGGGCGACGGCTACAGCATGGTCGAGGCGGCCGACACGTCCGAGCACGTGCGGCTCGAGGCCACGCGCCGTGACTTCGTGGCGAACGTCAGCCACGAGCTGAAGACACCCGTCGGTGCGGTCGGGCTGCTCGCCGAAGCGGTGCTCGACGCCGCCGACGATCCGGCCGAGGTCCGCCGGTTCGGTACGAAGATCCTCAACGAGGCCAACCGGCTGGGCAACCTCGTCACCGAGCTGATCGCGCTCTCCCGGCTCACCGGCGCGGAGCGGCTGCCGGAGCTGCAGGTCGTGGACGTCGACGAGGTCGTGCAGGAGGCGCTGGCCCGCTCCCGGCTGTCCGCGGAGTCGGCCGGCATCGAGATCATCGTCGACCGGCCGACCGGCCTCGAGGTCGACGGTGACCTGACGTTGCTGGTCACCGCCCTGTCCAACCTGGTCGAGAACGCCATCGCGTACTCGCCCCCCGACTCGGCGGTGTCGGTGTCCCGCCGGCGCTGCGGCAGGTGGGTGGAGATCGCCGTCACCGACCGCGGCATCGGCATCGCGCCCGAGCACCAGAAGCGGGTGTTCGAGCGGTTCTTCCGCGTCGACCCGGCACGCTCCCGCGCCACCGGCGGCACCGGCCTCGGCCTCGCGATCGTCAAGCACGTGCTCGCCAACCACGGCGGCGAGGTGCGGCTGTGGAGCAGCCCCGGCACCGGATCGACGTTCACGATGCGCCTGCCCGTGCACGTCGAGCCCGGCACGGAGTCCGCCGAGCCCGTGCCCGACACAGTTTCCGACCACAGTCCGGCCGCCCCCACGAGCCGGTCCGTCGATGTGCCCGACCGCGTCGGGTGAGGTGAGGAGATCCATGACCAGGGTGCTCATCGTGGAGGACGAGGAGTCCTTCGCCGACCCGCTCGCGTTCCTGCTGCGCAAGGAGGGCTTCACCACGGCCGTCGCCGCCACCGGGCAGGACGCGCTCGAGGAGTACGACCGCAACGGTGCCGACATCGTGCTGCTCGACCTCATGCTCCCCGGCATGAGCGGCACCGACGTCTGCAAGGCCCTGCGCACCCGCTCCGCCGTCCCGGTGATCATGGTGACGGCCCGGGACAGCGAGATCGACAAGGTGGTCGGGCTCGAACTGGGCGCCGACGACTACGTGACCAAGCCCTACTCGGCCCGGGAACTGATCGCACGCGTCCGCGCGGTGCTGCGCCGGGGCGGCGAGGGCGGCGCCGAGACCGACGGCCTGCCCGGCGTGCTCGAGGCGGGTCCCGTCCGGATGGACGTCGAGCGGCACGTCGTGTCGGTGAGCGGCACGGATGTGGCGCTGCCGCTCAAGGAGTTCGACCTGCTGGAGTACCTCCTGCGCAACGTCGGCCGCGTGCTCACCCGCGGGCAGCTGATCGACCGGGTCTGGGGCGCCGACTACGTGGGCGACACCAAGACCCTCGACGTGCACGTCAAGCGGCTCCGCTCGAAGGTCGAGGCCGACCCGTCGGCCCCGCGGCACCTGGTGACGGTCCGCGGGCTGGGCTACAAGTTCGAGACGTAGACGAGTAGGGCCGAACTCGATCAAGTCGCTGCGTACATGATCAAGACGACGGGTCTCCCACCGCCGACACCCGTGAACCGCTGGGAACGGCTCGCTAGCGACGGCGGCCACGGGAGCGCAGGTAGCCCGGGCCCGGGGTGTCGATGGTGTGGCGGCGGGTGCGCGCGTTCCACGTCCACCGCCCGACCTGCAACCCCCACGAGCTGATCCCACGCTCGGTGAAGTGGATGCGGACGGGGCCGAGCCGCAACGACTTGCGGAGGTGGAAGCGCATCCTCCCAGGGTGCCTGCGAAACGCCCGAAATGCCCGTCCGGTCAGCCGTGCGGCTCCTCCGGAAGCCGTTCCAGCACCTGGCCGACCATCTGGTTCAGCGACCGGAGCACAGCGTCCATCGAGTCGAACCGCCCGTCGTGCGCCTGGAGCGTGCGGTCGATCGAGTCGAACCGGGCGTTCTGCTCCGCGTGCATCGCCCGCAGCTCCTGGCGGATCTCCTTGACGTCGTCGTCGAGTCGAAGCGAGAGCCAGCGCGTCTCTGCGTGGTCGACCCCCAGCTTGCGCACGTTGCGCTCGAGCTCGTCGTCCTCGGCCACGTGGACATCGTCCCACGCACGGAGCGTTCCGGGCGCCTGGCGAGCCGCTCTGTGGACAACTGGGTGGACATGTGGACAACTCGGTATCGGCGCAGGTCGTATGGGTTCTGTGGCGGCTCACGTGCGGCTATGTCACGAGAGCGTCACGTCGGCGCAGTAGCCTGGTGCCGTGCGCCTGGGTGTGCTCGACGTCGGTTCCAACACCGTCCACCTCCTCGTGGTGGACGCGCATCGGGGTGGCCACCCCACTCCCATGACATCGGACAAGACGCCGTTGCGGCTCACCGAGCACCTCGACGACACGGGCGCGCTCACCACCGTCGGGTCCGACGCCCTCGTGCGGGCCGTCGAACAGGGCGGTGCGGCCGCCGCGGCCGCGGGGTGCGAGGACCTGCTCGCGTTCGCCACTTCCGCGCTGCGCGATGCCACCAACTCGGCGGCGGTGCTGGAGCGCGTGCGGAGCCGCACGGGCGTCGCGTTGGAGGTGCTCCCCGGCGAGGACGAGGCGCGCTACACCTTCCTCGCGGTCCGCCGCTGGTACGGCTGGTCGGCCGGGCGGCTGCTGGTGCTCGACATCGGCGGCGGTTCCCTCGAACTGGCCGTGGGGCTCGACGAGCAGCCGGCCGTTGCGGTGTCGCTCCCGCTCGGCGCGGCCCGGCTCACCCGCGAGCACTTCAGCAGCGACCCGCCTGGGCGCAAGGAGATCGACACGTTGCGCGAGCACCTCGACGCCGAACTCGCCCCGGTGGCCCGCGAGCTGCGCGGGGCGAGCCCGCCCGACCTCGCCGTCGGCACCTCGAAGACGTTCCGGTCCCTCGCCCGCCTCACCGGCGCGGCGCCGTCCGGTGCCGGGCCCCGGGTGCGGCGCAGGCTCACCGATGTCGGGCTGCGGCAGCTGGCGGCGTTCGTCACCCGCATGTCGTCCGCCGATCTCGCGGATCTGGAAGGGGTCAGCCCGAGCCGGGCTCATCAGCTCGCCGCCGGAGCGCTCGTCGCGGAGGCCGCGATGCGGGCCCTGCGGGTACCGCAGCTCGAGATCTGCCCGTGGGCACTGCGTGAAGGAGTGATCCTGAGAAGGCTCGACACGCTCGATGGGACGGCCCGGATCGACCGCTCGGCGCAGGACGCGCCGGAACGACTTGGACGCTTGACGACGTACGAGGCACGGTGTACTGGATGAGCTCCGAGACCGACCACCCACGTCAGCGCACAGTCGCCGAGCTGCTCGCCGCGCACGGCGACGGCAACGTGCCCGGCGGTCGTCGGCGGCGCCGCCGGGAGGCCGACGACCCGGACGAGGAGGCGTACGCCGGCCCGGCGGACGACCCGTCGTCGGACTGGCGCTCGGCACCGCCCCAGGAGCCGCGCCGGGCCGCGCCCGACACCGGGCCACCGCCGCCACCGCCGCCCCCGCCGGAGTCCGGCGGACGGCGTCGCGCGGGTGACGAGCCCGGGTGGGCTGCCGAGCCGCGTGCGCCCGAGCGGCGCGCACCCGAGCCGCGTGCGGTCGAGCCGCCGCGGGCCCCGGAGCGGCGTGCGCCCGAGCCCCCGCGTGCGCCGGAGCGGCGTCCACCCGAGGCTCGCGCATCCCAGCCGCGGGCACCCCAGCAGCGCGCGGCCGACCCATGGGGTGCCGACGAGCCCGGTTCCGACGACTGGGCGTCCGAGCAGTGGGACGCCGGTCAGTGGGACGACCAGGAGCAGTGGGACGCCGGCCGCCGTGAGGCGCCGGGCTGGGAGGCACGCCCGGCGCAGGAACCACGCCCGGCACAGGAACCGCGCTTCGCGCAGGAGCAGTGGGACGCCCCGCCGCAAGAGGCCCGCTACGCCGACCCGGAGCCTCGGGAGGCGCCCCCGCGCCGCCCGCGGCGCACGGCCGAGGAACCCGCGTGGGAGTCCCGTGAGCCCTCCCAGGAGTGGGAGGACGAGGAGCCGCCGCCGCGTCGACCGCGCGAGCGGGAGGCCGCCTGGGATCCGCGTGGCGCCGAGCCCGAGCTCATCGGGCGCGACCCGCGCGGCCGTAACCCCCGTTCCCGTCCGCAGCGGGCGTGGGATGCGGAGGAGCCCGAGGCCGGGCCGGGCCGGGCCGCCGGTGCCCCACCGGACCAGCGCGTTCCGGCCGACGTGCCCACCGACAAGATGCCCCACATCCGCGGGGCCGACCCGGCTGCCACCAGCCGGATCCAGTCGCCGCGCAGGCGCCCCGAACCGGAGCCGGACGAGCTGGACGACGACGGCGGCCCGTCCACGATGGTGGGTGCGGCGCCGGTCGGTGCCGAGGCGTGGCACCAGGCGCGTACCGATGGCAGGCGCCGGCCGCTCGAACCGGACGACGAGATGGACCTGGACGAGGGGCCGGCCACGATGGTCGGTGCGCCGCCCGCCGGAGCGGAGGCGTGGCACCGCTCCCGCACCGATGGCAGGGGCCGCGCCGACGACGGCGGGCCGCCCACCCAGGCGGGGGCGCCGATTCCCTACGACGACGACGAGGACGACGACTACCCGGCCGGGCTCGACCGTCCGGGCATCGGCGAGGAACCCACCGGCATCTTCGCCGCGGGAGACGCCGATCCGGATGCGCCGGTCCGGCGCCGCTCCGCGCAGACGGAGGCGAAGGAGCAGGCAGCAGGGGGCCCGGCGTGGGCGGCGGTGATCGCGCAGTGGATCGCGGGCGCGATCGGTGGCGCCGCGCTGTGGGTCGGGTTCCGCTTCCTCTGGCGGGATCTGCCGGTGGTGGCGCTCGCGGCGGCGGTGCTCGTCACGGTGGGCCTCGTCGTGGTGGTCCGGGCGCTACTGCGCAGCAGTGACCTGCGCACCACCCTCTTCGCCGTGCTCGTCGGACTGCTCCTCACGGTCTCCCCGGCCATCCTCGTGCTGCTCGGGAGATGACCTGATGCCGCCCGGGCTGCCGCCGGCGCCGCCGGTCGCACTCTCCACCGCCTCGGTCTACCCCGAGTCGGCCCGGGTGGCGTTCGAGCTCGCCGCTGAGCTCGGGTACGACGGCGTCGAGCTGATGGTCTGGACCGATCCGGTCAGCCAGGACGTCGCCGGGGTGGCGCGGCTCGCCGAACGGTTCGGGATCCCGGTGCTGGCCATCCACGCGCCCTGCCTGGCGGTCACGCAGCGGGTGTGGAGCTCCGATCCGATCGGCCGGATCCGGCGCTCGGTGGCGGCCGCGACCACCCTCGACTGCCACACCGTCGTGGTGCACCCGCCGTTCCGCTGGCAACGCCGGTACGCCGGGCAGTTCGCCGACGAGGTCGCGCGCGCCGGGGAGCACGTCGGGGTGGCGCTCGCCGTGGAGAACATGTTCCCGATCACCCGTTCCGGGGTGCGCACCGTGCCGTACAGCCCCGGGTTCGACCCCACCGAGGTCGGGCACGCGCACTACACGCTCGACCTCTCGCACACCGCGGCCGCCGGTGTCGACGCGCTCGCCCTCCTCGACCGGATGGGGGCGGCGCTCACCCACGTCCACCTCGCCGACGGCAGCGGCGCACCCCGCGACGAGCACCTCGTGCCGGGACGCGGCGGCCAGCCGTGTGCCGAGGTCTGCGAGCGCCTCACGGCGTCCGGTTTCGAGGGTGTGGTCGTCGTCGAGATCAGCACGCGGCGCTGCCGCACCCGGCCCGAACGGGCTGCGCTGCTCGCCGAGTCGCTGCTGTTCGCCCGGCTGCACCTGCAGTCCACCGCCCAGCCGGCACCGATACCCGTCCGGTAGACGCCGGTCACACCCGTTCGCGGAATGTCGTGCGGCGGTGATACGCACTGTTCGTGCGACCACTCGCCACGACCGCCGACGCCGAGGCCGACCGGCCGTTCCACCACGCGATCGGCCTCACCCCGCTCGGCGACGGCCGCTTCGGCGCCGAGCTGGGCAGCCGCTTCACGGTCGGCTCCAAGGCGCACGGCGGCCTGATGATGGTGCTGCTCGCCCGCGCCGGGCTGGCCCGTGTCGACGCCGAGGCGCCGGGCGTCACACCGGACCCGCTCGCCGTCGCCGCCGACTACCTCCGTGCGCCCGACCCGGGGCCGGTGGAGCTGCACACCGAGGTGCTCAAGCTCGGCCGGACGGTCTCGGTGGTCACGGTCCGGATGCACCAGGCCGGCCGGCCGGTGCTCACCTCGACGGTCACGGCAGGGCGGTTGCCCGACGACGGGACCAGCTGGAGCGACCTTCCCGAGATGCCGGCCGAGCCCACGACCGATGCCACCGACCCGCGTGAGTCGGGTGTCGCCCTCGGCATCGCCGATGCCTGCGAGCTGCGCTACGACACCCCGACGTTCGCTTTCGCCCGCGGTGAGCAGGGTCCGCCGGTGCTGCGCGGCTGGGCCCGGCCCCGCGGCGAGCCGACCGACGTCCTGTTCGCCCTGCTCGCGGGCGACATCCTGGCGCCCACGGTGTTCAACCTCGGTGGCCGCGTCGGCTGGGCGCCCACCGTGCAGCTCACGGCGTTGCTGCGGGGTCGTCCGGCGCCGGGCTGGCTCCGGATCGAGGCGCGGACGTCGGCGGTGGCCGGGGCCTGGTTCGACGAGGACGTCACGGTGATCGACGCGGCCGGCCGGCTCGTCTGCCAGGCCCGCCAGCTCGCGCTGTCCCCGCTCGCGCCCTGACTCCTTGCCCGGATGCCGACCGGCGCCGAAACTTCCGGGCCGCGGCGACTACCGTTTCCGGCCATGACTCGGATTGCTGTGCTCGGGGCAGGGAAGATCGGTGAGGCGCTGCTGTCGGGGCTGCTCGCCGGCGGGCAGGCCGCCGGCGACCTCGTGTTCACCGAGCGGCACCCGGAGCGTGCCGCCGAGCTCACGTCCCGGCTCGGCGTCGAAGCCGTGGACGTGGCGGTCGCGGCCCAGCGCTCGGACATGGTGGTGGTGGCGGTCAAGCCGCAGGACATCGCGCCGGTCCTCACCGAGCTCGCCGCGGCGCTGCGTCCCGGCACCCTCGTGGTGTCGCTCTGCGCCGGCCTCCCCACCGCCCTGTTCGAGGGTGCGCTCCCGACCGGCACCCCGATCGTGCGGGTGATGCCGAACACCCCGATGCTGGTGGGGGAGGCGATGAGCGCGATCTCGCCGGGCACGCACGCCACCGACGAGCAGCTGGCCTCCGTCGAGAAGATGCTCGCCTCGGTCGGGCGGGTGGTGCGCGTGCCGGAGTCGCAGCAGGATGCGGTCACCGCGCTGTCGGGATCCGGGCCCGCGTACTTCTTCTACCTCGTCGAGGCGATGATCGACGCCGGGATCCTGCTCGGCCTCCCGCGCGCCGTGGCCGCCGACCTGATCGTGCAGTCGGCGTTCGGCGCCGCGAGGATGCTGCGCGAGTCCCAGGACCACCCGGTGATCCTGCGCGAGGCGGTCACCTCGCCCGCCGGCACCACCATCGCGGCCATCCGGGAGCTCGAGCGCCACGGCGTCCGGGCGGCCCTGATCGACGCGATCGAAGCGGCGCGCGACCGGTCGGTGGAGCTGGGCAAGGCAGGTTCTGCGTAATTTGCTCTGTTTGATTGCCTCCGCTTCGCTCCGGCGGGCTCGCGGGCCTTTCAGGCGCCGACCCGCTCCTCCGGTGCTCGGTCGCTCGTCCCTCGCTCCCTGCGCGCCTCCCCCGCGGGACGGCGCCGGCCCGCGAGCGGTCTGATTGCGTCCGCTTCGCTCCGGCGGGCCCGCCCCGCTCCGGTGGTCTCGAGGGCCGGTTTGACTCCGCGAGACGGCATTGCCCCGATCGGCGCAGTGGAATCACCCGGACGCGCCGCCATCGGCCACCCTCCTGCGCACCACTCCCCTCGATCACGTCACATCCGCACCGCTAAACTCATGCGGAACATCGTTGTCGTCCCGGCCACGGAGCCCGGGGCGGCCGGTGCGACCACGAAAGCGGTGATCGGATGCCGTCCGAGCCTTCGGAGATTCACCTCTCGCAGGTGCAGTTCCTGACGGTCGCCGAGGTCGCGGCCATGATGCGGGTGTCGAAGATGACCGTGTACCGGCTCGTGCACGGCGGAGAACTGCCTGCTGCGCGCGTGGGCCGTTCGTTCCGCGTGCCGAAGAACGCGGTGGAGGAGTACCTCCGCAGCGCCTACTTCGACGCCGGTTAGAGCACCGCGGGCTGTCGCCGGACCCCGGGGGGCGCTCACGGCCGGAGAACCCCCGGTAGAGTGGGCCCCCGGTCATCGCTCGGCCGCGCACGCCTGTCGCGCTGCGCCCGGCCGGCCGCACCTACCGCACGACCAGTGGCCCTCCCCGGGCCGCATCCCGACAGGAAGGGCCGCCACGCATGGGCTCCGTCATCAAGAAGCGCCGCAAGCGGATGTCGAAGAAGAAGCACCGCAAGCTCCTCCGCCGGACCCGCGTGCAGCGTCGCAAGCTCGGCAAGTAGGACTCCACGACACGATCCCGGGCCGCGGTCTGACGCCGCGCCCGGGATTGCGTTTACCTGCGGTGCGTCCCCTCACTCTGGAGAAGTCGTAGCCGCGTTGCCGGGCCGGGCGGTCTACCATCGGTCACTCGCCGCATCCGATTGAGTTCCTGGGGTAGGGCCGTGCCGCCATCCGTCGTGCTCGTCACCGGGGTCAGCCGGTTCCTCGGCGGCCACCTCGCCGCTCGACTCGCGCAGAACCCGGACATCGACCGGGTTCTCGGCGTGGACACCGTGCCGCCACCGCGTGACCTGCTCCGCCGGATGGGCCGGGCCGAGTTCGTGCGCGCCGACATCCGCAACCCGCTGATCTCGAAGGTCATCTCCACCGCGTCGGTCGACACGGTCGTCCACGCGTCGCTCTCCGCCAACCCGGGATCGTCGGGTGGCCGGTTGGCGATGAAGGAGATGAACGTCATCGGCACGATGCAGCTGCTCGCGGCGTGCCAGAAGGCGCCGTCGGTGCGGCGCATGGTGCTCAAGTCCACCACCGCGGTGTACGGGTCCAGCCCGCGTGACCCCGCGCTGTTCGACGAGACGATGACGCCGAAGGACCTGCCGTCCGGCGGGTACGCCAAGGACGCGGTCGAGATCGAGGGCTACCTGCGCGGGTTCGCCCGCCGGCGCCCGGACGTCTCGGTCACCACGCTGCGGTTCTCGAACTTCATCGGCCCCCGCATCGACACCGTGTTCACCCGGTACTTCGCGCTGCCCGCCGTACCCATCGTTCTCGGTTACGACGCGCGCGTGCAGCTGCTGCACGAGGAGGACGGCCTGGCCGTCCTCGAGCGCGCCGCCAGCGAGGACGTCCCGGGCGTCTTCAACGTCGCCGCCGACGGCGTGCTGCTGCTCTCGCAGGCCATCCGCAGGGCCGGCCGGGTGCCGATCCCCGTTCCGAGCGCGGCCGTCGGCCCGGTGGGCAGGCTGTTCCGCAGCGCCCGGCTCGTCGACTTCTCGCCGGAGCAGATGCGGCTGCTCAACTTCGGCCGCGTGGTGGACAACCGGCGGTTGCGCCGGCAGTTCGGCTTCACCCCACGCTGGACCACCGTGCAGGCCTTCGACGACTACGTCCGCGGGCGTGCACTGCGCCCGGTGGTGGATCCCGAGCGGTTCGCCGCGCTGGAGCGCGGCGTGCTCGCCGCCGCGAGGGCGCTCCGATGACGGGACCCAGGGATGAGGACGCAGGGATGAGGATGCTGCGATGACGCCCCGCCGCCGCGCCGTGCAGAGCACCACCGGCCTCCGTACCGAGGAGGTGCGTGCCGCGGAGAGCGACGCCCGGGTGATCCCGCTGCGTGTCAACGACAGCCAGCGGATGCGGGGTGATGTCGACGACGTGCCACCGGCCGCGGAGCCCGACGACGTCGGCCCGGCTCCCTGGGAGGAGGCGCTGGCCGAGTCGCTCGCGTTCCTGCGCAGACGGCTGGAAGGCGACTACGCCGTCGACGAGTTCGGGTTCGACGCCGACCTCACCGAGCACGTCATCCTGCCGGCGCTCCGGCCGCTCTACCGCAGTTGGTTCCGGGTGGAGACGATCGGCATGGACCACGTGCCGGACGTCGGCGGCGCGCTGGTGGTGGCCAACCACTCGGGCACGCTGCCGCTGGACTCCCTCATGACGGCCGTGGCCCTGCACGACGACCACCCCGCGCAGCGCAACCTGCGGATGCTCGGGGCCGACCTGATGTTCCGGCTACCCGTGATGGGCACCCTCGCGCGCAAGCAGGGCAGCACGCTCGCCTGCACACCCGACGCGGAACGGCTGATGTCGTCCGGGGAGCTCGTGGGGGTGTGGCCGGAGGGGTTCAAGGGGATCGGCAAGCCGTTCCGCGACCGGTACAAGCTGCAGCGGTTCGGGCGGGGCGGCTTCGTCTCGGCCGCCCTCCGTTGCGGGGTGCCGATCATCCCGTGCGCGATCGTCGGCGCGGAGGAGATCTATCCGAAGATCGGCGACGTCAAGGCGCTCGCCCGGCTGTTCGGGGCGCCGTACTTCCCGATCACACCGCTCTTCCCGCTGTTCGGGCCGCTGGGGCTCGTCCCGCTGCCGTCGAAGTGGTACATCGAGTTCGGCGAGCCGATCGGCACCGACTCGATCGACCCCGGCGACGCGGATGACCCGATGACGGTGTTCAACCTGACCGACCAGGTGCGCGAGACGATCCAGCACACCCTCTACCGGCTGCTCAGCCAGCGCCGGAGCGCCTTCCTCGGTTGACCCCGCAGGAGGGGTCAGCGCTTGCGGGCGGCCAGGCCCGCGGCGACGGCGATCGCGCCCGCGCCCAGCACCGAGGGGACGCCGATCCTGGCCGCTTTGCGGCCCGTGCGGAAGTCGCGCACCTGCCAGCCCCGCTCCTTGGCGATGTCGCGCAGTTCCGAGTCGGGGTTGACGGCCACCGCGGTGCCGACGGCGGAGAGCATCGGGACGTCGTTCACGGAGTCGGAGTAGGCCGTGCAGCGGCGGAGATCCAGCCCCTCCGTGGCGGCGAGCGCCCGGACGGCGTGAGCCTTCGCCGGCCCGTGCAGGATCTCGCCGACCAGCCGGCCGGTGAAGTGCCCGTCGATGCTCTCGGCCACCGTACCCAGCGCACCGGTGAGCCCGAGCCTGCGGGCGATGATGAGGGCCAGCTCGACGGGCGTGGCGGTGACCAGCCAGACGCGTTGGCCCGCGTCCAGGTGCATCTGGGCGAGGGCGCGGGTGCCGGCCCAGATCCGGTCGGCCATCAGCTCGTCGTAGATCTCCTCGCCGAGCGCGGTGATCTCCGCGACCGGGCGACCCGCGACGAACGACAGCGCGGTGTCCCGCCCGGTGGTGGTGGAGTACTTGGTCTCCCGGCCGCCGATGCGGAACTTCAGCTGCTGCCACGCGAAGCCGATGAGGTCGGCAGTGGTGAAGAACTTGCGTGCGGCGAGCCCGCGGGCGAAGTGGAAGATCGATGCGCCGACCATCATCGTGTTGTCGACGTCGAAGAACGCAGCGGCGGTGAGGTCGGTGAGCGGGACATCGGCGGGGCCGCTGTCGCCGGCGGCCACAGCTGCCGCGGCGGCGGCCTCACCGGCTCGGACTGCCGGGTCGGTGGCGGTGGCCGCTTCGACCACACCCGGCGTTTCCGTGGCTCCACTCAGCTCCCCGGAGCCGGTGGGGGACAGCGGTTCGCGAGGTTCTTGTTCAACCACCTACGGGCCTCCGTGGGTCTTCTGCGTCCCAGCCTACTGTCGCCGAGCGGACGGACGAGGCCGGTTCGGTGACCGGTGGATTGCCGATCGTGACAATCCGCGCAACGCGAAGGCCGCCACGGCGTGACGCTCCGCGGCGGCCTTCGTGTTGTCGAGCCTCAGCCGATGGTGATCCCGGGCATGCCCGGCAGCAGCGGCGGCAGCGTGACCGGAGGAAGCAACGGCAGCGGCACCGAAACGTTGCCGCCTTCACCGTCGCCCTCGCCCGAGTCGGAGTCCGACTTGCCGTCGTCGTCCTTGCTCGCGGTGCCGGACGGCTCCTCGTCCTCGTCCCGGTTGGGACCGAGGTCGGGCAGCAGCTGCGGGTTCCCGCGATCGGTGGTCTCGTCAGGCGTGCGCGACGGCTTGTCGGTCTCGCGCGCGTCCGACGAGTCCTCGTCGTCAGGCGTGGAGGTGGTGTCCTCGGTGGCGTCCGGCTCTGACGTGCTCTCCCCGGAGGTGCGGCGGGAGTCGCAGTCGCCGTCCTCGCACTTGGTGTCGGGGTCGAGCCCTCCGGTCTGGCCGAGGAGCCGCTCGAGCAGCTCCTGCGACGCGTCCGCATCCGCCGCAGCGGGCAGCGCGGGCTGCAGCTCGGTGAGCCGGTCGGACTGCTCGACGGCCCACTTGTGCAGGTCGTCGGCCGCGGTGCTGGCCTTGTCCGCCTCGGCGGCCGAGAGCAGCAGCTTGGACCCCTCGTCGGTGGAGGCGTCGAAGTCGTCCATCGCCGTGGTGTAGACCTCGGGCGCCGGCGCGGCCTGCGAGCTGCGGGCGAGCTGCTCCACCTCGGAGAGCCGGGTGGCGGCGATCTCCAGGTGGCGGAGGGCCCGGCTGCTCTCGTCGAAGGTCAGCACCAGGCCGGCGGACTCCGCGACCCGCTTGACCGGGTAGAGGGTGTCGCCCGGCAGCGCGTCGCCGCTGGCGAGGACCCCACCGCCGGTGAGCGCGAGCAACGTGACGGCCGCGGCCGAGCTGACGAGCACCATCCGGCGGGGCAGCCCCGTGGCAGCGGTTCGGCGAGCGGAGCGCGACCGGCTCCTGGTGCGGCCGCCGAGGCTGTGCCGGGCCCCGCGGCCCGCGCGCCCGCCGTGCAGCGGGATCGGCTCGACCGCGGTGCCGGAGTCCGTTCCGGCATCGGTCTCGGCATCCGCGGTGATCGGCGCCATCAGCGTCGTGTCCGCGGTGGGATCGACGTCGTCGTGCTCGACCAGGCGGCCCAGTGGCGCGGTGAGCTCCGCCGCGGCCGGCGGTGCGGCAGCGGGGCGGGGCACCGGGCGGGGGCCGCCCTGCTCGGCGGCGAGCACGGCCATGAGGCGCTGCTTGGCCCGGGCCTTCGTCTCGGCGTCCGGCGCGAAGGCCGTACCCCGCGACCGCAGCATCGCCACGACCTCGAGTTCCCGCGCGAGCTCGGCGTCGTCCGTGGCGTCGAAGGGTGTCCTCGACTCCACGGCGGCGTCGAACCGCTCTGCGTCCTTGCCCTGTCCGGCGGGCATGTTGGCCGTCCTCACTGCATCCCTGCGCTGTCAGTCCCGATGCCGCGGGCGTGCGCGGCGCGGCGTTCAGCCCTACAACGAGCAGATCGGTCAGTGGTTACGGCGCTGAGACCGTTCACCGCATCGAGTCGTTCATTCGCCGCACCTGTAACACGGTGGGCGGTGGGTGCGATACCGCTTCCGATCATCGGAGGCCCTCCGGGAGCAGCTGGGCGAGCCGTCGGACCGCTCGATGCTGAAGGGCCTTGACGGCGCCTTCGTTACGGTCCATGATCTCGGCCGTTTCGGCCACGGACAGGCCCTGCAGGAAGCGGAGCTGGATGCATTCCTGCTGGTCAGGGTTGAGTTTCCGGACGCAGCGGAGCAGCTCGTCGTTGGTGGCGCCGTCGAGCACTTCCTGCTCGGGGCCGCCGGTGCTCGGCGAGAGTTCGATGATCTCGTTCGTGGTCTGCTCCAGCCGGTACCGGCTGGACTTCACGTGATCGAAGATCAGGTTCCGCGCGATCGTGACGAACCACGCACCGATGTCCCGGCCCTGGTAGCTGACCGAGGAGATGCGGCGCAGGGCCCGGACGAAGGTCTCCTGGGTGAGGTCCTCGGCCAGGGTGCGATCGCCGGTGCGGAAGAGCACGTAGCGGAAGACGACGTCGTAGTAGCGGTCGAACAGATCGCCGAACGCGATCATGTCGCCGTCCTGCGCCGCCTTCACCAGCGCCCAGGCGCCGCCGCTCTCCTCGTACGGCGAGGGCTCCGCGGTGTCGTGCGGCCGGGCGGCGGGATCGCCAGCGGCCGGCGCGGACTCGCCGGGGCTGTGCCGTCGAGGGAGGGGGAGCGGGGAGCGGGGGGCGGGCGCCTGAGGTGGCGGACCGGGCGGACCTACGCGGGGAGCTGTGGTCGGTGGCATCTGTACCTCTCCACCCGCTGGGGGACGGGCGGTCTCGGTGGGGAGCAGCCGAGGCTGTCGCGCGGGACGTGTCATGGCTCCCGGCAGGCCCTGGGACCGGGTCGGTGGGCGGGACGTCGATGGTCAGGACGCCGTGCCGAGCGCTTGCGCAACGCGCAGGCGTCCGTCGGGTCGGCCCGCGGTGCGCCGGTGGCGACAGGCTGCATGCCACTCCCTCGGGTGAGCTTCGCGACGATCTCGTGGGTCGGCCGTTGAGGTGTTAGCGGCGGAGCATACGGGCGGGCCGGTGTGGCGAAACACGCACCACCGTTCGGCGCGCCCGCGTTCCGGTGAGCGGCCGACTACGCGCGGTCAGCGTCACGGCTTCTCCGCGTGTCATCGGGGTTACGGCTGCGACCGGAGCGCCGAGCGTCGGCACCGCCGCGCCGCCCGGTTCGTGCCAGACTCGCGGTCGAGGCCAACCGGCGCAGTGCCGACTCTTGGGAGAACCGTGGACAGCCCCACCGGCAGCCCGCAGGACGGGACCCCGCACCACGTGGCCGAGCTGGTCGCGCGGGCGGCGCGCCGCACCCCCGACCTCGCCGCGATCATCGACGTGACCAGCGACATCACGCTCACGTGGCAGCAGTTCGACGCCGCGGTGAGCGCCGAGGCCGCCCGCCAGCAGAAGGCCGGGGTGGGGCGGGGTGATCGCGTGCTCGTCCGGCTCGGCAACGGCGCTGCGTTCTGCGTGTCCGTGCTCGGTGCCCTGCGGGCGGGCGCGGTGTCGGTGCCGTTCGGGCCCGTCGCGGTGGCCCGCGAGCTCGAGATCGTGATCGACGACTGCCGGCCCACGGTCATCGTGGCTGCGGAGGGTGACGACGCGGCGCAGCGCAGCGGCGCGGCCCTGCTGCCGCCACCCGATCTTTCTCCCGACGCCGACGCGCCCGTGGTGGAGCAGGTCGGGGGCGGCGAGGACCTCGCGCTGCTGGTCTACACGTCGGGTACGACGGGGCGGCCGCGTGGCGTGCAGCTCTCGCACCGGGCGGTGCTGGCCAACCGCGCGCAGACCGCCGCCCAGCGTCCGGCGCCCGTGCTCCCGGTGGACCGGGTGCTGCTTTCCCTCCCGCTGTTCCACGTCTTCGGGCTCGCCGCGGGGCTGCTCCAGACCTGCTGGGCGGGCGCCACGGTCGTGCTCACCGAGCGCTTCGACCCGGCGCACGTCGCCGACGTGCTCGTGCGGGAGCGCGTGAGCGGGATGGCGGGCGTGCCGTCGATGTTCCGGGCGTTGCTCGAGCTCCCGCCCGCCGAGCTGCGTGCGGCCACCGGCGGGCTCCGCCTGTGCACGTCCGGCGGGGCGCCGCTGCCGCCGCAGTGGTTGGACGAGTTCCGGACCGTCACCGGGCTGTCGATCTACGAGGGGTACGGGCTGACGGAAGCCGGTCCCGTGCTCACGATGAACGCGATCGGAGGTCCGCCGAAGCCCGGATCGGTGGGGCGCGCCCTGCCCGGCGTCGAGCTGCGGCTGGTCGACCAGGAGGGCCGGCCGATCGAGGTCGTCGCCGCCCCCGACCCCGAGGACATCGACGAGGACGTCTCCGACCCGGCGCACGACACCGGGCTGGTGGCCGTGCGCGGGCCCAACCTCTTCTCCGGCTACTGGCCCGACGGCGCGGGCGGCCCCGACGCCGACGGCTGGTTCCGCACCGCCGACGTCGGCTTCCTCGACGCCGACGGCGACCTGCACCTCGTGGACCGCTCCTCGGACCTCGTGATCGTCAACGGCTTCAACGTCTACCCGCGCGAGGTGGAGCAGGTGCTCGCCGAGCTGCCCGCGGTGGCCGAGGCCGCCGTCGTCGGCGTGCCCGACGAGAACACCGGGGAGGCCGTCAAGGCCGTGCTGGTGCGGGCCGAGGACGCCGCGCTGACCACGGACGAGGTGCTCGCGCACTGCGCGGAGCGGCTGGCCCGGTTCAAGGTGCCGACGGTCGTCGAGTTCACCGACGCGCTGCCGCGCACCCCCACCGGCAAGGTGGCGCGCCGGCAGCTGGCGGGGCAGCCGTGACGGGGCACCGGGTCACCGTCTACACCCGCGTCGACTGCGGCCTCTGCGCCACGGCCGAGGTCGACGTCGCGCGGATCTGCGCCGACATCGGCGCGGGCTGGACCGCCGTCGACGTCGACTCCGACCCGGCACTGCGCGCCGAGTACGGCGACCGCGTGCCCGTCATCGAGGTCGACGGTCGCGAGCACGGTTTCTGGCGCGTCGAGGAGGACCGCCTGCGCGCGGCCCTGGCCTGACTGCCAGGCCCTCGATCTGAGGGCTGCCGAGAGGGCGTCGGTGTGCTCTCGGGGCGATCAGGCGCGTCCAGGCGTTCTCGGATCGTCATAACTCGCACGTGAACCGCGGCGGCGCCAGGGGAGAGACTTTCCCGGTGAGCACCACGGAGGCACCGCATCGGGCCGGGGAGCCCGCCGCACCGGGAATCCCGCGGGGGTGGGCGGCGGCCGTCGGGGTACTGGCCGTCGCCGCCGCGATCGCGGCCGGGCAGCTGGTGGCGGGTCTGGTGGCGCCGGCGTCGTCGCCGTACGTGGCGGTCGGCGACACGGTGGTGCGCCTGTCGCCACACTGGCTCACGGAGTTCGCGAAGGCCGCCTTCGGCACCGCCGACAAGCCGGTGTTGCTGGCCGGGATGGCCGTGGTGATCGCGGCCGTCGCCGCAGCGGCGGGGCTGGCCTCGCGCCGCCGTCCCGGGCCGGCGATCGGGGTCGTGGTCGTGCTGGGCGTGCTCGGGTTGGGGGCGGTGATGTTCGCGCCGACCTTCGCGCCGCTCGACATGATCGCGCCGACGGCGTCGCTGGTGGCGGGCATCGCGGTGGTCCGGTGGTTGCACGGGCTCGCCCTCGCAGCGGCGGAGCGGCCTGATGTTCCGGCGCGCGCCGGAGGCCTCACGCGCCGGGCGGTCCTGGCGCGCTCGGCCGCGGCGGTGGGAGTGGCGTCGCTCGCCGGGGGCGGCGCCGGGCTGTGGCTGGGGCGCGGCGTGGCGGACTCGCGCGAGTCGGTCACGGCGCGGCTCGCGGCCGCGCGGCTCACCGAGCGCGCCCCGGCGATCCCGGCCTCGGCCGCGTTCCCGGAGCTGGGCACCCCGACGTTCCTGACGTCGAACGCCGAGTTCTACCGCATCGACACGGCGCTGCGGGTCCCCGTGCTGTCGGCGGAGGACTGGTCGCTGCGCATCCACGGGATGGTCGACACCGAACGGACGTTGACCTTCGACGATCTGCTGTCCCGGCCCCTCGTCGAGCGTTCGGTCACGCTCGCCTGCGTGTCGAACCCGGTGGGTGGCGACCTGATCTCCACCGCGACGTTCACCGGGGTCGACCTGCGCGAGCTGCTCCTGGAGGTGGGCGTGCGACCGGGGGCGGACCAGGCCTTCTCCATGAGCGTGGACGGTTGGTTCACCGGCACGCCCGTCGACGTGCTGCTGGAACCCGACCGCGGCTCGATGCTCGCGATCGGCATGAACGGGGAAGCACTGCCGCTGGAGCACGGGTTCCCGGTGCGGATGGTCGTCCCGGGGCTGTACGGGTACGTCTCCGCGACGAAGTGGGTCACCGACCTGGAGCTCACGACGTTCGACGCGAAGGCGGGCTACTGGTTGCAGCGCGGCTGGGCGGAGCGGGCGCCGATCAAGACCCAGTCGCGCATCGACAGCCCGCGGGGGTTCGCGGCGCTGCCCGCCGGACGGGTCGCGGTGGCGGGCATCGCGTGGTCCCAGCCGACCGGCATCGGGCGGGTCGAGGTGAGCATGGACGGCGGGCCGTGGCAGGAGGCCAGGCTCGCCACCGAGTTGAGCGGCGACACCTGGCGGATGTGGCGCGCCGACTTCGACCTCGCCCCCGGCGGCCACTCCGTGCGGAGCCGGGCCACCGACGCCGCCGGCGTGCTGCAGACCGAGACGGTGGCCGATCCCGTCCCGGACGGGGCCACGGGCTGGCCGGATGTCTCGTTTTCGGTGTTCTGAGGCGCCCTTCGGCCGTTCGGCGGTCAGGAACGGCCGATCGTCGATCGATCCGGGCCTGGACCGCGGGAGCGCTCGTCGCCGCGCGGGCGACCCGCGGGAGAAGGCCGTTCCGGCCCGCCCGCAGCCCCGGTGACCTCGGACCGGCGGCAGCCGAAACGGCGTGACCGGGATCTCCGACATCTCGGCCATGGTGGATGCGGTGGCGGCCGCCAGGGCCGGGCTTCCAGACCGTGTGCGCGACGAGCGGCAGTCGACGGGCGACCATCGGTCGAGGCTCGCTCGCGGGCCGCGTGTGCACGTCGTCGTTCAAGATCGCAACTTTGTGCGTGCGTTCACAAGCGACTACCGTGTAATCCAGTCGCCGTCAACACCCGGAACCGGGGTTTTCGGCTCGAGTGCATCTGGCGGGGCGGTGGACGGCCACCGCCGACACGACCGGGCACAGCAGCATCGAGGAGACGTGAGCGTGACGAAGCCGCCGCATGCCGGCTCCGAGGACGTGGGCGCCAAGCTGCGGTCGATCCCCGAGGCCAGCGTCGCCCGGCTCGCGGTCTACCTGCGCAAACTCGGCGAACTCGCCGACGAGGGCGCAGACACGGTGTCGAGCGACGAGCTCGCCGCCGCCACCGGCGTCAACCCGGCGAAGCTGCGCAAGGACCTCTCCTACATCGGCTCCTACGGCATCCGCGGCGTCGGGTACGAGGTCGCGGCGCTGGTGCACCAGCTCGAGCGCACCCTCGGGCTCAACCACCGGCAGGCCGTCGCGCTCGTCGGCATCGGCAACCTCGGTCACGCGCTCGCGGGCTACAGCGGCTTCGGCGGTCGCGGCTTCCCGGTCGCGGCGTTGTTCGACGTCGACCCCGACCTCGTCGGCATCCACATCAACGGCATCCTCGTCGAGCACGTCCGTGCGATCCCCGAGGTCTGCGCCGCCCGCGACGTCACCATCGGGATGATCGCCACACCGGGGCAGGCCGCTCAGGGTGTGTGCGACCTGTTCGTCGCGGCGGGCGTGCGCTGCATCCTCAACTTCGCCCCCGTCGTGCTGCAGGTGCCCGACGAGGTCGAGGTGCGCAAGGTCGACCTCTCCGTGGAGCTGCAGATCCTCGCGTTCCACGTGGCGCGCAGGAACGTGGCCGCCGCCGAGCAGACCACGGCGGTCAACGGCCACCCGGTGAACGGGACGGGGAGGCTGGTGCCATGACCGTGCTCGTCGTGGGTCTGTCGCACCGCAGCGCGCCGGTGCAGGTGCTCGAACGCGCCGCCGTCGGGGCCACCGAGGTCCCGAAGCTGCTCGACGAGCTGCTGCGCGGCCCGCACGTGTCGGAGGCCGTACTGCTCTCCACGTGCAACCGCATCGAGGTCGTCGCCGTCGTCGACGCCTTCCACGGCGGTCTCGCCGACGTCTCCGCCGTGCTCTCGCGGCACGCCGGGATGCCGCTCACCGAGCTCACCGAGCACGTCTACGTGCACTACGCGGGTTCGGCGGTGCAGCACCTGTTCGCGGTGGCGGCCGGCCTCGACTCGATGGTGGTGGGCGAGGCACAGATCCTCGGGCAGCTGCGCACCGCGTATGCCGCGGCCGACGCCGCCGGCACCGTCGGGCGCGCCCTGCACGAGCTCGCCCAGCAGGCGCTGCGCGTGGGCAAGCGGGTGCACGCGAGCACCGGCATCGACACCGCCGGGGCGTCCGTCGTCTCCGAGGCGCTCGCCGACGCCGCCGCCGAGCTGGGCGGCGATCTCGCCGGGCGGCGCGCGGTGGTCGTGGGCGCCGGGGCGATGGGTGCGCTCGCGGCCGCCCACCTGCGCCGGGCCGGGGTTGCCGAGGTCGCGGTGCTGAACCGATCGGCCGACCGTGCCGAGCGGCTGGCCGAGAACACGCACGCGCAGGGCACACCCGCGCGGGCCGCCGGCCTGGACTCGTTGGTCGCCGAGCTCGCCACGGCCGACCTGATGGTGGCGTGCACCGGCGCCGTCGGCACCGTCGTCGAGCTCGACACGGTCGCTGCCGCCGTCGCGGAGCGCGCCGGGCGCCCGCTCGCGATCTGCGACCTCGGGCTGCCCCGGGACGTCGACGCGCGCGTGGCCGAGCTGCCCGGCGTCGCGTTGATCGATCTGATTGCCCTGCAGCGCAGGCTGTCCTCGGGCGACCGGGGCGCCGCCGTCGCCGCGGCCCAGGAGCTGGTGGCCGAGGAGGCGCAGGCCTACCTCGCCGCGCAGCGCTCCGCCGAGGTCACGCCCACGGTCACCGCGCTGCGCAGGCGCGCGTCCGAGGTGATCGACGCCGAGCTGCTCCGGCTCGACTCGCGGCTGCCCGACCTCGAGCCCAAGGTGCGCGACGAGTTCGGCCGCAGCGTCCGCCGGGTCGTCGACAAGCTCCTGCACACCCCCACGGTGCAGGTGAAACGGCTCGCCGAGGGGCCGGACGGGGACAGCTACGCGGCCGCGCTGCGGGCGCTGTTCGAGCTCGACCCGCAGACGCCGGCCGCGGTCGCCATCCAGCGCAGCGGCGACGTGCTCGCCGCGCTGGAGGTCCGCACCGACTCCCACGAGGGGCAGGACGCATGACCTTGCGCATCGGCACCCGGCCGAGCGCCCTCGCCATGGCCCAGACCGGGATCGTCGCCGACCGGCTCCGCGCGGCGGGCCACGCGTGCGAGCTGGTGGAGATCAGCACGTCCGGCGACCGCTCCTCGGCGCCGGTCGCCGAGCTGGGCGTCGGGGTTTTCGTCTCCGCGCTGCGGGACGCGTTGGCGCGCGGCGAGATCGACATCGCCGTGCACTCCTACAAGGATCTACCCACCGCTGCCGACCCACGGCTGCACCTCGCGGCCGTGCCGCAGCGGGAGGACCCCCGCGACGCCCTGGTGGCGCGCGACGGGATGGTGCTCGGTGAGCTCCCGCCCGGCTCGCGGATCGGCACCGGTTCGCCGCGGCGCATCGCGCAGCTCGATGCGCTGGGGCTGGGGCTCGACGTCGTCGCGATACGCGGCAACGTCGACACGCGGGTCGGCAAGGTGACGTCCGGCGAGCTCGACGGAGTGGTGGTCGCCGCAGCCGGGCTCGCCCGGTTGGGGCGCCTCGGCGAGGCCACTGAGCTGCTCGACCCGCTGCAGATGCTGCCCGCGCCCGCCCAGGGCGCGCTGGCGGTGGAGTGCCGGGTGCAGGACCACGAGCTCGCCACGGTCCTCGCCGACGTGCTCGACGACGAGCTCACCAGGGCTGCGGTGGTCGCCGAGCGCGCAGTACTGGCCACGCTCGAAGCCGGCTGCAGTGCGCCGGTCGGAGCACTGGCCGACGTCGTGTCCGACCTGGACGACGACGGTAAGGCCGTCGACCGCATCTCGCTTCGCGCGGTGGTCGGCACGATCGACGGAGCGCTGCTGCGCGCCTCCGTCACCGGAGACATGGACGACGCCGAGAAGCTCGGTGCGGCCCTGGCCGCAGAGCTGCTCGACATGGGGGGCCTCGATGCCCTCCCGAGAAACGCTGGATCGGGAGTTCCGAGATGACACCTTCGCCCACCAACCCGGGACGGGTCGCCTTCGTGGGCAGTGGCCCTGGCGACCCCGGCCTGCTGACAGTTCGCGCGAGGGAGGCCCTCGCGGGCGCGCCGCTCGTCGTCACCGACTCGGACGTCCCGGACCAGGTGCTGGCACTCGTCGCCGACGGCGCGGAGGTACGCCCCGCCGTGGGGCAGCCCGCCGACGTGGCGAAGGACCTCATCACCGAGGTGCGGTCCGGTCGCAGCGTCACCCGGCTCGTCAGCGGCGACCCGCTCACCGTCGACTCCGTCGTGCAGGAGGCCATCGCCGTAGCGGCGGCCGCCGTGCCGTTCGACATCATCCCGGGCGTGCCCGCGGGCACCGCGGTGCCGGCCTACGCCGGGGTGCCGCTCGGCTCGGCGCACCTGGAGGTCGACGTGCGCGCGGGCGTCGACTGGCCGCGGCTGGCGGCGGCGCCCGGCACGTTCGTGCTGCACGCCACCGCGTCGCACCTGCCCGAGGTCACCGCCGCGCTCACCGAGCACGGCGTCGCGGCGCAGACCCCGGTCGCCGTCACGGTGAACGGCACGCACACCACCCAGAGGACGGTGCAGGGCACGCTCGCCACGATGGCAGCGGATGCCGCCGAGCTCGACGGCCCGCTCGTGGTCACCGTCGGGGCCGAGGTGGGCCTGCGCGCCGAGCTGTCGTGGTGGGAGTCGCGGGCCCTGTACGGCTGGCGGGTGCTCGTGCCACGCACCAAGGACCAGGCCGGCGCCATGAGCGACCGGCTCGCGGTGCACGGCGCCTCCGCCGAGGAGGTGCCCACCATCGCCGTCGAGCCGCCGCGCTCGCCCACGCAGATGGAACGTGCGGTGAAGGGCCTCGTCGACGGCCGCTACCAGTGGGTGGTGTTCACCTCCACCAACGCGGTGCGCGCGGTGTGGGAGAAGTTCGCCGAGTTCGGGCTCGACGCCCGCGCGTTCTCCGGCGTCAAGATCGCCTGCGTCGGCGCGGCCACCGCCGAGAAGGTGCGCGCCTTCGGTATCAACCCGGAGCTGGTGCCGTCTGCCGACGAGCAGCAGGAGTCCTCGTCCGAGGGCCTGCTGTCGATCTTCCCGCCGTACGACGACGTGCTCGACCCGGTGGACCGCGTGCTGCTCCCACGGGCCGATATCGCCACCGAGACGCTCGCCGCGGGCCTGCGCGACCGCGGCTGGGAGATCGACGACGTCACCGCGTACCGCACGGTGCGCGCGGCGCCGCCGCCCGCCCCGATCCGCGAGGCCATCAAGACGGGCGGCTTCGACGCGGTGTGCTTCACGTCGTCGTCCACCGTGCGCAACCTCGTCGGCATCGCCGGCAAGCCGCACGCCCGCACGATCGTGGCCTGCATCGGCCCGCAGACGGCCGAGACCGCCCGCGAGTTCGGCCTCCGGGTCGACGTGCAGCCCACCGAGGCGCGCGTCCCGGCGCTGGTCGACGCGTTGGCGGCACACGCGGCCAAGCTCCGCGCCGAGGGCGCCCTTCCCCCGCCGCGGAAGGTCAAGGCCCGCCGCCGCTGAGCCACTGATTGCAGCAAAGCCACTTTCATGCAAGCACGTTGCGTGAAAGTGGCTTTGCTGCAATCGGGGGCCGCGAGGCTCGGTCGTAGGCTGACCCCATGGCGTTTCCCACCCACCGGCCCCGGCGGCTGCGCACCACTCCGGCCCTGCGCCGGCTCGTCGCCGAGACGGACCTGCGGCCCCGGCACCTCGTGCTGCCGATGTTCGTCAAGGAGGACGCCGCGGAGCCGGTGCCGATCCCCTCGATGCCGGGCGTCGTGCAGCACACGCGCGACTCGCTGCGCAAGGCCGCCGTCGAGGCCGTGCAGGCAGGTGTCGGCGGGCTGATGCTGTTCGGGGTCCCGGCCCGGCACGACGCCACGGGCTCGGGCGGCATCGATCCGGACGGGGTGCTGAACGTCGCGCTGCGCGACGTGCGCGCCGAGGTGGGCGACGCCATCGTCGTGATGGCCGACACCTGCCTGGACGAGTTCACAGACCACGGCCACTGCGGAGTGCTCGATCCCGACGGCCGCGTGGACAACGACGCCACCCTCGCCGTCTATGCCGACATGGCGGTGGCGCAGGTCGAGGCGGGGGCCCACGTGGTCGGCCCCAGCGGGATGATGGACGGCCAGGTCGGCGTGATCCGGGAGGCGCTCGATGCCGCGGGCCACGTCGACGCCGGGATCCTCGCCTACACGGTGAAGTACACGTCGGCGTTCTACGGGCCGTTCCGGCAGGCTGTCGAATCGCAGCTCACCGGCGACCGCAAGACCTACCAGCAGGACGGCGCCAACGTGCGCGAGTCGCTGCGGGAGCTCGCCCTCGACCTCGAGGAGGGCGCCGACATGGTGATGGTCAAGCCCGCGATGGCCTACCTCGACGTCCTGCGCGCCGTGGCCGAGGTGGCGGACGTCCCGGTGGCCGCGTACCAGGTCTCAGGTGAGTACGCGATGATCGAGGCGGCTGCGGCGAACGGGTGGATCGAGCGCGACCGTGCCGTGTTGGAGACGCTCACCGGTATCCGCCGGGCGGGCGCGGACATCGTGTTGTCGTACTGGGCCACCGAGGTCGCAGCCCGGCTGTGACCCGTTCGGAACCGGGCGTTCCTGCGGGTCACCGGCGCCGTACGGACACAGGGGTTACGATCACGGCCCCATTGATCAGGTGGAGGAAACTGCGATGAGCAACGACCCGGGATCCCCCGGCGAGTACCAGCCCGGCCAGCAGGGTTGGCAGGGTGGGCAGCAGCAGCCGCCGCCCTACCCGAGTGGGTTCGGACAGCAGCAGCAGCCGCAGCAGCCTCCGCCCGCATGGGGTGGATACCCGCAGCAGGGGCAGCCCGGAGGCTTCGGTCCGCCGCCCGGCCAGCCGGGTGGCCCGCAGCAGCGGTCGGCGAGCCCGTTCGCGGCCCTCTTCGACTTCGAGTTCAACTCCTTCGCCACGCCGGCCGTGGTGAAGATCCTCTACATCGTCGGGATGGTCCTGCTGGGCCTGATCTACATCGGCGTGCTCATCGGTGGGTTCTCCCAGGGCGTGGGCCTCGGTCTGGTCGTACTGATCGGCGGCGGCATCGCTCTGCTGTTCTACTTGATCTTGTTCAGGGTCACCCTCGAGTTCTTCTACGCCGTGGTGCGGATGTCCGAGGACATCCATCGCAAGGACGGGTAGCTCCCGTGGACAGTCGAGGACACACGGACCTACGGTGACGCCGTGAGTACACCCTCCGACCCGCGCAGCGGGGGACAACAGCCCGACGACCAGTCGGGCGCCGCTTCGCCGGGCGACGGGTCGGGGCAGCCGGGTTCCCAGGGGCAGCAGCCCGCCCAGCCGGGGCAGTACGGCGAGCCGGGTCAGTCCGGCCAGCAGCCGTACGCCCAGCCGGGCCAGTACGGGCAGCAGCCCCCGGGCCAGTACGGCCAGCCGGGCCAGTACGGCCAACCCGGCCAGTACGGGCAGCCGCCCCCGGGCGGGTACGACCAGTCGCCCCAGTACAACCCGTACACGCAGCAGGGGCAGCCGCAGTACGGGCAGCCCGGCCAGTACGGGCAACCGGGGCAGTACGGCCAGCCCGGCCAGTACGGCGCGCAGCCGGGGCAGTACGGCCAGCCCCAGCAGTACAACCCCTACGGTCAGCCCGGCCAGTACGGCGGCGTCCCCTTCACTGGCGACGCCGCTGGTCTCGGCCCTGAGGACAGCACGCCCGCCCCCAGGCCGGGCATCATGATCCTCGCGCTCGTGCTGCTGATCATCAGCACGCTGCCGTTCCTCGCGGCAGGGGCACTGCTGGTGGCCCTGCCGCTGAACGCGGACGCGATCCCGCCGGAGTACGAGCAGCAGCTGACGCAGGCCGGTCTCACCCCCGAGACGCTCCTGACGGCCCTGCGCGGTGCCGCCGCCGTCATCCTCGCGCTGGCAGTGCTCTACCTCCTGTTCGCCGTGCTGGCGTTCCTGGGCCGCAACTGGGCGCGCATCGTTCTGACGATCATGACGGTCGGGTTCACCCTGCTGTTGCTGGCCGGCATGTTCACCGGCGCGTCCGGCGACACGGGCAGCCTGGTGCTGATCCTGGCCGTCGTGGCAGCCTCCGTCGGAGGCACGATCATCATGTTCCTGCCGGATCCCAGTCGCTGGTTCCGGGGCGCCCGCGCCTGATCCCGGGCCACGGCGCCCCGGGGCCGGATGTGAGACTGGCAGTGTGGCTAGCTCGCCGATCCCGTCCGGCCAAGAGACCGCCGCCCGCACCGAGAACTCGCGGCGCCTGTTCGACAGGGCGTGCGCCGCGATCCCCGGAGGGGTGAACTCCCCGGTCCGGGCGTTCTCCGCCGTGGGCGGCACGCCGCGGTTCCTCGTCTCGGCGGCGGGTCCGTGGCTCACCGACGCCGACGGGAACCGCTACGTCGACCTCGTCAGCTCGTGGGGCCCGATGATCCTCGGGCACGCGCACCCGGCCGTCGTGGACGCCGTGCGTACGGCGGCGGGCCACGGCCTGTCCTTCGGAGCGCCGACGCCCGCGGAGGTCGAGCTGGCCGAGGAGATCATCGGCCGGGTCGAGCCGGTCGAGCAGGTGCGGCTGGTCAACTCCGGCACCGAGGCCACGATGAGCGCGATCCGGCTCGCCCGCGGGATCACCGGTCGCCGCGGCGTCGTCAAGTTCGCGGGCTGCTACCACGGGCACGTCGACGCGCTGCTCGCCCAGGCGGGTTCCGGGGTGGCCACGCTCGGGCTGCCGACCAGCCCCGGCGTCACCGGGGCGCAGGCCGCCGACACGATCGTGCTCCCGTACAACGATCTCGACGCGGTCCGCGCGGTGTTCGCCGAGCGGGGCGCCGACATCGCCTGCGTCATCACCGAGGCGGCGGCGGGCAACATGGGCGCGATCGCCCCTCGCCCCGGCTTCAACGCGGGGTTGCGCGAGATCTGCCACGCCGCGGGCGCGCTGCTCGTGATCGACGAGGTGATGACCGGGTTCCGGGTGTCCGCGTCCGGGTGGTTCGGGATCGACGGGGTCGCGGGCGATCTCTACACGTTCGGCAAGGTGATGTCCGGTGGCCTGCCCGCTGCGGCGTTCGGCGGATCGGTGGCGTACATGAGCTACCTCGCCCCGGCCGGCCCGGTCTACCAGGCAGGCACGTTGTCCGGGAACCCGGTCGCCGTCGCCGCGGGGCTCGCCACCCTGCGGCACGCCGACGCCGACGTCTACACCGCGCTCGACGCCAACGCGGCCCGCCTGGGCCGGCTGATCGGCGATGCGCTGAGCGCCGAGGGGGTGCCGCACCGCGTGCAGTTCGCGGGCAACCTGCTGTCGGTGTTCTTCACCGGGGACGAGGTGCACGACTACGCGGGTGCCCAAGCCGCCGCCACGTGGCGGTTCCCGGGCTTCTTCCATGCGCTCCTCGACCGTGGGGTCTACGCGCCACCGAGCGCCTTCGAGGCGTGGTTCGTCTCCGCGGCGCTCGACGACGACACCTGGCAGGTGATCGCCGACGCGCTCCCGGCGGCGGCGAAGGCCGCCGCGGTGGCGACGCCTCCGGCGGAGGCCGGGCAATGAGTGGCGCGCGCACGGTCGTCCACCTGCTGCGCCACGGCGAGGTGCACAACCCCACCGGGATCCTCTACGGCCGGCTTCCGGGGTTCCGCCTCTCCGAGAACGGCCGCAGCCAGGCAGAGGTCGTCGCCAAGGCGCTCGCCGAGGCCGACGTGACGGCCGTGCTCGCCTCTCCGCTGGAGCGCGCGCAGGAGACCGCCGCCCCGCTCGCGGCCGTCCACGGCCTCGAGGTGCGCACGGACGGTGGGCTGATCGAGGCGGACAACCGGTTCGAGGGCAAGACCGTCTCCGTCGGCGGCGGCGCGCTGCGCAGCCCGCGCCACTGGCCGCTGCTGCGCGACCCGTTCACCCCCTCGTGGGGGGAGCCGTACGTGCGGATCGCGCACCGCATGCTGGCCGCGGTCAACCTCGCGCGCGGGCTCGCCGAGGGCCACGAGGCGGTGTGCGTGTCGCACCAGCTGCCGATCTGGACGTTGCGCCGGTTCGTCACCGGGCAGCGGCTGTGGCACGACCCGCGGCGCAGGCAGTGCGCCCTTGCGTCGCTCACGTCGCTCGTGTTCACCGGCACCGAGCTCACGCAGGTGTGCTACACCGAGCCCGCGGGCGCCAGCGATCCCGCGCAGACCGGCGCATGAACCGCCTGCTCGCGGTCGCTCTCGCCGTGCTGTTCCTGGCCGGTTGTTCCGGCTCGCGGGACGCGGTGGCCCGTGGCGGGGAGTTCGAGTTCGTCGCGCCGGGCGGCCAGACCACGATCTTCTACGACCCGCCGGAGAGCCGCGGCACCGTCAGCGGCATCGCGGGCGACAGCCTGCTGCGTGACGGTGCCACCGTGGGCCTCGACGACTACGCGGGCAAGGTCGTGATCGTCAACATCTGGGGTTCGTGGTGCGGCCCCTGCCGGGAGGAGATGCCCGGCCTGCAGTTCGTGCAGGAGCAGACCGGCGCCGTCGTGCTCGGCATCGACGTCCGCGACGAGCGCCAGGCGGCAGCCGACTTCGTCCGCGACCGCGGCGTCACCTTCGACTCGATCTTCGATCCGCCCGGCCGCGTCCTGGCGCGGCTGAGCGGCTACCCGCGCAACACGGTGCCCTCCACCCTCGTGCTCGACCAGCAGCACCGGGTGGCCGCGGTGTTCCTGATGGCGATCCGCGTTCCCGAGCTGATGCCGCTGGTCCAGCGTCTGCAGGCCGAGCCGCCCTCGTCCGCCTGACCGATCCGCGCGGATCCACTACATCGCGTAGAACCCGGTGCGGGCGGCCCCTAACACGCGGCCTACCCTCTTGGGTGATGGACCCCTCGACGACGCTCGCGGTCTCCGGACCGCTGCTGCTCGCCGCCGCCGTGGCCGTACTGGCCGGTGCGGTGAGCTTCGCGTCGCCGTGCGTGGTCCCGCTCGTCCCGGGCTACCTCGCCTACCTGGCGGGACTCGTCGGCGCCGACGCCCCACCGGCCACGGTGGGGGAGGCCGAGGAGCGGCGGTCCGGCCGGTTCCGGGTCGCCGGGGCCGCGGCGCTCTTCGTCGCGGGCTTCACGGTCGTGTTCGGCACGATCCTCACGGGTGTCGTCTGGCTCGCCGACGCGCTCGTGGCCAACGAGGCCACGCTGCAGCGCGCGGGCGGCGTCGTCATGATCGTGATGGGGCTGGCGTTCGTCGGGCTGGTGCCCGTGCTCCAGCGGGAGAAGCGGGTGCACTGGGTGCCGCGCGCCGGCCTCTGGGGTGCTCCGCTGCTGGGCGCGGTGTTCGGCCTCGGCTGGGTGCCGTGCATCGGGCCGACCCTCGCGGGCGTCGTGGCGGTGGCCGCGGGTACCGGCGGCGGCTCCCTGCGCGGCGTCGTGCTGACGATCGCGTACTGCGCGGGGCTCGGCCTGCCGTTCGTGCTGATCGCGCTCGGTGCGGCGCGGGCCGTGCGGGCGCTCGGCTGGCTGCGCCGCCACACCCGCGCGATCCAGCTCGCAGGCGGGGCGCTGATGGTGGCGGTCGGGGTACTGCTCGTCACCGGGCTGTGGGGCGACCTGCTGGCGCGGTTGCAGGTGTCCATCGCCGGCTTCGTCCCGGTGCTGTAGCGATGGCCACCCCCACCGAGACCCCGACCCGCGAGCACCCGGACCCCGACTCGCCCGCACCCGAAGCGGGACTCGGACAGGTGTGGGCCGTGCTGCGCAACGCCTGGCGCGGGCTCACCTCCATGCGCACGGCCCTCGTGCTGCTGTTCCTGCTGGCGCTCGCCGCGCTGCCCGGAGCGCTGCTGCCGCAGCGGTCGCTCAACCGGCAGCTCGTCGACCAGTACTTCACCGACTACCCCTGGCTCGCGCCCACGCTCGACCGTCTCGGGTTCTTCGACCTGTTCGCCGCGCCGTGGTTCGCGGCGATCTACCTGCTGTTGATGATCTCGCTGGTCGGGTGCGTGCTGCCGCGCACCGTCGAGCACGCCGCGGTGCTGCGCGCCGAGCCGGTGGCCACCCCGCGCAACCTGGCCCGGATGCCGCACCACGCGAGCGCCACCCTCGACGTCGGGATCGAGGAGGCCACCGAACGCGTCCACTCCCGGCTGCGTGGCTGGCGGCGTGCCGAGCGGCCGGACGGGCCGGGACGCACGGTCTCCGCGGAGAAGGGCTACCTGCGCGAGGCCGGGAACCTGCTGTTCCACCTGAGCCTGATCGGCCTGCTGCTCGGTTTCGCCGCCGGGAAGCTCTACGGCTACGAGGGCCAGGTCATCGTCATGTCCGGCGGGGGCCAGTTCTGCAACACGGGCATCCTCGGCTACGACTCGTTCCGCGCGGGGCTGCGCGTCGACGGCACCGGCCTCACCCCGTTCTGCGTGCGTCTCGACGACTTCGAGGCCGACTTCGATCCGAACGGGCAGCCCTCGACCTTCCGCGGGGATCTCTCCTACCAGAGCGCCGAGGACGTGGAGGCGGGCCGCGTCGACGGGTGGCGCACCCACCAGCTGGAGGTCAACCACCCGCTGCGGGTCGACGGCCACCGCGTCTACCTGCTCGGCCACGGCTACGCGCCGCGGTTCACCGTGACGTTCCCGGACGGGCAGCAGCGCACGGGCGAGGTCCAGTGGCGCCCGGTCGACCAGGGCACCCTCCTCTCGGAGGGCGCCACGAAGTTCGAGCCGCCGGGCGTCACCGACGAGGAGAAGCGGCGCACCTCGCAGCTCGCCGTCACCGGCCTGTTCGCCCCCACGACGTCCGGTGGCGACCTCGTCACGTCGGTGTTCCCCGCCCTGCTCGCCCCCGAGGTCGCGGTCGACGTCCTGCGCGGCGACCTCGGGCTCGACGACGGCCGCGGCCAGTCGATCTTCCAGGTGGACCAGCGCATGGTTGACTCGGGTGCGCTGGTCCGGGTCGCGCGGGCCAACCTGCTGCCCGGAGAGTCGCTGACCCTCGACGACGGCACCGTGGTCCGCTTCGACAGCGTGCAGAACTGGGCGTACCTGCAGGTCAGCTACGACCCGGGGCAGGAGGCGGTGCTCGTCTTCTCCGTGATCCTGCTGGCCGGGCTCGGGCTCTCGCTGACGATCCGCAGGCGCAGGTTCTGGGCCCGGCTCACGCCGACGGACGACGGCGCCCGTACCGTCGTCGAGATCGGCGGGCTGGCGCGCACCGACCGAGCGGGCTACGGCGAGGAGTTCGACCGCTTGCGGGCGGACCTGCTGGACCCACCCAAGGCAGCACCGGAGGACAGCCGATGACAGTGTCGGAACTCGCCACCTACAGCGATCGCCTGTTCGTGGCGGCGGCCGGGATCTACGCGCTGGCGATGATCTTCCACGCCGTGGAGTTCGCGGCGGCGCGGGCGAAGGCACCCGCCCTGGTGGGTGCCGGTGGGCCGGACGTTGAGCTGGACGAACCGGTGCGCGGGCGGGCGGAGCGCTTCGGGCGGATGGCCGTCGCGCTGGTCGTGCTCGGCGCGCTGCTGCAGCTGGCCTCGATCGCCACCCGTGGGGTCGCGGCGCAGCGGTGGCCGATGGGCAACATGTACGAGTACATCTCGGCGATCTCCGTCGCGGCGGTCGTCACGTGGCTGGTCGTGCTGCGCAAGGCGCCCACGGCGCGGCCCGCGGGGCCGTTCGTGCTGTTCCCGGTGCTCGTCCTGATGGCGCTGGCCGGCTCGGTGCTCTACGCGCCGGCCGGTCCCGTGGTGCCGCCGCTGCGCTCGTACTGGATGAGCATCCACGTCAGCACGATCAGCATCTCCTGCGGGCTGCTGCTCGTCTCCGGTGTCACGAGCCTGCTGTTCCTGCTGCGCCGCTCGGGATGGCTCGCCGGGATCGCCGAGAAGCTGCCGGCAGCCGACGCGCTCGACCGGCTCGCCTACCGCACCACGATCGTCGCGTTCCCGCTGTACACGTTCGCGGTCATCACCGGGGCGATCTGGGCCGAGGCCGCGTGGGGCCGGTTCTGGGGATGGGACCCGAAAGAGACCGTCGCGTTCGTCGCCTGGGTGATCTACGCGGCGTACCTGCACGCCCGAGCCACCGCGGGCTGGCGCACCGGTCGGGCGGCGTGGGTGAACGCTGCCGGCTTCGCTACGATGATTTTCAACCTCTTCTTCATCAACATGGTCGTCGCCGGTCTGCACTCGTACGCCGGGGTGGGCTGACGCGGCGTGACACGGCGCCACCCGACCGCCCCTCGACCCCGGGCAATCGGCCGACTACCGTCGGCGTCCATGTGGGGGTTCAGCGGTCGATTCGGCGGGTTCGGCGGGATGTACTGATGACAGAGCGTCAATCCGGTGACGATCGGGATTACCCGGACGGCTCCGTGGGCCGGTATGTGCGGGAGCGGTGGGGGGCCACCCCGTCCCGTGCCCCCGCGGCGCCACGGGTGCCACCGATCCCACGCCCCGATCCGGATCGTGTCGCCGCCGCGCCGCGCCCGGCCGAGCCGGGTGGCGACACGACGATGCCGAACCAGCTGCGGGCCGATCGGAAGGCCACTGACGGGTCGGGAGAGTCGGCGGTCGCTCCGCCCGCCGATTCCCGCACCCCGCCGCGCGGCGCACGCTGGATCGATCCGGGCGCGGTGGCGGCCCAGGAGGCGCAGCGTGCCCGCAGCGGCCGCGCATCGCGGCCCGACCTGACCACGGCGAGGGTGCTCACGCAAACTCGCCGGCCCCCGCAGTCCGGATGGCGGCGGCTCGTCTACCTCCTGTCGGGGCGGCTGATCAACCCGGGCGAGAGCCCGTTCGACATCCGCAAACGGGAGCTGACGGCGCGGGTCAACCGCCCGCTGCTCGGCTGCTACAAGATCGCCATCTTGAGCCTCAAGGGCGGTGTCGGCAAGACCACGGTGACCGCCACCCTCGGCGCCACGTTCGCCTCGCTGCGCGGCGACCGGGTGGTGGCGGTGGACGCCAACCCCGACCGCGGCACGCTCAGCCAGAAGATCCCGCTCGAGACCAGCGCCACCGTGCGTAACCTGCTGCGCGACGCCCAGCGCGTGCGCCGCTACAGCGACGTGCGGGCGTACACGTCACAGGGCGCGTCCCGGCTGGAGGTGCTGGCGAGCGAGCAGGATCCGGCGGTGTCGGAGGCGTTCAGCGAGGACGACTACCGCCGCACCGTGACGCTGCTGGAGCACTTCTACAACATCGTGCTCACCGACTGTGGCACCGGACTCATGCACTCCGCGATGTACGGCGTCCTCGGCCTCGCCGACCAGCTCATCATCGTGTCGTCGGGCTCGATCGACGGGGCCCGCAGCGCGTCGGCCACGATGGACTGGCTCGACGCCCACGGTCACGGCGACCTGGTGAAGAACTCGGTGGCGGTGATCAACTGCGTGCACCGCTCCGCGGGCGGGGTGGACCTCGGGAAGGTGGCAGAGCACTTCGCGGCGCGCTGCCGCACGGTGACGAGGATCCCGTTCGACGCCCACCTCGAGGAGGGCGCGGAAGTAGACCTCGACCGGCTCGAGCCGGGCACCCGGCTCGCGTTGCTGGAGGTCGCGGCCGCGGTGGCCGATGCTTTCGAAGGCCCCCCGGCCTGACGGCCGGCGGGCCTCAGGCGCCCGGCGGCTCGTCGCGCCTGCGAACCTTCTCGTCGAGTTGACGTAGGAAATCCGGATCGTCGTCCGGGCCGCTCACCCGTGGTGCGCGGCTCGGTCCGGCCACCGGACCTCGCCGCTGGGGCTGCTGCGGGAACTCGACGGCGCCGGAGTTCATCGCCTTCCACAGCACCAGAGCGATGATCGCGGCGCCGACGAATGCGATGAGGAACAGCATTGTCGAACCACCTCCGACGCCGAGGTTAGCCGAGGACGTGCGGCGTCGGGGTGAAGTGCTGTGAATGGGGCTCGCTCAGGGGCGGGCGGGCGGCAGCGTGGCTTCGCTCGTGAGGTCGGCCAGCATGCTGCGTACCTCGGACTCACGGAACCGGCGGTGTCCGCCCGGGGTGCGGATCGAGCCGATCCGGCCGGCGGATGCCCATCGGGTGACGGTCTTCGGGTCGACCCGGAAGAGCGCCGCAACCTCACCGGGGGTGAGCAGTCGCTCGTTGCTGCCGGTGTGTGCCGTGATCGTCATCCATGACCTCCCAGAACGCGGTGTTTCCGGGCCATCGTGACACCTGGGACCCCAGGTACTCGAACGGTTGTCCGGAGGTAAAGGGCTCTTCAAGGACGAACCGGACACCGCACACGCGGCTGGCCGGAGCAGTCTCCTGACCCGGTCGTACGCTCGGTGTATGACGTCGCCGACCCCCACGGAACGGCAACCAGGGCTGGCTGCCACCGTGGCGCTCTACGCTGCCGCTCGTGTCGCACTGGTGGTGCTCGTCACCGCGCTGCTGTTGCTGGCGGGCGTCCCGCTCGTCATCGCGGTGCTGGTCGCGCTGATCGTGGCGCTGCCGCTGTCGATGGTCCTGTTCCGCGGGCTGCGCGGGCGGCTGGACGGGGCGCTCACGACCGCCCGGGAGCGGCGTGCCCGGGAGCGGGACGCGCTGCGGGCCCGGCTGCGCGGCGACACGCCGGCCGACGCACCCGCGGAGCAACCGCTCGACGCGTCAGACGAACCGTCCGACCGCGAGGCCGATCGCCGTCAGCAGTGACCAGGCCAGCAGCAGCACCCCGGTCTGCGCCAGCACGCGGATGAGCCTGGCACCCTCCGCGCCCCGGAGGGCGTCGCGCACGGGGATCAGGGCGAACGGCAGCGCCAGCAGCGCGAGGAGCATCGCCCAGCTCCGCAGCCCGGCGCCCACCGAGAGCAGGAAGGGCAGCAGCACCAGCGCCACGTAGAGGCGGCGGGTGTCCCGGTCGCCCATCCGCACGGCGAGCGTGCGCTTCCCCACGGTGGTGTCGGTCGGGATGTCGCGCAGGTTGTTGGCCACCAGCACGGCGCTCGTGAGCATGCCCACGCCGATCGCGGTGACGACGGCGAGCGCCCCGGGCGGCCCGCTCTGCGTGAGCACGGTGCCGAGGACGCCGACGAGCCCGTAGAAGATGAAGACCGCGATCTCGCCGAAGCCCAGGTAGCCGTAGGGGCGCGAGCCGCCGGTGTAGAACCACGCGGCCACGATGCAGACCGCTCCCACGGCGATCAGCCACCACTCCTGGCTCAGCGACACCAGGGTCAACCCGGCCAGGCCTGCCACCGCGAACGCGACGAACGCGGCCGACCGCACCGTCGACGGCGTGGCGAGGTGCGACCCGACCAGTCGCAACGGCCCCACGCGCTCGTCGTCCGTGCCGCGGATGCCGTCGGAGTAGTCGTTGGCGTAGTTCACACCGATCATGAGCGAGACCGCGACGACCAACGCCAGCAGTGCCCGCCCGGGTGCGACGACGCCGTGCCCGATCGCTGCTCCGGTGCCGGCGATGACGGGGGAGAGAGCGGTCGGCAGGGTGCGTGGTCGAGCACCCTCCACCCACTGCGCGATCGTGGCCACACCCGCACGTTATCCCGGGCGGGAGTCGAGCGTTCCGACCGGTGAGTCCCGCGAACGAACGCGCGAGTTCCGCGTTTCGGCTCAGGGCGCGACGGACGGCTCGCAGGCGCCGACCCGGGGCGGGTCGCGGACGGCAGCGGCCTCGATGTACTGGTCGGTGCCGATGCGCAGCCAGCGGCCGGCGCCCGCGTCCTGCTCGCACTCGACCGGCACTGATGCGCGGCCTGCGGCGAGTCCGACGACCTCGGCCACGGTGTTCGGGGCCGCGCGGACGTCGGTGGCGGCCTCCACCCGGGCCAGGTGCTCCGCTCCGGTCCACAGGTACTCGACATCCACCCATGCGTTGTTCTTCAGACCGAGGGCGTCCCAGAAGAGCCCGTCGCCGAGATCGATGCCGGCCGGGTTGGCGACCTTGCGGTCGTACTGGTCGCGGCCCCCGTTGTATCCGTTGCCGTGGGCGGCCTGGGCCTGTGGCACCCCTTGCGGCAGGTCACCCCACTGCTGCCGCCGGGAACCGGGGTTCCAGTAGTCGTCGCGGGTGTTCCACGGCCCGACATCCCAGACGGGGGCGAACGCGCAGCGTCCGGTCGGCGCGCACACGCGCACGGAGTAGTCGCTGCTGTCGCGCGGCGCCAGCGCCCGGCGGGACGGGAGTGCCACGAAGTGGTCGCGTTCCTGGATCCGGTGGCCGTTCGCGGTGGTGCCGCCGGCGAGGCCCTCGCGCGTCGCGAACACGTGGTAGGTGAGCGCGAGCGCGCGGTCGTCCTCCTCGGCCCGGCCCGGTGGTGCCGGACGGGCGGTGAGCGTGACCTCGCGAACGGTGGGTCCGGCGGCCGGGTCGCCGGAGAGGACGAGCCGGGCCTGCACCTCGGCAGCCGCGGTCGGGAGCGTGACGGCCGGACCGTCCGCTGCGGGGGTGGCCGGGATCCACTCCGTCCATCCGCCGCTGCCGCGAAGCCCCCTGACGTCGACGGTGGCGGTGGCTCCGGCCGGGACCTCGCCCGTCACGGCGGCGACGACCCGGTCGGTGGCCACGGCGAGGCGGCGGGCGGGGAAGGTGAGCAGGCCCGTCGGCTCGGCGGTGGCGTCCGCCGGGGCGTCCTCGGCGACGGCGACGAATGCGGTGTCCGGGTCGATCCGGGCCGTGTCCCCGTCGAGCACGACGCCCGCGGCCTCCGCGTGCCGTAGGTCGGCCGTCCAGGAGAGCGTCGGCGGGCCGGCTTCCGTCGGCGTGGCGGGACCGAGCGCGAGGCTGCCCGCGATGCCGAGCAGCGCGGTCGCAGTGCCCCATTTCATCCGGTCGGTCCCCTTGGTGCTCGTGTGACGCACGTGTCCTACGAGGCAGGAGACCTAACGTTTCCGTGGTCGTCAATCAACTCAGAGTGACGGGCCCGAAGGGGTGTAGCCGATGATCATCCGTTACGGGGGTGTGAGGGGACGACGATCTGGGCAGGTACGTCATCGGCGGTGAGGAGCCGGGCCGTGGCCGCCCGGTCGGGTTTGCCGATGCCGCGCACCGGGATCCGCGGCACGGCGCGCAGGATCCGGGGTACCGCGGCCCGCCCGATCGCGGCGCGCACCGCCTCCTGCAGGCGCTCGGCGAGCGCGGGGTCGAGCGGGCCGGGCGGCCCGGCGACCTCCGGCACGACCGCCGCCGCGACGACCTGCCCCCACTCGTCGTCAGGCACCCCGACGGCGCAGGCGGCGACCACCCCGTGCTGCGCGGTGAGCACCCGCTCCACGGCCGCGGGGGCCACGTTCTCCCCGCCGGTGACGATCATGTCGTCGGCGCGGCCGAGCACCTCCAGCCGGCCGGCCTGCCAGCGGCCGAGGTCCCCGGTGCGGAACCAGCCACCGGTGAACGCGGCGGCCGTGAGCTCCGGGTCGCCGAGGTAGCCGTCGGCGAGCGTCGGTCCGCCGAGCCGGATCCGCCCGCCGGCCCCCAGCTCGACGCGCACGCCGTCGAGCGGGCGGCCGTCGTAGATGCAGCCGCCGGCGGTCTCGCTCATCCCGTACGTCGTGACGACCGCGACGCCGGCCGCGAGGGCACGCTCGTGCAGCTGCGGCGCGAGGGCCGCCCCACCGACGAGCACGGCGGTGTAGCTGCGCAGCGCGTCGAGGGCGGCGCCGCCCGCGTCGAGGAGCCGGCCGAGCTGGGTGGGCACCAGGCTCGTGCAGCGCCGGTCGGCGCCGAGCTCGCGCGTGGCCACGGCGAAGGCGTCCGGCCGGAAGCCGCCACGCAGGTCCTGCACCACCGGCGGGGCACCCGCGAGCAGGGCTCGGACCACCACCTGCACCCCTGCCACGTGTTGGGCGGGCAGCGCGAGCAGCCACCGGGCGGGCCCACCGAGCCGCGCGGCGGTGGCCTGCGCGGACGCCTGCAGCGCGGCGGCGGAGAGCACCACGTGCTTCGCGGTGCCCGTCGAGCCGGAGGTGGCGATCACGACCGCCGCCCCCTCGCCCGGTTCCCCGGCGACGGCCGCCTCGCCGGGTGCGACGGGCAGCACCGCCGCGCCCCCGGCGAGGGCGGCACGCAGCGAGTCGGCGAGCCGGTCGACGGCGTCGGCGGAGCCGTCGACGGTGATCACCCGGAGCGCTGTCACGGGACTAGTAATGCCACGGGTATCCCGTCCAGTCCGGCTCTCTCTTCTGCAGGAAGGCGTCCCTTCCCTCGACCGCCTCGTCCGTCATGTACGCGAGCCGCGTGGCCTCGCCGGCGAACAGCTGCTGGCCGACCAGCCCGTCGTCGATCAGGTTGAAGGAGTACTTCAACATCCGCTGCGCGGTGGGCGACTTGCGGTTGACCTCCCGCGCCCACTCCAGCGCCTCCTTCTCCAGGTCGGCGTGCGGCACGACGGCGTTCACCATGCCCATGCGGTGCGCGTCCTCCGCGCTGTACTCGCGGCCCAGGAAGAAGATCTCGCGGGCGAACTTCTGGCCCACCTGCCGGGCCAGGTACGCCGAGCCGAAGCCGCCGTCGAACGAGCCGACGTCGGCGTCCGTCTGCTTGAACCGGGCGTGCTCGGCGCTGGCCAGCGTCAGGTCGCAGGTGACGTGGAGCGAATGACCACCGCCCGCGGCCCAGCCGGGCACGACCGCGATCACGATCTTCGGCATGAACCGGATGAGCCGCTGGCACTCCAGGATGTGCAGCCGTCCTGCCCGGGCGGGGTCGACGGTGTCGGCGGTGTCGCCGGAGGCGTACTGGTAGCCGCTGCGCCCGCGGATCCGCTGGTCGCCTCCCGAGCAGAACGCCCACCCGCCGTCCTTCGGGGACGGTCCGTTGCCGGTGAGCAGCACGCAGCCGACGTCGGGGGTCTGCCGCGCGTGGTCGAGGGCGCGGTAGAGCTCGTCCACCGTGCCCGGCCGGAAGGCGTTGCGAACCTCGGGGCGGTGGAAGGCGATCCGCACCGCTCCGGTGTCCACGGCCCGGTGGTAGGTGATGTCGGCGAAGTCGAAGCCCTCGACCGGACGCCACGCGGACGCGTCGAACAGCTCGGAGGGCGAGTCAGGATCCACGCCCCGACCATATGCCGCCGCCGGTCTCAGCTCTCGCGGTCGTCGAGTTCGCGGGTGGTGTCCCGGGTGGGCTCCGGCACCAACCGGGCGGCGGCGCTCCCGGACCACTCCACGAGCATGAGCGTGGCGTCGTCCTGGAGCGGGCCGTCGCGGTGCCGCCGGACGGCGTGGGCGAGCCTGCGCAGCATCTCCGGTGCGGGCAGGCCGTCGGCGGCCGCGTGCTCGGCGAGCTCGACCAGCCGGTCGATGCCGAACTCCGCGCCATCGGCGTCACGCGCCTCCACCACGCCGTCGCTGTGCAGGAGCAGCCGGTCGCCCGGCTCCAGCAGCTCCTCGGCGGGCTCGGCGGTCTGCGGGGCGAGCAGCGCGAGCCGCCCGAACGGCATCCGCAGGGTGCCCTCGAGGCTGCGCACGGCCCGCCCGCTTCGCAGCAGCACCGGGACGGGATGCCCGGCGACGAGGTAGCGCAGCCGTCCGGTGACGAGGTCGAGCCGGGCCAGCACCCCGGTGACGAACCGGTGGTCGGCGAACTGCTCGATGAGCGCGTTGTCGATGCGATCGGCGACGCCGAGGAGGTCCAACCCCTCCCGGCGGGCGGTGCGTGCGGCGGCGAGCGCGACGGAGGCGGTGAGGCCGGCGCTCAGGTCGTGCCCGGACGAGTCGAAGATCGCGAACTGGGCCTCGCCGGCTCCGACCGTGTAGTCGAAGGCGTCCCCGCTCACGTCGTAGGCGGGCTCGAGCACGGCGGCGAGCGCGAGTGACCCGGTGCCGACGGTCAGCGGCGGGAGCAGCTGCCAGAGCAGCTCGCCCGCCACCGACATGGGCTGCGAGCGCGGCACCGTCGCGAGCAGGTCGCTCTGCTGCAGTTTGGACGCGAGGACGTGGGCGAGCGTGCTGCTGACGACGATGCAGCGCTCGCCGAGCTGCGGGTCACGGACCCCCGGATCGTCCGCGTCGAGCTGGACGCGGAGCACGCCGAGCCGCTCGACGCCGTCGATCAAGGGCACCCAGAGCACGTGCTCGTCGGGGTCGCCCTCGATGACCGTTCCCAGCTGGTACGCCCGCCCGGCCGGGGTGCCGTCCGCGCGGATCATCGCGACGCCCGGCCGCAGCGGCCGGAGCTCGACCTGCTCGTGGTCGATGACGTACACGTCGGACCGCAGCCGCAGCGGCGCGAGGACCTCGTCGAGCGTGGCCGTGATCGCGTCTCCCGCAAGCAGGTGCGACCGCGCGATCAGGCCGAGCAGCGCCCGCTCCCACCGCGCGTCCAGCACGGTCACGTCCTGCCTCCTCCGTGGCCGGTGCGGAGCCCACCGGGCTCGCAACGACTGCGGGATGGCCTACCCGAGAATGGGCCTCGGCAAGCCGCGAGCGCCGGGTGCTCCACCCCGCCGACACCTGATCCATCGATCAGTGCGCATGGATTGACGGGGCGCTGCCCGAGTGCCACGGTCGAGAGACCCGTCCCTCAGCGCCGAGAGGATCATGATGGCAACCGCGAACAAGGTGACCGTGATCCCCTGCGGAGCGATGACGGCCGACCTCACCTGGCTGTTGCTGAAGCCGGGACGCTCGATCACCGACCGCAGTCACAAGGACGGGCCCGCGCCCTGGGTCGACGTCCCCACGCACTGCGTCCTCGTGGAGACCGACGCCGGCAGGCTGCTGTGGGACACCAGCTGCCCCCGCGACTGGGAGGAACGGTGGGGGCCCACCGGCCTGCAGGAGTTCTTCCCCTACGACCACGTGAGCGACGAGGAGTACCTCGACTCGCGGCTGAACCAGCTGGGCATCGGCCTCGACGAGATCGACTACGTCGTGCTGTCGCACCTGCACTTCGACCACGCCGGCAACGCCCAGATGTTCAAGGACACCAACGCCAAGCTCGTCTGCCACCAGCGGGAGAAGGACTTCGCGTTCGGCTTCGACGGGCTCTTCACCGGCGCGCACCTCAAGACCGACTACGAGGGCCTCGAGTTCGAGACCGTGTCCGGCGACGCCGAGTTCCTCCCCGGCGTCACGCTGATCGAGACACCGGGTCACACGGTCGGGTGCATGTCGATGCAGGTCGACCTGCCCGACACCGGCACGATGATCTTCACGTCGGACGCGGTGTACATGGGTGAGAGCTACGGGCCGCCGGCCACGCCCGCCGCGATCGTCAACAACCTCGAGGACTTCTACGCCTCGGTGGAGAAGCTGCGCGGCATCCAGGAACGCACCGGCGCGCAGATGGTGTTCGGCCACGACGCCGAGCAGATCCACCAGCTGCGCACCGCGCCGAAGGGCTCGTACACATGATCGACCTCTCTGAAGAGACGATCTTCACGTGGGGCGCGCCGCCGCTGAAGTTCGGCGCGGGCGCGTCCGACGAGGTCGGTTTCGAGATGTCCGGGTACGGCGTGCGGCGGGTCCTGATCGTCACCGACCACGGGATCCACGCGCTGGGCGTGCCCGAGCGGATCGCTGACAACCTGCGCCGCTACGACATCGAGTCGGAGATCTTCGACGCGGTGCACGTCGAGCCCACCGACGACTCGATGAACAAGGCCACCGAGTACGCCCGCGCGCAGGGGCCGTGGGACGGGTTCGTCGCCGTCGGTGGCGGGTCGGCGATCGACACCGCCAAGGCGATCAACCTGCTCACCAGCTACCCCGGTGAGCTGATGGACTACATCAACAAGCCCATCGGCTCCGCGAAGACACCGCCGGGCCAGCTGAAGCCGCTCATCGCGATCCCGACCACGGCGGGCACCGGCTCGGAGTCCACGGCGATGTGCGTGCTGGACATCCTGTCGATGAAGGTCAAGACCGGGATCAGCCACTGGCGGCTGCGGCCGACGCTGGCCGTGATCGACCCGCTCCTCACGATGAGCCTGCCGCCCGAGGTCACCGCGGCGTCCGGCATGGACATCGTCTGCCACGCGGTGGAGTCCTACACCGCGCGTTGGTACACCACCTTCGACCGCAAGAAGCCCGAGGAGCGGGTGACGTACTGCGGCTCCAACCCGGTGTCCGACCTGTGGTGCGAGAAGTCCCTCGCCCTGCTCGCGCAGTCGTTCCGCACCGCGGTGCACCGCGGAGCCGACGACGTCGAGGCACGGTCGAACATGATGATGGCGGCCACGTTCGCCGGCATGGGCTTCGGCAACTCGGGCGTGCACATCCCGCACGCCAACGCCTACCCGATCGCCGGCATGGTGAAGGACTACCGGCCCGCGGGCTACCCGCAGGAGGAGCCGATGGTGCCGCACGGCCAGTCCGTGTCGCTCACGGCTCCGGAGGCGTTCCGGTTCTCCTTCGACAGCGCCCCGGAGCGGCACCTGCGGGCCGCGGAGATGCTCGACCCGCGGGCGGACAAGGCGAACGACCCGAGCGAGCAGCTCCCGTCCGTGCTGATCTCCCTGATGCGTGACATCGGGATCCCCAACGGGATCGGCGGCGTCGGCTACACCGAGGCGGACGTGCCCGACCTCGTGCCCGGCACGATGAAGCAGCAGCGGCTGCTCGCCACCTGCCCGAAGACCCCCACCGAGGACGACATCGCCGACATCCTCACCAAGTCCGTCGAGAACTGGTAGCCGTGCCGATCTACGTCTATCGGTGCGACTGTGGCGAGCGCTTTGAGCGGCTCATAGGAATCGACGCGCCGCCGCCGGGCTGCCCAGCGTGTGGTGGTATCCCGCAGAAGATCCCCGCCGGGCCGAGCCTGCTCGGCCAGGCCGGGACGGGCCTCGCGAAGGAGCAGATGCCCCAGACCTGGCGCGGCACCTACAACGGCAACCGCGAGTACGTCACGGGTCTGCGCCGGCAGTGGGAGCAGCGGCAGCGGGTGGAGGCGAAGCACCCGGAGCTGGCCGGCGACCAGCGGCCGATCATCGCGCACGAGGGCCGGTTCCACGGCGAGCCACTGCGGGCGGGCGACCCGGTTCCGGGCACCGGGCACGGCCACGGTCATGGGCACGGGCACGGGCACAGCCCTTCGCCGGAGAAGCCGTCCGACTGAACTATGCCGGCGGGTTGTCCAGGTACTGCGCCTCGCCGTTGCCGAACGACCAGTCGGCGAGACCGTTCTCGACGAGGGAGACGAGCAGGTTCCGCGGCTCGACGCCGGCGTGCTCGGCCTGCTTCGCGAGCGCCCGGTAGAAGGAGCGTTTCTGCTGGTCGGTGCGGCCGCGGCGCAGGAAGACCTGCACGAAGACGGCCCCGTCGTCGCGCTCGACGCCGAGGAAGCCGGGGTCGTAGACGACGTGGTCGCCTGCCCCGCCGCGCAGGACCTGGAAGCGGTCGTCGGCCGGGATGGCGAACGCGTCCACGAGGGCCGCGTGCACGGCCTCGCCGATCGCCGCCAGCCGTTGCGGGTCGGCCGCGACGGCGTCCACTCGGACGAGGGGCATCTGGGTTCTCCTATCGGTTCGGCGGGAGGCGGAGAAGTGCGAGCAGCCCACCGCACGCGCGCTCGAGCGCGCCGGCGTCGTCGCTCAGCCGGGACGTGACATAGCCGCCCTGCACGACGGCGCAGATCGCCTCGACGGCACCGTCGACGTCATCGACGGTGCCGATCTCGCACACCGCCTCCCGGAGCCGGGAGCGCAAGTGTTCGAAGTAGGCGCTGATGGGCGCGCGCAGCGTGGCGTTCGACCCGACCTCCGGATCGAACGCGAGCCGGCCGAGCCGGCAGCCTTCCAGCGCGCCTCGCGGTTTGGACAGGTAGGCCCGCAGCCGGTCGGCGCCCGTCGGGTGTGCGGAGAACAGCTCGTCGGTCTCCGCGGTGAGGTCGGCGGCGAGCGCCGCGATCGCTGCCCCGGCCCATGCCGCCTTCGTCCCGAAGTGGTGGTAGAGGCTGCCCTGCCCGACGCCACTGCGGGCCAGCAGCATGTTCGGGCTGGTGGCCTCGACGCCGCGGTCCCACACGAGCTGTTTCGCGGCGTCGAGCAGCCTGGTCCGCGAGTTCACCTCTCCATACCTACTAGTTGGTATGGAGGTGCGTCAACCGCGGGCCCTAGAGTTCGAGCCATGGGTCGAGCGCTCGTCCTCGGAGGCGGCGGGGTCACCGGGGTCGCATGGGAGCTCGGGATGCTGTGCGGGCTCCGCGAGCACGGCATCGACCTCGCCGGCGCCGATCTGATCGTGGGCACGTCCGCGGGAGCGGTGGTCGGGGCGCAGCTCGCCACCGGCGTCGATCCGGAGGAGCGGTACGCCGCCCAGCTCGTGCCGCCGAACGGTGAAGCCGCCGCGGTGCTCGCCCCGGGCGCGATGCTGCGACTTGTCCTCGCCGCCGTCGCGGGTGGCCGGGACCGGCAGCGGGTCCGCGCGCGGATCGGCCGGTTCGCGCTGCGGGCGCGCACCGGGCCGGAATCCGAGCGGATCGCCGTGATCGGGCGGCGGCTGCCCGTCCACGAGTGGCCGTCGCGGGGCCTGCGGATCACCGCGGTCGACACCTGGACCGGTGAGCTCGTGGTGCTCGACCGGCACGCCGGGGTCCCGCTGGTGGAGGCCGTGGCGGCGAGCTGCGCCGTGCCGGGTGTCTGGTCACCGATCACCGTGGGCGGGCGCCGGCTCATGGACGGCGGGGTGCGCTCGCCCGCGAACGCCGATCTCGCCGCCGGCTGCGACCGCGTGGTGGTGCTGGCGCCCACCGTGCGCGCGCTCGGCCCCATGGTCGGGGTCGCGGCGCAGGTCGACGCGCTGCGGGCCCAGGGGGCGCAGGTGGCGCTCGTGAGCCCGGATGCCGCGGCGGTGGCGGCGATCGGGCGCAACGTGCTGGACCCCGTGCACCGCGCCCCCGCGGCACGCGCCGGGCGCACCCAGGCCGTTGCCGCGGCGGCAGGGATCGCGGCGGTCTGGCAGCGAACGGGTGACGGGGATCCCGATAAGGCCCCCGGGGCGCAGGGTAGACAGTAGCCATGTCGCAGGTACCGAACATCCGTCTCAACAACGGCGTGCAGATCCCGCAGTTCGGGTTCGGCGTGTTCCAGATCGAACCGGACCGCACGGCCGGGGCCGTGCGAACGGCCTTCGACGCCGGCTATCGGCACATCGACACAGCGCAGGGATACGGCAACGAGGAGGGAGTCGGGCAGGCGATCAAGGAGTCCGGCCTGCCTCGCGATGAGGTCTTCGTCACCACCAAGCTGAACAACAACCGCCACGGTCACGACGAGGCCATCGCCGCGCTCGACGAGAGCCTGCAGAAGCTCGGCCTCGACCACGTCGATCTCTTCCTGATCCACTGGCCGCGGCCGCACGCCGACCGCTACGTCGAGACGTGGCGGGCGTTCGAGAAGATCCTCTCGGACGGGAAGGCCCGCTCGATCGGGGTGTCCAACTTCCAGGTGCCGCACCTGGAGCGGCTGGCCGCCGAGACCGGCACCGTGCCCGCCGTGAACCAGATCGAGCTGCACCCGCTGCTCCAGCAGGCTGAGCTGCGCGGATACCACCGCGAGCACGGCATCGCGACGGAGGCGTGGAGCCCGATCGGCAAGGGCGGCGACCTGCTGCGGGACGAGCGCCTCGTCTCGCTCGGGGAGAAGTACGGCCGGAGCCCGGCGCAGATCGTGCTCCGCTGGCACATCCAGCTGGACGACATCGTCTTCCCGAAGTCGGTCACCCCCTCCCGGATCCGGGAGAACATCGACGTGTTCGACTTCGAGCTCAGCGCCGACGACATGGTCACCATCGGAGAGCTCGACGCCGGCACCCGCCTCGGACCGGACCCCGACACCTTCGGCTGACCCGCCCCCGTACTGCGGGCCGGGGCGACCGCGCCTACCGTGGCGCGGCATGTTGGCAATCACCGATACCGCGGCCGAAGCCATCAAGACCCTGACGACCGATGCCGAGCTACCCGACGGGGGTGGTCTGCGCATCTCCGCCCCTGATCCCGAACAGGGCCTGGAGCTGTCGCTCGCCGGCCGGCCCGACAACGACGACGTGGTGCTGGGCGGCGAAGGCGTGAGTGTCTTCCTCGAGCCGATGGTCGCCCAGGTGCTCGATGACAAGGTGCTGGACGTGCAGCCGGTCGCCGGCCCGGACGGCGGGCAGGAGCTGCGCTTCGCCATCGGGGTGCAGGAGCAACCGGAGGCCTGACCGATTCCGACCCGACCGGCGGGCGGTCCCGTTTCCACGGGGCCGCCCGCCGTTGTACGTGGGGCGTCCAGGTCGAGGTGAACCGGTAAAGTGCGGCGGGACACCGACCGGAAGAGGGGCCGCCTCAGTGACGCTCGACGATCTCGAGGACTTCCGCACCGCCTCCGGGCCCGCAGCTCCGCTCCGCCGGATCCCGCTCACCAGCGACGCCGGCGTCCGCTGGTCGGTGCAGGCCGAGGCGGTGGCGCCGCTGCCCGCCACCGTGCCCGGCGAGGTGCACACGGATCTGATGGCCGCGGGCACCATCCCCGATATCTTCGACGGCGAGAACGAGGGCGCCCTCGCCTGGATCGGCCGCACCGACTGGACCTACCGCGCCCGCTTCGCCTGGCAGCCCGACGGCGCCGCCCGCCAGGAGCTGGTGGCCGAGGGCCTGGACACCATCGCCACCGTCCGGCTCAACGGAGCCGAGCTGGGCCGCACCGCCAACCAGCACCGCACCTACCGCTTCGACGTCACCGCGGTGCTCGTGGCGGGGGAGAACGAGCTGGTGGTCACGTTCGAGGCCCCGGTGGACGCGGCCGAGCGGCTCTCGCAGGAGCTCGGCCCGCGCCCGCAGGTCAACCACCACCCGTACAACGCCGTCCGCAAGATGGCGAGCAACTACGGGTGGGACTGGGGCCCGGACGTCGCGACCGTCGGCATCTGGAAGCCGATCCGCCTGGAGTCCTTCAGCGACGTGCGGATCGCGTCGGTGCGCCCGCTCGCCACCCTGGACGGTGACCGCGGGGTGCTGGCCGCCCACGTCGAGCTGGCCTGGGCCGGCGCGCCGGGTGACGTCACCGTCGCGGTGAGCGTGGGCGAGGTGAGCGTTGCCACCACCGCCCTGGCCGGTCAGGAATCGGTGCTGGTCACGGCCGTTGTCGAGGATGTGGAGCGGTGGTGGCCGCGGGGCCACGGCGCCCAGCCGCTCTACCCCGTCACGGTCGAGGTGAGCACCGAGGGCCGCGTCGCGCACGCGTGGGACGGTCGCGTCGGCTTCCGCACGGTCACGCTCGACGTCGCCCCCGACGAGGACGGGGAGCCATTCACGATCGTGGTGAACGGCGAGCCCGTGTACGTCCGCGGCGCGAACTGGATCCCCGACGACGCGTTCGTCACCCGCCTCACCCCGGCGAGCTACCGGCGCAGCATCGGCGACGCGGTCGACGCCGGCATGAACCTGCTGCGCGTGTGGGGCGGCGGGATCTACGAGACCGAGCACTTCTACCGGGCCTGCGACGAGCTCGGCGTGCTCGTCTGGCAGGACTTCCTGTTCGCGTGCGCGGCGTACGCGGAGGAGGAGCCGCTGGCCGGCGAGGTGGAGGCCGAGGCGCGCGAGGCCGTCACGCGGCTGTCCCAGCACGCCTCCCTGGCTCTCTGGAACGGGTGCAACGAGAACATCTGGGGCTACGTCGAATGGGGCTGGCGCCACCCGCTCGCCGGCCGCTCCTGGGGCGCGGGCTACTACCTGGAGCTGCTGCCGGCGATCGTCGCCGAGCTCGACCCGCGCACGCCGTACTCGCCGGGGAGCCCGTACTCGTTCAGCCCGTTCATCCACCCGAACGACGCCCGCAGCGGCACCATGCACCTCTGGGACGTGTGGAACCAGGTGGACTACGCCACCTACCGCGACCACGCGCCCCGGTTCGCGGCCGAGTTCGGCTTCCAGGGCCCGCCCGCCTGGTCCACGCTCACGTCGGTGGTGCACGACGAGCCGCTCGACCCGTACGGCCCGCAGATGCTCGTGCACCAGAAGGCCGCCGACGGCAACCTCAAGCTGGAGCGCGGCCTCGGTGACCACCTGCCGCGGTGGCGCGACATCGACGAGTGGCACTGGATCAGCCAGCTCAACCAGGCCCGTGCCGTCGGGTACGGGATCGAGCACTTCCGCAGCCTGTTCCCGCACAACACCGGCGCGGTCGTGTGGCAGCTCAACGACAACTGGCCGGTGATCTCCTGGGCCGCCGTCGACGGCCACGGCATCCGCAAGCCGCTCTGGCACGTGCTGCGGCGCGTCTACGCCGACACGCTCGTCACCGTGCAGCCGCGGGACGGGGTGCCCGCGCTGGTCGTGCACAACGACTCGCCGCGCGAGTGGTCGGCACGGCTCGCCGTCTCGCGGCGGCGCACCGACGCCGGTAGCGCGGTGCTCGCGAGTGCGACCCTTCCCGTCACGGTCGGCGCTCGCGGCGTCGAAACGGTGCCGCTGCCTGCGGCGCTCGTCACACCCGACGCTCCGGGGGACGAGTTCCTGCAGGTCGGGGAGGGCGCCGCGTTCTGGTACTTCGAGGAGGACACCGCCCTGCACCTGGTGCCGACGGCCGAGGCCACCTCGGTGGACGTCGCGCGCACTCCGGACGGCCACGCCGTGCGCGTCACCGCCCGCGCGCTGGTCAAGGACCTGTGTCTGTTCCCGGATCGGCTGGACCCCGCCGCTCGCGTGGACAGTGGGATGATCACGCTCGTCGCGGGCGAGAGCCACACCTTCACCGTCACGGGCGGTGAGCTCGACACCGCGGCGCTCGGCGGGCCGCCGGTGCTGCGTGCCGCCAACGACCTGACCCGTCCGCTCATCTGACAAGCGCGGCTCAGCGGGACTAGTGTCCGGGTGTGGAACACCGCTACCTCGGCCGATCGGGCCTGAAGGTCTCCGAGCTCACGTACGGCAACTGGATCACCCACGGCTCCCAGGTCGAGAACGACGCCGCCGTCGCGTGCGTGCGCGCCGCCCTCGACGCCGGGATCACCACGTTCGACACCGCCGATGCCTACGCGAACGGCGCGGCCGAGACCGTGCTCGGCAAGGCGCTGAAGGGCGAGCGGCGGGCGTCGCTGGAGATCCTCACGAAGGTCTTCTGGCCCACCGGCCCCAAGGGACCGAACGACTCCGGCCTGTCACGCAAGCACATCATGGAGTCGATCGACGGCAGCCTGCGCCGGCTGCAGACCGACTACGTCGACCTGTACCAGGCCCACCGCTTCGACGTCGAGACGCCGCTCGAGGAGACGATGCAGGCGTTCGCCGACGTCGTCCGCTCCGGCAAGGCGCTCTACATCGGCGTGAGCGAGTGGACGGCGCAGCAGCTGCGCCACGGCCAGGCGCTCGCGAAGGAGCTCGGGTTCTCCCTCGTGTCCAACCAGCCGCAGTACTCGATGCTGTGGCGGGTGATCGAGGCCGAGGTCGTGCCCGCGGCGGAGGAGCTGGGCGTCAGCCAGATCGTCTTCTCGCCGATCGCGCAGGGCGCGCTCACCGGCAAGTACGCGCCCGGCGCCGCGCCCCCGGCCGGATCCCGGGCCACCGACGAGAAGGGCGGCGCCAACTCCATCCAGCGCTGGCTGGACGACGAGACGCTCACGCGCGTGCAGGCACTGGCGCCGATCGCGTCCGACCTCGGGCTCACGATGGCCCAGCTCGCCGTGGCGTGGGTGCTGCAGAACGACAACGTCGCGGCGGCGATCATCGGCGCGAGCCGGCCGGAGCAGGTGGCCGACAACGCCGGCGCCAGCGGCGTGCGCCTGGAGCCGGACGTCCTGAAGCGGATCGACGAGGCCCTGGGCGACGTGGTGGAACGCGACCCGGGCAGGACGCAGTCGCCGCCGACGCGCCCGAGCTGACCTGGGCCGCTCCGAATGCCAGCAAAGTGGCTTTACTGACGCTGGACGTCAGCAAAGCCACTTTGCTGACGTCAGGCCTCTCTCAGGCGGCCCGCCTCCACCTGCCACCTGCGCGTCGAACGGACCGTGTCGAGCATGCGCCGGTCGTGGGTCACCAGCAGGACGGTGCCGGGGAAGGTGTCCAGGGCCTGCTCCAGCTGCTCGATGGCGGGCAGGTCGAGGTGGTTGGTGGGCTCGTCGAGCACCAGCAGGTTCACCTCGCGGGCCTGCAGCAGAGCGAGCGCGGCGCGGGTGCGCTCACCCGGGGAGAGCGACGCGGCCGGGCGCGGCACGTGCTCGCCCGTCAGGCCGAACTTGGCGAGCAGCGTGCGGACGTCCGACTCGGCCCAGTCGGGCACCGCGTCGCCGAACGCGCGGGCGAGCGGCTCGGGGCCGAGGAACAGGCCGCGGGCCTGGTCGATCTCGCCGACCCGCACCCCGGAGCCGAGGCCCGCGCTGCCCTCGTCCACCGGTACGCGCCCGAGCAGGGAGGCGAGCAGCGTGGACTTGCCGGAACCGTTGGCCCCGGTGATCACGATGCGGTCGGCCCAGCCGACCTGCGCGTCCACCGGCCCGAGCACGAACGACCCGCGGCGCACGACCGCGCCGGTCATCGACGCCACCACGGAGCCGGAGCGCGGCGCCGCGGCGATGGTCATCCGCAGCTCCCATTCCTTGCGCGGCTCCTCGACCACGTCGAGCCGCTCGATCATCCGCTGCGTCTGCCGCGCCTTCGCGGCCTGCTTCTCGCTGGACTCGGCGCGCAGCTTGCGGCCGATCTTGTCGTTGTCGCCTGCCTTGCGCCGTGCGTTGCGCACGCCCTGGGCCATCCAGTTGCGCTGCATCTGCGCGCGGTCCTTGAGCCCGGCGAGCTTGTCGTCGTACTCCTCGTACGCCTCCCGCGCATGCCGGCGCGCCACGTCCCGCTCGGCCAGGTAGCTGTCGTAGCCGCCGTCGTACACGCCGACCTGCTGCTGCGCGAGATCCAGCTCGACGACCCGGTTGACGGTGCGGGCGAGGAACTCCCGGTCGTGGCTGACGATCACGGCCGGGCTGCGCAGACCCGTGACGAACCGTTCGAGCCGTTCCAGGCCGTCGAGGTCGAGATCGTTGGTGGGCTCGTCGAGTAGCAGCACGTCGTAGCGCGACAGCAGCAGCGCGGCGAGCCCCGCGCGGGCGGCCTGCCCGCCGGACAGCGCGGTCATCTCCGTGTGGAGGTCCACGCCGAGCCCGACCTCCGCGGCGATCTCCCCGGCGCGCTCGTCGAGGTCGGCACCGCCGAGGGAGAGCCAGCGATCCAGCGCTGTGGCGTAGGTGTCGTCCGCACCGCGGGCGCCGCTGCCCAGCGCCTCCGCCGCGGCGTCCATGGCCGCCTGCGCCGCGGCGACGCCGGTGCGCCGGGCGAGGAACGCCGCCACCGTCTCGCCCGGACGCCGGTCCGGCTCCTGCGGCAGGTGCCCGATCGTCGCGTCCGGCGGGCTGACGACGATCTTGCCGTCCTCGGGGTCCTGCTCGCCGGCGAGCAGCCGCAACAGGGTGGACTTGCCGGCGCCGTTGGCGCCGACGAGGCCGACCGCGTCGCCGGGGGAGACGATCAGGTCGAGATCGGAGAACAGGACGCGGGTGCCGTGACCGGCGGCGAGGCCGGTGGCCTGGAGGGTGGCTGACATGGCGGCCCAACGCTACAGCCGACCGTTCCTGGTTCAGAACGCGTATCGCCCGCGGTTCGGTGCGCTCGGGGTTGCCCGTACCGCGATGAGCGCACTCGAACCGTCAGCTCGGGGCCACAGTCAGCGGCCGGGGGGCCGGGGTCGGGGCCGTCGCCAGCAGGTCCAGGGTCAGGGCGGCGGACCAGCTGAAGTCCGAGACCCCGCGGCCGGCGCCCGTGCGGGGGTCGAAGTACTCCCGGAACCCCTCCTGGCGCACCGCGTTCAGCATCGCCGCCCGCAGGGTGGCGGCCTCGGCGTGCCGGCCGTGGCGTTCCAGCCCGCGCAGCACGAGCCAGCTCGTGTTGATCCAGGCCGGGCCGCGCCAGTAGCGGGTGGTGTCGAAGGCGGGGCCGGTGAGGTCGTAGCTGGGCAGCGGCACGCGGTCGTTCAGCGCGAAACGCGGGCCCGACATCCCGGCCACCAGCGCGTCGACCACGTCGGTGGGCAGGTCGAGCACCAGCGGCGCGAGGCCGCCGACACAGTGCTCGGGGACGCGGGCGCCGTGCCGGTCGAGCGCGAAGAAGTGCTGGGCACCACGGTCGTAGCAGCGGGCGAGCAGGGCGTCGCGGATGGCGCCGGCGCGCTCGAGGTGCGGCTCGGACGGCTCGCCGATGACGTCGGCGATCTCCGCGAGCGCCTCCTCCGACCAGGCGAGGAGGGCGTTGAACAGGGGGTCGACCGCGACGAAGAGGTGCGCGCCCGGCTCGTCGCGGTAGCCGTGGTCGCGGTAGGTCTCCACGATCGCGACGTAGCGGGCGTAGTCGGCGGCCGTGGGGCGCTCGGTGGCGTCGACGTGGTCGAGGTCGTGGCGCCGGTGCCCGGCGAGCACCTCGACGTCCGCGGTCACCCGGGTCAGCTCGGCGTCCCAGGCGGGGGAGTTGTCCTGGCCGGACTCCCACGGGTGCACGATCGTCACCAGGCCGTCCCCGTCGGAGCGGTGGCGCAGCAGGTAGTCGTGCTGGGCTTTCAGGCCGGGGTACACGCGCCGCAGGAAGCGGCGGCCGAGGGTGGGCGCGGCGCGGTGGACCTCGAGCGCGGCCCTTGCGTGCACGGGCGGCTGCACGATGCCGGACGTCTCCCGCCGCGGGGCACCCGGCACGTCCCGGGAGCGCCAGAAGTCGGGGCCCGGGAAATAGGCGTCGCGTGCGACCGCCGGGTTGAACACGATCTGCGGCACGCGCCCGTCGGCCCACTGCGCGGCGAGCAGTGACTCGAGCTCGCGGCGCCCGTGGCCGGGGGAGGCGTGGGCCCAGCCGATGGCGATGAACGCGGAGTCCCAGCTCCACTGGTGCGGGTAGAGCCGGCGGGACGGCACGGTGTGCCCGCGCTCCCAGTTGCCGAGCAGGACCGCGATCGCCTCCCGGCGCAGGTCGGCGTCACGCACGGCCGGCCCCCGCGGCGCGCAGGGTGGCGGCGGCCTTCGGCAGCGCCTGCTCCGCCGGACCGGAGAGGCGGCACTCCGCGGCCAGCTCACCGCTGTACCCGATGCGGGCGAGCGCGGCGACGAGCGCGGCCCAGTCCAGGTGACCGGCGCCCGGTTCGAGCCGGTTGGAGTCCGACACCTGCACGTGGTGCAGCCGGGGTGCGGCCGCGACCAGCGCGCCCTGCACGTCGGCCTCCTCGATGTTCATGTGGTAGGTGTCCGCCACCACGCCCACGCTGTGCAGGCCGGTGGCCTCGGCGAGCTCCACGGCCTGCTCGAGGCGGTTGACCATGTGGTCCTCGTAGCGGTTCAGCGGTTCGAGCAGGATCCGCACGCCCTCGCGCTGGGCGTGTTCCCCCAGGAGGCCGAGCGCCTCGAACAGCACGGCACGGTCGCCCGCCTCGTCGCGGGGCGGCTCGAACGGGGGCAGCCGGCGCGAGAACATCCCGTAGGACGCGGGCGTCATCGCCGCGGTACCGCCGATCTCGGCGATCACCGACAGCTGGGTGCGCATGTTCTGCAGCGCGTCGTGGCGGCGGTCGGCGTCGAAGTCGCCGACGAAGTGCAGCATCTCGACGCACACCGTGTTCATCACGACGCCGTCGCGGCGGGCCCGGTGCAGCTCGGGCAGGCGCTCGCGGATCCGGTGCCTGCCCTGGCCGCGCAGCTCGATGCCGTCGTAGCCGAACGCCTGCGCGGCGTCCCACTTCTCCTGCAGCGTGTCGCCGGGGAGCAGCTGCTCCTGGCAGGTCAACCTCATGAGGCGCTCCGGACGTCGGCGGCGGGCAGCATGCCGGCGCCGGGCCGGAAGTCGAGGACGACCTGCAACGCCGCGGCGGGGTCGGCGTCCAGCAGCGCGTAGGCGTCGGCCGCCAGCGGTGCCGGGACGACGTGGCTGACCAGCGCCAGCACGTCCAGCCTTCCCGCGGCGACGAGGTCGATCACGGTGCGGTGCAGCCGCTCCGGGCTCCAGCGCTGCGCGAGGCCGAGCGGGGCGGATGAGATCTGGGACGACACGATCTGCACCCGGTTGTGGTGGAACTCCTCTCCGAGGCGCAGGCCCAGCCCGTCGCCCTGGTAGAAGCCGGCGGCCACCACCCGCCCGCCCGCCGCGCAGCCGCGCACGGCCTCGTGCAGCGCGCGGTAGGAGCCGCTGATCTCGATGCAGACGTCGGCGCCGCGGCCGCCGGTGAGCTCCTTGATCCGCTCACCCACGTCGTCGGCCACCGGGTCGAGGACGTGCGCGGCCCCGGACGCGACGGCCCGCTCCCGGCGGCCCGCGATCCCGTCGACGGCGACGACCTGGGCTCCGCTACCGACCACGAGCTGGGTGGCGAGCAGGCCGAGCACGCCCTGCCCGAACACCGCCACCGTCTCGCCGATGTGCACGTCGGCGGCGAGCACCGCGTTGAGCGCCACGGCGCCGACGCGGGCGAACGTGCCGGCCAGCGGGTCGAGTCCGGCCGGAAGCACGCGGCCCGCCACCTTCTCCACCGGGAGCACGACCTCGCCGCGGTGGCTCCACAGCCCCCACACCGCGGCGCCGAGCAGGGCGGGGTCCGCGCCCGCCCCGAGCTCGACGACCTCGCCGACCTCGCTGTAGCCCCACGCCGTGTTCGGGTAGGTGCTCACCGCCGCCTCGTCGACGAACAGCCGGTGCTCGGGGTCCCAGCGCCGGTCGAGGTGCGGGTTGGTGCCGCGGTAGAGCGTGAGCTCGGTGCCGGCGGAGATCCCCGAGTAGAGGGTGCGCAGGCGCACGTGACCGGGCAGGACAGGCGCTCGCGGCTCCCGCAGGACGTCCACCTGACGGGCCCCGGTGAGCGTCACCACGAGCGGGTCGGCATCGAGCGGGTCGGGTGCGTCGCCGCCGGCGGCATCCATGGAGTCGACCTCGCGTCTTCTCTGCGTCACTGCTGACGGTTATGACGTTATCAGTGCGCGTATTACGACCAAGTATCGGGCAAAAAAAGACCCGCCCAGCGGTTGTGGATCAGCGCGTCCAGGGGGTTGTATGTCCCGCACTCGAACCGCTGCGATGGGGGAAGCAACAGATGAGAAGCCTGTCCCGCCGCGTCCGCATCGCCCTCGGACTCGTCGGTCTCCTCGTGCTCGCGGCCTGCGGCAGCGGCGGTGACGAGGGCGGCGACGCGAACGCGATCACCGTGTGGACCACCGACACGATCCCCGACCGCGTGGCCGCCACGGACGCGATCATCGCCCGCTTCACGCAGCAGACCGGCATCCGGGTCGAGCGGGTCGGGGTGGACGAGGACCAGCTCAACCAGCTGCTGACCTCGGCGGCCGCCGCGGGCGACCTGCCGGACGTGATCGGCTCGATCCCGCTGTCGTCGGTCAACACGCTCGCCACCAACGACCTGACCAACAGCGAGGCCAACCGGGCGGTGATCGACGCGCTCGGCGCCGACACCTGGAACCAGCGCGCGCTGGAGCTCACCCGTGAGGGCGACCAGCAGATCTCGATCCCGAGCGAGGCCTGGTCGCAGCTGCTGTTCTACCGTCGCGACCTGTTCGACGCCGCCGGACTCCCGGCCCCGAACAGCTACGACGCCATCCTCAACGCGGCCCGCACGCTCGACTCCGAGCAGGTGGCGGGGTTCGTCGGCGCCACGGCACCCGGCGACGCGTTCACGCAGCAGACGTTCGAGCACATCGCGCTGGCCAACGGCTGCGAGATGGTGAACGACGCCGGCGAGATCACGATGGACAGCCCGCAGTGCGTCGCGGCGTTCGACTTCTACCGCCAGCTGATCACCGACTACTCGGTACCGGGCACCCAGGACGTCGACACCGTGCGCGCCGCGTACTTCGCCGGCCAGTCCGCCATGGCGATCTGGTCCACGTTCCTGCTCGACGAGCTGGCCGGGCTGCGCGACGACGCCATGCCCAGCTGCCCGGAGTGCACGGCCGACCCCCGGTTCCTGGCCACCAACACGGGGATCGTCGCCGCCCTGCAGGGCCCGGACGGCACCCGGCCCGCCCAGTTCGGCGAGGTGATCTCGTGGGCGATCACCTCGGAGGCCTCGGTCGAGCCGGCTCAGCAGTTCGTCCGGTTCATGATGAGCGACGGCTACGTCGACTGGCTGGCGTTCGCCCCCGAGGGCAAGTTCCCCGCCCGGACGGGCAGCTCGCCCGGCGCCACCGACTACGTGGACCGGTGGCAGGCCCTCCCGATCGGCGTGAACTCCAAGGCGCCGCTCGAGGAGATCTACCCGCAGGACGTGCTCGACGCGCTGCAGACCGGCCCCGAGGAGTTCTCCCGGTGGGCCTTCCCGCAGGGGCAGGGCGAGCTGATCGGCGCCCAGCTCGGTGAGCTGCCCGTGCCGGCCGCGGTGGCGGCGGTGACGAGCGGCGGCACCGACGGCCAGGGCGCGGCGAAGCAGGCCGCCGAGGCGCTGCGCGCGATCCAGGACACCCTCAGGTGAGCACCGGCACGGGGCTGCAGGTCCCTGCGGCGCCCCCGGCCGGTACGGGGAAGGAACGGGGCTCCCGCACGCTCGCCCGCGCCGACGCCCGCGCCGGGCTCGCGCTGATCTCCCCGACGCTGGTCATCGTCCTGGCGATGGTGGTCGTCCCGATCATCTGGACGGTCCTGCTGGCGTTCCAGCGGCTGCGGCTGCTGAACCTGCGCAGCTCGGGGCTCTTCGGCGAGTTCACCCTGGGCAACTTCGACAACGTGTTCGGCGCGGCCGGCTTCTGGGGCGCGCTCGCCACCACGCTCGCCTACTCCGTGCTGGGCACGGCCGGGGCGATCGGGCTCGGCCTCGTGGCGGCGCTCGCGCTGCGCAGGCCGTTCCGGGGCCGCGGGTTCGTGCGGGCGGTGATGCTGCTGCCGTACGTGGCACCGATCGTCGCGGCGACGTTCGCCTGGACCACGATGCTCAACCCGCAGTTCGGCGTCGCGAACTACTGGGGCACCCGCCTCCTGGGCTGGGACGAGCCGATCGCGTTCCTGTCCCAGCGCAGCAGCGAGGTGTCGCTGTTCGGGCTGACGATCGGGGTGCCGACGGCGCTCCTCACCGTGGTCGCCTTCGAGGCGTGGCGGTCGTTCCCGTTCGCGTTCCTGTTCCTCACCGCACGGCTGCAGGCGGTGCCGGCCACCCTGGAGGAGGCCGCGACGGTGGACGGCGCCACCCTCACCCAGCGTTTCCGCTACGTCGTGCTCCCGCAGCTGCTGCCGACCATCGCGGTACTCGCCGTGCTGCGGTTCATCTGGACGTTCAACAGCTTCGACGACATCTACCTGCTCACCGGCGGCGGCGCCGGCACGGAGGTCGTGGCGGTCTCGGTGTTCAACGCCCTCACCGCCCGCGGGGACATCGGCGGCGCGGCGGCGCAGGCCCTCGCGCTCGCCGCCATCCTCGCCGCCCTCATCGGCCTCTACCTGTGGCGGCTCGCGCCGCGCGAGGAGCACTCCTGATGGCCACCACCACCGGAACCGCCCCGCGGCAGGGGTGGAGCCGCGACACCGTCGAGACCCGGGTGTTCGGGGTGCTGCGGGTCGTGACGATCGTGCTGCTGCTGATCGTCACGATCTTCCCGTTCTACTACATGGGCCTGCTGTCGCTGCGCCCGCTGGACCGGGTGCTGCAGGACCCGGGCGCGCTCTGGCTGCCGCCGTCCGAGGTGGACCTGGACAGCTACGGCACCGTGATCGCCCCGCCGAGCGCGGGCGGCCAGGGCTTCCTGATCTTCCTCGTCAACAGCGCGCTCGTCGCGTTCGGCACGGTTGCGCTCACACTGCTCATCGCGCTGCCCGGCTCGTACGCCGTCAGCCGGCTGCAGTTCTTCGGGCGCCGGCAGATCAGCGTGCTGTTCCTGGCCGTCTACCTGTTCCCGCCGATCCTGCTCGCCGTCCCCCTGTTCGTGTTCTTCACGAAGATCGGGCTGCGCGGCTCGCTGGTCGGGCTGCTGATCGTCTACGTCTCCCAGGTCGTGGCCGTGTCGATCTACATGCTGCGCAACTACTTCGACACCGTCCCGGTGAGCCTCGAGGAGGCCGCCGCCATCGACGGCTGCTCCCGGCTGGGCGTCATGTGGCGGATCAGCCTGCCGCTCGCGATGCCGGCGATCATGGCGAACGCCCTGTTCATCTTCATGATCGCCTGGAACGAGTTCCTCTTCGCGCTGCTGTTCCTCATCGAGGAGCGCGACCGCTGGACGGTGTCCCTGGGCCTGTCCCAGCTCGCGGGCAGCATCGAGATCCCGACCACCGTCCTGATGGCCGGGTCCGTCATCGTGACGATCCCGATCATCGTGGTCTTCTTCGCCAGCGAGAGACTGCTCACCGAAGGCCTCACCGCGGGCGCCGAGAAGGGCTGACCCGCGCCGGCGGAGGAGGAGTGCCCGATGTCGGAGATCGACCCCGAGCGGGTCGTGCCCGGCAACCCCGTGTCGGCGGGGCGGCTGCTGCTGCTGGTGCGGCAGGGGATCGCGACCACCCGGCGCGACCTGATCAAGGTCACCGGGCTGTCCCGGTCCACCGTCACGCAGCGGGTTGACGCGCTGCTCGCCGCCGGGCTGCTCCGCGAGTCCGCCGGTGAGGCCGAGGGCCGCGGCCGCCCGGCCGGCACGCTCGCGTTCGACGAGGGCTTCGGACACGTCCTCGTGGCCGGCGTGCAGCGGGACCGGGTGGAGCTCACCGCAGTCGACCTCGGCGGACGGGAGCTGCACCGCCGCGAGTTCGCCATGCCCGTCGCGGCCGGACCCGAACCCGTGCTCGGTGCGGTCGAGACCGAGCTGGACCGGCTCGTCGCCGACTCGGGCATCGACCCGGCGCGCACCGTGGCGCTCGGCGTCGGCGTGCCCGGGCCGGTGGACGTCGCGGTCGGGCGGGTCATGCAGCCGCCCGTGATGCCCGGCTGGCACGACTACCCCCTGCGCGACCGGCTCGCCGAACGCCTGGGCGTGCCGGTGTTCGTCGAGAACGACGCCAACCTCATGGCCCTCGGCGAGCAGCGCGCCCACTGGGCGAGCGCCCCGTCGCTGCTGCTCGTGACCGTCGGCAGCGGCATCGGTGCCGGGATCGTCATCGACGGGCGGCTCTACCGCGGCATCGACGGCGGGGCCGGCGACATCGGGCACATCCGCATGCACGGCCACGACGAGCCGTGCGCGTGCGGAGCCGTCGGCTGCCTCGCCGCCGTCGCGTCCGGGGACGCGCTCGTGCGCCGGCTCGCCGCCCTGGGCAAGGACGTCACCCGCGTCGACGACGTGCGCCGGCTCGTGCACGAGGGCGACCCCGACGCGATCGCGGCCGTCCGGACGGCGGGGCGGCTCGCCGGGGAGGTGCTCACCACCGTCGTCTCGGTGCTGAACCCGGAGATCCTCGTACTCGCCGGCGAGATGGCCCAGACCAACGAGTACTTCGTCACCGGAATGCGAGAGCTGATCTACCAGCGCTCGCTGCCCCGCGCCACCCGCCACCTCCGCGTGGTGAGCACGACGCTCGGCGACCGCGCGTCCGTCGTGGGGATGACGGAACTGGTGGTCGACGAGGTCTTCGCCCCCGACGCCGTCGACGCCCGCCTCGGCACCCCCCGCTGAACCCGGGCCCGTTCCGCGTCGAGAGGCGGGACTCGCCCTGCCGAAATGGGGGACTCGCCCTGCCGAAATGCGGGACTCGCGCGCATGGGTTCGCACCGCACACGCGAGTCTCGCGTTCGGGCAGGGTGAGTCTCGCGTTTGGGCAGGGTGAGTCTCGCGTTCGAGCGGGCTATCTCGGGGTGGTCCAGGCGGGGAGGAGGCCGGCGTCGAGGTAGGACACCACGGCGATGGCGCCCGCGGCGGCCCAGGCCTGGGGGCGGCAGGCCGTGGGGTAGTTGACGGCCTCGCCGTCGATCTCCGCGTAGAGCTCGGGCAGGCGGTCGGCGAACTCCTGGGCGGCGGTGACGAGGCCGGTGCCCAGGGAGCGGGCGACGTCGTGCCGGCCGGCGCCGGCGAGGCCGAGCACCGCGATCGCCGTGTCGTGGGGCCAGACCGAGCCGCAGTGGTAGGTCAGGGGGTCGTAGCCGCCGCTCGTGCTCGACAGGGTGCGCAGGCCGCGGCCGCCGTCGAGGTCGGGGCGGGCGAGCCGGTCGGCCACGAGCTGGGCCTCGTCCGGGGCGAGGATGCCGGTGGTCAGCAGGTGCGCCATGTTCGACGCCGGCCCGGTGACCGCGCGGCCGTGCCCGTCGAGCGCGATGGCGGGGTAGGGGCCGTCCGGATCGTCGATCCAGAAGCTCGCGCGGAAGCGGGTGGCCAGGTGGGCGGCCCAGTTCCGCCACTCGTCGGCCCCCGGCCGGTCGAACGCCGCGAGCAGCTCGGCGCCGCCGCAGGCGGCCGCGTACGCGTAGCCCTGCACCTCGCACAGCGCGAGCGGGCGGTCGGCGATGGTGCCGTCCGCCCACTGCACGGCCCCCGACGAGTCCTTCCAGCCCTGGTTGGCCAGGCCGCCGCCGGACGAGCCGCGGTAGCTGAGGAACCCGTCGTCACCGGCCGTGCGCCTGATCCACGCGAGGGCGGCCTCCAGGTGTGGGAGCAGTGCGGCAACCTCGGTCTCGGGGAGACCGGCGCGCCAGGCGTCGTGCAGGAGGCAGCACCACAGCGGCGTGGCGTCGACCGTGCCGTAGTAGCTCGGCGGCAGGTCCAGCCCGCCGGCCCGCAGCCCGCCCGGCCGGAACTCGTGAATGATCTTGCCGGGTTCCTCCTCGCCGCGCGGGTCGTTCACCCGGCCCTGCCGCCGCGCGAGCACGCGCAGCGTCCCGCCGGCGAGCTCCGTGGACATCGGCAGCATCATCCGCGCCGTCCACAGCGAGTCACGCCCGAACAGCGTGCAGAACCACGGGCTCCCGGCCGCGGCGAAGCGGTCGGCCGGAGCGGTCGGGTCGGCGAGCAGCAGGCCGTCGAGGTCGGCGAGGCTGTGCTGCAGCAGGCCGGCCCGCGGCCCGGCGACGGCCCGGTCGTCCAGCTGCCAGGAAAGCGGCGCGGCCGGCCGGAAGTCCTCCGGGCCGGCCGCCGACGGGGTGAGGACGAGCCGCAATGTCCAGCGGTTGCCCGGGGCCAGGAGCACCTCCCAGCTCAGCGCGGCGTCGGGGTCGTCCACGCGGATCTCATCGGCTGCCGGCGCGGTGGTGAGCGAGGCGGACACGTCGTCGCGCGACCACCGCACCTCGACCCCGTGGACGGTGGGCGGCACCTCCGTGAGCGGCGCGCCGGACTTCACGACGGGTGTGGGGGCGAGATCGCTGCGGGCGAGGAGGGTGAGCCGCAGCTCGACGGGGGCGCGGCCGGTGTTTCTGAGTGTGATCTCCTCGACCGCCGAGCGGTCGGCGACCTGCCGGTCCCGGCGCAGTCGGACGCCGGGCAACTCTCCCTCGAACCAGGCGCGGCCGGCCCCGTCGAGGCCGGCCGCTCCGGACTGCAGCTCGACGCCGTCGACGCCGAGCTCGAGCCGGCTGCAATAGCGCGTGTCTCCGACGTAGAAGCCCTGGGCACCGTCGGGGCGTACCTGGCCGTCGGGGTCCGAGAGGAGTTCGGCCGGCGCGGCGAGCACCGTGAGCAGGTGGTCGAGAGTGGCTTCGCCGGCCCGGTCCGTGGCGGGGCGTGTGCTGGGCATGAGGATGAAAACTCCTGGTCCGGGCACTGTCGTGCCCACCGCGGTCGCGCCGACGCTACGCCCCGTTCCGCTGGGGCCGCCGGGAGGGGAGGATCACAGCATGTCCGAGAACTATCAGCCGTTCCCGGAGGAATTCGCGCGCGGCCTGGCCGTTGTCGCCCATCCGGATGACCTCGAATACGGCGGTGGCGCGGCCATCGCGCGCTGGACGGCCCAGGGCCGGCGCATCACCTACCTGCTGGCCTGCCGCGGCGAGGCCGGGATCGACACGCTTCCGCCCGAGGAGTGCGGTCCGCTGCGCGAGGCCGAGCAGCGGGCGGCAGCGGCGGAGGTCGGCGTCGACGTGGTCGAGTTCCTCGACCACCCGGACGGCTTGATCAGTTATGGGATCCCGTTGCGTCGCGACATCGCGGGCGCGATCCGCCGGCACCGGCCGGAGGTGGTGATCGCCATGAACCACCACGAGACCTTCCCGGGCGGTCACCTCAACATGGCCGATCACCGGGTGGTCGGTCAGGCCACCATCGACGCCGTCCGGGACGCGGCGAACCGGTGGCTGTTCCCGGAGCTCGGGGAGCCGTGGAGCGGCGTGCGGCAGGTGCTCGTACTGGCGTCGCCGCGAAGCGGCCACGCCGTCGACATCGGCGAGGTGTTCGACCGTGGGGTGGCGTCGCTGCGGGCGCACAAGGCCTACCTCGATGCGCTCGGCGGGACGATGATCGATCCGGAGCAGTTCCTGCGCGAGACCGCGGAGCGGGACGGCGCGCGCCTGCCCGGCGCCCGCCTCGCCACGGCATTCGAGGTCATCAGCCCGTAGGTAGGCTCCGTCCGTGAACCCGTCGACCGAGCACGCGCGACTCGTCGTCGACGAGCTGGTCCGCTGCGGTGTCACCGATGCGGTGTTGTGCCCCGGTTCCCGCAACGCGCCGCTGTCGTTCGCGCTGCACGCGGCCGACGCCGCCGGGCAGCTTCGCCTGCACGTCCGGATCGACGAGCGCACTGCCGGTTTCCTCGCGCTCGGCCTCGCGCTGCGGTCGGGGCGCCCGGTCCCGGTCTGCACGACGTCGGGCACGGCCGTGGCGAACCTGCACCCCGCGGTGCTGGAGGCGTCGCACGCGGGCGTTCCGCTGCTGGTGCTGAGCGCCGACCGGCCGCCGGACATGATCGGCACCGGCGCCAGCCAGACGATCCAGCAGACCGGGCTGTTCGGCGGCGCGGTGCGGCTGGCGGTGAACGTCGGGGCGGGCGGCGACCTCGCCCGCCGGCGGTCGTTCGTCGACCGGGTCGTCGCGGCGGCCACGGGCGCCGCGGGCGGGCCGCCCGGTCCCGCGCACCTGAACCTGCCGTTCTCCGAACCCCTCGTTCCCGACGGGCCCGGCGAGGCGCCTGCGGGCCGGCCGGGTGGCGGGCCGTGGACGCGGGTGCCGCCGGCCGTCCGGCAGGTGGCGCCGCTGCCGTTGGACCCGTCGGCTCCCACGCTCGTCATCTCCGGTCACGGCGCCCCGGAGGGCCTGCTCGACCTGGTGGTCCCGGTGGTCGCCGAGCCCGCCTCTACGGCGTGGCCGGCCGCGGTGCGCACCGGCCCGTGGCTGCTCGGGGCGGCACCCGCGTTGCGTCCGGCCCAGGTGGTGGTGGCCGGTCGGCCGACCCTGCACCGCTCCGTCCAGCGGCTGCTCGCCGACCCCGATGTCGCGGTGCACGTGCTCGCCGACCCCCACGGCATGCCGTGGACGGACGTCGCGGGCAGCGTCCGGGCGATCGGGAGCCTCCCGCCGCTGGGTGAGGACCGGTCGTGGACGGACCGCTGGCGTACAGCGGACGCCGCCGCGGCCGAGGCCCTGGACAAGGCCCTCGACGACCCTGCCGCTCCCGGCGGGCTGCGGCTGGCGCGCGAGCTGGTGGCCGCGCTGCCGTACGGCGCGCAGCTGGTGCTCGGCTCGTCGAACCCGGTGCGGGACGTCGCCCTGGCCGCCGTGCCCCGCCGGGATCTCACGGTGCTCGCGAACCGTGGCGTCGCCGGCATCGACGGCACGGTCTCGACGGCGGTCGGCGCCGCGCTGGTGCACGGCGGGCCCGCGTACGCGTTGCTGGGCGACCTCACGCTGCTGCACGACACCAACGGCCTCGTCATCGGGCCGGGTGAGCCGCGCCCCGACCTCACGATCGTCGTCCTCAACGACGACGGCGGCGGCATCTTCGGGCTGCTCGAGCAGGGCGACCCGGCGCACGCCGCCTCGTTCGAGCGGGTCTTCGGCACCCCGCACGGTGTCGACCTCGCAGCCCTGTGCGCCGCGACGGGCACCGGGCACACGCTGGTGGATGTGCCTGATCTCGCGGCGGCGCTCGCCCCGGCACCCGGGTTGCGGGTGGTCGAGGTGCGGGCCGGGCGCCGCGAGCTGCGGGAGGGGCACGCGCTGTTGCGCGCCGCCGTCGACGCCGCGGTGGCCGAGGTGCTCTGAGCGGTCAGGCGGGCTCGGGCTCGGCTGCGGCCTCCAGCTTCTCGGTCGCCCACAGCGCCCAGCCGTGCACCGCCTCGAACTGGCGCGCCCCGAACTCCGCGGCCAGGTAGCCGAACCCGTCGGAGCCCGGGGGGATCTCAGCCGGGGCGTCCTCCATCACCTTGCGCAGCGCGGCGCCCTCCTCCGCCGTGTGCTCGGCGATCCGTCGCAACAGCACCAGCGCGTCGGCCGGTTCGAGCGCGGAGATCAGGAACATCCGCAGCACCTGCTCGTTGCGCACCTTCGCCTGCGTGCGCGGCGTGAGCAGCCAGGAGCGCAGCTCGGCGTAGCCCTCGGGGGTGACCGAGTAGGTGCGGCTGCCCCGCGCGCCCTCCTCGGTGACGGCGACGAGCCCGCGCTCGGCGAGCCGGCCCAGCTCGGGGTAGATGCTCGTGTGCCCGGCCTGCCAGGCGTACCGGCCGAGATCGGCGGCGAACGCCTTCGTGAGTTCGTACCCACTGCGCGGTTCGACGGCGAGCAGCCCGAGCAGTGCGTGCGGCAGTGACATGTGTGGATCGTACATGTCGAAAATGGCATGCCAGTATTGACATGTCGAGTCTGGCAGGTGCACTCTCGTCACATGACCCGCACGCAGCCCCTGCACGTCGCCGGCCACCTCGCTCCTGTCGCCGATGAGATCGACGCGGTCGACCTTCGGGTCGAGGGAGCCCTCCCGCCCGAGCTCACCGGGCGCTACCTGCGCAACGGGCCGAACCCGCTGCCCGGAGAGCCGTCCGTGCACTGGTTCACCGGGCACGGCATGGTGCACGGCGTGCGGCTGCGGGAGGGGCGCGCGGAGTGGTACCGCAACCGCTGGGTGCGCACGCGGGCGCTGGCGGGGGAGTCGATGATGCGCGGCGACGGCACCGTCGACCGCGGGGTCGGGCACGCGAACACCCATGTCATCGAGCACGCCGGCCGGATCATGGCGCTCGTCGAGAGCAGCTTCCCGCACGTGCTCACACCGGAGCTGGACACCGTGGGCCCCTACGACTTCGACGGCCGGCTCACCACGGCCATGACGGCCCACCCGAAGACCGACCCGGTGACAGGGGAGCTGCACTTCTTCGGGTACGGGGTGCGCCCGCCGTACCTCACCTACCACCGGCTGTCCGCGGGCGGCGAGCTCGTGGCCGGCGCCGAGATCGAGGTGCCGGGCGCGACGATGATGCACGACTTCGCCATCACCGACCGGCACGCGGTGTTCCTCGACCTGCCGATGACGTTCCAGCTCGAACGGCTCGGCCGGGGCAACATCCCGTTCGGATGGGACGACCGCTACGGCGCGCGGATCGGCGTGATGGCGCTGGAGCGTCCGGGCACGGTCCGCTGGTTCGACGTGGAGCCGAACTACGTCTTCCACGTGGGCAACGCCCACACCGACGCGGCCGGCCGGGTGGTCCTGGACGCCGCCCGCTACGGCGCCGCCGACGCGGTGGCCATGTGGGACGGGCTGGGCACCGACCCCGCCGGGCTCGCCGCCGACGCCGCGGCCACCGGGTCCGCCCGGCTGCACCGCTGGGTGCTCGACCCGGCCACCGGCGCCGTCACCGAGACCGCGCTCGACGATCGCGCCGTCGAGTTCCCCACCGTCGACGACGAGCGCGTCGGCCGCGAGGCCCGCTACCGCTACGCGGTGGCCGACCGTGGCCGCGCCGGGATCGTCAAGTTCGACGCCGCCCACGGCACGCGCGCGGAGCACGACCTGGGGTCCGACACCGTGGCGGGCGAGGCCGTGTTCGTCCCGTCCGGTGCACCGGGGCGGGCCGAGGACGACGGCTGGCTGCTGTCGATCACCACCCGCCGAGACGGCAGCGCATCGCAGCTGCTCGTGCTCGATGCCACCGACGTGGCCGGCCCGCCGGTGGCCGCTGTGCAGCTGCCGCGCGGTGTGCCGGCCGGCTTCCACGGATCCTGGATCGACGACGCGGACCTGGACCTGCGATGACCACCACATCCAGGAAGGAGGCGCCGAGCGTGCCGTCCGACGCCGTCGAGTTCCGGCCCGGCGCGATGATCCGCGGACTCGCGCTGGACATCGGCCTGCCGCTGGCCACCTACTACGTGCTGCACCTGCTCGGAGTGGCCGACTGGCCCGCTCTGCTGGCCGCCACGGGTGCCGCCGCGCTGCGGATCGGCTGGGGCGTCGCGCGCAGTCGCCGGCTCAACCTGTTCGCCACCCTCATGCTCGTGGTGTTCGGTGTCGGGCTGGTGCTCTCGCTGGTGAGCGGGGACGAGCGGTTCCTGCTCGCGCAGGACTCGATCACCCTCGGTGCGGTGGCACTCGTGTTCCTGGTCACGAGCAGGTGGGGCACGCCGCTGACCCTCGCGGCGATGCAGAGCTTCAGCCCGCGCAAGGCGGAGGCGCTCACCGAGGCCTTCCGCGCGGATCCCGCTGTGCGCCACGGGGTGCGGCTCAGCTCGGCGGTGTGGGGTGCAGGTCTGCTCGCACTGGCGCTGGGCCGGATACCACTGATCTACCTGCTGCCGGTCTCGGTGATGGTCGGCCTGAGCACGGTGCTCTTCGTCGGGACGTTCGCCGCCCTGATCGCCTGGAACGTCTGGTACGTCGCGCGGGCCCGCAGCGCGGGGTGATTCCCGATTGCAGCAAAGCCACTTTCCTGCAGGAGGGATGCAGGAAAGTGGCTTTGCTGCAATGCCCGGTCAGCGAGCCGCGGCCTGGGCGAGGAGGGCGTCCACCTCGGCCCGGGTCGGCGCGGTGGCCGGGCCGGGGCGGGTGACGGCGATGGCGGCCGCGGCGTTCGCCCGGGCCGCCGCGGCGGCGAGGTCGGCTCCGCGCAGCAGCTCGGCGGCGAGCACGCCGCAGTGCGCGTCCCCGGCCCCGGTGGTGTCGACGGCCTCGACCGGGACGCCGGGCACGTGCAGCGTCTCGCCGTCGCGGGTGAGCAGGCAGCCGGCGGCGCCGTCCCGCACGACGACGGCGGCCGAGCGGGCCAGCCGTGCCGCGATCGCCGTCGATGCCTCCCACAGGTCGGTCGAGCCGGTGAGGATGCGGGCCTCGCGGGCGTTCGTCGAGAGGATCGACGTGCCGGCGAGCAGCCGGGTCCATGCGGCGGGGTCGATCTCCCCGACGAGCGGGCCCGGATCGACCAGCACCGTCGGGCCGTCCAGGTCGGCCACCCGGTCCAGCAGTACCGCGGCCTTGTCCGGCACGAGCAAGCTGTAGCCGCTCACGTAGACCACGTCGGCGGCCGCGATCGGCACGGCGGCGAGCGCGGCCGGGTCGACGGCCGACTCGGCCCCGCTGCCCGTCACGAACGTGCGCTCGCCGGTGCGGTCCACGAGCACGACGCAGATCCCGGTGTCCGCGCCCGCGGTGGGCGGGAGTGCCGCGGTGATCGCCTCGGCGGCCAGTGCGTCCCTCGCGAGATCGCCGAACCGCCCACCGCCGTGCCCGCCCGCGTACACGACGTCGGCCCCGGCCCGCGCGGCGGCGGCCATGACGTTGAACCCGCCGCCGGGCCGGAGATCGGTGTGCGCGGCGAACACGTCCCCGCCGACCGGCGGCAGCGCGGGCACGCGCATCACCAGGTCGAGGATGACCTGTCCGGTGTGGACCAGCCTTCCGGTCACCGCCGCGCTCCGCCGAGCCCGCCGTAGATGCCGGCGGCCACGACGAACGTGATCACCCAGCCGAGACCGTTCTCCCCGAGCCAGCTGCCGGCCAGCGGTCCGCTGAACCAGGGGGCGTCCGACGGGCCGGCGGTGACGAAGAGGTAGCCGGCGACGATCGCCGCCGCCCACGCCGTCACCGCCCGCCACTCGATGCCCCCGCGGTACCAGTAGGCGCTGGTCCGGCGGACGTCCATCAGCGCGGCCGGGTCGTAGTGCTGCCGCCGGAGCATGTCGATGGCGAACACGCCGACCCACGCCGTGATCGGCACGGCCAGGAGGCTGATGAAGGCGATGAACGGGCCGTAGAAGTCGTCGGCCACGAGGATGAAGTAGATCGCCCCGATGAACGTCACGACCACGTCGACGACCACGGCGTACAACCGTGGCATCCGCAGGCCCAGCGTCAGCGTGGTGAGCCCGGCGGAGTAGACGGAGAGGTGGTTGGACAGCAGCAGCCCGCCGAACGCCGCCACCAGGTACGGCACCGCCATCCAGGTGGGCAGCAGCGCGCGGATGGCGGCCACCGGGTCGCCGGCGTCGGCCAGCGACGGGTCGCCCGCGGCGAGCATGCTGCCCAGGGAGATCAGTAGCACGAGCGGGATGCCGGCGCCCGCGGCCGCCGAGAGCACCAGCGAACCGGCCCGTACCCCGGGCGCCTGGTAGCGCGAGACGTCGGCCGACGCGTTGGCCCACCCGATGCCGGTGCCGGCGGCGATGATGCCGACGCCCGCGATCATCGCGCCGACGGGCGCGGGGGTGGCCGCGCCGACCGCCGCCCAGTCGACGGTCGCGATGAGGAATCCGCCGACGACGATGTTGAGGGCGCCGAAGACCCAGGTCGCCCACCGCTGCACGGACACCAGCACTGCGTGCCCCAGCCCGGACACGACCACCGTGAGCAGCACGAACACCGCGATGCACACCACCGTCAGCAGCGGGTGGTCGGTGGCCGCCGGGCTGGCGCCGAACAGGATCGCGCACAGCGAGAGCAGCGCGAACGCCGCCGTCGTGGTGTTGACGGTCTCCCAGCCCAGCCGGGAGATCAGCGAGACGGCGGTGGGACCGATGTTGCCGCGCACCCCGAACACGGCTCTCGACAGCGTCAGGCCGGGTGCGCCGCCGCGTCGCCCCGCGATCGACACGGCCCCGACGATCGCGAACGAGCCGACCGAGCCCACCGCCGCGACGATCACGGCCTGCCAGACGGTGAGTCCCTGCGCCACGAGGGTGGCGCCCAGCGGCAGCCCGAGGATCGAGATGTTGGCGGCGAACCACACCCAGAACAACTGGGAGGGACGGCCGTGGCGCTCGTCGACGGGGACCGGTTCGATGCCTCGCGTCTCGAGTGCACCGTCGACTCTCCCGGCAGTGGTGTCCTCGCTGGTCGTGGTCATGGTCACCTCCCGTGCCGTAGCTTCAGCAACCCGTCGGCGACGGGTGCCGGGTCGAGCCGGTTGACCCGGCGGACCGTGTCGAGCAGGTCGGCGGGCAGCCCGCCCACGCCGTGGTGCGCGCCGAGCACCGCACCGCAGATCGCGGCGACGGTGTCGGTGTCGCCGCCGATCCCGGCGGCGAGGGTGAGCGCGTCGAGGGGGGCGTCGCCGAGGGCTTCGGCGAGCGCGAACGCCGCCACCACCGACTCCTGGGCGGCCACCGAGGTGCCGATCACGTTCGCGACGGCGTCGGCGAGGTCCTCGCGGTCCCGGCCGCGCACGAAGCCGCGGGCCCACCGGATGCGTGCCGCGATGTCGCCTCCGGCGGCCCAGTGCCCCCGCCGCGCACCGGCCGCCGCCGCGCGCTCGGCGGCGTCGAGCGCCGTGCCCAGGTCGGCGCCCCCGACGCCGGCGGAGACGGCCGCGGCCACCGCGGCCGCCGCGGCGATCCCGATGGAGGAGTTGTGCGTGACGCGGCTCGCCTGCACGACGGTGTCGAGCAGGGATTCCTGGTCGGCGACCGGCACGGCGATCCCCACGGGTGTCACCCGCATCGCGGCGCCGTTCGTGGTGCCGTCGCGACCGGCCTGGTCCGGCGGCTCGCCCGCCCGCAGCCGCTGGATCGCGCGCTTGGTCGAGGGTCCGAGCAGGTCCGCGGAGCCGCGGCGGACCATGTCGGCCTCCCACCGCTCCAGCACGTCGGCGAACGCGGTCGCCTCGACGCGGCCGGCGCCGTCGATCAGCAGCCCGGCGAGCAGCAGTGCCTGCTCGGTGTCGTCGGTGATCGAGCCGGCCGGTATCCCCGGTGCGATCGGCTGGTCGGGTGCGGCGTCGAGCAGCGTGGTGACCTGCCCGTACCGGGACGCGATCCACTCCCGCGACATCGACTGCGTGGGCATGCCCAGCGCGTCGCCGAGCGCCAGGCCGGCCAGCGCCCCGATCGCCCGGTCCCGCTCGGTCATCGGTCCCCGAAGGTGAGGTGGAACCGGAACCGGGCCGGGTCCAGCAGGCTCTCGACGTGCTCGACGAGCGCGCCGTCGGCGGTGAGCGTGGTGCGGGTGGACTGCAGGAAGAGCTCGCCGGGGGAGCGCTCCAGCAACTCGGCCGCGACGTCGTCGAGGGGGACCGAGGAGATCCACTGCTCGCCGCCGGCGCCGACCAGCCCGGCCGCGCGCAGCGTCGCCGTGATCGAGCCGTCGACGAGGCCGCGTTCGGGCAGGTCGGCGAGCGCGCCGGTGCCGGGGACGGTCGACGTCTCCAGGGAGACCGGTCCGGCGGCGGTACGGCGCAGCCGGCGGATCGTGACGAGCGGGCCGTGACGGTCGACGAGCTCCGCGGCCCCACCCCGCTCGATGCCGAGCTGCTCCACGGTGACGTCGGACCCGGCGCCGGCGAGGGCTCGTGCCCACCCGACGCTCTGGTCGAGCGCCACACCGTCGAACGTGACGAACGACCCGACTCCGGTCTCGGTGGCGATCAGGTTGCGGCGCTGCAGCTCCGACAGCGCGCTGCGGACGGTGCCGCGGCTCACCTGGTAGCTCGCCGCCAGCTGGTTCTCCCCCGGCAGCCGCTCGCCGCGGGCGAGGCGGCCCGACCGGATCCGCTCGGTCAGGTCATCGACCAGCCGCGACCGTTTGCTGAACCCCACCTGTCCAGTCATGTACATACATGTAGGCCATGACGAGCGTGTTTGTCCAGAGCTCAGCCGAGCTCGGTGTCCTCCAGCGCATCGCGGACGGCCACCATCTTCGCCGCGGCCTCGCGCACCTCGGTGTCCGGATCGGAGTCGGCGACGATCCCGCAGCCGGCGAACAGGCGCGCGACCGAGCCGTCCAGCTGGGCGCACCGCAGCGCGATGCCGAGCTCGCCGTCGCCGTTGCCGTCCATCCAGCCGACGGGGCCGGCATAGCGGCCCCGGTCCATGCCCTCCAGCTCGGTGATGAGGGCGAGCGCGGCGTCGCGAGGGGTGCCGCCGACAGCGGCCGTGGGATGCACGGCGGCGGCGAGCTGCAGCAGCGACGCGGGCGCGTGCGGGTCGAGCTTCCCGTGCACGTCGCTGGCCAGGTGCGAGACGTTGCGCAGGGCGATCACCGACGGCGTGTCCGGGACGTCGAGCGTGGTGCACATCGGGCGGAGCGCGTCGGCGAGCGAGTCGACGGCGAGCGCGTGCTCGTGCCGGTCCTTGGCCGAGCCGAGCAGCTGGCCGGGAAGATCGTCGCACTCGCCGGGCCAGATCGTGCCGGCGAGCACCCGGGACGAGACGGTCCCTTCCGCGCGGCGCACCAGGAGCTCCGGTGTGGCGCCGACGAGGCCGTCGACCGAGTAGGACCAGCAGGTGGGGTAGCGGCGGGACAGGCCGGCGAGCAGGAACCGCGCGTCGAGCGGGGTGTCGCCGACCGCGAGCAGGTCGTGGGCGAGCGCGGCCTTGTCCAGCTCGCCCGCCCGCATCCGGCGGACCGCCTCCGCCACCGCCTTCCGGTAGGCCGCCACCGGCAGCAGCCCGTCGGCGAACCGCAGCGTGCCGCTGGGCCGGACCGGGGTGACGGCGCGCATCGCCGACGGGCCGTCGCCGCGCGAGAACTCGGTGATCCACGCGATCCCGTCGCGGCGCCCGACGAGCACCCGCGGGACGACCAGCACCGAGCCCGGCGAGGTGTCGGCGAACGTGAAGCTGGCGAACGCCACCGGGCCGGTGCCGGGCAGGTCGACCTCGTCGCTGACGCGCAGCCCTGCGGTGAAGGAACGCCACCACGCGTCGGCCTCGGCGAACCGGCTCTCGCCCGAGACGGTGAGGCGGGCGACCTCGCCCCAGCCGACGAGCCCGTCGAATCCCCGGACCCACGAAAGCGGGTTGCGGTCGTCGGGCAGCAGCTCGAGCAGGCCGCCCGGGTCACCGACGAACCTGGTTCGCACGCCCAACCCGGTCGGTAGCGGGGCGATCGTCACATTTGACGAGAGTAGGAGGCGTCTCGCGCCGGTGTGCGCCCGACCCGGGAGGTACCGGCCACACCGGGGCTCCGACCAGGCCTCATACGATGGGGGCGTGACGAGTGGCACCACGCGCACACGCGCCGTAGACGAGCTGGCATCGCTGCTGCGTCCGCTGGGGCGCATCATCACCACCCGCGTTCCCGAGATCATCACCGGGATCGCCGTGCTCGCGACGGTGCTCGGCGGGCTCGCCGTCGCGGGCGCCGCCGTGGACGACGCCGCCATCTCCGCCAACCGGGGCGTGGCGGAGGCCGAGGTCCTGGAGGGGTCCACGTTCGGGCGCACGGTCGTCCGGTTCACGGTGGCCAGCGGGGAGACCGTGGTACCGGAACACGGTGTCTTCTACCCGACCGGCATCGAGGTGGGGCAGCCGGTTGCCGTCGAGTACGACGTCGGCAACCCCGAGCTCGTGCGGGTCGCCGACCGCAGCGCACTCGCCGCGGCGGTTCCGCTCCTGATCGTCCTCGCGATCACGTGGGCCGTGCTGGGCCCGCTCGCCCTCTGGCTGCGCCGCCGCCGGAAGACGTCTCAGGCCGGCGCCTGACGGGTGGCCAGCGCCACCCCGAGCACGGTGAGCAGCATGCCGCCGATCGCCACCGGCCCGAGCGACTCGCCGAACATCGCGAACGCCATCAGGGCCGTGAGGCCGGGCACGAGGTAGAAGTAGCTGGTGACCTGCGCCGCCGCGCCCCGGCGGAGCATGAGGAACAGCAGCGAGATCCCGCCGCCGGTGAGCACCAGCACCGACCAGGCCAGCGCCCCGGCGAGCTGCGGGGTCCAGTCGAACCGGAACGACTCGAAGGCGAGCGCGAACGGCAGCGTCACCAGGCCCGCGGCGACGAACTGCACGACCTGGCCGGTGCGCAGGTCGAAGTGCGGGCAGAACCGCTTCTGGTACAGCGTGCCGGTCGTGATCGCGAGCAGGGCCATGACCGTGAGGCCGAGCGTCAGCGGCGAGAGGCCCTCGGTGGTGAGCCGGTTCGAGACGACGAGCGCCACGCCGGCGAAGCCGAGCATCAGCCCGGCCACCTGCCGCCGGCCCAGGCGTTCGCCGATGAGGCCGGCGAGTGCGGCGGTGAGCACCGGCTGCAGGTTCACGACCAGCGCGGCGACGCCCGCCGGCATGCCGGCGGCTACCGCGGCCCACACCCCGCCGAGGTAGCCGGCCTGGATCCCGATCCCGGCCACCGCGATGTGCAGCACCTGGCGCCCGCGCGGCCACGGGGCGGCGGCCAGCACGGCGAGCACGAGCATCAGCACGACCACTCCCGCGTAGCGCACGACCAGGAAGCTCAGCGGTTCGGCGTACGGGGCGGCGTACTTCGCGACGACGAAACCGGACGCCCAGATCACGACGAACGCGAAGGGTGTGGCGCGAACGGTGAGCCCGGCCCGGGAAGCGGTGGTTCTGATGCCCGACACTAACCCTCGGCAAGACCGTGACTCACCCGCATTCGAGGCGTGACTCGTACCACCAGCCCAGCACGGCGTCGAGCGCGCCCGGCACCGCCACCACCATCGCCTCGTCGGGCAGCGGGTCGGGCCGCCCCCTCCCGTCGACGATCACGGCGCCGGCTTCCGCCGCGAGGCACGCGGCGCCCGCGACGTCCCACTCGCGGTAGCCCTCGAGCACCGCGGCGACGGCGTGGCCGAGTGCCACCTGGGTGATCGCGAGCGCCGACGAGCCGAGGGACCGGATGCCGGCGTGCGCCGCGGCGGCGTGCCGCGTGAAGGTGGAGGTGCGCTCGGGCCCGAGCTCGGCGCAGATCAGCCCACCGGCCGGCGCCCGGGGTACGACCCGGACCGGGACGCCGTTCGCCCGCACCCCTCGACCGCGGGCGGCGGCGTAGATCTGGGCCCGGCTCGGGTCGGCGATCACCCCAACGACCGGTCCGGAGGCGTCCACCAGCGCGAGACTGTAGGCGCACCATGGGAATCCCGCGACGTAGTTTGCGGTGCCGTCCACCGGGTCGACCACCCACCGGTACGGGGCGCGGTGGGCGTCCGGATCGGCGCCATACTCCTCGCCGACCACGGGCACGCCGGGGAACTCCGCGGCCAGGACGCGGCGGGTGTGGCGTTCCAGGGTCCGGTCGGTGTCGGTGACCCAGTCGAAGGGGTTGGCCTTGTGCGCGGCCCCGCTGTGCTGCTCGCGGCCCGCGGTGGCCGTGATCACCTCGGCAGCGTCGTTGGCGAGCCGCCCCGCCACCTCGAGGGCACGGGACATCAGCCCTGCCTCCACCGGGGCCGGGGGTGCGCTCGGATCCTGCTGGACGGTCATGTGGCCCGAGCGTCACCGCTTCCGGTGTCCCGGGTGCGTCCCGCAGGTGACGTGCCGACGATCACACGGCCAACTGTGTGACCGACACAGGCTGTTCCTGCGTCGTTGGGTGGTTCGCCACCAGCGCGATCCCCGGGCGGGGGAGCGTTCCAGCGTGCGCGTCGCGATCGTCTCCGAATGCTTCCTCCCCGTGGTCAACGGCGTCACCAACTCGGTGCTCCGGGTCGTCGAGCACCTCACGGCGGCCGGGCACGACGTGCTCGTCGTCGCGCCGGGCATGGACGGTCCCACCGAGTACTCGGGCGCCCCGGTCGTGCGGATCCCGGCCGTGGACCTGCCGGTCGTGTCGTCGATGCCGGTCGGCGTGCCGAGCAGGCGCGTGCTGACGGCGCTGCGCGAGTTCCGGCCGGACGTGGTGCACCTCGCGGCGCCGTTCGTCGTCGGGTACCGCGGGCTCGCGGCGGCGCGCCGGCTGGGCATCCCGACGGTCGCGGTCTACCAGACCGACGTCGCCGGGTTCGCCTCCTCGTACGGCCTGGGCCTCACCGCCCGTGCAGCGTGGCGCTGGACGTGCCGGCTGCACGGGCAGGCCGACCGCACGCTCGCCCCGTCGAGCTGGGCCACGGAGGCGCTGCGGGCGCGCGGGGTGCCGCGGGTGCACCAGTGGGCGCGCGGCGTCGACACCCGCCGGTTCACCCCGTCGAAGCGGGACGACGGGCTGCGCGCCGAGCTGGCTCCGGAGGGGGAGCTGCTGGTCGGGTACGTCGGGCGGCTGGCGCCGGAGAAGCAGGTGGAGCGGCTCGCCACGCTGCGCGGCCTGCCGGGCACCCGGCTCGTCGTGGTGGGTGGCGGGCCCAGCGAGGAGCGCCTGCGCGCGGCGTTGCCGTCGGCGGCGTTCCTCGGGTTCCGGGAGGGCGACGAGCTCGCCCGGATCTACGCGTCGCTCGACGTGTTCGTGCACACCGGACCGTCCGAGACGTTCTGCCAGGCGGTGCAGGAGGCGCTCGCGTCCGGGCTGCCGGTGGTGGCCCCGGACGCAGGCGGCCCGCGGGACCTGGTGCTCCCCGGTCGCACCGGCTTCCTGGTGCCGCCGCACCCCGACGGCGCCACCCCGGACGACCCGACGGCCGCTGCCGCGGACGCCGAGCTGCGCGCCGCGGTGGAGGCCCTCGCCGACCCGCAGCTGCGCCGCCGGTTCGGCACCGCGGCGCGCCGGTCGGTGCTGCGCCGCACCTGGTCGGCGGTGTGCGACGAGCTGCTGGCGCACTACGCCGAGGTGATCGGCGGCCACCTCGCCGCGGCAGCCTGAGTGCACCCCGACTCCCGGCGGGGGCACTAGTGCGAATCGTCCAGCTGGCCAACTTCTACGGCCCGCGCTCCGGCGGCCTGCGCACGGCCCTGCACCACCTCGGCGCGGGCTACCGGGCCACGGGCCACGAGATCGTGCTCGTGGTGCCGGGCCCGCGGTCCGCGGACGAGCTCCTGCCCACCGGCATCCGGCGCGTCACGATCGCCGCACCGCGCCTGCCCGGCACCGGCGGCTACCGGGCGGTCGACCCGTGGCGGGTGCAACGGCTGCTGGAGCGGCTGCGCCCCGACGCGATCGAGGTGTCGGACCGGCTGACGCTGCGCGGGCTCGGAGCCTGGGCCGCCCGCCGGGGCGTGCCGAGCGTGGTGATCTCCCACGAGCGGCTCGACCGGCTGCTCGCGCAGTTCCTGCTGCCCGGTCCGGCCGCCCGCCGCGTGGCCGACACGGCGAACGCGCGGATGGCCGCCGCCTACGACACCGTGGTCTGCACGACGTCGTTCGCGCGGGCCGAGTTCGACCGCATCGGCGTCCGCAACGTCGCCCAGGTGCCGCTCGGCGTCGACCTCGCGATGTTCTCGCCCCGCCACCACGATCCCGGCCTCCGGGCGGGACTCGCAGGCGGGGCCGAGACCCTGCTCGTGCACTGCGGCCGGCTCTCGGCGGAGAAGCACCCCGAGCGCAGCATCGACACGGTGGCCGCGCTGCGCGCCGCAGGCCGGCGGGTGCGGCTGGTCGTCGCCGGGGACGGCCCGCGCCGGCCGGCGTTGGAGCGGCGTGCGGCCGGCTTGCCGGTGACGTTCGTCGGCTTCGTCCGCGACCGAGGGCAGCTCGCCCGGCTGCTGGCCTCGGCGGACGTGTCGCTCGCGCCCGGCCCGCACGAGACGTTCGGGCTGTCGGCGCTGGAGGCGCTGGCCAGCGGCACGCCCGTGGTGGTGTCGGCCTCCTCGGCACTGCCCGAGATCGTCGGTGGATCCGGCGCCGCCGCCCTCGACCGCCCCGAGGCATTCGCCGCAGGGGTGACCACTCTGCTCGCCGCGGACGAGGGCGCCCGGCGCGCGGCGGCCCGGGCGCGGGCGGAGCAGTTCGGCTGGCCCGCCTCGGTGGCCGGGATGCTGGGCATGCTCGCGGCCTCCTGACGCCGCACCCCGTGCCGGCCGGCGCTACCCGTTCCGGCCGGCGCTACCGGTCGATGGGTCGCGTGGGCCGAGTCGGGTCGCGTGGGCCGAGTCGAGGTGCGTGGGCGTCGCGCACCCCGTTTCGGCCGGCGCTACCTGTTCGGGCCGGCGCTACCGATCGACGGGTCGCGTGGGCCGAGATGCGGTGTGTGGGCGCACCCGGTCACCCGGCCAGGGTGTCCAGCCAGTGCCGCAGGAGCGCTGTCTCGGGCTCGCCGAGCTCGGTCGGGCGGTTCCGCAGGACGGCGGCCAGCTGCAGGGCGGCGATCACGAGCGCGTCGGGGCCGTCTTCGCTGCCCGCGCGGTCCGGGACGAGCACCGCCCCCTGGACGGCATCCCGCACCCGTCGGGAGAGCTCGGGGTCGGGGTAGTTCTCGGGCTGCGTGACGAGGTTCAACGCCACGCCGATGTTCGCCGACATGATCATCTGGGCGGCTGCCTCCGGGGCCACGCGGAGTGCACCCGCGGCCGCGCACCGGTCCAGGAGCTCGCGCAGCAGGAGCATCGCCTCCTGCGCCGCGGAGGGGACGGTGGCGAAGCTCGGGGAGAACATCAGCCGGTAGACGGCCGGGTGGGACCTGGCGAACTCGACGTGGGTGTCCCACCCGTTGCGCAGGTCGACGACCGGGTCGTCGGACGGCTCGGCGGCCCGCTTCGTGGCGAGGTAGCGGTCGAACCCGTAGTCCACCAGTGCGCTGAGCAGGCCGTTCTTGTCCCCGAACAGTCGGTAGAGCACGGGCGCTCCGACGCCGACCGCCTCGCACACCGCCCGCGTGGCGATGTCGCGGTCCGGTGAGGCGTTCAGCAGCTCCTCGGCCGCGTCGAGCATCCGCGTACGCATGTCCACCCGACGAGCGTAGCGCCACTAACGACAGGACCGTACGAGTGTTACGCACGCCATAGCGTCGATCCGTCAGATTCGTATCGTCGATACGAAGGCCGTGTTAGCGTCGATCCTGTTCGAGCGGAGCAAGGTTACGAAGGAGTGGGACCATGACCGAGAGCACTCCACGGGTCGCGATCGTGACCGGCGGGTCCGGCGGCATCGGGCGGGCGGTCGCCGAGCGCCTCGCCGCGGACGGGATGAGCGTGCTGGTGCACTACGCGGGCAACCCCGGGCGGGCCGAGGAGACGGTGGACGCGATCGTCGCCGCCGGAGGCACCGCGAGCACGGCCAAGGCCGACGTCGCGGACGAGAACGAGGTGGCCGCCCTCTTCGATGAGGCGGAGCGGCGCTACGGGGGCGTCGACGTCGTCGTGCACACCGCGGGGATCATGCTGCTCTCCCCGCTCGCCGAGCTCGACCTCGACGACCTCGACCGGATGCACCGCACCAACATCCGCGGGACCTTCGTGGTCGACCAGCAGGCCGCCCGCCGGCTCCGGCGCGGCGGGGCGATCGTCAACTTCTCCACGTCGGTGACGAAGATCGCGCTGCCGGCCTACACCGCCTACGCCGCCAGCAAGGGTGCCGTGGACGCGATGACCCTGATCCTGGCCAGGGAGCTGCGCGGACGTGACATCACCGTCAACGCCGTCGCGCCCGGCCCGACCGCCACCCCGCTGTTCCTGGACGGCAAGGAGCAGTCGGTGATCGACCACATGGCGTCGATGTCCCCGCTGGAGCGTCTCGGCACCCCAGCCGACATCGCCGAGGCCGCCGCGTTCCTCGCCGGCCCGGCCCGCTGGGTCAACGGGCAGGTCCTCTACGCCAACGGCGCCGTCATCTGAGAAGGAGCGGCTCCGGGCGCTCGCGGGTCCGGCGCGGTGTGGCGGGTAGCGTTCCCGCCGTGAGCAGGGCCGACCTCGACAAGGACCCGCACGACGTCGCCGCGATGTTCGACGGTGTCGCGCGTCGCTACGACCTGACCAACACCGTGCTCACCGCGGGTCAGGACCGGCAGTGGCGGCGGCTCACCCGGGAGGCGCTCGCGCTGCAGCCCGGGGAGCGGGTGCTCGACCTCGCCGCCGGCACCGCGGTGTCGACCGTGGAGCTGCGGCTGTCCGGCGCGTGGTGCGTGGCGGCCGACTTCTCGCTCGGGATGCTGAGAGCCGGCGGCCACCGGCCGGTGCCGAAGGTGGCGGCCGACGCGCTGCACCTGCCGTTCCGCGACGGCGCCTTCGACGCGGTGACGATCTCCTTCGGGCTGCGCAACGTCGCCGACCCCGATGTCGCGCTCGCCGAGCTCGCGCGCGTGACGCGGCCGGATGGGCGGTTGGTGGTGTGCGAGTTCGGCCGGCCGACCGTCGCGCCGTTCCGGGTGGCCTACTACGCGGGTCTGGAGCACGTGCTCCCCGCGGTCGCCCGGCGGGTGTCGAGCAACCCGGAGGCCTACGCGTACCTGGGCGAGTCGATCCGGGACTGGCCCGCGCAGCCCGAGCTGGCCCGCCGCATCGCGAAGGCCGGCTGGACCGACGTGGCCTGGCGCAACCTGGCTCTCGGCGCCGTGGCTCTCCACCGCGCCACTCGCTCGACCTAGGTCGCGAGCAACCTGCTCGGGCGTCCCTCGACCAGGGTGCTTAGACTCGGGGGAGACTTCGTGAATCCGTTCACAAGGAGCCGCATGGCCGCGCCCGAACCCACCACATCGGACGCCGACGTCATCGTCGTCGGCGCGGGTCCTGCCGGATCCACTGCCGCCGCGTATCTCGCCAGGGCAGGTCTGGACGTCCTCCTGCTGGAGAAGTCGACGTTCCCGCGGCCGAAGGTCTGCGGCGACGGCTTCACCCCGCGCGGGATGAAGCAGCTCATCGACCTCGGTATCGACTGCTCCGAGGAGAACGGCTGGCTGCACAACAGGGGCCTGCGGGTGGTGGGCGGCGGGGTCACGCTGGAGCTGGCCTGGCCCACGTTGGCGAGCTTCCCGAACTTCGGCGCCGTGCGGCCCCGCCAGGACTTCGACGAGCTGCTCGTGCGCCACGCGGAGAAGCTCGGTGCCCGGCTGCACGAGGACACCACGGTCACCGAGGCGGTCACCGACGAGCGCACCGGCCGGGTCGTCGGAGTCACCGGCACCGCCGGGAAGGGCAAGGAGAAGCGGCCCGTCTCCTACCGGGCGCCGCTCACCCTCGCCTGCGACGGCGTGAGCGCCCGGCTGGCGTTGTCGCTCGGCATGGCCAAGCGCGACGACCGCCCGATGGGGGTGGCCGTACGCCGCTACTACAACTCGCCGCGCACCCACGACGACCACCTCGAGAGCCACCTGGAGCTGTGGGACCGCTCCGACCCGAGCAACCCGAAGCTGCTGCCGGGCTACGGCTGGATCTTCGGGATGGGCGACGGCACGTCGAACGTGGGGCTCGGGATCCTGTCCACCTCGAAGGCGTACGGCAACACCGACTACCGGGCGCTGCTCAAGTCGTGGCTGGACGGCACGCCGGAGGAGTGGGGTTACCGCGACGGGAACGCCGTCGGGAGCGTCGGCGGCGCGGCGCTGCCGATGGGTTTCAACCGGGTTCCGCACTACCGGCCCGGTCTGCTGCTGGTCGGTGATGCCGGCGGCACGGTCAACCCGTTCAACGGGGAGGGCATCGCCTATGCGATGGAGTCGGCGGCCATCGCGGCGCGCTGCGCGGTGCAGGCCCACGCCCGTTCCGGCGCGTCCGCGGAGGCGGCGCTGGCCGGCTACCCGGCCGCGATGAGCCAGGCGCTGGGCAGCTACTACCGCATCGGAAACGTGTTCTCGAAGCTCATCGGCAACCCGACGGTCATGGCAATGGCCACGAAGTACGGCCTTCCGCGCACCACGCTGATGCGCTTCATCCTGAAGCTTCTCGCCAACCTGTACGACCCGACGGACGGCGGGGTCAGTGACCGGGTCATCACCACGATGACCAGGCTCACACCGAGTTTGTAGTAAGGCTTGCCTGGGTCCGGTCGGGCGCCGCGTCCGACCTAGGGTCCCCGGCGGAATCAATAAAGCGATTCAGTAAAGACGACGAGAACGACGAGGGTGAACGGATGCTCGATCCCTACCTCCCGCTGGTGCTGTTGTTCGCCCTGGCAGGTGCGTTCGCCCTGTTCTCGGTCACAGCGGCACCGTACGTCGGCCCGCGCCGCTACAACCGGGCCAAGCTCGACGCCTACGAGTGCGGTATCGAGCCCTCGCCCCAGCCGGTCGTGGGCGGTGGCCGGATGCCGGTCGCCTACTACCTCACGGCGATGCTGTTCATCCTGTTCGACATCGAGATGGTCTTCCTCTACCCGTTCGCGGTGAGCGCCGACGCGCTCGGCCTGTTCGGGCTGGTGGAGATCGTGCTGTTCATCGTCACGGTCGGCTTCGCCTACGTCTACGTGTGGCGGCGCGGCGGGCTGGATTGGAACTGAGATGGGTCTCGAAGAGCACCTGCCCAGCGGCGTACTGCTGACCAGCGTCGAGAAGCTGGTCAACTGGACGCGCAAGTCGTCGTTGTGGCCCGCCACGTTCGGGCTCGCCTGCTGCGCCATCGAGATGATGACCACCGGCGCGCCCCGCTACGACCTGGCGCGCTTCGGCATGGAGGTCTTCCGCGCCTCGCCGCGCCAGGCCGACCTGATGATCGTCGCGGGCCGGGTGAGCAACAAGATGGCCCCGGTGCTGCGTCAGATCTACGACCAGATGCCCGAGCCCCGCTGGGTGCTCGCGATGGGGGTCTGCGCCTCGTCGGGCGGCATGTTCAACAACTACGCGATCGTCCAGGGCGTCGACCACGTCGTGCCGGTCGACATGTACCTGCCGGGCTGCCCGCCGCGGCCGGAGATGCTGATGGACGCGATCCTGAAGATCCACGCCAAGATCATGGACGAGCCGCTCGGCCACCGGCGGGCCGCGGAGCTGGCCGCGAGTGGCCACAAGACCGAGCTGGTCCCGTCGTCGATCAAGTTCGCGAAGAAGTGACGGGGCATGGCTGACGAGAACAACACCGGCACCCCCGGGTCCTCCGCGGAGCGGAAGGGCGCCGACGAGGCCGAGCTGAAGGCCCGCGGGGCGCAGGACGCCGAGGGCGGCGAGGTCGAGCAGGCCGGTGGGGACGGCACGCCCGAGGGCGGCACCCGGATCGGGCCGACCCGCGAGCGGCAGGGCATGTTCGGCGTCTCCGGCTCGGGAGACACCTCCGGGTTCGGCGGCCTGCGGCTCCCCGCGCACGTGCCCGCGCCGGCCGAGCGCCCCTTCGGCGGCTGGTTCGACGACTTCGCCGACGACTTCGCAGAGGCGCTGACCGAGCGCGGCATTCCGGGCGGCGCCGTTCAGCAGATCACGATCGACCGCGGCGAGATCACCTTCTACGTGCGGCGCGAGCGGATCCTCGACGTCTGCCGCACGCTGCGCGACGAGGACGGCCTGCGCTTCGAGCTGTGCTCCTCGGTCTCCGGTGTCGACTACGGGGAGGACGTGCCGCAGCGGCTGCACGTCGTCTACCACCTGACGTCGATGACCTACCGCCGCCGGATCCGGCTGGAGGTGTCGGTCGACGTCGACGACGCGCACGTGCCGAGCGTCGTCGAGGTCTATCCCACGGCCGACTGGCAGGAGCGCGAGGCCTGGGACATGTTCGGCATCGTCTTCGACGGCCATCCGGCCCTGACCCGGATCCTCATGCCGGACGACTGGGACGGCCATCCCCAGCGCAAGGACTACCCGCTCGGCGGGATCCCGGTGGAGTACAAGGGCGCGGAGATCCCTCCGCCTGATCAGCGGAGGTCGTACACATGACTGAGATCCGCGACGATGCGTACGCCCCGGAACGGGAGACCACCGAGGGCACCGTCTACACGGTCACCGGTGGCGACTGGGACACGTTCCTCGACGAGGAGCACGACGACCGCATCGTCATCAACATGGGCCCGCAGCACCCGTCCACGCACGGCGTGCTGCGGCTGGTGCTGGAGCTCGAGGGCGAGACGGTGCAGCAGGCCCGGTCGGTGATCGGCTACCTGCACACCGGCATCGAGAAGAACTGCGAGTACCGCACCTGGACCCAGGGCGTCACGTTCGTGACGCGCATGGACTACCTCGCGCCGATCTTCAACGAGGTCGGCTACTGCCTCGCCGTCGAGAAGCTGCTCGGGGTCACGGTGCCGCGGCGGGCCGAGGTGGCCCGCGTGCTGCTGATGGAGATCAACCGCATCGGCTCGCACCTCGTGTGCCTCGCCACCGGCGGCATGGAGCTCGGCGCGCTCACCGGCATGACGGCCGGGTTCCGCGAGCGCGAGGAAGTGCTGCACCTGCTGGAGTTCCTCACCGGCCTGCGCATGAACCACGCGTTCGTGCGCCCCGGTGGGCTCGCCCAGGACCTCCCGGAGGGCTGGGAGGAGCGGGTCGCCGACTTCATCAAGATCATGCGGAAGCGGCTGCCGGACTACGACAAGCTCCTCACCGGCCAGCCGATCTGGCGCCAGCGGCTGGAGAACGTCGGCTACCTGCCGGTGGACGGCTGTCTCGCGCTCGGCGCCACCGGCCCGATCCTGCGCTCGGCCGGCCTGGCGTGGGACCTGCGCAAGATCGAGCCGTACTGCGGGTACGAGGAGTACGACTTCGAGGTCCCGGTGGCCACCGAGGCCGACTGCTACGCGCGCTACCGGCTGCGCGTCGCCGAGATCCACGAGTCGCTCAAGATCATCGAGCAGGCGGCGGCGAAGATGGAGCCGGGGCCGGTGATGGTGGAGGACCGCAAGGTCGCCTGGCCCGCGCAGCTGTCGGTGGCGTCCGACGGCATGGGCAACAGCCTCGAGCACGTCCGCAAGATCATGGGTCAGTCGATGGAGTCGCTGATCCACCACTTCAAGCTGGTCACCGAGGGCTTCTCGGTGCCGGCGGGCCAGGTGTACACGGCGATCGAGTCGCCGCGCGGCGAGCTCGGCTACCACCTGGTGTCCGACGGCGGCACGCGCCCGGTGCGCGTCCACGTGCGCGACCCCAGCTTCGTGAACCTGCAGACGATGCCGGCGATGAGCGAGGGCGGCATGGTCGCGGACGTCATCGCGGCCGTCGCCTCGATCGACCCCGTCATGGGAGGTGTGGACCGGTGACACGTCGGCCGAGCGAAGCGAGGTCGCCAAAATGACGCTGCCTGAGGGGACCCCGGAGTCCTTCGGCCCGATCACCGGGCCGGAGGAAGTGGTGTTCGAGTCCGTCGTCGAGGACGCCGGGCCGGTCGTCGAGCGGTTCGACGAGCTCACCCGCCAGCGCACCAAGGAGATCATCGCCCGGTACCCGCAGTCCCGGTCGGCGCTGCTCCCGCTGCTGCACCTGGTGCAGTCGGTGGAAGGTCACGTCAGCCAGGACGGCATCCGGTACTGCGCCGATGCGCTGGAGCTGAGCACGGCCGAGGTCTCGGCGGTGGCCACCTTCTACACGATGTACAAGCGCACGCCGTGCGGCGAGCACCTGGTGAGCGTCTGCACCAACACGCTGTGCGCGGCGCTCGGCGGCGACGACATCTACGGCCGCCTGAAGGACGAGCTCGGGGTCGGGCACGAGGAGACGGCCGGCGAGCCCGGCACCACCGGCTCCATCACGTTGGAGCACGCCGAGTGCCTGGCGGCCTGCGACCTCGCGCCGGTGCTGCAGGTCAACTACGAGTACTACGACAACCAGACGCCGGAGTCGGCGGCGGAGCTGGTGGACGCGCTGCAGCGGGGCGAGAAGCCGCACCCCACCCGCGGCGCGGCGCTCACCGACTTCCGCACGGTGGAGCTGGAGCTCTCCGGGATCTTCCCGGACCTCGCCACGAGCGTGGAGGGATCTTCGGTCGCGCCGGAGTCGGTGCGCGGCGCGCAGCTCGCCTCCGAGCGCGGCTGGGTGGCTCCCGCGATGCCCGACAACCCGCCCGCGTTCCCTGCTCTGCCGGAGAAGAACTGATGGTGGATCAACTCACGCCGGTGCTCACGAGGCGCTGGCAGTCGCCGCGCTCGTGGTCGATCGACACCTACGAGCAGCTGGAGGGCTACCAGGCCCTGCGGCACGCGCTCACGGCCCACCCCGACCAGCTCATCCAGCTGGTGAAGGACTCCGGCCTGCGCGGCCGTGGCGGCGCCGGCTTCCCCACGGGCCTGAAGTGGAGCTTCATCCCGCAGGGGCCCACCGGTCCCGGAGCCAAGCCCAAGTACCTCGTGGTGAACGCCGACGAGGGCGAGCCGGGCACCTGCAAGGACATCCCGACGATGATGGCCGACCCGCACTCGCTCATCGAGGGCTGCATCATCACGTGCTTCGCGATCCGCGCGAACTTCTGCGCGATCTACGTGCGCGGGGAGGCGCTCCACTGCATCCGCCGGCTGCGCCGCGCGGTGGACGAGGCCCGCGCCGCGGGCTACCTCGGAACCGACATCCTCGGTTCGGGCTTCGACCTCGACATCGTGGTGCATGCCGGTGCGGGCGCCTACATCTGCGGCGAGGAGACGGCGCTGCTCGACTCGCTGGAGGGTCGTCGCGGCCAACCTCGCCTCAAGCCTCCCTTCCCTGCCACGTCGGGGCTCTACGCCTCGCCGACAGTGGTGAACAACGTCGAGACCATCGCCTCGGTTCCCGCCATCGTGATGGGTGGCAGCGACTGGTTCCGCGCGATGGGCTCGGAGAAGAGCCCGGGCCCGAAGATCTACTCGGTGTCCGGGCACGTCGAGCGGCCCGGCCAGTACGAGGCGCCGCTGGGCATCACGCTGCGGCAGCTCCTTGAGCTGGCGGGCGGCATGAAGGGCGGCATCCCGCTGAAGTTCTGGACGCCGGGCGGCTCGTCCACCCCGCTCTTCACCGCCGAGCACCTGGACGTCCCGCTCGACTTCGAAGGTGCCGCCGCGGCCGGCTCGATGCTGGGCACCACGGCCGTGCAGGTCTTCAACGAGACCGTCTCGGTGCCGTGGGCCGTGATGAAGTGGACCGAGTTCTACAAGCACGAGTCGTGCGGGAAGTGCACCCCGTGCCGCGAGGGCACGTTCTGGCTGGTGCAGATCCTCGAGCGGATGGTGCACGGCGAGGGCACCGAGGCCGACGTCGAGACGATGCTCGACATCTGCGACAACATCCTCGGCCGCTCGTTCTGCGCGCTCGGTGACGGCGCGACGAGCCCCATCACGAGCGCCATCAAGTACTTCCGCCAGGAGTTCCTGGACCTCATCGCGGAGCAGCCCGCGGTGCAGCGCCCGGAGCAGCTGGACGATCTGGTTGGAGCCCAGGCATGACGATCGCCCCCGAGGAGAAGAAGGAGGCGCGGCCCGTCCCCGAGGGCCACGTCCGCCTCACGATCGACGGGAGCGAGGTCGACGCGCCCAAGGGCGAGCTCCTGATCCGCACCTGTGAGCGGCTCGGGATCATCGTGCCGCGGTTCTGCGACCACCCGCTGCTCGACCCGGCCGGCGCGTGTCGCCAGTGCCTCGTCGAGGTGGAGATGGGCGGCCGGCCGATGCCGAAGCCGCAGGCCAGCTGCACCATGACCGTTGCGGACGGCATGGTCGTCAAGACCCAGCACTCCTCTCCGGTGGCCAAGAAGGCGCAGGAGGGGGTGATGGAGCTGCTGCTCATCAACCACCCCCTCGACTGCCCCATCTGCGACAAGGGTGGCGAGTGCCCCCTGCAGAACCAGGCGATGAGCACCGGGCGCACCGACTCCCGGTTCGTTGACACGAAGCGGACGTTCGAGAAGCCGCTCCCGATCTCCACACAGGTGCTGTTGGACCGGGAGCGCTGCGTGCTGTGCCAGCGCTGCACCCGATTCTCCGAGGAGATCGCGGGCGACCCGTTCATCGACCTGCTGGAGCGTGGTGCCGAGCAGCAGATCGGGGTGGCGCAGGACAAGCCGTTCCAGAGCTACTTCTCCGGCAACACCATCCAGATCTGCCCGGTCGGTGCGCTCACCAGCGCGGCCTACCGGTTCCGCTCCCGCCCGTTCGACCTCGTGTCCACGCCGGGCGTCGACGAGCACACCGCGAGCGGTGCGGCACTGCGGATCGACACCCGGCGCGGTGCCGTGATGCGCCGCCTGTCGGGCAACGACCCCGAGGTCAACGAGGAGTGGATCGACGACCGGAGCCGGTTCGGGTTCCGGTACCTGAAGTCGAAGGGCCGCATCACCCGGCCGCTGCTCCGCGGGGCCGACGGTCGGCTGGCCGAGACGTCCTGGACCGAGGCGCTGCGCGCGGCCGCCGACGGGCTGCTGGCCGCCCGGTCCGGCGGGATCGGCGTGCTGGCCGGCGGCCGGCTGACCGTCGAGGACGCCTACGCGTACGGCAAGTTCGCGCGTGTCGCGGCCGGCACCAACGACGTCGACTTCCGGGCCAGGGCCAACTCGGCCGAGGAGCTGGAGTTCCTGGCGTCGCACGTGGTCGGGAAGGGCCCCGAGACCCTCAGCTACACCCGGCTCGAGGCCGCGCCCGCCGTGCTCTGCGTCGCCCTGGAGCCGGAGGAGGAGGCGCCGGCCGTCTACCTGCGGCTTCGCAAGGCGTCCCGCAAGCACGGCCAGCAGGTGTTCCACCTCGGCCAGTGGACGACGCCGGCCGTCGAGCGCACGTCCCGCGACACCGGCGCCGCTTCCCCCGCGGCGAAGGACAACCTGGTCCCGGCCGTGCCGGGGGCCGAGGCCGCGGTGCTCGCCGACCTCCCGGAACACATCGTCGAGGCGCTGCGGGGCGGGGGCGTGGTCCTCGTCGGCGAGCGCGCCGCGGACGTGCCAGGGCTGTACTCGGCGGTCGCGGCGCTCGGCGAGCGCACCGGCGCGGCGATCGGCTGGGTGCCGCGCCGCGCGGGTGACCGCGGAGCCCTCGACGCGGGTGCGGTGCCCACGCTGCTGCCCGGCGGCCGCCCGGTGGCCGATGCCGCCGCGCGGGCCGAGATCGAAGAGGCGTGGGGCCTCGCGGCCGGCACGCTGCCGGCCACCCCTGGCCGCGACACCGACGAGATCCTCGCCGCCGCCGAGTCCGGTGAGCTGGCGGCGCTGGTCGTCGGCGGCGTCGACCCGTACGACCTGGCCGATCCGGCTGCCGCGCTGGCCGCCCTGCGCGACGTCGGGTTCCTGGTGAGCCTCGAGCTGCACGAGTCGGCCGTCACCGAGCTGGCCGACGTGGTGCTGCCGGTGGCCCCGGACGCGCAGCGCGCGGGCAGCTACCTCAACTGGGAGGGACGGCGCCGCGAGTTCGGCCCGGCGCTCGACGCGAGCGGCGTGCTCCCGGACTGCCGCGTGCTCGACACCCTCGCCGTCGAGATGGACGTCGACCTGTTCACCCAGACGCCGGCGGCCGCCGCGGGCGAGCTCACCCGGCTCGGCAGCCGGGCGGGCGCCGCTCCGGCCGCGCCGAAGTTTGCGCCCGGTGAGCCGCTGCGCCCCGCGTTCGGGCAGGCGGTGCTCGCGAGCTGGCGCCAGCTGATCGACGGCGCCACCCTCCTGGTCGACGAGCCGGCGCTGGCCGGCACGGCCCGCCCGGCGTACGTACGGCTCAACGCGGCCACGGCCGAGCGGCTCGGCGTCACCGAGGGCAACCCGGCCACGGTGCGCACCGCCCGCGGCGCGATCACGCTCCCGGTGGCGCTGGCCGATCTGCCCGACGGCGTGGTGTGGCTGCCGGGCAACTCGGGTGACTCCCGCGTCCGCACCGTCCTCGGTGTCGGGCACGGCGACCTGGTGGGGGTGACGGCGTGAACCTGGCGCAGGGGATGACCCGCACGCAGGAGCTGCTGGCGGACGACCCGCTGTGGCTGATCCTGCTGAAGGTCGTGGCGCTGTTCGCGATCGGCGTGGTCCTGACGCTCTTCATGATCAACTGGGAGCGCAAGGTGGTGGGCCGGATGCAGCAGCGTCCGGGTCCGAACCGCACCGGTCCGGGTGGCTGGCTGCAGTCCTTGGCGGACGGGCTCAAGCTCGCCTTCAAGGAAGACATCATGCCGGTGATGGCCGACAAGCGGGTGTACTTCATCGCCCCGGTCATCTCCACGATCCCGGCGTTCGTGGCGTTCTCGGTGATCCCGTTCGGCGGCGAGGTGTCGATCTTCGGCGAGCCGACGGTGCTGCAGCTGGTGGACCTGCCGGTCGGGGTGCTGGTCGTGCTGGCCTGCTCGTCGATCGGCGTCTACGGGATCGTGCTGGGCGGCTGGGCGTCCGGCTCGCCCTACCCGCTGCTGGCGGCGCTGCGCTCGGCGGCGCAGGTGATCTCCTACGAGATCGCGCTGGGCCTGTCGATCGTCGGCGTGATCCTCTACGCCGGGTCGCTGTCCACGGCCGACATCGTGGCCTCGCAGGCCAGCGGCTGGTACGTGCTGTTGCTGGCGCCGAGTTTCGTGGCGTTCACGATCTCGATGGTGGGGGAGACCAACCGGGCGCCCTTCGACCTGCCGGAGGCGGAGTCGGAGCTGGTGGGCGGCTTCCACACCGAGTACTCGTCGTTGAAGTTCGCGCTGTTCTTCCTGGCCGAGTACGTGAACATGGTGACGGTCTCGGCGATGGCCACCACCCTGTTCCTGGGGGGCGGGATGTGGCCGTGGCCGCTGTCGTTCCTCAACAGCAGCGGCTGGTTGCAGTTCCTGGCCTTCCTGATCAAGACGTTCGTGTTCCTGTTCGTGTTCATCTGGCTGCGGGGCACCCTGCCGCGGCTGCGGTACGACCAGTTCATGCGGTTGGGCTGGAAGGTGTTGGTGCCGGGCAGCCTGTTGTGGATCCTGGCGATCTTCGCGATCCGCACGTGGCGGTCGACGGGCGGTCAGGTGGCGTCCCTGCTGATCGGGTTGGGGATCGCGCTGGCGGTGGTGTTGCTGGTGGCGTTCCTGGTGCCGGACCGCAAGATGGACGGCCCGGCGGAGGTCGAGCCCGCGTCGGACTACCCGGTGCCGCGCCTGGACCTGAAAGTGCCCACCACGCCCCGGCACAAGCTGCGCCCCCGCCGGGTGGACAGCAACTCGGCGGAGCGCACGCCCGCACCGAGCGAGCTTGCGAGCGAGCAATCGGCACAGCGCGGGCGCGCTGCGTCGTCTCCCGATGGGCCGGCCGAGCGCCAGCGAGGCCGTGCGTTGAGCGGGAAGGAGACCGAGTAGATGTTCGAGTTCTTCAAGGGCTTCGGTGTCACGTTCGGGACGATGTTCAAGAAGGTCGTCACGGAGGAGTACCCGGAGGACTTCCCGCCCGCCGCGCCGCGCTGGCACGGCCGGCACCAGCTCAACCGGCACCCGGACGGGCTGGAGAAGTGCGTGGGCTGCGAGCTGTGCGCCTGGGCCTGCCCGGCCGACGCGATCTACGTCGAGGGCGGGGACAACACCGAGGAGGCGCGCTTCTCGCCCGGTGAGCGCTTCGGCGCGATCTACCAGATCAACTACCTGCGCTGCATCGGCTGCGGCCTGTGCGTCGAGGCCTGCCCCACCCGGTCGCTCACCATGACCAACTTCTACGAGATGGCCGACGACAACCGGCAGGACCTGATCTACACCAAGGAGCAACTGCTCGCGCCGCTGCTGCCGGGCATGGAGCAGCCGCCGCATCCGATGCGGCTGGGTGACAACGAGCAGGACTACTACGTGCAGGGTCCGGTGCTCGCCCGTCAGGGAGCCGAGAACGACCCGGTGGGGGAGCAGGTCAAGTGACTCTCGATCTCCTCGCGCAGGCCGCGCCGCCGGACCCGGGGGTCGTCAGCACCGGTGAGGCCGTCGTCTTCTGGATCCTCGGCCCGCTCTCCCTGCTCGGCGCGCTCGGCATGGTGTTCGCCCGCAACGCCGTGCACTCGGCGCTCGCGCTGGTCGGCACGATGTTCAGCCTCGCGGTGTTCTACATCGTGCAGCAGGCGCCGTTCCTCGGCTTCGTGCAGATCATCGTCTACACCGGCGCGATCATGATGCTGTTCCTGTTCGTGCTGATGCTCGTGGGCCGGGACAGCTCCGACTCCGTCGTGGAGGTGCTGCGCGGGCAGCGGCTCGCCGCGCTCGCGCTGGGCGTCGGGCTGGCGGTGCTCCTGGTGGCCGCCGTCGGGCGCTCGTTCAGCTCCGTCACCGCGGTGGGCCTGCCCGTCGACGGGCCGGGCTACACGGGCAACGTCACGGGCCTCGGCGCGCTGATCTTCACCGACTACCTGTTCGCGTTCGAGCTCACGTCCGCGCTGCTCATCACGGCTGCGCTCGGGGCGATGGTGCTGGCGTACGCGCAGGGCAAGAGCCACGCCAAGCCCGGCCAGCGGGCCACGGTCATCGCGCGCCTGCGCGGCGAGCACGACCGGATCTCCCCGCTGCCCGGCCCCGGCGTCTACGCCACGGGCAACTCGGTGGCGGTGCCGGCGGTCCTGCCGGACGGCTCGATCGCGCCCGAGTCGATCTCGGCGATCATCGACGCCACACCGATCCGCGAGGTCGAGGACGAGCCCGGTCCCGACGCGCGCGCCCTCACCGGCGGCCGCGCGGAGCACGACGAGGTCGCGCACGACAAGCACGACAAGACGGGGCACGACGAGACGGCCGAGGAGTCCAGGTGACCCCCACGTACTACCTGCTGCTCTCCGCGCTGCTGTTCTCGATCGGCGCGGTCGGTGTGCTGGTGCGGCGCAACGCGATCGTCGTGTTCATGTGCATCGAGCTGATGCTCAACGCCGTCAACCTCTCGCTGGTCACGTTCGCCCGCATCAACGGCGAGCTCGACGGCCAGGTCATGGCGTTCTTCGTGATGGTGGTCGCCGCGGCCGAGGTCGTCGTCGGCCTCGCGATCATCATGTCGATCTTCCGTACCCGCCGGACCGCGTCGGTCGACGACGCGAACCTGCTCAAGTACTAGCCCTACCCGCCCCGGGCCTCCTTCGTCGGCCCTTCCAGCCCCCAGCACAAGGAGTGCTCCCCGTGCTCAGCCAACGCCACTGCCGGCGACCCGAGGTGACCCGGTGACTCCGACATCGGTCACCGGGCTACTCGCCGCCGAGCTGCCCCACGTCGCAGCGGCCACCGGCACCGCCTCGCTGGCCTGGCTGCTGTTCGTGCTCCCGGCCGCCGGGGCGCTCGTGCTGTTCGTCGCCGGCCGGCGCGCAGACGCGTGGGGCCACTGGCTGGGCGTGCTCACGGTGGTCGCCTCGTTCGTGATCGGCCTGCTGATCTTCCTGGAGACCGCAGGGCTCGCGCCCGAGGAGCGCACGCGGGAGCTGTCGCTCTTCGAGTGGATCAGCGTCGGTGACCTGTCGGTCGACTTCGGCCTGCGGCTCGACCCGCTGTCGCTGACGTTCGTGCTGCTCATCACCGGTGTCGGCGGGTTGATCCACCTCTACTCGGTCGGCTACATGAGCCACGACCCCGGCCGGCGGCGCTTCTTCGCACAGCTGAACCTGTTCGTCGCGGCGATGTTGCTGCTCGTCCTCGGCAACAACTTCGTGATGCTCTACCTAGGCTGGGAGGGCGTCGGCCTGGCGTCCTACCTGTTGATCGGCTTCTACCAGGACCGCCCGTCGGCCGCCACGGCGGCGAAGAAGGCGTTCCTGATGAACCGCGTCGGCGACGTCGGGCTGGCGATCGCGATCTTCCTGCTCTGGGCCAATCTGGGCACCGTCTCGTACTCGGAGGTCTTCGAGCGGATCGGCGAGCTCGACGCCGGCACGATCCTCGCGATCACCGTGTTGCTGCTGCTCGGGGCGTGCGGCAAGTCCGGCCAGTTCCCGCTGCAGTCCTGGCTCCCGGACGCGATGGAGGGCCCCACGCCGGTCTCGGCGCTCATCCACGCGGCCACGATGGTCACGGCGGGCGTCTACCTCATCGCCAGGACACACCCGATCTACGACCTCACCGAGACCGGTCGGCTGGTCGTCACGCTGGTCGGGGTGATCACCCTGCTGATCGGGGCGATCATCGGCTGCGCCTACGACGACATCAAGAAGGTGCTCGCCTACTCCACGGTGAGCCAGATCGGCTACATGATCCTCGCCGTGGGGCTCGGCCCGGCCGGCTACGCGCTGGGCATCTTCCACCTGCTCACCCACGGCTTCTTCAAGGCGGGGCTCTTCCTCGGCGCCGGCTCGGTGATGCATGCGATGCACGACGACGTCGACATGCGCCGCTACGGCGGGCTCTACCGATACATGCCGATCACGTTCGTGACGTTCGGGTTGGGCTACCTCGCGCTGATCGGCTTCCCGTTCCTGTCCGGGTACTTCTCGAAGGACGAGATCATCGCCGCGGCCTTCGGCCAGCCGGGCTGGCAGGGCTGGGTGTTCGGCGGAGCGGCCACGCTCGCGGCCGGGCTCACCGCGTTCTACATGACCAGGCTGATGTTCATGACGTTCTTCGGCGAGCGGCGCTGGGAGAAGCTGAAGGACGCCGACGGGCACGACTACCACCCGCACGAGTCGCCCGCCGTCATGACGATCCCCATGATCGTGCTGGCGCTCGGCTCGATCGGCGCCGGTTACGTGCTCTCCAGCGGCCACCTGCTGGTCGACTGGCTCGCGCCCTCGCTGGGTGAGCTGGAGGAGCCGCACGGCGGCGTGCTCGCCCACGAGTACGTGCCGTACCTGGTGGTCGGGTTCTCCGCGCTCGGTGTGCTGATCGCCTGGCTCACGGTGGGGCGCAGGTCCACACCGGTGGAGCGGCCCGAGCCGGTGTCGCTGCCGGTGCGCGCGGCCCGCAAGGACCTGTACGCCAACGCGATCAACGAGGCGCTCATCGCGCGGCCGGGCACCTGGCTCGCGCGGGCGCTGGTCTACTTCGACAACCGCGGCGTGGACGGGGTGGTCAACGGCACCGCGGCCATGCTCGGCGGCAGTTCGGGCCGGCTGCGCAGGCTGCAGACCGGGTTCGTCCGCTCGTACGCGCTCTCCATGCTCGGCGGCGGCGTGCTCGTCGTCGCGGCGCTCCTGGCGGTGCGGTTCGCATGACGTCCACCGGAGGCTCTTCCGTGCTTCTCCTGATCCTGCTGGTGCTGCCGCTGGTCGGCGCGCTGGTCGTGGCGCCGATGTCGGGCAACCCGCGCGGCGCCAAGCTCACCGCCCTGGCCTTCGCGCTGGCGTCGCTGGTGCTCACGGCCGTCACCTGGTTCTCCTACTCGGTGGCCGCCGCCGCGGAGGGCACGCGGTTCCAGCTGGAGCTGTCCGTGCCGTGGATCCCGGCGTTCGGCACCCGGTTCGCGCTGGGCGTCGACGGCATCGCGCTCGTGATGCTGGCGCTGATCGCGGTGCTCGTGCCGATCGTGATGGGCTTCTCCTGGAACGAGAAGCTCCCCGAGGGCCGCACGCAGTCCGGGCTCTTCGCGTTGTTGCTGGCCACCCAGGGCCTGCTCGTCGGCGTCTTCGCCGCCACCGACGTGTTCCTGTTCTACGTGTTCTTCGAGGCCATGCTGATCCCGATGTACTTCCTGATCGGGCGGTTCGGCGGGCCGCGCCGGCAGTACGCGGCGGTGAAGTTCTTCCTCTACTCGCTGCTCGGCGGGCTGATCATGCTGGCCTCGGTGATCGGGCTGTACGTGGTGAGCGGCACCCGGCTGGGAGAGGCCACCTTCTCCTGGGCCGAGCTGCAGGCGATCGCCGCCACGCTGCCGGAGTCCACGCAGATCTGGCTCTTCCTCGGGTTCTTCGTCGCGTTCGCGATCAAGGCGCCGCTGGTGCCGTTCCACACCTGGCTGCCCGACGCCGGTGCCGAGGCCCCGGTCGGGGCGGGCGTGCTCCTCGTCGGCGTGCTGGACAAGGTCGGCACCTTCGGGTTCCTGCGCTACTGCCTGCCGCTGTTCCCGCTCGCGTCGCAGCGGCTCGCGCCGCTCGTGCTCACCCTCGCGGTGATCGGGATCCTCTACGCGGCGCTGCTGGCCGTGGCGCAGACCGACATGAAGCGGTTCGTGGCCTACACCTCGATCGCGCACTTCGGGTTCATCGCGCTGGGCATCTTCGCGTTCTCCACGCAGGCGTTCTCCGGGGCCACTCTCTACATGGTCAACCACGGGATCACCACCGGGATGCTGTTCATCGCGATCGGCTTCGTCATCGCCCGCGGCGGGTCCCGGCTGATCGGCGACTACGGCGGCGTCCACAAGCTCGCGCCGCTGCTCGCGGGCACGTTCCTGCTCGCGGGCCTCGCGTCCCTCGCACTGCCCGGCACCAACTCGTTCGTCAGCGAGTTCCTGGTGCTCATCGGCTCGTTCCCGCGGGAACCGGTGTTCACGATCCTCGCCACCGTCGGGATCATCTTCGCGGCGCTGTACGTGCTGTGGGTCTACCAGCAGACGATGCAGGGCCCGGTGCGCGGCGCCGCGGTGCTCGGCGCGCTGGAGCGGGCCGGTGGACCGGGCACCATGATCGCCCCTGACGCCGCGGCGAAGAAGGGTGGCTTCCCGGACCTGTCCGGCCGGGAGATCGCCGTGCTCACTCCGCTGATCGTGCTGGTCATCGCGCTCGGGTTCTTCCCCGGCCCGGTGCTCGATGTCATCAACCCGTCGGTGACGGCCACCCTTCATGAGGTGGGCCTCGCCGACCCGGTGGGAGGAATCCAGTGAGCGAGCTCGTGAGCGGTTCATCTGCGCTGCCCCCGCTCGCCCAGGGCGCACTCAGCGCGCCCCCCATCGACTACGCCGCGATCGCGCCTCTGCTGATCGTGCTCGGCGCTGCGTGCATCGCCGTGCTCGTCGAGGCGTTGCTGCCGCGCCACCAGCGCTGGCCGGCGCAGGTGGCGCTCTCCGTCGTCGCGCTGGGCGGCGCCGGGCTCGCCCTCGGCCTGTACGCCGGCAGCGGGCCCGACGGCGTCACGACGATCGCCGACGCGCTCGCCGTGGACCGCCCCACGCTGTTCCTGTGGGGGGCATTGCTGGCGCTCGGCCTCGGCAGCGTCCTGCTGATCGCGGACCGATCCGTGGAGCCGGGTGGGGCCTTCCTCGCCTCCGCCGCCACGCGCGCAGCCGGCGGCGGCACGAGCGGCATCCCGGAGCCCCCGGAGGACCGCTCCTACGGCACTCCCGGGCTCGCGCCGACGATGCAGACCGAGGTCTTCCCGTTCACACTCTTCGCGCTCGGCGGGATGATGACGTTCGTCGCCGCCAACGACCTGCTCACGATGTTCGTGGCGCTCGAGGTGCTGTCGCTGCCGCTCTACGTCATGTGCGGGCTCGCCCGGCGCCGCCGGCTGCTCTCGCAGGAGGCGGCCGTCAAGTACTTCCTGCTGGGCGCGTTCGCGTCGGCGTTCTTCCTCTACGGGCTCGCGCTGATCTACGGGTACGCCGGGTCGGTGCGGCTCTCGGAGATCGCCGAGGCGGCCGTGGGCTCCGAGCGGTCGGACGCCCTGCTGCTCGGTGGGCTGGCGCTGCTGGTGGTGGGCCTGATGTTCAAGGGCTCGGTCGGCCCGTTCCACACCTGGACCCCCGACGTCTACCAGGGCGCACCGACGCCCGTCACGGCGTTCATGGCGGCCTGCACCAAGGTCGCGGCGTTCGGCGCCATCATCCGTGTGCTGCACGTCGCGTTCGGCGACACCCGCTGGGAGTGGCGCGGGGTGCTGTGGGCCATCGCGATCGCCTCGATGGCGATCGGCGCGGTGATCGGTCTCACCCAGACCGACATCAAGCGCATGATCGCCTACTCGTCCGTGGCCCACGCCGGCTTCCTGCTGCTGGGCGCCATGGCCGTCACCGACGAAGGTGTGTCGGGCACGCTGTTCTACCTGCTGGCCTACGGCTTCACCACGCTCGCCGTGTTCGGGGTGATCAGCCTGGTGCGCGACTCCGACGGCGAGGCCACCCACCTCTCGCAGTGGGCCGGGCTCGCGAAGCGCTCGCCGATCGTCGCGGGCGTGATGACGTTCCTGCTGCTCGCACTCGCCGGGATCCCGCTCACCAGCGGGTTCACCGCCAAGTTCGCGGTGTTCGCCGCGGCGCTCGGCGACGGGATGGCGCCGCTGGTCGTGATCGCGCTGGTGGCGAGCGCCATCGCCGCGTTCTTCTACATCCGCGTGATCGTGCTGATGTACTTCAGCGAGCCGGCCCCGGATGGTCCGACCGTCACGGTGCCCGGGGCGTTCACCACCGCGGCGATCACGCTCGGTGTGATCGTCACGCTACTGCTCGGGATCGCGCCGACCCTGGCATTGAACTGGGCCGCGGGCGGCGGCTTCGTCGGCTGAAGCGCGTGAAAAGCTGGGGGATGTGAACGCGAACGCGATTGCGGGCATCGAGCTCGCAGACCCGGGGCTCGCCGCCGCCACGGCGGAGGGCCTCTCCCGCGTGGAGGAGCTGCTGCATCGGGAGGTGCACAGCGACTACCAGTTCGTCACCGAGACGTCGCTGCATCTCATCGAGGCGGGCGGCAAGCGGTTCCGCCCGCTCTTCACGCTCCTCTCGGCGCAGATCGGGCCCCGGCCCGATGACGACGACGTGCACACGGCCGCGGCCGTGGTCGAGCTGATCCACCTGGCCACGCTGTACCACGACGACGTCATGGACTCGGCCACCATGCGGCGCGGGGCGGAGAGCGCCAACTCGCGGTGGGACAACACCGTCGCGATCCTCACCGGCGACTTCCTGTTCGCCCACGCGTCCCGGTTGGTGGCCGACCTGGGCCCGGCGGCCGTGCGGATCATCGCCGAGACGTTCGCCGAGCTCGTCACGGGACAGATGCGCGAGACCCGTGGGCCACGCGCCGGTGAGGACCCGGTGCAGCACTACCTGGCCGTCATCGCGGAGAAGACCGGATCGCTGATCGCCACCTCCGGCCGGTACGGCGGCATGTTCTCCGGCTGCGCGCCGGAGCACGTGGAGGCGCTGCGCCGCTTCGGAGCCACCATCGGCACGGCCTTCCAGATCTCCGACGACGTCATCGACATCGCCTCGCCGTCCGACAGCTCCGGCAAGACCCCCGGCACCGACCTGCGAGAGGGCATCCACACCCTCCCGATGCTCTACGCGCTGCAGGACACGGGGCCGGAGGCGGAACGCCTGGGTGTGCTGCTCGCCCGCCCCATCGACGACGACGCCGAGGTGGACGAGGCGCTGGAGCTGCTGCGCACCGGACGTGGGCTCGCGCGCGCCCGTGACGTCCTCGCCGACGAGGCCGCCGCCGCCCGAACCGAGCTGGGCAAGCTCCCGTCGTGCCCCGCCACCGAGGCGCTGGCGTCGCTCACCACCTACGTGGTGGACCGCACCGCCTGACACGGAATTCACACAGGCACTGGCCCCGCGCCGCATGTCGTGTCACCGTAAGGGACCGGATGCGCAGGGTGAGGAGCGGCCGTGGTGCGTGCCCGCCTGTGGTGGTCCGCGGCGTTGATCGCGGTGCCCGCCGTCCTGGCGGGCATCGCCCTCATGTGGGCCGGGCCATCAGCACCGGCTGCGCCCGCCGCGCCACCGGCCGCGCGTAGCAGCACGCTCCCGGCCGTGCCCGCTCCCGCCGTCGTGCAGGAGCCGCCGTCCGCGAAGCCGGACCCACAGCGGGCACAGCTGTCGGAGGCGCTGGCGGCGCAGCCGATCCGGTTCGGGGCCGACTCCGCCGAGCTCGCCGGGCCGCCGGCCGACACGGCGCGGCACGTCGCGGAGCTGATCATGACCGGTCCGGCGGCGCCGGTTCTGGTGGAGGGGTTCGTCGCCGACACCCCCGGCGGTCCGGAGAAGGTCCTGCAGCTCTCCGAGAAGCGGGCGGCCGTGGTGGCGGAGGCGCTCGTGGCGGCCGGGGTCCCTGCCGACCGGATCACCGCCAGAGGGCTCGGTTCGCAACGCGCGCTCGCCACCGTGGAGGAGAGCAGGCGGGTCGAGATCACGATCGGATAGGTCCACCGACAGGGGGAGAGATGGTCGAGACGTTTGCGCAGGTCTGGTTCCTCTGCGCGATCGCGTTCCTCGCGGGTTCCGCGGTGACGTGGTTGCTGTTCGTCCGTGGACGTCCTCGGCGGGGGACGTCGCCGCTGGCCGCGACGGCGCCGTGGGTCCTCGACCGGTCGGCGAGGCCGCCCCGCGCCGCGCAACCAGAACCGCCGCCGGCCCCGGCGGAGCCGGCGCTCGCCAACCTCGACACCCACAGGCGCGACGGCCCGGCCCGGCATCCGGGCTCGAGCGCCGCCGGGGCGCTGGACCGCCTCGGAGTGGCCGGTGCCGGACGTCGCCCGACACCCCCGCCGCTGCCGGAGATCCCGACCCAGGCCGGCCCCGTCGACGAACCCGCGGCGGGCGAAAGCAGGTGATCGAGTCCGCCCGGCCGGGTGGTCGAGCCCCATAGACCACTGCGCACCCCCGTGGATCGTGGTAAGCACCGGTCCGGCCGCTCGCAGCGCAGCTGAGAAAGGGACGGGTCGTGGGTGAGAACTGGTGGTGGGTGGTACTGGCCGTCGTGGTCGTCGCGCTGCTCGTCGTGCTGGCACTGCGCGCGCGGCGCCGGCGGCCCGGAGCGGAGTCCTCGCCCGGTGCCGAGGTCGCGGCGGCCGCGGCGGGCGGCGTGGGAGGGGCCGTCGGGGCGGGTGCAGAACCGCGACCGAATCCGACGAGCACCGAATCCGACAGCACCGAATCCGACAGCACCGAATCCGACAGCACCGAATCCGACAGCACCGAATCCGACAGCACCGAATCCGACAGCACCGAATCCGACAGCACCGGCTCCGAGGCCGCCACCGAGGTCGGATCCACCGACCCGGGTGTCACCGAGATCAGCGCGGCGGGCGGCGAGGGCCCGGCGGCCGGTGGCGCGGCGAACATCCCGGCTCCTCGCGAGGAGCAGCCGCTGTCCGGACACCCGGCCGAACCGGCCACGCGCAGGCCCCCTGAACCGCGGATGCCTGAGTCCGCCGGCTCGGCGCTCGCCGCGCTCGACTCCGGCCTCGCCGGCCCGACGACGTCGTTCGCCGCGGCCGCGGCTGCGGTGACCGCCGCCGGCACGCGCCCGGGGCCGTACCCCGGTTCGCTGCTCCCGGCCGCGGACGGATCGAACCCCTCCCCGGAACATCAGATCAAGGCCAACGAGGGATCCCGCCGCTATCACACCCCGGATTCGCCCTATTACCAGCGCACGCGCGGGGACGCCTGGTTCCGCACGGCGGACGAAGCCCGAGCTGCCGGCTTCACCGCGTGGGACGCATGATCACCGGAAGTGGTGCCGCAGCGGCAGATCCGGCGCACTGACGCCGTACCGCGATCACGAAGCCGCACCGTAAACGAGGCGTGGGCGCCATCGGATATGGATCACCACTCGATCGAGTGACTCGGGTGTCGCGCCCCGTGAGATGCCCCTAACCTCTGCCGCGGCTCCCCCCCAATCAGGTGACAACCGCGACTGCAATCGCAAACCGCGTGGTATTGCGATGGTGAGGAAAAGATGCTGAAGAAGGCTCTAACTGCTGGTGCGACTGTTGTGATCGCGATTCTGGCTTCGGCCGGTGTCGCCTCGGCTTCCGAGGCGAACACCTCGCAGATCATCCCGCTCCCCCCGATTGCCGCGCCTGCTGAGCCCGAGCCGACCACTGCGCCGGACCTGGACGACGAGGAGTCCACGTCGGACGCCGACTCGACCTCGGAGCCGGAGTCGGACTCCACGAGCGACCCCGAGTCGGACTCGACCACGGACTCGGACTCGGACTCGGGGTCGGACTCCGACTCCACGACGGACTCGGAGTCGGACTCCACCACCGAGCCGTCGGAGGACGACTCGGAGACGGTCGAGCCCGTCCCGGCCCCGATCGAGGACGAGCCCTCCGCGGGCCCGCTCGGTCTGATCGAGTCGCTGGTGACGTCGCTGTTCGGCTGATCATCGGCTGAAAGCAGAACGGGCCCCGCCGGAGTACCGGCGGGGCCCGTTCTGCGTGAGCTGCGGATCAGCCGGCGATCGTCCAGGTGTCGCGGCCGTTGAGCAGGGCCTGCAGATCGCCCGTGCCGCCGGCCTTGGCCGCGGCGACCTGGGCGCGGACGGCATCGTCGTAGGCCACGCGGTGGGTGTTGCGGAAGATGCCGGTGACCGTGTGGTTGAGGTCCTGGTCGGAGAGCCGGGACAGCGCGAAGGAGAGGTTGATGTCGGTGGCGTCGTGCACGACGACCTGGTCGGCGTCCACCTCGTTCATCTTCGCGACGGTGAGGCCGAAGCCCTCGCGCACGACGGCGTAGCTGCCCAGCCCGTCGTCGGCCTCGGGGCCGAAGCGGATGGGCTCGCCGTGGCGCACCGGGATCACGCGCTCCTCGGCCCCCTCGCCCTTGCGCAGGACGTCGAAGCTGCCGTCGTTGAAGATCGGGCAGTCCTGGAAGATCTCGACGAGGGCGCTGCCGCGGTGTTCGGCGGCGGCCTGCAGCACGGCGGTGAGGCCCTTGCGGTCGGAGTCGAGAGCGCGGCCGATGAAGGTGGCCTCGGCGCCGAGGGCGAGCGAGATCGGGTTGAACGGGTGGTCGAGCGAGCCCATCGGTGTGGACTTGGTGATCTTGCCTTCCTCGCTGGTGGGCGAGTACTGGCCCTTCGTCAGACCGTAGATCCGGTTGTTGAACAGCAGGATCTTGAGGTTGACGTTGCGGCGCAGGGCGTGGATCAGGTGGTTGCCGCCGATGGACAGCGCGTCACCGTCGCCGGTGACGACCCACACGGACAGGTCGGATCGCGACGTGGCGAGGCCGGTGGCGATGGCGGGGGCACGTCCGTGGATCGAGTGCATCCCGTAGGTGTTGAGGTAGTACGGGAACCGCGAGCTGCAGCCGATGCCGGACACGAAGACCGTGTTCTCGCGCCGGATGCCCAGCGTCGGCAGGAACTGGCGCACCGCGGCGAGCACGGCGTAGTCGCCGCAGCCCGGGCACCAGCGCACCTCCTGGTCGGAGGTGAATTCCTTGGCGGTCTGCTTCTCGTCGGTGGTCGGAACGCCGTCGAGTCCACCCAGAGAAGGCAGCCCGAGGTCGATGGCAGTCACGATTACGCCTCCGCGGAAAGGAGTACGTCGGCGGTCATGCACGCACCCCGTTGAGGTAGTCCAGGAACAGGTCCTGCAGCTCTTCGGCCTTGAAGGGCAGACCGGAGACATTGGTGTAGCTCTTGACGTCGACGAGGTAGCGCCCGCGCAGCACCGAGGCGAGCTGCCCGAGGTTCATCTCGGGCACCACGACGGTGCGGTAGCGGGCGAGCACGTCGCCGAGGTTGGCCGGGAGCGGGTTGAGATGGCGCAGGTGTGCCTGCGCCACCTTGTGGCCGAGCGCGCGGACGCGGCGCGCGCCCGCACCGATGGGGCCGTAGGTGGAGCCCCAGCCCAGCACGAGCAGCTCGGAGTCGCCGTCCGGGTCGTCGACCTCGATGTCGGGCACGGTGATGCCGTCGATCTTGGCGGCGCGCAGCCGGACCATCCGATCGTGGTTGGCCGGGTCGTAGGAGATGCCGCCGCGCCCGTCGGCCTTCTCCAGGCCGCCGATGCGGTGCTCGAGGCCCGGTGTGCCGGGCACAGCCCACGGGCGGGCGAGGGTGTCGCTGTCGCGCAGGTAGGGCCAGAACTCGCCGGAGCCGTCGGGCGCGTTGGGTTCGGTGGCGAAGTCGGGCTCGAACGTCGGGAGGGTGGCCGCGTCGGGCACCTTCCACGGCTCGGAGCCGTTGGCCAGCGAGCCGTCGGACAGCAGGATCACCGGCGTGCGGTAGGTGACGGCGAGCCGCACGGCCTCCAGCACGGCGTCGAAGCAGTCGCCGGGGCTACGCGGGGCGATGATCGGCAGCGGCGCCTCGCCGTTGCGGCCGTGCAGGGCCTGGAGCAGGTCGGCCTGCTCGGTCTTGGTGGGTAGACCGGTGGACGGCCCACCGCGCTGCACGTCGACGACCAGCAGGGGCAGTTCGAGGGCCACCGCGAGCCCGATCGTCTCCGACTTCAGCGAGATGCCGGGCCCCGATGTGGTGGTGACGCCCAGCGCGCCGCCGAACGCCGCGCCCAGCGCCGCGCCGACGCCGGCGATCTCGTCCTCGGCCTGGAACGTGGTGACGTCGAAGGACTTGTGCTTGGACAGCTCGTGCAGGATGTCCGACGCCGGGGTGATCGGGTACGACCCGAGGAACACCGGCAGCCCGGACAGCCGGCCTGCCGTGACGATCCCGTAAGCGAGCGCGGTGTTGCCCGTGATCTGGCGGTAGGTGCCGACGTCCAGCTTTGCCGGCGCCACCTCGTAGGTCACGGCGAAGGCCTCGGTGGTCTCGCCGTAGGCGTGGCCCGCCTTGAACGCGAGGATGTTGGCCTCGGCGAGGTCGGGGCGGCGGGCGAACTTCTCCCGCAGGAACCGCTCGGTGCTCTCGTGCGGACGGTGGTACATCCAGGACAGCAGGCCGAGGGCGAACATGTTCTTCGCCCGCTCCGCGTCCTTCTTGGACAGCCCCGTCTCCTCCAGCGCACCACGGGTGAGCGTGGCCATCGCGACGGGGAACACCGAGTACTGCTCGAGCGAGCCGTCTTCCAGGGGGTTGGCCTCGTAGCCGACCTTGGTGAGGTTGCGCTTGGTGAACTCGTCGGTGTTGACGATGAGGATGCCGCCGGGGGGCAGGTCGACGATGTTGGCCTTCAGCGCGGCCGGGTTCATCGTGACGAGGACGTCGGGGCGGTCGCCGGGCGTGAGGATGTCGTAGTTGGCGAAGTGCAGCTGGAACGACGACACACCGGGCAGGGTGCCGGCGGGTGCCCGGATCTCGGCGGGGAAGTTCGGGAGCGTCGAGAGGTCGTTGCCGAACGCTGCGGTCTCGGAGGTGAACCGGTCGCCGGTGAGCTGCATGCCGTCGCCGGAGTCGCCGGCGAAGCGGATGACGACGCGGTCGCGTTGGATTACCTCAGGTCCGCCGCCGGGCCGTGCTGAGAGGTCATCGACGGCGGTGTCAGAAGTCATTCGAGGTCGGTCCTCGGGTCGACGGGGCGTGCCATGTGTTGTCTTCCGAGGTTAGCTCGCCCTGCGTCAGGGTGTCGTCGCCACCCGGTCCACGTCACACCCGATCTTCTCGCCTGGTGGAAACATCCCGTTACCGGCCGGACCTGCTGATCGTCTTCTGCAGCGCGTCGAGGCGGTCGCGGAACTCCGGCGAGCGCACCGACTCCGCCTGGGCCCGGACCTCGACCTCGACGGCCTCCGCCTGGGTGGTCATCCCCGCGGTGAGCCGGAGCGTGGACTTCGTGGTGCGCACGAGGTCGCGCGGGGCGGCCGCGGCGCGTGCGGCGAGCTCGACGGCGGCCGGCACCACGTCGTCGGCGACCCGGTGCACCAGGCCGATCCGCGCGGCCTCGGCGGCGTCGACGACGTCGCCGAAGAGGGTGAGCGCGGCAGCACCCTGCGGGCCGAGAACCCGCTGGACCATCCAGGTGTAGCCGCCTCCCGGGTGCAGGCCGAGCGGGAGGAAGCGGGACTCGAACCGCGCCCGCGGTCCGGCCAACCGCAGGTCGCACGCCAGCGCGAGGTTCAGCCCGGCACCGACGGCCGCGCCGTTGACGGCCGCGATCGTGGGCAGCGGGCACTCCGCCACGGCGAGGAACCCGGCGTAAACGGTGTGCAGCGTGGCCGGGTCGGCCGTGGCGAGCTCGCTCAGGTCGCCGCCTGCGCAGAACGCCGGGTCCTCGCCGGTGACGACGATCGCGCCGACCCCGTCGTCGGCACTCGCGGCGCGCACGGCGTCGGCCAGCTTCAGGGACAGCTCGATGTTCAGCGCGTTGCGCCGCTCGGGGTTGGACAGCGTGAGGACGGCGACGCCGTCGATGGTCTCGGTGCGGACGTCGGTGGCCATCCCCGCATCCTGCCCCGGACGGCGCAATGGCGCGGCGAGGCGTCGCTCACGGTCATGAGTGCGGAACACGACCAGGTGGTTGCTCGTTGAAGGAGTCGGGGGAGGAAGGACCCGCACGTGCACAAGTCGATGAACGGGCTGAAGACGGCGCTTCTGCTGGGCGGTCTCTCCGCCCTCGTGCTGCTCGTCGGTTCACTTCTCGGAGGCCGCACCGGCCTCGTGATCGCCCTCTTCGTGGCGCTCGGCGTGAACGGCTACGCCTACTTCAACTCCGACAAGCTCGCGCTGCGCGCCATGCACGCCCGGCCGATCAGCGAGCCGGAGCACCCGGTGATGTACCGGATCGTACGTGAGCTCTCGCGCGCCGCGCGCCAGCCGATGCCACGGCTCTACGTGAGTCCCACCGCGGCACCCAACGCGTTCGCCACCGGCCGCAGCCCGCGCCACGCCGCGGTGTGCGCCACCACCGGGCTGCTCCAGATGCTCGACGAGCGGGAGCTGCGTGCGGTGCTCGGCCACGAGCTGTCCCACGTCTACAACCGCGACATCCTCATCTCGTCGGTGGCGGGTGCGCTCGCCTCCATGGTGAGCTTCCTCGCCAACATCGCGATGTTCGCCGGCCTGTTCGGCGGTAGCGACGAGGACCGGCCCAACCCGATCGCCATGCTGCTGATCGCGCTGCTCGGGCCGGTCGCGGCCGGGGTCGTGCAGATGGCGGTGAGCCGGTCGCGCGAGTTCCAGGCCGACGCGAGCGGTGCGGCTCTCACCGGCGACCCGCTCGCCCTCGCGTCCGCGCTGCGCAAGCTGGAGCGCGGCACCCAGCTCGCCCCGCTGCCGCCCGACCCGCAGCTGGTGGCGCAGTCCCACCTGATGATCGCCAGCCCGTTCCGGTCCGGGGAGCAGCTCACGCGCCTGTTCTCCACCCACCCGCCACTGCGGGAGCGGATCCAGCGGCTGGAGGAGATGCACCTGCGCAGGCGGTGATCGTCGGACGCCGGGTGCATGCTTGAGCCGTGCCGGATCGGAGGGTCGAGACCACCAGCGAGTACGGCGTGCTGGGCGTGCGCACGGGGTCGGAGGACGGGTCGGCGGGCAGCTTCACGCTCGACCGGTATCCGCCGGCCGCCGACCTGGACGGTCTCGTGGAGCGCTACTGGGTCGTGTCGTGGGAGCTGCCACCCGGCTGCGAGTCCTCGATCACCCTGCTGCCGCACCCGTGCGTCAACGTCGTTCTCGACCGGGGCCTGCTCACCGTGTCCGGGGTCGGGCGCGAGCAGTTCACCTACACCTACCGGGGGGTGGGTGGGGTGTTCGGGATCAAGTTCCGCCCCGGCGGGTTCCTGCCCTTCCTCGGCAGGCCGCTGTCCGACCTCACCGACACCGTGCTGCCGGCCGAGCAGCTGTGGGGTCCCGCCGCCGTCCGGCTCGCCGAGCGGATGACGGCCGCGCCCGGCGTCGACCGTCGCATCGCGCTCGTCGAGGAGTTCCTGCGGGAGCGCCGGCCGCCGCCCGACCCGCAGGTGGAGTTCGTCCAGCGCATCGTCGCCGCGTTGCTGCACGACCGCACGATCGCGCGCGTCGACGACGTCACCGAGATGTTCAACATCAACCCCCGCACGCTGCAGCGGCTCTTCCAGCGCTACGTCGGGGTCAGCCCGAAGTGGGTGCTGCGCCGCTACCGCCTGCACGAGGCCGCCGCCGTCCTCGCCCGGGAGCAGCACCGGCCGTGGGCGGAGGTGGCGGCCGAGCTCGGCTATTTCGACCAGAGCCACTTCATCCGCGACTTCACCGCCGCCATCGGCATGACGCCGGTCGCCTACGCCCAGGCATGCCGGCGGATGGAAGCGCCGGTCAGCGCCTGATCGCAGAGGGGGGCGGAGACGATATGACGCTGAGGGTGCGGGCGGGCGGCGAGGGCGATCCGGTGGTGCTGTTGCTGCACGGGCTGGGTGCCACCGCCGAGGTGTGGGACGGGCTGGTGCCGTTGCTGCCCGGCGCGTGGGTGGCGCCGGACCTGCCCGGTCACGGCGGCTCCGCCCCGCTGCCGGAGTACACCTTCGCGGCGGTGGCCGACGCCGTCGCCGACCTGGTGGACCCCTCCGGCACCGTGGTGCTCGGCCACTCCTTCGGCGGAGTCGTCGGGCTGCACCTGGCTGCGCTGCCGGGCGTGCGGGCGGTCGTCGGGCTGGGTATCAAGGTCGCCTGGACGCCGGAGGAGCTCGCCCGCGCCGCCGCCCTCGCCGCGCGCGAGCCGGCCCGGTTCGCCACCCGGGCCGAGGCGGTGGCCCGGCACCTGCGGCTGTCCGGGCTCGACGGCCTCGTCGCCCCCGGCGCGCCGGCCGCCACCTCGGGCGTCGCCGAGCAGGACGGGGCATGGCGTCCCGCACTCGACCCCCGGGCGTTCGGCGTGGGCGATCCGCAGGTGGCCGCGCTGCTGGCGGCCGCACCCGTCCCGGTCGTCCTGGCCAGGGGAGAGCACGACGCCATGGTCAGCGCGGAGCAGCTCCGCGTCCTCCTCCCGCACCCGGTCGAACTGCCCGGGCTGGGCCACAACGCGCACGTGGAGGCCCCGGCGGCCGTCGCGGAGCTGGTCACCGGTCGAGGCTGATCGCCGCGTCCCACGCACCCCGTGTCAGCCGGTGCACCCGCGTCACACGACCACCGTCGCGATGGGGAGCTGGCAGGACACGATCGTGCCCGCACCCTTCGGGCTGTCCACGGCGAAGGTCCCACCGAGGGCCTCGATCCGGTCTCTGAGCCCGATCAACCCGGATCCCCTCGCCAGGTCGGCGCCGCCGATCCCGTCGTCCCGGACCTGGACGTGGAGCTTGCCGCCGGACGCCTCCGCGTCCACCTCGACGGCGGAGGCGCGGCCGTGCTTCGTGGCGTTGGCGAGCACCTCCGAGACGACGAAGTAGGCGCCCACCTCGACAGGCTCGGGAAGCCGGTTGTGGACCCGTACATCCATGACGACGGGGACGGCCGAGCGCCGGGCGAGCGCGCGCAGCGCCGGGCGCAGCCCACCCTTGGAGAGGACCGCCGGGTGGATGCCGCGGGAGAGTTCTCGCAGGTCGTCGAGCATTCCGGTGAGCTCCGCGGCGATGTCCTCGAGCTCGGTGCGCACCTCGGCGAGCAGGGACGGCATCTCCATCACCATGCGCAGCCGCAGCACCAGCGTGATGACGTACTGCTGTGCGCCGTCGTGCAGGTCTCGCTCGATCCGTCGCCGGGCCTCGTCCGTGGCGGCCACGAGCCGCGCGCGGGAGGCCATGAGCTCGCGCCGGTGCTGCTCGTTGGCGACGGCCGTCGCGACGAGCTCCGCGAGCTCTGCCAGCCGCTCCTCGGCGTCGGGCGGCAGCGCCGCGTGCCCGGACCCGACGGTGACGAGTCCCCACAGTCGGCCGTGGACGTTCACCGGCATGGCTGCCGCGGCTCGGGTCCGTTCGGGCACCGAGGCGAACCGCCTGGTGCGCCGGACGGTCGCCGTCAGCTCGGTCGGCGGATGGGCGTCGTCGAGAAGCGCGGACGAGTCCGGCCCGCTCTCGCCGGCGACGGTCGAGGTCTTCCCGTCGGGCTCGTACTTGATCACGGTCGCGACGGTGGCACCGAACTGCTGCGCTGTCTCCGCGGTGACGGCTCGCAGCACGACCTCGTACGACTCGCCGCGCGCGATCATCATGGCCAGGCGGCGTAGGGCGGTCTGCGTCGCGGCGTCGCTCCGACCGCCGCCGATGGTGGCCGCGGAGACCTCCATGACGTCCTCCATCCGGAGTCGGTGCCGGCCGGGACGTCGACACGCCGGTCTGGCGCTCCGGGCATACGACGATGTGACGTCAGGCCCCAGCACGTCGGTCTCACGATACTCAGACCCGCTGCTACTCACAGCGACCATTCGGTTGCTCGCAGCTGATGCCACTCGGCTCGAACTCCTTCCGTGCTCCAGGTCGAGGGAGGAGAGTCCACCCCCTGCGGCTCGCTGGTGGAGTGAGCGCATCGCCTCGTTGGTCGGGGGATCGCATGGCAAGGCTGCTCATCGTCGTCACCGGCGCGCGCATGATCAGATTGGCTGACGGACGGGACCACCCGAGCGGATACCTGGCGAACGAGGTCCGGGAGCCGTACGAGGAGTTCGCCGCGGCGGGCGTCGAGGTGGTGTTCGCGACGCCCGACGGGACGGTTCCCCAGCTGGACCCGTGGGGTCTCGAGCCGCACTTCCACTATCCGCAGGTGGACGAGGACTTCATGTTCTCGGTGCTCCGCAGGTTCGCCTATCACCCCGACCGGCGTCGCGTCACGTTCATGCACTTCAGCGAGCTGAACCTGGTGGCGCTCCGGCGGGTCTACCTCGCGTTGCGGGACACCGGCATGGAGGTGTCGGAGGCCCGCAGGACGGTCGAGGCGGCAGCGCAGCGATCCTGGCGCCGCAGCACGGATGTCATCGCGGTGCTCCTGGCCGACGACGACGTGATGAGCCGGCTCTCCCCGGCCCGGGTCGAGGAGATCAGGGACGAGGTGCTGGCGGCCAGCCGGGCGAACTCGAGGCGCACTGTCGCAGTCCTCGCCGGAATCCCCGGACTGCAGAATCCGCGCTCGCTCGGTGAGCTCACCGACGAGGAGATCCTTTCGTTCGACGGTGTGGTCCTGCCGGGTGGCCACGGCGGGATGGTCGACCTGGCGGACAACGCGGACGTCGGCCGAGTCCTGCGGCTGGTCCACCCGGCGGGGAAGATCGTCGCCGCGTTGTGTCACGGCCCGGCGGCGCTCCTGTCCGCGCCGGACGTCGACGGCGCGTGGATGTTCGACGGCTACAAGATGACCGGATTCACCGAGGAGGAGGACCAGACCCGCCCCGGCCGGATCGGTATGCCCTGGTCCTTGGAAGCGGAGCTGAAGAACCGCGGCGGGATCTTCGATTACGGGGATGCCGCCTGGCTGTCGCACCTGGTCATCGACCGCAACCTCGTCACGGGTCAGAACGTGGGTTCGTCCGAAGCCGTCGCGTGCGCCGTGCTCAGGATGCTGGAGGCGTGAGCGGACGAGATCCGGCTACCACCCCACGCCGAACAGCACGAACGCCGCCCACACCGAGCCGGCGAGCGCCGCGGCGTAGCAGAGCGCGCTGATCGGCGCCCGCAGCCGTTCCAGCTGCAGGCCGTCGAAGAGCGTGTAGCGGAACCGGTGGGCCCAGTGCAGCAGCGCGAGCACGCACAGCCCGAGCAGGGCGATCCCGATGAGCGGGTGGCCCAGCAGCGCCGCGAACGGGGCGTGGTCGGGCGGGGTGAGTACGCCCAGCGGGAACAGCACGCCGAAGAGCAGCACCAGCACCGGCAGGAGCAGCGCGGAGACCATTCCCCCGGCGCTGAACAGCAGCCACGCCGCGGCCTCGGCTCTCGACGGTCTGGCCATCACAGCATCACCACCAGGACCCAGAACACCACGGCGGATGCCACCAGCCACGCGCCGAAGTGCCCTGCCGCGACCGCCCGCGGAGGCACCTGCCGCCCCTGCATGCGCACGACGATCGCCTTCGGTGCCAGGTTGAACCACGTGACCGCGTGCAGCAGCACGAAAGCCAGCGCGACGAGGTTGACCAGGAGGAGCAGCGGGCTCGCGCTCCACTCGAGGAACTCCTGGTAGGCGCCCGGCCCGCGATGGACCGCGGTGACCAGGAGCAGGAAGTGCACCACGAACCACGCCACGGCGACGCTCGACAGCTCCCGCAGCACGAACAGCAGGTACGAGCGGCGATGCACCCACCAGAACCGCGAGACCGGCTCCCGGTACCGCTGGCTCATCGTCTGCCCCACGGCAGCAGCGTCCGGGCCGCGGCGGTGAGCTTGTAGCGCTGGATCGCGCCCGCCGGGTCGACCCCCTTGGGGCACGCCCGCGTGCACTCCCCGACGTAGGTGCATGCCCACACCCCCGCGTCCGTGGCGAGCACGTCCAGTCGTTGGTGGGCACCCTGGTCGCGGGAGTCGAGGTTGTAGCGCTGCGCGAGTGCGATCGCGGCGGGGCCGAGGAAGTCCGGCTCGATCCCGTACACCGGGCAGGCGGAGTAGCAGAGCATGCAGTTGATGCACATGCTGTACTGCTTGTACGCGTCGAGCTGGTCGGGCGTCTGCAGGAACTCGACGTCCTCCACGCCGCCGCCGCCGTCGTCGTCGCGCACGAGCCATGGCTTCACCTGAGGAAGCTTGTGCAGGAAGTCGTCGATCTCCACGACGAGGTCGCGGATCACCGGGAAGTTCGCGAGCGGCCCGACGCGCACCGGCCCCGGCGCGTAGTCGGTGAGGAACTTGCCGCAGGTCAGGGCCGGATCACCGTTGACGGTCATCCCGCAGCTGCCGCAGATACCCATCCGGCACGACCAGCGGAACGACAGGGTGCCGTCGAGGTGGTCCTTGACGTAGTTCAGCCCGTCGAGGACCGCCCAGTCCTCGCGCATCGGCACCTCGTACTCCTGCACGGTGGGCGCGCTCTCCGACTCCGGCCGGTAGCGCGTGACCTGGAGCATGATCGTGTCGGGCACGGGGCTCACCTCCCGTAGACCCGCTCGCCCGGAGGCCAGCGGGTGATCGTCACCGGCAGGTACTGGACGTCCGGCGCGCCACTCGACCCGCGGGTGACGAGCGAGTGGGCGAGGAAGCGCGTGTCGTCGCGGCGGGGGAAGTCGATGCGCTGGTGGGCGCCGCGCGACTCCTCGCGCCGCAGCGCGCTCGCCACCATCGTCTCGGCGACGTCCAGCATGAACCCGAGCTCGAGGGCCGCGACGAGCTCGGTGTTGAACGTCCGGCTGGTGTCCTCGAGCGTGGCCTTGTCGAACCGCTCCCGCAGCTCCTGCAGCCGCTCGACCCCCACCACCAGCGACTCGGTGTCCCGGAAGATCCCGACACTGCCCTCCATCGTGTGCTGCATGTCGGTGCGCACGTCGGCGATCCGCTCGCGGCCGTTGCGGCGGGCGAGCAGGTCGTGTTCCAGGCGCCGCCGCTCGTCGGCGACCTGGGCCTCGACGCTCGCGCCTCCCTCGTGCGCGGCGGCGTACTCGGCGGCCGCGATCCCCGCCCTGCGCCCGAACACGAGGCACTCGGGCAGCGAGTTCGAGCCGAGCCGGTTGGCGCCGTTGATGCTCACGCACGCCACCTCGCCCGCGGCGTACAGGCCGGGGAGGCCGGTGGCGCCGTGGATGTCGGTGTGGACCCCGCCCATCATGTAGTGCTGCACCGGCCGCACCGGGATCAGCTCGTGCACCGGGTCGATGCGCTCGTACTGCTGGCACAGCTCGCGCACGAACGGCAGCTTCGCGTCGATCATCTTCTCGCCGAGGTGCCGCAGGTCCAGGTAGACGACCGGGCCGTACGGGGTGTCGACCGTGTTGCCCTTCTCCTGCTCGTGCACGAACGCCTGGGAGATGCGATCCCGCGGACCGAGCTCCATGCTGCGCATCACCGGCGTCGGGGAGGGCGTGCCGAGGTCGTAGTCCTGGAGGTAGCGGTAGCCGTCCTTGTTGAGCAGCCAGCCACCCTCGGCCCGCGCCGCCTCCGTGATCAGGATTCCGGTGAACGGCAGGCCAGTGGGGTGGTACTGGACGAACTCCATGTCCTTGAGCTGGGCGCCCGCGCGGTAGGCGAGCGCCATCCCGTCCCCGGTCTTGATGTTGCCGTTCGTCGTGAACGGGAAGACGCGCCCGCAGCCGCCCGTGCACAGCACGACGGCGCGCCCGGTGACGGCCTCGATCCGGCCGGTGGCCAGCTCGATCCCGACGACGCCGTGCACCCGGCCTTCGTCGACCAGCAGCGTGGTGACGTACCACTCGTCGTAGCGGACGATCTGCGGATACTGCAGCGACGTCTGGAACAGCGTGTGCAGCAGGTGGAACCCGGTCTTGTCGGCGGCGAACCAGGTGCGCATCTTCTTCATGCCACCGAAGGCGCGCACCGCCACCTCGCCGTTGTGCTGGCGGCTCCACGGGCAGCCCCAGTGCTCCAGCTGCAGCAGCTCCCGCGGCGCCTCCTCGACGAACGCCTCCACGGCGTCCTGGTCGCAGAGCCAGTCGCTACCCGACACCGTGTCGTACGCGTGCTCGTCGAGGCTGTCGTCGCTCGCGATGACGGCAGCGGCCCCGCCCTCCGCGGACACCGTGTGGCTGCGCATCGGGTAGACCTTCGACACGACCGCCACGGAGAGCTGCGGCTGCGCCTGCACGATCGCGATGGCGGCGCGCAGGCCGGCGCCGCCACCCCCCACCACCACGACGTCGTGGTCCGCCATCACTATTCGGCGTGCTCGGCAGACAGCTCGTTCAGCAGGACACGGCCGTCGTGCCTGGTCACCCTGGTGCGGCAGCTGCCGTCGTGGAACTGGTGCGAGATCGACCGGCAGCCGCACGCGTACGTGACGTCATCGCACCGGATGCCGGAACCGTCGTCCTCGAAGTAGCGGGTGCCGCTCACCCGTTTCCCACAGGGCGCGCGTTCGCTGGTGAAGGGAGTCCTCGTGCCGATCACGATCCACCTCCGCGCCATCGATCATGTGACCAATGTCACGTTCATGGCACACCGCGGCGGATGATCGAGTCAAGACCGGGACATGATCACCTGAAGTTGGTGCACTGCGCCCGACCAGGCCGGAGGCTCTGACCGCACCTGTCGGGGGTAGACGGGAGCGTGTCCACCAGGTCGGCCAGTGATCCGCCGAAGATCACCTGCGCAGCTCGACCCGTGGTCACCCTGGTGTGGGTCCGCCGCCCGGCCCGGGCCGGGGACGGCGCGCCATGCCGCCTTTTCATGATCAGATAGACGTCAACGGGGTTGGAGCAGGATCGAACACCAGTGGCCAGTGGTGTCTACCTGATCATGAATGACCCGCTGCACCCCAGCGTGATCGTTCCGAAACGCGGCGGAGCGCCCTGAGTAGGGCGTTCCGCCTTCATCTCACATCGATCATCAGCCGCCGGGGTGGACCACCGCCCACTGATCGAGTTCGGACCAACTCGTCGATGCCGATCCGGACGCCGATGGACTCCGCGCTCCGCTGTACCGGCGCGGGGTCGCGTGAGGTGCTCGCGCTGGGTCAGGCCCGGTGCGTCACCGGTAGTTGGTGAACTGCAGGGCGATCCCGAAGTCCTTGTTCTTGAGCAGCGCGATCACGGCCTGCAGGTCGTCCTTCTTCTTGCCCGAGACCCTCAGCTGGTCGCCCTGGATCTGCGCCTGCACGCCCTTGAGCTTCTCGTCCCGGATGGTCTTGCTGATCTCCTTGGCCTTGTCCGTGGCGATGCCCTGCAGGATCTTGCCGCTGACCTTGTAGGTCCTCCCGGACACCGCGGGCTCGCCCACCTCGAAGGCCTTCAGCGAGATGCTCCGCTTGATCAGCTTCTCCTTGAAGACCTCGACCGCGGCCTTGGCCCGCTCCTCGGTCTCCGACTCGATCGAGACGGCCTCCTCGCCCGCCCAGGCGATCGAAGTGCCCGTGCCCCGGAAGTCGAACCGCTGCGAGAGTTCCTTCGCAGCCTGGTTGAGGGCGTTGTCGACCTCCTGCCGGTCGACCTTGCTCACGACGTCGAACGACGGGTCTGCCACCGCGTGCCTCCTCCTCGACCGGGCCCCTGCGGAACCTGGTTGGTCACTGTCGTATCCTCGTTGTCGCGCCTCGGCGCACCCCGGCAGGTTGCCCGAGTGGCCAAAGGGAGCGGACTGTAAATCCGTCGGCTTAGCCTACGAAGGTTCGAATCCTTCACCTGCCACACCCGGTCGAACGGCCCCTGACCAGCGGAAACGCGGGTCGGGGGCCGTTCTCGTGTGTCCGGTGATGTCCGGCCAGACGGCTATCTCCGGCTATCACGTCCATACGTACTATCTGTCAGGCGCGAGCGCCTCCTCGACGCGACGTCGCGCGGCGTTCCTGACGGCGATGCACGTGGCGTAGACCGAGGAAGACGTCGACGCTGTGCGGCAGCAGCACTGGGTCGTGGACGCCAGCGTTGAGCAGGTGGACACGGCGGCGTGGCGAAGGTCGTACGGACGTCGAGCGAGAGGTGACGCGGTCCTCTGATGCTGAGTGCGGATGTCGCGGGCGCAGGGCCCAGAGCGGGCCGTAGAGGCTGTCCGAGAGGTGGCCGTCGCGGGTGCGCACGAGCCGAACAGACGGCCGTGAGTGTTGGTGCCGAGCTCTCAGAGGTGCCCGCAGGAACGCTGTCAGAGGCGGTGGGCGAGGGTACGATGCGGAGGCCTCACGGGCGCGGTGTTTGAGGCTGCGGTGGGTCGCGACGTGCCCGCTCAGCTCCACGCGCGGCCGGTCGACGGGGCCGAGTACGAAGGAACAGCTCGCCCCACCCCTCGACGGGGAGCCGAGAGCGCGGATGCCTGGAGGTGCGCCGCCTAGCCGAGGCGCAGCGCGGCGTAGTAGATGAAGGACGAAGAAGAGATGAGCGCTGCGGTTACGCTGTTGCTACTAAGGAGAGCAGGAGAGTGGCTGCTAGGGATTGACACTACGAGGCGGTACACTCGTAGACGCGCGTTGCGTCTGACGCGCAACGGCTGAGAGCGGGTTGCTAGGAAGGAGTTGCGTTAACGCGTACTACAGCGCGTTGTGCAGGACTGCGCGCTTTAGCCGGCTAGTGCTGACGGCTGCGGGCTTGCGTAGAGAGGAGGCGGATAGCGCGAGCACGGTACGGATCACTCGGGGAAGTGAGAGGTAGGAGACGGACGAGAGTTGCTCTACAGCGATCGGATAGTGCGCGAAGAACTCTCGCGGCGGCGTGCGCTCTCGCGGATAGGACGTTGAACGACGAGGTGTAGAGAGTGCGCGCATGAGGTAGGTGAGCGGTAGACGGCGTCAGCGAAGAGCGCGGCGTGATAGTCGCTAGGGTTCGGCGATCATATGCGCGACTTGCGGACATATCAGGCCACTTCATGTGCACGTAGGCACAGGCGAACTCGTAAGAGGTAGCGTGTGCTCCTCGCGGGACATAGAGACAGGCAGGCGCATCGCGGTTGTGAACGCTTCCCCGGAGCGTGCGGCGTCAAGAGCTGCGCGCGGAAGCTGTCCGCAAGAGCGCTCGTCTGAAAGCCGCGCTTGAAACGCTTCTCCGCTACCTTACAGCGCACGTAGTAGGTAGTCGTCGATGTTCCCTTGTACGTAGAGGACAGAATAAATCAGAACGTGGAAACTGGTCTCCATCACGCGGCCTCCTCGCAGGAATAGAGCGAGCGCTCAAGCTCGGAACGGCGGATGCGGAGGTCTAGTTGGGCAACTTTATGCAGCGCGGCGCGCGGCCCTTTGCGCGCGATTCGTAGAAAGTGGACCGGGAGATGCGTAGCTCGGCGCAGACCTCGGCGAGGGTGAGGCGCTCGTGGGGGCGGGTCGCTTGTCCTCTCCGATCACACGGAGCCGGGGGTGTGCCGTCCCAACCGTCCCAAGCGTCCCGTCGCAGGTCAGCGCCGGGACGGCTTGGTAGGGTGGGACGGTTGATCCGTCCCAGGGTCGCGGGTGGGACGGCTTGATCCGTCCCAGCGGTTCGAGCCGTCCCGGGCCTGAGCTGGGCGGGGACGCTTGGGACGGCTGGGACGGCTACCCCTGCTGGCGACGGCTGCGCCGCGGGTCGTCGGCCGGTCGGCGGGTCGCGGTCGGAGGCGGGGCAGTAGCGGCTCCAGGCGTCGGCGAAGTCGGCGCGGAGGTAGCCCTTGGCCTGGCCGCGGTTCGGGGAAGCGGATGTTGGCGGAGCGGATGTCGTACTCGCGCGAGCAGGACGCCGAGCTTCGTCGGCGGTGAGCCCGGTCGGCGCCGTAGTCGGCCCAGGGCGCTTCGGGGTCGGCCTTGCAGCCGTTCGAGCAGGATCGGCGGTGGGCATGGCGTCGAGGTCGCCGAACGCGGCGCGGCAGTCGGCCAGCAGCCGGACGCGGTCGGAGGCCTCGGCCGTTGTCGTCGGCCTCGGCGGTCGAGCAGCGACGGCGGCGGCGCGGGCCCGGTCGGGCCAGTCGCCCGCCGGCGAGGTCGGCGACGGCGACGAGGGGTTCCCAGGTGTCGGCGGCCCGGTCTTCGACGCGGCATGGCCGGCTCGGCGCTGTTCCAGCGTCGGTCGAGGTGGCGCGCGCAGCCACGCGGTGCAGCTCGCCGGCGAGCTGCGGCAGGGCGGGCCGGTCGCGGCGGTGCCGGTACGGGGCGACGGTCTCGCCGGGGGCGCGGCGGCGCATCCGGATGACGACGGCGCGGTCCTCGATGGTGTCGGGCATGGCGCCGATGCCGGCGAGCGCGGCCATGGCGAAGGTGGGGATGCTGCTCCACGCGGCTGGTGGCGGCGTCGTAGCGGATCGCGGGCCGGTTGCGCTGGTGGCCGGCGTTGAGCAGGCCGCGCAGGTCTTCGTTGGCCTCGGCGGCCTTCGGCGCCGAAGATCGTGTCGGCCTCGTCGACGAGCAGCGTCGGCGGGTCGTCGGTGCCGATCGCCCGGTAGACCGCGGCGGGGGAGGCGTTGACGGTGATGAGCGGGTCGTGGCAGGTCGCCTCGACGACGTCGAGCAGCCGGGACTTGCCGCACCGCTTCTCCGGGGCCCGGATGACCAGCCGGGGCGCGTGCGCCCAGGCGGGTTGGGCGTGGGTGGCGGCGATCCACAGCACCACCGCGACTGCGGCGTCGGGCGACGGGAGGACGACGTATCGCGTCAGCGCGGCGTGCACCCGGTCCAGCAGCTCAGCGCCGTCCATGGAGCGCCCGTTGTGGCGCTGGTAGAGTAGTGGCCGCACACCAGGCCAGTCTCAGAACCGTGGGCAGGGTGACCGGCCTGGGGCGGTGCAGAGGCGTTGAGCAGGCCCCGAGTTGCGTTCTGCGGGACGTTCTCCTGGGCGGTGGGGTGAGGGGCCGGGGGTGTGGTGGTGTTCATGCGGCTTCTCCGAGTCGGCGGGGTCGGCGGGCGCCGGCGCGCAGACCGGAAGTGATCGTTTGGTCGGCTTGGCGCGGGCTGTAGGCGCCGAGCGCGACATGTCGGAGAGGCGGCGGACAGCAGGGCGGTACGGGCGTGCGTGTTCGGCGAGCGCGCCGCCGGCGACGAGCTGTCCGAGCGCGAACGCGGCGACGTAGAGGCAGGCGTTGCGCTGCCCGGCAGGCGCGTCGAGCACCCGCCCTGTTTCAGCCGCTCACGGCCACGTGCACGTACCGGCCGCGCCGTCCTCGCCGGTGAGTGATCGGCGCGGGCGGTGAGGCCGGGAGCGGCGGCGGGGAAGAGGCGCTGCAACAGCCAGGCGGGCAGCGGCGCCAGTTCGCGGGCATCGCGAGACGGCGTAGGTGACGGACGGCGACGTGTGGAGCCGGCGGCGACGACGTAGCCGCCGTGGGCGCGGGTGTCGACCAACCAGCCGAGTCCGCTGGCCGCGTTCGCCGCTGGTGTTGCGCAGAGACACGACGCCGGCCCGGTTGGCGCCAGGAAGTACAGGTGCCGCCCGCCGGAGGGTGTGCGCACGGTATACGTGGACGGGAAGGGGACAGCGGCGCGTTCGGCGAGCGCGGCGAGGACGTCCGCCCCGCCGGCGATCGCCGAGTTGCGCCCACTAGTCCGGCGCCACGTCGTCCGGGTCGGCAGGGTAGGCCGTGTCGAGGTCGACGACCAGCAGTCCGGACGGCCCGCACGAGACATGCCGACGTTGTACGGGCGGGTCTGACCAGGCACGGCGGATGCGGATCGGGGTCGGTGGTGGCTCGCTGCTCCCAGCCGCATGATGGCCGGCGCGCACGGGTCGGCGCCGGAACAGCGTGGAGGCGTCGTGCAGCGCGGGGCGCTTGCGTAACGGGCGAGAGAGGGAAGACTGGCCAGCCGCGGGCGGCGGTGTCCAGGGCGACGCGCAGTAACCGGGCTTCCTGCGAGACGTTCATCGCGTGCTACCGCTGCTGTAGGGGTGGGGGATGCGGGCGAGTGGGCGGCTAGTCGGCGAGGAACGCCGCGCGCTCGGCCGGGTAGACGTCCAAGCGGTTGGCGGTAGGGTGCGCAGACGGGCGGTGAGATAGGGCGATCTCGCGGATGATCGGCGCCTGTCCGCCGCTCGCTGATGGTTACGCTGGGTGCTCACTGTGGCTCCTGTTTTCGGCATGGGCTAGCGCAGCGGGACCCGTGCGGGTGCGGCGTAACGGGGTGATGAGGGGTGTTTGCGCTGGTGGCGCTAGGTAGCTAGCGCCCTGGTCAGATACAGGACGGGTTGCTAGCGGGGGGTGCTAGGTCTAGCGGGTGTCGGTGCTAGCGCCCGCCGCTAGCGGTTAGTCTCCGATCTGCCCGGTTGACTAAGCGCTGTCGTCGTTCGGGTTGCGCTCCTTGCGGGTGGCGAGCCAGGAGGTAGTGACTGCCTCGCGGTGGTAGCCGCGCCGATTGCGGGACTCGCCGGTGACGGGGTCGGTGCCCCACACCTGCGCCGGCGCCGATGCCCGTAGGGCTTGAGCGCGGCGGCGAGCGGCGCCGGTGTGCTGCCGCTGTAGGCGGTCGGGCCGCAGCTCGGCCAGGCGCTCGACGATGGTCTCGGACCAGACCTTCGGTCCTCGTCCGGCACGAACACGGCGGCGATGTCGTCCAGCAGCGATCGCGCCGGCGGTCGCGTCGGCTGGTCGGTCGTCTCGCCGGCGCGTGGCCGGTGATGGTGCCGGCCGCCTCCCGCAGCGCCCGGGCCCGCTCGGCGATGGCTCTCGGCGGTCGGGCCGTCGATGTAGGACGACCGCACGATCTGCGGGTCGTCGGCGTGCGCCGACCAGGTAGCCGATGCCCTTGTCCTTGCGGCCCGAACGTGGTGGCCCGGATGCCGTTCTTGTACGCGCGACGTGCCGAGCACCATGTCGTTCTCGGTCTGGCCCATCACCCGCAGGCAGAACCGGATGCCGACGTTCGCGCGACACCCCGGTCGGCAGGCGACTTCGCGTCCGGGCGCTGGGTGGCCAGGACGAGGATGATGCCCGAGCGCCGGGCCGCGCTTGATGATCGCCGGTCGCACAGCTCGCTCGGCCTCCTTGCCGTAGCTCCGGGTGCGCGAACAGTTCCTGGCACTCGTCGATCGGCGAACACGATCGGGTGCAGACCCGAGCTCGCTTGCGTCGGCGAGCTCCGGGGTGACCTTGTTCTCCGGGCACAGGTCCCGCGGCAGGCCGCCGGATGGTCGTGCGGCGCGGCGTCTCAGCTCGGCGTAGCAGCTCCCGCAGCGCCGCCATCGCCGTGCTCGCAGGTCGTCGTCGTCGGCGCCGGACCGCGTAGCGGTGCGCGACCGTTCTCCAGCGGCGTCCAGGTCGCCGGTGCCCTTGAGCTCGAAGACGCGCAGCTCGCGCGTGCGGGTCCAGCGCGGCGGCGAGCAGCGAGCACCCGCAGCGGCGAACGTCTTGCCCATACCGGGGCATCGCGCCGATGAGCACGTTGGCGAACATCAGAGCAGGATCGACCGGGCCGGCCGCGCTGGTCGGTGCCGAACGGCGACCGGCTCGGAACAGGTCCGCCGTGCCCGGCCTTGGCCAGCGGCCACGCCGGCGGGCTTGGCCTTGCGACATGTCCTGGTCGCCGACCCACAGCACGAGCCGGCCGGCGTGCTCGTCGGGCGCCGGCTCCGGCCACACACAGCCGAGCGGGCGGCGCAGGCCGGAGGCGAGCCGGTCCGCGGCGCTCCATGACGTCGGCGACGGTGACGCCGTACGGGAGGTCGACGTCGGCGCGCCAGCCGGGGCCGTCCCGGGTGATCGGGGCCGGGAACGTGATGCCCGCCCGCCTTTGGCCAGGCCTGGTTGATCTCGGCTAGACCGAGCGACGCAGCGCCGCACACGATGTCGTGGTGAGGGCTGCAGGTGGCAAACGACGCTGAGGTGATGGTGGGCTGCGACGCGCGAGCAAAGCACAGACGAGAGGAGGAGAACAGCGGCAGGAGGGGGAATGCACAGCGAGATGCGGCGGTGGCGAGCACAGCGCGGTGAAGCGGGGCGCGCTGGAGGTGGCAAGGGTGGTGAGCTTGAGTAGCGGTAATGTGCGGTTGCACGCGCATGCGCAGCGGGCTGGATGCGTGGCAACACGCAAGACGGTGCGCGTAGCGACCACACCCCGGCGGTGACGGGCGGCGAGCTTGGCGGCGTAGAGCGGTGCGCGGACGGTGTGGAAGCCGGTGGCTGCCCACGCGGCGCCACGGGCGCGGCGCGGAGTGTGGTGTGGCGCAGCACTAGGCGATGACGGGCGGCGCTAGATTCCGGCGCTGCGGCAGCTACGCGCGGCGCGGCGGGTGACTGCGACGAGGACGCGTGGCGTGGTGGTGTGCAGCACTCGCGTGATGAGCGAGCGGCGGCTCATGGCGCCGGGCTGGGGTGGGGAAGTGATGACGCGGCCGCTGTTCGTGCTGTGGTTGTGTGTGGGGGTGCGACATGTGGTGTGGTGCTATCAGACGGTTCCAGGTGGTGGATAGGTGGGAAGCGCGGCGCGCAGCGAGGACGACACGGGCAGGCAGGCGAGAACGCGGTGATGGTACGGTGCGTGAGAGAGCGGCGGCGAATGAGGTGGTAGGCGATTGCGGCGGCGCGAGCGCGAGCGCATCGCGGACAAGTGAGCGAACTCGTGCGTGGGAGAGCGGCGGAGGTGGGGGAGAGCAGGCACATGGCGAACGCGGCGTAGGCTCACGCGATAGGGAGGGTGATGGCGGAGTTGATGACGAACTCGTCAGATCGGGCAGCAGCGGATGGGCGAACCGGTAGCTCGCGAGTCGAAGCGCAAGATAGAGATGAACGCGCTGCGGCGATAACAGCAGCGGTAGCGCGGCACGCACGCGCGCACGGGCGCAACAGGTTGACGGCGAGGACGCCAGCAGGGAGTTTCGCGTGGCGAGGCGGGGAGTGGAGCTCAGTGTGGTGCAGCGGTTCGTCAGTGAGCGGAGAGGGCGTGGTGGCGAGGTGGGCACTGCGTGCAGCACTGGAACACTGCGGTGCGGTGGGTTGGCGGGGTGAATCGGCTTGCGCAGCGCGGTGAGCGCGGCTTGGCCGGGAGCGACCGGAACTCGGTATCACTGGTCGGGACGGCACGCCGCAGCTCTGGGTGCGGACGCGGTAACAGGTCGGGACGGTGATGGGTAGGCGCTGATCGCGATACCCCGCGCGATGAATGTGGGCGGACTGCTAGACGGTGAGCAGCGGGCACGCGCGCGGCGATGAGCGCGGCACGCGAGCACGGTGGCGATACCGGGATGCGTGGTAGGTGATGACGCCACTGCGCACGACGATCACGACGCGCAGATCAGGGTGCGGCGGTGGTGCTGCATCGGGTACGTGCGGGTGGCGCGCTGGCGCGGCGGCGGTGCGGGCGCAACAGTACGCCACACCAGCACGAGTGCACACGACGAGCAGCACTACGCGGTTGTTGCGCGTATGAGGTTCACACCTCGTGGGGCGGGACATGGGGCTACATGCGTTTCTCGCTGCTCATCTGGTGGTTGGGGAGAGCAGCGGCGGGGAGTTTGGCGGAGGTGTGCGGGCTGGACTCGGTGAGGTGTGTTTCGATTCGTTGGTTTGGTGTGGCGCTAGGCATGCGCACGTCGCTGCGGGGTGGGTTGGCGTGGCGTGAGAGGGGATGAGCGACGCGGCGCAGGCGCGAGTGATGAGCGGGATGCGCGCCGCCTCGTGGTGGGAGTGGGTGTGCGCGGGCGGGGCGGCGCGGGCGGCGCTCCCGAGCGAGCGCGGCACCGGTAGCGGCGTCTCCCCGCAGGTGGGCAGATGCGCTGCGCGGCGTTGCATCGCTCGATCGCGCCACGGGCGGCGTCTCGCCGCTTCGGAGCGGCGAGGTCGAGGAACAGGTAGGCCAGCGAGGCCGGTTCGACGGCCCCCAGACCAGCCAGCCAGCCACGTCCTGCCCGCCCGGGCGCAATTCGCGCCCGGCGAGCTGTCGAACCGTCGCCAGGCCGGTCGGCGCCACCTGTAGCGGAACACCGGCGCCCCCGCGTACCGGCCGGCGCACGGCCACACCCGGCCGTCCCACAACCGCACCGACGTGCACCGCGCCGGGCGCGGGAGCGTGCTCACGCAGCCGGTCATCACGCGGCCTCCGGCCCGGCCGGAAGCGCGTCGGCGTGCCGGCCCGCAACGTGGTGACGCGCGGGTATCGGATCCCCAGCCACTCCCCGATGCGACGTCGCTCCACCCGCGTGCAGCCAGTACGGAAACCGCGGCGGCCTGCTCGACGGCCGGAGCGACGGACGCTTGCCGCACGGCCTGCTCTACGCGATCTCGTCCACATAGTCGGGATCCGGCTCGATCTCCCGCGGCAGGCGAAAAGCACGACGACCGCTCGTCATCGCGGATCGCCCGCTCCCAGCACTCCCAGCACGCGACGGGAACTGCGGCGTCCGCTCAGGGTGCAGCTCGCGGCACCGGCGCAGCGCCGGCTCGGCGGTCGGGTGGGACGGCGAGCCGCAGGAACACCCCCGGCTGCGCCGGCCCCTCGAAGGCCTGTCGTTCATCAGCACTCCTCTCCTCCTCGGCCGCCCGGCTCGTCGAGCGGTCTAGGTCGCCCTGTCATAGGACTAGTTAGTCCTAGAACGGGACGAGGTGGTCCGGTCGTCAAGGACCAGGAGGTCCTAGGAGGATGGAGCGGTGGAGATGTCCGATGTCATCCGCCGACGACGTGCCGACCTAGGGCTGTCGCAAGGCGCCCTCGCGCGCGCCGCCGGTGTTGATACACGTCAGATTCGCCGGTACGAGGCCGGCGAGCAGCAACCGCTGCTGTCCGTAGCGATCGCTATCGCCGACGCCCTCGGCATCTCGGTCACCGAGCTAGCCGGGCGCGCTCCGAGCGGAGTCAGCCTCACCGGCGACTGGTGGGCGTCCTGGCAGACGTCCGCGACGGAGTGCGAGAAGATCGCGACACAGCCGTGCACATGCGGCAGGAGGGCGACTTAGTCCACATCGCCGCCACGGAGCACGGGCTCAGCCGCGGAGGAAGGCGGCTACCTGTGGACGGGGGAGCTCCGCTTCTGGGACAACCAGGTCCTCACCGGTTGGTACGCCGCGAACGAGGGGACGGTCCGCTCCAAGGGCACGATGTACCTGTTCATGAAGCACGCGCATGGCCTTCCACATGATCGGCCGCTGGGTCGGCCTCGGCTATGACGACCAGGTCATGACTGGTTGGGCGACGATGGGCAAGACGCGCGAAGACTCCGAGCAGGCGATGGCCGAGCTGATCGCCGAGCGCGAGGACGGCGGCGCCATGACCGAGCTGTGCGAAGTGGTGATCACCGCACCGGATCCCGGACGTGGCTCCGCGGCTTCACACGCGAGCTCGTCGACAGGCGTCTCTGTTCGAGCGTCCACAACTTCGCCCCTGTCCACTCGATCTACCGGTGGCAGGGCGAGGTCCACGAGCGCACGAGGGCCGGCCTCCCTGCACACCGACGTGCGCTCGTTCCGGAGATCGTCGCAGTACGCCAAGGAGCGCCACCCGTACCAGGTGCCCGGGCATCAGCGCTCGGCCGATCTACGACGGCAACCCCGAGTACCTCGATTGGATCGCCGCGGAGACTCAGCCGCCGGACAGGTAGTCAGCCGCAGCTGCCGCAAGTGCCTGCGCGGGGCGTGCGGGCTCCGGCTGGTCCCCGTGCGAAACGCGGCTGCCTACCCCGCCTGCCACCTACACGAGGGCGCGGCCCCATGTCATGTGTGGAACCGATAGAGTTCCGGCGCTGCAACTGTCGACCGTGAAGGGCGGTTTCGCGATTAAGGCCTTTCTGAACCGCTTTTCCGCGTGGGCGCTAGCGCTGGCGACAGTAGGCGGCCTGTATCTAAGTGCTCTCTCGCTTAATCTTGTGGCTGCCTTTTGGGTGCTAATGGCGGTTGCTGTCGCCGTTGCAGCAATTCCTCCACTGTGGCGGAAGGTGGTCGACCTGATTATGCAGGCAAGACGCTACCCACAGCTTGAAGGCGAGTTGGCCCATGCTCGTGAGGAGCTGGACCAGCTCAAGTCGACTGCGCCGAACGTATCCACCCGGATTGCCGAGGCACGGATCCTGGGAATCCGCGAAGGGCAAGCGCAGACGAAGGGAACGTTCCTGGCGCTTCTCTCACCTGTGCCGACGGTGACGGCCGTTGTCAATGATGACGGCGAGGTGGCGCTCGCGGGGACCTGTACGGACACCAAAGTCCCTAAGAGCGGGGCTCGATACTTCGTAATTGAGCGAATCACTGGCGAGGTAAAGGGCGTCGTTGAACTGCGAGCGGCACGAGCGGTAGCCGCGGAGCAGGCGTACGTTGTGATCCTCCGAATGATCGAACCTCGATCAGAGGCGTTCTGGAAACACCTTGCAGGGCGAGTCGAATTCGATACTACGCCACCACCAGGGATCGAGCTGCGCAGGTTCGGGGTTGACGCCAAAATCGACGAGGGCGGACGTCTGGTGAATCATGAAACGTATGACGCACTGGAGGGCTTCGATGAGACTGAAGCGTCTCGATCTGGGCTGGAGGAAATTTGATGGCTGACGAGCCGCAGGGCCGGATCAATCTCAGCGCGAAGGTTGCCGCACTCGTGACCGACACGCAGCTCGCCTTCAATGTAGGGGCCAGTGCAGGTGTTCGGGAAGGCGACGTTGTGCATGTAATTCGTGACGTTCAGGTCGACGATCCCGACTCGAAGGAGCAGCTGGGAACTGTTCGACTTATCCGCCTTCGCCTACAGGTGAATCATGTTCAAGATGCGCTTTGCGTCGCGCGGGTAACAGATCACGTATCGTCTTACGACCCTATCAAGACGTTGACTGCCGTGAGGGCATTGAAGCGGGTCGCAATAGGTTCGGAGAGTCGATCAGACGAGACCGTAGCGTACGTCGAAATTGGCGCGCCTGCCGTGGTGAAGATTAGGCCTGGGCAGGACGAAGGTGACGGCAAGGACGAAGAGCCGCCGTTTTGAACGGCTCGTTCCTCAGCGAACGACGGAGTCCTCGCGCCGGACGGGCAGGTCTCCGGGATGGAGGTGACACCGAGAGGACGTTGGGAGGGCGGGGGCCGGAGGAATCCGAAGCGCATGCGTTACGGGCGAGCAGTACGGTCGGCCACGCAGTGACGCGAAAGCACGCAGTGAAAGCGCACGCGACGCTACTGGAGGACGGCGCGAGGGCAATCCGTCGGCGCCGCCTTCACATCGAAGTGATCTCGCTGGCCGTCAGCCGGGTCGCTTGGGGCACTACGAGATGACCAAGCGCGCGCTTGCTGAACGGCTGCATTCTGGTTGCGTTTCTGCTGACCGGCAATGGTCACGGGCCGTCGCCGTCGAGTCGCAGACCATGAAGCGAGTGCTTCAGGGCGCGCCATGCGCGGCGCGTGCCAAATGCGTGCCAGGACTGTCGTCCTGAAGTGTTCTGAGCAGCGTCTCCGCACGTGAGCGGGTTGCCGGCATCGGTGAGGGCCTCCACTGTAAATCCGTCGGCTTAGCCTACGAAGGTTCGAATCCTTCACCTGCCACACCCGGTCGAACGGCCCCTGATCTGCGGAAACGCGGGTCGGGGGCCGTTCTGTGTGTCCGGTGGTGTCCGGCCATGACCGGTCGTCCCTGGGCCTGTGCAGAGGGTGGCGTCAACCTCGAGGTCGATCCGTTGAGCGCGACCCTCTTCACCGTCGGATGCCGGCACCGCGGCGTGCCAGGTTGGTGGTGATGGCGCTCAGGTAGTCGGGCCAGCGGCGTGCGGGGAGCTCGTGGCCGACGTCGGGCAGGAGGGTGAGCGTGGCGCCGGGGATCGCGGCGGCGAGTGCTTCGGCGTTGGCCGGCGCGAACAGCGGGTCGCGGTCGCCGGAAATCACCACGGTGGGGGCCGTGATCCGGCTCAGCCGGTCGCGCCACCGCGGGCCCTGCTCAGCCATCGGGTGGTTGGTGATGGCGGCCCGGATGTCGATGCTGCGGGCCAGCACCTCCTCGTAGAGGGCACGCACGGCTGCGGCGTCGAACGGCTCGGCGGCGAGGGTCCGCTCACTGTCGACGAGGTAGTCCAGTACGGCCGCAGGGTCGTCCCAGTCGGGCTCCGCCATCGACGCCCACGCCGCGAACAGCTGGTCGGAGACCTCGGGCAGATCCGGGTCGGCGGGGCCGTGACCGGTCGGCCGGGTGGACAGGAGCGCCAGCGAGTCCACCCTGTCCGGATGATCCAGCGCGGCCAGCTGTGCCACCCAGCCGCCGGAGGAGAACCCGACCCAGTGCGCTGATTCGAGCTGGTAGGCGTCCAGGACGGCGATCGCGTCGGTCACCATGTCGGGGAGGCCGTAGGACGGGCTGCCCGGCTGGTCGTGCGTTGAACGGCCGGTGTCGCGTTGGTCGTAGCGCAGGACGAACAGCCCACGGGCGGCGAGCGCGGCGCAGAACTCCGGCCGCCACCAGTCCATCGAGTTGGACGTTCCCGCCAGCAGGAGAACCGCAGGATCCGCGGGCCGGCCGTACGTCTGCGTCCAGAGCTCGACCTCGCCGACGTGGACAACGCGCTCGCCGGTGGATTCGGGGTGTTGGTTCATGCTCCCGATTCTTGGGCGGCCACATCGGCCGGGTCCAACAACCGTTCGCGCCTGATCCACATCGGAAGTGTGTTGATCCTGGATACTGGCGGCGTGATCCAGGACCTCGACATCCGGTTGTTGCGGCATTTCGTCGCGGTCGCCGAGGACCTGCACTTCACCCGGGCCGCCGCGCGGCTGTTCGTCACCCAGCAGTGCCTGAGCCGGGATGTGCGCAAGCTCGAGGACGGCCTCGGCACCCGGCTGCTGGATCGGACCAGCCGCCGGGTCACGCTCACCCCGGACGGCGAACGCCTGCTCCGGCTGGCCGGTCCTCTGATCAGCCGTCACGACCAGCTGCTCGACCAGTTCCGCACCCACGACCCCGTGTTCACCGTCGACGTCGTCGGCGAAGGCATCACCCCGGCCCTCATCCTGACTGCCGCCCGGCGTCACGAGGACGGCTTCGAGTACTACACCCACTTCGGCCCGAGCCTCGCCGACTCGCTGGCCAGGCTGGCGAGCCGCACCCTCGACGCCGCCTTCGGCCTGCTGGACGAGGCAACGCTCGGACCCGAGATCCGGCGCCGGCCCGTCCACGAGGACCCGCTCGGCCTGCTCATCCCGGCGGAGCACCCGCTGGCCGGTTCGCATCCGCTGGCCATGGCCGAGCTGCGAGGGCTGATCGTCTGCCATCTCGCCGGAAACCACGTCACACCCGAGTGGGAACGCGTCGCTCGACGCCTGCTCGACGCCTGGGCCGCCCAGCCACTGGCCGACCACCCACCCGTCCGCGGTGCCGACGACCTCGCCAACCACCTACGCCGGCGAACTCCGATGCTGGTTCCCGTCGCCCATCCGCGTCCACCCGGCACCGTCCTGCGCGAGCTCGTCGACCCGGTACCGGTTCTTCGTTGGTCGATGTTCTGGCACGAGCGCACCGACCACCCCGCGCTCGACGCTCTCCAACGCACCGTCGACGAGTTCGCCACCGCGCGCGCGTAGTCCGATCGTGTCCGCGCGGGTTCCGGCGTCTGAACTGCGGAAACGGTGCTGTCTGGTCGAGGACTCGAAACGGGCGGCTACGAGGTGGGGGCGCCGGGCAGCAGGGCCAGGAGCTGCTTCGTGTGGCCGGGCAGCTCCGCATCCGCGAGACCCATGATGAGGTCCCTCAGCTGCACCGGCTGATCGACCAGCGCCTTGTCGTTGGACAGGAGCAGGGTGGGCACGAGCGTGTCGAGCTCGGCGTCGCTCAGGGCCGGCCCGCCGAGCGTGCAGAGGACCTCCCCGTGGAGGCGGATGCGCTCCTGGAGCCCTGCGCTGCCGCCGGCGTTCGCGATGACGCGGTCGATGGTCCAGGCGTCCTGGGCGATGCGGTTGTCGTACGTCGTGTTCGCGCCCGACGCGACATCGGAGGCGGCGGCGATGGTGGTGGCGGTGACGATGGCGACGTGGGCCAGGATCTGGTCGGCGTTCCACTCGCCGGCAGGCGGGGCGTTCGTGTCGTCGGAGCCGGCCACCGTGGCGGCGGCCTCCAGCAGTGCGCGGTAGGCGTCGCGGAGCGGGGTGGTGTCCATCGGTGTTTCTCGCTCTCGTCTCAGGTGTGTGCGGGAGACATCTCCCAGGGCGCCTGCGGAAGGACCTCGCCGGTCTCGAGAAGCGACTTGAGGTTCGCCAGCACGGCCGGCCATCCGGACGAGATCCCGTTCAGCATCGCCAGGTTCGGGAGGTTCTCGTGGGTCACCGTGAGCCGAACGATGTCGTGATGCGGTTCGACGAGGAAGGTGACGACCGAGGCTTCTCGTGACGCATCGGGGGTGTCCTCGAAAGTGATCACCAGACGCGTCGGGGGCTCGGCCTCGATCACCTTGCCGACGGCGTCGACCTTGCCCGATCCGTCGGGGCGCCGGTGCTCCCAGGCGGAGCCGGGTTGCCAGTCGGAGACGTTGGCGTGGCCCCAGTAGCGCGCCGTGAGGTCGGCGTCCGTCAACGCCTGCCACACCTGCTGCGCGCCGGCGCGGATGTAGGTGACGTAGACGTAGGTCGGCACGGATGTGGGTTCGTCCGCCATGGCGTACTCCTCTGCCTGGATCTTGATTGCGCTGATCACCTGCATGCGGGCCTTGTCGAACCCCGAGATCCAGCGCTCCTCGATCTCGTGGATCGGTGCCGGGTTGAGGTAGTGCAGCCGCTCCCGTCCGCGCCGCAGGACGGTGACGAGGTTTGCCCGGACGAGGAGGTCGAGGTGCTGCGTCGCCGACTGGCGGGCCATGCCCAGGCGGTCGCACAGCTCGCGCAGCGTCTGTCCGTTCTGCTCCCGCAGGCGATCGAGCAGGAGCCGTCTGGTGGGGTCGGCCAGCGCCTTGAAGACCTGGTCCATCCCTGCTGGCCCATCACTCACGCGACCATTATGCAGGTATTCACCTGCCTATTGTCAACCGCGGGTCGTGGTCGGCCGCCCGAACAAGGTTGGTTCCGCGGCGCGACCCGATTCGGCTCACGCGACGCGTCGACGGGGCGCGTGGCCCCGGACGGGGTGCGCGAGCGGACGGCCGGCGCGCGCCATCTCCGTCGACGCACCCCGCGTCGCCTCGCGCCACCCGTCGACGTGTCGCGCGAGCCGTCAGCAGGTGCGGGAGCCGAAGCGGGGTGCGTGGCTACGGGGTGGGGGTGCCTTCGTCGTCGCCGCGGTGGCGGAGCTCGCGGAGCTGCTGCTTGACCTTCTCGATGTCCCAGCGTGCATGCCCGCCGGGTGACTCCAGCTCCGGCACGAGGACGCCCAGGTTCCGGTACCGCTGAATCGTTCGGGCGTGGAGGCCGAGCGCACGCGCGAGCTCACTCGTCGTGACCAGGCGCGGTGTCGGCATAACCGCACGATATGCGCTGGTAGACGCGCCTGCCGCCATCTAGACGGGAGTACTACTGATCACTACAAGCTACTCCTAGTTAATCATAGTTGTCGGTGTTGTCGCGATTTGTGCTTAGTTGCGCTAGCCTTCGGCGCATGGCGACAGATGAGGGCGGCGCGTACTTCGAGGCGCAGCTGCCCGACGGCTCATCGGTGGTGGGCACCGCGCGGGACGAGGCGCACGCGCGTCGGGTCATCGAGTCGATGCAGGACGGCCGGGGCTACCCGTGCGACCACTGCGCGGGGGTGGTCTGGTTCGAGCCCCCGCTGAGCCGGTGGACGCACCGGTACGGCGGCGACGTCCGGTGCTACCCGCCCAAGGCTGAGCCGACGGCGTGGCCGGCGCCCCCGACCACGCGGGACCGGCCGTTCCGCCGCGGGCTGTGGGGCGTGGACAGCGTGAGCCCGCGGCCGTCAGCCGGCGAGCACGACGCTGACCAGCACCACGTGGACGGCGGTGCCGCCGAAGATGCTGAGCACGACGTTGCGGCGCCAGACGTGCAGCGCCACGGTGACGGCGAGGGCGATCCCGACGGCGGCCCCGTAGGGCGGCACGGTGAGCGCCGTGTGCCGCAAGGTGTGGACGACGAGGATGGCCAGCACGCCGACGGGCATGCTCGCCCCGAGGTAGGGCACCACCTTGCTGCGGCGCAGTGGGGCGAGCAGGGCGAAGGGCAACGCGCGCAGCGTCCACGTCACCGCGGCGGCCACGGCCACGGCGGAGGCCAGGTAGGCGGCGTCAGGCACGACGACCCGAGATTGCGTACCTGGCGAGCAGGAACGCGGTGAACAGGCCCATCGCGGCCACGAGCATCTGCTCGCCGAACACGATGTGCCCGACCATCGCGCAGGCGACCGCGACGACCGCGGCCGGGACGTCGCGACGCGCACGGAAGGCGTCGATCCCGAGCACGACGAAGAGCGCGGTGACCGCGAAGTCGAGCCCGGCCAGGGGCGGGACGGCGGCTCCGGCGAGCGCCCCGAGCGTCACGCTGCCGACCCAGAACATGTGGACGTACGCCTGCAGCCACAGGATCCGCGCCCTGCTCCAGGTGCGGGCCGCGGGCCGGGCCGTCACGGCGTAGGCCTCGTCGGTGAGGGCGAAGGTGCTGTAGGCCTTGGCCGCGACGCCGGGCACGCGGTGCAGCGGGAAGGACAGGGCGTAGAACACGTGCCGGAAGTTGACCAGGAACGCCGCGGCGGCGATCTGGCCGAGCGGGGCGAGCGCCGTGACCAGGCCCAGGAGCAGGAACTCCAGCGAGCCGGCGAAGATCACCGAGGCGAAGATCGTGGCCCACCACCAGGCCAGGCCGCTCTGGGTGACCAGTACTCCGAACGCGAGGCCCATCGCGGCGGCGGCGAACCCGACCGAGAGCGAGTCGCTGAGCGCGCGTCGGGACTCGGTACAGGTCACCTCGCAACGATATGTCGATCCGCACGTACCTTGATTTCCATTTGTGGCCGTAAGCTGCCCAAGTGCGCAAGCAATATCGCCTTGACGCCATTGATCGTGAAATATTGTTCCAACTCCAGCAGGACGGCCGGTTGAGCAACGTCGAGCTGGCCCGCCGGGTGGGGCTGACGCCGCCGCCGTGCCTGCGCCGGGTCAAGCGGCTGGAGGCGGCCGGCGTCATCAGCGGCTACCGCGCCACTGTCGACCCGGTGGCCACCGGGCAGAGCTTCGAGGTGATCGTCTCGGTGGAGATCAACGTGACCGACCTCGGCACCCTGCAGGACTTCGAGGCCACCGTGGCCGGGTTCGACGAGGTGGTCGAGTTCCGCCGGATGTTCGGCCGGCCCGACTACTTCCTGCGGGTCCTCGTGGCCGACCAGAGCGCGTACGAGGAGCACCACATGAAGCTCCTCGGCCTGCCCGCGGTGTCCCGGGTCGTGTCCCACCAGACCATGAAGCGGATCAAGACCCGGGACTGACCGGGCGAGACCGCGACGGTTCCCTGATCGGATCGACTGCGCAGGAGCGGATCCAGGCGTCGAGGGTGCGGGCCGCGGCGCCGGAGTCGATGGAGTCGGCCGCGAGAGGCAGCGCCGCCGGGAGCGCGTCGAGCGTCGGGCGCCGGTGCACGGCGTCATGGGCGACGATCGCGGCCGCCGCGTTGAGCAGCACCGCGTCGCGCACCGGTCCGGGGCGCCCGTCGAGCAGGCCGCGCACCACCTCGGCGTTGTGCACCCGGTCGCCGCCGCGCAGCGCACCCGCGGGGGCGGCGGGAATGCCGAGCGCGCCGGGGTCGATCCGCACCCGCTCGACCCCGGAGCTGTCGGCGATCCACATCGTGGACGTGGTGGTCGTGGTGAGCTCGTCGAGGCCGTCGTCGCCCCGGACGACGAGCGCCGTGACGCCACGGTCCGCGAACACCCGCGCGAGCAGCGGAGCCTTCGCGAGGTCGGCGCAGCCGATCAGGGAGGCGGGCGGGCGCGCCGGGTTGATCAGCGGTCCGAGCAGGTTGAACACGGTCGGGACCCCGATCTGGCGGCGCGGCACGGCGGTGTGACGCAGCCCCGGCTGGAAGACCGGGGCGAAGCAGAACCCGATCCCGCCGGCCGCGACCGTGCGGGCCACTCCGGCGGCCGGCAGGTCGATCCGCACACCGAGCTCCTCCAGCACGTCGGCGGCGCCACACGACGACGAGGCGCTGCGCGCCCCGTGCTTGACCACCCGCCGCCCCGTCCCGGCCACCACTAGCGCGGCCATCGTCGAGACGTTCACGGTGTGCGCGCCGTCGCCGCCGGTGCCCACGACGTCCACGGCCACACCGTCGATCGGCACCGGAACGGCATGTCTCATCAGCGAGGCCACCAGGCCCGCGATCTCGTCCGCGGTCTCACCCTTGGCCCGCAGCAGGACCGCGAACGCCGCGATCTGCGCCGGCGTGGCCGCGTCGGAGACGATCTCGTCCATCACCTGCCTGGTGAGCGCGGCGGGCAGGTCCTCGCCGCGGAGGAGGGCGGCGAGCACGGTCGGGAAGAGGCGAGACACAGGGGAGTCCTTCCGGATCTTCGGGCCGCCTCGCGGAGCGTCCGAACCCGGGATCAGGAAGGCAGGACGTGCTCGGCGGCCGGGACGGGCGGCCGAGCACGGTGCAGCGGTCACGGTCGCCGGGGAGGCGACCACCACCAGAGCTGCACGCACGACATGCACCCATCAGAGCACCCGCGTCCGCACCCCGGCAACGGGGATGGGCCCACGTGATCGTTCCGATCCACGTCCGATGGCCCTCGCCGAGGCGCGGAGCCGAACCTCAGATCGATCACGGACGCATGATCGTTCCGAGATCCGTGCGGTCGCCCTCGCGTGGACGCCGGCGCGGACGTCGGATGGATCTCGGGGTGCCGCGGATGATCGTTCCGAGCCGCGTCCGATCGCCGTGCCGGGGGCGCTGAGGCGCACCTCGGACCAATCGCCGGCGCATGATCGTTCCGAGATCTGCGCGGTTGCCCTCACGAGGGCGCTGCCGCGCGCCTCGGATGGATCTTGGCAGCGTGGTCGTCGCGAGTTCCGCGGAGGGCGGCCGGCGACCTGGAGAACCCGGCCTCCGGTCGGGCAGGATCGCCCCATGGGGGATCATCTTGCGACGCTCGACGTGCCCGGCGGCGCCGTCACGCTGCGGCAGGCGGTGCCCGACGACCTCCCCGAGGTCCTGGCGCTGCTCGCCGCCGACCAGCTGGGCGTCCACCGGGAGGCGGCCGACGAGCCGGCGCCGTACCGTGCCGCGTTCGACGCGATCACAGCCGATCCGGCGCACCTGCTCGTCGTCGCCGTGGACGGCGACGCGCGGATCATCGGCACGATGCAGCTGAGCTTCATCCCGGGTCTGGCCCGCCGCGGGGCGTGGCGGGCGCAGATCGAGGCCGTGCGGGTGCACGAGGCCGCCCGCAACCGCGGAGTCGGCGCGCGGATGATCGGGTGGGCGATCGAGGAGGCGCGTCGCCGCGGCTGCGCGCTCGTCCAACTCACCACCGACAAGCGCCGCGGCGACGCACATCGGTTCTACGAACGCCTCGGCTTCGTCGCGTCGCACGAGGGCATGAAGCTCGCGCTCCCGGGTAGCGACCACTAGCCTTCCCTGGCGAGCCATTCGTCCCACGCGGGCCGCACGAGCTCGGCGAGCAGGTCGTAGCCCTCCGCGCCGGGATGCGCGCCGTCGCCCAGGGTCACCGCGCGCATCCAGTCCGGTGCGTTGACGAGGGCGCCGAACACGCTCACGTACGGGAACACGGCGTCGGCGAGGCGGGCGTCGAGCGCCTCGATCCGATCGTTCTGCGCGGCGTCGGCCACCGGCGGAGGGCCGACCACGAGCAGCGGGACGCCGTGGGCCGCCGCGTGCTCGGCGATGCCGCGCAGGTTGGCCACGCTCCGTTCCGGCGCGATGCGGACGGCGCCGTCGATCTCGACCGTGTCGTTCACCCCGAACGAGACCACCAGGCGGTTGTCGCAGCCCGGGACCCGGCGAACCGCCGTCTCCGCGGGTAGCCGCCCACGCACGTCCTCGCTGGTGTCCCGGCGGACGCCCAGGTTGTAGGCCGTGACGGGCCGGCCACCGCGGTGCGACCCGGCCACGATCCGGCCGACCCACCCTCGGTGCTCGGGATCCCCGACGCCTGCGACGTACGAGTCGCCGACGAAGCAGACCCGCCGGTCATGGCTGATCGACATCCGGTCAGCCTTGCAGCCGCGGGTCGGCTGCGACCGGGCGCACCCGCAGTGCCGGCGCCAGTAGGAGCACCGCGAGCGACGCCGCGCCGGCCGCGGCGACCGCGGCACTCAGGCCGATGGCGGACGCGAGCGCCCCGACGAGAACCGGCCCGACGAGGAACCCCAGGTATCCGCAGGTGGCCACGGCCGCGATGGCCCGGCCCGGCGCCCGCTGCTCCTTCTGCGCGGCGACGCTCCAGGCCACCGGCACGATCGCCGCGACGCCCAGGCCGACCACCGCGAACCCGGCGATGCCCACCGCGGGCACAGGGACGACGGTCACGACCGCGAAGCCCACGACGGTGACGACCGCCGCGATCCGCATGACGAGGACGGCGCCGGCCCGGGCCACGAATCGGTCTGCGGCCAGCCGGACGCCGATCATCGTGATGGAGAACGCGAAGTAGCCGAGCGACGCGGCCGACTCCGACGCCCCGGTCTCGGTGGTGAGCAGCACCGCGCTCCAGTCGTTCACGGTGCCCTCGGCGAGGAACCCGCAGAACGCGATCACGCCCAGTGGCACGAGCGCGCGGCCGGGGAGGGAGAACGCGGGCCCGCCCGCACCGGGGTCCGGGCCGGGCAGGAATGGGCCGGCGGCCGCCAGGGCCACCGCGAGCAGGACAGCCGCGACCACCGGGAAGTGCACGCCGATCGGCACGTCCGCGGCGGCCAACCCGGCGGCGAGCCCGGAGCCGGCCAGGCCGCCGATGTTCCAGAACGCATGGAACCCGGCGAAGATCGGGCGGCCGTATGCGTCCTCCACCCGGGCGGCGTGGGCGTTCATCGCGACGTCGAGCAGGCTGTTGCCGACACCGAGCACGGCCAGTGCCGCAACGAACAGCCCCAGGTCCGGTGCCGCCGCGACTGCCGGCAGGCCGGCGCACAGCACGGTGGCGCCGACGATGCTGGTCCGCCTGCTGCCGATCACCGTGACGAGCGCCCCCGCGACGAGCAGGGCCAGCACCGAACCCCCGGCGAGACCGAACAGGCCCAGCGCCAGCTCGCCCTCGGTCAGGCCGAGCCGTTCCTGTGCGGCGGGCACGCGGGAGGCCCAGGTGGCGAAGGCCGCCCCGCAGACCAGGAAGACGATCGAGACGCCGATCCGCGCGCGCCGGGGAACCACCGGCCCGACAGTAGGTGATCTCCCTGTGCAGAGCGCCACGGCTGTGCCACCCTCGGCGCATGGCAGCCGTCGAGACGGAGCGGGCCGCACCCGGCGCGCCCGTGGCCACGCTGCTGCCGGGACGCGGCTACGGCCCGCAGGCCCCGCTGCTCTACTACGCGCGCCTCATGTTGCGCGGGCACGGGTGGGCGGTCCGCACCGTCCACTGGGAGCAGGTGTCCGGGCTCGACCCCTCCGACCACGCCGCGGCCGCCGCCTTCGCCGCCGAGCTGCTCGCCACCGCCGACCCGGCGCGGGACCTCGTCGTCGGCAAGTCCCTCGGCTCCCTCGCCCTGCCGGCCGCCGTCGAGCGCGGTGTGCCGGGCATCTGGCTGACGCCGCTGCTGGGGCTCGAGCACGTGCGCCGGGCCGCGGCCCGCGCGGCGACGGCCGCGTTGCTGATCGGCGGCACCGCCGACCCGTACTGGGACGGCGCCGCAGCCGCCGCCACGGGCGCGGCGGTCTTCGAGATCCCGGGAGCCGACCACTCCCTGGAACGGCCGGGCGACCTGAACGGCACCCTCGAGGTGCTCTCCGCCGTCCTGTCCCGGATCGACGCCCAGCTGGCGACACTGGCGGCCCGCGCATAGGCCACCGGCCACGCACCCCGTCTCGGCCCGCGCTCCCCATCGTGGCTCGCGCACCCCGTCTCGGCTCGCGCGACGCATCGACGGGGTGCGTGGGCTCGCTGGGGGTGCGTCGGTGTGGGTGTCGTCGGCGTTCCCGTGAGGATGCTGGCTGGTCGTCGGCGGTTCGCGCTTCCCGTCTCCGCTCGCGCTCCCCATCGTGGCTCGCGCGACGTGTCGATGGGGTGCGTGGGCTCAGTGGGGGTGCGTCGCTGGGGTGTTGGCGGGCCGTCGCCGGTTGGCGCTCGCCGATTCCGTTGGCGCACCTGCTCGTGGCTCGCGCGACGCGTCGACGGGCGTCGACGGGGTGCGTGGGCTCGCTGGGGGTGCGTCGGTGTCGCCGGCGTTGCCGCGGGGATGGTGGCTGGCTGTCGCCGGTTCGCGCTTCCCGTTTCGGCTGGCGCATCCCGTCGTGGCTCGCGCGACGGATCGACGGGGTGCGTGGGCTCGCTGGGGGTGCGTCGGTGGGTCGCCCGCGGTGCCGCGGGGATGCTGGCTGCCCGTCGCCGGCTCGCGCTTCCCGTTTCGGCTGGCGCACCCCATCGCGGCTCGCGCGACGCATCGACGGGGTGCGTGGGCTGGCTGGGGGTGCGTCGGCCGGGTCGCCGGGTCCGGCGTCCCGCGGCATGATCGGCCGGGTGTCGTGGGTCGGGTTCGAGGACAGCCGGGTCAGGGTCGGCGAGGCCGAGTACGCCGTCACCCGGGCCGGTGACGGCCCGCCGCTCCTGCTACTCCACGGCTTCCCGCAGACGCACGCCTGCTGGTCCGGCGTCGCTCCGGCACTGGCTCGCCGGCACACCGTCGTCGCCCCGGACCTGCGTGGGTACGGGGCGTCCCGGGCGCCGGCAGGAGGTCCGCGCGGCGAGGGCTACACGAAGCGCGAGATGGCGGGGGAGCTCGTCGAGCTCATGGAGCTGCTGGGGCACGGAAGGTTCGCCGTGATCGGGCACGACCGCGGCGCGCGGGTCGCCTACCGGATGGCCCTCGACCATCCCGAACGCGTCGAGCGCGTGGCCGTGCTCAACGTCGTGCCGACGATCGACCAGTTCGCCCGCATGGGCGGCGGACCGTCGCTGGGCTACTGGCCCTGGTTCCTGCTGGCGCAGCCGGCGCCGTTCCCCGAGCGGCTCGTCGGCGCGGACCCCGGCGCGCTGCTGGACCACGCGTTCGACACCTGGTCGAGCCACCCCGAGACGATCCGACCGCGGCACCGGTCCGAATACCTCGCCGCAGCCACCCCGGACACCATCGCCGCGATGTGCGGCGACTACCGCGCGAGCTTCCACCTCGACCGCGAGCACGACGCCGCCGATCGCGACGCCGGGCGGCGGATCGCCGCGCCCCTCCTGGTCGTCACGGGCGCGGACGAGGCGCAGCTCGCCGACGCGCCCGACGTCTGGGCCGCGTGGGCCGACGACGTCACCGCGGCGCGCGTCCCCGGCGGGCACTTCGTGCCCGAGGAGGCGCCCGAAGACCTGGTGGCCGTACTCATGCCGTTCCTCGACGAGTCGTAGCTCGTATCCGGGTCGCTCCCCGGCGCCTGATCAGCCGCGCACCGGCTCGGTCTCCACGGGAGTGGGAGCGGGAACCGGCTCGTCGGTCTGCGGTACCGGCTTGCCGTCGAGCACGTCGCGCATGCGCTGCCGGTCGAGCTGCCCCTCCCAGTTGGCCACCACGAACGTCGCGACGCAGTTGCCGAGCAGGTTCACCGACACCCGCATGGAGTCCATGATCCGGTCGGCGCCGAGCAGCAGCGCCACGGCGGCCACCGGGATCGCCCCGTGGCCGATCGCGGCGACTGTGGCCGACAGCGCGAGGAACGACGAGCCGGGGACGCCGGCCATGCCCTTCGAGGTGAGCATCAGAACCAGGAGCGCCGTGATCTGCTCGCCGATGCTGAGCTCCACACCGAGGGCCTGGGAGAGGAACAGCACGCAGATCGCGAGGTAGAGGGTGGCTCCGTCCAGGTTGAACGAGTAGCCGGTGGGGATCACGAGCCCGGTGGTGGCGCGGGACGCGCCGGCATGCGTCAGCTTCGTCATCACCCGGGGCAGCACGACCTCGGTGGAGGCCGTGCCGAGGGCGAGGAACAGCTCGTCCTTGATGTAGCGCACGAACTTCCACAGGTTGACCCCGGCGAAGAGCCACGACGAGGCGGCCAGCACCCCGATGAACAGCACTGCGGCCAGGTAGCAGCAGGCGATGAGCAGCGCGTAGTTGCCGAGTGAGCTGATGCCGTACTGGCCGATGATGTAGCCCATCGCGCCGAACGCGCCCAGCGGCGCCAGCCGCATCACCCAGCCGACGATCGTGAAGAAGACCTCGCTGATCTGCTCGAGGAACCCGAACACGATCGGCGGGGCCTTCTCCCCGACCTTGGCCAGCGCCAGCCCGAACAGCACCGCGAAGAACAGCACCTGCAGCAGGTGGTTCTCCGCGAAGGCGGACACGACCGACGCCGGGATGATCCCGAGGAGGAACTCCACGGTGTGCGGGAGCTCGCCGTTACCGGTCTTCTGGGCGACGGCGTCGGCGCCGGTGGCGAGCGTCTGCGGGTCGATGTCGAAGCCCGCGCCCGGCCGGACGAGGTTGCCCACGACCAGCCCGAACAGCAGCGCGAACGTCGTGACGGCCTCGAACCAGATCAGCGCCTTGATTCCGATCCGGCCCACGGACCCCAGGTCGCCGACGTGCGCGATGCCGATCACGACCGTGCAGAACACGATCGGCGCGATCACCATCTTGATGAGCGTGATGAAGCCGTCCGCGAGGGGTTTGAGGTCGGCGCCGAGGTCGGGCACGGTCCAGCCCACGACGATGCCCGCCACGATCGCGACGGCCAGCTGGAAGAACAGCGAGCGGTAGATGGGCGCGCGCTGCGCGACCGCGGTGATCTCCTCCGACATGCGCCGGAGTGTGAGAAGCCGCGGTTACCGGCTGCTCACCCCGCCGTGACGCCGGCGTTAACCCGTTCGGCCGCCGCTGTGCCGTTCGCCACCGGGCCGAGCCGCCGGAACACCGCGCCCGCCGGCCCGACCGAGTCGCCCTCGCCGAGCCGGGCGGCGAGCCGCGCCGCGCCGTCGGGCAGGAACGGCTCGCATTCCGCGACGGCCACCCGGCACGCGTGCACGAGCCCGGCGAGCACGGCATCCCGCTGCGGGGCCGCGCCTTCCCACGGCCGCTCCCGCTCGAGTACGCGGTTGGCGACGTCGACGAACGACCAGATCGTGCCCGTCGCCCCACGCAGGTCGAACCGGGCCAGCGCGGCGTCGATCCGCCCGGGCAGGGTGCCGGCGGCCTCGACGACCTCGTCGGGACCAGCGCCGCCGCCGCGAGCCAGCCGGCCGTCGCCGACCCGATGGGCCAGCACGACGAGCCGCTGGACCAGGTTGCCCAGTCCGCCCGCCAGCTCGCGGTCGGCGCGGTCGACGAGCCGGGCGATCGTGAAGTCGGTGTCGGCGCGGCCCGATGCCTCGCGCAGCAGCCACCAGCGCACGGCGTCGACACCGAAGCGCGCGACCAGCTCGACCGGATCGACGCCGGTCCCGGCGCTCTTGGAGATCTTGGTCCCGTCCACCGTGAGGTACGGATGCACGAAGATCGCGGTGGGCAGTGGGAGCCCGACCGCGGTCAGCAGCGCCAGCCAGTGCACGGCGTGGAACCGCACGATCCCCTTGCCCACCACGTGGACGCGTTCTGCGGAATGCAGCCACCACTCGTCCAGCTCGCCGTCGGCGAGCGCGGTGACGTAGTTGGCGAGCGCGTCCCACCAGACGTAGACGACCTGCTCGGCGTCGTCCGGTACCGGGATCCCCCAGCCATCTGCCCGGGTGGCCGGTCGGGAGACGCTGATGTCGGCGAGCCCCGATCGGACGAACGCGAGCACCTCGTTGCGTCGCGTGTCCGGTTCGATCCGCACGCGCCCGGACGCGATCGCGTCCTCGACCGCACCCGCGTACCTGGAGAGGCGGAAGAACCAGTTCTCCTCGGCGACGTGCTCGGGTTCGGTGCCGTGCTCCGGGCACCGCCCGTCGATCAGCTCGGTAGGGGCGTAGAACTGCTCGCAGCCCGCGCAGTAGCGGCCTTCGTAACGGCGCCGGTAGAGGTCCGGGGCGCACCGGCGCCAGAGCTGTTCGACTCCGCGGCGGTGGCGCGGGTCGGCGCTGGTTCTGATGAAGTCGTCGAACGAGAGCGAGAGCGGCCCGCGCAGGGCGGCGAACCGGTCGGCCCCCGCCGCAACGAACTCGGGCACCCCGACGCCGGCTGCTCGCGCCGCAGTGACGTTCTTGAGCGCGTTCTCGTCGGTGCCCGTGAGGAAGCGCACCGGCTGCCCGCGGCGACGCCGGTGCCGGGCGAGCACGTCGGCCTGCACGAGCTCGAGCGCGTGCCCGAGGTGCGGGGCGGCATTGACGTAAGGGATGGCGGTGGTGACGTAGAAGCCGTTCATCGAAGGTCCTTCCGCCCGCAGGCGGAGCACCCGGAACGCGGCCCCGCGCAGCGGGGCTTGGGTCGGGATGGCTGGGTTCAGCGCACGCCGGAGGAGCCCCGGGTGGGGCGCATCATGATCACGGCGAGGTGCTGCACCAGCCCAGGATGCCACGTCCCCGACGTCAGCAAAGTGGCTTTACTGACGCCGCGCGTCAGTAAAGCCACTTTGCTGACGGTCCGGGGTGGCGGAGGGCGGATCTCAGAGGGCCAGGGACACCGCCCGGCCGGCCTGGCGGCCCGAGAACAGGCAGCCGCCCAGGAAGGTGCCTTCCAGGGAGCGGTAACCGTGCACGCCGCCGCCGCCGAAGCCGGCCACCTCACCTGCGGCGTACAGGCCGGGGAACGGGGTGGCGTCGGCGCGCAGTACTCGCCCGGACAGGTCGGTCTGCAGGCCGCCGAGCGTCTTGCGGGTGAGTACGTGCAGCTGCACGGCGATCAGCGGGCCGGCCGCCGGGTCGAGGATCTTGTGCGGGGCCGCGGTGCGGACGAGCTTGTCGCCGCGGTAGCGCCGTGCCCCGTGTACCGCGGTGAGCTGCAGGTCCTTGGTGAACGGGTGGTCGATCTCGCGGTCGCGGGCAACGATCTGACCCTCCAGCTCGGCGAGGTCGATCAGGGGCTCGTCGGTGATCTTGTTCATCCCGGCGACGAGCTCGGGCAGCGTGTCGGCCACGACGAAGTCGGCGCCGTGCTCCTTGAACGCCTCCACCGGCGCGGGCGCCGTGCGTTGCCGGACGCGGGCGAGCAGCTGGCCCAGGTCCTTGTTGGTGAGGTCGGGGTTCTGCTCGGATCCCGAGAGCGCGAACTCCTTCTCGATGATCTTCTGGGTGAGCACGAACCAGGAGTGGTCGTACCCGCTGGCGGTGATCGCCTGGAGTGTGGCGAGGGTGTCGAACCCGGGGAAGCACGGTGCCGGGAACCGGCGCCCGCGGGCGTCGAACCAGAGCGACGACGGGCCGGCCAGGATCCGGATGCCGTGGCGCGCCCAGATCGGGTTCCAGTTGCGGATGCCCTCGGTGTAGTGCCACATCCGGTCGCGGTTGACCACGCGCCCGCCGGCGTCCTCGGCGATCCCCAGCATCCGCCCGTCGACGTGCTCGGGCACGCCGGAGATCATCTGCCGCGGGGCGCGGCCCATCCGGGACGGCCAGTTGGCGCGGACGAGGTCGTGGTTGCCGCCGATCCCGCCGGACGTGACGATCACGGCCTGCGCGCGCAGGGCGAACTCGCCGACCTCGGTGCGCGAGCTGGCCGTGCCGCGCACCGCCGCGCTGGGCTCGAGCACCGCGCCGTGCACGCCGTCGACCACGCCGTCGGTGACCGAGAGCCCGTCGACGCGGTGCCGGAACCGCAGCTCGACGAGGCCGCGCGCCGCCGCGTCCCGCACCCGCCGGACGAACGGGGCGATCAGCCCGGGCCCGGTGCCCCAGGTGATGTGGAACCGCGGCACCGAGTTGCCGTGGCCGTCGGCGAGGCCACCTCCCCGCTCGGCCCAGCCCACCACCGGGAACCAGCGCACGCCCATGCCGTGCAGCCACGCGCGCTTCTCGCGGTGGGCGAAGTCGACGTACGCGGTGGCCCACTGGCGGGCCCAGAAGTCCTCACCCGCCGGATCGTCGACGCCGCGGTCGAAGCCCGCGGTGCCGAGCCAGTCCTGCAGCGCGAGGTCGACGGAGTCGTGCACGCCCATCCGCCGCTGCTCGGGGCTGTCGACCAGGAACAACCCGCCGAACGACCAGAACGCCTGCCCGCCGAGGCTGATCTCGGGTTCCTGGTCGAGCAGCAGCACCTTCTTGCCGGCGTCGGCCAGCTCGGCGGTGGCGACCAGCCCGGCGAGACCAGCACCCACCACGATGACGTCGGCATCCATCGGATCACCCTGCTGCCGGCGGGGAACCCGGTCAAGCGCCGTCCCGCACGCGGGCGATGGCCGCGACGACGGCTGGCGTACCCGGCCTGCGCGGCCCGTTCGACGCGGGCCGCGTCGGTGGTGAGGCCGCGAACCCCCTCGTCGCGCTCCGGGAGCAGCGCCAGGAGGTGGGTGCCGTCCCGGGACGGGTGCGCGGCGTCGTCGAGCACGGCGAGCACGGGGGCGTGCCGCCGGCTTTCCTGTGCCATCCGGCCCAGGCCGGGCGCGAGCCGGTCGAGCGCACGCGCCCAGCCGGCCGGCCCGCCCGGATCGCTGCGGCGCAGCTCCGACACCGCCCGCGTGAACAGGGCCAGCACGTGCGTGGCGCCGTCGTCGATCGCCCGCATCAGCGGCAGCGGCTCGCCGACCGAGCCGTCGATCCAGCGTCGCCCGTGCAGCTCGACGGCCGGGCCGGCGAGCAGCGGGATCGACGCGGTGGCCCGCAGGGCGAGCTTCCATTCCGGCGACGCGGCCGGTTCCAGCACGTGCGGTTGCAGGTCGTCGAGCGCGGTGGCGATCACCCGCAGCGGGACGGGGGAGTCCCGCAGCCGGTCCCAGTCGAGCGGCTTCGAGCGGACGAGGATGTCGTCGAGCAGGTGGTCCAGCGACACCAGCGGGCGCCGCGGGAACCGGCGCGGGTCGATGAACTCCCGGCACGCCATGTCCTCGTAGAAGATCGCCGCCGATCCCCGGCCGCTGCCCAACAGCAGCCCGGCGCCGACGTAGGCCCCCGCGGAGCTGCCGTAGACCACGTCGAAGAACGGGGCGAGCCCGGCGTCGGTGAGCGCGTGCACCATCCCGCCCGCGTACGCGCCGCGCATCCCGCCGCCGCTCACCACGAGCGCGATCCGGTTCCCGTCCGCCCGGTTCCCGGCCGACATCCGCCTCAGCAGCGCCCGCAGCACCTCGTCGTCGCCCGGCAGGCCCACCTCCGCCCCGGCGAGTCCCCCGTCCCGACGCGCCGAGTCCCGCATCCCGACACGTCGAGTTGCGCGTTCCGACACGCGGGGATCATCTCCCGCGCAGCGACAGCTCGGCCACCGTCGTCCACGAGCCGGGAGCGCGCGAGCCGATCATGAGCCGCGCCGACCGCACTGTCGCGCGCACCGGCGGCCCGGCCGCCACCTCGGCCTCCGCCGCGCGCATCCGCTCGATCGGCGCGCCGTGCCCGATCGTCAGGTGCGGTACGACGTCGGCGCCGTGGGCGCCCTCGTAGGGGCGCAGGTCGAACCGGGCGGCCACCGCGTGCGTCAGCGCCACGAACGGCGCGGCCGGCTCCGGCGCCCACCACACGACGTCGTCGAACCAGGCCACCTTCGAGAACTCGATCTCGAAGGGCGGCGCGGCGGCGAGCACCTCACCGAGCGCGGTCAGCACGCCGTCGTCGAGGCGCGCGGGCGGCACGAACGGGAACATGATCGTCACGTGTGCGGGCATACCGAGCGCGGCCGACGGGTCCAGTGCGGCACGCAGGGCCCCCACCCGGGGCTCGGCCTCGGGAACGGGCACGACGACGGCGCTCAGGCTGTTCTCCACAGGGCCCACCCTGCCGGAACGACTGCCCCCGGGACGGCAGCGAGGCCACCTTGCCGACGCCTCCGGACGCGATCGGCGCGGCGGTAGTGTCGGTCGCGTGGCAGAGCTCAAGGTGGACGTGGAGCCGGAAGAAGTCGGGTTCGACGCGCAGCGGCTGCAGCGGGTCGGCTCGCATTTCCGCCGCTACGTCGACGACGGCAGGCTCGCGGGGTGGACGGTGGCGGTCGCGCGCCGTGGTCGCGTGGCGCTGCTCGCCCATCACGGCCTCGCCGACATCGAGGCGCAGCGTCCCGTCGCCGACGACACGATCTGGCGCATCTACTCGATGAGCAAGCCGATCACGTCGGTGGCGGTGCTGATGCTCTACGAGCGCGGCATGCTCGAGCTGACCGACCCGGTGGCTCGGTACATCCCGGCATTCGCCGACATGCGGGTGTACCGCAGCGGCTCGGCGGCGAAGCCGGGCACGGCGCCGGCCATGGAGCCGATCCGCGTCTGGCACCTGCTCACCCACACCGCCGGGCTCACGTACGGCTGGCACCACGCCCACGCCGTGGACGAGATGTACCGCACGAAGGGCTTCGAGTTCGGCATTCCCCGCGGAATGGATCTCGCCGCGGCGTGCGACGCGTGGGCCTCTCTGCCGCTGATGTTCGAGCCCGGTGCCGAGTGGAACTACTCCGTGGCCACCGACGTGCTGGGCCGGATCGTCGAGGTCGTGTCCGGGCAGCGGTTGGACGCGTTCCTCGCCGACGAGGTGCTCGTGCCGCTCGGCATGGACGACACGGCGTTCCACGTCCTTCCCGACGAGGTCGACCGGCTGGCCGGGCTGTACATGCCGAACCCGGCCGGCGGGCTGCTGCGCAACACGTCGATGGGCGACGCCGCCACCCGGGAGCCGACGTTCCTGTCCGGCGGCGGCGGGCTGGTGTCCACGGCGGCCGACTACCACCGCTTCACCCAGCTGCTGGCCCGCGGCGGCGAGCTCGACGGCGTCCGGCTGCTGAGTCCGCACACCGTGGCGTTCATGGCCCGCAACCACCTGCCCGGCGGCGCCGACCTGGAGTCGTTCGGCAGGCCGGTCTTCGCGGAGTCCGCAAACCGGGGGATCGGGTTCGGGCTCGGCGTGTCGGTGGTCCTCGACGCGGCAGCCGGCAAGACACTCACGCATGAGGGCGAGTACGCCTGGGGCGGGCTCGCGAGCACCGCCTTCTACGTCGATCCGGCTGCGGAGGTCACCGCGATGTTCTTCACCCAGCTGCTCCCGTCGAGCACCTACCCGATCCGATCCCAGCTGCGTGCGCTGGTCAACCAGGCGCTGGTGGACTGATCCCGATGTCCAACGCGCTCGCGCTCGTCATCCGGGTGGTCGTGGTGGCGGTCAGCCTGTGGGTGGCCACCCTGATCGTCCCGGGCATCGACAACACGGCTGGCACCTCCACCAGCCGCGTCGGCACGCTGATCGGCGTCGCCCTGATCTTCGGCCTGATCAACGCCGTGCTGAAGCCGCTGATCAAGGTGGTCGGCTGCCCGTTCTACATCCTGACGCTCGGCCTCATCGGGCTCGTGGTCAACGCGCTGCTCTTCCTGCTCGTCGGCGCGATCGCCGACGGGGTCGGCCTGCCGTTCACCGTGGGCGGGTTCGGCGCGGCGTTCCTCGGCGCCATCGTGGTGGGGGTGGTCGGGTTCGTGCTGCACCTGCTGATCCCCGACCGCCTCGACCAGCGCTAGTGCGGGAAGCACTAGTCAGACGGGCCAGACCTCCCGCCGGTACCCGGCGTCCCAGAACATCCACTCGTAGGTCGAGGTCCGGCGGAAGTGCTGGCGCAGCAGCGCGCCCTCGGCGTCGGACAGCGACTCGCCCACGCGGTCGGTGAGTGTCAGCACCGAGTCGACCACCGCCTGGAACTCCTCGCTGCCGTACATCGCGATCCAGCGGGCGTAGAGCGGATCGGGGGAGCTGCGCGCGAGGAGCTCGTCGCCGACCCGGGCGTAGATCCAGTAGCAGGGCAGCACCGCGCCCACCGCCTCCGCGAACGAGCCCCCGTACGCGGTGGCGAGCAGGTAGCTGACGTAGGCCTGGGTGGTGGGCGCCACCGGCTCCAGCGCCGCTTCCTCGGGCGACGAGCCCAGCTCGGTCATCAGCGCGGCGTGCAGGTCGCGCTCGGCGGCGATCGCCTGTGCCGCATGTTCGGCGAACATCATCGTGTCGCTCTCGTCCGGGGCCTTGGCCGCGCAGACCGCCAGCGCCCGCGCGTACCCGCGCAGGTAGTGCGCATCCTGCACGATGTAGTGCCGGAACGACTCGTGGGGGAGCGACCCGTCGGCCAATCCCGTGAGGAACGGGTGGGCGAGGATCGCGGCGTACACGTCCTCGACGTCCGACCACAGGACGTCGCGGGTGCGGAGGGTGGAGCGGGCCGGGCTGGGCATGGGTGCGACGCTACGACGACGCCGGCCCCGGCGGAACCATCGGTTTCCGCACGCAATTGCATCAGAATGTTTGGTGGGGCAATTGCAGGGAACGCCCTGGTCACGCGGGTCACTCGGGAGGTGGTCAGGAAATGAGATGTCTCTCAATCTTCCGTATGCTCACCTCTTGCGTCCCGACACCAGTAGTTCACCATGGAACTACCCACGGGCGGCGACTCAGCGCCGAGCACGTCGGACCGCATTGCTCTGCGGAGGTGAGTCGAATGGAACCCGCGCCGATGGACCATCACGAGAAGATGCGGCTGCGAGCCGCTGCCTTCCGGGCCACCCGCCTGTACCCGGGCCCGGTCGGTGAGCTGGTCTCCCGCGAGCTGCTCACGTGGGAGGAGTTCGGGTACCGGCTCGGCGGCGAGCAGCTCGTGATGCGGCTGGTCGATCACGTGCTGAAGACACCGATCCCGCAGCAGTCCACCGCAGAGGCCGACGCCGCCGCGTAGCGACCGCTACCGCTCGTACCTCACCGCTCGTACGTCGCCGTGACTGCCGCGCCGTCGGCCGGCATGCCGTCGGCGAGCGCGCCCGCGGTGGCCGCCAGCACGAGCATCGCGGCCAGCGTGATGAAGCTCCCCGCGTAGCCCACGAGCGCGATCCCGGCGCGCACCCGCGCGGCCCGTCGACGGCGCGTGGCGCGGGAGGTGTGGAACGGCGCAAGAGCCATGCCCGTGCTATCGCGCTCCGTTCGCCGGTCGTTAACCCGGAAGCGTCAAGCGGTCACGGAGGGCACGCTTGAGCACCTTGCCCGCGGCCGAGACCGGGATCTCGTCCACCAGGTGCACCTCGCGCAGCCGCTTGTACGGCAGCACCTGCGCGTTGACGGCCTCCATCAGCGACGCCGCGTCCGCCTCGCCGAGGCCGGGAGCGACGACGAACGCCACCGGCAGCTCGCCCGCCACCGCGTCCGGCCGCCCCACGACGGCCGCACCGACCACGCCGGGCCGGGCGTGCAGCAGCTCCTCCAGCTCCCGCGGGTACACGTTGTAGCCCTTGTAGAGCAGCATGTCCTTCTTGCGGTCGACGATCGACAGGTAGCCGTCTCCGTCGAGGGTGCCGATGTCGCCGGTGCGCAGCCAGCCGTCGACGAGCGCGGCGGCCGTCTCGTCGGGGCGGTCCTTGTAGCCCACCATCACCTGAGGTCCCCGGACGCACACCTCGCCCGGCTCACCCGTCGGCAGCGGTGCCATGTCGTTGTGGGACGGGTCGACGATGCGGACCTCGGTGTCGTACACCGGCGGGCCCACCGTGCCCGGCTTGCGCTTGCCCGAGCGACCCAGCGGACCCTGCGTGGCGACCATCGTGACCTCGGTGAGGCCGTACCCCTCGGTGATCACGACCTCCGGTCCGAACCGGCCACGCAGCGCCTCGATCATCTCCATCGGCATCGGTGCCGCCCCCGAGGTGATCGACCGCACCGACGACAGGTCGCGGGTCGCGAGGTCGGGGTGTCGCAGCAGGGCACCGAACAGCGGCGGGGCGCCGCCCATCGTGGTGACGCGGAACCGCTCGGCGTCGGCGAGGTAGGCCGCGGGGTCGAACCGGTCGTGCAGGACCAGCATGTCGCCCCGCAGGACCGGCACGTTCATCCCGCCGATGGTGCCCATGGCGTGGAACCACGGGGTGACGGTGACGGCGCACCCCGTGCCGAGCCGAACCGGCCGTTCGTCGGGCGGCTCCACCTGATCGAGCACCAGCGCGCCGTGCCCGTCGAGGGCCGGTACCGAACCGGAGCCCCAGCACGCCGACTGGAGGGTGTTCACCACGACGTTGCGGTGCGGCAGCCGCACTCCCTTCGACCGGCCCGTGGTGCCTCCGGTGTACGCGAGGTGGGCAAGATCGGCGCGTACGTCGAGCGGGACGTCGGGCGGGGTCTCCGGGGCGTCGGCGTGGAACGCCTCGAAGTCCTGCGCGCCCGGCACCTCGACCCGGGCACCGGGATCGAGCGCCTGCGCGCGGTCGGTGGCCAGCACGAGCCGGATCCGGGTGTGCGGCAGCGCGGCCGCGAGTGCCGGCGAGGCGGGTGCCCACGTCACGGCGGCGACGGCGCCGCAGTCGGCCAGCTGCGCCCCGAGGTCCGTGGGCGGGAGCAACGGGTTGGCGGGCGAGAACGTGGCGCCGGCCATGAGGGTGCCGTAGTACGCGATCGCATACTGCGGGCAGTTCGGCAGGTGGATCGCGACGACGTCCCCGCGCCCGACCCCGGCGGCCCTCAGCGCCTGCGCGAACGCCGCCGCCCGCGCGTGCAGCCGCGTGAACGTGAGCTCCCGCCCGTAATAGTGCACGGCGGTGCGCTCCCCGAAGCGTCGGGCCGAGCCGGCGAGCATCGCGGCGACGGGTACCTCCGGGTACTCCATCACCGCGCTCCGCCGGGCGTGAACGCCACCGGCAGGCGCTTGATCCCGTTGATGAACATCGAGGTCAGCCGCTGCGGCGGTGCGGTGGCGGCGATATCCGGCACCCGGGTGAGCAGCTCGCGGAACATCACCGACATCTCCCGGCGCGCCAGGTGTGCACCCAGGCAGAAGTGCGGCCCGGCGCCGCCGAAGCCCACGTGCGGGTTGGGCGAGCGGCGGACGTCGAACGCGTCCGGGTCGCGGAAGTGCGCCGGGTCGCGGTTGGCCGCCCAGTAGAACAGCGCGACCTTGTCACCCTCGCTCATCTGCTGCCCGCCCAGCACCGCGTCGACGGCCAGCGTGCGCCGCATGTAGATCACCGGAGACGCCCACCGGACGATCTCCTCCACCGCCGTGGGGGTGACGCCGTCGATGTCGGCCAGCCACACGGCCCGCTGCTCGGGATGCTCGGTGAGCAGGTGCAGCCCCCAGCTGATCGCGTTGCGGGTGGTCTCGTTGCCGGCCACGACCAGCAGGATGAAGAAGCTCGCCAGCTCGTCGGGCGTGAGCCGCTCGCCGTCGATCTCGGCGTTGACCAAAGCGGACGTGACGTCGTCCGTCGGGTTCTCGACGCGGTGCCGGCCCAGCTCGCGCATCAGCTCGGCGAGGTCGTGGCCCGCCTGCAGGAGGACGGTGATGATGTCGTCGGTCTTTGCGACGTACTCGGGATCGTTGGGGCCGAGGATGATGTTGCTGCGGTCGAAGACGAACCCGAACTGGCTCGCGGGTACGCCCATCATGTCGCACACGATCTTCAGCGGGAGGCGGGCGGAGATCGCGCTGACCGCGTCGCACCCGCCCTGGTCGATCACGTCGTCGACGATGGTGCGGGCGGTGCGCTGCACATCGTCGGTGAGCTGGGCGAGCCGCCTCGGGGTGAACCCGCGGGAGACGATGCGGCGCAGCCGGGCGTGCCGCGGATCGTCCATATTGATCATCGAGCCGTAGAACTCGCGGAACTCCGGCGGCTGGTCCACGACGTTGGTCGCGCCCTTGCCCGAGGTGAACACCCCGGCGTTGCGGCTGGCCTCGGCGAGGTCGTCCAACCTGGTGAGGGCCCAGAAGCCGGGCCCGCGGGGGAGGCCGATGTCCGGCTCGGGGAAGAACGGCACCGGCTCGTGCTGCCGGAGGGCGGCGAAGGCGGCGGCCCGCTCGGCGATCGGCGCCGTCCAGAATCCGATGTCGGACAGGTCCGGCCGCCCTGCCCAGGTGGTCGTCGCGGTGCTGGTGCCCATCGTTGGAACTCCCCCGGTTGTGGACCCGATCACATCCACACTAGTTACCGGGAGGTACCGCTCAAGGGGTAAGCGCCCCCGCTAACGCGCCAGCTCCCGGTCTGCCGGGGCCAACAATCCCCGCGCGTAGGCGACGCTCACCGCCTCCGTGCGGCTGCTCGCGCCCAGCTTCCCCATCACCCGCGACAGGTGCACGCTCACCGTCTTCTCGCTGATGAAGAGCTCGGCGCCGACCTGCCGGTTGGTGCGACCCTCGGCCACCAGCGCGAGGACGGAGCGCTCCCGTGGGGTGAGGGGGTCGGGCCCGGCGGGCTCGGTGGCCCGGGCCGCAGGCTCCAGCCGTACGCCAGCCCGCTGGGCCAGCTCCCGCAGCGCGCCCGCGAGGGGCGCGGCGCCGAACGCGGTGGCGGTGGCGTACGCCGCACGCAGGTCGGGTTCGACCGGCCCGTGTGCGCCGCCGCGCGCCAGCACGGCCTCGGCGTGCCGCAGCAGTGCGTACGCCTGGCGGTAGCCGACCGGAGCGGGCCCGGAGCACGGGCCGGTGCCGCCTGTCTCGTAGCCGAACGCGTCGGCGACCTCCCGCCACGCCGCGGGATCGGGCGGGCCGGTGAGCCGGGTGAGCTCGGCGCGTGCGCGCCGCAGCCACGCAGTGCCCTCGGGGCCGAGCGTGCCGGCACGAGGGAGGCCCCGCTCGGCCGCCTGCTCGGCGATGCGCACCATCTCGCGCGCCGCGGCAGTGGCCTCGGCGACGGGCTGCAGCCCGGCCTCCGCCATCTCGACGTGGGCGGCCGCGCCGAGCGCCCCGAGCAGGATGCGGCCCAGGTGTGGGACCAGCTCGCTGAAGGAGCCCAGGTTGAGCCCGGCGATGGCCTCCCTCGCGCGGCGTGCCGCCTCGTCGGGCCGGCCCTGCCAGAGGGCGGCCTCGGCGCCCGTCTGCCCCATGAGCAGGATCACCTGCTCGTCGACCTGAGCGGAGTCGCTCAGCTCCTCGAGCCGCCGCCCCGCGGCCGCGAACCGGCCCCGCCCCACTGCGGTGAGCAGGCCCGCCGTGGCGAGCCGGGTGGCGACGACGGCCGACACCGACTCGCCGGCGATCTCGGCAGCCGCCTCCGCGGCATCCCACTCGCCGCGCATGAACCGGGCGATCACGTGGGCCACCCGCAGGTTCAACCCGTAGGCGCTCCACGTGGTGCCGGTGGCGGCGGCACGTTCCTCGCCGGCGGCGAACTCCGCACCGGCCTCTGCGAGCCGGCCCTCGTCGAGCAGGGAGATGCCGAGCGAGTAGTACGCCCGCAGCTCGACGGCCAGGTTGTTGGACTGCCGTGCCAGCGGCTTGGCCTCGGCGAGCAGTTGGCGGGCGCGTTCCGGATCGCCGCCGTACTCCGCGCACACGGCGAGGGAGACCAGCGCGTCGGCCTTGGCGGCGTCGAGGTCGCCGTCCGGGTCGGCCGGCAGGTGCCGGGCCACCGCGAGCGCGGTCTCGGCCTCGGACACGGCCTCCGGGAAGTGGTCGATCCGGGTGAGCACGCGAGCGAGTGTGGTGTGGATCCAGGCGAGCTCGGACGACGGCGGCTCGCGCTCGAGCAGCTCCAGCGCGCGGCGGGCCGTGGCGAGGGCCTCCTGCTCCCGGCCCGAGAGATCAAGGAGCCTCAGCGCGTACCGTTGCCCGATCCGGGCGGTGAGTGCCGGGTCGCCCCTCTCCTCGGCGAGCTCGAGCGCCCGCCTGCCGAGCGCGATGCCCCGGTCGGGGTCGCCGGTGCTGCTCGCACCCCACGCGGCCCACCGGGTGACCGAGCACTCGTCGACGCCGGCCACCGCCTCCGCGTCGGGCACCGCGCACCACAGCTCGATGGCCCGCTCCGCGTGCAGCAGTACCTCGGCGGGCGCCTCGCGGTCGTCGGCCTCCTGCGCGGCCTGGACCGACGCAGCCAGCGCGAGGCGCAGGTCGTGGCCCGCCATTGCGTGGTGGGCGAGCTCCGCGGCCCGGCCGGGCTCGGCGACGCCGCGCGGGCCGGTGCCGCCCGGCAGCGCGAGCAGCTCTGCGTACTGGGCGTGGACCCGGCTGCGCTCGCCCGGCAGCAGCTCGTGGTAGATCGCCTCGCGGAGCAGGGCGTGGCGGAAGTGGTAGCCCTCGTCGGCGTCGAACACGCCCGGCTCGATGTCGGCCGCGACCAGGACGTGGTGGGCGACCGCCTCGCGCAGCGCCTGCTCCAGGTCGTCGTCGGGCAGGCCGGACACCGCGGCCAGCCTGCGGTGGCTCACCCGACGGCCGGCGACCGACGCGATCCGCAGCACGCGCTGGGTGGTGGCGGGGAGCCCTTCGAGGCGGGCCACCAGCACCTCGACGAGCCCGTGCGGCAAGCCGTCGGAGGAGGCGGAAACCAGCTCCTCGGCGAAGAACGCGTTGCCCTCGCTGCGCCGGGCGATCCGTCGCAGCTTCGGCTCGGCGAGGCTGCCGTCGGCGAGCAGACGCACGAGCGCCAGCGACGCCTTGGAGCCGAGCGGGCCCAGATCGAGCCGCTCGACCTGGGGCAGCCGCACCAGCTCCGAGAGCAGCGGCCGTAGCGGGTGGCGCCGGTGCAGGTCGTCGCTGCGGTAGGTGGCGAGCACCACGAGCCGCTGGCCGGTGAGCCGGGAGAGCAGGAAGAACAGCAGATCGCGACTGGAGCGGTCGGACCAGTGCATGTCCTCCACCACCAGCAGCGCGGGCGTGGTGGCCGTGAGGTCGTCGAGCACCGACAGGACGGCGTCGAACACCTGCAGCTGGCCGAGGTCGCGCTGCTCCCCGGTGGCGGCCACCCTGGCCAAACCGCCTGGCAGAAGGTGGCGCAGCGCGACGTGCTCGGCGACCAGCTCGGGACGGGTGGCCGCCAGCGCGCCGACGATCTCGGTGAACGGCAGGTACGGCAGCGCGGACTCGGCGGTGTCGAGGCAGCGGCCCACCAGCACCGTGAACCCCGCCGCGGCCGCCCGCTCGACCGCCTCGGCGACCAGCCGGGACTTGCCCACCCCGGCATCGCCCGACATCAGCAGCGCGGTGGGCTTGCCGACCGCGGCCCGCTCGAGCGCGCCGGTGAGCGCCGACACCTCGTGCCGGCGCCCGACCAGCTCGATCCCGACCCCCAGCCGCGCCACATCGGTCATCGTGACACGGCGTACCGACGTTCTGCGTCGTCATTGAGGGGCGCAGCACCATGCTGTGGCGGATCGCTCCGGGGCATGTCCCGGAGCCTGCGGGCCGCGCGGCGGGCCAGGCGGGCGAGCCGGTAGTTCTCGGCGTCGGCGAGCAGCGCCGCGCGGTGGCTCTCGGACTCGGTGGACAGGTGGGAGATGTCGATGAGCATGGAACCAGGTTCGTGCTGAGGGCTCGGTTCCTACATCGGGCGATCACGTCGTTCTGGTGCCGCCGGCTACACCTCAGGAGTAAGGGGCCGCAAAGAGGCCTTACTCGGTGGCCCCCGGTGGAGCCGCGCATCGTGCGGGGCCGCCCTCACCTGTCAGGGGCGCCTTCGGCGTCGCTGCGCGATCGCTGCGCGACCCTTGACAGGCGAGCCTCTGCGGCCCCTCGGGCAGACGGAGCGGGCAGGCCAGGGCCTGCCCGATTGGCGCGCGGCGCCACCGGAGGCGGCTTCACGGGCATGATCAGCGCTTCGGCGCGAAAACGGGCGGATCCGACCTGATAACGCGCCGAACTGCTGATCAAGCCTCCGTGGAGTGCCCGGGCGTGCGTGGCCGCGGACTCCGCGCACCCGTTCCCCGCCCACGCACCCCTTGCCGGCCCACGCGACGCATCGACGGGGCGCGTCACCCGACGCCGGGCGCGCCGGCCGAGATGGCGCGCGTGAGCCGTGCGGATCACTCCGGGGTCAGCAGCCCCCGTTCGTAGGCCCGCACCAGGCGGCGGGGGACGAGGTGGCGGCGGCCGGCGATCGTGATCGGCACCAGGTCCGGTGGGGTCGCCTTCCACTGCGCCCGGCGCTTGCGGGTGTTCGACCGCGACGTGCGGCGCTTCGGGACGGCCATCAGTGCTCCTCGTGCTCGGTGTCCGGGTGTGCCGCGGCGGTGAGGCCCGCGGGCGGGTCGCAGGGGTCGGTGTGCCACCAGCCGAAGGGGTCGGGGAGGGCGCGCCAGGCCGCCTCGCCCGCGGCCAGCTCGGCGTCGGTCAGCAGGGCGGAGGCGAGGGCTGCCTCGATGCCGGCCGGGTCCGCGTCGTGGGAGAGCACGGCGATGTCCTGGGCGCGATCGCCGAAGCGCGGGTGCCAGCCGAGGGATGCGAGCGCGCGCCGTTCGGGATCGGCGGCAGCCCACGCGGCGGAATCTCCCGTCGCCAGCCACTCGCCGGCGTGCCCGATCCGCAGCCCACCACCCGCCGACTCCAGCCAGAGCACGGCCTCCGGCCGGGTGGCGAGCCAGATCCGCCCGCGGGTGCGCACGACACCGTCGAGCAGCGCGTCGATCGCCTCGTGCAGCCGCCCCGGGTGGAACGGTCGCCGCGCGGAGAACATGGAGAGCTGCACCCCGCAGTCGCGGGTGAGCGGCGGCTGCCCGCGGAGCAGCGGGCCGTGCACGTCGTCCGGACGGCCGCGGCGGGCGGCCGGGGGAAGGTCGGTGCGCAGGACGCGGGCGTCGAGCCCGGCCTGGAACACCCGCGTCGCGCCCGGCGTCAGCCGCTCCAGCACGGCGTCGGTGCGGGCGAGCTGCCACGCGTCCGCGGTGCCGGTGTGCACCAGCACGTCGGCGAACTCGGCCTGCCCGACGGCGACCTGGGCCACCGTCCGTTCGTCGTCGGGCAGCTCGGCCAACCCGCGTTCGCCGAGCGTGACGTCGCCGGTCGCGTCCTCGAGCCAGCTGCCGGCGTCGATGCAGGTGATCACTCCACGCAGGTCGACGCGCTCGGTGATCGGGGCGCCGTCGACGAGCACGTGCACCAGGGACCAGCACACCTGCTCGGGTTCGAGGGCCGGGTCGAGGTGCAGCACGATCCGCCGCGGCCCGCCCGGCTCGCTCAGCAGGTGCAACTGGGGCAGCAGGTCCTCGCGCAGCGTGCAGGACAGGCAGCCGTGCGCGAGCTCCAGCACGGTCCACTCGTCCCGGTCGCCGTGGCGCAGCCGCCGGTGCACGCGCCCGGACCCGATGTCGCGCAGGTCGTGGTGCAGCACGGCCACGTCCGGGTCGAGCGCCCTGATCTGGGCGATCACCGCCTCGGTGCCCGGCGCGTGCATCCCGCTGAGCACCAGCAGCTCGGGTCCGGTCACGGGGTCCTCCTTCGTCGGGTACCGTAGAAGCTTAAATGAAAATGAATGTCGTTTGTAAGGAGGGGGAGGGATGGCTCGCAACGAGCTGCGCCCGATCGTCAGGCTGCGGTCGACCGCCGGCACCGGCACGACGTACGTGACCCGCAAGAACCGGCGCAACGACCCGGACCGGATGGTGCTGCGCAAGTACGACCCGGCGGTCCGGCGGCACGTCGACTTCCGCGAGGAGCGCTGATGCGGCCGTCCGCGCGTCGCCCGGTGAAGAAGCGGGCCAACCCGCTGAAGACGAAGGAGGTCGACTGGAAGGACGTCACGCTCCTGCGGACGTTCGTATCCGACCGCGGGAAGATCCGGGCCCGCCGGGTGACCGGGTTGACGCCCCAGCAGCAGCGCCAGGTGGCCGTGGCGATCCGCAACGCCCGCGAGATGGCGTTGCTGCCCTACCCGAACGCGGGGAGGAGCTGACCGTGTCCCGACGCTGCCAGCTCACCGGACGCGAGCCCGGGTTCGGCAAGTCCGTCTCGCACTCCCACCGCCGCACGAGCCGGCGATGGGACCCGAACATCCAGTCCAGGCGCTACTGGAGCCCGGGGGAGGGCCGGTACGTGCGGCTGCGCCTGTCCACCGACGCGATCCGCACGATCGACCGGATCGGGGTCGACGCCGCGGTGGCGCAGATCCGGGCTCGCGGGGGGAAGGTCTGATGGCGACGAAGGCGAAGATCGCCCGCAACGAGCACCGCAAGGCGGTGGTGGCGCGCCACGCGGCCCGCCGCGCCGAGCTGAAGGCCGTGATCGCCCGGCCGACGGCCACCCCGGAGGAGAAGGCCCGGGCGCAACGCGAACTGGCCCGGCAGCCCCGCGATGCCAGCGCCACCCGCGTGCGCAACCGCGACTCCGTGGACGGTCGCCCCCGCGGCCACCTGCGCGCGTTCGGGGTGTCCCGGGTGCGGCTGCGCGGGCTCGCGCACGAGGGCTACCTGCCGGGGGTGCGCAAGTCGAGCTGGTGACCGGTACCCGTTTCCGGCCCGGTCGAGGGCTTGTGTAGCATCGTGAGCGGCCGTGCGGGAGTGACCGTCCGCTCGGCCTGCCGCCCCTTTAGCTCAGTCGGCAGAGCGTCTCCATGGTAAGGAGAAGGTCTACGGTTCGATTCCGTAAAGGGGCTCGGCGAGCTGGCCAAACCAGCTACGCGAAGCGGTGTAGCTCAGTCGGTAGAGCAAGCGGCTCATAATCGCTGTGTCGCCGGTTCAAGTCCGGCCACCGCTACCAGACACGAAGAGATACACAGCAGGAGGCACCCGCGATGGCGAAGGCCACCGACGTCCGGCCGAAGATCACGCTGGCGTGCGAGCAGTGCAAGCACCGGAACTACATCACCAAGAAGAACCGGCGCAACGATCCCGACCGGCTCGCGATCAAGAAGTTCTGCTCCAACTGCGGCACCCACCGCGAGCACCGCGAGACGCGCTGAGCGTGCCCGACACGGCGTACGTCGGCACGGCCCTGCCGCCGACGGCCCCGTACCGGGTCGGCCGGGAGAAGATCCGGGAGTTCGCCCTCGCCATCGGCGAGGGCGCTTCCGTGTGTCTGGACCTCGACGCGGCCCGGGCGGCCGGTCACCCGGACGTCGTGGCCCCGCCCACGTTCGCGGTGACGTTCACCATGCCGGCGATCGAGGCGTTCCTGCGCGACCCGGATTTCGGCTGGGACTACTCGCGCATGGTGCACGGCGACCAGTCGATCACCCTGCACCGGCCGATCCACGGTGGTGACGACCTCGTCACCACCATCCACGTGGACGACCTCAAGACCCGCGGCGGCAGCCACATGCTGACCCTGCGGTGCGAGGTCGCCGACACCGGCGGCGAGCCGGTGGCCACCACGCGGCTGCTGCTCGTCACGGCCGCGGAGGCCGCGTCATGACCGCCGTCGGCGACGAGTTGCCACCTCTCTCCGTGCGCGTCACGCGCGCCGGTCTCGTCCGCTACGCGGGAGCGTCCGGCGACTTCAACCCGATCCACTGGAGCGACCGGGTCGCGTCCTCGGTGGGCCTGCCCGGCGTCATCGCGCACGGCATGCTCACGATGGCGCTCGCCGGGCGGATCGTCACCGGCTGGGTGGGCGACCCCAGCGCGATCCGCACCTACGGCGTGCGTTTCACGCGCCCCGTGGTCGTGCCCGACGACGACGAGGGCGCCCTCGTCGAGATCAGCGGGAAGGTCACGGCCCTCACCGAGACCGACGGTGGCGAGCGCATCGCGAAGGTCGCCATCACGGCCGCGTTCGACGGGAAGACCGTGCTCGGCCGCGCCGTCGCCGAGGTGGCCGTCCCGTCCGAGTGAGTGCTCCAGGTTGCCCGGCGCGGCGCTTCGGGTCGATCCTCGGCCACGCCAACATCGGCTCGACGCGGAGGGAGCACGACGTGCAGTTCGGCAAACTCGTGGACAAGGCCTGGGAGGGCAAGACGGCTGCCGAGATCCTCAAGGCGCCGCCGTCCGCCCTCGAAGGACTCACCGAGAAGCACGACGAGGCGCTGAAGACGTTCGGGATCAAGAGCGTCGAGGACCTCGGCAAGTGGAAGTACGCCACCCGCGCGGCGGCACTCGTCGCGCTCGCCGATCTCGACAAGTAGGACCTCGCCGGACGGGCCCGGTTCGGGCCCGTCCGGCTCTGTCCGTTTGCCGCCGCTCCGGCGGGCTCGCAGGCCGTCAAGGCCCGCTCGCGGTCACTTCGCTTCGGCCAGGAGGGCGCCCATGCGCTCGACGCCGGTGCGCAGGTCGTCGTCGCCGAGGGCGTAGGACAGCCGGAAGAAGCCGGGAGTGCCGAACGCCTCGCCGGGCACCACTGCCACCTCGGCGTGCTCCAGCACCGCGGCGGCCAGCTCCACGCTCGTCTGCGGACGTGCGCCGCGCAGCTCCTTGCCCAGCAACGCCTGCACGGACGCGTACGCGTAGAACGCGCCGCGCGGCGTCGGGCACTCGACGCCCGGGATGGCGCGCAGCAGGTCCACGATCGTGCGGCGCCTACGGTCGAACGCCGCGCGCATCTCGACCACCGCGTCGAGCGGGCCGGAGATCGCCGCCAGCGCCGCCCGCTGCGAGACGTTGGCGACGTTGGAGGACAGGTGCGACTGCAGGTTGGTGGCCGCCTTGATCACGTCGGCGGGCCCGGCGAGCCAGCCCACCCGCCAGCCGGTCATCGCGTACGTCTTGGCGACGCCGTTGACCACCAGGCAGGTGTCGGCCAGTTCGGGCACGACCACCGGCATCGAGACGGCCTCGGCGCCGTCGTAGACGAGGTGCTCGTAGATCTCGTCGGTGACCACCCAGATGCCGTGCTCCAGCGCCCAGCGCCCCACCGCCTCCGTGAGCTCGCGGGACGCGACCGCGCCGGTCGGGTTCGACGGCGAGCACCACAGCAGCACCTTCGTGCGCTCCGTGCGCGCCGCGTCGAGCTGCTCCACCGAAGGCAGGTAGTCGGCCTCCGGACCGCAGACCACCGGAACCGTGACGGCCCCGGCGAGCGCGGCCGCCTCCGGGTAGGTGGTCCAGTAGGGAGTGGGCAGCAGCACCTCGTCGCCCGGGTCGAGGAGCGAGGCGAAGGCCTGGTAGACGGCCTGCTTGCCGCCGTTCGTGACGAGCACCTGGGACGGGGCGATCTCGAGCCCCGAGTCCCGGAGGGTCTTCGCGGCGACCGCCTCCCGCAGCTCGGGAAGGCCCGCGGCGGGCGTGTAGCGGTGGTTGCGCGGGTCGGAGCAAGCCGCCTCGGCGGCGGCGACCACGGCGGGCGGCGTCGGGAAGTCGGGCTCGCCGGCCCCGAAACCGATGACCGGACGCCCGGCCGCCTTCAGCGCCTTCGCCTTCGCGTCGACCGCCATCGTGGCCGACTCGGCGATGCCGCCGATGCGGGCGGAGATGCGGTCACGGGTGGCGGGGGCCGATGTCGTCGCGGTCGAAGCCATGGGAGCATCCTCCCGCAGCGGGTCACGCACGAGCCCGGCGGGCGTGCGGGGTGTGCGGTGACGGGACCCCCTGGGGGGTGCCGTACACTCGACCTGCTGGGTGTATCGCTCCGCGATGCGCCCCTCCGTCCGTGGGTCGATGCTTCCGGGCGGAGTTGGTCTAGGGGTGTAGCTCAATTGGCAGAGCAGCGGTCTCCAAAACCGCAGGTTGCAGGTTCAAGTCCTGTCGCCCCTGCCACTGCAGGATGTGCTGGATCGGAGCAAGGAACAGGCGGCCGCCGGTCGCTGGTGAGCTGGAGGATGCGGGCGTGACTGAGGAACGCGAGGCGAGCGGCGACGGGCGTGAGCGCCCGAGCACCGCCGCCGACCGTCGGGGCCGGCGTTCCGGCCCTGCGCCCACCGGCGACACCAGGGGCGGGCGGGCCGCGGTCCGCGACGCCCGCCCGGCGCGCGTGTCGCTGTTCGGCAAGCTCGCCCGGTTCCTGCGCGAGGTGGTCGCCGAGCTGCGGAAGGTCATCTGGCCCACCCGCAACCAGCTGGTCACCTACACGATCGTCGTGCTGGTCTTCGTGTCGTTCATGATCGCGCTGGTCTGGCTGCTGGATCTGGCGTTCGCGCAGGGTGTGCAGTACGTGTTCGGCACGTGACCCGGGGCGCCAGCACGCACGACACGGACGAAGGAAGCGAGAGGTACGTGACCGAGCGCGAGGCTGACCAGCTCGATGGCGCGGCGGAAGCCGTGGACGCCGTCGAGGAGCCGGCCGTCGACGCCGAGCTCTCGGGCGCCGACGACACCGAAGCGGCCGTCGACGACACCGAGGCCGACGACACCACCGAGGCTGACGACACCACCGATGGCCGAGCCGAAGAGACCCGTCGACGCCGACGCCGAGGGCGGCGCTGCCGCTGCTGCGGCCGACGTCGAGGAAGAGGTCGACCCGGTGGAGGAGATGCGGGCCGCGCTGCGGCGCGCCCCCGGCGACTGGTACGTCGTGCACTCCTACGCGGGCTACGAGAACAAGGTGAAGACCAACCTCGAGACCCGCATCCAGACCCTGGACGTCGAGGACTACATCTTCCAGGTCGAGGTGCCCACCGAAGAGGTCACCGAGATCAAGAACGGGCAGCGCAAGCAGGTGCAGCGCAAGGTGCTGCCCGGCTACATCCTGGTGCGGATGGAGCTCAACGACCAGTCGTGGGGCGCCGTCCGCAACACCCCCGGTGTCACCGGCTTCGTGGGCGCCACCTCGCGCCCGTCGCCGCTCACGCACGACGACGTCATCAAGTTCCTGCTGCCCCGCACCGAGCCGAAGGCGGCAGCGGCCGCTGGTGGCGGCGGCAAGGCCGACGTCGCGTCGGCCGGGGGTGGCAAGGCAGCCGTCGAGGTCGACTTCGAGGTCGGCGAGTCGGTCACCGTCATGGACGGCCCGTTCGCCACGCTCCCGGCCACCATCAACGAGGTCAACATCGACGCCCAGAAGCTCAAGGTCCTCGTGTCCATCTTCGGCCGCGAGACCCCCGTCGAGCTGGCGTTCAGCCAGGTCTCGAAGATCTGACCACCGCCGCGGCAGGCAGGTCCGCGGCGCGCAGGAAACCACGACAGGGAAACGACATGCCTCCCAAGAAGCGGAAGCTCTCCGCGATCATCAAGCTCCAGATCAAGGCGGGCGCAGCCACGCCCGCCCCGCCGGTCGGCCCCGCGCTCGGCCAGCACGGCGTCAACATCATGGAGTTCTGCAAGGCCTACAACGCCGCCACCGAGTCGCAGCGCGGCGACGTGGTGCCCGTCGAGATCTCGGTGTACGAGGACCGCTCGTTCACCTTCGAGCTCAAGACGCCGCCCGCGGCCCGGCTGCTGCTCAAGGCCGCCGGCGTCGACAAGGGCAGCGGTGAGCCGCACGTCAAGAAGGTCGCTTCGGTGACGATGGAGCAGGTGCGGCAGATCGCGCAGACCAAGATGCGCGACCTCAACGCCAACGACATCGACCAGGCCGCCAAGATCATCGCTGGCACCGCTCGGTCGATGGGCATCACCGTCAAGGGCTGAGGCCTCACCCCTCACGAAAGCGTGGGAGAGCCGGGCGCGGTTCGATACCACGACTGATCCGATACGACAGGACAGAAGCTATGGCACAGCGCAGCAAGGTCTACCGCCAGGCCGCCGAGAAGATCGACGCCGGCCGGCTCTACAGCCCGCTCGAGGCCGCCACACTGGCGAAGGACACCTCGAGCGCCCGGATGGACGCCACCGTCGAGGTGGCGATGCGGCTCGGGGTCGACCCCCGCAAGGCCGACCAGATGGTCCGCGGCACCGTGAACCTGCCTCACGGCACCGGCAAGACGGCGCGCGTCATCGTGTTCGCCACCGGTGACAAGGCCGCAGAGGCCGAGGCCGCCGGCGCCGACGTGGTGGGCGCCGAGGACCTCATCGAGCGCATCCAGGGCGGATGGCTGGACTTCGACGCGGCGATCGCCACGCCGGACCAGATGGCCAAGGTCGGCCGGATCGCCCGCATCCTCGGCCCGCGTGGCCTGATGCCGAACCCGAAGACCGGCACCGTCACCCCGGACGTCACCAAGGCCGTCCAGGACATCAAGGGCGGTAAGATCAACTTCCGGGTCGACAAGCAGGCGAACCTGCACATCGTCATCGGCAAGGCCTCGTTCGACACCGAGAAGCTGGTGGAGAACTACGGCGCCGCCCTCGACGAGATCCTGCGGGCCAAGCCGTCGGCCGCCAAGGGCCGCTACGTCAAGAAGGTCACGATCTCCACGACCACGGGCCCCGGCATCCCGGTCGACCCGAACCGCACCCGCAACCTGCTGGTGGACGACACCGCGTCCGCCTGACGCACGAACCTCGAAGCCCCCGGCGCCTCCCGCGCCGGGGGCTTCGTCGTGTCCGGGGTCAGCCGGCCCAGTCGGTCAGGACCTGCTCCACCGGCTCCGGGGCGCTCGGGGCGCCGGGAACCGCGGACGGGGTGCGGGAGAACCTCGGGGCGGGAGCGGCCTGCGGCACGCCGTCGCGTTCGACGATCGTGGCGCGGGCGGCCAGGTGCGGGTGGGTGGGCACCTCGTCGAAGGTCAGCACCGGGGTGACGCAGGCGTCGGTGTCGGCGAACGCCTCCGCCCACTCGTCGCGGGCACGACCGGCGAAGACTTCGGTGAAGCGGGCCCGAAGCGTCGGCCAGCCGGTCCGGTCGTACTGCGCCGGTAGCTCCTCGCCGTCGAGGCCGAGCCCGGTCAGCAGTGCGGCGTAGAACTGCGGCTCGAGCGCCCCGACGGCGACGTGCCGGCCGTCCGCGCAGGTGTAGGTGTCGTAGAACGGGGCGTGCCCGTCGAGCAGGTTCTCCTCGCGCCCGTCGGTCCACAGGCCCTGCCCGCGCAGGCCCCACACCATCTGTACGAGCAGCGAGGCGCCATCCACCATCGCGGCATCGACGACCTGGCCCTGCCCGGAGCGCTGCGCCTCCCAGAGCGCGCCCAGCACGCCGATGACGAGCAGCATCGAGCCCCCGCCGAAGTCGCCGACGAGGTTCAGCGGCGGCACCGGGCGTTCCCCGGCCCGGCCGATGGCGTGCAGGGCGCCGGTGAGCGAGATGTAGTTGATGTCGTGGCCGGCGCGGGTGGCCAGCGGGCCGTCCTGCCCCCAGCCCGTCATCCGGGCGTAGACCAGGCGCGGGTTGCGTGCGTGACAGTCGGCGGGACCGACGCCGAGCCGCTCGGTGACACCCGGCCGGTAGCCCTCCAGCAGCACGTCGGCGTGCTCGACGAGACGGAGCACCGTCTCGCGGCCCGCCGGGTCCTTCAGGTCGGCGGTCACCCGGCGCCTGCCCCGCAGCGTCGGGTCCGGCTGGTCGGGCGCGCCGATCTGCAGGCCGCCCGACGGCCGGTCCACGCGCACGACGTCGGCGCCGAGGTCGGCCAGCACCATCGCGGCGTGCGGGCCCGGCCCGATGCCGGCGAGCTCCACGACCTTCAGCCCGGCCAACGGCCCTGTGACCGTGTTCATTTGCCTCCGCTTCGCTCCGGCGGGCTTGCGGGCCGTGCAGGTACTCCCCACGACAGGCGCCCTGCTCGCTCGCCGCTGACGCAGGGACCCTACGTGGCTCGGGCGTCCGGGAGCGATCACGCCACCGCGACCGGCTCGCTCTCCACCGCGGCGCCCGGGCGGTCGAGGTCCGCCCAGGCCGCGGCGAGCCGGTCGAGGGCCGCGTCCATCCGGTCCCGCCGCAGCGCGAACGGCAGCCGCAGATATCGCTCGAACGCCCCGTCCAGGCCGAAGCGGGGCCCGGCCGCGAGCAGCACGTCGTGGCGGCGGGCGGCGCCGGTGAGGCGGCTCGACTCCGGCCGGCCGAGGTCCACCCACAGGCTCAGGCCGCCGCCGGGGCGCGAGGGGCGCCAGCCGGGGAAGGTCTGGGCGAGCCGGCCGAGCAGGTGGTCGCGCGCGGCGGCCAGCTCACAGCGCCTGCTCGCGACGACGGAGTCGTGCTCGGTCAGCAGGCGGGCGACGGCGAGCTGCTCCAGCGCCGGCCCGCCCAGATCGACGCCTGCGCGGGCGGCGGCGAGGCGGCGCACCATCGCGGCGGACGTGCGGATCCAGCCGATCCGCAGCCCGCCCCAGAAGGTCTTGCTCGCCGACCCGATGCTCAGCACGAGCGGCGAGTCGGCGGCGCCGTGGGCCGCGACCGGCACCACGTTCTGGCCGTCCAGCGCGAGGTCGATGAGCGTCTCGTCCACCAGGAGCGTGGTGCCGGTCCGCCGGGCCAGCTCCACGAGGCGGGCCCGGTCGGCATCGTCGAGCAGCGCGCCGGTGGGGTTCTGGAAATCGGGGATGAGGTACGCGAGGCGCGGTGCGGCGTCGCGGACGGCGGACGTGAGCAGGTCGAGGTCCCACCGGCTGCCACCGTCCGGGCCGGGTGCCATCGGCACCGGGACGGGGCGGGCACCGCGAATGGCGACGGCGTTGAGCGCGTTCGGGTAGGTGGGGTGCTCGACGAGCACGCGGTCCCCCGGCGCGGCCAGCGTGGTGAGGGCGAGGTGGATCCCGTGCATCCCGCCCGACGTGACCAGCACCTGGTCGGGCGAGGTGGGGAGGCCGCGGGCGGTGTACCGGTCGGCGATCGCGGTGCGCAGGGCCCGCTGGCCGCTCAGGTCGTAGCCGTGCCCGGCCAGCAGGACGTCGAGATCCTGCACGGCGGCCGCCGCTGCCGCCCGCAGCGATGCGCACGGCGCGGGGAGCGCGGCGTGGGCGAGGTCGTACAGCGCGCTGTCGCCGAGCGGGGAGAACGGCCCCGGGCCGGCATCGTCCGGCGGGCCGGCCGGGAGCTGGGTCCAGCTGCCCGCCCCGCGCCTGCTGCGGAGCACACCCGCGCTGCGCAGGGCCTCGTACGAGGTGGCCACCGTGGTCCGGCTGACCGCGATGGCCGCCGCGAGCTCACGCTCCGCGGGCAGCCGGGTCTGCAGCGGGAGCCTGCCGTCGAGGACGAGCAGCCGGATCCGGTCCGCCAGCTCGCCGGCGAGGCGTTTCCCGTCGGGCGGGCGCCAGTCGCCGAGGAGCCGGGCGAAGCTGCGGGCACCGATCCGGCGCTCGATCTCGACACGGTCCACGTGATCCACCCTGAATTGGCATCCTGCGAGCAGGCCAATCCTAGGGGGAAGACGTCCACTCCCACTGGCCCCTGGTCAGGACCTCGATCGAGTGGCCTCCCTCGTCGCGACGCTCTGCCTGGTAGGCGTAGCGGCCCGGCTGCCAGCCTTCCTTCTGCGCGACCGCGCCGAGATAGGCGCCCGCCCACTGCTGCCACTCGCCGGGCAGGTCGGGCGGTGGGTCCGGAGCCTCGCAGGCCACGTCCATGAAGGGGTGGAAGTTGCCGCGCAAACCGGTCCACATCTGGACGTCCAGCCACACCGTTTCCACAACCGGAGTATTGGCATGCGCCGGACGGTCTAACCGGTGGTTCACCCGATCGGCCGCGTCAGGCGTTCAGCAGATCCGTCCGACCCGCGACCTGCAGCTGCTCCCGGTAGGGGCCGAACATCCCCTTGGCCATCGGTAGCACGGTGAGCAGTTTCGCGACCGGTCCCTTGGCGCGCACCTGACCCTTCGCGAGCGCCACCGGGAGGATCACCTTGCCGAGCCAGAACCGGTTGCCGGTGTCGGCGGTCATGAACAGCTCGACGTTCGGCTCGGGGCCGGTGCCGGCGCCCTCGTGGAGCTCCGAGTTCGGCATGTCCACCGTCAGCACGGCGTCCGGGTCGGTGTAGGTGATCCGCAGGACGATCCCCGTGGGCCGCAGCTTCTCCACCAGCGCCGGGTCCTGCATCCCCCGCCGGAAGACCCCGCCGAGGAACTCGTAGACCTCCGCCTCGTCCTTGAACGCCGCCACGTCGCAGCCCCTCTCGATCGCCCTCCGGACGGCCGCAGTCTGACCCACCCGCGAACCGCAGGCGAGGTCACGATCGGGCCATGCGCGGCCCGAGCGGGCCAAACGTCGGATCGGGAGGGCTTCAGCGGGCGCGGCGGGGGGCGTCGTCCAGCAGGCCGTGGCGGCCGGCGAGGGCAGCGGCCTCGATCCGGTTGGAAGCGCCCAGCTTGTGCAGCAGGCTCGCGATCATCCGCTTGGCCGTCCGCTCGCTCACGAGCATGGGTTTGGCGATCTCGCTGGTCTCCAGGCCACGCGCGAGCAGCGCCCACAGCTGCAGCTCCCGGTCGTCCAGCCGTTCGACGAGCTCGTCGCCCGCCCGGTCGCCGGCGGCCAGCAGCGCGTCCAGCAGGTCGGTGGGCAGCACCCGGACCCCCGCCGCGATCGTCAGCAGCGGCGCCACCAGCACCTCCGGATCCGCCGACTTCGCCAGGAAACCCGCGGCCCCGGCGCGCAGGGCGGCCGTCGCCAGGCCGAGGTCCTCGGTGCCGGACAGCGCGAGCACCCGGGTGCGGGGGTACGCCGCGGTGACCCGGCGGATCGTCTCCACACCGCCGAGCGGGGGCAGGGCCAGGTCGACGATCGCGATGTCGGCGGCCTCCCGGCCGACCAGCGCGACGGCCTGCTCGCCCGCCGTGGTGGAGCCGGCCACCACGAACGTGTCGCCCGCCCGTGCCTGGAGCAACAGCGCCAGGCCCTGCGAGAACAGGGCATGGTCGTCGACGATGACCACGACGTACCGGCCCTCGCGCACAGGGGGACCGTAGTACCGCGAGACACCACGGCCCGCGCCCCGATCGCGGTGTGCCGCGCCGAGGCGGGGGACTCGCCCTGTCGAGATGCGGGACTCGCCCTGTCGAAACGGGGGACTCGCCCTGCCGAGATGCGGGACTCGCCAGGCGAGGGCGAGTCCCGCGTTCGGGCAGGGTGAGTCTCGCGTTCGGGCAGGGTGATTCCCGCGTTCGAACGCGGCGACCGTCGGCGAGGGGGTCCGCGCTCCGCCGGTGGGTGGGAGATGCTGACGCCGTGCACGCCGAGGGTCCCGCTGCGGTGCTGCGGTCCGTCGAGGAGCGGACCGCCGTCGTGATCCGGCTGCTGGTCGTCTGTTCGGTCGGGCTGGTGCTCGTCGTGGAGCCGGGGATCGCTCGCGGCCGGGCGGAGCCGCTGGGCGCGCTGGTCGTCGCGACGTTCGGCTACGCGCTGGTGCTCGCCCTCGCGGAGTGGCGCGGGCGGCGGCTGGTCCCACCCCGGCTCGCGACGTCGATCGACGCGCTGCTCGCCCTGCTGGCGTGCGGCCTCACCGGCGGCGCAGACAGTGTGATGGTCGCGATCCTGCCTCTCGTCGTGATCGCGGGGGCGGTGCGGGGCGGTGTCGTCGTGGGTCGGCTCGGCGCGCTTGCGGTGGGCGCGGGGTTCACCGTCGCCGCGCTCGCCGGCTCCGACCCGCACGTGCCGGCGGCGGACCGGTGGCTGGCCGGCGCCTGGTGGACCGGCTACCTCATCGCGGCTGCCGTGCTCGTCGGGGTGCTGCTGCGGATGTTGGAGCGCCAGTACGAGGACGCGGCGGAGTCGCGGGCGCGGGCGCGCGCCGAGCACGAGGCGTTCATGGAGGAGCGCGACCTGCGGTCCCGGCTGCTCGCCGCCCAGCAGGCGAGACTCGACGGAGTGCGCGTCGTGCTGCACGAGTTCCGCACGCCGGTCGCGTCGCTCACCGCGCTCTCCACGGACCTCGCCGCCGACCGGCTCTCCGGGCCCGCCCGCGAGGCGGCCACCCGGCTGCTCGCCGAGCACGCCCTGCACCTTCGCGACATGCTCGACGGCCTCGCCGACGTCGCCGTGCAGGAGGGGAGCCCGCTGGGGCGGGTTCGCGAGCGGAAGGTGCAGCTCACGGAGCTGGCCGGAGCCGTCCTCGACGCGGCGGGCGTGGCCCCGGAGCGGAGGGTGCCGCACGTGGAGCCACCGGACGCCGCCGTGCGTTGCGATCCGCAGCGGCTGCGGCGCGTGCTGACCAACCTCGTCGAGAACGCCGCCCGGCACAGCGGTGACGCCCCCGTCGAGCTGGACCTGCGCCACGCCGACGGCCGGCTGGTCGCCGAGGTGCGGGACCGCGGCCCCGGCCTTCCGCCCGGCCAGGAGGGCGTGGTGACGGCCAAGGGTGTGGCGCTGGGGGAGCGGCGCGGCACCGCCGGGCTCGGGCTCTGGATCGTCGAAGCGCTCGTGGCCGCGATGGACGGCGAGCTGCGCCTCCTCTCCCGCGAGGGCGGCGGCCTGGTCGCGCATCTCGAGCTCCCGGTGTCCGCCGCCTGAACGTCGGGGTGGCACCCGCGGGCCAGCGCAGGAACCCGTGGCCCGCTGTGGGGACGAGTGATCGGCGTCATGCTGGCGTCATGAAGACCACGGCAGCGGTGCTCTGGGAACTCGGCGGCAAGTGGGAGGTCGACGAGGTCGAGCTCGACGGACCGCGCGCCGGCGAGGTGCTCGTGGAGCTCGCGGCGAGCGGCCTGTGCCACTCCGACGAGCACCTGGTCACCGGTGACCTGCCGGTCGCGTACCCGATGGTGGGCGGCCACGAGGGTGCCGGCCGCGTCGTCGAGGTCGGCCCGGGCGTCACCGAGGTGGAGGTCGGCGACCCGGTGGTCATGACGTTCCTGCCCAGCTGCGGGCGCTGCAGCTACTGCGTGCGCGGCTTCACCGCCCTCTGCGACGACGGCGCGGGCGCGACGCTCGGCCCGCAGCTCGACGGCACCTACCGGTTCCACGCCCGCGGCGAGGACGTGGGGCAGATGTGCTTGCTAGGCACGTTCGCGAAGCACACCGTCGTGCCGGTCAAGAGCGTCGTGAAGATCGACGAGGGGTTCCCGCTGCACCTGGCTGCGCTCGTGGGCTGCGGCGTGACCACGGGATTCGGCTCGGCCGTGCGCACCGCCGACCTGCGCGCGGGCGACACCGCCGTGGTGATCGGGATCGGCGGCATCGGCGCCAACGCGGTGCAGGGCGCCCGGATCGCCGGCTGCCGCTACGTGGTGGCGGTCGATCCCGTGGAGTTCAAGCGGGAGAAGGCGCTGGAGTTGGGCGCCACGCACGTCGCCGCGAGCATGGACGAGGCGTGGAACACCGTCTCGTCGCTCACCCGTGGCCAGCTGGCGGACGCCGCGATCCTCACGACGGGGGTTGCGGAGGGTGCGCAGCTGCAGCCGGCGTTGCAGCTCGTGGGCAAGCGCGGCCGCGTCGTCGTCACGGCGCTGGGGCACCCGGGCGAGGACACCGTGTCGATGTCGCTGCTGGACCTCACCCTCTACGAGAAGCAGGTGCGCGGCGCGCTCTTCGGCAGCTCCAACGGCCAGCACGACGTGCCGCGGCTGCTGGAGATGCACAACCTCGGCCAGCTGAAGCTCGCCGAGCTGATCACCCGCGAGTACGCGCTCGAGGAGATCAACACCGGGTACCAGGACATGCGGGAGGGCCGCAACATCCGCGGCCTGATCCGTTACTGAACAGGGAGGACGACGATGTCCGAGCGCACCGGCTTCACCAGCCTGCGACGGGGCGGGATCAACTTCGACTCGTTCCCGATGCGGTTGTTCACCAAGGGCAACAGCCGGCAGTGGAACCCGGCGGAGATCGACCTGAGCCAGGACGCGCGTGACTTCGCGGCGATGACCGACGACGAGCGCTGGTGGACCTCCTCGCTCGCCGCGCAGTTCATGGCGGGTGAGGAGTCGGTCACCCAGGATCTGCAGCCGTTCCTCGCGGCCATGGCCGCCGAGGGCCGCCTCGCCGACGAGATGTACCTGACCCAGTTCGTCTACGAGGAGGCCAAGCACACCGAGGCCTTCCGTCGCTGGTTCGACGCCGTCGGCCTCACCGACGACCTGCACCCCTACATCGCCGACAACGAGCCCTACCAGCAGATCTTCACCAAGGAGCTGCCGGAGAGCCTGCAGGCCCTGGCGGGTGACCCGTCGCCGCGCAACCAGATCCGCGCCTCGGTGACCTACAACCACATCGTCGAGGGCACGCTCGCGCTCACGGGCTACTTCTCGTGGCAGAAGATCTGCGTGCGCCGCGGGATCCTGCCCGGGATGCAGCAGATCATCAAGCACATCGGCGACGACGAACGCCGGCACATGGCGTGGGGCACGTTCACCTGCCGCCGCCACGTCGCCGCCGACGACGCGATGTGGGACGCCGTCGACGAGCGGATGCAGGAGTTGCTGGTGCCGGCGATGGGGGTCGTGACCGCGACGTTCGAGCAGTGGGACGGGCCGCCGCCGTTCGAGGTCGACATGAACGAGATGGCGGAGTACGCGATGGACAAGGTCGGGCGCCGGCTCGGCGCCATCGAGACGGCTCGCGGTGCGGACCTGCGCGCGATCGACGTGGACGCGAGCCCCGAGGCGTTGGAGGAGCGGTTCCACGTCGAGGACACGGCCCAGCTCGTCGCGGTGAGCTGAAGGGCCATGAAAGACACGCTTGATCGTTCCGAGACCCGGTGTGCCGCCCTGAACAGGGCATTCGACCGTCACCTCGGACCGATCATCAGCCGCCCGGGTCCACCACCGACCACTGATCGAGCTAGCGGCCGGGGAGAGTGACCCGCACCTCCAGCCCACCGTCCGGGTGGGGGTACAGGACGAGCGAGCCGTTGTGGGCGTCGGTGATCGCGGCGACGATCGAGAGCCCGAGACCGACTCCGCGGTCGGCGGTGCGCGCCGGACCGAGTCGGCGGAAGGGTTCGAGCAGATCGCTGACCTGGTCCGGCCGGACGACGGGCCCGCTGTTCGCCACTGCGAGCTCCACCCGGCCGGCGGCGCTCGACGTCGACAGGCGCACCCACCCGCCTGGCACGTTGTGGAGCACGGCGTTGGTGAGGAGGTTGGTCACGAGCCGTTCGAGCAGCTCCCGGTTCCCGACGACGTGCGCGGGTGCGAGCTGTGCGGCGATCCGATCGTCCGAGGCGTCCTCGGCCGCGGCTCGGGCCAGTGCGGCGAGGTCCACCTCCTCGCGGTGGGTGAGGCCCTGCTGGCTGCGTGCCAGTACGAGGAGAGCCTCGATGATCTGCTCCTGGCGTTCGCCCGCCGCGAGGACCCGCTCCAACGTGCCGCGCAGCGATCCGGCACCGGCATCGGGATCGGCGAGCGCCACCTCGACCGTCGCCCGCTGCAGCGTGAGTGGTGTGCGCAGCTCGTGCGAGGCGTTCGCGACGAAGCGTCGCTGGGCGGCGAACGCGCGCTCCAGCCGGTCGAGCAGGTCGTCGAACGTGCCGGCGAGCTCGGTCAGCTCGTCGTCGGGGCCGGTCGGGGCCAGCCGCCGGTGCAGGTCGTCCGCGGAGATCTGCCGCACGGTGGCGGTCATCGTGGCGAGCGGACGCAGGACCCGCCCGGCCACCAGCCAGCCGAGCACCAGCGACGCGGCGCCCATGGCCGCCAGCGCGAGCAGCGAGCTGACCAGCAGCCGCTGCACGTCGATCACCTGGGGTTCCGTGACGTTCGGGGGTGCGGGTGGTGCCGGGAGCCCGCCTCCGAGACTCGGGGCCTCGGGTGCGGGCGGCGCTCCGGGCAGGGGTGCGTGCGCCGCGAGCAGGTACACCAGCCAGACGAGCAGCGCGCCCGTCGCCAGGAACAGCCCGCCGTAGAGCACGGTCAGCCGGAGCCGGACGGTCGGTCGGGGGCGGGTCATCGGATCCGGTAGCCCGCCTGCGGGACGGTGTCGATCAGGGGTGGGTCGCCCAACTTGCGCCGCAGCCGGCTCACCGTCACCTTCACCGACTGCGTGAACGGGTCGGCGGCCTCGTCCCACGCCTTCTCCAGGAGCCGCTCGGCCGAGACCACCGCGCCGCCCGCGGACAGCAGCAGCTCCAGCACGGCGAACTCCTTCGGGCTGAGCTCCAGGCGGCGCCCGTCGCGGGTTGCGGTGCGCCGTGCCGGGTCGAGCCGCAGGCCGCCGTGCTCGAGCACCGGGGGCAGCGCGGGCTGCGACCGCCTGCCGAGTGCCCGGATCCGGGCCACCAGCTCGGCGAACGCGAACGGCTTGGGCAGGTAGTCGTCCGCACCCATGCCCAGCCCGGCCACGCGATCGGCGACGGTGCCGGACGCGGTCAGCATCAGCACGCGCGCGCCGCGGCTGCCAGCGGCCAGCGACCGGCAGACGTCGTCGCCGTGTACGCCGGGCAGGTCGCGGTCGAGGACGACGACGTCGTAGTCGTGCACCTCGGCGCGGTACAGCGCGTCCGCGCCGTCGAGGGACACGTCGACGGCCATGCCCTCCCGGGCGAGCCCGGTGGCGAGGGTCCCCGCCAGCTCCTCGTGGTCCTCGACGATCAGCACGCGCATCCGGGCAGCATCGTCGACGGCGGGTTGCGGTGGCGTGACGGCCGCTGTTCCCGCCGCGCAACCGGTGCCGCGGTCTGCTGGGTCTCCCGAAGGACTAGGGAGGAACCACATGATCGCCATGATGTGCACCGTCGTCGCGACCGTTCTGATGGGCGTCGCGGGCGCCGACCCGGCGGGCGACTTCACCGCGTGCATGCGGGCACACGGCCAATCCGACTTCCCGGCAGCCACGGTCACGCCGGACGGGCGGATCCTGCTGGATCCGGGTGCCGGGGCCGTCGACCCGTTCGACGCCGGCTACCGGGCCGCACTGGCCGCATGCACCGCGGAGCTGCCTGCCGGCATCGATCCGCCGGTGCCGCCGCAGCCGCCCGCGCCACCCCGGCTGCCCGACGTACCGGCGCCGGCCGAGCCGCATCCCCCCGCCCCGCCCCGGAGCTGATGAACGGAGCTCTCGTCGGTCCATCACCGACGAGAGCTCCGTCAGCCCACCGGGGTCCGTTCCTGTGACGATCGGCGCCGGTCCGGCGGGATTCGGCGACCGAGCGTGACCCCCGTAGTGCGCCTGGTCGACCCTGCTACGGTCCGATCGGAGCAACTATCGCCCGGGTCCTGACTCGCGAGTAACCCGCCTCGACGGGTGTCGTTGACCCGTTATGGGCAGCCGCCGCCCCAGTTCCACGCCAGCGTCGGCAGGGTCCCACCGGAGAGGTTCAGGAGGCGTCGGTGGCGGGTGTCGAGGTGAAGGTGGAGGGGCTGTCGAAGTCCTTCGGCCGCGCCAACATCTGGTCCGACGTCACACTCACGTTGCCGCCCGGCGAGGTGTCGGTGTTGCTCGGCCCGTCGGGCACGGGCAAGTCGGTCTTCCTCAAGACGCTGATCGGCTTGTTGAAGCCGGAGCAGGGCTCGATCGTCATCCACGACACCGACCTCGTGCGCTGCTCGGAGTCGCGGCTGTACGAGCTGCGCAAGCTGTTCGGCGTGCTGTTCCAGGACGGCGCGCTGTTCGGTTCGATGAACCTCTACGACAACATCGCGTTCCCGCTGCGTGAGCACACCAAGAAGTCCGAGTCGGAGATCCGGGACATCGTCGAGGAGAAGATGGCGATGGTCGGGCTCAGCGGTGACGAGACGAAGCTGCCCGGGGAGATCTCCGGTGGCATGCGCAAGCGGGCGGGGCTGGCCAGGGCGCTGGTGCTCGATCCCGAGATCATCCTGTTCGACGAGCCGGACTCCGGCCTCGACCCGGTGCGCACCGCCTACCTCAACCAGCTGATCATCGATCTCAACGCGCAGACCGACGCGACGTTCCTGATCGTCACGCACGACATCAACACGGCGCAGACCGTGCCGGACAACATCGGCATGCTCTACCGCAAGCACCTGGCGATGTTCGGCCCGCGCGAAGTGCTGCTGACGTCGGGGGAGCCGGTCGTCGCCCAGTTCCTCAACGGGCGCCGCGAAGGCCCGATCGGCATGTCGGAGGAGAAGGACACCGCGCAGGCCGCTCGCGAGATGGAGGAGGCGGGGGAGCTGCAGGGGCTGCCCCCGCTCAAGCCGCAGCTGCAGCCGAGCAGCGGAGTGGGGGAGCGGCGGGCGGTCGGTCGCCGGCGGGAGCGGGTGCTGCAGATGCTGCACACGCTCCCGTTCGTCGCGCAGGATGCCATTCGGGACAGCTACGCCGCGGACCCGATTCCCGACGACCCGCCCACCGGGCCGATCGCCCCGCAGCCCTTCCCGCGTCGGCGCAGCGCCGGGCAGCTCGTCCGCGACGAGCCCACCGAGGTGATCGGCGGCTACGACGCGGGTTACGACGACCCCTCGTCCCGCGATTCCGACCGGTCCTGAGGCCGATGACCGCTCCCGCTCCGATCACCCGTGCGCTCACCCCGGTCGGCCGGCTCTTCGGCCTCGGCGTGGCCGTGGTGCGCAACACCTTCCGCCCGCCGTTCCAGCTGGCCGAGTACATCGAGCAGACCTGGTTCGTCACGAAGGTCTCGGCGCTGCCGACGGCGCTGTTCACGATCCCGTTCGGCGCCACGATCGCGCTGCTGCTCGCCGAGCTCACCCGCCAGTTCGGCGCCCAGAGCCAGACCGGCGCCGGCAGCGTGCTCGCGATCGTGCAGCAGGCGGCGCCGATCGTCACGGCCCTGCTGATCTCCGGCGCCGGCGGCAGCGCGGTCTGCGCCGACCTGGGCGCGCGCACGATCCGCGAGGAGATCGCCGCCATGGAGGTGCTGGGCATCTCCCCGATCCAGCGGCTCGTGGTGCCACGGGTGCTCGCGATGGCGACCACCGCGGTCGTGCTCAACGGGCTGGCGAGCGTCGTCGGCGTGAGCGGCGGCTACTTCTTCAACGTCATCATCCAGGGCGGCACGCCGGGGGCGTACATCGCGAGCTTCTCCGCGGTGGCCCAGGTCTCCGACATCGTCGTGAGCGAGCTCAAGGCCTTCCTCTTCGGGTTCACCGCCGGTGTCGTCGCGGCCTACCGGGGCCTGAACCCGCCGCCGGGGCCCAAGGGCGTCGGTGACGCCGTGAACCAGTCGGTCGTCATCTCGTTCGTGCTGGTGTTCCTGATCAACCTGGTGCTCACCGGCTTGTACCTCGAGCTCGTCCCGCCGAAGGGGTCGTGACGTGGCGCTCAGGAACGGCCGGGCGCGGCGCGTCGTGACGGGCCCGCTGGACATCCTCGACGAGCTGGGCGACCAGCTCTCGCTCTACGCCCGCGCGATCGCGTGGACGCCGCGCACGCTGCGCCGGTACCGGGGTGAGATCGGCCGGTTGCTCGCCGAGGTCAGCTTCGGGTCCGGCGCGCTGATCGTCATCCTCGGCACGGCGGGCGTGATGCTGTCGCTGTCGCTGTTCGTGGGCAGCCTGGTGGGCCTGCAGGGCTTCCGGGCGCTCGACTCGCTCGGGGTCGAGGCGCTCACCGGCTTCATCACGGCGTACTTCAACACCCGCGACATCGCCCCGCTGGTGGCCGCGGCGGCGCTGACGGCCACGCTCGGCGCCGGTTTCACCGCGCAGCTGGGCGCGATGCGCATCTCGGAGGAGATCGACGCGCTGGAGGTGATGGCGGTGCCCAGCGTGCCGTTCCTCATCACCACCCGCATGATCGCCGGCGTCATCGCGATCATCCCGATGTACACGATCGGCCTGCTGTCGAGCTTCGTGGCGTCGCGGCTGAACGTCACGCTGATCAACGATCTTCCAGGCGGTACGTACGACCACTACTTCGACCTGTTCCTGCCGGTCAGCGACGTCCTGTACTCGTACCTCAAGGTGATCGTCTTCGCCATCGTGATCATCCTGATCCACTGCCACTACGGGTACACGGCCCGTGGCGGCCCGGCCGGCGTCGGTATCGCGGTGGGCCGGTCGGTGCGGCTGTCGATCGTGAGCACGGCGATCCTCGACTTCTTCCTCACGCTGGTGCTGTTCGGCACCGAGACCTCGGTGCGGGTGGCGGGATGAAAAGGCGCTTGCAGGGGCTGTTGTTCGTCGTGGTGCTGCTGGCGCTCGTGGGGCTGTCGGTCGGCCGGTACGCCGGCGCGTTCGACAGCGGGGTGCCGGTCACGCTGCAGGTCGATCGGGTCGGCAACCAGCTCGCCGACCGGGCCGACGTCAAGGTGCGCGGGCTGGACGTCGGGCGGGTCACGTCCGTCACCACCGACGGCGACGCGGCGACGGTGGAGATGTCCATCGACCCGGACAAGGTCGACCTGATCCCGGCGAACGTCTCGGCGCGGCTCATCCCCAAGACGTTGTTCGGCGAGCGGTACGTCTCGCTCGTGCTGCCCGACGGGTCGCACGCGCCGCCGCTCGCCGCCGGGGACGTGATCCCGATGGACCGCAGCGAGTCGGCCCGCGAGCTGGAGCGGGTGCTCGACGGCCTGCTCCCGCTGCTCACGGCGGTCGAGCCGCAGGAACTGGCGACGACGCTCGGTGCCATGTCGCAGGCGTTGGAGGGCCGCGGCGAGAACCTGGGGCAGACCCTGGTGCGGCTGCAGCAGCTGACGTCGGGGCTGCGCCCGGCGATCCCGGACCTGCAGGCCGACATCACCCAGCTCGCCGACTTCGCCGCCAACGTCGACAAGGCCGCGCCCGACCTGCTCGACGCGCTGGAGGACTTCACCGTCACCAGCCGCACGGTGGTGGAGCAGCGCGCCCAGCTGCGCGAGCTGCTGACCAGCGTGACGTCGGCGTCGGACGACCTGCGCAGGTTCCTCGACGCGAACGGCGAGAACATCATCTCGCTCGCCGACTCCTCCCGCCCCACTCTCGAGACCCTCGCCCGGTACTCGCCGGAGTTCCCGTGCCTGTTCAACCAGCTGGCCGGGCTCGTGCCGCGGCTGGACGAGGCGTTCGGCGCCGGCAGCGACCACCCCGGCCTCCACGCCACCATCGAGATCGTCGCCAGCCAGGGCAAGTACGAACCCGACCAGGACGAACCGCGCTACCTCGACGACCGCGGCCCCCGCTGCTACCCGATCCAGATCCCGGGGCCGGACCAGCCGCCGGACGGGCCGTTCAAGGACGGCACCGAGCCGCACAAGAACCCGCCGACCAACACCCAGTACGGCGACGCGGAGGACTTCGGGGCCGTCCCGACCTCCTACTCCGGCGCCGACATGGGCGTGCCGAACTCGCCGGGTGAGCGCCAGGTCGTGAACGAGCTGCTCGCGCTCCAGCAGGGCACGTCGCCCGAGGCCGTGCCGGCGTGGAGCACGATGCTCGTCGGGCCGCTCTACCGCGGGACCGAGGTGACGGTGACGTGAACCGGTTCCCGGTCGCGCCGCTGGTCAAGTTCCTGGCGCTGGCGGTGGTGGTGGCGCTGTGCACCACCGTGCTCGCCCTGACCATCGCCAACGCGTCCGGCGGTGCGCGCACCACCTACACCGCCCGCTTCGCCGACGCCAGCGGCTTGCTGCGCGGCGACGACGTCCGGATCGCGGGCGTGGCCGTCGGCAGCGTGGACGACGTGCGGATCGTCGACCGTCGGTTCGCCGAGGTGGAGTTCAGCGTGGCGCAGGACCAGCCGCTCCCGGGTTCGGTGGGGGCCTCGATCCTCTACCGCAACCTCATCGGGCAGCGCTACCTCGCGCTCGAGCAGGGCGCCGGGCCCGCGGGCGAGAAGCTCCCGGCAGGCGGCACGATCCCGGTCGAGCGCACGCGCCCGGCGCTCAACCTCACCGTGCTGTTCAACGGGTTCAAGCCGCTGCTCACCGCGCTCGACCCGGAGCAGGTGAACGAGCTCTCCTTCGAGATCATCCAGGTGCTGCAGGGCCAGGGCGGCACCGTCAAGAGCCTGCTCGCCCGCACCGCGTCGCTCACCAACACCCTCGCCGACCGGGACGAGGTGATCGGCCAGGTGATCGACAACCTGAACGCGGTGCTCGAGACCGTGAACGCGCGCGACGGGCAGCTGTCGGAGCTCATCAGCTCGCTGCAGGCGCTGGTGTCCGGTCTCTCCGCGGACCGCGAGCCGATCGGCGAGGCGATCGTGTCCATCGGCGAGCTCACCGACGTGACCGCCGGCTTCCTGGAGGACGCGCGGCCGCCGCTGAAGGACGACATCGGACACCTCGGCGACCTGGCCGAGAACCTCAACGCGCAGGACGAGCACCTCGAGCAGACGATCCGGAACCTGCCGCCCAAGCTCAAGAAGGTCATTCGCGCCGGCAGCTACGGCAGCTGGTTCAACTTCTACCTGTGCGGGGCGAGCGGCAAGGTCGGTCTCGAGCCCTACATCCCGACGATCGAGATCCCCGTGTTCACCAGCGGCCAGCCACGTTGCGGTGCCGACCCCGACGGCGGGGACAGCGGGAACACCGACTCGCTCGCCGGGCTGCCCCTGCCCGACCTGCCCCTGCCGGGCGCCGGCACCGGCGTCCCCGAGCTCCCCACGCCCGACCTGCCCCTGCTGCCCGACCTGCCGGTCGGTGGTAACTGATGCCGGGCACCCGCAACCCCGTGACGACGGCGATCATCGGCCTGCTGGCGGTCGTGCTCATCGTGGTGCTCGCGTTCAACGGCCCGGCGATCTTCGGCGGCGGCACCACGTACCGGGCCGAGTTCAGCGAGTCGGCCGGGCTCACGGCCGGTGACATGGTCACCGTGGCCGGCGTCGAGGCGGGCCGCGTCCAGGACGTCGAGCTCGACGGCGACCACGTGCTGGTCACCTTCCGGGTCACCGACGCGTGGGTGGGCGACCGCACGTCGGCGTCGATCCAGATCCGCACCCTGCTCGGCGCCAAGACCCTCGCCCTCGACCCGCAGGGTGACGAGGAGCTCCGCCCGGACCGCACCATCCCGTTGACGCGCACCTCGTCGCCGTTCGACGTGGTGGAGGCGTTCGACGGGCTGTCGGGCACCCTCGACCAGATCGACACCGGGCAGCTCGCGAACAGCCTGGACACGCTCTCCGAGACGTTCCGCGACACCCCGCCGGAGATCCGGGGTGCCCTCGACGGGCTGTCGCGGCTGTCCACCACGATCGCGAGCCGCGACGAGGAGATCCGCAGGCTGCTCGCCGGCACCCACGAGCTCGCCGGGGTGCTGGCCGACCGCAACGCCGAGGTCGAGAAGCTGCTGAAGGACGGCAACCTGCTGCTCGGCGAGCTCCAGCGCCGCCGCGAGGCGATCAGCAGGCTCCTCGACGGCACGATCGCGCTCTCGGAGCAGCTGCGCGGGCTCGTCGCCGACAACAAGGACCAGCTGCGGCCCACGCTGGAGCAGCTCGACCGGGTGGCCGCGCTGCTGCAGCGCAACAAGGACGCCCTCGGCTCGGGCATCCGTGACCTCGCCGTGTTCGTGCGGGTCTTCGCCAACGCCACCGGCAACGGCGAGTGGTTCGACAACTACATCTGCGCGCTGCTCCCGCCGTCGGTCGGCCCGATCAACTCCGAGGGGTGCTGAGTGCCCCCGCTCACCACGACCGACCGCCGCCAGCTCCAGCTCACCGGGCTCGTCGCCGTGATCGCCGTGCTGGTGGCGAGCGGGTTCTACCTCGTGCTGCAGGGCCCGTCGCGAATGGTCACGGCCTACTTCACGTCGGCCACCGGCGTGTTCGAGGACAACTCGGTGCGGGTGCTCGGCGTGCCCGTCGGTGACATCGTCAGCATCACCCCCGATGGCACCCGGGTGCGCGTCGAGATGCGCATCGACGACCCCGAGCTGAAGCTCCCGGCCGACGCGAAGGCCGTGGTCGTCTCGCCGAGCCTGGTCACCGGCCGCTACATCCAGCTCACGCCCACCTGGGCCGGCGGCCCCGAGCTGGCGGACGGCGCCGTGATCCCGCTCGAACGCACCGCGGTGCCGCTCGGCGTCGACGACCTCGCGCGCACGGCCACCCAGCTCGCCGACGCGCTGGGGCCGAAGGGCGTCAACTCCCAGGGGGCGCTCTCCGACGCACTCGACGTCGGCGCCGCGAACCTCGACGGCAACGGGCGGGCGCTGAACGACACGATCCGCAACCTCGGGGAGCTGTCGGGCACCCTGGCCGACTCCCGCGAGGACCTCTTCGGCACGGTGAAGGAGCTCCAGTCCTTCACGTCCATGCTCGCCGCCAACGACGGCGAGGTGCGCGATTTCAACCGGCGGCTCGCGGACGTCGCCGGTTTCCTCGCCGACGAGCGTGGCGACCTGGCCACCGCGGTGCGGGAGCTGTCCATCGCGCTCGGCGAGGTGGCCGACTTCGTCCGCGACAACCGGGGCCTCGTGAAGTCCAACGTCGACCGGCTCACCGACGTCACCGAGGTGGTCGTCGACCAGCGCAAGGCCCTCACCGAGGTCCTCGACGTCGCGCCGGTCGCGCTGGGCAACCTCTCGCTCGCCTACAACGGCGCCTCCGGCACCCTCGACGCCCGTGCGGACATCAACGAGCTCACGATGCCGATCCCGGTGCTGGTCTGCGAGCTGGTGAAGAGGGGCACGCCGGAGGCACTCCCGGACAAGCTCGGCACGGCGTGCGGGAAGCTCGCCCCCGTCCTCGACGGCCTCGTCCCCCTCCCCAACGCGGCCGAGGTGATCACGGCGTTGCAGAGCGGTCAGCCCCCGCCCGTGCCGGGGCTCGCGCTGCCCACCGAGCCGGCCGCACCGGCAGACCCGCTGGCCGCGCTGCCGGTGCCCGGCGCGCCGACCGGGCAGCCGGAGGGCGAGCGGCCCGAGGCCACCCCGGAGGACGAGCGGCCGGAGCCCACCGGCCGGGCCGAGTCGGAGTCGACGGACGACGCCGAGAAGCCCGACACGTCCGAGAAGGACGAGGGCGAGTCCGAGGACCGGCCGGGTGGCCTGTCCGGGTTGTTCGGGGGTGACCGGTGATCCGCCGCAGGCTCGCCGCCGTCGCGGCGGCCGCCGCCGTGCTGCTCACGAGCGGTGGTTGCGGCGTGCTGTCGGACGGCCTGCGCGGCGTCGACCTGCCCGGCGGGGCCGCGCTCGGCGACGACCCGTACCAGCTGACGATCGAGTTCACCGACGTCATCGACCTCGTGCCGCAGTCGCTGGTGAAGGTCGCCGACGTGCCGGTCGGGACGGTCAGCGACATCAGGGTCGGCCCCGACTGGACGGCGCAGGTCACCGTGCTCGTCAACGGCGACGTCGCCCTGCCACCCGACGCCCGGGCCCGGGTGCGCACCACGAGCCTCTTGGGCGAGAAGTTCGTCGAGCTGCTGGCACCGCAGAACGCCGCGTCCGGCCGGATCGCCGACGGCGCCACCATCCCGCTGCTGCGCACCAGCAGGGCGGCCGAGGTGGAAGAGGTGCTCGGCGCCCTGTCGCTGCTGCTCAACGGCGGTGGCGTCGCCCAGATCCGGACGATCGCCACCGAGCTGAACAAGGCGCTCGCGGGCAACGAGCCGGAGATCCGCGCGTTGCTCGACGACCTCGACGCGCTCGTCGGCGCGCTGGACAGCCACAAGACCGAGATCACCCGGGCCATCGACGAGATCAACCGGCTCGCCGGCACGTTGCGCGATCGCAGGGGACAGATCGAGACCGCGCTGGCGGACCTCCCCCCGGGCCTGCGGGAGCTGGAGGACCAGCGCGGCAAGCTCGTCGACATGCTCCAGGCGCTCGACCGGCTCTCGGGCGTCGCCACCGACGTGGTCAACCGCAGCCACGACGACGTGGTCGCCGACCTCGAGCTGCTCGAGCCGGTGCTCGCGAAGCTCGTCGAGTCCGGCCCCGACCTGGTGAACTCGCTGAGCCTGCTGCCCACCTTCCCGTTCAGCGACGGCACGGTCGACGCGTTCGCCGGCGACTACTCCAACCTCTACGTCAAGCTCGACCTCGACCTGAGCAGCGTCCTGCAGAACATGGCGCGTTCCGGTGAGCCGTTCCCCGGCCCGGGCGGGCCGCTCGGGATGCTGCCGCCCACCTCGCAGCTGCTCGGTCCGCTGCTCGGCCCGACCAGCCCGTCGCTGCCGGACTTCCCGTTGCTGGGGGAGGGCGACCTGCTGCCGCTGCCCGGTGAGGTCGAGCCGCCCCCGACGTCCGGCTCGGCGGAGCCGCCGGAGGACCCCGAGCCCACGCGCGGTGGAGGGCTGCTCGGCGGCCTGATCGGAGGTGACGGATGATCACCAGGATCGTGCGGCTGCAGCTGGTGGCGTTACTGCTGATCACGGTCGTCGGAGTCGGGTACGTCGGGTTCCGCTATGCCGGGTTCGGCGACCTGTTCGGCACCACGACCTACCCGGTGCGCGTGCAGCTCGCCCAGTCCGGCGGGATCTTCACCGGGGCCGACGTCACCTACCGGGGTGTCAGCGTCGGCCGCGTCGGCCCGCTGACGATCACCCAGGACGGGGTCGAGGTGCAGCTCGACATCCGGCGCGACGCCCCGGCGATCCCCACGGACACCGACGCGGCCGTCCACAACCTGTCCGCGATCGGCGAGCAGTACGTCGACCTCATGCCGGCGAGCGACGGCGGCCCGTACCTCGAGGACGGCTCCGTCATCCCGGTGGCGCGCACGAGCACGCCGGTGCCGGTCGAGCAGCTCGTCGTGAGCCTCGACGACTTCGTCCGGTCGGTGCCGCTGCACTCGCTGCGCACCGTCGTGGACGAGCTCGGCGTCGGGTTCGCCGACACCGCGCTGCCGCTGCAGCGGCTGCTCGACACCACCGACGCGTTCACCGAGGACGCCGTCGACGCGCTGCCGGAGACGGTGCGCCTCATCGAGGACGGCCGCACGGTGCTCACCACGCAGAACGAGGTGGCGGGCTCGTTCCAGGGCTTCAGCAAGGACCTCGCGCTGCTCGCCGACCAGCTGAAGGAGTCCGACCCGGACCTGCGCCGGCTCATGGAGACCGGCCCCGAGGCCTCCACCGAGATCAGGGGCCTGCTGCGGGAGAGCGGCAGCGGCCTCGGGCAGCTCATCGCCGACCTGCTCACGATCTCCCGCGTGGCCGAGCCGCGCCAGGCCGCGCTCCGGCAGATCCTCGTCACCTACCCCGGTGTCACGACCACGACGTACACCGTCGTGCCCGGCGACGGCACCGCGCACCTCGGGCTCGTGCTCAGCAACCTGTTCGACCCGTACCCCTGCACCCGGGGGTACGAGGGCACGAACCGGCGCCCCGGCAGCGACGTGTCGGATGCGCCGATCAACCGGAAGGCGTACTGCGCGGAACCCCCGGGAAGCCCGATCGACGTGCGCGGCGCGCAGAACGTCCCGGACGCGAAGACACCGATGCCCGCCGCCGAGGCCCCGTCCGGGCCCCCGGAGGCCGGTGTGCCCGCCGGCACCACCCCGCCCCCTGCCCTGCCCGACCTGGTGGGCTCACCCCCACCACTCAGCTCCCTGGCCCAGATCCTCAGTTGACCCAGGACAACCCGCGCCGACCCGACCCCCGACGGAGAGCCGCATGACCGTCCTCGAGAAGCCCCGTACGCAACAGAAGGACCCGAACCCGGCGCCGCCGCGCCGCGGTCTCGAGACCACCCCCATCCGCGTGTTCGCCGCACTGGTGGCGATCGCCGCGATCGCCGCACTGTTCTTCGGAGGACGGTGGGTGCTCGCGCTCGGCGACGACGGGCTGGAGCTCGCCGCCCAGCGCGAGGCCGTGCTGGTGGACGCGCGGCAGGCCGCGATCAGCCTCAACACCCTCGACTACCGCAACGTCGCGCCCGGCCTTGACCTGTGGGAGCAGACCTCCACCGGCACGCTGCTCGACGAGTTCCGCGCCAACCGGGCCGAGTACGAGCAGGTCGTCACGCAGGCCAAGCGGGTCACCGTCGCCACGGTGCCGGATGCCGCCGTCGCCGAGCTGGACGTGCGCGCCGGCACCGCCCGCGTGCTGCTGGCCGTCGACGTCCGGGTGAGTCCGGAGGGCCAGGCCGCCGTCAGCACCCGCCAGCGGCTCGAGCTGGAGATGACCCGCACCGACCAGGGCTGGAAGGCGAGCCGGGTGGCCCCGGTCCGCACTCCGAGCTGACCAGGAGGATCGCGATGCCGCCTCGTCCCCGCTCCCCGCGCCCCCGCCCGACCCCGTCCCGCCGCCCGCGGGTGGCCGGGATGGCGCCTGCCGCGCCGCGCCCCGACGCCGCCGCGTCCGCGCCCGGCCGCGGAACCGGTCCGGCCGAGCCCACCGACACCACGGCGGCCGCCCCGGCGCCCGACCGCCGGCCCGAGCCCACCGCCGACCCCGCGCCGCAGGCGCGTCCGGCCGAGGACAGGTCCGCCGGCAAGGCCAAGCCGAAGCGGCCGCGCCCGAAGCCGGCTCCCGCCGCTCCGCGCGACGCCGAGCCGGCGACCGCTTCCGCGTCCACGGTCGAGCTCACGACCGGATCCACGACCGGGCCCACCGTCGAACTCATCCGGCCCGCGCGCGGCCGGTCCGGCGCCGGGGAAGGCGACCGGACCGAGCAGCTGTCGGTCGTCCCCGGCGGGCGGGGGAAGGCCGCGCCCACCGAGATCGTCGAGATCACCGACGTCGCCGAGACGCCGGCCCGCGGCGGCCGGCTGACCGCGGTGCTGCACCGCCAGGCGGTGCCGCTGCTCGCGGCGGCGCTGGTCGTGCTCGCCACCGTGGCCGTCGTCGCCGGCATCCAGGACGCGCAGCTGCGCGGCACGCCGGCGGCCACCAACACCGCGCTGGTGGACGTCGGAACCACCGCCGACGTGGCGGGGCAGCTGTCCGCCGCGATCGAGACGGTCTACTCCTTCGACTTCGCGCGGCTCGACGAGAACGAGAAGGCGGCCCGCGACGTGATCACGCCCGAGTTCGCGGCCGACTTCGACCGCCTGTTCGGCGAGGTCAGGGCGCGGGCTCCGCAGCAGCAGGCCGTGGTGTCGGCGACGGTCACGATGTCGGCGGTCAAGGAGATCACCGGCGACCACGCCGTCCTGGTGGCGTTCGTCGACCAGCAGGCCACCCGCGCCGCCCCCGACGCGCAGTCGCAACAGCTGGCCGCGGCCGGCCGCCTGACGGTGACGGGCGAACTGGTGGACGGCCGTTGGAAGATCGCCGCCGTCACCCCGCTCTGACCCGCGGGAAGGTGGCCGCGCGCGTCGCGTATCCTGGACGACGGTTCCACCGAAGACCGCAGGTCTGTGCCCTCCTGAACGATTGGTAGGGCACACGAAGGCCCCGCATCCGCGGGCGGCCCGCGCAGGAGGACGAGGTCACAGCGGGGCACGGTCGTGTGCCCCTGCCACGCCCCGTGCGCTCCTGCGCCGGGGCGTTCGTCGTTTCCGAGGTGTTCGGTGGGTGCGAACCGCAGGAGAAGCACACCGACCACGACGAGAGGAGGCGAGGATGGCCCGACCCGACAAGGTCGCGGCGGTCGAGGAGATCGCCGAGAAGTTCCGGGGCGCGTCCGCCTCGGTGGTCACCGAGTACCGCGGTCTGACGATGTCTCAGCTGACGACGCTGCGCCGGTCGCTCGGCGACGGCGCGAACTACCGCGTCGCGAAGAACACGCTGGTCAAGCGGGCCGCCGAGGACGCTGGAGTCGAGGGGCTCGAAGAGCTGCTCGTCGGTCCCACGGCGATCACGTTCATCACGGGTGAGCCCGTCGACGCGGCCAAGGCGCTGCGCGACTTCGCCAAGGTCAACCAGGGCCTGGTGATCAAGGGTGGCTACATGGACGGTCGCGCGCTGACCGTCACAGAGGTCAACCAGCTCGCCGACCTGGAGTCCCGCGAGGTCCTGCTGTCGAAGCTGGCCGGCGCGATGAAGGGCACCATGGCGAAGGCCGCTGGCCTGTTCGCCGCCCCGGCCTCGCAGGTGGCCCGCCTTGCACAGGCGCTGGCCGACAAGCGAGCCGAGGAAGAGGGCGGCGCGGCCGCCCCCGCCACCGAAGCCTGATCCCACCCCAGCTCAGCATCACTGCTCAGCAACACCCAGAGAGGCACCACCATGGCGAAGCTGTCCACCGACGAGCTGCTCGAGGCCTTCAAGGACCTCACCCTCATCGAGCTCTCGGAGTTCGTGAAGAAGTTCGAGGAGACCTTCGACGTCACCGCGGCCGCCCCGGTTGCCGCGGCCGCCGCTCCCGCCGCGGCGGCCCCGGCCGAGGCCGCCGAGGAGAAGGACGAGTTCAACGTCGTCCTCGAGGCCGCCGGTGACAAGAAGATCCAGGTCATCAAGGTCGTCCGCGAGCTCGTCTCGGGCCTGGGCCTGAAGGAGGCCAAGGACCTCGTCGAGAGCGCCCCGAAGCCGATCCTCGAGGCGATCGCCAAGGACGCCGCCGAGGCGGCCAAGGCCAAGCTCGAGGACGCCGGCGCCAAGGTCAGCCTGAGCTGACACCCGGCACCGTCCCACGAAGCGGCATCCCCGTACCGGGGGTGCCGCTTCGTGCTTTCCCGGGTCAGCCCCGGCCGCGCAGCTCGCGCCGCAGCAGCTTGCCCGTGACCGTCTTCGGGATCTCGTCGAGGAACTCCACCTGGCGCGGGTACTTGTAGGCGGCCATCCGCTCCTTGCAGAACGTGATCAGTTCGGCCTCGTCGGCGGTGCGGCCGGGACGCAGGCTGACGTAGGCCTTGACCGTCTCGCCGCGGTACTCGTCGGGCACGCCGACCACCGCCGCCTCCCGCACGGCCTCGTGCTCGTAGAGCACGTCCTCCACCTCGCGCGGCCACACCTTGTAGCCACCCGCGTTGATCTGGTCCTTCTTCCGGTCGACGATGTAGAACCAGCCGTCGGCGTCCATGTAGCCGACGTCGCCGGTGTGCAGCGCCCCACCGGGGATGGCCCGCTCGGTCTCCTCGGGCTTGTTCCAGTAGCCGGACACGACCTGCGGGCCGCTGGTCACGATCTCGCCGATCTCGCCGGGCGGGAGCTCCTCGCCCTCGTCGCCGAGTATGCGCACGACGGTGTTGTAGATGGGGACGCCGACCGACAGCGCGCCGGACGCCTCGTCGACGGGCGCATCGGCCCCCGCGGGCACGCCGTGCGACGGCGACGTGGTCTCGGTGAGCCCGTAGATGTTGTGGATGTACTGCCCGAACGCCGCCGAGAACGCCTTCACCGTGGACGGCGGGATCGGCGCCCCACCCGACCAGATCTTCGTGAGCGACGCCAGGGCGTCGCGCTCGGCGTTCGGCGCGTTCATCAGCGCGATGAACACCGTGATGGAGCCGACCGTGAACGTCGGGCGCTCCTCGCGGATCACGTCGATCGCGAGCGAGGGCTCGAACCGGTGGAACAGCACGAGCGGGGCCCCGAGCAGCAGCGAGGCGGTGACCCCCGCGATGAGCCCGGTGATGTGGAAGAGAGGCGCCACGCCGAGCACCACGTCGTCGGCGGTGAGGTTGCACCACTCGCGGTAGGCCTGGCTGTTGAACACCACGTTCCCGTGCGTGTTCATGGCGCCCTTGGGCGGACCGGTGGTGCCGGACGTGTAGGTGAGGCACGCGGTCTCGTCCGGCGTGAACGACACCGGGGGAGGCACCTGCCCGCGGAACCGGGCCGTCAGCTCACCCAAGTCGACCGTGCCGGGGAGCTCGATGCGCTCCGACCCGCCGAACGCCCGAGGGTCGTCGCGGCTCTGGTGATCCAGCTCGGACGTCGTGATCACCGTCCGCGCGCCGGTGCGCCCGACCACCTCGGCCGCGACGTCGCGGTACAGGCCCTGCAGGCACACCAGCACCCGCGCACCCGAGTCGGTGAGCAGGAGCTCCAGCTCGCGCTGCCGGTTCATCGGGTTGATCGGGACGGCGATGCCGGCCGCCTTCCACGTGCCGAGGAGCGCGATGACGAACTGCGGCACGTTCTGCAGGTACAGCGCCACCCGGTCGCCCGCCGCCAGGCCGGAGTCGAGCAGGCCGACGGCGAACGCGTCGCTCAGGTCGTCCAGCTCGCGCAGCGTGATGCGGCCGTCGAAGTACCGCACGGCGTCGCCGTCCGGGTTGCGCGCCACCGCCGCCCGGAACATCGCCAGCGCGTCGGGGTGCTCGAGCTCCAGGTCTGGTGGCTGCCCCGGGTCGTAGCGTGCCAGCCATGGCCTCTCGTCGTACGTCGCTGCGGACATCCTCGTCCCTCCAGGCTCGGCCCGGTGACCGATCGTCATGTCGTCCGTGAGACGGTGTCAAGGACCGGGGAACCTGGCCTGACCGCCAGGTGGGCAGGCGGCTGGAAGTGACGATGGCAACACGGTGCGGCGACAGGTCGATGACGCCCTCGTGCACCCGGCTCCGCCCCGCGCGCCCGTTCGACGGTCACCTGGACGGGGCCAATTCGATCGACGAATGGCAGCGCAGGCCCTGGAGCTGCGGCTGTGCGCCGCTCGTCTCGCGAAAAGGACCACTTACCGGCGCGTAGAGTCTTGACGGGATGCGTCCGTCAAGTCACTCTTAGGTCTCGATGGTTGTCTCGGCGACCTGTCTCGACAGCGGCTGCATTTGCAGCTAGACTGCCTCTTTGCGCTGCCCTCGTCCAGCTGTGCGCGCGCTCAGAGGAGTCCTCCCGCTCCAGGGTGTCACCTCGCGGGCTCGTGTGCGTCTGGCGATGGCTGTGCCATGACAACAGACGGTGTGCGTCGGATCTCGCGCCCCGTGTGCTCGCTCGGCCCGGACCTCCCGCCCGGGGCGGATGACGCAGACGGTATCGCGCGGAGCCGGTGCCCGCCAGAACGAGAGCGCAGTTCTCGGAAGGACGCATCTTGGCTTCGTCCCGCGCCACCAGCCCCCTCGCGACCCCCGCGCCCGCTGCCGTCTCGGCCAACCCGAACTTCCCCGGTGCGCCCACCCGCGTCACCTTCGCGAAGATCCGTGAGCCGCTCGAGGTGCCCGACCTCCTCGACCTCCAGATCCAGTCCTTCCAGTGGCTGGTCGGCGACGAGGCCTGGTTCCAGCGCCGGATCGACGCCGGCGACGAGAGCCCGGTCGGCGGGCTCGAGGACATCCTGACGGAGATCTCCCCGATCGAGGACTTCTCCGGCTCCATGTCGCTGTCCTTCTCCGACCCTCGCTTCGACGAGGTCAAGGCCTCCGAGGAGGAGTGCCGCGACAAGGACATGACCTACGCCGCCCCGCTGTTCGTCACGGCGGAGTTCACCAACAACACCACCGGCGAGATCAAGAGCCAGACGGTGTTCATGGGCGACTTCCCGGTGATGACGAGCAAGGGCACGTTCATCATCAACGGCACCGAGCGCGTCGTCGTGTCGCAGCTGGTGCGGTCCCCGGGCATCTACTACGACCACACGATCGACAAGACCACCGAGAAGGACGTCTACTCGGTCAAGATCATCCCGAGCCGGGGTGCGTGGCTGGAGTTCGACGTCGACAAGCGCGACACCGTCGGTGTCCGCATCGATCGCAAGCGCCGCCAGCCGGTCACCGTCCTGCTCAAGGCACTGGGCTGGACCGCCGAGCAGATCCGGGAGCGCTTCGGGTTCTCCGAGACGATCCTCGCCACGCTGGAGAAGGACCACACCGCCGGCCAGGACGAGGCGCTGCTCGACATCTACCGCAAGCTGCGTCCGGGCGAGCCTCCCACCCGGGAGAGCGCGCAGACGCTCCTGGAGAACCTGTTCTTCAAGGACAAGCGCTACGACCTGGCGAAGGTCGGCCGGTACAAGGCCAACAAGAAGCTGGGCCTGGCGATCGACAACTCGGTGGGCACGCTCACCGAGGAGGACATCGCCACCACCATCGAGTACCTCGTCCGGCTGCACGCCGGCGAGACCATGATGGCGGTCAGCACCGGCACCGGCGAGATCCCGGTCGAGGTCGACGACATCGACCACTTCGGCAACCGCCGCATCCGCACGGTCGGCGAGCTGATCCAGAACCAGGTCCGGGTCGGCCTGTCCCGCATGGAGCGCGTCGTCCGCGAGCGCATGACCACGCAGGACGTCGAGGCCATCACGCCGCAGACTCTGATCAACATCCGCCCGGTCGTGGCGGCGATCAAGGAGTTCTTCGGCACCTCCCAGCTCTCGCAGTTCATGGACCAGCACAACCCGCTGGCCGGGCTCACCCACAAGCGCCGGCTGAACGCGCTGGGCCCGGGCGGTCTGTCCCGGGAGCGGGCGGGCATGGAGGTGCGCGACGTGCACCCCAGCCACTACGGCCGCATGTGTCCGATCGAGACCCCTGAGGGCCCGAACATCGGCCTGATCGGCTCGCTGTCCACGTTCGCGCAGGTCAACCCGTTCGGCTTCATCCAGACGCCGTACCGCAAGGTGGTCGAGGGTCGGGTCACCGAGCAGATCGACTACCTCACCGCCGACGAGGAGGACCGCTTCGTCGTCGCGCAGGCCAACGCGCCCCTCGACGACGACGGCAACTTCCAGGAGGACCGCGTCCTCGTCCGCCGCAAGGGCGGCGAGCTCGACTACATCTCGCCGGCCACCGTCGACTACATCGACGTCTCGCCGCGGCAGATGGTGTCGGTGGCCACCGCGCTCATCCCGTTCCTCGAGCACGACGACGCCAACCGCGCGCTGATGGGCGCCAACATGCAGCGCCAGTCGGTGCCGCTGCTGCGCAGCGAGTCGCCGCTGGTCGGCACGGGCATGGAGCTGCGTGCCGCGGTCGACGCCGGCGACGTGCTGGTGGCCGACAAGGCCGGTGTGGTCGAGGAGCTGTGCGCCGACTACATCACCGTGATGGCCGACGACGGCACGCGCACCACCTACCGGCTGAACAAGTTCCGCCGGTCGAACCAGGGCACGTGCAACAACCAGAAGCCGATCGTCGACGAGGGCGCCCGCGTCGAGGTCGGCCAGGTCATCGCCGACGGGCCGTGCACCGAGGACGGTGAGATGGCCCTGGGCAAGAACCTGCTCGTGGCGATCATGCCGTGGGAGGGGCACAACTACGAGGACGCGATCATCCTCTCGCAGCGCCTGGTGCAGGACGACGTGCTCACGTCGATCCACATCGAGGAGCACGAGATCGACGCCCGCGACACCAAGCTGGGCGCCGAGGAGATCACCCGGGACATCCCGAACGTCTCCGAGGAGGTCCTCGCCGACCTCGACGAGCGCGGCATCATCCGCATCGGTGCCGAGGTCCAGCCGGGCGACATCCTGGTCGGCAAGGTCACGCCCAAGGGCGAGACCGAGCTCACCCCGGAGGAGCGCCTGCTCCGCGCGATCTTCGGCGAGAAGGCGCGCGAGGTGCGCGACACCTCGCTGAAGGTGCCCCACGGCGAGACCGGCAAGGTCATCGGCATCCGGGTCTTCTCTCGCGATGACGAGGACGAGCTGGCGCCGGGCGTCAACGAGCTGGTCCGGGTGTACGTGGCCCAGAAGCGCAAGATCCAGGACGGCGACAAGCTCGCCGGCCGCCACGGCAACAAGGGCGTCATCGGCAAGATCCTTCCCGCCGAGGACATGCCGTTCATGGAGGACGGCACCCCGGTCGACATCATCCTGAACACCCACGGTGTGCCGCGACGGATGAACATCGGCCAGGTCCTGGAGACCCACCTCGGGTGGATCGCCAAGACCGGCTGGGAGATCGAGGGCAAGCCCGAGTGGGCGTCGAAGATGCCCGAGGAGCTCTACTCCGTGCCCGCCGGCACGAACACCGCCACCCCGGTGTTCGACGGCGCCAAGGAGAACGAGATCACCGGGCTGCTCGGGTCCACCCTGCCCAACCGCGACGGCGAGCGCATGGTGGGCTCGGACGGCAAGGCCACGCTGCTCGACGGGCGCTCGGGTGAGCCGTACCCGTTCCCGGTCGCGGTCGGCTACATGTACATCCTGAAGCTGGCGCACCTCGTGGACGACAAGATCCACGCGCGCTCCACCGGCCCGTACTCGATGATCACGCAGCAGCCCCTGGGCGGTAAGGCCCAGTTCGGCGGCCAGCGGTTCGGCGAGATGGAGTGCTGGGCCATGCAGGCGTACGGCGCCGCCTACACCCTGCAGGAGCTGCTCACCATCAAGTCCGACGACGTGGTGGGCCGCGTGAAGGTGTACGAGGCCATCGTCAAGGGCGAGAACATTCCCGAACCGGGTATCCCGGAGTCGTTCAAGGTGCTCCTGAAGGAGCTCCAGTCGCTGTGCCTGAACGTCGAGGTGCTCTCCAGCGACGGTGCGGCGATCGAGATGCGCGACACCGACGACGAGGACCTCGAGCGGGCCGCGGCGAACCTGGGCATCAACCTGTCCAGCCGTCCCGGTTCCGACTCGATGACCGTCGACGACGTCGTCAACTGACCCGCCCAGAGCCGAGATACGAACGAAGGACACGATTTTGCTCGACGTCAACTTCTTCGACGAGTTGCGCATCGGCCTGGCCACCGCTGAGGACATCCGCCAGTGGTCGCACGGCGAGGTCAAGAAGCCGGAAACCATCAACTACCGCACCCTCAAGCCGGAGAAGGACGGGCTCTTCTGCGAGAAGATCTTCGGTCCCACCCGCGACTGGGAGTGCTACTGCGGCAAGTACAAGCGCGTCCGGTTCAAGGGCATCATCTGTGAGCGTTGCGGCGTGGAGGTCACTCGCGCCAAGGTGCGGCGCGAGCGGATGGGGCACATCGAGCTGGCCGCCCCGGTCACGCACATCTGGTACTTCAAGGGCGTCCCGAGCCGGCTGGGCTACTTGCTCGACCTGGCTCCCAAGGACCTCGAGAAGATCATTTACTTCGCCGCGTACGTGATCACCTCGGTGAACAAGGACCTGCGTCACCAGGACCTCTCCACGCTCGAGAACGAGATGACCGTGGAGCGCAAGCGGGTCGAGAACCGCCGCGACGCCGACCTGGAGGCGCGGGCGCAGAAGCTCGAGGCCGACATCGCCGAGCTCGAGGCGGAGGGCGCCAAGAGCGACGTCCGCCGCAAGGTCAAGGAGGGTGGCGAGCGCGAGATGCGCCAGCTCCGTGACCGCGCCCAGCGCGAGCTGGACCGGCTCGACGAGATCTGGACCACCTTCACCAAGCTCGGTGTGCAGCAGCTGATCGCGGACGAGGGGCTCTACCGTGAGCTCTACGACCGCTACGGCGACTACTTCACGGGGTCGATGGGCGCCGAGGCGATCCAGACCCTGCTGAAGAACTTCGACATCGCGGCCGAGGCCGAGAACCTGCGGGAGACCATCCGCAGCGGCAAGGGACAGAAGAAGCTCCGCGCCCTCAAGCGGCTCAAGGTCGTCGCGGCGTTCCAGGCCACGGGCAACAGCCCGATGGGCATGGTGCTCGACTGCGTGCCGGTCATCCCGCCGGACCTGCGCCCGATGGTGCAGCTCGACGGTGGCCGCTTCGCCACGTCGGACCTCAACGACCTGTACCGCCGGGTCATCAACCGCAACAACCGTCTCAAGAGGCTGATCGACCTCGGCGCGCCCGAGATCATCGTCAACAACGAGAAGCGGATGCTGCAGGAGGCCGTCGACGCGCTGTTCGACAACGGCCGCCGCGGCCGGCCGGTCACGGGTCCGGGCAACCGCCCGCTCAAGTCGCTGTCCGACCTGCTCAAGGGCAAGCAGGGCCGGTTCCGCCAGAACCTGCTCGGCAAGCGCGTCGACTACTCGGGCCGTTCGGTCATCGTGGTCGGCCCGCAGCTCAAGCTGCACCAGTGCGGCCTGCCCAAGGGCATGGCGCTCGAGCTGTTCAAGCCGTTCGTGATGAAGCGGCTGGTCGACCTCAACCACGCGCAGAACATCAAGTCCGCCAAGCGCATGGTCGAGCGTGGCCGCTCGCAGGTGTGGGACGTGCTCGAGGAGGTCATCTCCGAGCACCCGGTGCTGCTCAACCGCGCGCCCACGCTGCACCGCCTCGGTATCCAGGCCTTCGAGCCGCAGCTGGTGGAGGGCAAGGCCATCCAGCTGCACCCGCTGGTCTGCGAGGCGTTCAACGCCGACTTCGACGGCGACCAGATGGCGGTGCACCTGCCGCTGTCGGCCGAGGCGCAGTCCGAGGCCCGGGTGCTGATGCTCTCGAGCAACAACATCCTGTCGCCGGCCTCGGGTCGTCCGCTGGCCATGCCCCGCCTGGACATGGTCACCGGGCTGTACCACCTGAGCCGGCTGCGCGAAGGGGCCCAGGGTTCGGGCCAGGTGTACTCCTCGTCGGCCGAGGCGATCATGGCCTACGACCGGAAGGTGCTGCACCTGCAGGCGCCGGTCAAGATCCGCCTCCTCGACGTGGTCCCGCCCGCCGACGTGTCGGCGGCCCTCGCCGAGAGCGGCTGGCAGCCGGGCGACCCGTGGCTCGCCGAAACCACCCTCGGACGGGTGCTGTTCAACGAGCTGCTGCCGCCGGACTACCCGTACGTCAACGAGCCGCTGCCCAAGAAGCGCCAGGCCACCATCATCAACGACCTGGCCGAGCGCTACTCGATGACCGAGGTCGCGCAGGTCCTCGACCGGCTCAAGGACGCGGGCTTCTACTGGGCCACGCGTTCCGGCGTCACCATGGCCATCTCCGACGTGGTCGTGCCGCCGAACAAGCAGCAGATCCTCGACGGCTACGAGGCCAAGGCCGACCAGATCAACAAGCGCTACCAGCGCGGCGCCCTGTCGCACCAGGAGCGCAACGACGAGATGGTCAAGATCTGGACCCAGGCCACCGAAGAGGTCGCCAAGGCCATGGAGGAGAACTTCCCCGAGGACAACCCGATCCCGACGATCGTGAAGTCGGGCGCGGCGGGCAACATGACCCAGGTCCGGCAGCTCGCCGGGATGCGCGGTCTGGTGGCCAACCCGAAGGGCGAGTACATCCCCCGTCCGATCAAGGCCAACTTCCGCGAGGGCCTGTCCGTGGTGGAGTACTTCATCTCCACCCACGGCACGCGGAAGGGTCTCGCCGACACCGCGCTGCGCACCGCCGACTCGGGCTACCTCACCCGGCGCCTGGTCGACGTGTCGCAGGACGTCATCGTCCGCGAGGTCGACTGCGGCACCGAGCGCGGCATCACGATGCCGGTCACCGAGGAGCTGTCCGACGGGCGCCTGATCCCGCACCGCTACCTGCGCACGTCGGTGTACGCGCGCTCGTCGGCGGAGGACGTGGTCGGCCCCGACGGCCAGCTCGTGGTGGGCTCGGGCGACGACCTCGGCGACCCCGCCCTCGACGCGCTGATCGCGGCGGGTGTGCGGCAGATCAAGGTGCGCAGCGCCCTGACCTGCGCGTCGGCCACCGGCATCTGCGGCAGGTGCTACGGCCGCTCGATGGCCACCGGCAAGCTGGTGGACGTCGGCGAGGCCGTCGGCATCGTCGCCGCCCAGTCGATCGGTGAGCCGGGCACGCAGCTGACGATGCGCACGTTCCACCAGGGCGGCGTCGCCGGTGACGACATCACCACCGGTCTGCCCCGCGTCACGGAGCTGTTCGAGGCTCGCGTGCCGAAGGGCAAGGCGCCGATCGCCGACGTCGACGGCCGCATCGCCATCGAGGACGGCGACCGCTTCTGGAAGATCACCCTCACGCCGGACGACGGCGGCGAGGAGATCGTCTACGAGAAGCTGTCGAAGCGGCAGTGGCTGGCGATGACCATCGATGACGGTGCCGAGCGGCCGCTGGCCGACGGCGACCACGTGCACGTGGGCCAGCTGCTGCTCGAGGGCACGGCCGACCCGCACGAGGTGCTGCGAGTCATGGGCCCGCGCGAGGTGCAGCTGCACCTGGTGCGTGAGGTGCAGAAGGTGTACCGCACGCAGAGCGTGGACATCCACGACAAGCACATCGAGGTGATCATCCGGCAGATGCTGCGCCGGGTCACGATCATCGACTCCGGTGCCACGGAGTTCCTGCCCGGTGCACTCGCCGAGCGGGCCGACTTCGAGGCGCAGAACCGCAAGGTGGTGGCCGAGGGCGGCGAGCCGGCCTCCGGCCGTCCGGTGCTCATGGGGATCACGAAGGCCTCGCTGGCCACGGAGTCGTGGCTGTCCGCGGCGTCGTTCCAGGAGACCACGAAGATCCTCACCGATGCCGCGATCAACGGAAAGCGCGACAAGCTCGTCGGGCTCAAGGAGAACGTGATCATCGGCAAGCTGATCCCGGCCGGTACCGGTATCAACCGGTACCGCAACATCCAGGTCCAGCCCACGGAGGAGGCCCGCGCGGCCGCCTACGCGCTGCCGAGCTACGACGACGGCTACTACAGCCCCGACGTGTTCGGCACCGGCACCGGTGCCGCGGTGCCGCTGGACGACTACGACTTCGGGCGCGACTACCGCTAGGTAGCGCAATCCGGCACCGAGGGCGACGGCCCTCGGTCCGGATGCCCGATGCCCATGAACGGGGCCGGACACCTCTCTCCCGTGGAGGTGACCGGCCCCGTTCGTGCTTTCCGGGTCGTACGCTGCTGCTGATCGTCCCTGTGCGGGCCTTCGACCAGGGGTTGTCGCGATGGTACGAGTGGTTGCCCGCCATCCGGATGGTTGTGCTGACTGACCTTGGGTAAGTGCGCCGGTCCTGTGAGGCTGGCGCGCATGCTCGAAGACGCGCGGCCATGGGCCGGGTGCGGAGAGACAGAATCAGAGCCCGAGGTCGCGGGATGTGAAGCGGCGTGCGCGGTGGCTGACGCGGTGCTGTACGAGGGCTACCTGCTCTATCCCTACCGCAGGTCGTCCGGCAAGAACCGGGTGCGCTGGCAGTTCGGGGTGCTCGCGCCCAGGGAGTGGATCGAGGCACGCCCGCCGGCCAGGGAGAGTGTCGCGGGCTCGGCGGATACCTGGCGACAGCGGACCGAGTGCCTCGTGGCGGAGGGAACGTCGGCGCGGCTGTGGGTGCGGCTGCGGTTCCTGCAGCTGCAGCGCCGGTCGGTGCAACAGCGTGCCGCCGACGGCGGGTTCGTCGAGGTGGACGAGCTCACGGTGGGCGGCGAGCGCCTGCTGACGTTCGAGGAGGCCGTGCCGAGGGAGTTCGACGTGGCTGTGGACCTCACCGAGCTCGGCCACACCGAGCTGATCACCGTTGCGGGGCGCGAGGAGACCGAGCTCCTGGACGGCCCCGCGGCCGGCGGCCGGGTGGTGCGCACCCGGTGGCCGCTGTCGGCACGGGTCCACCTGTCGATCTCGGACGCGCCGGCGGCGTTCCCGCTGCGCCGGTTGCGGGTGGACGTCGAGAATGCCGTGACCGACCAGGCGATCGACGCGCCGCGAGCCGACGTGCTGCGCCGCTGCCTGGTCGCCACCCATTGCCTGCTGGGCCTGTCCGGCGGCGTCTTCGTGTCACTGCTGGACCCCCCGGCCTGGGCGGCCGCGGCGGCGCGGGAATGCCGGAACCTGCACACCTTCCCGGTGCTGGCCGGCGACGGTGGTGGGCGAGACGTCGTGCTGTCCTCGCCCATCATCATGTACGACCATCCCGCGGTCGCCCCGGAGAGTCCTGGTGACCTGCACGACGCCTGCGAGATCGACGAGATCCTCACGCTGCGCACGATGACCCTGACCGAGGAGGAGAAGCGCGAGGCACGGGCCACCGACCCGAGGGCCGGTGCGATCGTGGACCGGGCCGACGCGCTGCCGCAGGAGGTCCTCGCCCGCCTGCACGGCGCGGTGCGTTCGCTGCCCGGGGCCGGGGCGGGCCCGCGATGAGCCCCCGCCATCTACGGCCGGCGGAGGAACCCGGGCGCGGCCTCGAAGACATGATCATCGCACCGCGTACCAGCCCGGAGAACGGGCTCCCGGGTGAGCGCGGCGACATCGGCGAGATGCACATCCTGTGGATCTCGGAAGGCCTGAGCTGCGACGGCGACACGATATCGGTCACCGCGGCCGCCCAGCCCTCGATCGAGGACGCCGTGCTGGGACTCATCCCCGGGCTGCCCAAGATCGAGCTGCACAACAAGGTGCTCTCCCCGACGCAGGGCGGCGAGGAGTTCCTGGCACCGTTCCGCGCGGCCGCGGCCGGCGGGCTGGAGCCGTTCATCCTCGTCATCGAGGGTTCGATACCCAACCAGAACATCATCTCTGGTGACGGGTACTGGACCTCGTTCGGCAACGACCCCGACACGGGGCAGCCGCTGCCGGTGAACTGGTGGATCGACCGGCTGGCGCCCAGGGCCTGGGCGGTGGTGGCGATCGGGACCTGTGCCTCCTACGGCGGGATCCACGCGATGGCCGGCAACCCGACCGGAGCCATGGGGCTGGGCGACTACCTGGGCTGGGACTTCAGGTCGAGCGGGGCGCTGCCGATCGTGAACGTCCCGGGATGCCCGGTGCAGCCGGAGAACTTCATGGACACCCTGACCTGGCTGCTCTACCACGCCGCCGGTAGCGCGCCACCGCCGCCGCTGGACGGGATGCTCCGGCCGGAGTGGCTCTTCGACAAGAGTGTGCACGACGGCTGCGATCGGGCCGCCTTCTTCGAGCAGGCCGACTTCGCGACCGACTACAACTCCGGGAAGTGCCAGGTCAAGCTCGGCTGCTGGGGGCCGGTCGTCAACTGCAACGTGCCGAGGCGCGGCTGGATGGGCGGGGTCGGGGGCTGCCCCAACGTCGGGGGGATCTGCATCGGCTGCACCATGCCCGGCTTCCCCGACTCGTTCATGCCGTTCATGGACGAGCCGGCCGACGGCGACCTGTCATCGGGCCTGAGCAAGGAGTACGGCGACTTCATCCACCGGATGCGCCGCATCACCAGCATGGCGATGAACCTGGAACCGCAGTGGCGGCACAACGGCCCCGAGCTGACCAGCGGCTACACGCCACGGTGGACACCGGAGCGACCGCCCCGCGGCTAGGTGACGCGACGCCCACCACACCACGAGCACGAGAAGCGACGCCCGAAGGAACCAGTGCCATGACGACAAGCCGCAAGCCGCCGCAGATCGTCGAGATGTCCTGGGATCCGATCACCCGCATCGTCGGCAACCTCGGCGTCTACACGAAGATCGACTTCGCCAACCGGGTCGTGACCGAGTGCCACAGCACGTCGTCGCTGTTTCGCGGCTACTCGGTGTTCATGAAGGGAAAGGACCCGCGCGATGCCGGGTTCATCACCAGTCGCATCTGCGGAATCTGCGGGGACAACCACACCACCTGCTCGGTGTACGCGCAGAACATGGCCTACGGCATCAAGCCCCCACCGCAGGCGGAGAACATCATCAACCTCGGCGAAGCCGCCGAGTACATGTTCGACCACACGCTCTTCCAGGACAATCTGGTGTTCGTCGACTTCTGCGAGGCCATGGTCAAGCAGACGAACCCCGGCGTGCTGGCCCGCGCGGAGAACACCGAGGCCCCCCATGCCGGCCTGCACGGCTATCGCACGATCGCGGACATCATGCGGTCGTTCAACCCGTTCGAGGGCGAGTTCTACCGGCAGGCGTTGAAGGTCTCCCGGACCACGCGCGAGATGTTCTGCCTCATGGAGGGCCGGCACGCGCACCCGTCCACGGTCTATCCCGGCGGGGTGGGCACGATCCTGACTCCGACGTTGTTCACCGAATACGTCTCCCGGCTGATCAGCATCATGGACTTCATCAAGCGCTCCGTCGCGATGAACGACGACGTGTTCGACTTCTTCTACGAGGCACTGCCGGGTTACGAGGAGGTCGGCCGGCGGCGGATCCTGCTCGGCTGCTGGGGCGCGTTCCAGAACTCGGACGTCTGCGACTACCGCTACGAGACGATGAACGACTGGGGTAAGGCGATGTACGTGACCCCGGGTGTCGTGATCGACGGGAAGCTGCTGACCAGCAACCTCGTCGACATCAACCTCGGGATCCGGATCCTGCTGGGCAGCTCCTTCTACGGCGACTGGGTCAACGAGGAGCCGTTCGTCACCCACGACCCGCTGGGCAACCCGGTCGACATGCGCCACCCCTGGAACCAGACGACGCTGCCCGAGCCGGGCAAGCGCGACTTCGACGACCGCTACAGCTGGGTGATGAGCCCGCGCTGGCGCCACCCCGCCACCGGCGAACACCTCGCGCTGGACACCGGGGGCGGTGCGTTCGCCCGGCTCTACACCACCGCGCTGGCCGGGTTGGTCGACGCTCCGTACGTGAAGTCGACCGGGCACAGCGTGCTGATCTCGTTGCCGCGCAGCGCCGAGCTCCCCGAGACCACCCTGGAATGGACGATCCCGCAGTGGTCCAACGCGCTCGAACGCGACCGCGCCCGGGTCTACTTCGTCGCCTACGCCGCCGCGATGGCCATCGGGTTCGTCGAGGAGGGGCTCCGGCGCTGTCACGGCGGCGACCTCACGTCGTTCACCAGCTTCGAGGTGCCCGACGAGGCACTCGGCGTCGGCTTCCACGAGGCGGTGCGCGGCATGCTGTCGCACCACATGGTGATCCGGGACGGGGTGATCGCCAACTACCACCCGTATCCGCCCACACCGTGGAACGGCAGCCCGCGCGACATCTTCGGCACGCCCGGACCGTACGAGGACGCCATCCAGGACATGCCGATCTTCGAGGAGAACGGGCCGGACGACTTCAAGGGCGTGGACATCATGCGCGCTGTGCGCAGCTTCGACCCGTGCCTGCCGTGCGGTGTCCACATGTACCTGGGCAACGGCAAGGTCCTGAAGAAGCTGCACTCCCCGATGCTCGGGGAGAATCGTGACTGACCCGGCCGCCGACGTCGGGTCGGGCACCGAAGCGCCGGTCCGGCTCGACGACCGCGCGGTGCACCGGCGGATCGCCGTGCTCGACGAGCAGCTGGCCCGGCTGGAGGCCACGCCCGGCCCGATCGGCGAACTCGCACTGGTGGCGGTGTCGGGTCTGGCGGAGATCTACGGCCAGGCCCTCGCCCGGGCTCTGGACCTGGCCGATCCGGCCACGGTCGAACGCATGCTCCGCGACGGGCTGATCGGACATCTGCTGACGCTGCACGGCATCCATCCCGATCCGGTGCCGGCGCGGGTGGCCCGCGCGATCGAGGAGCTCCGGGCCTCCCCGTCCACCCGGGGAGCGGAGATCGAGCTGGCCGGGATCGACGGCGCGGCGACCGTTCGGGTGTCGGTGCGCGGGTGCGGCTCGAACCCGGCGGCCGTCGAGCAGGTGATACGCGACGCGGTGCTGGCCGCCGCTCCCGAGCTGACCGGTGTGGTGATCGTGAAGGCCGGGCGGCCGACCTTCGTGCCAGTGGATTCGCTGATGCGGCCCCCCACCGCGGCGTCCGGCCCGCCATGACCGGCGCGCTGGGCCGCGCCATCCGCCGGTCCCGCAGCCTCCCCGGGCCGGTGGGCCAGCGCTGCGACCTGTGTGCCGCCGAGCTGCCCCGGCCCCATCGGCACCTGCTCGACACCGATCGCCACGACATCCGCTGCGCCTGCCAGGCGTGCTCGCTGCTGTTCGACCGGGCCGCCGCGAGCGACGGGCACTACCGGCTCGTGCCCCGTCGCCGGCTCCGGCTGCCGGAGGTGCCCATCACGGCGCTCGGCGTGCCGGTCGGCCTGACCTTCTTCGTCCCCCGCCCGGACGGCACCGTGGACGCCCACTACCCCAGCCCCGCCGGCCCGACCCGGTGGGAGGTCGACCCGGCCGCCTGGCGCCTCTTCGTGGTGCGCTGCCCGCCGCTCGCCGACCTGGCTCCGGACGTGGAAGCGGTGCTGGTGAACACCGCCTACGGACAACACGAGCACTGGCTCGTACCCATCGACGACTGCTTCGCACTCGTCGCGCTGGTCCGCCGGGAATGGCGAGGGCTGTCGGGCGGCAGCCGCGTCCGGCCTGCGATCGAGCGGTTCTTCGCCGCGCTCACCGAGCAGCGCCGCTGAGTCCGGGACACTAGTGGACGAAAGTCCCGTTCGTCCGTTGCTCACCGGTGCCGCGCACCGCGTTCGCCGCGCCCTCGGTGAGGCGCACGAACAGGGGGAGCAGCAGGCGGCTCGACAGCATCCGGTAGGTGCGGTTGCGGCTCCGGATCTTCGCCGTCGTCGCCGGCGCCAGGAAGGGGCCGGCGTTCCTCGCCTGCTTCTGCCCGCGCGTGGCTCCCTTGCGCAGCGCGGCCTCGTAGCGGGCGAAGGCGGTGGTGTGGTCGGGAGCCGCCGCGAGCTCCGCCGCCAGTACGTAGGCCCCGGTCATGGCGAGGCCGGTGCCGCCCCCACCTGGGCCTGCGCCCCACGCCGCGTCGCCGAGCAGCGCGATGCGGCCCTGCGACCAGCGGTCGAGGTGGATCTGGGCGAACCGGTCGAACCAGAGGTCGGTGGCCGAAGCGAGCTCCGCGAGGAGCCGCGGCACCTCCCACCCCGCGCCGGCGAACCGGGCGGTCACGATGTCGACGATCTGATCGCGGTCGCGACGGCCGTACTCGAGCGGCGGCGCGGCGAACACCAGCCCGACGCCCGCGGTCGAGCCGTCGTTCGCGCTGGAGATCATCACGCCGAGGCCAGGCTCGTTGTAGAGCAGGCCGGTGTGGTCGAGGCCGAAGTGGTTGGGCGCGCTGAAACCGGCCTGGTAGTAGCCGAGGAAGGTCGAGAACCGCTCCTCGGGACCCCACGTGAGGGCTCGCACCCCCGAGTGCGTTCCGTCCGCGCCGACCACGAGGTCGAAGTGGCGTGATCCACCGTGCTCGAAGGTGACGTCGACGCCGCCCGCGTCCTGCGTGAGCCCGGTGATCGAGTCGCCGAAGACGTACTCGGCGTCGTCACGGGTGCGTTCGTGGAGGATGCGTGCGAGGTCGCCGCGCTGGATCTCCACCTCACCGCTCATGAACGCCGCGGGCAGCCTGACGAGCGGCCGCCCGGCGCCGTCGACGACGACCTGCTCGCCCATCCCGGTCTGCTCGGCGAGCACTGCGTCGACCAGATCCATGCGGCGCAGCAGCGCCATCTGCTCTCCGCGGAAGTCGACGCCGTGGCCGCCCGTCCGCAGGTGCGGCGCCTGCTCGACGACGGTGACGTCGACACCGTGCCGGAGCAGCCAGTACGCCAGCGTCGGACCCGCGATGCTCGCGCCGGAGACCAGGACGTGCATGTCGTTCCCCTCGGTCGGTGTGGGGTGGAACGATACGCACGTCTTGCCCAAATGGTCAATCCAGGCGGTCAAACCAGCTGGGCAAGTGCTGCGTTAGCCTCTCGGCATGGGTAACCGCGAGGACCTCCTCGCCGGCGCGATCACGTGCCTCAGGGAGAAGGGCTGGGCCCGCACGACCGTCCGGGACATCGCGGCGGCGGCCGGCGTCAGCCATGCCGCGATCGGCTACCACTTCGGGTCCAGGGAATCCCTGCTCACCGCCGCGCTCATCCAGGCGATCGACGAGTGGGGCACCGAGATCGGCGATGGCCTCGCCGCCCGCGGTGCGGCGGAGAGCTACGAGGAGTTCTGGGACGAGACGGTGCGTTCGTACTCCACCCACCGCCCGATGTGGCGCGCCACCATCGACGCGCTCCTGCAGACCGAACACAACCCGGCGCTGCGAACACTGCTGTCCGACGGGCAGCGGCAGGGTCGGGAGGGGATCGCCGCCCAGCTCCTCGGTGTCGAGGAGGCCACGGTCGGCGAGGAGAACGCCCGCACGATCGGCGCCGTGCAGTCGGCCCTGATCTCCGGTGTGCTGATGCAGCACCTCCTCGACCCGGAGACGGCACCGACGGGCGCTGAGGTGGTGGCCGGCCTGCGCGCGCTGGCGGCCCTGACCGCCGCGGAGCCGCGCGAGGAGGCCCGCTCACGCACCCCGTCTCCGCCGACGCGACCGCTCGACGGGTAGCGCGAGCCCGCACGGGGTGCGTGAGCGGATCCAGGTTGCGCGACCAACCGGCGGCGCACCCCTCCTCCGCTGGCGCTACCCGCCTCGGCCGGCGCACCTCGATTCGGCCGGCGCACCTCGATTCGGCCGGCGCACCTCGATTCGGCCGGCGCAGCCCGTCGATGGGGTGCGTGAGCTGAGTCGGGGTGCGTGGGCGGGTTACGTCCCGAGCTCGTACTCGGTCGGCTCGAAGCGGCGGGTGCGGTGGCCGTACTCGCGCATGGTGCCGGGCCAGTTGTTCACGATCCGGCCGCTCGCGGTGCGGTACCAGTTGCGGCAGCCGGTCCACACCGAGTGGGACAGGCGCTGCTGGACCTCCGCGTCGAACCGGGCGGCGACCTCGGGGCGGACCGTGAGGGACCGGGGCCCGGAGCGCAGCAGGTCGACGGCCTGGCGCACGTAGCCGATCTGGCACTCCAGCATGCGCACGATCGAGCCCGAGCCGAGGTTGGTGTTCGGGCCGTAGAGCAGGAAGAGGTTGGGGAAGCCGGGCACGGCCATGCCGAGGTGGGCGCTCGCGCCGTCGCGCCATTGCTCGGAGAGCTCCCGGCCGCCCGCGCCGAACACCTTCATCGGGGCGAGGAACTCGGTCGCGGCGAACCCGGTGCCGAGGATGATCACGTCGGCCGGGTGTTCGACGCCGTCGGCCGTGCGCACGCCGGTGACGGTGACCGCGGCGATGGGCGCGGTGACGACGCCGACGTGCGGTCGCCCGAGCGTCGGGTAGTAGTCGGACGAGATCAGGATGCGCTTGCAGCCGATCGGGTGGTCCGGGGTGAGGCGGGCGCGCAGGCCGGGGTCGCGGACCTGGCTGCGGCGCAGCGCGGCGGACGCGAGGCGGAACGGCAACGCGGCGGCGCGCCTCGAGGTCAGACCGACGGCGCCCGTCTCGAAGAACGCCGTCCAGAAGGCGCGGGCAGCGGCGCGGTTGCCCGGCCGCCGGGTGCGGTAGGCACGGTCCGGTTTCGGGATCACGTGCGCTGCCGAGCGCTGGAACAGCGTCAGGGCCGCCACCCGGTCGGCGATCGCCGGAACGAACTGGATCGCGCTCGCGCCCGTGCCGATCACGGCCACCCGCTTGCCCGTCAGGTCGACGTCGTGATCCCACTCCGCGGAGTGGAAGGTGGGCCCGGGGAACCGGTCGAGCCCGGGGATCGCCGGGCGGACCGGACGGGACAGCTGCCCGCACGCCGGCACCAGCACGTCGGCTTCGAGGAGGTCGCCACCGGTCAGTGACAGCCGCCAGACGGAGCGGGTCTCGTCCCAGCGGGCCTCGGTGACCTCCGTGCCGAGCCTCAGGTGCTCGGTGAGCCCGTGTTCGTGGGTGAGTCGCTGCAGGTAGCGCAGGATGTCCGGCTGCGGGGCGAACCGGCGACTCCATTCCGTGCCGGGCGCCCCGGCGAACGAGTAGAGGTGCGACGGCACGTCGCAGGCGGCGCCCGGGTAGGTGTTGGCCCGCCAGACGCCGCCGACGCCGTCGGCGCGGTCGAGGATCGTGAGCTCGCCCGGGTCGGTCCAGCCCGCGGCACGCAACGCCATACCGAGGCCGATCCCGCCGAACCCGGCACCCACGACGGCCACGCGAGGGGCGTGGTGTTCTCTTGCCTCCCCTTCGCTCCGACGTGCTGTGCCCCCGGCGCAGTCGGAGCGGATCGCCGTGCCGAGTGCGGCCACCGCCTGGTCGGCCTCGCGCAGCATGCCGGCGAAGACCGGGAAGGCGTGCCACATCCGCTCCACGCGCTGGTACGTGTGCCGGCCGCCGGCGGACCGGAGCCGTTCGACGAGCGTGTCGGAGTCGCCTAGCAGGATCTCGTCGGTACCGGCGATCACGTGCACCGGCGGCAGCCCGGAGAGATCGGCCTCCAGCGGCCGTAGCTCTGTGCTGAATTGCCTCCGCTCCGCTCCGGCGGCTCGCGGGCCTTTCAGGCGCCGTCCCGCTCCTCCGGTGCTCGGTCGCTCGTTCCTCGCTCCCTGCGCGCCTCCCCCGCGGGACGGCGCCGGCCCGCGAGCGGGTCTGAATGCCTCCGCAGTGTCTGATTGCCTCCGCTCCGCTCCGGCGGCTCGCGGGCCGCGGTACCGCGCGGCGGCGTCCGGGAGCCAGCTCGGGTCGAGCATCGCGTCCGTGGCGGCGTTCGCCTCGAGGAGGGGCGAGCCGAGGTCGAGGTCGAGCCATGGGGAGATCAGCCCGATCGAGCCGGGCAGCTCCTCGCCCGCCGCGCGTAGCCGCAGCACCAGCGCCATGACGATGCCGGCACCGGCGGAATCACCGGCCACCGCGATGCGTTGTGCAGGATGTCCTGCGTCGCGCAGGGCTCGGTAGGCCATGGCCGCGTCGTCCACGGCGGCGGGGTAGGGGTGTTCGGGAGCCAGCCGGTATTCCGGCAGGTGCACGGGTGCCCCGGCGGCCCGGCTCAGGTGTGCGGCGAGCGCGCGGTGCGAGGTGGCCGAGCCGACCTGGTAGCCGCCGCCGTGCACGTACAGCACCTGGTGCGGCCCGGCCGCCCCGCGGGCGGCCACCCGCTCGGTGGGCACTCCGCCGAGCCGGCCGCGACTGCGCCGGGTGCCGTGCGGAAGGAGCACGACACGACCGGTGGTGTCCAGCAGTGGGCGCCGCAGGGTCACCGGGAGGCGGGGGGAGAGCAGTGGGCGCACGACGGCGCGGGTGAGCAGCCGGACGACCGGACGGGGCAACCGCATACCGGACGGTAACTTCTACCGGCCGCCTGCGGAACGCCTGACGACGACGTCCGTCACCTGCGACGAACGGGGGCTGGCGAGCGGCGAGCGGGCGCGTCCACTTGCGGCAACCGCGGGGTTGAGGCACCCTGCGGGTACCGACAGGCGCTGACCAGGACCCGTTTTGACCCCTCTCCGACGGGGCGGGTAACCTGTTGTCTTGCGCTCGGCCACGGTCGGGCCGATCTGCGTGCCCGGTGGTAGCCGGTCTTGCGCCTCAGGCGCGGGAACGGTCTGCGGGGAGCGCGGGCCCTGGTCCCCGTGAGGTCCCCGATCTCATCGTTCGGTGCCCGGGTAGCAATACGCCCGACCTCGGGACACGCCCGACCTCGGGGGCCGGGCAACCCGCCCAGCACCAGCACTACAGCACCACAACGAAGCACCGCGATCCACACCGACGGGAAGAAGTAGACGGTTCATGCCCACGATCCAGCAGCTGGTCCGCAAGGGCCGTCAGGACAAGGTCGGCAAGACCAAGACCGCCGCGCTCAAGGGAAGCCCCCAGCGTCGCGGGGTGTGCACTCGCGTGTACACCACGACGCCCAAGAAGCCGAACTCCGCGCTGCGCAAGGTCGCGCGCGTGCGGCTCAGCAGCGACATCGAGGTCACGGCCTACATCCCGGGTGAGGGTCACAACCTCCAGGAGCACTCGATCGTGCTCGTGCGTGGCGGCCGTGTGAAGGACCTGCCGGGTGTTCGCTACAAGATCATCCGCGGCTCGTTGGACACTCAGGGTGTCCGCAACCGCAAGCAGTCCCGCAGCCGTTACGGCGCGAAGAAGGAGAAGAGCTGATGCCGCGCAAGGGAGCTGCGCCGAAGCGCCCGCTGGTCTCCGACCCGGTCTTCGGTTCCCCGCTGGTCACCCAGCTGGTGAACAAGGTCCTCAAGGACGGCAAGCGCTCGCTCGCCGAGCGCATCGTGTACGCCGCGCTCGAGGGCACGCGTGACAAGACCGGCACCGACCCGGTCGTCACGCTGAAGCGCGCCATGGACAACGTGAAGCCGGCTCTCGAGGTCAAGAGCCGCCGCGTGGGTGGTGCCACCTACCAGGTTCCCGTCGAGGTGCGCGCCGTCCGGCAGACCACTCTCGCCCTGCGCTGGATCGTCTCGTACGCGGGCCAGCGCCGCGAGAAGACCATGGTCGACCGGTTGATGAACGAGCTGCTCGACGCGAGCAACGGTCTGGGCGCCAGCGTGAAGCGGCGCGAGGACATGCACAAGATGGCGGAGTCCAACAAGGCCTTCGCCCACTACCGCTGGTGACGGGCCGATCGTCCGCGCCAATCCGAGGGAGAATCTGAAGTGGCACGGGACGTGCTGACGGACCTGGGCAAGGTCCGAAACATCGGCATCATGGCGCACATCGACGCCGGCAAGACCACCACCACCGAGCGGATCCTGTTCTACACCGGGATCAACTACAAGATCGGTGAGGTCCACGACGGCGCTGCCACGATGGACTGGATGGAGGAGGAGCAGAAGCGCGGCATCACCATCACTTCTGCCGCCACCACCTGCTTCTGGAAAGACCATCAGATCAACCTGATCGACACCCCGGGGCACGTCGACTTCACCGTCGAGGTGGAGCGCAACCTGCGGGTGCTCGACGGCGCGGTCGCCGTGTTCGACGGCAAGGAGGGGGTCGAGCCGCAGTCCGAGCAGGTCTGGCGGCAGGCCACCAAGTACGACGTCCCGCGCATCTGCTTCGTCAACAAGATGGACAAGCTCGGCGCCGACTTCTACTTCACCGTCGGCACGATCCAGAGCCGTCTGGGTGCCAAGCCGCTGCCGATCCAGCTGCCCATCGGCTCGGAGAGCGAGTTCGCCGGCGTCGTCGACCTGGTCGAGATGCGCGCGCTCACCTGGCGCGGCGAGGTCAAGATCGGTGAGGACTACACGGTCGAGGAGATCCCGGCCAACCTGCGTGAGCGGGCCGAGGAGTACCGCACCGCGCTGGTGGAGGCCGTCGCCGAGACCGACGACGAGCTCATGGAGCTCTACCTCGGTGGCGAGGAGCTCACGGTCCAGCAGATCAAGCAGGGCATCCGGAAGATCGTGAACGACCGCAGTGCCTACCCGGTGCTGTGCGGCTCCGCGTTCAAGAACAAGGGTGTCCAGCCCCTGCTCGACGCCGTGATCGACTACCTGCCGTCGCCGGTCGAGCTGCCGCCCGTCGAGGGCACGCTGCAGGACGGCGAGACGCCGGCCTTCCGCAAGCCCGAGAAGGACGAGCCGTTCTCGGCGCTGGCCTTCAAGATCGCGGCGCACCCGTTCTTCGGCAAGCTGACCTACATCCGGGTGTACTCGGGTCGGGTCGCCGCCGGTTCTCAGGTCATCAACTCGACCAAGGACCGCAAGGAGCGCATCGGGAAGATCTTCCAGATGCACGCCAACAAGGAGAACCCGGTCGACGAGGCCCTTGTCGGTCACATCTACGCGGTCATCGGGCTGAAGGACACCACCACCGGCGAGACCCTCAGCGACCCGCAGTCGCCGATCGTGCTCGAGTCGATGACGTTCCCGGACCCGGTCATCCAGGTCGCGGTGGAGCCGAAGACGAAGGCCGACCAGGAGAAGCTCTCCACGGCCATCCAGAAGCTGGCCGAGGAGGACCCGACGTTCCAGGTCTCCCTGGACGACGAGACCGGCCAGACCATCCTCGCCGGCATGGGTGAGCTGCACCTCGAGGTGCTGGTCAACCGCATGAAGAGCGAGTTCAAGGTCGAGGCCAACATCGGCAAGCCGCAGGTGGCCTACCGCGAGACCATCCGCAAGACGGTCGACAAGCACGAGTACACGCACAAGAAGCAGACCGGTGGTTCGGGCCAGTTCGCCCGCGTCATCATCAAGCTGGAGCCGCTCGACACGGCCGACGGTGCGCTGTACGAGTTCGACAACAAGGTCACCGGTGGTCGGATCCCGCGGGAGTACATCCCGTCGGTGGACGCCGGTGCGCAGGACGCCATGCAGTACGGCGTTCTGGCTGGTTACCCGCTGACCGGCATCAAGCTGACGCTGCTCGACGGCCAGTACCACGAGGTCGACTCGTCCGAGATGGCGTTCAAGGTCGCCGGCTCGATGGCTCTCAAGGAGGCTGCGCGCAAGGCCGACCCGGCCCTGCTCGAGCCGATGATGGCCGTCGAGGTCACGACGCCCGAGGACTACATGGGCGACGTGATCGGCGACCTCAACTCCCGCCGTGGCCAGATCCAGGCCATGGAGGAGCGGGCCGGTGCGCGCGTCGTCAAGGCGCTCGTTCCGCTCTCGGAGATGTTCGGCTACGTCGGCGACCTGCGGTCGCGGACCCAGGGCCGGGCCAACTACACGATGGTCTTCGACTCCTACGCGGAGGTCCCGACCAACGTGGCCAAGGAGATCATCGCCAAGGCCACGGGCGAGTAAGAGGCGCGAGCCGCGGACGGGTAGCGTCCGCGGCCCGTACCACCCACCGACCTGCCGTCAGCACGGCGGACAAGAACACCAGTCCAGGAGGATCCCCCAGTGGCGAAGGCGAAGTTCCAGCGGACCAAGCCGCACGTCAACATCGGCACGATCGGTCACATCGACCACGGCAAGACCACGCTGACGGCGGCAATCACGAAGGTCCTGCACGACAAGTACCCGAACCTCAACGAGGCGTCGGCGTTCGACCAGATCGACAAGGCTCCCGAGGAGCGTCAGCGCGGTATCACCATCTCGATCGCGCACGTCGAGTACCAGACCGAGAAGCGGCACTACGCGCACGTCGACTGCCCCGGGCACGCCGACTACATCAAGAACATGATCACCGGTGCCGCCCAGATGGACGGCGCGATCCTGGTGGTCGCGGCCACCGATGGCCCGATGCCCCAGACGCGTGAGCACGTGCTGCTCGCCCGTCAGGTCGGCGTGCCCTACATCGTGGTGGCGCTGAACAAGGCCGACATGGTCGACGACGAGGAGATCCTCGAGCTCGTCGAGCTGGAGGTCCGGGAGCTGCTGTCGTCGCAGGAGTACCCGGGCGACGACCTGCCGATCGTCCGCGTCTCGGCGCTCAAGGCGCTCGAGGGCGACGCCGAGTGGTCCGAGAAGCTGCTCGAGCTGATGGACGCGGTCGACGAGTCGATCCCGGAGCCGGAGCGCGACACCGAGAAGCCGTTCCTCATGCCCGTCGAGGACGTCTTCACGATCACCGGCCGCGGCACCGTGGTCACCGGTCGTATCGAGCGCGGCATCGTGAATGTGAACGAGACCGTCGAGATCGTGGGCATCCGCGAGAAGTCGACCTCGACCACCGTCACCGGTGTCGAGATGTTCCGCAAGATCCTCGACGAGGGTCGTGCGGGCGAGAACGTCGGCCTGCTGCTCCGCGGCGTCAAGCGCGAGGACGTCGAGCGCGGCCAGGTCGTCGTGAAGCCGGGCTCGATCACCCCGCACACCGAGTTCGAGGGCCAGGTCTACATCCTGTCCAAGGACGAGGGTGGCCGGCACACGCCGTTCTTCAACAACTACCGTCCGCAGTTCTACTTCCGGACCACGGACGTGACCGGCGTTGTGACCCTGCCCAGCGGCACCGAGATGGTCATGCCGGGCGACAACACCTCGATGAGCGTTTCGCTGATCCAGCCGATCGCCATGGAGGAGGGCCTGCAGTTCGCCATCCGCGAGGGTGGTCGGACCGTCGGCGCCGGCCAGGTCACGAAGATCAACAAGTAACACCCCCCGGTTGAGGGCGCCACATCCTCGTATGGCATCCTTGACGGGTTGCGCGTAGGGCTGCGGCGCGCCCGGACCCAGGTCTCAGGATCTGATGTCCGAGTGCGCCGCACCCACGCTCAGCCCCTGAGCACAGCTACCCCCCAGGGGGACGCAGGTGACCGGGGGACCGGTATGAGGTCAGGGCGCGACACACCCGACCTCGTGGACCGGAGCCACCACGAGTGAGACCTGGATGGGGCTCCTCGTGCGTGCACCGCCCCGGAGCACGCGTACATGAGCGGCAGGAAGAAGAGGACGACCGACGACCATGGCGGGACAAAAGATCCGCATCAGGCTGAAGGCCTATGACCACGAGGCCATCGACGCCTCCGCGCGCAAGATCGTCGAGACGGTCACGCGCACGGGAGCTCGGGTCGTCGGGCCGGTGCCACTGCCGACGGAGAAGAACGTGTACTGCGTCATCCGCTCGCCGCACAAGTACAAGGACTCGCGGGAGCACTTCGAGATGCGCACGCACAAGCGGCTGATCGACATCCTCGACCCGACGCCGAAGACGGTCGACGCGCTGATGCGCATCGACCTTCCGGCCAGCGTCGACGTCAACATCCAGTAGGGCTTGGACCGATGACCGAACGCAAGATCACCGGGATCCTGGGCACGAAGCTCGGGATGACCCAGGTCTTCGACGAGAACAACCGGGTGGTGCCGGTCACCGTGGTCCAGGTGGGCCCGAACGTGGTGACGCAGGTCCGCACGCCGGAGACCGATGGCTACACCGCGGTGCAGTTCGCCTACGGCGCCATCGACCCGCGCAAGGTGAACAAGCCGCGCACCGGCCACTTCGCCAAGGCGGGCGCCACGCCCCGCCGCCACCTGGTCGAGCTGCGCACGTCCGACGCCGGCGAGTACACCGTCGGGCAGGAGATCACCGCCGAGGTGTTCGACGCCGGGGCCGTCGTGGACGTCGTGGGCACCAGCAAGGGCAAGGGCACCGCGGGCGTCATGAAGCGCCACGGCTTCAAGGGCCTCAGCAGCAGCCACGGCACCCAGCGCAAGCACCGCTCGCCGGGTTCCATCGGTGGCTGTGCCACGCCGGGCCGGGTCTTCAAGGGCCTGCGTATGGCGGGTCGGATGGGCAACGCGCGGGTCACCACGCAGAGCCTCACGGTCCACCGCGTCGACACCGACAACGGGCTGCTGCTGATCAAGGGCGCCGTTCCCGGCCCGCGCGGCGGCCTCGTCCTCGTCAAGACAGCCGCGAAGGGTGGTGTCCAGTGAGCTCCGTCGACGTCCTGTCCCCCGAGGGCAAGAAGGGCGGCACCGTCGAGCTGCCCGACCACGTCTTCGACGTCACGGCCAACGTGCCGCTGATGCACCAGGTCGTGGTGGCCCAGCTGGCGGCTGCCCGGCAGGGCACGCACGACACGAAGACCCGCGGCGAGGTGCGCGGCGGCGGCAAGAAGCCGTACCGCCAGAAGGGCACCGGTCGCGCCCGTCAGGGCTCGACCCGCGCCCCGCAGTTCGCGGGCGGCGGTGTCGTCCACGGCCCCACGCCGCGCGACTACACCCAGAAGACCCCGAAGAAGATGAAGGCCGCCGCGCTTCGCGGTGCTTTGTCGGACCGCGCCCGTGCCGGGCTGGTCCACGTGGTCTCCGCCGTGGTCACCGGGGACACCCCGTCCACGAAGGGCGCTCGCAAGGCCATCGAGGCGGTCGCCGGCGACGGCGCGCTGCGCGTGCTCGTCGTCATCGGTCGCGACGACGAGACGAGCTGGCTGTCGCTGCGCAACCTGCCGACGGTGCACCTGATCGCGCCCGACCAGCTCAACACGTACGACGTGCTGGTCAACGACGCCGTGGTGTTCACCCGGGAGGCGCTCGACGCCTTCCTCGCCGGCCCGATCGCCGTGCCCACGCGGGCCTCGGCCCGGGGCACCGCTCGCGAGAGCGAGGCGGTCGCGCTCGAGAAGGACGCGGCCGAGGACGGGCCTCACGGGCCGCAGAGCCACGCGCCGCTGGCCGACGGCTCGCAGCCGGAGGGCTTCCCGGTCAAGGGCAACGCCGACTCGATGCTCTACCACGTGCCGGGCAGCTCGTTCTACGCCCGCACGGAGGCCGAGGTCTGGTTCGCCTCCGCCGAGGCGGCCGAGGCGGCCGGTTTCCAGGCGCCGCCCTCGCAGCGCAAGGAGGCTGACAAGTGATCCCCGATCCGCGGGACATCCTGCTCGCGCCGGTGGTGTCGGAGAAGAGTTACGGGCTGCTCGAGGAGCGCCAGTACACCTTCGTCGTCGCGCCGGGCGCGAACAAGACCGAGATCAAGATCGCTGTGGAGAAGGTGTTCGGGGTCAAGGTGCTCAGCGTGAACACGCTGAACCGCCCGGGCAAGCGCAAGCGCACCCGCAGCGGCTACGGCAAGCGCAAGGACACCAAGCGCGCCATCGTCACGCTCTCCGAGGAGAGCCGGACGATCGACGTGTTCGGCGGCCGGGCGAGCTGAGGGGCTGACGACACATATGGGCATCCGTAAGTACAAGCCGACGACCCCGGGTCGCCGCGGGTCGAGCGTCTCGGACTTCGCCGAGATCACGCGTTCGACGCCCGAGAAGTCGCTGATCCGCCCGCTGCACAGCAAGGGCGGCCGCAACGTGCACGGGCGGGTCACCACCCGGCACCAGGGCGGGGGCCACAAGCGCGCCTACCGGCTGATCGACTTCCGACGCAACGACAAGGACGGCGTTCCGGCCAAGGTCGCTCACATCGAGTACGACCCGAACCGCACGAGCCGTATCGCGCTGCTGCACTACGCCGACGGCGAGAAGCGCTACATCATCGCGCCGGCGAAGCTCAAGCAGGGCGACGTCGTGGAGGCCGGCCCCCGGGCCGACATCAAGGTGGGCAACAACCTGCCGCTGCGCAACATCCCGACCGGCACCGTGATCCACGCGATCGAGCTCCGCCCCGGTGGCGGCGCGAAGATCGCGCGGTCGGCCGGCTCGAGCGTGCAGCTCGTGGCGAAGGACGGCCCCTACGCGCAGCTGCGCATGCCGTCCGGGGAGATCCGCAACGTCGACGTGCGCTGCCGCGCCACCGTCGGCGAGGTGGGCAACTCCGAGCACTCCAACATCAACTGGGGCAAGGCGGGCCGCATGCGGTGGAAGGGCAAGCGCCCCACCGTCCGCGGTGTCGCGATGAACCCGGTCGACCACCCCCACGGTGGTGGTGAGGGCAAGACCTCGGGTGGTCGCCACCCGGTCAACCCCGCGGGCAAGCCCGAGGGCCGCACCCGCCGCACCAAGCCGTCCGACAAGATGATCGTCCGCCGGCGTCGTACCGGCAAGAAGCGCTGAGCAGGGAGGTTAAGACATGCCGCGCAGCCTGAAGAAGGGCCCGTTCGTGGACGACCACCTGCTCAAGAAGGTGGACGTCCTCAACGAGTCGGGCAAGAAGACGGTGATCAGGACCTGGTCCCGCCGTTCCACCATCATCCCGGACATGATCGGCCACACGATTGCGGTGCACGACGGCCGCAAGCACGTGCCGGTCTTCGTCTCGGACTCGATGGTGGGCCACAAGCTCGGGGAGTTCGCGCCCACGCGCACCTTCCGGGGCCACATCAAGGACGACCGCAAGGCGCGCAGGCGCTGAGCTGGCAACCGAGTAGCGACTAGGAAGGGTGGAGAAAGATGGCTGACGACAGCCAGAGCCCTGCCACGCTCGAGCCAGCTCGAGCGCGCGCGGTGGCGCGGTACGTGCACATGTCGCCCACGAAGGTGCGGCGGGTCGTGGCGCTGATCAAGGACCACTCGGTCCAGGAGGCGCTCGACATCCTGCGGTTCTCGCCGCAGGCGGCGGCCGAGCCGCTGTTCAAGGTCGTGGCGAGCGCCGCGGCCAATGCGGAGAACAACCTCGATCTGGACCCCGACACCCTCGTGGTGGCGGCGGCCTACGCCGACGAGGGCCCGACGCTCAAGCGCATCCGACCGCGGGCCCAGGGCCGCGCCTACCGGATCCGCAAGCGCACGAGCCACATCACCGTCGAGGTCGAGTCCCAGCCGGCGAAGGCCGGCCGAGGCGCTCGCGGTGCGAAGGGGAGGGCCCGCTGATGGGTCAGAAGATCAACCCGCACGGGTTCCGACTCGGCATCACCACCGACTGGAAGTCGCGTTGGTATGCCGACAAGCAGTACGCCGAGTACGTCAAGGAGGACGTCGAGATCCGCCGCATGCTCTCCAAGGGCATGGAGCGGGCCGGCATCTCCAAGGTCGAGATCGAGCGCACCCGCGACCGCGTGCGGGTGGACATCCACACCGCGCGCCCGGGCATCGTGATCGGCCGCCGTGGCGCCGAGGCGGACCGCATCCGGGGCCAGCTCGAGAAGCTGACCAAGAAGCAGGTCCAGCTGAACATCCTCGAGGTCAAGAACTCGGAGTCGGACGCGCAGCTCGTCGCCCAGGCGGTGGCCGAGCAGCTGTCCAACCGGGTCGCGTTCCGGCGGGCGATGCGCAAGGGCATCCAGTCGGCCATGCGCAGCCCGCAGGTGAAGGGCATCCGGATCCAGTGCTCCGGCCGCCTCGGTGGCGCGGAGATGTCGCGCTCGGAGTTCTACCGCGAGGGTCGGGTGCCGCTGCACACGCTGCGCGCCGACATCGACTACGGCCTGTTCGAGGCCCGCACCACGTTCGGTCGCATCGGCGTCAAGGTGTGGATCTACAAGGGCGACGTCGTCGGTGGCCGTCGTGAGGGCGCGCCTGCCTCGGCGTCCGCGCCGGAGCGTCCGCGCCGCGACCGCCCGCAGCGTCGCCGTTCGGGCGCGTCGGGCACCACCGGCACGAGCACCGAGGCCGGGCGGGCCGCCGCTGAGCAGTCCGCGGGTGGTGGCACCGCCACCGCCACGGCCACCGCCGAGAGCGAGCAGGGTGGGGGTAGCTGAGCCATGCTGATCCCACGCAAGGTCAAGCACCGCAAGCAGCACCGTCCGCACCGCACCGGTGCGGCCACCGGTGGCACCCGCGTGACCTTCGGCGACTACGGCATCCAGGCGCTCGAGCCGGCCTACGTCACCAACCGGCAGATCGAGTCCGCTCGTATCGCCATCAACCGGCACATCCGCCGTGGTGGCAAGGTCTGGATCAACGTGTTCCCGGACCGCCCGCTCACCAAGAAGCCCGCCGAGACCCGCATGGGTTCGGGTAAGGGCTCGCCGGAGAAGTGGATTGCCAACGTCAAGCCCGGCCGGGTCGTGTTCGAGATGAGCTTCCCGAACGAGCAGACCGCGCGCGAGGCCCTGCGCCGCGCGATCCACAAGCTGCCGATGAAGTGCCGGATCGTGACCCGTGAGGGTGGTGACATCTGATGGCCGCCTCGACGACAACCGCCGCCGAGCTGCGCGAGCTCACCGACGAGGAGCTGGTGCTCCGCGTGCGGGAGGCCAAGGAGGAGCTGTTCAACCTCCGCTTCCAGATGGCCACCGGGCAGATGGACAACAACCGGCGGCTGCGTTCTGTCCGGCACGACATCGCGCGGATCTACACGATCATGCGTGAGCGCGAGCTGGGCCTTTCGGCCGCCCCTGACGAGAACGGCGAGGGCGCGGCATGAGTGAGTCAGCCAAGACGCCGCCGACGGCGGTGGAGCGTGCGGAGCGGAAGGTCCGGGAAGGGCTGGTCGTCTCCGACAAGATGGACAAGACGATCGTGGTTTCCCTCGAGGACCGCGTGAAGCACCGGATGTACGGCAAGGTCATCCGTCGGACGAGCAAGGTCAACGCACACGACGAGGCCAACTCGGCCGGTGTCGGCGACCGCGTCCGGCTGATGGAGACCCGCCCGCTGTCGGCCACGAAGCGCTGGCGGCTGGTGGAGATCCTGGAGAAGGCGAAGTGATCCAGCAGGAGTCGCGGCTTCGCGTCGCAGACAACACCGGCGCCAAGGAGATCTTGTGCATCCGGGTGCTGGGCGGCTCCGGCCGGCGATACGCGGGAATCGGTGACGTCATCGTCGCCACGGTGAAGGACGCCATTCCGGCGGCCGGGGTGAAGCGCGGTGACGTGGTCAAGGCCGTCATCGTGCGCACCGTCAAGGAGCGGCGCCGCCCGGACGGCAGCTACATCCGGTTCGACGAGAACGCCGCCGTGCTGATCCGCGACAACAACGAACCGCGAGGGACGCGCATCTTCGGCCCGGTCGGTCGCGAGCTGCGCGACAAGAAGTTCATGAAGATCATCTCCCTCGCCCCGGAGGTGCTCTGACATGAAGATCAAGAAGGGCGACACCGTGCAGGTGATCGCAGGCAAGGACAAGGGCGCGAAGGGCAAGGTCATCCAGGCCTACCCGGACAAGGAGCGGGTGCTTGTCGAGGGTGTCAACCGGATCAAGAAGCACACCCGGGTCACCCAGAACCAGCGCGGCGCACAGTCCGGCGGGATCGTCACCACCGAGGCAGCCATCCACGTCTCGAACGTGATGCTGGTCGACGGTGACGGCAAGCCCACCCGCGTCGGCAAGAAGGTGACGGACGAGGGCAAGCGCGTCCGGATCTCCCGGCGTTCCGGGAAGGAGATCTGAGATGACGACCACGGAGCGAGTGGCGCCGCGCCTCAAGCAGCGCTACCGGGACGAGATCGCGGGTGAGCTGCGCGAGCAGTTCTCCTACGGCAACGTCATGCAGATCCCCGGCGTCGTGAAGGTCGTCGTCAACATGGGTGTCGGCGACGCCGCCCGCGACGCGAAGCTGATCGACGGCGCGATCCGCGACCTGGCCACCATCACCGGCCAGAAGCCGCAGGTCCGCCGGGCCACCAAGTCGATCGCGCAGTTCAAGCTGCGCGAGGGCATGCCGATCGGCGCGAAGGTCACCCTGCGGGGCGACCGTATGTGGGAGTTCCTCGACCGCCTGCTGACGATCGCGCTGCCGCGTATCCGCGACTTCCGTGGCCTGGCGGCCACGCAGTTCGACGGGCGGGGCAACTACACGTTCGGGCTCACGGAGCAGTCGATGTTCCACGAGATCGACCCGGACACGATCGACCGCCCGCGCGGCATGGACATCACGGTCGTCACCACGGCCACGACCGACGAGGAAGGCCGGGCGCTGCTGCGCCGGCTCGGCTTCCCTTTCAAGGAGGCGTGAGATGGCCAAGAAGGCGCTCATCATCAAGGCCGCGGCCAAGCCGAAGTTCAAGGTCCGGGGCTACAACCGCTGCCAGAAGTGCGGCCGGCCGCGCGCGGTCCTGCGCAAGTTCGGCCTGTGCCGCATCTGCGTCCGGGAGATGGCACACGCCGGCGAGCTGCCCGGCGTGAACAAGTCCTCCTGGTAATCCTGTTCGCCGAAGGCCCTGTCATCAGGGAACCGCGGCGGGAAAGTGACGACGTCACATGACGATGACCGATCCCATCGCAGACATGCTCACGCGTCTGCGCAATGCCAACTCGGCGTACCACGACCGCGTGGTCATGCCGCACTCGAAGCTCAAGGTCGCGATCGCGGAGATCCTCCAGAAGGAGGGCTACATCGCCTCCCACGACGTGGAGGACGCCGAGGTCGGCAAGAACCTGGTCATCGAGCTCAAGTACGGGCGCAACCGGGAGCGCAGCATCGCCGGTCTCCGGCGCGTGTCGAAGCCAGGCCTGCGGGTGTACGCCAAGCACACGAGCCTGCCTCGGGTCCTCGGCGGCCTCGGTGTCGCGATCATCTCGACGTCGGGCGGTCTCCAGACCGACCAGCAGGCGAAGAAGAACGGCGTGGGCGGCGAAGTCCTCGCCTACGTCTGGTGAGGGGGTAGGAGACATGTCCCGAATCGGGAAGCTGCCCGTCACCGTGCCGACCGGGGTGGACGTCACCATCGACGGCCGCACGGTGACCGTGAAGGGCCCCAAGGGCACCCTGTCGCACACCGTGATCGAGCCGATCACGGTCGAGCGCGGCGACGACGGCGCCATCCACGTGAACCGCCCTGACGACGAGCGTCGCAGCCGGGCGTTCCACGGCCTCACCCGCTCGCTGGTGAACAACCTGGTGGTCGGCGTCACCGCCGGCTACGAGAAGAAGCTCGAGATCGTCGGCGTCGGTTACCGCGTCGCGCTCAAGGGCGGCAACCTCGAGTTCGCGCTCGGGTTCAGCCACCCCGTCGTCGTCGAGCCGCCGGAGGGCATCACCTTCGCGGTGGAGGCCCCCACCCGGTTCTCCGTGTCGGGGATCGACAAGCAGCTGGTCGGCGAGACGGCAGCCAACATCCGCAAGATCCGCAAGCCGGAGCCCTACAAGGGCAAGGGCGTGCGGTACGCGGGCGAGAACGTCCGCCGCAAGGTCGGAAAGACGGGTAAGTGATCATGGCTGACACGATCTCCGCGAACGCCCGGAAGCGCACCGCTTCCCAGGTGTCGGCCAAGCGCCGCACTGCGATCACCCGCCGGCACGCCCGCCTGCGCAAGAAGGTCGTCGGCAGCGCCGAGCGTCCGCGTCTCGCCGTCAAGCGCAGCGCGCGACACATCGTCGTGCAGCTCGTCGACGACGTCGCGGGCCACACGCTGGCCTCGGCGTCCTCGCTCGAGGCGGACGTCCGCGGGCTGGACGGCGACAAGAAGGCCCGCGCGGCGAAGGTCGGCGAGCTGGTGGCCGCCCGAGCCCGTGAGGCCGGCGTCACCGCTGTGGTGTTCGACCGCGGTGGCTACGACTACCACGGTCGCGTCGCCGCGCTCGCGGATGCCGCCCGCGAGGGCGGCCTGGAGTTCTGATGGACAACAAGATCGAAGGGAACGTCTGATGCCGGGACGCGCACGGCGTGACGGCGGAGGCCCCGGTGGCGGCGACAACCGCGACCGTCGGGACCGCCGGGACGGAGGCCGTGGCGGGGCGGCCCAGGACAAGACCCCGTACATCGAGCGCCTGGTCACGATCAACCGCGTGGCCAAGGTCGTCAAGGGTGGTCGGCGCTTCAGCTTCACCGCCCTGATGATCGTGGGTGACGGCGACGGCATGGTCGGCGTCGGCTACGGCAAGGCCAAGGAGGTGCCGGCCGCGATCGCCAAGGGCGTGGAGGAGGCGAAGAAGAACTTCTTCCGCATCCCCCGCATCGGCGGCACGATCGTGCACCGCGTGCAGGGTGAGGCCGCCGCGGGCGTCGTCATGCTGCGCCCGGCGAGCCCCGGTACCGGGGTCATCGCCGGTGGCCCGGTCCGTGCGGTGCTGGAGTGTGCCGGCATCCACGACATCCTCTCGAAGTCGCTCGGCAGCGACAACGCGATCAACATCGTGCACGCCACGGTGGCCGCGTTGAAGTCGATCCAGCGCCCCGAGGAGGTGGCCGCCCGTCGCGGTCTGCCGCTCGAGGACGTTGCCCCCGCCGAGATGTTGCGCGCCCGGGCGGCCGCGGCGCAGGCTGCGAGGTCGTGATGGCCGGAAAGCTCGTGATCACGCAGGTGCGCAGCACCATCGGTCGCAAGCAGAACCAGCGGGCCACGCTGCTCTCGCTCGGGCTGCGCAAGATTCGCCAGCAGGTCGAGCGGGATGACACCCCGCAGATCCGCGGCATGATCAAGACCGTCCGGCATCTCGTGACGGTCGAGGAGGTCGGCTCCTGATGACCACCATCAAGATCCACCACCTCCGCCCCGCCCCGGGGGCCAAGACCGACAAGACCCGGGTCGGGCGCGGTGAAGGCGGCAAGGGCGGCAAGACCGCCGGTCGTGGCACCAAGGGCACCAAGGCACGCAAGACCGTGTCGCCCGCCTTCGAGGGTGGCCAGATGCCGCTGCACATGCGGCTGCCGAAGCTCAAGGGCTTCAAGAACCGGTTCCGCGTCGAGTACCAGGTGGTGAACGTGGGCGACCTCGCCCAGCTGTTCCCCGAGGGCGGCACCATCGGCCCCGACGAGCTGGTCGCGGCCGGTGCGGTGCGGCGCAACCAGCTGGTCAAGGTCCTCGGCAACGGTGACCTCGACGGTGTCGCGCTCACCGTCAGCGCACACGCATTCTCCGGCAGTGCCCGTGACAAGATCACGGCCGCCGGCGGCACCGCAACCGAGCTCTGAGAGCTCCCGCTCGTTCGGTGCGGACCGGCGCGCATCTGCGCCGGTCCGTGCCGTACGGGTGGAGCGGCCGCTGTTAGAGTCGTTCCTGGCCGGGCTCCGTCGGAGTTCAACGGCGTTCCGGCGAGCGTCGCTCTCCCTCGCGACGGATCAGGCCCGCCGTGGAGCGGGCCACCAGTACAGGAGGATCACCGAGTGCTCAGCGCTTTTCGGTCGGCACTGACCACGCCGGACCTGCGAAAGAAGATCCTCTTCACGCTGGGGATCATCGCGGCGTACCGCCTCGGGTGTTCGATCCCGTCGCCCGGGGTGTCCTACCCGAACATCCAGGAATGCCTCGAGCAGGTCGAGCAGAGCGACAGCTCGAGCATCTACTCGCTGATCAACCTGTTCTCCGGCGGCGCGCTGCTGCAGCTGTCGATCTTCGCGCTCGGCATCATGCCGTACATCACCGCGAGCATCATCGTCCAGCTGCTCACGGTCGTCATCCCGCGCTTCGAGCAGCTCAAGAAGGAAGGGCAGTCGGGTCAGAACAAGCTGACCCAGTACACCCGCTACCTGACGATCGCGCTCGCCGTCCTGCAGGCCACCGGCATCGTGGCGCTGGCCGACCGCGGGCAGCTGTTCACCAACTGCTCGCTGCCGGTGATCCCCGAGTCCAACATCTTCACGCTCTCGGTCATCGTGATCGTGATGACGGCCGGCACCGCGATGGTCATGTGGCTGGGCGAGCAGGTCACCGAGCGTGGCATCGGCAACGGCATGTCGCTGCTGATCTTCACCTCGATCGCGGCCCGGATCCCCGGCGAGGGCGCCAACATCCTGCAGAACGGCGGCCTCGTCTTCGCGGGCGTCTGCTTCTTCGGTCTGGCCATCATCGCGAGCGTCGTGTTCGTCGAGCAGGGCCAGCGCCGCATCCCCGTGCAGTACGCCAAGCGGATGGTCGGGCGTCGCATGTACGGCGGCACGTCCACCTACCTGCCGCTGAAGGTCAACCAGGCCGGTGTCATCCCGGTCATCTTCGGCTCGTCGCTGCTGTACCTGCCGGACCTGATCTCGCGGCTGGCCGGCACCACCGGCGGCGGGTTCCAGCAGTTCGTGCAGACCTACCTGGTCGACCAGTCGAGCTGGGTGCACATCCTGCTCTACATCGCGTTGATCATCTTCTTCACCTACTTCTACGTCGGCATCACGTTCAACCCCGAGGAACGGGCCGACGAGATGAAGAAGTTCGGCGGGTTCATCCCGGGTATCCGCCCGGGCCGGCCGACCGCGGAGTACCTCCAGTTCGTGCTCTCCCGGATCACGCTGCCCGGCTCGCTGTACCTCGGCATCATCGCCGTCCTGCCGAACTTCTTCCTCGGCATCACCGGCTCGGGCCAGAACCAGAACTTCCCCTTCGGGGGCACGGCCGTACTGATCATGGTCGGAGTGGGCCTCGACACCGTCAAACAGATCGAGAGCCAGCTCATGCAGCGCAAGTACGACGGTTTCTTGCGTTAGCGTCCAGCAGTCGGTCGGGTTCGGTTCGGGTTGTCGAGTTCAGGAGGTCGGTTCCGCGTGCGTCTTCTTCTGGTCGGTCCACCAGGCGCGGGCAAGGGCACCCAGGCGGTGCGTCTCGCCGAGCGTCTGGACGTCCCGCACATCTCCAGCGGGGACCTGTTCCGCGCCAACCTCAAGCCGGGCGCCGAGACGCCGATCGGGCTCGAGGCCAAGCGGTACATCGACGCGGGCGACCTGGTGCCCGACAGCGTCACCATCGCGATGATGCGCGATCGCCTCGCCGAGGACGACGCCACCAAGGGCTTCCTCCTCGACGGCTTCCCGCGCAACCTGAGCCAGGCGTCCTCCCTCGACCAGCTGCTGGCCGAGCGCGGAGAGGACATCGACACGGTCGTCGAGTTCCAGGTGCCCGAGGAGGAGCTGGTGCGCCGCCTGCTCGGCCGCGGCCGCACCGACGACACCGAGGACGTCATCCGCCGTCGCCAGCAGGTCTACCGCGACGAGACCGCGCCGCTCCTGGAGCACTACGGCGACCGGCTCGTGACGATCGACGCTGTCGGCAGCGTCGAGAGGATCACCGACCGGGTGTCCGACGCGCTGCGGGACCGGGTGCAGGGGAACCGATGACCGGGGGGCGCGGGGGCGTCCGCGGGTTCATCGCGCGCTGGCGGGGCCGGGACATCGAGCTGAAGACCCCGGGTGAGCTGGACGCGATGCGCGCCGCCGGCGGTCTCGTGGCCCGCACGCTCGCCGCGGTCGTCGAAGCGGCCAAGGCAGGCGTGAGCACCGGTGAGCTGGACGCGCTCGCCGAGCAGACCATCCGCGACGGCGGCGCGGTCCCGTCGTTCCTCGGCTACCACGAGTACCCGGCGTCGATCTGCGCGTCGGTGAACGAGCAGATCGTGCACGGCATCCCGTCGGCGTCCCAGATCCTCGCCGACGGCGACCTGATCTCCGTCGACTGCGGGGCCATCCTCGACGGCTGGCACGGCGACGCCGCGGTGACGATCCCGATCGGTGCGGTCTCGCCCGCCGACCTGGCCCTGTCCGCCGCCTGCGAGGCCGCGCTGCACGCCGGTATCGCGGCCGTGCGTCCCGACGGGCGGCTCACCGACATCTCGCACGCCGTGCAGGTGGCCGCCGAGGCCGCGGGCGAGCGTGACGGCGTGACGTACGGCATCGTCGCGGAGTACGGCGGGCACGGCATCGGCACCTCGATGCACATGGACCCGTTCCTGCCCAACTTCGGCGATCCCGGCGAGGGGCCGCGCCTGCTGGTCGGGATGGCCCTCGCCGTGGAGCCGATGCTCACGGCGGGCGACCCGGAGACCCGCGAGCTGGACGACGGCTGGACGGTGGTCACGGCCGACGGGAGCCGGGCGGTGCACTGGGAGCACAGCGTGGCCATCACGCCCGACGGCCCGAGGATCCTCACGCTCCGGTAGCCGTCTCCGCTGGACGTGCTGGATCGGTCGAGACGGCGCGCGTCACACTCGTCGCCTGATCGGGCGTGTGCTGGGCTAGGCTCCGGTCTTGTGAATACAGAATCCACAGTACCGCGGCGTACTACCGTCGGGGTGCCGCGCGAGTCTGCCGCCGGGGAGCGCCGGGTCGCGCTTGTGCCCAAGGTCGTCGAGAAACTCAGGACGCGGGGTGTGGAGGTCGTGGTCGAGGCCGGGGCCGGACTCGGCGCGTTGATCCCCGACGAGCTGTTCACGCAAGCGGGCGCCACGGTCGGAAACCCGTGGGCGTGCGACGTCGTGACCAAGGTGAACCCGCCCACCGCCGAGGAGATCGGCAAGCTCGGGGGCGACACCACGCTGATCGGCTTCCTCGCGCCGCTCACCTCGCCGGAGACCGTGGAAGCGCTGGCGAAGGCCGGCGTGCAGGCGTTCGCCATGGAGGCGATCCCGCGCATCTCCCGTGCCCAGTCCATGGACGCGTTGTCGTCGCAGGCGAACGTGGCCGGCTACAAGGCCGTGCTGCTCGCCGCGGAGCGCAGCACGCGGTTCTTCCCGATGCTCACGACGGCGGCCGGCACCGTGAAGCCGGCCACGGCGCTGGTGCTCGGCGTGGGCGTCGCCGGCCTGCAGGCACTGGCCACCGCGAAGCGGCTGGGTGCCCGCACCACGGGCTACGACGTGCGGCCGGAGGTGGCCGACCAGGTGCGCTCGCTCGGCGCGCAGTGGCTCGACCTCGGGATCGAGGCCACCGGCGAGGGGGGCTACGCCCGCGAGCTCACGGCCGACGAGCGGGGCGAACAGCAGAAGCGCCTCGAGGAGGCGATCACCGGCTTCGACGTCGTCATCACCACCGCGAACGTCCCCGGCCGCAAGGCGCCGACGCTGGTGACGGCGAAGGCCGTGGAGGGCATGCGCCCGGGCAGCGTTGTCGTGGACCTGGCGGGGGAGAGCGGCGGCAACTGCGAGCTCACCGAGCCCGGCGAGGTCGTCGTCAAGCACGACGTCACGATCGCCTCGCCGTTGAACCTGCCGGCCACGATGCCCGAGCACGCGTCGGAGCTGTACGCGCGCAACGTCTCGGCGTTGCTGGAACTCATGCTCGACGACGCCGGTGCCATCGCACCGAACTGGGACGATGAGGTGCTCGCGAAATCCTGCGTCACCCGTGGGAGGGACTGATGGAAACCGGACTGCTCGCCAATCTCGCGATCCTGGTGCTGGCCGGTTTCGTCGGCTTCGCGGTGATCTCGAAGGTGCCCAACACGCTGCACACGCCGCTGATGTCGGGCACCAACGCGATTCACGGCATCGTGCTGCTCGGCGGCCTGATCGTGCTCGGGCACCTGGAGAACCCGTCGGTCGTCGACGCGATCCTCCTCGTCGTCGCCATCGCGTTCGGCATGATCAACGTCATCGGCGGCTTCCTCGTGACGGACCGGATGCTCGCCATGTTCAAGGCCAAGCCGCAGGCCCCGGCCGCCGAGAAGATCGCGTCGAACGGGAAGGGCGGCTCCTGATGGACGCTCTCGTCGCGATCCTCTACATCGTCGCCTTCGCGCTGTTCATCTACGGCCTGATGGGCCTCACCGGCCCGAAGACGGCGGTGCGCGGCAACTTGATCGCCGCCGTGGGTATGGCGCTCGCGGTGGTGGCCACGCTGCTGCAGGTGGAGCACAACTGGCTGCTGATCATCGTCGGGCTCGTGGTCGGCGCCGCGCTGGGCGTGCCGTCCGCGCGGCAGGTGAAGATGACCGCGATGCCGCAGATGGTGGCGCTGTTCAACGGCGTCGGCGGCGGCGCGGTCGCTTTGATCGCCTGGTCGGAGTTCCGATCGACCGACGGCTTCTCCGCGGAGCCGACCCACGTGATCGTGGCGTCGCTGTTCGCGGCGATCATCGGATCCATCTCGTTCTGGGGCTCGCTGATCGCGTTCGGGAAGCTGCAGGAGATCCTGCCCGGCCGCCCGATCGGCCTGGGGCGGGCGCAGCAGCCGGTGAACGGGCTGTTGCTGCTCGGCGCGATCGCCTGCGCCGTGGTGTCCGGACTCGGCGGGGCGCCGCAGATCTGGATCGTCGGCCTGCTGGTGCTGGCGGCGGTGCTCGGCGTGCTGGTGGTGCTGCCGATCGGCGGCGCCGACATGCCGGTGGTGATCTCGCTGCTCAACGCGCTCACCGGACTCTCGGCCGCAGCGGCGGGACTCGCGCTGGACAACACCGCCATGATCGTCGCAGGCATGATCGTCGGGGCGTCCGGCTCGATCCTGACCAACCTGATGGCCAAGGCGATGAACCGGTCGATCCCGGCGATCGTCGCGGGCGGCTTCGGCGGCACCGCCACCCTGCCCGGCGCCGACGACGGCGTGGAGCGCACGGTGAAGTCGACGTCCGCGGCAGACGCGGCCATCCAGATGGCCTACGCGTCGCAGGTGATCGTCGTGCCCGGCTACGGGATGGCGGTGGCGCAGGCCCAGCACGCCGTGAAGGACATGGCGAAGCTGCTGGAGGCCAAGGGCGTGGAGGTCAAGTACGCCATCCACCCCGTGGCCGGCCGGATGCCGGGGCACATGAACGTGCTGCTGGCCGAGGCCGACGTCTCCTACGACGCGCTCAAGGAGATGGACGACATCAACGGCGAGTTCTCCCGCACCGACGTCACGCTGGTGATCGGGGCGAACGACGTCACCAACCCGGCAGCGCGCAACGACTCGAGCTCACCGATCTTCGGGATGCCGATCCTCAACGTGGACCAGAGCCACTCGGTGATCGTGCTCAAGCGCTCGATGAGCAGCGGCTTCGCCGGAATCGACAACCCGCTGTTCTACGCCGACAACACCTCGATGCTCTTCGGCGACGCGAAGAAGAGCGTGGCCGAGGTGACGGAGGAGCTGAAGGCGCTCTGAGGGGGCGTGAGCGGTTACGCGTGCCGCGGCGCGCGTAACCGCTCGCTCCCGAACGAGGTCAGAGGCCGGCTTGCTCGAGCGCGTCGTCGTACAGCTCGCTGGCTTCCTTCTCGCTGCGTCCGCCCTCGAGTGCGCCCTGGTAGACAGCGAGCACCTCGTCCTGCACCCGCTCGTAGCGCGCTGCCCACCGCTCGCTGTTTACACGCCAGTAGCCGATGACGTCGAGCCGCTCGCGGCCCCAGCCGTGGTCGGTGCGCAGGAACTTGCGGACCTGCCGTGCCTCGCCCGCCTCACCGGCGAACCAGGCGTACCCGGTGCCGTCCGGTAGGGGATGGGCCCGGACCCGGTCGGCCAGCACGCTCGGGGCGACCCCGTTGCCGGTGCCGGTGCACGCCTGGACGGTGACGCCTGGTGCGGCCGGCAACATCGCGAGCTCCTGCTCGTCGAGCACCTCGACGATGACGTGCGCCGGGACAGCGGGGTCCCGCTCCTCGAGGATCCGGGCGAGCGCCGGGAGGCCGGCGAGGTCGGCGACGAACAGCTGCCACCGGGTGTCCGGTGCCGGCCGGTACCAGCTGCGCGGACGGCTGAACTCCACCCGGTCACCGGGGGCCGCCCGCTTGGCCCACTGCGCGGCCACCCCGCCGTCGTGCACGACGAAGTCGACGGTCATCGCGGCGCGGGCGGGGTCGAAGGCGCGCACGCTGTAGTTCCGGCCGATCGGCTCGCCGTCCGGATCCTCTCCTCGGAACCAGAGCGCGATCGCCTCGTCCGGCACACCGGTCGGGACGTACCTGGCGAGGTCGCTCCCGCCGAGGACGAGCCGGGTCATGTTGGGCCCGAGGGTGCGCACCGTCTGCACCTGAGCCGTGAGCAGGTCTGGTGGCGCGCCCATCAGGCCGCCGCCGGGTGGAGGAGCAACGCCGTCCGGGTGAGCACACTGATCACCAGGTGAGGTTAGCCTCCCATAAGGTGCTCGGCCAGGGTCGTGTGAGGCATCACGACGGTGCCGTGAGTGGTTGCGAGGGCCGGCCCCTCGCAACCACTCACGACCCGTGGAGCGTCAGCAGCAGCGGCTGCCCGGCTTGGCGTCCGCTCCGTCGATACGGCGGCGTTCGAACTCGCGGCGGGACAGGGGTGGTGCGTCCCCGTGCTCGCGCGCGTGCCGCTCCAGGTAGCGGTCGTACTGGGTCTCCCCGGTGAGCTCGCGCAGGTACCAGCGCACGCCTCTCCAGAGCCGGGCAGCCGTGTTCACGACCGGTCCCCGGCCGTGGCCAGCGCCCGCTTCTCCTCCGCCGTGGCAATGAGCCCGGACGGCGCCACGATGTTCGACGGCACCGCAGGCACCTCCGTGCTGGGCAGCGGCTCGGACGAGGTGAGTGCCCGGTACCAGATCACCATGGCGTTCGCGATCACGATGATGATCAGGACCGCGAACAGCACGGACAGCACGCCGTCCACCGTGGAGTTCAGGACGACGGTGTGCATCTGGCCGATGTCCTTCGCGGGGGCGAGCACCTGGCCCTGATCCAGGGCCGCGGCGTACTTGTCACGCTGGGCGAAGAAGCCGAGCTTCGGGTCGGCCGAGAACACCTTCTGCCAGCTCGCCACGAGCGTGACGGCGGCGTCCCACGCGAGCGGGATGAGCGTGACCCAGGCGTACTTCGCGCGACCCGTCTTGATCAGGATCGTGGTCGCCACCGTGAGCGCCACGGCCGCGAGCAGCTGGTTGGCGATACCGAACAGCGGGAAGAGCTGGTTGATGCCGCCCAGCGGGTCGGTGACGCCCGCGTACAGGAAGTAGCCCCACCCCAGCACGACGATCGCGCTGGTGATCCACAGGCCCGGCTTCCAGTTCACGTTCGAGAACGGCTTGTAGACGTTGCCGAGGGTGTCCTGCAGCATGTAGCGCCCGACGCGGGTGCCGGCGTCCACCGTGGTGAGGATGAACAGCGCCTCGAACATGATCGCGAAGTGGTACCAGAACGCCTTCAGCGCGTCGCCGCCGAACGCGCCGGAGAAGATCTCCGACATGCCGACGGCGAGGGTGGGTGCCCCGCCGGTCCTGGCCACGAGGGTGCTCTCCTGAACGGCGGCGGCCGCCGCGGTGAGCTCCTGCGGCGTGATCGTGAAGCCGAGGTTGTTCACCGCCTCGGACGCCGACTCGACCGTCGTGCCGAGCACCCCCGCGGGGGCGTTCATCGCGAAGTAGAGCCCGGGGTCGAGGATGCAGGCGGCGATCAGGGCCATGATCGCGACGAACGACTCCATCAGCATCGCGCCGTAGCCGATGAGCCGGACCTGCGACTCCTTCTGGATCAGTTTCGGGGTGGTGCCCGAGGAGACCAGCGCGTGGAAGCCGGAGAGGGCGCCGCACGCGATCGTGATGAACACGAACGGGAAGAGCGACCCCGCGAACACCGGGCCGGCGCCGGTGAAGGCGAACTCGGTGAACGCATCGGTGTTGAGCACCGGCGCGGTGAAGATCACGCCGATCGCGAGCAGCGCGATCGTGCCGATCTTCATGAAGGTCGACAGGTAGTCGCGCGGGGCGAGCAGCATCCACACCGGCAGCACCGAGGCCGCGAAGCCGTAGATGATCAGGAAGATCACCAGCGTGGTCGGGGCGAGGGTGAACGTGTCGGCCCAGCTCGAGTTCTGCACCCAGCCGCCCGCGACGATCGCGAGCAGCAGCAGCGCGACGCCGATGAGGCTGGTCTCGATGACCCGCCCCGGCCGGATGGACCGCATGTAGAAGCCCATGAACAGGGCGATGGGGATCGTCATCGCGATGGAGAAGGTGCCCCACGGCGAGTGCGAGAGCGCGTTCACGACCACCAGCGCGAGCACCGCGAGCAGGATGATCATGATCGCGAACACGGCGACGAGGGCGGCGATGCCGCCGACCACGCCGATCTCGTCGCGCGCCATCTGGCCGAGGCTGCGGCCGTCGCGGCGCATCGAGAAGAACAGCACGACCATGTCCTGCACGGCGCCGGCGAAGATGACGCCGAAGATGATCCAGATCGTGCCGGGCAGGTAACCCATCTGCGCGGCCAGCACGGGGCCGACGAGCGGGCCCGCGCCGGCGATCGCCGCGAAGTGGTGGCCGAAGAGCACCCGGCGGTCCATCGGCTGGAAGTCGGTGCCGTTGTCCACCCGTTCGCCGGGCGTGGCGCGGCTGTCGTCGACCTGCAGCACCCGCTTGACGATGAACCGCGCGTAGAAGCGGTAGGCGATGGCGTACGACCCGAGCGCGGCCACCACCAGCCAGATCGCAGAGACGTTTTCCCCGCGGGAGATCGCCAGCACGCCCCACGCCACTGCGCCCACGACGGCGACGGCAGTCCAGATCAGCACCGAGCGCGGGTTCATCCGCGACCGTGCCTCGGTGAGCGTCATGCGGTGCCTCCCGGGATGAGCCGGGGCCCCAGCCTCTGCAACATCACATCTCCTCGCCCTCCGCGGCTCCGTCGCCGCGGTCCGAGCAGTAGTTGCCGACATCGTGCATCCGGTTGACAGCCGGCACGGACTTTCCCCGGGTTCCGCGTGGCAAGGGAATGGACACGGGCCGAACCGCCTGATGAGGTGTGGGGGCCATGGACGAGCCGCTGGCCACTCTCGCGTTCATCGCCGTGCTCGGCGTGACCTCGGTGCTGGCGTTCTCCGCGCGCTGGTTCCACCGCAGGGACGTGCTGCCGCACCTCGAGGGGTGGGCGCTGGGCGACCGGCGGTTCGGCACCTGGGTCACCTGGTTCCTGCTCGGTGGCTCGATCTTCACGGCCTACACGTTCGCCGCCGTGCCCGGCCTCGTCTACGGCACCGGCGCGCTGGGCTTCTTCCCCCTCACCTACACCGTGATCCTCTGTCCCGTCCTGTTCGTGCTCCTGCCCCGGCTGTGGACGGCGGCGCGGCGCACCGGCGCGGTGACGGTGGCCGACTACGTGCGCGCGCGGTACGACTCGCCCGCGCTGATGCTGGTGGTCGCGCTCACCGGCGTGCTGGCGACGATGCCGTACATCGCCCTGCAGCTGCTCGGGGTGCGCGCCGTGCTCGCGGCCGGCGGGCTGTACCCGGAGGGCCTGGCCGGCGACCTGGCCCTGTCCGCCGTCTTCGCGGTGCTCGCCGGTGCCACGTTCCGCAGCGGGCTGCGGGCGCCCGCCGTGATCTCGCTGGCCAAGGGTGTGCTCGTGTTCGGGGCGGCGTTCGGCGTGGTGGCCGTGGCGATCGGGCGGCTGGGCGGGTTCGCCGCGGTGTTCGACGGCGCCGATCGAGAGCTGCGCGGCGGCACGAACGGCGGCCTGCTGCTGGACCCGGCGCTGCACCCGGCCTTCGCCACCCTCGCGCTGGGCTCCGCGCTCGCCCTCCCGATGTACCCGCACGTGCTCACGGCCGCGTTCGCCGCCGACAGCCCCGGCGCCCTGCGCCGCAGCGCCGTCGCGATGCCCGCATGGACCTTCGTGCTCGGCCTCTTCGGCCTGCTCGGCATCGCCGCACTGGCCATGGGCGTCGTCGCGCCGGTGGGCAACGCCGAGGTCGCCGTCCCGCTCATGGTGCGGGAGCTCCTGCCGGAGCTGGCGAGCGGAGCGGTGTTCGGGGCGCTCGTCGTGGGGGCGCTCGTGCCGGCCGCGGTGATGTCGGTGGCGGTCGCGGCCCTCTTCACCCGCAACGTCTACGTCGAGTTCTTCCTGCCGCACGCCACGCCCAAGCACGAGGTGCGGGTGGCGCGCTGGGTGTCGCTGCTGGCGAAGGTGGCGGCACTGGCCTTCGTGTTCGGGCTGCGCGAGCAGGACGCCATCAACCTGCAGCTGCTCGGCGGCATCTGGATCCTGCAGACGTTCCCGGCCGTCGCTCTGGGGTTGTTCACCGACTGGTGGCATCGCTCGGCGCTGCTCGCCGGCTGGGCGGTGGGGATGATCGTCGGCACCGTGTTCGCCGTGACGGGCGGGTTCACCTCCGTGGTCGCGATCGGCCCCGTCCTGCTCTACGTCGCCGTCGTCGCGCTCGCGGTGAACCTCGCCGTGGCGGCGGTGCTCACCCCGGTGTTCGGCCGGCGGGGCATCCCGAGGGCGGGTGTGGCGCGATGAAGGACGTCGGCACCTCCCTGCAGCGCACCGAGCCGTTCCCCGAGCCCTCCGGACCCGACCGCGAGGCGGCGGTCGCCGAGCTGTTCGAGGCCCACCACCTGCCGCTCGTGCGGCTCGCCGTGCTGCTGGGTGCCGACGACGCCGAGGACGTCGTCGCGGAGGCGTTCTACCAGCTCTACCGCCGATGGCCGCGGCTGCGCAGCCCGGAGGCGGCGGCCACCTACCTGCGCTCGGTGGTGGTGAACCTGACCCGGATGCGCATCCGGCACCTGCAGGTGGTGCGCAAGCACGCGGCGCGCACCGGTGACGAGCCGGCGCACGCGGCCTCGGGCGAGGAGCGCGCCGTCTTGCGGGACGACCAGAAAGCGCTGGTGGACGCGGTGCGCGCGCTGCCGGCCCGGCAGCGGGAGGCGTTGGTGTTACGGTTTTGGCTCGACCTGCGCGAGAGTGAGATAGCAGACGCGATGGGCATCACGGCGGGGTCGGTCAAGGTTCATGTCTCCCGCGGGATGGCCGCGCTGTCGCGCACGCTCGAGGAGCGGCGATGACCATGCCTGGCACCGACGAGCGGCTGCGCGAGGCGTTCGGCGCCCTCGCCGCGGGCGTGCAGGCCGACCCCGACGCGTACCGCCGGGCCAGCGCCGGCTGGCGGCGCCGCCACCGCCGCAGGCGGCTGGTGCTCGCGATCGTGGCCGCCGTGGTGTTCACCGCGGCCGACGCCGTGGGGCTGTGGGCGCTCAGCCAGGCCGACCCGAACACCCACGTGATCTTCTCCGACCCGTCGTACCGCCCGATGGCGCCGGGGCAGGTGGACCGGATCGGTCAGCCCTGAGCGGGGCGGGGCCCTCAGCCAGGTCCGGACGGTGCGCTGCACGGCTGTCAGTGAGACGGGCTGCCTCTGACGCCGCGTCATGGATCCGGCATGGCCAGCGTTGGTGGCCGGCCTGGCCGCCGACGGTGCAGAGGCGGCATCGGCCGGTGCCGTCGTCCACGTGCTCGGCGATCAGACGCGAAGCGAGGCCAGGTGCCAGCGCGATGGCCGCCGCGAGTGCGCTCGGCGACCCGGTCATCGGCGTGCTCGGCCGAGGGCAGCGGCCGATCTGAAGCGACGCAGCCAGCGCCGCCACCACGGACGAGGGCGGTTGCGGTCGAGCACGAGCATCGCGTGTCCCTTCTGAGCGCTGCGCTTTGAGGTTGTGCTGGCCGGCCGGCTCATCCGCAGCCGGTGCATCCAGATCTATTCAGAATGTTCCAGATTTCTCCGTAGTGCAAGAGCTTGGGGTTGACCAGAGGCGAGGAGAGCGAGACGATCGGAAGCGAGCTGGATGGCTGTGGATTTGAGGGGATGACATCGGATGGCGTATGAGCTGCTGGCGGGCAGTTGCGACGGCGGTCCTTGCCCGACCTTCCATCGCGACCAGGTGACGGGGACGTGAAGGTGCAGGGTTACGTCACCGAGAGCCCGGTACCGCTCCCCTCGGGTGAGGATGTGGTGCACATTCCGGCGGAGGCATGGGCACGGCTGCTGTCCCGGCTCCCGGTTGGCATGCTGCTACGCGCCCTGTTCGCCCGATCCACGCGCCGGCCCGTTCCGCAGCCGCAACAGCAGTGACTCCGGAGGAGTTCGACGCCCTCTTCGATTCGTTCCGCCACACCGTCGCGCGCTTGGAGACGCTCCCGGCCTACGACGTCGGTGGACAGGAGGCGGTTCGGCTTCGCGCCTTCCGCGAGGGGCTTCCGCGTCCACTGCGGTCTGTGTCGACTGATCCGTGGCTTGCTCGGATCGCGATCTCGACCGTCGCAGCTGGCAAGTTGTGGACCCGCGTGCGCGCCGTGGACGAGCCGTTGACCGACTACCAGCGCTACCAGTTGGCGTCCTACCGGGAGTCGCAGGCCGTCGGTGAGCGGGTGCTGGTCGTGCCTCGCTCTGTCGCTGAAGTCGGCCCCGACTTCTGGCTGTTCGACGAGAACGAGCCGGATGCGCATGCCGTGGTCATGCGCTACAACGAACGCGGCCAGTGGCTCGGTGCTGACCTGGTCACAGACCCGAACGAGGTGCGCATGCTCGCTGAGCGGCTCCACGCCGTCGCGGCGGGGGCGGTGCCGCTGAACGAGTTTCTGGTGGGTGTCCTTGGCTGAGCCTTCGCGCGTGCGTCGTCAGCTCGGCGCTGAGCTCCGCAAGCTTCGTAGCCTTGCCGGGCTGTCGCAGCGCGTCCTCGTAGAAGCGCTGTCCTCGAGCCAGGCGGGGATATCGCGAATCGAGCATGGCGAGACCCTCCCCACCCGTGAACAGGTGAACGCTTGGCTGCGCACGTGCGACGTCCGCGATGATCAGGACGTTCGCGATCGGGTGATCGGGCTGGCCGACGCGGCTCACGGCGAAACCCGTCCGTGGGGAGACATGCTTCCGACGGACGAGTCGCACCTGCAGGGTGTGGCCGGCGAGCGGGAGAAGTCAGCCACTCTGATCAGGAACTGCCAGCTCACCTGGCTGCCGGGGCTCCTGCAGACGGCGGAGTACGCCCGCCTGGTGATCGAGCAGACCGACCCCGAATCCGAACGGGACACCGCGGTGGCACTTGCTGCCCGGCTCCAGCGGCAGCAGGTCCTGTTCGAGAAGGGGCGCCGGTTCGAGTTCCTGATTGCCGAGGCAGCTCTCCTTTGGGTGCCCGAGGCGGGCGTGTTGGACGCACAGCGGGACCGGTTGCTGTCGCTGGCGACGCTACCCACGGTGGAGATCGCGATCCTGCCGAACCGGCGCACCGGCACGCCGGCGTGGCACAGCTTCATCATCTTTCAGGCTGCCGACGAATCGTCCTTCGTCACGGCAGAGCTGGTCCACGGAGGGCAGGAGATCACGGACCCGAACGCGGTGCGCCCGTACATGGCCCTGTGGGATCGGCTGTGGAAGGCGGCCGCGACGGGAGATGAGGCGGTCGATCACATCCGGAGTGCCGGGGTCCCGTGAGCTGCAGCCCACGACTCACAGCGGAAGACCGGCCGCGGTAGCGCGCGCGTGGCTCGTCCAGGTTGCGGCCGAATCCATGCCCGGGTCGTTCAGCGCGCCGAGGAGCACCTGCCACCGGCGGCACGTTCCGGAACGCCGGCTTGATCAGCCGCTTCGGTTCGCTGTTGCTGTGGTGACAGCCGTGGCGACCCGATACCGGCTCACTACCCGTTCGGCGAGCAGTTTCGTGCGCTCACCGCGCCTGGTACGACGAGCAACCGGCCGGCGCGACGTCGGGCTGGAGCGCCGCACTCGGTGACCCCGCGGTGGCGGAGTCGCTCCGGGCGATCCACGGCCATCCCGAGCGGCCGTGGACGGTGCAGCCGCTCGCGGCGCGGGCCGGGCTCTCCCGCGCCCCGTTCGCCCGGCGGTTCACCGAGACCGTCGGCTCACCGGCCGCTGACCTACCTGACGTGGTGGCGGATGACCACCGCCGCACTGCTCCTGCGTGAGTCGGACCGCCCGCTGCGCGCTGTCGCCACCCGCACCGGCTATGTCTCGGAGTTCGCCTTCGCGAAGGCGTTCAAGTGGGAGTTCGGGGTGTCTCCGGGCCGGTATCGGGAGCAGCCCACCTCGCCCCGGGCAGGGATTCCCCGCGTCACTCCCGTCGTCGGCGCATGAGCGCGCGCACGTCGGCGACGGGCCCGAGGTGGTGGAGCTTGTCCGGGTTGATGACCGATCGGATGGTCTGGACGACGCCGTCGGCCACGTCGAGCACGAACACGTTGGTGATCTGCTCGTCCGCGTCGAGCACCAGTGCCCCGGGCTGCCCGTTGATCTCGCGCAGCTGCAGCCGGATGCCGAGCTCGCCCATCTGCCGGCCCACCGCGGCGAACAGGCGCGACACCTTGTCGACGCCCGCGATCGGCACCATCCACTGCGGGGCCTTGCCGCCCCCGTCCCCGTAGACCACGACGTCGGCGGCCAGCATGTCGACCAGCTGGCCGACATCGCCGTCGGTGACGGCGGCGAAGAAGCGCTCGGCGAGCTCCTGCTGCTCCTCCCGGGACGCGTCGAACCGCTGCCTGCTCGCCTCGAGATGCCGCCGGGCCCTCGCGGCGAGCTGGCGGCTGTTCGTCTCGGTCTTGCCGACGATCGTGGCCACCTCGTCGTAGCCGTAGCCGAACACGTCGTGGAGCAGGAAGACGGCCCGCTCGACCGGGTTGAGCCGCTCCAGCACGAGGAGGAAGGCCATCGACAGGGTGTCGGCCTGCTCGGCGTGCAGCGCCGGGTCCTCCTTCCCGTCGTCGGTGAGCAGCGGTTCGGGGAGCCACTGCCCCACGTAGGACTCGCGGCGCACCCGGGCCGACCGCAGGTGGTCGATCGCCAGCCGGGTGGCCGCCGCCGAGAGGTAAGCCCGCGTCGACTCGATGCGGGTGCCCTCCCCGAGCGCCCGCTGGTAGCGGACGAACGTCTCCTGGACGATGTCCTCGGCGTCACCGACGCTGCCGAGCATCCGGTAGGCGATCGAGAACAGCAGCGGGCGCAGCGCCTCGGCCGGTTCGTCGGGGTCGATCATCCGAGCACCTCCCGGTCGGCCAGGCCGGAAGGGCCCGCGGCGGTGAGTCCGTGGCGGAAGCCCTCCCGCCAGCTGGTCCAGGCGGGCCGCCAGTCCAGCTCGCGCTTCGCCTTCGCGTTGGACGCACCCCGGCCCTCGGTCATCCAGCGCACGACGACCTCCCCGGCGGCGAGCCGAGCGAGCCACACCGGCAGCCGCAGCGGCGGCTTGGCGCCCACCGACTCGACCGCCCGCCGGCGATCCCGTCCAACCCGTCCACGACGACGGGCCGGGCGCCGAGCGCATGCAGCTCACCGACCTTGTCGGCCCTCCGGGTCGTGGCGGTCACCTCGTGCCCGTGCGCCACCAACCGCGGCACCAGCCGCCGGCCCAGCGCTCCCGTACCCCCTGCGACGAAGACCCGCATCACTGCCTCTTTCCACCGGTCGGATTCTGTCGTCCCCTGAGACGAGATGGGCAGGGAGCCAGTGACAGTGGTCAGGTCGCAGGCAGGTCGTCGGCCTTCTCCGGCTCGGCCGGGGTGTCGAGCGGGTGGGCGATCTCGTCGGCCGGGAGCCGCCAGCCGAGGATCGCGGCGGTGGCCAGGAACACCGGCACGAGGCCGGCCAGCACGAACGTGACCGGCACGCCGAGCAGCTCGCCGGCCGGCCCCGCCACCGCCATCGAGACCGGCATGAGGGCGAGTGACACGAAGAAGTCGAGGCTGGAGACGCGACCGAGCAGGTGCTTCGGGACGCGCCGCTGCAGCAACGTGCCCCAGATGACCATCGCGGCCGAGCCGGTGAACCCGACGACGAAGGTGGCAGCCGCCATGACCCACAGGTGCGTGGTGATGCCGATCAGGGCGAGCGGGGCGGCGCCCGCACCCCACAGCAGGTTCATGGTGGTGAGGTAGCGCCGGGGCAGCCGCCACGACGACACCACGAGCGACCCGATCGCGCCGCCCAGCCCGAACGCGCCGAGCACGAGCGCGAAGCTGCTGGCGCCGCCCCCGGTCTGCTCGCGCACCGCGAACGGCAGGAGCACCTCGAGCGGACCGATCAGCACGAGCACGTAGAGGGTGGCGAAGGCGAGCGTGGCGAACAACCAGCCGGTGCTGAACAGGTAGCGGAAGCCCTCGGCCATGTCGCCGAGCACGGAGGTGCGCTCGGCCGACGGAACGATGGCCACGCGGCGCATCGCCACCAGCGTGATGGCGGCGAGCGCGTAGATGCCGGCCGCGAGCAGCAACGCGGCGCTCGGGGAGAACGCGCCGACCAGGACTCCGGCGAGCGCCGGGCCGAGCGCCTGCTGGGCCACCGGCCGCAGGGTGCCCTCGACGCCGTTGGCGGCGAGCAGCTCGTCGGCGGGCAGGAGGGTGGGCAGGATCGCCGAGTACGCGGGGAAGAAGAAGGCCTCCGCGGCACCGAGCACGAACGCGATGACGGCGAGGTGCCACAGCTGCAGAACGCCGGTGACGGCCAGAACGCCCGCCGTGGCGGCCGCGACGACCCGGACGCCCTCGACGCCGAGCAGGAGGGCCCGCTTGGGCAGCCGGTCTGCGGCGACACCGCCCCCGAGGGCGCTGACCAGCAGGCCGACGGCGGTGGCCGTGGCCACGACGGACAGCTCGGTGGGGCCGCCGCCGAGCGCGATGACCTGGTAGACGATCGCGACGAGCCACAGCCCGCTCGCGAACAGGGAGGCGGCCATCGAGATGACCAGGAGGCGGTACTCGCGGTGGCGGAACGGCCGGAGGGGCCGCGGCACGCGGCGGCTGGCGGTCTGAGCGGTCATCACCGTTCCACGGGACTACGTGAACTGGGGTCGAGGTCAAGTGACAGTAGCGCCGTGGACCGACAGGATCGTCCCGTTTCGGGCGTGACCGGGAGCGGGGCCGCCCACCCCGCGTGTGCGCACGCGTGCAACGGTCGTACACTGGTCTTTCGGCGCGCCCACTGGCGCCGGTTCCGTCGTGCCTCCCGCACCTCACGGTCCCGGAGCGACGACGTGCCCAAGCACGGAACGAAGAGTACGTCCACCTGTCACGAATCGCGGAGGACATGGCCAAGAAGGACGGGGCGATCGAGGTCGAAGGCCGGGTCGTCGAGCCCCTGCCGAACGCGATGTTCCGCGTGGAACTGGAGAACGGACACCGGGTCCTCGCACACATCAGCGGCAAGATGCGTCAGCACTACATCCGGATCCTCCCCGAGGACCGGGTGGTGGTGGAGCTGTCGCCATACGACCTGACCCGCGGCCGCATCGTCTACCGCTACAAGTGACGACACAGACCCAAACGAGAGAGCGACGGACGTGAAGGTCCAGCCGAGCGTCAAGAAGATCTGCGACAAGTGCAAGGTGATCCGCCGTCACGGGCGGGTCATGGTGATCTGCGAGAACCTGCGCCACAAGCAGCGCCAGGGCTGATCACCCGCACGTCGTAGGACAACTAGAGGAACCCAGCGCACCTACCGCGCCACACGGGCGCTACCACCCCCGGAACCAGGCCGGGGCCCGGATGCCGAGCCGAGCTACAGCGAGGCGACCAGATTTTCACGGCAACCGGGGTGGGCGCTGGGCAGACCTGGCGAACAACAGAGGAGAACGCTGCCGCATGGCACGCCTGTCCGGCGTCGACCTCCCCCGCGAGAAGCGGATGGAGATCGCGCTGACCTACATCTACGGGATCGGACGCACCCGGTCCAAGGAGATCCTGGACGCCACGGGCATCAGCCCGGACCTGCGCTCCCGGGATCTCACCGACGAGGACGTCACCGCCCTCCGCGAGTACATCGAGACCAACTACCGCGTCGAGGGTGACCTGCGCCGCGAGGTGCAGGCCGACATCCGTCGCAAGATCGAGATCGGCTGCTACCAGGGGATCCGGCACCGTCGGGGCCTGCCGGTGCGCGGCCAGCGCACCAAGACCAACGCCCGCGGCCGCAAGGGTCCGAAGAAGACCGTGGCCGGGAAGAAGAAGGCAGGTAAGAAGTAATGCCTCCCCGCACTCGTGCCGCGGGCGGACCCAAGAAGGTCCGTCGCAAGGAGAAGAAGAACATCGCCGTGGGCCAGGCCCACATCAAGAGCACGTTCAACAACACGATCGTCTCGATCACCGACCCGGCCGGTGCCGTGATCGCGTGGGCCTCCGCGGGCCACGTCGGCTTCAAGGGCTCGCGCAAGTCCACGCCGTTCGCGGCGCAGATGGCCGCCGAGAGCGCCGCGCGCAAGGCCGCCGAGCACGGCATGAAGAAGGTCGACGTGTTCGTGAAGGGTCCGGGCTCCGGCCGCGAGACCGCGATCCGCTCGCTGCAGGCCGCCGGCCTCGAGGTCGGCACGATCTCCGACGTCACCCCCCAGCCGCACAACGGCTGCCGTCCGCCCAAGCGGCGCCGGGTCTAGGGAAAGGGAGTAACCAGAATGGCTCGTTACACCGGCCCCATGACCCGCAAGTCCCGCCGGCTGAAGGTCGACCTCGTCGGCGGCGACCAGGCGTTCGAGCGCCGTCCCTACCCGCCCGGCCAGCACGGCCGGATCCGGATCAAGGAGACGGAGTTCCTCCTGCAGTCGCAGGAGAAGCAGAAGGCGAAGTTCGCCTACGGCGTCCTCGAGCGGCAGTTCAGCCGCTACTACGTGGAAGCAAACCGTCGCCAGGGCAAGACCGGCGACAACCTGCTGCAGATCCTCGAGTCGCGCCTGGACAACGTCGTGTACCGGGCGGGTCTCGCCCGCACCCGGCGGATGTCCCGTCAGCTGGTGGCTCACGGCCACTTCCTCGTCAACGGCGAGAAGGTCAACATCCCCAGCTACCGGGTGTCCCGGTACGACATCATCGACGTCCGCCCCAAGTCGGTGAGCACGGACCCGTTCATCATCGCCAAGGAGCTCCTCGGCGACCGTCCGGTTCCGGCCTGGCTGCAGGTCGTCCCCTCGACCATGCGGATCCTGGTGCACCAGCTCCCCGAGCGGGCCCAGATCGACACGCAGGTCAACGAGCAGCTGATCGTCGAGCTCTACTCCAAGTAGCTCGACACCCCCCGGCCCCGCAGGGTGGGGCCGGGGGTTCTCGCTGCGGCATCAAATAGCGGTTGCCGCAGGCCTGAAGGAGGCACCACACCCATGCTGATCTCTCAGCGCCCCTCACTGGCCGAGGAATCGGTCGTCGACACCCGTTCCCGGTTCGTCATCGAGCCGCTGGAGCCGGGCTTCGGCTACACGCTGGGCAACTCGCTCCGGCGCACGCTGCTCTCCTCCATCCCCGGCGCCGCGGTCACGAGCATCCGCATCGACGGCGTCCTGCACGAGTTCACCACCGTGCCCGGGGTCAAGGAGGACGTCACCGACATCATCCTCAACCTCAAGGAGCTGGTCGTCAGCTCCGAGGAGGACGAGCCGGTGACCATGTACCTGCGCAAGCAGGGCCCCGGCACCGTCACCGCGGGCGACATCGTGCCCCCGGCCGGCGTCACCGTGCACAACCCGGACCTGCACATCGCCACCCTGAACGACAAGGGCCGCCTCGAGGTGGAGCTCGTCGTCGAGCGGGGCCGCGGCTACGTGCCGGCCATGCAGAACAAGGCCACCGGCGCCGAGATCGGCCGCATCCCGGTCGACTCGATCTACTCGCCGGTCATGAAGGTCACCTACAAGGTCGAGGCCACCCGCGTCGAGCAGCGCACCGACTTCGACAAGCTGGTGCTCGACGTCGAGACCAAGCCCTCGATCACCCCGCGGGACGCGCTGGCCTCGGCCGGCAAGACCCTCGTGGAGCTGTTCGGGCTCGCCCGCGAGCTCAACGTCGACGCCGAGGGCATCGAGATCGGCCCGTCGCCGCAGGAGGCCGACACCATCGCGGCCTTCGCGATGCCGATCGAGGAGCTGGACCTGACCGTCCGCTCCTACAACTGCCTCAAGCGCGAGGGCATCCACACCGTGGGCGAGCTCGTGGGCCGCAGCGAGGCCGACCTGCTCGACATCCGCAACTTCGGCGCCAAGTCCATCGACGAGGTCAAGATGAAGCTCGTCGGCCTCGGCCTGGCCCTGAAGGACAGCCCGCCCGGATTCGACCCGTCGGCCGCCGCCGTCGAGTACGGGTCCGAGGCGTTCGACCCCGACCACTTCGGGGACGACGGCCAGGACTACGCAGAAACGGAGCAGCTGTAGCCATGCCTCAGCCCACCAAGGGTCCCCGCCTCGGCGGGTCGCCCGCGCACCAGCGGCTGATCCTGGCCAACCTGGCCACGGCGCTCTTCGAGCACGGTCGGATCACCACCACCGAGGCGAAGGCCCGCCGGCTGCGGCCGTACGCCGAGCGGCTGATCACGAAGGCGAAGCGGGGCGACCTGCACAACCGCCGCGAGATCATGAAGGTCATCCGCGACAAGTCGGTCGTGCACCGGCTCGTCGAGGAGATCGGGCCGTTCTTCTCCGACCGCAACGGTGGCTACACGCGGATCACCAAGACGCTGCCGCGCAAGGGCGACAACGCCCCCATGGCCGTGATCGAGCTGGTCTCGCAGAAGACCGTCACCGACGAGGCCGACCGGGCCCGCCGCGTCGCGGCGTCGCAGCAGCAGAAGACCGCTGCTCCGGCACCTGTCGAGGAGGCCGCCCCCGCGGAGACCTCCGAGGCTGCCGAGGAGAGCACCTCCACCGAGGACGCGCCGTACGGCGAGGGCAGCCACGCCCCGCTCGAGGACGCGGCCGAGGCCCCGGAGGGCTTCGCGATCAAGGGCAACGAGGACTCGAAGCTGTACCACGTGCCCGGGTCGTCGCACTACGACCGCACCGTGGCCGAGGTCTGGTTCGCCACGCCGGAGGCCGCTGAGGCCGCCGGTTTCCAGCTGCCCGCCTCCCAGCGTGAGGACGCCTCCTCCGAGGAGTCCTGATCGCCGGTACGCATCATCCCGTCGAGCCCGCCGTCCACCCGGACGGCGGGCTCGACGGCGTTCCGGAGCCGTCCGCGGCAGTGCGGTTCCGGCTCGACATCGCCTACGACGGCACCGACTTCTCCGGATGGGCCCGCCAGCCCGCCCTACGGACGGTGTGCGGGGTGCTCGAGGAGGCGCTGGGCCTCATCGTGCGCGCGGCGGTGGCGCTGACCGTGGCCGGCCGCACCGACGCCGGCGTGCACGCCATCGGGCAGGTCGCGCATGCCGACCTGCCCGCCGATCTCGATCCGGCGTGGCTGGTGCGCCGGCTCGCCCGGCTGCTGCCGCCGGACGTGCGCGTGCGCGACGTGACGCCCGTGCCGCAGGAGTTCGACGCCCGCTTCTCCGCGCTCCGTCGCCACTACCGCTACCGGGTGGCCACCGCGCCGTACGGGGCCGAGCCGCTGCGGGCTCGCGACACGCTCGCCTGGCCGCACCCGCTCGACCTCGACGCCGTCCGCGCCGCTTCGGACGGCCTCCTGGGGGAGCACGATTTCGCCGCGTTCTGCAAGCGTCGCGAGGGCGCGACCACGGTGCGGGCGCTCCAGGAGCTCACCTGGACCCACGAGGCCGATGGTGTGGTGCAGGCCGCCGTGGCGGCCGACGCCTTCTGTCACTCGATGGTGCGCAGCCTGGTCGGCGCGCTGCTGGACGTCGGACGGGGCCGGCGGGCGGCCGACTGGCCCGCGGAGCTGTTGTGGCGTTCGGAACGGGCGAGCGAGGTGCCGGTGGCCCCGGCCCACGGGCTGACCCTGGTGGCGGTGGACTACCCGCCGACCACCGAGCTCGCCGCCAGGGCCCGGGCCACGCGGCGGCTGCGCGTCCCCCAGCCTGAGAGGCCCCTAGGCCGAACGGGTTACGTTCGGCGCCCGCCGCCGTCCTGACACCTGGAATTTTCCCACGGGGAATTCACACGAAGAGGCACAACACGTACGGTGACGCCGGCTCGATCTTTTCACCCGATGGACCGAGCATCGCCCGTTGCGCGCCACCGAACGGAGACGCCTTGACGACGACGCCTGATGTCCGGCTGGGGGGCCCGGATCATGCTGCCGCCGATTGTGCGAGTTTCTCGCTGGGCATCGGCCGCCGCCCCGCGCCACACCACCCGCCGCGCACGGTCACCGCAGACCAGCTCGACCAGGCGGTTCGCCAGCTGCGGGAGCGGCGGGGCCGGCCCGCCGCCGAGCAGATGCAGGCCGTCCTGCGGGCCCTCGACCTCACCGTGGCCCGGCAGAACGAACATCGGCGTTAACGACGCGGCCGAGCGGTTGCCGCGGCGGCGTCCGGGATCGAGAGTGATGCGGTGACCGCCGAACCCTCACCCGCTGCCACCGCCGCCGACCGGCACTACGGCGATCGGGTGGTGGCCGTCGAGCCGGGCGGCAACGAACCGATCCCCGCGGCCGAACGGCACGGCAGGCCCCGCCAGCTGTTCTGGACGTGGACCTCGCCGAACCTCGAGTTCGCCACGGTCTTCGTCGGCGTCCTGTCCGTGTCGGCGTTCGGTCTGACGTTCGCGCAGGCCGTCGCGGCGATCCTGCTCGGGAACGGGATCTCCGCGATGGCACACGGTGTGCTGTCGGCGCGGGCACCGTCGGTCGGGGTGCCGCAGATGGTCCTCGGCCGGGCGGCGTTCGGCTACCGCGGCAACGCCGTGCCGTCGGCGTTGATGACGATCACCTCCGGGTTCGGCTGGTTCGCCGTCAACAGCGTCAGCGCCGCGTTCGCGCTGGAATCCCTCACCGGCCTGCCGGCCGCCGCATGGCTGGTCGTCGTCGTGCTGGTGCAGATCGGGATCGCCTTCGTCGGCCACAACCTCGTGCAGGCGTTCGAACGGTTCGCCTTCCCGGTGCTCGCGATCGTGTTCGCGATCGGCGCGGTGATCGTGCTCGCCCGGTCCGACCCGGGCTTCGTGCCCGACGGGGGCGGCACCGGCGGCCTCGGCGGGTTCCTGCTCACGGTCGGGGCGGTCGTCGGCTACACGGCGGGCTGGAGCCCGTACGCGGCCGACTACGCGCGCTACCTGCCCGCCGACTCCCCGCGGCTGCGCACCGGCCTCGCCGCCGGGCTGGGCCTCTTCGGGTCGACGAGCGTCCTGATGATCGTGGGTGCGGCGTCCGTGAGTGCCACCGCGGCGGCCGGCGTGGCGTCGGACAACCCTGCTACCGCGTTCGTCGGCGTGCTGCCAGGAGCGCTCGCGGCGCTCACCCTGCTGGCGATCGCGCTCGGTGCGGTGGCCGCCAACGTGCTGAACGTCTACTCGGGCGCGATGGCCTTCCTCAGCGCGGGCGTGGACGTGCCCCTGCGCTGGGCGCGGGCCGTGGTGGCGCTCGCGTTCGGCGTGGTCGGGTTCGTGATCGCGCTGCTCGCGCTCGCCGACGCCGCACACAGCTACGAGGCGTTCCTGCTCGTCATCGTCTACTGGATCGGGCCGTGGCTCGGGGTGGTGCTCACCGACCAGTACCTGCGCCGCGACCGGCTCGCGGTCGAACTGCTCTACGACCGCGCCTACCGCAACCACGCCGGGCTCGTCGCGCTCCTCGTGGGGATCGTGGTCTCGGTGCCGCTGTTCTCCAACCAGGCGCTGTTCGCCGGCCTGGTACCGCAGCTGGTGCCCGGGGTGGGCGACGTGACGTTCGTCGTCGGGTTCGTGCTGGCGGCCGCGGTGTACGCCGTGATGTTCCGGCGGGTTGCGAGGCACACCACCGGGCCCGCAGAGTGACCATCGTGGCTCTCGATCCCGGCACATCGCTCGACGTGGCGCTCGACGAGGCGAAGGCCGGCCTCGACGAGGGCGGCATCCCGATCGGCGCGGCGCTCTTCGCCGCCGACGGCACGCTGCTCGGCCGCGGGCACAACCGGCGCGTGCAGGACGGCGACCCGTCGATGCACGCGGAGACCGCCGCGTTCCGGGCCGCCGGTCGGCAGCGCGACTACCGCAGCACGGTGATGGTCACGACGCTGTCGCCGTGCTGGTACTGCTCGGGTCTCGTGCGCCAGTTCGGGATCGGGGCCGTGGTCGTCGGCGAGGCGCGCACGTTCTCCGGCGGGCACGACTGGCTGGCCGAGCACGGGGTGGCCGTCACCGTGCTCGACGACGAGCGCTGCGTCACGCTGATGACCGACTTCATCGCCGCCCGGCCCGAGCTCTGGTACGAGGACATCGGAGAGGTCCCCTCATGATCCCCACGGTCGACCTGTCCGCCTGGCGAGCCGGTGACCCGGCGGTCGGCCCCACCGTCGACGATGGGCTGCAGCGCGCCGGGTTCCTGCTGGCGAGCGGGCACGGGGTGGACGACGCACTGCGCGCCGACGTCAGGGCGGCCGCGCGACGGTTCTTCGCGCTCCCCGTCGAGGTCAAGCAGCAGTACGCGGTGCGGATCGGCGGCCGGGGCTGGCTCGCGCCCGGCATGGAGGCCAACGGCAACGTCGAGGGTGTCGAGACCCCGCCGGACCTCAAGGAGTCGTTCGCGGTGGGGCCGGAGACGCCCACCGGCGACCCGGCCGTGGACGCGGTGTGGTTCCCCGCGAACGTCTGGCCGGCCGAGGTGCCGGAGCTGCGGGACGCGGTCGGCCGCTACGTCGCGGCGATGACCGCGGTGTCGCGCGAGCTGCTGGAGCTGTGCGCCGACGCGCTCGGGCTGCGCCGCGACGCGCTGACGGCGCTCGCCGCGAACCCGACGTGGACGTTCAACATCAACCGCTACCCGCCGCTCACCGAAGTGGGCGAGCCGGCGCCCGGGCAGTTCCGGATCGGCGCGCACACCGACTTCGGCACGGTCACCGTGCTGGACCGGGAACCCGGCGCCGGTGGGCTGCAGGTCGACGTCGACGGCGCCGGCTGGTCCGACGCCCCGTACGACCCGGCCGCGTTCACCGTCAACATCGGCGACCTGCTCGCCCACTGGACCGGGCTGCGCTGGCGTTCCGGCCGGCACCGGGTGCTCCCGCCTCAGCCGGACGCCCCGCACGAGGAGCTCGTCTCGCTGGTGTTCTTCTTCGAGCTGGACCACGACGCGCTGGTGACGCCGCTCGCACCGCCGGTGGGGCGGCGGACGGACCTGGAGCCGGTGGTGTCCGCGCCGTTCCTGCGCGAGCGGCTGGACGCGATCTCCGTCGGCTGAGGTCGACCTCGGGGCACTGCCGATTCCTCCGAACGCCCACGCCGGAGGGGGTGCCGCCGTTACCGTCGGCCCGTGTCCCGCCGAGCGACCGCCGTGCCGGCACCGGCCACCCGCGACCAGGCCGACGCCTACCGCTTCGGCCTGCGGCGGCTCGAGGCGGCACTGGTGCGCGGCGACCCGGTGCCGCTGCACGAGCAGATCCGCTCCCAGCGGCGGGCGGCGCTGGTGGGCGTCGTGCTCGGGCTGCTCGGCCTGTGCGGGGCCGCGGTTCTCGCCGCGGTGTCGCCGCAACCGGACTGGCGGCGTCAGGCCGTTGTCGTCGGCGCCGGGTCGGGCGCCATGTACGCGGTGGCCCACGGTCCGGACCGGCTCGTCCCGGTGGCCAACCTGCCCGCGGCCCGGCTCGTGCTCGCCGCCCTCCGCACCGGCGGGAGCACCGACGTCGACCCGGCCGGCGCCACTCCCGTCCCGGTGCCCGACACCCTTCTCGACGGGGCCCCGCGCACACCGGCCGCCGCCGTGCCCGGCGCCTTGGCCGTCCGCCCCGGCGGGCCCGCGGTGCCACCGAGCTGGGCCGTCTGCGACACCGTCACGCCGGACGGCGCGCTCGTGCAGACCACGGTGATCGGCGGAGCGCCGCCGATCACCGCGAGCCCCGCCGAGGACGGGGTGCTCCTGGACGCCGACGGCACCACCTGGCTCGTCACGGCCGGGCGCCGGCACCGCGTCGACACCGCCGACGGGCGCGTCGCCGCCGCGCTGGGGATCACGGGCCGGGCACCGCGGGCGGTGACACCCGCCCTGCTGTCGCTTCTGCCCGAGGGGCGGCCGCTGGTCAACCCGGCCGTGCCGGCCCGTGGCCGGCGGGCCCCGGACGGGCTGCCGGGCCGGATCGGTGACGTGCTCGTCGCGCGCCCTGCCGGCGGTGAGCCGCAGCACTACGTCGTGCTCGCCGGCGGGGTGCAGGAGGTGCCGGTGGTGCTCGCCGACCTGCTGAGCGCGGCGTCGGGGGCACGGGAGCCACAGCCGGTCGGGGCAGCGGAACTGGCCGGTGCCGCCGTCGTCGACGAGCTTCCCGTCGAGGGCTGGCCCGACGTCGCACCGCGGCTGCGGGAGGCCGCCGAGGCTCCCGCGCTCTGCTGGACATGGGCCGTCGGGGGCGATCCGAACGGCGGCGTGTGGACGGGCGCCGCGCCGCCCCTCGCCGGTGCGGGCCCGGTGGAGCTCGCGCAGGCCGACGGGCCCGGAGCCCGGGTCGACGCGGTGGCCGTCGGGCCGGGCGGCGCCGTGCGTGGCACCGCCCCCGGCCGCGCGCCGGATGCCGGCCCGCTGTGGCTCGTGTCCGCGAGCGGCGTGGCCCACGGCGTCGCCGACGACGCCACCGCCGCCGCCCTCGGGATCACCGCCGCCGAACCGGCCCCCGACGCTGCCCTGCGCCTGCTGCCCACCGGCCCGACCCTCGACCTGGCCGCCGCGGGCAAGGTGGTGGACGTGCCGCCCAGCCCGCCGAGCGCGCTGGACGCACCCTCCTGATCTGAACTCGATCAAGTCGCTGAGGCCGGACATCGCAGGTTGGGGCTGGTGGACCGTGTTGCGCGGTCAGGCTGCCGAACGGCAGGCTCGGGTCCGGCCGATCATGGCGCTCTGTGGTCTCCCCGTGCATGACCGGGCCTCCGCTTCGCTGCGCCTTCTACCTGATCAAGAAACCGTCGCGCGGGCGCGCCGTCCCCGACTCGTAGCGCGCAGCCACCCCTGCCAGCGGATTTCCTCGTGATCCACCCGTCCGTCCTGACCCCGCGCCTGTGGAGGTGGTCGGGTTGGCAGCACTACCGATCCCCGTGGTCACGTTGCCGGCCGTCCCCGACGCGGGGGCACGCCCGTCGTTGACGAGACCGCCCCTGTGGGTGCGTGGGGACTGGCTGTGGCCCCGTTCCATCCTCGCGAGCCGGCCATCGGACGTTGCGTTGAGAGCAACTCGGCAGCCCGGGAGGGAGGGCAACCCGAGTTGCTCGTCGGGGCCGCCAGATCGCGTCTGACCGGGTCGAGTAGGGGCTGCCGAAGATCGGCTGCGCAGCTCGGTCCGGGGTTGGAGCAAGATCGAACGCCCGTGGCGTCTACATGACCATGAAAGACTCGTTCCGATACCCGGGGTAGCGCCCTGAGGAGGGCATTCCACCGTCACCTCGGACCGATCATCAGCCCCCGCACCCGCGGGGGACCTGGGCCTGCACCTGCTGTGCACCTGGGGCGCCGGGCAGGCCCGTCGCTCGATCCGCTGATCGCCTACGACCACTGGTCGAGTTGGGCTTACTCGTCTCGTGATTCAGCCCGTTCCGGGCTGAATCGTCGTCCGCCGTACCTCGGGCGGCGGCGGAGCACCACGACCGTGAGACCTGCCACGGCGAGCAGGGCCGCGGCGGCCAGCAGGTCCAGGGGGCGGTCGGGGGCGGGCGGCGGGTCGGCGGCCGGGCGGGTGCCGGGCAGGTCGGCCACCAGCGCCGCGGCGTTCGCCAGGCGTTCCGCGTCGGGGACGAGGCGGACGGGTAGGGCTGTCAGCGCGGCGATCGGGTCCACCACCCCGTACCCGAGGGCGTCGCCGCCGGCGGGTGCCCTCCGGGCGGTGGCCAGGATGCGGTCCACGACCTCGGTGGCCGTGAGCTCGGGGAACCGCTCGCGGACCAGCGCGGCCAGCCCCGCCACCCAGGGCGTCGCGAAGCTGGTGCCGTCGAGGTTGCCGGTGGTGCCACCTCCGACCGCGAGGGAGCGCAGGCCGGTGCCGGGCGCCGCGACGTCGACCCACGGGCCCGGCACCGTGAACGGGGCGGGGGTGTCGTCGGGGCCGACCGCGCCGACCGTGAGCACCTCGGGGTCGAACCAACCGGGGAGCACGACCTGGTCCCGGCCGTCGGCGATGCAGCCGCCCGACCCGACGTTGCCGGCGGCCGCCACCACGACGACGTCGGCCGTGGCGGCGGCCTGCAGGGCTGCCTGCAGCAACGCGCCCGCCGTCACCGCCCGGTCGGCGGGCAGGCAGACGGTCTCCGAGATGTTCACGACGTCCGCGCCGGAGCGCACGGCGAGCATCACCGCCTCGGCGAGGGTGGCGGTGTCGCCCGCCGGGCGGCGGCCGCCGCCGGGCGCGGGCACGTCGAACGACGGGCTGGACTGGCGGATCGCGAGCAGCCTCGCCTGCGGTGCGATCCCGACCGGCGTGCTGGAGCGTTCCCCGCGGACCGGTGCGGCGGCGAGCAGCCCGGCGACCGCCGTGCCGTGGCCGTCGCAGTCGTCGAGGCCGTCGCCGCCGGTGAGGTAGTCGCCGCCGCCGCGCAAGCGCGAGCCGAACAGGGGGTGCGGGCCGATCCCGGTGTCGATCACGGCGATCACCTGGTCGCGGCCGGTGGCGAGCTGCTGCACCTCCGCCAGGCGCAGGCGTGCGGCGGGGCTGCCCGCGTCCGACGGGACACCCGGCGCGTCCGCGCGGGGTGGCGTGCACCGTGCGGCGGCCCGAAGCCCGACTGCCGGGCCCGGTTGCAGCCCTCGGGGCGGAGCCACGCGGACGAGTGGCGGGCTGGGCGGCACGGGCTCGCCGGTGGGGGCGGGGTCGGCCGGCTGGGTCACGGAGGCCGGCGCGACGGCGGCTGCCACGTGCGGCGCGACCGGGACGGGGACGACCGCCGGGGCGATTCCCACGATCGCCGCTGCCGCCAGGGCGATGGATCTCGGGCCGATGGATCTCGGAACGATCATCGGCTCCTCACAGCCCGCGAACGAGCCGGAACAGGTCCATCGCGGCGAACGCCAACGGCACGGCAGCGGCGACGAGCACGCCGTCGAGCAGGTCGATCGCGCGGCGGGACACGGGCGACCCGGCCGGGGTGTCCCGGTCGAGGGCGAGGAGGCCCAGCCCCGTCACCACGATCAGGACGCCGACCGCGATGAGCCGGGGCAGCGGCTCGGGCCGGCCGACCGTGAGCACGGCGAGCCCGGCCACACCGACGACCGCGCAGCCCAGCAGTGTGCGGGCCGGCGCGGGGTCGGCGAAGCCCCGGGCTCTCAGGGCGAGCACCGCGACGACCACACAGGCGAGGGCCGGCCCTGCCCAGCCACCCGCGGCCGCGGCCGGGAGGGCCCCCGTGACGGCGACGACGGCGCACCCGCCGGCGAGCCCGGCGAGGTAGCCACGGGCGAGGTCCGAGCGCTCGGCGAACTCGTCGGGCGGCAGGATGTCGGGGCCGCGGTCGGCGTCCACCAGCTCGGATCCGTCGGCCGGCACCACCGGGCGGGGCAGCCCGGCCAGGCGCAGCGCGACGCGCGGGAGCAGCGGCCCGGCCGCCACCGCGAGCGCCGCGACCGCCGCCGCGACCGACGCCGGCGGGCTCCCGAACCGCAGCACCGCGACGGCGCCCAGCCCCACGGGCACGGCGGCCACCACGACGGCGACGAGCGTGGGTGCCACCACACGGAGCGCGATCTGGGCGGCCGCGGCCGCGGTGCCCGCCGCCGCGGTGGCGAGCAGCAGTTGCGCCGCGACCGAGGATCCGGGCAGCGCGGCCCAGCCGGCCGCAGCGGCGAACGGTACGGCCGCAAGCGCCGCGGTGCGCCCCGCGAGGGCGGTGTACGTGCCCTGGTCCACGCGCGCCGAGCGCGCCGCGAGGGCCACCGCGATGCCCGCCGCGAGCGTGGCGACCACCGCCCGCAACGCCGCGGTGTCGGGGGAGCCGCCGGCGAGCAGCGCGGCCCCGACGCCGGCCACCAGCAGCACCGCCGCGGCGGCGAACCGCCGGTCGTCGGGTGCGGCGCCGCCCGCCCCGGACGCGAGCGCGTCGACCGGGTCGTCGAACACGGGCGGCGGGGGCGGCGGGGCATCCGGCGCCAGCCGCAGGAGCTCGCCGTCGGGCATACCCAGCTCGGCGAGCGAGGCGCCGGGCGGGAGCGGCGCGCCCGCCGCGCCCACGAGCCGCCACGGCACCGGGCGCACGCCGAACACGGGCTCCCCGACCAGGTCGAGCACCATCGGGACCAACTCGGCGACCGGGACGTCGGCCGGCAGCGCGACGTCCACCGTGGTCCGCGGCGCGAACACGGTGAGACGGCAGTACGGCGCGCGGTACGGCGCGTCCTGACCTGCGGTGAGCATGGCGGGTCCCCCTCCGCGACGCCGGACCGGACGAGTTCTTCGAAACGGCCCCGGCGCTGCCCGTCGGCTGCCTAGCATCGCAGCGGCCGGGGCTCCCGCGGGGCCGTTTCGCCGAACTCGTCCGGAGGGCGCATGACCTCGCTCCACACCGGTCGATCGCGGCCCGCGCCGCCCCGGATGCCGGGCGGTGAGCTCACCCTCGAACCGCCGCCCGAGCCGGAGCGGATCGTGCCGGCGGGGGTGCTGCAGCGGATGCTCCCGCTGGTGATGCTGGTCGGCTCGGTGGGATTCATCGCGGTGCTCGGCGTCCGCGAGCCCACGTCATGGCTCTTCGGCGGCATGTTCGCGATCTCGTCGCTCGGGATGCTGCTCACCGGGAGCGGCCGCGGCGGGGGTGGCCGGGCGGCCGGCATCGACGAGGACCGCCGCGACTACCTGCGCTACCTGTCGGTGCTCCGAGGGCGGGTGCGGGGCGTCGCGGCCGAGCAGCGGGCTGCGCTGGAGTGGTCGCACCCGGAGCCGTCGGCATGGCCCGCGGTACTGCGGGAGGGCCGGATGTGGGAGCGCAGGCCCGCCGACCCCGATTTCGCCCACGTCCGGGTCGGCCGGGGCGCCCAGCGCCTCGCCACGCGGCTGGTGCCCCCGCAGACCGGGCCGGTCGACGGCCTCGAACCGGTCACCGCGCTCGCGCTGCGCCGCTTCCTGCTGAGCCACGCGGCCGTACCGGACCTGCCGGTGGCGCTGTCGCTGCGGGCGAGCGGGATGGTGTGGCTGGAACCGGCGGGCGGGGCCGGGCTGGATCACGTGCGGGCGCTGGCCCGCGCCGCCGTGGCCCAGTACGTGCTCTGGCACGCGCCGGCCGACGCCCTGCTCGCGGTGGTGGCGCCGCCGTCGCTCGCTCACGAGTGGGAGTGGGTGAAGTGGCTGCCGCACTCCGGTCACCCGCGCCGCCACGACGTGGTCGGGCCGATCCGGATGATCACGGCCGACGCCGACGACGTGCGGCACTGGTGGCTCGCCGAGCTCACCGGCCGTGTGTCCGGTCCGGGCATCGGCGAGCCGCACCTGCTGGTGGTGGTCGACGACGTCGCCGAGGGGCCGGGGGCGTGGGCCGGCGTCGCGGGTGTCACCGTGCTGCGCGTCGGGGCGCCGCCGGGCAGGCGGCCGGCGCCGTCGGTGGTGCGGCTGCTGGTGGCGCCGGAGATCCTGCTGCGCGGCGGGGGCGACGAGCAGCCCGCCGTGATCGGGCGCCCGGACGGCCTCACCGTCGCGGAGGCCACGGCGCTCGCCCGTCGCCTGGCGCGTTACCGCACGGTGGACGGCACGGCCGCCGGCGACGCGGCCCCCGCGGCCCCTGCCGGGTTGCCGGCGCTCCTGGCGCTCGCGCCCGGCCCGGCCGGGATCGCCGCGCTGCGGGCCCGATGGGCGCGCTCGGAGGGCGATCGGCTGCGGGTGCCGATCGGCGTCGACGAGAACGGTGGCGCGATCACCCTCGATCTCAAGGAGGCGGCGCTGGGCGGCAGCGGCCCGCACGGCCTCTGCGTCGGATCCACCGGTTCGGGCAAGAGCGAGCTGCTGCGCACGCTCGTGCTCGGCCTCGTCGCCGCCCACTCGTCGGACGAGCTGAACCTCGTCCTCGTCGACTTCAAGGGCGGCGCCACGTTCCTCGGGCTCGCCGGCCTCCCGCACGTCTCCGCGGTGATCACGAACCTCGCCGACGAGCTCGGCCTCGTCGACCGGATGGCCGACGCGCTGGCCGGCGAGATCACGCGCCGGCAGGAGCTGCTGCGCGCGGCGGGCAACCTCGTCGGGGTCACCGAGTACGCCGCTGCCCGGCGTGCCGGAGCGGACCTGCCGGCGCTGCCGGCTCTGTTCGTCGTGGTCGACGAGTTCTCCGAGCTCCTCGCCCAGCGGCCGGAGCTGATCGACCTGCTCGTCACGATCGGCCGGCTCGGACGCTCGCTCGGACTGCACCTGCTGCTGGCCTCGCAGCGCCTCGACGAGGGACGGCTGCGCGGGCTCGAGTCCCACCTGTCCTACCGGATCGCGCTGCGCACCTTCTCCGCTGCGGAGTCCCGGGCCGTCCTCGGCGTTCCGGACGCTCACCAGCTGCCGTCCGCGCCCGGCTCGGCGTTCCTCGCCACCGGCACCGGCGAGCTCGTCCGGTTCCGCTCGGCGTACGTGTCCGGGCCGGACACGGCGCCCCGAGCGGGCGGCCCGGCGCCGCAGCGGCCGCGGGCACACCCGTTCCGGGTCGCACCCGTGCGCGGGTCCGAGCCGACGCCCGACGAGGACGTCGCCGACGGGCCCACCGTGTTCGACAGCATCATCGCGGCGATGGCGGGCACCGGCCCGCCCGCCCACCAGGTCTGGTTGCCGCCGCTGGACGCCCCGCCGCCGCTCGACGAGGTGCTCGGGCCCGTGCAGCCGTCCCCGGGCCGGGGCCCCACGGCCGCCCGGCGCGGGCCGCTCCAGGTGGCCGTCGGGCTCGTCGACCGGCCCTACCAGCAGCGCCGCGACGCGCTCGTCGTCGACCTGGCCGGCGGGGCCGGGCACCTCGCCGTGGTCGGCTCCCCGCGCACCGGCAAGTCCACCGCCCTCGTCACCACCGTGCTGGGGTTGGCGCTCACCAGCACGGCCGACGAGCTCGGCGTGCACGTCCTCGACTTCGGGGGTGGTGCCCTCGCGGCGCTGAGCGGGCTGCCCCACGTCGGCACGGTGGCCGACCGTCAGCAGCCGGACCTCGTGCGGCGGGTCGTCGCCGAGTTCGCGGCCGTGCTCGCCCGCCGCGAGCGCCTGTTCCGCGAGCACGGGATCGCCTCGGTGGAGGAGTTCCGCGCGCGCCGGGCCGCAGGTGTGTTCCCCGACGAGCCGGCCACCGACCTGCTGCTCGTCGTCGACGGGTACCTCGTCCTGCGCGGCGAGTTCGACGACCTGGAGCCGCGGGTCCTGCAGCTGGCCGTGCAGGGCCTGTCCTACGGGCTGCACCTCGCGCTGTCGGCCACCCGCTGGAGCGAGGTGCGCCCCGCGCTGAAGGACCTGCTCGGCGGCCGGATCGAGCTGCGGCTGGGAGAGGCCGCGGAGTCCGAGGTCGATCGGCGCCGCGCTGCCATCGTGCCCGCCCGCCCGGGGCACGGGCTGGCGGCCGATGGCGCCCCCGCCGTCATCGCCGCACCCCGCCTGAGCGGCACCGACCTGCCGGCGCTCACGGCGGCGATCGCCGACGGGTGGCCAGGTCCGGGCCTTGCCGCGGTCCAGCTGCTGCCCGAGCGCATCGACCTCGTTGAGCTGCCGCCCGGCGCCGCCGGGCTGCCGATCGGGGTCGACGAGGAGCGGCTCGGGCGGGTCGTGCTCGACCTCGCCGCCGATCCGCACCTGCTGTGCTTCGCCGACGCCGAGAGCGGCAAGACCGCGCTGCTGCGACTGATCGCGCACGGCATCGTCACGGCCCACCCGCCGGAGGAGGCGCGCATCGTCCTGATCGACCACCGGCGCACCCTCCTGGGCGCGGTCCCCGACTCCCACCTGATCGGCTACACCAGCACCCCCGACGCCGCGGCCGCGGCCTCCCGGGAGGTGGCCGAGTCGCTGCGCAGGCGACTGCCCGGGCCCGACGTCACGCCGCGGGAGCTGCGGGAGCGCAGCTGGTGGAGCGGCCCCGACGTGCACGTTCTCGTCGACGACTACGACCTCGTCGCCCCCGGCGGCGGCACCGCGAACCCGCTGCTCCCGCTCGTGGAGTTCCTCGCGCAGGCCAAGGACGTCGGGCTGCACCTGCTCGTCGCGCGGCGCTGCGGCGGCGCCGCGCGGGCCCTGTTCGACCCCGTGCTCGGGCGGCTGCGCGAGCTCTCCGCGCCGGGGCTCGTCATGAACGGCAGCCCCGACGAGGGCGCCCTGCTCGGCACCGTGAAGCCCGGGGCCGAGCCGCCCGGGCGCGGGGTGCTGGTCGATCGGCGCCGCACCGCCCGGCGCGTCCAGCTCGCCTGGCTGCCGCCGGACGAGAACTAGTGGCCGGCACCCCGGTGCGCGTCGCCGTGCAGGAGGGCTCGGACACCGTCCGGGTCGCGGGGGCGGAGGCCGACGGCCCGCCGTGGTTGATCGCCGAGCTGCCGGCGCCGGGACCGGGGATCGAGGTGCTGCTCGCGGAGCTCGTGGGGCCCGCTCCGGAGGAGCTGGTGCTCGTGCACCCCGGGCGGTGGCCGCCCGCACGCGCCGCGCGGTGGGCGGCGGACTGCGCCGGGCTGGCCACCCGGGTCCGCACCGTGCCGGCCCCGCTCGCGGCTGCCGGGCGGGGCGGCGTCGCCGTGCTCGACATCGGCGCCACCGGTGCGGAGGCCACCTTGCTGGCCGCGGACGGCACGGTCGGCGTCGTGGCGGCGGCGGAGGTGGGCGGCCGGCTGCTGGACGAGCTGGTGGCGGCGCGTACCGGCCGGGAGCCGACCGCGGCACGCGTCGTGCGGGAGGCGCTGTCGCTGCTCCCGACCGTGGACGGGGTGGAGGCCGCGGCCGTGCGGCCGGTGCTCACCGAGCCGCTCGCGGCCGCGGTGTCGGCGCTGCGCGAGGTGCTGGCCGGGGCCGGCAGCCCACCCGTCCTGCTGATCGGCGGCGTCGCCCGCACGCCGCTCCTGCCCTGCCTGGTGGACGAGGAGGGGATCGCCGCCGCAGAGGTGGCCCCAAGCCCGGAGGCAGCTGCAGTGCTCGGTGCGCTGGCCGAACGCGCCGCGGAGCCGTACCGCCGCTCTGAGGGCCGCTCCGCAGCAGCCCGGAGCCATGGTGCTGACCACCTGCCGGCGCTTCCGGCGCGGCGGCGGCGACCTCTGCGCGTGGCGTTCCTGGGGAGTGCTGCTGCGGTCGCCGTCGTCGTGCTGCTCGTGCTCGGGCGGCTCCTCGCGCCGGCTGCGCCCGATGCCGTGCCGGCGGGGGTGCTCGTGCAGTACGGCTACCGGCTCGACGTGCCCGCGGGTTGGGAGCACACCGGCGGGCTGCCCGAGCGCCGCAGGGTGCTGCTCACCCCGCTGGCCGCGCCCGACGGCAGCGACCTGATCGCGGTCGAGCACTCCCCGCTCGGCTACGACACGGCTGCCGAGCCGGAGCGGGCGCTCGCCGAGCTGCGCGCGGTGTTCGACGCCGCCGTGGCGACGGGCTCCGCGTTCACCGGGTACGACCCGGGTGCGCGGTACGCCGGGCGCGCGGTCACGACCTACCGGCAGGAGGAGCCGGGCGGCACCGTCGTCCACTGGTTCGTCGTGCTCGACCTGGACGCACAGCTCAGCGTCGGCTGCCGGCACACGGCGGCGGGCGAGGCGGCGGTGCGGGCGGCCTGCGCGGTCGTCGTGGCGTCCGTCCGCTCTGTTTGATTTGCCTCCGCTTCGCTTCGGCGGGCGAGCGGCCCTCCAGACGCCGTCCTGCTCCTCCGGTGCTCGGTCGCTCGTTCCTCGCTCCCTGCGCGCCTCCCCCGCAGGACGGCGCCGGTCCGCTCGCTCGGTCATGTGCCTTGCCTCGCTTCGGTGGGCGGGCGTTCACACCTGCGAACGTTCTGCCGCGTTCCGCCCCGGCGGGGCGGGTGCCGGTGCGAGCGTGACGGCATCCGCACGGAAGGGGACCGGAATGACCCAGGGATTCGGCACCAGCGTCGAGGAGATGCAGGCCGCCGGGAAGCACGTGATCACCGTGAACGACACGGTGCAGGCCGACCTCGCCGCGCTGCGTTCGCGGCTCGTTCCACTTGCCGGCGCGTGGCGGGGCGACGCCGCCGCGGCGTTCACCACGCTGATGGCGCGGTGGGACACCGAGGCCAGGGCGCTGAACGACGCCCTGCGTGGCATCGGCGAGTCGATCCAGGGCTCCGGTGTGAGCTACGGGGCGCAGGAGGAACAGCACACCGGCGACCTGTCCTCGATCCGCGCGGCGCTGGGCTGAGGGGAGGCGGAAATGGTCGAGATCAAGGTCACGTTCGCGGCCCTCGAGACCGCGCAGGGCGACGTATCCGGCGCTGCCGGCAGGCTGACCGGTCAGCTGGAGGATCTGAAGCGGTTCCTGGTGCCGATGATCGCCACCTGGGAGGGGCAGGCCGCCACCGAGTACCAGGTCAGGCAGCGTCAGTGGGACACCGCGGCCGCCAATCTCGCGGCCGTGCTGGGGCAGGTCGGGGTCGCGCTCGCCACAGCGAACGAGAGCTACCGTCAGGTCGAACAGGCCAACGCCTCGCGCTGGCGGTGACGCCCCGACGGGGGTGCCGCCGGGTCAGGAGGGGGCGTTTTGACCCTGCTCCGACGCGGCGGGTACCCTCGTTCTTCGATGTGCGGCGGGTGGACACCCGCGGCCGTGCCACCACGGCCCGCACGGCCCGGCCCACCGGGCTCGGCGCCCCAGCATGCCGCACTCGCGCACCAGAGGCAGCTCCCACGAGCAGACGACAGCGACGAGGTAGGTCCGTGCCCACGTACAGCCCCAAGCCCGGCGAGATCACCCGCGCCTGGCACGTGATCGACGCCACGGACGTGGTGCTCGGCCGCCTCGCCACGCACGCCGCCACCCTGCTGCGCGGCAAGCACAAGCCGACCTACGCCCCGCACATGGACACGGGCGACTTCGTCGTCATCGTCAACGCCGAGAAGATCGCCGTCTCGGGCACGAAGCGGGACGACAAGTTCGTCTACCGCCACAGCGGCTACCCCGGCGGCCTCAAGCAGCGCAGCGTCGGCGAGATGATCGAGAAGCACCCCGACCGGCTGGTCGAGAAGGCGATCAAGGGCATGCTCCCGAAGAACCGCCTCGGCCGGGCGATGGCCAAGAAGCTCAAGGTCTACGCCGGCCCGGACCACCCGCACGCCGCGCAGCAGCCGGCCGCGTTCGAGATCACCCAGGTCGCCCAGTGAGCAACCCCGAAGCGACCACACCAGAAGAGGGACAGCCCGTGACCACCCCCGAGTCCGAGATCGAGGCCGCCGAGGAGCCCACCGTCGACGAGGCTGCAGTCGAGGAAGCCGCGGTCGACGCCGAGGCCGGCGACACCGCTGAGGCCGCTGAGACCGCGGAGGTCGACGACACCGCCGAGGCTGCCGAGCTCGATGACACCGCCGAGGCTGCCGAGCTCGATGACACCGCCGAGGCCGCCGAGCTCGACGACACCGCCGAGGCCGCCGAGCTCGACGACACCGCTGACGCCGCCGACGACTTCGACACCGAGATCGCTGCGGACGTCGCGCTTCCCGAGATCCCGGCCGTCTTCTCCGACCGGCCGATCCAGACCGTCGGTCGCCGCAAGGAGGCCGTGGTCCGCGTCCGGCTGATGCCCGGGTCCGGTTCCTTCCGCCTCAACGGCAAGTCGCTCGAGGAGTACTTCCCGAACAAGCTGCACCAGCAGCTGATCCGGGAGCCGCTGGTCACCGTGGAGAAGACCGAGCGCTTCGACATCTTCGCCAACCTCAAGGGCGGCGGCACGTCCGGTCAGGCCGGCGCGCTGCGCCTGGCCATCGCGCGTGCGCTGATCGAGGCCGACTCCGAGGACCGCCCGCCGCTGAAGAAGGCCGGCTTCCTCACCCGTGACCCGCGGGTCATCGAGCGCAAGAAGTACGGCCTCAAGAAGGCCCGCAAGGCGCCTCAGTACAGCAAGCGCTGACGCATTGAGCAGCCGGCGTCTGTTCGGCACCGACGGCGTCCGCGGACTGGCGAACGGCGAGCTCCTCACCCCGGAGCTCGCCGTGGCGCTCTCCGCCTCGGCAGCCCGTGTGCTGGCCGAGCGGGACCGCTCGCGCCGGCCGGTCGCCGTCGTCGGGCGGGATCCGCGGGCGAGCGGCGAGATGCTCGAAGCCGCGGTCGTCGCCGGGCTCACCTCGGCCGGCGCCGACGCGGTGCGCGTCGGTGTCCTGCCCACGCCCGCGGTGGCGTTCCTGGTCGCCGAGCTCGGGGCCGACCTCGGCGTGATGATCTCCGCGTCGCACAACCCGATGCCCGACAACGGCATCAAGCTGTTCGCGGCGGGCGGGCACAAGCTGCCCGACGCCGTCGAGAGCGCGGTCGAGGACGGGCTGGGCGCCGTCGCAGAGCGGCCCACCGGGGCGGCGGTCGGCCGCGTGCGTGATCTCGCCGACGCCGCCGGCCGCTATCGCGATCACCTGGTCGCCGCCACACCGCTCTCGCTGGCCGGCCTGCGCGTGGTGGTCGACTGCGCGCACGGGGCGGCGTCCGCGGTGGCCCCGGAGGCGTACCGGCGCGCGGGGGCCGAGGTCGTGGCGTTGCACGCCGCGCCGGACGGGCTCAACATCAACGACGGGGTCGGCTCCACCCACCTCGCGCCGCTGCGTGACGCCGTCCGCGCCCACGGCGCCGACCTGGGCATCGCCCACGACGGCGACGCCGACCGTTGCCTCGCGGTCGACGCCGCAGGCACCGCGGTGGACGGTGACCAGATCATGGCCGTGCTGGCCCTCGCCATGCGCGACGCGGGCGAGCTGGCGGGCGACACCCTCGTCGCCACCGTCATGAGCAACCTCGGTCTGCACCTCGCGATGCGGGAGGCCGGCATCACGGTGCGCACCACGGCCGTCGGCGACCGGTACGTGCTCGAGGAGCTGCGCGAGGGCGGGTTCAGCCTCGGCGGCGAGCAGTCGGGGCACGTCGTCATGCCCGGGTACTCCACCACCGGCGACGGCCTGCTCACCGCGCTGCGGCTGATGGCGCGCATGGCGGCCACCGGGCGGTCCCTCGCCGAGCTCGCCGCGATCGTCATGCCGTTGCCGCAGGTGCTGCACAACGTGCGCGTCACCGACAAGGCCGCGGTGGCCGGGTCGGCCGCGGTGCGCGAGGCGGTCGAGAAGGCGGAGGTCGAGCTCGGGGGCTCCGGGCGCGTCCTGCTGCGGCCGTCGGGCACCGAGCAGCTCGTGCGGGTGATGGTCGAGGCGCCCACGGCCGAGCAGGCGCAGGCCACCGCCGTCCGGCTCGCCGAGGTCGTCGCGGCGGCGCGGTAGCGGTCAGGGAGACGTGCCGACTCCCGCGTAGGCGTGCGTGAACCAGCGGTCGTCGCGGTGATTTCCCCGTTCGGGCCCGGCGGGTGCTCGATCCGGGGCACGATCGGCGCATGCCGCCCGAGTTGCACCTGCATCCCGCCCGGCTCCACGCCCACGCGGGTGCCGCCTCCGGCTTGGCGGAGGAGTTGCACGTGGCGCTGCGTGGGGCGCCTGCCGGCGACACCTTCGAGGTCGAGCGGCTGCAGGGCGCGGTCGGGGCGGCGGTGTGCGAGCTCGCGGAGCTGAGCGCCGTACTCCGCGGTGCCGCGGCTGCCGGCAGCGCCGCTGACGCCGACGTGTCCGCGGTGCTCGCCCGTCTCCGGGACGCCCTGGGGCCGCAGTGACCGACGATCCGCTCCGGGATGCGGCGCGCTGGTGCGCGCAGCTCGCCGAGGTGCTCGGCGACGTCGGGCGCAGGGCCGCGCAGCTGGGGGAGCAGGTCGCCCGCGACTGGCCGGACGCCCGCGGCCGCGAGTGGGCCGAGCGCACCTCGCTCCTCGGCTCCCTGCTCGGTCGGGAGGCCACGGCCGCAGCGGAGCTCGGCGATGCGTACGCCCGGCAGGCGGCCGACGCGGCCCCGCTGCACCCGACGACGGGTGGCGGTGCGGGCCGGCGCACCGGAATGCGGCTCGGAGGCACGGACGCCGAGCGCGTCGACGACGAGCGTGGCCTGCGGATCGCCGAGCTCGACCCACCGCCGCCCGGCTGAAACGCGGCATTCCCGCTGTCCGAACGCGACACTCGCCTGTCCGAACGCGGGACTCGCCTGGGCTAGGTCGACCTACCCGCGCGAGTCCCGCGTTCCAGCCGGGTGAGTCTCGCGTTCCGACGCGGTGAGTCTCGCGTCAGGGGCGGGCGGAGAGGGTGGTGCCGGGGACCTTGCCGTCGACGAGCACGTCGACGCGGTCCTCGCCCTGCAGGTGGCGCAGCAGGAACGCGGTGACGAGGGCGCGGGTGAGCCGGCGGGTCTTGGCGTCGGGGCTGCCGGAGAGCACGAAGTCGCTCCAGTGGACGCCCTCGAGGAAGCCCGTGTGGGAGGCCTTCGTGAGGGTCCGCAGCCACACGGGGCCTCCCGCCGACGCCGCGACCGGTTCGGCGTGCCCGGCGGCCGGCGCCACGGTGTCCCGGCCAGCGGCGACGTGCAGTACCGGCAGGGTGATCGCGCGAGCGGCGTCGAGGGCGGAGGGGAGGGTCTGCGCCATCGCGATCGTGACGACGGCCGCGACCTTCGGGTGGTTCTGCGCGGCCATGAGCGCGGCGGCGCCGCCGATGCCGTGCCCGGCGAACGCGGTGCGGCGGGCGTCGACGCTGATCCGCCCGTCGCCGAGACGCACGCGCGTGCACATTTCGAGGGTGGTGCGCAGGTCGGCGGCGAAACCGGCGTGGCTGGGCAGCGGTCCGCGTTGGCTGCCGGGGGCGGCGGCGACGATGCCCCATGACGCGAGGTGGCGCAGCAGGTCGGCGTAGCGCTCCGGGGGCTGGAGCCAGTCGTGCCCGAAGGCGACGGCGGGCAGCCCGAGGCCGGCCTCGGGCGCGAAGACCACGCCGGGGACGCCGACCATGCCGAGGTCGCCGCGCAGCACGGTGTGCGGCCCGGGCCGGGACAGCCGCTCGACGGCGTCCTTGGCGCCGCGCACCTCGGGCGGTCGGGGAGCGGAGCGGGTGCGGGTCACAGCGCGAACGGTAGCCGTCCGGGCGTCGGTCCGGCGACGGGACGCGCGCGGCGGCCTCAGGCCGCGTTCAAGCAGCCCGGATCGCGGTCTTCGCGCCCAGGCGGCCCCTGGCTGCGTTGTCGGCACGCCCGAGTACACCCGGTACACGCGGCGTGCCTCCGCCTTGCCAGGAGCCGCCTGGATCACGAAGCCCATCGACCCGGGTTGCTTGAACACGACCTAGGCTCGCCGCATGAGGGGTGTCTGGACCGCGCGGCAGGTGCGGGACGCGGAGGCCGTGCTGCTGGGGCGCACCCCGGAGGGTGCGCTGATGCGGCGCGCGGCGTTCGGGCTGGCGGTGCACGCCCGCCGGATGCTCGCCGCGGGCGGGCGGGTGGCTGGTCGGCGGGTCGTGCTCCTCGTGGGGGCGGGCAACAACGGCGGCGACGCGCTGTGGGCGGGCGTGGAGCTGCGCCGGCGCGGTGTGGGGGTGACCGCGGTCCTGCTCGACCCGGCGCGGGCGCACTCGGCAGGGCTCGCCGCTCTGCTCGACGCAGGCGGCCGCACGGTGGACGCCGAGGCGGGGCTGGTGGCGGTGCCGGGCGCCGACCTCGTGGTCGACGGCATCATCGGCATCTCCGGCCGCGGCGCGCTGCGCGAGCCGGCTGCGAGGCTGGTGACGGCGGCGGAGCATGCCGGAGTCCCCGTGCTGGCCGTGGATCTGCCCAGCGGCGTCGACCCGGACACGGGTGCCGTCGAGGGGCCTGCCGTCACCGCGGCGGCCACCGTGACGTTCGGCGCGCTCAAACCGGTGCACGCCCTCGCGGTGGCCCGCTGCGGACCGGTGCACCTGGTGGACATCGGGCTCGGCCCGGTGCTGCCCGATCCGCACGCCCACGTGCTCGACGCCCTCGACGTGGCGCAGCGCTGGCCTGCGCCCGGTCCGGCCGACGACAAGTACACGCAGGGTGTCGTGGGGATCGCCGCCGGATCGGCGACCTATCCCGGCGCGGCCGTGCTGGCGACCGGCGCCGCCGCACTCGCGACGAGCGGGATGGTGCGGTTCGCCGGAGGCGCGGCGCCCGGGGTGCGTGACCGCTGGCCGGAAGTGGTGACCACCGGGTCGATCGAGGACGCCGGGCGCGTGCAGGCCTGGGCCGTGGGGCCGGGCATCGGCACCGACGAGGCCGGCAGCGCTGTGCTGGCGGCGGCGATCGCCGCCGAGGTGCCGCTGTGCGTGGATGCCGACGCCATCACCCTGCTCGCGGCCCACAAGGACCTCCGGGACGCGCTGCGGGGGCGGCCCGTCGTGGTCACCCCGCACGACCGCGAGTTCGCCCGGGTGGCGGGCGATGTGGGCGGCGACCGGATCGGGGCGGCGCGCCGGGCGGCCGCCGACCTGGGCGTCACCGTGCTGCTCAAGGGCAACGCCACCGTCGTCGCTGCGCCGGACGGGCGGGTGCTCGTGCACCCGGCGGCGTCCTCGTGGGCGGCCACGGCCGGGTCCGGGGACGTCCTCACCGGCATGATCGGTGCGCTGCTCGCCGCGGGCCTCGATCCGTGGTGGGCCGCTGGTTGCGCCGCGTACGTGCACGACGTGGCGGCCGGGCTGGCCGCGAGGGGCGCCCCCGCTCCCGCATCCCGGTTGCAGGCTGCGCTCTCCGCTGCGATCCGGTCCGTACGGGTGCACCGGGCTCCGGCGGACGGTCCCCGGGCCCACACCTGATCGGTGGATGCCGCGAGGCGGCAGCACGGGACTGTTCGTCGGTGCGGTTGCCCGCTCGCCGGGTGTCCGGAGGTCGGGCCAGCCGGGATGCGCTGGTCGTTTCGGATGCGATGATTGACTACGTGCAGTCTCCGTCGAGCGCGCCGCGGGCCGAAGCCCTCGTCGACCTCGCCGCCGTCCGCCACAACATCGGGGTGCTCCGTGCGGCGGCTCCCGCCGCCCACCTGATGGCGGTGGTCAAGGCCGACGGCTACGGGCACGGCGCGGTGCCGGTCGCGACGGCGGCGCTGGCGTCGGGTGCGTCCTGGCTGGGCGTCTGCACCCTCCAGGAGGCCGCCGAGCTGCGGGATGCCGGGATCACCGCCCCGGTGCTGTCGTGGCTGCACCTGCCGGACGAGGACTTCTCCGAGGCCGTGGCCACCGGCGTCGACGTCTCGGCCGGGTCGCGGGCGCATCTCGCGGCCGTCGTCGCGGGTTCCCGGCGCGCGGGCTGCCCGGCGCGCGTGCATCTGAAGGCCGACACGGGGCTCTCCCGGGGCGGGGCGCAGCCCGCCGGGTGGGCCGAACTGCTCGACGACGCCGAGAAGGCGGCCGCCGACGGGTACGTGGAGGTCGTGGCGGTCTGGTCGCACCTGGCCAACGCCGACGCCCCGGCACATCCCACCCTCGACGTGCAGGCGGCCCGCCTCACCGCGGCGTGGGAGGCCGCCTGTGAGCGCGGTCTCACCCCCATCCGCCATCTGGCCAACGCAGCCGCCACGCTCACCCGTCCCGACCTGCACTTCGACCTGGTCCGGCCGGGCATCGCGGTGTACGGGCTCGACCCGTTGGGCCGCCCGGCCGCCGAGAGCCCGCTGCGGCCGGCGATGACGCTGCGGGGCCGGGTGGCGCTGGTCAAACGGGTACCGGCCGGTGAGGGAGTGTCGTACGGACACGAATGGACCACTTCGCGCGACACCACCCTTGCGCTCGTGCCGATGGGGTATGCGGACGGCGTGCCGCGCAGGCTCGGTCGGGACGGGCGGATGCGCGTACTGCTCGGCGGCGCGCTGCGGCCCGTCGTCGGTCGGGTGAGCATGGATCAGGTCGTGGTCGACTGCGAGGACGGCAAAGGCGTCCGGGAAGGTGATTCAGCGGTGTTCTTCGGTCCCGGTGACGACGGCGAGCCCACCGCCCAGGAGTGGGCGGACGAGCTCGGCACCATCCACTACGAGATCGTGACCAGCGTGCACAGCAGGCGCGTGGCGCGTACGTACACCGGGATCTCCGAGTGAGGCGAGGACAGGTCTGGGGAGCTGTGGCCGGAGCAGCGGGCGCGGCGGTCACCGGCGTCGCCGTCGGTGTGGCCGCCCGGAAGCATTCACGGGTGGCGGCGGAGCGCAGGCGGCTCGCCGCGCAGCTGTCGGAGAAGCCGCCGCAGCTCGCCGGCCTGCCGGAGAGCGAGCCCTCGTCGGTCACCGCCGACGACGGGGTGCGCATCTCGTGCGAGGAGATCGAGGCGCGCGACGGGCGCCCGGCACTCACCGTGGTGCTGGTGCACGGTTTCGCGCTCGACCGACGCACGTGGCACTTCCAGCGTCAGTCGCTGCCCGCCCTCTCCGACCCGTCGATCCGGGTGGTGCTCTACGACCAGCGCAGCCACGGCCGTTCCGAGCGCGCCCCGCAGGAGAGCTGCACCATCGAGCAGCTCGGCCACGACCTCGACGCGGTGGTCAGGGCGTTGGCCCCGGAGGGCCCGCTCGTGCTCGTCGGGCACTCCATGGGCGGCATGACGATCATGGCGCTCGCCGAGCAGAACCCGGAGCTGTTCACCGAGCGGGTGGTCGGGGTGGCGCTGGTGTCGACGTCCGCGGGTGAGGTGGGGAGCGCGGGCCTGCCCGGCACCCTGCTCTCGCGGCACAACCCGCTCACCCGCGGCGTGGGGCTGCTCGCGCAGCTGCAGCCCACGCTCGTCGAGACGGCGCGGCGGGCGCTGGGTGACGTCATCTGGTCGCTCACCCGCAAGTTCGCCTACGGCGACGGGAACATCGCTCCGTGGCTGGTCGACCTCGTCGACACGATGATCAGCACCAACGCGGTCGATGCGCTGATCGACTTCGCAGACACCGTCAACAGCCACAACCGGGTGGCCGCGCTGCCGTCGCTGGCCGGCTGCGAGGTGCTCGTCGCGGCGGGCGACGCCGACCGCGTCATCCCGGTCACGCACAGCGAGGTCATCGCCGGGGAGCTGCCGGACGCCACACTGGTCCACTTCCCTGGCGTCGGGCACCTCCCGATGCTGGAGCAGCCGGCCGCGATGGACGAGGCGCTGGTCGATCTCATCCGGCGCAGTGCCGCCCGCGTCCGCCCGCGCCGGCTCCGGTGGCGCGCATGACGATCGAGGTGGAGCTGGACGTCGAGCTGGTGCTGCCCGAGCCGGCCGACACGGAGACGCTCGGGGAGCAGCTGGCGGCGGAGCTCGGGCCGGGTGACCTCGTGGTGCTGTCCGGGCCGCTGGGAGCGGGCAAGACCGTGCTCGTGCGTGGCATCGCCCGCGGTCTCGGGGTGGCCGGGCCGATCACCTCGCCCACGTTCGTGATCGCTCGTGAGCACCGGCCGCTTCCCGGGGGCCGCGGGGTGCCGCTCGTGCACGTCGACGCCTACCGGCTCGGCGGTGCGGCCGAGCTGGACGACCTCGACCTCGACACCGACCTCGCGGAGGCGGTCGTCGCCGTCGAGTGGGGCGAGGGGGTGGCCGAGCGGTTGGCGGAGCGGCACCTGCTCGTGCGGCTGCAACGGCAACCGGACGACGTGCGCACGGCTACCGTGACCCGCATGGAGGATGCGTGATCAGGGCCGTGATCTTCGACTGGGGCGGCACGCTGAGCCCGTGGAAGACGGTCGACAACCGCGAGGGCTGGCGCCTGCTCGCCGACGTGCTGCACGACGGCCACGCCGAGCGCGCCGCGGCGCTCGCCGAAGCGTTGCTCGTGGCCGAGGACGCCCGCTGGGCCACCGTCCGGGACGAGCACCGGGCGTTCACCATCGCGCAGGTGCTGGCCGACGCCGCGGCCCACCACCCGGCCGACGTGCCGGCCCAGGTGCACGAGGCGGCGTTGGCGGTCCACCGCGAGTTCTGGCTCGGGCAGCTCCCCACCGACCCCGAGGCCGGCCCCGTGCTGCGTGTCCTGCGCGAACGCGGCCTGAAGCTCGGCGTGCTCTCCTCCACCTCGTGGCCGCGCGACTGGCACGAGGACCGGTTCCGCTCCGACGGCGTCCTGGACCTGTTCGATGCCTGCGTGTGGTCGAGCGATCTGGAGTGGACCAAGCCGCACCCGATGGCGTTCCGGGCCGCCATGGACGCCGTCGGCGTCGACGAGCCGGGGGTCTGCGTCTACGTGGGCGACCGGCCCTACGACGACATCAGCGGCGCCAACGCGGTGGGCATGCGCACGGTGTTCGTGCCGCACTCGACCATCCCCGCCGCGCAGCAGGTGCCGGTGGACGTGCACCCCGACGCCGTACTGCACCGGCTCGCCGACCTGCCGGAGCTCATCGCCGACTGGTGATCCCGGGGCGGGGGGTCCCGGGTTCTGCCCCGCTCGTAGGCTCGCAGGTGTGCTGGTTCTGGCCGTCGACACCGCCACGCCCGCCGTCACCGCAGGTGTCGTCGAGCTCACCGCGGACGCCGTGCTGCTGCGCGCTGCGCGCGTCGAGCAGGACGCTCGCAAGCACGCGGAGCTGTTGATGCCGGCGGTGCAGGCGGTCTGCGCCGACGCCGGCACGTCGTTGCGCGGGATCGACGCGGTCGTCGTGGGGGTGGGGCCGGGCCCGTTCACGGGGCTGCGGGTCGGCATGGTCACCGCGGCCGCGCTGGGCGACGCGCTGGACGTGCCGGTGCACGGGGTGTGCTCGCTCGACGCGATCGCCGTCGAGGCCGCCGGCGAGGGGCCGCTGCTCGTGGTCACCGACGCCCGCCGCCGCGAGGTCTACTGGGCGGCCTACGACGCCGCCGGACACCGGGTGGACGGACCGCACGTGCAGGCCCCGGCCGCGCTGGTCGAGCGGGTGGGCGAGCTGGGCGCGGTCGCGGCGGCCGGTGGGTCGGCCGCGCTCGTCGGGCTGCCGGTGCGGCCACCGGAGGCGCCGTCGCCCACGGGGCTCGTCGCCGTGGCGGCGCCGCCCCTGCGCGCGGGCACGGCACCGGACCCGCTCGTGCCCCTGTACCTGCGCCGTCCCGACGCCGTGGAGCCCGGCGGCCGCAAGCGGGTGACGGCCTGATGCCGGCCCCAGCGCCCAATAGCTCGGTGCAGATCGACACGCTGCGCGAGCCGGACGCCGCGCGCTGCGCCGAGCTGGAGCGGGAGCTCTTCCCCGGCGACGACCCGTGGACCGAGCGCGCGTTCCGGGAGGAGCTGCTGGCCGGCCACCCGTACCTGGCCGCGCGGGACGGTGAGCTGCTCGTCGGGTACGCGGGGCTCGGGTTCGTCGCCGGCCCGCCGGAGGCCGAGGCGGAGATCCACACGATCGGCGTCGACCCCGCCCACCAGCGCCGCGGCATCGGCCGTGCGCTGCTGCGCGGGCTGCTCGTGGTGGCCGACGAGCTGGGGGCCACGGTGTTCCTCGAGGTCCGCACCGACAACGAGGCCGCCCGGGCGCTCTACGAGGCCGAGGGCTTCAGCGTCGTCGGGCTGCGCAAGCGCTACTACCGGCCCAGCGGCGCCGACGCCTACACGATGCGGCGGGAAGCGAGATCATGATCGTCCTGGGGATCGAGACGTCCTGCGACGAGACCGGTGTGGGCGTGGTGCGACTCGCCGACGACGGTGGCGTCACGCTGCTGGCCAACGAGGTGGCCTCCTCGGTGGAGGAGCACGCCCGGTTCGGCGGCGTGGTGCCCGAGGTCGCGTCGCGGGCACACCTGCAGGCGATGGTGCCCGCCGTGCACCGCGCGCTCGCCACCGCGGGCGCCACCGGCCGGGACGTCGAGGCGGTCGCGGTCACCGCGGGGCCGGGGCTCACCGGCGCCCTGCTGGTCGGGGTCGCCGCCGCGAAGGCCTACGCCGCGGCCTGGGACGTGCCGCTGTACGGGGTGAACCACCTCGCCGCGCACGTCGCCGTCGACACGCTGCAGCACGGCCCGCTGCCGCCGTCGCTCGCGCTGCTCGTCTCCGGCGGGCATTCGAGCCTGCTCGACGTCCCCGATCTCGCCGGCCCGGTCACCCCGCTCGGGGCCACGATCGACGACGCGGCGGGCGAGGCGTTCGACAAGGTCGCACGCCTGCTCGGGCTGCCCTTCCCGGGTGGGCCGCACATCGACCGGGTGGCCCGCGACGGCGACCGGGCCGCGATCGCGTTCCCTCGCGGCCTCACCGGCCCGCGCGACGCCCCGTTCGACTTCTCCTTCTCCGGCTTGAAGACGGCCGTCGCCCGCCACGTCGAGGCCCTCGAACGGGCCGGCACCCCGATCCCGGTGGCCGACGTGGCCGCGAGCTTCCAGGAGGCCGTGGTCGACGTGCTGACGGCCAAGGCCGTGCGCGCGGCCCGGGAGCGCGGGATGGAGACGCTGCTGCTCGGCGGTGGGGTGGCGGCCAACTCCCGGTTGCGCGAGCTGGCCGAGGAGCGCTCTGCGGCGGCCGGGATCCGGCTCCGGGTTCCGCGCCCCGGGCTGTGCACGGACAACGGGGCGATGGTGGCCGCGCTCGGCGCCCACCTCCTCGCGGCCGGCGCGAAGCCCAGCCCCGCCGACCTGCCGGCCGACTCCTCGCTCCCGGTCACCGAGGTCCTCGTCGGCTGAGGGTCGTCCGGTCGTCCGGCCGATTCAGGACGAGACGTGAGCCAGCAGCCGGCGCTCGTCGTCCGTCAGGTGCAGGTCCAGCATCGGCAGCAGGGCGGCCAGCTGCTCGGGGGTGCGGGCGCTCGCGATCGGCGCGGTGACGGTCGGCTGGTCGGCGAGCCAGGCCAGTGCCACGGCGGCCACCGGCACCCGGTGCCCGGCCGCGATCTCGTCCAGCATGGTGAGCACGGTCCGGCCGCGGCCGTCGAGGTAGGCGAGCGCGCCCTCGGAGCGCTGGCTCTCGACCGGGGTGTCGGGCCGGTACTTGCCGGTGAGGAACCCCTTCGCGAGCGCGTAGTACGGCATGCAGGCCAGGCCCTCGCTCTCGACGAGCGGGGCGAGCGTGTTCTCGTACTCCTCGCGCTCCATGAGGTTGTAGTGCGGCTGCAGCGCCACGTAGGAGGCGAGGCCGTCGCGGGCGGAGATCTCCAGGGCCGACCGCAGCCGCTCGGCGGTGAAGTTGGACGCGGCGATCGCGCGCACCTTGCCGGCGCGCACGAGCGCGTCGAACGCCTGGGCGGTCTCCTCCTGCGCGGTGTCCGGGTCGTCGCGGTGGGCGTAGTAGAGGTCGATCCGATCGGTGCGCAGCCGCCGGAGCGAGTCGTCCACGGCCTCGGCGATGTTCTTCGCCGAGAGCCCCTTGCGCTCCGGCCACGAGCCCACCTTCGTGGCGACGACCACGGCGTCCCGGTTCCCGCGGGACGCCATCCACTCCCCGATGAGGGCCTCGGACTCGCCGCCGGAGTTGCCGGGTGCTCGCCAGAAGTAGGAGTCGGCGGTGTCGACGAAGTTCCCGCCCGCACCGACGTACGCGTCGAGGACGGCGAAGGACGTATCGCGGTCGGCCGTCCAGCCGAAGACGTTTCCGCCGAGGCACAGGCGGGTGACATCGAGGTCGCTCGAGCCGATCTTCACCATGGTCGGCAAGCCTACGAGCAGCGGCGACGGAGCGCAGACACGGCACGGGTGCCGACGTTGAGCGTTGGCACTCTCATGGGTAGAGTGCCAACGGAACGGCCCGGGCGTTCCGGCACCCGCGACGACGGGACGCCCGCGCGCTGTCCACCAGAACCCATTCAGCGAGTGCACGCACCCCAGGAAGGGGAGGTCATCAAGTGGCGAACATCAAGCCGCTCGAGGACAAGATCGTCGTCCAGGCCAGCGAGGCCGAGACGACCACCGCGTCCGGCATCGTCATCCCGGACACGGCGAAGGAGAAGCCGCAGGAGGGCAAGGTCCTCGCGGTCGGCCCGGGTCGCATCGACGACAACGGTAACCGCGTTCCGCTCGACGTGAGCGTCGGCGACGTCGTCATCTACTCGAAGTACGGCGGCACCGAGGTCAAGTACAACGGCGAGGAGTACCTCATCCTCTCCGCCCGCGACGTGCTCGCGGTCGTCAACTGACGTAGGTCCCGTATCGCCGCCGCCCCGGTGGTCCCTCGACCGAGCGGGCCGCCGGGGCGGCGGCGTTCTGGCTGAACGAGAGAGGCAGGCATGCCGAAGCAGATCAGCTTCGACGAGACCGCGCGCCGGGCGCTGGAGCGCGGGGTGGACCAGCTGGCCGACGCGGTCAAGGTCACCCTCGGCCCGCGTGGTCGTCACGTCGTGCTGGACAAGAAGTTCGGTGGGCCGACCGTCACCAACGACGGCGTCACCATCGCCCGCGAGATCGACCTGGAAGACCCGTTCGAGAACCTGGGTGCCCAGCTCGCGAAGACCGTCGCCACCAAGACCAACGATGTGGCCGGCGACGGCACCACCACCGCCACCGTGCTCGCCCAGGCGATGGTGGCCGCCGGTCTGCGCAACGTCGCGGCAGGCGCCAACCCCACCGCGCTCGGCAGGGGCATCTCGCTCGCCGCCGAGAAGGTGGCCGAGGTGCTCAAGGAGAAGGCCGTCCCCGTCGAGGGGAAGGCCATCGCCCAGGTCGGCACCATCGCCTCCCGCGAGGAGGAGATCGGTGCGCTGATCAGCGAGGCGCTCGAGAAGGTCGGCACCGACGGTGTCATCACCGTCGAGGAGGGCTCCACGCTCGCCACCGAGCTGGAGATCACCGAGGGCCTCCAGTTCGACAAGGGCTACCTCTCGCCGTACTTCGTCACCGACGCCGAGTCGATGGAGGCCGTCCTCGAGGACCCCTACATCCTCCTGCACCAGGACAAGATCGGTGCGATCGCCGACCTGCTCCCGCTGCTGGAGAAGGTGCTCGGCGAGGGCAAGCCGCTGCTGATCGTGGCCGAGGACGTCGAGGGCGAGGCGCTGTCCACCCTCGTGGTCAACTCGATCCGCAAGACCGTCAAGGTCACCGCGGTGAAGTCGCCGTTCTTCGGCGACCGGCGCAAGGCGTTCATGGACGACCTCGCCACCGCCACGGGCGCCACGGTCATCAAGCCGGAGGTCGGGCTCAAGCTGTCCGAGTCCGGGCTGGACCTGCTGGGCCGGGTCCGGCGCGCCGTGGTCACCAAGGACACCACCACGCTCGTCGAGGGCGCGGGGTCCAAGGAGGCCGTCCAGGGGCGGATCGCGCAGCTGCGGAACGAGATCGAGAACACCGACTCGGACTGGGACCGCGAGAAGCTGCAGGAGCGGCTGGCGAAGCTCTCCGGCGGCGTCGCGGTCATCAAGGCGGGTGCCGCCACCGAGACCGCCCTGAAGGAGCGCAAGCACCGCATCGAGGACGCGGTGTCGGCCACGCGGGCCGCGGTCGAGGAGGGCATCGTCCCCGGCGGTGGTTCGGCGCTGGTGCAGGCGGCCAAGGCGCTGGACGGGGGCCTCGGCCTCACCGGTGACGAGGCCACGGGCGTCGCCGTCGTGCGTCGGGCGCTGTCCGCCCCGCTCTTCTGGATCGCCGCCAACGGTGGCCAGGAAGGCGCGGTCGTCGTCGGACGGGTCGCAGACCTGGAGTGGGGCCAGGGCTTCAACGCCGCCAGCCTCACCTATGGCGACCTGCTCGCCGACGGCGTGATCGACCCGGTCAAGGTCACCCGGTCCGCCGTGGTGAACGCCGCGTCGATCGCTCGGATGGTGCTCACCACGGAGAGCGCGATCGTCGACAAGCCGGAGCACGCCCCGCCCGCCGCGGGGGGCCACGGCCACGGACACGGTCACGGTCACTGACGCACCACCTGAAAGACGGGATCTGCTGTACCACTGAGGGCTGCGCGCCGGATCCGCTCGGCGCGCGGCCCTCAGTCATGTGCGGCACGGGCCGGGCCGATGGGGGTGCCGTTCGTTCGTCGAGGGTCGGGTTGCCCGGGGCGGGACCGGCGTCGACGATGGGGCGGTGACCCACACCGTGCAGCCGCCGGGGCTCACGGTGTCTGCCACGGCGCGTCGGCTCGGGGTGGCCCCCGGCACGCTGCGCACCTGGGACCGCCGCTACGGGATCGGCCCGAGCGATCATGCTCCCGGCCGGCACCGTCGCTACTCGACGGCGGATGTGGCCCGCCTCGAACTCATGCAGCGCGCCCTCGTGCGCGGGGTGTCCCCCGGCGACGCCGCGCGGTACGCGATGTCGGTTCCGCTGCCCGAAGATGCGCCGTCGAACCCCGCCGTGGAAGGGCGCTCCCGGGTCGGTGGTCGTGTGCTGCGCCTGCCGGGTGCGGGCCGCCGCGCCCGGGGCCTCGGGCGGGCCGCGTTGGCGCTCGACTCGACGGCCGTCTCCGGCCTGCTCGTCGAGTCCGTGCACGGCGAGGGCGTGGAGGCCACCTGGGACGAGGTCGTGCGGCCGGTCCTCGGGGCCGTCGGCGTCCGGTGGGCCGACACCGCCACCGGCGTGGAGGTCGAGCACCTCGTCACCGGCTGCGTGAGCGCCGTGTTCGGGGCGATCCTCGGCGGTGCGGGGCAGGCCGTGGCGGGCGACGCGCGTCCGGTGCTGCTCGCCGCCATGCCGGGGGAGCAGCACACCCTGCCGATCCTCGCGCTCGCGGCGGCGCTGTGCGGGCACGGCGTCGCCCACCGCTACCTCGGCGCCGACCTTCCGGCCGACGCCCTCGCGGCCGCGGCCCGCCGCACGGCGCCGGTGGCGGTGATCCTCTGGTCGCAGCTGCAGGAGACCGCCGACCTGCGGCTGCTGCACACCCTGCCCCGTACCCGTCCCCGCTACCGCACGTTCGCCGCGGGACCCGGGTGGGCGGACATCGTGCTCCCACAGCGCACCGGTCGGCTGACCTCGCTGCGTGCCGCCGTCGAGACCATCAGCGATGCGGTCCTGGTGTGAGCCCGTCCCCCTCGATGCAGGTGGACGTCCGCGCCGTCGCGTTCGGCGCCGATCCGGGCGCCGCCGTGCGTGTGCGACCGGGCATGCCCGCCGGGCACCGGTGGCTGGTGGCGGTGGCCCTCGGCGGCCAGGGCCGGTACGCGGCGGCCGCCGCCGTTCTCGAGGACCTGCTGACCGCGCCCGGGGTCCCGCCGGCCGTCGCGGCGCACGCCGCCGTCACGCTCGCGGCGCATCGCCGGCAGCTCGGCGGGCACGGCGCGGCCCGCTACTGGGACTCCGTGGGGCTGCGGCTCGCGGATGCGGCGCCCGCGGGCCCGCCCGATGCCGACGGGACCGACGCGCTCGCCGCGCGCGTGGACGCTCTGGTCGGGCTGGCCGCCGACGCGATCGGCACGGGCGCGGCCGGCGCGGCGCAGCGGCTGCTCGACGCCGCGGCTGAAGCGGGGCGTGGCCATCCCGCGTGGCGGCCCGCGGCCCGGCTCGCCTGGGTGCGCGCGGAGCTCGCGCTCCTGCGGGGCGACGCCGCGGCGGCCGTGGTGCCGGCCTGCGCGGCGGTCGAGCTCGCGACGGCGGGCGGTTCGGTGCGGCACGTGCTGAAATCGCGGATCGTGCATGCCGTCGCGAGTGTGGTTGCGGGCGGCGATCCCGGCGAGGCGCTCGTTGCGCTCGACGCCGCCGCCGACGAGGCCGATCGGGCGGGCCTCCTGTCCCTCGTCTGGCCTGCTCGGTACGCAGCGGCGGATGTCATAGAACAAGCCCCGAACGGAGTCTGGACAGCCAACGACTCTGCAGACCGAACGGCGCAGCGGTCGGCCAACGGCCGGCCGAGTGACGCGCCACGCCGACGACACGCCGGAACGGCCACGGTGAGCGTCATCCTGGGTCGATGTGACCCGGTTGGTAGGCGCCTGATGAGGGAGGGCCTGGGGCTACTTGCTCTGCTCCCGGTAACCTAGTTACTCCGTTCGGTCTTACGTCACCCACATGACGAGTGCCACTTGGCGCAACACTCCCGAATGGAGGGCACAAACCGGCCCTGATCGTGTCAAGGTGAGCCTGTCACCCGCCGATGAGGGGGGTGATACATCACCCGGCTGCAGGAAGCTGCAGGAAGGAATCGTCGTGACGACGGTACTCATCTGCGACGATCGTCGCAGCGTCCGCGAAGGCCTGACCCGCGTGATGTCCGCGGTGCCGGGGGTGCACCGGATCGATTGCGTTGCGCATGGGGACGAGTTGCTTGCGAGGTTCTCGCGGCAGCCGGTGGACGTGGTTCTGGTCGGTACCCAGCGAGCGGTGCCCACCGGGGTCGAGGCCACGCGGCGGCTGGTCGCCGCCCACCCGCAAGCCAACGTCATCGTCTTCGGCGCCCCCGACGACGCGGGCAGCATCGCTGCCGCGATCGCCGGTGGTGCGCGCGGCTACCTCCGCTGGGACGCATCGCGTCCCGAGTTGGTGGCTGCTCTCGCGCACACGCTGGCGAGCACGGCCGTGCCCACGCCCCGAGCCCCCACCGACCCCGGCGTGCAGCTCACCGAGCGCGAGCTCCAGGTGCTGCGCGGCATGAGCCAGGGCAAGAGCAACGGCCAGATCGGCCGCGAGCTCTACCTGTCGGAGGACACGGTCAAGACCCACGCCCGGCGGCTGTTCCGCAAGCTCGGCGTGCGTGACCGTGCCCAGGCCGTCGCCCACGGCTTCCGCCGGGGTCTCGTCTCCTGATGTAAGGAGAGACGACGAGCGCGGGGAGCGGCGCCCTGGAGGGTGCCGCTCCCGCTCGCTCTTCTCGTTGCCTCCGTTCGGCCCCACCGGGCTCGCGATCCCATGTCCGGCGTGTTGCCTCCCGCCATGACTCCGCACCGCGACGCTCCGCACTCATCCCGCGACCCGCACGCGTCGAGACCGTGTGCTCGCGGGTGCCGTGCCTGATCCACTTGCGAGCCGCGTGGCTCGCTGGGCCCGTGTCGCGCTCGGCCCCGCGGTGACTGCACCCGCATCAACTTGAGCACCCGATCGGGTGGACATCGTCCGAATTCGGCAACCGACAGCCTCTTCCACGCGTCTACCCATGCGGAGGAAGTAGCCCATCCCGGTCCGTCGAGCGGCTTCGCTACGGTGGTCCGTAATGAGGCACGGTTGAACACTCTCCGTGGTCAGCCTCACGAACGGATGATGCCGAACATGTTCCGTAACGCGCGAACCACGGTCCGCGATGAGTGAGCAGACAGACGTACCAGACGAACTGGTGGCCCGTGCCATGACGGGCGACCACCAGGCTGTCGGGGCCGTCATCGCCCTCATCCGGCCGATGGTCGTGCGCTACTGCCGGGCGCGCCTCGGTCGGGTCGACCGGTCGTCGGTCTCCGCCGACGACGTTGCGCAGGAGGTGTGTTTGGCCGTGCTCACGGCCTTGCCCGGGTACCGCGTGCAGGGACGTCCGTTCCTGGCGTTCGTGTACGGGATCGCCTCCCACAAGGTGATCGACGCACACCGCGCAGCCACTCGGAACCGGTCGGAGCCGGTGGCGGACATCCCCGACGCGATGGAGTCGGCCGACGGGCCCGAACAGCGCGCGCTACGGATCGAACTGTCGAGCGAGATGGGCAAGCTGCTCGACACGCTCCCCGACAAGCAGCGGGAGATCCTCGTGCTGCGCGTGGTCGTCGGGCTGTCGGCAGAGGAGACGGCGGAAGCCGTCGGTTCCACCCCCGGAGCCGTCCGGGTTGCACAGCACAGGGCGCTCGCACGCCTGCGGAAGTCAATGCCCGAGGAGGAGGTGGTCTGAATGCCCGACGACAAGCGCCACCCCTTCGGCGACCCGGGCCGCCGCTCGCACAACGGTGGCGGCCACAACGGTGGTCACAACGGAACCAACGGGTCGCGGCCTCCCGGCATGCAGTCGCAGCCGGTCGCCTTCGACGACCTCGCCGAACCGGTGGACCTGGTCGCCGTCCAGGCCGACGACGAGCTCATCAACGCTCTCGCCGCCGGCATGTCCGTGTCCTCGCCCGGCCTCGGCGGCTACGACGCCGACGATCGCGTCGCCGCGATCCTCGCCGCCTGGAAGGCGGACGTCGACGCCGAGCCGATCCCGGATCTCGTCGACGTCGACAAGGCCGTGTCCACCGTTCTCGCCGCCCGCCCGCCGTCCGGGCGCACCCGGCACCTGGTGCCGGTGGCAGCGGCCGCCGCGTTCCTGGTTCTCGCGATCGGCGGCGTATCGGTCACCTCCTACAACGCCCAACCGAACGACGCCCTGTGGGGCGTGTCGAAGGTGCTCTACAGCGAGCGGGCCGAGTCGGTGGAGGCGGCCGCTCGCGTCGAGGAGCGCATCGCCAACGCCAAGGAGGCGCTCGCCGCTGGGCAGCCGGTGCTCGCCGCGCAGGAACTCGCCCATGCCGAGAACGATCTCGCCACCGTGCGTCCGCAGGAGGGCCAGGACGAACTCGCGGAGGCGCAGGACTTCCTCCAGGCGAAGGCCGCCGAGACCCCACCGGGGCAGAAGGTGAACCCGGCGTCGCCGCTCGCCACGCAGCCGTCGCGGCGGGTGCCGGAGAGCGTTCGCGAACCGCGGCCGTCCGAGTCGGAAGACGCCACGACCAGCTCGCGCGACCCCGAGCCGACCGCCACCCACGAGGGTGAACCCGGCCCCGATGTCGCCAGAACCCCCGACGGCAGCACCGGCGAGCCCACCCGCACCGCCGACCCGCGGCGGGCGCAGGTCGCCCCGGAGGGGAGCACCGCGCCCACCAGCAGCCCTGCTCCTGCCCCTGCTCCCGGCAACGGCGAGGGCGAGCCGGACAGGCCGACGAGCGCGAGCAACCCGTCGGCCACGCCGGAGGGCGGGCCCGACCCGACGACCTCCCCGCCGCCGCCCCCGCAGGGCGACGACGGCGAGAGCAACCCGCCGGAGGACACCGGTGGCCCGAGCGCGTCCGGTGAGGAAGCCCCCGCCACCAGCAACTGACGCCGTACACGACGAAGCCCCCGATCTCGAGGAGGTCGGGGGCTTCGTCGTCGGTTCGCGGGTGTCAGGAGTCGGACAGCACCGCGTCGGCGTAGCCGCGGCAGTACTCCCAGGTGACGTAGTTCGTGGGGTCGGGATCGAAGGCCGGCTCGTGGGGACGCATCTGACCTTCCTCGAGCAACTGCTGCAGGCTGGCGCGCAGCAGGCTCCACTCGTGGAAGTGCTGCTCGCCGCAGTCGCCGCAGTCGACCACGATGCCGCGCACGCCGCGCGCCTCCAGGAGCGCTTGGTAGACGGCCAGGTCGGCCAGGTCGGCAACCACCTCGTCGCGCTCGGCCTCGCTCAACGAGTCCTGCTCGACGGTTTCCTGGCGGTCGAGCGACAGCGCGGGGTCGTGCGGATCCCCGGCGAACGGGTCCGGCGGCAGCGCATCACGTGACACGGTCCTCACGATACTCGCACGTAAGACGGCGCGGCCCGACCGCACGGCGATCGCCGCTGCCAGCGGATGATCACCCGCGGGCAATGGTGTCGTCATGGTGTGGGCACGGCATCGTCACGACCCCGACGATCGGCGGGAGACCCGCCGATACGATGGACGGGAGGGGTCGTGAAAGGCGAGACGGGATGGTGGCGATGACGACCGAGGCCGCGAGCCGGGAGCTTCCCCCGAAGTTCGCGATGTTGGGCCTGACGTTCGACGACGTGCTGCTGCTGCCCGCGGAGTCGGACGTCGTCCCGGGCACGGCCGACACGAGTACGCAGGTCACGCGTCGGGTCCGGTTGAAGGTGCCGATCGTGTCCTCCCCGATGGACACCGTCACCGAGTCCCGGATGGCGATCGCGATGGCCCGGGCGGGCGGGCTGGGCGTGCTGCACCGCAACCTGTCGCCGGAGGAACAGGCGGCGCAGGTCGAGGTCGTGAAGCGGTCCGAGGCCGGGATGGTCACCGATCCGGTCACGTGCTCGCCGGACGACACCCTGGCCGACGTCGACGCGCTGTGCGCCAAGTTCCGGATCTCCGGGGTGCCGGTCACCGACGCGGGCGGGCATCTCGTCGGGATCATCACCAACCGGGACATGCGGTTCGAGATGGACCACTCCCGGCCGGTGCACGAGGTCATGACGCACGCCCCGCTGATCACCGCGCGGGTGGGTGTCACCGCGGAGGCGGCGCTCGGCCTGCTGCGCCGCCACAAGCTGGAGAAGCTGCCGATCATCGACGGCGACGGCATCCTGCGCGGCCTCATCACGATCAAGGACTTCAACAAGACGGAGAAGTACCCGCTCGCCACGAAGGACCCGGACGGCCGGCTCGTGGTCGCGGCCGCGGTGGGTGTCGGCGACGACGGCTACGCCCGCGCGATGAGTCTGGTCGAGGCCGGTGTCGACGTCGTCATCGTCGACACGGCGCACGGCCACTCCCGCCGGGTGCTGGAGACCGTCGCGAAGCTCAAGGCCGAGGTGGGCCACCTCGTCGACGTCGTGGGCGGCAACGTCGCCACGCGCGCGGGGGCCGCGGCGCTCGTCGAGGCGGGTGCCGACGCGGTGAAGGTCGGCGTCGGCCCGGGCTCGATCTGCACCACCCGCGTGGTGGCCGGCGTCGGCGCGCCGCAGATCACCGCTATCTACGAGGCCGCGGAGGCGTGCGCCGCGGCGGGCGTGCCGGTGATCGGCGACGGCGGCATCCAGTACTCCGGCGACATCACCAAAGCGATCGTCGCCGGCGCGTCCACCGTGATGCTCGGCAGCCTGCTCGCAGGCACGGCCGAGTCGCCGGGCGAGCTGATCCTCGTCGGCGGCAAGCAGTTCAAGATCTACCGCGGCATGGGCTCGTTGGGGGCGATGCAGTCCCGTGGCGATGCGCGGTCCTACTCGAAGGACCGCTACGCCCAGGACGACGTGCTCAGCGAGGACAAGCTCGTGCCGGAGGGCATCGAGGGCCGCATCCCGTTCCGCGGTCCACTCGCCCAGGTGGTGCACCAGCTGGTCGGCGGGCTGCGGTCCGGGATGGGCTACGCGGGCGCCCAGACGATCGGTGAGCTCCAGCAGGCGCAGCTCGTGCGGATCACCGCCGCCGGGCTCAAGGAGAGCCACCCGCACGACATCACGATGACGGTCGAGGCGCCCAACTACTCGGCCCGCTGACTCGCTCTCTAGGCTGGTCACCCGTGCGTGACCTCGTGGAGATCGGGATGGGCCGAGAGGCCCGTCGCAGCTACGACCTGGACCAGGTCGAGATCGTGCCGTCCCGGCGGACGCGTAGTTCCCAGGAGGTCTCGACCGCCTGGCAGCTCGACGCGTACCCGTTCGGGATCCCGCTCGTCACCCATCCCACCGACGCGATCGTGTCGCCGTCGAGTGCGGTGCGGATCGGGCAGCTGGGTGGCCTGGCGGTGCTCAACGCCGAGGGCCTGTGGTCCCGGCACGCCGACGCCGAGGGTGCGCTGGAGCGGGTGGTCGAGGCGGTGGAGGACGACGACCCGCTCGCCGCGGTCCGGCTGCTGCAGGAGCTGCACGCCGCCCCGATCCAGCCCTCGCTGCTCACCGAGTCGCTGAAGACCGTGCGCGAGGCCGGCGTCACCGTCGCCGCCCGCGTGAGCCCGCAGCGCGCCCGCGAGCTCACCCCCGACCTGCTCGCCGGCGGCGTCGAGATCCTCGTCGTGCAGGGCACGATCATCTCCGCCGAGCACGTGTCCGGCGGGGAACCGCTGAACCTCAAGGAGTTCATCAACTCCCTCGACGTCCCGGTGGTCGCGGGCGGCTGCGGCGACTACCGCACGGCCATGCACCTCATGCGCACCGGCGCCGCCGGCGTGATCGTCGGGTACGGCGAGTCGTCGGCCACCACCACCGACGACGTGCTCGGTATCGGTGTGCCGATGGCCACCGCCATCGTCGACGCGGCTGCGGCCCGTCGGGACTACCTCGACGAGACCGGCGGCCGCTACGTCCACGTGATCGCCGACGGTGGCATGGTCGGCTCGGGCGATGTGGCCAAGGCGATCGCGTGCGGCGCCGACGCCGTCATGCTGGGCGAGCAGCTCGCCGGCGCGACCGAGAGCCCGGGGCGCGGCCTCTACTGGACGTCGGCGGTGGCGCACCCGTCGCTCCCGCGCTCGGAGATCTCCGGCTTCCTCCAGGGCGACATCGACCTGGAGACCCTGCTCTTCGGCCCGACCCGCAGCCCGTACGGCACGGTCAACCTGTTCGGCGCCCTGCGCCGGGCGATGGCGAAGACGGGCTACTCGGACCTGAAGGAGTTCCAGCGCGTGGGCCTGACCGTCCGCGGCTGATCGATCCGACCAGGACGCCGTTGCCGGGTGGGCGACGGTGATGTGCTTCTCGCCGCGATCTCGGGCGGGCGGCGGGGAGCGGTGGGAGCGGCGTTTACGCTGGACCGGTGCAGCCTCCCACCGTCCTCGTCATCGACTACGGCGCGCAGTACGCCCAGCTCATCGCCCGCCGGGTGCGGGAGGCGCAGGTCTACTCGGAGATCGTCCCCGGTGACACGCCGGTGGCGGAGATCGTCGCCCGCAAGCCGGCGGCGCTGGTCCTGTCCGGCGGGCCGTCGAGCGTGTACGCGCCCGGGGCGCCGACGGTGGACCCCGAGCTGTTCCGATCCGGCATCCCCGTACTGGGGCTGTGCTACGGCTTCCAGGCGATGGCGTTGGCGCTCGGTGGCGAGGTGGCCCCGGACGGCACGCGCGAGTACGGCCGCACCGAGCTGACGCTGTGCGGTGGGAGCACGTTGCACGACGGGCTGCCGGAGCGGCACCCGGTATGGATGAGCCACGGCGACTCCGTGGTGCGGGCGCCGGAGGGCTTCACCGTCACGGCGTCGTCCGAGCGGGCGGCGGTGGCGGCGTTCGAGGACCCGGTGCGGCGGCTGGCCGGCGTGCAGTACCACCCCGAGGTCGGGCACTCCCCGCACGGCCAGGAGGTGTTGCGCCGGTTCCTGCACGACGTCGCCGGCATCACCCCGGGCTGGACCACCTCGTCGATCATCGACGACACGATCGACGCCGTGCGCGCCCAGGTCGGGGAGGGCCGGGCCATCTGCGGCCTCTCCGGTGGTGTCGACTCGGCGGTGGCGGCGGCGCTCGTGCAGCGGGCCATCGGCGACCGGCTCACCTGCGTGTTCGTCGACCACGGTCTCCTGCGGTCCGGCGAGCGCGAGCAGGTGGAGCGCGACTTCGTGGCCGCCACGGGCGCGAAGCTGCACACCGTCGACGCCCGCGACCGCTTCCTCGACGCACTCGCCGGGGTCAGCGATCCCGAGCAGAAGCGGAAGATCATCGGCCGGGAGTTCATCCGGGTCTTCGAGAGCGCCACGGCCGAGGTCGCCGAGAGCCATCACGTCGGGTACCTGGTGCAGGGCACGCTCTACCCGGACGTCGTCGAGTCCGGCGGCGGGTCGGGCACGGCCACGATCAAGAGCCACCACAACGTCGGCGGGCTGCCCGACGACCTCGAGTTCGAGCTGGTCGAGCCGCTGCGGGCGCTGTTCAAGGACGAGGTGCGCCGGGTCGGTGCCGAGCTCGGCCTGCCGGAGACGATCGTGCACCGCCAGCCCTTCCCGGGCCCGGGCCTCGGCATCCGGATCATCGGTGAGGTCACGGCCGAGCGGCTGGCCACGCTGCGGGCCGCCGACGCGATCGCCCGCGAGGAGCTCACCTACGCCGGGCTCGACCGCGACATCTGGCAGTGCCCGGTGGTGCTGCTGGCCGACGTCCGCAGCGTCGGCGTGCAGGGCGACGGGCGCACGTACGGCCACCCCGTGGTGCTGCGCCCCGTCTCCAGCGAGGACGCGATGACCGCCGACTGGACCCGGCTGCCCTACGACCTGCTCGAGCGCATCTCCACCCGCATCACCAACGAGGTGGCCGAGGTCAACCGGGTCGTCCTCGACGTCACGAGCAAGCCGCCCGGCACCATCGAGTGGGAGTAGCCGCACGGACGAGAGCGGCACCGGGCCGTCGTCCCGGTGCCGCTCTCCGGTCGCCCCCCAGCGACCGCGGCAGGACCAGCGCTCCCCGACGCCGGTACTGCCCGTTTCAGTGCTCAGCCCCCGTGCCGCCGCCCGCGCAGGCTGCCCACCAGCAGCAGTAGCCCGATCGCGGCAGCGCCCGCCGCCAGCAGCCACCTGGCGTCGAAGCCGGCGAGCGACGGCACCTCGCCGACGAACGCGCTGGTGGCCATGCCCAGCGTGAGCAGCCCGACGATCAGCGCCAGCGGGTCCGGCCCGCGCCTGCGCGTCTCCCGCTTCTCCAACCCGACCTTCCCCGACTCAGCCACGGAGCACCTCCACGTCCGCCACACCGGCATCGATGTCGAGCACGATCGGTCGCCCGCTCCGCGCGCCGTCCGTGCCGAGGTCGTCGATCACCTGCACGTGCGCCTCCGGGCCGTCGTCCTGGCGGTCGCCGAAGCTGACGTCGCCGAGCCCGGCCCGTGCGGTGAGGGTGACGTCGGCGGTGCTCGGCACCTGCACCCGCACGTCGCCCGCGCCCATCGAGATCCGGGTCCGCACGGGGGTCGCGTTGCCGTCCGGCGGCACGGTGAGATCCAGGTTGCGCAGGTCGAGGTCGATCTCGCCGAACCCGCGCTCGTAGGCGGCCTGCAGCGCCGCGACGGTGGTGGGCGCGGCGACCAGCTCGCCGTAGCCGTCGCCCGACCAGCGATCCACGGGGGCGGCCACGAGTGCCCACGTCAGCATGCTGAGCAGCAGCGCGAACGGGATGATGCCGCGGCCGGACCGCAGGAAGGCCCCGACGACCAGGCCGGCGCCGAGCACAGCGAGCACCACGCCGCACACCACGGTCAGGTTGGTGAGTGTCAGCGCCCCCGCGAACATCATGGTCACCGCGGTGAGGCTGCCGGCGATCAGCGCGGCGCCGAGCGTCACCGGCGTGACGGGCAGCCGGCGCGGCGGCGGTGCCGCCGGTGCCGGTGAGGGCTCCGGCAGGTCCCAGGCGAACGGCGCTGCGCCGAGCGGGTCCCACGCGGGCGGAGCCACCGGCGGCTCGGTACTGCCCGCTGCTCCGCTGCCGTCCTTCACCAGCGACGGGCCGGCCGCGGCCGCCGCTGTGGCCACCGTGGGAGCTTCCGCCGCCTGCGCGTTGCGATCACCGCGGCTGCGGTGCAACAGGTAGAGCAGCCCGGCCACGACGAGCAGCGGCAGCAGCACGTCCGGGCCGTTGCCCCCGAACACGGTGCCCATGGTGATCGCGGCGGCGATGGCGAGCCCGACGATGAGCCAGGTGCGCGGCCGGTTCGCACGCGGGGCTGCCGGGTCGGCGGGCTCGTCGGGCAGCAGGATCCAGCCCGCGATGTAGAGCGCCGCACCGATCCCGGAGAACGCTGCCACCACGAACCCGACCCGTACCAGCACCGGGTCGATGTCGTAGCGCCGAGCGATGCCCGCCGCCACCCCCGCCACCTGGCGGTCGTCCCTCGGCCGGGCGGGACGCGTATCCCACATCTCCCGCAACGTCTCGCCGACATCCGTCTTACTCATCGTCCGACCTCGCTGGCGCCCGGTCGATCCATCGCTCGCTCATCAGGCCACCTCCTCGCCGTTCAGCGTGCCCGCCTTCCCAACCCCGGAGGATGGGGGATGGCCCCGAGCCGTCCCGGAGGTTTCCCCGATGTCCGCCCTTCCCCCGCGTGTGACCATGGATGCGTGATGCGAGTTCCCGCGGCCAGTGCGCCCGTGCCGTTGGCGTCCGGCGCGCCGCCGCTCACCCGCAGGCGCAGCGCCCGCTTCGTGGCGGGCGTCGCCGGTGGAGTGGCCGACCACCTCGGCGTCAACGTCCTGTGGGTGCGCACCGCCTTCGTCGTGCTCTCCGCGATCAACGGGGCCGGCGTCATCGCCTACGGGCTGCTGTGGATCTTCGTCCGGCAGGAGGCCGCGGAGATCCAGCGCCCGTTCGGGCGTGCCGAGCGCCAGCAGGCCCTCGGGCTGGCCGCGCTGGGCATCGGGGCAGGCCTCGCGGCCGCCGCCCTGGGCAACACGGTGGTGGGCTGGATCGTCGGCCCGCTCGGTGTCGCGGCCGTGGGCGCCGCGGTCGTCTGGCGTGAAGCCGACGAGTCGCAGCGCAGGCGCTGGACGGCCGGGGCGCGGTCAGGTGTCACCGGGGTCGCGGGCAGCGGCCGGGCCGCGCTCTGGCGCGTGCTCGCGGGCGCGCTGTTCGTCGCCACCGGGATCGGGGTGTTCCTGTTGGGCAACCTGGATCTCTCGCAGGTGCAGTTCGGGATGCTGGCGGTGCTGGCCACGCTGCTCGGGGTCGGCGTTCTCACCATCCCCTGGTGGGTGCGGCTGATGCGCGAGCTGGGCGAGGAGCGCCGCGAGCGCATCATCGAGACCGAGCGCGCCGAGATCGCCGCCCACCTGCACGACTCCGTGCTGCAGACGTTGGCGCTCATCCAGCGCCAGTCCGACCAGCCGCGCGAGGTGTTGCGGCTGGCCCGCGGCCAGGAGCGCGAGCTGCGCCACTGGCTGTACGGCCCCACCGGATACGGCCGCTCCGGGCGCGCGTCCGGCGACCCGGCGCTCGACGAGGGGTTGGCCGCCGCGATCACCACCGCGGCCGCCGAGGTGGAGGACACGTACGCGATCGACGTGCGTCCGGTGGTCGTCGGCGACCGGCCGCTCGACGACGGGCTCCGCGCACTCGTGCTCGCCGCCCGCGAGGCGATGGTCAACGCCGCCAAGCACGCGCAGGTGGGCGAGGTGAGCGTCTACGTCGAGGTGGAGCCGGACGAGGTGCACGTGTTCGTACGCGACCGGGGCGTCGGCTTCGACCCGGAGGGCGTGCCCACCGACCGGCACGGCCTCGCCGACTCGGTGCACGGCAGGATGGGGCGGCACGGCGGCGCCGTGCGCCTGCGCAGCACACCGGGCGAGGGCACCGAGGTGCACCTGACCATGCCCGTCGACGGGCGCACCGCCGAGCAGGACGAGCCCGCACCCTCGGTGCGGGTGCAGGAGGAATCCAACTCATGACCGAACCGACCGACGAGCCGATCCGCGTCTTCCTGGTCGACGACCACGGCCTCTTCCGCTCCGGGGTGCGCGCCGAGCTCGACCGGCACGTCCCGGACGTCACCGTGGTGGGCGAGGCCGGCTCCGTGGACGAGGCGGTGGCCGCGATCCGCCACCTGCGGCCCGACGTGGTGCTGCTGGACGTCCACATGCCCGACGGCGGCGGCGCGGAGGTGCTGCGCCAGCTGCGGCCCGAGCTGCCGGACGTGGTGTTCCTGGCGCTGTCGGTGTCCGACGCCGCGGAGGACGTCATCGCGGTCATCCGCGCGGGCGCCCGCGGCTACGTCACGAAGACGATCTCAGGACGGGAGCTCGCCGACGCGGTGCGGCGGGTGAAGTCGGGCGACGCGGTGTTCTCGCCGCGCCTGGCCGGCTTCGTGCTGGACGTGTTCTCCGACCGGCCCGGTGCCGCCCCGCCCGGTGACCCGGAGCTGGACCTGCTCACCCGCCGCGAGCGTGATGTGCTGCGCCTGCTCGCACGTGGCTACGCGTACAAGGAGATCGCAGGGGAGCTGTTCATCTCGGTCAAGACCGTGGAGACCCACGTCTCGAGCGTGCTGCGCAAGACGCAGCTGTCGAACCGCTACGAGCTCTCGCGGTGGGCGTCGGACCGGCGTCTCGTCTGAAACACCGGCCCGACGCCCACGACGGCGTCAGCCGAGCAGGCCGCCGACTGTGTCGCCGACGGCACCGACGAGGCCACCATCGCCACCGTCGTCGCTGCCGCTGTCGCCGTCGTCACCGCTGTCCTCGTCGTCACCGCTGCTGTCGCCATCGCTGCTGTCGCTGCTCTTGGCGTCGCTGCTGGACTCCGAGTCATCCTCGTCTTGGGGAGCGGACGAGTCTTCTTCATCATCGGCGGAGAGGAGGCTCAGGGACCGGGAGCCCTTGTCGTCGTCCTCGTCGCCGTCGTCGTTGCTGCTGTCGCTCTTCTTGCTGTCACCGTCGTCGCTGTCGTCCCCGCCGAGGCCGAGGACGCCGCCGACGGTGTCGACGACCCCGCCGACGGTCTTGCCCACGGTGCCCACCAGGCCGTCGCTGTCGCCGTCGTCGCCGTCGTCATCGCCGTCGTCGCTCGACCCGCCGGACTCCTCGCCGGAGCTGCTGCCGGAGCCGCTGCTCGAGCTCGTGTCCGCCGACGATCCGCTGTCGTTGCTGGACTTCGCGGTTGCGTCGTCGTCGTCGGCGGCGGCCGCGACGGGCGAGCTGTCGCCGCTGGAACTGGCGCTGGAACCGCCGCTGCCGGTGTCGTTGCCATCCGTGGCAGCGGACTCGTCGGTGCCCGCGTTGCCGCCCGCCAGCGCGCTGGGGAAGGCCACGGGGACCCAGTCGGAGGGCGCGGGGGCGCCGGGGTCGAGCGGGTCGCTCGCGGCGGCCTGGCCGATCACGACGCTGTCCGGGGGTGCGGCGACCGGGCCCTCCGGGTCGAGCAGGCCCTGGCCCGCGTACGGGCCGTCGCCCTCCTCGGCGCCGCCGGCGCCCGGTGCCTGGTTGGCGGTGGGCGCGACCTCGGTGAGCATCGCTGCCCCGAACACCGACCCGGCGGCCAGCAGCGTGCCCGCGGCGATGGCGCCGCGGCGCACGAGGGCCCGCCGGTCGGTGCCGCCCTCGTCGTCGTCGGCCGGAGCCTGCTGGTGGGGGCGCGGCTGCAGCGGGCGGTCGGCGGCATGGGGAGCGCGACCTTCCCGGCGCAGCAGCGCCCCGACGGAGATGCCGCCGGTGTCCGGCTCGACGTCCTGCTGGACGGGCACGGGAGCATTGCGGCTCAGCAGATCGGCGACGGTGATCACTTCCGTCGCGGGTGCATCTGATCCATCTCGGTACAGGATCTGAGCCACAGCGGTGACGTCCTCCCTTGGAGTGAACGGACGCTCGAATGTCTACCGGATGCCGATGACGGGTACCAAGTGTCATTCATCCGCTCGTCGCATGTCACACGAATGGTCTATTTCCGTTCAGCGACGACTACCGACCGTTCGACCGATGGAGTGTCCGCTCAGCGCGTCGCTGACCCGCTCATCGAGCTGGTGAGGCCGCTCGGCTCGCGCGTCACATGCGGTGGATGGATCGCGTCGTGATCGTTCCGAGATCGGGATTTCGGCGAGTGGTGGCGCATTCCGGTCAGGGCTGGCCGCGGAACCGCGACGCCGTGGACCCGAGCGCCTGCTTGGCGTAGACGCCGGCGCCGCCGCCGAGCAGCAGCCCGACGAGGTCGATCGGCATGCTGGGACTGGCGGTGAGCAACAGACCGAGCAGCGCGACGCCCGCCGTGCCGCCGGCAACCTTCCACCGGCCGTTGACGTAGTCGGTGGTGGTGCCGCCGGAGAGGCCCTTCTTCTTCGCCGCGTTGCCCAGCAGCGCCAGATAGCCGACGTGGCCGAGCGCGACGACCAGGCCGACCAGGGCGATCACTGCTGCGACGATCCCGAACACCGCACCCATGGCACCAGAGTGCCACGGAAGAGTGTCGGCGTGCGGGGGATCGTGGTTCCCGTACGCGACCGGCTCCGGTCAGCGGCCGCCGAGGCGTCCGCGGCCCAGCCGGAGGAGCAGCAGTGCGAGATCGCGGCCCTCGCTGCCCAGCTCGCGGAAGCGGGCCAGCACGGCCATCTCCCGGCTGTAGACGATCCGCGGCCCGCCGGCGGCCATCCGGGCCTTGCCGATGGTCTTCGACACCTCGGTGCGGCGTTTGACGAGGCGCAGGATCTCCGCGTCGAGATGATCGATCTCGAGCCGCAGCGCGTCGATGTCGTCGGCCGTGGGGGCCTTCTCGGTGTTGTCGGTCGTCACGGACACGATCTCCTCCTGCAGGTGCCCGGCCCGGGCCCGTGACGCGCGAACGCCCCGGGTCCGAAGGACTCCGGGGCGTCGTGGGGGCTGATCAGCTGGCCACGGGCACCGGTGTCCGGTACCCGTAGAAAAATCGTCCGCTGATCAAAGGCACGCCTGCAGTGTGCCACACCGGGGGGCTGTCGGAGAGCGGCGGTACCCTTTCGAACACGATGAGCGCGCTGTTCGAACTGCCTACAGACACCCCTGTCCAGCCCCGCACCGAGCGCGGCGCGGCCTTGCTGGAGGGGCTCAACCCACGCCAACGCGAGGCGGTGGTCCACGCCGGGTCGCCGCTGCTGATCGTCGCGGGCGCAGGCTCGGGCAAGACCCGCGTGCTCACCCACCGCATCGCGTGGCTGCTGGCCGAGCGCGGGGCCCATCCCGGCGAGATCATGTCGATCACCTTCACCAACAAGGCAGCCGCCGAGATGAAGGCTCGGGTCGACTCGTTGGTCGGCCGCCGGGGCAACGCGATGTGGGTGTCCACGTTCCACTCGATGTGCGTGCGCATCCTGCGGCGCGAGGCCAAGCACCTGGGTGTGCGCAGCGCGTTCTCCGTCTACGACGCCGACGACACCCGCCGCCTGGTCGGGCTGGTCACCCGCGACCTCGAGCTCGACCCGAAGAAGTTCTCCGCCCGCGGGGTCGCCGCGCAGATCTCCAACTTCAAGAACGAGCTGCTCTCCGCCGACGACGCCGCCGAGCGGGCCGCCAACGACTTCGAGCGCAAGGTCGCCGAGGTCTACGCCGTCTACCAGGCCCGCCTGCACACGGCCAACGCCTTCGACTTCGACGACCTGATCATGGAGACGGTCGCCCTGCTGCAGCGGCTCCCGGCCGTGGCGGAGTACTACCGGCGGCGGTTCCGGCACGTTCTGGTCGACGAGTACCAGGACACCAACCACGCCCAGTACGCGCTGGTGCGCGAGCTGGTGGCCCCCGCGGCCGACGGCGTGGAGCCGGGCGAGCTGTGCGTGGTGGGCGACTCCGACCAGTCGATCTACGCGTTCCGCGGCGCGAACATCCGCAACATCATCGAGTTCGAGCAGGACTTCCCGAACGCCCGCACGATCATGCTGGAGCAGAACTACCGCTCCACCCAGCACATCCTCACGGCGGCCAACGCCGTCATCGCCCGCAACCCCGACCGGCGCGACAAGCGGCTGTGGTCCGACCAGGGCGACGGCGCCAAGGTGGTCGGGTACGTCGCCGACAACGAGCACGACGAGGCCGCGTTCGTCGCGCAGGAGATCGACCGGCTCGTCGACTCCGGCGAGGTGCGCAACTCCGACGTCGCGGTCTTCTACCGCACCAACTCGCAGTCACGCGTGTTCGAGGACGTGTTCATGCGGGTCGGCCTGCCGTACAAGGTGGTGGGCGGGGTGCGCTTCTACGAGCGCAAGGAGGTGCGCGACGCGCTGGCGTACCTGCGGGTGCTGTCCAACCCGGAGGACACCGTCAGCCTGCGCCGCATCCTCAACGTCCCCAAGCGCGGCATCGGCGAGCGCGCCGAGGAGCTGGTGGCCACCTACGCCGACCGCGAGCGCATCTCGTTCGCTGCGGCGCTGCGGATCGCCGCCGAGCAGCCGGAGAGGATCCCGGGGCTGGTCACGCGGTCGCAGCGGTGCATCGCGTCCTTCGTCCGGCTGCTCGACGAGCTCTACGAGCTGGTGGAGCGCGGCGAGGAGACCGCCGAGATCCTCGAGGCCGTCTACGCCCGCACCGGCTACACCGCCGAGCTGGAGGCGAGCGACGACCCGCAGGACGGCTCGCGGCGGGAGAACCTCGCCGAGCTCGTCACGGTGGCGCGCGAGTTCGCGGGCGACGCCGCCGTGGCGGATCTGGACGACTCCGACGTCGAGGTGGGCGCGCCGGCCCCTGGTTCGCTCGCCGCGTTCCTGGAGCGCGTCGCCCTGGTCGCCGACGCCGACTCCATCCCCGACAACGACGAGGGCATGGTCACGCTGATGACCCTGCACACGGCGAAGGGCCTGGAGTTCCCGATCGTGTTCCTCACCGGCTGGGAGGACGGCGTGTTCCCGCACATGCGGGCCATGGGCGACCCGGCCGAGCTGGCCGAGGAGCGGCGCCTCGCCTACGTCGGCATCACGCGCGCGCAGGAGCGGCTGTACCTGTCCCGGGCGATGATCCGCTCGTCGTTCGGGCAGCCCAACGCCAACCCGGCGTCCCGGTTCCTCGCCGAGGTGCCCGACGACCTGGTCGACTGGCGGCGCGCCGAGCCCGAGCGCTCGGCCCCCGTGGGCCGCTTCGGGTTCGGCCGCCGGCCCGGTGCCACCGACCGCGGCAACTGGAACGTGCCGAAGGCGGCGCTCAAGTCGTCGATCTCCCTCGACGTCGGCGACCGCGTCAACCACGACAAGTACGGCCTCGGCACCGTCGTCGAGTCCGACAAGTCCACCCAGCGGGTGCTGATCGACTTCGGCAGCGCCGGCACCGTCCGGCTGATGCTCATCGGCGGAGTTCCCCTGCAGAAGCTCTAGCTCTACAGCTGGACTTCGTGATCTTGCGCATGGCCGGGTTCGACCCGGGTCGCGATCACCGGCCGAGCGGAGATCCATCCGCCGCCCGGCAGGTCCTGCGAAGCAGACGGCGGTCGCCTCGTGATCAACGGACGTGGCTGCAGGCCGCCAGGGCTGGCGCTGTCCCACCACTCCTGGCGGGGTAGGGCGGAGAGTGATCGCCGACTCGGTGCGTGAGTGGCCACATCCGGCCGGCCCTGCGCCCAACCGGTGATCATCAGACGGCTGGCGCGCTCGGACCGGGTTGGCGGGCCGTTCCCGACCTGGGCCGCGAGCCGGTCGCGCATGAACCCCGGGCCTCCCGTGCGTTCCACCCGCTCGCCTCGACCTCGCCTTGGGGACCGGGCTGGGTGGGCGGAACTACCGAATCCCGTGGTCGCCCTGACGGCCGTCCCCGACCTGCTGGCACGCCGTTGTGGACGAGACCGTCCCTGCCGGGTGCCACTCGACCGGCGGTGGTCCCGTGCCGGCCGCGCAGGGTGGACGCGGGATGTTCGACTTGAGATCCACGACGCCCGTGATGGCGTCGGCGCACCCGGTGTCTGCTCGCGCACCCCTTGTCGGGTCACGCGGCCCGTCGATGGGTCGCGTGGGCCGAGAACGGGTGTGTGAGCGGCGAAGATCATTCCGAGAAGCGCACCACCGCCTCCGCACGGGCCCTGATGCACCTTTCGCCGATCGGGTGCGCCGGCTGTGGTCCGGGCAGCTGTCGTTGCACCGAATCGCCGATCATCGGCATGCCACGACCCCTTGATCGGTGGTTGGGCACGTTCCCATGTCGTCATCCGGCCGGTCGTGCGCCCAACCGGTGATCACGGACGGGTGGGGGCCCGGGCCGGCTCTGCTCGGCAGGACCTGCATGATCTGCGGTTTCGGTTGGCTAGTGCTGTGAGGGGAGCCGCTGCCAACCGGTACTCGTGATCATGATCCGCTCGTGGCCCGGTTTCGGGTGTGCACGGTCGTGGCGAGAGCCGCGGACGCCCGAAACTGGAGATCACCTGTCGGCCCACGCGAACCGATCAGCGACATGATCACGATCTACAGCAATTGGGACACAGCTCAGTACTCGATCCCGCGCTTCCGCAGCCACGTGGTCGGGTTGATCTTCGTGCCGTCCTTGGTCCAGATCTCCATGTGCAGGTGCGGGCCCGTGGAGTAGCCCCGGTTGCCGATCTCGGCGATCTCCTCGCCCGCCTTCACCCGGTCGCCCTTGTCGACGAACATCCGGTTGATGTGCCCGTACACGCTCTGCGTCCCGTCGGTGTGGCGCAGCACCACCCACAGGCCGAAGCCGGTGGCCGGCCCGGCCTCCTCGACCACGGCGTCGGTGAGCGCGTAGATCGGGGTGCCGATCGGGCCGGCGATGTCGATGCCCTGGTGGGACGTGCCCCATCGGCTGCCGAACAGGGACGTGAGGTGCCCGAGGGCGGGCTTGACGTAGGCGGTCTCGCCGTAGAGGAACGCCTCGGGGGCGCCGTCGGACAGTGCGGCCTCGATGATCGCCGCCTGTCGACCGAGCTCGCGCCCGATGTCCACCGCCTTGGCGAGGTTCTGCACGTCCACCTGGGACAACGGGTCGAGCGTGTCGAGGGCGAGCGGGTCGGGCAGCAGTTGGTCGCCGCCGATCGCGCCTCCGAACGAGGCGGTCGTGGTCTCGGCCGGCGCCTCCTTGGTCACCTGGGCGACCGGCTGCAACGCGGCGACCGCCTGAGTGCCGTCCCCGAAGAACGCCGTGGCCAGGGTCTGGCCGGCTGCCACCACTGCGCCCGTCGTCACCGCCGCGACGGTGGCGCGTCCGCGCGCCGTCGCAGCAGGAGGCGCCGGGAGACGGTGCACGCCTGGGACGTCGACGACGCGTAGGGGCGTCGTTCGTCCCGGGTCGTCCGCCTGGGCGCCGCTGGGGGAGCGGTGGCGCGCCAAGACCTGCCCTTCGACTGACCGGGTGCCGCGTCTCAGCCTGGCGGCGCGGGCTGGGGATCCCGCAGTGGCGGTCGGGGCCGCCACCGGTGCCGCCGTGATCGGTCTGTGACACGGACCGAGGGACGGTAGCGAGGCCGGTCCGCTACCGGCAACTCCTCGCACGGCGTGTCGATGCCGTTGACGCAGCGTCAGAATTCGGGTGACGCGCGGTCGCGGAGCGTTCGTTTGTGACCCGTGGGTAGGGCTGACCTGGGCGCAACGGGTGAATGGTCCTAGTCGTTCGGCTCAGCGCGCTGGCTACCCGGTGCACCGTTCGTGGGTCGATGGGCAGCGACAGGTGACCGACGTCACGTATTTCGAGCTCTTCGACATCGAGGTCCGGGTGACGCAGCCGCCCGTTGCGCTGAGGCAGAACCAGCTGGTCCATGCGGCTCCACACGACCAGGAACCGCGTGTCGCAGGACGGCGCGGGCCGAGCGAGTTCGGCGATCACGTCCGACCCCGGACGGAGCTGGCGGGCGAGCGGCGTGGGGAGCAGGTGGGCGGCCAGGGTGCCGGCGTGCGGGCTGCCGAGGGTGACGAGCGTGTCGACGGCGGCACTGCCGCCCATCCGCTGGACGTAGTAGCGGGCGATCATCCCGCCGAGCGAGTGGCCGACGATGTGGATCCGGTCCACGCCCGCGAGCTCGCGCAGCTGCTCGACGTGCTCGTGCAGCCGGTGCGCCGCGGTGCGGATGTCGCCGGTGAAGACGCTGTAGTTCACCGCGTGCACGACGCCGAAGCCGCGGCGACGCAACGTCCGCCGGAACACGGTGAACACCGATCGGTTGTCCATGATCCCGTGCAGCAGCAGGATCGGGGTGCCCGCCGCCTCGACGTCGGTGACCACGAGGCTGCGGCGCACCGGGGGCAGCGGGTCGGTGCGGTGGCCGGTGGGGGCCTGCAGGTGTTCGTGCACGAGCCCGGCGGGATAGACGGCGAGGTGCGCGGCGAGCCACGCCCATTCCATGGCGAGCCCGCGGATGCCGGCCGGGCAGCCGAACGTGCGGGCGGCGTAGGCGCCGGCGCGGGTGACGTCGACCGCAGCGGCTTGTGCCGCCGAGGCCACCTGGGCCAGGCGGTCCACCCCTGTATGGACCAGCGCCATGGGAGAACGGTAGGTGAGGATCGCCTTTGCCGCCTGTTCTGACGCCGGCGTTGCAACTGCGGTGATGCAGGGTGACTGTCGTCACCGGACCAGGTCAGGGCGGGTGCGGGCGGCGTCGCTAGGGTCGGCCCGGCAGCGGATTTCGCGGGCCCCTTGCCCGCGACGCACAGCGGAGTGGGCAGGGAGACCCGAGTGGACCTCTACGAGTACCAGGCGAAGGACCTCTTCGCCGCGCACGGAGTGCCGGTCCTGGCGGGCCGGACTGTCGAGACGGCGGAGCAGGCGGGCGCCGCGGCGGCCGAGCTCGGCACCACCGTCGTGGTGAAGGCGCAGGTGAAGACCGGCGGGCGAGGCAAGGCCGGCGGCGTGAAGCTGGCGGAGACGCCCGAGGAGGCGGCGGAGAAGGCGTCCGCGATCCTGGGCATGGACATCAAGGGCCACACCGTGCACCGGGTGTTGGTCACCGAGGCCAGCGACATCGCCGAGGAGTACTACTTCTCGTTCCTGCTGGACCGCTCGAACCGCACCTTCCTCGCGATGTGCTCCGCCGAGGGCGGCATGGAGATCGAGCAGCTCGCCGTCGAGCGGCCCGAGGCGCTGGCGCGGGTGCCGATCGACGCGATCGCCGGGGTGGACCGCGCGAAGGCCGCCGAGATCGTGGCCGAGGGGAAGATCCCGGCCGCGGTGGCCGACCAGGCCGCCGACGTGATCGTCAAGCTGTGGGAGACGTTCGTCTCCGAGGACGCCACGCTGGTCGAGGTCAACCCGCTGGTGCGCGACCCGCAGGACAAGGTCGTGGCGCTGGACGGGAAGGTCACTCTCGACGAGAACGCGGCCTTCCGTCACCCGGGTCACGCCGATCTGGTGGACCAGCGCACCGAGGACCCGCTGGAGGCCAAGGCCAAGGCGAAGGACCTCAACTACGTCAAGCTCGACGGCGAGGTCGGGATCATCGGCAACGGTGCCGGGCTGGTGATGTCCACGCTGGATGTGGTCGCCTACGCCGGGGAGAAGCACGGCGGGGTGAAGCCGGCGAACTTCCTGGACATCGGCGGGGGTGCGTCGGCGGAGGTGATGGCCGCCGGGCTGGACGTGATCCTGGGCGACCCGGACGTCAAGAGCGTGTTCGTCAACGTGTTCGGTGGGATCACCGCCTGCGACGCGGTCGCGAACGGCATCGTCGAGGCGCTGGAGATCCTGGGTGGGGCGGCCACGAAGCCGCTGGTGGTGCGGTTGGACGGCAACAACGTGGTGGAGGGCCGCCGCATCCTCGACGAGGCCAACCACCCGCTGGTCACCCAGGTGGACACGATGGACAACGCGGCCGACAAGGCCGCCGAGCTGGCCGCGGCAGGAGCCTGAGAGATGTCGATCTTCCTCAACGAGAACAGCAAGGTCATCGTCCAGGGCATCACCGGCGGTGAGGGCACCAAGCACAGCACCAAGATGCTGGCGGCCGGCACCAACATCGTCGGTGGCGTGAACGCCCGCAAGGCGGGCACCACCGTGACGATCGGTGGTAAGGACCTCACGGTGTTCGGCACCGTCGAGGAGGCCATCAAGGAGACCGGCGCCGATGTGAGCGTCGTGTTCGTGCCGCCGAAGTTCGCCAAGGACGCGGTGATCGAGGCGATCGACGCCGAGATCCCCCTCGCGGTGGTGATCACCGAGGGCATCCCGGTGCACGACGCGGCCTACTTCTGGGCGCACGCCTGCGCCAAGGGCAACAGGACGCGGATCATCGGCCCGAACTGCCCGGGGATCATCTCGCCGGGGAAGTCGAACGCCGGGATCATCCCGGCCGACATCGCGGGTGCGGGTCCGATCGGGCTGGTGTCCAAGTCCGGGACGTTGACCTACCAGATGATGTACGAGCTGCGCGAGCACGGTTTCTCGTCGGCGATCGGTATCGGTGGTGACCCGGTGATCGGGACCACGCACATCGACGCCCTGGCGGCGTTCGAGGCTGACCCGGACACCTCGGCGATCGTGATGATCGGTGAGATCGGTGGGGACGCCGAGGAGCGGGCCGCGGACTACATCAAGGCCAACGTCACCAAGCCGGTCGTCGGCTATGTCGCGGGGTTCACCGCGCCGGAGGGCAAGACGATGGGGCATGCCGGGGCGATCGTGTCCGGTTCGGCGGGCACCGCCCAGGCCAAGAAGGACGCGCTGGAGGCCGCCGGTGTGAAGGTCGGCAAGACCCCCAGCGAGACCGCCCAGCTGATGAAGGACATCCTCGCCGCCCAGTAGGTCCTGGCGAGGGATCGCAGTGAGGCCACTGCCGAGCCACTGGTGGCTGTCCGCCTGCTTCCCGAGGCGTTCAGCCACCAGGCAGGCACGGTCTGCAACCACCTTGCGGGAAGGTGGCCTTGCTGCAACGTGAGCCGACCACCGGTGATCGCCCGCCCACGCCGGCACACGTTCGATGGACTACGTTCGGATTCACCGCCTGCGCTGGACCGCGGGAGTCCGCACGGAGGGAGATTCCTCATGAGCCAGCAGCCAGGAGCCCAGGGGCCCGGGCAGTCCACACCGTCGGCATCGCCGGCCCCATCGGGTTCGCCGGCGCCGGGATCGACGGCGGACGCCGCCCCGAGCTCGGAGTCGACGGCCAGCGCGGCGGAGGCGTCGCAGCTCGCACCCGGCCCGGCCCGACTGCTGGTGCTCGCTGCCGCCGGGCTCGGCCTCGTGATCTACGTGCTCGGCTTCGTCGAGGTCGGGCTGTCCGGCAGCCTCATCGGCTTCCTGTTGCTCGGCGGCGGACTGCTCGCCGGCGCGGCAGTGCTGCCGAAGGTGGGCCGGGTGCTCGTGCCCGCAGCGGTGATCGTGGTCACCGGCACGCTGTTCCTGCTGCAGGCCGTGGCAGAGGGCGGGGCGTCCACCACGGCGATCATCGCGCTCGTGCTGGCGCTCCTGGAGTCGGTCGCGGTGATCGGCGCCGTGCTGCTCGACGCGGGCCTGGTCAAGGCGCCCGCTCCGCGGCCCCGCGCCCCCCAGGGATACGGCCAGCCCGGCGCGTACGGCCAGTACCCGCCGGGGTACGGCCAGCCCGGCGGTTACGGGCAGTACGGGGCGCAGCAGCAGGGGTACCCCCAGCAGGGCTTCGGCGGGCCCGCCGGCTACGGCCAGCCCGGGCAGTACGGCCAGCAACCGGGGTTCGGGCAGCCGGGGTACAACGCCCCCGGCGGCTACGGGCAGCAGCAGCCGCAGGCCTCCTGGGGGCAGGGCGAGCAAGCCGGCGCACGCCCCGCGAGCGGGGCACCGAGCTGGTACGGCAGCGGTGCGGAGGGCGACACCCCGAGCGCTCCCGGCACTCCGGTCGCCTCGGGCGAGGCCACCACGGCCATCCCCCAGACCCCCGCTCAGCAGCCGCCGCAGGCCCGGCCGGACACCGGCGACTCCGAGCAGACCAGCGTCGACCAGACCCGGATCATCCAGCAGCCCGGTGACCGCCCGCCCGGCCAGGGCGGCCAGTCGAACAACCAGCCGTAGCGAATGCCAGAGGCGCCACCCGCCTCGGCGAGCCTGCTCCACCCGAGCGGGTAGCGCTGCAACCCTGGGTGGGTGACGAGCACCCTCGCCGGCACCGACCACGAACCAACACCTGATCCGGAGCCCGGGCCTTCCCCGAGCGGCACCGACGGCGAGACCGAGGGCCTCGACCGGCTGCGGTTGCTGCTGGCCGGGGCGATGGGCACCGTCCTGCTCAGCTACGCCCTGCTCGTACCGGCAGCCGCCGTGGTGATCTTCACCGCCGGCGGTGCCGTCTCGATCGACGGCGCGTTCGCCGCCGCGATCCCGCTCTGGCTCGCGGCGCACCAGATCCCGCTCGTACTGGAGAGCCAGCCGCTCAGCGTGCTGCCCCTGCTGCCGACCGCCGGTGTCGCCGCCGTGATCGCGCTGGGCGCGGGCTGGTCGGCGCGCCGCCTCGGTGGGCGGCCCCGGCACGACGCCGGGGCCGTGCTCGTGGCGGTCGCCGGCGCCCACGCCGCCATCGCCGTCCTGGGGAGCGCGTTGCTGCCGCGGGCGGCGGAGGTCGCCGTGGCGCCGTGGTCGGCGATGGTCGGCGGCGGGGTGGTGTCCGGTCTGGCGGCCGCCGCCGGCGTGCTGCGGGCGTGCGGGCTGCCCGCCGACCTGGCCGATCGGCTGCCCGGATGGCTGCGTCCCGCGCTGCGGGGAACCGTCGTCGCGCTCATCGGGCTCGCGTTCACCGGATCCGCCGTCCTGCTGGCAGGCGTGGCCGTGCAGGCCGGAGAGGTGGCGTCGGCCTACGCCCGGTTGGCTCCGGGCTTCGGAGCCGGCATCGGCGTCACGTTCCTGGCCATCGCCTACCTGCCCAACGCGGTGATCGCCGGCGTCAGCTGGGCCCTCGGCCCGGGACTCGTGGTCGGCGCCGCCACCGCGTCGCCGTTCGTCACGAACACCGCGGCACCGTCGAGCTTCCCGCTGCTCGCCGCCCTCCCGAGCGGCGTGCCACCGGTGTGGGTGCTCACCGTGTTCGTGCTGCCGATCGGCGTGGGCCTGCTCGCCGGCATCGCGTGCCGCCGCGCGGCGCCCGTCCGCCACCGGTTCTCGGCGGCCCTCGCCACGACCGGCCTCACCGCCACCATCACCGGGCTGCTCGCGTTGCTGACCGGTGGCCGGCTCGCCACCGGTCCCTTCGACCCGGTGCGGGTGCCCGTCGAGCTGCTGGTGCCGGCGGTGTTGCTGTGGGTCGGTCTGCCGATCATGCTGGTCGCGGTGCTCCGGTCCGAGCCGCCCGCCGCATCCGGCGTGGGTGCGGGATCGGCGGGATCTGCGGATGACGACCAGGCAGGCGAGCCTGAGGCCGTGGCGGGAGAAGCCGACGCGGCGGTCGCCGACGACCCGGACGGCAGTGTTCCGGACGGGGACGTTCCGGACGGCGACGTTCCGGACGGCGTTGTCTCGGCCGAAGGGGCCGAGGGCGAGCCGGCCGGGGCCGAGGGTGCCGAGGACGGCGACCGGTCCGATGGAGATCCCGCGAACGGCACGGACGGGGCCGGCCCGATCGCCCCCGACACTGCCGAGACCGGCGACGAGTGGCCCAGCGGCGCGGTCGAGCGGGCCGGCAACCCGGCGGACGCCGGTGAGGGGGATGTCCGCCCGGCGGCCGGGCGGAGGACCGACCGCGACCCGACCGAGCGGACGGCCGGCCGGACCCGGGTGCGCGGCGGACGTTCGCCTGCGAAGGCGGGCGCTGCCGGAGACGGGGCCGGCTCGACCGACGGAGACGTCCCCGACGGGGCGGAGTCCTCGGCCGCCGGCCGGCGCCGACGTGCCGATGCGCAGCGCCGCCGGGACCGGCGAGCGGAGGACGGGCCCGACCGGGCCGCCCCGCGCCGCATCCCGGCCGCCCGCCGTGAGCCGGAGCCGGAGCCGGAGCCGGCGGAGCGCACCCCGAGCCGGCGGTGGTGGCGGCGGACCGGGCCGCCGGAGGAGCCCCCCGCCGTGCCGGAGCAGCGCGGGCCGCAGACCGTGGCCGACCTCGTCGCGCTCCGCGCCGAGGAGGCTGCCGAGCGGGACGCGACCGAGCGCCGCGACGACTCGGTCTGACAGCGGGCCGGCGCACCCCGTTCCAGCTGGCGCACCCCGTCGACGGGTAGCGCCGACCGAGAGGCGGTGCGTGAGCGGAAGCGGGGTGCGTGAGTGGGGTGCCGGGGCGGCCCGGCCTCTCGCGCACGGTGAATCGGCCGGCGCACCTCCCTTCCGCTCACGCGTCCCGTCGATGGGTCGCTTGGACCGAGACGGGGGGCGTGGGCGGGGACGGGGTGCGTGAGTGGGGGGACCGGCGCACAACCCGCCCGTGTCGCGATCGGCGGCGAACCTCGTTTCGGGTGGCGCGCCCTGTCGACCGGCAGCGTGCGCCGAGACGGGGTGCGTGCGCGAGACGGGTCCGGAGGCGGTGTGACCTGCACCGCCGCCTACTCTGAACACGTCAGAGTCGATTCCCCCGACCCCTCGAGGAGCTCCCGCGTGGCCGCGTCCCCGAGCTGTTCGTATCGGGTCGAGATTCCCGCACCGGCCCGCGTCGTGGTGCTCGTGTCCGGGTCCGGCACGCTGCTGCAGGCGTTGCTCGACGCGGCCGCCGAGCCCGGATACCCGGCGCATGTGGTTGCCGTCGGGGCCGACCGTGACGGCATCGAGGGCCTCGCCCGGGCCCGCCGTGCCGGCGTCCCGACGTTCACCGTGCGGGTCGCCGATCACGCAGACCGCGCGGCCTGGGATGCCGCCATCGCCAAGGGCGTCGCCGAACACCGCCCGGACCTCGTGGTGAGCGCCGGCTTCATGAAGATCCTCGGCCCCGGCTTTCTCGCCGGCGTCGGCCGACCGATGATCAACACGCACCCCGCGCTGCTGCCGGCGTTCCCCGGCGTCCGCGGTGTCGCCGACGCGCTGGCCTACGGCGTGAAGGTCACCGGCGCCACCGTCCACCTCGTCGACCACGGCGTGGACACCGGCCCGGTGCTGGCCCAGAGCGCGGTGCCGGTCGAGCCCGGCGACACCGTCGACACGCTGCACGAACGCATCAAGATCGAGGAGCGGCGGCTGCTGGTCGGCGCCGTCGCCGCGCTGGCCCGGGAAGGGGCCACCGTGACCGGACGAGAGGTGACAATTCCGTGAGTGAGCGTCGAGCGGTGAAGCGCGCGCTGATCAGCGTCTACGACAAGACGGGGCTCACGGAGCTGGCCGCCGGCCTGCACGCCCTCGGCGTCGAGATCGTCTCCACCGGCTCCACGGCGAAGCGGATCGCCGACGCCGGCGTGCCGGTCACGCCCGTCGAGGAGCTCACCGGGTTCCCCGAGTGCCTGGACGGGCGGGTGAAGACGCTGCACCCCCGCGTGCACGCGGGCCTGCTCGCCGACACCCGCAACCCGGCGCACGTCGCCCAGCTCGCGGAGCTCTCGATCGCGCCGTTCGACCTGCTCGTGTCGAACCTGTACCCGTTCACCGAGACCGTCGCCTCCGGCGCCACGCCCGCGGAGTGCGTCGAGCAGATCGACATCGGCGGGCCCGCGATGGTCCGCGCGTCCGCGAAGAACCACGACAGCGTGGCCGTCGTGGTCGAGCCGGCGCGGTACGACTGGGCCCTCGAGATCGTGAAGAACGGCGGGTTCGCGCTCGAGGAGCGGCGGCTGCTGGCCGCCGCGGCGTTCCGGCACACCGCCACCTACGACGTCGCCGTGGCGTCCTGGATGGGCAGCGTGCTCGCGCCCGAGGACGATGCCGGCGTGTTCCCGTCCTGGGTCGGCGCCACCTGGGACCGTGCCGCCACCCTGCGCTACGGCGAGAACCCGCACCAGGACGCCGCCCTCTACGTCTCCGGTCGGCCTGGTCTGGCGGCGGCCGAGCAGTTGCACGGCAAGGAGATGTCCTACAACAACTACGTCGATGCCGACGCGGCCTGGCGCGCCTCGCACGACCACGAGCGGCCGTGCGTCGCGGTCATCAAGCACGCCAACCCGTGCGGCATCGCCGTCGGCGCGGACATCGCCGAGGCTCACCGGCTGGCCCACGCCACCGACCCGGTGAGCGCGTTCGGCGGCGTGATCGCGACGAACGCCGAGGTCAGCGTCGCGATGGCCGAGCAGGTGGCGGAGGTGTTCACCGAGGTCGTGGTCGCGCCCGGCTACGCCGACGGTGCGGTCGAGGTGCTCACGCAGAAGAAGAACATCCGGGTGCTGCGGCTGGCCGGAGAGGTCGAGCGCCGCGGCGCGGAGCTGCGGCCGGTCTCGGGTGGCCTGCTCCTGCAGCAGCGCGACGCGCTCGACGCCCCTGGCGACGACCCGGCCACGTGGACCCTCGCCACCGGCGACCCGGTGCCGGCCGACGTGCTCGCCGACCTCGCGTTCGCGTGGCGGGCCTGCCGGTCGGTGAAGTCGAACGCGATCCTGCTGGCGTCCGGCGGCGCCGCGGTCGGGATCGGGATGGGGCAGGTCAACCGGGTCGACTCGTGCCGGCTCGCGGTGCAGCGGGCGGGTGATCGGGCCCGCGGCTCGGTTGCTGCGTCGGACGCGTACTTCCCGTTCGCCGACGGTCTCGAGGTGCTGCTCGAGGCAGGGGTGCGGGCCGTCGTGCAGCCGGGTGGCTCGGTGCGCGACCAGCTGTCGGTCGACGCGGCCGCCGCGGCCGGCGTGGCGATGTACTTCACCGGCACCCGCCATTTCGCCCACTGATCAGGTCGTGCGGCGTGCCATGATCGGCGGGTGAGCCCAGCGCACACCGAGCACGGCAACGGGCAGGTCGCCCGGGCGGGCGAGATCCTGCGCACCGTCGTCGGGTCCGGGGTGCACGGCATCGCGATCCCCGGCACCGACGACCACGACGAGATGGGCGTCTTCGTGGAGCCCGCCGAGTGCGTCCTCGGGCTGGCCCCGCCGGTGCCGCACTACGTGTTCCGCACCCAGGCGGAGGGGGCTCGTTCCGGGCCCGGTGACGTCGACCTGGTCATGTACTCGTTGCGCAAGTACCTGCGGCTGGCCACCAAGGGCAACCCGACGGCGCTGCTGCCGCTGTTCGCGCAGGGCGACGACGTGCTGGTGCTCACCCCGCTGGGTGAGGAGCTGCGGGCGCTGGCGCCCGCCGTCGTCTCGCAGGGCGCGGTCCGGCGGTTCCTGGGGTTCATGAACTCCCAGCGTGAGCGGCTGCTCGGCGGGGGCAGGGCGCCGAACCGCCCCGAGCTGGTGGCGCGGTACGGGTACGACGTGAAGTACGCCTCGCACGCTCTGCGCCTCGCCTACCAGGGGCGGGAGGTCCTGCGCGAGGGCCGGCTCACGCTGCCGATGCCCGCCGCCGAGCGCGAGGAGGTGCTGCGGGTCAAGTCCGGCGACGTCCCGGAGCTGGCCGACGTGCTGGACCGCATCGAGGCCGTGCAGGCCGAGATCGAGGAGCGGCTCGACGCGGGCCTCACCCCGCTGCCGGCCGAGCCCGACCTCGACACCGTCTCGGCCTGGGCCACCGACGCGCATCAGCGGCACTGGGGGTGGGCGTGATCGGAGGAAACGGGTCGCGCCCCCGGGTACGATGATCGTCATGGCTGCATCGATCACTCTGCTGCGCGACGCTCGGACGCCGCGCAGCTGATCCCGGCTCCCACCCGGGCCGTTCTGCGCGCGTCCGATCCGGACCCCGTCCCGATCGATGCGAAGCGCAGGTTTCCTCATGCCCATGTCCTCCCGTCGCGCCTCCGGCGGACGACACGAACTCGGACAGAACTTCCTCGTCGACCGCCGCGTGATCGCGCGCATCGCCGCTCTGGTGCCGCCCGGGCCCGTCCTGGAGCTCGGCGCCGGTGACGGCGCGCTGACGCGCCGGCTGGCGATGCGCGCGGGTGTCACGGCCGTCGAGCTCGACCCCGGCCGGGCGGCCGGGCTCCGGCGCTCCCTCGGCAGGCGTGTCCGGGTGGTGCAGGCCGACATGTTGCGGGTGCGGCTCGACAGCCCCAACGTCGTCTCCAACGTCCCGTTCGGGATCACGACCCCGGTGCTGCGCCACCTGCTCCAGGAGCACGGCTGGACCACCGCCGTGCTCCTGCTGCAGTGGGAGGTCGCCCGCAAGCGCGCGGCCGTCGGCGGCACGACGTTGCTCACCGCGAGCTGGTGGCCCTGGTACGAGTTCGGCCTCGCCGGTCGCGTATCCGCCTCGGCGTTCCGGCCCCGGCCGAGCGTCGACGGCGGCATCCTCGTGATCCGCAGACGGCCGGTGCCGCTCGTGCCGCCGGAGGAGCGGGCGGCCTACCAGCGGCTCGTCCGGGAGATGTTCCGTGGGGACCGGCTGTTCCCCGCGGCCCGGCGGGTGCTGCCCGCCGCACGCCGATGGCTGACGGCGCAGGGCCTGACCAAGGAGACCCGCCCGAGAGAACTGTCCGCCCACAGCTGGGCGTCGCTGTACGAGGCGCTGGGTGCCCCTGGGCTTGAGAGATGGGGAGACACTCGCTAGAATCGAACACGCGTTCGAACAGGCTGCCTTCCCCGCGGTCGGAACCTCGGGGAGGTATGCGTGGGTGGACCTGCCGTCGCCGGGCGGCTCGAGCTCGCCCGGGGGCTGTTGCGCCGCATGGAGGACCGGTCGGTCGCGGTGCGGCCGGCGCCCGAGTCCGACGGGCGGGTGCTCCCGGTTGCCGCGCCGCTGGCCCGGCTGCTGCCCGCGGGCGGCTTGCGCCGCGGGTCCACGGTCTCCCTTCCGCCCGCCCCCGGCGCCACTTCCATGCTGCTCGCGCTGCTCGCGGAGGCGTCCGCCGGCGGAGCGTGGACGGCCGTGGTCGGCAGGCCGGGGCTCGGGCTGGTGGCCGCGGTCGAGGCTGGGGTGCGGCTGGAGCGGCTCGCGCTGGTGCCCGAGCCGGGGCGCGACCTGATGGCCGTCACCGTCGCCCTGCTCGACGGGATGGACGTCGTGGCGGTGGCGGGTGCGGAGCGGGCCGGGGTCCGCGCCGCCGAGCGGCAGCGGCTGGCCGCACGGGCGCGCCAGCGTGGCGCGGTGCTGGTGGCGCTCGGGCCGTGGCCGGGTGCCGACCTCGAGCTGACCTGCACCGACGCCCGGTGGCGAGGGCTGGGGTCGCGTGCCGGGTCCGGACGGCTGGGGGCGCGGCAGGTGCGGGTGCGGCTGCGCGGGCGCGGGGTCGCCCCGGGCGGCCGCTCGGCCGGCATGCTGCTGCCGGCGCCCGGCGGTGCGGTGGCCCCGGTCCTGGAGAGCGCGGTCCTGGAGAGTGCGGTGCAGGAGGCCGCCGCGGAGCGGGTGGCCGGATGAAGGGGGTCAGCGCGCCGAGTGAGGTCCTCGCAGACCCCGCGGGCCCTGCGAGGAGCTCACCGAGCGCGCAGGTGGCGACGACGGGTGTCGCGCGGGTGCTCGCGCTGTGGTCGCCCGACTGGCCGGTCACCGCGGCGGCCCTGGCCGCACACGTCCCGCCGCACCGGCCGGCGGCGGTGATCGTCGCCAACCGGGTGCTGGCGTGCTCGGCGGTGGCCAGGACGCAGGGGGTGCGGCGCGGGTTGCGCAGGCGGGAGGCGCAGGCGCGGTGCCCCGACCTCGCGGTGCTCGGCCGCGACCCCGACCGCGACGCCCGCGCGTTCGAGCCGGTCGTCGTCGCCGTCGAGGAGCTGGCGCCGGGGGTGGAGGTGGTCCGGCCGGGGCTGGTGGCGCTGGCCGCCCAGGGGCCGGCGGGCTGGTTCGGCGGGGAGCAGGAGGCCGCGGAGGCCCTCGTCGACCGGGTCGCCGCGCGCACCGGCGCCGAGTGCCAGGTGGGGGTGGCCGACGGGCTGTTCGCGGCGGTGCTCGCGGCCCGGCGGGCCCTGGCCGTCGCGCCGGGCGACACGCCGGCCTTCCTCGCCCCGCTCGGTGTCGAGGAGCTGGACCGCGAGCCCGACGTCGACCGCTCCGAGCTGGTCGGGTTGCTGCGCCGGTTGGGGCTGCGCAGCCTGGGGGCGTTCGCCACGCTCGACGCCGAGGACGTCGCGTCCAGGTTCGGGGCCGACGCCGTGCACTGCCACCGGCTCGCGCGCGGGCTCGACCCGCGCCCGCCGGTGCGCCGCGCGCCGCCGGAGGAGCTCACCGTCGAGATCGAGCTGGACCCACCCGTCGACCGGGTCGACGCCGCCGCCTTCGCCGCGCGCGGGCTCGCCGAGCGGCTGCACCGCACGCTGGCCTCGCACGGCCTCTCCTGCACGCGGCTCGGCATCGCCGCGCGCACGGTGGGCGGGGAGGAGCTGCACCGGATCTGGCGGTGCGCCGAGCCGCTCACCCCGGCCGGCACCGTCGATCGGGTCCGCTGGCAGCTGGACGCGTGGCTCACCCGCCGCAGGCGCTCCGGCGACGTGCCCGAGGAGGCGAGCGAGGGCGCGGTGGCCCGTCTCCGGCTGGTGCCGGAGGAGACCGTCACCGCGGGGGCCCTCCAGCTCGGCCTGTGGGGTGACGTCGGAGAGGCCGACGAACGCGCCGGGCGCGCGCTGGTGCGGGTGCAGGCGTTGCTCGGGCCGGAAGCGGTGGTCACCGCCGTGCTGGTGGGCGGACGGGACCCGGCCGAGCAGATCCGGTTCGTGCCGTGGGGCGACGACCGCGATCTGGGTCTCCCCGCGCCCGGCTCCGGATCGCCCGAACGGCACCCCCGGCCGGACCAGCTGGGCGAGAGTGCCGTTCGTCCGGCGGGCGAGGCGCAGGCCTGGGCGAGTTCCGGGCCGCTCGTCGCGCCGGCCGGGTGGCCGGAGGACGTCGTGCACCGCACCGGCCGGGTCTCCGCTGCCGACCTGCCCGAGGCGATGCGGATGCGTTCCACCAACCGGCGGCGGCGGGTGCCGACGCCGAGCCGTCCCATCGGCCGCTCCGCGGTCCGCGAGCCGGCGCCGTCGTGGCCGGGCAGGTTGCCCGCGCCGTCGCCGGCCACGGTGCCGCCGCAGCCCGTCCCGGCCGAATTGACCGCCGCGGGCGGTGCTCCGGTCCGGCTCCGCGCGCCCGACCTGCTCTCCGAGCCACCGGCCCACGTCGTGGTCGACGGCGGCGATCCGCGGCGGGTGCAGGGATGGGCCGGGCCGTGGCCGGTGCAGCAGCGGTGGTGGGCGCCGGGCAGTGCGGAGGCCAGCCGGTTGCAGGTCACCCTGCACGACGGTGAGGCCTTGCTACTCCTCGCCCGGGAGGGGAGGTGGTGGCTCATCGGCCAGTACGACTGACGAGGGTCCGGCCGCGCGGCCGTGTGCGGCCGGCCCGAAAGCGCATCTCGCCGTGCGGAACGCGAGACTCGCCGTGCAGGGGGTGGCGCTCGGCGGGGTGGTCAGCCCGCCGCAAGCTCCTCCGTGGAGAGCGCGAAGCGGGCCAGCGTGGCGGCGAAGGCGTCGGTGTTCCGGTCGAGGGCGGTGTGGTCGATGATGTCCAGGCGGTCGCAGGCCTGGTGGTAGCAGCGGTCGTAGGCCTCGCCGGCGGTGCCGCCCCACCGCTGTGCCTCCTCCGGCGACTTGATCTCCTCCGCACCGGTGAACAGCCCGCCGGCCGGGATGCCGTTCTCGATGAAGGGTCCGTAGTCGGAGCGGCCGCTGAAGTCGGTGCCGGCGGCCGGCACTCCCGCCGCCGCGAGGCCCTCGACGAGCGCGCGCTCGACGGCGGCCGATCCGGCCGGGCCGGGCCCGTCGCCTTCGCGGTCGGAGTCGTCGCCGTCGTACACGAGGTATCCGGCGTTCGGTGAGCCGACCATGTCGAGGTTGAGGTACAGCGCGATCCGCTTGCGCTCCTCCCCGGGGAGGCCCTGCACGTACGCGGTGGAGCCGATCAGCCCCACCTCCTCGGCACCCCAGAAGGCGAACCGCACGGCGTTCGTCACCGGTGGGGACGGGCCGAGGCGCACGGCGGTCTCCAGGAGCGTGCCCACACCGGAGCCGTTGTCGTTGATGCCCGGCCCTTCGGGCACGGAGTCGAGGTGCCCGCCCGCGACCACCACCTCGTCCGGGTTGCCGGTGCGGGTCTGCGCCAGCACGTTGCGGCTCTCGGTCTCCCGGATCGTGGTCGCCAGCGTCAGCGCGATGGTCGCCCCGGCCCGGCCGGCCAGCGCGTCGCCCGCCGACCGGGTGACCCCGCCCGTGGGCACCATTCCGGTGGTGGTCTGGCCGAGGGTGCCGTCGTCCAGCGGGGTGTCCTCGGTGTTGATCACGAGCAGGCCGGCGGCACCGGCCGCGACGGCATGCGTGACCTTCTGGGCGAACGGGCAGGTACCCCGGCGGACGAGGGCGACCGAACCGGGTGTGACGGCCGCCGCGTCGGCCGGGTTGCAGCCCTCACCCACCATCAGGGTGAGGGGCCCGGTGACGCCGCCTTCCGGGGTGCCGGGTGAGAACCCGAGCGCCGACACCGCCACGGGCTCGCCGTCGACCGCTAGCTGCTCCTGCTGCACCTCGAACTGCCGGGCGGTGAACGTGGGTGTCTGCACGTCGTAGCCGGCGTCCTTCAGCACGCCCACCACGTAGTCGATGCTCGCGTCGTAGCCCGGCGTGCCGAGCGCCCGGTTGCCGCTGTTGGCGTCGGCGATGCGTTGCAGCTCGGTGAGATGGGCCAGCGCCCCGGCGCCGGTGACGTCCGCGACCAGCCGGGCCGGCAGCGTCGGGTCGGGTGCGGGTGGCGCCGGTTGGGTGGGCGGTGCGGCGGTGGGTGCTCCACACGCCATCGCCGTGACCGCAACCAGCACCAGCACGCGCACCATCCGCATGCCGGCAGTCTGCCCGGTTCAGGCGACAGGCGGGGGAGGCTCCGCCGCTCCCGTCATGATCGCCACCGCTTCGGTCATCGAGTGCGACTTCGGCGTGATCACCGTGGCGCGCCTGCCGAGCCGCTGGATGTGGATCCGGTCGGCCAGCTCGAAGACGTGCGGCATGTTGTGGCTGATGAGGATCACCGGCAGGCCGCGGTCGCGGACGTCGCGGATGAGCTGCAGCACCCGGTTGCCCTCCTTGACGCCCAACGCGGCCGTCGGCTCGTCGAGGATCATCACCTTGCTGCCGAACGCCGCCGACCGGGCCACCGCCACGCCCTGGCGCTGCCCGCCGGACAGGCTCTCCACGGCCTGGCCGATGTTCTGCAGCGTGGTGATGCCGAGGTCGCTCATGTGCCGCTGCGCCTCGGATCGCATGTGCTTGCGGTCGAGCATCCGGAACACCGAGCCGAGGATGCCCGGTTTGCGTTCCTCGCGGCCGAGGAACAGGTTGTCGGCGATGTCGAGCCCGGGCGCCACGGCGAGCGTCTGGTAGACGGTCTCGATGCCGGCGCGGCGAGCGTCCATCGGGTTGCGGAAGTGCACCGGCTCGCCGTCGAGGAAGATCTCGCCGCTGTCCGGGATGAGCGCACCGCACAGTGCCTTGATCAGGCTGGTCTTGCCGGCGCCGTTGTCGCCGATGATCGCGAGGATCTCGCCGGGGTAGAGCTCGAGGTCGCCGCTCGCGATCGCCGTGACGGGTCCGTACCGCTTGACGATCCCGCGCGCCTGCAGCACCGGTTGCCGGACGGTCGTGCCGGGGGACGCGGAGCCGGCGGAGCCGGCGGGGTGGGTAGAAGGAGTCATCCCCGGACCTTCCTGATCCACTGGTCGATCGAGACGGCGACGAGTACCAGCAGGCCGATCGCGAAGCCCTGCCAGACGACGTCGACGCCGCCGAGCTGCAGGCCGTTGCGGAACACGCCCACGATGAGCGCGCCGACCAGCGTGCCGAGCACCAGGCCGCGGCCGCCGAACAGGCTGGTGCCGCCGAGCACGACGGCCGTGATCGAGTCGAGGTTGTACTCGATGCCGACGTTCGGGCTGGCCGACGCGAGCCGGCCGATCAGGATCCACGCGCCGATGGCGTAGATCAGCCCGGCCACCGTGTACACGGAGAACAGCACCCGTCCGGTCCGGATACCGGCGAGGCGGGCCGCCTCGATGTCGTCACCGGTGGCGTAGACGTGCTTGCCCCACGCGGTGTTGCCGAGCACGTAGTAGAAGAACGCGAACAGCAACAGCATGATGATCGACCCGAAGGTGATCCGGAAGTCGCCGATCGGGAACGAGGTGCCCGTCCACGTCATGATCGACGGCATGTCCGTGCCTCGGACCGTCTCGCTCTTCGACACCACCGCGTTGAGCGAGAAGAAGATCGAGAGTGTGCCCAGCGTGACGATGAACGGCGGCAACGCGATCCGCGTCACCAGGAAGCCGTTGAAGGCCCCCATCGCGGTGCCGCACACGATCCCGAGCAGCAGGGCCGGGACGCCGGGCATGCCGAGGTCGGTGGCCAGGTTGGCCATGATGATCGAGGAGAACACGGCGATCGCGCCGACGGAGAGATCGATGCCGGCGGTGAGGATCACCAGCGTCTGACCCAGCGCGAGCACCGCGATCACCGTGACCTGCTGCATCACGAGGCCCAGGTTGGCCGCGGCCAGGAAGCGGTCGCTCACCAGGGAGAACGCGATGATCGCCAGCAGGAGCACGGCGAGCGGGCCGAGGATCGGCCGCGCGTGCAGTACGTGTTGGAGCCGCTGCAGCAGCGAGTCGGCCTGCCGCTCGTCGAAGCCGGGGGCCGGCGGCCCGGCCGCCGTGGCGACCGGGCTCCGGGTGTCGTCCGTGGCTGGCACCTGGATCAGCCCCAGCAGTTCTCGAGACCGAACGCCGTGTCCTTCGACTCGACGCCGGGCTGCGGCTCGTCGGTGACGAGGGTGACGCCCGTGTCGGTGAAGTCCTTGCCCGACGTGGCCTGGGGCTTCGTGCCGTCCTTCGCGAACGCGGCGATGGCCTCGACCCCCTCCGATGCCATCTTCAACGGGTACTGCTGCGAGGTGGCACCGATGATCCCGGCCTTGACGTTCTCCACGCCGGGGCAGCCGCCGTCGACCGAGACGATCTCGATGTCGTTCTCGCGGCCCGCGGCCTTGATGCCCTCGTACGCGCCGGCAGCCGCCGGCTCGTTGATCGTGTAGACGAGGTTGATCGTCGGGTCGCGCTGCAGCAGGTTCTCCATCGCCGTGCGGCCGCCTTCCTCGGCGCCGTCGGTCTCGCCATGGCCGACGATGCGCGGGTCGGACTCGTCGCCGATCTGCGTGGGGTCGCCCACCTCGACGCCGAAGCCCTGGAGGAAGCCCTGGTCGCGCTGGACGTCGACGGTCGGCCGGTTGGGGGAGAGGTCGAGCATCGCGATCTTGGCCTGCTTGCCCTCGGCCTCGAACTTCGACTTCGCCCACTGCCCGATCAGCAGGCCGGCCTGGAAGTTGTCGGTCGCGAAGGTGGCGTCGGCGGCGTCCGGCGGCTCGGTCTGGGTGTCGAGCGCGATGACGAACAGGCCTGCCTGCCGCGCGCGGTCGAGGGTGGGCACGATCGCCGCGGAGTCGCTGGGCGTGATCATGAACCCGGCCGCGCCTGCGGAAATCAGGCTTTCGATGGCCTGCACCTGCGCCTCGTTGTCGCCGTCCTGCTTGCCTGCGAAGCTCTGCAGCTCGACGCCGGCCGAGTCGGCCGCCTGCTGTGCTCCTTCGCGCATCTTGACGAAGAACGGGTTGGTGTCGGTCTTGGTGACGAGGCCGACGATCGGGCGATCGCCGCCGCCGTCCCCTCCGCCTCCGCTCGACTCGGCGCCGCCACCGCAGGCGGTGAGTGCGAGGGCTGCCACGGCCCCCACGGCGAGCACGGTGGTCGGCCTACGGGCCGTCCCTGCCTTGTTCATCGGTAGGACCTCTCGTCAGCATCGACGTGGAGACAACGTTGTCTGCACTGTGGTCTGCACGACCCCCGGTACACAAGGGCACATCGGGCATCCACACGTAACGAAGTGATTACGTTGACAACGATGTCAAGCGCCGTGAACCATGCTGGCGCCGTGCAGAGCGTCCCGGCGCGACGCCGCCGCCCCACCATGCGTGACGTTGCCCAGCTCGCCGACGTCAGCCTCAAGACGGTGTCGCGCGTGGTCAACGACGAGCGGGGAGTCTCCGCCGTGCTCGCCGTGCGGGTGCAGCGGGCCATCGACGAGCTGGGCTTCCGCCCACACCCGAGCGCCCGCCTCCTGCGCCGGACCGACGACCGGACGGCGGCGATCGCCCTGCTGCTCGAGGACGTCGCCAATCCCTTCTCGGCGGCGGTGCAGCGGGCCGTGGAGAACGAGGCCCGGGCGCGCGGTGTCGTGGTGTTCTCCGCGAGCATCGACGAGGACCCGGCGCGCGAGCGGGCGCTGGCCCGTGAGTTCGGCGCGCGCCGCGTCGACGGGCTGCTGCTCGCCCCGGCCGGCGACGACCAGTCCTACCTGTCCGAGGAGCTCCCGGCGGGCACGCCGGTAGTCTGCGTGGACCGCGAGGCGAGCAACCTCGCCGTGGACTCCGTGATCACGACGAACGCGCTCGGGGCCGCCGAGGGCGTGCGGCACCTGGCCGCGGCCGGACATCGGCGCATCGCGTTCCTGGGCGACCGGCGCTCGATCCGCACCGCCGAGCAGCGCTACACGGGTTACCGCGACGCGCTCGGACCGCTCGGTCTGCCCCTCGATCCCGGCCTCGTGGTGCACGACCTGCGGGAGTCCGCCGATGCCGACGGGGCCGTCACCGCCCTGCTGGCCGGCTCCGACCCGCCCACCGCCCTGTTCACCGCGCAGAACCTGATCACGATCGGGGCCGTGCGGGCCCTGCGCAGGCTCGGCGCGGAGTGGTCCGTCGCGCTCGTCGGGTTCGACGACGTCCTGCTCGCCGACCTGCTCTCGCCGGGCATCACCGTGGTGGCGCAGGACCCGGCCGCGATCGGACGAACCGCCGCAACCCTGCTCTTCGCCCGCATCGCCGGCGACACCGGTCCGCCCGGAGTCCGCCTGGTGCCGACGACGCTGATCCGCCGCGGCTCGGGCGAGATCCCGCCCCGTTCGTCGGAATGAGGGCGGCATCACGCTGGCCCTCACGTCGGTGGCAAGGTTTAGCGTCGTTCTCGTGCGGATCAGTGAGCTGGGCCGCCGCGCCGGGGTGAGCCCCCGGACGCTGCGGCACTACGAGGAGCTGGGCCTGCTCGAGGCGCGGCGTCGCGCCAACGGCTACCGCGACTACGACGAGCGGGACCTGCAGCTCGTGGCCGAGATCCGGTCGCTCGTCGACCTCGGGTTCGCGCTCGAGGAGACCCGGCCGTTCGTCGAGTGCCTGCGCGCCGGCCACCCGACGGGCGTGAGCTGCGAGAGTTCGCGCGCCGTCCAGCGCCGGAAGCTGGCCGACGTGGACGAGTGGCTGGCGCGCATGCACGCCGTGCGCCGCGAGCTCGTGGCCCAGCTCGGCGATCCGCCCGCCCCGCGCTGCTGCTTCTCGGAGGAGAACTGATGATCGTCACAGTGTCCGACGCCACGTTCGAGGAGCTCGTGCTGCGCGCCGAGCTGCCGGTGCTGCTGGACTTCACCGCCGACTGGTGCCCGCCCTGCAAGATGATCAAGCCGGTGCTGCACGAGCTGGCCGACGAGCTCGCGGGCCGGCTGGTCGTCGCCGAGCTCGACGTCGACCTGAACCCCCGCACCGCGCAGACCGCCGGCGTGCTCGGGATGCCCACGCTCAACCTCTACGTGGGCGGACAGGTCGCCACGCAGGTCGTCGGGGCGCGACCGAAGGCGGCGATCATGCGGGCGATCGCCGAGCACCTTCCGCTGCCGGTGGCCTGACGGCAAGAACCTGACGCCGGCTGGCGTGGATCGATCTGGTCGGACCGTGGCTTCTGGTGTCCTCTGGACCTCGTCCGGGCTACTCACGGCTGCACGATGTCGAATCCCGGATGGCTCGTTCGTCGGTGGGCTGAACCGCAACGAACGCATGGAGGCGATCATGAACGACCAGGCACCCGGCCCGGCCCTCCCGCCGGTGGTCGACAGGAAGACCTGGCAGGAGGCGCGGGAAGCACTGTTCGCACGGGAGAAGGCGCACACCCACGAAGGGGATGCGATCGCGGCGGCGCGGCGGCGGCTGCCGATGGTGGAGGTCGACGCCACCATCGAGGTCATCGGTGCCGACGGACCGATCACGATCCTCGACGTCTTCGAAGGCCGGAAGCAGCTCATCGCGTACTTCCACGCCTGGTGGCCCGGCCTGTCCGCCGCGGAGCAGTGCGAGGGCTGCACGTTCTTCAACAGCCAGGTCCGCGAGCTGTCCTACATCCACTCCCGCGACGCCACGTACGCCACGCTCTGCAAGGGCCCGTACGGGGAAAGCATCCGCTACCGGGACTTCATGGGCCTGGACATGCCGTGGTACTCGGTGGAGAAGACGGCGGCGCAGCTCCTGGAGGGTCGCGACTGGCAGAGCCATCACCTCGTCTGCTACGTCCGCGACGGCGAGCGGGTGTTCGAGACGTACTACACCGGCGGTCGCGGCGTCGAGATCATGGCGCCCACCCACGGGCTGCTGGACATGACCGTCTACGGGCGCCAGGAGGCCTGGGAGGAGTCCCCCGACGGCTGGCCACAGTCCTGGGGTAACGCCAAGAACCCCGAGGTCTGGCGTACGAACGGACGCCCCATCGCCCAGTGGTCCCGCATCGAGGCCGGCCGCTCCGACGAGCTGACCTGAGGATCGGTCGAGCAGCAACCGAGCTCGGCAGCGCAAGACGATCATGGGGCCCGAACTCCGTCGCGGACGCGGGTGGCGCGCCGCTACCGTCCGCGCGGTGGAGCTGCCGGACGTCGTGCGGGTCAAGGCGGAGCAGGCAGGCGCCGGTGCGTGGGTGGCCGGGCTGCCCGACCTGGTCAGCGGGCTGGAGCGGGACTGGGGCATCACGGTCGGGCGGGCGTACACCGACCCGACCGAGGCCTACGTCGCCGAGGCCGAGCTGGCCGACGGCACGCCCGCTGTGCTGAAGCTGCTCATCCCACGCCGGGGCCAGGCGGCGGACGAGATCGCCGTGCTGCGGCTCGCGGACGGCGACGGGTGTGTGCGGCTGCTCGCGTCCGACGTCGAGCGCAGCGCGCTGCTGCTGGATCGGCTCGGCCCGTCGCTGTGCGAGCTGGGCGAGCCGATCGAGCGGCGGCTGGAGATCATGTGCACGCTCGCGTCCCGGCTGTGGCGGCCCGTCCCGGACGCGGGCCTGCCCACGGGCGCGGAGAAGGGCCGGTGGCTCGCCGAGCACATCGTCGGCATGTGGACAGATCTCGGCGGGCCCTGCTCCCGCGCAGCCGTCGACCACGCGCTGACCTGCACGGACCAGCGGATCGCCGCGCACTCGCCGGAGCGGGCCGTGCTCGTGCACGGCGACGTGCACCAGTGGAACACGTTGCAGACCCGCGACGGCGGCTTCGCCCTCGTCGACCCGGACGGCCTGCACGCCGAGCCGGAGTACGACCTGGGCGTCCTGATGCGGGAGGACCCGGTGGAGCTGATGGAGGGAGATCCGCGCGAGCGTGCGAGGCGGCTCGCCGCTCGTACCGGCTGCGACCCGACGGCGATCTGGGAGTGGGGCGTGATCGAGCGCGTCTCGACGGGCCTGATCGCCACGTCGATCGGCCTGCAGCCCGTCGGGGCGCAGATGCTCGCGGCGGCCGACGCGATCGCGGGGTGATCGGAGGCGCGTGACCGGCGCGCCACCCAGCGTGGTGTGAGCGATTCGCCTGGTCGGGCGGTTGTGATGATCTCGAACGTCTGTTCGACTTAGCGCATGGGCTGGAACAACCCGGACGTCCCGTGGCACGAGCTGGAGGCCGTGCTGTCGGGGCGCGCCTGGAACGGCGGGAGCCTCACCGGCGGGCCGGAGGCCGACGGCGGCGACAGTCCGGCGTGGTCGCGCAAGCGGGAGCCCTACGTCGCCCCGCCGGTCGGTGAGCCGGGCGAGCGCGTGCCGTACGCCGAGCTGCACTGCCACTCCAACTTCAGCTTCCTCGACGGCGCGAGCCACCCCGAGGAGCTGGTCGAGGAGGCCGCGCGGCTGGGCCTTTCCGCGATCGCGCTCACCGACCACGACGGCATGTACGGCGTGGTCCGGTTCGCCGAGGCCGCGGCCGAGCTGGGTGTCCGCACGGTCTTCGGCGCCGAGCTCTCCCTCGATCTGTCCGCCCCGCAGAACGGCGTGGCCGATCCGGAGGGCAGCCACCTGCTGCTGCTCGCCCGCGGTCCCGAGGGCTACCGCGCGCTCTGCCGCACGATCAGCACCGCCCAGCTGCGTGGGCAGGAGAAGGGCCGCCCGGTCTACGACCTCGACGAGGTGGTGGCCGACACCGCGGGGCAGGTCCTGGTGCTCACCGGCTGCCGCAAGGGCGGCGTGCAGCAGGCCCTGCGCGCGGGCGGGCGCGACGCCGCGGGCAAGGAGCTGCGCCGGCTCGTCGAGCGGTTCGGGGCCGACCACGTGGCCGTCGAGCTCACCCACGCCGCGCTGCCCACCGACACCGAGCTGAACGACGTGCTCGCCGAGCTCGCCCACGACACCGGGCTGCCCACGGTGGCCACCACCGCGGCCCACTACGCCACCCCACGGCGGTTCCCGCTGGCCACGGCGCTGGCGGCGGTGCGGGCCCGGCGCAGCCTCGACGAGATCGACGGCTGGCTCCCGCCGGCCGGCACCGCCCACCTGCGTTCCGGCGCGGAGATGGCAGCCCGGTTCGACGCCCGCTACCCGGGCGCGGTCGCGCGGGCTGCGCAGATCGGCACCACGTGCGCGTTCCCGATCCGCCTCGTGGCGCCCGACCTGCCCCCGTTCGACGTGCCGCCGGGGCACGACGAGGCGAGCTGGCTGTGGGAGCTGATCCGGCGCGGGATGATCGTCCGCTACGGCAGCCATGCCGAGCACCCCGAGGCCATCGAGACGATCCGGCGCGAGTTCGAGATCATCAAGAAGAAGAACTTCCCCGGCTACTTCCTGATCGTCCACGACATCGTCGAGTTCTGCCGCAAGGTCGACATCCTGTGCCAGGGCCGGGGCTCGGCGGCCAACTCGGCCGTCTGCTACGCGCTGGGCATCACGAACGTCGACGCGGTGGCGATGGGCCTGCTGTTCGAGCGCTTCCTCTCCCCGGCCCGGGAGGGCTACCCGGACATCGACCTCGACATCGAGTCCGGCCGTCGCGAGGAGGTCATCCAGTACGTCTACGCCAAGTACGGGCGCGGGTGCGCGGCCCAGGTGGCCAACGTGATCACCTACCGGCCGCGCTCGGCCGTCCGCGACATGGCGAAGGCGTTCGGGTTCTCACCGGGCCAGCAGGATGCGTGGAGCAAGCAGATCGAGCGGTGGGGCGGGCCGGTCGCCGACGCACCGGCGGGGGTGCCCGACCAGGTCATCGGGTTGGCCAACCAGCTGCTCGGCTTCCCCCGGCACCTCGGCATCCACTCCGGTGGCATGGTCATCTGCGACCGGCCGGTGTCGGAGGTCGTGCCCGTCGAGTGGGCCCGCATGCCCGGCCGCACCGTCGTGCAGTGGGACAAGGACGACTGCGCGTACGCGGGGCTCGTCAAGTTCGACCTGCTCGGTCTCGGCATGCTCACCGCGCTGCACCTGATGCTCGACCTCGTCGAGGAGCACCACGGGAAGAAGATCCAGCTGCACGAGCTGCAGCCCACCGACGACGCCGTCTACGCGATGCTGACGCGCGCCGACTCCGTCGGGGTGTTCCAGGTGGAGTCGCGGGCCCAGATGGCCACGCTGCCCCGGTTGAGGCCGGAGAAGTTCTACGACCTGGTGGTCGAGGTGGCGCTGATCCGGCCCGGCCCGATCCAGGGCGGATCGGTGCACCCCTACATCCGGCGGCGCACCGGGGTGGAGGAGTGGGAGCACGACCACCCGCTGCTCAAGGGCGCCCTGGAGAAGACCTGCGGGGTGCCGCTGTTCCAGGAGCAGCTCATGCAGATCGCGGTGGACGTGGCCGGGTTCTCCGCCGCCGACGCCGACGAGCTGCGCCGCGCGATGGGCGCCAAGCGCTCGGAGGAGAAGATGGAGCGGCTGCGCGACCGCTTCTTCGCCGGCATGGCCGCCAACGACATCACCGGCGAGGTGGCCGACGGGATCTTCCGCAAGATGGTGGCGTTCGCCAACTTCGGCTTCCCCGAGAGCCACGCGATCAGCTTCGCGTCGCTCGTCTACTACAGCGCCTGGTTCAAGTTCTACTACCCGGCCGCGTTCTGCGCGGCGCTGCTCAACTCCCAGCCGATGGGCTTCTACTCGCCGCAGTCGCTGGTGGCCGACGCCCGCCGGCACGGGGTGCTCGCCCGTGGCGCCGACGTCAACCTCGGGCGCGCCGAGGCCGTGCTGCAACCCGACCCGCTCTCCACCGGCGGGCAGGCCATCCGGCTCGGTCTCGCCGAGGTCCGCGGCATCGGGCACGAGCTGGCCGAGCTGATCGACGCCGAGCGCGACCGCGGCGGCCCCTACCGCGACCTCGCCGACCTCGCCCGCCGCGTCCGGCTCACCGTGCCGCAGGCCGAGGCGCTCGCCACCGCGGGCGCGTTCGGCAGCTTCGGCATCGACCGCCGCTCGGCGCTGTGGGCGGCCGGGGTGGTCGCGGCCGTGCGGCCCGAGCAACTGCCCGGCACCGCCGTCGGGCTGGAGGCGCCCGCCCTGCCCGGGCTCACCGACGTCGAGCTCACCGCGGCCGACGTCTGGGCCACCGGCGTCTCGCCCGGCGACCACCCCATGCAGCACCTGCGCGGGAAGCTCGACGCCCTCGGCGCCGTCCGGATCGACGGGCTCGACGCCATCGGCCGCGCCGTCCCGCCCGGCGACTCCGAGCACGTCATGCCGCGGGTGCTGGTCGGTGGGCTCGTCACCCACCGGCAGCGCCCGGCCACCGCCCGCGGCGTCACGTTCCTGAACCTGGAGGACGAGAGCGGCATGCTCAACGTCACCTGCTCGGAGGGGCTGTGGGCGCGCTACCGCACGGTGGCGGTCAGCAGCACCGCGCTGCTCGTACGCGGGCGGCTGGAGCGCAGCCCCGAGGGCGTGCTCAACCTGGTGGCCGATCGGCTGCAGAAGCTGGCCCTCACGGTGCCGGTGAAGTCCCGAGACTTCCGCTGACGCGCCCGCACACCGACATTCGGGCCAGCACATCGACTGCAGTCGGTGTGCGAGCACAGGTGTCGGTCTGCAAGCGGGAAGCCGGCGCGGCGGGCCCGCTCGTCGCGCACGGGACCCACACCCCGCTTCGGCCGCCGCACCCCGTCTCGGCTGGCGCCACCGGTCGACGGGTAGCGCGGGCGGGCAGTGGGTGCGTGGGCGGGGAAGGGGTGCGTCGGCGGAACGGTCGGCCGCCCACCGCTCGGGAGCCTGGACGTGATCGTCGGTTCGGCCGGGCGAGAGCCGGATCGTTCTCAGTCGCACGTCAGCGCCGTGAAGATAGCGCTGGGGTCCGTCTCGGATCGATCTTGACCGCCCAGCAGCGCACCACTGCTGTCCCTGCAACCGTGGCGTACTTCTCGGACCGATCCCTCACGGCCCTAGACAGCAGTGTTGGACCAGCGCCATGGCGGGAGGAGTTCTGCGGCGCGCTGCGGCGCTGGCAGGGTGCATGGTCGTGGCTTTCTTCGCCATCGCCGCCGCTGCCGCGCCGCCGGAGCCCGTTCCGGCCGCCGTCGACCGCTACCTCGCCGACAGCCTGGCCGCCACCGGCTTTCCGGGGATGGCCGTCGCGATCGTCCGCGGGGGCGAGGTGGTGCACGCGGCCGGGTACGGCACGGAGGGCGCGGCAACCCGGTCACGCCGCGCACCCCGTTCCGCGTGGGGTCGCTGACGAAGTCGTTCACCGCGGCGGCGGTGCTGCAGCTGGTGGACGCGGGGAACGTCGCCCTCGATGCCCCGGTGCAGACCTACCTGCCCGACTTCACGACGGCCGACCCGGATTCCGCGCGCCGGATCACCGTCCGCCACCTGCTCAACCAGACGAGCGGCCTCGCCGACTCCGGGATCCCCTCCCTGAACGACGGCGGGCATGACCTGGCGCAGCGGGTGGCGAGCCTGCGCGCCGCGCGGCCGGTGAGCGAGCCCGGGCGCGAGTTCCACTACAGCGACCCGAACTACCAGGTGCTCGCGCGGCTGGTCGAGGTCGTGTCGGGCGAGCCGTGGGCGGCGTACCTCGGTGAGCGGGTGTTTCGCCCCGCCCGGAACGGCGGACACCGTGGCGGGCGCCACCGCGGCGCAGGCGGACGCCCCGCCGGGCCACGTCCTCCCGTTCGGCGTGCCCGTCGCCCGCCCCGAGCTCGACGGGCTCCTCGCCGGCTCGGGTGGGGTGGTCTCGACCGCGCAGGACATGGGCAAGTGGCTCGGGGCGCAGTCCACCGGCGGCGGGCCCGTGCTCCGGCCGGACTTCGTGCTGCTCTTCGACGGCAACAGTGCGACGGTCGACACGGCAGGCGTCGCCGCCGGGCTGGTCGCGCTGCTCACGGGGGATGCCTGGCCCGCGGGGCCGCGGAGCACGGCGGTGCTGGCCGCGGTGCTCGGCGCCGTCACGCTCGCGGTGCTCGCCCTGCGGGTGCGCCAGCTCCTCCGCGTCCCGCGCTGGCGACGCCGCCGAGCCGCCCGCCCCCGCTGGACGGCGCTACCGGGGCTCGTCTGGGCTCGTGGTCCCGGTCGCCCTGCTCGCGGGCCTGCCTGCGCTACTGGGCTCCATGATCGGTCGGTCCTTCACGTTCTGGCAGCTCTGCCTGGCGATGCCGGACGTGGTGGTCCCGATCGCCGCGTGGGCGCTGTCGGGGACGGTCCTCGCCGTCGCCCGGATCGTCGCGCTCGTCCGGGCGGGGCGAGGGCTCGACCCGGTGGCGCCCCGGTAGTCGCCGAAATCGAGTGCTCGCGGATCGGGATCCCGGGACGATCCGCTCATGTCGCTCGACGATGCGAAGCAGGCGTACACGGGCGCGGCCGACTACGACCAGCGGCTGCATCGCGACTTCCTCAACCACACGCTTCTCGTGCCCACGGAGCTCCAGCAGGTCGAACTGTTCGTCTACCTCGTCGACGTCCCCGACGATCTCGGGCCACCGCACCTCGTCCCGCGCGTTCATGCGGCAGACCTGCCGTTCCTGCCGAACTGGCACCCGCGCGCCGACTCCGACTCCGACGACCGCTTCGTCGCGACCGCCGGCCGTCCCGACCTCTACGCCGCCGAGGTGTCCGCCGCCGGCCCTGCCGGCACGGTGGTGGCGTTCACGCCGGACACGCTGCACCGCGGCACGGCACTGACCCGCCCGGGCGGCGCCCGCTACACCATGCACGTGAGCTTCCGGGTGGCCGAGGCCGAGTGGGCGCAGCGGCAGGGCTGGCCCAACCGCAGCCACGACCCGGCCTGGTACCGATTCGTCGAGCAGGCCACGCCCCGCCAGCTGACTCTCTTCGGCTTCCCGCCGCCTGGCCACCCGTTCTGGACTGCGGAGACGCTGTCGGGCACCGCGCTTCGGTATCCGCGGCTCGACCTCACGCCGTGGACGGGAGCGAGCGGGCTGTGACGGACGTGTCGATCAGAAATCGGGAAGCAACCGACGTGCCTCGATGTATCGAGGCGCTCGCCGCGGTCCACGAATCCGACCGCTATCCGATCGTCTGGCCGGAAGATCCGGTGGCATGGCTGAGCCCGCCGAACCTGATGACGGGATGGGTCGCCGAGCGTCCGGGGGTGATCGTCGGACATGTCGTGCTCGTTGCCGGCGGCGACGCTCCGGACGGGCTCCCATCTCATGGACAGCCGCTCGCCGTGGTCAAGCGCCTGTTCGTGACGCCGACGGTGCGTCGGCAGGGCACCGGAGAACGGCTCCTCGCCCACGCCCAGGCCTGGGCCGTCCGATCAGGGTTGTCGCTCATCCTGGATGTCGTCGGGCCGGGAAGCGGCGGCGGCGCGGCCATCGCTCTCTACGAACGTGCCGGCTGGCGCCACACGTCGAGCGTGACGACCGAGTGGACGACGCCGGAAGGAGATCCGATCATCGTCCGGTACTACCGGCCTCGATAGCGCTCACAGGAGGGGCGGGGCCAGTTCCCTCCATTCATCTGTGGGGAGTGCTGTCGGGTCGGCGGTCAGGACCTGTATGCAGACGTGGTTCGCTCCGGCGTCGAGATGCTCCTGAACGCGCTTCCGGATCGTCTCCGCATCGCCGTAGGTGACGATCGCGTCGACCAGTCGCCGGCTCGGGCCGCCGACGATGTCTGCGTCGCCGAAGCCGAGCCGCCGCACGTTCGCCTCCTGGTGTGGCGCCATCGAGACGTAGCCGGCGACGTGCGCCGTGGCCACCTCGCGGGCTCGGGCGAGATCGGTGTCCAGCACCACGGCCTGCTCCACGCCGAGGAACGCGTCCGGGCCCATGATCTCGCGCGCCTGCGCCGTGTGGTCCACGGACACGAAGTACGGGTGGGCGCCCCAGGTGCGTTCGGCGGCCAGCTTCAGCATCTTCGGGCCGAGGGCAGCGAGCACCCGCCGGGGTGCCGGGTCCGCGGTGGGGCTGTGCGCGGGGACGGTGTCCATGGCGTCCAGATAGGCGCGCATCGTGCGCACCGCGTTCCCCAGCGCGGGGATCGGATACCCCTGGAACTCGCGAACCGTGTCGTCGACCCGATGACCGCCCAGCCCGAGGAGGTAGCGGCCGGGGAACGCCTCGCCGAGCGCTCGCTCGGCCGTCGCCGTCGCCATCGGGTCACGCAATGCGACGTTGGCGATGCCCGACGCGACGGTGACGTGTCGCGTGGCCGACAGCAGCAGCCATGCCTGGCCCACAGTGTCGCGGCCGAACGCCTCTCCGTACCAGATCGCGCCGTAGCCGAGCTCCTCGATCTCCGCGGCCGCCTCCCGCACCAGGCCGGCGGGCTGGCCGTCGAAGGCGAACGTCCAGATGCCGACCCGGTCCTCGCGTGTGATCACAGCAGCCCCACTTTCTGGAGAACCTCTCCGTTTAACCTCGGCTACCATAACGGAGAAGTTCTCCGGATCGTCAGGAGGGTTGATGGCACGGCCCCAGCGGGCGGACGCGCGGCGCAACTACGCGCGGGTCGTCGCCGCCGCGCACGAGGTGTTCGCCGAAGCGGGCCCCGAGGCGTCGCTCAACGAGATCGCCCGCCGGGCCGACGTGGGGCCGGGCACGCTCTACCGGCACTTCCCCAGCCGCGGTGCCCTGCTCACGGCGGTGCTCCGGGACCGGATCGAGGCGCTGTGCGGGCGGGCGGACGAGCTGCTGGCCACCGAGTCGCCCGACGCGGCGCTGGCCGAATGGCTGCACGCATTCCTGGCCCATGCCCGCAGCGGTCAGGGCCTCGGCGGCGCGCTGATGACCTCCGAGCCGGACGACCTGGGCTTCGACTGCCACCAGCGGATCCGGGACGCGGCAGCCGGCTTGCTCGAGAACGCCCAGCGCGCGGGCACGGCCCGTGCCGACCTCGGGCCCGGCGACCTCCTGCAGCTGGTCGTCGGTGTCGCACTGGCCACCGTGCGCACGGCCGACCCGGAGGAGCCGGCTCGCCTGCTGGGTCTGATCCTGGATGCGATCCCCGCGCCGCCGGGAGCGACGTCGTCGTAGCTGCGCCGTCACTCCTCGTGCAAATCGGGGTCCATAGGCAAGAATCAGTCGCTGTATGGCAAAAAAGAAACCTGTCCGTCAACAGTCCGCACAGTACGTTCTCGACGTTCGCTCCCTGCCTGTAGCGCCGGTCCGGTCGCGCGGGCGCAGTATCGAGAATCGAAGGAATACCACGTGCGGTACACATCTGTCCGCGGCCTCACCGTCGCGGGAGTTCTTGCGCTGGCCGGATCGTTGCTCGGCTCCACGCCGGCTCTTGCCCAGGAACCGTTCGAGTGTCCGGACAAGAGGATCTGCCTGTTCGACAGCGACGACGGCCTCGGTGAGTCGAAGGTCATTCAGATCCAGTGGGAGGGTGGTTTCAGCCTGTGGTCGTCCGGCTGGGCGGACCGGGTGTCGTCCATCGCGAACAATGTGCAGTACCCGGTGAAGCTCCTCGACGGCGGTGAGGACGAATGCAAGACGATCATCGCGACGATCGAGCCGGGTAGCTCCGTCGCGGTGCCGGTCGAGGCGGACAACAGGACCGATGTCGTCTATTGGTCGGAACTCGACGGTGACACCGGGTACCTGTGCCCGTAGCGGCACCGGTTCGACAGGCCGGTGGCACGGGCCCGGCCCGATCCGTGGCAGGGTGCCCACGTGGATCTGGCGGACGACGGCGAGTACCTCGATCTCGACCTGTCGGAGCTGAGCGCCGGCGAGGTGCCCTGGCGTCGGCGCCGGTTCGTGCGCTGCAGTTTCGCGGAGGCCGACCTGCGCGGGCTGGCCACCGAGTCGTGCACGTTCGACGAGTGCGACTTCACCGGGGCCGATCTCGGTGACTCCGACCATCGCGGTGGTGCCTTCCGGACCTGCCGGGTGGTGCGGGCGACGCTCGGCGGGTCGTCGTTCCGCGGCTGCTCGCTGCTGGGCACGTCGCTGATCGACTGCCGGCTGCGTCCGATCACGTTCACCGACTGCGATCTCACGCTCGCCGCCCTCGGCGGCGCCGACCTGCGCGAGATAGACCTGTCGGGGCTGCGGTTGCGGGAGGCGAACCTGGTGGAGGCCGATCTGCGCGGGGCCGACCTGCAGGGCGCCGATCTCACCGGGGCCCGCCTGCTGCGTGCGCGGCTGGAGGGCGCGGATCTGCGCGGCGCCCGGATCGACCCGAACGCACTGGTGCAGGCGCGGCTGGCCGGTGCCTCGGTGGACATCGAGCAGGCGATCGCCTTCGCCGCGGCCCACGGCCTCCGGGTCGCCTGACGTATCGGGTCTCGGCACACCGGCCGATGAACGGGCCCCGCACGGCTGGGAGGATGGCCTCGTGACGGCGACGGTGATGGACGGCAGGGCCACGCTGCAGGAGCTGCTCGGCGAGCTGGCGGCGCGGGTCGAGAAGCTGCAGGCAGACGGGGTGACGCCCGGGCTGGGCACGCTGATCGTCGGCGACGATCCGGGATCGCACTCCTACGTGCGCGGCAAGCACCGCGACTGCGCCAAGGTCGGCATCACCTCGATCCAGCGCGAGCTGCCGGCCGACGCCACGCAGGCCGAGGTCGAGCGGGCCGTCGACGAGCTGAACACCGACCCGACCTGCACCGGGTTCATCGTGCAGCTGCCGCTGCCGAAGGGCCTCGACGCGGGTGCGGCGCTGGGCCGGATCGACCCGATGAAGGACGCCGACGGCCTCGCTCCGGTGAGTCTCGGGCGGCTCGTGCTCGGTGAGCCGGGCCCGCTGCCGTGCACGCCGCGCGGGATCGTCGAGCTCTGCCGGCGCTACGGCGTGGAGCTGAACGGCGCGCGCGTCACCGTGGTCGGCCGCGGCGTGACGGTCGGCCGGCCGCTCGGGCTGCTGCTCACCCGCCGGTCCGAGAACGCCACCGTGACGCTGTGCCACACCGGCACGAAGGACCTCGCGGCGGAGGTGCGCCGGGCCGACGTCGTGGTCGCCGCGGCCGGCGTGCAGGGGTTGATCACCGCCGACATGGTGCGGCCGGGGGCCACAGTCCTCGACGTCGGCGTCACGCGCACCGACGCCGGGCTGGTCGGCGACGTCGCGCCCGACGTGGCCGAGGTGGCCGGGCTGCTGGCGCCGATGCCGGGCGGGGTCGGTCCGATGACGCGGGCGATGCTGCTGACCAACGTGGTCGAGGCAGCCGAGCGGGCGGTCGGCGAGCGGTCGTGACCGAGCTCCGCTCCCGCCTGCCGGTGCACGCGCCGATGACGTTCGTCCTGCTCATCGCTGCGGCGGGCATGGCCAGGACGCTCACGCAGCACTGGCGTGAGGGTGCGGTGCTGCTCGGTTGCGCGCTGATCGTGGCGGCGGTGCTGCGGGTGCTGCTGCCGCCCGACCGGGCCGGGTTGCTCGCGATCCGCAGCCGCCCGATCGATGTGCTCTGCTACGGCGGCCTGGGTACGGTCATCGCCGTGCTGGCGATGACGATCACCGCGAGCCTGCTGAACGGCGGGTGAGGATGGCCCCGCGACGGCTGCGCCCGCTGCGTCCCGACGAGCTCGACGCCGACCAGCGTGCCGTGTACGACGCGCTGGCCGATCCGCCCGGCCGGGTGGGCCTCGCCCCTGACGGGAGCCTGCAGGGCCCGTTCGACGCGATGCTGCGCGCCCCGCGTTCGGGCGCGGCTCTGCAGTCGGTGGGTGCGGCGCTGCGGTACGGCAGCGTCCTGTCCGAGCGGGTTCGCGAGCTCGCGACGCTCCAGGTCGCCGCGCATCACCGCTCGGATTTCGAGTGGTACGCGCACGCCCCGATCGCGGCCGCCGCCGGGCTGTCGGCGGCGCTGCTCGAGGCGATCCGCACCGGCGGCTCCGTGGAGCCGCACGACCCGGCCGAGCGCGTCGCCACCGTCGTGGTGGCGCAGCTGCTCATCACCGGCGATGTCGGCGACGACACCTGGGCGGGCGCCGTCGACGCGCTCGGCGAGGCCGGCGCGGTGGAGCTCACCACGCTGGTCGGCTACTACTCGCTCCTCGCGATGCAGATGCGGGTGCTGAGGGTGCCGGTCCCGGAGGGTGCTCCGGCCGTCAGCTGGGGCTGAGGATGTCCTTCCCCCTGGTCTCGGGGAGCAGCCAGAGCATGGCGGTGGCCAGCGCCGCGAGAGCGGAGCCGACGACGAGGATCGACCAGCCGAGGCCGACGCCCGCCGCCATGAACCCGATGATCATCGGGCCCAGCGCGGCGATGCCGCGGCCCACGTTGTAGGTGAAGCCGAGCCCCGAGCCGCGGACGTCGGTGGGGGAACTGCTCGGACAGGATCGCGCCGAGCCTGCCGGCACAGCCCGATACGCACAGGCCGACGACGAAGATCAGCAGGTAGCCCAGTGCGGTCGAGGAGACGGGCGCGAGGACGAACAGCAGCATGCTCGTGATCGCGAACAGGTAGGCGACCGTCTGGGTGGGCCGCCGACCGAAGCGGTCGTGGAAGAAGCCGCTGCTCACGTACCCGATGAAGCCGCCGAGGATCTGCACGAGCAGGTAGGTCGTGGTGCCGGCGACCTGCAACCCGCGCTCGGTGGACAGGTAGAGCGACGCGAACAGGCCCCACGGCCGCGAGAGCAGCCGGCTGGTGCTCACCTCGCAGCGGCAGTCGTCGTGCTCGACGCGCAGCGTGCGGCGGATCCCATCCGCCGCGGTGCGGCCGGGACCTCCGGAGTCGTCGATGAGCTCGTAGCGCTCGACGGTGAGGGGGTACTCCGACTCCAGGCACTCGATCGGCAAGTTGCTGGTGTTGGTCATGTGCACCTGCACGCCGTCCAGGCCGTCGTGGTGCTCGCCGGCGCCGAGGCCGCCGCCGATCGTCTCGAGGTAGACGTAGAACTGTCCGGAGCGCGGGTCGGTCCGGAGAACGTGCACGCGGTCACGGCCCCGTTGCACGCGGCCACCACGCGGTCCGGCACCGCATCGGCGAGCGCGCCGTGCACCAGGTCGACCACGCGCTGGCAGGCCAGGATGCGGTTGTTCACCGCGGCGGGTGGCGTGCAGTTGAGCAGCGATCCCGGCGGCGCCGTGACCTGAGCGGGCGGAACATGCCGGCGTTGGCCGGCAGCGTCCGGGCCGACGATCGTCTTCACCGCGTAGAACACGGTGACGAGCAGCGCGGTGTGCACCATGTTCAGGCTGTTGGCCAGCTGCGGTGGCGCGGTGAAGTCGAGGACCATCTCGGTGCCGAGTGACCTCGATCGTCACCCCGAGCTCGATCTCGCCGGTGTGCTCGTCGCTGTCGAACAGGTCGAGAGAAGCGGTAGGTGCCGTCCGGGATCTCCGCGATCCCGGCACGGATCATGAGCTCCGTGTAGTCCATCAGCTCCTCGCCCGCCGCGGCGATGGTGTCGACGCCGTAGCGCGAGCACAGCTCCCGCACCCGGCGGACGCCGAGCCGGTTGGCCGCCAGCTGCGCCCGGAAGTCCGCGACGCGCTCGCGCGGCACCTGGCAGTTGAGCAGGATGATCTCGAGGATGTCGGGTTCGAATCTCCCAGTCGCGGGCGAATCGCACCGCGGGGATGCGGATGCCCTCCTGGAAGATGTGCGCGTGCGTGCGGTCGACGAAGTCGGCGTGGTGGGCGAGGTTGGTCACCCAGGCCACGAGCGTGCCGTCGACGAACACCGGCGTGGCCAGCACGATGTCCGGCAGGTGGGTGCCGCCGCCGGTGTGCGGGTCGTTGCCCACGAAGGTGTCGCCGTCGCGGATGTCCTCGGGCGCGTAGCGGTCCGTGATCGCGCCGGTGATCCCCATCAGCGACCCGAGGTGCAACGGGATGTGCTCGGCCTGGGCGAGCGTCTCGCCGCGGGCGTCGAAGATGCAGGTGGTGCAGTCGCGGCGTTCCTTGATGTTCGGTGAGTACGACGCCTTGACGAGCATCTCGCCCATCTCCTCGGCGACGGACGCGAGCGCGGATCCGATCACCTCGACCTGCACCGGGTCGAGGACGGGGACGAGGGGAGTGGAGCTCATGCGTTGCTCCTGAGGGTGGTGACGATGTTGCCGGTCACGTCGACCTGACGCGCTGCTCCCCGGGCAGGACGAGCGTGGTCGTGTCGAACTGCTCGATGAGGGCGGGCCCGGAGATGTGGTGACCGGGGGCGAGGAGCGCGCGGTCGTAGACCGGTGCAGTCGACGACGGTCGGGCAGGAACAGCGCGCGGCTCCCGGTCCGAGGCCGGTGCCGGGTCCGCGCTCCCGAGCGGCCGGCGGCCGAACTCCAGCTGCGGGCTCGGGCTCGACGCCTCGACGCGGAACGTCACCGCCTCGACCCGCTCGTCGAGGCGACGCGTAGCCGTAGACGCTGGGCGTGCAGCTCGTCGAACGCCGTGCGGGCCTGCTTGAGCGCGACCTCGTCGACCGGGCCCGCCGAAGGACGTCCACGGGAAGCTCGTAGTTCTGGCCCACGTAGCGCATGTCGATCCTGAGTCCGATCCGGCGCTCCGTGGCAGGTACGCCTTCCTCGGAGAACCAGGCGTCGGCGCGTGCGCGCAGCTCGGCGAAGACCCGGTCGAACTCGTGAGCCTGCCCGGGCACGGCGTTCGTGATGCGGGTCTGCGAGTAGTCGCTGCGCAGATCGGTCATCAGCATGCCGAGGGCGGACAGCGCACCGGGGTGCTGCGGGACCAGCGTCGTCCGCATGCCGAGCTCGACGGCGAGCCGGGCGGAGTGCAGCGGGCCCGCGCCGCCGAAGGCGACGAGTGCGTAGTCGCGCGGGTCGTAGCCGCGCTGCACGGAGATCACGCGGATGGCCCGGGCCATGTTGGCGGTGACCACGCTGATGATCCCTTGCGCCGCGTCGGTGCGGCTCATCCCGAGCCGGCCCGCGAGCCGGTCGACGGCGGCGAAGGACAGGTCGGCGTCGATCGGCATCCGGCCGCCGAGCAGGTGGGTCTGGTTGAGCACGCCGAGCACGACGTTGGCGTCCGTCACCGTCGCCTCGTTGTTGCCCAGGTCGTAGCAGACGGGTCCGGGGTCGGCGCCCGCGCTCTGCGGGGCCGACCTTGAGGTGCCCACCCGCGTCGATCCAGGCGATCGAGCCACCGCCCGGCGCCCACGGTGTGGATGTCGAGCATGGGCGCCTGGATCGGGCGGCCGTCCATCTCCATGCCGGGTGCGGTGCTCGGTGTCCCGTTGCTGACGAGCGAGACGTCCGTGCTGGTCCCGCCCATGTCGAAGGTGATGATGTCGGCGATCCCGCTCTGCGCGAAGACCTTCGCGGCGCCCACCACGCCGGTGCTCGGGCCGGACAGCACCGTGCGGACGGGCAGCGCCTCGGCGGCCGGGAACGACATCATGCCGCCGTTGCTCTGGGTCACCTTGGGCGTGCAGCCGAGCCCGAGCTCTTGCAGCCGGGTGCGCAGCTGGGCGAGGTAGCGCGACATCACCGGGCCGATGAAGGCGTTCGTCACGACGGTCGAGAGCCGCTCGTACTCGCGGAACTCGGGAAGCACCTCGCTCGAGACGGACACGAAGGCGTCCAGGCAGCTCCTCCGCGAGGATCTGCTTGATCAGCTGTTCGTGCTCGGGGCGCAGGTAGCTGTAGAGCAGGCACACGGCCACCGCCTCGACCCGCGGCGCGCGCAGCGCGGACGTGCTCGAGAACATCCGCGCCATCGAGCGGCTCAGCACCGCGGCGAGCCGGGGGGAGACCGGACGTCTGCGGATCGGTGTCATCCCGCTCGCGCTGTACGGCCGCATCCCGCAGCAGATCCGGGAGTTCCGGCGCCGGCACCCCGACGTGCAGGTCTTCGTCGAGCGCTTCGACACCTCCCCGCTGATCGACCTGCTGGAGGCGGGCCGCATCGACGTCGCGTTCCTGAACGCCACCGTCTCGAACGCCTCAGGGCCGGGCTCCGCGCTGCGCAGCGCCGATCTCGACACGGGCCCGCTCGTGGCCGTGCTGCCCGTCGACCACCCGCTGGCGCGTGCTTCGTCGGTGCGCCTGCAGGACCTGCGTGCCGAGCAGCTGGTGGTGTTCCCCAGGGACGTCGCGGCCGAGAACTTCGATCTCGTGATCACCGCCTTCCGAGCGGCCGGCTTCTCACCGAAGATCATCACTGCAGCCGGCGGCTATGCCGACCAGGTCGGGTACGTCGCCGCGGGCGTGGGGTACGCCCTGTTGCCCCGGGAGATCGAGTGCGTCCGCAACGACGGGGTCGCGTGGGTGCCCGTCTCCGACGCGGGGCTGACGCTGCCGATGCGCGTCGCGTGGCGCCCGACCAAACGGGGTGGGCTGCTCAGAACATTTCTTGCCGACCTGGGGATCGCCCACGCGGCATGATCGGGGGATGACCGACCGCTCGGAACGGATCGTCGACACCCTGGTCGAGGCGTTCGCCGACCTGATGACCGCCGATCCCGCCGCATTCCGGACGAAGTTCCGGAAGATGGCTGCCGACCCGTTCGCGTTCTACCGGGGCAGCGCGTGCCTGTTCTACGCCGACGTCGCCGAGCGGGAGGACCCGTGGGCCGACGAGCGGACGAGCCGGATCTGGATCCAGGGCGACCTGCACGCGGAGAACTTCGGCACCTACATGGACGGCGACGGGGTGCTGATCTTCGACGTCAACGACTTCGACGAGGCCTACGTCGGGCACTTCACCTGGGACGTCACCCGGTTCGCCGCCAGCATGGCGCTGCTGGGCTGGCGCAAGGCCATCTCGGACGCCGACATCTCCCGCCTCGTCGAGCGGTACGTGCGGGCCTACCTCGACCAGGTGCGGTGGTTCGTCGACCAGGCCGACGACCGCAGCTTCTCGCTGCGGCTCGACACCACCGACGGTCCCGTCCACCAGGTGCTGCAGCTGGCGAAGCTGCGCACCCGGGTCGGGCTGCTCGACGCCATCACCGAGACGGAGGGATTCGACCGGGTGCTGCGCGAGGTGCCCGGCCTGCGCCGGCTCGAGGAGGCGGAGCGGGCGGCGGTGACGGACGCGTTCGAGCGATACCTGCAGTCGATCCCGGCGGCGAAGCGGCTGCGCGGGGTCGCCTACACCGTGAAGGACGTGGCGGGCCGCTCCGGCTTCGGCATCGGCAGCGCCGGGCTCCCCGCGTACACGGTGCTGATCGAGGGCTACAACCAGGCGCTGGACAACGACGTGGTGCTGTCGATGAAGCAGGGCAACGTCGCGGCGCCCTCGCGGGTGGTCACCGACCCGGCGATCGAGGGGGCCTTCCGGCACCACGGCCACCGCACGGCGGCGTCGCAGCGCGCGCTGCAGGCACACGCCGACCCGCTGCTGGGCTGGACCGACCTCGACGGCGTCGGGTACGTGGTCAGCGAGGTGTCGCCGTACGTGGCCGACCTGGACTGGTCGGAGCTCACCGAGCCGGCCGAGATCGCGCCGGTGGTGGACTACCTCGGCCGGGCCACGGCGAAGGTGCACTGCGTGGCCGACTCCGACGCCGACCACTCCCTCGTGCCGTTCCAGACCGAGGAGGCGATCGCCCAGGTCGTCGCCGGGCGGGAGGACGAGTTCGTGGCGTGGGTGGTGGAGTTCGCCCACGACTACGCCGCGCAGGTGCGCGAGGACCACGCCCTGTTCGTCGAGGCGTTCCGGCACGGCCGCATCCCGGGCGTGGCGGCCTCGGCCGAGGGATGAGGGGTCAGCGGCGGGCGTAGAGGGTGCGCACCAGGTCCTCGATGGACGGCTCGTCGACCATGACGTCGCGCAGCTCGGCGCGCTGCCCCACGGCGGCGATCAGCTCGGCGGCCGTGGTGGCCGCGGGCGCGAACTCCAGGCGCTGGCGCAGCCCCTGCGCCTCCACGCCCACGTCGACGACGCCGTCGAGGCCGAGCAGGGGCGGCGCCGGTTCGACGAGCTCCACCACGAGGGTCCGGTTGCCGGCGAACCGGCGTCGCAGCGTGGCGAGGTCGTCGTCGACGAGCACCCGGCCCTGATCGATGACGACCACCCGGCGGCAGAGGCGCTCGACGTCCGGCAGGTCGTGGGTGGTGAGCAGCAGCGTGACGTCACCGCGTGCGTTCACGGCCGAGAGGAACGAGCGCAGCCGCTCCTTGCTCGCGAGGTCGAGCCCGATCGTCGGCTCGTCGAGCACGAGCAGTTCGGGGGAGTGCAGCAGCGCGGCGGTGACCTCGCCGCGCATCCGCTGGCCCAGCGACAGCTGCCGCACCGGCGTGCCGAGGAATCCGGCCATGTCCAGCAGCTCGACGCACTCGTCGAGCCGCTCGCGGTAGCGCGCCCGCGGCACGCGGTGGATGGCGCCGTGCAGGTCGAAGCTGTCGGCGAGCGCCAGGTCCCACCACAGCTGGCTGCGCTGCCCGAACACCACGCCGATGCGTTTCGCGAGCTCGCGGCGGTCCCGCACCGGATCCAGCCCGCACACCGTGGCCCGCCCCGCGGACGGGACGAGCACCCCCGTCAGCATCTTGATCGTCGTGGACTTGCCGGCGCCGTTCGGGCCGAGGAAGCCGACGGCCTCGCCCGGTGCGACGGTGAGCGTGACGTCGGCGACGGCGGTGACCCGCTGTCGACGCAGCCGCGTGCCGACGAGGTACTCGCGGCGCAGGCCCTCGGTGGTGATGATCATGATCCCGTCCCCTGGTAGTGCCGGACACCGCTCCGCCAGATCAGCCCCGCGACCGTCACGGCGATCACGGCCACGAGCGGCGAGCTCCACTGCAGTGCCGCCGGGAGCCCGAGCGGGTCGGGGCGCCCGAGCAGCGCGAGCGCCGGGAAGTACGCCACGAATGCCGACGGCACCGCGTAGCAGAGCGCCCGCCGCAGCCACGGGCCGTAGATCGTGATCGGGTACGCGGTCGAGAAGCCCGACCCGTAGGTGAACGAGTTGGCCATCTCCCGGCCGTCGACGATCCAGAACGACACGGAGTTCGTGGCCACCCAGATCGCGGAGAGGATCACCGCGCCGACGATCGGGGTGACGGCGGCGAGCAGTACCAGAGCGGGCGTCCAGGGCAGGTCGAGGGTGCCGAGCGACCAGCCAAGCACCAGCAGTCCGGCGGCCACGCGGCCGAGGCGCTTGAGCGCGAGGTCGGCGGAGAGCAGCTGCGCGAGCGTGCCGAGCGGGCGCAGGAGCATCACGTCGAACTCGCCGGTGCGGATGAAGTTCGGCAGCTCCTCGACCTGCCCGACCGAGAGGTCGGCGAGGCCGAACGCGGTGGCGGCGAGCCCGTAGATCAGCAGGACTTCCTGCGCCGAGAACCCGCCGAGCGCGCTGACCTGCGTGAACAGCACGAGGATCGCGACGAGCTCGATGGCCTGCCCGATGAACTGGGCGACGACGTCCAGCACGAAGGACGTGCGGTAGCTCAGCTGGCTGCGGATCCGCGAGCCGATGATCCGCGGGTAGATACGCGTTCCCCTACCCACCCTGCACCACCAGTCGCCGTGCGCCGCGCACGAGCAGGAGGCGCCCCGCGAGCAGCAGGAGTGCCACCCACACCAGCTGGGTGGCGAGCAGGGCGACACCGTCGCCGCGCTCGGTGAACACGTCGATCGGGGTCTGGAACAGCGCCGGGAACGGGGTCCACGCGAGCACCGTCTGCGCCCAGGGCGGGAACCAGGACAGCGGCAGGATCAGCCCGGAGAGCACCCCGCCGACGACGCCCCACACGGCGATCACGCCGCGCGCGTCCAGGAGCCAGAACGCGGTGGCGTTGACCAGGAACCGGATGCCGAAGCTCGCCGCGACCGCGAGCACCACCGACCCGGCGAACAGCACGGCGGTCGCGGGCCGCTCCGGCCAGCGGAACGGGAAGAACAGCGCGCCGATCGCGACGGGCGGCAGCAGCCGGATCAGCGCGGCGTGGCCGGCGCGGCCCAGATCGGCGACGAGCAGCGCGAGCTGCAGGTCCCACGGCCGGCCGAGGTCGACCACGATGTCCCCGCTGCGGATCCGCCGCGACAGCTCCGTGTCGCCCCACAGCAGCACGACGCCGAGCAGACCCTGGCCGAGCCAGACGTAGGTGACGGCGGCCGCCAGGTCGTAGCCGGCCACCGTGCCGCGCTCGGTGAGCACCGCCGTCAGGACGGCGGCCCTGAGCAGCCCGAACACGATGTTCGCGGTGAGCCCGGCGAGGGCGGCTTGACGATAGCCGGCGTGGCGGCGGTAGCCCGCGCGCAGCAGCTGTGGATACGGCGCGAGCACGTCGATCCACGTTACGACCCGGCGCAACCGAATTTCAGCCGCCGGCTGGTAGTAGTGACGTCATGACGACGAGCACCACCGGCGAGCTGGGGGCGTCCGAGTACATCGCGCTCACCACGTTCCGCGCCGCCGGCACACCTGTCACGACGCCCGTGTGGTCGGCGGCCTGTGCCGGCACGCTGGTCGTCTGGACCCCCGGCCGCTCGGCGAAGGTGCGCCGGGTTCGCCGCACGCCGCGCGTCACGGTGGCCACCTGCGACTTCTCGGGCGGGCACCGCGGCCCGGAGGTGCCAGGCACGGCGCGGGTGCTGGCCCGGGACGAGCAGTCCGCTGCCCTGCGGGCGCTGACCGCCGCGTACGGCTGGCGGTTCCGGTGGTTCCGGCTCGTGCTGCAGGTCAGCAGGCTGCGGCGCGCCGGCGGGAGCCCGGTCGCCCTCGGGATCACGCTGTGCTGACACCGGCGCGGCTGACAGCCGGGACGTTCTGTCGACGACCGGTAGATGATCGACACATTCGGCCGGTTGACAACGCCCGGATTCCGCATGTGCATCCGACACCCGGCGTCACCTGATCGGGTCGTCCTGTTCCGATATTGAGCCGGACGGCAAGATTTCGTCACCTGTCGCGCGATGGGTCGTTGCCAGGTAACGAGGCCCCGACGCCGAAGGCCCTGCGCACCGACGCGCTGGCGGCGCACCGGGCCGGTGGAGGTGCGAGGTGAGCCCCACGTGATCAAGCGAGCTCGGCACCGGTCGCGGCGTCGAGGACGTCACCCTCGGTGCCGTGCACGGTCACGAACCGGTCCGCCGGCATCACCGTGTGTTCGACGCGTTCACGCCGGCGGCATGAGTCCGGGCTGAACCCGTGGGACGGACCTCAGAGCTCCGCGAGCACCGCGTTGAGGGTCGGGCTCGGCCGCATCACCTCGTCGGCCTTGGCCTTGTCGACGAAGTAGTAGCCGCCCAGGTCGACCGGGCTGCCCTGCACGCCGCTCAGCTCACCGACGATCTTCTCCTCGTCGGCGGCGAGCCGCTCGGCGAGCGGGGCGAAGACCTTCGCCAGCTCGGCGTCGTCGGCCTGCTCCGCGAGGGCCTTGGCCCAGTACAGCGCGAGGTAGAAGTGGCTGCCCCGGTTGTCGAGCTCACCCGCTCGCCGGGACGGGGACCTGCCGTTCTCCAGCAGCGTGCCGGTGGCGTCGTCGAGGGCCTTGCCGAGCAGCGCGGCGCGCGGGTTGTCGGTCTTCTCGGCCAGGAACTCGAACGAGACGGCCAGCGCGAGGAACTCGCCGAGGGAGTCCCACCGCAGGTGGTTCTCCCGCACGAGCTGCTGCACGTGCTTGGGGGCCGAGCCGCCGGCGCCGGTCTCGAACAGCCCGCCGCCGTTCATCAGCGGCACGATCGAGAGCATCTTGGCGCTGGTGCCCAGCTCCATGATGGGGAACAGGTCGGTGAGGTAGTCGCGCAGCACGTTGCCGGTGACCGAGATCGTGTCCTCGCCGCGCTCGGCCCGCTCGAGGGTGTACCGGGTGGCCTCGGCCACCGGGAGGATCTCGATGGTCAGGCCGTCGGTGTCCTCCTCGGCGAGGTAGGCGCGCACCTTCTCGATCACCTGGGCGTCGTGGCCCCGCGAGGAGTCGAGCCAGAACACCGCCGGGGCCCCGGTGGCGCGGGCGCGCGAGACGGCCAGCTGCACCCAGTTGCGGATCGGGGCGTCCTTGGTCTGGCAGGCACGCCAGATGTCGCCGGGAGCCACCTCGTGCTCCAGCAGCGTGGCGCCGGTGCCATCCACCACGCGGACGGTGCCGGCCGTGCCGATCTCGAAGGTCTTGTCGTGGCTGCCGTACTCCTCGGCCTTCTGCGCCATGAGCCCGACGTTCGGGACCGTGCCCATCGTCGTGGGGTCGAACGCGCCGTGCTCGCGGCAGAAGGCCACGGCCTCGGCGTAGAGCGCGGCGTACGACGAGTCCGGGATCACGAACTTCGTGTCCTGCAGCTCGCCCTTCGCGTTCCACATCTGCCCGGACGAGCGGATCGCGGCCGGCATCGAGGCATCGATGATGACGTCGCTCGGGACGTGCAGGTTGGTGATGCCGCGGTCGGAGTCGACCATGGCGAGACCGGGCCCGCTGTCGTAGGTGGCGGCGATGGCCTTCTCGATCGCCTCCCGCTTCTCGGCGGGCAGCTTCTCCAGCGCGGTGAGGATGCTCGCGAGGCCGTCGTCCGGGTCGGCGCCCACGCTCGTGAGGTCGTCGCCGTACTGGGCGAAGACGTCGGCGAAGTAGGTCTCGACCGCGTGTCCGAACAGGACCGGGTCGGAGACCTTCATCATCGTGGCCTTCAGGTGCACCGAGAACAGCAGGCCCGCGGCCTTGGCGTCGGCGACCTGCTCGGCGAGGAACGCGCGCAGCGCCGCCGCGTGCATCACCGCGGCGTCGACGACCTCGCCCGCCTGCACCGGCACCGACGGCTTGAGCACGGTGACGGTGCCGTCCGCGGCCACGTGCTCGATCCGCAGCTCGCCGGCCTCCGCCACGGTGACCGAGCGCTCGGAGTGCCGGAAGTCGCCGTCCGACATGGTCGCGACGTGGGAGGTGGAGCTCGACGACCACTCACCCATCGAGTGCGGGTGCTTGCGGGCGTAGTTCTTCACCGACGCGGGAGCTCTGCGGTCGGAGTTGCCCTCGCGCAGCACGGGGTTCACCGCGCTGCCCTTCACCGAGTCGTAGGCGGCGCGAGCGGCGCGCTCCTCGTCGGTGCCCGGGTCGTCCGGATAGTCCGGAACGGCGTGGCCCGCGCCCTGCAGCTCCTTGATCGCCGCCTTCAGCTGGGGGATCGAGGCGCTGATGTTGGGCAGCTTGATGATGTTGGCGACCGGGGTCTTCGCCAGCTCGCCGAGCTCGGCCAGCGAGTCGGGCGCCAGGTCGAACGCCGCGAGGATGCGGCCGGCCAGTGAGATGTCGCGGGTCTCGACCTCGACGCCCGCCTTGCCGGCGTATGCCTCGATGATCGGCAGGAACGAGTGCGTGGCGAGTGCCGGTGCCTCGTCGGTGTAGGTGTAGATGACCTTCATCTTCTGCTTCGGCCTGCCTCGGGACGGGGGGTCGGTGAAGGACACGCTATCCCGAACCTCGGAGGAACCGCGTCATGAGGCGCGGGAGGCCACACGCCAGCTACCGTGGGTTTCCACACCATCTCGGGGAGGCACGGCCGTGGCCAGGATCACCGTTCCCAAGCTGGAAGCCTCGTCCTTCAAGGGCTGGACCTTCGTGCTGGTCGCGGGTGTGTTGCTGGCGCTGCTCGCCATCCTCGACCGGGGCGGGCTGACCGAGATCTCCGCCGCCGACGGCTCGACCGGTTGCCAGCTCGAGGTGACGACCGACCAGCTGAACGTCCGGAACGGCCCGAGCCAGGGCGCCGCGCTCGTCGAGACGCTGCCGCGGGGCGCGCACATCGACGGCACCCGGGTGATCACCGACGGCTTCCGGGAGCTGGAGGAGGGCCGCTGGGCGGCCGATCAGTTCCTGACCCCGCTGCCCGACACGAACTGCGCCTGAGCACACTGCTGACAGTGATCATGGTTTGCGCGCGGGCCGGTAGCCCTGCATGACCGGTCTCAGCCCCACCCGCATGATCGGCGGACGGTACGTCGTGCTGGGGGATCTCGGCAGCGACGGCGCGGGCGCGATGTGGCGCGCCGCCGACCGCGTCACGGGGCTTCAGGTGGCCGTGGCAGAGCTGCACCTGCCCGCGGGCCCGGACGAGCGGCGGCGCGTGCGGGATCGGCTGCTGCGGGCGGCCAGGGCCGCCGGCCGGGTCGACCACCCCGGCCTCGTCGCCATCCATGACGTGATGACCGACGGCGACGTCGACCACATCGTGACCGAACTCGTCGACTCGCCCACGCTCGCCGACCGGGTGGCCGCCGACGGCCCGCTGGACGAGCGAGCGGCGTCCGCGGTGGCCCGGCAGCTGGCCGCGGCCCTGCGCACCGTCCACGCCGCGGGGATCGTGCACGGCGACGTCAGCCCGCGCACGGTCCTGCTCGGGGCGGACGGGAAGGTGCGGCTGGCCGGGCTCGGCGTGGCCGAGGCGGTCGACCCGCAGCGCACCAACCGCGACCCCGAGTTCCTGGCGCCGGAGCTGCGCGACGGCGGCGCGGCGACCCAGGAGTCGGACCTCTGGGCGTTCGGCGCCACGCTGCACCTCGCGCTGCTCGGCCACCCGCCCGTCGACGACGCCGCGCCGGTGTTCGGGGGAGGCACGCTGGGAAGCGCACTTGCGGGGCTGCTGCAGCAGGCTCCGCGGGACCGGCCCAGCGCCCGGCAGGTCGGCGCCGCGCTCGACGCGGCCCGGACGGTCGACGCTGCGGCCACAGGTCGCGGGCGCCCCTGGTGGTGGGCGGCCGCAGGGGTGGTGCTCGGGCTGCTGGCGGGCGTGGCCGTCGGGCTCGCGCTGGCCGGACCGCGGACCCCGACGCTCACGTACGGGCCGGGCGGCGACGTGCGACTCGGGGGGACGGTCGCGGGCGCGTGCCTGGACGTCGCGCCGGCTCCGCGGGCGGAGATCGCCGTCGTGGACTGCGCCGGCCCGCACGGAGCCGAGATCGTCACCACCCTCGACCCGTTCGGCGAGGGCGACCTGTCCTACCCCGGGCGGGACCAGCTCGTCCGGCTCGCGGCCGGCGCGTGCGCGCCGGTGTTCGACGCGGTGGTCGAGCCGGCCCGGCGCTCCGGGATGCAGCTCGGAGCGCTGATCCCGGCCGAGACGGCGTTCGGTGCCGGAGAGCGGGAGGTGCACTGCGTGGTGCGCGCCGCCGACGGAAGCGCGCTCATCGGCACCGGCGTCGCCGGGAAACCGGGATGACGGCCGTGGTCTGATGCGGGGGTGAGCACAGCGACCCACCGCAACGTCGACCTCGTGGTCGCCGCCCTCACCGCGGGCGGTGCCGACCCCTCCCGGGTGGCACGCATGCAGGTGTTGCCCGACGCCGTCACCACCGCCGCGGCCGCGGCGGCCGCGCTGGGCGTCGAGGTGGGGCAGATCGCGAACTCGCTGGTCTTCGACGCCGACGGCGACCCGCTGCTCGTGCTCACCTCGGGCGCGCACCGGGTGGACACCGCCAAGGTGGCCCAGCTGGTCGGCGTGCAGAAGGTGCGGCGGGCGTCGCCGGACTTCGTGCGCGAGGCCACCGGGCAGGCGATCGGCGGGGTGGCGCCCGTCGGGCACCCGCGGCCGCTGCGCACGCTCGTCGACCGGGCGCTCGAGTCGTACGACGAGGTGTGGGCGGCCGGCGGGATCCCACACGCCGTCTTCCCGAGCACGTTCGCAGAGCTGGTGGCGGTCACCGGAGGCGAACCGGCAGACGTGGCGTGATGGACTCCCGGCGCCCTGCCGCGTTCACCGGTGAGCGGCCAGCACTGCCGCGAGGCCTTCTTGCAGGTCCCTGACGAAATACTCGGGAACCTCCAACGCCGGGAAATGTCCCCCGACTTCGGGAGACGCCCATCGGACGATCTGTCGGTACCGCTCCCGTGCCCAGGGGCGCGGACACTTCTCGACGTCGCGGGGATACCCGGTGATCGCTGACGGGACGTCGACCCGGAGCTCGGGGTCCAGCGAGTTGTGGCTCTCGTAGTAGATGCGGGCCGCCGATGCGCCGGTCCGCGTCAACCAGTACAGGGTGACGTCGTCGAGGACCCGGTCTCTGGGAATCGTCTCGAACGGGCTGTCCTCGGTGTCCGACCACTCGGCGAACTTGTCGAGGATCCAGGCGAGAAGCCCGACCGGTGAGTCGACGAGCGAATAGCCGATGGTCTGCGGTCGGGTGGCCTGCTGCTTCGCGTACGCCGCGCGGTGGAGCCAGAAATCGCGCGTCTCCTCGACCCACTTGCGCTCGACCGCCGTCAGCCCGTCCGTGGTCAACCCGGGCGGCCCTTCCGCGAACGTTGTGTGGATGCCGAGAACGTGTGCCGGGAACCGGCCGCCGAGGACCGTGGTGATATTGCCTCCCCAGTCGCCGCCGTGGGCTACGAACTTGCTGTAGCCGAGCCTTCCCATCAGTTCCACCCATGCGGCCGCGATCTTCTCGGTTCCCCACCCGGTGGTGGCCGGCTTGTCGCTGTAACCAAATCCTGGCAGCGACGGGACCACGACGTGGAACGCCGGCGCGTCTGCATCTTTCGGATCTGCGAGCTCGTCCACTACATCGATGAACCGGGCAACGCTGTCCGGCCAGCCGTGCGTCAAGATCAGAGGGGTGGCATCTGCGCGCGCGGATCGGCGGTGCAGGAAGTGGATTCCCAGATCGTCGATGGTGGTGCGGAACTGGCCGATCCGGTTGAGGCGTTCTTCGAACGGACGCCAGTCGTACTCGGTGCGCCAGTAGTTCACGACATCGACGAGATCGGCGAGAGGCACGCCCTGATCCCATCGGCGAGGGTCGGGCGCGGCGCGATGGACCGTCTCGGCCTCCGGTAGCCGCGCCGCGGCCAGTCGCGCACGCAGGTCGTCGAGGTCGGCGTCAGTTGCGTGGGCTTCGAATGCTTGCACGTCGCTGGTGGGGCGGGGCATGAGATCTCCTGGCCGTCGCGGAACCGGCTCCGACCTCTTGCGAACCGGCTAAGCTGGTTCTAGCATGTCTTCATGCCAGCGTGCAACCAGCGCACGGTCTTCGGCCGGCACGCGGCCCGGACCTGCGCGTCGCCGGTGGTGAGCGGATGCGGTCCTCGAACGGACGATCGAGGCTAAGGTGGTTCCATGCGTGCCGGATTCCCTGACTTTCGCCTCGGCAACGTGCTGTCCACCAGCTTCACGGGCACTCTGTCGGAGCGGCACGGCAACGCTGTGGAGCGCATTCCCACGCCGCAGCGACTCGTCGACTGGCTGGCGGTGAACGGCTTGGCCGTGGACTCCTGCACCACCGCCCAGCTCGAACTCGCTCGGGAACTGAGGGAGTCGATTCACGCCGTTGCGACAGCGGCCGCGATCCAGGACGCTCTCCCGGCGTCTGCTGTTCACATCATCAATGACTGCAGCATTCAGGGCCGGGCTGCGGCTGTCCTGACGCCCGAGAGCAATCGTCGATGGAGACTCAGCTCGGCTTCCTCCGTAGAGGATGCCCTGAGCGTGATCGCCGCCGACGCGATCAGCATCATCGCAGGCGAACGAGACGGGAAGTTGGCTTTGTGTGCATCGCCGACCTGCCGAGCCGCCTTCTTCGACAGCAGTCAGAGTCGCACCCGCAAATGGTGTGACATGAACACGTGCGGGAATCGTCAGAAGAAGGCGCGCTTCAATGCGGGCCAGCGCAAGAACGGGACGGCTGCGCGGACGGGTGTCATCTGATCTGGCTCGCCCAGGAGGGCGGGCCTGCAAGGAGGCCCGAAACGATGTCACCGTCATTCATCGGCGTGGTAGACGCTCAGCTCGCGATGCTCGGAGAAGCCGTGTTCGGAGAAGAGGCCGGGAAGGTCCGTCGGTCGGTCGCGAAACTCGGCGTGGAGGAAGCCGATCGTCACCTCGGTGATGATGCGGTTGCCTTCGGTGCGGCCGAGGGAGTCGATCAGCCACGGCACCGGCGGCATCGACAGGGGCGCGTCGGTGAAGGTCGCGTGGGCGGTGCCGGGAATGGTGAGCAGGTAGCCGGTCGCCGTGCTGCGCTCGAGCGCCCGCCCCAGATCGGGGAGATAGGTCGGGTTGTCCGCCAGCCCGATCTGGCTGGTCAGCGCCAGCACCGGCTGGTCGTATGGTCCGGGATCGCCGTCGTACCGACGGCCGTCGAGGGCGAGCAACGCGGAGAAGCGCTCATCGGTGCGGGCCGCTTGGAAGGCGCCGCCCACGCCGGCTGACATGCGACACCGACGACACCGCTGCGGCGCCGATGGCGACTCGGCGCCGGAACCGCGGCGGCAGCCAGCGGGCCGACACCAGCGCGAATGCGCCCACCACCAGAACTGCCTCGATCGGCGTCACGCCGACCCGCTGATCATCTCGTTCACCGAGGTGATGGTCACCGAGTTCGGGGCGGGCGGCCTCAGCCGAGTTGCCGGATCTTGGGCCCCCACGTCGGCCAAAAGGCTGGTTCGCTGTGTCCGCAGACCCAACGGTGGGAGGCCGACCTGGCCGAGGAGGTCGTGGCCAGGTTCGGCGGAACCCGTAAACGCTCACCGAACCTGGGTCTATCCGGGGCGCAAACAGGCCGGTGATCCCTAGGATTCTCGGGAGAGGTGCGCACGGGATGGAGCGGAACGTGGTTCGCAGGAGCCCGCAGGAGAAGAAGGCGCTGAGCTACGCCCGCGACCGGCGCAACAACTACGGGGAGAACGACAAGTCGTCGCGCAGGAACATCCGGCGCAGCAAGCAACTCGACCACCGATCGAACCGGCACCACGAGCACCGGATCCTCGGGCAAGCGAGCGGGGGCATCCCCGACGCGGAGCTCGCCGACCGCGCGGAGACCACACTCCTCGGCCGGCGGCCGAGGATCCCGTTCCGCAAGTTCAGCGATGCGCCGCTCGGTGCGGTCGTCATCGGCGCACTGCGCACGCGTGCGGAGGGGGGCTTCGCCGACCACGACCGCGTCGAGATGCTGATCGAGCGCATCCGCCGCCGGCGGATCCCGCCGCGCTGACGGTCCCTGGCGCCGGCCGAAACAGGGTGGGCACCTGGGAGGGATCGAACCCTGCGACAGCTCGGCCGGGTCAGCGGTTCTCCGCCCTCACCCGCCGGTAGACGACAACGGCGGCGACGATCGTCCAGATCATCGACAGCACGCGGCCGACCGGCAGGAACAGGTTGGCGTAGTAGATCGCCAGTGACAGCACGGACAGCATGGCGAGCGTGCCGGAGACGAAGCCGAACCAGCGGGTCGGCTTCCCGAACAGCCGCTCGCGGCCGAGCACCAGGGCCGAGCCGAAGACGAACAAGCCGAGCAGGACGACGTTGGCGACACCACCGGCGTAGAAGCTCGCCTGGCGCAGGACCGCGACTGTCGTGTCGCTCGCTGACGGCACGAGCACGGCGAGTGTCCCCGACAGCGCGGACGAGAGCACCATGGCGGTCGTCGACAAGTAGCCGACCGGCGGCAGCCAAGCGGCGCCCGCCGCCCGTAGAGCGGGGGCGAGGGCGGCGACGAACACCGCGAAGCAGGCCACCGAGACGATCTGCAGTATGGCCGTGATCCAGACGGCGGTCGGGTTGGCCACGTAGAAGGCGGCCACCTCCGAGGCTGGAGAGCCGGGTAACGGTAGCGGCCGGTCGACGAACGCCCCCGACACCGGACTCACCGCGAGGTAGGCGGCAAGGAAGCCGATGGCGGCGAGCACGCCGACGCCGGGCGCGCTGTGAGACGGGGCACGGGTGGGTGCGTTCATGGCCTTCTCCTCTGTTCGGGGTGGATGCCAGGATCGGGCGTGAGGCCACCGGGCACGTCCCCCTCAGGGCGACACCTGGCCTACGCCGGCCGCGGTAGCCGGGCCCCTCGCGCCGCCCGGCAGGTGGTTGGGCCCTCGCCCGCCTGCCGCGTCGCTCGCGTGCTCACCTGCTCCCGGAGCCGGTCGATCGACACCGCGTCCGAGCTGGACGAGGTGGTCCGAACTCGATCAGTGAGCGGTGGTCTATCCGGCGGGTGATCGTTCCGAGGTGACGGTGGACGCCTTGCTCGGGGCGCTGCGCCGGGTCTGGAACGATCAAGCGGGTCTTTTCATGGTCGATATGACCATGAAAAGGTCGGTTTGGCGCGCCGTCCCCGACCCGGGCCAGGCGGCGGACCCACACCAACGGGGCCCTCGCGGGGTTCACCCCGGTTCGCGTCGACCCGCCACCTGTGAACGTGGCTGGGTGGGCAGCACTACCGAATCCCGTCTTCCTGATCCAGACCGTTCCTGCGTGGTCGACGACGGCCGCGTCGTCGGTGAGCGGATCAGGTCGCGTCGAGAATTGCGGCCAGTTCGTCGAGAGTCTTTGCCTTCAGGTCGAATGAGTCCGTCGCACTCGGAGGGTCCCCGACGGGACGTTCGACATAGGCGGTCCTCATACCTATGGCCTGCGCACCGCGAAGGTCCCAGGCATGGGCTGCGACCATGAGCAGGCGGTCCGGCGAGCGGTCTGCGTTGGTGACCGCGAGCCGGTAGACGTCGGGATGGGGTTTGTAGCTCTGCGCATCCTCGGCCGAGAGCGCCTGGTGCCAGCGAAGCCCGGCGTGCGCGCTGATGCGCGTGAGCGCCGAGCGGCTGGCGTTCGACAAGCCGACCACCGGGAAACGTGAGGCGATCCGATCCAGCGCCCGGACGGAGTCCGGCCACGGCTCCAGCCGCTGCCCGGACGCCGCCAGTGAGCGAACCGCGTCCGCGTCGCTGACGTCGACCTCGGCCGCGACGCGTGTCGCCGCCTCGAGGTCGATCACAGTGCTGCTGGCGTAAGGGCGACGGCCGGCGAGAATCTCCTGCTGTTGTTCAGCGACATGCCGGGACCACACATCGACGAGCTCGCTGGTCCTCGCGTCGTCGATGTCCGGGAGGAAGGTTCGGAGGCCGCGTCTGATCCCGCTGGGCTCATCGACCATGGTCCCGAGAATGTCGAAGACGATCACGTCGATGTCGGGGTGTGAAGTCACGAGATGCGCTCCCTGGACATCGCTGTCGCCGATGCATCGGTGCGTGCCGCTGACCGGGTCTGCCCGGCCAGTCCGTCCATCGCGCGAGCTTACCGATCAACGATCCGGATAGCGGCAGACGCCGCCTCCACGCACGGACAGGGCCGGCACGGCGTCAGGCGCGCAGCCGGCGGGCGACTGCGGGGATCACGATGGCGGCTGCCACCAGGTGCGTCACGATCAGCAGCGCTTTCGTGGACGTGTCGGCGTCCGCGAGCACGTCCGGCACCAGCGAGAGCACGGTGAGCGCCACCGTGGTGCGGATCCAGGCAGTGCGCGGGCTGGTGGCGAACCGGCGCAGCACCAGGGCGATGAGCAGCCCGAGGACCGAGAAGATCACTGTCAGCGTCGCGAACCCGGACAGCAGGATCGGGGCGCCGGAGATGGCGAGGCTGATCCCGACCGCCTGGCCGGCGGCGGCGGCGACCGCGGTGGCGGCCGCGGCGAGGACGGTGGCGCCGGCCCCGTCGCGCAGGAGCGATCCCGCCGAGGGCGCGGCGGTGGTGGTGGCGGGAGCGGTGGTGCAGGTGGCGGACATGATGACCTCCGTGGTGACGGACCGGCCCGTTGCCGGTCTCTCGGTCTGGCTACGAACGGGCCCGGCAGTATTCGACATTTCTTCCGGACATCTCGGGTGGAACCGTGCAGCGGGGTGGGTGGGTCAGGTTGCCGGCACGCGCTCGCGGAACCGGTCGGCGGCGACGAGGAGTGTGGAGTTCTCGCCGCGACGGAACTCGCGCCCGGCCGCTTCGGTCAGCTTGATGACGTGCTCGTCGCCGTGCTCGATGGCGCGAGCGGTGAGCTGTTCCACCGACGGCGCCGCCTCGGTCACGGCGGGTGCGTCCTCGGCCATCAGCCGGGGAGAGGCGAACGCGGAGATGATGCCTCCGACCACCTGCCAGCTCGCCGCGACGCTCGCCTGTTGCACGTCGGCAGGGAGCGCGGGCAGTACCAGGCGTACGGCCGCGGGGGCCGTCACCGCGTGACAGAAGGCGATGGGCATGTCGGAACGGGCGGCCAGCACCCGGGACGCCGCAACGATGAGCTCGTCCAGAGCAAGATCGGGCACCGACGATGCCTTCCACGCGTCGAGGCCTTCGCCGAAGCGGGGCAGGCGGTGCAGCGCCTGCAGCCGGCCCATGATTCCCGGCCCTTCCGACGGCACCGCCGGGTCGAGGCGGGGCAGGCGGCTGGTTGCGGTCACGGCGTCGAACGCGCCGTCCAGGCGCGGGGCGCCCGGCAGCGTTTGGTACCGGGCTGCCCAGAAAGCGAGCCCTTGGACGAGCTCGTCGACGAGCAGGGCGTCGGCCCGGTCGCCGGCCGAGCGCAGGGATCGGACCGCGTGCGCGGTGCGTATCACCCCGTGGGTGGCACTGGCCGCCATCCCCGGAAGCAATCGCGGCCACCAGCGGAGCAGCAGGTCGCGCCAGGAGAGTTCGCCGGCCTGCCGGCGCAGGTAGGCGATCCAGTCACCAGCGAGTCGGGCGTCACCGAGGTGTTCCCGCCAGTCGGCATCACTGATCCCCCTGACGACCTCGGGGGCAGGGCCGAGGCGGGGCAGATAGTCGTCGACCCAAGCGGCGACGGCGTCCGACCCACCGATCCGGATCAGCGCCTCCGCCGCCATAGGTCCGTGGTTCGCGAGGAAGCCGTCGAACTCCGGGCCTGTGCCGTGCAGCCGATCGAGGGCGTCGAGCAGCGCGTCATCCGTCATCTGCCCATCGTTCGATCTCAACCCGACTCTAGGTCAACCCCCGGTCTGGTCGCGGCCGCAGCGCGGGCACCAGGTGTGCTCGCGGGCGGTCATGATCATTGATGGATCAGGTCGAGGGAGGCCTGCCACAGATTCCGGGCGGCGTCGGGGTCGAGAGCCCACCGCTTGACGGCGTGGCTGTTGCCGAGCAGTTCGGCATCGTCGGGCACGGTGCCGGCTTCGCCGCCGTCGTCGAGGTAGTGGCCACCGCTGTGGGCGAACTCGGGAGCGGTCGATCTGAACGGGAGAGGGACAGTGGGGGACAGATGTCTATGACGTCGAGACGTGTCGCGCTGCGGGCCGGGGTGGCCGCCGTCGCGACTGCCGCGGTGTTCGCGGGTTCATTCCTGACCACCGCGAACACGGCAGTGGCCGATCAGCCGAGCCGGGCGGGGAGCGCTGCTGCGGCCGCCGCGACGAGCGGAGTGTTGGAGTCCGGGAAGAAGCTGGAGGGCGGCCAGGAGATCGAGTCCGCCGACGGCGAGTTCACCCTGCGCATGCAGGCGGACGGAAACCTGGTCCTGATCAACACCGCGGGCAAGGTGTTGTTCCACATGGCTCCGAACGCGGGTGCCGTGGCCACCATGCAGGCCGACGGGAACCTCACAGTCACGAAGAACGGCAAGGCGCTCTTCAGCACCGGGACCCAGGGCAAGAACGTGACCCTGCGCGTCCAGGACGACGAGAACCTGACCCTTCGCACGCCCGACGGAAAGGTTCTCTGGGCCCGGCGGTGATCCACGAGGTTCGCCGGCCAGGAGCAGTGCGTGCGGCGCTGCGGACGGGCGTCAGCTCACGCGGTCCGGCAGGTAGGTGCGCTCGGCCGCGAACGCGATGACCGTCGGTGCGCCGGCCGGTTCGGGGCCGAGGGTGGCGGCCAGCGCCGGGCCGAGGGTCTCGGCGAAGAAGCGGTCGGCGTGTGCCTTGGACTCCCAGGCCATGACGACTCGCAGGCCACCGTCGACGGTGCCGACCCAGCGGCACTGAAGGCCGGCGGGCTCCTCGCCGAAGTGTGCGCGCACCGCGTCGAACGTCTCGATCGAGGTGAACGGCGGGGTGGCGATCGTGATCCACTGCATGATGTCCTCCCAGGTTGCGCCGCGCGTCGGCGGCGGGAGGAACGCTATGGATCAGCAGCGGGACGTCGCATCCGCCGGACTGCTCATTGACCTACTCATCGTCGGCTCGTCAACCGGCCCCCTGGTCGGCCCGTAGGTGCCAAGCGGTGATCTGGCTGCGGTTGGTGAACCCCAGCTTGGTGAGGATGTGCTGCACGTGGTTCTGCGCGGTGCGTTCAGAGATGACCAGCCGCTCGGCGATCTGCCGGTTGGTCAAGCCTTCGGCGACCAGCATCGCGACCTGTGACTCACGGGCGCTCAACACGGCGGGTGCGTCACTCTCGATTCGCTCGACGAGTGTTGCGGTCGGGCCCGTGTAGGACGTCATGCCCAAGTCACGGGCGAGCCGGGCGGCGTCTCGGGCCGCGGCGAGCGCGCGGTCGCGATCGCCCGGGCCGCCGCGCGCCAGCAGCGTCTCGGCCAGGTGGTGGAGCGCCTCGGCGAAGTGCCCGTTCGCCCCGGCGCGAGCGGACAGCTCGGCGGCCACGCTCAGGTCCTCGACGGCGTCGTCGAGCCGGCCGAGGGCGGCGGCGCCGCGACCGAGGGCGAACTCGCACGGGCCCAGGAAGAACACACCCGTGCCCACCGCGAACTCGCCGCGGAAGGGCTCCAGCCGATCGAGGAACGGTGGCAGCTCGTCGGTCATCCCGAGCTCGGTGGTCACCAGCGTGCCGTACACGTACGCGGGTACCACGAAGAACACCGGCAACGACCAGGTCTCGACCGGGCCGGCCTGCCTGAAGGACGCGGCGGCCTCGTCCGGGCGGCCGGCGCCCAGCAGCAGCAACGCCCGGTTCAGCCGCTGCATGGTCCGGAACCGTGGCGGCGGGTCGAACGGGCGCAGGAACGGGGCGGCCTCTTCGGAGACACCCACGTGGCGCGACAGTGCACCGTGCAGCGCGAAGTAGGCTCCGCTGGCCGGGGCGGGTTCGACCGTGCGCATCCGGTCGAATCCCCGGCGGGCTGAGGCGGCGGCTTCGGCATACCGGCCCTGAGCCTGCGCGACACAGGCGGTGACGCGGTCGAGGTGCCAGCCGCTGACCGGCCCGCCGACCCGCTCGACGGCCACCCGCAACGCGGCCAGCTCCTCGGACGCCTCGGCCAGCCTCCCGCTCTCGACGAGTGCCTCGATCCGCCACAGCTCGCCCCACATCGCGGTGCGCGGGCTGTCGGAGCGCCTCGCGAGCTCGATCATCTCGGTGCCGATCCGCAGCCGTTCGTCCCGCCCGGCAGGTCCGGGACACGCCTCCTGCCGCGCCCGCAGTGCACCGACCAGTGCTTGATCGTCACCCGAGGCCCGGGCCAGGCGCAGCGCGTCCGCGCTCAACCGCTCCACGGCGCGCTGGTCACCGTCGTAGAACGCCAGATGGCTGCGCTGTGCGAGCAACCGGGCGCGCAGCACCTCCGGCCCGCCGTCGGTCACCTCGGCGAGCGCCCGCTCGCACAGCTGTTTGGCGACCGCGTTCACCTCGGCGTCAGGCACCGCCTCCAGCAGCAGCACCGCCTCCGCGCCGAGCTCCGGGCTGCCGGCCTCCCGGGCCAGATCCGCCGCCGCCACCGCCGCATCGAGGCTCGCCCGGACGTCCCCGGCGAGATGGGCCGCCCGCCCGAGAGCGATGTGCGCACCAGCCCGCTCGGTCGCCGGCCACGACGTGTCCAGCGCGAACGCGGCCCGGTACAGCCGCACTGCTTCCTCGTAGGCCAGCCGGGCAACGGCCTCCTCGGCGGCCCGGATCGTCCAGCGTCGGGCCGCGGTGGCCTCGCCGAACGGGGCGAGCACCGCCCAGTGCCGCGCCAGGTCGGTCAGATGTTCGGAGAGGTCCTCGGCGAAACGCGCCTCGATCACCTCGGCCACCCGCCGGTGCAGGTCCGCCCGTTCGGAGCTGGTCAAGGACGCCTCGACCGCATCCCGGGTCAGCGCGTGCACGAACCGGTATCCGCCGACGTCGCCGGCCTGCGCGACGAACCCCCAGGCGACTGCCTCGTCCAATCCGGGCAGGCAGTCCACGAAGTGCCGGCCGAGCACGTCGGCAACCAGACCGGGCGCGAAGTCCCGGCCGACCACAGCGGCGGCCTGCACCACCCGTCGGCAGTCCGCGGAAACCCGGACCAACCGCGCCCCGACGATCTCCAACACGCTGCGCGGGGGCCGCTCCGGCCGCCACAGGCCCTCGGCCATCACCCGCGCGACCTCCCGCACGAACAACGGGTTGCCACCGGTGACGTCCAGGACGGCCTCGGCGTCCGCCGTGTCGCCCACCGCCGTCGCCAGCTGCTCACCGACCTCGGCCAGGTCGAAACCTCGCAGGTCCAGCCGGGCCACCGCAGGCGCACGCACCAGGTCGGGCAGAATCCTGGGCAGCGCGCTCGCCGGCTCGACATCGCGGAAAGTGGCCAGGATCAGCAATGGCGCATCCACGAGCTGATCGGTCAGGTGACGCAGCACCAGCAACGACGGCTCGTCACTGCGGTGGATGTCGTCCAGCACGATCACCAGCGGGCCCCGGTCGGCGACCTCCCGCACCGCCGAAGCCACCCCGTCGAGCACCCGGAACCGCTCCTCCGGGGACTCCACGTCACCGGTCAACACCGCACTCGGATCAATGCCCAACGAGCGCAGCACCTGACGCCACGGCCAGTACGCCGGTGCACCGTCGGCCTCGACACAGCGGCCCCACACCACCGCCGCGCCACCAGCCATCGCGACTCCGGCGAACTCCTGCGCCAACCGGGTCTTGCCGATCCCGGGCTCGCCGGCGCACAGGACCAACCGCCCGGCCCCGCCCCGGGCGGCCTCCAGCCAGGACCGCAACGCCCGCAGCTCGCCCTGCCGGCCCACCAGCCGCTCGCTCCAGACCGACGCGCTCACGCCACAGAGCATCTCGGGCATGTCACCCGCAGAACAAGGAGTCCCTGCCGGGGCGCGGGCGAGGTTAAGGGGAGGCTAGCCTCAGGCGCCCGCGTCGCGCTGAACACCATCTGGAGACATCGTGCCTGCCGCTTCCCGTCCCGTCGGTCACGTCAGCCGCCGCCGGCTGCTCACGGGCGCGGGAGCGCTCGGGGCCATGGGTCTGTTCGCGGCCTGCGGGAGCGGTTCCACCGAGCCCGCTGCGCCGGCGGCCGGCCCGGGCGCCGCAGGTGCGTTTCCGCTCACCGTCGATCACAGCAAGGGCGCCACCGCGATCCCGAGCGCACCCCAACGCGTCGTCACGGTCGGGTTCAGCGACCAGGACCCGGTCCTCGCGATGGGGGTCCGGCCGGTCGGGGTCACGGACTGGTACGGCGATCACCCGTACGCCACCTGGCCGTGGGCGCAGGACGAGCTCGGGAATGCGCAGCCCACCGTGCTGAACAGGGGCGCCTTCACCGGCACTCCCGACTACAAGTACGAGGAGATCGCCGCGCTCTCCCCGGATCTGATCGTCGGGCTCTACACGTCGATGGACGACACGCAGTACCAGACGCTCTCGCGGATCGCCCCCACCGTCGCCCCGCCCGCCGGGTACCCGGAGTGGGGTGCGCCGTGGGACGAGTACACGCGCCTCGCCGGCCGCGCGCTCGGCACGCCGGACCGGGCCGAGGAGCTGATCGCCGGCGTCGAGGCGCAGCTCGAGGCGGCCCGCACCGCGAACCCACGGTTCGAGGGGCGCACCGCCGTGGTCGCGGAGCGAATGGAGGACGGCACGTCCTTCGTCCGCTCGCCGAACGACCCGCGCTCGCAGCTGGTGGCGGCGCTCGGGTTCACGATCCCGCCCGAGATCGGTGAGCTCTCCGGCGACATGGACGGCGCCACGATCAGCGACGAGCGGATGGGCATCCTCGACCGCGACGTCCTGCTGTGGAACACCGGCTTCTCCCCGGACGTGCGTCCGGAGATCGAGCGCGCGCCGCTGTACTCGCGGCTGGAGGTGGTGAAGGCGGGGCGCTCGGTGTTCGTCGACGACCCGATGGTCTCCGCCGCATGGACGTGGGGCACCGTCCTGAGCCTGCCGTCGGTGATCGACGCGCTGGTCGCGCAGCTCTCGGCGGTTCTGGCGTAGACCCGCGGTTTCGGTTGCCCCCCGGTTGCGATCACGGGGCCGTCAGACGCGCCCAGAGGAAGCCGGTGGCGTCGACCGGGTGTCCGTGGTGCGGCCCGTCGTATTCCCGTGTTGCGGCACGTCCGCTGTGATCTGTCGCTGCGTCCGTCAGGTCGACCTCGCCGACCCGGCCGACCTACTGTTCATGACATGGTCGAGGTGTCCCGCGAGATCGAGCCGTCCGACGCCGCGCTCCGCCGTGCGCTGCGGCGAGCCCGAGACGGCGTCACGATCGACGTCGCCGAGGCGTCCGTGCTGCTGGCCGCCCGCGGCGCGGCGCTGGACGAGCTGCTCACCGTGGCGTCCCGGGTGCGCGACACCGGGCTGGTGGCCGAGGGGCGCCCGGGTGTCGTCACATATTCGAAGAACGTGTTCATCCCGCTCACCCGGCTGTGTCGCGACCGCTGCCACTACTGCACGTTCGCCACGGTGCCGCATCGGCTGCCCGCGGCGTTCCTGGAGCGCGACGAGGTGCTGGAGATCGCCCGCGCGGGCGCAGCGGCCGGGTGCAAGGAGGCGCTGTTCACCCTCGGGGACCGCCCCGAGGAGCGCTGGCCCGCTGCCCGCGAGTGGCTGGAGGCGCGCGGCTACGACTCGACGCTCGACTACGTCCGCGCGTCGGCCATCGCGGTGCTGGAGGAGACCGGGCTGCTTCCGCACCTCAACCCCGGTGTGCTCTCCTGGGCCGAGCTCACGCGGCTCAAGCCGGTGGCCGCGAGCATGGGGATGATGCTGGAGACCACCGCCGAGCGGCTGTGGAGCGAGCCCGGCGGCCCGCACTTCGGCAGCCCGGACAAGGAGCCCGCTGTCCGGTTGCGGGCCATCACGGACGCCGGACGCGTCGGCGTCCCGTACACCACCGGGATCCTGATCGGGATCGGCGAGAACCGCACCGAGCGCGCCGAGTCGCTGTTCGCGATCCGCTCGGCCGCGCGGGCGCACGGCCACATCCAGGAAGCGATCATCCAGAACTTCCGGGCCAAGCCGGACACGGCCATGGCGAACGACCCGGACGCCGACCTGCACGACCTCGCCGCCACGATCGCCGTCGCGCGGATCGTCCTCGGCCCGAAGATGCGGATCCAGGCTCCGCCCAACCTGATCGGCGACGAGTTCGCGCTCATGCTGCGCGCCGGGATCGACGACTGGGGAGGCGTCTCGCCGGTCACTGCCGACCACGTCAGCCCGGAGCTCCCGTGGCCGGCGATCGACGAGCTCGCCACCCGCTCGGCCGCCGCCGGGTTCCAGATCCGAGAGCGCCTCGCGGCCTACCCGAAGTACGTGCTGGCCGGCTCGCCCTGGATCGACTCCCGCGTCTCCGCGCACGTCGCCGCGCTCGCCGACCCGGACACCGGGCTGGCCTGCGAGAGTGCCGCGGTGGTCGGGCGGCCGTGGCAGGAGCCGGACGGTGGGTTCGAGTCCACCGGGCGCACCGATCTGCACAGCGCGATCGACACCGAGGGACGCACCGACGACCGCCGCGGCGACTTCGCCTCCGTCTACGGCGACTGGGACGCGGTCGCCGAGGAGCTGGCGAGCACGCAGCGCTCCGCCCCGCAGCGGCTGGACTCCGACGTCCGCGCGGGGCTGGCGCTGGCCGCGTCCGATCCGGCGGCCCTGCTCGACCCGGCGCACGAGGCCGCCGCCATGGCCGTGCTGACGTCCGACGGGGTGGCCCTGGAGGAGCTCGCGCGGCTCGCCGACTCCGCGCGCGCGGAGGTGGTGGGCGACGAGGTCACCTACGTCGTCAACCGCAACATCAACTTCTCGAACGTCTGCTACGTCGGCTGCCGGTTCTGCGCGTTCGCGCAGCGCGAGCGCGACACCGACGCGTTCCGGCTCTCCCTCGACGAGGTGGCGAGCCGCGCGGTGGAGGCAGCAGAAGCGGGGGCCACCGAGGTCTGCATGCAGGGCGGGATCGACCCGCAGCTGCCGGTCACGTTCTACGCCGACCTCGTGCGCGCGGTGAAGGCCGCGGTGCCGGACATGCACGTCCACGCGTTCAGCCCGATGGAGATCGTGTCGGCATCGGCGAAGGCGGGCGTCTCGATCGAGGAGTGGCTCACCGAGCTGCGCGACGCCGGGCTGGGCTCGATCCCCGGCACCGCCGCGGAGATCCTCGACGACGAGGTCCGCTGGGTCCTCACCAAGGGCAAGCTGCCCGCGGCGCAGTGGCTGGAGGTGGTGCGCACCGCCCACCGGCTCGGCGTGCCGTCGTCGTCCACGATGATGTACGGGCACGTCGACGAGCCCCGGCACTGGCTCGGCCACCTGCGCACGCTCGCCGCGCTGCAGGACGAGACCGGCGGCTTCACCGAGTTCGTGCCGCTGCCGTTCGTGCACACCAACGCGCCGATCTACCTCGCCGGCATCGCCCGCCCCGGCCCCACCGTGCGCGACAACCGGGCCGTGCACGCGTTCGCCCGGCTCGCCCTGCACGGCCGGATCGACCACATCCAGTGCTCGTGGGTGAAGCTCGGCGACGACCTCTCGGCCGACATCCTGCGCGGCGGGGCCGACGACATGGGCGGCACGCTGATGGAGGAGACGATCAGCCGCATGGCCGGGTCGGAGAACGGCTCGGCCCGCACGGTCACCGAGCTGGCGGCGATCGCCACCGCGGCCGGGCGTCCGGTGCGCCAGCGCAGCACCACCTACCGGGAGCCGGTGGCGCGGCTGGTGCCGGCGCAGCGACCGGGCCCGCGCCTGCTGCCGCTGACCTCCGCGTAGTGCTCCGCCGCTCGGACAGCGCGCGACGCCGTGGGGAGCACTAGTGCGCGCTGTCCTCTTCGACACCTTTCACGGTCCGCTCACCGTGCGGGACCTTCCCGAGCCGGAGTGCCCGCCGGACGGTGTGGTGGTCGACGTGCGCGCCACCGGCGTCTGCCGCTCGGACTGGCACGCGTGGCGCGGGCACGACCCGGTGGCGCTGCCGCACGTGCCGGGGCACGAGTTCGCCGGGGTCGTCGCGCGGACCGGCGCGGACGTGCGCGCGTTCCGGGTGGGCGACCGGGTGACCGCGCCGTTCGTCTGCGGATGCGGGACGTGCGCGTACTGCCGGGCGGGCGACCCGCAGGTCTGCCCCGACCAGACCCAGCCGGGCTTCACGCACCACGGCTCCTTCGCCGAGCAGGTGCTCGTGCGCGCCGCCGACTTCAACCTGGTGCGGCTGCCCGACGCGATGTCGTTCGTCGCCGCGGCCGGACTCGGCTGCCGGGTGGCCACCGCGTACCGGGCCCTCACCGCGCACGGCCGGCTCGCCGCGGGGGAGTGGCTGGCGGTGCACGGCTGCGGCGGTGTGGGTCTGTCGGCCGTGCTGCTCGGCACGGCGCTGGGCGCTCGGGTGGTGGCGGTCGACGTCTCGGCGGACGCCCTCGCGCTGGCGCGTGCCCGCGGGGCGGTGGCCGTCGTGGACGCCTCGACGCCGGACGTCGCCGCCGCCGTCCAGGAGATCACCGGCGGCGGCGCGCACGTCTCGATCGACGCACTCGGCTCGCGGGCCACCGCGGCGGCGTCGGTGCGGTCGCTGCGCCGCCGGGGCCGGCACGTGCAGGTCGGCCTGCTGCTGGGCGAGAACGCCGCGCCCCCGTTGCCGATGGACCGCGTGCTCGCCTGGGAGCTGTCGCTGCACGGCTCGCACGGCATCGCCGCGCACGAGTACCGCGGCCTGCTCGATCTCATCGCGACGGCCGGCCTCGACCCGGCGGCCCTGGTCGGGCGGATCGTGCCGCTCGAGGAGGCGGGCCCCGCTCTGGCGGCGATGGACGGCCCGACCCCGGCCGGCATGACGGTGGTTGTGCTCGACCCCTGACGGACGACCGCGCCGCCCGGCACGCAGGTGGGCGCTCACCTCGGCCGGCAGCCGCGGAGCTCCGGAGCGTCGAGGCCCTGGACGACCTCCTCGGCAACCAGCCGTCCGGCCACGGGCGCGAGCGTGACGCCGGAGTGCATCACCGCCACGTAGGCGCCGTGGACCGTGGGAAGGCGCCCGATCACCGGATTCCCGTCGGCCGGCATCGGCCGGATCCCGACCCGCGCGCTCAGCACTCGCACGTCCCCGTCGAACGTCTCGATGATCCGCACACGGGTGCGTTCCGCGGAACGTGCGAGGTCGGCGGTCGTGGTCTCCCCGCCGTATCCGACGGCGGAGACCAGCTCGCCCTCGCCCGCGGCCCGCACTTCCAGGTCCGGCGTCGCCACGAGGGTCCGTACGAGGTCTGCCGGGCCGGTGAGCCGCACCAGGATCGCCGGTGACGGCGCGACCGGCGGCGCGATGCCCAGCGGCGCGCAGAGCACGGACACGTCCGCGCCGCTCGCCAGCACCACGGTTCCGGCCTCCAGGAAGCCGGACGTCGTCTCGACGCCGGCCACCCGGCCTCGCACGACGCGCAGCCCGGTGACCGCGGTGCCCGACACGAGCCGGGCACCCCGCTCGCGGGCGGCCGTGACCAGTGCGTCGGTGGTGCCAGACGGGTCCACCGCCCCGTCGCCGGGAATGTGGACGGCCCGGGCCGGGGGCGTGCGCAGGTTCGGCTCGAGCGCGGCGACCTGTTCCGCGCCCACCAGGTGCCGTCCCGGTTCGAGGTCGCCCGACGGTTCCGGCCCACCCCACGACAGCGAGCCCGACCACCGCACGCGCACGTCCGGGATCTCGTCCTCCAGGCGCCGGTACTCCCGCACCGCGGCCGCGCGCAGGGCGGCCCCCGGCCCGGGTACGCGTTCTGACGCGCCGATCCACCCGAACGACTCGCGCGTGGCGCCGGCGGCTGGCAGCGCCCTGTCCACGAGCGTCACGTCCGCCCCGAGCCGGGCCGCGTGATAGCCGACCGACGCACCGACGATCCCGGCGCCCACCACGACGACGTCCGCCACCGAAGCCCTCCCCGGCGCGGGACACTAGCTCTGCGGCTTCGGCGGCGTCGACCGAGTTCTGCGGTCAGGTCGGCCGGCGTCAGCCCGGAGTGATGACGACCTTGAGCGCCTGGTTGGCGGCGGCGTTCTTGAACACGTCGTAGGCCGCGTCGATCCGGTCGAAGGTGAACGAGTGGGTGCCCATCTTCTCGGCGGGGATGCGCCCGCTTGCGACCATCTTGAGCAACGTCGGGATGGAGACGGTGTCGACCAGGCCCATCGTCATGGTGATGTTGCTGATCCACATGTTCTGCATGGGGAGCACCACCGGGACCCCGTGCACGCCGATGTTGGCGATCGTGCCACCCGGCCGGACCAGGGCGGCGGCCGTGAGCAGGGTCTCCGGGTAGCCGACGGCCTCGATCGCGACGTCCACGCCGAGGCCGTCGGTGAGCGCGGTGACCTCGCCGACCGTGTCGGGACCGACCTCGACGGTGTCGGTGGCGCCGAACTCCATCGCCTTCTCCAACCGGAACTTGTTGGTGTCGATGGCGATCACCTTCGAGGCGCCCCACAGGCCGGTCGTGAGCACCGCGGACAGCCCGACGGCTCCGGCGCCGACCACGGCGACGGTGTTCCCGGGGCGGACGTTGCCGGCGAGCACGCCGACCTCGTACCCGGTGGGCAGCGAGTCGGCCAGGAAGATCGCCTGCTGGTCGGAGACGCCCTCGGGCACCGTGTACAGCGAGGTGTCGGCGTACGGCACCCGGACGTACTCGGCCTGGGTGCCGTCGATCAGGTGCCCGAAGATCCAGCCGATCCCGCCGACCGTCTGGCAGTGCGACGGCATCCCGCGCTGGCAGTACTCGCAGCGGCCGCACTTGGTGATCGCCGGTACGAGCACCCGGTCGCCGACCGAGAAGCCGCGGACCGCGCCGCCGACCTCGGTGACGGTGCCCACGGCCTCGTGGCCGAGGACCCGCCCGTCGGTGACGGCGGGGACGTCGCCCTGCAGGATGTGCAGGTCGGTGCCGCAGATCGTCGTGGTGTCGACCCGGATGACGACGTCGGTCGGTTCCTGCACGGCCGCGTCCGGGACGTCCTCCCAGGCCTTGGTGTCCGGACCGTGGTAGACGAGTGCCTTCATCTGCTGCCTCCGCTGGTCGCATGCCGGACCCGCCGCTGATCGGGCAGGCCGGCAGCGGCGACGCTAGTGAGGCAGGTCACGTCGGGTTGTCTCATCCTGCGACGCGTACCGTGGCGGCATGGGCGTTCTGGGCGAGATGTTTCCCGGGCGGAAGATCACGGACGAGTCGACCGAGGCCGGCGACGGCCAGGAGCACTTCCAGCTCGGGCCGATCGACCTGGACAACCGCACCGTGCAGGTGCAGCGCGTGGAGGCGGCCGACGAGTCCGAGCAGGACGGCGAGCCACCCCGGAGCTGAACCCGCCCCGGCGTAACCCGTTCGCGGGAGCTGGGAGAATCGGGGCATGACCGCCGCCACCGACCGCCGCCAGCGGGTGCTCTCCGGCATCCAGCCCACCGCGGACTCGTTCCACCTGGGCAACTACCTGGGCGCGGTCCGGCAGTGGGTGGCGATGCAGGAGTCGCACGACGCGTTCTACTTCATCCCCGACCTGCACGCGATCACCGTCGAGCACGACCCCAAGACGCTCGCCGACCGCACGCGCAACGCCGTGGCCCAGCTGCTGGCGCTCGGCCTCGACGCGGAGCGCTGCACGCTGTTCGTGCAGTCCCACGTGCCCGAGCACGCGCAGCTCGAGTGGGTGCTGGGCTGCCTCACGGGCTTCGGCGAGGCGAGCCGGATGACCCAGTTCAAGGACAAGGCCGCGCGCCACGGGGCCGACCGCACCACGGTCGGGCTGTTCACCTACCCGATCATGATGGCCGGCGACATCCTGCTCTACCAGGCCGACGGCGTGCCGGTGGGCGAGGACCAGCGCCAGCACCTCGAGCTCACCCGCGACCTCGCGCAGCGGTTCAACACCCGCTTCGGCAAGGCGTTCACGGTGCCGGAGCCGTTCATCCCCACGGGGATCGCGAAGATCCAGGACCTCCAGGACCCGACGGCGAAGATGAGCAAGTCGGCATCCACTCCGGCCGGCATCGTCGAGCTGCTCGACGACCCCAAGGTGAGCGCCAAGAAGATCCGCTCGGCGGTCACCGACGCCGAGCGGGAGATCCGCTTCGACCCGGAGGCCAAGCCGGGCATCTCCAACCTCCTCACGATCTACTCGGCGCTCACCGACCGGAAGGTCTCCGAGCTCGAGGCGGACTACGCCGGCAAGGGCTACGGCGACCTGAAGAAGGACCTGGCCGAGGTCGTCGCGCAGTTCGTTGAGCCGTTGCGCGAGCGGGTACGCACCTACCAGGACGATCCGGCCGAGCTGGACCGCGTTCTCTCGCGTGGCGCCACCCGGGCGCGTGAGATCGCCGGCGCCACGCTCGCCGTCGTCCACGAGAGGATCGGTTTCCTGCCGCCGACGTGATGGGATGACGAGCGTGGCCGAGCGAGCTGACGAGAAGCCCTCGAAGCTCGAGCGGCTGCGGGCGCGGCACGCGTGGCTCGACCACCTGTTGCGCGCCGGCACCCGGTACTCGGAGCGGCACGGCGACCACTACGCCGCGGCGATCACGTTCTTCAGCGTGCTGTCGCTGGTGCCGCTGCTGATGATCGCGTTCGCCGCCGCCGGTTACGTGCTGTTCTTCAACCCGGAGCTGCTGGACGAGCTGCGGACCGCGATCACCGAGAACGTCCCACCCGGGCTGAACGAGACGATCGGCAAGGTCGTCGAGCAGGCGATCGGCCAGCGCGGTGCCGTCGGGGTGCTGGGCCTGCTCGGGGCTCTGTACTCCGGCATCGGGTGGATGTCGAACCTGCGGGAGGCGCTGTCCGAGCAATGGGCGCAGGTGCCCGAAGCTCCGGCGCTGCCCAAGCGGCTGCTGTTCGACCTGCTCGCGCTCGGCGGGCTCGGCCTCGCGCTGGTCGGGTCCTTCGCGATCACCGGCGTGGTCGCCGGGTTCGCCGAGAGCCTGCTGAGCCTCGTCGGGCTCGCCGACGAGGGCTGGGCCCTGTTCCTGCTGGGCCTGTTCGGGGTGCTGCTCGGCGTCGTCGCGAACTGGCTGATCTTCCTGTGGGTCATCGCCCGGCTCCCGCGCGAGCACGCCACGCTGCGCAGCGCCGCCAAGGCCGCGCTGTTCGGCGCGGTGGGGTTCGAGGCGCTCAAGATGATCATGACCTACTACCTCACGAGCGTGACGTCGTCGCCGAGCGGCGCCGTGTTCGGCTCGTTCCTCGGCTTGCTCGTCTTCGTGTTCTTCGCGTCGCGCTTCGTCCTCTTCGTGACGGCATGGGCTGCCACCGCCCGGGAGAACGAGCAGGAGGAGCCGGTGCCGGTGCCGGACCCGCCGGTGCTGCGTTCGGAGGTGGTGATGCGGAAGGGCCCGACGGGCGCCTCGGCGCTGGGCCTGCTGGGAGCGGGCGCGCTGACGGGCCTGCTCGGTGGTCGCATCATCCGGGGCCGTCGCCGGTCCTGACCGGGTGCCTACGGCGCCGGCCGGCCTCGGGCCAGGCGCATCTCCAGGCCGTCCAGATGGCGGGTCAGGGCGTGTTCGAGCAGGGCGTCCAGGTCCCGGACGTCCTGCTCGCTGACGGTCGAGAGCAGCGGGAAGCGGCCCGAGCGGAGCGACGCGCGCACCTCGCCGTCGAGCATGGTCCACCACTGGTCGTTGTCCTGCCCGGTCTCCCGCTCGGCCCTGATCTCCGCGGCGAGGGTGACGCCCAGGCCGCGCACGACCGCGGGCAGCGTGAGCGCCTCCCGCAGCTGCTCGGCCCGAGTCAGGGGTAGCCCGGCCAGCGCCTGCAGGGTCCATTCGGTGTGGGCCATCGCCTCGGGGACCAGAGCCGGTCTCGTCATGGAGATCAGCTCGGGCAACCACGGGTGTGCGCGGTAGGCGTGCCACTGCACCCGGCACACCAGCTCGAGCTTCGCGCGCCAGCCCGGCGGGCCCGGCTCGGGTAGCTGGTGCGCCCGCATCACGGCGCGCACGAGCAGCTGTTCGAGGGCCTCCCGCCCGGCGACATGCCGGTACAGCGACATCGGGCTGACCCCCAGCTCGGCGGCGAGCCGGCGCATCGAGACGGCCTCCAGGCCCTCGGCGTCGGCCACGGTCATGGCGGTGGCCACGACCCGGTCCGTGGTGAGCTCCCGGCCCGGCGCGCGCCGGCGCGTGGGCGGGTCGGGCGCGCGCACCACGGTGCCCGAACCGGGGCGCGTGACCACGAGGCCCTCGTCCCGGAGCACGACGAGCGCACGGGTGGCGGTGGCCATCGCCACCCCGAAGTCACGGACCACCTGCCGGGTGGACGGCACGCGGTCACCCGGGCGCAGCGCGCCCGTCGCGATCCGGTGGCGGATGGCCGCGGCGATCCGGAGATAAGGCGGTTCGTACTCGTCCGGCGACGCCATGGCTACGACTGTACTAGTGCGGATACGGATCGAAGTCGGGTTGCCCCACCTGAATGAGTAGGGACTACCCGTGCAGTTCCGCAAGTGCACTGATCGCGATCGACGGTACTCGACCGCATATCTACGGTGTACGCATGCCTTCGGTCACCGAGACCGCGATCCGCGTGCTGACGGCGGCGTTCGCCGCCGATCCCGTGGCGCGCTGGCTGCTTCCCGGCAACCTGACCGCCGACCTGGTGTTCGCCCCACTTGTGCAGACCTCGGCCGCGCACGGCGAGCTCGCGGTTGCCGCGGACGGCACGGCAGCCGCCGTCTGGCTGCTGCGGGCGGCCGAACCACCCGTGCCCGACGGGGAGCCGCTCCCGGACGCGCTCGCCCGGCTCCGCACGTTCATGGAGCTGACCGAGGCCCGGCACCCGGCCGGCCGGCCACACCTGTACCTGGTGTTCCTCGGTGTCGCCCCCGGCGCACAGGGCCGCGGGCTCGGCGGTGCCCTGCTGCGCGAGCGCCTCGCCCGGGCCGACGCCGACGGGCTGCCCGCGTACCTGGAGGCGACCTCGCCGGGCGGCCGGGCCCTCTACGAGCGGCACGGGTTCCGCGACACCGGCGCCCCGATCCAGCTGCCCGACGGCCCCCCGTATGGCCCATGTGGCGCGCCGCCAGTTCCTGAACATCCGACCCGACCAGAGGAGAACCATGTCCGTCACCACCGGGATAGTCGCCGGCGGAAGCCCGGGATCCAGCACCGACTTCATGGCCGTGCGGCACGTCACCGCCTCCGGCAGCCAGGCCGACATCGGCCGGGCGCTCGCCGCGGAGGCGCGCCGCACCTACGGCTGGACACCCGCGCCCGCCGACCCCGTCAAAGCCCGGGCCCGGCGGACCTGGTTCGCCCGGCACTGGCCGCAGCACCTGGCCCGCATGCGGGGCGCCGCGGCGGAGCTCGGCCTCGACCCGGACACCGACGAGGTGTACCTGGACGGAGCCGGCGGGATCCCGCTCGGGTCGGCGTGCTCGGCGAGCTTCTACCCGCCCGCCGCCACGGTCGACGGTCGCGGAGTGCTCGGCCGCAACTACGACTTCTTCACCACCAGCGCGACCGAGCTCTTCGCGATGATCGCCGGCCGGGTCGCCCCGCCGAGCGACGAGATGCCGATGAGCTCGCGGCCCTACGTGATCACCAGCGTCCCGGACGAGGGGTCGGCGACGACGGTGCTCACGATGAACGAGCTCGACGGCTGCATGGAGGGGATCAATGAGCACGGTCTCGCGGTGGCCCTGCTGATCGCCGACGTGGAGAACGCGGGCGGGCCGATCGACGCCGGGCCGCAGGTGGGGCTGTCGAGCGCCCAGATCCCGCGCTTCCTGCTCGACACCTGCGCGTCGGCGGCGGAGGCGATCGACGCGCTGTACGTGGCGAAGCAGTACGACCTGGGCGCGCCGTTGCACTACCTGGTGGCCGACGCCCGCGGGGACGCTTTCGTCTGGGAGCGGGGGCCCGGAGGTGACGAGCACGTCCTGCGCGCCGACGACGGGGCCCTCTGCGTCACGAATCACCTGCTGCACCGCCACCGCGCTCCGGCGCCCCTGCCCGAGGACACCGTGGAGACGATGCTGACCTTCGAGCGCTTCCGGACGATCTCCGAGCGATCGGCGGGTGCCGACCTGTCCGCCGCGCGGATGCGCGAGGCCCTCGACGCGGTGCGCGCCGAGGCCGCCACGGACACGCCCTATCCCGTGCGCACGCTGTGGCGCACCGTCTTCGACCTCGAGCGCGCCGCGATGACCACCCACTTCTACCTCGGTGACGCCCCGGACGGCGCTCCGCGCTACAGCCCCGAGCTCGAGTTCACGCTCCCGGCCCTGCAATCCGCCTGAGCCCTGCCCGAACGCGAGACTCACCCTGCTGAAACGCGAGACTCGCCAGCGGCACGCGAGTCCCGCGTACCGACAGGGCGAGTCCCGCAAACAGGCAGGGCAAGTCTCGCGTTCGGGCAGGGTGAGTCCCGCGAACGGGCGGGGTGAGTCTCGCGGTCGGCGTCAGCGGCGGCGGCGGAGGGCGAGGCCGCCGACGACCATCCCGGTGACGGCGACGACGCCCAGCCCGACCGGGAGCAGCGGGGGTACGGATCGCATGGCGAGGTCGTGGGCCACCGTCTCCGCGACGGTGGGCGGGGTGACGGCCGGGGCGGGCGCCGCGTCCACCAGCTGGCCGAGGGCCGGGGTGGTGGCGGGCAGTGCGAAGCCCCAGTCGAGGAGGTCGGCGCCCTGCTCCCACATCGGGACAGGCGTCTGTTCGCCCCGCATCAGCGCCACGACCAGGCGCCTTCCGCCGTGCTCGGCAGCGGCGACGAGGGTGTGCCGGGCGGCCTCGGTGAAGCCGGTCTTGCCACCGATCGTGCCCTCGTGGCGGGCGAGGAGCTTGCTGCTGTTGTAGAGCACGAACCCGGGGTGCTCGCCGTATCCGGGGAACGGGATCGAGCGCAGGCTCGTGGTCTCGGCGAACAGAGGTTCGCGCAGCGCCACCCGGAACAGCAGGGCGAGGTCGTACGCCGAGCAGGCCATGCCGGGCCCGTCGAGTCCGGACTGGGTGGCGGGGCGGGTGTCGAGCGCGCCGAGCTCGTGTGCGAGGTCGGTCATCGCCGCGAGTGTGGGGACGGTCCCGCCCATCGCGCGGGACAGTGCCTGGGCGGCGTCGTTGCCCGAGTTGAGCAGCAGGCCGGCGAGCAGCTGGCGCACGGTGTACTGGCCGCCGGGACCGATGCCGGCCTTGCTGCCGTCGATCGCCTGGTCCTCCACGGTGCCGGTGACCACGGCGTCCGGGTTGAGCGAGCGCACGGCGGCGAGCGCGGTGAGCACCTTGAGCGTGGATGCCGGGCGGTGCCGGGCGTGCGGGGCACGGGCGGCGAGCACAGCGCCGGTGTCGAGATCGGCGAGCACCCAGGACGCGGCGGTCAGCTCGGGGCCGCCGCCGGGACCGATCTCGTCGCACGCGCCCATCTGCGGCCCGCCCACCGGTTCGGGCGGCCAGGCCAGCGGGGCGGGTGGGGGCTGTGCCTTCTCCTCGTCGACGGGCGGGCCGGGCGGCACCTGCTGGCCCGGGCAGCCGACCGTCACGCTCGCCACCGGCTGTGGGTCCGCGACCGCGACGGCCGGGCACGCCAGCGCGAGCACCAGCATCACCGCCGTGGTCCATCGCACGCCATCGACTGTAGATCGATTCCGCGGGTTCGTGCCCAGCGAGAGTTCCGATGATCATCGGAATGGGGGACGCGGTCGGCCCGTCACGCTCCGGAGTCGACGATTCGGTCACGCCCGGAGTTCGATGATGTGAACACGCGGGTGGCTCGGATACGTTCCCCACCGTTGTGCCGCGCCCGAACGAGAGGTCTCCCTTGCGGATCAGTCGAGGATTCGTGCTGGCAGCCGCCGTGCTGACCAGCGCGCTGGTGGTGACAGGCTGCGCCCGGGACACCGGCACCCCGCAGGGTGGCGGCGGCGCAGCGGGCACCGAGTGCACCCGCAACCCCGCGCCCGCCGCGGCCGGTGGCGCCGCCACGCCTGCGCCCATCGCCCCGAATGCCGACGCCAGCGCGCTGCGCGTGGGGATGGCCTACGACATCGGTGGGCGTGGCGACCTGTCGTTCAACGACTCCGCAGCCGCCGGTCTCGAGAAGGCGATCAGCGATCTCGGCATGCCGCAGGCCAATACGCGCGAGCTCGCCGCCGCCGAGAACGAGAGCGAGGACGCCGCGGCCACGCGCCTGCGTCAGCTCGTCGCCGACGGCTTCAACCCGATCATCGCGGTGGGCTTCAAGTACGCGACGGCATTGCAGACCGTGGCCGGCGAGAACCCGAACGTGCAGTTCGCGATCGTGGACGACTCCACGGTCGAGCTACCGAACGTCACTCCGCTGGTCTTCGCCGAGGAGCAGGGTTCGTTCCTGGTCGGCGCCGCGGCCGCGCTGAAGACGAAGGCCTGCCAGATCGGTTTCGTGGGTGGGGTCGACACGCCGCTGATCCAGAAGTTCGAGATGGGCTACGTGGCGGGCGCCAAGGCGGTGGCGCCGAACATCGAGGTCGACATCGACTACATCAGCCCGGCCGGTGACTTCTCCGGCTTCAACGATTCCGCTCGCGGCACCGAGGTGGCCCGGGGCCAGCTCGACGGCGGAGCCGACATCGTCTACCAGGCCGCAGGTGCCTCCGGCCAGGGCGTGTTCGAGGCCGTCAACGCCGCGACCACCCCGGACGCGCAGAAGCTCGCGATCGGCGTCGACTCCGACCAGTACAACACCGTCGCGCCGCCGGTCAACGAGGTGATCATGACCTCGATGCTCAAGCGCGTCGACGTCGCGGTGTTCAACTACATCAACGCGGTGGCGGGCGGCACCACGAGCTCGCTCCCGCCGGCGTTCGACCTCTCGATCGACGGCGTCGGCTACACCACGTCCGGCGGCAAGATCGACGACATCACCGACCAGCTGGACGCCTACAAGGCCGCGATCATCAGCGGCGAGATCAAGGTGCCCAGCGAGCGCTAGTTGGTGCGCGGGTGATCTCGCGTAAGGCACCATCGGGGGCCGGGTCCGCACGGATCCCGGCCCCCGAGCCGTACACCCCCCGGAACACCGGCAACCCCGGAAGGCTGGAGGAATGGCCGTAGCCGAGACCGCGCCTGCGCACGGCGAGTACGCCGTGGAGCTGGCGGGGATCACCAAGCGCTTCCCCGGCGTGGTCGCCAACAGCGACATCTCGTTGCAGGTGCGCCGCGGTGAGGTGCACGCCTTGTGCGGGGAGAACGGGGCCGGCAAGTCGACCCTGATGAAGATCCTCTACGGGATGCAGCAGCCCGACGAGGGCACCATCTCGGTGGACGGCGGGGTGGTGCGGTTCCGCTCGCCCGCCGACGCGATCAAGGCGGGCATCGGCATGGTGCACCAGCACTTCATGCTGGCCGACAACCTCACCGTGGCCGAGAACATCCTGCTCGGTGCGGAAGCGATGCACGGCATCGGTGCCGTGGCCCGGCGCCGGATCGCGGAGCTCGCCGCCACGGTCGGGCTGCAGGCCGCGCCCGGCGTGCTCGTCGAGCGGCTCGGGGTGGCAGACCGGCAGCGCGTCGAGATCCTCAAGGTGCTCTATCGCGGGGCCCGCACGGTGATCCTGGACGAGCCGACGGCCGTGCTGGTGCCGCAGGAGGTGGACGAGCTGTTCGGCACGCTGCGCACGATGCGGGCGGACGGGTTCACGTTCGTCTTCATCTCCCACAAGCTCGACGAGGTGCGGGCCATCGCCGACACCGTCACGGTGATCCGCCGCGGGACCTGCGTCGGCAGCGCCGACCCGAAGGCGGTGACGAGCCGCCAGCTCGCGGAGATGATGGTCGGCAGCGAGCTGCCCAGCCCGGAGACCCGCGAGTCCACGGTCACCGATCGCGAGGTGCTGAGCGTCACCGGGCTCACGCTCGACGCCGAGGGCGGCGGGCGGCCGGTGCTCGACGGGGTGGACCTGGTGGTGCGGGCGGGCGAGGTGCTCGGGATCGCCGGGGTGGAGGGCAACGGGCAGACCGAGCTCGTCGAGACGATCATGGGGATGCGCCGGGCGAGCGGCGGCACGGTCGTCCTGGGCGGCAAGGACATCACCCGGGCCCACACGCTGCAGCGCCGGGAGGCGGGCATCGGCTACGTGCCGGAGGACCGCACCCGCCACGGCCTGCTCGCCACGCAGCCGCTGTGGGCCAACCGGATCCTCGGGTACCAGAGCCGCAAGCCGGTGGCCTCGGGCGGCCCGCTCGGCCTGCTCGACCGGGCGGCGGCGCGGCGCGACACCGAGCGCATCGTCGAGGAGTTCGACGTGCGCACGCCCGGCGTCGACGTGCCGGCGGCCGCGCTGTCGGGCGGGAACCAGCAGAAGCTGGTGGTGGGCCGGGAGCTGTCCGGCGACCCGGTGCTGCTCATCGCCGCCCACCCCACCCGCGGCGTGGACGTCGGCGCGCAGGCCGGGATCTGGGACGTGCTGCGGCGCGCCCGCGTCGAAGGTCTCGCGGTGCTGCTGGTGAGCGCCGACCTCGACGAGCTGATCGGGCTGTCCGACACGATCAAGGTGATGCTGCGGGGGCGGCTCGTCGCCGACGCCGACCCGGCCACCGTCACACCCGAGGAGCTGGGCGCCGCGATGACCGGCGCCGACGCGAGCCCGCCGGAGCGGAGCGGACGCGAAATGAACACGGTGGAGGAAACCCCGTGACCCGCATCCGGACGGTCCTGCTGCCGCCCGTGCTGGCGATCGTCTTCGCCGCGCTGCTGTGCGCGGTCGCACTGCTGATCAACGGCGACTCGCCGCTCACGGCCCTGCGGGTGATGATCACCCAGGTCGGCGCTGGCACCACGGCCGTCGACATCGTCAACAGCGGGGCGATCTACTACGTCGCCGGCCTCGCCGTGGCGATCGGCTTCCAGATGAAGCTGTTCAACATCGGGATCGAGGGCCAGTTCCGGCTCGCGGCGTGCGTGGCCGCGATCGTCGGCGGAGCGCTGACGCTCCCGCCGGTGCTGCACACGCTGGCGATCATCCTGGTCGGCGCGGCGGTGGGCGCGCTCTGGGCCGTCGGTCCCGGCGTTGCTCAAGGCGTACCGCGGGGTGCACGAGGTCATCTCGTCGATCATGATGAACTTCATCGCGACCGGCATGATCGCCTACCTGATCAGCACCGACGCGTTCGGTGTGCTGCAGGGCAACAACATCTCCACCGACCCGATCGAGCCCACCGGCTACTTCATCGGCATCTCCTTCGGGGCGAGCGGCACGATCTTCGGGTTCGTGTTCGTTGCTGCCGCGCTCGGGCTCGCCTATGGCTTCATGCTCAACCGCACGCGCTTCGGGTTCGAGCTGAAGGCATCGGGGGAGTCGCCCACCGCGGCCGCCGCGGGTGGGGTGGACGCGCGCCGGATGGTGATCGTCGCGCTGCTGCTGTCCGGCGCGATGGCCGGCCTGGTCGGCCTGCCCGAGCTGCTCGGCCGCGACCACGCCTACACGCTCACCTCGCCCCAGGGCTACGGGTTCACCGGCATCGCGGTGGCCCTGCTGGGGCGCAACCACCCGGTCGGTATCGCCCTCGGCGCGCTGCTCTGGGCGTTCCTGGACAAGTCGGCGCTGGCCCTGGACAACGTCGGGGTGCCGCGCGAGATCGTGTTGATCATGCAGGGATCGGTGGTGCTCTCCGTGATCGTCGCCTACGAGATCGTCCGCCGCTACGAGCTCGCGGCCGAGCAGCGACGCGTCGCCGCGCAGCTGCGTGCCGCGGCGGCGGCGCCGGCGGAGGTGGCGTCATGACCGCGGTCGACAAGGCGCCGGCCGTGCCCGCCCCGGTGTCCCGGAACGGGCGGCGGCTGCCCGGCTGGGCGCGCGCCGCGCTCGTCGTCGCGATCGGCGTCGGCATCCTGGCGATCACCACCACGCTCACCGGCCAGTACCAGCTGACCTCCAGCGGCACCACGCAGGCCGCCGTCCGCCTGCTGCTGCCGATCCTCTTCGCCGCGCTCGGCGGGCTCTGGTCGGAGCGCTCGGGGATCATCAACATCGGGCTCGAGGGCATGATGATCCTCGGCACGTGGGGCGCGGCGTGGGCCGGGTTCTACTGGGGTCCGTGGGCCGCGGTGATCGGCGGGCTCGTGTTCGGCGCGCTGGGCGGCCTGCTGCATGCGGTCGCCACGGTGTCGTTCGGCGTCAACCACATCGTCTCCGGCGTCGCGATCACGCTGCTCGGGATGGGCGTCACGCAGTACCTGGCCACGCTGATCTTCGTGCCGCTCTCGCGCAACCCTCGCCAGTCGCCCCGCATCGAGGGGTTCGAGACATTCTCGATACAGCCGCTCGCCGACTGGCTCGCCGCCCTGGAGAGCCAGCAACGGGTGCTGCTGTCCGACGCGGCCGGGTTGCTCGGCGGGGTGGTCTCCGGCCTCACCCCGCTCGTCGTGCTGGGGTTCCTGCTCGTGCCCGTCAGCTATTACGTGCTGTGGCACACGCGGTTCGGGCTGCGGCTGCGCTCGTGCGGGGAGAACCCGGTGGCGGCCGAGTCGCTGGGCGTGCAGGTGTTCACCTACAAGTACCTCGCTGTGGTCGTCTCCGGCGGGCTGGCCGGGCTCGGTGGGGCCGCGCTGACGCTCAATCCGGGCCAGCTCGGCTACCTCGAGGGCCAGACCGGCGGGCGCGGCTACATCGGCCTGGCCGCCATGATCTTCGGCAACTGGCGGCCCGGTGGCCTGCTCGCCGGGTCGGCGCTCTTCGGCTACGTCGACGGCGTGCAGCTGCGCGCGGGCGGCGAGGCCGTGCACGCGCTGCTCTACGCCACCACGATCCTCGCGGTGATCGTCGCCGTGTTCTGGGCGGCGCGCCGGCACTGGCGGCCGGCCGCGGTGGCGCTGTCCGCCGGGGTCGTCGTCTACGCGGTGTACTGGGCGATCCCCGAGGTGCCGCGCGAGTTCGCCTCGTACGCGCCGCAGCTGGTGACGCTGCTCGTGCTCGCGGTGGCCTCGCAACGGCTGCGTCCACCGGCCGCGATCGGGCTCGAGTACCGGCGGGGCGAAGGTGACTGAACTCGAACCCGAGTGGCCGGCCCTGCGCGACGCGGCGGTCGCGGCCGCGGGCTCGGCCTACGCCCCGTACTCCCGCCTGCACGTCGGCGCCGCCGCGCTGTGCGACGACGGCCGCGTCGTCACCGGGTGCAACGTCGAGAACGCCTCGTACGGCCTCGGGATGTGCGCGGAGTGCACGATGGCCGGTCAGCTGCGCCTCACCGGGGGTGGCCGCTTCACCGCGGTCGCCTGCCGCTCCGGCACGGGCGACCTGCTCATGCCCTGCGGCCGCTGCCGGCAGGTGCTGTACGAGTTCGGCGGCCCCGACTGCCTCCTGGACACACCGCGCGGCATCCTCCCGCTCCGCGATGTGCTCCCGGACGCGTTCGGCCCGGAGGACCTGCCCGCTTGATCCGACGAACGGCGCGTTCGTCGGATAGGTACCGACGAACGCGCCGTTCGTCGGAATAGGGTCGGGGCCATGCATGCCGTCGAGATCATCCACGCCAAGCGGGATGGCAAGCGTCTGGCCGATTCGCAGATCTCCTGGGTCGTCGACGCCTACACGCGCGGGGACGTCGCCGACGAGCAGATGGCCGCGCTCGCGATGGCGATCCTGCTCAACGGCATGGACTCCGGCGAGATCTCCCGCTGGACCCAGGCCATGATCGACTCCGGCGAGGTGCTGGTGCTGGGCGACGTCGGCCGGCCGCTGGTGGACAAGCACTCCACAGGCGGGGTCGGCGACAAGATCACATTGCCGCTCGCGCCGCTCGTGGCGGCGTGCGGAGCCGCGGTGCCGCAGCTGTCCGGGCGCGGGCTCGGCCACACCGGCGGCACGCTGGACAAGCTGGAGTCGATCCCCGGCTGGCGCGCGTCGCTGTCGGAGGCCGAGATCGCGGCGCAGCTCGCGGACGTCGGCGCGGTCGTCTGCGCGACCACCCCGACGCTCGCGCCCGCCGACCGCAAGCTGTACGCGCTGCGCGACGTCACCGGCACCGTCGAGTCGATCCCGCTGATCGCGAGCTCGATCATGAGCAAGAAGATCGCGGAGGGGACGGACGGGCTGGTGCTCGACGTCAAGTTCGGTTCGGGCGCGTTCATGAAGACGCCCGAGCGGGCCCGGGAGCTCGCCGAGACGATGGTGCGGATCGGCAGCGCGCACGGGCTCGCGACCACCGCGTTGCTCACCGACATGTCCGTGCCGCTGGGCCGGGCCGTGGGCAACGCGCTCGAGGTGGCCGAGTCGGTGGACGTGCTGCACGGCGGCGGGCCGGCCGACGTCGTGGAGCTGACGGTGGCGCTGGCCCGCGAGATGCTCGCGCTCGCCGGCATCACCGACGTCGACCCGGCGCAGGTGCTCGCCTCGGGCAAGGCCTACGAGGTGTGGGAGCGGATGATCGCGGCGCAGGGCGGCGACCCGAGCGGCCCGCTGCCGGTCGCGACCCACGTCGAGGAGCTGGTGGCCGACCGGTCCGGGGTGCTCACGAGGCTGGACGCCCTCGCCGTGGGCGTGGCGGCCTGGCGGCTCGGGGCCGGCCGGGCCCGCAAGGAGGACGCGGTGCAGGCCGCCGCGGGCGTCCGGCTGCTGGTGGACATCGGTGACGAGGTCGAGGCCGGGCAGCCGTTGCTGGAGCTGCACACCGACACCCCGGAGGCGGTACCCGGGGCCCGAGCGGCCCTGGAGAACGGCGTGCTGGTGACGGACGAGCCGGCCAGCCGGCAGGCATTGCTGCTGGAAACCCTCAGAGGCACCTGATTGGACGCCGGCAAGGTGGCCGTACTGCCGTGTCACGCCAGTACGGCCACCTGCGGGCAGCGCCTCAGACGTCCGGGTCGTCGGTGACCGTGTCGTGGGCGGAGGAGCCGTTGGGGCTCTTCACCGTGACCTTGCTGCGGCCGCGGCGCGGGGCCTGCCGGGGCGGGGGCGGCGGCATCTGGTGCACCGACGGGCCGCGACCGAGGATGAGCTCGGCGAACGTGGCCATGGCCTCGTCCAGCTGGCCGGCGTTGCGCCGCTCCGACTCGGAGTTGGCGCGCTCCACGAGCGAGCGCAAGGCCGAGGTGTCGGGTCGTTCGACGATCGCGGCGTCGAGCTTGCCGAGCTTCTCGTCGATCGTGCCGCCGAGGTTGCCGAGGCGCCCGGACACGCTGTCCTCGATGGCGTCGAGGCGGGCCGCGAGGTTCTCGAGGCGCTTCTCGAGGCCGTTCAGCGGCTCCGTCGGGTCGACGGCGGGGCGTGCGGCCAGGTCCTCGAGCCTGCGGTGCAGGCCGATGCTGGTGTCGCCGAGCAGGTTGCGCAGGCCCTCGCCGGACTCGTCGACCGAGCGGAGGGCGTTGTCGAGCTGCTCGCGGACGGTGCGCTCGATCCCCTCGACGCGCTCCTTGATGGGCGCGCCCACCGACGAGGGCATCGCGTCGAGGCGCATCTCGTGCCGGTCGAGGCGGTTGTCCAGGTCGTCGAGGCGCTTGTGCAGGCCGCCGAGCCGGTCGTCCAGCCCGTCCATCCGGCCGGAGACGCCCTCCAGGCGGCCGGCCATGCCGTCGAGGCGGCCGTCGAGCTGCGCGATCGGCTTCGCCAGCTTGTCCGGCATCGCCTCGACCGCTCTGAGGACGGACGCGATCGAGGCGTCCTGCGCGTCGAGCTTGGCGACCGTCTCGTCGAGGCGTTCGGCGAGAACGCTGACCTCGGTGCGGTCGGGGAGCTCGGTGAGGCGCTTGCGCACCGTGCCGAGGGCGTCAAGGGCCGCGAGCCGCGCGTGGATCTCGTCGAGGGAGTCGAAGATCTGCTGTTGCTCGCTGTCGCGGATCTCCGCTGCGCGCATCAGCATCCCGCGCATGCGGTCGAACGAGAGGGTGGAGTCATTGCTCATGGCGGCGGGGGAGCTTCCTCTGAGCCGGACATCGGGTAGTGCGGCAATGAGGGTAGCGACCGCGGTGGATCACCCGTCCGCGACTCCCCAATCGGAGGCCTCATGCCCCGAACGGAGCAGTCGGCGCGCCCAGACACCCCGAGGTAGGGGGCGTGTTCTAGCGTTGCCGGGTGCCTGCGCCTATGACCGTCGACACTGTCCGCGACGCCCCCAAGGTGCTTCTGCACGACCATCTGGACGGCGGGCTGCGCCCGGGCACCGTCATCGAGCTCGCCGACGCCGCCGGATATCGCGACTTGCCGAGCATGGACGCCGGCGAGTTGGGCGGGTGGTTCCTCGCCGCGTCGCACTCCGGGTCGCTCGTGCGCTACCTGGAGACCTTCGGGCACACGGTGGGCGTGATGCAGACGCCGGACGCGCTGGTCCGCGTGGCGGCCGAGTGCGCGGAGGACCTCGCGGCCGACGGTGTCGTGTACGCGGAGGTGCGGTTCGCCCCCGAGCTGCACGTCGAGGCCGGCCTGGAGCTGGACGCCGTGGTGGAGGCGGTGCTCGACGGGTTCCGGGCGGGCACGGCGCGCGCGGCCGAGCGGGGCCGGCGGATCCGGGTGGGTTGCCTGCTCACGGCCATGCGGCACGCGGCGCGGTCGCGGGAGATCGCGGAGCTGGCGGTGCGCTACCGCGATCTGGGCGTCGTCGGCTTCGACATCGCGGGTGCCGAGGCCGGGTTCCCGCCCACCCGCCACCTGGACGCCTTCGAGTACGTGCGCCAGCAGAACGCGCACTTCACGATCCACGCAGGTGAGGCGTTCGGGCTGCCGTCGATCTGGGAGGCGTTGCAGTGGTGCGGCGCCGACCGGCTGGGCCATGGCGTCCGCATCATGGACGACATCACGCTCGGTGCCGACGGGAGCCCTCGATTGGGCCTTCTTGCCGCCTACGTGCGTGACAAGCGGATCCCGCTGGAGATGTGCCCGACGTCCAACGTGCACACCGGTGCGGCGAAGTCGCTCGCGGATCACCCGATCGGGTTACTGACGCAGCTGCGGTTCCGGGTCACGGTCAACACCGACAACCGGCTGATGTCGGACGTGTCGATGACGAGCGAGATGACCTCGCTCGCCGATACCTTCGGTTACGGCTGGTCCGACCTGCAGTGGTTCACGGTGAACGCCATGAAGTCGGCCTTCATCGGCTTCGACGAGCGGCTGGCGCTGATCAACGACGTGATCAAGCCCGGTTACGCCGCCCTCATGGTCTGAGCGGCTCGACCGAGAAGGTCCGGGCGACGTCGTCGAGGACCGTGTGCGCGCCCTGGAGGCCCACGGCGCTCATCCAGGTGAGGTCGCTGACGTCCTGCTGGGTGCCGGTGAGCCGGCTCCACAGCGGGTTGCTCACGAACTGCGCCTTCGGTCCGTCGGTCGTGGCGTCCGGGTAGGTCGCGACGAAGATCTTGTCGGCGTCGAGGTCGAGGATGCGCTCCTGCGAGAGGTCCACCGCGATCTTGTCCGTGGTGGGCTGGCTCGCGGGTCGGGGGAACCCGACGTCCTGCAGGACGATCCCGGAGTAGGACTTCTCGGTGTAGAGCCGGACGGTGTCCTCACCGGCGAAGCGGACGATCGAGACGGTCGGCAGCGTGCCGCCGGACGCTGTGCTGATCTCCCGGCCGATCGCGGTCGCGCGCTCCTGGTATTCGGCGATCCTGCTCTCCGCGAGCGGCTCCTTGCCCAGTGCCTGGCCGGCCAGCCGGAGGTTCTCCTTCCAGGTGGGCCCGGTCGTCTCGCTGAAGACGGTGGGCGCGATCTGGGAGAGCTGTGCGTACTGCGCCTCGTGCCGCACCTTGGCCGAGAGGATGAGGTCGGGCTGGAGCGCGGCGATCTGTTCGAGGCTCGGCTCCTCCAGCCGGCCGACCGGGATGGCCTCGGCGCCGTAGGTGGCGGTGAGCGGGCCGAGGTAGTCGGGAAGCCCGCCCTCGATCGCGCGGTAGGTGGTGAACCCGACGAGCTCGGTCTCCAGGGTGAGCACCGCGTCGACGAAGCTCTGGTCGAGCGCGACCACCCGCTTCGGCTGGGCCGGGATCGCGGTCTCGCCCATGGGATGCGTGACCACCCGGAACGGCGCGGCGGCCGGCTGCGCGGTGTCGGGGCCGGAACCGCAGGCGGCGACGCCGGCGGCGAGGAGCGCGGCGAGCGCCCACGCGCCGATCTTCGCTGGTGGGATGAGCTTCACGGGCTGATGTTAGCCTGGCCTAACCGCGTCACCCGACGGAGAGGGTGCGCAGCTGGGGCCACAGCTGCGCCCACGGCTCCTGCCGGCCGGTGCACAACCACACGCTCGAGTCCGGCCCGCCGTCGGCCACCATGCGCACGTCCGAGAAGTGCGGCCGCAGCGACTCGGGGTCGTCGCCCACGAAGAGCACCGTGTCGTCGTCCTCCGGCGGGGGCGGGAACCAGCCGTAGCCCCGGTTGCCGCTGTAGGACTGCGGAAGGCCGTACTGGAGCGAGTAGCCGTCGAGGTAGGCGGCGAGGATGTAGGACTGGCCCATGATCACCGTGTGCTCGCGCACCTCCGGCGCGAGGGCGTGGTACGCACCGGCGGTGCGTTGCGCGATCGCAGTGCCGGCGTCGTCCGACGCCGCAGTGATCGTCGTGACGGAGAAGAGGAGGAGCCCGCCCGCCGCTGCGGCGCTCACCGCGTAGGCGGGCCAGGCGACCCAGCGGAAGCCGCCAGTGTGGAATTGCCTCCGCTTCGCTCCGGCGGCTCGCGGCGCCGGCCCGCTCGCCGCCTCCCGGCGCCGCTGCAGGCCGAGCGCGCCGGCCGCCGCGATGACCCCGTGCAGCCCGCCCAGGTAATAAGGACGACCCGGGGCCACCACGAAGACGGCGTACAGCACGACGAACGTCACCGCGAGGAAGCGGTAGGGGCGCATCTCCTCGGCGCGTAGCAGGACCCACAGCCCGTAGAGCAGGAGCGCGGTACCGGCCACGCCGGCCATCACGATCAGCGCGACGGCCACTCCGGGCCGGCCCCCGTAGAGCGCGTCGGCCTCGGCGGCCACGATGGCGGTCATCTGCAGCTGGGGCCAGCCGTTCACGGCCTGCCAGACCAGGGTGGGCAGCGCGATCAGCGCGCCGATGCCGGCCCCGATCCAGAGCAGCGGGCTGCGCAGCAGCTCCCGCGGGCCGCAGACGAGTACGGCGACCAGCAGCGCCGCGGCGAGCAGCAGTACCTGGAACTTCGTCTGGGCGGCGATCCCGGCGGTCACGCCGAGCGCCAGCAGGAGCCGGTCGTCGCGCAGCCGGATCCAGCGGACCAGCAGCCAGCCCAGCACCAGCCACTGGACCGGTTCGAGCGTGTACGGGGTGAGCCAGTGCCCGGCCATCGTGGTCCACAGCGCCGTGGCCTGGGCACCCGCCGTCAGCGTCTGGGCGCGCCGGTCGCCGCCGAGCTCGCGGGCGATGAGCGCCGCGACGATCACCGCGGCCGCGGTGGCGAGCACCGCCGGCAGCCGCAGCGCGACGATCGACCCGGGCGCGATCGTGTCCATCACCGCGGCCAGGAGCGGTGTCAGCGGGGGTTGGTCGGCCGAGCCCCAGTCGAGGTGGTGGCGGCCGATGGCCAGCATGTACACCTCGTCGAACCAGTACCCGCGGCCGACGCTCGCGGCGAGCTGCGCCGCCGCGACGACCGCCGCGATCGAGAGGACAGGGCCGCGGGCGAACGGGATGGTGCGCGGTAGGGGCCGCGTCACGGCGGTCTCGACGGTGGTCACGATCGTCATCAGACCGGCCGGCCACCCGCCCTGACCAGGGCCGACGGATGGCATCAACCCCTACTGAAGTAGGTGCGGCAACCCCCTCGGCGAAGGTGATCGGCAGGTCGGGAGCCGGTTACCGTGTCCTGGTGCGCCAGCAGGCGAAGCCGCAGGATTACCCGACCGGGGCGGTCGTCCTCCTCGTCGGCGCCGTGCTGCTCTTCGCCGCTCTCGACGTCCTCTACACCGTGTTCGGGTCCCGGACCACCGGTCCCGCGGGCCCGTGGGCCGGGCTCGCGCTGCGGCTCGTCCTCGACGCGGCGGTGCTCGCGGTCCTGCGCGCGCCGCTCCTCGTCACGTGGCTGACGATCGGCGGTGCCGTCGCGCTGCAGCTGAGCGAGCTGGTGAGCCCTGGCCTCCTCGTCGCGACGCCCGTGCTCTCCGGCGACCCGTTGACGCTCTCCATGACGCCGGTCGTGATCAACGTCGTGGTCCAGATCCGCAACCGGCGCTCCACGTGGGTGCTCGTCGGGATCCTCATGCTGCTCGCGACGCGCCCGTGGGACCCGTCGTGGCTCACGGTCTCGCTCGGGCTGCTGGTCACCGCGTTCCCGGCGCTGCTCGGCCGTTACATGGTGGCCCGGCGCAACCTCATGACGAACCTGCGGGAACGTGCCGAGCGCACCGACCGGGAGCAGCGGTTGCTCGCCGAGCAGGCCCGCGCCGAGGAACGGGCCCGGCTCGCGTCGGAGATGCACGACGTCGTGACGCACCGGGTGAGCCTGATGGTGCTGCAGGCCGGCGCGATCGAGGTCACCGCGGCCGACCCGGAGGCGCGCCGGGCCGCCGCCGGCCTCCGTGACGCGGGCATGCAGGCGCTCGACGAGCTGCGCGAGCTGGTCGGCGTGTTCGGTGGCGAGCGGACGGGAGAGTCGCCGTCGGTGGGCCCGCCCGCGCCGCGCACCGACCTGCGCGAGCTCGTCGACGCCTCCGCCGCCGCCGGGGTGGACGTGCGGCTGGCGTGCGGTGGGGACGCCGACGCCGTGCCGTCCGCGGTGCTGCGCACGGCCCACCGCGTCGTGCAGGAGGCGCTGACGAACGTGCACAAGCACGCGCCCGGCGGGCAGGTGAGCGTCGACGTGCGCTACGGCGCCGACGCCGTGACCGTCGCGGTGAGCAACACGGCCGCCACCGCGGACCCCGCGCTCGGGCAGACCGGTTCCGGGAGCGGGCTGCGCGGCCTGCGGGAGCGGATCGCGATCATCGGCGGCACCCTGCAGGCCGGGCCGCGTCCCGACGGCGGGTTCGCGGTACGCGCCGAGCTCCCGGTCGCGGGCGCCCGGCGGTGAAGGAAGGGGAGACGGTGGCCGTGCGGGTGCTGGTGGTCGACGACGAACCGATGGTGTGCGCGCACCTGCGCACGATCCTCGGCGCCGCCGACGGGATCGAGGTCGTCGCGACCGCCGGGGACGGTGCCGAGGCCGTGGAGGCCGTCGTGCTGCACGAGCCCGACATCGTGCTCATGGACCTGCGGATGCCGGGCGTGGACGGGATCGCGGCGACCGCCCGGATCGTCGAGCTCCCCTCCGCGCCCCCGGTGGTGGCGCTCACCACGTTCGACGGTGACGACCACGTGCACCGGGCATTGCGGGCCGGGGCCGCCGGCTACCTGCTCAAGTCCACGCCCCCGGACGAGCTGGTCACGCTGGTGCGGGTGGCGGCGCAGGGCCACACCGTGCTGTCGCGGTCGGCGGCCCGCCGCCTGGTGGACCGGGCGGGCGACGCGCACGTGGCCCGCCGCCGCGCCACGGCCCGGCTGGCATCGCTCACCGAGCGGGAGCGGGACGTCGTCACGCTGCTCGGTGAGGGCTGCTCCAACGCCGAGGTGGCACGGCGGCTGCACCTCACCGAGGCCACGGTGAAGGGCTATGTCTCCAACGCGCTGGACAAGCTCGGCTGCGCCAACCGCACGCAGCTGGGCCTCCTCGCGCGGGAGGCCGGCCTCGGCACGCTGTGACCGGCTATCCGGCAGGGGCCTCGGTGCGGGCCCGCCGGGCGAGCCAGCCGGCCATCGCACGCACGCCGTGCCCGATGGCCCGTTCATCCGGGTCGAACGCGCCGTAGTGCGGATAGCTGGTCTCGACGGCCGACCCCGGCGCACGGACGCCGAGGAACGTGTAGGTACCGGGGACGCGGTCGAGGAACAGCGCGAAGTCCTCGCCGCTGAACGGGATCGCGCCGTGCATCGTCGTCACGCGGTCCTCGCCGAGCGTGGTGCGCAGGTACTCCGTCATGGCGCGGCCCTGCTGCTCGGGGCAGACCATGGCCGGGAACGGATCGCCGGGAAAGGCCACGGATGCCCCGCCGTAGGACCGTGCGAGCCGGTGGATGCTCTCGCGGACCTCGACGTGCCGGTCCTCCGGCCAGCACCGGTAGGACACCTTCACCTCGCTCGACGCCTCGGCCGCGGACGCCCGCATGAAGACGAACGTCGCCAGCGGCCCGTCCGGCGTCTGGATCTCTGCCACCAGCCGTTCGAGGTCCGTGCTCGTCGCCGGTGGCGACACCGTGCCGAGCCGACCGATCTCGGCTGCGAGCCGCTGCGCCTGCTCCGCCGCGTCGGGCCCCGTGAGCGTGACCGTGCCCCGGTCCTGGCCCGGAAGCCCGTATCCGGGTGTGGTGACGAAATGGCCGACGGGGAACGGACCGCAGTGCAACGCGTGGATCTCCGCGGGGCGGGTGGCGGTGAGCGCGCCGCCATCGAGCATCGCGGCTGCCCCCGTCAACGTCTCCTCGCCGGGCTGGAAGACGAACACGACGGTTCCGGTGAGCCGATCGCGCAGGCCGGCCAGCACCTCCGCCACACCGACACCGACGGTGGTGTGGATGTCGTGGCCACACACGTGGGCCGCGGTGGGGCCACCCCCGAACTGGCTGTCCGGCGGCACCGCGTCCATGTCCGACCGGTAGGCGACGGTCCGGCCGGGCCGAGCGCCTTCGAGTACGCCCACGACCCCGTACCCGCCGACGCCCGTGGTGACGCCGAGACCGGCGGCGCGGAGTCGCTGCGCCACCACGTCGGCGGTCCGCCCTTCCTGGTCGGCGATCTCGGGATGGCCGTGGATGTCTCGCCGCAACTCGATCAGGTCGCCGTCGAGCCGGGCCGCAGCGGCGTCGATAGCCGCCTCGTCGACCGGCTCGGGCGCCGACCTCCACATGGGGGTGAGCGCCCACCCCCCACCCGCGACGACGAGGGCGGCACCGCCGAGCAGAGCACGTCGACCGATCACCCGATGAGTCTGGAGCGGCCGCTGGGAGCGATGCACTGGAGACGGCACCCTTCTTCGGGGTGGGGATCTCCCTCTAGGTCGTGTTCAAGAAGCCCGGCTCGATGGGCTTCGTGATCTTGCCGGTGGCCGGGGTCGACCGGCTCGTGATCAGCAACAACCGGATCCCGTGGTCACCGAGGCGGCCGTCCCCGGCCCGCTGGCACGCCAGTTCCCGGCCGGGCCGTCGCTGCTGGGTGCTACTCGACCGGCGGTGGTCCCGTTGCCGCCCGCGCAGGGTGGGCATCGGATGCTCGCGTTGGGATCAACTCCAGGTCGGGGGTGTGGGTGGCACGTGCGCGGCCCAGGTCGGCCCGAGCCGGGAACGGCGCGGCCATGACGCCGTGTCCGCCCGTGCGGCGCCAGGGCGCGTTCTGCTGGAGGTGGGTTCCAGGGGCTGGACGGGGGTGATCACCGGTTCGGTGCGTGGGCGGCCATATCCGGCCGGTCGTGCTCCCAACCGGTGATCACCGGACTGGTGATCACCGGCTCGGTGCGTGGGCGGCCGCATCCGGCCGGTCATGCACCCAACCGGTGATCACCGGACGGGTGGCGTGCCAGGGCCGTGCTCTGCTCGGCCACTCCTGCATGATCTGCGGTTTCGGTTGGCTGGTGCTGTGGGCGGAGCTGCTGCCAACCGATACTTGCGACCGTCGCCCGGTTTCGGGCGTGCACGGTCGTGGGGAGAGCCGTGGGCGCCCGAGACTCGAGATCACCGGACTACGTGTCGCCGATCAGCGACATGATCACGCTCTACCGCTGTAGGAGCTAGTGCGTGCGGAAGCGCGCGGTGACTTCGTCGGTGAGCTCGCGGAAGCGGGCCGACTCGGTGTCGAACGGCGGGCTGGGGGCGAGGCGGGTGGGGTCGGGCTTGGTGATGAAGGAGACGAGCCAGCCCAGGGCCTGGGACTCGGCGAGCGCCCGGCGGGCCTCGTCGTCGCCGGCCCAGTCGCCGACGTCGAGAAGCAGCTCGGTGGCCAGTTCCAGCTGTGAGGGGTCGACCGCGAGCGGGCCCTCGGCGAGGTCTTCGGGCAGCCCGGTGAGGGTGTAGGAGTTCAGGTCGTCGACCCGCACCTCCAGGTCGCCCACCCCGGCGCGCTCGACGATCTCCGACCAGGTGGACGCGGCCTCGAGGTCGTGCCCCGCCGCACCGTCCTCACCGAGCCAGCGCGCCAGCGCGTTCTCGGTGCGGAAGACGTCGATCCGCCCATCCGAGCCGAGGAAGACGGCGTTGTCGTCGAGGTAGCAGCGCAGGGTGAAGTGGTCGCCGTCGCGGGTGGTGATCCGGACGGGGTCGATGCCGACCTCCTCCCAGAAGCCGGGCTCCTCGTCGTCGTCGGCGCCGTCCTCGTCGGCCTCGGTGACCGTGGGCTCGTCGGTGTCCTCGACGAGCACGACCTCCTTCTCGGCGGCGGCGAGCGCGGCGGCGTCGACCTCCGGGCTGACGACGATGTCGTCGAGCGCGTCGATGACCTCGTCCCAGCGCTCCGCGATCGTCTCCACCATCTGCGTCCACAGCCGCTGGCCCTCGCGCCCGGCGAACGGCAGCGTGCCCTGGCGCAGGAGGCCGAACGCGGGCGCGGCGCCGAGCACCGTGGTGACGGCGTCCAGCTCGCAGACGTCGGCGATCGAACGGATCATCTCGGTGATCTCGGCGAGCTCGCCGACCGTCCAGGTGTCGGGGTCCTCGGCGACGAGCTCGGGGACGCCGACGATGTCGTACCGCTGGGTGTCCTCGGGGGTCAGCTCCGGCACCGTGAGGTCGGGCACCACGGACCACGCCGGATGGTCGACGAGGTCGTGCTCGGTGACCGTGCGGACGAACGCCGCGAGTTGGGTGACCTCCGGGAAGGCGAACAACGCGTCGTCGTCGCCCAGGAAGGCCTCCCACTCCTCGCCGTCCTCCCGCCACCGCGGGGCCCACAGCGTGACGAGGTCGCCCTCCGTGAGCGAGAGCTGGATCGGGACGATGTCGCTGGCCACGGCGTGCAGCCTAGGCCGTGTCAGAGAGCAACCTGTCAGCGCCCGACCGGGTGCCACACTGTTTTGATCTCGGTCCAGGCACGGAGCCGACGCAGATCGGGTTCGCGGGTCGGGTCGGGCTCTGCGGCAGGGCGCGGGAGCACCCGCTTGACGCCCTCGGCCGCGGCTCGCTCCAGGTCGGCGGCCAGCTCGGCGGGAGCGCCCACCAGGTCGAGGGCCTGCACCTCGCCGTGTGCGGCGAGCCACGGTGCGAGCTCGGCGGTGCGCCCGGTGAGCACGTTGGCGACGCCGCCGGGCAGGTCGGACGTGGCGAGCACCTCGGCCAGCTCCACCGCGGGCAGCGGCCGGTGCTCCGACGCGACGACGACGGCCGTGCAGCCGGTGGCGAGCACGGGTGCGAGCACGTCGACGAGCCCCAGGAGCGACGAGGACTGCGGCGCCAGCACGCCGACCACACCGGTGGGCTCGGGGGTGGACCAGTTCACCAGCGGCCCGGCCACCGGGTTCACCGAACCGAGCACAGAGACGATCTTGTCGGTCCATCCGGCGTACCAGACCCAGCGGTCGATCGTGGCGTCCACCAGCGTGGTGGCCTGGCCCCGGCGCACACCCTCGGCGGCGATGACGTCGTCAACGAACTGCGCGCGGCGCCCCTGCAGCATCTCGGCGACCCGGTAGAGCACCTGACCACGGTTGTAGGCGGTGGCTCCCGCCCAGCCGGGGAAGGCCGTGCGGGCAGAGCTCACCGCGTCGCGCACGTCCTTGCGGGACGCGAGCGCGGCGTGGGCGAGCAACGCGCCGTCGGCGGCGGTGACCGGGTAGCTGCGGCCCGACTCCGACCGCGGGAACGCGCCACCGACGTACAGCTTGTAGGTCTTGGCGACGGCGAGCCGATCGGTGGTCGTCACGCAGGGCAGGTTACGCCGATCAGTGCAGGTCGAGTCGGACCAGCTGCGAGCGGGAGGCCACCCCGAGCTTCGGGAACGCCTTGTAGAGGTGGTAGCCGACGGTGCGGGGGGACAGGAAGAGCTGCGCGGCGATGTCGCGGTTGGACAGGCCCGCCGCGGCCAGCCGGACGACCTGCAGCTCCTGCGGAGTGAGCTCGGCGAGCTGGTCGGGCGCCGCCCCGGTGGCGGGGCGGGTCTCGCCGGTGGCCCGCAGCTCCGCGCGCGCCCGCTCGGCCCACGGCAGCGCGCCCATCTCGGCGAACGCGTCGGCCGCCGCGCGCAGCGGACCGCGCGCCTCGCTGCGGCGGCGGGCCCGGCGCAGCCACTCCCCGTGCAGCAGGTCGGTGCGGGCGCAGTCGAACGGGTGCGCCCCGTCCATCCGGTGCAGCGCCGCGGCCTCGGCGAACAGCTCCGCGGCATCGTCCCCGGACGCGACGAGCGCCCGGCAGCGCAGGACGATCGCGCGCGCCCACTCCTGCCCGGTGTGCTCGGCCCACCGCGCGTACCGGTCGGCGGCGCGCTGCGCGTCGGCCGTTCGCCCGGCCCGCACCGCCGCTTCCACGAGATCGGGCAGCCCGCGCCACCACCCCGGGGAGGCGGCCGCCGCATCGGCGAGCCGGTCCGCGGCGGCGTCGAACCGCCCGAGTCCGAGGTCGAGCAGGCCACGGGCGGAGCCGACGATCCCGACGGAGCGCGCGGTGGGGCGCCGACCGTCCAGCTCGCCGAGCGCGGCGGCGAATCGCGTCTCGTCCCCGGCGGCCGCCGCGAGGTACGCCAGCACGCCGGCCAGCTGGTCGACGACCTGGTGCTGGCCGACGTCGCGGGCGATGCACAGGCCGTCGGTGGCCGCGGCCATGGCGTCCTTCCAGTGTCCCAGGTGCCAGCGGCTGGTGGCGAGCACCGCGAGCACCCGGGGCAGGGCACCGAGCGCGCCGCTCGCCCGGGCCTCCCGCTCGGCGGCCGCCGAGAGCACGAGCGCCCTGGTGTCGTCGCCTGCCACCAGGTACCAGGCCGCGAGGCTCGCGGTCGCGCGCGGCTCACCCACGCCATGGCACCCGGCCATCTCGGCGAGCGCCGCAGCGGCCGTGGGCAGCGGGGCGTCCGGGTCGTCGGGGAGCTGGGCCGCGGCGAGCGAGGCGTGCGCCCGGATGTGCTCGGCCCCGGGCACCCCGAGCTCACCCGCGGCGGCAGCCACCTGCTCCACCATGCCGCGGTCGCGGGCCGACCAGCCGGCCTCGACCGCCCACAGCAGCATTTCGCCCGCGAGATCGGGCGCCGCCCGCGCGGCCGGCCCGACGGCGTCCAGCAGCAACCGGTGGGTCTCCGCCACGTCGCCCTCCTCGTCGGCGAGCCGCGCCCGCACCAGGGCGAGCCGCGCTCGGAGCTGCGGGTCGTCGGTGACCGGTTCGGTGCAGCCGACCAGCTGCGCCGCCCACTCGCGATGCCCGGCACCGGCCGCCGCTTCGGCTGCCGCCACCATGCGCCGCGCCCGCTCCGGGCCGAAGGGGGTGAGCGCCGCGGCCCGTTCGAAGGCAGCCGCCACCGTCTCGTGGCTCCCGCGCTCGCGGGCCCGCAGCGCGCTCTGCTCCAGCGCGGCGGCCACGGCCTCGTCCGGGCCGATGCTCGACGCAGCCAGGTGCCAGTTGCGCCGGTCGTCCTCGTGCTGCCCGTCGAGCACCTCGGCGAGCGCCTGGTGCGCCGCCCGCTTCCCCGTCAGGGTCGCGGCGCCGTAGACGGCGGTCCGGATCAGCGGGTGGTGGAAGCCGATGCACCCTTCGGAGAACATCAGCAGCCGCTCCCGCTCCAGCACCTCCAGGTCGCCCGGCCCGGCCCCGAGCCGCTCGGCGGCGGCGAGCACGACCCGCGTGTCGCACGTGCCGTCGGCGGCGGCCACGAGCAGTGCGGTGCGAGCGGCGGCCGGAAGGGTGACGATGCGGGCCGCGAACTCCCGCTCGACGACGCTGTGCGTCGGCACGACCCCGCCGCGGCCGGCGTCGGGCGGGGCGAGCGGGTAGACCGGGGCACGTCCGGCCCGGTGCGCGGCGGGCAGCTCGTGCAGGGCGAGCGGGTTGCCGGCGGCCTCGCGCAGGAGCAGGTCCCGCACCGGACGGGGCAGGTCGCCGGCCCCGGCCTCCAGCACCTCGCGGGCGCTCGCGTCGTCCAGCCGGGGAAGGTCGAGCGAGTGCAGGCCGGGCGCCGGGAACGCCGGGGCGAGCCCGGTCCGCGCGGCGAAGAGCAGCACGACGGACTCGCTGCCCAGCCGCCGCGCGGCGAACAGCAACGCCTGGGCGGACGCGCGGTCGACCCAGTGCGCGTCGTCGAGCACGCACAACACCGGGCGTTCGGCGGCGAGCTCGGCGAGCAGGCTGAGCACCGCGAGCCCGACGAGGAACCGGTCCGGCGGCGGCCCGGCAGCCAGCCCGAGCGCGACGCGCAGCGCGCCCGCCTGCGCCTCCGGCAGCCGGTCGAGCGCGTCGCAGGCGTCGGCGAAGAGCGCGTGCAACCCCGCGAACGGAAGCTCCATCTCCGTCTCGACGCCGGTCTGGAACAGCACGCGCGTGCCCGCCCCCCGCGCCGCCGCGTGCATGAGCAGCGCCGACTTGCCGATCCCGGCCTCGCCGCGCACCACCAGGGCGCCGCTCCGCCCACCTCGGGCGGCCGCGAGCAGACCGTCCACGATCGAGAGTTCGGCGTCGCGGCCGTGCAGCGGCGGCACCTCTGGCTCGTGGGTCATGGCCGCCGCACCGGGACGAGCAGGACCAGCAGCCCGATCACGACCCCCACGGTGATCATCACGATCCCGGCGCGGAAGCCGGGCACCCCGCCGCCGGCGGCCGTCCAGGCGAGCGCCGACGCGGCGGGCGCGACCGTCATCGCGATCGTCCGGACCGTCATACCCGCGCCGCCGGCCAGACCCTCCGAACCCGCCGGTGCGGCCGCGAGCATCGCCGCGTTGATCGCCGGGTTGTAGAGCGCCGCGCCGACGCCGAGCAGGGCCAGCCGCCACGCCATGTCACCCAGCCCGGAGGTTTCGTCGAGCGTCAGGATCAGGAGCATCGCCACGACGGACACGCTGCTGCCGGCGATCGCCATCGCCCGGTTGCCGAACCGGTCGGCCAGCGCGCCGGCCGCCGCCGACAGCGGGGCCATCGCCCCGACGAAGAACAGCAGCGCGACACCCGTGACGTTCGGGCCGGCGCGCAGCACGTCGGACACGAAGTAGGGCAGCAGGAACGCGACCAGCCCGCCGGTGAGCGAGACCGTGAGCAGCGAGATCAGGGTGATGCCGTAGCCGGGCGTCCGCACGAGCCCGAGGACCGGGCGCGAGGCCGCGAGCCGGGACCACCACACCGCCAGCCCCACCGCGCTCACGGCGAGCGCCGCGGCGACGAGCGGCTGCCCGTCCACCTGCTCGAAGGCGAGCAGCAGCACGGCCACCGCGCCACCCAGCAGCACCGCCTCGCGAACCAGAGCCGCACCGGGGCGCGGAAGCCCACGGTCCGGAAGGCGCGTGATCGTCCGCAGCCCGACCCACAGCACCGCGAGCACCACCGGCAGCTTCACCAGGAACACCGCGCGCCAACCCAGCACGTCGGCGACGAGGCCGCCGAGCGGGGCGCCGGCCATCGCGCCCACCGTCATGATCGTGATGACGAAGCCGATCGCGCGGCCACGCTGCTCGCGCAGCACGCTGGTGGTGATGATCGGCATGTAGACCGCGATGATCAGCGCACCCGCCGCGCCCTGCACGAACCGCCCGACCACGACGACCCAGAACGTGGGCGCCAGCCCCACGAGCACGCTCGCGCCCCCGACCCCGGCCATCGCGAGCGCGAACGCCGCCCGGACGTCCGCGCCGTCGGACCAGCGCCCGGCCGGGATCGCGAGCGCCGCCATCGGCAGTGCGTACGCGAGCAGCACCCAGGCCGTCGCCGACGGCGAGACCGCGAGGTCGGCGCCGATTCCGGGCAGCGTGACGGCGGCGATGGTCATCTCCGAGGTGACCACCAGCATGGCGAGCCCGAGCGCCGCCACCGGCGCCCAGTTCGTGCGCCGGGGGGTTACCGCCTCCGAGACCATGATCGCCCTACCTCTCCGCTCCGGGTGCGTCGAAACGACGCTAAGAGTTGAAGTTCGGTCGAGGTCAAGGCGCGACGTAGGGCCGGGCGGTCCGGGCCTCCCGCAGCGCGTGGGCCCACCAGGCGAGCTGGTCGAGCATCGACTTCGCCGCCGCTGCGCACTCCGCCGGGTCGACCGGGCTGGCGTCCGGCCCGAACCGGTCCCACGCCCCGTGGAAGCTGACGGTGTCGCGCACCGTCACGGCGTGCAGCTCGGCGAAGACCCCCCGCAGGTGCTCCACGGCCCGCAACCCGCCGGACATCCCGCCGTAGGACACGAACCCGATCGGCTTCGCCTGCCACTCGGTGAAGTGCCAGTCGATCAGGGTCTTCACCGGCGCCGGGTAGCTGTGGTTGTACTCCGGCGTCACCACCACGAACGCGTCCGCGCTCGCCAGCCGGGGTGTCACGGCCGCGACCGCCTCGGGCGTCGGCGTGCCGTACCCGGTGAGCCCGTCCGGCAGCGCGGTCTCGGCCAGGTCCAGCACGTCGAGATCCAGGTCGCTGTGCCCACGGGCCTGCTCCACGAACCAGTTCGCGACGGTCGGACCGAACCGACCCTCCCGCGTGCTGGCGATGACGACGACCAGCCGCAGCGGCGTCACGTCCATCGGTTGCTCCTCTCGTCGATCGGATGAGATCGACGCTAGGAACAGAGGGGGCCTCTCGAATCAGTCAGGTGACCGGACTTGCCGGCTCCCCGGAGGCTCACACACCGACATCTGCGCCGGCACACCGACTGCAGTCGATGTGTGAGCGACGGAATCGATGTGCGACGCCGCCTTCGTCAGCCGGCGCCGGCTCGCGCAGCAGGTCGTCGGGCACCGTCGCCGGTGTCACAGGTCGACGCCCGGCAGAGCGCCGAGGACCGGCCGCAGCTCGATCCGCTGTCGCAGCGGCTTCCCACCCGGGCCGGGTGCCGCCGACACCTTCGCCGCGATCTCGATCGCGCGTTCCTCGGACTCGACGTCGACCACCTGGTACCCCGCGAGGAGCTCCTCGGCCTCGGGGAACGGCACGTCGGTGACCACCGGCGGGCCGCCGTCGGAGACGACGACCCTGGCGGCCTCCGGGCCGGTCAGCGACACCCCCTCGACCAGCTCGCCGTTCGCGATCAGCTCCTGGTTGAGGGCGTGGACGTACTCGAGCAACGACGTGATGTCCTCGGGCGCCCACTCGGCCATGGGCGGGACATCGAGACCCTCGTCGTACCTGGTGAGCACCAGGTACCGGGTCATCGTCACCTCTGGCCCATCTTCTCGTGGATCAGGTCCTCGACCGCCTTCGGAATGGTGGTCTCGAAGTCCAGCAGCTTCGCCCAGTCCGGCTCGATCGTGATGCGCACCATCCGGTCGTAGAGCCCGCGCACCCCGGCCTCCCAGTCCTCGAACACCTCGGCCGGCGTGACCTTGCGGGACGCCTCGATGTACTCCTCCGGCACGCCGTCGACGACCTCGAGGCTCGCCGCGCCGCGGACCAGCAGCACCCGCGGCGGCCACTGCCCCTGGGTGTCGATGGTGATCGCCACGCGGGGGTTGCGCTGCAGCGCCCGCACCTTCGCCATCGTGGGCACCGTGAAGAGCAGCAGCTGGGCGCCGTTCCAGTGGAACCCGATCGGGACGACCCGCGGGTCGCCGTCCAGGGCGGTGTAGGCCAGCCGCGCCGGGATCGACGAGCCCAGGAGCTCCTGGGAGATCGGCTTGCTCAGTACTTCCGAGACGTCGGCGCGGTCCATGGTGGTCCTCCTGGTGTCGTCCGAACCTTGCGGAGGGGAGACGGAGCCGGCAGCAGGTTCTCGACACGAACGACGGGTTCAATCTCAATGTGCTCTGCATCACAGGCGTAGCGTCCGAAGCGTGGGGGAGTCGATCACGGGCCTGAGTCCCCGCCCGGGCGTCCGGGTGGCCGCACGCGTGCTCCTCCTCGACCCGGCGCAGCGGCTCCTGCTGTTCCAGGGCTTCGACCCGCACGTGCCCGAGGAGTCGTTCTGGTTCACGGCGGGCGGCGGGCTCGAGCCGGGGGAGGAGCTGCTCGCCGGGGCCCGGCGGGAGCTGCACGAGGAGACCGGCCTGCGGCTGCCACCGGCTCGGCTGGTGGGGCCGGTGTGGCTGCGGCGGGTGCAGTTCACCTTCGAGAGCGTGGAGTACGACAGCGACGAGTGGTTCTTCCTGGCCGCGCTGACCGACGCGGCCGACGTCGACACGGCGGGCTTCACCGACCTGGAGAACCGCACCGTCCGTGGCCACCGTTGGTGGAGCGCCGACGACCTGCGCGGCACCACCGAGACGGTCTACCCGCTCCAGCTCGCCGAGCTGCTGCCCGGCCTGCTGGCCGACGGGTGGGACGGGCGGCTTCGACTGATCGATTGACCCGTCCCGCGGCTCCTATGATCGCCCCGTGACGACGGGTCCCGAGGCAGGCCGCAGCCCGGATGTCGTCGACAGCCCGCTCTCCGCGGCCACCCGGTTCCTCCCGGGGCTCGCCGCGTGGGTCGCGGCACGGTCACGGCCGGACCAGCGGCCATGATCATTCCGAGAAGTGCACCCCCGTTGTACGAACCGCGCTGGTGTACCGCTCGTGGCGATCATCTGCGGCCGGGCCGTCCGAGAAGTACCTCAGCGCGGTCGGAACGACCGTGGTGTGCTTCTCAGACCGATCAAGCCCGGTCGGGCGGCTGATGTGGGCAGCCCACTTCCGGCCGCCCGCCTGGCACACTCCGGATCGATCACCATGCGTCGTCGAGTGCGAGCGGAGCGGAGCGGCGTGGCCGGACCGAACGGAGCTGTTGTGCGGCGGCTGCACCTCGGCCGCATCCTGCGGGAGCTGCGGGAGCACGCCGGGCTGTCGCTGGAGGTCGCCGCCCCCGCCCTGGACTGGTCGAGCAGCAAGCTCAGCCGGATCGAGAACGGCCGCCAAGGCGTGGACGTGCACGGAGTGCGCACGATGATGGACGTCTACGGGGTCGGCGGGCCGCAGTGGGGCGAGCTGCTCGACCTCACCCGCTCCGCTTCGGAGAAGGGCTGGTGGCGGGCCTACGGCCTGGACGACAAGGGGTACGTCCCGCTGGAGGCGGAGGCCACGCTGGTCCGGGAGGCGACGGCTGCGTACGTGCCCGGGCTGCTCCAGACCGAGGCATATGCGCGGGCGGTCTTCGCGGTCGCGATCCAGCCCCGGACCGAGGCCGTGCTCGCCAATCTCATTGCTGTGCGAAGCGTCCGCCGGGGACGACTCACCTCCCCGGAGGACCCGCTCGAACTCATCGCCGTCGTAGACGAGGCGGTACTGCGACGCTCGGTCGGCGGACCGGCGGTGATGCGCGCCCAGCTCGCGCATCTCGTCGAGGCTGCGGCGCTGGACCGGGTGACGCTGCACGTGATGCCGCTGAGCGTCGGTGCCTACCCCGGCTTGTCTGCTCCCTTCACGCTGCTCACGTTCGGCGGGATCGACTTCGGCGACATGGTCTACGTGGAGCACCCCGCCGGCGCTATACACATCAGCAAGGAGGACGAGGTCGCGGTAGCTAGACTCAAGTTCGACCGGCTGCGGTCGCTCGCACTGGACCCCGACGAGTCGGTGGCGCTGATCCGGCGGGTGGCCGCCGAGACGTAGCGAACGGAACGAGGTGTGCCGTGGACCTCAGCGGTATCCGGTGGCGCACCAGCAGCTTCAGCAACAGCGATGAGGACAACAACTGCGTCGAGGTCGCCTTCCTCCCCGACGGTGAGGTCGCCGTGCGCGACACGAAGGCCCGGTCCCGGGCATCGCACATCCACGGCGCTCCGGCATGGGACTCATTTCTCGCAGGCGTGCGGGCCGGGGAGTTCGACCTCCGCTAGTGCCTCGGCCGGACGTCCACCACATGACTCGCTGGCCCGGCCTCCCGCTGGGCGTACGCCCGGTACACACCCGGCGGAAACCTGGATCCGCCGATTCGTGCACCGGACCTCCGGTCCGGGACACCAGGCCGGGATCTCGTTCGCACACCCGCGTGCCGCGGAACGCGAGCGGGCCCGCCGTGGTCGGCCCTCACCGGGTCCGTGCTCGGGAACATCGGCTCGTGATCGATCCGAAGTTCGTGTGAGCGCCGCGGCGAGGGCGCGCGTGTGGGTTCTCGGAACGATCGATCAACTCCTCGTGATCGGTCCGAGGTCCGTCCGAGCGCCCTGTCAGGGGCGCACGATCGGCGTCTCGGAACGATCACCCGCTCATGATCGTTCCGAGATCCTCGGGAACGCCCTCGCACGGGCGCAGAACCCGATCTCGCGATGATCACAGGTCCGCCGATCCGTCCGTGACGCCCGGATCAGGCGTCGAGGTACGCCGCCAGCCCCACGCGCCCGCCCTCGCGCCCGAACCCGCTCTCCCGGTACCCCCCGAACGGCGCCGTGGGATCGAATCGGTTGAAGGTGTTCGTCCACACCACACCGGCCCGCACGCGCTGGGCCGTCCACATGGCCTTCGAGCCCTTCTCCGTCCAGATCCCGGCGGAGAGGCCGTAGGGAGTGTTGTTCGCCTTGGCGATCGCCTCGTCGGGCGTGCGGAACGTCAGCACCGAGAGCACGGGGCCGAAGATCTCCTCCCGCGCCACCCGCATGGTCTGCTCCACGCCGGAGAAGACGGTGGGCGGGAAGAAGAGGCCGCGCTCCGGCAGCGGGCACGAGCTGGTCCAGCGGTGCGCGCCCTCGGCGTCGCCGGCGGCCGCGAGGTCGACGATCCGGTCCAGCTGCGGACGGGAGTTGATCGCGCCGACGTCGGTGTTCTTGTCCAGCGGATCGCCCACGCGCAGCGTCTCGATCCGGGCGTGCAGGAGCTCCATGAACTCCTGCTCGATCGACTCCTGCACGAGCAGGCGGGAACCCGCGCAGCAGACGTGGCCCTGGTTGAAGAAGATCCCGTCGACGACGCCGTCGACCGCCTGGTCCAGCGGCGCGTCGTCGTAGACGATGTTGGCGGCCTTGCCACCGAGTTCGAGGGTGAGTCGGCGGCCGGTGCCGGCGAGCCGGCGCTGGATCTCCTTGCCGACGTCGGTGGAGCCGGTGAACGCCACCTTGTCGAGGCCGTCGTGGCCCACCACCGCGGCCCCGACGTCACCGGCGCCCGGCAGCACGTTGAGCACGCCGGGTGGGAGCCCGGCGTCCGCGGCGATCTCGGCGAGCACGAGCGCCGTGAGCGGGGTGGTCTCGGCGGGCTTGAGCACGATCGTGTTGCCGCACGCGAGCGCGGGCCCGATCTTCCAGGCGGCCATGAGCAGCGGGAAGTTCCACGGGATCACGGAGCCGACCACGCCCACCGGCCGCGGATCCGGGCCGAGGCCCGCGTACCCGAGCTTGTCGGCCCAGCCCGCGTGGTGGAAGAGGTGTGCCGACGCCGTGGGGATGTCGACGTCGCGCGACTCGCGGATCGGCTTGCCGTTGTCGAGCGTCTCCAGCACGGCGAGCTCGCGGGCCCGCTCGGCCACCACCCGGGCGATCCGGAACAGGTACTTCGCGCGCTCCGCGCCCGGCATCGGGCCCCACACCTGCTCATAGGCGCGGCGTGCGGCGGCCACGGCGCGGTCGACGTCCTCCTGGCTCGCCGTGCCGACCTCGGCGAGCACCTCCTCCGTGGCCGGGTTCAGCGTCTTGAGCGGCTCGCCGCCGCCGTCGACGAACTCCCCGTCGACGAACGGCCGGTAGGCCGGCTTGAGGTTCGCGAGCGCCGCCGACTCGGGGGCGGGGGCGTATGTCCAGTCCGGCATCAGGCCCCTCCGATGTGGTCGCGGTCGGTGTAGTGGCCCTCGAGCTGCGTGCGACGCTGCCGCAGCAGGTCGCCGAGCAGGGACGACGCCCCGAACCGGAAGAGCTGTGGGGTGAGCCATTCGGGCCCGGCCACCTCGTGGACGGCCACGAGATGGCGGATGGAGTCCTTGGCGGTGCGGATCCCGCCCGCGGCCTTGACGCCGCGGTGCTCGCCGGTGGCGCGGTGCCAGTCGCGCACGGCCTGCAGCATCACCTGCACGACCGGCAGCGTGGCGGCGGGGGAGACCTTGCCGGTGGAGGTCTTGATGACGTCGGCGCCGGCGAGCAGCGCGAGCCAGGACGCGCGGCGCACGTCGTCGTAGCCGGCGAGCTCGCCGGTCTCCAGGATGACCTTGAGGTGCGCGCTGCCGCAGGCCTGCTTGACGGCCACGATCTCGTCGTGCACGGCGCCGTAACGTCCGGTCAGGAAGGCGCCCCGGTCGATCACCATGTCGATCTCGGAGGCGCCGGCCTCGACGGCGAGCGCGGTGTCCGCGAGCTTGACGGCGCGCGAGGACCGTCCGGAGGGGAACGCGGTGGCCACCGCGGCGACGGCCACCCCCGACCCTCGCAGCGCCTCGACGGCGATCCCGGCGAGGTCGGGATAGACGCAGACCGCCGCGACCGCGGGAACGTCCGCGTGGTCCGGGTCCGGCCGGCGGGCCTGGGCGCACAGCGACCGCACCTTGCCGGGTGTGTCGGCGCCCTCCAGCGTGGTCAGGTCGATCATCGAGATCGCCATGTCCAGGGCCTGGAGTTTCGAGTCCTTCTTGATGCTCCGGGTGGCCAGCGTGGCCGCGCGCCGCTCGACGCCGACGTGGTCGACGCCGGGCAGGCCGTGCAGGAACCGCCGCAACGCCGCGTCGTCGCGGACGGCGTCGGCGAACGCCCCGTCGCGGCCACCTGCGGTGCGCGGGGCGGGAACGGTGGTGGTCACGCGGGCGAGTCTAGGCGTGGACGGGCCCCACGTAACGGCTGCGAGCAGGCCGGCGCTGTCCTGCCGAGCACCGGAGGAGCGGGACGGTGCCTGAAGGGCCTGCGAGCCCGCCGGACCGCAGCGGAGGCCATGAACACGGCCCATGACCGCGCGAGCGGGCCGGCACCGTCCTGCGGGGGAGGAGCGCAGGGAGCGAGGTACGAGCGACTGAGCACCGGAGGAGCAGGGCGGTGCCTGGAAGGGCCCGCGAGCCCGCCGGAGCGAAGGCGGAGGCCATGAATACAGCACACCGCCCGCCGCGCGGGAGGAGCGGCGGGCGGGGATGAGTGCAGGGGGAGCGAGCGTAACGCTGTAGTGCGGTCGTGCGAGTCGTACGTCGGGGAGCTGCGCAGTTCTGACTGTCGGGTCAGGTGGAGCTGTGCAGCCGGACGACGCCCACGGTCACGTCCTCCAGGCCACCGCGATCGAAGTCGCGGCGGAGCTGGTCGGCCTTGACGGTGGCCGTCAGCCCGTCGAACGGCCCGTGTGCGTCGACCTCCCCGGTCTGGGGGTCGACGGCCAGTACGACATATCCGTCGCACTGTGTGAGCTTCTCCGCCGCTGCGACCAGCGTCGCCTCGTCGGAAGTCGTGTTCTCCGGCACCGGATCACCTCCTAGTCACTAAGTACAGCGTCGGTGAGGCTCTCGGCGTGACAGTGTTCGTGCCAGACCACCCGTTCGGGTCAGGGTGAAAGTTCGACTTGATCACCCTTTGTGCTGCAAAAAGCACGGTGGGCACGGGAGGCGGGGTGTACCAGCGGGATCTGTGACGTCTCGGCCACACTCGGTGATCGCCGGGCGGTCGCGTGGCCCCCGGGTGCAGCTCGTCGTGTGACGGCTCGGCGAAGGGTCCGGAGCACCCCGCGGATCTGGCGTCGGGGCGGCCGGCGGCCGTCACGCTGTGGTGTCCTCGTAGCAAAGGGTGACCGGCAGGCATGGCGCTGCCAGGATCGGGGCATGCGCTCCCCACGCACCTCCGTCGACCCTCAGGAGAGCCACCTTCCGGACATGCCGGGGCCCTCTCGCAGTTCCACCAGCGGCGCCGGGTGGGGGTGCCGGACGCCCGGGGTGGGCGCTCGGCTCGCTCCGCGCGACAGCCGCTTCTCCTGGATGCGCCCGGGGCCGCTGATCGTGTCGCGCAACGACGTGCTGGCCCGCAGGTTCGGCGACCCGACCGACGAGCAGCGCCGGGAGTGGCTGCGCCGCCTCGACGAGTACGCGCGGGCCGCGGGCGCGGAGCCCCCGCCGCGCGACCGGCTGATCACCCGCCACGCCGACCGCGACCGGATCTCCGTGGCGGTGCTCGGCGACCCCGGTGAGGGCGACGCCTCGCAGTACGTCGTGGTGCCGGTGCTGGAGCGCGTCGCCCAGGACACGGACTTCGCGGTGCTGTGCAGCGACGTCGTCTACCCGGCGGGCGGGGTGCGCGCCTACGCCGATCGCTTCTACCGCCCGTACGCCGACTACCCGCACCCGATCTACGCGCTGCCGGGCAACCACGACTGGTACGACGGGCTCGCCGGCTTCATGACCACCTTCTGCGACGTCCCGCCCGACGCGGGCGACCCGCCGCCCGTGTTCACCGGCTCGTGGGTGAGTCGGTTGCTGCGCAAGCTGCTGTGGCGCCGGGCGCCGGCGGCCACCGTCGACGACGTCGCCGACATGCGCTGGTTCCGCGACGCCGAGTCGCAGCAGGGCAGCCAGCCCGGCCCGTACTGCGCGATCGACGCGGGCCCCGTGCGGCTGGTGCTGATCGACACCGGCATCGACGGGCACATCGACCGCGACCAGGCGGAGTGGCTGCGGGAGGTCTCGGCGGGCGACCGACCCAAGATCCTGCTCACCGGTCGGCCTCTCTACACCTACGCGCGCCTGCAGGCCTGCCCCATCGAGGGCGGTGGCGACGTCAACGAGATCGTCACGGATCCCGCGTTCAACTACGTGGCCTGCATCGGCGGCGACGACCACAACTACCAGCGCTACCCGGTGCTGCAGCGGGACGGCCGCACGATCCAGTACCTGGTGGCCGGCGGATCGGGTGCCTACCTGTCGGCCACGCACCAGATCCCGAACGTCGACGAGCTCGCGCCGGCCGTGCACGAGGAGGACTTCCGCTGCTACCCGCTGCGCGGCGACTCCCTCGCGCACTTCAGCCGCCGGTACGACAAGCTGCTCGGCTTCGGGCTCGGCCGCCTGGTGATCTCCCCCGAGGAGGCGACCACGCTCATGGCGGAGCGGGTGGGCATCACCCCGCCGCGCTCGTCCCCGGCCACCGTGAGCGCCCAGGCCCGCCGGGCCGCCGCGCGCGTGTGCCCGCTCCCCGCGCGCGGCTCGGCTCCTGCGCACAACATGATGTCCCTGCTGTTCGACTCGAACGCCGTGCCGCAGTTCAAGAGCTTCCTGCGCCTGGACGCCACCGCGGACGACATCACGATCTCCTGCTGGGCCGCCACCGGTTGCCGTGAGCACGAGCTGAACCCGGTGCTGGAGGACCAGCTCCGCGCGGTCCGCGGCGAGGACGGCCGGTGGGAGTGGCGTAGCGAGACACCCGGCCGCGCGGTCCCCTGAGCCCATTCGTCGGGTCAGGGCTGGGGCACCGGGTTGCGGCGGCGCAGTCCGGTGGCCATCAACACCGTCCCGAGCACCGCCGCGGCCAGGGGCACCACCAGGCCGGCGCGGTAGCCCTCGAGCACGGCCTGCGGTGAATCGCCCGCGGTGGCCGCCACGAGCACCGCCGTGGCGATCGCGAGCCCCAGCGCGGCCCCGAACTGGAACGAGGTGGTCAGCAGCCCGCCCGCGAGCCCCTGCTCCTCGTCGGCGACGCCGTCGGTGGCCGCGATCGTCAGCGTCCCGTAGGCGAGGGTGAACGCCATGCCGAGCGCCAGCAGCGTCGGCAGCATCGTGAAGAAGTTCCAGTCCGGCCCGACCGGCAGGAACAGCAGGTATCCCAGCGCGGCGAACACCATTCCCGCCACCAGCACCCGCTGGTTGCCGAAGCGGTTGACGAGCACCGGCGTCAGCGTCGGGGCGAGCACGGCGTCGATGCCGAGGACGGCGAGCACGAGCCCGGTCTCCACCGTCGACCAGCCCTGCAGCTCCTGCAGGTAGAGCACGGCGATGAACTGGAACGACATGAACGAGGCGAGCAGCAGCACCGCGCCGCCATTGGCCCGGAGGAGTTGGGGCGACCGCAGGATCCCGAGCCGGACGAGCGGGGCGGCCGAGCGCCGTTCGATCCGGACGAACGCGGCGAGGAGCACGGCGGAGCCGGCGAGGGTCGTCAGCGTGAGGCCGAGGGCGACGTCGGGAGCGTGCACCAGCGTGATCACCAGGAGCAGCATCGCGCCGGTGAGCGTCAGGGTTCCCGCGATGTCGAACCCGCCCGCGGTGCGCTCGCGCCGTTCCTCCCGCGGGATCAGCGCAACGGCCGCGACGAGGATCGCCGCCGCGACAACCACGGGTGCGAAGAACACCCAACGCCAGTGCACGGCGGTGAGCAGGCCACCGGTCACCATGCCCAGCGAGAACCCGCCGGCGGCCGCTCCCGCGTAGACGAGCACGGCGCGGTTGCGGGCCGGGCCCTCGGCGAACGTCGTCGTGATGATCGACAGACCGGCCGGGGTGAGGAACGCCGCCGCGACCCCGGTGACGAACCGGGCGAGGATGAGCACCCAGCCCTCGGTGGCGAGCCCGCCGAGGCCGGAGAACGCCACGAACACCACCAGCCAGAAGATGAACATCCGGCGGCGGCCCAGCATGTCGGCGGCGCGTCCACCGAGCAGCACGAAGCCCGCGTAGCCGAGGACGTACGCGCTCACCACCCACTGCAGCGAGCTGGTCGACATACCCAGCTCGGCGCGGATGGACGGCAGCGCGACGCCCATCATCGAGACGTCGATGCCCTCGAGGAAGATCGCCCCGGACAGGACGAGCAGCAGGCCCCACGCGCGCGCGGTGATCCGTTCCGTGCGCGGTGGTGCAGATTGTGCGGACACGACGACTTCTCCCATTCGTTCGGTTCCTTCTTGTAACCGACCGCATCGTGCGTCACCCTGGACGATCGTGGAAGAAGGCACTTCGAAGTCACTGACGCACCCGCAGGGCACCGTGGCCGGCGGCCCGTGCTGCGAGTGGGACGACGCCTACCAGTGGGACACCCGCGAGGACTGCGAGGTCCGCCAGATCCTCGACCGCATAGCCGACAAGTGGTCCCTGCTGGTGATCGCGCTGCTCGACCGCCGGCGGCTGCGGTTCACCGAGCTGCGCCGCGAGATCGACGGCGTGAGCCAGCGGATGCTCACCGTCACGCTGCGGCAGCTGGAGCGCGACGGGCTCGTGAGCCGCACGGTCCACCCCGTCGTGCCGCCCAAGGTGGAGTACGAGCTCACGCCGCTGGGTGCCTCGCTGCACGAGACGGTCCAGGCGCTCGTGACCTGGACGGACGCGCACCAGCGCCAGATCGCCGCCGCCCGCACCTCCTACGACGCCCGCGTGGCCGATTAGCCTCTCGCCCATGGACGTGCAGGTCGTCGACCACCCACTGGCCAAGTCGCGGCTCTCCGAGCTGCGCGACGCGCGCACGGACAACGCGGCCTTCCGCGCCGCGCTGCGCGACCTCACGCTGATGCTCATCTACGAGGCCACCCGGGACGCCCCGCTCGCCACGGCCCCGCTGCACACCCCGGTGGCCCGCACCACCGGTTACCGGCTCGCCTCGCCGCCGCTCCTGGTGCCCGTCCTGCGAGCGGGGCTGGGCATGGCCGACGCCGCGCTGGGCCTCATGCCGGAGGCGCAGATGGGCTTCGTCGGGCTCGCCCGCGACGAGGAGACCCACCGGCCCGTGCCGTACATGGAGTCGCTGCCGGCGAGCCTGGAGGGGCGCCCGGTGTTCGTGCTCGACCCGATGCTCGCCACCGGGGGCTCGATGGCCCACACCATCCGGCTGCTCACCGAGCGCGGGGCCACGGACGTCAGCGCGATCTGCGTGCTCGCCGCGCCGGAGGGTGTCGCGCACCTGCGCGACAGCGGACTCCCGGTGCGGGTCGTCACGGCCAGCATCGACGAGCGCCTCAACGACTCCGCGTTCATCGTCCCTGGTCTCGGAGACGCCGGCGACCGGCAGTTCGGCGCGGTCTAGTTCGGCGAGCCGGCGCTCAGCCGTCCATGACGCCGGCGGCGAGCACCGCGCCGAGCTCGTAGCACGCTTCCAGCGCTGCCTTGTCCGGCGCGCCGCGTACCTCCACGGGCGGGGCGGTGCGGGTCCAGCCCATCCCGTCGGTGATCGACTTCACGGCCCGCACCGCGCCCTCGGTCCCCAGGTTGCCGTGCACGTAGCAGCCGTACGGCAGGCCGCGCATGTCGTCGCCGCACACGTGGTACACGGTGTCGAAGAAGTGCTTGAGAGCGCCCGACATGTAGCCGATGTTGGCCGGCGTGCCGAGCACCACCGCGTCGGCGGCGAGCAGATCGGAAGGTGTGGCGGCGAGCGCGGCACGACGGACCACGTCGACGCCGGTGATCTCCGGGTCGGACGCGCCGCGCACGACCGCGTCGAGCAGCTCGGCCGTGGCGGGCGACGGCGTGTGGTGGACGATCAGGAGCCTGGCCACGATCCGCATGCTGCCACCCGTTCCGCCGGATACGCTCGCTGCAGTGCGACGAGAGGGCGGGATGGCCGGGGTCGGATTCGGGTTCGGTCGGGGGTTGCTCGTGGTCGGGTGCCTGCTGACGGTGTTGGTGGGCGTGAGCGCGGGTGCCCTTCCGGTGCAGCGCAGTGCCGCCGCCGCTCCCGCGGCGCCGGCGCCGCCCGTCCCCGGTGTGCTGCGGGTCATGCCGCTGGGCGCGTCCAGCACCGTGGGCACGGGCGGCCTGGAGACCGCGGGCTACCGGGGGCCGTTGCAGGAGCTCCTTGCGCGCGACGGCGTGGCGGTCGACATGGTCGGGTCGCAGCGCGGCGGACCCGCCTCGGTGCCCGACCGCGACTACGAGGGCGTCGGTGGCCTCACGCTCGAGGGCATGAAGCCGCGGGTGGCCGGGTGGGTGCGCCGTGCCCGGCCGGACGTCGTCCTGCTGCACATCGGCACCAACGATCTTCTGCGGGGCGCCTCCGCCGACGAGGCGGCCGCGCTGCTCGAAGGGGTTCTCTCGGAGATCGCCGAGGTGTCCGATGCCCACGTGATCGTGGCGGGTGTCTGGGGGCGCAGTGGTGACGCGCGCACCCGCGAGGCGTTCGAGCGGCTCGGCGCGTCCGCCGCCGCTGCCTTCCGGGAGCGTGGGCACTCCGTGCGGTTCGTCGACGCCACCGGCCTTCTGACCCCGGCCCAGCTGGCCGACGGGCTGCACCCGAACGTGGCCGGCTACCGCAGGATCGCGGAGATGTGGGAGCGCCAGATCCTGGACGTCACGGGGCTGCGAGCAGGGTCCTGACCTCTCCGCGCAAGGCGTCGAGCCGCTCCTGCGCCGCGGCCCGCACCGCGGGAAGCGCGGCGGCGTCCGGCACCGGCTCCACCACCTCCAGGTAGGCCTTGAGCTTCGGCTCCGTGCCCGACGGGCGCACCACGAGGCGCTCACCGGCCCGGCGCAACACCAACACGTCCGGCGCGGGCAGCTCGCTCGTCCAGCCCTGCGGCGGGGCCGCGCGCAGGCGGGCGGCGGCCGCGTCCCGCTCGGCGGGCTCCATCCGCAGCGACACCCCTTGGGTGAGGTGCACCCCGTGCGCGACGGCCAGCTCGTCGAGCCGGTCCGGCAGGCCCCGCCCGGCCGCCTTCAGCGTGGCGGCCAGGTCGCACGCCAGCGTGGCCGCGGCGATGCCGTCCTTGTCGCGCACCGTGTCCGGGTCGACGCAGTACCCCAGTGCCTCCTCGTACCCGTAGACCAGGCCCGGTCCGCCACGGACGATCCACTTGAACCCGGTGAGCGTCTCGGCGTACCGCACGCCGTACGCCGCCGCGACGGCCCGCAGCATCGACGACGACACCACGGTGGTGGCCACGAGCGGATCCGGCACGCCACCGGAACGGAGCAGGTGATCTCCCAGCAGCACGCCCGTCTCGTCCCCGCTGAGCATCCGCCACCCGCTGGGGGTGGGCACGGCGAGCGCACAGCGGTCGGCGTCCGGGTCCAGGGCGATCGCCAGGTCGGCGTCCACCTCGGCGGCCAGCGCGAGCAGCGCGTCGGTGGCCCCCGGTTCCTCCGGGTTCGGAAAGGCGACCGTGGGGAAGTCGGGGTCGGGTGCGGCCTGGGTGGGCACGACGTGCACGTCGGTGAAACCGGCCCGGTGCAACGCGTGCACGGCGGTGGCGCCCCCGACGCCGTGCATCGGCGTGAGAGCGACGCGCAGGTTCCGCGCCGTGCCCCGCGGCAGCCGTGCCACCCGTTCCAGGTAGGCGTCGGTGACGTCGACCTCGGTGGCGGTGGTGGCCGTCGGGATCGCGACGGCCGCGGGCGTCGCGGCGATGGCCGCCTCGATCTCGGCGTCGGACGGCGGCGCGAGCTGGGCGCCGTCGGCGAGGTAGACCTTGTAGCCGTTGTCGGCGGGCGGGTTGTGCGACGCCGTGATCTGCACGCCGGCCACGGCGCCCAGCTCCCGGACCGCGAACGCGAGCACCGGCGTGGGCAGCGGGCCCGGCAGCACCCGCACCATGAAGCCGGCACCGGCCAGTACCTCGGCCGCCGCTGTCGCGAACTCCGCCGAGCCGTGTCGGGCGTCCCGCCCGACCACGACCGTGCCGCGCTCGCCGGTGCGAGCGAGCCACGCGGCGAGTCCGGCCGTCGCACGCCGGACGACGGCGACGTTCATCCCCGCCGGCCCGGCCCGGACCGGCCCGCGCAACCCGGCGGTGCCGAACCGGAGAGGGCCCGACATGCGGTCGGCGAGATGGTCGACCGCGCCGGACGTGCCGACCATGGCGGCCGCCAGCACCTGCTGCAGCTCGGCGCGGCTCGCCTGGTCCGGGTCGTCGGCGATCCAGCGCATCGCCGCGTCGCGCAGGGCGGGAGGCAGGCTCACAGCCGCCCGATCAGGTCGCGCAGCAACGCCCCCATCCGCCCCGCGGCGGCAGCGCCCGCGGCAAGCACCTCGTGGTGGTCGAGCGGCTCGCCGGTCATCCCGGCAGCGAGGTTCGTGACGAGCGACAACCCGAACACCTCCACCCCCTCGGCCCGCGCGGCGATCGCCTCCAGCACCGTCGACATCCCGACCAGGTCGGCGCCCATCCCGCGGAGCATCCGGATCTCCGCGGGCGTCTCGAAGTGCGGTCCCGGCAGACCGGCGTAGACGCCCTCGGCGAGATCCGGGTCGATCTCCCGGGCGAGCGCGCGCAGCCGCGGCGAGTACAGGTCCGTCAGGTCGGTGAACCGCGGTCCGTGAAGCGGCGACAGGCTGGTCAGGTTGAGGTGGTCGGAGATCAGCACGGGCTCGCCGACGTGCATGCCCTCGCGGATGCCGCCCGCGGCGTTGGTGAGCACCACGGTGCGGCAGCCCGCCGCGGCGGCGGCGCGCACACCGTGTACCACGGGCCCGACGCCGTGTCCCTCGTAGAGGTGGGTGCGGCCGAGCAGTACGAGCGCCCGGCGCTCACCGACGGAGACGGACCGCACCGTGCCGGAGTGCCCGGCGACGCCCGGCGGCCGGAAGCCGGGCAGGTCGGTCATCGCGAGCTCGTGGTCCGGCTCGCCGATGACGTCGGCGGCGGGGTGCCACCCGGAGCCCAGCACCACCGCGACGTCGTGGCTGTCCACACCGGTGGCCTTCGCGATGGCCGCTCCGGCGGCGGCAGGGTCGTCGGCGCTCATGGCCGGCAGCCTACGGGGCCGCGATCAGTTGGTCGTGGGAGCGAAGCCGTCCGCGAGGAGCTGGAAGAGATCGGCCGAGTTGTCCCCTGCGGCGCGCTGCGGCACGGTCAGCGTGACCGTCCACGCGCCCTTCCCCGCCGGCTCGACGTGCCGCCACGAGGTGCGCTCGTCGTCGGAGTACAGCAGCTGGTACGCGCCGTCCGACGTCTCCGTCGGGCCGTCCTGCAGGACGCCGGGCACCTCCTGGCCGGCCTCGGTGGACGCGGCCCGCTGAACCGTGAGCTCCTCGCTGCCGTCCGGACTCACGAAGCTGACCGACGGCTCGCCGTCCACCGGCGCATGCGGGAACGCCGTCCAGCTATCCGGCACCGGGATGCTGAAGCCCAGCTGGTCGGTGTGCTGGGCCAGCTCGGTGCTCGCGGAGGTCACGTTGAGCGTGGTCTCCGGGGACTGGCCACCCAGCAGGCGGGTGACGGTCCAGCCGCCCAGGACCCCGGCCAGCACCACCGCCGCGCCGGCGAGGACGTACCCGGCCGCGGCGATGCCCGTCACCGTCGGGTGCGGGGGAGGGACGGCCGGTGCACGTCCGGTGCGGGTGGCCGACGGCGCCCGCACCGGCGGCCCCGGCAGCGGGCCCGGCGACGAGGCGAGTGGCGCCGCGCCCACCGGGGCGCGCGCGCCCGTCGGGTTGGGCGGCAGGGGTGCCTTACGCGGCCCGGAGATCTCGGTGCGCGGCGCCGGCGCCGGCACGTGGAGGCCGGCCCCGATCGTCGGGGCGTCCGGGGAGCCGGGGTAGACCGGGTCGTCCGGGTCGTCGATCAGCGGTCGCAGGCGCTGGCGCACCTCCTCGAGGTGCATCCGCGCTTCCGGCTCCTTGCGCATCAGCGCGGCGATCACGTCCACCACCGGGCCCGCCCCGCGCGGCCGTGGCACGTCCCCGTCCACGACCTCGGTGATCGTGGCGACCGGGTCGCCACCCACGTCGTAGGGCGGGCGGCCCTCGACCGCGGCGAACAGCGTGGCCCCGAGCCCCCACAGGTCCGCCGCGGGGGTGACCGCCTTGCCCATCGCCACCTCGGGCGCGATGTACGCCGGCGAGCCCAGCACGAGCCCCGCGCTCGTCATCGGGGCGTCGGCCACGTTGCGGGCGATGCCGAAGTCGGTGAGCTTGACGCGCCCGTCGTCGGCGATGAGGACGTTGCCGGGCTTCACGTCGCGATGGGTGATCCCGCTGCGGTGCGCCGCGCGCAACCCGCCCGCCGTCGCGAACCCGACGACCGCCACCTGCGACATCGTGAGGGTGCCGTGATCGCTGATCATCGTGGCGAGGTTGCGCGACGGCACCAGCTCCATGACGACCATCGGCTCGCCGTCGACGTCGACCACGTCGAAGACCGTGATGATGTTGGGGTGGGAGAGGCCACCCAGGGCCCGGGCCTCGCGCATGATGCGCTCGCGGGCCTCCGCCGCCTCGTGCGAGGGCACGCCGGGAGGGACCTTCAGCTCCTTGACGGCGACCCGGCGCTGCAGCACCTCGTCGAAGCCCGACCACACGGTGCCCATCGCACCGGCGCCGAGCAGCCCGGACAGCGCGTAGCGGCCACCGATCCGCCGCACCTGGTCGGCGTCCGAGCCATCCTGTCCCACCCGCCCATTCTGGCCAGTCCGGGCTTACGCTGCGCCTCCGCCCCCCGCATCAGCACTCCGGGTGGTCTCGGCCACTCCGCGCGTGGCCGCTCGCTCAGCGGGGTAGCACTGGGTTCATGCACGGGCCCGCCGGCAACCCTTCGACCGGCATCCGAACGCCCGCGCGTGCCGTAACACATGCGACGAGTGGCGCGAATCCCCGTTCGGCGCACTTCGCGTCGACCGCTCGTCGGATGCAGCGGCCCCGTCCGCCTCAGATCGGCAACACCTCGGCGCCGAAACCGAGAACAGGCCCTGTTCCGGTTGGTCTACCGCCGTCCGGGTGAGCACGATTGGGAGATGCACGTGAGAGCAGCCTCGATGCGCGGTCCGCTGACGCACCGCGCCGTGGCAAGCCGACCGAGGGCCGGCCGGGCAGGTGGTGCCCGGTGACTCTACTGGAGGCGCATCCCGACCTCGCCGTCGCCGACCTCGCAGTTCCCGACCTCGGTGCAGGCAGTGGCCCTGCCTGGCTGGAGACGTGGCTCGCCGCGCACCGCGCCGACGTGATCGGCTGGCGTCGATCGTTCCACGCCGTACCGGAGCTCGGCCGCTCCGAGCGCCGCACCACGCAGCTGATCGCGCAGCGGCTGATGGCGGCAGGTCTCGAGCCCCGCACCCTCCCCGACGGCACCGGCCTGGTCTGCGACATCGGGTTCGGCGAGCGCTGCGTGGCGCTGCGCGCCGACCTCGACGCGCTCCCCCTCAAGGAGGCCACCGGCCTCCCGTTCGCCTCCACCGTCGACGGCGTGATGCACGCCTGCGGTCACGACGCGCACGCCGCCATGCTGCTCGGCGCCGGCCTCGCGCTGGCGTCGGCACCCGCCCTGCCCGGCAGGGTCCGGCTGATCTTCCAGGCCGCCGAGGAGGTCCAACCCGGCGGCGCCATCGACATGGTCGCCGACGGCGCCATGGAGGGTGTCGACCGGATCTTCGCGCTGCACTGCGACCCGCGCCTCGAGGTCGGTCGGCTCGGCACCCGCGTCGGCCCCATCACGTCGGCCTGCGACGTCGTCGAGGTCCGCCTCACCTCCCCGGGCGGCCACACCTCACGGCCGCACCTCACCGCCGACCTCGTCGAGGCCATCGGCCTGGTCATCACCCAGGTCCCGCTGCTGCTCACCCGGCACGTCGACCCCCGCTCCGGCACCGTCCTCGTCTGGGGCGCGGTGCAGGCGGGCGAGGCGGCCAACGCGATCCCGCAGCACGGCGTCCTGCGCGGCACCCTGCGCACCGCCGACCACGCCACGTGGGGCGAGCTGGAGGACACCTTCCAGCGGCTGGTGGCGGCCGTCCTGGCCCCCACCGGGGTCACCTACGAGCTCGACCACATCCGCGGCGTGCCGCCGGTCGTCAACGAGGCGGTCAGCTCCGGCATTCTCGCCGACGCCGCCGTCACCGTCCGCGGCCCCGACGCAGACGCGAGCACCGAGCAGTCCAGCGGCGGCGAGGACTTCGCCTGGTACCTCGAGCACGTCCCCGGAGCGATGGCGCGCCTCGGCGTCTGGTCCGGCCACGGCCCGATGCGCGACATCCACCAGCCGACGTTCGACCTGGACGAACGCGCCCTCCCCTTCGGCGTCCGCGTCCTGACCCACGCCGCACTCACCGCCCTGACCTGACCCACCGCAACTCCCCCGCCCGAGCAGCGCGAGTCCCGCGTCTCGGGCGGGGGAGTCTCGCGTTCGGGCAGCGCGAGTCCCGCGTTTTGGCAGGGCGAGTCTCGCGTCTGGGCAGGGTGAGTCTCGCGTTTCGACGGGTGAGTTTCGCGTCTGGGCACGGGGAGTCGTGTCCGGACGCGCGCCGTCGAGCTGGGTCAGTCCAGGTCGCCGTGGCGCATGAGCTGGCGGCCGGCCTCGGTGATCGACCCCGACAGCGACGGGTAGACCGAGAACGTGTGGGCGAGGTCGGCCACCGTCAGCCCGTTCTGCACGGCGAGCGCGATCGGCAGGATCAGCTCGCTCGCCACGGGCGCCACGACCACACCTCCGACGACGACGCCGGTGGCCGGCCGGCAGAACAGCTTCACGAACCCACGCCGCAGACCCTGCATCTTCGCGCGAGGATTCGTGGACAGCGGCAGCATGATCGTGCGGGCCGGCACCTCGCCGGCGTCGATCGCCCGCTGGCTGATGCCCACGGTGGCGATCTCGGGGCGCGTGAACACGGCGGCGGCCACCGTCTTGAGCTTGATCGGTGCCACGCCCTCGCCGAGGGCGTGCCACATCGCGATCCGGCCCTGCATGGCGGCGACCGAAGCGAGCATGAGCAGCCCGGTGCAGTCGCCTGCCGCGTACACGCCGGGCACCGAGGTGCGCGACACCCGGTCGACCGGGATGAAACCGCCGCGGCCGGTCTCGACGCCGATCTTCTCCAGCCCGAGGTCGGTGGTGTTGGGCACCGAGCCGACCGTCATGAGGGCGTGCGAACCGGTGACGGTGCGGCCGTCTGCCAGCGTGACGACGACGCCGTCGCCGTCACGCTTCACCGAATCGGCGCGGGCCTGCGGCAGGATCTCGACGCCGCGCTCGGCGAAGACGTCCTGCAGCACCGCGGCCGCGTCGGCGTCCTCGCCTGGCAGCACCCGGTCGCGGCTCGACACCAGCGTGACGCGGGCCCCGAGCTCGACGTACGCCGACACGAACTCCGCTCCCGTGACCCCGGAGCCGACCACGATCAGGTGATCCGGAAGCTCCTGCAGGTCGTAGAGCTGGCGCCAGGTGAGGACGCGTTCGCCGTCCGGGGCGGCGTCTGGCAACACCCGCGGGGTGGCACCGGTGGCGATGAGCACGACGTCGGCCGGAAGCTCCTCGCGGCCACCGTCGGGAGTGCGGGCCTCGACGAGGTGCGGGGCTTGGGCGGACGGCTCGTCGGTGAAGGCGGCCGTGCCGCGGATGATCCGGACACCCTCCCGCTCGACCCGGGCACGGACGTCCGCCGACTGGGCGAGCGCGAGCCCCTTGACGCGTGCGTGCACGGTGGGCAGGTCCACGCCGATCGCCCGCGGATCGGCGGTGACCCCGAGATCCGGGGCCCGGTGCATGTCGACGCGGATGCCGGCCGAGGAGATGAAGGTCTTCGACGGCACGCAGTCGTCCAGCACGCAGGCGCCGCCCATGCCGTCGCGCTCCACGACCGTGACGTCGCTGCCGTGCTGGGCTGCCACGAGGGCGGCCTCGTAGCCCGCCGGTCCGCCACCCATGATCACGATCCGCGTCACCGGGGCACGCCCTCCTTTGTCCGATCCGTTCCCCGAGCACGGTACGCGGGAGGTACCGCTCTACTCTGTGGCGGTGCCGCTGTACGCCGCTTACGGGTCGAACATGGATCCCGGCCAGATGAAGGAGCGCGCCCCGCATTCGCCGATGGCGGGTAGTGGGTGGCTCATGGGGTGGCGGCTGACGTTCGGCGGCGAGGACTACGGCTGGGAGGGCGCGCTCTCCACAGTGGTCGAGGAGCCGGACTCACAGGTGTTCGTCGTGCTCTACGACGTCTCCGAGCTCGACGCCGCACAGCTCGACCGCTGGGAGGGCGGCGAGCTCGGGCTGCACAAGAAGCTGAGACTCCGGGTGCACACGCTCGAGGGCGACGTGCTCGCCTGGATCTACGTGCTCGACGCCTACGAGGGTGGGCTCCCGAGCGCCCGGTACCTGGGTGTGATCGCGGACGCGGCCGAGCAGGCGGGCGCCCCGGACGACTACGTGGCTGCGCTTCGCAGCCGTCCGAGCCGCAAGTCGCTCTGACGCCCCTGGCCGTGGCCTCCACGCGGCGTCACCAGGTGTAGCCGCGCTCGGCGAAAGCGGCGCGGAGCGTGGCGACGACCGGGCTGAACGACCGCAGGTCCTCCTTCGTGACGACCACCACGATCCATCCGCGGCGCCGGAGGTCGGCCCGTCGCGCGGCATCGAGCTCCTCCTGCCCGGCGTGCGCCGCCACGCCGTCGTACTCGAGCGCGATGCGCATCCGCGGCCAGGCGAGGTCGAGCCGGTAGATCTCCCGTCCCGTCGCGTCGGTGATCGGCCAGTTCACCTCCGGGACGGGGAGGCCGTACTCGACCACGAGCAGCCGCAGCCAGCTCTCGGCCGGTGAGTCGACGCGTTCCGACGCGAGGTCGAGCAGGCCTGCGGCCCGCACGGTGCCGCGCGGATCGAGGCGTTGCTCCAACCGCACGGCGACCTGCTTCCGGAACACCTGATGGGCGTCGCCTGCTGCAGCGAGCGCCTGGTCGACGACGGCGAGGGCATCCTGCGCGGGGAGCTGGCAGAGCAGGTCGGCGACGACCCGGTCGAGCGGGAGCACCCGCAGGCCGTCGATCTCCTCGACCTCGTGGGCGAACCTCGATCCGTGGTGGACGACGAGACCGTCCCGGCTGCGCGGCCGGCACCCGTAGGGAACCAGGACGTGCGTGACCGGCGATTCGACGGCGCCGCATCCGTGGAGGGTGGCCGCGGTGACGCCGGTGAGGACGGAACGTGGCCCGGCCGAGAGCAGGGCGGCGGCGCCTCGGGTCTGCGGGTCGAGCAGCCTTGCCGGTTCGACCAGGACTCCACGCCACAACCCCCGCAGCTCGCCGCTGCGGACGGCGTTGGCAACCCGCGTCCGTCCGAAGCGGGCGAGCAGGTCGGAGCGGCGGTGCGCGCCGTGCAGGCCGGGGATGGTGAGTGCCATACGACCACGATGAGCCGTTGCCGGCCCGGACGGAGGCCCGGCCCCGAACCTGTGGATAACCGGGAGGCGATGTGGACAACCGTCGCCCGGCCCGCGACCCGCGGCACCTGCAGAACGCGGAACTCGCCGGTCGGAACGGGGGACTCGCCGTGCTGGAACGGGAGACTCGCCGTGTCGAGATGCGGGACTCGCGGTCGGGGGTGGGTCCGGGGCATCCCCGATGTCGGAGGGTGGTGGGGCGCGGACTATCGATGGCATGACCACCGTGCCTGCCACGTCCCGCGTGCCCGTCGGCGCTGTGCTGATCGCCGGGCTCGGCGCGCAGCTCGTGGACGACGTCGCCTACTTCGTGATCCCGCCGACCGCGCTGCTTGCGCCGCTGGGCGGGCTGCTCGCGATCCTGCTCACGGCGGCAGCCGCCCGCTACGTGACCCGCAACCGCACCGGGGCCGCCGTGGCCCGCGCCGGGCTCGCCGTCGGCGCCGTGTCTGCGGGGATCGGCCTGCTCGTCTCCGGTCTCGGGGTGTTGACGGTGCTGCTCGCCGGGCTGACCGTGCTCGCGGGGGTGGCGGGGGCCGTGGCCGGGCGAGGGCTGACCGCCGGCGTCGACCGGTAGCCGCTCAGCCGCCCGCGGCCGCGACGGCGGTGGTGAGCAGGTCGGCGATCCGGTGGCGCAGCTCCCGGTCGTCGGCCGGGGTGACCGTCGCCCACTCCACGCCGTCCTCGCCGGTGCTGCGGGTGAGCAGGTAGCGGCCGCGCGGCCCGTCCAGCACGCCGAGCACACCTCCTGCCCGGCGCAGGACGCCCCAGCGATCGGCGCCCAGCGCCACGACCTGGGCGCGTCGGGTGGTGCCGGCGACCATCGTGGCGAGCAGCGCCGCCTCCGGCGTCGGCACGCCCGCGCCGATCAGAGCAGGACGCAGCCCGGCGGCCGGGGCCGCCGCGAGCACGGAGCTGGGCACCGTGCACGCCCGGCCGGGCCCGCGGTCGGCCGGCGGGAACGCGCCGAGGACCGCGGACGGGAGCGAGCCGCACGCCGTGACGATGACGCTGTCGGCTTCGCGCAGTGCGAGCGCGCCTGCGCCGTGCCGGGCGGCGGCGAGCACCCGGACCTCGTGGCCCCACCACGCACGCAGCTCCAGCTGCTCCTCGGGCCGGGCGAGCAGGTGGAGGAGCCGGGCCAGCTCCGGGTCGGGGCCGTTGGATCCGGCGAGCGCCCGCCCGCGGAGCCCCTGCCACGCCTCGGCCTGGATCATGCGCCGCTCGGTGTGGGTGCGACCGGGCGATGCGAGCTGCAGGACGACGGGGGTGGGGGCCAGCCCGAGCCACTCCCACAGCACGTCGAACTCGGCGGTGCTGAGGACGTGCCGGCGGGTGTCGAGTGCAGCGGAGATGGTTTCGGTCACGGGCGCGGACGCTAAGGCGCCGTTGCGACCCGGCGGGCCCGTTCGGTGAGAAACGTGTGCGAGTGCGAACGATCTCGGACGCGCCGACGGCCGGTGCGGATGACGCACCGGCCGTCGGCGATCTCTTCTCAGCTCGTGCGGGCGAGCGTCGCACTGGCGGTGCGGCACCCGGTGAGCGGGCAGAGCGTCGTGCAGGCGAGGCGGCGATGAAGCTCCGCGTCGCCGCGGGTGCTGGCGAAGGGCCAGCTCCCGGTGAACCGCTGCAGGTACCAGTAGAGGAACAGGTAGTCCGGATCAGCGGTGTCGGTGACGAACACCGGACGCCCTGGTAGCCGGTCGACCCAGCTGGCGTAGGCGCTCATCGCAGGGGCAGGGGGTCGGTTCGCCCGGCGGGTGGAGAGCCAGTCCTCCGACCGTCGCCTCCAGGACTGGAGGGCGAGCGGGTGCAGGGTGGCACCGGGGAGCTCTCGGATGTTGGTGGTGAACACGGAAGTCGGTCGCCCGTCGCTGCGTGGGTACGCGGCTGAGACGAGGGTGAGCAGGGAGTGGGGGCCGGGTATCGGCCCGTCGGTATGGATATGGCTGATGACGTAGGTGTCGGGGGGCATGACGGATCCTGGTCGCCGATGTGGATGGTGACGAGTTCGCGGCGCGGCCTGAGCCAGCGTGGTGAACGGATCCGCGGCGCGGCGCTCCGCGTGGCGGGATCACCGGGCCCCGTGGTCGGTTGTCACACGGGTAGTCACTGCTTTCCGCTATGCACTTGTCCAGCACGGTGCGGGTCGCTGTGGAATCACCTGGCCCGCTGACGTTAATTCGGCGTGTAGTCGATCGTCAACAGTCCGTCGCCGAGCCGTAGGTGAGTGCGAGGTCCACCCACCCCGCGATGTGCGATCAGTGATCCGTGGCCAGCCGGCCGGCGACGTGCACGTCCACCCGACGCCCGTCCACCAGCCACGCCTCACGCTGGCGGCCCTCGACGCGGAACCCGCATCGCTCCGCCACCCGCGCGGATGCCGTGTTGCCGTCGGCCCAGGCATAGGTCAGCCGGTGCAGGCCTAGCCCGCCGTACGCGAACCGGGTCACCGCGGAGAGTGCGGTGGTGATCATTCCGCGCCCGCGCGCCGCCGGCAGCGCCAGGCAGGCGACCTCGGCGGTGCCGTGGCAGAGGTCCAGATCGGCGAGCTCCACCTCGCCGAGCATCTCGCCGGTGGTCGGCTCGCACACGGCCCAGGAGCACCGCTCGTCCCGCAGCCACTCGGCGGCCCGCCGCCGGATGTAGGCCTCCGCGTCGGCGGGGTCGGCCGGCGGTCGGTGCCTCCACCGCACGATCTCCGGGTCGAGGCTGGACGCGACCACCGCCGGCCGGTCGTCCACCCTGTCGTCGCAGCGCAGGGCGCGCAGGTACCAGGAACCTGCGTTGATCTCGACGGTTTCCAGCTCAGTCCTTGATCTCGCAGATGATGGTGCCCTGGGACACCGAGCTTCCCTGCGCGGCGGACATCCCGGTGATGGTGCCCCCCTTGTGGGCGGTGACGGGGTTCTCCATCTTCATCGCTTCGAGGACGACGACGAGGTCGCCCGCCGAGACCGTGTCACCGTCGGACACGGCCACCTTGATGATCGTGCCCTGCATCGGCGCGGTGACCGCGTCGCCCGACGCCGCCGTGCCGCCCTTGCCGCCGCCCCGCTTGCGCGGCGGGGCCTTCGCCGCGGCCGCCGGGCCGGCGCCACCGATGGCGAGGTCACCGGGGAGCGACACCTCGAGGCGCCGCCCGCCCACCTCGACCACGACCGTCTGGCGCGGTGCCTCCTCCGCGTCGGCGCCCTCGCCGCCGGTGAACGGCTCGACCGTGTTGTCCCACTCGGTCTCGATCCACCGGGTGTGCACGGTGAAGCCCTCGACCGACGTGGCGGCGAACGCGGGGTCGTCCACGACGAGCCGGTGGAACGGCAGCACCGTGGCCATGCCTTCGACCTGGAACTCGGCGAGGGCCCGGCGGGAGCGCTCCAGGGCCTGCGCGCGGTCGGAGCCGGTGACGATCAGCTTGGCGAGCAGCGAGTCGAACTGTCCGCCGATGACGGAGCCCGTCTCGACGCCGGCGTCGACCCGCACGCCCGGCCCGGACGGCAGCGTGATCGCCGAGACGGTGCCGGGGGCCGGCAGGAAGTTGCGGCCGGCGTCCTCGCCGTTGATCCGGAACTCGATCGAGTGCCCGCGCGGCTCCGGGTCCTCGAGGAGGTTGAGCACCTCGCCCTCGGCGATGCGGAACTGCTCGCGGACGAGGTCGAGGCCCGAGGTCTCCTCCGAGACCGGGTGCTCCACCTGCAGGCGCGTGTTGACCTCCAGGAACGAGATGAGCCCGTCCTGGCCGACCAGGAACTCGACCGTGCCGGCGCCGTGGTAGCCGGCCTCCTTGCAGATCGCCTTGGCGGCCTCGTGGATGGTCGTTCGCTGCTCGTCGGTGAGGAACGGCGCCGGCGCCTCCTCCACGAGCTTCTGGAACCGCCGCTGCAGCGAACAGTCGCGGGTGCCCACGACGATGACGTTGCCGTGCGTGTCGGCGAGCACCTGCGCCTCGACGTGGCGCGGCTTGTCGAGGTAGCGCTCCACGAAGCACTCGCCGCGGCCGAAGGCGGCGGTGGCCTCGCGGACGGCCGACTCGAACAGCTCGCGGATCTCGCGCTTCTCCCGGGCGACCTTCATGCCGCGCCCGCCGCCGCCGAACGCGGCCTTGATCGCGATGGGGAGTCCGTGCTCCTCGGCGAACGCCTCCACCTCCTCGGGACCGGCGACCGGGTCCGGCGTGCCGGGGACGAGCGGGGCTCCGGCGCGGGTGGCGATGTGGCGGGCGGTGACCTTGTCGCCGAGGTCGCGGATGGCCTGGGGGGTGGGCCCGATCCAGGTGATGTCGGCGTCGATCACGGCCTGCGCGAAGTCGGCGTTCTCACTCAGGAAGCCGTAGCCGGGGTGGATCCCGTCGGCGCCGGCCTGCCGGGCCGCCCCGATCACCTTGTCGAAGTCGAGGTAGGACTCCGCCGCCGTGCTTCCGCCGAGCCCGAACGCCTCGTCGGCCAGCCGCACGAACGGCGCATCGCGGTCGGGGTCGGCGTACACGGCGACGCTCGCGATACCGGCGTCGCGACAGGCCCGGACGACCCGGACTGCGATCTCCCCGCGGTTGGCGACGAGGACCTTGCTCAAGCGCGGCACGGTCGGCCTCCTGGAGTGGCGTGCTCCGGGGAAACCTGTGCCCCGGCGCAGTGGTTACCCGGGAGTTTAGGGACCGATGCCTGATCACCGGACCGTGGTGTGACCGACGCCGGTCCGACATGGACCCACCCCCGCAGCTCCGTCACCCCTCGAGACGGCGCTGCGGGGGCCAGGCGATTGCGACGATCACCCGCGGTTGGTTGCATCAGGCGATCGCGCCCACCCCGACCGATCCCCCCGGCGGTGGCGGCTCACCCCCCGTTGCCGCCAACGCCACCTCCGCCGTCACCCCCTCCGTTGACGGCGAGATCCGAGATCCCGGCTTCGATCGCGGCCGCCACCTGCGGCGCGATCTCCCGGGCGAAACCGGGCGCGGAAGCGGCGAGCGCCCCCGTGCCGAAGAGGCCGATTCCCAACGCGGCACCGGCCGGGCCGTGTGACTGCCAGTCCGGTTCCCGCTCCGGTGCGAGTGCACGGTGCCGGTCGCGCAGCGCGGCAAGCGCGCGGTTGCCACGCCGGGTGCGCCGCGGAGCCAGTGCGATTTGCACCACTGCCGTAGCCGTGACGAGCAGCAGCGCGGCGACGAGGAGCGCGACCGACCGTGCCTCGGCGATCTCGGCCAGCACCCGCAGGAGCCCGAGCACCGCGACCGCGAGCAGCCAGAACCCGACGCGACGGATCCGCCGGCGGCGGTCGTCGGACAGCAGGAACCCGCCGGCCACGAGCCGTTCCTCGATCATGGCGAGGGCCGGCCGCACGGAGCGGTGGAACATGAGACGCCTGCGCTCGACCGGGGAGCCTGCCGTGGCGTGGATGGCCTTCTCGAGCTCGTCGGCGTCGGCGGTGGCGTCGAGGCGTCCGACCGCTCGCACGGTGCCGTCCGCGGCGGCGAGCGTGCCGCGCAGATGCATCGCGCACAGCGCCGACCAGACCGCCAGTTCGCGGCCGCCGGCCAGATACGCGACGTCGTGCGGGCGGATCGTGATGTCGTCGATGGGTGTCGTGGCACCCGGCTCGGCGAGCGCTCTTCGCGTGCGGATGCCGGCTGCCCCCACCGTCACGGCGATCAGCAGGTAGGCAGGCAGGAAGGTCGAGCCGGTGATGCCCCAGGTCTCAGCGGTAGCTGCTGCGAGGGCCATCGAACACCTCCTGAGCCGTCTTCATGAGACGGCTCACAGTGTTGCGGCCCACACCCGGCGTGCGGAACGTTCTTCACAAGGACTTGAGGTTGCGGGCAGGGACCTTGAGGTCGAGCGTCAGCCCGCGGTGGCCGCTCTGACCTGCTTCTTGATCCGCGCGAGCATCGCGGCCATGCCCCGCAGCCGCAGCGGGCTCACGGCCTCACCGAGCCCGAGGGCGATGTAGAAGTCGTCGGGCACGGCGAGGACGTCGGCGGCCGCCTCGCCGTCGAGGCCGGTGCTCATGATCGACGCGAACCCGCGGGTGGTGGGCGCCTCCGGCGGGGCCGAGAAGAACAGGTGCACGTGCTGCTCGGGATCGGGACCCACCTCGACCGCCAGGAACAGCGGCGACTGGCATTCGTGCACCTGCTCCATCGTGCTGGCCGCGTCGGCATAGCGCTCCGGGAGCTCGGGCAGCTCCTGCGACAGCTCGAGCAGCAGCTGCAGGCGGTCCTTCGGACCGACACCCGCGAAGTCCTCGACGAGCTCCGCGAGCTGCGGGGGCAGCGCCCGAGTCGATGCCTCGGTCATGCCGACCCGCGCTCCGAGCCCTGCGCGATGGGCACCCGGACCGAGTTGCCCCACTCCGTCCAGCTGCCGTCGTAGTTGCGCACGCGGCTGAACCCGAGCAGGTGGGTGAGCACGAACCAGGTGTGGCTGGACCGCTCGCCGATGCGGCAGTACGCGACGACGTCGTCGTCCGGCGACAGGCCCTGTTCCTGCTGGTAGATCGCCTCCAGGTCGGCGCGCGGCTTGAACGTGGCGTCCTCGGCGGCGGCGCGGGCCCACGGCACGCTCGCGGCGCCCGGGATGTGACCACCGCGGACCGCGCCCTCCTGCGGGTAGTCGGGCATGTGCAGCAGCTCGCCGGAGTACTCGCCCGGTGAGCGGACGTCGACGAGAGGCTTGCCCAGGTGGGCCCGCACGTCGTCCTTGAACGCCCGGATCGTGGCGTCGTCGCGCTCCACGACGGGGTACTCGACGGCCGCGGGCTTGGGCTGCTCGGTGGTGAGCTCGCGCCCCTCGGCCACCCACTTGGCGCGACCGCCGTCGAGGATCCGCACGTCCGGGTGCCCGAACAGGGAGAACACCCACAGCGCGTAGGTGGCCCACCAGTTGTTGCGGTCGCCGTAGAACACGACTGTGGTGTCACGGGTGATGCCGCGCTCGCCGCAGATCTGCGCAAAGCGCTCGCCGTCGACGTAGTCGCGGGTGACGGGATCGTTCAGCTCGGTGTGCCAATCGACCTTCACCGCGCCCGGGATGTGCCCGGTGTCGTAGAGCAGCACGTCCTCGTCGGACTCCACGACGACGAGCCCGTCGTCGTCCAGATGCTGGGCGAGCCACTCGGTGGTGACCAGGCGCTCCGGGTGCGCGTACGCGGCCAGCTTCGGGTCGGTGTCGTTCGACGGTCCCATGGCTCCACAGGCTAGTCCTCCCGTATCAGTCGAGCAGGACCGTGCGAAGGTCGAGCCGGCGCAGCACCCGGTCGGCCGCTTCCGGGTCGACGCCGGGCTCGCGGCGGGCCGCGAGCACCCGCGTCTCGTCAGGGTGAGTCCCGCGTTGCGGTGGGCCAGAGGTCGGTGACCTGGACGCCGACGGCCGCGAGCAGCCTGCGCACCAGCGGGAGGCTGATCCCGATCACGTTGGACGGGTCTCCGTCGATGCCTTCGACGAACCAGGCGCCCATGCCGTCCAGCGTGAACGCGCCGGCGACGACGAGCGGCTCGCCGGTGGCGAGGTAGGCCTCCAGCTCGGCGTCCGTCGGCTCGGCGAACCGGACGGTCGTGACCGCGTGGCCCTCGGCGACCCGGTCGATCTCGCCATCGACCAGGCGGAGCACGGCGTGGCCGGTGACGAGCTCGCCGGTGCCACCGGCCATCGCCTTCCAGCGGCGGCGGGCCGTGTCCGGGTCGCCGGGCTTGCCGACCAGCTCGCCGCCGATGTGCAGCATCGAGTCGCAGCCGATCAGGACGGCGTGCGGGTGGGTGCCGCCGATGCGGCGGGCGACGGTGGTGGCCTTCGCGGCGGCGAGGTGCGTCACCTTCTCGGCGGGTGACGCCTGCGGCATCGCCGCGAGCAGCGCGTCCTCGTCGACGTCGGCGATCTCGACCAGCGGGTCCACGCCTGCGGCTCGCAACGTGGCCAGGCGGGCGGGGGAGGCGGAGGCGAGCACGACACGCACGGCCGGTCAGCCTACGAGACCCTCTGCTCGCCGGCCGCACCGCGGACCCGTCGCCCGCCTGGCCAGCTGATGTTCACCCGCCCGTCGCCGGCGTTGCCTACGGTGCCGGCCGTGGGGGAACTCGGAGATACGTACGTGCGGCTGTCGCGGCGCCGGCTGCTCCAGACGGCGTTCGTCGCGGGAGGCGCGGTGGCGCTCGGTGCGTGCGCGGCGCCCGCGTCAGCGCCGGTTGCCGACCAACGGGCCCTGCGGGTTCTGATCGCGACCAACGAGCCGTGGGGGACCTACCACGCCGAGCCGTTGCTGGCCGAGGTGCGGCGACGGGGGTGGACGCTCACCCAGCTCGTGCCCGACCGCAGCGAGATCGACGTGGACGAACCGGTGCCGGTCGCCGTGCCAGGGGCGTTTCCCGCGGCCGACCTGCTCGTCGTCGCGGGGGCGGGGGACTGGCCGGTCGACTGCCTCGCGCAACTGCCGGACCTGCCGGTCGTCGCGTCGTCCCTTGCGTACCTGCTACCGGAGGAGGCGCCGCGGGCCGCGGACGTGCGGTCCCGGATGCGTGGGGCGACGGCGTCCTCGTCCGCGGAGGCGGTGTCGTTCCGGGCCCATCTCGGGTTTGCCGGTGACGTGCGGGTCGTGGGTTCGGCCCAGACCGACGCTCTGCCCGGGCGGTCGCCGGAGCCCGGCACCGTGCTCGTCCTGACCAGCGTCACCCGCGCCGACGCGACGGGGGCTGCCGCGCCCGGTGCGCAGCTGCTGCTCGACTCCGCCCGCCGCCTCGCCGACTCGGGCCGGCGCGTCGTGGTCGGCCTCCACCCGCGTGAGGACCGGGCGTTGTGGTCGGAGTACGAGATCAGTCCGGTGCCGTCGGTACGGGCGTCGGCCGCTGCGGAGGCGGCGATAGGGATCCCCGGCACGGTCTTTCCCCTGGTGGCGGCGGTCGGAACGCCGCTGATCGGTTGCGTCGACCCGGCGCTGGACGTTCCGGACTACCTCCGCGGTGTCTGCTCGACGCTGATCGATGACGCCGCCGCCGCGGTTCCCGCCGTCGACGAGGCCCGTCCGCTCGCTCCCGACGTTCTGACGGCCGCTGTCGGGCCGGTCGGCGGTTCCGGCGTCAGGTTGCTCGACGCGTGGCGCGAGGCAGTGGTGGCCGGTCGTCGTCAGTAGCGCGGCAGCTCGTCGGTGAACGACGGGTCCCGGCGCCGCATGTACGCGCCGTCGTCGCGCTTCGTGCGGCCCGCGGCGCGGTACCGCTCGTGCAGTTCCTCCACGCGGGTCTCGTCGACCTGCACACCGAGTCCGGCGCCGGTGGGCACCGCGACGGCGCCGTCGACGATCTCGAGCACGCCGGGTACGACGACGTCGTCGACGCGGTTCCAGGGGTAGTGCGTGTCGCAGGCGTAGCCGAGGTTGGGGATGGCCGCCGCGACGTGGGTCATCGCCGCGAGCGACACCCCGAGGTGGGAGTTCGAGTGCATCGAGACCCCGATTCCGACCGCCTCGCAGATCGCGGCGAGATCCTTGGTGCGGCGCAGGCCGCCCCAGTAGTGGTGGTCGGAGAGGATGATCTGCACGGCGTCGGTGCGCACGGCCGGGAGGAGATGTGCCGTCTCGACGACGCACATGTTCGTGGCGAGCGGGAGGCCGGTCTCGGCGTGCACGCGGCTCATCCCGTCGATCCCGAGCACGGGGTCCTCGAGGTACTCGAGCACCCCGTCGAGCCGCCGGGCCACGGCGAGCGTCGTCTCGTGGCTCCAGGCGCCGTTGGGGTCGATCCGCAGGGGCAGGCCCGGGAACTCCTCGGCAAGCGCGAGCAGCGCCTCGACCTCGCGGTCCGGGTGCAGCGCCCCGGCCTTGAGCTTGATCGACCGGAAGCCGTAGCGGTCGATGAACGTGCGGGCCTGGGCCACGATCCCCGCCGCGTCCAAGGCCTCGCCCCACTCGTCCGGCTCGGCGTCGAGGTGGCCCGCCCACTTGAAGAACAGGTAGGCGCTGTAGTCGACGCGGTCACGCAGGGCCCCGCCGAGCAGCGCGCTCACCGGCTTGCCCAGCAGGTGGCCCTGCGCGTCGAGCGCCGCGACCTCGATCGGGGCGAAGCTGATCAGCCGGGCCTGCGGGCCGAGCGCCGGCCGGAGCCGCCTCAGCACCCCGTCGACGGCGGCCTCGATGCGGGACGTCGCGAAGACGTCGAGGCCGAGCACGGCGTCGCGTACGGCGGGCACGACATCGGCGGGCAGGGCGTCCCCGCGTCCCTCACCCCAGGCGACGACATCGCCGGCGCGCAGCCGGACGAGGGTGCGCAGGGCGAGCGGCTCGTGCACCCCCGCGGCGTTGAGCAGGGGCGGGTCGGAGAAGGCGAGCGGGATGACCTCGAGGTCGGTGATGCGGGTGTCGAGCTTGAAACGCTCGCCCTCGCTTCGCTCGGGCGGCGCTTCGCGCAGGCGCTGTGACATTGATTCGCTCGCAAGCTCGCTCATGCTCATCCCTTGATCGCCCCCGCCGAGATGCCGCGCATGAACGAGCGTTGGAAGGCGAGGAACGCGATGATCGACGGCAGCATCGCGAGTGCCGAGGCGACGAGCACGATCCCGATCCCGACCTCTGGGTCGGCTCGGAGGCTGCTCAGCGCGAGCGGGAGCGTGTAGGTCTCGGCGCCGGAGGCGACGAGGAGCGGGAGCAGGTACTGGTCCCAGATCATCGTGAACCCGAAGACGCCGATGACACCGAGCGCCGGGGTGACGGTCGGCAGCACCACGGACCAGAAGATCCGGAACTCGCCCGCGCCGTCGATGCGCGCCGCCTCCTCCAGCTCACGGGGCACCTCCTTCATGAACTCCGTCATCACGATGATCGCGAAGCCCCACGCCACGATCGGCACGATCATGCCGGCGAGCGTGTCGGTGAGGTTGAGGTGCAGGACGGGCAGGTCCGAGAGCACGACGGCGAGCGGGATGGCGAGGATCTCCTCCGGCAGCATCATCGTGGCGAGGATGAGCAGCAGCACGATGCCGGCCCCGCGGAACTTCTTCCGGGCGAGCGCGTACGCCGCCAGCACCGACACCGCCATCTGGAGCAGGAGCCCGATGCCGACGACGATGAGCGAGTTGCCGAGGTAGACCAGCACGCCGCGGTCGAGGGCCGCCGTCCAGTTCTCGAGGGTGAACCCGGACGGGATGAGCGACAGCTGCGACGGGTCCCGCGTGTCCGAGAACGCCCCGACGATGACGGCGACGAGCGGTCCGGCGAAGACGAGGACCACCAGGGCGCAGACCGCCAGGTTGATCCCCTTGACCCACCAGCGGTTCGAGGCCCCGAGGCCGAGCGCGGTGTCCAGGTTCGTGTTCATGCCGTCCGGTTCCTGACCGCTGCCCGCACGAGCAGCGTCAGCGCGATCGTCGCCGCGAGCAGCACGACCGAGCCCGCCGCCGCGACGCCGAGCTGGACGCGCTCGAATCCGAGCTGGTAGATGAGGGTCATGAGCACCTCCGTGGAGCCGTTCGGCCCACCGTTGGTGAGGAGGAAGACCTCGGTGAAGATGCGCATCCCGCGGATGGCGGCGAGCGTCAGCAGGATGGCGATCGCGGGGCGCAGTGCCGGCAGGGTGACGTGCCGGATCCGGCGTACCCAGCCCGCCCCGTCGATGGACGCCGCCTCGTAGAGCGATCGGTCCACGCCGACGAGCCCGGCGATGATGATGATCATGTCGTAGGGCGCGTCGCGCCAGATCCCCACGATCATCACCGACAGCAGCGAGGTGTCGGGCGAGTTGATCCACTGCGAGGGCCCGAGGAAGAGGGCGCCGATGATGCTGTTGGCGAGCCCGTCGGGGGTGGGGTGGTAGATGATCCGCCAGAGCTCGGCGATCACGGCCACCGGTACGACGACCGGGAGGAACGCGGCCGACCGCACGAACCAGAGCCGCCTGGCCTGCCCCTCGAGCAGGAGCGCCAGCGCGAACCCGAGCACCATCGCCCCGGCGGTCTGCCCGACGGCCAGCGCCGCGGTGTGCCAGACGGCGGTGCCGAACTCGCCGTCGGCGAACAGGGTGCGGTAGTTGTCGACGCCCACCCACGTGTTGCCGAGGTAGGGCTGGACGTCCAGGAAGCTCATCACGACGGCCTGGCCCATCGGGATGAACTTGAAGTACGTGAAGAGCAGGAGCGCCGGCGCCAGGAAGAGCCACGGCACCCACGGGCGACCGGTGCGACGCTGCTGCCACAGAGCACGAGGGCGGGGTCGGGACGTCGCGACCCCGCGGGCGGTGATGTCGGGCTGTGCGACGGTCATGGCGCCTGCACCGCCTGGCGCTCGAGCTCGGCGGTGAAGGTCTGGTCGAGCCGCTGCATCTCGGTGCGCACGTCCAGGTCGCAGTCGCTGATGAGCGCGTTGAGCGTCACCGCCGACGCGTTGAGGAAGGGGTTCCAGTTCGGGACGGCCGGCACGTAGCGGCCGTTCTCGTCGAAGAGCTTCTGGAACAGGGCCCAGTTGGGGTCGGTGCGAGTGGCGAACATGTCGACCTTCGTGTTGACGGGGAGCCGCACGATGTTGCCGTCGCGTTCGCCCGCCATGCCGATCTCCTGACCCCGGACCGAGATGACGAACTCGGCGAACCGCTGCTGCGCGGTCTCGTTCGGCGAGCCGGCCATCAGGTAGACGTTGTTGCCCTCGGCAAGGGTGACCAGGCCGGCGGGGCCCGGCGGCGGCGGGATGATCTCGAGCGCGGCACCGAGCGCCTTCGCCAGCGACGGCATCTCGTAGGGCGCCACGAGGAACGACCCGGCGCCCCCGGACTTGAACGTCTCCTTGGTGCTACCGGTGTCCTGGCTGCTCGCCCCCGGCTGCAGGACGTTCTGCGTGCACGACAGGTCGCGGATCCACGTGGCGGCCGCGATCGATCCCTCGGACGCCACCGCGGAGCGGTACCCGGTGGGGGTCTGCTCGAAGTACTCACCGCCGCCGGACCAGAAGAACGTCGCTGTGTTCCACGAGATGTAGCCGCGCTGGGTGGTGCCGGGCACCGCGAGGCCGGCGACCTCCTGACCGGTGCCGGTCGGATCGCCGTCGGCGAAGCCCTTCCACATCGCCACCAGTGAGCTCCAGTCGGCCGGCGGTGCGAGACCGAGGTGCTCGCGCCAGTCCTTCCGGTTGAACAGCGCCACGGTGTGCGCCGTCATCGGCACCCCGTAGAAGTCGCCGTCGTAGGCTCGCGCGCCGTCCCATGCCCTCTGGTTGACGTCCGCGGAGCCCCCGATCCGGGCGGGGTCGATCCTGCGGAGGAAGCCCTGGCTCTGCATGTTGCCCAGCTGGGCGGTGTCGTTGATGACGATGTCGGGGAGGTTGCGCTGGACCGCGCGCTGCTGGAGCTTCACCTCGAAGTCCTGCGAGATCGAGGTCATGGTCGCGGGTATCCCGGTCGCCTCGCTGAACTCGGCAACCAGTTCCTGGCCGATGCGGTCGGAGGGACCGCCGGGTGCCTTGCGCTGCCAGATCTCGAGGGTCTGCTCACTCTCGGGGGCTTGCGCGACCTCGGCGGCGGCCGTCATGCCCGAGCAGGCAGACAGCAGGAGGACCCCGACGACACCGGCGGCGATCGCCATGGTGCGTCGATTCATGATCTCCGTCGTTCGTTGGGTGGATGGTTCCGGACGCGCGGCGCGGGGCGAGCCTAAGAAGAAGATTCATGCCTGTCTAAATCCAATTCAGCATGAGGTGATGCCGTGAGAGCATCGCGTGTAGGCCGGTCGGGCTAGTAGCCGGCGGACCTGGAGAGCAGCGCGGTGGGCCGGACGGGCTCCGCGGCCGAGGGCTGCTTGGTCACGAACGAATGCCGCGCTGCGGCGAACCCGTGGCGGTCGTCGAAGATGTCGTGGCTCATCTCGGCCAGCTCGCGGATGCGGTAGGTCTCGAGCGGCCTGCGCTGCTCGTCGGACGCGCGCGCCGCCGCCTTCGCGGCGAGGCGCTGGGTCAGCCCGTCGGCGGTGGCCAGCCGGAGCGCATGCTCCAGCACGGCGGCGTCGAACTCGTCGGGCGGGCCGGGAAGAACGGCGTCGGCGAGCCCGGTGGCGGCCGCTTCGGTGGCCCCGATCGGCAGGCACTGCCCGGTGAGCCGGCGGGCCGCGGCGGTCCCGACTCGGCGGGGGAGCACGTAGGTCCAGTACTCCGAGCCGGACAGGCCCATCGTCCGGTAGTGCGGGTTGAGCACGACGCCGGAGCGCACCAGCACCTGGTCGGCGCCGAGGCCGAGCATCACACCGCCGGCTCCCGCATTGCCGCCGATCGCCGCGACCACGAGCTGGTGCGTGCAGGTGATGATCTCGCGGCAGACGTCGTTGATCGCGTTGATGTTCCGCCACGCCTCCGCGGCGGGGTGTGACCGGCCCTCGATGACGTTCAGGTGGATCCCGTTGGAGAAGAACTGCCCACCGCGCAGGACGAGCACCGATGTGTCCCGCGCGGCCGCGGCCCGCAGCGCCGCCGCGAGCCGGTGGCACTGCGCCGTGGACATCGCCCCGTTGTAGAAGTCGAAGCTGACGATGCCGACGGGGCCGCGGCGGTGGTAGGTGATCTCCCGGTAGCCGGCGTTGGGCGGGCCGAGCGGTTCGAGCGACTCCGGGACGCCGTCGAGCCGGTCCGCGAGCACCGTCGTGGCCGGCAGCTTGATCCGTGGGCCGTCGCCGGCCGCGGCCCGGCGGAGGTGACCGATCCACAGCGCCCCGTCGCCGGTGCGGACGAGCACGGCCCCGTGGCGGCGCAGGGCGATCGTGCCCGGAGCGCCGGCCGTGGCCGGGCCGCGGTGCGCGTCGAACACCGACACGTCGAGCCCGGCGAGCTCGGTGCGGACGCCGGGGGAGCCGTCTGCCGCGCGGATGCGCCGCAGCACCTCCTCGGTGGGGTCGCGCCACGAGAAAGCCCGGTCCGCCTGGCGCATCGTGGGCCGGAGCCGGCCGCGGACCCCCGGGCGGGAGTAGTCGAGTGGCCGTGGGACGAACGCCGGGTCGGCCACCTTCGCGGCAACGTCCCTGGCGAGTGCGGCGGCGGCCTCGGTGACCGGGCCGGCGTAGAGCGCGCTCTTGCGTGGCGGCTCGGCCGGGAGATCGAACACGCGGGTGCCCCAGATCGGCCCCGCGTCCATCTCGCCGATCGCGCCCAACGCGGTGACCCCCCATTCGGGCGCTGCCTCGCTGATCGCCCAGTCCAGCGACGAGGGCCCGCGGTCACCCTCCGGCCCGGGATGGAGGACGACGGTGGGCCGGGAGGTCCAGATGTCGTCCGGGATGCGCTCCTTCAGGAACGGGCAGATGATCACGTCCGGGTCGTCGGCGGCGACCGCTGCCCTCATCGCCGCGTCCGAACCCGCCGTCCGGACCACGACGTGGTGGCCATCCGCCACCAGATCGGTCCACACCCGCTGGGCGAGACCGTTGAACGACGAGCACAGCAGGACGATTCTCACGCCGATCTCCGTAGTCGCGATTTTCGAGCGCAGCGCAATCACGGTTCACCGGGAAAACGGCGAACCGTACATATGCGAGCCCGCTATCGGCGTCGGCTGTGACGCCTGCGGTTGCGCGCACCTTCCCGGCGGGTCGATCGTTGAAGGGGAGCGGGGAAGGGTGCGTGATCGCACTGTAACCGGCCGGTGGCGGTATGGCTCCAGGCCGAATGGCCGCACTCCTGCCGCCATTTGGCGTACACGTTCTACTCCGAACGGCATGAGCACGTACTGTTCAGCTCAGCGCGCCCAACGGCAGCTCAGCGGCGCTCAGGGACGGATCGTCGTCACGCAGTGCGCCTGGACGCCTGCTAGCTGTAATTGATCCTGGTCGCTAGCGGCCCTTTCCCTCAGTGGCGTCTGAGCCGAACGGACGAATGCCGAAGTCGAGCGGTTCAGCGGTTAGGCCATTCCGCGCATCGCTGAGGTGACTATTGCCGAGCGTCTCGGCCAGCCTTGTACTGTCCGCCCACCAGGAGCACGGAATGGTGTTGGCGAACGGACGGAGCAGACCTCCATGCAGACCAGTGCGCCGATCGGCCCTCCCGAGGAGGGAACCGACGGAATGGGCCGGGCGGTGAATCGCATGCTGGCCTACCTGCCGCGCGGAAACACGCTCGACGACAAGTCGTGGCAGCGGCGCCACCGGCTGCTGCAGTGGGTCCTGCTGATCCACGTGCCCGGCATGCTCGTACTCGGGCTGGTGCTGGGCAACCCACCTCAGCAAGTCGGCTACACGCTGATCGCGCCGGTCACCTTCCTCCTGCTCGGCCACGTGCTGCGCGCCCGCAGGCTGGCCTCGTTCTGCGTCACCGGCGGCCTCGTCTTCTGCTCGGCGGGGCTGGTGGTGCTCACCTCGGGCAGCATCGAGGCGCACTTCCACTTCTTCATCATCATCGGGTTCATCGCGCTCTACCAGGACTGGGTGCCGTTCCTGTGGAACGTCGCGTTCACAGTGATCAGCCATGGTGTCGGCACGCTGTGGCTCGGCAGCCTGATCTTCGCCCACGCGGCGGGGCAGGCGAACCCGTGGCTCTGGTCGGCCATCCACGGCATCGCCGTGCTGTTCGCATGCGTCGGCATGGTGATCTTCTGGCGGATCACGGAGGACGAGCAGTCGGAGAAGGAGGCGCTCGGCCTGCGGCTGGTCACGGCGGACGCGGAGATCGGGCGCCGCCGTTTCACCTCGGACATGCTGGTCAACCTCGCCCGGCGCAACCAGAGCATGCTCTACCGCCAGCTGGACATCATCAACCAGCTCGAGGAGAAGGAGCGGGATCCCGACACCCTCTCCCATCTCTTCACCCTCGACCACCTCGCCACCCGCGTGCGCCGCAACGCCGAGAGCCTCCTGGTGCTCGCCGGCGAGCAGCCCCCACGCACCTGGTCCGCCCCGGTCCCGCTACGCGACGTCGTGCGCGCCGCGATCGCCGAGACCGAGGACCTCGACCGCGTCGTGTTCGCGATCGACGACCGCATCGCGGTCTCCGGCGGCGCCGTCGCCGACCTGACCCACCTGCTCGCCGAGCTCACCGAGAACGCGGTGCGCTTCTCGCCGCCGGACACCGCGGTGACGATCCGCGCCCGGCCCGATCGGCGCGACGAGGGTGGCTACCTGTTGACGATCGAGGACTGGGGCGTCGGGATGCCGCCCAGTGACCTGATCGCCGCCAACGAGCTCCTGCTGAGCCCACGCGAGGTCGACCTCGCCGTCGCGCAGCGGCTGGGTTTCCACGTGGTCGCGCGGCTCGCCGCCCGCCACGGGATCGAGGTCTCGCTCGGCAACACCCCCGGTTCGGGCGTCACGGCCGTCGTCGCGCTCCCCGCGCCGCTCTTCGCGGCGGCCCCGGCTGAGCTCGCGTTCCCGGTCGCGATGGGCGTCACCGAGGCGCGTCCGTACGTCACCGGCAGGGTGAACCGCCGCGAGTCCCGGGCCGACCGGCCGATCGAGGCCACCGGCTGGGTCGAGCCGGTGTCCACGGCGGGCACCGTGCGGACCGCGAACGGCCGGGGACGGATCCACGTGCCCGCCGCGGCAGTGGACGCGTTGGCACCGAACCGGCACGGGCTCGACGGTGCGCCCGATGGCGGCTGGCGCGGGTGGTGGAACCCGGAGTCGGCAGGGGCGGCGACACCGCACAGCGACCGCGAGTCGCTCGACACCGGTCGCAGCGACGGGTCGGCCGACACGTTGACGCAGGCACCTGCCTGGGTTCCCTCGCCCACGCCGAGGGCACGGCAGGCACTGCCCGCCGTCCCGACGGCCCCGCCGGAGTCCGCGCCGGACATCTCCGAGCTCCTGGCCGAGTCGGACATCGAAGCGGACATCGAAGCGGAGATCCCGGCGCCGCGACGCGCCGACGAGGCGGTCGCGGGGAACGGCGCGAACGGTGGCAAGCCCCAGCTGCGGCGACGGGTTCCGCAGGCGCACCTCGCACCCGAGCTGCGGCAGCCGGCGGACGAGGAACCGGGAGCCGCGCCTCCTCTGGACAGCGCCGCGGCGAGTGCGCTGTCGCGATACCAGGCAAGCAGGCAGGCGGCGCAGGCTGCCGTCGACGGAACGGGCGAGACAGGAGGGATGCATCAGTGAGCATCCGATCGGGGCAGCTGGACTGGTTGCTCGCGGAGTTCTCCCGAGAGGTGCCCGGGGTCGTCCACGGCGTCGTGGTCTCCGGGGACGGACTTCGGCTGGCCACATCACCCGACGTCAGCGTGGCGCTGGGCGACCAGCTGGCCGCCGCGGCGTCGGGGTTGGTCAGCCTGGCGCGCGGCACGGCCCACCTGCTCGACGCGGGACCCGTCACCCAGACCATCCTCGAGATGGCCGGCGGCTACCTCTTCGTCTCCTCGGTGAGCCAGGGCGCCACGCTGGCGGTCTACGCGCGGCGGCAATGCGACATCGGCATGGTCGGCTACGAGATGACGATGCTCGCCAGCCGCGTGGGCCACGCCCTCACCCCCGCCCCGCGGGCGAACGCGGGACGTTAGCCATGTCGCTTCCCGACGCCATCGGCCGCCACTCGTCCGGCATCCACGAGACGCAGGGTGGCCGAGTGGTGCCGGTGTACGCGCTCACCGGCGGTCGCACCCGCTCCTCCACCGGCGCGGAAATGCCGGTGGAGACGCTGGTGACCGTCACGGCGACGGGCGGGCGGGCCAGCGAGCTGCACCTGGAGTACCGCGCCACCGTCGAGCTCGCGGCGCGGCCGATCTCGGTCGTCGAGATCGGCGCGGCGCTGGGTGTGCCGGTCGGTGTGGCCAGGGTGCTGGTCAGTGACCTGGTCGATGCCGGGTACCTGATCACGCACCTCCCGCCGTCCGCTGACGGGCCGGCACCCGAGATCCTGGAACGGCTGTTGGAGGGACTACGTGCACGCTCACACTGAGCCCGACGAGCTGATCCCGCTCAAGGTGCTGATCGCCGGCGGGTTCGGAGTGGGCAAGACGACACTCGTGAGCTCGCTGTCGGAGATCCCACCGCTGCTCACCGAGCAGGCCATGACGACGGCGTCGATCGGGGTGGACGAGGCGGACATGGTGCCCGACAAGACCACCACCACCGTGGCGATGGACTTCGGCCGCATCACCGTCGACCGGTCGCTGATCCTCTACCTCTTCGGTACGCCGGGACAGTCCCGGTTCTGGTTCATGTGGGACGAGCTCGCCCGCGGGTCGGTCGGCGCCGTCGTGCTGGTGGACCTTCGCCGGATCGACGACTGCTTCCCCGCGATCGACTTCTTCGAGAACCGGCGGCTGCCGTTCGTGGTGGGCGTCAACCGGTTCCCCGGCGCCGACGACTACGACGCCGACACCGTGCGCGACGCGCTCGCGCTGCCCTCGGACTGCCCGCTCGTGTGGATGGACGCCCGCGATCCGCGCTCAAGCCAGGACGCGCTGGTGACGCTGGTGGAGCACGCGCTCGCCCGCACCGCGGCGGTACCGACCGGTTGACACAGCAGACCGGCCCGCCCCCGAGGGGACGGGCCGGTCGGGCAGGTGTGGCTCAGAAGCCGCCGCCTCAGCCGCAGCCTCCGCCACCATCGCCGCCGCCACCGAAGCCGCCGCCGCTGTCGCCACCACAGCTGCCGGAGCCCGTGTCACCGGACCACGTGCTCGCGCCGTACGCATTGCTGTAGCCGCCCGCGCCGCTGTAGCTCCTGGCGCGGCTCTTCCGGCTCGTGCCACCGCCGCCCGGTCGCCCGATCGCGGCGATCACCGCGGCAATCACGACGAGTGCGGCAATGCCGATCCAGATGACTGCTTCCACCTCGATCGCCTCCTCGTCGGCCGTGGGCGCACCGTCCCCCTGGACGCCGATCGCCCGGCCGTGCCCCCGAGTGTGGGCGGCGCCACGCGGGTGGGGCCAGCGTCTTGAGAAAGCCTTGAGGTGGCTTTCGCCTGACCCTCAGCGGGGCCAGGTCGACGTGCGCCAGGCTCCGGGGCCCGGGTGCAGCGGCGTGCGGAACCGCGTGGCGGGATCGGACCAACGGTCCCGCACCGCCGGCGCGGCCGGCACCGGCGGGGGCGTGGCGACGGCCGCCAGCACCACGGTCAGCGCGGCGAGCTCGGCGTCCGACGGCTCGCCCCTGAGCACGCGGAACGTCGCCCGCCGCTCCTCGGGCGTGCTGGTAGCAGCGCCGTCTGCCACAGCGTCAGTCACAGCGGGATGTTCCCGTGCTTGCGTGCGGGCACGGCTTCGCGCTTGGTGGCCAGCAGCCGCAGCGCCCGTGCGACGTGGCCGCGCGTGTGTGACGGCGGGATGACGCCGTCGATGTAGCCGCGGTCGGCGGCGATGTAGGGGTTGGCGAGGGTGTCCTCGTACTCCTGCTGCAGGTCGACCCGGCGGGCGGCGAGCTCGTCGCCGGAGAGCTCTCCCAGCTCCTTGCGGTAGAGGATGCTGACGGCACCGGCCGCTCCGGTGACGGCGATCTGCGCGGTGGGCCATGCGACGTTCACGTCCGCGCCCAGGTGCTTGGAGCCCATCACGTCGTACGCCCCGCCGTAGGCCTTGCGGGTGATCACCGTGATCTTGGGGACGGTGGCCTCGGCGTAGGCGTAGATGAGCTTCGCGCCGCGGCGGATGATCCCGTCCCACTCCTGCTCGGTGCCCGGCAGGAACCCGGGGACGTCCACGAAGGTGAGGACCGGGATGTTGAACGCGTCGCAGGTGCGGACGAACCGGGCCGCCTTCTCGGAGGCGTCGATGTCCAGGCAGCCGGCGAACTGGGTGGGCTGGTTCGCGACCACACCGACCGACCGGCCGTCGACCCGCCCGAAGCCGACGACGATGTTGGGTGCGAAGAGCGCGTGCACCTCCAGGAACTCGCCATCGTCCAGCACCCGGGTGATCACCTCGTGGATGTCGTACGGGGTGTTCGGCGAGTCCGGGACGATCGCGTCGAGCTCGAGGTCGGTGTCGGTGAGCGCGTCGGCGATCGCACCGTCGGTCGGTTCCGGCGCCGGGTAGGCGGGCGGCTCGGACAGGTTGTTCGACGGCAGGAACGACAGCAGTTCCTTCACGTAGGAGAAGGCGTCGGCCTCGTCCTCGGCGAGGTGGTGCGCCACGCCGGACTTCGTGTTGTGCGCCCGTCCGCCGCCGAGCTCCTCGAAGTCGACGTCCTCGCCCGTGACGGTCTTGATGATGTCCGGGCCGGTGATGAACATGTGGCTGGTGCCGTCGACCATCACCGTGAAGTCGGTGATGGCGGGCGAGTACACGGCGCCGCCCGCACACGGCCCCATCACCAGCGAGATCTGCGGGATCACCCCGGAGCTGCGCACGTTGCGCACGAAGATCTCGCCGTAGAGCCCGAGCGCGACCACACCTTCCTGGATGCGCGCGCCACCACCGTCGTTGATGCCGATGACCGGGCAGCCGATCTTGATCGCCAGATCCATCACCTTGACGATCTTCTCGCCGTACACCTCGCCGAGCGCACCGCCGAACACCGTGGCGTCCTGGCTGAACACCGCGACCGGGCGGCCGTCGATCGTGCCGGTGCCGGTGACCACGCCGTCGCCGAACGGGCGCTTGTCCTGCATCCCGAAGTTCGTGGACCGGTGGCGGGTGAGCGCGTCGAGCTCGACGAACGAGCCCGGATCGAGCAGTTGGTCGATGCGCTCGCGCGCGGTCTGGCGGCCCTTCGCGTGCTGCCGCTCGACGGCGGCCTCGCTGCCCGCGTGCACCGCGCCGTCCATGCGCTGATACAGGTCGGCCAGCTTGCCCGCGGTGGTATGGATGTCAGGCTCGTCGGGGCCGGACGCGAACGGCTCCGTTGCGGCGCTCATGGACCGGCAGCCTATCGCCGCGCGCGGTTTCGTCAGCGCGATGCGCATCACGCAGCCTGGGGGTTGCAACGAGGTGGCCGTGCGGCGCTGCCCGGACGGCTCGGCGTGGCCCGCCGCGCGTCCGGCGACGCCCGGGCGCCGTCCGTCGCGAGGGGCGCGAAAGGCCAGCGGGCGGGGTGACTCGCCGGTAGCGTCATCAGGCATGCATCGGACCGTCGAGCCGCTGGACGCGGAGGCCCTGCGCGCTGCGCTCAGCGGGCGGTGGGCGCAGGTCGACGTCGTGGAGCGTACGGGCTCCACCAACGCCGATCTCCTCGCCGCCGCCGCTGATGGTGCGCCCGACCACACCGTCCTCGTTGCGGAGCACCAGGCGGCCGGGCGCGGCCGGCTCGCGCGTAGCTGGGTGGCCCCGCCGGGCACCGGCATCACGGTCAGCGTGCTGCTGCGCCCCACCGGCGTGCCGCCGGCGCGGTTCGCCTGGCTGCCGCTCCTGGCCGGGCTCGCCCTGTACGACAGCATCCGCGCGGTCTGCGACGTCCCCGCCGGGCTCAAGTGGCCCAACGACCTGCTGCTCGGTGCGGAGCGGCGCAAGGCGGCCGGGATCCTCGCCGAGGTCGCCGACGCGGTCCGGCCGGCGGTCGTCGTGGGGATCGGGCTGAACGTCGCGGCGTCGCCGCCCGACCAGCCGGGAGCCACGTCGCTCGCCGGCGAGGGTGCCGTCGTCGACCGCAGCCGCATGCTCACCACTCTCCTCGACCGCCTCGCCGAGCGGGAGGCCGCGTGGCGCGACGGTCGCGGCGACGCGGAGTCCACCCGGCTGCGCGCCGACTACCGGGCCGCCTGCGCCACGCTCGGCTCGGAGGTCAAGGTCGAGCTTCCCGGCGGAGCGGCGCTGCGCGGCATCGCCGAGGACGTCGACCGCGACGGGCGGCTGCTGCTGCTCGACGCGGCCGGCCACCGGCGGGCCGTCGCCGCGGGCGACGTGGTGCACCTGCGCCCGTCCGGGTAGCAGGGCGGTGCGTCCCCGCGGGTCGTGACCCGCTCGACGTGGCGCCAGCGCCTACCGTGGAACGCGTGGCCTATCCGGACGATCTGCTCGTGGAGGGCGAGCAGGTGGTCGTGCACCGGCGCCCGCACTGGAAGATGCTCGTGGTGCCCGTGGTCGTGCTGCTGCTCGTCGTCGGGGTCGCCAGCTTTCTCGCCGCGCTCGTGAGCGCGCAGGCCTGGGCGCCGTGGGCGTGGCTCGCGCTCGCCGTGGCGGGGCTCGCGCTCGTCGGCCGGTTCACGGTGTTCCCGGTGGTGCGCTGGCGCACCACGCACTTCGTGGTGACGGACCGCCGGGTGCTGGTGCGGGAGGGCGTGTTCAGCCGCCACGGCATGGACATCCCGCTGAAGCGGATCAGCAGCGTGCAGTTCCGCCAGAGCCTGTTGGAGCGCACGGTCGGATCGGGCACGCTGGTCGTCGAGTCGGACTCCGACGAGTCGCTGGAGTTCGACGACGTGCCGGGTGTGCGACGGGTGCACGCCGTGCTCTACCCCGCGAGCGGGGGAGCGAGGAACGAGTGACCGAGCACCGGAGGAGCCGGGCGGTGTCGTACGAGGCCGCGAGCGCGCCGGAGCGGAGGCATGGATGAACGAGGTGGCTTCGTGACGCGACACCTGCCGATGGCGGTGCCCGCCTCCGGGCTCCCCGAGCACGTCACGATCTACGAGGTGGGCGCCCGGGACGGGCTGCAGAACGAGTCGGGCGTGGTGCCGGTCGAGGTGAAGGCCGAGTTCCTGCACCGGCTCGCCGCAGCGGGCCTGCGCGTGCTGGAGTCCACCAGCTTCGTGCACCCCAAATGGGTTCCCCAGCTCGCCGACGCAGGCGACCTTCTGCGCCGGCTCGTGCGGGCCGAGGGTGTGGACTACCCGGTGCTGGTGCCCAACGAGCGCGGCCTCGACCGGGCACTCGACGCCGGCGTCTCGCACGTCGCGATCTTCGCGAGCGCCACGGAGACCTTCGCCCAGCGCAACCTCAACAGCACCCTCGACGCGCAGTTCGGCATGTTCGAGCCGGTGGTGTCGCGAGCGCTCGCGGCCGGCCTCCGGGTGCGCGGGTACGTCTCGATGTGCTTCGGCGACCCGTGGGAGGGCGCCGTGGCACCGGAGCAGGTGGGTGCCGTGACGCGCCGGCTGGCCGGCATGGGCTGTCACCAGATCTCCCTCGGCGACACCATCGGCACCGGCACCCCGGGGCACGTCGACGCCGTGCTCGACGCGTGCATCGCGGCAGGGGTGCCGATCCGCCAGCTCGCGGTGCACTTCCACGACACCTACGGCCAGGCGCTGGCCAACACGTTCGCCGCCCTTCGCCGCGGCGTCCGCACGGTGGACGCGAGCGCCGGCGGGCTGGGCGGCTGCCCCTACGCCGAGTCGGCCACCGGCAACCTCGCCACCGAGGACCTCGTCTGGATGCTCGACGGCCTCGGCATCGCCCACGGCGTGGACCTCGACGCGCTGGTCGCCACGAGCGTGTGGATGGCCGAGCGGCTCGGGCGGCCGTCGCCGTCGCGGGTGGTGCGGGCGTTGGCGGGCGGCTGACACCGGCGTGCCGGGCGCTGTCGCTGCGCGGCTGCGTCAGACTGTCGGTGGTGACCGCCACAATTCGAGCGATCGAACAGGAGGAAGTGCAATGGCGATGCCGCTGCACCGATCACTGATGACGCTCGAGGAGTTCGTCGCGCTGCCGGAGGACGAGTCCGCGCGCTACGAGCTGCAGGAAGGGGTGCTCGTCGTGGCACCGCGCCCCCGCCCGCTGCACCAGGACGCGATGTTCCGCCTCGGGATGCAGATCCACCGATGCCTGCCGTCCGAACTCACCATGTTGCTGGACGTGGATGTCGTGGTCGATCGGGTCGAGCCGGCCACCGTCCGATCGCCGGACGTGGTGGTCACCACGGCCCGCAGCCACCAGGAGCGGCTCTCCGCATCGGACGTCGTCCTCGCCGTCGAGATCATCTCGCCCGGCTCGAGGAAGGTCGACCTGCACCTGAAGCCGTTCGAGTACGCCGAGGCGGGAATCCCGAGTTACTGGGTGGTCGACCTCGACCCGCCGGCTCCCACGATCACCGCGTTCGCCCTCGGCGCGCCGGGCGACGGCTATGTCGAGAGCCAGACCGCGAGCGGGGAGCTCGTCGTCAGCGAGCCGTTCGAGATGCGGATCGACATCGACGCCCTTCTCGACCTACGCGGATAGCCCGCCCGGGCCCGGGCGGGCTATCCGATCGGAGGGGTGACCGCACGGGCCGGGCGCGCCTACGGTCGAGGTTTCCCGTCAGCGACGACTGGAGCGGCTCGTGTCCCGACTGAGGTTCGGCATCTTCCTGGCCCCCTTCCACCCCGCGGGCGAGAACCCGACCAGCGCGTTGCAACGCGACCTGCGGCTCGTGCAGCATCTCGACGACCTGGGCTACGACGAGGCATGGATCGGCGAGCACCACTCCGCGGGCTCGGAGATCATCGCGTCGCCGGAGATCTTCATCGCGGCGGCGGCGGAGCGCACCAAACACATCCGGCTCGGCACCGGCGTGGTCTCCCTGAGCTACCACAACCCGCTGTGGGTGGCGGAGCGGATCGTGCTGCTCGACCACCTGACGCGCGGGCGCGTGATGCTCGGCGTCGGCCCCGGTTCCCTGCCCACCGACTCGGCGATGATCGGCCTGAACCCCACCGACACGCGCGAGCTGCTCGAGGAGAACCTCGACATCGTCGTGCGGCTGCTGCGCGGCGACGAGCCGGTCACGGCCACCACCCACACCCACCGGCTGATCGACGCCCGGCTGCACCTGCGGCCCTACTCCGACCCGCTGTTCGACGTCGCCGTCGCCGCCGTGGCCTCGCCCACCGGACCGCGGCTGGCGGGCCGCCACGGCGTCGGCCTGCTGTCCATCGGAGCCACGCTCACCCAGGCGGGCTTCGACGCCCTCGCCCACCACTGGAACGTCATGGAAGAGCGGGCGTCGGCGTACGGCACCACCGTGGACCGGGTGGCCTGGCGGCTCGTCGGGCTGATGCACGTGGCGGAGACACGCGAACAGGCCTACCGGGACGTCGAGCACGGCATCGAACAGTGGTTCCGGTACTTCCAGAAGGTCGCCGCGTTCCCGCAGATGGCCGTGGAGGGCGGCGACGTCCGGGAGATGATCGATTTCGTGAACGAGGCGGGCATCGGCGCCATCGGCACGCCGGACGATGCGGCCGCGCAGGTGCAGCGGCTCGTCGACCAGTCCGGTGGGTTCGGTGCCATGCTGCTGCTGGCGCACGAGTGGGCGAACCCGGAGGCCACCCGCCGCTCGTTCGAGCTGGTGGCGCAGCACGTCATGCCCCGGTTCCAGGGGCAGGCGCAGCCCACGCTCGACGCGAAGGCGCGGGCCTCCGAGACCCGCTCCGGCCTCTCCGAGCAGCAGGTGGCCGCCATCGCGCACATGACCGAGAAGTACGAGAAGGAGCGGGCAGAGCGCGGGTAGGCCGGATCATCCCGGGCGCGTGCCGAACATGCCCGTGAAGACGCTGCGGAAGACCCTCTCGTCGCCGCGGTGCAGCGAGGCGCGCAGCTTCACCAGGCCCAGGTTCGGGCGACTGCGGGAGCGGCGCGCCTCCAGCACCTCCATCGACGCCCGCAGCTCGTCACCGGCGAACACCGGGGCGGGCCAGGAGATGTCCTCTCCGCCCGGCGAGCCGAGGGAGGAGGCGCGAGCGAGCACGCCGTCCACGTAGGTGCGCATCCACACGGACGCGGTGAACCAGCCCGAGGCCGCGAGAGCGCCGAAGAGCGACGCCTTGCCGGCCTCCTCGTCGACGTGGAACGGCTGCGGGTCGAACCGGCGGGCGAAGGCGAGCATCTCGTCGCGGTCGACGACCGCGGTGCCGAGGTCGAAGACGCGGCCGGGGGTGAGGTCCTCGAAGTAGAGCTCCGGTTCCACCCCTCACCTACCGACGATCGCGAGGGCGGCCTTGTGGACGGCGCCGTTGGAGGCGAGCCCGTCCCCGCCGGTGAACGTCGCGGCTCCGGAGAGGTCGGTGAGGGCGCCGCCCGCCTCGGTGAGGATCGGCACGAGGGCCGCGAGGTCCCACGGGTTCGCCGCGGCGTCCACGGCCAGGTCGAGCACGCCCTCCGCGACCAGGCAGTACATCCAGAAGTCGCCGAACGCGCGGGTCTCCCAGCACGCGTCGACCAACCGCAGGTAGTCGTCGCGGCGGCCGATCTCGGTGAACGTCTTGACGTCGGTCGTGGAGAGGTAGGCGTCGGCCAGCTCGCCGACGCCGGAGACGGTGATCCGGCGCGTCCCCGACGGGTCCGAGGCCCAGGCGCCCTCGCCGCGCGCCGCCCACCACCGCCGGCCCAGCGCGGGTGCGCTCGCCACCCCGACCACCGGCTCTCCGCGCACGGTCAGCGCGATCAAGGTCGCCCAGACCGGCACTCCACGGGAGAAGTTCTTCGTGCCGTCGATCGGGTCGAGCACCCAGCCGCGCTCGGCGTCGGTCACGGCGCCGCCGCGCTCCTCGCCGAGGACCGCATCGCCGGGACGCTCGACGGCGATCGCGCGGCGCAGCGCGTCCTCGACGGCGGTGTCGGCGTCGGTGACGGGCGTGCGGTCCGGCTTGCGGGTGACCCGCAGGTCGGCGGCCCGGAACCGAGCGAGGCTGATCTCGTCGGCCGTGTCGGCGAGGCGCAGGGCGAGCTCGAGGTCGGCGTCCACGATCGGCAAGCCTGCCTCATTCACCCGTGGCGCCGTCGATCCGCTCCCGCAGCAGGTCGGCGTGGCCGTTGTGGCGGGCGTACTCCTCCACCATGTGGACGAGCACCCAGCGCGCCGACACCAGCTGCCCGGTGCGGCGGGTCATCATCACGTCCAGCGACGGGAGCGCCGCGGCGCTCTCCCGGGCCCGGGCGCACTCGGCCCGCCACGCGGCGAAGGCGGCGTCGGTGCCTGCCGGGTCGACGTTGTCGAAGTCGCCGTCCGGATCGGCGTCCGAGTAGTACATCGGTGGGGCGTCCTCGCCGCCGAGTCCGCGGCTGCGCTCGTCGGCGACGACGGGCGGGCGGACGCGGTTGTCGGTGAACACCCACCGATGATCCCGCGCACTAGACTTCCCCGGTGACCACCGTCCTGCTGGCCGAGGACGACGCCGCGATCGCCGAGCCCCTGTCCCGGGCGCTGCAGCGAGAGGGGTACGCCGTCGAGGTCGCCACCGACGGCGCCGCCGCGCTAGAGCGCGTGCGGCGCGGCCAGGTGGACCTGCTCGTCCTCGACCTCGGCCTGCCCGGCATGGACGGCCTCGAGGTCTGCCGGCGGGTGCGGCTGGAGGACCCGGACCTGCCGGTGCTGATGCTCACCGCCCGCACCGACGAGGTCGACTTCGTCGTCGGGCTGGACGCCGGCGCCGACGACTACGTCGGCAAGCCCTTCCGGCTGGCCGAGCTGCTCGCACGCGTGCGGGCCCTGCTGCGCCGGCTCACCCCCGAGGCCGTCGAGGTGGGCGGCGTGCGGATGGAGCTCTCCGGTCGCCGGGTGCTCGTGGACGGCGTCGAGGTGGGCCTCGCCAACAAGGAGTTCGAGCTGTTGCGGGTGTTGCTGCTGCGCGCCGGCCAGGTCGTCACGCGCGAGGAGATCCTGCGCGAGGTGTGGAACGACCCGGACATGAAGACGTCCAAGACGCTGGACATGCACATGTCGTGGCTGCGCCGCAAGATCGGCGGGGAGCGCCGGATCGCCACGGTGCGCGGTGTCGGCTTCCGGTTCAACCACAACTGAGAGAGCCACGGTGCGCCGCCGGATCCTGCAGTCGACATTGCTCGTGGTCGCCATCACCGCGCTGGTGCTCGGCGGCCCGCTCGCGATCACCACGTGGCGGCTGGTGGAGGACATCCACCGCGCCGACCTGCTGTCCCGCCTGGAGCAGGTGGCCGCGCGGCTGGACACGGCCGGCGCGCTCATCGACCGGGCGGCGATCGAGCTCGCCGTGCCGAGGGGCGGGCGGTTGGTGCTGCAGCGCGCCGGTGAGCCGGATCAGGTGGTCGGCGCGGAGGTGGGGAACGACCCGGTCTCCGAGTCGTTGCCGTTCGGACCGGGCGACGTGCTCGTCATGCAGGAGCCGCTGCAGTTGATGCGCACCGAGCAGCTGCAGGTCACGGCCGTGGTGCTGCTGCTCGTCGTGCTGTCGGTCGGCACGGGCGCGGTGGTCGCCACCGTCACGGCGCGGCGGCTGGCCGAGCCGTTGCGCGGGGTGGCCGACCGGGCGGCCCGGCTCGGCGCGGGCGACTTCAGGGCGGTACCCGACCGGCACGGGATCCCCGAGCTGGACCGCGTGTCGGACGTGCTGGACACCTCCGCCGTGGCGCTCGCAGACCTGCTGCAGCGGGAGCGGGCGCTCGTCGGCGACGTGTCCCACCAGCTGCGCAGCCGCCTCACCGCGCTGCAGCTGCGGCTCGACGAGCTCGCCTCCCATCCCGACCCCACGGCGCGCAGCGAGGCGCTCGCCGCGCTGGAGCAGGCCGAGCGGCTCGCCGAGGTGCTCGACGAGCTGCTGGAGGCCGCGCGGGTGGCGCGGGCCGCGGGCGCCGAGCCGCAGGACCTGAGGGAGGCGCTCAGCGCCGTGGCGGAGGAGTGGCGGCCCACGCTCAGGGCGAGCGGCCGCTCGCTGAAGGTCCGGGTGCCGGACGGGCTGCTCGCCAGGGTCACGCCGGCCCGCATCCGCGAGGCGATCGGCGCGCTGCTCGACAACGCGGTGCAGCACGGCTCCGGTACGGTCACGCTCAGCGCCCGCGCCGCCGAGACGTCCCTGCTGGTGGAGGTCACCGACGCGGGTGCCGGGGTGCCCGAGGAGCTCGTGCCGCACGTGTTCGACCGCGGGGTGTCGGTCGGCTCGTCCACCGGCATCGGGCTCGCGCTCGCCCGTGCGCTCGTGGAGGCCGACGGCGGGCGCCTGGAGCTCTCCCGCTCCCGCCCGCCGGTCTTCACGATCTTCCTACCGGCGGCTCGGGCGGACGACGTGGTCGGGGCTACCCCGCGCAGGACGTCGTCGCCACGCTGAGCCGACAGGTCTGCCGGAACTACCCGTCCAGGGTCGGGACGCGGCGGCGGACGTCCTGGTCCGGGAAGACGAAGCGGCGGAAGGCCCACCAGCGGAACGCCATGCCGACGAGCACTCCGATGATCTGTCCGCTGACGAAGTCGGCGATCCCCTCAGTGAGCGGGCTCACCTCGGGAACCTCGAGGTGGAACAGGTAGCGCGACATCGCGAGCGGCGCCGAGTAGACGGCCACGCCGACGCCGCTGACGAGGAAGAACAGCGCCGCCTCGTGGTGGCGTTCCCTACCGCCCCGGGTGCGGAAGGACCACTCGCGGTTGAGCACGTACGACACGATCGTGGCCACCAGCACGGCGATGATCTTCGCCGTGAGCGGCTTCTCGGCCAGCACCGTGGACTTGAGCAGCAGGAACACCACGGTGTCGATGATCCACGTGGTGCCCCCGACGAAAGCGAACTTCACCAACTCGCGGTGCTTGATGGCGATGTCGCGGTAGGGCTGCGGGATGATCGCGAGCGCCGACTCGACAACGGACACCTGTTCGATCGTGCCAGACGCCGGCGTCGCACCGCGCGCCGGTAGGCTCCCTCCACCGTGAACGACTCCCGCTCGCACCCCGCCGGGCGCCTCCCGATCGTCGGGATGGTCGGTGCCGGGCAGCTCGCCCGCATGACGCACCAGGCCGCTATCGCGCTCGGCCAGTCACTGCGCGTGCTCGCCGCCGACCCGGCCGATCCCGCCGCGCTCGTGTGCGCCGACGTGCACCCCGGTGCCGCCTCCGACCTGTCCGCCCTGCGCGCGTTCTCCCGCGGGTGCTCGGCCGTCACGTTCGACCACGAGCAGGTGCCGCAGGAACACCTGCGCCGGCTCGTCGACGCCGGCGTGCCCGTGCACCCCGGCCCGGACGCGCTGCTGCACGCGCAGGACAAGCTCGTGATGCGCCGCAGGCTCGCCGGGCTCGGCCTGGCCGGGCCGGCGTTCTCCGAGGTGCACGAGCCGGATGACGTCGCGGGGTTCGCCGCCGAGCACGGCCTGCCGGCGGTGCTCAAGGCGGCCCGTGGCGGCTATGACGGGCGCGGCGTGTGGATGCTGCGCGGCCCGCAGCCCGAGCTCGTCGCGGAGCTCCTGGCGGCCGGCACGCCGTTGCTCGTCGAGGAGGCCGTGCCGATGCGCCGGGAGCTGGCGGTGCTCGTCGCGCGGTCCCCGTTCGGCCAGGCGGCCGTGTGGCCGGTGGTGGAGACCGTGCAGGAGGACGGCCAGTGCGTCCAGGTCCTCGCGCCCGCCCCCGGCCTGGACGAGGACGTGGCCGCCGGGGCGCAGGAGATGGCACTGCGGATCGCCGCCGAGCTGGGGGTGACGGGGCTGCTCGCGGTCGAGCTGTTCGAGCGGACCGACGGGGTGCTCGTCGTCAACGAGCTGGCCATGCGACCGCACAACTCCGGGCACTGGACGATCGAGGGCTCCCGCACCTCGCAGTTCGAGCAGCACCTGCGGGCGGTGCTGGACTACCCGCTCGGCGCCACGGCGCCGACGGCACCCGCCGTGGTCATGGCCAACGTGCTCGGTGCGGCGCAGCCGCCGGCGATGTCGGTGGACGAGCGGGTGCACCACCTCTTCGCGAGATTCCCGGACGTGAAGGTGCACCTCTACGGGAAGGCCGAGCGGCCGGCCCGCAAGGTCGGGCACGTCACGGTGCTGGGCGAGGACATGGCTGCGGTGCGGTCGCGGGCGGCGCTGGCCGCCACGTGGCTGTCCACCGCGCAGTGGCCGGACGGCTGGTCGCCGCACACCGGCCGGAGGGAGCAGGAGGTGCAGCGTGCCTGAGCCGGCACCGTCGCCGCAGGTCGGCGTGATCATGGGGAGCGATTCGGACTGGCGCGTCATGGAGGCCGCCGCTTCCGCGCTCGCCGAGTTCGAGGTGCCCTACGAGGTGGGCGTGTACTCGGCGCACCGCACTCCCCAGCGCATGCTCGACTACGCCACGAGCGCGGCGGGGCGGGGGCTGCGCGTGGTGATCGCCGGGGCCGGGGGAGCGGCGCACCTGCCCGGGATGGTCGCCGCCGCCACCCCGTTGCCGGTGATCGGCGTGCCGGTGCCCCTCGCCCAGCTCGACGGTCTCGACTCGTTGCTCTCGATCGTGCAGATGCCGGCGGGTGTGCCGGTGGCCACCGTGGCTGTCGGCGGGGCGCGCAACGCCGGGCTGCTCGCCGTGCGGATGCTCGCCACCGTCGACGACGCGCTGCGCGAGCGGATGGTGCGCTTCCAGGCCGACCTCGCCGACTCCGTGCTCGCCAAGGACGCCGCGCTGCGTGCCGCCGCCGCCGAAAAGTGATCTGCGGAATTCTCGTGGCGCGCCCGCGGCTCCCGGCCGTACTGTGGCGGTACACGTGAGAGGAGGTGGTCCAGCGTTGAATAGCTACAGGACTCGTGAGGTGGCTGTCCGCTAGCACCACAAGGACTCGTTTCCGACGGCCAAGTGGAAGCCGGTGTGGTGCCGGCGAATTCCAGGCAGTCACCCGTGATCCCCGGGTCCGAGCCCGTCCAGCTCGGTCACGCAGCACGCTGCGGCCCGGGGATCACGCATGTCCGCCGAACCACTGCGAGCCCGGTCGCCTCAGGCGATCGGGCTCGCAGTGTGTGCTGGGGAGCTCAGGGCTCGGGTGAGAGCAGCGCGCCGATCTCACGCAGCCGTGGCGCGTGCTGGCGGGCGTGTTGCTCGCAGAACAGCAGGTCGTTGCCGGCCGGGAGCACGGCCCGCACGTGGGCCACGGCGCGGCAGCGATCGCAGCGGTCCTGCCGTGTGAGGACGGGGACGGTGTCGGCGATGAACATGATGGCCGCTCCCCTACTCGCAGTGAGCCGGAATGGCGAAGGGCAGCGAACTGGTCGCGGAGGTGCCTGCCGCCCACGACCAGTACGCCGCCCGTGCCGCGAGGTTTCCCGCAACGACCGGCGGCACGGAGAGTGGCGAGGTCACGGTGGCTGAGGGGGGCGCCGGTGTGCTCATCGTCGTTCTCCCTTCCGCCAGATCGCTGTCTGCGGCAAGAAGAAGGATCCGGCACCGGACGAGCCGGCTACCACCCCGCTGCCCTGGGGTCGTACTGCTGCCAGCCAGACCTTCACGTTGGGGGTTGCCCCCCACACCTCCGGTGGACGACCGCCGAGCGGTGTGTTAGCTGTTCCCCCTCCGGTCAAGCGTGCTGCTCCAAGCGGGCGACGGCCGCCTCGAGGCGCTCCGTCACACCGTTCAGCGCCGGCTCGCCCGGCAGCAGGTCGACGACCTTCCGGAACCGGTCGCGGTATCCGTCCAGCTCATCGGGCCGGCCGCCGCCGGCGAGCCAGGCGCGCAGCGCGAGGTTGTGGGCGGCCACGACCGCGGCGCCGATCACCGCGGCGCGCAGCTCGCCGTCCGGTTCGCCGGCGAAGCGCTCGCGCAGCTGCCGGGTGAACAGGCGGCGGTAGTGGTCCACCCGCGCCGACTCGCGGTCCCGCAGGGCCGGCACCTCATGGGTGAGCCGGAAGCGCGCCACGGAGAGCTCGGGGTCGTCGGCGTAGAGGTCGAACACCGTCTCCCCGGCCCGCAGCACGAGCGCCGCCGCGGGCTCGGCCGGGTGCGCGGCGGCGAACACCTCCGCGATCCGCGCCAGGCCGATCTCGTGGTCGGGCGAGATCGCGTCCTCCTTGCTCGGGAAGTAGCGGAAGAACGTCCGCCGCCCGACGCCGGCCGCGGCCGCGATGTCGTCGACCGTCGTGTCCTCGTAGCCGCGGGTGCGGAACAGCCGCACGGCGGCGGCGACCAGATCGCGCCGGACCTGGGCCCGGCCCTCGGGGGAGCGGCCGCGGCGGGTGGCGCCTGTCATGGCACGGAGGGTAGCAAGCAGCTTGAGTGATGGCACGCAGTGCCGTTACGCTGGTCGCCATGAACTCCGACTTCGACACCTACCGGCTCAGCGACGAGCACGAGGCGCTGCGCGAGGCGGTACGGGCGCTCGCGGAGAAGGAGATCGCCCCGTACGCCGCCGAGGTCGACGAGCAGGGCCGATACCCGATCGAGGCGCAGAACGCCCTGGTCAAGGCCCGGTTCCAGGCGGTCGTGATCCCGGAGGAGTACGGCGGCGAGGGGGCGGACGAGCTCGCAGGCTGCATCGTGATCGAGGAGGTCGCGCGCGTCTGCACGTCGTCCTCGCTGATCCCGGCCGTCAACGGGTTGGGGCTCACGCCGATCCTCCTGTCGGCGTCCGACGAGCTGAAGCGTCAGGTCCTGCCGTCCATCGCGGCGGGCGACGCGATGATCAGCTACGCGCTGTCGGAGCGCGAGGCCGGTTCGGACGCGGCCTCGATGAAGACCCGCGCTCGCCGCGACGGCGACTCCTGGGTGCTGAACGGCACCAAGTGCTGGATCACCAACGCGGGGGAGTCCACCTGGTACACGGTGATGGCAGTGACCGAACCGGAGAAGCGGGCCAACGGGATCTCCGCGTTCGTCGTGCACCGCGACGACCCGGGCTTCGAGGTGGGCCCCAAGGAGCGCAAGCTCGGCATCAACGGCTCGCCCACCCGGGAGATCTACTTCCAGGACTGCACGATCCCGGCGGACCGGATCATCGGCGCCGAGGGCACCGGCTTCAAGACCGCGCTCTCCACGCTCGACCACACCCGCCCGACGATCGGCGCGCAGGCCGTGGGCATCGCGCAGGGCGCGCTCGACGTCGCCACCGCGTACGTCAAGGAACGCAAGCAGTTCGGTAAGGCCATCGGCGAGTTCCAGGGCGTGCAGTTCATGCTCGCCGACATGGCGATGAAGGTGGAGGCCGCCCGCCAGCTCGTGTACGTCGCCACCTCGCGCGCCGAACGGGGCGAGCCGAATCTCGGTTTCATCTCGAGCGCCGCGAAGTGCTTCGCCTCCGACACGGCGATGAGCGTCACAACCGACGCCGTGCAGCTACTGGGTGGCGCCGGCTACACGAAGGACTTCCCGGTCGAGCGCATGATGCGCGACGCCAAGATCACCCAGATCTACGAGGGAACCAACCAGATCCAGCGAATGGTGATGGCGCGCGCCCTGCTCAAGGCGTAGTCGCACCGTCACAGGTTGTGTCTCGTGTCGAAGGATGGAATCCTCCGCGCGGATGTCGGCGCAACACAGCTCCCCACTGTCCTTGCTCCCGGTACGCGAACCCTCGCGGCTGGCATGGGTCGATGCGGCCAAGGGCCTGTCGATCCTGCTCGTGGTGGCTCACCACTCGGTGTCGTTCCTGCATACCTCGGGACTGGCGCCACCTGCCGTGGTCGCGGTCAACACGGCCCTCGCATCGGTGCGCATGCCGCTGTTCTTCCTCGCCTCCGGGCTCTTCGTCGCGGCGCCGCTCGCGGCGCCGTGGCGGACGTTGTTGCACAAACGGGTGGCGTTCTTCCTGTACCTCTTCGTCGGGTGGACCCTGCTCCGCTTCGCGTTCTTCCACATTCCCGCGGTGGCCGCAGTGGATCCGTACGTCGACGACACGGACGTCGTGGCGCTGGCGCGGGCGCTGCTGGAACCCGGCTCGGGAATGTGGTTCATCTACGCGCTCGCCCTGTTCGCGGTGATCGGCAAACTGATCAGGGGCATTCCGGTGTGGCTGCAGCTGGGAGCTGCCGGCGTGCTGTCCGCGTTCGTGGGCGCCGAGGTGCTGCAGTTCGAGAGCGACGTGTGGACGCGCATGGCGCGTCACCTGTTCTTCTTCCTGCTCGGCTGGCACGCCCGGACCGTGATCGAGCGCGTGGCCCGGTGGGGCACGGCGGTCACGGTGATCGCCGGTGCCGTGGTGTGCGTCGCCTGCGCGGTGGGCGCCGTCGTACTGGGCATCCGTTCGATCCCGGGGGTCGCCCTGGCGTTGAACGTCCTCGCGGTCACGTTCGGGGTCCTGTTCGCCGCCTGGATCTCCCGGTCCGGGCTCGGTCGCCCGCTCGTCGCCCTCGGCGCCCGGACGCTCCCGGTCTACCTGATCCACATCTTCTGGATCGCCCTGTTCATGGTCGGGTTGCGCCACGTCGAGGTCCCGGCGCCGGCCGCGTACGTGCTTCCGGCCGCGATGGCCGTGGCGTTCACCGTGCTGTCGCTCCTGACGCATCGGCTGCTGGTGACGGCCGGCGCCTCGTGGCTGTTCGCGTTGCCGTCGCGGCTGGCCTACCGCGCCCCCGCGCCGCTCACGGCGTGACGCGACGTACTCGCTGGAGAGCACCCTTCGAGTGTTGTGGCTCCGTCCACCTGATTCCTACCCGAGGCGGACGGTGGTGCGTTCCGCGGCGGCGCGCCGCTCCAGCGCCGCCTCGTCCGGGTTGCGGACCTGCACCAGGGACGCCTCCGCGGCCAGCACCGCGAGCAGACCGTCCCGCAGCCCGTCGACCGTGTTCCAGTCCAGCGTGGACAGCACCCGGTCCGAGCGCGAGACGCCCAGCTCGCCCGCCCGGGTCCTGGCATCGGCGAGGACCTGACCGATCGTGGCGCCGTCGAGCGCGGGGGCGTCGTCGGGAACCTGCTCCCACGGCACGAACTCGTCGCCCTGCAACCGCACCTCCGTGGCGAAGTCCACCACGCCGGCAGGCAGGCCGGGCACGCCCTTGCCGAAGGCGTCGAGCGACAGCGCCACCACGCCACCCGCAGGCTCGGACGCGAGCGCGATGTCGACGCGGTCGGCGTCGCACAGCACCCACTCGGCCTCGCCGGGCTCGGTGACGACCGCAGCTCCGCACCACCACACCGCGAGCAGTGCCGCGGCCGTCTGCCAGTGCGCGGGCAGCAGCAGCGCGACCGGTGCGCCCGGCTCGACGTCGCACTCCTCCCGCAGCAGGTTGGCGGCCTTCGCGGCCCAGTTCGCGGTGGTCGTGCCGGAGAGCTCCACGCGCTCGCCGGTCGCGTCGTCGTAGAACGTGATGAGCGGGCGCGCGGCGGCGGCGCCGGAGCGCAACGGGCCGAGGAGGGCGGCGGTGAGCGTCACGCCCGCACACTATGGCGGCCTTCGCCGACGGCGCCCGCTGGGCGGCGTCAGTCGATGCAGGGCACGCCCGCCGCCGTGATCGGCTCGGTCGGCTTCGGTTCGGCACTGGTGGTGGGCGCCGGCTCCTCCTGCCCGGACGCGGGAAGGACGGCCGGGTCGAAGTCGGCGCCCAGCAGCACGTTCAGGTGCCCGCGGGCGACCGATCCATCGTGCTCGGTGCCGATGTCACCGAGCTGCTCGGCCACCGCGCGCGCGGCGTCGGCGTCCGCGCCGGTGTAGCGCACCACCGAGGTGTCGGCTGCCTGCGCGTTGTCCACGATCCCGCGCGCGAAGCCGAGGCCTCGCAGGTGATCGGCCACCGAGCCGGCCATGCCGCCCAGGTCCGAGCCGTTGCGCACGTCCACCACGTACCGCGAGGCGATGAGATCCACGGGCGGGGGCGGCACCGCTTCGGCGACCTCGGCGGCGGCCGCGGCGGCCTGCGCGGCCGCCGCCTGCTCACCGATCCGCTGCACGATGAAGTCCTCGACGGCCCGGGGCTCGACGAGCACGACGTCGCCGCGCGTGTTGGACTCACGGCCACTCGTCGGGATCGTGACGAACTGCAGGTTCCCGGCCGCGAGATCGGCCGCCTGCCGGGCGAACCCGAGCAGGTCCCAACCCTCGTCGATGACGAGGGACTGCTGCGCCACCTGGACCAGGGCACCGAGCCGGGCCGGGTCGGTGAGGACGCCGCCGGCGAGGATCTTGTCCGCGACCGCGGCGAGGAAGACCTGCTGGCGGCGGATGCGGGACAGGTCGCCGTCGGGCAGGCCGTGGCGCTGGCGGACGAACGCGAGCGCGTCCGTCCCGGAGATCGTCTGGGGCCCCGCGCTGAACCGCGCGCCGGACAGCGGGTCGTTCACGGGATCGCGCAGGCAGACGTCCACGCCGCCGATCGCGGTGGTGAGGTTGTGGAACCCGAGCAGGTTGACCTCGGCGTAGTGGTCGACCGTCTGGCCCGTCAGGTTCTCGACCGTGCGGATCAGCGTGCTGCGGCCTTCCTGCGCCGACTCGGCCTCCACGCGGGCCGGATCCCGGACCCCGTCGTCCACCAGCCGCTCGGCGGCGAGCGCCTTGGTCGCCGGGTACGCCGCGTTGATCTTGTCGCGGCGGTAGCCGGGGATGTTCACGTAGGCGTCGCGCGGGATGGAGAACGCGGTGGCGGCCCCGCCGCCCTCCGGCACGTGCAACAGGATGATCGTGTCGGCATTCAGCACGCCGGTGTCGGCCCCGCTGTTGAGCATCCGCTGCACCTCGGGCGGCAGCGGCCTGCCCTGCGCGTCGGTGCGGCTGTCCACGCCGACGAGCAGGATGTTCTGGTCCCCGCCGTCGCCTCCGCCCGCGATGACGTCGGTGGTGGTGATGCCCGCCGTGACATCGCGGTACAGGCCCCACGCCGTGCCCGTGAGCACCAGCACCAGCGCCGAGGCCACGACCATCGCCACGCGGATGCGTCGCCGAAGGCTCGGCCTGGCCCGCTCGGCCGGCGCCGGTTGCCGCCGACCGCCGCGGGGAGGGGGACGATCGGCCCTGCGCGGCGGCGGCACGCCCGGCGGCCGGGGCCGGATCGGGTCGTGTGTCGCCGGTCGTGGGAGCGTCGAGCGTCCGGTGCTCCGTCCGTTCATCGGTGCACCTCCGCTCGTCGTGATCGCCCTGTCTCCTAGGGTGCAACACGAGGCGCGTTCGTCCACACCGCCGAGCGGCGTGTCGCGGGTGACCGTGATCGCGACGCCGCCTGTTACACACCGTGACTCCGGTGGGCGCGGCCGGAGCGGAGGGGAGCACCCGTTGTCCGAGCGGTTGTCGCTTCTGCTGCCCGTCTGGGCCGGTGACCGGCCCGACTTCCTCACCGAGGCGTTCCGGTCCTCGGTGGACGCGCAGACCCGCCGCCCGGATCAGGTCGTCATCGTGCGTGACGGGCCGGTTCCCGCTCCGCTGGCCGAGCGGATCGCGGAGCTCGCGGCGGGAAGCCCGGTGCCGGTGGACGTCGTGGAGCTGGAGCGCAACGTCGGGCTCGGCCCGGCGCTCGACGCCGGGCTCGCCGCCTGCCGGCACGACGTGGTCGCCCGCATGGACGCCGACGACATCTCCCTGCCGCACCGGTTCGCGGTGCAGCTGCCGATCATCGAGTCCGGTGTCGACGTCGTCGGCTCTGGCCTGCTGGAGTTCGGCGACGACCCGGACGTCGTCGTCGGCACGCGAGCCGTCCCGACCGAACCCGCGGAGATCCGGCGCCGGGCCCGGTTCGCCACCCCGTTCAACCATCCGACGGTCGTGTACCGGCGGCCGCTCGTCACCGGCGTCGGCGGCTACACCGACTTCGCGAAGATGGAGGACTACCTGCTCTGGGCGAAGCTGATCCTCGCCGACGCGCGGGTGGCCAACGTCGCCGAGCCGCTCGTCAAGTACCGCGTGGGCGCGGGGGCGTACGCCCGCCGCGGCGGCCTCGCGCTGCTGCGTGCGGAGATCGCGGTACAGCGCCGGTTCCGCGAGCTCGGCTTCACGACCCGGGCACAGTTCGTGCGCAACCTCGTCGTACGCGGGGGCTACCGATTGGTCCCGGAAGGGTTCCGCCGTTCGGCGTACCGGAAGGTCATAGCTCCTTACCGCCGGTGACGCCCCTCGGGTGAGGTGGCAGCATCGCGCCACCCGAGCGAGGGGTGTGCGATGAACCAGCCGTCCGGACCGGCCCCGGAGGACCTTGCCGTGCAGGGGGCCGCGCTGCTCGCCCAAGGCCGTCCGCTCGAAGCCATGGAGGTGCTGCGGCAGGCCGTGGCGGGCGGCGAGCCCTCGGCGCCCGACCTGCTCGTGCGGGCGTACTTCGACAGCGGGAGCTGGCGGGCCGTCGTCGACTGGCTCGGGCCGGCCGTCGAGCAGGGGCACGTGCGCTTCGCCGGCCGGCTGGGAGTGGCGCTGGTCCAGCTCGGGGAGCGGGAGCGGGCCGAGTCCCTGCTGCGGCTCGCCATCGAGGCCGGTGAGATCCCGGCCGCCAACGACCTCGCGATCCTGCTGCGCGACGAGGGCCGGCTGCGCGAGGCGCTGCACCTGCTGACCGAAGCGGCCGCGGCGGGGGACCAGCTCGCCGCCGCCAATCTGGTGGAGCTGCAGCTCGAGGCGGGTGACCTGCCCGCGGCAGCGGCCGCCGCGGAGCAGTACGCCACGGAGCGGCAGCCGGACACGATCGTCGCGCTCGCCGACGTGCGTGCACAGCAGGGCCGCCACGCCGACGCCGACGAGCTGTACCGGCGGGCGGGTGAGCTCGGCGCGCTGCAGGCACACACCGCCTACGGGCAGTTCCTGATCGGCGTCCGCGGCGACCCGGAGGCCGCGGAGCGGGAGTTCCGCGAGGCCGTGCGGCTCGCCGAGCCCGGGTCGGCTTTCGTCCTGGGCCGTTCCCTCCTCGATCTTGGGAGGGGCGAGGAGGCCCGGCCCTACCTGCAGATCGCGATCGACGAGGGGGACCAGGCGGCTCTCGAGGCGCTGGCCGAGCTGGACGGGGTCGATCTCGACGAGTACTGACCGCGCGGCCTCCGGATACCGTTCGCCGCGTGGAGACCGGGCCGGTTCGGATCTACGGCGACCAGCTCGCCGTCGTCACCGTCACTCGGCGGGGGCGGCCACCCGCCGACGGGCTGCGGGCCTCGCTCCCTGCCGGCACCCGCCTGGTCGTCGTCGACACCGCCTCCACCGCGGGGGACCCCGACGTGCTGCGCCTCGCCGAGGACGTGGGGCGCGCGGCGGCGGTCAACCGCGGCGTGGCCGGGCTGGAACCGGATGTGGGGTGGCTCGTGCTCGCCGACCCGCGGCTGAGGTGGCGTGCGGGCGCGATCGACGTGCTGCTCGCGGCGGCCGTCCGGCACCCGCGGGCCGCGCTGCTGGGGGCGGCCCTGCACGGCGTCGACGGGCCCACCGGCGGACCGGTGCCGGGCCTGCTCGCCGCCGCGCGCGGCCGGCTCCCCAGTGGCGCCGGCGCCGGGCCGACGGGCTGGGTGTCCACGGCGGCGGCGCTCGTGCGCCGGGCCGCATGGGATTCCGTCGACGGGTTCGACGGCCGCTACCTGGGCGGGCCGGGCGGGATCGGCGACGTCGACCTGGGGGACCGGCTGGGCCGGGCCGGCTGGCTCGTCGTCTCGGTGCCGGAGGCGGCGGCGGATGTCGAGCCCGGTGACACGACCGCGTGCGAGCACGGCATTCTGGAGCCGCACGCGGCCGGGATGCACCGGTACGTGCGCGACCGCGCTCACGGACCGGCGCGGGCGCTGGCGGCGCTCGTGCGCCGTCGCCAATCGAAAGCGAAACCGTAGGAGGAGTGCGCGTGCTGGACGACGTCGAGGCAGTGGTGCTGGTCGGCGGCAAGGGAACGCGGCTGCGGCCGCTCACGTTGTCGGCTCCCAAGCCCATGCTGCCGACGGCCGGCGTGCCGTTCCTGGCACACCTGCTCTCCCGGATCCGCGCCGCGGGCGTGCGGCGGGTCGTGCTCGGCACGAGCTACCTCGCCGAGACCTTCTCCGAGTTCTTCGGCGACGGCTCCGAGATGGGGCTGGAGATCGAGTACGTCGTCGAGGGCGAGCCGCTGGGCACCGGGGGTGGCATCCGCAATGTCCTCAAGTACCTCTCCGCGCCCGACGTGCTGGTGTTCAACGGTGACGTGCTGTGCGGCACGGACCTGAACGCGGTGGTCGACACCCACCGCCGCACCAAGGCCGACGCCACGCTGCACCTGGTGCGCGTGCAGGACCCTCGCGCGTTCGGTTGCGTGCCCACCGACGAGGAGGGGCGGGTCACCGCGTTCCTGGAGAAGACCGAGGACCCGCCCACCGACCAGATCAACGCCGGCTGCTACGTGTTCCGGCGCGAGGTGATCGAGTCGATCCCGGAGGGCCGGCCGGTGTCGGTGGAGCGCGAGACGTTCCCCGGCCTGCTGGAGGCCGGCGCCCGGGTGTCCGGGCACGTCGACGCCGCCTACTGGCGTGACCTGGGCACCCCGCTCGACCTGGTGAAGGGCTCGGCCGACCTGGTGCGCGGCGTGGCGCCCTCGTCGGCGCTGCCCGGCCCCACCGGCGAGTCGCTGCTGCTGGACGGCGCCCAGGTCGACGACACGGCCCGCGTGTTCGGCGGCACGATCGTCGGGCGCGGCGTGCAGATCGGCAAGGGGGCCCGGGTCGACGGCTCGATGCTGTTCGACGGCGCCGTCGTCGGGGACAACGCGCGCGTGGTGAATTCGGTCGTCGGGAACGGCGCCCGCGTGGAGGCGAGCGCGGTCGTATTCGACACCGTGATCGGCGACCGGGCCGTCGTGGGCGCCCAGTGCGAGCTGCGGCACGGCATGCGGATCTGGCCCGACGTGGTGCTGCCCGCGCACGCGGTGCGCTTCTCCGCGGACGTCTGAGAAGTCCATGACCGCCGTGGCGGGCACGAGCACCCGGGAGTGGCGGCCGGACTTCCGGCTCGACGTCGCCGGTGTCCTCGGCCCGCTACGCCGCGGCCGCGGCGACCCCACCTGGCACGCCGACGGCTCGGCCATCTGGCGGACCGGCACCACGCCGGACGGTCCGGCCACGCTGCGGCTGCACCGGCGCGCCGACGGCACCGTGGTCGCGCAGGCGTGGGGGCCGGGCACCGCCTGGACGTTGGACGGGGTGCCCGCCCTGCTCGGGGCGGCCGACCGTCCGGAAGATTTCGTCGCGCACCACCCACTCGTCGCCGACGCGGCCCGGCGGATGCCCGGGCTGCGTCTGGGCGCGTCGATGCGGGTGTGGGACGTGCTGGTGCCGTCGGTGCTGGAGCAGAAGGTCACCGGCACCGAGGCGCGGCGCTCGTGGCGGGAGCTGTGCCGGCGCTTCGGCGACCGGCCCCCCGGCCCCGCCCCGGATGGCATGCGGATGCCGCCGTCGCCCGCGCAGATACGCGCCATCCCGGACTGGGAGTGGCACCGCGCCGGTGTCGACCTGGCCCGCCGGCGCGCGATCCTGGCCTCGGCCACGGTTGCGCACCGCCTGGAGGCGGCCTGCGAGCTGGCCGGGGACCACGGCCGGGAGCTGCTGCGCAAGGTCCCGGGCATCGGCGTGTGGACCGCGGCCGAGATCGCGCAGCGCGCGTGGGGCGACCCGGACGCCGTGAGCGTCGGCGACTTCCACATCCCGTCGGTGGTGGGCTGGGCGCTGCTCGGCCGACCCCTCGACGACGCCGGGATGCTCGCCCTGCTCGCCCCGTACGCGCCGCAACGCCAGCGGGCGGTGCGCTACGTCGAGGCCTCCGGATTCCGCCGCCCGCGCTTCGGCCCGCGGTTCGCCCCGAGGGACTACCGGGCGATCTGAGCGGGTGAGCGAGCGGCGCTTTGCTCGCACCTAGCGAGCGAGAGGGCCGTTCGTTCGCCGGACATGATGCGACAACGTGCATGAACCTTGACGGACGCCGGTGCCCCTGCAAGCGTTCCAGCAAGTTACGTTTATGCATAAGGAGATGCCGCTCATGAAGCTCACCCAGATTGCTGACGGGGACTGCGGTCGTGACGACTGCGAGGGCATCTTCGCAACAGACCGGGGAACCGTTGTCATCAGAGGTGCTGTATTCGATATGAAAGCGGCCCCGCACGAGGGCGTCGTCGAGGTCTCCATGCCCTTGTTCTTGGGGGCGGTTCGTGCGCTTGGAAGGTGACGACTGGCGCACCTTCTTCGATGCGCACAAGCGGGAGGCATTCCGGCTGGAGACGCGTCAGTCCTACGGGGTCGAGAGTGAGCGGGCCGAGTATGACCACTTTCTCTCGACGGGCGAGTTGGATATCCCTGACACCGACCAGTGGCTGATTCGGTTGCGCCATTTCCGGCAGACCGGCCGATGGGTCGGCCGCGTCCATGTCCTCACCAGGCCAACCACCGACTACCTGCGCTACGAATTCGCAGTGTACGGCTTCACAGTGCGGGCCGGCGAGGATGTTCGCATACTCGATGTGACGGACGTGTCGGACCCAGGGCTTCCGGAGCAAGACTTCTGGTTGTTCGACGAGAGCGCTGTTGTGCTCATGGAGTACGACGACGACGGCAATCAGCTGGGACGTGAGCTGCTGGAACATGCAGACCCGGCGCCGTATGTCGCGTGGAAACGCCTCGCCCTGGATCGTGCCGTTCCCTTCGTTTCGTACCGGATGAATCAGGACGCTTGAACGTCGATCCCATCCAGGCGGGGCGGGATCGCCGGGACCTCGCGAGCGCCCTGCACCGCCTGCGGAAAGCATCGGGCCTGTCCGGAGAGCGGCTCGCCCGAGGATCCGGTCGTAACCCTCCTCCTGTACCAAGAGCGGCGGGAGCGACGTTGCCGGACTGGGCGCCGACGTCGCCCCGGATCAGGTCGGTGTCGGCCGCCCACACGTGCGGCTGCACCACGAAGCCGAGCGCGCCCTGTGCGTTGCCGGGGAGGGTCCAGCCCCGGAGGTGGCCGCCCGACACCACACCTGCACCATGCCCGTCGCGGACGTGCCGAAGCCGGGTGCCCGGGTGTCCGGGGCCGGCAGCACCGAGCTGCACGCAGGCAGCCCGGCCGCGAGTGCGCCGAGGCCGGCGAGCGGAGGAAACCGCGACGTGAGGTCGTCATCGTCCTCTCCCTGCGGGGTCAGGTCGTCGGGATCCAGACGCGCATCGGGGCGGGCCCGCGGTTGGCCCACGCGTAGTACGGCACCAGGGTGAGCTCGCCCACCGTGACGACCGTGACGCCACCGAGGAGGTCGGGGTGGTGCGTGGTCGTCGCCGGCGCGGCGAGGTCGATGCGCAGGTCGTCGACGGGGGTGTCGTGGTCGGCCTGCTCGGCGGCGTAGACCAGGGGCCCGCGTTCCAGCGCCACGCAGCCGCGCACCGCGTCGACGCGCGGGTGTGCGGTGCTGGTGCGGACCTCCATCGGCAGGAGCAGCTCGACGACGTCGCCCGCGGCGGCCTCGACCCGGACGTAGCCGGGTGTGGCCTGCCGGGTCTCGCCGCGCGCGGTGAGAGTGGCGCCGCCGGCCCACGCCGGCACCCGCAGCGACAGCGTGAACGGGCCGGGCGCGGCGTCCACGCTCACCCGCACCGACCCGTCCCACGGGTACTCGGTCTCCACGGTCAGCACGGTGCCGCCGGCCGTGACCGTGCCCGGCGTGTACTGGTGCAGCTGGATGCCGTCGCCGTCCCGCGTGGCGAGGTAGCCCTCCAGCCCGGAGAGCGTGCGCATGACGTTGGGCGGGCAGCAGGCGCAGTCGAACCAGCCGCGGCGGCCGTGGGCCGGCGAGCGGTTGCCGTCGGCGTGGGCGCCCGCGCGGTGCTGCAGCGGGTTGACGTAGAAGTACTCCACGCCCGACAGCGAGACACCGGGCAGGACGCCGTTGTAGAGCATCCGCTCGATCACGTCGGCGTACCCGGCGTCGCCGGTGGCGAGGAGCATCCGCCACGCCCACTGGATGCCGCCGATCGCCGCGCACGTCTCGGCGTAGGCGCGGTCGGTGGGCAGCTCGAAGGGGTCGCCGAACGCCTCGCCGTCCCAGCGCGCGCCCAGCCCGCCCGTGACGTACATCTTGGTGGCCGTCATGTGCTCGAACTGTGCGCCCAGGGCCGTCAGCAGTCCCTCGTCGCCCAGCTCGGCGGCGACGTCGGCCGCGCCGGCGGCGAGGTAGACCGCGCGCACGGCGTGCCCCTCGACGGTGGTGGCCTCGCGCACCGGCACGCGGTCGGAGAAGTAGGTGGGTTCCCGCCCGTAGGCGGCGAGGAGGCCGTGCCCGCGGGCGTCGACGAAGTAGCGGGCCAGTTCGAGGTGGCTCGCGTCCCCGGTTTCCCGGTACAGCTCCACGAGCGCCATCTCGATCACCGGGTGGCCGTCGACGTCGTGGCGGCGGTCCTCGCCGAAGGTGCGGGCGAGGTGGTCGGCGACCTTGGTGGCGACGTCCAGCAGGGCGGTGTCGCCCGTGCAGCGCACCTGCGCGACGGCCGCCTGGATCAGGTGCCCGGCGCAGTAGTGCTCGTGGCTCCACGGCAGGTCGGTGTAGCGCCGGTCGCCGTGGCGGACCTGGACGACGGAGTCGATGTACCCGTCCTCGGCCTGCGCGGCCGCGACGATCGCGGTGATCTCCCGCTGCATCTCCAGCAGCGCGTCCGAGGGGTGGCGGGCGTACTCCCAGGCCACGGCCTCGAGCCACTTGTACACATCGGAGTCGGCGAAGACGGGGCCGATCGCCTCACCGGGCGTCTCGCCCGCGGCGATCCGCAGGTTCTCGAGGTTGCCCGCTTCCTCCAGCCGCTGCCGCCCGACCGGGATGGCATCGGCGTTGGCCCGCTGGCGGTCTGCCCAGAAGCCGCCGATCCGGACCTCGCCGACGCCGAGCGGCTGCAGCGCCACCCTGGCCGCTGTGGTCGGGGCGGCGGGGCCCTGCGTGCTGGTGGTTGGCGAGGTCGCCGGCATGCCACTCCTGTGTGTCACGGAAATCAGGAATTCGTTTTCCGTCCCGACCGTAGGATGTCGGGCCCGGCATGGTCAAGGGATGACGTGCTGATCCTGTTGTTCCCGGCATGTAGGCTGCCGGCGTTCGGAACGCGCGGAAAGGAAGTGCCGGTGACGAGCAGTCCGGCCGGTCGCACCGGCGCCGTCCGCATCACCGACGTCGCCGCGCTGGCCGGGGTGTCGCCGGGCACCGCGTCGAAGGCGCTGAACGACACCGGCCAGCTGCGCCGCGAGACCCGCGAGCGCGTCCGGCGGGCCGCCGAGCAGCTCGGCTTCACCCCCGACGGGCGCGGCCGGGCGCTGTCGTCGGGGCGCAGCTACACGGTGGGTCTGATCACCACCGACAGCTCCGGCCGGTTCAGCATCCCGATCATGCTCGGTGCCGAGGACGCCCTCTCCGCGGGCGAGATGGCGCTGCTGCTGTGCGACACCCGCGACGACCCCGTGCGGGAGCGGCACTACGTCCGCACGCTGCTCGCCCGGCGGGTCGACGGGATCATCGTCACGGGGCGCCGCACCGAGCCGCGGGCGCCGATCGACGTGCCGATCCCGGTCGTCTACGCGTTCTCGGGTTCCACCGACCCGGCCGACGCCTCGGTCGTGGTCGACGACCGCGCCGGCGCCACCACGGCGGTCCGGCACCTGCTGGACATCGGTCGCACCGCGATCGCGCACGTCACCGGCCCGCAGCGGCACCGCAGCGCCGTCGAACGCGCCACGGCGGCCGCCCACACCGCAGGCGGGGCCCTCCGCGGACCTGCGCTGTACGGCGAGTGGAGCGAGCGCTGGGGCCGGGGCGCCGTCGATCTGCTGCTGCGCGCCCACTCCGATCTCGACGCCGTGTCCTGCGGCAGTGACCAGATCGCCCGTGGCGTCTGCGAGCGGCTGCGCGAGCTGGGCAGGCGCATCCCCGACGACGTGGCCGTCACCGGGTACGACAACTGGGACGTGATGGCGCTGGCCTGCCGCCCGCCGCTCACCACCGTCGACCTCGAGCTGGAGGAGCTGGGCCGCCGCGCCGCCCGGATCCTGCTGAACGCCGTGGCCGGGCAGCCGCACCGCGGAACGGAGGCGCTGCCCACCCGCCTGGTCGTCCGCTCCTCCACGCTCCCCGACTGACCCAGCGCTGGCGCTGCTCAGCGATCACGCGCGCGTAGGCTCGCGCGCGTGAGAGTCACGGTGCTGGTGGGTGGCGTCGGTGGGGCCCGGTTCCTGCTCGGGGTGAAGGCGGCCCTCGGGTTGCCGGCCACAGGTGAGGGCGAGTCGGAGCACGAGATCACCGCGGTCGTGAACGTCGGCGACGACATCTGGTTGCACGGCGTGCGGATCTGCCCCGACCTCGACACCTGCATGTACACCTTGGGCGGAGGCATCGACACCGAGCGCGGCTGGGGCCGCGTCGGCGAGACGTGGACGGTGCGCGACGAGCTCGCCGGCTACGGCGCCGACCCCGCCTGGTTCGGCCTCGGCGACCGCGATCTCGCCACCCACCTCGTCCGCAGCCGGATGCTCCGCGCGGGCTACGCGCTCTCCGACGTCACCACCGCGCTGTGCGACCGCTGGCGCCCCGGCGTCCGGCTGCTGCCGGCCAGCGACGACCGGGTCGAGACGCACGTGGTCGTCGACGACCCGGACACCGGCCCGCAGGCCCGCAAGGCGATCCACTTCCAGGAATGGTGGGTGCGGCACCGCGCCGAGCCCACCGCCCACGACTTCGTCTCGGTCGGCGCCGACCAGGCGAGCGTGCTGCCGGCGGCACGCGACGCGATCCGCGACGCCGACGCCGTCCTGCTCGCGCCGTCCAACCCGGTGGTGAGCATCGGCACGATCCTCGCCGTCCCGGGCGTGCGCGACGCGCTGCGCGAGACCAAGGCGAAGGTGGTGGGCCTCTCTCCGATCGTCGGTGGCAAGCCGCTGCGCGGGATGGCCGACGCCTGCCTCACCGCGATCGGCGTGGAGACCACCGCCGAGGCCGTCGGCCGGCACCTCGGGGGCCGCGCCGACGGCGGGGTGCTCGACGGCTGGCTCGTGCACAGCGGTGACACCGCCGAGGTCCCGGGCGTCGAGGTGCAGGCGGTCCCGCTGCTGATGACGGATGTGGAGACCACCGCGGAGATGGCCCGGCGCGCACTGGAGCTGGCGGGTACCACCGTTGGGTGACCACGCCGCACCCGAGGGCCTCACCGTCCTGCCCGTTCGCGGGCTCCCCGAGTTCCGCCCCGGCGACGATATCGCGGCTGCCCTGGCCGCGGCGGCGCCGTGGCTCGAGGACGACGACGTCGTGGTCGTCACGTCCAAGGTGTTCTCGAAGACAGAGGGCCGGCTCGTTCCGGCGCCCACCGACCCGGAAGCGCGCGACGCGGTGCGCCGCAAGCTCGTCGACGCCGAGACCGAGCGCGTGGTCGCCCGCCGGGGACGCACCCTGATCGTCGTCGGGAAGCTCGGCATCGTGCAGGCCGCGGCGGGCGTCGACGGCTCCAACGTGCGGAAGGACGAGCTCGCGCTGCTCCCCGCCGACCCGGACGCGAGCGCCGCGCGCCTGCGTGCCGACCTGAGGCGGCTGTGCGACGTCGAGGTCGCGGTGGTCGTCACCGACACCCTCGGCCGTACCTGGCGGGTGGGGCAGACCGACCTGGCGATCGGCTCGGCCGGGTTGCCCGTGCTGCACCGCTACGAGGGCATGCACGACGCCGAGGGCAACGAGCTGCTGGTCACCGAGGTCGCGCTGGCCGACGAGCTGGCGGCGGCCGCCGACCTGGTCAAGGGCAAGCTCGGCGGGCTGCCGGTGGCGGTGGTCCGCGGCCTGCACCCCGTCGACGACGGGTCCACCGCGCGCGACCTCGTCCGCCCGATCGACGAGGACCTGTTCTGGCTCGGCACCGAGGAGGCCATCGCCCACGGCATGCGCGAGGCCGCGATGCTGCGGCACGACGTCCAGGCCTTCACCGAGGACCCGGTGGACGAAGCTGCGGTGCGTCGCGCCGCCGGCGTCGCGCTCGGCCCACCGACGCCGCCCATCCGGTTCGTGTGGCTGCGCGACCCCGCCCGGCGTTCCGCGCTCCTCGACGTGCTCGGCTCCCACGGGGAGCCGTTGCGGCGCGCACCCGAGCTGGTGCTGGTCTTCGGCACGGACGACCTACCGGCCGGGGATGTCGCCGTGCAGTCCTTCCTCGTGGCGCTGGCCGCGGAAGGGCTCGGTTCGTACTGGACGTCGGCGGTCCAGCCGGACGCGATGCGCCGCGTCCTCGACGTCCCGCCCGGCTGGCAGCCGGTCGGGGCCGTCGCCGTCGGGGTGCCGGCCGCACCGCCGCAGCCGCGTCCGGCGGGTGACCCGGCCGTCGGGCTCGTCGAGTGGTAGCTCCCGCCGCCGCGGCTGCCGAGCTGCGCGCATGGGACCCACCGGACCCGGGACAGCAGGGACTGCGGCACGCGCTGCTCGCCTTCCTCGACGCCCGCCCGGAGGACGCGTGCTCGCGTTCCTGCGTGCCCGGCCACCTCACCGCGTCCGCCCTCGTGGTCGACGCGGCGGCGGAGCGCACGCTGCTCACCCTGCACCCGCGCGTGGGGCGCTGGATCCAGCTCGGCGGGCACTGCGAGCCCGATGACCCCTCGCTCGCCGACGCGGCCCTCCGGGAGGCCACCGAGGAGTCCGGCATGCCCGGGCTCGTGATCGACCCGGAGCCCTTGCACGTCGACGTCCACCCGATCACGTGCTCGCTCGGCGTGCCGACCCGCCACCTCGACATCCGGTTCCTCGTGCGGGCGCCCGCGGGCGCGGTGCCGCGGATCAGCGCGGAGTCCGACGACCTGCGCTGGTGGTCCCTGGACGCCCTCCCCGGCGACACCGACACCGTCCCGGCGATGGTCGCCGCCGCCCGCCGTCGCCTGGGCTGACCGCCGTCCGTCCGGCGTCAGCGCCAGAAGAGGAGCTCCGAGTAGCCGGTGAACGCGAGCTCGGCGTCGCCGCCGACCGCCGCGAACACCGTGCCACCGGCCTGGAAGAACGCCGTGCTGACGCCGGGCACGCCGATGATCAGCAGGAACAGCACGAACGGCGCCCACGGCCGCACCTGCGCCGCGATCCGCCGGGCGGACAGCGGCAGGAACGGTTCGAGCACGCCGAACCCGTCGAGGCCGGGGATCGGGATGATGTTGAGCACGAATGCGATCACCTGGATGAACGCCAGGCACGACAGCCCGATCGCGAGCCCGATCGGCATCTGCACCATCGCGACGGCCGCCGTGAGTATGGCGCCGATCACCAAGTTGGTCGCCGGACCGGCCAGTGACACGAGACTCCGCGCGCCCTTGGACCTGATCGCCCCGTGGTTGATCCACACTGCGCCACCGGGGAGCGGGATGCCACCCACGAGAAGGATCACGATCGGGAGCACGAACGACAGTCCGACATCGGTGTAGCGGCGGATGTCGAGCGTCAGATATCCCTTGGCACGCACCGAGCGATCGCCCCCGCGGTACGCCACCACGGCGTGGCCGAACTCGTGCAGGCACAGCGACACGGCCCACCCGCCCAGCACGAGCAGCACGATGCCCGTCGTGAGCTGCACGGACGATCCTCGGGCGACGGCATCGGGTGTCCCGGTCACGGTGAGTACGGCTCCGGCGACCGTGATCGCAAGGAGCAACAGGAACCACGGACTGACCCGATCAGACTCGGCACGCACCGGCTCATTGTGCTGAACGGGGGACCGACCGGGTGGACTGCGTCACCCGGTCGGCAGCTTCAGCTTGCCAACCTTGAACCGACAGCGCTGTACTTACATTGCTGTCATTCCCAGCCCGTAGGGTTGGTGACGGCCACGCCGGGGGCGCGCGGGGAGGTGGGCAATAGTGAACGTGATCACAGCCACGATGGGGCTGGTCGAAACCTCAGCGGGTGTGCCGTATCCGGCCGCTGACCCGTTCGGGGAAGGTGTCGTTGCCATCGCCGAGGACGACGGCGAGGAGCAGGATTGGCAGGAGCGTGCGTTGTGCGCGCAGACCGACCCGGAGGCGTTCTTCCCCGAGAAGGGCGGCTCCACACGGGAGGCCAAGCGCATCTGCTCGGGTTGTGAGGTGCGCGCGGAGTGCCTCGAGTACGCCCTGGCGCACGACGAGCGCTTCGGCATCTGGGGCGGGCTGTCGGAGCGGGAGCGACGGAGGCTGCGACGCGCGGTGTCCTGAGGCCCGCGCTCCTGCGGCTACTGGCTCTCGCCGCCGTCGACCGCATCGGGCTCGATGTTGAGGTACTCCGCCACCTGCTCCACGAGCACCTCGTGCAGCAGCTCGGCGAGGTCGGCGCCATCGCGGGCGCGCGCCTCCAACGGTCTGCGGTAGATCACGATGCGGGCCCGCGACGGAAGCCCCTCCGGGTCGACGCCGGCGGGCACGAGCTGAGCGAGCGGCACGCCGACGTCGGCGAGCACGCCCTGACCCCACACCACGTCGTCGGGCGAGGTCACCTCGACCTCGGGGACCTCGTCGACGGCGAGGTCGAGGTCGGAGAGCTCGGATCCCCAGCGCAGCTCGATCGGCTCGAGCGCCTCCAGGACCAGCGCGTCGAACTTCTCGGCGCGGGTGCGCGCGGCCGGCGTGGTGGCGGGGTACATCAGGCCGCGAAGGCCGCGACCCCGGCGGTCCCGCCTCCGGGGAGAGCGGCGCAGCGTGCGGCGCGCGGTCGTCACACCCGCAATGCTACGGCCACACCGGCGCCCTCCCCACTCCCCGACACCGGGTCGACCGGCGACACCACCCGCCTCGGCGACCCTCCGCCGCGTATGGCCGGGCTCACACCCTGGCAGGACGCGGGACTCGCCCGCCGGAACGGGGGACTCGCCCTGTCGGAATGCGGGACTCGCCGTGTCGGGACGGGGGACTCGCCGTGTCGGGGTGCGGGACTCGCGGGGATGGGGATCTAGTCGCGGTCGGCCGCGCGTCGCGGCGGGGCAGCGGGGGCGCGAGGAGGTATCGTCCCGGACGTGCTGAGTGTGCGGCGGTGTTCACGGACCGGGTGCACCGAGTCCGCGGTGGCCACGCTCACCTACGTCTACGCCGATTCCACAGCGGTCGTCGGCCCGCTGGCCACGCAGGCCGAGCCTCATTCCTACGACCTGTGCACCCAGCACGCGCACCGGCTCACCGCGCCGAGGGGCTGGGAGGTCGTGCGATTCGAGGGCGATTTCGCCCCGCCGCAGCACAACAGCGACGATCTCACCGCGCTTGCCGAGGCGGTGCGGGAGGCCGGGCGGGTCGACCGGCCCGTCGACTCGGCGCCGGCCACCGGCACCGGGCGGCGCGGCCATCTCCGCGTGCTCCCCGGGCCCGCGGAGGACTGACGCCCGACGGCGCTAGGGTCTGCCTTGTGGCAGATCTCGGCGCGATCGTGAAGGCTTATGACATCCGCGGTGTGGTCGGCGAGCAGCTCGACGCCCCCACCGTCCGCGACCTCGGTGCGGCGATGGCGGCTCTGGTACGGAGTGAGGGCGCGCAGGGGGTCGTGATCGGCCACGACATGCGCGACAGCTCTCCCGAGCTCTCCGACGCGTTCGCCCAGGGTGTCACCGGGCAGGGGCTCGACGTCGTCTCGATCGGGCTCGCGAGCACCGACATGCTCTACTTCGCCTCGGGCACGCTGGGTCTGCCGGGTGCGATGTTCACCGCGAGCCACAACCCGGCCAAGTACAACGGCATCAAGCTCTGCCGCGCGGGCGCCACCCCGATCGGCCAGGACACCGGGCTCGCCGCGATCCGGGCGGCCGTCGAGGCGGGGGTGCCCGCCGGGCCGGGCGGCGGCACGGTCAGCCACCGCGAGCTGCTCTCGGAGTACGCGGCCTACCTGCGCAAGCTGGTCGATCTCAGCGGGTCCCGGCGGTTGCGTGTCGTGGTCGACGCCGGCAACGGCATGGGCGGCCACACCGTGCCCGCGGTGTTCGACCCGCTGCCGTTCGAGGTCGTGCCCATGTACTTCGAGCTCGACGGCACGTTCCCCAACCACGAGGCCAACCCGCTCGACCCGGCCAACCTCGTCGACCTGCAGAAGCGGGTCGTCGCCGAGGGCGCAGACCTGGGCGTGGCCTTCGACGGCGACGCCGACCGCTGCTTCGTGATCGACGAACGCGGCGAGCCGGTCAGTCCCAGTGCGATCACCGGGCTGGTCGCCGTCCGCGAGCTGGCCAAGGACCCGGGCGCCACCGTGATCCACAACCTGATCACGTCGAAGGCCGTGCCGGAGATCGTCACCGAGCACGGTGGCACGCCGGTGCGCACCCGGGTCGGCCACTCGTTCATCAAGCAGACGATGGCCGAGACCGGCGCGGTGTTCGGCGGCGAGCACTCGGCGCACTACTACTTCCGCGACTTCTGGAAGGCCGACTCCGGCATGCTCGCCGCGCTGCACGTGCTCGCGGCCCTCGCCGAGCAGGACGGGCCGCTGTCGCAGCTGATGGCCGACTACGAGCGCTACTCGGCGTCCGGCGAGATCAACTCGACCGTGGGCGACCAGGCTGAGCGGGTGGCCGCGGTGAAGGCCGAGTACCTCGGGCGCGACGGCGTGGAGCACGACGAGATGGACGGCCTCACCGTCCGCCTGCCTGACGGGTCCTGGTTCAACCTGCGCCCGTCCAACACCGAGCCCCTGCTCAGGTTGAACGTCGAGGCGGCCGACGCCGCCGCGATGGCGGCGTTGCGCGACGACGTGCTCGCGGTCGTCCGCGCATAGGCCTAGGCCGTGCCCGGGCAGAGCGCCCGGCGAACGAACCGGGCAGACCGCGTCGCGTACTGGCAACATCGCGGTCGGTGATGCGCGCCCTGGCGAAGGAGGAGGCCCGTGGCCGTAGAGCTCGACCCCCAGCTGATGGAGATACTGGCCTGCCCGTCGGACGACCACGCGCCGTTGCGGGCCGGCACTCCCACCGATCCGGACGCCGACGTGCTCACCTGCACCGGGTGCGGGCGAGGGTTCCCCGTCGTCGACGGGATCCCGGTGCTGCTGCTCGACGAGGCGATCCCACCCGTTCCGGCGCCGGCCGGCGACTGAAGTGCCCCCCGCCGGAAGTCCGCCGAACACTTCGGCGGCCCAGGCCCTCGCCGGCCGCATCGGCCGACGACCCGAGTACGCCCGGTACGAGGGCCGTCGGCCGGGGCACCCGGCGAGCACCGGGATCCACCGACCCGACCAACGAACTTCCGGCGGGGGGCACTAGTGCTCGACGACACCCTGCTCGCCGACCCGCGGGCGCTGGCGGCGCTCGACACGGGCGGCGTCCTGCGCTCCGCCGCCACGGCGGGCGCGCAGGTGCGATCGGCGGCGCAGGGCGCGGCCGAGGCACGCATCGGCGAGCTGTCGGGCCACCGCCCGCGCGCGCTCGTGCTGCTGCGCAGGCCGGGCGCGTCGGCCACGGCCACCGGGATCCTCGCCGCGCTGCTGGGCCCGGCGGCGCCGGTGCCGGTCGTGATCGCTGATTCCACGCCGTCGTGGATCGGCCCGCTCGACGTGGTGGTCGCCCACACCGCGGAGGCCACCGACGCCGAGCTCGCCGACAGCGTCGTGACCGCGGTGCGCCGCGGCGCCGAGGTCGTGCTGTCCGCGCCCGCCGAGGGCCCGGTGGCGTCGGCGGGTGCCGGGCGGGCTCGGTTGGTGGAACCGCGCATCCCGGTGCCGCCCGGGCTGGACCTGCCGCGGGCGCTGGCCGTGGGGCTCGCCACGATGCGCGCGCTGGGCCTGCTCGACGCCCCGCTCGATCCGGGCATGGACGTGCTGGCCGACGTCCTCGACGCCGAGGCCGAGCGCAACCAGCCCGGTCACGAGCCGTTCATGAACCCGGCGAAGTCGCTGGCGCTGCGCCTCGCCGACCACACCCCGCTGCTGTGGGGCACCGACCGGCTCGCGGCCGCCGTCGCGGACCACGGAGCCATGGCGCTCGCCACCCACGCCGGCGTCGTCGCCGGCCCCGCTGAGGTCACCGAGGGGGCCGGTGCCACCGCGCTGGTGCGGGCACTGGATCGCGAGGCGGCCGGGGTGGACATCTTCCGTGACCCGTTCGCCGACCCGGACGGCACGGCGGAGGCACCCCCCGTGCGTCTGGTGCTCCTGGCCACCGGGGAGGATGACCCCGGTCAGGTGACGCTGCGGCGCGCCGGGCGCGGGTGGCCGTCGGCCGACGTGCTGCACCCGGTGGACGAGGTGGCACGCGGCACCCGCCACGCCGCCCTGCTCCGGGCCGCGCTGCTCGCGTCCCGCCTGGATGTGGCTGCGGTGTACCTGGGACTGGCCACCCGCACGATAGAGCCTGCCTGAGGAGAGCTGACCGGACGTGGAGCTGCTGGACAACCCCGTGCGCAAGTACGCGTGGGGCTCGCGCACGGTGATCCCCGAGCTGCTGGGGCAGGAGGTGCCCTCGCCGCATCCGCAGGCGGAGCTGTGGCTCGGGGCCCACCCGGCCGACCCGTCGCACCTGGTCCACGCCGACGGGGGCCGCTCGTCGCTGCTCGACGTGCTGGGCGTCGACCCGAAGCTGCAGCTCGGGCCCGAGCGCAGCGAGCGTTGGGACGACAGGCTGCCGTTCCTGCTCAAGGTGCTGGCCGCCGACGAGCCGCTGTCCCTGCAGGCGCATCCGAGCCTCGAGCAGGCCAAGGCCGGCTTCGCCCAGGAGGACGCCGCGGGGATCTCGCGGGACGCGTCCGACCGCAACTACAAGGACGCCAACCACAAGCCGGAGCTGATCTGCGCGCTCACCGAGTTCCACGCGCTCGTCGGCTTCCGCGACCCGGCGGTCACGGTCCGGCTGCTGCGTGCCCTGGAGGTCCCCGAGCTGGCCGGCCACGCCGAACTGCTCGCCGCCCAGCCGGACGCCGACGGCCTGCGTGCGCTGTTCACGACCTGGATCACGCTGCCGCAGGCCGTGCTGGACACGCTCGTGCCCGCGCTGCAGGGCGGCTGCGTGCGCCTGGCCGGCGCGGCCGGGGAGTTCTCCACCGAGGCCCGCACGGCCCTTGAGCTTTCCGAGCGCTACCCGGGCGACGCGGGCGTCCTGGCCGCGTTGCTGCTCAACCGGGTCACGATCGAGCCGGGGGAGGCGCTGTACCTCCCGGCCGGAAACCTGCACGCGTACCTCAGCGGGGCCGGCATCGAGCTGATGGCCAACTCCGACAACGTGCTGCGCGGTGGACTCACCCCGAAGCACGTGGACGTGCCCGAGCTGCTGCGCGTGCTCGACTTCCACTCCACGCCCCCGCCCATCGTCGTCGGGAAGCCGGACGGCGAGTGGGTCCGCTACGACACCCCGGCGGAGGAGTTCCTGCTCCGCCGCATCGACGGCGCCCCGGGCGGCCCGGTGGCGGTGCCCGATGGCGGGCCGCGCATCCTGCTCTGCACCGCGGGCGCGGCGCGCGCCTGCTCGCAGGCCGGTGAGCTGGAGATCGGCCGCGGGGGCTCGCTGTGGTTGGCCGCCTCCGACAAGGACGTCACGGTCGAGCCGCGCGTCGAGGGCACGCAACTGTTCCTGGCGAGCGACTCCCTGGACATCTGAGGGCGCCGGCGCGTCCGATCGGCACGGAGCTGCATGCGACCCGCCGGACTGCGCAATCGGACAGCTCGGTGTGGAGGGTGCTGAGCCGGATCCGGTCTGGTGATCGCTCCGAGATGCAGGCAATCAGCCCTCGCGAGGGCGCTGAGCGTGGTCTCGCAACGATCAACGCGGCATGATCCGTCCGAGGTGAAGGTGGAACGCCCTGGTGGGGGCGTTCGGCCGCATCTCGCAACGATCACGCCGGGTCGCCCCGCGTCTTCATCGTCGACCTGATCATGTATGCGCCGCGTTGGCGCTCCCGCTCGTCGCACATCGGCGGGTCTCTGGTGAGTCCACCCCCTTTGCGTGGACTCCCAACCTGTGGACGTGGCCGGACCACCGGATCCCGTGGTGGCGTGGGCGGCCGTTCCCGACGCGGGGGCAGGCCTGTTCCCGCCGAGACCGTCACAGTCGGGTGCCTACGCAACTGTCCTGTGGTCCTTCGTCGCAGTGTGGTGTCGGCCCCTTCCGCTGGTCCGCGACAGCGATCGCCAGCGCGACCCCGACCCCGAGGGTCGCGCCGCCGACCCCGACGGACACCGCGGTCGCGACGTCCGCGACGCCGAGCGCCGTGTAGAACGCCCCTGCGATCGCGGCGGCGCCGACCGCAGCGCCCAGCCGCTGTCCGGTCTGCAGCACCCCGCCCGCCGAACCCGCGCCGTGTGCCGGAACCCGGCGCAGCGTCATCGCCGTGTTCGTGGGAACGACGCAACCGCCGCCGATCCCCGCCAGCAGCAACGGCGCTGCGATCGCCCACGCCGCCGACGCGGGCGGGGCGACCAACAGCGCGACCACCGTTGCCGCCAGTCCGACGAATGCCAGCACCAGTCCCACGACGACGAGCATCGAACCCCGCGGCCCGGCGAGTCGCCCCGCCGCCATTGCCGACGCGGCAACCCCGACCGCGAACGGGGTGACCGCCAGCCCGGACTGCAGCGGGCTGTAGCCGAGCCCGAGCTGGAAGAACAGTGAGAACACCAGCCAGACGCCGCTGAACCCGAAGAAGTAGGCGGTACCGACCAGGACGCCCGACAGGTAGCCGGGCGTGCGGGCAAGCAACCCGAGATCGACCAGGGGCTCGCGCTGTCGGCGCGCGGTCCGGCGCTCCCACGCGACGAAGGCCACCGCCAGAGCGGGAGCGACGGGGAACATCCACCACAGCCGGGAGATGCCATCCGACTCGGCCTGCACGAGCGGGAGCAACACGCAGAGCACCGCGCCGCCGAGCAGCGCGGCCCCCGTGACGTCGACGTATCCCGGCCGGCCCGGCCCGTCCCGCGGGACGAGCCGCACCGCCAGCAGCAACACGACCGCCCCGATCGGTACGTTCACGTAGAAGATCCAGCGCCAGCCGTCGGCACCACCCGCGAGCGCCAGGATCAGCCCACCCACCACCGGGCCGAGCCCCATCGCGATGCCGGTGGCCGCGCCGAGCGCGCCGAACGCACGCCCCCGCTCGTCGTCGGGGAAAAGCTGCACGATCACCGCGGAGTTCTGCGGGGCCAGCACGCCGGCGGCGAGACCCTGTCCGAGCCGCGCCGCTATCAAGGTGGGAGGGTTGGGCGCCGCCCCGGCCACCGCGCTGCACGTGACGAAGGCGGCCAGTGCTACCGCGAACATCCGCCGGCGCCCGAGCGCGTCACCGACGCGGCCCGCCGGGATCAGCGCCAATCCGAACATCAGTGCGTAGCCCGACACCACCCACTGCACCTCAGCGGCGCTCGCGTCCATGCCGCGCTGGATCGACGGCACGGCGACCGACACGATGCCGGCGTCGAGGGTGCTCACGAACCCCGCCGCCAGGGGCACGGACAGAGCGTGCCAACGCCGCGGGTGGGGGTGGTCGGCTGCCGCGGAGCGGTTCACGACGCTCCCTTCGGGTGTTCGTGCGCATGTCTGACCCCGATCATCCCGGCGGCGCCGCACCTGCGGATCGGGCCTGGACGACGTCAGACGCTCCGCGGGCGGCCGTAGACCAGGCGGCGCAGGAGCGCTTCGGCCGGGCCGGGATGGCCGACGCGGTGGAGCAGGTCGGCCACCAGCACCGTGATCAGCCATGTCCCGAGCCCGACGGCGGCGGCCGCGGTGACCCCCATCGTGCCGATGAGGTCGGCCAGGTACGGCTCGAGCAGCAGGAACCAGGCGACGGACTGCGCCAGGTAGCAGGTCATGGAGCGTCGGCCGCACGCGGCGAGGGCGTTCGTGACCGGCCCGGGGGCGCCCCGCTCCGCCAGCCGCGCGGCGACGAGCCCGATGAGGGCGGCATAGCCGAGTCCGCCCGCGTACCCGACGGCGGTGTGCAGCGTCCCCACGACGACGAGGGCGGCGGTGTCGGGGTGCCAGAGCCCGGTCGTGACCAGCGCGTGCGGGACGGCGCCGACCGCGGCGATCGTGATGCCGGCCGTCGCGACCCGCGCGAGCAGGCGATGGTGCCGCTCGGGCTCATCGAGGAGCCGGCGGCGCCCGGCCCACATCCCGATGAGGAGGGGCGCCGCGGCCATCACCGCGTTCAGCGGCACCAGCATCGGGAACACCGCGACCCGGTGCGCCGCCGAGACCAGCGGGTCGAGCGCCTCCGCCGGCGCGCCGCCCGTGAGGAGGCCGAGCACGGCGCCGTAGGCGAGCGCGCCGAGAACCGCCGCGGCCGCCGCGACGGCGAACAGGCGCGTGTCCGGCCAGCGCAGCGCGCCCACGAACAGGAGCGCCAGGAGGCCGTAGGAGGCGAGGATGTCGCCGGGGTAGAGCAGCAGGACGTGGCAGAAGCCGAAGGCGATCAGCCAGCCGCCGCGGCGGCGCAGCAGCCGGCGCGCGCCGTCCCAGCCGAGCGCGGGTTCCCTGCTACGCAGGATCTGCACCATCCCGTAGCCGAACAGCGCCGCGAACATCGGGTAGCCGCGGCTGTCGATGAGCAGGGTCAGGAGGGCCTGCGCGGCGGTGTCCAGGGCCGGTCCGGGCCCCGCAACCGTGCCGAGGAACGGCCGCGCGAGCACCTGGGAGTGGGCCAGCGCGATGACGGCGAGCATCGTGCCTCGGGCCAGGTCGGGCGCGAGAGCGCGGACCCGGGGGACGACCGGGGGTTCGGAGCGGGTCGACGACATGCCAGTCCTCTCATAAGATACGGATTCGTAGCTAATCGAGCATAAGATACGCTGCCGTAGCTGAACAAGGAGGGTCATGGCCGGGCGACCGCGACGTCGGGGTGAGGCGCTCCTGACGGCACTGCACGAGGCGGTGCTCGCCGAGCTCGACGAGGTGGGCCTGGGGCGGCTGACCATGGAAGGCATCGCCCGCCGCGCCGGCACCCCCAAGACCACGCTCTACCGACGCTGGTCCGCGCCGGAGGAGGTGCTGCTCGACGCCGTCGCCGCGGCCTACCCGGTGGAGGAGCCCTCCCCGGCCGCCGACGACCTGCGGGGCGACCTCATCGCCGCGCTGCAGCTCCTGATCGAATGGTCGCGCCACCCCACGACCCGTGCGGTGCAGGCCATCCTGGCCGAGCGGCACCGCCATCCCGAGCTGGTCACCCGGCTGCAGGGCGTCTTCGACCGGGCCGGCCGCCGGTTCACCGCCACCGTGCTGCACCACTACGCCCGGCTCGGGCACTTCGACCCGGCGCTGGTCACGCCCGTGGTCGAGGACATCGGCGAGGCACTGGTGCTCAAGCACGCCATCGACACCGGGGAGGAGCCGTCGACGGAGCGGCTTGCGGAGATCGTCGACCAGGCCATCCTCCCCGCCGTGTTCAGGAAGTCCTGATCGCGGTCTTCGCGCCGGACGCCCCCTGGCTGCGCCGTCGGACCTGCTCGCCGCACTAGGCTCCACGCGGTACAAGGCGGACGGGGAGTGGGCATGGCTTCGAGTGGGGGAACGCGGGCGATCGTGGCGGCGTTGCTGGCCAACGCCGGGATCGCGATCGCGAAGTTCATCGGCTACCTGATCACCGGTTCGTCCTCGATGCTCGCCGAGGCCGTGCACTCGGTGGCCGACACGTCCAACCAGGGTCTATTGCTGCTCGGCGGTCGTACGGCGCGTCGCGCGGCCACCCAGGTGCACCCGTTCGGCTACGGCCGGGACCGCTACTTCTACTCGTTCGTCGTGGCGCTGCTGCTGTTCACGCTGGGCTCGGTGTTCGCGCTGTACGAGGGCATCCACAAGCTGGAGTCCCACGAGCCTCTGACGTCGCCGATCGTCGCGGTCGTGATCCTGGTGGTGGCGATCGGGCTCGAGACCTTCTCGTTCCGCACCGCGATCCACGAGTCCCGCCCGCTGAAGGGCACCGGCACGTGGTGGCAGTTCATCCGCCAGGCGAAGGTGCCGGAGCTGCCGGTGGTGCTGCTGGAGGACCTCGGCGCGCTCGTCGGGCTGGTCCTCGCGCTCCTCGGCGTCGGGCTCAGCGTGCTGACCGGCGACCCGGTGTGGGACGCCGTCGGCACGATCTGCATCGGCGTGCTGCTGGGCGTCATCGCGGTCATCCTGATCATCGAGATGAAGAGCCTGCTCATCGGCGAGGGCGCCGCGCCCCAGGTGCTGAACGACATCGTGTCGGCCCTCGAGTCGGGCGACGTGCAGCGCGTCATCCACATCAAGACCCAGTACCTCGGGCCCGAGGAGATGCTGGTGGCCGCGAAGATCGCGCTCGCGCCCGGCCTGCCGTTGGAGACCGTCGCCACTGCCATCGACGCGGCCGAGGTGCGGGTCCGCGAGCGCGTGCCGGACGCACGGATCATCTACCTGGAGCCCGACCTCGACCGGGCGCCGGTCACGGGCTGACGTCGGCCTCCCGTGGGGGGTGGCCGGTGGGGCGGGCGAGCGTTAGGTTGCCCGGATGGCCGTGGGCGAGACCCGCAACGGGATCATGCGTACCAAGTCGGTCGAGCAGTCGATCGCTGACACCGATGAACCGGACAGCAAGCTCCGCAAGGAGCTGACTACCGCGGATCTCATCGTCTTCGGCGTCGCGGTCGTGGTGGGAGCCGGCATCTTCACGCTGGCCGCCAGCACGGCGGGCGACGTGGCGGGGCCGTCGGTCTCCCTGGCGTTCGTCCTCGCCGCCGTCGCCTGCGCGCTCGCGGCGCTGTGCTACGCCGAGTTCGCCTCGACCGTGCCCGTGGCCGGCAGCGCGTACACGTACTCGTACGCGACCTTCGGTGAGTTCATCGCCTGGATCATCGGCTGGGACCTGGTGCTGGAGTTCGCCGTGGCGTCCGCGGTCGTGGGCAAGGGCTGGTCGGTGTACCTGGAGACGGTCTTCAGCCAGTTCGGCGCGGACGTGCCGACCACGGTGACGATCGGGGGGATCGACGTCGACTGGGGTGTGCTCCTGCTCATCGCCGTGCTCACGACCCTGCTCGTGCTGGGGACGAAGCTCTCCAGCCGGGTCAGCCTCGTGATCACGGCGATCAAGGTGGGGATCGTGCTCTTCGTGATCATCCTCGGGGCCGCCTACATCAACGTCGCGAACTACACCCCGTTCGTCCCGCCGCCCGCACCGGCCGGGTCGGACGAGGGGGGCATGACGCAGTCGCTGCTCTCGCTGTTCGGCGGCGAGGCCAACAGCACGTTCGGCGTGTACGGGCTGCTCGCCGCGGCGTCGCTGGTGTTCTTCGCGTTCATCGGGTTCGACGTCGTCGCGACCACGGCCGAGGAGACGAAGAACCCGCAGCGCTCCCTGCCGCGCGGCATCCTGGGGTCGCTGGTGATCGTCACGGTGCTGTACGTGGCTGTGGCCCTCGTGCTCACCGGCATGGTGCCCTACACCGACCTGGCCACCCAGCCGGACGGCACCCGCGCCACGCTCTCCACCGCTTTCGCGGCGGTCGGGGTGGATTGGGCCGCCACCATCATCGCGGTCGGGGCGCTCGCCGGCCTCACCACCGTGGTCATGGTGCTGCTGCTCGGGCAGATCCGGGTGACCTTCGCGATGGCGCGCGACGGACTGCTGCCGCACGGGCTCGCGCACACCGGCTCGCACGGCACGCCGTACCGCGTCAGCATGATCATCGGCGGGCTCGTGGCGTTCGTGGCCACGTTCTTCCCCATCGGGGCGCTGGAGGAGATGGTCAACATCGGCACGCTGTTCGCGTTCGTGCTGGTGTCCATGGGCGTCGTCATCCTGCGGCGCTCCCGGCCGGACCTCCCGCGGGGGTTCCGCACGCCGCTGGTACCGCTCGTGCCGATCCTCTCGGTGCTGGCGTGCCTGTGGCTGATGATCAATCTGTCCGTCGAGACCTGGCTGCGGTTCATCATCTGGATGCTGATCGGCATCGTCGTCTACTTCTCCTACGGCCGCTCGCACTCGCTGGTCGGGAAGCGCGCCCAGCGCCAATAGCATGCCCTTGCGGTTATATAGCTGATTCGGTATCTTCGGCTGGTGACGTTCGAGGTGCTCGCCGAACCGGTCCGCCGCCGGATCCTCGACCTGCTGCGGGAACGCCCGCGGCTCGTCGGGGAGCTCACGGCTGAACTCGGCCTGAGTCAGCCGGGCACCTCCAAGCACCTGCGGGTGCTGCGCGAGGCGGGGCTGGTGAAGGTGCGGGCCGACGCGCAGCGGCGGTGGTACGAGCTCGACCCGGCACCGCTCGCCGAGGTCGACGAGTGGCTCGCGCCGTACCGCTGGATGTGGGCCTCCAGGTTCGACGCCCTCGAACGGCATCTCGACGACGATGCTGCGGAGGAGACATGACGGAGAGCCTGCGGGCGGAAGACGGCCGATCGGTGCTGCGCATGGAGCGGTGGCTGAAGCACCCGCCGGGGAAGGTCTGGCGCGCGGTCACCGAGCCGGAGCGGCTCGCGGACTGGTTCCCCGGCACCGTGACACTCGACCTGCGGGCGGGTGGTGCGCTCACGTTCGATCTGGACGGAGACGGCGACACGGGAACCATCACCGACCTCGACCCACCGCGGCTGATCGCCTACACCTGGGGCACCGACCACCTGCGCTGGGAGCTGCATCCGGACGGCGAGGGCACCCGGCTCGTCCTGCTCCACACGTTCGACGACCGCGCGGGTGCGGCGAGCTTCGGCGCCGGCTGGCACACGTGCATCGTGGCCCTCGACCTCGCGCTCGACGGACGTGCCGGCGCGGACCCCGGGGTGGACGACATCGCGCTGCACGAGCGGTTCGTCGTGCAGTTCGGGCTGGACGCCGGCACCGTCGAGACCGGGCCGGACGGATGGAGGGTGCGGCACGAGCGCCAGCTCACCCGGCCGGCCGACGGCGTGTGGGGCGCCCTGACCGACCTCGCCCCCTCCGGGTCCGTCGCCGGTGAGCACGTCCTGGAGCACGACGCCGACGAGGGTGGCCGGGTCCGCTGGGAGCTGATCGCGGGCACGGGGCACGGTGCCCGGCTGCTGCTCGTCCACACCGGCACCGGCGACGACCCGCAGGCCGCCCTCGCGGCCGATCGATCACGGATCGCCCGGCTGCTGGAACGGCTGGAAACGGTCCCCACCGGCCGCTGAGCTATGGGCGCGCGGGTCAGGCGAGGAGCTCGCGCGCGAGCACCTCGGCCCACCACTCCTCGACCTGGTCCGGCGCCCAGCCGCGTTCGTCGGTGAGGGTCCGGTAGACGTCGATCGTGCACAGGGCGGCGTAGACGTCCACCGCGGTCGGCACGTCCAGGGCGGCTCGCAGGGTGCCGGGCGGCCACGCGGAGAACACCCGGTGCCGGGTCTCGTCTCCGCGCAGGCGACCGTCCCGGTAGGTCGTGGCCAGGTCGGGTTCGTGATCGTCCTCCCGAACGTCCTCCTGGGGCCCGCGGGCCTGCCGCGCACCGGCGCCGAGCCCGGCGACGTGGCCGCGTTCTTCGCCGACGCGGGCGACGCCGTCGGGATCGCGTCGACGCTCGGGCCGGTCGCCTGGCTGCTCGCGGTGCTCTTCGGGGCCGGAGCCGTGAGCGCGCTGCGGGCGTCGCCGGGGAACGAGCCGTGGGCACTTGCCGGGTTCGCCGGCCTGATCCTGCAGAACGCCACCTTCACCGGTGTCTTGGCGATCCGGCTGGCGCTCGCGAGCACGGCGGGGGAGGGCGCCGCGGTCCTGTGGGCGCTGCACGACGCCCTGTTCACCCTCAACGGGACGTTCCTGGCGACCGCCATGCTCGGTCTGTCCGTCGCCGGGTTGCGGGCCGGGCTCATCCGCCCGTGGCACGGCGCGCTCGGGCTCTTCGCCGCCGCGCTGCAGTTCACATCGGCCCTGCTCACCCCGCTGATCATCGGTGGCGGCCCGCTAGGCCTGCTGGGGCTCGCCGGCTGGCTCATGTGGGTCGGGTGGATCGCGACCTACGGCATCGTGCTGATCCGGCTGCCGGAGGGGGAGCAGGACCAGCTCCCGAGCCGGGTCGTGGGGTGAGATCGGCGCACCGTCCACGCGGACGTCCGCCCGCCCGGCCGTCCCCTCGGCCGCGAAATGGGCCCCTTCCTGGCGGGCCCACCGCTCCCAGTGGGGGCGGTAGGTCTCGCCGTCGCGGGCGATCCCGCGGCGGAACCGCTCGTCGGGCGGGGCCTCGATCCACACCAGCAGCGAGGCCCGTTCCCCGATCACCCGCGCCCCGCACCCCGCGCCCTCGACGATGAGCACCTCCGGCATGCCGAGGTCGTGGGCTTCCGCGAACTCCTCGCGGTGCCAGTCGTAGCGGCAGTAGCCCGCGGCCCGCCCGCCCACGAGCGGCGCCACCACCTGGTCGTGCAGCAGCGGGACCGAGGCGGCGAGCCCGTCCCAGCCCGGGTAGAGGTCGTCCATGTGCAGCACCGGTGGGTGGCCGAGCGCAGCGGCGAGCCGGGCAGCGAGGGTGGTCTTCCCGGAACCCGACGGGCCGTCGATGCAGACCAGCCGCGTGGGCCCGCAGCGTGGCGGTGCCGTGCGCACCTGCTCGGCGAGCACGGCGATCTCCATGCCGGCAGGTTACGGGCGGGCCCGCAGCCGCAACTCCGGAGCGCTCAGCAGAGCAGGGGGAGGCGGGCTGCCTCCGCCCCGAGTGCTCGGCGTTCACCACCACCCGGTGGCACCCGGCCGGCGCCCAACAGTGCCCAGCGCTCGTCGGGCCAGTCACTGGGGGCCGGGTGGCCGAGCAGCGCGTCGAGAGTGCAGCGCACCAGCGCGAGCGGCTCGGGGCGCGGCCCTGGTCGGCGCAGCTCCACCACGAGGTCGAGGTGGTGCACCGCGGCCTTCACGGCGAGCGTGGTGACGAGGTCCACCGCCTGCAGGACGTGTCCGCGCGTCGCGACCAACGCCTCCGGCGGTGTGCGCCCGGCGAGCGCGATCACCGCCCGCGTGGTCTCCATGAACGTGCGCACCAGATCCTCGAGCTCCCACGCCCCCGCGAGCGTGCGCAGGTTGCGCAGCTCGCGGAACTCCGGGTCGGAGGTGGCCTCCCCGGCCGTCCACCACGTCACGGCGTCGCGGTCGGCGGGCCCGGCGGCCGGGGTGGCCAGCGCCACCAGCGCGCGCTGGACGTCGCTCAGCAGATGCACGAGCAGGTCGCGCACGGTCCACCCGAGGCAGCGGGTGGGCAGCCACGAGTCCTCCTCCTCCAGCGAGGAGGCGATCGTCGAGATGTCGGAGTACACGATCCTCAGCGCGGTGAGCTCAGGGCTCGGCAGCGGTGCCGTGCGAGGCTGATCGCTCCGCGAAGCACCGCTCATCGTATGCGGCAGGCCCCCGTTCGGGCGGGTGGTCGGGGTGCGGTGTGAAACGAGTCGTGCCGTTGTCATGTCCTGCCGTCATCGGTCGTGCTGGCCGCTGCGGACGCGGCTACCTGGTAGCCACCGAACTTCTCACGAAGTGTCTTCTTGGAGAACTTCCCCACGCTGGTCTTGGGCACCTCATCGATGAACTCCACCGCATCGGGGAGCCACCACTTCGCCACGCGCGGTTCGAGGTGGGCGATGATCTCCTCCGCGGTGAGCGTCTCCCCGGCCTTGACGACGACGCACGCGAGCGGTCGCTCGACCCATTTCGGGTGCGAGATCGCGATCACCGCCGCCTCGGCGACCTTCGGGTGCGCCATGATCTCGTTCTCCAGCTCGACGGAGCCGATCCACTCGCCGCCCGACTTGATGAGGTCCTTGGTGCGGTCGACGAGCCGCACGAAGCCGTACCGGTCGACGGCCGCGACGTCGCCGGTGCGCAGCCAGCCGTCGTCGGTGAACTGGGCGCCCCCACCTTCGCCGCGGTAGTACTCGGCGGCGATCCAGGGCCCGGCGGCCTGGATCTCGCCGGTGGCGTCGTCGTCCCACGGCTGCAGCTCGCCCGTCGCCGGGTCGGCCAACCGCACGTCGACCAGCGGCACGGCCTGACCCTGCCGCGCGCGGACGTCGGCGCGCTCCGCCTCGGTGTGCGAATCGTGCTGTGTGCGCGCGGTGGACATGGTGGCGATCGGGCTGGTCTCGGTCATACCCCAGGCGTGCAGCATCGGCACCCCGATCGCCTCCCGGTAGGCCTCCGACAGCGCCTTCGGCACGGCCGACCCGCCGCACAGGATGGTGCGCAGCGCGCTCAGGTCGTGCTGGGCGAGCAGCGGCAGCATCCCCATCCAGATGGTCGGCACGCCGCCGGTGACGGTGACGCGATGGCGCTCCAGCAGCCCGGCGATGGCCTGCGGGTTCATGTTCGGGCCGGGGAGCACCAGGTCGGCGCCGGCGAGCAGGCAGCCGTAGGGCAGGCCCCACGCGTTGGCGTGGAACATCGGCACGACGGGCAGCACGACGTCGCGTTCCGACAGTGCGGCGCCGTCGGCGATCAGCGTGATCAACGAGTGCAGCACCGACGAGCGGTGGGAGTAGACGACGCCCTTCGGGTTGCCGGTGGTGCCCGAGGTGTAGCACATGGCGGCGGCGGTGTTCTCGTCCGCGATCTCGAACCTCCCCTCGAACGGGGCGGCAGCGGCGAGCAGCTCCTCGTAGTCGTGCACGCGCGGGTCGGTGGGGACCTCGACGTCGGCGCCGTCGTCGATCACGACGACGTGCCGGACGGACTCCAGTTTGTCGACCAGCGGCCAGAACAGCGGCAGCAGCGAGCGGTCGACGAACACCACCTCGTCCTCGGCGTGGTTCGCGACGTAGACCAGCTGCTCGGGGAAGAGCCGGATGTTGAGCGTGTGCAGCACCCGCCCGGTGCAGGGGGCGGCCAGGTACAGCTCGAGGTGGCGGCCGGTGTTCCAGGAGAAGGTGGCGACGCGCCCGTCCGCGCTGACGTCGAGCGTGTCGAGCACGGTGGCCAGCCGCCGCACCCGCTGCGCCCATTCGCCCACGGTGGTGCTTGTCTCGCCCGTCGCGTCGGCGGTGACGATCGTCTTGTGCCCGAAGTAGTCCTCGGCCCGGTGGAAGACGTGCGGCAGGGCGAGCGGTCGATCCTGCATCAGACCGAGCATCGAGGGGCCTCCTCCGGCGGGACGTGGCGTGCGTCACCGAAAGTTACCTCCGCACGAGTGGCTTCACCATCGGCTTCATCCAGCGCGGTCGGGCGCACCAGCTACTAGGCTCGTGCGCCGTGACGCCCACCGACCAGGCCGCATCGGTCTGCCTCGACGTGGGTTCGACGTGGACCAAGGCCGTACTGGTGCACGCCGACGGCTCCATGGCGGGATTCGCGGAGCACCCCACCACCACCGGCGATGTCCTCGCGGGCATGGACGCCGCCGTGCGCGCGGTGTCGGCGGCCGGCCGCGACGAGGAACCGGAGCTGCTGGCCTGCTCGTCGGCGGGCGGCGGCCTGCGCCTGGCCGTGGTGGGTGCCGACCGGCTGTCGGCGGCGGAGGCGGGGCACCGGGTGGCCGTGTCGGCGGGGGCGCACGTGGTCCACGTGCACGCCGGGCCGCTGGAGCCGTCGGACGTCCGGCTGCTGCGCAGCGCCCGCCCCGGCGTCGTGCTGCTCGTGGGCGGCGGCGACGGCGACGACCCGGCGGGGCTGCTGCACAATGCCGGCCGTTTGGCCAGGGCCCGGATCCGGCATCCGATCGTGCTCGCCGGCAACGCCACGGCCCGCGACGACGCGCTCGCCCTGCTGCGAGCCACCGGCCGCAGCGTGGTCGCGTGCGACAACGTGCTTCCCCGCCGGGGCGAGGTGTTCCCCGGGCCGGCGCGCGCCGCGCTCGCCGACCTGTACCGGCGGCACGCGATCGGCGGTCGCGGTCCGGCCGTCGCGCCCCGCTTCCGCAGGCTCGTGCGGGTGGTCACGCCGGAGGCGGTGGGGCATGCCGCCACCCGGCTCGCCGCGATCTGTGACGCGCGGGTGCTCGTCGTCGACGTGGGCTGCGCGACGACCGATGTCCACTCGGCGGACCGCTCCGACCCGGTCCGCACCGTCGAGGGCGACCTCGGTGTGCGCGCCGCCGCAGGTGGCGTGCTGGTGGAGAGCCAGACCGAGGGCATCGTCGACCCGGTGGAGGCCGACCTGCTCGGCCCCACCGTCGCCCGGATGGCCAGCGAGACCGGCTACGTCCCGCGTGATCGGGGCAGCGCCGCGGAGGACCGCCGCATCGCCGCGCTCGCCGCCGTGGTCGCGGTCCGCCGGCACCTGCGCGTGCACGCCGAGGCCGGGCGCGACGTCGGCCTCGTGGTGCTGGCCGGTGGGGTGTTCCGCCAGCGGAACCTCGCGGGCGGCCTCGCGGCGGTGGTGGCCACCCTGCGCACCGACCCCGTGCTCAGCCCGATGCTCGCCGACGCCCCGGTCGTGGTCGACTCCGACTTCGCGGTCGTGCCCGCCGGGCTGCTCGCCGCCCGCGGCCGCACGGAGGCGGCCGAGTCGCTGCTGCGGGACCACCTGCTGGGTTGATCGAACCCACCCGGTCCGAACGCGGGACTCGCCCTGCTCGAACGGGAGACTCGCCCTCGGCTCGGCGAGTCCCGCGTTTTGACAGGGCGAGTCCCGCGTTCCGGCGGGGCGAATTCCCCCGTCCCGACATGGTCCGGGGTCGACGTGCTGGCGGCCGTCAGACCGCCAGCACGACGACGAGCGTGCGCGGGCCGTGCACGCCCTCCACGCGCTCCAGCTCGATGTCGCTCGTCGCCGACGGGCCGCTGATGAACGTGATCGGGCGGGTCGGCTCGAGCGCCGCGAGGAGTTCGGGCACCGTGTGGACGACCTGCTCGGCGCGCACGATGCAGACGTGCACGTCGGGCACCAGGGTGAGGGCGCGCCTGCCCTGGTCCGGGGAGCCGTCGAGGGCGATCGTGCCGGTGGTGGCGCAGGCCGAGGCGCACCCGGTGAGCACGGCGGACGCGGTGTCGAGCTCGGCGGGGGAGAGCCCATCGTCGGTGACGCGGCTCGCCGCGAGGTCGTCGGGCCACCAGGCGTCGGGCAGGCCGGGCGGCACGACGACGTGCCCGGCGGCATCGGCCAGCGCGATCCTCACCGCGTCGGCGACACCGCCCGCCGGTGCGTCCAGCACGGTCGCCTTGTAGTCGACCAGCCGGTCGCGGAAGAGCGCCAGCAGCTCGGGCGCGCCGGCCGGGTGGGCGCCGGCACGGTGGTAGTCGCGCGGCACGTCCGGGGGCTGCGGGTGCCCGGCCGCGGCGTTGGCGCCGCGAATCCGGGCGAGCACCTCGTCCCGGGCGCTCACGACGCGCCCCCGCGCTCGCGCGCCCACCACTCGCGGAACGTCTCCGCAGGCGGCCGAGGGGCGTCCCGGCTGGCCGTCCACGCCGACAGCGGGGGTGGCAGCGTGCGGATCCGGCCGGTGCGGCGGCCGAGCAGCCGCCCGACCCGCGTGCCCTTCTCCGCGGCCGCGAACCGGCGCGGCGAGGACATCACCCACGCCGCCGCCGCCATCGCGATCGCCTCCGCGCTCGGAACGGTGCGGGACCGCTGCTCGTCGACGTGCCGGGCGCGCAGCTTCACCAGCAGCGACGGGATGTCGATCCGCACCGGGCACGCGTCGAAGCACGCCCCGCACAGGCTGGAGGCGTACGGCAGCGACGCGTTGTCCTCCACGCCGGTGAGCTGCGGTGAGAGCACCGCGCCGATCGGGCCCGGGTACACCGAGCCGTAGGCGTGCCCGCCGGTGCGCTCGTAGACGGGGCAGACGTTGAGGCACGCCGAGCACTTGATGCAGTGCAGTGCGCTGCGGCCCAGCTCGTCGGCGAGCGCCGCGGTGCGCCCGTTGTCGAGCAGCACGAGGTGGAACTTCTGCGGGCCGTCGCCGGGCGTGACGCCGGTCCACGCCGAGGTGTACGGGTTCATCCGCTCGCCGGTGGACGAGCGGGGCAGCAGCTGCAGGAAGACCTCCAGGTCCTGCCAGGTGGGCACGACCTTCTCGATCCCCATCACGGTGATCAGCGTGTCCGGGAGCGTGAGGCACATCCGGCCGTTGCCCTCGGACTCGACGACCAGCAGGGTGCCGGTGTCGGCCACGGCGAAGTTGGCCCCGGAGATCGCGACCTTCGCCCGCAGGAAGCGCTCCCGCAGATGCGCCCGGGCGGCCATGGCGAGCCGCCGCGGCTCGGCCGTGAGCTCCGGGTCCACTCCCGGCATCTCGCGCAGGAAGATCTCGCGGATCTCCGCGCGGTTGCGGTGGATGGCCGGCACGAGGATGTGGCTGGGCAGGTCGCCGCCCAGCTGGACGATGAGCTCGGCGAGGTCGGTCTCGTGCGCGGCGATCCCGGCGGCCTCCAGGGCCTCGTTCAGCCCGATCTCCTGGGTGGCCATCGACTTGACCTTGACGACCTCGGACTCGCCGGTCTCCCGCACGAGCCCGGTGACGATCGCGTTCGCCTCGTTCGCGTCGCGCGCCCAGTGCACGGTGCCGCCGCGTGCGGTGACCTCGCGCTCGAGCCTCTCGAGGTGATCGTCGAGCCGCGCCATCGTGGCGGTCTTGAGCGCCTCGCCGGCCAGCCGCAGCTGCTCCCAGTCGTCCAGCTCGCCGACGACGCTCGCGCGCTTGTTCCGGATGGTGCGGGTGGCGTGCCCGAGGTTGCGCCGCAGCTGGGAGTCGGCGAGGGCCTCGCGGGCGGCGTCGGGGAAGGAGTGCTCGCCGCGCAGGTGCCCGACGCCGCGCGGGGCGGGAACGCCCAGGAAGGTGCTCATCGGTGCCTCCGGGATGCCCGCCGGGATTGCAGCAAAGCCACTTTCATGCCACGACGTTGCGGGAAAGTGGCTTTGCTGCAACTCGGGGGCTCATGCGGTGCTCGCCAGGATCTCGGCGAGGTGGATGGTGCGGGTGCCGCTGCGCAGCCGGGACAGGCCGCCGCCGATGTGCATCAGGCAGGACGCGTCGCCGGCGGTGGCGACCTCGGCACCGGTGGACAGGACGTTGCGCATCTTGTCGGCGAGCATCGCGGTGGACGTGTCGGCGTTCTTCAGGGCGAACGTGCCGCCGAAGCCGCAGCACTGGTCGGCCTCCGGCAGCTCCAGCAACGTCATGCCGCGGACGTGGCGCAGCAGGCGCAGCGGCTTGTCGGCCACGCGCAACATCCGCAGCGAGTGGCAGGTGGGGTGGTACGTGACGCGGTGCGGGTAGTAGGCGCCGACGTCCTCGACGCCGAGCACGTCGACGAGCAGCTCGGAGAGCTCGTACGTGCGCGCGGCCACGGCGTCGGCCCGTTCGGCGAGCCGGTCGTCGTGCGCGGCCCGGGCGACCATCGCGTGCTGGTGGCGCACGCAGCCCACGCACGACCCGGACGGCGCGACGATCACGTCGTACGGCTCGAACGTGGCCACGTGGTGGCGTACCAGCGGCACCGCCTCGCGCTGATACCCGGTGTTGATGTGCATCTGGCCGCAGCAGGTCTGGTCGGCGGGGAACACGACCTCGTGGCCGAGCCGCTCCAGCAGCCCGACGGTGGCGCGGCCCACTTCGGGGTGCAGCGCGTCCCCCAGGCAGGTCAGGAACAGCGCGATCCTCACGCCGTCACCCTAGTGCCCCGACCAGCGAGGTTCGTCACGAGACCAGCGCGGTTGACAGCTCAGGCGGGACCTCGGATGCTGGAAGGGCAATCGCGAAGTCGGTGTCGAGAGGCGCTGCGACGGGCTCGGAACCCGCCACGCTCGACCACCTGGCCATTGCACACGGAACAAGGGCGCCTGCACTCACTCGAGGAGGGCAGGCGCATCGTTTTCCGTTTCGCCGTCCTCGATGTCCCACGCGACCGGGCACCAGTAACGTGGCCGGCCGCACCAGCCGTACGAGGAGGCGTTACTACCCCATGACCGCCACTGCCGACATCAGCAGCAGGCTGCAGAAGCGCAACGGCATCGACTTCGCCGTGGCCGACCTGGGCCTGGCGGAGTTCGGCCGCAAGGAGATCCGGCTCGCCGAGCACGAGATGCCCGGCCTGATGGAGCTGCGCCGCGAGTACGCCGAGGCGCGCCCGCTGCACGGCGCCCGGGTTGCCGGTTCGCTGCACATGACGGTGCAGACCGCGGTGCTCATCGAGACCCTCGTGAGCCTCGGGGCCGACGTGCGCTGGGTGTCCTGCAACATCTTCTCCACCCAGGACCACGCGGCCGCAGCGATCGTGCTCGGCCCGCACGGCACCGCCGAGGAGCCGCAGGGCGTGCCGGTGTTCGCCTGGAAAGGCGAGACGCTCGAAGAGTACTGGTGGTGCACCGAGCAGCTGTTCAAGTTCACCGACGAGGCCGGCAACGTGATCGGCCCGAACATGATCCTCGACGACGGCGGCGACGCCACCCTGCTGGTGCACAAGGGCGTCGAGTTCGAGAAGACCGGCGTCGTCCCCACGGTGGAGGACGAGGACCTGACGGTCTCGGACGAGTACCGGATCATCCTCGACACGCTGCGCCGCTCGCTCGTCGAGGACGCGAAGCACTGGACCACCGTGGCGTCCGACATCCGTGGTGTCACCGAGGAGACCACCACCGGCGTCCACCGGCTCTACCAGCTGGCCGAGCAGGGCCTGCTGCTGTTCCCGGCGATCAACGTCAACGACTCGGTCACCAAGAGCAAGTTCGACAACAAGTACGGCATCCGGCACTCGCTGGTCGACGGCATCAACCGCGCCACCGACGTGCTGATCGGCGGCAAGGTCGCCGTCGTCTGCGGTTTCGGCGACGTGGGCAAGGGCTCGGCCGAGGCGCTCGCCGGCCAGGGCGCCCGGGTGATCGTCACCGAGGTGGACCCGATCTGCGCGCTGCAGGCCCTGTTGGAGGGCTACCAGGTGGCGCGCCTGGAGGACGTGGTCGGCCAGGCCGACCTCATCATCACGACCACTGGGAACAAGGACATCGTCTCCGCCGAGCTGATGTCCCGCACGAAGCACCAGGCGATCATCGGCAACGTCGGGCACTTCGACAACGAGATCGACATCGCCGGGCTGGGCCGCTTCCCGGGCATCCGGAAGCTGAACATCAAGCCGCAGGTCGACGAGTGGGTGTTCCCGGACGGGCACTCGATCATCGTGCTGTCCGAGGGCAGGCTGCTGAACCTGGGCAACGCCACCGGGCACCCGTCGTTCGTGATGTCGAACAGCTTCTCCAACCAGGTGATCGCGCAGATCGAGCTGTTCACCAAGCACGCCGAGTACAACAAGGACGTCTACCGGCTGCCCAAGGCCCTCGACGAGAAGGTCGCGAAGATCCACGTCGAGGCGCTCGGCGGTGAGCTGACGAAGCTCACGAAGGACCAGGCCGAGTACATCGGCGTGGACGTCGAGGGGCCGTTCAAGCCCGAGCACTACCGCTACTGAAGAACGTGTTCGAGAAGCGCGGAGCGGTCAGTCGGGACCTGCTGATCGCCGGCGTCAGCGGCCCACGTGCGGGCTTCTCGAACACATTCTGAAACCTCGCCCGGGGGAGCGTCACGACCTACTGTGGTCGCGTGGCGCTCCCCCGTGGTGACGGTGACGGCTGGACGCACTGCGCCCTCGGCCACAAGCACTGGGGCATCTTCGGTGCAGCCGGGCTCCTGCTGTGGCACCGCGAATGCGTGCTGCTGCAGCACCGCGCGCTGTGGAGCCACCACGGCGGCACGTGGGGCCTCCTGGGCGGCGCCCGCAACCACGCGGAGTCGGCCGAGCAGGCCGCGCAGCGTGAGGCGGCCGAGGAGGCCGGGCTCGCCGCCGACGCCTACGACGTCACCGGCGTCTTCGTCGATGACCACGGCGGCTGGTCGTACACGACGGTGGTCGGTCAGGCCCGTGCGGCGATCCTGCCCACCGCCCTCACCGCCGAGACCCTCGAGGTGCGGTGGGTGCGCGCCGCACTGGTCCGCGACCTGCCCCTGCATCCCGGCTTCGCGGCGACCTGGGAGACGGTCCGCGAGATCGCCTAGACGGTAGACCCGAACTCGATCAAGTCGCTGAGACCGGCCGCTCATGGCCGTCTGTTGCGGTGAGCCTCCCCGCCGGCGTCTTCCCGATCAAGAAACCGTCACGCGGGCGCGCCGTCCCCGACTGGTAGCCCACGCAGCCACCCTCGCCGGCAGGATCTCCTCGCGAGCCCACCCGTTCGCCCTGACCCCCGCACCTGTGGAGGTGGCCGGGTGGGCAGAACTACCGAACCCCGTGGTTGCGCTGCCGGCCGTCCCCGACGCGGGCACAGGCCCGTCGTGGACGAGACCGCCCCGTGGCGTGCGTGGGGACTGGCTGTGGTCCCGATCCATCCGTGCGGGCTGACCATCGAACGTCGCGTTGAGATCAACTCGGCAGTCCGGGAGGGAGGGCGACCCGACTATGTCGTCGAGGGCCGCCAGATCGCGTCCGACCGGGTCGCGTAGCGGTTGCCGAAGATCACTCGCGCAGCTCGGTCCGTGGTCACCCTGCGGTCGCTGTTCGGGACCACCGGATAGTGGCGTGGGCACCTGGCGGTGACGGTCTCGTCCAGAACCGCCGTGCCCCCGCGTCGGGGACGGCCGTGCACGCAACCACGGGGTTCGGTAGTGCTGCCCACCTGGCCACGTCGATAGGTGCGGGGTCGAGGCGAACCGGGGTGGCCCCACCAGGGTCGCCTGGTGTGGGTCCGCCGCCCGGCCCGGGTCGGGACGGCGCGCCAAACCGACCCGCTTGATCGTTCCGATACCCGGCGCAGCGCCCTGAGCAGGGCATTCCACCGCCACCTCGGACCGATCATCAGCCCGGCCCGACCGCAACGATCTGGCGTAACCGCGTGATCACCCAGGGCTGGATGCTAGGGCTTCCGGGCCACCCCGCCGTAGGCGTCGATCGGCTCGATCCGGCCGATGTCCATCAGGTCCGGCCGCCACCCGGTGATCGACACGACGCCCGGCTCCACCAGCTCCAGGCCCTCGAACCACCGCTCGATCTGCGCCGGGCTGCGCTGGTAGTAGGGCGAGCCGGCTTCCGCCTGGGCCTTGGCGCCGGCGCGGGCCCGCTCGCTGGTGTCGGTGCCGTCCCACAGCGCCAGGTAGCTGCCCGGCGGGACCGCGTCGACCACCCGCGCGATGATCGCGTGCGCCTCGTCGGGGTCGGGGAAGTAGCCGAGCACGCCCATGAACATCACGCCGATCGGCCGCTCGAAGTCCAGCACCTCGCGGGCTTGCGAGAGGATCCGCTCGCTGTCGCGGTAGTCGGCATCGACGTACCGGGTGACGCCCTCGGCCGTGGTGTTCACGAGCAGCGACCGCGCGTGCGCCAGTACGAGGGGGTCGTTGTCCACGTAGACGATCCGGGCGTCGGGCGCCACCGACTGGGCGACCTCGTGCGTGTTCTGCATGGTCGGCAGGCCGGTGCCGATGTCGAGGAACTGCCGGATCCCGGCCTCGCTCGCGAGGTGGCGCACCGCGCGGATCAGGAACTGCCGCGACTTCGTGGCGGCGTCGGCGATGTCCGGCCACGCGGCCTTCACCGCGTCGCCGACCTCGCGATCGGCCGGGTAGTTGTCCTTGCCGCCCAACCAGTAGTTCCAGATCCGCGCCCCGTGCGGCACGTCGAACCTGATCTCAGGGCGTTGCTGGCCGGTCACGGAGATGGACCATAGCCCAGCCCGAGGTCGACGGTGCCGACCACTCTTCGTATCGAGTGAAGGTGTGGCTATCCTAAGCCGTGCGCACGACCGGGGGACCCGCCACCACGCTCCGCGGTGTCGATCTCGATCTCGGCTACCACGGCGTCCAGGTCGTCCACGGTGCCGCCGCCGGCGTCCGGCCCGGTCAGGTCACGGCGCTCGTCGGGCCCAACGGAAGCGGCAAGTCCACGCTGCTGCGCGCGCTCGCCCGCCTGCACCGCCCCGATCGGGGTGAGGTCCTCCTCGACGGCGACACCCCCGCCGACGCCCTCGCGCTGAGCCGCCGCGAGTTCGCCCGCCGCGTCACGCTCCTCACGCAGAGCCGCCCGGTACCGACGGGGCTGTCGGTCCACGACGTCGTCGGGTTCGGCCGGTACCCGTACCGCGGGCGTTTCCGCGGCGACGACCCCGACGGGCCGGCCGTGATCGAACGCGCGATGGCGCTGACCCGGGTGACCGACCTGGCGGACCGGCCGGTCGACGAGCTGTCCGGAGGACAGCTGCAGCGCGTCTGGCTCGCGTGCTGCCTCTCCCAGGACACCGGCGTGCTCCTGCTCGACGAGCCGACCAACCACCTCGACCTGCGCTACCAGGTGGAGATCCTCGACCTGCTGCGCGACCTCGCCGACGACTCGCGCATCGCCGTCGGCGTGGTGCTGCACGACCTGGAGCAGGCCGCCGCCGTCGCCGACGACGTGATGTTGCTCGCCGACGGGCGGGTGCGTGCGGTGGGCCCGCCGGCGGCAGTCCTCACGTCCGAGCTGCTGACCCAGGCGTACGGCATCCACGTGGCGGTCGATGACGACGCGGCGACGGGGCTCCTGCGCATCCGGCCGATCGGCCGGCACACCACCCGACACACGTCACGGCAGGAGACATCATGAGAGGTCGGCGGATCGCCGCCGCGCTGGGCGCGGCGGTCGCTGCACTCGTGCTCGCAGCGTGCGGCACGACCGAGGCGCCGGCCGGGGCGGCGCCGTCCCCGGCCCCGGCGAGCGGTGAGCAGATCACCGTCACCGACGTGCGCGGCAAGCAGATCACCTTCGACGGTCCGGCCACGCGGGCGGTCGGGCTCGAGTGGGCCCTGGCGGAGTACCTCGTCACGCTCGGCGTGATGCCGGTGGGGGTCGCCGACGTCGAGGGCTACTCGGCGTGGGTCCAGGCCGCCCCGCTGGCCGGGGACGTCACCGACGTCGGGGTGCGCGGCGAGCCGAGCATCGAGGCGATCGCGGCGCTGCGCCCGGACGTCGTGTTCACCACGCCCGATGCGAACGAGGGCGCGATCACGCAGCTCGAGGCGATCGCGCCCGTCGTGGTCGTGCGGGACGCGGACGCGTCCGACGCGATCGGTCAGATGCGCCGCAACCTGGACATGGTCGCCCAGGTCACCGGGAAGCAGACGGAGGCCGCGCAACTGCTCGCCGGCTTCGACACCGCCCTCGCCGAGGGCGCGCAGCGGATCGCCGCCGCCGGCCTGGCCGGGCGGCCGATCGCCTTCGCCGACGGCTATCTCGACGGCGGGCGGCTCTCCATCCGCCCGTTCACGGAGGGCTCGCTGGTCGAGATGGTGTCCCAGGAGCTGGGCCTGGTGAACGCCTGGCCGATGCCCGGCGACGAGAGCTACGGCCTCGCCGCCACCGACGTCGAGGGGCTCACCGTGCTCGGCGACGTCGAGTTCGTCTACTGGACGAACAAGGCGGACGGCCCCGACCCGTTCGTCGAGGGGCTCGCGGGCAACGCGGTCTGGCAGTCGCTGCCGTTCGTGCAGGCCGGGAACGTCACGCGGCTGCCCGACGGCATCTGGATGTTCGGCGGGCCGGTGTCGATGCGGCAGTACGTCGACGCCGTCACGGCCGCGCTGGCCGGCTAGTGCGCTCGGTGCCGGAGGCACCTGTCGCGTCCAGGGCCGAGCCCCGCGCGTCCCGGCTCACCGTCGCCGCGGTCGCCGCGGTCGGCGTCGGGATCGTGCTGGCGCTCGCGGCGGTGCACCTCACGCAGGGCACGTCGAGCGTCGACGTCGCAGACCTGCTGGCGCTGCTCACCGGCGCGGGCACGGACGAGACGTCCGCGGTGCTGGTGGCCTCGCGGGTGCCGCGGTTGCTGGCCGGGGTGGTCGTGGGGGCTGCGCTCGGCGCGGCCGGCGCCGCGCTGCAGTCGGTCACCCGCAACGCGCTCGCCGCCCCGGACACCCTGGCGGTGAACGCCGGCGCGCACCTGGTGATCGTCAGCTGTGCGGTGATCGGGTTGGCCGTGCCCGTCGAGGGGTCGGCGCTGCTGGCCTTCGCCGGCGGGCTGGGGGCCGCCGCGCTCGTGTTCGGCATCTCCGGCGGTGGGGCCGGGCCGACCCGGCTCGTGCTGGCGGGGTCGGCGGTGGCGCTCGCCATGTCCTCGCTGACCAGCGTGCTCGTGCTGCTGTTCACCGAGGAGACCACGGGCCTGTACGCGTGGGGCAGCGGCCAGCTCGCGCAGATCGGGCTGGGCTCGGTGGTGCGGATGGCCCCCGTGGTCCTGGTCGGGATCGCGTGGCTGGTGGTGCTCGGCAGGAGGCTCGACGTGCTCGGCCTCGGCGACGACACCGCCGTGGTGCTCGGCGTTCCGGTGCGCCGCACCCGGATCGTGGCGGCCGTACTCGCCGTGCTGCTGTCGGCGGCCGCCGTGACGGTCGCGGGGCCGGTCGGCTTCGTCGGGCTCTGCGCCCCGGCGGCCGTCCGGCTCGTCGCCCCGCTCGTTCCCGACCTGTACCGGCACCGGGTGCTCGTGCCGATGTCCGCGCTGGCCGGCGTCGGCGTGGTGCTCGCCGCCGACGTGCTGGTCCGGCTCGCGCTGGGTGGCCAGGGTGGGGTCGAGGTGCCGACCGGCATCGTGACCACGGTCTTCGGGGCGGTCGTACTGGTGGCGGTGGCTCGCCGGTTCCGCGACTCCGGATCGGTGCGCCAGGCCCCCGCCGCCCGCTCCGGGCGGCTTCGCGACCGGCGCACGTTCCTCGCCGTCACCGCGGTGACGCTGGCGCTGACCGTCGCCACCGCGGCCGGGAGCCTCCTGCTCGGCGACGCCTTCCTGCTCATGGGCGACGTCGTGAACTGGTTCGCCGGCCGGGCCGGGCCCGTGACGACCTTCGTGCTGGACGCGCGGGCCCCGCGGGTGCTCGCCGCCCTCCTCGCCGGCGCCGCACTGGCCGTCGCGGGAGCGGTCGTCCAGTCGGTGTGCCGCAACCCGCTCGCCGAGCCTGCGCTCCTCGGGGTGAGCGGAGGCGCGGGCGTCGTCGCCGTCGCGATGATCACGGCGGTGCCCGGCGTCGGCGTGTGGGCGCTCACCGGCAGCGCCGCGGTCGGCGCCCTGGCGGCGTCGGCCCTGGTGTTCGGCCTGGCCGCCCGCGGCGGGCTGGCCACGGACCGGCTCGTGCTGGTCGGCGTCGGCGTCTCCTACGGCTCGATGGCCCTGATCACGCTCATGATCGTGTTCACCGACCCGTGGAACGAGGCCAAGGCCCTCACCTGGCTCGCCGGCTCGACCTACGGGCGCACCTTCCCGCAGGTGATCCCCGTTGCCGTCGTGCTGCTGCTCGCCGTGGCCGGGTTCGTCCGTGCCCGCGACGGGCTCGACCTCCTCGCGCTCGACGACGACACGCCCCGGGTGCTCGGTGTCAGGCTCGGTGCGGCCCGGCTCGTGCTGCTGACCCTCGCCGCCGTGCTCACCGCCACCGCCGTCTCCGCGATCGGGCTGCTCGCCTTCGTGGGGCTCGTCGCCCCGCACGCGGCGCGGGCGCTGGTCGGGGCCCGGCACGCCCGGGTCCTGCCGGTCGCCGCCCTGCTCGGAGGGTTGTTGGTGTGCCTCGCCGACGTCCTCGGCCGCACGGTCATCGCCCCGGCCCAGCTGCCCGCGGGCACCCTCGCGGCACTGATCGGCACGCCGTACTTCGCCTGGCTGCTCTGGCGATCCCGGGCCGCCACCAGCTAGTGGTTCGCGGTCGTGGCTGAGACCGGACAGCGGGTCAGCGGAGCGTACGGAAGAACTCCCGCACGTCCGTGACCAGCAGCTCCGGCTCCTCCAGCGCGGCGAAGTGGCCACCGCGGTCGACGTCGGTCCAGCGCACGATCGTGGCCTCCCGCTCGGCGTAGCGCCGGACGCCGATGTCGTGGGCGAACACCAGCACCCCGGTGGGCACGCCCGAGTCGGCCTTCTGCCCCCAGCCCTCGTGCTGTGCGTAGCCGACGTAGGCGGCCGAGCCCGCGGTGCCGGTGAGCCAGTAGAGCATCACGTTGGTGAGCAGGCGGTCCCGGTCGATGACCTCGTCGGGCAGGGCGTGCCGCGGGTGCGTCCACTCCCGGAACTTGTCCATGATCCACGCCAGCAGCGCGACCGGTGAGTCGACCAGCCCGTAGCCGATCGTCTGCGGGCGCGTCGACTGGATTGCGATGTAGCCGAACTCCTCCTGCATGAAGGTCTCGACCCGGGCCACCCGGTCGCGCTCGAGGTCGGTGAGCGAGGCGCGCTCCTCGTCGGACAGCGGCAGCGGCGGGAGGAAGTTCGCGGCGTTGACGTGCACACCGACCACCCGGTCCGGCGCCACCCGGCCCAGCTCGGGCGAGATGCTGGAGCCGATGTCGCCGCCCTGGGCCGCGAACCGCTCGTAACCCAGCCGCCGCATCAGCTCGACCCAGGCACGGGCGATCCGGTTCGTGGTCCAGCCCGCATCCGCCACCGGCCCGGAGAAGCCGAACCCGGGCAGCGCCGGGATCACCAGGTGGAACGCGTCGGCCGGGTCGCCGCCGTGCGCTGCCGGGTCGGTGAGCGGGCCGATCACGTCCAGGAACTCCACGATCGACCCGGGCCACCCGTGGGTGAGGATCAGGGGCATCGCGTCGGGCTCGGCCGACCGGACGTGCAGGAAGTGGATGTTCTGCCCGTCGATCGTGGTGGTGAACTGCGGGATGGCGTTCAGCTCCTTCTCGGCCGCTCGCCAGTCGTAGCCGGTGCGCCAGTGGTCCGCGAGCGTGCGCAGCCACGCCGTCGGCACGCCGGTGTCCCAGCCGTCACCGGGCATCGCAGCCGGCCAGCGGGTGGTGTCGAGCTTCGCGGCGAGCTCGTCCAGCGCGGCCTGCGGGACGTCGATGCGGAAGGGGCGGATCTCGTCGGTGGAGGTCACGAGAACCACAGTAGGGTCGAGTTAGGACAGTTTTGACCCTAACTGGGAAAGAGAGTTGCGCAGGTGTTGGAAACATCCGCGCGCCTGCTCCGCCTCCTCTCGCTCCTGCAGACGCCGCGCGACTGGACGGGCGCCGAGCTCGCCGGACGCCTCGACGTCGACGTGCGCACCGTCCGGCGGGACGTCGACAAGCTGCGCGCGCTCGGCTACCCGGTGGACGCCGCGCGCGGGGTGGCCGGCTACCGGCTCGGGGCGGGCACGACGCTTCCCCCGCTGCTGCTCGACGACGAGGAGGCGGTCGCCGTCGCGGTCGGGATGCGGACCGCGGCGAGCGGTGGTGTGTCCGGCATCGAGGAGGCCTCGCTGCGCGCGCTGACCAAGCTGGAGACCGTGCTGCCGTCCCGGCTGCGGCACCGCGTCGACGGGCTGCGCGCGGTGACCGTGACGATCCCGCCGGGCGTCGCGACCGTGGATCCCGACGTGCTGATGGCGGTGGCGGCCGCGGCCCGGGCGCACGAGCAGCTGAGGTTCGACTACCGCAGCTCCGACGGGGGCGAGACCCTGCGCCGCACCGAGCCCCACCGGCTCGTGCGCACCGGGCGGCGCTGGTACCTGCTCGCCTGGGACCTCGACCGCGGCGACTGGCGGACGTTCCGGGTCGACCGCCTCCGCCCGCGCATCCCGACCGGTCCCCGGTTCGCCCCGCGCGAGCTGCCCCCGGACCTGCCCGGCCACGTCGGGCGGGGGATCACCACGAGCGTGTACCGCTACCGGGCCCGCTTCACCCTGCACGTCCCCATCGAGGTCGCGGCCGACCGGATCGCGCCGACCGTCGGCACATTGGAGACGATCGACGAGCGGTCCTGCACGCTGCACGCGGGCTCGAACTCCCTCGACGAGCTCGCCCTCTACGTCGGGCTGTTCGGCTTCCCGTTCGACGTGCACGAGCCCCCGGAGCTCGTCGCGCACGTCCGGGAGCTGGCGGTGCGCCTCGCGGCGGCGGCGGACCCCGGTCGGCGGCAGCCATGATCGCGAGTCTCGGTGAGCGCCCGATACTCCGAAATTCTGCTCGGCCGAACGGCCCGGCATGATGCCGCCCATGGGGCGGTTGATCGTCGTGGAAGGGCTGGACGGGGCCGGCAAGCGCACTCTGTCCGACGCGCTGTGCACGGCGCTCACCGCACGAGGCGCAGCCGTCGCCCGCTTCGCGTTCCCCCGCTACGACGCCGACGTGCACGCGGAGCTCGCCCGGGAAGCCCTCTACGGCCGGCACGGCGACCTGGCGGCGTCCGTCCACGGGATGGCGCTGTTGTTCGCGCTGGACCGCCGGGCGGCGGCACCCGAGCTGCGGGCTGCGCGCGAGTCGCACGACGTGGTGCTCGTGGACCGGTACGTGGCGTCCAACGCCGCCTACAACGCGGCGCGGCTGCACCAGGCCGGCGACGGCGGGTTCGCCGGCTGGGTGCGGGAGCTGGAGGTGGAGCGGTTCGGCGTGCCCGTGCCGGATCACCAGCTGCTGCTCGCCGTGCCACGAGCCGTGGCCGCGCAGCGGGCGGAACACCGGGAGCGCACCGAGGCCGGGCGGGCCCGGGACGCCTACGAGTCGGACGAGTACCTCCAGGAACGCACGGCCACGGCCTACGCGCAGCTCGCGGAGGCGTCCTGGCTCTCACCGTGGACGGTGCTGGACGGCAGCCGCCCGATCGATGCCGACGCGCTCGCCGCTCAGCTCCTCGGGTAGACCACGATCTCGGCCTGATGCCCGTTCGACCTGCCCAGCCTGGCATCGCAGGTCAGAAGCGGGACGTCGAGCTGTTCGGCGAGGGCGACGTAGGCGGCGTCGTACGCGCTGATCGCGTGGCGCAGCTCCCACACGCGGGTGATCAACGGTCGGTGAGATGTTCGCTGATCGGAGTCTCGCTCACGTCGTGCAGGACTTCGCTGCCTTCCTCCGCGGGCATGAGACCGCTCAGCACCATCCTGCGGATCGTGCTTGCCGCTTCGATGTCGACGAGTTCCGGAGCTGCGCCCTCGCCGGTCAGAGCGGTCCGCCGGAGAGCCGCGTCGGGCGGCTTGCCCGACACCAGCTCGATGAGAGCGGATGCGTCGATCACGAAGCTGATCACAGTCGCTCTGCCCGCCCGGCATGCAAGGCCTCGACGATTACGTCGGTCGGCACCCCGCCGCCTTCGGCGCGACGTCTGTCGGCGCGTTCCAGGATCTCGGCCATCGTCGCCAGGTCGGCCAGATGGTCGAGCTGACGCCTCAGGTACTGGCTGAGTGACATGCCATCGGCCGTGGCGCGGGCGCGCAGCTTCTCGTATGTCGCGTCGTCCAGATTGCGGATCTGCACGTTCTTGGGCACCGATCCAGGCTAGCGATCGTGCATGCAGAGTGGGTGCAGTTTGCGCGAACCCGCGGGTCCGAGGTGGGCGCTCGGCCGGAAGTGGGATGCTGCGCTCATGAAGTCGCGCGTTCTGGTGGTCGACGACGACCCGGCGCTTGCCGAGATGCTGACGATCGTGTTGCGGGGCGAGGGTTTCGACACCGCCGTGGTCGCCGACGGCACCCGGGCCCTCCCGGCCGTCCGCGAGCTGCGGCCGGACGTCGTACTGCTCGATCTGATGCTCCCCGGCATGAACGGTATCGACGTGTGCCGCGCCATCCGGTCCGAGTCCGGCGTGCCGATCGTGATGTTGACCGCCAAGAGCGACACCGTCGACATCGTGCTCGGCCTGGAGTCGGGCGCGGACGACTACGTCGTGAAGCCGTTCAAGCCCAAGGAGCTCGTGGCGCGCATCCGGGCCCGGGTCCGGCGCACCGACACCGAGCCCGCCGAGCAGCTGGCGATCGGCGACGTCACGATCGACGTGCCCGCCCACCAGGTCATCCGCAACGGGGAGCAGATCGCGCTCACCCCGCTGGAGTTCGACCTGCTCGTGGCGCTGGCCCGCAAGCCACGGCAGGTGTTCACCCGCGAGGTGCTCCTGGAGCAGGTGTGGGGTTACCGGCACGCGGCCGACACGCGCCTGGTGAACGTCCACGTGCAGCGGCTGCGGTCGAAGGTGGAACGCGACCCGGAGCACCCGGAGGTCGTGCTCACGGTGCGCGGCGTGGGGTACAAGGCAGGACCGCCGTGACCCCGCGGGCCCGTCATCCCGGCTGAGCGGGCTTGCGAGCGGATGATGGCGCGGCGCCTGCGCGGAGCGTCGACCGAGCGCAGCCAGGACGAGCGGTGAGCGCGCCGCTCGCTGTGCGGGTGCGTCGGGGCCTCGCGCCCGCCCGTCAGCTGATCGCGGAGCTGACCGAGGCGTGGAGCGTGGCGTGGCGCCGCTCGCTGCAGCTGCGGGTCGTGATCAGCACGCTCGCGCTGTCGACGGCGGTCGTGCTGGTGCTCGGCCTCGTGTTGCAGACCCAGATCGCGCAGCGGTTGCTGCAGGCCAAGGAGGCCGACGCCCGGGTACGCACGGAGACCGGCGCCGTGCTGCTGGAACGCGACCTCGCCGGGGTCGACCCGGACCGTGAGGGCGCCCAGGGCGAGCTCAACAACGCCCTCGACCGGCTGACCAACGCGAGCTCCGCCGAGGACCAGCCCGCCACGGCGGGCGAGTTCCGCGCGGTGCTCAGCACGAGCGTCTCCACCGCGGGCGCGCAGGTCTCCGCCGGCCCCGTCGAGGACGTCCCGGCCACGCTGCGCGAAGCGGTCGCCTCGGGCACGCTGTCGAACCAGTACACGACCACGCTCACCGAGCAGGGCGTCGAGATCCCGACGCTGATCGTCGGGCAGCCGGTGCGCACCGCCGTCGGTGACCTGGAGTTCTACCTGCTGTTCCCGCTCACCGCCGAGCAGCGCACGCTCGGCACGGTCCAGAGCACGCTGATCGTGGGCGGCCTGGTGCTCCTGCTGCTGCTCGCGGGGATCGCCGGCATCGTCACGAGACAGGTCGTGCGGCCGGTGCGGCAGGCCGCCGAGATCGCGGAACGGTTCGCCGACGGCCACCTCGACGAGCGGATGCCCGTGCAGGGCGAGGACGAGGTCGCCCGGCTGGGGGAGTCCTACAACGAGATGGCGAGCAGCATCCAGAGCCAGATCCGCCAGCTGGAGGAGTTCGGCGCGCTGCAGCGGCGGTTCACCTCCGATGTCAGCCACGAGCTGCGCACCCCGCTCACCACGGTGCGGATGGCCGCGGACGTCCTCTACGCCTCGCGCGAGGAGCTGCTCCCGGCGCTGCGGCGCAGCTCGGAGCTGCTCGTCGCGGAGCTCGACCGGTTCGAGGCACTGCTCGCCGACCTGCTGGAGATCAGCCGGCTGGACGCGGGCGTCGCCGACCTGGGGGCCGAGCGCGTCGACATGCACGGGGTGGTCATCCGGGCCGTCGAGGCGGTCCGCGGCATCGCCGACGAGACCGGCACGCCGCTCGAGCTGGAGCTGCCCGCCGGCGTGCACGCCGAGGTCGACCCGCGCCGCGTCGAGCGCATCGTGCGCAACCTCGTGGCCAACGCGATCGACCACAGCGAGGGCAAGCCCGTCCGCGTGATGCTCGGCGCCGACGAGCGCGCCGTCGCCGTGCTGGTGCGCGACCACGGCGTCGGCCTGCGTCCCGGCGAGGCGAGCCTGGTGTTCAACCGGTTCTGGCGCGCGGAGGAGTCCCGGGCCCGTCGCAGCGGCGGCAGCGGGCTGGGGCTCTCGATCGCCATCGAGGACGCCCGGCTGCACGGCGGGTGGCTGCAGGCGTGGGGCGAGATCGGGAAGGGCGCCGTGTTCCGGCTGACGCTCCCGCGCGAGCTCGGCGACGACATCGAGTCGAGCCCGCTGCCACTCGGACCGGAGGAGCCCTCCGCGCCCGCCGCCGAGCCGGCCTCGGTGCCCACCGCGGCGCGAGGACGCACGGTCACGGTGCCCGCGCCTGCCGACGTGCCCCCGCAGGACGTGCCATGAGCGAGCTCGCGAGCGGATCATGGACACAGCGCCCCGCGACCGGCGTCGGCGAGGAGCCGGCATGACCCGGCGCCCCGCCGTGCTCGTGCCGGCCCTCCTGCTCGCGCTCGCCACCCTGGCCGGCTGCGCGAGCGTGCCCGAGAGCTCTCCCGTCCAGGTGCTGCGCCAGGTCGGTGGTGGCGAGGACGCGCTCGCTCCGCCCGGCCCGGTCGCCGGCAGCAACCCGCTCGACCTCGTGCGCGACTTCGTGTTCGCGTCGGGCAGCAGCACCGAGCGGCACGGCGCCGCCCGCCGGTTCCTCTCCGCAGACGCCGCCGGCTGGGACGACTCCGTGGGCCTCACCGTGCTCGACGGCCAGTTCGACACCGTCCCCGCGCCGGGCGCCGCCAGCCCGAGCTCGGACATGACGACGATCCGCATCCGTGGCACGGCGATCGGCCGCCTCACCTCGTCCGGGTCGTTCGAGCCCGGGCAGGCCATGTTCCAGCAGGACGTCGACGTCGTGCGCCGGGACGGCCAGTGGCGGATCTCCGACCTACCGTCCGGGGTCGTCGTACCGCTCTCGGTCTTCCGGGACAACTACAAGCCGGTGCGCACCTGGTTCATCGACCCGGTGCGCCGCCTCGCCGTCGCCGACGTGCGCCACGTGCCGAGCGTGCCGTCGCGGGCCCAGGCCGCGCGCGTGATGGAGCTGCTGCTCGCCGGGCCGTCCGGGGCGCTCACCGGCGCGGCGGTCTCGCTGCTCCCGCCGGGCGCGCAGCTGCGCTCGAACCTGACGACGAGCGACGACGGCGCCGTGGTCGTCGACCTCACCCGCCTCGGAGATCTCGACGAGGCCTCCCGGATGCTGCTCGCCGCCCAGGTGGTGCTCTCGCTGTCCGAGGTGAACGTCGGGCGCGTGCGGCTGCTGGTCGACGGCGAGCCGCTCCTGCCGAGCCGGCAGGACCTCACCCGCGAGGACGTCGCCGCCCTGTCGGCGGAGATCGAGCCGGGCGCCGACGTACCCGGGCTCGTCGTGGCCGGCGGGCGCGTGCGCCAGCTCAGCGGCCCGGAACCCAGCGCTCCGCTGCCCGGCGTGCTCGGCGACGGCGCATACGACGTGGAGTCCGCGGCGTCCACCGTGGACGGGAGGCGGCTGGCCGCCGTGGCCGATCTCGGCGCGCAGCGGACGCTCCTGGTCGGCGGCGGTGGGGCCGCGGGCGGTGTCGCGCCCGTTCCGCTCACCGCCGGGACCATGACCCGGCCGTCCTGGACGCCCACCGGCGGCGAGGTGTGGACGGTGCTGGACTCCGCGGTGGTCGCCCGGGTTCTCATCGACAACACGGCGCCTCCCCGCACCGGTCGCGTCAACGCCGACGAGCTCGCCGCGCTCGGGCCGATCGCCGACCTTCGGCTGTCCCGCGACGGCATGCGCGTCGTCGCGGTCGCCGGCGGCGGCCTCTACACCGGCGCGGTCACCCGCACGATCGACGGCGAGGTCGCGATCCGCAGCGTCCACCGGCTGCGCCCGGACGACCTCGGCGCGGTCGTGGCGGCCGACTGGCGCTCCACCGAGTCGATCGTCGCGATCACCCGCAACCCCGAGATGCTGGTCGGGCAGGTCTCGGTCGACGGGCTGGTCGTCCAGCAGATCGTGAGCAACAACCTCACCGCCCCGCTGACGGCGATCGCCGCAGCGGCCAACCGCCCCCTGTGGGTCACCGACCAGGCCGGCGTCTGGAGCTTCGGCGGCGGCGACCAGGTCGCCTGGCGCCAGGTCCTCGGCGGAGCCCCGGACGCCGTCCCCCTCTACCCCGGCTGACCGCCGCCCGCCGAACGCGCAACTCGCCCTGTCGAGATGGGGGACTCGCCCTGCCGAGATGGGGGACTCGCCGGCACTGCGCGAGTCCCGTGTTCCGGCAGGGTGAGTCTCGCGTTCTGGCAGGGCGAGTCTCGCGTTTCGGCAGGGTGAGTTCCGCGTTCCCGCGGGGTTGTGGACAACTCGGGTTCGGGTGACGTCGGGTGCCGGGGGTGGGCGGCAAGCTGGCCTCGTGGACGTGCGTGGGTTGGCGGCGGCGCTGGTCGATCTCGTGCTGCCCGGCGACTGCGCGGGGTGTGGCGAGGCGGTGGCGCCGTGGTGCCGGCACTGCCTCGAGGAGCTCGGGCCGTCCACACGGCCGTACCTGCCCGGCGGGCCGGGTGTGCTCGCGGTCGGGCGGTACACCGGGTCGTTGCGCTCGGCCCTGCTGCGCTACAAGGAGCGCGGCAGGCGCGACCTCGCCGGGCCGCTCGGGGCGCTGCTCGCGGAGGCGCTCGACGAGGTGGTCGGGCCGGCGGGCCCCGGTTCCGCGGTCTGGCTGGTCCCTGCGCCGTCGCGCCCGGCGGCGGCGCGGGCGCGGGGCGGCGACCACGTCGCCCGCCTGTGCCGCGCGGTGGCGGCCCAGCGGCCACACGTGCGGATCGTGCGGCCGTTGACGCTGGCCCGCCGGGCACGCGACTCCGTGGGCCTCGACGCCGAGCAGCGCGCCGCCAACCTGGCCGGTCGGGTGCGGGTGCGCCCCGCTGCGCTGCCCGCGGCGGGCTCCGTACTGCTGGTCGACGACGTGGTGACGACCGGCGCCACCCTGCGGACCTGTCGCGATGCGCTCGCCGACATGGGCGTGAAGGTGAGCGCGGCTGTCGTCCTCTGCGACGCCACGGCTCCGGCGCACGATCGTTGATCATGAATCGCGCGCAATCGTACCGCCGCGGCGGAGTCGGGGGAACAGATCAGGCGGCGCTACCACTCGGCTCGGGGCCAGTCGGCTCTGAGGGCTGTTGTCGAACCGTGATGCGCGTTACGGTGCTCGGCATCCCACCGAGGCACCCATCAGGAGGATCACCGATCGAGCGCCGGGAGTGGGCACTCCCCGGCGACCCTGCAAAAGTCAACCCGACGCCCAGAGCGATACTGAGAGCGAGGGAGTCTGCGTGGAGATCGTTGTCACCGGCCGAAACGTCGAGGTCCCAGACCATTTCCGGGTCCATGTGGCTGAGAAGATCGGCCGACTTGAGCGGTATGACCACAAGATCGTGGGTATGGAGGTCGAGCTCTTCCACGAGCGCAACCGCCGCCAGCTCAAGAACTGCCAGCGCGTCGAGATCACCGGCAGGGGGTGCGGGCCGATTGCGAGAGCAGAGGCCTGCGCGCAGGACTTCTATGCGGCATTGGACGCCGCAGTCGCCAAGCTCGAGGCGCGATTGCGCCGCTCGCACGACCGCCGCCGGGTGAGCAGCAAGCGCACCCGCGTGATGGCGGGCCGTGGCGGCACGGGCACCGCGGTGCTCGAGGACCTGGCCGTCACCGCCGACGACCGCCTCGATGAGCGCGTCGACGACGATGCCGAGCTCAGCGCCGACGTCCGTGCCGACGACACCGTCGACGTCGCCATCCCCGGTCCGCGGGGTCACGGCGAGGACCTGCCGGACGACGCCGAGGTCCCTGGCCGGATCGTCCGGCGCAAGGTGCACACGGCCACGCCGATGAGCGTCGATGACGCGCTGTCGCGCATGGAGCTCGTCGGGCACGACTTCTACCTGTTCGCCGACGCCGACAGCGGCCAGCCGTGCGTCGTCTACCGGCGCAAGGGCTACGACTACGGGATGATCCGTCTGGAGCAGTAGCCGTTCGTCTTCGCGCCCGGAGGGGTGGCCTCGCGTCGAACCGGAACGTGGGCCGCCCCTCCGGCGTTGTTCAGGTAGTGGCCTGCCGCTTCGCTACCCTGGTCGGGGCAGCGCGTGCTCCGGCAGGGCTGCGTGAACGCGAACTGGACCGCGAAGGCGAATGAGGTCGATCCGTGCCGCTGTTGAACCGTCTGCTCCGCGCCGGCGAGGCCAAGCTGGTGAAGCGGCTGGCGAAGTACGCCCAGGTGATCGACGATCTCGAACCGGAGATCCGGTCCCTCGGCGACGCCGAGCTGCGCGCGAAGACCGAGGAGTTCCGCGATCGGTACAGCGATGGTGAGTCGCTCGACGACATGATGTTCGAGGCGTTCGCCGTGGTGCGCGAGGCGGCGGTACGCACTCTCGGGCAGCGGGCGTACCCCGTTCAGCTCATGGGTGGCGGGGCGCTGCACCTGGGCAACGTCGCCGAGATGAAGACCGGTGAGGGCAAGACCCTCACGTCGGTGTTCCCGGTCTACCTCAACGCCCTATCCGGCGACGGCGTCCACGTGGTCACCACCAACGACTACCTGGCCAAACGCGACTCCGAGAAGATGGGGCGCATCCACCGCTTCCTGGGGCTCACGGTCGGGGTGATCCTCTCGGAGATGCCGCCCGCGGTGCGCCGCGAGCAGTACGCCGCCGACATCACCTACGGCACCAACAACGAGTTCGGCTTCGACTACCTGCGCGACAACATGGCCTGGAAGAAGGCCGACATGGTGCAGCGCGGGCACAACTTCGCCATCGTCGACGAGGCCGACTCGATCCTGATCGACGAGGCCCGCACGCCGCTGATCATCTCGGGTCCGGCCGAGGCGAGCTCGCGGTGGTACCAGGCGTTCGCCGACATGGCCAACGGTCGTGGCACCGCGCGGGTGGCGATGCGCGGCTACGACATCACGGGCCTCTCGCCGCAGGAGATGTCCCGCCGCAGCGCGGAGATCCAGCAGCACGACTACGAGTTCGACCTGAAGAAGCGCACGATCGGTGTCACCGACAAGGGCGTGAAGCACGTCGAGGACCAGCTCGGGATCGACAACCTCTACGAGGCCGCCAACACCCCGCTCGTCGGATACCTGAACAACGCTCTCAAGGCCAAGGAGCTGTTCAAGAAGGACAAGGACTACATCGTCCGCGACAAGCAGGTCCTGATCGTCGACGAGTTCACGGGCCGCGTGCTGGCGGGCCGGCGCTACAACGAGGGCATGCACCAGGCCATCGAGGCCAAGGAAGAGGTGCCGGTCCAGAACGAGAACCAGACGCTGGCCACCATCACGCTGCAGAACTACTTCCGGCTCTACACCAAGCTGTCCGGCATGACCGGTACCGCCCAGACCGAGGCGGCCGAGCTGCACCAGATCTACAAGCTGGGTGTGGTGTCGATCCCCACCAACCGGCCGATGGTCCGCGAGGACCAGCCGGACCTGATCTACAAGACGGAAGAGGCGAAGTTCGACGCCGTCGCCGCCGACATCGCCGACAAGTACCACGTCGGCCAGCCGGTGCTGGTCGGCACCACGAGCGTGGAGAAGTCGGAGTACCTGTCGAATCTGCTGCGGCGCCTGCAGGTGCCGCACAACGTGCTCAACGCCAAGCACCACGAGAAGGAGGCGACGATCGTCGCCCAGGCCGGGCATGCGGGCGCCGTCACGGTGGCCACCAACATGGCGGGTCGAGGCACCGACATCATGCTCGGCGGCAACCCGGAGTTCCTCGCCGACCTCGAGCTGCGTCGCCGCGGGCTCGACCCGGTCGAGACCCGCGAGGAGTACGAGGCGGCCTGGGAAGAGACCGTCAGGAAGATGTCGGAGCAGGTCGGCGAGGAGGCCGAGGAGGTCAAGGCGGCCGGCGGGCTCTACGTGCTCGGCACCGAGCGGCACGAGTCGCGCCGCATCGACAACCAGCTGCGCGGCCGGTCGGGTCGTCAGGGCGACCCCGGCGAGTCGCGGTTCTACCTCTCGCTCGGTGACGAGCTGATGCGCCGGTTCAACGGCCAGCTCGTCGAGTCGATCATGAACCGGTTCAACCTGCCCGACGACGTGCCGATCGAGGCGGGCATGGTCACCAAGGCCATCCGCAGCGCGCAGACCCAGGTCGAGCAGCAGAACTTCGAGATCCGCAAGAACGTCCTCAAGTACGACGAGGTGCTCAACAAGCAGCGCACCGTCATCTACGAGGAGCGGCGCCGCGTCCTCGACGGCGAGAACATCCAGTCGCAGATCGAGAACATGATCGAGGATGTCGTCCGGGCGTACGTCAACGGCGCCACCGCCGAGGGCTACGCCGAGGACTGGGACTTCGAGAAGCTCTGGACGGCCCTGCGCACCATCTACCCCGTGGGCATCCGCTGGCAGGACATCGCGGGTGACGGCGATGACGACGACGAGGTCGAGGATCTCAACAAGGAGACCCTCTACCAGACGGTCCTGGCCGACGCCCGCGATGCGTACGCCCGGCGCGAGGCCGAGGTCGACCAGCTCATCGCCCCGCTCGGTGGGATGCGTGAGCTGGAGCGGCAGGTCCTGCTCACGGTGATCGACCGCAAGTGGCGCGAGCACCTGTACGAGATGGACTACCTCAAGGACGGCATCGGCCTGCGGGCGATGGCCCAGCGCGACCCGCTCATCGAGTACCAGCGCGAGGGCTACGACATGTTCACCGCGATGTCGGAAGGCATCAAGGAGGAGACTGTCGGCTACCTGTTCAACGCCACCGTGCAGCAGGCGGCGCCGGCGCAGCCCGCTCCGGGTGCCGCCGATGGGGCGGCCACCCAGCCGCCGGCCGGCGCTCCGGCGCCCCAGGCCGGGCAGGCTCCTCCGCAGGAGGCTCCGTCTGCCGGGCGGCGTGCGCCGGCGGCCCAGCCGGCACCCGGACGGCACGCGGCGCCGGCGGGTGACCCGACGGGCGCAGGCAGCGTGCTCCCGGCGGCCTTCCGCGGTTCCCGGCCCACCGACCTGCGCTACAGCGGTCCCACCGAGGACGGCGGCACGGCCCGCACGCGCGCGGGTTCCGAGGGCGGGCGGGACGGCAGTCGCGGTGAGGCCACAGCGTCCGGCACGGCGGAGCCCTCGCGCAACCGGCCGTGCCCGTGCGGCTCGGGGCGCAAGTACAAGCAGTGCCACGGTTCGCCCACCGCGGCCCGACCCTGAAGTAGCGGCTCGCACCACACCCTCGCGCGGGCCGCTCAGAGCAACCGCACCGCGGTGCAGCGCCATCGGCCATCGGTTTGTTCGAAGCGGGCGGCGAGGGCGCGGAACGTGCCGTCGAGGTGGCAGGTCACGGCCACCTCGGCGACGCCGGAGCGAGGCATGCAGAGGCGTAGCCGGCCGCGCCGGGCCAGGGCCCGGGCGGCGCGCTGCCCCATGGCCGCTCGCCAGTAGCGCAGGGGCCGGGGCGCGAAGTGCGGTGCGAGCTGCGCAGGTGAGCGCTTGCCGTCGAGCACCTCGAGGGCGAGGCGCAGGATGCGCGTGGTGGCACGGTGCGCGTCGACGAACTCGCGGGCCGTGCTCGGTGGTCGCTCCGTTCGCGCGGGCTCGGCGGTCGCCGCCCGGGCCGGGGTCTGGCCGGGCCCCGGCTCGTACCGGACGAGGCGCAGGCGGGGGCGTGCGGGAGCAGTGGGTGGGCCGGGCAGCGTGATCGTCACGGCTCGATCCTCCGCAACGGAGGTCGTTCTCACGGCCGAACGAGTTGCTTCGTGGCCGTACGGTACGTGTCCGCACCGTCCCGGACGTACCGTCCGGCCTGTGCACCCCGGACCGGTGACGGAGCCGCTCGACCGGCTGCTGGTGCGCACTGGGCTGGCTCTGCAGCGCTTCACGCGGAGAGCGGCCGCGGCCCACGGGCTGAGCGCCACGGCGCTGGACGTGTTGGCCGCGCTCGTCGAGCTCGACGAGCTGTCGCACCGCGACCTGGCCGGACATCTCCGGCTCGCCCCGGCCACGCTCACGCCCGTGCTCGACACACTCGAGGCGGCGGGTGCGCTCACCCGCGTGCGGGACGGCGTCGACCGCCGGGTCGTGCGGGTGTCGATCACTCCGGCCGGTCGGGAGCGGTACGCCGTGGTTGCGGCGGGCGTCGCGGAGGCGGTGGCCGGGCTACCCGAGCCGCCGCCGGATCAGGAGGCGCTGATTCGCGCGCACCTGCTCGGCCTGCTGCACGCCGTGGACCGTGCCGCCCTCGACGGCTGATCACAGCATGGTGGCCGCGCACCGGTCGAACCGGAGCACGGCCACCACGTTGCGGGTCGGGATCAGGGGTTGTCGGTCACTGCGGCGGCGGGGGCGGGGGCGGCTGCTCCTCGGGTGCTTCGGTGGTGTCACCGTCGCCCGTCCGCTGTTGCGCCTGGTCGATGCCCTGGTCGATCTGTTCGTCGTGGCCGGCGAAGCGCTGCTTCGCAGCATCACCTGCCTTGTCCAGGCCCTGGTCGACCTTGTCGTCGTGCTGGTTCAGCAATTCCTTGGCCTTGTCCATGAAACCCATCCCTGCACCATGGACCTGTTGGGGCAGCCGTGCAGCCCGTCTCACTCGTTCGGGCGCAGCCGTACGTGCGAAGGGCGGAGTTCGTCGACGCTGTTCACCCCGATGAGCTGCAAGGTGCGCAGGATCTCGGCGGCGAGGATCGCGACGGACTTCTCGACGCCGAGCCGGCCGCCGGCCATCAGGCCGTAGAGGTAGGCGCGGCCCACGAGGCCGGCGCCGGCGCCGAGGGCGACGGCCGCGAGGATGTCGGCGCCGTGGGTGATGCCGGTGTCGACGAGCACCTCGGCTCGGTCACCGAGGGCCTGGACGGTGGGCTCGATCAGTTCGAGCGGCACCGGGGCCCGGTCGAGCTGGCGGCCACCGTGGTTGGACAGGAGCACGGCGTCGGCCCCGGCGTCCACCACGCGCACGGCGTCCTCGACGCTCTGGATGCCCTTGATCACGAGCTTGCCCGTCCAGGTGCCCCGCAGCCACTCGACGTCGTCGATCGTGAGCGCGGGGTCGAAGACCCGGTTGATCATTTCCTCGACCGAGCCGTAGCTGGATTCGAGGCTGGAGAACTTCAGCGGCTCGGTGGTGAGCAGGTTGAACCACCAGTGCGGGTGCAGGGCGCCGTCCACGAACGTGCGGAGCGACAGCGCCGGCGGGATGGAGAGCCCGTTGCGGATGTCGCGGAGCCGAGCCCCGCCGACCGGGGTGTCGACGGTGAGCATCAGGGTGTCGTAGCCGGCCTCGGCGGCGCGCTGCACGAGGTCCTTGGCGGGTGCACGGTCGCGCCACAGGTAGAGCTGGAACCACTTCCGTGCCTGTGGCGCGGCGGCCGCGACGTCCTCGATGGAGGTGGTGCCCATCGTGGAGAGCGTGTACGGGATGCCGACCTGCTGGGCCACGGAGGCGACCGCGGGCTCGCCGGAATGGTGCATCATCCGCGTGAAACCGGTGGGGGCGAACACGAACGGCAGGCTCGCCCGCTGTCCGAGGATCTCCCGGCTCGTGTCGGTCTCGGAGACGTCGCGCAGGACGGTGGGGGTGAACTCGACCCGGTTGTAGGCGCGTCGCGCGCGCCGCAGCGAGAGCTCCCCGTCGGCCGCGCCGTCGACGTAGTCGAACACCGCTCGCGGGGTGCGCCTGCGCGCGATCGTCCGCAGGTCGGAGATGCTCGCCGCACGGCGCAACCGCCGCTCGTCCGCGTCCCACACGAACGGGGCCGGCCGCAGGAGCGGGCGCAGTTCGGACGGGCGGGGCAACCGGCGCTGAACCATGCGGTGACACTAATCGCCTCCGCTTCGCTCCGGCGGGCTCGCGGGCCTTCAGGCGCCGCCCTGCTCCCCCGGTGCTCGGTCGCTCGTTCCTCGCTCCCTGCGCGCCTCCTCCGCAGGGCGGCGCCGGCCCGCTCGCTCGGTCATGTGCTTTCCGCCGCGTCTGAAGAGCATCAACACTCAGTACCTTCTGCGGGACAGCTCGAACGCCGCGACGGCGCCGGCGCTCGCGGCCCCCAGCGACTCGACGCCGCCGTGCATCGGGATGGCGAGCAGCCCGTCGAGCAGGGGGCGCACCGAGCTCGACAGGCCGTCGGTCTCGTTGCCCAGCACGAGCGCGACCCGGTCGGGCAGGGCGGTAGCGGGCAGGGAGTCGCCGCGGGCGTCGAGGCCGTACAGGGCGAAACCGCCTTCGGCCAGCGCCGCACACCCCTCCTCGACGGTGCCCGAGCGCAGCACCGGCGCCCGGAACGCGACCCCCGCCGACGCCTTCACGACCAGCGGGTCGATGGCGGGCAGCCCGCGCCGGGGCAGCAGCACGCCGTCCAGCCCGGCAGCGGTGGCGCTACGCAGGATCATCCCGACGTTGGCGGGGTTGGTGAGCCGGTCCAGCACGAGCACGGCGGCCGGCGCGCCGGGCCGGAGATCCTCGAGGAACTCGGCGACCGGCGCCATCCGCGGCGCGACGACGTCGGCGAGCACGCCCTGGTCGTGCCGCCCGTTGCCGGCGAGCACCTTCACCCGGTGTGCCGACGCCCGCTGCACGGGCACGCCGCGACCGCGGGCGGCCTGGAGGATGGCCCGCACAGGCTCGCCGCGCGCCTCCTCGGCGAGAACCACCTTGTCCACCCGCAGCGTGGGGTCGTCGAGCGCCTCGAGCACGGGCTTGCGGCCGTAGATCGTGATGAAGGTGTCCTTCGGGGACCGCTCGCCAGCCACTGCCCGAGCCTAGTGCCCCGCCCGGGTCACGAATCTCATCGAACGGGGTCGGCGGGACGCGGCCTACGATCAGTACATGCCGCCCCGGCTCTCGGCCCTCGACGCCTCGTTCCTGTATCTGGAGCAGCCGACTACTCCGATGCACGTTGGTGCGGTGTCCGTCTTCCGGCGGCCGCGCGCCGGTTTCGACTACGATCGGCTCGTCGACCTGGTCGAGCAGCGCATCGCGCTCGTGCCGCGCTACCGGCAGAAGGTCCGCTACGTTCCGGGCAACCTCGCCCGGCCGGTGTGGATCGACGACCCCGACTTCGACGTGGCCTACCACGTCCGTCGCTCCGCGCTCCCCAAGCCGGGCTCGGAAGACCAGCTCACCGAGCTCGTCGCGCGCCTGATGTCGCGCCCGCTGGACCACACGCGCCCGCTCTGGGAGATGTACCTGGTGGAGGGGCTGGCCCGGGGCCGCATCGCCGTCGTCACCAAGACCCACCAGGCGATGGTCGACGGCATCAGCGCCATCGACATCGGACAGGTGATCCTCGACGTCTCGCCGGAGCCCCGGGTGGTGCCCGAGGAGCTGTGGATGCCCCGGCCCGAGCCGTCGGCCGCGGAGCTGGTGCTCGGCGCCGTGGCGGATGCCGTCGCGTCGCCGGGTGAGATCGTCGAGAACGTCCGGGTGGCCACCGGCGACGCGATGGCCACCGTCAGCAAGGTCGCGGGCGCGGCCGGCAAGCTGTTCTCGATGGCGTGGACGGCGAGCAGGCCCGCCCCGGGCACCCCGCTCAACGTCGACATCTCCAACCAGCGCCGGTTCGCGATCGCCCGCGCCGAGCTGGATGACTACCGCCGGGTGCGCGCGGCACACGGGTGCAGCGTGAACGACGTTGTGCTGAGCGTCGTGTCGGGAGCGCTGCGCAACTGGCTGCTCTCCCGCGGCGAGCCGGTCAACCCGTCGTCCGCGGTGCGGGCGATGGTGCCGTTGTCCGTGCGTGGCGAGGCCGACGTGCCCAGCTCCGCCACGGCCGGGTCGCTGGGCAACCGGGTCTCGTCGTTCCTGGTGGACCTGCCGGTCGGCGAGCCGAGCCCGGTGGTGCGCCTGCACCACGTCACGCACGCGATGCGCGAGCACACGGCAGGCGGCCAGTCGGTCGGTGCCGACACCCTGGTCCGGATCGGCGGCTTCGCGCCGCCTACGCTGCACGCTCTGGGGGCGCGTGCCGCCAGCGGATTCTCGAAGCGGATCTTCAACTTGGTGGTGACGAACGTGCCGGGACCGCAGTTCCCGCTCTACGCCGCGGGCGCCCCCATGCTCGAGATGTTCCCCGTCGTGCCGCTCGCGAAGGGCCAGGCCCTCGCGATCGGCCTCACCTCGTACGACGGCGGGGTCTACTACGGGTTCAACGGGGACCGCGACGCCATGCACGATCTCGACGTGCTCGCCGGGCTGGTGCACGAATCGCTCGACGAGCTCCTCACCACTGTGGCCTAGGACGACAACGATGCGCATCTACGTGCCGGCCACATGGCCGATGTTGCGGACACTGGTCAAGACCGGTGTGCTCGACCCGATCGGCGGCACCGCGTTCGCCCTCACGCCCGGTCTGCGTGAGGCGTACACCAGCGGCGACGACGAGGAGCTCGAGTACGCGGCGATGAGCCACGCGGCGCGCGCGTCGCTGCGGCTGCTCTCCGTCGAGTTCGGCCTGGGCGAGGACTCCACGCCCGCCCGGCGCGTGGTCGTGTCCGCCGACCTCGACAACGTCGTCCTGCGCCCCGACCTCGACGACGGTGCCGTGCGGATCGCGGGCGGCGTGCCCTTCGAAGCGGTCGCCGCGGTGCACATCGACACCGAGGAGGCCGAGTACGCGGTGCGGGAGGCGGCCGGCGCCGTCGACGTGGCCGATCTCGGCGACCTCGACGCCGAGTTCCTCGTGGGCGAGGCCGAGGACCACGACCTGGCGTGGTTCGACCCCTCCGAGGTGGCGTTCCTGGTGGAAGAGCGACGCTAGCGCCGCGAGAACCACAGCAGCGCGGCCGCCAACGGGATCAGCAGGAACACCCCGCCCTGGCGCGTGAGCAGGAACAACCCGATCGCCACGGCGACGGCGAGGCCCATCACGCCCGGTCCCATGTTCGCGAGCGGACCACCGGCCGGCGGGGCCACCTCGCCGGGCGGCGGCGCCATCGGCAGCGGTGCCGTGGGCGGCGGGGCGGCCGGGCCGCCGGGTAGCTCGGGGTGCGGCTGCGGCAGGTCGGTGAACAGCTCGGCGAGGTCTGCTGCGACGACGGCGTTCGCGGCCGCCGCCGAGCGGTCGGCGTACTCGTCGATGCCCAGCCTGCCGGCTGCGAGGTGCTCGTCGAGCGCCTGCTGCGCCGCCGTGCGCTCCGCGTGGCCGATCCGCAGCGGCTTGTTCACTGTGCCTCCGCTCCGCTCCGGTGGCTCGCGGGCGAGCCGAGGCCGCTCGCTGTGGCCGTGCTGCGAGCCTGCCACCCGGCTCAGCGCAGGGCCACCAGTACCCGGCGCAGCGCCGCGAGCCGACCCGGGCGCAGCTTGCCCTCCTCGACGAGGGTGTCGAGGGCGCACTCCGGGTCGGCGGGCGGGCCGAAGTGCCCGCAGCCGCGGGGGCAGTCCTCGATCGCGTCGGCGAGGTCGTCGAACGCGGCGGGCACGTCGTCGGGGGTGACGTGGGCGAGCCCGAACGACCGGATGCCCGGGGTGTCGACCACCCAGCCCGCGCCGAGCTCGTCGGGCAGGGGGAGCGCCAGTGCCGCCGTGGTGGTGTGCCGGCCCTTGCCGACGGCCGACACGACGCCGACCGCGCGCGCCGCATCCGGCACCAGGGCGTTGACCAGGGTCGACTTGCCCACACCCGAGTGCCCGACGAGCGCGGAGACCCGGCCGCCGAGCACGTCGGCGAGCGCGGTGGGCTGCTGGTCGCGCCGCGTGACGACGACGGGGAGATCCAGCTCCCGGTACTGCGCGGCGAACGGTTCGGGGTCGGCGAGGTCGGCCTTGGTCAGGCACAGGACCGGCGTGAGCCCGCCGGCATAGGCCGCCACGAGGCAGCGGTCCACGAATCCGGTGCGCGGCGTCGGGTCGGCGATCGCGGTGACGATCACCAGCTGCTCGGCGTTGGCCACGACCACCCGCTCGTACGGGTCGGTGTCGTCGGCCGTGCGCCGCAGCACCGTGCGCCGCTCCTCGACGCGCACGATCCGGGCGATCCGGTCGACGGCCCCGGAGAGGTCGCCGACCAGGCCGACCCGGTCGCCGACGACGATGGGGGTGCGGCCGAGCTCGCGGGCCCGCATCGCGACGACGGGGGGCCGCGCCGCGTCGCCGTCGAGCGCGCACGTCCAGCGGCCGCGGTCGACGGTGGTGACCATCGCCTGCATCGCGTCGGCGTGGTCGGGGCGGCGCTTGCTGCGCGGCCGGGAACCCCGGCGTCCCGGTCTGATCCGGACGTCGGACTCGTCGTACTCGCGCGGACTCACGCCAGCAGCGCCGTCCAGCGGGCCGGGAAGTCGGGAATGGTCTTGTCCGTGCAGCCGATGTCGTCGATCGTGACGCCGGGCACGGCGAGCCCGACGAGGGCGCCTGCCGTGGCCATCCGGTGGTCGGCGTAGGCCCGCCACGGCCGCCCGCCAGGGGCGGTGAGCGGGGCGGGCCGGATCTCCAGGCCGTCCGGGGTCTCGGTGACGGCGCCGCCGAGCGCGCCGAGCTCGGTGGCGAGCGCGGCCAGCCGGTCGGTCTCATGACCGCGGATGTGGGCGACGCCGCGGATCCGCGACGGTCCGGCCGCGAGCGCGGCGACAGCGGCGACGGTGGGTGTCAGCTCGCTGGCGTCGTGCAGGTCGACGTCCACGCCGGCGAGCTCGGCCGGCCCGCGCACGGTCATCCCGTCGGGGCCGGGGGTGACCGTGCAGCCCGCCTCGGCCAGTACGGAGAGGATCTCGTTGCCCGGCTGCGTGGAGCCGGCAGGCCAGCCGAGCACCGTGACCTCGCCGCCGGTGATGGCCGCTGCGGCCAGGAACACCGCGGCATTCGACAGGTCCGGTTCCACCGCCCAGTGGCGGGCCGCGACCGGCCCGGGGAAGACCCGCCAGGTGTTCGGCTCCGCGGCGTCGACCTCGACGCCGGCTTCCCGGAGCATCGCCACGGTCATCTCGATGTGGGGCAGCGACGGCACCGGCTTCCCGTCGTGGTGGACGGTGACGCCCTTGTCGTAGCGGGCGCCTGACAGCAGCAGCCCCGAGACGAACTGCGACGACGCCGACGCGTCGATCACCACGTCACCGCCGGTGAGCCCGCCGGTGCTGTGCAGCACGAACGGCAGGCTCTGCGCTGTCGACCCGGCCGAGCCGGGAGGGCCCTCGACCCGGGCGCCGAGCGCACGCAGCGCGTCCAGCACGGTGCCCATCGGGCGTTCCCGGGCACGCGGGTCGCCGTCGAAGGCGACCGGGCCGTCGGCGAGCGCCGCCGCGGGTGGCACGAACCGCATCACGGTGCCGGCCAGGCCGCAGTCGACGGTGCCGCCGCCGCGCAGCCCGTCGTGGCCCGCGAACTCGACCCGCTCGCCGTCCACCTCGACCGGGACGCCCAGCGCGCGCAGTGCCCCCACCATGAGCGCCGTGTCGCGGGACGCGGGCGCCGCGGAGACGGTGGCCCGCCCGCCGGAGAGAGCGGCGAGCAGCAGCGCGCGGTTGGTCACGGACTTGGAGCCCGGCACGCTCACCCGGCCGCGGACGGGCGTGGCAGCGTGCGGGGCGGGCCAGGGTGCGGTCACCCCGCCATGATTCCGCATGCCGCCGGCGGCGGGCTCGCGCAGGTGAAGCACGCATCGGTGACGACCTGCACCGCGGGCCTGCGCATCGGCCCGGCCGACGCCGGCAGCGCGACCAACGGCTCGTCGGCGATGTGGGTCGGCGACGTCGGCGACGTCGGCGAACCGCAGGCTCGGCCGCCCGGCGAGCCGGTGTCCCGCCGGGAGGGCCACGCCGCGGTCCTCGGTGGCGATCCACCGGGTCGACAGGCCGGCCGGCACCGGAAGCCACGCGAGCGCGACATCGACGATGCCGGCGGCCAGCCCGACCGCCGGGTCGCCCCACGAGACCTGCCGGAACTGGAGCCGCCATCCCGGCAGCCGCTGCTGCGGCGTGGCCGTGATCGTGGGGACCAGCCCGCGCCCGATACGGGCGTGGAAGCCGACGGTGAGCGTGCGACCGGCCAGCCGCACGTCCTCGGTGGCGCGGTCCCACTCCGCGACCATGGCGCGCGCCCTGGGCAGGAAGGCCGCTCCCGCCGCCGTGAGGCCGACCCCGCGGTGCCCGCGGGCGAACAGCTCCGCCCGCAGCTGCGCCTCCAGCTGCCGGATCTGCTTGGAGAGCGCCGGCTGGGAGACGAACAGCCGCTCCGCGGCCCGCGTGAAGCTCAGCTCCTCGGCGACGGCGAGGAAGTAGCGCACGTCCTGCACGCGCACGTTCATAGCCGCAGGTTATGCCAGCGGGTCTTGGACGCGACCGGTCTCGTGCCCACAGATTGGGGCTGTGCGGGCGTCCTGCAGGGCGGTTCTGGAGGATCGGGGGATGACGATGCAGCTGGGTGTGAACGGGCTGAACGCGAAGGCCGCGCTCGGCCCGGGGGTCACCGCGCGACTCGCCGGGCTCGTGGAGGAGCTCGGGTACACGTCGTGGTGGGCGGGTGACCACGTGGTGCTGCCCAGCCCGCGCACGCCGGACACCCCGATGGACCCGCGGGACCCGATCCTCGACCCGCTCGTGCACCTGACCTACGTCGCCGCGCTGACCCGCCGCATCGAGCTGGGCACCGGGATCGTGATCCTCCCGCAGCGCAACCCGCTCGTCCTCGCCAAGCAGGCCGCAAGCCTCGACGTGCTGAGCGGCGGACGGCTGCTCCTCGGCGTCGGCGCGGGTTACCTGGAGCCGGAGATGACCGCGGTCGGAGTGCCGTTCGCGGACCGCGGGCGGCGCACCGACGAGCACATCGATGCGATGGTCCAGCTGTGGACCGCCGAGCGGCCGCGCATGGACGGCCGGTACGTGCGGTTCGCCGACGTCGACGCGCACCCCCGACCGGTACGGGAAGGCGGTCCGCGGATCATCGTGGGCGGGCACAGCGACGCCGCGTTCCGCCGAGCGGTCACCCGCGCGGACGGCTGGTTCGGCGTCGGCACCCCCGACGAGCTGGCCGCGAACCTCGCCCGCCTCAAGCGGGTGGCCGACGGCGTCGAGCGGCCTTCCCGGCTCGGCCGCCTGGAGATCACGGCGATGCAGCTCCAGCCCGTCGACCAGGCCACTGCTGACCGCTTCGAAGACCTCGGTGTGGACCGGCTGCTGGTCTACCCGCTCCCGTTGGAGGACCCCGACGACATCGCCCGGTTCCTGGAACGGCACGCCGGGCTGGCGCGCTGAGCGGGAGTCATCGCCGGCGGGTGGCGCGGCTCATCCGGATTGGTCGTCGTCGTTCTCGCGTTGCGGTAGAGCGGCGACGATCTGCGCCATCCCGGTGTGCAGCATCCCGAAGCCCTGCTGCATCTCCGAGCGGAGTGCCCCTATCTCGTCCTGCTGCTCCAGCTGGGTCTCGCGGAGGGCCGTGAGAGCCTGGGTGTGGGCGCGCAACAGCGTCTTCACGTCGGACACGTCGCGGTCGGCCCCGCCGGCGAGCACACGCGCGGCCGCGGTGTCGGCGCGGGAGATCTCGATCCCGTCCTTCAGACGCTGGACCTCGTGCTCGAGGTCGCGCACCCGAGCTTCGAGATCACCGTCCGCGGGATCGGGCATGGTGACGATCGTATTCGCGGTAGCTCGCCGGCGGGCCGGTCGCGTGACGACCGTGGCGGGTTCGGAGCCCAGCGGACGCACGGCCGCCGTGATGCGGGCACGATGGGCGGTATGTGCGGCCGATATGCCTCGATCAAGGCCCCCGCGGACCTCGCCGACGAGTTCCGCGCCGTCGACGCCACCGACGGCGCGGCGCAGGCGGACTACAACGTCGCGCCGACCAAGCAGATCATCACGGTGGTCGAGCGGCACCCGCGCGACGCCGAGGGCACCCCCGACCCGGACCGCACCGAGCGCACGCTGCGGATGGTGCGCTGGGGCCTGGTGCCGTCGTGGGCGAAGGACCCGAAGGCCGGCGCCCGCATGATCAACGCGCGGTCCGAGTCGGCCGCCACCAAGCCGGCGTTCCGGCGGGCGCTCAACGCCCGTCGCTGCCTCATCCCCGCCGACGGATGGTTCGAGTGGCAGCGCGGTCCGGAGCACAAGCAGCCCTACTACACGCACTACGCCGACGGCAGCTCGCTCGCCATGGCGGGGCTGTGGGAGTACTGGAAGCCGAAGGACGACCCGGAGGGCAAGTACCCGGACGGGCTCGTCACGGCCACGGTGCTCACCACCGACGCCGTCGGCCCGCTCGCCCAGATCCACGACCGGATGCCGCTGGTGCTGCCGCAGTCGGCGTGGGACGCCTGGCTCGACCCGGACGAGGGAGCCGAGTCGGTGGCCTCTCTGGTCGCCCCGCCCGCGCTCGACCTCGTGGCGCAGCTGGAGCTGCGCCCGGTGTCGTCCCTGGTCAACAGCGTCCGCAACAACGGCCCGCAGCTGCTGGATACCCTCCCGCCGGAGGAGGTGCGGGAGCCGATCCAGCTCGACCTGCTGGCGGGGCCGAACCCGCAGTGAGCCGTCTGACTCAGGTCGAGAGGTGGTAGTTGGCGCCGGGCGGGTCCGTGGGGTCGACGGAGATCAGGACGAAGAGCTGCCCGAGTGGGGTGTCCCCGCCCCACAGATCGGCTGACCTGCCGGCGATCCGCCTGAGGATCCGGATCAAGGTATCGAAATGATGGCGTGGCTCCTGGTCGAGAAGGTGCCCGGCGTCGGCCACGGTGAGCACGAGGCTCCGTGCTCGTCGGCCCACCCGATCGCCGTAGTAGCTCCCGAGACCGCCCTCGGCCACGACGAGCAGCTCCCTCAGGCATTCGTCGAAGGCATCCCAGTTCATCCCGTAGTAGCTGGGGAACTCGAGTGTGTCGCCCAGTGTGCGAAGCAGGTCCACGCTGGTCGAGCAGCGTTTGGCCTGCACGATGACGTGGTGGAAGTACGGGTCGTGCCGCTCCAGAACTCGGGCCAGTGCTTCGTCGACCTCCGGGCTGGGCTCCGTTCGGCGAAGCCATTCTGTGTCAGCCGCGCTCATCGGGCTGAGCTTGTAGCGCCCCTCGGACCGCGCCTCGAGCTCAGCCTCGAGCACGCCCCAGAGGTCGACCGATTCGAGCTCATCAGGCATTTCGAGGCATCCCTCCACAGTCGGATGTGGCGACAGTACTTCCATCGGAAGGTGCAGCATATCTTATGTGGGTGAACGGTCTACCGGTCTTCTCGTCGACTGTTGTGCTGTGCGCTGCGTCTACAGGGTGAGGTAGAATTGGATGAAGGTCGTGTAGTGATCATTGGTGAACCACGAGTTGCCCTCGGGGTTGGCTCTGTCGATCACCAGTCTCTCGGAGCTGCCGGGAGTGGAGTAGAGGCGATATTCTCGATAGTCTCCGCCGGCAGGAAGTTTACCTGTGTCGTTGCCGTAGTCTCCGTTGCCTTTGAGGCCCGGAGGCGCAGCATAGTTATGTGAGACTATGAACTGGTACACATATTCAGCTGTCGGGCAGTCTTTCTCTGGAACTCCCGGGCCGCAGTTCGCCGTGCTGCGCATCGGTGTCATGGCGAAGACTGAAGGTGTCACTGCCGCTGTCGAGCTGATCGAAATCACGAGCGCGAGGACGAATCTCGCGGCCACCTGGCCGAGGCGGGAAAGCGGGGTCTGAGAGCTGGACGTGCTACGGCGTGTGAGGGTGAAGTTGCCGAGCCGGCGGCTGCGTCCGGTCTGCCGAGCGTCGGCCGATGGGCGATCCCAAGGGTGCACTCGGCTCTCTGGGGAGGGGCTCAGCATGCTTCGATTCCGTCGAAATAAGCCCGAGGGATGCCGGTATCCATTGCGTGCGCCACGCTGGCGCCGGGTTCGAGTATGAAGCACGGGCTGTCGAACCCGAAAGCAACGATGATCTTGACGCGCTGTTGGGCGGCGCAGCCGTTGCGGACATGAATTGTCTGAGTGACGATTCCTCGGGGGTCGAGACGGGCGGTTACACATGGTGGTGGTGCCGCTGAGCTGTCGGCCGAGTTCTGGTCGGCGGTTCCAGCTCTCCGGTCGACCGACGCGCCGTTGGAAAGTCTGTAAGTGTTGGGCTCCGTTGGAATAGGCGCAGCGACGGCGACGGTCGAACCGAGCGGAAGAAGGGTCAGCGCTATCAGTGTTGCGGTCGCGACGTCTCGAAGTCGCATGGCCATACGATTCCCCTCGATCCTATCGGCGGGTGAATATGAACCTGCTCCCTGTTCGAGCTTATCGTTCCGCCCGGTATCGGAGTGGGATACCGCCGATCGGATGATCACCATTCACTATTGCAAACGGTCGGCGAGCGGTCCGGCGTTCGAGGAACTATATTGTGCCGATGCCGACCCCTGATGTCGACGGCGCGACGATCGAGGTCCCCACTCCGCACGGCCCGGCCCGCATCACTCGCCGCGACGCCGAGGGGCCCGTGCGGGGCCGGCTGCTGCTCGGCCACGGCGCCGGGGGCGGGGTGAGCGCGCCCGACCTGCTCGTCGCCGCGGGGGCCGCCCTTGTTCTCGGCGTGCACGTCGTGCTCGTCGAGCAGCCGTACCGGGTGGCGGGCCGGCGGGCTCCGGCGCCCGCCGCGCAGCTCGACGCGGCCTGGCTCGCGGTGGTGGAGCACGTCCGCGACGACCTGCCGCTCGTGGTCGGGGGCCGTAGTTCCGGCGCCCGGGTGGCCTGCCGCACGGCCACGGCGGCCGGCGCCGCAGGCGTGCTGTGCCTGGCGTTCCCCGTGCACCCGCCGGGGAGGCCGGAGAAGGACCGGCTGCCCGAACTGGCCCAGCCCACCGTGCCGGTGCTGGTGGTGCAGGGGCAGACCGACCCCTTCGGCCGGCCGGAGCCGGCTCCCGGCCGGGATGTGGTGCTGTTGCGCGGCGACCACAGCCTGAAGTCCGACGCCCCGGGCCTACGACAGGCGGTCACGTCCTGGCTCGGGTCGCTGCTGCCAGCCGCCTGAGATGCTGGCCCAGTACCACTGCCTGTAGATCGTGATCATGTCGCTGATCGGAGTCCCGTGGGCCGGCCGGTGATCTCGAGTTTCGGGCGTCCACGGCTCCCACCACGACCATGCCCACCCGAAACCGAGCAACGAGCGGGTGATGATCGCAAGTATCGGTTGGCAGCGGCTCGCCCCACAGCACCGGCCAACCGAAACCGCAGATCATGCAGGTGTGGCCGAGCAAGCCGGCCCGGCGCGCGCGCCACCCGTCTGATGATCATCGGTTGGGTGCGAGGCCGGCCGGATGTGGCCGCCCGCGCACCGAGTCGGTGATCACTCCAGTACTAGCCGGCGATCGGGGCCACCGTCGCTCCGCACATGCGCACCAGGTCCGTCGGGGTCAGCTCGATCTCCAGGCCGCGGCGGCCGCCGCTGCAGAACACCGTCTCCCACTGCCGCGCCGAGACGTCGATCACGGTGGTGAGGCGCTTGCGCTGTCCCAGCGGGGAGATCCCGCCCGCCACGTAGCCGGTGGCGCGCTCGGCGGCCGTCACGTCCGCCATGCGTGCCCGTTTCCCGCCGACGGCGCCGGCGAGCGCCTTGAGGTCCAGCGTGGCGGAGACCGGCACGACGCCCACCGTGAGTGCGCCGTCGACCTCGGCGACGAGCGTCTTGAACACCCGCTCCGGCTCCAGTCCCAGCCGCTCGGCGGCCTCGGGGCCGTACGCCTGCCCGGCGCCGTGGTCGTAGCTGTGCACCTGGTGGGTGACGCCATGTTTCACCAGGAGCGCCGTTGCGGGAGTCCCCTTGCCTGCCACGGGGAGAGGCTAGATCAGTCCTTGCAGGGGAATCAGCTGCGGCGTCCGGGTGTTGACGCAGCCGTGACACAGGCAGTGATGGAGGGGCCGCGCGCCACCGGGGTGCGTCGGGCGGGCTCGATTCGGCCGGGCGGCGTACCCTCGGGGCGTCACGCGGTCGCCACGGGGGTGGCCGTTCCCGAGGTCGCCGTGCGGGCGACCCGGCGCGAGAGGAGCACGGTGCCCGGCACCGAGCACGCGGCCGAGGCCGTCGAGAACCAGTTCGACGACAGCACGGTCGAGGAGAGCGTCGACGGCGAACAGTCGGCCGGCGGATCCGAGGAGACAGCCGAGGAGCGCGCGGCCCGCTTCGAGCGGGACGCCATGCCGCTGATCGACCAGCTGTACGGCGCGGCGCTGCGCATGACGCGCAACCCGGCCGACGCCGAGGACCTCGTGCAGGAGACCTATCTCAAGGCGTACTCCGCGTTCCGGACGTTCCGGGCGGGCACCAACCTGAAGGCCTGGCTGTACCGGATCCTCACCAACACCTACATCAACGGCTACCGCAAGCGGCAGCGTCAGCCGGTGCAGGCGCCCACCGAGGAGATCACCGACTGGCAGATCGCCCAGGCCGGTGAGCACACCTCGCTGGGGTTGCCGTCGGCCGAGATGGAGGCGCTGGACCGGCTTCCGGACAACGACGTGAAGGCCGCGTTGCAGCAGCTCCCCGACGATTTCCGGATGGCGGTGTACCTCGCGGACGTCGAGGGTTTCGCCTACAAGGAGATCGCTGACATCATGGGCACCCCCATCGGCACCGTGATGTCCCGGCTGCACCGGGGCAGGCGGCAGCTGCGGGACTTGCTCACCGGCACTGCTCGTGACCGCGGGTTCCTGCGCGGGCGGCAGGAGGAGGGGGTCTCCTCATGAGTTGCGGCAACCATCACGACACCGACTGCTCCGAGGTGCTCGCGGAGGTGTGGCTGTTCCTCGACCACGAGTGCGACGACGGGCGGCGCAGGCTGCTCGCCCAGCACCTGGACGAGTGCGAGCCGTGCCTGTCGGAGTACGGCATCGACGAGAAGTTGAAGCGGCTGCTGGCGGCGAAGTGCGGCGGCGAGCACGCCCCGCCCGAGCTGAAGAGCCGCCTGCGTCAGCAGATCCGGGTGGCGGTGCTGGAGCAGGCCGAGGTCACCGTGGAGAAGGGGCCCGAGGGCACCACCACGACCGTCGAGGTGCGCAGCACGCGCATCGAGCGCCGCTAGCGCCCGCGGGGACGACACACGCCGCCCCCGCGGAGATGCTCAGGTGTTGGGCTTCTTGCCGTGGTTCGCGCCCTTCTTGTTGCGGTCGCGACGCTTGCGTGCGCGCTTGGACATGCTCGACCTCCTCGTTCCGTCCGCGGGATCCCTTGATTCTCCCACGTGGTTTCATGGACCCGAGTACGGACCGGAAGGCGGCGTCGGGTGTCGACCCTGAGTGAACTGCTCGCCGAGCACACCGAGATGCGCGGCGACGCGGTCGAGCACTTGCAGCGGGTGGTCGCGGAGTGGCAGCTGCTGGCGGACATGTCGTTCGCCGACTTCCTGCTCTGGATCCCGCTGGCGGACAGGACCGAGTTCCTCTGCGTGGCGCAGGCGAGGCCCACCACGGCGCCCACCGCGCACCCCGAGGACATCGTGGCCGCGCGTATCAGCGCGGCCGACAGCCCGCAGGTGCGGCGTGCGGTGGTCGAGGGGCGCATCTGCCGCGAGGAGAACCCGCGCTGGCACCTCGAGGTGCCGGTGCGGCGCGAGACGATCCCCGTGCGGTACGGCCGCTCGGTCATTGCGGTGCTCTCCCGCGACACGAACCTCGCCATGCCCCGGGTGCCCAGCCCGTTGGAGATCGCCTACCTGGGCAGCGCGTCCGACCTCTGCCAGATGGTCGCCGACGGCACCTTCCCGCCCACCGCGGAGGCCGTGGGCGCCGTCAGCAGCCCACGGGCGGGCGACGGCCTCATCCGGCTGGACGCACACGGACTGGTCGCGTACGCGAGCCCCAACGCGCTGTCGGCGTACCACCGGATGGGCCACGCGAGCGACCTCGTCGGCGTCGTGCTCGCAGACACCATGCGGGAGCTGGTGCACGACCCGTTCGACGCGGCCGAGGTGGCGGCCCGGATCGAGGGGGCGCTCGACGGCAAGCTCTCGCTGCGCATGGAGGTGCGCGCTCGCGGAGCGGTCATGCTGGTGCGCGCGATGCCGCTGCGGCCGCGCGGCGACGCGGCGGGCGCGCTGGTGCTGGTGCGCGACGTCACCGACCTGCGCCGTCGCGACCTCGCCCTGCTCTCGAAGGACGCGACGATCCGGGAGATCCACCACCGGGTCAAGAACAACCTGCAGACGGTGGCGGCGCTGCTGCGCCTGCAGGCGCGCCGCACGGCCATCCCGGAGGCGCGGATCGCGCTCGCCGAGAGCGTGCGGCGGGTGAACTCGATCGCGCTGGTGCATGAGGCGCTGTCGGTGTCGGTCGCCGAGCGGGTGGACCTCGACGAGCTCGTCGACAAGGTGCTCCCGGCGATCGGCGACGGAGCCACGGCGGAGTCACGGGCGAAGGTGCGCCGGGAGGGCAGCTTCGGCACGCTTCCCGCCGCGCTGGCCACACCCCTGGTGCTGGTGCTCACCGAGCTGGTGCACAACGCGCTCGCGCACGCGTTCGGCCCCGGTCTGGCGGGCGAGGTCGTGGTGTCGGCCACCCGCTCGGTCGGCGAGCTCGAGGTGGTGGTCGGCGACGACGGGCGCGGGCTCCCGGAGGGTATGGACCTGGAGCGTTCCACCGGTCTGGGGCTGCAGATCGTGCGCACCCTCGTGGACTCGGAACTCGGGTCGGCGCTGGAGGTGCGGCCCCGTCCGGGAGGCGGAACGGAGGCCGTCATCAAGCTCTCGTTGAGGGGACGCTAGCCTTCTCCGTGAGGTCGATGGTCCTGCGGGCGTGGTCGCGCCGCCCGGACCGCCGGCCCCCTCCGGAGCAGCCCCCGCGTGCGCCCGGTGTAACGACCGCGGGCCCGGAGCCGGGTGCAGTCCGGCTTCGGGCCCGCGGTGGGGGAAGGAGGGGTTCAGGCAGTACGTGCCCGTGTCCGCGCGTTGCGACGCTTGAGCGCCCTGCGCTCGTCCTCGCTCATGCCGCCCCAGACGCCTGCATCCTGGCCGCTCTCGAGCGCCCAGGTGAGGCACTCGGTGACCACGGGGCAGCGCCGGCAGACGGTCTTGGCCTCGGCGATCTGCAGCAACGCAGGACCGCTCGTCCCCACGGGGAAGAACAGCTCGGGGTCCTCGTCGCGGCAGATAGCGTGGTGACGCCAATCCATTGGTCTTCGGCTCCTTGGTGCTTGCGCGATCGGGGTCGCGCCGATCGTCTGTCACGGTCTTGTGGACGCGCTTGTGAAGGATTTCACGAGCGCGCTCGATCTTCAAGGGTCCAGGTCCACCCGGGTGAGCACTCTCACCCACTCAACGCAACGACTGTCGACACTGACGGTTACTACTCCTGTACCGCCTGTCTCGTTCGCTGCGCCGAGCGATCGACCTCGACCGCCCACCGGGCCCGATTACCCGGGTCCAGCTAGACCATGCGAGAAGTCCACTCACGATCACTCGCTTGTCCGTGACTACCATGGGCCACCGTTTGCCCTGGTGCGAGCCCTTATCGGCTCGACGGTCCGCGAGCATCGGTGAATGGCCCTCGATCGTCACTCAAGCGGGTGAAGCGGGGGCTTGGCTGCGACGAGTTGCGTGTCTCGCACGACGACGCGTAGCGCGCCGGATACGGCCAGGAGTCGTACCGCTCGGACTCCGGAGGGCCCAACCGCGGCGAGGCCGCCGGTATTCCCGGCCTATCCTCGGACCCGTGAGCGCAGAGCGTCCCGCCGCGGGGGCACCCCGCCAGGTGCGGCTCGCCGGCGCGCTCGTCGGGGTCGAGGGACTGCTGGGGCTGGGGTTCGCGGTCGTACTGGTCGTGCGCGCCCTCACCGTGGAGGGCGGCGGGCTTCTGGTGCGCGACATCGTCGGCGAGGCCGGCTACTTCGTCCTCATCGGGGGTGCGCTCGTCGCCGTCGCGGTCGGGCTGGTCGCCGGTCGCCGCTGGGCCCGCACCCCGGCGATCGTCACGCAGCTGCTGCTCCTGCCCGTCGTCTACACCCTGCTCGGCCCGTCCCGCCAGCTGCTGCTCGGCATCGTGGCCGGGGTGTTCGTCGCCGCCACGTTCCTGCTGCTGATCAGCGAAGCCTCCCGGACCTGGTCGATGGGGCTCGACGAGCTCCCCCGTCAGGGATAGAGCGGGTCGTGCTGCAGCGCGTGCACGGGGGTCAGGCGCCTTCGGTGGACTGGTCCATGACGTAGATCGGGTTCCCGGCCGGGTCCTCGTAGGTGCCCATGAACCCCGCCCGGGATCTCGGTCAGCTCCCCGCGTGGGCGCAGCCCCGCCGGCCGCTCGGCCGTGAACCGCGCGACGCTGTCGACCACGAAGACCGGACCCGGCCGGTTGTCGGGCCCCTGCTCGCCCACGACCACTACCACCATTTCGGCAGCAAGCTCGGGCTGTACGGGTTGGCGCGCGTCGAGGCGGAGCGGCGGTTGCTCGACCGGATGGAAGGCGCGGTGGCGGCCCGGTCGGCCGACGGTCCCGCCGCGGCCCTGCGAGCTGCGCTACTGGTCGGGTTCGACTTCGTCGTCGCGCAGGAGGTCGCGCGCCTCCTCGGCGAGGCCCACCCCGACCGCGACCCGCTCGCCGATCCCGTGGCCGGCCTGGCCGCGAAGCTGCTCGACGGCGGCCGGACACCGATCGCCCGCATGATCGCCGCGGCGTGGCGGGAGGCGCTCGTCGCGCTCGGCGACGGCGTGCCCCCCGAGCGGGCCCGGGCGGGGCTCGCCGCGCTGTCGGTCGACGAGGCGCCCGGCGTCAGTCCTCCGCGCTCTTCGCGAAGCCCGTGAGGGCCTCACCGTCGAGTCGGTAGGTCGTCCACTCGTCCATCGGCACGGCGCCGAGCGAGCGGTAGAAGCCGATCGACGGCTCGTTCCAGTTCAGCACCTGCCACTCGAGCCGCGCATAGCCCCGGTCGGCGCAGATGGCCGCCAGCGTCGCGAGCAGGGCCCTGCCCAAGCCGCTGCCGCGGTGGGTGGGGCGCACGAACAGGTCCTCGAGGTAGATCCCGGGCACCCCGCGCCAGGTGGAGAAGTTGAGGAACCAGATTGCGTAGCCCACGACCTCGCCCGCCTCCTCGGCCACGTGGCAGCGGGCCACGGCCTCCGGGCCGAACAGAGCGGTGTGCAGCTGCTCCTCGGTGAGCAGGCACAGTTCGGGGCAGCGCTCGTACTCGGCGAGCTCGTGGACGAGACCCACGACCGCCGGAACGTCCTCTGCGCGTACTTCCCGGATCACGAGCGTCCTTTCGGGGTCAGGTTGACGTGGTCGAGCCGCGGAACGCCCCGTTCGTGTCCGAGCACGGCCCACGACGGCGCCTCCATCGCGCACCGGACACCCTCGACGGCCGGCAACCCGATCCAGCGGGCCACGAGGACGCGGCTGAAGTGTCCGTGCCCGACGAGCACGACGTCGCCCCGCTCGAGGGCATCGGCGGCGTGTGCGAGCACCTCGTCGGCGCGCCGGCCGACCTCGTCGGCGGCCTCTCCGCCGGGGCACGGGTGTGTCCAGACCGTCCAGCCGGGCACCGTCTCGCGGATCTCCGCGGTGGTGCGGCCCTCGTACTCGCCGTAGTCCCACTCGACGAGGCGCTGGTCGACCTCGTCGATCCGGAGACCGGCGAGCCGGGCGGTGTCGCGGGCGCGGCTGCGGGGGCTGGTCAGGACGAGCGCCGGCGGGGCGTCGAGGAGGCCTGCGACGAGCTGCCCGGCCGCCGCGGCGAGCTCCCGGCCGCGGTCGGTGAGCGGGACGTCGGTGCGACCGGTGTGCTTGCCGGAGCGCGACCACTCGGTCTCGCCGTGGCGCAGGAGGAACACGCGACCGACGGGCATGCCAGGAGCGTAGACGCGGGGCCTGCCAGGATCACGAGTGACGGACCGGGTACCTCAGGTGGGTGGCGCGCGCCCCGGGGATCACGACCGGGTCGTCGAAGCGGTGCGGCGCGCCGGTGAGACCGGCGAAGTACGGGATCCCCTCGCCCAGCAGCACGGGCACGAGGCTCACGCAGACCTCGTCCACGAGCCCCAGCTCCAGCGCCTGCGCCGCGATGCCGGCGCTCGCGATGGTGACGTCCTTGCCGCCGGCGATCTCCCTGGCCCGGGTGATCCCGTCCGCCACGCCGCTCGTGAACGTGGTGGTCGGCCACGCGTCGGCGTCCGCCGGCGGCCGGTGGGTCACCACGACGACCGGCGCTCCCACCGGGTGGTTGCCGTCCCACCCGTTCGTGAGGTCGAACAGACGCCGGCCGCACACGAGCGCACCCGTGTTCGCGAGGAACTCGCGCAGCAGCTCCGCACCGGCGGCGTCCACGTGGAACGACCAGCGTTCGTCGGCACTGGGCACGGTGACCTCGCCCGCCTCGTACCAGCCGAACAGCTCGTCACAGCCGTCCTGGGGATCGGCGATGAACCCGTCCAGCGACATCGTCATGTGCGTGTAGGTCTTGCCCATGGCCACCTCCGTGCGTCGACTTGTCCCGCACATGAGACCGCCGGGCGGGCCGGAAGTAATCGAGACCTCCCGAGGCCTGGATCAGGCAGCCGCCTTGGTCTCCCAGAAGATCTTGTCGATTTGGTGGAATCACGCCGTCTACCTGGGGTTACCGACCGGCAGGATTCGTCTGGGCCGTCGTCGGGCCGTCCGAACGTGCACGACGCTCGTAGACGGTCGCGATGGCGAGCTTCGTCCGCTCATCGCTACTCGGCATGAGGTGGGTGTACGTGGCGAGCGTGAACGCCGGGTCGGTGTGCCCCAGCCACTCGGCAACCGCCTTGATCGACACGCCCTGCTCCAGCAGCACCGAGGCGAAGAAGTGCCGCAGCTCGTGCATGCCGTTCTCGTACCGACCGCACGGAACGCCGTTGGCCGTGAGCGCAGGTTTCCAGTAGTTCCTGTTGAAGTCGTTCGCCGCGATTGCGTGGCGGTGAGAAGTGAGCGGCGGGTACGTGCCGTCGCTGTCGGTGTCGGTGAGCGCGCACGTGCGCCCGGGCACGGTGATCGAGTCGGCCGTCTATGAGGCGGAGAACCGGGCGACGGTGTCGGTGGAGGGGCGGCACCGCGAGATCATTGGCGCCGAACACAACTAGCCGGGCACCGGCGTTGGAGCGTCACGGAAGGCGGGCTTCGGTCGGGTATCCGCCACGCCTCACAGGCCCGCCGGGTGCTGAGAGAGCTAGTCCACGTGTCGATCACGGAGACGCTCACGTTCGTCAGGATCAGCCAGGATGACATCCGCGCCGCCGTCGTACGGATGGTGGATCCGTTGCAGCTGAACATCGGTCACGAACACTCCGGCAAGCACGTCATCGGCAACGGCTCGCAGGATCTCGTCGATGCATCCACGGCGCCACGACTCGCGGCTCGCGTACAGGTGCGCGTAGTTGTGGAACGCCGGATCGGGGTCGCTCACGTTCGGGATCGACCACCAGTGGACGCCGTCGGGATGGAGCACGCCGCGCGCTGGATGGAAGGCGGGCCCGGTCGGTGCCAGCGACCAGTCCGCCGTCACGACGTACACATCGACGTCCGCGAACAGCTCGTCGAGGACCGCGTTGTACCGACCGAGCACCATCTCGTACTCGTCCTCCGAGTCCGGGTAGCGCTTCGAGCCGGGGAGACTGTGGAAGCGCACCCAGCAGTCTCGGTAGGTTTCCTTGAACTTGTGCGCGATCGGGGGACACCCAGGCCGCCTTTCACGCCAGAGCGCAGGCAGACCCTCCGGATCGAAGCTCGGACTCATCTATCCCCCATGGCGCCCACCCGGCAACCTACCGACGTGCCGCCGACTTTCGCATAGCAATCAGGATGCCCTCGCCGGGCGGGCAGGTCTCCGGGATGCCGGGGACGGGTAGTCACGCGGACCTGGGTGGTGGGCCGGGGGAGGTGTGGCATCGTCGCCAGGCATCGAAAAGGCACCACGAGCGGTCGTCAGTGGTGGTAGCGATCGACACTGACCAGCAAAGTGACCAGCGTGAATAGTACGGAGCGCTCCTCAGTGCGACGGCGGACGGGCGTTCACACCGAAGAGATCGCTCCTTGGTGAGTCCGATGCGCTGTGCTCAACCCGACCCCCCGTACATCGCCGGGACCATCGTCCCGAGCACGTACGCGAGTGCCCACCAGGGTCCTGCGATCACCTTTCGAACCATCCTGATCACCTTGCCCTTCTTCATCCACTTGATCAACTTTCGGATGATCTTGCAGCGGACAACCAGTGCAAGGGCGGCGATCGAGATCAGTGCAAGCAGCGACACATTGCAGTCGGGAATCGAGTTCAACACAGCGACTCGAAACCGGCGTGACCATACACGCGGAGGACGAGGCCGGGCCGTCTGTGGGCCGCGGAAGAGCTCCCAACAACGCGAAACGACGCTGACCAACGGAAGGTCGTTCCCGCTGGTCAGCGCCGCCTTCGGGGCCTGGATCAGGCAGCCGCCTTGGTCTCCCAGAAGATCTTGTCGATCTGGGCGATGAAGTCGAGCAGTTCCTGGCCGGTGGCCGGGTCCGTGGAGGCCTTGGCGCCGCCGGGGCCTCCGCCCGCCTTCTTGGTGGCCTTGTTGAACAGCTCGTGCAGCTCCGGGTACTTCTCGAAGTGCGGGGGCTTGAAGTAGTCGGTCCACAGCACCCACAGGTGGTGCTTGACCAGGTCCGCGCGCTGCTCCTTGATCTCGAGCGCCCGCGAGCGGAACTCCGGGTCCTCGTTGGCCTGGTACTTCTCCTGGATCGCCTTCACCGACTCGGCCTCGATCCGGGCCTGCGCCGGGTCGTACACGCCGCAGGGGAGGTCGCAGTGCGCGGTGGCCTCCAGCCGCGGGCGGAGAATGCGGGCGAACAGCCGCATGGGTCCTCCCTGGATGGTGATCGTTCTGGCGTGCCCGACACTACTCCCGACGTCGGGGCGCAGCAGGGGTGACGAGGGGGTGAGCGTGCGCTGGCGGAGGGTGGCCGTGCGGGGGCCGTCGATGTCGCCGACACTGCGCGACGGGGACGTGGTGCTCGTGCGGTTCGGCGCGCGGGTGCGCGTCGGGGACGTCGTGCTGGTGCGCTGGGCGGCCCGTCCCGGCGGGCTGTCGGTGAAGCGGGCGGCGCGGCCCGCGGAGGACGGCTGGTGGGTGCTCGGCGACAACGACTTCGGCTCGACCGACTCCCGCACCCTGGGGCCCGCCGCCGTGCTGGCAGTGGTGCTCTGCCGCCTGTGGCCCCGCCCCCGGCGGTTCCGCAGCCACTCCTGACCGGCTCGTCCGTCGGGGTGGGCCTCGCGTAAGGTCGTGGTGAACCCGACTGCCCATCCGGCCGGCCTGCCGCATCATCCTGCGGCCGTCCGGCTGCGAGGCCGTCCGGCACCGGCCGCCGACCCGCGGCCACCGGTGCATGGCGAGCGCGCGCCTTCCGGCGCCCCTGAGCACCCCCCCGAGGAAGTGGATCCGTGACGATCGTTCCCGAACGCACCATCCCGACGCGCGATGAGATCTTCGCCGCGCACGGCGGCGGCAAGCTGGGCACCGCGCTCACCGCCCCGCTGGCGAACGCGCGCGACCTCGCGGTCGCCTACACGCCCGGCGTCGCCGAGGTCAGCCGCGCCATCGCCGCCGACCCGGGGCTCGCGGCCCGCTACACCTGGACCAACCGCCTGGTCGCCGTCGTGAGCGACGGCACCGCGGTCCTCGGGCTCGGCGACATCGGCCCGCGTGCCGCGCTGCCCGTCATGGAGGGCAAGTCCGCGCTGTTCAAGGCGTTCGCCGGGCTCGACTCGATCCCGCTCGTGCTCGACACGTCGGACGTCGACGAGATCGTCGAGACGCTCGTGCGGCTGCGCCCGAGCTTCGGCGCCGTGAACCTCGAGGACATCTCGGCACCGCGGTGCTTCGAGCTGGAGCGCCGGCTCGTCGAGGCGCTCGACTGCCCGGTCATGCACGACGACCAGCACGGCACCGCGATCGTGCTGCTCGCCGCGCTGCGCGGGGCGAGCGCGGTGCAGGACCGCGAGCCGGCCGGGCTGCGCGTCGTCATCTCGGGGGCGGGGGCGGCGGGGGTCGCCTGTGCCCGGATCCTGCTCGCCGCCGGGGTGTCCGATGTGGTCGTCCTCGACTCGCGCGGGGTGCTCGACACCGGGCGCGGCGGGGAGAAGGCTGCGCTGGCCGCCGTCACCAACCCGCGGGCCGTGACCGGCGGGATCGCCGAGGCCCTCGAGGGTGCCGACGTGTTCGTCGGCCTGTCCAGCGCGAAGCTGCCCGAGGAGCTGCTGGCCCGGATGGCGCCGGAGGCGATCGTCTTCGCGCTCTCCAACCCCGACCCCGAGGTGCACCCCGACGTCGCGCGGCGCCACGCCGCCATCGTCGCCACCGGGCGCAGCGACTTCCCGAACCAGATCAACAACGTGCTCGCCTTCCCCGGCGTGTTCCGCGGCGCCCTCGACGCGGGCGCGCGGCGCATCACGGAAGCGATGAAGCTGGCGGCGGCGGATGCCATCTTCTCGGTGGCGAGCGATGAGCTGGGGGTCGACGCGATCGTGCCGAGCCCGTTCGACCCGCGTGTCGCCCTAGCCGTGTCGTCAGCTGTCGCGGAGGCGGCATCCGGGCAGCCCGGCCCGCAGTAGGCGGGCTTCGGCCTGCGCCTTTGCTCCGATGGTGATCATGGTCGTCACTCAGGGTGCCGGCCTTGCTGTTCACTCACTCGGGGCGGTGTATGCCGATCGGGCAGTCCGGCCAAATCGTGTGGCGGCCGGCGTCGTTGTAGCGATGAGTATCGACGCCGCAACACTGGGAGACGCACGTGAGAGAGCTCGGCCACCGGTTCGGTGAGAGTCCGGTGGTCGAGCCGCCGACCGAGCCGCACGGCGCGTCCGCCGCCGTGTTGCGGGCGGATCTGCTCCGCGAGCGGCATGCCTCGCTCGGCGCCGAGGTGCACCCGGAGGCGGCGCTGTTCGCCTCGCGGCTGGCCCGTGCCGTCGCGGAGGCGCCCGAGCGGGAGCATGCCGCGGCACTCGCCGACGGGGACGTCGTCGTGCTGCCGGTGGAGCCGGCGCTCGTCCACGACCGCCAGGGCCGGGTCGTGCGTGCCAACGACGCGCTCGCCGCGCTGGCCGGTGCCGCGGACACGGGGGCGCTCGTCGGCGCCCGGATGCACCGGCTCCTCCGCGGCCAGGACGGGGACACGCAGCTGGTGCGCGCGGACGGCCGGCCGGTGCCCGTCCGGGCGGTTCGCTGGCCGTTGCCGGTGGTCGGCCTGACCGCCGTCGTGGTGGTCGAGCGGGAGGCCGGGCCGGCCGCCCCGGTGGTGGACCCGGTCTGGGTCACCGAGCTGGAGCGGCTGGCTCGCATCGGGACCTGGTCCTTCGACCTGGCGACGGCCGACCTGGAGCGCAGCGGCACGCTCGACGAGCTCTACCGTTCGGTCGGGGTCGATCCGGACGGCGATGGCACCCAGCCGATCGAAGGTGACCAGGTGGCGGCGCTGTGCCGGGACCTGCGCGCCGGGACGCCGACCGGCGACCACCACGTCGAGCTCCGGCTGCCCGGCGACCGGATGCTGAGCTGCCGGGCCCAGGTGGAGCGCGGCCCCGACGGTGCGCCGCTGCGGCTGGTCGGCGTGGTGCACGACGTCAGCGCGGAGCGGGTCGCCCGGCGCCGGGTGGAGCGCTCCGGCCGGCGCTTCGTCGACCTGATGGCCCTCGTCCCCGGCGGTGTCGCGCTGCTCGACCCGGCGGGTCGCGTCGTGGACGCCAACGAGGGCTTGTGCGCCCTGCTCGACGTTCCGCTCGAACGGCTGCGGGGTACCGCCGCCACCGCCCTGTCCGCCGACGACACGTCGGTCGGCAGCGGGTCCGTGCTCCCGGAGTGGCTGCGTCCGGTGCCGCCGGGCGCGCGGAACGGGTACCGCGTGGAGAGCGCGCCGCTGCGCCGCGCGGACGGCACGACGGTGTGGTGCGAGCTGGCCGTCTCGGCGACGGCGGCGGACGACGGCAGCTGGTTCTGGCTGGTGGTGTGCACCGACGTGTCCGACCGCCGGCGGGCCGCCGAGCTGCTGCGCAGTGCCGGCACGGTGGACGAGCTCACGCGCCTGCCCAACCGTGCCGCCGGGCTCGAGCTCGTGGACCGGCTGCTCGCCGGGCCCGGGCGGGAGCGCGTCGCCGTGGTGTGCGGCGACCTCGACGACTTCGCGCGCGTCAACTCCTCGCTCGGTCACGACGCCGGCGACGACCTGCTCGTGTCGCTCGCCGGCCGGCTGCAGCGCGACCTGCCGTTCGGTTGCACCGCGGCGCGCCTCGGTGCGGACGAGTTCGTCGTGATCTGCGCCGACCACGCCGAGGTCGGCGGCCCCGACCTGCTGGCACGCACGGTGGCCGACCTGCTCCGCACCACGATCACCGTGCACGGACGCCCGGTACCGATGACGGCGTCGGTGGGGCTCGCCACCCCGGTGCCGACCGGCGAGGTGCGCGCGGCCGACCTGCTGCGCTTCGCCGAGGCGGCCATGCACGACGCCAAGCGCAGGCAGGCCCGCGGCGGTATCGGGATCGCCACCGACGGCGTGGTCAGCTCGGCCACGAAGGCCCTCGAGCTGGAGGCGGAGCTGCGCGCGGCGATCGCCGGTGACGGCCTCGTGCTCGACTACCAGCCGGTGGTGGGACCGGACGGCACGGTGCTGTCGGCCGAGGCCCTCGTGCGCTGGCCGCACCCGGAGCGCGGACTGATCCCGCCGGCGGACTTCCTGCCGGTCGCGCAGCGCAGCGGGCTGCTGCGCGAACTGGACCTGTGGGTGCTGCGTGCCGCGACGCGGGAGGCAGCGGCCTGGCCCGAGCACCAGGGTCGCCGCCCGGCGATCGCGGTGAACCTGGCCGGGCTGCTCCCGGGGGACGCGGGGTTCCGGTCCGCCGTGAGCGATGCCGTCTCCGACGCCGGGCTGGAGTGGAACCGGCTCGTGCTCGAGCTCGTCGAGACCAGCCTCGTTGCCCTCCCCCCGCATGCGCTGGCGGCGATGGCCGAGCTCACCGAGCGCGGCGTCCGGTTCGCCGTGGACGACTTCGGCACCGGCTACTCCTCGCTCGCCCGGCTCAAGGAGCTGCCGGCGCAGACCGTGAAGGTCGACCGCGCGTTCGTCACGGGCATCGCCGACGACCCCGCCGACTTCGCCGTCGCGCGCGCCGTCGTGGACATGGCGCGGGCCATGGGCCGCACCACGGTGGCGGAAGGCGTGGAGACTGCCGAGCAGTTCCACGTGTTGCGCGGCATCGGCGTGGACGCCTACCAGGGGTGGCTGTTCTCCCGTCCGGTGCGGTCCGCGGGCGTGCGGGAGGTCCTCGCGCGCGGGAAGCTCGCCACCCCCGCTTCAGCGGGCCGATCGGGCCAGGCCTGATCGCAGACAGATCACATCGGTCGCGATTGTCGTTCCCTCGGGATAGCCTCGCTGCAGCGGCGACCGGCAAGGGGTCGTCGGCGAACACGGAGGTCTCCCGGATGATCGAGTTCCGGGGCGTGACCAAGCGCTTCCCCGACGGCACGGTGGCGGTCGACAACCTCGACCTCGAGGTCGACGCGGGTGGGATCACGGTCTTCGTCGGTCCGTCCGGCTGCGGCAAGACCACGTCGCTGAGGATGATCAACCGCATGATCGAGCCCACTGAGGGCAAGATCACGGTCGACGGGCGCGATGTCGCCGCCACCGACGCCGCCGAGCTCCGCCGCGGCATCGGTTACGTCATCCAGCAGGCGGGGCTCTTCCCGCACCGCACCATTCTCGACAACATCGCCACGGTTCCGCTGCTGCTCGGCTGGAGCAAGGCGAAGGCCCGCTCGCGCGCCGCGGAGCTGATGGAGATCGTCGGCCTCTCGTCGGAGATGGCGCAGCGCTACCCCACGCAGCTGTCGGGAGGCCAGCAGCAGCGCGTCGGCGTGGCCAGGGCGCTCGCCGCCGACCCGCCGATCCTCCTGATGGACGAGCCGTTCAGCGCGGTCGACCCGGTGGTGCGCGAGAGCCTGCAGGACGAGCTGCTGCGGCTGCAGTCCGAGCTGGGCAAGACCATCGTGTTCGTCACCCACGACATCGACGAGGCGATCAAGCTGGGCGACAAGGTCGCCGTGCTGCGCGTCGGCGGGGTACTCGCCCAGTACGACCAGCCGGGCCAGCTGCTCGCCCGCCCGGTCGACGACTTCGTCGACAACTTCGTGGGCCGCGACCGCGGCTACCGAGGCCTGGGCTTCCTGTCGTCCGACGCCATCCCGATCGGCGAGCTGCCCACCGTCGCGCTGGGCGAGCCGGTGCCCGAGGACGACGCCTGGGTGCTGGTCGTCGACGCCGAGCAGCACCCGCAGGGGTGGCTGAACAGCGCCGAACGCAATGGCGCCACCACCGTCGACGCGGAGCGCCTCGTGCCCGGAGGGTCGCTCTACGACATCGGGAGCGGCTCGCTGCGCAGCGCCCTGGACGCGGCGCTGTCGTCGCCGTCGGGTGTGGGCGTCGCCGTCGACGACGCAGGCGTCGTGGTCGGTTCCGTCAGCGCGGGCGACGTCCTGTCGGTAGTGGACGCGGCCCGGGAGCATGAGGCGGCCGCGTGATCTGGAGCTGGATCCCCGGCAACGCAGACCGGATCCTGGCCCTCACCGTCGAGCACCTGCGGCTGGCGCTCATCCCGATCGTCGTGGGGCTGCTGCTTTCGGTCCCACTCGGGTGGGCGGCGAACCGGTACCCGCTGGCGCGGGCGGTGCTCGTGCCGGCCGCGGGCGTGCTCTACACGATCCCGTCGCTCACGCTGTTCGTCGTGCTGCCGGGCATCCTCGGCACGCGGATCCTGTCCGAGATCAACATCATCGTCGCGCTCACGATCTACACGGTGGCGCTGCTCGTGCGCACCATCGCCGACGCGCTCGCCGCGGTGCCCGGTCTCGTGGTCGCGGCGGCCACCGCGATGGGCTACCGGCCGGCTCGCCGGTTCCTGGACGTCGAGCTGCCGCTGGCGATCCCGGTGCTCATCGCCGGCCTGAGGGTCGCCACGGTGTCGAGCATCAGCCTCGTCAGCGTCGGCGCGCTGATCGGGGTCGGCGGCCTGGGTGAGTTCTTCACCGAGGGCTTCCAGCTGCAGTTCCCCACCGAGATCATCGTCGGCGTCGCGCTGATCGTGCTGCTCGCGCTGGCGGGCGACGCCGTGCTGCTGATGATCGGCCGGATCCTCACACCGTGGAACCGGCAGGCGGCGGGGGGCGCGCCGTGAACCTCTTCCTCGAGGTCGTGCAGTGGTTCGGCGACGCGTCCAACTGGTCCGGCACGAGGGGCGTCCCGTCCCGGTTGGCCGACCACCTCGCCTACACCGTGCAGGCCCTCCTCATCGCCGCGGTCATCGCCGTCCCGATCGGTGCCGTGATCGGGCACACCGGGCGGGGCGGCTTCTTCGTCGTCGGCACGGCCAACGGGCTGCGCGCGCTCCCGGAGCTCGGGATGCTCACCCTGCTCGTCGGCTTCGTCGGGATCGGCCTGCTGCCGCTGACCATCGCCCTGGTGATCCTGGCCGTTCCGCCGCTGCTCGCCGGCACCTACGCGGGGGTGCGCAACACCGATCCCGCGGTGATCGACGCCGCTCGCGGCATGGGGATGCGGGAGCAGGAGGTCCTCACCAAGGTCGAGCTGCCGATCGCCGTGCCGCTCATCCTCGGCGGCCTGCGCACCGCCACCTTGCAGGTGATCGCCACCGCCACGATCGGCGCCTACATCGGCCTCAGCGGCCTCGGGCGCTTCCTGATCGACGGCCTCGCCCGCAACGACTACACCGAGATGGCCGCGGGCGCCGTGCTCGTGGCCGCGCTCGCGCTCATCGTCGAGGCGCTGCTCGGTGCATTGCAACGTCTGCTCGTCTCACCCGGCCTGCGCACAGCGCAGGCCAGCCGCAGGGCACCCCGACAGGCTCCAGTCGTCGCCGGAGGAATCGCATCATGAACCGCAGTCTCGTCGCGCTTGCAGGCCTGCTCGCGCTGGGTCTCACCGCATGCGGGGGAGGCGGCGACCCGCTCTCCGGCGGCGGCGCCGGCACCGCCGCGAACCAGCCCCCGGCGGCGCCCGACGTCATCAAGGTCGGGTCGGCCAACTTCACCGAGAGCCGGCTCCTGGCCGAGATCTACGCGCAGGCGCTGGAAACCAAGGGTGTGAAGGTCGAGCGCTCGTTCGGGATCGGCAGCCGGGAGGTCTACTTCCCGGCGCTGAAGGACGGCTCGATCGACCTCATCCCGGAGTACACCGGCAACCTCCTGCAGGAGATCGACCCCCAGGCCACGGCCACCGCGTCCGACCAGGTGTACCAGGAGCTCACCGACAAGCTCCCGGACGGGATGATCGTGCTCGAGCAGTCCGCGGCGGAGGACAAGGACGCGGTCGTCATCACCCAGGAGACGGCCCAGCGGTACAACGCCCGCTCGATCGCCGACCTCGCTCCGCACTGCGGCGAGCTCGTGTTCGGTGGCCCGCCGGAGTTCGCCGAGCGGCCCTACGGCCTGCCCGGGATCGAGCGCCTCTACAACTGCACGTTCGCCGACTTCCGCTCGCTCGACGCGGGCGGCCCCCTCACGATCGCGGCTCTCACCGACGGCAGCATCCAGGCCGCCGACCTGTTCACCACCGACCCGACGATCGTCGACCGCGGCTGGGTGGCGCTGGAGGACCCGCAGAACAACTTCTCGGCCCAGAACGTCGTGCCGTTGGTGAACGAGGCGAAGGTGAACGACCAGGTGCGGCAGACGCTGAACTCGATCTCGGCGGCGCTCACCACCGACGCCCTCCTCCAGCTCAACCGCGAGGTCGCCAACGCCGCCGAGAACACGGTGGAACAGGTGGCGAAGAGGTGGCTGACCGCCAACAACCTCGGCTGAGCCTTCGCGGGGGCACGCCCGACGCGGCCGAGGCGGCCCCGTCGGGTGCGTGGGGACTGGCTGTGGTCTCGTTCGCCCCTCCCGGTCTGACCGTCTGACTGCGGTAGATATAAAGTACTGTTTAGAATTATTCCAGATCTGAGCCAGGGCCTTCTTCGCCCCCGGATGCGCGGTCTTGGGCATGGCGCCCAGGACGTTGGCGATCTTGTGGAACCAGCAGCGCTGCTCGCGTGTCTGGGGGAACACCTCGCGCAGCGCGCCCCAGAACCCGAGCGCGCCGTCCCCGACCGCGAGCACGGGGGCGCGCATCCCGCGGCGGGCGCAGTCGCGCAGCAGGTCCGCCCAGGACTCGCTCGACTCGCGGTAGCCGTCGGTCAGGGCGACGAGCTCCTTGCGTCCGTCGGCGCGCACCCCGATCAGCACGAGCAGGCACAGTTTGTGCTCCTCGAGGCGGATGTTGACGTGGATCCCGTCGGCCCACAGGTAGACGTAGTCCACGTTCGACAGGTCGCGGGCGGCGAAGGCGCGTTGCTCGCCCTTCCAGGTCTCGGTCAGCTTCGTGATCACCGGCCCGGACAGCCCCGCGGTCGAGCCGAGGAACTGCCCGAGCGCGGGCACGAAGTCTCCCGAGGACATGCCTGTTCGGGCAGGCGTGGCGGGTGGGGCCGGCGGGTGAATCGCTCGGGATGCTGGGCGCGGGCGCGGTCGAGGGTGGCTTGACGGTGGGCCTGGACCTCGGTCGCGGTGCCGAAGTGGACCGACGCGGGGGTGTGCATGCCGATCCCGGAGTGGCGGTGCTCGTGGTTGTAGGCGGTGAAGAACCGCTCGCAGAACGCGCGTGCATCAGCGAGGGAGCCGAACCGGTCCGGGAAGTCTGGCACGTACTTCAACGTCTTGAACTGCGCCTCGGAGTACGGGGTGTCATTCGAGCACCTCGGCCGCGAATGTGAACGACAGACGCCCAGGTCGATCATCAGTTCCGATACTGGTTTCGAGGTCATCGAGCCGCCCCGATCGGCGTGGATCGTGTGCGGGATGACGCCGTTGCGGGCGACAGCGTCGGCGAGGAAGTCCTTCACCACGACCGCGTCCTCGGTGTTGGCGACGAGCCACCCGGCCGCGTACCGCGAGAAAATGTCGAGCACCACATACAGCTTGTACCATTCCCCTTTCCGAGGGCCCTTCAATGCGGTGATGTCCCATGACCACACCTCGTTCGGGTCGAGCGCGACCAGTTCCGGGCGGACCCGCGGAGGATGGGTGGCGTGGGCGCGTCGTTCCCGGCTCTGCCCGGCCGCCCGGGCGATCCGGTACATGCTCGACTGCGAGCACCAGTAGCGTCCCTCGTCGAGCTCGCGGGCCCATACCTGCGGGATCGCCAGGTCCGGTAGGGCTCGGCGTCGAGCATCCCGAGCACCGCGGCCCGCTCGTTGTCGGTGATCGTGGAGGGCGGCAGTCGCCGCGGTCGGTGCGGGCCGTGCAGCGGCCCGAGCGTCACCCCGGCCGGGTCCACGCGCCGGTAGTACGTCGCCCGCGACCGGCCGGTCAATGCGCACGATCGGACGATCGACACCTTCGCGGCGCGCAACTCGGTGAACGCAGTATTCAGGACTTCTTCCGCGGCGGCGGCGGTTCCTGGCCGTCCGCGCTCTCGGACAGCTGTTCCAAGAGCGCGTGTGCTTTTCCCATGATGTCCAACGCGGTCCGCGTCTTCGTCAGATCCGCTTCGAGTTTGGCGTTCCGAGCCCGGAGCCGTTCCAACTCGGCAGCCTCCGCCGAGCGCTTCGGACGCTTCTCCGACTGCCGGGAATCGGCGGCGCCTTCCAACGCCCCCGCGTCGCGGGCGCGGGTCCACTCGATCACATGCGACGAATACAGGCCCTCCCGGCGCAGGACCGCGCCCTTCTCACCGTTCGGCGCGTTCTCATACTCCGCGACGATCGCCAGCTTGTACTCCGCGCTGAACGATCGACGCGACGGACGCGGCGACGGACCGCCAGCCGACCGCGGCCCCGACGACGATGACGATGACGATGACGCCGCCGACCCGCCACTGGCCGCCGCACCGCGACGCTCCTCCGATGACACGAGCACCAGGATCTCCGATCACGCCCTCTGCTGTGAACCGCTGACTTCGTTGCGCTGGGGATCAACTGATGTTCGGGACCACCGGATAGTTGCGTAGGCACCCGGCAGAGACGGTCTCGTCCAGAACCGCCGTGCCCCCGCGTCGGGGACGGCCGTCCACGCAACCACGGGATTCGGTAGTTCTGCCCACCCGGTCACGTCCACAGGTGGCGGGGTCGACGCGAACCGGGGTGGCTCCACCAGGGCCGGCTGGTGTGCGTTCGCCGCCCGGCCCGGGTCGGGACGGCGCGCCAAACCGACTTTTCATGGTCATGTAGACGCCTTGGGTCTCGGATCAAGATCGAAGACCCATGGCGTCGACATGGCCATGGAACATCGAGGAGTCCCGGGCATGATCGTTGCGAGGTGCAGCAGAGCGCCCCCAGCAGGGCGTTCCTCGCTCACCTCGGACAGATCATGCCGCGTTGATCGCTGCGAGACCACGCTGAACGCCCCCGTGAGGGCTGTTCGTCTGCAGCTCAGGTCGATCATCAGTCGCCGCACGCCCGGGCAAACGGCTCATGCGACCCGCCGGCCTGTCACTCGATCCACTGATCGCCTACGACCACTGATCGAGTTGGGCCCTAATCGTCTGGTCCGGGCATCAGCGGTAGCCCGTCACGTCGGCCGGCTTTCCCGCGTCCTGCACCTCCACCACGTACCGCCAGGCGTCGGGCGCCGATCCGTCCAGATCGGTGAGGCCGTACTCCTTCGCGAGGCCGCCGCTGGACAGGCTCGTGCCTTGCCATCGCTCGCGCCGGTCGTCGGCGGCGAGCGCGGCCAAGGCGCGGCCGACGAAGCGGGGCGTCTCGGAGATCGCGAAGTGGGGCTCCTTCGCGCACGCGTCGCGCCAGTTCTCCTCGGTCACGCCGTACTCGTGCAGCATGATCTCCGAGCGCAGCCAGCCCGGGGTGATGGCCACCGCGGTGGCGCCGTGCGGGCCGAGCTCGTGGGCCCAGCTGCGCGCAAGCCGGATGGGCGCGATCTTGGCGAGGTCGTAGTAGACGTTGAGCCGGTAGCGCTCGGCGTTGTACTCGGCCGTGCCGTCGGTCACCTCGACCGCCAACCCGCCCAGTACCACGCGTCCGGCGAGCGGTCGTTCCGTTCCTGTCATGGGGTGATCGTTCGACACAACCCTGACAGCTCATGTCAGTGGAGCTGCAGGGACACCCGTGCCAGCCGCATCGACCGCACGGCGGACCGGGCGACGAAGCCGGCCGTCACGGCGGTGGCCGCGACGACGACCGTGGCGGCGGGGCCGGCGGCGGCCATGTCGCCGACCTGGACCGGTTTCAGCAGGTTCATGACGACGGACATTCCGCCGCAGCCGAGGATCCCGAGTGCGGCGACGAGGCCGGTCAACCCGGTGACCCAGCGCGGCAGCGGCCGGCCCCGGAAGGTGACCGCCAGCAGGACGAGCGCGGCGGCTGCGGTGAGCACGGTCGTGAGGTCCACCGCGCGGGCCAGGGCGGTCACCGTGGGGGTGACGGGTGGCACCCACCCGTCGCCCACCGCCCATACCGCGTCCCAGGCGAGGAGCAGCGCCGGGAACGCCACGACGAGCAGCAGGGCCGTGTGGCGCCCCTGCCGTGCCGTGAGCTCGTCCTGCAGCAGCGGGGCCAGCTCACGCACCGTGCCGAATTCGCGCACGGCCGCGGTGGCCGCGCGCTCGGGATCGAGCCCGCGTTCCCGGTGGTCGGCGACGGCGTCCGTGAGACCGTCGCGCATCTCGGCGAGCATGCTCCGCTTCACGGCCCGGGGCCCGCGCAGCACGCGGTCGAGCTCGGCGACGTGGGTGGCGACCGGGTCGAGCGCGGCGGTCATGACGCACCTGCCGCGGGCCGCAGGACGGCGTCGACCACGGCGCTGAACTCGGTCCAGTCGGCGCGCTGGCCGGAGAGGGCGTGCCGGCCGGCGCGGGTGAGCGTGTAGGTGCGCCGCTCGCGGCCGCCGACCGTGCTCCACGAGCCCGACAGCAGCGCGGCCCGCTCCAGGCGCCGCAGCGCGGGGTAGACGGTGCCGGTGGGCAGGTCGAGCCGCCCGCCGCTGCGCGCCTGCAGCGCCTCGATGATCGCGTAGCCGTGCCGGGGACCGCTCTCGAGCACGGCGAGGATCAGTCCGTCGAGATGGCCGCGGACGGCGTCGGGCTTCACGTACAGGGATCCTACCTATACCGCCGGCCCGCACATCCGGTGCTGGATCAGGGACATCCCGGATCTATAGATAGACAATCTACATATAGCGTCCCCGGCGTGGACACCCTCACGCACCCCGCGGCGGCTCCGACCAGGAGACCGCGGACGTCTCTCTGGACGATGCGGTTCCTGCTCACCGGGCACCTCGTCGCCGTGCTCGCCCAGCCGGTGCTCGCCGGCCGGTACCTCACCGGCGACGTCGACGCGATCGAGGTGCACGGGCTCGTCGGCTCGCTGCTGGCGCTGGTCGCGATGGCCCTGATCGCGGGCGCCCTCGCGTACGTCGTCGGGGGGCGGGGACGGCTGTGGGTGCTGCCGGTCAGCGTGCTGCTGTTCCTCGCCGAGGGCTTCCAGATCGGGATGGGCTACTCCCGGCAGCTGCAGTTGCACGTCCCGCTCGGCGTCGCGATCGTGGTGGCCGCGGTGCTGCTCGCCGCGTGGGTCTGGACGCCGTCGGCGGGTTGCCCGCGGAGGGCCCGATGAGTGCGCGGCTGTCGCGCCGCGGGTTCCTCGGGCTGCTGGGCGGCGCGGCAGCGGTCGCCGCGCTCCCGGCGTGCGGGTCCGGCGCGACCGCCGGGTCCACCGGCGAGGTCATGGTGAGCGCGGTGCCGTTGCCGGAGCCGTTCCGGGTGCCGTTGCCGGTGCCGCCGGTGGCGCGGCCGGTGGGGGTGGACGGAGCCGGTGCGCAGCTCTACCGCGTGACGCAGCGCGTGGCCGAGGCGGAGATCCTGCCCGGGCTTCGCACGCCGATCCTGGGCTACGACGGGATCTTCCCCGGCCCGACGTTCGAGACGCGGCGGGGTCGGCCGGTGGTGGTGCGGTACCGCAACGAGCTGCCGGTGCCGACGGTGGTGCACCTGCACGGCGGGCACACGCCGGCAGAGCACGACGGGTGGCCGCTGGATCTCGTGCTGCCGGTGGACGACACGGGTGATCGGGCCCGGCACCACGGGATGGTCGGCGATCTGGCCGCCGGCGAGCGGGAGCACCGGTATCCGAACGACCAGCGGGCCGCCACGCTCTGGTACCACGACCACCGGATGGACTTCACCGGCCCGGCCGTCTACCGCGGGCTGGCCGGGTTCCACATCGTGCGCGACGAGGTCGAGGACGCCCTGTCGCTGCCCCGCGACGAGCGGGAGCTGCCGTTGATGATCTGCGACCGCGCGTTCGCCGCCGACGGGTCGTTCGCCTATCCGGGGCTGGACCAGGGGATGCGGTCGCTCCCGGGCGTGGAGGACGACTGGATGGAGGGTGTGCTCGGGGACGTGGTGCTGGTCAACGGGGCGCCGTGGCCGGTGCACGAGGTCGATGCCGCGCGCTACCGGCTGCGGCTGCTGAACGGCTCGAACGCCCGCCGTTACCGGCTCGGGCTCACCGTGCCGGCCGGGCCGAAGGTGCCGTGGGTGCAGATCGGGTCCGACGGCGGCCTGCTGGCGTCGCCGGTGGAGCACAAGGTGATCGAGATCGCGCCGGGGGAGCGGTTCGACGTGGTGGTGGACTTCTCGGTGCTGCCGGTGGGCACCGAGGTGACGATGGTGAACGGCCTGGACGGGGGTTCGGCGGGCCAGGTGATGCGGTTCCGGGTGGTGCGTGCCGCCCGTGACGACAGCCGGGTGCCGGAGCGGCTCGCCGAGATCGAGTCACTGGTGCCACCGGCCGGCGCGCCGCAGCGCACGTTCCGGTTCGCCCGCGGCGCGGTCGGTGACCACAAGGGGTGGACGATCAACGGCTCCTCCTTCGACCCGAACTCCTCCCTCGCCGACATCCGGCTGGGCGAGATCGAGGTGTGGCGGTTCGTCACCGACGTCCACCACCCGGTGCACGTGCACCTGGATCCGTTCCAGGTGCTCCGGCGCGGTGGCGAGGGGCCGAGCGACCACGACGTCGGCTGGAAGGACACCGTCGACGTCCGCCCGGCCGAGGTCGTCGAGGTGGCGGTGCGTTTCAGCGATCACGCCGGGCGGTTCGTCTTCCACTGCCACAACCTCGAACACGAGGACATGGCGATGATGGCGACGATCAGGACGGTGTGACCGGTCGACGTCCCGCCGCGAGGAAGAGCGGGATCGCGACGAGGAGCCGGTCGCGGTCGGCCCGCAGGCGCTGGTCGTCGAGCCACGCCTCGGCCTGTGCCTCGGTCACCGCACCGGCGCGCGCCGCGCCCCCGGCCAGCCGGGTGAGGGTGGGCAGCGCCAGTGCCGGATCGGTGAGGACAGCCGTGCGCGCCTCGCAGGAGACGTCGTCGAAACCGGTGTCCAGCAGCAGGTTGCGGTAGCGGCGGGCCACCCGGCCGTGCGCGATCCCCGTGGCGCTGCTCGTCACGATCGTCGTGGTGAGCGCCGGGTCAGCGGACTCGACCACGAAGAACTCCCAGTCCTGGCCGACGAGGACGATCCGGCCGCCCGGAGCGAGCACCCGGCGGGCCTCGGCGCAGGCTCTGTCCGGGTCGTCGAGCGCGTGGTACAGCTTCTCGGCGCGATATCCGTCGAGGCTCCCGTCGGCGAACGGAAGCCGCTGCGCATCGCCCACGTCGAACCGGCAGCCAGGATGGTGCTCGCGGGCGAAGGCGACGGCCTCCTCGGCGGCGTCGATGCCGACGGCGTCCGCACCGATGGCCGCGAGCTCGGCCACGGCCGTGCCGGCGCCGCACCCGACGTCCACCACCCGGCTTCCCGGCCCGGCCTGCAGCAGCGAGTAGGACCGCTCCCGCAGCTGCACGGACTCCGGGTGGCGGTCGAGGGCGATCAGGTACTCGAGGAAGGCCTTGTCCATGGACCCGACCCTGCCTTTTCATGTTGACGTGAAGTCAAGCCTCGAGGTCGAGATGACGATCGGTGAGCTGGCCGGCCGGTTCGGCCTCGCCACGCATGTCCTGAGGCACTGGGAGGCGGTCGGGTTGCTCGTGCCTTCGCGCCGCGTGAGCGGGCGCCGGCGGTACGGCCGGGACGCGCTGGCGAGGGTGGCGCTCATCCAGCAGGGCAAGGAGCTCGGCTTCGGGTTGGAGCAGGTGCGCGCCATGCTCGACACCACGGACCCGGTCGCGCGACGGGCGGTGCTCGAGCGGCACGACGCCGAGCTGGAGCGCCGCATCGAGGCGGCCCGGGCCGCCCGAGAGATGATCAATCACGCGCTGAACTGCCCCTCGGACGACTTCGTCGAGTGCCCGAACTTCCGCGCCATGGTCGAGGCCCGGATCCCGCAGGCCGGCGGGCGGTGAGGGTGGAGCACGTGCGCGGTCTCGACCTGCACCTGGACGTCGGCGAGGGCCGGGGGCGCGGTCGTGCGCTGGAGGCCGCCCTGCGCGACGCGGTGCGGTCGGGACGTCTCACCCCCGGCACCCGGCTGCCCGGCACGCGCAGCCTCGCCGCCGACCTCGGGCTGTCGCGCGGGACCGTCGTGCAGGCCTTCGGCCAGCTGGTGGCGGAGGGCTGGCTGGTGGGGGTGGCGGGGTCGGGCACGGTGGTCGGTCGACTGGTCGGCCCGACGCCGGCCACGTCCGTCGACGGCGAACCGGACCGGCGCTCGGCACCGGTCGCCCCGCGCGCCGAGATCGATCTGCGGCCCGGACGGCCCGACCTCAGTGCCTTCCCCCGCACGGCCTGGGCCGGCGCCGTCCGGCGAGCACTCGCCGGGAGCACCGCGTTGCTGGACTACCCGGCTCCGGCCGGACTCCCGGAGTTGCGCGCGGCCCTCGCCGAGCACGTGGCGCGGACCCGCGGTGTGCGGGCGAGCCCCGACGCCGTCGTCGTCACGGCGGGGTTCACGCAGGCGCTGGCGCTGCTGGCGCGGGTCGTGCACGGGTCGGGGATGCGGCACGCCGGGGTCGAGGACCCGAGCTTCGCGCACCACCGGCACGTGCTCGACGCCGCGGGCCTGGCTCCGGTGCCGCTGCCGGTCGACGGCGCGGGTGCCGATCCGGCGGCACTCCCGGCGCACGCGGCGCTCGCGCTGCTCACACCCGCCCACCAGCACCCGTACGGCGTGGTGCTGGCGCCCGCGCGGCGCACCGCGATCCTCGAGTGGGCCCGTCGCCACGACGGGTTCGTCGTGGAGGACGACTACGACGGCGAGTTCCGGTACGACCGCCAGCCCGTCGGCGCGATGCAGCCGCTGGACCCGGACCGCGTGGTCTTCGCCGGCAGCGCGAGCAAGACCCTCGCGCCGGGCATGCGCCTCGGCTGGCTGGTGGTCCCGCGGGCACTGCGGGCGCCGCTGGAGAGCGAGATGACGGCGCTCGGCACCCGGGTTCCGGCACTCGACCAGCTCGCGCTCGCCGACCTGCTCGCACGCGGCGAGTACGACCGGCACGTGCGGCGGATGCGCCTGGCCTACCGGGCGCGCCGCCACGAGCTCGGTGACCGGCTCGTCGCGATCGGCGCGCCGCCGCCGGCCGGGGTGGCGGCCGGGCTGCACGCGGTGCTCCCGCTCGACTCCGCGGAGCACGAGCACCGCTCGGTGGCGGCAGCCGAGCGGGCCGGTGTGCGCGTGCACGGCCTGCACTCCGGCGGCTACTGGCATCAGCCGACCCCGGACCGGCCGGGCGCGCTGGTGATCGGTTACGCCACGCCGGCCGCGCACGCCTGGCGCCGGGCGCTCGACGCCCTCACCGAGCTGCTCCGGCCTCGGTGAGGGAGAACGTGCGACGCCACGACGGGTGCCGCGGGGACCAGCCGAGCGCACGGGCACGCCGGTTGTCGGCGCCACGGGCCCACGGCCGGCGCGGTGCGTCCGAGCGGGGCGGGGGCGGCGCACCGACCGTGGCGCAGAACGCCGGCACCCAGTCCCGGGCGGCCGCCGGTTCGTCGTCGACGATGTTCACCACGCCCGACGGCCAGCCCAGCGCCGCCACCGCGGCGGCGGCCGCGTCGTCGACGTGCAGGAAGCTGGTGACGTCGCCGTCTGCGACGAGCCGGCCCTCCCGTGCGTCGTCGGCCCGCACGCCGTCGGGGGCGAACCACGTGTCCGGGCCGTAGAACATCCCGTAGCGCAGCACCACCCACTCCGGCGCTTCGCCCACCGCGGCCTCGAGCGCGGCGACACCGCGCACGGACGTGGCGCGCGGCTCGGTGGCCTCGACGTCCAGCGGGGTGCCCTCGCCGGCAGGCTCGTCGCCGCCCCCATAGGCCCACGCGATGCTCTGCGCGACGATCCGGCGGGCGCCGGCGGCCAGCGCGGCCTCGGCGAGGTGGTGGGTGCCCACCTCGCGCAGGTGCGCGTTCGCGGCCAGGTCGCCCGTGCCGAGGTCGGTGAGCTGGTGCACCACCATCTCGGGCCGGGCGTCGTGGACCGTCGCGGCGAGCGCGCCTTCGTCCCGCACGTCGACGACGGCGGGGTGCGCTCCCGCGGCGCGCAGCGCGGGCACCCGCTCGGGCCTGCGGGTGAGCGCCGTGACGTGATGGCCACCGGCGACCAGCCCCGGGACCAGCCGCCTCCCGACCACGCCGGTGGCCCCGGCCAGCAGGATGCGGGCCACTACGACGCCACCGGCCGCGGGGCGCGCAGATGCTTGCGCTCGGCGAGCTCCGCCTCGTCGACGAGGGTGAGCATGGGCGCGCCCGGTGCGTGCAGCATCACCACCACGAAGCGGCTCCAGCTGTCAGGCACGGCGTTGCCTGCCTGGTAGTGGATCAGGTCGCCGCCGGGCTCCCAGAAGGTCTCACCGGCCCGGATCACCCGCTCCGGCTCGCCCTCCAGCTCGAAGACGATCGACCCCTCGGTGACGTAGCCGTACACCGGGCCCGAGTGGCGGTGCGGCGGCGTGCCCGCGTCGCCGGGCGGCAGCTCGACCATGGCCGTCATGACCTGGGCGCCCTCGGGGACCTCGGGCAGGGGTTGGTGGGCGAGTTCGGTGAGGATGGAGTTCGTGGACAGCACGGGCTCGACGCTAACCGGAAAGCGGTCCACGGACTTGGACCGGTTCGGCACGGATCTGCTGGACCGGTCGGTGAAGACCTCGGATCATGGCGTCGGTGGGGCCGCCCCCTCCACGATCGCCACCGCCGACCTGCTGCACCGCTTCCGGATCTCGGCGACCTCCTGGTACTCCGGCGAGTGGTAGAAGGCCAGCGCGGCGTCGTAGCTCGGGAATTCCACGATGACGAACCGCGGCAGCCACTCGCCCTCCAACGGGGTGGACTCACCGCCCCGCGCGAGATAGCGCGCGCCGTGCTCGGCGAGCAGGACCTGGGCCCTCTCCTTGTACTCCGCGTAGCCGTCGGGATCGGTCACCTCGCCGTGCAGGATGAGGTAGCCGGGCATGGGGCCTCCAGAGATCAGGGAAGTGCGGGGATCAGGGAAGTGCGGGGATCACCGACGCGCCGTACGCCTCGATCGTCGCCTCCCGCGCGTCGTGCATGGCGTAGATCGCGAACTGGTCGACTCCCAGCTCCTTCAGCTCGGCGAGCCGCTCCAGCTGCGCCGAGGGCGGGCCGAGCAGGCAGAACCGCTCGACGACCTCGTCGGGCACGAAGTCGGTGGACCGGTTGTCGGCGCGGCCGTGGTGGCTGTAGTCGTAGCCCTCGCGGCCCTTGATGTAGCCGGTGAGCGCCGCGGGCACGGCCGCCGACACGTCGCCGTAACGCGTGACGAGGTCGGCGACGTGGTTGCCGACCATCCCGCCGAACCAGCGGCACTGGTCCCGGGCGTGCGCCCTGGATTCGGCGCTGCCGTCGCCGACGTACGCCGGGGCCGCCACGCAGATCGTGATCGTCGCGGGGTCCCGGCCGGCGGCCTCCGCCGCGGCGCGCACGGTCTTGACCGTCCATTCCACGAGGTACGGGTCGGCGAGCTGCAGGATGAACCCGTCGGCCGCGCGTCCGACGAGGTCGAGCGCCTTCGGCCCGTACCCGGCCATCCAGACCGGGAGCGCCGCGCCCTCGGTGATCCACGGGATCTGCACCGTGGTGCCGTGCAGCTCGACGGAGCGGCCCTCCGCGAGCTCGCGGATCACGTGGATCGACTCCTCCAGCCGGGAGAGGGTGGTGGGCGGGCGGCCCTGCACGCGCACCGCGGAGTCGCCGCGGCCGATGCCGCAGACGGTGCGGTTGCCGAACTGGTCGTTCAGCGTGGCGTGCAGCGACGCGATGACCGTCCAGTCGCGGGTGGCGGGGTTGGTCACCATCGGCCCGACGACCAACCGCTGCGTCCGTTCGAGGATCCGCGGGTAGATGACGTAGGGCTCCTGCCAGAGCACGTGCGAGTCGAACGTCCAGCCGTGGCTGAACCCGAGCTCCTCGGCCCGCACCATGAGGTCGACGACGGTCTGAGCAGGTGGATCGGTCTGCAAGACGAGACCTATTTCCATTGCGCCTCCGCTTCGCTCCGGCCCGCTCGCGCGGAGCTGTGTCACACGCTCCGTCCTTGTCGTCATCGGAGGTACTGGCAGGTGTCGCGGCGCACGAACCGGCCGTGGCCGGGCGCTCCCAGGTACTCGCCCTTGTCGACCACGACCCGGCCCCGGGAGAGCACGGTCTCGGCCTTGCCGGTGATCGTGCGGCCCTCGTAGCAGGAGTAGTCGACGTTCATGTGGTGCGTCTGCGCGGACATCACCTGCCGCGCGTCGGGGTCGTAGACCACGATGTCGGCGTCCGCGCCGGGCGCGATCGTGCCCTTGCGCGGGTAGAGCCCGAACATCTTCGCCGGGGTGGCGCAGGCGATCTCGATCCAGCGGCGCCGCCCGATGTGCCCGTCGAGGACGGCCTGGTGCAGCAGGTCCATCCGGGTCTCGACGCCCGGGAGCCCGTTCGGGATCTTCGAGAAGTCGCCGACCCCGAGCTCCTTCTGGTCCTTGAAGCAGAACGGGCAGTGGTCGGTGGAGACCACCGAGAGGTCGTCGGTGCGCAGGCCCCGCCACAGCGCCGCCTGGTGCTCGGCCGGCCGAAGAGGGGTGGAGCAGACGTACTTCGCGCCCTCGAAGCCGGGGCGTGCGAGGTCGTCGACGTCGAGGAACAGGTACTGCGGGCAGGTCTCGGCGAATGCGTTCCAGCCCTCGTCGCGGGCCCGGCTCACCTCGGCGAGAGCCTCGGTGGCCGACAGGTGGACGATGTAGACGGGCGCGCCCGCCACCTGCGCCAGCCGGATCGCACGGTGCGTCGCCTCGGCCTCCAGCAGCGCATGCCGCACCACGCCGTGGTACTTCGGGTCGGTCTGCCCGCGGGCGAGCGCCTGCGCCACCAGCACGTCGATCGCGATGCCGTTCTCGGCGTGCATCATGATCAGGCCGCCGGTCTCGGCGCCCTTCTGGAACGCGCGCAGGACCTTGCCGTCGTCGCTGTAGAAGACGCCCGGATAGGCCATGAACAGCTTGAAACTGGTGATGCCCTCGCCGACGAGGCCCTCCATCTCCTTGAGCGAGCCCTCGTTGACGTCCGCCATGATCATGTGGAACGCGTAGTCGATGGCGCAGTTCCCGTCGGCCTTGGCGTGCCAGGCGTCCAGGCCGTCGCGCAGGGACTTGCCCACCGACTGCACCGCGAAGTCGACGATCGTGGTGGTGCCGCCCCACGCCGCCGCGCGGGTGCCCGTCTCGAACGTGTCGGAGGCGAACGTCCCGCCGAACGGCAGCTCCATGTGCGTGTGGGCGTCGACCCCGCCCGGGATGACGTACTTGCCGGTGGCGTCGATGACCGTGTCGGCCGTCCAGCCCTGCGCGAACGCCGGATCGGCCAGCGCGACGACCTTCTCGTCCTCGACGAGGACGTCCACCGCGCTCTCGTCCGATGCGGTGATCACGAGGCCGCCCCGGATCAGCGTGCGGGTCATGGCGTGACCTCCTCGATCGCGGCCACCAGTGCGGCGAGGCCCTCGGCCGCCTCGTCGGCGGTGAGGGTGAGCAGCGGGGCGATGCGCAGCGCGTTGCCGTGCAGCCCGCCCTTGCCGATGAGCAGCCCCCGCCGCTTGCACGCCTCGAGCACGGCGGTGGCGAGCTCGGGGGCCGGCTCGCCGGGCGTTCCCGTCCCGGGACGGACCATCTCGACACCGAGCATCAGGCCCTTGCCGCGGACGTCGCCGACGATCGGCGACCCGAGTGCGCGCAGGCCTTCGAACAGCGTCGGACCGTGCTTGGCGGCGTTGGCCTGCAGATCGTGCTCGAGCACGTAGCGCAGGTTCGCCAGTGCGCCCGCGGACGTCAGCGGCGACCCGCCGAACGTGGAGATCGAGTTGGCGGTGAGGCAGTCCATCACCTCGGCCCGCGCGATCACCCCACCCATCGACAGCCCGTTGCCGATGCCCTTCGCGAACGTGACGATGTCCGGCACGGCGCCGTATTGATCATTTCGGTGGGACTGCCACCCCCAGAAGTGCTCGCCGGTGCGGCCCCACCCGGTCTGCACCTCGTCGCTGATCCAGAGGATCCCGCGCTCGCGCAGCACCTCGGCGAACGCGCCGAGCAGCCCGTCGGGGCCGGAGGTGAACCCGCCGACTCCCTGGATGGGCTCGGCGATCAGCGCGGCGACGTCGCCGCCTGCCTGGTCGAGCACCTCCTTCAGGTCCGCCACGCACGCAGCGATGAACTCGCCGTCGGACAGGTGCGCGAACGGCGAGCGGTACTGCTGTCCGCCGTGCACGTAGTAGACCTGGAACGGCGACAGCGAGGTGGGTGACCACGTCCGGTTCCCGGTGATCGCCACCGTGGAGAACGACCGCCCGTGGTAGCTGTTGCGCAACGCGAGGAGCTGGTTCGACCGGCGCAGCGAGCTGGCCAGCAGCAGCGCGGTGTCGTTGGCCTCGGTGCCGCTGGTCGTCAGGAAGACCTTGGCGTCGGGGATCCCGGAGACGGCCGCGATCTGCTCGGCCAGCTCCACCATCGGCCGGTTCAGGTAGAGCGTGGAGCTGTGGATGATCCGCCCGGCCTGGTCGGCGACGGCCTTCGTCACCTCCGGCAGCGCGTGCGCCGTCATCGTGGTGAGGATGCCGCCGAAGAAGTCCAGGTAGCGGTTGCCGTCGGCGTCCCAGACGTAGCGGCCCTCGCCGCGCTCGATCTCGATCGGCTCCTGGTAGTAGATCGCCAGCCAGGACGGGAGGACGGCGCGGGTGCGTGCGAGCAGGTTGTCGCTCATGCCTCCACCAGCGGGTCGTACGCGTCGGGGCGCCGGTCGCGGTAGAACGCCCACTGCTGGCGGACCTCGTCGATCAGGCCGAGGTCGAGGTCGCGCACCACCAGCTCCTCGTCCCGGTCGGAGGCGGGCTCGCCGACGAACTGCCCGCGCGGGTCGACGAAGTAGCTGGTGCCGTAGAAGTCGTTGTCGCCGTACTCCTCCACCCCGACCCGGTTGATCGCGGCGATGAAGTACTCGTTGGCGACGGCGGCGGCCGGCTGCTCCAGCTTCCACAGGTACGCCGAGAGGCCGCGGCTGGTGGCGCTCGGGTTGTAGACGATCTGCGCCCCGGCCAGGCCCAGCGCGCGCCAGCCCTCCGGGAAGTGGCGGTCGTAGCAGATGTAGACGCCGACCTTGCCGACCGCGGTGTCGAACACCGGCCACCCGACGTTGCCGGGCCGGAAGTAGAACTTCTCCCAGAAGCCCTTCACCTGCGGGATGTGGTGTTTGCGGTACTTGCCGAGGTAGCTGCCGTCGGCGTCGATCACGGCGGCGGTGTTGTAGTAGTTGCCGGCGCTCTCCACCTCGAACACCGGCACGACGAGCACCATGCCGGTCTCCTCGGCCAGCGCCTGCATCCGCTGGACGGTGGGCCCGTCCGGCACCGGCTCGGCCCACCTGTAGTGCTCCGCCTCCTGCACCTGGCAGAAGTACGGGGCGTTGAAGACCTCCTGGAACCCCATGATCTGCGCGCCCTGCTCGGCGGCGGACCGCGCGTACGACTCGTGGACCTTGATCATCGATTCGGTGTCGCCCGTCCACTTGGCCTGTACGAGCGCCGCGCGCACCACCCGGGACTCTCCCGCCATTGCCAGACCTCCGACGTACTCGCCCAGAAGGAGCCACCTTCGAACGCCGAAGGGCTCGCTCGCAAGACCCAATCCGGCACGGTGAGCAGCCCTTCACACACTTGTCTCACAGCGGGTATGGCTGCCCTGATGATCCTCGCTTACGGTCGAGCTCGATCTGCACGAACAGGGCAGGAGTGCGCTCATGGGGTGGATGTCCGGCGGGCTGGCGGTGTTCTGCCTCGTCATCGGCCTGCTGCACCTGCTCCGTATGGCGATGCGGCGCCGTGACGTCGCCGTCGAGCTCTCGCACGCCGCGATGGGCCTCGGCATGGCCGCCATGTTCGCGCCGCTCGCCGATCCGGTGCCCGGTCCGGTGTGGACGGTCGTCTTCGGGCTCGGCGTCGCGTGGTTCGGCGCGGCGGCGCTGCGCAGCGGGGCGATCAGCGGCGAAGCGGGGCACCACGTCGTGGGCAGCGGCGCCATGCTCTTCATGCTGGCCGCCGGGCACGGCGCGTCCGGCGCCGACGCCGACACCGCGGCGCACGCCGCGCACGGCGGCGGGTCGGCGGGCACGCTCGGCATCGCGTCCGTCGTCGCGCTCGTGCTCACCGGCTACTTCGGCTGGCATGCGCTGCGCTGCTTCGACCGCTGTCGCCCGGCCGAACCGGCCGTGCCCGATCCCGGCCAGGAGCCGGGTGCGGCCGCGGTCGCGCTGCGCGCACACATCCGGGCATTCACCACCCCGCAGCTCGCCGCCGTCGCGCACCTCGTGATGGCGGTGGCGATGGCCGTGATGTTGCTGGGCATGGTCTGACCGTGCTGCCCGCCGCACCTCCGGCGGTCGCCCCGCGCGTGCTGCGCGCCGGGCTGGCGGCGGCCGCCGCGGTGCTCACGGCGGCAGTGGCGCACCGGGTGGCGCACGGCGCCGTCGACGGCGTCGGCGCGGCATGGGCGTTCGCCGGGCTCCTCGTTCCGGCCTGGTGGTCGACCGGCCGGGAGCTGGGCTGGGCCCGGCTCGCGCTCATCCAGCTCGGCGGACAGCAGGCGGCCCACCTCGCACTGGCCGCCACGGCGGGGGCGAGTGGCCTCCTGCCGGCCGACCTGATGTTCCACTCCCACCTCGTGGCCGCCGCGCTCACCGCCGGGTGGTTGCGCGCGGGGGAGCGGCGGGCGTGGGCGGCGCTGCGCCGCGCCACCCAGGTGATGCCGGCCCGGCCGGCCCTCCGGCCGGTTCCGCTGCCGCGACCCGTCCCGCCCGAGTGCGTGACGAGCCCGGTCGTGGCGGTCCTGCGGCATGCCGTGGCCCGTCGCGGCCCGCCTCGACGCGCCTGACCGGCGTTCTCGCGATCCGCAGGCCGACGCCGTGATCGTCGGCCGGGCACGTTCCCGGCCGGATCCGGCCGGTTCCGCGCCGGATCGGTGATCACTCCTGGCGCGTCCGGTCCTGCGCCGCCTTCGGCGTGATCTGCGCGCGCCCACGGCCGGATCAGACCGGCTCCGCACCGCGCAGTCCCCGCATTCCACCGCGCCGGTCACCGGCGTGTCCCCAGCTCGCCACGCGAGCCGTGCCCGACAGGGAGCGATCCGTTGTCCGCCACCGTCGATCCGTGCCCGCCTGCCCCGAGCCGCCCACCCGGTACCTGGACGCAGCTGCGCCCGCTCGTGCTGCGGCTGCACTTCTACGCCGGGGTGCTGGTGGCCCCGTTCCTGCTCGTGGTCTGCCTGACCGGGCTGGCCTACGTCTTCTCCCCCCAGCTCAACGACCTCGTCTACGCCGAGGAGCTGTTCTCCGCCTACCCCGCTGCCCCGCCCCGACCGCTCGACGCCCAGGTCGCCGCGGCCGCCTCGGCCGTCCCGGGTGCGACCTTGCACTCGGTCGTGGTGCCGAGCGACCCGGCCCGCACCACGTCGGTCGTGTTCGACGTCCCCGGCCTGCCCGAGGACACGCGGCACACGGTGTACGTCGACCCGGCCACCGCGACGGTGCGCGGCGCGCACGACACGTGGTTCGCCGCCACGCCGCTGCAGACCACACTCGACGGGCTGCACCGGCACCTCCTGCTCGGTGAGCCCGGCCGGGTCTACTCCGAGATGGCGGCGAGCTGGCTCCCGGTGCTCGTGGTGGGTGGGCTCGCGCTCTGGATCGGCCGCCGCCGCGGCAGCCGTCGGGAGCTGGCGCTCCCACCGCTGGGTGCGCGCCCCGGGCGGGCGCGCATCCGTGGCTGGCACGCGACGACCGCGGTGTGGATGCTCGTCGGGCTGGCATTCATCAGCCTCACCGGTCTCACGTGGTCGACGTACGCGGGCCAGCGGTTCGCGGCCGTCATCACCTCGTTGCAGGGCACGGCGCCCGAGCTCGTCGTCGAGAACGTGCTCGCGCCGCCCGGCGCCGTCCCGATCGGCCTCGACGAGGTGCTGCACCGGGCCCGGGAGGCCGGCCTGCAGGACCGGCTGTCGATCGTGGTGCCCACCGAGCCCGGCGTGCCGTTCCAGGTGGACGAGGACGCCGACACCTGGCCCGTGCAGCGCGACCAGGTGGCTCTGCACCCCTACACCGGCGCGGTCATGGACTCCGTGGCCTGGGCGGACCACCCTCCGCTCGCCCAGCTCTCCGACATCGGGATCCTCGCCCACATGGGGCTGCTCTTCGGGCTGCCCAACCAGCTGGCGCTGGTGGCGCTCGCCGCCGGCCTGATCTGCGTGCTGTTCTGGGGATACCGGATGGCGTGGCTGCGCCGGCCCACCCGCGCGTCCGCACGGCTCGCCGCCCCCGGGCAGCGCGGGACGCTGCGCGCGCTGAGCCAACCGGTCGGCTTCGCGGTGGTGCTGGCCGCGGTCGCGGCGGGCTGGCTGATGCCGGTCTTCGGCGTGAGCCTGCTGGCCTTCCTCCTGCTGGACGGCCTTGCGGGGACGCTCGCCCGCCGCCGGATTGCAGCAAAGCCACTTTCCCGCAACGAGATGGCATGAAAGTGGCTTTGCTGCAACGTGGGACCGGGCTGCAGCGGCGTCAAGGGACGGACGGGGTCGGGTCGCGCAGTGCCGCCGCCGGCAGCCGGCGCTCCAGCAGCAGCACACCCACGACGCTCGCGGCGTTGAGGAGCCCGAGCGCGATCCACGGCGCGGACATCTCCAGCTCGAAGAGCGTGGCGAAGAACGCGGGCGCGATGATCGACGACACGGTGAACGAGTACTGGAACGTGGCGAGGTAGCGGCCGCGGGCCGCAGGTGGCGCCGCCGCGGCGGCCAGCGCCATGGACACCGGGGCGTGCACCAGCTCGGCCGCCGTGAACAGCAGGGTGCCGCCGATCAGCACCGGCAGCACCCAGGCGGGCTGACCAGGCACGAGCACCGCGAGCGTGACGCACCACGCCGTCCACAGGGCGGCGGCGACGATGATGCTGCGCGTGCGGCGGAACCCGGAGAGCCGCGCGACGACCGGCGCGGACAGCACGGCGATCAGCACGGCGTTGCCCGCGAGCAGCACCGATGTCAGCCAGGCAGGCCCGTCGATGCCGAGGAGCACCACGGTCGGGAGCGCGAGGCCGAGCATCATGCTGCTCAGCGCGTACACGGAGTTGAGCGCGATGAGGCCGAGGAACGGCCGGTCGCGCACCAGGGTGGCGTAGCCGGAGCGTTCGAGCGGCGGGTGTTCGTGGCGCGCCCCGGTGCGGACGAACACCGTGATCAGCACGGCGGCGGCCGTGAAGCACGCGGCGGCGGCATAGGCCACCGCCCGGTAGGTGGACTCCCGGCCGTCGGCGACGACGATCCCCGTGACGAGCCCGCCCGCCGCGAGCCCGGCCGTGCGGGCGCCGTTGGCCAGCGCGTACCAGGTGTCGCGGGACAGCGTGGTCGTGCTGCCGTCGACGTGGTCGGCGATGGCGGTGAACACGGCCGACCAGAAGATCCGCACCCCGACCGCGACGAGCGCGGACGACACGAAGATCCCCACCGGTCCGGTCACCCAGGCGTAGGCCAGGAACCCGACGGCCTGCAGCAGTTGCGCGCCGACCACCAGCGGTAACGCGCCGAAGCGGTCGGCGAGGGTGCCCACCCAGATCGGGATCGGCAGCGTCACGGCGTTCGCGACGGTGAGCAGCACCCCGACCAGAGCCAGTGACACATCGGTGAGCTCGACGAAGTAGACGAGCGACAGGGGGAGGAACAACCCGTTGCCGAGCGAGTCGACGGCGAGTGCCCCGATCAGGACCGTGCCGCCCCGGCTACCGCGCGTACCCATCTCGACCGGCCCCCCGTCCGTCACGACGGCAGAGCGTAGGACCGTGCGAAAAAACGGTAAACCGAGTAGCGAGCCGCATGCAGCGGGTAGCCCTATCGCGGCTAGATTCGCACCGTACGACTGGGTTCGGGCACGACGGGGAGTTGCGGAAATGGCGAGCATCGAAGAGGTCCGGGCCGGCATCGCGCTGGCCAACGACAAGGCCTCGGAGAGCCTCGGGGCGCTGCAGCAAGCGCATTCATCCCTCGAACAGGCGCAGGGGGCGTTGCAGCGCGTGACCGAGGGCAGCACGCAGGCCGATGTCTCGGAGGCGAACGGGTTGCTCGCTCAGGCTGTCGGCAGCATCGGCGAGGTGCAGAACCAGGTCCAGGCCGCGATCCAGGCGTCCGAAGGCGTCGCCAACCGCCTGTGAGCGGGTTTGCGAGCTCACCATCGACGCAGCGATTCGCGTGTGCGTCCGACGAGCCCAGCGAGGAGGTCGGGTGAGTGACGTGGGGGAGGTCCGCGCCGTGCTGGCAGGGGTGGCCGATCAGTTGGGCAGCGCTTACCAGCAGGCGGGGGTCGCGCGCGCCCGGATCGCCGACGCCGTCGCCGTGCTGGACGGGCTGGGCGAGCAGCACTCCGAGCCGCTGGTGCCCGCAGAGCTGCGGCAGGCCGCCGAGGAGCTGGACCGCGGGCTCGGGCTGATCAACGGCGGTGCCTCCGTCGTCGCCGACATCGACGCGCGGTTGTAGGCCTACCGTGGCACGCGGGCTCAGCAAGCGGCAGCAGCGCATCGCCACGGCGTTCGACGCGCTGTGCGACGCGATCGCGCGGGCGCTCGGCGCCGCGGAGGGAGCACGCGAGACCGCGGTGCGCGCACACGCCGAGGCGATGGTCGAGATGTGGCTGCGCGCGGAAGGGCTGGACGCGGCCGAGACCGATCCCGGCCTGCGCCGGCTGCTCGCGAACCCCGATCTCGCCAGGCCGGTCAAGCGGGTGGAGTTCGATCGGCAGTCGGCGTTCCGGGAGTGGTCGGCCACCGGTCCACGGCGGATCGGGCAGATCATCGCGGAGGCGGCGCCCGCCGCCGCGGGCGGTGATCCCGACGAGTGGCTCGGCCAGGTCGGCAAGATCGACGGGATGGGGCCGGTGCCGTCGCTGTGGACGATCGGCACGGGGCGGGTCGGCAGCGCGGAACCGGGGTTCCCGGTCGCGGTCCCGCTCCTCGACGAGTCGCACCTGCAGATCACCTCCACCCACGACAGCCGCGCCCGGGCCGAGGCGCTCGTGGAGAACCTGCTGCTGCGGGTGATGAGCAGCTTCCGGCCTGGCGTGGTGCAGGTGCACGTCTGGGACGTCGGCCGGTTCACCGGTGCGCTGCCCGGTCTCTACCCGCTCACCCGCACCGGGCTGCTCACCGTGCACGACCCGGCGATGCTCGACGAGCTGCTCGAGGAGCTGTCGGACCGGATCCGGCGGGTCCACACGCGCGTGCTCGTCGACGGACACCCGTCGCTGCGGGCGATGGCCGAGACGAGCGGCGGCCGCACCGAGCCGTGGGTCGTCGCGGTGCTGCTGGGCAACCGGGCGTCGCTGAAGGACGCCGAGCACCGCCAGTTGCAGCGCGTGGCGCGCGACGGGCTCGCGTGCGGGGTGCAGCTGGTGCTGCTGGACGTGCCGATGACGGCCAACGCGCCGATCGAGACGGTCCGGCTCGACGACAGTGGCATCGCCACCTCGTCGATGACCGGTCCGTACGTCACGGTGGAGCCGGATCCGGCGCTGCCGTCCGCCGATGTCATCCGCGCGGCCCACACCATCGCCGACGAGCACGAGCGCTGGCGCAGCCGGATCGGCATGTTCACCGACCTGCTCCCGCCGTCGGAGAAGTGGGGCGACACCCGGTCGGTCAGCGGGTTGCGGGCGCCCGTGGGGTTCACCGACGGGCTGCCGTCGCACGTCGCGCTGGCCGACGCGTCGCCGCACGCGCTGATCGGCGGCCCGAGCGGCTCCGGGAAGACCAACCTGCTGCTCACCATGATCAGCTCGATGGCCGCCCGCTACGGCCCCGACGAGCTCGAGTTCTACCTCCTCGACTTCAAGGAGGGTGTGTCGTTCGCCCAGTTCGCCCCCGGGCGGCGGGACAAGACGTGGCTGCCGCACGCCCGGCTGATCGGCGTCAACATCAACACCGACCGCGAGTTCGGCCTGGCGCTGCTGCAGTTCCTCTCCGACGAGATGCGCCGCCGCGCGGAGGCGGCCAAGGCGCACGAGGTGACGAAGCTGGAGGAGCTGCGCCGCGAGGACCCGGACGGCCGGTGGCCGCGGATCGTCGCCGTGATCGACGAGTTCCAGTACCTGTTCGCCGAGCGGGACGCCGTCACCCGGCAGGCCACCCTGCTGCTGGAGGACGTGGCCCGGCGCGGGCGCTCGCAGGGCATCCACCTGGTGCTGGCCAGCCAGGACGTGTCGGGCATCGAGGCGTTCTGGGGGCGTCCGGCGATCTTCGAACAGTTCGTGCTGCGGATCGCCCTGCCTCGCGCGCGGCGGGTGCTCGCGGAGCTGAACGACGCCACGCTCGGCCTGCCGCGCTGGCACGCGGTGGTCAACCACGAGTCGGGCATCACCCACGGCAACGAGGTGGTGCGGATCCCGGACGCCACCGGCAAGGGCTCGGTGGACGAGGTGCAGCACGTGCTGCACGAGACGTACGCCGAGGGCCGGGCCGAGCCGCGGCTGTTCGACGGGAGCCGGTCGCCGCGCCTTGCCGACCTGCTCGCCGCGCTGCCCTCGGGCGGCGGGCCGCGCGCGCTCGTCGGCCCCCGCGCGCTCGTAGGACAGTGCATCGACGTGGCGGGCAGCGCGGCCGTGGTGGCGCTGCCGGACGCACCGGGACGCAACCTCGGGGTGCTCGCCTCCGGCGGGCGGGAGGCGGCGCAGGTGCTCGGCGCGGCCGCCGCGTCGCTCGCCGGGCAGTACCCGAAGGACACGCTCGACGTGGTGATCGCCCCGCTGATCGCCGAGGCGACAGTGCCCGCGGAGCGGCTCGCCGAGCGGGTGGCCGGCGCGGGGCAGCGCGTCGAGACCGTGCGGCTGGACGGCTTCCGCGCCCGCGTCGAGGCGCTGGCGCAGGAGGTGAGCGAGCGCCTGGCCGGCACCGCGTCGCGCCACCCCGTGGCGCTCGTGCTCTACGCCGCCGACGCCGCCGACACCGCGCTGGACCGGGCCGGCACCGAGGCGATGCGGAAGGTCCTGCACTTCGGTCCGGAGACCGGGGTGCACGTGCTCGGCTGGTGGCGCAGCCCGGCGCGGCTCAAGGCACTGCTCATGATGGGTGCCTCGCCGGACGACCTGGGGGTGTGGGTGGCCCTCGACGTGCAGGGCTCGGAGGTGCAGCCGCTCGTGCCCGGCATGTTCGTCACGTGGTCGCCGCGCCCCGGGCGGGGCCTGCTGTTCGACCGGGCGCAGCACACCCAGCCGGAGGTGGTCATCGTGCCGTCGCTGGAGGAGACATGAGTGCGGCGCGGGAGTACAAGGAGGTCGTGGCCGGGATCGCGGCGGCGGCCGAGGCGCTGCGCGAGCGCGACCGGGAGCGCGCCGCGGAGCTGCACCGCGAGCTCGTCGGGCTCGGCGAGGCCATGGCGCACGCGGAGGAGCGCGCCGGTCTCACCCGGCTGGGCGTCGAGCTGTACTGGGAAGCGGCGCTCGAGTCGCTGTGGGTGGAGTCGTGGATGAAGCTGCGGCCCCGCCCCGGCCCCGACCCGCGCGCCGACCCGGCGGCCATCGACGAGCTGGACGCCGACGTCGAGGCCCGCGCGGCGGAGCTGCGGGAGGCGACGCGCCGCCGCTTCGGCCTGCCCCGCCGCTGAGCACCGAGGCCCCGTCCCGCTCGCACACCGACTTCCGCGCTGACACACCGACTGCAGTCGATGTGCGAGCACCGAAATTGGTGTGTGGCCTCCGGCGGGCTGGTTGTAGAGGTGCTCTGCCGAACGCGATAAGGGTGGCGGATCGTCGGGCTGCCGAGGTCCTGCCGGCGCGCCGGGATTCGGCTGTCCCAGGCGATGGTGATCGCTGCGAGAAGTACGCCACGGTCGCCGGGGAAACAGTTGTGCGCTGCTGATCAGCCAAGATTGATCCGAGATGGACATCAGCGCTGTCGTCGCGGCGCTGACGTGCGACTCGGAATGATCCGTACTCGGTGGGACCGCCTTCGTGCCCGATCATGAACCCCGCTGGAACCACAACACCCACTACCACCCGCTCGTACTCGCCGCCGTGCCGCCGGGCTGCGGCGCGGCGCTCGACGTCGGCTGCGGTGACGGGATGCTCACCAGCGAGCTGCGGACGGCGGTGCCGTCGGTCACCGGGATCGATCTCGACGGGCCGACCCTCGAGCGCGCCCGGGCCGAGAACGGCGGCACCGGGATCGAGTACCTGCAGGCGGACGTCCTGACCCACCCGTTCGAGCCCGCCTCGTTCGACCTGATCGCATCGATCGCCGTGCTGCACCACATGGACACCGCGGCCGGGCTCGCGCGCATGCGGGACCTGCTGAGCCCCGGTGGCGTGCTCGCGGTGATCGGGTTGCCGCGCCCCCAGTTGCCGCGCGACCTCCCGTACGACATCGCGGGAACCGTCGCCACCCGTTGGCACAAGTGGCGCAACGGCGGGTACCGGGACGTGACCGCGCCGACGGTGTGGCCGCCGCCGGACACGTTCGCCCAGGTTCGCGACACGGCCCGGCGGCTACTTCCGGGGGTGCGGCTGCGCCGTCACGCCCTCTGGCGCTACTCCCTGCTCTGGACGAAGCCGGTCACGGCTGGCCGAGGATGAGCGTGCCGGGGTTGATGATGACGCCCTCCCCGACCTGGCGGTCGATCTCGACCTCGGTCACCAGGTTGCCGATCGAGGTGACCTCGAGGCTGTCGGCGGTGCCGCGCTGGTAGTCCAGCCCGATCCCCAGGCCCCGCCCGCGGATCGTGTTGCTGTTGATCGCGGCCTTCGCGTTGCCGTAGTTCCCGAGCACCTGCAGGAAGGTGCCTCCGCGGCCGGCGTTCTGGAAGATCCGGTTCCCGGTGATCGTGCTCGCGGCGCCGCCCTGGACCCGTGCGACGACCCCGGTCGTGCCGAAGTCCTCGATGTAGTTGTCGCTGATCGAGGAGCCGTAGAGGCGGTTGGCGTAGAGGGCGCTGTCCCCGTCGACGTCGTAGATGTGGTTGCCGTTGATCATCCAGCCGGCGGCGTTGTCCATGGCGATCCCGTCGCCGCCGGTGCCGGCGATGTAGTTGTCCTCGAGTTGCCAGTCGGTGACGGAGTTGCCGGTGTCCTCGACGAACAGGCCGCTGCCGCCGGACCGGTTGATCTGGTTCTCCGCGATGCGCCCGTTCACCTGCGTGTTGGTGAGTGGGGTGCCGTTGGCGGACAGGTTGGTCAGCCGGATGGCGTGCCGGTTCGCGTCCGAGATCTGCACGTCTTCGATGAACGACTGCCAGGACCGCATCACCACGGCGTCGCCGGCGTCCGGGTTGGTGGCGCTGTTGGCCTTGATGTTCATGGTGCGCAGCGCGGTGCCCTTGCCGGTGGTGGGCGAGTTGTCGAGGTAGCTGTCGCTGGCGAAGATGGCCGGCAGGTTCGCGCCGTCGGCCTGCTGGATCACGGTGCCGGTGCGGGAGCGCCCCTGGTAGGACCGGTTGCCCAGCAGCGGGATGGTCTCGGTGACCAGGCAGGTGCCGTCGAACACGATCGCGTCGCCCTCCGCGCTGCGGGCCAGGGTGGCGGCGATCAGCCGGGAGTCGATGTGCGCGTTGTTCCTGCAGTTGATCACCCGCTCCGCCAGGATCTGCAGCTCGGGTGGCGCTGCAGGTGCGGCCTGCACCGTGCCTACCGCGGCGACCGCGGTCGCCACGGCCGCGGTCAGGATCGAGAAGCCGGCCATCGTTCCCCCAGGGTGCTGTCTGTGCTGCCGCCGGAGGGCGCCGCGCGACGGTGGCGCTGTCGCCCATTCGGGTGGCGAGAGCGTACAGATGGGTAGGAAACGGCACAGTCGCCGGGGCGTGTTCACTCGATCGGGCGCCGCACGGAGGGCTGTTGTGGGTCAGAAGGCCGTGTGGGCCCGCCAGTGGTCCAGCAGTGCCCGCTCGCCGGTGATCGCGACCCGGGTGTCGTCGGGGGCGATCCGGCGGGAGAACAGCAGCAGCAGATCGCCCACCGGCGCGGCTACCACCACGTCCGCCTCGGCCGTCCGACGCTCCCAGGTCACGCCGCCGGGCTCCCGGCTGATGAGCCAGCCCGTCTCCACGTCGGAGGGCCGGAGCTGCAGCGTCTGCCCGTCGCCGCGGAGCTCGCCCAGCTCGGGCTTCAGGCCGGCCGCCCCGGCCGCCGAGATCAGCCCGAGTCCTTCGCTGATCGTGTCGGCCGCGAGCTCCGGGGCGATCGTGAACGCCCGCCCCGCGGCCGACGCCGCGTCGGCGCTGTGCACCGCAGCGTCGGCCAGCATGCGGCGCAGCCAGAACCGCGCCGGCTGCTCCCCGATGAACGTCCAGACGGGCGCTTCCGGGCCCACTTCGGTGATCGCGGCGACGAGCTCTTCGGCGCTGTCGCGCAACCACCCGGTCCAGTCCTGCGGGCGGCCCGGCTCCGAGTCGCGCGGGTCCGGCGGGGGAGCGGCCGCCCGCGTGCGCACCAGCCCGGCGCTCCACCGGTACGCCTGCCCGATGTGCCCGACGAGGTCCCGCACCCGCCACTCCGGGCAGGTCGGCACCACGGCTTGCGGGTCGAGATCGGTGACCGAGTCGGCGAAGCCGGCGGTCACCTCTCGCAGCCCGGTGACCAGCCGGTCGAGGTCGGCACCATCGCTCTGCATCTGCTTCACGGCCGTACCGTAGGAGCTCCACCCGGCTGGAGGTTCGAGCGACTGTGATCGAGGACACGGCTACCGCGCTGGGGATCGGCGACCTCGCCGCGCTGACGGGCGTGCCCGTCCGGACCATCCGCTTCTACTGCGACGAGGGTCTGCTCGACTCCCGGCGCAGCGCGGGCGGTCACCGCCGGTTCGCGCGTTCGGCGGTGGAGCGGCTCGACCTCGTGCGGAGGCTGCGCGGGTTCGGGCTCGGACTGCCGGCGATCGCCGGTGTTCTCTCCGGGGAGCGCTCGATCGACGAGGTCGTCGCGGCGGAGCGCGCCGCGCTCGACGTCGAGCTGGCGTCGCTCGCGTGGCGACGGGCGTCGCTCGCCGCCGTGGAGGCGGCCACGCCGGCCGAACGAGCGGCCCGCCTCGCGATGCTCGCCGCGGTGCAGGACCACGAGGCCGCGCGCGCCGCGCTCGTGGCGTTCTGGCAGCGGCTCTTCCTCGCTCAGCTGCCGGCAGACCTGGTCAGCATGTTCCTCGAGGTGAGCGTCCCGCCGCCGCCCTCCGACCCGACACCGCGCCAGGTGGTGGCCTACGCCGAGATGGTCGTGCTCGCCGGCGACCACACCCTGACGGGCCGGATGCGGGCGAGGGCCCGGGTCAACCTCGAACGGATCTCCGACGAGACCGAGCTGCTGACCGGGATCGCCGAGGCGTGCGAGCTGGCCCGCCCGCTGCTGCTCGCCGGCCGACGACCTGCGCCCGGCGCCGCGCTCGACCGGTTCGTGGCCGCCTACGCCACGGCGCAGCGGAGCCGGGACACCCCGCGGTTCCGGCAGGACCTGCTCACCACCGCCACGGTCGATCGCGACCCCCGGCTGCGCCGGTACTGGGCCCTGGTGGGCGAGGTGACGGGCGAGCCGGTGACCGTGGGCGTGGCCCAGGCATGGCTGGTGGACGCCCTGGAACGCTCGATCTGACCCACCTCGGAGCCCGGGAAGGCTCCGAGGTCCGTCAGATCAGTCCTCCGCGTCGTCGCGGGCCAGGAAGCTCGCGATGCGTTCCACCGCGTCCTCGAAGGCCGGGTTCAGATCGACGAACACGCGCAGCCGCTCCGCGAGCCACTCCACGCTGACCTGCTCGTCACCGCGGCGCTCGACGAGCTCCTCGATACCCCGATCAGTGGCGTACAGGAGTCATTCCCCCAATGCCTCATCGATGATCGCCGTCTGCTCGACGTCGTGCACCTTCGACGACCCGGGCGCCGGGGCGGCCATCCGCCGTCGCGACACGCGGCGGATGCCGACCAGTCGAGGCAGCTTCTGCGGCAGCTCCAGCCCGAAGAACGGCCACGCGCCCTGGTTGGCCGGCTCCTCCTGGACCCAGCGGACATCCTCGGCGTTCGGGTAGCGGTCGAGCACGGCGGCGAGCTGGCGGTCCGGCAGCGGGTACAGCTGCTCGACGCGGACCAGCGCGATGCCCTCGACGCTCTTCTTCTCGCGTGCGGCGGCCAGCTCGTAGTAGATCTTGCCGCTGCACAGCAGCACGCGATGCACGTCGGCCGCGGGCCCGTCGCCGTCGCGGTAGCGCGGGTCGTCGATGACCGGGCGGAACCGGCCGCCGGTGAAGTCCGTCAGTGGGCTCACGACCTGCCTGGCCCGCAGCATCCACTTCGGCGTGAACACCACGAGCGGGCGGCGCACGCCGTCCATCGAGTGCCTGCGCAGCAGGTGGAAGTAGTTGGCCGGCTCCGTGGGCAGGGCCACCGTCATCGAGCCCTCGGCGCACAGCTGCAGGAAGCGCTCGATGCGGCCGGAGGAGTGGTCGGGCCCCTGGCCCTCCAGCCCGTGCGGCAGCAGCAACGCGACGTCGGACATCTGGCCCCACTTGGCCTCACCGGACGAGATGAACTCATCGATGATCGACTGGGCGCCGTTGACGAAGTCGCCGAACTGGGCCTCCCACGCCACGAACGCCTCGGGGTTGGCCACCGAGTAGCCGTACTCGAAGCCGACCGCGGCGAACTCCGACAGCGCCGAGTCGTAGGGCAGGAACCGGTCCTGGTCCTCCGACAGGTTGCGCAGCGGGTAGTACTCCTCGCCCGTGCGCCGGTCGATGACCACCGAGTGGCGCTGCACGAACGTGCCGCGGCGGGTGTCCTGCCCGGACAGCCGCACCAGCTTGCCGTCCATCACGAGCGAGCCGAGGGCGAGCAGCTCGCTGAACGCCCAGTCGACGTTGCCCTCGCGGGACATCTTGACCCGCTTCTCCAGCACCGGCTTGACGCGCTGGTGCACGTTGAAGCCGTCGGGCAGCTCCACGTGCGCGTCGCCGATCCGGTGGACGACCTCGAGCGAGACGGAGGTGTCGAGGTCGGTGGGGACCGACTGCTCCTTCTCCACCGACGGGCTCGGGGCCGGCGGGGTCTTCTCCAGCTCGCGGACCTCGTTGAAGACGTGCTCCAGCTGGTTGGAGAAGTCCTTGAGCGCGTGCTCGGCCTCTTCGACGGTGATGTCCCCGCGGCCGATCAGCGACTCGGTGTAGATCTTCCGGACGCTGCGCTTCGCGTCGATGATGTCGTACATCGCCGGCTGCGTCATCGACGGGTCGTCGCCCTCGTTGTGGCCGCGGCGCCGGTAGCAGATCATGTCGATCACGACGTCGTTGTGCCAGCGCTCGCGGTAGTCGACCGCCAGCTTGGCCACCCAGACGCACGCCTCCGGGTCGTCGCCGTTCACGTGGAAGACCGGTGCGTCGATCATCTTCGCGACGTCGGTGGAGTACTGCGACGAGCGCGAGTGCTCGGGCGCGGTGGTGAACCCGACCTGGTTGTTGACCACGACGTGCACGGTGCCGCCGGTGCGGTACCCGCGCAGCTTCGCGAGGTTCAGCGTCTCCGCGACGACGCCCTGGCCGGCGAACGCGGCGTCGCCGTGCAGCATGAGCGGGAGCACGGTGAACCCGCCCTCGCCCTTGTCGAGGAGGTCCTGCTTGGCGCGGACGATGCCCTCGAGCACCGGGTCGACGGCCTCCAGGTGCGACGGGTTGGACGCCAGGGAGACGACCGTCTCGCCGTCGCCGAACATCCGGAAGTACTTGCCCTCGGCGCCCAGGTGGTACTTCACGTCGCCGGAGCCGTGGGCCTGGCCCGGGTCGAGGTTGCCCTCGAACTCGCGGAAGATCTGGCTGATCGGCTTGCCCACGATGTTGGCGAGCACGTTGAGCCGGCCGCGGTGCGGCATGCCGATGACGACCTCGTCGAGCTCGTGCTCGGCGGCCTTGTCCAGCACGGCGTCGAGCAGCGGGATGACGGTCTCGCCGCCCTCGAGGGAGAAGCGCTTCTGCCCGACGTACTTGGTCTGCAGGAACGTCTCGAAGGCCTCGGCCGCGTTGAGCTTGGACAGCACGTACTTCTGCTCGGCGGCGTTCGGCTTCTGGTGCGGCACCTCGATCCGCTCCTGCAGCCACGCGCGCTGCTCCGGGTCGGCGATGTGCATGTACTCGGTGCCGATGGTGCGGCAGTACGCGTCGCGCAGCACCCCGAGGACGTCGCGCAGCTTCATGCGCAGCTGCCCGGCGAACCCTCCGACGGCGAACTCGCGGTCGAGGTCCCACAGCGTGAGCCCGTGGGAGAGGATGTCCAGGTCGGGGTGGCGGCGCTGGCGGTAGTTCAGCGGGTCGGTGTCGGCCATGAGGTGGCCGCGCGTGCGGTGGGCGTCGATCACCTCGATCACCCGGGCGGTCTTGTCGATCGCGCCCTCGGGGATGTCCTGCACCCACCGAACCGGCTCGTACGGCACCCGCACGGAGCGGAAGATCTCGTCGTAGAACTCGTCCTCGCCCAGCAGCAGCGCGTGCATCCGGCGCAGGAAGTCGCCGGACTCGGCGCCCTGGATGATCCGGTGGTCGTAGGTCGAGGTCAATGTGATGATCTTGCTCACACCGATCTCGGCCAGCTTCTCGGAGCTCGCGCCCTGGAACTGCGCCGGGTACTCCATCGCGCCGACACCGATGATCGCGCCCTGGCCCTGCATCAGCCGCGGCACCGAGTGGTTGGTGCCCAGCGTGCCCGGGTTGGTGAGGGTGATGGTGGTGCCCGCGAAGTCCTCGGCCGCCAAGGAGCCGGCTCGTGCCTTGTGCACCATCGCCTCGTAGGCCGACCAGAACTGCGCGAAGTTCATCGTCTCGCAGCCCTTGATCGAGACGACGACGAGCGAGCGCTGCCCGTCCTTGCCCGGCAGGTCGATCGCGAGGCCGAGGTTGACGTGGTCGGGCTGCACGACGACCGGCTTGCCGTCCTGCTCGAGGTAGTGCCGGTTCATCGGCGGGAAGTCGGCGAGCGCCTTGACCAGCGCGTACCCGATGAGGTGCGTGAAGGAGATCTTCCCGCCGCGGGTGCGCTTGAGCTGGTTGTTGATGACGACGCGGTTGTCGGCGAGCAGCTTCGCCGGCACGGCGCGCACACTCGTGGCCGTGGGCACGGAGAGCGAGGCGTTCATGTTCTTGACGACCGCGCCCGCGGCGCCGCGCAGCGGGGTGGTGGTGCCACCCCCGGCGTCGGCCGCGGTGCGCGTGGCGGGCCGGGCGGCCTGTGAGGTGCTACCCGCGGGCGGCTTCCCACCGGCGGGCGCGCTGCGCTTCTGCGTGAGCGAGCTGCCGTTGGTGTCGCCGGCCTGCGTCCTCGGGGTGAGCGCGGTGCGGTCGGCGGCCCGCGAACGCTCGGAGGGTTCAGCGGGCTCGGCAACGGGGGTGGGGGCGGGCGCCGTGGGCGCGTCGGACGGTGCGGACGGCCGGCCGGGGCGCTGCGCGGCCTGCTGGACGGAACCGGTGCCGGCCGAGTCGTCGGCGGTGTCGGCGGCAGCGGTGGGGGAAGACGTGTCCGTGGGGCGGTAGTCCGCGAAGAACTCGTGCCATGCCGGGTCGACCGTGTTGGGGTCGTCGAGGAAACGCTGGTACATCTCCTCGACGAGCCATTCGTTCGGCCCGAACTCGTCTGCTGGACTGGACGTACTGCTGCTGGACACGCTGATGACCGCCTTGATCGGATCGCGTCGACTTCGCCGAGGACTGCACGCCAGGTTAGTCCCCGCGATCCGGGCCCGGGTACCGCGCACGGGCCCGGGCCGGCTGCACCGTTCCAGGTGTCGGTTCAGAAGGATCAGGTGGCCGGGAGCTCGCCTTCGGAGTCGACGACCGCCGTCCGGACCGCTGTGGCGCTGATCACCGTGCCCGCGCGGAGCCCGCACCGGGAGTCGGTGCGCAGCGTGTCGCGCTCGCCGGCGAACTGGCCGTCGGCCGGGTCGAGGAGTAGCTCCGTGCGGGTGCGCCCGGCGTCGTGGACGAGCGCGATGCACCCGCGCCCGTCGATGTTCTGCGCGCCGTCGGTGAAGTTCACGCCGGGTAGCGCCGAGAGTGCGCGGAAGAACGCGGCTCGCAGCTCTGCGGGCACGAGCGCCGTGCGCAGCGCGGTGACGGCGGCGGCGAACGGCCCGAACCAGCTGCCCGGGTTGTCCTCCCGGAGCCGGGCGAGCAGCTCGGCCGGGTCGCGGGGCAGGCGGTGGAGGAACTCCGGTGTGGGGGACTGCCAGCTCCCACGCCGCGCCGGGCTCGGCCGCGGGCAGAGCGGGGTGTCGAGCTCGATGTCGAAGTCGGGGTCCGGATCGGAGTTGAACTCCCCGTAGCGGGCCCGGAAGCGCCCGACGGGTGCCAGGCCGTGCAGGTCGAACCCGTCCTCGCGCGCCTCCTCCGCCGAGCCGGTGAGCCAGGTCTGCGCGCCCGTCAGCTCGCGCTCCAGCACCCACTCCCGTTCCGGCCGCGCCGGGATCCACTGCCGCAGCCGGTGCTCGGTGAGGTGCTGGTGGGGCCCGAACGTGCCGAGCCACCACGCATGGGTCTCCACGTAGCGGTACTGGTGCGGCGCCACCGGGCGGTCGGACACGGCGATGGCGTGGTCGTGCAACGCAGGCTCCTGCCGGTCGGGGGATTCGTTGCATGGAGTGTGGTCCCGTGACACTCCGTCATCCGCATGAGGGTCCCCAACCCCGGCTCCTTGCTCAGGCGATCCACTCCTTCACCTGGGAGAGCAGCTTCGGCGCGTCGGTCGTCACCGGGCTGACGTGCAGGTGCGTGACGCCTGCCGCCTGCAGCGCGGCGATCCGCTCCCGGACGTGCGACGGCGGGCCGATCAGCGTGACCTTGTCGATGAAGTCGTCGGGGAGCGCGGCGGCGGCCTCGTCCTTGCGGCCGTCGAGGTAGAGGTCCTGCACCAGCCGCGCCGCGTCGGCGAAGCCCTGGCGGGCGAAGGCGGTGTTGTAGAAGTTGCGCCCGCGAGCTCCCATGCCGCCGATGTACAGGGCGTACATGCCGCGGGCGAGCTGACGGGCCGGCTCGAACATCTCCTCCTCGAGCGCGAAGATCCCGCCGCCGGTGATCTGCAGCGGGCCGAGCTCGGGCGCGCGCTTCGCGAGGCCGGCGTCGAGCGCCGGCCCGAAGACCTCCCGCAGCTTCTCCGGCATCAGCAGGTGCGGCAGCCACCCGTTCGCGAGCTCGGCCGTCATCTCGACGTTCTTGTCACCGAGCGCAGCCACCCAGATCGGGATGTCCGCCCGCCGCGGGTGGTTGATCAGCTTCAGCGGCTTGCCGAGCCCGGTGCCCTGGCCCTCCGGGAGCGGGATCGGGTAGAGCCCGTCGTTGGTGAGCCGCTCGCGCCGCCAGACCTTCCGGCAGATCTCGATGATCTCGCGCGTGCGCGCGATCGGCTTGTCGTACGGAACGCCGTGGAAGCCCTCGATCACCTGCGGCCCGGACGCGCCGAGCCCCAGGATCGCCCGCCCGTTCGACAGCGCGTCGAGGCCCGCCGCCGTCATCGCCGTGAGGGCGGGGGTGCGGCTGTAGATCGGCAGGATCCCGGCGCCGATCTGCACGCGCTCGGTGCGGGCCGCCAGGTAGCCCATCAGGGAGACGGCGTCGAAGCTGTACGCCTCCGCGACCCATACGACGTCCAGGCCCGCTCGCTCCATCTCGACCACCGCCTCGGCGTTGCGCACCGGGTCGTCGCCGTACTGGAGCTGGGTCGACAGCAGCATGGCCGCAGATGTTACCGGCGAGTCAAGTAGGGCTAATGGTAAGGACTCCTTGCGCAAGGATCCTTGCGCAAGGTACCTTGTTATACGTGACGGAGCAGCTGCCGGAGCGCATCACCGATCCGAAGGCGCTGCGCGCGCTGTCGCACCCCACGCGCTGGAAACTGATCGAGCTGCTCGGGCTGGAACGCACCGCCACCGCCACGCGGTGCGCGGAGTTCACGGGCGAGAGCGTGGCGAGCTGCTCGTACCACCTGAGCATGCTCGCCAAGTACGGGTTCGTGGAGCAGGCCGACGGCGGCACCGGCCGGGAGAAGCCCTGGAAGCTGGTCAAGTACGACCAGAGCTGGGAGCCCGAAGGCCTCGAGCCCGAGGGGAAGCTCGCTGCCGAGGCGCTCACCGAGGTCTTCCTCGACTACGAGCTCGGGCGCATGAAGGAGTTCGCCCGGCGCCGCGATCGGGAGCCGGAGGAGTGGCGGAACCTCAGCAGGTCCACCGCCACCATCACCTACCTGACCGTCGAGGAGCTGGCGCAGCTGGCCGGCGAGCTCAGGGCGATCTTCGACCGCTACGAGGGTCGGCTGGAGGACCCGGCGCTGCGCCCCGAAGGTTCCCGGCCGGTCCGGCTGTTCCTCGCCAAGTACTTCCCGCCGGCACGCCAGGACGGAGTGTGAAGGCATGGAGCCGCGGCACCTGATCTACCTGTACGCGCCGGGCGACCACATCGGGCGGGACCGGGAGGCCGCGGCGGCGCACTGGCGCCTCGTCCGCGAGTGCAGGGCCGCAAGTTGTCGTCCCTCGCTGGCGGTGCGCCTGTACGCCCGCCTGTGGTGGGCCTCCCGCCCGAGAGCGGCCGCCTGGACCCCGGGCCTCTTCGACCCTCGCTCGGCCTGACCCCGGCGTCTCCGGGCGTCGGTGTCACCGGCGCAGGGTCACTGGCGCAGGTGCTTCTCCAGGAAGCCCAACGTGCGGGGCCAGGCCGTGTTGGCGGCTCGCTCGTCGTAGAACGTCGGGGCGTCCCAGTTGGAGAAGGCGTGGCCGGCTTCGTAGCGGTGCAGGACCACGTCGGGGCGGCCGGCCAGCGCGCTCTCGACCTGGTCGGTCTGCTCCGCCGGGATGTACGGGTCCTGGGCGCCGTAGTGGAACAGCATCGGGCATTCGATGTTCGGAGCGAGGTCGAGCATGTTGTGCACCCCCGACCCGTAGTAGGACACGGCGGCGTCCGGGCCGCGGCCGTCCACCCGCGCTGTGGCGGCGAACAGGTACGCGAGGGTGCCGCCGAGGCAGAAGCCGACCCCGCCGACCCGGCCGTTGCACTCCGGCATCGCCAGCGTGTGCGCCATGGTGGCGGTGAGGTCCGCGGGCACGAGGTCGAAGTCGAGCTGCTGGACGTGGGCCATGCCGTCGGCGAGGCCGGACTCGTCCTTGCGTTCGAAGCGCGGCTCGGTCCGCCAGAACACGTCCGGCGCGAGCGCCAGGTACCCGGCGTCCGCGAGCTGCTCGGTGAGCCCGCGGATGTTGTCGTTGATGCCGAAGACCTCCTGGAACACCAGCACCGCCGGGGTCGGGGAGGTCTCGGGCAGGGCGCAGAACGCGTCGAAGTCGCCGTCGGAAGTCGTGATCTTCTCGTAGTGAGTGCGGGCCACGGGCGCAGCCTAGGGTGAGATCGTGAGGTTCCGTGTGGTCCCGGCCGCCTATGTCCTCCTGCTCCGCGGAAGCGGTCGTGACGCCGAGGTGCTGCTGCAGCTGCGCCAGGGCACCGGGTACCGGGACGGGCACTGGGCCGCCGCCGCGGCCGGGCACGTGGAGGCCGACGAGTCGGTGCACGCCGCCGCCTGCCGGGAGGCGGCGGAGGAGGTCGGCGTGAAGATCGAGCAGGCCGATCTCGAGCCGCTCACCACGATGCACCGCACCCACGCCAACCACGACCCGATAGACGAGCGCGTCGACTTCTTCTTCAGCTGCCGCCGCTGGGCCGGTGAGCCGCGGCTGCTCGAGGCGGCGAAGGCGGCCGATCTGGGGTGGTTCCCGCTGGTCGCGCTGCCGGAGCCGGTGGTTCCCCACGAGCGGTACGTGCTCGACGGCCTCCGCGAGAACTCCCTCCCGACGATCTCGACCTTCGGCTTCTGACCCGCTCCCCGGTCACACGAGCCGCCGCTCCCGGCTCCGCCAGTACGGCTCGCGCAGCTGCTTCTTGAGCACCTTGCCGGTGAGGTTGCGGGGCAGCTCGTCCACCACGTCCACGGTCTTCGGGCACTTGAACACCGCCAGCTGCTCGCGGCAGAACGCGATCAGGACGTCCGGGTCGACGGTGGTGCCCTGCGCCGCGACGACCACGGCCTTGGGCACCTCGCCCCACTGCTCGTCCGGGACGCCGATGACCGCGACGTCGTCGACCGCGGGGTGTTCGGCCAGCACGCGTTCGATCTCGGCGGGGTAGATGTTCTCGCCCCCGCTGACGATCATGTCCTTGATGCGGTCGGTGATGTAGAGGTAGCCGTCGGCGTCCAGATGCCCGCCGTCGCCGGTGCGCAGCCAGCCGTCCGCGGTGATCGCGGCGGCCGTCGCCTCCGGATCGGCCCAGTAGCCGCCCATGATCTGCTCGGTGCGCACCCAGACCTCGCCCGGTGCGCCGGTGGGCACGGGCTGGCCCGTGGCCGGGTCGCGGACCTCGATCTCGACGCCGTGGATCGGGGTGCCCGCGGACACGAGGCGGTGCCGCACGGCGGGGTTCTCGTGGTCCGCGGGGCCGAGCGAGCTGACGACGCCGGCCGCCTCCGTCATCCCGTACACCTGGTGCATGACGCCGGGGAACAGCGCCAGGCACGCGCGCATCACCGGCAGCGGCATCGGTGAGGCGCCGTAGGAGAGGGCCCGCAGCGCGGAGATGTCGCGCTCGGCAGCTCCCGGCACCTGCGTCATCGCCGCCAGCAGGGCGGGCACGAGGAACGTGTGGGTGATCCGCTCGGTCTCGAGCTTCTCCAGCACGGCCGCGGGATCCGGCATCCGCATCATGACGATGTGCGCGCCGCACGACAGGGCGAGCAACGCGTAGCTGGTGCCGCCGACGTGGTAGAGCGGCATGGCCACCTGCACCCGGGCGTCGGTGTCGATGTCGAAGTCGGCGGCGACGTTGCGGGCGTGGGCCGTCATCGCCCGGTGGGTGAGCATCGCGCCCTTCGGGAAGCCGGTGGTGCCCGACGTGTACAGCTGCACGAAGCAGGCGTCGGGGCCGGCCGCGTGCACGGCGGCGTCCGGTTCCTGCGCGGCGAGCCAGGCCTCGTACTCGTCGTCGGGGCCACCGATCCGGATCACCCGCTCCACGGTGGGCAGCTTCGACCGCAGCTGCTCCACCGCGTCGGCGAACTCCGGGCCGACGAAGAGCACACGTGCGGCGGCATCGTTGACCACGTAGACGATCTCGGATGGGGCCAGCCGGAAGTTGACCACCGCGTTGGTGGTGCCGGCCCGGGCGCACGCGAGCGTGAGCTCCAGGCAGGACGGGTGGTTCAGGTCGAGCACGGCGATGCGGTCGCCGGGCACCAGGCCCGCCTCGCGCTGCGCGGCCGCGTTCTGCCGCACGCGCCGCGCGAGCTGCTCCCAGGTCAAGGTGGTGCCGGCGTAGCTGACGGCCGGGGCGTCGGGCCGCTCCGCGGCCCAGTGGGCCACGATCGCGGAGTAGTCGGTGAGCTGGCTGGTCATGATGCCTCCACGGCGCCGATGGCTGTGAGACCGGACACACTCGCCCGAGTCGGAGCATAACCGCGGGTGATCCGGCGAGAACGGATGAACCGGACTGATGACCACTCGCCCCCCGCCGGGCCACCGGCGAGCCGCACTGGATACGGTGACGATCCACACCCGTGCAACCCCCCGTGCCGCACGGGTAGTCACGACCGCTCGGAGTCCCCCATGAGCTCTCCACTGCAGGTCCCTCGGATGCGTGCCGCAGCCCGGCGGATGAAGGCGGGCGGCGAGCGCTTCCTCGGGGGCGTGCTGCCCGGCGCATCCGCCCGCAGGCTGCAGATCAAGGCCTTCGCCGACGACTGGGCCGCCGCCAACCTCGAAGCTCGCCAGGCCACCGGCCCGCTGTGGGTCGTGCTCGGCGACTCGGCCAGCCAAGGCATCGGAGCCACCCGGCGCGACACCGGCTACGTCGGCGTCGTGCACGAGCGCCTGCGCCACCGGGAGGCGTGGCGGGTGATCAACCTGTCCCGCGCCGGCGCGGGAATGGTCGACGTGCTCACCCGCCAGATCCCCGAGCTCATCGAGCTGACCAAGGAGGAGTCCGCCGCACTGGTCAGCTGCATCGTGGGTGCCGAGGACATCGCCCGCCGGGTCCCCGGCCTCGACGTGTCGCTGCGGCAGATCCTGGCCGCGCTCCCGTCCGGCACGGTGGTCGCCACGTTCGCGCGCGGCGCGCGTGGTGGACCCGCCGCGGCACTCGACGCGATCACCCGCGAGGAGGCCGCGCGGCACCGGCTGCGGGTGGCCGAACTCCCGCCGCGGTTCGGGCCGGGCGGCAAGGGCCGCGAGGCGAGCCTGCTCGGTGACGTCGAGCACGCCGGGTGGGCCGAGGCCGTCATCGCCGCGATCGACGGCCCGCCGGCCGAGATCGCCCCCTCCACCGACCCGAAGCTGCCCGTCGTGCCGGCTGTCGACCCCGAGCCGCCGGCCGACCGCAAGGCGAAGGCCGACCGCAAGCCGAGGGCGAACCGGAAGCCGAGCGCCGATCGCAAGCCGGCCGCCGATGCCGAGCCGACCGGCGAGGGCAAGCCCGACGGCAAGGCGGTCACCGACGGCAAGGCGGCCGCTGGCGGCAAGGCGGTCGCCGACGCCGAGCCGGCCGACGACTAGAGCGGATCCAGCAACCTGGTGCAGGACGACCAGACCGGCCATGTCGCGGTCCGCGAGCTGAGCAAGCGGTTCCGTGCCGTCCAGGCCGTCGACGGGCTGACGTTCTCGGTCGAGCCGGGTACCGTCACCGGCTTCCTCGGGCCGAACGGCTCCGGGAAGACCACGACACTGCGGATGATCCTCGGGCTCGTCACGCCCACCGCGGGCGAGGCGCGGATCAACGGCCTGCCGTTCGCCGCGCTGCCGCGGCCGGCGCGGGTGGTGGGGGCCGTGCTGGAGGCACAGGGTTTCCATCCCGCCCGCACCGCTCGCGCCCACCTGTTGGCCTGTGCGGCGGCGATCGAGGTGCCCGACAGCGCCGTGGAGCACGCGCTCGGCACGGTCGGGCTCGATGACGTCGGCGGTCGACCGGTCGGCGAGTACTCGCTCGGCATGCGGCAACGGCTCGCACTGGCCGTCGCGCTGCTCGGCGACCCGCAGGTGCTCGTGCTCGACGAACCGGGCAACGGGCTCGACCCCGAGGGAATCGCGTGGCTGCGCGCGTTCCTGCGGGCGTTCGCCGCGCAGGGCCGCAGCGTGCTGATCTCCAGCCACCTGCTCACCGAGGTGGAGCAGACCGCCGACCATCTCGTGGTGATCAGCCGCGGACGGTGCGTCTACCAGGGCTCGCTGGCGCAGCTGCAGGGCTCGCGCACCGTCCGCGTGCTGGTGCGCTGCGCCGACCCCGCGCGGCTGGCCGACGCGCTCGCCGGCACCGGCGTGCTGGAGATCGACACGCTCTCCGGCGGTTGGCTGGGCGTGGCGGGCACCGACCCCGTCCACGTCGGGGACGTGGCCCTCGGGGCCGGGGTGGCGATCTACGGGATGGTGCACGAGCGGGTCGAGCTGGAGCAGCTGTTCTTCCAGCTCACCGCAGAGTCGTGGCGGGCGGGATGAGGATCGGCGCGATCGGGGCGCCGGTCCGTGCGGAGTTCCGCAAGGTCGCGTCCACGAGGCTGTGGTGGGGGCTGCTGATCCCGATCACGCTGCTGTCGAGCATGATCAACCTGTTCGGCGGGGTGTTCACCGCGGCCTTCCCGGAGACGGATCGGCTTCCCCTGCTCCTCGGCTCCCTCGCCTACTCGCTCGGCCTGACCAGCGTGTTCGCCGCCGTGCACGGCACCGTCGCGGCCGCGGGCGAGTACCGGCACCGCACCATCACCACGACCTACCTCACGAGCCGCGGCCGTACCCCGGTGCTTCTCGCCAAGATGCTCGTCAGCGCCGGTGTCGGGGCCTGCTACGCCGCGGCGACCGTGCTCACCGGGGCGCTCGCCGGCACCGTCGCCGACGGGGGTGCCGCATTCCCGGACCTCGGCCCGCTCGCCGCCACCGCCGCGATCGGCATCGCGGTGTCGGCGCTGTGGGGCGCGTTCGGTGCCGCGTTCGGCACGGCCGTGAGCAACCAGGTCAGCGCGCTCGTGGCCCTCCTCCTCTACCTGATGGTCGGCGAGCTCGTGGTCGGGGCGTCGCTCGACGTGGCCGAGTCCCGGGCCGTCCGTGCCCTGTCGTCCTACCTCCCGGGCAACGCGGGCGAGGTGGCGGTCTACGACATCCCGGCTCAGGCGATCGCGGGCCCGGCCACCGGCTCCCAGGTCGTCGAGTTCCTCGCCGGCGTCACCGCCCCGCCGTCCTGGGGGGTGGCCCTGCTGGTCCTCGCGGCCTGGACGGCCGCCGCCGGCGCCGCCGCCTGGCTCGTCGCCGCCCGCCGCGACATCACTTGATGATCGTTCCGAGGTGGCAGTGGAATGTCCTGCTCAGGGCGCTGCGCCGGATCTCGGATCGATCAAGCGGGTCTTTTCATGGTCATGTCGACACCACTGCTGTTCGATCTTGATCTGAGAACCGTGGTGTCGATGTGACCATGAGAAGTCTGTGTGGCGCGCCGTCCCCGACCCGGGCCGGGCGGTGGACCCACACCAGCGGGCCTCTGGCGGGGCCACCCCGGTTCGCGTCGACCCCGCCACCTGTGGAGGTGGCCGGGTTGGCCAGAACCACCGAACCCCGTGGTTGCGCCGGCGGCCGTCCCCGACGCGGGGGCACGGCGGTTCAGGACGAGACCGTCACTGCCGGGTAGCTACGCAACTATCCTGTGGTCCCGAACAGTGAGTGCAGGTGACCACGGATCGAGCTGCGCCAGTGATCTTCGGCAGCCACTACACGACCCGGTCAGACGCGACCTACTGGCCCTCGACGAGCAACTCGGTTGCCTCCCTCCCGGACTGCCGGGTTGATCTCAACGCAACAGTCGACGATCAGCCCGCGAGGATGGATCGGGACCACAGCCAGTCCCCACGCACCCCACGGGACGGTCTCGTCAACAACGGGCCTGTCCCCGCGTCGGGGACGGCTGGCAGCGCAACCACGGGTTCGGTAGTTCTGCCAACCCGGCCAGCTCCATAGGCGCGGGGTAGGACGGACGGGTGGATCACGAGGAGTTCCTGCTGGCGGGGGTGGTTGCGTGGGCTACGAGTCGGGGACGGCGCGCCCGCGTGACGGTTTCTTGATCGGGTAGACGCCAGCGGATGCGGTGACCAGGCCCGCCGTCGGCAGGCCGACCGCGCAGCGTCGACACGCTCCGCGAGGCCCAGCCCGGGATGTCCGGTCTCAGCGACTTGATCGAGTGCGGACCACTCGTCTAGATCGGGTTCAGGATGCGCTCCAGGAACTGCCGCGTGCGGGCCTCGGTGGGCTCCGCGAGCACCTGCGCCGGTGGCCCGGACTCGAGCACGACGCCGCCGTCGAGGAACAGCACCTGGTCGGCCACCTGCTGGGCGAACCGGATCTCGTGGGTGACGATCACCATCGTCCAGCCCTCGTTGGCCAGATCCTTGATCACTCGCAGCACGTCGCCGACGAGCTCGGGGTCCAGTGCCGAGGTCGGCTCGTCGAACAGCATCAGCTTGGGCTTCAGCGCCAGCGCCCGGGCGATGCCGACGCGTTGCTGCTGTCCGCCGGACAGCTGGAACGGGTACTGGTCGGCCTTCTCGGCCAGCCCGACCTGCTCCAGCAGCCGCCGGGCATCCGCGGTGGCCTCGTCCTTCGACCGTTTCTGCACGATCACCGGGCCCTCGATGACGTTCTGCAGGACCGTCTTGTGCGGGAACAGGTTGTGGCTCTGGAACACCATGCCGCTCTGCAACCGGAAGCGGGTCAGGGTGGCGCGGTCGACGTCGGCGGCGAAGTCCACCGAGAGGTCGCCGATCGTGATCACCCCGGAGTCGGCCTGGTCCAGAGCGTTCAACGTGCGCAGCACCGTGGTCTTGCCCGAGCCCGAGGGCCCGATCACGGCGGTCACGGAGCCGGCCGGCACGTCGAACGAGATGTCGCGCAACACGCGCAGGTCGCCGAACGCCTTCTCCACACCGCGGACTGTCAGCAGGTCGGTCACTTGGCCACGTACCTCTCCAGCCTCGTCTCCAGCCGGTTCTGCCCGAACGACAGGACCACGCAGATGACCCAGTAGTAGACCGCCGCCACCCCGTACAACGCGAAGAAGTCGAACGTCGGCGCCGCGGCCAGCTGGGCGACCCGCAGCAGCTCGGTCACCAGGATGGTCGACGCCAGCGACGTGTCCTTGACCAGCGAGATCAACGTGTTGGACAGCGGCGGCACCGCGGTGCGGGCCGCCTGCGGCAGGATTACCCGCTGCAACGTCGTCGAATAGCCCATGCCGATCGTCTGCGCGGCCTCCCACTGCCCCTTCGGGATGCTGAGGATCGCCGCCCGGACCACTTCGGCCGCGTACCCGCCGACGTTGAGGCTGAAGGCGATCACCGCTGCCGGGAACGGATCGATCACGACGCCCAGCTGCGGCAACGCGTAGAACACGATGAACAGCTGCACCAGCAGTGGCGTGCCGCGGATCACCGAGATGTACCCGCGCGCCAGCATCGAGAGCGGAACGATCTTGGAGATCCGGGCCAGCGCGACGAACAGCGCGATCACCAGACCGACCACGAAGCTGATGGCCGTCAGCGGCAGGGTCTGCGTGACGGTGGCCGTCAGCATCGGCCACAGGTTGCGCCAGATCAGATCCCAGGTTTCCGAATTCACTACGGGCCGCTGACGTCGGACCCGAAGTACTTGTCGGAGATCTGCTTCAGCGTGCCGTCCGTGCGCAGCTCGCCCAGCGCCCGGTTCACGTCGGCGATCAGCCCGCTGTCCTTGCGTGCCGCGAACGCCTGCTGGCTCGTGTCGCCGGTGCTCCCGGCGATCTTCACCGCGGAGTCGCCCCGCACCTTCTGGTACTCGGCGACCGCGAGCGTGTCGTTGACCGTGGCGTCCACCCGGCCGTCCTTCAGCAGCTGGACGGCCTGCACGAAGCCCTCCACCGCCTCCACGGTGGCGCCGGCGTCCCGGGCCACGGTGGCCCAGTTGCTCGTGGCGGACTGTGCGGTGGTCTTGCCCCGGAGGTCGGCCAGGGTGGTGATGTCGGTGTTGTCGGCGCGGGTGACGATCACGCCCTCGGAGACCGTGTAGGGCTCCGACAGGTCGTACTTCGCCTTGCGCTCGTCATTGATCGTCACCTGGTTGGCGACCAGGTCGAAGCGCTGCGCCTCCAGCCCGGCGAAGATCGCGTCCCACGGCGTCTGCACGAACTCGACCTCCTTGCCGAGTTTTGCTCCGACGGCCTGCACGACCTCGACGTCGTATCCGGTGAGCCGGCCGTCGGCACCCTGGAAGCTGAACGGGCTGTAGGTGCCCTCGGTGCCGACCCGAAGAGTGTTGGCGTCGGATCCGCTGCTGCACCCGGCGACGCCGACGGCGGCCAGCAGCGCGGCGGCCGCCACTGCGATGATCGTGGAGCGCACCGGGGGATCTCCTGTCGGTCGGGGCCCGTAGACGGGGCATGCTACGAGGTGCCCATAGCAGCGCGAGCGATCGGCGCGGTGTTCCGATCCATCCACATCGGACACCGATTCGTGACCGTCGCTGGGAAGCGCGGCCGCGGGTGTCGGAGCGGCGGCATACGGTGGAGACGTGCCCGATGCTCCCTCCGCCGGTTGGATCCGCCGGCTCGTCCACGCCTGCCTCCGTCATCGTGCGGTGGCGGTGGGCGCGCTCGTGGCGTCGGCGTTCGGGGTCAGCCTGGAGGCGGTCGGGCCGCTGCTCACCCGGGTGGCCGTGGACGACGCGGTCGCCGGCTCCACCGCGGCGCTCGGCGCGGTCGTCGTGGCGGTGCTCGCGCTGGCGCTCGTGCGGTTCGGCGCGGCGTTCCTGCGCCGCTACCTCGCCGGCCGGCTCGCCCTCGACGTGCAGCACGACCTGCGGCGGCAGGTCTTCGCCGCGATGCAGCGCCTCGACGGCGAGCGGCAGGACGCGCTGCGCACCGGCCAGGTCGTGTCGCGCGCGATCACCGACCTGCAGCTCGTGCAGTCGCTGCTCTCGATGGCGCCGCTCGCGCTCGGCGCGGTGGTGCTCGTCGTCGTGTCGGTCGGGGCGATGCTGTGGCTCTCGCCGCTGCTCACGGTGGTGGCGCTGGTGCTGCTGCCGGCAGTGGGCTGGATCGCGCTGCGCACGAGGGCGAAGCTGTTCCCGGCCACGTGGTCGGCGCAGCAGCGGGCGGCCGACATCGCCCAGCACGTGGAGGAGACGGTCACCGGGGTCCGGGTGGTCAAGGGTTTCGGCCAGGAGGCTCGCGAGACCGCCGCGCTCGAGCGCGGCGCTGCCCGGCTCTTCGCCGAGCGCATGCGTAGCGCGCGGCTCACCGCGCGCCTCTACCCCACGCTGCTCGCCCTGCCCACGCTCGGGCAGGTCGGCGTGATCGGCCTGGGCGGCTGGCTCGCGCTGCAGGGTTCGATCAGCCTCGGCACGTTCCTGGCGTTCTCCACCTACGTCGCCCAGCTCGTCGGGCCCGCCCGCCTGCTCGGCTCGGTGGTGGTCACCGCCCAGCTCGCGCGCGCGGGTGTGGAGCGCGTGCACGACCTGGTCGACTCGCAGCCCGACGTCGTCGACCCGGCCTCTCCCGCGGCCCTGCCGGAGGGCCCGCTGGCGGTGGAGCTGCACGACGTCACGTTCGGCTACTCGCGCCGCGAGCCCGTGCTCGACGGCGTGTCGTTGCGGCTCGAGCCGGGGGAGACTCTCGCGGTGGTCGGCACCGCCGGCTCCGGCAAGTCCACCATCTCGCTGCTCCTGCCCCGCTTCTACGACCCCCAGCGGGGCGAGCTGCGCCTGGGTGGGGTGCCGCTGCCGCAGCTGCGGCTCGCCGATCTGCGTCGCGAGCTCGGCGTGGTGTTCGAGGAGGCGTTCCTCTTCTCCGACACCATCCGCGCCAACATCGCGTACGGCTGCCCGGACGCGAGCGACGACGAGGTGCGGGCGGCGGCGCGCGCCGCGCAGGTGGACGGCTTCGTGGACACGTTGCCCGACGGCTACGACACGGTCGTCGGCGAGCGCGGCCTCACGCTCTCGGGTGGGCAGCGCCAGCGGATCGCGCTGGCCAGGGCCGTGCTCACCGACCCGCGCGTGCTGGTGCTGGACGACGCCACGTCGGCCGTCGACACGGCCACCGAGGCCGCCATCCACCACACGCTGCGCGCTCTCACCGCCGGACGCACCACGCTGCTGGTCGCACACCGCCGCTCCAGCCTCGCGCTCGCCGACCGGATCGCCGTGCTCGACGCCGGCCGGGTCGTCGACGTCGGCACCGAGGCGGAGCTGATGGAGCGCTGTGCGCTGTTCCGGGAGCTGCTCCTCGCCGTGCCGGACGGCGTGCGGGAACGCAGCGCTCTCCCGGTCGGCACGGGCGACCCGCCGGCGGGGTGCAGCCCGGAGCTCTGGCCGGATCCCGATGGCCAGGCGCCGGTTCCGCGGGCCGCCCGGTCGGTCGCCACGGGGTCCCGTGGCGGCGGCGGGATGAGCGCCGCGGGCGACATGGCGCCCACCCCGGAGCTGCTCGCCGCGGTCGAGGCGCTGCCACCGGCCACGGAGGCGCCCCGTCTCCCCGGCGAGGACCCCGCCGCCCCGGACCCCGCGTTCCGACTCGCCCGCCTGCTGCGCCCGGTGCGCCGGCCGCTCGCGGTCGGGATCGCCCTGGTGGCGCTCGACGCGCTGGGCAGCCTCGCGCTGCCCGGCATCACACGGATGGCGATCGACGGCGGCATCACCGCGGGCGTGCCCGCCGTGCTCGTCACCGCCTCGATGCTCGGGCTCGGGCTCGTCGTCGCGGGATGGCTCGTGGTGGCCGCCCAGACCGTCGTCACCGCACGCGCCGGGGAGAGCCTGCTCTACCTGCTGCGCGTGCGCAGCTACGCCCATCTGCAGCGGCTGGGGCTCGACTACTTCGAGCGCGAGCTGTCCGGCCGGATCATGACCCGGATGACCACCGACGTCGACGCCCTGTCGACGTTCCTGCAGACCGGGCTCGCGCAGGCCGTGGTCAGCGTGCTCACGGTCGGCGGCGTCGCGGCAGCGCTCCTGGTCACCGACCCGCAGCTCGCGCTCGTCGCGCTCGCGGTGGTGCCGGTGCTCGCCGTCGCCACGGTGGTGTTCCGGCGGGTGGCCTCGGCGGCGTACGCGGAGGCGCGCGAGCGCGTGAGCGTCGTCAACGCCGACCTGCAGGAGAACGTCACCGGGGTGCGGGTCGCGCAGGCCTACGTCCGCGAGGAGCGCAGCGCCAGCACGTTCGGCGAGCGCAGCGCCGCGTACCGGAGCTCCCGGCTGCGTGCGCAGCGCTACATCGCCACGTACTTCCCGTTCGTCTCACTGCTGTCGGACATCGCGACGGCAGCGGTGCTCGGCGTCGGGGCGGCGCGCGTGGCGGCGGGCGATCTCACGCCCGGCGTGCTCACGGCGTTCCTGCTCTACCTCGGGCTGTTCTTCGCGCCCGTCCAGCAGCTGTCGCAGGTCTTCGACGGCTACCAGCAGGCCCGCATCGGTCTGTTGCGCATCGCCGACCTGCTGCACACACCCACGTCGGTGCCGCCGGAGCCGATGGGTCGCCCGGCGCGGGTGCCGGAGCGGTTGCGCGGCGAGGTCGAGCTGCGCGACGTCGGCTTCACCTATGCCGGCGCGGCGTCGCCCGCGCTCGACGGCGTCTCGCTGCGCGTCGCGCCCGGCGAGACGATCGCGTTCGTCGGGGCCACCGGCGCCGGCAAGTCCACGCTGGTCAAGCTGCTCGCGCGGTTCTACGACGTCGACGCGGGCGCGGTTCTCGTCGACGGTGTCGACGTCCGGCGCTACCCGCTGGCCGCCTACCGGCGGCGGCTGGGCATCGTGCCGCAGGAGCCCCACCTGTTCACGGGCGACGTCGCCGGCAACATCGCCTATGCCCGTCCCGACGCGGCGCCGGCAGAGATCGAGGCCGCGGCGCGGGCGGTCGGCGCGCTGGAGCTGGTGCGCGCGCTGCCCGGTGGGTTCCGGCACCCGGTCGGGGAGCGGGGGCAGGGCCTGTCCGCGGGGCAGCGGCAGCTCATCGCGCTCGCCCGCGCCGAGCTCGCCGACCCCGACGTGCTCCTGTTCGACGAGGCCACGGCCGCGCTCGACCCGGCCACCGAGGCGGCGGTGCACGCCGCGAGCCACCGGGTCACCGCTCGCCGCACGGCGTTCGTCGTCGCCCACCGCCTGGGCACGGCGGCGCGTGCCGACCGGATCGTGGTGCTCGACGGCGGCCGGATCGTCGAGGTGGGCCCACACGCCGAGCTGCTCGCCGCCGGCGACCACTATGCGCGCCTCTGGCAGGCCGGAGAACTCGAATCTGCGGCCTGAACGGGTGGGATCCTGCCCGATTTCGGGCAGGACATTTGAAGTTCGGGCCACCGGCAGGGGAGCATCTCGTCCCGTGCCCGCCGGACCGTACGACGACCTCATCGCCTACCTGGTCCGCAGCACCCCGCTCGACACGGGGGAGGCGGCACGTGTGGTGGCCGAGGTGCTCGGCTACTTCTCCGAGCAGCTGCCGGATTTCGTCCGGCGCAGGCACGCGGAGCTGAAACGCCGCGGGCTCACGAACGAGCAGATATTCGCGGTGCTGAGTGCCGAGCTGGCGACGCGGCGGGTGGCCCCGCCGGAGTTGTCGGCCCGCCAGCTCCGCCGGATGGTCTACGGGTGAAGGGACTTCTATGTGCGGGATCGTCGGATACGTCGGGCCCCAGGACGCCGCCCCGATTCTCCTCGAAGGGCTGGGGCGGCTGGAGTACCGCGGGTACGACAGCGCCGGCCTCGCGGTGCGCGGCAGGAGCGAACTCAAGATCCGCAAGGTGAGCGGCCGGGTCGCCGAGCTGGCCGCCGATCTGCCGGCGCGGTTCAAGGGCGCGCCGGGCATCGGGCACACCCGCTGGGCCACGCACGGTGAGCCGAGCGAGGCCAACGCGCATCCGCAGACCGATACGGCCGGCCGGATCGCGGTGGTCCACAACGGCATCATCGAGAACGCCGACGAGCTCCGCGCGAAGCTCACGGCCGACGGGGTCGAGTTCACCTCGCAGACCGACACAGAGACGGTGGCCCACCTCGTGGCAGCCGCCTTCACGGCGGGGGCAGCCGACCTGGAGCAGGCGGTCCGCCAGGCGCTGCGGCAGGTGGTCGGGGCCTACGGGCTCGCGGTGCTGGACGCCGAGCACCCCGACCGGATCGTCGTCGCCCGCAACGGCAGCCCGGTGCTGCTCGGTGTCGGCGAGAAGGAGATGTTCGTGGCGTCCGACGTGGCGGCGCTGATCGGCTACACGCGCCAGGTGGTGTACCTCGACGACGGCGAGCTGGCGACGATCACCGCCAACGGTTACCGCACCTACACCCTCGACGACCGCGCCGTGGCCAAGAGCCCGTCCACGATCGACTGGGACGTGGTGGGCGCCGAGATCGGCGACCACGCGCACTTCCTGGTGAAGGAGATCCAGGAGCAGCCGCGGACGATCGAGCGGGCGCTCAAGGGGCGCATCGACGAGCGCTTCGCGACCGCCCACCTGGGTGGGCTGAACCTCAGCGTGCGCGAGGCGCGCGAGGTGCGGCGCGTGAAGATCCTCGGCTGCGGCTCGGCCTGCTACGCGGGCGAGCTCGGCGCGCAGCTGATCGAGGACCTCGCGCGGGTGCCGGCGAGCTCGGAGGCGGCCTCGGAGTTCCGCTACCGCAATCCGGTGGTGGAGCCGGACACGCTGTACGTCGCGGTCAGCCAGTCCGGCGAGACGATCGACACCCTCGCCGCCGTGCAGGAGCTGCAACGCAAGGGCGGCCGCGTGATCGGCATCGTCAACGTCGTCGGCTCGACGATCGCCCGCCAGGTGGATGGCGGCATCTACCTGCACGCGGGCCCGGAGATGTCGGTGGCCGCCACGAAGTCGTTCACCTCCACCGTCGCGGCGTTCGCGCTGCTCGCCCTGCACCTGGGCCGCATCCGTGATCTCTCGCCCGAGCAGGGCCGCCGCATCATCGCCGGGCTCACCGCACTGCCCGGCCAGATCGCGCAGATCCTCGAGCAGTCCGACTCGATCGCCGAGGTCGCCAAGGAGATCGCGAAGAGCAACAGCGTGATGTTCGTCGGCCGGCGCCGCGGCTGGCCGGTGGCGCGTGAGGGTGCGCAGAAGCTCAAGGAGATCTCCTACGTGCACGCGGAGGCGTACCCGTCGGCCGAGCTCAAGCACGGCCCGCTCGCGCTGATCAGCCCGGAGATGCCGACGGTCGCGGTCGTCCCGGACGACGACCTGCTCGACAAGAACACCTCGACGCTCTCGGAGATCAAGGCGCGCAAGGGGCCGGTGATCGCGGTGGCGCACCGGGAGCTGCCGTCCGACCTCGCCGACCGCACCATCGTGGTGCCCAAGGGCGAGCCGGAGCTGGACCCGATCCTGCTGTCGATCCCGCTGCAGATCCTCGCCTACCACGCGGCGGTCGCTCTGGACCGGGACGTGGACAAGCCCCGCAACCTGGCCAAGAGCGTCACGGTGGAGTAGCGAGCGCATGGTGCGGTCCCGCACCCCGAGGGCGCCAGTGCGCGCGCGAAGCGGCTCAGGCGCCCTCGCCGGCCGGGAAGAAGATCGCCGTCACCAGGTGCGGGCTGCGGTCCGGGGCCGGCTCGTTGCCGACCACATCCCGGAGTACGGAGCGGAGTCCCTCGATCATCTTCGCGCGCTCGTCGGGGCTCAGCCACAGGACGCCCTGCCGGTAGCCCACCTGGTCGGCGGTGGGGTCGGCGCCAGGCCGGGCGAGGTAGGCGTTGAACTCCGCGAGCACGGCGGCCATCCCTGCGGCGAAGGCGCGGCGATGGTCGTCGAGGGACATCGACGCGGCCACGTCGGCGCCGATCGCCACCCGGTCCTGGCGCAGCCGGTAGTGCCGCTCGACGGCGCCGTGCACGCGCTCCTCGGCGGCCACCTCGAGCACGCCCGCGTCGGCCAGCAGCCCGACGTGCCGGTACACGCTGGTCTTGGGGACGTCCGGCAGGTGGGTGCACAGGTCCGACGTGGTGCGGGTCTGCGCTCCGGACATGGCGAACACGATCCGCAGCCGGACCGGATGAACGAGCAGGGCGAGCGTGTCCACGCCTGGACGATCCCATATCTGGTACCGTTCCCAAAGTTGAGAATGCGGGCTGGAGGCCAACGGTGAGCCGGTTGAGTGACCACGCGGTGATCCCGCTCTCCACGCTGGAGCCGGACGCGCCGCTGGACGATCTCGGATGGCTGGACGCGGTGATCGGTGACGCGCAGGTGGTGGCGATCGGCGAGAGCTCGCACTACAACCGGGAGTTCCTCCAGCTGCGTCACCGGCTCACGCGCTACCTCGTCGAGCGGCACGGGTTCGGCGCCGTCGCGATGGAGACGGGGTTCGTCGAGGGGTGGCTGGTCGACGGCTGGGTCCGCGGTGGCGGGGGCGAGCTCGGGCAGGTCATGGCGAGCGGGCTGACGTCGTTGATGGGGCTGTGGGCCGAGACGCGCGCGTTGCTGGAGTGGATGCGGGAGCACAACCGCGCCGCCACCCGCCCGGTCGGGTTCTACGGGATCGACCTCGGCGGCTCCAACGTGTCGCTGCTCCCCGGCCTGGACGCCGTCACCGCCTACCTCGCGCAGGCCGATCCGGGGTTCCGGGTCGACGAGCGAATCCGGGAGACGGCGGCCGCCTTCTCGGCCGGGTCGGCGTTCGGCATCCCCTCGGCCATGGCCGGCTATCCGGGTCTCGCTCCCGAGCGCAGGGACGCGCTGACGGCCGGCCTCGCCGATCTCCGAGCGCACGTGACGAGCCTGCGTCTCGACTACGCGCGGCGGACGAGCGCCGACGCCTACGAGCGCGCGCTCCGATCGCTCGACCTCACCATCACTGTCGACGCGCTGTTCCGTGAGCTGGCCCGCGGCGGCCCGTACTCGATGATCCGGGAGTCGGCCATCGCCGAGACCGTGGAGTGGGTGCTCCGCAGGGAGGGCCGGGTCGTTCTCCCCGCCCACGACGCCCACGTCCAGCGCCATCCCGTCAGCATGCCCGGGGTTCCGGAGATGAACCCGTTGGGTGTGCACCTCCTCGACCGGCTCGGCGGCGACTACGTGGTCATCGGCACGACATCGGGGGAGGGGCAGACTCTCAGCGAAGGGCAGGACTTCTTCGACGGACGGCTCTTCGCCGAGATGGGGCCGCCCGAGCCCGGCAGCCTCGACGCGCTCATGGCCGCGAGCCACGACGGGCCGTTCGCGGTCGATCTGCGGCGACTCTCGCCCGACGACTCCGCGCTCGTCCGGGCTGCCTCCCGGCAGCGCTTCGGCAGTGTCTACGCGGAGCAGAACGCGCTGGACGCCTACGACGTGCTGGTCCACCTACCGGAGGTGACGGCGGCGCAGGTCGACGCAGCCGCGGCCGCAGAGTCGCCGGAGGAGGTCCGAAAGCGCGTCTCCGCGCGCCCGGTGTAGTCCACACAGGGCCCACCGGGTCTGTGACGACCCCAGTACCCGCGCGGATCTACAGCAGGTGCGCCAGGCGCGTCGCCAGCTGCGCGCGGCGGGGGTCGGATGGCGGGAGCAGCGCCAGTAGGCGGTCGTGGACCTCGAGGTCGTCGCGACCGAGGGGGTGGGCGGCGAACTCGGCGAGCAGGTCGACGTCGTCGCTGTCCAGCACGACGCCGCGCAGCCCGGCCTCCAGCTCGGCCCGCAGCTCCCGGATCGCGGGGGCGTCCGAGCGGGGGAGGAGCGGCCCCGCGTAGGCGCGCAGGGCGTCGGCGGGCCGGCGGGCGCGGATCGCGCGGCGGGTGGCCTGGAAGTCGGTGTCGACGGTGGCGGCCAGCCGGTACGGGCGGGTGCGCAGCACGTCGGAGCCGATGAGACCACGCAGCCGCAGGACCTCGCCGCGCACGGTGGTGGGGTTGCCCTCCTCGCCGTAGAGCAGCAGCGCGAGCTGCTCGGCGGTGAGCCCGTCGGGGTGCAGGGCGAGGACGGTGAGCAGCTCGGCGGGCCGGAGCGTGAGCGGGACGGACCGGCCGTCGAGCATTGCCGACGGGCTGCCCTCGCCGGTGAAGCGCAGCGACAGCGCGGAGCGGGGCGGCGCGGGGGTGTGCCGCTGCGGCGCGTGCAACAGGTAGCCCTCGGCGAGCTGCTCCACCACCATCTCGCGACCGTCGTCGAGCACGACCCGCTCGACGCCCGGGTGCAGGGTCACGCGGTCCGGCCACACCCCGTACGGCTCGCCCGCGACGATCCGGCCGCTCGCCGTGAGCAGAGCGCCGGCCTGCCCGCGCAGGCTGGCGAGGTGGGGCATGTTGCGCAGGCGCAGCCGCTCGTCCTCGATGGCCAGCCGCACCCGCAGCTGGTGCTCGGCGAGCTGGGCGGTGGCCGCCACCAGCTGCTTCATCGCCGGGTGCACCGTGTGCAACGGGCCGCTGATGTCGACGGCGCCGAGGATCGCGCCGGTGTCGGGGTCGTGGACGGGCGCGGCCGCACAGGTCCACGCGTGGTAGGTGCGCACGAGGTGCTCGGCGGAGTGGATCGTCACCGGCGCGTCCACGGCCAACGTGGTGCCCATCGCGTTGGTGCCGATGGCGTCCTCGCTCCACCGGGTGCCCGGCATCAGGCCCACCTCGTCGGCCTGGTTCAGCACCGAGGCGGCGCCCTCGCGCCAGAGGATGGTGCCGTCGGCGTCGGTGACGAGCATGACGTGCATGGCCTCGTCGGCGATGCTCACGAGGGTGCTGCGCAGCAGCGGCATCACCGCGTTCAGCGGGTGGGCCACCCGCAGGTGGGGGATGTCCGCGTCCCCGACGACCACCGGGGGCGTGCGATGGTCCGGGTCGACGTGGGCGGCGAGGCTGCGCCGCCACGACTCGGAGACGAGCGTGCGAGGTGCCACCGGTGTGCGGTCGCCGGCGAGCACGGCGTCGAACACCCGGTGCAGAAGGCGTGCATGAGCCGTGGGGTCGGGTCCACTGTCGGTCGTCATCAGCACTCCGAGCGTCATCGCCCCAGGACCCGGCCATCATCACCCAGGGCGGCGCGGGCAGCAAGCGCGTCAGACGTTGCGCGTGCAACGTACAGGCAACGTGAGGCTGCCTAGCCTCGTCCCACCCGACCAGCGCCAAGGGAGGGAGCCCGATGACCGCTGACGCACTGCTCGACCAGCACGCCCTGCTCGATACCGCCGGTACAGCACCCACCACCACTGCCCGGCGAACCGCCCGCATCCTCGTCGTGGACGACGAGGCCATCGTTCGTTTCGGACTGCGCCAACTCTTCGCCCCCGATCCACACGTCTCCGTGGTCGGGGAGGCTGCCACGCCGCGCGACGCGCTCGTGATCGCCGACCGCTGCCCGCCCGACCTCGTGATCCTCGACGTCGCGCTCGGCCGCGGCGACGCCGCGGGGGTGGAGCTCGCCCGGATGTTGCTGGAGCGCCACCGCGGGGTGCGCGTGCTCGTCCTCACCGGCTGCCGGGACCGGGACGTCATGCTGCGGACCGTGCGCCTCGGCGTCCACGGCTACGTGCGCAAGGGCGCCGACACCGCCGACATCGTGCGTGCCGTGCACACCTTGCTGCGCGGCGAGAGCGTCTTCGACACCGGCGGCCCCGGTGGCGCCGTGGTGATGGACGTGCTGCGCGACGAGGACCGCCCGCCCGTGCGCGGCCTCGGCGGGGCGATGCTCACCGAGCGCGAGAACCAGGTGCTGCGCCTGCTGGCGGTCGGGATGTCCAACCGCGAGATCGGCAGGCGGCTCGTGATCAGCGAGGCCACCGTCAAGTTCCACGTGCGCAACCTGCGCGACAAGCTCGACGTGCGAAGGCGCACCGAGATCGTCTACACGGCGACGCGTCAGGGCATCGTCTGATCCGTTCTCGGGGTGGACCCTGATACGAAATCGGGGACGCCTGGCCCCTTCGACCGATGTGGCGTGGGCCGTGCCGTCCATAGCCTGGTCACGTGATCGAGGGACTGCGGCTGCTGCTCGACGGTGCTTTGGCGTCCCAGTGGCTGCTGCTCGTGATCGTCGGCCTGGCCGTCGTCGACGCTCTGCTGCCGATGGTGCCGAGCGAGGCGCTGATCATCGCGGCCGGCGTGGGCGCGGCCGCGGGCGACCAGAACCTGGTCGCCGTGATCGCGGCGGCGTCGCTGGGATCGTTCGTCGGCGAGCTCACGGCCTTCGTCCTCGGCCGCGGATTCGGCGGCGCGTTGCGCGGGAGGCTCACGCCCGGCACGCCGCGGGCCGAGCTGTTCGCCCGCTCCGAGCGCACGCTGACGACGCGGGGCGGTCTCATCCTGCTCACGGCGCGCTACATCCCGGCCGGTCGCACGGTCGCCGCGCTGGCGGCGGGCGCGATCCGCTTCCCGGTGCGCCGTTACGTGGGCTACAGCGCGCTCGGGGCCACCATGTCGGCCGCGTACGTCGCGATGCTGGGGTTCCTCGGCGGTGCCACGTTCGCCGGCGATCCGCTCGTCGCCCTCGCGGTGAGCCTCGGCATCGGCACGGCGATCGGGTCGGTGGCAGGCCTGGTGCGGCGCCTGCGCTCCAACCCCTCGCCGGTTCTGGAGCCGGCCCCGGCCCCGGCACTAGCACCAGCACCGACCCCGGCACTGGTCGCGGCCTGACCCCGCCCTCGCACGACGAACCCCCCACGCGCGAGTCTCGCGTTTCGCGGCGTGAGTTGCGCATTTCAGCAGGATCGCATCCTGCCGGAACGCGGAACTCGGACGGCGAAACGCGAGACTCGCCGGGAGGGGGTCAGCCGAAGAAGACCTCGGCCTCGGCGTACAGGGCCGGGTCGACGACCTTGAGCTCCTTGGTCGCCTCGGCGAGAGGCACCGTGACGATGTCGGTGCCGCGCAGCGCGGTCATCTGGCCCCACTTGCCCTCGTGCACGGCGTCGATCGCGTGCAGGCCGAACCGGGTGGCGAGCCAGCGGTCGCGGGCGGTGGGGGTGCCGCCGCGCTGGACGTGCCCGAGCACCGTGGTGCGGGCCTCCTTGCCCGTGCGCTCCTCGATCTTGTGGGCGAGCCAGTCGCCGATGCCGCCGAGGCGGACGTGGCCGAACGCGTCCTTGTCCCCGCTCTGCAGCACCTCCTCGCCCTCCTTGGGCATGGCGCCCTCGGCGACGACGATGATCGGCGCGTAGTCCATCTGGAACCGCGACTCGACCCACTGGCAGACCTGCTCGAGGTCGAAGCGGATCTCGGGGATGAGGATGGCGTTGGCGCCGCCCGCCATTCCGGAGTGCAGCGCGATCCAGCCGGCGTGCCGGCCCATCACCTCGACGATCAGCGCGCGGTGGTGCGACTCCGCGGTGGTGTGCAGCCGGTCGATGGCCTCGGTCGCGATGTTGACGGCGGTGTCGAAGCCGAACGTGTAGTCGGTGCCGTTGAGGTCGTTGTCGATCGTCTTGGGCACGCCGACGACGTTGACGCCCATCTCGTGCAGCTTGGTGGCGACGCCGAGGGTGTCCTCGCCACCGATCGCGATGAGGGCGTCGACACCGAGGTTCTGCAGGTTGCGGCGGATCTTCTCGACGCCGCCCTCCAGTGCGAACGGGTTGGTGCGCGACGATCCGAGGATCGTGCCGCCGCGGGGCAGCAGCCCGCGCACGGCGGGGATGTCCAGCGGCCGCGTGAGTGCTTCGAGCGGGCCGCGCCAGCCGTCGCGGAAGCCGATGAACGAGTATCCGTATTCCGGCACGCCCTTGCGGACGATCGCCCGGATGACCGCGTTGAGTCCGGGGCAGTCCCCGCCCCCGGTGAGCACGCCGACGCGCATGGCTCGTGACCTCTCCATCGATGCAGAAGGTGGCGAGTGCGTCACGCTAGCGGCACGGTCGGATCACCGCGACGGCGCCACCCGCTCCGGCTCTCCCATGTCATCGAACGGCGTGACGAAGCCGTCGCGGGTGGTCCGCACGAGGTCCTGGCGACGCCGGACGAACATCCCGATCGCGAGCAGCACGTACAGGGTCGACAGCCCGATCACGACGGCGCGGTCCACCTCGGTGGGCAGGGTGAGGCTGGCGAAGAACTGGATCGCGAACAGCACGAACAGCGCCACCGCGCCCCACGCCGTGAGGCTCAGCGTGATCAGCAGGCTCACCGCGAACAGCGACTGCGCTGCGGTCAGCAGCAGCTCGAAGCGCTGCTGGACGTCGAGCGGCAGGCCGTGCACCGACCCGGAGGCGATCGCGAACACGATCGGGATGGTGCCGACGAGCAGCGTCCACTGGTTGACCTTGCTCGACAGCAGCGTGCCCAGCGAGTCGCGCGCCTTGAGCCGCCACGCGTACAGGCAGGCGACGATCAGTTCCGGTGCCTCGCTCGCGAGTGGCGCCACCCACTGCACCAGCAGGAACTGGTCGACGCCGAACTCGGCGCCCGTCTGCACGAGGCCGTCGGCGAAGTGCTCCGCGCTTGCGAGGATGACGAGCGCGGCCACCACGAAGATGCCGATGTAGGTGCCGCGGCGGCGGCCGTCGGCCAGCCCGCCCACCCACGCGGAGGTGCCGGCGAGCTCCGGTTCCTCGGTCGGGGCGCGGGCCAGCCGCACGGCGTAGACCACGAAGATCGATACGAGCACGAGCGCGTCGAGCAGCGTGAGTGAGGTGCGCAGCGGCAGGTGCAGTGAGTACAGCGTGGCGATCCCCAGGTAGACGATCTCCACGGACATCGTCCGCGGCACCCTCACCCGGCCGGCGGACGGGGCGGTCCCGCCGGCGCGGCGGGCCCTGGTCGCCGCGATCGCGGCGACCAGAACCACGATCGGCCAGCCGATACCGACGAGCACGCGGTTGGCGCCTGTCATGTTCGCGAGCGCCAGGCCGCACGGATCGGCGTCCATCCCCTCCGGTCCGCACGCCCCGGTGGCGCCGAACATCTGGCCGGCCTGCAGGCTGAAGACGAAGTCGACGGCGTACTCCGGCAGCACCGCGAGGAGGGCGAGCACCGCGAGCGCGAAACCGGCGCTGACGTCGACCTGCGCCGCCTCGGCGGCCCACGACAGCAGGAAGGCCGCGGCGACGATCGCGAGGCCGTAGACGGCCGCGGCGAGCGGGGGCGGCAGCTCGGCGTGCGGGAGCCCCAGGTAGGTCGCGGCTCCCAGGTAGGTGCCCGGGAGCGCGACGAGTACGGCGAGCACGAGGGGGAGTGGCAGCCGGGGGACGGGCACCGCGCAGGATACCCCGCAGATCGGTGCCGAATCCGGACGAATCGCACCGCCGTTACCTCGGCTGGCGCATTGTGCCCGGGAGTAGCGTGGTGCGGTCCTCGAACCGAGGTGACTATGGGAGCGCAGCGGTGGCTCGGCGTCGGTCAGGCCGAGGGAACCGAGCCGGAGGCTGGAGCTCGGGCGGCGGACCGCGCTCTCACCCACCCCGACGCGAAGCTGTTGATCGTGTTCTGCTCCGAGACCCGCGATCTTTTGGCGGTTCTCCGGCAGATCAACGAGCGGTCCGGCGGCGTCCCGCTGATCGGGTGTTCGACGTCCGGCGAGATCGCGCCGACCGGCTCGGGCGTGGGGAGCGTCGTCGTCACGGCGTTGGGCGGGGACGGCTTCTCGATCGGCACGGCGGTGGCCAGTCCGGCGTCGGGTGACCTCCGCGCGGCAGGGGCGGACGTGGCGCGTTGCCTGTCCGCGATCGAGGAGCGACCGCACCGGGTCCTGCTGCTCCTGACCGACGGCCTCTCCGGCGATCAGCGGGAGGTCCTGCGCGGCGTCTACCGGGTGCTCGGCGCGGGGGTCCCCCTCGTGGGCGGGTGCACGGGTGACGACCTCAGGATGGCGAGGTCGTTCCAGATGCACGGCGACCGGGTGCTGCGCGACTCCGTGGTCGCGGCCGGGATCGGCTCCGACGGGCCGATCGGGATCGGGGTGCGCCACGGATGGCGCAGGGTCGGCGAGCCGATGCTCGTGACGGCCAGTGGCGGCAACCGGGTCAGCACGCTGAACGGGGAGCCGGCGCTCGACGTGTACCTCGACCGTATCGGCGCCCAACCTGCGGCCTACCAGGACCAGGAGGAACTCGCCAGGCTCGCGCTGGTCCACCCGCTCGGGCTCGGCCAGCGCGACGGGGAGGAGGAGATCCGGTTCATCGCAGGCGGCGACTTCGCCGAGCGGACACTCGCGTGCATCGCCGAGGTGCCGCAGGCGGCGCTCGTCTGGCTCATGGAGGGTGACGCCGAGTCGGTTCGCTGGGCCGGCGCGGCCGCGTGCAGCGACTCGCTGGAGGCGCTCGGGGGCCATCAGCCCCTCGGCGTGCTCGCGTTCGAGTGCATCGGCAGGCGTCCGGTGCTCGGCGACGATGGGATCCGGGTGGAGATCGACGAGATCATGAAGTGCGCCGGCGGTGCGCCGGTGGCCGGCTTCTACACGTACGGGGAGATCGCCCGCAAGCGGGGGGTGATCGGCTTCCACAACCAGACCCTCGTCGTCATGTCGGTCGCCTGAGATGTCGGTCCCACCGGGATGGTCGGCCCAGAAACTCGCCGAGTTCCTCGCGGCGGTCTCGTCGTACGCCACGGAGGCCTCCGCCGCGGCCGGCGCGGTCGAACGCGTGGCGGAATCGCTGGACGCCGAGGTCGTGGCCATCGTGGCGCGCGGCGCCGCCGTCGCCGTCATCGGCTACCCGGAGGACTCCGTCCCCATCGCCGAGCTCGCCTCGGTGGCCAGAGGACCGCGCGGCGAGCTCACCGTTCCCGGCTCGGGCAGCTGCCCGGCCTCCGTCGTGCCGCTCGAGCATCCGCCCGGCGCACGCCTGATCGTCGCGCGGTCCGGTCCGGACCCCTTGAACGCCGACGAGGTGGGGCTCCTGCACGCCATGGCGCGCGTGACCTCGATGACCCTGCGCATGCTCCGCTTCCTCGACGACGAGCGCGCCCTGCGCAAGGAGAGCCAGCGCCAGAGCGCGGAGAACGCCCACCTGCTCGCCACCCTGACCGATCACCAGACGTTGCTCGAGCGGCTCGCGGACGAGCAGGCGGCGTTGCGCCGGGTGGCGACGCTCGTCGCGCGCCAGCCCGCGGCGGCACAGGTGCTCGCCACGGTGACGGAGGAGGTCGGGCGGCTCCTGCGCGCAGGCTTCACACAGATGCTCCGGTGCGAGACCACCGGGGCGGCCACGGCGGTGGCCGGATGGACCGATCCGGACGTGCGCGGCCGGGCGATCGCGGTCGGCACCGGGGTGCCGGTCGAGGCCGATGCCCTCGCCGGCTTCGTCCTGCGCGAGCGCCGTTCCACGCGCATGAACCGCGGGTCGCTCCCGGGCGGGGGCCCGATCGCCGACCACGTCCGCCGGCTGGGGCTCCGCTCGGCGACCGCGAGCCCGATCGAGGTCGAGGGGCGGCTGTGGGGCGTGATGATCGCCGGCTGGCCGGCGCCCGAGCCACCGGTGGACGCGGAGTCGCGCATCGCCGAGTTCGCGCAGCTGGTGGCCACCTCGATCTCGAACGCGCAGGCGCGGGCCGAGGTGGTGCGGCTCGCCGCGGAGCAGGCGGCGCTGCGCCGGGTGGCGACGCTCGTCGCGAAGGGGGAGAAGCCCGGCGTCATCTTCACGCGCGTCGCCGAGGAGATCGCCCGGATCTCGCACGTCGACAACGGTTTCGTGCTGCGCTTCGAGCCCGACGGCACGGCCACGGTCGTCGCGAGCTGCGGGACCGCCGACGTCCGGATGCCGGTGGACTCGAACTGGACCCTGGAGGGTGACAGCGTCACCGCGAAGGTGTTCCGCACCGGCCGTCCGGCGCGCATGGACAACTTCCGGGATGCCTCCGGCCCCATCGCGGCTGCCTTGCCGAACTCCGAGTTCACGAGCGTCGGCGCCCCGATCGTCATCGGCAACCGGCTGTGGGGGGTCGCCACCGCCACGGCGGAGACCCGGATCGGCGCGCCGCCGACCGAGACGCTCCAACTGGACCGGCTGCCGCCCGAAGCCGAGGAACGCATCGCGCAGTTCGCGGACCTGATCGCGATCGCGATCTCCAACGCCGACGCCCGCGCGCAGCTCACCGCGTCGAGGGCGCGGGTCGTGGCGGCCGCGGACGAGGCCAGGCGGCGGCTCGAGCGGGACCTCCACGACGGCATCCAGCAAGGGCTCGTCTCGCTGGCGCTGGCTCTGCGGGAGGCGGAGTCGATGGCGCCCGCCGAACCGCCCGAGCTGCCGCTGGCGATCGCGCGGATCGTGGACGGCCTGGGCGGCGTGCAGGACGAGCTCCGCGAGATCTCCCGCGGCCTGCACCCGGCGATCCTGTCGGAGGGTGGTCTCGCGTACGCGCTGCGGTCGCTCGCCCGCCGCTCCGCGGTGCCGGCGACCTTGAGCGTGCGCATCACCGGCCGGCTGCCGGAACGGGTCGAGGTGCCCGCCTACTACGTCGTGTCGGAAGCGCTCACCAACGCCGCCAAGCACGCGCAGGCGTCCGTGGTGGACATCGACGTCGATGCGATGAACGGGGAAGCGCGGATCGCCGTCCGGGACGACGGCGTCGGCGGAGCGGACATCGGGCAGGGATCAGGGCTGATCGGCCTCACGGACCGCGTCGAGGCGGCGGGCGGGGAGATCAGGATCACGAGCCGGCCCGGGCAGGGCACGTCGCTGCTGGCCACCTTCCCGCTCACGGCCCCGTGACGTCGATCAGTCGGTGACCACGTGGTCCACCAACCCGTACGCCTGCGCCTCCGACGCGGTGAACCAACGGTCGCGGTCGGAGTCGGCCGTGATCGTCTCGAAGGTCTGACCGGTGTGCCCTGCGGTGATCTCGGCGATCTCGCGCTTCATCTCCGCGTACACGCCGGCCCGGATCGCGATGTCGGTGGCATGGCCGCCGATGCCGGCCGACGGCTGGTGCATGAGGATCCGCGCGTGCGGGAGCGCGTGTCGCTTGCCGCGCGCGCCGGCCGTGAGCAGGAACTGGCCCATCGACGCGGCGAAGCCGACGGCCCACGTGGCGACGTCCGGGCGGATCAGCCGCATCGTGTCGTAGATGGCCATGCCCGCGGTGACCGAGCCGCCGGGTGAGTTGATGTAGAGGGTGATGTCGCGCTCCGGGTCCTGCGCCGCGAGCAGGAGCAGCTGTGCGGTGATCCGGTTGGCGATCTCGTCGTCGACCTCGCGGCCGAGGAAGACGATCCGTTCCTCGAGCAGCCGGTCCAGCACCGGGTCGGGGCCGCTGCCGGTGACGGCCGACGCGGTGGCGTACATGACCGAGGGCTGCGCCTGGGCCGGGAAATGCGGCGGGAAGCGCGGCGGGGTGGACGGCGGGGTGAACGGCGGGAGCGGTGGTCGTGGGTGGTGCACGGCATCCTGGATCGACATCGGGATTCCTCTCGTCGGCGATGGCCCCGACGCTAGGGCGGGTGCGTGCCGGCAGGGGGCCGTGTTCGCTCTCGGCGGCGCTGTTCGCCGAGGGTGAGCAACGCCTCCCGCACCACCAGGCCCATTCACCTCTACTCCACCTGGGGGCCACCGCGTACTCGCCAGGACTGCCTAGGGTCGTCGCGTTTCCCGAACTCACCCAGGAGGATGACGTGGGCCAGCCGCGCCCGTCCGGCCGCATCGCGCTCCCGCTGCTGACGCAGCGCCACGGTGGCCGGCAGGGCCTCACCTGCCGGTACCGCTGCGCCAACGCGTGTGCCCACGACGAGCCCAACACCTCGGACAACGAGTACTTCGGCGACGTGCTGGCGCGTGCCGTCAGCCGTCGCGGCGTGCTGCGCGCCGGCGCCGTCCTCACCGTTGCCGCCACCGCCACGGCGGCGTGCGCCCCCGGCGCGGAGAACACGGAGCCGGCCGCGCCGAGCGGCCCGCACGGGCTCGACTTCGAGCCGGTGGCCCCCAACACGGCCGACACGGTCACCGTGCCGCCCGGCTACGAGAGCGATGTCGTGATCCGGTGGGGCGACCCGATCGTCCCCGGCGTGCCCGAGTTCGACTTCGACAACCAGACCGCCGAGGCGCAGGCCGCCCAGTTCGGCTACAACAACGACTTCTGCGGGCTGCTGCCGCTGCGCGGGCCCGGCGAACGGTACCTGATGTTCTCCAACCACGAGTATACGGTCGAGCCGCTGATGTTCCGCGGCTACGACGCCGCCAACCCCACCGAGGAGCAGTACCGCATCGGGCTCGCGGCCCACGGCCTCACCGTGGTCGTGGTGGAGCGCGACCGCGGCACCGGCCGGATCACGCCGGTGCTCGACCCCCAGTACAACCGCCGCTACACCGGTACCTCGGAGTTCGTACTCGACGGCCCGGCCGCAGGCTCGGACTGGTTGCGCACCTCCGCCGACCCCACCGGCACCCGTGTACTCGGCACGTTCAACAACTGCTCGGGCGGTGTCACCCCGTGGGGCACCTTCCTGTCGGGCGAGGAGAACTTCAACGGGTACTTCGCGGGCGCGGCCGGGGTCACCGAGCCGGTCGCCGCGGCGCGCCTCTCGCGCTACGGCGTCGAGGAGGAGGCCACCGAACGGCTGTGGGAGCGGTTCGACACCCGCTTCGACGTGACGGAGGAGCCGAACGAGGTCAACCGGTTCGGCTGGATCGTCGAGGTCGACCCGCACGACCCGGCGGCCCCGCCCGTCAAGCACACCGCGCTCGGCCGGCTCAAGCACGAGGGCGCCACCATCCGGCTCGCCGCCGACGGGCGCGCGGTCGCGTACATGGGCGACGACGAGCGGTTCGACTACGTCTACAAGTACGTCTCCGACGAGCCGATGATGGCGGGAGAGACCCGCGCCGCTCGCGAGCACAACCGCACGCTGCTCACCCGCGGCACGCTCTACGTCGCCCGGTTCACCGGCGCGAGCCCGGCCGGGGAGATCGACGGCAGCGGGCGGCTCCCCGCCGACGGCACGTTCGACGGGAGCGGCGAGTGGATCCCGCTCGCCGCGGGCGACCGGTCCTTCGTCGACGGCATGACCGCCGCCGAGGTCTACGTCTTCACCCGTGAGGCGGCCGACAAGGCCGGCGCCACCAAGATGGACCGTCCCGAGGACATCGAGGCCAACCCGCGCACCGGCGACGTGTACATCGCGCTCACCAACAACACCGACCGCGGCAAGGCCGACGCCACCCGCACCACGGGCCCGGACGAGGCGAACCCGCGGGTGGACAACAAACACGGGCACGTCATCGAGCTGATCGAGGCGGGCAGCGACCCCACCGCCACGGAGTTCGGCTGGTCGATCCTGCTGGTGTGCGGCGACCCGAACGACCCGAACACCTACTTCGGCGGGTTCGACAAGACCCAGGTCAGCCCGATCACGTCGCCGGACAACCTCGCCTTCGACGGCTACGGCAACCTCTGGATCTCCACCGACTCCGGCCTGGCCCTGAACATCAACGACGGCCTCTACGCCGTGTCGCTGGAAGGGCCCACCCGCGGGCAGACCTCGCTCTTCGCGAGCGTGCCGGTGGGTGCCGAGTGCTGCGGCCCCGTCGTCACGGAGGAGTTCGTGCTGATCTCGCCGCAGCACCCCGGCGACCTCGACGACGCGAGCCCCGACGCCCCGGCGAGCACCTTCCCCGACGGCCCCGGCTCCCAGCCGCGCCCGTCGGTGGTGAACATCTGGCGGACGGGCCGCGCAGGGCAGCCGGGCCGCATCGGCGCCTGAGGGGGTTGCAGCAAAGCCACTTTCATGCAACGTGGTTGCGGGAAAGTGGCTTTGCTGCAACTTGGGTCAGCTGCAGCGCTCCGCGAACGGGGTGCCGTCGCCGCCGCCGCGCTCGAACGAGACGTGCACGTGGTCGTAGTGGTTCTCGGTGATCCCGCCGCGGTCCTCCATGCGCTCCCAGCCGTCGCCGTAGTTGACCCGCTGCTTCCAGATCACGTAGTCGATGCCGAGCGCCTCCTTGTTGGCGAGCGCGCACTTGGCGATCCGGTCCCCCTTCTCGCCGCGGGCCATGAGGTCGACCGCGAGGCCGCGCGGGTGGTCGGAGTCGCGGGCGCGCCGGGCCACGCCGATCAGGTCGGGCTCGTCGTAGAGGCAGGAGAGGAAGCGCGCCGCGTTCCGCACCCACGGCTTGACAGCACCGAGATCGCCGAGGGCGGCGTCGCAGTTCGCGGCCGCGCGCCGCTCCTCGATCGCGCGCGCCTCCTCGTACAGGCCGGCGCCCTTCACGAGGTCGGAGACGTCGAGCTCGGGTGGCTCCGGCTCGTGGGGGGCCGCCACCGGCACGATGCTCGCGAGCATCCGCACGTCATCGATCTCCGCGGCCGCGGAGCGCACGTACGTGTCGTCGGCCAGCGCAGAGGTCCCCGGGGCGCTGACCACCGGGACCGTCACGACGAGGGCCCCGCCGGCCGCGGCGGCCGCGGCCATCCCGTTGCGCACGGCAGACTCGCGAGCGGCGCGATGGCGCGCCGGTCGAGGGGCCTGCGCACCGGGGAGCTCGGCCGCGCTCAGGGCGGGCCGCGGGTGCGCGTTCCGGCCGCCGGGGGAGCGGTGCCGAGACACGACCTGCCTTCCGGACCGCGCGACCCGTGCAGGCGACCGGGGGATATGCCTGCAGGGGAGCCGGGACGCGCGTCGGTCCGTCGCACACGATAGCGGAACCGTCACGGACCGAAACCACCGATCACCCTGCGTGTCTCAGCAGCCTCGCAGGGCGCTCCCGCCGGCTCCGCGGTCGAACGAGATGTGCACGTGGTCGTAGTGGTTCGCGGTGACGCCTCCGCGGTCGGCCATCCGCTTCCAGCCGCTGCCGTGGTTGATGGCCTGCTTCCAGATCACGTACTTGATCCCGAGGGCGTCCATGTTCTTCAGGGCGCAGGCGGCGAGCGCGTCACCGGTGGACCGGTCGACCATGAAGTCGACGGCGAGGCCGCCCGGGTGGTCGGACGTGCCGGCCCGCCCGGCGACGCCGTGCATCGCCGGCTCGCCGAAGGTGCATCCGAGCTGCTCGGCGGCCGTGCGCACGTTCGACTTGACGGCACCGAGGCTCGACGTGCTCAGACCGCAGTCCACCGGCCCGCGTGCGGCCTCGGCGGCGGCCCGTTCCGCCGCGGCTCGCGCCTCGGCGGCGGACTGCTCGGCGGCGCGCGTGATTTCCTGTTCGGCGAGCTGCACGGCCTTCACGAGCTCGGCGGCGTCGGCGATCTCCGGTTCCGGGTCGACCGGTTCCACCGCCGTGGCCAGCGCCACTGCCACCGTGTCGGCCAGAGCGTCGGCCGGCGGGTCGTCGTCGTCCGAACTGGCTTGCGCGACCGGCATGACCGCCGCGTCGGGCCGCGTCTCCGGATCGGGTGCTGCGCCGCCGACCAGCGAGAACGCGCTGCCGGTCACGGCGACTGCGGCGGCACCCCGCCGCAGCGGGGTCGGAACGGACCGCAGCGCGCCCGCACCTGCTCGTCGTCGGCGGCGGGGGGCCACCTCGAGCAGGTACTGGTGTGCGCCTCGGCCCCGGGGGGAGCGATGCCGAGCCACGTCCTGCCTTCCGGATCGACGGCCCGGTAAGGACGTCCGGCCTCGGGGGGTGCCGGCGGGTGGGGAGTCCCGTGTCCTTTTCGTGACCGTGCCGTCATTGATCCGAGAGGGAACGTAAGCAACCTTCGGGTATTGCCGCACGTCAGGAGTCCGTCGGATCGGACGAGAGAGCGGCCCCGAGCGGCGAGCGGTGTGCTTTTTGCCCCGTTCGGGGGACTCGGCGCCGGTCACCGGTCGGGGGTGCGCGGGGCGGCTCGCACACCGATTTCGGGCACCGCACACCGACTGCAGTTGGTGTGTGAGCGCAGATGTCGGTGTGAGAGCGACCTGGACGGCCGTCTGTTACGTGTCCGCGCCGCGCTCGCGCAGCTCGCGGAGCTGCCGGCGGATGTCCTCGAGGTCCCACTTGTAGTAGCCCGAGGGGAGAACCAGGCTCGGCTGAAGCTGCCCGGTCTTGGCGTAGTGGGCCAGTGTGCGGCGAGAGATTCCGAGCGCGCGGGCGGCCTCGCCGGTGGAGAGCAGCCGCTCAGCACGGTCGGGCACTCGGTCACGGTAAATGCCCGCTGTGCGCGAACCTGCCGATCTAGCCCGGTTTGCTGACTAATCTCACATTGCTCAGTTTGCGCAGTCTAGATACGGTGTGGCTCGCCTGGAAAGAAGGCGGCCCTCGGTCGGTGCGGACACACCGGCCGAGGGCCTCGATCCGACCTGGTGAAAGCAGGTGCGGACCAGTGCGGGACGTTATCGGACCGTCGGGAGTCGCGGCGCAGCTGGCGCGCATGCCGGACGTCGTGGCGCGGTTGCTGATCGAGCACGTACCCGACCGGAGAGGGCGGCGCCGGGGCTGCGGGTTCCCCGGCACCGGCAGCCCTTACCTCCGGTCGCCGTGCGAGTTGTGGGCCGTCGCCGACGCCGCGCGCCGGCTCGCTGCCGCTACTGGGGTCGGTACCGCACCACCCGCCCGTTGAGGGGCTGCGGCTCGCGCGCGTCGCCCTCCGGGAACAGCTGTCGGTAGCCCTTGATGCTCGCCGCCGCAACCAGCCGCCGCTTCGCCAGTACGAGCCACGACACGGGCTCGCTGTACGGGGCGGTGGTCAGTGAGCCCTCGTAGCGGAACGTCGAGAGCTCCCGCGGTAGCGCGGCGGCCAGGTCGCCGGCCACCTCGCGCTCCGGACCGCACTCCTCGGGGAGATCGCCGAGCACGGCGTCCTGCACCGTCCCGCCGCTTCCGCCCGGGCCCAGGAACAGGCCGACCACGAGCGTCTCCCCGTTCGGGCCGCGGTGCACGAAGTGCTGCTCGACGGGGAAGCGGTTCCAGTCGAGCTGGTGCTCGGCCGGAGTGTGGAAGTGGAACTGCAGCAGCTCGTAGCGGGTGTCGCCGATCCGGACGCCGGCCGCGCCCTCCGGGACCTGCGCCTCCACCACCTCCTCGTGGCCGCGCACGGAACATCCCGCGGGGTCGCTCTCGTCCTTGCGCACGTAGCGCACCCGCAGCTCGACGTGGCGCGGGTAGTCGATCTGCAATGCGGGCAGGTCGGGCGCGGAGACGGCGGCGCGGGAGCGGATGTGGATCGGGCTCTGGTGCGGCGGCGAGGCGGCTGCCGCGGCCGGGGTGATCAGTGCCGTGGCGGCGAGGGCCGGCACGCCGAAAAGGACTGTTCGCCGTGAAAGATCCATCTGCCCGTTTCCATACTGTATGCAACACTCGGGAGAGTGACGCTAGTACGGGTGAACGAGCCGGCTTCCGCCGGGTGGATCAACCGCGGGTGACGGCGCCGGGCGATATCCCGATCGTCCGCTTGAACGCCCGGCTGAACGCGGCCTCGGACCGGTAGCCGAGCCGGCCGGCCACCTCGCCGACGGTGGCACCGTCCTCGGCGAGCCAGCTGCGGGCCACCTGCATGCGCCATCGCGTGAGGTAGCGCATGGCGGGCTCCTCGACCAGCTCGGTGAACCGGGCGGAGAACGCCGAGCGGGACATCGCGAGCTCGCTCGCGAGCGAGGCGACCGTCCAGTCCCGGGCCGGGTCGCGGTGGATCAGCGAAATCGCGCGGCCGATCTGGCGGTCCCGCAGGGCGCCGAGCCAGCCCCGTTGCGCGGCCGGGTCGTGCTCGATCCAGCCGCGCAGTGTCTGGATGACGAGAATGTCGGACAGTCGCGTGATCACGGCCCCTCCGCCCGGGCGCAGCGAGGCGGCCTCCGCGGCGATCAGTCGCAACGTGCTCTGCATCCACTCGGCCTGCGGTCCGCCGCCGGGCTCGACGTGGATCACCTCGGGCAGCAGCGGGACGATGTGGTGCGCGGCCGGGTGGTCGAGTCGCACCGCGCCGCAGACGAGCGTGGTGCCCGCACCGCCGCCGCCGTGGCGCAGGATCGCGTAGCGGTTGCGGAACTCGTGCTCCAGGCTCATGACGTCCGGCGCGATCGCGTCCGGCTCGCTGCGCAGCGCGTGCCCCTGGCCGTGCGGGACGAGGGCGACGTCGCCGGCCTGCAGTACCCGCGTCTCGGCGCCGTCGACGTCGAGGTGGACCCGGCCGGCAGTGACGATGTGGAACCACACGCAGTCCGGCCAGGCCGGCATCAGGAGGCCCCACGGCGCCGTCAGCTCGGACCGGCAGTAGAAGCTGCCGGTCACGCGGAGGAAGTGCAGGGCCTCGCCGAGCGGGTCGTCGGCTTGCATCGGGTCCGCCGTCACGACCGGAGTCTGCGCCGTGGCGCCCGCTGCGTCCACGGTTTCTGGACGAACGAGCATGAGATCGCGATCCGTGAGCATGGATGGTCCCGGATCGCCGGTGCAGTCTGGACGTGGAGCAAGGATGACGGTCGACTTCGGGTCCGAGCTCCTCCCGACTGCACAGGAGGCACCGTGATCGCCACCGTCCTGCCCATCGTCGCGCTGCTCGGTCTTCTCGGCTCCGGCCTCATGGCCGGCCTCTTCTTCGCCTTCTCCACGGCGGTGATGCCCGGGCTGCGCCGTCTCCCCCCGGCCGCCGGGGCGGCGGCGATGCAGCAGATCAACCGGACGATCATCAACCCGCTGTTCCTCCTGGTGTTCCTGGGCACGGGACTGCTCTGCCTGCTGCTCGCGATCGGGGCGCCGTTCAGCGGCCGCGCCGGCACGGTCTGGATCGTGATCGGCGCGCTGCTGTACCTGGTCGGTTGCATCGGGCTGACGATGTTCGTGAACGTCCCGATGAACAACCGCCTCGACGCGGCCGACCCCGCGAGCGCCGAGGGCGCCTCGGTCTGGGCCGAGATCCTGTCCCGCTGGACCGCGTGGAACCACGTCCGTGCGCTCGCCTGCACCGCCGCGACGGCCGCGCTGGCTATCGGCCTCTGGACGTGATCCGTCCGAGGTCGGTGCGAACGCCCTTGCCGGGGCGCTCAGCCCGACGTCGGATCGATCACGGGCCGCTGATCGTTCCCAGATCGCTGTGATCGCCCCGCCGCGGACCGCAATCCGGGTCTCGGAACGATCTTCGGCTGCAAATCCGGTGCGCCCGCCGAGCCGCATGATCTAGCTTCGCCCCGTGTTCACATTCTTCCGACGCCGCTGACCCGCCGGCGGCCTCCGGGTTCCCCCGCCGCCGGTGATGCGGGACGGCCTCACGCCGTCCCGGGTCACGACGTGGGGATGGTGGATCGATGCCGCGCACAGCTCTGTGCGTCGGCTCCGCCGTTGCGCGTCCCGGTCGTGCCGCCGTTCGATGACGGCGGCGCGCCTGGTGGCGCGGTGCGTGCGGGGTATCGAGGAGATAGTGGTCGAGGAGGTCCTCGGCGTGGGCGAGGTGCAGGCGATCGGGCACCGTGAGGTGCGCTTCACCGCCCGGCCGCACCCGGCCGTGCAGGGCCTCGCCACGGCCGACGACGTGTTCGTGCTCGCCACCGAGACCGGGGGGATCGGCCGGGTGCGGGCCGACCTGGAACGGCTCCGGCGGGCGGTGGCCGCAACGGATCTCGACCGTGTGCTGGACGTGCGGGAGCGTTGCGGTGGCCCACCCGGCGCCCGGACGCTCGACGTGTCGGCGTCCGTGCTGGGCCGGCGCGCGTTCAACCGCCACGACCTGGAGGACGCCGTGGGTGAGGCGCTCGCGCGCAGGCTCGGGCTGCCCTACCGCACGCGGCGAGCGGGTGCGCGGCCGCCGGATGGCGGGTCGAGCTGGCGGGTCACCGTGGTCGGCGACCGTGCCACGGTGGCGCTGCGCATCCCGGCCCGGCCGCTGCACCGCAGGCGCTACAAGACCGCGTCGGTGCCCGGCACGCTGCACCCGCCGCTCGCGGCCGCCATGCTGCGGGTCGCCGGCGTCGGCGCCGGGCACACCCTGCTCGACCCGTGCTGCGGCGGGGGCACGCTCCCGATCGAGGCCGCCGGAATCGCGGCTCGGGTGTTCGGGTCGGATGCGGATCCCGTCGCGGTAGCCGCGTCCGTCGTCAACGGGCGGGGTGCCGGCGTCACCTGGTCGGTGGCCGACGCGGGCGCGCTGCCGCTGCGGGACGGGGCCGTCGACCGGGTGGTGGTGAACCCGCCGTGGGCCCGGCAGGTCGGCCCGCGCGGGCAGCTGGCGGCCGATCCGGACCGGCTCTGGCGGGAGGCTCGTCGGGTGCTCGCGCCGGGCGGGAGGATCGTGGCCCTGCTGCCGGACCCGCACCCGCCGGCCGGGCTGGTGGCGGAGCGCGCGCTCCCCGTCAGCCTCTTCGGGACGCACCCGGTGATCACGGTGCTCACACCTCGCCCGTGAGCCGAGGGTCTGTGGCGGCAGATACTGGACCGGTGGCGGGGCGGCGGGGGAGCGGGCGGGACGGGGTGCGCGCGCAGGTGGCGTCCGGCACGGCCGAGCTCCGCCCGGACCGCGACCGCAGGCGCGGCTGGACGCTCCTGCTGGACGGCACGTCCCAGTCGCACGTGGACCTGGACGACCCGACGCACCTGGAGTTCGAGTACATCCGCCGGCTCGGTCACGTCGTCGATCTGGCCGCTCCGCCGCGGCGGCCGCTGCGCGTGCTGCACCTCGGCGGCGGGGCGTTCACCCTCGCCCGCTACGTGGCGGCCACGCGGCCACGGTCGGGCCAGCAGGTCGTGGAACTCGACGAGGCGCTGGTGGAGCTCGTGCGCCGGGAGCTGCCGCTCGACCGCTCCTGGCGGGTGCGGGTGCGCACCGGCGACGCGCGCGCCGTCGTGGGCCGGTTCCCCGACGGCGCGTTCGACCTCGTGGTCCTGGACGTGTTCGCCGGCGCCCGCACGCCCGCGCACCTCGCCTCCACCGAGTTCTTACAGGGCGTGGCGGACGTGATGGCCCCGGACGCGACGTACGCGGCCAACCTCACCGACGGCGGTGCGCTGGCCTTCGCGCGCGGCCAGGTGGCCACGCTGCAGGCGGTGTTCCCGCACACCTGTCTCGTGGCCGACCCGGCGGTGCTGCGCGGTCGGCGCTTCGGCAACCTGCTCCTCGTCGGGCGTCGGGATCCGTTGCCCGTGGACCGGCTGGCGGCGCTGGCCGCGGGCGACCGGGCCTCCGGACGGCTGCTGCACGGGCCTGACCTCGACCGGTTCCGCGGCGACGCGCGGCCGGTCGCGGACGCCGGCGCCACCGCATCGCCGCCACCTCCGCAAGGGACGTTCGAGACGCGCTGACGGTCCTACTCGCGAGCGTGGTGGGTGCGCCAGTGGTCGTCGTCCAGCGTGCCTGCTGATGCTGCAGGTCGGGGGTGGAGCGTGGCCGGCGAGCCGGGTGGAGGACCTGGTGGACACCTCAATTGCTGATAGCGATGCGGATTCCCGGCGCCGCGCGGATCCCTACCGTCCAATGCAGAAGACGGAGCGGAGGTAGGACATGAGCAGGCGAGTGGTCACCTGGGTGAGCGTCAGCATGGACGGCTTCACCAGCGGGCCCGGCGGTCCGGCGCACGACACCTGGCTGTACGAGCACGCGATGCAGGACCAGACGGGCGAGTACTTCGAGGGTGTGTGGCGCGGGGCGAGCACCGCGTTGCTCGGCCGCACCAACTACGAGGGCTTCCACAGCGTGTGGCCGGGGATCACCCGGGACCCGGCCACCGACCCGCGCACCCGTGACCTGGGGCGGTGGCTGGACTCCGTCGAGAAGGTCGTGGTCTCCCGCACCCTGCAGGAGGCGCCGTGGGAGAACTCGCGGATCGCCGGGGACCTCGAGGCCGAGGTCAAGCGGCTCAAGGACGAACCCGGCCGGGACATCCTCGTGATCAACAGCGCCAGCGTCATCCAGGCGCTGCTCGCCGCCGACCTGGTGGACGACGTGCGCTTCGCGGTGGTGCCGGTGATCGTGGGCGGCGGCCTGCGGCTGTTCCCCGAGGGGCTGCCGGCCTCACGCTGGACGCTCGCCGGCACCGGCACGCTCGCGCACGGTGCGGTCGGGCTGCACTACCGCCGGGCCTAGGAGCGCAATCGGATGATCTGTCCCAGGGCGTGACGCTCCGCTACCCGACTGCCACGAGCTCTTCCTTGCCGTGGACGATGACGGCTCCCGGCGCGGAGATCACCTCGTTGAAATTGCCCGCGGGTACGGCCGGGAGTTCGGCGCACTCGAACGATCGCCGTACCGTGCCGTCAGCCCGGTCGGCGACGATCAACTGGAGGCCGTCGCCTTGTCCGGGGCACGATCTGTCGTTCACCACGACGACGACGTCACCGAGGAAGGTGGCCGCCCTCGGGTCCAAGCGGTCCAACGTGTCGGGAGCGGTGTCCGGAACGTCCCACCGCGGTGCGGTGTCGCCCGCCTCGAACAAGCCCCTGGAGGTGATGATCTCGCCGGAATCGGACGCCATTACAAGTCCGTCCGGTCCGGCCCTCAGCTCTCGTCCGCTGCGCGGGTCGCGCAACACGCCCCGGTCGTTGATCAGCCCAGCGTCGACGCTGGATTTATCCGCGCCATCCGGTATCCGCCAGAGGAGTTCACCGGTCGCGCCGTCGAGGCCGACGAGATCCTCCGGCCCGCAGTAGTACCCGATGATCACGGTGTCACCGACGACATCCGTTCCTGTTCCGCATTCGGGATGCTCCGAGGCGTACCGCCAGGTCGGCTCGCCGGTCCGGACGTGCGTGCCGACGAACTCGGGTACAGGCGAATAGCGGTGCCGGACCACCGTCGTGTCCGTGGCGACGATCTCCTCGTTCCATGGCGGTGGCGTCTGCGCGGTCGCCTCCTCGTCGCGCCAGCGCAGCTCGCCGGTGAACGCGTCGAATGCGTGCAGCCTGCCGTCGAGCGAGGTGATCACACCCCGGCCGCCGTCGACCGCGACCAGGAACCCACCGTAGGAGTCCGAGCCGGGCGAGGTGTCGGTCCGCCGGTAATGCCAACGTTCCTGACCGGTGCGGCCGTCCAGCGCGACGATGCCCTCGTGAGTGGCGACGACGACCCCGGCGCCGGCGGCGACCACCTCCCGGATGGAGGTGCGCTCGGACCACCGCCACAGCAGCCGGGTCGGGTCTCTGGGGGTGGAGGGCGCTTGCACCGCGGCGGCGGTCGTCGCGTCGACGCGGGTGTGCTCGCCCACGACGGCGACCGCGGTGCCGGCCGCGAGGGCCACCGCCGTCACTCCCGCTACGAACTCCACGACATCCCGGCGGGACCACGGCCGCGGTGCAGCCCCCGAGGACCACAGCCGCGTCGCGGCGACATGCACCAGGACCGTGCCCACCAGTACGAACCCGTACGCCGACGTCACGAGCAGCGCACGGTCGCCGGCGAACGGCGCGTCGCTGACCTGCACCGAACGGACGGCGAACCAGATCCCGATCCCGAGGAGCAGGACGGCGATCCCCACCAGGAACCGCGGCAGTGGGTAGGCCGTCAACCTCCCCTTCGCGCCACTCCACGTCACCCCGAAGACCCATGCGACGACGGCCACCGCGGGCACCGCGCACGCGGTTGCGAAGCCGAGGGTCACCCCGGGCCCGTACGGCTGTTGCTCCTCTGCGCGCAACGTCGGATATACCCCGTCGGCGACGACCAGGGCGTAACCCAGCACACCGAGGCCGGCGACCAGGATGCCGACACCGGCCCACAACGCCTGCTGCCAGCGCGGCGGCCCCGGTGGGCCGCTCGAACTCGCCTCCCCCTCCATGACCTCCCCCAAGCAGTCACCGCTGTCCACCGGGCCGTCCGCATCGTCGTGGTGGCGGTAGCGCCGGCACATCCGTAGATCCCCGCGTCCGCCGATGGGTTGTGGCTGATCGCGGTTCTCGGGATGGATCTGCACCGGCGCGCTCAACATCCGGCGGGACACGTGCGCCGACCGGTGGCTCGTCTCGATCTCGTGGGAAACCTGTGCAGGGGCGTCGTCCGGATCGGGCCACAGCTCTCGTTCGTGGACGCTCAGCAGGTCGGTGACCGCCCACCGGTGCGACCCGGGTGCCTGACCTGGACGCCGCTCGCTACGGCCGGAGTTGTTCAGGACCTTCCAAGGCAGCCGTCTCGGCCTTCTCCTTGCCGGCCCCGACGAGGAACGTGAGCGGGAGGGCGATCGTCGCGATGACCGCCGCCACCAGGAAGGAGGCTCGCGCACCCGCCACGTCCGTGCCCGCGGTGGCGCTGTCGGACGCCACGGCCATCACGGTGATGAACAGCGCCGTGCCGGCTGCGCCCGCGACCTGCTGCAGGGTGGCCATGATGGCGCTGCCGTGCGAGTCGAGCTGCCCGGGCAGCCGGCCCAGGGCGTCGGTCATGAGCGGGGTGAGCATCAGCGAGATCCCGACCACCAGCACGACGTGGAACGCGACGATCATCCACAGCGGCGAGCCGGCGCCGAGGGTGGTGAACGCCCAGAGGGCGCAGGTGAGCACCGCCGCTCCCGGGATGACGAGCTTGCGCGGGCCGAGCCGGTCGTACAGGCGGCCGACGACGGGGCCGAGCAGGCCCATCGCGAGCCCGCCGGGCAGCACCGCGAGACCTGTGACGAACGTGCTGAGGCGCATGACGTCCTGCAGGTAGAGCGGCAGCAGGATCAGCACGCCGAAGAGCGACATCATGCTCAGCACGACGAGCACCATCGCGAGGGCGAACGGCCGGTGCGCGAGCGGCCGCAGATCCAGCAGGGCGTTGCCGGCGCCCTGGAGGCGCAGCTGGCGGACCACGAACACCGCGAGTGCCACCAGGCCGACCACGGTGGGGAGCCACGGCGTGACGAGGGCGTGCCCGCGGGCGGCGTCCCCGACGCTGCTCAGCCCGAACACGAGGCCGCCGAACCCGAGCGCGGAGAGCGCCACCGAGGCGAGGTCGAGGGGGACCGGGCGGACCTCGGCCGCGACACGCAACCACCGGGCGCCTGCCGCGAACGCGACCAGGGCGATCGGCAGCACGATCCAGAACATCCACCGCCAGTCGAGCGCGCTGAGGATCACCCCGGACAGGGTGGGTCCCACCGCGGGCGCGACGGCGATCACGATGGTGATCGTGCCCATCGTGGCGCCCCTGCGCTCGGCCGGCACCAGGCGCAGCACGGTGGTCATGAGCAGCGGCACCATCACCGCGGTGCCGGTGGCCTGCACGATCCGTCCGGCGAGCAGCACCGGGAAGCCGGGTGCGAGCGCACTGACGAGCGTGCCCGCGCTGAACAGCAGCATCGACGCGAGATAGACCCGCCGAGGCGGGAACCGCTGCAGCAGGAACCCGGTGATCGGGATGACCACGGCCATCGTCAGGAGGAAACCGCTGGTCAGCCACTGCGCGGTGCTGACGGTGATGCCGAGGTCGGCGATCAGCGACGGCAGTGCGACGCTCATGATCGTCTCATTGAGGATCATGACGAACGCGGAGCCGACCAGCAGCCAGATGACCAGCGACGCGCTCGCGGCCGGGGAGGTCTGCGGTTCAGCCGGGGCAGCCGGTTCGGCGTCCGGGCGGCCGGTGGCTGGGCCGGTCATCGGGGGCTCCTCGTCGTTCGGGACCCCGACGCTACCGATCACCCCTCGGCGGCGGCCACGGAGTTCGCCCTACGGGGACGCGTCCTGCGTCACGGGCGCCGGCAGGCGGAGCACCTCGGTGAGGGCCGCGATGCTGTGGTCGGCGTGCCCGGCGTCGGCGGCGCGCCGGACGAGCTCGTGCAGCGGCGCGGCCCACGACACGTCGACGTTCGTCTCCCGGCCGAACTCGACGTCCCAGGAAGCGGCAGCGAGGAAGAGACCCCCGAGGACTGGGCGTCGGTGTAGTCCCCGGTGTCGATCTCCCGGGCGAACGTCGACAGGATCGAGCCGATCATCTCCAGCCATTTGACGGCGAACGGCACGAGCGTGCTCGCGGCCAGCCCGCGAGCCTGGACGGCCGCAGCGCACTGGAAGAACCCGACGAGCGCCGGCAGCAGGGTGGCGCCGACCGCCATCTCGTACAGCGCGGCCAGATCGGGCTCCTCGCCGAGGTGGACCGTGTCGCCGCCCAGTGTCCGAAGCGTGGTCTCGTGCTCGGTGAAGACGGTGCGGTCGCCGCCGTAGTAGAGGAGCGTGCCGGGCGCCCCCACGGCCGACGGCACGTTCTTGATGGCGCCGGCCATGAATCGGGCTCCGTGGCCCGTGGCCCACGCTGCCGTCTCGCGAGCTTCCGCGGGCGCGCCGCTGTTGAGGGTGACGGTGACCAGGGCGCGTCCCGTCAGCGCCCCGGCGGCGGTCTCGCGGCGCTCGCGCCGCTCGGTGCAATGGGGTGAGGAGCACATCGAGCGGATCGAGGCGCTCCCCTGAGGCTCGGTCAGCCCTCGGACGGCACCCGCGTGGCCTGCCACAGCAGCCGCACCGAGCGCCCGAACGACCAGACCAGCAGAGCGAGCGCCACGGCCACCAGCACGACGGAGGCCGGGTGCGGGAGCAGCAGGGAGCTCGCGACGACGAGCACCACGCCCTGCACGGCGGCCACCGTCTTCGCCGCGTAGCTGGGCGGCACCGGCCCGCGCAGCCACGGCAGCAGCCAACCGGCGACGACGAACGCGTACCGCATCCCGCCGATCACGAGCGCCCACGGCCCGACGATCCCGGCGACGTGCACGCTCAGCACGAGGACGAGGAACGCGTCGACCTCCATGTCGAACCGGGCGCCCACCGGCGACGTCGTGCCGGTGCGCCGTGCCACCTTCCCGTCGACGGCGTCGAGCACCAGCGCCACAGCGGCGAGGGCGACCAGCGCGCCTCGCGCCGTCCACCCGGTGAGGAGCCCCTCGGCGACCACCGCCGTGACGCCGCCGACGAGCAGCGCCCTGGCGAGCGTGACGATGTCGGCGGGCCCGAGCACGGACCGCCCGGCTCGGTGCATCGCGGTGGACAGCAGCCCCAGCAGGCCCACCACGTACACCACTGCGACCAGCACGCCGAGCGGTCCGAGCCCGAACGCGGCGACGAGCCCGGCCAGGACCAGCAGCTGCGCGCTGGCAGCCGCGGCCGGCATCGAGCTCCCCATCACTAATGTGCAGGTGCTGGTGACCACTCCGCGTTCCACCTCCACATCACGTCCGCGCGGGCCCGTCGGTTCACCTCGGGAAGGATGAGATGAGCCTCACCGGCCGCGCGTTCTGGCTCCGGGCCCCCGGCGAGGGCGAGATCCGGGACGTCGAGCTGCCGGAACCCGGTCCCGGCGACGTGGTCGTCCGGACGCTGTACTCCGGGGTGAGCCGTGGCACCGAGACGCTCGTCTTCCGTGGTGGTGTGCCGGCGAGCCAGCACACCGCGATGCGCGCGCCCTTCCAGGAGGGCGAGTTCCCGGCACCCGTCAAGTATGGGTATCTCGCGGTCGGAACGGTCGAACACGGGCCCGGCGGGCTCGTCGGGCGCACGGTCTTCTGCCTGTACCCGCACCAGACACGCTTCGTCGTGCCGGCCACTGCCGTTACGCCGGTGCCGGACGGAGTGCCCGCCGCTCGCGCCGTTCTGGCCGGCACCGTGGAGACCGCGGTGAACGCGCTGTGGGACGCGGCCCCCCTGGTCGGCGACCGGATCGCGGTGGTCGGCGGCGGAATGGTGGGGTGCAGCGTCGCCGCCCTGCTCGCCGGGATCCCCGGTGCGCGGGTCGAGCTGGTGGACGCCGACCCGGCGCGCGCCGCCGTCGCGGCAGCGCTGGGCGTCGGATTCGCGACGCCGGACGCCGCGGCCGGCGACTGCGACATCGTCGTGCACGCCAGCGCCACCGAGGCCGGCCTCACCCGGTCGCTGGAGCTGCTGGCCGCGGAGGGCGAGGTGGTGGAACTGTCCTGGTACGGCGACCGGCCGGTGCGCGTTCCGCTCGGCGAGGCGTTCCACGCGAAGCGCCTCACCGTGCGCAGCAGCCAGGTCGGCACCGTAGCGCCGCGCCGCGCCCGCCGCGGCTACGCCGGCCGCATGGAGGTGGCGCTGCGCCTGCTCGCCGACCCGCGCTTCGACGCGCTGGTCACGGCCGAGCACCCGTTCGAGGAACTGCCCGCGCTGCTGCCCCGCCTCGCGGACGGCACGCTCCCCGCACTGTGCCTGCGCTTGCGCTACCCGTGATGCAGCCGAGCAAGTCCGAACTCGCGGCTGGTGATCGGTCCGAAATGAGGTGGAACGCCCTGCTCAGGGCGCTACCCCGGGTCGCGGAACGATCAAGCTGTCTTTTCATGGTCATGTCGACACCACTGCTGTTCGATCCAGCGTGCGACTGTCTGAGCGACTTGATCGTCCAGATCAGACAGTGGACGGCTCCAGCTGTCCCAGGACCTTCTCGAGGCGTTCGTCGACGATGGCCCGCCAGCCGCCACCCATCACGGAGCGGGCGCGCTGCTGGAGCGGGTTGTCCGGGTCGAAGCCGTCGTGGACGAGGAAGAGTCGCGTCCCGCGGCCCTCGGGCGCCAGCGTCCAGGTGATGGTCCAGTCGGCGCCGCTGGGGCTGTCGGGGGCGGCGTCGCGCCACCGGGTCTGCAGCATGCGCTCGTGTTCGAAGGCCAGCACTTCGGCCTGGATGACACCGGAGAACCCGCTGCCGGGCATCGCCTGGGACTGCATGGTGTAGCGATGGCCGACCTCCAGGCGGAAGTCGCAGGGGAGCAGCCACTGCGCCAGCAGCGCCGGCTCGGTGAGCACCCGCCACACCTTCGCCGGTGGGTGCTCCAGGAACTGGTCGACGTGGATCGTGGTCGGATCGGTGCTCGTCATGGCTGCTCCTCGTCATCGAGCGGGTCGTCGTCGAGCGAGTCGAGGACGTCGCGCATCCCGCGCAGCTTGTCCCGCCAGAACCGTTCGAACGGGTGCAACCACTCCTGCACCTCGTACAGGGCGGCGCCTTCGAGCCGGTAGAGCCGTTGCCGGCCCACCTTCGTCTCGCTCACCAGTCGGGCCTCGCGCAGCACGCGCAGGTGCTCGGAGAAGCTGGGGCGCGCCATCTCGAAGTGCGACGCGAGCGCGGAGACGGGCTGTGGTCCCGCCTCTCGGAGCAGCTGCAGGACTTCGCGGCGCACCGGGCTGGCCAGTGCCGCGAACACCTTCTCGCTGCCTGCCTCGACGGCTGTGGTCACACCGGACACTATAGGTAGGAAATTTCCTACGTGTCAATCGAGGCCCCGCTTCCGCGGCCATTCACCGGGGGCGGTGAACTTCCCGGGACAGCGGGACGTGTGGGGTAGGAAACGGGACGTAGGCGCGCGGCGAGGGAGCACGAGTGTTCAGCATTACCGTCCGGGACCACATGATGGTCGCCCACAGCTTCCGTGGCGACGTGTTCGGTCCTGCTCAGCGCCTCCACGGCGCGACGTTCGTGGTGGACGCGACGTTCCGCCGCCCCGTGCTGGACGACGACGGCATCGTGGTCGACATCGGGCTGGCCACCCAGCAGCTCGGCGAGGTGCTGGGCGAGCTCAACTACCGCAACCTCGACGACGAGCCGGCGTTCGCCGGCGTCAACACCTCCACCGAGTTCCTGGCCCGTGTGGTGGCCGACCGCCTCGCCGACCGGCTGTACGCGGGTGAGCTCGGCGAGGGGGCGCGCGGGATCTCCGCGATCGCGGTGACGCTGCACGAGTCGCACGTCGCGTGGGCGAGCTACGAGCGCTCCCTGTGACGGCTCCCGTGATCGCCCGGACCGTCCACGTCGTCGTGCCCGGCGACATCGACGACCCGGCCCGTCCCAGCGGTGGCAACGCCTACGACCGGCGCGTGTGCCGGGCTCTGCCGGCCGCGGGCCGTACCGTGCGGGAGATCGCCGTCGCCGGGGCGTGGCCCGACCCGGACGCGGCGACCTGCGCCGAGCTGCACCGGTGCCTGTCCGCCGTGCCCGACGGGGCCGACGTGCTGCTCGACGGGCTCGTCGCGTGCGCCGTGCCCGACGTGCTCGCCCCGCATGCGCGCCGGCTGCGGCTGATCGTGCTCGTCCACCTCCCGCTCGGCGACGAGGCCGGACTCCCGCCGTCGGTGGCGGCCGACCGCACGGCTCGCGAGCACACGACCCTGCAGATGGCGGCCGCGGTGGTGGCCACCAGCAGGTGGGCGGCGCGCCGGCTGGTCGCGGTGCACGGGCTCGCGGGAGACGGCGTGCACGTCGTCCCACCCGGCGTCGAGCCTGCCCCGCTCGTCAGCTCCGACGAGGCCGGCACCCGGCTGCTGTGCGTCGGTTCGATCACGCCGACGAAGGGGCAGGACCTGCTGGTCGAGGCGCTCGCCCGGATCACGGACCGGCAGTGGACGTGCCGGTTGGTCGGCCCGCTCGTCCGCGACACCGCGCACGTCGCGGCCGTGCGCGGGCTCGTCGAGCGGCACCGGCTGCGCGACCGCGTGCAGATCTCCGGCCCGCACACCGGGCTGGCCCTCGACGCGGTGTACGCGGCGGCAGACCTGCTGGTGCTGCCCTCGCGCGCCGAGTCGTACGGCATGGTCGTCACCGAGGCTCTCGCCCGCGGGATCCCGGTGCTCGCGGCCGGGGTCGACGGTGTGCCGGAGACCCTCGGCCGCACGCCGGACGGCACCGTGCCCGGCCTCCTGGTGCCGCGTGCCGACATCGTCGCGCTGGCCGACGCCCTGCGCCGCTGGCTCGACGAGCCGGAGCTCCGGCGTGCGGCGCGCGCGGCGGCCCGGGAGCGGCGCGGAGCCCTCACCGGCTGGGAGGTGACCGCGCGGTGCCTGGCCGACGTGCTGTCGTGAGTGCTCCCGGAACCCCGGTCACCCCGGACTGGCTGGCACTGCGCGAGCCCGCTGACGCCGCCGCCCGGGCCGGCGAGGCCGCCGACCGGTTGTGCGCGTGGCTGAAGGTTCGACCGGGCCACGGCGGCCCGATCGTCGTCCGTGACCTGGGCTGCGGCACCGGATCGATGGGGCGTTGGCTCGCCGGGCGCCTCCCCGGTCCGCAGCACTGGCTGCTGCACGACCGCGACCCCGCTCTGCTCGACCGGGCAATGGCGAACCTGCCGCCCGGTGTCACCGCCGAGCCGATCGTCGGCGATCTCACCGGCCTCGACGCCGCGCAGCTCGCCGGCACCTCGGTGGTCACGGCGTCGGCGCTGCTGGACCTGCTCACCGCCGACGAGGTGGAGCGTCTCGCGGCCGCATGCGCCGCCGCCGGCTGCGCCACGCTCCTGAGTCTGTCGGTCACCGGCAGCGTGCTGCTCACACCCACCGACCCGCTCGACGCCGCGTTCGCCGCCGCCTTCGACGCCCACCAGCGGCGCACGGTGGACGGGCGCAGGCTGCTCGGTCCGGACGCTCCCCCCGCGGTGGCGGCGGCGTTCGGCCGGCACGACGTGGCGGTGGTGCGCGCGCCGAGTCCGTGGCGGCTCGGCGCCGACGACGGCCCGCTGATCGAGCAGTGGCTGCGCGGTTGGCTCGCCGCCGCGTGCGAGCAGCGTCCGGCACTCGTCCAGGAGGCCGAGGCCTACCTGCGCCGCAGGCTGGCCGCAGCCACCCGCGGAGACCTGCGGGTCGTCGTCGGGCACGCCGACCTGCTCGCGTTGCCTCGGCCCGCCGTGCCGGAGAACCACTCGTGACGCCGGCACGGGTGGCGCGGCCGCTGGCCGTCGCCGTGATCGTCGGCGTGCTGGTGTGGTGGTCCGGGCCGCAGACCGTCCTCGACGCGCTGGCCGCATTGAAGGCCGGGCCGGTGCTCGCCGCGCTCGCGCTCGGCGTCGTCACCACGGTGTGCAGCGCGTGGCGTTGGTGCCTGGTGGCGCGCAGCATGGGCATGCGGCTCGCGCTGCCCACCGCCGTCGCCGACTGCTACCAGGCGCTCTTCCTCAACTCGGTGCTGCCCGCCGGGATGCTCGGCGACCTGCACCGGGCCATCGGGCACGGCAGGCGGGCCGGTGACGTCGGACGTGGCGTGCGCGCGGTCCTGCTCGAACGGCTGGTGGGCCTGGCGGTGCTGGTGGGCGTCGCCGCGGTGGTGCTGGCGGCCGAACCCGCCCTGCTCGGCGTGCTCGGGGAGCTCGTTCCCGGCGCCGGATGGCTCGGGGTGCTCGCCCTGGTGGCGCTGCCTGTGCTCGGCTGGGTCCTGCGCCGGCGCCTGCGTCCGGTGGTCGCCGACATGCGCGCGGTGCTGCGCTCCGGCGCGGGACCGCAGATCCTCGGCCTCTCCCTCGTGGCGCTGGCCGGTTACCTCGGCACCTTCGTGGTGGCCGCCCGCGCCGTCGGTGCCACCGCGCCCGTCACCGAGCTGCTCCCGCTGCTCGTGCTCGCACTCCTGGTCATGGCGCTGCCGTTCAACGTCGGCGGCTGGGGACCGCGGGAGGCCGTGGCCGCGGTCGGGTTCGGCGCGGTGGGGCTCGGGGCGGCGCAGGGCTTCGCCGCCGCCGTCGCCTACGGGGTGCTCTGCATGGTGGCCTGCCTGCCGGGCGGGGCCGTGTTGCTGCTGCGCCTCACCAAACTAAGCGCCTCACCAACAAGCGCCTCACCAACAAGCGCCTCACCACCAACCGCCTCACCGGCAAGCGCCTCACAGGTGCCCGGCGAACGACCGCACGAGGCTCGCGAGCACCGCGCGTCCCTTTTCCGCGGACGCCAGCGACGGCCGGCCCACCACTCCCGACCCGGTATACGCCTGCATGCCTCGTGCCAGCAGGTATCGGCGGTCGTCGGCCAGGTGGTCGGCCTGCTCGTACCCCGGCCTGACGAGATCCGGAAGCGAATGCAGGAGGATCGAGGTCTCCAGCTCACCGGCGTGCATGTCGGACAGGCCGGTGGTGGCGAGGCCGGCGTCCGCGCGGGCGTCGTCCCAGTCCGGCTCGGTGGGGAAGAGCACCGTCCGCAGCGGGCCGAGGCTCGCCTCCTGCGCCACGTTGCCGAGCACGTAGTTGCCGCCGTGCCCGTTCACGAGCACGAGGGTGCTCGCACCCGCGTGCTGGACCGATGCGGAGACGTCGCGCACGATCGCGGCAAGGGTGGTGGCGGAGATGCTCACGGTGCCGGACCACGCCGCGTGCTCGTGGGAACAGGAGATGGTGAGCGGTGGCAGCCTGAAGACCGGGTACACGGTCGCGAGCTCGACCGCGATCGTGCTGGCGACGAGGGTGTCGGTCGTGAGCGGAAGATAGGGGCCGTGCTGCTCGAAGCTGCCGATCGGCAGCAGCGCGACCGCGGCGCCTCGGTCACGCGCGTCGAGCGTGGTGTCGGCCGGGAGGAGATCCATCGCGATGGACCTTCTCACGGTTCGCGAGAGGGGACGAGAGGGGCAGCTGATGCAGCACACGCGGAACGGTGAACTGGCCGAGGTGGCGGAGTCGGATCTGATGACGCGGCGCGGCCGGTTCCGCGCCGTCGCTTTCCGGGACCCCTACGACGGGAACGAGCACCTCGCTCTCGTCCGCGGCGACCCGCGCGGTAAGGAGGACGTGCTGGTCCGCGTGCACTCGGAGTGCCTCACCGGGGATGTGTTCGGCGCCCTCCGGTGCGAGTGCGGGGCGCAACTCCGATCGGCGGTCGATGCGATCGCCGACGCGGACTGCGGCGTGCTCGTATACCTGCGCGGCCACGAGGGGCGCGGGATCGGTCTCGTGGCGAAGGTCCGCACCCACGTGCTGCAGGACGAGCAGGGGCTCGACACCGTCGACTCGGCCACGGCGCTCGGGCTGCCGGTGGACGTCCGCGACTTCGGCGCGGCCGCGCGCGCGCTGCAGCACATCGGCGTCGAGTCGGTGCGGTTGCTGTCGAACAACGCGGACAAGGTGCTCGCACTCACCGACCACGGCATCACGGTCACCGGGCGCGTCCCGCTGCTGGAGCCGGTGGACGAGCACAACATCCGCTACCTCACCGCCAAGCGCGACCGTCTCGGCCACGACCTGCCACACCTGGGGTCACTCGGATCCTGACCGTTCGAAATCGGCGGCCCGCCACGGCATCTCCTGCAGCACCCAGGTGTTGCCGTCCGGGTCGCTGAACCGGACGTACTTGACCCCGCGGCCGACCTCGTCGACGTCGTCGACCGGCACGCCGCGGCGGGCGAGTTCCTCCCGCGCGGCCACGGCGTCGGCCACGACGAGGTGCAGGCCCCGCACCGATCCGGGGGCCGCGTCGGCGAGGTCGGGCAGCCCGCGGGTCAGCGTGATCGAGCAGGCCGAGCCGGGCGGGGTGAGCTGGCACACCCGCACCCCCTCGGCCGGTTCCACGTCGACGTCGACGGTGAATCCCGCGCCGACGTAGAACGCCTTCGCGCGTTCGACGTCCTCGACGGGTACGGGCACGAGCTCGAGCAGCATCTTCATGGGGTGGAGGATGCCGCGGTGCCGGCGTGGCGGGCACCCGTGCACACCACGGGAGCACCACGTGCCGGGTACGGGTTCAGGTGCGCAGGCGGTAGTGCAGGTGCGTCACCCGGTGACCTTGCACCACCGCCGGGTCCTCCAGCAGGTGCTCGGCGCCGCTGAAGTCGCCGAAGTAGCGCACCCCCGCACCGAGCAGCACCGGCACCAGGTCCACGCGCAGTTCGTCGATCAGCCCGGCCGCGAGGGCCTGCCCGGCCATGTCGCCCGCGGTGACCGAGACGATGCGGTCGCCCGCCACCGCCTGCGCCTTCGCGACCGCGCTCGCCACCCCGTCGGTGACGAACGTGAACGGGGCGTCCGGGTGGGCCTCGACCCATTCGGTGGGCACCCGGTGGGTCACGACGAACATGGCGTCGCCCACCGGGGGGATCCCGCCCCAGCCGTCGGTCAGGTCGAACAGGCGCCGGCCGATCACGCCCGGCCCGACGTCGCTCCACGCCGACCGCAGGTACTCGGCGCTCGCCGCGGAGACCCGGAAGACCCGGTTCGGGTCATTGCCGGTGACCTCGACATCGCCGTTGCCGTACCAGTCGAACATCGACCCCACCCGGCCGGACGGGTCGGCGATGAACCCGTCCAGCGACATCGTCGCCTGAACTACGACCTTGCCCATGGTGTCGCCTCCTCGAGTCGCAGGGGAACAGCATCGGTCCGCGGGGCGCCGTCGGGCACCCGTGGCCACCACCTGGTCAGCACGTGATCGGCACGCGTTCGGGTCGCAGCCGGCGGTCGAGGTGCGCGAACGCGGCCCTGATCGCCGGCGTGATCGCCGTAGGCTCCGTGGTGACGCGAGGGAGGGCGGCCATGGCGGCGACGGCGGCGTACGACGAGATCGCGGACTGGTACGAGGGGGAGTTCCTGCCCGGCAGCTCGGCCGACGACCCGCTCGGGGTCGACCGCGCGCTGCGGGACCTGCTCGGGCCCGGTGACGGCAGCTGTCTCGAGATCGGCTGCGGCACCGGGGTGCACGCCGCCACCGTGCGGGCGTTGGGCCGGACACCGGTGGGCGTCGACGTCTCGGCCGGCATGCTGCGGCACGCGCAGGGCCGGCTCGCGTGCGCCCGGGCCGACGCCGAGCGGCTGCCGGTCGGCGACGCGTCGGTCGATGCGGCGATCGCGATGATGGTCCACACCGACATGGCCGGTTACCCGGCCGTGCTCCGCGAGGCCGCCAGGGTGGTGCGGCCGGGTGGGGTGTTCGTCCACGTCGGCGTCCATCCCTGCTTCTGCGGCGGGTTCGCCGACCGCACCGACCCGGACGCCGTGGTGATCCGGCCGGGGTACGGCGATCGCCACTGGACCAAGGAGTCCTGGACCGACCGCGGCATCCGGGACAAGATCGGCGCCAACCATTTCCCGCTCGCGGAGCTGCTGAACGCGGTCCTGGGCGCCGGCATGGTGCCGGAACGGTTCGCGGAGAGCGGGGGGTCGACACCGCTGGTGTTCGCGCTGCGGGCGAGGGTCTCGCCGACGGCCCACCAGGGCTGATCAAGGCCCCCGACCGCCTCGGCGGTGAGCCGACTTCACCTGCCCATTACGCTCGATCGGGCGACATCGGGGGTGGGTATGCGCGGGGGGCGCGACGACGGCGTCGGCACGATGGTGGTCGGCCGGTACCGGCTGCACGAGCTGCTGGGCCAGGGCGGGATGGGTGCGGTCTGGCGCGCCACCGACGAGCTGCTCGGCCGCACGGTGGCGATCAAGCAGGTGCGGCTCGACGGGTTGCCGCCCGCGGAGGCGGCACTTGCGCGGGAGCGCACGATGCGGGAGGCGCGGATCGCGGCCGCGCTGCACCACCCGCATGTCGTCACCGTTTTCGACGTCGTCGTGGACCGGGGCGAACCGTGGCTGGTCATGGAGTACGTGCCGGCCCCCACGCTCGGCACGCTGCTCGCCGAACGGGGAGAGTTGCACCCGGCCGAGGTCGCGACGATCGGCGCGCAGGTCGCAGCGGCGCTCGCCGCCGCGCACGCGGCCGGGATCGTGCACCGCGACGTCAAGCCGGACAACATCCTGGTCACCGCATCCGCCGGCGGGCAACCGATCGTCAAGCTCACGGACTTCGGGATCTCCCACGCGGCCACCGTGCCGGTGCTCACGGCCACGGGCGTTCTCACCGGCACACCGGCCTACTTCGCGCCCGAGGTCGCCCGCGGGGAGGACACCGACGACCGCAGCGACATGTACTCCCTGGGCGCCACGCTCTATGCCGCGGTCGACGGGCACCCGCCGTTCGGCTCCGGCGACGGCAACCTCCTCGGCCTTCTCGCCCGGATCAGCCGAGGCGCGCCGCCGCCTCCGCGGCAGGCGGGCCTGCTGACCGGGCTCCTGCACCACCTCATCGCCGACGCGCCCGCGTCGCGGCCCACCGCCGTGCAGGCGCAGCACGCCTTGCAGGACATGGCCGGGACCATGGGCCCGATCGCGCCCACCCGGATGATCGCGACGCCGCGGCGCCCGCGCCGACCGCTCGTTCTCGCGGCGGTCGGCCTGGTCGCCGCGGTCGCCGTGGTGGCGACGGTGGTGGTCGTCGGATCCGGCGAGCCCGCACGGCCGGCGGCACCGCCGGCCGCGGCGGCGGCGCCGGTGGCGGCCGCGGCCGGACCGCTGGCCGCGGAGCACACCGCCGATTCCTGCTCGCTCCTCGACCGCCAGGTCCTCGAGCGGTTCGGCAGCACGACGATCGATCCGGACGACGCCCGGTTCCGCGAGTGCGTGGCATTCGTCGGCGAGTTCGTGGCCGTCCACTCGGCGCTGTTCAACGGCCCCGAGACGCAGCGGGCGGTGAGCGGCTGGTCGCCTCCCGTGGATGGCCCGCGGGTGCTCGAGTCCGATATCGGTGACGACCTCTGTGAGCACCGGGTGCTTCACCCGGACGGAAGTTCGGTCCTGATCAGCGCGGGCGGCGCGACGTCGCTGGACGACCTCTGTGCGATTGCTTCTGCGGTGGCCGAGGCGGCCGCCGTCCGACTCGTCGACCCCGGGATCGGGCGGAGGGACCTGCCAACCGGTTCCGTGCTGGCCGTGCACGATGCCTGTGACCTGCTGACCCCCGAGGAGGTCGGCCGCGCCAACGGCTCGGCGACGCGGTCGTGGCCCGGGTTCGGTGGCTTCTCCTGCCAGTGGGGGTTGCCGGAGTCCGTCACGAGCAACGTCACGCTGGGGTATGCCCGCCGGAATCCGCTCGACGACGGCGCCGGCGTGCCCGGCGAGTTCGGGGGCAAGCCCGGGCGCACGTCGCACCGCCCGGGGCAGTGGTGCACGGTCACCGTCCAGCAGCGTGAGTACACCGACCAGTTCGGGTCCCAGCGGATCGAGGTCCTGCGGGTGGACGTGTACGGGCCCGGGCCGACCACCTGCTCGCACGCGGCAGAGCTCGCCACCATCGCCGGCTCCCGGCTCGATGCCGCGTAAGGCCTACCGCTCGTGCGGTGCGTCGTCGCCGGAGATCGCCGCCCGGCCGCCCGGCTGAGCGGCGTGTCGAGGGTCGAGCGTGAGCTTGATGCGCTGCGTCGATGTGGCGGCGAATCGCGTCTCGATGCCCAGTTCGAGCACCCAGAATTTGGCCTTGGCACCCGGCTTGGCTTCCTTGTCGACGCCCACGGTGAGTTCGAGCTCGACGGGCCCGAGTTCGAAGCGCAGCTGCTCGTCCTCGCCGACGCGCATGGCTTCGGTGAGTTCGGCGCGCAGTTGCGCAATGACTTCCGAGAGCGCCAATGGCATGACGAGGCTCCTCGCGATGAATCGCACTCCACGGCCAGGTCGCACGACCCGGTGCCGGGATGGCGATCCGCCTGTTACAGCTGGTAACCCATCCCCACTCGTGGCCGGTGCGATCGACCGGGAGGCTGGTGGAGTCGGTAGAGCGGGACGAATACCCCGCGCCACCTATTCCGCCATGCGGGCACGACCGGTGAGTGCGAGCAGATCAGTTCGTACACGGCGCGCCTCCTCTCGGCGGGGGTCGGATCGGACGACACCGAGCCTAGTCGGGCATGTGACAGCGCACACGCATCGGGTCCTTAAGTCTTTCCAAGGATTCCTTCATGGGCCGGTGCGCCCCGCGAGCCACTCCGAGAGGGCGTCGAAGGCCGTCCGGTCGAGACGGGCCAGCGCCGGAACGGCTTCCACCCAGCCGTCGGTCCCGAGGAGCTCTGCCACGAGCCGGATGATCCGCCCCCGGCGAGGGTCCACCGGCTCGCCCTCGTCGGCGAGCACGACGGCGGCAGCGGCGGTGAGCCGTCCGGTCGCGGCCCAGCGGTCCTCGGCGGTCTCGATGGTGCTCAGCAGCTCCTCGGCTCGGCCGAGCAGCGTCCAGGCCCGGTCCGGGGCACCGGCGGCGGCCGTGACGAGCGCCGCCAGCGCCCGGACGCGGGCTGGGGGGCCGGTGATCGGACGGCCGGCATCCTCGGCCCACGCCGTCCGTCCGGCGGCGGCGAACACCTCGACCACGCGCGTCCGCGCCCTGTCCTGCCGGCGACGATCCTCGATGCTCGACAGCATCGCCTCGGTGCGCCGCGTGAGCACGGCGGCCTTGATCTCGTCCCCCGCCGCGGCCAGCGTGACCGCCAGCTGCGCGATCGCGCGTGCGCGCTGGCCGGGGTCGGCGACGTCCTCGACCGCTTGGCCCGTGGCGGCCGCCCGCAAGCGCTCCGCGTCGTCCTGCGCGCCGGCGGCGTGCATGGCCGTCGACAGTCGCAGGAGCGTGACCACCCGCGTGTACCCGTCGCCCGGCGGTTCGGCGAGGACCGCCGCGGCCGTGGCGGCCGCCTCGTCCCGGCCGCCGGCCGTGGCCTGCGCTTCGCTGATGCCGGCGAAGGCCCACGAGCGGTGCTCCGGTTCGTCCAGCGCGCGGGCGAGGGCCATCGCGTCGTCGACCGAGCCGGCCGCGGCGAGCCCCCTGGCCACGCGGGCCAGCGCCGCCCCGCGCGCGGGAGGGTCGGCGATCCGTGCGGCGACGTCCCGGGCGGTCCCGACCGCGCCCACCGACAGCAGACCGTCCACCACCGGCGCCGCCATGGCGGCGAGCCGGTGCGGGTCGCTCATCCGCCGCGCCATCCCCTCGGCCTCGACGGCGACCGCCGCGGCCCGCCGCTGGTCACCGGGGGCGAGGGCCGCGGCGACGTCCACGAGCGCGTGCATCCGGGGCCCGGCGCCACCGGGCACGCGGCGCACGATCGCCTCGGCCCGGTCGGCGTCGCCGCGCCGGGCGGCCTGCACCGCGATCTCGGTGAGCGCGGCGGCGGCCCGATCGGCGTCCGGGAGTCGGTCCAGCAGTGCCTCGGAACGCTCCGGGTCTCCGGCCGCGGCGTGCGCGACGGCCAGCCGGGCGAGCGCCCGGTCGCGCCGGTCGGCGCGGATCCCGTCCACGAGCTGCTCGGCCTCCTGCAGCAGCTCGCCGGCCACGGCCGGAGCGGCCACGGCACACGCGAGCAGCTCACCGACGGCGTCGCCTCGGTGCGGTGCACGTCGGGCCGCGTCCCGGAGCGCGGTGAGATGCCGCCGCGCGGCCGGTTCGTCGCCGCGGGCCACGGCGCCGCGCAGCAGGGCGGTCAGCACCGGGAGCTGCACGCCCGGCCGGGGGATGCCCTCCGCGATCGCCTCGGCCCGCTCCGCCTCGCCCGCATCGGCGAGCGCCACCGCCAGTTCGGCGAGCGCCCGCACGCGTGGGCCACCCCGTGCAACGCCTGCGATGAGCGCGTCGGCCAGGTCCGGCTCGCCGACGGCGACGGCTGCCACCGCGACGGCGACCCGGCCGCCCGGGCCTCCCGGCGAATCCGCCAGCTCGGCGACGATCTCCCGAGCCCGCTCCCGATCCTTCCCGGCCAGGGCGGTGGCGATCCGTGCGAGAGCGCCCGCGCGACGCTCCGGTGTGCAGCTCCGGGCCCACTGCTCGGCCCGGTCGGGATCGTGGACGGCTGCCGCGGCGGCCATCGCGGCGAGAACGGAGTCGCGCCGGTCCCGGTCCGGCACGCGCCCGCCGAGCGCCACGGCGTCGTCGAGGTGGCCCGCGCCGGCGGCGGCGAGGGCGGAGGCAGCGAGCGCGGCGGCTCGCCGCTTGCGCTTCTGGGAACCTCGGGCCAGTGCTGCGGCCCGATCCTTGCGGCCCAGTGCGGCCCAGACCGCGGGCAGCCGTACCGGGACGTGCCGGTTCCGGCTGATGAGTTCCTCGCGACGCACCGCGAGCAGCGCGGCAGCATTCAGGTCGGGTTCGCGGCCCCGGGCACCGACCAGCTGGGCGAGCGCGATCTCGTCGAGCGCCGCCGCGTCGCCGCCGGTGACCTCGAGCAGCCGCTCGTGGCGCTGCGGGTCGGTGGCGAGGGTGGCGAGCCGTGCCGTGTCACCGGCGGCCGCCAGCACGCGCGGGAGATCGTGCAGCAGGTAGGCGGGCGTGCCGACGGGCCAGCCGCGCCGGCGGTGGTCCTCGCACCAGGTGTCCAGCCGTGCGCGATGGCGGTCGAGGTGGGCCCCGAGCTCCTGCTCGGCGGTCTCGTGGAGGGTCCGGTGCGCGAGGATGTACCCCTGCCTCCGCCGGGTGGTGACGCAGCGCCCGAACGCGCCGGCCAGCAGGTCCTCAACCGCGAACGGGGAGGCTTCGGTGAGCGCGGCGAGATCGTCCCGGGTGAGGCCGCCGCCGGACGCGGTGATCAGCCCGATCAGGTCCTCGTGCAGCGGGCCCGCCCGCAGCCGCTCCGAGAGCTCCCGCCGTGCGAACAGCCCGACGTCCCGGGCGTGCGGCGAGACCGTGAGCCGGTGGCGGGCGCAGCGGTGCAGCGGGTGGTCGGCGGGCACGTCCAGCGGGAGCGGCCGGTCCGGCCGGCTGGTCACGAGCACGGAGGTGCCCGGCGGTGGGCGGCGGGGCAGCAGCGCGGCGATGCTCGGTTGCCCCGTGGCGGGGCCGGTGTCCTCGTCGAGCCCGTCGACGACGAGCACCAGCCTGCGCCCCGCCTCCCGGCACTGCTGCGCCGCCGTCTCCAGCAGGGCGAACAGCCCGCGACGCAGGTCGGCGCTCGTGGGCGGCACCTCGTTCGACTGCCCGGCCAGCGCGGCCAGCTGCTCGGACACCACGTCGAGGAACGCGTCGCCGCCCGCGCCGGCGAAGAACGGGACGACCTCGACGCCCGCAGGTGGGTGGAGCGCGAACCACGCCATGAGCGCGGTCTTCCCCGCCCATGCCGGCCCCTCCCACCACCCGTACGGTTCGGCGAAACCCGCGAGCGTCCGCAGCTCCTCCTCCCGGCCGAGCAGGTCCTCCGGCGCGATGTCGCCGACCTGCAGCAGGTACGACGGCGGCTGCTGGATCGGTCCGGTCACGTCCAGAAGTGCGGGCCGTAGCCCCAGCACGTCCCGCAGCCGCCGCGCCGCCTCGCTCGGCGGGCCGTCCACGAGTGCCGTGACCCGCGCGGCCGCGAGCCGGCCCAGACCGTCGGAGCGGTGGTGGTCGGTGACGACCCCGACGATGCGCCGGCCGGTCCACAGTGCGGCGCCGGACATGCCCTCCCACGGCGAGGCCCGGGGGTCCGGGTCGCGCTCGGGCGGGCGGATCGTCACCTCGAGAAGCCCGGAGCGGAGGTTCGACAGCGGTGCCACCGCGCCCACCGCCTGGTGCGAGTCGCGGTACGTGCCGCCGTGCCTGCCCTCGGTGGGGTCACCGGACAGGGCGGAGTACTCCTTCAGTTTGAACCGCGGGAACCCCACGGCCTGCACGGCGAGCTCGTCGGGGCCGTCGCCGAGGCGGCCGAAGGCGCTCGCGGGCACGGTGCCCGGGGCGTCGATCAGCACCGCTGCGAGGTCCGAGGCCGGATCGGCCACGACGTCCAGGGCCGGGACGCTCCACTCGCCGGGCGTGTCGGCGTCGAAGCGCAGGCGGACGGCCAGGGCATCGGCCACCACGTGGGCCGCGGTGAGCACCACGCCCGACGTCACCCGGTAGCCGGAGCCGCGTCGGCCCGCGCCGTCGGCCCCCGTGACGATGACCTCGGCCACCCGATGCGGGTCGACGCCCGGCTCCGCGTCCACGGCCGTGATCCCCCCTCGGAACTGCCCGCAACCTACCGGTTACCAGGCGTCCGCGGAACGCCGGCTCGGGCCGCCGTCGACGATGCGACGGGTCGTCCGTCCAGAAGTCGCTCGCCGCGATCCGGGGGCCGCCGTTACGGTCCCGAGCCGTGATCTACGAGCACCCACTGGCCTACCTGCTCGGCCTCGAAGGCGTCGCCCTGCTGCGCGGGTTCGTCGGGGAGTGCGACCGCGACTTCGTGGAGGCTCGGATCGCCGAGGTCCGTGACCTGCTCGCCGACGGGTCGCTGGTCGATGCGGGCGTGGCCGTCGAGCGCGTCGGGACGGTCGACGGCTACCGGGTGTGGTCGGCCACCTACGACGACGGCCACAACACGGCGTTCGACTACGACGAGCCGGTCGTGAAGGAGATCCTGGACGCGGTACCGGCGGGCGTCGCGGTGGACGCCGCCTGTGGCACCGGCCGGCTCTCCACGCTGCTGTCCGCACACGGGCATCGGGTGATCGGCGTCGACAGCTCGCCGGACATGCTCGCCCGGGCGCGCGCGAACGTCCCGGGCGGCGAGTTCCGGTCCGGCGATCTCACCCGGCTGCCGGTGGCCGATGCGTCCGCCGATGTCGTGACCTGCGGGCTGGCCCTCACGCACGTCGCCGACCTCCGCCCGGTCATCGCGGAGTTCGCGCGCGTGCTGCGCCCCGGCGGCCACCTGGTGATCTCCGACATGCACCCCGAGCGCATCGCGCGCGGCATCATCCCCACCATGCGCGATTCCGAGGGGCGCCCCGGCAGGCTGCCCGGCCACCGCCACCTCGTGGGTGACTACCTGCGCGCGGCGCTGTCCGCGGGCCTGCAGCTACGCCGCTGCGAGGAGCCCCTCGCGCAGCCCGGCGACCCGGCCCCGGCGGCTCCTGCCGCACCCCGCGCGGCCGAGCTCGGCCCGTGGGAGGTCTGGCCCTGGACCTTGGCCGCGATGGTGCCGGAGGCCGCCCGGGCGGCCGACGCCGGCCTCCCCGTCGAGATCATCTGGCATTTCCAGCTGACCTCGGCGGAGTAGCTCGCTGTCAGCCGGCGAGCTGCGGGTACAGCGCCGGCAGCTCGGCGGACAGGCCACTGCGGACGCTGCGGCTGACGTCGTCGGCGACCACCTCCAGCACGCCGGCCGCCACCCCGTCGAGGGCCAGCGCGGCGATCGTCGACGGGTCGCTCTTCGGCACGTCGAGATGGGCCACCATGTCGGTGTCCATGTACCCGACGTGCAGCGCCGTGGTGGAGATGCCGCGGGGTGCCAGCTCCAGGCGCAGCGAGTTCGTCATCGCCCACCCGGCCGCCTTCGCGGCGTTGTACGCACCCGACGTGGCCGGGTGGACCCAGGACAGCACCGACAGCACGTTGAGCACGGCGCCTCCGCCGTTCGCCGCGATCAGCGGGGCGAACGCCCTGGTGACGGCGAGGGTGCCGAAGTAGTGCGTCTCCATCTCCAGGCGGATGTCCGCCGGGTCGCCGTCGAGCAGGGTGGCCCCGGTGCCCGAGCCCGCGTTGTTGACCAGCACCGTGACGTCGCCGGCCGCGGCCGCCGCGGCTGCCACCGCGTCCGGGTCGGTGATGTCCAGCCGCAGCGGGGTGACGCCGGGCAGGTCGACCGAGTCGGGGTTGCGGGCGGCGGCGTACACCTTCCGCGCCCCGCGTTCCAGCAGTCCGGCGGCGAGCTGCCGGCCCAGGCCACGGTTCGCCCCGGTGACCAGCGCGACCGAGTTCCGGATCTCCATGATGTCTCCCTGCTGAGTTGGTTTCTCCAACTTAGCTCGCCTGAGTAGGAAATGCCAACTCAGATCGGTAGACTGGGGCCGTGGCCGTGACGCAGCAGACATGCTCGATCGCGCGCTCGCTGGAGGTGCTCGGCGAGCGCTGGACGTTCCTGATCCTGCGTGAGGCCCTGTCGGGCACCTCGCGGTTCGCCGACTACCGCGCCGCGCTCGGCGTCGCCGCCGACGTCCTGTCCGACCGGCTCGCCACCCTCGTGGCCGCAGGGGTGCTGGAGAAGCGGCCCTACCGCGAGCCCGGCTCACGGGCGCGCGACAGCTACCACGTCACGCCGGCGGGCTCGGAGCTGAGCGTCGTGCTGGGGGCGCTGCAGCAATGGGGCGACGAGCACCGCCCGTACGAGCCCGGCCCCACGGTCGTCCGCCGCACGGCCGACGGCCGCCCCCTGCACGTCGGATTCGTGGACGAGGAGGGCAAAGAGGTGCCGTTGGAAGAGGTGCGGTTCCACAGAACGGAGACGTACCCGACCAGCTGACGATCGACGTGCGTCAGCGCACCGCCTCCGCCAGGCGGGCCCACCACTCCTTCGACAGGCGGCCCAGCTGCACCACCACCTGGTCGGCGCCGGCCGCGCGGTACTCGTCGATGCGCCGGACGATCGCGTCGACATCTCCCCACACCGTGACGCCGTCCACGAGCCGGTTCGACAGCTCCGCGAAGTCGTCGTCGTCGAAGCCCATGCGGCGGAGGTTCGCGGCGTAGCCGGGGAGCGTGGTGAGGAAACGCATCCCTCCCTCCCGGGCGAGCTCGCGGGCCCGCGCCGGGTCGGACTCGGGGATGACGTCCAGCAGGACCGCGAGCTGCGGCTCCCCACCGAGGATCTCCCGCGCCGACGCGACGTACTCCGGCGTCACCAGGTACGGGTACGCGCCGGATGCGCGGTCGCGGGCCAGCTCGAGCATCCGCGGCCCGAGAGCCGACAGGATCAGGTCGGACCTCGGCACCACCACGTCGACGTCGTCGAGGTACGTGTTCAGGGTGGCCAGCGGGTTCGCCCCGTGCGCGCCGCCGAGACCGACGACGAAACGGCCGGGATGCGTCCGCGCCAGCGACGTGTAGGCGTCGGTCACCTCCGCGGCCGACACCCGGTCGACCGAGAGGATCCCGCTCGCCACGCCGATCCGCGACGTCCCGCGGCCGGGGTGTGCGCGAACGCGCCTCAGAGCGCCGGCTCTCACGTCATGTCCCAGAGCCGGCGGTAGAAGGCGATCCGTCGGGGGTCCGGGGCGATCCCGTACCCCTCGTAGACGAGGCCCTCGTAGCCCGGTCCGTAGTTCCATTCCGTGCTCCACGCCGCGACCGCGAGGTCGGCCCACCGGTCGGCCACGCCGAGCGAGCCGAGGTCGACGTGCGCCGTGAACGCGCCGTCGTCGTCCAGGAGCGTGTTCGGGGCGCACGCGTCGCCGTGGCAGACCACGAGGCGGTCGATCGGCGGTGGCTCGCCGACCTGCCCGTCGGCGTGGGTGAGCCGGCGCTCGACGCTCCAGTCGAACGGGCAGTCGTCGACGGGTAGGGCGTCGTGGAGCAGGCGCAGCCCGCGCCCGATCGCGGCTGCCGCAGTGGCCGGTTCGGCGACCCAGCGGGGGCTCACGGCGGAGCTGCCGGGTACCCCCGCCGTGACCAGCCAGCTGCCGTGGGTGTCGCTTCCCTGCTCCAGGACCTGCGGGACCGGCACCCGTCCTCGCGCCCACCCGAGCCGTTCCGCCTCGCCGGGAAGGTCGATCTCGGGCGTGCCGGTGGCGACCCACTTGGCGTACCGGACGCGCCCCTCTTCGCCGTCGAGGCGGAAGGTGAGCCCGCCGAGCACGTTGCGCCACACCGGGACGGGGCGGTCGTCGCCGGCGAGCTCGGTGATGGCGGCGGGGACGGTCACGTGGCCGGTGGGGTTGCCGGCGAGGACGGGTCGGCTCACGCGGTCATGATCCAAGCGTGGGCGGGCGCGCTCAATCCCATTCCAGGCCGCCCCCGGTGCGGTAGTCGACGACGCGGGTCTCGAAGAAGTTCTTCTCCTTCCTCAGGTCCATGGCCTCGCTCATCCACGGGAACGGGTTCTCGGGTTCGTCGAAGAGCGGGGTGAGCCCGATCTGCTGCGCGCGCCGGTCGGTGATGAACCGCATGTACCGGGCGCAGGCGTCGGCGGTGAGACCGAGGACGCCGCGGGGGAGGGTGGCGCGGGCGTAGGCGATCTCCAGCTCGCAGGCCTCGCCGAGCATGGCGCGGATCTCGCCGGCGAAGGCGGGCGTCCACAGGTGCGGGTTCTCGGTCTTGATCTGGTTGATGCAGTCGATGCCGAAGTTCAGGTGGATCGACTCGTCGCGCAGGATGTACTGGTACTGCTCGGCGATGCCCACCATCTTGTTGCGGCGGCCGAGGGAGAGGATCTGCGCGAACCCGGTGTAGAACCACATGCCTTCGAACACCACGTAGAACGCGACGAGATCACGCAGGAACGCGCGGTCGGCGTCCGGGGTGCCGGTGGTGAACCCTGGGTCGGACAGGTGGCGGGTGTGCTCGAGGGCCCAGGCGTCCTTGTCGGTGATCGACGGGACCTCCCGGTACATGTTGAACAGCTCGCCCTCGTCCAGCCCGAGGCTCTCGCACACGTACTGGAACGTGTGGGTGTGCACGGCTTCCTCGAAGGCCTGCCGCAGCAGGTACTGGCGACACTCGGGGTTGGTGAGGTGCCGGTAGACGGCGAGCACGACGTTGTTGGCCACGAGCGACTCGGCCGTGGCGAAGAAGCCCAGGTTGCGGGTCAGCAGCAGCCGCTCGTCGGCGGTGAGACCGTCGCGGCTGCGCCAGAGCGCGATGTCGGCCTGCATGGACACCTCGGTGGGCATCCAGTGGTTGCTGCACGCGGCCAGGTACTTCTCCCACGCCCACCGGTACTTGAGCGGCAGCAGCTGGTTCACGTCGGCCCGTGCGTTGATCATGCTCTTCGCGTCGGCGTCGACGCGGGCGGCGCCCCGGTCGATCGTCCCGAGCCCGGTTCCGGTGGTCGTCCCGGCGGTCACTGGCAGGCCTCGCAGTCGGGCTCGTCGATGCGGCACGCGACCGGAGCCGCGGGGACGGCGGTGAGCCGCCCGTCGGTTCCGCGCAGGGTGGACTTCTCGACCTGGGTGGCCGCCTGGGTGCGCAGGTAGTAGGTGGTCTTGAGGCCCTTGTGCCAGGCCAGCCGGTAGAGCTCGTCGAGCGCCCGGCCGCTGGGGGAGGCGACGTAGAGGTTGAGCGACTGGGCCTGGTCGATCCACTTCTGCCGCCGTGAGGCCGCCTCGACGAGCCAGCGCGGCTCGATCTCGAACGCGGTCGCGTACAGCGCCTTCAGGTCGCCGGGGATGCGGTCGATCTCGGTCAGGCTGCCGTCGAACAGCTTGAGGTCGGCCACCAGCGCGCGGTCCCACAGCCCGCGCTCCTTCAGGTCGCGCACGAGGAACGGGTTGACGACCGTGAACTCGCCGGACATGTTCGACTTCACGTACAGGTTGCGGAACTGCGGTTCGATCGACGGGCCGATCCCGCAGATGTTGGCGATCGTCGCGGTCGGGGCGATCGCCATGACGTTGGAGTTGCGCATCCCGTTGGCGAGCACCCGCTCCCGCAGCGCGTCCCAGTCCATGGTCGTGGACGTGTCGACGTCCAAGGCGTCACCCGCGCGGGCGGCGGCCAGCAGGGCGATCGAGTCGATCGGCAGCACTCCGCGGCTCCACAGCGAGCCCTCGTAGCTGGGGAATCGGCCGCGTTCGGCCGCGAGGTCGCTGGAGGCGGCGATGGCGTGGTAGCTCAGCCGCTCCATGCTGAGGTCGGCGAACTCGACGGCCGCCCGGCTCGCCACCGGGATCCGCTGGGCGAAGAGCGCGTCCTGGAACCCCATCAGCCCGAGCCCGACCGGCCGGTGGCGCAGGTTGGACCGGCGGGCCTCCGGGATCGTGTAGAAGTTGATGTCGATCACGTTGTCGAGCATCCGCACGGCCGTCCGGACGGTGCGCTCCAGCTTCGCGGTGTCGAGCCCGTCCGGTCCGACGTGGGCGGCGAGGTTGACCGAGCCCAGGTTGCAGACCGCCACCTCGCCATCCGGCCCCGCCTCGGTGTTCAACGTGATCTCGGTGCAGAGGTTCGAGGAGTGCACGACGCCCGTGTGCTGCTGCGGGGAGCGCAGGTTGCACGGGTCCTTGAACGTGATCCACGGGTGGCCGGTCTCGAACAGCATCGTCAGCATGCGCCGCCACAGCTCGACCGCCCGCACCCGCCGGAACACCCGGATCTTGCCGCGATCGGCGGCCGCCTCGTACTCCCGGTAGCGCTCGGCGAACGCGGTGCCGTAGAGATCGTGCAGGTCCGGGGCCTCGTCGGGCGAGAACAGGGTCCACCCGGCGTCGGCCTCGACCCGGCGCAGGAACTCGTCGGGCACCCAGTTCGCGGTGTTCATGTCGTGGGTGCGGCGGCGGTCGTCGCCCGTGTTCTTGCGCAGGTCGAGGAACTCCTCGACGTCGATGTGCCACGTCTCGAGGTACGCGCAGGCGGCGCCCTTGCGCTTGCCGCCCTGGTTCACCGCGACCGCCGTGTCGCTGGCGATCTTGAGGAACGGCACGACGCCCTGGGACTCGCCGTTCGTACCCTTGATGTGCGCGCCGAGCCCGCGGACGGGCGTCCAGTCGTTGCCCAGCCCGCCGGAGTACTTGGCCAGGAGCGCGTTGTTCCGGTAGCCCTGGAAGATCGAGTCGAGGTCGTCGGCGACGGTGGTGAGGAAGCACGACGACAGCTGCGCGCGGGTGGTGCCGGCGTTGAACAGCGTCGGCGTCGAGGCCATGAACCGATGGGTCGACAGCAGCTCGTAGAACTCGATCGCGCGCCGCTCGCGGTCGTCCTCCCGCAGCGCCAGCCCCATCGCCACGCGCATGAAGAACGCCTGCGGCAGCTCGAACCGCACACCGCGCTCGTGCAGGAGGTAGCGGTCGTAGATGGTCTGCAGGCCGACGAACGTGAAGTCCAGGTCGCGTTCGGGCCGGATCGCGCCGCCGATCCGGTCGAGGTCGAACCCGATCAGCGCGGGGTCGGCCATCCCGAGTGCCTCGGCCCGGGCCAGGTAGCGCCGGAAGTACTCCGGGTACCGCCTCGCCATCTCGTCGTGGCTCACGTGACCGACCGGCGCCGCCAGGTGCGTCAGGGCCTCGGTGCGCAGGGTGCCCAGCAGCAACCGCGCGGCCACCGCGGAGTAGTTCGGCTCCGACTCGACCAGGGTGCGGGCCGCCATGAGGGCCGCCTGGGCGAGTTCGGTGCCGGTGATGCCCTCGTACAGGTTGCGGCGGGCCTCGGCCAGCACGGCTCCGGCGTCGACGTCGGCGATTCCGGCGACGGCGTCGGCGACGGCCGGTTCGATCGGGAGTCGCTCCGGCGCGGGTGCCTCGGCGGTGGCGTAGGGGGTCACAGCTCTCCTCGTGAGCTCGACGACCAGGTGCCGGAGCCACGGGGGTTGGAGCCGCGCGGAGGCAGGCAGCGCGCCGCGCCGCCACGTCCGCCCGGACCCGTCCCGCGAGGACCCCGGACAGCGCACGCCGGGTGGCGTGCGCACCGATGGCAGGTCTTCGGACTCGCGGGCACGCACCGGCACACGCCGGTGCTCCTACTGGCCGTCGCTTCCCAGGTGATGATCCACCCAGTGCCTGTGACGGCGGTCGTTCCCGCTCACCGCTGCGGGGCAGTCCCGGTCTTGCACCGGGTTCCCTCTTGCCTCGCCACCACCTCGGGGGTGACGGCGAACCATCAGCGCTGGGAACGCTACATGTCGTACCGAGTCAGGCGCCGGACCCCCACATCATGTGGCGTGTCGCTGGGTTCGGGTCAGGAGGTTCAGGATCGCCTCCGCGCCCGCGGGAGCCCCCGCCGCCCTCGCCCACCGTGTCGGCCAGAGCCGTGGCGGCCGCGTGCCGGGACGGGTCGGCGAGGGTGCTTTCGACGGCCGCGCGTAGCTCGCCGGGCGGGACGGGGCGGTTCGACAGGTTGTGCCGCAGCACGACGCCGGCGCCGCGGTCGGCGACGGCCTGGTCGATGATCAGCTGCTCGAACTGCTGGGGGATGACGACGAGCGGCACTCCGTTCGCCAGTCCTTCCAGGGCGCTGTTCATGCCGCCGTGCGTGACGAACACCGCCGTGTGCCGCAGCACCTCGAGCTGGGGGACGGACGCGCGGACCAGCGTGTTCGCCGGTGGGCGCCCGAGCCGGGCGGCGTCGGGGTGGGGGCCGACCGCGATCAGGACCCGCGCGGGCAGGTCGGCGAGCACGTCGAAGCAGGTGCGGAAGAAGGCGTCGGTGCCCGAGTGGAGGTGCCCAGCGACACCAGGACGAGCGGCTCGGGGGATCGGGAAGAGCGTCACGTCGCCGAGCGTCGGAAAGGCCGGGCGCGGCGGGAAGAGGTCCTTGCCGAAGTGGCGCACCACCCGCTGCCGTGCCGCGACCGCCGCGGGTATGTCGCGGACGGTGGCCCGGAGGAACTGGCGCCATTCCCGGGCGGTTTGGCTCCGGAATGCGTCGGCGCCCACCAGCATCGTGGTCATGAACGAGATCGTGGGCAGGTCGAGGCCCTTCGCGGCCATGTGGCCCCAGATCGCGTTGGAGTCGTGGGCCACCGCGTCGGGAGGGCCGATCCGTAGCTCGTCCTGGAGAAACGGCACCAGTACCTCCGCGGAGGCGAGGCTCCGGGCGACCACGCGCACCGGGCTGCCCGTGCGCGTGGCCTCGGCGATGTCGTGGGCCGTGATCGTCCCCGCCGGATAGGCCCGGAACTCCGCGCCGGTGCGTTCGATCGCGCCACGGAACTGCTCGGTCGTGTAACAGGTGACCTGAACATCTCGGCGCACCAGTTCGTGCACGAGCGGCAGGCTGGGATTGACGTGACCGGCCGCGGGCATGCCGGTCATGACGATGCGACTCATGCGAGCCCTTTCTGCGGGGACTGGATGGCGGCCGCGAGCGCGTCGCGGAAATGCCGGGCGTTCGAGAGCGCCTCCTGGGTGACCCGGTAGAAGCTGATGTCGGCGATCGGCGGCAGGTCTCGCGGCTGGCCTTCCCACAGGAGGTCGACCGGCGTCCCGAGCTCGCCCGCCGTCGGCACGAGATGATCGAGGACGGCGAGCCCGGGCGCGGGCGCTCCGCTGTCGCCCAGCACGTCCTGACCGGGCTCGCGGAGCGCGCCGACGACGAGGCGCAGGTTGTGCAGCGTCTCCTTGCCCTGCGCGCGGATCCACGCGGCCGCTTCCTTCGCCGCCTCCGGGTCGCGATCGATGAGCCGCTCGACCACCGCCGTCTGCACGACCATGCCGGACAGGTGGTGGGCCGCGATGTCGTGGAGCTCGCGGGCCATCCGGGAATGGCACTACGACCTTCGGAGGAGGCGCTCCCACTCGGGCACTGCCCGCTCGCGGGCGTCTCCCGGTTTTGCTGTGGATCGGGTCTTTGGACCCTGTCCGGAATGCGACCTCGGGCGCGATGCTGGTCTCGTCGGAGGGACGGACCGCCTGCAGCCGCCGGAGCGTCGCGCGAGTGACGATCGGTCGGCGCGGGGCCTTCCGGCGCCCGGTCCGAGAGGGGCGGTCGGAGCCGGTCGCCTCCGACGGCCCGGGGGCCGCACTCCGTGCTGGGGAGCGACGGGTGAGCGGCCCCCGGGCATCCTCGCGCCCGTGCGGTCGGCTCGCCACGGCGCCAGGCGTTCAGGCAGGCAGCCACGTGATCATGTCGTTGATCCGTCGGCGGCGGGTGGGGGCGAGCGGCGTCCCGGCCGGAGCCCAGCCCACGCGGACCACGAGTTGCAGGACGGCGGTGCCGTCGAGCAGCGCGGACTGGATGGTCCGCCGGCCCGACCCGACCGCCAGTGGCCGGCTCAACGAGCAGGTCGCGAGGCCGAGCGCGGTGGCGCACAGCAGCGCGGCGCTCAGCGCCTCACCGGCGCGCAGCTGGGCGAGGGCCCCGTCCGAGCGGGTGGCCAGCAGCATCAGGACGGACGTGTCCGGCTCGCCGTTCGCAGCCTGGTCGATGTGGCCCTCGGTGGAGTGGCGAGCCGTTGCGGCGGAGCTCCCGTTGACGGCGACGGCATCGATGGCGTCGTTCTCGCCGGCCTCAGGGGTGGCGCGGATGGCGTCGACCAGATGCGCCCTCTGCTCCACCGCGGTGACCGGTCGGAGCTGCCCGCCCTGCGCGGCGGCGCGTGCGACGAGCTCGCCGACGAGCGAATCGGGAACCTCGCGGTCGGCGAAGCGACGGCGGTCGCTCCGCCTGCGCAGGATCGCCGTGGCAAGACCGAGATCCGCATGGCTCGCCGCACGGGGCCGCACGTCCAGGGTGGCCAGGTGCCAGGGCTCGTCGGGATTCGGCATCCGGCGGACCGAGCTCGTGAGCCCCGAGGCCGCGAGTGCCACCTGGAGGTGGTGCAGGGCGACTCCGCAGCTCACGATCATGTCCCGGCCGTGCCCGTCGGACACGGGCTGCCCGCGACGCCGGTCGGCGTAGAGATGGATGCCGTGGGAGTCGGCGGTCCACCGCCAGGGCTGGGTGTTGTCGGCCGAGGGAGCAACGGTGGCGAGCGCGAGTGCGCTCCGCACGACACGCCGGTCGAGGTGGCGATTGGCGACCACTGGTGCTCCTCGTCAGGTGGGTGGGTGGGTGGGTGGGGCCTCGGCCGTTCCCGCCGCCGACACCCTCGCGTGCGTCGGCGCCGGGTGGTGGCGGGCGGTGGTCCTGATTCGGAGGGCCACTGGGCTCTGACGTCCGGCGCTGCTCAGCGAGGCCGCCCCCCGTCGACGTTCCGTGGGGCGCGCAACAGGAAGTCGGACAGGTCGACGCTTCCGTCGATCACGGCGCGCGCCACGTCGGGCAGGCGCTGGTCGTGGCTGTGGGCATAGGCGGCCAGGGCGGTGACCGCCTCGGCGACCGGAACGCGATGCCGCTCGGCCACGATCCCCTCGGCGTGGGCGATCGAGCCGGCGATGGTGCGCAGCCGGCCGGCCAGGTCCGCGATCGGCACGTCGATCGGATCGATCACCGCACGTTCGATGTCCGGCGCGTTCGTCACGCGGGCCAAGCCGGCACGCAGGATCGTCGTGACCGCCGTGTCGAGCCGCGCGACCGCGGAGTGCATCCACCGGGCCGGTTCGGCGGAGCCGTCGACGAGCTGCAGCGCCATGTGCGCGTCGAGACCGGCCGCGAAGAGGTGGTTGACCACCTCGTTCAGCACACCGGTGTGCCGATCGTCGTCGTTCCGGAGCAGGGGGTCGAATCCATTCGCATCGGCATGTCGGATCGGTTCGGACGACGGGATTCGGTCCCGGTGAGACATCCTTCAGCGCTTCCGCTCGTGCCCGCGCTCGCGCACGGACCGTCGGGCTGCCAGGGGCCGGGGCACCACTCGTTCCAGAGCCATCAGCTCCCGCCACGAGTACCGGTGGGTAGCTGAAGGCGAACTCATCCTGCGCGCACAGCCGAGCGCGGTCAACGACCAAATGGGCCACCGCCGCAGACCAGGCCGATCCGCCGGTCAGGGTGCGTTTCGGCGCAGCCCGGCGGAGTAGACGGCGGCTTCGGTGCGGCGGGCGAAGCCGAGCTTGTGCAGCAGGGAGGACACGTAGTTCTTGACGGTCTTCTCGGCGAGGTAGAGCTCGGCGCCGATCTGGCGGTTGGTGAGGCCGTCGGCGATGAGCCCCAGGATGCGCTTCTCCTGAGGGCTGAGGGTGGCGTAGCGCGGATCGGTGGGTTCGCCGCCCCTGCGGAGGCGTTCGAGCACGATCGCGGTGGCCTTCGGATCGAGCAGCGAGCCGCCTGCGGCGACCAGGCGGACAGCTCCGACGAGGTCGACACCGCTGACCTGTTTGAGCAGGTAGCCGGCGGCGCCGGCCATGATCGCCCCGAAGAGCGCCTCGTCGTCGGAGTACGAGGTGAGCATCAGGCAGGCCGGCGGTGGGGAGACGGCCGAGCGGACGTCGCGGCAGATCGTGACGCCGTCGCCGTCGGGGAGCCGGACGTCGAGTACCGCGACGTCGGGCCGCAGCGCGGGGATGCGGGCAAGGGCCTGCGACGCGGTGGCCGCTTCCCCGACGACCACGACGTCGTCCTCGGGTTCGAGGAGCTGCGTGATCCCGCGGCGGACGATCTCGTGATCGTCGAGCAGGAACACGCTGACGGGCACGGTGGCTCCTCGGGACAGTGGCGCCGGCTCGACGTCAGGAGTCGGGCCGACGGTCGTGTTCGGGTCCTCGGGCCGGCACGGCGACCAGCCGGTGGCCGCTGAGCCGCCGCAGCGGTACGGCAATCGTGTGCACCCTGCCGCTCACTGTCCAGGGCACCGGCAACTTTTCGGCCAGCTCGGACAGCCGTTCCGGCATGGCCACCTCGTAGGCCTCGCCGACGCCGAGCACGGTCCAACCGGTTCCGGTACGAGGGTCGATGCAGTCGGTCTGGAACGCCACCACCGCGTTCCGGCAGGCGGCGGCCACCTTGCTCCCGCCCACCGTCCGGAAGACGATCTCCTCGCCGTCGAGGCGGTACGTCACCGGCTGGGCGGCGGGAAGCGCGGAGTCGGTGAACACGACCCGACCGATCTCGCCCCCGGCGAGCAGGCGGAGGCATCCGGCGTCGTCGAGCTCGACCAGCTCGACGATCGCCACTGGATCTGCTGCGGCTGTCACTCGTGCCATCCCCGTTCCGGGTCGTCGGCCCTCGACGATGCGCTGATCTACACCGACCGGACAGGGTCGAAGGTCCTCTCACCCCTCATCGCCGGACCTCGATGTCACAGCTGGGCGGGGCTGTCTCGTCATCTGACCGAGAGTCGATCCGGGAAACAGGAAGGTGATGGTCATGCGGGTTTTCGTGGCCGGTGGAACCGGGGTCTTGGGGCGGCGGCTGGTGCCGCAGCTCGTGGCCCGGGGCCACCAGGTGACCGCGACGACGACGGGCCCGGGCAAGCTGGGTCTGCTGGAGCAGCTGGGTGCCGAGGGTGTCGTGATGGACGGGCTCGATGCGTTGTCGGTCGGTGAAGCGGTGGCGGCCGCCCAGCCGGACGTGATCGTGCACCAGATGACCGCGATCGGTCCCGCTCACGCCGGCAAGCCCGATATGAAGCACATGGATCGCTACTTCGCCACCACCAACCGGCTGCGCACCGAGGGCACGGACCACCTGCTGTCCGCGGCCGAGGCGGCCGGCGTGTCCCATGTCGTCGCGCAGGGCCACGCCAGCTGGAACGGGCTCCGCCAGGGCGGATGGGTGAAGACCGAGGAGGACCCGCTGGATCCGGGCCCGACGAACATGCGCAAGGGCATGGAGGCGATCCGCCACCTCGACAAGGCGGTTGTCGAGGCCGGCGGTGCGGTCCTGCGATACGGCGGGTTCTACGGGCCGGGCGCCACCGACGACGTGGTCGAGTTCGTGCGCAGGCGGCAGTTCCCGCTCGTCGGAGGTGGCACCGGGTACAGCTCGTGGGTGCATCTCGACGACGCGGCGAGCGCGACCGTGCTGGCGGTGGAGCAGAAGGTGAGCGGCGTGTTCAACATCGTCGACGACGAGCCGGCCCCGGCCGGTGAGTGGCTACCCCATCTGGCTGCGTGTACGGGTGCGAAGCGGCCGATGCGGGTCCCCAGGTGGCTGGCCCGACTTCTGGCCGGGGACGTGGCGGTGACGATGATGACCGAGGGACGCGGCTTCTCCAACGCCAAGGCCAAGCGGGAGCTCGGCTGGGAGCTGCGCTACCCCTCGTGGCGGCAGGGCTTCGCGGAAGGGTTGGCGTGACCCGAGCCGAGGAGTTCGAGCAGCTGCGCCCGATGCTGTCGGCGATCGCCTACCGGATCTTGGGCAGTGTGAGCGAGGCCGAGGACGCGGTCCAGGAGGCCTGGCTGCGCTACGCGGCCTCGCCCACGCAGCCGACGTCGACCAGGGCCTTCCTCTCGGCCGTGGTGACCCGGATCTCGATCGACGTACTGCGGTCGGCCCGCGTCCGGCGGGAGGCGTACGTCGGGCCGTGGTTCCCCGAACCGCTCCTCACCGACCCCTACGAGGATCCGGAGCGCTCGGCGGAGCTGGCCGACTCGGTGTCGATGGCGGCCCTGTTGCTGCTGGAGCGGCTCAGCCCGCTCGAGAGGGCGGTCTTCGTGCTGCGGGAGGTGTTCGGGTTCGGCTTTCCCGAGGTCGCGTCCGCCGTGGGGCGGTCGGAGGCGGCGTGCCGCCAGCTCGCCGTGCGGGCCCGCCGCCACATGGAGGCAGGGCGCCCTCGGTTCGAGGCCGACCGGAAGGAGCGCGAGGAACTCGCCGAGCGGTTCTTCGACGCCTTCAAGGAAGGCGACGTCAACGGCCTGCAGGAGATGCTCGCTGCTGACGTCCAGATGGTCGGCGACGGCGGTGGCAAGGCCCCGCAGTACGCCAGGCCCATCATCGGCGCACAGAACGTGGCCCGGGTGCTCGCCGCAAGCATCCCGCTGCTCATCCGGATCGGCGTCGTGGTGGAGCCACACGAGGTGAACGGCCAGCCGGGCGCGCTCTTCCGCGACCGGGACGGCAAGGTCATCAACACCTTCGCGCTCGACGTGCTGGGCGGGCGGATCCAGACGATCCGCGCCGTGATCAACCCCGACAAGCTCGGGCATCTGGGCCCGGTGGCGGACGCATGGGCCGTCACCCGCGAGGCGAACCAGGCCCGCCGGCCCACGGAGTGACTCGATACCCCGCAAGGAGAACATCATGAACCTCGCTCTGTGGATCAGTGCGGGACTGCTCGCCGCCGCCCACGGCGGGGGATGGACAGGCGACGCCGGCGTCGGCTTCGTCAGGTCCCTCGGCGCCATCGAGCTCCTGGCCGCAGTGGGCCTGGTCCTGCCCGCCGCGCTCGGCATCGCGCCGGTTCTCGTGCCGCTGGCCGCCGCGGGTGTGGTGTTGCTGATGGTCGGCGCGATGATCACCCACCTCCGCCGTGACGAGGCCAGGCTCGCCGTGGCGAACCTGACCTACCTCGCCCTCGCCGCCTTCGTGGCGTGGGGCCGCTTCGGCCCCGAGTCCTTCACCGGGGTGACTCCCGCGGACGTGGCGGTGTCATCCCGATCCGCCCGCCTCGCCGAATCCGCTGCGGGCGCACCTTCTCGGCACTTCTGGCAGAAGATGTGGAGCCAGGTGGCCGGGGTCCAGCGGTACTCGACGTGATCCACAGCCGTTCTGGCGCCGTCCGGCTACAGCGCGAGCATCGCCGCGGCGATGTCATCGGCGGCCGCGTCCGGGATCGCGGTCGCGGCCCGTTCGAGCACGAGCAGCCGGGCGCCAGGGATCTCGCGCGCGAGCGCCTCGCCGTTGCCGACGGGGAAGAACGGGTCGCGACGGCCGTGCATCACGAGCGTCGGCATCGCGAGCTCGGGCAGCCGCTTGCGCCAGCGCGGCTTGCAGTTGAGCTTGGAGAACACCATGCCGAGCTGGTTGGCCATGTGGACCGCGGGCTCCGCGCCCGGGGTGCGGTCGAAGATGCGCTCGGCGGTGGCGCGTGCCGCGGCGGGGTCGTTGCCGAGGATCTCCGCGCCGACGGCGGCGTGCTCCGCCACGGCGGCGCGGTCGGACCAGTCGGGCATCGGGAGCGCGAACAGCCGCTTCATCGTCGCCGCGTCGTGGTCGGGCAGGTCGGCGTCGACCCGGCCCGGTGCGACGGGCCGCGTCCCGGCGAGGGTGAGCGCCGAGAACGCGTCCGGGTGGTCGAGCGCTGCGACCTGGGCGACCATCCCGCTGACCCCGATGCCCGCCAGGTGTGCCGGCCGGTCGTCGAGCCTGCGGGCGAGCGCGGCGGCGTCGGCGGCGAGGTCGCGAAGTGTGTACGCCGGTGCATCGGGATCGACGGTCGTCGACGCGCCGGAGTCGCGCAGGTCGTAGCGCACGACGTGACGTCCGCCGCCGGCGAGCGCTTCGCAGAGCGCGTCGGGCCAGGAGAGCATGGTCGTGGCGCCCGCGAGCAGCACGAGGGGCGCCGTCGGGTCGCCGAAGTGCTCGACCCCGAGCGTGACACCCTCGGGCGTGCGGACCGTCGAATGCATCGTCAACCTCCAGGACACGTGACCGCGGCACACGCTACGCAGCAGCACCGACACCGGGACCCAGCGCGAGCGCGTGCCCGACCTCAGCCGGGGTGCGCGGTCATGACGGCAGGAAGACCGCAGCCGCCTCGTCGGCGAGTACGGCGGAGTTCGGCGCGTCCGGATCGGTCTGTGCCAGGTGCAGCAACCCGAGGATGGCCGCGTAGGCGACCCGTGCCCGGGACGCCGCCCGGTCCGGTGGCAGGCCGAGCTCGCGGTAGGTGCGGGCCAGGAGTTCCAGCCGGGCTCGGTTCACCCGGCGAACCACGTCCCTGACCCGGGGGTCGTTGCGGTCGCCGAGCAGGCTCAGGTGCACCGATGGCGCCAGCGGCTGGACGGCGTGGACGACAGCGGTGAGCAGCTCGCGCAACCGCCGTGCCGGATCGGCGATCGCGGCGAACTCGGCGAGTCCCTCGTCGCCGTGGCCTCGCACCCACTCCGCGAGTGCCGCGGTGATCAGCTCGTCCCGGTTCCGGTAGTGCGCGTAGAAGCTGCCCTTGGTCACGCCGAGCGTCCGTGCCAGCGGTTCGACCGCGACCGCGGCCAGCCCACCGTCCGCGATCGCCTTCAGCGCGGCCCGGGCCCAGTCCTGGGCGGACAGCCGGGTCGACTCGCTCACCACGGGCAGGAGGATACGCAACCGTATCAATACGCATAAGTATCAAGGAGTGTCGGATGGGGCACGCGAGAGTTCGTCGAGTGGTCACCGGGCACGACCCGGAGGGCAGGGCCCGCGTGGACGACGACGGTGATGTCGAGCCCATCACCTCCGACCTGATGCCCGGCTGTGCGGCCTACCGGCTGTGGGGCCGGGACGAGCGGCCCACGTTCCCGGACGACGGCTCGCCGCGCCGCGCCGAGGCGTGGTACCCGCCCCGGGACGGGTCGCGCTTCATGATCAACACAATCTCGCCGGGCGAGCTGGTGCCACCTCCCGGCCTCGATGTGGCCGCGGCCTCGGCCGAGCTGGAGCGACTGATGCCGGGCGCGATGGCCGCGATGGAGCCCGACGCACCGGGGATGCACACCACCGACAGCCTCGACTACGTCCTGGTCGTTTCGGGCGAGATCACGCTCGAGCTCGACGGCGGCGAGCAGACGGTGGTGCGGGCCGGCGACGTGGTCATCCAGAACGGCACCCGGCACGCCTGGCGCAACCACGGCACCGAGTCCTGCACGATCGTCGGCGTCGCCATCGGCGCGGACCGCACGTCGTTCGGTACCCACGCGCAGCGCCTCACCTGGGCCGCGTCGACACGCGGCACCGAGCCGCCGCTCCCGGCGCCGACCGGCAACGCGATCGCCAAGCCGATGGTTGATCAGTGTACGAACGACGCCTCTTGTCGACCTGGGCTTATCTATTGACATGTATATGCACTGCTATACATACTTGGGTACGTGAACGAGACCGACGTCCCGGGGAGGCTGGCCGCATTGGCCGAGCCCAACCGGTTCCGCATCGTGGAGCTGTTGCGCTCCGGGCCGCGGCCGGTCGGCGGGATCGTCACGGCGCTCGGGCTGGCCCAGCCGCAGGTGTCCCGGCATCTGCGCATCCTCGGCGAGGCCGACCTGGTGGAGGCACACCGGCAGGCACAGCAACGGATCTACCGGCTGCGCGCGCAGTCCTTCCGGGAGCTCGACGCGTGGTTCGCCACGTTCAGCCGCATCTGGGAGGACCGCATGGATCAGCTCGACGAGCTCCTGCAGGAGCCGGAGGACGAGGGGAGGCGGCCATGAGCGGCCGAACGGTGATCACGCGGCGCGCGGACCCGTACGAGCTGGTGGTCGAGCGCACGTTCGCCGCGTCCTCCGAGCGGCTGTGGCGCTGCTGGACCACGCCGGAGGTGGCTCGCTGGTGGAGCCCGCGCGGCTGGAGCGCCGCCGTGCACGAGCTGGACGTGCGCGTGGGCGGGCGCTGGCGCTACAGCATCGCGCCGGACGACGGCAGCGAGGCGCCCGTGCAGTGCATCGCGGTGTACCGGCGCGTCGACGAGCCCACCGTGCTCGCGTTCGACGACGGGATCGCCGACGACTCCGGTGAGCTTCCCGCGGACGGCATTCTCCCGATCACCGTCACGATCGACCGCCGTGACGGTGGCACCCACCTCGCCATCACGACCCGCTACGTCGACGCCGCGCACCTCGCGACGGCCGCGACGAGCGGGATGGACACCGGCCTCGCCGAGGCCCTCGACAAGCTCGGCGAGCACGTCGAGCGGTGAAGGAGACAGCCATGCCCACCGTCACATCCGCCGACGGCACCACCATCGCCTACGAGCGCACCGGCAGCGGGCCGGTCGTCGTCCTCGTCGGGACGGCCCTGGACGACCGCCACGGCCTCGATGCCATCGCCGGCCTCCTCGAGAACCGGTGCACGGTCGTCAACTACGACCGGCGTGGCCGGGGCAAGAGCGGCGACACCCAGCCCTACGCGCCGGCCCGCGAGGTCGAGGACATCGCCGCACTGCTCGACGCGCTCGGCGAGCCGGCCACGCTGGCCAGCGGCTCCGGCGGCTGCCTGCTCGCACTGGACGCCGCCACCGCGCTCGGCGATCGCGTCGCCGGGCTCTTCCTCTACGAGCCGCCGCTCATCGTCGGCCCCGGCCGGCCGGTGCCCGCCGACTACCGCCAGCACGTGGAGGCCCTGCTGGGCGAGGACCGGCGCAGCGAGGTGGTCGAGTACTTCTTCACGCAGGTCGTCGGCGTGCCTGCGGAGTTCGTCGGGCCGATGCAGGCCGACCCGTCCTGGCAGACGATGTGCCGCTACGCCCACACGCTGCCCTACGACGCGCAGATCGCGGCCGACACGCTGGGCGGGAAGCCGCTGCCCACCGATCGTTGGAGCATCTCGCGGCCGGTCGCGGTCGTGGTGGGGGAGAACTCGCCGGCGTTCTTCCACGAGGGCGCGCAGGCGCTCGTCGACCTGCTCCCGTGGGCGACGCTGCGGGTGCTGCCCGGGCAGGACCACGGCGCGTTCTGGGCGGCCCCCGACGTGCTGGTCGACATGGTCGTCGACGCCGTCACGGTGGCCCGCCGCTGACGCTCGTGGCGCTCTATGGCCGTCACCGGCCGGTGACACCCGGACACGACAAGATCGGCCCCTCACCCTGTTTATGCAGGTGAGGGGCCGCTTCTCGTGGTCACCGTCATGGTGCCCCCGGCAGGATTCGAACCTGCGCTCCCGCCTCCGGAGGGCGGTGCTCTATCCCCTGAGCTACGGGGGCCGTGCGTGAGGTAACCCTAGCGCACGCCGGGATCTAGGACGGCAGGGGTTGCCCCCCGCGCTCGGTGAGGAGCTGGCGCAGGTAGTCGGTCTCGGTGGTCTGGGAGCGGAGCATCTGCGCGGCCAGGTTGCGGACCTGCGGCACGGCCGCGCGCTCGGCGGCGTACTCGAGCATGCCGGCGCCGCCCTGGTGGTGGCGGAGCATGAGCTGCAGGAACAGGACGTCGAGCTGGGGGCCGGTGGCGGCGCGCAGGGCGGTGAGCTCTTCGTCGCTCGCCATGCCGGGCATGGTGGCGACGCCGCCTGCCGACACCGGGGTGTGGGTGTGCGACGGCTCGGTCATCCAGGCCATGTACCCGCCGACGGGCAGGGACGGCGCGCCCCACAGCTCCAGCCAGCCCTGCATGCGGCCGATCTGGGAGGTCTGGGTGGCCTCGATGTCGGCGGCGAGCTGGTGCACGACGGGATCGGTGGTGTGATCGCGTTCCCAGGAGGCCATCGTGACGGCCTGCTGGTGGTGCACGGTCATGTCCTGGGAGAACCCGACGTCCACCGAGTCGGTGGCCGGGACGGCCGCGGCGGTGGAGCCGGGCATGCCGACGAGGAGCCCGCCCGCGGCGCCGAGCAGCAGCAGCCCGACGACCGCGACGACGGCGAGGGCCGGGCGGATCCAGCGCGCCTCCCGCGGCGCGGGCTCCGCCGCGTCGGGCGGCGCGGTGGGCGTGCTCACCCCGACCATCACGAACCGGCGGCGGGTGCCGCCTGGCCCACGGTCTCCGGGTACGCGCCGGGCGCGCCGGGCGCCGGTGCCGGCTCGAACGGCGGCGGGTTGTCCTGCGAGAAGCCGCCGTCGGAGGGGCCGATCTCGTTGCAGCTCGCGCCGGGCTCGGGGTACTGGTACTGGTTCAGCCGCAGCGCGGCGATGAACTGGTCGATCCGCGGGTCGTTGGCGTCCGCGAGCTTGAGCTGGTGGCCCCAGGACTGCAGCGAGATCGGCTGGTCGAGCCCGGGGAACGGGGTCATCAACGTGTACGGCTGGCCGTCCACCTTGCTGGTCAGCGTCGCCAGCGCGTCCCCGGTGACCTGGTCGGGGTTGTAGGCGATCCAGACGGCGCCGTGCTCCATCGAGTGCACGGCGTTCTCGGTGCGGATGGCCTGCGGGTAGACGACGCCGTTGCAGGAGGCCCAGCTGTAGTCGTGGGCGCCGCCCATCGGCGGGCTGTGGGTGTAGGCGACATGCGTGGCCCGGTCGACGTGCAGCCCGCCCTCGTACGGCTGGACCTGCACGCCGGCGATCTGCGTGGACGGGTCCTGCTTCTCCGCGGTGGGTGTGAACGGCGCCATCGCGTCGGTCTGGGCCTGGTTCTCCTGGTTACGCATGAACGCGTAGCCGAAGACGACGCCGGCGAAGAGCGCCACCACCACAACGGCGGCGATCAGCCCCCACGGAGTGGACCTCTGGACGACCACCGCCGGGCGTGTCTTGCGGACCGCCTTGCTCGTCTTGCCGCTGACCATGAACCGTCCAGACCTCGGAATCTCGGGGTGCGCGCGCCGTCACCCGGACGGCCCTTGCGACAACGCAGTCTAGAAGCGGCGCATGAGGAACCCGTGAGCAGCACCTCCTAGACTTGAGTGGTGACTCCTGCCGTACTCGCCGAACTGGTCCGTGCCGCCGCGTCCGACGTGCTGACGCGACGTGGCCTGGACCTCACGGCGCTGCCCGCGGACGTCACGGTGGAGCGCCCGCGCAACCCCGAGCACGGCGACTACGCCACCAACGTGGCCATGCGCGCCGCGAAGAAGCTCGGTGTCGCGCCGCGCGACCTCGCCGGCTGGCTGGCCGAGGAGCTGGCCGGCCGCGTGGGCGTGGCGAGCGCCGAGGTGGCCGGGCCGGGTTTCATCAACCTCCGGCTGGCCGCCGACGCCCAGGGGGCCGTCGTCGGCGATGTGCTCGCCGCGGGCGAGGGCTACGGCACCGGCGACGACCACGCGGGGCGCAACGTCAACCTGGAGTTCGTCTCCGCCAACCCGACGGGCCCGCTGCACATGGGTGCCACCCGCTGGGCCGCGGTCGGCGACGCGCTGGGCCGCGTGTTGTCGGCGCGGGGAGCCAAGGTCACGCGCGAGTACTACTTCAACGACGCGGGCGCGCAGATCGACCGGTTCGTCAGGTCCCTGGTCGCGGCGGCGACGGGCCGGCCGACGCCGGAGGACGGCTACGCCGGCGCGTACATCGGCGAGGTCGCCCAGCAGGTCGTCGAGACCGAGCCGGGTGTACTCGACCTGCCGGACGCCGAGCGCGACGAGGCGTTCCGGCGCGTGGGTGTCGGGCGGATGTTCGACGGCATCAAGAGCACCCTGCACGATTTCGGCACCGACTTCGACGTGTTCTTCCACGAGCAGTCGCTGTACGAGTCGGGCGCGGTCGACGCGGTGGTGCAACAGCTGAAGGACTCCGGCAGCCTCTACTTCGCCGACGGCGCGTGGTGGCTGCGGTCCAAGGACTTCGGCGACGACAAGGACCGGCCGGTCATCAAGAGCGACGGCAACCCCGCCTACATCGCGGGCGACCTCGCCTACCTGCGCGACAAGCGCTCGCGCGGCTTCGACCTCTGCATCTACATGCTCGGTGCCGACCACCACGGCTACATCGGCCGCCTCAAGGCGGCAGCCGCCGCCTTCGGCGACGACCCGGCGGTGGTCGAGGTGCTGATCGGGCAGCTGGTCAACCTCGTCAAGGACGGCAAGCCGGTGCGGATGGGCAAGCGCGCCGGGAACATGGTCACGATGGACGACATGGTCGAGGCCGTCGGCGTCGACGCGGCGCGGTATTCGCTGGTGCGCTCGTCGGTCGACTCGCCGCTCGACATCGACCTCGACCTGCTGGTCAAGCGCTCGAACGACAACCCGGTCTTCTACGTGCAGTACGCGCACGCCCGACTGGCGTCGCTCGCCCGCAACGCCGCCGACCTCGGCCTGGAGCCCGGCGACGCCTACGGCCTGCTGGAGCACCCGCGCGAGGGCGACCTGATCCGCACGATCGGCGAGTTCCCGGCGGTCGTCGCGGCGGCGGCGGAGCTGCGGGAGCCGCACCGGGTGGCCCGCTACCTCGAGCAGCTGGCCAGCGCGTACCACAAGTTCTACGACACGTGCCGCGTGTTGCCGATGGGCGACGAGGAGGTCAGCGACCTGCACCGGGCCCGGCTGGCGCTCTGCGTCGCCGCGCGCCAGGTGTTCGCCAACGGGCTCGGGTTGCTCGGCGTCTCGGCTCCGGAGCGGATGTGAACGCCGACGTGCTCTCTTCCGCGGAGGCGACATCATGAACGCCCATCCCGCCGGCCCGCTGCACGCCGGCATCACCGTCCCGCCGGAGACCGCGGGCCCACGCCCGCTCGACGCCGCGGGCCTCGACGAGCTCGCGCCCGCCGTGTGGCCGCGCCACGCCGACCGCGGGGAGAGCGGCGCGCTGGAGATCGGCGGCGTCGACGTGCGTGACCTCGCCGATCGGTACGGCACCCCGCTCTTCGTGATCGACGAGGCCGACTTCCGCTCCCGTGCGGCCGAGTTCGCCGCCGCGTTCGGCGCGGAGGCGGTGCACTACGCGGCCAAGGCGTTCCTGTGCACCGAGGTGGCCCGCTGGGTCGCCGAGGAAGGCCTCTCCCTTGACGTCGCGAGCGGCGGCGAGCTGGCCGTCGCGCTGCGCGCGGGCTTCCCGGCGGAGCGGATCGCGCTGCACGGCAACAACAAGTCGGTCGAGGAGCTGGTGGCGGCTGTGGAGGCGGGCGTGGGCCGGGTCGTGCTCGACTCGTTCCACGAGATCGCCCGCCTCGACGCGGTGGCGCGTGAGCGCGGCGTGGTCGTGCCGGTGATGATCCGGCTCACCGTGGGCGTCGAGGCGCACACGCACGAGTTCATCGCCACCGCCCACGAGGACCAGAAGTTCGGCTTCGCGATCTCGGGCGGCGAGGCGAGTGCGGCTGCCGAGGCCGTGCGGCGGGTGCTCGCGGCCGACGGGCTCGCGCTCGTGGGCCTGCACAGCCACATCGGAAGCCAGATCTTCGACACCGAGGGCTTCGAGGTGGCCGCCCACCGCGTCGTTCGTTTCCTCGCGCGGCTGCACAAGGAGCACGGCGGCGACGCGGTGGCAGCGCTCACCACCCTCGACCTGGGCGGCGGTTTCGGCATCGCCTACCGCGCCGACGAGACCCCGGTGGACGTGCCCGAGCTGGCCGAGGAGCTGCGCGGGATCGTCAAGCGCGAGTGCCACGCCGAGGACCTGGACGTGCCGCTGATCGCCGTGGAGCCGGGCCGGGCGATCGCCGGGCCGGCCGGGATCACGCTCTACACCGTGGGCACGATCAAGGACGTGCCGCTGGGTGGGTCGTCGATGCGGCGCTACGTGAGCGTCGACGGGGGGATGAGCGACAACATCCGCACCGCGCTCTACGACGCGGTGTACGACTGCCGGCTCGTCTCCCGTTCCTCCGAGCGCGACGGCAGCGGCGACCCCGTGCTCTCGCGGGTGGTCGGCAAGCACTGCGAGAGCGGCGACATCGTCGTGCGCGACTGCTGGCTCCCCGCCGACCTCGCCCCCGGCGACCTGTTGGCCGTGGCCGCCACCGGCGCGTACTGCTACTCGATGGCCAGCTCCTACAACCGCCTGCCCCGCCCCGCGGTGGTGGCGGTGCGCGGCGGGGAGGCACGCACTCTGCTGCGTCGCGAAACGGTCGAGGACCAGTTCCGGCTGGAGGTGGGCGCGTGAGTCCGCGCACCCGGGGTGCCCTCGGGGAAGGCGCACCAGCGAGGATCGGGGCGTGAAACCGATCCGCGTGGCCATGCTGGGCTGCGGCACCGTCGGCCGTGAGGTCGTGCGGCTGTTGCACGAGCAGGCCGACGAGCTGGCCGCCCGCGCCGGCGCGCAAATCGAGCTGGCCGGGGTGGCCGTGCGCCGCCCGCACAAGCACGCCGACCTCGGCGACCTGCTCACCACCGACGCGTCCGGCCTGGTCACGCGCGACGACGTGGACGTCGTCGTCGAGGTGATCGGCGGCATCGAGCCGGCCCGCACGCTGCTGCTGGAGGCGCTCAAGGCCGGCAAGTCGGTGGTCACGGCCAACAAGGCGTTGCTCGCCGAGGACGGCCCCGCGCTCGCCGAGGCCGCAGACGCCTCCGGCGTGGACCTCTACTACGAGGCCTCCGTCGCCGGCGCGATCCCGCTGCTGCGCCCGCTGCGCGAGTCACTGGCGGGGGACCGGATCACGCGCGTCGCCGGCATCGTCAACGGCACCACGAACTTCATCCTCTCCGCGATGACCGCGTCCGGGGCGAGCTACGCCGACGCGCTGGAGGAGGCCACGCGCCTCGGCTACGCCGAGGCCGACCCCAGCGCCGACGTCGACGGTTACGACGCGGCGTCCAAGGCCGCGATCCTCGCGTCGCTGGCCTTCCACACCCGCGTCAACGCCGCCGACGTGCACTGCGAGGGCATGCGCGCCGTCACCGCCACCGACATCGCGGCGGCGTCGGCGATGGGCTGCGTGATCAAGCTGCTGGCGATCTGCGAGCGCACGCCGGCCGAGGACACGGTGCCCGAGTCGGTGTCGGCGCGCGTCTACCCGGCGATGATCCCCGCCGTGCATCCCCTGGCGGCTGTGGACGGGGCGTTCAACGCGGTGTTCGTCGAGGCCGAGGCCGCCGGCCAGCTGATGTTCTACGGGCAGGGCGCGGGCGGCACACCGACGTCGAGCGCGGTGCTCGGCGACCTCGTCGCCGTGGCGCGCAACCGCGTTCTGGGCGGGCGGGCGCCGCGGGAGTCGGCCCACGCGAGCCTGCCGATCCGCCCGATCGGCACGCTGCGCACGCGCTACCACGTGAGCCTGGAGGTCGTCGACCGCGCGGGCGTGCTCTCGACGATCACCGGCGAGTTCGCCCGCCACGGCGTGAGCATCGCCGCGGCCCGCCAGACCGGCGAGGGCGAGGGCAACGGCTCCGCGCGGATCGTCGTCGTCACGCACAAGGCACCGGAGGCGGCGCTCGCCGCCACGGTCGACGTGCTGGCCGGGCTCGACGTCGTGCACGGTGTCCACAGCGTGCTTCGGGTCGAGGACCTGGGCCGGAAGGGAGTTGCGGGATGACCGCCGCGCAGAAGCTCACCCGCTGGCCGGGGGTGATCGAGGCCTACCGGGAGCGCATGCCGGTGGAGGCGGGCTGGACCGTCGTCACGCTCGGCGAGGGCGGCACGCCGCTGCTGCCCGCGCCGCACCTGTCCGTGGCCACCGGCTGCGAGGTCTTCCTCAAGGTCGACGGCGCGAACCCCACGGGCTCGTTCAAGGACCGCGGGATGACGGTGGCGGTCACCCACGCGCTTGCCGACGGCAAGCAGGGCGTGCTCTGCGCGTCCACCGGCAACACCTCCGCCTCAGCCGCCGCGTACGCCACGCGCGCCGGGATGACCTGCGCCGTCCTCGTGCCGCGGGGCAAGATCGCGCTCGGCAAGCTGGCGCAGGCCGTGGCCCACGGCGCCCGCATCCTGCAGATCGACGGCAACTTCGACGACTGCCTCGAGCTCGCCCGCAAGACCACGGCCGACTACCCCGTGGCCGCGCTCGTCAACTCGGTGAACCCCACCCGGATCGCCGGTCAGGCGAGCGCGGCGTACGAGATCTGCGACGAGCTCGGCCGTGCTCCCGATGTGCACTGCCTGCCCGTGGGCAACGCGGGCAACATCACCGCGTACTGGCAGGGGTACAAGGCCTACCTCGCCGACGGGCTGATCCACACGCCGCCGCGGATGTTCGGGTTCCAGGCCGCGGGCGCCGCGCCGCTCGTGCACGGCGAGCCCGTGACGAACCCCGAGACGATCGCCACCGCCATCCGGATCGGCGCCCCCGCCTCGTGGGCCGGCGCGATGACCGCTCGCGACGAGTCGGACGGCCGGTTCGCCGCCGTCACCGACGACGAGATCCTCTCCGCGTACCGCCTGCTCTCCGCGCGCGAGGGCGTGTTCGTCGAGCCGGCATCAGCCGCCAGTGTGGCCGGGCTCCTGCAGGCGTCCGGCGACGGCACGCTTCCCCGCGGCTCGCTCGTCGTGTGCACCGTCACGGGCCACGGGTTGAAGGACCCGGACACCGCACTGCTCGCCGCGCCGGAGCCCACTGTGGTGCCGATCGACCCCGGCGCCGTCGCGGCGGCGCTGGAACTGCACTGATGGGCCGCCCCCGCGAGGTCCGGGTGCGGGTGCCGGGCTCGTCGGCGAACCTCGGGCCCGGCTTCGACACGCTGGGGCTCGCGCTCGGCCTGTACGACGAGGTCGAGGTCTCGGTGGCGCCCGACGGGATCGCGGTCGAGGTGGCCGGGGAGGGCGCGGGCCGCGTGCCGTGCGACGAGGCTCACCTCGTGGCCAGGGCGATGCGCACGGCGTGGGACGTCGTCGGGGACGCCCCGTCCGGCATCCGGATGCGGTGCCGCAACGCCATCCCGCACTCGCGCGGGCTGGGCAGCTCGGCGGCCGCGGCCGTGGCGGGCGCCACGGCGGCCATGGTGCTCGCCGGCCGCGACGTCGAGCTGGACAGCGACACGATCCTGCATGTCGCAGCGGGTATGGAGGGCCACGCCGACAACGCGGCGGCCAGCCTGCTCGGCGGTTTCGTCGTCGCCTGGGAAACGCCCGGGAATACTTCACAGCGGTTTCACGCTGTACGACTCGACGTGCACCCGGGCATCCATCCGGTTGCGCTCGTCGCGGGAACCGAATCGCTCACCAGCACCACGCGCGGGCTTCTGCCCGACCGCGTCCCGCTGGTCGACGCGGCTTTCACCGGCAGCCGCACCGCCCTGGCCGTGCTGGCCTTCACCCAGCGCCCCGAGCTGCTGCTGCCGGCCACGGAGGATCGGCTCCACCAGGGCTACCGGCGTCCGGCATACCCGGAGTCGGCCGACCTGGTCGATGCGCTGCGTGACCGCGGTATCCCCGCCGCGATCTCCGGAGCAGGCCCCACCGTGCTGGCCCTCACCACCGACGGCACCGTGCCGCCGGACCTGGACCTGCGCGGCTTCACCGCCCTCGCGCTGCCGGTCGACAGCACAGGCGTGCGGGTCGAGATCGGCTGAGGCTGATCCATCCGGCGCGCCATGACAGGGGGTTGTTGCCGCGATCAGGCCGGACCGTCTACTCTCGGCAACGCAACGGCGATCCACGCGGCATCCGCGTGGCCACTCGAGCCGGAATCCGCAAGAACCACCGCGTCAGACCGGTTCCGACCCGAGCGGCCTCTTCCCCGGAACGTCGCGACGATTGCCACCCTTGCTGTCGGGGCGGCCGCACTTCCCGCGACCCGTTGACCGACATGTCGTCCGGCACACCGTCCGGATGAGTGTGTGAATCCCGCTGACCAGGGCTGGAAGCCCGGTCGGTCAGGAAGGACATCTGTGAGCGAGACCGATCTCGTCAGCACCGAGGCTGCCCCCGCCCCTCGCAAGCGCGGCGGCCTCACCGGCATGGTGCTGGCGGAGCTCCGCCAGCTGGCCGGCGAGCTGAACATCCCGGACATCGCCGGGATGAGGAAGGGCGATCTGATCGCCGCCATCAAGGAGAAGCAGGGCGCGCCGGCGAGCCGCAAGCGTTCCGCCGCCGCCCAGCCCGCCCTCCCCGGCACCGGTGACGAGCCCGCCGCCGCGCCCGCGAGCGTCGAGGCACCCGCCGTGAACGGCGCCGCCCCCGCTGCCGACGCCGCCCCTGCGGCGGCCCCGACCCGGCGTCGCCGGGCCGCGTCCCGGCCGGCGGGCGCACCGTCCGTCACGTCCACCGTGAACGGTGCGTCGGTGGCCGACGCCACCCCCGCCGCCCCGGCGCCTGCGGCTGAGGCCGCGCCCGCGGCTGAGCCCACGCCTGCGGCTGAGCCTGCGCCTGCAGCTGACACCGCACCTGCGGCTGCCCCCGCGGCCGAAACCGCTGCCGAGCCGGCCGACACCGGCCCGCCCACCCGGCGCACCCGGCAGAGCCGGCGCAACCGCGCCGAGCAGCAGGAAGCCGCCCAGCAGCAGGACGCCCCGAGCAGCGCCCCGGCGGAGAACCCCGCCGCAGACCAGCGCGACGGTGGCCGGGACAGCGGCGACTCGCGCTCCGAGAACCGGCGCGACAGTGGCCGCGGCGACCGTGATGGTGGCCGCGACGGCGGCCGCGACCGCGGTGGGCGCGACAACCGGGACAGCAACCGCGACAACCGTCCGGACAACCGCAGCGACAACCGTCCGGACAACCGCGGCGACGCCCGCCCGGACAACCGCGGCGACAATCGTCCGGACAACCGCAGCGACAACCGTCCGGACAATCGCGCAGACAACCGCGCCGACTCCCGCGGCCCGCGCGACAACCGTCCGGACGACGATGACGACGACGGCGATGGCCGGGGCCGGCGCGGCCGCCGGTTCCGCGACCGTCGTCGGGGCCGCGACCGCGATCGCGACCGGGGCAGCCAGGGCGGCGGTAGCCAGGGCAACGTCGACACCGAGGTGCGTGACGGCGACGTGCTGCTGCCTGTCGCCGGCATCGTCGACATCCTCGACAACTACGCGTTCGTCCGCACCACGGGCTACCTGTCCGGGCCCACGGACGTCTACGTGTCGCTGTCGATGGTCCGCAAGTACGGGCTGCGCCGCGGCGACGCGATCACCGGCGCCGTGCGCGAGCCCCGTGAGGGCGAGCAGTCGCGGCAGAAGTTCAACCCGCTGGTCCGCGTCGACTCGATCAACGGCCAGGACCCGGACTCCGCGAAGCAGCGGCCCGAGTTCACCAAGCTCACCCCGCTCTACCCCAACGAGCGGCTGCGGCTGGAGACCGAGCCCCACAAGCTCACCACCCGGGTGATCGACCTGGTCATGCCGGTGGGCAAGGGTCAGCGCGCGCTGATCGTGTCCCCGCCGAAGGCGGGCAAGACCACGATCATGCAGAACATCGCCAACGCGATCACCACGAACAACCCCGAATGCCACCTCATGGTCGTCCTCGTGGACGAGCGGCCGGAGGAGGTCACCGACATGCAGCGGTCGGTGAAGGGCGAGGTCATCGCGTCCACGTTCGACCGGCCGCCGACAGACCACACCACGGTCGCGGAGCTGTCGATCGAGCGGGCGAAGCGCCTGGTGGAGCTGGGCCACGACGTGGTCGTGCTGCTCGACAACATCACCCGCCTGGGCCGGGCCTACAACCTGGCCGCGCCCGCGTCGGGCCGGATCCTGTCCGGTGGTGTCGACTCCACGGCGCTGTACCCGCCGAAGCGGTTCCTCGGCGCCGCGCGCAACATCGAGGACGGCGGCTCGCTGACGATCTTCGCCACGGCGCTGGTGGAGACCGGGTCCACGATGGACACGGTGATCTTCGAGGAGTTCAAGGGCACCGGCAACGCCGAGCTCAAGCTCGACCGCAAGATCGCCGACAAGCGCATCTTCCCGGCCATCGACGTCGGCGACTCCAGCACCCGCAAGGACGAGCTGCTGATGTCGCCCGACGAGTACGCCGTGATGGTCAAGCTGCGCCGCGTGCTCTCCGGGCTGGACGACCAGCAGGCCATCGACCTGCTGCTCACCCAGCTCCGCAAGACGCGCACCAACATCGAGTTCCTGATGCAGGTCGCGAAGAGCGCTCCCGGCTCCGACAACGACTGACCGTCCGGGCCGCCCGCGGGAATCCGCGGGCGGCTCAGGTGGTTGAATGGGACGTCACGCTCCGGCTCCGGTTCACCCGAGTTGCTACAGGGACCCGGCGCCACTTCGAGAGGAACCAACGTGCGATCAGGCATCCACCCCGAGTACGTCGAGACGCAGGTCACCTGCGGTTGCGGCAACTCGTTCACCACCCGCAGCACCAAGACCAGCGGCAAGATGACCGTCGAGACCTGCTCGGCGTGCCACCCGTTCTACACCGGTAAGCAGCGGATCCTCGACTCCGGGGGCCGCGTGGCCCGGTTCGAGGCGCGCTACGGCAAGCGGGCCGGCAAGAAGTAGCTCCTCTGACGGCGCCCACCGGACCACCGGTGGGCGCCGTCGGCATGTTCGGGGGACCTTGGGAGAGGAGGCGTCATGACGGCACCGGCCGTCGAAGCGGTGCTCGCCGAGCACGCCGAGCTGGAGTTACGGCTCGCCGACCCGTCCGTGCACGCCGACGCCGCCACCGCCCGCAAGCTGGGCAGGCGGTACTCCGAGATCGGCCCGATCGTCGCCGTCGCCCGCGAGCTCGCCGCGGCCCGGGCCGACATCGGCACTGCTCGCGAGCTCGCGGCGGAGGACTCGTCGTTCGCCGCGGAGGCCGACGATCTGGCCGCGAGGATCCCCGTGCTGGAGCGGCGCCTCGCCGAACTGCTCGTCCCCCGCGATCAGCACGACGGCCACGACGTCATCCTCGAGATCAAGTCGGGGGAGGGCGGCGAGGAGTCGGCCCTCTTCGCCGGCGATCTCGCCCGCATGTACCTGCGCTACGCCGAGCACCGCGGCTGGGTCACCCAGATCATCGACTCGGTGCCGTCCGACCTCGGCGGGTACAAGGACCTCACCGTCACCGTGCGCTCGCGCGAGCCGGTCGCCGACGGCGTCTGGTCGGCCCTCAAGTTCGAGGGCGGGGTGCACCGCGTGCAGCGGGTGCCGGTCACCGAGTCGCAGGGACGCATCCACACCTCCGCCGCGGGCGTGCTGGTCTACCCCGACACCGGCGAGGACGCCGACGTCGAGATCGACGAGAACGACCTCCGCGTCGACGTCTTCCGCTCGTCGGGCCACGGCGGGCAGAGCGTCAACACCACCGACTCGGCCGTCCGCATCACGCACCTGCCCTCCGGCATCGTGGTGAGCTGCCAGAACGAGCGCTCACAGCTGCAGAACCGGGCCCGTGCGATGGAGGTGCTGCGTTCGCGGCTGCAGGCCCTCGCCGAGGAGGAGGCGGCCGCGAAGGCGTCCGTGGAGCGCCGCTCCCAGGTGCGCACGGTCGACCGCTCCGAGCGCATCCGCACCTACAACTTCCCGGAGAACCGCATCTCCGACCACCGGGTCGGCTACAAGGCCCACAACCTGTCGTCGGTGCTGGACGGAGACCTGCAAGCCGTGATCGACGCCCTCCAGGCGGCGGAGCGCGCGGAGGCCGTGGGTTCGTGAGGTCCGGTGATTGCAGCAAAGCCACTTTCATGCCATCTGGTTGCGTGAAAGTGGCTTTGCTGCAATCCGGGGAAGGCTTGTCGTGAGCCGGAAGCCGTTGCGGATCGCGATCCTCGAGGCCGAACGGGTGCTCGCCGGGGCCGGGGTCGCCTCGCCCCGGGTGGACGCGGAGATGCTCGCGGCGCACGTCGTCGGCGTCGACCGGGGGCGGCTCATGCTGCACCCCCTCGTCGACGCGCCCGCCCTGGAGGCGCTGCGCAAGCTCGTCGAGCGCCGGGCCACGCGCGAGCCGCTGCAGCACCTGCTGGGCTCGGCGGTGCTCGGGCCGGTCGAGGTCGCGGTGGGGCCCGGCGTGTTCACCCCGCGCCCCGAAACGGAGCTGCTGCTCGAGTGGGGGCTGCGGGAGATCGCCGAAGTGGCCGCGCCGGTGGTCGTGGACCTGTGCACGGGCACCGGGGCGCTGGCCCTCGCGGTGGCCGCGAGCCGCCCGGACGCCGCCGTGCACGCCGTCGAGCTCGCCCCCGCCGCGCTGAGCTGGGCCGATCGCAACATCGCCGCACACGTCGAGGCGGGCGGCACCCCGGTCACACTGCACGAGGCCGACGTGCGCCGGCCCGACCTGCTCGTCGAGCTGGAGACCCACGTCGACCTGGTGCTGTGCAACCCGCCGTACGTCCCCGACGGCACGCCGCTGCCGCCGGAGGTCAGCGGCTGGGACCCGCCCACCGCCCTCTACGGCGGCCCGGACGGGCTGGTGATCATCCGCGCCATCATCTCGGCGTCCGCCGCCCTGCTGCGTTACGGCGGGGCCCTGGCGATCGAGCACGACGACACCCACGGCCAGTCCGTTCCCGCCCTCCTGCGCCGTCGCCGCGTGCTCACCGACGTCGAGGAGCACGCCGACCTGGCAGGCCGCCCCCGCTTCGCCACGGCCCGCCGGCGCCCCCTCCACCCCGCCTGACGCCGCACCGCGCACCACTCCTGCTTGGCGCACCCCGTCTCGGCTGACGCGCCCCGTCGACGGCCGTCGACGGGTGGCGCGGGCGTACAAGGGGTGTGTGAGCGGAGACGGGGTGCGTGGGTGAGTGGGGTCGAGGGCGGTTGCTGGCTCAGTCAGCCGGCGCACCCCTTCTTGGCCGGCGCACCCGATGTCGGCCGGCGCGCCCCGTCGACGGGTGGCGTGGGCGGGAAGGGAGTGCGTGAGGGCCCGTCAGTAGGCTCAGGTCGTGGCTTCGACGTACGACTGCGCGGTTCCCGACCAGCGCACGGAGGGCCTTGCTGCCGCATCTCGGGCGGTCAAGGCCGGGCGGCTCGTGGTGCTGCCCACCGACACGGTGTACGGCATCGGCTGTGACGCGTTCAGCGCGCCTGCCGTGCGCAACCTGCTCGGCGCGAAGCAGCGCGGCCCGGACATGCCCGTCCCGGTGCTCGTCGGCTCGTGGTCGACGATCGACGGCCTGGTGCTCGGCGTGCCCAAGACCGCCCGCGACCTGATCGAGGCGTTCTGGCCGGGCGGGCTGTCGCTGGTGCTGACGCACGCGCCGTCGCTGAAGTGGGACCTGGGCGCGGCCAAGGGCACCGTGATGCTCCGGATGCCGCTGCACCCGGTGGCGCTCGAACTGCTGCGCGACGTCGGGCCGATGGCCGTGTCGAGCGCGAACGTCTCCGGTCAGCCACCCGCGGCGTCGGCGGCCGAGGCGCAGGAGCAGCTCGGCGAGAAAGTGGCGGTCTACCTCGACGGCGGGCCGTCCGGGGAGCCGGTGGCGTCCACCATCGTCGACCTCACCGGCGACGCGCCGCGCGTCCTCCGCGAAGGAGCGGTCAGCACGGAGGCGGTAGCCGAAGTGCTAGGCCGAGAGGTGCTCCCTGCCTGAATCCGGGGTGGGCTCAGGGGAGCAGCACGACGTCGGCGAGGCGCTCGACCGCGGCGTCGAAGTAGCGGCTGTGGTCCTCCACGACGTTGTTGGTCTGCCCGAACAGCTCGAAGCTGATCGCCCCGTAGAGGCTGCTCCACACCGTGATCACCCGGGGAGCGAGCGCTTCCGGTAGTCCGAGGCCCTCGGCGACGCCCGGGGTGAGCACGCCGCCCGCCGCCGCTCCGTCCGGCTCCGTGTCGAGGGCGCCTGCCGTGACCCCGTCGGACACCACCTGGCACAGCAGCACTCCCACGCGCGACGCGGGCCCGATGGTGGCCTCCGGCGCGGCGTAGCCCGGCACCGGGGAGCCGTAGATCAGGGCGTACTCGTGCGGGTGGGCCAGCGCCCACTCGCGCGCTGCGCCGCATGCGGCCCGCCAGCGCCCGCGCAGGTCGTCGCGTGCCACAGCGGCCTCGGCCTGCTCGGCCGCGGCGCCGAGCGCGTCGTACGCGTCGACGATCAGGGCCGTGAGCAGCTCGTCGCGGCTCGCGAAGTAGCGGTACACCGCGGAGGAGGCCATGCCAAGCTCGCGGGCGACGGCGCGCAGCGAGAGCCCGGCGGCGCCGTCGGTGGCGAGGTGGCGGCGGGCGGCGTCGACGATCTCGCGGGTGAGTTCGGCCCGCACGCGGGCGCGGGCTCCGGCGGCGGTCATCGGGGCATTCTGGCACGATACGAGAGCAGTGGCAACAAACGCGATCGTTGCTCCGGGAACGCCCGGACGGGTGCGAGGTAGCAGCGGGTACCGTTCAACCGTGAGCGAGCAGAGCACCCCGTTCTGGGGCCCGGACTTCACCGCGCTGCAGCACCAGGACCCGGAGATCGCGGGAGTGGTGCTGGACGAGCTGGACCGGCTTCGCGGCGGACTCCAGCTCATCGCCAGCGAGAACCTCACCAGCCCGGCCGTTCTTGCCGCGCTGGGGTCCACGTTGTCGAACAAGTACGCCGAGGGCTACCCGGGCCGGCGCTACTACGGTGGCTGCGAGGTCGTCGACCGCGCCGAGGAGATCGGCAACGCACGGGCGAAGGAGCTCTTCGGCGCCGAGCACGTCAACCTGCAGCCGCACGCGGGCGCGTCGGCCAACTTCGCGGTCTACGCCGCGTTCACCCGCCCCGGCGACACCGTGCTCGCGATGGACCTCAAGCAGGGCGGGCACCTCACGCACGGCAGCAAGGTCAGCTTCTCCGGCAAGTGGTTCAACGCCGTGTCCTACACGGTGCGCGAGGACAGCGAGCTGATCGACTACGACCAGGTGCGCGACCTGGCGCTGGAGCACCGCCCGAAGCTCATCATCGCCGGTGCCACGGCCTACCCGCGCTTGATCGACTTCGCTGCGTTCCGGCAGATCGCCGACGAGGTCGACGCCAAGCTCATGGTCGACGCGGCTCACTTCATCGGCCTGGTGGCGGGCAAGGTGATCCCGTCGCCGGTGCCGTTCGCCGACGTCGTCACGGCCACCACGCACAAGGTGCTGCGTGGCCCTCGCGGCGGCATGATCCTGGCGAAGGCGGAGCACGCGAAGGCCATCGACAAGGCGGTGTTCCCGTTCTCGCAGGGCGGTCCGCTCATGCACTCGGTGGCCGCGAAGGCCGTCGCCATGCGGGAGGCGGCGCAGCCCGCGTACCAGGCCTACGCCGGCCAGGTGATCGCCAATGCCCAGGCGCTGGCCAAGGCCCTCGAGGCCGAGGGCATGCGGCCGGTGTCCGGCGGCACCGACACCCACCTCGCGCTCGTGGACCTGCGCCCCATCGGGATCACCGGCGACCAGGCGGAGACCCGCTGCGACGCCGCGCGGATCACCCTGAACAAGAACTCGATCCCGTACGACCCGGCGCCCCCGCTCAAGCCGTCCGGCCTGCGGGTCGGCTCGCCCAGCGTCACCACCCAGGGCATGACCGAGACGGACATGGCCGAGATCGGCTCCCTGCTCGGCCGCGCGGTGCGGGCCGAGCACGCCACCCCGGCCGGCGACGCGGAGCTGGCCGAGGTGGCCACGGCGGTGTCGACGCTCGTCGCGCGCGCCCCCGCCTACCCGCGCGCGTAACGCACGTCCACCGTGGCGGTCCCCACGCTCGTCCTGCCGATCCGGGAGTTCCTGCTCGCGGGTCTGACGGCCACGGTCGTGACGTTCCTGCTGGTCGGCCCGGTGCGAGTGCTCGCGTTGCGGCTCGGCGCGGTGGCGTGGCCACGCAAGCGCGACGTGCACGTCACGCCCACCCCGCGGTGGGGCGGGCTCGCGATGCTCGGTGGCGTGCTCGCGGGCGTCGGCATGGCCTACCAGCTGCCGGCGCTGCGGCTGGCGTTCGACAACAACGCCTCCGAGGTGCTCGGCGTGCTGGGCGCCGCGCTGCTGCTCGCGGCCGTCGGCGCGCTGGACGACCGCTACGACCTCGACGCCCTCACGAAGTTCGCCGGCCAGACCACAGCCGCCGGCATCCTGGTGATCTTCGGGGTGCAGTGGACGGTGTTCTTCGTGCCGTGGGGCGGATCCGACTCCGGCGAGTCCGGCTCCCTGCTGATCCTGGGGCAGGAGCAGGGCGTGCTGCTCACGGTGCTGCTCACGGTGGCGCTGGTGAACGCCATGAACTTCGTCGACGGGCTCGACGGGCTCGCGGCCGGCGTCGGGATGATCGCCGCGGCGGCTGTCGGCCTTTTCACGATCGGGCTGGTGGGTCGGGTCGGCAACGACCCCTCGGTGTACTCGCCCGCTTTGATCGCGGCCGTGCTGGCCGGTGCGTGCCTGGGGTTCCTGCCGCACAACTTCAACCCGGCCCGGATCTTCATGGGCGACTCCGGCTCGATGCTCATCGGCGTGCTGCTGGCCGCCGCCACCACGAGCGCTTCAGGCAAGATCTCGATCATCGGCGCGGGCCCGAAGGACGTGCTGGCGCTCTTCGCGCCGCTCATCGTGCTCGCCGCAGTGGTGTTCGTGCCGCTGCTCGACCTGCTCATGGCCGTGGTGCGGCGCACCCGCAAGGGCCTGTCGCCGTTCTCGCCGGACAAGATGCACCTGCACCACCGGCTGCTCGAGATCGGGCACAGCCAGCGGCGCGCGGTGCTGCTGATCTACCTGTGGGCCGGAGTGCTGGCGTTCGGCGCGGTGGCGCTGGCGCTGATCGACGACCCGTTCATCGTGCTGTGGACGGTGGGGATCGGCCTGCTCGTGGCCGTGCTCGCCTCCGCCATCCCGAGAGTGAGGGCCGATAGATGACCGCACCGGAATCCCGGTCGAATGCACAGTCCGACGCGCCGCACGTCGCCACCGTGCTGAAGCTCGCCGCGGCGATGCAGCGCAACGCCGTGATCATCACGGTCGTCGTCGCCGTGATCGCGCTGGTCGTCGCGTTCCTGCTGCGCGGGGTGCCAGGGCTGGTCGGGGCACTGGCCGGGGCCGTGGTCGCCGGCGGGCTCGGCTGGCTGGGTACATGGGTGATGGCGCGCACGGCCCGGGCCACCCCGGCGGGCGTGATGATCGGCGCGATGACCGCGTTCGGCGTGAAGATCCTCTTCATGCTGGTGTTCCTGCTGCTGTTCCAGGGCACCACCCTGTTCGACGGTCGCGCGTTCGCGTTCACCATCCTCGCGGTGACGGCGGCGTGGATCGTCGGCGAGGTGGTCGGATTCGTGCGCACACGGATACCGGCTGTAGACCTTTGAGTGATCCCGAACGGGTGCGGCCACTCGTCTGTGAGCGGGCTCTCCCTGGGATCCGTGTCACGTTCGTCCGTTCTTCTACGGCCGATAGAGCCACGTCGGCGTCGCGGCCGGCCCGAACGGTGCCGTAGCAGGGTCGTCGCGGCGTCCGCCGAGGTCATCCCTGGTAAAGAGTTGCTAACCCGCCTGATATGGTCCGTTCCGATGGAGCCGGACCAGTCGCGCGGCGGCGGCGCCAAGACGCCACCGCCGGGCGACGCGTGGACCGCTCTGTCCTACCTCCTGTCGGGCTTCCTCCTCTTCGGTGGGATCGGCTGGGGGTTGGACGCACTGCTGGGCACGGGTGTGTTCCTGCCGGTCGGCTTGCTGTTCGGTGGGGCTGCCTCGCTGTACTTGATCTACATCAGGTACGTTAAGTCCTGATCGTCACGATTCTGCCGCTCCGGATCACCCGGAAGGTGGAACCGGAAGGAGCATTGGGTGACCATCCCGGCCACCGCCCCCACACCGGGCTTCAACGCCCCGGGTGTCGAGGACTTCCAGCTACCGCCGATCTTCGGCGAGGTCACGAAGCCAGTCCTGCAGTTCGTGCTCGCCGCGGTCATCGTGTACGCGTTCTTCGCCTACACGTCGCGGCGGCCGGCGCTGGTGCCGAGCAAGTCGCAGTTCCTCGGCGAGTCGTTCCACGGCATGGTCCGGAACTCGATCGCCCGCGACAACATCGGGCCGGAGTACCTCAAGTACGTCCCGTACCTCACCACGCTGTTCGCCTTCATCCTGGTGAACAACCTGTTCGGGATCGTGCCGCTGATCCAGTTCCCGTCGTTCTCGCACCCCGGCGTCGCCTACGCACTCGCGATCATGTCGTGGCTGATCTACAACGTCGTCGGGATCCGCAGGCACGGGTTCGTCGGATACATGCGCGTGTCGACCTGGCCGCCCGGCGTGCCGTGGTGGGTCCGCATCGTGCTCACGCCGATCGAGTTCCTCTCGAACATCCTGTTGCGGCCGGTCACGCTGTCGCTGCGACTCTTCGGCAACATGTTCGCCGGCCACCTGCTGCTGCTGGTGTTCATCCTCGGCGGCGAGTACATGCTGCTGCACTCGGAGTCGATCCTGCTCGGCGTGCTGTCGCCGTTCGCCTTCGGCATGGGCATCGTCTTCACGTTCTTCGAGGCCTTCATCCAGGTGGTGCAGGCCTACGTCTTCACGATCCTCACGGCGTCGTACATCGGCACCGTGCTGGCCGACGACCACTAGGTCGTCCCACCTCCACGACTGACGGCTCCGTGGGACGTGCCCCCGGACCGGACGAAAGGAAAGTGCAATGGTTGTCGGAAACCTGAACGTCATCGGCTACGGTCTCGCCGCGATCGGCCCGGGCATCGGCGTGGGCATCGTGTTCGCCGCATTCATCAACGGCGTCGCCCGCCAGCCGGAGGCCCGTGGCCAGCTGCAGGGCATCGCGTTCATCGGCATGGCGCTCTCCGAGGCGCTCGCGATCCTGGGCCTGGTGCTCGCGTTCGCGCTGCCCGGAGCCTGACGCACGCCGAACGCCGGGTAGGCGGAGGAGACACCCATGACGACCACCCTTCTCGCGGCCGAGGAGCTGAACCCCCTCGTACCGCACCCCGTCGAGATCATCGTCGGGACGATCGCGTTCATCCTGCTGTTCCTCGTCCTCCGCAAGACGGCGTTCCCGCAGTTCGAGAAGGTCTACGCCGAGCGCACGGACAAGATCGAGGGCGGGCTGAAGCGGGCCGAGGAGGCCCAGCAGGAAGCCAACGACCTCAAGCGGCAGTACGAGGAGCAGCTGGCCGGCCTGCGTGCCGAGGCCGCCCGTATCCGCGACGACGCCCGCGCCGAGGGTCAGCAGATCAAGGCCGAGCTGCGGACCCAGGCCGAGGAGGAGTCCGCCCGGATCCGGCAGCGTGGCGAGGAGCGGCTCGCCGCGGCCCGTGAGCAGGCCGTGCGCCAGCTCCGCGGTGAGGTCGGCGGGCTGTCCGTGCAGCTGGCCGAGCGCCTCATCGGTGAGTCCCTCGCCGACGATGCGCGCCGTTCGGCCACCGTCGACGCGTTCCTGGCCGAGCTGGACGGCATGGCTGAGAGCCGGGAGACCACCCCGGCCGGCGGGGCGAGCTGATGGCCGAGGTCCTGCCTGCGGCGAGCCGGGAGTCGATGGCCTCGGCACAGGCCCGGCTGGACGCCTTCGCCGACTCGGCGCAGGCTGCCGACCTGCAGCGGCTCGGCGACGAGCTGTTCGGGATCACGCAGCTGCTCGTCGAGCAGCGCTCGCTGCGGCGGCTGCTCGCCGACCCGTCGTCGCCGGAGGCGGCCCGCACGGGCCTGCTCGAGCGGCTGCTGGGGCAGCAGGTCGCCGCACCCACGCTCGACATCACCAAGGGGCTCGTCGCGGCGCGCTGGTCGCGGGCCGGTGACCTGGTCTCCGGGTTCGAGTCGATCGCGCGGCAGGCACTGCTCGCCGCGGCCGAGAAGGACGGTTCGCTCGACGACGTCGAGGACGAGCTCTTCCGCTTCGGCCGGGTCGTCGACCGGGAGCCGCAGCTCGGCTCCCTGCTCGCCGACGGCGCCGCCCCCGTGGGCGGGCGCGTCGCGCTGCTCGACCAGCTGGTGGATGGCAAGGTCTCCCCGGTGGCGGCTTCGCTGCTGCGCCAGAGCGTCCGGCTGCCCCGCGACCGGCACCTCGCCGTCGCGTGCGAGGAGCTGGCCGAGCTGGCCGCGGCCCGCCGCGACCGCTCGGTGGCCCGTGTCGCCACACCGGTGGCGCTTTCCCCCGAGCAGGAGCAGAAGCTCACCGACTCGCTGACCCGCATCTACGGGCGCCGGATCTCGCTGCAGGTCGAGCTGGACCAGCGCCTGCTGGGTGGTCTGGTCGTGCAGGTCGGCGGCGAGGTCATCGACGGCAGTGTGGCGAGCAAGCTCGCCGCCGCGCGCCGCACCCTCCCCAGCTGACCACCCGAACGTTCGAGAAAAGGAACGACGACAGCCATGACAGAGCTGACGATCTCCTCCGAGGAGATCCGGAGTGCGATCTCCAGCTACGTCTCGTCGCTGGAGACCGAGACATCCCGGGACGAGGTGGGCACCGTCACCGACACCGGTGACGGCATTGCCCACGTCGAGGGCCTGCCCTCGACGATGACGAACGAGCTCCTCGAGTTCCCCGGTGGCGTGCAGGGTGTCGCACTCAACCTGGACGTGCACGAGATCGGTGCGGTCATCCTGGGCGATTACGCCCACATCGAGCAGGGCCAGCAGGTCAAGCGCACCGGCAACATCCTCTCGGTGCCGGTCGGCGACGCCTTCCTCGGGCGCGTCATCGACCCCCTCGGCAAGCCCATCGACGGGCTCGGCGACATCGAGGCCGAGACGCAGCGCGCCCTCGAGCTGCAGGCCGCTTCCGTGATGGAACGCCAGAGCGTCAGCGAGCCGCTGCAGACCGGCATCAAGGCCATCGACGCGATGACCCCGATCGGGCGCGGCCAGCGCCAGCTGATCATCGGTGACCGCAAGACCGGCAAGACCGCGGTCTGCGTCGACACGATCATCAACCAGAAGCAGAACTGGGCCACCGGCGACCCGAAGCAGCAGGTGCGCTGCATCTACGTCGCGATCGGCCAGAAGGGCTCCACGATCGCCGGCATCCGGCAGTCGCTGGAGGACGCGGGCGCGCTGGAGTACACGACGATCGTCGCTGCCCCGGCGTCGGACGCGGCGGGCTTCAAGTGGCTCGCCCCCTACACCGGTTCCACGCTGGGCCAGCACTGGATGTACCAGGGCAAGCACGTCCTGATCATCTTCGACGACCTCTCCAAGCAGGCCGAGGCCTACCGCGCGATCTCGCTGCTGCTGCGCCGCCCGCCGGGCCGCGAGGCCTACCCCGGCGACGTCTTCTACTTGCACTCGCGGCTGCTGGAGCGCTGCGCGAAGCTGTCGGACGAGCTCGGCTCGGGTTCGATGACCGGCCTGCCGATCATCGAGACCAAGGCCAACGACGTGTCGGCCTACATCCCGACCAACGTCATCTCGATCACCGATGGCCAGGTCTTCCTCGAGTCCGACCTGTTCAACCAGGGTGTCCGCCCCGCGATCAACGTCGGCATCTCGGTGTCGCGCGTGGGTGGTTCCGCGCAGGTCCGCGCGATGCGCACGGTCTCCGGGTCGCTGCGTCTGGACCTGTCGCAGTACCGTGAGCTGGAGGCGTTCGCCGCATTCGGCTCCGACCTCGATGCCGCGTCGGCGGCGGCGCTGGGCCGTGGCGCACGCCTCGTCGAGCTGCTCAAGCAGGCGCAGTACCGGCCGCAGCCCGTCGAGGAGCAGGTCGTCTCGATCTTCCTCGGCACCCGCGGGCACCTCGACTCGGTGCCGGTGGCCGACGTCCGTCGCTTCGAGTCGGAGTTCCTCGACCACGTGCGGCGCAACCACGACGGCATCTTCGGCGAGATCCGCGACACCGGGAAGCTCTCCGACGAGCTCGCCGACCGCATCGCGAGCGTGGTGAAGGACTTCAAGAACGACTTCACCGCGACCGATGGCTCGTCGGTGGTGCCGAAGGAGGCCCAGGCCGAGGCGTTGGACGAGGACGAGGTCGACCGCGAGTCGGTCAAGGTCAACAAGCCGGCACCGGCCTCGAGCTAAGACGGGCAGCGGAGGAGCAGCGGGATGGCGGCACAGATTCGCGTGCTGCGGCGGCGGATCCGGTCGACGCAGTCCATCAAGAAGATCACACGCGCGATGGAGCTCATCGCGACGTCGCGGATCATGAAGGCGAGGGCGCGCGTCGACGCGTCGCGGCCGTACGCCGAGCAGATCACGGCCGTGCTCAGCGAGCTGGCCAACAACTCGGCGCTGGACCACCCGCTGCTCGTCGAGCGGGAGCAGCCCAAGCGCGCCGCGGTCCTGGTGGTCACCAGCGACCGCGGGCAGTGCGGCGGCTACAACGTCAACGTCCTGAAAGAGGCGGAGCAGCTGCAGCAGCTGTTGCGCGATCAGGGCAAGGAGCCGGTGCTCTACGTCATCGGCCGCAGGGGCATGAGCTACTACCGTTTCCGCAAGCGCAAGGTCGAGCAGGCCTGGACCGGCTTCTCCGAGCAGCCGGCCTACGCGAACGCGGCAGAGGCCGCGCGCGAGCTCGTGGCGGCGTTCATGGCCGGCAGCGACGACTCCGTCGACAGCGACGGTGAGGACGGCATCCGCGGCGTCGACGAGCTGCACCTCGTGTACACCCAGTTCAAGAACATGGTGACCCAGGTGCCGCAGGCGCGGCGGATGGCTCCGCTCGAGGTCGAGTACGAGGCCGACACCGTCGGTGCGCCCGGCGGGGACGTCGAGGAGCGACGCGAGGCCGCGCAGCAGTCGGCCGGCGAGGTCAAGTCGCTGTACGAGTTCGAGCCGAACCCGGACTCGCTGTTCGACGCACTGCTGCCCAAATACATCGGGGCGCGGCTGTTCGCCGCGCTGCTCGAGGCGGCGGCATCGGAGTCGGCGGCCCGGCAGCGGGCCATGAAGGCTGCGACCGACAACGCCAACGAGCTGATCCGTACCCTGACGCTGGAGGCCAACCAGGTCCGTCAGGCCCAGATCACCCAGGAGATCAGTGAGATCGTCGGTGGCGCCGACGCTCTCGTCAGTGCAGGGAGTGAGAGCTGAGATGACCGCCACCGCAGATACCCAGACCACGACCGGCCGGGTCGTCCGCGTCACCGGCCCGGTCGTCGACGTCGAGTTCCCGCGTGATTCCGTGCCGGAGCTCTACACCGCGCTCACCGTCGAGGTCTCCTTCGGCGACCTCGCCAAGAAGCTGACGCTCGAGATCGCTCAGCACCTGGGCGACAACCTCGTCCGGGCCATCTCGATGCAGCCCACCGACGGCCTGGTCCGCGGCGCCGAGGTCACCAGCCTCGGGCGTCCGATCTCGGTGCCGGTCGGCGATCAGGTCAAGGGGCACGTGTTCAACGCGCTCGGCGACTGCCTCGACAAGCCCGACCTGGAGATCACCGGCGACCTGTGGGGTATCCACCGCGCCGCCCCGAACTTCGACCAGCTCGAGGGTCGCACCGAGATGCTGGAGACCGGCATCAAGGTCATCGACCTCCTCACCCCGTACGTGCAGGGCGGCAAGATCGGCCTGTTCGGCGGCGCCGGCGTGGGCAAGACGGTGCTCATCCAGGAGATGATCACCCGTGTTGCCAAGAACTTCGGTGGCACCTCGGTATTCGCCGGCGTCGGTGAGCGCACCCGTGAGGGCAACGACCTCATCACGGAGATGACCGAGTCCGGCGTCATCAACGACACCGCGCTGGTCTTCGGCCAGATGGACGAGCCGCCCGGCACCCGTATGCGGGTCGCGCTGTCGGCCCTGACGATGGCGGAGTACTTCCGCGACGAGCTGAACCAGGACGTGCTGCTCTTCATCGACAACATCTTCCGGTTCACGCAGGCCGGCTCCGAGGTCTCCACGCTGCTCGGCCGCATGCCGTCCGCGGTGGGCTACCAGCCCACGCTGGCCGACGAGATGGGCGAGCTGCAGGAGCGGATCACCTCGACCCGCGGCCGTTCGATCACCTCGATGCAGGCGATCTACGTGCCCGCCGACGACTACACCGACCCCGCGCCGGCCACCACGTTCGCGCACCTCGATGCCACCACGGAGCTCTCCCGCCCGATCTCCCAGAAGGGGATCTACCCGGCGGTGGACCCGCTGACGTCGACCTCGCGGATCCTCGACCCGCAGTACATCGGCGACGAGCACTTCCGCGTCGCCAACGAGGTCAAGCGCATCCTGCAGAAGTACAACGACCTGCAGGACATCATCGCGATCATGGGTATCGACGAGCTCTCCGAGGAGGACCGCCAGCTGGTGGGCCGCGCGCGGCGCATCGAGCGGTTCCTCTCGCAGAACTTGCTGGTCGCCGAGCAGTTCACCGGCCAGGCGGGTTCGACGGTCCCGCTGAAGGAGACCATCGAGTCGTTCGACAAGATCACCAAGGGCGAGTTCGACGACGTCCCCGAGCAGGCGTTCTTCCTCTGCGGCGGCCTCGAGGACCTCGACAAGAACCGCAAGAAGCTCGAGGGCTGATCGTGGCGAACATGTCCGTGGAGCTGGTCGCGGTCGAGCGGCGGATCTGGTCCGGTGAGGCCAGCTTCGTGCTTGCCCGCACCACCGTGGGTGAGATCGGGGTCCTGCCCGGTCACGAGCCCACGCTCGCGCAGCTGGAGGACTCGGGCGTCGTCCGGGTCGACGGCACCGACGGCACCACCACCACGCTGGCGGTGCACGGCGGGTTCCTCTCGATCACGCCGGAGAACGTCACGGTGCTGGCCGAGTACGCGGAGCTGGCCGACGAGATCGACGTCTCCCGAGCCCGCAACGCGCTCCAGCGCGCCGACTCGTCGGAGCAATCCGGTGCCGCTGCCGCGGCCCGGGCGAACGCGCGGCTCAAAGCCGCCGGCGCGGCCGACTAGTCGGGTAGGGCCGCGGGTGGGGGCAACGGCGCTGCTCGTCAGCATCCTGTTGCTGCTCGCCTGCCTCTGTCTCGGATACCTCGCCTTCCGGAGAGTGCGACTCATGCGGGGCGGTGGCGTGGACGTCTGTCTGCGCCGCCGCCCCGCTCGCGTGTCCCGGTTCCGCGTGCAGGACGGCACCGCGGGATGGCACTTCGGCGTCGGGCGCTACCGCGGCAACGAACTGACCTGGTTCCGGCTCACGTCGCTGCGGCCGGGCCCCACGGTCGTCGTCGACCGCACCGAGCTGGAGATCGTCGACCGGCGCACCCCGGTGAACCCGGAGGCCTACGTCATCCCCCAGGGGGCGTCGGTGCTGCACTGCCGCATCCACGGCGTGGAGCTGGAGCTCGCCATGGCCCCCGGCGTCATGACCGGCTTCCTGTCCTGGGTGGAGGCCGCCCCACCGGGGGGCCGCACCGGCTACCGCCAGGCCTCCTGACCCCACGAGCCCTCACCCCGGCCGCGGCGAGTCCCGCGTTTCGACAGGGCGAGTCTCGCGTTCGGACAGGGCAAGTCTCCCGTTCGGGCATGGTGAGATTCGCCCTGCCTAAACGCGGGACTCGCCCTGCCTAAACGCGAGACTCGCGCTGATGGAACGTGGAACTCGCCTGCGCGGGGGCGGGGGTCAGGGGGTGTGGGGGCCGCCGGGGTGCCAGAGGATGTCGCCGGCGGGGTTGGCCACGCGGCCGAGGATGAAGAGCAGGTCGGACAGGCGGTTGAGGTACTTCGCGGTGAGCGGGTTGGTGCGCTCGGCGTCGACCTCCAGCAGGGCCCACACCGAGCGCTCGGCCCGGCGCGCGACGGTGCGGGCCACGTGCAGGTACGCCGCGCCCGGCGTGCCCCCCGGCAGGATGAACGAGTCCAGTTTCGGCAGGTCCTCGTTGAACTCGTCGCACCAACCCTCGAGCCGCGTGACGTACTCCTCGGTGATCCGCAGCGGCGGGTACTGCGGATCCTCGACGATCGGTGCGCACAGGTCGGCGCCCACGTCGAAGAGGTCGTTCTGCACCTGTCGCAGGGGGTCGAGCAGTTCCGGGGCCAGGCCGCCCACGGTGACGGCGACGCCGAGCGCCGCGTTGCACTCGTCGGTGTCGGCGTAGGCGGCCAGCCGGGGGTCGGTCTTGCTGACCCGGCTGAAGTCGCCGAGGGCTGTGGTGCCGTCGTCGCCGGTCTTGGTGTAGATCCTGGTCAGGTGCACCGCCATGGACGCAGCCTATGTCGGCTGCCGGGTCATGCGTTTGCCCCGGAGTCGACGAGGAGCGCGGTGCCGGTGATCGTGCGGCCACCCGGACCGGCGAGGTGTGCCACGGTGGCGGCGACGTCGTCGGCGGTCTGGTAGCGGCCGAGCGCGGTGAGACCGCGCTGATCCTCGGAGCCCGGTCCGTCGGCCGGGTTCATGTCGGTGTCGGTCGAGCCGGGGTGCACGACGTTGACGGTGATGCCGCGGGGTCCGAGCTCGCGGGCGAGTGCGCGGCTGAGGCCGGTGAGCGCCGACTTCGTCATCGAGTAGAGCGCGATGCCGCCGTGCGGGACGCGCTCGGCGAGGTTGCTGCCGATGCTGATGATCCGCCCGCCCGTGCCGAGGTGCGGTGACCCCGCCTGCGCCGCCACGAACGCCGCGCGCACGTGGATCGCGACGGTCCGGTCCAGCTCCTCGGGGCTGACCTGCTCGAAGGGGCCGTACGGGAACACCCCCGCGTTGTTGACGAGGACGTCGAGCCGGCCCAGCTCGGCGACGGTCCGGTCGACGGCCGCCCGCACGGCGACCGGGTCTGCGCTGTCGGCCTGCAGGGCGAGACCACGCCGGCCGAGCCCTTCGATCTCGTGGACCACCTTCGCGGCACTGTCCTGCTCCGCGCGGTAGGTCAGGGCCACGTCGGCGCCTTCGCGGGCCAGCCGGACCGCGATGGCCGCACCGATTCCGCGGCTGCCACCGGTCACGAGGGCCACCCGGCCGCTGAGGTCTGTCATGTCGACACCCTTTCTATAGTGATCGCTAAGGAAGTCTGCCGCCGGGTCGTCGTCCCGTCAAGGGTGATTTTGAAGGATCGCTACAGAAAGGAGCGAGCGGCCCATGCGGCGATCGCGTCCCCGATCTCTGCGGGGCGGTCCTCCGCGGCGTGGTGTCCGGCCTCCCCGCACGGGACGATCTCGAGGGCGGCGATGTTCTCCGCGCACCACTCGGCCAGGTCCGGGTCGATCAGCAGCGTGGGTGAACCCTCGAACGTCAGCAGCAGCTTCGGCGCGTCCACGCTCTTCGCCAGCCACGCGTCGTAGGCCTCGACGCGGGCTACGAGCTCGGCGGGCTCGCCGCCGAGGGGTATCTGCTGTGCCCACGCCAGCACCGGGCGCCGGGTCTGCGGGGTGGGGAACGGGGAGAGGTACTCGGCCAGTACTTCGTCCGCGACGGGGGTGCGCACGCCGCCGGTGTAGGCCATCCGGATGAGCTGGTCGGACTCCAGCAGCTCCTCGCCCCGGGTGCGGACCAGCTCGGCACGGGCCCGGGCCTGCGGGGTCAGCGCGTCGAGGTTCATCGGCTTGACGATCGCTTCGAACAGGGCTATCCCGCGCACCCGATCCGAGTGTCGAGCGGCCCAGTCGCAGGCGAGCGCGCCGCCCCAGTCGTGGCCGATCAGCACGACGTCGTCGAGGCCGAGGGCGTCGAACCAGGCGTCGAGGTGGCGCGCATGGTCGGCGAACAGGTACGGGATGTCGGGCTTCCCGGACCGTCCCATCCCGATGAGGTCGGGCGCGAGCAGTCGTCCTGATCCGATGCGGGGCAGGACGTCGCGCCACATGTGGGAGGAGGCCGGGTTGCCGTGCAGGAAGACGAAGGTCCTCCCGGTTCCGGTCTCCGTGTGGTGGATGGTCGAGTCGAGAACCGGGGTATCGGGCATCGCGGTGTTCCCTTCGGGAGATCTTTACGCGAGCGGGGCGTCGAGCAGCTCTGCGAGGTCGCGGACGAGCGCCGCTGTCCGTGAGCTGTCCCGGCCGCCGAGCGGCGCGAGCAGGCGTTCGAGCAGGTCCTGGACGGTCTGCATCGCCGACAGCACGCCGTCGTGCCCCCGGCTCGTGAGAGTGAGTTGGACTGCGCGGCTGTCGTGCGGATCGCGGCTGCGGGCGAGGAGGCCCTTCGCCTCCAGCGTGCGCGCCAGCTTGGAGACGTACAGCGCCTCCAAGCCGGTCTCGTCGGCCAGTTCGCGCTGGCTCGGCTGACGTCCCGCTCGCTCCAGGCCGTACAGGGCGGCCAGCAGGACGTACTGGGCGTGGGTCAGGTCCAGCGGTGCCAGTGCCCGGTCGACCGCGACCCGCCACTTCGTGGCGAGTCGCCACACGATGGCCCCGGTGGCCGTTCCCGGCGGTTCTGATCGCACGAAATTAGAGTACATGGCAACTATGTACATGACTACTAACTGGGGAACGAGGTATCTTGAAGGATCGCTACAGAAGGGTTGGCGCATGGCCGAGCGGGGACGTCCACGCGGGTTCGACCGCGCCGCCGCGCTGCGGTTGGCGATGGAGTCGTTCTGGGAGCACGGCTACGAGGGCACGTCCATCGGCGATCTCACCGCATCGATGGGCATCCGCCCGCCCAGCCTCTACGCGGCCTTCGGGAGCAAGGAGGAGCTGTTCCGCGAGGCTGTGGCGCTCTACGAGGGCATGGAGGGCGAGCCTTCCCTGCATGCCCTGCGCGACGCCCCCACCGCGCTCGCGGGGATCGAGGCGATGCTGCGGGCGAACGTCCGCTCCTACACCCTGCCCGGCCGGCCCACGGGCTGCATGGTCGTGCTGGCCGCCACCACGTACACGCCCAGCACCGAAGGCATCCGCGATTTCCTCGCCGAGGAACGCAGGGCCGCCACCGCGGCCGTGGGGGAGCGGCTCGCGCGCGGGCAGGCCGACGGCGACCTGCCACCCGGCGCCGACACCGGCGCGTTGGCCGCGTACGTCATGTCGGTGCAGTACGGCCTGTCGCTGCAGGCGCGGGACGGAGCCACCCGTGAGGAGCTCGACACCGTGGTGGACTGCGTGGTGGCCGGATGGGTGGCCATGGTGGCCGCCCGCGTCCCCACGGCCGGCACCGGATAGCGTCGCGCGCGTGGCAGAGCACTTCGCGGTGAGCGGTGGCGCCCGGCTCGTCGGCGCCGTCGACGTGGTCGGGGCGAAGAACAGCGTGCTGAAGCTGATGGCAGCTGCGCTGCTGGCCGAGGGCACGACGACGATCACCAACTGCCCGGAGATCCTGGACGTGCCACTGATGGCCGACGTGCTGCGCAGCCTCGGCTGCACGGTCGAGGTCGAGCACGGCACGGTCACGATCGACGTCCCGGCGAAGCCGGGCGCGCAGGCCGACTACGCCTCGGTGTCGCGGCTGCGCGCGTCGGTGTGCGTGCTCGGGCCGCTGGTGGCGCGCTGTCGCCGTGCGGTAGTGCCGCTGCCCGGCGGCGACGCGATCGGCTCCCGCCCGCTGGACATGCACCAGGCCGGCCTGCGCAAGCTGGGCGCCACCACCGAGATCGAGCACGGGCGCGTCGTCGCGCAGGCCGACGAGCTGCGCGGGGCGCAGATCTGGCTCGACTTCCCCAGCGTCGGCGCCACCGAGAACATCCTGATGGCCGCGGTGCTGGCCGAGGGCACCACCGTGATCGACAACGCCGCGCGCGAGCCGGAGATCGTCGACCTCTGCACGATGCTGCAGCAGATGGGCGCCAAGATCGACGGCGTCGGTAGCTCCACGCTCATGGTCCACGGCGTCACGGCGCTGCAGCCCACGCAACACCGGGTGATCGGCGACCGCATCGTCGGCGCCACCTGGGCGTTCGCCGCCGCGATGACCGGCGGCGAGGTCACGGTGCGCGGCGTCGACCCGCACCACATCGACCTGGTCCTCGACAAGCTGCGCTCCGCGGGGGCCGAGACGGTGAGCGGCACGCACGAGTTCACGGTGCGGATGGAGGGCCGGCCGCGCGCCGTCGACTTCGTGACTCTGCCCTACCCGGGCTTCGCCACCGACCTGCAGCCGATGGCGATCGCCCTGTCCGCCGTGTCCGACGGCACGTCGATGATCACCGAGAACGTGTTCGAGGCGCGGTTCCGGTTCGTCGACGAGATGGTCCGCCTGGGCGCGGACGCCCGCACGGACGGCCACCACGCTGTCGTCCGGGGCGTCGAGCGCTTGTCCAGCGCCCCGGTGTGGGCGAGCGACATCCGCGCGGGCGCCGGCCTCGTCCTGGCCGGGCTGTGCGCCGAGGGGCAGACCGAGGTCTGGGACGTCGAGCACATCGACCGCGGCTACCCGCGGTTCGTGGAGAACCTCTGCGCCCTCGGTGCCGATGTCGCGCGGGTAGGCAGCGAGCCACAGCGCTAGGCAGCCACCGAGCGGGCAGCGGCGATGTCGATGAGGTCGTCGAGGTGTGCGCGGGAGCTCTGCAGCACCTCGATCGAGGAGTCGATCCGGGCCCGCTCACGCTGGGGACACCGGTACGGGCGGCGAGCTCTCCGATCCGCATCCTTGACCTTCTCATCCATGTCAGACTTTAACGTTGCGGCATGACTCCACTGACCGTGATCCTGATCGGGGCGGGTCCGGGCATCGGGCGCGCGGTGGCGGCGAGGTTCGCGAAGGAGGGGGCGGCCGTGGCGCTGATCGCGCGCACGGCCGCCACGGTGGAGGACGTCGCACGGTCACTCCCGGAGGGTGCGCTGGCGCTGACCGCCGACGTCGCCGACGAGGCGGGTCTGCGCGCCGCGCTCGACCGCGCGGCCGACGAGCTCGGACCGCCCGACGTGGTGGTGCACAACGCCGCCGTGATCCGCCCGGACGCCGTGGGCGAGCTGTCGACGGCGCAGCTCCTGGACACCCTTGCCGTCAACGTCGCGAGCGTGCTCACGGCGGCCGCCCACGTCGCCCCCGGCATGGCCGCGCGCGGCGGCGGCACCTTCCTCGTGACGGGCGGGATGCCCGACCCGGTGCCCGGGTACGTGAGCCTGTCGATCGGCAAGGCGGGCGTGCGCACCGTCGTCGACCTGCTCGACGCCACCTACGGGCCGTCGGGCGTGCACGCGGCATCCGTGACGGTCGGGGGCCACGTCGCGCCCGGCACCGCCTACGACCCGGACGACATCGCCGAGCACTACTGGCGGCTGCACGCCCAGTCCCGGGGGAGCTGGGAGCGCGAGGTCCGGCACGGCTGACGGCGGGGCACCAGACGAGTAGGTCCGAACTCGATCAGTGGTCAGTGGTTCACCCGGGCGGCTGATGATCGGTCCGAGGTAAAGGTGGAACGCCCTGCTCAGGGCGCTACGCCGGGTCTCGGAACGATCAAGCGGGTCTTTCATGGTCATGTAGACGCCACGGGGTTTCGATCTTGCTCCAACCCCGCGCACGTCTATCTGATCATGAAAAGTCGGTTTGGCGCGCCGTCCCGACCCGGGCCGGGCGGCGGACCCACACCAGGCGACCCTGGTGGGGCCACCGCGGTTCGCCTCGACCCCGCACCTATCGACGTGGCCAGGTGGGCAGCACTACCGAACCCCGTGGTTGCGTGCACGGCCGTCCCCGACGCGGGGGCACGGCGGTTCTGGACGAGACCGTCACCGCCAGGTGCCCACGCCACTATCCGGTGGTCCCGAACAGCGACCGCAGGGTGACCATGGACCGAGCTGCGCGAGTGATCTTCGGCAACCGCTACGCGACCCGGTCGGACGCGATCTGGCGGCCCTCGACGACATAGTCGGGTTGCCCTCCCTCCCGGACTGCCGAGTTGATCTCAACGCAACGTTCGATGGTCAGCCCGCACGGATGGAACGGGACCACAGCCAGTCCCCACGCACGCCACGGGCGGTCTCGTCCACGACGGGCCTGTGCCCGCGTCGGGGACGGCCGGCAGCGCAACCACGGGGTTCGGTAGTTCTGCCAACCGGGCCACCTCCACAGGTGCGGGGCGGGATGAACGGGTGGGCTCGCGAGGAGATCCTGCCGGCGGGGGTGGCTGCGTGGGCTACGAGTCGGGGACGGCGCGCCCGCGCGACGGTTTCTTGATCAGGTAGAAGCCACGGCGCGGCGAGGGGACCGTCCAGCGTCGACACGGTCCGCGAGACCCAGCCCGCGACGTCCGGTCTCCGCGACTTGATCGAGTTCGGACCTACGCGTCTAGCTCTGGCCGCCCAGTTCCGCGTAGACGCGGGCCGCGTTGTCGGCGGTGACCTGCTGGGTCTCCAGCGTGGTGGTCTTCGGCACGTCCGTGCAGTCGACGAGGATCTTCTTGGCCAGGTCGATCGCCTCCCGGCCGCCGGTCGGGTAGACGTAGGTCGCTTTCAACCGACCCTGCTCCACCGCCTTGATCCCGCCGGACGGGATCGGCAGCGCGTCGATGCCGGTGAACGTCAGGTCCCCGGCCCGGCCGGCCGCGTCGGCCGCGAGGTAGGCGCCCTCGGCCATCGGGTCGTTGTGCGAGTACACCGCGTTGGCGTCCGGGTGCGCCTTGAGCAGCGCGTCCGCGACGGCCTGGCCCTTGTCCCGCAGCCACTCGCCCGTCTGCGTCGCCACGATCTCGATCGCCGGGTTCGAGGCGATGCCCTCCCGGAACCCGGCAGCCCGCTCTGCGGCCGGCGTGGAACCGGGGAGACCGGCGATCTCGAGGACCTTGCCGCCCTGGGGAAGCAGGGTCTGGGCGTAGTACTGGCCGACCTGGCGGCCGATCTCGGTGTTGTCGGCGCCGATGAACGCGGTGTACTTGTCACCCTCCACCTTGCGGTCGAGCACGATCACCGGGATGCCGCTGTCGAAGGCCTTCGCCACCACGGCGGTCAGCGGCGCCGCCTCGTTCGGCGAGATGATCAGCAGGTCGACCTGCTGGGTGATGAAGTTCTCGACGTCGGCCACCTGCTTGCTGTTGTCCTGGGCGGCGTCGGCGACGTTCACCTCGAAGCCGTCGACGGCCTCGGCCGCGGTCTCGACGTCGGTGTTCATCACCTCCCGGTAGGGCTCGGCGTTGTTCGCCTGCGACATGCCGATCAGGTGGTCGCGCCCGGGTCCGCAGTCGGCCGCGGCCGCGTCCCCCGGAGGTGCGCTCTCGGGCTGCTCGACGCTGCACGCGGCGAGCGCGAGGGCGGTGACGGCCAGCAGCGCAGGCCTGCTGAGTCGGTGCATGATCAGATCCCCCTTGATCTTCCGGCGACGCCGTCAGGTGACGGAGCGGCGGAGCTTCTGCAGACCGGCAGCGGCGACGATCACCAGCCCGGTGATCAGCAGCTGGATGTTGGCGTCGATGTTGTTGAGGCCGAGGATGTTGGTGAGGATCCCGAGTAGCAGCGCGCCGGCGAGCGTGCCGCTCATCGTGCCGACGCCACCGGCGAGGCTCGTGCCGCCGATCACCACCGCGGCGATGGCGTTCAGCTCGTAGCCGATGCCGTCGTTCGGGCTGCCCTGGCTCAGCTGGCCGGCGTGGATGATCCCGGCCACCGCGGTCAGCAGCCCGGCGATGGTGAAGACCGCGATCTTCACCCGCGTCACCGGCACGCCCGCCAGCCGCGCGGCCTTCTCGTTGCCGCCGATCGCGTACACGTGCCGGGAGAACGCCGTGGTGCGCAGCACGATCACGGCGACCGCGCCGAGCACCAGGAAGATCACCGCGGGCACCGGGAGCACGCCGTTGATGGACCCCCGGAGGATCTCGAAGGACGGCGGCGCCTGCTGGGGCCCGTCGCCGTACGCGATCGGCACGCCGACGCCGCCGGACCAGATCCGCGCGAGGCCCCGGGCCACCTGGAGCCCGGCGAGGGTCACGATGAACGCCTGGATGCCGATCACGGCGGTCGCCACGCCTTGCAGCGCGCCGAAGGCGGCACCGATGAGCAGCACCACCAGCACGGTGGGGAGCACGCCCCACCCGCTGTCGACCATGAGGATCGCCGTGCCGACCGCAGACAGGCCGAGCACCGCGCCGACCGACAGGTCGATGCCGCCGACCAGGATCACGAACGTCATCCCGATCGCGATGATCCCGATCTCGGACACCGCGCGGACGACGTTGCCCAGGTTGGAGAGCGACAGGAAGATGAGCTCCCCGTTGCGCTGCGGCGAGGCGAGCACGGCCACCACGAACACCACGACCAGGCCGAACAGGCTCTGGAAGCGGAAGAACGTTTCGGTGAGGGAACGCCGGTCGGTCGGCAGCAACGAGCGCCGCGGGCCCTCCGGGCCGCTCGGGCCCGATTGCCCGCTGGTTCTTGCCGTTTCCGTCATGTCTGGCCCCCCATTGCCGCGGCCAGCACGGTCGCCTGGTCCGCGCGGTGCCGCGGCAGGTCGGCGACCACCCGCCCGCGGCGCAGCACCACGATCCGGTCGCACACGCCGAGCAGTTCCGGCAGCTCCGACGAGGCGAAGAGGATGCCGATGCCCTCGCCCGCCAGGCGCTGCAGCAACCGGTACAGCTCGGCCTTCGCGCCGATGTCGATCCCGCGTGTCGGCTCGTCCAGCAGCAGAAGCCGGGGCCGCGCGAGCAGTTGCCGGGCGAACACAACCTTCTGCTGGTTGCCGCCCGAGAGCGTGCCCACGGGGACGGTGGCCGACGGCGTGCGGATCGCCAGCGCGGCGATCTGCTCCCGGACCGACCGCCGCTCCAGCCGGGGCCGGACGACACCGGCCGTGCACAGCGACCGCAGGGCGGTGAGCACGATGTTGTGCCCGACGGAGTGGTCGAGCTGCAGACCGCCGCCGCGCCGGTCCTCCGGGACGAACCCGACGCCTCGGGCGAGCGCGGCGCGTGGCCCCGAGGGTGCGAAGGGGTGCCCGGCGAGGCGCACGGATCCGGCGCGCCGGCCGGGCGGTCCGGCGCCGTAGAGCGTCTCGAGGAGCTCGGTGCGGCCGGCGCCCATCAACCCGGCGAGCCCGACGATCTCCCCCTCGCCCACGGAGAGGTCGATGCCGGCCGGGTCGGTCCGCCCCGGCCGGTGCCCGCTCGCCTGCACGGCGAGATCGCGCACTTCCAGCAGGGTCTGCCCGGGGGCGGATGCCTTGGTGTGGCCGAACTGCTCGTCCTCCGCCCGCCCGACCATCAGCTCGATGACGTCCTGGCGGGTGGCGGTGCGCGGGTCGACGGTGCCGGCCACCCGCCCGTTGCGCATGACGGTGGCGCGGTCGGCGATCTCCTCGATCTCCTCCATCCGGTGCGAGATGTAGATGATCGCCACGCCGCGCTCGCGCAGCCGCGCGATCGTGCCGAAGAGGAGCCGCACCTCGGCATCGGCGAGTGCGGCCGTCGGTTCGTCCATCACGAGCACGCGCGCGTCCGTGGACAGGGCCTTGGCGATCTCCACGAGCTGCTGCTCGCCGACGCGCAGCGACCCCACCGACCGGTTCGGGTCGAGCTCGACCCCGAGCTCGGCGAGCTGGGCCCTGGCCGTGGCGGCCATGCGCCTGCCGTCGACCGTGCGGAGGCGGGTGCGGGGCTCCCGGCCCAGGAAGATGTTCTCGGCCACGGACAGGCCGGGAACGAGGTCCAGCTCCTGGTGGATCATGGCGATGCCGGCGGCCTGCGCCTCCGCCGGGCTGCGGAACCGGCAGGGCCGGCCGGCCACGGTGATCGCGCCCTCGTGGTCGGTGATCACGCCCGCGAGCACGTTCATCAGGGTGGACTTGCCGGCGCCGTTCTCCCCGAGCAGCGCACGGACCTCGCCGGCCTGGACGGACAGCTCCGCGTTGTCGCAGGCCAGCACGCCGCCGAAGCGCTTCGTGATGCCGCTCATGGTGACCAGCGCGCCGCCGCTGTCGGGCACGTGGCACCTCCGTTCCCGGTCACGTCCGTCGGGACCGGTCGCGTGGAGAAATCGATTACACCGCCGTGCGAACGTAGGGAATGTCACACCGCCGGGGCAAGACCCCCGGCGAATACGGGGGAGATCCCCACCCTTCTTCAGGGGCTGCCCCGATGGGCATGTCGTCGTTCCCACGCCAGGGTTTGACGAGTGATCGGTGACTGGCTCGGCTCGTTCTTCGCGATGATCGACGCGATCCCCATGTGGCAGCTCTACCTGGCGGTCGGCCTGCTGCTGGTGCTCGAGACCACCGTGCTGGTCGGGCTCGTCACCCCGGGGGAGGTCGTCCTGCTCGCCGCGGCGACCACCGTGGGCAGCACGGGGGAGTACGCGGCGATGGCCGCCGTGGCCGCGGGGGCGAGCGTGGTCGGTCAGACCGGGGGGTACCTGATCGGCCGGACGTTCGGGGGACGGATCCGGGCGAGCTGGGGCGGTCGCAAGATCGGCGAGGCCAACTGGGCGCGGGCCGAGGCCGTGCTGCGCGGGGGGACGGGGCGCGCGATCGTCGGATCGCGGTTCCTCGCCGTCGCACACTCGCTCGTGCCGGTCATCGCCGGCACGCTGCGCATGCCGTGGGGGCGGTACGCGCGATACACCGTGCTCGGCGCGGTGCTGTGGGGTCTGGTCTACGTCGGGCTCGGCAGCGCCGCGTCGATCGCGATCCGGCACTCCGCACACCTGCTCGGGCCGACGGTCACGACCGTGGTCCTCGCAGGGGTGGCGGTCACGCTGATCGTGCGGGCGGTGCGCAAGCGTCGGCAGCCGGCTGGGGGGCCGGTCGTCGGCGACGCGCCGACCGTGGCGATCACCGTGGGGGGCGGTGCCCCGTCGGGGGACGGGGCACCGGAAGCGCCCGAGCGGCGCTGAGTGGATCGGGCGTCCGAGGGGGCGGCGCCCGATCGCAAGGGGGGAGAGGTGGTCGTGCTCCGGCGGCGCGGGGCGCGGCCACCTCGTTCGTTGTCGGCTCCGCCCCGCCGGGGCAGAATCGGCGGCTGCGGGACCGGGTCGCGTGTGCGACGGTGTGCCGGGCTCGAAGGAGGCCCGATGACCGATGAAGTGCGCGCCGTTCGACGATCGGCGCGACGGGTCGCTCGCAGCACCCCCGTGGAGGTCGGCGCGCGGGTCGGGATCGCCGCCTACGGCCTCACCCACCTGCTCGTCGCCTGGCTGGCGCTGCAGATCGCCTTCGGCAGCGACGGCGGGGAGCGCGCCGACCAGACGGGGGCGTTCCGGACGATCGCCCAGCAGCCGCTCGGGCGGGTGCTGCTCTGGGCGCTGGTCGTGGGCTTCGCCGCGGTGGCGCTGTGGCGGCTGCAGGAGGCGGTCCGGGGCTTCGCGTACGAGTCCGACCGCCCGAGCAGGTTGCGTCAGCGGGCGATGAGCGCAGGCAAGGCGGTGATCTTCGTCGTGCTCGCCGTCCTGGCCGCGCGCACGGCCGCGGGCAGCGGCGACGGCGGTGGCGAGCAGACGGCCGCGGCAGGCGTGCTCGGGCTACCCGGCGGCCAACTGATCGTCGGTGCGGTGGGGATCGGGATCCTCGTCGTGGGTGTCGGCACCGTCGTCTCCGGAGTGCGGACGAGGTTCCGGCGCGGCATGAGCCTCCCGCTCGACCGGCACGCGCGGGAGGTGGCGGTGCGCACCGGGCAGATCGGTTTCGTCGCGAAGGGCGTGGCGATCGGGATCATCGGGGTGCTCGTCGTCGTCGCGGCCGTCCGGTTCCGGCCGGACGAGGCATCGGGGCTGGACACCGCGCTGCGCACGCTGGCCGGGCAGCCGTTCGGGCCGTACCTGCTGGCCGCCGTCGCGCTCGGGCTGCTCGCCTACGGCGTCTTCTGCTTCTTCGACGCGCGCTACCACCGGATCTGAACGACGGTCACCGATCCCGGGTCATTCGATGGCCCCGCGGCTCACCACCACCCGGGCGTCCGCCAGGTCGGCGGGGAACACGAGCAGGCGGTAGGCGCCATCCGCACGACCGATGGTGGCGCGGATCCCGGCCGCGCCGAGGCGGGAGCGCAGCACCTGGGCCGCGGCTTGCGTCGGCACCCGGGAGACCTCGGTGAGCAGGCCGTCGCCGGTGGGATCGTCCGGATCGGGCACGTGGGGCGCGGGCTGGTCCCGGCCCGTGCCGAAGGTCCAGCGCAGTGCGAGCAGCACGATCCCGAACATCAGGACAGCGCCGAAGATCATGGTGAGCCGGGCGTCGGGCACCGCTCGATTGTCCGTCCTGGCCGGAAGATCTGCGCCACCACCTGGATCGATCCGACGGTGTGACGCTGCTCGTGAGGCGGGGTTGCGCGGGGCTACGCGCCAGTAGCATCGGCGTCCAGCTCACTCGACGCGGAGGTGCCCGGTGCCGTACCCGACCGACCGCGAGCGCGACCGTCCCTGGGTGATCCGCACGTACGCGGGCCACTCGTCCGCGAAGAAGTCGAACGCGCTCTACCGCCGCAACCTGGCGAAGGGGCAGACCGGTCTCTCGGTCGCGTTCGACCTGCCCACGCAGACCGGCTACGACCCGGACGACGAGCTCGCGAAGGGCGAGGTCGGCAAGGTCGGGGTGCCGGTGAGCCACATCGGGGACATGCGCGCGCTGTTCGACGGCATTCCGATGGCCGAGGCCAACACCTCGATGACGATCAACGCGCCGGCGATGTGGCTGCTCGCGCTGTACGTGGCGGTGGCCGACGAGCACGGCGCCGACCGGGCGAAGCTCGCCGGCACCACGCAGAACGACATCGTCAAGGAGTACCTGTCCCGCGGGACGTACGTGTTCCCGCCGGCGCCGAGCATGCGCCTGATCTCGGACATGATCGCCTGGTCGGTGCCGAACATCCCGAAGTGGAACCCGATCAACATCTGCAGCTACCACCTGCAGGAAGCGGGCGCGACACCGGCGCAGGAGCTGGCGTACGCCCTGTCCACGGCGATCGCCGTGCTGGATTCCGTGCGCGATGCCGGGCAGGTGCCGCAGGAGCGGTTCGGCGACGTCGTCGGGCGCATCTCGTTCTTCGTGAACGCCGGGCTGCGGTTCGTCGAGGAGATGTGCAAGATGCGCGCACTCGCCCGGCTCTGGGACGAGATCACGCAGGAGCGTTACGGCATCCAGGACCCCAAGCAGCGGCGGCTGCGCTACGGCGTGCAGGTCAACTCGCTCGGCCTCACCGAGGCGCAGCCGGAGAACAACGTGCAGCGCATCGTGCTGGAGATGCTCGCGGTCACGCTCTCGCGGGACGCGCGGGCCCGGGCGATCCAGCTGCCGACGTGGAACGAGGCGCTCGGCCTGCCGCGGCCGTGGGACCAGCAGTGGGCGCTGCGGATGCAGCAGGTGCTCGCCTACGAGACCGACCTGCTCGAGTACGAGGACATCTTCGACGGCAGCCGGGTCGTCGAGGCGAAGGTTGCCGAGCTCGTGGAGGGCGCCCGCGCCGAGATCGAGCGGGTGCAGGAGATGGGCGGCGCCGTCGCCGCCGTCGAGTCCGGCTACATGAAGGGCCGGCTGGTGAGCTCGCTCGCGGAGCGCCGCAGGCGGATCGAGTCGGGGGAGGACGTCGTCGTCGGCGTCAACCGGTTCGGCAGCACGGAACCCAGCCCACTGCAGGTCGAGGGCGCCGCGTCCATCGAGACGGTCGACCCGGAGACCGAGAACGGCGCGATCGAGGCCATCCGCGCCTGGCGGGCCGGGCGGGACGCCGCCGCCGTCGAGTCCACGCTCGGCGCCCTGCGCGACGCCGCCAAGACCGACGCGAACCTGATGGACGCCTCGATCGCCTGCGCGAAGGCGGGCGTCACCACCGGGGAGTGGGCCGGCGTGCTGCGCGAGGTGTTCGGTGAGTTCCGCGCACCCACCGGGGTGTCGGCCGCGGTGGTCGGCGGCTCCGCCGCCACCGAGATCGCCGAGGTGCGCGAGCGCGTGCGTGCGGCGGGCGAGACGATCGGGTCGCGGCTGCGGATGCTGGTGGGCAAACCCGGCCTCGACGGGCACTCCAACGGCGCCGAGCAGGTGGCCGTGCGGGCGCGCGACGTCGGGTTCGAGGTCGTCTACCAGGGCATCCGGCTCACCCCGGCGCAGATCGTGGCCGCGGCCGTGCAGGAGGGTGTGCACGTGGTGGGCCTCTCGGTGCTTTCCGGCTCACACCTCGAGGTCGTGCCCGCCGTGGTGGACGGCTTGCGCGCCGCGGGCGCCGACGACGTGCCGGTGGTGGTCGGCGGGATCATCCCGGCCGGGGACGCCGCCGTGCTGCGGGAGTGCGGGGTGGCCGCCGTCTTCACGCCGAAGGACTACCAGCTCACGGCGATGATGGACGAGATCGTCTCGCTCGTGCTGGCCGCCCACGACGCGGGCTGAGCTGGGTCGTCACGTCGGCGGCGGGAGCTTGCTCGCGGCGGCGGTGGCCAGCGTCGTCGCGGTGCCGCACAGCCCGGAGCCGGGCCCCTGGCCGTACACGGTCACCCACACCTCCTCGGTGCGCGGGGTCTCCTCCGCGGTGTAGTTGTGCTGCACGAAGTGCACCCGGCAATGCCGCTCCCCGGCCAGCACCGTGCCGGGGCGACCGGCGAAGTCGGCGGGGGTGCCGTCGCTCTCCCCGAGCGGATGGCCCCGGTAGAAGCGGAGGACGACGTCGGTCGGGGCGGCTGCGCGGTCGGTCCAGGAGCACTCCCAGTCACCGAACCCGGCGATCGGATCCCTCAGCCTGGGAACGATCGCCAGATCGGCGGGTGAGAGCAGGCCGCAGGCGCTCGTTCCGCCGAGTGCGGTGGTGGTGTCCATGCGTGGGCGCGTCCCGATGACCCCATCACTCAGCGCGCGAACCGCGGTCCAGGCACCCTCCTCGGCGATCTTGCACAGGTCGCCTGCCGGTCCCTCGCCGCCGGGCGCGGCCCGCACGTCGACCGCGTAGCCGGGGGAGATCACGACCTGGCGTACGCAGCTTCCGTCGGGGGCGGCGGGGAAGGGGTAGACGTCCCGTCCGTCCATCGGCTCGCGGGCGACGCCGGCCGGCAGCACCAGCTCCTCGGGCCCGCGGAACACCGCGGTGAAGATCACCGGGCTGAGGCCGGGGCGGTCGATGTCGGCCCGGCAGCCGGCGAACTGCACGTTGTGCCGGTCGATCCGGGAATCGCCGTAGGGCAGCACCCAACTGGGATCGAGCAACGAACACGGGTCCGCGGTCTGCGGATCGTCGATCGTCACGGGGAGCAGCCCGGTCGCCGGCGCTGCAGGTCGCGTGGACCTCTGCGCTGCGGCCGGGGCAGCGTCCGGGGCGCCGCCCTGGTTCGCCACGACGGCGATGGTCGCGACCGTGACCAGGGCGAGCACCCCGGCGACGGCCGTGATCAGCTTGCGCCGGCGGCGCGAGGGCTCGACGGTGCGGCCGATCACCGGACCGACGAGGATGGGCGCGGCGGCCGGCGCCGGGGTCGCGGCGTGCAGCAGCGCGTGGTGGGCCTGGGCCGCGGTCGGCCGGTGTGCGGGGTCGTCGGCGGTGAGCCAACGGAGGAGACCGGTGAGATGGCCGGCGTTCCGCGGTGGCGGGACCTGACCGCGGCCGACGCGCGCCAACAGTGCGAGGACGTTCCCCGGCTCGGTACCGAACGGGGGCCGGCCCTCGGCCGCGGAGTACAGCGAGGCGCCGAGGGAGTACACGTCGGTGCGCGGGTCGGTGCCTTCGCCGCGAGCGGTCTCCGGCGCGAAGTAGGCGGGCGTGCCCGTGAGGACCTCGGTGGCGGTGATGGCGGGCGCGGTGGCGGCGTGCGAGATGCCGAAGTCGGTGAGCTTGACGAGCGGCGCGGTGCTGCCGGCCCGGGGCCGGTGGGCGACGAGGACGTTGTCGGGCTTGACGTCCCGGTGCACGACGCCGGCCTCGTGCGCGGCGGCGAGGGCGGCGGCCACCTGCGCGCCGATCGCGGCGATGTCGGCGGGCGGGAGCGTGCCGTGCTCCTCGAGGATGCTGCCGAGGCTGCGGGAAGGCACGTACTCCAGGATCAGCCAGGGCTCCCCGTCCTCGAGGACGACGTCGAAGATCGAGACGACGTTCGGGTGGTGCAGCGCGGCGGCGATCCGGGCCTCGCGCATCGTGCGTTCACGCGCGAGCGCCACGTCCGCGGACGGCAGGTCACCGAGACGCACGCGTTTGACGGCGACGTCGCGGCCGAGCACCTCGTCGACGGCGCGCCATACGGTGCCCATGCCGCCCGCGCCGATGACTTCGAGCAGCCGGTAACGCCCGGCCACGACGGCCGGGACCTCCTCCGAACTCATGTAGTTCCCCCCGGCCGGAGAATAGCCGGGCGGACGCGACGGACCTCGGTGTGGGATCAGCGGTGCAGCTGGGCGATCAGCCGGCGGGTGCTGTCGCGCCGGCCCCAGGCCACCACTGCGGCAAGGACGCCGACGGTTGCCGGCATCGCGACGAACGCGCCGGCGCCGATGGCCAGCGTGAAGCCCACCGCACCGATCATCAGCGCGACGAAGCAGGTTGCGGCGAGGCCGGTGAGGCGCGGGACGAACATCGCGATCGCGCCGGCCAGTTCCAGCGCGCCGATGATGTACATGCCGGCGGTGCCCAGGCCCATGAGCTCGAACATGGCGATCGTCTGGGGGTCGCCACCGAGCTTGCTGACCGCCGCCAAGGCGTAGACGGCCGCGACCACGACCTGCAGCGTCCAGAGGCCGACGTGGGCGGCACGGCGGGTCGCGGTGGTGGGACGGGGGGCGGTGATGGCGGTCATCGGAGGGCTCCGTTCGTGGAGCGGTGCGTCGGGATGTGGACCGCCGGCACGAACGGAACTCATCGGTGGTCAGCGCAAGTTCTTCTCCTCGACGTCGTCCCGCTCGCCGCGCCGGCGGAAGAACCCGAAGCCGGGGATGCCCTGGATCGCCTGGCGCACCTCCTTGAGCTGCTCGAGCAGCTCGTGGACGTCCGGGCCGACGCGGTCGAGGGTGGCGAGGATCGGCATGATGTCGCTCTCCATGTGCTCGGTGAGCTGCGGGAGCTGGTCGACCAGCCGGATCGCGGCACGCACCTCGTCCTCGGAGAACTCCTCGACGAACCGCTGCGCGAGCGGGGCGGCCCGCTGCGCGATCGGCTGGTAGACGGCGAGCAGCTCGGAGGCGCCCTCCGCGGCGCCTGCGGCCTGGTCGACGACGCCGCCCGCCCGGTCGGCCACCGCGGCGGCCTTGCCGATCACCACACCCGCGCCGTCGGCGACCCCTCCGGCGTTGGCGACGATCGTGCGCGCATCGTTCGCGACGGTGCCGGCCCCGGCCACCACCGCCGCGGCCTCGTCGGCCACGGTGCCCGCCTTCCGGACGAGAACCGCTGCACCCTCGGCAACCCCGTCCGCGCGGGCCACGAGCCCGGCGGCGCCGTCGGCGACCGTGCCGGCCCGCCCCACCAGCCCGGCCGCGTCCTCGGCGACCCCTCCGGCGCGCGCCACCAGCGTGCTGGCGGCATCGGAGACGGTGCGGACGTCGGCCAGCAGAGCGTCCACGGTGCGGACCATGCCGTCGGCGTCGCGGAGCACCTCGTCGACCCGCCCGACCGCCGCCCGCACCGTGCCCAGCAGCTCGTCGACCGACTGCATGATCCCGTCGGTGCGCTCGACGATGGCGTCGGCGCGGTCGGCGACGCCGGTGATCCGCCGGACCAGCCCGTCGGCCTCGTCGAGCAGGCCGGACACCCGCTCGGGCAGGGAGGCGACGACCTGAACGGCCTCGTCGCTCCACCCGACGACGGCGCGGGCGCCGGCGATGACCTCGGACGGGCCGACCCAGACCGGGAGCCCGGCGATGCGCAGCATGCTCTCGATCCTGTCGCATCCGGCGCCGACCGGCGCGCCGGGACGGTCCGCGCTACCGCTGCGAAGCTGATCGGAGTACCCAGACCCCCATGTGTTCATGGCGTCCGATCGGGTGAATCCATCCGGAAGAACCGTTGCTGATTGCGGTCGCGTAACGAGTGGTGGTCTTGGGTGCCCGGGTGCGGGAGCGTCGCAGACGTTCACCTACGTTCGGACGTCGACGATGCCGGTGGCCAGCGGGGGGCCGCGGTCTGACGGAAGGAGAACCACATGACGCAGCGGGGCTGGAGCAGACGAGATTTCCTTCGCCGCACAGCAACAGCCGGAGCTGTTGCGTTCGGTGGGGCCACGGTGCTGGGCGCGTGCCAGTCCACGGGCGGCGGTGCCGCGAGCGGTGGCGGTGGCGGCGTCCTGGAGCGTGCGCGGAGCGCCGGCACGATCAAGATCGGTATCGCGGGCGAGGAGCCCTACGGCTTCACCGACGTCAGCGGCACGGTCACCGGTGAAGCGCCCGCGGTTGCCCGGGTGGTGCTGCAGGGCATCGGCGTCGGGGACGTGCAGGCCGAGCAGGTCGACTTCGGTTCGCTCATCCCGGCGCTGAACGCCAACCGCTACGACATGGTCTGCGCGGGCATGAACATCACGGCGGAGCGCTGCGGCCAGGCGGCGTTCTCGATCCCGGACTACTCGGCGCTCACCGCGTTCCTCGTGCCGGCCGGCAACCCCGAGCAGGTCGCCACGTTCGAGGACGTCGCGTCCAAGGGCCTCCCGCTCGCCGTGCTCAGTGCCGCGGTCGAGCAGGGTTACGCCGAGGCCGCGGGCGTCCCCGGTGGAAACATCAGCGCGTACGACGACCAGAACGCGCTGCTGCAAGCCGTCACGTCGGGGCGCGCCTACGCTGCGGCGCTCACCGACATCTCGCTCAAGTGGCTGGCCGGGAAGAACCCGAACGCCGGCGTCGAGGTCACCACGGGCTTCACGCCCACCGAGAACGGGCAGGATGTCGTCTCCGCGGGCGGCTTCGTGTTCCGGCAGGCCGACAACGACCTGCGGGAAGCCTTCAACGCCGAGCTGCAGAAGGCCCATGAGGACGGGCGCTGGGTCGCGGCCGCGACCCCCTTCGGATTCTCGGAGGTCAACCTGCCCGCCGACGGGCTGACCACCGAGAAGCTCTGTTCGGCCTGAGCCGACCATGGAGAACCTCGGCGTCTGGTTGTCGGTCCTCAGCCAGGGTCTGACGAACACGCTGATCGCGACCATCGGCGGCATCGCTCTCACGATCGTGCTGTCGCTCGTCGCCGGGCTGGCGCTCCTCTCCCCGCGGCGATGGGTGCGGGTGATCAGCCGGATCTACGTGGAGGGGCTGCGCGGCACTTCTGAGGTCGTGCAGCTGTTCTGGATCTTCTTCGCGCTGCCGGTGCTGGTCGGGTTCGAGTTCATCCCGATCTGGGGTGGCGTGGCCGTGCTGGGCCTCAACCACGGTGCCTACGGCGCGGAGATCGTCCGCGGCGCGGTGCAGTCGGTGCCGCGGGCCCAGTACGAGGGGGCGCTCGCGCTCAGCCTCTCGCCGGCCCAGCGGATGCGCCGGGTGATCCTCCCGCAGGCGGTGGCCGAGATGATCCCGCCGTTCAACAATCTCTTCATCCAGTTGCTCAAGAGCACGTCGATCCTGTCGTTCGTGTTCATCCACGAGATCACTCGGCAGGCGAAGGACGTACTCGTCCCGAACTTCAACCCCTGGGTGATCCAGATCTATCTCCTGCTCCTGCTCTTCTACCTGATCATGTCGCTGATCATCACCGCGGTGATGCGGATGCTGGAGCGGATGACCGCGGTCCGCCTCGGGCGGCGCATCTCCCGTGGCGCGGCACGAGCGTTGGCGGGGACCCACTGATGGCAGTCTGGGACTGGAACTACGCGTTCTCGATCCTGCCCGCCTTGGTCCAGGGGCTCGGGCTCACGCTCGTCGCCACGGTCCTCGGATCGATCATCGCGATGGTGCTCGGCCTGGTGTTCGCGGTGCTGCAACGCGGTCCCCGGACGATCACGATCATCGTGCGCGGTTTCGTCGAGTTCGTGCGCAGCACGCCGCTGCTGGTGCAGATCTTCTTCCTGTACTTCGGGCTCCCGGCGCTCGGCATCGTGCTGCCCGCCCTGGTGGTCGGCGTCATCGCCCTCGGCGTGCACTACGCCTGCTACACCTCCGAGGTGTACCGCGCCGGTATCGAGGCGATCCCGCGTGGGCAGTGGGAGGCCGCCACGGCGCTGAGCCTGCCGCGGTCACGGGTCTGGACCGGTGTGGTGCTGCCTCAGGCGGTTCCTCGCGTGATCCCGGCACTGGGCAACTACGTGATCTCGATGTTCAAGGAGGTCCCGCTCCTGATCGGGATCGGCATCCTGGACGTCGTCGGCCGGGCCCAGGAAGCCGGTGACACCTACTTCCGCTACGTCGAGCCCTACACCATGGCGGGTCTGTTCTTCCTCTTGCTGAGCTATCCCGCGTCCCTGCTGATGCGGAGATTGGAACGCCGTGTCGGATCCATCTGAGCCCATGATCGTGTTCGATGGGGTCGAGAAGCGGTTCGGGGACAACGTCGTGCTCTCCGATCTCAGCTTCGCGGTCGCCCCCGCCGAGCACGTCACGCTGATCGGGCCGTCCGGGTCGGGCAAGACCACGATCCTGCGGCTGCTGATGTGCCTGGAGTCCGTCACCGCCGGCACGATCCAGGTGGCGGGCAAGGGCCTGTCGCACATGGACAAGGGCGGAAAGCTCGTCCCCGCCGACGAGAAGCACTCCCGCGAGGTGCGCAAGCGGATCGGGATGGTGTTCCAGCAGTTCAACCTGTTTCCGAACATGACCGTCCGCGGCAACCTCATCGAAGCGCCCACCCGGGTGCTCGGGCTGTCCAAGGACGAGGCGAACACCCGGGCGAAGGAGCTGCTCGATCTCGTCGGCCTGGGGGAGAAGATCGACGAGCACCCGTCCCGGCTCTCGGGTGGGCAGCAGCAGCGGGTGGCGATCGCGCGGGCGCTCGCCATGCAGCCCGACGTCCTGCTGCTGGACGAGGTGACCTCGGCGCTGGACCCGGAGTTGGTGGCCGGCGTGCTCGCGCTGCTGCGCGACATCGGTGACAGCACGGACATCACCATCCTGTGCGTCACGCACGAGATGGGCTTCGCGCGCGACTTCTCGCACCGGGTGATGATGTTCGACGGCGGGCACGTGATCGAGGACGCGCCCCCGGAGAAGCTGTTCTCCGATCCGGATCACCCGCGTACCCAGGAGTTCCTCAAGGCCGTCCTGGCGCACTAGGTCGTGTTAAGAAACCCGGGTCGATGGGCTTCGTGATCTTGCCGGTGGCCCGGTTCGAACCGGGCCGCGGTCACCGGCCGAGCGAGCCCCATCCGCTGCCCCGGCAGGTCCTACGAGCCGACCCGCGGGTCGGCTCGTGATCAGCAGACGTGGCTGCAGGACGCCAGGACCGTCGCTGTCCCACTCCTGGCGAGCCAAGGCGGGCGTGATCACCGACTCGGTGCGTGGGCGGCCACATCCGGCCGGCCCTGCACCCAACCGACGATCACCAGACGAGGGCGCGCCCCTCGGCCGATCTGCCGCTCGCCTCAGCGTCGGCGGCGGCCACGGCCCGGGGATGGGCCGGCTGGAGCACCGGCTCGCTCCGGCCCCGGTGCTCCGCATCCGCTGCATGGTCAAGTCGACACCATGGGCCTCCACCTCGCCGGCCACACCCATGGGGTCGACATGACCATGAAAAGTCGGGTTGGCGCGCCGTCCCCCACTCGGACCGCAAGCCCGTCACGCACGGACCCCGGCCTCCCGCGCAATCCACCCGCACTCCTCGACCTCACCCGTGCGGACGGGGCTGGGTGGGCAGAACTACCGAACCCCGTGGTCACGTGGGCGGCCGTCCCCGACCCGCTGGCACGCCAGTTCTGGACGAGACCGTCGTTGCTGGGTGCTAATCGACCGGGCGGTGGTCCCGTTGCCGCCCGCGCAGGGTGGGCATCGGGTGCTCGCGTTGAGATCAACTCCAGGTCGGGGTGGTGGGTGGCACGTGCGCGGCTCGGGTCGGCCCGAACCGGGGAACGGCGCTGCCACGACGCCGTGTCCGCCCGTGCGGCGCCGGGGCGAGTTCTGCTGGAGGTGGGTTCCAGGGGCCGGACGGGAGTGATCACCGGCTCGGTGCGTGGCCGGCCATATCCGGCCGGTCGTGCACCCAACCGGTGATCACCGGACCGGTGGCGCGCCGGGGCCGTGCTCTGCTCAGCCACACCTGCATGATCCGCGGTCTCGGTTGGCTGGTGCTGTGGGCGGAGCTGCTGCCAACCGATACTTGCGATCATCACCCGCTCGTTGCCCGGTTTCGGGTGTGCACGGTCGTGGTGGGAGCCGTGGGCGCCCGAAACTCGAGATCACCGGCCGGCGCGCGCGACTCTGAGCGCCGACTTGACCCGATCTTGCCGACTTCGTCGGCCTCGGCAAACTAGCCCATCACGAAGGGCTCGGCCGGCAGAGTTCCTCGCTGGTCAGGTCCGGCGGCGGCAGGTTGTCGCGGGCGAAGCCGAACGGCTCCGTGATCCGCAGCCACTCGCCCGACGCCTGGAGTGCCGTGAGCTCCCGGTCGAAGGCGGTGAGCAGGTCGTGCTCCCCGAGGCGGGTGGCGAAGGCGGCGCCGGGGACGATCCGGTGGCCGCCGACCACCGGGTCGACGGCGTCGGTGACCTCGAGCCCGGAGCCGGGGTTGCTGCGTAGCACGTCGATCAGGGAGATCCGGGTGAGGACGCCGGCAGGGGCGCGCTCGTCGGCCACGGTGCGGAGGAGCTCCGACTGGCTGCCGACGATCTCCAGCTGGTCGTCCGGCACGCCCGCCGCGCGGGCGTAGCCGATCTCGGCGGCGCCGTCGAGCACGGCGAGTCGCGCGTCCGAGCGGGCGATGTCGCGGAAGGACCTGATCTTCCGGGGGTTTCCCGCCCGGACCAGGAAGGCGGGGAAGGCCACGAAGTCCGGGCGGGTGAAGGCGACGTCCCGGCAGCGGTCGGGGGTGACCGTCATCCCGGCGGCCACGAGATCGAACTGGCCGTCGCGCAGCCCCGGGAGGAGCTCGTGGAACGGCACCTGCACCGCGTCGAGCCCGGCCACCCCGATGCGCCCGAGCACGGCGCGGGCCACCTCCGGCTGCGCCCCGGTCACCCGGCCGTCCACATCCGCGTAGGAGTAGGGCCGCTCACCCGAGATCCCGATGCGGATCGCGCCGGCCGAGCGGGCACGTTCGAGGGTGCTGCCCGAGGGCCGGCCACAAGCCACGACGACCACGGTCGGAAGCGCGAGCGCGAGGAGCCGCCGTCGGGAAAGCATCCCGAGCAGCGTAGGTGCCGGCGCTCCGGCCGGCATATCGGTGTGTGGAACGAGCCGTGGCTCAGTCCGGCCAGGACGGCTTGCGCTTCTCCAGGAACGCCGCCATGCCCTCCTTCGCGCCGGGCGACTGCGACAGCGATGCCATGACCTCGACGGCGATGGCGTAGGCGTCCGCCTCGGGTCGGTCCAGCTGCGCGTACAGCGTCTGCTTGCCCACGCCCTTGCCGAAGCGGCTGCCCCGGGTTGCGCGGGCGAGCAGCTCGTCGACCCGGGCGTCGAGCTCGTCGTCGGGCACGGCGTAGTTGACGAGACCCCACTCGGCGGCGGTCCGGGCGTCGATCGGGTCGCCGGTGAAGGCCATCTCCATCAGTCGCTTGCGCCCGATGTTGCGGGCGACGGGCACGGCGGGGGTGTGGCAGAACCAGCCGCCCTTGCCGCCTGGCAGCGCGAACCACGCCGACTCACCGGCGACGGCGAGGTCGCAGGACGCCACGAGCTGGCATCCGGCGGCGGTGGCGATCGCGTGGACGCGGGCGATCACGACCTGCGGCACCGACTCGATCGTGCGCATGAGCCGGGTGCACAGCTGCAACAAGTCGCGCACGCCGGCGAGGTCGCGCGCGGCGACGTCGGTGAAGTCGTGCCCGGCGGAGAAGGCCTTGCCCTCCCCGGCCAGCACGATGCCGGTGGCGTCGGAGCGTCCCGCGGTCTCGAAGGCCTCCAGCAGCTCGCGCAGATGGGCTTCGGTGAGCGTGTTGCGCCGATCCGGTCGGTTCATCGTGATCCGGACCGTGTCCCCGTCCTGCTTCACCAGCAGGTGCTCGTAGTCGCCCATGCTCCGACGGTAGCCCGCACGCCGCTGGATCGCAGTTGCTTCGTCGACGCGGTGGTCGTATGGTGACTGCATGACCAGATGAGCAAATCTGGTCACGAAGTTCTGGAGGGCAGGTATGGCGGCACCGGAAGCGCCCGAGCCGCGGGTCGAGCGCGTGCTCGACAGCGCGGCGGAGCTGCTGGTCCGCTGGGGCTACCAGCGGGTGACGATCGACGATGTCGCCCGCCACGCCGGCATCGGCAAGGGCACCGTCTACCTGCACTTCCGGTCCAAGGACGCGCTCTTCCTCACCGTGCTGATGCGGGTGCACCGCGACATCGTCGAGAGGCTCGCCGATCGGATGGCGGCCGATCCGCGAGAGGTGCTGCCGAGCCGCACGATGCGCAGCCTGTACGAGGAGCTGTCCGCCGACCCGGTGGCCCGCTCCCTCTACCTGGGCGACGCGGAGGTGCTCGGCAGGCTCGCGCACGAGGCCGCCGGCACCCTCGGTGAGATCGGCTCACGTCGCCAGCAGGCCCTGGAGGAACACATCCGGCTGCTCGGCGAGGGCGGCTGTCTGCGTCCAGGTCTCGAACCCGACTCCGCGCTGTACGTGCTCTCAGCCATCGGCGCGGGTTTCTTCGTCATCGACGGGCTCAGCCCCACCGTCCCCCAGCTGGACACCGCGGTGCGCGCCGATCTGCTGGAACACAGCGTGGCCGCCGCGCTCGAGGTCCCCGATCCGCCCGCTGCCGCGCTCGCGCGGGTGGCCCCCGTGATCGCGCAGCACTATCGCGCGCTGCTCATCCACATCGACGAGGAGTGGCGCAGCCGTGTCCGCTGATTCGGATCAACCGGATACCCGCTCCCGGAAACGGAGTCATCGATGACCGCGACACCACCGGTCGTGCCGGACATCATGGACCCGGGCCTCATCGCCGACCCGGTCGGCGGATACGGGCAGCTGCGCGAGCAGGCGCCCGTGTTGCGGGGTCGCGCGCCGGACGGCAGCGCCGCCTGGTTCGTCACCCGGCAGGCCGACGTGCGGACCGTCCTGTCCGATCCGCGCTTCGTCAACAGCGCCGGCTCGGTGCCGGGCGTGCAGGTCGACAGCGTGCGCGACAAGCTGGTGGAGATGGTCGGCATCCCGGCCGACCTCGCGCACTTCTTCACCGACTCGATCCTCGACTACGACGGCGACGACCACGTGCGCCTGCGCAAGCTCGTGTCCCGCGCGTTCACCGTGCGGCGGGTCAGCGCGCTGCGGCCCCGGGTCGAGGAGATCACCGCGGGCCTCCTGGTTCGCATGGCGGGGCTCTCGCAACCGGTCGACCTGATCGCCGAGTTCGCCTACCCGCTGCCGATCACCGTGATCTGCGAGCTCGTCGGTGTGCCGGAGGCCGATCGGCCCGCGTGGCGCCGGTGGAGTGCCGCGTTCATGCGCATGCGGCGCGACGACACGCCTGCCGCTGCCCGGGAGATGATCGACCACATCCACGAGCTGATCGCCCGCCGCCGCGCCGAGCCCGGCGACGACCTGCTCACGGCACTGGTCCAGGTGCAGGAGGAGGACGGCGACCGGCTCAGCGCGGACGAGCTCGTCACGATGGTACTCACCCTCGTCATGGCGGGTCACGAGACCACCGCGAACCTGATCGGCAACGCGACGCTCGCCCTGCTCACCCACCCCGACCAGCACGCCCTGCTGCGCGGCGATGCGGCCCTCTGGCCCGGGGCCGTCCACGAGCTGATGCGCTGGTGCGGGCCCGTGCAGATCGCGAGGACGCGCTACGCCGCGGAGGACGTCGAGCTCGGGGGCGTGACGATCGGGCGCGGCGACGTCGTGCAGCCGGTGCTCGTCTCGGCGAACCACGACCCCCGGGAGTACCCGGACTCCGAGCGGCTGGACGTCACGCGCCGGCCGGCCGGGCGCGGCGAGGGCCATGTCGGGTTCGGCCACGGCTTCCACTACTGCCTCGGGGCGGCGCTGGCCAGGCAGGAAGGTGAGGTCGCGCTGCGGGCCCTCGTCGAGCGGTTCCCCCGGCTCGCCCTCGCCACGGACGAGCCGGAGTGGGTGCCGGTGCCGGGAATCCGGCGGCTCACCCGGCTTCCGGTGCGGCTGCGGTAGCCGCCCTTCGAACTGGGTGCCGTCGTCGCCCACACCCGGATCGCGCGCGGGGGATTGCTCCCCGGCCGGCGGTGGTCAACTCTCTCCGGTGAGGGGGCCGGAGAGGGGTGAGGGTGATGGGCGGCACCGGCGACGCCTCGGGCGACGGGACCGTGGAGATCTCGCGGAGGGTCGCGGAGCCGGCGCCGGCAGCGGAACGAGCTGCCCCGACCGTGTCGCTCGAGAAGGAGCCCGACGAGCAGCCGGGCGAGGTGCCCGTGCCGGAGGGGTGGTCGCCGGTCGCGGCGGTGCTGCTCAACCTCACCGGGCTCGGGCTGGGATACCTCTACCTGCGGCGCCGGCTACGGGCGGCGGCCTGTCTCGTCATCGTGGCGCTGATGGTCGTGGTCGCCTTCACCAACGACGCGTCCGGCAGGCCCTGGCTGTGGCGGATCCTCGCCGCCGCATGGGCCCTCGCCACGGCGGCCGATGCGTGGGGTGTGGCCCGCCACCTCCCGCGGCCCGGCACGCGGGTCCAGTGGCAGCGGCCGGTGGTGCTCGGGGCCGTCGCCGTGCTGGCGATCGTCGCCGGCCACACCGGGTACGCCGCGGCCGCGCGCGCCACGTACGCGGCCGGTCTCGAGGCCCAGGGCCGGGCCGACTGCTCCGCCGCGGTCCGCTCCTTCGACGCGCTCACCGGGCCGTACGAGCTGACCCTGAGCCGCGACGTCCCGGTCGCGGCGCTGCGACGAGCCGAGTGCACGACGTTCCTCGGGGCCGAGCAGTCCGAACGGGCAGGGGCACACGCCGAGGCGGTCGCCGCGTACCGCTCGTTCCGTCGGGACCACGCCGGCAGCCTGCTCGAGCCGTTCGCCCAGGCGGGCACGCGGCGCGCGTTGCAGGCGTGGGCGGTGGCGCTGCGCGGCGCGGGCGACCTGGACGGCGCCATCGTCCGCTACGGCGAGCTGCTCCAGGACCTGGGCGGGGATCCGCGCACCCCGCAGGTGCGCGAGGATCTCGCCGCCACGCACGTCGAGCGGGCCTCGGCGGCGCGCACGACCATGGCCGCGACGGCCGGTCCGGCCAGGGTCGACGCGATGCGCGACGCGATGGACGACCTGCTGTTGGTCGGGCGGGAGCTCGCCGACACCCCTGCGGCCGCCGGTGTGCCGCAGGCCGTACTCGACACGTTCGCGGAGGCCAATGCCGCGTTCGCCGAGGGGCGGTTCTGCGACGCGCTGCCCGTGCTCGACTACGCCATCACGCTGCCCGACGCCGCGGGCCTCGCACCCGTGACGAACGGCGACCGCGCGCGCTCACTCGCCGAGTGCGGGCTCGCGAGCTTCGCCGTGGGCGACTACACGGGCGCCACCAGCCGCTTCACGACGCTGATGACCGACTACCCGACCGACCCGGGTGTCCCGCAGGCCCGCTCGGCCGTCATCTCCGCCACGGTGGGCCGGGCCGCGGGCGTGCCGCTGCCGCTCCCCGCGCCGATCGACACGGCGGCCAGCGAGACGGTGCGGGTCTACAACACGGCGGCGACCGAGGTCAGGGTGCTGATCGCCGGTCCGACGGCGCACGAGATCACATTGCCGGCCTGCACCACCTGTCCCCCGGTGTACGACACCCGCGCCGGGGCGTGCCCGGGATCGAACGGCAAGCCCTCGACGTCGATCCGGATGCGCACCGGCGCGTACTACGTGCTGCAGGACCGGGGAGGGTCCGACGTGGACGATCAGGTGGACGAGCCGCTCACCATCCGGCCCGGCGGCGGTTGGGAGCTGTGCGTGACGCTGACCCGCGAGAGGTAGCCGCGGCTCATCGCCGGTGCATCAGCATGAGCAGGTAGGCCGCGAGCGTCTGGGCATCGACCACCTCGGAGTGCCGGACCATCTCCTCGAACTCGGCGATCGTGAACCACCGGGCCCGCATGTCCTGCTCGCTGTGCTCGCGGCTGATCGGGCCGTCGCGCAGGTCGGTGGCGAGGAACACGTGCTCGCGCTGGCTGGACGTGCCAGGGGCGAGGTCGAGGTCGCCGAGCAGCTCCATGCGACCCGCCACGAGCCCGGTCTCCTCGGCGAGCTCGCGGGCGGCGAGCTCGGCGGGGTCGACCTCCGCGCGATCGGGGGCGGTCCCCATCGGGAACTCCCAGCGGCGCTGCCCGACCGGGTAGCGGAACTGCTCCACGAGGTGCAGCCGGTCCCCGTCCCGGGGGATGACGATGGCCGCGGTCGGCTTGTCGACGACCCCGTAGATCCCCTCGGACCCGTCGTCGCGCCGAACGGCGTCTTCCCGGACCGTCATCCACGCGTTGGCGTACACCTGCCGGCTGCTGATCCTCTGCACGCCACACACCGTGCCCCGTGGCCGCATCGGGCACGATCCCGGGGTGCGCGCGTCCCGGCTCGTCACCCTGCTCTTCACCCTCCAGCGCCTGCGTGGGGCGACGGCGGCAGAGCTCGCGCGCGAGCTGGAGGTCTCGGAGCGCACGATCTACCGCGATGTGGCCGCGCTGTCCGCGGCGGGAGTGCCGTTGTGGACCGAGCCCGGCCGCGGCGGCGGCATCCGGATGATGGAGGGCTGGCGCACCCGGCTCGACGGACTGACGGCGCAGGAGGCTGCCGCGATCTTCGCCGTCGGTGCCCCGCAGGTGCTCTCCGAGCTCGGGATGAGCGCCGCGCTGGCCGGGGCGCAGGCCAAGCTGCTCGCGACGCTGCCCGCGGAGCTGCGGGAGCACGCGCGGGCCGTGGCCGAGCGGTTCCACCTCGACGCGCCCGGCTGGTTCCACACCCCACAGCAGGTGACGCAGCTCGCCGCCGTGGCCGAGGCGGTCTGGGACCAGCAGCGCCTGCACATCACCTACCGGCGCCGCAGCGATGCGGTCGGGCGCACGCTCGACCCGTTGGGGCTCGTGCTGAAGGCGGGGATCTGGTATCTGGCCGGCGGAGTCGACGCAACCGTGCGCACCTACCGGGTCGACCGCATCGCGGCCGCGCAGCCCACGGGGCAGCGCTTCGAGCGGCCGCCGGGCTTCGACCTGGCCGAGTGGTGGTCCGGGGCCGCGGGGCGGTTCGAGAGCCAGATGCTGCGTGCCACCGTCCGGGTGCGGGTGGGCCCGCGCGGGCTGAAGATCCTGCCGCACGCCGTCGACCACGACGCCGCGCTCCGCGCGATCGCACACGCCGGCCCGCCGGACGCCGAGGGCTGGCGGGAGCTGGAGCTCGACGTCGAGGGCGTCCACGTGGCGGCAGGCCAGCTCACCGCGCTCGGTGGCGAGGTGGAGGCGCTCGACCCGCCGGAGCTGCGGGCCGCGCTGGCCGAGGCTGGCGCCGCTCTGGCCGCCCGCAACGCCCCGCGCTGACGGTTGCGGCCCTGCCCCTACGCTCCCTCCCGTGCGTCTCGTCATCGCTCGGTGCCAGGTCGACTACGTCGGGCGACTCACCGCCCATCTGCCCATGGCACCGCGGCTGCTGCTGGTCAAGGCCGACGGCTCGGTCAGCATCCATGCCGACGACCGCGCCTACAAGCCGCTGAACTGGATGAGCCCGCCCTGCTGGCTCGAGGAGCAGCCGGGCGTGTGGACCGTGCGCAACAAGGCCGAGGAGTCGCTCGTCATCACGATCGACGAGGTGCTGCACGACTCGAAGCACGAGCTCGGCGTCGACCCCGGGCTGGTCAAGGACGGGGTCGAGGCGCACCTGCAGGAGCTGCTCGCCGCACTTCCCGCGACGCTGGGCGAGGGCTACACGCTCGTGCGGCGGGAGTACATGACCGCGATCGGCCCCGTCGACCTGCTCTGCCGGGATGCCAACGGCAAGGCGGTCGCGGTGGAGATCAAGCGCCGTGGCGAGATCGACGGCGTCGAGCAGCTCACCCGGTACCTGGAACTCATGAACCGCGACCCCCTCCTCGCCCCCGTGACGGGGGTGTTCGCGGCGCAGCAGATCAAGCCGCAGGCCCGGACACTGGCCGAGGACCGCGGGATCCGCTGCGTCACGGTCGACTACAACGCCCTGCGCGGGATGGAGAAGGACGACCTGCGGCTGTTCTGACCGTTGGGGGTACACTGGGGGTATGCCCAAAGTCAGCGTCTACCTGCCTGACGAGCTCTACCGGGCTGCGCAGGAGCGCAAGCTCCCGCTGTCCGCGCTGACCCAGGAGGCGGTCGAGCGCGCCCTCCGCACCTCGGATCGCAAGGAGTGGGTGTCCCGCATGCGTGCGCGACCGCCCCTTGCCGATGTGGTCATCGATACAGAGGCCCTGCTCGACGAGGTGCGTGCGGAGTTCGGCGAGTGATCGTCCTGGATGCCTCGGCGCTCATCGATGTGGCGCTGGTCCAGCGGAACGTGAGCTGGATTCTCGATCAGATCGACGAGGAGGATGTCGCCGCTCCGGCGCACCAGCCTGCTGAGGTTCTCTCTGCATTGGTGCGGATGGTGCGCGCAGAGGCCCTGACGCCCGAGTCCGCCAGGAAGGGCCTCGACGCGGCGATGGAGATGCCCCAGCGGCTGGTCCCGCCGTCCGTCGCCCACGTCCGGCGCGCGTTCGCTCTCCGCGAGCACATCCGGGTCACCGACGGGCTGTACGTGGCGCTGGCCGATGAGCTGGGATGCCCGCTCGTGACGACGGACCGGCGGCTGGCCGGCGCCCACGCCCCGTGCGAGGTGAGAGTCCCTCCTGCCGGCCCCGTCCCGCCGCCGCGAGTGGGATAGGCCCGGACGGGCCGTCGCCGGCCTGTGCGGGCCGGGGAGCGCGCCCTACTCTTGGGTAATGACCGCCACCGAAGCGCCCGCCCCGGCGACCTTCGAGTCGTTCGACCCGCGAACCGGCGACGTCGTCGGCACCCACCCGGTGCGTGACGCCTCCGCGGTGCACGCCGCGGTGGCTCGGGCCGCCTCGGCGGCGGAGTGGTGGGACGGGATCGGCGCCGCCGAGCGCAGACAGCTGCTCGGCGGGTGGCGGGCGGCGCTCGTCGGCAAGCTCGACGACCTCGCGCACGTCGTCGTCGAGGAGACCGGTAAGCCGCTCGACGACGCCCGTCTCGAGCTGGTTCTCGCGATCGACCACCTCGACTGGGCCGCCAAGCACGCCGAGAAGGTGCTCGGCAGGCGAAAGGTCGCTCCCGGTCTGCTGATGGGCAACCAGGCGGCCAGCCTGAGCTACCGGCCGTTCGGGGTGGTCGGCGTGATCGGGCCGTGGAACTACCCGGTGTTCACGCCGATGGGCTCCATCGCCTACGCGCTCGCCGCCGGCAACGCGGTGGTGTTCAAGCCGAGCGAGCTCACGCCCGGGGTGGGTGTGGCGCTCGCCGACACCCTCGCGGAGATCGTCGACGGCCGGCCGCTGCTGCAGGTCGTCACCGGGTTCGGCGAGACGGGTGCGGCGCTCTGCCGCGCCCCCGGCATCGGGAAGATCGCCTTCACCGGCTCCACGGCCACCGGCAAGCGGGTGATGGCCGCCTGCGCGGAGACCCTCACGCCGGTGCTCGTCGAGTGCGGCGGCAAGGACCCGATGATCGTCGACGTCGATGCCGACCTCGACGCCGCGGCGGACGCGGCGGTCTGGGGCGGCATGTCGAACGCCGGCCAGACGTGCGCGGGTGTGGAGCGGGTCTACGTGCTGGACGCGGTCGCCGAGGAGTTCACGGCAAAGGTCGTGGCGAAGTCACGCGGCCTGCGGGCCGGTTCCGGCGGTGCCTACGGCCCCATGACCATGCCCGCGCAGATCGACGTCGTGCGCCGCCACGTCGAGGACGCGCTGGCCCGCGGCGGGCGCGCGGTCGTGGGCGGGGCGGAGTCGGTGCAGCCGCCGTTCGTGGAGCCGATCGTGATCGTCGACGTCCCCGAGGACAGCAGCGCGGTCACCGAGGAGACGTTCGGGCCGCTGCTGGTGGTCAACCGGGTGCTGGACGTCGACGAGGCCGTGCGCCGTGCCAACGCCGGCGCGTACGGCCTCGGTGCCTCGGTGTTCTCCCGGGCGCGTGGCGAGGAGATCGCGGGGCGGCTGCGCTGCGGGATGGTCGCCGTCAACGGGGTGATCTCGTTCGCCGGCATCCCGGGCCTGCCGTTCGGAGGAGTGGGCGACTCCGGCTTCGGGCGCATCCACGGTGAGGACGGGCTGCGCGAGTTCGCCCGCTCACAGGCCGTCGCGAGCCAGCGGTTCGCCCTGCCGGTGCCCGTCACCAGCTTCTCCCGCGGCGCCCGCACCATGAAAGCGCTGATCGGGCTCGTGCGGGTACGGCACGGGAGGTAGCGAGCGGGCCGGCGTTGTCCTGCGGGGGAGGCGCGCAGGGAGCGAGGAACGAGCGACCGAGCACCGGAGGAGCAGGGCGGCGCCTGGAAGGCCCGCGAGCCCGCCGGAGCGCAGCGGAGGCAAATGACACAGCTCTCACACTCCGCGATCTCTTCCCGGATGGGAGGATCGCGGCGGTTCGTCCCTCGGGGAAGCGGGAGGTCAGCTAGTGCGCGAGTTCCGGACGGTGGGTGTCGTCGGCCTGGGCACCATGGGGGCGGGCATCGTCGAGGTGTTCGCCCGCAACGGGCTGCAGGTGCTGGCCGCCGAGGTCGACGCCGAGGCCGTCGAGCGCGGGCGGGCACACCTGGAGACGTCCACCGCGCGGGCCGTCGGGCGCGGCAAGCTCACCCAGGAGGCTGCGGACGAGCTGATGGGCCGGGTCACCACCACCACGTCGCTCGCCGACCTCGCCGAGGCCGACTTCGTGGTCGAGGCGGTGCCGGAGCACCTGGAGCTGAAGGCCCAGGTCCTCGGCGAGCTCGACCGCGTGTGCCGGCCCGAGGTGATCCTCGCGTCCAACACGTCCTCGCTGTCGGTCACCGAGCTGGCCGTGCACACGGGCCGGCCGGGCAAGGTCGTCGGGATGCACTTCTTCAACCCGGCGCCGGTGCAGAAGCTCGTCGAGCTCGTCCGCACGGTCGTCACCGAGCCGGACGTGATCGAGGACGCCCGCGCGTTCGCCGCGTCGCTCGACAAGGTGCCCGTCGTCATCGGCGACCGCGCCGGGTTCATCGCCAACGCGCTGCTCTTCGGATACCTCAACCACGCGGCTCGGATGTACGAGTCGCGCTACGCCACGCGCGAGGACCTCGACGCCGCCATGCGCTACGGCTGCGGCTACCCGATGGGCCCGCTGGCGCTGCTCGACCTCATCGGGCTGGATACGTCCTACGAGATCCTCGACACGATGTACCGCCAGTCCCGCAACCCGTTGCACGCCCCCGCGCCGGTGCTGAAGCAGATGACGACGGCGGGCTTGCTCGGCCGCAAGACCGGCCGCGGCTTCTACACCTACGCCAAGCCGCACAGCTCCGAGGTGGTGCCGGACGCGCTCACGCCGGCTTCCAGGATCCCGGCCGACGTGCCGGTGCGCGAGGTGCAGCGGGTCGGCGTTGTCGGCACGGGCACGATGGCGTCGGGCATCGTCGAGGTTTTCGCGAAGGCCGGCTTCGACGTCGTGGTGCGCGGGCGCAGCGAGTCGAAGGTCGATGGTGCCGTCGCGGGCATCCGCAAGTCCCTGGACAAGGCGGTGGTGCGGGGCAAGCTCGAGGAGCTCGAGCGGGACGCCACGCTCGGCCGGATCACCACCACCACGCGGCTGGAGGACTTCGCCGACGTCGACCTCGTGGTCGAGGCCGTGGCCGAGGAGCTCGACGTCAAGCGGGCAGTGTTCGCCGCTCTCGACGAGATCTGCAAGCCGGGCGCGATCCTCGCCACCACCACCTCGTCGCTGCCGGTCGTGGAGTGCGCGGCGGCCACCACCCGCCAGCAGGACGTGCTCGGCCTGCACTTCTTCAACCCGGCGCCGGTCATGAAGCTGGTGGAGGTCGTCTCCACGATCACCACCGGCGCCGACGTCACCGCCACCGCCATCGCGCTCTCCGAGCGGCTCGGCAAGGTCGCCGTCTCGTGCGTGGACCGGGCCGGGTTCATCGTCAACGCGCTGCTGTTCCCCTATCTCAACGACGCGGTGAAGATGCTCGAGGCCCACTACGCCACAGCCGACGACATCGATGCCGCGATGAAGACCGGCTGCGCATTGCCGATGGGCCCGTTCGAGCTGCTCGACGTGGTGGGCCTGGATGTGTCGCTCGCCATCGAGCGCACGCTCTACCAGGAGTTCCGGCTCTCCGGGTTCGCGCCCGCCCCGCTGCTGGAGCATCTGGTGACGGCCGGCCGGCTGGGCCGAAAGACCGGCCACGGTTTCCGGGACTACGCCGCCCGGTAGTGGCTCGTTCCCGCCGTCCCCGCCGCCCGGAGCACCTGCCGCTGCGGTCGGCCGCCGCCACCCGCCGCGAATCCGCACCCGACGGCGACTGGGTGGTGCGCAGCATCCCCGGCTCGGCGGCCGGGAAGGACTACCGCTGCCCGGGCTGCCAGCAGCTGATCCGCGCCGGCACCGGGCACGTCGTGACCTGGCCCGCCGACGAGCTCGGGTCGGTCTCCGACCGCAGGCACTGGCACGCGAGCTGCTGGGCCGCGCGAAGCAGACGGCGGCCGGGGTGATCACCGGCTCGGTGGGTTCGCGGCCGGATGTGGCCGTGCGTGCACCGATTAGCTGATCACCCCGCTCCGCCCGAGTGGTGGGTGAGGACCGTGCCGAGCAGCCGGGTCAGCTCCGTGCGCTCCGGTGGGGACAGCGGGGCGAGCAGGTCGTCCTGGGCGTCCCGCAGTAGCTGGTCGAGCTCGGACAGGAGCTCGCGTCCGCCGTCGGTGATCGCGACGACGTTGCGGCGGCGGTCGTCCGGGTCGGGCGTGCGCTCCAGCCGGCCGGCCGCGGAGAGCTCGTTGACGAGCGCCACCATGTCGCTGCGGTCGATCCCGCACCGCCTGCCGAGCGCGGCCTGACTGGCCGGGCCGAACTCGTCCAGCGCCGAGAGCACCGAGTAGTGCGGGCGGCGCGCGCCGACGGCACCGAGCGCGTCGGCGACGATCCGCTGCGCGGGCAGCGCGACCTGGGTGAGCAGCCAGCTGGGCATCGTGCGGAGCCGGCTCGGGGCCGTACTGACGTCCACGACCGCACTCTATCAATCCGTTGGCGCGACCAACGTTCTCGCATTATCGTTGGCGACACCAACGATTTGGAGGATCGCGATGGGAACCACGGATGACCGGTGGGACGTCGAGGACCTCGTGCAGCGCCTCACGGGATGCCTGGACGAGGGTCGCTTCGCCGACATGCGCTCGCTCTTCACGGCGGACGCCACGGCCCGGACACCCGGCGGCACGGCGGAAGGCATCGACGCCCTCGTCGCGCAGGCGACACGCAACCACCGTCCGGAGAAGGCGACCCAGCACCTCATCGGCGGCATGCAGATCGCGTTCGCCGAGCACACCGCCTCGGTTCGGGCGAACGCGCTCGTGACGTTCGCCGACCGGTCCGGCGCACGCCCCGAGCTGATGATGGGCGAGGTGTACCGGTTCTCGGCCCGCCGCACGGCAGAGGGCTGGCGGCTGACGCGCGTGGAGACCACGCCGACCTGGCGGATGCAGCCGAGCGCTGCGCCGGTGGGGTGACGCTCACGCACCGCGGTGCGTGGGCGGGGTCAGCGGCGGGTCGAGCCCGCCTTCGTGCGACGACGCCGGCGATCGGGCTGGCGGGGCACCGGGCTGTCACCGTCGGGCGGGGCGGCCGCCGCGTCGGCCGGCTGGGCGCCGTCGGGGGCGTCGGACTCGCCGCCGACGATGCTGTCGGGCGCGCGCCGGTTGTCGCCGGGACGGCCGGTGCCGGGGGACTCCTCCGGGCTGTCTGCCTCACCGGCTCCCGCGGATTCGGCGGGTGCGGTGACGCCGGGCCGCGTCCGCCCGAGGAACTCTTCGCGCGGCAGGGCAAGGGAGCCGAGCGTGTCCTCGAGCATCGTCCGCGTGCGCCCCAGCTGCTCGGCCATGCGGGCGCGAGCGGTGACCAGGTCGTCGACCCGCCGCTCGGCCTCGGCGATGCGCTCGCGGGCCTGCTCCTCGGCGCGGGCGAGCACCTCGCGCGCCTGCGCGGCTGCCGACTCGCGCAGGCGCTCCGCCTCGCGGATGGCGGCCGCGTGCTTGGCCGCCAGCGCGGCGAGCGCCTCGGCGCGTCGCTGGTCCATGGCGATGGTGAAATCCTCCTCCACCAGCTTGCGGCGCGCCTCCGACTCCGCCCACGCCCTGGACCGCTCCTCCTGCGCCGCCTCGATGCGGGCGGCCAGGTCGGCCTCGGTGGACGTGCGCTGGGCGGCCAGCCGCTCGCGGGTGGCGTCGAGCTCCAGCGCCACGGCCTCGCGTTCCTCCTCGAGCTCCTGCCGCAGCTTCTCGGCGGCGACGCGACCCTCGTCGCGGACGGTGGCGGCGTCGGCCTGCGCGGCGGCGAGGGTCTGTGCCGCCTGCGTGTCGGCCTCCTTGGTGCGCCGGTTCGCCTCCGTCTCGGCACGCGAGAGCATGTCGGCGACCTCGTCCTCCGCCAGACGGAGCATCGTGCGGATCCGCTCGGTGGTGCCGTGCGGGCTCTGGGTCGGGCTCGCGAGCGAGCGGACCTGCGCCCGCAGCTTCTCCGCCCGCACCCGGGCCTCGTCCAGCTCCCTCGCCAGCTGCACAGCCTGCTCGAGCGCAGCGTCCCGATCGGCGACGAGGATGCTCACCTCGGCATCCAGCCTGCGCAGGTGCGCGTCGACCTGACCCTGCTCGTAGCCCTTGCGCACGACCTCGAAGCCGGCATCGGACGGGGGTGGTGCGGGGTTCCCGGCCATGACCTCACCGTACCGGGCAGCCCTCGGAGGGTGGGCAGCTCCGCGTACCGGGGGTGAACATGCTCACCCCTCCGGGTGTCAGAACCCGCGGAAGCGGTTGATCTCGCCGAGGTGGCGTGCTCGTTTGTCCGGATCGGTGACGCCGAGTCCCTCCTGAGGGGCGAGTGCGAGCACACCGACCTTGCCCTGGTGGCTGTTCGTGTGCACGTCGAGCGCGGCCTGCCCGGTCTCGCCCAGCGGGTAGACCTTCGACAGCGTCGGGTGGATCAACCCCTTGTCGATCAGCCGGTTGGCCTCGAACGACTCCCGGTAGTTGGCGAAGTGCGACCCGACGATCCGCTTGAGGCTCATCCAGAGGTACCGGTTGTCGTAGCTGTGCTCGTAGCCGGACGTGGATGCGCACGTCACGATCGTGCCGCCCTTGCGCGTGACGTAGACGCTCGCGCCGAACGTCTCCCGACCGGGGTGCTCGAAGACGATGTCCGGGTCGTCACCACCGGTCAGCTCGCGGATCCGGGCGCCGAAGCGCTTCCACTCCTTCTGGTCCTGCGTGTGCTCGTCCTTCCAGAACCGGTAGCCCTCCGCGCTGCGGTCGATGATCAGCTCCGCGCCCATCCGGCGGCAGATCTCGGCCTTCTGCGGCGACGACACCACGCACACCGGGATCGCGCCGCCGTTCAGCGCGTACTGGGTGGCGTAGGAGCCCAGCCCGCCGGACGCGCCCCAGATGAGCACCGTGTCGCCCTGCTTCATGGCGGCGCCGTGCCGCGAGACGAGCTGCCGGTACGCGGTGGAGTTGACCAGGCCCGGGCAGGCCGCCTCCTCCCAGGTGAGGTGCGCGGGCTTGGGCATCAGCTGGTTGGACTTGACGAGCGCGAGCTCGGCGAGCCCGCCGAAGTTGGTCTCGAATCCCCAGATGCGCTGCTCGGGGTCGAGCATCGTGTCGTCGTGGCCGTCCGGGCTCTCCAGCTCGACGGACAGGCAGTGCGCGACGACCCGGTCGCCCGCCTTCCAGCGGGTGACGCCGGGCCCGGTGCGCAGGACGACGCCGGACAGGTCGGAACCGACCACGTGATAGGGCAGGTCGTGGCGCTTCGCCAGCGGCGAGAGCCGGCCGTATCGGCGCAGGAACCCGAACGTCGACAACGGCTCGAAGATCGAGGTCCACACCGTGTTGTAGTTGATCGCGCTGGCCATGACGGCGACGATCGCCTCGCCCGGGCCCAGCTCGGGCGTGGGCACCTCGTCAAGGTGCAGGCTCTTGCGCGGGTCCTTCTCGCGCGACGGGATCCCGGCGAACATCTCCGCCTCGTCGGCGTGCACCGTCATGCCCCGGTAGTGGTCGGGCACCTCCAGCCCCGCGATGTCGTCGTACTGCTCGGCGAGGATGGCGTCGCGGATCTCCTGCACGGCTTGGCCTCCGTTGGCTCGAGTCGTGGGCACTCCTGGTTACTGGGCAGTAGGGTAACCGTGATCCGCGCTGGTCGGCGCCGTGACGGTGCCCACGTCAGTGGTCCGCGGCCGGTTCCACCAGCTCCACGAGCACGCCGCCGGCGTCCTTCGGGTGCACGAAGTTGATGCGCGAGCCGCCCGTGCCCCGCCGCGGCTCGTCGTAGAGCAGGCGCAGGCCCTTCTCGCGCAGCGCCGCGCAGCTCGCGTCGACGTCGGCCACCCGGTAGGCCAGCTGCTGGATGCCGGGACCGCTGCGGTCGAGGAACCTCGCGATCGCCGAGTCCTCCCGCAGCGGGGCGAGCAGCTGGACGGCCGCGCCGGCGTCGCCCGGGGCGGACAGCATCGCCTCGCGCACGCCCTGTTCCTCGTTGGTCTCGGTGTGCGTCGCCACCAGCCCGAAGGTGGAGGCGTACCACTCGATCGCCGCGTCGAGATCCGCCACCGCGATACCGACGTGGTCGACCGCGAGCACCGTGTGTTCACCCATCCCCGGAATCTAGCTGCCGGCAGCCGCGCGGGGAGCGCTTGCGGGCCGACGTCGCCCTGCGGGGGAGGCGCGCAGGGAGCGGGGGACGAGCGACTGAGTACCGGAGGAGCGGGGCGGTGTCTGAAGGGCCTGCGAGTCTGCCGGAGCGGCGCGGTGGCCATCAAGCTGTGTGGGAGGCAGTTCGCACGGCTCGCGGGCCGGTGCCGTCCTGCGGGGGAGGCGCGCAGGGAGCGAGGGACGAGCGACTGAGTACCGGAGGAGCGGGGCGGTGTCTGAAGGGCCTGCGAGTCTGCCGGAGCGGCGCGGTGGCCATCAAGCTGTGTGGGAGGCAGTTCGCACGGCTCGCGGGCCGGTGCCGTCCTGCGGGGGAGGCGCGCAGGGAGCGAGGAACGAGCGACTGAGCACCGGAGGAGCGGGGCGGTGCCTGAAAGGCCCGCGAGCCCGCCGGAGCGAAGCGGGCGCCATCAAGCACTGTGGAAGGCAAAACGCACCGCTCGCGGGCCGGCGCCGACCCGCGGGGGAGGCGCGCAGGGAGCGAGGAACGAGCGACTGAGCACCGGAGGAGCGGGGCGGTGCCTGAAAGGCCCGCGAGCCCGCCGGAGCGAAGCGGAGGCAATAAGCACTGTGCGAGTCGTCACGGCCGCGGAGTGTGCTACCGGCGGGTATCGTCGGATCGCCCGCCAGCGCAGCCGATGGAGGTCAGTCGTGTCCGGATCCGTGATCGTCGCCGGGGCCCGCACACCGATGGGCAAGATGTCGGGTTCGTTGAAGGACTTCAGCGGTGCCCAGCTGGGGTCGGTCGCGATCAAGGCTGCGCTGGAGCGGGCCGGCGTGGCGCCGGACCAGGTGCAGTACGTGATCATGGGCCAGGTGCTCACGGCGGGGGTCGGGCAGATCCCGGCCCGGCAGGCGGCGTTCGGCGCCGGCATCCCGATGGACGTGCCGGCGCTCACGATCAACAAGGTCTGCCTGTCCGGGCTCGATGCGATCGCGCTGGCCGACCAGCTCATCCGCGCCGGCGAGTTCGACATCGTCGTGGCGGGCGGCCAGGAGTCGATGACCCAGGCGCCGCACCTGCTGCCGAAGTCGCGGGCCGGCTTCAAGTTCGGTGACGTCACGATGCTCGACCACATGGCGCACGACGGTCTGTTCTGTGCCTTCGACCAGCTGCCGATGGGCGCCTCCACCGAGAAGTTCAACGCCCGCTACGGGGTCACCCGCTCCGACCAGGACGCGTTCGCCGCGCGGTCGCACCAGCTCGCCGCGAAGGCCGCTGCCGACGGCACGTTCGACGCCGAGATCGCGCCCGTCAGCGTCGCCCAGCGCAAGGGCGACCCGCTCGTCGTCTTCACCGACGAGGGCGTGCGCGGCGACACCACCGGCGAGAGCCTCGCCAAGCTGCGCCCGGCGTTCTCCTCCGACGGCACCATCACCGCGGGCTCGGCCTCGCAGATCTCCGACGGCGCCGCGGCCGTGGTCGTCATGAGCCGCGCGAAGGCCGAGGAGCTGGGGCTCGAGTGGATCGCCGAAATCGGCGCGCACGGCGTGGTGGGTGGCCCGGATGCGAGCCTGCACGAGCAGCCGGCCAACGCGATCGTGAAGGCCTGTGAGAAGGAGGGCATCGCGCCCACCGACCTCGACCTCGTCGAGATCAACGAGGCGTTCGCGGCCGTCGGACTGGTGTCCACGAAGAAGCTCGGCATCGACGCGGACAAGGTCAACGTCAACGGCGGCGCCATCGCGCTCGGCCACCCGATCGGCATGTCCGGAGCCCGGATCGCCCTGCACCTCGCGCTGGAGCTCGGGCGGCGCGGCGGGGGCGTGGGTGCCGCGGCGCTCTGCGGCGGGGGCGGCCAGGGCGACGCGCTGATCATCCGCGTGCCGGCGGCGGGCTGAGCGGACACGGGTGCCGCGGCGGATCGACGTCCCCGAGCTGGTCGAACGCGCTCGGCGCGGCGAGCAGCTCGCCGTCGCGCGGCTGATCTCGCTCGTCGAGGACGGCGCCGACGCCGCCCTGCGCCAGGTGGCCGCCGCGCTGGGCGCCCACACCGGGCGGGCGCACGTCGTCGGCGTCACCGGGCCGCCCGGCGTCGGCAAGTCGACGACCACCTCGGTGATCGTCGGCCTGCTGCGGGCGCAGGGCAGGAAGGTCGGCGTGCTCGCCGTGGACCCGTCCTCGCCGTTCTCCGGCGGCGCGCTCCTCGGCGACCGGGTGCGGATGGGCGAGCACACCACCGACGACGGCGTGTTCATCCGGTCGATGGCTACCCGCGGCCACCTCGGCGGGCTGGCCTGGGCCACCCCGCAGGCGCTGCGCGTGCTCGACGCGGCCGGCTGCGACGTGGTGCTCGTCGAGACGGTGGGCGTGGGCCAGTCCGAGGTCGAGGTCGTGGCCCTCGCGGACACCACCGTCGTGCTCCTCGCCCCCGGCATGGGCGACGGCGTGCAGGCCGCGAAGGCCGGCATCCTCGAGATCGCCGACGTGTTCGTGGTGAACAAGGCCGACCGGGACGGCGCCGCGCAGACCGTGCGCGACCTGCGGCAGATGCTCGCCTTCGGTGAGAACGGCCCCGACGACGCGTGGCGACCGCCGGTGGTGCGCACCGTCGCCGCCCGCGCCGAGGGCGTGGACGATGTGGTGGCCGCGCTCGACGCCCACCGCGACTGGCTCGACCGCAGCGGCGAGCGGACCCGCCGCCGGCAGGCCCGGGCGGAAGCCGAGATCCAGGCCATCGCGCTCGAACAACACCGCAACCGGATCGGCGACCTCCGAGGCACCGCCGGCCTGCCCCAACTCGCCGAGCGGGTGCTGGCGGGCGAGCTCGACCCGTACGGCGCGGCAGACGCACTGACCGCCCGGTTGGGCGGGCGCCCGCAGTAGCGCCGGCGGGTCCACCTCCGCTCACGCGCCGGCCTTCCGGCGGCGCAACTGATCGACGGGGTGCGGGCCGGCCCGTGCGGCGGGGCTGCGTGGTGGGCCCGCGCACCTGGTTTGCGCTGGTGCACTTGTTTTCGGCTGGCGCTGCTGGTCGATGGGGTGTGTCGGCTGAGTGGGGGTGCGCCGGGGGAGTCGGGGTGCGGCGGGGTCGCGTGGTGGGTCGACGCACCTCGTTTGCGCTGGCGCACTTGTTTTCGGTCGGCGCTACCGATCGATGGGGTGCGTCGGGCGAGTCAGGGTGTGCGGGCCGAGTCGGGGTGCCTCGGCTGGTTCGGGAAGCGTGGGCCGGGGCGCCGGGTCAGCTCGGCGGGTGCAGGGCGGAGAGGCGGGCCTCCGTGCGGGTCGAGCCGATGCGCTCGGCGAGCTCGCGGGCCGCACGGGCGTGGGCTGCGGCGTCGTGGGGGTGGTCGGCGGCGAGGGTGAGCGCGAGGTCGGCGTGGACGGCGGCGCGGTGGCGCACCGAGCGGGGTGGCGCGGCGAGCGCGCGGCGCAGCGGCTGGGCGGCGGTCGGGTCGCCGAGGACGGTGAGCGCGTGGCCGTGCCAGCGGTCCAGGTCGGCGGGCTCGACCGCGACCGCCGGTTCCACGGCGTCGACGCGGGGCGGCCGCTCGATCGCCGCGGCGATCGCACGGTGCGCTCCGGCCGCATCCCCCAGCGTGGCCGCTGTGGCGGCGTGGGCGCCGGCGAGCCGGGCGCTCGTGGTGTCAGGGAGCGCCGCCGCGGCCGCGTGTAGCAGCGCTGCCGCCGCGCCCGGCTCGCCGACGTCGACCAGCACGGTGGCCTGACCGGCATACGCGTCGGCGGCCGCCCCGGGCCGCCCTGCCTCGGCCGCCGCCGAGCGGGCGCGGTGGTAGTGCCGCCACGCGAGGTCGGGCCGTCCGCGATCGAGCTCCTGCGCCCCGGCGAGGATCGCGGCCTGGGCGAGCAGCGCGGCCAGCGCGGCGCGGCGGGACGGGGCGATCACGTGGTGGACCGCCTCCTCCAGGCGCTCGACCAGCGCCCGGACGAGGTCTCCCGCGCCCGTGGCGCCGAGCTCGTCGTCGAGCCGGGTGGCGACGTCGAGCTGCTCCCGCCACAGCCGCAACACCGCCTCGTCGACCGCCGCTGCCGCGGCGAGCGCGGCTCGGAACCGGGCCGGCGCTCCAGCGGCATCGAGGGCTTCGGGGCCGGCGGACGGGCCCGCGATGCCGAGCTCCACCGGGGTGCGGCCGTAGAGCTCGCCGAGCAGGCTGCGGTAGTGCGGCTCGGGCAGTGCGTGGCCGTTCTCCCACCGGGAGAGCAGGGTCTTCAGGCTCGCTGCTCCCGCCACCGGGGCACCGCCCGACCGGGCCAGGGCGGCCAGCTCGCGCGCGGCCTGGGACTGCGACCAGCCGCGCGCCGCCCGCGCCGCCTTCAGCCCGCCCGGCCCGGTACGCGCGGTCATGGCGCGGCGAGGGCCCAACCGTCGACCGCGCCGTCGATCCGGGTCTGCGGCTCGACGCGCAGCGTGCCGTTCTGACCGGCGGGTGCGGTGGTGCTGAGGTCGAGGAACGTGGAGACGGCGGCCCCGTCGAGCACCACCTCGTCGGCGAAGCGGGTGCGTTGGAAGGAGACCCCGCCGCGCAGCTGTGCCTCCCGCAGGTCGAGCCGGCCGGCGAAGGACGCGTCGGTGAACAGCACGGGCTTCGCAGCCTCCAGGAGCCTCAGCTGCGTGACGCCGTGGAACCGGGCGCGGCGGGCGACGAGCCGTCCGATCCGCCTGCCCTCGAGCCGGAAGTGATCGAGGCGCGCCCCGGAGAGATCGAGGTGGTAGACCCCGTCGTCCTGGTCCTGGCCCCAGGGCAGCACGTCGGCGATCAGGCGCTGGGCGGTGAGTCGCACCTCCCGCTCGCGATCGGCATCCAGGTCGCTCGCGGCGGCCGTGTACGGGGTAGCGGGATCGTCGCTCAGCTCCGGGTGCTGGAACGGCCGGCGCAGGTAGGCGCACAGGACGTCGAGCACCGTCTGCTTGTAGCGCGGTGTGGAGCCGGCGAGCCAGACGAGCGAGTGGAGTGCGCCGACCCGCACCTGGTCGGCCTCGTTGCCGAGGAGTTCGACGGACCGGGCGAAACGCTCGTCGGCGACCTTGTCGCCCTCCAGTTCGTGGCGGGACTCCTCGACGCGCCGCCTGCGGTCGTTGAGCCACAGGGCGTAGAGCGCGACGACCGCGCCTCCGCTCAGCGCGCCCGTGCGAACGGCCTCGGATCGCGGCGCGTTGGGTTCGACGAGCAGGAGCACCACCGTGGTAGCCACCGTGACCGCGATCGCCGCGAGCACCGTGGCCAGCAGCATCAGTCGACCCTTCACATCCAGTCCCCCCATGATCCGGTCCGTCGCGGAACCAGGATGTCGGGGGTGGGACTTAGTGTCAACGGGGTTGCCGCAACAAGGCGGTAACACCGGTGAGGGGGAGGCGGTCGTGGATCTCACGACATGTTCGGTCTGGGCGCTGGCGGGCTCGGCGGGTGGGGTGATCGGCGGCTACTGCGCCGGCAGGCGGGGTCGGCGCAAGCGGAAGGCATTGCCGGGCGGCGCCGGCAACCGGCCGGATCCGCGGCGACGGCGGGGCCGGCGGGCCGTGCGCCGGTCGAGAGGCGGCGGCGCGATGCGCTCCTGGCCGGGCGGCGCCGGCCACTCCGCACCACCCACACCGCCTCCGGAGGAGGGCGCGGGAGGAGAGGACACGGGGCGGCACTGACCGCGGACGGGCTCACGCACCGACTTCCGCGCCGGCACACCGACTGCAGTCGATGTGCAATCGCGAAAGTTGGTGTGTGACCGGCCGTTGGGCCTCTCGCTCGCCATCACTGATCAGGTCGAATTGCCGCTCACGCACCTCTTGTCGGCGCACGCCCTGGTTGTCGGCTCGCGCTACTGCTCGACGGTGCGCGTCGGCCGGCTGGGGGTGCGCCGGCGGAGGTGGTGTGCGCCGGCCGGTTGCGGGTGCGTCCGCCCGATGCCGGCGGGGTCACGTCCCGCGCCGGTTGGCATGCAAGGCCGCTTCGGCAGCGGCCGCGCACCGACTTCGGCGCCGGCACACCGACTGCAGTCGATGTGCCAGCATCGAAATTGGTGTGCGGCCGCGGCGGGCCGGTTTGTCGAGATGTTCCGCTGAACGAGACAGCGAGCGGATCGTCGGGCTCACGAGGTCCTGCCTGCGCCGGGCTCCGGCTGCCCCGGGCGGTGGTGATCGCTGCGAGAAGTACGCAACGGTTGCCGGGACAACAGTTGTGCGCTGCTGATCAGTCAAGATCGGTCTGAGCTGAACGTCAGCGCTGTCGTCGCGGCGCTGACGTGCGACTCGGAATGATCCGATTCCCGCCCGAGGCGCCGAACCGACGATCTCGCCCGCGCTCCCCGAGCGGCGGGCCGTGGCACACCGAGTGTGGCGCTGGGACATCGACCGCAGTCGGTGTGTGACGGGGTCAGGCGTGTTCGTCCGGTTCCTCGAAGTCGCCTGCCGCCCGCCGCACCCGGCCGAGCAGGGTGGTGAGCTGCGACTCCTCGTCCGGGGTGAGGCCGCCGAGCCCGAAGTCGATGGCGGTCACCGACTTGGTGGCGGCCTCCTGCAGCGACGAGCCGGCATCGGTGATCGCCACCAGGGTGGCGCGCCGGTCCGTGGGGTGAGGGATGCGGCGCACCAGGCCGTCGGCCTGCAGCCGGTCGACGATGTTGGTCACGCTGGTGGGGTGCAGTTGCAGCCGTTCGCCCATCACGCGCATGGGGAGGCGTCCGGTCCGGGAGAAGGTCAGCAGCACCAGCGCCTCGTAGCGGGCGAAGGTCAGGCCGTGCGGCCGCAGGGCGCCGTCCACGGCGGAGAGAAGGATCTGCTGTACCCGCATCACGCTGGTCACCGCGGCCATGGTGCGGGCCGGGCCGATGCGCTCGTCCCACAGCTCGGCGGCGCGCAGGATCGGGTCGAAGGGGAGCGGCTGCCGACTGGCCATGACCGGCGACGTTAGCAGTGTTGCTGTCACGAGCAGGGAGTGCAGCGAGCGCCGGGTGGTGTCCGGGCTGGTGATCGCCGGTACGGGGCGCCTGCGACGGCCTCCGTGGCGGTCAGATCGTCATCTGATAGCGGATGAAGCCGCGGTTCTCGGCCAGCCGGTCGTAGAGCCGCCGGGCGGTGGCGTTCGACTCGTGGGTGTGCCAGTACAGCTGGCCGCAGTCCTTCTCGCGGGCCCAGTCGTGCACGGCCTCGATGAGTGCGCGCGCCGCGCCCTGGCCGCGGGCGTCCGGTGCGGTGAACAGGTCCTGCAGGTAGCAGACGTCGCGGGCGTTCGTGTGCGGATGTGCGAAGAAGTGCGCGATGCCCACGAGCCGGCCGTCCCAGCGGGCTCCGAAGGCGTGCATGTGGCTGCCGTCCTGGAACTCCTGCCACGCCCGGTCGTACTCCTCGTCCGGGATGCTCCGCTCGTAGAAGGCGATGTAGCCGCGGAAGAGCTCCTCCCAGGTGGGGCGGTCGTCCGGGCGGAGGTGGCTGACGCTGATCACTGTTCTCCTGGGGTCGCGGTGGCCGGGGCGGCTGCGGCAGGGTGGCCACATGCTCTTCGCCTTCAGCATCGCGCCGGCCGGTACGTCCGGCGACAGTGTGAGCGCGGCGGTCGCCGACGCCGTCCGTGTGGTCCGGGAGTCGGGCCTGCCCAACGAGACCACCTCGATGTTCACCACGATCGAGGCGGATACGTGGGACGAGGGCATGGAGGTGGTCAAGCGCGCGGTGGAAGCGGTGCAGGCCCACGCGCCGCGGGTGAGTCTGGTGCTCAAGGCGGACATCCGGCCCGGGTACACGGGTCAGCTCCGGTCGAAGGTGGAGCGGGTCGAGTCGGCCCTCGAAGAAGGTTGAGAAAACCGAGAGGGCCGCACGATCCCGTGCGGCCCTCTCGTTCGACCGACGTCAGCCCATGGCGACGTTCAGGGTGTAGAAGAAGACGCCGATGAGGATCGCCACGCCGCCGAGCACCATCGCGATCTTCGCCTGCTTGGCGGCGGCCGGGCGGCGGACGGCGGCGACACCGAGGCCGATGGCCACGGCGCCGACGATCCACCCGACGATCGAGATCGGGCTGACGAGCAGGGCGATCGCACCCACGATCAGGGCCACCTTGCCCAGCACCGGGCTCTCGCTCTTGGCGGTCTTCTTGCGGGCGTCCTCGAGCAGGCGGTCGGCGACGGTGTTCTCCGTGCTCATGCAGGTTCCTTCGAGTGAGGGAAGCCGCGGGGTGCGGCCGAGCGGATGTCTACGCAGAGCGACCGTATGGTCACTCACACATGCTCAACGAGTGGCCCGCTGGTCTGGTGCTCGCCCGGTCCGGTGATCGGTGGCGCAACGCGGTCGGCGGATTGCGGACCGTGACCACGTGACGTGACAAGTTCCCGCTCACGTCGACCCGATCGGCGGATCTTCGGTGGCTTCGCACGGTTCCGGCGGCCGGTGGCAGGATGAACGGCGTGTCTCGACCCGATCCTCGTCAGGCAGCTCAGACGGCCGCACTGTCGCGCGCGATGACCGGCGCGGTGGACCTCTCCGCCTTGAAGGCTCGTTCCGAGGCGGCTGCCCGCCAGAAGGCGGCGCCGCAAGCCGACGGCGACGGCGGCGCGAGCCCGTTCGTCGTCGACGTCACGGAGCAGAGTTTCCAGGCGGATGTGCTGGAGCGCTCACTGCAGGTCCCGGTCGTCGTCGACCTCTGGGCCGAGTGGTGTGGGCCGTGCAAGCAACTCTCCCCGGTGCTGGAACGCCTCGCCGAAGCCGGCAACGGGGCGTGGATCCTCGCCAAGGTCGATGTCGACGCCAACCAGCGGATCGCGCAGGCCTTCGGTGTCCAGTCGATCCCGATGGTGGTGGCCGTGGCCGGTGGGCAGCCGGTCGACGCGTTCACCGGTGCGCTCCCGGAGCCGCAGGTCAAGCAGTGGATCGGCGCCCTGCTCGACGCGCTGCGCGAGCGGATGCCGGCCATCGGCCAGGCGGAGGCGGGAGCCGGGGCGTCGGACGACGAGCCCGTCGAGGAGCCGGAGGACCCACGGTTCACCGCCGCCGAGGACGCCCTCGAACGCGGCGACTACCCCGCCGCGGAGGCGGCGTACCAGCAGATCCTTGCCGTGGAACCGGCGAACGAGCAGGCGATCGCCGCGCTGGGCCAGGTGCGGTTCCTCGCGCGGGCGGAGTCGGCCGACCCGTCCTCGATCGCTCGCGCCGACGCCGCACCCGACGACGTCGACGCGCAGCTGGCCGCCGCCGACGCCGAGGTGGCCGCCGACAACGCCGAGGCGGCGTTCAACCGCCTGGTGAAGACGGTGGCCCGCACGGCGGGCGATGAGCGCGACCGGGTCCGCGAGCACCTGGTGGGCCTGTTCGAGCTGTACCCCACGGACGACCCGCGCGTGAGCGGGGCCCGCCGAGCGTTGGCCCGCGCGCTGTTCTGAACGCTTCTGCGCTGCGGCGCCCATCGATCGTTCCGAGACGCGGCTCAGCGCCTTCGTGAGGGCGAGAACCGCGATCTCGGAACGATCGATCGATCCGACGTGCGCCTGATCGTCCTGGGGAGGGCGTTCAGGTCGATGTCGGAACGATCATGTGTGGGCGGCCTCGGCGTGGTCGATCTCGGCCAGCAGCGCGGCACGCAGCTCCGCGGAGCAGAAGGCGGCGCGGGTGCCCGTGCGCGCGATCTCGGCCAGCTCGGGCACGCCCATCCCGAACACCTCGTGGCAGAGCCGGTACTCGGCATCGAGGTCGGTGTGGAACATGCCGGGGTCGTCGGTGGCGAGGCTCACCGGCACGCCCGCGGCCACGAGCGCCGGGAGCGGGTGCGCCGCGATCTCCCGGACGGCCCCGGTGCGCAGGTTGGAGATCGGGCACACCTCGAGCGTGATGCCGTGCTCCGCGAGGTGTTCCATCAGCCGCGGGTCCCCGGCGGCGCCGATGCCGTGTCCGATCCGCTCCGCGCCGAGCTCGGTGACCGCGGCCCACACCTCGTCCGGGCCGACGGTCTCGCCCGCGTGCGGCAGGCTGTGCAGCCCGGCGGCCACGGCACGGCGGAAGGTGGGCGCGAAGTCGGCCCGGCGGATGTCGATCTCCGGCCCGGCGAGGCCGATGCCGACGGTGCCCTCCGGCCGGTACTCGACGGCGAAGTCGACGGTCTCCTCCGCGCCCGCCGGGCCGAGCCGGGCATCGGCGTCGAAGACCCAGCCCAGCTCCACGCCGTGCCGCTCGCGGGCGAGCGCCCGGCCGTCGGCGAGCGCCGCGGCGAGGTCGGCGTAGCCGATGCCGGCCATGCGGTTGCGCACCGGCGTGACCTGCACCTCGGCGTAGCGCACGGTGCGGGTGGCCAGCTCGGCGGCGAGCCCGTCGAGCAGCGTGACGACGTCGGCGGCGGTGGTGACCAGCAGGTTCACGCGGTGGTAGACGGTCAGGAAGTGCGGGAAGTCGGTGAACGTGTAGAAGCGGCGCAGCTCCTCGCGGTCGGTGGGGACGCCGCCGTCGGGGTGGTGGCGGGCGAGGGCGAGCACGGTGTCGAGCGAGGCGGAGCCGACCAGGTGCAGGTGCAGCTCGACCTTGGGCAGGGCAGCGACGAACGCCGCCACAGGGGACGGGGACATGCGGGGACCTTTCGGAGGACGGGACGGGACGGCGAGCGCGAGACGCTCCTACCAGTCGGCGTCGCCCCGGTCGTAGCACTGCCCGTACAGCGGCCGCCGAAGCAGCTCGGCCGTCCGGAGATCCACGAACGACAGGGTGCCCGCGCGGCGGCCTGCGGGTCAAGCCGGGCTGGTGCTCCCGCGCGGCACGAGCGTGTGGGCGGAGTCGAGGTGGGCTTGCGGCGGCGCACCGTCGATCACCTCGAACAGCCGCCGGGCGACGTGTGCGCCGTAGGCCATCGGGTCGTGCGCGAGCGCGGTGATCGAGGGGTGGGTGAGCCGGCAGAGCGCCGAGTCGCCCCAGGACAGGACCGACAGCCGGCGGGGCACGTCGATGCCCATCTCACCGGCGACGGCCAGCCCGGCGACCGCCATGAGGTCGTTGTCGTAGACGATCGCCGTAGGCCGGTCGCGCTGGGCGAGCAGCAGGCGGGTGGCGCGGCTGCTGTCCTCGCCCGAGTAGTCCGACTGCTGCATGACCTCCTCGAGCCCGAGCCGCTCGGCCGCGCCGCGGAACGCCTCCGTCCGCTGGACGGTGTGGCGTAGCCGTTGCAGTCCGGCGACGCGGCCGATGCGGCGGTGGCCGAGCGCGGCCAGGTACTCGACGATCTGGGTCATGCCGGCGAACTCGTCGGTCCAGACGCAGGTGACGCCGGGCTGGTCGCGCGCGTCGCCGACCACGACGAACGGCAGCCCCATCTCCTGCAGCGGGGCGAGGCGGTCGTCGTCGTCGAAGAGGTCGACGACGAGCGTGCCGTCGACCTGGCGGGCTCCCTGCCAGCGGGCGCAGGTCTTCAGGCCGGCGGCGTGATCGGGCACGAGCTGCAGCAGGAGGGCCGTGTCGCGGCAGGAGAGCTCCTGCTCGAGGCCGCTGATGAACTCCATGAAGAACGGTTCCAGGCCCAGCGTGCGGGCCGGGCGGGCGAGCACGAGGCCGATCACGCCCGCCTGGGCCCCGGAGAGCACGCGGGCGGCGTTGTTGGCCGTCCAGCCGAGCTCCTCCGCGATGGCGATGACGCGCGCTTGGGTGGCGGGCGAGACCCCGCGGCGGCCGTTGAGGGCATACGACACGGCGGCCTTGGAGACGCCGGCCCTGACGGCGATGTCGGAGATGGTCGGACGGTGCATCGGGCTCCCAGTCGGCCGGATCCGCGTGCGGGCCGGAGCAAGGTTAACGGGTTGCCGTCCACGGCCGGGCCATGGTCGTCGAGGCCCACGCAAACTTCCCCTTGACCGGTTAACCTGACGCCTTCTACCTTGGGGCCGCACTCCGACCCGAGGAGCAGCCTTGAGATCGATGACGATCCCATCCCTCGCCGCAGTCGCGGCTCTCGCTCTGGCTGCCTGTGGTGGTGGCGGAAGCTCCGGGAGCTCGGCGCAGGACGGCCCGATCTCGGGCGAGATCACGGTGCTCACCCAGCGCACGGACATCGTCGACACCGTGTTCGCCGACTACGAGCGGCGGTTCAAGGAGATCCATCCGGACGTCGAGGTCACCTTCGAGGCGATCACCGACTACGAGGGCGAGGTCCGGATCCGGCTGAACACCCAGGAGTACGGCGACGTGCTGCTGCTCCCGGACGCCGTCACGAAGGACCAGCTCTCTCAGTTCTTCGAGCCGCTCGGCTCGCTCGAGGAGATGAGCCGGAAGTACCGGTTCGCCGCGGAGAAGGCCTACGAGGGCCAGGTGTACGGCATCGCGATCACCGGGAACGCGAACGGGTTCGTCTACAACAAGCGGGTCTGGGAACAGGCCGGCGTCACCGCGGTGCCGACCACGCCGGAGGAGTTCCTCGCGACGCTGCAGGCGATCGCCGACCGGACGGACGCGGTGCCCCTCTACACGAACTACGCCGACGGATGGCCACTCGGCGCGACGTGGTCCGGCCACCGTGGCGCGCTTTCGAACAACCCGGATGCGGTCAACGAGACCGCGGGCACCGACGCGCCGTGGGCACCCGGCAGCGAGCTCTCCACCATCGACTCGCTGCTCTTCGACGCCGTGCAGCGCGGGCTCACCGAGGAGGACCCCACCACCACGGAGTGGGAGCTGTCCAAGCAGCTGCTCGGCACCGGTCAGATCGCGACGATGAGCCTCGGGTCCTGGGCGATCGTGCAGATGCAGGAGGCAGCCACCAACCCCGAGGACATCGGCTTCATGCCGTTCCCCGTGCAGGTCGACGGGCAGTTCCACGCGGTCATCTCGGGCGATTACAAGCAGGGCGTCAACGTCCATTCCGACAACAAGGCCGCCGCGCGGGCGTGGCTGGACTGGTTCGCCGACCAGTCGAACTACGCCACCGACCAGGGCGGCATCTCCCCGCTGCTGAACGGCCCCGAACCCACGTCCCTCTCCGATTTCACGGACCTGGGGGTGCAGTACTTCGAGCTCACGCCGGAGGCGGCGGGCCAGGAAGGGCTGGTGGACCGGATCGACGACGAGGCCGAGATCGGCATCACAGAGCACCTGTACCGGCAACGCCTGATCGACGCGGCCCGCGGCGCGCGCCCGGAGTCGAAGGACCAGATCTTCGCCGAGCTGAACCAGCGCTGGGCGGCCGCTCGCGCGGAGACCGACTGACGGTGTCCCGAGCCGTCGCGTTCCCCCGCAGGCTGACTCCCTGGCTGTTCCTGCTCGGCCCGCTGGCGCTGCTGGCGCTGTTCACCTACGTGCCGGTGGGCACGATGTTCTACTACAGCATCACCGACTGGGACGGCCTGTCGCGCAACCCGGACCTCGTCGGCCTCGAGAACTACCTCGAGATCTTCACGCGGCCGGAGCTGTTCGAGGTGTTCGTCGTCAGCCTCTACTACTTCGGCGCGTCGTTCGTGCAGATCGTGCTGGCGTTGTACTTCGCCACGGTGCTGAGTTTCAAGGTGCGGTTCGCGAACCTTTTCAAAGGGGTGCTGTTCTTCCCCTACCTCGTCAACGGGGTGGCGATCGGGTTCGTCTTCCTCTACTTCTTCCGGCCGGACGGTGTGCTCGACGCCGTGCTCGCGTTCTTCGGCGCGGACGGGCTCATCCGGCAGTGGCTCGGTGACCCGGCGGCGGTGAACTACTCACTCGCCGGCGTGTCGGTGTGGCGCTTCACGGGGCTGAACTTCGTGCTGTTCCTCGGCGCGATCCAGTCGATCCCGGGCGAGCGGTACGAAGCGGCGGAGCTGGACGGAGCCAACCGCTGGCAGCAGTTCCGCTACATCATCCTGCCCGGCATCCGGCCGGTGATCGGGCTGATGTTCATCCTGGCGTTGTCCGGGTCGCTCTCGGTGTTCGAGATCCCCTACATCATGACCGGCGGCGCCAACGGCAGCGAGACGTTCGTCATCCAGACGATCTCCACGGCCTTCCGCTTCAGCAACTTCGGGCTGGCATCGGCGATGGCGGTGGTGCTGCTCGCCATCGTCCTGCTGGTCACGTTGCTGCAGCGGCGGCTCGTACCCGAGGAGCGGGAGGCATAGTGCTCCCCGCCGGAGGTTCGCCAAGGGTCTCGGCGGCCCAGCTCCCCGCTGGACGCACCGGCGGACAGCCCGAGTACGCCCGGTACGAGGGCTGCCCGCCGGCACGCCCAGCGAGAAGCTGGATCCACCGATACCCCCGACGAACCTCCGGCGGGAAGCACTGGTGCCACCGGTGAGCACCTCCGCGACCCGCCCGGCCGTGCCCGGCCGGGCGTTCGCGCCGCTGCCCCGGCGGAGCCCGCGCGTGCTGCGCCGCCGAGCCGGCCGGGCCACGACCTACCTCGCGCTGGTGCTGGCCGCCCTGGTCACGCTGGTGCCGCTCGTCGTGATCGGGATGGCGTCGCTCAAGACGGGCGAGGAGTTCCTGGCCGGGGGGCCGTTCGACGCGCCGCGCGCCTGGCTCAACCCCGACAACTTCGTGCGTGCCTTCACCGACGGCGACATGCTGCGCGCCTTCGGCAACACCGCGGTCGTCCTGGTCGTCTCGGTGGCCGGCACGGTGCTGATCGGGTCGATGGCCGCCTACGCGATCGACCGCTTCCGGTTCCGCATGCGCGGCGGGGTGCTCGGCGCGTTCCTGCTGGCGGCGCTCGTGCCCGGCGTCACCACGCAGGTGGCGACGTTCCAGGTGGTGAACAGCCTGGGCGTGTTCAACACCATGGCGGCGCCCATCCTGCTGTTCATGGGCACGGACATCGTGTCGATCTACATCTTCCTCCAGTTCATGCGCTCGATCCCGCGCGAGCTGGACGAGGCGGCCACGCTGGAGGGGGCGAACCGGTTCACCATCTTCTGGCGGATCATCCTGCCGCTGCTCAAGCCCGCGATCGCCACCGTCGTGATCATCAAGGGTGTCGCGATCTACAACGAGTTCTACATCCCGTTCCTGTACATGCCCTCGCGGGAGCTCGGGGTCATCTCCACGTCGCTGTTCCGGTTCCAGGGACCCTTCAGCGCCGAGTGGGAGGTGATCTCGGCGGGCGTCGTGATCGTGATCGTGCCGACGCTCGTGGTGTTCCTGCTCCTGCAGCGCTGGTTCTACAACGGGATTACCGCGGGGGCCGTGAAGTAGAGAATCGGGGAGCGGTCAGCAGGCTGCGGGCCCCTCGAGCAGACCGGTGCGGAAGCGACCGATGCGCTCGAACCCGTGGTCGGCCGGGTCGGAGGCGCCGGCCGCGTCGCGGGCCACCCAGTCGGCGAGCAGCAGCACCTGCACGGCCTCGTCGAGGTCGCCGGGGGAGAGCCGGAAGCCGTCGTCGGCGTCGAACAGCCGCCCGGTGTAGGCCCCGGCCAGGCAGGTGGTGGCAGCGCCGGCCGGCCGGCCGACCGGCGACTGCCCGGTGGCATCGAGCATGGCGAGGCCGTAGCGGCCGGCCACGAGGGTGGCGCCGGCGAAGTCGCCGACCTCGTCGTGGAGCCGCTCGAGCGCGGCGACGTCGACCGCGACCCCGCCGTCGTCGCGGCAGTAGGCCGTGGGCCCCTGCGCGATGAGCTCGCCCACCGGGCAGGCGCCGCCGGTGGACAGCTCCGGCGGGTTCCAGTTGGGAGCCAGACCGCCGAAGAACTCCTCGGCGTCGCGCTCGACGAACGCGAGCAGCTCCTGCAGCGGCAGGTTCCCGCCACGGGCCAGGTCGGCCTCCGAGCCGAACCGGCGCTGGGTGAACGTGCGGTTCTCCACGGTCATCCCGGCGCAGAGCGCGACGCCCTCGCTCCAGCCGTCCTGGAACGCGGAGACCCGGTCGAAGGCGTTGCCGTGCGCGGCGGAGTCGGCCGCCTCGACGCCGAGCGGGTCGCGGAACCCGACGAGCGCCTGCATCGCCTGGTCGCGTTCCTCGGCACCGAGCGGGAGGCCGGCGACCGGATCATCGGCGAAGCGGGCGAGCGCGGCGCCTGCGTAGCAGTCGGCCATCGACTCCAGGAGGATCGTGGGGAACTGCTGCGGATCCCGGCCCTGCGCGGTGTCCACGCCGAGCCGCGACTGCACGGCGTGACCCACCTCGTGGGCGATCACCACCGCGACGCCCACCGGGCCGAACCGCTCGTGCAGCGCCGGTATCAGGCCGTCGGCATCCCACGCGACGGCGTCGGCGTCGGGGCAGTAGAAGGCCTGGTCGGCCAGGTCGGCTACGCGGTTGACGCACGGTGGGGGTGCGGCCCCCGGGTCGGCGGTGGCGACCGGGGCGAACGTGGCGATGTCGCGCCACTCCCGGCCGAATGCGGCGGGGAACTCGGCGCGCCAGAACTCCTGCAGCGCGACGGTGGTGGCCTCGGCGACCCGGCCCGCCGGATCCGCCTGCGTGGCGAGCGCCGAGCCGGCCGGTGCCATTGGAGGGCCGGGGAACCCGGCCGGGCGCGCGCTCCCCGGCACCACCTGGCTGCACGCTCCCGTCACGAGGAGGGCCACGGCGACGAGGGTGGCGACCCAGTTGATCGGTGCGGACACGGCGCCCATCATCGCGTGCCGGGCCGCTGCGGGGGAGCGGTTCGGCCGAACCCGTACGGGCCGGATAGCGTCAGGCACCGTGTCCCTGCTGAACCGAGGGCCCCACCGGGCCCCTCCGGCGCCGGCCGGGAGCGCGGTTGCGCTGCTCCGGGCGGTGTCCGGCGTGCTCGTGCTGGCATCGCTCGTGGCGACCGTGGTGCTGCATGTGCGGCATCCCGACGCGCTGGTGATGCTGCTGCCGTCAGCCGACATGCGTGAGCTGCACGTCGACTTCGACACCTTCTGGCATTCCGCCGTCGCCCTCGTGGCGGGCGAGGACATCTACGACACGCCGGCGAAGCTGACCAACCTCAACCCGCCGCTGCTCACGGCGCTGCTCGCGCCGTTCGCCTGGCTCGACGCGCTCACGGCCTACCGGGTGTTCGCGGTGTTCACGCTGCTGCTGGTGGCGGCCGCGGTGTTCGCGGTGGCCCGGGAGCTGCGGCTGTCCCGCACCGCCACCGCGCTGGCGCTCGTCGCGGTGCTGGCGTCCTCGCCGCTGCACGGCACGCTCGTGCTCGGCCAGATCTACCCGTTGCTGCTCGCCGGCCTCGTCGCGGGCTGGATCGCCGAGCGGCGCGGGCGGCCGGTGCTCGCCGCGGTGCTGTACGGCGTCACGGTGGCGCTCAAGCCCTCGCTCGCGCCGGTGCTGCTCCTCCTCGTGGTCCAGCGGCGGTGGGTGCCGCTGCGGGCGGGTATCGCCGCGGCCGCGGTGGCAACGCTCTCCGGCGTGCTCATCGCGGGGCCGTCCAGCGCGATCGAGTGGTTGAAGATCGCGTTCACCGAGCCGGTGCCCGATACCGTCGACAACGCCTCGCTGCCCGGGCTCGCCGTGCGGTTCGGCGTGCCGTCCGTGTTCGGCATGCTGGCGGGCGCGGCCGTGCTCGTCGGCACCCTCGTCTGGATCGGCCGCAACCGGCACCGGATCGACCCGGCCGGCACCGCACCGTGGGCGGTGCTCGCCGCCGGGCTGCTGTTCTCCCCGATCGCCTGGCACAACTACCTCATGCTGTTGTTCCCGGGCGTGCTGGCGCTCGTGCCGCTCGGGCTCGGCGCCATCACGGCGGCGGCCCTCGCGGTGGCCGTCATCCCGGTGTCGTGGAATGCCGACTGGCCGCCCGACGGTGTGGCTGCCGACCTGGGCCGCTCGCTCTACTGCGCGATCCTGATCGGTTACTGGGCGGTGCTGCTGTCATCGTCCGTGCGCTCCGCGCCGGAGGAGCCCGCCGCCGAGCCGGTGTCCTCGGATCGAGCGGTATCGGACTGAGCCACGCTTCCGGCCGCCGGGGTCGGCGGGGCCTCGTCCGGAGCGTCCTCGGTGACAGGGGTGGCCGGGCCGGCGCCGAGAACGGAGTCCGCGCCCGGGGGAGGGCTGTCCGGGACGGCGTTGTCCGGCACGGTCTCACCGGTGCCCGACACCGTGGGCAGCTCGCCGGTGTCAGTCGCGTCGGGGCTCGGAGCCGCGGGCGGGAGGGTGTCGCCCGCCCGTGCCGAGCTCCACGGCGCGGCCTCCCACGAGGCGGTGTCCGGCGCTGCCGGGTGGAGGCCGTTCTGCGAGGCAGGGGCGGGGTCGGCGGCGCCGGTGGCCGCGGGAGGGTCGCTCGGCGTGGCATCGGCGGCCGCCGGGCCGGTGGCCGGACGGGTGACCGGTGCGCTCGTGCCGGAGCTGACCGCGGCCGGCCCGGCGACGGACGACGGTCGCTCGGGCGCGTCGGATGCCGGAACCTCCGCGTCGAGATCCGGATCGCCGGTGCTCTCGCTGGGTGACGGCTCCGGTGCGGGCGTGCGCTCGGGCGCGTCGGACGTGGGAACCTCGGCGGCGAGGTCGGGCTCGTCGGCGGCACCCGCCGCCGGAGTCTCGGCCGGCGGGGCCTCGGCGGCCGGGGCTGGCGCTGCCGGTGCCGCAGCCGCGGCCCGGCGGCGCACCGCGCCGGCACCGGGCTCCGGCACGAGCCACAGCACGCCTGCCGGCGGGAGCTGCAGCACGGCCGACGCCGGCCGCCCGTGCCACATCGACCGCTCGGCTTCGACGGCGCCCAGGTTGCCGACCCCGGAACCGCCGTAGATCTGGGCGTCCGTGTTGAGCACCTCGCGCCAGCGGCCGGCGAAGGGCAGCCCGACGCGGTAGTCGCGCTTGGGGCTGCCGGAGAAGTTGGCGATGCAGGCGAGCACCGTCGGTTTGCCGTCGGCGTCGACGCCGTGGCGCAGGAAGCTCAGGACGTTGCCGGAGGCGTCATTGGCGTCGATCCAGGAGAAGCCCTCCGGGGTGGAGTCCTTCGTCCAGAGCGCGGGGGTGGCGCGGTAGGTCCGGTTGAGGTCCCCGACCAGCGTCTTGACGCCGCCGTGCAGGGGGTCGCCGAGCAGGTGCCAGTCGATCGAGCGCGACTCCGACCACTCCCGCTCCTGGCCGAACTCGCCACCCTGGAACAGCAGCTGCTTGCCCGGGTGGGCCCACATGTACGCGAGCAGCGCGCGCAGGTTCGCCGACTTGTTCCAGGCGTCGCCGGGCATGCGGGCCCACAGCGAGCCCTTGCCGTGCACGACCTCGTCGTGCGACAGCGGGAGCACGAAGTTCTCGCTGAACGCGTACATCAGCGAGAACGTCATCTGGTTGTGGTGGTAGCCGCGGTAGATCGGATCGCGCCCGGCGTAGTCGAGCGTGTCGTGCATCCACCCCATGTTCCACTTGAACCCGAAGCCCAGGCCGCCGAGGTGCGTGGGGCGGGTGACGCCGGGCCAGGCGGTGGACTCCTCGGCGATCGTGACGACGCCGGGGTGGTTGCGGTAGACGGTGGCGTTCATCTCCTGCAGGAACGCCACCGCGTCGAGGTTCTCGCGGCCGCCGTGGACGTTGGGCAGCCACTGGCCCTCGGGCCGGGAGTAGTCGAGGTAGAGCATGCTCGCCACGGCGTCGACGCGCAGGCCGTCGATGTGGAACTGGTCGAGCCAGAACAAGGCGTTGGCCACGAGGAAGTTGCGCACCTCGCGGCGCCCGAAGTCGAACACGAGCGTGCCCCAGTCGGGCTGCTCGCCGCGGCGCGGGTCGGCGTGCTCGTAGAGCGGGCTGCCGTCGAACTTGGCGAGCGCCCACTCGTCGCGGGGGAAGTGTCCCGGCACCCAGTCGACGATGACGCCGAAACCGCGCTGGTGCAGGTGGTCGACGAAGTACCGGAAGTCGTCGGGCGTGCCGAAGCGGGCGGTGGGGGCGTAGAAGGAGGTGACCTGGTATCCCCACGACCCGCCGAACGGGTGCTCGGCCACCGGCAACAGCTCGACGTGGGTGAAGCCCATCTCGCCCAGGTAGCCGGCCAGCTCGTCGGCGAGCTCGCGGTAGCCGAGCCCGGGCCGCCACGAGCCGAGGTGCACCTCGTACACGCTCATCGGCTCGGCGTGCGCCTGCCGCAGCGTCCGGGCCGCCATCCACTCCTCGTCGCCCCAGCGGTGCTCGGACGCGTCGACGATCGAGGCCGTGGCCGGCGGCACCTCGGTGCGGAAGGCCATCGGGTCGGCCTTGTCGCGCCAGCGTCCGTCCTGGCCGAGGATGCGGAACTTGTAGCGGGTGCCGGGCTCGATGCCGGGGACGAAGAGCTCCCAGACCCCCGAGCTGCCGAGGGCGCGCATCGGGTGTGCCCAGCCCGACCAGCCGTCGAAGTCCCCGGTGACGCGCACGCCCTGCGCCGTCGGCGCCCACACCGCGAAGCTCGTGCCGGTGACCGGGCCCGCGGGTGTGTCGTAGCGGCGCACGTGTGCCCCGAGCACGTCCCACAGCCGCTCGTGGCGGCCTTCCCCGATCAGGTGCAGGTCGATCTCGCCGAGCGTGGGCAACCAGCGGTAGGGGTCGTCGACGACGTCGACGCGGTCGCCGTAGCGAACGGCGAGCCGGTAGTCCGCGGGCGGGCCGGGCACCACGCCCGAGAACAGGCCGGAGTCGTGCACCCGGACGAGGGGGATCCCCTCCCCGCCCTCCCGCACGACATCCACCTCGTCGGCGTGTGGGCGCAACACCCGCACCACCGTGCCGTCCCGGTGCGGGTGCGCGCCGAGGACGGAGTGCGGGTCGTGGTGCGCACCACCGAGCAACCGGTCGATCGTCCGCGGATCCGGCGGGCACGGGTCGAACGGCTCGCTGATCGTCTGGGTCTGGTTCTCCTCACGATCCACGCGCGCACCTTAGTGCCCCGAGTCGGGCGTCGCCGAGCCTGGGAGCAACGATCCGATCACCGTGCGCTTGCTGCATGATCGGGTGGCATGTGGAGGCGGGCGTTCTTCGGCGGGATCTTCGCGCTCCTGCTCGCCCTCGTGGTCGGTGTCTCGGTGGCGTTCCCGGCGGTTGCCTCCACCACGTGCCCCGGCTGCTACGGGCTCGAGCGGGTACGGCCGGGGCTGTACGTCGAGCCGGGCGTCCCGGCTGCGCAGCGGCGGCAGGTGACCGATGCCGTCGACGAGGGCACGCGGCGCGTTGCGGTGTTCTTCGGCGGCCTGCGCAGCGACCCGGACTTCCTCGCCTGCCTCACCGACGAGTGCTACTCGCGGATCGGTGGCGGCGGCGAGCGCGGGATCGCGGTGCTGAACCGCGCGGTGATGCTGTCGCCCCGCGGGATCGACCCGGTGATCGCCGCGCACGAGCTCACCCACGTCGAGCTGCACACCCGGCTCGGTCGGGGCTCCGCGCCGCAGTGGTTCGACGAGGGCCTCGCCGTGCTCGTCTCGGACGACGCGCGCTACCTGCGGCCCGCGGGCGAGGGCGACCGCTGCCTCGTCGAGACCACCGGGCCGCTGCCGGAGACCCTCGACGACTGGCTGCGCGCCGCGAGCGCCGACGCCCAGGTCTACGCGCAGGCGGCGTGTGCGGTGAGCCGCTGGACGGCGACGAACGACCTGCAGGCGCTCCTCGCGGTGGGGGCGCACATCCCGTGACGGCCCGGAGCTACACCGCAGGCAAGGTCTCCGGCAACCCGAAGTGCGGGAACAGGGCGTCGTCGATGAAGGCCGTGACCGCGGCGATGCGCTCCCCGCGGAACGTGAGGACGTCGACGATGCGGCCGACGAACACGCCCGCCTGCTCGTCCCAGATGTAGCAGGCGACCGCCTGCTGGCCGTTGGCCCGCACCGGGAGGTGGCGCCAGCGCACGCGCAGCGGCATGTGGACGAGGAAGTCGGTGATGGCGGTGTGGCCGCGGTACCAGCTGGCCAGCGGCGGCATCGACCAGGTGGCGTCGGCCGTGAGCATGGAGACGAGCGTGTCGGCGTCGCCCCGTTCGAGCGCCGTGGCGTACTCGCTGACGATCTCGCGCAGCCGGGTGTCGCCGAGCGCGCGCAGTGTCTGCTGCTGGCTCTGCTCGGGCCGCAGCTCGTGCACGACCTTCCGCGCGCGCTGCAACGCGCTGTTGACCGACGCCGGGGTGGTGTCGAGGGTGTCGGCGACCTCCTTCGCGGAGTAGCCCAGCACCTCGAACAGCAGCAGAGCGGCCCGCTGGTTGCCCGGCAGGTGCTGCATCGCGGCGACGAACGCCAGCTCCACGCTCTCGCGCAGCTCGTAGCGCGCGTGGGGGGCCGCGGCGCCGTCGGCGATGCCCGTGTCGGGGTAGGGGCCCAGCCAGGCGACATCGGTGAGCGGTTGGTCGTCGACCGCGGCGTGCTCCACCGACGGACCGAGGTCGATCGGCAGCGCCCGCCTGCCCCGCCGGGCGATCGCGTCGAGACAGGCGTTCGTGGCGATCTTGTACAGCCACGAACGCACCGAGCTGCGCCCCTCGAACCGGTGGATGCCCCGCCAGGCCCGCAACAACGCGTCCTGAAGGGCGTCCTCGGCGTCGTGGAGCGAGCCGAGCATCCGGTAGCAGTGCGCTTGCAGCTCGCCCTGCAGGGGCCCGACCAGGCGGCGGAACGCCTCTTCGTCGCCGGCGCGGGCGCGCGGGAGCTCGGTCTCGGCGCTCGGCGTCTCGGTCATCGGGGAGAGTGTGCCCCTCCCGACCGACATTCCCTTCTCAGACGCCGGCGTCGGACTGGGCGTCGGCGGTGAGACGGCTGATCGACGCCATCGGGATCGCCGCCCACCCCGGGCGGAAGCGGGTCTCGTAGACCACCTCGTACACGGCCTTGTCCAGCTCGAACGCCCGCAGCAGGACAGCCTGCTCCCGGGGGTCGGCGCCGGCGCGCAGGGCGTATCCGTCGCAGAACGCCGAGCGGTTGCGCTCTGCCCACTCCCGGGCGTGCCACACGAGCTGGGAGTCGTGGTCGGGGTCGGTCCAGTGGTCGGTGGGCTCCCACTGGGAGAGCTGGTGGAACGCGGCGTAGTCGAACGAGCGGAGCATGCCCGCGACGTCGCGGAGCGTCGAGTCGGGCCGGACGCGCTCCGCGAGCGGAGCGGCGGGCTCGCCCTCGAAGTCGATGACCAGCCAGCACCGCGGCGTGCGCAGTGTCTGCCCGAGGTGCAGGTCGCCGTGCACGCGTTGCGTGGGCAGCGCCCCGGACATCGCCGCGACGGCGTCGTAGACGGCGTGGATCGGTTCGGCGTGCTCGGCGAGCGCGGGCACCTCGGCGACCGAGGCGGAGAGGCGGTCGTGCCACGCCGCGGCAAGGGCGCGCGGGTCGGCCTCGCCGGTGGCGAGGGCCTCGCGCAGCTCGGCGTGCACCACGGCGACCGTCTCGCCCAGCCGGGACGCCTCGGCCGCGAAGTCACCGCCCACCTCGTCGGCCCGCAGGTCGCCCTCGGCCAACAGGTCGCGCACGCTCGCCTGTGCCATGGCCCAGCCGTCGGCGGAGTTCGCGGCGAAGTCCTGCAGCATGCCGAACGTGACCGGTTCTCCGTGGAGAACACCCTCGATCGCGCCCTGCAGGGCGGCCACCTCGTTGCTGCCGACCGAGCGCAGCGCCCGGTGCAGCTCGAGATCCGGGTTGACCCCGGGCAGCACCCGGCGGAACAGCTTGAGGATCGACTGCTCGCCCCACGACACCGAGGTGTTGGACTGCTCGACCCCGAGCACCCGGCCCGGGGCGCCCTCGGCGATCTCGGCGCCCGGCTCGGGGACGAACCGGATCTCGCCCACGGTCCGTGCGGTGCGGATGGCGTCGAGCAGCCACGCGGTGACGGCGGTGTCCCAGAGCCCGTCGTAGGCGACGAGCCCGCCGACGGTGCCGATCACGACGTGCTCCAGCTCGCCGCGCAGGTGTTCGCGCCTGGCGACGAGGACTTGGTAGTGCTGTGCGGGGGAGTCGTCGGCGAAGTCGACGGCGAGGAGCACGTGGTCGAGGAGGGGTTCCCCGTCGGTCCGCAGCGGCGTGGTGGCCGCGACAGTGGCGGACCGGACCTGCCGGCCCTTCGCGGCGAACCAGCGTTGTTTCGGCAGCCACTCGGGCAGAAGTTCGGGGAGCTCCGCTTCCAAGCTCATCCAACGTCCTCCGCAGGGTTTATCGAGAACCAGTAGAAGCCGTGCCCGGGCAGGGTCAGCAGATAAGGCAGCTCCCCGATCCGCGGGAAGGGCACACCTCCGGTCAACTCGTGGGGGCAGCAACCCTGCCATGCCGAGAGGTCCAATTCCACCGGCTGCGGGAATCGCGACATGTTGTTGACGCACAGCACCACGTCGTCGCCGTACGAGCGCACGTAGGCGAGCACCGACGGGTTCGACCCGCCCATCTCGTGGTACTCGCCCAGCCCGAACGCCTGGTGGCGCTTGCGGACCTCGATCATGTGCCGGTTCCAGTGCAGCAGCGAGGTGGTGGAGTTCAGCTGCGCCTCGATGTTCACGGCCTGGTAGCCGTAGAGCGGATCCATGATCAACGGCTGGTACAGCCGCCCGGGGTCGCAGGTGGAGAAGCCGGCGTTGCGGTCCGGCGTCCACTGCATGGGGCTGCGCACCGCGTCGCGGTCACCGAGCCAGATGTTGTCGCCCATCCCGATCTCGTCGCCGTAGTACAGGACGGGCGAGCCGGGCAGCGACAGCAGCAGCGCCGTGAACAGCTCGAGCTGGTTGCGGTCGTTGTCGAGCAGCGGCGCCAGCCGGCGGCGGATGCCGATGTTGGCCTTCATCCGCGGGTCCTTGGCGTACTCCGCGTACATGTAGTCGCGCTCTTCGTCCGTGACCATCTCGAGCGTGAGCTCGTCGTGGTTGCGCAGGAAGATGCCCCACTGCGCGCCCGAGGGGATCGCCGGCGTCTGGGCCAGGATCTCCGAGATCGGGAAGCGGTTCTCCCGCCGCACCGCCATGAAGATGCGCGGCATGAGCGGGAAGTGGAACGCCATGTGGCACTCGTCGCCGCCGACCTCGGCATCGCCGAAGTACTCCACGACGTCCGAGGGCCACTGGTTGGCCTCGGCGAGCATGACGCGGCCCGGGTACTCGACGTCCATCACCTTGCGGCAGTGCTTGAGGAACTCGTGCGACTCGGTGAGGTTCTCGCAGTTGGTGCCCTCGCGCTCGAACAGGTAGGGCACCGCGTCCAGGCGGAACCCGTCGATGCCCAGGTCCAGCCAGAACCGCAGGACGTCGATCATCGCGGCCTGCACGTCGGGGTTGTCGTAGTTCAGGTCGGGCTGGTGGGAGAAGAACCGGTGCCAGTAGAACTGGCCGCGCACCGGGTCGTAGGTCCAGTTGGACGTCTCGGTGTCCACGAAGATGATCCGCGCGTCCGCGTAGCGAGAATCGTCGTCGGACCACACGTAGTAGTCGCCGTACGGGCCCTCGGGATTGCGCCGCGACTCCTCGAACCACGGGTGCGTGTCGGAGGTGTGGTTCATCACGAGGTCGGTGATGACCCGGATCCCGCGCTTGTGGGCCTCGTCCAGCAGCACCACGAAGTCGTCGACGGTGCCGAACTCGGGCAGTACCGCGCGGAAGTCGCGGATGTCGTAGCCGCCGTCGCGCAGCGGCGAGTCGTAGAACGGCGGCAGCCAGAGGCAGTCGACGCCGAGCCACTGCAGGTAGTCGAGCTTCTCGGTCAGGCCGCGCAGGTCGCCCGTGCCGTCCCGGTTGGAATCGGAGAACGCCCGGACCAGCACCTCGTAGAAGACGGCCCGCTTGAACCAGTCATGATCGACATCCAGCGTGCGCGCATGGCCGAAATCCTCCGACGAGGTCTCGACGAGCTGGTCGTCTTCGGTGTGCCGGGTCTCAGTAGCCGAGGTGTCTGTCGACATGGGCGTATCGCGTTCCTACCGGGCGGGGACGGATGGCGGAGGGGACACTCGGCCAGTCTTACCGGGCGATGTGCCCGGGTGCAGGACGTGGCTCGGCGGCCGCACTGGAGCGTAGCTCCCGGAGGTGCGGAGCGCGGGGGGTGCCACCCCGGACGAGTCGCGGACCGCGTACGTGTACTCACCGTGTGTGACGGTTTCGGCGGGAAGGTCGGTGCGTTCGCCGGTCCGGGCATCGGGTCACCTCCCGGCCGCCGTCCCCTGCCGCTCGGATGGCTCACAGTGACGACGCGTTGGGCCGTTCGGTGGCTCGCCGGCACCCGTCGGCCGGAGGACCCTGGACCGCCCTCGGAGGAAGGAGCGGGCTGTGTTCGTACAGGTGTTCCAGGGACAGGCAAGCGACGCGGGGCGCATGCGCGAGGCGCTCGAGGACTGGGTGCGGCGGCTCGCCCCCGGTGCAGAGGGCTGGCTGGGTAGCACGGTGGGCGTGACCGACGACGGCTATCTGATCGGCATCGCCCGCTTCGAGTCGGCGGAGGCGGCGCGCCGCAACAGCGGCCGGGCGCAGCAGGGCGAGTGGTGGTCGGGCGTCGAGAAGCTGTTCCCGCAAGGAGCGGTGTTCCACGACTGCAGCCAGGTGGACGCCGCGCGCGGCGGTGGCGCCGACGAGGCCGGCTTCGTGCAGGTGATCCAGGGGCGGACGCGCGACGTGCCCCGGCTGCGCGCGCTCGGGGCCGAGTTCGACGAGCGGTTCTCCGACCTCCGGCCCGACGTGCTCGGCTTCGTCGCCGGCCTGCACGACGGGGAGGAGGGCGCCTTCACCCAGGTCGTCTACTTCGCGTCCGAGCAGGCCGCGCGGGCCGGCGAGCGCGGCGAGATGCCGGCCGAGGCGGCCGAGGTGATGCAGGAGGAGATGGAGCTCATGCAGGACGTGCGCTACTACGACCTGCGTGAGCCCTGGCTGCACTCGCCGCGGTGATAGCCGCGATCAGGCTGTCGTGGCCGTGCGCTCCACGCGGAAGACGTGAGCCACGTTCTTCCACGGCTCAAGTCGCACATAGTTGTACTGGCCCCACGAGTAGGTCTCGCCGGTGATCTCGTCGTACACGGTGAGGGTGTCGTCCCACTCGGCGCGCAGAGCCGGCATGTCGAGCGAGATGGTGCCCTCCCGTGCGGCATCGGAGTCGAGCGAGCACACCACGAGGACGGTGTCGCCGGTGAGCGGGTCGGTCTTCGAGTAGGCGATGATCGCCTCGTTGTCGACCTCGTGGAAGTGCAGGTCACGCAGCTGCCGCAGCGCCGGGTGGGCTCGGCGGATCTCGTTGAGCCGGCCGAGGTAGGGCTCGAGCGACCGGCCCCGGTTCAGGGCGGTGGCGTAGTCGCGCGGACGCAGCTCGTACTTCTCGGAGTTGAGGTACTCCTCGCTGCCCGAGCGCACCGGCTCCGACTCGAACAGCTCGAACCCGGAGTAGACCCCCCACGTCGGCGAGAGCGTGGCCGCGAGCGTGGCGCGGATCGCGAACATCGCCGGCCCACCGGCCTGCAGCGATTCGTGCAGGATGTCCGGGGTGTTGACGAAGAAGTTGGGGCGGCACTCGTCGGCGCGTTCGGCGTGCATCAACGCGAAGTCGGTGAGCTCCGCCTTCGTGGTGCGCCAGGTGAAGTAGGTGTAGGACTGCGTGAAGCCCAGCCGCGCGAGGCCGAACAGCCGAGCCGGGCGGGTGAACGCCTCGGCGAGGAACAGCACGTCCGGGTAGCGCGACTTGACCTGCCAGATCAGCCAGTGCCAGAAGTTCGGCGGCTTGGTGTGCGGGTTGTCCACCCGGAAGATCCGCACCCCGTGCTCGGCCCAGTGCAGCACCACCCGCAGCGACTCCGCGTAGATCCCGGCCGGGTCGTTGTCGAAGTTGACCGGGAAGATGTCCTGGTACTTCTTCGGCGGGTTCTCGGCGTAGGCGATCGTGCCGTCGGGACGCACCGTGAACCACTCGGGGTGCTCGGCCACCCACGGGTGGTCGGGGGCGCACTGCAGAGCGAAGTCGAGCGCCACCTCCATCCCCAGGTCGTGGGTGCGCTGGACGAACGCGTCGAAGTCCTCGAGGGTGCCCAGCTCGGGCTCGATCGCGTCGTGGCCACCGTCCGCCGAGCCGATCGCCCACGGTGAGCCGACGTCGCCGGGCCCGGCGTTGACATTGTTGTTGCGGCCCTTGCGGTGCACCGTGCCGATGGGGTGGATCGGCGGCAGGTAGACGACGTCGAAGCCCATCGCGGCGACGCGGTCGAGCTCCTTCGACGCGGTGACGAAGGTGCCGTGGATCGGCCGGCCCTGCTCGTCGACGCCGCCGGTGGAGCGCGGGAAGAACTCGTACCAGGAGCCGAACAGGGCCCGCTCGCGGTCGACGTGGATCTGCTGCGGCCGGCCGCGCGTGATCAGCTCGCGGACCGGGCGCTCGATCATGATCTTCTCGACGGCCGGGAACAGTGCGGGCGCCACGCGCGCGTGCAGCGGGAGCGCGGTGTCGCGCAGCGCGTTGGCGGCGCCGAAGAGCAGGTCCCGATGCGGACGCTCGCCGGGACGGCGGCCCACCCGCTGCAGCAGCCGGGCGCCGATCTCCAGGTCGTTGGCCAGCTCCTCGGCCCCCTGCCCGGCCGACATCTTGACGGTGACGGCGTGCCGCCAGGTGGACCACGGGTCGCTCCACGCGTCGACGCGGAAGGTCCACAGGCCCGGCTCGTCGGGCACGACGGTGGCGGCGAACCGGTCGCTCGCGGTGCCGAGCGATGTCATCCGGACGTGGTGCGCGGAGCCCTGGCCGCCGATCCGGCGCCAGACGACGTTGGCCGCGACCGCGTCGTGGCCCTCGCGCCACACCGTGGCGGTGATCGGAACGACCTCGCCGACCACGGCCTTGCTCGGATGACGCCCGCCGCTCACGGTAGGAGTGATGTCGTCGATCCCGAGCCGACCGGTCATCGGCACACCCCCAGCTGCACACCCGTCACTGAAGTCACAAACCTACCTACCCGATCCGGCCAGCATCAGAACGGGGAGGTGTCGTTCACCCGATGGTCACCCCGATGAATCAGGATGCCCGCTCGAGAGCCAGGAGTCGACAGGAACTGCTCGACGGAGTCGGAGCGTGAGGGCGTCCGGTGATCGTGCCCGGTCGCACATCAGGGTCGTCGGGATGACAGCGGTGTACGGCTCGGGGAGATCTTGCTCAGGGCGGGGGTCTCCGCGGGCCCATGATCGTCGGATTGGTGCGGAGACGGTCGGATGTGGCCGTTCCCGCACCGAATCAATGACCATGTGTCGATGCCGCGACAAGTCCTCCGTTCACGGCATGACGATCCACGGCTGGAGTACCGGCCGGGCTGTCCACAGGTTCGTCCCGGTCGAGATCGACGTGACGGTTGTCCGGGAAGATCGAACAGCGCTGGTGTCGATCTCGGCCGCGTGGACAACTGTTGATATTCCGATGGCTACGATGATCGGTCCGAGGTGAAGGTGAAGTGCCCTGCTCAGGGCGCTCCGCGGCGTCTCGGAACGATCATGGCGGGGTGCAGCGGGTCATTTCGTGGTCAGGTCGACACCACGGGGGTTCGATCTTGCTCCAACCCCGCTCACGTCTATCTGATCATGAAAAGTCGGTTTGGCGCGCCGTCCCCGACCCGGACCGGACGGCAGGCCCACACCAGCAGCCCCCTGGTGGGGCCACCACCGTTGGCATCGACCCCCGCACCGGTGAACGTGGCCGAGTTGGCAGCACTACCGAACCCCGTGGTTGCGTGGACGGCCGTCCCCGACGCGGGGGCACGGCCGTTCAGGACGAGACTGTCACTACCGGGTGCCTACGCCACTATCCTGTGGTCCCGATCATCGATCGCAGGTGACCACGGACCGAGCTGCGCAGCTGATCTTCGGCAGCCGCTACCCGACCTGGGCAGGCACGATCCTGTGGCCGCTCGACGAGCTACTCGGGTTGCCCTCGCTCCCGGACTGCCGAGTTGATCTCAACGCAACGTCCGATGCCAGTCCGCGAGGATGGAACGGGACCACAGCCGGTTCCCACGCACCCCACAGGGGCGGTCTCGTCAACGACGGGCCTGTCCCCGCGTCGGGGACGGCTGGCGGCACAACCACGGGGTTCGGTAGTTCTGCCAACTCGGCCACCCCCATAGGTGCGGGTCGGGGTGAACGGGTGGATCACGAGGAGATCCTGCTGATGGGGGTGGCTGCGTGCGCTGCGAGTCGGGGACGGCGCGCCCGAGCGACGGTTTCTTGATCAGGTAGACGCCACGGGGGTCGGCGCTGGAAGGCCCGTCGTCTGGATCAGGTACGGGAAGCTCACAGCGGCCATGATCGGCCGGATCAGCGGTAACCGGGCCTGCCGTCGGCAGGCTGACCGCGCAGCGTCGGCACCCTCCGCGAGGATCGGCCCGCGATGTCCATGATCGAGTTCGGATCTACCGTCAGGGCGTTGCCGCCGCCGTGATCCCTGCGATCAGCCAGCGCAGCCCGCGCTCGAAGTTGTCCCGGAGTTCGGCGCCGGGGAGGGGGCGCTCGTCGGGCGCGCCGTCGAAGGCGGCGAAGCCGATCGTGTAGACGATCAGCACCCGCAGTGCTTCGCGGGCGGCCTCGCCGGTGAGCCCGGCCGCCGCGAGGTGTTCCCGCGCCACCGCCCCGAGCCGCTGGGCGTTGGCGCCGCGCGCGCCCTGGCGGGCGAGGAACTCGGGCACCAGCTGCGGGTGATGCAGCAGGACGTCGTGGGTGGAGGACATCAGCCGGTGCAGGCCCTCGCCAGGATCGACGCCGGGCGCCGGCGGCGGGGCGTCGACCTGCGCGAGCACCCTGTCCAGCACGCCGTCCAGCAGCTCCGTCCGGTCTGCGACGTGGCTGTAGAGCGCGTTCGGTGCAACGCCCAGCCGCTGCGCGACCGCGCGCATCGTGACCGTCCCGCGCTCGGTGATCAGGCCGGTGGCGGCGTCGAGGACGAGGTCGCGGCTGAGCCCGGCGCGCTGGCCGGGTCCACGGGTGGACTGCACCTTGCGAACTGTACAGCGTCCAGCTATATTGGACAACGTACAACTCATTGGAGGAGACATGACAGCCGCAACCGCACTCACCGGCACCGCGGCGGGCGTCCCGTTCATCGCAGTGCCGCCGACCGGCGACCGGGCGAGCGCTGCGGTCGTCGCCGCGTGGCACCTGATGGACCCGCCGCGCACCGAGGCGGCGTTGGCCGCGTCGCTGCCGCTCGAGGGCTTGGACGCGTGGCGGATCTACCTCGGTCTGCCCATGCATGGGGCGCGGTTCCCCGAGGGCGGCGTCGAGGCGCTGATGCAGCTCGGTTACGAGGACGCCGTGCAGAACCTGTACGGGCCGATCAGTGCGCAGGCCGCGGACGAGTTCGCGCCGGCCCTCGGGCAGCTGCGGGAGCGCTTCGGCTTCCGGGACGGGCCGATCGGGGTCCTCGGCGGATCGCTGGGGTCGGCGGTCGCGCAGCTCGTGATCGCGGGCGGCGGGTTCGACATCGCCGCCGCCGTGCTGGTCAGCCCGTTGTCGCAGCTGAATGCGGTGGTCGAGGCGGTGGGCCGGATGTTCGGTGTCAGCTATCCCTGGTCGGAGCCGTCGCTCGAGGTCGCCCGGCGGATGGACTTCGTGGCGCGCGCCGCCGAGGTGGCGGCGTGCCCGGCCACGCTGCTCGTCGTGGGCGAGGAGGACGACGAGCTGGGCTTCCGCGCGCCGGCGCGGCGGCTGCACGAGGCGCTCGGCCGGCGGTCGGTGCAGACCGAGCTCGTGGTCGTGCCGGGAATGGGACACGTCCTCGCCGAGGAGCCCGGCATCGAGCCGGCGCCGCAGCTGCCCGCGGCGGCGGAGGTGGAGCGGCTGGCCGTCGACTGGTTCGCCCGACACCTCCGGTGAGCCTGCAGGTGCGGGCTCCTCAGCCGGCGCGGTCGGGGCCGGCGCGGACGAGCTCGACGCGCAGCAGCACCCGCCGCTCACGCCGCATGGCCTCGCGGTACCCGTCCCAGTCGTCGTGTTCCCCGGAGACGCGCCGGTAGTAGTCCACGAGGCCGTCCATCGCGTCCGGCAGGGAGACGATCTCGGTGCGGCCCTCCACCTGTACCCAACGTCCGAAGAAGCCGTCGGGCAGTACGCACAGCCACAGCCGCGGATCCCTGCGCAGGTTGCGCACCTTGAGGGCGGCTTCCCGGGTGCTCACCAGCACCCGCCCCTCGTCATCCACCGCGACCAGGACCGGCGACATCTGCGGGGTGCCGTCCTCGCGAACCGTGGCGAGCACCGCCCGGTGCTGCTCACGGACGACCTCTCGCGCCTCGTCGAGATCCATCCGTCGACCGTAGCGGGGGCGGCCCTTACGCGGGCTGCCGCTCGGCGAGGCGCCCGGCCATGTAGGCCCCGAAGCCGGTCACGGCGACCATCGCCGCCAGGTACACCGACACGCCCCACACGCCGGCGGGCGAGGCGAGGATCAGGGTGGCGATGATCGGCGCGAGCGCACCGCCCGCGATCGCGCCGAACTGGTAGCCGATCGACGCCCCGGTGTAGCGCACCTCCACCGGGAACGCGCCCGCGGCGACGGCAGCGGCCGGGCCGTACATCGGCGAACCCGCGATGCGGGCGAAGAACATGGCGAGGAAGACGAGCGCCGGGATCGCGGTGGACATGACCGGGAGGAAGAGGATCGCCGCGACCCCGGCGACGACGGAGCCGTACACGATCATCCGGTGCCGGCCGATCCGGTCGGACCTGGCGGAGAAGTAGAGCGAGAGCGGCACCTCGGTGATCGCGCCGACGATCACCGCGAGGATCAGGAAGGTACTGACGAAGCCGAGGGTCGTGGTGCCGTACTGGATCGCGAACGTCGCGGCCATGTACCCCATCGCCGTGATCCCGGTGAAGATCGCCGTTCCGCAGAGCACCTGGGGCCAGTGGTCCCGCACGACCGTCACGATCGGCAGCCGCATCGGGGCCGTGGTGCGGGCGGCGGTGAACTCGGGGCTCTCGGTGACCTTCAGCCGGACGTAGAGCCCGACGAGGACGAGCACGGCACTGATCAGGAAACCGATGCGCCAGCCCCAGGCCATGAACTGCTCGCTGGGCATCACGGCGGCGAGGATCAGGAACGCGAGGTTCGAGGTGATCAGGCCGAGCGGGACGCCCAGCTGCGGGAACGCGCCGTAGAACCCGCGGCGTTCCTCGGGAGCGTGCTCGACCGAGATCAGCACGGCGCCGCCCCACTCGCCCCCGACCGCGAGGCCCTGCGCGATGCGCAGCACGACCAGCAGGATCGGGGCGGCGGCGCCGATCTGCTCGTAGGTGGGGAGCAGGCCGATCAGGAACGTCGCGATCCCCATCGTCACCAGCGTGGTGACGAGCGTCATCTTCCGCCCGATCCGGTCGCCGATGTGCCCGAAGATCACGCCACCGAGCGGGCGGGCGATGAAGCCGACGGCGAACGTGCCCAGCGTGGCGAGGGTGCCGGCCAGCTCGGACGTGCCCGGGAAGAACTGGCTGCGGAAGACGATCACCGCGGCCAGTGCGTAGAGGAAGAAGTCGTACCACTCGATCGTCGTGCCGACGAGGCTGGCGAGCGCCACCCTCCGCACGTCGGTCGGTGTGGGCTGCGCGGTCGACGCTGACATGTGCGCTCCCGGTGGCGCTGCGGGCGGTGGGTGGCAGCACAGTGCCCGGTGCGGACCCGGCACACCATCGGTCCTTCCGCCTGACGGAAACCGTCGGGCCGCAGCTGATCGGATGCTGGACCGATCTCGGGATCCATTCATCTATGGTCTGCAGGGTGAAGGCTCTTCGCAGGTTCACCGTCCGCGCCCAGCTGCCCGCCACGCTGGCTCCGCTGCAGACCTTGGCCACCAACCTGCGGTGGACCTGGCACACCCCCACCCAGGACCTGTTCGCCACGCTCGACCCCGATGCGTGGGAGCGTGCCGGACACGATCCGGTGCGGCTGCTCGGGGAGATCTCCTCGGCCCGGTTCACCGAGCTCGCCAAGGACGCCGACACCGTGGTGACGGTGCGGGAGCTGGCCGACGACCTCGCGAGCTACCTGGATGAGCCGCGCTGGTACCAGATGGAGCGCGAGGACGACTCGTCGCTCCCGGCCGCCGTGGGCTACTTCTCGATGGAGTTCGGGGTGACGGAGGTGCTGCCGAACTACTCCGGCGGCCTCGGCGTGCTCGCGGGCGATCATCTCAAGGCCGCGTCCGACCTCGGCGTGCCGCTGATCGGTGTCTCGCTGCTGTACCGCTCCGGGTACTTCCGCCAGTCGCTGTCGCTGGACGGCTGGCAGCTGGAGCACTACCCGGTGCTCGACCCGCAGGGCCTCCCGCTGCAGCTGCTCCTCGACGCCGAGGGCGCGGCCGTGCTGGTCGAGGTGGCGATGCCGGCGAAGCGCACGCTCAAGGCGCGCGTCTGGCAGGCCACGGTAGGGCGCGTGCCGCTGCTGCTGCTCGACTCCGACATCGAGGAGAACGAGCCGGACCTGCGCGGCGTCACCGACCGGCTCTACGGCGGCGACCAGGCCCACCGCATCAAGCAGGAGATCCTCGTCGGGATCGGCGGGGTGCGGGCCGTCCGCGCGTTCTGCGCGGCCACCGGACACCCCGAGCCGGAGGTGTTCCACACCAACGAGGGCCACGCCGGCTACCTCGGGCTGGAGCGCATCCGCGAGCTGCACGAGCGCGACGGGCTCTCCTTCGAGGAGGCCGTGGCCGCGGTCCGGGCCGGCACCGTCTTCACCACCCACACGCCGGTGCCCGCGGGCATCGACCGGTTCCCCGTGGACCTCGTGCGGCACTACTTCTTCGACGGGATGCTGTCGGGCATCCCCATGGACCGGGTCCTCGCGCTCGGTGTCGAGGAGAACCCGAACATGTTCAACATGGCGCACATGGGCCTGCGCCTGGCCCAGCGCGCCAACGGCGTCTCCCGCCTGCACGGCGCCGTCTCCCGGGGGATGTTCGGCCGGCTCTGGGAGGGTTTCGACACCGACGAGGTGCCGATCGGCTCGGTCACCAACGGCGTGCACGGGTCTACCTGGGAGGCCCGCGAGGTCACCGCCCTGCTCGGGGACGCGGGCCCGGTCACCGCCCACTCGCCGCGGGAGCCCGTCTCCGACGAGATGCTGTGGGAGCTCCGCGGGGCGCTGCGCGCGCGGCTGGTGTCCGAGGTGAGGCGCCGGGTCCGGGAGGCGTGGCTGCAGCGCGGCGCGTCCATGCCGGAGCTGTCCTGGACCGACCACGTCTTCGACCCGGAGGTCCTGACCGTCGGGTTCGCCCGCCGCGTGCCCACCTACAAGCGGCTCACGCTGATGCTGCGGGACAAGGACCGGCTGCGCGACCTGCTGCTCGACCCGCACCGGCCGGTGCAGCTCGTCGTCGCCGGGAAGAGCCACCCCGCCGACGACGGCGGCAAGGCGCTGATCCAGGAGATCGTCCGGTTCGCCGACGACCCCGCGGTGCGCCACCGCATCGTGTTCCTGCCCGACTACGACATGTCGATGGCGCGGTACCTGTACTGGGGCTGCGACGTGTGGCTGAACAACCCGCTGCGCCCCCTCGAGGCGTGCGGCACCTCGGGCATGAAGTCGGCGCTGAACGGCGGGCTCAACCTGTCGATCCGCGACGGCTGGTGGGACGAGTTCTACGACGGCGCCAACGGCTGGGCGATCCCCACCGCCGACGGCATCGAGGACCCCGTCCGGCGCGACGACCTCGAGGCCAACGCGCTCTACGAGCTGATCTCCACGCAGGTGGCGCCCGCGTTCTACGAGCGGCACGATGGTGTGCCGGCGCGCTGGGTGGAGCTGGTGCGCCACACGCTCACCACCCTCCGCCCGCAGGTGCAGGCCACCCGCATGGTGCGGGAGTACGTCGAGGACTGGTACGCGCCCGCCGCGCGCGCGGCGGCCCGGATCTCCGGTGACGAGTACGGGCCGGCCCGGGAGCTGGCCGCCTACCGGTCGCGGCTCAACGAGGCGTGGCCGGAGGTGGAGATCACCGGTGTCGATGCGTCCGGGCTGCCGGACACCCCCGAGGTCGGCGGCCCGATGACCGTGCGCGCGTCGGTGCGGCTCGCCGGGCTCGCCCCGAGCGACGTCTGCGTGGAGGCCGTGGTCGGGCGGGTCGGCGAGACCGACGACCTCGCCGATTCGGTCACCGTGGCGATGGAGCACGTCGGTGCGGCGGACGCGATGGGCGAGCGGTTCGAGTCGGTGGTCAAGCTGCCCCACGCCGGTCTCACCGGCTACACCGTGCGCGTGCTGCCGTCCCACCCGTTGCTGGCCTCGTCGGCCGAGCTGGCCAAGATCGTGCTGCCGGCCTGAGGTCTCGGGAGCTGCAGCAACGGGATCATCACCTCGTCCGCGATCTCGACGATCACGTCGTCCGGGATCGGGACGCCCCGGGTGATGAAGTAGTGGCGCAGTATCGCGTGCCCGGCCTCCAGCCGGCGTTCGGTGACCGCGGCGGGGTCCGCCTCGCCGCGCGCCACCGCGCGGCGGGCGATCTCGCGCATGCCCACCTGACTGGCGCCGCGGGCGTGGGAGCGCACCCGCCGGGCCAGATCGGGGTTGCCGAGGGCGTCGCTCAGCACCCCGCCCAGCGCCTGACCCGCGGGGCCGGCCAGCTGCTCGGCCACCGCGCGCATGATGCCGAGCAGGTCGCCGCGCAGGCTCCCCGTGTCCGGTGGTGACGCCGGGTCGGGGAAGACGTGGTACACCGCGTCCATCACCAGCTCGACCTTGCTGGGCCAGCGCCGGTACACCGACGCCTTGCTCGCGCCGGCGCGCTCGGCCACCCGCTCCATCGAGAGTCCTGCGTAACCCACGTCGGTGAGCTCGGCGAGCACCGCGTCGAGGATCGCGATCTCCAGGGCGGCGCCGCGTCGGCGGGGCCGCTTCCGGTGGTCCGTGTTCGATTGCCTCCGCTCCGCTCCGGCGGGCTCGCGGGCCTTCGAGGCGCCGTCCTGCTCCTCCGGTGCTCGGTCGCTCGTTCCTCGCTCCCTGCGCGCCTCCCCCGCAGGACGGCGCCGGCCCGCTCTGTCTGACTGCCTCCGCTTCGCTCCGGCGGGCTCGCGGGCCTTCGAGGCGCCGTCCTGCTCCTCCGGTGCTCGGTCGCTCGTTCCTCGCTCCCTGCGCGCCTCCCCCGCAGGACGGCGCCGGCCCGCGAGTGCTCCCGGGTGATCGGCGTTGCCCGAGCGTGCTGCTGTGCTCACCCGGCCAGCCTGCCCGATGCCGGCTCGGCCGCAGCCGTGACCTGCCCGGTGCCACCGTCGACGGTCACGACCTGCCCGTCGGCCAGCTCGCCCGTGCCCGTGACGGTGGCCATCACGGCCGGGATCCCGTACTCGCGGGCGACGATCGCGGCGTGCGACCCGATGCCGCCGGTGTCCACGACCACGGCGGAGGCGCGCTGGAAGAGCGGTGTCCACGCCGGGTTCGTGTACGGGCAGACGAGCACGTCGCCGCTGCGCAGCAGGCCGAACTCGGCGGCGTCGCGGATCACCCGCACCGGCCCCGTGGCCCGTCCGCCGCTCGCCGGGATGCCGGTGACCAGGGCGTCGCCGCGCGGCGCACGGTCGGTGAACAGGACCGACGGGGAGATGAGCGGCACGCCCGCCAGCTCCGCGCGCCGGGCCGAGCGGGCCCGCACCACGTCCCGGATCCGCTCGGCGTCGGCCGGGGCGAGCGTGGTGGGGTCGCCGAGGTGCTCCAGCTCCTCCATGCGCAGGTGCAGCACGTCGTCGGCGGCGCGCAGCACACCGGCGGCGGCCAGCCGGCGTCCCGCCTCCAGCACGACCCGGCGCAGCACCGGCATCGCCCGGGTGCCGTGGAAGTGGGAGTCCTCGCGGAAGGCGATCCCCGCGCGGGCACCGGCCAGCAGCCGGCGCACGCGCGGACCCGAGCGGGTGAGGCGCACCAGCGGGTGGGCCAGCAGCTGCGCTTCGGCCTGCGCGGCGCGGTCGCCGGCCGGCGCCGGTGGGGCGTCCTCCGCCAGCACCTTCACCATGCCCAGCACGGTGGCGGGGGCCTCGCCCCACGTGGGCGCGGACATCAGCAGCGGGCTCGCCGTCTCGCGGTGGCCGTACTCGTCGAGGAACTCCGCGAGCGCGGTGCGGAACCCGGCGAACGCGGGGTCCTGGGCGATCCGCTCGGTGAGCGCCTGCGGCTCGAGCCCGAACACCGCACGCAGCGCCCCGTCGGCGCGCACGCGCTCGGCCAGCCCGAGCAGCGCCCGGTTGGCATCCTCGGTGCGGGTCTTCGTGCCGAGCGTCAGCCCGGTGAGGTCGCGGCGGCGCAGGAGCGCCTGCAGGGCGCGCAGCCGCAGCAGGTCGACCCCGGCCCGGGGCAGGTAGTCCACCCGCAGGTCGGTGACGAGCTCCATGTCCGCGAACGCGCGGCCGGGCAGCCGGCGCAGCTCGTCCCACGGCAGCTCGCGCACCTCGATCGCGGCGAGCTCGCGCATCGCCCGGTCGAAGCGGACGAACCGCGGGTCGCGGGTCCACTCGGCCGGGCGGAAGCGCCGGATGCGCGGCAGGTTCCGTGCGGGCGCGCCGAGCACCTTCCACGTGAGGCGCGGGTGCGCCGGGACGAACCGGTCCACGACGCCGTCGGACTCCGGGAGGATGTCGGCGAAGTCGAGGTGCATCCCGGGGATCTCCGCGAGCATCCGCTGGACCATGTGCCCGACGCCGCGCTCCATCCAGCCGCTCGTGTCCATCGGGTACGGCCGGATCGGCAGCATCTCGAGGAACTGCGGGCCGCCGAAGCGCTGGAACCGGGTGAGCCGGATCGGCGGTGGTGGCAACGCGGTCATCGGGCGGGCCTGCACCAGCCGCACTCGCCCGTCGGCCCACGCCCACTCGATGTCCTGGGGCCGCCCGAAGTGCGCGGCCACCTCGCGGCCCAGTGCGGCCAGCTCGGCGAGCACCTCGTCGGGGAGCTCCTCGTGGGCCTCGTCGGCCCGGTGCTCGACGCCGCCACCCGCGACCCCCCGGACCACGACCTCGCGCAGCCCGGGCCGCCGCTCGCGTACGCGCCCGTCCGCGCCGAGGACGTAGTGGTCGGGCGTGACCAGCCCGGACACCACGGCCTCGCCCAGCCCGCTGCTGGCGTCGACCACGAACTCGTCCCGGGCACCGGTGACCGGGTTGGCCGTGAACAGCACGCCCGCGAACGCGGCCGGCACCATCTGCTGGACGACGACCGCGATGCGCACCCCGGCCGGGTCGAGGTCGCGCCGTGCCCGGTAGGCGATGGCCCGCTCCGTCCACAGCGATCCCCAGCAGCGGCGCACCGCGTCGAGCAGCGCGTCCGGGCCGACGACGTTGAGGTAGGTGTCCTGCTGCCCGGCGAACGCGGCGCCGGGCAGGTCCTCCGCCGTGGCGCTGGACCGGACGGCCACCGGGCCCTCACCCAGCAGGGTGTAGGCGCCGAGGATCGCCCCGCGCACCTCGTCGGGGATGTCGGCGGCGGCGAAGGCCGCCCGCAGCGCGGCACCGGCGTCCTCGGCCGCGGCGGCCAGGGCCGGCCCCAGGCCGGCGTGTTCGACGACCGCGGCGTACGCGTCGGTGGTGACGACGGCGCCGTCGGGGACCGGGAACCCGGCGCGGACCAGCTCGCCGAGGTTGGCTCCCTTGCCGCCCGCCGACGCGAGGTCGTCGCGGCCGACGTCGCCGAGCGGGTGTACGAACCCGGTGGTGTGGCGGGCAGGGGCGTGGGTCATCAGGCCATCCCTTCCTCAGGTCGTGCTTCAGGACGTGCGTACGTGCGCGGTCTCGCGCAGCGGCCGGGCGGGTAGTGCGACGGCCAGCACGAGGGCCAGCCCGAGCAGCGGGGCGACGTACCCGAACACCGGCGCGACGGCCGAGCCGAAGGCCTCGCGCACAGCGGTGGGGAGGTGGGCGAGCCGCTCCGGGTCGAGGGTCGTCGCGACGCGCGGGTCGGTGCCGGGAGGCAACGCCGTGGCGAAGCGGGATGTGATCAGGGCGCCGATCGTGGCGACGCCGGTGCTCGCGCCGATCTGGCGCAGGAACGTGACGGCGGAGGTGGCCGCGCCGAGGTCGCGGTGCTCGGCGCCGTTCTGGGCGACCAGCACCATCACCTGCATCACCATCCCGACGCCGAGCCCCACCAGGAGGAGCGCGGCGAGCACCAGTGGGAGCGGCGTCGTCGATCCGACCGTGCCCAGCAGCGCCAGCCCGAGCGCTGCCGTGGCGGTGCCGGCCACGGGAAAGGCCTTGTAGCGGCCGGTGCGCGTGATGACCCGGCCGGACACCGTGGTCGTGACGATGACGCCGGCCATCAGCGCGGTGACCACGAGGCCGGCCCGGGTGGCCGAGGCGCCCTGCGCCACCTGGAGGAACGCCGGCAGGTAGCTGATGGTGCCGAACAGGGCGAAGCCGACGAGGACGCTGACGGCGGTGGGGATCGCGATCGAGCGCGTGCGGAACAGTCGCAGCGGCAGCACCGGGTCGGCGGCCCGGCGGGCGGTGACGAGCCAGCCGGCGGCGACGAGCACGGTGGCCGCCGCGACCAGCGGCGTGACGCGACCGAGGCCGCTGCTGACCAGCACCACGCCCGTCACGGTGAGCGAGAGCAGCAGCGTCCCGAGCACGTCGAACGGCGCGCGCGTCCGCGGCGCGGGCAGCCGCAGCGTGCGGGCGACGACGACCAGCGCGACCAGGCCGAGCGGCGGGTAGAGCGCGAAGATCCAGCGCCACGTGAGGTGGTCGACGGCGAGCCCGCCCAGCAGCGGCCCGCCCACCGCGGCGACGACGTACACCCCGCCGAGCAGGCCGAGGTAGCGCCCGCGTTCCCGCGGGCTGACGACCTCGCCGAGCACGGCCTGCGCCCCGATCATCAGGCCGCCGCCGCCCGCGCCCTGCACGACCCGCCAGACGATCAGACCGGTCATCGAGGTGGCCGTGGCGCAGAGGAGCGCGCCGAGCACGAAGACGCCGATCGCGACCATCAGCACGGGCTTGCGCCCGAACCGGTCCCCGAGCTTGCCGTGCAGCGGCATCGCGACGGTCGCGGCCGCGAGGTACGCCGTGATCACGGCGGGCATGAGGTCGAACCGCCCCAGGTCGGCGGCCACGGCGGGCAGCGCGGGCGCCATGGCCGTCTGGTCGAGGGCGCCGAGCAGCATCACGAGCATGAGGCCCGGCAGGACCCGCCGCGCGCCACCGTCCACGGCGACCTCCTAGAAAACGATCCGTTCTCTATAGAGGCTACGGTCCACCCCTAAGAAACGCAACGTTCACTTGTGCGCCATCTTCTGGGCCAGCCAGGTACTGGATAAGCTCTGCCCGTGCCCCGCTACGACTTCCGCTGCCGCGAGTGCGGCTCGACGTTCGAGGTCAGCCGCCCCATGGCCGACGCCTCGGAGCCCGCGCGCTGCCCCGACGGGCACGACGACACCGTCAAGCTGCTCAGCACGGTGGCAGTGGGCGGGCGGGGCGGCGCCCCGGCCCCGGCGGGGGGCTGCTGCGGGGGTGGCTGCTGCGGCGGCTGAATCCCGGTCCTCAGTCGTGTGAGGGCACGACCAGCACCGGCCGGTGCTGACGCTGGATGACCCCGTGCGAGATCGATGGGTCCATCAGCCGGCCCAGCGCGCGACGCAGGCCCTCCCCGCGGGATCCGACGACGATCAGGAGCGCGTCGTGCTCCTCCGCCGCGCTGCAGAGCACCTTCGCCGGGTCGCCGTGGCAGGCCTCGTAGCTCCACGGCACCGGCGCGTCGGCGAGGAGGCTCTCCACGTGGCGCTGCTCGGCGACGACGGCCGCGGCACCCCGTTGCTCCCAGTCCGGGGCGTCGATGTTGAGCGGGTAGTCGTGCAGGTCGATCACGTGCACCACGTGCAGCCGCCCGCCGAGCCGTCGACCGAGGTCGATCGCCGCGCACAGGGCGTGGTCGCTGGAGGGGTCCTGGCCGTGGCCGACGACCAGGGTGGGCTCGGCGGTCCTGTCCGCGTCGAAGGGGCTGCTCACGGCGTCCTCCCGGGGTTGCCGGATCAGTCCGGATCAGTGTCGCCGACCGGCGGTCACGCCACCAGGCCGAGCGCTGCCCACCAGCCGGCTGCCGCGACCAGCAGCCCGGCCGTGACGCTGCCGACGGCGTTCGCGAGCGCGGTGGCGCGGAACCGGCCTTCCAGGAGCGAGAACGTCTCGTAGCCGAAGGTGCTGTAGGTGGTGAGCGCGCCGCAGAACCCGATGCCCACGAGCGCCGACACGGCGGGCGGCAGCACGGTGGCGGCGCCCGCGAGCGCGCCGAGCACGAACGAGCCCAGCATGTTGACGGTGAACGTGCCCCACGGGAACCGGGCCGGGTACCGGGTTCTCACGGCCTGGTCCACGAGGAACCGCAGCGGTGCCCCGACCGCCGCCCCGAGTGCCACCCAGAGCACCGTGAGGCCGTTCACGGCGCCTCCTCGGGCCGGCGGGCGAGCCTCCGGGTGGTGACGACCCCGACGGCGCAGGCGAGCACCGCGAGCGTGGGCGTGGCCACGGCGTAGCCGATCGCAGCGCCCGGACGACCCGCGGAGAGCAAGGTCAGCGTTTCCACCGTGGCCGTGGAGAACGTGGTGTAGCCGCCGAGCAGGCCCACCCCCAGGAAGGGGCGGACCAGCCGGTGCGCGTCCGTCAGCTCGGTGATCACGACCATGAGCACGCCGATCAGGACGCAGCCGGAGATGTTCACCATGAGCGTGGACCACGGCCACGAGTCGCCGGCGTGCGGGAACAGGACGCCGAGGCCGTAGCGGGCCTCCGCCCCGAGCACGCCGCCGGCCGCGATCACGGCGAGCACGTCCGCCCGACGTCCGGCCGGCGGCCCGGTCACGGCGTGCGGAACAGGATCAGCGACCGCGGCGGCAGGGTGATGGTGGCGCCGCCGAGCAGCGGCCGGGTGGTGACCGGGACACCGTCGGGGCGGGTGCTGTCCAGCTCGGGGATGAAGGGGCCGCCCGAGGGCAGGGTGGCGGCTACCGCCTCCGTCCCCGCGTGCAGGAGCAGCAGCCAGTCGCCGCGCAGCAGCCCGAGGGTGTGCAGGCGGGCGTCGTGCCAGTCGGCCCCGCCGAGCCGCCGGCCGGACGGGTGCCACCAGAGCACCTCGCCGTCGCCGTAGAACCGGTCGCGGTGCAGGGCCGGGGAGCTGCGCCGGATCGCCGCGACCCGGGCCGTGAACGCCGCCAGCGCACCGTCCCGCTGCGACCAGTCCACCCAGGACGTCTCGTCGTCCAGGCAGTAGGCGTTGTTGTTGCCCTGCTGGGTGCGCCACAGCTCGTCGCCGCCGAGCAGCATCGGCGTGCCGGTGGACAGCAGCAGCGTGCCCAGCATGGCCCGCGCCGTGGCGAGCCGGCGCGCGGCGCGCTGCGGGGAGGAGGTCTCGCCCTCCTCGCCGAAGTTCTGCGAGCGGTTGTCGTCGGTGCCGTCGCGGTTGCCCTCGCCGTTGCGCTCGTTGTGCTTGCGCTCGTAGGAGAGCAGGTCGCGCAGGGTGAAGCCGTCGTGCGCCGTCACGAAGTTGATCGACGCCCACGGCCGCCTGCCGGAGATCCGGTACAGGTCGGAGCTCCCGGCGAGCCGGGACGCCACCTCGCCGATGCTGCCGTGGCCGCGCCAGAAGTCGCGGACGGCGTCGCGGTAGCGCCCGTTCCACTCCGACCACGCCACGCCGAACCCGCCCACCCGGTAGCCCTCGCCGGTGGCGTCCCACGGCTCGGCGATGAGCTTGACGGTGGTCAGGACCGGGTCGACCGCGATCGCCGTGAGCAGCGGCGCGTGCGCGTCGAACGCGCCGGAGCGGGGCCGCCCGAGCACGCTGGCCAGGTCGATCCGGAAGCCGTCGACGCCCATCACCGTGACCCAGTGCCGCATCGCGTCGCACACCAGCCGGATGACGGTGGGCGAGCCGGCGTCGAGGGTGTTGCCGGTGCCGGTGATGTCGGCGTCGTGGCCGTCCGCGCGCATCGCGTAGTAGGCCGGGGCGTCGAGCCCACGGTAGGAGAGCGTGGTGCCACCCACGCCACCCTCGGCGGTGTGGTTGGGCACCATGTCGAGGATCACCTCGATACCCGCGGCGTGCAGCGCCGCCACCATCGTGCGGAACTCCTCGATCTCGGCGCCCGCCCGGCTCGCGTAGCCGGCGTGCGGGGCGAGGAAGCCGAGGGTGGCGTAGCCCCAGTAGTTCGAGCGACCGCGCTCCAGGAGCGGCGGCTCGTCCGCGATCGCCGCCACCGGCAACAGCTCGACGGCCGTGACCCCGAGCCGGCACAGGTGCTCGATCACGGCGGGATGGGCGAGCCCCAGGTAGGTGCCACGGTGCTCGGGCGGCACGTCCGGGTGCAGCTTGGTGTACCCGCGGACGTGCACCTCGGCGATCACCGTCTCCGACCACGGCACGTCGGGGCGCCGGCCCGGTGCCGCCTCGTCGGGTGCGGTGACCACCGACAGCGGTACGTGGCCGAGCGAGTCGACCGTGCTGGGCGGGCCGGTCATCGGATCGTCCACCCACCCCCGGGCGGCCCGCAGGTCGGTGACGCTGCCGGTGATCCGGCGCGAGTACGGGTCGACGAGGATCTTCGCCGAGTTGGCCCGCACCCCGTCCCACGGGCGGTACGGACCGTGCACGCGGTAGCCGTACCGCTGGCCGGGTCTCACCCCTTCGAGGTACCCGTGCCATATCCCGAACGTGCGCTCGGTGAGAGCCACGCGCTTCTCGGACGGCACGCCGTCCAGGCCGTCGACGAGGCAGACGTCGACGGCATCTGCGCTGGTGGAGGCCACGGCGAAGCGCACGCCGCCCTCGTCGGCATGGGCACCCAGTGGGAAGACCGGCACGATCGGCGAGGATATGCCCCGTGGCTGCGCCCGGATCAAGCTCTGAGCCCCTGCCCGCCGCGGGTGATCTCGAGGACACGGTCGTCCGGATGAGCGGGGTGGCCGTCCGCCGAGGGACGACCACGCTGGTGCACGACGTCGACTGGACCGTCGAGCTCGACGAGCGGTGGGTCGTCCTCGGTCCGAACGGCGCCGGGAAGACCACCCTGCTCCGCCTCGCCGCGGCCGAGCTGCACCCGACGACCGGCACCGTCCACGTGCTGGGCGAACGCCTCGGCAGCGTCAACGTGTTCGAGCTGCGGACGCGGATCGGGCTCACCTCCGCGGCGCTCGGCCTGCGCGTGCCGAACGAGGAGACCGTGCGCGACGTCGTCGTCAGCGCCGGGTGGGGCGTGCTCGGGCGCTGGCGCGAGCGCTACGACGCCACCGACACCGACCGCGCCGACCACCTGCTCGCCGCGTTGGGCGTGGCCGCGCTGGCCCGCCGCGAGTACGGCACCCTGTCCGAGGGCGAGCGCAAGCGCACCCTGATCGCCCGAGCCCTGATGACCGACCCTGAGCTGCTGCTGTTCGACGAGCCCGCCGCCGGTCTGGACCTGGGCGCGCGCGAGGACCTCGTCGGTCGCCTCGCCGCGCTCGCCGCCGACCCGGACGCCCCGGCGTCGGTGCTGGTCACCCACCACGTCGAGGAGATCCCGGTGGGCTACAGCCACGCGCTGCTGCTGCGCGAGGGCGGCGTGGTGGCCGCCGGCCTCCTGGACGACGTGCTGACCGACGAGAACCTGAGCAAGGCCTTCGACCTGCCCCTGTCGGTACAGAAGCGGAGGGGCCGCTACACGGCCTGGCTGCGCTGACCCACCGGGGCGGGGCGGGGGAAGCGGGTCACGAAGCTCGCGGCCTTCGCCTCGTCGCCCCGGACCTCGGCGTCGCCCGCGCTCACCGCATCGGACAGGGCTCGGCCGCCGAACGCCACCGACCGCAGCGTCGCCGCGTCGGTGACGATCTCGGCGTCCGCGCGCTCCGCCGTTCCGCGCGCGACGTGCAGGCGGCCGTCGGTGACCTCGGCGGCGAAGCGGTCGTCGCCGAGCTGCAACGCGATCCGGACATCCTCGGAGCCGTCCGGGTCGAAGGTCGTGAGCAGCGCGAGCGCGAGCGCGTCGGCGGACAGGCCGGCGCGTGACGTCGTGGGGATCCGGCTGCCCCACCGCGCGAGCTCGATCACCACCTGGCGCAGTGCCGCCCCGCGCTCGGTGAGCTCGTAGACCTGCCCGCTGACCGGCGGCCCGAGCCGTCGCCGCTCCAGGAGCCCGGCGCCCGCCAGCTCGCGCAGCCGCTGCGAGAGCACGTTCTGGCTCATCCCGGGCAGCCCGCGGACCAGGTCGGAGAAGCGCTTCGGCCCGAAGAGCAGCTCGCGGACGACGAGCAGCGTCCACCGCTCACCCACCACGTCCAGGGCGCGGGCCACCCCGCAGGGATCGTCGTAGCGCCGCGCACCAGCCATGGGAAAACTGTAGCAACTACTTGTAATTGTTGGGCATGTACTCCTAAATTAGGAGCATGATGATGACGACGCCTCCGCAGGGGCACCCCGACCTGATCGACAGCGGCACCGCCCGAAGGCTGCTCTGCTCCCGTGAGCTGGCCCGGCTCGCATACACGGCCGGCGACGGCACTCCGCGGGTGTTCCCGATGCTCTTCCACTGGACGGGTGAGGAGATCGTCTTCGGGACGTTCGCCGGTGCCCGCAAGATTGCCGCACTCCGGGCGCGACCGGACGTGGCGATCACGATCGACACGGCGTCGACGCCGCCGGAGGTGCTGCTGCTGCGCGGCCGGGCCGAGGTCACCGACGTCGACGGGATCGTGCCGGAGTACGCGCTCGCCCAGATGCGCTACCAGGGTGAGGAGGCCGGCCGGGCCGCGATAACCGAGATGGACCAGCCCGGCGTGCGGATGGCCCGGATCGCGGTTCATCCGACGTGGGTGGGCGTGCTCGACTTCACCACTCGCTTCCCCGGCGGCGGCTCGGCCGACGACTTCGAACGGAAGGGGCAGTCATGAGCACCTTCGTGCTGGTGCCCGGTGCGGGCGGGCAGGCGTGGTACTGGCACCGGCTGGTGCCCGAGCTCCGGGTCCGCGGTCATGAGGCCATCGCCGTGGACCTGCCGGGTGGTGACGACTCCGCCGGCCTCGCGGAGTACACCGACACCGTCGTCGCCGCCATCCGGGACCGGCGCGACGGGCTGGTCCTCGTCGGGCAGTCGCTGGGCGGGTTCACCGTGCCGCTGGTGGCCGAGCGGGTGCCGGTGGAGGGGATCGTGCTGCTCAACGCGATGGTCCCGAAGCCGGGCGAGTCGGCGGGTGAGTGGTGGGAAGCCACCGGCCAGGCGGCGGCCCGCGCCGCGTACGCCGAGCGCGAGGGCCGGACCGCGGACACCTTCGACCCGCTCGTCGACTTCTTCCACGACGTCCCGCCGGACATCGCCCAGGAGGCGATCGCGGGCGACGTGGACCAGTCCGGCACGCCGTTCGAGAAGCCGTGGCCGCTGGCCTCCTGGCCGGCCGTGCCGACGCGGTTCCTCCAGGGCCGCGAGGACCGGTTCTTCCCGCTGGAGTTCCAGCGCCGGGTGGTGGCCGAGCGGCTGCCCGGCGTCGAGGTCGAGGAGCTGCCGGGCGGGCACCTCGTCGCCCTCAGCCGCCCGGTCGAGTTGGCCGAGGCCCTGGACGCGTAGGTCCGAGCGCTCCGGCTCCGGCTCTACGGAGGCGAGGCGCTGTTCGGTGGTGCCGGCCGGGAGTGGTCGCTGCGGCTCAGGCACCGCGCCGCCGCATGATCGTTGCGAGGCGCTCACCAGCGGGGCGTGAACCACCCTGGAGTGCGGCCCAGATCGATCACCGCGCCCCAACAGCACAGCAGCGCGGTCCGGACAACGGTGGCGTGCTGCTCGGACCCTGATCGCCTTTGAACCACCGACCGTGCTCGGAGCTACTCGTCCAGGCCGTGCTCAAGAAATCCTGATCGCGGTACACCCCCTGGTCGCGTTGCCGGGAGCCGCGTGGATCACGAAGCCCATCGACCCCGACTCCCTGAACACGGCCTAGTGTCACCGGCGTGACCGAATTCGTGAGGCTCGACGTGGAGGGCGGTATCGGCACGATTCGGCTGGACCGGCCGCCGATGAACGCGTTCAACCGTCAGGTGCAGGAGGAGCTCAAGGCCTGCGCGGAGGAGGCGGCCCGCCGCGCGGACGTGCGCGCCGTGATCGTCTACGGGGGCGAGAAGGTCTTCGCCGCGGGGGCCGACATCAAGGAGATGGTCGGGCTCTCGTACGCCGACATGGCCCCGGTCGCGCGCCGGCTCTCGGCCTGCTTCGGGGCGCTCTCGGAGGTGCCCAAGCCCACGGTCGCGGCGATCACCGGCTACGCCCTCGGCGGCGGCATGGAGGTGGCGCTGGGCTGCGACCGGCGCGTCTGCGGCGACAACGCCAAGCTCGGGCAGCCGGAGATCCTGCTCGGCATCATCCCCGGCGGTGGCGGCACGCAGCGGATGTCGCGGCTGATCGGCCCGTCGCGCACCAAGGACCTGATCTTCACCGGGCGGATGGTCGGTGCCGCGGAGGCGCTGGAGATCGGGCTGGTGGACGAGGTCGTCCCGGCCGACGACGTGTACGCCTCCGCGCGGCGGTGGGCCGAGCAGTTCGTGAACGGTCCCGCCGTGGCGCTCGCCGCGGCCAAGAAGGCGATCGACGGCGGGCTGGACACCGACCTGCGCACCGGCCTCGACCTGGAGGCCGAGCTCTTCGCCGCGCTCTTCGCCACCGACGACCGGCGGACCGGCATGGAGTCGTTCGTGGCCGACGGGCCCGGGAAGGCCGAGTTCACGGGCCGGTGACGAGCCGCGCGTGCAGACGTCCGGATCGATCGTGATCACCCGTCGGGTGCTCGCGCGGCCACATGTGGCCGGGGATGCACCAAGCGGGTGATCGCGAGAGGCGGGGAAGCTCGTCCCTCGGCCCCGTCAGGGGAAGGCGACCGTCGGCAGCACCGCGCCGATGCGGACCACGGCCCACACGAGGAGCAGCAGGCATGCCGCGCCGGCCGCGGCGAAGAACGCCCGGATCCGGGGCCGGGCCCGCGCCCAGAGGGTGACCACGACCGCGACCGGAACGACGAGCGCGCCGATGGCGAGCAGCAGCACGAGCAGGGCGATCAAGCCGCCGCCCACGGCCGCACTGCCCGCGACGAGGGCCGCGGAGAGCGCGATGGTGACCGCCACGACGACCCCGTGGCCCGCGCTCGGCTCCGGCGGCTGGTGACCCGCGCCCCACGCTCCGTGCGGAACGCCCGCGCGCGGGTGGGAAGGACCCGGCGGGCGGGGTGGTCGGTGCGCCTCGTTCATCGCCGCGGATCCTAGGCCGGGAGTCCTTCGGGTGGGTCGGTGGATCCAGGTTCTCGGCCGGGTTCGAAGTGGGCATGGCGCGTTCTCGACCGACGCAACTCCTGGACGAGCGCGACCCGGGTGCGGGATAAGGTCCCTGCCCATGAGCACGCCCGACCCGGCACCGAACCCGCATGCCACCGCCGAGCAGGTGGCGGCGGCGCGGCACGACCGGAAGCTGGCCAACGTGCTCTACCACGACTGGGAGGCCGGCTCCTACGACGAGAAGTGGTCGATCTCCTACGACGAGCGCTGCATCACCTACGCCGCCGACCGCTTCCGCTACGCCGCGGGCGAGCAGGGCTGGCCCTACGATCGGGCGTTGGAGCTGGGCAGCGGCACCGGCTTCTTCCTGCTCAACCTCATGCAGGCGGGCGTGGCCGGGCGCGGCTCGGTCACCGACCTCTCGCCGGGCATGGTGCAGACCGCCCTGCGCAACGCCGACCACCTCGACCTGGACGTCGACGGCTGGGTCGCCGACGCCGAGCGCATCCCGTACGACGACGCGACGTTCGACCTGGTCGTCGGGCACGCGGTGCTGCACCACATCCCGGACGTGGAGCTGGCTCTTCGCGAGGTGCTGCGCGTTCTCAAGCCGGGAGGGCGGTTCGTGTTCGCCGGGGAGCCCACGCGGATCGGCGACCGCTACGCGCGGCGCCTCGGTTCGCTCACCTGGAAGGCTGTCACCACGATCACCCGGCTGCCCGCTCTGCAGGGCTGGCGGCGGCCGCAGGAGGAGCTCGACGAGTCGTCCAGGGCCGCGGCGCTGGAGGCGCTGGTGGACATCCACGTGTTCGACCCGGCGGAGCTGGAGGCCACCGCGCGCCGGGCGGGTGCCCTGGACGCGCGGGTCGTCACCGAGGAGTTCACGGCGGCGATGCTCGGCTGGCCGATCCGCACGTTCGAGGCCGCGGTTCCGCCGGGGAAGCTCGGATGGGGTTGGGCGATGTTCGCCTACCGGTCCTGGCAGCGGCTGTCCTGGCTGGACACCAACGTCCTGGCACGGGTGGTGCCCCGCGCCTGGTTCTACAACGCGCTGGTCACCGGGACGAAGGCTGCGTAGTCCTGCTGATGGCCGGGCCGGCCGGCACCGGGAGACTGCCGCTGTGACCATCCCCGGCGCCGATGTCGAGCAGCCACTCGAGCCCCTGTGGCGGGGGATGCTCGTCTACCGGGTGCTGACGCTGGTCAGCGCCGTGGCCGGGGTGCTGCTCTTCCTCGACGAGTTCGCATCCCGCGTGGGCGCGATCGCGGTGCTCGTCGTGATGGCGGCGTGGACGGCCGGATCCGGCTACGTCTACGTGCGCAGGCCCGCCGGGCCGGACCGGCGCAGGTGGGTCGCGGCCGCCGACGTCGTCGTGACGTTCGGGGTCATGGCCACGACCCTGCTCGTGCAGACGCCGGCGCAGCTCGAGGCCGACGCTCCCGTGATGGGCTCGATCTGGACGTCCGGCGCCGTGCTGGCCTGCGCGATCGCCTTCGGGGTGCCGGGCGGGATCGCGAGCGCGGCGGTCGTCTCCGCTGCCCTCGTGGGATTCCAGGCCCGGACGGAGGCCGAGCTGTACGACATGCAGCTGCTCGCGCTCGCCGGGCTGACCATCGGGTTCGCGTCCACCGTCCTGCACCGCTCGGCCGACCGGGTGCGTCGCGCCGTGGCCTCCGAGGCCGCCATGGCCGAGCGGGAGCGGCTCGCCCGCGCCGTGCACGACGGGGTGCTGCAGGTGCTGGGATACGTGCGGCGGCGCGGCGCGGAGCTCGGCGGTCCGGCGGGCGAGCTCGGCGCGCTGGCCGGGGAGCAGGAGGTCACGCTGCGCACGCTGCTCACCACCGGGTCGGCGCCCGTCGACGAGCGCGGCCGCCGCGACCTCGCCGCCGCGTTGCGCGTGCTCGCGTCGTCCCGCATCACGGTGTCGACGCCAGCGCATCCCGTCGAGCTGCCCGCGCACACGGTCGACGAGCTGGCGGCCGTGGTCGGCGCCGCGCTGGCCAACGTCGCGCTGCACGTCGGCCCGGACGCGCCGGCCTGGGTGCTGCTCGAGGACGTCGGCGGCGGCGTGGAGATCAGCGTCCGGGACGAGGGCCCGGGCATCCCCGAGGGCAGGCTCGCCGCCGCCGAGGCGCAGGGGCGGCTCGGGGTGGCGCGCTCGATGCGCGGCCGCGTGCACGACCTGGGTGGCACGATCTCCTGCGACACCGGGCCGGACCGGGGCACGGAGTGGATCATCAACCTGCGGCGGGAGGCCCGGGCGTGACGGACGCGATCACGGTGATGGTCGTCGACGACCACCCGATCTGGCGCGAGGGCGTGGCGCGCGACCTCGCCGAGCGCGGGCTGGAGGTGGTGGCCACCGCGCCGGACGCCGAGGCCGCCGTCCGGATCGCACTGGCCGTGCGGCCGCGGGTCGTGCTGATGGACCTGAACCTCGGCGAGACATCGGGCGTGCAGGCGATCGAGGGGATCCTGGACGCGCTGCCCGACACCCGGATCCTCGTGCTCTCGGCGAGCGGCGAGCACGCCGACGTCCTGGACGCGGTGAAGGCGGGCGCGGCCGGGTACCTCGTGAAGTCGGCGAGCGCGGAGGAACTCCTGTCGGCCGTGCAACGCACCGCAGACGGCTTTCCGGTGTTCACCCCCGGCCTCGCCGGCCTCGTGCTCGGGGAGTACCGCAGGCTCGCGGGCACGGATCGGTCCGACCCGGCCATTCCTGCGCTCACGGAGCGTGAGACCGACGTGTTGCGCCTGGTGGCAAAGGGGCTGACGGCGCGCCAGATCGGCGAGCGGCTCGGCGTGTCGCACCGCACCGTGGAGACGCACGTCCAGAGCACATTGCGCAAGCTGCAGCTGCACAACCGCGTCCAGCTCGCCCGGTATGCGATCGAACAGGGGCTTGCCGACGAGTGACAACGGGTAGTGATCGACTGCGGCCGTACGGGTGATCACATCGGAACATGCTCCGCGAAGCGTCCCTCTTTGGGAGGATCCGGACATGATCGTGCGGCGATGGGCGGCGTCGGCCGGATGAATCCTCAGGCTTCGGCCGTGCTCGTCTCCACCACGCGTGCCATCCCGCACGTCGCGGCGGCGCTGGTGCGCGGGGGAGTCGACCTGGCCGGTAGCACCGACCCATCCGGGGCCCTTCCCCTCGTGGAGGAGCGCCGCCCGCAGGTCGTGGTCGTCGAGCTCGACGACGGCGTCGCGGCGCTCGGCACCGTCGCCGAGCTCGCCGCCGCGGTGCCGCAGGTGCCGCTACTCACGCTCTCCGCCGTGCCCGACCACGCCGTCGCGCTCGCCGCTGTGCGCGCGGGCGCCACCAGCCACCTCGCCGGCCCGGTGGCCCCCACCGAGCTCGCCGGCGCCGTGTCCCGCACCGCGGCGGGGGAGGTGGTGTTCAGCCCTGGACTCGCCGACGTCCTGCTCGAGGAGTTCGGCCGGCCGGCCGCCGAGCGGGAGCGCCAGCTCACCGAGCGGGAGTCCGACGTCGTGCGCCTCGTCGTCGACGGGCTCACCGCACGCCAGATCGCCACCCGGCTCGTGCTCTCCCCGCGCACCGTCGAGAACCACGTGCAGAACGTGCTGCGCAAGCTGCACCTGCACAGCAGGGCCTCGCTGGTGCGCTACGCGATCGAGCAGGGGCTCGCGTAGCGGCTCAGCCGAGCCGCCGCAGACGCTCCAGGATCTCGGCCAGCGCCTTGTCGGTGTCGGCGTCCAGGGCCACCTGCACCTCCTGGCCGGAGCCCGCGGGCATCCCGACGGTGGCGCCGCGGGCCGGGCCGAGGTCACACGCCACCGCGATCGGCATCCCCGCGGTACGCAGCGTGCCCGGCAGCACGGCCTCCAGCACCGCCACCGCGTCGTGCACGGCCACCGCGTCGACGCCGTAGCGCTCCCGGAACGCCGCCCGGTAGTGGGTGATCACGCCGGCCAGGGCGGCGCAGCGGGGCCCGGCCGCGGCGAGCGCCTCGATCCACTCGGGGCCGGCCGGGCAGCGCAGCGTGAGGTCCAGCGGCACCATCGTGACCGGCACGTCGGCCTGCGTGAGCACCCGGTGCGCGGCCTCCGGGTCGCAGTGCGCGTTGAACTCCGCCACGCCACTCGTGTTGCCCGCGCCCAACGACCCGCCCATCCACACGATCCGCCCGATCCGCGGGGCCAGCTCCGGGTGCACCGCGAGCAGGAGCGCGATGTTCGTCAGCGGGCCGATCGGGACGATCGTCACCGGGCGGTCGGATGCGCGCAGCACGTCGGCGAGCAGCTCGACCGCGGTGCGCGCGTCCGGGGTCGCCGCGGCGGGCAGCGTGGCCGCCCTCCCACCGAGCCCGTCACTGCCGTGCCATTGCGCCGCCAGCTCGCGCTGCGGGTGCACGAGCGGGCGTGCGGCACCCGCGGCGATCGGGATGTCGGCGCGGTCGCAGAGCGCGAGGAGGCGGCCCGCGTTCGCCGTGGTGGAGTCCAACGCGACGTTGCCGAACACGGTCGTGACGGCCCGGAGCTCCGCCTCGGGCGACGCGAGCGCCAGCATGATCGCCACCGCGTCGTCGACACCGGGGTCGGTGTCGATCACGATCGGCGTGGTCACCCCGCTCACAGGACGGCCTCCAGCTCGGCGGCGGTGGGCAGCGACGGCTGCGCGCCCGCCTTCGTGACGGCCAGTGCCCCGGCGGCGCAGGCGCGGCGCAGCGCCTCCGTGTCGGAGGCGCCGTCGAGCAGCGCGACGGTGAGCGCGGCGGTGAACGTGTCGCCCGCCGCGGTGCCGTCCACCACGGTGACCGGTGGCGGCTCCGCGCGGGCCACCTCACGCCCGCCGCGGCGCAGCACCGCGCCCTTGCCGCCGTACGTCACGGCGACGGCGCCGGCGGCGTCGAGCCCGTCGATCGCCGCGTACTCGGCGGAGTTGACGACCATGAGGTCGACGCGGCGGATCAGCTCGGGGTCCAGCGGGCGCGCCGGAGCGGCGTTGAGCACGACCATCCCCGTGGCGTACCGCACGGCGTCGGCCACGGCGGAGTCCGGGATCTCCAGCACGCTGAGCACCGCGTCGGCGCCGCGGACGTCGTCGGGCGTCACGGAGAGGGTGGCGTTGGCGCCGGCGATGACGACGATCGTGGTCTCACCCGCGTCGTCCACGGTGATGAGCGCGTGGCCGGTGGGCTCGGCCGGGTCGCGGCGCAGGCGGTCGAGCCGCACGCCGTCGGCGCTCAGCAGGGCGAGCGCCTCGTCGGCGGCCGCGTCGTCGCCCACCGCGGCCACCATCGTGACGTCGGCGCCGAGCCGCCGCGCGGCCAGCGCCTGGTTCGCGCCCTTCCCGCCGGGCACCCGCCGCAACCCGCTCGCGGCGAGCGTCTCGCCCGGCTCGGGTAGGCGTGGCACCCGGGCCACGAGGTCGAGGTTCACGCTGCCGATCACGGCGATCCGGGACACGCCGAAGACGTTCGCCGATCACTGCCGCCGACGCAAGGAGGCCCGACCCACGTCATAGGGTCGCCGCCATGACGAGCATGTGGGGCGCGCCGCTGCGTCACCGGTGGGGGCGCGCGGGCCGGCGCGACCCGTGGCAGGCCCGCTTCCTCACGCTCGCGTCGCTGCGCTGGGTGGTGCGCCACCGCGCCTACTCGCCCTGGTACCTCGTGCGGTACTGGAGGCTCCTGCGGTTCCGCGTGGCCAACCCGCACGTCGTGCTGCGCGGAATGGTCTTCCTCGGCAAGCGGGTGGAGCTGCACGCGCGCCCCGGCTACGGGCGGCTGGAGATCGGCCGCTGGGTCCACGTCGGGGACGGCAACGCGATCCGCTGCCACGAGGGATCGCTGCGCATCGGCGACAAGGTCGTGCTCGGGCGGGAGAACACGATCAACTGCTACCTCGACGTCGAGATCGGCGCGGCCACGATCGTCGCCGACTGGGTGTACGTCACCGACTTCGACCACCGCACGGAGGACGTGCACTCACCCATCAAGGACCAGGGCATCGTCAAGACGCCGGTGCGGATCGGGCCCGACTGCTGGCTCGGCGTGAAGTCCACCGTGCTGCGCGGCTCCCGCGTGGGCCGCGGTTCCGTGCTGGGCGCGCACGCCGTGGTGCGCGGTGACGTGCCGGAGTACTCGATCGCGGTGGGCGCGCCCGCCCGCGTGGTGCGCGACCGGAAGGCCGACTACGAGGCCGCCGCGCAGCGGCGCGCCGCCCTCGCCGACGTCGCCCGCAAGACCGCCGCGGCCGTGCAGGAAAGGCTCATGCAGCCCGAATCGATGTGAGCCTCGGCATGCCGAGATCGCTTCCGGGAACGAAGCGGGGGTCCGTCCCGTTGGTCACGGTGGAATCACACACCGTTCCGAGAGGAAGCGTTCCGATCATGAAGGACGCCACTGTCCGTCGCCTGCAGGCACTCGAGGAGGACTACACCTTCGCGGTGAACGCAGCCGTCGGCGAGAACCGCGACGATCTCGTGGAGCAGCTCGCCAGCGAATACCCCGACGCCGCACTCGAGGTGCTGCGCAGCGACGCCGCCTGATAGTTCTCAGCCCGCGAAGACGTTCCCGGTAGGGATCTTCGGGCGGCCGAGTTCGGTCGGGCCGGCGTATCTCGCCGCCGCGTAGACGGATGCCGTGTCAGCTGCGATGCGGCTCCACTCGAAAGCGCTCCCCAGACGCTTCCGCGCGGCGCGGGCCCGGCGAGCCGCGGCCGCCGGGTCGGCCAGCACCCCACCCACAGCTGTAGCCAGCCGGGCCACGTCGCCCGCCGGGAACGACAGCCCGGTCTCGCCGTCCAGCACCACCTCGCCCAGCCCACCCGCCGTCGAGGCCACGAGCGGCGCACCCGCCGCGGCCGCCTCCAGCGCGACGATCCCGAACGGCTCGTACCGGCTCGGCAGCACCACCGCGTCCGCGGCGCGGAGCAGCGCGGCGAGGTCGGCGTCGGGCAGGTGGCCGGTGAAGGTCACGCTGCGCCGCACCCGATGGGTCTCCACCGCCGCCACGAGCTGGTCGTGCGCCGTGCCGGTGCCCGCCACCACCAGCCGGGTGCCCGGGTGGGCGCGGCGGATCCGGGGCAGGGCCGCGATCAGGTCGTGCACGCCCTTCTCGTACTCGAGCCGGCCGAAGTACAGCAGCGCCGGCGCCTCACCAGGCGCGTACCGCTCGCGCACCGCCCGCACGCGCGCGGCGCTCGCCCGCCAGCGTCGCGGCGCGATGCCGTTGTGCAGCACGGCGATCGGACCGGGATCCACGTCGAACAGCTCCGCCACCTCGGCGCGCATGGCGGCCGAGCAGGTGATCAGGGTGTCGGCGCGGTGGGCGAGCCACCACTCGGCCGAGTGCACCTGCCGGGAGAGCGGCGACGAGAGCCAACCCGCGTAGCGCCCGGCCTCGGTGGCGTGGATCGTCGCGACGAGCGGGACCTCGAGCACGTCAGCCAGCGCGATCGCCGGGTGCGCGACGAGCCAGTCGTGGGCGTGCACCACGTCCGGGCGCCACGACGTCACCAGCCGGGTCAGCGCCGCCCGCAGCAACCCGTGGCCCATCGCGAGCGTCCACGCCACCAGGTCGCGGTCGAAGTCCAGGTGCGGCGGGTCCTCGGCCACACGCAGCACGCGTACGCCGTCCAGCGCCTCGTCGGTGGTCGGGTGTGTGCCGGCGTCGCTACCCGCGGGCTGCCGGGAGAGCACGACGACCTCGTGCCCGGCGGCAGCCAGCTCCGTGGCGAGGGCGTGCACGTGCCGGCCGAGGCCACCGACCACGACCGGCGGGTACTCCCACGACACCATCAGCACACGCACGCGAGGAACCTACCGGTGGGTAGACGCGTCCGGCGTCACCGTCCCGGAATGCGCGGCCGGCCGTGTCGGAATGCGCAACTCACCCCGTCGGAACGGGGGACTCGCCCTGCCGGAATGTGAGACTCGCGTGGTCCGGGCCGACCTCCCGCGCGAGTCCCGCATCCCGACAGGCCGAGTCTCGCATCTCGACGCGGTGGATGTCGCGTTCGCAGCCGGACGTCAGGGAGCGGTCAGGAGGCGGCGGGCGTCGAGGTGGCCGAAGGCGGCGTCGTCACCGTCCCAGCTCGCGACCCGGCGCTCGGCCGCCCGGCGACGGCCCGTGCCCAGCAGGCCGGCGAGCTCCTCGACGCGGGCGGCGTGCCCCGCCGCTCGCTCGCGCGCGTAACCTGCCGCGGAGTCCTTGCTGACCATGAACGCCCAGTCGCTGGACAGCGCGAGCAGGGCTTCCGTGGCCAGCGTGTCCCGGATCGGGTCGCGCGTGAGCCCGGTGGTCACCGCGCCGAGCAGCGCCTTCTGCACCCGCTCTTGCTGCGCCACCAGGTCGGCGACCTGCGGGCCGTCCCAGACGTGCCAGTCCTTGCCCGATCCCCACGACGACGGCGGCAGGGCCACGGGCGTGCCCACCAGCCCCTCGGCCGCGGCGCCGTGCAGCGTGGTGACCCGGACCCCCGCCTCGGGCAGTGCCCGCAGCACCGCCTCCAGCCAGGCCGGCCCCTCGTGCCACCAGTGCCCGAACAGCTCGGTGTCGAAGGCCGCGACGGCGAGGCCGGGCCGCCCGATCCGCTCCCGCACCCCGACGAGCCGCGTGCGGACGACGCGCACGAAGTCGGCGGCGTCGCGGGCCACGGCCGCGGCCGCGCGGTCCGGGTCGTAGGGCCGCTTCGCCTCCGGAGGTACCCGCCGACCCGTCACCCGCGCCGGCTTGAGTCCGGAGGGGTGGTCGTAGGTGTGGAAGTCGCGGTAGTCGCGCCCGCCCGGGTAGCCGGACCGCGGCGACCAGACCCGGTAGGTGATCTCGAGGTCCCGGCCGAACGCCAGCACGTCCGAGTCGCCGACGGGCCGGGCGAGCCCGGTGTCGCCGCGCAGCGCCGGCCCGTCCACGAGGAACCGCCGTACCCCCGCCGCCGCGTATCCGAGCTCCATGCCCGGCGCGTAGCCGCACTCGGGCGCCCAGATCCCGGCCGGTCGGGTCCCGAGGCGGACGGTCGTGTCGGTGAGCCCGGTCTCCAGCGCGAACGCGCGGACCTCGGGCAGCAGCAGCGGGGCGAACGGGTGGGTCGCGGGCCCGCCGAGCAGCTCCAGCGCGTCCACCCCGGCCAGCGCGCGCAGCAGCGGGGACGCGCCGTGGCGCCAGTGGCGCTCGAACATCTCCAGCGCTCCCGTCGCCGCCCGGTGCTCGCGCGCGGCGAGGTCGGGCAGCCGGGCAGCGGCGCCGTGTGCGCGCAGCAGCCAGCCGCCGAGCCAGCCGTGCACGCCGCGCAGGCAGTGCGGGTCGTCGAGCTGGGCGGCCAGCACCGGCGTGACGCCGAGGGTGAGCAGCTCGCGCCTGCCCTCGGCGGCGAGCCGCCGCACCAGGTCGAGGACGGGCAGGTAGGCGTGCGCCCAGGACTGGTAGAGCCACTCCTCCCCGACGGGCCAGCGCCCGTGGTGCGCGAGCCACGGCAGGTGGCTGTGCAGCACCAGGCAGAACGTCCCGACGGGCTCCCTCACACCGGGAACGCTACGGGCGACCTGCTCCCGGGTTGCAGCAAAGCCACTTTCACGCAATCTCGCTGCAGGAAAGTGGCTTTGCTGCAACGGGGCGCTTGGCGAAGACCACCAGATCCAGGCTCGCGTCGACCTCGGCCGCCTGCAGCACGAAGTCCGCGGTCGTCACCGACTCGACGTCCGCCTTCAGCGCCGCGGGCCACGGCTTGCCGCCGAGCGCCACGGCCACCTGGGCGTCGACGAGCGAGCCGCCGTGCCGGGCGTCGAGCTCACGCAGCCGGGGCCCGTGGTGCAGGCCGTGGACCTCGACGTCGGTGAAGCCCGCATCCCGGACGAGCCCGGCGAGCTCCGCGGGGTCGAGCTCGCGGGTGTGGAACGGGTTGAGCGGGGTGGCGCGGCCTGGGGAGAACGTGCGCCGGTTGGGCGTGGACAGCATCAGCGCCCCGCCGGGGCGCAGCACCCGCAAGCACTCGCGCAGGAACCGCTCCTGCTCCCACAGGTGCTCGATCACCTGCAGCGACACCACGGCGTCACAGGTGCCGTCGCGCACCGGCAGGGCCACGAGGTTCGCCCGCGTGACCCCGGCGCGGGGGTAGCGGCGGGCGACGTGCGCCGCCGTCACCGGGTCGAGGTCCAGCGCGAGCACCCCGGCCGCGACCTCGGCGAGCATGCCGGCGCCGTACCCCTCACCGCAGCCGGCTTCGACGACCAGCGCGCCGCCGCAGCGGTCCCGCAGCGCGACGTAGACGGCCTCGTGCCGGCGGAACCAGTAGTTCTCCTCCGGGATCCCCGGCACCGTGCGCTCGCCGGTGAGGGGGAGGGCGGACTCGGATGTCACGCTCGTACCGTCTCAGACCGCGCGCGGCGCATACATGATCACGGCGACGCCCGCGAGGCAGATCACGGCGCCTATGACGTCGTAGCGGTCGGGGCGGAACCCGTCGAGCACCACGCCCCACAGCAGTGAGCCGGCCACGAACACGCCGCCGTATGCGGCGAGGATCCGCCCGAAGTGCGGGTCCGGCTGCAGCGTGGCGACGAACCCGTAGGCGCCGAGGGCGAGCATGCCCGCCCCGATCCAGACGAGGCCGCGGTGTTCCCGAACCCCCTGCCAGACGAGCCACGCGCCGCCGATCTCGGCGATCGCGGCCAGGACGAACAGAGCGATGGAGCGTGCGACCGTCACGAGGGCACAACCTAATCCGTTGCCGGAACGGCAAGGAACGTTGCCATTTGGCGAGGCAGGCGGGCACCGTGCGCTCATGGATCAGGACACCGCGACGACCGCGGAGCAGTACTGGGAGGACCGCTACGGGGACGACGCCCGGGTCTGGAGCGGTCGGGCGAACCCGCTCCTCGTGCGGGAGGCCGGACCGCTCCCGTCGGGCACCGCGCTGGACCTCGGCTGCGGGGAGGGCGGGGACGCGATCTGGTTGGCCGAGCAGGGCTGGCAGGTCACGGCCGTCGACGTCTCGGCCACAGCGCTCCGCCGGGGGGAGGACCACGCGCGGGACGCCGGTGTCGCGGAGCGGATCCGCTGGGAGCGGCACGACCTGTCGCAGTCGTTCCCGGACGGCTCCTTCGACCTCGTGTCGGCGCAGTTCCTCCACTCGCCGGTCGCGGCCGACGGTGAGCGTGAGGGGATCCTGCGCCGGGCCGCCGCGGCGGTGGCACCGGGCGGTGTCCTCCTCGTCGTCGGGCATGCCGGGTGGCCGTCGTGGCAGGAGGACCCGCCGTTCGACTTCCACTTCCCCACCACGGGCGACGTGCTCGCCGCGGTGGACCTGGAGCCGGGGCGCTGGAGCGTGGAGCTCGAGGAGGTCGTCGAGCGCGAGCTGCCCGCCCCGGACGGCCGGCCCGGGCACCGCACGGACAACGTCCTGCGCCTCCGCCGGCTCGCGTAGCCGCCGGCCTATCCGGCGGGCGGGCGCGGGGCGCCGCGGACGGACAGGACGCCGCCGACGTCGTGCATGAGCCAGGCGAGCAGGATTCCGTCCTCGAGCGTGAGCGGCACCCGCGGCCCCTGCCAGCTCAGCAGCGCGGTGGGCCGGCTCCGGAGTGCGTCCCGCAGCAGGGCGGCGAGCTCCGGAGTGGCCCGTACGGCCACGCCGTCGTGGCTGACCTCGTCGTTGACCGGGAGGCCGTCTGCCGCGTCCGTGCCGGTGCGTAGGACGTAGCCACAGCCCTGGCGGTCGTCATAGCCCGTGACGATCACCGGCGTCGTCCCGGGACGGCTCGCGGCGACCGGGGGGCAGCGTGATCAACCACGCTGCCCACACTGCCACCGGTCCGGTTGATCGTGTCGGGCGCGCTCTGGAAGGTGCCGACGAGGCGGTTTCGCCCGTGTCGGGCCGATACGGACATGGGCGGCTCCGCGGGTCGGGTGGCCGGACAGTACTCGCGCAACTGCGCGAGCACGTGCCTTGCACGCCATGTTCGCCCGTCGGCGTACCCGCCCGCGGCCGGACGGATCAGCGGCGGCGCAGGCGCGCGAGGAAGCCGCGGGCGCGTTCGCGGTTGCGCGGGTCGGCGGCCATGCGCCGGCCCTGCTCGGAGAGGCGCCTGCCCTGGGGGCTGGCGAGGAATGTGCGGATCCGTCTCAGAAGTGCCACAGGTCCGAGTTACCCGCTGTCATGCCTGCTCACACCGTGCGGGTGAGGAGTCTCACCTGCGGGGCGTTTGCCGCGCCGCTACCCGCTGGTAACAATTGCCCGAACCGGGCGTCCGCCGCGCCGATCCCATCCGGTGATGGCATTGTCGGCGCGGGGACGCCGAGCGTCCGACAGGCCCACCGCGGCACGTCCGCACCGGCAGGAGGTCGAAGAGGTCCGATGAACATCGTCGTGCTGGTCAAGCAGGTGCCCGATACGAACTCGGAGCGGAAACTCCGGTCCGACGGCACGTTGGACCGCGACGCCACCGACGCCGTGCTGGACGAGATCAACGAGCGCGCGGTCGAGGCGGCGCTGCAGTTGAAGGAGGCCCACGACGGCTCGGAGGTGACGGTCCTGACCATGGGTCCGGGCCGGGCCACCGACGCGATCCGCAAGGCCCTGTCGATGGGCGCGGACAAGGCCGTTCACCTGTCGGACGAGGCGCTGGCCGGCTCGTGCGCGGTGCAGACGGCGCGGGCGTTGGCGAAGGCGATCGGCTCGGTCGAGGGCGTCGATCTGGTGGTGGCGGGCAACGAGGCGTCGGACGGGCGGTCCGCGGCGGTGCCGGCGATGGTGGCCGACGTGCTGGGGCTGCCGGTGCTGAGCCACGCTCGTGAGGTCACGGTGGAGGGCTCGACGGTCACCGTGAAGCGGGAGACCGACGACGGGATCACCACCCTGACCGCGGAGCTGCCGGCGGTGGTGTCGGTGGGCGAGAAGATCAACGAGCCGCGCTACCCGTCGTTCAAGGGGATCATGGCGGCGAAGAAGAAGCCGGTCACCTCGCTCGGCCTGGCGGATGTGGGGATCGACGCGTCCGAGGTCGGGCTGGCCAACGCGTTGAGCGCGGTCACCTCGTCGCAGGCGAAGCCACCCAAGAGCGCGGGCGAGAAGGTCACCGACGAGGGCGACGGCGGGTCGAAGGCCGCCGCGTTCCTGGTCGGCCAGAAGTTGATCTGAGCAGCTCATCTGAGATAGGGAGACGGACAGCCATGGCTGAGGTACTGGTCCTCGTCGACCACCTCGAGGGTGAGATCAAGAAGAGCACGTTCGAGCTGCTGACCGTGGCGCGCGGGCTGGGTGAGCCGTCCGCGGTGGTGGTCGGCCCGGCCGGCACGGCGGGCAAGCTGGCCGACGGGCTGAAGGAGTACGGCGCCGCGAAGATCTATGTGGCGGAGACCGACTCGAGCGATTTCCTGGCGCCCGAGGTCGGGGTGTTGTCGTCGCTGGTGGAGTCGAAGGACCCGGCGGCGGTGCTGATCGCGGTGTCCGCGGACGGCAAGGAGATCGCCGGCCGGGTGGCGGTGCGCACGAACTCCGGGCTGCTCGGCGACGTCGTGGCCCTCTCCCCAGAGGGGGCGACGCACTCGGTGTTCGGTGGCGCGTACATCGCGGAGGCGAAGGCGAACGGCGCGCATCCGGTGATCACGGTGCGGCCGGGTTCGGTGGAGGCCGAGCCGGCCCCGGGTGCGGGTGCCGAGGAGGCCGTGGAGGTGCCGGCGAGCACGGGCCGTTCGGCCACGGTGGTGAGCCGGGAGCCGATCACCGGTGGGGACCGGCCGGAGCTGACCGAGGCGTCGGTGGTGGTCTCGGGTGGCCGTGGTGTGGGGTCGGCGGAGGACTTCTCGGTGGTCGAGGCCCTGGCCGACTCGCTGAACGCGGCGGTCGGTGCGTCCCGGGCGGCGGTGGACTCGGGCTACTACCCCCACCAGTTCCAGGTGGGGCAGACCGGTAAGACGGTGGCGCCGCAGCTGTACATCGCGCTGGGCATCTCGGGTGCGATCCAGCACCGGGCCGGGATGCAGTCCTCGAAGACGATCATCGCGGTGAACAAGGACCCGGAGGCCCCGATCTTCGAGATCGCCGACTTCGGCGTGGTGGGAGACCTGTTCAAGGTGGCCCCCCAGCTGCAGGAGGAGATCGCCAAGCGCAAGGGCTGAGCGCCTGCTGATGAACGGCACTCTCGTCCGATGGGGCGGGGCGGGAGTGCCGTTCGTCCAACGCGTGGTGATCGCTCCGAGATGCAGGCATTCAGCCCTCACGAGGGTGTTCAGCGTGGTCTCGTAGCGATCAACGCGGCATGATCTGTCCGAGATGCCCGTGGAGTGCCCTGGTGGGGGCGCTCTGCTGCGCCTCGCAACGATCATGCCCGCCCCGGGCCCGGGTTTCATGGTCATGTCGACGCCACAGGTGTTCGATCTTGCTCCGAGACCCATGGGGTCGACCTGATCATGCAAGGTCGCCTTGGCGCGCCGTCCCGGCCCGGGCTGCCCGCCGGTCGCGCACCAGCGGGCTTCTGGTGAGTCCGCCTCTGTTCGCGTCGACCCGCACCTGTGGCGGTGGCCGCGTTGGGAGCACTACCGAATCCCGTGGTTGCGCGGGCGGCCGTCCCCGACGCGGGGGCACGCCCGTCCGCGACGAGACCGTCACTGCCGGGTGCCTAGGCAACTATCCTGTGGTCCCGAACCTCAGCCGCAGAGTGACACCACCGGATAGTTGCCTCGCTCCCTACGTGAGTGCTCGTACCCAGGTCCGGGAGGCAAGGCGAGTCTCTCGCAGAGCGACCACGGGATCGGTGGTTCTTCGACGCGGCCACTGCGGTACCGCAGCGCGCAACGCGCGGTCCGCCCACTCGTGGCGGGGCCTGTGGAGTGGATCTCTGACCGACCGACGTGACGGGCAGTCGAAGATCGCGCCATCCCCGCCAACTCGCGCCCCCAGCCGCCGTCCTGCGCCCGGCACGAGCACGCCACGATGCCGAAGAGTGCTTCACCGGCGCTCGACAGGTACCGACGAAAGGGCCGTTCGTCGGTTCTGGGGGGCGGGTCGCGGCGCCGCGTTGTTCACCCGCCTGCCATTCGCTCGTCGATGCGGTCGGGGCCGGCTGTTGCTTCCGGCCCGTACCAAGACCACCGTGACCTCGACGCAGGTGCTGGCCCGTACGCCGCAGTCGGACGCGTCCTCCCGCTACTCGCTACTGCTCTCGACGGAGCCGGACGAGGTGCGCGCCGCTCAGCGGCTGCGGCACCGCGTCTTCGCCGACGAGCTCGGCGCCGTTCTCCACAGCCCGGAGCCCGGGCTCGACGTCGACCGCTTCGACGCGTTCTGCGACCACCTCCTCGTGCGCGACGAGGGCAGCGGCGAGGTGGTCGGGACCTACCGGATGCTGCCGCCCGCCGCGGCCGCGCGGGCCGGCGGGCTGTACGCGGAGAGCGAGTTCGTGCTGGACGATCTCGCGCCGCTGCGCTCGTCGCTGGTGGAGACCGGACGTTCGTGCGTGCACCCGGATCACCGGAACGGGGCCGTCGTCGGCCTGGTGTGGGCCGGGCTCGCGCGGTACATGCTGCTCACCGGACACCGCTGGCTCGCCGGCTGCGCGAGCGTGCCGCTGGCGGACGGCGGGGCGGCGGCCTCCACCGTCTGGGACCGCGCGCTGGCCCGGCACTTCTCGCCGGAGCCTTACCGGGTCCGGCCGCTGCAGCCGTGGCGGCCGCCGGTGCTGCGGCGCCCGCGCCGGGCCGCGATCCCGCCGCTGCTGCAGGGGTACCTGCGGCTGGGCGCGTGGGTGTGCGGGCCGCCGGCGCTGGACCGCGACTTCGACTGCGCCGACTTCTTCGTGCTGCTCGGCCTCGACCACATGGACGAGCGCTACGCGCGGTTCTTCCTCGGCGAGGCGTAGGTGCTCGGCGTGCGGCTCCATCCCGGCGCGCCGGCGTCCGGCTGGCTGCCGGTGTCGCCGTGTGGAGCGGCCTGCCAGCCGCGCGTCGAGGACCGGACCGGGCCGGCGCCGCTGGTGCTCGCCCGCCTCTGCCGCCTGGCGGTCGTGCTGCTGGCCACGCTCGCCGGGGCGGCGGTGCTGCCGGGCGCCGCGCGGGACGCCTGGCTCTGCACGTGCTACCGAGCCGTCCTGCGGTGCAGTGGCGTGCGGCTGCGCGTGACGGGCGAGCTCGGGGCCGGCGGCGTGCTGCTGGCGGTCAACCACCTGTCCTGGATCGAGGTGCTCGCTGTCGGCACGCTGCGGCCGGTGCGCATGGTGGCGAAGCGGGAGATGGGCGACTGGCCCGTGATCGGGCGGATCGCCCGGCGCACCGGGGCGCTGTTCGTCGACCGGGCCGGGTTGGGCGGGTTGCCCGCCACGGTCGCGGCCACCGCCGACACCCTGCGAACCGGTGCCGACGTGGCCGTGTTCCCCGAGGGCACGACGTGGTGCGGCGGGGCGGCGGGACCGTTCCGGCGGGCGGTGTTCCAGGCCGCGATCGACGCGGGCGCGCCCGTGCGACCGGTGGCGGTCGTCCTGCGGCTGCCGAGCGGGGAGCGGGCCACCGCCGCGGCGTTCGTCGGCGAGCAGACGCTGTGGGACTCCCTGCTGCGGGTGCTGCGGCTGCCCGGGCTCGACTGCGAGCTCACGCTCCTGCCCGCGCTCGCGCCGTCCGCCGACCGTCGCGAGCTGGCCGGGCGGGCGGGTGACGCGGTGGCCGCCGTCACCGGTGTGCCGCACCCGGCGCGGCGGCGCCACCGTGCCTCGGTGGCGGCGTAGAGGGGGCGTCACCACGCCCACGGGGGCGCCACATCGCGGCGACTATCCTGGACCGGGATCGATCGACCGGGGGAGGTGGCCGCCACGAGCGCGACCTACCTCGACCACGCCGCCACCACCCCGATGTTGCTCGAGGCCGTGGCGGCGATGGCGGAGGCACTCACCCGCACCGGCAACGCGTCCTCGCTGCACACGTCCGGCCGCCGCGCGCGCCGCGACGTCGAGGAGGCGCGTGAGCGCATCGCCGCCGCCGTCGGCGCGCGGCCGTCGGAGGTGGTGCTCACCACCGGTGGCACGGAGAGCGACAACCTGGCCGTCAAGGGTCTGTACTGGGCCCGGCACGCCGCCGACGAGCGCCGCACCCGCGTGCTGGTCTCGGCCATCGAGCACCACGCCGTGCTCGACGCCGCGGAGTGGCTCGGCGCGCACGAAGGCGCCGAGGTGGAGCTGCTGGAGGTCGACGACGTCGGTCGCGTCCGCCCGGAGACGCTGCGCGCCGCCCTCGCCCGGGAGCCGGAGCGCGTGGCGCTCGTCTCGGTGATGTGGGCCAACAACGAGGTCGGCACCGTCAACCCGATGCGCGAGCTGGCGGCCACCGCCCACGAGTTCGGCGTGCCGGTCCACACCGACGCCGTGCAGGCGGTCGGAGTGCTGCCAGTCGACTTCGCCGCGTCCGGGGTCGACGCGCTCTCGCTCACCGGCCACAAGCTCGGCGGTCCCATCGGCGCGGGCGTGCTGCTGCTGGGCCGGGAGGTCACGCTCACCCCGCTGCTGCATGGCGGCGGGCAGGAACGCGACGTGCGGTCCGGCACCCTCGACACCCCTGCCGTCGTCGGGCTGGCCACCGCCGTGGAGCTCGCCGTCGCCGACGCCTCGCGCCGGTCCCCGGCGCTCGCCGCCCTGCGCGACGACCTCGTCGCCCGCATCACGGCGCTCGTGCCCGAGTCCACGCTGAACGGCGACCCGGGCAAGGGCGTCGTCGAGGGCGGTCCGTCGCGGCTGCCCGGCAACGCCCACCTGTCGTTCCCCGGGTGCGAGGGCGACAGCCTGCTCATGCTGCTCGACGCCCAGGGCATCGAGTGCTCCACCGGCTCGGCGTGCACGGCCGGGGTGGCGCAGCCCAGCCACGTGCTGCTCGCGATGGGCGCCGACGAGGCCACGGCCCGCGGCTCGCTGCGGTTCTCCCTCGGCCACACGTCCACGGAGGCCGACGTCGAGGCGGTCGCGGCCGCGATCGGCCCGGTCGTCGAGCGTGCCCGGCGCGCGGGGAAGGCGGCGATGGCGCGATGAGGGTCCTCGCGGCGATGAGCGGCGGCGTCGACTCGGCGGTGGCCGCGGCGCGTGCCGTCGACGCCGGGCACGACGTCGTGGGCGTCCACCTCGCGCTCTCCGAGACTCCCGACGCCCTGCGCAGCGGTTCCCGTGGCTGCTGCTCCCGCGAGGACGCGGGCGACGCCCGGCGGGCCGCCGACGTGCTCGGCATCCCGTTCTACGTCTGGGACTTCGCGGCGCGGTTCCGCGAGGACGTGGTGGACGACTTCGTGGCCGCCTACGCCGCCGGGCAGACCCCCAACCCGTGCCTGCGGTGCAACGAGAAGATCAAGTTCGCCGCGCTGCTCGACAAGGCCATGGCGCTGGGCTTCGACGCCGTCTGCACCGGTCACTACGCGCAGCTGGTGGCCGGCGAGCTGAGGCGGGCCGTCGACGCCGGCAAGGACCAGTCGTACGTCCTCGCCGTGCTCACCCCGCACCAGCTGGCCCATGCGATGTTCCCGATCGGCGACACCCCGAAGGCGGCCGTGCGCGCCGAGGCCGCCGCCCGCGGCTTGCGGGTGGCCGACAAGCCCGACAGCCACGACATCTGCTTCATCCCCTCCGGCGACACCCGCGCGTTCCTCGGTGCGCGCCTGGGGGTCCGGCCGGGTGCGGTCGTCGACGCCGAGACCGGGGCCGAGCTCGCCCGCCACGACGGGGTGCACGGCTTCACCGTCGGGCAGCGCAAGGGCCTCGGCGTCGCCGCTCCCGCCGCCGACGGTCGCCCCCGGTACGTGCTCGGCATCGAGCCCGTCACCGGCACCGTGAAGGTCGGGCCGGCCGCCGCGCTCGACGTCCGCACGATCGAGGGCTCGCAGCCCGTCTGGAGTGCGGGCGCCGCCCCCGGGGTCCGGTTCCACTGCGTCGCGCAGGTCCGCGCGCACGGCGGCGTGGCCGCCGCGGTGGCCGAGCCCACGCCCCACGGCGTGCGCGTCGAGCTCGCCGAGCCGCTGCGCGGCGTCGCCCCCGGCCAGGCCGTGGCGCTGTACCGCCCCGAGGCGGCCGGCGACGTCGTGCTGGGCAGCGCCACGATCACCGCCACCGCGTAGCTGCAGTCGGGTGCGCGAATGCGACCCGCCCCACGGTGGTAGACACCGGACGTGAGTACCGACCCGCTCGAGGCCGCTCTTGCCGCAGCCGGCCTTGCCGGCGCCACGCCGGGGGAGACGGTGGGCGGCGGCGCGTTCGCCGTCCCGGGCCCCGCCGGGGACGAGCAAGCGGCCGCACCGCCTGCGCGCTGGCCCGACGGCGCCGCCACCGGCGTCGGTTCGCTGCCCGGCACCGATCCGCGGGAGGCCGCGGCCACGGTGGTGGGCGAGCTGCCGCTGCTGCCGCACCTGCCGGAGCTCCCGGCCCGCGGGGTAGGGGCGGACATGATCGGCCGGACGGCCGGGCTGCTCGTCGACATCGCCGTGGAGGTCGTGCCCAGCGGCTACCGGGTCGCGTCCCGGCCGGGACGCGACCACCGACGCGCCGTCGACCTGCTGCGCGGTGATCTGGACGCGTTCGACGAGGCCTGCGAGCCCGTGCACCCGGAGTGGGTGAAGGTGCAGGTCGCCGGGCCGTGGACGTTGGCCGCCGCGGTGGAGCTGCACAGCGGCCACCGCGTGCTCACCGACCAGGGCGCGGTGCGGGAGTTCGCGGCCAGCCTCCAGGAGGGGCTGCGCGTGCACGTGGCGGAGGTGGCCGCCCGCACCGGTGCCCACGTCCTCGTCCAGCTCGACGAGCCGTCGTTGCCCGCGGTGCTGGCGGGTGCGCTGCCCACCGCGTCCGGCTACGGCACGGTGCGGGCGGTCGGGCGCATCGAGGCCCAGGACGCGCTGCGGGGCCTCGTCTCGGCGCTCGGGGTGCCGGTGGTCGTGCACTGCTGTGCCGACCGGCCGCCCGTCCGCCTGCTCGCCGGCACCGGTGTGGCGGGGATCGGGATCGATGCCACGCTGCCGGCGTTCCACGGGGACACGGCGCTGCCGGCGGCGCTCGACGCGCTCGGCGAGATCTGGGACGCGGGCACGCCGCTGCTGCTCGGCCTCGTTCCGGTGCGTGAGCCGGGTGCGCGGCCGCAGCTGCGGGACCTCGCCCGGCCCGCGTTCGACCTCGCCGACCGGCTGGGGTTCGACCGGTCCCGCCTCGGCGCGCTCGCCGTTCCCACGCCTTCCTGCGGGCTCGCCGGCGCGACGCCGGACTGGGCGCGCCGGGCGATGGCGCTCGTCCGTGACCTCGGGCAGGCGTTCGTCGACCCGCCTGAGGACTGGTGACCCGCTCTGGCACCGTGGTGGGGTGAGTCCGCAGAGCAAGGGCCGGAAGCGCAAGAAGGCGGGGGCGTGCGGCCGGAACGAGCCACCCGGGCCGAACGAGATGATCGCCCGCATCGGCCAGGGTGCCTTCCGTGAGCTGGAGTCCGTCTCCGACGCGTTGGACGCCGAGCTCTGCGTGTCGGATCTGCTGGGCGCCTGGTGGGGGCAGTACCACGGGCCCGCCGACCCGGAGGAGCTCCTCGGCGAGGGGCTCGTCGCGTACGCGGCCCGCAGGCAGCGCTCCGGGGCACTGGGCCTGCTGCGGGTGATCGCGGTGCTCGGCACCGAAGCGCAGCGGAAGCAGGCCGCGGCGGCGGCCGACGGGCTGGCCGCGAGCGGCGTCGGGGAGCCGGGATGGGTCCGGGCGCTGGGCACGGAGCGGGTGACCGGGGCCTGGTCCTACGGCGACGTCTACGGCGACCAGACCAGCGTGCTGCTCGTCGTCGAACGGGCCGGTGCCCGGCACGGTGTCGTCATGCTGGTCGACCACGTCCTCGGCGGCATCGTGAAGGACGCGTTCGCCACCGAGGAGCCGGACGGCGTGCTCGAGGACCTCCGCGAGCTGGACGACGCCGTCACCTACGTGAGCGAGATCGCGCCCGAGGCCGCCGCGGCCCTGCTGGTCCCGGCGTTCGCCGACACCGATCACGCGGCGCAGCTCGGCCTCGAGCCACCGGTCGATGCCGAGTTCGCGCCGTCTCGCGCGCTGGCGGCCGCCCGCGTGCGCCTGCTCCCAGCCCCTACGTCCGCGCCGGATCCCGCCCCGCTCGACGGCGCCGCGCGCACCGCGGTCGTGGACGAGTTCCTCGGCTCGCAGGAGGCGCGTGACCTCCCGCCGGGTGCGCGCGGCTGCGCGGAGCTCCTCGTAGAGTTCGGGAGCTCGATCTGCCCGGCCAGGCCGCTCCGCGTCGGGCCCGGCCTGGTCGACCAGTTCCTCGACGAGACCCTCAACGAGGGTCCGGAGATCTCGGACGACGAGTTCGAGGCGCTGCCCGCCACCGTGCGTGCCTGGGCGGACTGGGCCGGCCGGCGGGCCGAGCTGCCGGCGCCGGCCATGGCCGAGCTGCGGGAGGCCGTGGACGACATGGTGTGCTCCATCGGTCGTCCGGGCGACGCGGAGCCGGTCGCGTCGGACGTCGCCGACGCCTACCTTGCCGGCCTGCACCTGGACGACCTGGGGCCGGAGGAGCTGCCCGACCTGCTCGAGCGCCGGACGTTCGCGATACCCGCCGTCGGCACCCGGATCGGGGCCGAGGAGTTCCCGTTCCTGGACCCCGGCGACCCGGACGATCGCGGCATGCTCATCGAGGGGGAGCACCCGGAGTACCACGACGCGCTCGCCGACCCGGAGGCCGGCACCGTCGACGGGGTGAACCCCCGCCTGCACGTCACGGTGCACGAGATCGTGGCCAACCAGCTGTGGGACGACGACCCGCCCGAGGTGTGGCAGGCCGCGCGCCGGCTCTCCGCCGCCGGGATGGACCGGCACGACGTGCTGCACGCGATCGGCGACGTGCTGGCGGGGCACCTTCAGGGAGTGCTCACCGGGCGCAGCCCGAGCGACCCCGCCCGCTACGTCGAGGAGATCGACGCGCTGGGCCGCTCCGAGGCGGGTCAGGTCGTGCCGCTCCGCCGGAAGCGGTGACGGTAGGGCGTCGGTTGCGGCCCCCTGTCGGTCCCGGTCGCTAATCTTCGCTCGTGAGCACTGACACTGACGTGCGCGAACAGCACGCACGGTTGGCCGCGGAGGTGGCCGATCACCAGTTCCGCTATTACGTGCTCGACTCGCCGGTCGTGTCCGACGGGCAGTTCGACGCGCTGTGGCGCGAGCTGGTCGAGCTGGAGAGCGCGCATCCGGAGCTGGTCACGCCCGAGTCGCCCACGCAGAGGGTGGTCGGCCGGTTCGCCACCGACTTCACGGCACACGACCACCTCGAGCGCATGCTCAGCCTCGACAACACCTTCACCGAGGATGAGCTGCGCGCGTGGGCCGAGCGGCTCACGCGCGACGTCGGCGAGGGCAAGCTCCACTACCTGTGCGAGCTGAAGATCGACGGGCTCGCCGTCAACCTGCTCTACGAGAACGGCAAGCTCACCCGCGCGCTCACGCGTGGCGACGGCCGCACCGGCGAGGACATCACGCTCAACATGCGCACCCTCGACGAGGTGCCCGACCGGCTCACGGGCACCGACGAGTTCCCCGTGCCCGCGGTGGTGGAGGTGCGCGGCGAGGTCTACTTCCGGCTGGAGGACTTCCAGGCGCTCAACGCGTCCCTGGTCGAGGCGGGCAAGCCGCCCTTCGCCAACCCGCGCAACACCGCGGCGGGCTCGCTGCGCCAGAAGGACCCCAAGGTCACCGCGTCGCGCAACCTGCGCCTGATCTGCCACGGCTTCGGCAAGCGCGAGGGGTTCACGCTGGAGCGCCAGTCCCAGGGTTACGACGCGCTGCGCGCGTGGGGCCTGCCGGTGTCCGAGCGCAGCGTCGTCCTCACCGGGATCGACGAGGTGCTCGCCCACGTCGAGTACTGGGGCGAGCACCGCCACGACATCGAGCACGAGATCGACGGCGTCGTCGTCAAGGTCGACGAGGTGGTGGTGCAGCGGCGGCTCGGCTCCACGTCGCGGGCGCCGCGCTGGGCGATCGCGTACAAGTACCCGCCGGAGGAGGCCACCACCAAGCTGCTCGACATCCAGGTCAACGTCGGGCGCACCGGCCGGGTCACCCCGTTCGCGCAGATGGAGCCGGTCGTCATCGCGGGCTCCACGGTCGCGCTGGCCACCCTGCACAACGCGCAGGAGGTGAAGCGCAAGGGCGTGCTCATCGGCGACCGCGTGGTCATCCGCAAGGCGGGCGACGTCATCCCCGAGGTGCTCGGGCCGGTCGTCGACCTGCGCGACGGCACCGAGCGCGAGTTCGTGATGCCCACCCACTGCCCGGAGTGCGGCACCGAGCTGGCCCAGCAGAAGGCGGGCGACGTCGACCTGCGCTGCCCCAACGCCCGCTCCTGCCCCGCGCAGCTGCGGGAGCGGCTGTTCCACATGGCGGGGCGCGGTGCGTTCGACATCGAGGGTCTCGGCTACGAGGCCGCCACGGCGCTGCTCACGTCCGGGGTGGTGCAGGACGAGGGCGATGTCTTCGGGCTCACCGAGGCCGAGCTGCTGCGCGTCGAGCTCTTCCGCAAGAAGGACGGTGAGCTCTCGGCCAACGGCCACCGCCTCCTGGCCAACCTGGAGGCGGTGAAGGACCGGCCGCTGTGGCGGGCGCTCGTGGGGCTGTCCATCCGGCACGTCGGCCCCACGGCCGCGCAGGCGCTGGCGCGGGAGTTCCGGTCGATGGAGGCGATCGAGGCCGCGGCCGAGGAGGCGGCGCGAGCCACCGCCGAGGCCGGCTACGTGATCACCTCCGACGGCACGGCCGACGATCCGGGCGACGAGGCCGCCGACTCCACCGCCATGCCGGCGGCCACCGGTGCCGAGGCAGTCGCCGCTGCCGAGGAGGCGTGCCCGGCGGCAGACGGCGAGCTCAGCGCGGAGGAGCGCGCCGCTGCCGAGGCCCGCGCGGCGCGCGACGCCGCGCGGGCGCAGGCCAAGGCCCTCGCCGCGGCGCTGTCCCCGATCGCGAGCGTGGAAGGTGTCGGGCCCACCATCGCGGCGGCCCTGCGCGACTGGTTCTCGGTCCACTGGCACCGCGACGTCGTCCGCAAGTGGCAGGCGGCCGGGGTGCGGATGGTCGACGAGGCCGACGCGTCGGTGCCGCGCACCCTCGACGGGATGTCGATCGTCATCACCGGCTCGATGGAGGGCTTCTCCCGCGACGAGGCCAAGGAGGCCATCACGGCCCGGGGAGGCCGGGCCGCGGGCTCGGTGTCGAAGAAGACCGCCTTCGTCGTCGCGGGCGACTCGCCCGGCTCGAAGTACGACAAGGCGCTCGAGATCGGCGTCCCGATCCTCGACGAAGGGGGCTTCCGCGTGCTGTTGGAGCGTGGTCCGGACGCGGCCCGGGAGGTTGCCACCATCGGAAGCTGACCGGGCATGATCATGTACGGCGGGAGGCCGTACGATCCCGGGCGTTCGACAGCTACGATTCCCGGGAATGGGGGTGCCGGAGTGCTGCAGGCGGTTCTGAACGGGTCGCGGCCGACGGACGCGCATCCTCTGCTCCCGGTCACGGCGCGCAACCTCGCCCGTGACGCGCGCGCCGTGGCCGAGTTGAACATCTCCGCGGTGCACGTACACCCGCGCGACACGGCCGGGCAGGAGACCCTCGACCCGGTGTACGTCGGCGACACGGTGGCGGCCATCCGGGCCCAGGTGCCCGCCATGGAGGTCGGCGTCACCACCGGCCGCTGGATCGAGCGCGACCCGCGCAAGCGGATCGAGGCCGTGCTCGCCTGGGGCCACCTCGGTGTCGGCAAGCCCGATGTGTGTTCGGTCAACGTGCACGAGAAGGGCTGGGTCGACGTCTGCTCCGCGGCCCGTTCGGTGGGCATCGGCGTCGAGCTCGGCGTCTGGACCAGCGGCGACGCGGTCACACTCCGCGCCAACGGCGTGCCGCCGGGCACCACGCGCGTGCTCGTCGAGTCCACCGTCACCGATCCCGAGACGGCGGTGGCGGAGGCTCTCCGCATCCTTCGCGCGCTCGGCACGATGCCGGTGCCGATCCTGATGCACGGCGAGGAGACGGGTGCGTGGCCCGTGCTGGAGCACGCGATGATGCTGCGGATCGACGCCCGGATCGGTTTCGAGGACGTGCTCGTCACCCGGAAGGGTTACCTCGCCGCGGGCAACGACCACCTCGTCTCCGAGGCGCTGGACGTCCGCCGCGAGCTGCGCAGCGGCGGCTACCGCGTCTGAAGCGCCTCGGACCTGGTGTCCTCGGCTTTTGGCTTTCGCCACAGAACTGCCCGGATCGCCGTGGCCGGAGCCGTGGCAGTGTGTGAGAAGCGCGCAATACCGTCGTTCCTATGGGAGTGCTCGGCGAGATTGGCAGGCGAGCCCGCGGGGCCGCGGCCTGGTTCACCCAGCCGCTGCTCCCCGACGACCTGCTCGGCACGCTGAACCCACTGTGGTCCAGCAGCGAGCCCCACGCGCGGGTGGTGGGACTTCGTCGCGAGACCGCCGACACGACCACTCTGCTGCTGCACACCGGCCGGACGCGCACCCCGCACCGGGCCGGCCAGTTCGTCGGGATCGGAACCCGGCTCGACGGCGTGTGGCAGTGGCGCACCTACTCGGTCACCTCCTGCCCCGGTGATCCGCAGCTGGCCGTCACCGTCACCGCGGTGCCGGGCGGCACGGTGTCCGGCGCGCTCGCGCACCGCACGCCGGTGGGCGCGTTGCTGCGGATCGGGCCGCCCGCCGGTGAGTTCGTGTTGCCGGAGCCGGTGCCCGAGAAGCTGTTGTTCGTCACCGCGGGCAGCGGCATCACCCCGGTGATGGGCATGCTGCGCGACCTCGCCGCCACGCGGCCCGCCGCCCTCCACAGCGCCGTCGTCGTGCACTGCGACCGCACCCCTGACGAGCTGGTCTTCGGGCTCGAGCTGCGCGCGCTCGCCGCGAGGACCGGGCTGCGCGTCGTCGAGCGGCACACCGCCAGCGAGGGCCGGCTCACCCCGGATGCGCTCGCGGACGCCGTGCCCGACTGGGCGGCCCGCCAGACGTGGGCCTGCGGGCCCGCCGGCCTGCTCGACGCGCTGGTCGGCCACTGGGGCCGGTTCGGCGACTCCGACACGCTGCGTGTCGAGCGGTTCGTTCCGCCCACGCCTGCTGCCGACTCCGGTACCGGCGGCCGCGTCACGTTCACCACCAGCAAGATCAGCGCCGACGCCGGCCCCGGCGTCGCGCTGATGGCCGCGGGCGAGGCAGCGGGAGCGCTGCTGCCCAACGGCTGCCGCATGGGCATCTGCCACACCTGTGTCGGGAAGCTGCGCTCCGGTGGAGTGCGCGACCTGCGCACCGGCGACCTGCACGACACCCCAGGCCAGACCGTCCGCACGTGCGTCTCCGGCGCCGCGGGCGACGTCGAGATCGAGCTGTAGGAGCGACATGCCTGACACCCCCAGCGCTGCGGCGCACCTGACCGACGAGCAGGTCGAGGCCATCGGAGCCGAGCTCGACGCGATCCGCGCCGAGGTGGTCGGCAGCCTCGGCGAGCGGGACGCCCGCTACATCCACAAGGTCATCGCCGTGCAGCGGGCCCTGGAGGTCGGCGGCCGGGCCACGCTGCTGTTCTCCAAGTTCCCGCCGGCCTGGCTGGCCGGCACGGCGGCGCTGTCCGTGGCCAAGATCCTCGAGAACATGGAGCTCGGCCACAACATCCTGCACGGCCAGTGGGACTGGATGCGCGACCCGAAGGTCCACTCGACCACCTGGGAGTGGGACCATGCCTCCCCGGCCGAGTCGTGGAAGAAGTCGCACAACTACGAGCACCACACGTTCACCAACATCCGCGGCAAGGACCGCGACCTCGGCTACGCGATCATGCGCGTCACTCCCGAGCAGGAGTGGAAGCCGGTCTACCTGCTGCAGCCGATCTACAACGTCGGCCTCTCCATGATCTTCGAGTGGGGCATCGCGCTGTACGACCTCGAGATCGAGAAGGCGCAGGAGGGCACCAAGTCCTGGGCGCAGGTCCGCAAGGAGGCCGGCGGTCTCTGGCGCAAGGCGCGCAAGCAGCTCGCCAAGGACTACGTGCTGTTCCCGCTGCTGTCCGGCCCCGGGTTCCTCTCCACGATGGCCGCGAACGCCACCGCCAGCGTCGTGCGCAACGTGTGGTCACACGCCGTGATCTTCTGCGGGCACTTCCCGGACGGCACCGAGACGTTCGAGGAGGAGCGGCTCGAGGGCGAGACGAAGGGTCAGTGGTACGTCCGGCAGATGCTCGGCTCGGCCAACCTCTCCGGCGGCCCGCTGTTCCACATCATGACCGGCAACCTGTCCCACCAGATCGAGCACCACCTGTTCCCGGACATCCCGAGCAACCGGTACGCCGAGATCGCCCCGCGCGTGCGGGACATCTGCGAGCGCTACGGCCTGCCCTACACCTCGGGCTCGCTCGTGAAGCAGTACGGCACCGTGCTTCGGAAGATCGCCCGCCTCGCGTTCCCGGGTGGCGCCGAGCCCGCCGAGGTCACCCCGCTCCCGTCGCGCCCGAAGTCCATCGGCACCCCGGCCCGCCTGGCCGGCTGACGACCCGTGATCGCGGGTATCGGTTGCCCACGGTCGTGCCCACGACCATCCGCAACCGATACCCGCGATCTTCGCGTGCGGTGCGGCCGGTGACGAGACCCGGCGATGATCACGCCCGCTCCGTCTCCACGGACGCCACGAGCGTGAGCAGCTCGTCCACCGACCACTGGTCGTCGATGTGGGCTCCGTACTTCTCGGCCAGCACCCGCCCGTCGGGGGCGATCAGGAAGTCGGCGGGCAGGCCGAGCCGCCCGCCCTCGGGCCGGGACGGGGGAGCGGGACGGCGGCCGTGCCGGACGTCCCGCAGCTCCCGGACGACCGCTCGGGCGATGGCCGGCCAGCCGCGAGGATCGAGCAGGGCGCGCGGCCCGTACTCCACGCCGAACTCCCGGTACAGCGCGCGGCCCGGATCGGCGACGACATCGAGCGGCAGGTCCGCGGTGTAGGTGCGCAGCTGGTCGGCGCCGGAGTGGAAGACGACGACCTCGCGGATGCCGGCGGCCTCGATGTCGCCGAGGCGGACGACGATCGAGCGCAGGTGCAGGTTGCACACCGGACATCCCGCGAACCGTCGGAACTGCAGGTGGACCAGGCGGTCTGGGTGCGGGACCGGCACGTGAGCGCCGGAGACGGTGACGAGCGTGCGTGCGGGTACGGCGGAGGTCGGCATGGAACGTTCTCCTTAGGTGTACGAGGTACGCTTACGTCCAGTATGCGCGTACCTTGTACGCTGTCAAGCCGTGCCCCGCCCTCGTTCGCTCACCGACGACCAGCTGGTCGCCGCCGCGCTGGCCGTCGTCGACCGCGACGGTCTCGCGGCGCTCACGATGCGCGCCGTCGCCCGGGAGCTGGGCGTCGCCACGATGGGTCTGTACCGCTACGTCGCCGACCGCCAGGCGCTGGAGATCCTCGTGGTCGACCACGTGTTCCGCTCGGTCGACCTGTCGCTGCCGGACGCCGGCTGGCAGGAGCGCGTCCGCGTGTTGCTGGACCGCATGCGGATCGCGGTGGCCCGGCACCCCGCGGTGGTCCCGCTGGTGCTGCGGCACCGGCAGGCCGCGCCGGGCTCGCTGCGGCTGATCGAGGCCATGCTGTCGGTGCTCACCGACGGCGGCCTCGACGGCACCGACCGGGCGCTCGCCCAACGCACGCTGATCGGCCACCTGCTCGGCTTCCTGCAGGGCGAGCACTTCGCCGCGCTGTCGGGTCCCGGCACGATCGCGATGTCGGAGCTGCCCCTCGACGAGTACCCGCTGCTGGCACGCACCGCCGCCGACGCCAGGTCGGTGCCGCCCGACGACGAGTTCCGCCGCGGCCTCGACATCGTCCTGCGCGGGCTCAGCGCGACCTGACCGGGCTGGGCCGTCGTGCGGTCAGGGGTTGTCGCAGGCGGGCCCGGCCAGCAGCGCCACCGCGATCTCCAGGCGGGTGGCCGGGTCGTCCAGGGCACCGTCGAACGTCTCGCGCAGGGCGGCCAGGCGGTAGCGGACGGTCTGCGGGTGCACGTGCAGTGCGGCGGCGGTGGCGGTGACGTCGCCGTGGGCGTCCAGCCAGGCCCGCAAGGTCTCCTCGGCGCGTGCGGCAGCGCCGCCCGGCAGGGCGCGCAGCGGAGCGAGCGCGCGGTCGGCGAGGGCGGCGGCGAGTTCCGGGGCGGCCGCGAGCAGCAGCGGGAGCAGGTGCTCGTCGGCCCGGACGAGAGGCGCCTTTCCGTCCAGCCGGCGGGCGGCGTGCAGCGGCCACGCGGCCTGGGCGAGCCCGGCAGAGCGGTGTGCCTGCGCGGGCTCGACCACCGGCCCGAGCACGGCCCGCCGCTTGCCGGTGGCCTCGCGGACGCGTTCGACCCACGAGGCATCGGGCTCCCCGCGCGCGCACACGATGACGAGCCCCACCGGGTCGAGGTCGGCGCCGACCGCGCCGGGCAGGCGAGCGGCGACCACCACCGCGTCCTCGACGACGAGCGCGGCGAGCCGGGCCGGCACGGTCCAACCCGCCGCCGCGGCGACCCGTTCCAGCTCGGCGGCCGCGGGCGGCGTCGGCCGGGCGAGGAGCTCGACCAGCGCGTGCCGGCGGGCCTGGAGGGAACCGGCCCGGCTGGCCTCCTCGTCGGCCCAGCCGGCCACGGAGGCGGCGCTGAGCTGCTCGATGTATCCGAACAGCGCCTCGGCCAGACTGAAGATCACCTCTGGGGGCAGCTGGCGGGCGGTGGTGCTCGTGGCGAGGTTCTGCCACAGCGTCCGCGTGCCCACCTGGTAGGCGTACTGCAGTGCCGCCAGGGTGCGGCCCTCGCGGTGTTCGAGCTGGCCGAGCGCGCGGTACACCCTGGTGTCCTCGAGAGGCTCGTCACGGCCCAGCTGGTCGAGGAACTGGCCCAGCGCCACCGAGACGCCCTCGGTGATCCGGGCACCGAAGCGGCCCGTGAGCGGCCGCGCGTACTCGGGCACCTCGGCGCGGACGGCGGTGATGATGCCGTCGATCGTGCCGGCGAGCTCGGGCCGCAGCGCGGCACCGACCCAGCTCGGCACCCGGGACCACGGTCGGTCCACTAGCGCGGATCTTCGGCGGAGGACATCAGGACCCGAGCACGGTGACGACGATGCCGGCCAGGTGGGTGAGGCGCGCCAGCTCCGACGGCCGGAACGCAGGCCCACCCGGCCGCCCGACGACCAGCGCCCGAGCCTTCGGCCCGAACGGCGCCGCCGCGAGCTCGGTGTCGAGATCGCTCCACGGCTCGGGCACCCAGTGCAGCACGGGGTCGAGCACGCTGGCCTTCTCCAGCGGCAGCCACGGCAGGTCGCCCGCGCGGGTCTCCGGAGCGGCGGCGCTCTCGGCGAGCCGGTAGGACGACCCGTTCTCCCGCACGGCGATGAGCGCCCAACCGGCCCGGAAGATCCTTGGCACACCATCGGCGAGCAGCTGGAGCCCGTTCTCGGGGTCGCCGGCGATCTGGTCGATCAGCTCCAGCTCGCGGTGGGTCTCGAGCCTGCCCGAGTGCGGACGGACCGACTCGACCTCCACCCCGGGCACGGACTCGGCCGCCGTGATGAGCACGTCGGGCGGTCGCCCGTGCTGCAGCTCGACCGCGAGGTCGTCCACGGCGTGACCCTGGCTGCGCTCTACGACGTCGACGCCGAGAATGTCTGCGCCCGCATTGCCGAGCGCGGTGGCCACGGCCCCGAGACTGCCCGGCTTGTCCGGAAGCACGACCCGGAGCAGGAACGACACACCACACGTCCTCTCGCGCACATCCCCCCACCGCGGGACCTCGTCCCGCGACAGTCGGGGCGGTTAGCGCGGCGGCATTGCTCTCCGGATTGTGTCAGGAGCCGACCGATTCGGCACGCTGTCTGATTGCCTCCGCTTCGCTCCGGCGGGCTCGCGGGCCTTTCAGGCACCGCCCCGCTCCTCCGGTGCTCGGTCGCTCGTTCCTCGCTCCCTGCGCGCCTCCTCCGCGGGTCGGCGCCGGCCCGCGAGCGGTGCGTTTTGCCTTCCACAGTGCTTGATGGCGCCCGCTTCGCTCCGGCGGGCTCGCGGGCCTTTCAGGCACCGCCCCGCTCCTCCGGTGCTCGGTCGCTCGTTCCTCGCTCCCTGCGCGCCTCCTCCGCGGGTCGGCGCCGGCCCGCGAGCGGTCTGACTGCCTCCGCTTCGCTCCGGCGGCTCGCGAGCCTTCCAGGCACCGCCCCGCTCGGTCACGGATCTCGCGGGATCATGGGTGCCGGTCGTGGGTGGCGCCGCCCGCTCTCGCTGTCTCGCTTCGTCCACATCCGGTGCGGCGAGGGCTCGGTCCGCCCCCGCTACTAGACTCGGCGAGGTCGATGCCAGCGCTCGGCGCGGCACCGGATCCGCCACTGCCCGCACTTGGCTGCGGGCCCCTGGAGCACACCAGTCCTGGAGGGACATGTCCGCCGAACCCGCGGCATCGCACATCAGCCGGGAGGAGGTCGCACACCTCGCCCGGCTCTCCCGGCTCGCCGTCACCGACGAAGAGCTCGACGTCTTCGCCGGTCAGCTCGAGGTGATCCTCGGCGCGGTCGCCCGCGTGGGCGAGGTCGCGGCCGACGACATCCCGCCCACGTCGCACGCGGTGCCGCTGCAGAACGTGTTCCGGCCCGACGAGCTGCGCCCGGGGCTCACCCAGGAGCAGGTGCTGGCCGGCGCCCCCGCCGCCGAGGACGGGCGCTTCCGCGTCCCGCAGATCCTGGGGGAGGAGGCATGAGCGCCCTCACCCGGATGACCGCGGCGGAGCTCGCCGCGAAGATCCACTCGCGGGAGGTCTCCGCCGTCGAGGTGGCGCAGGCCCACCTCGACCGGATCGCGGCCGTCGACGAGCAGGTGCACGCGTTCCTGCACGTGGCCACCGAGGCCGCGCTCGAGTCCGCGGCGATGGTGGACGCGAGCCTCGCGGCCGGCACCGCGCCGGCGTCGCCGCTGGCCGGTGTGCCGCTCGCGCTCAAGGACGTGTTCACCACGAAGGACATGCCCACGACCGCGGGCTCGAAGATCCTCGAGGGCTGGCAGCCGCCGTACGACGCCACCGTGGCCACGCGGCTGCGTGCCGCGGGTATCACGATCCTCGGCAAGACCAACATGGACGAGTTCGCCATGGGCTCGTCCACGGAGTACTCCGCGTACGGCACCACCCGCAACCCGTGGGACACCACGCGGGTGCCGGGCGGTTCCGGTGGCGGGTCGGCAGCCGCGCTCGCCGCGTTCGAGGCGCCGCTCGCGATCGGCACCGACACCGGTGGCTCGATCCGGCAGCCGGCCGCGTTCACCGGCACCGTCGGTGCCAAGCCGACCTACGGAGGCGTGTCCCGCTACGGCTTGATCGCGTGCGCGTCCTCCCTCGACCAGGGCGGGCCCTGCGCGCGCACGGTGCTGGACACCGCGCTGCTGCACGAGGTGATCGCCGGGTACGACCCGATGGACTCCACGTCGATCGACGAGCGGGTACCCGCGGTCGTGGAGGCCGCGCGCCGCGGCGCAGGTGGCGACCTGTCCGGGCTGCGCGTCGGCGTGGTCCGCGAGCTCTCCGGGGAGGGCTACCAGCCGGGCGTCCGCGCCTCGTACGAGGACGCGCTGCGCCAGCTGGAGAAGCTCGGCGCGGAGCTGGTGGAGGTCTCCTGCCCGCACTTCGAGTACGGGCTGGCGGCGTACTACCTCATCCTGCCCAGCGAGGTGTCGTCCAACCTCGCCCGGTTCGACGCGATGCGCTACGGGCTGCGGATCGAGAAGGGCGCGTCCGCCGAGGAGGTCATGGCCGCCACCCGCGAGGCCGGGTTCGGTCCCGAGGTGAAGCGGCGGGTCATCCTCGGCACGTACGCCCTGTCGTCCGGCTACTGGGACGCCTACTACGGGCAGGCGCAGAAGGTGCGCACGCTCATCAGCCGCGACTTCGCCGCGGCGTTCGAGCAGGCCGACGTGCTGGTCTCGCCGACGACGCCCACCACGGCGTTCACGATCGGCGACAAGGTGGACGACCCGCTCGCCATGTACCTCAACGACCTGGCGACCATCCCCACCAACCTGGCGGGCACCGCGGCCCTCTCGGTGCCGTCCGGGCTCGCCGACGGGCTGCCCGTCGGGCTGCAGGTGATGGCGCCGGCGCTCGGCGAGGCCGTGATGTACCGGGTGGCCGCGGCGTACGAGGCCGCGCGCGACGCCGAGCACGGCGCCGTGATCGATCGCGTCCCGGAGGTGACGGCATGAGCGCGCCGACGCTCGTCGACTACGCCGAGGTGCTCGAGCGCTTCGACCCGGTGCTCGGGCTCGAGGTGCACGTCGAGCTGAACACGCAGACGAAGATGTTCTGCGGCTGCCCCACCACGTTCGGGGCGGAGCCGAACACCCAGGTGTGCCCGGTGTGCCTCGGCCTTCCCGGGGCGCTGCCGGTGGTCAACCGGTCGGGGGTGGAGTCGGCGATCCGGATCGGGCTGGCGCTGAACTGCACGATCGCGCCGTGGGGCCGGTTCGCGCGGAAGAACTACTTCTACCCGGACATGCCCAAGAACTTCCAGACCTCGCAGTACGACGAGCCGATCGCCACGGGCGGGTACCTGGACGTCCCGCTCGACGACGGGTCCGTGTTCCGGGTGGAGATCGAGCGCGCGCACATGGAGGAGGACACCGGCAAGTCGCTGCACGTCGGCGGCGCCACCGGGCGGATCCGCGGTGCGGAGTACTCGCTGCTCGACTACAACCGCGCCGGCGTCCCGCTGATCGAGATCGTCACGAAGCCGATCGTCGGCACCGGGGAGCGGGCGCCCGAGGTGGCGCGTGCGTACGTCACGGCGCTGCGCGACCTGCTGCGCGCGCTCGGCGTCTCGGACGTGCGGATGGACCAGGGCTCGCTGCGTTGTGACGCCAACGTCTCGCTGATGCCGAAGGACGCCACCGAGTTCGGCACCCGCACGGAGACCAAGAACGTCAACTCGCTCCGGTCGGTCGAGCGCGCGATCCGCTACGAGATGACGCGCCAGGCGGGCGTGCTCCTCGCCGGCGAGCGCGTGATCCAGGAGACGCGGCACTTCGACGAGGCCACCGGCTCCACGTCGGCTGGCCGGATCAAGGAGACCGCCGAGGACTACCGGTACTTCCCGGAGCCCGACCTCGTGCCGATCGCGCCGCCCGCCGAGTGGGTCGAGGAGCTGCGCGCCACCCTGCCCGAGCTGCCGTGGGAGCGCCGCCGCCGGATCCAGGCCGACTGGGGGCTCACCGAGCCCGAGCTGCGCGACCTCGTCAACGCCGGGGCGCTCGAGCTCATCGAGGCCACGATCGCGGCCGGTGCGCCTGCGGGCGAGGCCCGCTCGTGGTGGGTGTCGTACCTGTCCCAGCAGGCCAACACCCGCGGCGTCGAGCTGCCCGGGCTGGAGATCACGCCAGCCCAGGTGGCCAGGGTGATCGAGCTCGTGGCATCCGGCGCGCTGTCGAACATGCTCGCCCGCCAGGTGGTCGACGGCGTGCTGGCCGGCGAGGGCGAGCCCGACGAGGTCGTCGCCGCGCGCGGCCTGGCCGTCGTCTCCGACGACACCGCGCTGCTCGCCGCCGTCGACGAGGCCCTCGCCGCCCAACCGGACATCGCCGAGAAGATCCGCGGCGGCAAGGTGCAGGCCGCCGGCGCGATCGTCGGGGCGGTCATGAAGGCCACCAGGGGCCAGGCCGACGCCAAGCGCGTGCGGGAACTGGTGATCGAGCGCTGCAGCTGACGGCAGGCGGGCCCGGCTCCTCGCGGATCTCGGGCCCGCCCGGGCCTCACTGCCGGTTGTCGCCGCCCGACGCGAGGGGCTGGATCCGGATCACCCGGTCGTCGGAGGCCACCGGCTTGCCACCGGCCTTGTTCACGGTGCCCAGCCACACCAACCCGTCGGGCGCCAGGGTGGCGGCCGAGAGCCGGCCGTAGGTCGCCTGCAGCAGGGTCTCGGGGGCGCCGACGAACAGGTTCTTCGCGTCGGACCGGATGACGAACAGCGCCTGGGGTTGCGCCTGGGCCACGGCCACCGCCCCGTCCTGGGCCGTGCAGCCCCCGACGCCCGGCCGGTCCGGCCACCTCCACGCCGGCGCCGGGAGCGGGCCCGGGACGACCAGGTGCAGCGCGTCCTCCGTGCCCCGCCGGTCGGTGACCCACAGCGTGCCGCGCCGCGGATCGAGGCAGATCCCGCCCGGGGACTGCAGCCCGGAGCTCAAGGTCGGGGAGAGCGGGTCCGGGTTGCCCTTCGCCGGGCGGCCCTGCAGGTCGACCCGCAGCAGCTTGCCGGCGAGTGAGCCGTCCGCGGCGGGCTGGCCCGCGTTGCCGGTGGCGACGAGCAGCGAGCCGTCCTCGTCGACGGCGAGCGCGCCGCCGTTGTTCACCTGGCCGCGCGGGATGCCGGTGAGCACGGGCTTGGGCGGCTCACCCGACGCGAGGCGCACCACGCGGTTGTCCTGAGGGGTGGTGACGTAGGCGTAGACGAGCTGGTCCTCGATGTAGGACGGCGACAGCACAAGCCCGGTGAGGCCGCCGCCGCCCGTGGCGTCCACCGGCACGGTGGCCACCAGCTCCGGTTCGCGGCCCTGCTCGACCCGCAGCACCCGGCCGGTCTGCCGCTCGCCGACCAGCGCGGAGACGGCGTCGGGGAGGACGGCGATGGCACCGACCGGGTTCAGGCAGGTGGCGATGACCTGGGGATCGGGGTCCTCGCATCCCACGGGCTGCTGCCCGGGCCCGGACTGGCCCTCCTGCCCGGGCGGCTGCGGTGTCTGCGGCGGAGGTGTGGGCTCCGGCACCACCGGCGGCCCGCCCAGCTCGCCGGCGCCCTCCAGCTTCTCGTGCCATTCGCGCGGGCCCTGATCGGGAAACGTCGCGCACCCGCCGAGCGCCAGCACGAGCAGCGCCGTGGCGGCCGCGCGCCGCACCCGTCCTCCCACGGGACCCAGGTTATGTGGCGGCGGGTGAGTGGCCGGTGAATAGCGCCAGTGGCGGACGGTTACCGACCCGCCGGCCCTCTATTGCAGTAAAGCCACTTTGCTGACGCGTGGTGGCAGCAAAGTGGCTTTGCTGACATCAGGGGCGGCTACGCTCAGGCGCCATGAGCGACCAGCCCACGTCGATCCTGCCCGGCGCCGGGTTCGGCGCCACGGAGCCCGCGACCACGCGGCCCACCCGCAGGCCGCTGGCGTGGAACGCCGGCACCGACTTCGGCTTGCTCCTGCTGCGCTTCGGCATCGGCGGCACGTTCTTCGCCCACGGCATGCAGAAGGTCACCGGCCTGTGGGGCGGCCCGGGGATCGACGGCTTCGCCCGCTCGCTGGAGGACCTCGGGTTCCAGCAGGCCACCGTGCTGGCGTGGGCCACGGGGATCACCGAGGTGGTGGCAGGTGCGTTCGTCGTGCTGGGCTTCCTCACGCCGCTCGCGGCGGCCGGCCTGCTCGCCATCATGATCAATGCGGTCGCCGTCAAGTACGGCGGCGGGTTCTTCATCACCTCTCCGGCGGGTGCGGGCGCCGTGGAGTTCGACGTGGTGCGGGGGCTGGCCGCGGCCGCGCTCGTGCTCACCGGGCCGGGTCGGATCGCCCTGGACAACGGCCGCGCCTGGCACCGCCGCCCCGCGTCGTGGGGTGTGCTGGCGCTGGTGATCGGCGTGGCCGCCGGCGTGCTGGTGCTCGTGCTGCTGCGGTGACGCCACCGCCGCCGGATTCCGCATGGCTGGACGCGGTGGCGCGGTGGGTGGGAGCGCCGGTGGCGGTCACCGCGCGGGCACCGCTCGTGGGTGGGTACGTCGCCGCCGATGTGGAGCGGGTCGACCTGGACGCCGGAGGCAGTCCGGCGGCGGTCGTCCTCAAGCGGGCGCGGCCGAGCGAGGTGGCGGCGATGCGTGCGCTCGCGGTGGTGCTGGGCGTGGACCGGCCCCGCCTGCTCGCCGCGGGCAGCGACGAGCACGGTGCCTGGCTGGTGCTGCCCTTCTACCCGGGGCCCGCGCTGGAGGGCGGCGACGTGCCGGCCGAGGTGTGGGACGTGCTCGGGCGGGTGCACGCCCACTGGCACCGGCGGCGCCCGCGGGGTGTGCCCGTCGTCGACGCGCGCTGGTGGTGGGAGATGGTCACCGGGCACACGCTGCCCGCGGTCCGCGGCGCGCGGGATCGCACCGGCGACGCGCGGCTCGCCGAGATCGCCGAGCTGCTCGTCGCGTGGTCGACCGACTCCCGCCTGCGCACGGCGCTCGCACTGCTGCCGCGCACGCTCACGCACGGCGACGCGCACCGTGGCAACGTGCTGCTCGCGCCGGGCGGCGCCGTGCTGATCGACTGGGGCAACGCCCGCGTCGCCCCGGGCGGGTTGGACGTCGCGACGCTGGCCGCGCAGGGAGCGGCCGCGCCTCTCGCGTACAGCGCGCCCGCTGTCCCGCCCGCGCTGCGGGAGGTGGAGCGGTTCTGGGCCCAGGTCCAGGTGCACGTGCAGTACCTCGGCTTCGCCGCCGACCACCTCGACACCGAGCGCGTCGTGGAGATGGTCGAGACCGCTGCCCGCGCACTCGACGCGCTCGGCCCTGCCCTGGAAGGGGCCGCGGGTCCTACGGTGTGATCATGCCGCGCTACGGCCCGATGTACGGCCCGGATGTCACCTTCCTCGGCGTCGACCGTTGCACGATCGACGAGCCCGACACCTACGCCGGCGCCGACGTCGTCGTGCTCGGCGCCCCGTTCGACGGCGGCACGTCACACCGGCCGGGCACCCGGTTCGGGCCGCAGGCGATCCGGACCACCGACTACCTCCCGCACGACGCGAGCCGGCCGAGCCTGGCCCTGCGCGTGGACGGGTTGCAGGACCTGCGCGTGCTCGACGCCGGGGACGTCGAGATGTTCTCCGGCGACGCCGAGCGCAGCCTCCGCGCGCTGGAGGAGGCCGTCACCACGGTGGCGCGGAGCGGCGCGCTGCCACTGATCCTCGGCGGCGACCACGCCATCGCGTTCGCCGACGCGAAGGGGGTGGCGAACCACCACGGGCACGGCCGCATCTCGATGATCCACTTCGACGCCCACGCCGATACCGGCGACATCGCGTTCGGCTCGCTGTGGGGCCACGGCCAGCCGATGCGCCGGCTCATCGAGTCCGGCGCGCTGCGCGGCGACCGTTTCCTGCAGCTGGGCCTGCGCGGCTACTGGCCGGGCCCGGAGACCCTCGCGTGGATGGCGCAGCAGGGCATGCGGTCGTACGAGATGACCGAGATCGGCGCCCGCGGCCTGCCGGCCTGCCTCGACGAGGCGTTCGCGATCGCCATGGACGAGTGCGACGGGGTGTTCCTGTCCGTCGACATCGACGTCTGCGACCCCGGCCATGCCCCGGGCACCGGCACTCCGGAACCCGGCGGCTTCTCGGCCCGGCAGCTGCTCGACGCGGTCCGCCGGATCTGCATGGAGCTGCCGGTGGTCGGCATCGACGTCGTGGAGGTCGCACCGCCCTACGACCACGCCGACATCACCGCCGCCCTGGCCAACCGGGTGGTGCTGGAGGCGCTCTCCGGGCTGGCCTGGAAGCGGCGGGGGACGGGCCACGACCCGGCCCGCCCCCTGCTGGAGGGGCGGTAGCGCCGGGTCAGGGGACCTCGCGCACGGCTCCCCGGTCGGCGCTGGTGGCCAGCGCCGCGTAGGCGCGCAGCGCCTTGCTCACCGGACGGTCGCGGTCCTTCGGCTGCCACGGGCGCTCGCTCGCGGCCATCTTGGCGCGGCGCTCGGCCAGCACCTCGTCGGGCACGAGCACCTCGAGCGCGCGCGCCCGCACGTCGATGAGCACGGTGTCGCCGTTCTCGATCAGCCCGATCACGCCGCCGCCGGCGGCCTCCGGGGAGATGTGCCCCACCGAGATGCCGCTGGACCCGCCGGAGAACCGGCCGTCGGTGATCAGGGCGCACTTCGCGCCGAGGCCGGCGCCCTTGAGGAACGCGGTGGGGTGCAGCATCTCCTGCATCCCCGGCCCGCCGGCAGGCCCCTCGTAGCGCACGACGAGCACGTCGCCGGGCCGGATCTGCTTGGTGAGGATGACCGACACGGCCTCCTCCTGGCTCTCGACGACGCGCGCGGGGCCCTCGAAGCGCCAGACGTCCTCCGGGATCCCGGCGGTCTTGATCACGGCGCCGTCCGGGGCGATGTTGCCGCGCAGCACGGCCAGCCCGCCGTCGGCGGTGTAGGCGTGCGCGAGGTCGCGGATGCAGCCGTTCTCCGCGTCGGTGTCCAGCGACGACCAGCGGTTCTGCGTGGAGAACGCCTCTGTGGTGCGCACCCCGCCGGGTGCGGCGTGGAAGAGCTCCACCGCCACCTCCGACGGCGACCCACCACGGATGTCCCACTCCGTGAGCCACTGCTGGAGCGACGGCGAGTGCACGGTGTGCACGTCCTCGTTCAGCAGCCCGGCCCGCCACAGCTCGCCGAGGATCGCGGGAATCCCGCCGGCGCGGTGCACGTCCTCCATGTGGTAGCTCGAGTTCGGCGAGACCTTGGCCAGGCAGGCCACCCGGCGGGAGATCGCGTCGATGTCGGCGAGCGTGAAGTCGAGCTCGCCCTCCTGCGCCGCCGCGAGGATGTGCAGCACGGTGTTGGTGGAGCCGCCCATCGCGACGTCCAGGGCCATCGCGTTCTCGAAGGCCTTCCTGTTCGCGATAGAGCGCGGCAGCACCGACGCGTCGTCCTCGCCGTACCAGCGCTTCGCGATCGCCATCACGGTGCGGCCGGCCTCGAGGAACAGCCCGCGGCGCGCGGCGTGGGTGGCCAGCGTGGACCCGTTGCCGGGCAGCGCGAGTCCGAGCGCCTCGGTGAGGCAGTTCATCGAGTTCGCGGTGAACATGCCCGAGCAGGAGCCGCACGTGGGGCACGCGGAGCGCTCGACCTCGGACAGCCCCGCCTCGTCGACCTGCGACGACGCGGAGGCGGCGATCGCGGTGATCAGGTCGGTGGGCGCCTGTGCGACCCCGCCGACGACCACCGCCTTGCCCGCCTCCATCGGCCCGCCGGAGACGAACACGGTGGGGATGTCGAGCCGCATGGCCGCGTTGAGCATGCCCGGAGTGATCTTGTCGCAGTTGGAGATGCAGACGAGCGCGTCGGCCGCGTGCCCGTTGACCATGTACTCCACCGCGTCGGCGATCACCTCGCGCGAGGGCAGCGAGTAGAGCATCCCGCCGTGACCCATCGCGATGCCGTCGTCCACCGCGATCGTGTTGAACTCCCGCGGCACACCGCCGGCCTCGCGGATCGCGCCCGCGACGAGGTCGCCGAGGTCCTTGAGGTGGACGTGCCCCGGCACGAACTGGGTGTAGGAGTTGGCGATCGCGACGATCGGCTTGCCGAAGTCGTCATCGCCCATGCCGGTGGCGCGCCAGAGCGAGCGCGCTCCGGCGGCGTTGCGGCCGTGGGTGGTGACGCGGGAACGCAGGGCCGGCACCAGGTCACTCTCCAGCCGGGTCGGGCAGCCGGCCGCCACTGGCGGCGGCGAGCTGGGGCAGATCGCGGACGTGGACGGCCGGAAGGGGTAGCTCGGCGCCGTCGCTCATCACCGCGCTGACCCTGGCGCGGTCACGCAGGCGCAGCGAGCTGATCTGCGTCCACGGTACGCTCCGCCGCCCCACCAGCCGCCGGACGGTCACCGCGTCCGGGTCCACTGTGGTGCGCACGCGCAGGGTCCACAGGATGATCCCGATCGGGACGAGGTAGATCAGCCAGAGGTAGGGCCCCGCCCAGGCGACCGGGGTGGCGCAGACCGCGAACGTGAGTGCGACCAGCACCACGAGCGGCGAGACGCGGAAGACCGTCCGCGCCGGGGGTGGGGAGCTCGGTTCGTCCGGGGTGGCGCTCACGGCCTCCATCTTCCCACTCCCACGCGCCGCCCCCGACGGCCCGTTGACAACGAACGTGCTGCGCGTCACAATTCCTAATCGTGTTAGGTGAAACTACGGCCAGTTGGCAGGACAAACGTCGTGAGGCTGCGCGACGGGAGATCCTGGCGGCGGCGTGGGCGGTGGCGCGGGAGCATGCACTCGCGACGCTGACCCTGCGTGAGGTGGCGGCGAGGGTCGGCATGCGGGCTCCCTCGCTGTACTCCCACTTCCCCTCCAAGAACGCGATCTACGACGCGATGTTCGCCCAGGCGTGGGCGGAGTACGAGGAGCTGGTCGAGCGCACCGAGCCGGGCGGGTCCGACGACCCGCGGGCGACGCTGAAGCGGTTCGCGCGACGGTTCTTCGACTTCTCGGTCGCCGATCTCGCCCGTCATCAGCTGATGAATCTGCGCACGATCCCGGACTTCAAGCCCAGCCCGGAGAGCTACGCCCCCGCGGTGCGGGTGCTCGAGGGGCTGCACGTCCGGATGGCGGCGATCGGCGTCACCGACGGCGCCGACCTCGACCTCTACACCGCGTTGGTCTCCGGGCTGGTCGACCAGCAGTGGGCCAACGACCCCGGCGGCGACCGCTGGGCGCGCCTGCTCGACCGGGCCGTCGACATGTACGCCGATGCGCTCCACCTACCTCGTTCTCAACCAGTACGTCCGTGAGGAGGATCGATGACCAGGACTGATGTGGCCCGCGGGACCGCCCCCCGCCGCTCCGCCCTCGACCGTGAGGTGGCGATGCGGCTGGCGGCCACCGAGTACGGCCGCTTCCTCGACATGCTGCGCGGCCTCGACGCGGTCGACTGGTCCCGCCGGACCGACTGTCCCGCATGGGACGTGCGCGAGATGGCGGCGCACAACCTGGGGATGGCCGAACTGGCCGCGTCGGCGCAGGAGAGCGAGCGGCAGAACCAGGAGGCAGCGCGGCGCGGTGGAGTCTTCATCGACGCGCTCACCGGGCTGCAGGTCGAGGAGCGCCGCGGCATGACACCCGCTGCGCTCATCCAGCGGTATGCGGAAGTGGCGCCGCTCGCCGCGCAGGGCCGGCAGGCGACCCCCGCGTCGGTGCGCGACACGACGTTCCCGGACGCGCAGGTCGTCGGCGAGGAGCCGGAGTACTGGACGCTCGGGTTCCTCATCGACACGGTCCTCACCCGCGACACCTGGATGCACCGCATCGACATCGCCCGCGCCACCGGGCGTGAGCTCGTGCTCACGCCCGATCACGACGGCGTGATCGTGGCCGACGTGGTCGCCGAGTGGGCCGGGCGGCACGGCGCCGACTGCACCCTCTCGCTCACCGGCCCGGCCGGCGGGCGATGGACGTTCGGGGCCGGTGGCCCCGAGATCGAGCTCGACGCCGTCGAGTTCTGCCGCACGCTCTCCCGCCGCGCGCCCGCCACCGGGCTGCTCGACGTCGAGGTCCCGTTCTAGGAGGAGGAACGGACATGATCACTCAGACTCGGGTGGCGCCGGACGTCGTCGCGCTGTCGGCGTCGCTACCGGGACCTGGCGGGATGGCCCTGCCGGTCAACGCCTACTGCGTGCTGGGAGGGCAGCCCGTGCTCGTCGACACCGGGCTCTCACCGTTGGGCGAGCAGTTCCGGGACGCGCTGTGGGGGCTCGTCGAGCCGGCGGACCTGCGCTGGATCGTCGTCACCCACGACGACCGCGACCACACCGGCAGCCTGAAGACGATCCTTGAACAGGCGCCGCACGCCACCGTCGTCACGAACTTCATCAGCATGGTGAAGATCGGCGAGGACTGGCCGCTGCCGATGGACCGGCTGCGCCTGGTCAACGCGGGCGACCGCCTGGACATCGGCGACGACGTGTTGGACGCGTTCCGTCCGCCCACCTACGACAGTCCCGGCACGCTCGCGTTCCACGCCCTGCGCCGCGGCACCTGCTTCAGCTCCGACTGCCTCGGCGCGTTCCTCCCCGACACCGTGGACCTGGGTGCCTCGGCCGAGGACCTGCCGGCTGAGGACTACACCGCCGGAGTCGCGGTCTTCGCCTCGGCGCTCAGCCCCTGGATGCACGACATCGCCACGGATCGATGGCAGGCCGCTCTTTCCGACCTGCGCAAGCGCGAGGTCACGACCCTGCTCAGCACCCACGGGCTCCCGATCCGGGAGCGGCTCGACCCGTTGCTGGACGCGGCGGCGGCGCTGCCGACGGGTCCGGCGTTCGTGCCGCCGGCCCAGGAGTTCGTGGAGTCGGTGCTGGCGATGTCGCACTGAGGGCTCGCCTGCCTCATGTCCAGTGGAGGACGACCAGGGTGAAGCCGGCGGTGAACAGGGCGTAGCCGCCGAGCAGGATCGCCGGGTAGAGGTGCTGGCGGCGCTGCACCAGGAGACCGAGCGCGGCGCTGCCGGCACCGACCACCGCGATGCGCGTTCCGCGCGCCTCGGTCGCCGTGGCGAGGAACGTCAGCGGGTCGGCCCCGGCTCGGCCCGCCTCGGCCGCGTAGACCTTGAACGGGATCCCGGACAGCGGCTGGAGCCGTACCGCGGCGGCGCCCTCTGCCGCCACCTGCACGGTGACCTCCGCGCGCATCCGCTCGGTCATTAGCGGTGCCTGCGGCATGCAGCCGAGCACGCCGAGCGCGAAGGTGCACATGCCGCCCGCCATGCTGGCGAGCACGGCGGTCGGCACGAGGCGCAGCGCGGCGAGCGGAGCGGCCAGGACGAGGGGGAACAGGGCCACCTCGGGCACCAGCGGCCACACCATCGCCTCCGCGAACGCCCAGGCGGCCACGGCGACCACCCCCAGCGAGGACAGCGCGATCCGCCCGGCCCGGCGCCGCCACCGGCTGCTCGCCACCGGGGCGGCCGCCCCGGCGGCGAGGCGGGTCACCTCGGCGCGGGCCACCTCGGGATCGGCGGCGCCGACCGGTGCCCCGATCCGCACCACGACCGGGCCCGGGCACAGCCGCCCGTGCTTGGGCAGCAGGTGTGCGGTCCCGGCGATCCCGACCGGCACGACGGGCACGCCCGCCGCGGCCGCCAGCCGGAACGCACCGGAGTGGAACCGGCCGACGACCCCGTCGCCCCGACCACCCTCCGGATAGACGACCACCGCCCGGCCGGCCCGCAGCAGCGCGACGGCCGCGGCGAGGTCGGCGCTGCCGCCCCCGGTGCGCCGCACCGGGAACGCGGCGGCCAGCGCCCGGCCGACCGCGGCGAGCCACCCGGACCGGAACCAGTAGTCCGCGGCGGCCGCGACTCGCGGAGCGTGCCGGCTGTCGATGGCGGCCAGGAGAGCGGCGGTGTCGGCGTGGGAGGAGTGGTTGGCGACCACGACACAGCCGCCCGGCGGGAGCGCCCCCGTGACGGTGAGGCCGCCGGTGAGCGCCAGCGCGGCCCGCCAGAACAGGCGACGGACGGCGGCGACGGCGACTCCTCCGAACGCGGTGCCCGCGGCGGTGGTGGCCCGGGCGGTCACAGCAGCTCCACCACGGTGGTCGCCAGCACCGCGAGCGGCAGCGCCACCAACAGGGAGTCGATCCGGTCGAGCAGACCGCCGAAGCCGGGCAACCAGCCGCCCGCGTCCTTGCGACCGGCCTCGCGCTTGAGCATCGACTCCAGCAGGTCGCCCAGCGTGCCCCCGGCCACGACCGCCACCAGCAACCCGGCCGACGGCCTGCCCAGCGCGGACAGCACCGCGCCCGCCCCGAACGCGGCCCCGACGATGCCGCCCCACGTCTTCGCAGGCGACAGCGGCGAGAGCGGCCGCGCGCCGGGCCCGCGCCGACCCAGCAGCCGGCCGCCGCACCACGCCCCGACGTCCGCGACGGCGACGGCGAGGCAGACCGCGACGGCGACGCCCGGGTCGAGCACCGCGAGCCCTGCGAGGCCGCCCCCGATCCACACGGTCCCGAACGCCCCGTAGGCGGTGCGCCGCCCACCGGTCTCGACGTCCCCGGTGAGCAGCGCCGGCAGCGCCGCGGCGACCGCGAGCGCCGGCAGCAGCAGCCCGAGCAGGTCGGGGCGCGGCAACGCCACGGCCGGGACGGTGACCACCCGCACGACCAGCGCGATCGTGTCGGGGCGGGGGAGCGCGGCCAGCCGCGCGAACTCCACGGACCCGACCGCCCCCAGAGCCGCCGCGAGCAGGGCCCCGCCGAACCGCCCACCCAGCAGTAGCGGGCCGAGCACGAGCGGTGCGGCGACGAGCCAGGTGCGCCAGCGGGCCGTGAGCTCCGCGTTGCGGGCGCCGCCGACCGCGGCTCCGCCGATGCCGAGCGCGCCGAGCGTGAGGGTCACCGGGTCCATGCGCCGAGCGTGTCGCCGATCACGGTCGGCCCCATCCGCGAGAGCACCGGATCGGGTTACGTAGTCCTACCGAGACGCCCGCCGGCGCGGTCGTGCTCGTCCCGATCACGCGCTCCGACGACCCGGCCGCGCGCCCGGGTGATCGCTTCGAGAGGTGTAGCAGCGCGATCCGCGCAGCGCTGAGGTGCTTCTCGCACCGACCAAGCCCGGGTGATCGTGGTGAGCAGCACGTCAGTGCCGTCGAGACAGCGCTGGGTGGCGACTCGCGTTGATCACGCTCGGTCGGTCGCGGCGAGCGCGCGGTGCAGCGTGCGCAGGCGGAGCGCGGCCGTCACGGCCGAGCCGGCGGCGAGCAGGACCAGCAGCTCGCCGGCGTACGCGGGCACCGCGGCGAGCATCACGAGCAGCAGGCAGCGTTCGGTCTTGCCGACCGGGCCGCCGTTGATCCGCGCGGCCCCGGCCGCGGCGCCGGCCAGCGCCACCCAGGACGGGGCGCTCGCCGCGAGCATCGCCAGCAGCACCAGCCACGTGGGCACGAGGGCGAAGCATCCGGCGAGCACCGCCAGCTCGGCACCGCGGTCGCCCAGCTCATTGACGACCGCGCCCCACCGGGTGCCGGCGCCGGACTCGCGGGCGAGGGCGCCGTCGAGGTTCGCCGCCGCCAGGCGCAGCGCCAGCAGGGCAGCCACCAGCAACGCCGCGACGAGCGGGCTGCGCACCGTCGCGAGTGCGAGCCCCGCCAGCGCGCCGAACCCGACGCCCGCGGCGGTGACCGCGTTCGGTGTCACGCCGTGGGCAGCGAGGCCGCGGCGGATGCCGGCGAGGCGGTCGGCGTACCAGGGCTTGAGGGCGTACAGGCCGGAGCTCACCGGGGCAGCGTCGCCCGGGGTCGGGCTCGGCGCGTCCGCAGAACTACGCACGCACGGTGAACCGTGAGCGCGGCCGGTCGAGTGGCCGGTTGATCGTCGTGAGGAGCGCATGTGGGCGGTCCGTGCAGCGCTGAGGTGCTTCTCATCCCGACTGATCGCGGCGAGCGGTACGTCCGCGTGGTTAGTCCCACGATCTGGTACGTACGTCTCAAGGAATTGACGCGCGGCGATCCCGGCCACTAGCGTCGCAGCCATGTCCGCGATCCGGGTGCTCGTACTTCGCAGGCGCGTCCACGCCTGAGCGAGCCCTCGGGTCGTCGACGCGCCACCCTCGTTCCGTCTCCCGACGGTCGGGGGTTTTTTTCTGTCCGGATCCCGAACCCCATGCGGAGCGATCAGCAGATGACCACCGCAACGCCCCGATCCGGCCCGGTTCCCGGGCCGTCGACCCCGAAACCGGGTCCGCCTCCCGGCCGTCCGAGCCAGGCCTCGACCACGGGCCAGGCCGGGCCGGTACAGCGCATCGAGGGGGTGCCGATGACCGGTGCCCAGTCGCTCGTGCGTTCGCTCGAGGAGGTGGGCTGCGAGGTCGTCTTCGGCATCCCTGGCGGCACGATCCTCCCGGCGTACGACCCGCTGCTCGACTCCACCAAGGTCCGGCACGTGCTGGTCCGCCACGAGCAGGGCGCGGGGCACGCCGCCACCGGGTACGCGCAGGCCACGGGGAAGGTCGGCGTCTGCATGGCGACGTCGGGTCCGGGCGCCACGAACCTGGTCACACCGATCGCCGACGCGCACATGGACTCGGTCCCGATGGTCGCGATCACCGGGCAGCAGTCCCGCCCGCTGATCGGCACCGACGCGTTCCAGGAAGCCGACATCACCGGCATCACCATGCCGATCACCAAGCACAACATGCTCGTCACGGACGCCGCGGAGATCCCGCGGGCGATCGTGGAGGCGTTCCACCTGGCGTCCACGGGCCGACCCGGCCCGGTGCTGGTGGACATCCCGAAGGACGTGCTGCAGGAGAAGACCACGTTCTCCTGGCCGCCCGAGATGCAGCTGCCCGGCTACCGGCCGACGACCCGGCCGCACGGGAAGCAGATCCGTGAGGCGGCCAAGCTGATGAGCGCCGCCAAGCAGCCCGTCCTCTACGTCGGCGGTGGCGTGCTCAAGGCGGAGGCCACGGCCGAGCTGTTGGAGCTGGCCGAGCTCACCGGCATCCCGGTCGTCACCACGCTGATGGCGCGCGGGGCGTTCCCGGACAGCCACCCGCAGCACGTCGGCATGCCGGGCATGCACGGCACGGTGGCCGCCGTCGCCGCCATGCAGAAGGCCGACCTGCTGGTCACGCTCGGCGCCCGGTTCGACGACCGCGTCACCGGTCAGCTCGAGACGTTCGCGACGCACGCCACCATCGTGCACGCCGACATCGACCCGGCCGAGATCTCCAAGAACCGCCGCGCGGACGTCCCGATCGTGGGCGACTGCAAGGAGGTCATCACCGAGCTGATCGACGTCGTCCGGGCCGAGCACGACTCGGGCCGGACGGACCTCGCACCGTGGTGGGCGCAGCTGGACGACCTCCGCACGACCTACCCGCTCGGCTACGACTGGCCGGCCGACGGTTCGCTGTCCCCGCAGTACGTCATCGAGCGGATCGGGGAGATCGCCGGGCCGGACGCGGTGTACACCGCGGGCGTGGGCCAGCACCAGATGTGGGCGGCGCAGTTCATCAAGTACGAGAAGCCGCGGTCGTGGCTGAACTCCGGCGGCCTCGGCACGATGGGCTACGCCGTGCCCGCCGCGATGGGGGCCAAGATGGCCCGGCCGGACGCGGTGGTCTGGTGCATCGACGGCGACGGCTGCTTCCAGATGACCAACCAGGAGCTGGCCACCTGCGCGATCGAGGGCATCCCGATCAAGGTCGCCGTCATCAACAACGGGAACCTCGGCATGGTCCGGCAGTGGCAGAACCTGTTCTACAAGGAGCGCTACTCCAACACCGACCTCGGCACGCACAAGCACCGCATCCCGGACTTCAAGCTCCTCGCCGAGGCGATGGGCTGCGTCGGGCTGCGCGCCGAGCACAAGGACGACGTCGACCGCGTGATCAAGCAGGCCATGGAGATCAACGACCAGCCGGTCGTGATCGACTTCGTCGTCGGCGCCGACGCCCAGGTCTGGCCGATGGTCGCGGCCGGCACCGGCAACGACCAGATCATGGCCGCCCGCGACATCCGGCCGTTGTTCGACTCGGACGAGATCGTCGCCGACGACGCGACGGCCAGCTCGCAGATGACGAGGAAAGCATGACCCAGAGACACACCCTGTCGGTGCTGGTCGAGGACAAGCCCGGCGTGCTCGCGCGGGTGTCCGGGCTGTTCTCGCGCCGCGGGTTCAACATCGAGTCGCTCGCGGTCGGGCCCACCGAGCACCCCGACGTCTCGCGGATGACCATCGTGGTCGCCGTCGACGACTTCCCGCTCGAGCAGGTCACCAAGCAGCTCAACAAGCTCGTGCACGTCATCAAGATCGTCGAGCTCGAGGCGGCGGCCTCGGTGCAGCGCGAGCTGCTACTGGTCAAGGTGCGCGCCGACCCGGGCGTCCGCAGCCAGGTGCTCGAGATCGTGAACCTGTTCCGCGCCAAGGCCGTCGACGTGACGCCCGAGGCCCTCACGATCGAGGCCACCGGCACCGCCGAGAAGCTCGCCGCGTTGCTGAAGAACCTCGAGCCCTTCGGTATCCGGGAGATGGTGCAGTCCGGGATGGTGGCCGTCGGCCGCGGTCCCCGCTCCATCACCGCCGCAGCTGTTCGTTAACACCCTTCGGAGAGGACGACCCCACCCGTCATGAGCGTGAACATCTACTACGACGACGACGCCGACCTGTCGATCATCCAGGGCCGCAAGGTCGCGGTGATCGGCTACGGGAGCCAGGGCCACGCACACTCGCTGTCGCTGCGTGACTCCGGCGTCGACGTCCGGATCGGCCTGCCCGAGGGCTCGAAGTCACGGCAGAAGGCCCAGGACGAGGGCTTGACGGTGGGTACGCCCGCCGAGGTCTCCGCGTGGGCGGACCTGATCATGATCCTGGCGCCCGACACCAAGCAGCGCCACATCTACGCCGACGACATCGCGCCGAACCTCGAGGACGGCGACGCGATCTTCTTCGGGCACGGCTTCAACATCCGCTACGAGCTGATCAAGGCCCCGGCGAACGTCGACGTGGCGATGGTCGCTCCGAAGGGCCCCGGCCACCTCGTGCGCCGCCAGTTCGTCGACGGCAAGGGCGTGCCCGCGCTCATCGCCGTCGAGCAGGACCCGAGCGGGAACGCGAAGGCGCTCGCCCTCTCCTACGCCGCGGCCATCGGCGGCGCCCGCGCGGGCGTCATCGAGACCACGTTCAAGGAGGAGACCGAGACCGACCTGTTCGGTGAGCAGGCCGTGCTCTGCGGCGGCGCGGCCGCGCTCGTCCAGACCGGGTTCGAGGTGCTCACCGAGGCCGGCTACGCCCCGGAGATCGCCTACTTCGAGTGCCTGCACGAGCTCAAGCTGATCGTCGACCTCATGTACGAGGGCGGCATCGCCAACGAGCGCTTCTCCATCTCCGACACCGCGGAGTACGGCGACCTCACCCGCGGCCCGCGCGTGATCACGCCGGCGGTCAAGGAGGAGATGCGCAAGATCCTGGCCGAGATCCAGGACGGGCGCTTCGCGGCGGAGTGGGTGGCCGAGGACGACAACGGCCGCCCCAACTTCACCAAGCTGCAGGCCGAGGGCCAGCAGCACCCGATCGAGCAGGTCGGGGAGAAGCTGCGCGGCCTGATGAGCTGGGTGGGCAGCAAGGCCACCTGAGCCTCTCCGCGAGCGGCCCTCCCGTCCGGACACGTCGGACGGGAGGGCCGTCGTGCGTGATCGCCCGGACCCGGAGCTCAGTCCGGCACGAGCTCGATCCAGTCCCGCACGTCGTCCGCCGTCTCGGAGCCGGCCAGCTCGGGGTGCTCGGCCGCGACGTGGGCCAGGATGAGTGCGATCACCTCGTCATCGCTCCGCCCGCGAGCGGTGTACCCGCACTCGCACCGCACTTGACGGGTCATCGGGCTCCCTCCGCCGCCGTATCGTCCCCGGTCTAGCGCGGAGGTGAAGACGGTGCAAGACGTTGCCGGTGGCGCGCGGGTCCAGCTGTGCGGCACCTTCGCCGTCGAGCTGGGCGGGCACGACATCGGACCGGACCAGCTCAGCCGCCAGGCGCGCCTGCTGTTCGCGTACCTGGTCCTGCGCCGGCCGCACCCGGTCCCGCGGGAGGCGCTGATCGATGCGCTGTGGCCCGACGGGTCGCCACCGTCGGCCGGCGCCGCGCTCACGGTGGTGATCTCGAAGCTGCGCGCGGCGATCGGCGCGGATGTCCTACCGGGGCGCGGACAGCTGTCAGCGGTGTTGCCCGAACCGGCGGTGGTCGACGTCGAGCGGGCGATGGCGGCGCTGCACACCGCCGAGTCGGCCGTGGCGTCGGGCAACTGGCGGCGCGCCTGGTTCGCGGCCCTGACCGCTCACTTCGTCATGCGCCGGACGCTCCTGCCCGAGGCGACGAACCCGTGGGTGGAGAGCTGGCGTCGCCGGCTGGCCGATGCGGGCGTCCGCGCGCTGGAGAGCTACACGACCGCCTGCCTGCGCCTCGGGGGCTCGGAGCTGCCGGCCGCCGAGCGGGCCGCCCGCGAGCTGGTGGCGACCGCGCCGCTGCGCGAGACCGGACACCTGCTCCTGATGCGCACGCTGGCCGCCCGGGGCAACGTCGCCGAGGCGCTGGCGGCCTATGAAGAGCTGCGCATCCTGCTCCGCGACGAGCTGGGCGCCGCGCCCAGCGCGGCGGTGCAGGGCTACCACGTCGAACTGCTGCGCTGACCGGCGCCGCAACGTTCGGCCAAGGTGCGGCCAACCCGCGGCCAATGTCGGTGTCCGACGCTGGGATCACCACTCCGGCGAGCACCGAGGAGACCGGCATGACCTCCACAACGAGCGTGAGTGGTACCGGTCCGGACCCGCTGGCCGCCTTCCGGCTGGACGGCCGCGTCGCGCTGGTCACGGGGGCCTCGTCGGGCCTGGGTGCGCGGATGGCGGGCACGCTGGACGCCGCGGGGGCCGAGGTCGTGCTCACCGCGCGGAGTGCCGACCGGTTGCGGCACCGGGCGTCCACCATGGCCGGCTCGCCGCTGGTCCTCCCGGGCGACCTCCGTGACGCCGCATTCCGGATCGCCCTGATCGACGCCGTCCGGGACCGGTACGGACACCTCGACGTATTGATCAACAGTGCCGGCATCTGCGACGACGGGGCCCTGGAGACCCAGTCGTTGAGCGATGTCACCGAGATCGTCGACCTCGATCTCGTCGCGGTCATCGACATGTGCCGGCTCGCCGGGCCACTGCTGTTCGGCCGCCCCGGAGCATCGGTGATCAACATCGCGTCCATCTTCGGCATGATCAGCTCCGGTGCCGGGATGGCGGGCTACCACGCGGCGAAGGGCGGTCTGATCACCTTCACCCGTCACCTGGCAGAGCAGTGGGGCGGCCGCGGCGTCCGCGTCAACGCCTTGGCGCCCGGGTTCTTCCCGACCCCGCTCACCGGGGAGCTCGCCGATCCCCACCAGCGCCGGCGGATCGGCGGGCGAACGCTGCTGGGGCGGATCCCCGACATCGCCGAGCTCGACGGACCGGTGCTGTTCCTGGCGTCGGACGCGGCGAGCTACGTCACCGGGCACGTGCTCACCGTGGACGGCGGCTGGACCGCGGCCTGACCTCCGAACCCACCACGTCGTGCATGATCGGGCGGATGGACGTCGACGCGCTCCGTGCCCTGACCCCCGGCTGCGCCCACCGGGTGCACCTCAACAACGCCGGCGCGGGCCTGCTCACCCAGCCCACGCTGGACGCCATGCTCGGCCATCTGCGCCGCGAGGCCGAGGTCGGCGGGTACGAGGCGGCGGATGCCGTGCAGGACGACATCGCGGCGGTGTACGCCGCGGTGGCCGAGCTGGTGGGCGGTGCCCCCGACGAGGTCGCCTTCTTCGACAACGCCACCCACGCCTGGAACGCGGCGTTCTACTCGGTGCCGATCGGCCCCGGCGACCGGATCCTCACCGGCCGCGCCGAGTACGGCAGCAACGTGCTGGCCTACCTGCAGGTCGCGCAGCGGACCGGTGCCGAGGTCGTCGTGGTGCCGAACGACGCGAGCGGGCAGCTCGACACCGCGGCGCTGGCCGACCTCGTCGACGAGCGCACGCGGCTGATCGGGGTCAGCCACGTCCCGACGAGCGGCGGGCTGGTCAACCCGGCCGCCGAGATCGGGCGCATCGCCCGCGAGGCCGGGGCGCTGTTCCTGCTCGACGCCACGCAGTCGGTGGGCCAGTTCCCGCTGGACGTCGAGGAGATCGGCTGCGACCTGCTCACCGCCACCGGGCGCAAGTTCCTGCGCGGCCCGCGGGGCACCGGCTTCCTCTGGGTGCGCTCGGCGGCGCTCGATCGGCTCGACCCGTACGTCGCCGAGATCGCCTCCGCCACCTGGGACGGCGGGCGGGGCTTCACCTGGGTCGACGGTGCCCGGCGCTTCGAGTCGTGGGAGAACAGCTACGTCAACCTGCTCGGCCTGGGCGCCGCCGTGCGGCAGGCCCTCGACCTGGGTATGGCCGCGATAGCCGGGCGCACGCTCGCGCTGGGCGCCCAGCTGCGCGATCGGCTCGACGCGCTGCCCGGCGTCTCCACCCACGACCTCGGCACCACCCGGTGCGCGATCGTGACGGTCAAGGTCGACGGCATGCCGGCCGAGGACGTCGTCGCCGCGCTGGCCCGCGCCGGGATCAACGTGACCGCCACCACGGCCGAGCACACCCAGTTCGACAGCGAGGTGCGGGACGTCCACCCGCTCGCGCGCCTGTCACCGCACTACTACAACACCGAGGCCGAGCTGGACCGCGCCGTCGAGGTGATCGCGAACCTCCCGCGCTGAGCCCGGGCCGGCAGCGCGGGTGGCAACTTCCTGCCAACGCCACCGATCCGCCCTCCTGATCGTCGACCTCGGTGCTGTCGATGCAGTACCCGGTGCTGAGGGGGGTAGCGAAGTGGACAGATGGTGGAGACCGCGGCGGAGGTATCGGGGGATCAGCGCACTGACCGGTGCCGGCCTACGCCGCCTGTGGATGGTGGCCGTCCTGGCGGTGATCGGCCTCGGCCTGCGCACCACGCCGGGAGCGGCCGCGCCGGCGCCCGCGGCGAACTGCGCTACGCCGGAGGGCGTCGACGCCGCGAGCACGATGGTGCGCCCGCGTCGACGCGGCCGGTAGGCGGGTCACGGAGCTGACGATGATGGGTGTCGACGGGAGCGGCAGGCCCACCCCACTGGCATCCGCTCCGGTCCTTCCCGGTCGGCCGCCCGAGCTCGCCCAGCGCAGACAGGGCTACCTGAGCTGCATGACCTTCTGCCTTTCCGCCCGCTGCGGATCGGATGCCGCGAAGTGCAATCACATCCCCAACCTCCCGGCGAAGTTCGCCTGCATGGCCGCGGTATGCGCGGCGCACGTCCGTGCCTGTAACGGGGTTTGCGGCGCGCTACGCTGATGTCGACCGAATCACACCGAGGAGAGGCCTCCGTGAAGGCGAGTAGCGCAACGATCGGTGCCGCTGTGGATTCCACCCTGGAGGCCGGCACGGCGTCCTTCAGGATGGAGTTGAATAGCTCACCCGGCGGGGTCACGATGCGCTACCGCGGCGTCTGCGATTTCTCGCAGGAGCGGCTCGCCGCGCACGTCGACGTCGAGACCGGGTCGGCGGATCCGGCCGATGAGCCCGCGGGCGGATTGCAGGTCGTCGACGGAGGCACCGTCTACTTCCGCAATGTGCAGCGCACCGATGTCGAGGAGCAGTGGCACGTGGCGGACGTCGGCGGCTGGGTGGCGGCGGGCCCGCTCGCCGTTCTCGGCTGGTTGTACGGCGTCGAGGACGTGCAGGCGACCGGACGAGCAGGGGTGCAGGCCGTGACGATGAGCGGGCGGAGAGCCGTCGAGGCCAGCCCGGAGCGGCTCCGCGAGGGCATGCGGCACGCTTTCGTCGAGACTGGCCAGATCGACTCCGACGCCACTGGCGAGGTCCACCTCGACGACCGCAATCGCGTCACCGAGTTCCGGCTCGACGTTCCCGCGGGATCCCAGGGAGCCGACGGCACCGTCCACGACGCCGCTCGGTTCGTCCTCATTCTCGACGATTTCGGGCAGCCGGCGCTCATCGAGCCACCGGACGCCGGGCCTGCCGTCCCGATTCGGGAGTACGTCGAACAGGTCCTGCGTCTCGCGGCCGACGGCGACCACTAGACCGCCGGCGGGAAGCACCAGTTCCGCCGACTGCCACCATTCCTCGCCGCCCACCGTTATCGTCGGCCGGTGGCGGCGCGGATCGCCGGTTCTGGGGAGGCGTGAACCGTGACGGTGGCGCCGCAGTCCGTTCGGCCGATCGGCCACGCCGTCGATGCGTTCGCGGCTGTCACCGAACTACTGCGACAGGCGGAAACGCAGGTCTGTGCAATGGTGCCGGCTCCGCCGTGCAGTGTGGCCGAGTACCTGGCGGCCCCACCGGCTTCGGCTGCCCACCGGCTTTGGCTGCGGCGGCGGCGAGGGGCGTAGCCGTGAGGCTCCTCCAGACGCCGTGGGTCGGGCCGAGCTCCGCGCAGGCGGGCGGGTCGTCCGCCACCGCGCCATCCCTCGACGCGGTCGCGGACCGGCGGGTGCTGGACGAGGTCCGGCACCAGCTCCTCGTCGTGGACCGGCGGGCCGCGCTGCTGTTACCCGGCGGGCTCACGCACGACGGGCTACTGCTCGGGGAGCCGTTGGTGGTGGCGACCCTTGCCGCCTTGTTCGAGCAGTTGTGGCGGGAGGCGGACCCGGTCGCCACCCACTCGGGCGGCGGTCGGGAGCAGGCCGTGCTGCGACTCCTGCGGACCGGCGCCTCCGACGTCGCTGCCGCCCGGCTCATCGGCGTCTCGGTCCGCACCTACCACCGGGACGTCGCCAACCTCATGGGCCGCCTCGGCGCCACCACACGTTTCCAGGCGGGTGCGCTCGCCATGGAGCGCGGGTGGTTTCAGGGGCGGCCCGGGCCCGGCTGACGGCGGGCGGGAAGACGTGGCGAGACCGCGGGGTTGTCGATGATGTCCCGCAAACGAAAGGTCGCCGCCGTGTCCCTCCCCCTTCCGCTGTCGATCCTCGACCTCGCCACCGTCGGGGACGGCGAGACCGTCCGCGAAGGCCTCGAGGCGAGCGTCGCGCTGGCGCAGCGCGCGGAGAAGTGGGGGTTCCGGCGGATCTGGTACGCGGAGCACCACAACATGCGGGCGGTGGCTTCGTCGGCCACCAGCGTGCTGATCGCGCACGTCGCGGCGAACACCGAGCGGATCACGCTCGGCTCCGGCGGCGTCATGCTGCCCAACCACTCCCCGCTGGTGATCGCCGAGCAGTTCGGCACCCTCGCCACCCTGCACCCCGGGCGCATCGAGCTCGGGCTGGGCCGGGCCCCGGGCACCGACCAGCCCACCGTCGCCGCGCTGCGCCGCGACCACACCGCGTCCGACCGCTTCCCGCAGGACGTCCAGGAACTGCAGGCGTTCCTCTCCGACGAGAGCCTCGTGCCGGGCGTGCACGCATACCCGGGCCGGGGCACCGCCGTTCCGCTCACGATCCTGGGCTCCTCGCTGTACGGCGCTCGGGTGGCCGCGGCGCTCGGGTTGCCGTACGGGTTCGCCTCGCACTTCGCCCCGGACGCGCTGGAGCAGGCCGTCGCCATCTACCGCCAGGAGTTCCGGCCGTCGGCGCAGCTCGCCGCACCGCGGGTACTGGCAGCCGTGAACGTCGTCGCCGCCGACTCCGCCGACGAGGCCGCGCAGCGGCTGCACGCCGTGCAGCGCGACCGCGTGAAGCGGTTCCTCTCGCGCGGCGGCCACGACCTCACCGACGACGAGGCCGAGGCCGTGCTCGACGCGCCCGCGGGGCAGCAGATCCGGTCGATGACGCGCTACACGGCCGCCGGCACCCCCGACGTCGTCGTGAAGTACCTCGAGGATTTCGCGATCCGCGCCGACGCCGACGAGCTGATCGTCACGTTCCCGGTGGTGGACCGCGCGGCGTGGCGCCGATCCGTCGAGCTGCTCGCAGAACAGGTGAAGCCGGCTCGCGTCTGATTGCCTCCGCTTCGCTCCGGCGGGCTCGCGGGCTTTCAGGTGCCGTTCCGCTCGCGGGTCTGATTGCCTCCGCTTCGCTCCGGCGGGCTCGCGGGTCTGAGGTCGCCGGGGGTTCGTCCGGTTCGCGTGTCGCCCCGCCCACGTCGCGGGTACTGCGGCCGATCAGCGCATCTACGATCGGGGGTCTCGTACCAGACCTCGATCCGGGAGCCCTGCATCCGCCGTGAGCACCGTCCAGATTAAAGGGCAGGCCGCCACCCGCCCTGTCGTCCTGCTCGCCGAGAAGCTCGCGCCGTCCGCGGTGGAGCTCCTCGGTGACGACGTCGAGATCCGCCACGTGGACGGCACCGACCGCCCTGCGCTGCTGGCCGCGATCGCCGATGCCGACGCCCTGCTCGTCCGGTCGGCCACGAAGGTCGACGCCGAGGCGCTCGCCGCCTCCACCCGGCTGAAGGTCGTGGCCCGCGCCGGCGTCGGCCTCGACAACGTCGACGTGCCCGCCGCCACCGCCCGCGGTGTCATGGTCGTCAACGCGCCCACCTCGAACATCGTCTCGGCCGCTGAGCACGCGGTCGCGCTGCTGCTCGCCACCGCACGGCACATCCCCGCCGCGGACGCGAGCCTGCGCCAGGGCCAGTGGAAGCGCAGCTCCTACACCGGTGTCGAGCTGAACGGCAAGCTCGTCGGCGTCGTCGGCCTCGGCAAGATCGGCCAGCTCGTGGCGCAGCGGCTCGCCGCGTTCGGCGTCGAGCTGATCGCCTACGACCCGTACGTCGCCCCGGCCCGTGCCGCGCAGCTGGGCATCGAGCTCGTGGAGCTCGACGAGCTGCTGCGCCTCGCCGACGTGATCTCGATCCACCTGCCCAAGACCCCGGAGACCCTCGGGCTGATCGGCAAGGACCAGCTCGCCCTCACCAAGAAGGGCGTGCTCATCGTCAACGCCGCCCGCGGTGGCCTCATCGACGAGGACGCGCTGGCCGAGTCCGTGCGCAGCGGCCACGTCGGCGGCGCCGGCATCGACGTCTACGTCACCGAGCCCACCACCTCCAGCCCTCTGTTCGAGCTGCCGCAGGTGGTCGTCACCCCGCACCTCGGCGCGTCCACCGACGAGGCGCAGGACCGCGCCGGCACCGACGTCGCGAGGTCGGTGCAGCTCGCGCTGGCCGGCGAGTTCGTGCCGGACGCGGTGAACGTGCAGGTCGGGGGCCTGGTCGGCGAGGAGGTCCGGCCGTGGCTGCCGCTCGTGCAGAAGCTCGGCACCGTGCTCTACGCCGTCGCGGGGCGGCTGCCCACCACGATCACGGTGGATGTCGCGGGTGAGCTGGCGGCTGAGGACGTCTCGGTGCTGCAGCTCGCCGCCCTCCGCGGGGTGTTCACGAAGGTCGTCGAGGACCAGGTCACGTTCGTCAACACGCCCGCCCTGGCCGCAGAGCGCGGAGTGGACGTGGAGCTGACCACCGCGCCGGAGAGCGAGAACCACCGCAGCGTCGTGCAGCTGCGCGCGGCGATGCCCGACGGCGAGTCGATCACCGTGTCCGGCACCCTCACCGGCCGCGGCCAGGTGGAGAAGCTGGTCGAGGTCAACGGCCGGCACTTCGACCTGCGCGCCGAGGGCGAGGTGCTCCTGCTGGAGTACGCCGACCGTCCCGGCGTCATGGGTCGGGTCGGTTCGCTGCTCGGCGAGGCCGCCGTCAACATCGAGGCCGCGCAGATCAGCCAGACCACCGACGGCACCGACGCGATCATGCTGCTGCGCGTCGACCGGCCGGTGGACCCGGGCGTGCTGGAGCCGATCGGCGCGTCCGTGGGGGCGAAGACCACGCGTCTCATCTCGTTCGACTGACGCCGGACACTGGAGCGGTGTCGGGTCGGGAGCTCATCGTGCTGGGCACCGCCAGCCAGGCCCCGACCCGCACCCGCAACCACAACGGGTACCTGCTGCGCTGGGACGGCCAGGGCTTCCTGTTCGACCCGGGGGAGGGCACGCAACGGCAGCTCCTGCTGGCCGGCGTGCCGAGCAGCGCGATCACCCGCATCTGCATCTCCCACTTCCACGGTGATCACTGCCTGGGCCTGCCCGGCGTCGTCCAGCGGCTCTCGCTGGACGGCGTCGCGCACCCGGTGGTCGCGCATTTCCCCGCGTCCGGGCAGGAGTACTTCGCGCGGCTGCGGCACGCCAGCTCCTTCCACGAGGTCGCCGACCTGCGCGAGGAGCCGGTCGAGCGCGACGGCGTGCTCGCGTCCGGTCCCGGTGGCACGCTGGAGGCCCGCCGGCTCGAGCACCCGGTGGAGGCGTTCGGCTACCGGTTCGCCGAGCCGGACGGGCGCCGCATGCTGCCCCACCGGCTGGCCGCACACGGGATCACCGGGCCGGACGTCGGCCGGCTGCAGCGGGAAGGCGCGCTGGTGGTGGACGGGCGCACGGTGCGGCTGGCGGACGTGAGCGCCCCGCGGCGCGGCCAGCGGTTCGCCTTCGTCATGGACACCCGCCTCTGCGACGCCGTCTACGCGCTGGCCGACGGCGTCGACATGCTCGTCATCGAGTCCACGTTCCTCACCGAGGACGAGGCCCTCGCCCGGAGTTACGGGCACCTCACCGCCCGGCAGGCGGCCACCGTCGCCGCCGAATGCGGGGTGCGGCAGCTGGTGCTGACCCATTTCTCCCAGCGCTACCCCGACCCCGCCCGATTCGCCGCCGAGGCAGCGGAGGTGTTCGGCGGTGCGGTCGTGGTGGCGGCGGACCTCGCCCGCGTCCCGCTGCCGCCCCGGAGGCGATGATGCGGCTGTTCGTGGCGGCCACCCCGCCGCCGGAAGCTCTCGCGCAGGTGCAGTCGGCCGTCGCCGGGGTGCGCTCCGCTCTTCCGGAGCTGCGGTGGACCCGGCCCGACCAGTGGCACCTCACGCTCGCGTTCCTCGGCGAGGTCGACGACGAGGCGCGGGCCGACCTCTCCGTACGGCTGGCGCGAACCGCCGTCCGGCATCCGCCGATGCGGCTCGCGCTCCAGGGTGCGGGCCGGTTCGGTGATCGGGTGCTCTGGACCCGGGTCACCGGTGACGTCGCGGCGCTGCGGCGGCTCGCCGCGTCGGTGCGGGCGGCCGCCCGGCGGGCCGGGGTCGCGATCGAGGAGCGGCCCTACCGGCCCCACCTCACCCTGGCCCGCGCGCGGGACGGCACCGACCTGCGCCCCCTCGTCGACGCGCTGGCCGGCTTCGCCGGGCGCACCTGGACCGCGGAAGAGTTGCACCTCGTGCACAGCCACCTCGGCGCCGGACCCGATCGCACCTCCCGCTACGAGCTCCTCGACTCGTGGCCGCTCGCCGGAAGTTGATCACTTGCCGTTCCGGACGGCGCGGCGTGCGCGCGTTCGGACGGTGGGGTGTCCGCCGTCCGGGTGCTGAACATGGGCGGGGGCCCCGTTCGTGCCGGTCGGGCGGAGGGGCAGAATGGCCCGCTCGGGGGCGTGTCACGAGCCGACAAAGCGGCACGGTGATCCGCTTCCGCACCAGATCCACGCGACCGGGTGACCGCGATCGGGTGGCGGACGGCGGAGCGGTGCCGTCGCGGCCGGTAACGTGCGCCCGGCTGCTTCGGGGCCAGACGGAGAGAGGACATCGGCAATGCGCCTTGCGGTCATTCCGGGGGACGGCATCGGGCCGGAGGTCATCGACGAGGCGCTCAAGGTCCTCAACGAGGTCTCACCGGGTGCCGAGACCACCACCTACGACCTCGGCGCTGCCCGCTGGCACTCCACGGGAGAGCTGCTGCCGGAGTCTGTGCTCACCGAGCTGCAGCAACACGACGCGATCCTGCTCGGCGCCGTCGGCGACCCGTCGGTGCCCAGCGGCATCCTCGAGCGCGGCCTCCTGCTGCGCCTGCGGTTCGAGCTCGACCACCACGTCAACCTGCGTCCCGCCCGCCTCTACCCGGGCGTCCGCGGGCCGCTGGCCGGGGCCAAAGAGATCGACATGGTCGTCGTGCGCGAAGGCACCGAGGGCCCGTACGTCGGCACCGGCGGGATCCTCCGCAAGGACACCCCGCACGAGATCGCCACCGAGGTGAGCACCAACACCGCGTTCGGCGTGGAGCGCGTGGTGCGCGACGCGTTCGACCGCGCGTCCCGGCGGCCCCGCAAGCACCTCACGCTGGTGCACAAGACCAACGTGCTGAGCTACTCGGGCCGCCTGTGGTCGCGGATCGTCGAGGAGGTCTCCCTGGAACACCCCGAGGTCTCCGTGGCGTACCAGCACATCGACGCCACCACGATCCACATGGTGACCGACCCGGGCCGGTTCGACGTGATCGTCACCGACAACCTGTTCGGCGACATCCTCACCGACCTCGCCGCGGCCGTCACCGGCGGCATCGGCCTCGCCGCCAGCGGCAACCTCGACGTGAGCCGGCGCAACCCGAGCATGTTCGAACCCGTGCACGGCAGCGCCCCCGACATCGCGGGCCAGGGCATCGCCGACCCCACCGCCGCCATCCTCTCGGTGGCACTCCTCCTCGACCACCTCGGCAACCGCGACGCCTCCCGCCGCATCGAGGCCGCCGTCGCCTTCGACCTGGCCACCCGCGACCACAGCGCCACCGGCCACACCCAGTCCATCGGCGACCGCCTGGCGGCCCTGGTGAGCGCGAGGGCCACCCCCTCCCCGACGTCGTAAGGCTCGGGGATCCGGCTAATTGCAGCAAAGCCACTTTCATGCAATCTCGTTGCGTGAAAGTGGCTTTGCTGCAACGGCGGCGCCGGGTGGAACGGCGCGTAGAGGTGGACGCGGGCGAGCTGCGGCCTGTGCATACGTGGCTCGCAAGGTCTGTGCCACGCCCATCGGGTCCGTTCGGATCCTCTTCGGCTTCGTCGCCGTGTAGATCGCGCCAGCTGCGGTGAACCGGGCTGCTCGCTCGACGGTACGGTCGTGGTCTTCCGGGCTCAGGTGCCACTCCGTCGACTCGATCTCCCACACCATCGCAACGTCGTCGAGCCAGCAGTCCGCGATGCCGAGGAACACTCCGTCCTCGGCATAGATCTCGGCGTTCCACATGGGCGACGGAAGCCCGGTGCGGTTCCACATCCTCTTGGCTGTGAGTTCGGCCGCCGAGTGCACGCCGTCGGCCACCGATCGCAGCACGCGACGGGGGAGAGCCGTGTGACGCCGGGAGCTCGCCTCCAACTCCCGGGAGAGCTCTCCCACCGTGCACAGCCTGCGCTGCACGGCGTCGGACATCAGCTCCGCGATTTCCCCTTCGGTGCGCAGCCGGCGGACGGCGCTTATGCACGCGCGGGGGAGCGGCGCCAGGGGCACGCCGGACCGGATGACGGGCTCCGGTAGCGACTTCGTGCGTTCGACGTGCACGTAGTCGACCGACCGAAGCTGGCGTCGGTCGGGCACGAGCAGGTGGACTTCATCGATGGTGTCGCGTTCGTCCCGCAGCCGCGCCGGCCCGCGGCGCATGCCGTGCCGGCGGCACGCCTCCGCACCGGTGACCAGCGCCGCGGGGCCGCCGAGCAACACCGCAGCCAGCACCGACTGGCGGCGTGTGGGCCGTCCGGAGAACAGGAAGACGATGCCTGGCAGCGGGTTCTGCCAGGGGCCGCCCTCGAGGCAGCGGTGGTACACGGTCCGCTCCGGCACACCGGCTGCGACGAGCTGCTTGGCGGTCGCGACGCTGTCGGGAAACCTGGCCCGCAACCTCGTGAGCTCCATGAGCTCATGCTGACCGGACGGTCGAGCTACCGGGCCCGATTCGCGAGACCCGTTGCAGCAAAGCCACTTTCATGCCATCTCATTGCATGAAAGTGGCTTTGCTGCAATCTCGGCAGGTCCGGCTGGCTGCCCTGCGGGACCTGCGTCGCGCCCTTAACATCCCGCGGATGACGGACGAGGCAGGGCCTGGTGTTGGTGTGCAAGGCGCCGACGACGGCTCCGGCAATGTCGTCGACCGGCGCAACCTGCGCACCGCGGCGTGGGGTGGGCTCATCGGCACCGCTCTCGAGCAGTACGACTTCGTCATCTACGGCACCGCCACCGCGATCATCTTCAACAAGATCTTCTTCACGCAGGCGGATCCGGCGATCGGGGTGCTGGCGGGGTTCGCCACGTATGCCGTGGGGTTCCTCGCCCGGCCGCTGGGCGGGTTGTTCTTCTCCCGGTACGGCGACCGGCTGGGGCGGAAGTTCGTGCTGGTGGCCACGCTGTTCCTGATGGGGATCTCGACGTTCCTCATCGGTGCGTTGCCGACGTACGAGCAGGCGGGGATGCTCGCTCCGGCGTTGCTGGTGGTGCTTCGGCTGTTGCAGGGGGCCGGGGCGGGTGCGGAGCAGGCGGGTGGGGTCGTGTTGCTCACGGAGGCGGCGCCGCGCGAGAGCCGCGGGCGGTACGCGTCGCTGGTGTTCGTGGGTGCCTCGGCGGGTACGGCGCTCGGGGCGGTGGTGTGGATCCTCGCCCAGCTGCTGCCCCAGGACCAGTTGCTCGCGTGGGGTTGGCGGCTGGTGTTCTTCTCCAGCGCCTTCGTGACGGTCGCCGCGTACGTCCTGCGCAGGCGCCTGCGGGACGCGCCTGTCTTCGAGCAGGCGAAGCAGGAGCAGAAGGCGGAGGTGTCGCCGGTCAAGAGCGTGTTCACGGTGGGGCGCAGGCCGTTCTTCCGGACGTTCGCGCTGAACATCGGCGGCAACACGCAGTCGTACGTGTTCCAGGTGTTCATGGGTAGCTACCTGATCCAGACCGTCGGTGTGGACGCGCGGCTGGTGCCGCAGGCGCTGCTGGTCGGGGCGCTGTTCGGTTGTTTGTCCGCGTTCGTCACGGGTTCGCTCACCGACCGGTTCGGACGAAGGCCGGTGATCATCACGGTCGCCGCGATCCTCGTGGTCTTCCCGGCCCCGGCGTTCCTGATGCTCGACACCGGCGAGCCGGCGCTCGTCGTGCTCGTGATCGTGCTCGGCTTCGTCTTCGCCGCCTACGGCACGGTCGGCTCGCAGGGCGCCGCGTTCGCCGAGCTGGCGGGTTCGCGCTATCGCTACGCCGGTGTCGCGCTCGGGCGGGAGTTCTCGGCGGTGCTCGGCGGCGGGATCGCGCCGCTGCTGTCGGGGGTGCTGGTGCAGCTCACCGCCGGCTGGGTCGGTGTGGCGGTCTACATGAGCGCGATCATGCTGGTCAGCCTGATCACGGCGATCCGGATGCCGGAGACGCGCGGCCGGGACCTGCGTCTCGAGGCCGATGCGTAAGTGATCCAGGTTATTGCAGGCTCACCTAACTTCCGGTAGACAACCCCGGTGCTCCGCCGCCTGCTGATCGCTCTCGCCGCCACTGCCCTCCTCTCCGGCTGCGCCTCCGGTGCCGCTCCGGAGGCGGCGGCGCCGGTGCCGGGCGACGGCTTCCCGGTGACCGTGCCGCACAAGTTCGGCGAGACCGTCGTGCCGGCGGCGCCCCAGCGGGTGGTGTCGCTCGGCTACACCGAGCAGGACGCGATCCTCGCGTTCGGCGTGGTGCCGGTCGGCGTGCGGTACGCGTTCGGGCCGGAGGACGACGTCATCTTCCCGTGGGCCGACGCCGCGGCCGGTGACGCCCGGCCGGCGATCCTGCCCCGGGAGGCCGTCGACTTCGAGCAGGTCGCCGCGCTGCAGCCGGATCTGATCATGGCGGTCACCGCGGGGCTGGACCAGCAGCAGTACGACACGCTCAGCCGCATCGCGCCGACGGTCGTGCAGCCGGCCGGGTACGTCGACTTCGGCACTCCGTGGGAGGTGCAGACCCGCGTGACGGGTCAGGCGCTCGGGCAGCCGGAGCGGGCCGAGGAGCTGATCGCGCAGGTCGAGGCGCGGTTCGCCGAGGTCGAGGCCGCGAACCCGGACCTGGTGGGGCGCAGCCTCGTCCTCTCCGGCCCGATGTACGACGGCAACTACCCCTTCCACGCAACGGACGACACCCGCACGCGGTTCTTCGGCGCCCTCGGGATGGTGGTGCCGCCCGAGCTCGACGCCGCGGCGGGCGACAGCTTCTACGGCACGGTGAGCCGCGAGAACGCGGGCATGCTGAACGCCGACGTGCTGGTCTGGCAGGCCGGCTCACCGCAGGAGCGGGCCGAGATCGAGTCCGACCCGATCCTGGCCGCGCTGCCGGTCGTCCGCGAGGGCCGGGCCCTGTTCATGGACGGCACGGAGTACGACGCGCTGCAGTTCTCCAGCGTGCTCAGCCTGCCGCACCTGCTCGACGAGTTCGTCCCGCGGCTGGCGGCGGCACGGGTGGGCTCGCAGTAGGCGCCGTCTCACAATGTGGGCGGGCCGTGTGACAGCGTGGGAGGCCCGTGCCACACTCGCGGCGTGCAGCACCTCTGCGTGATCATTATTGACGGGCGCGTCGGCTAACGAACACCACAGCCGACGCGCAGACCTCTCGCATCCGCGGGGGGTCTTTTTTGTTGCCCCGATCACGCCCCGACAGCCAGGAGCTTCTCGAATGTCCCGAACCGAACCGGCCGGAACCCCGCTCGGCGACGCCTTCCACGTCTTCGACACCACGCTGCGGGACGGGGCGCAGCGCGAGGGCATCAGCTACTCGGTGGCCGACAAGCTGGCCGTCGCCGGTCATCTCGACGCGTTGGGGGTCGGGTTCATCGAGGGCGGCTGGCCGGGGGCGATGCCGAAGGACACCGAGTTCTTCGCTCGTGCCGCGGCGGGGGAGCTCCAGCTGCGGCACGCGGTGCTCGTGGCGTTCGGTTCCACGCGGCGCGCCGGACGCACGGCGGCCGAGGACCCGCAGGTGCAGGCGCTGCTCGACTCCCAGGCGCCGGTGGTGACGCTGGTGGCCAAGTCCGACCGCCGCCACATCGAGCGGGCCCTGCGCACCGACGTCGCCGAGAACTGCGCCATGGTCGCCGACACGGTGTCGCTCCTGCGTTCGGAGGGCCGGCGGGTGTTCCTCGACGCCGAGCACTTCTTCGACGGCTACAAGTTCGACCCCGACACCGCGCTGCGGGTGCTCGAGGCGGCGGTGACGGCCGGCGCCGATGTCGCGGTGCTGTGCGACACGAACGGCGGCATGCTCCCGCTGGGCATCGCCGAGGTGGTGACCGAGGTGGCCGCGCGCACGGGCTTCCGTCTCGGCATCCACTGCCAGGACGACACGGGATCGGCGGTGGCCAACTCGGTCACCGCGGTACAGGCCGGCGCGACGCACGTGCAGTGCACCGCCAACGGCTACGGGGAGCGGGCCGGCAACGCCGACCTGTTCGCCGTGGTCGGGAACCTGGTGACGAAGCTGGGCATGCCCGTCCTACCGGACGGCGCGCTCGGCGAGCTGACCCGCACCTCGCACGCGTTGGCGGAGATCGCCAACATCGCTCCCGACACCCACCAGGCCTATGTCGGGACGTCGGCGTTCGCCCACAAGGCGGGCCTGCACGCGAGTGCGATCAAGGTGGACCCCGAGCTCTACAACCACATGGACCCGGTGGATGTGGGCAACGGGCAGCGGGTGCTGGTCACCGAGATGGCCGGCCGGGCCAGCGTCGAGCTCAAGGGAACCGAGCTCGGCCTGGATCTGGCCGGCCACCCCGACGCGGTGTCGGCGGTGACGCGCACGGTGAAGGAGCGGGAGGCGGCGGGCTGGTCGTTCGAGGCCGCCGACGCCTCGTTGGAGCTGCTCATGCGCTCGGCGATGGGGGAGGCCGACCGCGTGCCGTTCCGGCTGGAGTCCTACCGCGTGATCATGGAGCACGGGTCGGACGGTGTGGTGCTCGCCGAGGCGACGGTCCGCGTCGCGCTCCCCGACGGTCAGCGCCAGATCGCGACGGCCGAGGGCAACGGCCCGGTCAACGCGCTGGACGCCGCGCTGCGGGCAGCCCTCACCCCGACGTGCCCCTGGCTGTCGGACGTCGAGCTGTCCGACTACAAGGTCCGCATCCTCACAACCGGTCGTTCCGAGAGCTTCGGCACCGACGCCGTCACCCGCGTGCTGCTGGAGTCCACCGGCCCGGCCGGATCGTGGACGACGGTCGGCGTGCACAGCAACGTCGTCGAGGCTTCCTGGCTCGCGCTCGTCGACGCGCTCGCCTACGCGGCCATCCACGGGCGCGACCCGATCGCCGCCACCCGCTGACGACGCCGTGCTCGGGCGGATCGACCGGTTCTGTGACGCCGCGCCGCGGCGGTGGGCGGCAGCCACCGACGACGGTCCGCTGCGGCTGTTCACCCGGGCCGGCCCGGGGTGGCCGTTCTACGCCCGCCCGGTGCCGGACAGCGGATACCCGGTCACGGCGTCCGACGTGCTGCGGATGCGGCGCCGGCAGCGGAGGCTCGGGGTGCCGGAGGCATTCGAGTGGGTGCTGGCCGAGGCCCCGGAGATGGCCGGCGCCCTCGCCGCGGCGGGGCTGCCCGTGCGGGTGTGCCCGCTGCTCGTGCTCGACGGTGAGCCGGTGGCCGCGCCGTTCCCGGCCGGCTGCTCGGCGCGTCTGCTCGGCCCGGCGGACGCCGATCTGGGGCCTGCGGCGTCCGTGTTGAACGGGCTGGTCGCGGCCGCGTTCGAGGCGCCGGTGCCGGGTGCGGTGACGGGGTCCCGGCTCGAGGCGCTGCGTGCCGACCTCGCCGAGGGGGCGGTCGCCCGGCTGCTCGTCTCCGACGCGGGCGGACCGGTCGCGGCCGGTTCGGCGCAGCGGGTCGACGACGTCGTCGAGCTCGTCGGGATCGGCACGGCGCGGCGGGCGCGCGGACGTGGGCTGGGTGCGGCCGTCACGGCGTTGCTCGCCGGCGTGGCCCGGGACGCCGGTGCCGAGCTGGTGTTCCTCGCGGCCGGCGACGCCACGGCCACCCGTGTGTACCAGCGGGTCGGCTTCCGCCAGGTCGGCGAGTGCGGCCTCGCGCACTCCGGCTGAGCGCTCACGGCGGGAACCCGACGCCGCGCTCGAAACCGCGCCGCAGCACCATGATCGTCCGGCTGCGGACGACGCCGTCCACGCGGTAGAGATCGTGCAGGACGTCCTCCAGCTCGTCCGGGTCGGCGACCCGGACCTTGAGCAGGAAGTTGCTGTTGCCGGCCACCGAGTGCGCCTCCTCGATGCGGGGGTCGCTCCGGGTGGCGGCGAACAGCTCGTCCTTCACCCACCCGTCGCTGTCGACGAGCACGAACGCGAGCACGTGGCGGCCGAGCGCATCCGGGTCGACCTCCACGGTGGTGCGCCGCACGACCCCGGACGCCCGCAGCCGCCGCACCCGCTCGTGCACGGCGGCCGGGGAGAGCGACACCTCGCGGCCCAGCTGGGCGTAGGTGCGGCCCGCGTCGTCGAGCAGCAGGCCGAGGATCTTCCGGTCGGTGGCGTCCACGGCGCCATGCTGACATTCCTCCGGCCGAATGTCGTTCGGACTTGACGGATCCCGCTGGACCGGCCGCCTCAGCCGATCCATCTTCGGCACATGACGGTTGTCCGCCAACGTCCTTCAGCCCGCTCCACCACCGTCCTGACCGCGGGCGTCGTGATGGTCGGGGCCCAGGCCTTCGTGCTCGCGCCGCTGCTCCCCGACATCGCCACCGGCCTCTCCGCGAGCACCGCCGAGGTCGGACGCGCGCTCTCCGCGTACGGCGTCGGGATCGTCGCGTCGGCGCTGCTGCTCGGGCGCAGGCTCGACGTCCTGTCGCGGCGCGCCGTGCTGCTGGCCGGGATGGCCGCGCTCGCCGTGGCTGCCGCCGGGTCCGCCGCCGCCCCGCACTGGTCGCTGCTCGCGCTCGCCCAGCTCGTCGGCGGCGCCGGCGTCGGTGTCGTGCTGCCCGCGACGTACGCGCTCGCCGCGGAGCTCGCCCCGCCCGGGGCCGCGGCGCGTGCGACGGGGCGGGTGCTGACCGGCTGGTCGATCGCCCTGGTCGCGGGGGTGCCGCTTGCCACGGTGCTGGGCGACGCGATCGGCTGGCGGGCGGCCTTCGGAGGGCTCGCCGTGCTGTGCGCCGGGCAGGTGGCGCTGTACGGGCTGCTCCCGGCGACCCCGGCCGCCGGCCCGGGCCGCGGGGTCCTCGGCGCCGCGCTGCGTGCGCCTGGCGTCGCCGTCCTGCTCACCGGCGTGCTCGCCTACATGGCCGCGTTCTACGGGGTGTTCGCGTTCGTCGGCGTCGAGATCCGGGCGGTGCACGGCGGCGGCGCGACGACGGCCGGGCTCGTCGCCCTGAGCTACGGGCTCGGGTTCGGGCTCGCGGCGGCCGCCGACCGGCTCCTGGACCGCCTCGGCACCGCGCGCCTCGTGGCCCCGGCCCTCGCCCTGCTCGCCGCGGTGTACCTGGCTCTCGCGGCGACGGTCGGGGTGTTCGCGCTGTTCCTCGCGGTTGCGGCCGTCTGGGGGCTGGTCAACCACATCGGGCTGGCGTTGCTGCTGAGCCGGCTGGCGGAGGTGGCGCCCGACCTCCGGGGAGCCGTCCTCGCGCTCAACACCGCCGCGACCTACGGCGGCGCCGCCGTGGCGGGCGCCCTCGCCGGCCCCCTCTACGAGTGGGCCGGATTCGGCTGGCTGGCGATCTCGGCTGCCGTGCTGCTGGCCCTGGCCGTCCCGGTGACGGCCGTGCGCACGCGGGTCTGAACGGACCGTCAGGAGTGCGTCGGCTCCGGCTTCCGCCGCGCCCAGTCGGGAGCGTGTTCGGGCAGCGGGCCGATCGCGATGAGCCGCGCCGGTACGCCCTGCAGCACCGGGAAGCGGCGGAGCAGGCGCAGGAGCGGCGGAAGCGCGTCGGCCGGTGCGAGCGGCACCGTGCCGTTGTCCAGCCCGACGGGGCCCGTGTCCACCACCGGCGTGCTCGCGGTGGCGCCGCGCCCGGTGAAGACCAGCCGGTGGGCGATGCGCTGCCCGCCCTGGATCAGCGCCGTGGGCCACCAGCGGCGCTGCTGGACCTTGCGCAGGAGCGAGCGCGGCACGACCCCGCCGGAGCGCAGTGCGGGCGCGAGCAGCCTCGCGGTGGCCACCGCGTCGGCGACGGCGAGGTTGATGCCCACGCCGCCCACGGGGGACATCGCGTGCGCCGCGTCGCCGATCAGCAGCAGCCCCTCGCGGTGCCAGGTGCGCAGCCGCTCCAGCTTCACGTCCAGCAGCTTCACGTCGTCGAGGGACTTCAGCGAGTCGACCCGGTCGGCGATCCAGGGCACCAGGGCCGCGATCCGCTCGTGGAACCGCTCCAGGCCCGCTGCGCGCATCGCGGCGTCGCTGCCCTTGCTGATGAGGAACGCGCACTGCCAGTAGTCGCCGCGGTCGATCATGACGGCGAACTGGTCGCCGGAGACCCGGCCCACCCCGCCCGAGACGTCGGTGTCCCGCCGCGGCAGCCGGAACCACCAGACGTCGATCGGCACGCCGAACGAGCGGGGGGTGAGCCCGGCCGCGGCACGCACCGCCGAGCCCCGGCCGTCGCAACCGACGGTGAGGCTCGCCCGCAGCTCGTGCTCGGAGCCGTCGGTGCGGTCGCGGTAGCGCACACCCGCGACCCGGGGCCCGTCGTGCAGCAGCCCGATCACCTCGGTGTTGCGGCGCAGGGTGAATGTGGGTTCCTCCTCGGCCGCGTCCGCCACCAGGTCGAGGAAGTCCCACTGCGGTACCAGGGCGATGTGCTGGTGGGCCCCGGGCAGCCGGGACAGGTCGGCGATCTGTGCGACGCCGGCGTCGAGCTGAACCTGGACGCGGTCGATCCGCCGCTGGGGGAGGGCGGTGAAGCGCTCGCCGAGCCCGAGCTCGTCGAGCAGGGTCAGGGTGGAGGCGTGCACGGTGTCGCCGCGGAAGTCGCGCAGGAAGTCGCCGTGCTTCTCGAGGACGGTGGTCTCGACGCCGGCTCGTGCCATGAGCAGGCCGAGGATCATGCCCGCAGGGCCCCCGCCGACGACGAGGCAGGTCGTGCGCTCGTTGCTCAACATACGTTGAATTCTAGCGCCGGTGCGGGAGCCGGGGGAAGCCCTCGATAAGCTGCCGACATCATGAACGCAGCCAACGACGTCCGGGTGCGGTTCTGTCCGTCGCCGACGGGCACCCCGCACGTCGGACTGATCCGCACCGCCCTGTTCAACTGGGCCCACGCCCGCCACCACGGCGGCACCTTCGTGTTCCGCATCGAGGACACGGACGCCAGCCGCGACTCCGTCGAGTCCTACGAGGCGCTGCTCGACGCGATGCGCTGGCTCGGTCTCGACTGGGACGAGGGCCCGGAGGTCGGAGGGCCGTACGGGCCATACCGGCAGAGCGAGCGCCGTGACTCCTACCGCAACGCGCTCGGGCTCCTCGTGCAGGCGGGCGAGGTCTACGAGTCGTACTCGACGCCGCAGGAGATCGAGGCGCGGCACCGGGCCGCAGGCCGCGACCCCAAGCTCGGCTACGACAACGCCGACCGCGACCTCACCGAGGAGCGGAAGGCGGCACTTCGTGCCGAGGGCCGGTCCCCGGTGTTCCGGCTGCGGATGCCCGACCGCGACATCTCGTTCGACGACTACGTACGGGGACCGATCACGTTCAAGGCGGGCACGGTGCCCGACTTCGTGCTCGCCCGCGGCGACGGCACCCCGCTCTACCCCTTCACCAACCCGCTCGACGACGCCCTCATGGGCATCACCGACGTCCTGCGCGGCGAGGACCTGCTCTCGTCCACGCCGCGCCAGATCGCGCTGCTCGAGGCGCTGCAGCGGGTGGGGATCGGCAACGGGCCGTTCCGCTACGGGCACCTCCCGCTCGTCACCGGGGAGGGCAACCGCAAACTCTCCAAGCGGGATCCGCAGTCGAACCTCTTCCTCTACCGCGAGCGCGGATTCGTACCCGAGGGCCTGCTGAACTACCTCGCATTGCTCGGTTGGTCGATCGCTGAGGATCGCGACGTGTTCACGACGGCCGAGATGGTCGAGGCGTTCGACATCACACGGGTCTCGAGCAATGCCGCGCGATTCGACGTCAAGAAGGCCGAGGCGATCAATGCGGCGCACCTGCGGGCGTTGCCCGTCGAGGAGTTCGCGCGGCGGGTCGAGCCCTACCTCGAAGCTGAAGGTGTGATCACCGGCACGCCCACCGAGGAGCAGCGCGCACTGCTCGCCGCCGCGGCACCGCTCGTGCAGGAACGCAGCGTGGTGCTGTCCGACGCGGCCCGCATGCTGCGCTTCCTCTTCGTGCCGGAGGAGGGCTTCACGCCGGAGGCCGACGCGGCGGAGAAGAACCTCGGCGCCGACGCCGCCCCCGTGCTCGAAGCCGCCCTGACCGGCCTCGATGCGCTCCCCGAGTGGTCCACCGAACGGATCGAGGACGCGCTCAAGGCCGCACTCGTCGACGGGCTCGGGCTCAAGCCGCGCAAGGCGTTCGCGCCCGTGCGGGTGGCCGTGAGCGGGCGCACGGTGTCGCCGCCGCTCTACGAGTCCATGGAACTGCTGGGCCGCGAACGCTCACTCGCCCGCCTGAGGGCCGGTTTGGAGCGCGCTGCGAGCCTCGGCTAGAGTGGTGCGCGCAGGGTACGAGCACCTCCGGGTGAACGTGAACCCTTGGGGTATGGTGTAATTGGCAGCACGACTGATTCTGGTTCAGTTAGTCTAGGTTCGAGTCCTGGTACCCCAGCGGAAACGCTCCAGAAGCGGTCTGATAAACTTCACATCGAGCGATTTCTAGGGCCCCGTCGTCTAGCGGCCTAGGACGCCGCCCTCTCAAGGCGGTAGCGCGGGTTCAAATCCCGTCGGGGCTACGCGAGTGGCGAGCTATGTCTGCGGAAGGCGCAGACTTAGCTCGCTTTCGCTTTTTTCTGGGGGCGAAGCCCCCAGACCCCGCCCGGAGGGGCTTCGCCCCCCGGACCCCCCGTCCCGGGTCCGTATGCTTCACGGACCTCCCCCGGTCGCACATTCCGTTGCCTCGCGGACTTCCCCAGGTCACCTCCGTTGGGTCAGCACGTACGCGGGAAGCCAGACCGAACCGGTGCTGCACCGCGATGATTTTCTGGCGGCGCCCGGGTCTACCTGCTCAGAGGGCGGCGGACTGACCTGAGCAGCTCGTGTCTCCATCCGGGACGTGACCTTCGCGGGCGGCGACCGGCGACGCTTCGACCTGGTGATCGGGGCGGACGGCCTGCACTCGGCGCTGCGGGAGATGGTGTTCGGGCCGCGCGAGCGGTTCATCCGCCACCTCGGGATGGTGCTGGCCTTCTACACCGTTCCCAACGAGTTCGAGGTGGACCGCTGGCTGATCGACTACCAGGAGGCCGGCCGCTCCGCCGGCCTGCGGCCCCTCCCGGACGCCACCCGGGCGATGGCGATGTTGTCCTTCAACGCCGCCGGCTTCGACGTCGACCACCGCGACGTCGAGGCCCAGAAGCGCCTGCTGCGCGAGCAGATGGCCGGCTTCGGCTGGCTGACCCCGCAGATCCTCGCGCACCTGGACGAGACGCCGGACTTCTACCTCGACCAGGTCGCCCAGGTGGTGATGGACCGCTGGTCGAGCGGACGGGTGGGGCTGCTCGGGGACGCGGCGTTCAGCTCGTCGCCGATGTCCGGTGGTGGCACCGGGCTGGCCCTGGTCGGCGCCTATCTACTGGCCGGAGAGCTGGCTGCCGCCGGGTGGGACCCGGAGGCCGGGTTCGCCGCGTACGAGGCGCGGATGCGATCGCTCGTCGAGGCCAACCAGGAGATCGGCCGGATGCACGTGCAGAGCCGCGAGGCCCCGGCGCCGGACGCGGAGCCGAGCCCGGAGCCCGACATGGAGGCGCTCATGGAGCTGGTCGAACGGGCGATCAACGGCGTCGAGCTGCCTGAGTACGCCGGGGTGCCGGACTCCGGGGTCCCGGCCGGACCGCCCATCACCTCGTCGGCCAGGCCGTAGGCCGCAGTCGGTGGAGGGCTGCTCCAGGCCTCGCCCGGGGCTCAGTGGAGCACGGTGAGTAGGCCCTCGACGCCGCGGAGGAACGCGGCGCCGACGCTGTCGACGCCGTCGAGGTGGGCGCCGGACATGGCTCCGTCGCGCATCATGACGAAGTGCCGTCCGGCGTGCTCCGGTTTGCCGCGCCGCGGTGAGGTGCCGAAGACCTGGGCGAACAGCTCGGTGAGCGTGGACACGTACCAGGCTCGGTGATCGAGGATCACCTGGCGCACCGGGTCGTCGGGGTCGGGGTACTCGGCGGCGGCCTTGAGGAAGGCGCACCCGCGGAACTGTGGTTCGGCCAGGCTGTCGGCGACGCCGGCGCCGATCGCGCGCAGCGCGTCGGCCGGCGACGGCGCGGTCTCGATGGCCGCTTGCACGTCGGCGCGGGTGTGGGCGTCGACGCCGCGCAGGTAGGCGAGTACGAGGTCTTCCTTCGAGGGGAAGTGCCGGTAGAACGTCGCTCGCGTGGCGGGGGCCTCGGCGAGGATCCGCTCGACCCCCACCGCCCGGATCCCCTCGCGGTAGAACAGCCCGCTGGCCGTGGACAACAGTCTTTCCCGGGCCTCGGACCGTCCGCGTCCCCGCGCGGTGTCCGGGGCGGAGCGGGTTGGTGTCGCCATGAACCGACAGTAGCAGAAAGAACGGTCGGTCTTGCAGTCGTCGGTGAGGTGTGCCAGGCTCGGCACCACAGCAAGAGAGAACGGTCTTTCTACTTGGAGGCATGCCGAGCCATGACCACGTCTACTGCCCCTGTCGCTGCCAGCGTCGCGCCGGCGCTTCGCCGGCTCTACCTCGTTCGTTTCGGGTTCGCTCTGCTCTGGGCAGCCGTGCTCTTCTCGACCGCGTCGGGCATCGGACCGGTGAGCGCGACCCTGCTCGTGATCTACCCGCTGTTCGACGTGGGTGCCGCCGTCGTCGACGCCCGTTCCTCCCGGGCGAGCCGGGCCGCCCCGGGCCTCTACGTCAACATCGCGATCAGTGTGATCGCCGCCGTCGGTCTGGTCTTCGCGGTCGCCTCCGGCATTCCGGCGGTCCTGCAGGTGTGGGGGGTCTGGGCAGCCTTGGCCGGGCTCGTCCAGCTCGTCGTCGCTCTGCGGCGGCGCACGCTCGGCGGTCAGTGGGCGATGATCGCCAGCGGCACCATCTCCACGGTCGCCGGGATCTCGTTCTTCCTGCAGGCCGCTGCCCCTCACCCCTCGCTGAGCAACCTGGCCGGCTACGCCCTGCTCGGCGGCATCTTCTTCCTCGTCTCCGCCCTGCGGCTCAGCCGGAGCACCGGAAGCCGGTGACCACGACGAGGTCGACACCTGCCGCGGGCACCTTCAGCAAGATCCCGAGGCGCGCTCGGTCGGTAAGATCATCAGGGTAGTCGGACCTCGTCCACAGCAGAGGATCTTCATGACCATCCACGGCAAGGTCGTCGCCATCACCGGCGCCAGCAGCGGTATCGGTGAAGCAACAGCTCGCCACCTCGCCTCGCTCGGTGCGACCGTCGTTCTCGGCGCCCGCCGCACCGACCGGCTGGACCGGCTGGTTGCCGAGATCCGAGCGGCCGGCGGCGAGGCGGCCGCCATCCGCGTGGACGTCACCGATCCCGACGACCTCCAGGCGCTCGTCACCGTCGCCGTCGAGCGCTTCGGCCGGCTGGACGTCCTGGTGGGCAACGCCGGGATCAGCAGGATCAGCCCCGTTGCCGACCTGGACGTCCAGGGCTGGTCGGCGATGGTCGACGTCAACGTCAAGGGGATCCTGCACGGGATCGCCGCGGCCCTGCCGGTGTTCCGACGTCAGGGCAGCGGTCACCTCGTCACCGTCGTCTCGACCTCCGGCCTGAAGATCGTCCCCACCCAGGCGGTGTACGCCGGGACCAAGAACGCGGTACGCACCCTCCTGGAGGGCCTGCGGCAGGAGAGCACCGACGGGGTTCTGCGGACGACGTCGATCTCCCCGGGCTACGTCCGCACCGAGCTCATCGACAACGCCGTCGACGATCCGGCCGTGCGCGCGCAGGCCAGGCAGAACATGGCCGATCTCGGTATCGACCCCGTGGCGGTGGCGCGGGCGATCGCATTCGTGATCGACCAACCCGACGACGTCGAAATCGGGGATCTGACCATTCGACCGACTCGCCAGGGCTGAGTGACCCGCTCACCCGCATGACGGTGCCGCGTTCGGACCACGGCACGTGGAGGCCTCAGATGGCGTTCGCGTCCGGGGTCTGGCTGCCGCCGCCCTGGTTCCCGTCGGAGGGTTCGCTCGGTTCGGACGTCGGCGGTTCGCTGGTCGGCTCGCTCGTGGCCGGTGGCGGGGTGGTCGTCACCGGTGGCGGCGTGGTGGGTTGAGTGGTCGGCGGTTCGGTGGGCCGCGGCTGGGGCGGCGGCTGGGGCACCGGGCGGGTGGCCGGGGGTGGCTCGGGGGGTGCCGGCCGCGACGTCGGCGCCTCTGTCGGCTCGGTGGTCTGCACAGGCGTGGCCGGCAGCGGGCTGGTGGCGTTGGCCTGCCGCGTGTCCGGGCGCGGGTACAGCCACACCGCGGCGAGCACGGCGGCGGCGGCCCCCACCGCCCCGGCCGTGACCAGCCACGACGGCGACTTCCCGCGAGACTCGGGCGCGTAGTCGTAGCGGGGCTCGAAGGGCGGCTCGTCCTCGAGATCAGGGACGTACGGGGCGGCGGCCGGGCGGGGCGGAGGTGCCACCGGCGGCCGCGGCGGCGCGGGCCGGTAGGGCGGGAGGCTCGAGCTGGCCGCGCCGCCCATCGGGCCGGGACCGTAGGCACCCGGAGGCCCCGCGGGCGGCCCGTACGGCCCCTGCGGGCCCTGAGGTCCCTGAGGTCCGACGCCCCCTCCGAGCGGCGGCGCGCCGGCGGCAGCCGCCGCCATCGGGAACCGGGCCGAGCCGCCGGCGCGCGGGGCCGGGACGCGCGCCCGGGGCCCGGAGCCGGGCGGTGCCGGCTGCAGCGACAGGACGGCGCCCATCGGGATGGCGTTCTTCGGGTCGACGTCGACGGTGACGGGGCGGCCGAGCAGCTCCGAGACGAGCTGCCCGACGAGCGGGATGCGCGACGAACCGCCGACCAGGAGCACCGCCGACAGCTGCTGCGGCGCGAGCCCCGCCGAGGCAACCGCGCGCTGCAACGCGTCGACGGTGTCCTCGACCTGCGGACGGATCGCCGCCTCGAACTCGCTGCGGTGCATCCGCACCGAGCCTTGCGCCGTGGGCGTCAGCACCGGGATCGACACCTCGGTGTCGCTGCTGAGGGCCTCCTTCGCCTCCACGCACTCGCGCCGGAGCGCCGCCACCGCGGACAGCACCGCCGGGTCGTTCTCGTCGAGCCCTTCGAACGCCTCCGGCATGCCGGCCACGACGTGCTGGAAGACGATCTCGTCGAAGTCGATGCCGCCGAGCCGGTCGACACCCTCGGGGCGGCCGAGCAGCTTGAAGGTGTGCCCGTCCTTGTGCACGACGGCCGCGTCGAACGTGCCGCCGCCGAAGTCGTACACGGCGATGGTGGAGCCGGGCTCCACGCGCTCGGCCGACGCGTAGTGCAGCGCCGCCGCCTGCGGTTCGGCGAGGTAGGACACCTGCAGGCCCTGCCCCGCGAGTGCGCCGCCGAGCCGTTCGGTCTTGTGGGGGCCCCACGAGGCGGGGAGGGTGACGGCGATCCGGGTGGCGGGGCCGGCCTCGCGCTGCGCCACGCGGTCGACGACCCAGCGCACGAGGCGGGCGGAGAGCTCCTCGGGCGCCCACGGCCGGCCGCCGACGATCAGCGGGGTGGGGTCGCCGATGCGGCGCTTGAACTCGCGCACGACGTGGTCTGGCGAGCTCACCGCGCGGCGCTCGGCGGCCTCCCCGACGACGACGCTGCCGTCGTCGCCGAGATAGAGCACGGAGGGGACGGCGCTCGCGCGGTCGCCGAGGTTGACGATCTCGGCTTCGCCGGGCCGGGCGTCGAGCCTGCCGATCGCGGCGGCCGTCCGCGTGGTGCCCAGGTCGATGCCGAGCAGGTAGCTCATCGTCACCCGTCTTCAGTCTCTTGCCACGTACTGTCTCGATCACTCACTGTTTCGACGACTCTCTGTGCTGATCGAGCCGATCTGAGATCACGTTAGCGGCCCGGCCGGATGATGTCCGGACCGGTCGCGCCATCAGGTGCTAGCGGGAGGTGACGCTGCCGCTCGGGGCGGTGAGCGGTAGCTCCGCGCAGAGGCTGGTGCCCGCCCCGCTCGGGCTGTCCACGTGAACCCGGCCGCCGAGCGCCTCCACGCGGTCCTTGAGGCCGACCAGGCCGGTGCCCTCGGTGAGCTCGGCCCCGCCGTTGCCGTCGTCCCGGACCGTGACGCGCAGGACGGTGTGTGCGGCGTCGGTCTCCACCGTGACCGTCACGGCCGAGGCCTGCGCGTGCTTGGCCGCGTTGGTCAGGGCCTCGGCGACGATGTAGTACACGCTGACCTCGACCTGCTCGGGCAGCCGCCCCTGTGCGCCGACGTGGAGCTCGACGGGGATCGGCGTGCGGCGAGCGAGTGTCTTGAGGGCGGGACGGAGACCACCCTCCGTCAGGTTCGCCGGGTGGATGCCGCGGGCGATCTCGCGCAGCTCCGCCGAGGCTCCGTTCGCCTCGTCGACGGCGCTGCGCAGTTGCGCGCCCAGCGCGTCGAGCTCGGGTGGCACCTCGGCCCGAGCCGCGTCGAGGTGCAGCGCCAGCGAGACCAGGCGCTGCTGGGCGCCGTCGTGCAGGTCCCGCTCGATCCGCCGGCGCGTCAGGTCGGCGGCGGCGACGATCCGTGCACGCGACGCGCTGAGCTCGGAGTACAGCTGGGCGTTGTCGAGGGAGACCGCGAGCTGGCCGGCGATGAGCCGGACCGCGTCGAGCCGTTCGGTGGTGAACGCCCCGCGGATGAGGCGGTTCTCCAGCAGCAGGACCGCCCGCAGGGCGCCGCGGCTGAGAACGGGCAGCGCCAGCAGGGAGCAGCCGTCGAGGTCGGCGAAGTACGGGTCGCGGGAGAACCTGTCGTCGTGGGTGGCGTCGGACACGACCAGCGGCTCGCGCAACCGTCGGGCGTACCGGAGCACGGACGACGGCAGCGCGGGTTCCTGGCCGGCGTCGCCGGGGGTCGGTGGCAGTTGCCAGTCGTCCCGGTCGTCGCTCCAGAGCACCAGGCGCACTTCGGTGGCACCCGTCATCGCGCAGAGCACCTCGACGACGCGGGCGTGCAGCCGTTCGATGCCGGTCTCGGAGCTCAGGGCCTGCGAGGCGGACAGGATGGCGAGCAGGTCGAGCGTTCCGGTCGTCATCGTGGAGCGCCGGTACGGAGGATCAGCGGGTTCCTGCCCGACCGTCGGGTTGGCCGCCGGCCGCAGCGCCGGGTAGGCCCAGTCCAGCTGATCGGCTTTCGCGGTGGCTCCCCACGCGGCGTAGTGCGTGCGGGCCTGGGCGAGCAGGTCGTGGCCGGTGTGGTCGAGCCCGTGTTCGAGGAAGAAGCGGGCCGCCCGTTCGGTGATCAGGGCCTGGTGCCACGGCCGCTGCCGCGCGGCGGCCTCGCGACGTGCGGCGTCGAAGGCGACGGCGGCCGCGCGGAAGTCGCCGACGGCCCAGGCCCGCTCGGCCTCGACCAGCCGCAGCAGGTGCAGGAAGTTGTCCGGCGCGCCCGCGGCCCGGGTGCCCAGCCAGCGCGTCACCTCGTCGAGCTCGGACAGCAGGTCGGTGCGCTCGTCCTCGGTGGCGGCGCGGATCTGTCCGGTGAGGGCGAGCCCGCGCAGCAGCTGGGCCACGGCGGTGGGGTAGAGGCCGAGGGCGGCCGGCAGCAGCGGCATCGCCGCCGCCGCGTGCCGGGTGAGGCCGGCCGGGTCGCCGAGGACGGCGGCCGCGATCGCCCTGGTGAGGTGCGTGACGAGCAGAGCCACCGGGTTGTCGGCGAACCTGTCGACGGGCGGCGCCTCGTCTCCTGTGCCGGACCGTTCCCCCCGGAGCACCTCCGCCAGCCACTGGTAACCGTCCAGCCACTGGCCGATCTCCTCGCTGCCGGTTCGCCGCACGAACGCGAGCCCCTTCTCCACCTCCGCGACGAAGGCGGAAAGCGTGGGCGCGCAGTCCAGCAGGTTCGGCACCGTGGCGTAGAGGGAGTAGCCGGCGTTGGCCAGGTCGTCGCCCGCGATCAGGCCCTGCATCGCGCGCTGACCTGCGTGGACGCCGTTCTCTATCGGCTCGCACCAGCAGGCGAGGCAGGCGAACACGTAGCGCGCCTGCGACGTGCCGGGCTCGTAGCCGCGGGCCTCGCCCAGCGCCAGGACCCGCTGCACGGCCCGGTACCCGCCGGAATCGTCACCGCGTAGCGCGATGGCGTTGAACGCCGCGATGCTGGCCGGGCCGACGAGGGTCGGGCCGGGCCCGTGCTGGAGCCAGATCCGCACCGCCTCGAGGCTCAGCCAGCCGAACATCGCGTGGTCGCTGTAGTAGGTGGTCGGGAGCATCGCGTTGAGCACCCGGGTCGCGGCGAGCAGCGTGGGGTCGGAGATGGCCGGACGGGCCAGGTCGTCGGTGTCGGTGCGGTCGAGCCACCGGTAGAAGTGATCGAACTGGCGGTCGAGCGCGGCGGGGAGGCGGTCGGCCGGCGGCACGGTGATGCCCAGCTCGCGCAGCGACCCGACTCCCATGGCGATCGCCTCCGCGAATCGCTTCCGGTGGGTCAGGCTCCTCACCTGCACGCATGTCGCGGGAGTGCGATCGATCGCGGTGGCGTGCAGTCCGTCGATCGAGCGGTACTCCTCGTCCGCCTCTTCCAGGCGGCCCATGCTGAACAGTGCGGCGTGGCGGCTGATGCGCAGCTCGGTCGACGTGCGGCCCTCGCCCGGCTCCACCACGCCCAGCGCGGCCGTCACGAGCTGGTGCACCAGCTCGTAGTCACCGATCAGTCCCGCCTGGCCGGCGGCCCGACGCAGCTGTCGCACCACCTCACGCCGTTCGGTCGGGTCGCTGACCATGTCGATCACCGGCAGGTACTGCTCCGCCGCCACCGCGTACAGCTCCGGCTCCCGCGCCAGCCGCCGCGCCATCGTCAGGTGGAGGAGACGCCGCCGCCCGGTGTCCAGCCCGCCCAGGACCGCCTCGCGCATGCGGTCGTGCCGGAACCGCACCGCCTCCTGCGGCCCGGGCTCGACGACCAGGACGCCCTCGTCGAGGGCGGGTCCCAGCCGCTGTCCGACCATGGCCTCCGGATCGCCGGTCGCGGTCTGCAGGACGGTCAGCTCGGCTCGCCCACCGAGGCACGCCATCGCCTCCGCGAGCTCGCGGGACGGCTGCGGGAGCGCGTTCGCCCGGGCCGACAGCAGCCCGGCGACATCGGCCCGCTCCAGGTGAGCAGGCACGGCGGGGGCGTCCCACCGCCACCCGGCGGGCGTCGCGGCGAGCACCCCGTCGCGGCGCAGCGCGTTGAGCAGCTCCACCATGTCGTACGGGTTCCCTGACGCGTGCGGGCCGATCAGCTCGAGGAGGCCGGCCGCCGCGGCCCGGTCGACGTGCAGCATCTCGGCGATCATGGCGACGGAGCCCGCGGCCGGCAGGTTGTCCAGCCGCAGGTGCTGCACGCCGGCCTGCTCGTCCCACCGGGACAGCAGCGCCGCCAGCGGACGCGTCGCATCCACCTCGGCGTCGCGGTACGCGCACACCAGGAGCAGGCCGTCGATCCGCTCCTCGCGCAGCAGGAGATCGGCGAAGCCGAGCGGGGTGCGTTCGGCCCACTGCAGGTCGTCGAGGAACACCACGACGGGTCGGGTCCGCGACGCGACTGCCCGCAACACCGCCACACCCGCGCGCTGGGTCCGCACCTGCGAGGACAGCGGATCGCCGGGTTCGGGTGGCATTGCCAGCAGCGCGGCGAACTCCGGCAGCACCGCGGCCATCAGACCCGCGTTCGGACCCAGCTCGTCCACGATCCGCCCGCGGACCTCGTCCAGCTCGTCGTCCGGCTCGGCGAGGAGCAGGCGGCCCAACGCCCGGAACGCCTGGTACGCGGCGTTGAACTCCAGATCCCGCCGGTACTGGTCGAACTTGCCGGCGACGAACCAGCCGTTGCGCCCCGTCACCGCGGACCGCAGGTGATCGACCAGGGCCGTCTTCCCCACCCCCGCGGCGCCGGTGACCAGCACCCCTCGGCAACGGCCCGCCAGCGCGTCCTCGAAAGCCGCTTCCAGCACCCTTGCCGCGTCGTCGCGGCCGACGAGCCGCGAGGGCGGCAGCAGCCGCAGCGGGACGTCGCGCCCGCCGACCCGGAACGTGCTCGCTCCCGCGCGCACCTGCTCCAGGTCGTGGACCACACCCTCGGCCGACTGGTACCGGTTGTCGGGTTCCTTCTCGAGCAGGTGCAGGATGATCTCGGACAGCGCCGCCGGTACGCTCGGGTTCACCCGTGCCGGCGGCACCGGCACCCGAGCCAGGTGATCATGGGTGAGGCGCAGCGGGTCACCGGTGCCGAACGGCGGCGCCCCCGTCGCCAGCTCGTACAGCGTGGCGCCGAGCGCGTACAGGTCGGCACGCTGATCCACCGAGCGGCCGGTGCGCCCGGTCTGTTCGGGCGCCAGGTACGCGAGCGTCCCCACGATCTCGGAGTGGTGGGTGAACTCCGGACGGAGCTCGGCGAAGGACGTCGCGAGCGCGAAGTCCACCAGGCACGGGGCGCCGTCGGGGGAGAGGACGATGTTCGCCGGCGCGATGTCCCGGTGCATCACACCGCGGCCGTGCATTCCGGCCACCGCCCGCGCCACCCCCGCCGCGAGCCCCATCAGGTCGTCGGGCGCCAGCGGCAGCTCCCGCTCCGCGAGGCTCGTACCGTCGACGTCCGCGAGGTGGATCGAGCCCTCGTCGTTCGGAGAGGTGCTGAGCTGCACGACTCCCGGCACGCCACGCAGCCGCTCGAGGATCGTCAGCTCGTGCCGCAGCCGGTGGTCCGCGTCCGGCCCCAGCGGTTCCTTGCGGACGACCGTGCGCCCGGGGAGGAAGAGCCGGGTGATGCGGGTGCGCTCGCTCTCGTGGACGGTGGCCGCACGGGCAGCAGGGTCTCGGTCCGGTGGATCCGTGCCCACCCCCATCCGAACCTCCCGTGATCAGTCCCTGACGAAGAGCGACAGGACGACTCTGCACGAGATCGGGGTGCGCGCAACAGCCTGCTGGCGGCCCCGTCTAGAGCCGGTGCTGCAGTGCCTCCGCGGCGGCGAGCAGGTCGGCGGCCCACCGCACGCCCGGACGCCGGCCGATCCGGTCGACCGGCCCGGACACCGAGACGGCGGCGACGACCTGCCCGGTGCCGTCGCGGACCGGCGCCGACACGCTCGCGACGCCGGACTCGCGTTCCGCCACGCTCTGCGCCCACCCGCGCCTGCGGACGTCGACCAGCACGCGGTCGCCGAACGTGGCCTCCGAGAGCACGGCGCGCTGGACGGCCGGTTCGGCCCACGCCGCCAGCACCTTCGCGCCGGAACCGGCCGTCATCGGCAGGCGGGTGCCCACCGGCACGGTGTCGCGCAGACCGCTGGTGGGCTCGGCGGAGGCGATGCAGATGCGGTGGACCCCGTCGCGCCGGTAGAGCTGCACGCTCTCGCCGGTGATGTCGCGCAGCCGCGGCAGCACGGCGCCTGCCGCCTCCAGCAGCGGGTCGACGCCGCCCGCGGCGAGCTCGGCGAGCGCCGGGCCGGGCCGCCACCGGCCGTCGGTGCCGCGGTGCAGCAGCCCGTGCACCTCGAGGCCGACGGCGAGCCGGTGGGCCGTGGCCCGGGGCAGCCCGGTGCGCTCGCACAGTTCGGCGAGGCCGCAGGGCTCCGCAGCGGTGGCGCGGAGCACCCCCACGGCCTTGTCGAGCACGCCGATGCCGCTATGCTGTCTCACGAGCCGATACTAACTTCCCGAAATGTGAGACGTCCAGCGAGGAGGCTGCCGCGATGGGACGCACGCTGGCCGAGAAGGTCTGGGACCAGCACCTGGTCCGCAAGGGCGAGGGGCAGGAACCCGACCTCCTCTACATCGACCTGCACCTGGTGCACGAGGTCACCAGCCCGCAGGCGTTCGACGGGCTGCGGCTCGCCGGTCGCCGCGTGCGCCGGACCGACCTCACCGTCGCCACCGAGGACCACAACGTCCCCACCACCGACGTCGACCTGCCGATCGCCGACCCCGTGTCGCGCACGCAGGTGGAGACGCTGCGCAAGAACTGCGCCGAGTTCGGCGTGCCGCTCTACCCGATGAACCACGCCGAGCAGGGCATCGTGCACGTCGTCGGTCCGCAGCTCGGCCTCACCCAGCCGGGCCTCACCGTCGTCTGCGGCGACAGCCACACCTCCACGCACGGCGCGTTCGGCGCGATGGCGTTCGGCATCGGCACCTCCGAGGTGGAGCACGTGCTCGCCACGCAGACGCTGCCGCTCAAGCGGTTCCGCACGATGGCGATCAACGTCAACTCGAAGGACGGCACGCTGCGCCCCGGCGTCACGAGCAAGGACGTCGTGCTCGCGATCATCGCCCGGATCGGCACCGGCGGCGGCCAGGGCTACGTGCTGGAGTACCGGGGCAACGTCATCGAGAACCTCTCGATGGAGGCCCGGATGACGATCTGCAACATGTCGATCGAGGCGGGTGCCCGCGCCGGCATGATCGCGCCGGACGCCACCACGTTCGAGTACCTGAAGGGTCGCGACCGCGCGCCGAAGGGCGCCGACTGGGACGACGCCGTGGCCGCGTGGCGCGAGCTGCGCACCGACGACGACGCCGCGTTCGACGCCGAGGTCGACATCGACGGCGACACGCTCACCCCGTTCGTCACCTGGGGCACCAACCCCGGGCAGGGCCTGCCGCTCGGCGACCGGGTCCCGGACCCGGAGAAGATCGTCGACGAGAACGAGCGCGTGGCCGCCGAGAAGGCCCTGACCTACATGGGGCTGGAGGCCGGCACGCCGCTGCGGGAGATCCACGTCGACACCGTGTTCGTCGGCTCCTGCACCAACGGCCGGATCGAGGACCTGCGCGCCGCCGCCGACGTCATCAAGGGCCGCAAGGTGGCCGACGGCGTCCGCATGCTGGTGGTGCCGGGGTCGATGCGGGTGCGGTTCCAGGCCGAGTCCGAGGGCCTGAACGAGGTGTTCACGGCGGCGGGAGCCGAGTGGCGCTCGGCGGGCTGCTCGATGTGTCTCGGCATGAACCCCGACCAGCTCGCACCCGGTGAGCGCAGCGCGTCCACGTCGAACCGCAACTTCGAGGGCCGCCAGGGCAAGGGCGGCCGCACGCACCTGGTGTCCCCGCTGGTGGCTGCGGCCACGGCCGTGCGCGGCACCCTGAGCAGCCCGGAGGACCTGAGCTGATGGACGCCTTCACCACCCACACCGGTATCGGCGTGCCGCTGCGCCGCTCCAACGTCGACACCGACCAGATCATCCCGGCCGTCTACCTCAAGCGCGTCACGCGCACCGGTTTCGAGGACGGGCTGTTCTCCGCCTGGCGGAACGACGAGTCGTTCATCCTCAACCACGAGCCGTTCTCGCGCGGGTCCGTGCTGGTCGCGGGCCCCGACTTCGGCACCGGCTCGTCGCGCGAGCACGCGGTCTGGGCGCTGATGGACTTCGGGTTCCGCGTGGTGATCTCGGCGCGGTTCGGCGACATCTTCCGCGGCAACTCGGCCAAGCAGGGCCTCGTGGCGGCACAGGTCGCGCAGCCCGACGTCGAGCTGCTGTGGAAGCTCCTGGAGAACGAGCCGGGCGTCGAGATCACGGTCGATCTCGAGGAGAAGACCGTGCAGGCGCGCGATCTCACGGTCCCGTTCCAGATCGACGACTACACGCGCTGGCGGCTGCTGGAGGGCCTGGACGACATCGGGCTCACCATGCGTCACGTCGACGAGATCACGGCGTTCGAGGCTGCGCGTCCCGGGCGGTTGCCCACCACGGTCCAGGTGTGACCCGCCGCCGGGGCGGCGTGCCGCCTCGGGAGGCGTTCGGGCCGGGTTCTACCGTGCACCCATGAACAAGACGCAGCTCGTGGACGCGCTCGCCGAGCGCCTCGGAGACCGGCGCACGGCGGCGACAGCCGTCGAGGGGCTGCTCGAGACCATCGTCGACCGGGTCCGCTCCGGGGAGACGGTGACGCTCACCGGGTTCGGGGTCTTCGAGCGCCGTGCGCGGGCCGCCCGCGTCGCGCGCAACCCGCGCACCGGCGCCACGGTGGAGGTGCCGGCCACCACCGTGCCGGCCTTCCGGCCGGGTGCCGGCTTCCGCACCGCCGTCGGCACGGCGGCCCGGTCGAACGGCTCGGTGGCGGTCGCGCCCGCTGCCGCGCCCGAGGTGGCGGAGCCCGCCAAGGCGGCGAAGGGCACCAAGGACGCCAAAGCGGTCAAGGGCGCCAAGGTCGCGAAGGACATCAAGGGCAAGGGCCGGGACAAGAAGGACCAGGACAAGTCCGGCAAGGGCAAGAAGGTCAAGGCCAAGAAGTAGGTCCCTGCCCTCCCAGGGCGTGGTGGCGCTGGACGCCGCCGACGCACCCTTCCCGGCGCACGCAACCGATCCGGCTCGCGCGCGCCGTCGACCGGTGGCGCAAGCCGACGCGAGGTGCGTGGGCCGGCTCCTCGGCCTGCGCACCTTAGCTCGTGAGGATCGGAGGATCAACGTCTTGTCGGATCGTTGAACGATCCTTAGTGTGATGGACGCGGTACCGCACGACCACCATCACCGACGATCGGAGACAGACTGATGCCGACCGAGTCGCTCGCCCCCGCCGATTTCGACCTGGACCTCGAGGTCGCGGTTGTCGTGGAGACGGAGATGCACGCGCAGAAGACCGGCGTGACCGACATCTGCACGACGATCTTCTGGCCCTGCGGGAAGTGATCTCTGCCGGCCGGCCGGACCGATGCGACGAGGAACGGGAATGATCCAGACCCCGATCTTCAGGAGTGCTGCCGTGGGCCTGTTGCGGGCCGCGGCGGCGCCGCGCCGGACCGGTCGGCCGGCGTCCCCGCCGGAGTCGGACGACACCCCCGACGTGCCGTGGTTGCGGGAGCAGCTGGAGGCCCTCGCCGCGGACGAGCAGCTGCTGGAGGCCGTCGACGCCGCCAGCCCGAGCCTCGCGCGGGACGTGCGGGCCGTTGCCGCCGGCGGGCCGGCCAAGGTGAAGGTGCTCCGCCGCACCGTGGTCGCGCTCACCAAGTACCACCTGCGCCTGTCCGGCCGGGCCACGCCGTTCGGGCTGTTCGCCGGCGTCGCACCCGTGCGGTTCGGCGAGCGCCCGGCACTGCGCGCCGGCGACCGGCACCGGCCGGCCGGCCGGCCGGACGCCGCTTGGCTCGACGCGCTGGTGGGGCGCGTGCGAACCACCCCCGCCGTGCTGGCCCGGGCCACCGTCGTCGCCGTCCCGGTCCGGTCGGTCCGGGACGGGCGGCTGCTGCTGCCGGCGCGCGCAACGGAGCCGGACGGCCGCCGGCTGGAGTCCTCGATCCGGTTCACCCCGGTCGTGAGCGCCGCGCTGGAGGAGGCCGCCGCGCCGATCCGCTGGCCCGAGCTCCTCGCCTGCCTCGGCCGGCGCTTCGGCGTTGCGCCGGGCCAGCTCGAGCCGGTGTTGCAGCGGCTCGTCGAGGTCGGAGCGCTGCTCACCGACCTCGATCCACCGGCACACTCCACCGACCCCCTCGGGCACGTGCTCGCCGCCGGTGCCGCCACGCACGAGCTGTTCGCGCAGCTGCGCGAGATCGGCAGCGCGCTGCGCGCCGCGGACACGGCAGTGGAGGACCGGGCCGCGCGCAGCCGGTGCGTCACCGAGCGCATGCGGGCGCTGCACGACCCGGGCGACGCGTCGCCGGTGCAGACCGACCTGCGGCTCGACGTGGATCTCACGCTCCCGGCCGAGGTCGCCCGCGAGGCCGAGCGGGCGGCTGACGTGCTGTGGCGCCTCGGCGAGCCCGCCGCCGCCCCCTGGCTGCCGGCGTACCACGAGCGGTTCCTCGAGCGGTTCGGCACCGAGCGCGCCGTGCCCGTCGCCGAGCTGCTGGCCGAGACCGGCCTCGGCCCGCCGCGGAGGCCCGAGACGCCGCCCGCTCCGCACCACGACGAGGAGCGCGCAGCGGTCCTGGCCGCCGAGCTGATGGCGGCCGTCCGCGACCGGCGCACCGAGATCGTGCTGGACGACGCCCTCGTCGAACGGCTCGCCGGGCCGGCCCGGGCGTCCGCGCCGTCGATGGAGCTGTGCGTCGAGGTGCTGGCCGGCGGCTGGGAGGAGCTGTGCGCCGGCGAGTTCCGCCTCGTCGTGGGGCAGAGCCTCGGATCGGCGCTCGCCGGCACCACCGTGGCCCGGTTCGCGCACCTGCTGCCCGAGCTGGACGCCGAACTGACGGAGCTGACCCGGGCCGGCGCGCCCGCGGACGGCGTGCGGGCCGCGCAGGTCGCATTCCGCCCGCTGGTGGCGCGCTCGGCCAATGTCGCGGCGGTCCCGCAGCGGCTGCCGCTGCGCATCCCACTGGCGGGCGGCACCGTCGGTGCGGCGGCGACCGACCTGCCGCTCGACCGCCTCGCCGTCACCGCCACCGCCGAGCGGCTCCACCTCGTCGACGTCCGGACCGGCACGCGGATCGCCCCGGTGTCCGGCTCGATGCTCAACCCGCGCAGCGGCCACGTGCCGCCGGTGGCGCGGTTCCTGCTGGAGCTGGGCGAGCAGGACACCCCGCAGTGCCAGCCGTGGAGCTGGGGTGTCCTCGCCGCCGCCCCGTACCTGCCCCGGGTCCGCCACGGCCGCACCGTGCTCGCCCCCGCGCGCTGGGTGCCGGCCCGGGAGCTGCGCGAGGCGGAACTGCCGGCGACGCGGTGGCGCCGGTGCCTCGCCGAGTGGCGGGAGCGGTGGGACGTGCCGCGGCACGTCCGGCTGACCGTCGCGGACAATCACATCCCGGTCGACCTCGACGACCCGCTGCACCAGATGGTGCTGCGCGACGAGCTGCGCCGGCACCCGCAGCTCGTGGTGCAGGAGGCGCCCGCCGACGCGGGCTGGCTGCGCGGCCCGAGCGGCGTGCACACCTGCGAGGTGGTGTTCCAGCTGCTCGGCACCCCTACGGAGACCGTGGCGAGCGCACCGGTCGTGCCCCGGCCGGCGCCGCAACGTGCCGCGGACCTGCTCCAGCTGCCCGGCGGTGACTGGCTCTACGCGAAGCTCTACGCCACGGAGGCGGCGCAGCGGGTCGTGCTGCGCTCCCGGCTGGCCGAGCTGGTGGACTCCGGCGAGCTCGCCGCGGCCGGCGTCGACGGCTGGTTCTTCGTCCGCTACAGCGATCCCGACCCGCACCTGCGGCTGCGGTTCCACGGCAAGCCCGACGGGCTGTGGGGAGTGCTGCTGCCCCGCCTGCACTCCTGGACCGGCCGGCTGCGGCAGGACGGGCTGCTGATGACGTCCGTGCTCGACAGCTACGACCCCGAGGTCGAGCGGTACGGCGGGCCGGACGCGCTCGCCGACGCCGAACGCGTCTTCCACACCGACAGCGAGGTGGCGATCGCTCTCCTGCCGCAGCTCGACGGCGACGGTGCCGAGGTGGCCGCCGCGGTGAGCGTGCACGACCTGCTGCTGGCCTTCGATCCATCCGGCGAGGTGCTCACGCGGTTCGCCGCGGCCGTACCGGTGGCCGAGCGCCGGACGGTGCCCGCGGTCCGACGCCGCAGGCTGGCCGACCTGCTCCCCGCGCCCGGCGCGCAGCTCGCCGCCTCCGGCCGGGCGGACGCGCTCGCGGCGTACGCCGCCACGCTCGACCGCACGGAATGCCCACCGGAGCGGCGGGCCCACATCGCCGCCAGCCTCGCGCACATGCACTGCAACCGGCTCTTCGGCGTCGACCGCGGCCGCGAGCAGGGCAACTACGCGCTCCTCAGCGGCGCGCTGGCTGTGCGGGCCGACCGGGCGAGGCACGGGCGATGACCGCGCCGCTCACCGCCCCGCCGGACCTGCGCCGGCGTGCGAGTGCCGTGGCCGCGGAGGTGGCAGACCGGCTCCGCTCCCCAGAGCCGGTCGCCGTCACCGCACACCGTGCCCGGCGCCCGGCCGGGCACCCGCGATGGGACGCGTCCTCGCTGCCGCTCGGCCACCCGGGTGTGGCCCTGCTGCACGCGACGATGTCGGTCGCCGACCCGTCCTGGGCAGCGGCCACCCACGCCCACCTGGCTGCCGCCGCGAGCGGGGCCGGGGCCAACCTGGTGCCGGCCGCCGTGCTGCACGGGAGCGTCCACGGCGGCTATCCGAAGCTCCTGCGCACGGTGGCCCACGCCCTGTCGGAGGCGTGCGAGAAGCAGGTCGAGGACCAGGCCCGGCGGGCCGCGCACGACGGTCCCGGGCTCGCGGTCACCGACTACGACGTGGTGAGTGGGCTCGTCGGCAAAGGCAGGCTCCTGCTGGCGCTCGGCGACGACCGCAGCGCCGAGGCGCTCGACACCACTCTCCGCCACCTCGTCGCCCGCACCCGGCCGATCACCGTGCACGGCGCGACCGTGCCCGGCTGGTGGTGCCGGCCGGATCGCGCGCCCGTGGCCGACCACCGCGTGGAGTTCCCCCGCGGGTACCTGGACGTCGGACTCGCCCACGGGATCGCCGGGCCGCTGGCGCTGATGGCGCTGGCCCACGACCGGGGCCGCCGAGTCGAGGGCATGACCGAGGCGATGCGCACCATCGTGGACTGGCTGCTGCGCCGAGCCGTGTCCGACGACATCGGCCCGGTATGGCCGTCCCGGGTCGGGTTCGAGCAGGAGACCGGTGCCGAACCGGCCGCCCCGGGACCGGTCAGGGCGGCGTGGTGCTACGGCACCGCCGGCGTGGCGCGGGCACTGCACCTCGCCGGCGCCGCGCTCGGCGACGAGCAGCTCTGCGAGCTGGCGGTGCGTGCGCTGTGGGGGGCGGTGCTGCGGCCGTGGTCCGAGGCGGACCTCGTCGGCTCGACCGTCTGCCACGGAGCGGCCGGCCTGCTGCAGGTCGTGCTGCGGGTCGCCGGCCGCGACCCCGACTCGGTGCTGCTCACCGCCGCCGGGGTGCTCGCGCAGCGGGTGCTCTACGACTTCGACCGGACGGCGCCGTTCGGCTTCCGGCACGGCCACCGGACACGCGCCGGACGGGTGGTCGGGGTGGACGAGCCCGGCTTGCTCCAGGGCGCGGCGGGCGTGGCGCTCGTGCTGGCGACGTTCGCCGGCCACCCCGGAACGGTCGGGCCGGACGTCTGGGACGCGCCCCTGCTCCTGACCTGAGCCGTCAGCCGGTGGGGTGCTCGTAGTAGTCCGCGCCGCGGAGCTCGGCGTCCGGGCCGAACGTGAGCAGCCAGGTGCTGCCCTTCCTGGCCGGCACGTCGTCCGGGTCGACGCCCGGCAGACCGGCGGCGGTGGCGAGGGTGCCGACGAGGTCGGGGATCACCCCGCCCTGGCTGCACGCGACGGTGACGCCCGGCACACCGGCCAGCTCGCGCAGGCGGGCGAGCCCCGCGGCGGGGTCGTCCCAGTAGACGTCCTCGCCGAACAGCGGCTCCTCCTCGATCGGCAGGCTCAGCCGCTGGGCGAGCGGGGCGACGGAGTGGAGGCAGCGCTGCGGCGGCGCGGAGACCACGCGGTCCGGGCCGAACAGCCCCAGCAGCGAGTCGAGCCTCCGGGCCTGCTCCTGGCCGGACCCGGAGAGCGGGCGCAGCGCATCGTCGCCGTCCCACTGGCGGCGACTGCCCGCCTTCGCGTGCCGGACGAGCGCGATCACCGAGGCGGGCGGGGCGGTCTTCGCGAAGCCCGCCAGGATCTCCACGTCGTGCTGGTAGGACAGCCGCTCGGCAGCGTCCGCGCTGTCCAGCCAGTGCAGGTCGTCGGTCTCCTCACCGGGCGCGAACTCGCCGCCCCGCGCCTCGGCGGCCCAGTACCGCACCAACTTGCCGCCCTCCGGCACGGAGTAGCGGACGTCGCCGAGCAGCGGGCCGAGCCGCGCCGCCTGGCCGGTCTCCTCGGCGATCTCGCGGACGGCGGCGAAGGGCATCGTCTCGCCCGCGTCGAGCTTGCCCTTGGGGAACGACCAGTCGTCGTACTTCGGCCGGTGCACGAGCGCGATCTCGACGCCCCGTGTGCCGGCCCGCCAGAGAACGGCTCCTGCTGCGAGCACGTCCGCTGCGGTCGGCTCCATCACCCGCGCCGCCATCACTCCGAGTCCGTCGCCGGACCGGCGCCGTGGCGGAGCATCATCTCGGCCTGGTGGTCCCGCACGTGGGAGACGCCGGCCTCCGGCGGTGGCGACGGCTCCCACGGGCCGTCGGCGTGCAACGTCCAGCACCGGGTGGCCGGGTCGAGGCAGGAGTCGAACATCTCGCCGAGCTTGCCGGCGAGGCGCGGGTCGGCCACCCGCAGCAGCACCTCGACCCGCCGGTCGAGGTTGCGGTGCATCATGTCGGCGCTGCCGATCCAGTACTCGTCGGCGGCGGCGAAGTGGAAGACGCGGGAGTGCTCGAGGAAGCGGCCGAGGATCGAGCGCACCCGGATGTTCTCCGAGAGCCCCGGCCGGCCGGGACGCAGCGCGCAGATGCCGCGGACCACGACGTCGACCGGCACGCCCGCCTGCGAGGCCCGGTACAGCGCGTCGATCACCTGCTCGTCCACCAGCGAGTTGACCTTGATGCGGACCCCGGCCTCACGGCCCTCGCGCTGAGCCTCGATCTCGTCCTCGATGCGCCGCACGATCCCGCGCCGCACGCCGTAGGGCGCCACCATCAGGCTGCGGTAGGAGGTCTGGCGGGAGTAGCCGGTGAGCGAGTTGAACAGGTCGGTGAGGTCGGCGCCGATCGTCGGGTCGGCGGTGAGCACGCCGATGTCCTCGTAGAGCCGCGCCGTCTTCGGGTTGTAGTTGCCGGTGCCGACGTGGCAGTAGCGGCGGATCGTCGAACCCTCCTGGCGCACCACCATCGAGGTCTTGCAGTGCGTCTTGAGCCCCACCAGCCCGTAGACGACGTGCACCCCCGCCTTCTCCAGCTCGCGCGCCCACCGGATGTTGGCCTGCTCGTCGAACCGGGCCTTGATCTCCACGAGCGCCACGACCTGCTTGCCGGCCGCGGCGGCGTCGATGAGGGCGTCGACGATCGGCGAATCGCCGGACGTGCGGTAGAGGGTCTGCTTGATCGCGAGGACGTTGTCGTCCGCGGCGGCCTGCTCGATGAACCGCTGCACGCTCGTGGAGAACGAGTCGTAGGGGTGGTGGACCAGCACGTCGCCCTCGCGGAGCGTGGCGAACACGCTGCGCGGCGTCTCCCGGTCGGCGAACGCCGGGTGGGTGGCCGGCACCCACGGGTCGTCCTTCAGGTCGGACCGGTCGACCGCGTGCACCGCCCACAGCGCCGTGAGGTCCAGCAGGCCCGGCACCGTGACGACATCGTGCGGGTCGACGTCGAGCTCGCGCAGCAGGAGCTCCAGCACGTGGTCGCTCATCGTGTCGGTGACCTCGAGGCGCACCGGCGGGCCGAACCGGCGGCGGGCGAGCTCGCGCTCCAGCGACTGCAGCAGGTCCTCGTCGCGGTCCTCCTCCACCTCGAGATCGGCGTTGCGGGTGACCCGGAACGCGTGCACCTCGGCCACCTCGATCCCGGTGAACAGCTCCCCGAGGTGGGCGGAGATGAGGTCCTCGATGGGCAGGAACGTGACCGTGTCGTCGCCGGTCTCCACCCGCACGAGCCGAGGCACGTTGTTGGGCACCTTGACGCGCGCGAACCGCTCGGTGCGCCCGTCCGGGTCGCGAACGGTGACGGCGAGGTTCAGCGACAGCCCGGAGATGTAGGGGAACGGGTGCGCCGGGTCGACCGCCAGCGGCGTGAGCACCGGGAAGACCTGCGCGGAGAAGTACGCCGACAGGCGCGTGCGCTGGTCGTCGGACAGATCCTTCCAGCGCAGGATGCTGATCCCCTCCGCCGCCAGCTCGGGGCGGACGTGGTCGAGGAACAGCCGCGCGTGCGCCTCCTGGATCGCCTGCGTGCGCGTCGAGATGCGCGCCAGCTGCTCCCGCGGGGAGAGACCGTCGGCGCTGCGCACGGCCAGCCCGGTCTCGTCGCGACGCTTCAGCCCGGCCACGCGGACCATGTAGAACTCGTCGAGGTTCGACGCGAAGATCGCCAGGAACTTGGCCCGCTCCAGCAGCGGCTGGCTCGGGTCCTCGGCCAGCGCCAGCACCCGGGCGTTGAAGTCCAGCCACGAGAGCTCGCGGTTGAGGTACCGGTCGTCGGGGAGCTCCGAGACGGGCGCGCGCGTGCGGGCCGGCGGGCTCACCGGCACCGCGGCCGCCGCCGGCGGGGTGGCCGTGCGCGGGCCCGTGGGCGCGGCCGCCGGACCCGGATTGACGCGGGTGGCGGCGGCCGCCACCGCATTGGTGGTACTGCCCGCCGAGCTCACCCGCCGCGTCGACGGTCGGGGCGCGTTCCGCCCCGCGCGGGAACGCCGGGAACCCGTCGCCTCGCCCGAGCCGTTCGTCTGGGTCCTGCGCACGTCCTCACCCACGCAGCGATTGTTCCCCACCGCGACCACGTCGTGTCCAGGACAGTGACCGACGTCGGGGTGAACGGTTGGTGGCGGAACCGCGCGGGCTGCTGTAGGAACGTCGCCCAGGGTCGGACTTATCGGACGAATGCGGCGCTCGATCGGTTCGCCGCCGATCAACGGGCGGGCGGGAGCCGGATCGATCTGAGTCGCACGTCAGCGTCACGAGGAGAGCGCTGATGTCCATCTCGGATCGATCTTGGCCGATCAGCAGCGCACCACTGCTGTCCTGGCGACCGTGGCGTACTTCTCGGAGCGATCATCCCCTGGGGCAGCCGGAGCCCGGCGCCGCCGCGGCCACACACCGATTTCTGGGCCGACACATCAACTGCAGTCGGTGTGTGAGCGCAGTAGTCGGTGTGCGGGTCCGCGCCCACGCCCGCACGTCCGCTCACGCACCGGTTCTCCGTCCGTGCTGCCCGTCGACGGGTCGCGTCAGCGACGACGGGTCGCGCCGACCGGAGCCGAGTGCGTGAGCGGCCGACCGACCTGCGCCGCCGCGGACCGGGCCGTCAGCAGCCCGGGATGAGGGTCAGGGCGCAGCTCGTGTGTTCGCCGAGGCCGAGGTCGGCGGCTTCGCGCAGGTCGGCGGCGGTGTCGACGTCGCGGCGCAGGCCCGGCCACGATCCGGCCAGCGGGCGGGCGCCGGACTTCTCGTGCCGCCGCGCGGAGCCCACGCCGAACCGGGGGGCGAGGGGCGTGCCGGGGGCGGCGAGCAGGAAGGTGGTGCCGGTGCCGTCGGCGTCGGCCACGAACGCGCGCCGCGCACCGCCCGCGAACAGCGCGAGCGCGGCGGCGATCGCCTCGTCGAGCTCGTCGGGGCGCAGGGCGGGCAGATCGGCCTGCAGCGCGGCGACGGCCGTGTCGGGGTCGCGCTCGCGCAGGACGGCGGCGCCGCGCTCATACGCGAGGTTGAGGCCGGGCACCGGGCCGTCCGGCGTCACATCGATGCCGAAGACGCCCAGCTCGGCGGCCACCACCGGGTCCGAGCTGACGACCAGCAGGCGCCGCACGGCGGGGGCGGCCCGTACGGCGTCGATCGTGTCGCGCAGGAGCGCCATCGCCAGCCGGGCGTGCGCGCGCGGCGCGCCGATGCCGCCGTCGGCGGCACCGCGGAGCCGCGACTTCGCCTTGGCGAGCGGCTTGACGGGGACGACGAGGTCCACGGTCGAGGTCACCTCTCCATCGTGCCTGACCCGGTGGTGGACCTTGGGAGCCGAGCCAGGAACACTCTGGGGCGTGGTCAAGCGTGAGAAGGGCGGATTCTGGATCGCCTTCGCGGCGGTGTTCATGTACCCCTTGGGCTGGTTGTTCTCGAGCGCCCGCTACGAGGGCCGCGAGCACATGCCGGCCACCGGCGGAGCGCTCTTCGTCGCCAACCACATCTCCCACCTCGACCCGATCTACAGCGCGCTGTTCGTGCACACCTCGCGCCGGGCCCCGCGGTTCCTGGCGAAACACAGTCTGTGGAAGTTGCCGGTGCTGGGCACGGTGCTGCGGGGCAGCGAGCAGATCCCGGTCTACCGCGACTCCGCCGACGCCCAGCAGAGCCTGCGCGAGGGCACGCTGGCGCTGCAGAACGGCAAGGTGGTCGTGATCTACCCGGAGGGCACGATCACCCGCGACCCGGACGGCTGGCCGATGAGCGCGCGCACCGGCGTCGCCCGGCTCGCGCTCACCGCCGACGTGCCGGTGCTGCCCGCGGTGCACTGGGGCACCCGGGAGGTGCTCGACAAGTACAACCGCAAGTTCCGCCCGCTGCCGCGCAAGGGGGTCACGGTGCGCTGCGGGCCGCCGGTCGACCTGTCGGCCTACCGCGACCGTCCGGTGGACGCGGCGCTGCTGCGCGAGGTCACCGACCTGCTGATGACGCGGGTCAGGGACCTACTGGCGGAGGTACGCGGCGAGCCGGCGCCCGAGGAGTTCTACCGGAGGACGGCCTCGTGACGGGTGCGGTGCGGCACGTCGCCGTGCTCGGTGCCGGCTCCTGGGGCACCACCTTCGGCAAGGTGATGGCCGACGCCGGCCGCGAGGTGCGGCTGTGGGCGCGCCGACCGGAGGTGGCCGCGGCGGTCAACGAGCATCACGCCAACCCCGACTACCTGCCCGGGATCGTCCTGCCGTCGCTGTTGACGGCCACCGCCGATCCGGCGGAGGCGCTCGACGGGGCCGATGCCGTCGTGCTGGCCGTGCCGTCCCAGACGTTGCGGGCCAACCTCGCGGGCTGGCGCGACCAGCTGCCACCGGGACGCACATTGGTGAGCCTCGCGAAGGGCGTGGAGCTGGGCACGCTGCTGCGGATGAGCGAGGTGATCTCCGAGGTCGCCGGGGTGCCGGCCGACCAGGTGGCCGTGGTGACGGGCCCGAACCTCGCCCGGGAGATCGCCGCGGAGGAACCCACCGCCACCGTGATCGCCTGCGCCGACCACGACCGTGCCGTCGCGCTGCAGCAGGCGTGCACCACCGGCTACTTCCGCTCCTACACCAACACCGACGTCGTCGGCTGCGAGCTGGGCGGCGCAGGCAAGAACGTCATCGCGCTGGCGTGCGGGATCGCCGCCGGGATGGGGTTCGGCGACAACACCAGGGCGTCGCTCATCACGCGCGGGCTCGCCGAGACCGCTCGGCTCGGCGCCGCGCTCGGGGCCGACCCGCTGACGTTCGCCGGCCTGGCCGGGCTCGGTGACCTGGTGGCCACCTGCTCCTCGCCGCTGTCCCGCAACCGGACCTTCGGTGAGCACCTCGGCCGCGGCGAGTCCCTCGCTCAGGCGGAGGCGGCGAACCACGGCCAGGTGGCGGAGGGCGTCAAGTCGTGCAAGTCGATCTGCGCCCTGGGCGACCGGCTGGGCGTGGAGCTCCCGATCGCCGACGCCGTACGGCGGGTGTGCCACGAGGGTCTCTCGGCCGCGGAGATGGGCAAGGAGCTGATCAGCCGGGCGCCCCGCTCCGAGTGATCGGGGCGCAACGCGCGCCGGCTGCGATCGTCGCAGGGGCCGCGGGCTCTGCGAGGACCACGACGAGCGCGCGGAGCCGGTGCCTGATCTAAAGTGCGCCGGTGATCGGTGACGGCACGCGATGCGTGCACGGGGGGCACGAGGCCGGCGTGCCGGGGGCGCCGATGCATCCGGGGCCGGTGCTCTCGTCGACGTTCCACCTCGGCGTTCCCCCCGAACCGACGCCCGCCGACTTATACGGTCGCGCCGACAACCCCACCTGGCGGGCGCTCGAGGCCGCGATCGGGGAGCTCGACGGCGGCGAGTGCGTGGTCTTCGCCTCCGGGATGGCCGCCGTCGCCGCGGTGCTGCGGCTGGCGGGACGCGACGGCGCGCTCGTGCTGCCCTCCGACGGCTACTACCTCGCCCGCTCGCTCGCGCACGGGGAGCTGGCCCCGCTGGGCGTCGAGGTCCGTGAGACGCCGACCGACGCGCCGCTACCGGCGCTCGACGGGGTGGCGCTCGTGCTGCTGGAGACTCCGTCGAACCCCGGCCTCGACGTCGCCGACATCGCTGCGGCCGCCGCGGCCGCCCACGCGGCAGGCGCGCTGCTCGCCGTCGACAACACCACGGCCACCCCGCTCGGGCAGCGCCCGCTCGACCTGGGCGCCGACCTGGTGATCGCCTCCGACACGAAGGCGCTCGCCGGGCACGGGGACGTCGTGCTCGGGCACGTCAGTGCCCGCGACCCGGAGCTGGTTGCGCGGCTGCGGGAGGCGCGCTCGCGCGGCGGCGCCGTGCCCGGGCCGATGGAGGCTTGGCTCGCCCACCGGGGCCTGGCCACTCTCGACCTGCGGCTGGCCCGGCAGGCGCAGAACGCCGTCGCGCTCCTCCCGCTGCTGCGGGCGCACCCCGCGGTGACGGACGTGCGCTGGCCCGGCGACCCGGACGACCCCGCGCACACCCTCGCCGCCCGCCAGATGCGCCGCTGGAACGGCGTGCTGCGCTTCACCCTCGCGTCGGAGGCGGCGGTGGGGGAGTTCCTCGCGGCGTCGCGGCTGGTCGGCTCGGCCACCAGCTTCGGCGGCCCACGCAGCACCGCCGACCGGCGGCAGCGCTGGGGCGACGACGTGGCGCCCGGCCTGCTGCGCTTCTCAGCAGGCTGTGAGGACACGGAGGACCTGGTGACCGACGTGCAGGCGGCCTTGGACGCGATCACCATTCCGACGAGCGGCGCGTTCGTCGGATAGGTTCCGACGAACGCGCCGTTCGTCGGAATCGGGTTCACTCCCGTCCCGGCGCTTCCGGGCCCAGCCACATCCGCGCCTGGTGCCTCGTGCCGTAGTCCGGGTGCGGGTACACGTCGTGCAGGTACGGGGCGTAGATGGACAGGCCGTCGTAGACGTAGAGCGGGATCGGGTTCGAGACGTTCTCGATGATGTAGCGCTGGATGTCGTGCAGCTGCTGCTCGCGCGTGGCCCGGTCCAGCTCGCCGCGCTGCTGGGCGATCATCTGGTCGAGTGCCGGGTCGGCGATGCCGTACCAGTTGCGGGGGCCGTCGGAGGTCCACTCGCCGGTGAGGTACTCGTCGGCCGAGAGCATGGGCGTCTGCAGGCCGTAGCCCATGTCGTAGTTCTTGCCGGCGAAGCTCTCGGTGAAGTAGGTGGCGTAGTCCTGCACGACGAGCTCGACCTTGATGCCGACCTCGGCGAGGTCCTGCTGCACCCACTGCGCCTCGCGCACGACGTTCTCGCCGTACCCGTCGGTGATGATCATCCGGGTGGAGAAGCCCTGCGGGAGCCCGGCCTCGGCGAGCAGCCGCCGGGCCTGCTCCGGGTCGTGCGGCTGCAGCCGCGCCGCCTCCTCGGACGGGAGCCCGCCGAGCAGCGTGGGGGTGACGGCCGCGGTCGGGCTGCCACCCGCGCGGATCGAGTCGATCATGCCCTGCCGGTCGACCGCGAGCGCGACGGCGCGGCGCACGCGGACGTCGTCGAACGGTTTGCGCTCCTGGTTCATGTACACCCGTGTCTGGGTGAGGCCCTGCTCGCGGAACAGCACCGCCTCCGGCGCCTCGGCGAGGATGCGCTCGGCCTGCGCGACGTCGAGGGTGAGCGCGCTGAGGTAGTCGGTCTGCCCGGTGCGGAACGCGGCGATCGCGGCGGCCTGGTCGGGCACGATCGAGATCTCGATCCGCTCGATGTAGGGCTGCCCCTCGACGTAGTAGTCCGGGTGGGCGGTGAGCACCCGCTCGCGGTCGCGCTCCCAGCGTTCCAGCACGTACGGGCCGGTGCCGATCGCGGTGGTGGCGAGGTCGAACTCCCCGCGGGTGCCCTCGCAGGGCAGCATCCACATGAAGTGCCCGGCGAGGTTGGTGTCGAACTCCGCGTAGGGCTCGGTGAGCCGGAAGACCACCGTGTACGGGTCGGGCGCGGTGACGTCCTGCACCATCGCGAGCTGGCTGACCTGGTGGCCGGGCAGCTCCCGGATCCGCTGCACCGTGCACAGCACGTCCTGTGACGTGAACTCGCGCCCGTTCACCGGTGCCACGTCGTGGAACCGCACGCCGTGGCGCAGGTGGAACGTCCACGTGCGCCCGTCGGGGGACGGTTCCCAGCTCTCGGCGAGGTCACCTTCCAGCTCTGGCGCGCCGTAGGGGATGTCCGGCCCGGTGCGGAAGTCGACGAGCTTCGAGTAGGTGGAGCCGATCGCGATGTGGGTGTTGAACGCCGACTGGCTGTGCGGGTCGAGCGAGCGGGCGTCGGACGGGAGCGCGTAGCGGAACACGCCGCCGGGCTGCGCCGGGCCGGCATCCTGCTGCGGGCGCCGCTCGTCGAGGTTGCCGCCGCCACCCCCGGGCGCGCTGAAGCAGGCCGAGCCGAGGAGTGACACGAGCAGCAGTGCGATGACGAGCCGGCACGAGCGCATGGGATCTCCCCGGGGGATCAGCGGGACTGCTTCGGGTCGAAGACGTCGCGCAACGCGTCGCCGAGCAGGTTGAACGCGAGCACGCCGACGGTGAGCGCACCCCCGGGGAACACGACCATCCACGGGGCGATCTCCATGTAGCGGGAGCCGTCGCTGAGCATGGCGCCCCACGACGGCGTGGGCGGCGGGGTGCCGATGCCGAGGAAGCTCAGCGCGGACTCCGCGATGATCACGATCGCGAACATCAGGCTGGTGACCACGAGGATCGGCGCCAGCAGGTTGGGCAGCCCGTGCCGGCGCAGGATGCGCCAGGTGCTGCAGCCGGCGGCGCGCGCGGACTCGACGTAGAGCTCCTCGCGGATGCGCAGCATCTCGCCGCGGGCCACCCGGTTGAAGGAGGGCACCACGAGCAGGCTGAGCGCGATGACGGTGTTGCGGATGCTCGGCCCGAGCAGCGCGGCCACGAACAGCAGCAGCACGATCCCGGGGATCGCCATCAGGGTGTCCATCACGCGCTGCAGCAGGGTGTCCACCCAGCCACCGGCGAAGAAGCCCGACACCACCCCGATCGCCACGCCGAGGACACCGCCGGCCGCGAGCGTGCACACCGCGACGAGCAGCGACGTGCGGGCGCCGTAGAGCACCCGGCTGAAGATGTCGCGGCCGAGGTCGTCGGTGCCCATGAGGAACGGTCCGCCGGGGATCTGCAGGAAGTTCTCGCGCTGCTGGGCGGTGGGGTCGAACGGCGCGATGACGGGCGCGAGCGCGGCCGCGACGACGAGCAGCACCACGACGACGCCGGCGACGACGCCGAGCGGCTGGCGGCGCAGCAGCCGCAGCGCGCGGCGGGTGCCGCCGGACGGCGGGTGGGTCGACACCGACACGGTGACGTCACTCATCGGAACTCCTCACGCGTACCGGATGCGCGGGTCGATGACGCCGTACAGCACGTCGACCACGAGGTTGACCAGGATGAACACCGCGCCGTACACGACGACGCAGCCGAGCACGACGGGGTAGTCGCGCAGCTGCACGGACTCGAAGATCAGCATTCCCATCCCGGGGATCGCGAAGATCGACTCGAGGATCACGGTGCCGCCGAGGATGTGCCCGACCTGCAGGCCGATGAGGCTGAACACCGGCACCAGCGAGTTGCGCACGGCGTGGGTGAACAGCACCGTCCGCTCCGGCGCGCCCTTGGCCCGCACCGTGCGGATGAACGGCGAGCGCAGCACCTCCAGCAGCGAGGAGCGCAGCATCCGCGCGATCGCGGCCATCCCGGCCACGCCCAGCGCGATCGCCGGCAGCGCCATGTGCACGAGGTTGGAGCCGAGGTCCTCGGCCGGCGTGCGGTACACCAGCGGCGGCGACCAGCTGAACCACAGCGCGAGGTAGGTGACGAGCAGCAGGCCGAGCCAGAAGTTCGGGATCGACAGACCCGCCACCGAGACCGCGCGCAGGCCCTGGTCGAGCCAGCTGTTCTGGCGCACGGCCGACAGCAGCCCGAGCGGCACGCCGAGCGCGACGCTCACGACCAGCGCCATGACGCCCAGCTGCAACGTGGTGGGCAGGCGCTCCGCGATGAGCGCGGTGACCGGCTCCCCGCTCTGGAACGACGTGCCGAAGTCGCCCACCGCGGCGTCGCCGAGGAACCGCAGGAGCTGGGTGAACAGGGACTGGTCGAGGCCGAGCTGCGCGGCGCGCTGGGCGATCTGCTCGGGGCTCACGCCGGGGGCGTCGGCGAGCTGCAGGCGCACGACATCGCCGGGGATGAGCCGGAGCGTCAGGAACACGAAGACGGTGACGAGCGCGACGACGAGCACCCCGTAGAGCCCGCGGCGGACGACGTACTCAAGCACGGCCGGCCTCCCCGATCAGGTGGCAGGCGGCGGACCGGCCCGGTCCGGCCGGGACGGTGGCGGGCACGACCGAGGTGCACGGGTCGAACGCGTGCGGGCACCGCGGGTGGAAGTGGCAGCCGAGCGGCGGGTCGCTCGGGCTCGGCGTCTCCCCGCGGACGACCCCGCGGCGGCGCCGCACCGGGCTGCGCGGGTCGGCCGCGATCGCGGCGGCGAGGCTCTGCGTGTACGGGTGCCGTGGGTCGGCGAGCAGCTGGTCGGCCGGCCCCTGCTCGACGATGCGCCCGAGGTACATCACGCACACGCGGTCGGAGACGTAGCGCACCACGTTCAGGTCGTGCGCGATGAACAGGTACGACAGGCCCAGCTCGCCCTGCAGGCTGCGCAGCAGGTTGAGCACCTGAGCCTGCACCGACACGTCCAGCGCGCTCACGGCCTCGTCGCAGACGAGCAGCTGCGGGTCGGTGGCCAGGGCCCGGGCGATGCCGATGCGCTGGGCCTGCCCGCCGGAGAACTGGTGCGGGTAGCGGTCGAGGTCACCGGCCGAGAGCCCGACCAGCTCCAGCAGCTCGCCCGCCCGCCGGCGCGCGGTCCGCCCGGACGAGATGCCCTGGGCCTCCAGCGGTTCGGTGATCACCGAGCACACCGTCATGCGGGGGTCGAACGAGCTCACCGGGTCCTGGAACACGATCGACATCCGGCGGCGCAGCGGCACCAGCTCGCGGGCGGACAGCCCGGAGATCTCGCGGCCCGCGAAGCGGATGCTGCCGCTCGTCGGCTCGAGCAGGCGCAGCACCATCCGCGCGACCGTGGACTTGCCGGAGCCCGACTCGCCGACCAGCCCGACGGTCTCGCCGGGCGCGATCCGGAAGGACACGCCGTCGACGGCGCGGACGTGCCCGACCGTGCGCCGCAGCAGGCCCCGGGTGATCGGGAAGTGTTTGGTGAGGTCGGTGACCTCCAGCAGGTCGGCGGCTGAGGGAGCGTGGTGCGGTACGGGCGAGACGGCCGGCGAGGACATCAGGCTCCCCTCGTCGAGGCCGCGTCCAGCGTTCGGCGGGGCGTGCCGGGGCGGTGCAGCAGGCACCGGGCCGACCGCGCGCCGGGCAGCGCGTGCAGCAGCGGCTCCTCGCGCGCGCACTCGTCCCACGCCACCGCGCAGCGGGTGTGGAACCGGCAGCCGGAGGGCATCGCCCGCAGCGGCGGGACCGACCCGGGGATGGCGGCGAGCGGCTCGGCGCGATCGGTCTCAGGGCTGGGTACGGCCGCCAGCAGCGCCGCGGTGTACGGGTGCTGCGGGTCGCGCAGCACCTCCGCCGTGGGGCCCTGCTCCACCACCTGCCCCGCGTAGAACACCACCACCCGGTCGGCCGTCTCGGCGACCACGCCCATGTCGTGGGTGACCAGCAGCATCGCGCTGCGGAACTCGACCTGCAGGCTGCGCAGCAGCTCGAGGATCTGCGCCTCGATCGTGACGTCCAGCGCGGTGGTGGGCTCGTCGGCGATGAGCAGCCGCGGCGAGCACGCCAGGGCGATGGCGATCATCACGCGCTGCCGCTGACCACCGGAGAGCTGGTGGGGGTAGGTGTCGAGGCGCCGGCGCGGGTCGGGCATCCCGACCTGTTCCAGCAGCTCCACGGCCCGCTCGCGTGCGGCGCGCTTGTCGATCCGGCGGTGCAGCCGCAGCGCCTCGACGATCTGGTGGCCGACGCTGTAGAGGGGGTCGAGCGACGTCATCGGGTCCTGGAAGATCATGGCGATCTCGTTGCCGCGGATGCGGCGCAGCGCGCGGCGGTCGAGCCCGGTGAGGTCGGTGCCGTCCCAGAGCACCCGGCCGCCGCTGATCCGCCCGCCGTCGAGCAGCTGGAGCACGGCGAGCGCGGTGACGGTCTTGCCCGAACCGGACTCGCCGACCACCGCCACGGTCTCCTGCGCCCCGACGGTGAAGCCCACTCCCGAGACCGCCTCGACGGTGCCGTCGGGGGTGTCGAACGTGACGTGGAGATCCTCGATCTGCAGCAGCGGGGGGACCGGCGGCGGGCTCGGAACGGTGGTGGGCACGCAGCCTCCTCGTTGGGGCGCGGGTGCGCTCGCAGCCCTGCGAGCGGCCGAAACCGTTAGAATCCTGCTCTAGAATCGCTCTCGATCGTGCGGCACGTCACGTCCGGTGTCAAGGCTCGGGCGGGGCTCCCGAAGCGCCGGGCGTGCGGGCGCAGTTCGCCCACGATCCGCCCGCGGGCCAGTGCGTCGAGGAACTCGGCGGGACCGTCGAACGCCGGCATCTCGACGTACGCGGCGCCGATCCCGGGCCCGTCGTGCGCGTCCGAACCGGCGGTGGCGGGCAGGCTGTGCCGGGCGGCCAACGCCGCGGCGGCCGCGTTGTGCGCGGCGTCGCCGACCTTCGCGTTGAACGCCTCGACGAAGTCGACGTGGCCGGCCGCGCAGGCCGCGTCCGCCACCGCGCCGGTGCCGGCGCGCAGGGGGTCGTAGGCGTGCGGGAGGCCGACGAGCCCGCCCTGCGCCCGGATCCGGGCCACCACCTCCGGCAGCGGCAGCACGTACGGGATCCGCTCGGTGAGGAACAGGCCGAGCACCTCCCCGTCCGGCGTCCGGATCTCCTCGCCGACCTCGATCCGCACGCCCAGGTCGCGCTCGCGCGCGGCCACGGCGGCGACGACCTCGTGGTGGTCGGTCACGAACACGACATCGATGCTTTCGGCGACGGCGCGTTCGGCCAGCTCCTCCAGCCCCAGCGCCGAGTCACCGGAGGCGACCGTGTGCACGTGGCAGTCCACCCGAACCCAGCCCGGCCTCATGGCGACGCCACGCCGAGCTCGGCCAGCAGGTCCTGCGAGTAGGCGACCCGGCCGGTCAGCAGCGGGTCGCTCGGCCGGCAGAGCGCGAGCGCCGCCTCGGCCATCACCTCCGGCGGCTCGGAGTCCGGGTCGTCCTCGCTGGTGAGGTGGTGGTGGAGGGTGCCCGGCGTGGGCACCACGCGGTTGGGCGAGAGCGCGTTGACCGCGATCCCGTCGGCGTGCACCTCGGCCGCGAGCCCGGTGCTGAACCGCTCGATCGCGGCCTTGCACATGCCGTAGACCGTGCCGCCGCGGCCCGCGCGGGTGACCGGTGGGTGGATCGCCGCGCGGGAGGAGATGTTGAGGATCGCGCCGCCACCCCGCGCGCGCATGCCCGGGAGGACCCGGCGGGCCAGGTCGAACGGCGCCGTCACCTGCACCTCGAACATCAGCGCGAACCGCTTGTCGGAGAACTCGGTGACCGGCGTGAACCAGGTGACCGCGGCGTTGTTCACGAGGACGTCGACCGGCCCCAGACCGGCCTCCACCTGCTGCACGAGCGCGGCGCGCTTGTCCGGACGGGACAGGTCGGCCCGCACGGCCAGCGCCCGGCCGCCCGCGGACTCGATCGCCGCGACCGTCTCGGCGATCGTGCCGGCGAAGCGCGACTCGCCCGACGTGGTGGTGCGCGCCGAGACCGCGACGGCGGCCCCCTCCGCGGCCAGCCGCTGCGCGATGGCCGCGCCGATTCCCCGGCTCGCACCGGTGACGAGCGCGACCCGTCCGTCGAGCACTCCCATCACTCATCCCTCCATCTGGACGCCTGAACCTTGGGCGGCGCCACCCGCCGCCCCACCAGGGACGTGAGCACGCAGAGCGCCGCCATCACCGCCATCAGCCCGAACGCCCACCGGAACCCGGTGATCAGCCCGTCCAGGGCGGACGGGTCGACGTGCGCGATCGAGCCGTCGAGCACGTGCCCGCGCAGCGCGGGCGGCAGCGGGAGGCTGATGAGCGTGAGTGTCACCGCGGTGCTGACCACCACGCCCGAGCTCTGCGCCATCAGCCGCACGCCGTTGACGATCCCCAGCCGCTCGGAGCGGACGTCCTGCAGCATCGCGGTGCTGTTGGCCGGGATGAACGCGCCCGAGCCGAGCCCGATCACGACGACCGCGGTGATGAGCAGCGGGTAGGGCGTGTCGACGTCGATCACCCCGAGCAGCAGCACGAGCCCGGCCAGCGAGACCGACGACGCGGCCGCCGCCATCGTCCGGGCCCGGACCCACCGCATGAGCGTCCCCGCCCCCGGCGCGGACACGATCGAGGCCACCGCGAGCGGCAGCACCTTCAGACCCGCCTCGCTGGGTGTGTCCCCCTGCACGGCCTGGAAGTACAGGCCCATCAGCAGCACCACCGCGAAGCGCGACATCGTGCCGAGGAACCCGGCGAGCACGCCGATGCCCACCACCGGCTCGCGGAACAGCCGCACGTCCACCACGGGGAACGCCACCCGCAGCTCCACCAGCAGGAACACCGGCAGCGCCACGACGAACGCGACGATGCCGGCGATCACCACCGGGTCGGCCCAGCCGGTGGTGCCGCCCTGGGAGAGGGCGGTGAGCAGCCCGCCCAGCCCGAGCACCACCAGCACGTTGCCCACCGGGTCCAGCCGCAGCGGCTCGCCCGAGCGCGGCACCCGCTCCATCACCCGCAGCCCCCAGAGCAGGCACACCACGCCGATCGGCACGTTGAGCAGCAACGTCCAGCGCCAGCCGAGCTCGGTGGTGACCACCCCGCCCACGGTGGGTCCGAGCATCTGCGCCAGCGAGAACGAGGCCATGTAGATGCCCAGGCCCTGGCCCAGCAGGCGCCGCGGGAACGCCGCCGTCACCAGCGCCGCGCTGTTGGCGATGAGCATCGCCGCGCCCGTGGCCTGCGCCACCCGGCACGCGATGAGCAGCCCGACGTCCGGTGCCGCCCCGGCGAGCAGGCTCGCCGCCGAGAACACCGCGACGCCCGTGAGGTACATCGTGCGCCTGCCCAGCACGTCGGCCAGCCGACCGAAGAAGATCATCAGTGTGACGTGCGTGAGCTGGAACGACAGCAGGATCCAGCTCGCCGCCACCGGTCCGGCGTCGAGGCCGTCGACGATGGCCGGCAGGGCGATGTTGAGCGAGCTGACGTTGACGCCGGTGACGAGCGACGCGAGGCAGACCACCGACAGCAGCCGCCACGCATACCGGATGTGCTCCCGATCGGTCCCGGAGGAGAGGCCCCCACCGCGCACGTCGGAGTCGAGGTGCGGGCGGGGTGCGCTCACACCCCGATGGCGTCGGCCAGCCGCGCGCGGTGCCACGACGGGTCGCCGAGCCAGAGCCGGGTTGCCTCGGCGCGCTTGAGGTGCAGGTGGGCGTCGTGCTCCCAGGTGAACCCGATGCCGCCGTGGATCTGGATGTTCTCGGCGGCCGCGGCGAAGTAGGCGTCGGAGCAGTAGGCCTTGGCCAGGCTCGCCACGGCCGGCACCTCGTCGGAGCCGGCGGCCACGGCCCACGCCCCGTAGTAGGCGGCGGCGCGGGCCGACTCGACCTTCAGCATGACGTCCGCGGCCTTGTGCTTGATCGCCTGGAAGGAGCCGATCAGCCGCCCGAACTGGACGCGCTGCTTCGCGTAGGCCACGGCCATGTCCAGTGCCGCCTGCGCCCCGCCCACCTGCTCCAGCGCCAGCGCCACCGCGGCCTTGTGCAGCGTGCGCGCCACGGTGTCGCCCGCGGCGCCGTCGGTGCCGACGAGCCGGCCGGGCGCGCCGTCGAGCTCGAGGCGGGCGAGCGGGCGGGTCTGGTCCAGCGCGGGCCGTGCGGTGCGCGTGATGCCGGCCGCGGTGGCGTCCACGGCGAAGAGCGAGAGCCCGGCGTCGGTGCGGGCCACCACGAGCAGCAGGCCGGCCAGCGCCCCGTCCGGCACGTAGTCCTTGACGCCGTGCAGCGCCCAGCCCTGCCCGGACGGCTGCGCGGTGGCCTCCGTGGCCTCCAGCTCCCAGCGCCCACCGGCCTCGGTGACGGCGAGAGTGGCGATCGTCGAGCCGTCGGCGATGCCGGGCAGCAGGTCCTTCGCCGCCTCGTCGTCGCCGGCGTCGAGCACCGCCGACACGGCGAGCACCGCGGTGGACAGGAACGGCCCGGGCAGCACGGCCCGGCCCATCTCCTCGGCCACGACCGCGAGCTCGACGAACCCGGCGCCGCTGCCGCCGTGCTCCTCGGGCACCAGCAGGCCCTGCAGTCCCAGCTCCTCGGCCATCCGGCGCCAGATCACGGGGTCGTGGGCGTCCGGGGTGTCCATCAGGGTGCGCACCGTCGACAGCGGCACCTCGTTCTCCAGGAACCGGCGCACGGCGCGGCGCAGGTCCTCCTGCTCGGTGTCGAACACGAGCTGCATCGGGATCTCCTACTGGCTCACGGCGGGCTTGAAGACGCGTTCGACGAGCTGGGCGAGCCGGTCGGGCTCCCAGGGGCCGTCCGAGACGAGGTGGCGGATCGGGGCGGGCTTGTTGAACAGCTGCACCTCGTAGCCCCGGGCGCCGATCACCTGGCCGGTCAGCCAGTCCGACGCGGTGCTGGCCAGGTACGCGACGATCGGCGCGATGTTGTCCGGCGAGCGCTCGTCCTCGTCGGGGGCCGCGGCGCCGCGTTGGCGTTCCGTGGGGATCGACGCGGTCATGCGGGTGGCCGCGCCCGGCGAGATCGCGTTGGCGGTGACGCCGTACTTGGCGAGCGCGTTGGCGCACGAGTACGTCAGGCCGACGATGCCCATCTTCGCGGCGGCGTAGTTGGGCTGGCCGGGCGCGCCGAACAGGCCGGACACCGACGTGAAGTTGACCAGCCGGTAGTGCCCCTCCGCGTTGCGCTGCTCGCGCCAGTACGCCGCGGCCGGCTTGATCGTCGAGAAGTGGCCCTTGAGGTGCACCCGGATGACGTCGTCCCACTCCTGCTCGGCGAGGTTGAAGATCATCCGGTCGCGGAGGATCCCGGCCACGTTGACCAGCACGTCCACCGAGCCGAACTTGTCGACGGCGGTCCGCACGATCCGCTCGCCGACCTCGGGGTCGGAGATGTCGCCGCCGTCCGACACCGCGGTGCCGCCCGCGTCGGTGATCTCCTGGGCCACCGTCGCCGCCGGCCCGGTGTCGGCCCCGCTGCCGTCCAGCTCCACGCCCAGGTCGTTGACCACCACCGCCGCGCCCTCGGCGGCGAGTAGCCGGGCGATCCCGGCCCCGATGCCGCGCCCGGCCCCGGTGACGACCGCCACCCGCCCGTCCAGCCGGTTTGAAACGCCACTTTCACGCAACCCCGTTGCAGGAAAGTGGCTTTCCTGCAACGGGCCCGCACCTGCCCGCCCGGTCATCGCGCCACCCCCGCCGGTTCCCGCGGCAGGCCCAGCGCCCGTTCCGCGATGATGTTGCGCTGGATCTCGCTGGTGCCGGAGAAGATCGTGCCGGCCCGGCTGGCGAGGAACACGCCCTGCCAGTGGCTCGTCCGGTAGCCCTCGCCCTCCGGGCGCACCAGCGCGTCGGCGCCCAGCAGCTCGGCGGCGATCTCACCCACGCGCCGCTCGTACTCGCTCCAGAACAGCTTCGAGATCGACGCCTCCGGCCCGGGTTCGCGGCCCTCGGCGAGCTGCGCCATCAGCCGCATCCCCTGGTAGCGCATGATCTCGACGTGGGTGTGGCACCACGCCAGCTCCTGGCGGACGCCGGGGTCGCGGTCGCGTCCCTTCTCCCGCGCCAGCTCCACGAGCGCCTCGAACTGCCGCCGGTAGCGCAGGTGCGCGATCGTGGCGCTGCCGCCGCGCTCGTGGCCAAGCGTGGTCATGGCGACCCGCCAGCCGTTGTTCAACCCCCCGACGACGTTGAACAGCGGCGCCCGGGCGCCGTCGATGAACTCCTCGCCGAACTCGGCGGAACCGGTGAGCTGCTTGAGGGGCCGGGCGTCGATGTTGTTGTCGCGCATCGGCAGCAGCACGTAGGACAGGCCCTTGTGCTTGGGCGCCGCGGCGTCCGTCCGGCACAGGACGAAGATCATGTTCGCCCGGTAGAAGCCGGACGTCCACACCTTCTGCCCGGTGACCACCACCTCGTCGCCGACGACTGTGGCGCGGGTCTGCACGCCGCCGAGGTCGGAGCCCTGCTCGGGCTCGGAGAAGCCCTGGCAGTAGACGTCCTCGGCAGTGATGATCCGCGGCAGGAAGTGCTTCTGCTGCTCCTCCGTGCCGTGCACCATGATCGACGGGCCGACCATGGTCTCGCCGAACCCGCGCCGGATGCGCGGCAGCCCGGCCCGCACCAGCTCCTCGCTGTAGATCGCGTTCTCCACCGGCCCGAGCCCCCGGCCGCCGTGCTCCGCCGGCCACTGCGGGCAGATCCAGCCGGCGTCGAGCAGGATCTGCGTCCACTCCGCGTACCGCGGGTCGGTCTCCGCGCGCTCGAACGCCGCGCGGTCGCCGCCGGTCATCGGCGGTGACGTCCAGTCCACCAGCTCGGCGAGCCCGGCCGGCGCGTTGCGGGCGATCCAGTCGCGGACCTCCGCGCGGAAGGCCGCCGCCTCGGGCCCCAGATCGAGTTCCATCCAGTTCCTCCCAGTCAGGACTGCGACGTCACGACGAGCACGTCGAGCGCCTCGACGTCGCCGCCGTCGACGCGCAACGGGTTGATCTCCAGCGTCTCCAGGGCCGGCCCGAGACCGGCCGCCGCGTCGGCGACCCGCGCGATGACCCCGGCCACCCGGTCCAGGTCTGCCGGGCGGGTGCCGCGGGCACCGTCGAGCACCGCCGCGCCGCGCAGCTCGCCGAGCATCCGGCGCACCTGCACGGGGTCGACCGGCAGCAGCCGGAGCGCGACGTCGTGCAGCACCTCGATGAACACCCCGCCCAGGCCCACGGCGAGCACCGGGCCGAAGGACGCGTCCACCGCGACGCCGACGAACAGCTCCGTTGCGGGCGGGCGCATCGGGCTGACCAGCACGCCGTCGATCGCGGACGTGACCGCGCGCCCGGCCGCGAGCACCCGCGCGAACGCCGCGCGCACCTCGTCCGCGCCGGAGACGCCGAGCGCCACACCGCCGATGTCGCTCTTGTGCGTGATCGCCGCCGAGCAGATCTTGAGCGCCACCGGCCCGCCGAAGCGCTCGGCGGCGGCCACGGCGGCGTGGGCGTCCGCCACCAGCTCGGCGGGCACGAGCGGCACCCCGCCGGCGGCGAGCAGGTCCCGCCCGCGGGCCTCCGACCACGATCCGTCGGGCAGGCCCGGTGGGGCGGTCACCGCCGCGGCGGCGCGGACGGCCGGCGGCTCCTGGCGGGTCTCGTGCCATCGCAGGGCGTGCCCGACCGCCTTCAGCCCGAACTCGATCCCGCCCAGCGCGTGCAGGCCGTGGCGGTCGAGCTGCGACTGGGCGTAGGGCGAGAGGTCGGTGCAGGTGGCGGTGAAGTTGACGACCGGCACGGGGGAGCGGTCGCGGCTGGCGGCGATCGCGGCCACCTTGCGCTCGATCACCGACGGGTCGGGCGGCTCGACGGCCGGCAGCGCCACCATGTTGAAGACGAAGTCGATGCCGGGGTCGTCGACCACCGCGTCCAGGGCCACGTCGCCCAGGCCGGCCTGGGCGGAGCCGCGCTCGGCGAGGATCACGCCGGTGACGTCGAGCGGGTTCTGGGCGGCCGCGAACGGGGGCAGCACCGCGCGCAGCCGGTCGGTGGTCGCCGCCCCGAACTCCGGGATCACGATGCCCTCGTCGGTGCTGCGGTCGGCGATGATGTCGCACGCCCCGCCGGACGCGGTGACCACGCCCATCCGCCGGCCCCGCGGCACCTGCCCCGACCCGAGCAGCCCGGCCGTCACCAGCAGCTCCTCCAGGCTGCCCACCCGGATCGCGCCGAACTGCCGGAACGCGGCGTCCACCACGGCGTCGTCGCCGGCCACCGCACCGGTGTGCGCGAGCGCGGTGCGCTGCCCGGCCTCGGTGCGTCCGACCTTCAGCGCGACGATCGGCTTCCCCGCCGCCAGCGCGGCGGCGGCGAGCGCGGTGAAGCGCGGCGCGTCCCGCACCGACTCGAGGAAGAGCCCGATCACCTGGCAGTCGTCGTCGGCGATCAGGTGCTCGACCACGTCCGCGGTGGTGATCACGGCCTCGTTGCCCATCGAGGTGAGCAGGCTGATGCCCACCTGGTGGGCGCGGGCGAACGCGAGGACGTTGCTGGTCAGTGCCCCGCTCTGCAGCACGATGCCGACCGGCCCGCGGCGCAGCGGCGGCACGATCCCGAGCCCGAACGGCGCCACCGAGCCCGCGGCGTTGACGAAGCCGAGGCAGTTGGGGCCGAGCAGGGTGATGTCCAGCTCCACGGCCCGCTCGACGAGCCGGCGTTCGAGCGCCCGGCCCGCCTCGCCGCCGCCGTCGCCGTACCCGGAGGCCAGCACGATCGCGTTGCGGATCCCGGCCGCCGCCGCGTCCTCCAGCACCGCCTCCACCGCGCGGGTGGGCGCCAGGACGTAGGCCAGGTCCACCGGCTCGTCCAGCGCCCGCAGGTTCGGCACCGTGGGCAGGTCGAACGCGGTGGGGCGGGTCGGGTGGACCATGCGCAGGGCGCCGGTGAAGCCGGACGTGCGCAGGCTGTCGACGATGAACCGGCCCCAGCCGGAGCTGTCGGAGGCGCCGACGAGCGCGACGGTGCGCGGCCGGAAGAACTCCCGCAGCCGCTCGGGGGTGGCGAGCCGCCTGCGCGCGGTGTCGAGGTCCACCGGTTCTGCAGCGTCGAGCGTCCCTGATCGCGTCATCGCGTCCTCTCCCGGGAGCGGATCTGGATCGGCATCCTAGAACCGCATTCGACTATGAGCGCGAGTCCCGGCGCATGTCAACGGCTTGACAGCGGGCCTGTGATCCCGCAACTCTGTCCTAGAACCGCGTTCCAATTCACGTGAGCGGGAGGCCCGCAATGGCGCTGGACCACAGCCTGGTGGGGGTCGCGTCCGACCCGGTCGAGCGGACGTGGCGGGCCGACGACGTGATCGTCTACGCCCTCGGCGTCGGGGCCGGGGCGGGTGATCCCACCGCGGAGCTCGCCTTCACCACGGAGAACACCGCGGGCGTGGAGCTGCGGGTGCTGCCCACGTTCGCCGTGCTGGCCGCCCAGGCCCGCACCGGCCGCCGCCTCGGCGACTTCGACCCGGCCAGGCTCGTGCACGCCGAGCAGGCGTTCGAGCTGCACGCGCCGCTGCCCGTCGACGGGCGGGTGCAGGTGGTCTCCACCGTCACCGGTATCGCCGACAAGGGCAGCGGGGCCCTGGTCAGCACCGAGAACACGGCCACCGACGTCGACAGCGGGAAGTTGCTCGTCACCACCCGCAGCGGGGTGTTCATCCGCGGCGAGGGCGGGTTCGGGCGCTCCGGCGCGACGAGCGACGCCTGGACGCTGCCCGACCGGGCCCCGGACGGGCGGGTGCGCTACCGCACCCGCCCCGAGCAGGCCCTGCTCTACCGGCTCTCGGGCGACCGCAACCCGCTGCACGCCGACCCCGCGTTCGCCGCCCGCGGCGGGTTCGACCGGCCGATCCTGCACGGGCTGTGCACCTACGGCTTCACCGGCCGCGCGCTGCTGCACGCGCTCTGCGGCTCCGATCCCGACCGGTTCGACGCGATGTCCGGCCGCTTCACGAAGCCGGTGCTGCCAGGCCAGGAGCTCGTGGTCTCGATCTGGGGCGACGGGCCGGGTTCCGCTCTGTTCCGCACCGCCACCGACGACGGCACCGTGGTCATCGACCGCGGCCGCGTCCGGTTCCACTAGGAGGTTGGGATGGCAGGACGTGCCGCGGCGATCGTCGGCGTCCACGAGCACCCGTCACGGCGGGTCGACGGGCTGTCCAAGTGGCAGATCAAGGCCGGGAGTGCGGCGGCGGCACTCGCCGACGCCGGGCTCACCCTCGCCGACGTCGACGCCGTCTACGACGCGGGGGAGACCGGTCCGATGGCCGGTATCGCCGTGCCCGAGTACCTGGGGATCTCGCCGCGGCTCGTCGACACCACCGCCGTGGGCGGCAGCTCCTACGAGTTCCACGCCGCACACGCCGCCCGCGACATCGCCGCCGGCCGGGCGCGCGTCGCGCTGCTGACCTACGGGTCCACGGCGAAGAGCGAGTCACGCGCCATCGGCACCGGTGCCCGGCCCATGGCCGACCCGGCGCCCGGGAACAACATGGAGGTGCCCTACGGGCTGCCGCTCATCGGCAACTACGCGCTCGTCGCGCAGCGGCACATGCACGAGTACGGCACCACGCCCGAGCAGCTCGCCGAGGTCGCCGTCACCACGCGCGCCCACGCCGTGCGCAACCCGGAGGCCGTGGCCGGGCTCGCCGCGCTCGGGATCCGGAACACCGGTGAGATCACCGTCGACGACGTGCTCGGCTCCCGGCTCGTGGCCGACCCGCTGCACCTGCTCGACTGCTGCCTGGTCTCCGACGGCGGTGGCGCGGTGGTGATCGCCGCGGCCGACGTGGCCCGCGACTGCCGCGCCGCGCCCGTCTGGATCACCGGCTCCGGCGAGGCCGTCGGCTATCCGGGCAACGGCCGCGACATCACCACCAGCGCCGCGGCGCTCTCCGGCCCGCCCGCATTCGCCGAGGCCGGCGTGCGTCCCGAGGACGTCGACATCGCGATGATCTACGACTCGTTCACGATCACCGTGCTCACGCTGCTCGAGGACCTCGGGCTCGCGAAGAAGGGCGAGGGCGGCCCGTTCGTCGAGGGTGGGCGGCTGCGCTTCGACCGCCCCGGCGCCCCGGCGCTCAACACCGACGGCGGCGGGCTCTCGTCCAACCACCCCGGGATGCGCGGGATCTTCCTGCTCATCGAGGCCGCCCGGCAGCTGCGCGGGGAGTCCACCGCGCAGGTCGAGGGCGCCCGCACCGCCGTGGCCCACGGCAACGGAGGCCTGCTCGGCACCCGCCACGCCGCCGCCACCGTCGTCCTGGAGAGGGGCTGAGGGATGTCCGAGAACCCCACGCGCCCGCTGCCCGTGCTCACCGAGGCCGACACCGCGGAGTTCTGGCGGGCCTGCGGCGAGCACCGGCTCACCTACGGCACCGGCCCCGACGGCGAGGTCGTGTTCTTCCCGCGCCGCACCGAGGGCGCGCAGGTGCGCGAGTCCGCGGGCCGTGGCGTCGTCTACACGTTCACGGTGGTGCGCCGGCACGGCCACCCGTACTTCCGCTCGCGCACGCCGTACGTCGTCGCGTACGTCGACCTCGACGAGGGCTTCCGCATGCTGGCCGAGGTCGACGCCGACCCGGGCGCCGTGCACGTGGGGATGCGGATCGAGGTCGGATGGGAGGACCACGACGAGACGGCGGTCCCCGTGTTCCGGCCCGCCCGTACCCTGGCCACGTAGGCTCGCGCGACCGGCGCCCGAGTTGAGCCGGGTCCCCGAGGGAGGCGCCGTGACAGCGCGCAGCGGCCGCAGCGCAGGCCGGCAGTGGAGCACCACCGAGCAGACGCGCACCCAGTTCCTGGACGCGGCCCGGGTCGTGTTCGCCCAGCGCGGCTTCGCGGAGGCGAGCGTCTCGGAGGTCGTCGAGCGGGCCGGGTCCAGCGTCGGCAGCCTCTACCACCATTTCGGCGGCAAGGGCGAGCTGTTCACGGCGCTGTGGGAGCGCTACCGCGACGAGCAGCACGCCGTGGCGGCCAGCGCGGTCGCCGCGGCGCGGGCCGACGGCGTCACCGACCCCTTCGCGCTGTTCGAGGCCGGGGCGCGGGCGTACCTGCAGGCCACCTGGGCCAACCGGGACATGGTCAAGCTCGTGTACGACGGCGACACCCCGCCCGGGTTCCAGAAGCTGCTGCGGCGGAGCGGCAAGGAGTGGGTCAAGGACAACTTCCGGCTGCTCGGCGCGAGCAACAGCCCGGTGAACCGCGTGCTCGTGGCCCTGCTCACCAGCTTCACCGGCGATGCCCGCCGCGAGATCGCCTCCGCCCGCTCCGTCAAGGAGGCTCAGCAGCTCGTGGACACGATGATGGAGGTACTCGCCCGGATGCGGGTCGTCATCGAGAGCGACCTGCTGGCCGACGTCGCCCGCTGACCGCGGGAGGGCCGCGCCTCGCGCACGCTGGGCGCGATATCACACGTGCGTAAGCCGCTCCGCTGTGGTCTTATCTGCGGCAGGGAGGTGGTCGCGTGAAGCACCGACAACCGGACCCCATCGGCGCCGACCCCGATCCAGGGGCGGCACCGGGGATCGCGCAGCACCCGAGCGCGGTCCCAACGGGGTCCCGGGTCCTGCTTCTCAACGCCACCTTCGAGCCGCTCGCTGTCGTCACCGCGAAGCGCGCCGTCGTCCTGATGCTCACCGGCAAGGCCGAGTGCGTCGAGGCCACCCTCAGCGGTGCCGCCTTCCACTCGGAGAGCCTCACCATCCCCGCGCCGTCCGTGATGCGGCTGTCCCGCTACGTGCGCGTGCCCTACCGCCACGCCGTCCCGATGACCAGGGCCGGGGTGCTGCGCCGCGACGGACGCCGGTGCGCCTACTGCGGCAAGCGGGCTGACACGATCGACCACGTCATCCCGCGCAGCCGCGGTGGCATGCACACCTGGGACAACTGCGTCGCGGCCTGCCGCCTCTGCAACTCGAGGAAGGCCGACCGGCTGATCGAGGAGCTGGGCTGGGCGCTCGCCGTCGCGCCGCGGGCCCCCGACCGCGCGGCCGGCGGGATCCTGGTGCTCGCGGTCGAGCCGCTGCCGTCCTGGGAGCCGTGGCTGGGGGAGCGCGCGGCCTGACCCGCGGCCCGACCCGGCCTCGGAACGCGGGTTTCGCCCTGCTCGAACGCGGGACTCGCCTTGCCGGAACGCGGGACTCGCCTTGCCGGAACGCGGGACTCGCCTTGCCGGAACGCGGGACTCGCCCTGTCCGAACGCGAGACTCGCCCTGCCCGAATGTGGGACTCGCCCTGTCGGAACGCGGGACTCGCCGGGCGGGTCAGTCGCGGGTGCGGCGGCCGGGTGGGCGGCCGCGGTCGGGGCGGCTGCGGCGCTGGGGGTTCGGGCGGCCGTAGCGGCGCGGCGGACCTCCGGCGCGGTCGTGCCCGTCGGGAGGATCACCGGCCACCAGGGCCGGGGTGAGGATCCGGATCCCGTCCGTCACGGGGCCGAGGGTGACGGCGCCGAGGAGGCTCGGCGCGCCGGCGTCCTCGCGGTCGTCCGGACGGTCGACGTCGACGTTCGGGGCGGGGGCCGCGGGCAACGCCGGCTCGCGCAGGCCGCGCAGGACGGCCACGAAGAACGCCACGGCGGCGACGAGCAGCATCCCGACGGCGGTGAGCTCGAGCGCGGCGTCGATCGCGCCGTGGTCGGAACCGGGCGGCCGACCGCCGATGATCCGCACGGCGTGGGCCGCCGACAGGGTGGCGAAGGCGATGCCGGTGCGGCGGATCAGCGCCCGCCGGGACCGGGCGCCCGACCCCAGCGCGATGATCCCGGCGGCGCCGGCACCGGACCAGGCGACGACGTCGAGCGTGGCCACCACCCACCCGGGTGGCATCTGCCCGGGAAGCGCGACCGCGACGGCGGCGACGACCGCGACGACCGCGACGGTGAGCCCGCCGACGGCGCCCGCGGCCCACCGCCCGGCCCGCCCCGTGACCGGCCCGCGGACGGCCAGCACGAGCAGTCCGAGCGCGCCGAGCACCGCGACGGAGCCGGCGAGCACCCAGATGTTCATCGGGTCCTCCAGGCCGGCGGCCTGCACGAGCAGTGCCACGCCCGCGTAGAGGGCCACCGCACCCGCGATCCGCCCGGTGCGGGCGCTGCCGGTGAGCGCGGCCACGGCGGCGAGGAGGATGGCGGCGGCGAGCCCGGCCGCGAGTGCCAGCACCCCGACCGCGTCGTGGGCCACCGCGTGCCGGCCGTGGATCAGGAAACCGAGGAGCACGGCGCCGGTGAACAGCGCCGCGAGCACGAGCATGTCGACGGCCAGCACACGGCCGATGGGAACCAGGCCACTGTGCCTGAGGGTGGTGCTGCGCAAGGTGGTGACCCCTCGACGTCAGGGGGCGGCCGAGATCAGGTCGGCCGGGTGCTGGGGAGCTCCACCTGGCATTTCGATGCGTCGGCGGGTGCCGTTACCGATCACCGTGCCTGGTTGCGACTGATGGTGGCCGGATTTCGGCCGTCCGGACGAGAGCGCGACGGCGGGCGGTGGCCAACACGCACCCGCTGAACACGATTGCCGCGCCGTAGGCCACCGCGAACGCGATCACGTCACCGAGATGCACGCCGTGGCTGCCGGAGACGGTGAACAGCACCGGCCCGATCCGGGTTGTCGCGGCCACCACGAGGCCGAGGACCGTGGCCACGACCCACGTCACAGTGACGATGGTGCGAGGCGAACGCACCCGACCCTGTCCGTCCCACCGCACCTCGTCACGGTAGCGAGGCGGGCCGGTCGTCATCCGGCCCGCACGCGGTCCCGCACACCCTTCAGCACCGCGCGGACTCGTGGGGACCGTGCTGTGAGCGTGCGGATCCCGTGGGCGGGAGCCGTCGCGGCGCGACGTCCGATCCCGGCTGCAGTCGCGCTGAACGCCCAGCCTCGGACGAGGACCTCGTCCGTCGTGCTCAACACGTCCTTGTAGCCGAACTCGCCGGCGCCCAGGTCGAACGCGACGATCCCGCGGTCCGCGGCTGCCTCGGCCATGAGGAAATGCAGGAGCAGCCCGGGGGAGTAGCCGCCCAGCGCCGGGTTGTAGGTCGGGAACCAGCTGGTCAGCACGAGCTCGGACCGCAACCCGAAGTGGGCGGCGGCCACCTGGTCTCCCGCGTACAGCACCGACAGCGTGCCCGAGCAGCCCGGTGCCGTCGTGGAGTGCAGCCGGTCGACGAGGGCGATGGTGGCGGCCTCGGCGAACCGGTCCCATGCGCCGAGCTCGGCGTAGCGCTCCGACTTCCACCGCATGATGTCGCGCAGGACCGTGCGGTCGTCGGACGCGAAGACGAACCGGACCGGACCGATCTCGCGCTCCAACTTCCGGCGCTTGCGCATCATCGTCGGCACCAGGCTCTTCGACGACCGGCGTCGGCCCTCGAAGAACGCCGCGTAGCCGTCGCTCAGGTCGAGCACCGGCGACGGGTAACGGACCACCCGCTGCACGCCGTCGGGCAGCAACCGCTGGGGCACGTGCTCGAACCGCTGGGCATGCAGCCCGCACCTGGCAGCGAGCTCCCGGGCCTGGACGTTCGTCCGCCCGATCACCGCCTGCTGGTCGGACAAGCCCGCACCGAGTGGCAGCCCGACGCCCGACCGGTGCGCCTCGAACGCGAAGTACCCGTCCTCGAGGACCGCGACTCGGGCGTGTGGGCGCGCATCGCCGACGGCGATGGCGTACTCGGGGGCGAGGAAGGGATTGGCCAGCGCCGGGTCGTCACGTTGGATCTCCCGCCAGCGGTCGAGGTCAGCGGCGCCGAGCTCACCGGGAAGGGCCAGCACCGGTGTGCGCACGATCGCTCGTCCCATCACAGCTGGGTGACACCGGTGGCGACGTCGGCGACGCGCGGCCGGGGTTTTTCGCCACTCGTCAGCACGTCCCGGAGGATCTTCCGAAGATCGGTGACCCCGCGCTCCGGGGACATCACGGTCCGGCGCACCTCGTACGGTGGGGTGGCCACCCGGTTGATCCCCCGGCGGGTCGTGACCGCGTGCGAGTGCCTCGCGCGGCTCGCCGCGGCCAGCGTGCCGGCGGTGTAGTCGGCGGCCGTGCCGTTCGGGTACGCCAGCACGGGCGCGTCGACCCCGAGCCGCTCCTGCAGCTGCGCACGGGCCGTGCAGAGATCGGTGACCTGTGCATCGAGGCTCTCCTGGGCGAGGATCGCGTGGTACAGCGAGTGGGATCCGATCTCCATGTACTCGCGCAGCCGGAGCGCCTCTTCCCAATCCATGAAGTGATCGGCCGCGGCGTAGCTGCGCACGGGGTCCAGGAGGCCGGTCAGCTCGTCGAGCGCGGCGTCGCGCGCCGCGCGGTCGCGCCCCTTGAGCGCGTCCGAGAGAGCGCGGGCGGCGAGATTCCGCTCCTCCCGGGTGGAAATGGAGTACGTCCTGCCCTCCCAGGCGATCACGGGAGCCCGAGCGTGCGTCACCGCGGAGGCCAGTTCCTCCCACCACGCTCGGGTGGTGCCGTGCAGGAGGCCCGGCACCAGGAAGCAGGTGGCGGGAAGTCTCAGGTCGCGCAGCAGCGGGGCGGCGAGGGTGAGGTTGTCCCGGTAACCGTCGTCGAACGTGATCGCCACCGCCCGCGGCGGAAGGGGCCGGCCGGCCGTGAGGTCGGCGAGAGCCGCGGCGAGGGGAACGACGTTCGCCACCGCCCGCAGGATGCGCAGCTGCCGGGCGAGCCCGCGCAGCCCAGTTCCAGGGCGAGCCGGGAAGCACCAAGTGCTCTCGACGTTGTGCCACCCGAGGACGAGGAGCCGGCTGCCCCTGGCGTGCTTCATGCGAATGCTGCTCCGATCGACTCGCCGGCAGGCCACTTCGGCCTGTTCTCGCCCTGAGGTCCTCGTGGAGCGCTGATCTCCTGTTAACGCCCGGGGGGCCGGGATCGACCCGATCGAACGGATCGGGGATTCGCTGGGGGAGGCCCACGTGAGCAGTGACGCCATAGACATCGAGCGTCCAGTTCTGCAGGTACCCGGTCCGCGTTCAGGGGAGCGAGCCCGGCTTCTGGAGGCGCAGCCGGAGCCGGCCCGTCCGCGGTGGCAACGCTGGTTCCGCAGGGCCGCCATCGTCTCGGACCTTCTCGCGGTGGTCGTCTCGTCGGTGATGTATGCGCAGTGGGGCACCGCTCCGGTCCAGGTCGTTCTCGCCATCGGAGCGATGGTCTTCGTCCTCACCTGTGCTGCCCTCGGGGTCGCGAGGGCATGGGACCCGTTGGTGCTCGGCCACGGGTCCACCGAATTCAGCCGCCTGTTGCGGGGCTTCGTAGGTGCTGCGGTTGTCGTCGCTCTCGTCAGCCTCGCGAGCCAGCTGCCGGCCGGGCGCCCCTGGGTTTTCGGTGTGCTCCCGATCGCAGGGGCGCTCGCCACGGCCGGTCGGCTCGGCCTGCGCTGGGAACTTCACCGGCGGCGCCGGGCCGGTGCCGCGATGGCGCACGTACTCGCCGTCGGCACCGAAGAGGCCATCGGAGCCCTGATCGCCCAGACCCGCCGTGCCCCCCACGAAGGCTGGAGGGTGACCGCGGCCTGCACCCCGACCGGCCGGGGATGTGACGGAGGCCCGCTGCTCGCCGGGGTGCCGGTGGTGGGCGACCTCGACGCCGTAGCGGCACTCACCCGGACCAGGCAGTTCGACGCCGTCAGCGTGACGCAGGCCCCGGGCTGGACGCCGCGGCGCCTGCAGCAGCTGGCCTGGGACCTCGAGGACACCCAGACCGAGCTCGTGGTCGAGCCGGGCTTGATGGAGGTGGCCGGTCCGCGGCTGCACGTCGACTCCCTCGACGGACTTCCCCTGCTGCGACTGACTCATCCGACGTTCACGGGGGTAGCCAGGCTGCTCAAGGGCATGATCGATCGCGCGGCCGCGGTGTTGCTCCTGTTGCTCATCGCCCCTCTGCTGATCGCGGTGGCGGTGGCGGTGGCCGCCGACGGCGGCCCGGTGTTCTTTCGGCAGGTGCGGGTCGGTGTCGGGGGCCGCGAGTTCAAGATGATCAAGTTTCGGTCGATGGTGCCGAACGGCGAGGCGCTGCGCGCCGAGCTGCTGAAGCACAACGAGGCAGCCGGGCCGATGTTCAAGATGCGCTGCGATCCCCGCGTCACGCGGGTCGGCCGAGTCCTGCGGCGCTTGTCCCTCGATGAGCTGCCGCAGCTGTTCAACGTCCTCGGCGGGTCGATGTCGCTCGTGGGTCCGCGTCCCCCGTTGCCCGTGGAGGTTGCCGGCTATCCGCCGGAGGCCAGGAGGAGGCTGCTCGTCAAGCCCGGCATGACCGGGCTGTGGCAGGTGAGCGGACGCAGTGACCTGTCCTGGGAGGAGTCCCTCCGACTCGACCTGCGCTACGTCGAGAACTGGACCCTTGCCCTCGACGCCCGGATCCTCCTGCTGACTGCGCGGGCTGTGGTTCACGGCCACGGTGCGTACTGAGCGGAACGACTTCAGAGCTCCGGCGTAACGCGGAGACCACGTCAGGACGATCTCAGCACCGCTCGGTTCAGTTGGGGACCACATCGCGTGAGCAATCCTGTTGCGCCTTCACGGCGCTCCTGTGCGCAGAGGAACGAGGGGTACGTGACTTCTGGTCTCGGTGTGAACCGGCCGCCCGGCGCGCCGTCGGCGTTCTGGCGCCGGCGTCAGCGGACTGGGACCGGCGCGCGGGTCGGCTCCGAACCTGGCGTGGGTCCGCACGGGTGGGAACGGCGGTACCGGGCCTTCGTCATCACGTCGGACGTGCTCAGCGTCGCGGTGGCGATCCTTGCGGGAGGCCTCCTCTGGCTGGCGAAGATCGTCCCGGTGCTCGGCGACATCACACCCCGTCTCGGTGTTCTCGCCGGTTTGCTCACCCTCCTCGGCCTTTACGCCGCACGGGCCTGGGACATCCACGTCCTCGGGCACGGGTTCGAGGAGTTCGCCCGCCTCGTCAAGGGTGTGGCGACGAGCGCGGTCGTATTGGGGCTGCTCGGGCTTGCGCTGCTCGCGACGGCGGCCCGGCCGTGGGTGTTCGGGATGATCCCGCTGGCCGCCGTCCTCGCCACGGCCGGCCGCTTGGCGCTGCGTGCGCGCCTCCGCCGGTGGCGTCGGCAGGGGCGATGCCTCGTGCCGGTGCTGGCGGTCGGGACCGTCGAGTCCGTCGCCGAGCTCGTCGACCGGACCCGCCACGACGGTGCCGCGGGGTGGGTCGTGACCGGAGCCTGCACCCCGACCGGGACCGGTGTCGATGGCACCGACATGGTCAACGGGGTGCCCGTCCTCGGCGATCTCGATGCAGTCGCGGGCATCGTGTTGCGCAAGGAGCACCGCGTGGTGGCGGTCGCCACCACGCCCGGCTGGTCCCCTCGGCGGCTGCACGAGCTCGCGTGGCGCCTCGAGGACACCGGCGCCGATCTCGTGGTGGACCCCGGATTGATGGACGTGGCTGGTCCGCGGCTGCACGTCGAGCCGGTGGACGGCCAGCCGCTGCTGCGCCTGACCAAGCCGGTGTACACGGGTGTGGGCTGGATGGTGAAGCACTGCTACGACCGGATCGTCGCGCTACTGCTCATCGTCGCCGTGCTTCCCGTCCTCCTGGGGATCGCAATCGTGATCAGGCTCGACGGCGGTGGGCCGGTGCTGGCCCGGGAGACCCGGGTCGGCCGTCACGGCCGCGAGTTCGGAATGCTCAGGTTCCGCTCCGGCACCACCCGCGTGGGCGCTCTGCTCTGCGAGTACTCGCTCGTCGAGCTTCCCCAACTGCTCAATGTCCTAGCCGGCACGATGGCGATCGTCGGACCGCGCCCGCCGAGTCCCGACGAGGTGGAGGCCTACGGATCCGATGCCCGGCGCCGGCTTCTGGTGAAGCCGGGTCTCACCGGCCTGTGGCAGCTCAGCGGCCGTCGCGACCTGCCCTGGGACGAATCCGTGCGACTCGACCTGCGATACGTCGAGAACTGGAATCCGGCGCTCGACATGCTCATCCTCCGGCGAACGCTCAGGGCCGTGCTCAGTGGCCGTGATGCCCGGTGAGCGTCACCGCCAGAGGACGAACCGCCTGCAGCCCGTAATGGTCGGGCTGCAGCGGGCGAGTACCACTCTGCAACCACGCCCGGCCCCCTCGGTGCAGAGGCCCAGGGCGTTTCCGCACCCCAGCAAAGGCAGCTGATGAGCCCCCTCCGGAAGTACACCCTGCGCGTCGCCAAATGGTGGGTCCTGGTTGTCGTTCTGGCAACCGCGGGTGGTGTCCTCGCGGCGGTGTGGTCGATGTCGACCGCCACCACGACGTGGACCGCGACCGCCGCGCTCACGAGCCAATCGCAGGAGCGCTCCCCGGACCAGGATGGTGTCCTCGCCCTCGGATACGTCGACTACTTCAATCAGGACAGCTATCAGCAGCTCCTGCGTGCTCAGGCGAATATTCCCGACGATGTGTCACTCTCTGCGCAGACCGGGGCATCCAGCCCGATCCTCTACATTCAGGCATCGGGTCCTTCCGAAGGTATGGTGCGCGATGCGGCGGCCTCCGCCGCGGAGGTGTTCCGCGACGACGTGCGCGAGGCGCTCGTCACCGAACGCCGGCAGGCCGCCAACGACCTGCAGGCCGAGATCGACAGCCACGTCCAGGAGCTCAACTCCCTCCAACGCACCGATGTCGAGAAGAACGTCATCCTCGACCAGGTCAGGTCGCTGCAGGGCCGGCTCACCGAGTTCCTCGCGGACAACACCAACCACCTGAAGCAGCTCCAGCCGGAGCCGGGCGTGTCCAGCACCACCCCCAGCCCGACGGTCGACATCGTCAGCGGTGCGGCCGGAGGTGCGATCTTCGGGATCCTGATCGCGCTCGTCATCGCCGTCCTCGACCGGCGTGTGCGAACCGCAGGCGACGTGCAGCACGCCGTGGGGCTTCCCGTACTGGCGGATCTGGGGCGCCGGCACGTCGGCCGGCGAGCCCGCCTGCAGAACGTCCTCAACGGGCTGTCCGCGTCCGATGCCGGAGCGACACCGGTGGTCGCGGTCGTCGGCGTCCGCAGGAGCGATGGTGCGTCGGCGCTCGCCCGCGAACTGGTGGACGCGTGGGCGTCGCGGCGCGGTGGCGCGCTGCATGTCATGGCCGACTTCAGGGCTCCTGTGGCCGGGTACGAGCAGGTGCACGGGTTCATCGACGTCCTGCAGGGGCGCGTGGGCGTCGACGCCACTGCGATCTCGCTCACCGACGGGGTGCGCGTTCTTCCTCCCGGGGTGGTTGCCGACATCGATCCCTACACCATCGCCGAGCCGCGGCATCTCACCTGGGCGCTCAAGGAGGCGTCGGCGGCAGCAGGCCTCGTGGTGGTCGGGCCACCGCCCGTCCTCGACGCCCCCGAGAGCCAGTCGATCTGCGCGGCGGCCGACCAGGTCGTCCTGGTTATCGAGGGGCAGAAGACCCGCAGCGACGACCTGAGTGAGGCCGTGGCCCTGCTCAGGGCCGTCGGGGCGCAGATCGCCGGGGTCGTGATCGACCGATCGGGCGGGCGGCTGACACCCGGGCCGGCCCTTCCCCGCCCGGTGGAGGCCAGGGCCGCGTCTGCCCACGTGCTGGCCGGCGACAGCGGGCACGACGACAACGGCGACACCGACCACGACGGCAACGGCCACGGCAGCTACGACGACCGCCGCACCTACGACAGCGACTACGTCGACGACAACGTCGTCAACGGGAACGGCGTCGAGAACCGCAACGGTGCGGAGGAGTCCGGCGGCTCGCAGGAGCGCGACGAAGCCGAGGACCACGTCGACGCCGAGAACCATGACGGCAACGGTGCCGGGCCGCAGCGGCCCAGCCCGTTCCCGCGGGACGCGATGGCCGTCGCCGCGCCGCATGAGTCGGGTGAGGTCGGCAACTCGGCTGGGTCGAGGGACGGGCAGTGGCGGGGCTGAGCGCGCTTCTGCCCGCTCGGGACCGCTCGGAGCCGTCCGTCAGTGCACCGGTAGCTGGCCCGGTGTCGGGCCGTGCCGACCTGTGGCGGATCGTCGCGGCCGGGGGGCTCGGGCTCGTACTGATCGTGGGTGCGATGTTCGAGGGGCCGATCGAGGGCCCCAGGGGAGTGCTGCTCGTTGCCATGGCGGCAGTGGCCGGCGTGGTGGTCCTCCTCGCTCCGCTGGTCACCACGATGCTGCTCCTGCTCGCCTCGTTCTTCCGGTTGGCGATCCACGTGAGCGGTCTCCCGGCCGAGCCGATGACACTCCTGTTCGCGGCGCTCGTCGTGGCGGTGGCCATCGCCGCCCTGCGCGGGACGATCCGCCTCCACTTCGGTCCGCTGGAAGCGGCCATGCTCGCCTACCTGCTGTGGAACGTCGTGTCGGCGGTGTGGCCGCACCTGTATCCGGCGGTCATGCCGCGCACGGGTGAGCCGATCGTCATCTACCGGTTCATCCTGATGGGCACGGTCTTCCCGTTCGCGGGCTACGTCGTGGGCCGGGCCTTCTTCCGGAGTGCTTTCCGGATCCGCGTGCTGGTGTTCGGCCTGCTCGGGTTTGCCGCCTACTCGGCGCTGGTCAGCGTCTTGCAGTTCACCGGTCCGAGGGCATTGGTCTGGCCGCGCTACATCGTCGACTCCCCGAGTTGGCCGGAGCGGGCGGTCGGCGTCTTCGACCAGCCCGTTGTGAACGGTTTGGTCATGTCCGCGGGATTCGTCGCCGCGGTGTTGCTCGCGAGCGATCGATCGTTGAAAGGGTGGCAGCGGACCCTGTCCGGAATCGTCGCGCCGATGTGCGCGGTCGGTGTCTACCTGACACACACGCGCGCCGTGCTGATCGTGTTCGGCCTGGCCCTCGTGTTGTGCGCATTCATCGCGCGCGGCGTCCGCGCCGTGTTCGTGACGATGCTGATCGCGGCATGCGCGTTCTTGGTCGCGGAATGGTCGACGATCTCGAGCGCGGACCGGGAATCGGGTGGTCTCGGCTCGGCGTCCGAGGTGTACGACCGGTTGAACATGATCCAGACATCGTTCTGGGCAATCCGTGAGGAACCTTTCATCGGCTGGGGGCTCGCCCGGTTCGCGCAGGTCAACACGCATCACCACCAGCAATGGGCCACCGATATCAACTGGTATCGCGGATACGGCTATTCCTCCCACGAGAACGAGCTCGGCATCGCCGTCGAACTCGGACTCATCGGGCTCGCGTTGTGGCTCGTGGTTCTCGGGTTGCTGGCGCACCAGATCATCCGGGCGTTCCGCCGGTTGCCGTACGACGGCGTTGATGGGCGCGCGATCGCCGTGCTGGCCATCGTCTTCCTCCTCGCGTGGTCGGGCAGCGGCTCCACCGTCGACCTGCGCTACAACGACTTCGTCAACCTGCTCGTGTTCCTGATCGCAGGGGCCGCGGTGGGCGCGTCCGTCCGGGATGCGGAACCGGCGGCACGAGAACCGGATCCCTCTGAGGTCGGAGCGTCGGCGTGACGGACGGACAACCGGCTGCCGGACGGGTGCTCTGGGTGTCGACGAGCATGAGCACCCGCGGCGGCATCGCGAGCTACGTGCGGACGATCCGCGACACGCCGCTGTGGGTGCGCTGGCAAACGCGGCATGTCGCCACTCACCGCGACGGGCGCCCGGCGCGCAAGATCGTCACCTTCGTGTCGGCGGTGCCGCAGTACGTGCGGGCCCTCCTGACCGACCGGCCCGACCTCGTCCACCTGCACATGTCGTCACACGGGAGCTTCGTGCGTAAGGCCGTGCTGTTCTGGATCGCACGCGCGTTCGCCATTCCGGTGATCGTGCACGTCCACGGGTCGCGGTTCGACGAGTTCCACGACCGGTTGCCCGCTCCGCTGCGCAGAGGGGTGCGCAGCGTGCTGACGCACGCGGCGGCCGTCCTGACCCTGGGCGAGCGGTGGGCGGGCCGCATCCGCCGGATCGCGCCTGGGGCCCGCGTCGAGGTCGTGCCCAACGCCGTCGTGGTGCCGGCGATGCCTCCGCCCCGCGGGAGCGCGGAGCTGAGCGTCGTGTTCCTCGGCGCGATCGGCGAGCGCAAGGGAGCCTTCTGCCTGCTGGAGGCGTGGGCGAAGCTCGCCGCGGAGTGGGACGGCCCGTTGCCGGCCCGTCTCACGCTGGCCGGCGACGGCCGCGTTGCCGAGGCCCGGCGAGCGATCATGGAGCTCGGTATCGAGCGGTCGGCCCGGGTGCGGGACTGGCTCCCGGCGCCCGAGGCCGCCGCGCTGCTCGCGTCCGCCGACGTCTTCGTGTTGCCCTCGCAGCACGAGGGGCAGCCGATGGCCGTCCTGGAAGCCATGGCGCGTGGCGTCTGCGTGCTGGCGAGCGACGTCGGCGGGATCCCCGAGCTCGTCGAAGACGGCCGGTCCGGCCTGCTCGTGCCGCCGGACGACGTCGACTCCCTCGGGGTTGCGCTGCGCGTGGCGCTCATGGATCGCGCCCTGCGCGAACGCCTGGGAGCGGCGGCGCGCCAGCGGGTGCTCACGGAGTTCGACGTCGACGTCGTGTGGCGTCGGCTGGACGCGCTTTATCAGGAGGTGATCGAGCCGTGAGGGTGTGGCGTCGCAGGGTCCGGGAGGCCGGTCCGCTGAGAATCCTGTTCATCGTTCCTGACCTGGGTACGGGCGGTGCGGAGCGCCATGTCGTGACGCTCGCCCCCGCACTCGACCCGGTCCGGTTCCGCGTGTCCGTGGTCTGCATCGGTGAGGAGGGCGCTCTCTTCCCGACGCTGGCGAGCAACGGTGTGCCCGCTCGCGCTCTGCACAGCCGGCGGCGATGGCTGCACGCGCTGTTCGGTCTGGTCCGGATCATGCGCGCAGAGCGGCCGGACGTCGTGATCACGCGGGGGTACAACGCAGACACCCTGGGCCGGATCGCGGCCGCGATCACGCGGGTCCCGCGAGCGGTCGTATGGGTGCACAACGCCACCGACATCACGCCGCGCGGTGCGATCCGGCGGGCCGTCTACCAGGTCCTCGGCCGGCTGACCAGCGCCTGCTACGGCGTGGCGGAGGAGCAGCGCAGTTACCTGGTCGAGCAGCTGGGCTTCCCCGAGAGCAAGATCGACGTCATCGAGAACGGTGTCGACACGAGCCGGTTCCGGCCCCCGCAGCCGGGCGAGCGGGCGCGCGTCGCGAGCGAGCTGGGCGTCCCCGTGCAGGGTCCGACGATCGGGATCCTCGCGATGCTGCGTCCCGAGAAGGACCACGCCACCGCCTTGCGTGCGATGAAGTTGGTGCTCGACGAGATCCCGGATGCGCGGCTGCTGGTGATCGGCGACGGGCCGCTGCGCCAACCGCTGGAGCAGCTGGCCGGCGAGCTCGGAGTCGCCGGGAACGTCGTCTTCGCGGGATCCCGGTCGGACGCCGCCTCCGTGCTCGCGTCGGTGGACGTCGCGCTGCTGAGCTCCTACACGGAGTGCTTCCCGATGGCGGTCCTCGAAGCCATGGCCTGTGAGGTCCCCGTCGTCGCGACGGAGGTCGGTGGACTTCCGGACATGGTCGACGACGGCGTGACGGGGCAGCTCGTGCCGACCCGCGATCCCCGTGCGATGGCGAATGCGCTGATCAAGGTCATTCGCGACCCGGGGCGCACCGCGGAGATGGGGCGGGCCGCGCGCGAGCGGGTGCTGGAGCGGTTCACGCTCGAGCGGTCGGTACGGATGGCCGGATCCACGTTGGAGCGCACCGCGGGACGATCGGGACCGGGACGGCCGGTCCGGGTCACCATCGTCCAGGACGAGGTCACCGTCGGTGGCGCGGAGAACCTGCTGCTCGGGCTGTGTCGCAATGTCGATCGTTCACTCGTCGAACCGCGGCTGATCTGCCTCCGGCACCCGGGCGAGATGGCGGTCGACTTCGAGGCAGCCGGGGTTCCGGTCGAGTCGATGGAGCGCAGCGGGCGGTTCGATCCGACCACCCTGCTGCGGCTGGTGCGATCGTTCCGGACCTCCGGCACGGATGTCGTCCTGCTCACCCACTACCACCGGGCAGGACTGGTGCTCGGCAGGGTCGCGGTCGGGCTCGCCGGGGTGCCGGCGAACGTCGTTGCGGCCCACGACATGGATCTCACGTCGGTGGGAAAGCGTGTCCTGCCTCGCAGCGTCGTCGAGACCTTGTTCCTGTCGCAGGCGCTGGTGCTGCTGGCGCCCAGCCAGGGGCGGTACCTCCACGCGGAGGAGGGCGTCGGACGGTTTCCCTGGCGCCGCACGCGGGAGGTCGTGATCCCGAACGGGATCGTGCTCCCTCCCACCCCGACACCGGGCGACCGGGTCGCGGCCCGGGCCCGGCTCGACGTCGATCCCGCCGACTTCGTGGTGGGGATCGTCGCAGTGCTCCGGCCACAGAAGGCGCACGGTGTCCTGGTCCGGGCAATCGCGCAGCTCGCTCCGGCGCACCCGCGGCTCCGGTTGGTCGTCGTGGGCGACGGTCCTGAGGAAGAGCGGGTGCATGCCCTCGTCGACGAGCTCGGGATCGCCGACCGCGTGCTCTTCACAGGCCTGCGCAGCGACGTGCCCGAGCTCCTCCCGGGGTTCGACGTCTCGTGCCTGTCCTCTGTGCACGAGGGAGCACCGCTCGTCGTGCTGGAAGCGATGGCCGCGGGCGTCCCGGTGGTCGCGACCGACTGCGGGGCGCTGCGCGACCTCGTCGCCGATGGGGAGGACGGTTTCATCGTCCCGGTCGGCGACCCGCGGGCGATTGCCGACCGGCTGGCGCAGCTGATCGCGGATCCGGACCTCCGGCACGCCATGGGCGAGCGGGCGAGGGCGCGGGCCGAGCGCGAGTTCTCGATCGAGCAGACGGTGCAGGGCTACCAGCGGCTGTTCAGCGGACTCGCCCGATGAAGCGCGGGAATCCCCGGGTGCTCGTGCTCGTCGAGAACCTCTCGGTGCCCTTCGACCGGCGGGTCTGGCAGGAGTGCCTGGCGCTGGTCGACGTCGGGTACGACGTCGTGGTCGTCTGCCCGATGGGCGAGGGCCGCGACGACGAGCCGGAGGTGGTCATCGACCGCGTGCGGATCCTGCGCTACCCACTGCGGGCGGCCACCGGTGGGCCGGTCGGGTACGCGCGCGAGTACGGCGTCGCGTTGTGGCACACCCTGCGGCTCGCACTGCGCGTACGCAGGGAGGGACCGGTTGACGTCGTGCACGCGTGCAACCCGCCCGACCTGCTGCTGCCGGCCGTCCTGCCGCTCAAGTTCCTCGGCGCGCGGTTCGTCTTCGACCAGCACGACCTCGTGCCCGAGCTGTTCCGCTCCCGGTTCCCGAACGGGGGCCGGCTGCTGCTGCGGCTGGCCCTGATCTGTGAGCGGCTCACCTTCGCCATCGCGGATGCGGTCATCAGCACGAACGAGAGCTACCGGCGGGTGGCGATCGAGCGGGGCCGCAAGCCCCCCGGCCGGGTGCAGGTCGTGCGCAGCGCGCCCAGCCTGGAGCGCTTCACGCCGCTCCCACCCGACCCCGCGCTCCGCAGGGGCAGGCCCCACCTCGCGGCCTACCTCGGCGTGATGGGGCCGCAGGACGGTATCGACTGCGCGCTGCGGGCGCTGGCGCACCTGCGTCACGACCTCGGGCGCGACGACCTGCACACGATCTTCATGGGAAGTGGCGACGTCTTCGACGACATGAGGGCACTGTGTTCCCGGCTCGGCCTCGACGACTGCGTGGAGTTCACCGGCCGGGTGCCGGACGAGTTCGTGCAGCGCTGCCTGTCGACGGCCGACGTGTGCCTCGCCCCCGACCCGAGGACGCCGCTCAACGACGTGTCCTCGATGAACAAGATCGTCGAGTACATGTCGATCGGGCGGCCGATCGTGTCGTTCGACCTCGTCGAGACGCGGGTGACGGCCGGCGACGCCGCCGTGTACGCGCCGGCCGACGACGAGCCGACGTTCGCGAAGCTCGTCGACGAGTTGCTCGGCGACCCGACCCGGCGGGCACGGATGGGCGAGCTGGGAAGGGCCAGGGTCGCCGGCGAGCTGTCGTGGGAGATCGCGGAGCGGCACCTGAAGGACTTCTACGCCCGGATCGTCGCCCCCAGGACGCGTACGGCCTCCGAGGACTGGTGACGATGGGCAGGTTGGGCTGGTACGTGGCGCGGGCCCGGATGATGGGGCCGGCCGAGATCGCATGGCGGGTGGCCACGGTGGCGCGCGGGGCGGCGCGGCCCCTCCTGCCGCGCTCGAACCCGGATCCGGCCGGGCCGGCCGGGGAACTCGCGTTCGAGAGCTTCCGCGACGCCGTCGGCCGGCCGGTCGTGCTCGACGCGACCAGGGCCGCCGCGATCGCCCGGGACCTGCCCGCCCAGGCGGCCGAGGTCGTCCGCGCGGCGGACGCCGTGCTCGACGGCACGTTCGCGTTCTTCGGCCAGGAACCCGCCCGGTTCCCGGACCGGATCGACTGGAATCTCGACCCGCGCACCGGCAAGCGGTGGCCGGACCGGCCGGCAGCGCGCATCAACCACCGCACCTACGGCGACCCGAAGTGGATCTGGGAGCTCAACCGGCTGCAGCACCTCCCGTGGCTCGCCCAGGCATGGCTCTTCACCGGCGAGAACGAGTATGCCGAGGCGGCGCTCGACCAGCTCGACGGCTGGCTCGACCAGAACCCGACCGGCCGCGGCATCGCGTGGCGCGGCGGGTTCGAGGCGGGCCTGCGGGCGATTTCGGTCGCGATCGCGGCGCAGGGCCTGCGGCACGCGCCCGCGATGACCGCGGAGCGGTACCGGCGGATCGTGACGATGCTCGCCGAGAGCGCCGAGATGTGCTGGCGGGAACGCTCCCGGTTCAGCTCGGCCAACAACCACCTGCTCGGTGAGCTGGCGGGTGCGGCCACCGTCGCGATCCTGCACCCCGAGCTGCCGGGAGCACGGCGCTGGGAACGCAGCGCTCTCGCCGCCCTCGCGCGGGAGGCCGACCGGCAGATCCTGCCCGACGGCGCGGGCGCCGAGCAGTCGTCGGTGTACCTGATCTTCAGCGCGCAGCTGCTCCTCGTGCCGGCGGCGCTCGTTCGGCTGCGGGGTGACCAGCCGCCTCCGGCGATCGAGGCGGCCGTGCGGCGCAGCGCTGAGTTCCTCGTCGGCCTCACCGTCGACGGCGACCCGCTGCCCCACTACGGCGACGAGGACGGCGGGTTCGCCCTGCGCCTGCACCCGGAGCCGGTCGCCACGCTCGAACGCCACCTCGCCCTGGTCGGTGCCTCGCCCGGCGACCTGGCCGCTCGGTGGCTCACCGGGCCCACTGCGGATTCGCGCCCGGACAGGGGCTCGCCCAGGACGAAGGACTGGTACGCCCCTCACGGCGGTGTCGTCGTCCTGCGCGGGCCAGGGCGGCGGATCACGATGGACGTCGGCCCCCTCGGGTACCTGTCGCTGGCGGCGCACGGGCACGCCGACGCGCTCGCCGTCACGATCGCGGCCGATGGTCACGACCTGGTCGGGGATCCCGGCACGGGCAGCTACTACGCCGAGCCGTCCTGGCGGCGCGCGTTCCGGAGCACGCGGATGCACGCCACGGTCGCGGTGGACGATCTCGACCAGTCGGTGGCGGGCGGGCCCTTCCTCTGGACCCGGCACGCCCGGACAACCGTGCGTGCAGTCGACCTGAATCGTGGGGTCGTCGAGGCCGAGCACGACGGGTACCGCAGGCTCGACGCTCCGGTGCGCCATCGCCGGTACCTGGTGGCCGGGCCGGACCGGGATTGGGTGCTGGTCCTCGACCTGCTGGAGGGGAACGGGCGCCACCGCTTCCGGACGTCCTGGCCGCTGCACCCCGACCTCGATGTCGAGGAGCGGGAGGCCGGGCACGTCGTCCTGAGAGAAGGGGTGCCGGTGCTGCACGTGGCGAGTACGAGTACCGCGCCTGCCCGGCCTTACGGGGTGCGGGCCGGCGACGACGGGCTCGGTTGGTGGTCGGATCGGTTCGAGTCGCGGACTCCGGCATGGCTCGTCGGAACGGTCGTCGAGGACGCCGAATGCCCCGTGGCGATGGCCACGGTGCTGAGCCTCTCGAACCATCGTGCGGCAAAGGTGGAAGGGCTCTCGATCGCCTGGGAGAGATCGGGCGGGATGGAAGTGGTCGGGGTGGAAGTCACATGGACGTACGGGGCGTCCCAACCGGTGATCCGGTTCGATCCGAGCACGCCGGGATCCGTCTCCTGCGATCTTCGGGTGCCGACGTGATGCGCCGGCTCGGGCCGGCGCTGCTCGCGGTGGCCTTCCTGATGGCATGCAGTACCCAGGAGAGGGCGCCCGAGGCCCCTGGGCCCGCGATGCTCCTGTGGACCGGCGACGTGGAGACGGGAGACATCTCCCAGTTCATGGACACGCCGTGGAACAGGGTCGGCGGCCCGCCCCCTGACGTCGTGGAGGCGCCGGTGCGCAGCGGCCGGTATGCGGTCGAGCTCGCAATCGTGGGCACGACCGGTCCCGACGACGGCATCTGTTGCGGGTCCCGGAACGAGCTCGAGCCGAAGTTCCGGGAGATCACGGAGGGCGAGGACCTGTGGTTCGCCTTCTCCACGTACCTGGTGGGCGGGTTCCCGGTGGCTTACTCGGAATTCCAGACGATCACCCAGTTCAAGCAGAGCTTCGACGGGTCGCCCCCGCTCGAGCTCGTGGTCCAGGACCGCGCGTTCCAGATCGACGGCGGCTACGGCCACCCCGACGGCCCGCGGCTCTTCAGCATGCCGGTCGGGGACGCCGCCACCGACCGCTGGTACGACTGGATGTTGCACGTCAAGTTCTCGCCCGATCCGGCGGTCGGCTTCGTCGAGGTGTGGCGCGACGGGCAACCCGTGCTGGCGCGGTACTCCCCGCCCGGCGGCACGATGTACGTCAACCCCGCCGATGGCACGGCGCGCAGCTCCGTCAAGACCGGCTACTACCGCGACCGCACCATCGACTCGGTCGGCCGGATCGTCTTCGACGACTGGCGGATCGGAACCACCAGAGAGGTGGTGGAACATGGCAACCAACCAGCAACGGAGCGGGCCACCCGCTGACCTGCTTCCGGCGATAGCCGTCATCGGCCTCGGCTACGTCGGATGTGTGTCCGCGGCATGCTTCGCTGCCCGCGGTCACGAGGTCTTCGGCGTCGATGTCGACGCGCAGAAGGCGGCGCTCCTGCGCTCGGGCCGTTCACCGATCGTCGAGGAGCGGATCGACGAGATCGTCGCCGATGTCGTGCGGTCCGGGCGGTTGCGGATCACCGACGATGTGGGGAAGGCGATCGCGGCCACCGACGTCACGCTCGTGTGCGTCGGCACCCCGTCGGCCCGGGACGGCAGCCTGTCCACGGAGTTCCTGGAACGTGCGTGCGTGGAGATCGGTGCGGCCCTCGCGGCGAAGACGGAATGGCACGTGGTGGTCTTCCGCAGCACGATGACGCCCGGCACCTGCGAGGGCCTCCTCGTGCCCGCCTTGGAACGGGCCTCCGGGAAGCGGGCGGGCGTGGACTTCGGCGTCTGCGTCAACCCCGAGTACCTGCGCGAGGGATCGAGTGTTCGCGATTTCGCGTCGCCGCCCAAGACCGTGGTGGGGGAGCTCGACCCACGGAGCGGCGACGTGGTGGCGGGCCTCTACGCGGACATTCCGGGGCCACTGTTCCGTGTGCCGATCGCGGTGGCAGAGATGTCGAAGTACGTCGACAACTCCTACCACGCGCTGAAGGTGGTGTTCGGGAACGAGATCGGTGCGATCTGCCGCTCCGCAGGCCTGGACTCGCACCAGGTGATGGACATCTTCCTCGCCGACACCAAGCTGAACATCAGCCCGGCCTACCTGCGTCCCGGCTTCGCCTTCGGCGGCTCCTGCCTGCCCAAGGACGTGCGTGCTCTCGTGGACATGGCGCGGCGTCGGAGCGTCGACATCCCGCTGCTCGCGGGCGTGATCCCGGCGAACGAGGCCCACGTGCGACGCGCGGTGGAGCTGGTGGTCGCCTGCGGTCGCCGCCGCGTCGCCCTGATGGGCCTGTCGTTCAAGGCGGGCACGGACGACCTGCGAGAGAGCCCGCTCGTCGAGCTGGCCGAGCGGCTCATCGGCAAGGGGTACGACGTCCGCATCTACGACGCCAACGTCTCGCTGTCCCGCCTGGCCGGCGCGAACCGCAGGCACATCGCCGAACACCTCCCGCACATCGGCCAGCTGCTCACCGACGACCTCGACGCGGTCGTGGCGCACGCCGAGGTCTTCGTCGTCGGCTCTGCGGCGCCGGAGATCACGGAGACAATGGCGGGAGTCGACGACCGTCCCGTCGTCGACCTCGTGCGGCTGCCCGACGCGGGGTCGCGCCGCGGTGACGAGAAGTACGTCGGAATCGGTTGGTAGCGAGAGGTGCGCGTGTCCGGAAGCCCCGCGTTCAGCATCCTGTGCTCGGCGTACCAGTGCGAGGCGTACCTCGCCGAGACGATCGACTCGGTCGTCGCCCAGACGATGCCCGACTGGGAGATGATCGTCGTCGACAACGGGCCGTCGGACGAGATCGCCGAGATCGTCGGGCGTTATCGGGACGATCAACGGATCCGGCTCGTCCGGCAGCAGAACAGCAGGCTGATCGGCGGGATCGGCGCGGCCGTCGCGGCGTCCTCGGGTCGGTACCTGGTGCCGCTCGACAGCGACGACATGCTCACGCCGGCGTTCTGCCGGCGCATGGCTGAGGTGCTGGAGCGCAGGCCCGAGATCGACGTGCTCTCCTGCGACGCGGGCGTGTTCCGGGACGGCGAGCGGCACGACGTCGCAGATTCGTTCCTGCGCAAGCGCCTCGGGCTGGAGCACCGGATCACGCTGGCCGACATGATCGGTGAGCACGACGTGATCCCGTACTTCGCGGTGTTCCGGCGGGAGGCGTGGCTGGCCGAGGGCGGGTATGCCCCAGGCACCGACCTCGTCGAGGACATCGCGCTCTACCTGCGCCTCATCGTCTCCGGCTACGACATCCGAGTGCTGCCCGAGCGGCTCACCCGCTACCGCATGCGTGCCGACTCCGCATCGCGCGACCCGAGCGGTGTGGAGGCGTTCGAGGCGGCGTGCGAGCGGGTCTACAGCGAGGCCGCTCGCGCCTCCGGCGATCCGGTCACGCTCACGCTGCTCGAGCGGAGGATCCGCGGCTTCCGGTACGAGCAGGCGCTGCGTCGGGCCCGGTGGGCGTTCGTGCACGGTGACGTGGCCGCGGCGCGCGCCGCGGCCCGCACGGCGTTCGCACAGCGGCGCACCCTGCGCAGCGCGGCGGTACTCGCCGGGGTCACCATCGCGCCGGGGGCCCTGCGGGTGATCCGTCCGTTCAAGGTGCGCCTCACCAGGACCGCGTCGCGACTGCGCGCGCGGCTTGCCTCGTTGCGAGACCGTCAGTCGGTGCGCTGAGCGCGCTTGCGGATCAGCCGCGACCCGGCCACACGGACGATCGTGGCCACCATCGACGGCGCGACGGCGGCGAGCACCGCGACGTACACCACCAGGAAGGCGATGGCGTCGAGCGCGAGGAAGGCGACGGCGACGAGCGTGGGGTGAGCGTCGGCATGGAGGACGAACCGTTCGAGCGCCGTCGTCGCCGCGGTGGCCGCGAGGCTGGCCAGTACCGAGGGCAGCGTCGCGCGGACGATCTGCATCGCCCGCACGCCGAGCGCCGAGCGCGCCAGCGCGAGGCACAGGACGCCGACGACGAGCGCCGACGTCGAGATCGCCAGGCCGACGCCGGGCAGGCCGAACGGCACGATCAAGATCAGCAGGGACAGCCCGAGCACGAACTCGACCGCGGTGGCACGGTTGATCAGCGCCGTCCGGCCGCAACCCTTGATCGCCTCCTCGCTGACCGACGCGAACGCCTTGCCGATCCCGAGCCCCGCCATGGCGACGAGCACGACCCCGGCCTCCCGCCACGGCTCGCCCAGCACCACGACGGCAGCGGGCTCCCCGATCGCCAGCATGAGTCCGGACACCGGCGCGGCGCAGAACGTGACCCAGCGCAGGGCCTTGAGGTAGGTCTGGCGCAGCCGGTGCGGATCCGCCGCGATGTGGGAGAACGCGGGGAAAAGGGCGTAGGCCACCACCCCGATCATGACGTTGACCGGCAGCCGGGCGATTCGCAGGCCGTAGCGGTAGAAGCCGAGCGCCGCGGTGTCGAGGAGCCGGCCGATCACCACCGGCTCTGCGGTGGTCCGGATCTGATTGGCGACGTGGTCGATCAGCAGTGGGTACCCGTAGCGGGCGAGCTGGCGCCACAGCCGCACCGACGCCTTCGCCCGCCCCGGGCGCCACGCGACCAGTACCCACACGCCGACGAGCAGCGTGACCGACGACGCGTACGTGCCGATCACGAGGCTCCACACGCCGAGTCCCTGCACGGCGCAGGCCACGGACACGACGGCGAAGGCGAGCGAGACGGCCGGGCCGATGACGATGTTGCGCGGCACGCTGAACTCGCGCTGGAGGAGGGCCTCCGGCACGTTCGTCAGCGAATGGAGGAGCAGGCCCCCCGCGGAGGCGGCGGCGACGAGCCCCACCGTCGTGTCGCCGAAGACGAGACCGATCACCGGCGCGGCCGCGAGCGCCCCCACGGTGATGAGCACACCGCTCACCAGAGTGGCCCAGAACACCGTCTCCGCCGCGGCCTCGAGGTCACGTTGCCGGTTGACGAGCGCCGCGCGGAGGCCGCCCTCGGAGAACTCGACGAGGAGGGCGGTGAGCACGGTGCCCGCCGCGAAGATGCCGACCTCGGCCGGGCTCAGCAGACGTGCGAGCACGACCGTGTGCAGAAGGGAGATCACCTGGGTGATGGCCTGCGCCCCTGTGGAGGCCGTCGCAACGCGGGTGAGCTTCCTCCTCAGCTGCGTGCTGCCCGGCTGCGGTGTGTCCACCTGCTCCCTCGGGGGGTCGTGGGGATGTGCTCCTGCTCGGCACTCGCTACATGGTCGCCACGACGACCCGCTGCGTTAGCTCCGCCGCGAGTTGTAAGTCACTCCACTGCCGGGCTAACCGCGGCGGGCCGTAGAACGAGTAACAGCGGTCCGCTCTGCGCGGGCGGACCGACCGACCGATCTTGCCCGCAGGAGTCCGATGACGAGAAGAGTGGACCGCCCGCCCGTTCGGATCGTGGTGCAGAACGGCGAGCACTGGATGCGCAACATGGGCGACCTGGCGATGCTCTCCGTCACGCTGCGCCGCCTGCGGGAGCGCTGGCCCGGCGCATCGCTGCACGTGATGACCAGCGTGCCGACCCTGCTGCGCGCCTACCACCCCGACGTACACCCGATCTCCGACGGCCGGCTGCCGCGGTTCCTCGCCGAGCCCGTGGCCGCCGCGGGATCGCGGCTCGGGCTCAGCGTCGCCGGGTTGGCCTCGCTGGGTTCGTTGCGAGCCGGCGCGGAGCTGCGGGGCGTGGTCAAGCGGTTGCGCAAGCGGCCGGCGGCGGCCGAGGCCACCGAGCCCGGCGAGGCGAGCGATCCGGACGGCGCCGGGCCGGACATCACGAGCCGTCCGGTGGTGGCGGCCGCGTTGCGGGAGGCCTCGCTCGTCCTCGCGATCGGCGGCGGCTACATGAACGACATCGACCCGTGGCAGTTCCACCGCACGCTCGATCTGCTGCACCACGGTGTCGAGCACGGCATTCCCACGGCGATGATCGGGCAGGGTCTCGGCCCGCTCACCGAGCCATCGCTGGTGGCGAGGGCCGCCGAGGTGCTGCCCGCGGTGAACCTGATCGCGTTGCGGGAGGACCGGGTCGGGCCCGACCTGCTGGCCGGCCTCGGTGTGCCCGCCGAGCGCATCCTCGTCACCGGCGACGACGCCGTGGAGCTCGCGTACGGGGTGGCGCGGGACGCGCCGGGCAACGGCCTCGGTGTCTGCCTGCGCGTCGCCGGCTACTCGCCCGTGGCGGTGCGGGCCCAGGAGGCCGTGGGCCGGGCGGTCCGTGCGGTGGCGGGCGAGTGCGCGGCGCGGCTGGTCCCGCTCGTCATCTCGGAGCAGGGCAGCGAGGACCGGCGTTCCACCCTGCCGCTCGTGGCCGGGTATCCCGACGTGGCGCCGATGCAGGGGCGGTTCGTGACACCGCACGAGGTCGCGCGCCGCGTCGGGCACTGCCGGGTCGTCGTGACCGGCGCGTACCACCTGGCGGTGTTCGCACTCACCCAGGGCATCCCCGTGGTCGGGCTGTCGTCGTCGCGCTACTACGACGACAAGCTCAACGGCCTGGACGCGATGTTCGGCGGGCGTGGCCTGCACCTCGTCCGCCTGGACGATCCCGCGCTCGAAGAGCGGGTGGCGTCCGCCGCGCGGGCGGCATGGGAGCAGGCGCCCGAGGTGCGATCCTCGCTGCGCGAGCGGGCGAGCGCGCAGATCGAGCGCAGCAAGGAGGCGTTCGAGCGGCTGTTCTCACTGGTCGGCAACCCGTCGATACGCTAGCTCGGGTGCGTCACGCGCTGGTGCTCGCCTGCCTGTCGGTGATCGTCGGGGTCGGCAGCGCATGCGCGCCGACGCCCACCGTCACGCAACCGCAGGCGGCATGCGACGAGGCGAGGATGCAGGACCACAGGTACGTCAGCGCGATCGGCCGGAGCGGCCGGTACTTCACCGACCAGCACGGCGCCCCGCTCCTCGTGTTCGGCGACTCACCGTGGGCGGGCATGGTGCGCTGGTCGCCGCAGCAAGCGGAGCTGTACTTCTCCGACCGCGAGGCGCGGGGCTTCAACGCGTCGATCATCTCGCTGGTCGGCGCGGTCGACAACGGCGGTCCGGACGACGACGGCCGCACGTACGACGGGCTCCTGCCCTTCGACGGCGGCGACGTCACGCGGTGGAACGAGCCGTACTGGCAGCGCGTCGACGAGTACGTCCGGTCGGCGTGCGCCCACGGCAACACCCTGTTCCTGTACCCGATCGACGGCTGGACCGCGGGCAACGCCTTCCGGGACGCGACGCGCGAGGACGCGCGCCGCTACGGCGAGATGGTCGCCTCCCGGTACGCGCGCTTCCCGAACATCGTCTGGATGACCGGCGGCGACCACTTCCCGAGCGACCTCGCAGGCCGGCACGACTCGCCCCCCGTGCACGACGAGCTGTTCGACGAGGTGCTCTCGGGTATCCGTTCGACGGGCGACACCCGACCCTTCTCGATCCAGCTCGGGTACCCGGCGTCGATCTCGACGGACAGCCCCCAGTGGGCGCCGCGCGTCGACTTCGACTTCGTCTACACCTACCTCCCGACGTACCGGGCCGTCCTGGACGCGTACCGGCGAGACAGGCTCCCGGCTCTGTTGTCGGAGGCGAACTACGAGGGCGAGAACAACCTGCCCGGTACGCCGGTCACCGGCGACGAGGTGCTGCGCCGGCAGATGGCGTGGGCGCTGACGTCGGGCTCGCCGGGCTACTTCTACGGCTCCGACGACTGGGAGCTCCTCCCCGGCTGGGAGGGGCGCCTGGGCACCCCTGCGGTGGCCCAGCTGGGCCGGATGCGGGAGCTCTTCGCGTCGTTCGAGTGGTGGACGCTCGTGCCGGACGAGTCGGCCGAGGTCCTCGTCGGCGGCCGCGGCGAACCGGTCGGCGCGGACGTCGAGGTCGGGATCATGGGCAGCGACTACGTCACCGCGGCCCGTGCGGGTGGCTCGCTGGTCGCCTACGTCCCGACCGCGCGCACGATGACCGTGGACCCGACGAAGCTCGCGCAGCCGCCGACGGCCCGCTGGGTCGACGCGGCGGACGCCACGGCCCCGCCGGTGGAGACCGGCATCGATCCCTCCGGCGAGCTCACCACACCGGGCCGGAACTCGGCGGGCGGCGAGGACTGGCTGCTCCTGCTCCAGGTTCAGGCGTAGCGGCGGAAGACGGGTTTGACGGGGCGTCCGCCCATCCACGGTGTGGGGTCGTCGGCGTCGAGAGCCTTGCGGTAGACGGTGCAGGCCTGGGCGACGACCTCGACGGTGCGGTCGATGTCGTCCTCGGTGAGCGCGGCGCTGACGACGAAGGACGGTCCGATGACGCCGCCGGTGAGTAGCTGGCGCAGGAACAGCGTGCGGTAGGGCTGCGAGGGTTTGCCGTCGGCGTCGAGGGTGGCGAAGACGAGGTTGCTGGCGCGCCCGCGGACCTGGACGTGGTCGGCCACGCCCATGCCGGCGGCGACGTCGCGGACGCCGGCGGCGAGGCGGTCGCCGAGGGCATGGAGCCGCTCGGTGATGCCTTCCTCGGCGTAGGTGTCCATGACGGCGATGGCGGCGGCGAGGGAGTGCGTCTCGGCGCCGTGGGTCGTGGACAGGAGGAAGACGCGTTCGTGGTGGCTGCACAGGCCGCCGCGTTCCATCAGCTCGCGTCTGCCGGCGAGCGCCGAGATCGCGAAGCCGTTGCCGAGTGCCTTGCCGAACGTGGAGAGGTCCGGGGTGACCCCGTAGATGCCCTGGGCGCCGTGCTCGCTCCAGCGGAAGCCGGTGATCATCTCGTCGAAGACGAGGACGGTGCCGTGGCGGGTGGCGAGTTCGCGGACCCCTTCGAGGTACCCGGTGGGCGGTTCGGTCTGGGTGCCGGCCTCGAGGATCACGCAGGCGATCTCGTGCTGGTCGAGCAGCTGCCCGAGGGCGTCGAGGTCGCCGTAGGGGAAGGTGACGACGTCCTGCTGCGGGATGCCCGCCGACATCGGGGTGCCGGCGATGAACCAGTCGTCGGTGGAGAAGAAGGGCTGGTCGCGGCACAGGGCGATCCGGGTGCGTCCGGTGGCGGCGCGGGCCAGCCGCACGGCGGCGGTGGTGGCGTCGGAGCCGTTCTTGGTGAACTTCACCATGTCGGCGGTGGGGACGGTCTGGAGGAAGCGTTCGGCGGCCTCGACCTCGATGGCGGCCGGGCGGACGAAGTTGCTGCCCTTGTCCAGCTCGCGGCGCACCGCGTCGACCACCCGGGGGTAGGCGTGCCCGAGCGACACGGCGCGCAGGCCGGAGCCGTACTCGATGTACTCGTTGCCGTCGACGTCCCAGACGTGTGCGCCCCGCCCGTGGGAGATGACGGGCGCCAGGTCCTCTGGGTACTGGTCGTCGCCCTTGGCGTAGGTGTGGGCGCCACCGGGCACCGCGGCGTGCAGCCGCGCGTTCAGGGCGGCGGAGCGGGGGAGTCTCATGTCAGACGAACTCCAGGCGGGGGATCGGCACGACCAGGCGGGCGCCCCACTTTCGCGTGTAGGCGATCTGTTGGGCTATCTCGGCGCGCAGGTTCCAGGGCAGGATCAGGATGTAGGCGGGCCGCACCTCGGCGAGCCGCTGCGGCGGGTGCACTGGGATGTGCGTTCCGGGCAGGTACATCCCGTGCTTGTGCGGGTTGCGGTCCACCGTGAACGGCAGCAGGTCCTCCCGAACGCCGCAGTGGTTCAGCAGGGTGTTGCCCTTGCCCGGGGCGCCGTACCCGGCCACCGACCGGCCCTCCCGCGCCGCCGTCAACAGGAAGTCGAGCAGGCCCGCCTTCACGTCCAGCACGTCGCGGGCGAACCCGGCGTGGCCCTCGACGGTGTGCAGACCGGCGGCCCGCTCGTCCGCGAGGACCTTCTCCACCATCTCCGACGGCCGGTGCTCGCCGGGCCGCGCGAGCACGCGCAGCGAGCCGCCGTGGGTGGACAGCTCCTCGACGTCGACGACCGACAGGTCGGCCGTGGCGAGTGCGGCCGCGGCCGTGCGCAGCGTGAAGTACGAGTAGTGCTCGTGGTAGATCGTGTCGTACTGCCGGCCCTCGATCAGGCGCAGCAGGTGCGGGAACTCCAGCGACACCGTTCCGCCGTCGGCGACGAGCGCTCGCAGCCCGCGGACGAAATCCCCCAGGTCGGGGACGTGCGCGAGCACGTTGTTGGCCACCACGAGGTCGGCCGGGCCGTGGCGTTCGGCGATGTCGGTGCCGGTGCGCTCGCCGAGGAACACCGATTCCGTCGGCACCCCACGTGCCCGCGCGGCGTCGGCGACGCCCCCGCACGGCTCGACGCCGAGCACCCGGATGCCTCGCGCGACGGCGTGTTGCAGGAGGTAGCCGTCGTTGCTCGCGGCCTCGACGACGAAGCTGCCCGCGCCGAGGTCCAGCCGCGCCGCCATGTCCTCGACGAAGCGGCCCGCGTGCGCCACCCAGCTGTCCGAGTAGGAGGAGAAGTAAGCGTAGTCGGCGGTGAAGATCTCCTCGGCCGCCACGTTCGCGGGCAGCTGGACGAGCAGGCAGCGGTCGCAGATCCGCACGTGCAGCGAGTAACAGGTCTCAGGGGCGTCGAGCTGATCGGGGCGCAGGTAGCTCTCGCACGGCGGCGACATCCCGAGGTCGACGAACGTGCGGGTCAGCGGCGCGGCGCACAGGCGGCACGCAGGATTCACCGGATGTCTCCTCGTTGGGGGCAGGACCGACGTGGTCAACGGCTCGCAGCGGAACTCGGCGCGCCGCTGCGAGCCGTTACCGCGTAACAGGCCCGGTCGGCGGCCCGACTAGAGCCTCGAAACGAACCGTTCGGGCGTCGAGAGGGGTGCTACGGGTGAAGGTCGTGCTCTTCTGCGGCGGCTACGGGATGCGCATGCGGGACGGGACTTCGGATACACCGAAGCCGATGGTGCCGGTCGGGCCGCGGCCCCTGCTCTGGCACGTCATGCGCTACTACGCCCACTACGGGCACAAGGACTTCATCCTGTGCCTGGGGTACGGCGGGCATCACATCAAGCAGTACTTCCTCGACTACAAGGAGACCGCCTCCAACGACTTCGTCCTGCACGGCGGGCAGGTGGAGCTGCTCAAGACCGACATCGCCGACTGGTCGATCACGTTCGTCGACACCGGCCTGGAGTCGCCGATCGGGGAGCGGCTGCGGCGGGTGCGGAGTCTGCTCGAGGGCGAGGAGATGTTCCTCGCGAACTACGCCGACGTGCTCACCGACGCCCCCATCGACGCGATGGTCGACCAGTTCGCCGCCAACCCGGACGCGGTCGGTCAGCTCCTCGCGGTGCCTCCGCAGGCCGCGTTCCACGTGGTGGAGGTGAACGAGGGCAACCGCATCGAGGCGATCACCGCGCTGCGGGACATGCGGCTGCAGGAGAACGGCGGCTACCTCGTGCTGCGCCAGGAGGTCTTCGACTACCTCCCCGAGAACTGCGACCTCGTGGCCGACGCCTGCGCGGTGCTGGCCAAGGAAGGGCGCCTCGCCGCCTACCCGTACAGCGGGTTCTGGCAGCCGGCCGACACGCTCAAGGAGCGGATCGCGCTGGAGGCCATGTACCAGACCGGGCGGACGCCGTGGATGCCGTGGCGCACCGACGTGTCGAATGCCGCCGGGTCCGTGCTGAGCGCGTCGGGGAGCTGACGGGAACCGTCGGACCCGGGATGACGCCTCTCACCGTCGCTCTCGACTCCACCCGGCCAGGCTCTGGTTCGAGCCAGCCTCGTCACCGAGTTCGAGACGGGTGTGCGCCATGAGGGTCGTGCTGTTCTGCGGTGGATACGGGAGCGGATGAGCGACGGGACATCCGAGCGGCCGAAACCGATGGCCCACGTGTCCGCGACCGCTGGTGTGGCCCGTGATGCGCGACTACGCCCATCACGGGCATAGGACTCCTTCCTGTGTCTCGGCCACGGGGCACACACCACATCAAAGAGATCTTCCTCGACTACGAGGGTGCGTCGAACGACTTCGTGCTGAGCGGCGGATCGAGTTGCTCAGCAGCGACATCGCCGACTGGATGATCACGTTTCTGACGCCGTCCTCGAGTCACCGATCGGCGAATGCCTCCGCCGGATCGCCATCTCGTCCACGGCGAGGAGATGTTCCACGCGAACTGCCGGAGGAACGGGTCACGCTCGAGGCGATGTACCGCCGGAACGACGCCGTGGATGCCCCGGCTGCGAGCCTCGGCCGTGACCTGACCCCGCCTCGCCTCACCGGCTACCGGCGCCGCGGCCCCGTGAGCGGTCTGGTTCGCCCTGGGATCGTCAATAGTGTTGAGGCCGCGGCGCCCCTTTACTGCGAGACTCGATCCCGGTCAGGAGAAATTCCGAGTCCTCGAACGGACGCCCATGCGCATCGCTGTCGCCCATGAGTGGCTGACCAACTGGGCCGGATCCGAGCGGGTAGCCGAGCAGTTGGTGCACGTAGCAAGAGCGGAGCAGCTCGTCGTCTCAATAGTGGATCGGGCATTGGCCGACCAACGATTCCCGGATGTGCGAGTGCGATCGCTGTGGCCGTCCCGGCTGCCCGCCGCGAGCACGAAGTGGTCGCGATATGCGATTCCGATGATGCGGGCGTGGTCGACAGCGCGTATCGACGCGGACGCGCTGTTGGTCAGTTCGCATTTCGCCGCCCATCTCGCGACACATCGTTTCGAAGGGCCGTCGATCGTCTACTACCACACCCCGGCCAGGATCCTGTGGCGGACTGATATCGAGCGCGCTCGGCTGCCTCGTCCTGTGCGCCGGGTGGTCGACTGCACGGTCCTGCCGGCGTTGCGCGAGCGAGACCGTCGCGCGGCCCAGGTCGCCACCGTCGTGCTCGGCAACTCGTCCGCGGTGGCGCAGCGGATCAATGCGGCGTATGGGCGCAGGGCCCAGGTGGTACACCCGCCCGTCGATGTCGCCCGCTGGTCTTCCGTTCCCGAGGGCGACCGTTCGCACTTGCTCTGGCTGGGACGCCTGGTCCCCTACAAGAGGCCCGACGTCGCGGTCGAGGTCGCGCGCCGAACGGGTATCCGGCTCTTGGTCGTCGGAGATGGCCCCGAGCGTGCCCGGCTGGAACGGGACGCACCGCCGCACGTCCGCTTCCTGGGCCACTGCCCCGACCACATCGTGCGTGAGGCTGTTGCCGATGCGCGCGTGCTGTTGTTCCCGGGCGAGGAGGACTTCGGGATCGCGCCGGTGGAGGCACTCGCGGGAGGCGTCCCAGTGGTCGCACTGGCTCGCGGCGGCGCGCTCGACTACGTCCGGCCGGGGCAGAACGGTCTCCTCGTCGAACGTGAGGATCCGGAGGCATTCGTACGTGCGATCCGGTCGGCCTGGTCGCTTTCCTGGGACGAACGGGCGATCCGCCGCTCGGCCGACCCCTTCTCGGTCGACATGTTCCACACCAAGCTGCGCTCCGTCCTCGACGCCACCCTCGGTACCGGTTGGCGCAGCTCGACGCCGTCACGCGCCCCGAGTCCCGCTCCCGCGAAGCATCAGGTGCCGACATGACGAGCCCCGTTCGTGTCCACATGACGGGGTCCGCATGGTTCTCGACGGTCCCCGGCGGTCTGAATCGGTACTTCACCGACCTCTACCGCGCTCTGGGATCCCGGCCCGACCTGGAGGTTTCCGCCGCTGCGTTCGGGGAGCCCGTCGGCGAGGGGCAGTCGTGGGGGCCGCCCACCGGATCGACATGGCGGCGAGTCCGCGCGGCCTTCGCGGAGCGGACGCCGCTGCCCGGTCGCGCCATACTCGACAGGCACTTCTGCCTCTACGGCCGCCCGGCCATCGATCGGCGAGGTCGCCATCCGCTCGTGGTCCACTTCCACGGTCCGTGGGCCGCGGAGAGCCGGATGGCCGGATCCGGGATCACCACGGTGCAAGTGAAGTACTGGATGGAGCGGATTCGCTACCTCGGCGCCGACCGGTACGTCGTGCTGTCCCACCACTTCCGTGACCTGCTGGCCGAGACATATCACGTTCCACGGCATCGGATCCGAGTCATCCCGCCCGGCGTCGACCTCGATCGTTTCCGTCCTCCGGACCGGCCTCGGCCCTCGCGCACAGTGCTGTGCGTTCGCCGCCTGGAACGTCGGATGGGGATCGACGTGCTGATCCACGCGTGGCCGGAGGTCCTTGCCGCGCACCGGGACGCACAGCTCGTGATCGTCGGCACCGGCCGCGAGGAGCCCGCCCTGCGTGCCCGGGTCGCGGCATCCGGGCTCGGTGAGTCGGTCTCCCTCGAGGGCCGCGCTGAGGACGAACGGCTGGTTCAGCTCTACGAGCGGGCTGCGTTGACGGTTGTTCCATCGGTGGAGCTGGAGGGGTTCGGGCTGATCGCGCTGGAGTCCCTTGCCGCCGGTCGCGCCCCGATCGTGACGGACTGCGGCGGGCTACCCGAAGCGGTGTGCGGGCTGGACCCGTCCCTGATCGTGCCTTCCCGCGACGCGAGGGCCCTCGCGAACCGGATCGTGCGCGCATTGGATGGCGACATTCCCGGGCCGGGTCGGTGCCGGGCTCACGCCGAGTCGTTCTCGTGGCACGCCGCCGCGGAGCGGCACACCGCGATGTATCGGGAGATGCTCGCATGAAGGCCCTGTTCGTGATGCATTCGGCGGCGCCGTCGGGCGCCGAGCTGGCCGTTGCGCGACTCGCGACGGCCCTACGGGGTGCGGTCGACGTCTTCGTGGTCTTCCTCGAGGACGGGCCGATGGTCGACCGCATGCGTGCGGATGGCGTCGAGACCGCAGTCCTCGAAGGCACGTTCGACAGTCGGGCCATGACCATCGAGAGCCGGAACCTCCGCGGACTGATGATCGGTCTCGTCAAGCTCGTGCGGCTGGGATGGGCGCTCGGGGAGATCGCGCGCCGGTCCGAGGTGTCGGTCGTCGTCGCCCACACCACCAAGGCGCTGGTCATGTCCGCCGTGGCTGCGCGGCGGGCCGGGGTGCCGCTGGTCTGGAACACGCACGACCGGATCTCCGCGGAGTACTTCGGCGGATGGCTCGCCTTGGTCATCCGGGCGCTGGGCTGGGCTGTCAGCGATGCCTATATCGCCAACAGCCGGTCGACTCTCGCAACCCTGAACACATGGCGGAGGAGATCGCTGGTCGCCTACCCCTGCCCCGCCGTCGACCGTGATGGCCACGAACGGGAACAGCGGAGCCCTGCGGAGACGGTGATCGCCGTCGTCGGCCGGCTGACGCGCTGGAAGGGGCAGGACGTCTTCCTGCGGGCCCTGGCCGACGTGGCGGTGCGCCCGGCACACGTGTACCTCGTCGGCGGGACGTTCTTCGGTGAGGAGCCCTACCGGGATGAGCTGCGAGCTCTCGTCGAAGAGAGCGATCTGCCGGTGACCTTCACCGGGCACGTGGACGATCCCGTGTCCTACATGCGCCGTGCCGACATCCTCGTGCACTGCTCCGTCATCGCGGAGCCGTTCGGCCAGGTGGTGGTGGAGGGGATGAGCGCGGGGTGCGCGGTGATCGCATCGCGGCCCGGCGGACCCACGGAGATCGTCGAGCCCGGGATCAGCGGGCTGCTGGTCGACGCCGGGGACCGCGCCCAGCTCGCCGCCGCGCTCGACGAGCTCATCCGCGATCCCGCGCGGCGACGGACTCTGTCGGCGGCCGCTCGGCGACGGGCCGCCCGCTTCAACGACGCCCGTACCGCCCATGACGTGGCGTGGTTCCTTGCCGCTGTCGCGGTCACGGCTCGCGGCGGGCGACGCGCTCATGTCTGAGGACATCGGCAGATTCCGGCTGCTGACCACCGGCCGCGACGTCGTTCTCGTGACCTTCGGCAAGTACGGCCAGTACGTCGTCACCGTCGTGACGGTGCCGCTGATGGCGAGGGTCCTCGGAACCGAAGGCCTCGGGTTGGTCGCGATCGCGATGTCGGCCTACTTCTTCGGATCCGTCCTCGTCGACCTCGGTATCGCCCAGTTCCTCTCGGCCATGATGAACCGCGAAGATGTGCGGCAGCTGCGCGGGAACTACCTCCTCATCCGAACGGTCACCCTTTCGACGATCGGCGCCGCCCTGCTTCTCGGCCTCGTCCTCGACGTCGGAGCGCCGGGCAGGCTGATCCTGCTCGGCATGTTCGCCGGTGCGCTCTCATCGATGTCCGAGGACTGGGTGCTCATCGGGCAGGCGAGGTTCCTCGCCTCAACGGGTTATCAGGCCGTCGGCCGCGTCATCTACCTGGTGCTGTTGGTCGTACTGCTACCCGGCATTCCCGATGCCGAGGTGGCGCTGTTGTGCTTGATGACGTCGGGCGTCGTGACAGCCGGACTGACATGGCGCGATTCGCTCCGCCGGTTCGGTAGGCCGGCCAGCCCGCGCAGGGTCCTCGACACGGTACGGATGGGGATCACCGTGCTCACGTCTCGGCTTCTTGTCCTCGGATACGGCCAAGGCGCCACGGCCATCTACTCGTTGGTGCTGACCCCGGCCTCGCTCGGGCTGTTCTCGGCAGGGGACCGCCTCGTCCGTGCCGTGCAGTCGGTGCTCGATCCCATCGGCTTCGCGCTGCTGCCCCGGATGGCCCGGATCGGCCACGAGGACCGGTTCTGGAGGCGTGGCGTCCTCGCGTTGGTGGTGTGCGTCGGGATCGCCTGCCTCGCCACTGCAGCCCTCTGGGCCGCAGCGCCCATCCTCGTCGATCTGATCTTCGGCCATGCCTTCGTCGACGCGGTCGCGCTGTTGCGTCTGGAGGTGCTCATCCTCCCCGCCACGGCGCTGACGTCGTTCACCACGACCGCGATCCTGCCGGTACGCAAGGACGCAGTCGGAATACTGATCGGAGCCGTCATCGGGGTCTGCGTGGCCGCTGTCTGGCTCTACATCGCCGTGCGGACCGGATCTGTGTGGTCGCTCGTGTACGGGACGCTGTGTTGCGAGGTGGCCGTCGCACTCTGGTACATCCACCGGATCTGGCGTCTCTACCTGCGGGAACATGACACGAGCCAGCCTGCGAGCACACCGATTGACGACGTTCCTACGCATGTGGAGGGCGGGTCGTGAAGATCCTCTACATCGGTGACGACTGGATCGGCAGCAACGCGCGGTCCCTCGCCGAGGGATTCCGCCAGGCAGGCCACGACGTCGTCGTGGTCGACACGACGCCGGTGACGTTGCCACGCAGGCTCTCCCACCCGTGGATCTACACCAAGCTCGCCGGGCGGCGAGCTCCCTGGAGCATCGAGGCGCTGCATCGGCGGATCGAGCGGGTCGCTGCTGAGTTCCGTCCGGAGCTCGTCTTCGGGTTCAAGACCGTTCACCTCGATCAGCGGCGACTCCTGGGTCTGCCGGCACGGCTGCACGTGCACTACAGCCCTGACGACGTGGCGAACCCGTACAACACCACGCCCGACTACCTCGAGTGCGAGCGCGCGTGGGACGTGATCGTCACGACGAAACGGCACAACGTGCCGGAGCTGCTGGCCCGCGGTGCGCGGGAGGTCCGGTTCGTACTCAGTGCCTACGACCCCGCATGGCACCGTTCCTGCGCCCGCCGAGCGGGCCGTCGGTACTTGGTGGGCTTCATCGGCGCGTGCCGTTCCGACCGGCGTCCGACCATGGTCGATCTCGCCCGCAGGTACGGCGATCGCCTGCTCCTGCGCGGTCCCGGCTGGCAGCGCGTCCCGCAGCTGCGGACGACGCGCGCAACGGTCGCCGGGGCCGTGTACGGGGAGCAGGTCTCGGTCGCGGTGGCCTCGGTGACCGCGAATCTCGTGCTGCTCAACTCCGACAACCGGGACACCCACACCTGCCGGACGTTCGAGGTGCCGGCTGCGGGAGGGCTCTTCGTCGGGGAGCGCACGGGCGAGCACGAGGCGCTCCTCGACGAGGGTCTGGAGTGCTTGCTCTTCTCCGACGACGACGAGCTACACGAGCATCTGCGCTGGTGCGACGAGCGGCCCGACCTCGCGCGCAAGGTCGCCGAACTGGGGCATCGGCGGATCGTGCGCGGCGGTCACCGGTATGTGGACCGCGCCAAGGAGATCATCGCGACGATCACGTAGGCACTCGACCGATCGGAGAGGAGGAACGACATGTCCGGCATCGCGACGATGCTCGCCGCCACGGCGGCCGCGCTGATCACGATGGTGCTGGCGGCTGCGCGGCTTCCCGGCATTGCCAAGGTGTTCCTCTTCACGCAGGTCGTGTACTGGAGCTTCTCGTACCTGGCGCGGCCACTCGTCCTGCTCTGGGTGCAGCCCACACCGGGGTTCGCCGACCCGCTCGCTGACCCCCGGCTCGCCGACATCGGCTACGACCACGGGATCGCGATGGTCCTGCAACCCGTCGTGATCGGCTTGTGGGTGTACGCAGCCCTCGTTGTCGGATACGCGCTGTGGGTCGGCGACCGTGCGAACGCCCGCCGTCCGGATCCCGCCGACGACCCCCATCTCGTACCGACGCTGGCCACGGTGTTCGTCCTGGGCATGCTCGGGCGGGTCGCGGCGCTCGCCTCGGGCGACGCCGGTGCCGCGGGTGAGGTCGAGAGCTCGAACCCCGTCCTCAGCCTTGTCGCGGCGCTCGCCGCCGTCAGTGCCCTCGGGCTGATCGTCTACTACCGATCGCCGGATCGGGTGCGGACGGCCGTCGTCATCGGTGGCCTGCTGCTCGTCCAGCTGCAGTGGTCCGCAGCGGTCCAGTCGAAGAGCCCCGTCATGGGCGCGGCCCTGGCGCTCGCCGTCCGGTTCGCGCTGTGCGGCTGGACCCGCCGCCGGATCGCCGCCGTCGCCGCTCTCGCGGTCATCGCCATCGGGGGCTTCGGCTGGCTCCAGTCGCTGAAGCTGTCCGAGGGCGGGCAGGAGGCGTCGGCGGTCGCGGACGCCCAGTATCCGTTGGTCGTCCAGCCGTTCCTGAGCATCCTGCGGCGGTTCGACCTCCTCGCGGCGGCGACCGATGCCTACTACATGGGCGGTCGCCCCTGGCTTTCGACCGGTGAGGTCACTCGCTACATGGCGGAGAGCCTCGTGCCTGCCCAGCTGCTCGGCAGCGACAAGTTCAGCTCGGGGACCGCGTGGGCCGAACAGGTCCGGGGCTCGTCGGTGAACATGACCCAGGTCCAGGTGTCGCTCGCGGAAGGGAACGTCAACGAGGGTTATGTCCTCGGCGGCCATGCGGGAGTGATCGTGGCCGTCTCGTTCACGTTCGGCCTGCTTCTCTTGGCGTCCTGGGCCCTGCGATCACGGCACATCGTGGTCATCACTCTGGGGCTGACCGTGATCGGGGCGCCCGTGCTGTTCGAGCGAGGCCTCCTCGGCAGCGCGGAGGTGCTCGGGAAGAGTCTCCAGATCGCCGTCGCGATCTGGATCGTCGACATGACGGTGCGTGAGCTTCGGCAGCGCTCGGCAGGACCATCCGCGGTCGCCGGGCGCCCGGGGCTCGTCGCGCCGCCCGGAACCGCAACGGGGGAATGAGATGAGTCTGAGCGACATCGGCCGGCTCGTCCTACGGCGCTGGCTGATCGCCGTGGTGACGGCACTGGCGTGTGTGGGTGTGACGGCGGCGTACGCGTTCAGCCTTCCCACCACATACACCGCGACCACGCGGTTGTACGTGTCCATGGCCACGGGAACCTCGGTGAACGACTCGTACCAGGGCGGCCTTGCCGCCCAGCAGCGGGTCACCTCCTACTCACACGTCGCGGGTGGTGCCACTGTGGCAGAACGGGTCGTCGACGACCTCGACCCGCCGACCACACCGGGGGAGCTGCAGAGCAAGATCTCGGTCACCTTCCCGCCGGCGAGCGCGCTGCTCGACATCTCCGTCACCGACTCGACGCCCGAGGGCGCCCGCATCCTCGCCGACAAGGTGGCGGCACACTTCCGCGATCTCGTCGGCGAGATCGAGACGACAACGGTCGGTGCCGCACCGGCCGCCGAAGCCACGGTGATCGACCCCGCACTGCTCCCGGCGGGCCCGGACGGGCCCGATGTCCCACGGCTGCTCGCCATCGGACTGTTCGGCGGTATCGCATTGGGTGGCGTGGCGGCGTTCGTCCGCGACCGTCTCGACCGCCGGGTGCGCCGGCCGGAGCAGCTGACAGGAGTGGTGCCGGTGCCCGTCCTCGCCACCGTCCCCGGGGACGCCTCGGAGGCCAGGAAGGTTTTCACGCGGCTGCGTGCACGGTTGACGTCCGGGCTGGAGACCCCCGGCCCGGCCAGCGTGCTGCTCATGAGCGTCAGCCACGACTCGGTGCCCGGCGTCGCCACGGGGTTGACCGAGGCGCTCGCCGCGACCGGTCGCCGCGTCGTCCTGCTCGATGCCGACGTGTCGGGCGGGGGAGTTTCGGCGCGGCTGAAGATGGTTCCCGAACCCGGCCTCGCGGAATGGCTCAGCGCGGCAAGCCCTCAGCTGGACGAGCTCCTGCGGTGGGGTCCCGCTGGATACGCGGTGCTACCCCTCGGTGCCGTCGACGAGCGCACATCCGACCTCCTGGATTCGCCGCGCATGGCTGACCTCCTGGCCCAGCTGCAGGCCCGGTTCGACCATGTCGTGGTGGACACTGCGCCAATCGCCTCCGATGCCGCCGGGTTGACCCTCGCACCGCGCTGTGCCGCAGTCCTGGCCGTCGCCGAGCTGAAGTCCGCAACCCTGTCGGGGGCGCTGGCGGCGACAACGAGTTTGAGGGAGGTGGGTGCGCCGTTGATCGGAACGATCCTGTCCGCCAGGCAGCCGGGCCGGAAGCAGTGGCGTCGCGAGCGCTCAGCCGCGGCCGCGCGGCCGAGCCTTGTTCCCAGCGCCTAGCTGCCCACCGACGACATGTCCGACGACGCCTTGAGCCGGCGCCGGCTCCTCGCCGCCTCGCTCGGTGCCGCGGCGGCACCGAGTCTGGCGGCGTGCTCCGGGCAGTCTTCGCGCGCAGCGATCGCATCGTCACCGGCGACCGGCTCGCCGGCCCGCGACGTCCGCAATTTCGGTGCCGCCGGTGACGGCGTCACCGACGACACCGAGGCCATCGCGCGTGCGTGCGCGGTCGGGACGCCCGCGCTCCTGTATTTCCCGGCGGGGGACTACCTCGTCTCGGAGTGGCCCGACCTTCCCGACCATTCGGTGGTCGTGGGTGACGGCGGTGATCTCAGCCAGATCGTCCACGCCGGTGAGGGGACGCTGATCGCACTCCGCGACCGGCAGCGGGTGACCTTTCGGAGGATCGGCATCTATGTCACCGTGCCCGACGCGACCGCCGTCACGCTCTCGAACTCGTTCCGTTGCTCGTTCGACGCCGTGGTGCTGCGCGGCGACCACCTGAGCGAGAACCACCCGCGGTTCGTGGGTCAGCGCGGGGTGGTGCTCGACGAGAACACCGGCGGCACCGCGTTCGTCAACTGCGACATCAACAACTTCGGGTTCGGGCTCGTCACGTCCTGCATCCAGAACTACGTCACGTCCTCGAAGTTCAGCAGCAACCACGTCGGTGTCCTGGGAACGGGCAACGACCACAACGCAGGCCTCGCGCTGACGAATGTCGAGTTCGTGTCCGACGTCGACCCGCGGACGACGAGCCAGCACATCCGTGTCGACGGTGCGGCGAATGACTGGTGGCTGGCCAACGTGTGGTTCGAGGGGGCCGACGTCGCCCTGTCGATCGGCGACCGCGGCGGCGGCCCCGCCCAGTTCGGCATGGTCAACTGCAAGGTTGCGGCGCGCAGCGTGGGCATCGAGCTGATCCACTGCCGCCAGCCCTACCTCGCCAACGTGGAGTTCGGACGTGATCTCCTCATGCCTCCGGTCGAGCTGAGGATCGATCCCGTCGGATGCCCGGAGGGCACGGCCGTGAACCTGATCTCGGGCGCGTCGACCGACCTCGACCCGAATACATTCCCCGGGGCGTGGAACGTGACAGGGCGCGGCGCAGGCGCGGTGTTCGCCGGGCCCGTGGTGATTCGTCCGGGTACGCCGGGCGCGGACCTGTTGCAGGCGCGGGGGATCGACGGTGCCGCGCTCGCCGCGATCCTGCCGAGCGGTGCCTGGCTCTCCGAGCAGGCAGAGGGCGGCGTCATCCTGCGGGACCCGGCCGGAAGGTACTGGCGGTTGGCAGTCTCGACGGACGGCCGCATCGAGACGGTTGCGCTGGGCGACGGGCGGCCGCCGCAATGATGCGTTCCTTGGCCGTCGTGTTCGCCGCCGGCAGGCTCTACTCCCGGCCGGTGCGGCACAGCCTTCGCGCCTACCGGTCGGGCCGCTCGGAGCTGTGGCTCGGTCCGGTGACACGGGGTGGACACGTTGTGGCGCTCCGCTCGCCGCGTTTCTCCGACGCAGCCCCTTGGCGCACCATCCGGCTGCGTGACCAGCATCTGATCGAGCCGTTCTGGTTGTCGTCCACACAGTCATGGGCTGAACGGCATACGGAGCTCACGTGGGCAGAGGAGGTCCTCAGCGCGCGTAGGAACGCGCGCGCAGGGCGGAGCCTGTCGCTCGTCATCGATGTGGACGGGGGGTTCGCGGGCCAGTTCGACCTGACGCGGATCGACAGCGGTGCGCAGAGCGCCGAGATCGGCGCGTGGCTCGACTCGACGCTGGCGGGGCGGTGCATCGTGCGCGCCGCGGGGGCGCTCATCGCGGACCATGCCTTCGGTTCGATGGGTCTGCGCCGGATCTCGGCGCCTGTGTGCGTGGACAACGTTGCGGCGGCACTCGCCGCGATGCACTGCGGGATGCGCCGCGAGGGCACGATGGCGAGCTACCTCGATGTCGGGGGGCAGCGCAAGCCGCACGACCTCTGGGCAGTCACCGCGGAGATGTGGGAGGCCGCCTGTGCGCCGATCGCCGACTGACCTTCTCGTCGACGATCCTGGCGATCTGCTCGAACGTATCCCTGCTCATGAGGACCTGGCGCGCCGCGGCGGCCAGCAGCGGGGCGCGCAGCTGCGGAGCCTGGGCCCACATCCGCTCCACGGACCGCCGCAGCCGGCCCTCGATGTCGTCGGCGTCGAGCCGGACGAGGTCGAGACCACAGCCGAACATCGCGGCCAGCCCGTTGAACTTGTCGTCGTAGTACTGCGATGTCGACATCCCCACGACGGGGATTCCCTGCGACATCGCGAAGACCGCGTTGTGGTAGGCGCCTGTCACGACGACCCGGCACCGGCCAACCTGACGGCACAGGGCCCGTGCGCTGGCGAAGCGACTCAGCGGCGCGGCCGCCTCTACCGCACCGGCCAATAACGGGAGGGTGGAACGACGATCTTCCGCAGCGTGCTCGGAGACGATGAGAGGAACCACGGCCGCGGACCGCTCGGCGGCCACGGACCGGACCGTTCCGGCGAGAGCGTCGCGCATGCCTGGGTCGACCGGTGAGTAGTCGGCAACCCGCAGACATACGCCGACGTCGCCGCCGAGCTCGTCGGGGCGGACCGTGTAGCCGAGCTCGACCGCATCGTCTCCGGTGACGATCACGCGGTCGGTCGGAACGCCGAGATGCCGCAGGAGGTCGGGACCGAGCAGGCCTTCACGAAGCGCGATGAGATCAACCCGTGGCAGCACGCGCGCGGCCTGTCGCAGAAGCGCCTCGTCGCGGAGCGGGCCGATGCCCTGCCCGACGAGGAAGGCGGGAATTCCGTGGTCGGTGGCGTACTCCAGCAGGTTGAGGGTTCGCTCTGTCTGGAAACGGTCGACGTCGGTCAGGTAGCCACCGCCGATCGCGATTACAGCGGTCGTGTCGGTGAGTGCGTTCGGCAGCAGCCCGCCCTCGCGACAGAGCTTGAGCCGGTCGCTGTACGTCCTTCCCGCCATGCGGTGGCCACGGCCGACCCGTCGGGCGACCCGACCGGGTAGGGCCCTCGCGGCGTCTCTCGCGTTGAGCAGCGGGCCGGTCAGCTCGGGGACAGGATGATCGACCCAGCGCAGCGGGGGCCGGTACCGCCAGCCGCCGCCGCGGTGATAGCAGATCGGCTCCACATTGGGCTGGTACGCCCGCAGCAGCCCTGGAGCGAAGGTGAGCACGCCGACTCGTGCACGCGGCCACCGTCGTGCGATCCGGTGGGCCGATACGTCGAGGATCGCGAGGTCACCCTTGTTGTTCAGCCAGTACTCCCCGTTCTCGACCAGCACGCGGGTCCCGCTCCCGTCCGACGGGAGCAATGTGTCGGTCCCACTCATCACGCCATCACCCGGTGCGTCGTGACGACAGCGCGTGACCGCACACGCAGGCGCTCGAGTCCCGCCCGAACCAGCCGGATGTCACCGGCGAGTACGTCCGCCGGGCGCACGTACTCGGGGTGATCCCGGCGGAGGCGATGATGGAAGTGCAGCATCTCGGTCAGTTTGCTCCAGCTCGAACTGCGGCTGCACAGGTTGAACGTGGACCTCCGCCACGCCGCGGTGCTCCCCGGCATCCCGAAGAACGCGCCGAAGGCCGTGACCCTTGCGAACAGGTCCACGTCCATGGGGAAGACGAGGTCGGGCCGGATTCCTCCCACCCGGTCGAAATGCTCCCGGTGGAACATCGCGGCTGCCGTCGGTCCGAACTCGGCGGGGCCACGGCGGACGATGGTGCTCATCAGTGCACGTGGTGTCTGCAGCCCGTCCAACCCCGGGATCCCGAGCCCCGTCTCCAGCACGTCGCCGTCCTCGTCGATCACGTCGAACCTGGACGAGATGATGGCGATCGCCCTGTCGCGCAGCACGTCCAGCTGCGCTGTCACTGATCCGGGCCGCAGTACGTCGTCGGCACAGACGATCTTCACGAGCCGCCCCTCGGACAGAGCCACGACCCGGTTCCAGTTCTCCCCGATGGGGAGCGTTGCGTCGTTGCGGTGGACGCGCATCCGGGTGTCGGCGTAGGAACGGGCGATGTCGCCCGTTCCGTCGTCGCTGCCGTTGTCCAGCACGACCACCTCGCAGTCGACGTCCTGTCCGAGGACGGAACGCAGCGTCTCGTCGATCGTGCGGGCGGAGTTGTAGGCGGGAACACACACCGACAGTGGCAAGGTCATGACGCGCTCCCGGAGCATTCAGCGGCCACGGGCGAGGAGGACCTCACCGACCGTCCTGAGCAGGATCTTGATGTCGAGCCATAGTGACCAGTTCTCGATGTAGTAATTGTCGAAACGCGCTCGCTCGGCAATTGGGGTGTCGCCGCGCAGGCCGCTCACTTGAGCCAATCCGGTCAGTCCGACCTGCGCACGATGTCGATACGCGTATCGCTCGAACTCGCTGGAGAACTTGGCAACGAAATGTGGGCGTTCAGGACGTGGCCCGATCAGGGTCATGTCACCTTTGAGCACGTTCCACAGCTGTGGCAGCTCATCGAGCGACGTCCGGCGCAGCAGTCGTCCGACCGGCCCCACGCGCTGGTCGCTCGCGATCGACCAGGTGGTCGCCGAGTCCTCGTCGTTCGCGGGGCGCATCGTGCACAGCTTCAGGCAGTTGAACACCCGCCCGTTCTGGCCGACCCGTGGCTGGCTGAAGATGACACCCGGGCCGCTCTCGATCCGCACAGCGAGCGCAGCGAACCCCAGCACGGGGGCGGCGATCAGAAGGGCCGTGCCCGCGAGCACGAGGTCGAACAGGCGCTTGGTCAACCGCGCGAGCCCGCGCAACTGCGGCGTCTGGATCCGCATGATGGGGATCGAGCCGATGTGGTCGGCTGTCCCGGCTTGGGTCCGGTAGTAGTGCAGCCGAGGCACGATGAGCAGGTCGCAGGGCACGCATGCCGGTGTGCGCACGGCGGTGAGCAGTTCCGGCTCGGGCACATCGCCGTCCGCGATCATCAAGACGTCGGCGCCTGCGGCCCGGACCGACCCGTCGAGGTCGGCAAGCCGGCCGAGCCGGCTGGTGAAGGCGGTGGCAGCGCAGCGCGCGTCGTTGTCGACACAGCCGACGACGTGCAGCCCGTATCGCGGCTGCTTGTCGAGGACTTGGACGATCTCGGCCGCGATCGGGCCCCCGCCGACGAGCACGGTGCGGTGCCGGACGATGCGCCGCTTCCTGGCCCAGCGTGCGAGCCCGGTCGTCGCGATCCGGCCGACGACGACGAACCCCATCCCGATCGTGATGTTCTGCAGGTACGTCGTCACGGTCTGCTGGTCGTGCCGAAGCGCGATGACCGTCGCCACCACGGCGGCGGATACGAGGAGCCTGGAGAGCAACTGCGGTAGATCGTCGAGCACGCTCAGGTGCAGACGGGCCCGGAAGCGGCCGCCGACATTGGAGAGCAGCACCGTGATAGCAGCGGTCGAAAGGAACGCCTTCGGCTGCTGCGGAGCCCACAGCAGCGGAGTAATTAGCATTGCAGCATCGACCGGAAGAACCACCATCCACGCCTGGATGTGATTAGCGAATCGCCGTAAGCTGCGTTCTCCCGGTGGGGGCATGGCGGCGTCGGGCTGGTTGGAGAACGCGCTGGTGGAGGTCGGTTGGACGACACGCGACACTCGTGTCGAACTGGCTGACGATGATTGCACGGACGTCACAACCGCGACCTTCCCGCAAGGCGTTTAATCGGGCGACCTGATGCTCGCAGTAGGGCGGGGACGACGAATCGTCATAATTGACGGCATCGGGAGTTGATGATCGAAGGTAGTCAACTTTGGTGAGGAGTCTCGCGCCACCGACCCGGCGGTCCTGGCGCTCGGGTCGGCCGGCCATGCGCCTGCTGGGTCGCCCCGGACGCCTGACCCTGCCTGACGCGCCGATCAGGTGGCGGGCCGCACTCATGCTGGTCACGGGTAACGCACGCAGTGGCTCGAGCGAATGAGCCCGGAACTGCTCGTGCACCTCGACCAGGGGGTTCGTCGATGTGGTTCCTGCGCAGGCCCACGCCGGCCAGGCCGTTCGCACCACGTTCGGCCTCACATCGCGTCATCAGTCACGTCTCGCTCATCGCGGTGGTCGTGATCGTGGCGGTGGCTTGTTCACTGTTACAGAACCGGCTGCCGCCTGCCAGGGTGACGCTGGTCCTCGCCCTGTTCGCCGCCGTGGGAGGCGCGGTTGCCGCCCTGTTGGCACTGCTGGCCGCACGGCTGACCGCAGACCGGCTTATCGGCTGGCTGAGCCTGGTGCTCGCCTACTACAGCCTGCTCGCGATCCCCACCACGGTGATCGGCACGCTGGACATCGCTCCCGCCGCGGCTGTCGAGGCCGTGCGCTTCCTCATCCAGGGCGTCGTCGTGGTGTTCCTCATGGTTGCGCTGACCGCCGAGGCACCGCCTGCGGGCTGGCGTGCCGTGCGTGCGGCGCTGAGCGGCGCCGTCTTGATAGCCGGCGTCGGTGGATTGGCACTCGCCTTCCCCGTGCCGGTGCAGGCAATCACGATGTCCCGGCAGCTGGAGCTCACGATCGCGCTGGTATGGAGCGTCCTGGCCATAACGATCGCAGTGGGTGCCGCGGAGCGGCAGGAATGGGCGTTGTGGCGGATCGCCGGCGGGCTCGCGTTGTTGGCGGTCGCGGACGCCGGGTGGGTCACCGCCGCCATCTCGCCACCGGTTGATCTGGGTCTGGTGTTCTCGACCATCCGCCTGATCGGCGTCGGCCTGGCGCTGTGGGGAACGGCGCGCCTCGCGCGGGAGGCCCTGTGCCGGCTGACCGAGGAGCAGACCACGCACGAGGATGACCTGCGATCGGCGGAGATCCAGCTCGCCCGAAGCGCCGAGCGCGACCATGAGCTGCGCAACGGTCTCGCCGGCCTGGCCGGCGCGACGAGCCTGATGCGCACCGACACAGCGGAATCTCTGCTGACCCATGCCGTCGCCTCGGAGTTGAGCCGGCTCGACGAGCTCCTGCGTACGACCGGTGACGATCGGGTTCGGCCCGACAGGTCGAACTACGCCGTCCGTCCGGTCCTCGAGGGCCTCGTGGCGCTGCGCGCGGCGACCGGGATGGACATCCGCCTCGCCACCGCACCCGGGCTGTACGCGATCGGATCGTCGACCGTGCTCGCTCAGGTGGTGACCAACCTGATCGAGAACGCCGCCCAGCACGCCCCCGGCAGCCCGGTGCGGGTGAGCGCCGTCCGCGAGGGCGACCAAATCATGATCCGCGTGCGCGACTTCGGGCCGGGCGTGTCGCCCGGCCGCGAGCAAGCCGTGTTCGAGCCGTTGGTGTGCGACGACGAGCGGGCTGTCGGCATGGGCCTGGGCCTGCACATCTGCCGGAGACTGCTCGAGGATGCGAACGGCTCGATCGCCGTCCGCCCGGCGACGCCGGGGCGGGTCGGCTGCACGGTGGTCGTGAGGGTGCCTGCCGTGTCGGCCCGTGCTCAGGTTTCGGGCTCGTTGCTGGCGGCGGGTGACTAGTGCAGCGTGGGGGGAGCGGGCCCGGCCTCGGTTATCCCGTCCTCGTCATCGACGATCACGAGCTGTTCAGCGCCGCGCTGACGGTGGCGCTGCGCAATGAGGGCTTCGACGCCCGACCCCTCACGGTTGCCGGAGTGCAAGATTCGCTCAGTCGTGCGTCGGGGCCGACCGGTTTGGTCGTGCTTGACATCGATCTTGGCCGGGACGCCCATGGCCGCAGGATCAACGGCGTCGACCTGGTGGCGGGCCTGCGGGCACGGGGCTGGAAGGTGCTGGTGGTGAGCGGCAGCGTCGATCTTCCGGGGGTCGCGGCGGCGATCGCCGCGGGAGCCATCGGATCAGTCCCGAAGGCGCGGTCGTTCGACGAGCTGGTCGCAGCGGTGGGCGCGGCGGCCCGCGGCGAGCCGCTGATGACCAGGGACGAGCACGAGGGCTGGTTGGAACGCCACCGGCACTACACGACGAAGGAACGTGCGCTCGCACGGCGGTTGGCGCGCCTGAGTCCGCGCGAGCGGGAGGTGCTCGAGCTGCTCGCGGAGGGCATGCGTGCCGCCACGATCGCCGAGCACTTCGTGGTGAGCATGCCGACCGTGCGCACGCACATCCGGTCGATCCTGACCAAGTTGGAGGTCGGCTCGCAGCTGGAGGCCGTCGCGATGTTCCGCCAGCGGGCTGACGTCAGCTGGTGTTGAGGGCCACGGCCGTGGAAGCCCGGAGATGCACAACCGGTGGTCACGCCATCCGAGGTTGCCGCGCGGATCCGCTCATCTTGATCTTAACCGACCAGCGCGAAACGGCTGTTTCGTGACCGACGCCGGCTACGACATCACCCGCCTCGCGTTCGTCCTGGTCGATCTCCCGGTCGAGCTGGTCATCGGATCCGTTCCGACCGGGGCCTGCGGCTCCCGAGCCGCCGCGGCTGCCCGGCACGAACGGCGCCCACCCAAGCGCGGACCGGAGATCGCCCGGGACAAGTCCGCCACCTGGCCCGAACCCGCCCAGTCACCGAGACCACCCGCTACGGCACCGCGGTCGCCACCAGCTGGGACCGGGTCCGCCGCCGCAACCTCCGGAACATCCGCCCGAAGACCACGCTGCCCGCCAGCGCGCCCAAACCCACCCGACCCGGCCCTGGCCGCCCACCCGGCTCCCGCAACCGACACACCGCGACCAGCTACGACGTCGGCAGGCCGGCGCGGGTCCGCCATCGGATCCCGTCGATCAACTTTCGCCTGGTCCTCTTTCGGGGCCGCCCACGCCCACTCACCGCTGGTAGGAGTGGCTCAAGCAGCTGCTGCTGCGCGTCGGTGAGGTCATGACGGGCACCCGCGGGTACCGTGCCTACGAGGTCTCCGGTGGTGATGGTCTTCTTGGTCGTTGATCCATCTACCGGAAGCCTCACTCATCTCCGCTGACCGACACACAGGCCAGCGACGAAGATCCACTTTCTAACAGGCGCTAGGCGAGGCGGGTGATGACCGTTCGTCGTAGGCGGGCCACCGGAGTACGCCAAGAAGGTGCGGGCAGTTCGTCCCGCTAACGCCGCTTCGCGTGCTCCCGAGCACGTCGCCAAGGGCTTGGGCCCTGGGGACAGGTGTGATCGTGAGTTCGAGGTTCCGCGGCGCGGCGTTGTACAGGCCGGGTGTGCTCGGCCGGCTCGTGCTGGTCGTCCTGCTCGCGGCCGCGATCTGGCCGGCGATCCAGCCGACGGCGGCAAGGGCGGACGTTCCCGGTGCTCGGATCGATCTCCGCGTTCTCGTCGTGACCGATGGTGAGCACGAGACGGAAGCATTCCGGCACGCACTGCAGTCGGTCGGCGTGCCGGCCCAGGTCGTCGACCTGCGCGATGCCGCCCGCCCGAGGATCGACGCCCAGTTCCTGGAAGGTGTCGCCGGCACGCCTCGGGCGAAGTTCCAAGCGGTCGTGTTGCCGAACCCGGACCCTGGCCTGGAGGCGGAGGAGCTGGACTGGCTGCGTGAGTTCGAGCAGCGGTTCGGGATCCGCAGGCTGCACACGTCCGTGCACGCGGCGCCTGCCGTCGGCCTCGAGGACCCATCCGGTTCCGGCTACGTCGGCCAGCTCGACGGCGGAAGCGCCCGCCTCACCGAGGAGGCGGTCGGCGGGGACTTCTCCTACGCGCGCGGCCGGGTGCCGTTCAGCGACGAGACACCCGACGAGCCGGACAGCTGGGTCCAGATCGCTGCGCCGCTGCCTGACTTCAGGCCGTTGCTCGTGGCGGAGATGCCGAGGGGCGGAACCGGCGTACTCGCGGGAGTGCTCGAGCGGGACGGGCGTGAAGAGCTGAACCTCGCGTTCTCCTACGAGGCGGACTCCATCCAGTTCCAGGTGCTCGCGCCAGGATTGATCAGTTGGCTCACGAAGGGCGTGCACCTGGGCCTCGAGCGCAGCTACTTCGCCGTCCACATCGATGACGTGCTGATGCCGAACGCGCGCTGGCTCCCGGAGCACGACTGTGCGTCGGGGGGCGACTGCCCGCCCGGCGTCCCTCCCGCACCACTGATCCGGATGACGGCCGAGGACATCGCGTTCGCCGCGGATTGGCAGCGCGCGCACGGCTTCCGGCTCTTCCTCGCCTTCAACGGCAGCGGGAGCCTCGCGGCCGGCTCTGCCGGATCCGACCCGCTGGCCGCCGCGCTCGTCGCCGCCAGGCACGAGTTCGGATGGATAAACCACACCTGGTCGCACCTGTACCTCGGTTGCGTCCGCGACATCGAGATGCAGCCGTGGGCTTGCGCCGAGATCCCGCTCCTCGGCTGGACGAGATACGTCGCCACGGCGCGCATCGAGGAGGAGATCGACCGGAACGTCGAGTTCGCGCGGCGACACGACCTCCCGATCGACGCCACCGAACTGGTCACCGGCGAGCACGGAGGGCTGCGTGCCCCGCCCCAGATGGAGAACGACAACCCGTGGCTGCTTCCGGCCCTCGCAGCAACCGGGATCCGGACGCTCGCCGCCGACGCCTCGTCCGAGCACGACCAACGAGCTGTCGGCACCGCCCTGACGGTGCCGCGCCACCCCATCAACCTCGACTACAGCACCGCGACCTACCTCGAGGCCGCTGACCGGTTCCTGTGGGAACGCACGACGGGGGCGGACGGTGGGAGCGGCGAGTGCGAGGTCGACGCCAGTTGCATCGCAGGGGATGACCTCGCGGCAGCGTTCGACCGGGTCGTCCTGCCGAAGGAGACGGCACTCGCCCTGTCGCACGTTCTCGCGAACGACCCGCGCCCGCACTACGCACACCAGTCGCAGCTCACCGAGGACCGCACCATCTACCGCCTCCTCGAGGAGGTGCTCGGGACCTATCGCGAGCTCTTCACCGACGCGCGGCCGCTCGTCGTACCGACGATGACCCGGAGCCGCGACGTTCTCGCGCAGCGGGCGCGCTGGAACGAGGCGCTCGCGAGCGGGCTGGTGACGGGCTGGATCGAGCGTGGCGTCGTCACGGTCGTCGTCGATCCGTCGGTTGCGTGGCCGCTGACGGTCCCGCTGACGGTGCCGCAGGGGATGGGCGCCGGGGTCGGCGAGTTCGGCGAGCCCTACGGCGGCGGGCGGTCCGCCTGGGTGCCGATCGAGGGCGAGCAGCGGTTCATCACGCCAGGGCAGGAGGGGGCATGAAGATCGCATTGGTGACGGAGGGGACGTACCCGGTGCACCGTGGGGGTGTCAGCCAGTGGTGTCACCAGCTGATCCGGGGGTTGCCGGACATCACCTTCGACGTCGTCTCGCTCTCCGGGTCCGGCCGTGAGCGGCCCTCCTACGACCTCCCCGGCAACGTGCGCTCGCTGCGCAGGCTCGGGCTGTGGGGCGTCACGGGCTGGTCGCGGTGGCTCTCGCGATCGGCCGCCGAGCGGGTCGCGGCGGCGTACGAGCAGCTCATCGAGGCCGTCCTCTCCGACGATCCGTTCGCGCCCGCCCGGTTCGAGGCGGCCATGAGCGGTCTCTACGAGCTCGCGAAGGAACGACGGCTCCTGCCCGCCCTGCGCAGCGAGATGCCCGTGGACGTGTTCCTGAACGTCTGGGCGCGGTGCCGCCACGCCGTGGCCGGTGGCAAGAAGGTTGCCGACCCGACGCTCGCGGACGCGCTCGTGATCACCGATCTGATCGAGCACTACCTGCGCCCGCTGCAGCTCCCAGCCCTTGACGTCGACCTCGCCCACGCCACGGCGAACGGCCCCTCCGCGCTGGTCGGTCTGATGAGCAAGTGGGATCGGGGTACCCCGCTCCTCATGTCCGAGCACGGCGTGTACCTGCGGGAGCGGGTCCTCGCGACGCGAGAAGCCTGCGCTGTACCGGCGGTCCGCGCGTCCTTGACCAGGTTCTACCTCCGCCTGACCGAGCTCGGCTACCGCACCGCGGACGCCGTGCTCCCGGTCAGCGATTTCAACGGGCGCTGGGCACGACGACATGGAGCAGCGGAGACGGCGGTCCGCACGGTGCACAACGGAGTGGACCCGATCTCGCTTCCGCTTCTCGCTTGCGAGCCCGAGCTGCCGACGCTCGCGTTCGTGGGACGCATCGATCCACTGAAGGACCTCGAGACGCTCATCCGCGCGTTCGCGATCCTGCGCGATCGGGTGCCGGACGCGAGGCTCCGGTTCTTCGGTCCGGTCCCGACCGGAAACGAGGAGTACGCCGCGAGCTGTGAACGCCTCGTGGCGGAGCTCGGCCTCAGGTCCGCGGTGACTTTCGAGGGGCCGGTCGAACCCGTCAGCGAGGCCTTCGCGGCGGGCCACCTGATCGTGCTCACCAGCATCTCCGAAGGGCTGCCGCTCACCGTGATCGAGGCGGCGATGTCCGGGCGGGCGACGGTCGCGACCGATGTGGGAGGGATGGCGGAGGCCGTGGGGAGCGGTGGCCTCGTCGTGCCGGTTCGTGATCCCTGCGCATTCGCCGATGCGTGCACCCGGTTGCTCAAGGATCCCCGCCTCCGTCACGAGCTCGCGGCGGCCGGCCGGCGGCACGCGATGGAGCATTTCGCGCTCGACCGGTTCCTCGCCGACTTCCGCAGGCTCTACCGGTCGTTCTCGCATCCGGTAGTGATACCGGCACCTCGGGCGCCGGTCGCCGACGTGCCACCAGCATCCGTGATCGGAGCGGCGACGAGCGCGCCTGCGAGAGAGCCGATGGCACAGGGCTTCCGCGACGGATCGGCCGAGCCCAGCGAGGCAGCGCGGTGAGCGGAACCGGGGCGTTGGCCCGCGCCGCCGACTCGGCGACCGGACCTGTCGAGGTGGCGGTCGTCCTCGAGAGCGAGGGGATCAACGACCGTGTGGCGCGTGAGCGGACCGGCAAGCCGCTGCACCTCGACGAGCTCGCCGGAGGCGCTGCAGTGCGGCGTTGAACGCGGCCGGGCGTTCCAATGCCGTGCTGGTGCGGTGGTCCACGGGCATGCCGGTGAGCCATCGGTGATGAAGAGGCGTGTCGACGCGCCACGCATCGGCGTGCCTGCCTACTTCCATCCCCGGTGGGCGGCGGGCGCATGGGCGTCGCTCACCGCGGAATCGGCGGCAGCGGTCGGGCTGGTCGTGCTCAACCCGGCATCAGGAGTCGGCGCAGCACCTGACGAGGCGTACCGAGCACTGTGCGAGGCGCCGCGCCTGCGGTGCGTGCTCGCCGGGTACGTCGACAGCGCGTACGCCGCGCGACCGCACGCGGAGGTGCTCGCCGAGGCGGCCGCGTACCGCCGGTTCTACGGGATCAGCACCGTGTTCGTCGATCAAGTGACGTCCGACCTCGATGGACTGGACTACTACCGGGAGCTCGGCGAGGATCTGCGCAAGCGCAGCACGGGCGGTCTCGTCCTGAACCCGGCCGTCGTGCCCCGACCCGAGTACCTCGACCTCGCCGACGTGGTCGTGACGTTCGAGGGCCCGTGGTCGGCGTACCGCGACCGCATGCGGCCGATCCGAACCGCCCGCTCACGGCGAGCCGCTATCTGGCATCTCGTGCACACGGCACCGATCGAGCACCACGTCCTATCGTTGGAGTTGGCGGCGGCGCGCGGTGCGCACTACGCGTACGTCACCGAACGGACGATGCCGAACCCTTGGGACGAGCTCCCGGCGAGTTGGCAGGCCCTGATCGGCCACCGACATCGCCGGGGCGGCCGGTTGACGTGACATGAGCAGTCTGCGCGGACGAGTGCGGCGAGCGTTGCTGGTCGCATGTTGCCTCTGCGCGTGCGTCGGCTGCGCGGGCGGTGACGAGGCCCCGGAGCCCGTTCCGACGCCCGCCCCGGAGGAGCGCTGGGTTCCCCAGGCCGGGGCTAGCTGGCAGTACCAGCTGCAGGGCCACATCGACGCCTTCGTCGACGTGCAGATCTACGACGTCGATCTGTTCGACGTCGACCCGGCACTCGTCGACGAGCTGCACCGTGCCGGCCGGAACGCCATCTGCTACGTGAGTGTCGGCACGTATGAGAACTGGCGGCGCGACGCGGCGCGGTTCCCGCCGGACGTCATCGGTGAACCGCTGGCGAACTGGCGGGGAGAGGCCTGGTTGGACATCCGCCGGCTCGACGTGCTCGAGCCCGTCATGGCGTCGCGCTTCGACCTGTGCCGGGACAAGGGGTTCGCCGCCGTCGATCCCGACAATCTCGACGGCTACCGCCAGGACACCGGGTTCCGGCTGACACCGGAGGACCAGCTCCGGTTCAACCGCATGATCGTCCGCCTCGCGCACGAGCGCTCGCTCGCGGTTGGCCTGAAGAACGACGTCGGGCAGATCGACGAGCTCGTGGGGGAATTCGACTTCGCGGTCAACGAGAGCTGCGTCGACCAGGACGAATGCGAGTTGCTGCGCCCCTTCGTCGATGCGGGGAAGGCCGTTCTCCACGTCGAGTACGAACTGTCGACCGCGTACTTCTGCGACATCACCGCGAGCCTGGGCTTCAGCTCGATCCGCAAACCGCGGGACCTGAGCGCGCCCCTCGAAGCCTGTTGACGGGCGCGGACATCAGGCGTACCGGCGGAACACCGGCTTGACCGGCCGCCCCCCCACCCACGGCGTCGGATCCCCGGCGTCGAGTGCCTTGCGGTACACGGCGCACGCCTGCGTGACGACCTCGATGGTCCGGTCGATGTCCTCCTCGGTGAGCGCCGCGCTGACCACGAACGACGGCCCGATGACCCCGCCGGCGAGCAGTTGCCGCAGGAAGAGCGTGCGGTAGGGCTGCGACGGCTTCCCCTCGGCGTCGAGGGTGGCGAAGACGAGGTTGGACGCCCGCCCGCGGACCTGGACGTGGTCGGCCACCCCCATGCCTGCGGCGACCTCGCGGACGCCGGCGGCCAGCCGGTCGCCCAGCGCGTGGAGCCGGTCGGCGATGCCTTCCTCGGCATAGGTGTCCATGACCGCTATGGCGGCAGCGAGGGAGTGGGTTTCGGCGCCGTGGGTGGTGGAGAGCAGGAACACGCGTTCCTCGTCGGTGCGCAGCCCGCCGCGGTCCATGAGCTCGCGCTTGCCGGCGAGCGCGGAGACGGCGAAGCCGTTGCCCAGTGCCTTGCCGAAGGTGGACAGGTCGGGGGTGACGCCGTAGACGCCTTGGGCGCCGTGCTCGCTCCAGCGGAAGCCGGTGATCATTTCGTCGAAGACGAGGACGGTGCTGTGGTGGGTGGCGAGTTCGCGGACGCCTTCGAGGTAGCCGGTCGGCGGGTCGGTCTGGGTGGCGGCCTCGAGGATGATCGCGGCGATCTCGTGCTGTTCCAACACGGCCGAGAGGGCGTCGAGGTCGCCGTAGGGGAAGGTGACCGTGTCCTGTTCCGGGATGCCGGCCGACATGGGGGTGCCGCCGATGAACCAGTCGTCGGTGGAGAAGAAGGGCTGGTCGCGGCAGAGGGCGATGAGGGTGCGGCCGGTGGCGGCGCGGGCGAGGCGGACGGCGGCGGTGGTGGCGTCGGAGCCGTTCTTGGTGAACTTGACCATGTCGGCGGTCGGGACGGTCTGCAGGAAGCGTTCGGCGGCCTCGACCTCGATGGCGGCCGGGCGGACGAAGTTGCTGCCCTTGTCCAGCTCGCCGCGGACGGCCTCGACGACGCGGGGGTGCGCGTGCCCGAGGGCGACTGCGCGCAGGCCGGAGCCGTACTCGATGTACTCGTTCCCGTCGACGTCCCAGACGTGGGCGCCGCGGCCGTGGGAGATCACGGGCGCCAGGTTCTCCGGGTACTGGTCGTCGCCCTTGGCGTAGGTGTGGGCGCCACCGGGCACCGCGGCGTGCAGCCGCGCGTTGAGCGCAGCCGACTTCGGCAGTTGCAGGTCCCGGAGGGTCATTCGTGCACCTTCGTCGTCGTGGGTCACCACAACCCATGATGGACCGACGCCGATCGCGGCCCCCATCGAGGTACGGGTTCAGGTGAGGCGGCGCCGACGCCGGCGCTCCGCCCACCGTTCGATCACCAACGCGCTGGTCAGCACGGTGGCGACGGCCACGCAGAACCCGCCGAGCGTGTCGGTGGGGTAGTGGATGCGGTCGGCGACGAGTGCGAGCGCCATCGCGCCCCCGGACCCGAGCGCCCCCGCCGCGAGGAGGAGCGCGCTCGTGCCGGTGGCCGGGCGCAGCACCGTGATCAGCAGCAGCGCCGCGACCACGCCGAGCGCGGTGGCCCCGCCGGTGTGGCCGCTCGGGAAGGCGAACCCGCCGTCGATCGTCCGCCCGATGATCGGCTTCAGAGTGGTGGTGGCGACCCCGGTGAGCCCCGGGCCCACGATCGCCAGCACGGCCAGCCTGCGGTGGCCGAGCGCGAGCGCGAGGCCGGCGAGCAGCACCGCGAGCACGACGACCGTGACCGGGTTGCCGAAGACGATCACGGCGTCGGGCAGCGACGGTCCATCGTTGACGAGCCGCTGGACGCGCCGGTCGAGCCGGCCGGCGGAGGAGTCGTCCGCGTACCGCGCGGCGAACACGCCGAAGACGAGGAGCGCCAGCGTCGAGACGGCTGCGGCAGGTGCACGCAGCCCGGGCGGGAGGATCGCGCGGTCCGGGCGCGGAGCGATGGCCGTCACCCCATCCAAGCTACCGCGGACAGCGGGTCCGCGATGATGGACCGATGGCGCACCCCGTCGAGGTGTCCGGCCGCGAGGCCGAGGTCCTCGCGGCCGTGGGCGCGCACCTGAGCAACGCGCAGATCGCCGGCCGGCTGCACCTGTCGGTGCGCACCGTCGAGGGCCACGTCTCGTCGTTGCTGCGCAAGTACGGGGTGGTCGATCGGAGGGAGCTGGCCGCGCTCGCCGGGCCGGACGCCGGCCCGGCTCCGCCGCCGGGTGGTGTGGCCGGGCTCCCGGCCGCGCGGACGTCGTTCGTCGGGCGGGCCGGCGAGCAGGCCGAGGTGCTCGCCGCGCTGGCCGAGCATCGGCTCGGTGACGATCTCCGGGCCGGGCGGCGTGGGCAAGACGCGGTTGGCGGCGGTGGTGGCCGGGGCCGCGACGGTGCCGCTCGGTGGCGCGTTCGTCGACCTCGTGCCGGCCCGCGACGACTCGGTGCCGCAGGCGGTGGCGGCCGCGCTCGGCGTGGCCGAGGGTCCCCAGCAGCCCCTCGAAGCCGCGATCGCCGGGAGGCTCGCCCGCGGCCGCTCGCTGCTCGTCCTGGACAACTGCGAGCACGTCGTCGACGCGGTGGCCGGGTTCGCCGAGCGGTTGCTCGCCGCATGCCCCACCGTCACGGTGCTCGCCACCAGCCGGGAGCGGCTCGCGGTGCCGGGGGAGCGGGTGGTGGCCGTCGGGCCCCTTCCGCTGGGGTCGGACGCCGAACGGCTCTTCGCCGACCGCGCGGTGGCGCCCATGGATCCCGGTGCCGTCGCGGACCTGTGCGCCCGCCTCGACGGGCTGCCGCTCGCCATCGAGCTCGCGGCGGCGCGCAGCGCGGCACTGGGCGCACCCGGCCTGCTCACCGGCCTCGGCGACTACCTGCGGCTCCTCGCCGGGGGCCGCGGCCAGGAGGTGCGGCACCGGTCGCTGCGCGCGGTGATCGGCTGGAGCCACGACCTGCTCGACGACGAGGAGCGCGCCCTGTTCCGCCGGCTCGCCGCCTTCGCCGGCGGGTTCGATCTACCCGCCGCGGCGGCCGTCGGCGGGGACGAGCCCCCGGTGGCCGCCGACGTCCTCGGCCGGCTCGTCGACAAGAGCCTGGTCGTGCACGACAAGGGTCGCTGGCGGCTGCTCGCCACGATCCGCGCCGTGGCCGCGGACAAGCTCGGGGAGGCGGGCGAGACCGCGGACGTGCAACACCGGTACCGGCGGTGGGCGGTCGATCGGGCCGCGGCGCTCAGCGAGCCGAGCCGAGCGGAGGAGGTGGACCTCGTGCTCGACGACCTGCGCGACGCGCTGGCGTCCTACCCGCCGGGTCCCGATCCGGCGGCGCGCCGGCTCGGACGCTCGCTCGGGCGGATCACCCACGCCCGAGGCTTCCTGCAGGAGGCGCGCCGGCGCTACGAGCAGGCGGCCGGGCACGCCGGGACCCCGGACGAGCAGGCCCGCGATCTGCGCTCGGCCGCCGAGTGCGCGGCGGTCGGACACGACACGGGCGCCGCGTTCGACCTGCTGGTCGAGGCCGGCCGGCTCGCCGTCGACGGGAACGGGAAAGCGACGGCTCTCGCGCTGGCGGTGGACCTGGCGTGCCGCTGCCCGGCCACGTTCGCCGTCGAGGTGCCCTACGAGCGGCTGTGCGCGCTGCTCGCGGAGGCGACAGGTGCCGGTGACGGCGCCGACCCCGTGGTCGCCGCGCGGCTCGCGATCGCGACGGCCTGGAATTCCGGGCCGGCGAAGCTGTCGCCCGACCGCACACTCGCCGAGGAGGCGGTCACCGCTGCGCGGCGCACCGGCGAACCGTTGGTGCTGAGCTCGGCGCTCGGGGCGCTCCGCGGTGCCGCGGTCGTCGACGGCCACCTCCAGGACGCGCACCGGCTCTCCACCGAACGGCTGGCGCTCGTCCCCCTGTTCGACGCGATCGATCCCGAGGGCGCGGCCGAGATCGAGGACGTGCTCGCGGTCGCGTGCGCCGATGCCGTGGCGGTGGGGGAGATCGGGGCTGCGCTGGCCGTGGCCGGCCGGATCCTCGACGCGGACGTGCACGGCGACTCCCCGCACCTGTCGGTGAGCACGGTGCTGCCCGCGCTCGTGCTGGCCGGTGATCTCGGGTGGGCCCGCGGCGAGGCGCCGGCCATGTGGGAGGGCTGGGAGCGGGCCGGGCGCCCGCCCGCCGTGTGGCTGCCGGTGGCGGCGCAGTTCACCGCGCTGGCATGGGGGCTCGGCGGGGACGCGGAGCAGGCCGCGCTGTGGAACGCACGCGCGGCGGAGGCCGGCACCGCCAACGTCTTCCACCTGCAGCACGCGCCGCTGGGTGTGTTCACCGCGGCGCGGACCGCCGTGCACCTCGACCGAGCGGCGAACGTTCCTGAGCCGGCGGGCGGCCGCTACCACGCCTATGCGGTGGCCGCCCACGCCGAGCTGGCCGTGGTGGCCGGCCGGCCGGACGCGGGTGAACGGCTCGCCGCCGCCGAGCCCGGCACGGCGGGTCATGCATGGGCAACCGCGTGCCTCGACCGCGCCCGCGGCCGGCTGCACGGCGACCAGGACGCGCTCGAAGCGTCCGTGGCCGGCTTCGAGCGCATCGGGGCACGGTTCGAGCGCGCCGCCACCCTGCTGCTCCTGCCCGGCCGCGCGGGCGAGGGCCGGGCCGAGCTCGCCGAGGTGGGTGCGCCCGCGCCGGGGCGGGTGGCGGTCAGGTGAGAGGCACCCGATCAGGTGCGTCGTCCGGACAGCCGGTGCACGACACCTCGCCACCGTTCCGCGCGCGGCAGGACGTATCTGAGCGCGTGGCCGGGGAGCCCATCGGGAAGGAGGTCGTACGTGCCGGGGTACACCACGGCCTCGCTCCCGAACCCGAGCTTGAAGAACGCGACACCCTGTGGCTCTGCCGGGTGCCCATCGCGCAGCGCCTGCGCGACCTCGACCGGGATGCCTTCGAAGTCGTAGCGGCGGTGACCGGCACCGTGGGCCCAGGCGATGCCCGTCCAGTGCGTCAGTTCGTTGGCACCCGGCGGCGAGCCCTCGACGTCGGCCCAGCCGCCGATCTTGTAGATCACCGTGTTCCCGAACGCGATGAGCAGCACGGCCGACAACGGCACGCCTTCGTGCTCGGCGATCAGGAGGCGGGCGTGACCGGACGTGCCGAACGCCGCCCAGATGCGCCGGTAGTAGTCGGCGGGGTAGGGGGCGAAGCCCTGCCGCCGCGCGGTGGCCTCGATGATCGCCTGCAGCACCGGCAGGTCCTCGGCTCCCCCGGTCCGCACGGTGACGCCGTGTTTGCGGGCCTGCCGGACGCGGCGGCGGGTCGTGGCGCGCAGCCCACGGAAGATCGCGTCCTCGTCGCGGTCCGGCCCGACGTCCACCACCGCGCTGGCCACCGGTGCGGTGTGCAATCCGCTCGCGATCAGACCCCGCGACTCCAGCAGCGCCGGGAGGTCGGGACGGTCGACCGGCGGCTGGATCTTCACGACCGCGATCCGGTGCCGCCGGGCGTAGGCCCGCAGCGCGGCCAGTACGGCATCGAGGAGACCGCTGTCCCCGGACGCGACGACGGGGCCGCGCGGCACGTAACCCATTCCGCCGAGCACGGGGATGGCCCGGGTCAGGAGCTGACAGCCCCCCACCAGCTCCCCGGAGCGGCGCAGCAGGAACCGCCTCGCCTGCCACCCCGCGCCGGCCTTGACATACCCCCAGCCGCTGGACTGGAGGTGGTGGCCACCGGGTGCGGCGGCCACCCATGCGTCCCACTCCGGGTGCGACGGCGCGTCGTCGACCTCGATCTCCAGCACTGATCCCAACCCCCGCTCGCCACGCCACCGTACAGCTTCGGCCGACGGCGAACGCCGGATCTTCCGAGCCGGTGGCGGGCCCCGCCCCGGCCACGTAGCGGCCGCGTGGACGACAGGTGGTCGTCACGGATCCGGTGGGCCGGCCGGCCGGGCACGCTTCCCCCGGTACGGCCGAGGGAAGGGAGAACAGGTCATGCAGTGGACGCTGGAAGTGGTGCAGGTGCCGGTATCGGACGTGGAGCGCGCAAAGACGTTCTACGCCGAGCGGCTCGGGTTCGCCGTCGACTTCGACGTGCGGGCCGACGAGAAGCATCGGTTCGTCCAGCTGACGCCACCGGGATCGGGTTGCTCGATCCAGGTGGCGGTGGGCTACTTCGACGACATGGTGCCGGGGGCGTTGCGCGGGCTCGTCCTGGTCGTCCCGGACATCCATGCCGCCCACGCCCAGCTGGTGGAGCGCGGCGTGGACAACAGCGGGGTGGTCGTCACCCAGGACGGTGTGACGTTCCGGCCCGCCCGCGAGGGCGATGCGCTCGACAACGTCGGGTTCGTGCACTTCAGCGACCCGGACGGCAACGCGTGGTCGGTGCAGCAGATCAGCGGTCGCCGACCTGGCACACACGACCTCGCCGTCACCCGGGTGCTCGACGCCCCGGTCGAGGAGGCGTGGAAGGCCTGGACCGAGCCCGCGTACGTCATGCGCTGGTGGGGGCCGACGGGCTTCACCTCGCCACTCGCGGAGCTGGACGTCCGGGCGGGCGGCACGTCGCTGGTCTGCATGCGCGCTCCCGCCGAGTACGGCGGCCAGGACATGTACAACACGTGGACCTATCGCGAGGTCGTCCCGCCCGAGCGACTCGAGTTCGCGCTCGACTTCACCGACGCGGACCGAGTGCTGCTCGCCGACGAGGCCATCCCGCCGGGGGTGCCCCGCGCGGTGCGGCACGTGGTCACGCTGCGGCCGGCGGACGGCGAGCGCACCGAGCTGACGGTGCAGGAGTTCGGCTACGGCACCGCCGAGGCCCGGGACATCTCGCGGGCCGGCTTGGAGCAGTGCCTCGACAAGATGGTGGCGATTTTTCGGTAGCTGTGAGCCGTCACAGGTTTGTCATCACCGGTTCGGCCCAATGCGCTTCATGCCTTCCGTACGCTGCGAAGTGGATGCTGAATTCAGTGTCCTCTGCGGGGAGGTACGAGCGTGGTACTGCGGGGCCTGGGGATCCTTTTCGCGGTACTGATGAGTACAGGTGTGGTCGCCTGTACGACCTCGGGCACGCCCACAGCGGCGCCGTCCCTGACACTTCCGTCGGCGCCGCCGCCGGCTCCGACGGCCTGCCTCACCCCGGACCAGACTCCGGCGCCAGGCGATGCCGTGTGCTTCTCCGGCGAGCTGGACGAGGAACTGAAGATCTCGTCGGGGGGCACGGCGGACGCTCCGGTGTACTACCACGGAAACGGCACCGTGGTCCCCGGGATCCGGGTCGAGGCGGACAACGTCGTCGTCGAGGGTTTCGTGTCCAGGGGCGCCGACAGCACGGGCATCGTGGCGGACGGCGAGAACATCACCGTGCGGAACAACGAGGTCACCCAGGTCGACTACGCCGGTGATGACGTCGACGCGATCCGCTTCTTCGGTGACGGAACCCAGATCCTGAACAACCGGGTGTACGACCTCGAGGGAAACGACGTCGAGGACTCGCACGTCGACTGCATCCAGACATTCGCGGTCGACGGGCCCGGCAGCTCGAACGTCGTGATCCAGGGCAACCGGTGCGAGGGGATCCGGGCGCAGTGCCTGATGGCGGAGGGTCCGAACGACGACGGCGGTTCGGGTGAGGGAGTCAGCCGCAACTGGCTGTTCGACGGGAACTACTGCGACTCGCACGCCGAAGCGCAGTCGCTGGCGCTCGAGGACATCCAGGACGTCACGATCAGCAACAACGACATGGTCGGCGAAGGGAACAAGGCCTTCGCGCTCGGCAGGGACTCCACCGGCGTGATCGTGCGGGACAACCGGATCGGCTCGGGGTACGGCCGTGAGGTCGGGTTCGACGACCCGTCGGCGGCGCAGGGCTACCAGGGCCCGCCCGCCGAGTGACTCACCGCCGGCCCGCAAGCCCGCCTGAGCGACGCGAAGGCAATTAGATACGGGTAACGCGCCCGGGCGTCGGCCCGACAGGGGTCATGACGACGTCCTGCGTTGACGGGGGAGGAGACGCCGGTGTCGGAATTCGCCCGCCGCATCGTGGTGGTGGGAACGGGGTACGTCGGCCTGACGACCGGGGCTTGTCTCGCGTCGCTCGGCCATCGGGTGCTGTGCGCCGACGTCGACCGGGCCAAGGTCGAGCGCCTGCAGACCGGGAAGATCGACATCCGCGAGCCGGGGCTCGCCGAGATGGTGGGGGAGATGCTGGCGGCAGGCCGGCTGACGTTCGTCACCGGCGCGCGGGCGGCGCTGGAGGAGCTGCGCCGCGACGGCACGCCGTGCGAGGTCGTGTTCGTCTGCGTGCCCACCCCCATGGGGATCGGGGGCATCGCGGACCTCTCCGCGGTCGAGGCGGTCATCGACGAGGTCCGCGAGGTGCTGCCCGCCGGAGCGATCGTGGTCAACAAGTCCACCGTGCCCGTGGGCACGGGGGAGCGCACCGCGGAGCTCATCGACCGGCCCGACGTCGCCGTCGTGAGCAACCCGGAGTTCCTCCGCGAGGGCTCCGGCGTGCACGATTTCCTGCACCCCGACCGCATCATCGTCGGTTCGAACGCCCAGGACGCCGCGGAGCGCGTCGCGGCGCTGTACGCCCGTCTCGGCGCCCCGACCGTGCTCACCGGCCTGGCGAGCGCCGAGATGATCAAGTACGCGGCCAACTGCTTCCTCGCCACCAAGCTGTCGTACGTGAACGCCATCGCCGAGCTGTGCGAGCGGCTGGGCGCCGACGTCGAGGACGTCACCGAGGGCCTGGGTTACGACAAGCGGATCGGCCAGTCCTACCTCTCGCCCGGCCCCGGCTGGGGCGGTTCGTGCCTGCCGAAGGACACCTCGGCGCTGCTGCAGCTGGCCGACTCGGTCGACTTCGAGTTCCGGCTCCTGCGGGCGGCGATCGAGACGAACACGCGGCAGAGCAGGCGGATCGTCGAGAAGATCCAGGCTGCCGTCACCGGCAAGCGCAACGGGTCGCTCAGCCGGGCGCGGATCGCCCTGCTCGGTCTCGCGTTCAAGGCCGGCACCAGCGACATGCGCGATTCGCCCGCACTTGCCGTGGCAGCCCAACTGCGGCAGGCGGGGGCGGAGCTCCTGGCCTTCGACCCGGCGATCCCGGCCGACGAGGCCGCGTTCGACGGCGACCTGCTGACGGTCGTCGACGACCCCTACGCAGCCGCCAAGGAGGCCGACGCGCTCGTGATACTCACCGAGTGGCCCGAGTTCCGCGGGCTGGACTGGCCGCGGCTGGCGTCAGCCGTCCGGCAGCCGATCGTGGTCGACACGAGGAACCTCGTGGACCCGGACGTCCTGCGCCGCGCCGGCTTCTCCTGGATCGCGGTCGGCCGGTCCCCGCGCCTCGCCGGGAGCACCCCGGGGCACGGCGATGGCTGACGCGCCACAGGACGACGAGATCGACCGTCTCGTGGTCCAGCAGTCCGACCCGAGGCGCACGATCACCATCGGCGGGATCGACACCTGCCTGCGCGGGTTCTTCGAGTACGCGCCGGAGGGCGTGAAGCTGGGCATGGTCGGGATCGACGAGGTGGGCGCGCCCGACCGGCCGCTCGGCGTGTGGCAACGGTACCGCCGCGGCGGCCGCGAGTTCTGGTTCCTGCCGGTGGCCCGGATCGACACCTCCCGGCCGAAGGGCCTCGTGCCCTACTCGTTGCGGCTCGTGCTGGGGCTGCTGCGCTACCGGCGGCGGATCCCGAAGCCGAAGGCCGTGCAGGCTCACCGCGTCGACGTGGGCCTGTTCACCCGCCTGCTGTTCCGCGGGCCGCTCGTGTACTGCATCCACACGCAGGAGCGGGGCCTGCTCGGGCCCACGTCGGACTCGTACTGGCGGTTCACCGGCGGCCTGCACGAGCGCCTCGACCGCATGATCGCGCGCCGCGCCGAGCGGGTGATCGTGTTCAACCCGGCGTACGCGGAGAAGGTGCGGCAGTGGAACCCGCGCACGATCTCCGCGCCCACGTGGTTCGACCCGGCCATCACGCAGCCGGCCGAGCGCCCGGTGAACCCGCACGCCGTGGTCTGGGTGGGCCGCCTGGAAGTTCCGAAGGACCCCGCGCTGGCCGTGCGCGCCTTCGCCCACCTCGCGCAGGAGCGGCCCGATGAGCCCTGGACGCTCGAGGTGATCGGGTCCGGCACGCTGCGGCCGGCGCTGGAGGAGCAGATCGCAGCCCTGCCCGAGGAGGTCGCCGCCCGCATCACGCTGCGGGGGCGCCTCGGGCCCCCCGAGGTGGCGGAGGCCCGCAGCCGCGCCGGGGTCTTCCTGATGACCTCGCACGCCGGCTACGAGGGCTTCCCACGGGTGCTGGTCGAGGCCATGGCGATGGGTCTGCCGGCGGTGGTCACCGAGGGCGCCGACACCGGCGGCCTGGTCAGCCAGGGCGTCTCGGGATTCGTGCGCGGGCGCGACCCCGCAGCGCTCGCCGACGCCATCCGCGCGGCACCGGGCCTGGCGCGCGCCGACGTCACGGCCGCCGTGGCCGACCTGAGCGCGCCGCGGGTCGTCCGGGACGTCTTCTTCCGCGGCCTCACCCCGGCTGCGTCGTCGTGAGGACACTGGTCACGGGCGTGGCCGGGTTCATCGGCAGCACGCTGGCGCGCCGGCTGCTCGCCGACGGCCACGACGTCGTGGGCGTCGACGCGCTCACCGACTACTACGACCCGCGGCTCAAGCGGGAGAACCTGCGTGGCATCGAGCACCCCCGGCTGCGGCTGGTGGAAGCCGACCTGAACGCGGTCGACCTCCCCGCCCTGCTGGCCGACGTCGAGGTGGTCTACCACCAGGCCGGCCAGCCCGGCGTGCGCAAGTCGTGGGGCACCGACTTCGACGGCTACCTCCAGGGCAACGTCGGCACCACCCAGAAGCTCCTGGAAGCAGCGCTGCGGGCGCCGCACCTCTCCCGCTTCGTCTACGCCTCCTCCTCGTCGGTCTACGGCAACGCCCTGCGTTACCCCACGCAGGAGTCCGACCTGCCGCGGCCGCTGTCGCCGTACGGCGTCACCAAGCTCGCGGCGGAGCACCTCTGCACCCTGTACGCGCAGAACTACGGCCTGCCCACGGTGTCGCTGCGCTACTTCACCGTCTACGGCCCGCGGCAGCGGCCCGACATGGCCTTCACCAACTTCTGCACAGCGGTCCGGGACGGCGCGGAGATCCCGGTGTTCGGCACCGGCCACCAGGTCCGCGACTTCACCTACGTCGACGACGTCGTCGAGGCCAACGTGCGCGTAGCCGCGGCAGATGTCCCTGCGGGCGCCGTGTTCAACGTGGCCGGCGGCACCTCCACCACCGTCAACGAGGTCATCGAGCTCCTGGGGGAGATCTCGGGGCGGGTGCCCGCCGTCCGCAGGGGCGAGCCGGTGCCCGGCGACGTGGAGCGCACGGGCGGGAGCACGGCCGCGATCGAGGCAGCCACCGGCTGGGCACCCGGCGTCCCGCTGCGCGACGGGCTGGCCGAGCAGTACCGATGGGCCGCGTCCGTCCTGACGTGACGCGGTGAGAAAGGACCTGCCCACCGCGGTGGCGGCGATCATCGGTTCGCTGCCGGGATTCACGCTCCCGTTCGTCGCCGCGCTCGTGCTCGCCCCGGACGCCTCGGACGTCCTGCTGCTGGCGATGTCGGTGGCCATAACGGTGGCGGTGATCGTGAGCTCCGCCGTCGAGCTGACCACGATCGCGGAGTACGGACGGGTGCTCGGCCGGGACCGGAACCCGGCGCCCGGCGCGCTGCGCCACTTCCGGCGACGGATCCTGCTGTTCGCGACGGCGCTCACGGTGCTGGTGGTGCCCGCGCTGGCGATCGCCTACGCCGTCGGCTCGCCGGCGCGAGGCGAGTTCATCGTGCTCGTGTGCGCCGTCGCGCCGGCCCCGATCCTCGCCGCGGTGGCGAGCATCCTCTCGGGGGAGTGCATCGCACGGGGCGGCGCGACGGTGCCGATCGCGGTGCAGGCGATGCGCACGCTGCTGCCCGCCGTGCTCCTCGCCGTCTGGTGGGACGCGCCGCTCGTCGCCGTCGCGGCCATGCTGCCGGCCGGGGAAGCGGCCAGGGCCGTGATCCTCACGGTCGCGGCGCGCCGGCTGCGCGCCCGGCAGGCAGGCGCCGAGGACGCCGCGCTGACGCCGTTCGGGCTGGTCGCGCAGGCCCTCTCGTCCGGGGTGACCCAGCTCGGTCCGGCCGTCGACCGGCTGTTCCTCTCCGCGTCGGGAGCGGGCTCCGTCTCGAGCTACGAGATCGCAGACCGGCTGATGTACGCGGCGTCGCAGTTCGTCAACATGGCCTTCCTCGTGCGGCGGGTGGGCGCCTGGGCCCGCCTCCCGACGATGGCGGCAGGCGACGCGGCGGCGCTCCTGCGCCGCGACGGCCGGGTGCTCGGGATCGTCACGGCGGTGCTCACCGCGGGCGGCGCGCTGGTGTGCCTCGCCGGGCTCGCGTCGGAGCTGCTACCCGCGTCGTGGGGCCAGGGCTTCCTGTGGGGCGCGATCGTGATGCTGTCGCTCCCGGCGCACGTGTTCAACGTCGTCGGCACGCGCCTGCTCGTGGTGGCCCGCAGACAGCGCTGGATGCTGGGCATTGCCGCCGCCACCGCCGTGCTCAACGCCGTGCTGGACGTGGCCTTCTTCGTGCTCATCGGCCCGATCGGGATCGTGGTGGCCACGGTGCTGCTGCGCTGGACGATGGCGGGGGTCTACCTCGTGCTCCTGCGCACCGCGGTGCCGCAGACGATCGGCCAGGAGCGCGGAGGCCGTCCGCGCGGTTGATCGTTCTGAGGTGCACGCGGTGGTGGTGGCGGCCGCGTTGGTGTGCTTCTCGGAAGGATCGATCGCGTCGAGTCGTACATCAGCGTCGTCCGTGCAGCGGTGGTGTGCGACTCGACGCGATCATGCGGTGGCCAGGGCATCGCCGGACCGCAGGTGCACGGCCGCCAGATCGTGACGGCGCACCCGTCTAGTGCCGCGGTGTGGGCGACGGCCGCCGGTTCGGGTTGTCAACGGGCCGGGTCGCCGACTCGGCTGTGCTCTCCAGTCGCTTGCCTTCGCTGTCGGCCTGCTCCGGAATGGCGCGGGGCAGCCCGGTGGGCGGGCTCGTGATCACGGGTGGTGCAGTGGTCGGCGCCAGGGGGCCGTCGCGGCGGGCGGCTGACACGGGCACCTGGTAGGACGGCACCCGCCGCTCCCGGCGCAGCCGGCCCTTCGTCATCGTGATCACGGTGCCGAGCAGGCGCGCGGACACCGCGTTCAGCGATTCCACGGCCGCGGTGACCTGATCGTGCGAGGTCTGGCGGTGCTGGACCACGAGGACCACGCCGTCGGCTCGTGCGGCCACCGCTGCCGCGTCGGACACCGCGAGCAGCGCGGGCGTGTCGACGATGATGAAGTCGTAGTGCTTGCGCATGTCCGCGAGCAGGTCGGCCAGGCTGTAGGAGGCCAGCAGCTGGCTGTGGTTGTGGGGGTAGGGGCCCGCGGTCAGCACGTCGAAACCGCCGCGGTTCCACTGCTGCCGCGCGTACTGCCACACCATCCGCCCGGCGAGGACGTCCACCAGGCCGGGGAACGGATCCAGCCCCAGGTAGTCGGCCACCCGCGGGCTGCGCAGGTTGGCGTCCACCAGCAGGACGCGGTTGCCGGCCTCGGCGATCGCCACGGCGAGGTTGCACGCGGTGGTGGAGGTGCCCTCGTACATTCGTGCGCTGGTGACCACGACCACGCGGTGGCGGCGGGCGCCGTCGCGGAACTGCAGGTTCGTGCGCAGCTTCCGGAACGCTTCCGCGCGCGGCGAGGTGAACGGCTCGTCGACGATCAGCGGGCGGGACGACACCTGGCGGTCGTGGGCGATCTCTGCCAGCACCGGCGCCGACGTCAGCTCGTTCAGCTCGGCCACCGAGCGGACGGTGTTGTCCCGTGCCTCGCGGACGACCAGGCCGACGACGCCGATCAGCAGGCCCAGCGCTCCGCCGAGCGCCAGGTTGAACGGTGTGTCGGGGGAGACGGGAGTGGGCTGCGGGGTGGCCGGCCGGATGATCTCGGCCCCGATCTTCGCGGGTTCCTGGGCGGGTGGGGCTGGCTGGCCGGGCGCCGGTGGGGCCGGCGGGGCCGGTGTGACCCCGATCGGCTCCTCGAGCTGCGCGACGAGGCCCACGAACTCCGCCGCGAGCGTGTTGGCGATGTTCGCCGCCCCGTCCGGTGTGGCGTCCCGGACGGCAGCCGAGAGGACGACGGTGTCGGAGTCGACGGTGACGGTGATGTGCTCGGCCAGCTCGGCAGGGGTCATCGCCAGCCCGAGGCGGTCGATCACGGCTTGCGTGATGCGTTCGTCGGTGAGGAGGGGCTCGTAGGACAGCACGCGCTCCTTGGCCAGCTCGTTGGCCTGGTACGCCTCGTCGGAGTCTTCGGCGGGCCCCTGGAGGGAGACGTACAGCGTGACGTCGGAGCTGTACTCGCGCGGCGCGAGGTAGCTCGCGACCCCAGCTCCGAGCACCCCGAGCACCAGGCAGAGCGCCACGATCTTCCAGCGCTCGCGCAGTATGAGAATGGCTCGGTCAACGGTCATTTTTCGCCCCCGGGAATCAGCCCGTCGCAATATTCAGTCTAGGGACGTGCAGGGTGTGGGGAGCGCTTCTTGCACCCGTCCTCTCCAGCCTGGCACGGTGGGTGTGATGACGGTGTTGAACCGGCGGCCGGTGTGGCCGTGGCCGCTGGCGGCGGCTGCCCTGGGCGCGCTCGCCGTCGTGCAGCCGATCGCGGCCGCGGCAGGCCTCGGTGGCGCGATCCTCCTGCTCATGGCGGTTGCGGCCCCCCGCACCACCGTCGGGCTCACGGTCCTCGCGGCCCTCTTCGTCCGCCCCCTGATGCACCTGGTGCCGGTGCCGGAGCTGAGCTACCTCGACGAGGCGATGGTGCTGCTCTGCGCCCTCGTGCTGCCGCTGCGCAGGCTCGCCGCACGACAGCGGCTGCGCGTGTTCCCCGGGCAGTGGTGGTTCGCCGGTTTCGTGGTGGCCGGGCTGGTGAGCGGCCTCTTCCTCGGGGTCGCGCCCGACATATTCCTCACGGGTGCGGTGGTGATGGCCAAGGGCCTCGTGTTCGCGTGGGCCGTGGCACAGGTCGACTGGGAGGAGGGGCACCTGCGCTCCGCGGCAAGAGGCGGCGTGGTCCTCGTGGTCTTCTGCGTGGTGGCGACCGCGGCCAACTTCGTGCTCGAGGACCCCTGGCTGGCGTTCATGGCGAGCGACGAGAACGCCGTGCAGGCGCGCGGTGCGCTCCCGTCGCTCGTCGGGCCGTTCAGCCACCCGATCGACCTCGGCCAGTTCATGACGCTGTCCGCGATCGCGATCACGGCCTGGCGGGCCGCGGTGCGCAAGGGCCCGTTGACCTTCGTGCTCATGGTCGCCACCGCCGCCGGCTCCCTGCTGTCCGCCCGCCGCACCGCCATCGGCAGCCTCGTGGCGGCCTGGCTCTGGGTGAAGGCGGTGACGCGCTCCAAGGGGGCGCTCCTCGCCGTGGCCGTGTGCGCCCCACTCGCGGCGGTGGTGCTGGCCACACCGCTCGCCGCCGTCGTGAACGAGACCTACCAGGAGTATTTCGATCCGAATGCCGCCACCTCGGCGGCGCGCACGGTGCTCACCGTCGGCTCCTTCGACGTGGCCGCGGACCACTTCCCCCTCGGCGCCGGGTTCGGCCGGTACGGGTCGGCCACGGCCGCCGAGAACTACAGCCCCGAGTACGTCGCGCGTGGGTTCGACGACGTCTGGGGGCTGGGCCGCAGCGCGGAGGAGGGCCGCTTCCTCACCGACACCGAGTGGCCGGCGATCATCGGGGAGAGCGGCTTCCTCGGCACCATCGCCTTCGTGGCCGGCCTGATCGCGATCTACCTCGCGGCCCGCAGGCTGTGGCGGTCGTCGCAGCCGCCGCACCAGCGGTGGATCGGCCTGGTGACGATCGGATGGCTGGTGGCCTGTCTCGTGCAGTCCGTCGCCACCGTGACGTTCACGGGCCCGCCGGTGTTCGGCCTGTTCTTCGGGCTCGTCGGGATCGTGGCGGCGCTGTCGGACGCGGATCACAGCCGATCCACCCCTGAGCCGGAGAGCCGGTTGCGGGTGTCCAGCACCCGGTCGGAGTGACGCCCGACGAGCTCCCAGTCGATGTCGTCGTGGTCGGTGAGGACGACCACGATGTCCGAGGCGGTGAGGACGTCGGGCGTGCACTCGACGAGCTCCACCCCGTCCGGCACATCCGCCGGAGCGACCTTCGGGTCGATCGCGGACAGCTGCGCGCCGAGCTCGGCGAGCCGGTGTGCCACCGGCACGGCGGGGGACTGGCGGGCGTCGCCGGAGTTGCGCTTGTAGGTGAGCCCGACGAGCAGGACCCGGCTGCCGTTCACCGCGAGCTTCCTGCGGTTCAGGTGCTCCGTGACCCGCGAGACGACGTAGGCGGGCATGTTGTCGTTGACGTCGTTGGCGATCTCGACGAACCGGAACGTGCGGCCGAGAGAGCGGCGCACGCGCCACGAGAGGTATGACGGGTCGATGGGCAGGCAGTGACCGCCCACGCCCGGCCCGGGCGTGAACTTCATGAACCCGAACGGCTTGGTGGCTGCCATGTCGACCACCGACCACACGTCGATGCCGAGCTCGTGGCAGTACACGGCCAGCTCGTTGACCAGCGCGATGTTGACGTGCCGGAACGTGTTCTCGAGCAGCTTCGCGAGCTCGGCCTCCCGCGTGCCGGGCGCGGGCACGGTGCGGTCGACGATCGTGTCGTAGAACGCCTGCACGGCGGCCGCGGACGGCTCGTCGACGCCGGAGACGATCTTCGGGGTGTTCTGCAGGTGCCAGGTGGGGTTGTTCGGGTCGATGCGCTCGGGGCTGTACCCCAGGTGGAAGTCGGTGCCGGCAGCGAGCCCCGATCCGGCTTCGAGGATCGGGCCGAAGACCTCCTCGGTGGTGCCGGGGTAGGTCGTCGACTCGAGGACGACGCAGGCGCCCGCGGTGAGGTGCGGCGCGAGCAGGCGGGCCGCGTCCTCGATGTAGGACAGGTCGGGGGCGCCGTCGCGCAGCGGCGTGGGCACGCACACCACCGCGGCGCCGAAGCCCGCGATCTCGCGGGGGTCGTCGGTGGGCGTGAACCGGCCCGTCCGCAGGCAGGCGGCGATGTCCTCGTCGCGGATGTCGTCGATGAAGCTCTCGCCGCGCCGCAACTGGTCGGTGCGGCGCTTGTCCAGATCGAACCCGATCACGTGGTGGCCGGCCTCGACCGCGCGCACCGCGAGCGGCAGGCCGACATAGCCCTGCCCGACGACGACAACCGGACCGGTGACGACCGTCATGATGGTTCCCCCTCAGCAGAAGTAGCGGTAGAGGAGCGCGCCCGCCCGCGCGGTGATCTCGTCGGGCACCGACGCGTCGGTGAGCAGGCGGGTGAGCTCACCCAGCTCCCGCCCGAACGCCTCCTGCTCGGGCGCCTGCAGCCAGGTGCCGGAGCGCATCGTGACGATGCGGCGCTCGTCGCTCGCCCACTTCCCCTTGAAGGCGACGAGGCCGGGCTGGTCGAGGTCGGACAGGCCCCAGTCCACGAGTCGCAGGCCACGCTCGACGCCGCGCTGGATGCCGGTCCAGTAGACGGCGTCGTTCGGGCGTGCCGAAAGGTGATCGGGCGCCGAGGCGCCGAACTTGTAGTAGAGGACGTCGTTCCACTCGAGGAACATCGCGCCGGCGATCACCTCGTCGCCGAGGGTGGCGAGCAGGGTCACGCAGCCCCCACCGTGATCGGGCCCGCCCTCGTGGAACTCCTGCCAGATGTTCTCGAAGAGCGCCAATGGCTGCGCGAGCAGCCGGTACTTGTGCTTGCGCAGCCCGACGTGCAGGCGGTGGAAGGTACGCACCGCGTCGAGGTCGTCCCGGACGTCGACGCGGACCCCCGCCCGGCCGGCGGCCGCGATGTTGCGGCGCGACGTACCGGAGATCCGCCGGTGGAGCTCGTCGATCCCGGCATCCAGCGAGGTACCGTGCCATGCCGCCGCATCGATCGCGCGCAGCCGTGGGTCGGCGAGCGCGGCCGAATCGTCCAGACAGCGCAGCGTGAGCTGTTCGTCGCCGGTCTTCGCCGCGTCCAGCAGGGCGGTCCAGATCGGGGGTTCCGCCACGAGCGGGTCGGCACGGTCGGAGAAGGGAAGGCTGGACAGGCGCCTGCCGCGCACGTCCTCCACGGTGACCCAGGTGAACCCGCCGATCGGTTCGCCCGCGACGTCGACCGCGATCCGCGCCTCCGGGGTGAAGCCGTAGGTCCGGCACACCGCGCTGATCCACGGCGGCGAGGTGAACAGGCTCGCCCCGGGCCCCTCGGCGAGCCGGCGCCACCGCGGATCGGTGACGGGATCGGCTGCGACGACGGCCAGGACGCTCATGACGGCACCGTCACGTCCGCAGCTCGAAGGGCGGCACGTCGGACACCCTGCGCACCGCGGTCGACAGCGTGGCCACCAGGTCGTCCACCGTGATGTCGGCGGGGCCGCGGTGCAGGGTGAGCCCGCGCGCGGCCAGCTCGTCGGCGAGCTCCCGCTGGTGGTCGTCGCCCGCCTCGCCGAACTCGGCCTCCCGGCTCGCCATCACCGCGAACCGGCCGGCGGCGAGGTTGGCGAGCGCGGAACCGGTGCCGGCGTGGCTCACCACGATGTCCGCTTCCGCGAGCTCGTGCCGGAGGTCGGCGGCCGGCAGGAACGGGGTGGCTGTGATCGGGAGGTCGTCGACCGGGGTGCACCCCGTCTGCCACAGCACGTCCACCGGCCGGCCCAGGGCCTGCTCCAGCGGGCCGTCCGCGGCGAGCAGCTTCGCCATCGGGAGCACGAGCCGCCGGAACGGGAACTCGGCCGCCGTGCCCACCGTGACGACCACCTTGACGTGGTGGCCGGGCACCCGGTGCGCCGGCACCGCCTCGAAGGCGTCGAACCCGTTGCCCCCGTAGCGCCACGGCCCGCCGCTCCAGCTCCGGGACTGCGTGTAGGTGTGCACCCGCGGGACCCAACGCAGGATGCGGCCGGTGAGCGAGGGCCCGCCCACCCGCGCCGCGCTCTCGATGTAGTGGCAGTCCACCCCGCGCGCGGCGAGGTAGGGCAGGTAGCCGAGCGCGATGCCCGAGCCGGTGGACACCGCCCGGGTGGGCCGCCGCCGCCGGAACAGCCGGTGTGCGTGCACCGCGCATCGCAGCACGCCCAGCACGTCCTTCTGCCCGACGTAGGGGACGTACTCCACGTCGCAGCCGTGGAGGAGCGAGGTGCTCTGCTCGTTGGCGTGGGTGACCCAGACGGCGTCCGGGTCGGGCGGGATGCGGTCGACCAGCCCGTGCAGCTGGGCGAGGTGGCCGCCCGTGGTGGCGACGAGCACGGTGGTCACCGCGACCCGCCCCCGCCGAGCAGGGCCGGCACCGTGCGCATCAGGATCTCCAGATCGCTGCGCAGGGTGCGTTGTTCCACGTACCGGACGTCGAGGCGCAGCATGTCGAGCGTGCCGAGGGCGCTGCGCCCGCTGACCTGCCAGAGCCCGGTGAGACCGGGCGGGACGTCGAACCGTGCCGCGTACTCGGCCGGGAACATCTCGGCCTCCCACTCCAGGCACGGCCGCGGCCCCACGAGCGTCATGTCGCCCCGCAGCACGTTGATCAGCTGGGGGAGCTCGTCGAGGCTGGTGCGGCGCAGGAACCGGCCGAGCCGGGTGATGCGGGGGTCGCCGTTCAGCTTCGAGCTGCCGTCGACCACCGTGTCCTCACCACGCAGCTCGCGTGCGATGAGCTCGCGCAGCGCCCGGTCGTCGCCGCCGGGCACCATCGTGCGGAACTTCAGCATCTCGAACGGCCGGCGGCGCAGCCCCACCCGCTGCTGCCGGTACAGCGCCGGCCCGGAGCTCCCGAGGCGCACGGCCAGGGCGATGGCGAGCATCGGCAACCCGAGCACGGCGAGCATCGCGCTCGCGACGACGACGTCGATCAGCCGCCGCACGACAGCGGCGCCACGTCCGGACACCGACTTCCGCAGCAGACCCCCGAGCGCCCGTGCCGCGTGCCGCAGCCGCCAGGCCCGCCCGCCGAGCCGCGAGATCACCCGATACGGAGTCGACAGCTTGAAGCGGAACCGCAGCAGCGAGTCGGTGCTGCGGACGAAGACCCGGTCCACCGCGAAGCGGCCGTGCTCGCGGGCCACGGCGAACGCCGCGTCGTAGCCCTCGGCGGCGACGGCCGCCCGGGCGGCGGGGTCGTGCGTGCCGTACGGGTACGCGAACGAGCGGGCCCGGACGCCGGTGGTGGCCTCGAGCTCTTCCCGCGCGTCGGTGACGTGGACCTTCAGCGTGGTGTCGTCCATGCCGATCATGCGCGTGTGGTCGGCGCTGTGGACGCCCAGGTCCATGCCGAGGTCCGGCAGGCCCTTCAGCTCCTCGGCCGGCGCGAGCCGCTCACCGGAGTAGGCGTCGGTCCACTCGGCGCGGCCGCCGATGTGGTCGGGGCAGACGAACAGCACGGACGGCACCCCTGCCGCTTTGAGCGCCGGCGCCGCGATGCGCACCGCGGACTCGTGCCCGTCGTCGATCGTGAGCAGGTACGAGCGAGGTGGGGTCGGGACCCCGTCCAGCGCGGCCAGGTACTCGTCGAGCGTGAGCGCCCGCCATCCGCGGCGGTGGAGGTGCCGCAGCTGGGCTGCGAACGCCGCCTCGCTGACGAAGAGCTGCTCCGGGTCGGCGCCGGGCGCCTCCCCGAAGTAGTGGTACATCAGCACGCGGGGCGCGCGCAGCGAGGGAACGCGGTCAGATCGGGACATCGTGCAGGACCTCGCAGACCAGGTCGACCTGCTCCAACGCCATCCCGGGCGACAGCGGGAGCGACAGGATCCGCCCGGCCGCCGTGTCCACCACCGGCAGCGGACCGTCCGCGTACTCGGCGAAGGCGGGCTGGCGGTGACAGGGGACCGGGTAGTGCAACCCCCACCCGATACCCGCGGCATCGAGCGCCGACGTGACGCGGGTTCGGTGGGGCACCTGGACCACCGCCAGGTGGTGGACGGGTTCGGCGGCGGGGTCCTCCGCGACCGGTACGCACCATGACGGCACGCCGCGTCGGTACCGCTCGACCAGCGCGACGCGGTTCTCGTTCATCAGGTCCAGGCGGGCGAGCTTGACCCGCAGCGCCGCTGCCTGCAGCGTGTCCAGGCGGCTGTTGCGGCCGGACACCTCGTGGACGAAGCGGTCGGTGCGGGAGCGGCCGTGGTCGGCGAGCAGCCGGATCCGGTCGATCAGCTGCGGGTTGTCGGAGACCACCGCGCCGCCGTCGCCCAGCGCGCCGAGGTTCTTGCCCGGGTAGAAGCTGAACGCGGCGGCCACACCCCAGCCACCCGGGCGCCGGCCCAGGTAGCGGGCCCCGTGAGCCTGCGCCGCATCCTCGATCAGCGCGAGGCCGTGCCGGGATGCGAGCCGGCTCAGCGCGTCGACGTCGGCCATCTGCCCGTACAGGTGGACCGCCACGATCGCCGCGGTGTGCGGGGTGACGGCCGCGGCCACGGCGGCCGGGTCGGCGAGCAGGGTGTCGGGGCGCACGTCCACGAAGCGGGGCCGCGCGCCCGCCGCGCACACCGCCTCCACGGTGGCGACGAACGTGTTCGCCGGGACGATCACCTCGTCGCCGGGTCCGATGCCCAGCCCCGCGAGGATCAACTCGAGCGCGTCGGTGCCGTTCGCCACCCCGACGCAGTGCGCCACCTCGCTGTATCCGGCGAACGCACCCTCGAACTCCGTGACCTCCGGGCCACCGATGAACCGCCCGTGCGCGAGCACCTCTTTCCACGCCACGTCGAGGTCGTCGCGGAGGTCGAGGTGCACCGCGGCCAGGTCGAGGAACGGGACGGTCGGCGTGCCCGTCACGAGACCGCTCGCACGCCCGCGACGATCCGCGAGGGCTTCAGGACCGGTGCCGTCCGGCCGGTGACCAGCGCGGCGTCAGTGGCCGCGAGCACGCGCACGATGTCGAGGCCGCGCTCGCCCGGTGTCTCGGACGGGATGCCGGTCCGGACCGAGTCGACGAACGCCCGGTCCTGGGCCACCAGCGGCTCGCTGAAGGGCACGAACGGCGAGACGATGTCGCCGGTGCGGTAGCTGACCGGCCGTTCGTGGGCACTGTGCGGGCCGTCGATGCTCGCCGGGTCGACCCCGATGTCGTAGATCCGGATCCGCTCGTTGTCGGACATGTCGTCGTAGACGGCCATCTTCCGCTCGCCGACCACGGTGGTGCGGCGGACCTTGTTCGGGTTCAGCCAGCTGACGTGCACGAACGCGCGCGTCTGCGGGAAGTCCAGCCGCAGGTACGCGACGTCCTCGCGCCACGGTGTGACGTTGCGATCACCCCACACCGACGTCGCCACCGGGAGCTCGTCGAGCAGGTACGAGGCGATCGAGATGTCGTGTGGGGCAAGATCCCAGATGACATTCACGTCGCGCTGGTACCGGCCGAGACTCAGCCGTGCGGAATCGATGTAGAGGACGCGACCGAGCGCGCCGGAACGGATGATGTCCCGCAGCTGGCGGACGGCCGCGTTGTATTCGAAGGTGTGCCCGACCATCAGCTGCACGCCCTGCACGGCGGCCGCGAGCACCATGGCTTCGGCATCCGCCACGGACGTGGCCATCGGTTTCTCGACGAGAACGTGCTTGCCCGCATTGATCGCCTGAAGGGCGATCTCCGCGTGTGCCGCCGGCGGTGTGGCCACCAGGACGGCGTCCACGCCGTCGAGCACGTCCTCGAGGGCCGTGGCCGTGCCCGCCACCGACGGGTAGTACGCCACCGCCTCCTCGAGCCGCCCGACGTGCTCGTCCACGACCACGACACCGACGTCGGGCATCGTGCTGAGCACGCGGACGTGCTTGCTCCCCCAGTAGCCGTACCCCACAACAGCTACCCGTGTGTCCACTCGCTTCGCCACCGGTCCCCCAGACCCTGCGATGCTCCCCCTGTCCGACGCCGGCGCAAATGCGCGCCGACGACTGGCGGCAGGCCCTCATCCGCGGATTTCGAACGGCGTTCGCGCCCCGTGCCCCTTCTGATCACGAACTCCGTCGGCGAGATCTTGAAAATGGGTGACCCGTCGCTTGTCCTGGCTATCAGGAGAATAGGCGGGGGTGTTACAGGGTTTTCTCAGGTCGGCGTTCGGGGGATATGTAGGAGACCATTCAGCGCAGTACATTGGATCATCTGGGCTAAGAAATTGGGGTGAGGGTCCCAATGGCCCGGTCCGGTGTCTACGGATTGTGCAATACCGGCCGCCGGGGCTCTCTCCCGGGCGGAGCGCCCTCCGGGCGGGCGGCCGTGGCGCGTCGACTATCGTCTTGGCCCGTGAGCGTGTGGGAGACGATCCTCTACTTCGCGGTGCCCTCGGTGGCGTTGTACCTGGGTATCGCGCTGCTGGTGGTCGCACCGCGGATGGCCCGCAGGCCCCGGTACCGCGTGGGGCAGCCGTGGCCCCACGCCCCGATGTGGTGGACGGCCAACCCGCAGGGTGCGCACCTGCCCGCTGCCGACCATTCTCCCGGCCACCCCGCTGATCGCGGCCCCGTCCTGGCCGGAGCGCGCGCCGGCACCGAGCGAGGAGGTGCCCGTGGCAGCTGGTGAGGCACACCCGGGCAGCACCACCGACCACGGCGGCACCGGCACGGCCGTCGCCCGACCCGAGAGCGATGACCTGCCCATCGGAGCCGTCGTCACGGCATCCGGCCGGGTCTCGCGTGCGGAGGAGTTCGAGGAGCCCTCGCGGGCCGACCAGCCGTTCACCCCGGTGCAGCTGGCCCGGCTCGACGAGGCGCTCACCCTCACCAGCCGGGAGACCGGCCTGCGCTTCAGCGTGTACCTGGGCGACCTCGGTCCCGAGCCGTCCGTCCGCGTCGCCGAGCTGCACGACCAGCTCGAGGGCTCCGGCGAGGCGGTGCTCGTGGCCGTGAGCCCCGAGCAGCGGTTCGTCGAGGTGCTCATCGGCGGAGAGGCGCGCACCCGGCTGCCCGACCGCGGGGCCAAGCTCGCCGTCATGAGCATGGTGGCCTCGTTCAAGGAGGGCGACCTGCTCGGTGGCCTGCTGAGCGGCCTGCGCATGCTGGCCGACCAGGCGGGTGGCCGGCGCCGCACCAGCTGAGCCCGCCGTCCCGGCTCAGCCCACCGAACTCGGCCTGTCGTTTCCCGACCACCTGCGGCCGGGTACCCGCTTCGACGTGCGCGACGACCGGTAACAGATCGACCGTAACCTCCGAGCTTCTACCGTAGTTGGTGATGGTCGACTAAGTGCTCCTCGTCGCATACTGTTCGTCCACAGCCCTTCCGGGGGCCACGGACTGATGAAGGGCAGGGACCTACATGGGTGACGCGGCAACGGGACATTCAGCCGGCGATGGGCAGCGTCGCGGCCGGCAGGGCACTGCAGGCTCGTCCGTCCTCACGCCGCCCACGGGTATGCCGGTCATCCCGGACCTCGAAAGCTCCTTCCCGGTGCAGCGGCGGGAGTCGTCACCCGCCGACCCGCCCCAGCCGCCCGCGCAGCGCACCGTCATCGACCCGTGCACGTGCGGCCACGGCCCGGAGACACACGAGCACTACCGACCCGGCAGCGACTGCGGCGCCTGCGGTCGCTCGAGCTGCGGTGAGTACCGCCCGGCCAACAGCACCTGGCGTCGCCTCCTGCGCAGCGTGGGGCTCTCCGACTGAGCGGTGTCGGTCTTCCCGGACCTCACCCGGTTCGACCTGGGTGAGATCGAGTACAGCGCCGCCGCCGCGGCCATGCAGGGCTGGGTGGCGGAGTGTCAGGCAGGCACGGCCGGCGACCGGCTCTTCCTGCTCTCCCACCCGCCGGTCGTCACGTACGGCCCGCGGACCTCGCCCACCGACCTCCCGCCTGCGGCCTCCGGGCTGCCCGTGGTCGAGGTCGATCGCGGCGGACAGGCCACCTACCACGGACCCGGCCAGATCGTCGGCTACCTCGTGGCCGACGTGCGCAAGCGCGGCCCGGCCGACGTCGTCCGCTGGATGGAACAGGGCGTCATCTCCGCACTGCACAGCCTGGGCTTCCCCGCCGTCCGCCGGCAGACCCCACCGGGCGGAGCCAGCCTCGTCGGCGTGTGGACGCCGGACCACCGCAAGCTCGCCTCCATCGGGATGCGCATCCGCGGCGGCGTCAGCAGCCACGGCTTCGCCCTGAACGTCGCACCGGACATGGCGGTCTTCGACGAGTTCGTCTCCTGCGGCCTGACGGACCCGATCACGTCACTGCGCGTGCTCGCCGCGGAGCACGGCCGGGTGACCCCACCTGAACCCGAGGTCCGCGACGCCCTCGCCAAGGCCCTGCAGGCCCACTGACACCTGGTGCTGCCGCCGCGTGCTCACGCACCCCGCTCGGCTAGGACTTGTCGAACTCCCGTGCCCCCAGCGCCCGGATGATCCCGGCCCGGCCCTCGGACACCAGGCGGCGCAGGGACGGCGGGTGGGACTCGTCGGCCAGCCACGCGTCGGCGGCCTCGACGGTGGACTTGTCCACCGCCCACGACGGGAAGAGGCCCACCACCACCTGCTGAGCGCGTTCGCTGGTGCGCCGTGACCACACCTCGGACACCTCGGCGAAGTAGCGCTCCACGTACCCGCCCAGCAGTCCGCGCTGCGCCGGGTGGGAGAAGCCGCTGATGATGGCTTCCTGCACGGCGTTCGGGATGTCGTCGTCGTGCACGGCGCGGTTCCAGGCCCGCTCCTTGCCCTCGGCCGTGGGGATCAGCGCGCGGGCGCGCTCGGCCTGCCGCTGCCCGGTGGAGGTGGGGTCGCGCTCCAGCTCGGCGTCGATCTCGGCCTCGCGCGCGTAGCCGTGTGCCACCAGCGCGTGCAGCAGCCGCCAGCGCAGGTCGGTGTCGACCGTGAGCCCGGCCGGCACGTCGACGTCGTCCAGCCAGCCGCGCATGCCCTCCAGCACCGGCGTGTAGAGCACGCTGCCGGTGAGCGCGTTGACGACGGCGAGCTGTGCGTCCGAGCCGGCCGGGGCGGTGGAGAGGCGGAACAGCAGGGAGTCGACCAGGAGCGGCCAGCCGCGCTCGGCGGCCCACTGCTCGTCGGCGTAGGACGCCACCGCGGTCTGGGCCTGCATGAGCAGCCGCTGCACCACGCCCACCTCGGACTCACCGCCGAACCCGCCGGCCACGAGCGCCGCGAAGTCGCGGGCCTTGAGCTCGGCCTCGCGGGTCATCTCCCACGCCGCCGACCAGCACAGGGTGCGGGGGAGCGGCTCGGCGATGTCGCCGATGCGGTCGACGAGCGTGGTCAGTGAGCCCGGGTCGAGCCGCAGCGCGCAGTAGGTGAGGTCGTCGTCGTTGACGAGCACGAGCTTCCCGCGCGGCACCCCGACGAGCTCCGGCACCTCGGTGCGATCGCCCGAGACGTCGACCTCCACGCGGTGGGTGCGCACGAGCTTGCCGTCGCGGTCGTCGTACACGCCGACCGCCAGCCGGTGGGTGCGCAGCTCGCCCGCGCCGGGGCGCGCGCCGCCCTGCACCACGGCGAACCGGGTGAAGCGGCCGTCGGCGTCCACGTCGAACGACGGACGGAGCAGGTTGATCCCGGTGGTGCGCAGCCACTGGGCGCCCCAGCCGGACAGGTCCCGGCCCGACGACTCCTCGAGCGCGGCCAGCAGGTCGTCGAACGTGGCGTTGCCCCAGGCGTGGCGCTGGAAGTAGGTGCGCAGCCCTGCGAGGAACGGTTCCAGCCCGACGTACGCGACGAGCTGCTTGAGCACCGACGCGCCCTTGGCGTAGGTGATGCCGTCGAAGTTCACCTCGACGGCCTGCAGGTCCGGGATCTCGGCGGCCACGGGGTGGGTGGAGGGCAGCTGGTCCTGCCGGTAGGCCCACGACTTCTCCACGTTCGCGAACGTGGTCCAGGCCTGCGTGTACTCCGTGGCGTTGGCCTGGCAGATCACCGACGCCCAGGTGGCGAACGACTCGTTCAGCCACAGGTCGTCCCACCACCGCATGGTGACCAGGTCGCCGAACCACATGTGCGCCATCTCGTGCAGCACGGTCTCGGCCCGGCGTTCGTAGAGGAAGCGCGTGACGCGGGAGCGGAAGACGTAGTCCTCCAGGAAGGTCACCGCGCCGGCGTTCTCCATGGCACCCGCGTTGAACTCGGGCACGAACAGCTGGTCGTACTTGCCGAACGGGTACCGCACGCCGAAGTTGCGGTGGTAGAAGTCGAAGCCCTGCTTCGTCTCGGTGAACAGCCGCTCGGCATCCATGTGCTCGGCCAGCGAGGCGCGGCAGTAGATCCCCAGCGGGATGCCCCCGTCCTCGTCGCGGTGCTCGTCGCGCCACACCGTGTACGGGCCCGCGATCAGCGCAACCAGGTAGGTGGACATGATCTCGGTCGTCGTGAACCGGTGCACGCCGTTCTCGACGCTCTCGGCAACCGCGTTGGAGACGACCTCCCAGCCGGCGGGCGCCGTGACCGTGAGCGTGTAGCGCGCCTTCAGGTCGGGCTGGTCGAAGCAGGCGAACATGCGCTTGGCGTCGGCCGTCTCGAACTGCGAGTAGAGGTAGACGGCGCCGTCCACGGGGTCGACGAACCGGTGCAGACCCTCGCCGGTGTTCATGTACCGGCCGGTGGCCACGACCCGCAGCTCGTTGTCCGCGGCCAGCCCGGGCAGCGCGATCCCGTCGTCCTCGCGGTAGCCGGCGACGTCGAGGGCTTCGCCGTTCAGGGTGGCCTCGGCGACCTCGGGGCCCACGAAGTCGATCCAGCTGCCGGCGCCGGGCTCGGCGCAGCGGAAGCGGACCGTGGTGGTGGTGGCGAACGTCGCGTCACCGGGCGAACCGGCGCCGTCGGTGAGGTCGAGCTCGACCGTGTAGTCGACGACCTCCAGCAGCGCGGCCCGACGCTCGGCGTCGATGCGGGTCAGGTTGGGCGGGGCCATACGGACTCGGCACTCCTGGGTCGGTGGGACGCTCGGACTGGCTGCCGATCCAACCACGTGCGTCCGCGCGGCGCCGTCGAGATCGGGTGGGCGCGGAATGCCCGGCCCCCGTACCGGGTTGGAGGCGAGGTACCGGGAAGACCTGATCCGAGGAGTGGCCGTGACGAGTGCCGAGCCCGTGGAGACCGCCCGCGTCGATTTCTGGTTCGACCCGCTCTGTCCGTGGGCCTGGATCACGTCGCGCTGGATGCTCGAGGTGCGCGAGGTCCGGAACGTCGAGATCAACTGGCACGTGATGAGCCTGTCGGTGCTCAACGAAGGGCGTGACCTGCCCGAGCAGTACCGCTCGATGATGGACCGCGCCTGGGGTCCGGTCCGGGTCGCGATCGCCGCCGCCCGCGTCGAGGGCGAGCAGATCCTCGAGCCGCTCTACACCGCCCTCGGCACGCGCATCCACAACCAGGGCAACAAGGACTTCGACGTCGTGATCAAGGAGGCGCTCGCCGATCTCGGCCTGCCCGCCTCCCTCGCCGACGCCGCCACCAGCACCGAGTACGACGAGGAGCTGAAGGCGAGCCACCATCGCGGCATGGACCCGGTGGGCCTCGACGTCGGCACCCCGACCGTCCACGTCGACGGCGTGGCGTTCTTCGGCCCGGTGCTCTCCCGCATCCCCCGCGGGGAGGACGCCGGCCGCGTCTTCGACGGCGCGCGCCTCCTGGCGTCCTACCCCCACTTCTTCGAGCTGAAGCGCACCCGCACCGAGGACCCGGCGTTCGACTGAGACCCGGCGCCGGACGCAGGCAGAGCCACTTCCACGTCACATGACCTGAAAGTGGCTCTGCCGACGTCCCCCGGAACCGTCAGTAGCGGGAGATCAGTGCGTCCCGGAGGACGCCTGTCTCCAACTCCATCTCGCGGACCCGGTGCTTGACCAGGTCGCCGATGCTGACCATGCCCACCAGCCGGCCGTTCTCGAGCACGGGGAGGTGGCGGTAGCGGCCCGAGGTCATCCGGGCCATCGCGTGGGCCACCGTCTCGTCCGGGTTGGCCGTCTGCACGTAGTGGGTCATGACCTCGCTGACCGGCATCGCGAGCAGCGCCGCGCCGTGCTTGCGCAGAGCGCGGACGACGTCACGCTCGGACACGATGCCCTTGATGGCGCTGTGTTCGTCACAGACCAGCACCGCCCCGACGCCGAGCCGGCCGAGGCGTTCGACCACTTCGGCGACCGTGAGCCACGGCAGCACGGAATGGACGGTGGGTCCCTTGGTGTCGAGGATGTCGGCGATCTTCATCTTCTCCCCTTCGCTGCCGCCGCGGTGAGTTCGCGAGCGCCCGCCTGCGCTGCGCGGTGTGACCATGGTGCCCCCGCCGGGCCCGCCCCGCTTCCACGCGAGAGCGCCGTCACCGGAAAGTCGCACGGTCCGTCACCGATGACTGATCTCGTGCGCCGAACGGTCGGGGCGGAGCGAATCGGCTGTTCAAGAGGCAATTGCACAGAGGCGGTCGGGCATCCCGCGCTCGCCCGATCGGGTGGGTGCCCCGGGCACAGCAGGCTCTCAGCGCCCCTCGATACCCTTGCGGGCGATGAGCCCCGCATCCGATGACACACCCGTCCGCGTCGGCGGTCGCTACCGGCTCGAGGAGCGCATCGGTGCTGGAGCCATGGGCGCGGTATGGCGGGCCACCGACGAGCTGCTCAACCGCACGGTGGCGGTGAAGGAGCTGCTCGCGGCCGCCGCACCGCCCACCGCGGCGGGCATCGACGCGCTCGAGGTGTCGCGCCAGCGCATCCTGCGCGAAGGCCGGATCGGGGCCCGACTGCAGCACGCGCACGTCATCAGCATGTTCGACGTCGTCGTGCACGAGGATCGGCCGTGGCTGGTGATGGAGTACCTGCCGTCGCGGTCGCTGGCACAGGTGCTCGGTGAGAAGGGCCCCTTGCCGCCGGATCAGGTCGCCGACATCGGGCGCCAGGTGGCAGACGGCCTGGCCGCCGCGCACGTCGCCGGCGTCACCCATCGCGACGTCAAGCCGGGCAACGTGCTGATCGCCGACGACGGGCGGGTCAAGGTCGCCGACTTCGGGGTCTCCCGGGCCGTCGACGACGTGCAGCTCACCCGCACGGGCCTGATCGCAGGCACACCCGCGTTCCTGTCCCCCGAGGTGGCGCGCGGGCTCAACCCCACGGCGGCGTCCGACATGTTCGCGCTCGGCGCCACGCTGTATGCCGCTGTCGAGGGCACGCCGCCGTTCGGGCTCGACGACAACGCCTACGCCCTGCTGCACAAGGTGGCCACCGAGTCGGTGCGCCGCCCGAAGCAGGACGGCCCCGTCGTCGACGTGATCATGCGGCTGCTGAGCCGGGAGCCGGAGGACCGGCCATCGGCGGCCCAGGCCCGCGACGCGCTGGCCGTCGTGGGTGCCGGCGGTGACGCCGGGTTGGCGCCGCTCGCGGCCACGGTGCCGGTGCGGAGCGCCGCGTCCGTGCCACCCGCTCCGCCCGGATCGCCCACCCTGTCCGACGTGCCACGCCCCGGGGGCCGGCGCCCCACGGCGCGGCGCCGCCGCAACTGGTGGCCCGTGCTGCTCGGAGCGCTCGCCGTACTGGCGGTGGGCGCCGGTGTCATCGCGGCGATCCTCACCAGCGGCGGCGCAGGCGCCGAGACCGGCGGTGGCACCCCGGCAGCCCAGCCCGGGACCAGCGCACCGGCCGCCCCTGCGCCGAGCTCCGCTCCGAGCGCCTCCACGCCCGCACCCGCCACCACCACCCCGGCGCCCACCACGGCGCCCACCACGGCGCCCGCGTCGACCGATGCCATCGCGTTCATCCAGAACTACTACGGCCTGCTGCCCGGCAACCCGGGCACCGCGTGGCAGCTGCTGAGCCCGGAGGCGCAGAGCGCGTCCGGCACGGGCGGGCAGGCCGGGTACGAACGCTTCTGGGGCGAGATGGCGTCGGTGAGCCTGCAGAACGTGCGCCAGACCGGCGAGAACACCGTCGAGGGCACGGTGGTGTTCACCCGCCGCGACGGCGGTACCTCGAGCGAGCCCTACCGGTTCGTGACGGGCACCGGTTCGGACGGCCAGCCGATCATCCAGTCGTTCAGCCGCCTGTAGGTCCGTCAGGCCGTCTGTTCGCTGAGCCCCAGCAGGTGTGCGGCCACCCACCGCACCACCTCGCGGACGAACACCACCCGGTTGTCGGCGCCGCGCACCTCGTGGCCCTCGTCCTCGAACAGCAGGAACCCGGGACTCGCGCCACGCTCGCGCAGCGCGCCGACCACCTGCTCGGCCTCCTCGAGCGGCACGTTCGTGTCGTGCGCGCCGTGCACCACGAGCAGCGGCACGGTGATGTGGTCGACGCGGTGCAGCGGGGAGAGCTCGTGCAGCAGGGCCGCATCGGTGTGCGGGTCGCCGTACTTGGTGGTGGCCGCGGTGGCGATCCACGGCTCGGTGTGTGCGTAGAACGTGGCGAAGTCGGAGATGCCGCACACGTCGACGCCGACGGCGAACAGGTCCGGGAACCAGGCCAACGCCGCGAGGGCGAGGTAGCCGCCGTAGGACCGGCCGGACACCCCGACGCGCGTCGGGTCGGCGAGGCCGGCATCGACCAGGAAGTCGACGGCCGCGCGCACGTCGGTGATCGCGGCGAACCGGCGGTCGACGTCGTCGGCCGTGCTGAACGTGCGCCCGTAGCCGGCCGAGCCGCGCACGTTCGGCGCGAAGACGGCCACGCCGTCGGCGAGCAACGCCTGGAACAGCGGCTGGAACGTGGGGCGCTCCTGCGCCTCGGGGCCGCCGTGCAGCCAGATCAGCGTGGGCAGCGGGCCGAGCGCACCACTCGGGCGGAAGAGCCAGCCCGACAACCGCAGCCCGTCGTCGGCGCGGAACTCGTGGAGTGTGGGCTCCACGAGCGTTGCGGCGAACTGCGTGGCGCCGAACTGCTTGGAGGGGCGCAGCAGCGGCGTGGCGACGTCGCGCACGTCGAGCCCGATCCGCGAGATCCGCGGCGACACCGTGGGGCCCTCGTTGGCGATGAGGAGGGCGTTGCCGTCGAGGGTGAACGCGGCGCCCGTGACGACGTCGCCGGGCACCGGGACGGCCGGTTCGAGCATGCCCGAACGCAGGTCGAGCAGCTCCACCTCGCTGCGCCCGTCGACGTTCCACGAGAGCGCGGCGCGCACGCCTGCAGGGTCGAGGGCCACCAGGTCGAGGTCGTCGTCGGGGCGCTCGGCGATGGGGTAGACGGTGGAGACACCGCTCGTGCCGCGCAGCGTGACGGCGAGCAGCGCCGGACGCTCACGTCCGGCGTCGGTGTGCACGTAGACCTGGCGGCCCGTGACGCCGAACCGCGCGTCGGCCACGTTGGCGCCGCCCGGCAGCAGCTCGGTGCGCCGACCACTGCGCAGGTCCACCAGCTCGAGCCGGCGGGCCCCGCGCGGCCCCAGCCGCACGACCGCCCGCCTGCCGTCACCGCTCACCGCGCACACGCGGGCGGCCGCGCCGGAGGCGAGCACCGTGGACGTGCCGTCGCGCAGGTCGACCAGGCAGGCCTGGCCCTCTCCCGAGCCCTCGGCGAACACCGTGATCCCCAGCTGCCGCCCGGTGGGCGACCACACGCCGAGCGTGGCGGCCGCCGCGCCGGGGGCGAGGTCCCGAACCTGCTCGCCGTCCGGCGAGACCACCTGCACACGGGTGCGCTCGCCACCGTGCGGGGCGGTCTGGCAGGCGATCCAGAGCCCGTCGGGTGACCAGCACATCGTCTCGACGTCACCCTCGGCGGGCAGGGGCCGTTCCGGCTCGACGACCGGCTTGGTGCCGGTGGGGAGCGGGGCGACCCAGGCGCGCGGCCGGCCGTCGCGGTCGGAGATCCAGGCCAGCAGGTAGCCGTCGGGCGACGGCGCCGGATGGTAGTAGCGCGAGGGGAAGAGCCCGGGCGCATCCGTGCCGCCCCCGATACGGGCGAGCCGCCGCTCGGTGAACCCCGATACCCCTACGTGCTCCATCCCTCACAGCCCCCTCTCCTGCAGCCACATCTCCAACAGAGCCACCTGCCACAACGCGTTGGAACCCAGGTTCGTTCTCTTCGTGTTCGGGTCGGCCAGCATGGTGTCCAGCCAGTCCCGGCGGACCAGCCCTCGTGCCTTCGCGACCGGATCGGTGACGGCGTCCCGCACCCGGTCCAGGAACGGCCCTTCGAGGTGTCTGATCGCCGGAACCGGAAAGTACCCCTTTGGCCGGTCGATGATGGCGTCCGGGACCACTCCGCGCGCCGCCGCCTTGAGTATCCCCTTGCCGCCATGGGAGAGCTTGAGCCCGGGCGGGCACGCCGCCACCAGCTCCACCAGTTCGTGGTCGAGGAACGGGACCCGCGCCTCGAGACCCCACGCCATCGTCATGTTGTCGACCCGTTTGACGGGGTCGTCCACCAGCATGACGGTGGAGTCAAGCCGCAAGGCGGCGTCGAGCGTCTCGTCGGCACCCGGCGCGGCGAAGTGCTCCGCGACGAACGCGCGGCTGGGGTCGTGGTCGAGCAGCCACTCGGGTTCCAGGATCTCCGCCAGCTCGCTGTGCGGTCGGTCGGTGAACACCGCCGCGTACGCCTCGGGCCCACGATCCCGCGGAACGCCGGCCAGCGGCGGGTACCAGTCGTAGCCGGCCAGCACCTCGTCGGCGCCCTGGCCGGACTGCACCACGGTGACCGACTTCGACACGTCCTCGGCGAGCAGGTGGAACGCCACGCAGTCGTGGCTCACCATCGGTTCGGCCATCGCCGTGATCGTGGCGTCGACGGCGGGCAGCATCCGCGACGGATCGACCAGGATCTGGCGGTGGTCGGTGGCGAACTCGCGCGCCACGAGGTCGGAGTAGGAGAACTCGTCGCCCGCCTCGCCCGCCGTGGCGTGGAAGCCGACGCTGAACGTCTTCAGCCCGACCTGGCCCTCCTGGGCCAGCAGGGCCACCACCAGCGACGAGTCCAGGCCACCGGACAGCAGCACGCCCACCGGGACGTCCGCGACCATCCGCCGGCGCACCGCGAGCCGCAGCGCCTCCAGCAGGGCGTCGCTCCAGTCGCGGGCACTCATGTCGGCGTGTTCGGGCCGCCGGACGTGTTCGGGCCGCCAGTACACGCGGTCGCTGCTGCTGCCGTCCGGCCGGATCGTGCGGAGGGTGGCCGGCGGCAGCTTGCAGATGCCGGCGAGGATCGTGCGCGGGGCCGGGACGACCGAGTGGAACGTCAGGTAGTGGTGCAGCGCCACCCGGTCGATCGAGGTGTCGACGCCGCCACCGGCGAGCAGCGCGGGCAGCGACGACGCGAACCGCAGCCGGTCGGTGGCCTCGGCGACGTAGAGCGGCTTGATGCCCAGCCGGTCACGGCCCAGCGTCAGCACCCCGGTGTCGCGCTCGACGACGCCGAACGCGAACATCCCGAGGAAGCGCTCCACGCACGCCGGTCCCCACTGGTGGAACGCCTTGAGCAGCACCTCGGTGTCGGACGTCGAGAAGAACCGGTGGCCCGCGGCCTCGAGCTCGGCGCGCAGCTCGCGGTAGTTGTAGATCAGCCCGTTGAACACGGCCGCGAGCCCCAGCTCCGGGTCGACCATCGGCTGCGCGCCCCGCTCGGACAGATCGAGGATCTTCAGCCGGCGATGCCCGAGCGCGACGGCGCCCGTGGCGTACACCCCCGACCCGTCCGGGCCGCGGCGGTGCATCTCGGCCGTGATCCGCGCGACGGCCGGCACGTCCGGCTCACCGCCGTCGAACCGGATCTCGCCGGCGATACCGCACATGGCCGCCCTCCGTTCCTCATCGTCGAGTGGACGACGCCACGGGGTGCCGGCGCAAGCCACCACGTGTTTCCAGTTCGTGTCGCCCCTCCATGGTGTGATCGCTCCCATGACGGAACCGACCATCGGCGTGACCTTCCGCCCGCAGTCCCCGCCCGAAGAGCTGCGTGAGGTGGCGCGGTCGGCCGAGGCGGCCGGCATCGCCCAGCTGTGGCTCTGGGAGGACTGCTTCTGCGAGGGCGGCCTCAGCGCGGCCACGGCCGCTCTGGCCTGGACGGAGCGGCTGCAGGTCGCCGTCGGCCTGCTGCCGGTGCCGCTGCGCAACCCGGCGCTGGCCGCGATGGAGATCGCCACCGTCGCCCGGATGTTCCCCGGCCGGTTCCGTCCGGGCCTCGGCCACGGCGTCCTGGAGTGGATGGAGCAGGTCGGTGCGCGCGTCCCGTCGCCGATGACGCTCCTTCGCGAGTACACCACGGCCGTGCGGGATCTACTGCACGGCCGCACCGTCGACGTCGAGGGTCGCTACGTGCGCCTGCGCGACGTCACCCTGGACTGGCCGCCGGCCTCCCCGCCCCCGCTGCTGCTCGGCGGGCGCGGGCCCAAGACCGTGGGCCTTGCGGGGGAGGCCGCCGACGGTGTCATCCTCGACTCGGTGCTCACCCTCGACCAGGTCCGGGAGGGGGTGGCGAACGCCGCCGCCGGGCGCGCGGAAGCCGGGCGCACCGACGAGCCGTTCGACACGATCGTCTTCGTGGAGCACGACACCGCGGCGCGCGACCTGGTGACGCGGATCGACGAGTCGATCGCCACGTTGGCCGAGCTCGGGGTCGACACGATCGTGTTCCAGCCCACCGGGGAGGCCCCCGACCCGCAGCCGCTCATCGCGGCGTGCGCGAAACGGGGGTAGGAACGTCCTGGCAGCAACCAGGGGAGTGCCTTGATCGACGAGGGGCCCGGCGAGGTCGACGTGGCGGCGCATCAGCGCATCCACGTCGTGCCGCCGCGCCGTCGTCGTCGCCGGTTCTCCCCGCTGCTCGCGGTGCTCGCCACGGTCGGCTTCCTGCTGCCCCCGCTGTGGGCCGGCACCACCGCGGCGTCCGGAGTGCAGCACGCCTCGAACCGGGCGCCGCTGGAGCCACCGGCCGCCTCGCTGTACTGCTCCGCGCCCGGGGTCGTGTGCATCACCGCCAACCAGACGTCCCGGATCAACGTCACCACCTCGAACGTGATCTACGACGGGCAGGGGCACACCGCCGTCGGCATCACGGTGAACGCCGACCACGTCACAGTCCAGAACTTCAACTTCACCGACTGCGCCGGCAACTGCGTGTGGACCAAGGGCACGAACAACGTCGTGCAGGACAACACGATCTCGCAGGTCTACTACTCCGGCGACGACGTCGACGGTCTGCGCTTCTTCGGGAACGGGGCGAAGATCCTGCGCAACCGGTTCTTCGACATCCTCAAGGGCGGCGAGAAGGACGCTCATCTCGACTGCATGCAGACCTACGCCACACCGCGCGCGGGCGGCGGCACCGCGGATGCGGTGATCGCCGACAACCACTGCCAGGACCCGAACTTCCACCAGTGCCTGATGGTGGAAGGCCCTGGCAGCACCGACGGCGGTGGGGGCGGTGGCGGGGCCACCAGGGGGTGGGTGATCGAGCGCAACTACTTCCAGTGCTACGCCAACCAGACCATCGCGCTGCGCGACGTGCACGATTTCGTCATCCAGGACAACAACTTCGCGGGTGCCGGTAGGAAGGCCATTCAGCAGACCGACGGCACCTCGAGGATCACCCTCCGGGACAACGTCCTCGGCTCCGGCTACGGACGCGTCACCGGTGACTGAGCTCGCGATCTACCGCAGCACCCACGTGTCCTTCGCCCCACCGCCACGCGAGGAGTTGACGATCATGCTCCCGGCCGGTGCCACCCGGCTCAGGGCAGCGGGGGCGACGTGCACGGTGGTGCGGTCGCCGATCCGCGACTGCAGCACGAAGGCGCGCAGGTCCACCGCCCGCGGTTCGAGGTGGTCGCCGGCGTAGGTGGGGTGCGTGGACAGCTGCACGAGGTCCTGCGCCACCCAGCCCGCGGGGTCGGCCCGCACCTTCTCCGCCAGCTCGGCGAGCTCCGCGCGGTCGGCGTGCGGGCCGATCACGATGCCCTGCCCGCCGTAGCCGTCCACGGGCTTGAGCACCAGCTCGTGGAGGCGGTCGAGCACCTCCTCGCGCCGGTCCGGGTCGACGCACGGGTAGGTCGGGACGTTGTCCAGCAGCACGTCCTCGTCCAGGTAGTAGGAGATCATCTGCGGCACGTAGGCGTAGACGAGCTTGTCGTCGGCCACGCCGTTGCCCAGCGCGTTGAGCACGGCCACCGTGCCGCGGGCCACCGCGTTCGACAGGGCCCGCCCGATCGGGCGCATGTTCGCTCCCAGCGCCGTGAGCAGCTCCTTCTCGTCGAGGCGGCGGTAGAGCGCCGACAGCCTGCGGCGGGCACCGGTGCTCACGAGGTACACGCCGTCCTCGGTGACCTGCAGGTCGCGCGGTGTCACCAGCGGCACGCCCATCCGATCGGCGAGGAGCCGGTGCTCGAAGTACGCCGAGTCGGACGGGCCGGCGGACAGCAGGGCGACCTCGTCGTGGCCCGGCGCGTCGGGCTGGGTGGCCGAGAGCAGGGCCGAGCGCAGCATGCCGGGCACCGCCTCGACCCCGACGACGCCGGCGGGCGGTTCCAGGTCGGGCATCGCGCTGCGGATCAGCCGCCTGCTGATCAGCGCGTAGCCGATCCCGGAGGGCACGCGCAGGTTGTCCTCCAGCACGAACCAGTGGTCGGCCTGGTCGCGGACGAGGTCGATGCCGGCCACCGCGATGCGCACGGCGTCGGCCGGCACGAGCTTGCCCAGCCGGCTCCAGCCCGGCGCGTCGTCCACCACCCGGGACGGCAGCACACCGTCGGCGACGATCCGGCGCTCGCCGTACACGTCGCGCACGAAGGCCTCCAGCGCGCGCACCCGCTGCGCGAGCCCGGCGGTGAGGCCGTCCCAGTCCTGGGCCGTGATGATCCGGGGGACGAGGTCGAGCGGGAAGAGCCGGTCGGTGTCGCCGTTGCCCACCCGGAACGTCACGCCGCGCGCCTGCTGCTCGGTGCGCAGCGCCGACTGGGCGGCCCTCATGCCACGCGGGCCCAGCCGGTCGAGCGTGCGGAACATCCACCCGTAGTGCGGCAGCACGGTGCCGCCCGCGCTCACCGCCTCGTCGAACGCGGCACGCTCGCCGCCGTCGCGGTGGTAGCCGACGAGCAGCTCCGGATCGCTCGGCACGGTGGCCGGTGGTTCGGTGAGCAGGGTGCGGCCCTGGGTGTGGGCGAGCAACACGTCCACGACGTCGGTGAGCTCGCCGCGCCGCCCGTACACGCGGCGTTGGCGGGCCGCCGCGCTGCCGCGGGAGAGTGAGGCCTGCGAGAGCTCGAGCACCTGCTCCCAGTCGCCGAGCTCCTCCAGCTGCGGGCGCAGCTGGTCGACGAGCTGGCCGAGCAGCAGCGTCGGCGCCACCAGGGACGGCCCCACGAGGTCGACGAGGTCACCCTCCAGCCCCGAGCGCGCCGCCCGCCAGGACGCCGCCCGCAGCAGCTCGTGCCGCACCTCGGGCAGGGGCAGGCCGGCCTCGGCGTCCGCGCGTGCCTTGCCGACGAGCGCCCGGAACAGGCCGGCGATCAGCAGGACGTCCTCGACGTCCGGGCAGGCGTCGCACACCCGCAGCTCGACGGTGGGCAGGTGGGCGCTCGGCCGGATGTCGAAGTAGACCATCCCGGGGTCGCTGATCGTGCCGGACGCGATGAGGTCGGCGACGAGGGCGTCGTAGTCCGCCGCCGTCTCGACGTGGGCGGGCGGGCCGGCGGTGGGCCAGCGCGACCACACCATCGACCGGAAGCTGGCGTAGCCGGAGTCGCGCCCGTTCCAGTACGGCGAGCTGGCCGAGATCGCCAGCAGGATCGGCAGGTACGGCGCGACGCGGCGCACGACCTGCACCGCGAGATCCCGGTCGGGCACGTCCACGTGCACCTGCGTTCCGCAGATGTGCTGCTCGCGCACCAGCAACTGGTACTCGTGCTGCATCTTCTCGAAGCGGGCGCCGGCGGAGATGGCGTCGCCGCCCATCTCGGCGAGCGGCACCGTGCCGGAGGCGACGACCCCCAGCCCGAGCGGCTCGGCCACCGACTCCAGCCTGTGGCGCAACCGCCCGAGGTGGCCGCGCAGCTCGTCGAGCGTGCCGCAGACCGGGGTGTTCGTCTCCACCAGGGAGCGCTGCAGCTCGGGGGCGAACTCCGCGCCGTCGAGCTGCGCGAGCAGCGCGTCGACCTTCGGCGCCGCCCGGCGGGACCCCAGGTCGACGACGTGGAACTCCTCTTCGACGCCGAGCAGCGGGAGGTCGCTCATGGGGATGACGGTGCCACACCGATGTGACGTGCAGGCTGCCCGGCGGTCACACATGCCGCGGGACCGGGCTGCGGGTGCGCGGCAGCCCGGTCCGGGTCGATCACCCCTGGCGGACGGCCTGGATCTCGATGCTGATCGACACCTTCTCGCCGAGTGCGACACCACCGGCGTCCATCGGGACGGAGATGTCGATGCCGAAGTCACGCCGGTCGACCTGCGCGGTCGCGGAGAAGCCGGCCCGCTGCCCGCCCCAGGGATCGGGGCCGAACCCGTTCATCTCGACCGCCAGCGGAACCTGGCGGGTGACGCCGTGCAACGTCAGATCACCGTCGATGATCCATCCGGCGTCGGCTCGGCTGATGCCGGTGGAGCGGTAGCTCATCGTCGGGTACTCCTCGACCTCGAAGAAGTCGCCGGAGCGGAGGTGGTTGTCCCGCCCCTCGTGGCCGGTGTCGACGGACGCGAGGTCGATCGTCGCGGTCACCGACGAGTCCAGCGGGTCCTCACCAGTGACGATCGTGACGTCGTAGCCGGTGAACCGCCCGCGCACCTTGCTGATCATGAGGTGGCGGACGGAGAAGGCGATCTCGGAGTGCGCCGGGTCGGCCGTCCAGGTGCCGGCCAGGTAGCCCGGGATCTCGACCGAAACGGGGGCGGAGTGCATGGGTTCCTCCACGGTTGTGGCGAACGGTGGCTGTACCTCCCTGACACCGCGGCTCGGCGAGATGTGAGACGGCACGAACGAATGTGACGTGCCTCTCCCGCCGGATCGTCGGCGGAACCGGTCAGGAGTACGCCGCGTCGAAGAACGCCAGCTCGAGGTCGACCGCGCGGACGAACAGCTCCCGCACGCGGTCCCGGTGCCCCGGCTCCAGGTCGGTGCACACGCGGTCGAACTCCGCGCGCAGGAAGTCCACCCACGCCACGAACGCGCGCCCGCTGTGCAGGGCGATCCACTCCGCCTGTAGCGGTTCCTCCGGCGGCGTCTCCTCCGGGCGCGTCGCCCACTCCAGGTACAGCCACTCGGCGACGAGCAGCACGGCCAGGCACGACGGGTAGTCCGCGCTGAGCCGGGCACCGTCCATCAGCTCGATGAAGCCGCGGGTCGGTTCCCGCAGCTCGGGGTCGGTGCGGTCGATCAGCGGCACGTCGAGCGTGTCCAGCGCACGGGCGAAGAAGTCGTTCTCCGGGCCCGCGATGATCCCGAGCTGGCGGGCGTGCACCACGCGCGCGTCCGCGCGGTCGGCCGACGCCACCGCCGCACCCATCAACGCCAGGAACGCGTCGACGAACTGGTGGTCCTGCACGACGTAGGTCGTCAGGACATCGGTGTCGACCCCGCCGCGCCAGACCTCGTCGACGAACCGGTGCCCGACCGCGGCGTCCCACGTCGACCGGGTCAGCTCCCGCAGCTCCGCTGAGAACGTCACGGTCGCGACCCTAGTGATCCCGGCGGGCGGCACCGCGCCTGCGGGTTCTGCCGACGCACTTCCGTCGGCTCGCGCACCTGGTTCCGGCGCGCGCGACCCGTCGACGGGGCGCGTCAGCCGATTCGGGGTGCGTCGGCGGAAGCGGGGTGCGTGGGCCAGGGGACCCCGGGGTAGGGGGAGCGGCGGGCGGCCTCCGCGGCGGGGAGCTCGCCCCGCGCGACCGCGGCGTGCAGTGTCGCCACCTCGGCCAGCTCCGCCCGTTGCCCGGCCACGAAGGCGGGGCCGACCGGGTCGCCGTGGCCCGGCACCACCGTGCGGGGTTCCAGGGCGAGGAGTGCATCCAGGGTGGCAGGCCACTCCGGCACGACGGCGTCCTCAAGATCGGGCGGGGCGCCCTGCTCGACGAGGTCGCCGGCGAACACCACGCCGGCGTCGGGCACGGCGACCACCAGGTCGTGGTCGGTGTGGCCGCGGCCGAGGTGTCGCAGCTCGGCGCGCCGGCCACCGAGTTCCAGGACGGCGGGCGCGTCCGCGTCCGGAAGCGGCGGTTCGGTGGCGGCGAGCGCGTCGGCGGTGCCGGGATCGCCGCGGTCGCGGTAGTACGCGACCCACCGGGACCGCTGGGTCGCCGCGGTGGCGGCGAGCACCGCGCGGCAGCGGGGCAGCGCGTACACGGGAGCCGGGGCGAAGGCGGCGGTGCCGAAGCAGTGGTCGAAGTGCGCGTGCGTGATCGCGACGGCCAGCGGCAGCGGGGTGACCGCGCGCACCGCTGCGGCGAGCTCCGCGCCCTGACGGGCGTCGCCGCGGGTGTCGACGACGAGCGCGCGCTCCGCACCGAGCACCAGCCCGACGGTGAGGTCGAGCTCCGGGTACCGGCGCGCGAGCACGCCGTCGCCGACCTCGACCCAGCGCCCGTCCATCACGCGGCCTGCAGGAAGCCGTCGCGCAGGCGCGGGACGACGGTGCTTACGTCGAGGGCGCCGGCGAGCTCCACGTCGGCCGCGAAGCCCATGGCCCGCAGCTCACGCCCGGACGACGTGGCGGCGAGCACCGCGCCGAGACCTCGTTCGTGCGCGGCGGCGAACTGCGCGGCGGCGAGCTCGGCCTCCGGGGAGCGGTCCGCCAGCGCGGCGGCGATGGCGCCGGCGCCGAGCGCGTCCTCGGCCGCGACGCGCATGGTGTCGTCCGGCCACCGCTCCCCAGCCGGGACGATCCCGACCGGCCCGCCGACCGCCCGCGCCGCGGCCGCCACGGCGGAGGCGTTGCGCAGGCAGCCCGCGAGCAGCACGGCCCCGGTGGCGGCCACGGCCGCGCAGAGCGTGGCCCCGTTGGGGGAGGGCAGGGCGAGGCGGGTGCTGGGCGGCAGCTCGACGAGCGAGGCGGGGCTCAGCGACGGGCCCGGGCCGCGCCGCGGACCTGCGCGGACGACGTCCGGCGGAACGCTCGCGTCGCGTTCCGCCGAACGCAGCGGGAGGACCGCCGCCCCGCGGCCCACGGCGACGTCGACGGCGGTGGAGAACGACAGGACGTCGACCACGACCACGACGGCGCACTCGGCGGCCAGCAGCGCGGCGCCCTCCCGGCCCCACTCCAGCCGGACCTCGTACGCACGCTGGCGGTGTTCGGGGTCGATGGCCACCCGCCGATCCTACGAGGCTCCCGCAGGCGCCCCGCGCTCTTCGACGAGTCGCTCGTGGTGGTCCGCCGGCTCCTCGCCGAGCCGTGCGTCACCCACCACGGCCGGTTCGCCACCTCGACGACGTGTCCGTGGGCCCGCTGCCGCCCCGGCCGCCGGACATCTGGCTGGGCGGCCGCGCCCCGGCCGGGCTGCGCCGGGTGGGGCGGCTCGCCGACGACCCGCTGGGCAGCCTCGTCACCCCGGACGAGGCCGCGGACGCCCGCGCGCAGATCGAGCGCGCGGCCGCGGAGGCGGGCCGGGAGATCGAGGACGACCATTACGGCACCAACATCGCCGTGGTGGCGCCCGACGCCTCCGAGGCCGACGTGGCCGCGGCGCGGCGGCGCGTCACCCGGCTCCGTCCCGATCTCGACGCGGCCGGCCTCGTGCCGCACGGCTGGGGTGAGGCGCGCGACCTCGTCCGGCGCTACGTCGACGTCGGCCTGACGAAGTTCGTGGTGCGCCCGGCCGGACCGGTCGTGGGGTGGGCCGGTTTCCTGGACCGGTTCGGCTCCGAGCTGCGCCCGTTGGAGGACGAGCTCAGCGACGAGTGAATACCAAGGTCGGACGGGTCGAGACCTCCGGCTGGTGACCGGCGCTGACCATTCCCGGTTTCCTGGATGCGTGCCGCTGACCCGCCTACGCCCGACCGGCCTTGCCGAGCGCGTGCTCGCGCCCGACCTCGCCCGCGGCGTGATGCTGCTGTTCATCGCCGTCGCCAACTCGCACTACTTCGTGCGGGGTGAGCGCTACCTCGTCGGCTTCCCGCTGGACGGTTCGGTGCTCGATGCCGCGGTCGCCGGCGTGATCAGCACACTCGTGGACGGGCGGGCGTTTCCGCTGTTCAGCGTGCTCTTCGGGTACGGAGTCGTGCAGCTGACGCGCCGGCAGCAGGACGCCGGGACGCCGTGGCGGACGGCCCGCGGGCTGGTGCGTCGGCGGAGCCTGTGGATGATCATGATCGGCTTCCTGCACTGCGTACTGCTCTACGTCGGCGACATCGTGGCGGCGTACGGCCTCCTCGCGCTCGTCCTCGTCTCGGCGGTGCGGTGGAAGGAGTGGGTGCTGCTGACGCTCGCCGGGCTGATCCTCGTGGGGCTGTCGCTGCCGGGCGACGCCGATGCGTCGCTCCGGGACGGGCCGGACCCGACGATGCTGCCGCCGGATCCGGTGACGGCGATCGTCGAGCGGGCCACGGCGTGGCCCGCGCTCGTGCCGATGCTGGCGGTGGGTCTCCTCGTGCCGTTCCTGCTCGGCATCGTGGCGGCGCGCAGGCGGTTGCTGGAGGAACCGGCCCGGCACCGCGCGCTGCTGAGCGTCGTGGCGGCCGTCGGGATCGGCGCGGCGGTCGCGGGCGGCCTGCCGCTGGGCCTCACGGTGGCCGGCGTGCTCCCGGCCGGCGCGGACCTCGGCCTGCTCGTCGGCCTGCACGATGTCACCGGCTACCTGGGCGGCCCCGGCTACGCCGCGGCACTCGCCCTGCTGGCCGGACGCATCGGGCAGCGCCGGGGCCCCGTGACGCTGGCCGTCACGGCCGTGGGCCAGCGCTCGCTGACCTGCTACATCTCCCAGTCCGTGGTCTGGACGCTCGTGTTCGCGCCCTACGCCCTCGACCTCAGCGACGAGCTCGGCGTGGCGAGCACCGCGGCACTCGCGATCGGAACGTGGCTGGCCACGGTAGGCGCGGCGGACCTGATGCGCGGAAGGGGTAATCGCGGCCCGGCGGAGGTGCTGCTACGCCGCCTGACCTACGGCCGGATTCCGACGAACGGCCCGCCCGTCGGATAGGTTCCGACCAACGCGCCGTTCGTCGGAACGCAGCTAGCGAATCCGACGCCCCATCTCCGTGCAGCTGTAGCCTCCCAGCGTCTCCACATCCGCTCGGAAATCCGGACGCTCGAGCAGATCCCACAGTGGCGCCAGGAGGGGGTCCTCCACCGTCTCCGTGCGCAGGACCAGGTCGTAGGGCTCGCGGGCGATCGGCACGAAGTCCAGCCCGAACGCCCGCGCCGCGGCGAGGATGCCCAGCCCGGCGTCGGCGCGCCCGGCCGTGACGGCGGCGGCCACCGCGAGGTGGGTGTGCTCCTCACGGGTGTAGCCGTCGACCTGGGTGGGGTCGATGCCGCGGGCGGCGAGCTCGTGGTCGAGCAGCACGCGGGTGCCGGCGCCGCGCTGCCGGTTGACGTAGCGGACGCGGGTGAGGTCGTCGATCCCGGAGAGGCCCAGCGGGTTGCCGGGCGCCACGATCAGCCCCTGGTCGCGGTGCACGAGCCGCACGACGGCGACGTCGTCGGTGCCGAGGACCTTGTCGACGTACGGCAGGGTGTACTCGCCCGTGGCGGGATCGAGCAGGTGTGAGCCGGCGAGGTGGCACAGACCGTCACGCAGCGCGACGAGCCCACCGAGCGACCCGACGTTGGAGCCGGCCAGCGTGACCAGCGGGTCGTCGGCCCGCAGCGCGGACGCGGCCACGTCCAGCACCAGGTCGTGCGACCCGATCGCGACGATCGTGCGTCCGATTTCACCGAGCCCGCGCAGCAGTTCCACCTGCACCTGCTCGCCGGCGTGGTGGCCTTCCAGGCCTGCCGGCACCACCAGCAACCCGTCCGCGCGCACCAGCGAGGTGAGCACGCCGGCCCCGCGCGGCAGCGGCGTGGCGACGATCTCGCCGCCGACCCGGCCGAGCCGCACCCGCACCCAGTCGTCCATGCCGATGTTGGAGGCGAGCTTGCGGGCCAGCCGCGCGGTGGCCCTCGGGCGTTCGCGCGGGGCGGCGCCCTCCAGCGCGGCGAGCAGCGGTGCGGCGAAGATGTCGAACGTCAGCGCGGCCGACACCGGGTAGCCGGGTGCGCCCAGCACGGGGGTGGCGTCCACCGCGCCGAGCACGACCGGGTGGCCGGGCCGCACCGCCACGCCGTGCACGGCGAGCGTGCCGGCGCCGGCGACCACCCGGGCCGTGTAGTCGTCGCGCCCGGCGCTGGAGCCCGCCACGAGCACCACAAGATCGGCGTCGGCGGCCGCCTTGCGCATCGCCTCGGTGATCAGCGCCGGGTCGTCGGGGATGATCGACGTGACACGTGCCGTGCAGCCCAGCTCGCGAGCCTGCGCGGCGAGCATGAGCGAGTTGGTGTCGAGGATCTCGCCCGGCGCCGGTTCGGTGCCGATGGGCCGGATCTCGTCGCCGGTGGGGACGACCACGACCACGGGGGCGCGCCGGACGGCCAGCTCCACGGCTCCCGCGGCGGCAGCGGCAGCGACGTCGACCGGGCGCAGCCGGTGTCCGGCGGGGAGCAGCAGCTCGGACGCCGAGACGTCCTCGCCGATCGAGCGCACGTGCTGGTAGGGCGGCACGGCGGCGCGCACCTCGGCGGACCCTCCCGCGTGGTGCACGTGCTCGCGCATGACGACCGCGTCGTAGCCCTCCGGCAGCGGGTCGCCGGTGTCGACGACGACGAAGTCGGTGAGCAGGACGGGCGTGGTCTCGGCCGCCCCGAGGGTGTCGACGGCGCGCACGGCGATCCCGTCCATACCGGCCGCGTCGAAGGCGGGGGAGGAGCGGCGGGCCCAGACCGGCTCGGCCGTCACCCGCCCGACCGCCTCGCCTATCGGCACCTGCACGGCGTCCACCCGCGGCGGGCACCCCGCGGCCGCGCACGCGTCCCGCCAGGCGTCGAGGGCCTGCTCGGCGGGGACGTCGGACACGAACGGCGAGTCGGCGACCACCTCGGAACGGTACGACGTTGTGCGCGCGGTGGGTCCACCCCCGCTCCGTCAGGTCGGGACAACCCCCCATAGATCCGGGGGTCGCCCACACCGAGGGACGTGCTGCCCCCATCGTTCCGGGCCGCCCCCGGACGCATTCTTGTGTCCAGTGGCGCACCGACTGATCGGATCATCCAAGTCGGTCAGCAATGAGGGGGCATCATGCCGATCATCTCCGTTCCTCAGGAATTCAACCAGGACGACCTCTACGTCGACCTGCGTTCGATCTTCGATCGTCCGCTGTTCCTGAAGTGTGAGGGATTCAATTTCGCGGGCTCCGTCAAATTGAAGGCCGCGAACGAGATGGTCGACGCGGCGGAGCGCAGCGGCGTCCTGCGCCCGGGATCCGTCCTGGTCGAGTCCTCGTCCGGGAACCTGGGCGTGGCCCTGAGCATCATCGCCGCCAGCAAGGGCTACGGATTCCGGTGTGTCACCGATTCCCGCTGCAACCTGGCCACCCGGCTGCTGATGGAAGCATTGGGCAGCGAGGTGCACGTCATCACCGAGCCCGACCCCGACAGCGGATACCTCGGCGCTCGCCTGAACTACGTCCGCAACCTCTGCGCATCCGACGAGCGCTTCGTGTGGCTCAACCAGTACACCAACGTCAACGCGTGGAAAGCGCACTACCGCACGACGGGCCCCGCCATCGCACGTCGATTCCCCGGGCTGGACGTGCTGTTCGTCGGGGCCGGTACGACCGGCACGCTGATGGGCTGCGCCCGCTACTTCAAGGACCGGCACCCGTCGGTGCGGATCGTCGCGATCGACCCCGTCGGATCGGTCAGCTTCGGCACGCCGGCGGCCCGCCGGATGCTCCCCGGCCTCGGCATGAACGTCCGCCCGCCGCTGCTCGACGAAGGCTACGTGGACGAGGTTCTCCACGTCGAGGAGGCCGACGCGATCCGCACCTGCCACCAGCTGGCCCGACGCGGGTTCCTGTTCGGCGGTTCGACCGGCACGGTGGTCAGCGGAGCGATGAGCTGGCTGGCCCGCCACGACACGCGCGACCTCACCGCGGTGGCCATCGCCCCGGATCTCGGCGAGCGCTACCTCGACACCATCTACCAGAGCAACTGGGTGCAGGACCTCTACGGCGACGACGTGCTCGCCGCAGACGAGCTGTCCACCGGCGTCCGCGCAGCCTGAGGAATATGTCATGAGCGAGCGTCAGCGAGCGAATCATCAACACCGCGCCTGCGCGAAGCGCCGGCCGAGCGTCAGCGAGGCCGTGCGATGAGCGCTCTGATGCCCGACTCACCCATCGAGATGGTGCAGCGCCTCGTCCCGGTTGCCGAGCGCGACGACATCCGGCGGTCCATCCCGATGTCCGAGCTGGTGCTGGTCGACCAGTACGAGGCGCAGGGCTGGCGGGTCCGCACGAACGAGCGCCTCGACCGCCTGTTCGAGGAGCGCTGCGACTGGGTACGCACCTACGGTCGGGCGGGCCAGCTCGCGGTCGACTCCGCCGAGCAGTCGCTCACCTACGACGAGCTCGACGCCCGCGCCAACCAGCTGGCTCGGTTCCTGCGGCTGCGCGGCGCGAACGCCGGCGACCGGATCGGCCTGCTGTTCGACCGTCCGGCGGACGCCTACGTGGCGATCCTCGCGGTCCTGAAGGTCGGGGCCGCCTACGTCCCCATGGACCCGAGCTTCCCGGCGCACCGGCTGGCCGCCATCGTCGACGACGCCCGGGTGCGATCGGTGCTGTCGTCGTCGGACGTGGTGGACCGGGTGGAGCAGGTCGAGCTGCTCACCACCGGGGGCGCCGAGATCGTCCGCCTCGACCAGGCAGCACCGCTGATCAACGAGCAGAGGTCGTACCGGCTCACGGACGCCGAGCGGGGACTGCGGGACGGCTCGCTCGCCTACATCACCTACCGGCAGGGGTCCGAGGGCAGGCTCACCGGCGTCGCCGTCGACCACCGGAGCGTCTGCAACTTCGTCAAGGTCGCCGCCGAGATGTACGGCATCCGGCCGTGGGACCGCGTGTACCAGGGCGTGCCGATCGCGTACGACTTCTCGGTCGAGGAGATCTGGGTGCCGTGGGCCGTCGGCGCGACCCTGGTGCCCCGGCCCGCCGGCGTCACCCTGCGGGGCCAGGACCTGCACGCCTTCCTGAGCGCGCGCCGCGTCACCGCGCTGTGCTGCATTCCGAGCCTGCTGGCCACGCTCGACTCGGACCTCCCCGACCTGCGGTTCCTGCTGGTGGCCGGGCAGGACTGCCCCCAGGACCTCATCCGGCGTTGGCACAAGCCCGGTCGGCGGTTCCTGACCGTCTACGGTCCGGCCGAGGCCACCGTGTCGGCCACCTGGTCCGAGCTGCACCCGGACAAGCCGGCGACCGTCGGGATCCCCCTGCCCACCTACAGCACCGTCATCCTCGATGTGGCGGACCCGTTCCACGCCCTCCCGCACGGGCAGGTCGGCGAGATCGGCATCGCGGGTGTCGGGCTCACCTGCGGCTACCTGAACCGCGACGACCTCACCGAGAAGACGTTCATCCCCGACTTCCTGGGCATCCCGGCGAACCCGTCCGGTCGGATCTTCCGCACCGGCGACCTGGGCCGGGTCAACCCGGACGGCGAGATCGAGTCCCACGGCCGGCTCGACCGGCAGGAAACGGCACGCGGCTACCGGACCGAGCTGGACGAGATCGAGTCCGCGATACTGCCGGCTCGCGGGACCCCGGCGCCGCAGGCGGTCGAGCTTCCGGTTCCGCAGATGGTCGGGCTGCCAGTGCCGCAGGCGACTGAGCTCCCGGTTCCGCAGATGGTCGGGCTGCCGGTGCCGCAGGCGGTGGGGCTCCCCGTTCCGCAGGTGGTGGAGCTGCCCGTTCCGCAGGCGGTCGGGCTGCCGGTGCCGCAGGCGGTGGGGCTCCCCGTTCCGCAGGTGGTCGAGCTTCCGGCCCCGCAGGTGATCGAGCTGCCGGTGCCGCAGGCGGTCGGGCTTCCCGTCCCGCAGGTGGTCGGGCTGCCGGTGCCACAGGCCGTCGAGCTGCCTGTCCCGCTGGCCGCCGGGCCCCTCCCGACACCGTTCGTCGACCCCCAGCCGACGCAGGTCATCGCGGCCGTCGGGGCCGTCGACCTGGTGGGGTCGCCGACCCCGCCCGCCGCCGGCCGGCCGACGTCCGACGTGGAGCGGGAGCTCGCGGGCCTGCTGGCCGAGGTCATCGGCGCCGAGGTTCCGGTCGACGCGCATTTCTTCACCGACCTCGGGGCCGACTCCATGTCGATGGCGCGTTTCTGCGCCAAGCTCCGCAAGCGCGACGACCTGCCCTCCGTCGGGATGAAGGACGTCTACGCGAACCCCAGCATCGCGGCACTCGCAGGTGCCTTCGCGCCGGCATCCGGCTCAGTCGACACCGGTCTCGCCACCGCGCTGGCCACGGTTCTGGCCGAGGTCATCGGTGCCGAGGTTCCGGTCGACGCGCATTTCTTCGCCGACCTGGGGGCCGACTCGATGGTGATGGCGCGTTTCTGCGCCAAGCTCCGCAAGCGCGACGACCTGCCCTCGATCGGGATGAAGGACGTCTACGCGAACCCCACGATCACGAGCCTGGCCACGACGTTCGGCACGGGGGCGGCCGCCGCGGTCAACGCGGCCGACTCGGCGGAGCCGCCGGTGCTCGGAACGCAGATCCTGCGGGCGGTCCGGGCGCGTACGGTGCGCGCCGCGCGGCACCGCCAGGTGCCCACCCGCAAGCAGCGGTACCTCCTCTGCGGGGCTCTGCAGCTCCTGTTCCTCGTGGCCTACCCGTCCCTCACCGCCTACGCCCTCCTGGGCGGTGTCGGCTGGATCGCGGCCGGTACCGGCGTGGTCGACGTCTACCTGCGGTCGGTCGTGGTCGGCGCAGCGGCGTTCGTCGGCTTGTGTGGCCTTCCGGTCCTGCTCAAGTGGGTGCTCGTCGGCCGGTGGAAGCCCCAGGAGGTCCCGGTCTGGAGCCTTGCGTACTTCCGCTTCTGGATGATCAAGACGCTGGTCCAGCGGAACCCGATGGCCCTGTTCGTCGGCACGCCCCTCTACGCGTTCTACCTCCGGACGCTGGGCGCGAAGGTCGGGCGCGGCGTCGCGATCTTCTCCAAGAACGTGCCCGTGTGCACCGACATGCTCACCCTCGGCGACGGCGCCGTGATCTCGAAGGACTCGTTCTTCACCGGCTACCGGGCCCACAACGGCGTCATCCAGACCGGCGCGGTCACCCTGGGCAAGGACACGCTCGTCGGCGACCACACGGTGCTCGACATCTGGACGTCCCTGGGCGACGGTGCCCAGCTCGGGCACTCCTCGTCCCTGCACGCCGGCCAGACCGTCCCCGACGGCGAGCGCTGGCACGGTTCTCCGGCGCTGCGCACGGACGTCGACTACCGGGGCGTCGGCGGCGCGACCTGCGGCACGGTGCGCCGGGTCCTGTTCACGGTCGTGCAGCTGCTGAACCTGCTCGTGCTGACCCTGCCGTTGGCGACCGGCGGCGCGATCATGCTGCTCGCCCAGATCCCGCAGGTCACGGCGCTGCTCGGCAGTGGTCCGCTGGCGTTCCGGGACTGGACCTTCTACCTCTACGCGGCGGTGGCGTCGGCCGTGCTGATGCTCGGTTTCCTGCTGGTCGGACTGGTGTTCGTGTTCACCGTGCCGCGACTGCTCGGTCTCGCGATCCGTCCGGGCAAGGTCTACCCGCTGTACGGCTTCCACTACTGGGCCCACCGCACGATCGTGCGCACGACCAACGTCAAGTTCTTCGCGTTCCTCTTCGGGGACAGCTCGTACATCGTCCATTACCTGCGTGGCCTCGGATACGACCTTTCGCAGGTGGAGCAGACCGGGTCGAACTTCGGTCAGCGGGTGAAGCACGACTCCCCGTTCCTGAGCTCGGTCGGCAGCGGCACCGTGGTCGCGGACGGGCTGTCGATCATCAACGCCGATTTCTCGAACACCTCGTTCCGCGTGTCCCGGACGTCGATCGGCGCCAACAACTTCCTCGGCAACAACATCGCGTACCCGTCCCAGGGTCGGACCGGCGACAACTGCCTCCTCGCCACGAAGGTCATGGTCCCGATCGACGGGCCGATCCGGGAAGGCGTCGGCCTGCTGGGCTCGCCCAGCTTCGAGATCCCGCGATCGGTGCAGCGCGACATCGGGTTCGACCTGGAGATCGGCGAGCAGCGCCGTCGCCTTGCCGCCAAGAACAGGCACAACCTCGTCACGATGGCGCTGTTCCTGTTCGTCCGGTGGATCTACGTCTTCGCGCTGACGCTCATCGGGATGCTCGCCGCCGACCTCCACCACTCGTGGGGTGCAGCGGTGGTCGCGCTCGCCAACGCCCTCGTCCTCGTGTTCGGAGTGACCTTCTTCGTGCTGGTCGAGCGGGCGGTCCGCGAACTCCAGGCGTTGCGGCCGGACGGGTGCTCGATCTACGACCGCGCCTTCTGGCGGCACGAACGCTTCTGGAAGGTGCCGGCCCAGGCGTATCTGCCGGTCTTCAACGGCACTCCTTTCAAGAACCTCATCTGGCGACTGCTGGGTGTCCGGATCGGCAAGCGCGTGTTCGACGACGGCTGCGCGTTCGTGGAGAAGACCCTCGTCAGCATCGGCGACGAGTGCACGCTCAACGTCGGGAGCATCGTGCAGTGCCACTCACAGGAGGACGGTGCGTTCAAGTCGGACCGCACCGCGATCGGTGCCGGCTGCACCATCGGGGTCGGCGCATTCGTCCACTACGGCGTGACGATGGGCGAGGGTTCGGTGCTCGCCGCCGACTCCTTCCTCATGAAGGGCGAGGAAGTGCCGCCGAACGCACGGTGGGGCGGTAACCCCGCGAAGAAGATGCGCGAGCAATCCGCTGATCTCCAGGTTCGCCGGATCAGCATCGACGACAACTGGGCCGCCGTGCTCGTGCGCGGCGAATAAGACCCCGGCAGCGGAAGGAACAGATCGATGAACACGCAGATCGAGACTTGCCGGGAGTTCTGGCGGGGAGTGCTCTCCGCGGGAGGGGCGACCGTGATCCCGCGGTGGACGCTTCACCCGACCCCCGGCATCGCCGAGCACGTCGAGCCCCTCACCGCCGACCTCATCGCGGCGATGCGCCGGTTGGCCGGCCAGACGGAGCTGCCGCTGCACTCGCTCACGCTGGCCGCGCACGCGAAGGTGTTGGCGGCGCTGTCCGGCGAGCAGGCCGTGGTGACCGGCTACGCGGCCGGGCCGGGCGGTCGGGGACTGCCCTGCGCGCTCACCACCGAACCCGGCTCGTGGCGGTCGCTGCTGGAGGCCGCCGCCGTGGTCGAGATGGACGTGGTGCGGCACCGGGCGTTCGACGTGGACGAGCTGAAGAGCGAGCTGGGCGTCGCCGGGCCGCGGTTCGAGACCGAGTTCGACCCGATCGACCCCCTCGACACCGGCCGGGACCTCGCCGATGGCGTGGTGCTCCGGGTGGGGCTGACGAACGGCGGCGGCGCGCTGCGGCTGCGGTACCGCACCGACGCGCTCGACGCCCCCGCCGCCGCGCGGATCGCCGGCTACCACCTCGCCGCGCTCGAGTCGATGGCCGCCCACCCGGACGCCGAGCACGGGCAGGCGAGCCTCCTGTCGTACGAGGAGCTGCGCTTCCAGCTCGACGGGCTCGCCGGACCGCGCCGCGAGCTGCCGGACCGCCGCTTCCACGAGCTGTTCGAGCAGCGCGTGCGGATGCATCCGGACGCCGTCGCCGCCGTGCACCGCGACCGGCAGTGGACCTACCGGGAGCTCGACGCGCGGGCGAACCGGCTGGGGCGGGCGCTGCTGGCACGCGGGCTGCACCGCGAGGGCGTGGTCGCGGTCGCGACCGAGCGGAACCTGGACTGGATGGCCGCCGTCATCGCGATCTTCAAGGCCGGCGGGGTGTACCTGCCCATCGAGCCGCACTTCCCAGCGGACCGCATCGCGAGGACGCTGTCCCGGGCGAACTGCACGCTGGTGCTGACCGAGCTCGGCAGCACGACCACGCTGGACAATGCCCTCGACACGCTCCCGGGAGTGGAGCAGGTGTTCGTCGACGCCGCTTATGCGGAAGACCACGCCGACCACGACCTCGGTGTCGCCGTCGCGGCGGACCAGCTCGCCTACATCTACTTCACCTCGGGCTCCACCGGCGAGCCGAAGGGTGCGATGTGCGAGCACGCCGGCATGCTCAACCACCTCCACGCCAAGATCGCCGACCTCGGCATCCGCGAGGGGGACGTCGTCGCGCAGGTCGCGCCCCAGTGCTTCGACATCTCGCTGTGGCAGCTGGTGTCCGCGCTGCTGGTCGGTGGGCGCACCGTGCTGGTCGAGCAGGACGTGATCCTGGACGTCGCGCGTTTCGTCGACACGGTCGAGCGCGAGCAGGTCGGGGTCGTGCAGGTGGTGCCCTCCTACCTCGAGGTCGTCCTGTCCTACCTGGAGCAGCACCCCCTCGAGCTGCCGCACCTGCGCTGCGTCTCGGCCACGGGCGAGGCGCTCAAGACCGAGCTCGCCCAGCGCTTCTTCGCCACCCGGCCCGGATCCATCCTGGTCAACGCATACGGGCTGACCGAGACCTCGGACGACACCAACCACGAGGTCATGCACGCGGCTCCGGACACGGACCGCATGCCACTCGGCCCGGCGGTGCAGAACGTCAATGTCTACGTCGTCGACGAGCAGCTCAACCCGGTGCCGCTCGGGGCTCCGGGCCTGATCGCCTTCTCGGGCGTCTGCGTGGGCCGCGGGTACGTCAACGATCCCGAGCGCACGCGCACGACGTACATGACCGACCCGCACCGTCCCGGCGAGCGCCTCTACAAGGGCGGCGACTTCGGCCGCTGGCGGCCGGACGGCAAGCTGGAGTTCCTCGGACGCCGCGACAGCCAGGTGAAGATCTCCGGCTTCCGCATCGAGATCGGCGAGATCGACAACACCCTGCTGCGCGTGCCGGGTGTCCGCGACGGCGCGGTCGTCGTGGCCGAGCGGCCCGACGGGGGTAAGCACCTGGTCGCCTTCTACTCCGGCGAGCAGCTCCTCGAGGTGGACCTCCTGAGGGCGCGGCTGGGGGAGTCGTTGCCGCACTACATGGTCCCGGCCGCGTTCCACCGGCGGGAGAGCCTGCCGCTCACGGCCAACGGCAAGATCGACACGAAGGTGCTCACCGCGCTGGCCGCCGAGCTCGCGGTCACCGACGAGGACGACCACACCCCGCCGGTCACGCCCACCGAGGTCCGGCTCGCGGCCGTGTGGTCGAAGGTGCTCGGCGTCGAGGTGGACCGGATCGGCCGGCTCGACCACTTCTTCGACCTGGGCGGGTCCTCGCTGTCCGCGGTGAAGCTCGCGGTCGCCCTGAACCGCGTCGTGTCGCTCAAGGACGTCATCCAGCACCCCGTGCTGGCCGACCTCGCCGAGCTGGTCGACAGCAGGCCGGCACCGACCGAGGAGCCGGCGGACGACGGACGAAACCTCGCCGTCTCCTGCCGACACGCCTGATTGATCCGATCCGACTCCAACACGCGAACGAAACCGACCAGAGGAGATCGCGATGTCGTCCCCACACCTGGCGCCACCGCTCGACATCGAGCTGAGCCCCGGCCGGACGCCGCTCCTGCACGTCGAACCGACCGCCGACGCCGCGAGCTGGACGGCCCAGCACCGGGACGGTCTGCGGGCGGTCGTCACGCAGCACGGCGCCGTTCTCGTCCGCGGCCTGGGGTTGCGCAACGCCGCCGAGGTCGCCGCGGTGTACCAGCGCCTGGGCACCGGCCTGATGGCCGAACGGGAGGCGTTCGCGCCGCGCCAGACCTATCTCGAGGGCATCTACTCCTCCACGAAGTGGCCCGCGAACCAGCCGATGTGCATGCACCACGAGCTGAGCTACACCCTCGACATCCCGTCGCTGATGCTGTTCGCCTGCCTCACCCCGCCGAAGACGGGCGGCGTGACCGGGGTGGCCGACTCCACGGCCGTGATGAACGGGCTGCCCCCGGACCTGGTGCAGCGGTTCGCGCGTGAGGGCTGGATGCTCGTCCGCAACTACAACGACGAGATCGGCGCCTCCTACGCCGACGCGTTCGGCACGGACGACCGCGGCGCCGTCGAGGCCTACTGCCGGGCGAACGCGATCGAGTTCGAGTGGCGGCCGGACGGCGGCCTGCGCACCCGGCAGCGGCGCCACGCGCTGGTCGGGCACCCCGTCACCGGGCAGGCCTGCTGGTTCAACCAGATCGCCTTCCTGAACGAATGGACGATGGACCCCGACGTGCACGAGTACCTGGTGGACGCCTACGGCTCCGATGGCCTGCCGTTCACCACCTGCTTCGGCGGCGGCGACCCGGTCGGTGCCGACATCGTCGAGCTGCTCAACCGGGTCTACGAGGCCAACACCCTCCGCGAGCCCTGGCAGGCCGGCGACCTGCTGCTCGTCGACAACGTGCGGATGGCGCACAGCCGGGAGCCCTACGAGGGAGAGCGCGAGGTTCTCGTGGGCATGAGCGCTCCACTGCGCATGCCGGTGCCCGGGGCCCTCCAGTGACCGGCGTGCCGCCGTTCGCGGTGATCTCGGGTGCCCAGGTCCAGCGCGCGCTGCAGGGCCGGGAGAAGCAGGTCATGGACCTGGTCGAGGCCACCTACCGGCTGCACGGCGCCGGCGACTCGGTGAACCCGCCGTCCTACTTCCTGCGGTTCCCGGACCGTCCGACCGCCCGCATCATCGCGCTTCCCGCGTCGATCGGCGGGCCGATCAAGGTGGACGGCCTGAAGTGGATCTCCAGCTTCCCGGACAACGTCTCCGCGGGCATCCCGCGGGCCTCGGCCGTGCTGATCCTCAACGACCACGACACCGGCTACCCGTTCGCCTGCCTGGAGAGCTCGATCATCAGCGCCACCCGGACGGCGGCGTCGGCCGCCCTGGGGGCCGACCGGCTCACGCAGGGGCGGCCGCGACCGGCGCGCGTCGGGTTCATCGGGACGGGTCTGATCGCGCGCTACATCCACACCTTCCTGGCCGGCACCGGCTGGTCGTTCGACGAGGTCGGCGTGCACGACCTGTCCGCCGACAGCGCGGCAGGCTTCCGTTCTCACCTGGAACGGTCCGGGGTGGCGGGCCGCATCACCGTGCACGACACCGCGGAGAAGCTGATCCGGTCGTCCGACCTGGTCGTCTTCGCCACCGTGGCGAGCAAGCCGTACGTCGACGACGTGTCGTGGTTCGCGCACAACCCGGTGGTGCTGCACGTGTCCCTGCGCGACCTCGCGCCGGAGATCCTGCTCGCGTCGACCAACATCGTCGACGACGTCGAGCACTGCCTCAAGGCTGACACCTCGCCGCACCTGGTCGAGCAGCTCACCGGCAACCGCGACTTCCTGCACGGCACGCTCGACGACGTCATGGCCGGTCGCGTGAGCGTGCCGACGGACCGGCCGGTCGTGTTCTCGCCGTTCGGCCTCGGCGTGCTCGACCTCGCGGTGGGCAAGTACGTCTACGACGAGATGGCCCGCGCAGGCTCGCTGCACGTCATCGACGGCTTCTTCCACGACCTGAGCCGTCACGGGTGACTGCGCCGTGATGAGATCCGTCGCCGCGGTGCTGCTGTCCCTCGCGGCGCTCCTGCCGGGGGCCGGGAGCGCCGCGGCGGCGGCCGGTGCACCGGACGGGGCCGGGCTGGTGATCGAGCCCGACCGCGTCGAGCCCGGCGCTCGGGACGTCACGCTGGTCTTCCGCTTCGCCGACGGCGATCCGCCGGCCACCCGCCTCCAGCTGCTCCTGCCCACCGGGCGGCCGCTGGTCGGCGTCACGGCGCCGGCCCCGCCCGGGTGGACGGCGGACCTCACCACGACCGCGCTCCCGACCCCCGCCCCCACCGCGGACGGCCCCGTGACCGAGATCGTGTCGACCATCGCATGGACGGCCTCGGAGCCCCGGTCCGCCGGATCGGTGGACTTCACCCTGCACGCGGACCTGATGCCGCAAGGGGCGGGTCCGGTCCGATTCCGGGCGGCCAGTACGGACGCCGCCGGCACCACGGTCGAGTGGACGGACAGCTGGGCCGACGGCGGCCCCGAACCGGCGCACGATGCACTGGAACTGGCCCTCGGCGAGCCCGGCCCCCTGGTGGCGATGGCCGAGCACGGCGACCACCACGGCCAGGCGACAACCGTGCCCCCACCGACAGAGTCCACCCCAGGAGGCACGGTGGTGACCCTGGCTGTGGTACTGACAGCCACAGCCGCCCTGGCGGGGCTCCTGACGATGCTATCTCGCCGCCAACGCCACCACCTCGATCGCGGTATGGATCCATAGTGCTGTTTGAGAGGCCCAGAAACAGCAGTATGGCTCCATAATGCTCAGCGGGGGATTGCTGCTCTTACCGTCTGCAGCATTGCCTGCTCGTTGCGCAGTAGGGGCGCCGTTACGAAGACCACTCGCCAGTTGAGCGCGTGGACGCGGTTCAAGCGGTCGCGGTCGCGGTTCAGCGCCCACGACTCGCCGTCGCGCCAGTCGCCGTCGTATTCGATCGCGAGCTTGTGCTCCGGGAGTGCGAGATCGACTCGGGCGATGCGACCGTCGCCGTCCTCGATCCAGTACTGGGGTACCGGGTTGAGGCCGTCCAGCACGAGGTGCACCCGCAGCTTCGACTCCGGCAGCGACTCGGCGCGCGGATCGGTGAGCTCGAGGGCGCGGCGAGCGAGGACGATCCCGTTGTCGGACCGCTCCACCAGCATCCGCGCGAGCGTCGCCCGCTCGACCTTCCCGGCGCGCAGCACGGCATCCAGGTCGGCGACCGCGTCGGGCAATGGGCGGGCGAGCAGCAGGTCGAGCGCCATGCGGAGCGGTGTGGCGATCCGTCCACCCGACCACGGCTCCCATTCGTCCGGCGCGATCGCGGTCCGCCGAACGTCCAAGCCGCTGCGGCGGCCGAGCCGCGCCTCCAGCGAGGCTAGGACCTGCACATCGTCCTCCGGCCAGCACAGGCGCACTCCGCGCAGCGTGGCGGCCGATCGACCGGTGATCACGGTCCCCTGAGGGAGGGCCAACGCGAGAGCGCGGCAGCGCAGCTCGTGGGTGACCCTCGTGCCTGCCGAGGTGTAGAAGTCCCGGCAGAGCCTGCGTACCCCGGGCCCGCGTAGCTGGGCGCGCGTGAGCACACCGCATGCCACGGCCTCGGACCCACGAAACAGCAACGGCAATGGAGGAAGAGCCACAAGGTCAAGCTGCAGCAAAGGCAACCGCAGGTCAAACAGCCATCCACAGGTCATCCACAAGTGAGCATTATGGAGCCATACCGCTGTTTCTGAGCCCTTCAAACAGCACTATGGCTCCATAGTACGTTTGGTGCATTCGTTTCTTAGGTGTTGGTGCGTGGCTCTCAGTGTGTCTTTTGTTTGTTTCACTGTTACCAGGAGGAAGTCGTCGGCGTAGTGCCGGACGCGGGACTTCGCTCGGGTGCGGCTCGTCTCCAGGTGCCGCTTGCGTTCGCCGCTCAGGGTGGCGCCGCCCAGCAGGAGCGCGGTGGCGAGGGCACCGGCAACGATCACCCATGCCGGGAGTTGCACGCCTGCGAAGCGCGGGAGGATCAGAGCCATCATCAGGCCGCCGTAGCCGGACATCACCAGGCTGCGGCCGCGGGTCGCCAGAGGTCGGCGGACTCCTCTGGGTGCCTCGCGGGGCGGCAGGTGGTCGAGGAGATCGGGCAGGTCGGCAGGGGCCGGTCGGGGAAGCGGCTCCGCGCCGAGCTCCCGCTCGAGTGCCGCGGTGACCTCCGCGGTGCGGTCGGCCAGCAATGCGAACGTCTGCGTGGCCTCGTAGGAGAGGCGGGCGCGCAGCCAGGCCTCGAGGTCGTTCCAGTCCCGCGTGGGGTCGCTCGCTTCGACGACGCCCTCGGCGTCGGCGATGACGGTGCGCACGCGGCGGCGCAGGTCGAAGTCGACGTCGGAGGACGCGGCCGCCATGCCGTCGGTGAGCACCGGCTGCCAGCGGCTGCGGTCGGGACCCGTGCGGTCGGCTGCGGCACGCGGCCGGCGTCCGGTGGGTCGGCGTTCTGCGGGGGGTGCGGTGGCAGGCTCGGTGCGGGCGTTCAACGCCTGGTGGGCCATGGTGCGGGCGGAGCCGGGCGCCACCTGCTCGGCGATGTCGTCCAGGCGCCGGGCGAGTGCGGGGATGCCGGAGGCGGTGGCCAGGGCCGGATCGCCGGTGACGACGGCGTGGCTGTACATGTCGACCGAGACCGCGAAGGGAGCCACGGCGGCGCCGGCGACGCGCAGTTGTTCGAGGTCGGCGTCGAGCACCTCCCGCCACGACGGATGCCGGTCGATCGCGGTGAGGGCGAGCAGGATGCGAGGGGAGCGGTGGTGCAGGGTGCGTACCAGGTCGTGCTCGGCGGCCCCGATCACCTGTTCGGCCGAGGCGACGAGCACGACGGCGTCCACCGCGGTACCCAGCGGGCCGCCGGGGTGGCCGCCGGTGAAGGTGATGCGGCGGGCCCCGGCTCGCATCAGGGCCGTCACCAGTGCGGTGCGGTCCTGCTGCGTGCCGCCGGCCACCTGCACGGTGACCGAGGCGATCTCGCGGAGGTGCCGAGATGCCGGAGGCCGGCCGGTGATGTCCGGCCGGCCTCCAGCTCGCGCTGCGCCGACGGCCGCGTCCAGGACGTCCTGGGCTGTCCGGGTTGCGGTGTCCGGCACGGGCTGCGCGTTCATGATTCTCGGTTCGGGTCGGTGCGAGGGTCAGGCGTACTCGTGGTCTTCGCAGTCCTCGTCTTCGTCCTCGTCCTCGTCCTCGAAGTCGACCTCCTCGAGGTCCTCGTCCTCCGAGTCCTCGCTGTCCTCCCAGTCGACGTCCTCGTGCTCGTCGTCGCAGTAGTCCGACATGTCGTCCGCCTTTCGAAATGGGCTGCGGGACGTATTCCTGCAGTTCTTAAGCCCATGTAAAGAATGGCAGTGAACGGACGCTGAAAACACCGAGCAGGCCCCACGACGCGGGGAGTCGGCACCCGGGCGTCAGGTGGGGTGAACCCCCTCCTCGCGGCGTGGCCCGACACGCAGAGAGCCCGGTCGCGGGAGGCGACCGGGCTCGTGGAGAGGGTGGGGGCGTTCAGGGGCCGGGACTGATGGCGGCACCGACCTCGCGCGGCCCCATGGCGTGCGCGAGGTCGGGGCTGATGGCGGCACCGAGCTCGCGCAGGCGCGGGACGTGCGCGCGGGCGTGGTGGCCGCAGAACAGGAGCTCGCCGCCGGTGGGCAGTAGTGCCCTGACCTGGGCCGCGGCGCTGCAGCGGTCGCAGCGGTCGTGTCGGCTGAGCGAGGCGGGGCCGGTGTGCGCAACGGCGATGGTCATGACGCCGCGCCTGCCCGGACCAGCGCGCGGCCGGACGCGGTGAGCAGGGCCTGCCCCGTGCCCGTGGCGGCGGCGATCAGGCCTGCCTTGGTGAGGCGCGTTCCGGCGAACTGGTCGGTGAAACACAGACCGTCGACAACGAGCACACGGTCTTTCGGGGAGATCTCGCACCGGCCGGCCTCGACGGCCCGGAGAACAGCACGATCGCGGTTGCTGAGAAATGCGGCGGTGGTGCTCATCGTCGTTCTCCTCCCGGTCCGGAGTTTCCCGGTACCAGTGAAGGATGCACGGCGATCATTCAGCGATACATGGCGCTGCCCCTACGAACCCGGGGTGGCGACCCGCCGTTGCGGGTGGGGTTCACCCCCCACCCGGCTCAGCCGGCGAGGTTGAGCAGCGTGAGCGTGCCGTCCTTGAGGTTGGTGACGTAGCCGGTCCTGCCGTCCGGGTTCACGGCGACGGACGTGGGCGATCCACCGGTCGGGATGGTGGCCGTGACGGTCATCGTGTCGGCGTTGATCACCGAGACCGAGTTGTCCTCGACGTTGGCCGTGTAGGCGAAGCGGCCGTCGGGCGCCCAGGTGACGTCCTGGGGCTTGCGCCCCACCGGGATCCTGGCCACGACCTGCTCGGTGTCCGTGTCGATCATCGTGACGGTGCTGGAGTCGTAGTTGACGTTGGCCACGAGCGGCCGCGTGGGGTGCACCGCCACGCTGTGCGGGCTGGTGTCCACGGGTACCTCGGCGACCACGGTGTTGTTCGACGTGTCGAGCACCGACACCAGGTTGGACTCGTGGTTGGCGATGTAGGCGCGCGTGCCGTCGGTCGAGAACTCGATCCAGTGCGGGTTGGGGGCGACCTTGATCTCGGTGGTCACCGCGTTGGTGGCGGTGTCGATGAGGGAGACCGTGCCCGAGTCGTGGTTGGGCACGTAGAGCCATTTCCCGTCGCGACTGACGGCGGCGAGGTACGGCCTGGTGCGCACGGGGATCGTCGCGACCATCGAGTTGCTGGTGGTGTCGAGCACCCCGACGGCGGCGATCGTGCGGGCGTCGTCCCAGATGCTGACGTAGATGGTTCTGCTGTCCGGTGAGAACGACAGGAACTGCGGTGGGCCCGCCTGCACGGGAATCGTGGCCGTCACCCGGTTCACCGCGGTGTCGACGACCGTGACGACGCCGGCTGCCCGGTTGGCGATGTAGGCCTGGCGCCCGTTGGGTGCGACGACGACGAAGCCCGAGGTGGCCCCGACGGGGACCGTGGGGCCCAGCGACGGCACCGGCACGCTCGACGCGGGAGCCGCGGCAGGTGCCGGCGCACCTGCCGGCGGCGCATCGGCCGGTGGCTCGGGCGCCCCTGCCGGAGGCTCCGGTTGTCCGACGGGCGTCTGCTGGCCGGGCCACAACTGATCAACCGCGACGTAGCCGACTCCGCCGACCACGGCGAGTAGAGCGATCACCGCTGCGACGACGAGCAGAACGCGGTTCCGGCCGCTCCGGCTGCCACCCGGGCGGGGAGGCGCGGGCGGACCGGTGGGTGGTGCGACCCCCGGTTGGCCATGCGCCGTGCCTCGAGCGTCGGGTCGGCCGTGGCCCGGGTGCGCGGCGGGCGAGGCCGCGGGTGGTGGCCCGCCCGGCTGGGCCGCGGGGGGAGGTGTCGTGGGCGTCGGCGCGGGCCCGCCGCCCGTGTCGTGCGCATGCCGGGCCGCGGGCGCACCCGGACCTCCGGTGCCGGCCTTGGGGCCATCCGGAACCGCCGTGGGGAACGGGCCGACCGGTGGGGCCGAAGCTCCGCCGGCCGCGCTTTCCCGCATCGTGCTCGCACCGGCGCGCGCGAGACTGGCGGCACCCAGCGCGACGGCGTACTTCGGGTGCGCGTCGACCACCGTCGGACGGCCGATCGCCTCGGAGATCATGCGCGACACGAGGGGGATCCGGGACGACCCGCCGACCAGCAGCACGGCGGAGAGCTGGTTCGGGTCGACCTGGGCCGAGCGCAGCGTGCGCACGAGGGTGCCGATCGTGGACTCGATCGGTGCCCGGATCATGTCCTCGAACTCCGCGCGCGTGAGCTGCACGTCGAAGTGACGGTTGGGCAGGAAGACGGGGATCGTCGTCTCGGTGTCGATCGAGAGTGCCTCCTTGGCCAGCACGCAGTCCTGGTTCAGCCTGGCGAGCGCGACGCCGGTCTGCGGGTCCCTCATGTCGAGCTCGCTGAGCGCACCGCCTGCCACGTAGTTGACGTGGGAGAGGATCGACTCGTCGAAATCGACGCCGCCGAGGCGCTCGATGCCCTCCGGGATACCGAGGATCTCGATGCCGCCGGGGTGCTTGCGCAGCACGGTGGCGTCGAACGTGCCGCCGCCCAGGTCGTACACGGCGATGATCTCGCCGTCGGACAGGTGCCGGGACGCGGCGTAGTGTGCCGCCGCGGCCTCCGGCTCGGTGACCATGTGGGGCGCCGTGAGGCCCGCGACGTGGGGGACCTCGTCGAACAGTTCCCTCCGGAACGGCCCCCAGTTGGCCGGGTGGGTGAGCACCACGCCGTCGGGTTTGGTGCCCTCGGTCTCGGTGACCCGGGTGAGGACGTCGTGCAGCAGGGCGCCGAGCAGCACGGTGACCGCGTAGGGCATGCCGCCGAGCATCACCGGCGTCGGATCGCCGAGGCGGCGCTTGAACTCGCGCCCGATCCGGTCCGGGCTGCTGACCGCCCGGCGGGCCGCCGCGTCGCCGGAGACGAGCGCACCGTCCTCGCGCAGGTACACGACGGCGGGTGTGACCACCGACCGGTCGCCGAGGGTGAACATCTCGACGCCGTTGTCGGTGGCCAGTGCGGCTGCGACGAACGTCGTGCCGAGGTCCACCCCGAGGTGATAGCTCACGTCTCCTCCCAGGAACGGGTCTCGTGTGGCCCGTCGCCGCTCGGGGGCCTCCCATTACGGTTCTGGCCGGATCCCGGTCGAACAAGGGGGCCAGCCCTACCCGAGGTGGGGCGCACCCCATTCACTGATACACGGCGTCGCCGGACGATGACTGCATGATGCTCGAGCCAGCGCAGCGCGCCGGCGACGCTCCCCGCACCGCCTCCGAGCAGGGCCCGTCTCCCGAATCGCCGCTTCCCCCCGCCCCGCCCGCCGAACCCGTCACCCGACTCTCCGCCCCCACGAGGGCGGCCCGCCTCCGCACCGAACGCGAGCAGTGGTGGCTGCGCCGCAGCGTCGAACGGCAGCTGCACGACGGCGCGTCCCTGCGGATCTCCGCGCTCACGCTGCAGCTCGGGCTGTTGCGCCACCGTGCCGCTGCGGCCGAATGCGACATCCAGGATTACATCGACGGCTTCCAGGACGAGTTGCACTCCGTGCTCCAGGAACTGCGCGACGTCTCCTCCAGGATCTACCCGCCGCTGCTCGACGAGGCAGGCCTCGGACCGGCACTGCGTGAGGCGGCCGACCGGATCGATGTGCCGGTTCGGGTGGTCGCTCCCGAGGACCGCTTCGGACCCGCGGCAGAAGGCGCCGCCTACTTCGCGGTGGTCGGGTGCTTGGAGGCCCTGCCGCCCGGCACGTCCCGTCTCGACGTCGTGGTGCGGCGGGAGGATCACACGCTCGCCGTGGACGTCGTCGGGGTCGAGGTGCGCCATGCCGACGCGATGCTGGGAGCCGTCCGGCCCCTGGACGGTGTGATCGACGTGGCGGGTGGACCGCGCGCCGGCACTATCACGATGAGGATCCCATGCGAGTAGCGCTTGCCGAGGACGGTGCTCTCTTCCGCGAGGGTCTGGTCATGCTCCTGGAGGCGGCGGGGCACGAGGTCGTGGGCTGCACCGCCGACGGCGACTCCCTCGTCGAGCTGATGGCCAAGGAACCGGCGGACATCTCGATCCTCGACATCCGGATGCCCCCTGAGCCGGACGGCGGCCTGGTCACCGCGGAACGCCTGCGCGCCGCACACCCGGGGATGGGGTTGCTGTTCCTGTCCCACTACGCCGAGTCGCACTACCTGATGCGCATCCTGCAGATCGGCACGGAGTCCATCGGCTACCGGCTCAAGGAGAAGGTGGGGAGCGTCGACGTCCTCAGCGACACGCTCACACGGATCAGCAGCGGTGAGATCGTCATCGAGCCGGTGCTGGCCAGGCGGCTGGTGGAGCGGCCGCGCGGCGAGCGGAAGGGGGTCATCTCCACGCTGTCGGAGCGGGAGCTCGACACCCTGCGCCTGATGGCCGAGGGACGGTCGAACAACGGCATCGCCGGGCAGCTCTTCGTCACGCCGAAGGCCGTCGAGAAACACATCGCCAGCATCTTCGGCAAGCTGAACCTGCACGCCGACATCACGGAGCACCACCGCAGAGTGCTCGCCGTCCTCACCTACCTGCGCTCTCAGCGCGACGGCGACTGACCCGCATTCGATGTGCCGCCCTCGCCCGTCCGCCCGATTGGCCTTCGTCGCCGTGGCGAATAGCGTGACCTCATCGGACCCGAACCCGACCGGGCACGGATCGGGAGCACGATGAACCGGACGATCGTGGCGCGGTCGCTGCGGGCACTGCTCGTCGCCTGCGGCGTCGCTGTCGTGCTCGTCATCGTGGTCGACTGGGTGGGCTGGGCGCTGGGGCACGGCCCGCTCGACGTGCTGATCCCGTTCGTGGCGGTCGTCATCGCCGCGCTCGGGCTCGGAGCAGCCCAGTCGCGGATCGACCGCATCGTCGAACGGGTCACCCACTACCGCGAGGTCACGCCGTACTCGTCGCTCGCGGCGGCCGCGGCGCGCATCCGGGCGGGAGCGCTCGAGAAGGCGCTGCCGGGGCTCGCGCAGGTGCTCGCCGACGGCACCGGCGCCACCAGGGCGGTCGTGTGGCTCGCCGTGGGCGCCCGGCTGGTGGGCGCGGCGGAGTACCCGCCGCTGCTCGCCGACGACCGGGCCGACACGGTGGAGAACCTGGCGATGCTGCTGGCCCGGCCGGAGGTCGACCACGTCGTCCCGGTGCTGGACGGCACGGTCCTGCGCGCGGCGCTCGCGATCACCAAGCCCGGCGCGTCCATCACCCCTGGTGACCAGGAGCTCGTCCGGGACGTCGCCAACGGTGCCGCGCTCCTGCTGCGCGGTGTGGCGCTCAACGCCGAGCTCGCGGAGCGGGTGCGCCGCGCCGACGACCTCGCCCAGGAGCTGCAGGCGTCGCGGCAACGCCTCGCCCGTGCGCGGGAGGTGGAGCGCCGGCGCCTGGTCATGGAGCTGGGCAACGCCACGGGTGTCCGGCTGGCCACCCTGCGCACCGACGTCGCGGCCGCCGGCGACGAGCTCGGCCGCTCGCCAGAGGATGCGGAGTCGGCGCAGCAAGCGCTCACGCGGGCCCGGGTCGCGCTCGACGAGCTCCTCGACCGGTTCCGCCTGATCGCTCGCGGTGTCTATCCGGCCGTGCTGCGCGACCAGGGACCCGCCGCGGCCCTCGACGAGGTGGCTGCGGACCTGCGTCGCCCGGTGCGGATGTCCGGCAGCCTCGGGGGCCGACTGGGCTACGAGATCGAGTCGGGCGTCTACTACGTCGTCGCGGCGGCCCTGGGCGTCCTTGCCGGCGGCGCAGGCGACGGTGAGCTGCTCGTGCACCTCGACCGCGCCGACGCCCACGTGATGGTGCGCATCGAGGACCGGGCCGCGGTGGTGAGCCCGGATGAGCTCCGCGTCGCTCTCGCGGACGAGAGCGAGCGGCTCACGGCGCTCGGCGGTGACCTCACGATCACCGCAGGCTCGACGACGACGGAACCCACTGCTCCGGGCTCGGTCGAGGTGCGCGTCCGGCTGCCCGACCGGCTCGAGCCGGTCGTCGAGAGCAGCGTCGGTGCCGAGCTGAGGATCCCGTGACCGCCCCCGGCTCCGCGAGCACCCTGCGCAGCGCGCTCGCCAGCACCGCCTACTGGCTGCTCCTCCTCGCCTGCGCCGTGGTGTCGCTGCTGTCGCTCGCCGCCGGTGTGATCGGGTGGATCGGGAGCCAGGACCCGTTGCTCGACTGGCTCGGCGTACAGGGGATCCTCGACTACGGCCTCAGCGTGCTGTCGCTCGTCGTCGCGGGCGCGCTCGTCGCGGGGAGGGACAAGAGCTGGTCGACCAGGCTGCTGCTGCTCGCGATGGTCGCGTCGGCAGGGGCCTTCAACGTGCAGGCGATCGCCACGGTCATGGTGGTCGACGCGGTCACGGGCCTGCAGATCGGCCTGTACCACCAGGAGCTGCTGCCGGGGGTCGCGTTCGCGGCCTACCTCCTCGCGTTGTCGGTCTTCCCGCCGGAGCGCGAGCTCCAGGCCGTCCGGTCGGCCCGCACCGCACTGCTGCTGACCGGCGCCGGCGCGCTGCTGCTGGCCGGGCTCGGAACCGCGCTGCTCTCGCCCATCGTGAGCTGCGTGCTGTTTTTCGGGTACCTCGGGCCGGTCGTCGGCGTCATGGTCCTGCCTCGTCAGATCAGGGGCTCACCGACGGCAACGGCGCGCACCCAGGCGCGGCTGCTGTTCAGCGTGGTCGCCGTGGCGTCCGCCATCGCCACCGTTCTCGCCGTGATCACCGTGCTGATCTGGACGACCGGCTGGGGCAGCATGCTCCTCCTGGTGGACCCGACGGCCCAGGTGAGCGGCGAGCCGACCGCGCTGCTGTTCTGGTTCTCCCGGCTGGCCGGGATCGCGATCGCCGGCGCGGTGTTCATCGCAACCCGGCCGGGCGGCCTGTGGAACGCGGAGCGCCTGTTCAGCCGTGGGCTGGCGGCGGGGCTCACGGCGGCGCTGATCGGTGGCGGCTACTGCCTGGTGCGCACCAGCACGGGGAGTCTGCTGGTGGAGGACGGCGCGCTCCTCTCCGCCGTGCTCGCCACCGTCCTGGCGGCGGTGATGCTGCGTCCCGCCTACGTGTGGGCCGAACGGTGGACCGACCGGCTCCTCTTCGGTACCCGGCCCACCCCGTACAGCGTGCTCGCCGGGATCACGGCGTTCTCGCGCGTCACCGCAACCGACGCCCCCGACCTGGCGCGCGTGGCGGAGGCCGTCGGGCGCGGACTGGGAGCCGTCACCTGCCGGCTGACGGTCACCCGGCCCGGGCTGCGCGACCGCAGCTACACCTGGAGCGAGGGGGAGGCGCGCTGTCCGGACGAGCTCGTCGAGGTGGTCGTCCGCCACGGGACCGAAGCCATCGGCACGCTCGCGGTGGACTACGCCGCCGTCGCCGGCCTGCAACAGCAGCGGCAGCACCTGCTGGAGGACGTCGCCGACAGCCTGGGTGCCGTGCTGCAGGCAAGCCGGTACGGCATCGAGCTGGAGCGCCAGCTGCGGGCGGCCCTCGCACACGCGAGCGAGATCGCCGCGTCGCGGCGGGCCGTCGTCGCCGAGATGGACGGGGAGCGGCGGCGCATCGAGCGGGACCTCCACGACGGCGCGCAGCACCACCTCGTGTCGCTTCGGCTCGCGCTCGGCCTGGTGGAGCACCAGGTCTCCACGGCCCAGTTCGGCAAGGCGCGGGAACGACTCGGGCAGGTCTCGGACCAGATCGACGTGGCCGAGTCGATCCTCGCGGAGACAGCCATGGGGGTATCGGCTCCGCTGCTGACCGAGTTGGGGCTCGTCCGGGCGCTGGAGAAGGAGCTGGGGGGCGGCGAGCCGCCCGTCACGGTGGATGCGAGCGGCGTGCACGGCGACGGCCGGTTCCCCCACGACGTCGAGTCGGCGGTGTACTTCAGCTGCCTGGAGGCCGTGAACAACGCGCGCAAGCACGCGCAGGGGGCCACGATCGGTGTGCGCCTGACCACCGAGGACGGCCGGCTGCGCTTCGTCGTGCAGGACGACGGACCGGGCTGGGACCGGAACCGCGCTTCCGGGTCGCCGGGGCAGGGCCTGCGCAACGTCACCACCCGGATCTCCACCGTCGGCGGGCGGATCGACATCCGGTCCGCTCCCGGGCAAGGCACGACCGTGAGCGGCTCGGTGCCCCTTCCGGCACCGGTCGTGACGTCGCCCGCTGATCCGACTCCTGTCGCGGCGGGCGCCGGGATCCGGCCGGCCGCTCCGGCAGTCGCCGCCGAAGTGACCCATCCCCTCATCGACCAGGTACGCGACGCCGTCCGGGAGGCACGAGAGCGCTACCGCAACACCGCACACGCCGAGGCCGTGCGCGTGCTCGCCGAGCGACTCGACGTACCGCTGCGGATCGGGGTGTCGGGCGACCGCGACGGGTCGGTGGCGCTCCGGCCGGCGCTCGCGGAGCTCGGAACGAACGGGACACCCGGGACCGGCGGGGCGGCGCTGATCGACGCCGCGGCACCGGCGGGACGCCCGGCGCCAGATGCCGACGCCTTCGTCGTGCTGCTGCGGCGCGATGCCGCCGGCTACGTGCTCCTGCCCGATCAGCCCTTCGGCTCCGCATGGCATCGCCCTGCTCACGCGATCGGTGCCCTCCTCGTGGACGGGCCGGCGGACGAGCCTGCCCAGCGGGCGGCGACGGAGTGCGCGGCAGGGCGCGACGTGCGGCGGCTGTGCCATGTCGTCGTGCCCGTGGCCCCTGCGTTCGCGCGGGCCGGCGCGGGGCTGTCCGACGAGCAGTTCCGGACCCTGCAGGCCCGGGCCGAGGGCAACGGTGAATCCACGGGCGGGTTCGCCGACCCGTTGGGCGACGCGGCCACACAGCCCGTCGTGGTCGGCACCGGACCGGTGGGCCAGATCCGGGCCGGACGCCGTCGCACGGTCGCGATCGGCCGCGGCGCGGGTGCGCCATCGGCCGTCGCGTCCGCAGCGGACGCGCCTGAACGGGAGCGGCCCGTCCCGTTCGAGCGTGCGGTCGTGCGGTTCGCCGTGGCGGAGGTCCGGTCCGGGCGGGCCCCGACCCGGCACGCCCTCGCTGCCGCACTCGTGCAGGGCAGCGGCCTGCCGCTGTTGTGCGAGCTCGTGGCGGAGCGGCTGACCCGGCGCGCGGACGTGCTCAAGTCGCGTGCGGTGCTGCTGGCCCTGGAGGACCTGGTGCTGCACGAGCCGCCGCCGGTGGACGGCGACGGGCTGCGCTACCGGCTGGACCGGATCCGTTCCAGGGCGTTCGAGCTGACCGAGCTGGACGTGGTGGACGCGGTGCGGGCGGGAGAGCTGGATCTCCCGGACGGCGAGCGTCGCGCCGTGGAGCGGCTGCTCGGCGCCGCGGGAACCGATCTCTGTACGCGGCTCGGGCTCGCACCGGGTGCGACGGGGAAGGAGGTCTCGCAGGCGGCAGCCGCGCAGCTGGCCCGATGGCAGCGTCGCGCGGCGAACCCGCTCGCGGGAGCCGACCTGCGGAAGGTGGCCGACGTGCTCGTGCAGGCATGTGAGCGGATGCTCGCGGGCGAGGGAACCTCACCCGGACGCGCGACTTGACTCACCGCGGGTGACCCGATCCAGGACGATCAGACCCCATTGGAGTATTCGATGTCGTGGGTGTCCTTGGCATGCTGCTAGTTGTGCCGATCTGATTCGGTTCGACATTCAGGGGGCGTCGCCGGGCTCGTGCCCATCGAGATTCGTGCGCGATAACGTGCTGTCTTTCCGCTGAATTCGATCCGATCTGTCCTCGATCTTCCTTCCACTGTCCACCCCGACAAGGGATAGGTGTGTGAGTCGTGACTCGGGCTGAGTCGACGGAATCGAGTGTGAACGGTCGTGTGGAGCAGTCGCAGCTGAGTCTGAGCACCGCGGCCGCACGAAATCTCGCGACCACGACCAAATCCGTGCCGCAGATGCAGGAGATCAGCTCGCGGTGGCTGCTGCGGATGCTGCCGTGGGTGAACGTGTCCGGCGGTACGTACCGGGTGAACCGGCGCCTCACCTACGTCGTCGGTGACGGCCGGGTGACCTTCACGAACAACGGCGGGGAGATCAGGGTCATCCCCGGCGAGCTGGGGGAGCTGGCCCTGCTGCGCGGCTACGAGGACCAGGAGGTGCTCTCGGCGCTCGCCGGCCGGTTCGCGCAGCAGGAGTTCGCGGCCGGCCAGACCATCGCCGAGTTCGGCTCGCCGGCCGACCAGATCTACCTCATCGCCCACGGCAAGGTGAGCAAGAACGGCACCGGCCCGTACGGCAACCCCGTCCAGCTGGGCGTGCTGGCCGACGGGGAGTTCTTCGGTGACGAGGCGCTGCTCGACCAGGAGAGCATCTGGGAGTACACCGCGCGGGCGATGACCGACGTCACGGCGCTCGTGCTCCCGCGGCAGGCGTTCACCGAGCTGCTGGAGCGGTCGGCCACACTCCAGGCCCAGGTCGAGCAGTTCCGCGCCACCGCGGGCAAGCCGCAGAACAAGCACGGCGAGTCGGCGATCGCGCTGTCGGCCGGCCACGAAGGCGAATCGATGCTGCCCGGCACGTTCGTCGACTACGAGCTCGCGCCGCGCGAGTACCAGCTGAGCGTGGCGCAGACCGTCCTGCGGGTGCACACCCGTGTCGCCGACCTCTACAACGACCCGATGAACCAGGTGGAGCAGCAGCTGCGGCTCACCATCGAGGCCCTGCGTGAACGCCAGGAGTTCGAGCTGGTCAACAACCGCGAGTTCGGGCTGCTCCACAACGCCGACCTGCGGCAGCGCATCCACACCCGCACCGGACCGCCCACCCCGGACGACCTCGACGAGCTGCTGTCCAAGCGGCGCCGCACCCGGTTCCTGCTCGCCCACCCGCGGGCGATCGCCGCGTTCGGCCGCGAGTGCACGAAGCGCGGGATCTACCCCACCCCGGTGGACGTCGACGGCCACCAGCTCCCGGCGTGGCGGGGCGTGCCGATCTTCCCGTGCGGCAAGATCCCGATCTCGCCGGGCGAGTCCACCCACATCTTCGCGATGCGCACCGGTGAGGACGACCAGGGCGTGATCGGCCTCAACCAGGTCGGGATCCCGGACGAGTACGAGCCCAGCCTGTCCGTGCGCTTCATGGGCATCAGCGAGCAGGCGATCATGTCCTACCTCGTCAGCGCCTACTACTCGCTCGCGGTGCTGGTGCCGGACGCGCTCGGCGTGCTCGACGACGTCGAGCTCGCCCACTACGGCGACTGAAGGGCCCGGGCAGATGCGTGCGGCACCACCGCTCGCCACACCGTCCGATGTGGACGACCTCACCGCACTGGCCGTCTCGGTCCTCATCGACACGGCGAATGCCCCACCCGCCGACCTGTCCCGGCTCGTCGACGGCCTTCCCACGCTGGACGTCACCCCGCGCCTGGCCGCGTCCACCGTTCACCGGTTCGCCACCGGGCTGGGTACATCGGCCCTGCGGTTCCCGCCGCCGGCCACGGGTGAGGTGCCGGCGCCGGGTGGGGGCACCACGGGCCGGGTGCTCGGTGGCCCCGTCGGCCTCGGTACCTCCGGGTGGCGCGTCGCGGGGGTCCCCTCGGCGCCGAGCGAGGGCGACGACGACTCGATGCCGGAGCTGTTCTGCCCCGGCCCGGTGCGCGACAACCCTGCGCTGGGGGAGGAGGTCAACGAGCGGCTGCTCGAGTGGGCGGAGGAGGTAGGGATCTACCCGGACAACCTCGACCGCCTGCGCGCCGCCAACTTCGGCCGGCTGATCATGCTCACCCACCCGGGCACCGACGATCCGGACCGGCTGCTCGCCGCCACCAAGTGCGTGGTGGCGGAGTGGGCCGCCGACGACTACTACGTCGACGAGGTGGAGCTGGGGGCCGACCCGCGGATCGTCGGGTCCCGGCTGGCCAAGCTGCACGCGGTGGTCGACCCGGCCCAGCTCCCGGCGGCGTACGCGCCCCAGCTCGACGAGTTCCGGAAGGCCGAACCCATCGCCACCGCGTTCCGCAGCGCGATGGAGCACCTGGCGCGCTACACGTCGGCGGCGCAGATGGGGCGCTTCCAGCACCAGATGTCGATCCTCTACGTGGCGTGGAACCAGGAGGCCGACTGGCACAGCAACGGGCGCACACCGCCGGTGTGGGAGTACCTCGTGCAGCGCCACCTCAACAGCTACCTGCCGCCGATGATCCTCATCGACGTCGTCAGCGGCTACGAGCTCACGGCCCACGAGTTCTACCACCCGCGGGTGCGCCGGGCGATCACCCTCGCAGGAGACGCGAACGTCCTGATCAACGACCTGTACTCGGGCGCGAACGAGTCGGACACCGACTTCAACCTGCCCACCGTGCTCGTGGCCGAGGAGGGGCTGACCCGCAGGGAGGCGATCAAGCGCACCGTCGAGATCCACAACGAGCTGATGCACGAGTTCGTGGCGGAGGCGGCCGCCCTCAGCGCGGCCGGCTCGCCGGCGCTGCGGCGCTTCCTCGCCGAGACCTGGGCCTGGATGGGCGGCAGCCGCGAATGGCACGCGACCACCCGCCGCTACCACCATGAAGGAGCTTCCGAATGAGCACGGCGTCCACCGACACCCGTGTCCTGCGCACCGACTACCAGCGGGCGGTCGCCGCGTACTGGAACACCCACCGCAACGACCCGGTCAACCTCGAGCTCGGCCACATCGACGGCCTCTACCACCACCACTACGGCATCGGCGACTACGACCCGTCGGTGCTGGAGGGCCCGGCCGACACCCGCGACGACCGCATCATCAAGGAGATGCACCGGCTGGAGACGATGCAGGCCGACGTCCTGCTCGACAACCTCGGCCGGATCGCGCCGGCGGACCACCTGATGGACGGCGGCTCGGGGCGGGGCGGCACGAGCTTCATGGCACACCAGCGTTTCGGCTGCCAGGTCGACGGCGTCACGATCTCCGAGTACCAGGTGGGCTTCGCCAACAGCCAGGCCGCGGAGCGGGGTGTGGTCGACAGCGTGCGGTTCCATTTCCGCAACATGCTCGACACCGGATTCGACACCGGCTCCAAACGCGGTATCTGGACGAACGAGACCACGATGTACGTGGACCTGTTCGAGCTGTATGCCGAATTCTCCCGCCTGCTGGCGTTCGGTGGACGTTATGTGTGCATCACCGGTTGCTACAACGACGTGACGGGTGGCCGGTCGAAGTCGGTGAGCCGGATCGACGAGCACTACACGTGCAACATCCATCCGCGCAGCGCGTACTTCAAGGCCATGGCCGCAAACGGGCTCGTCCCGATCAACGTGATCGATCTGACCGTGCAGACCATCCCCTACTGGGAGCTACGCGCGAAGTCCTCGGTCGCCACCGGGATCGAGGAGCCGTTCCTGACCGCTTACCGGGAGGGCAGCTTCCACTACCTGCTCATCGCCGCCGATCGCGTCTGATGAATCCGGTACTCGTCGCCGACGAGCTGCTGCGGGCCGGTGAAGCCGCGATCTCCTGCCCGGCGGGCGATCTGCTCGCCGGCGAGCTGCGGCGCCGGGGCGTCGCGACCTTTCGCGGTCCGATCCGCCTCGACGTCGCCCCCGACGAGCGGGTGCTCGCGGCCGTCGTCCCCGGCACCGGCTCCGGCCTCGGCGTGGCCACGGCGTACGGCGACGAGGAGGGCTGGCTGGCCGCGTGGTCCGTGTCGGCCTCCTGGCTGTCGGTGGCCGGGGCGCGCACCGTCCTGCTCGCGTCGCCGCGGTCGTTCTGCGCGGGTGTCGAGCGGGCCATCGAGGTGGTCGAGCGATCACTCGCGCAGCGGGCTGCTCAGGTCTACGTGCGGCGACAGATCGTGCACAACACGCACGTGGTGGCGGATCTGGAGGCGCGCGGCGCGGTGTTCGTCGACGAGCTCGACGCCGTTCCCGACGGGGCCACCGTGGTGTTCTCCGCACACGGGGTGGCGCCGGCGGTGCGGGACGAGGCGACGCGCCGCGGACTCGACGTGATCGATGCGACCTGCCCGCTCGTCGCAAAGGTGCACGCCGAGGCCCGCCGGTTCGCCGGCCGCGGCGACACGGTGATCCTCATCGGGCACGCAGGCCACGACGAGATCGAGGGCACGCTGGGTGAGGTCCCGGAGCGCACGATCCTTGTGGAGTCCGTCGCCGGTGTGGCGAGCCTGCACGTCGAGGACCCGGCGCGCGTCTCGTACCTGACCCAGACCACCCTCGCGACCGACGAGACGGCGGCGATCATCGACGCCCTCCGGGCCCGGTTCCCGGAGATCCGCGGGCCGGCGGCGGAGGACATCTGCTACGCCACCACCAACCGCCAGAACGCGCTCACCGACGTCGCGGCGGCAGCCGACGTCGTGCTGGTGGTCGGTTCGGACAACTCCTCCAACTCGCGGCGTCTCGTCGAGGTCGCCCAGCGGCACGGCGCGGCGGCCCACCTCGTGGACGAGGCGAGCGACATCCGCCCGGACTGGCTGCGCGACGCGCGCGTGGTCGGAGTGACGGCAGGCGCGTCGGCCCCACCGGAGCTGGTCGACGGGGTCGTCGCCGCGCTCGCCGGGCTCGGCCCGGTCGCCGTCACCGAGTGCGGCACCGTCGAGGAGTCCGTCACGTTCACCATGCCGCCCGGCATCAGGACCGATCCTGTCCGGAACGGTCCGTAGCGTCGCCGGCATGAACGTGATCGAGAACGTGACGGGGCCGGTGTTCCGGCCCGGGGACAGCCGGTTCGACGGGGAACTCGCCGGGTACCAGGCGGCGCACCCGCACCGGCCGGACCTCGTCGTCGCGGCGGAGACCGCGGGCGACGTCCAGGCCGCGGTGCGGTACGCCGCCGACCAGGGGCTGCAGGTCGCAGTGGAGACCAGCGGCCACGGGCGCGCGGTACCGCTCCCGGCCGGCGTGCTGATCAGCACGCGCCGGATGGACGGCGTCCGGATCGATCCCGAGGAACGCGTGGCGCGGGTCGAGGCGGGCACCCGCTGGGCTCGGGTGGTCGCAGCGGCGGCCGAGCACGGGCTGGCACCTCCCAGCGGCTCCTCGCCCGAGGCCGGCGTCGTCGGCTACACGCTCGGCGGCGGCATCGGTGTGCTGGCCCGGGAGCTGGGGTGGGCGAGCGACCGGGCCCGCAGCATCGACCTCGTCACCGCCGACGGCCGGCAGCGGCACGTCACCGCCGAGTCCGACGCCGAGCTCTTCCGCATGCTGCGCGGCGCCGGGACCGGCCTCGGAGTGGTGACGTCGATGGAGATCGAGCTCGCGCCCGTCAGCCGCATCCACGGCGGCGCGCTGTCCGTCGCAGGCGAGCACGTGCCCGCCCTGCTCGCCGCATACCGGGAGTGGACGGCCGACCTGCCCGACGAGCTCACTTCGTCGATCGGGGTGCTCCCCTACCCCGACCTGCCGATGGTGCCGGAGCACCTGCGCGGGAAGTACGTCGCGCAGGTCCGGATCGCCTACACCGGCTCGGCCGCGGAGGGGGAGCGGCTGGTGGAGCCCCTGCGCGCGGCCGTGCCGACCACCGGCTCGCTCGGCGAGCTGCCCTACACCCAGGCGGCCACGATCTTCAACGAACCGGACCAGCCACACCCCTACACCGGCACGAACGCCATGCTGCGCGAGCTCGACCCCGCCGTGCTGGACGCCGCGCTCGACATCACCGGGCCCGTCGCGCCCGTGATGTGCGTGCTGGGGTTGCGGCACCTGGGCGGCGCACTGGCCCGCCCGCCCGCCGTGCCGGACGCCGTGGCGAACCGCGACGCGCCCTACCTGCTGCAGGTGCTCTCCCTGGTGGACGGCACGGACGTGCCCAACCGCCTCCACCGCGACCTGATGGACGCGGTGGCCCCGTGGACGGCCGGCCACACCCCGAACTTCCGCTTCGGCGAGCAGGCGGCGAGGGACTGGCCGATCGAGGTGCCGGGCCACGCGGAGCTGGTGGCGGAGCTGGACCAGAAGGGGCTGTTCTCCTAGCGGCGCAGCCCGGAGGTCGAGCAGCTCGTGTCGAGACCGGCTCCTGCGCCCAGAAGGTCTCGACACGCTCGACCATCGGTCGGCGCGCGAGAGTGCAGTTCACCCTGCTGCCTAGCGGACCGGGCCTTGCTCGTCGATGACGTATGTCGGTTGTCCCAGGAACACGTCGGGGTCCACCGCGCCGTAAGCGACGTTGAACGTGTCCAGCCAATAGGACCAGTCCTGCATGCCGGCAAAGCTGCTGTAGCGGTAGTTCAACTGCCACCGGACCCAACTCCCGGGGGCGAGCCGGACGGCCGGCGGTCGGCGCCGTCGTGGGGGCACGCCGTGGAACGGGCTCACGCGCGGCAGGACTCTCAGGCGACCGTCTCTCTCGCGGAGGACGACGTCGATCTCGGCCAGGCGCTCGATGCTCTCGGTGGGTTGGAAGTCGTCGTGCTCCCACATGCGTACCACGTGTGCGAACGGTGGCGGCGCGTCCGGAACAGCGAACCCGACCGGGACGGCGTTCCTGCGCGCGGCTGCCTTCCCCCCGCGGGACCGCTTGGTCCACGAGGTGTGGATCCACTGCGCGACGATGTCCACAGCAGCACTCCAGCACACAACGGGGCTCATCGAAAGCGGATTGCCTCGACCTCCACGCTTCGGTCGCCCCACGCAAGCTCCGTGCGAGGGGGTCAGCGGTAGTGGGTGACCTCTACTTCGCTTTGCGCGTCCAGGCCTGTCGCCGGTTCCGGGACCACCAGGTAGCCGTCGGCGCGGGTGAGCACCGACAGGAGGGCCGAGGGGCCGAAGATCGGCTCGGCCAGCCCGTCCCGCAGCGCGACCTGCACGACGTCCAACCGGCCCGCGGCGGACGGGAGGTCGCGGGTGAGGCGGGCCCGGGTGGAGGGTTCGGGCGGTGGGGTGGCGCAGCCGGCCAGCCCCCAGACCAGTGGCACCCCGACCAGCCGGAACACGACGAGTGCCGACAGCGGGTTGCCGGGCAGCCCGACCACGGGCACCCCCGCGCACTCGGCGAGCAGGGTCGGCTTGCCCGGCTTGATCGCGAGGCCGTGACACCAGACGTCGCCCAGCGCGGCCACGGCGCCGGCCGTCTCGTCGCGGGCCCCGACCGAGGAGCCTGCCGAGACGACCACCAGGTCTGCCCCCGGGAGCACCTCGCGCAGGCGGGCCTCCAGCGCACCGGGTTCGTCGGAGACGATCCCGGCGATCACCGGGTCGCCGCCCGCGTCCCGGACGAGCCCCGCCAGCGCGGACGCCGTGGCGTCGCGCACCTGACCGGGCTGCAGCCGCGGGGTGTCCGGGGGCACCACCTCGTCGCCGGTGGAGATGATCACCACCCGCGGTCGGGCGTGCACCGCGACCGCGGTCACGCCCGCCGCGGCGAGCAGGCCCAGGTCGGGCGCGCGCAGCGGCCGCCCGCCGCGGACCAGGGCGGCGCCGGCCGCGACGTCCTCGTCGGCGCGCACGATCCCGCCGCCGGGAGCCACCGGCCGGATGACCTCGATCGTGCCGGGCATCGTCTCGGCGGTGTGCTCGACCATCACGACGGCGTCGGCGCCGTCGGGCAGCACACCGCCGGTCGGCATGCCGACCGCCCCGCCCGGCCGCACGGCCACGGTGGGCGCGGCGCCCATCCGCACCGCGCCCAGCAGGTCGAGGTAGGAGGGCAGGCCCTCCGACGCGCCGTAGGTGTCGGCGGCGCGCACCGCGTAGCCGTCGACGGTGGAACGGGCGAAGCCGGGCAGCGCCGCCGGGGCCGGCACACCCGCGGCCGGCACCCGGTGCAGGGCGTCGGCGAGCGGTACGTCCGCCACCGGGGTGCGCCGCGCGGGCCGGAACCCCGCGAGCGCCTCGGCGACCGTGCGGGTGGAGAAGAACTCCCTCCCGGCGAGCCGGGGGCCACGCGTCATAGGGCCTCGACCTGGACGGCGCAGAACTTGAACTCCGGGATCTTGCCGTAGGGGTCGATCTCGTCGATCGTCAGCAGGTTGGCCGCCGCCTCCCGGAAGTGGAACGGGATGAAGACGTTGCCCTGCTGCTCGCGGTGGCTCACCCGCACCAGCAGCTCGATCGTGCCGCGGCGCGACCGGACCCGCGCCCGCTCCCCGTGGACGAGTCCGCGATCGGCGGCGTCCTTCGGGTGCAGGTAGACCTCGGCGACGGGCGAGATCGCGTCGAGCGCGAACGAGCGCCGCGTCATCGACCCGGTGTGCCAGTGTTCGAGCAGCCGCCCGGTGTTGAGCACCATCGGGTACTCGGCGTCGGGCAGCTCCTTGGCCGGCAGCCACTCGGCGGGCACGAGGTGGGCGAGCCCGTCGTCGGTGTTGAAATGTTCGTCGAACATGACGATCGTGCCGTCGGTGTGCTCCGGGTCGGCATTCGGGTAGAGCTTGCCGGAGGCGCCCAGGTTGTCCCAACGGAGGTTCGCGTACGACGGCATCAGCGCCACCATCTCGTCGAACACCTCGCTCGGGCTCGCGTAACGCCAGTCGAGCCCGATGCTCCGCGCGATGTCCTGCACGATCTCCCAGTCCGGGCGGGCCTGGCCAGGAGCATCGAGGACCTTGCGCCCGAGCTGCACCCGCCGGTCGGTGTTCGTGTAGGTGCCGTCCTTCTCCAGGTAGGAGGTGGCGGGCAGGATCACGTCGGCGAACTCGGCGGTCTCGGTGAGGAAGATGTCCTGCACCACCAGGAACTCCAGCGCCGCGAGCGCCTTGCGCACCTTGTTGGTGTTGGGGTCGGACAGGAACGGGTTCTCGCCCAGCATGTACATGCCGCGCACGCCGCCCGGCTGCAGCACCGACTTCACGATCTCGGTGACGGTCAGGCCGCGCTTCGGGTCGAGCGGTGTGCCCCAGGCCTCCTCGAACCGCAGGCGCGTGGCATCCAGGTCAACGCCCTGGTAGTCCGGGTAGAACATCGGGATCAGTCCCGCGTCGGACGCTCCCTGCACATTGTTCTGCCCGCGCAGCGGGTGCAGACCGGTGCCCGGCCGCCCGACGTTGCCGGTGATCGAGCACAGCGCGATCAGGCAGCGGGCGTTGTCGGTGCCGGTGGTGTGCTGGGAGATCCCCATCCCCCAGTAGACGACACCGGCGCGTGCCTCACCCCACAGGCGCGCGACCTCGCGGATCATGTCGGCGTTCACGCCGGTGATCTGCGCGGCCCGCTCGGGCGGGTACTCGGCCACGGTCCGGGCCAGCTCGTCGTAGTTCGACGTCCGGTTCGCGATGAACTCCCGGTCGATGAGCCCGAGCCGGATCACCTCGTGCATCAGCGCGTTGTAGAACGCGACGTCGGTGCCGGGCTTGAGCTGCACGAACACGTCGGCGTGCTCCGCCACGGTGGACGCACGCGGATCGACGTAGATGATCTTGGTGCCGCGTCTGCGGGCCTGCTTGAAGAACGAGGACGCCACCGGGTGGTTGGCGGTCGGGTTGGAACCGGTGATGATCACGACGTCGGCGTTGACCACGTCGCCGTAGGTGGTGGAGACCGCGCCGGAACCGACCCCCTCGAACAGCGCCGCCACGCTCGAGGCATGGCACAACCGCGTGCAGTGGTCGACGTTGTTGGTGCCGAAGCCGGTGCGGATGAGCTTCTGGAAGAGGTAGGCCTCCTCGTTGGAGCACTTCGCCGACCCGAACCCGGCGATCGCCCCCGGGCCGCCGTCCGCGTGGATCTCCTTCAGGCGCCGGGCGACCAGGTCGAGCGCCTCCTCCCAGGTGGCCTCCCGGAAGTGGGGCAACACCTCGTCGTAGTCGACGAGCCCGCCCGGCTTGCGGCCCCGGTCCTTCCCGGGCCGGCCATCCGGCTTCCGGCCCCCGCCGCTGCGCTCACCACCCCCGCCGGCGCGGCCCCGGTCGTTGGCGCCGTTCCGGTCACCGCGCACGTCTGCCGACAACGCACCCTTCGGGTACGAGGAGTCGATGCGGATCAACGGCACCGTCAGCCGCTGCGGGGAGGCGGCGTAGTCCCAGCCGTAGCGGCCCTTGACGCACAACCGGCTCTGCGACCCCGGCTGGTCGCGGCCCTCGGCGAACACGATCGCGCCGCGCTCACGGTCCACGTTGTAGGTGAGCGCGCACCCGACCCCGCAGTACGGGCACACCGAATCGACCTGATCCAGCTCCTCCCGCGGCCGGATCGGGATCCCACCGATCGCCTTGTTCGTCAACGCGCCGGTGGGGCAGGCCTGCACACACTCCCCGCACGTCACGCACGAGCTGCTACCCATGGGGTCGTTCAGGTCGAACGCGATCCGCGTGGCATAACCCTTGCCGGAGCGGCCGATCACATCGTTGCCCTGCACGTCATCGCACGCCCGCACGCACCGGTCGCACAAGATGCACGCATCGTGATCGACGGCGATCACCGGGTTGGACAGGTCGGTGCCCCGCCCCGACCCGCGCGGCAGGGTGTCCTGCCCGACGTCGAACCCGGCGGCCAGGTCGAACAGCAGGTTGTCCCGCGTGGTGGTGTGCTTGCGGTCCTGCTCCGGCGCCGGCTGGTCGGCCATCAACATCTCGGTGAGCACCTCGCGGCTGCGCTGCACCTCGGGCGTGGCGGTCTGCACCTCCATGCCGTCCTCGCACGGCCGCACACATGCCGCCGCGAACGCCCGACCCCCGGTGTCCACCACACACATCCGGCACACACCGACCGGGTCGTAGCGCTCGTTGTGGCACAGCACCGGGATGTCCACCCCGACCTGCCGCGCAGCGTCGAAGATCGTGGTGCCCTCGGGGACAGCGACCTCACGGCCGTCGACGGTAACCGTGACGGTGCGGACCGCGGTGGGTGGTTCCTGGACGGCGGTCATCGAGATCTCCCGATTCAGCTGCGAACGCGGTCGATCGAGCCTAGTGCCCCGTCCCGAAAGGTTCACCACGTAACTCGGTGGCTCGGACGCCCGCTTGCGGCGCGTTGCCAGCGAACGCCCGGATCCACCGATTCACGCGCCGACCTTCCGGGGCCCAGGCTGTGTCTGTCCGAACTCGATCAGTGGTCGGTGGTCTACCCGGCGGCTGATGATCGGTCCGAGGTGAAGGTGGAACGCCCTGCTCAGGGCGCTGCGCCGGGTCTCGGAGCGATCAAGCGGGTCTTTTCATGGTCATGTCGACGCCACTGCTGTTCGATCTTGATCTGAGAGCCGTGGTGTCGATGTGACCATGAAAAGCCTGTTTGGCGCGCCGTCCCCGACCCGGACCTGACGGCGGACCCACACCGGGCGGCCTCTGGTGGGGTCACCCCGGTTCGCGTCGACCCCGCCACCTGTGGACGTGGCCGGGTGGGCAGAACTACCGAATCCCGTGGTTGCGCTGCCTGCCGTCCCCGACGCGGGGGCACGGCGGTTCGGGACGAGACCGTCACTGCCGGGTGCCTACGCCACTATCCGGTGGTCCCGAACAGCGACCGCAGGGTGACCACGGACCGAGCTGCGCGAGTGATCTTCGGCAGCCACTAGGCGACCCGGTCAGACACGACCCCGTGACCCTCGACGAGCAGCTCAGATTGCCCGCCCTCCCAGACTGCCGAGTTGATCTCAACGCGAGGTCCGATACTCATTCGGCGAGGATGGATCGGGACCACAGCCAGTCCCCACGCACCCCACAGGGGCGGTCTCGTCAACGACGGGCCTGTCCCCGCGTCGGGGACGGCCAGCAGCGCAACCACGGGGATCGGTAGTTCCGCGAACCCGACCAGCTCCACAGGTGCAAGTCAGGGCGAACGGGTGGACTCACGAGGAAGTCCCGCTGGTCTGGGTTCGCCGTCCGGTCCGGGTCGGGGACGGCGCGCCCGAGCGACGGTTTCTTGATCAGCTAGACGCCACGGGTGTCGGCGCTGAGGCCCGTCGTCTTGATCATGTACGGGAGCGGCCATGATCGGCCGGATCGGGACCTGAGCTGCACATATGCGGTTCATGTCCCGATTCCGACGATCACCGGCGGATCAGCGGAACCGAGCCTGCTGTTGGGAGGTCTGGATACCACCCGGCCGAGAGGACCGCGCGGCGCGGCCAGGTGGACCTGCTCGTCCTCGTCCTCGATCTCGGCCTGCCCGGCATGGACGGCCTCGAGGTCTGCCGGCGGGTGCGGCTGGAGGACCCGGACCGAGCACCGACACGCACCGCGAGCCCAGCCCGCGATGTCCATCCTCAGCGACTTGATCGAGTTCGGACCTACTCGTCTTGTACTACAGCCGGACTTCATGATCTTGCCTGTGGCCGGGTTCGGCACGGGCCGCGGTCACCCGTCGAGCAGGTCCCGCGAACCGACCGGCGACCGGCTCGTGATCAACGGACGTGGCTGCAGGGCGCCAGGACCGTCTGTCCCACCACTCCTGGCGCGGTGAGGCGGGTGTGATCACCGACTCGGTGCGTGGGCGGCCACATCCGGCCGGCCCCGCACCCAACCGGTGATCATCCGACATGATCACGATTTACCGCTGGAGTACTGGTTGACCCCAACCCGTCAGCAGCGCACCTCGGCGAGCGCCTGCCGCGCCGCGGCGCGCGAAGCGTTCCAGCTCGTCCAGTCCGCGTCCGGCTCGGCCAGCCGGTAGGCGATGGACGGGAGGACCTCGCAGCGCCGCTCGGGCAGGTCGAGCAGGGCCGGCACCGCGTCGGCCGAGAGCTCGCGAAGGTACTCCGTGTCGATCTCTCCGGTCAGCGCGTACCGGGCGACGTTGTTGTCCGCGACGAACCGCTCCGGGTCGAGCACCGCGAGCGCGAGCAGGGCCACCACGCCGGCGGCCGCCATCTCGCGCACCACCGGGCGCGCCCGCAGACGCAGCACCGCCACGAGCACCAGCACGAAGCAGACGCCGAGCCACAGCTCGCAGGCGAGCACCAGCAGCCGCAGTGTCGTGAAGCCGTACGCCTCCTGGTAGAGCCACATGCGACGCAGGGCGGACGCGACGATCACCAGCGTCAGCCCGGCCAGCGCGGCGAGCAGGCTGCGCTTCCAGGAACGGTCGGACCTGGTGGGGGCGGGTGCATACCGGGAAGCGAGCAGCACGACACCCAGCGCCAGCACCGTGACCGCGAGCAGCTGCCAGAAACCGCCCCGGGCGTACTCGGCGTAGGTGACGCCGGTGGTGCGCCGGACGTAGTCGTCCGAGCCGAAGAGCGTGGCGAACTGCACGCCGACGAACAGGCCGAAGAGCGCCACCAGCAGCCCGATCGGCAGGGCCCACTCGACGCGCCGCAGCCGGGCCGGGCCGTCCGCGCGCGGGCCGGGCGGTGTCGGCGGAGCCGCCAGCAGGAACCCGCTGCCCAGCACGGCGCCCGCGGCGAGCGCGAACAGCACGGCCCGGGCGACGCCGGAGTCGTCGACGGTGGGCAACAGGTTGTCCAGCACCCGGGCGAACGCCGGGTCGGCCGAGGCGAGCAGCGGCGCGAACACGGCCACCAGGCACAGCCCGACCGCGGCCGCCACCACGGTGCGCGCGCCGTTCCCGTTCGCTCCGTGGCGCGCTGCCCACAGCGATCTCCCGACCCACGGCAGTGCCCGCAGCCCGGCCAGCGGAACGGCCATCCCGCTGAAGACGAGGCTGCGGAAGTGCCGGCCGGCCACCGCGATCGACGCTGTGCCCACCGACGCGAGCAGGCAGAGCGCCACCAGCCACTCGGCGTCGCGAACCGCGGCGACCCCGGCGAGCCCGACGGCGGCGAGCCCCCACGCCGCGTCCACGGCGTACGCGCGGCGCGCGTGCGGGGTGGGGTCGAGCCGGTGCGCCTGTCGTGCCACCGCAGCCACCACCACCGCCGCCACGGCTGCGGCGACGAACCAGCCGATCCCCGGCCGGCCGAGCGGCACGACGGCCGCCGCCGTCAGCCCGACCGCGGCCGCCGCCCCGAGCAGCAGCCTGGTGGGTGGCGCGGACGGGCGGCGCCAGTTCGGGAGGAGCTCGACGGGCGCCGAGACGACCGGCACCGGCGCGCCCGTGCCGACCGGTGACATCGGTGTGGCCGCGAAGGCCGGCGCCGCCGCCGAGGCCGGCCACGTCCCCCCGGCGTTCGGGGCGTCCGGCACCGGCTGCTCGAGCGTCGTGGCCGGTGTCGATTGCGGTGATGCCGGCTGCGCCGCCGAATCCGGCGGTGTCTGTGGTGCCGGTTGCGCGGCGGAATCCGGCGGTGTCTGTGGTGCCGGTTGCGCGGCCGCATCCGACGCCGCCTCCGGTGCCGGCGGCGATGTCGACCCGGACGACCCGGATGCCTCGGACGATCCGGACAGCTCGGACGGCTCGGACGGCTGCCCGGGGCCGGTCGGCGCCCCGCTCATGACCGCCCCGGCAAGGTCACGCGGATGCGGCAGCCCGGTCGGCCGGTGCCGCCTGCGGCGCGGCCGTCGGGGTCGACGACGGCGATCCGCCCGCCGTGCAGGTCCACCACCCAGCGGGCGATCGCGAGCCCGAGTCCGGTGCCCCCGCCCACGGCCCGCTCCCCGCGTGTGAAGCGGTGGAACACCCGATCCCGCTCCTCGGGGGCGATCCCCGGCCCCTCGTCCCGCACCTCGAGCACGAGTTCCCCTCCCACTAGGCGCCCCACGACGTGGACGTCCGTTCCCGGCGGCGCGTGCCGCGCCGCGTTGTCCAGCAGGTTGACCACGACCTGGTGCAGCCGGTTCGGGTCGGCGCGCACGGCGAGCTCCGGCGGCGCGATGTCGAGCCGGAAGCCGACGTCGCGCCCGGCCACCCCGGCCGTGACCCGCGCCTCGGCCACCGCCTGGTCCAGCAGCGGTGTGAGCCGCACGAGCTCCGGCTGCAGCGTGAGCACGCCGGCGTCGATGCGGGACAGGTCCAGCAGCTCGCTGACGAGCGTGCCGAGCCGCTCGGTCTGGGCGAGCGCGGTGCGCAGCGTGGCCGGGTCGGGGTCGGCCACGCCGTCGGCGACGTTCTCCAGCACGGCCTGCAGTGCGGCGATCGGCGTCCGCAGCTCGTGCGAGACGTTGGCGATGAGCTCGCGGCGCTGCTGGTCGGCGGCCGCGAGGTCGGCGGCCATCAGGTTGAACGCGGTGGCGAGCCTGCCGACCTCGTCCTGTGAGGTCGCACGGACCCGACGGGTGTAGTCGCCCTGCGCCATCGCGATCGCGGCCGCCGTCATGTCGCGCAGCGGCCGGGTCATCCCGTGGGCGAGCACCTGCGCCGTGAGCAGCACGATCGCGAACGCCGCGAGCGTGGTCGAGATCGGCGGCAGCCACCGGTACTCCAGCCACAGGTACACCGCGCCGGCGGCGCCGGAGCCCAGCAGCAGGACGCTGATCTTGAGTTTGATGGAGCGCAGCGGGTCGAGCGGGCGGGGCAGCAGCTCGACGAGCGCCGCGAGGCGGTTCACCGCGGCACCTCGAGCGCGTACCCCACGCCGTGCACCGTGCGGATGAGGTCGGCGCCCAGCTTGCGGCGCAGGGCCTTGACGTGACTGTCGACGGCGCGGGTGCCGGTGGCGTCGGCCCAGCCCCAGACGTGCGCGAGCAGCGTCTCGCGCGGGTGCACGGTGCGCGGCTGTCGAGCCAGGTGCACGAGCAGGTCGAACTCGGTGGGCGTGAGGTGGGCGGGTTCGCCACCGCGCAGCACGCGCCGCTCGGCGGGGTCGATCTCCAGGTCGCCGAGCACGATCCGGGCCACCGTGGCGTGCTGCTCGGCCGCGCGGTCGACCCGCCGGAACAGCACCCCGACCCGAGCGGCCAGCTCGCGGATCGAGAACGGCTTGGTGAGGTAGTCGTCCGCGCCGACCGCGAGGCCCACCAGCAGGTCGGTCTCGGTGTCGCGGGCGGTCAGCATGAGCACCGGGATCGGGCGGCGTGCCTGGATCCGCCGGCACACCTCGAGCCCGTCGAATCCGGGGAGCATGACGTCCAGCACGACGAGGTCGGGCTCGTCCGCCTCGAACCGGGCGATCGCGGACGGGCCGTCGTGTGCCACGTCGACCATGTAGCCCTCGGCCCGCAGGCGCGCCGCGATCGACCCGGCGATCGTCGGCTCGTCGTCCACCACCAGCACCCGCCGGCCCCCACTCATGGCGCCGAATCTAGGCCTCGGCCGTGGAGGGGATCGGGTGGCGATGTGGAGATCCTGTGGAGACCGCCCCCGGTGGGGCTACCCCCGGCCGGGCGAGGGTTCGCCGTGCTCGTCGAGGCGGGAGGCGAGCAGGCGCCTGGCCTGCTCGTGGGCCTGGCGGCGGGCGACGGCGAAATAGGCGGAGGGGTCGCTCAGGAGGCGCGCCAGCCTTGCGCGCTGCACGTCGTCACCATTGCTCCGGGGTTTCGCCACGTCTCGAGAATAGCTCCGCTCAGGCGCCCAGGGCGACGGCCAGAAGACGGGCGAGTACCCGAACAGCGGCGACGTCGGCCTCGGTGAGATCGCCGACCTCGAGGCCGTCGACGGTGAGGATGCCGAACTGGCGGCCCTCGGTGGCCACCGGCACCGCGATGAACGTGCGGTAGGTGTGGCCGCCGGGTGCCCAGCCGGGCGGGGAGACGGCGAGGGTGTCGGCGCAGAACAGGTCCTCGCGCCGGGCGAGCATGCCCAGCGCGAAGTCGCCGAGCTCGGTGCCCTCGACGAATGTGGTGCGTGGCTGCTCGGCGCGCCCGTGGAAGCCGGATGGCTCGAGCCGGACGGGCTCGCCGTCGACGCGGGCGAAGTAGCAGGAGCGCAGGCGGTCGGCGCCGAGCACCTCGGCCGCCGCCGACAGCACGACGGCCTTGGCCTGGCCCTGCAGCTCCATCGCGTCGCGGCCGAAGGACCAGCGGGGCCGGTCGGTGATGCGGCCGATGAGGTAGGTGAGCGGCTCGAGCGCGTCGTTCAGCACGAGCTGGATGCGTGCGGACGCGTCCTCGGCGATCTGCTCGGCGGTGCGGGCGCGGACACGCGCGTTGTGCTCGGCGCGCAGTGGCAGGCCGACGGCGACCGCGGTGAGCACGGCCCCGGCGGCTGCCGTGAGCGTGAACGGCCAGCCCGCGAGGTCGTTGGCGACGACACCGAGCACCCAGGCCACGGTGGCCGCGGTGACCGCTGCCGGGCGCGCCACGGCCCGGACGAGTTCGCTGGATCCCCCCATCGCGGGGGAGCGTAGCCGCGGCCCCGATCACGCGGCGGCACGGGCGTATCGCTCGGCCGCGCGGCCTAGGTCCGCCCGAATAGATGAAGATCGCGGGATTTGGCCGAACAGCGACTACTGCCGGTGGCCGCCAGCCCGTTAGTGCGTGATGGCCGCCACCGATGGCCCCGTACGTTCACCCGGTCGCGTCGCCCTGTTCGGCAGGGCCTCGCCGAACGTGCCCGACAGTTCGATCTTGCAGGTCAGGGGCCGCGGAACCGGCCGGTGCCGCGGTCGTTGCACCGGCCTGCAGAGCTTCGTACGGATGGGACGGTGCCGGGTGAGAGCCACCGAGGAACAAACGCTCCATGAGCGCGTGCAGGCGAGCCCCGAGTTCGCCGAGCTGCGGTCGCGGCTGCGGCGGTTCGTGTTCCCGATGAGCGCGGCCTTCATGCTCTGGTACCTGGCGTACGTGCTGCTGGCCTCCTACGAGCCGGAGTTCATGGCGATCAAGGTGCTCGGCAACATCAACATGGGGCTCGTCATCGGCCTGCTGCAGTTCGTGAGCACGTTCGTGATCACCGGGTTGTACGTGCGCTACGCCGATGCCCGGCTCGATCCCGTTTCGGAGTCCATCCGGACGCGCATGGAGGGCTACCGATGACGGAGTCGATCGGCAACCCGATCATCAACATCTCGGTGTTCGCGGGCTTCGTGCTCGTGACGCTCGTCGTGGTGTTGCGGGTGAGCCGGAGCAACAAGACCGCGTCGGACTACTACGCGGCAGGCCGCTCGTTCACGGGCCCGCAGAACGGGGTCGCGATCGCGGGTGACTACCTGTCGGCGGCGTCGTTCCTGGGGATCGCGGGTGCGATCGCGGTGAACGGCTACGACGGGTTCCTGTACTCGATCGGGTTCCTGGTGGCGTGGCTGGTGGCGTTGCTGCTGGTGGCGGAGCTGCTGCGCAACACCGGCAAGTTCACGATGGGCGACGTGCTGAGCTTCCGGATGCGGCAGCGTCCGGTGCGGGCGGCGGCGGCCACCGCCACGCTCGTGGTGTCGCTGTTCTACCTGCTGGCGCAGATGGCCGGTGCGGGCGCGCTCGTCGCGCTGCTGCTGCAGATCCCGAACAGCAACACGGTCGGGCAAGGCATCGTGATCGCCGTCGTGGGTCTGCTGATGATCGTCTACGTGCTGGTGGGCGGCATGAAGGGCACCACCTGGGTGCAGATCATCAAGGCCGGGCTGCTGCTGGTCGGCGCCGCCACGCTGGTGACGTGGGTGCTCGGCCGGCACGCCTTCGACTTCTCCGCGCTGCTCGGCGAGGCGGTGGAGAAGAACCCGTCGATGACGACGTCCACGGGCGCGGTCAAGGAGCTGGGGGAACGACTCCTGATCCCGGGCCTGCAGTACGGCGCGTCCGACCTCGCGAAGATCGACTTCCTGTCGCTGGGCCTCGCCCTGGTGCTGGGCACGGCCGGCCTGCCGCACATCCTGATGCGCTTCTACACGGTGCCCAACGCCAAGGAGGCGCGTCGCTCGGTGGTGTGGGCGATCTGGCTGATCGGCATCTTCTACCTGTTCTCGCTGGTGCTCGGCTACGGAGCGGCCGCGCTCGTACCCGGTGGGGCGCAGCGGATCGCCACCGCGCCCGGCGGCACCAACTCGGCCGCGCCCCTGCTCGCCTACCAGCTCGGCGGGGAGTTCATGCTCGGGGTCATCTCGGCGATCGCGTTCGCCACGATCCTGGCGGTGGTGGCCGGCCTGACGATCACGGCGTCCGCGTCGTTCGCCCACGACGTGTACGCCAACGTCATCAAGCGGGGCACCGCGTCGCCGGACTCCGAGGTGCGCGTCGCCCGCCGCACCGCCGTGATCGTCGGCATCGTGGCGGTGGCGGCCGGGATCCTCGCCCGCAACCAGAACGTGGCGTTCCTGGTGGCGCTGGCGTTCGCGGTGGCGGCGTCGGCGAACCTGCCGACGATCCTCTACTCGCTGTTCTGGAAGCGGTTCAACACCACCGGCGCGCTGTTCAGCATCTACGGCGGCCTGGGCATCAGCGTGGCGCTGATCCTGCTCTCGCCCGCGGTGTCCGGCGCCCGCACGGCGATGATCCCGAGCCTCGATTTCGCCGTCTTCCCGCTGGCCAACCCCGGGCTGGTCTCGATCCCGGCATCGTTCCTGCTCGGAGCGATCGGCACCTTCCTGGGACGCAAGGACGACCTGGCGGGCGTCCGGCACGCCGAGATGGAGGTCCGCGCGCTCACCGGAGCAGGCTCGGAGAAGGCAACGGTGGCCCCGAAGACGGCTCCGAAGACGCCCCCGATGCCCAAGGTCATGGCCCAGGTGGGGCCGTCCGGGACCGGTCGCCCCCAAGACGAGTACGTCCGAACTCGATCAAGTCGCTGAGACCGGACATCGCGGGCTGGGTCCTGCGGACCGTGTCGACGGTGCGCGGTCATCTCGGCCGGGTGGATCCAGACCCGCTGCGACCCGGCATGATCGTTCCAAAACGTGGCGGAGCGCCCTGAGCAGGGCGTTCCACCGTCACCTCGGAACGATCACCCGCCGGCCACGGACCTACTCGTCTAGAAGTTCCCCCGCTTCGACTGCTCGCGCTCGATCGCTTCGAAGAGGGCCTGGAAGTTGCCCTTGCCGAAGCCCAGGGAGCCGTGGCGCTCGATCAGCTCGAAGAACACCGTCGGGCGGTCGCCGATCGGCTTGGTGAAGATCTGCAGCAGGTAGCCGTCCTCGTCGCGGTCGACGAGGATGCCCCGGGCCCGCAGCTCCTCGATCGGCACCCGGACCTCCCCGATCCGGGCCCGCAGGGCGGGGTCCGTGTAGTACGAGTCGGGCGTCGGCAGGAACTCGACGCCGGCGGCGCGCAGCGCGTCGACGGTGCGCAGGATGTCGTTGGTGGCGAGCGCGAGGTGCTGGGCGCCGGGGCCGCCGTAGAAGTCCAGGTACTCATCGATCTGTGAGCGCTTCTTGCCGATCGCCGGCTCGTTGAGCGGGAACTTGACGCGGTGGTTGCCGCTCGCCACCACCTTGCTCATGAGCGCCGAGTACTCGGTGGCGATGTCGTCGCCGACGAATTCGGCCATGTTCGTGAAGCCCATGACCCGGTGGTAGAACCCCACCCACTCGTCCATCCGCCCCAGCTCCACGTTCCCGACGACGTGGTCGAGTGCCTGGAAGAGCCGCTTCGGCGCGCCCTCGGGCTTGCGGAAGGTGGAGGTGCGGGCGACGTAGCCGGGCAGGTACGGGCCGGTGTAGCGGGAGCGGTCCACGAGCGTGTGCCGGGTGTCGCCGTAGGTGGCGATCGCGGCGAGCCGGACGGTGCCGTGCTCGTCGCCGACGTCGTGCGGCTCCTCCAGGACCGTGGCGCCCTGCGCGCGGGCGTGCTGGACGCAGCGGTCGACGTCGGGCACCTCCAGCGCGATGTCGACGATGCCGTCGCCGTGGCGGCGGTGGTGGTCGAGCACCGGGCTGGCCGGGTCCACCCCGCCCTTGAGCACGAACCGGACCGCGCCGGAGCGCAGCACGTACGCGTGGTGGTCGCGGTTGCCGGTCTCCGGTCCTGCGTACGCCACCAGCTCCATTCCGAAGGCCAGCTGGTAGAACGCGGCCGCCTGCGTGGCGTTGCCGACGGCCCACACGACGGCGTCCCAGCCCGTGACGGGGAACGGGTCGCGGCCGGCGTCGTACTCGACGAGCCCGACGAGCTGGCGCAGCTGGTCGAGGTCGAGCTCGGCCAGGCGCTCCTGGCTGGTGAGGGTCTGCTCGATGGCCATGCACACAGAACAGCTCATCCCCGAAGTACTGCGCAACTGCCGTCGTTGCAGCTGGTCGCCCTGAACGGACTGCGCCGCAATTGGCCGATTCAGCTGTACAGTCTGCCCACATGGATCTGGACGCGCTGGACGTCGACCTGCTGCGGGCGTTGCGGGCGAGCCCGCGGGCGGGGGTCCTGGAGCTCTCGCGCACGCTGGGCGTCGCGCGGGGCACGGTGCAGGCGCGGCTGGACCGGTTGGAGCGCGAGGACGTGATCACCGGCTACGGCCCCGACGTCGACCTCGCCGCGGCCGGCTATCCGGTGCAGGCCTTCGCCACCCTGGAGATCGCGCAGGGGCAGCTGGAGGACGTCGCCGCGGAGCTCGCCGCGCTGCCCGCCGTGCTGGAGGCCTACGCCACCACCGGCTCGTCCGACGTGCTGTGCCGCCTCGGCGCGTCCTCCCACCAGGACCTGCAGGACACCCTGCTGGCGCTGGGTCGCAGCCCCTCGATCGCCCGCTCGACGAGCGTGGTGGTGCTGTCGGTGGTGGTGGCGCCCCGCGTGCTGCCGCTGCTGGAGGCACGGCCCCGTACCGGGCCCAGCCGCGCCCCCGCGTATCGGGACTGACGGGCGGCGCGTCAGGGCCGCAGGGCCAGCTTGCCGACGGTGGTCCGCGCCTCGAGCTCGGCGAGGGCTTTCGGTCCGTCGGCCAGGTCGAGGACGGTGGGTCGTCCCGGTGGGTAGACGCCCGCGGCGATGAGGGCGGACAGCTCCGTCATGAGCTCCGCGAAGAGGCCGGGCGCAGTCCGGCTCAGGATGCCGATGTGCAGGCCGATCACGTGGATCGGGTGGGTGAAGTTCAGCTCCCGGTTGCTGATCGAGGCCTCGCCGCTCGCGACGCCGTACACGACGACCCGCCCGGTGATCCGCCTGGTGGCCGCCAGGCCTGCGCGGAAGGTGTCTCCGCCGACGGATTCCAGGACCAGGTCGGCGCCGTGGCCGCCGGTCAGTCGCAGCACCTCGGTTGCCAGGTCCACGCTCCGGCGGTCGAGGACGCTGTCGGCGCCCAGCGCTCGCACCACATCGTGCTTGTCCCGAGAAGCGGTGGCGATCACCGTCGCGCCATGGTGCCGGGCCAGGCGCACCGCGGCCTGCCCGACACCGCCGGCCGCCGCCTGGACCAGCACGGTCTCGCCGGGCGCGACCCGCCCGACCTTGAGCGCGGCGAGCGCGGTGGCCCAGTTCAGGACCAGGCCGAGCGCCTGCTCGTCGGTCCAGCCCGCCGGCACCGGCGCCACCCCGGCCGCGGGCAGCACCATGTACTCCGCGAAGGCGCCGTACCCGGTGCCGATCACGTGGGTGCCCGGCTCGAGACCGGTCACCCCGGCGCCGAGCGCGACGATCTCGCCGGCCGCCTCGAACCCGGCGATGTAGGGCGCCCGCGGACCGCCGTCGTAGGTGCCGTGGGTCTGCATGACGTCGGCGAAGTTGACGCCGGCCGCGCCGACCCGGATCAGGATCTCGCCGGGGCCCGCGGTCGGGACGGGTACGTCGGTGACCAGGCGCATCCGGCTGGGGCCGGCCAGCGCCGTCTGTTGGAGAGCTCGCATGCTCCTACACTCGAACCATCACACGTGTGTGAAGGTCGATATGAGGTGGGCCACATGCGCATCGGGCAGCTGTCGGAGCGCACCGGCACGTCCCGCCGGCTGCTGCGCTACTACGAGGAGCAGGAGCTCGTCACCTCCAGCCGCAGCGCCAACGGGTACCGCGACTACGACGAGGCCTGCGTGGACCGGGTGCGGCAGATCAGAGGGTTGCTCGATGCCGGGCTGCCGACGCGGATCATCAAGCAGATCCTCCCGTGCCTCACGACGCGGGCGATCCACGTCTCCGATGCCACGCCGGAGACGATCGCGATCCTGGAGCGCGAGCACGAGCGGATGACCGAGCGGATCCGCTGTCTGGTGCGCAACAGGGACGCCATCGCGGACTACCTCGACGCCGTGCGCGCTGCGGCCGGGTGAGCCGCGGCGGTCATGGTGTCCGGGCCGTCCGGTGCAACAGCCGGTCCTGCGTCGACGCGCTGGAGACGGGTTCGCCCTCGGGGGCGGCGAAGAACCGGTGTGTGGTGTCCACCGCGACGGGTGTTTCCGCCAGGCCGCGCAGTGATCGCCGGTTCGGTGCACGAGCGGCCATATCCGGCCGGTTGAGCACCGGGCCGCTGATCATGCCCCGACGCAGGCCCGCGCCCAGCGACCACCGGACGGTCACCTCGAGATCCTCAGGCGCCGCGAAGCCGCGCCCACGCCGACAGGGACGCCTCGGTCAGCACGGCGTCCAGCCCGGTGGCGGCCGCGCCGTGCAGGGCGGCGTCGTCGCCCAGCGCCGCCGCGCGGAGTGGGGGAGGCGTGGGCCGGCGGAACGTCATCAGCCCGTCGGTGAACGCCGTCGTGAACGCCGTCCCCGCGACGGCTCGCAGCGGCGCCGCGAGCCCGCCCAGCGTCACGACCTCCGGGTCGAGCGCGTTGACCAGGCCGGCGATGCCCGTGCCGAGGCTCGACACCGCCCGCGTGACGGCTGCCCGGGCCGCCGGGTCGGTCCGGACGAGCACGGCCTTGGCGTAGGTGCGCGGGTCGAACGGTGGCGGCTCGCCGAGGTGGCGGGCGAGCGCGCGGCCGTCGACGGTGAGGTCCCAGCAGCCGAGCGCGCCGCACGGGCAGCGCAGCGTGCGGTCGCCGAAGGGCAGGTGGCCGAACTCACCGCCGGCGCCGGTGGCCCCGCGGACCGGCTGCCCGTCGACCACGAGCGTGCCGCCGACCCCGACCTCCACCGTGACGTGCAGCGCGGTACCGGCACCGGCGCCCGCGCCGGCGCGTGCCTCGGCGACACCGGCGAGGGTGGCGTCGTTGTCGATGCGGAGCGGGACTCCGGGCAGGCCGAGCGGTGTGAGGTCGACCGGCCCCCAGCCCAGCGTCGAGGCCTGCACCACGCGTCCGTCCCGAACGGTGGCCGCGGCCGCCACGGCGACCGCGCGTACCCGGTCGGTGAAGCGGGCGTGCGCCCGCCCGACCGCACGCGCGACGACATCCAGCACCTGCTCCGGCTCGTGGCTGGCGTGCGGCGCGGTCTCCAGCACGGTCGGGCGGCCGTCGAGGCCGGCGACCGCGCAGCGCCAGTCCTCGTGGCGCAGGTCGACCGCGATGACGACCGGTCCGTCCGGATGTGGGGTGAGCACCGTGGTGGGCCGGCCGCGGCCGATGGCCGCCGCCGGGGTCTCGGTCAGCAGCTCGAGCTCGCGCAGCCGGGCCGTGATGTCGGTGGCGGAGCCGCTGGAGAGCCCGAGCCGCTGCGCCACCGCGGCCCGGGTGGTGCCCGGGCTGCGGCGCATCTCGGTGAGCACCGCGAGTGCCCCGTGCCAGCGCGGGCTTGCCATCGCCCCTCCTTCCAGGATTATGCTCGGGGTCCGAGTTTAATCGGAGGTTCCCATGGACATGACGTCGGTGCGCGCCGTCCTGCTCGACATGGACGGCACCCTGGTCGACTCCGACGCGTCCGTCGAGCGGGCGTGGACCACCTGGTCGGCCGAGCACGGCCTCGACCCCGATCGCGTGCTCGCCATCGCCCACGGCAGCCCGCCCGACCCCACCGTTCGCCGGATGCTGCCGGCACTCGACGACGCGGCCGTCGCGGCCGCCGCGCAGCGCCAGATGGACCTGCAGTACGACGACCTCGCCGACGTCGTCGCCGCGCCGGGCGCGCCCGAGCTGCTCGCCGCGCTGGGCCGGCTGGGCCTGCCCTGGGCGGTGGTGACCAGCGCCGACGTGCGGCTGGCCAAGGCGCGGCTGGGTGCGGCCGGGATCGACCCGCCGCTGCTCGTCACGGTCGAGGACGTCGCGCGGGGCAAGCCCGACCCGGAGGGATTCCGCCGCGCGGCCGGCCGGCTGGGCGTCGACCCGGCGGCGTGCCTGGTGGTGGAGGACAGCGAGCCCGGCCTCGCCTCCGGCCGCGCCGCCGGCATGCGCACCGCGGCGCTGCGCGGGCTGGACGGCGACCTGCGGATCGCCGACCTCGCACAGCTCGCCCACCTGCTGGAGCGGTCCCGGGTCCGGCCGTGGTGGCGCGACGCCGTCGGTTACCAGGTCTACCTGCCCTCGTTCGGCGACAGCACCGGCGACGGCTGGGGCGACCTCGCCGGCGTCACCGCGCACCTGGACCACCTCGTCCGGCTCGGGGTCGACGTCGTCTGGTTGACGCCGTTCTTCGTCTCGCCGATGCGCGACCACGGCTACGACATCGCCGACCTCCGCGTCGTCGACCCCCGGTTCGGCGGCGACGAGGCCCTTTCCACACTGCTCGACCAGGCCCACCGGCGCGGGCTGCGGGTGCTCGGCGACCTGGTCGTCAACCACACCAGCGACGCGCACCCGTGGTTCGTCGCCGCCGCGTCGGCGCGCACCGATCCGCACCGCGACTTCTACATCTGGCGTGACCCCGCCCCGGGCGGCGGCCCGCCCAACAACTGGCTCTCCCACTTCGGCGGCCCCGCCTGGACGCTGAGCCCGGCGACGGGGCAGTACTACCTGCACCTGTTCCGTCCGGAGCAGCCCGACCTGAACTGGCGCAACCCGGACGTCGTGGCCGAGATCGACGGCGTGCTGGAGCACTGGTTCGCCCGCGGCCTCGACGGGTTCCGCATCGACACCGCCGCCTACCTCCTCAAGCACCCGGACCTGCCCGACAACCCGGAGGCCGAGCGTCCGCTGGTCGTCGCCGGCGTCACCGAGGCGTGGAGGAACCAGGAGCACCGCTACGACATCCACCAGCCGGACGTCCACGCCATCCACGAGCTGTGGCGGCGGGTGGCCGACCGGCACGACGCGCTCCTCGTCGGGGAGGTCTACGAGCTCGACCCGGTGGCACTCGCCCGATACGTCGGCGCGGAGCGGCTGCACTCGTCGTTCTGGTTCGGGCTCGTCGAGTCCGGGTGGGACCCGCAGCGGATCGTCACGATGCTGGACGCCGCCGCGGCCGCGTCCCCCGAGCTGGCATGGGTGCAGAGCAACCACGACCGCGCCCGGGCGGTCACCCGCTACGGCGGCGGGGTGCTCGGCCGGCGGCGGGCCATGGCGCTGCACGCCGTGACGTCGCTGCTGCCCGGCACGATGTGGCTCTACCAGGGCGAGGAGCTCGGTCTGGGGGACGGGCGGGTGCCGGCGGGGTCCGGTGCCGATCCGCTCGGGATCGCGGAGCCGGGGCAGAGCCGCGACGGGGCGCGCACCCCCATGCCGTGGCGGCCGGGGCCGGGGCTGGGGTTCACGACGGGCCGGCCGTGGCTGCCCGACGGCGACCGCACCGAGGAGGACACGGTGGCCTGCCAGGCCGTCGACCCCGGGTCGCCGCTCGACACGCTCACCCGGCTGTTGCAGGCCCGCCGGGCCGTCGCCCACCGCCTCGCCGACCCGCGGGTCACCCGGGTCGAGCGCGGTCTCGGCATCACCGCCTACCGGCGGGACGGGCTCGAGGTGCTGGTCGCGCTCGGCGACCGGCCGAGCGAGGCGATCACGCTCCCCGCTCCCGCCGTGTTCGACACCGACGACCCGGCCGTCAGCCCCGCGCGCCCGCGGGCGGGCCGGGTCCGCCTCGCCCCGCAGCAGGCTCTCCTGCTGGTCCATCCATGAGCGGGCCGGCCCGCGCCGTCCGGCAGGTCGGGCTGGGGCAGGCCGCGGTCGGCTTCACGATCAACAGCCTCGGCGCGTGCCTGGTGCTGCTCGCTCGCGACCTGGACACACCGCCCGCGCAGCTCGTGTGGCTGTCGTCGTCGTTCGGGGTCGGCCTGCTGGCCGTCGGGCTCGCCGGCGGGATCGTCCTGCGCCGCGGGCCGCAGCCGGTGCTCCCGGTCACCGCGCTCGTCGCCGCCGCGGGCGCCACGCTGCTCGCCACCGCGCCGGTCGCGCTCGCCGCGGCGGCCGGCGCTCTCCTGCTCGGCATCGGCGCCGCCGGCATCGTGCTCGTCGCGCCCGCGCTGCTGCGCGGACCGGACGCGGCGGCCCGGCTGTCCCGCGTGAACGCGATCGCGAGTGCCAGCGGCCTGTTCGGCCCGCTCGCGCTCGGCGCGCTCGACGGCGCCGGCGCGAGCGGTCGGCTCGCCCTGCTGCTGGCCGTGCCGCCGCTGCTCGTGCTGGCGCTCGGCGCGCGCCGGCCCGCGGAAGCGGACGTGCCCGTGCCGGGGCCCGGCCGGCCGTCGCGGCGGCGCGTCGCCGGGGCGTGGGCGACAGTGGTGACGGCGGTGTCTATCGAGTTCTGCTTCACCATCTGGGCCACCGCCCGGCTGCAGGAAACCGGCCTGCCGACCGGGGCCGCCGCGGCGGCCGTCACGGCGTTCCTGGTGGGTATGGCCGCCGGCCGGTTCGCCGCGCCCCGGCTGATCGCGCGCGGCGTGCCGGTCATGCGTCTGGGCTGCGCGCTGACCGTCGCCGGCACGCTCCTGGTCGCGCTGACCGGGGCCCCGGAACCCGTCGTCACCGGGCTCGTCGTCGCCGGGCTCGGGGTGGCGCCGCTGTACCCGGTGACGCTCGCGAGGCTCGTCCACGTGCCCGGCCTGCCGTCGACGCGGGCCGCGGCGTACGGCGCGCTGGCTTCCGGCACCGCCATCCTCGTCGCGCCGGTGGTCCTCGCCGCCCTCGGCGCGGCACTCGACCTGCGCGCCGCGTACCTCATCGCGGTGCTCCCGCTCGCCGCCGCGCTCGCGGTGGTCTCCCGGAGGGAGCGAGTCCCGTGTCCGACGCCGTGACCCCGTTCCGGCTCGCCGTGCCCGACGCCGACCTGGCTGACCTGCGCGAGCGCCTGCTGCGCACCCGCTGGCCCGAGCCCGAGACCGTCGACGACTGGTCGCAGGGCGTGCCCCTCGCGCAGCTGCAGGAACTGTGCTCCTACTGGGCCGACGGCTACGACTGGCGCGCCACCGAGTCGCGGTTGAACGGCCTGCCGCAGTTCCGGACCGTGATCGACGGGCTCGGCGTGCACTTCGTCCACGTGCGCTCGCCACACCCGGGCGCACTGCCGCTGGTGCTCACGCACGGCTGGCCGGGCTCGGTCGTGGAGTTCCTCGACGCGATCGCCCTGCTGACCGACCCGCCGGACCCGGCGGACGCGTTCCACGTCGTGTGCCCGTCGCTGCCGGGCTACGGGTTCAGCGACAGGCCGGCGCAGCGCGGCTGGACCGTGCAGCGCATCGCCGCGGCATGGGCGCAGCTGATGGCGCGGCTCGGCTACGACCGCTACGGCGCCGCCGGCAGCGACTGGGGCACGACCGTCAGCACCTGGATCGGCAAGCTCGACCCGGCGCACGTCGCCGGCATCCACCTCGTGCCGCCGCTCGCGGCGCCCGACCCGGCCACGTCGGGCGACCTCACCGCCGGCGAGCAGGCGGCCCTCGATGACCTCGCACGCGGCCAGGCCGACGGCGACGGCTACTCGATGCAGCAGTCCACCCGTCCGCAGACGATCGGCTACGGCCTCGTCGACTCACCCGCCCTGCTCGCCGCGTGGATCGTCGAGAAGTTCCGGGCCTGGACCGACCCGGCGAGCACGCTCACCCGCGACCAGCTCCTGGACAACCTGATGCTGTACTGGCTGCCCGGCACCGGAGCGTCGGCCGCCCGGCTGTACTGGGAGAGCTTCCGCGAGGTGCAGCGCACGTTCGCCGGGGAGACCACCGACCAGGTGCACGTGCCGGCCGGCTGCTCGGTGTTCCCGCACGAGAACCCCCGCCCGTCCCGCCGCTGGGCGGCCCGCCGCTTCCGCGACATCCGGTACTGGAACGAGCCCGCCCGCGGCGGCCACTTCGCGGCGTTCGAGCAGCCGGACCTCTTCGCGGCGGAACTCCGGGCCTTCTTCCGCCTGGTCCGCTGAGCCCCGCAGCCGTCAGAAGCGGTAGCGCAGGATGCGGCCGACGTCGCGGAGCTTGGGCAGCAGCGCCAGCACCCGCATCTGGATGCGGCCGGCGCGCGGCAGCAGGTCCAGGCCGGGCATGTCGACGCTGCGCAGGGCGTCGAGGAGCACCAGGCCGTCGTGCCATGCCTCGAGCTCGTGCGGCTCGTCGATTCCCCAGTGCAGGGTGGCGCCGGCGTTGCGCACGGCCGGCACTACCCCCAGCCGGTGATCATCAAGCTCCCGCCGTGCGCTCCAGCTCGGGTGCCGCCGTGTCCAGCGGCACGTTCTGCCCGCGGACCAGCCCCAGCTGGACGGTCTGGCGCGGCAGCACCGCGTCGAGGAACCAGTCCGCCGCGATGCGGGCGCGGTTGGTCGGCATCGACAGCAGGTGGTAGCCGCGGGTCACGGCCTTCGCCGGGAGCCCGGACAGCGGCACGTGCAGCGGGTTCGCGGCCGCGTCGCGCCCACCGAGCTCGACGACGAAGCCGAGGTCGTGGTGGCGGTAGCGGCGCGGCATCCCGTGCCCGAGGGACGCGGCGACGTTGTGCGCGGCGAGCTTGCCCTGGCGCGTGGCGTGCTGCGCGGTCATCGCCGTCACCTCGCCGGGGCGGGTGAGGTCCGGCACCGCGGCCGCGTCGCCGCAGGCGAACACGTCGGGGTGGCCCGGCACGGTGAGCTGCGGGTCGACGACGATCCTGCCCTTCTGCGTGGGCAGGCCGACGCCCTCCACGAGCGGGTCGGGGCGCACGCCGACACACCACACGAGCGTGCGGGTGGGCACCTCCTCGCCCGTCGTGAGCCGGACGTTCTCGCGGCAGGCCTCCTGCACCGACTGCCCGGTGCGCACCTCCACCCCGCGTTCGCGCAGCACCCGATCGGCGGTGCGGGAGAGCCGCACGTCGAGCTCGGGGAGCACCCGCTCGGCGAGGTCGAGCAGGAGCCAGCGCACCCGCTGCCCCTGCAGCCCCACGTGCTGGCGCACCAGCGCGTCGGTGAACAGCGGGCCCTGCGCGGCGACCTCCGTGCCGGTGTAGCCGGCGCCCACCACGACGAACGTGCAGCGGGCCTCCCGCTCTCGCGGGTCCGTGGCGGTGGCGGCCAGCTCGATCTGACGGGTGACGTGGTCGCGCAGGTAGAGCGCCTCAGGGATGCCGCGGAAGCCGTGTGCGTGTTCGGCGATGCCGGGGACCGGCAGCAGCTTGTTGACGCTGCCGGCGGCCAGTACGAGCCGGTCGTAGCCCAGCTCGCCGCGTTCGCCCTCGGAGTCGGTCCAGCCGATCCGCCGCTGGTCGAGGTCGACCGCGTCCACCTCCCCGAGCACGACCCGCACGCCGGGCAGGGTGGCGGCGAGCGGCACCGTGATCCGCCGCGGCTCGAGCACGCCGGCCGCCACGTCCGGCAGCAGCGGTAGGTAGAGGAAGTAGTCCGTGGGGTTGATCAGCACGATCTCGGCGTCGGTGGCCTGTTTCGCGAGCGCCCGCGCCGCGGTGTGCCCGGCGAACCCGCCCCCGACGATCACGACCTGCGGCCGGACTTTCGATTCCGTGGGCGTCATGGTTCTCGCCTACCCGGGCCCGGGACCGGCAATCGCCGCGCCGAGCCCGACTACGCTCGGTTTCTGGGCGCCCGATCGGGCGGCGCCCGGACGGGAGCGCAACAGCATGTGGACCCTCTCCGGCTTCGCCGACGAGATCTCCCCCGATCTCGACGAGCAGTGCCGGGTCCTCACCGACCTCGGGATCCGCCACATCGAGTTCCGCAGCGCGTGGGACACGAATGTCCTGGATCTCGACGACGACCAGCTGGAGACGGTGCGGGTGACGCTCGAGCGCGCCGGCATCGGCGCCTCCGCGGTCGGTTCGCCCATCGGGAAGATCGGGGTGCTCGACGACTTCGACGCCCACCTGGTGCGGATGCGCCGCGCCCTGCACGTGGCCGGGGTGCTGCAGGCGCCCTACATCCGGCTGTTCTCCTTCTTCATCCCGAAGGGCGACGACCCGGCGGCGCACCGCGACGAGGTGCTGCGGCGGATGGCCGCGCTCGCCGCCGAGGCGCAGGGCCACGACGTCGTGCTGCTGCACGAGAACGAGAAGGAGATCTACGGCGACACCCCGCAGCGTTGCCTGGACATCGTGGAGTCGGTCGGCTCGCCGAAGCTGACGCTGGCCTGGGACCCGGCCAACTTCGTGCAGGTGGGCGTCACCCCGTTCACCGACGGTTACGAGGCGCTGCGCCCGCACCTGGAGTACCTGCAGGTGAAGGACGCGCTGCTGGCCGACGGCACGGTCGTGCCTGCGGGGGAGGGCGACGGGGAGGTCGAGGCCACCGTGCGCGCGCTCGCCGGTGACGGCTACGACGGGTTCTGCTCGATGGAGCCGCACCTGGCCACGGCCGGCGCGCTCGGCGGGTTCTCCGGTGAGCACCACTTCCGCCGGGCCACCGTGGCGTTCACGCAGATCCTCGACAAGGTGGGGGTGGCGTACCGGTGACCGTGCGCTTCGCGGTGGTCGGCTGCGGGGTGATCGGCAAGCTGCACGCCGAGGTGCTCTCGGCGAGCCCGGACACCGCCGTCAGCGTGCTGGTCGACGTCGACGCGGCGGCCGCGGAGAAGGTGGCGCGGCAGCTGTCCCCGGTGCCGCCCGTGACGACATCCCTGGCGCAGGCCATGGCGCGCGACGACGTCGACGCCGTGGCCGTCTGCGTGCCCAGCGGGGTGCATGCGGACATTGCGGTGGCGGCGCTGGAGGCAGGCCGCCACGTGGTGGTGGAGAAGCCGGTGGACGTCTCGGTGGCGGCGGCCGCGCCGATCGTCACGGCCGCCGCCGCGGCCCCGGCGGGCACCGTGGCCAGCGTGATCAGCCAGCACCGGTTCGACCCGGCGAGCGTGGTGGTGCACGACGCGATCGTGGAGGGCCGGTTCGGCCGGGTCACCTCGGCGGTGGCGACGGTGTCCTGGTGGCGCAGCCAGGACTACTACGACTCCGGTGCGTGGCGGGGCACGTGGGAGCTCGACGGCGGCGGCGCGCTGATGAACCAGGGCGTGCACACCGTCGACCTGCTGCTGTGGTTCCTCGGCACGCCGGTCGAGGTCACGGCTCACACCGGGTTGCTCGCGCACGAGCGCGTCGAGGTGGAGGACACGGTCGCCGCGGTGGTGCGCTTCGAGTCCGGGGCGCTGGCCACCCTGCATGCCACCACGGCCGCGTATCCCGGGCTCAGCGTCCGGCTGCAGGTGCTCGGTGACGCCGGTTCGGCCGTGATCGACGACGACCGGCTCCGGTACTTCCACAGCCGGGAGCTGGCATCGGCGGTGGCCGCCGGTGACGCGGGCGTCAGCGCCGACCGGGGCGACCGCTCGGACCAGACCGCGCTCGTCCTTCCCGACGGGGAGGATGCCGACCCGGCCCACGGCCCGATGTTCACCGGGCACTCCCGCCAGTACCGCGACATCGTCGAGGCGATCCGCACGGGCGGCCGCCCCGGCGTCACCCTCGACGACTCGCTGCTCGCGCTGGCCACGGTGCAGGCGGTGTACGAGTCGGCACGCACCGGGGCCACAGTCCGGGTGGCCGACATCCTGCGCGCCGTGCAGGTCCCTGCCCCGTGAGACCGCGGATCACCGGGCGAGCAGCCAGCGTTGCAGGAGCCCGGTGAGCGCGGCCGGGGCATCCAGCTGGATGAGGTGACCCGCGCCCGGAACCACGTGTAGCGCGGCACCAGGGATCAGCGCGGCGAGCCGGTGTGCGCGGTCGACCGGGATCCAGGTGTCGTCGGCGCCCCACACCACGGTGACGGGGAGGTCGATCTCCGGGTAGCGCGGTTCGACCTCGTCGGTGAACCGCTCGTCGGCCTGCGCGATCTGGCGGTAGAACGCGGCCTGTCCGGCCTCGCTCAGCCACGGCCGGACCAGCATCTCCTCGTGGTCGGGCGCGAGCGGCCGGAACGCGGCGCCACGCACGTACTCGCGCACCAGTGCCTCGTGCAGGGTGGGTGGCAGCCGCGTGAACACGTCCGCGTTGTCCCTGACCAGCCGGAAGAACTCCGAGCCCCACGGCGCGAGCGCCACGACGTCGACGAGCGCGAGCGAGCTGTACGAGGCCCCGTGCAGGAGGTGCGTGCGCAACGCGACGGCGCCGCCGTAGTCGTGCGCGACGACGTGCGGTGCCTCGAGCTCCCACTCCGTGAGCAGCGCGGCGAGCAGCTCCGACTGCGTTCCCAGCGAGACGTCCTGGCCGTCGGCCATCGTCGACGTGCCGTATCCGGGCATGTCCCAGAGGTGGACGGTGAAGTCGGCGGACAGGGCGTCGGCGATCGGTGCCCACAGCTCGGACGACCACGGCGTGCCGTGGCAGAAGACCGCGGCGGGTCCCGAGCCTCGCCGGGTCCAGCTCACCGCGTTGTCGCGCCAGGGGAAGGTCTCGGTCAGCATGGTGATCACGCTATCTGTGTGTACCAAGTGGTACAGTCCATGGCGTGGAGAGGGACGCGAAAGCGACGCTGCTGGCGTCCGCGATCGCGCAACTCGCCCAGCGCGGCCTCGGCGGCGCCACCCTCCGCAGCATCGCCTCGGCGATCGGCACGAGCCACCGGATGCTGATCTACCACTTCGGGTCCCGCGACGGGCTCCTGCTCGCGATCGCACGCCGGGTCGAGGAGGAGCAGCGTGCCGCGATGGCCGAGCTCGCCGCCGCGGACGGCTCGGTCGCGGACCTCGCCCGGCGCATGTGGGAACGCGTGGCCGACCCGCGGCTGCATCCGCACGAGCGGCTGTTCTTCGAGCTGTACGGCCGTGCGCTGCAGGGCGACCCGGGCGCGGCGCCGATGCTGACGTGGGTCGTGCCGGTCTGGCTGGACCAGCTCACCGCGCTGCTCGTCGACCGCGGGCTGCCCGCCGATCGGGCCCGGGCCACCGCCCGGCTCGGCCTCGCCACCGTCCGCGGGCTGCTGCTCGACCTGCTGGCCACCGGCGACCGGGCGGGCGTCGACGCGGCCGTCGATCTGTTCATCGCGGCGCACGCCGCGGACGAGGAGGAGTCATGAGAGGTCAACCCATCGCGGCCGAGGCGACGACGGAGGCCGCGCCCGACGCGGTCTGGGCGTTGCTCGCAGACCGGTCCACGTGGCCGTCCTGGTCGCCGCTCGGGGCGCACTCCGGTGAGCGACCCGGCCAGGACGGCATGCCCGACGGGCTGGGTGGCATCGCCCGGTTCGTCACCGGCCGCTACTGCGTGCGGGAGGAGATCGTGGAGCGCGAGCCGCCGCGCAGGCTGAGCTACGCGCTGCTCTCCGGCTTGCCGCTGCGCGACTACCGGGCCGTGGTCGAGCTGGAACCGGCCGGCGCGGGCACCCGGATCCGCTGGAGCGCGACGTTCGTGCCGAAGCGCCCCGGCACGGGCTGGATCTACCGGCTCGCGCTGACCCGGATCTTCCGCGGCATGGTCACGGGCCTCGCCACGGCGGCGCGCCGCTGAACGTTCGACCGGCCACGATGGCGGGTAGTTATGACTCCACCCACGGTTCCGCCCCCCCACACCCCTCCACCCCCCCCCCATCACCCTCTCCCTCCGGTACCTCGAATCGAGAGTCGCTCCCGACTTAGCTTTTTCCCCCCCCACAACACCCCCCCTCTCCCCCCCCGCCCTTATCCCCTCCGCTGAGGGGCAACGCCTTGCGTTTTCTCTTCCGGTCTGTGATCACGGCGTTGTGCGACGCCGGGCGCGCAGGTCCCGGTTCTTCATGCGGTTCCCGCAGACGGACATGTCGCACCACCTCCCACGCCGGCTGTGTGAGCGGTCGTAGAACGCCCAGCCGCACTCGTGGTTCTCGCATGCCTTGAGCCGCGACCAGGTGCCGTCGGCCTGCGCGTCGCGGATGACGAGTAGGAGGGGCAGCCAGTCGATCGTCGAACCGGAGCCCGGCTGCGACCCGAGACGCACGCGGCCCCCCTGATCGACCTCGAGCTGGGGTCGGCAGCTCCGCGCCGCGGTTCTCAACGGTTCCAGATCGCTCCGGCCGGCCGCCGGGGCGTCGGCGGCCAGTACGCCGCGGATGCTCTCCCGTACCTGACGCGCGATCCGCAGTTCCTCGTGCGTCGGCGCGACGGTGGCAGTCGTGAGGCCCGCGGCTGCGAGCCAGCTCTGCGCGGTGTCGGGCTCTCGGAGGAGATCGGTGTCGGTGTCCGCCTCGTAGGAGTTGACGAATGCCTGGACCAGCAGGAGCGGCATCGGGGCCGGCTTCGACTCGTCCGGCGGCGCCCAGGAGGGCAAGGACATGGCGTGAGTCTAGCGGCCGTGACTAGTAAACAGCGTTGACAGGTCATGATCTGACCAGCAAACTGGTTTTTATGGTCACGCAGCAGACGGTCCTGGTGTCCGTCCCCGGCACCGGGCTCGCCGAGTGCAGGATCCGGGCGCGCGACGTCTGGCGCGCTCAGCTGTGGGCCGCGCGGCTGGACCGCCTGCTCGCCGGCGGGGAGGCATCCGAGAGCAGCGTCGCGCTGGCGTTGCGTGCCCAGCGGCTGGTTCGACCGGTGGCCCGCATGGAGCTGGCCCGCGCACTCCTGCGCCTGCTCGCACTCGCGGTCGGGCCGCCGCAGGCCACGGCGCCGGCGCGGGTCGACCGCCGTCGCGTGCGTTCCGCCGAGGCGGAGCTGCACGTGCTCGTCGACCGGCTCGTGGCGGGCGGCCCGGTGTCGGCCTACGGCATCGCGCAGCTCAGGGGGCTGCTGGCCGATGGCAGCAGCCCCCTGTACCACCGGGCGAACCCGGATGATCTCGGCGCTCGGTTGCGCGACGTGCGCGCCGCGCTGGACGTCCTCGACCCAGCGACACCAGGTCGCCCCGGCGCAGCCTAGGTCGTTCCTTAAACGCCGAATGATCGGCGATTCGGTGCAACGACAGCTGCCCAGACCACAGCCAGCGCACCCGATCGGCAATCATGGGCCGGCGGGGTCGCCGGCGCCGGCGACGGCCGCCATGATCGGCGCGAAAGGTGCATCAGGGCCCGTGCGGAGGCGGTGGTGCGCTCCCCGGAATGATCTTCGCCGCTCACGCACCCGTTCTCGGCCCACGCGACCCGTCGACGGGCCGCGTGACCCGACAAGGGGTGCGCCAGCAGACACCGGGTGCGCCGATGCCATCACGGGCGTCGTGGGCACCCACACGCCTGATTCGGCAACACCGTCACATCGGCCGGCCTCGCACCCAGTCGGTGATCATCAGACGGGTGGCGCGCCCGGGCCGGTTTTGCGCGGCCACACCGGGATGATCCGCGGTTTCGGTTGGCCGGTGCTGTGGGCGGAGCCGCTGCCAACCGATACTCGCGATGTGTGCCATGAACGAGGAGGAGGACTGGATAGGAAGTTGCTCTGACTTGATGCTGTGCAGGTGATGAAGGTTGTGGCCCTTCGACGTCGCTCTGCGGGGGGAGGCATCAAACCGCCTCATGCTGCGTTGGCTGAAGACCGTCGTGGTGAGCGATGAGGAAAAGGCGCACGTGATGCGTCAGGTGGGGATCGGGAAGACGAGCGCGAGCGAACCGCTGATCGAAGCGTCGAGATATCAGGATGACATCGAAACCGGGGCGCTATCGCAATCTCCGGGATGAGCCTGGCGGGTGCCCGTTTATTGGCCAGGTGGTGTCCGGCGTAGAGGTGGCGTGAGCCTGATCTGCGGCTTCTGCACGGAACGTGGGAAGGCGAGCGCCGAAAGTGCCGCCCGGTCGGGTTGGCCGGGTGGGAGAGGGAGAGCGTCGAGCGGCGGAAACCGGAGACGTGGAGTACCGGTTGCGGTGTTCGCTGGCGGACCGACTCGTAGTAGTGGAGAAGCTTCTGTAATGGGGGTGGAGCGAAGGGGTCGGCTCATTCGTTGGCTTGTTCTACGAGGACAACCACCAACCTAGGGTGGGAGGGATCTGGTGGGCGGGTCAGGAGCGGGAAGGAAAGTCGTTTGACATACCGAAGCGGCTGGTGTGGGAGGCGTATCAGCGGGTCAAGGCCAACCGGGGAGCGCCGGGGGTGGATAAGCAGTCCATCGAGCGAGTTCGAGGAGAATCTGAGGAACAATCTGTATCAGGATTTGGAATCGGATGTCGTCGGGGTCGTACTTTCCGCCACCGGTGACGGGCGGTGGAGATCCCGAAGGCCGACGGGGGCACCCGGGTGTTGGGGGTGCCGACAGTGGTCGATCGGGTGGCGCAGACGGTGGTGGCGCTGGCGTTGGAGCCACGCACGGAAGCGATCTTCCACCAGGATTCCTACGGCTACCGGCCGGGTCGGTCGGCGCATGGATGCGCTGGCCGCGTGCCGGAAGCGGTGCTGGAAGCAAGGACTGGGTGATCGATCTGGACATCCGGAAGTTCTTCGACTCCGTCGGTCACGACCTGATGATCAAGGCGGTGCGAGGCCAACACCGACCAGCGCCTGGGTGGTGCTGTATGTGAAGCGGTGGCTCACCGCGCCGCTGCAGTTGCCCGATGGAACCCTGGTGGCGCGGGACCGGGGAACCCCGCAGGGGTCGGCGGTGTCGCCGGTGTTGGCGAACCTGTTCATGCACTACGCGTTCGATAAATGGCTGGAACGTGAGTTCCCGACCGTGGAGTTCGAACGCTACGCCGATGATGCGGTGGTGCACTGTGTGACCGAGCGGCAGGCCCGCGAGGTGCTGGCGGCACTGATCTGTGAGGATGGCCGAGGTCGGGTTGCAGTTGCACCCCGACAAAACAAAGATCGTGTACTGCAAGGACGGCGATCGGCGTGGCGAGTATCCGGTCACGTCGTTCACGTTTCTCGGGTATACGTTTCGGGCTCGGACCCTCCGGAGCAAGGCCGGGAAGTTGTTCGACCGGTTCGCGCCGGCGATCAGCCCGGTGGTGCTCAAGGAGAAGAGTCGGCGGCTTCGCGAGATGCGGATACACAGACGAACGGGGTGGAGCCTGGATGATCTCGCCGCGATGATCAACCCTGTCGTGGCGGGGTGGATGGACTACTACGGACGACATTGTCGGTGGGAGTTGCATCCGCTCCTGGTGCGCGTCAATTCCTATCTGGCGCGTTGGGCTCGCAATAAGTACAAGCGGCTCCGAGCCTTCGGCAGGTTCACGGCATGGTGGCACGGGATCTTCGATCGAGATCCCGGACTCTTTGCTCACTGGGCGATGGGTTGGTTCCTACGCGGGAGGATGAGAAGAGCGGAATGACGGGAGACTGTCACGTTCCGTTCTGTGGGAGCCCGGGGCTGCGACGACCCCGGGCTACCCGACCATCACCCGCTCGTCGCCCGGTTTCGGGTGTGCACGGTCGTGGAGAGAGCCGTGGACACCCGGAACTCAAGATCACCGACCGGCCCACGCGACACCGATCAGCGACACGGTCACGGCCTACCGCTGTCCTAGCTCTTAGGTGACCCGGTTCCAGATGTCTGCCACCAGCAGCATCACGAAGAGCGCCGAGGCCGCCCCGAGCAGCACGTTCGACAGCCAGCCCGACCGGCCGTCGGCGGCGATCCGCTTCGAGTTGAGCAGCAGCATCAGCGTGATCCCGAGGAACGGCATGAACGCGGCGCCGAGCACCCCGTAGACCAGCGTGAGCGCGAACGGTCGGTCGAGGAACAGCAGCGCCATCGGCGGGATGGTCAGCCAGATCAGGTACGCGCGGAACGGCGTGCTGCGCTCGGCCGCTCTGGCCTCGTATCCGGTGTCGGTGGCGGTGACGGTCTCCGCGGGCCGCTCACCCCGGCCGGCGCCGACCTCCGCCGCCGCACCGTGCGGCAGCCGGATCGCGCGCGTCCAGTCCGTGAAGAGCAGGCTCACGCCGTTCCACACGCCGAGCAGCGACGTGGTGGTCACCGCGAGGAAGCCGACGAGGAACAGGATCCGCGCCCAGTCGCCGAACCGGGTGCCCAGCTCGGTGCCGAGGACGAGCAGGCCCTTGTCGTTCTCGGTGAGGTCCTGGCCGAGCAGCAGCTCGGCACCGACGATGAGCATGGCGATCACGAAGATCGCGGTCATCGTGTAGCCGACGGCGTTGTCGAGCCGCATCATCGACAGCCAGCCGGTGCCCTTCCAGCCCTTCGCGATCATCCAGTAGCCGTACGCGGCCATCGTGATCGTGCCGCCGACGCCGCCGATCAGGCCGAGCACGTAGATCACCGAGCCGTCGGGCAGCCGGGGGACCAGCCCGCCGGCCAGCGCCACGAGGTCGGGTGCCACGAGGAAGGCCACCGAGACCACCGACACGAACTTGATCAGCACCAGGACGGTGATGAACTTCTCGAAGATCTCGTAGCGCTGCAACCACACCAGCACGAGGCCCACGACGCCGGCGATCATGGCCCAGTACCGGACGTCGAGGCCGCCGAACAGGGCGTTCAGCGGGAGGCCGACCGCGGACATCGCGGTGGCGCCGTACACGAACCCCCAGATCACGATGTAGACGCCGAAGAAGACGGTGGCCCAGCGGCCCAGCCGCCGCCAGCCGTCCATCAGGGTGGAACCCGATGCGAGGTGCCAGCGGCCCACGCCCTCGGCGAGCGCGAGCTTGAGGACGGCACCCAGCACGGCCGCCCACAGCAGCACCGTGCCGAAGCGGGCGCCCGCCACCATCGTGGCGACGAGGTCGCCCGCGCCGACGCCCGCGGCCGCGGCGAGCAGCCCCGGGCCGATCTGCTTGATCTTCGCCCCGAACCCGACGGGTGGGCTCGACGCCGTGGTTTCCGATGTGCTCATCGCTCGCCCTCGCTGCGCTCGGCAGGCGCTCCGGGCCGGCCTTGTGCCATTGGTTCGCTCGCAGGCTCGCTCATCCGCTCCCGCTCCTCATCGATCCGGGGGATTGTCGCCCGCCGACCGTAGATCCGCCGGACGGCACTCCCGCGCGATCTTTACGGTCGCTTAAGAGCGCCCTGAACAACTCGGGCCTACTGCGCGACGTCCAGGCGGCGCCCTCGCCGCGTTGGACGATCGAGCCGATACAACAGCGGTATCGGCCCGATCGTCCGCCTAGGTATCACCTATTTGTTCTACAAGGCCTCGTGGGAGCTGGCCGCCGAGCCGTAGCGCCGGCCGCCCCCCTTCGCCGCCTGCAGGTACGCGGAGGCGGTGCCCGTCGCCCATCATCGGCGGGCGGGCCGGCGAGCGGGATCCGACCATTCGGCGCTATCTGCGCATCGACAGACGCGCGACCCTCGTGGCTCAGCTGCGCCCGGAGCGCGGGCACCGGCGGACGTGGAGATCGCTATGGGAACGATCGCGGTCAACGGCACCACTCTCTACTACGAGTTGCGCGGCAGTGGCCCTCCGGTGCTGTTCATCTCGGGTGCTACCGGCGACGCCGGGCACTGGACGGAGGTTGCCGACGCCCTGGCCCGCGAGTACACCTTGCTGACCTACGACCGGCGTGCGAACTCCCGCAGCCCACGACCCGAGAACTGGACGGCGGCACCCGTCGAGGAGCAGGCCGACGACGCGGCCGCCCTGCTCAGGGCGCTCGACCTTGCACCGGCCGTTGTCTACGGCAATAGCCAGGGCGCGATCTACCTGACGAGCCTCGCGTTGCGCCATCCCTCCCTGCTGCGTGGTGCGATCTTCCACGAGCCTCCCTACCTCGCGGTGACGTCGGCCGCGGAAGAGGTCGGCGCCAACCTGCAGCAACTCATCGGCGAAGGGATGGCCAAAGGTGGGCCGCCGATGGCCACCGAGCTGTTCCTGCGGTGGGTCGCCGGAGACGAGGCCTTCGAGTCCCTCGACCCGGCGCTACGCGACCGAATGCTCGGCAACGGGGAGGTTCTCTTCGGCCTGGAACTCGAAGGCATGAACGCCTACCTCCCCGCGCCCGAGCAACTCGCCGAGGTGAGGCTGCCGTGCGTTGTCGCGGCAGGCGCCGACAACCGCGATCCCGCGGCGACGCACCACTGGTTCTACGAAGCTTCGAGGTGGCTGGCCGACGGACTCCGCGCCCCGCTCGTCGAAACGCCCGGGGCACACGTGCCCCAAGCCACGCACCCGCGAGCGCTCGCGGAGACCCTGCGCCCGATCCTGGGCAAGCTCGCCGCCTCCCAGCGCTTCGAGACCTGAGGCCGCACCTGCGGAGCGCTCACGGCGCCGACCACCAACATGACAGTCGACTGTTCGGGGAGCGATGCCGCTTGACAGCGGAGCCGCCCGCCTTCGACCCAGTGGCGTTCAAGAAGACCACCGCCAGGGATGAGACGACGTCGCCGAGGCCTGGGACCACTGGACCCCGTGCTGACTTCCTGGCTCGGCCCGTCACCGAAGCGATGCTGGACATGGCTCACCTTCAAGCGGGCGACAAGATCGTCGACGTGGCAGCCGGCGCCGGCGAGCCAGGGCTGACCGCCGCGCGAACGCGTGGGTCCGACCGGCTAGGTATCACCCATTTGTTCTATACCCGCTCCACGTGCGCCTTGCCCTGGGCAGCGGCCAGCCGCTCGGCTCCGGACGCCACGGGCTCGACAGCACACCGTGCGCGTTCAGGGCTCGTCCTCCCACAGCGGCTCCTGATCCCACATCGCCTCACGCATCGCTTCCTCGTCCCAGTCGACCTCGGCTAGCTCGGGCTGTGGCCCGCGAGACACGGATCGCAGCGGCTCCGAGAAGCCGATCAGGGAGTCGAGGAAATCGACGGCCTCCTGCGCCCAGCTCCAGATGCGACCGGGAGGTTTCCGTCCAGTTCGCGCTGCCCCACCACACTGACTGCGGCTCGAACTTCAGCACTTCCTCCGTTGGGCCCTCATATGGGCCGATTTCGGGCCACCTCAGCCGACCGAGTACGAGCAGCTTCGCCTGCAGCAGCGGCTTTGCCGCTCCCGTCACCCGCCACACCCACGGCGCGCACGGGGCCGATCGTGTACTCGGGCATCGGGCTGTACTGGCCGAGCACTGCCGCATTGCCGTCTGTGTCCGGCATCCGGTAGCGCAGACCGGGCAGACGTTCGGGAACCCGTTGTCAGCGGTGGCCAGGGCGGATGCAAGCTGCCGACGGCCCTTGTCCACCACAACGCAGCAGGCGGACAGGCGAGCAAGCCGGGCAGCAATCCCCTGGTGGGTCAGCCATGGCACACAGCCCAGCGCAGCTGAAGCTGTCTCGCGACGCCTTCCCTCCGCGGCCACGTGCTCGTCGATCACCTGCGCCAGACCGTCGATCACCTCGCCGCCGAACCAGATCCTGCACCGGCCATCTGGACCCCACGAGCGCGCCTTCCCGCCCCACCGGCGGAACACCTCGTACTCGCCCAAAGGCTGCCATGTCACGGCGAGCAGCATCTCGCAGAAAGTGAAGTGCATGTACCGCCTGGTAGGCGCCGACGGCCCGCATCCGTCACCAGTTCACGCGCCGACACCGAGAGCGATGCGAGCCGCAGACCTCGTGGCGAACCCACGCACGACCAACTGCATCAGCCCAGAGCAGCGGCGTAACGCTCGTGCTGGTGAGCGGCCTCGGGTGGTCAACCAGCCCAGCCCTGTCAACCAGCCCTCACGGCACAAGGCCGGACTATCACGCCGCTCGTGGGCCATCACGTCGCCTGGGCATGCTGGCGGACAGTCCTGCCTACCCAGCCCACACCGGCCATAACGAAGCGACGACGAGGGGTCTTGCTGTGGCACTCGAGGGGGATCGAACCCCGAACCGTGAGATCGCACAGCGTCACGAACCGTTACTCGGAACGACTCACTCCCGGGGAGCGCGGCAGTAATGAGAACCTCAACGCATCGTGCGCGAGTACTTCCCAAAGGTGTGGAAATCACCTTGGATCCGAGATATTCGCCGAACCTATCGAGTCAGATGCTTCGGCGGCCTGAATTCGCCGGACATATGCACCAGTTCCTCCCGCGGATGGGGGCGGTCTCATCCCTGATCCGCCCGCGTCATCGATTCCGCTACTGGTGCACCTTCTCGGCATTTCTGACAGAAAATGTAGAGCACGGCCCATCTAATGCCTGAAATGTCCGCAGCGCGCTTGCAGAAGGCTTTGTATCCGCCCTTACGCTCCCAGTACGCACCTGCGTCCTGGCATTTCGCACATTCGTTCGGCTCAGCGAACCTACCCTGTTCATAATAATCGGCGGGGACACGGCCAGTCGTGCAAGCAACTGCCGCACGGGCCGGCGCAGAACTGGCCAGCGCGGCTTCGGTGAGTGCCGATTGGCTCGCTGACGCCGAGCCGGCTCCCGCCAGTCCTAGCGTGACGACCAGTGCGAGTGTCACTCCGATGATCTTCATCCGCACTGCAACTCCTCTGTTGACGGCCATTTCCTCGACCACTTTCGCTCAGATCCCCGGTCGCCACGACTATGCGCTCGCACCGAGCGAAGCCAACCGCTGCCCGAGTGCAGCCATCACCGTGCGTGCGATCGCTAAATCACGCGCATATTCCTAGCAGAGGAGAGATCCTGACTGATGAGCTTGGCAAGAACCTGGCGGTATCTGACGTGATCGATTGCAGTTCTGGAACCGCGCCGGGGTTGCGCCAGCCCGTCGGGCCGGCATCCCGGCGAGCCGGCAGATCATGGGACACGAGATCCGTCCAGTGGATCACTGGTCTCCGAGTCGAGAGCTAGGGGGCCCGAGAGGCGCACGCCCCAGCGCCGGCGGGGCGCTATACGCGGCCCGCACCGCCGGAGCGGGCGGCCAGCGAGGCAGCGCCAGCCCAGGACGAGCCCAAGCCGCCACGACCGCCCCAAACGCCCGCCCCAGGGGCGGGCGAGAGCGGCCGGCGCACAGCCGTGGCCACCCCGAACCGGCGGGCGCGGCACACGGGAACGTAGGGATGGGCGGCACGCGGTAGGCCAGGCGCGGCGCGGGCGAATGGAGAGCGCGAGCAGGAGACGCGCGACGGAGGCGACAGGAGGCAGCGGGGGGGAGGAAGGGGTAGAGGAGAGGGTGGGAGTTGAAGCGTAAGTGGAGGGGTAGGGAGAAAGAGGGGAGGACGGCCGGAGTTGTTCAGGACCCTCTTAGGCGAGGCTCAGCCGTGAAGATCCCGGTAGGCGGCGGCAGCGCCGGGGTGCAGCGGGATCTCGCCGGTGCCGATGAGCGAGCGCTGGTCGAGGTACTGGGTGCCCAGCGCCGCCTGGGGCACCAGCGCGGGGGCCGCGGCCACCAGCGTGCGCGCCACCGCGCCGGCCGTCTCCGCAGGCAGGCCGGGCGTGCAGGCCAGCAGGTTGGCGACACCGACGGTCGGCACCGGCGCGGCGGGACCGTAGGCGTCGGCGGGCACCGTGACCGACCCGTAGATGCTCCCGTGCCGGGCCCGCAGCTGCGGCAGGTGCTCGGCGAGCGGCAGCAGCCGGACCGGCCGGCGCGTCGCGAGCTCGGCGAGGGCGGGCGTGGGCACCCCGCCCGACCACAGGAGCGCGTCGGCGGTGCCGGCTTCGAGCGCGGCCACGGCGTCGCGCAGCGGGCGGCGGGTCACGTCCGCGGCGATGCCGGCCGCCGCGAGCAGCCGGTCACCGAACACGGCGGCGCCCGAGCCGACCGCCCCGAGCGAGACCGGCCGCCCGGCCAGGTCCGCCGTGCCCACCGCGGGGTCCTCGGCCCGCACGACCAGCTGCATGTAGTTCTCGTAGACGCGTCCGATCGCCTGCAGCGGCACCGGGGTACCGAACGGCTCGTCGCCGTGCCGGGCCGCGAGCGCGATGTCGGTGAGCGTGAGCCCGACCGCGGCCGTGCCGTCGCGGAGCTGCTCGATGTTCTGCACGCTGCCGCCGGTGCCGACGACCGTGACCGGTGTGCCCGCCGCCCGCAGCGCGGCGGCGCAGAGCTCCCCGAACTCGACGTAGAACCCGCCCGGCTCGCCCGCGGCCAGCACGAGCGGCTCGGTCGCTCCGCCGCCGCAGCCGGCGACGAGTGGTGCGGCGAGGAGCCCGTGCAGGAGCGCGCGGCGCGACACCCCGGTCATGCCGGCAGCTCGATCGTCACGACGAGGCCGGCCCCCGGCGGGGACGCGACGCGCAGCGCACCGCCGCGGGCGGTGACCAGGCGATCGGCGATCGGCAGGCCCAGCCCGGAGCCGCGCGCGGTGCTCCCGGGCGCGCGCCAGTACCGCTGGGTCGCCTGCCGCAGGTGATCGGCCGGCAGGCCGGGGCCGTCGTCGCGCACCTCGAGCACTGCCCACCCGTCGCCGGTGCGCGCGGCGATCTCCACCGTGGCGCCGTGGCCCGTGTACTTCACGGCGTTGTCCAGCAGCACGTCGAGCAGCTGCTCCACCTCCGACGCCGTGCAGGCGACCTCCACGAGCTGGGGCGCCGGCGCCGGGCCCAGCCGCACGCCGGCGTGGAGCGCGGCGGGGCGCCACGCGTCGAGGCGTTCGGCGACGACGGCGGTGAGCTCGGTGCGGTCGGCCGGCCCGGCGCCCGCGGCGAGGTCGGTGGCGCGGCTCTCCGCGGAGGCCAGGTCGAGCAGCCCGTCGAGCAGGGCTTCGAGGCGGTCGAGCTCGACGACGGTGGATCGGTAGGTGCCGCGGCCGGCCGCGGCGACGTGCGGGTCGAGGGTGTCGACGCGCAGCCGCAGCGCGGCGAGGGGGTTGCGCAGCTGGTGCGAGGTGTCGGCGACGAGCCGGCGCTGCTGCTCCGCGCTGGTCGCGACGGCGTCCGACATCCGGTTGAAGGCCGTGGCGAGCTCGCGCAGCTCGGTCGGCCCCGCGCGGGGCGACACGTGCGCGCCCGGGTGGCCCGCCGCGACCTCCCCGACGCCGACGGAGAGCTCCCGGACCGGTCGCAGCACCCAACGGGCCAGCAGGAGCGCGAGCGCCGCGCACGCGAGAGCGGCCAGGAACGCTCCGAGCAGCACCACGGCCCATGCCGTGGTGACGTCGGCGGCCGCGGCGACGGGCTCGGCCCGCAGCACGACCGCACCGCCCACCTGGGTGCCCGTGCCGATCGGGCGGGCGAGCAGGACCGGCTCTGTCGACCAGGGCCACAGCCGCTCCGGCCGGGCGGCGGGCTGGTTGCGCAGGGCGGCGTTCACGGCCTCGGCGACGGCGGGCTCGTCGACGCGCAGCCCCGCCGAGACGATCGCCCGCCCCGAACGGTCGACGACCGCGACGCCCTCGCCGTAGACGGCGTGGTGGGCTCGCACCTCCTGGGCGAGGGTGTCGGCGCCCGCCGGTCCGGTGGCCTGCTGGGCGAGCGCGGCGAACCGGTCGAGGTCGCCTGCGCGGATGAGCACGAACTCCTGGGTGCGGCCGCCCGCGGTGCTCGCCAGCAGCGGCACCGCGAACCCGGCGACCGCAGCCACCGCGAACGCCGAGAGCACCACGAGCAACCGGCGACGCATCAGCGACCGAGCCGGTAGCCGAACCCGCGGATCGTCGCCAGGAGGCCCGGCCGGCCGAGCTTCCCGCGCAGCGACGTGAGGTGCACGTCGAGCGAGCGGGACACCGCGAGGTACGCGTCGCCCCACACCTCGTCGAGCAGCTGCTGCCGGCTCACCGCCGCGCCGGGCCGGCGCGCGAGCGCGGCGAGGATGTCGAACTCCTTGGCGGTGAGCGCGACATCCTGGCCGGCGACGGTGGCGCGGCGGGCGATCAGGTCCACCTGCAGGTCCTCGATCTCCACCACGTCGGTGGCCGCGCCGTCGGCGGTCCGGGTACGCCGCACGACGGCATCGACCCGGGCCAGCAGCTCGCGCAGCCGCACCGGCTTCACGAGGTAGTCGTCGGCGCCGAGGCGCAGGCCCCGCACGACGTCCCGCTCGGCGTCGCGGGCGGTCAGCACCAGCACCGGGGTGGTGGTGATCCGGCGGATCCTGCGCAGCACGTCCATCCCGTCGCCGTCGGGCAGGCCCAGGTCGAGCAGCACGAGGTCGGCGTCCCGGACGTGCGTCCACACGTCCGCTGCCCGTGCCACGCGGTCCACCCGGTGACCGTGCGTCCCGAGCGCCTCCACCACGGCCCCGGCCACACCGTCGTCGTCCTCGACCACCAGCACCCGCACCGGCAGAGCGTGCCGTACCGGCCGGCGCCGCGGAAGAACCGGCCTTCTTCTCCCAGGTCCGGCGGCGCATACTGGGGTGGTCAGCCCCGTTTAGTGGGCGGGAGGGTCCGATGGCCATGGACATGTGGGTCATCTGGTTGATCGCTGCGGTGGGTCTCATCGTCCTGGAGATCTTCACGCTCACCGCGGCGGTGGGAATCCTCGGCGGCGCTGCCCTGGTCACCGCGCTCGCCGCGGCGCTCGGACTGCCGTTGCCGTTGCAGTTCGTCGTGTTCTCCGGCGCGGCTGTGGCCGGCGTCGGGCTGCTCAGCCCCATCGCGCGGCGCCACCTCATGGGCGCGCGCGGCGGCGGCCTCCCGTTCGGGGTGGACGCGCTGGTCGGCAAGCCGGGGTACGTCCTGCGGGAGGTCACCGGTCGGGACGGCCGCGTGCGGATCGGCGGCGAGGAGTGGACCGCGCGCGCGATGGACGACAGCGTGGTCATCCCGCCCGGGGCCACGGTGGACGTCCTGCAGATCGACGGCGCCACCGCCGTCGTCTACCCCAGGGAGTGATCATGGATCTGGCCCTGATGATCGTCGGCCTGCTCGTCGCGCTGATCGCCGTCGTCACCGTGATGCGGACCGTGCGCATCGTGCCGCAGGCGCGGGCGCGCAACGTCGAGCGGCTCGGCCGGTACCAGCGCACGCTGCAGCCCGGCCTGAGCTTCGTGATCCCCTACGTCGACCGGGTCTACCCGATGATCGACCTTCGCGAGCAGGTCGTGTCGTTCCGCCCGCAGCCGGTGATCACCGAGGACAACCTCGTCGTGGAGATCGACACCGTGCTGTACTTCCAGGTCACCGACCCGCGGGCCGCCGCGTACGAGATCGCGAGCTTCCTGCAGGGCGTCGAGCAGCTCACCGTCACCACGCTGCGCAACGTGGTCGGCTCGATGGATCTGGAGGTCACGCTCACGTCCCGGGATCGGATCAACAGCCTGCTGCGTGGTGTACTGGACGAGGCCACCGGCAAGTGGGGTCTGCGGGTCAACCGCGTGGAGATCAAGGCCATCGACCCGCCGAAAACCATCAAGGATGCGATGGAGAAGCAGATGCGCGCCGAGCGGGACAAGCGCGCCGCCATCCTGTCCGCCGAGGGGCAACGCCAGTCGCAGATCCTCACCGCGCAGGGCGACAAGCAGGGCGCGATCCTGCGCGCCGAGGGGGACCGGGCCGCCGCGATCCTCAAGGCAGAGGGCCAGTCGAGGGCGATCGACGAGGTGTTCCAGGCGGTGCACCGCAACGACCCCGACCCGAAGCTGCTCGCGTACCAGTACCTGCAGGTGCTGCCCCAGCTCGCGCAGGGTGAGAACAACACGTTCTGGGTGATCCCCAGCGAGGTCACCTCCGCGTTGCAGGGTGTCTCACGGGCCTTCAACGAGGCCGTCCCGCGCTCGCCCGCCACCCGCGAGCGCTCGGCGTCCGACGAGCTGGCGGCACTCGCCGCCGAGGAGGCCGCGCAGGCGGAGGAGGCAGCTGCCGAGGCCGTCGCCGACGCCGCCGTGCCCGACGGCATCCCGCACACCAACGGCGGGCAGCCCCGGCCGTCCCCGGCCGGCGACTAGGGGCTCACATGAACGGGCGCGGCCCGGCCGCGCCCGGCGCCGTGGGGAAGCCGAGGCCCGTCCGGCGCATGATCACCCGGCTGCTCACCCGGGCGTGGAACGACGACGTGTTGAGCCAGTCCGCGTCGGCGGCGTTCTGGCAGACGCTCTCACTGCCACCGCTGCTGCTCGGGCTGTTCGGGTCGCTCGGGTACGTGGAGCGCTGGTTCGGCCCGGACACGGTCGTGGCCGTGCAGGGGTGGATCATCCGGATCACCAGCGGGGTGTTCAGCCGCAACGCCGTGGACGAGATCATCGTCCCCACCGTGGCCGAGATCCTCACGAGCGCACGGGGCGAGGTCATCTCGTTCGGGTTCGTGCTGAGCTTCTGGTCGGGCTCGTCGGCGATGGCGGCGTTCGTCGATGCGATCACCCGCGCGCACGACCAGTTCCCGGTGCGCTGGTGGGTCTGGCAGCGCGCCCTCGCGATCCTGCTGTACCTGGCGGGCCTCACCATCGGGATCGTGCTGCTGCCGGTGGCGGCGCTGGGTCCCGACCGGCTGCTGCCGCTGCTGCCCACTGGGATCGAGCCGGCGGCGCGGGCGGTGGTGGACGTCGTCTACCTCCCGGTGGTCGTGCTGGTGCTGGTGGTGGCGCTCGCCACGCTGTACAAGATCGCGCTGCCGTTCAAGCCGCCGTGGCACCGCGGTCTGCCCGGGGCGGTGCTGGCTGCCGTCGTGTTCCTGGTGAGCGCCACCGGCCTGCGGCTGTACCTCGACTGGATCACCAGCACCGGCTACACGTACGGAGCGCTGGCGGCGCCGATCGCGTTCCTGCTCGGCATGTACTTCATCGCGCTGGCGGTGATCCTCGGCGCCTACCTCAACGCGGCGGTCCAGGCGGTCTGGCCCGTTCCGTTGCGTCGGCGCGGTCGGCCGGTCACGGGTACATCGGGTTGACAGTGCGACTTCGCGCAACGAGTGCGGACCTCGCACAAGGCCGGCCCTGTGCGAGGTCCGCACTCGGTGTGCGGAGTGGCTACTTCTTGTCCGGGTCGATCGGGTGCGGGTGCTCCCGGCTGTCGTCCAGGTGGGCCGGGTCGAACTCGACGCGGCCGACCACCAGGTGGTTGACCAGCCAGAGCACCGCGCCCACCGCGATCAGGATGCCCGCGATGATGAACTGGGACGTCGGACGGCCGGACAGCGGGGTGGCCAGGAAGCCGCACAGGAACACGCCGAGCACCGGCGCCCAGGTCGGTGCGCGGAAGTGCTTGTGCTCGACCTTGTGCTTGCGCAGCACCAGCACCGCGATGTTGACGATCGTGAACACGGCGAGCAGCAGGAGCGCGGTGGTGCCACCGAGCACGCTCAGGTCGACGGTCACCACCAGGACGTAGGCGATGACGCTGCTGAACACGATCGACACCCACGGTGTGCGGCGGGTGGGGTGCACGGTGGCGAACACGGAGGGCAGCACGCGCTCGTTGGCCATGCCGTAGAGCAGCCGGCTCGCCATCAGCATGTTGATCAGCGCAGAGTTGATCACTGCGAGCAGACCGATCGCCGCGAACAGCTGCAGCGGGAAGCCGGGCGCGCTGACCTCGAGCACCGCGAGCAGTGCGCCGCTCCCGGCCTCGGCGAGGGCGGTGGACGGCAGCAGCATCGAGGAGACGATCGCGACGATCACGTAGATGGTGCCCGCGACGGCCATACCGACGAGCATCGCCTTCGGGAAGATCTTCACCGGGTCCTTGGTCTCCTCGGCCATGTTCACCGAGTCCTCGAACCCGACCATGGCGAAGAACGCGAGCGAGACCGCGGTGGTGACCGCCAGGAACGGCCCGCTGTCCCCGGTGTTGATCTCCGTGAGCCGGGTGGCGTCACCCTGGCCGCCGCCGATCGCCCACAGCCCGGCGATGATGATGATGGCCAGACCGGTCACCTCGATGCAGGTGAGCAGCACGTTCGCCTTGACCGACTCGCCCACGCCCCGGAAGTTGATGATTGCGAGCATGGCGACGAAGGCGAGTGCGACGATCCAGAGCGGCAGCGTGACGAACGCCTTCAGGTAGGTGTCGCCGAACGCCTTGGCCGCCGACGCCGCGGACGTCACGCCCGAACACATCACCGTGAACGTGACCATGAACGTCAGGAACTGGACGCCGAACGCGCGGTGCGTGTACAGCGCCGCCCCACCCGCTCCCGGGTACTTCCCGACGAGCTCCAGGTAGCTGAACGCCGTCAGGAACGCGACGATGAACGCGCCGAGGAACGGTAGCCAGAGGGCACCGCCGATCTCGGCCGCGACCGAGCCGGTGAGCGCGTAGATCCCCGTGCCGAGGATGTCGCCGACCACGAAGAAGAGCAGGAGACCTGGGCCGATGGCACGTTTGAGTTCGGGCTGGGTTTGGGCCGGGGCAGAGTCCACCATGGCGAGTGAGTGTGACGGCTACCACGCCACCGGTCGAGGATCTTGGCGATGATTTGATGTTACAGAAACCGGGGTGGACCCGGCACGGCGGCGGAGCACCGCAGCGACCAGCACCGCGCCCGGGAGGGCGAGCGCCACGAGGACGAGGGTCGGGCCCAGCGGCCAGCCGGGCCCGTCGAGCGGGAGCCCGTCGGTCGGCAGCTCGAGCACCTTCGCCACCCAACGCGCGGTCGAGACGTCGCCGCTGCGGGCGAGGTCGGCCACGGTGGCGTCGAACGCGAACCCCGGCCGGCCGTGCACGTACTCGGGCACCGGGCCGCCGGAGGCCGGGATGTCCCGGGCCGCGGCCGCGGCGACGCCGGGCACGACCAGCCGGTCGAGCTGCCGCGCGGCGCTCGGCAGGTCGGCGCGGGGCACGAAGGTCAGCCCGTGCCGGGAGCGCACCGGGCCGCCGTCCGTCGTGACGGCGAGCGTGCGGCTCGCGAGTGACCAGGCCTGCGTGTCGAACGCCGAGGCGAGCTCGATCTCACCGACGCCGTCGGTGAGCGCGACCCCGATCGTCGGCGGGTCGACGCGGTAGCCCGCGTTGACGATCGCCACCGGGTCGGGCATCGCGATGGCGGTGGTCACGGGTGGGGGTGGGCCGGCGCCGTAGTGCCGCCAGCCGACCGCCGCGGCGGCGTCGCGGGCGACGGCCGGCCCCAGCCACCGCTCGACCACGTGCAGCGTGCCGTCGACGCCGGACAGGATGCCGCCGGTGGTGACGATGTCGCCGTCGTCGACGAAGCGCTGCCCGCGCACCCAGCCGACCTCCGGATGGTTCGACTCGAGGCCGGGGAGCCGCATCCAGTGCGCGGTCGCGGGCCGTCCGTCGAGCAACCCGGCGGAGGCGAGGACTGCGGAGCCGGTGCAGATGGCCAGCAACTGCGTGCCGCGATCGGCCTGCGCGCGCAGCCACCCGGTGACCGGCGCGGTGGTGGGCTCGCCCGTGTCGGCCAGCTGCGGCACGACCACGAGGTCGGGGGCGGCCCGGGAGGCGAGCTCGTCGAACGTGAGGTCGGGAACGATGTCGAGCCCGCCGGTCAGCGGAACGGGCCGGCGCTCCGGCCCCACGACGTAGACGTTGAACCGGCCGGTGGCGGCGAGGATCTCGTAGGGGGCGAGCGTGTCGGTCACCTCGGCCCCGAGCGCCCCCACGACGACGACCGCCGTCGGCTTGGCGGGATCGTGCCGGACCGGGGCGACCGCGGGGACAGCCCGCTCCGGTCCCGGTGCGTAGCGGGCGCCGAAGGCCGCCGTGGCGGACACCGCCGCGAAACCCGCGGGCAGGAGCAGGACGGCGACCAGGACGGCGACCAGGACGGCAAGGACACGGGCAACATGACGAAGGAGGCCGCTCATGATCAGTGCCAGTAGTCCGTGCGGCGCCACAGCATGGCGGCCAGCATCAGCGGGAGCATGATCACGTGGGCGGCGACCATGAGGGTCATCTCGGAGATCGCGCCCAGCCAGTACGGCACCAGCAGCAGGGCGAACGGCAGGAACATCGTCGCGCTCATCTCGGCGGTCCGGGGCCACGAATGGCGGCGGATGCGCATCCACAGCGCCATGGCGATCGTCATGTCGATGGCCATCGTCATCGCGTTCACGTCCGGTCTGCTCACCCACGCGGCGGGCCAGAGCGGCGCGAGCGCCATCATCCCGACGATCATGGCGACGACCATCTCCAGGTAGTGCCCGACGAAGCGGACGAGCTTGCGTGCCGTGCCGCGGTGGGGGATCTGCGTGGTTGTCATGGCAGGAAGGGTCGTCGCCGGGGCCCTTCGTGCCATGTGCCGGAGGTCATGGCCCGGGTCATGACCCGGCACGACCCGGCTCCGGAACTCGGCGCGGACCGACCACTTTCCGGCCCGGGCGGTGTCCATCCATCGGAGGTCGCAGGCGAGTGTCGGACCTCGAGGGGAGAGTGCACGGTCATGACGGATCTGAAGGCTCGGGCCGAACGGCTACGGGAGTTGCACGGCGGAGAGATGCTCGTACTGCCCAACGCGTGGGACGCGGCCAGCGCCACGATCGTGGCCGAAGCGGGCTTTCCCGCGGTGGCCACGGCCAGCGCCGCTGTCTCGGCGATGCTCGGCTTCCCCGACGGCGAGGGTGCCCCGTGGCAGGAGATGTTCGCCGCGGCCGGGCGGGTCGCCCGGGCGGTCGCGGTCCCGGTCACGGTGGATGCCGAGGCGGGATACGGCATGCAGCCGCGTGAGCTGGTGGACCGGCTGCTGGACATCGACGCGGTCGGCTGCAACCTGGAGGACACCGACCACCGGGAGGGCGGCCTCGTCGAGGCCGGTGCGCATGCCGAGTGGCTCGCCGCCGTCCGCTCCGCCGCCGACGATGCCGGGGTCCCGATCGTCATCAACGCCCGCGTCGACACCTTCCTGCCGGCCGGTGGGATACCTGCGGCGGACCGGGTGGCCGAGGCGGTGCGCCGGGGCCGGCTCTACCGGGCGGCCGGCGCCGACTGCATCTACCCGATCGGCGTGCGCGACGAGCCCGACATCGCCACCCTCGTCACCGAGCTCCCGGGCCCGGTCAACGGCAACGTCGGCGAGCGGCTCGACCTGGCCACGCTCCGGAAGCTGGGCGTGGCGCGGGTGTCCTACGGGCCCACCTTCCACCGCGCGGCCATGGCGCACATGAGAACGGCCGTCCAGGCGCTGCTGGCCTGACCTGCGCGCTCTCGGTCAGGTCAGAGCAGGCCGAGGGCGCGGGCGCGCAGCGCGGCCTGGGTGCGGTCGCGGGCACCGAGCTTCGAGAGCACGTTCGTCACGTGGTTCTTCACGGTGCCCTCGGCCAGGAACAGCTCGGTCGCGATCTCCCGGTTGCTGCGGCCGTCGGCGAGCAGGCGAAGCACCCCCAGTTCGCGATCCGACAGCGGCACGACCAGCGGCTGCGGCCGGTCCTGCTGCGCGGCGTCGGGCAGCTGGGCGAACCGGGCCACCACCTTCGCCGCCACCGACGGCTGCAGCACCGACTCGCCGCGGGCGGCCGCCTGCACGGCCTCGACCAGCCGCGCCGAGGACACGTCCTTGAGCAGGTAGCCCACCGCGCCCGCGCGGAGCGCCGCGAACACGTCCTCGTCGTCGTCGAAGGTGGTGAGTGCGATGACCCGGACGTCCGGCTGCTCGACCCGCAGCCGCCGGGTGGCCCCGATGCCGTCCAGCACCGGCATGCGCAGGTCCATGAGCACGACGTCCGGGGCGAGCTCGGCGGCCTTGCGCAATGCCTCGTCGCCGTTGCCGGCCTCGCCCACCACCTCGACGCCCTCGTGCACGGCGAGCAGGGTGGCCAGCGCCTCCCGGAAGAGCGCCTGGTCATCCACGAGCAACACCCGTACGCCCGTCACCCCGGCACCTCCATCGTCAGCGTGCAACCCGTTCCCGGCGCCGACTCGACCCGCAGCCGTCCGCCGAGGTGCGCGGCCCGCTCCCGCAGCCCCACCAGGCCGAAGCCGGGGGACCCGTCGTCGCCGGTGCCCACGCCGTCGTCCCGGACCTCCACGCGCACCGCCGACTCGCCGTAGTCCAGCAGCAGGTCGGCGTGGTCGGCCCGGGCGTGCTTGCGGACGTTCGTCAGCCCCTCCTGGGCGGCTCGGTACAGCGCCTCCCGCGCCTCGTCCGGCAGCGGGCGCTCCGTGCCCGAGACGTCGAGCCGGGTGGGCACGCCCGCGGCGGTGGACTCCTCCGCCAGCACGCGGAGCGCCTCGGGCAGCGGACCGGTCGAGCGCGGCTCGCGCAGGGCGCGCACCGACCGGCGCACCGCGCCCAGCGCCTCCTCCGACTGCTGCTGCGCCTTGGCGAGTACGTCGTCGGCCTTCGCCGGGTCGGCAGGCAGCACCGCCCGGGCGGCCTTGACCTGCATCTGCACGACGGTGAGCGAGTGCCCGAGCCCGTCGTGGATGTCGCGGGCCACCCGGTTGCGCTCCTGCGCCGTGGCGAGCCGCTCGGCCTGGGCGGCGTAGTCGCGCAGCTGCTCGTGCGCCGTGGCCAGGTCGCGGCGTAGCTGCTGCTCCCGCTGCAGCAGCTCGGTGATGACCGCGGCGAACACCACCGAGGCGAACAGGCCGACGCCCTCCCGCAACGCCTCCTGCCACGAGCCCATCGGCGCGTGCACGAACGGGATGAGCACGACCACCACGGCGGTGGCCGGGCGCGGGAGCAGCAGCACGCACTGGCTCACCAGCACCACGAGGAAGAGTGTGGTGGCCACGCCCGGCTCCAGCGCGAACGTCGTGACGGCCAGCGCGAGCTGGACCGCGACGTACGCCGCCGACCACCCGAGCCGCCCGCGCCGGCGCACCCACCGGAAACCCACCGTGCTCAGCGCCGTGTACGCCGCGCCGAGCAAGACCGCCACGACCGCGCCGCCCGACCCGACGACCCCGATCACCAGCGTGAGGAACGCGCCACCGGTCAGCACCGCGAGCGCCCGGTTCACGCTGTCACCGTAGCGGGACACTGGGGCCATGAGCATCGTCGTGGTCGACGCTCCGTCGAACCTCGGGCTGCGCCCGCCGAGCCCGGGCACCGTGCCCGGCTGCTACAAGCTCGCCGGCGCCCTCCGGGACCAGCGCCTGCTCGCCCGTCTCGGAGCCGAGGACGGTGGCGTGGTCACCCCACCCCGCTACGACCGCGGCGACTGGGCCGAGGGGGACGGGGTGTTCCACGCGGCCGCCATCGCCCGCTACTCCGCGGCGCTGGGGGATCGGGTGGCAGGCCACGCCACGCCCGGCTCGTTCGTGCTCGTGCTGGGCGGTGACTGCAGCATCCTGCTCGGCGCGCTGCTCGGGCTGCGCCGCCGCGGCCGCACCGGGCTCGTCCACCTCGACGGGCACTCCGACTTCCGGCACCCGGGCAACTCGTCGCACGTCGGCGCCGCGGCCGGGGAGGGGCTGGCCCTGGTCACGGGGCGCGGGCAGCCCGACCTGACCGACATCGAGGGCCTGCGCCCCTACGTCCAGGACGCCGCCACCACGGCGCTCGGCGCGCACGAGCCCGACGACCCGCTGCTGCCGGAGGCCCGGGAGGCGATCGCCGTGCTGGCGACCGTCGAGGAGATGCGTGCCACGGGCTGCGCCTCGGCGGCCGAGCGGGCGCTCGCGGCGATCCCGCCCGACGTCGACGGGATCTGGGTCCACCTCGACGCCGACGTCCTCGACCCGTCCGTCATGCCGGCCGTGGACAGCCCCGAGCCCGGCGGCCTGCAGCCCGCCGAGCTCGTCGAGACGCTGGTGCCGCTCCTGCGTGACCCTCGGGTGGCCGGCCTCGACCTGGCGATCTACGACCCCGACCTGGACGAGCCCGGCGACGGCGCACGGCTCCTGGCGGACATCCTGGTGGAGGCGCTCACCGGGGCGGGCCGCACCGGCTGAGCCCCGGACGGCCGCGGCGAGTGTCAGTGCGCCGTGGGTGCGGGCGTCTCCGCCGGGCCGAAGGTGGTCAGGAAGCGGTCCCGGAAGTCCTCCATCGGCCAGACCGGAGCCTGGGGTCCCGGCCGCAGACCGGCCTCCCAGCCCCATCCGGCGACCCGGTCGAGCACGCCCTGGTCACGGGTGACGATCGAGATCGGGACGTCGTGTCCCGCGCCCGGCCCGATGATCATCGGCGCTGCCTGGTGGTCGCCGAGCAGCACGAGCACCAGGTTGTCGTCACCCGAGGTCTGCACCCAGGAGGTGAGGCTCTCCAGGGAGTACGCGATCGAGCGGCCGTACGCGGAGCGGACGGCGTCGATGCCCTTGGCCCAGACGGCGTCGCGCGGCTCGCCGGTCGTCAGCGTCTGGAAGATCGAGCCGTCACCGACCTGGTCCCAGCCGATCACCGGTGGGATGAGGGGCCACGGCGCATGGCTCGACGCGAGCGCGATCTCGGCCAGCAGGGGCGGGCGGTCGGGCTGCGCGTGCTCCATGTGCTCGAAGGCCGACAGCGTGTACTGGTCGGGCACGCTGGCCCAGCCGAGGTCGGGTCCGCGGTAGCCGAGGGACGGGAAGTCGTACACGCGCTGGTGGCCGTAGAACCGCGCCTCCGGCCAGTCGCCGGTGGTGCCCGGCATGACGGCAACGGTGCGCCGGCCCGCCTTCGCGAACGCGCTGACGAGCGTGAGCCGGTCGCTCGCCATGAGCGCGTCGTGGCGGGCCTGGTTGCCGACGTGCAGTCCGGCCAGCAGCGTGGCGTGCGCGAGCCAGCTGCTGCCGCCCGCCACCGGCGAGGTGAGGAAGCCGCTGCGGGCCGCGAACCCGGCGGAGGCGAGCTGCTCGGTGCCGGCGGCGAGTGCGGCCGTGACGGGCGGCGCGAGCTCGGGCTGCTCGATCGCGCTGCGGCCGTAGCTCTCGACGAAGGCGAACACGACGTCCTTGCCGTGCAACGCGGTGAGCAGCTGGTCGGCGGGCACGTCGCGGAAGGGGTCGGTGGTGAGCGCGGCGGTGAACGTGCTCTCGTCGAGCAGGCTCGTGCGCACCTGCAGGGCGCGCTGCTCCGCGCCGACCACCGCGCTCGCCGACGCGACCGGCATGCCCGGGACGATCTGCGCACCCAGCACGGCGCACGCCAGCCAGACGGGCGTGAGCACCGCGACTGTGCGGGCCGCCGGGCGCCGGTGCCCAACGGTGACGCGGGCCAGCCGCACGACCGCCAGCGTGACGAGGACGAGCACGGCGACGGTGGCGCCGATGGCGGCGGCGACCGCGGCCACCTGCCCGGCCGGGCCCGTCGACGCGCCGAGGAAGCCGAGGCCGTCGTCGAGCAGGGCCCAGTCGAGCACCGGGTCGAACGGGCGCGCGAGCACCGCGGAGAAGCCGATGTCGAGGATCTTCAGGACGGTGAGCAGGCCGAGCACCGCGCCCGCGACCACCGCCACCGGCAGGCGTGCCCGCGCGGGGAGCAGGAGGACGGCGGCGACGCCGACGAGCGCCTCGACGGGCAGCCGCAGGAAGGCAGCCGGGGTGAGGTCGGGGATCGTGTCCGGCAGGACGAGGGCGGCGAGCACGAGCAGGGCGGCCAGCACCGTGGCTGTGCGGGCCGCGATCGGGCGCCACCGTGCCGGCCCCGGACGCGTCGCGGAGCCCGCCGGGCGTCGCAGGATCATCGGTCGCGCACCTCCGGGTATCGCAGACCCGAGCGGCCCGCCACCTGAGGACACGACGTCCTCCGCCGGAGAGTTCACCACCCGTGCCGGATCCGCCCCACAGCGGTTCCCCCCGATCCCCGGTTCCGGTTGCTGATCGCGGGTGCCGCCATGGACAACCGGTACTCGGACGGCGAGGGCGCTACGTTGCCAAGGTATCGCGGAACTGGCGTGCGAGGTCCAGCCCGGCGGCATCGGCGGGGGCCAGCCAGGCGAACTCGACGTGCTCGCGCGGGTCGAGCACGACCGGGTCGCGTCCGGGCGCGACGGTCTCGAACACCCGCGCGTGGATGCGCAGGGCGCGACCCGCCACGTCCATCCAGGTGTGCGTGCTGCGCTCGCCGGTGAGCCGCACGGCGAGACCGGTCTCCTCCCGCACCTCGCGGACGGCGGCGGTCTCCGGCTCCTCACCGGGCTCCACCGTGCCGCCCGGCAGCTCCCACCGTCCGCCGAGGAACGTGCCGGGGGCGCGACGCAGGAACAGGACGGTGCCGGCGCGTTCGATCCAGCAGTACACGAGGTGCTTCTCGGCGATCTCCCCCATGAGGCAACGATGCTGCACCAGCCGAACCCCGGTCGTCGACGGGGGGCGCTGCGTCCTCGATACTGCTCACGCAATGGGGGTTGCACGGGGGGAAAGAAATGACGATCGCGTCGCCGCGACAACCGAACGGGCCCGCGAAGGGCAGGCCCTCCGGTTGGAGAGGGCTGTGGGCACGACTCGCCCGGTGTGAGGCGCAGGAGTGCGAGGAGCGCCCGGTGCACCTGGGCTGGTGCGCTCGGCACACCCCCGCCTACGACCCCGCACCCGACGAGTACTGGGGCGACGAGTACCGGAGCGATGACCACAGGGACGCCCGGTAGGGCGCCCGATCAACCCGCTGTTTGATCGCCCCCTGAGCGGGAACTCGCGGATGACCCCCGGCCGGACACGTGCGCGCGGGGCCTGTCGGGGAGACGATGCAATGCTCAACCAGAACGACCGGCGCAGGCTCGACGAGATCGAGCGCTGCATGCGGGACGAGGATCCGGAGTTCGTCCGCCGTCTCACGAGATGGCCACGGGGGAGAGCCAGGGCGTCGTGGCGCTGGCTCGCCGTGCTCGTGCTCGCCGTCGGCGTCCTCGGGATGGTGGTCTCGCTGCTGGTGGTGCTGCCGGCGGTGCTCATCCTCTCGCTGGCCACGGCGGTGGCCGGCGGGATCTGGCTGCGCCGGACGCTATGACGTTCTCAGTCGCCTGCCACCACCGCCGGTGCCGGGTCCCGGCGCAGGTGGGTGGGCCGGGCGAAGCACAGCGCGGCGACGAGCCCGACGAGTAGCACGGCGGCGGGCAGCAGCAGCGACTGTGCCATCGCTTCGGCGAACGCCGCGTGCTGCGCGGGTGGCAGGTGCGCGACGGCGGCCTCGGCGCCGCCGGACGTGCCGGGCAGGAGCGCGGCCAGCCGCGCCTCCATCATCGCCGCGATGGCCGCGCTGCCGAGCACCGCACCCACCTGCCGGGTGGTGTTGTAGACCCCCGCACCGGCGCCGGCGTGCGACATCGGGAGGTTGCGGGTGGCCGAGCTCGCGATCGGCGACCAGACGAACGCGCTCCCGATGCCGAGCATGCCGAGCGGGAGCAGCAGTTGCCAGATCGGCGCCCCGGGCACCAGCACGGATGCGAGCCACACCAGCCCCGCCGCGAAGCACGTGAGGCCGAACCCGGCGACGAGACGCGGGTGGTGGCGGTCGGTCAGCCGTCCGACGACCGGGGCCAGTACCCCGGAGATCACGGCCATCGGGGCCAGCAGCAGCGCCGACTGGGTGGGCGTGAGCCCGCGTACGCCCTGCGTGTACAGCATGAGCGGGAACGCCATGGAGGTGACCGAGAACCCGACCGTGGTGATGGCGACGTTGGCCAGGCTGAAGTTGCGGTCGCGGAACAGTGCGAGCGACAGCAGGGGTTCCCCGCGGTTGCGCGCCTGCCAGAACACGAACCCCGCGAGCACCACGACCCCGGCCACGATGAGCGACCACACCGAGATCGGCCCGACGATCGGGCCCCAGCCGAACGTCTGCCCCTCCTGGATGCCGAACACCAGCAGGAACATCCCGCCCGCGCTCAGCAGCACGCCGGGCAGATCGAAGCGGTGGACGTGGGTGGGCAGGTCCGGCACGAGCCGCAGGGCGAGGACGAGGGCGACCACCCCGACCGGCACGTTGACGAAGAAGATCCACTCCCAGCCGAGGCTGTCGACCAGCACGCCGCCCATGACCGGGCCGACGAGCGTGGCGATCCCGGCGACCGCGCCCCACAGGCTCATCGCCCGGCCGCGCTGGTCGGCCGGGAAGGTGCGGGTGATGACGGCCATCGTCTGCGGGGTCATCATCGACGCGCCGAGCCCCTGGACGATCCGCGCGACGATCAGCTGCTCGACGTTCGCGGTGAACCCGCACCACAGGGACGCCAGCGTGAAGATCACGAGCCCGGTGCTGTAGACCTGCTTGGGGCCGAACCGGTCGCCCAGCCGGCCCGTGACGAGCAGCGGCACCGCGTAGGCGAGCAGGTAGGCGCTGGTGACCCACACGACCGAGGCGACGTCGGCGCCGAGGTCCGCCATGATCGCGGGCGTGGCCACCGACACGATCGTGGCGTCCACGAGGATCATGAAGAACCCGACGACGAGCGCCCACAGCGCGGGCCACGGGTTGGTTGGTGCCGAAACGGGTCGGCTCACAGCGCGTCCTGGTTCGGCCATCGCAGCTCCTTGCGTTCGAGCCTACCGATGAGGGCGGTCCGCGGCGGCACGCAGCATTGTGGCGGCCTCGGTGAGATCGCCCTCGACCCGGCGGACGCGCGCCCTCGGCTCAGCCGAGCCGGTCGAGATCCAATCGCACGGGGACGGGGGCGTCGGCGGTGAACATCCCGCTGACCGGCGCTGCGTCGACGTAGCCGAACTCGCCTGCCAGGTGGCATGCGATGAGCGCCGGTCGGGCGTCCAGCTCGAGGATCCAGTAGTGCGGGACGCCGGCGTCTGCGTACTCGCCGTGCTTGATCACGTGGTCCGTCCGATGCGAGCCGTCGGACACGATCTCGACCGCGAGCACCACCTCGTCGGCGCGCAGGAGCCCGCCCTCGGACCGCCGCCGCTTCAACCCTTCGCGGGTGACCACCACCAGGTCGGGGATCCGGACGAAACCTGGGCGGTGTGACGGGACCAGCGCGAGATCGATGTCCACCTCGGGGATGAGCGTCAGGTGCTCGGGTACCTGGGGAGCGATCTGTATCAACAGCCCCCGAAGGCACAACTGGTGCTCGGGTGTCGGGCTCGGGGACACGACGACGTTGCCCTCCTGCAACTCGAAGCGCCCCTCGGTGTTCTCGTGGAACGCAGCGAACTCGGCGACGGTCAGCAAGCGGCGCGGTGGCTGCAGGGGAAGGGCCGTCATGGCGGTCAGTGTGGCACGCAGTACCGACGGTTCTGGCCGGAACGCGCAGCTATGCCGCGGCTCGCTCGTGCAGCAGAGCGGCCACCTCGCGCGCGGCCGCCTGCCCGGCCCGGTTCGCGCCGATCGTGCTGGCGCTGGGCCCGTAGCCGACGAGGTGGATCCGCGGGTCGGAGAGCACCCGCGTGCCGTCCACCGCGATTCCGCCGCCGGGTCCGCGCAGCCGCAGCGGGGCGAGGTGGCCGAGCGCGGCGCGCCAACCGGTGGCCCAGAGGATCACGTCGGCGGCCGCCGAGCTGCCGTCGGCCCAGACCACGCCGTCGGGCGTGATCCGCTCGAACATCGGCAGCCGGTCGAGAACGCCCGCCGCCTGCGCGGCGCGCACCTCCGGCGTGAGTGCGAGGCCGGTGACGCTCACGACGCTCTGCGGCGCGAGCCCGGCCCGCACCCGCTCCTCGACGCGGGCGACCACGGCGCGGCCGTACTCCTCGTCGAACGGCTCCTCGTGGAACTCCGGCGGGCGCCGCGTGACCCAGGTCGTGGCCGCGGCGACCGTGGCGATCTCCATCAGCAGCTGCACCCCGGACGAGCCACCACCGACGACGACGACGCGCTTGCCGGCGAAATCGTCCGGCTCGGCGTAGTCGACCGTGTGCAGCTGCCGCCCGCGGAAGGTCTCCGCGCCGGGGTAGCGCGGGCGGAACGGGCGCGTCCACGTGCCGGTGGCGTTGATCAGCGCGCGGGTCGTCCAGGTTCCCGCGTCCGTCTCGACCAGGAGGTCCCGGCCGGCCGGCCGCACCGCGCTCACCCGCACCGGCCGGCGCACCTGCAGGTCGAACACGCGCTCGTACGCGTCGAAGTAGGCGGGCACGATCTCGGCCGCGGGACGCGTCCGGTCGGCGGGCTCGAACGGCAGCCCCGGCAGGCTCGCGATGCGGTGCGCGCGGTCGACCCGCAACGTGCTCCAGCGGTGCCGCCACGCGCCGCCGGGGCCGTCCTCACCGTCGAGCACGACGAACCCGGAGCCCGGTGCGAGCCCGGCGCGCCGCAGCCCGTACGCCGCTGACAGGCCCGCCTGCCCGGCCCCGATCACCACGGTGCTGGTCTGCTGGCCCCCGCCGAGTTGTTCCTGCTGCACATCGGCGTCAACACGAGTGGGGTACCGGGAAGTCCCGTCAGCCCACGGGGACCCGCGGCGGGAACGGCGTCGCCGCGAAGCGCTGCACCCAGCTCGCGAGGTCGGTGGCGGTGACGTTGCCGCCGCAGACCACGAGGCCGAGCCGCGCTGCCGGCCCGACCCGGTCGAGCACCTGGTGCGCGGCCGGCACGAGGCAGCCCGCGGCGGGCTCCGCCCACACCTTCGCGTCCTCGGCGAACGTGAGGCTGCCGCGCACCGCGTCGATGTCCGGGACGACGATGACGTCCTCGACGAGTGCGGAGACGTGCGCGAGCGTCAGCTCCGAGACGTACGGGGCCGACAGCGTGGTGACGATCGAGGTCGGGGTCATCGCCACCGGCGCGCCGGCCGCGAGCGCGCGGGACATCGCATCCGCGCCCTCGGTCTCCACACCCCAGACCCGCACGCCCGGGAGCAGCGCGCGCAGCGCCGTGGCGACACCCGAGATCAGCCCGCCACCGCCGATGCTGACCAGCACGTCGGTGACGTCCGGCGCGTCCGCCGCGAGCTCCAACCCGACGGTGCCCTGACCGGCGATCACGTCCGGGTCGTCGAACGGGTGCACGAGCGTGCGGCCGGCGGCGACCAGCTCGTCGAGGAGCGCGAAGGCACCGGCCATCTCCGGCGTGAGGCGGACGTCGGCCCCGCGGGCCCGGGCGGCGGCGAGCGAACGCTTCGGCGCCGTCTCCGGCATGACGACGGTGGCCGCGATGCCGAGCACGGCCGCGGCGTCGGCGAGCGCGATGCCGTGGTTGCCGCCGCTGACCGCCACCACCCCGGCCGCCCGCTCGGCGGCGGAGAGCCCGAGCAGCTTGTGGACCGCACCGCGCAGCTTGAACGAGCCGGAACGCTGCAGCAGCTCCAGCTTGCACATCACCGGCACACCGAGGTGGTGGGCGAGGCCGGGGCTGGGCAGGGTGGGGGTGCGCAGCACGTGGGTGGCGATCCGCCCGGCCGCCGCGGTGACATGGTCGAGGGAGATCAGATCCGGCACGTTCCCACGCTACGTGGGACTGGCGGATCCCGGCGTTGAATGGTGGGGTGACAGCGTGCTGCGCGCGTCCCGGGCCGGGCTGCTGAGCACCCGCTACGACATCACCCGCGACGACTCCGCCATCTGCACGTGGAAGCCGTCCGCGTTCATCGGCGGCGGGAGCTTCGAGCTCCACGACCACCGCTACGAGGTGGCGCGTGGCGGCTGGACGGGCCGGCGCTACCGGCTGCGCGACGAGGCCGGGCACCTCGTCGCCCTCGCCGACGGGGTCGGCCGGCTGGCCTGGACCGTGGAGACCGGGGGCGAGCTGCACGCGTTCGAGCGCCCCTCACCGTGGCGGCGCGACCAGGTGCTCGTACGTGACGGCGCGCCCGTCGGCGCCGTCCGGCGCACGAGTGCCTGGTTCGGGGAGGCCGAGGCGGAGCTCCCCGGCCTGCCGCTGGCCGTGCAGGTCTTCGTGCTGGTCAGCCTGCTGGCGGTCTGGGACGAGGACTGATGCGGGACACCTGACCTCGTCAGACCACCGGCACGACCTCCGGGGCGCCCATGCGGGCGGAGTCGGCGGTCTCGTCGTCGGGCATCTTCTGGCTCTCCCGCTCGGCCTCGACGCGCTTGCGGTAGTGCTCCACCTCGCGATGGACCTGCTCGTCGCTCCACCCCAGGACGGGCGCGACGAGCCGCGCGACCTCCTCCACCGCTCCGACGCCCCGGTCGAACGTCTCGATCGAGATGCGGGTGCGGCGGGCGAGGAAGTCGTCGAGGTGCCGGGCGCCCTCGTGCGAGGCGGCGTAGACGATCTCCGCGCGGAGGTGGTCGGGCGCGCCGGCGAGCGGTTCGCCGAGGCTGGGGTCGGCAGCCACGAGCTCCAGCACCTCGTGGATCAGCGACCCGTAGCGACCCAGCAGGTGCAGGATGCGAGCTTCGTGCACCCCGTACTGCTGGGCGAGCAGCGGTGCGGCGTTCTTCAGCGCGGTGAAGCCCTCGGCGCCCAGGAGCGGGACGTTCTCGGTGACCGATGGCGGCACCTTGATGTGCAGGCCGTGCACGGCGGCGTCGACGGCGTCCTTGGCCATCACGCGGTACGTCGTGTACTTGCCGCCCGCCACGACCACGAGCCCCGGCACCGTGTGCGCGACCGCGTGCTCCCGGGACAGCTTGGACGTGGACTCCGACTCGCCCGACAGCAGCGGTCGCAGCCCGGCGTAGACGCCCTCGACGTCCTCGTGCGTGAGCGGCTGTTCGAGCACGGCGTTGACGTGGTCGAGCAGGTACTCGATGTCGGCGGCGCTCGCGGCGGGGTGGGCGAGGCCGAGCTGCCAGTCGGTGTCGGTGGTGCCGATGATCCAGTGCCGGCCCCACGGGATGACGAACAGCACGGACTTCTCGGTGCGCAGGATCAGCCCGGAGTCGCCGCGGATGCGGTCGCGGGGGACGACGAGGTGGATGCCCTTGCTCGCCCGCACGTGGAACTGCCCGCGCTCGCCGACCAGCCCCTGCGTCTCGTCGGTCCACACGCCGGTCGCGTTGATCACCTGTCGGGCCCGGACCCGAAGCGTGCGGCCGGACTCCAGGTCGTGCACCTCGGCCCCGGTGACCCGTTCGCCCTCGCGCAGCAGCCCGACTACCCGCGCCCGGGACGCCACGTGCGCTCCGTACGCCGCGGCGGTGCGGGCGACGAACATGGTGTGCCGGGCGTCGTCGACCTGGGCGTCGAAGTAGAGCAGGGCCCCGATGAGGGCCTCCTTGCGCAACGACGGCACGATCTTGCGGGCGCCGCGCCGGGTGAGGTGGCGGTGCGCCGGCACGCCGCGGGAGCGGCCCGACAGCAGCCCGAGGGTGTCGTAGAGAGCCACACCCGCACCGGCGTAGAGCCGCTCCCACCCGCGGTGGGTGAGCGGGTAGAGGAACGGCACGGGCCGCACGAGGTGCGGCGCGAGTGTCTGGATGAGCAGCCCACGCTCCTGCAGCGCCTCGGAGACGAGCCGGAAGTCCAGCATCTCCAGGTAGCGCAGGCCGCCGTGGATCAGCTTGCTCGACCGGCTCGAGGTGCCCGAGGCGAAGTCGCGGGCTTCGACGAGCCCGACGGATAGGCCGCGGGTGGCGGCGTCGAGGGCGGCCCCGCTGCCCACGACACCGCCCCCGACGACCAGAACGTCGAGTTCGGTCGAGCTCATCGCGTCGAGCGCAGCCTCACGAGCCTGCGGGGAGAGCGCGACCGATCTCATGGTTGGTCCTTCCTTCGAAGCGTCGCTCGGTTGTCAGTCGACGTCTACCCAGTCCAACGTCCTGGTCACAGCCTTCTTCCAGCGCTCGTACCCGGTAGTGCGCTGCTCGTCACTCCACTGCGGCTGCCAGCGCTTCGACTCGTTCCAGTTGGAGCGCAGCTCGTCGGTGGTCTTCCAGAAACCGACGGCGAGCCCCGCCGCGTACGCCGCGCCGAGCGCCGTGGTCTCCGCGACGACGGGCCGGCTCACCGCCACGCCGAGCACGTCGGCCTGGATCTGCATGCACAGCTCGTTGGCGGTGACGCCGCCGTCGACCTTGAGCACCTCGAGGTGCACGCCCGAGTCCTTCTCCATGGCCTCGGCGACGTCGCGGCTCTGGTAGCAGATCGCCTCGAGAGTGGCCCGCGCCAGGTGGGCGTTGGTGTTGTAGCGCGACAGCCCGACGATCGCGCCGCGCGCGTCCGAGCGCCAGTACGGGGCGAACAGCCCGGAGAACGCCGGCACGAAGTACACGCCGCCGTTGTCCTCCACCTGCCCGGCGAGCGCCTCGCTCTGCGCGGCGCCGGAGATGATCCCCAGCTGGTCGCGCAGCCACTGCACGGCCGACCCCGTGACGGCGATCGAGCCCTCCAGGGCGTACACCGCCGGCTCGTCACCGAACTTGTAGCAGACGGTGGTGAGCAGCCCGGAGTTCGAGCGCACGAGCTCGGTGCCGGTGTTGAGCAGCATGAAGTTGCCCGTGCCGTAGGTGTTCTTCGCCTCGCCGGGCGCGAAGCACACCTGCCCGACCGTGGCGGCCTGCTGGTCGCCGAGGTCGCCGGTGATCGGGATCTCGCCACCGAGCGGGCCGTTCGCGAGCGTCGTGCCGTAGGCCGCCGGGTTCGAGCTCGGCTGGATCTCCGGCAGCATCGACCGCGGGATGTTGAAGAAGCCGAGCAGCTCGTCGTCCCAGTCGAGGGTTTCGAGGTTCATCAGCATCGTGCGGCTGGCGTTGGTCGGGTCGGTGACGTGCACGCCGCCGTCCCGGCCGCCCGTGAGGTTCCACAGGAGCCATGTGTCGGTGTTGCCGAAGATCGCGTCGCCGCGCTCGGCCGCCTCGCGGGCCCCGTCGACGTTCTCGAGGATCCACTGGATCTTGCCGCCGGAGAAGTACGTGGCCGGCGGCAGGCCGGCCTTGCGCCGGATGACGTCGCCGCGGCCGTCCCGGTCGAGGGCGGAGGCGATGCGGTCGGTGCGGGTGTCCTGCCAGACGATCGCGTTGTAGAGCGGGCGCCCGGTGTTCTTGTCCCACACCACCGTCGTCTCGCGCTGGTTGGTGATGCCCAGCGCGACGAGGTCCGACGCGCTCAGCTTGGAGTTGTTCAGCGCGCTCTGCACCACCGAGGTGGTGCGCTCCCAGATCTCGACGGGGTTGTGCTCCACCCAGCCGGCCTGCGGGAGGATCTGCTCGTGCTCCAGCTGGTGGCGGCCCACCTCGTTGCCGGAGTGGTCGAAGATCATGAAACGGGTGCTGGTGGTGCCCTGGTCGATGGCACCGACGAACTCGGCCATGAAGATCTCCTCTGCGGTCTACTGAGGGACGTCGCGGCCGACGGGCGTTGCGACGGTCTCGTCCTCGGGGATGTAGCGGGCGATGAGGTACTTGAACGCCGCGGTGCCGATCAGGCCACCGATGATCGGAGCGATGATCGGTAGCCAGAAGTAGACGACGCCGTTCTGGTCGACCCATGCCGTCGAGTAGCCGGTGATGAACGAGGCCAGCCGGGGCCCGAAGTCACGGGCCGGGTTGATCGCGTAGCCGGCGTTGGCGCCCCATGCCATGCCGATGCCGACCACGAGCAGCCCGATGACGACGGGCGTCAGGTTGGCGAGCGGCGGGTTGTTGCGCACGTGGACGAGCGCGCAGACCACGAAGAGCAGGATCGCGGTGCCGACGATCTGGTCGAGGAACGCGGTCCCGATGCTCACGCCGTCCGCGCCGTTGCCCGGCAGCGTGGAGAAGATCCCCTGCGTGTCGGTGTGGTTCGGGTCGACCTTGAAGATCAGGTCCGCGTAGGTGACCCGCACGACGAGCGCCGCGACGAACGCCCCCGCGGTCTGGGCCAGGATGTACGGCCCGACCTTGCGCCACGGAAAACCCTCGAACACGGCGAAGGCGATCGTGACCGCGGGGTTGATGTGCCCGCCGCTGATCCGGCCGGCCACGTAGATGCCGAGGATCACCCCGATGCCCCACGCCCACGCGATGGAGTCGTGGTCGCCGAGGCCGCCGTCGGGTGTGGTGACCACCTGGGCCACCACACCGACGCCGAAGAGAATGAGGATCATGGTGCCGAAGAACTCGGCCCAGAGCTCCCCAATATATGAGTTCTTCGTCATCGAAGTCCTCCCTGAATGTGTCCCGCCCCTCAGCGGGTGCGATCGGACGCTAGGAACGCTGGACCCTGCGGTCAACGGCGGGCGTTCGGCATTGTCGAACCGCCGATCGGGCGAATATCACAACCGCTGCCGTACAGTCGCGGCGTGCCCGGCGCAATCCAGTCCATCGAGCGGGCCGCAGCCGTGCTGCGGCTGCTGGGCAGCACCGACCGACCGCTCGGGCTGAACGAGCTCGCGGCCGCTCTCGACCTGCCGCGGCCCACCGCCCACGGGATCATCCGGACGCTGCGCGACGTCGGGTTCGTCGACCAGGACGTCACCTCGTCCCGCTACCGGCTCGGCTCGGCGCTGCAGGAGCTGGGCCGCGGCGGCTGGGACCGGCACGACCTGCGCGCCCGCGCCCTGAACTGGGCCGACTCGCTCGCCGGCAGCACGGGGCTCGCCGTCCACCTCGGCGTCGCGGCGCCGGGCGCGGTGCGGCTGGTGCACCACGTCTTCCGCCCCGACGGCACCCAGCAGCGGATCCGCACCGGTGAGGAGCAGCCGCTGCACGCCACCGCGCTCGGCAAGTGCCTGCTCGCGTTCGCTCCGGTCGCCACTCTGCCCGCGCGCGCCCTCGACCTGCAGCGCTGGACCGGGCGCACCTGCGTCACGGTCGCCGCGCTGGAGGCGCAGCTCACCCTCGCCCGAAGGCGGGGTTGGGCGAGCGAGACGGGGGAGTACGAGCCCGGCACCGGTGCGGCGGCGGCGCCGCTGCGGGCGAGCGGGGGGATCGTGGTCGGCGCGATCGGCGTGGTCGGCCCGGTCGAGGACCTCTACGGCATCGGCGGCGAGCTCCGCCCGTGGCTGGCGGAGCAGTTGGTGGCCGCGGCGAGGGAGATCTCGGCCGCGCTGATGGCGAGCCCATGACCCGATCCGGACGGGGGGTGGCGGCGTGACCGAGCGCGTTGTCGCGGCCATCGACCAGGGCACCACCTCCACCCGGTGCCTGCTGTTCAACCGGTCCGGGCGGATGCTCGCCGTGGCCCAGCGCGAGCACCGCCAGCACTACCCGCGGCCCGGGCTCGTCGAGCACGACGCGGCGGAGATCTGGCGCAACGTCACCCGGGTCGTGCCCGCCGCGCTGAAGAGCGCCGGCCTCACCCCGGACGACCTCGTGGGGCTCGGCATCGCCAACCAGCGCGAGACCACCGTCATCTGGAACCGGCACACCGGGGTGCCGCTGGCGCGGGCGATCACCTGGCAGGACACCCGCACCGACGGCATCGTCGCCCGTCTCGTCGAGGACGGGCACGCGCCGCTGATCACATCGATCTGCGGGCTGTCGCCGGCCACCTACTTCGCCGGGCCGCGGCTGCGCTGGCTGCTCGACCACGTGCCGGGCGCCCGCGAGGGCGCGGAGGCGGGCGATGTCCTGTTCGGCACGATGGAGAGCTGGCTGATCTGGCGGCTCACCGGCCGGCACGTCACCGATGTCACGAACGCGGGCCGCACCATGCTGATGGACGTCCGCACGCTGCAGTGGTCGGACAAGCTGCTCGACGTGCTCCGGGTGCCGCGCCGGATGCTGCCGGAGATCCGCCCGAACGCGGAGGTCTACGGCACCTGCTCCACGGTGCTCCCGGGCGTCCCGGTGGCGGGTGCGCTGGGCGACCAGCAGGCCGCCCTCGTCGGGCAGGCCTGCTTCGCCCCCGGTGAGATCAAGTGCACCTACGGCACCGGCGCGTTCCTGCTGATGAACACCGGTGGGCGGCTCGCCGAGTCGACGCACGGGCTGATCCCGACCGTCGGGTACCTGTTCGGCGAGTCGCCGGTGTACGCGCTGGAGGGCGCGATCGCCGTCACCGGCTCGCTCGTGCAGTGGTTCCGCGACTCCCTCGGCATGATCGGCACCGCCGCCCAGATCGAGACCCTCGCGAGCACGGTGCCGGACAACGGCGGTTGCTACATCGTGCCGGCGTTCTCCGGGCTGTTCTCGCCGAGGTGGCACCCGGAGGCGCGGGGTGTGATGGTCGGGCTCACCTCGTTCATCAACCGCGGCCACCTCGCCCGCGCCGTGCTGGAAGCCACGGGCTGGCAGACCCGCGAGGTCGTCGACGCGATGAACGCCGACTCCGGGGTGCCGGTCGCCCGGCTGAAGGTCGACGGCGGGATGACGGCCAACCATCTCTTGATGCAGTTCGTCGCCGACGTCCTGGACGTGCCGGTGGAGCGCCCGCTCGGCTCCGAGGCCGTTTCGCTCGGGGCGGCGTACGCGGCGGGGCTCGCCGTCGGGTACTGGTCGGATCTCGAGGTGCTGCGCGCCAACTGGCACCGCGCCGCCGCATGGGAGCCCGCGATGGACGACACCCTGCGCCGCAGCGAGCACGAGAACTGGGGCCGCGCGGTCAACCGGAGCTACGGATGGGTGCAGAGCCCGAGCAACGACTGACGGCGGCTGCGGGTCAGCGGAGGGCCAGGCGTCGGCGGATGGTGACGAGCGCGACGAGGCTCAGCACGGCGGTGAACATCACCCAGAAGCTGGGGGCGAGGTCGGTGCCGGTGGTGGCGATCAGCCAGGTCGCGATGAACGGGGTGAAGCCGCCGAACACGGCGACCCCGATGTTGTAGCCGACGGCCATGCCGGTGGCCCGGGTCTCGGCGGGGAAGAGGTTCGCCATGAGCGCGCCCATCGGCCCGTAGTAGGCGGCCTTGAACACGCAGAGGACGACCAGCATGACGAGCAGCACCGTGAGCCCCGGGAACGCGACGAGCAGGACGAACAGCGGGTAGATCAGCACCAGGATCAGCACCGCGGCCGGCACCATGAGCGTGATCTGCCCGAACCTGTCGGAGAGGTGCCCGGCGAGCGGCGTCGCGATCAGCAGCACGATACCGCCGACCAGGACCCCGACGAACCCGGTGGTGGCGGGCAGCCCCAGGTTGTTGATCGCGAACGTCGGCATGTAGCTGATCAGGTAGTTCAGGCAGGTCGTCGCCGCGAGCACGCCGATCGTGAGCAGCACCCGCCCCTTCTGCTCGCGCAGCACGACCCGGGCGGGGGAGTGGTCCGGATCCGCCGCGCGGGACCGGGCGAACTCCGGCGCCTCCGGCACGTGCCGCCGGATGTACCAGCCCACCGGCCCCACCAGGAGGCCGATCGCGAACGGGATCCGGAAGCCCCACGACACCAGTTGCTCCTCGGTCAGCGCGGACGTCAGCACGGTGCCGAGCGTCGCGGCCAGGAGGGTGGCGGCGGCCTGGCTGGTGAACTGCCAGCTGGCGGCGAACCCGCGCCGGCCGGGCAGGTGCTCGACCATCAGCGCGGTGGCGCTGCCGAACTCGCCGCCCGCGGAGAAGCCCTGGATCAGCCGCGCCACGAGGATGCCGATCGGCGCGAGCAGCCCGACGGTCGCGTAGGAGGGCATCACGCAGATGAGCAGCGTGCCGAGCACCATCAGCAGGATCGACAGGGCGAGCGCCGGCTTGCGGCCCGCGCGGTCGGCGTACGAGCCGAGGACGACGGCACCGAGCGGCCGGATCAGGAACGACACGGCGAACGTGCCGAGCGCGAGCAGCAGCCCGGTGGTCGGGTCGTCCGAGGGGAAGAACACCTTCGCGACGTACACCGCGAAGTAGCTGTAGACGGCGATGTCGTACCACTCGAGGGCGTTGCCCACGCACGCGGCGGTGATGATCCGGGCAGCGCTCGGCTGCCGCGTCTTCTGCGCCGACTCTGGAGCATTCGACATCCGGGCGTCCCTTCCGCAGTGGTCAGGCGGGCGGACCGTCGGGCCCGGGCTCGCCGAGGTCCCAGAACAGGCCGGCCATGATCTGCGCACCCTCGCGCGCCACCGGGGCGAGCAGGTGCTCGTCGGGCCCGTGCTGCGCGCACGCCGGGTAGGAGTGCGGCACCCAGACCGTCGGCACCCCGATGACGTCGGTGAACACGTCGTTGGGGAGCGAGCCGCCGAGGTTGGGCAGCACCGCGGGCGCCGCACCGGTGGTCCGCGCGATCGAGCCCACGGCCCACCGCACCCACGGGTGGTCCGGGTCGACGCGCGTGGCCGCCATGGCGAAGTCGACCTCGACGCCGACCATGTCGAAGCCGTGGGCGTCGAGGTGCTCGCGCACGATGCGCGCCAGGTCATGCGCGGGTGTGCCGACGACGAACCGCAGCTGGCAGTGCGCCCGGGCGGTGGCCGGGATGGCGTTCACGGGCGCGTCCGGCGTGCCGGTGGTGAACGCGAGCACCTCGAGCGCGTTGGCGCCCAGCAGGCGCTCGGCAGGGCTCAGGTCCGGCTCGCCCCAGCCGTCGTCGATCGCGGGGTCGTCCGGGCCGCCTCCGGGGGAGATGTCTGCCAGCGCACGGCGCACCGGCTCCGGCATCGCGGGAGCCCGCAGCTCGGGCACGCGGATCACCCCCCGCCCGTCCACGAGCGAGGCGATCGCGTTCGCCAGCACGGTGCCCGGGTTGCGCAGCAGCCCGCCCCAGTTGCCGGAGTGGTGGGTGCCCTCGCGCAGGTCGAGGTCCAGCGTGAATCCCACGGCCCCGCGCGAGCCCAGGAACACCGTCGGCCGGTCGGCCGCGAGCCGTGGACCGTCGGAGGCGATCAGCACGTCGGCGGCGAGCTCGTCGACGTGGGCGGCGGCCATCTCGCGCAGCCCCGCCGAACCCGCCTCCTCGCCCGTCTCGACCAGGATCTTGAGGTTGAAGCCCAGCTGCCCGCCGCGGGCCGCGAGCACCTGCTCGAGCGCCGCGAGGTTGAGGGTGTGCTGGCCCTTGTTGTCGGCGGTGCCGCGGCCGTACCAGCGCTCGCCCTCGACCGTGACGGTCCACGGGGACAGCCCGTCCCGCCACCGTTCCGGCTGGCCCAGCACGACGTCCCCGTGCCCGTACACGAGCACGGTGGGCCGCGCCGGGTCCTCGTCCCGGTGCCCGATGAGGAACGGCCCGCCGCCCGGGAGCGGGTTCTCGACGACGTGCCACGGCGCGCCGATGCGGTCGAGCGCCGGCCCGATCTCGTCCGTGAGGTAGCGGTGCAGTTCGGGGAGTGCGGCGGGGTCCTGGCTCTCGGTGCGCAGCGCGACCCGCCGGCTCAGCTCGGTGCGGAACGCGCCCGAGTCGACGTACCCGGCTGCTCGCTCGATGGCGTCGGTGCGCGTCACGGTGCAGCTGCTCCTCCGCTGGTCGGCGACGGTTGCGCGGAAGCGTATGAGGGCCCGGCCGGCGCGACCATCATCGATTCGGCAACGACCGTTGCCGCACCGGCACGGCGGTCGGTCAGGGTTCCCGGACCCGTTCCACGAGGTGGGCCACGAACTCCTGCACGACGGCCGGGAGCGTGCGGCCGGCGGTCGACTGGATCTGCAGATAGCGCCGGTGCATCCCGCGGTCGGTGACGGGAACGGCGACGAGCCCGTCGGCCGCGAGGCGCCGCCGCGCCGGCAGCCGCCCGGTGAGCGTGACGGCGTCGGCGAGCTTCGCGAACGTGTAGAGCGCGCCGGAGTAGTCCGTCTCGAGCACGGGGTCGAACGTGAGCCCTTCGGCGCTGCAGCAGATGTCGAACAGCTGGCGCACGGTGGTGGAGTCGTCGACGATCGCGAGCGCGTACGGGCGCAGGTCGGCGAGCGAGACAGTGGGGCGACCGGCGACGGGGTGCGTGGCGTTGACGACGGCGTGCACGTACTCGCGCTGGGAGTACTCCACCCGCACGTCCCGGGCCGGGGTGAGGCTGAAGGTCACGGCGAGGTCGACGGCGGCGTCCCGGACCGCTTCGGTGGCCGCGGCCGACGACGTGACGTGCAGGCCGAACCCGACGTCGGGGTGCTTGCGGTGGAAGGAGGCGATCGCCTCCGGCAGCAGGTCCCATGCGAAGCCTTCGGCGCTGGCCAGCCGGATCCGGCTGCGGTCGGCGCCGCCGGACCGGATCTCGCCGATCACCTGCTCCACGTCGGCGGCGTTGCGCCGGACGACCACCGCCAGCCGCGCCCCGGCGTCACTCAGCACCATCCCGCGGGGCCGGCGGTCGAACAGCGGCGCGCCGATCTGGTGCTCCAGGCGGGCGATCTGGCGGCTGATCGCCGACGCGGCCACGTGCAGCTCGGCGGATGCCTCCGCGATGGAGCCGGCCTGGGCCACGGCCAGGAAGTAGCGCAGGCCCGTGTCGAGGAACGCGCCGGTCGCGGCGCGTTCCGTCGCGTCGTCGGGCGTCAGGCCGCGTCCCGCGGAAGGGTGGAGGACCACACCGTGTCCCCGCGCAGTGCGTCGGCCAGCTCGTCCAGGTCGGAGACGATCAGGCGGGCGCCGGCCAGCTCGCCGGGCTCGGCGTAGCCCCAGGCCACCCCGATCGTCGGCACCCCGAGGGCGGCGGCACCCTCGACGTCGTGGTGGCGGTCGCCGACCATCACCACCGGGTCGCGGGTGGGGTCGAGGTGCAGCCGCTCGAGCACGGACGCCACGACCGCGGCTTTGCCCACCCGGCCGGACACGTGGTCGGCGCCGCCCACCAGGTCGAGGTAGCTCGCGAGCCCGGTGCCGGCGACGATCTTGCGGGCCAGCTCCTCAGGCTTCGAGGTCGCGGTCGCGAGGCGCATCCCGTCCTCGCGCATCCGCTCCAGGAACGCGGGGATCCCCGGGTAGACCGGGGTGACCGTGGCCGCGACCGCGTCGTAGGTGCGGCGGTAGGCGACGATGGTGGCCGCCGTCTGCTCCTCGGTCAGGCCCAGCTCGGGCAGGGCGGTCTCGAACGGCGGGCCGACGAGCCGGCGCAGCTGCGCGGTGTCGGGCACCGGGAAGCCGACCTCGGCGATGGCCGCGGCCAGGTGTTCGACGATGGTGTTGACCGAGTCGACGAGGGTGCCGTCGACGTCGAGAAGGACGGTGCGCACTGATCGCATGGTACGTGGGGCCCGCGGTGGCCGCGGTGGGCGCCGTGCGGTAGGCCTGCGGCGTGCATTTGGTGCGTGCGGGCGCGCGCAAGCTGACCGTCCGGGCCGCGATGGCCGCAGAGAGCCTCGTGCAGGCAGCGGTGTTGTTGGTGCTGCGCGTCCGGGGCCGGCACCTGCCCATGATCGTGCCGTTCATCGGGCACGGCACCACCCGGCGGGTCCGCCTGGGTGGCCGGGTCGTGCTCGGCAGGCCGGAGGCCGCGGCGCCCGCCGTCGGGGTGCCGGAGGCGCCGCCCCCGACCCCGCGGTCGCGCCGCGCGGTGCTGCGCGCGACCATCGCGCGCTTCCTCACCGTGGAGGTCCCCGGGGCGGTCGTCACGGTGCGCGGGCCCGGGTTGGTGACCGAGATCCGCGCCGACCGCGACGGCTACCTCGACGCCGTGCTCGACGTCTCCGAGCCGTTGCCGCCCGGGTGGCACCGGTTCGAGCTGCGGCTGCGCGACGGGGCCGCGGTGACCGCGCAGGTGCAGGTGGTCGACCCGGCGGCGCGGGTGGGGCTCGTCAGCGACGTCGACGACACGATCCTGGAGACCGGCCTGACCCGGGGCATCGAGTTCGTCCGGGCCACGTTGCTCACCCCCGTCGGCGACCGGGCACCCCTGCCCGGCGCCGCGGCGCTGTACCGCGCGCTCGTGGAACCCGCCGACGGCCCGCCCTGGCCCGTCTTCTACGTCTCCACGAGCCCGTGGAACCTCCACGAGATGCTGCTGGAGTTCGTCGTGCTGCGCCGGTTCCCGCTGGGCCCGCTGCTCCTGACCGACTGGGGTCCGTCACGCAGCGGCCTCTTCCGGATCGGCGCGCAGGAGCACAAGGGCGGGCTGGTCCGGCGGATGCTCGAGGAGCACCCGCAGCTGGGGCTCGTGCTGGTCGGCGACAGCGGCCAGCACGACCCGGAGATCTACGCCGAGCTCGCCCGCGAGCACCCCGACCGCATCCGAGCCGTGTACATCCGCCGCACCCGCCATGCCCTGCCGGGCCGGATCGCCGAGGTGGACGCGCTGGCCGCCGCGGTCACGGCGGGCGGGGTGCCGATGCTCGCCGTCGACGACAGCCTGCAGATCGCCGCGCACGCGGCCGAGCTGGGCCTCCTCGACGCCACCGCGCTCGACGACGTGCAGTCCGGCTGACCCGCGAGTCCCGCGTTTCGGCAGGGCGAGTCTCGCGTTCCGGCAGGGCGAGTCTCGCGTTCCGACACGGTGAGTCCCGCGGTTCAGCCCGTGGAGTTCTGCGTTTCGACGTCGGGGGTCGGGCGGCTCGCGCGGAGCTTCTGCAGCTCGAAGACGCGCATCCGGCCGGGGTTGGTGGCCGCGCAGGTGAGCGGACGTCCGGTGTCGAGGAACCGCTCCCTCAGCAGCACCGAGCAGTCCGGGTCGGCGAGCTCGACGTGCCAGTCCGTGCCCCCGTCCGGGAGGGTGTCGCGGGTGACGTGCACGAGCCGGAGGCCGTCCACGCCGGTGGCGCCGGTGGCCAGCCGGGCGTGGTGCTGCGCGGCCTGCACGGCGGGTGGCAGCGCCGACCGGCCGCGCACGAGACGCGGCTCCAGGACGCCCGCGCGGTAGGCCGCGAGCACGGCAGGGGCCTCGGCCGGGTCGAGCGCGCCGAGCACGTAGGCGTGTGGCAGCAGCACCACGGCGGGGGCGAACCGGCACCCGCCGACGTGGCTGGACTCCCACACCGGTTCGGGGTCGGCCGCGGTCAGCGCGGCGGCGACGGGGCGGCCGCGGACCGCGCAGCAGGTGTCGTGCCGGCCGTGGCTGCAGACGAGGACCAGCGGCCCGTCGTACGGCTCGCCGGGCGTGTGGACGACGGCCGGCAGCTCCGGCGCGGCGGAGTACGTGCCGGTCCGCACCGACTCCCGGCCCGGGCGCGTGTCGACCCGGAACCACCGGCGGCGCTCGGCGGGACGCGCCCGCCCGGGCCGCCGCACCAGCACCACCCTGCCTGCCTCCCGCGCCGCCCAGCCGGCGAGCTCGGCCGCCACCGCGGCCGGCAGTGCAGTGAGCGCCTGCGACGGCCACGGCCCCGGGTGCTCGACGAGCAGCCAACGCTCCCCGGGCGGCGCCGTGCCGTCCATCGGGTCGCCCGCCGACTCCGCGGCGAACGAGCAGCGCGGCCAGGGGCCCGTCACGGTGTGGTCACGTCCGCGACGCCGGGACCAGTACGCCCTCGCGCAGGAGGCGGCGCACCAGCACCAGCTGGTCGGCTTCGTCCATCTCCGGAAGGCTACCCACGCGGCACGGTTCTCCGGAGAGCAGCGCGCGCAGCGGTTCCGTGCATGCGACGGGCAGATCGATCCGCCGGTCGGGCAGCTCCAGGCGCACCTGCTCCCCACCCGGGACGAGCCGGTGTGGCAGGCCGAGCCGCAGCCGGACCGCGTCGCCCGCCGCGAGTCCCGCTACGAACGCGGCCGCCGCGACCGGGCCCACCGGCTCCGGTCGCCCGCCCTGCCACACGCGGCGTCGCACGCGCCGGGTCACCTCCTCGGCGTCGGTGCCGGCCAGCGCCCCGGCGAGCGCGTCGCGGACCGCGTCGAGGTGCGGGGCGAGCGCGGCGGGATCGGCCACGTCGATGCCGAGCGGCAGCGACGCGCGCAGCCGGGGGTCCTGTGCCACGAGCTCTGTCAGCGCCTCCACCAGCGCGAACCGGGTGACGACGTGCACGCCGACGGTGAGGTGGGCCGAGACGCCGCCGAGGGCGGTGGCCGCGTGCAGCCAGCCGCGCGGCAGGTAGAGCGCGTCGCCGGGTTCGAGGACCGTGTCGAGGTCGGGGGCGTCGTCGCGGGCACGGGCGGCGACCGCGTCCGCGTGGTCGTTCCAGGGCTGGTCGCGCAGCGGGTCGGGGTGCACCGGCGCGTGCACCGTCCAGTGCTTGCGCCCCGCGAGCTGCAGCACGAACACGTCGTGCACGTCGTAGTGGGCGGAGAACCCGCGCGACGACGGCGGGGTGACGTAGGCGTTCGCCTGCACCGGGTGCCCGAGCTCGGTGCCGAGCCGGGTGGCGAACGTGGCGACCGCAGGCCAGATGCGGTGCAGCGCCTGCAGGACGATCGTGGTGCCGTCGGCGAATAGCGCGGCGACGGCGTCGTCCCGGACCTGGTCGGCGATCTCCGCGCCCACGCCGCCCGGTCCGGTGAACGAGCGGGAGTCGACCACGGCGCCGTCGCGGGCCAGCCGCAGGAACGGCGTGCGCAGCCCACGGCGCGACAGCAGTTCGTCGACCCCGTCGAGGTCGAGCAGGTCGCGGAAACCGTCCGGGTCCCACTTGCGGTCACTGCCCCGGGCCAGCAGCGGGGTGTGCCCCCAGTGCCGTTCGGCGAAGTCGTCCGCCGTGAGCCCTGTGACGCGGGTGAGCGCGGTGGCCGGGCGCACCTCGTCGGCGTGCCCGGCCACCCGAGCGGTGGTCTCAGCGGGCACCGCTGTCGGCGCCTCCGTCCGCTCCTCCGTCGGAGACGCCCGGGGTGCCGCCACCGGCGCCCGAGTCGGCGGGCCCCTCGGCGCCACCGTCGGCGCCACCGTCCTCGACACCCCGGGTGCCGTCACCGGCACCGGCGTCGGCCGGCCCCTCGGCGCCGCGGTCGGCGCCGCTGTCGCGGACCCCCGGCGTGCCGCCGCTCGCGCCGGCGTCCGCCGGGCCCTCGGCCTCACCACCACCGGTGGTGGTCATGTCGTCGTCGTCGAGAGCCATCGTTCCTCCTGTGTGAGTACGCCACCGGACGGCGGCGTCCCGGGCCTACCCACACGGAAGGGCGACTAGACACGGTCGGAGCAAGCGTCCCCCGGTAGCGTCCGGTCCACCGCCTGCCTGCCGGCGCGGAACCGGAACGCCGCTACGCTCGTTGGGTAAAGGGCAGGTAATGAAAAGAACTGAGGCGGAGGACGCGTGCTCGAGATCAGCGGGCTCACCTGGGCAGTGACGATCGGGGTGATCGTCGTGCTACTCGCGCTCGATCTCGTGGTGGCCGCGGCGCGGCCACACCGGGTCGGCTTCCGCGAGGCCACCGCGTGGTCGGTCTTCTACATCCTGGTGGCGGTCGTGTTCGGGGTCTGGTTCGCCATGGCCTACGGCGGCGACTTCGGCACCCAGTACTTCGCCGGCTACATCGTCGAGAAGAGCCTGTCGGTCGACAACCTGTTCGTCTTCGTGATCATCATGACGACGTTCGCGGTGCCCGAGGAGCACCAGCACAAGGTGCTGACCTTCGGCATCATCCTGGCGCTGATCATGCGCGCGATCTTCATCGTGCTCGGCGCCACGCTGCTGTCGCTGTTCTCGTTCATGTTCCTGCTGTTCGGGATCCTCCTGATCTACACGGCGGTGCAGCTGTTCCGGCACCGCGACGAGGACCCGGACGTCGAGGACAACGCGGTCGTGCGCACCGCCCGCCGGGCGCTGCCGATCACCGAGGACTACGTCGGGGGCAAGCTCGTCACGCGCGTCGACGGCCGCCGGATGTTCACCCCGCTGTTCATCGTGCTCATCGCCATCGGCAGCATCGACCTGCTGTTCGCGCTCGACTCGATCCCCGCGGTCTTCGGCGTCACCTCCGAGGCCTACATCGTGTTCGTGGCCAACGCGTTCGCGCTGCTCGGCCTGCGCGCCCTGTACTTCCTGGTGAAGGGCCTGCTCGACCGGCTCGTCTACCTGTCCACCGGCCTGGCGATCATCCTGGCGTTCATCGGGATCAAGCTGATCCTGCACTGGGCCCACGAGGACATCTCCACGGCCGTCCCGGAGATCTCCACCCCGGTCAGCCTCGCCGTGATCATCGGCGTGCTGGTGGTCGTCACGGTGGCGAGCCTGATCAAGACCCGGAACGACCCCACGGCCACGGCGCACGCGGGCTCGTTGAAGGCGCACAAGCCGGCGCCGGCGGAGGAGAGCGAGTAGGAGCAGGTCGCCGGGTCAGATGCCGTACCGCCAGATGGTCAGGGCGTAGCCGCCGAACCATGCCGACGCGAGCACCGCGGCGGCCACCACCGCCACGGCGGTGCCGGTGCGGCGCCGCGCCAGGCCGGACGCGATCGGCAGCAGCAGCACGAACGCCGGGATGAGCAGCCGCAGCTTGGCGTTCATCAGGCCGTGGGTGCCCCACACCGGCAGGACGACGAGCGCGGCGTACACGAGCAAGGGCCACGGCGTCCGCTGCACCGTCGCGAGCCCGAGCAGGACGAGGCTGCCGATGAGCGCGAGCACGGTGACGGCGTCGAACACGCGCTCGCCGGCCGCGAACACGCCCGCCACGTAGCGGATGGTGGAGCCGCCGCCGTCGAGGTACCAGCCCCATCCGCTGCGCTGGATGCGCATCCAGCCGTCGGGAGCGCCGGTGCGCACGGCGACCCAACCCAGGTAGCCGAGGAGGCCGGTGCAGGCCAGCAGCCCTCCCGCCCACGGCCGCCAGCCGTCCCGGCGGGAGAGCACGGCCGCGAGCGCGGCCAGGCCGACGGCCGCCACCACGGCGGAGCCGGTGGGCCGCACCAGCCCGGCGCCCGCCGCGCAGAGCCCGGCGACCAGCCACTGCTCGCGCAGCACCCCGACCAGCGCCCACGCCACCAGCGCGCAGAAGAGCGCCTCGGTGTAGGCCATCGACAGCACGACGCTCATCGGCGTGGCGGCGAACAGGGCCGTGAGCAGCAGGCCGGTGCGCCGGGAGCCGTCGGGTACGAGCTCGCCGATGCGGGTGATCCCGTAGGCGGCGGCGATGCCGGCGCCCGCGGCGACGAGCAGGCCCGCGACCACGAGGTTCCCGCCCGTCAGCACGCCGACCACGGCGGCGAGCGCGGGGTACCCCGGGAAGAAGCCGAGCGGCGTGTCCGGGGTGTGGTTGCCGAACGCGTCGAGCATGTCGGTGGGGACGCCGTCGTAGCCGTGCTCGGCGATCGCGAGCAGCCATGACGCGTCCCAGCTCGTGAGCTCCCGCACCAGCTCGGACCCGCCGGCCATGAGAGCGAGCACGCCCACGCCGACCGCCCGGACGGCGAGGTAGACGCCGGCGGGCGCGAGCACGTACGCGATCCGGGGCCACGCCGGCGCGCCGGCCCGGGGCACGCCCTCGGCGGCAGTCATCGCGAGCTCCTCTCGTCGCGACGATCCTCCCGGATCCGCCCGCGGCGCTCCCACCGGTGCGTCGTCGATGATGTCGACCACAGCCACCAACCGGCCGGCGGTCTGCGGAGTCGTCCGTCCCACGACGGGGAGGAGAGATCGATGACAGGCGGAGATCCGCAGCTCGACGCCGGGTACGGCGAATCGTGGGACCCGGAGCGCCGCGCGCTCGTCGGCCCACTGCCGGACGCGGACGCGCGCCGCCGGCACGCGGCCGGCGACTCGTACGCCGTGCTGCTCGGGGGTGCCGGCCGGCCCCGCGTGCTGCTCGAGGTGGAGGGGCAGCAGGACAGTGTCACCGCCTGGTGCTTCGACGAGCTGCGCCGACGCACGTTCCTGTTCGAGTTCCGCCTGCTCGGCTCCGACCGGATGGCCCTGCTCAGGATGGCCGAGTGGCGCTACGCCGCCGCGGACCGGCCCGAGTTCGACGCGTCCTCGCCGCGCTGCATCACGACGTTCGGCAAGGGCGGCGCACCGGTCGCGGAGGCGATCGGCGCACCCGAGGCGGCGTTCCGCGTGCTCGACGGCTACCACCGGTGGATCGATGTGCCCCCGTTCGGGACGTGGGCGCCCCTCGCCGCGTTCCTGCTCGACATGCCGCCGGAGCGTGAGCGGCACCGGATCGTCCGCCCCGCGCGGCACGAGCGCCCGGAACCCTCCGGGGCGGCCCCGGCATGGGAAGCGCCGAACGAGCCGCCGTCCGGAGCGCTGCGAGCGGGTCCCGAACTCGTCACGGCGTTCAGCCCGCCCGCGCGGTACACCCTGGAGCCCGACGACGGGGACGCCCCCGAGGTCGTCGTCGAGACCCGCCCCGCGGGCCTGCTGCGGATGCCGACCGGGCTCCTCGTCTCGGCCGATCCCGGCTGGCTCTCCGAGGACCTGAAGGCGTTCACGGTCGCCCTTCCGCGCGGGCACCATCCGGTGACGCTGGCGATCGCGCGGTTCGTCGATCAGCCCGACCACGTCCGGGTGGCCGGATGCCGGGTGGGCGTGCGGGAGGCGCCGGTCGTGTCCTGGGAGCAGGCGCTGCGTCCTGGTGAGGATCCGAGCACGCTCGGCGACGACCAGTTCTTCGGCACCGGTGTCGACTCCGGGCTGCTCTGCTTCTTCGACGCCGCCGCCCTGCCCGGCCTGGCCGAGCTGGGCCACGTGTGGGACGAGCCCGGCGGGTTGTGGGATGAGCTGACCGACACCTTCGGGCGCGACGGGAGCGCCGAGCTGGAGGACCCGGAGACGGACACGAACCTGATCGCCTTCCGGAGCGGTTGGGGCGACGGCGCCTACCCCGTCTGGATCGGGCGCGCCGCCGACGGCGACGTCGTCTGCGTCGTGGCCGACACGCAGGTGTTGAGCGGCGCGACGCTCCTCCCACCCACTGGTGATCGACAGAACGCCCCGGGCGGGCCAAGCTAGGGCGCCGGATCGTCGAGGATCGGGGGCGTGCGTGACGGGATCGGGGAACGGGACATCCCCGCTGCTCCAGGCGCGCGAACTGCGCAAGAGCTACGGCTCGGTGCAGGCCCTGCGCGGGGCGTCGTTCGATCTCGCGGCCGGTGAGGTCGTCGCGCTCATCGGGGACAACGGCGCGGGCAAGTCCACGCTGGTCAAGTGCTTGTCCGGCGTCGAGCAGCCGGACGCCGGGGAGATCCTCATCGACGGTTCGCCGGTGGTGCTGGACTCCCCGACCGCCGCGCGGTCACACGGCATCGAGACCGCCTACCAGGACCTCGCCGTCGCGCCCGACCTCGATCCCGCCGCCAACCTGTTCCTCGGCCGCGAGCTGCGCCGCCCCGGCCTGCTCGGCGCGCTCGGCATGCTGGACAAGCAGGCGATGCGCCGGCAGGCGGCCGAGCAGTTCGCGCGCCTCGGCGTCACCCTCCAGGACATCGACGTCCCGATCGGGTCCCTGTCGGGTGGGCAGCGCCAGAGCGTGGCGGTGGCCCGGTCGGTGGTGTGGGCGAGCCGCGTGGTGTTCCTCGACGAGCCGACCGCCGCGCTGGGCGTCCTGCAGCGCGAACGGGTGCTCGACGTCGTCCGCAAGGTGCGCGACACCGGCGTCGCCGTCGTGCTGATCAGCCACAACATGCCCGAGGTGCTGGCCGTCGCCGACCGGATCGAGGTACTGCGGCTCGGCGCGCGCGTCGCCCGCTTCACCGCGGCCGACGTGACGCTCGAGCAGCTGGTGGGCGCCATGACGGGCGCGCTCGCCCACGAGGAGGACAGGTGACCGAGACCGAGGTCGCAAGGCCCGCGCAGCGGTCCCCCGTCCAGCGGCTGGCCGGCGCGTCCACGGCCTGGATCGCGCTCGTGCTCGTCGTGCTGTGCGTGCTGTTCAGCGTGCTGCGCCCGGACGCGTTCCCCACCCTGTTCACGCTGCAGACGCTGCTCATCGAGGCGTCGGTGCTGCTGGTGCTCGCCGTCGGGATGACGTTCGTGATCATCACCGCCGGCATCGACCTGTCGGTCGGGTCGGTGCTGGTGTTCTCCGGCGTCATCGCGGCCACGACGATGGAGGCCCTCACGGGAGGGGACGCGTCGGACGCCGGGCCGGGCGTGGTCCTGCTCGGGCTGCTCGGCGCGCTGGTCGGCGGCGGAGCGTGGGGCCTGCTCAACGGGCTGCTCGTGGCCCGGGCGCGGATCCCACCGCTGATCGTCACGCTCGGGTCCTTCGGCGCCGCGCTCGGCGCGGCCCAGCTGATCACCGACGGCGTGGACGTGCGGACGGTGCCGAAGATGCTGCGCGACGGGCTCGGCTTCGGACAGACGGCACAGGTGCCGCACATGGTGGCGCTGGCCGCGGTCGTGACGCTGGCGGGCGCCTGGCTGCTGCACACCACGCGCTTCGGGCGCCGGACGTTCGCGGTGGGCTCGAGCGCCGAGGCCGCGCGGCGCGCCGGGATCCCGGTGCGGGGCCACCTCGTGCGCGTCTACACCGGGGTCGGGGTGCTGGCCGGGCTGGCCGGGTTCATGTCGCTCGCGTACTTCGGCACCACCACGATCAGCGGGCACTCGACCGACAACCTCAACGCGATCGCCGCCGTCGTCCTCGGTGGCACGAGCCTGTTCGGCGGTGTCGGCACGGTGTTCGGCACGGTGATCGGCGTGTTCATCCCCGCGGTGCTGACGAAGGGCTTCGTCATCGTCGGGGTGCAGCAGTTCTGGCAGCCGGTGGCGATCAGCGCAGTGCTGGTGGCCGCGGTGTGGTTCGACCAGGTCCGGCGGCGGTCCCGGGACAGCCGATGAGGAGGAGCGCCATGAGCGAGCGTGCGAGCGAATCAGTGTCACAGGGCCTGCGCGAAGCGCCGGCCGAGCGCAGCGAGGCCGTGCGATGAGGCGCATGCGAGTGGGTACGGCGGCGGTCGCGGCGGGTTTGGCGCTGCTCGCGGCCGGTTGCGGGGGCAGCGGGACGATCGGCCAGAGCCCAGGGGGCGGTGCCGAGGCCCCGGCCAACAAGAACCTGGTGCTCCTGCCGGGCGTCAAGGCCGAGCCGTTCTACATCTCGATGCAGTGCGGCGCCGAGGAGGAGGCCGCCAAGCTGGGCTACCAGATCACCACGCAGGCCCCCGACCAGTTCGAGGCGGCGCTGCAGACCCCGATCGTCACGGGCGTGCTCGCGACGCGCCCGGCGGGCGTGCTGATCGCGCCCACCGACGACGTCGCGCTCGCCAACCCGATGACGCAGCTGAAGGACGCCGGCATCAAGGTCGTCGAGGTCGACACCCGGCTGCAGGACGAGTCGGTGGCCCTGTCGACCGTGTCCTCGAACAACGAGCAGGGTGGGAAGCTCGCCGCTCAGACCGTGGCGCAGCTGATCGGTGACAAGGGCAAGGTGATGGTGCTCAACACGAAGGCGGGCACGTCCACCACCGACGCCCGGGCGAAGGGCTTCGAGGAGGAGATCGCCAACCACCCCGGCATCACCTACGTGGGCCAGGAGTACACCGACAACCAGCCGTCGGTGGCGGCGCAGAAGGTGTCGGCGAAGCTGTCCAGCGACCCCGACCTCGCCGCCGTGTTCGCCACCAACCTCAACTCCGGCGAGGGTGCGGCCACCGGGCTGCGCAACGCGGGCAAGACCGAGCAGGTGCGCCTCGTCGGGTTCGATGCCAGCCCGAACCAGGTGGAGGACCTGCGGTCGGGCGAGGTGTCCGCGCTGATCGCCCAGGACCCGGCCACCATCGGGCGCCAGGGCGTGCAGCAGGTCGTCGCGGCGATCGAGGGCAAGCCGGTGGAGCGGGAGATCCAGACCGACCTGGTCGCGATCACCCAGGCCGACATGGAGGCGAACTCGCAGTACTTCTACCGCACAGCCTGCTGATCAGGCATAACGTTCGCCCCGCCGGCTCCGAGACTCCACCATGGCCACCCTCGAGGCGCGCGAGCTGTACCGCCGCACGTCCGCGGAGTTCACCGCGCGGGTCCACCGCATCGGTGACCGGTGGACGGCGGCCACCCCATGTGCGGACTGGGACGTCCGGGAGCTGGTCCGGCACCTCGTCGAGGAGGAGCGGTGGGTGCCACCGCTGCTCGGCGGCGCGAGGATCGGGGAGGTCGGTGACCGGTTCGCCGGGGACCTGCTCGGGGACGATCCGGTCAAGGCGGTGGACGAGGCCGCGCCCCTCGCCGCGGCCGCCGTCGAGTCCGACGACTCCTTGACCCGCACCGTGCACCTGTCGTTCGGGGACGTCCCGGGCCAGGAGTACGTCATGCAGCTCGCCGCCGACCACCTGGTCCACGCCTGGGATCTCGGGCAGGCGCTCGGCGACGAACGCGCGCTCGACCCGGAGGCCGTCGCCACCGTCCGCGAGTGGTTCGCGTCCGTCGAACCGCTCTACCGGCAGGCGGGCATCATCGGACCCCACGTCCCGGTGCCGGACGACGCCGACCCCCAGGACGAGCTGCTCGCGATGTTCGGCCGGAGCCAGGCCCTCGCGGCGGTGCAGCGGTTCAACGTCGCGTTCGGCGCGAAGGACGTCGACGCGATCATGGTCGCGATGACCCCGGACTGCGTCTTCGAGGACACCACCGCTCCGGACGGCACCCGCCACACCGGGACAGCCGAGGTGCGCGCGGCGTGGACGGCCCTGTTCAGCGGATCACCGGACGCGCTCTTCAGCGTCGAGGAACTGGTCCCGGCGGGGGACCGGGTCGTGCAGCGGTGGCGCTACGACTGGGGCGACGGCCACGTCCGCGGCGTGGACGTGTTCACGGTGCGGGCGGGGCGGGTGGCGGAGAAGCTCTCCTACGTCAAGGGGTGACTCTCGGCGGCTTCGGCTGGCGCTGAGATTCGGCCTGCCCTCTGAGCGCGCGGCGCCACCGGAGGCGGTTCCGCGAGCATGATCAGCAGGTCGGCGCGTTCTCATCCCGAATCCGGCGGCTTTCGCGCCGAACTGCTGATCATGACGATCACCGTCCGAGTCGCTACTTCTTGATCTCGTAGCGCAGGAGTGCCACGCCGTTGTCGAACCCGGTGGCCTCCACCAGCTTCAGGTCGTGCGAGTCGTCGAAGATGCGCCTTCCCTTGCCGCGTGACACCGGGCAGAGCAGCATCCGGACCTCGTCGATGAGGCCGGCGTCCAGCAGGGAGTGCATGAGTGTCAGGCTCCCGAACAGCCAGATGTCCTTGCCGCTCTGCTGCTTGAGCTCCCGGATGGTGGCGGCCGGGTCGCGGGTCACGGTCGCGGCGGGGAACCCGCCCCAGGGGGCGTCGTCCAGCGTCGAGGAGGCGACGTACTTGGTGAGGTTGTTGAGCATCTCGCCGTACTTGCCCTGGCCCTCGGCGTAGGCCCAGCCGGTGGACTGGTGGTAGGTGTTCGCGCCGAGCACCAACGTGTCGACCGAGTCGATGAAGCCCATCAGGTTGTTCTGGAAGGGGTTGTCGGTGACCGCGTCGTCGAACGGTTCCCCGGACACGAAGCTGAGCCCGCCGTCCTCTTCCGCGGCGATGCTGTCGGCGGTGACCCACTGCTGGACTACGAGCTTGCGCATGGATGCTGTCCTCTCAGGTTCGGCGGTGCGTACGCGTGGTCGCCTGGGCGGCGGACACCACGGGGACGGAGCCGGGCGCGGCACTTCGACATGACCGACTGTGACCTACGGCACAAGCCGTACTCGAGCGGGTTCGTCCCGTTCAGCGTCCCGTCGGGGAGATCATTCGTCCAATGACAATCTTCACGCCTACCCATAGATGCCGTCGATGAATGCGAGGCGCCGGGAGAGCGCGCTGTGATCGTCGGGAATCTGTCTTCGGCGACGGTGGCCCTGGGAGAAAGTGGCCCCACACGACAAAGGCGAGCGTGCTCTGTGAGCACGCTCGCCTATCGGGTGCGCCGCCAGGGACTCGAACCCCGAACCCGCTGGTTAAGAGCCAGCTGCTCTGCCAATTGAGCTAGCGGCGCCTGCCGTTGCGCCCTCCCGCTCGACGCCCGGAAACGCTAACACGCGCTTCCGGGGTGCCGAGCGGCGGGGTGCCGCGGCATGGGGTGAGTGACGGGACTTGAACCCGCGACTTCCTGGACCACAACCAGGTGCTCTACCAGCTGAGCTACACCCACCATGCGATCCCGGCCGTGGCCGGGGCGCGACATCGAGTTTAGCGTGGCGGGTGCGGCACCTCGAAGCGGGTTACCGGTAGCTCGGCGGCCACGGCCTGGGCGGCCTCGGTGGTCGGTCCGGGAGGCGGCACGAACAGCGTGCGGCGGTAGTACTCGAGCTCGCGGATCGACTCCATGATGTCGGCGAGGGCGCGGTGGGCGAGGCCCTTCTCCGGCTTCGCGTAGAACACCCGCGGGTACCAGCGCCGGGCGAGCTCCTTGACCGAGCTGACGTCGACCATCCGGTAGTGCAGGTGGCCGTCGAGCTCCGGCATGTCGCGGGCGAGGTACGCGCGGTCGGTGGCGATCGAGTTCCCGGCGAGCGGCGCGCTGCGGGGGTCGGGCACGTGCTGGCGCACGTAGTCGAGCGCGATCTGCTCCGCCTCCGCCACCGTGACGGTGGAGGCGCGCACCTCGTCGGTGAGCCCGGACCGCTCGTGCATCTCCCGCACGATGTCGGGCATGCCGTCGAGGGCGGCCTCGTCGGCGTGGATGACGAGGTCGACGCCCTCGCCGAGCACGGTGAGATCGCCGTCGGTGACGAGGACGGCGATCTCGATCAGCGCGTCGCGCCCGAGGTCGAGCCCGGTCATCTCGCAGTCGATCCACACAAGACGGTCGGTCACGGCGACACACTATGCCCACGCCCGAGGGGTGGAGGCAGTGCCGGCGCGTGTCGTCCTTCCGAGATCGACTCGTTGCTGCAGGTGGCAGTAGGCTCCGGCGCCGTGGAGAACACCGCCGCGCAGGAGATCGCCGCCGGATACGCGACGGAAGGAGCGGCCCTGGAGCTGGGCTGCGTCGTCGTGGACGGAGCAGTCGACTCGAGTGCCCGGGTACGCATCCCGTTCGCGACGCTCAACCGGCACGGCCTCGTCGCCGGCGCCACCGGCACCGGCAAGACCAAGACCCTGCAGGGGATCGCCGAGCAGCTGTCCACGGCGGGGGTGCCCGTCGTGCTCTCGGACATCAAGGGCGACCTGTCCGGCATGGCCCGGCCGGGTGAGGGCGGCCCGAAGATCGAGTCGCGGGCGAAGGAGACCGCCGACGACTGGGCGCCCACGGCGTACCCGGTCGAGTTCATGTCGCTCGGCTCCGGCAGCGCCGCGATCCCGATCCGGGCCACGCTCACGCAGTTCGGCCCGATCCTGCTGAGCAAGGTGCTCGACCTCAACGACACCCAGGAGTCCACGCTCGGCCTGATCTTCCACTGGGCCGACCAGAAGGGCCTGCCGCTCCTGGACACCAAGGACCTGCGGGCGGTCATCCAGCACCTCACGTCGGACGAGGGCAAGGCCGACCTCAAGGGCATCGGCGGGGTTTCCTCGGCCACCGCGGGCGTCATCCTGCGGGCGCTGGTGAACCTGGAGGCGCAGGGCGGCGACGACTTCTTCGGCGAGCCGGAGTTCGACCCGTCCGACCTCATGCGTCAGGTCGACGGGAAGGGTGTCGTCACGCTGCTCGAGCTGTCGGACCAGCAGGCCAACCCGCGGCTGTGGTCGACGTTCCTCATGTGGCTGCTGGCCGAGCTGTTCGAGGAGCTGCCGGAGGCCGGTGACCTCGACAAGCCCAAGCTCGTGTTCTTCCTCGACGAGGCCCACCTGCTGTTCGACGGTGCCTCGAAGGCGTTCCTGGAGCGCATCGAGCAGACGGTGAAGCTCATCCGGTCGAAGGGCGTCGGGGTGTTCTTCTGCACCCAGCTGCCCACCGACATCCCGAACGCGGTGCTCTCCCAGCTGGGAGCGCGGGTCCAGCACGCGCTGCGCGCGTTCACGCCGGAGGACCAGACCGCCCTCTCCAAGACCGTGCGGACCTACCCGAAGACCGCGGTGTACGACATGGAGTCGGCGCTGACGTCGCTCGGCATCGGCGAGGCGATCGTCACCGTGCTGTCCGAGCGGGGCGCGCCCACGCCGGTGGCGTGGGCCCGGATGCGGGCGCCGCGCTCGCTGATGGCCGCGATCGGGGCGGACGCCGTCTCGGCGGCGGCGAAGGAGTCCGCGCTCCACGGGAAGTACGGCGAGAGCGTCGACCGCGAGTCCGCGTACGAGAAGCTGACCGCGAAGATCGCGGAACCCGCACCCGCCCCGGCAGACGCACCGCCGCCGCCCCCGGCGGCCGAGCCCGAGCGGCGCCGCGAGGGGACGGGGATGGTGGCCGAGGTGCTCGGCTCGCCGGTGGTGAAGTCGTTCCTGCGCTCGGCGGCGAGCGCGCTGGGCCGGGAGATCACGAGGGGTCTGTTCGGCACCCGTCGCCGGCGCTGATCACGCCGCCCCTTCTCCTCGATTCGCCGCACCGTTCGGGGTGTAACCCGCATCATGCCGGGTATCGCGCTGTCGAGCGGTGAACCGCTCGGTGATCCACAAATTGTGGAAATGTGAATCCGATCATTCTCCGGTGCGGCCTCATGCACGGGGGTGAAAGCACGCGCCGGACGGAAGGCGAGGCGAACGCGATGTTCATGCACGTCCAGCGGCTGATCAACGAGATCGTTCCGGATGAGCCCGACCCGGCGGCGGCCAATGCGCTGCAAGAAGGCCTGGGTGGTCAGTTCGGCGAGATGCGCACGATGATGCAGTACCTCTTCCAGAGCTTCAACTTCCGCGGCAACGGCCAGGCCAAGCCGTTCCGCGACCTCCTCTACGGCGTCGGTACCGAGGAGATCAGCCACGTCGAGCTGATCGCGACGACGATCGCCCGGCTCGTCGACGGATCTCCCCGCTACGACGGTTCGACCACCGCTCCGCTCGACGAGCCCGCCGCCGGCGGCGCGACACCGCTGTCGATGGCGCTGTCGAACGGCAACATCCACCACTTCCTCGTCGGCGCGCAGGGCGCCATGCCGGTGGACGCGGTCGGCAACCCGTGGTCGGGGTCGTACGTCTACAACAGCGGCAACCTGGTGCTCGATCTGCTCTACAACTTGATGCTCGAGTCGACCGGGCGGCTGCAGAAATGCCGGATCTACGAGATGACCGCCAACAAGACCGCCCGCTCGACGGTTTCCTACCTCATCGTCCGCGATCAGGCGCACGAGAACGTCTATGCCAAGGCGCTGGAAAGCCTCGGGGTGGATTGGGGCAAGGTACTTCCGATACCGAAGACCAAGGCGGAGCGGTATCCAGAGGTCAAGATGCTGCTCGACCAGGGCCTCGGCGAGAAGCAGTACCTGTTCAGCGCCGACAACCTCAACGAGGCCGGCAAGATCCTCCAGGGCGCATCCGCGTTCAAGGACGGCACGATCTTGAGCACGGAGATGGGCCGGCCCGAGGGTGTGCCGCTCGAGGCGGCGCCGGAGCGGCCGGAGGAGTTCGCCCCTGGGCTGGACGCCGCGCTGCTCGAACTCATCCAGGCCACCGCCGAGCAGGAGCTGAAGACCAGCAGCTGAGCGGCTCCGCGCGCTCGTAGTGGTCCTCGCAGAGCCCAAGGGCCCTGCGAGGACCTGGGTGGGCGCGCACTACGCCTTGAACCGGGTCAGAAGGTCCGGAGTCGTCGCGTCGGCCAGCGCCACGCCGGCCGGGGCGGCTACGTCGAGCACGGTGTAGCCGCCCGCGCCGGCCGCCGTGACCGCCTCCACCTCGACCAGCCCGGCGCGGCGCTGGAACACGCTCTGCCGGAACGTCCAGCCGATCACCCCGGTCCGCTGCAACGCGACCGTGCGCCGCTGCACCGAGCCCTGGCGCGTGACGAGGTAGCGGGCGGTGAGCTGGTGGCCGAGGTTGCGGTAGCGGTCGATGGCCAGCAGCAGGGCAACCGGTAGCAGGGCGAGGCTCGTCGGCCCGAGCCACGGAACCGGCCCCGCCGACCCGATCGCGAACGCGATCCCCACCAGCGCCGCGGCCGGCAGCAGGGCCCGGGTCAGCCGGCGTTGTAGCGCCGCACGGGGGTGGCGGAGCAGCGGGGCGAGCGTGGCCTGCTCGGGCCGTTCACGAAGCGCGACGGAGGCCACCCGATGCGCCTCGGCCCGCGGGGCGGGCGGCTGGAGTGTGCCGCCCTGAGCGCCGCGGGACAGGCCGGCGGCCAGAGCCCGGGTCTGCGCGCCCCGGCCGGCCCGCAGCAACAGCGGCTCGACGACCTCGGCGCCGCGCAGCCGCCGCTCCGACACCGAGAGCGAGCGCCGGGTCAGCAAACCGCGCTTGACGCGCAGCGTGCCGCCCTCGGCCGCACCGCCGGCCGGGGCGGCTTCCCGCGTGAGGCGGTAGGCGTACCAGCGCTCGGCGAACAGCAGCAACGCGCCGACGACCGCGACGACGAGCAGCACCCCACCCACGACGGCCACGCCCAGCCAGATCGGCGCCGTGGTGAGCCGGTCGGCGGCATCGTCGACGGCCGGGACGTCGCGCGGGTCCACCCCGAGGTCGTCGAACAGGTTGTACACGGCGGCGAAGATCGCCCCGACCCCGGCGATCGAGGAGAACGTCAGCGGGGCGAAGCGCAGCCACGACCACCGCAGCCGGGCCAGCTCCTCGACGGGCGGGGCGACGGGGCGTTCCGGCGTGATCGCATCGGTTCGGTCCAGGAGCTCGCGGCGCAGCCGGTCGGCCTCGGTCTTGCTGACGGCGTCGAGGCTCAGCCCCGAGCTGTCCGACGACGAGCCGGCCGCCGCGCCCACCTGCACGACGCTGAGCCCGAACACGCGGTGCAGCAGCTTCGCCGTGAGGTCGACGGTGCGGATCCGGTCCCGCGGCACCGAGCGGCGCTGGCGGCGCAGCAACCCGGTGTGCAGCTCCACGCGCTCGGGCGTGATCCGGTACTGCGTGGTGCGCCACCGCACGACGCCGCCGAGCACGAGCACCAGGGCGATGCCGAGCGGCACCCACAGCCGTCCGAGCGTGTCACCCTGCCCGGTGAGCAGCACGATCACCGCCACCGGCAGCAGCCGGACCACCCCGGACAGCGGTGTCACCGCGAGCATCCGCCTGTCCAGGCGCCGCCACGGCGTTCCGTCGGCCTCGGGCGTCATGTCGCGTCCCCTGGAGTGGCCTGCGTGGTCTCGGTGAGCAGGCGCGCCAGCTCGGCGGCCGCACCCTCGTCGAGGCCGCGGATCTTGACCGGGCCGCGGGCCGAGGCCGTGGTGACGGTGACGCTCGCGAGCTTCAGCAGTTGCTGAAGCGGCCCGTGCTCGGTGTCGACGGTCTGCACCCGCGAGATCGGCGCGATCCGCCACTCCCGCACCAGCCAGCCGGACAGCGTGTAGACCGCCTCGGGGGTGACCTCCCAGCGGTGGATGCGGAAGAGCAGCGGTGGCACCGCGATCCCGTACGCGAGCCCGACCGCCACCGTCACGACGGTCGTGGCCACGAGCCAGCCCGGCGCGTCCGCGCCGAGCACGAACGCCACGACCGCCTGCGGCCCGGCGAGCACCAGCACGGTGAACACGGCCCGCAGCTGCCACCATCGCACCGCCCGCGGGCTCACCTGATGGGCAGGCGGACGCAGCGGCAGGGCGATCGGCGCGGCGGCGGACATGGTGCGAGTCTGCCTGCTGGCGCCGCGCCGTTCAGATCGACGCGCGCATGCACCTCACCGCGAGACGCCCGCCCACCCCCGGACGGTGACGCGCGCATCGAGACCGCGAGACTCGCCTGCCGGTACGCGGGACTCGCCTGTCGAAATGCGGGACTCGCCGTGTTGAAACGCGGGGGGGACTCGCCTGGTGATATGCGGGACTCGCCTGGTGATATGCGGGACTCGCCCTGCTGGAATGTGGGACTCACCCTGTCGGAACGCGGGACTCGCCGACGCTCGGGCGAGTCCCGCATTTCGCACCGGCGAGTCTCGCGTTCGGCCGGCCGAGTCTCACATTCCGACAGGGTGAGTCTCGCGTTCGGACAGCTGAGTTGCGCGAACGAGCGGGTGAGTCGCCGTGGGCGCGCTCAGGGGAGGGGGCGGACCGCGGTGGCTCGGAGGGACTGGCAGGGGGTCGGGTCGGTGCCGCAGGACAGCGGGCGGGGGGCGCCGGCGATGGGGGCCACGTCCACCGCCCAGCGGCGGCCGTCACGAGCGGAGACGACGGCACCGCCATCGGAGTCGGTGACCTGCAGGGCGTCGGCGTCGCGGAGGCCGGTGGCGGCGCGGACGGCCAGCTCGGCGACCTGCCCGGTGGGTGACCAGGTGGTGCGGCCGCGGCACTGTGCGGTGTCGACCTCGCCGGCGAAGGCCGCCTTGCGAGCGGCGACCGCGGTGGCGGGGTCGAGCCTGCCGTAGGCGTAGCCGGTGGGGAGCACGAGCGCGGTGGGCGCGAACCGGTGGCCGCCGAGGTGGCTGCACTCCCACACGTGCTCCTCGCCCGCGTCGACCACGGAGAGGGCGAGGGCGCGTCCGTCCACGGCGCAGCAGCGGTCGCGGCGGCCGTGGGTGCACACCAGGAGCAGGGGGTCGTGTACCAGCCGGCCGGGCAGTGGTTCGTCGGGGCCGGGGAGAGGCGAGATCGGCGAGCTCCTCGGGGCCGCCGACGGTGAAGGTGGTGACGCGGCAGGCGTCGGGCGAGGTGTCGGCGAGGAAGACGCGCAGCGGCGCGTCCATCTCGCCGCGGCGGCCCGGGCGGCGGATCAGGAGCAGCCGCCAGCCGGGGGTGGTGGCGAGTGCGGCGAGCGCGGGTTCCGGATGCGTGGAGAGGTCGCTCGGCCATGCGCCACGCTGCTCCACGCACACCCAGCGGCGGGCGAGCGGGGCGGTGCCGGCCAACGGCTCGTCGTCGACGAGCGCGAGCAGGCTGCAGCGCTGCCACCTCGTCCCGGCGTCCATCTCCGCACAATACCTAAGCCTTACCTAACTCGGTCGGGTGACACCTGTCACTGCATCTGATTGCCTCCGCTTCGCTCCGGCGGGCTCGCGGGCCTTTCAGGCGCCGTCCCGCTCCTCCGGTGCTCGGTCGCTCGTTCCTCGCTCCCTGCGCGCCTCCCCCGCGGGTCGGCGCCGGCCCGCTCGCTCGGTCATGTGTCTCATTGTCGTGAATTGTGGCCGCTTCGCTCCGGCGGGCTCGGGGGCCTTTCAGGCGCCGACCCGCGAGCGGGTCTGACTGCCTTCGCTTCACTCCGGCGGGGTGGGGCGCAGCTCCCGGTGCACGACCTTGCCGGTGGAGTTGCGGGGCAGCGCGTCGACGAACTCGACGTCGCGGGGCACGGCGAACCGGCTCAGCTCGGCGCGCACCCAGCCGCGGACGTCGTCGGCGTCCACCCGGGCGCCCGACTCCAGCACGACGAACGCGGCGAGCCGCTGGCCGTACTGCTCGTCCGGGACGCCGGTGACGGCGGCCTCCCGCACCTCGGGGCGGGCAGCGATCAGGTCCTCGACCGGGCCGGGGTGCACGTTCTCGCCGCCGGAGACGATCATGTCGTCGGCACGCCCGGTGAGCTGCAGCAGCCCGCGCTCGTCGAGGCGGCCGATGTCGCCGGTGCCGATCATCCCGCCGAGCCGCTCGACGTCCACACCCTCGCGCGTGTAGCCGGCGAACGGCATGTCGTTGTGGACGAACACGCGGCCCTCGGTGCCCGGCGGCACCGGGCGGTCGTCGTTGCCGAGGATCACCAGGCGGGTGCCGGCCGGCGCCCGGCCGGCCGTGCCGGGTGCGGCGCGCAGGTCGGCCGGGCCGCCGATGCTCACCCACGAGACCTCGGTGGAGCCGTAGAGGTTGTAGAGGATGTCGCCGAAGCGGTCCATGAAGGACGTCGCCAGCTCGCCGGGCAGCGCCGACCCGCTCACCGCGACGATCCGCGGGCGATGCGTGGACCAGGCCTTCTCGAGCTCGGGGGCAGGCAGTTCGAGCACCCGTTGCAGCATCACCGGCACGGCGAACACGGCGTCGACCCGGTGCTCCTCGGCGATCCGCAGGAACTCGGCGGGCGAGTACTTGCGGGCCAGCACGACGGGGGAGCCGTGCAGCACGGCCAGCTGCAACGCGGCGAAACCCCAGGTGTGCAGGAGGGGCGCGGCGATGAACGCCGGCTCGCCGGCGTGCAGCGGGATGGCCGAGAGGATCGCGGCGGCCGGGGAGATGCTGTGCAACGGCGGGCGGCGCGCGCCCTTGGGTGTGCCGGTGGTGCCGGAGGTCAGCACGATCGTGTGCCCGGCAGGCGGACGCCGCGGCAGCGGGCCGGGGCCGTCCAGGTCGCTGAGCTCGGTGTCGGTGACGACCCGGACGTGCTCCGGGAGACCTTCGAGTGCCGGGCCGAAGTCCTCGTCGGCCACCACCGTGTGCAGGCGCAGCTCGTCCGCGATCTCGCGGAGCTGGCCCGCGGAGAGCCCGACGTTCAGCAACACGGCGTCGGCGCCGAGCTTGCCGGCCGCGACCTGCCCGGCGATCGCGCCGCGGTGGTTGCGGCAGAGCACGCCCAGCCGTGTGCCCCGGCCGACGCCGGACGCCGCGAGCCCGCGGGCGGCGGCATCCGTCCAGCTCGCCAGCTCGGCGAACGTGAGGGTGCCGGCGTCGTCCACGATCGCTGTGCGGTCCGGGTGCCGGGCCGCGCCGGCCGCGTAGCCTGCGGTGATCGTCAAGCCGTAGCGCGCGAGGCCGGCGGCCATGCCGAAGAGGCGGTCCGGGCGGATCGGCCGGACCACGCCCGAGCGGGTGAGCGCCGCCACGGCTCGCGCCGAGCCCACCGCTTGTTCGGCCCCTGACCGTGCCACCGCGAGAACCCGTCCGACGTCGACCACGACCTCAGTCTGGCAAGAGGCGGTCCGGCGCGCAGGCGCCGCGAGGAGTGACCGAGCCACGAGGTGGTGCGAGGCGCGCCACAGCGCCCGCGCTGTGGGGCGTTCACCCGACACCGGTGGAATCCCGATCTCCATACGGTGACGGCCTGCTGCCAGGTGTTGCTCCAGCTCCGGAGCCTCGTGAATGCGGTTCTCCGCGAGCGATGATTGTGGGTTCGTCATGGGATCTCCCCGCCACTCGGGCGCGGGTACGCGCGATGAGCCGCCAGATCGCGGGGGCCGCAGAACCGGCGTGGGCGAACGTCCGCCCGGTCGTGTGCCGCCCGAACCGCGGAGTCGCCCGACCGGTCCGGCGAACGTCCCGATCTGGGAGGGGGAGACGGGACCCATCCACCTGCCCGGACGGCCGACCTCCCCGGCTGCTACACCCGGGAGGCGTCCATCGCGGCTCGTGATCGTGGTGACGGTCGCCGCGCTGCTGGTCGGTGTCACCGTCGGTGGGTGGTTCTGGTTGTCGGACAGCTCACCGCTGTCCGGCACGCGCGCCGAGCAGGACTGGGCCGCCGCCACCGCCGAGCTCGGGGCCGCCAGGGAGCTGTGGCGGGTTCCGCAGGCTGATGCGCCGGTGGCGCAGGGGGTCGACGACCACTGGGTGACCGGCACTCACCTGGTGCGGCGCCTGCCGGGCCGCGTCGCCGCCTACGACCTGGCCACCGGTGCGGTGGCGTGGGAGTTCCCGCTGCCCGGCGCCGAGATCGACAACTGCCCGTCGTCCCAGCAACAGTCCCGGAACCGGGTGGCGCTGCTGCGGGCCGGTGGCGACGGCGAGAACGAGTGCGGCTCGGTCACCGTGCTCGACATCAGCACCGGCGCGGAGGTGTTCACCATCGCGCTGCCTCCGATCGAGCGCAGGGATGTCGCGGTCGGCGACGTACCCGTCATGTTCGGGGACTTCGTACTGGTCGGCAGCGAGGCGGGCGGCCACCTGATCAACGCCGCCACGGGCAAGCGCGTACCCGTCGCCGACGAGGGACAGTGCCGCGAGGACGCCTACGCGGTGATCGGCGACCTGCTGCTGGCGAAGGTGAGCTGCCGTCCGCGGTTGGGCAACGACCTCGTTCTGAACGGGCTGCGGGCCTACGACACCGACATCCAGCAGGTGTGGTCGTGGCAGGCACCCACGGAGGGCGACGAGCCGCTGGAGATCAAGAACGTGCTCTCCGCCGAGCCGCTGGTGGTGGAGCTGTACCGGAAGAGCGCCGACTCTCTCGAGATCCTGCGCGTGGACCGGGAGACCGGCGAATCGGTCACCCTCCTCACTCAGGCGTTCGTCTCCCAGGACAATCCCTACTACGCACCGTGCGACGAGCGCGGAATCGCACATTGTGAGGACGCCAGGATCGTCGACGGCAAACTGATCCTCACCACCGTTCCCGAGAAGATCGACCCCCGCACCGACGGCGCCTACTTCGGCATGGGGAACTCCGAGTACCGCAGCGAGCTGGTGGCCCTCGACGTCGGCACGGGCAAGGAGGTGTGGCGCACCGGCATGGTCGAGGGTCGCGCGCTCAGCCTGGTGGCGACGACCGACGGAAGCCTCGCGGCGTACCAGTCGGCCAACAACAACGAGGTCCCGGCCCTGCTCCTGGCCGTCGACGCCGCCACCGGCGCGCTCTCCCCCCTGCTGCCCATCGGCGAGGAGTCCCACGCGGACGAGGATCTCGTGGAACACCTGCGGAGCAGGAGGTTCGGCGGCGACCACCAGCAGGCGGTGTGGACGGGAGGGCATCTCGTCCTCTTCACCATGGTCCATCGCGCCGAGACCGTGGGGAAGCTGGACATGGTGGCCTTCGGGTGAGGCGGTCCGATCACGCGGGTGGTGGGGAGAGCGGCCGGTCCAGGTCGTAGACCGTGTGGTCGCCGACCGTCGTCGAGAGGAAGTTCTGCTGCACCCAGGTCGTGATCGCGCGGCCGGGGCCGCGCTGCTGCGGCCCGTCGCCGGGGGCCGGCCCGGGCGGCGCACCGGGGCCCGGGCCTGTCCCGCCGTCGACGAACCAGCGCACCTCGCGCGCGGCCACGAGGGCCTGGAACTCCTCGAGGGTGGGAGCCGGGTCGCCGCCGGAGAAGCCGCCGATGCCCATCACGGTGGTGTCGCTGGCGAGTGCGAGCGCGGCGCCGCTCTGCGCGCCGACCGTGGCGGCCGACCATGTCCTTCCAGTCGACCGGAGCAGGTCCACCAGCTCCGCATCGGGCGTGTTCGGTCCGGGGCCGACCTGGCGCGGCCCGCCGGGTCCGGGGGGCATCGGGCCCATGCCCGGCATCCCGCCCCGGCCGCCCTCGGCCACGGTCTGGACGGCGTACGCGGCGGGCCCGGTCAGTGCCGTCAGGGCCAGCGCGAGCGCGATGACGGCGGTACCGCGGCGCCCGGCTCCGGGCCGGACCAGCAGCGCGCCGACCCCGACGGCCGCCGCGCCGACGACGACCCAGCGCAGCCACGGCAGGAACTCCGGCGTCCGGACGAGGAGCACCCACGCCCACGCCGCCGTACCGGCCACGAGCAGCGCGAACGTCGCGCGTCCCACCCAGGTCCGGCGCTTGTCCCACAGCAGTGCGCCACCGATCCCGACGACCGCCGCGACGCCGGGCGCGAGCGCAACCGTGTAGTACGAGTGGTAGATGCCCTCGGCCAGGCTGAACACCAGCGCCGTGACGATGATCCAGCCGCCCCACAGCAGGAGTGACGCCCGCGTGGCGTCGGTGCGCGGGGCGCGGCGGGTGATCCACAGCCCCACCAGGAGCAGGGCGAGCGCCGTGGGCAGCAGCCAGCCGACCAGCACCCCGTTCTGTGCATCGACCATCCGCATGAGCCCCGGGTCGCTGCCGAAGCCGGGGCCCGTCTGCTCGGGCACGCCGTTGACGACGATCATCCCGCCGCCCGCGGGGCCGCCTTCGCGGCCGAAGATCCGCCCGAGCCCGTTGTAGCCCAGGGCGAGTTCGAGGGCGCTGTCGGTGCGGGATCCACCGATGTACGGGCGGCTCCCGGCGGGCCGCAGCTCGACGATCGCGTACCACCAGCCGCCGGCGACCACGATCGCGACGCCCGCGGCCAGCAGCTGCCGCACCCGCCGCCAGAACCCGGTGGGCGCGGCCACCAGGTACGCCAGCGCGAGCGCCGGCAGCGGGACGAAGGCTTGCGCCATCTTCGTCAGGAACGCGAATCCGACCAGCGCGCCGGCAAGGAGCAGCCAGGCGGTGGACGCGGTCCGGATGGCACGCACCGTGGCGTAGGCCGCCATGACCAGCAGCAGCACCAGCAGCGCGTCCGGATTGTTGTACCGGAACATCTCGACGGCCACCGGCGTGAGCGCCAGCGCCGCCCCGGCCGTGAACCCCGCGACGGGGCCGGCGACCCGGCGCGCGGCGGCGTACAGCAGAGCCACCGCACCGACAGCCATCAGCGCCTGGGGCACGAGCATGCTCCACGAGGAGAGCCCGAACACCCGCGCGGACAGCGCCATGACCCACAGCGAGCCGGGCGGCTTGTCGACCGTGACGATGTTGCCGGCGTCGGTGGACCCGAAGAGGAACGCCGTCCAGTCCTGCGTCATGGCGTGGACCGCGCCTGCGTAGTAGATGTTCGCCCAGTCGACGGAGCCCAGGTTCCACACGTACAGGACGGCAGTGCCGAGCAGCAGGCCGGCCAGCGCACGCCGCTCGAGCCGCGTGAGCCTGCGCCGCCCCGGTGGGGCGGGCACGGCCGGGCGGAGGTTGGGAACGGTGGCGGTCACGGGGCCTCCTCGATGACGCCTGTGTCCGATGGTGGCTTCGCGAGCACGGCCGGGTGGGTCTGCTGCGGTCGGCGTGGTCGAGCGGCGGGGGAGAATCCACGAGCGGGCGGCGACGAAGTGCGAGGAGCGCGCCGGCTGTGGGCTACGACACCGGCGTCAGGTCGTACACGGGCGTGCCGTCGACCGTGATCGGTGTGAAGGCCGCCTCCACCCAGAGCCCGATCCGGTGCGCCTCGTCGCTGCCGCCGCTCTCGGTGTTGCTGCGTCCGGCCTCGCCGATGAAGTAGTGCACCTCGCCCTCGGAGACGAGCTGCTGGAACTGCTCGAGCGTGGGCGACGGGTCGGTGCCGTTGAACCCGCCGAGCGCCATCACCGGCTCGCCGCTCGCGAGCTGGTAGCCCGCGGCGCTGTTCGACCCGATTGCCGCCGCCGCCCAGGTGTAGGCGTCGGCGTCCTGCTGGAGGAGCGCGGTGAGCTCGGCGGACGGCTTCGGGGCGCCCAGGAGGGTGCCGCCGATCATCAACCCGCCACCGCGCATCCCGGCGGGCTGCCCCTTCGTCCCACCGGCTGCGCCGCCGGGGGAGCCGGGTCGGCCGTCCGGTCGGCCACCGCCGGGGCCGCCGCCCATGCGCATGCCCGGTCCGCTGCCCATGCGCGCGTCCTGAGGGCCGGAGAACGGGATGGCGCCGGAGTGCGGGGTGGCCGCCGTCGCGACCGACCATCCGGCCGGCGCGGCGAGCGCCCCCACCACGGCGACGGCGATCACGCCGGCCCTCGCCGGGCGGCCCAGCCGCTGCGCGCCGAGGAGACCGGCGGCGCCGGTCAGACCGAGGACGAGCACCGTCCACGCGAGCCACGGCTGCCACTCCGCGCGGGTCAGCAGTAGGAACGCCCATCCGGCCGTGAGGAGGAGCGCCGTCGCGAGCACGGCCCGCGGGACGGCGGCGGCGCGGCGGCGCCAGAGCTCCACGGCCCCGATCCCGACCAGCGCGCCGATCGCCGGGGCGAGCACCACCTGGTAGTAGCTGTGGAAGATCCCGGCCATCAGGCTGAAGACGAGCGCCGTGACGACCAGCCAGCCACCCCAGACGAGCGCGGCCGCCCGCACCCGGTCCGTGCGCGGCGCCCGGCGCGTCCACCACAGGAGCGCGACGAGCAGCACGAGCGCGGCCGGAAGCAGCCACGACGCGTCGCCCGCGTAGCTGCCGGTGAACAGGCGCGTGAGCCCGGTCGCCCCCCAGCTGCTGCCGGACGCATCGGCGCCCGGCGCCGCCATCATCCCGCCGACGCTGCCCACCTCGTCGCCGGTGAGGCGGCCGAAGCCGTTGTAGCCGAACACGAGCTCGAGCACGCTGTTGGTCTGCGATCCCCCGATGTAGGGCCGGGCGTCGACCGGCCACAGGTCGACCACGAGCACCCACCAGCCGGCGCTGACGAGCATCGCGACGCCGGCGAGCAGCAGGTCACGCACCCGGCGGCCGAGGCCCACCGGTGCGGCCAGGAGCCACACCACCGCGAACCCCGGCACCACCAGGAACGCCTGCAGCATCTTCGTCAGGAACCCGAACCCGACGAGCACGCCCACCAGCAGCAGCCAGCGGGTCCGGCCCTCCTCGATCGAGCGCAGCAGCGCGTACGCCGCCCCGACCAGCAGGAGCGTGAGCAGCGCGTCCGGGTTGTTGAACCGGAACATCAGCACGGCCACGGGGGTGAGCGCAAGCGCCGCGCCGGCCAGCAGACCCGCCGCGGTGCCGGCCGTCCGGCGCACGGTCGCGTAGAGCAACGCCACCGTGGCGACGCCCATCAGCGCCTGGGGGACGAGGACGCTCCAGCTGCTCAGCCCGAACAGCCGAACCGACAGGCCGGTCACCCACAGCGCCGCGGGCGTCTTGTCCACGGTGATCGCGTTGGCCGCGTCCGAGGAACCGAAGAACCACGCCGTCCAGCTCTCGGCGCCGGCCTGCGCGGCGGCCGAGTAGAACGCGTTGGCCCAGCCGGACGCGGACAGGCCCCACAGGTAGAGCACCGCGGTCCCGGCGAGCAGCCCGGTCAGCGCCGCCCGCCGCGGCCACGGCGGGCGACGACGGGGGAGCGGGGCGGCAGGGGGTGCGTCCGCGCGGACGGTGATCGTCGTGGCCACGTCTTCGAGCGTGGTGCGCCCTGTTGTGTCGCTCCGGTGGGCGAGCTGTGGAGTACCTGTGCCTCGAGCTCTCAGGGCACGGGGAGCCGGACGACGAACTCGGTGCGGCCCGGCCGGCTGGTGACGTCGACGGTGCCGTGATGGGCCGCCACGACCGCCCGGACGATCGCGAGCCCGAGACCGGTGCTTCCGTTGTCCCGGGAGCGGGAGGTCGAGCCGCGGGCGAAGCGCTCGAAGATGTGGGGGAGCAGGCCGGGAGCGATGCCGGGGCCGTCGTCGGTGACCGACAGCGTGGCCATCGAAGGCTCCGCGGTGAGCGTGATCGTCACCGCGGAGCCGGGCGGGGTGTGGGTGCGGGCGTTGGCCAGCAGGTTCGCGAGCACCTGGGCCAGCCGCGAGCCGTCACCCGGAACCACCACCGGCTGGTCCGGCACGGCGAGCTGCCACCGGTGGTCCGGGCCGGCCGCGTGGGCGTCGGCCACGGCGTCGACGATGAGCCGGGTCAGGTCGACCTCACCGCGTTCGAGCGGGCGGCCCGCGTCGAGGCGGGCGAGGAGCAGCAGATCCTCCACGAGCGCGGTCATCCGCACGGTCTGCGAGGCGATGCGCGTGAGCGAGTGCTCGACGTCCGGGGAGAGCTCCTCACGCCGGGTGAGCTCGGTGTAGCCGCTGATCGCGGCGAGCGGCGTGCGCAGCTCGTGGCTCGCGTCGGCGATGAACTGGCGCAGCTGCATCTCGCTCTCGTGCCGGACCTCCAGCGCCGACCCGACGTTGTCGAGCATCAGGTTCAGGGCGCTGCCCACCTGCCCCACCTCGGTGCGCGGGTCGACGTCGGGCACCCGTTCGACCAGCGAGACCTCCCCGCGGTCCAGCGGCAGCGTGCTCACCCGCGCGGCCGTCGCCGCCACCCGCTCCAGCGGCCGCAGCTCCCGTCGCACGACCACCGCGGCCGCCACGCCGCCACCGGTCAGCGCGATACCCGCGACCACCAGTTCGATGAGCACGAGCCGGGTCACCGTGGCCTGAATCCCCGCCTCCGGCATACCGCTGACGACGACGTCGCCGAAGGGCGTGCGGGTGGCGAGCAGGCGGTAGTCGCCGAGCGGGCCGAGGTCGACACTCTGCGGCTGCGGGCCGGGGGGCACCCCCGTGAGGTCGGGGTACTCCGACTCGGGCACCGGGCGCGCCTCCTGCCCGATCGGGAACACGCTCGCGGCGATCACGGTGCCGTCGCGCACGATCGCGCCGAGGCTGTCGGGCGGCCGTGGCCCAGGCGTGCCGACCCTCACCACGGGCGGGGATCCCGGTTGCGAGCGAAGGAGCACCCGGCTGGATGCGCGCAGCTCGTCGTCGAGGCGGTCGGTCAGGAACTGGCTCAGGGAGATGGTCGTGACGACGGCGATGACGGCCGACGCGATGGCCAGCAGCAGCACGATGGTGGCCACCAGCCGGGTGCGCAGCGACTGACCCGTCACCCGCCCGCCGCCGGTTTGAGCACGTACCCCGCCCCGCGCACGGTGTGGATCATCGGCGCGCGCCCGGCGTCGATCTTCTTGCGCAGGTAGGACACGTAGAGCTCGACGACGTTGGACTGGCCGCCGAAGTCGTAGTTCCAGACGCGGTCGAGGATCTGGGCCTTCGACAGCACGCGCTTGGGGTTGCGCATGAGGTAGCGCAGCAGCTCGAACTCGGTGGCGGTGAGCTCGACCAGGTCGTCGCCGCGGCGCACCTCGTGGCTGTCCTCGTCGAGCACGAGGTCGCCGACGACGAGCTCGGAACCCTGCCGGGCCGTGGTCATCCGGGAGCGGCGCAGCAGCCCGCGCAGCCGCGCGACGAGCTCCTCGAGGCTGAACGGCTTGGTGACGTAGTCGTCGCCGCCCGCGGTGAGCCCGGCGACGCGGTCCTCCACGGCGTCGCGGGCGGTGAGGAACAGCACCGGCACCTCGGGGGCCTCGGCGCGCATCCGGCGCAGGACCTCGAGGCCGTCGATGTCGGGGAGCATCACGTCGAGCACCACGGCGTCCGGGCGGTGCTCGCGGGCGATGCGCACGGCTGTGGTGCCGTCGGCGGCCGACCGCACGTCCCAGCCCTCGTAGCGCAGCGCCATCGAGAGCAGCTCCGACAGCGTCGCTTCGTCGTCGACCACCAGCACCCGGATCGGACCCCCGTCGGCACGCCGCAACTCGGCACCGGTGTCCCGCATCGTCGACATGCTAGCCAGGCTCGCGCGCGCGTCTGTGGCACTGATGGGCGGAACCTGTGTGAAACCTGTGCACGATCGCGTCGATTTCGATGGAACCGGAGCGCCTCCGACGTCGTCCATGCCGGTCATCACCCGAAGCCGACCGACAGGAGGCCGACATGACCCCGTTCACCGGCTGGCCCGCCGACGCCACGGCGTTCCTCACCGAGATCGAGGCCGACAACACCCGCGAGTTCTGGGAAGCGCACGGCAACCGGCACACCGATGCCGTGCAGGCGCCGATGCGGGCGCTCGCCGGCGAGCTGGAACCGGAGTTCGGCCCGATCCGCGTGCTGAGGGCACATCGCAACCGGAGGTTCCGGCCCACCGCCCCGCCCTACCGCGCCGACACCGGCGGGGTGGCCTGCAGCGCGGGCGGCGCGGTCCTCTCCGTCGTGCTGTCGGCCACCGCCCTGTCGACCGCGGTGGGGCACTGGACGTTCGACGGTGGCCAGCTCCGCCGCTACCGCGTCGCGCTGCTCGAGCCGGCGGGGGAGGAGCTGGTGGCGCTGCTCGCCGGGCATCTCGTCGACCGCCGCCGCTCCCTGCGCGGTGTGCCGCGCGGCTTCAAGGGCGACCACCCGCGCATCGGCCTCCTGCGGCTGCTCGGGCTCCAGGTCCTCGCCACGAGACCGGTGGGTGCGTGGCTCGCCACCACCGAGCCGCTGGAGTGGGTGCGCGCGGCCTGGCGGGCGGCCACGCCCGTGGTGGCCTGGCTGGACGCGCACGTGGGCCCGGCCGATCCGGTGCCGCCCCGGCCTCGCCCGGCACCGGCCGATTGACCGCGCCCGGCAGCGAGCAGTGGCCGTGCCCCCGAGGGAGGGGCACGGCCACCCGGTGAGCCGGCGGACGCGGAGGGGATCAGCCCGCCGGCTCGGTCAGGTCGTAGACGGTGGCGCCGCCCACGGTCGTCGAGGTGAAGTTGTCCTGCACCCAGGTGGCGATCTCGGAGTTGCCGCCCGGTCCGCCGCCACCACCGCCGATGAAGTAGTGCACCTCGCCGGCCGCGACGAGCGCCTGGAACCGCTCCAGGGTCGGCGCGGGGTCGCCGCCGTTGAAGCCACCGATGCCCATCACGTCGGTGTTGCTGGCCAGCGCGAGGTCTGCGCTGCTCGACGCGCTCGTGGCGGCCGCCGCCCACTTCGTTCCGGCGTTCTGCAGCAGGGCGACGAGTTCGGGATCGGAGGCGTTGCCCCGGGAGCCGAAGCCCCCGCCGGGGCCACCGCGCTGTCCTGGGCCCTGGTTCGCGCCCTGGTTCGCGGAGGCGCGGTTCGCGTCGCCGTCGTCGCGCCGGACGCCGTCGCCAACCGGGCCGAAGCGCATGCCGCCGCCGGGGCCGGAGGCGGTGGCGGGGCCGGCCGTCGGGTTCCCGCCGTTGTGGGTGCTGGTGAGGGTGTCGGCGGCGTAGGCGACCTGCGCGGCGCCCCCGGTGAGCAGCACGGCCAGCACCGCGACCACGGCGAGCCGGCGCCGGTGCGCTCCGACGAGCAGCGCGAGCACGGCCACCGCGGCCACGGCGATCACGACCCAGCGCAGCCAGGGCGCGAAGTCGGGCGTGCGCGAGAGGAGAACCGCCGCCCATCCCGCGGTGCCGGCGGTGATCACCGCGAGCGTGATGCGGGCCGGCCACGCGGCCCGCAGCTGCCACAGCTGCATCCCGCCGATCCCGACGAGCGCAGCGATGCCCGGGGCGAGCGCCACGGTGTAGTAGGGGTGGAAGATCCCCTGGGCGAAGCTGAAGACCGCCGCCGTCACCACCGTCCAGCCGCCCCAGAGCAGGAGCGATGCGCGCAGCCGGTCGGTGCGGGCGGTGCGCCACGTCAGCACCAGACCGGCGACGAGCAGCACGAGGGCCGCGGGCAGCAGCCACGAGATCTGGCCGCCGACCTGCTCGCCGAAGAGGCGCGTCACGCCGGCGGCGCCACCGAACCCACCGCCGCCGCCGGGTCCGCCCTCCGTCCCGGCCGGAAGCTCGACGCCGGCAGGCGGTTGTCCCATCATCCGGGCCCCGCCGCCTCCGCCGCCCTGGCCGAAGATCCGGCCGAGGCCGTTGTAGCCGAACGTGAGGTCGAGGACGCTGTTGTTCTCGGAACCACCGATGTAGGGGCGGGAGATCGCGGGCCACAGCTCGGCGATCGCCACCCACCAGCCCGCGGCCACGACCACGGCGAGTCCCGCGGCGAGCAGCTGGCGGATCCGCCGCCAGAACCCGGTGGGTGCGGCCACGAGGTAAGCCAGCGCGAGGGCCGGGATCACGACGAAGGCCTGCATCATCTTGGCCAGGAACGCGAAGCCGATGAGCGCGCCGACGAGCACGATCCACCGGGTCGACGCCTTCTCGATGGCGCGGACCGTGGCGTACGCCGCGGCGACGAGCAGCAGCACGAGCAGCGCGTCCGGGTTGTTGTAGCGAAACATGAGCACGGCGATCGGCGTCAGCGCGAACACCGCGCCCGCGAGCAGCGCCGCGGCCGGGCTCGCCACCCGGCGTACGGCCGCGTACAGCAGCGCCACCGCCCCGACGCCCATGAGCGCCTGCGGCACGAGCATGCTCCACGAGGACAGCCCGAAGATCCGCGCCGACAGCGCCATGGCCCACAACGACGCGGGCGGCTTGTCCACCGTGACCGTGTTGCCGGCGTCGGTCGAGCCGAAGAAGAAGGCCGTCCAGTTCTCCGTCATCGCTCGGACGGCGCCGGCGTAGTAGGTGTTGGCCCAGCCCTCGGCGGAGAGGTTCCACAGGTACAGCACGGCGGCGCCGACGAGGAGGGCCGCAAGGGCGATCCACTCCTTGCGGCCGCGCGGCGGGCGTTCGGCCACGGAGGCAGACGCCGGGCGGGCGGGGGCGAGGGTGGCGGTCATGCCAAGGTCTCCTGACGGGCCGGTTCGGCCGGACGAGCGGTGTGCGTGCGGAAGATCCAGGAGCGGTACGCGACGAACCGCAGCAGCGTCGCCAGCGCGTTCGCGACGATCAGCACCAGCAGCTCGACGGCCTGGCTCGCGGCCGGCACCCAAGTGTGCAGCGCGGCGAGGGCGCCGCTGGTGAGCGCGAGGCCCAGCGCGAAGACGATCAGCCCTTGCAGCTGGTGGGTGGTCGCGCCCGCCGAGCCGCGCACCCCGAACGTGAGGCGTCGGTTGGCCGCGGTGTTGCCGACCGCGGTGATGACGAGAGCGAGCAGGTTGGCCGCGTAGGCCCCGACCGGCTCGCGCAGCAGCAGGAAGAGCAGGGCGTACGCGACGGTGCTCGCCACCCCGATCGCCGCGAACCGCACGAGCTGGCCGGGGAGCCCGGTGGGCACGCCGGGTACGGCGCGCGGCGGCTCGGGGTTGCGTCCCAGCTGGCCGCGCAGCTCGGCGAGCGGCAGCCGGCCGGTCGCGAGGGCGCGCCCGAGCCGGGCGATGCCCCTCAGATCAGCGATGGCGGTGGCGACGATGTCGACGCGGCTGTCCGGGTCGTCGATCCAGTCGACGGGCACCTCGTGGATGCGCAGCCCGCTCCGCTCGGCGAGCACGAGCAGCTCGGTGTCGAAGAACCAGCCGGTGTCCTCCACCAGCGGCAGCAGGCGCTGCGCGACGTCGGCGCGGACCGCCTTGAACCCGCACTGCGCATCGGTGAAGCCGGCGCCCAGCGTGCCGCGCAGGAGCAGGTTGTAGGAGCGGGAGATGAACTCCCGCTTCGCGCCGCGCACCACGCGTGCCCCGCGTCCCAACCGGGTGCCGATCGCGAGATCGGAATGCCCGGAGATCAACGGCGCGACGAGCGGGAGCAGGGCGGCCAGGTCCGTGGACAGGTCCACGTCGCAGTAGGCCAGCACCTCCGCGTCGGACGCCGACCAGGACTCCCGCAACGCGCGGCCGCGGCCCTTCTCGGCCAGCCGGAGCGCCGCGACGTCCGGCAGCTCGGCGGCCAGCCGCGTCGCGATCTGCGGCGTCGCATCGGTGCTCGCGTTGTCGGCGATCGTGATGCGGAACGGGTAGGGGAACTGCCCGGACAGGTGCGCGTGCAGCCGGCGGACCGACGGCTCGAGATCCACTTCCTCGTTGTGGACGGGGACGACGATGTCGAGCACGGTGCGCTCGGACCGTCGTTGCCGGGGAGGCCGAAGTGCGGTGTCGACGCTCATGGCCCCACCATTTGGCCGGGCGCTATCGGCTGCTTGTGCCGGTCATGTGAGCCGGCTGTGTGCAGTGCCGATCCGGGGTGAGGGTGGTCACCGGGGCGCCGCGGAAGGGGCATCGTGCCGGGCCGGTGTCGTCCCGCAGCCGGGCCCCGACCGGTCGTCGACCGGCCGAGACCCGACGCCCTGCCGGCGGCCTACAGTTCCCCTCCACAGGCTGTCGCCGCCGGACAGATTCCCGGGTCCCCCGGGACGATCGGCCACGATGCGCCGAGCACTGTCACGGTCAGGCCGCAGCGGATGGATGTCATCTGTAGCCACCACCCCACCGGCATCGGCGCGACGCACTGACAGGCGGGCACCGGGGTCTGGGGTTCACCGCACGGGGAGATTAGCCGCCGGGCCCCCTGCCGTCCAGGCGGCTCCACGAGCCGCCGGTAGGGAGCCCGCGCTGCCGACCGGGTTTGAGAGGGGGGCACCCGGCCGGCAGCAACCGGCATCGCCCGGGGGACCCTGGGACCGATGCCGGTCGTCACGTTAGTCCGGATTCGGTCGACGGATAGCCTGCGAACAGCGCAAATCCGCTGCACCGAGGCGTGGACCGCTGCCCTGCGAGCCGGCGGTGACCCGATGCCCGCCCCGCTTCCGAGCAGCGATGGCTACCGAGCTCGCCAATAGCCCGTCGCGTAGACCCGCCTGCGGTCGAGCCCACGGTCGTCGAGCAGGTGTTTGCGCAGGTCGCGCACGCAGGCCGACTCGCCCGACAGCCACGCCTGTCCGCTCCCCGCCGGAAACTCCGCGGCCCGCACCGCCGTGGCGAGCGGCTCACCCGGCTCGGCGTCACCGCGGTGCACCCACCGCAGCTGCGCCGAGCCGGGCAGCTCCTGCTCCTCGGCCGCGTCGGCGATCTCGAGGAACGCCAGTGCCGGCACGCCCGCCGGCAGGGCGGCGAGCACGGTGGCGACGGCGGGCAGCGCGGTCTCGTCGCCGATGACCACGTGGAAGCCGGCCGCCGGGTCCGGCTCGTACCGGCCACCGGGCTCGGAGACACCCACCCAGGCACCGGGCCGCGCGTCCCGGGCCCACGCCGCGGCCGGGCCGTGGCCCTCGTGCAGGACGAAGTCGACGTCGAGCTCGCCGGCGCCCGCGTCGAACCGGCGCACCGTGTACGTGCGGATCGCGGGGCGCGGCTCGCCGGCCGGCCACAACGGCCCGCCGGACGTCGCCCGCGGCACGGCCGGCCGCTCCTGGCCCGCCACCGGGAAGAACATCTTGATCCGCCGGTCGGGGCCGTCGCCGCCGAACCCGGCGAGCTCGTCGCCCGCGAGCGTCACGCGGATCATCCGCGGAGTGATCCGCTCGCTGCGCAGCACCTGCAGCAGCCGGGGTGCCGTGGTACTCACTGTTTCATTGCCTCCGCTGTGTTCATTGCCTCCGCTTCGCTCCGGCGGGCTCGCGGGCCTTTCAGGCGCCGCCCCGCTCCTCCGGTGCTCGGTCGCTCGTTCCTCGCTCCCTGCGCGCCTCCCCCGCGGGACGGCGCCGGCCCGCTCGCGCGGTCATGTGTCTCACTGTCGTGAGCTGTCGCCTCTGCGCTCCGGTGGGCCCGCGCATGTGTCTCACTGCCGTGAATTGTGGCTGCTGCGCTCCGGCGGGCTCGCGCATGTGTCTCACGATGGTGAATTGTCGCCTCTGCGCTCCGGTGGGCTCGCGAGGCTCCCCGCCGCGCCGGCGAGGCCGGTCCAGACGAGGTCCATGACGTAGCCGGTGGCCTGCTCGCTCGTGACGCCCGCGCGGGCGCGCCACAGCGCCAGCCGCTCGCACGCCCCGACGATCACCTGGGCCCAGCCGGTGAGCCGCTGCGGATCGGTGCCGGGGGCCTGGGCGGCGAGCAGCGCGGCGATGAAATCGGTCTGCTGGGCCCGGATCTCCTCGAGCGCGTCGCCGGCGGTCGCCGACTCGGCGTACAGGACCGTCCACGCCGGTGCCTGGCTCTCCAGGTACTCGAAGAACGCCAGCGTGCCGCGGCGCAGCATCTCCTCAGGGGTGGACGCCGACGCGGCGGCCGCCGACGTCACCTCGAGCAACTCCGCCCTCGCCCGCGCGACGCAGGCCAGCAGGAGCCCGTGCTTGGACCCGAAGTGCGTGTAGAGCACGGGTTTCGTGACGCCGACGCGCTCGGCCACCTGGTCCATCGAGGCGTTCTGGTAGCCGCGGTCGCCGAACACGGCGAGCGCCGCGTCAAGGATCTGGCGCTCGCGTTCGGCGCGGCCGACGCGGCGCCGGGGCGTGCGGGTCTCCACGGAGCGACCCTACCGGAGGTAACTTACTCGTGGTAACTTACCGGCGGTAACCCCAGCGAGCAAGCTGGCGTCGCCCTGCGGGGGAGGCGCGCAGGGAGCGAGGAGGAGCCGATGCACGAGACCTCGACGCGCGTGGACGTCGCTATCGTGGGGAGCGGGTTCGCCGGGCTCGGCGCCGCAGTGCGGTTGCTCGAGGCCGGCCGGGAGGACTTCCTCGTCCTGGAGAAGGGCGACACCCTCGGCGGCACCTGGCGTGACAACACCTATCCGGGCTGCGCGTGTGACGTGCAGTCGCACCTGTACTCGTTCTCCTTCGCGCCGAACCCCGACTGGACGCGCACGTTCGCCCGGCAGCCGGAGATCCGCGCCTACCTGGAGCGGATCGCCGACCGCTTCGACCTGCGCGACCGGATCCGGTTCAGTGCCGAGGTGACCTCGGCCCACTGGGCGGGGCGGCACTGGGAGCTGCGGTTCGCGGACGGCTCGCAGGTGCACGCGCGCGCCGTCGTGTGGGGCACCGGGGCGTTGCACGAGCCGTCCGTGCCCGACATCCCCGGGCTCGACGAGTTCGGCGGCACCACGTTCCACTCCGCGCAGTGGCGGCACGACCACGACCTGACCGGCCGGCGCGTCGCCGTGATCGGTACCGGGGCGAGCGCGATCCAGTTCGTGCCCGCGATCCAGCCACAGGTGGCCTCGCTGGCGCTGTTCCAGCGCACGGCGCCATGGGTGCTGCCGAAGCCGGACCGCCCGGTGCCCGCCGTGATGCGCCGGCTCTACCGGGCCGTTCCGGCACTGCAGAAGCTGCAGCGCTCGCTGATCTACGCCCGGAACGAGGCGCTCGTCAGCGGGTTCCTGAAGCCGCGCCGGATGGCGCTGATCGAGCGGTTCGCCCGTGCCTACCTGCACCGGACGTTCGCCGGTCGGCCCGACCTGGAGGCCAGGGTCACCCCGGACTTCACGATCGGCTGCAAGCGCATCCTCATGTCCAACGACTACTACCCGGCCCTCAAACAGCCCAACGTCGACGTGGTCACCGAGAAGATCGTGCGGATCACGCCGAACGCCGTGGTGACGGCCGACGGCGTGGAGCACGAGGTCGACACGATCATCTTCGGCACCGGGTTCACGGTGGGTGCGGGCGTCGGGCACACCGTGCCCATCACCGGGCGCGACGGTGTGCCGCTCGCGGAACCGGGCGGATCCGCCGCGGAAGGTTTCCTCGGCACGACGGTCGCCGGGTTCCCGAACCTCTTCGTGCTCGTCGGCCCGAACACCGGGCTCGGGCACAGCTCGATGGTCTTCATGATCGAGTCGCAGCTCAACTACGTGCTCGACGCCCTGCGCCTGCTCGACGAGAACGGCGTCACGGCCCTCGACACCCGCCGAGACCGCCAGGACGCCTACAACGCCACCCTGCAGCGCAGGTTCGACGGCTCGGTGTGGACCGCGGGCGGCTGCGCCAGCTGGTACCTCGACGACGACGGCCGCAACCGAACCCTCTGGCCGGGCTACACCTTCGACTTCCGCCGTCGCACCCGCAAGGTCCGCCCGGCCGACCACGAGCTGCTGGCATAACCACGCAGCCGCGCTCCGCCAACCGCCCGAACGCGAGACTCGCCCCGCGAAACGCGAAACTCGCGCGGCAGAACGCGAGACTCGCCCTTCCCCGGCGAGTCCCGCGTCCCAGCAGCGCGAGTCTCGCGTTCCGGCAGGGTGAGTCCCGCATCTCGGCAGGGTGAGTCTCGCGTTCTGGCAGGGCGAGTCCCGCGTCTCGGCAGGCCGAGTCGCCCGTCTCGACGCGGCGAGCCCTCGGGGTGGGGTCGGGCGCGCGTAGGGTCGGCCGGTGCTCGACGTCTACTCCATCCCGCTGACCACCCGATTCCGGGGAATCACCGTCCGCGAGGGGATGCTGATCGAGGGTCCGGCCGGGTGGGGGGAGTTCTGCCCGTTCGCCGACTACGACGACCGCGAGTCGGCCCCGTGGCTCGCCGCCGCGCGGGAGGCCGCCGAGGAGGGCTGGCCGGAGCCGGTGCGTGACCGGGTGCCGGTGAACTGCATCGTGCCGGCCGTCGGGCCGGAGCGGGCGCAGGAGATCGTGCGGGCGTCCGGGTGTGCCACGGCCAAGGTCAAGGTGGCCGACGCGCCCGGCTCGCTGCCCCTCGACCTGGAACGGGTGGCCGCCGTGCGGGACGCCCTGGGCCCGGGCGGTGCGGTCCGCGTGGACGCCAACGCGGTGTGGACCGTCGACGAGGCGGTCGGCGCGATCACGGCGCTGGACCGCGCGGCGGGTGGCCTGCAGTACGTCGAGCAGCCCTGCCGGACCGTCGCCGAGCTGGCCGCCGTGCGCCGCCGGGTCGACGTCCCGATCGCGGCGGACGAGTCGATCCGGCGGGCCGAGGATCCGTTGCGCGTGGCCGTCGCGGAGGCGGCGGACGTGGCGGTGCTCAAGGTCGCCCCGCTCGGCGGTGTGCGCAGGGCGCTGGCCGTGGCGGAGGCGTGTGGGCTGCCGTGCGTGGTGTCGTCGGCGCTGGAGACGAGCGTCGGGATGGCCGCGGAGCTGGCGCTGGCGGGTGCGTTGCCGCAGCTCGACATGGCCTGCGGCCTGGGTACGGGGGCGCTGCTCACCGCGGACGTCGTCGCCGACCCCATCCGACCTCGGGACGGGTGGCTGCCGGTCACCCGGCGCGCGCCCGAGCCGGTGCGGCGCTCCGCCGTCGCCGCCGGGCCGGAGCGGGTGCGGTGGTGGCAGGACCGCCTCGCCCGGGTCGTCGCCGCGGTGTGACCGGGGGCGCCCGTCCTGGCGGCGAAGAGCCCAGGTCCACGATCGTCGTGACGAGGTGTCCGCGCGCCCCGCCGGCCTTGGTCGTACGTTGCGGGACGTGGGAGTCGTCGTGATCGGTGCGGGCATCGCCGGATCGGCCTGCGCGGCCGAGCTCGCTGCCGCGGGCGTACCGGTGCGGCTGCTGGAGCGGGCGGGCGAGGTCGGCGGGCGGATGGGCGGCCGCGCGGTGGCGGGCCGGCCGGTGGACCTCGGGGCGGCCTACTTCACGGTGCGGGACGCCGGGTTCGAGCAGGTGGTGCAGCGGTGGCGGGCCGCCGGGCTCGCCCGGCCCTGGACGTCCGAGTTGGCCGTGCTGAGCGGCGGGACGCGGGAGCGGGCGCCCGGGCCGCAGCGCTGGGCCGCGCCCGGTGGGCTCGGCGGGCTGGTCGCCGACCTGGCCGCGGGGCTCGCGGTCGAGTGCGGCCGGGAGGTGCGGCGGGTCGGCCCGGGACCGGTCGTCGACGGTGAGCCGGCCGACGCCGTGGTGCTCGCGATGCCCGATCCGCAGGCGCTGCGGCTGCTCGACCCCGATCACGCGGCCGCCGCGCGGCTGGCCGGCCGGGAGTGGCGGCCCGCGATCGCCGTCGCCGCCGGTTGGGCCACCGGGGAGTGGGCGGAGCTGCCCGCCGCTTTCGTCAACGACCACCCCGTGCTCACCCTGATCGCCGACGACGGCGCGCGGCGGGGTGACGGTGCACCTGTTCTGGTGGCGCACACCACTGCCGATGTCGCGCGGGCGTACGCCGCCGAGCCGGACGGCGCGATCGGGCCCGTCCTCGATGCGCTGCGCGAGCTGCTCGGCGTGCGCACCGCGCCGGTGTGGACGCTGGCGCAGCACTGGCCGGACGCCTCCCCGGAGGGGACGCGCGACGAGCCGTTCCACCTCACCGCGGACGGCATCGGGCTGGCGGGCGACGGCTGGGGCAGCCCGCGCGTGGAGACGGCATGGCGATCCGGGCACCTGCTCGGCCGGGCCTTGGCGGAGCGCCTCGCCGGGCTGTGAGGGGATTCGCGTGCTCCGGCACTCCTCTCCGCTCACGACCGGGTGCGGTGTGGCCGTCCGCCGGGTTAGCGTGCTGAGCTGTGGCCGTCCCCGCTGATCCACTCGTCGCCGATCTGCTCGCCCGGCTCCCGGCGGACCGCGTGCTCGTCGACCCGGACGTCGTGGCGCCGTTCCTGCACGACGAGGCGGAGTGGGCGGCGTACGGGCGGGCCGCCGCGGTGGTCCGCCCGCGCAGCACGGCGGAGGTCGCCTCCGTCGTCGCCGCGTGCGCCCGGCATGGGCGCCCGCTGGTGCCGCGCGGAGCGGGCACCGGCCTGTCCGGCGGGGCGAACGCGGTGGACGGGTGCGTGGTGCTGTCCACCGAGCGGATGCGCGAGATCGTCGAGATCGACGAGGCGGAGCGGCTCGCCGTCGTGCAGCCCGGCGTGGTCAACGACGACCTGCGCGCCGCGGCGGCGCAGCGCGGCCTCTGGTACCCGCCGGACCCGGCGAGCTCGCCCTGGTCGACGATCGGCGGCAATGTCGCCACCAACGCGGGCGGCCTGTGCTGCGTGAAGTACGGCGTCACCCGCGACTACGTGCTCGCTCTCGAGGTGGTGACGGCCGCGGGTGAGGTGGTGCGGGTCGGGCGGCGCACCGCGAAGGGCGTCGCGGGTTACGACCTCGCCGGGCTCATGGTCGGCTCGGAAGGCACCCTCGGCGTGATCACCGAGGTCACCGTGCGGCTGCGCCCCCTGCGCACCGGGGTGCCGCGTACCGTGGTCGGCTTCTTCGACACGCTCACCGCCGCCGGCGACGCGGTGTCCCGGGTCACCGCGCGCGGGCTGCAGCCCTCGGCGTTCGAGATGATCGACCGGGTGTGCCTGCACGCGGTCAACGCCTGGAAGCACACCGGTCTGCCCGAGGACGCGGCCGTGCTGTTGCTCGCCCAGACCGACCTCCCCGAGCCGGCCGCCGAGCAGGAGGCTGCCGCCATCCACGCCGAGTTCGAGGCTGCCGGCGCCCGGGAGGCGGTCTTCTCCACCGACGTCACCGAGGCCGATGCGCTCTTCGACGCGCGGCGGCTCGCGTATCCAGCCCTGGAGCAGCGCGGAGACGCCATGCTCACCGAGGACGTCTGCCTCCCGCGAGGACGCCTCGCCGAGATGCTCGGCCGCGTCGAGGAGATCGCCGCGCGGCACGACGTGCTGATCGCCAACATCGCGCACGCCGGCGACGGCAACCTGCACCCGCTGCTGATCACCCCGCACGGCGACGAGCCCGCGAGGCGGCGTGCCCAGGCCGCGTTCGACGACATCGTCGACGCCGCGCTCGCCCTCGGTGGCACGGTCACCGGGGAGCACGGGGTGGGGCTGCTCAAGCTGCCGGGCATGCGCACCGAGCTCGGCCCTGGAGTTCTCGCGCTGCAGCGCGCGGTGAAGCAGGCCCTGGATCCGCAAGGGATCCTCAACCCCGGGAAGGTCGTTGGATGAATCCGCTGTTCCCCGCTCTCCTCGATCCCGACGACCGGCCCGCGCTGCGGTTCGGCGACGACGCGCTGACCTACCGGCAGCTCGCCGGCGCCGCGGGTGCGTTGGCGGGCTCGATCGCGGGCCGGCAGCGCGTGGCTGTGCACGCCACACCGACGATGCACACGGCCGTCGGGGTCACCGCCGCGCTGCTCGCGGGCGTGGCGGCGGTGCCCGTGAACCCGAAGCTGGGGGAGCGGGAGCTGGGGCACGTGATCGGCGACTGCGCCCCCGACCTGGTGCTGGCCCCGCCCGGCGTCACCCTTCCCGAACCGCTCGGGGCCCTGCCTCGGGTGGACGTCGACCTCACCGCGGTCGGGCCGGTGCCGGCGCACGAGCCGCCGCCGGACGTCCCGGCGCTGGTGATCTACACGTCCGGCACCACCGGGCCACCGAAGGGAGCGGTGCTTCCGCGCAGCGCCGTCGCGTACGACCTCGACGCGCTCGCCGAGGCCTGGGACTGGACGGCTGACGACCTGCTCGCCCACGCGCTGCCGCTGTTCCACGTGCACGGGCTGGTGCTCGGCGTGCTCGGCCCGCTGCGCCGCGGCGGGAGCCTGCACCACATCGGCAGGCTCGACGCGCAGGTGCTGGCCGCGGCCGGGGCGTCGATGGTGTTCGGGGTACCCACGCAGTACCACCGGCTCGCCGACCAGCTCGACTCCGACCCGGAGTCGGCGAAGGAGATCGGGCGGGCCCGGCTGCTGGTGTCCGGATCGGCCGCACTCACCGCCGTCGACCACGCCCGCCTGCACCACGCCACCGGCCTGTCCGTGCGGGAGCGGTACGGGCTCACCGAGACGCTGATCCTCACCGCGGCGCGCGCCGCCGACGAGCCCGAGGTCGGCGCGGTCGGCCAGCCGCTGCGCGGCACCGAGCTCCGGCTGGCGCCGCTGCCCGGCGACCAGAGCGACGGGCTCGGCGCGGTCGAGGTGCGCGGCCCGAGCCTGTTCACCGGCTACCTCAACCGACCGGACGCCACCGCGGCCGCGCACACCGCGGACGGCTGGTTCGCCACCGGCGACATCGGCCGCTGGACGGCCGGCGGCGCTCTCGCGATCGTCGGGCGCAGCGCCACCGATCTGATCAAGTCCGGCGGCTACAAGATCGGCGCGGGGGAGATCGAGAACGCGCTGCTCGAGCACCCGGGCGTGGCGGAGGCCGCGGTCGTCGGGGTGCCGGACGCCGATCTCGGGGAGCGGATCGTGGCTCACGTCGTGCCGGCGGGCACGGCGCCGGGGGAGCGGGAGCTGATCGACCACGTCGCCGTGCTGCTCGCGCCGCACAAGCGGCCGCGCGAGGTGCGGTTCATCGAGGCCCTCCCGCGCAATGACATGGGGAAGGTGCAGAAATCCCGCCTTCCGCGGGAGTAAACCCGCGCCGATCTGGGGCACCCTTGGCGGATGACCGACACGACGACCCGCACCCCGAACCGAACCTTCCGCGGAGCCGCCGAGGCCGGCAGTCCCCGACTCGATGCGCTCCCCGGCGTCCACCGCGAGGATCCCGTTCCGCAGCAGGTTCTCGAGATCGAGCGCTACGACACCGCCGACCACCGGCTCGGCGGGGCCGGCATCACGCTCGCCGTGCACCGGGCCGAGGGTGGGCAGCCGCACTGGCGGCTCGACCTCCAGGACGCCGACCGCGGCGAGGAGCTGCGCGTCCCGCTCGCCCTCGACGCGCCGCCCGTGCCGGAGGTGCCGGGCGAGCTGGCCGAGCTGGTGCGCGGTGTCGTCCGCGACGGCTCGCTGCACCCCGCCGGGCAGGTCCGCCGGGTGCGCAGCAGCACGCGCCTGCTGGGCGACGACGACCGAGTGCTCGCCACCGTCGTCCACGACCACGTGGTGGTCGCCACCCTCGGATCGTCCACCGAGGGCGCAGCGTGGACCGAGGTGCACACCCACGACACCGCTGACGACGAGCTCGCCCGTGCACTCGAACAACGGCTTGCCGAGGCCGGCCTGAAGCCCGCGACGACCTCGGCAGAAGCGGAGCTGGACCGCCTGCTGCGCCCGGCCGCCACGTCGAAGCGCCGGCCCACCGGCAAGCGGGTGAAGCCCGGCACCGCGGGCGCGGCGCTCGTCGACTACCTCGCAGGGCACGTCGACCGGCTCGCCGCGGAGGACCTGCGCACCCGCCGCGGCGAGCCGGACTCCGTGCACCAGCTGCGGGTGGCGTCGCGCCGGCTGCGCAGCGCGCTGCAGTCGTACCGCCGGTTGCTGGACCGGGAGCGCACCGACCCCCTCGTGGACGCTCTGCGCGAGCTGGCCCGCGCGCTCGCCCCGGCCCGCGACGCCGAGGTGCTGCACGCCCGGATCCACGACGGACTCGCCGGTCTGGAGCCCGAGCTGCTGCTCGGCCCCGTGCAGGCACAGGTCACCCGGCACTTCGCCCGCGTCGAGGCGGAGGCCGCCGCGGCCGTGCTCAGCACCCTCGACGGTGACGACTACGCCCGCCTGCGCCGCGACCTCGACGACCTGCTCCAGCGCCCCCCGCTGACGAAGCGCGCGGCCCGCCCCGCCCGCAAGGAGCTCCCGGCGCACGTCGCGCGCGCGGCGCGGCGCCTCTCCCGGGCCGTCGACGTGGCGGTCGACGAGGACGCGCCGACCGACCACCGCGACCTCGCCGTGCACGACGCGAGGAAGGCCGGCAAGCGACTGCGCTACGCCACCGAGGTCGCCCGGCCCACGGTCGGGAAGGACGCCAAGCGGTTCGCGAAGGAGCTCAAGGGGTTCCAGGACGCCCTCGGTGAGCACCAGGACACCGTCGTGGCCCGCGAAGCACTGCGGGATCTCGCCACGCAGACGCACGGCGAGGGGGAGAACGGCTTCGCGTTCGGGGTCCTGCACGGCCGTGACGCCGCACGTGCCGCCGAGATCGAGGCGCAGCTGCCCGACCTGTGGGCGAAGGCCTGGCGCCGCCGCAACCGCCGCTGGCTCGCCTGACCCACCCGCGGAACTTCCGAGCGGATCGTGCCGAAACGCGGGACTCGCCCTGTCGAAACGCGGGACTCGCCGTGTCGAAAGCGGGACTCGCCGTGTCGAAGCGGGACTCGCCGTGTCGAGATGCGGGACTCGCCGTGTCGAGATGCGGGACTCGCCGCACCTCCGGCGCGAGTCTCGCGTTCGGGCAGGGTGAGTCTCGCGTTCGGGCGGCTGAGTTCGGCGTTCTGATGCCCCGCGGAGCGGCCGTGCGACGATCGCGGCGTGACCGAGACCCGGGACGCCGTGGCCGATCTGCGCCGCATCGCCTTCCTGCTGGAACGCGCGCACGAGTCGACGTACCGGGTCCGGGCGTTCCGCACCGCGGCCGCGGTGCTGCGTCGCCGCGACCCGGACGAGATCGCGCGGCTCGTGCGCACGGGGGAGCTGGCGCGGCTCAAGGGGGTCGGGGAGGTCACCGCGCGCTGCGTGACGGAGTCGGTGGGCGGGGAGCCGCCCGCGTACCTGCAGCGGCTGGAGGCGATCGAACCCAGGCCGCTCGATCAGGCCGCCGAGGTGCTGCTGGAGGCGATCCGGGGCGACTGCCACAGCCACACCGATGCCTCGGACGGCGGGTCGCCGCTCCGGGAGATGGTCGAGACCGCGCAGGCGCTCGGCCACGACTACCTCGTGATCACCGATCACTCGCCGCGCCTCACCGTGGCGAACGGTCTGTCGGTCGAGCGGCTGCGCGCGCAGCTCGAGGACATCGCCGAGCTCAACGCCGAACTCTCCGGTTTCCGGGTGCTCACCGGCATCGAGGTCGACATCAACGAGGACGGTTCCCTCGATCAGGACGAGGCCCTGCTCGCGGAGCTGGACGTCGTGGTCGCGTCGGTGCACTCGAAGCTGCGGATGCCGCGCGCCGAGATGACCGAGCGGATGCTCACGGCGATCGAGAACCCGCACGTCGACGTGCTCGGGCACTGCACGGGCCGGATGGTGACCGGTAGCCGGAAGCGGCCGGAGTCGCAGTTCGACGCGGCGGCGGTGTTCGCGGCGTGCGCCGAGTACGGGGTTGCCGTGGAGGTGAACTCCCGGCCGGAGCGGCTCGACCCGCCCAAGCGGCTGCTGCGTCTCGCGGTGGAGGCGGGGTGTGACTTCACGATCGACACCGACGCCCACGCCCCCGGCCAGCTCGACTGGCTGCGCAACGGATGCGAGCGCGCCGCCGAGTGCGAGGTGCCGGCCGACCGCGTCCTCAACTCCTGGCCCACCGAAAGGCTCCTCACCCGTACGCGTGGTTGATCTCGCGCGACGCCTTCCGCCCAGTTCCAATGGGGCAGGAGGTGTCAATGGTGCGGATGTCCGTTTTGTTGCGAACGGTGGCAAGCGCGTGCGCCGTCCTCGTCGCCGGCCAGGTCGCCCCCGTGCCGGCCGACCCGTCCGAGTGCGCCACCACGGCCGCCGAGCGGTACGGCTGGGGCGAGCCGACCCGGCGCTCCGACTTCTCCGACGGGCTGCCCGGCGACTGGCACCCCTACGGTCCTGAGCCCGGTCACGCCAAGGAAGGGGTGCGCACCCCGGAGGCGGTCGGCGTCGCGGACGGCGCCGCCACGATCACCGCGACCCGGGACGGCACGACCGGTGCCATGAGCTGGCACCCGGGCCAGCGGTTCGGCCGCTGGGAGGCGTGCGTGCGCTCCGAGGCGGCGTCCGGCGGGCTGAACGCGCTGCTGCTGCTCTGGCCGGTGGCCGAGGACTTCCCGGTGGGCGGCGAGATCGACTGGATGGAGATCACGTCCGACGACCGCCGGGAGACGAGCTTCTTCCTGCACTACGGCGCGGACAACGACCAGGACCACGGATCCGTACGGCACGACTCGACGCAGTGGTCGGCCTATGCGCTCGAGTGGACCCCCGACAAGATCACCGCTTTCGTGAACGGCGAGGAGTGGTACTCGAACACCGAGACCGGGAAGTTCCCGCCGCGGCCGATGAACATGACGATGCAGCTGGACTACTTCCCGCCGGCCGATGGCCCGGCCGCCATGCACATGGACTGGGCCATGCAGTGGGCCCTGCCTGAGAGCGAGCCGGCCGAGCTGTCCCTCGCCCCCGGCGACCCGGCCACCGGACAGCCGGACGACTTCCCCGACCGTGCCCCGCGCCGCCTGCCGCCGACCGGTATCTGATCACCCGATAGCGTGCCGCAATGTTGATCAGGACCGGTGCCCTCGCGGCGGCCGTCACCGTCTGTGTGCTTCTCGCCGGGGCGGCGCCGGCCACGGCCGAGGCACCGGAACGTGGTCACTACCAGGTGGACCCGGCAGCCGGTGACGACAACACCGGCACCGGATCGGTGCGGCAGCCGTTCCGCACGATCACCCGGGCGCTGGCGGTCGCCCAGCCCGGCGAGACCGTGTTCCTGCGCCCCGGAACCTACGACGAGCACGTCGTCACGGTGCAACCCGGCGTCACCGTCACCGGCCCTCGCAGTGCTGTGCTGCGGGGCTCGGTCGCTTCCGCCCGGGTGTTCGAGATCCGGCACGACGACACGACGCTGCGCGGGTTCACCATCGACGGCAAGGTCTGCGACCAGCTCGTCGACGGCTGCTACCGCGACAAGGCCGTCTACGTGCAGAGCATGGTCGCGCACGACGGTGTGACCGGCACGGAGATCGTCGGGATGCGCGTGACCAACCTCGGCGGTGAATGCATCCGGATGAAGTACTTCGCCACCGGCGGCCTCGTCGCCGGCAACACGATCGGGCCGTGCGGCATCCACGACTTCGCCGTGCCGAACACCGGAACCGGCCAGAACGGTGAGGGCATCTACATCGGCACGGCGCCCGAGCAGCTCGACCGCAACCCCACCCCGGAGCCGGACGGGAGCAACGGCAACGAGGTGCGGGGCAACATCATCGACACCCAGGGCGCCGAGTGCGTCGACATCAAGGAGGCCGCGCGCGACAACGACGTCGCGCACAACACCTGCACCGGCCAGCTCCCCCGAAACGGCAACTCGGGCGCGATGGAGTCCCGCGGCCCGTCCAACACGTTCCGGTTCAACCACATCCACCACAACGCGGCGGCCGGCATCCGCATCGGCGGTGACCTGCCCGGGGACGCCGTGGACAACGACATCCACCACAACGTGATCACCGACAACGCGCGCGGTGGGATCAAGGTCCAGGACTTCGGGCCGCACGGCAGGATCTGCGGCAACGTGATGCTGAACAACGTGGGCGGCAACGCCGTCGGCACGTACAAGGACCAGATCGGCGACCCGACGGCGCCCTGCTGACCTGCTCGGCAGTACCACAACGGTAGAGCGTGATCACGTCGCTGGTCGGCGACGCGTGGGCCGGTGATCTCGAGTTTCGGGCGCCCACGGCTCTCCCCACGACCGTGCACACCCGAAACCGGGCCACGACCGGGCGATGATCGCAAGTATCGGTTGGCGGCAGCTCCGCCCACAGCACCAGCCAACCGAAACCGCAGATCATGCAGGTGTGGGCGAGCAGAGCCGGCCTGGGCACGCCACCGGTCCGGTGATCACCGGTTCGGTGCACGACCGGCCGGATGTGGCCGCCCACGCCCCGGGCCGGTGATCACCAATCCGGTGATCACCGGTTGGGAGCACGACCGGCCGGATGTGGCCGCCCACGCACCGAGCCGGTGATCACTCCCGCCCAGCCCCTGGAACCCACCTCCAGCAGAACGCGCCCCGGCGCCACACGGGCGGACACAGCGCCGTGGCCACACCGTTCCCGACCCGGGCCAACCTGGGCCGCGCACATGCCACCCACCACCCCGACCTGGAGTTGATCCCAACGCGAGCATCCGATGTCCACCCTGCGCGGGCAGCAACGGGACCACCGCCGGTCGAGTAGCACCCAGCAGCGACGGCCCGGCCGGAAATTGGCGTGCCAGCGGGCCGGGGACGGCCGCCACGGTGACCACGGGGTTCGGTAGTTCCGCCCACCCAGCCCCGTCCCCAAAGGGGGAGGTCGAGGCGAGCGGGTGGAACGCACAGGAGGCCAGGGTCCGTGCGCGATGGGCTCGCAGCCCGGGTCGGGACGGCGCGCCAAGCCGCCTTTTCATGGTCATGTCGACCCCATGGGTGTGGCCGGCGAGGTGGAGACCCATGACGTCGACTTGACCATGCGGCAGATGGGGAACGCGGGCTCGGAGCAAACAGTGATGCCGGCCGGCCCGTCCCCCGGCCGTGGCCACAGCCGACACCGAGATGAACGGCAGACCGTGACTGATCATGTCGCCGGCCGGTGATCTCGAGTTTCGGACGTCCACGGCTCCCACCACGACCATGCACACCCGAAACCGGGCACCGAGCGGGCCATGATCGCGAGTATCGGTTGGCAGCGGCTCCCCTCACAGCACCAGCCAACCGAAACCGCAGATCATGCAGGCCCTGCCGAGCACGCCCGGCGCGTCACCCATCGCATGATCATCGGTCGGGTGCGCCGCCGGCCGCATGTAGCCGCCCACGCACCGAGTCGATGATCACCCCCGCCTCACCGCGCCAGGAGCGACGGGTCCTGACGCCCTGCAGCCACGTCCGCTGATCACGAGCCGGCCGCCGGTCGGCTTCGCCGGACCTGCTGGGCAACGGATGGTGCTCCGCTCGGTCGGTGACCGCGACCCGCCCCGGGCCCGGCCGCAGGCAAGATCACGAAGTGCAGCTGTAGCGCTAGCCGGTCGGGTGCCGGGCCCGCAGGTCGTCGGCCGTGGGCGGGTCGGCGCCGCGGCGGCTGCACGTGATCGCGGCGGCGAGCGCGGCCTCGTCGAGCAGGGCGTCGAACGTCTCGGCGTCGACGGCCCGCAGCGCGGGGCGCGCCGCGGCGCCGAGCAGCCCGCGTCGGTGCAGCCCGGCGAGCAGGGCGGCGGAGAAGGTGTCGCCGGCGCCGACTGTGTCGATCACCGTGATCGGCACGCCCGGGCGGCGGGTCCGGGCTCCGGACGCGGCCGCGGCCAGCACGCCGTCCCCGCCGAGGGTGACGGCGACGACGGCGGGGCCGCGGGCGAGCCAGTCCTCCAGCACGTCCTCCGGCTGCGCGCCCGGCACGAGCCACTCCAGGTCCTCGGCGCTGACCTTCACGACGTCGGCGACGGCGAGGAGCTCGTGCACGCCGGCCAGCACCGCGGCCGGGTCGCCCATGAGCAGCGGGCGGCAGTTGGGGTCGTAGCTGATCGTCACCGATGCGGCGGCCCGGGAGATCAGCTCGCGCAGCACGGACGCGCCGGGCGGTGTGGTGAGCGCGAGCGACCCGGAGTGCAGCGCGACCACGGGCCCGTCGAGGGCGCCGGTGAGCTCCTCGGCGGTCCACTGCCAGTCGGCCGTGCCGGTGACGCGGAAGTCGTAGCTCGCCCCGCCGTCCGGGTCGACCGCCACCATCGCGAGCGACGTCTGCTCGGTGGCGGCGACGGCGTGGTCGAGCTGCACGTCGTTGCCGGCCAGGTGGGTGCGGATGCGGCGGCCGAGCATGTCGTCGGAGATCCGGGCGAGCAGCCGCGCCGGCACCCCCAGCCGCGCGAGCGCCACTGCGACGTTCGCGGGACTCCCGCCGGGGGCGGCCTCGAAGTACTCCCCGACGGGCGCGGGGACCATGTCGACGAGCGCCTCCCCGGCGACCGCGACGATGCCGTTCTCGACCGATGCGCTGATGGTGACCTCCTCCAGGCCTCAGCCGCGCAGCGCGGTCTCGAGGTTCGCCAGCACGCCGTCGTGGATCCGCTGCAACCCCTTCGGGGCGAAGGTGCGCTCGAAGAAGCCGCCGATGCCGCCCGCGCCCTTCCAGCTGCTCTCCACCGCGACGACGCTGCGGTCGCCCCCCGCAGCGGTGACGGTCCAGGTGGTGACCATGCTGGAGTTCGCGTCCCGCTCGACGATCCGGTCGTCGCCGGGGGTGCTGACCTCCACCAGCTGGTCACGCACGCGCTTGCTCGTGGCCTGCAGCAGCCAGTGCACGCGGCTGCCCTCGCCCTGGCCACCGGCTTCCACGCGGTAGTCCCGGTAGTGGTCGGTGAGGATCGCCGGCCGCACCTTCTCGTAGTCGGCGAGCGCCACGCGCACCCGCTCGGCGGGGGCGTCGATCGTGCGCTCGGTCCGGGCGGTCACCTGTGCCATGGCGCCATCCTGCCGGTTGCCGGCGGGGCAGGCACCGTCGCCCTCGCCGGTGTCGGGAGTGGGCGTCGTCACCTCGCGCCGGCTGCGCGGAGCCAGCGCTTCGGGAAGTCGCCTGCGTGGATGCTGCTGATCGAGGCGAACTGCAGCGTGCCGATCCCGAGGACGAAGACGAGCAACGCCGCACGACCGACCGCGACAGCCGGTTCGGCCGGCGCTACCAGCACGGACGTGACGACGATCGCGGTGAGGGGGGCGGTGGCGCTGCCGGCGCGGATGAACGACGCACCGGCCCGCCGGAGGGTCGGGAGGTGCAGTGTGTCGCCGAGGATCGCGGCGCGGACGAGCAGGACAGCGCGGATGTGCACGAGTGGAACCACCGTGGCGGCAGCCGCGGCGACGATCTGAACGAGCGCCGTCGGCAACGTGCCCGTTGGGCTGCGGAGCTCGGTGGCGATGGTGGCGACGAGGAGAATCGCGGCTATGCCGGCGTAGATCGCGTGGCAGACGGCGGCGAATGGTTGCCGCCTGTGCAGGCGTGGTCCTACGCGTGGTGGGAGCAGGTGGTACTCCGCGGTGGCGCCGGTGTCGTCGGGGTGGCTCAGGCAGCGGTGGGCCCAGTCGGCGTATCGGTGTTCGAGCAACAGCGAAGCGATGATCATCATCAGAGTCAGCGCCGACAGCAACGGCGTGACCGGCGCGACGAGCAGGAACCGGAGTACGAAGACGATCCCGCACAGGGCGAGGCCGACCGACCATTCGGAGTGGCGCAGCGCGCGGGCGACGCGGTCGACGTCGGCACGGTCGGTGAGGGCGTGGGCCAGCGCAAGGTTTCGTCCGCACGACAGGATCTGACCGATGGCGAGCAGGAGGCCTGCGGTGACCGGGTTCACGAGCCAGTCCTCGGTCGACCGGTCGTCGACGATCTCGGCGCGCAGGAGCAGTGCGATGGGCATCGAGGCGAAGGCGATGGTGAGGTGCCCGAGTGCCAGGGACCGGAGTGTTCGGCGCGCGCGAGCCCCGGCCACGGGGATCGACCCCTGGCTCATTCGATGTGCCAGTCGGTGTCGTCACCATCGGTGATGCTGCCGTCGTTCATGTCGGTGGCGGCGGCAGGTGGCCATGCGCCACCGGGGAAGGCGGTGTCGTCGGCACCGACGTTGATCAGCTCCCTGGTCTGGATGGCGATCGCATTACCGACGTCGGTGAACATGTTGATCTGGCTGACCACGGCGTCGTTGAAGACGACGAGCGCGGCGGCCGCGATTGCGACGGCGATGACAGCGGTGATCCCGCCAGCCGCGACGGCCAGGGCGGCGACGAGCCCGGCGAGGAGCGTGAGGACGGCGCCCAGGACGTTCTTCCAGAACTCGATGATCGCGTTGGCCAGCTCGTTGAGGATTGAGTCGATCTTGTCGCCCGTGGTCTTGACGGCACTGATCGCGAGCCGCTGGGGGAGCAGTGCGTTGCGGTAGGCCTCGGCGGCGTCGCCTGTCCAGTGGTTGTCTGCGCGCGTCATGTTGTCGGTGGCCAAGCCGGAGAGACCGCTGACCTCGCCTCCGATGTCGACCGCCCATGCCGCGCCGGCGGCGCGCAGTGCCACGGGGTCGCCCGTCTGGTCGAGCGCCCGCCCGAGATCGCTGACGCTCTCGTTGAACATGCGCTGGAGGTCGGCCACACCGTGCCGGATGCCACCGATCTGCTCGGGTGGGAGCGTGCTCAGGACGGAGTTGATCCCGTTGATGATGCCGTTGATCAGCTCGGATGCTTCGCCGATCCCGGAGCGCAGGTCGGCGATCAACCCGAGCATCTCCCCGGAGTCGGTTGCGTAGGCAGCGACCATCGGGATCAGTAGATGTTCTGCATGCGGTGGGCGCCGGACGCCTCGTCGGCCTCGTAGGCGTCGGCGCTCGCGCGCAATGCGCCGGCAATGGAGTCGAGCCGGTCGGCGCCTTGGTGGATGAAACCCGCCATCCTGGATCGCAGGTCCTCATACGCGATGGCTGCGGCTCGTCCGGCGAAGGAGAACGCGGCAGCGTCCACCTTCTGCATGTCGGCTCGGCCTGCCGCGGTGTTCAGCGTGCTTGCCGCGGCGGCCCATCGGTCGGCGTCGGCTCTCAGCGCCTCGAGCGAAACGGTGATCTGCTGCGGAGTCGGTGCCATCAGCGCTTTCCTCTCATGATGCCGCGTGCGATGAGCTCGAGAGCGAGAACGAGACGCCGGGGAGAGCGGCCAGGCCGGGACAGCCTTCGAGGGCACGTTCGGGCAGCGCCGCGATCAGGGTGAGCGCGGCGCCGAGCGCGTGACCGATGTGGCGTTCGACGTCGGGGGAGGTGGCGGTGCGCAGCCAGGTCGAGTCGAGTTCCAAGCCCACGAGCTGCCCTCGCGCGACCTGGACTACCGCAAGCCCGCCGGGGCTGCTGGCGGTCTCGGTGGCCTCGTGGAGTGTCGTGAGCCGGTGCTGGAACTCGCGAAGATCGCGCTGCGCGCGAGCCAGCGCATCGACCGTCAGCCGGGCTGCCGGCGATGTCGGAGGCCGGATCGGCAGCGGCCGCTGCTCGGTGGCGAGGGCCGCTGCCCAGGCGGTGAGGCGCGCGATCGTCGCTGCGGAGAACGCCTGCAGTACTGCCGCGCTCAGCCCTTTCGGGCCGGCCGTGGAACGCCACCCGTTCCCCAGCACGACCCGCACGTCCCGAGCCGCGCCATCGAGCTCGACACGGACCCGACCTGTGCCGTCATCCCCGGAGTACCGACCATGCGGCCACGGCATTCGCGCATGCCGGGCGCCGTCGAGTCCGTCCCGTTCCATTCGCCGGACGGTACGAGGCACGGGCGTTCTGCGGGCCCGTTTCGAAGAACTCGGGTCAGGTGCCGGTCAGGTCGAAGCCGGCGACGTCGTCCAGGAACGGCCGGCGGGGCGAGGATCGGTCGGCCACGAGCGCGACCGCGCGGGCCGTCCACTCCGCCGCGACCGGGTCTCCCGCGAGCCCGGCCGGCACCCGACCGCGGGCGAGCACGACGTCGGACTGGAACGGCTGGGGATGTGTCACCAGCACCAGGCCGACCGTCGCGTCGAACACGACGGCAGCGAGGTCGTCGAGTCCGGAGACGGGGGCGCCGAGCCACTGGCCGCCCAGCCTGCGGGTGGTGGGGCCGAGGGTGCAGTGCGCCGCATCGGGGAAGGGTAGAACCGGGACGCGCGCGGGCCGTGGTCCTCGCAGAGCCCAGGGACCCTGCGAGGACCACGACGGTCGAGCGTCAGCTTGCGGCGGTGAGGACTCCCCGGACCGATGGCCAGCCGGCCAGTGCGTCTCGGACGTCCGGGTTGGTCTCCGTGCGCAGGGCCTCGGCGTGGGCGTCGGCGAGCACGTCGTCGATCAGCACGCGCTGCCCCGTCTCGGCCGAGCGCACCGCGGCCTCGACCATGGCGAGGCTCATGACGTTCTCGTGCACCTCGCCCATCGGTGGCACGCCGGTGCGCAGCGCATCGGTGAAGACGAGCAGCGCCCCCTCGATGCCGGAGTACGGCGCCGCGGGGCGGGGTGCCGGGTCGACGTCACCCTCGAGCACCGGGTCGTGGTCGCCGTCCCAGTGCGCCGAGCCCTTCTCCCCGGAGAAGCGCCACTCGCCGTTCCAGGACGTCTGCCTGCCCGGGCTGCACCAGCTGCCGGTGTATGTGTAGCGGACGCCGCCGGTCATCTCGAACACGGCTGTGGCGGCCGCGTCGCCCGCGAACCAGCTCCAAGGCGGGTTGTGCGCCTCGCAGTAGGCCGCGACGGGCTCCGCCCCGAGCACGAACCGCGCCGAGTCGAACGGGTGGATCGCCATGTCGACCAGGAGCGGATGGGCCATCTCCTCCCGGAACCCGGGGAAGTGGGCGGCCCGGAAGAACTCGGTGGTGAGCCCGCCGACCGCGCCGAGGTCCTCCGCCATGGCGCGCAGCGCGAACAGCTGCGGGTTCCACCGCCGCGACTGGCTCACCATGAACAGCCGCCCGGTCACCTCCGATGCCGCGGCGAGGGAGAGCGCCTCGGCGACGGTGGGGGCGACCGGCTTCTCGCCCAGGACGTCGAGCCCGGCGAAGAGGGCCGCGGTCGTGACCGGGTGGTGGGCTTCCGGCACCGTCACGTTCACGAGGGCGCGCGCACCGGTGGCCGCGGCCAGCGCCACGCCGTCGGTGCCGATGGGCACCGGCCGGCCCAGCGCCTCGGCGGTGGCCTCCGCCCTGGCCGGGTCGATGTCGGCGATCCCGGCGAGCTCGACGTCGGGGGCGGCCTCGATGATGTCGCGCCATGCCCGGCCCATGCCCCCGGCGCCGACCAGTACGACCTTGAGCGGATCCGCGAAAGTCATCCGAGCGGCCCCGAGTAGCCGGCACCCTTGAAGAACTCGCCGGTCTCGTAGCGCAGCAGCACCGGCTGCGCGCGCTCGGGACGGTTCGTCCGCGCCCACTTGACGCCGTTGGCGATCACCCGGCGCACGTCCTTGTGGTGGTAGGTCGGGTAGTCCTGGTCGCCGGGACGGAAGTAGAAGATCTTGCCGTGCCCGCGGTGGAAGGTGCAGCCGCTGCGGAATGCCTCCCCGCCGGAGAACGTGCTGATGAAGATCAGCTCGTCGGGGGTGGGGATGTCGAAGAACTCCCCGTACATCTCGTCCTCCTCGATCTCGAGGGGGTGCGGCACGCCCTCGGCGATCGGGTGGGTGGGGTCGACGGTCCAGATCAGCTCGCGGTCGTGCTCGCTGCGCCAGCGCAGCGTGCAACTGGTGCCCATGAGCTTCATGAAGATCTTCGACCAGTGGCCCGAGTGCAGCACGATGAGCCCCATGCCGGACAGCACGTGGTGGTGCACCCGCTCCACCACCTCGTCGGCCACGTCGCCGTGCGCGGCGTGGCCCCACCAGACGAGCACGTCGGTGTCGCGCAACGCCTCCTCGGTGAGCCCGTGCTCGGGGTCGTCGAGGGTGACGGTGCGGACGACCGCACCGTCGCTCAGGTTCTCCCTGATGCCGTCGGCGATCGTCTCGTGCATGCCGTCGGGGTAGATCTTGCGGACGTGCTCCTCGATCTTCTCGTGGCGGTTCTCGCCCCAGACGGTCACGCGGACGGGAGTCACAGATTGCTTCCTCTCATTTCACGGCGCCGGTGGCGACGCCTGCAGCCACGAATCGCTGGGCCACGATCAGCAGGAGCACTGCCGGGAGCGAGGCGAGCACGGCGGTGGCCATCACCGAACTCCAGTCGTTCACGTACGTGCCGATGTACTGGAAGATCCCGAGCGTCACGGGCCGCACTTGCTCGGTGGTCGTGAGCGTGAGGGCGAACAGGAAGTCGCTCCACGTGAACAGGAACGTGAAGAGCGCCGCCGTCACCATCGCGTTGCGGCTCATCGGTACGACGATGGAGACGAACGCGCGGACCTGCCCGGCGCCGTCCACCCTCGCCGCCTCGATCACCTCGGCCGGGATCGACAGCAGGTAGGCCCGCATGATCAGGATCGCGAACGGGATGCCGTGCGTGGAGTCGGCGAGGATCAGCCCGGGGATCGAGTTGAGCAGCCCGAGGTCGCTGTAGGCGCTGTAGAGCGCGTTGGCGACGACGATCCCCGGGATCATCTGGCTGATCAGGATCCCGAAGAGCACCACGCCGGCGCCGCGCACCCGGAACTGCGCGAGCGCGTACGCCGCCGGTGTGGCGACCAGCAGGCTGAACACCACGCTGCCGAGCGCCACGACGAGGCTGGTGCCGAGGTTGCGGCCCTGCTCGCGCAACGCGGTGGCGTAGCCGTCGAAGGACAGGTCGAGCGGGATCCACGGCGTCGCGACGGCCGAGCCGCTGGGCTGCAACGAGACGTTGAGCATCCAGTACAGCGGGAACAGCATCACGGCGAGGATCAGCACGCCGACCGCGGTGTTCCCCCAGCCGTGCTTGCGCACGAATGTGTTCATCGGTGCCTCACCGGGCCAGCGCGCGCCGGTTGGCGCGCAGGTAGAGGAGGGCGAACACGAGCGAGATGATGATCAGGATGTTGCCCATCGCCGCGCCCTCGCCGAAACGGAACTCCTGGAACGACAGGTGGTAGGCCTGCGTGGCGATCGTCTGCGTCGCGTTGGCCGGGCCGCCGTCGGTGAGCCCGAGGATGATGTCCAGCACCTTGATCGTGTAGACGACCCCGAGCACCAGCACGACGCTGACCACCGGCCGCAGCAGCGGCCACGTCACGTGCCGGAAGGCGCGCCAGCCGGTGGCGCCGTCGAGTGCCGCGGCCTCGTACAGGTCCTGGGGGATGTCCTGCAGGCCGCCGTAGAGGATCGTGGTGTTGAACGGGATGCCGATCCAGATGTTGACGCCGATCACCGCGATCAGGGCGAGCGAGGTGCTGGTGAGCCAGCCGGGGTTGTCGGCGATGCCCACCGCGCCGAGGAAGCGGTTGAGCGCGCCGTTGTCCTGGTCGAGGATCCAGCGCCACACCGCCCCGGACACGATCAGCGGGATCAGCCACGGCAGCAGCAGCAGCGAGCGCAGGAACCCGCTGAGCGGGAAGCGGCGCTGGAAGAACAGCGCGATCCCCAGGCCGATCACGAACTGCCCCGCGATCGACCCCACCGTGAACAGCACGGTGTTGAGCAGCGCGGTGCCGAACAGCCCGGCCGACAGCACGGTGACGTAGTTGTCGAACCCCACGAACGGCGCCTCGCCCGTGTAGAACGTGCGCGTCGTGTACTCCTGGAACCCCATCAGGGCGTTCTGGAGCACCGGGTAGCCGAAGAACAGCAGCAGGTAGGCCACGGCCGGCACCAGGAAGCCCAGCTGGAGCAGGCGCTCCCGCCCGCGCGGCGACCACCAGCCGCCGGCCGGCCCTCGCGGTGGCGCCGGCGCGGCGTCGGCCTGGAGCGGCCGCCCGGGTGCGGTCGCCACCGGGGAACCGCGCCCGGCCGAGCTTTCGGAGCCGGCGGAGCGGGTGGGCGCAGCACCCGCCCGGGCCGCCGCCTCAGCCATCCTGGGCCTGCTGCAGCGCCTGCAGCGGGGCCGCGCCGCCGGTGATGGCGGTCTGCACGGCGGTGTAGATGCGGGTGGCCGCGGCCGGCCAGTCGGGGCCGAGCTTGCCGGTGCGCGCCCGTGCCGTCTGGACGATCTCGGTGAAGGCCGTCATCCGCGGCACCTCGGCGACGAACCGGTCCCGCAGCGCCGTCTTGGTCGGCACCGTGGTGCGCTGGCCGGCCAGCGAGATCTGGTTGTCGTCGGTGTTGAGGCAGGACACGATCTCGGCAGCCTTGGCCTGGCGGGCGGGGTCACCGGTCTGCGGGATCGTCCAGGTCTCGCCGCCGAGCGGCGCGACGACCGTGTCGCCGGCCTGCGGCACCGGGATCGGCACGACCTCGTAGTTCAGGCCCTCCACCTTGTCGAGCGCGGGGAACTGCCAGGGCCCGTTCACCATCATCGCCGCGTTGCCCGCCGCGAACTGGTCCTTGACGTCGGCCTGCTTCCAGTTCAGCACCGACCGGGACGCCGACCCGGAGTTCACCAGGTCGACCCACAGCTGCAGCGCCTCGGCGGTCTCCGGGCTCGCGATGTTGGTCTCGTCGCCGCCGTTGGTCCACATGAACGGCAGGAACTGCCAGGCGCCCTCGTAGTCGGCCACCGCGGAGAAGGCGACGCCGTACCGCTCGCCCTGGGTGAGCGCCGCCGCGGCGGTCTTGAGCTCGTCCCACGTCTTGGGCGGCGTGATGCCGGCCTGGTTGAGGATGTCGACGTTGTAGAACAAGCCGAGCGAGTTGGTCACCGGCTGGAGCCCGTAGACCTGGCCCTCGAAGGTCGACGCGTTCCGGACGCCCTCCTGGAACCCGTCGGGGGACAGGCCGAAGTCGCTGATCGGGGCGAGCGCGCCGGTCTGGGCGATCTGCTGCAGGTCGGGGTTGTCGAGCATGAGGACGTCCGGCAAGGTGCGCGACGACGCCTGCTGCAGCACCTTCGCGATGAGCGAGTCGCCGGGTACGACCTCGCGCTCGATCGTCACGCCCGCCTGCTGGCCGCACTCGTCGAGCTTCTGCGCGTAGACGGTCTTGTCGGGTTCGTTGTTGTAGTAGTCGAGCACCCGGATCGAGGTGACGTCCCCGCCGCCTCCGCCGCCTCCGCCCCCGCCGCTGCAGGCGGTGAGCCCGAGCGCGGTGGCCGCGACCAGTGCGGGCAGGGCGGTCCGTAGCGAAGCTCCTCGTCGAGCCATGTCCGGTCCTCTCGGTTGATACGTATCGATCGCGGACGTGCCGCGGCCGCATGGGGCCGCGGCCGGGGTCAGGGGGCGGGCAGGGTGGTCTCCCGGCGGGTGAGCCGGGGGGTGACGAGCTCGAGATGCTCCGTGTCGACGCCCGGGCCCGGGAGCGACTTTTCGGCGGGGCGGTCCCCGCCCCGGTCGAGCAGCCGGAAGAGGATCTCCATCGCGCGCCTCGAGACGTCCCGCGGCTCGAGCGACACGTTCGTGACGGCCGGCGTGGTCGCCTCGGCCGCGGCGTCGGTGCACAGGCCGATCAGCGAGATGTCGCGGCCCGGGACGAGCCCGCGTTCGGTCAGGGCGTGCAACACCGGCGCGACGGCCTGGGAGTTCGGCACGACGATTCCCGGCCGGCCGCCGCCGTCGAGTGCGCGCTCGACGGCCACGCGGGCGGCCGCGGTACCCGGCGGGACGGGAGCCACCACCGAGTAGCCGAGCCCGTGCCGCTCCGCTGCTGCAGCGGCGCCGCGCTGGAAGCGGCGCACGAAGTTGATGTCGCGCTCGATCACGTCCGCCGCGTGTCCGATCAGCACGACGCGGTCGTGCCCGAGTGCAGCGACCTCGTCGACGGCGAGGGTGCCGGCGAGCGAGAAGTCCATGTCGACGCAGTGCAGGCCCGCGCTGTCGTCCGGGACGCCGATGAGGATCACCGGCACCGGGAGGGCGGCGGCCACCGGGATGCGCGCGTCGTCGGCCTCGATGTCCATCAGCACGATGGCGTCGCAGAGCGCGCGCCCGGCGAGGCGGGTGAGCCCGGCGGCGCCCTCGTCGGCCGTCACGAGCAGGACGTCGTGGTCCTCGGCGCGCGCGCAGCTCGCGATCGTCTCGATGAAGGGCAGGATGCCGGCGGTGTCGCCGTTCGGTCCGAACGGGACGACCAGGCCGACCACCTGCGTGCGCTGGCTGGCGAGCGCCCTGGCTCCCGCGTTGGGCTGGTAGGTGAGCTCCTCGATGGCCGCGAGCACGCGCTTGCGGGTCTCGGCCGAGATCGACCGGCGGCCGCTCATCACGTAGGAGACGGTGCTCTGCGAGACCCCGGCGATCCGAGCGACGTCCCGGCTGGTGACCACGGGCTCGCCCCCTCCGTCGGGAATCGATACGCATCGACAGATGCGGAGAGTAGCCACCCGGACGTGTGAACGCAACCGCCGATTCGAGACCGAACGGCGGTTTCCCGCCTCCCGCAGGGGACGATCTACTGGCCCTCCGACGGAACGCGAGGACGAATGACCACTCCGAACGTGGACCCGAACGCCATCCCCGAAGGGGAGCCGATCGCGCCGGGCCGTCCTGCCGCCGAAGCGCAGGTCCACCCGCCGGTCTGGGACTCCCACCCGGAGCACCACAAGTGGGAGTACGTGCAGGAGATGGGTGGCTGGGTGCGCGACTACGACCCGGACTCGCTCTGCAACTCGGTGGGCGCGATCCCGTTCCAGCCGACGTTCGGCTACCCGCCGCCGCATCCCCGCTGCCTGTTGGGCGACTGCGGTTGCGGGGCCACCCGGTAGCGAATGCAGTAGTCGGCTACCGAAATTTCGGCAGCCGGCCGTCGCGCTCCTGGTAGAGCGCCTCACCGCGGTGGCGCCTGCCTCCTCGCCCACGGCGTCGGTGGTGGCGGCTTCCGGCTGCATGTGCGGGAGTCCACAGTCGGCTGAGGCCGCGTGCCGTCATCGGAACGGGTGACGTCCGTTGTACCGGCAACGAGAGGGGTCGCGGATGGGCACGGCAGCGCGCTTGTGGGGCTTCGTGGCGGTGCTCGCGCTGGTCTTCGGCGGGGCGTGGTGGGCAGGATCGCTGATGCCCGGTGTCCTGGTTCCCCCGGCGACCGGCACCGACGAGCATGCCGAGAGCCGGTACTCCGGAGCCACGCTCGACATCGGTTCGGCCGGCCTGGTCTCCACCTCCGCCGGGTACACACTCGTGCCGCGCGGCCCCACGACGCTCGCGCCGGGCACGTCGCACGAGCTCGAGTTCGCCGTCATCGGGCCGGACGGGCTTCCCGTCACCTCGTTCGACACGAAGGACGAGCGGCAGCTCGACCTCGTGGTCGTCGGCCGGGACGGCGGGGGGTTCCAGCACCCGCACCCGGTCATCGGCCCGGACGGTGTCTGGCGCGCGCCGCTCACGTTGCCGGCCGCCGGCGTGTACCGCGCCTACGCCGACTTCGTTCCGACCGGCGGGCCGGCCATGGTGCTCGGCCTCGACCTGTTCGCGCCCGGCAGGTTCTCCCCGACCGAGTTCCCGACGTCCCGCACGGCCGATGTGGACGGCTACGACCTGTGGCTCGAGGCCGACCTCGTGGCGGGCGGCACCTCGGAGGTGTTCGTGGCGATCGGCCGGGACCGCCTCCCGGTCACCGACGTCGAGCCCTACCTCGGCGGGCTCGGCCATCTCGTCGTGCTGCGCCAGAGCGACGGCGCCTACCTGCGAACGGCGCCGATCGCACCCGGTGCGGCGCCGGCCGCCGCATCGGAGCACGGCACGGGCGCGAGCGTCGCCTTCACCGTGGAGGTGCCGGCGGCGGGTGAGCACCGGTTGTTCCTCGAGTTCCAGCACGGCGGTGCCGTGCACACGGCCGAGTTCACCGTGCGGACCGGAAGCAACCAGTAGTCCCTTCCGATGTTGACCCTCCCGTGTGCTCTTCTCATCACCCGCCGGATCATGTCGACCGGGCTGTGATGCCGAGCCCCTCCGCCGTGCGGACGATCGCCGCCCACGTGCCCACCGGGAGAGGTACGCCGCCGGCCAGGCGGGCCTCCCGGTTGGCCGCCTCCGGGTCGCCCGGGGCCAGCACCGGCGCGGCCGGGTCGATGGGGCGCGCCCCGAGCACCCAGTCCAGGTACTCGCGCGCGATCCGCTCGAACTCGGCCTGCGTGCCGAAGTGGGCGGGGGAGAGGTAGATCGACAGCATCCCGTTGGAAATGCCCTTGCGGGGGCCGTCGATCGGACCGGCGCAGCCGCCACCGGTGAAGGCACCGGCGAGCAGCTCGCACATCAGCGCGAGGCCCGACCCCTTGTGCTCACCGAACGCGCGGATGGCGCCGACGCCCCCGCCCGGGTGGCGCAGGTCGGTGGGCCCGTAGTCGCCGTAGAGCAGGCGCGGGTCGTCCGAGGACGCGCCCTCCGGGCCGATCAGGGCATCCGGTGGCAGCGGCCGCCCGCCGTACGAGGCCACCTGCACCTTCCCCTCGGCGACGAGCGACGTGGCGAAGTCCAGCACCACCGGACGCTCGGGCAGCGGCACCCCGACCGCGAACGGCGCCGTCGAGAACCGCCGCTCGACCGCTCCGAACGGCGCCACCAGCGGCGACTTGGCCACGTTCACGAAGTGGATGGAGATCAGGCCGGCGGCGAGCGCGGTCTCGGCGTAGGCGCCGACCCGGCCGATGTGCCCGGAGTTGCGCATCGCCACGATGCAGGTGCCGTTGGCCGTGGCCCGCTCGACACCGATCGCCACGGCCTCCGCGGCGATCGTCTGACCGAAGCCCTTCTGCCCGTCGAGCACGACGAACGCGCCGCCGTCGGTGACGACCTCGGCCCGCTGCCCGGCGCGAACCCAGCCCTCCCGCATCCAGTCGACGTACAGCGGAACGCGCACGACGCCGTGGCTGTCGTGGCCGGCGAGGTTCGCCCCGACGAGCTCGCGGGCGATCAGCTCCGCCTCCTCCGCGGCGCACCCGGCAGCGGCGAAGATCGCGCGTACGGTGGCTTCCAGCTCGGCTGCGGCGATCAGGTGCACCTGATCGCTCCCGGCGGCACTCGTCTCCCCCATCGTCACGTCCCCAGCATGACTCATGCGGCCGTCGGGCCGGTGAGTGCTCCTAACGAGCGAGACGGCCGGGTAGCGGTAAACAGTGTGTGACGACAATCTCACCAGCTGTCCGAGTGCCGGCGGAGATGGTCGTAACGAAGGGCTCACACGGCTGTTCACGGATGTTAGTGGCGCGCGGGTAGAAAACTCGGATCCTGCGACCCGGGCCGGCACGGAGCCGATGTCTGCCCGGCTCACATCCCCGGGGAGGTCCGCAGAGTTCTTCGTTACCGTGACTTTACGGAGTGCGACGCCACGGTTACGCCCGTTTGGCATGGTTTGCCCACCAGCTCGGCCGGTGTCGCCGGAGTACGAACTTCGGATCGGTTCGGACCGCATTTCGAGGCCTGCATGTCGTCGAACACGGAGCTCGTATCCACCCACCTGATCGTCGAACGCCGATCCGCTGACCACGAGAAGGAGATGAGCGTGCCAATAGTCACCTACGTGTACGACGACGGTTCGGAACACACCGTCCAGGTGGCTGTCGCGTCGAGCCTGATGCGGACCGCGTTGCGCAACGAGGTGCGCGGCATCGTCGGTGAATGCGGGGGCGCCGCCACCTGCGGGACCTGCCACGTCTACCTCGACCACAGCACGGAGCAGTTCGCTCCGCCGTCGGGTGACGAGGACGAGATGCTCGAATGGACAGCTGCCCCGCGCGCGGCGAACAGTCGCCTGAGCTGCCAGCTCGTTCCCACCCAGGAAGGCGCACAGCTGGTCGTCCGCGTCCCCGCTGAGCAGGTCTGAGATGCGCGGGGTCGTGGTGATCGGCGCGGGACATGCCGGCGTGGAAGCGGCGACGTCCTTGCGCGCGGGCGGCTATTCCGGTCCGGTGACGGTGGTGGGTGCCGAGGGGCGTGCGCCCTACCAGCGGCCTCCGCTGTCCAAGGAGATGCTCGACGACGGCGGTGATCCGGAGGCGCTCTCCCTGCGTTCCGACGCGTTCTTCGACGATCGGCGCATCGCCCTTCGTCATGGACCGGCGGTCGACATCGACCGGGCGGGCCAGCAGGTGCACATCGCGGGTGACCGGCTCCTCGACTACGACCACCTGGTCCTCGCCACGGGCGCCGCGCCACGTCGGATCGCGCTCCGCGGTCGGTCGCTGGGCGGGGTGGCGGAGCTGCGCACGCTCGACGATGCGCTCGCGTTGCGCGCGTCGCTGGCCGGGGCGGAGCGGATGGTCGTGCTCGGTGGTGGGTTCATCGGCATGGAGGTGGCGAGCGCGGCGCGCAAGCGCGGCGTCGAGGTGTCCGTGATCGAGCTCGCCGACCGGCTGCTCAAGAGGGCGGTGTCCCCGCCGGTGTCGGCCGCCGTCGCGGCGCACCACCGCGCCGAGGGCGTGCGGTTGTGCTTCGCCGAGCAGGCGACGGAGTTGGTCGGGAGCGCGGGACACGTGACGGGGGTGCGGATGGGGTCGGGCCGGGTGCTGCCGGCGGACCTCGTCGTGCTGGGGGTCGGCGCCACCGCGGAGGACGGTCTGGCCCGCCGGGCGGACCTCGCCACGGACGGCGGCGTGCTCGTGGACCGCTGGCTGGCCACCTCGGACCCGCGGATCATCGCGATCGGTGACTGCGCCGTGGTGTGTGATCCCGGGGCCGGCACGAGGCAGCGGTTGGAGTCCATCCAGAACGCGACGGACCAGGGCCGCTACGCGGCCGCGCGGATCCTCGGTGAGAAGCGGCCGTATCGCGCGGTGCCGTGGTTCTGGAGCAACCAGGGGTCGCTGCGGCTGCAGCTGGTCGAGGTGGCGGGGGAGTCCGATCAGCTGGTGGTGCGGGGTGACGGGGCACGCTTCTCCGTGTTCTGCCTGCGAGACGGCCGGCTGACCGCGGTGGAGTCGGTGAACGATCCCGGCACCCACATGGCGGCTCGCCGGCTGCTCGAACGCGTGACCCCCAGCGAGGCGGAACTGGTGGCCGTCGACTACGACGTGCGGGCGCTCGCCCGCCGCGTGATGGCGAGGGAGACCGCCGTCGCCTGAACCATGATCTGACGAGTTCGTCGTGGGCCCGCGGGGCCGGCAGAAACTGCCGACCCGCGGGCCTATTGCTGTTTCCGGGCCGATTGTGGATAGGCCACGTCTCTAACGACCGGGCACCCCGATCGGATACGCCGACCGGCATTAACTCTGAGTGTCCGTGGGCTCACGAGCGCGTACTCCGTACGGAGTAATGGGATGTAACGGAAGGGTCATCCGTTTGCGCCCAGTTGTTACTCCATGCGTGCAAGCATTGCGCATCCCGCGACCCGGGAGTGACGCAAGAATTACTCCGCGCAGTGCGACCGCACGGGTCTCGCGGTGATTCCGTATGCCGTCGTCCGCGCACGTCGACCGGTTCCCGAAATTGCGGGTCCGGTGGATCAAGAAACAGTGCAAGACACGAGAGGAAATACATGTCCGGAATCGCTCCCCAAGGCCCTGGTGGGTCTGGAAAGAGACGACGACGCCTCGCCGCAGTGACGGTGATGGCGGCGGTCGGCGCGACGACGATGACAGCCACCCCGGCTGCCGCCCAGCAGCCGATCGGGGTCGGCCCGCTGCCGATCACCTTCAACCTGACCGACGAGAACGGCGCCTGGTTCGACTCGGGGCTGAACCTGTTCGGCAGCAGCTCGCTCGCGGTCGCCGTGCTCCCGAGGCTCGGAACCGACGTCGCGGTGCCCAGCATCGGCGGTCCGGTGCTCGAGAGTGACATCGGCGGGCTGGTGGACGGGGTCACCGGCGGTGCGGCCGGGGGTGCCACCGGCGGGCTCACCGAGGGCCTGACCGAGGGGCTCGGTGGGATCACCGGCGGCCTCCTCGGCGGCGGCGAGGAAGCTGCCGCCGCGCCGACGTCGGCGCCCACCTCGGCACCCACGTCGGCGTCCACGTCGGCGCCCACCTCGGCGCCCACGTCGGCTCCGGCCGCCGCATCCACGTCCGCCCCCGAGGAGGAGTCCGAGGAGGAGTCCGACGAGGCAGCGGCCACGACGGCACCGGGCGCGACGCCCGCACCGGCTCCGGCCGCGGCACCCGCCCCCGCGCCGGCCCCCGCACCGGAGGGTGGGCTGCTCGGCCTCGGCGACGTGCTGGGCCTCGACCAGACCCTGTCCGCCGTCAAGGGAGTCGGCGCCGCCAAGCCGGAGGCCGCCGGGCTCGCCCTCGAGGCCGAGTCGCTGATCGGCGAGCTCAACGGCGTGCTGGGCGGCCTGCCGGCCGGCGCACCGGTGAACCTGCTCGATCTCCCGGTCGGCGTCGACCTGCAGGGCGTGCTGGACTCGCTCGCGGAGTTCGCCGTGGTGGGGCCGCCGGTCACGGTGACCTTCAATGTCGACCCGGCCCGTTCCGAGGGCATCCGCAACCCGATCGGGCTGATCGCGCCCGCGGACGCGAAGGACTTTCCGTACATGGACGCGGGAGGTGCGTTCTTCGGCGAGAAGACGATCCAGCTCACCGAGCCCGGGCTGTACGCCTTCACCGACTCGGTCGCGCCCTACATGCTCGGTGCGGTCGTGGTCGACGACCCGCTCACGCTCGGGCTGGACTTCGGCAAGAGCCTTCTGGTCAACGGGCAGGACAAGCCGCTCCCGTCGAACGCGGACTACATCCAGCGGCTGGTGAACGCGTTCTTCACGATCACCAACCCGAACAACTGGCAGACCTTCAGTGAGACCGAGGAGGTGGCCTGGAACCCGTTCCAGCCGCCTGCGCCGATCCTGCAGTACGACGCGGCCGGCAACCCGGTGCTGATCCCCAACCTGGACGCGTACTTCGACCAGTACTTCGACTACCCCAGGACGCTGCCGGCGCTGAACCCGCCGACAACTCCTGGTGTGGGTGAGACCTGGATCGCCACCCAGATGGAGGATTTCGCCGGCAAGGAGAAGCACGGCGCCATCACCAAGATCAATGTCGAGGACTGGACGATCGATCGGAAGATCGCGGCCCCGGGCATCGACATGAACAACCCGCACAACATGTGGACGGACAAGGACTACAAGTACGTCTACGCCAACGAGTGGTTCGACAACGAGACCGACGTGTTCGACCGCGAGACCGGAGCGACCATCCGGCAGACCGAGGTCGGGCCCAACCCGGCGCACGTGATGACGCGGCCGGGCAACGACAACCTGGTGGTCGGCATCAACGCCGGCACGGACATCGTCGAGCTGGCGCCGGGCGGCACGGAGGTCACCCGCCGGATCAACGTCGACCCGGAGAGCGGCATCACGCCGCACCCGCACGCGCACTGGACCAGCCACGACGGCAAGACGGTCGTCGCGCCGAACACGATGACCAACGAGGCCGTCATCGTCGACATGGAGTCGGGCACGGTCAAGCACGACAAGGTCGGGGCCTTCCCGATCGCCACGTCGATGACGCCGGACTCGAAGAAGGCGTACCTGTCCGACTTCCTCGGCGGGAGCCTCACGTGCGTCTCGCTCGTCGAGGACGCATGCGCCACCCCTGACGGCGGGGTGGCGCACACCTCCACGGTCGACCTGTGGCAGAACTACGACAAGCAGAACAAGCCCACAGGGCCGTGGGGCGGGCTGACCATCCAGCTCCCGGTGAGCCCGGACGGTAAGGCGCTGCTGGCCGCGAACACGCTGTCCCAGACGGTCTCGGTGATCGACCCCAAGACCAACAAGTACGTCAAGGACCTGCCCTGCAACGCCGGTTGCCACGGCGGCAACTTCGGCGCCAAGAAGGGCGGCGGCTACTACGCCTACATCTCCAACAAGTTCTCCAACGCCGCGCAGGTCATCGACGTCGACCCGAACAACGACGGCGACATCTCCGATGCCGCCGTCGCCGGCCAGCTGGTGCTGGACGGGACCGCGGACACGGCGGCCGACGACGAGCTCGTCGCACACGCCGGAGTGGGCGGACAGGGCGTCCTGCCCATCCCGCTCGTCTACAACGGCTGGTCGCAGGAGGTTCCCGCAGGGTGGCGGGAGAAGCTGACTCCTCAGCAGCTGAACCCGATCGGCTGATGCGTCTGATCAGCTGACACGACTGCGGTCCGGGGCTGGCTCCCCGGCCCCGGACCGCACGCGTGCCGTCGATTCACCCGCGGTCCCGGCTCAGGCCCCGAGCCCGGCCCGGACCGTTTCTCCGAGGGAGTCCCCCAATGGCCTGCGGCCGGAAATACCTTCCCCGCATCCCCGCGATGTTCAAGGCGACGCTGACGACCGCGCTGACCCTGACCTGCATGTTGGTGTTGGCGCCGGCGGCGTCGGCGCGCGTGACCGTCGTGCCCGGGTCGCTGGCGGGCGGCGGCACGGAGACGTTCGCCGTCCGCCTGTCCAACGAGCAGTCGGACCTGGTGACCACCCGGCTCGAGCTCACCTTCCCGACGGACGTCGTGATCCCCCTCGCGCAGGTCGCGGCGGTGGGCAAGTGGGACGTGACGGTCAACATGCGGCCGGTGGAGCCGCCGGTCACGGTCGACGGTGAGGAGGTCGACGAGGCGGTGGCCTCGATCGTGTGGACGGGCGGCGAGGTCGCCCCGAAGCAGTTCGAGCAGTTCCTCGTCACGGCAGGACCGCTCCCGGCCGAAGGCGGCCGGCTCGTGCTCGCCGCCGCGCAGGGCTACGAGGACGGCACCGTCGACCGGTGGAGCGAACCCGGGCAGAAGGGTTGGCCCGGGGCGCCGATGATCGCCATTGCCCCGGATCCCGATGCCGCGCCGGCGGGCCGGCCGGCGGAGACCGGCGCACCGGTGGCGGCGGCTTCCCCGCCGGTCGCCGCGGCGGCCGCCGCGGAGCCTGTCGAGGGAACCGGCGTGCTGCCGTGGATCCTCCTGGCGGCCGGCGTGCTGGTGGCGGGCGTCGGAAGCTTCGTCGGGTTCCGGCAGCAGGAGAAGCGCAGGCGCGTGGCGAGACGGCGGCGGCTGGCCCGCACCGCGATCGAGAAGCTGCCGAGCGAGAGGTTGCCGACGGGGGCGGGTCGGCAATGAGCGCGACAGCGCGGGCCACCCCGCGCACGCCGGCTCTCGGCGTGCTCCGACTCCTCGTCCTGATCGCCGTCTGCTGGGCGACGCTGCTCCTCACGCTTCCGGCCCCCGCCGGCGACCCGGTGCTGGTCGCCGTCTCGCCGACCGCCGGCGAGCTCGTCAAGTCGCCGGACGAGATCCGGATCACCTTCGACCGACCGGTGCCGGCCGGCCTGGCGACGGTGCACATGACGGTGCCGGGCGGCCAGCAGGTCGTCCAGGGCCGGCCGTACGCCGTGTCGGGCGACCAGAACACCCTCGCCGTGCGGATGCCGCCGACGCGCTACGGCGGGACGTACTCGGTGGCGTGGTCGGTGCCGTCCGGCACCCGCGAACCGATCACCGGCACGTCGGCCTTCCACGTGTTCGCGCCGACCACGCCGGTGGCCGTCCCGCAGATCCCCACCGATCGCGACCCGGCCGTCGTCGCGATCCACGACGCGTTCCGGGTGGCGGCCACCGCGGCGTTCGCGTTCGGGGTAGGGGTCGCCTTCCTGCTCGGTGTGGTCTGGCCGGCCGGTGCCGGGCACGCTCCGGTCCGCCGCCCGATCACGTACGCGTGGTGGGCGCTGGTGGTGGCGACGCTCGGCACGATCGTGTCCTTCGGCGGGTACGCCGCCCGGCTCCCGCCGGCCGAGGCGTTCGATCCCACGGTCGTCTCGGCGGGGTTCGCGTCGGACGTCGGCGGAGTCCTGCTGGTCAGGCTGCTGCTGCTGGTACCGATCACCATCGCGCTCGTGCAGCTGCTGACCGGTCCGCCGGCCGCCGGCGCCGTGGCGCGGTGGCTCCGGGCCGGCGCGGTGCTCGGCGCCGCGGCCGCGCCGGCGGCCACGTGGAGCCTCTCCCGGCCACCCGGCCCGGACGGGCCGGCCCCGCTCGCCGTCGGCGCGGAGATCGTGCTGCTGCTCGCGGTGGCGGTCTCCGTCGGCGGGCCGGTGCTGCTGTGGGTGCTGGTGCGCACCGCGGGAGAGTCCGTGCTGCGGTCCGCGGTGCCGCGGCTCGCCCGTGTCATGCCGGTCGCGGGTGGGCTGCTGCTGGTGATCGCGGCGCTCACGACGTCCGGGTGGCAGCTGGTCGCGCTGCTGGTGCTGGGAGCGCTCGTCGTCGGCACCGGGATCGCCGCCTGGTGGTGGGCGCGCCGGCGAGTGGGCACCCGCGGGCGTGACCTCACCGGCCGGATGCGGCTGCGCCGGCTGGCGACGGTCGGCGCGGTGGCCGCCGTCGTGGCGATGCTCGCCGCGGCGGTCCCGCCGACCGACCCGACGCCGCTCGCGCAGTCCGACGGCGTCCAGCCGGCCGAGGTGCTCGAGCGATGAGTCCGAGGCATGACATGGAGTCCGGGACGCCTGACGCGCATTCCGGCCGGCCGCCGGGCTGGAGCCTCACGGGGCGCGCGGCCGGGAAGCGGCCCTTCGCGGGCGCGGCCGCCCAGCTGCGCCCGCTCGCCCGACGGGTGCACTTCCTGTCCGGGATCCTCGTGGCGCCGTTCGTGCTGGTGCTGTGCCTGACCGGCCTCGCCTACGTGTGCAGCCCGCAGATCCACGAAGACCTCTACGGGAGGCAGCTCTTCGTCCACGAGGTCGGCGACACGCCGCGGCCGGTGACCGAGCAGGTGGCCGCGGCGCTCTCCTCCCACCCGGAGGCCGAGCTGCGGTCCGTCGTGCCCCCGCCCGAACCGGACCGCACCACCCGGGTGAACCTGGCCGTGCCGGGCATGACCGAGCCGGGCGAGGCGCGCACGGTCTTCGTCGACCCGTACACGAACTACATCAACGGCGAGCTGACCACCGTGGACGGCCGGATGCCCGCCAACGTCTGGCTGCGCGACCTGCACGCCGATCTGCACCTCGGTGAGGTCGGCCGGCTCTACGCGGAGGTCGCGGCGAGCTGGCTGGCCGTGATCCTCGTCAGCGGGCTGGTGCTGTGGATCGCCAAGCAGGGCCGGCGCCGGCGGGGCATCCGCGAACTGCTGACGCCGCTGCCTCGGGGCAAGGGGGAGCAGGCGCGGATGCGGGCCGTGCACGGGCCGCTCGGGATCTGGTTGACGGCCGGCCTGCTCGTCATGAGCGTCACCGGCCTGACGATGAGCCGCTTCGCCGGCTGGGGGCTGCCCGCCGTGCGGCCGCCGGCGCTCTCGATGCCCCCGGTCACGGTGCCCGGGAGCGCCGAGCCGATCGCGGTCGACCGGGTGTTGCAGGTGGCGCGCGCGGAAGGGCTCGGCGGCGAGCTCGAGGTCGCGGCCCCGACCGCGCCCGACCGGCCGTTCACGGTGGCCGAGAGGTCGGCGGGCCTGCCCATCCGGAAGGACGCCATCGCGGTCGACCCGTACACCGCGCAGGTCACCGAGCGGATCGGGTGGGACGACTACCCGTTCCTGGCGCAGGTGCGCGAGGTCGGCGTCCAGACGCACACCGGCACCCTCTTCGGGCTCGCCAACCAGATCGTGCTGGCGCTCCTCGTGATCGCCACCATCGTGCTGATCCTCATCGGCTACCGGATGTGGTGGAAGCGCAGCCCGTACCAGGAGGCGAAGCTGCCACCGGTGCCACCGCCGGCCCTGAGCGGGCTCGCCCCCGCGGTCGGGGTGCCGGTCGTGCTGGTCACCGTCGTGCTCGGCTGGCTGATGCCGGCGTTCGGGGTCAGCCTGATGGCGTTCATCGTGGTGGACCTCGTGATCAACGCCGTCCACCATCGACAGGAGCGGCTGCGCCGGACCGTCACCGCCGGCGCGCTGCTGGTCGCGGCATCCGTGCTCGGCGCCGCGGTACTGGTGGGCACACCGGCGCCGATCACCCGGGTGGACGCCGTCGGCGCCGTGCCGGACCGGCGCGCGCCCGCCGAGGTGGGCGAGGTCCCTCTTGTCCCGCCGCCCCTCGCCGACCAGCCCGCGCCCGACGGTGCCGCGACGGCGGGCACGGGCACGGGCGCTGCCGCGGCGACACCTCGACCCGCCCCGGGCGTCCGTGCCGGGGCGACCCCGACAGCGCCGGCGAGCAGCCCCGACCCCGACGACCCTTCCACCAGCGGGAGTCGATCCGACGACAGCGGCACCCGCGACGGTGGCGGGTCGGACGACGCCCGCAGCTCCGACGCCCCCGGCCCCGCCGAGAACGCTGACGAGGCACCCGGCGCGCCCGAGGGCCCGGCAGACGACGTCCCCGAGCCGGAACCGGCGCCCGTCGAGGAGGAACCGGCCGACGATCGCCCCGGCCTCGTCGCCGAGCTCGTCGGCACCCTGTCCGAGGCGACGAGGCCCGTCACCTCGTACGTGGTGGACACCGTGGACAGCGTGACCGGCGGGCTCCTCGGCGGTTGACCCCCTGATCGTGGGCCGTCGCGCAACTCGGGGTGCCGACGGTCCCGCCGCGCCGGGTGGCCCCGCCCCCTCAGCGGGGCCACCCGGCGTCCCAAACCCGGTTGGGTAGTGAGTGCCCGCTCATTTACTCTGGTGCCGTGGCCACCTCGAAGCGCGCCTCCTCGAACAGGAGAGCCCCGCGCATGGCACCCGCGGAGCGCCGCGCGGCCATCCTCGAAGCCGCGCGGCCGCTCGTGATGCGGTACGGCTCCGCGGTCACCACCCGCCAGATCGCCGAGGCGGGAGGCATCGCCGAGGGCACGATCTTCCGGGTCTTCCCCGACAAGGAGTCGGTGGTGCAGGCCGTCGTCGCCGAGGTCTTCGACCCGGAGCCGACGTTGCGCGAGCTGGCGGCCGTCGACCGCGAGCTCCCGCTGCACGAGCGGCTAGTCGCAGCCACCGCGGTGCTGCAGGGTCGGCTCTCGCAGGTCTTCGGCCTGCTCGACGCGCTCGGCTGGATCCGGCCTCCCGAGCCGGAGGAGGCCGGTCGACGGCCGCAGCCGCCGGCGGCGATAAACGACGCGCTCCGTGCCGCGATGATCGATATCATCGGCCCGGACGAGCGCCTGCTGCGGGTCCCGGCCCTCGAACTGGCCCACGTGCTGCGGCTGCTCATCTTCTCCGGCACCCACCCGATGATCTCCGACGGCCGCCTGTTGTCCCCGGAGCAGATCGTCTCGGTGCTGCTCGACGGGGTCGCGCTGCCCACCACCTGCAAGGACGACGCATGCTGATCCGACTGTTGCGCGCCCACCTGCGCCACCACTCCAGACCGCTGCTGGCGGTGGTCGCGTTGCAGTTCGCGGGCACGATGGCCTCGCTCTACCTGCCCAGCCTCAACGCCGACATCATCGACCGGGGCATCGCCCGCGGCGACACCGGTTACATCATGTCCGTCGGCGGCTGGATGCTGCTCGTCACGCTCGTGCAGATCGTCTGCTCGGTCGCCGCCGTCTACCACGGCGCCCGCACGGCCATGGGCTTCGGTCGTGACGTGCGGGCGGCGCTCTTCCACCGGGTCGGGGAGTTCTCGGTGCGGGAGCTCAACCACTTCGGGGCGCCGTCGCTGATCACCCGCGGCACCAACGACGTGCAGCAGGTGCAGATGCTCGTGCTGATGTCCTGCACGATGCTGGTCACGGCGCCGATCATGTGCTTCGGCGGCGTGGTCATGGCGCTCCAGGAGGACACGCACCTGTCCTGGCTGATGCTGGTGTGCGTGCCGGTGCTGGTCATCGCGATCGGCTCGGTGATCCTGCGCATGGTGCCGGGCTTCCGCGAGATGCAGACCCGGATCGACGAGGTCAACCGCGTCCTGCGCGAGCAGATCACCGGCATCCGGGTCGTGCGGGCGTTCGTGCGGGAGCCCCAGGAGACCGCCCGGTTCGCGACCGCGAACGCCGACCTCACCGCCGTCGCCACCCGCGTCGGCCGGCTGATGGCGATGGTCTTCCCGATCGTGATGCTCGTGATGAACCTGTCCGGCGTGGCCGTGCTCTGGTTCGGCGCCGAACGCATCGATGCCGGTCAGATGCAGATCGGCGCCCTCACCGCGTTCCTCGCCTACCTGATCCAGATCCTGATGGCGGTCATGATGGCCACCTTCATGACGATGATGATCCCGCGCGCGGCCGTGTGCGCGGAGCGCATCGTCGAGGTGCTCGACACGACGTCGTCGGTGGCCCCGCCCGCCGAGCCGGTCACGCCGGCCGCGCCCACCGGCGCGCTCGAGCTGCGCGGCGCCGGGTTCACCTACCCGGGCGCCGACGCCCCGGTACTGCACGACGTCACGCTCACCGCGACGCCGGGCACCACCACGGCGATCGTCGGCAGCACCGGCGCGGGCAAGACCACGCTGCTCGGGCTCGTGCCCCGGCTCTTCGACGCCACGAGCGGGGAGGTGCGCGTGGACGGCGTCGAGGTGCGCGACCTCGAACCGGAGTACCTGTGGAGCCGGGTCGGCATCGTGCCTCAGAAGCCCTACCTGTTCTCCGGCACGGTGGCGAGCAACCTGCGCTACGGCAACCCGGACGCCACCGACGACGAGCTGTGGGCCGCGCTCGAGGTGGCCCAGGGGGCCGAGTTCGTGCGGGCAATGTCTGCCGGCCTCGACGCACCGATCGCCCAGGGCGGCACCAACGTCTCCGGCGGGCAGCGCCAGCGGCTCGCGATCGCCCGCGTGCTGGTGCGGCAACCCCAGATCTACCTCTTCGACGACTCGTTCTCGGCGCTCGACCTCGCCACCGACGCGCGGCTGCGCGCGGCGCTGCGGCCGGTCACCGCCACCGCCACCGTGGTGGTCGTGGCGCAGCGCGTGGCGAGCATCCGCGACGCCGACCAGATCGTCGTGCTCGACGACGGTGCCGTGGTCGGGATCGGCAGCCACCACGAGCTGCAGGTCAGCTGCCCGACCTACGCCGAGATCGTCGCGTCCCAGTTCACCCCGGAGGAAGTGGCATGACCCGGCCTAACCCGCCCGCCGCGGACACCAACCGCGCCGCGCGCGAGATGACCGTCGCCCGGCGCGGCGGGCCGCCGTGGGCCGGCATGGGCATGCCGGCGGAGAAGTCGCTCGCCTTCGGCCCGTCGGCGCGGCGGCTCCTGGGCCGGCTCGCCCCGGAGCGGCTGGGTGTGGTGGCGGTCGTCGCCCTCGGCGTGATCAGCGTGGCGCTCTCGTCGATCGGCCCGTTCGTGCTCGGCCGGGCCACCGACGTGATCTTCGCCGGGGTGATCGGCCGCCAGCTGGAGCCCGGCGCGTCCGTGGAGGAGGCCGCGGCCGGGGCCCGGGCAGCGGGCAACGACACGTACGCGAACGTGATCGAGGGCGCCGGTGTCATGCCGGGCCAGGGCATCGACTTCGACCTGCTCGGCCAGGTGCTGATGGCGGTCGTCGTGATCTACGTGGTCGCGTCGCTCTTCGGCTGGCTGCAGGGCTACCTGCTCAACGGCGTCGTCCAGCGCACGATCTTCGCGCTGCGCCGCGACGTCGAGGACAAGATCAATCGCCTCCCGCTGCGCTACTTCGACCGCCAGCCGCGCGGTGAGCTGCTCAGCCGCGTCACCAACGACATCGACAATGTCTCGCAGAGCCTGCAGCAGACGCTCTCCCAGCTGCTCACGTCGCTGCTCACCGTCGTCTTCGTGGTGGTGATGATGCTGGTGATCTCCCCGCTGCTCGCGCTGGTGGCGCTCGTGTCGATCCCGCTGTCGCTGCTGCTCACACAGGCGATCACGAAGCGCTCGCAGATGCAGTTCGTGGCGCAGTGGCGCCACACCGGCGAGCTGAACGCGCACATCGAGGAGGCCTTCACCGGCCACGAGCTGGTGCGCGTGTTCGGGCGCCGCCGCGAGGTGGAAGCCGACTTCGCCGCCAAGAACGAGCGCCTCTACGGCGCCAGCTACCGGGCGCAGTTCATCTCCGGGATCATCATGCCGTCGATGATGTTCATCGGGAACCTGAACTACGTGCTCGTGGCCGTGATCGGTGGGCTTCGCGTGGCGTCGGGCACGATGAGCCTCGGTGACGTGCAGGCGTTCATCCAGTACTCCCGCCAGTTCACCCAGCCGCTCACCCAGATCGCGTCGATGATCAACCTGCTCCAGTCGGGTGTGGCGTCGGCGGAGCGGGTGTTCGAGCTCCTCGACGCCGAGGAGCAGACCCCCGACCCGGCCCGGCCCACCGTGCCGCAGGCCCGCTGCGGCCGCGTGGTGTTCGAGGACGTCTCGTTCCGCTACGAGCCGGACCAGCCGCTGATCGAGCACCTCTCGCTCACCGCGGAGCCGGGGCAGACGATCGCGATCGTCGGCCCCACCGGGGCCGGCAAGACCACGCTCGTCAACCTGATCATGCGGTTCTACGAGCTGGACGCCGGCCGGATCACGCTCGACGGCGCGGACACCGCCGCGATGGACCGGGCCACCCTGCGCTCGGGGATCGGGATGGTGCTGCAGGACACGTGGCTCTTCGGCGGCACGATCCGCGACAACATCGGCTACGGCCGGCCGGCCGCCACCGAGGAGGAGATCGTGGCCGCGGCCCGGGCCACCTACGTCGACCGGTTCGTGCGCAGCCTCCCCTCTGGCTACGACACCGTGATCGCCGACGAGGGCGCAGGAGTCAGCGCGGGGGAGAAGCAGCTGATCACGATCGCGCGCGCGTTCCTCGCCGATCCCACGCTGCTCATCCTCGACGAGGCCACCAGCTCGGTGGACACCCGCACCGAGCTGCTCGTGCAGCGCGCGATGGCAGCCCTGCGCACCGACCGCACGAGCTTCGTGATCGCCCACCGCCTGTCCACGATCCGCGACGCCGACCTGATCCTGGTGATGGAGTCCGGCCAGATCGTGGAGCAGGGCACCCACGAGGAACTGGTGACGACAGGAGGCGCGTACGCGTCGCTGTACGAGAGCCAGTTCGCAGGAGCGGTGGCGTCCCACGACTAGAGCACTATGGAGCCATAGTGCTGTTTCCAGGCCTCGAGAACAGCACTACGGATCCATAGTGCTCTCCGCGGCGGGTGGGATGATCCTTTCGTGCGCATCGTTGTTGTGGGGGACGGCATTGCGGGGGCCTCTGTCGCCTATCACCTCGTTCGGAAGGGTGCCTCGGTCATAGTCGTGGACGACCCGCGGCCCGGGGTGGCGACGGCAGCGGGTGCCGGGATCGTCTCGCCGTGGGCCACGGCGGACGAGGCGCTCTTCGCCCTCGCCGGCCCCGCGGCGGCCTACTACCCGGAGCTCGTGGCCGCGCTGGCCGAGGACACCGACGAGCCCACGTCGTACGCGGTCGTCGGCGGTCTCGTCGCCGGCCGGGATGAGAGCGCGTTGCGAGAGGTGCAGCGGCGCGTCACGGCGCGCGCGGCGCGGCACCCGGCCGCGGGGGAGGTGTCGCTGCTCGACCCGGGTCAGGCCGGCGCGCTGTTCCCGCCGCTGCATCCCGACCTGGCGGCCGTGCACGTCGGCGGCGGCGCCCGGGTGGACGGCCGGCAGGTGCGGGCGAGCCTGCTGGACGCGGCGCGCCGGCGCGGGGCCGAGCTGCGCACCGGCACCGCCGTGCTCACCGCCCACGGCGTGCGGGTGGACGGGGAGCCACTCGGCGCCGATGCCGTGGTCGTCGCGGCGGGGGCGTGGAGCGGCGAGCTCGTGGCCGCCCTCGGGGTGGAGCTGCCCGTCGCCCCGCAGCGCGGGCAGATCACCCACCTCGGTCTCGGACCTGGCCAGGACACCTCCAGGTGGCCGGTCGTGTCCCCGCGGGACAGCGGCCACTACCTGCTCGCGTTCCCGGGCGGGCGCGTGGTGGTCGGCGCCACCCGGGAGACCGGATCCGGCTTCGACCACCGGGTGACCGCCGCCGGGCAGCTGGAGGTGCTGGAAGAGGCGCTCGCGGTCGCGCCCGGGCTGCGCGACGCGACGCTGCTGGAGACCCGCGTCGGGTTCCGTCCCGCCACCCCGGACGGGCTGCCCGTGCTCGGCCCGCTCCCCGGCCACCCCCGCATCGTCCTGGCCACCGGATTCGGAGCAACCGGCCTGACCCTGGCCCCGCTGGCGGGCGCACTGGTGGCCGAGCAGGTGCTGGGCGAGGCACCACGCATGGATGTGAGCGGTTACGCCCCGACCCGCTTCGTTCCGACGAACGGCCCGTTCGCCGGATAGGTTCCGACGAGCGGGCCGCTCGTCGGAACGGGGCGGGGCTCAGCTCAGGATGCGCGTCGCCGGCGGGACGTCGTTCAGTTCCTCCGCCACCACTTCGATCGTCTCCTCCGGCGTGAGGTTCTGGTCGATGATCCGTTCTCCCTCGAGCTCGAGCAGGTCGTCTGGCCGGAACCACTCGCGCATCTCGGCCTCCCCGAACGCGGACGACTGCGGGCGCGTGGCGTGCCGGCGCAGCGTCTCCTCCCAGGAGATGTCGAGGTAGAAGACGGTGGTCCGCCCGCGATGGGCGTGGCACAGGTCGGTCAGCATCGCTCCGTAGCGCGCTCGGGCGAGGATGCCCTCCAGCACGACGTGGTAGCCGTGGTCGAGGGCGAAGCGGACGGTGTGCGCGATGAACGCCGGGGCGATGCCGCCGTCGACATCGAGCTCCCTGAGCACGATCCGGCGCAGGTAGTCCTGCTCGACGAGCGCGCAGCCCCGTCCGTAGCGCGCCCGGACGGCGCGGGCCACCGTGGTCTTGCCCGATCCCGAGTTGCCGCGCAGGACGATCAGCCGGGTGGCGCTCGTGCCGGTGGACGTCACAGCGGGCGAGCCTTCCATCCCCGATGGCGGATGCGAGACTCCGCTCTCGTGAGCACTCCTCTGACGAGCCGGATCCTGTGCACGCTCGGCGCTCTGCTGTGCGTGTGGAGCCTTCCGGGCGTGGCCCAGGCTCAGGAGCGGGGAGCCGAGCTCGCGTCGACGATGGTGGTGCTCGACGCATCCGGGTCCATGACGGGCGCCGACCCGGCGGGCGGCACCAAGATGGACGCCGCGCGGCGGGCCGTGCACGCGTTCCTGGACGCCGCGCCCGACGGTGCCCCCGTCGGTCTCGCCGCCTACGGCACGGGCACCGGCAACTCCGACGCCGAACGCGCCCAGGGCTGCCAGGACGTCACCGTGGTGAACCCGGTGGGGCCGCTCGACCGGGCGGGCCTCGGCGCCGCCGTCGACGGCCTCACGCCGCGCGGCTACACGCCGATCGGGCGGTCGCTGCAGGTCGCGGCGGAGCAGCTGCCGCAGGAGGGGCCGCGCTCGATCGTCCTCGTCTCCGACGGGGTGGACACCTGCGCGCCGCCGCAGCCCTGCGAGGTGGTGCGCACCCTCGCCGGCCAGGGCGTCGACCTCGTCGTGCACACCGTCGGCTTCGGCGTCGACGACGAGGCCCGCGCCCAGCTCAGCTGCATCGCCCAGGCGACCGGCGGCACCTACACCGACGCCCCCGACGCCACCGCGTTGCAGCGGGTGCTCCCGCGCGTCACCGGGACGGCGCTGCGCAACTACCAGCCGGCCGGCACGCCGATCACCGGCGCCGCCACCGTCGACGCCGCGCCCACCGCCGCGCCGGGCCAGCACCTGGACACGATCGGCCAGCACGAGCAGCGCTACTACTCGGTGGACGTCCCCGAGGGCGCCACGGCGTACTTCAGCGCCACCGTGTCGTTCCCGCACCTGTCCGGCGTCAGCATCACCGAGGACTTCAACACGCTGCAGCTGCGGACCTACGGCGAGGCCGGCGAGGACTGCAACGAGTTCGAGAACGAGCAGGCGGGCGACTCCAGCTCCGGCGAGGCGCTGACCGTCGCCACGACGTGGACCGGCGCCACCGAGCCGAAGAAGGGCAGCGGCAGCGCCGACCGGTGCCGGGGCGGCGGCCGCTACACGTTCGCGCTCACCTGGGACACGGTGTCGGCGGGTGTGCCGGAGCGGCTGCCGGTCGAGCTGCTCGTGGGGGTCGAGCCGCCGGCGGCGGACGCCGGTCCGGTCGCCGTGCTCCCGGCGCCCACGTTCGTCCAGCCGCAGGGCCCGCCCCGGCCGGTCGTCGGCGGAGGCTCGTTCAACGTTGCGGGCGCCCTCGACGGCTCGGGGAGCTACACCGACACGGTCCAGCGCGGGGAGTTCGTGTTCTACCGGGTGCAGCTGGACTGGGGGCAGGGGATCGCCTACCGCGTCCGGTTCGGGGAGACGCCCGGCACCGGCCTGCGCAACCTGTCGCCCGCCTCGACCACGGTCTACGCGCCCTCCCGTGAGGAGATCGCGACGGACAGCCTGGTCTACACCGGCTCCGAGCTGGTGTTGCCCTCGAACGACCCGGCGATGATCACCGCGCACGTGCGATACAACAACCGGACGGCCGACGACAACGAGGTGCGGACGCAGAGCGTGGCGGGCACGTACTACATCGCCGTCCAGCTCGGCCCCACCGCGGAGGACCCCGAGGCGGCCGCGCCCGTGCCGATCACGCTCGACGTGAGCGTCGCGGGAGACCCGGAGCCCGGCCCGCGGTACGCCGACCTCGCCGCGCGGCCGGGTGCCCCGTTCGGGGAGCAGGCACCCGTGGCACCGGCCCAGGCCGCACCGACCAGGACCGTGATCGCGCCGGCCGGATGGGTCGCGCTCGGTGTCGGTGCCCTGGCAGTGATCGGGCTCGTCGTGGGGTTCGTCGTGCGCCGCCGCAGCTGAGGGCACGCGGGTGCGCTCGGCGTGGTGCATCATGCGAGAGGTTGATCCTCGTCCACCCCGTCCAGCGGAGAGCGCCCGTGGAGCATCTCGACGTCCTGGTCGTCGGTGCCGGCATCTCCGGCATCGACGCCGCCTACCGGCTGCAGACCGAGCACCCGAAGCGCACTTACGCGATCATCGAGGCCCGCGACGCGATCGGCGGCACCTGGGATCTCTTCCGCTTCCCCGGGATCCGGTCCGACTCCGACATGTTCACGCTCGGGTTCCCGTTCCGCCCGTGGCGGGCGGCCGCGGCGATCGCCGACGGCCCGTCGATCCTCGCGTACCTGCGGGAAACCGCTGCGGAGTTCGGCATCGACCGGCACATCCGCTTCGGAAGACGGGTCACGGCCGCGGCGTGGTCGAGCCCGGACCAGCAGTGGACGGTCGAGGTCCAGGTCGGCGACGGCACGACGGAGCACTACACGTGCGACTTCCTCTTCCTGGGCACCGGCTACTACCGCTACGACCGCGGCTACCTCCCCGAGCTCCCCGGGATCGACTCCTACCGGGGCACGGTGGTGCACCCGCAGCACTGGCCGGAGGACCTCGACTGCTCGGGCAAGCGGGTGGTCGTGATCGGCAGCGGGGCCACCGCCGTCACGCTGGTGCCGGCGCTCGCCGAGCGGGGAGCGCAGGTCACCATGCTGCAGCGCTCGCCGAGCTACGTCATCGCGCTGCCCGGCACCGACCGGCTCGTCGATCGGTTGCCCCGCTGGGCACACCGCCTGATCCGGTGGAAGAACGTCCTCGTGACCTCCGCGTTCTACCAGCTCGCGCAGCGCGCACCCGGGGTGGCGAAGCGGATGCTGCGCGCGGGGCTCGAGCGCCAGATCCCCGACCACGGCGTCATCGACCGCGACTTCACACCCCGCTACCAGCCGTGGGACCAGCGCCTGTGTGTCGTGCCCGACGGCGACCTGTTCCGCGCACTGCGGTCGGGCCGCGCCGACGTCGTCACCGACACCATCGCCACCTTCACCGAGAGCGGGATCCGGCTCACCTCCGATCGCGAGCTGCCGGCCGACGTCGTCGTCACGGCCACGGGGCTGTCGTTGCAGATCGGCGGTGGCATGCGGATCACGGTGGACGGCACCGACGTCGACCCGGGCCGCACAGTCGTCTACCGCGGCTGCCTGCTCTCCGGCGTGCCGAACCTCGCGATCTGCATCGGGTACGTCAACGCCTCCTGGACGTTGCGGGCCGACCTCACCGCACGCTACGTCTGCCGGCTCCTCGCCCACATGGACGCCCACGGCTACCGCTCGGCCACGCCCGAGTTCCACGGCGCCGTCGCGGCCCGCCCGCTGCTGGGACTCACCTCCGGCTACGTGCAGCGGGCCAAGGACGTGCTGCCCAAGCAAGGCCGCTCCGCGCCGTGGGCGATGCGCCAGAGCTACCCCGTCGACCTGCTGACCACCCGGTTCGGCGACATCACCCGCGACATGATCTTCACCGCGCGCCCGATGAGCCACTCACCGGTAGCGCTGGACGCCGCGGCCCCCGAACCAGGCTGACCGCGCACCCCGCGCCACCGGCCGGGGTGAGTCTCGCGTTTCGGCGGGGTCAGCGGCGGGGGCGGGCGCGGACGTGCATGCGTTCGCCCTGGCGCCCGAACAGGCTGAGGATCTCGACGGGGCCGTGGCCGGTGCTGCCGAACCAGTGCGACAGCCGGGTGTCGAACTCCGCCGCCTCGCCGGGGCCGAGGGTCAGGTCGTGGTCGGCGAGAACCATCCGCAGCTGCCCGGACAGCACGTAGAGCCACTCGTACCCGTCGTGGGTGACGGGTCGCGGGTCGCTCTGTGTCGCCGGGATGGTCAGCTTGAACGCCTGCAGCGGGCCGGGCTGACGGGTCAGCGGGAGCACCGTCCGTCCCTCCACGCGGCGCGGGCTCGTGTGCACGCGGGGGTCGGCGACCCGGAGTGTGCCGATCAGCTCGTCGACCGGCACCTGCAGTGCCACCGCGATCGGTAGCAGCAGTTCCAGGCTGGGCCGCCGCCCGCCCGACTCCAACCGCGACAAGGTGCTCTTGGAGATGCCGGTGGCTTCGGCCAGCGCGCTGAGGGTGACATCGCGTTGGGTCCGCAGTTTCCGTACCCGGGGCCCGACCTCGGCGAGGGCGCCCTTGATCATCGGTGTGTCCTGCACTGGCCCATCGAACGACGTCGTCCCGGAAACGGCAACGTTCGTTGCCGGATCCGGTCCGGCAGGCGGATGCTCGGGGACATGGACAACGGGTTCGACGTGGTGGTGGTCGGTGGCGGCGCGGCGGGCTTGAACGCGGCCCTGGTGCTGGCGCGGGCGAGGCGGCGGGTGGCGGTGGTGGACGCGGGGGACCCGCGCAACGCCCCGGCCGCCCACATGCAGGGTTTCCTGTCGCGCGACGGGATGCCGCCGGCCCAGCTGCTCGAGGTGGGGCGGGCCGAGGTGGCCGGTTACGGGGGCGTGCTCGTCGAGGACCGGGTCGAGCGCATCGACGAGGGTTTCGCGGTGCACCTGGCGGGCGGGGGGACCCTGCGCGCCCGCCGCGTGCTGGTGACCACCGGTCTGCGTGACGAGCTGCCCGACATCCCTGGCCTGCGCGAGCGGTGGGCGCGGGATGTGCTGCACTGCCCGTACTGCCACGGCTACGAGGTGCGCGACCGGCCGCTCGGCGTGCTCGGCGATTCGGCCCTGCACCTGGGGCTGCTGCTGCCGCAGTGGTCGGCGGACGTGGTGTTCTTCCCGCACACGAACGAGCTGACCGCCGACGAGCGCGAGCAGCTGGTCGCGCGCGGGGTGCACATCGCCGACGGCGAGGTCACCGGCCTGGTCGTGGACGACGACGCCCTGCACGGGGTGGAGCTGGCCGGTGGGCAGGTGGTGCCGCGGGCGGCGCTGTTCGTCGCGCCGCGGTTCGTCGCACGGGACGAGTTGCTGGCCGGGTTGGGCTGCGCGACCGGCGACGACGGCCGGGTGGTCACCGATCCGACCGGCCGCACGAGCGTTCCCGGCGTCTGGGCCGCCGGGAACGTCGTGGACCCGCGGGCCCAGGTGGTGACGGCGGCCGGGATGGGATCGGTGGCCGCCATCGCGTTGAACGCCGACCTGGTGCACGAGGACGTGCAGCGCGCGGTTGCCGCCAACCGACTGGTGGCTGCGCCGGGTCTGTGAGGCCGGCCTAGCCGCCAGCGTGCTCCGGCGCCCCCGTCTCGCGCAGCCGCCCGTCCGCGAGCCGGAGCCAGCGGTCCACCCCGATCTCGGTGAGGAACCGTTCGTCGTGGCTCACCACCACGAACGCGCCCTCGTAGGCAGCCAGCGCGCCCTCCAGCTGGCCGACGCTGACCAGGTCGAGGTTGTTCGTCGGCTCGTCCAGCAGCAGGAGCTGGGGCGCGGGTTCGGCGAACAGCACGCAGGCGAGGGTGGCGCGCAGCCGCTCGCCGCCGGAGAGCGCCCGGATCGGCAGGTGGATGCGCGCGCCGCGGAAGAGGAACTGGGCGAGCAGGTGCATCCGCCGCGAGGGCGGCATCGCGGGCGCGGCGGCGGAAAGGCTCTCCACGACGGTGCGGTCCGGGTCCAGCAGGTCCAGCCGCTGGGACAGGTAGGCGATCCGGCCGTCGGCGCGGCTCGTGGTGCCGGCGTCGGGTGTCAGGTCGCCCTGGACGACGCGCAGCAGCGTGGACTTGCCGGCACCGTTGGGCCCGGTCAGCGCGATGCGCTCGGGCCCGCGGATCGCCAGGTCGACCCCGTCGTCGGCGAAGAGGTCACGGACCCGGATCCCCGCACCGAGGAACACCGTGCGCCCGGCCGGCACGCGGGTGTCCGGCAGCTCCAGCGCGATCTTCTGCTCGTCGCGCAGCGCCTGGCTCGCCTCGTCGAGCCGGGAGCGGGCCGCCCCGACCCGCGCGGAGTGGGTCTCGTCCGCCTTCCCGGCCGACTCCTGGGCGCGCCGCTGCCGCGCGCCGGCGAGGATCTTGGGCAGGCCGGCGTCCTTGATGTTGCGAGCGGCGGTGCTCGCCCGGCGTGCGGCCCGCTCGCGCGCCTGTTGCATCTCCCGCTTCTCCCGCTTGACCTCCTGCTCGGCGTTGCGCACGTTCCGCTCGGCGGTCTCCTGCTCCGCGCGCACGGTCTCGGAGTACGCCGTGAAGTTGCCGCCGAAGAATCGGACGCCGCCGCGGTCGAGCTCGGCGACGCGCTCCACGCGGTCGAGCAGCGCGCGGTCGTGGCTGACCAGCAGCAGGCAACCGGTCCAGTCGTCGAGCACGTCGTAGAGGGCGCGGCGGGCGTCGAGGTCGAGGTTGTTGGTCGGCTCGTCGAGCAGCAGGACGTCGGGCCGCTTCAGCAGCTGCCCGGCGAGGCCGAGGGAGACGACCTGGCCGCCGCTCAGGGTGTCGAGCCGGCGCGCGAGCTCGACGTCGGCGAGCCCGAGCCGGTCGAGCTGGGCGCGGGTGCGCTCCTCGACGTCCCAGTCGGTGCCGATCGTCGTGAAGTGCTCCTCGCTCGCGTCACCGGCCTCGACGGCGTGCAGCGCCGCGAGCACGGGGGCGACCCCGAGCACCTCGGCGACGGTGAGCTCGCCGGTGAACGGCAGTTCCTGCGGGAGGTACCCGAGCACCCCGTCGACGGTGACGGTGCCGCCGCCGGGGCGCAGCTGCCCGGCGATCAGGCGGAGCAGCGTGCTCTTCCCGGCGCCGTTCGGGGCGACCAGGCCCGTGCGGCCGCCGCCGACGGTGAAGGACAGGTCCTCGAACACCGGCGTGTCGTCGGGCCAGGAGAAGGACAGATGGGAACAGACGATGGACATGCAGCAGCCTTCACAACAGATTGGGGGTGAAAGGGGGAATCGGCGAGCTCCGGATCACTCGGAGATGTCGTCGTCCCCTGCGCCTGCCACGCACTCGACCATAACAGGACACTCCTAGGCTGCCGGACGTGCAGGACCTGGACCGGGTCTACCGCGAGCAGGTCGTGCAGCTGCGCGCCGTGTGCGGCCTGACCACCGCCGAGATCGCCGCGGCACACCTGGTGACTGAGCCGACGATGGCACAGAGGCTCACCCGGGCGCGCCGGGCGGCAGCCCGGCGGTCTCGGTCTCCTCGATCCCCGGGCGCCGCTGCGGCGCCCTCACCGCGTCCTACGAACGGGAGCGTGCCGTTCTCGACAGCGACGCGGAGGAATTCAGGCGGGTGTCTTCGAGCCGGACGGGTCACGCGGTCCCGGCGTGGGCGTGGTGAGCGGGCGGCCACCTCCACCACCTCCACCGCCTCCACCCCCGCCCTCACCGCCGGAACTGACGGCGACGGCGACCGCGGCGGCCGGGTCGACCCGGGTTCCGGCAGCCGGTGCCTGCGCGGTGACGACGCCCGAGGTCGGGAGCGGCACGTCGGGATCGGCTGTGACCACGACCACCCGCGCCTCGAAGCCGAGCTCGTGCGCGTCGCTCACCTCCAGCCCGACCAGGGCGGGCACCAGTACCTTCTCCTCCTGATCACTCACGTGGCAGGGGTACCCGATCGGTCCTGATCGTTATCGGCGGGTATCGGTTGCCCATCGCTGCCGCGGCGACCAGGACCAACAGGCTTGCCCGTCGGCGGGCAGGGAGTGCCCCCCGGGGCCGAAAACCGATAACGTCCGCCGACGTGCAACTCTGCTCCCTCGGTCCCGCTCCGGCCACGCTCGACGAGGCCGCGGCCCAGCAGGAAAAACTGCGCCCGCTCGTCGACCCCACCGGCTCCGGCCCGGCGGAGCTCCGCACGGTGGCCGGCATCGACGTGGCTCACCGCGAGGGCTCCGACGACCTCGTGGCCGCGGTCGTCGTGTTGGACGCGGACACGCTGCGACCGATCGAGACCACCACCGCCCGCGGGCCCGCCGACCACCCGTACGAGCCGGGCTACCTCCCGATGCGCGAGCTGCCCGCCGTCACGATCGCGTTGGAGGCGCTGACCCGCACCCCGGACCTGATCGTGTGCGACGGCGCCGGTCTCGCCCACCCGCGCCGGTTCGGTCTGGCCTGCCACGTCGGGCTGCTCACCGACGTGCCCACGATCGGCGTGGCGAAGAACCCGCCCGTGCCGTTCGAGATGCCGAAGCCGGCGCGCGGATCGTGGACGGACCAGATCGACGGCGATGACGTGATCGGGCGGGCGCTGCGCACGCAGCACGGCGTCCAGCCGGTGTTCGTGTCCGTGGGTCACCGCATCGGGCTCGACGCGGCGTGCGACCACGTGCTGCGGCTCGCCCGCCACCGCCTGCCCGAGACCACCCGCCGCGCCGACCGGATCGCCCGCGACGCCGCCTTGCAGCTGTAGCACGTTGTCGTGCCGTTCCGGCACGATGGTCAGGTGGACGAGGAACTGGATGCCGTGCTCGGCGCGGTCGGGCCGCGGCTGCGGGCCCTGCGCAAGCGCCGCGGCATGACCATCACCGACGTCGCCTCGACGACCGGGATCTCGGCGAGCACGCTCTCGCGGCTCGAGAGCGGGGGACGCCGGCCGAACCTGGAGTTGCTCCTGCCGCTCGCGCGCGTCTACGGGGTTGCCCTCGACGAGCTCGTCGGGGCACCGCAGACCGGTGACCCGCGCGTCCACATCCGCCCGGTGCGCCGCCACGGGATGACGCACATCCCCCTGAGCCGCCGCGGGGGCGGGGTGCAGGCATTCAAGCTGATCATCCCTGTTCGCGCGGAGGACCCCGACCCGCAGACCCATGCGGGGTACGAGTGGCTCTACGTCCTGGACGGCCGGCTCCGGCTGGTGCTCGGGGACCAGGACCTCGTGCTCACGCCGGGCGAGGCCGCGGAGTTCGACACGCACCTCCCGCACTGGATGGCGTCGGCCGGGCCCGGCCCGGTGGAGCTGCTGGTGCTGTTCGGGGTGCAGGGCGAGCGGGCCCACCTGCGCGTCACCGGGCACTGAGGAACTTCCGGCATCGGCATGGTCCGCCGTGTCGAACTCGGCCCCCGCTGGTTCGTCTCGGGGGTGTGGGTTCCTCGAGCGGAAGGACAGTGATGGACGCGATGCAGCGGTACCAGCGGGCGCAGGACGGGTTCGACGCGGTGCTGGTCGCGGTGCGACCGGACCAGTGGGACGCGCCGTCGGCGTGCACGGAGTGGACGGTGCGCGACGTCGCCGGGCACGTGATCTGGGGACAGCGTCAGATGCGGGCCTGGGCGACCGGCACGGACTACCCCGACGGGCGGGGCGCTCCGGGTGCACCGCATCCGGGTGAGCTGGCCGGTGCGGACCCGGTCGCGGTCTGGCGGGCGGCGCGTGCCGAGTCGGTGCCGGCGTTGACACCCGAAGCGCTGGGACGGACGACGTCGATCACGGGCTTGGGCGAGGTCCCGCTCGCGGAGATGGTCACCATACTGACCGTCGACCACGTGGTGCACACCTGGGACGTGGGGCATGCGCTCGGGATGGACGTGCGGCTGGATCCGACGTTCGTCGCACTGGTGTCCGACTGGGCGCCCTCGCACGTCGTGCGCCGCCCGGGCTTCTTCGGGCCGGAGGTCACGCCGCCCGGGGGTGGCGACGAGCAGGCAAGAATGCTGGGCTTCCTCGGCCGGGCCGCCTGGCAGCCCGTGAGCGGGACGCCCAGCGTCACATCCAGCTGACGCGGTCCTCGAGGAGGGCGCGCTGGGCGGGGTTCGCGGTGAGGTCGAGCGCACGGCGGTCGGCCTCCCGCGCCTCCTCGGGTTCACCGAGCGCCCTGAGCAGTTCGGCGCGGGTGGCGTGGAGGAGCGGATACCGGTCGAGAGGCTCGGCGAGGGGCGCGAGCTCGTCCATCGCCACCTCCGGACCCGCGAGATAGCGGAGGGCGATCGCGCGGTGCAGCCGGGTGACGGGCGACGGAGCCATGGCGAGCAGCATGTCGTAGAGGACGACGATCTGCGGCCAGTCGGTGTCCTCCCACCTCGGAGCCTCGGCATGACAGGCCACGATCGCGGCCTGCAGCTGGTAGGGCCCCGCGCGCCGCAGCGTGGCGGCGCGGGCGATGAGCTGGCCCGCCTCGGCGATGGCGGCGTGATCCCATCGACCACGGTCCTGGTCGGGCAGCAGCACGATGCGCCCGTCGGGATCGAACCGGGCCGCGACGCGGGCCTGGTGGAGCCGGATCAACGCGAGCAGCCCGAGGACCTCGGGCTCGCGGGGCAGGATCCAGGCGAGCGAGGACGCCAGCCATTCGGCGTCCTCGGCCAGGCGCCGCGACCAGGCCCCGTCGCCGGTGGAGGACAGGTAGCCCTCGTTGAAGACCAGGTAGACGACCGTGAGGACCTCGTTCAACCGCTCCGGCAGTTCCGGATCGGGCGGGATGCGGTACGGGATCCCGGCATCGGTGATCTTGCGTTTGGCCCGGGTGATCCGCTGCGCCACCGTGCTCTCGGGCACGAGGAACGCCGCCGCGATCTGGGCTGTCGTCAGGCCGCAGATCGTGCGCAGGGTGAGCGCGATCTGCGCCTGTCGCGGGAGTGCCGGGTGGCAGCAGGTGAACAGCAGGCGCAGCCGGTCGTCGGGTTCGGCCGGTGCGGGCCACTGCAGTTGGGCGAGCTTCTCCCGGTAGCGGGCCTGGCGACGCAGTACGTCGAGGCCGCGGTTGCGCGCGACGGTGAACAGCCAGGCGTCCGGCCGGTCCGGGATGCCCTCGACCGGCCAGCGCCGCAGTGCGGTCTCGATCGCGTCCTGCACGAGGTCCTCCGCGGCGGAGAAGTCCCCGAGCAGGTGCACGAGGGACGCCGCGAGCCGGCCGGCGTGGTCGCGCACCACGCCGGCCAGCTCGTCGTGCGGGCCGTCCACGTGCTCAGCCGTCGGCGGGCCGGATCTCGATGATCGGGCAGGCGGGCCAGGAGCGCGCCATCGCGAGCGCCTCGTCCAGGTCGGCCACCTCGGCCACGACGAACCCGCTGACGATCTCCTTGCCCTCGACGAACGGCCCGTCGGTCACCTCCGCGTGACCGTCCGCCTTGCGCATCGTGGTCGCCGTGTGCGCGGGCTGGAGGTGGACGTGGTGGGTGATCCGCGCGGCGTGGTCGGCGAACCAGCGCCCCACCTCGTCGTAGGCCGCCTGGCGCTCCGGGTCGCTCAGGGCGGCCAGGTCCTCGGCGTACTGCGCGGTCTCGGCGAACATCAGCACATACTTCACGTGCCTTCCTCCCTCGTTCGGTGACTCACACCCATGACGACCGGGAGTGCCGCCGATTCGACACCAGGCGCGGTGACGACCGGCAGGTTCGAGCATCCTCTCCGCCGCCGGGACCGCGGGAGACCCGGCTCGGCGCGGATGTCGCTCGCCGCTTTCGACACAGGGTGGAACCAGCGGGCCCACTTCACGACGGGTGGCGGTGGCCGGCCGGCGGTGGTCGCGGCAGTGTGGACCTGCCGGTCGTCGAGGCCGTCCGGCATGGATTCCATGACGTTCGTTCGAGGAGGCTCGTTGGTGAACCGCCTGGCCGATCGGGTGGCCGTCGTCTTCGGCGCGGGATCGAGCGGCGAGGCACTGAGCAACGGCCGCGCCGCGGCTCTCGCCTATGCGCGCGAGGGAGCCGCCGTCGTCGCCGTCGACATCAACCGGAGCAGTGCTGAGGACACCGCCGGGCTCATCCGGGCCGAGGGCGGCACGGCGTTCGCCGTGGCCGCGGACGTCACCGACGAGGACGACGTCGTGCGGGCGGTGGACGTCGCCGCCACGGAGCTGGGTGTCCCCGCCGTGCTGCACAACAACGTGGGTGTGGCGCTGACCGGCGGCGTCGACGAGCTCACGCGCGCCGACTGGGACCGTGCGCTGGCGCTGAACCTCACCGGGGTCTTCCTCACCTGCAAGCACACGCTGCCGCACATGCTCGCGGCCGGGCGCGGCGCGGTGGTCAACGTGTCCTCGGTGGCCGGCATCCGCCACCTCGGCTACGACTATCCCGCGTACATGGCCGCGAAGGCCGCGGTCAACCAGCTCACCGTGTCGCTCGCCCTCACGCACGCGCGCGACGGGATCCGGGTCAACGCGGTCCTGCCCGGCCTCATCGACACCCCGCTGGTGGAGCGGCAGCTCCACACCGACCCCGGCCGGGCCGCCGAGGCCCGTGCGCGGCGCGACGAGGCCAGCCCGACCGGCCGGATGGGCACCCCGTGGGACGTCGCCAACGCGTCGGTCTTCCTCGCCTCGGACGACGCCGCCTACGTCAACGGCGTCTGCCTGCCGGTCGACGGCGGGCTCAGCGCGCGGTCCCGCTGACCGGGACGTCGAGCCGGAGCCACGGGCGGGCCCAGGTGATCCGGCCCGCCGGCGTCACCTCTCCCACCGGTACCGCGCCGACCGATCGGTAGAACGGCTCGGCCGGCGGGTGCGACACGATGTGGATGCGCCCGACGCCCAGCTCCCGGGCGAGCGCGGTGATGTCGGCCATCAGGGCCCGGCCGATGCCGCGCCCCTGCTGGCCGTCGGTCACGAACATGTAGTCGAGCTCGGCCTCGCCGTCGACGCCGCGGCCCGGCAGCAGCAGGCTGGCGAACCCGACGATCCCGCCCCCGCCGTCGACGCAGACCCGCGTCGGGTTGGCGGCCACGTAGGCGGCGTCGACGGAGAGCGACGCGACCATGACCCCGGTACGTGCCGTCGTAGGCGCCCGAGCCGCGCACGATTTCGGTCAGCCTCGGCGTGTCGACGGCCTGGGCATCGCGGATCGTCGGCCCCGCGGTGAGGTCCATCGGATCATCCTCCTTCGTCGGCCTGGCCGTCATGTACGTCGCTCTGCTCGCAGATCAGCCGCCTGGTTTGCGGGCGGCGACGCGCTCCACGATCCCCAGCTTGAAGCGCTCCTGCTGCTCGATCACGAATCCCTGCCCGCGCACGTGGACGACCGGTCGGCGACGGAAGTGCTCCCCGCCGACCGGGATCGACACCACCTCGAGCATCCGCTGGAGCAGCCGCACCGGCGCGGACGTGCTGACGACGTGATCGGCCATCCGCAGCTGCCCACCGGGCCGCAGCACGCGCCACATCTCGGCGATCGCCCGCCGCTCGTCCGGGATCGCGCAGAGCGAGAACGTGCACACCACCGTGTCGAACGAGGCGTCGGGGAACTCCAGCCGGTGGGCGTCGCCGACCTGCAGGGCGACCTTGCGGCCGCTCGCCGCGGCCCGTTGCCGAGCGTGTTCGAGCATCGCCGGGCTGAGGTCGACGCCGGTGATGGAGACGTCCTCGGGGTACCCGCCGAGGTTCAGCCCGGTGCCGACGCCCACCTCGAGCACGTCTCCGACCGCCTGCCCGCACACCCACTGGCGGCTGTCCCCGAACAGCTTCCGCTCGACGAACGCCATCTGCCGGTCATAGGAGCCGGAGTGCTTGTCCCAGTACCGGCGCAGCCGTTCCATGTCCTCGGGACCCCGGCTCACCCGACATCACCCTCCTCTGCCGCCTGGCGTGTTCCGATGCCGGGCAGGAAGCGCCCGGCAGCTGCCGAGTACCGAAGGTAGGGGTCTCCGTGGACCCGCCGCAGGTACGGCTCCTCGACGACACGGACCTGGATCTGGATCGCCGCGACCAGGCAGATCAGCCCGAGCACGGCGATCAGGTTCGGTGCCATCAGCACGACCCCGACGCCACGGCGGTCAGGCGAGCGATCCGGGACGGCCGGACAGGCCGCGGAACCCGCTCGTGCCCGTGCGCCGCACCTGCAGCCAGGTTCGGACGCCGAACGCGAGGACGAGCCCGGCCAGGTAGAGGGCCAGCGCCGCCCATGCCCACGCCATGGCGCTCACCGTGCCTCCCCGGCGCAGCACGCCCCGCTGCACCCGGCCTCTTCTGCGGCGTGAACGGGTGGGCAACAGGTCTCGCCGCGCAGCGCCGCGCGGCCTTCGCGGACCGCGACAGCGGCCAGCCCGAGCGCGACCACCGGGTCGGCCCACCACCAGCCGAGCGCGGCGTTGAGCACCAGCCCGAGCAGAACCCCCGCCGAGAGGTAGGTGCACAGCAGGGTCTGCCTCGAGTCGGCGACCGCGCTGGCCGAGCCCAGCTCACGGCCGGCCCGTCGCTGCGCCCAGGACAGGAACGGCATGATCACGACGCTGATCGCGACCAGCACGATCCCGACGCGGGAGTGCTCGGGTTGCTGCCCGCCGACGAGCGTGCGCAGTGCCTCCACCGTGACGTACGCCGCGAGGACGAAGAACGACCCCGCGATGATCCGCAGCGCGACCTTCTCCCGTCGCTCGGGGTCGGGGCCGGCGAACTGCCAGGCGACCGCGGCGGCGGAGCTGACCTCGATCACCGAGTCGAGACCGAACCCGACGAGCGCGATCGACGAGGCGATCGTGCCGGCGGTGATCGCCACGATCGCCTCGATGACGTTGTAGGTGATCGTCGCGGCGACCAGCAGCCGGATCCGGCGCCGGAGCACGGCACGACGATCCTCCGCGACGGCCGGGCTGCTCACGACGCCGCCGCGCGGTCGCCGTAGACGGGGCAGAGCGCCACCGCGGCCCCGGTCTCGGTCAACAGCTGCTCGGCGCTGCGCAGCAGGTCGACCAGCTCGGGACGGGTCAAGGAGTAGAACGACTGCCGCCCCTCGACCCGGAAGTCGACGAGCCCGCAGTCGCGCAGGCACGCCACGTGTTTGGACACCGTGGACTGGGCGAGGCCGAGGGCACGGGTCAGGTCCACCACGCGGGCCTCCTCCTTCGGCCAGCCGGAGGACGATCGCCAGCCGGGTCGAGTCGCCGAGCGACCGGAACAACGCCACCGCAGGCGCCAGATCCTGGTCGCAACAATCGATCGCCATCTAGCGATGATAGCCCCATACAGCGATGATCGACCCTCAGCCGAGCAACCCGGTCCAGTACGGCCAGAACCGGGCGGCGATCAACGCGACGATCAGCAGCACCCACGACGTGAGGAGAACGCCGTGGTACGCGGCGATCCTCCGCCCTGCGCGCGGCAGGGGGAGCCTGCCGGCGGTGAGGTTGTGCAGCGTGACGTAGCAGAAGACGGTGATCGTCACGACCCAGACGATCATGCAGTAGGGGCAGAGCGTGCCGATCGCGTAGAGGCTCTGGGAGATCAGCCAGTGCACGAACACGATCCCGGCGACGCTCCCGGCCTGCAGGCCGAGCCATACCCAGCGGGGCACCGTGCCACCGCCGAGCGCGAGCACGCCGACCGTCGCGATGACCGGGAACGCGACGAGGCCGATCAGCGGGTTCGGAAACCCGAACACCTCGGCCTGCGGTGAGGTCATCACCGAGCCGCACGACAGCAGTGGGCTGATGCTGCAGCTCGGGACGAACGCGGGATCCTTCAGCAGCGCGATGCGGTCGAGCATCAGCGCGAACGCCGCCGCTGTGCCGATCGCGCCACCGAGCACCAGCACCCACCCGCAGGTGCGGGCGAGGAACGCGTCGAGACCGTCGACGACGGCGCGGTTCTCCGGGGCGTGCTCGACGGGGGTGCCGTCACGCGTGGCGAGCCGGGGCGTCCGGGGCAGGGCGATGTCGCGGGTGCGAGCGCGAGTGCGGGACATCCGTTCCTCCGTCCCTTCCTACTGCCCGAGCGCCTGGTCGAGCGCGGTGCGCAGGTCCGCGATGGAACGAGGGTCGAGCCGTTGCCCGTTGAGGAAGAACGTCGGGGTGCCCTGCACGCCGGCTGCGTGGCCGTCGCGCTGGTCGGCCCGGACGCGTTCCAGCGTCGCCGGGTCCGCCACGGCGCGGTCGTAGGCGGCCATGTCCACGCCGAGGTCGGCGGCGAACTGGCGGAAGGTCGCCGCGTGCGAGACCTGCTGCTCGCCCCACGTGCTCTGGGTCTCGAACATGAGCCGGTACATCTCGTCGAAACGGCCCTGCTGCGCGGCGGCCTCGACCGCGATCGCGGCGTTCTGCGCGTTGGAGTGGCTGGGGATGGGGAAGTAGCGGGCGACGAAGGTGACGCGCCCGTCGTAGTCGGCGCGCAGCTGCTCGACCGCCGGGTACGCGGCTCTGCAGGATTCGCACTCGAAGTCGAGGAACTCCACCAACGTCACCCGGCCGTCCGGCGCCGTGGACAGGCGGTGGCTGTCCTCGCGGACGAGGACATCCGCCGGTACACCCGACTGCGCGACGGGCTCGGGCGTGCTCGGCCGGTTGACGAGGAGCAGGAAGGCGAGCAGGCCGGCGGCGGCGAGTACGACGGTGAGCGTGGCCTTGAGGTTCTTGGTCATGGTCTCTCTCGGTGGGAGGCGCAGGGGTCGACAGCACGAAGCCCGGCCGGGTGTTCCGGCCGGGCTCGGACGTGGCGATCAGATGCGCGCGATACCCAGGGCGAGGAGCTGCTGTCGACCGGTGACCAGCCGCTGCGGTGTGCCGGGGATGCGCCGCGCCCGTGCGGCGACCTCCACGCCCATCCCGATGAGGGCGACCGCGACAGCCATTGCGAGGAGCAGGTCGGGCTCGCCGTCCCGGCCACCGCGGGTGCTTGCGCCGGCCGTCACCGCGGTTCCGCGCGAGCACAGGACGTCGTGCCCGAGGCCGCCGTACACGGGGTGCGTCCGCGGAGGAAGGGTGCGTCCGCGGAGACGGGGTGCATGGGCGCCGACGTGCCGCGTGCTCGCGCACCCCGTTCCCGTTCGCGCACCCCGTCTCCGTCGACGCGGCCCATCGACGGGGCGCGTGCCCGGACACGGGGTGCGTCCGCGGAGACGGGGTGCGTGAGCGACGACGTGTTGCCCGCTCGCGCACGCCGTCTCCGCTTGCGCGCCGACGATCAGCGGAACCGGCGCAGCCGGAGGCTGTTCGCCACGACGAACACCGAGCTGAACGCCATGGCGCCCCCGGCGAGCATCGGGTTGAGCAGGCCGGCGGCGGCCAGCGGAAGGGCGGCCACGTTGTAGGCGAACGCCCAGAACAGGTTGCCCTTGATCGTGCCGAGCGTCCGGCGGGAGAGCCGGATCGCGTCGGCCGCGGCGCGCAGGTCGCCGCGGACGAGCGTGATGTCGCTCGCCTCGATCGCCACGTCGGTGCCGGTGCCCATGGCCAGCCCCAGGTCGGCCTGGGCGAGCGCGGCGGCGTCGTTCACGCCGTCGCCGACCATCGCCACGACCAGGCCCTCGTCCTGCAGCCGCTTGACCACGTCGACCTTGTCGGCCGGCAGGACCTCCGCCACGACGTCCTCGATCCCCACCTCGGCGGCGACGGCGCGCGCTGCGGCCTCGTTGTCGCCGGTGAGCAGGATCGGGGTGAGCCCGAGCGCCCGCAGCTGCGCGATCGCCTCGGTCGACGTCGGCTTCACCGCGTCGGCCACCACCAGGACCGCGCGGGCCGCGCCGTCCCAGGCCACGGCGATCGCCGTACGGCCGTCGGCCTGCGCCGCCGCGAGGTGTGCGGCGAGCTCGTCGTCGAGCGGGTGGCTCCACTGCTCCAGCAGGGCGGGCCGGCCGACGAGCACGGCGTGCCCGTCGACGATCCCCTGCACCCCGAGGCCTTCGACGTTGGTGAAACCCTCGACGGCCGGGAGGAACCCGAGGCGCTCGCGGGCGCCCCGGGCGACCGCCGCGGCGATCGGGTGCTCGGAGGCGTCCTCCAGTGCACCGGCGAGCCGCAGGACCTCGCTCTCGTCGACCCCGGCACCGGCGTGGACGGCGGTGAGCGCCATCCGGCCGGTGGTGACGGTGCCCGTCTTGTCCAGCACGACGGTGTCGACCCGCCGGGTGGACTCCAGCACCTCGGGGCCCTTGATCAGGATGCCCAGCTGGGCGCCCCGGCCGGTGCCGACGAGGAGTGCGGTGGGCGTGGCGAGGCCCAGCGCGCAGGGGCAGGCGATGATCAGCACGGCGACCGCGGCCGTGAACGCCGCCGCGGCGCCGGCACCCGTGCCGAGCCAGAACCCGAGGGTGACCACGGCGAGCCCGATCACGATCGGCACGAACACCCCGGAGATGCGGTCGGCGAGGCGCTGCGCGGCGGCCTTGCCGTTCTGGGCGTCCTCGACGAGCTTCGCCATCTGCGCGAGCTGGGTGTCCGAGCCGACCCGGGTGGCGCGCACCACGAGCCGGCCGCCCGCGTTGACCGTTGCGCCGACGACCGCGTCGCCGGGCCCGACCTCCACCGGCACGGACTCGCCGGTGAGCATCGACGCGTCCACCGCCGAGGTGCCCTCGTCGACCACACCGTCGGTGGCGACCTTCTCGCCTGGCCGCACGACGAACCGGTCGCCCACGGCCAGCTGATCGATCGGGATGCGCACCTCGGTGCCGTGTCTCAGCACGGCGACGTCCTTCGCCCCGAGTTCGAGCAGCGCCCGCAGTGCTGCCCCGGCCCGGCGCTTCGACCGGGCCTCGAAGTACCGGCCGGCCAGGATGAACGTGGTGACGCCGGCGGCGACCTCCAGGTAGATGTTCGCGGCGCCGTCGCTCGACGAGATCGTCAGCTCGAAGGGGTGCGTCATGCCGGGCACCCCCGCCGTGCCGAACAGCAGGGCGTACAGCGACCAGGCGAACGCCGCGACCACGCCCATCGAGATCAGCGTGTCCATGGTGGCGGCGCCATGGCGCAGGTTCGCCCACGCCGCCCGGTGGAACGGCCATGCCGCCCACGTGACGACCGGACCGGCGAGCGCGAGCGAGATCCACTGCCAGTAGGTGAACTGCAGGGCGGGGACCATCGAGAGCGCGATCACCGGCACGGCCAGGACCGCGCTGGTGATCAGCCGGTTCCGCAGCGGGCGGGTCGGGTCGTCCTCCGGAGCCTCGTCCTCGCGGGACGCGGCCGGCCGGGGCAGCTCGGCGGTGTAGCCGGCCGCCTCGACCTGGGCCACCAGGGTGGCGGGGTCGACGCCGCCCGGTGCCTCGACCCGGGCTTTCTCGGTGGCGTAGTTGACGGTGGCGGTCACGCCGTCGAGCTTGTTCAGCTTGCGCTCGATCCGGTTGGCGCACGACGCGCAGGTCATGCCGCCGATCGCCAGCTCGACGGTCGTGAGGGGAGCCGTGTCGGTACTCATCATCCAGCCTCCTTCTGCGCGATCAGTGGCCGTGGCCGTCATCGGCGTGCGCCGGGGGGCCGGCGTCGGCGACGGCAGGACCGGTGGGCACGGTGAACTCCGCGGTTCGGACGACCCCGCCGTGCTGGAAGTCGAGGAACAGGCGGTAGCTGCCCGCACTCGGCACCTGGGCGACGAACTCGATCTGCGGACCCGCGGGAGTGCGGCCGTCGCCGGGCGCCCCTTCGGGGTGCACGTGAAGGTAAGCGAGGTCGCCCCCGCGCAGCGCGACCAGGTGGCCGTATGCGGCGAGGTAGGGCTGCAGGTCGGTGACCGGTCGCCCGTCCTTGCTCACCGTCAGGGTGACGGGCGAGGCCTGGCCGGGCACCAGCTCGCCGGCGAGCTCCACGGTGTACCCGTCGACCTGGGCCGTGCGGCTCGGGGCGTGCTCCGCCGGCTCGAACGCGCCGGGAACGGCGAGGTCGACACCGAGCGTGGTGCCCGCGCCGCCGGTGGGGGCGAAGTCCGCGAAAGCGCGGTACGAGCCGCCGGTCGGGAGCGTCAACGGGACCGACCAGGTGCCGTCGGGCGCCATCTCGGGGTGCACGTGCTGGAAGCCGGTCGTGTCGCGGCGCACGACGATCAGGTGCATCCGCTTGTCGTGCTCGACGTCGAACGCGGTGACCGGCGCCCCGTCGGGGCCCGTGATCTGGAAGGAGAAGGATCCCGCCTCGGGCGTCGAGTCGGTGGGCGTGAGGGTGTAACCGCCCCTGCTCGACGCCAGCCCGGCAGGCTGGTCGGCCGTGTTGCCTGCGCGCCTCGCAGGCTCGGCGACGGAGGCCTCCGCGACGGTGCCGCTGTGTGCGTCCCCGTGTCCGGCGGCCTCAGCGCCGGACGGTGCGGCGTCGCTCGCGGCGACGGAGCGGAGGGGACCGACAGCGGTGCCGACGACATACGCACCTGCGACGAGCAGGGCGAGCGCCGCACCGTAGGCGGAGAGCTTCGCGCTTACGTTCATGTCAGATTCCTGATCTCCGGCCGGCTTTGAGGAGCGCGCTCCTAGCCGGCGAGCTGGTACCCGGCTTCCTCGACTGCGGTGCGGACAGCCGCGCCGTCGACCGGCGTGCTGCTGGTGACGGTGACGGCGCCGGTGGGCAGGTCCACCGCGACGTCGGTGACACCGTCGATCTCGCTGATCTCCTCGGTGACCGAGGCGACGCAGTGGCCGCAGGTCATCCCGGTCGACGGTGTAGGTGCTCTCGCTCATGGGTGGTTCCTCCCTGTGGGGTTCAGGACTTGACCAGCCGCGCGATGGCGGCACTGGCTTCTGCGACCTTCTGGTCGGCGATCTGGCCGCCCTCGGTGGCGGCCTGGGTGACGCAGTGGCGGAGGTGCTCGTCGAGCAGGCCGAGTGCAACGGCTTCGAGGGCCTTGGTGGCTGCGGAGACCTGGGTGAGCACGTCGATGCAGTACTTGTCGTCCTCGATCATCTTGGCGATGCCGCGGACCTGGCCTTCGATGCGGCGCATCCGCTTGAGGTAGGCGTCCTTGTCGTGTTCGTAGCCGTTCATGCGGGGCTCCTCTCCGAACGTCGATGACAATACCGTAGGGGGGTATCCTATCAAGAGGGTGTGCGGGTGACCGTGGTCACGGCCGATCCGTCGGGCGGTGAGCCGGAGCCGGACATACCCCTTGGGGCTATCCCGTACCCGCAGCGTGTTCCCGGCTCAGGACTTCACGAGGCGGGCGATCGCGGCACTCGCCTCGGCCACCTTCTGCTCCGCGATCCGGCCACCCTCGGTGGCGGCCTCGGTGACGCAGTGGCGGAGGTGCTCGTCGAGCAGGCCGAGTGCAACGGCCTCGAGGGCCTTGGTGGCTGCGGAGACCTGGGTGAGCACGTCGATGCAGTACTTGTCGTCCTCGATCATCTTGGCGATGCCGCGGACCTGACCTTCGATGCGCCGCAGCCGCTTGAGGTAGGCGTCCTTGTCCTGGGTGTATCCGTGCATCGGTCCTCCTCGGGGGCCGCCCGAAATACTATGCCCCCCTACCCGGTTCGGTGGTCCGTTCCGGAGAACCGCCGCCGACGCTGGACACCACGCCGCCGATCGACCACACTCCGACACCCCATACGGGTATCGAGGAGGATGGTTTCGTGGCGGAGTTCGGCCCGCTGCTCGTGGTGCTCCTCGTGGGTGCCGGCCTGGTGCTCCTGGGCTACGCGCTCTCCGCGGTGCTGGCGGTGAGCCGTCCCATGGACGGCGTCGGGGCCTTCGCCGGCGGGCTGGCGCCGCGGGAGCACGCCGTCTCACGGTTCCACGTGCGCTGGTACCCGGTGACCATGGTCTTCCTGGCCTTCGACATGGAGATGCTCTTCATGTACCCGTGGACGCTCGTCGTGTCCCGGGTCGGAGCGGCCGCGGTGATCGAGATGTTCCTGTTCCTCGCGATCCTGATGGCCGGGGTGCTCTACGCCTGGCGCGAGGGGGCGCTGCGATGGACCTGACCGCGTTCCTGCTCCGCGTCGCCGCCCGGCGCCCGCACGTGCTCGTCGTGGCCGTACCCGGCGCCGCCGACGTGCGGCTCGCGCTGGAGGCCGCACTCGCCCGCCGGGGCTGGCCGGTGGCCACCGGGCCCGCCGACACCGACGTACTCGCCGTCGCCGGCTCGCCGGGGCCCGAGCTCGCCGCGGTGATCGGCACGGTGTGGGAGCAGATCCCGGCGCCTCGGGTCCGGTTGGAGGTGACAGGGCCGGCGGACGTCGACGAGCGGCTGGACGCCGCAGCCGCGCTCCTGGCCGACGGCTCCTCGCCCGACGCCTCCGACGGGGATCGGAGCGGCCACGCGGAGCACCGGAGCCACCCACCCGAGCACGCGGGCCACGGAGAACAGGGCAGCCACAGCGCGCACAAGGGTCATGCCGACCATGAGGACCACGCTGAACACGAAGACCACGCCGAACCCAGCGGCCACGGCGACCATTCAGATCATGGCGGCAGGCATCACGGGCACCACGGTCACGGTGGAGCGGTGGCCGGGCTGCCGATGGCCGAGCTGGGCGCCGACCGCGACGGGCTGACCCTCGACCGGCTGCACGTCCCGCTCGGCCCGGTGCTGCCGGACTGGCCCGCCGGGCTGGTGGTGCGGGTGACGCTCCAGGGTGACGTGATCCAGGAAGCATCGGCCGAGGTGCTGGATGCGGGGCCCGCGAGGCCGTTCGAGTGGCCGAGCACCGCAGCGCGCGAGCTGGACGGGCTGGCCCGGTTCCTCGGCGTCGCGGGCTGGCCGAGCGAGGCGGGCCGGGCGCGGCGGCTGCGCGACGCGGGGCTTGCCGGCGATGAGGTCGCGGTCGAGGCGGCCGCGCTGGTGCGTCGGATCCGCCGGTCCCGCACCCTGCGCTGGTCGATCCGCGGGATCCCGGCCGGAGACACCGACGTGGCGGCGCTGCTCGCCGCGCGGCTGGCGACGATCGAGTCCGCGTTGCAGGCCGAACCGCGGCACGGTGGCTCCGTCCCACCCGGCGAACCGGAGTGGGGCCACCATGCCGCAGCACGGCTGGCCGACCTCCTGGTCGGAGCCGAGCTCGCGGCGGCCCGGCTGATCGTGGCCGCCGTCGATCCCGACACCGACCGCGCGGCGGCCGGGACGGGGGCCGGGCATGGGTGACCTGCCGGTCCTGCCGGAGCCGGCGGCGCTCCCGTGGTGGTTGCCGATGCTGCTGCCGCTGCTGCTCGGATTCGTGACGTGGGCGACGCTGGTCGGCGGCGCGGCTCTCTCGGGTGAGCGCGGCGCACTCGCCGCGCCGGGGCGCGAGGCCGCCCGGCTGCTCGTCGGGCAGCGCCGCCGCACGGTGGCTGCCGATTCGGTGCTGGGGCGCGTCGGCGGCGGCGTGCTGCCCGTGGCCGCGCTGCTGGCGGCCGCGGTGCTGCCGCTGGGGGAGCGTCCGGTGGCCGACCTCTCGGTGGGGGTCGTCTGGTTCAACGCCATGGAGGTGCTGGCGTGGGCCGCGGTGTGGATGGTCGGGTGGGGCGCCAACAGCGCGCTGGGCCTGGTCGGCGGCTACCGGTTCGTCGCGCAGGGGCTGGCCTACGAGCTGCCGCACATGTTCGCGATCATCACGGCCGCGCTCGGAGCGCAGAGCCTGCGCCTCACCACGATCGTCGACGCCCAGCAGGACCTCTGGTTCGTCGTGATCATGCCGGTCGCGTTCGTGGTCTACCTGATGTCGGCAGCCGCGATGGCGTTCTGGGGCCCGTTCGACGGTCCCGTGTCCCGCGACGTGGCCGGCGGCGCCGCGGCGGAGCTGTCGGGCGTGGACCGGCTGGTGTTCGCGGGCGGCCGCTGGCTGCTGCTCGTCGTCGCGGCGGCGATGGCCGTGCCGCTCTTCCTCGGCGGGGGAGCGGGGCCGGTGCTGGCGCCGTGGGCGTGGGTGGCGGTCAAGACCGCCGTCGTGCTGGCGCTCCTGCTCTTTTTGCGCCACCGGTTCCCGACGGTGCGGATGGACCGCTACGTCGAGTTCGCCTGGGTCGTGCTGATCCCGCTGACGATCGCGCAGGCGCTGGCCGTGGCACTCGTCGTGCTCGGAGGTGCCTGAGGTGCCTGAGGTGCTCGAGATCGTCCTGTTCTGGGTGTTCGCCGCGGCGGCGCTGGTGTTCGGGTACCTGGTGTTCCGGCTGGACTCGATGGCGCAGGTGACGTTCGCGCTGCTCGGGTCGTTCCTCGCCGCGGCCGCGCTCGTGTTGCTCCTCGGGCTGGGCTACCTCGGCGTGGTGATCGCGCTGATGATGGTCATCGAGATGGTGATCATGGCCATCTTCATGATCATGTACATGATGAACCCGGCCGGGTTGATGCCGATGACGATGGTGCACAACAAGGTCGGGTCCGCGGTGATCGCGGTCGGGACGTTCGCCGTGCTGGCGGCCGGGATCCTGCTCGTCGACTGGCCCTCCCGGCAGGGTGAGCCACCGCCCGACCCGACGTTCGCGCTCGGCGAGGCGCTGATGGGCGGCCAGATGCTCACGATGATGACGCTGGGCGTCGGCCTGTTCGCCACGATCGTCGCCACCGTGGTGCTGGCCACCGACCGCGGCCGCTACGACCGGCTCGGCGACGACCTGAGCGCCCGGCGCGCCGACGACCCGGCCGGGGGAGGGGTCGGGCGATGACCCTGCAGCTGTTCCTGCTGCTCGCGGCGGGGCTCTTCGCGATCGGGCTCTACGGTGCGCTGTCCCAGCAGTCGATCGTGATGCTGATGATGGGCCTGGAACTGATGCTGAACGGCGTGATCGTCGCCGCGGCCGCGTTCTGGTACTTCGTCTCGCCCGGCGGCACCGACGGACAGGTGCTGATCGTCGTGGTGATCACCGCGATGGCGGTGGAGATGGCGGTCGGGTTCGCGGTCGTCACCGCCATCTACCGGGCCAGGCAGGTCGACCTGACCGACGACGCGGCCGACCTGAAGGGCTGATCCCGGATGCTGCTCTGGTCGCTGGTGGCGGCTCCGCTGCTCGCGGGCGCCGGGTTCGTGCTGGTCGGGCGCCGGGCCGACCGGATCGCGCCGGCCGGCGGGGTGCTCGCCGCGGCCGCCGTGCTGGCCCTCGCGATCGCCGCGGCCGTTACCCGCCCGGCCGTCGACGCGCCGCTCGTGGCTGGCATCCGCGCCGGCGTGGCCGTCGACGGGCTGTCCGCGCTCATGGTCGTCACCGTCGCCGGGGCGACCCTCGCCGTGCTGGCCTACGCGGCGGGTGAGGCGGAGCTGCGGACCGCGCGGTTCACCGGGTTCATGCTGCTGTTCGCCGGGACGATGCTGGTGACCGTCACCGCGACCACGCTCGCCGTGCTGCTCATGGCCTGGGAGGTCATGGGCGCCATGAGCTGGGCGCTCATCGCCTATCGCTGGCGGGAACCGGAGTCGGTCGGGGCCGCGCACACGGCCTTCCTCACCACCCGGCTCGCCGACGTCGGGTTCTACGTCGCTGCCGGGGCCGCGCTCGCCGGCGGCGTCGGGTCGCTCGCGCTCGCCGAGCTCCCTGCCGCGAGCGGGCCGTGGTTGCACGTCGTCGCGGCCGGGCTCGTCGTCGCGGCGCTGGGCAAGTCGGCGCAGCTGCCGTTCAGCTTCTGGCTGTCGCAGGCCATGCGCGGGCCGAGCCCGGTCTCGGCGTTGCTGCACTCGGCCACGATGGTCGCAGCCGGGGCGTACCTGCTGCTGCGGCTGGGCCCGCTGCTCGCGGCCACCGGCTGGGCCGCGCCCGCGGTGGCCTGGATCGGGGCGGCGACGGCCCTTCTACTGGGTCTGGTCGCGGTGGCGCAGTCCGACCTCAAGCAGCTGCTCGCGGCCTCGACGTGCGCGCAGATCGCGTTCATGGTGCTCGCCGCCGGCGTCGGTGGCGTCGCGGGCGGGGCGCTGCAGCTGGTGGCCCACGCCGCCACGAAGAGCCTGCTCTTCCTCGCGGCCGGTGCGTGGCTCGTCGTGCTCGGGACGAAGCAGCTCGGTGAGCTGCGCGGCGCGGCCCGCCGATACCCCCTGGTCGGCGTGACGTTCACGATCGGCGCGGCCGCCCTGGCCGGCCTCCCGCCGCTCTCCCTCTGGGTGACGAAGGACCTCGTCCTGGCCGCCGCCCTCGAGGCGAGCCCCGCCCTGTACGTGGTGGGCACGGCCGCAGCGGTGGTCTCGGCGATCTACAGCACGAAGGCGGTGTGGTGGGTATGGCAGCCCGAGGCCCAGCCCTCATCCGACGAACGGCGCGTTCGTCGGTACCTATCCGACGAACGCGCCGTTCGTCGGAACGGGGCGGTGTCTCTCGGCGTGCTTGCTGCGCTCGCCGTCCTGCTCGGGGCTCTTCCGTTGGTCACCTCTCGCGTGCCTGCCTGGTGGGAGCTCGTCCTGTCCGGGGTGCTCGCGGTCGCCGCCGCAGCCGTCACGTGGCACCTGGCGCCTCGGATCGGGGCGCCGCCGGTCCTCGCGTCGTGGCTCGGGGTGGAGCGCGTGGCGCACGCCGCGGTCGTGCGGCCCGTGCTCGCGCTGGCTCGGCTGCTCGCCCGCTTCGACGACCGCGTCCTGGACCGCGCCGTGACGGCGGTGGCCCGGGCCACCGTGGGCGTAGCGCGGGGGCTCGATCAGCGGGGCGAGGGAATCGTCGACGGGGCGGTCCGCGGGATCGCGGACGCCGCTCGCGCCCTCGGCCGGCTCGCCCGCCGCCCGCAGACGGGGCAGGTCCACCAGTACTACGCCCAGGCCGCCGCGGCGCTCGCCGTGCTGGCCCTCGTCGTGATCGTCGTGAGGTGATCGGGTGCCGTTGTTATCGGTGATCGTGCTCCTGCCCGCGGCGGTGGCGGCGGCGCTGCTGCTGGTGCCGGCCACCGCGCCGCGGCGGGTGTTCACCGGGTCGTGGGTGGCGGCCGGCGCGGTCGATCTCGCGCTCGTGGTGGCGCTGTGGCTCGGGCCGGCGCCCGGGGGCGGGTTCCGGTTCGAGGAGCGGGTGGCCTGGATGCCGACCGTCGGCATCTCCTACCACGTCGGCGTCGACGGGCTGTCGCTGCCGCTCGTCGCGCTGACGGCGGTGCTCTTCCTGGCGTGCGCGGTGTTCGCGCTGCGCGAGACCCGCCGGGTGAAGAGCTACGTCGCGCTGTTCCTGGCCCTGCAGACGGTGTCGCTCGGGCTGTTCGTCGCCCTCGACCTGATCCTCTTCTTCCTCTTCTTCGACCTGTCGATCGTCTTCATGTACTTCCTGATCGCCGGCTGGGGGCACGGCGAGCGGGCTCGCGCGGCGGCGCTGAAGTTCTTCCTCTACACGTTCCTCGGCTCGCTGGCCCTGCTGCTCGGGTTCATCCTGCTGTACCTCGCGGCGCAGCCGCACACGTTCGACATCGTGGAGCTCGTCGCCGCGGACCCCCTCGCCGGCGGCGGGCCGACGGCCGCGCTCGCGCTCCTCGCGATCGGCGTCGGCCTTGCGGTGAAGACGCCGACGGTGCCGTTCCACACCTGGCTGCCGCCCGCGCACACCGAGGCGCCGGCCACCGGCTCGGCGATCCTCGCCGGGATCCTGCTGAAGATGGGCACGTACGGGTTCGTGCGGATCGCCATGCCGATCCTGCCCGACACGTGGCGCCAGTACGCGGTGGTCGCGGTCGTCGTCGGCGTGGTGTCGGTGATCTACGGGGCCCTGGTTGCGCTCGCCCAGACCGACGTCAAGCGGATGATCGCCTACACGTCGGTGAACCACATGGGCTACGTGGTCCTCGGAGTCGGCGCCGCGGGGATCCTGGCCAGCACCGACGAGCAGGCCCGGCAGCTGGCGACCACCGGCGCGGTGACCCAGATGGTGGCCCACGGCCTGATCACCGGGGCGCTGTTCCTGCTCACCGGCGTCCTCCACGACCGCGGCCGCACGTACGACATGGCCGCCTACTCAGGGCTCGCGGCCCGCACACCGGTGTTCGCGGGCGTGTTCGCCGTGGCGGCGTTCGCATCGCTCGGCCTGCCCGGGTTCGCCGGGTTCATCGCCGAGTTCCAGATCTTCACGGGCGCGCTGGCGGCCGCGCCGGTCGCCACCGCGCTCGCCGTCGCCGGCATCCTCGTCACCGCGGCGCTGTTCCTCCGCGCGCTGCAGGGGCTGTTCCTCGGGCCCGAGCGCCTGCCGGACGCGCCCGGCACGCCGCGGCCGTTCGCCGACCTGCACGCCAGCGAGATCGCCGCGATCGTCCCGCTGCTGGGGCTGGCCACCGTGATCGGGGTGCTGCCCCGGTTCCTGCTCGACGTGGTCGAGCCGGCGTCCCGGGTGCTCGTGGAGATCGTCTCCCGGTGATCGGCATGAACGAGAACCCGGGGGCGCTGCTGCCGGAGCTGCTGCTGCTCGGCGCCGCCGTCGCCGGGCTGTTGCTCGGTGCCTGGCTGCCCCGAGGCCGGCAGTGGCTGGTGCGGCTGCTCGCCGCCGCCGCGGCCGTCGCCGGGCTCGTCGCCACCGCCGTGGCGGCCACCCGGCCCGACGAGGTCGTGTTCGGCGCCAGCTACGCCGTGGACACCCCCACCCACGCCACGCGCGCGATCGTGCTGGTCGCGGTGCTCGTGGCGCTTGCGCTGTCGGTCGACGCCACGGCCGCGCACCCCCGCGAGACCGAGTTCGTGGTGCTGCTGCAGCTCGGCGCGCTGGGCACGATCCTGCTCGGCGGCGCGAACGACCTCCTGCTGCTGCTCGCGGCGTTCCTGCTGGCGAGCGTGCCGTTCTACGCCCTCGCGGGGTGGGACAAGAGTGCGCTCGGCACGGAAGCAGCGCTGAAGTACTACCTCTCCGGCGCGTTCCTCGGCGTCGCGATGCTCACCGGCACCGCGGTCCTCTACGGCGCCGGCCGCGCCACCGGCTACGGCCCGCTGCGCGACGGGCTGGCCGCCGCGCCGGTCGCCGCGGCCGGGGTGGGGCTCGTCGCCGTGCTCGCCGGGTTGCTGTTCAAGGTCGGAGCCGTGCCCGGGCACTTCTGGGTGCCTGACGTCACCGAGGGCGCCCCGCCCGCCGTGGCCGCGATCGTCACGACGATTCCGAAGATCGGCGGCCTCGTCGCGGTCTACCGGCTGTTCGCCGTCGCGATCCCGGCAGATGTTCTCGACCGGCCGCTGCTGGTGGCCGTTCTCGCCACCGTGTCGATGACGCTGGGCAATCTCGCGGCGTTCTTCCAGACCACGGTGCAGCGGCTTCTCGCCTACTCGACGATCAGCCAGGTCGGGTACCTGCTGGTGGCCGTGGCGGTCGCCGGCCGCGCCGAGCTGTCCCAACAGGCACTGCTGTTCTACCTGGCCGGTTACGCCGTCACGAACCTCGGGGCGTTCGCCGTGGTCGCCGGGTTCCCCCGTGCGCGGACCCTCGAGGACTACCGCGGCATGGCGCGGCGGCATCCCGGCGTCGCGGTCGCCCTCGCCGTCTGCCTGTTCGGGCTGATCGGAACGCCGCCCACCGCGGTGTTCGTCGGAAAGCTCGCGGTGTTCACGGCCGCGGTCGACGGCGGGTACGCCTGGCTGGCGATCCTCGCGATCCTCAACACCGTCGCCAGCGTCTTCTACTACCTGCGCTGGATCGCCCCCGTGTTCCGCGGAACCGATCCCGCCGACGTCGTCATGGGGCCCGCTGGTACGTGGTCCGCGGTCACCGCCTACACGTGCGCAGGCCTGTCCGTGGTGCTCGGCGTTCTGGGCGGCGTCGTCCTTCCGCTGCTGGTGGCGCCGCCGCTGATGTGATCCTCCGGCCACTGCCGAGGGGCCCGATACGCCGTGGCACGCCCTTACGCAAGGATCTGACCCACCTCGATCGGAGGACGGAAGAGCACCTTGCACACACAGTCGGGGCAGACGCAGGCGGGCTGGGCCCATCCGATCCGCGGGATCGCCGTGCACGGGTGGCCGTGCGCCCGTTGCGGCGCTGAGGTGCAACAACCGTGCCGGAAGCAGTCGGGGGCACCCCGGCGAACGTCGCACGTCACGCGCTGGTCGACCGCCGTGGTGTTCACCCTCGCCACGAGCTGGTTGCCGAGGCTGTCGGCGCGCGACCGGCTCGTGCTGGCCACCCGGGCCGTCGGGGAGCCGGTCCCGAACCGGGAGGACGGTCCGACCGGGTGGAACGACGTCACGGCGCTGCTGTGGCAGGCCGGCCAGCTGCAGCGGGCCCTCGTCCACCGCGTCGTCGACGACGCCGACGACTTCGTGGACGCCCGGGAGCTGCGCCGTCCGGGGCTGGAGCTGGCGGCAGCGATGAAGGACGCCGGCAACCTGCTGCGCCAGCTGCACCTGCAGGACGATCCCCGGCGGGCCGAGGTCGACACGATGGTGCTGCCCGACAGCGGCGACGGCGGGGACGACGGCGACGACAGCCCGTCCCGCCGCTCCCTCGCGGAGCTGCGCGCCGCCCGTGAGCGCGGCCAGGTGCACGTCGTGACCGCCGACATGTCCCGCCGAGCCGCCGCCGTCGTCGCCGCGACCGGCGCCGGCGCCGCGCGGTGGGCCGTGCGCTGGGAGGCGTCCGGTCGATTCGACGCGGAACCGATCGCCGGGCCCATCTCTGGGCCGACCTCCGGGCCGGGTTCCGACGAGTCGCCGGACCGGCCGGCCGTGCGCGGCTGGGCCGCCCACCCCGCGATCGTGGCCGACGAGCTGGGGAGGTGGAGCACCCGGCCGCGGCTCGCCGAGATCACGTGGCGCGGCGCACCACCGTCGGCGAGCCAGCGGCTCTGCGCGTTCACCGCCGCCGCAACGCCCCACGTCACCGAGGACCGGGCCACCGCGGCGTTCATGGCGCGGCCGGACCGGATCGCCGAGGTCGTGGCCGAGATCGACAGCCTGCGTCGCAGCTTCCCGCGCGAACAGGTCCGGGACGAGGTCGAGGCGCGGGCCGCGCGGCTGCGGTCCGAGGAACCTCAGCTCCCCGACCTGTCCGCACCCGGCGACTCGTGGGCCTGCACGACGGCGCCCGAATGGGTACGGACCCGGGCCGTCGTGCGCACCCCCGACCCGGTGTGGGGCCGGTTCGACCGTGACCTCCCGAAGAGCGACACACCGGAGAGCGACGACCCGGAGCACCAGGGGCGCTGGATCCCGGACCGGACGGCAGAGCTGCTCGCCGTCCGGTACGCGGACGTGCCGACCTACCTCGCCCGCCACTTCGGCGCCAACAGCGATGCCGGGGCGGTGCAGCTGTTGCGGGTTCCCGGACCGGCCGGGCCGCTGTACGCGGTCGGCTCGGGATCGCACCGGGTGCACCTGTGCCGCATCCTCGGGCTGCCGTGGATGTTCGCCGTCACGACGATGGTGTCGCTGCCGCGGCGGATCGAGACCACCGCCGTCACGCCCACCGAGCACGGGCCGGAGGGGTGTCGCGCCACGGCCGAGCTGTGGCGAGGCCTCCTCGCGCGCGGCCTCGTCCGTGGTGAGCTGATCCCGCGCTACTCGGACTGGGCGGTCGAGTTCCGGCTCGGGTACGCGCTGGCGCCCTGGATGCTGCTGCCCGCCGACCGCGCCACGGCCTACAACCAGCGCTACGAGCTGCTCTATCCGGGCGCGCTGGCGGCGGCCGGCATCCCGGACGCCGCGCTGCGCAGCCCCGAGGCGTGGCGGTCGTGGCTCATCGCCGGTGGCCCGCCGCCGGTAGCGGCCGGCACCCCGGACGTTCCCTGACCGCTCGGAGCTGCTCGTGGGCCGAACACAGGTCGGTCACGAAATGTGCATTCGGCGAACCGACCGTAACCTTTGATTCGTGTCTGTACTTGTTCAGACAGAGACGGGCGGCGACACCACGTGACGTGCACGGGGTAGCGCCCTGAGCGAGTCGGGAGGCGCCCCGTGAAGAACGTGCTGGTCATGGCCCACTGGTTCTGCGGCGAGTGCGACGTCGAAGGGCGGGACGTCGCCGCCGAGCCCACGTGCTGGAACTGCGGTGGCGTCGTCACGGTCACCGCACGCCCCACGGTGCCGGCGGAGCACCGGCCGATCGACGGCGCCGCCTGATCCGGATCAGGCGGCGCCTCCGGGTCGGTCAGGACGTGACCGCGCACTGACCCCGATCCTGGTGGGCCGGGCCGGACGCCGACGGCTTCACGTCGAAGTCGAAGATCCCGGTCGGCAGGTAGAGCGAGCAGCACGCGTTCGGGATGTCGACGATCCCGCTGATGCGGCCCTCGATCGGCGCGGAACCGATCAGCAGGTACGCCTGCTCGCCGGAGTAGCCGAACTTCTTCAGGTACTCCACCGCGTTCAGACAGGCCCGCCGGTACGCCACGGTGGCGTCGAGGTAGAAGTTCTCGTCGGTCTCACGGTCCACCGACACCCCGATGAAGGTCATGAACTCCGTGTACCGGGGCTCCACGTTGCCCGGCATGAACACCGGGTTCGACGTGACGCCGTAGGTCTCCATACCGCCCTTGATCAGGTCGATGTGGAAGTCGATGAAGCCTCCCATCTCGATGGCGCCGCAGAACGTGATCTCCCCGTCTCCCTGGCTGAAGTGCAGGTCGCCACCGGAGAGCTTCGCGCCCTCGGTGTGCACGGGGTAGAAGACGCGCGATCCGCGGGTGAGGTTCTTGATGTCGTGGTTGCCGCCGTTCTCCCGGGCGGGCACCGTGCGTGCGCCGTCGCGGGCGATCGCCTGCGCCTGCGAGCCCGCCGCCGTCCCGCCGAGCGAGTTCTGCGCCAGCGGTGGCAGCGCGAGCGGTGGCACCCGGTCCGGGTCGGTGTCGATGAGCGCCCGCTCCCGGCGGTTCCACCGTTCCAGCAGCTCGGCCGACGGTGCCGTGCCGAACAGGCCCGGGTGGGTGATGCCGGTGTAGCGCACCCCCGGGAGGTGCCGGGACGTGGCCACCTGGCCGGCGAAGTCCCAGATCGCCTTGTAGGCGTCGGGGAAGTAGTCGGTCAGGAAGCCACCACCGTTGGCCTTCGCGAAGATCCCGGTGTAGCCCCAGCCCTGACCGGGCGCGTCGCCGTACTCCTGCGGGGCCTGCACCGGGCCCAGGTCGAGGATGTCGACGACGAGCAGGTCGCCCGGCTCGGCTCCTTCCACCCCGATCGGACCGCTCAACATGTGCGCGTGCGTCAGGTCGACGTCGCGCACGTCGTTCGCGGAGTCGTTGTTGCCGATCTGGGCATCGGTCCACTCGCGGCACTCCACCCGGATCTGCTGTCCGGGTCGGACCATCACCGCGGCGGGCACGTCCGGGTGCCACCGGTTGTGTCCGGGAACCGCCTGCTCACGCATCGACTTCGCCTGATCAACGCTGAACACCACATCGGGCATCGCAGGTCCTCCTTCGTCGATACTTGTTGATCAACCCGGCGCCGGATGGGCGGTCGGGGCGGGCGTCGCCGCCGGCGCTCCCGGCGCGCGCGGGTGGATGAAGGCGTACAGGGCGCCGAACACGACGACGCCGCCGACGGCCAGGCCGATCGCGATCGCGTCCTCGTACTGCCACAGGTCGGTGAGCAGCAGGAACGCCGGGATCGCGGCCGTCACCCATGCCTGGATGATCGTGACCCATCCGGTGTAGCGCCCGATCCACTCGTGCTTGAGGCCGAGCAGGACGAAGAACAGCGCCCACAGGAAGGCCCAGTAGAGCCAGATGACGCCGAACGCGTTGTCACCGAGGATCGCGAAGTTCGCGTACGAGTAGCCGAGGGCCGCCACCGCGACGAACAGCGAGAACCAGCCGACGCCGGTGGTGTCGAGCCCGGCGAGCAGGCCGATGCCCACGTAGAGGTAGGTGAACCCGAAGAGGTAGAGGCCCGACGCCCCGAGGATCACGAGCGGATCGTTGTTCGCCGTGAAGATCAGGTAGGTGGGCGTGACGACCTGCAGCGCCCCGACGAACAGGTTGATCGGCGCAGCTGCTCTCCCTTCGACGACTCCGATCAGCAGCAGTCCGTTGATGAACAGAACGGCTCCGACGTACAGGAGACCGACCAGACCCATGATTCGACCCTCCTCGGTGCACCGGTGGTGCGGGGTCAGGGGCGGGGCAGGCGCGCCTGACGATGGTCGGCGACGGCCCGCCGACGGGCGGCGAGCGGCACCGACGTGACGACCTCCGGGACGTCCCGGCTCGCCTCCTCGCGCAGCCGTTGCCCGGACACGTGCGGGTCCATCCGATTCAGCCGGGGCGCCGACCAGCGCCGCGGCGACGGATCTCCGCAGGTGGGGCAGGCGCGCTGGGTGTCGGCCGCCCCCATGGGCAGCGCCACGGTCCACAGCCCGCAGGCCGCGCACCGGTACTCGTAACGCACCATTGCGTCTCCCCGCCGCCCCCGGCCGGAATGAACCGGACATCCGAACGTAGACCCGTTTCGCCCGCCCGGGACAGGCCCTAACGGAGCCCTGGAGCAGGTCGGCGGAAGCCGCCGGGCGACGTAGCCGGGCGCGTCGGTCGGGGGCATCGCATGCCGCCGTGTGGGCGGTGGCGGGCGGTGGTGGGCGCTGCCGCGCGCTCGTCCGGGTCCTCGCAGAGCCCGTGGACCCTGCGACCACGACAGCCGGCGAGCGGTTCCGCTGATCGTGGACGCCGGTCCGCCCCGCGTGTGACGGTGGGAGGAACGCGTGGCGACCTCGGACCGTCGCCCCGCACGCCTGGGAGGAACGAGATGTCGGAGTTGAAGAACAAGGTCTGCCTGGTCACCGGGGCCGGCAGCGGCATCGGGAGGGCCACGGCGGTTGCGCTGGCCGCGGAGGGCGCGGTCGTCGTGCTCGTCGGCCGGCGCCGCGGCGTGCTCGAGGAGGTGGCGGCCACCATCGCCGCGGCGGGCGGCACCGCGCACGTCGCCCCCGCCGCCGTCGACGACCCGGCGCGGGTCGCCGTGCTCGTCGACGATGTGCGCGAGCGCATCGGCCCGGTGGACGTGCTGGCCAACGTGGCCGGGGCGTCGTCGAAGGTGCGCAACGCCCGCTGGCTCTCCGACGACGAGTGGGACGACGTGCTGCGGGTCAACCTGAGCGGGGTGTTCGCCCTCACCCGGGCGGTGCTGCCGGACATGCTCGCCCGCGGCGCCGGCACCGTGATCACCGTGTCGTCGATCGCGGCAGTGCGGCCGAGCCTGCTCAGCGGCCCGGTCTACGGCGCCGCGAAGGCAGGCGTCGTGAACTTCATGAACTACCTCAACACCGCCTACCGCAACGACGGCATCCGGGCCACCGCGATCCTGCCCGGCGAGGTCGACACCCCGATCCTGGACAACCGGCCGAAGCCGCCGTCGGCCCAGGAGCGCGCCACGATGCTCCACTCCGAGGACGTCGCCGCCGCCGTGCTGCTCGCCGCGTCGCTGCCGCAGCGGGCGGTGGTCGAGGAGCTGCTGATCAACCCGACCCACCAGCGCGACCTCTCCGACGACGTCGAGGCCGGGCGCTGGGCCGGCGCACCCGAGGATCTCCGGCCGCAGCGTCCGTGACGTCACGCCCCCGGGAGTGATCACCGGCTCGGTGCACGGACGGCCACATCCGGCCGGCCGTGCACCCAACCGATGATCATCGAATGGCTGGCTCTGCCTGAGCTTGCTCAGCTGATCTGCGGTATCGGTTCGCTACTGCTGTCGGGAGAGCCACTGCGAACCGATACTGAGGATCACCACCCGCTCGCCGCACGGTTTCGGGTGCACATGGTCGTGGCGAGAGCCGTGGACGCCCGAAACCTCGAGATCACCGGCCGGCACGCCAGCAATGTGATTGAGCGAGGCTCAAAACTGCTTTCCGCGCTCGGCTTCGAGCTGCGCGATGAGCGAGAGCACGACGGCGGGGCCGTCCTCGGCACGGATCCGGCGAGCGAGTTCGGTGGCGGGATAGGTCGATCGGTCGAGGCAGGACCGCAGCGCGTCGGTCAGGGTGTCGGCGGTCAGCTCGCTCAGCGGCAGTGGGTGCGGTGCAACGCCGAGGCCGTGCAGCCTGGCCGCCCAGAAGGGCTGGTCGACCAGGACGGGCACCGGGACCGCGGGTACTCCCGCGCGCAGCCCGGCCCCGGTGGTGCCTGCTCCGGCTTGGTGGACCACGGCAGCCGTCCGGGGGAACAACCAGTCGTGCCTCCGGGGAGGGCGCCGTCGTGCGTGCGCGTACGAGCTCGAGGGGATCGCCGGGAAGGGCCCGATGTTCCAGCCCGCACTCGCGCACGAGATCGGCGAACCGGTCGTGAGCGGCCAGCGCCACCTGGTGGCCTGCCTGCTGCAGCCGCTGGCCCAGGCCGGTGAACGGCGCGACATCACCTCGCGAACCCGCTGTCACGATCAGAATCCGCATCAAACCTCTCATTGATGAACTGCTTGTCTGACCGCATCCCGTCTCACCGATGACGATCGGGGTGATGCTAAGGCTGCCGGGGCTTCCGGTCTTGGACGATTTTCACCACCGGCACCGCCGATCCGCGTCAGGATTCTTGCGGACGGCGGAGCTGTGGTGGCGGGACATCCAGGCGGCCGGTCAGGTATCCAGACGCGGGAGCGTGGGCCACCGGTCGGAAGCCCACGCGGGCCAGCTCTCGAACGGTGTCGGAGGCGGAGGAAGCAGGGAGCCTTGGAGCTCCTCGGCCGTAGGCGGCGAGAACTGGCCGTGGAACCGCGCATGATCCTCGTTGGTCATCTCGAAGATCTCCTCCGGAGCTTGGCGCTGCCGCGCCGTCGCCCGCTCGACGCGCTCATCCTCGGGAAGAGTCAGGTAGTGCAGCTCGAAGTCGGCACCGGCGAGGTCGGCGATCGCGCGGAGGGCGTATCGCTCGTCCGGGGACCAGCAGCCGAAGTCGAGGATCACGGACACACCCGCTCGCAACACCTGGTGGCCGACCCAGACGAGCCGGCCTTCCAGAACCTCCCGCTTCCCACCGAAGTCGGCCCATTGCAGCCCGAACAGCGGGGCCATCCACTCGTCGGGTGTCAGTCGCAGAGCACCGTTGGCCTGCTCCAGCTCGTGAGCAAGGGTCGTCTTGCCCACCCCGGGCAAGCCGACGGTGAGATGCAGTGTCGGCCTCGAACTCACGGACATCACCTTGCCCGCCGTACGGAGCAGCCCGCCATCGGGTTACGCGGAACGCGACCACCTCTATGACCGGGCTGACGGACATGCGGCGGGAGAGCACTGGCGGCACGTCGGGAGGCAAACACGAGCAGGCAGCCTGAGTTGCCGCAGGGCGCTACTCCCCGTCGAGGGTGCGCCGGTAGGCAGCGGCCCCGTGTCGGCTCTCCCAGAGGTCGATGTCATGGTCGGAGAGCAGTTCCTCGACGATCTGGTCCCAGGAGTGGGCGTTGCCCCAGCTCTCGCTGACCTTGTCTGCGTCGAGCGGACCGAGTGACTCACGCGCACCGGGGGAGAGCTCGTCACCGATGGCTTCCAGCATTTCCGCGCGCCACTGGTTGATCGCGCCGGTGTCGGACCGCGTCGCCAGGAGTCGCGTGACGCGATCCCGGAGGGCGCGGACCAGGAAGCCCTCTGATACCCCGAAGTCGACGACTTCCAGCGCGCGGCGTCCGATCGCACCGATTGCCCCGTCCATGTTCGGCAGGCCCAGGTCATCCTGCTCGAGCCCGATCATCAGGTCGAGCAGCAGTGGGAGGACCACCAAACGCAGCGACGCCCGGTCCCGTTCCTCGACCCGCTCCAACGCGATGCACAGCCGCTCCAGCAGCTCGGAATCTCCGCCGGTGATGTCCGGAACCGTCGCGGCCATGGCGTCGAACCCTAGCCGCGACCTGCCGGCGCTCGGCGAGGGCGCAGGCGGCGTCTGGGGTGGTGAGGCCGGCGGGCCCAGTACCGCTGGTTGCCGGGCCCGCTTCGTCTGCCGGGCGCCCGGCGACGAGGACCGGCCGCCAGGCCGCACGCCCCGGGGTCGGCAAACGCCCGGCATCGGACACAGCCCGGCAGCGGCGCTGCAGGCGCCGCCTTGAACAAGGTGCGACTTGGGTCCACGGTGAGTTGCACCAGACCAGGGTTCAGCCGAAGGCCCACGCGGCCATCCGCGTGAATTCTTCCCGCCAGAACGGCCCGCCATGATCTCCCGCCCGTTCGTACATGACGACATCTGCGCGGGCGCCGCGCAGCGCATCCGCCCAGAGCGTCGCGTTCGCGAGGAAGAACGGCTCCAGCGTGCCGGCGACCAAGTAGACGCGGGGCAACACGATCGGCAGCACCGCTGGAGGTTTGAATCCTGCACCCGGCGACGCGGAGAAGACTGCACCGTAGATGTCGGGATGCCGCAAGCCGACGGCGAGGGACAACTCGCCGCTCGCTGACACGCCGCACACCGCGGTGCGTTCGGCGGGAAGAGCGACGCTGAACCGCGATTGCACCCACTGGCGCACGTCGTCGACGAAGAACGCTTCGTGTTCGGCGAACCGTGCTTCGTCGAACACCGGTGTGTACTCGTGGAGCCGCCGCATCTCGTCGTCCAGCCGGTGCGTGCCGACGACCATCGTGGGCGCCACGTCGGCGGCTTCGAGGTCCTCGCCCCACGGCGCAATCAACTGACCGTCACCGGCGAAGACGATCGCTTCGGGGCGACTCGGCGGCACGTACACCGTGACCGACCGACCGCCGTCGTACGCCAGCACCTGTGTGACGAGCTCGCCCTTCATCGGCGGACAGGCTTCGTGAGAGTCGCACCGCGTGTCAAGCGGCTCACCCCCACGCAGTGAGCCAGCTTGTAGGCGAACCGGGCGTCGGGCGGGCGGAGTCGACGGTAGAGCCGGCTGCGGTCCGGGATCAGGGTTCCGCAGCCGCGCCGAGGACCGCGGACCAAAATGTAGTAGCGCGGGGTCGATCCTGTAGGTCAGTGAGGCCGTCCGGCTCACCAGCGTCTTTGTGCCCCCGGCAGGATTCGAACCTGCGACCTAGAGATTAGAAGTCGCTTGAACTCGCAGGACTAGCGCTCTTACCAGCGCGTATGTTGCACCGGAGTTGCTGGAAAGTCGCTCCAGAGACGCGATCGAACGGGTGTTGGCTCCACGTATGGCTCCATGTGCCACGCGTCAGGACACTTACGCTAGTTGATCAGCGCTGACCCTGCCAGGCAGGTATCCAGACGCGCCCGCTGTCGTACAGACCCGACGGCATCGATCACGACGATTGCCGCTCGGCGCTGCTCGTACGTAGCCGCCCTATCACCCGCCATCAGGTGGGCGTAGGCGAGATCGACGCGAAGCGCCGCCTCAGCGCGCGTGAACTCGGCATCGTGGTCGCGGAGCGCACCCGTCAGGACTGGCACGGCCTCGGGATGGCCGATTCTGGAGAGAGCATGTCCGCGCCAACGGGCAAGATGCACATCATCCAGACCGACGTACGGCTCCCCATCGTCGTCGTGCGAGGCACGGAAGCAGGGTGGCGGCATCGTGGCCCTTGCTTCGTCGAAGGCGCGCAGGCTGGCCGCGGGCTTCCCCGCTGCGGCCAGCGCCTCACCATGCGCCGCTGCGAGCCACGTCCGCAGCATCGCCGTTCCTGAATCGCCGAGGGAGCGCGCACAGCCGCTCATCACTGCGCCGTCGGCCGTTCGGCCGACATCGGAGAGCACGACGGCCTGCTTGGCGAGAGCGTGAGCATGCAGCGCTGCTGATTCCGTGATCAACGCGGCGTCGCATGCCCTCCCATAGTGCCGCCACGCGCTCACGACCTCGCCGCGGTCGAGCGACTGCCATCCGGCCAGGGTGTGTGCATCGACCAGTACTGCGGCCAGGGAACGGCGGATTCGTGATTCGGTCGCGTGCGTCAGCAGTTGCTCGATGTGCTCTGCGTGCAGGCGCAACGCGCCGAGGAGTGTCGAAGCGCCGAAGCGGCGATCGAGTCGCCGTGTGTTCTCGACCTGCGACGCCAAGAGGTCCAACGCCTCTTGATCGACTCGTGCTGATCGTGCGACAAGACGCGCGACTTCGGCGGCCTCCCGCTGCCAGTCCGCCACGACGGATGACGCGTCCTCCGCCCCTACCTGCGAGTTAGCCTCGCCAACGTCTGCTCGCGGCGGCGGCCCGAGCAGCTCCATCGCGGGCGTGACGAAGATGGCTTCCAAGAGTCGGCGCGTGGCAGGCCGCAAGGATGTCGGCCGATCCCTCGGCGAGATCAGGCGTTGCAGATGCCGCATGCTGATCGTGCCGCGCTCGCCGTGGTCACGTGCGAACGCTTCGGCATGCTCGACGAACTCGCTCAGGGTCATGCCGAGTTCGCGGATCTTCCGCTCAAGCAGGGTCGAAGGCTGACGGTCGTGCACGGATGAGTGCCTCCCCTCGTCACCCGCTGTCGTCTGAATGTCGTGTCAACGGCGTGCCCCGCGTCGTTCCGGTCCATCAGCGCTGACGAAAAGCTGATTTCACACAGCTTGCCAGACGACGAGCGCTCTCGGGTGTGCCGATCGCCGGGAGCCGACGCGAACGCGGGAATGCGGGATGACGACCGACGAACACCACGAACGGCCGGGCCTGCCCCCTACCGGGACGACGAGGAACGCCGACGAGGGCGTGCCGCTGCGATGGAGCGAACCGACCTACCGAAAGCACGCGGGCAAGACGCTGGACAGCCCGCGGCCCGTGCTGCTCGACCGGGCCTGGGCCTACGAACCCGCGTCGTGCATGACGGGGGTCCGCGTGGTCGCGCTGCGCGTCGGGAACGGCGTGTTCGTGTGCCCGCTGTGCGGGCTGAGGACACGGTAAGCGCCGATGCTGTCCCGTAGCGGAACGCTCGTAAGCCACGCAGGGGCCGCCATGCGGCCCGAGTTGATGGACATGACCTCCGCCGCCGACGGTCACACGCATGCGATCACAGCTGCCGAGTTTGAGCACGGCGTGTTGACAGGTCTGGGCCGGTATCGCGCGGCGTGCGGCGCGGACGTGGTGGTGGCGTCAATGGTCGCGAATCCCGGTCCGCGGTGCCCGCGCTGCGCGGAGTATCGCCGACAAAGCGAGCGCGCACCGGTCCCGCCTGGGCTGTTCACCCGGCTCGCACGACGCGCGCGTGACCTTCGTCCCGGGCGCCGCTCGTGAGGGGCCCGTATTACCCCGCCGACGCGGCGACCCGCGTGATGGCGCCGCCGCCCGGCCGAGCGGTGCTGGCCTGCCGGTGCGGGCGCATGCTCGATCTGGTCGACATGCACCGCCCTCCGCAGCGCGACGTCCCCGGCGGGCGCGCCGGAACGGCCATCGATCCGATCCTGTGCGCGCGCTGCGCCAAGTCAGAACGTTCCTGACGCGCCGGCATGAACGTCCGCGATCTTCTGGCAGTTGAGGCGAAGGGCGCGCCTCGCTCCGTACGCGGCGCGACCTCGTCGCGGCCGGGAATCCTGAGTACCTGGAGTTGATTACGGACGAGACGAGCCCAATGACACAGCCCACGGTCGCGCCCGATCCGGCGCGGCTGCACGGTTCACCGATCGTGACCGTGCGCTGCGTGACGGCCATGAACGGCGCCGATGCTCAGGAGTGGGACGCGGCCACGGTGGAAGAGCGGCGGGCAATGCTGATGGACGCGATCGGGACCGACCAGATGCAAGTCTTGCCGTTCACCGGGAAGCGCGGCACCATCGATCCACTCCGGATTGTGGCGGTCCCCAAGCGGGAGCTGCTCTCGGCGCCCTCCCGGAGGTAAGGAAGGTAGACGCAACCGCCCGCCACCCGGTTGCGGGTGGGCGGACGGGGCGGCGTGCTTAGAAGAGTGAGTCCTGCCGATTGGGCTTTGGAATCCGCTGCGCCGATGTCGGCACCGGTAGGACACCATGGGCAGCCATCTCGTCGGTCATGAGAAGTGGACTATTGAGCACGCGTTCAAGCAGGTCAGCCTGCCGCGGTTCGAGGGCGATACACCGTCCCAGGATGTTGATAACACGAAGAAGCTCGGTGGTCATCTCCGCCGTCCAGGAGATCGCAACGATCTCATCGAGCATCGATGACCACTTGTCTGAGGGTATCTTCTTTCTGTACCCAAACCAGTGTCGCAGAACCGGCATGCCGGAGACATGGTACTCCCAGACTCGTGGGTCGACTGGCGATATCTGCCCCCGCCCAACATGCAACGTACGAGTAGTCTCATCGTAGATCATTCGCTCAGGCATATCCCCCTTGGTGTCGGGAATCGACACAAGCACGCGAGCGCGCTCGCCGATCGACGCTGGGATGCCCTGAGGCCTACCAGTCGCGGCATCAACAAATCGCTCACCGAACGCATGAAGCCAGACCACTTTGCGACCGATCTGAATCGCGTCTGCCCATAGCTGTGGATCCTTCGTGATTGGCACACGAATTCCCGGTTGGTCAACTTCACGGGCAAATCGCTCCGTGAATTCTGGATGCGCTGTGACTGCTGCAAGATACGCGACCAAGTCCTCTGCCGTTACCGTCTCAGTACCGTGCCTGGTGCTCGTGACGTGATACGCGATTTGTGAGAGAAGGCCTGGTGTCACGTTGACGGACTTCGCCTCGGCATCTCGATATAGCGGCAGGACTCTACCTCCACGGCCCGAGTGGCAGTGCATGTCCGGAATCAACGCCGAGAAGAATAGTGCGGGTCCGCCCCTGAGCGTATGAGCATGCTGTTCGACGACGTATATCTGCCGAGCGGAGTCAGTGAGCCACAAGGATGGACTCGGCCTGTGGTGAAGCCTGGCGTCGGGTAGGACCCACTTGCGGTCGAACGAGCGGTGCATTACGCGTCGAGGTGTCGGACACTCACCATTCTCTGACGCAAGCGGTCCGGAATGAGTGGCCATGCCAGGCACTGGCGACACTCGCGAATCGATTGCTGTGGATTGTGTCTCCTTCAGGAGCGCGGGTTTGTCAGCCTTCGATGCACTAATGAGCCTCGCCCACCGCTCGCGCAGGATTGACCCCGCAGGGGCGTATATCCACGCACGATTTGGCTTCACTCCAGGGGCAACCCATGGCATCAAGTCAGAGAGTGCAGGCATCAGTTCCCAAGCGCCACTCTTGACAGGTCGCATCGGATCACCCCAGCCAGCAGTACATTCCTGCCAAATCGGACTACCGGGCCGAAGGATTCTGAGGCTCTCAGTTTTCTCTTCGACAGTTCCTTTCACCGCTACTCGCCAGACGCGTGCAGGGACGCTTGGATTTGGCCTCCCTCGACGGACAAATACCGCGACACAGATCGGTTGCTGGTTGCCACGAAAGAACCTGGTTGACATGGGTGGCTGATGGCCTTCAGGTGTGAGGTCAACAATCCAGCCCTCGTCGGCAGTCCTCCGCAGATACTCGCGCATGCCAGCGAATCCGGGCCCAGTGGTGAAGCCTGCCGAGCACACGAATGCGACAATCCCAGCTGGATGAGATGGGTGCGCATCAAAGGCTTTCCATGTGGCCCACCGCCAAAAGTAGACGTATCTGTTTGATAGAACGTACTCAAGGCGGCCATTGCCAGACTTTCGAAATGCGCTCAGACTCGGAGAGGTCATATCCGATCTGGATGTCTCAATCCATCGGGCAGTGCCTTTGACCTTGTCCACATAGGGCGGGTTGCCGATTACGACCATGACAGGTTCCTGGCGCTTGACTTCATTCGCACCACGTCGAGATCGTTCGAGAGCCTCGTACATTCGACCCAATGGGAGTAGCTGCAAATCGGGATCATCCAGGGTGTCGGCGAGAAACCGGCGCTCTCTGACTGGGATATCTGCACGATGTCGTTTTCTGAGGAGGCTGTGAATGCGCAGTTCCGCAACCGCGTACGGGGCAGCCTGGTTCTCAAAACCAATCAACCGATCCGACAGGCTGCGTAGTTGTGCCCCGACAGCTCCGGCGCCTTCTTCCGTGGCTATCGTGGCAGCTACTGTGTTAGTTATCTCTGCTAGGAAGCTCCCGGTACCCATCGCGGGATCGACGACAATAACGTCCCTCTCGGCGAAGCCGAGGGGCCGTCCTAAGTGAGTGCGGAGGACGTCGTCTACAAATCTCGTCACGAACGAAACTAGTGGAGCAGGCGTGTAGTAGACACCGCTCCTGCGCCGCAGAGCGGGATCGTACTTGGCGAGGAAGTTCTCGTATAGCATGGCGAACGAGTCGTCTGGGAACTCCGACCAATCAACAGCGCTAAACACTCGAAGCATAGTTGTGAGTGCGACGCTGTGTTCCTGCTCGGGCTGGTCAGTCAGAACGGTCAAGGCTCGGCCCATGAGGGAGTGTTGCTTGCCGAGGAGACGGGCAATCTCACTAATGGCTCGCCCCTGAAAACTGATCCCCTCCACACGGGCAAGCAGGAGGGCGAACGTTACGGTCTGCGAGTACTGATCAGCGAATTCCGCATCGGTGAGATTGGGGAATAGAACTTGACGCCAATCCGCGGCGAGCTCGGTGAATGTTCGGTTGCGCGAGAGACCGGCGTTCTCCCTGCCAAGCTCGACCGCGACATCATCTCTTAAGAGGCGACATAGGGCTGCGATGAGTCGAATAAGCTCATCAAGGGAACGCGGCCGTTCCGGCTCCCATAGCAGGAAGTCGCTTATCGTCCGCTCGAAGGCGCTATCGACGACTGCGAGCTTGCTGCCGGCTCGGTCAAGTGAAGGTGTTAACCGTGCAACAGTTCCCTGCAACTTTCCGAAGTTATAGCGTGCGAATTGCTCGCCATCGCTGTAAAGCACGTTGGGTAGAAGGCGAAACTTGTCCCATTGCGCTCGGTCGTGCTGGCTTGGATTCGCCCACGTGTCTGGGATGCCGTGACCTGGTCTCTTCAGCTCGACATATCCGACCCGTGCTCCGTCCACGTCCACGGCGTAGTCGGGTCGCAAAGAGAGCTCCGGCAGGCGGGTCTCCCCGATCATCGTGATCGACAACGCACGCATCTCGGCAACTGCCGACAGTAGACTCTCGAATGGGCCGCGTATGTGATCCTCATTCGATCCATGGCCGGTGCGAAGCTTCCGGCCAACTTCGCTGCCAAACGCCGAAATGGCCACATCGATGGCTTCTATGCCGCGAGCAGGGGGAGTCGATCGTCGTTGGGCCATCGTCCCTCCGTCAGGCAGGCATCGGGAAGATCTCCAAGACACCTCATCTGGAGTACTTCTGTCTGTACTGCAAGTAGGTGACTTGTCACAGCTCGCCACTTGCTCTTGTTGATCTCGGCCGGTGGCTCGAAGACAATGATCGTTGTCGCCGTGACGCGACGGGTTGGAAATGATCAAGATCGTGCCAGGGGTTGGCGTTCTCGAGGAACTCCGCCGGCGCGGTGCGCGATCCAAACACGCCCGCGGTACCTCCGGTGTCGGCACATGTCGGGGGTGTGGCTCGGGTGCGATCGCCGGGTGCGGTCGACGCGGCGGGTGAGGTTCTTCACCCGGCCGGTGCACCCGCTGTGACCTGCAGAAGTGAAGTTGTGCGGCGGGTGTGGCGCCCATCTGAGGGTCCCCGCCAGACCTTGTATGGGGCTGCGGCGTCGATCTCGCCGACATCACTCACCCACCTCGCCGTCGGGAGCGCCGTCACGGTCGGGCTCGGTGGCGCGCTCAGCGATCCGGGCGCGGATCACGGCCGGATCGACCGGGTAGCGCCGCTTGGTGGAGGGCACCTTGACCCCGTGCTCGGCCAACAGCGCACGAAGCCCTACTCCGGACAACGACCGGTAGGGAAGATGCTCCGGGGCGAGTTTCCGCAACCGAGGCGGCACGTCCGCAGCAGGCACTATCTCGCGCGTGACGTCGCCAGTGCGGTCGCTACGGCGAGTGAGGTTCGTCATCCGGTCAATACACCCGTCTGACCAGCGGGAAGTGAGGTAGTGAGTCGAGTGCGGAGGTTCCCGGAGATGCCGACAGGGCCGCGTACGCGGCTTCGGCGTCGACCTCGCCGGCATCACTCCTCCTCCCGCTTGGCGTCCCGTTCGGCGAGCCGGGCGCGGATCGCGGCAGGGTCGACCGGGTAGCGGCGGCCGGTAGAGGGGACCTTCACTCCGTGCTCGGCGAGGATCGCGCGGAGCTGGACCCCGGACATCGACCGGTAGAGCGGGTGGTCGGGGGCGAGTTTCCGCAACCGCGGTGGAACGTCCGCGACGTTGACCTTGGCGTCGCCGAGCACCGCGGCTACGTCTGCGAGGATGTCCCGCTCCGTCTGGGTGTCCGTTGCCGCGATCGCGGTTCCTACGTGTGTAGAACCGGTTTCGAGATACGTCATCGCGCGTTCGATGACCTCGGCGGCGGCGTCGTAGCCGGTGTCGTCGTCGGCTTCGATGTAGAACCACTTGAGGATCTCGAACCGCTCATCGGTGGCCCCGGTCAACAGCGAGGTCCCGACGTCCTTGCCGGGCCGTAGCTCGGTGGCCCGGATCCCGGCCTGGAACGAGCCGTCACCGAGGAACCCGTCGTTGGACCGCCACGACTTCACCGCGAAGCACGCGTTGACCTTCACCAGCTCGACGATCTTCGGCGGGATCGCGTCCGCCCGCGACGACTGGGTGTCGAACGCGAGCGTGATCGCCGTCTTCCGTCCGCGGCGCATCGTCTGCACCGCCAGGTCGGCGGCTTCCTTCCCGAACTGCTCGTGGCCGAACAGCTCGTGGCACTCGGAGAACAGCGCGGTCAGCGGCCGCAGCTCCGGGTGCTTCTCGGCCAGGGCGCGGGTGACCTTCTTGGCGCCCAGCTCGGCCAACCGGGCTTCCCGCTGCGCGACCTTCTCGTACAGGTCCCGCAGCGCCTGTAGCGCGGCGGCGGCCACGGTGTCGTCGATGCCGCGGTGGTAGCGGGCCAGGCGCGGTCGGTAGGCGTCGAAGTCGCCGTTGTTGGCGAACACGAACACCCACAACTCGCACAGCGGGTCCAGCGCCGCGCCGAGGATCACCACGCGGGCGGCGTTGGACTTGCCTTGCCCCATCAGCCCGCCGAACACCAGGTTCCCGCCGGGCAGCACCACCACGATGACGTCACCGCGCTGGGAGACCCCGAACGGGATCACCGGCGAACACGTCCGCCTTGCCGTCGTGCAGCAGCGGGTACGGCGGGGCCGGCTTCTCCGTCGATCCCGGGTCGGCCACCCACAGATCGACATACCCGGCCCGTTCGGCGGCGGTGGGCCAGACTTCCAGGGGTGCGCGGTTGAGGTTGCGGGCCAGCACGTCGCGCCGGTCGGCGATCATGTCCGGGGTGACGCCCATCGGCAGGGAGAACGCCGCGTGGTAGCCGCAGTTGTTCACCCGCACCGGCGGGGTGAGGAACTCGACCTCCCACCCTTTCTTGATCGCCTCGTTGAGCTTGCCGATCCCGAGATGCGCGAGCGCGGCCGCCACCCCGCCCGGGGTGACGATCACGCCCTCCTGCTCCCGCAGGCGAGTGGACGCTGCCCAGGTCGGGACTGTGCCGTGGGTGCGGCCGAGCTGCCACAGCACCGCGAGCGCGAGCCACGGCGCCGCCAGCACCAGCGGTAGCCAGACGACGGTGACCAGCCACACCACCCACGCGATCAGATCCACCACCGCCTGCAGCGGGGCGAGCACCCAGGAGATGTCCCGGTAGCCGACGGCGAGGGTGATCCCGAACGCCAGCAGCATCCCGGCGACCGTCATCGCGGCGACCGCGATCGCCTTGGCGAGGGCGAACGGGGCGGCGATCCAGTCCATGCGCCGCTTGTGCCGCAGCGCCCGCGCGCGTTCGGACCGTTGTTCCCAGTCGATCAGGCGTTGGATGTCGCCGGCCAGCTCGGCTTGGCGCATCATCCGCTCGTAGCGGGACTGGGTGTGTGCCTCCCACACCCGCCGCACCACCACCCAGATGCCGGTGGCGATGTAGACGATGCCGTTGCGGATCGCCCAGCGGAGCGTGGTGCGGGTCCGCTCGTGCGTGGCCGCCACCCGCACCCCGGTGATCACGAACACCGTGGCCCGACCCGTCCGGCGGCGCACCGCCGACACAGCCTTGCGCAGCACCGGCGCCATGTCGGGCCGCCGCACCACCGGCGCAGGGCGACGCACCTCCACCGCCGCCTGCTCGCCACCGTGGCTTGCGGTCTTGCGCTGGTGTTGCATGTGGCGGGCCACGTACTCGCTCTCCAGGTCGGAGAGGAGCACACCCTCCACCACCGGCCCGTCCTGGCCGGACCCATGCTGGCCTGACCAGGGCAGAGCTGGGACAGCGGGCAGGTTCGGCAGCGGTGGGCGGATCGTCGCTACGCGGATCGCTGCTGCCGGGGCGATGCTCAGTCATCGGTATCGCCCGCCGTCGCGCCTGCGCTCGGCACGGTCACGGAATTCGTCACGTAAACGGTGGTCTCCGCGTGCCTGCGGGACATGGCCAGCAGCGCGAACCCGGACACGACCATCAACCCGTCCAGCACGAGCGGGCCGACCGCGGCCCCGAGCGGCCCGTAGTCCCAGGCGATCAGCACCTCGTGCAGGTGGCCGTAGGAGATGACCGCCGAGCCCACCGCGACGGTTCCGGCGCCGCCGTAGCGGGCCAACGCCCACCAGAACCCCGGCGCCCAGCGCACCCGGGACAGCACCTCCATCGACAACAGCAGCCCGATCGGCCACACCGCGGACCCGACCTGCGGGGCGAGGCCCGGCGACCAGCCCGCCGGCTGTTCGTCGGCCGGCAGCCAGGCGTGCAGCACGTTCGCCGCCACCGACATCACCGAGCCGAACACGAACCCCAACCAGGCCACAAACCGTGCACCCGCCGGAACCGGCGCCGATCCTTCCGCTGCGGCGGTCGGGTCGGTGCCGTGCGGCTGCCGCGCGGACTCACCGACGGCAGCCGCAGCCGGCGTAGCCGCTGCCGTTGGCGTTGCACTGGTCGGTTGTCCGGAGGGTCGGGCGGGTCTCGGCGATCCGATCGCGGCCCCACCGCTCGCTGCGCCCGAACCGTGCGCCGAGCGCCTTGCCGTTCAGCCCGGCACCGGCCGCGACGCTGTCTCGATACGCCTGCCGAGCTTGCTCCCGCAGATTGGAAGGGGTCATGCCCTCGTGTGTGGACTCGGTCCGCCGGCCCGGCGCGGTGGGCGCAGCGTCATCGCCGCGCCCACCCGCCGACAGTCCGTCCCGGTTGTCACCGTGGGTGCTCATCGCCGGCCACCTCCCGACCGGGTCGGGCCGACCTGCATCACGGTCAACGCCTTGGTCACCGGGTACGCGGCGAACAGCGCCGGCACCGCGAGCACCACCAGCAGCAACGTCGTGTTGCTCGCCGCGTAGGTGATCACCAGCCACTGCGCTCCCACGATCAAACCCGCGGTGATCAGCACATGCCCGACCAGCGATACCGGGCTCGTGCCGACTCGAGCGATCTCCGCAGCGGCCCGCGCCTTCTTGACCCCGGCCCGCGCCTTCACCACCACCGACAGGACCGCCAGGGCGGCGATGCCGCCGAGGAACAGCTCAACCCCGCTCATCACCGTCACCGCCCTCCGATCGCGCCGCCGGGCACACGCCCGGCCGCATCCGTCGCCGTCTCGTTGGTCGATTCGTCCGTCCGCCACACGCGGTGCAGCGCCTGCCTGCCGCCCTCGCCGTAGGCGCCCCACACGCCGACCGCCCGATCATCAGCAAGGCGCAGCTCCAGCTCGGTGCACTCGTCGCGCACCGGGCACCCCGCGCACAGCCGCACCGCGAGATCGGGATCGGTGTACTCGTCGTGCAGCCACCCCGGCGCCTGTCCGTCCTCCTGCGGCTCCAGGCACGCGGCGGCCCCGCGGATGGCCGCCCCGAGTGCGTCGTCATCCACTGCCCCGCAGCCGCCGCAGCCGCGCCACCACGGCCGACACCTCGTCGTCCCGGGCGCTCACCGCGCACCACCCAGCAGACGCCGAACGTCCGTCTCGCGGACGACGAGCAGACCGTGCTGCCTCGACGCGCGCAGCAGACCCAGACGGATCGCCCGATGGATCACCGACTGCGGCACCCCGAGCGTCCCGGCGGCCTTCCGCACCGTCAGGCACCGTGGCCGTCGACCGTCGTTCGCTGCCCGCGTTGCCTGCCCGCCGCTCATCGCTGGCCACCCATGACGCGAGCCGCCTCGCGGGCTACCCGTCGCCCGGCAGCGATCGCCGCGACGTCGATGCACCCGCCGGACTCCGCCGCGTCCGCCGCGAGCCGCTCGACCGCAACCGCCGGGATGACGTAGCGCGAGCGCACCCGGACCGCCGGGAAGGCGTCCTCACGGATGGCCCGGTAGAGCGTCGCCCGGTTCACCCGGAGCAACCGGGCGGCCTCGGCGACGGTGTAGAAGATGGGCCGCATTGCGGCCTTGTCGTTGTCTCGATCTTGCGTGTTCATGGCGTTAGTCCCGTCTGCGAAACAATTTCAGCTTTGTTTGCGCTGATATCAGCGCGCAATGGCGTGGAGCGGGCGCAAAACACGCAGACATCGCGCGAATCCGCCCCGAGCAACCGATACGTCCGGCTAACCTCGACGCGCGGGAGGGCCACGACAGAGGGCGGGGAATCGGTGTCGGGATCGGACTGGGCGGCCGTTGCCAAGGCGATGGACCGACGGTTGAGCGAACTCGGCATGCGTCAGCGCGATCTCGCGGAGCGCGCGCACGTCTCGCAGGCGATCGTGCGCGAGTTGCAGCACAACACCGCGCAGCGACGCCGCAGCGCTCGGACCCTGGAAGCCCTCTCCGTCGCGCTCGGCTGGCATCCGCGGCACCTGCACGCTGTGCTGTCCGGCGAAGACCCACCCGACCACGCCAGCCCGACGGCCCTGCCGGTCGTCGAGCGGCTCGCCGCGATCGAGTCGCACCTGCGCTCGATCGAACAACGCCTGATCGACGTCCAGTCCCGGCTCGACGATCCGCCGGATCGGAGTGGATGAGATGGCTTCCATGCACCACAGAAAACGCGCCTAGAACCGTTCTCCACAGATGGCAGGAGTTATCGCAGCGGGGTGATAACTCCTATTAACCATGCAGTTCAGAGGCATGACTGGGGGGTAGTCGATGCCGGAACGGACGAAGTTGCAGGCGGTTCGCAGGCAGCTCGGCTACTCGGCCGCCAAGACCATTGCGATGCTGGAACGGCAGGCCCGCGCTGACCAGATCACGATCATGACGTCGACCAGTCTCAAGACGAAGTTGTCCCGGTGGGAGAACGGACACGAATCGGTCGGTCTACCGGAGTACCGGCGGCTGTTCCGTGAGATCTACGGCCGGACGAACGCCGAACTCGGCTTCCCGGACGAGCGCACCGACGGTCCTGCCGACGAGCTGCGGGATCGCATCGCCGTCGCGCGCAGGGTCGATGCCGCCACCGTCGCCGCGTTCCACGGCCAGATCGAGCAGGCCCGCGTGGTCGATCGGCAGTTCGGCGGCGTGCATCATCTCGATCAACTTCGCCACCAGATCGACCACATGCAGGAGCTGCTCACGCACCTGCCGGCCGTCGGCCAGCGAGCCGCACTTGCCGGGGCTCTCACGGAGGCATCGGCGCTCGCCGGGTGGCAGGCCCTCGACCGCGAGGACCACACGCAGGCGTGGGCGCACCACGAGCGCGCGAAGCACGCCGCGCGAGAGGCAAAATCGCCGTTGCTCCTCGCGCACGCCACCGCGCAACAGACGGTGATCCTGCTCGCGCTCGACGACACGGCTCCCGCCGTCGAGCAGGCCGCATACGCGCGCAGCATCGCTGCCGGACGGCCCGGCCCTGATGCGCGCATGGCTCGCCGCCGCGCACGGCGAGACGCTTGCCGCCGCAGGCGACCGGGACGCCGCCTTGCGCGCGTTCGACGACGCCTACGGCCTACTTCCGGCCGATCCCGTCGACCCGGCACTGCCGTTCCTGTTCCTCGGCGGGGCCCACCTCGACCGGTGGCGCGGGAACGCGCTCGCCCTGGTGGGCGACGCGGAAGCGCTCGACCAGCTCACAGCGGCACTCGCTCGGCTACCTCCGACATGGGCGCGCGCACGGTCCCGGCTCCTGGTCGATCTCGCCTACGCCCACGCCGCCGCAGGCGACCGGGACGCCGCACTCGAGCCGCGCGCGCGAGGCCCGAGCGATCGCCCGGCAGATCAGCTCGGACCGCCAGCTTCGGCGCCTCGATCGTCTGGTCCTGCCGCAGGGTCGGCCGGCGTGACCGACGTCGGCCGCGGGGCGCGGGTGGCCACGTAGTAGAGCAGCGGGACCAGTGCGCCGCTGCCCAGCAGCTCCCCGCGCCGCGCCAGCTCGGGGACGCGATCGAGCGGCACCCATTCGACGCGGCCCACCTCCTCGGTGTCGGTCGGCTCGCCCACCCGCTCCGCCTGACGCCACAGGAAGACCGACATGTGAGCGGTGGCGTTGCCGGGTAGCGGCTCGAACCCGATGAGCTCCTCCGGTGGGCCGACCGGGGACCAACCCGACTCCTCGACAGCCTCCCTCGCCGCGGTGGCGGCCGGGTCCTCGCCGTCCTCGACCAACCCGCCGAGCAGCTCGTACCCCCACTGGTCCGTGGGGAACCGGTAGCGGTGCAGCATGAGCACGGTGTCGGCATCCTCGTCGACGATCATCGCGATGGCGATCCGTCCGAAGTGGACGACGTGGTAGTCCCACCGCTCGCCGTTCGGCGCCTCGACGTCGACGAGCCCCAAGCGAACCCACGGGCTGCTCTCGTAGATCGTCTTCTCGCCGAACGTGCGCCACGCTCCATGCTCGTTCGCCACCAGCCGCACAGTAGGAGCGTACGGAGCGCGCTGCTCGTATCGCGGGGCCACGCGCGGCAAGGTCAGCGCAAGATCGCCGATATCGGCTCGGTATTGCCCTCCAAGCCGTGCCTCAGGTCTGGCCTGTCACGACATAGTGAGCCTTGCCAACCTGATCAAGCGTTGGCGATCACGAGGGCCTGAACTGCGGTGATGAGCTCGGCGGCCCGGCTCGGGCTCGATCGGATCTTGTGCAGGATCTTCCAGTTCTTCAGTTCAGCGTTGACCCGTTCTCCCGGTCCGTGTCGGCGGGCGTGCGCGGCGTTGACGTCGCGATGGTTGTCCGACAGCCGCCGGTAGCGGCCGGTGTCCGGTCGAGGCGACGCCGCCGCTGGGGAACGGCCACAGCAGGGCGCCGTCGAGGATCACGAACGCCTTCCGAGAGGCGACCTCTATCGCCTGGTCCAGCGTCGGGGCCATGGCGGCGAGCAGGGTGAGCGCCTCGCGCAGGTACCGATAGACGGTGGAGGTGCCGATCTGGAAGCCGCAGGCCAGATCGGCGTAGGTCTCGCTCTTGCGCACGTAGGCGATCACCAGCAGAGCCTGGCGGCCAGGACTGAGTTTGCGCCAGCGGTCGCGCACTGGTGGCGGTGCGCGCGCAGGGCATCGGCGAGCAGGCCGAGCGCGCGGTTGGACACGGTCATCCCGGACGGGTAGGAGAGCACCTCGAAGCTCCTGGTCAGGCGGATTGATCGCAGCAATCGCCCGTCTACCAGAAGCCTCATCCATCGTGGTCACGCCACGACGCACGCCCACTGACCAGGCCGGAGGCCGGGTTGGCAAAGGCTCGCTGAACCACGCCACAGGTTGTGATGGCGCTCCCGCCCACAACAATGTTGTACCGCCCCGACGTCCTGCCTTGCATCAAGGGTACGTTCGTGGAGCACTGTGTGACGAGCGGTGGCAGCACGACTCCACCCGCCACGGGCTACTGCTGTTCGGAACAGCCTATTACGACGAGATCGTCCCAGACGCTCCGAACTGTCCTTCTTGTGCTGAATAGAAGGTTGTCCAGGAGGGCCAAGCTATAGGAGTTTGAGGTTGGCTTACCGTCCTTCATTGCGCGCCGCGCAGCCGTCACTGTCGACTTACGGAGGTGAGGTTGAATTAGAACCACTTGGGTCTTGTCTCTTGCCACGCGCGACTCCAAGTGTGCCAGAAATTCATTGCGTGAGCCTACTCGGTCTCCGTCTTGCCAGCAGGCAGGTCGCGCGATGCGCTGCCGGATGAGCTCGCTCGCTAGTGAGTCCGGGTGGAGACGCCGAACGTTCTTCTCGGCCTGACTAACTAGTTCCTCGAAGCTGGTCACCGCTATGCGGCGATTCTGGGAGCTATTGTGAGCAGCCTTTACGTGGATTGCGGTAAGCGTGCCGGCATCGTCTACATGGAGGAAGTCCGCAATCTCGCCTGAGCCGTCGTCGCAGATGAGTGCACCTCGGCTATAGTGTCTAACGACCCAGGAAAAGATTGAGTTGTCTCCAGCCCGGCCGATCTTATCATGTATGGCCTGATCACCTTTAGTGTTCGGCTTCTCGCGTAGAATATTGAAACCGGCGAAGTCGTGAAATTCAAGGTTCTCGAAGGGTGGCGCATCTAGGTTCTGTCTGGAAATTTGTCGTCCGGAGAATGTGTGTCCGGACTCGTAGTAGATACTAATAAGGTCGCCATCGCGGATGGCATCCCGGATCTCGCGAGTGCGCTTCTCGTCTGAGGGCGGGCGCGGATATCCGACGGCGAGCGTGAATCCACCCCTCCCTTCAGTCGGTCGAAGTGTAAGTTGGCCTGTGAATGCGCCCCCTTCGCCCACGTTCATCGTTACCGCGGCTGATCGCTGGTCGCCGTGTACGTCGAGTACTGCCCCTCGGAGCAAGTCAGCTCGCTGATAGTCGGTGTCGTCATACTGCGGCTCTGCAGATATCTCCTCTGGGGAGGCTATCCGAATGTCATAGGCGCCAAATACTCTGCCTAGATCCTTCTCGCGGACTGCGTATCCTGGGAAGGTCGGATCGGGAGGGGTCTCAGCCGCGATCGCCTTCTCTAGCATCAGGAGAGCTTCGTCTGTCGCGGTCATGAACATTGCCATGCTTTGCATGGCCTTGGAGGAGAGATGTGACTTGTCGGGTGATACTGTTAGGATCCCGTCTAGGACGGCGTCATCCTTCTCGGGTACGAAGTCGACCCGCATTGCAGCTATTGCGAAAGTTGCATCCTCGGCCGGGTCGTACACATCCTGTAGCGTAGTGCCGCCTAGCGCCTTGCTATTTACCTTTGTGGACCTCTGGCGATGAACGCCCTGTAGCCAGAGCATTTTGCCGGGCCCATTGAATGTCCCGTGTAGAATCTCGGGAAGCAGCGGCTTGTATGGCGTGGTTGGCCTGTCTGCCCAACGCAGAAGCGTAGTTGTTTGGATGATGTCGCTGCGAATTGCGATCAAGCGCCCTCGTCGTAAGGCGATAGAGAGTTCATTGGACATGTCGATGAATGACGAATCCTTGTTGGCCCACGGTGGAGGGTGGAGTCGTCGACGTGTAATCGCGTAGAGCCGATCAAAACCCAATTCAGACAATGCGGCCGCTTCCTCGCCGGTGTCATCGCCGGATGTGCGGCCGATTTCAATCTCGGCGATCGGTTCCGTCGATAATGCTTGTCCGCGATCGCCCGCAGTCTTGCGGAGATACTTTAAGAGAGTGGAATATGCGTGATCGAAATCTTCGATCACGCACTCCAGAATGGTAATGGAGAAGAATGGCTTTAGTTGGCTTAGATCTAACTTGGGGAGCGGGAGATTGCCTGAAGCTGGATCTGTCATTCTGCCGCGCTCCACATGATCGACTACGAGGAGTTGCCGACCGATCACGGTCGGCGCCATGCTCAGTCGCCGTCTGGTCTAGCGCCGTTACAACCGCTCTGGTCCTCACGAGTCGCTTCCGAGCGTCGCATCGCACCTTCTGGAGGTCGGCCGGCCACCACGCTGCCGGCGGCACGTCCGTGTGTGACCAGCTTTGATGTCGCTGAAGCGGGGCCGGCATCGCGAGCCGTGACCGTCCGCCGACTTCCTCGTGCTGTCGCGTAGCGTCAGGCCCCCGCAGCCGATGCGCGGCGAGTCTGCGATACGACAAAACCTCACCGTCTTGGTTGAGGGCGCTCACGGCGCGGTGCGCCGCCGTAGTGACCCGACACGTTGCACCGCTCCGTGCGATCCTTCGCGATTGGGAAGCAGGTTGGCCCCCTCGCGGACGCGCCACGTAAAGCAATGAGGTACTGCGGCCGGGCCAGCTCATCCCGAGTCCTCCGCCGCCTCCCGCACCGCCGTTGCTGCCGGCTCCTCGCCCACATCCACCAGGCCGTGGAGTAGCTCGCATCCCCACTGCTCCGTGGAGAACCGGTACCGCCACAGCATCGATACCTCATCAGCGTCCTCGTTGAAGAACAGCGCGATCGCGATCCGGGCCAGGTGAACCAGGTGGTAGTACCACCGCTGGCCGCTCGGGGCATCCACATACACAAGACCTAGGCGCACCCACCGGTTGTCCGTAGACCGTCCGCTCACCGAACATCCGCCATTTGCCGCGCTGCTACGTCACAGATGGCAACGTACGTCAGGGCTTCGGCGGTACGTCGGGTGGCGCACGGATTGTGCATGAGGAGTGCATCTTGATGATCTTTAGGGCCTCGCTGAGATCAAGAGCTGCGCGTCTCCCAATCGTGCCAATGTTATTGTAGAGTCCAGTAGTCATGGAGTCTGACGCGGACTACGCGGATCGCATGTTGGAAGTCCACGTATTGGGCCAATTCGACGCCATGCGGATATATCCCCAGCTCGATGCAGCTGGCGATGACGTTCCTATCGATCGCGCACTATCTGAGCCAGACGAGGTGTACCGCCAACTCCGTGATCATCCATACGAGGATGGGCGCCTCTTCCTTGCATATTACGGCTGGCCGGAGGTCCTGTTCTTTGTCGGGGAAGCTGTCGTTGCGGGCGTAACTGGTAATGCAGCCTACGACGCACTGAAAACGGTCTTGGTGGCTATTCGTGAACGGCAGTCTCGCGATGTTCGACAGCAGCAGCTATCCGGAGAGGAAGCGACGCGCCTCGCTCGCGCCTTACTGCGATCGTGGAACTGTTCCGAAGGCAGGATGCGCACACTCGACGTGTCATTGTTTGAATCAGGAAAGTGGATAGTGGTTATCAAATCGAGTGATGTGATCTATCACGTCTCGATTCCGCCGGGCCCGGTGGAGCGTGTCAGAATACGGGTTGTGAGACAGGACGGATCTTCTAGATGGAGTCGAACCGTTGGAGGACTCAAGCGCCTGGCAATGCGTCTTCGATATCGTTTGTAGGGGGTCGCTGTTCTGTCTGCGCTGACGAGTAGCGCGAAATTTGAGTCCCCCTTTGCTCGAGGCGAGGGCTCGATGAAGCTCGTGCCACGTCGAGGATCTCGTTAGGGCGTGAGGCGCGTTTCATGGCTGAGCCACACGGGGATGTTGGTCAGTCTAAACGTGTAGATGCGTTGCTCGGCGACTTCGAGCGGGCCCGTGAGTACTGATGTCTCGTTGCCTTCTATGTAACCTATGAAGTCAATGTATTTCGGCTCCGAGAACCTCTTGTGGGCCAGTTTGAGCAATTCTGGTACGTCAACTTTCGCGAGGCCGTCTCTCACTGGGATGTCCGCGACAATCTCGTGAAGCCTGGTCGCATCTCTACCGAGTAGGTGACTGTAGTTGCCGCTATATGGGCCTAGTTCCTTTAGTTGAAAGCTGATGTCAAATAGGTCCCGCTCGGTTGCCGTGCCGCTCAGCGTGCAGTTGACCACGCGCTGGCTCAGGCGACAGAAGGCGAGTTGCTGGTCAGCAGTCAAAGTTTCGCTTTGACGGGTGTTCTTGTTGACACCGGTGAGATCGCGTGTGGCCGATATATGCGCTTGGCGGTGTATGAGGTTGTTGCGAAGCTCTACGGTTCCCGAGTATGTCGTCATAATTGCAGTCCACAACGACGGGTGTTGGTCAAACGGCGGCGGAGGGTTCGAGGAGTTTACTCTCTCGATCTTCTCGCTGAATTGAGTTGATTTGAAGGGTGGCGCCTGGATTACATAGTCGACGATGAGGTCGAGGATTTTCCAGGCGGCGCCGAACATGAGTGGGCGAAGGCTTAGACGTAGGCGCTCGGCCTCTTCGGACGGTACTGAGTCGGGGTATATCGTTTGCGAACCGGTTCCGTTACGCTGGTCGACGGTGCCGAGCTTGCGGGTCTCGCTAGGCCGCAAGGCGGCCGTCGATTCGAGCGCGAGTCGCTCAAATGCGGTGGTATCGGTAAGCTCAGTCAAGGTCGTCATTGGTGTAGCGCACCTTCTTCCGCTGGAGTCTGCCCTCGCCAGGCAGGTAGGTCTCCAGGATGGTGGCGGAGCGCTATCTCGTCGACTTCCCGGGAGGGGTTACCGAACGTCAACCTCTGAGAGCGTGTTTGAGAAGGGTCGGCGTGTTGGCGTGACCGTGCCGGCGGAGTGATCAACAGTGGTGGGGTGAGTCGGCGAGCGCGGTACCCCTCGGACACCACCGATGAGCAGTGGGAGCTGATCGAGCCGCTGCTCCCGCCGGTCAACAGGGGTGGCCGGCCGGAGAAACACCCGCGCCGCGCGGTCGTGGACGCGATCTTGTATGTGGTGCGCACGGGGTGTGCGTGGCGGCAGTTGCCGGCGGACTTCCCGCCCTGGCAGACGGTGTACTGGTACTTCGTGCGCTGGGAACAGGACCGGGCTACCGAGCAGATCCTCCCGGTCGTGCGCGAGCAGCTGCGCCTGCAGGAGGGTCGCCACCCGGAACCGAGCGCCGGGTTGATCGACTCCCAGAGCGTCAAGGGCGCCGACACCGTCGGCCGCGACACCCGCGGCTACGACGCCGGGAAGAAGATCAACGGCCGGAAGCGGTTCATCGTCACCGACACCCTCGGTCTGCTGCTCACCGTCGTGGTGCTCAGCGCCGCGGTGCAGGACCGCGACGGCGCCAAGCCTGCTCTGTTGCAGGCCTACCTGTGTACCGGGGTGCGGTTCGTCTTCGCCGATGGCGGGTTCGCCGGCCGGCTGCTGGACTGGGCCCAGACGATCGTGCGGACCACGTTGCACATCGTGCGCAAGCCCGCCGACCAGCGTGGATTCGCCGTGATCCCGCGCCGCTGGGCGGTCGAGCGCACGTTCGCCTGGCTCACCGCGCACCGTCGCCTGGCGCGGGACTACGAACGCGACCCGGCCCTGTCCGAGGCCATGATCCGCTGGGCTGCGATCAACACCATGACCCGCAGGATCGCCCGTGGCGGACCAGCCGTGCGGCAACAGCGACGCGAGTTCACGACTATAAGTTGATCTTCTCAAACACGCTCTGAGGAAGAGGGCTTGGGCGTGCTCTGGCGGTGCGTCGGCGGCGTGCTGAACGGTTGCGCGGCGACCGCGTGAAGCAACGACTTCTCCACTGCGAGTCAGAATGCGGACTGCTCGGTGAGCGGTCGCCACTGACACGCTGTATCGCGAAGCAAGATCCTTTACAGTCGGAACCGGATCACCCGCGCAGAGCGCTCCGCACCGGATGGCCGCTCGGAGGTCGGCGGCGATGCGCTCGTACGGGCTGTGAGCGGGCATGTCGTCAGCTGCCAGAGCTTGCAGCACGCCTCGCGCTGAGCTGGGGTTGATCCAGGCCGGTAGCTCCGGCATGCGCGCGCCAAGTGACTTGGCGGCGCGCTGATCGGCCTCCGACACCCACGCGCTGTAGACGCGAAGAGTCGTCGTCCCGCCGCCACCGTGCCCGAGGCGCCCCGCAACGGTGCGGATATCGACTCCAGCCGCGATGAGCTCGGTTGCCGAGTAGTGGCGAAGCTGGTGAAGGTGCATGTCCCACCCGAGCCGCGCGCACATCCGCGTGTAGCGCTGTGTCGCAGAGTCCGGTTTCGGCCAGTTGCTCCCGTCCGGCTCAGGTGAGAACACGAACGCATCATCGCGCAGCTCGACGCCGAGTGTCGCGGCCCGCTCGGCACAGTGCTGGAGGTAAGCGCGAAGCAGGGCGAGTGTCTGGGCGTCGAGCACGATCCGCCGACGCTGGTGGGTCTTGGTGTCCTTCTCCCAGGTCCGGCCGCTGGTCTGCGCGATGCTCGACCGGATGTCCAGGACGCTGGCGGCGAAGTCGATCCGGTTCCACCGCAGCGCGCACAGCTCGCCTCGTCGGGCGCCGGTGGTCATCGCGAGCCACACGAACATGCCCCAGTCCGGGTCCTTCCACGCCTCAGCCGCGATGCAGGCGGCCTGCGCAGGCGTCGGCGGCTGCGGGTCGGGCGTCGGGGGAGTGGGCGGCTGCGCCTGCTTCATCGGGTTCACACCGATCCACCGCCACTTCACGGCACGCGAGAACGCGCCGTTCAAAATGTTGTGGATCTGCCGAAGCGACGCTTCGCCGAGCGGCCGGCACCGATGCGGCCCGCAGCGCTCGTCGCACTCGTGCTCTGCCGCAGTGCGATGGTCGAAGGAGGGACGGCCGCCGCAGCGGGCGCGACAGGTCCGCAGCTGGGCGTAGAACGAGTCCACGGTCTCGCCGTTGACCCGCCCGATGGACAGCGTGCCGAGGACAGGCCGGATGTGCAGGCGGATCAGGCGTTCGTAGCCGGCCCGGGTCGTGTCCTCGATCTTCAGCACTTCCAGGTACCGGTCGAGGAGCTGGCTGACCGTGGCATTCGTCCGGGCGCTGCGTTGCTCGTCGACCTCGGACAGCAGGCGAGTACGGGCCTTCTCTGCAAGCTTGGCGGCCTTCGGCCCGGCCGGCACCACCTCGGTGAGGTAGTGCCGCTTCTTCGTGAGCGGGTCGAGGCCCGCGTAGACGCGGACTCGGTAGGAGCCGCTCGGCAGCGCCTCGATCTCGCCCCGCACGCGCTTGCGGGGCTTCGCCGCGGAGGTCATGGAGCCACGGTAGGAGCGGTTTCGCTCCACGTATAGCTCCACGCGAGTGGCGCAGAGGTGCGGATCAACGCTCTGAGCTGGGTGCCCCCGGCAGGATTCGAACCTGCGACCTAGAGATTAGAAGGCTCTTGCTCTGTCCAGCTGAGCTACGAGGGCGTAGGCGGTTCCCGGAAACCGCATCCCGAGGGTAGCGGGTCTGCAAGCCCAGGTGTGGGTGCGGGCCACTGTTGTGGATCACCCCATGATCCGAGGTGCCGGGCGCTACCGCCCGAACCTCGGATCATGGCGTCAGGAGGCCGCTGCGCGGATCTGCTCCAGGTAGTTGTAGGCCGTCACCCGGGAGACGGACAAGCGCCGGGCCACCCGGTCGACAGCGCGCTTGACGAAGAACGCGCCCCGCTCGTCGAGGAACTTCAGGACGGCGAGCCGGTCGTCGCGGTCCATGAGCGCGACCGTCTTGCCGGTCTGCGTGATCGCGGTGTCGATGAGCTTGTCGAGCACCTCGGTGATGTCGGACGCGAAGACCTCCTCGTCGCGGGCGGGCGCGTCGACGGTGGGGCGCAGTGCGGCGTCGAGCGCGGAGCGGGCGGCGTGCAGGGGTGTGAGGTCGACGTTGATGCAGAGCGCGGCGATCACGTGGCCGTCCGGATCGCGCAGGTAGACCGAGGAGGAGCGGAGCTCGCGGCCGTCGCCGGTGCGGCCCTTGTACCCGTACTCGTCGTGGTCCTCGGCCTCGCGCCGGAGCAGCTCGAGGCCGCGGTTGGTGGACGGTCCGCCGACGGTGCGGCCGGTGACGTGCCCGTTCTCGATCGCGATGATCGTGCGTTCCATGTCGCGCCGCGAGAGGTCGTGCAGCACGACCTCGCAGTGGGGGCCGACGGCGGCGGCGATCGCCTTCATGATCGGCTCCAGTGCGGGCGCCAGCTCGTGCTGCGGGCGTGAACTCATGGGGCTTGCTCCCGCTCGTCGTCGCGAACGAATTTCTGTTCAGGTCCTTGACTTGTTGTCAATGATTCTCGCACACTCCCCGGCATCGCCGCACCGTCGTGAGGTTCGAGATGTCAGAGACGCTGTCCACGCACACCGACCGTTCGACCCTGCGCCGGGTCGGCTTCTCCAGCTTCATCGGCGCGATGATCGAGTGGTACGACTTCTTCCTGTACGGCCAGGCGGCCGCGCTCGTGTTCGGCCAGCTGTTCTTCCCCAGCGAGGATCCGCTGGTCGGCACGCTCGCCGCCTTCGCGACGTTCGCCGTGGGGTTCGGCGCGCGGCCGATCGGTGGGATCATCTTCGGCCACCTCGGCGATCGGGTCGGCCGCAAGTCGGCGCTCGTGGCGACGCTCTTCCTGATGGGCATCGCGACGTTCCTGATCGGCCTCCTCCCGACCCACGCGGCGATCGGCGTGTGGGCCCCGGTGCTGCTGATCGTGCTGCGGCTGCTGCAGGGCGTCGCCGCGGGCGGCGAGTGGGGCGGCGCGGTGCTGATGCTCACCGAGCACGCCCCGCCGCGCCGGCGCGGCTTCTACGGCGCATGGCCGCAGATGGCCTCCTCGGCGGCGCTGATCCTCGCGACCGGGCTGATGTACGGGATGTCGGAGGCGCTCGGGGACGAGCAGTTCCTCTCGTGGGGCTGGCGGGTGCCGTTCCTCCTGTCGTTCCTGCTCATCTTCGTCGGGATCTTCATCCGGCTCCGGATCCCGGAGTCCCCCGAGTTCGAGCAGGTCAAGAAGGCCGACCAGGTCGCGAAGCGCCCGGTGGTCGACGCCGTCCGCACCGAGTGGCGCTCGATCCTGCTGGTGATCGGCATGCGCGTGGCGGAGAACGTCTGCGGCTACCTGGTGTCGGTGTTCGCGCTCTCGTACGCCACCAACAACCTCGGCCTGGCCGCCAGCCTCGGCCTGCTCGCCAACATGGTCGCGGCCGCCGTGCAGTTCGTGATCACCCCGCTGTACGGCGCGCTGTCGGACCGGATCGGCCGCAAACCGGTGTACCTGCTCGGCGCCGCGATGCACATCGCGCTCGCGTTCCCGTTCTTCGCGCTCGTGCAGACGAAGAACGTGCCACTGATCATCATCGCCTGGGTGCTCGGCTACGCGGTGGCCAACGGCGCGCTGTTCGCCACGCAGCCGGCGTTCTTCTCCGAGCTGTTCGGCACGAAGGTCCGCTACTCCGGCATCTCGATCGGCTACCAGTTCTCCGCGATGATCGCCGGCGGGATGGCGCCGTTCATCGCGACCGGGCTGGTGGCCTGGGCAGGTGGAGCGACGTGGCCGGTCTCGCTGTACTGGATGGGGGTCGGCCTGATCACATTCGTCACGACGCTGCTGTGCCGGGAGACGGCACCGAGTAGGACAGGAGCGCGATGACCATTCCCGCACTCGCGCGCAGCGCCGCCGAACCGCTCGGGCCGCACTTCCGCAACCTCCCCGACCGGGAGGGCGCCGTCGGCGGGATCGGGGACGCCGGCTGGCGCGTCACCGACCTGCTCCTGCCGACGCTGACGCTGCGGCGGTCGGCGCTCGCACACAACGCCGAGCTGTTCGCCCGCTGGTGTGCCGATGCCGGCGTCGATCACGCGCCCCACGGCAAGACGACGATGAGCCCGCAGCTCATCGCCGACCAGCTCGCGGCCGGCGCGTGGGCGATCACCGCCGCCACGGTCGCGCAGGCCCGGATCATGCACGCGTGGGGCGTCCCGCGCGTGGTGCTCGCCAACGAGGTGGTCGACCAGGTGGGGCTGCACTGGCTCGCCGCCACCGACCCGGGGTTCGAGGTGTTCGTCCTCGCCGACAGTTTCGAGGGCGTGGACCGCATGGCTGCGGCCCTGGCGGATGCACCCCGGCCGCTGCCCGTGCTCGTCGAGCTCGGGGTGGCGGGCGGCCGCGCGGGTGCCCGGTCCCGGGACGAGGCGCTCGCCGTCGCCCGTCGCGTCGCTGCGGTGCCGGGCCTGGAGCTGGCCGGCGTGGAGTGCTTCGAGGGTGTCTACCCGCAGGACCGCTCGGCGCGGTCCGTCGCGCAGGTCGACCGGTTCGCCGCCGATCTCGCCGCGTTGGTCGCCGACGTCGACGGGCTGGTCGGCGCGCGTGCCGAGGTCGTGCTCACGGCCGGCGGATCGGCCTACCCCGACCGCGTGGTCGCGGCCTGGCGGGACCTGCCGGCACTGTCGCGGCCGGTACGCAAGGTGGTGCGCTCCGGCGGCTACCTCACCCACGACCACGGGACGTACGAGCGGTCCTCACCGCTCGCCTCGGGGGCGGGCCACCCGCTCGGGGCGTTGCGGCCGGCGATGGAGCTGTGGGCGTACGTGCTCTCCACCCCGGAGCCCGGCCGCGCGATCTGCGGCTTCGGCAAGCGCGATGCCTCGTACGACATCGATCTGCCGATCCCGCTCCGCCGGCTCCGCCAGGAGACCGGATCTGCGCATCCGCTCCACGGTGCCGCCGTGGAGAAGCTCAACGACCAGCACGCCTTCGTCCGGCACGAGGGCGAGCTCGCCGTGGGCGACGTCGTCGTCTTCGGCCTGTCCCACCCGTGCACCGCCCTCGAGAAGTGGCCGCTCGTGCCGCTGCTCGACGACACCGACCGCGTGGTCGGCGCGGTGCGCACCTACTTCTGACTCGGAGGACGCAGTACTCATGGCCAAGCGCGCTGTCAGCACCCCGGAGGCCGCCCCGCCCGGAGGCCCGTACTCCCAGGCCGTCGTTGCGGGTGACCACGTCTACCTCGCCGGTGCCGTCCCCACGCTGCCCGACGGCACCTGGGTCCGCGGGACGTTCGAGGAGCAGGCCCGGCAGGTGTTCACCAACCTGCAGAAGTGCGCCGAGGCGGCGGGCGCGTCGCTCACCGATGCCGTCCGAGTGGGCGTCTATCTGCGCGATTTCGGTGACTTCGAGGCGATGAACGTCCTCTTCGCCGAGTTCTTCGGCGCGGAGAACGCGCCGGTGCGCACCACGCTCCCGGTCTCCCTCGGCGGCTTCGACATCGAGGTCGACGCGATCCTCTACACCGGCGCGTAGTGCATGTTCGACCTGACGGGGCGGGTCGCGCTCGTCACTGGATCGAGCCGTGGTATCGGCAACGTCCTCGCCGGCGGCCTCGCGGACGCCGGCGCGACGATCGTGCTCAACGGGCTCGACCCGCAGCGGTTGGCGCGGGTGCGCGCCGAGTTCGCCGATCGGTTCGGTGAGGATCGCGTCCACGCCGTCGCTTTCGACGTCACCGACCCCGACGCGGTCGCCGCGGGCGTCGCGGAGGTGGAGAGCCGGGTCGGGCCGATCCGGATCCTCGTGAACAACGCCGGCGTGCAGCACCGCGTCCCGTTGCTCGAGCTCGCGGCCGCCGACTGGGATCGGGTGATCCGCACCGACCTGACCAGCGCGTTCCTCGTGGGACGTGAGGTGGCAGGGCAGATGGTCGCCCGCGGGACCGGCAAGATCATCAACATCTGCTCGGTGCAGAGCGAGCTGGCGAGGCCCACGATCGCGGCGTACACCGCGGCGAAGGGCGGGTTGCGCAACCTCACTCGCGCGATGACGGCGGAGTGGGCGCGCCACGGCGTCCAGGTCAACGCGCTCGCCCCCGGCTACATCCACACCGAGATGACCCAGAACCTCGTCGATGACGAGACGTTCCACGCCTGGGTCGTCGGCCGCACGCCCGCGGCCCGCTGGGGCGTGCCCGCCGACCTCGTCGGACCGGCGGTGTGGCTGGCCTCGGACGGGTCCGACTACGTGAACGGCCAGGTGATCTACGTGGACGGGGGGATGACGGTCGTCGTCTGAACCCGTCCTGACCATCTGGTTGGACATCTAACCGATCGGTCAGCTACCGTCGGGTGCGTGATCAGTGCCCGCGGGTTGACGAAGCGCTACGGCGACGTGCTCGCCGTCGACGACCTGTCGTTCGACGTCACTCCGGGCGCGGTCACCGGCTTCCTCGGCGCCAACGGCGCGGGCAAGTCCACGACCATGCGGATGGTGCTCGGGCTCGACGCGCCCGCCGCCGGGTCGGTCACCGTGGCCGGCCGCGCGTACCGGGATCTGCGGTCGCCCGTGCGCGAGGTCGGGGCGCTGCTCGACCCGCGGTGCATGCACCCCGGCCGCAGCGCCCGGGCCCACCTGCGGTGGATGGCCGATGCCGCGGGGATCGCGCGGTCACGCGTCGAGGAGGTCCTGGAGCAGGTCGGGGTGGTCGACGCCGCCGACCGGCGCGTGGGCACGTTCTCACTCGGCATGCGCCAGCGGCTGGGGATCGCCGGCGCGCTGCTCGGCGATCCCGGTGTGCTCCTGCTCGACGAGCCGCTGAACGGGCTCGACCCGGAGGGCATCCGGTGGGTCCGCGCGCTCCTGCAGGGCCGCGCGCGCGAGGGCCGCACCGTCTTCGTCTCCAGCCACCTGCTGAACGAGATGGAGCAGGTCGCGCAGCGGGTCGTCGTGATCGCGCACGGCCGGTTCGTCGACTCGTTCGACATCGCGAGTGGGCGGGCGGCAGCCGTGCGCGTCCGCCCCGGCGACCCGCGGCTCGCAGCCGCGTTGCGTGCCGCGGGGGCCACCGTCACCGCGATCGAGGACGGCCTGGACGTCCACGGCGTGCCGGCCGAGCGGGTCGGCGAGGTGGCGCTCGCGTGCGGGGTGGCGCTCCGCGAGCTCGTCGAGCGGCGGCACGGGCTCGAGGAGTCGTTCCTGGCGCTGACGGGGGGAGCGGCGTGATCCGGGCGGAGTGGACCAAGTTCAGCACGGTGCGGTCGCTGCCGTGGCTGGCCGTCGGTGCGATGGCCGCGTCGCCGCTGGTCGCGTTGCTCCTCGTCGGCAGCCTCCCGGTCACCCAGGGGCACGGGATCGACGCGGTGCCGGCCACGGAGGTGGTGAGCGCGGCTCTGCTGGGCGTCGACGTCGCGGCGATCGTGCTGATGGTGCTCGGGGCGGCGGTCGGGGGTTCGGAGTACGCCACCGGCCTCGCTCAGCCGACGTTCCTGGTGATGCCGCGCCGAGGCCGGGTGGTGCTCGCGAAGGCCGTGGTCACCGCGGCGGTGGCCGGGCTGGTCGCCGTATCGGCTGCCGCGGCATGCCCGCTCGTCGCCCAGCTGGTGCTGCTCGGTGCCGGGCTGCCGCCCGCGCCGGTGGACGGGGCGCTGTTGCGGCTCGCCGCCGGCTCGGCGCTGGGCCCGGTGTTCTACGCCCTCGTCGCGCTCGCCGCCGCGCTGGTCCTGCGGAGCACCGGCGGGGGTGTGGTCGTGGCGCTCGCCGTGCTCGCGCTGCCGACGGTCACGTCCTGGATCCCCGGCCTCGACGTCCTCGCGCCCGTCTGGCCGGGTGCCGCGCTGCACGGGCTGTCCGGGGTGGACGAGCACGTGGGCGCCGGGGCCGGGGCGCTGTCGCTGCTCGGGTGGGCCGCGGTCGTCGCCGCGGTGGCGATGTGGCAGGTTCGGGTGCGCGATGTCTGAGCCCCGCCCCCTCACCTTCACCGAGGAAGCCCGCCGCCGGCAGATCATCGACGGCACGATCGAGCTGGTCGCGGAGCGGGGCCCGGCCGCCGCGTCGCTCGCGGCCATCGCCGCTCGGGCGGGGATCTCGAAGGCCGCCGTCCTCTACCACTTCGCGTCCAAGGACGCGGTGCTCGACGCCACGATGCACCACGTCCTCGCCGCGTACGTCGCGGCCGTGGGGGAGCGTATCGACGCCGCTCACGGACCCGAGGGGATGCTCGTCGCGTACCTGCGCGGCACCGTCGAGCACATGCGCGACCACCCGACCCACGTCCGCGTGCTCGTCGAGGGACTCGTGCGGGACCCCGAGCTTGCGCCCGGTTCGCCCCGCCAGGCGAGCCGCTGGCAGGCGATCGCGGGAATCCTCGAGCAGGGGCAGGAAGCCGGGAACTTCCGCGTGTTCGACCCGCGGGCGCTCGCATTGATGATCAACGGCGCCCTCGACGGCGTGGTGGCCGAGTGGATCGCAGCGCCCGACCTCGACCTGGACGCCGCCGCCGACGAGTTGGAGACCGCAGTGCTGCTGGCCGTCCGGTCTCCCGGAAAGGAACCGCCCACATGAACCTCACCGAGGACCTCACCCTCCTGCTGTTCGACCCCGACGCCGGGCGCGCGGTCGTCGACAGCACCTCCCTCGACCGCGCGATCGGCGGGGCGCTGCTGCTGGACCTGACCACCCGCGAGCGGATCGCGGCCGACGGCACCGGGGCCAGGGCGCGCCTGTCCGTCGTCGGCTCGGCGCCCATCGGCGACGCGCTGCTCGACGGTGCACTCGCCCGGCTCGACAAGCCACTACGGGCGCAGAAGGCCGTCGAGCGACTTGCCCGTGGCACGCGCGCGATGGTGCTGGCGCGCCTCGTCGAGCGCGGGCTGGTGCGTCCCGAACGCGCCCGGCTCCTCGGGCTCATCCCGGTGAGCACCTGGCCGGCCACCGATCCCGGCCCGGCGAAGGAGCTACGGGGGCGGGTGGCGGCCGTGCTGCTCGACGGGGCGCAGCCCGATCCGCACGTCGCCCTGCTGATCTCCCTGGTGCACGCGGTGAAGGCCGAGCACAAGGTCGTCGCCGGGCCGCGGCGGCAGCTGCGCGCCCGCGCGGCGGAGGTGGCCGAGGGCGAGTGGGCCGGGGAGGCCGTGCGCAAGGCGATTCAGGCGGTGCAGGCGAGCGTCATGGCCGCGGTGACGGCGTCCACCGCTGCTGCGAGCTCGTCGAGCGGCTAGATCGTTCGACCCCACACGCAGGCGTAGCGCCGGCCGGGCCCGGGTTCGGGAGCGAGGAAGCCCGGCAGCAGCGGGAGGTCGACGGCGAGCGGGGCGAGCCGGTCGTGCAGCGCGGCGGCGTCGGCGGGCCGGTCTGCCGGATCCTTGGCGAGCAGGTCGAGCACCACGTGGGCCAGCGCGGGCGGCGTGCCGGGAAGCGGTGCGGGCGCCTCGCGCACCTGTCGCTCGAAGATCGAGTACGCCGTGGCCCCGGCGAACAGCTGCACGCCGGTGAGCAGCTCGTGCAGCACGCAGCCCAGCGCGTAGAGGTCGCTGCGCGCGTCGGCCACGCCGTGCTGCACCTGTTCGGGCGCCATATAGGACGGCGTGCCGAAGATCTGGCCCATCCGCGTGAACCGCACCGCGCCCGCGAGGACGGCGAGGCCGAAGTCGAGCACGACGACGCTGCCGTCGGGGCGGAGCATGAGATTGGACGGGGCGAGGTCGCGGTGCACGATCTCCAGGCCGTGTGCGGCGGCCAGCACGGCGGCGGCCTGCGCCCCGATCGCGGCCACCCAGCCCGGCGGGAGCGGACCGTGCTCGGCCACGACATCGGCGACGGTGACGCCGTCGACGAACTGCATCACCTGGAACAGCCGCTGCTCGTGCATGCCCAGGTCGTAGAGGATCGGGGCGCCCGGGTGCTCGAGCCGGGCGAGGATGCGCGCCTCGCGCACGAACCGCTCCCGCTGCTCCTCCGAGCCGCCGGGCAGGTGCAGGAACTTGACGGCCACCCGCCGCCCGAGATGCGTGTCGAGGCCGTGGTGGACCGCACCCATCCCGCCCCGTCCCACGGGGAGATCGTCGATCTCGTAGCGGTCGGCGATGAGCAACGGTCGGTGATCCCTTCTAACCCGGTCTCAACCAGCCTTCCACGAGCCCCTCGCCGCCCAACCGCAGCAGGGTGTCGGCGCGCTCGGCCGCGTCCCGTGCGGCGTCGGCGGTGTCGAGCAGGCGGCGGAACGCCACGCCCATCGCCCGCTGCTCGCCGATCGGCAGCAGCGGCACGCGCACCCGGTGCCCGTACCGGCTCGACGTGCCGCCGGGTGCCGGCGTGGAGCGCAGGACGCCGGCCAGGTACTCGGGATCGAGCTGGTCGGGGTCCATCCGGTAGGCGGTGAGGGCCGGACCGAGCACCGCGGGCCGGTCGGCGACGCGGGCCCGGCCCATCGGTGCCCCGACCACGTCGCCCGCCCGCACCCGGATCCGGGCCGCCGTGGCCGCGGCGCGGCCGGTGGGGACGGTGCCGGTGGCGAGGTCCGACACGGTGAGCACCGCGACGCCACCGTCGCCCGGTTCCGGCCGGGCGGCGTCGCGCGGCGCGTGCCGGACCGTGAGCACGCCCCGGCGGGCCAGCTCGGCCACGGTGGCGGCCGGCCGGTCGCGCCGGCCGTCGACCAGCTGCAGTGGAACCCCCTCGGGATCGGCCGCGAGCAGCTCGGCCACCCGGCGGCCGGCCTCGACGGAGGCGCGACGCTGCAGGTGGTGCTCCGGACTCAGGTCGACGTCGTCGTCGAGCAGCTCGATGACCGGGACGGCCCGCGCCCCTTCGGCGACCGGCCGCCCGGCCACGAACGCCTCCCAGAGCTCCGCTGTCGCATCCGGGCTCCCGCGGGCGAGCAGGACGCGCGAGGGCACCTGGTCGCCCGGCACGGGCCTGCGCAGCACCCAGACATCCGCGGGGCGCGTCTCGTCCTCGATGGCGAGCACCGCCTGCAGCGCGCCGGCGCGCAGGAGGTTGGCGCGGATGCGCCGACCGGAGCGTCGGGACGCGACCGCCGCCGGGAGCCGCAGCACGACCCGCCCGCCCGGCCGCACGCGTGCCAGCCCGTGCTGCACCCACGCCAGCTCGGGTTCGGTGCGTGGCGGCAGGCCGTGGGCGAACCGGGCGTCGCCGGCCAGCGCGTCGTGCGGCCACGTGCGGTCGATGACGGGGGGAGCGGACACGACCGCGTCGAACTCCCCACCGGCGAACGCGTCGTCGCGCAGGGCGTCGCCGGGGGCGACCGGTGCCGTGCGCGCGCCGGCGAGCAGCAGGCGCACGGCGGCGATGCGCGCCGTGGCCGGGTCGGCCTCCTGCCCGTGTGCCCCGTCGGCGCCGGTCACGAGCAGCAGCGCGCCGGTGGCGCAGGCCGGGTCGAGGACCCTGCCGCCGTCGGGCAGGGCGATCCGCGCCATGGCCGTGGCCAGCGCGTCCGGGAGCTCGCCCCCGGGCCGCCGGTACCGGCCGCAGAGATCCTCGTACGCCGTGGCGGGACCGCGGCGGGACGCCACGTCGTCGAGCAGATCGGCGAGCTCGGGATCGTCCAGCGGGGGTGCGTTGCCGGGCAGCAGGCGCACGAGCTCCGGTTCGTGGCGGCCGAGCAGGTGGGCGCCGGCTGCGGCGAGGCGTTCGGGCAGCAGGAGCTCCGCGCCGTCGGAGAGCAGGCGCTGCCACGCGCGATCGGCGGCCGAGAGCCGGTAGCGCTTGCCGTTGCGCCGCAGCCACGCCTCGATCTCGGACAGCGCGAACCGCGGGTTGGACGCGCTGCCGGACACGGGAGCCGGGAAGTCGTCGTGGCGCCGGCGCCAGTTGCTGACCGCGGCTCGACCGACACGGCCGAGCCGGGCGATGTCGCCCGTGCTGACGGTCGGGTCCGCGGCCATGCCGCTGACGCTAGTTCACGGACCCCGTGCTTGTGAAGCCGGTTCACAGCATGAGAGGGTGGCTCCATGCCACCGACGCTGCGCTCCGCGGCCGGCTCCGACGTGGGCCGCCGCCGGGAGATCAACCAGGACTCGGCCGTCACGAGCCCGCGGATGCTGGCCGTGGCCGACGGGATGGGCGGGCACGCCCACGGTGAGGTCGCGAGTGCCGTCGCGATCGGGGCGCTGCTGGACCTGGACACGCGGCTGCGCGGTGCCGACCTCGCCGGCACCGACCTGCTCGCGGCCCTGCGCGAGACGATCGACGACGCGGCCGACCGGATCACCGGGCTCGCGCAGCAGAACCCCGACCTGCGCGGCACCGGCACCACCGTCGTCGCGTTCCTGGTCGACGGCGCCCGGATCGGCGTGCTGCACCTCGGCGATTCGCGTGCCTACCTGCTGCGCGACGGCGAGCTGCACCGGCTCACGCGCGATCACACGCTCGTCCAGTCCCTCGTCGACGAGGGCCGGATCTCCGAGGAGGAGGCGGCGTCGCACCCCCGCCGGTCGTGGCTGGTCAAGACCCTCCAGGACAGCAGCACCCCGGAGCCCGACCTGTTCCACGTCGACGGCCGGTCCGGTGACCGCTACCTCATCTGCTCCGACGGGGTCACCGCGGTCCTGGAGGACCAGCAGATCCGCGAGATCCTCGCCGCCGTCGACGACCCCGCGGGCGCCGTCGAGCAGCTCATCGCCCGTGCCAACGCGGGCGGCGGCCCCGACAACATCACCTGTGTCGTCGCCGACCTGCTCGACGACGCCACGCCTGCCGAAGACACCCCGGTCGTCGTCGGCTCCGCCGCCACCACCGCCCCCTGACCCCTCTGAGGCGATCTTCCCCTCAGCGGCGGGCCACGAGCCTGCGCAGCGGGACGGGGAGCACGCGACCCGGCCCGGCGTGCCGGGCGAGTCCTGCCGCCACCCGGTCGCGGACGTGCGGGGGAAGGCCCGGCGGCCACCAGCCGGCCCGGGGGAGATCGGCCACCAGCGCGTACGCCGCCGCGGCGTCGGGCAACGGAAGGGTGAACGCGCCGCGGTCGTCGCCCAGCACGGCGAAGTCGGCCGCCGCGAGCAACCAGCCGGCCTGGTCGAGGGCGGAGCGGTTGGTCCAGCCGGAGCGATGGACGGGCGCGAGCGTGGCCGCCGTCCGCAGCTCCGCGAGCGAGCGCAGGCTCGCCGACGGCACGACGACCACCAGCGTGCCGGCCGGCCGGAGCACGCGCCGCAGCTCGGCGAACACAGCGTCCAGTTCGGACATGCGGGGGAGGGCGAGCAGCAGCACCGCGCCGTCGACGGCGTTGTCGCGCAACGGCAGGGCCCCCGCGACACCGGCGACCACCTGCCTCCCGCCCGGCCGGGGCGCCGGATCGACCCCCACCCAGCGGCCGGCGAACTCCCCGGCCAGCGGCCCGGACCCGCAGCCGACGTCCAGCACCCGGGTGGCGTTCGTGAGCGGGCTCGCCGCCCACGCCAACGGCCCGACCCCGTTCCGATCGGTGGCGGCGCGCAGCAGCCGTCCGGCCACGTCGTCCGCAGGTGTCTCCACGGGGCGCAGTCTCGCAGTGGCGCCCGCTCACCCCGCACTAGCCTGAACCCATGGCGCACGCGTCCGTCGAGCCCGCCACACCACCGCCGTCCACCCGCCCGGCCGCCGAGGTGGCGGGGCTCGCCGGCGTCGGCGGGATGATCGCGGTGCTCGTCGCGGCCGGTCTCACCGCGCTGTCCGGGGCGCGCCCCGCGGCGGCGCTCGGCCTGCCGGATCCGGGCACGCTCACGGTGGTCGGGCTGCCGGCGATGCGGGCGGTCGCCGAGATCTGCATGGTCCTGACGATCGGGGCGGTGCTGCTCGCGGCGTTCCTGGTGCCCCCGCAACGTTCGGGCTACCTGGACGTCGCCGGCTACCGCGCGCTGCGCGCAGCGTCCTGGACGGCTGCGGGCTGGACCGCTGCCGCGCTGCTCATGGTGCCGCTGAGCATGGCCGACGCGCTCGGCCGGCCGGTCGGCCAGCTGCTCGACCCGGGCACGATGCTCGACCTCCTGCCCCGCCTGGAGTCGGCCACCACCTGGACCGTCACGGCACTCGTCGCGGTGCTCGTGCTCGTCGGCTGCCGCACGGTGCTGACGTGGGGGTGGACCGCTGTTCTCTTCGGTCTCACCCTGCTCGGACCGCTGCCCGTGACGTTCACCGGCCACTCCGCCACCGGCGGCGCCCACGACGTCGCGTCCGACAGCCTGGCGCTGCACGTGCTCGCGGCCTCGCTCTGGGTGGGTGGGCTCGTCGCCGTGCTGACGCTCGCCGCGGCCCGTGGCCACGACCGACTCGCGGCGCTGGCCAGCGCGGTTCCGCGGTACTCGCGGCTGGCGCTCGCGTGCTGGCTCATCGTCGCCGCCACGGGGGTGATCAACGCACTCGTGCGGATCCCGCTCGGGGCGCTCGTCGGATCGACCTACGGCACGCTCGTGCTGGTCAAGGCCGGTGCGCTGCTCGGGCTCGGCGGGTTGGGGGCGCTGCACCGGCGGTCGTCGGTCGCCGCGGCGGCGCGCGGTGAGCCGGGTGCGTTGCTGCGCCTCGGCGGCGTCGAGGTTCTCCTGATGCTCGCGACGATCGGTATCGCCGTGGCGCTGAGCCGCACGGCGCCTCCCGACACCGGTGAAGGCGCGCCGTCGCGCATCGAGGTCGTGATCGGGTACGACCTGGCCGGGCCACCGACGTTCGCACGGCTCGCCCTGGACTGGCGGTTCGACCTGATCCTCGGGACCGCCGCGCTCGTGATGGCGGGCGCATACCTGCTGGGGGTGCGCAGGCTGCACCGCCGGGGCGACCGCTGGGTCACCGGGCGCACGGCGGCGTGGCTCATAGGGTGTGCCGCCCTGCTCATCGCGACGAGCTCGGGCCTGGGGCGCTACGGGCCGGCGATGTTCAGCGTCCACATGGGCCAGCACATGATCCTCGGGATGCTGGTCCCGATCCTGCTGGTGCTCGGGGCCCCGGTGACGCTCGCGCTGCGAGCGTTGCCGCCGGCCGGACGGGCCCGTCCGGCCGGCCCCCGCGAGTGGCTGCTCGCGGCCGTGCACTCGCCCGTCGCGCGGTTCCTGACCCACCCGCTCGTCACGCTGGCGCTCTTCGTCGGGAGCTACTACGTCCTGTACTTCTCGGCGCTCTTCCCGGCCGCGTTGCCCGAGCACTGGGCGCACAAGCTCATGAACCTGCACTTCCTGGTGGTCGGGACGCTGTTCTTCTGGCCGATCGTCGGTGTGGACCCGGCGCCGCGCCGGCTCCCTCCGGCGGCCCGGATGGGGCTCGTCTTCGCATCCGTGCCGTTCCACGCGTTCTTCGGCGTGGCGGTCATGAGTGCCAACACCGCGTTCGGCGGGGACTACTACCGCAGCCTCGCCCTGCCCTGGGTGCCCGACGTGGTGCGGGATCAACAGCTCGGCGGTGGCCTCGCCTGGGCGGCCGGCGAGATTCCGCTGCTCCTCGTGGTGATCGCATTGCTGATCCAATGGTCGCGCCAGGACGAACGGTCGGCGCGGCGCGCTGATCGACAAGCGGACGTCCATGGGGATACCGAGCTCGAGGCATACAACGCGATGCTCCGCCGCCTGGCGACGGGAAGGCCGCCGCTCGTCGCGCAGGGCGACGAAATTGCCGATGAGCCAGGTCACACGAAAGAGACCTCGTTTCCGGCTCGCGATGCGGAGGCCACCCCTCCAGCGGCCGATTCCGAGGCTGTTGTCGCAGCTCAGCGCGATGCAGACGGCCCGCTGGAGGCACGCGGACCGGCCCGCGAGGACTGACCGTTCGTCGCGGCGAGTGCGTCCGACAGGCACGGTGAGTGACGTTCAGAGGCTCGTTCTTGCTGGTCAACGCGTTATGAGGGGGGCGATTTGACGGGCCCGGAAGCCGTCGCGTAACTTTCTCGTTGTCAGCGAGACACCGGACAGAACGAAGGCCTCAGAGCCTCGGTCAACAGGGCCCGCTGGCCGCCCCCCTCACAGGGACCCCCCGGATCCACTCGGATCGGGAGGTGTACAGTGGGGGAACAGCCCCAGAAGGACGCCTAACGGCGGACGATGGTGTGCGGGTGTCCCTTGAGAACTCAACAGTGTGTCGAGCTTGTTCATGAATTGGTTTGTGCCAGTTTGAACATTAAGTCGTCGAGGCCCCGTCCTCGGCGCAATTGTAGGGCCAGTTTTTGTTGGAGAGTTTGATCCTGGCTCAGGACGAACGCTGGCGGCGTGCTTAACACATGCAAGTCGAGCGGTAAGGCCCTTTCGGGGGTACACGAGCGGCGAACGGGTGAGTAACACGTGGGTGACCTGCCCTCAGCTCTGGGATAAGCCTGGGAAACTGGGTCTAATACCGGATATGACCTTCTGTTGCATGACAGTGGGTGGAAAGTTTTTCGGCTGGGGATGGGCCCGCGGCCTATCAGCTTGTTGGTGGGGTGATGGCCTACCAAGGCGACGACGGGTAGCCGGCCTGAGAGGGCGACCGGCCACACTGGGACTGAGATACGGCCCAGACTCCTACGGGAGGCAGCAGTGGGGAATATTGCGCAATGGGCGAAAGCCTGACGCAGCGACGCCGCGTGGGGGATGACGGCCTTCGGGTTGTAAACCTCTTTCGACCGGGACGAAGGGTGACTGACGGTACCGGTAGAAGAAGCACCGGCCAACTACGTGCCAGCAGCCGCGGTAATACGTAGGGTGCGAGCGTTGTCCGGAATTATTGGGCGTAAAGAGCTCGTAGGCGGTGTGTCACGTCGGTCGTGAAAACTTGGGGCTTAACCCTGAGCGTGCGGTCGATACGGGCATCACTTGAGTTCGGCAGGGGAGACTGGAATTCCTGGTGTAGCGGTGAAATGCGCAGATATCAGGAGGAACACCGGTGGCGAAGGCGGGTCTCTGGGCCGATACTGACGCTGAGGAGCGAAAGCGTGGGGAGCGAACAGGATTAGATACCCTGGTAGTCCACGCCGTAAACGGTGGGCACTAGGTGTGGGGGCCATTCCACGGTCTCTGTGCCGCAGCTAACGCATTAAGTGCCCCGCCTGGGGAGTACGGCCGCAAGGCTAAAACTCAAAGGAATTGACGGGGGCCCGCACAAGCGGCGGAGCATGTGGATTAATTCGATGCAACGCGAAGAACCTTACCTGGGTTTGACATGCACTAGACGCGTCTAGAGATAGGCGTTCCCTTGTGGCTGGTGTGCAGGTGGTGCATGGCTGTCGTCAGCTCGTGTCGTGAGATGTTGGGTTAAGTCCCGCAACGAGCGCAACCCTCGTTCCATGTTGCCAGCGGGTTATGCCGGGGACTCATGGGAGACTGCCGGGGTCAACTCGGAGGAAGGTGGGGATGACGTCAAGTCATCATGCCCCTTATGTCCAGGGCTTCACACATGCTACAATGGCCAGTACAGAGGGCTGCGAGACCGTGAGGTGGAGCGAATCCCTTAAAGCTGGTCTCAGTTCGGATCGGGGTCTGCAACTCGACCCCGTGAAGTTGGAGTCGCTAGTAATCGCAGATCAGCAACGCTGCGGTGAATACGTTCCCGGGCCTTGTACACACCGCCCGTCACGTCATGAAAGTTGGTAACACCCGAAGCCGATGGCCTAACCCCTTGTGGGAGGGAGTCGTCGAAGGTGGGACCGGCGATTGGGACGAAGTCGTAACAAGGTAGCCGTACCGGAAGGTGCGGCTGGATCACCTCCTTTCTAAGGAGTCCACCGTGTTGGTGGGGTTGACCGGCCTGAGTGTTTGGGTTTGGTTCTCCTTCTTCTAGAAGTCACGCTTGTTGGTTGGGTGTGGCGCTGGGTGGAACATCAGCTGGTTCATGGATGTCGGCACACTGTTGGGTCCTGAGGGGACATTCCGTTTCGGGGTGTGTCTTCTGGCTCCTGACCTGGATCGTCTAACGCATTGCCCTGCGGGTTTGTTGGTGGGTGTTGGTGTGGTGGTGGTCGTGGTGGGTTGGGGTGTGGTTGTGTGTTGAGTGTTGCATAGTGGATGCGAGCATCTTGTTGTGAATAAGTGTTTAAGGGCACATGGTGGATGTCTAGGCATCAGGAGCCGATGAAGGACGTGGGAGGCCGCGATAGGCCTCGGGGAGCTGTCAACCGAGCTGTGATCCGAGGATTTCCGAATGGGGAAACCCGGCACCCGTCATGGGGTGTCACCGTGCACTGAATTCATAGGTGTACGGAGGGAACGTGGGGAAGTGAAACATCTCAGTACCCACAGGAAGAGAAAACAACCGTGATTCCGTGAGTAGTGGCGAGCGAAAGCGGATGAGGCTAAACCTCGGTCGTGTCAAGCCGGCAGGCGTTGCGGCTGGGGTGTTGTGGGATTTCGCCGTGTGGGCTCTGCCGAGTCTGCGAAGTCGTGGTGTGGTGTTAGCGGAAGACTTCTGGAAAGGGTCGCCATAGCGGGTGAGAGCCCCGTACGTGAAAACACTGCATGCGGTTTGGGCGTTGCTCCCGAGTAGCAGCGAGCTCGTGGAATTTGCTGTGAATCTGCCGGGACCACCCGGTAAGCCTAAATACTCCCTGATGACCGATAGCGGACTAGTACCGTGAGGGAAAGATGAAAAGTACCCCGGGAGGGGAGTGAAATAGTACCTGAAACCGTGTGCCTACAAGCCGTCAGAGCCTTTGGGTGATGGCGTGCCTTTTGAAGAATGAGCCTGCGAGTTATGCTTCGTGGCGAGGTTAACCCGTGTGGGGTAGCCGTAGCGAAAGCGAGTCTGAATAGGGCGTGTAGTCGCGGGGTGTAGACCCGAAGCGGAGTGATCTACCCATGGCCAGGGTGAAGCGACGGTAAGACGTCGTGGAGGCCCGAACCCACCAGGGTTGAAAACCTGGGGGATGAGCTGTGGGTAGGGGTGAAAGGCCAATCAAACTCCGTGATAGCTGGTTCTCCCCGAAATGCATTTAGGTGCAGCGTTGCGTGGTGGATGCCGGAGGTAGAGCACTGGATGGGCTAGGGGGCCGACAAGCTTACTGAACTCAGCCAAACTCCGAATGCCGGTATTTCTAGCGTGGCAGTGAGACTGCGGGGGATAAGCTTCGTAGTCGAGAGGGAAACAGCCCAGATCACCGGCTAAGGCCCCTAAGCGTGTGCTAAGTGGGAAAGGATGTGGGATCGCCCAGACAACCAGGAGGTTGGCTTAGAAGCAGCCACCCTTTAAAGAGTGCGTAATAGCTCACTGGTCAAGTGGTCCTGCGCCGACAATGTAGCGGGGCTCAAGCACACCGCCGAAGCCGTGGCAATACCACATGAGATCCGCTTCTCCTCCTTGTGGGGGGTTGTGTAGTCGTGGTGTTGGGTAGGGGAGCGTCCTGCATCCAGTGAAGCGGCCCTGTGAGGGAGCCGTGGAGGGTGTGGGAGTGAGAATGCAGGCATGAGTAGCGAATGCAGAGTGAGAACCTCTGCCGCCGAATGACCAAGGGTTCCTGGGCCAGGTTAATCCGCCCAGGGTGAGCCGGGACCTAAGGCGAGGCCGACAGGCGTAGTCGATGGACAACGGGTTGATATTCCCGTGCCCGTGATAGTGCGTCCGTGCTGAGGCCGGTGATGCTAACCATCCGAACCCGTTTGCTGGCCTTCGGGCTGGCTTGTCGGGGGAGCGTGGGACCCGATCCGGTAGTAGGCAAGCGATGGGGTGACGCAGGAGGGTAGTCCCGCCAGGCGGTGGTAGTCCTGGTGTAAGCCCGTAGCCCGACATCTAGGTAAATCCGGATGTCATTAAGGGTGAGAGGTGATGCGTAGCCGATTGAGGCGAAGTAGGATGATCCCATGCTGCCGAGAAAAGCCTCTAGCGAGTGCTGTTGCGGCCCGTACCCTAAACCGACACAGGTGGTCAGGTAGAGAATACCAAGGCGATCGAGTGAACTGTGGTTAAGGAACTCGGCAAAATACCTCCGTAACTTCGGGAGAAGGAGGGCCGGAGGCTCTGAAGCCCTTCGCGGGCTAGGGGCAGCCGGCCGCAGAGACCAGGCCCAAGCGACTGTTTACTAAAAACACAGGTCCGTGCGAAGTCGCAAGACGATGTATACGGACTGACGCCTGCCCGGTGCTGGAACGTTAAGAGGACCTGTTAGCTCTTCGGGGCGAAGCGGAGAATTTAAGCGCCAGTAAACGGCGGTGGTAACTATAACCATCCTAAGGTAGCGAAATTCCTTGTCGGGTAAGTTCCGACCTGCACGAATGGCGTAACGACTTGGGCGCTGTCTCGACCACAGACTCGGCGAAATTGCACTACGAGTAAAGATGCTCGTTACGCGCGGCAGGACGGAAAGACCCCGGGACCTTTACTACAGCTTGGTATTGGTGCTCGGTTCGGCTTGTGTAGGATAGGTGGGAGACTGTGAAGTGGCCACGCCAGTGGTTGTGGAGTCATTGTTGAAATACCACTCTGGTCGAATTGGGTGTCTCAACCTCGGGCCATGATCTGGTTCAGGGACAGTGCCTGGTGGGTAGTTTAACTGGGGCGGTTGCCTCCCAAAATGTAACGGAGGCGCCCAAAGGTTCCCTCAGCCTGGTTGGCAATCAGGTGTTGAGTGTAAGTGCACAAGGGAGCTTGACTGTGAGACTGACAGGTCGAGCAGGGACGAAAGTCGGGACTAGTGATCCGGCACCACCTGGTGGAAGGGGTGTCGCTCAACGGATAAAAGGTACCCCGGGGATAACAGGCTGATCTTGCCCAAGAGTCCATATCGACGGCATGGTTTGGCACCTCGATGTCGGCTCGTCGCATCCTGGGGCTGGAGTAGGTCCCAAGGGTTGGGCTGTTCGCCCATTAAAGCGGTACGCGAGCTGGGTTTAGAACGTCGTGAGACAGTTCGGTCCCTATCCGCCGCGCGCGCAGGAGACTTGAGGAAGGCTGTCCCTAGTACGAGAGGACCGGGACGGACGAACCTCTGGTGTGCCAGTTGTTCCGCCAGGAGCACGGCTGGTTGGCTATGTTCGGAAGGGATAACCGCTGAAGGCATCTAAGCGGGAAGCTCGTTCCAAGATGAGGTCTCCCACCACCTTGCGTGGTTAAGGCCCCCAGCAGACCACTGGGTTGATAGGCCAGAGATGGAAGCCCTGTGAGGGGTGGAGTTGACTGGTACTAATAGGCCGAGGGCTTGTTCACAGCGAGTTGTTTGCATCCACTATGCGACCCTGAGCACACAAACATTTTGTGTGTGGGTTGAATGTTCATATTTGAATAGTGTTGTCGGTGGTTTTGGCGGAGGGGGAACGCCCGGTCCCATCCCGAACCCGGAAGCTAAGCCCTCCAGCGCCGATGGTACTGCACTCGCCAGGGTGTGGGAGAGTAGGTCGCCGCCGACATTCAACGTGTAGAAGTGGGCCCCCGCCAGCAGGCGGGGGCCCACTTTTGTTTTTGCCCATCGTTGCACGGGCTCCCGACAGGATCGTGAATCGTCGGCCGAGTTGTCCACCTCAGGCCTCACTCATCCACAGTTCCGGCGTCGGTCTCGTTTCCGCGCCGCGCACGGCGCACGCTCGAAGCAGATGGCCCCCCGCGGGCCGGCAGGAACGAGCGAGGAGCGCAACGATGAGCACGATCTACGTGACGGTGCCGGGGCGGATCGCGACGCGGCCCGAGCGGCTCGCGTCGAAGAACGGCACCGGTGTGAGGTTCCGGGTGGCGAGCACGGAGAGGTGGTTCAACCGCACCGCGGAGGCGTGGAACGACGCGGAGCCGGTCTATCTCACCGTCACGTGCTGGCGGCAGCTCGCGGAGAGCGTCCTCGTCTCGCTCAGGGTGGGCGATCCGGTCATCGTGCACGGCAAGCTCACCAACTCGAGCTTCGAACGTGAGGGCCGGGTCGAGGCCCGGTTGGAGATCAGCGCGGGCGCGGTGGGGCCGGACCTCCGGTGGTCCACAGCCGTCGTCACGCGCACGGGGGCGGCCGCCGCGGATGCTCCGCCGAGCAGCGGAGCGGATGGGGCAGGTCCGACGCCGGCCGGAGGCATGCCGGCCGCCGCAGGGGTGGCACCGTCGGGCGAGCGGTCGACGGCCGGTGAGGGCGGCGGCGCAGGCGATGACCGTGACCGTCGGGTGAGCGTGCTCGCCGGTGAGGGCGCCGTCGGTGCGTGACCGGCCGGAACTACCATCGTCACGTGGCGGAGTTCATCTACAGCATGCAGAAGGTCCGGAAGGCCCATGGCGACAAGGTCATCCTCGACAACGTGACCCTGAACTTCCTGCCCGGAGCGAAGATCGGTGTCGTCGGTCCCAACGGCGCCGGCAAGTCGACCGTGCTCAAGATCATGGCGGGCCTGGAGCAGCCGAACAACGGCGACGCGATCCTGGCCCCCGGAGCATCGGTCGGCATCCTCCAGCAGGAACCGCCGCTGAACGAGGAGAAGACGGTCCTCGGCAACGTGGAGGAGGGCCTCGGCGAGATCAAGGAGCAGCTCGACCGCTACAACCAGATCGCCGAGCAGATGGCCACCGACTACTCCGACGCGCTGATGGAGGAGATGGGCCGGCTACAGGAGATCCTCGACCACAACGATGCGTGGGAGCTCGACTCCCAGCTCGAGCAGGCGATGGATGCGCTGCGGTGCCCGGCGCCGGATCTGCCGGTCACCCAGCTGTCCGGCGGCGAGCGACGCCGGGTCGCACTGTGCAAGCTCCTGCTGAGCAGGCCCGACCTGCTGCTGCTCGACGAGCCGACCAACCACCTGGACGCGGAGAGCGTGCTGTGGTTGGAGCAGCACCTGGCGGCCTACCCGGGCGCCATCCTGGCGGTCACCCACGACCGGTACTTCCTCGACAACGTGGCGCAGTGGATCATGGAGCTGGACCGGGGCCGGGCGATCGGCTACGAGGGCAACTACTCCACCTACCTGGAGAAGAAGGCCGAGCGGCTCGCGGTGCAAGGCCGCAAGGACGTCAAGCTGCAGAAGCGGCTGGTCTCCGAGCTCGCATGGGTCCGGTCAGGGGCCAAGGCCCGGCAGGCGAAGAGCCGTGCCCGGCTGGAGCGCTACGAAGAGATGGCCGCCGAGGCCGCTCAGTACCGCAAGCTCGACTTCGAGGAGATCCAGATCCCGCCGGGGCCGCGGCTGGGCAACATCGTTGTCGAGGTCGACCACCTCGACAAGGGCTTCGACGGCCGAGTCCTGATCAAGGACCTGTCGTTCTCGCTGCCGCGCAACGGCATCGTCGGCGTCATCGGTCCGAACGGTGTGGGCAAGACCACGCTGTTCAAGACGATCGTCGGGCTGGAGAAGCCCGACTCCGGCACGGTCCGGGTCGGTGACACCGTCCTGCTGTCCTACGTCGACCAGAACCGGTCCGGGATCGACGGGAAGAAGACGGTCTGGGAGGTCGTGTCCGACGGGCTCGACCACATCAAGGTCGGCAACGTCGAGATGCCGTCGCGGGCCTACGTGGCGGCGTTCGGGTTCAAGGGGCCCGATCAGCAGAAGCCGGCGGGCGTGCTCTCCGGCGGCGAGCGCAACCGCCTGAACCTCGCGCTCACGCTCAAGCTGGGCGGCAACCTGATCCTGCTGGACGAGCCGACGAACGACCTCGACGTCGAGACGCTCGGCTCCCTGGAGAACGCGCTCGACCAGTTCCCCGGGTGCGCGGTGGTGATCTCGCACGACCGGTGGTTCCTCGACCGGGTGGTCACGCACATCCTGGCGTGGGAGGGCACCGACGAGAACCCGGCCTCGTGGTTCTGGTTCGAGGGCAACTTCGAGGCGTACGAGCGCAACAAGATCGAACGGATGGGAGCGGAGGCCGCGCGACCGCACCGAGTGACGCACCGTAAGCTGACCCGCGACTGAGAGCTATGCATCCCCCGGCTGGTGATCTCTGCTGGCGCGGGAGGTGGATACCGGCACTTCAGGAGGTCACGTGGGGTCGACGCGTGCCGAAGGCCGAGTGGTTGGTGCGGTACCAACGGTGGACGCAGACCTCGTCAAAGCGGCTGCGGCACTGCGATGGGCACGCCCCGACCTGACGGCTGAGCTTGCGGACCACGTCCTCGAGGAGGCGTCCGCGGCAGACCAGCAGGAGCTATGGCTGGCTGCGGCGGGTTGGGCGGTGCACGCCCGGGCCTCCACCGGCGACGGACGCGCCACCGCCCATGCGGTGCTCGCTGCCCTCACGCGCTGGGGCAGTGATGCCCTCGCGGGGGCGGCCGCGCACCGGCTCCGGATCGAGCTGGCGTTGGTGGCTGCGGTGGCGGGGGAGGTCGAGTCCGCCCGCCGGCTCCTGGCGGGGGTGGTGGCGGCCGACGACCCGGAGCTGACAGCCGACCTGCTCTGCGCCCACGCCCGGTGCGCCGTCGAGGACGCCCCCGACGAGGTGGCGGCCGCGCTCGACGCCGCAGTCACCGCCTGGGCCATGGTCGGAGGGCGGTCCGCGGAGCTCGGCGGCGCGTCGGTCGCACTTGTCCGGGCCGTCGTGGAGCGACGTGCCGGACGGCCCGCAGCGGCCGTCGAGCACGCGGCCGACGGGCTCGCCCGGCTGGAGCGTGGCCGCGCCGGCTCGGGCACGCCGTCAGGCCATCTGGCGGCGGCGCTCGCCGCGGAATGGATCTCGGCGCTGCTCGATGCGGGGCGGGTCGCCGAGGCCAGGGACGGCTGCGGTGCGCTGCTGCCCCGGCTGGCCGAGCGGGCGCGCCCCACCCGGCAGCTGGCGCTCCTGCGGCTCACCGTCACCAGGGCACTCGCGGCGCAGGACGCCGGAGCAGACACCGCGGAGCTCCTCACGCAGGCTGCCGACGACGCCGCAGGCAGCGATGTGCCGGATCTCGAGGCGGTCTGCCGCACCGCGCTCGGCGCCCTGCACGAGCAGGCGGGGCGGCTCGACGTTGCGCTGGCAGCGCTACAGCTCGCTGTCGAGGCCGAGCGGCGCGACCGCGGCCGGTCCCGCCGCTTCCTAGCCGCGCTGGCGGAACTGCCGGTCGAGCAGCCGCAGTTGCAACGGCACCGGGAACGGGCGGGCACCGGCGACAGTCATCACGTCGGCCGCACCAACGGCGCGACCAGCGCGGAAACCACCACGATCCTGCCCGCGATCACGCGCGGGGACCGGAAGCTCAAGTCGAACCGGCAGGAGGAGCACGAGCGTGCCGGCCGGGGCGCCGACGACCGTGCGCACGACGACACCGATGCCGGTGGCACCCACGCCGCGGAGCGCGGGAGGTCGCGGTTCGAGCGACTGTTCGACGAGATTCCGCCGGTTGAGGCCGGGTCACCCGCTGAGGCCGAGGCGGCCGCCGCCGACGAACCGCCCACCGAATGGGACGCCGTGCCGTGGAGTGGCTCGGCGGGCGACTCGCCGATCGGCGACCTGCTCATCCGGAGCTTGCGGGACGGATCGACGGAGCCCTCCGGTAACGGTGCGGCGCGCCGCAACGGCAAGACCGTCGGCGGCCCGGAGACCCACGCGCACGAGCCGAGCCCCGGGGCCGGCAACGGGGCCGGCAACGGGCGTGCACCGGGCATCGACTCCGGGGAACCGGCCGCAGGGGCCGCGCGCGGTCGGGCCGGCGAGCGTCGTGACGCCGAGCGGTCGGAGGCGTCATCGGGTTGGGTGCCCACGCTCGACGAGGATCGGGCGGGCGAGGGGCGCTCCCAGACGCGTCGCCGCGGGCGGTTCAGCGATGCCGACCGCAGGCGCCCGGCGGGGTCGCGTCGTGCCCGCGAGGAGCGGGACGAGGCGGCGCCCGCTGCGCCGCGGCACAGCGAGCCCATCCAGCAGCCGGACGACGACCCGCAGCCGATCACGGACACTGCCAACGGCGTGGGCAGCTCGAGAGCGCAGGAGCGCCCCGGCCGCTCGCGTCGGCGTTCGCGCGATGCCGACACCAACGGAGCGGGCGGCGTCGGTGATCGCCCCGCCCGCGGGCGGCACGGCACCCCGGTCGCCCCGGACGATCTCGACGGCGCGGCCGGTGACCGATCGGCCCTTGCGTCAGACGAGCCCGCGAGCGCCCGCGCCTCGCGGCGGTCGCGCCGCGAGGCCGGCACGCAGCGGGATCTCGGCGAGGGCGAGGGCCGCCGGTCTCGAGGCGCTCGCTCCGGCCGCGGAGCGCGGCCGCCCGTGGAAGAGCCGGCGACCGTCGACCGGTGGTCGCCGCAGCCGGACGCGCACGACGAGGAAGTGCAGGTTCCGGCCGGCGAGGCCGCTCCCTCCGAAGCATCGCCCGCGATCGTCGACGACTCCGACGGTTGGCTGCAGGCGGCGCTCGCCGATCTCGACCGCGCGCTCAGCGGCATCGGGGTCAATGGGTCCGGCCGCACCGAGGAGCCGCCGCCCGCGGACGGGTGCGCCGTGGTCGTCGACATCGCGCGGGACGGGCGGCGCTTCGCGGGCCCGCGGGCCGCGGCGGTGGTGCGCGCGGTCGCCGACATGCTGGCCGACCACCTCCCCGCAGGCGCACAGACCAGGTTCGGCGACGCTGACGCGCTGGTCATCACCGGGGCGGGCTGGAGCCGCGCCGACGCCACCGACTGGATGCACCGCACACTGCCCGGAATGCTCGACGGGTTCGTCGCCGCGGAGGAGTTCCCGGGTGCGCAGCTGCGGGTGGCGGTGCACGACGCGGACGGCACGGTGGGAGCCCAGATCCTGCAGCCCCTCATGCCGGCCGGTCGCGAGCGCGACACGGGCGACGACCGTCACCGCAGCGACGGCGATCCGTGGGTCGCTCGCACCGCCCACACCTCCGAGGCCCGCGGGCAGCAGTACCGGGCCGCCGCCCGGGCGAGCCGGCCGGAACGTGGGGCCCGCCGGCGGGATGCCGATGCAGAATCGGCCGAGCCCCCGGCCGGTGATGTCGACTCGCCGCGGTGGCCCTTCTCCGGTGAGGCCGAGCAATCCGGTCCCGAGGCGCCGCCGGACGGTGCCGGGTTCGGCAGCGACGACGTGCCGGGTTCGGCCAACGGCCACGGGGGCGGGTCCCCGCGTGCCCGGGAGCCCGGCGAAACCTCGGGCAGGGAGAGCAACACCGGGAGTTCCGGACGGCACGGTGCCGACCGCGGACGGTCGGCCGGGGATCGAGGCCGCCGGCACCGGACGGTCGCCCCGGAACGACGCGAGCCCGCGGGTCCCGGCCGCGCAGGTCGCCGACGCAACGGTGAGGTGTCGTCGAACCCGGGAACGACGGACAACGGCTCGAACGGCAATGGCTCGAACGGCAACGGCGCGGCGGGCAGCCCGTCGCCCGAGACCGGCGGGTCCGGACGCCGTGCGAGGCGCGACGGGGGCGCGGCCGCCGGCGCCGCCACGGCCGTCGAGCAGGTCACGGCGCCGGAAGGTGATCAGGGGGCGTCGGATCGGGAACCGGAGCGGCCGGAGTCGACAGAGGGGCTCGGGATCGCCGATCTGCTGGCGGGTGCGCTCGCGGCATACCGGGGCATCTGAGCCGGTCCGCTTCGACGGCGTCGGCCGCAACCGCCCGCATGCGGGGCCCGGAAGCATCGGGTTGCAGCCCTGATCGGTGGGGTTCCCGAGTGCGTCGAGCCCTTCGGGGACAGGGCTAGTGTGGCTGCCGAGCCCGCCGTCGTGTGGGCGACCCACGGCGGCGGAGCGAAGACGCCGCCGGTGAGACCCGGAGTTGCATTGTGACGAGCCGGACCCGGGAGTGGGCGGAGTCGCCCGCCCCCGATCCCGAGCCGATCGACCCTGCTTTGGCCGACCTGGGTGCGCTGTACGCGCGGCACGCCCCCGACCTCCAGCGTGGTGACCACCTGCCGCTGCTGCTCGGCGCCGCCCGTGGCCACCTGCAGCTCGCCCAGGTGCGGGCCGCTGGTGAGCCGCTGATCCGCGTGCGTGACCCGCAGGAGGGAGGGGAGGCGGGACCGGTCGTCGAGGTCGTCACCGACGACATGCCCTTCCTCGTGGAGTCCCTTCTGACCGCCGTGGCCCGGGCGGGCGCCGAGGCAGAGCGGGTGATCCACCCGATCGTCGTCGTACGGCGTGAGCCGACCGGCGAGCTCGCGGAGGTGCTCACCGAAGCGGATCCGGCGGCCCCGCCCGGCGACGCGCACGTCGAGTCGTGGATCCACCTCGACCTGATGCCCACCGGCGTGGACCGGGCCGACCTCGAGCAGGCACTCGCGCGCGTGCTGCGCGATGTCCGCGAGGTCGTCGAGGACGCCGAACCAATGGCGCAGCGCGCGCGTCGGTTGGCCGACGACCTCCCCGGTCGGTCCGTCGCGCCCGACGGCACCAACCCGGCCGACGTCGCGCAGCTGCTGCGCTGGCTCGTCGACGGCCACTTCACGTTCCTCGGGTACGAGCACTCCGGCGTCAAGCGCGACGACCTGTACACCGAGCCGGACACGGGCCTCGGCGTGCTCCGGAAGGGCTCGACCATCGCCGGCAAGTTCGCGCCCGGCGTCGAGAAGGCGGAGGACCAGGACGAGCTGCTGGTGATGACGCGGGCCAGCGCGCCCAGCCCGCTGCGCCCGGTGCACCCGTACTACCTCGCGATCCGGACGTTCGATGCCAGCGGACGGCTCGTCGGCGAGCACCGGTTCCTCGGGCTGCTGACCGTGCCGGCCCTGTACGAGAGCGTGCTGGACATCCCGGTCGTCGAGCGCCGCGTGCGTGACGCGATCCACCGGGCGGGATTCCCGCTGGAGTCCTACTCGGGGCAGCGGATGCTGGAAGTGATCTCCGGTCTGCCGCGGGAGGAACTGTTCGCCGTGGGCGAGCAGCGGCTGCACGACACCGCCGTGGGTGTGCTCGCGGTGTCCGGCCGCCGCACCGTGCGGCTGTTCCTGCGCCCCGACCCGTACCGGCGCTTCATCTCGTGCCTCGTCTACGTGCCCCGGGACCGCTACACGACGGATGCCCGAATCCGGATGTCCGACGTGCTGCAGCGCCGGCTGGGCGGCCGGAACGTCGAGTTCACGGTGCGGCTGTCGGAGTCGAGCCTCGCGATGGTGCACTTCACCGTCCTGACGGACCCCGACACCGCCGGGTTCGGCGACGTCGACGTGGTGGCGCTGCAGGACGATCTCACCGAGGCCGTCCGCACCTGGGACGACCGCCTGCTCTCGCAGCCCGACACGGTCGAGCTGGCCGCGTTGCTGGCCGGCGTGCCGGCGGCGTACAAGGCGGCCGTTGCCCCGCAGCATGCCGTCGAGGACCTGCGCCGCATCGCGGCGCTCTCCGAGCCCGGCGCGTTCGACACGCGCATGTACGTCGCCGACGTCGCCGATGGTGAGCCGCGGTTCACCCTCTACCTCGCCGGCGCCTCGGCTTCGCTGACCGCGGTGCTGCCGCTGCTGCAACAGCTCGGGGTGGACGTGCTCGACGAGCGCCCGTCCGAGTTCGTGCGCGCCGACGGGCTGCGCTGCTGGCTCTACGACTTCGGGCTGCGGGTCGACGACGGCACCCGCGCGGTGTTCGACGAACCCGCGGCGGTGCAGGCGTTCTGCACGGCATTCCGGGCGGCGTGGGCCGGCGACGCCGAGTCCGACCGGTTCTCCGCGCTGGTGATGCGGGCCGGGCTGCCGTGGCGTGAGGTCGCCGTGCTGCGCGCGTACGCCCGCTACGCGCGTCAGCTGGGGAGTCCTTACGGGCCGCAGTACATGGCCAACACGCTGCTCGCGCAGCCGGCCGTCGCCCGGGCGCTGATGGCGCTGTTCCACGCGCGGTTCGCCCCCGGGCTCGCCGAGCGGGATCGGGAGGTGCTCGCCGCGCTCGCCGAGGTGCGCGGGCTGATCGACGCCGTCACCGGGTTGGACGCCGACCGCATCCTGCGCAGCTACCTCGCCATGATCACGGCGACGTTGCGCACCAACTGGTTCCGCGACCGCCCCTTCTTCTCGTTCAAGCTGGACCCCACCGAGGTGCCGGGGATGCCCGCGCCGCGGCCGAAGTTCGAGATCTTCGTGTACTCGCCGCGGGTGGAGGGGGTGCATTTGCGGTTCGGGGCCGTGGCGCGCGGCGGTCTGCGCTACTCCGACCGGCCGCAGGACTACCGCACGGAGATCCTCGGCCTGGTCAAGGCGCAGGCGGTGAAGAACGCCGTGATCGTCCCGGTCGGAGCGAAGGGTGGCTTCATCGTGCGGCGCGGCGACCCGGGCGCCGAGGAGGTCGAGTCCTGCTACCGGACGTTCATCTCGGGGCTGCTCGACGTCACCGACAACCTCGTCGCCGCAGCGGGTGGGGCCGCCGAGAACGTGCCGCCGCCGGACGTCGTGCGGCACGACGGCGACGACTCCTACCTCGTCGTCGCCGCGGACAAGGGCACCGCGAAGTTCTCCGACGTGGCCAACGAGGTCGCCGCGTCGTACGGCTTCTGGCTGGGTGACGCCTTCGCCTCCGGCGGCTCGGTCGGCTACGACCACAAGGCCATGGGCATCACCGCCAAGGGCGCGTGGGAGAGCGTGAAGCGCCACTTCCGGGAGTTGGGGATCGACACCCAGGCCCAGGAGTTCACCGTCGTCGGCGTCGGCGACATGTCCGGTGACGTGTTCGGCAACGGGATGCTGCTCTCGCGGCACATCCGGCTGCTCGCGGCGTTCGACCACCGGCACGTCTTCGTCGACCCCACCCCGGACACCGCGGTGAGCTTCGCCGAGCGGGAACGCCTGTTCGGGCTGGCGCGCTCGTCGTGGGACGACTACGACCGGTCGGCGATCAGCGCCGGTGGTGGTGTGTGGTCGCGCGCGGCGAAGTCGGTGCCGATCGGGCCGGAGATCCGCGCGGCACTCGGTCTCGCCGAGGACATCGACCGGCTGAGCCCGCCCGACCTGATCGCGGCGATCCTGCGCGCGCCGGCCGACCTGCTGTGGAACGGCGGCATCGGCACGTACGTCAAGGCGTCGGACGAGACGCATGCCGACGCGGGCGACAAGGCCAACGACCCGGTTCGGGCCGACGCCTCACAGCTGCGGGTGAAGGTCGTCGGTGAGGGCGGCAACCTCGGGTTGACGCAGCGCGGGCGCATCGAGTTCGCGCGGCGCGGCGGGAAGATCAACACGGACGCGATCGACAACTCCGCCGGCGTCGACTGCTCCGACCACGAGGTCAACATCAAGATCTTGCTGGACCGCCTGGTGGGCGCCGGCGAGCTCGGCCAGGAGGCCCGCAACGCGGTCCTGCTGGAGATGACCGACGAGGTGGGCGGGCTCGTCCTCGCCGACAACCGCGACCAGAACGACGTGCTGGGCATCGCGCGGGCCCACGCCCCGCAGATGGTCAGCGTGCACGCGCGGCTCACCTCTGATCTCGAGAACCGGCGCGGGCTCGACCGCGAGCTCGAGGTGCTCCCCGGGGCCGACGGGTTCGACGCGCTGGAGGCGGCCAGCGCCGGCCTCACGAGCCCGGAGCTGGCGACATTGCTCGCCCACACCAAGCTCGACCTCACCGCGCAGGTGCTCGCCACCGACCTGCCCGACGTCACCGCGTTCGCGGCGAGGCTGCCGGAGTACTTCCCGCAGGCCGTGCGCGAGCGCTTCGCCGCCGCCGTCCGCCAGCACCCGCTGCGGCGCGAGATCGTCACGACGCTGCTGGTCAACGAGATGGTCGACGGCGCCGGGATGACCTATGCGTTCCGGCTGGGCGAGGAGCTCTCGGCCGGGCCGGGCGACGCCGTGCGGGCCTATGCCGTCACCACCGCCGTGTTCGACCTGCGCACGCTGTGGGAGGAGCTGCGGTCGCCGCAGATCCCGACGGCGGTGTCGGACGAGCTCGTGCTGGACTCGCGGCGGCTGCTCGACCGGGTCTCGCGCTGGTTCCTCACCAACCGCCCGCAGCCGCTCGCGGTGGGGGCCGAGGTGAGCCGGTTCGCGGCCACGGTGCGCGAGCTGCGGGCGGCGCTGCCGAAGTTCCTGCGCGGACGTGAGCTGGCGGGCGTCGAGATGAAGGCGGCCGAGCTGCGGGCGGCCGGCATCGAGCCGGAGGCGGCGATGCGTTCGGCCGCACTCGTGTACGGCTACGGGCTGCTCGACGTCGTCGAGCTCACGGAGCTGTCGGAGCGCGACCGGGAGGCGCGGGAGCCGTACGAGGTCGCGGCTCTCTACTTCGGCCTGTCCGAGCACCTGGGCGTCGACACGGCGCTCACGTCGGTCACCGCGCTGGAGCGTGGCGACCGCTGGCACGCGCTCGCCCGGCTCGCCCTGCGCGACGACCTGTACGCGTCGCTCCGGGCGATCACCCTCGACGCGCTGCGCGAGGCAGGCCCGGGTACCTCGGTGGAGAAGGCCATCGCGCTGTGGGAGAAGGCCAACGCGTCCCGGCTCGTGCGCGCCCGAGCGGCGCTGCAGGAGGTGGGGAAGGCGGGGCAGCTGGACCTGGCCACGCTGTCAGTGGTCTCCCGCCAGCTGCGCGGGTTGGCGCGCTGAGGATTGCCTCCGCTCCGCTCCGGCGGGCTCGCGGGCGCTGAAGACGCCGCCCTGCTCCTCCCCGCAGGTCGGCGTCGGCCGGATCGAGGCGGGTCACCGCGTCGGCCGGACGGGCCACTTGAGAGGGTGGACGGTGTGGCTCCCTTCGTTGCTCACGTCGCCGTGCGCTGGACCGACCAGGACGTCTTCCAGCACGTCAACCACGCGGTCGCCGTGACCCTGCTCGAGGAGGCCCGCATCCAGCTCGTCTTCGACGCGGCGGCGGCGGAGGGCGTGCCCGGTTTCGCGAGTGGTCTGCTCGTCACCGGGCTGGCGGTGGAGTACAAACGTCAGCTCTCCTACCGGTCCGGGCGACTGCGGGTGGCGATGACGGTGGACGACATGCGGGCGGCGGCGTTCCGCATCCGGTACGTGATGCACCAAGGGCCGGAGGAGGGTGACGCGGTCGCCGTCACGGCGGAGACCCGGCTCGCCACGTTCGACCTGGCGGCGCAGCGGCCGCGGCGGCTCACGCCCGAGGAGCGCGCGTTCCTGGGAAGGTGGGCGGCATGACCCGGCTGACGGTGCCGGACCCGGACGAGCGCGGCGACCTCGGGGCGTTCGTCGCGCGGGTGGTGCGGCTCGACCAGGCCGCGCTCGTGCGGCTGCGGGCCGGTGGTGACACGGTGACGGCATGGGCGGCCACCCCGTTCGACGTGCTCGCCACCCGCGCCGTGCACGGCACGCTGGAGCCCTCCGACGTCACGATGCCGGCCGCGGGCCTGCTCACCGCGCTCAGCGTGGAGCGGGCCGACACGGTCGACCCCGGGACAGGCGGGTTCTGGCACGGCGAGCTGCCCCCGGCCGCGGGCTGGAACCCGGTCGACGACGTGCCGGCGGCCGAGCTGGAACGCCTCACCGAGCGCGGGCTCGCTGTCGCCCGGGAGAACGCCGGACCCATGGGTCCGCCGGCGTCGCTGCTGGACCAGACGGTGCTCACGGTGTCGGCGGGCGCCCGTCCCGCGGTGAAGGTGCCCCTGCGCTGCCTGTTCGCCCTCTCGGGGATGGGGTTCCTCGGCGACACCGGGCCGGACGCCGGCGTCGTGCGCGTGTCGGCCACGGGCACGTGGCTGCGCCTGGACGCCCGCTACGGCGCGGTCGTGCGGCGGCGCATCACGGCACTGCCGCTGCTCGTCGGCTGAGACGAGACGGCGAACTCGCCGAGCCGGACGTGAGACTCGCCCTGCCGGAACGTGAGACTCGCCCTGTCGGAACGTGAGACTCGCCCTGCCGGAACGCGGGACTCGCGTGTGTGCGGGCGAGTCTCGCGTTTCAGCACGCGAGTGCCGCATTTCAGCAGGGCGAGTCTCGCGTTCGGGCGGGTGAGTCCCGCGTTCGGGCGGCGGCTCAGGCGAGCCAGGCGGCGGTGTCGGGCGGGAGCATGCCGTCGGTCAGGGAGCCGCTGGCCAGGAGGACCTCGCCGGGTGGGAGTGGGACCACCTCCGAGGAGGTGTTCAGCGCGCAGACGAGGGTGGTGCCGGCCCGGCGGAACGCGAGGCAGCCCTCCGGCGCGCCGAACCACTCCAGGTCCTCGCCCTGGAAGCCCGGGTGGGTCTTGCGCAGCTCGATCGCCCGCCGCACGAGCGACAGCATGGACCCGGTGTCCTCCAGCTGCTCGGCGGCGACCATCTTCCCGTAGTCGGGGGGCATCGGCAGCCACGGGTCGCCGGTGGTGAACCCGTAGCCGGGCGCGCTGCCCTCCCAGGGCATCGGTACGCGGCAGCGGTCGCGGCCCCGCCGGGTGTGGCCGGAGCGCTCCCACATCGGGTCCTGCAGCACCTCGTCCGGAAGTTCGACGTCGGGCAGGCCGAGCTCCTCGCCGTTGTAGAGGTACACGACGCCGGGCAGCGCCAGCTCCACGAGTGCCATCGCCCTGGCCCGCGCGAGGCCGCCGGCGCCGCCGCCGTAGCGGGTGACGGGCCGGGAGACGTCGTGGTTGGACAGGGTCCACGCCGGCGGGGCCCCCACGTCCGCGACGGCGGTGAGGGAGTGTTCGATCGCCGCCCGGATGGCGGCGGCCTCGAACGGCGCGCGCACGAGCCGGAAGTTGAAGCCCAGGTGCAGCTCGTCGGATCGCACGTAGCGGGAGAAGCGGGCGCTGTCGCCCACCCACACCTCCCCGACGACGAGCCGGCCGGGGTAGTGGTCGAGCACCGCGCGGATCATCCGGTGCACGCTGTGGACGTCCTCGTGGTCGAAGCGCGGGTCCGGTTCGACGACGGAGGCCGCCCACCGCTCGCCCTCCGGTGCGGAGTCGCGCCCCTCCCGCGCATCCGGGAGGTCGGGCGGCTTGCTCATGCCGTGGGCGACGTCGATGCGGAACCCGTCGACGCCGCGGTCCAGCCAGAACCGCAGCGTCTTCTCCAGGTCGGCCCAGACCTCGGCGTTCGTCCAGTTCAGGTCGGGCTGCTCGGGGGCGAACAGATGCAGGTACCACTCGCCGGGGCTGCCGTCCGGGGCCTGCACGCGGGTCCACGCCGGCCCGCCGAAGACGCTCTGCCAGTTGTTCGGCGGCTCTTCGCCGTCGGCGCCGCGCCCGCGGCGGAAGTGGTAGCGCCCCCGCTCCGGGCTGTCCGGCGCGGCGTCCAAGGCCGCCCGGAACCACTCGTGCTCGCTGGACGTGTGGTTGGGGACGAGGTCGATCGTGACGCGCAGGCCGTGCTCGTGGGCGTCGGCCACGAGCCGGTCGAACGCGGCGAGGTCGCCGAACACCGGGTCGACGTCGCGCGGGTCGGCCACGTCGTAGCCGTGGTCGGCCATCGGTGAGGTGTAGAAGGGGGTGAGCCACATGGCATCGACGCCCAGCAGCTCGAGGTATCCGAGCCTGGCGCGGATTCCTTCGAGATCACCGATGCCGTCGCCGTCCCCGTCGGAGAACGACCTGACGTAGATCTGGTACACCACGGCGTCGCGCCACCACTGCACGGCCCAGATCTTGCCAGTGTTCGGGGACGGAGCGACCATCTTCCGTCACTCGGGGTAATACATCTAACCCGATGCCCCCCGGTGGCGGTACACCGATAGCGCTCAGAAGTGACTGTTGACCATACTTGCGGCCGCGTAGGTGAGGTACTGCCAGAGCTGGTCGCGGTGGGCGGTGTCCAGGCCTGCGTCGTCGACGGCCACTCGCATGCAGCGCAGCCAGGCGTCGCGCTCGATGGGCCCGACCTTGAACGGCGAGTGCCGCATGCGCAGACGTGGGTGGCCGCGCTGGTCCGAGTAGGTGCGCGGGCCGCCCCAGTACTGCTCGAGGAACATGCGCAGCCGCACCTCGGCCGGGCCGAGGTCCTCCTCCGGGTAGAGGGGCCGCAGCACCTCGTCCTCGGCTACCTGCTCGTAGAACCGCCGGACGAGCTTCTCGAAGACCGGGGCTCCGCCGACCTCGGCGTAGAAGTTCTGAGGATCGGTCACGGCTCCATCATCCCTCTTCGCCTCGGTCAGGGCATCGACGGGCGGGCATCGCTCGATCCCGGGAAGACCGAGGGCCGCGGGACGCCCGCGTCCTCGAACGCGTCGGCGACGGCCGCGTTGAGGGCCCGCTGGACGGCGAACTGCTCGCCCGGGTTGACCTTGACGGTCAGCCGCAGCGTGACGCCCTCCGGTCCGACGCGCTCGACGCCGAGCATCTCGGGTGGCTCCAGCACCGAGTCGGAGATGTCCTTCTCCGCGACGCGCTCGGTGGCGGCGCGCTCGGCGAGCGCGCTCGCCGTGGGGATGTCGGCCGCGTGGGAGAGCGGCAGGTCGAGGACGGCGACGGCGTAGCCCTGGCTCTTGTTGCCGACGCGCAGGATCTCGCCGTTGCGGACGTACCAGACGGTGCCCTGGTGGTCCCGCAGCGTGGTGATCCGCAGCCCGACGGCCTCGACCACGCCGCTGGCCTCGCCCGCGTCGATGATGTCGCCGACGCCGTACTGGTCCTCCAGCAGCATGAACATGCCCGAGAGGAAGTCGCGTACGAGGTTCTGGGCGCCGAACCCGACGGCGACACCGACGATCCCGGCCGAGGCGAGGATCGGGGCCAGCGCGACGCCGAACTCGGCGAGCACCATGATCGCGCCGATCGCGAGGATGACGGCCGAGCTGATCGAGCGCAGCACCGAGCCGATGGTGCGGGCCCGCTGCGCCCGGCGCGGCGTGGCCGGGCCGTTGCCGTTGGTGGTGGCGGGCCCGCGCAGCCCCGGCGCGCGGCCGACGAGGCGGGAGATCCGGGAGTTGGTGGCGCCGTCGACGATGCGGTGGATCGCACGGTGGATCACGTACCGGGCGACGACGCAGATCAGGACGATCAAGGTGACCGAGAACGTGGTGGACACGATCGTGTCCGCGGAGCGGGCCAGGAAGTCGCTGTTGGTCAACTTGTAGAACTCGGCGCACCAGCTGCCGGCGTCGGCGGCGCAGGCTGGCTGCCCGGGCGCGGTGGCGGCAGGCAGGGCGGCATCGGGCGAGGGAGCGGAGGTCACGACAGCTCCAGACCGGTATGGGCGGCGAGGAAGGACAGCTGGTCGACCGCCAGCGCGACGGTGCGGGAGACGGCGCGGGCGGCGTGGCCCACGTCGGTCTCGCGGCGGATCAGGATGGGACGGGTGCGCGGGTCGCCGGTGGTGGCGTGCTGCAGAGCGGCGCACATCTTGCGGGCGTGCAGCGGGTCGACCCGCGTGTCGGAGTCGAACACGGTGAAGAGCACTGCCGGGTACGCCACACCTTCCTGGACGTGGTGGTAGGGCGAATAGTTCAGCAGCCAGCCGAGCTCCTCCGGGTCGGCGGCGGTGCCGTACTCGTCGTTCCAGGTGCGGCCGAGGGAGAACTCCTCGTACCGCACCATGTCCAGGAGAGGCGCCGAGCAGACGACGGCCCGGTACAGGTCAGGGCGCTGGGTGAGCGCGGCGCCGACGAGCAGGCCGCCGTTTGAGCCACCCATGATCGCGAGCCGGTCCGCGGCCGTGTCGCCTGCGTCGATCAGTGCGGTGGCGGCGGCGTGGAGGTCGTCGAAGACGTTCTGCTTGTTGGCGCGGTTGCCGGCGAGGTGCCACTCCTCGCCCTCCTCGTCGCCGCCGCGCAGGGAGACCAGCGCGAACGTGCCGCCGGCCGCGACCCAGGCCAGTGCCGAGGCTGTGTAGGCCGGCTCGCGGCTGATGCCGAAGCCGCCGTAGCCGGTGACGAGGGTGGGCCGCGGGCCGGGCGCGTCGGGCGGTGAGAGGACGAACATCCGGACGGTGGTGCCGTCCGCGGAGGTGAACTCGCGGTGCTCGGTGCGCACCGCGGGTACGTCGACGGCGCCCGGCGCTGCCTCCTCCCGGACCGTCTCGCCGGTTCCGACGTCGAAGCGGTGCAGCTCCGGCGGCGTGACGAGGTCGGTCCAGCCCAGCCAGAGTCGGCCCGCCTCGGCGGGCGTGTCCCGGTCGGCCACCGAGAAGCCGATGACCGACCCGGTGCCGGGCAGCGGGACGGTGCCGTGGCGGGTGCCGTCGGCGGCGTCGTGCAGCGTGATCTCGGCCACCGCGTGCCGGGCGCGAGCCAGCGCGAGCAGGGGCGGTCCGTCGGGCCGCTCCAGCCGGCGCACGGCGTGCAGCACCGAGCCCGGGTCCTCGGGCACCAGCTCGCGCCAGTGCTCTCGAACCGGTGTGCGCGGGTCGGCGACCGCGAGCCGCCAGCGTGGCGCGGCGTCGGTGGTGTGCAGGTACAGCAGCCCGTCCCGGTCCACCCACGCGTGGCACTGCACGTCGTCGGCCTGGGTGAGCAGCGGCGTGAGCGGGGGTGTCTTCTCGTCGTGGCCCAGCTCGACGATCCACACGCTGTCCCGGCGGGCCGTGCCGATGTTGCCGGTGACGACCAGCCAATCGCCGTCCCGCGAGACGTGCACGCCGTAGTAGGTGTGCTCGTCGTAGAGCCCGGGGCCGTCGATCAGCTCGTCGTCCGCGGTGGGCGTGCCGATCCGGTGACGCCAGATGCGGCGGTGGAACGCCTGCTCCCCGGGCGGCACCTCGTCCTCGGCCACCATCCGGACGAACACGAACTCCGTGCCGCCGGGCAGCCACGCGACGTCGGAGTAGCGGCAGCGGTCGATCGGCGGCTCGACGTCCTCCCCGGTGGCAACGTCCAGGACGTGCAGCACCGAGTGCTCGTCCCCGCCGCTGGAGAGCTGGTAGGCGAGCAGGCGGCCCTCCAGATCGGGCACCCAGCCGTCGAGCGTCGTGCGCCCGGTGGGGTCGAGCGCCACGGGGTCGAGCAGGACCCGCTCGTCCCCGCCGGGGTCCCGCACGTACAGGACCGCGTGTTCCTGCCCGGGCTCGCGGCGGGTGGCGAACCGGCGCCCCGCACGCCACAGCGGCGCCGACACCGACCCGGCCGACACGAGCGCGGTGAGCCTGGCGGCGAGCTCGTCCCGGCCCGGGAGCCCCTCGAGGTGCTCGTGGGTCAGCACGTCCTGCTCCGCCGACCATGCGCGGGTGCGCGGGTCGTCCGGACCCTCCAGCCAGCGGTACGGGTCGGCCACAAGGTGGCCGTACAGGTCCTCGACCAGATCGAGGCGCTCTGCGTCCGGGTAGGGGGCGTCCACGCGGGCCGAGGTTACGTCACCCGGTCCGGTGGTCTCCTTCAGGCGGGCGCCTGCGCAGCGGCGCCGCGTCCGGGCCGGTCAGCGGTCGGCGACGTGGGTGGGCACCGGGGCGTCGGCGGGCAGGGTGGGGCACGTCTCGGGGACTCCGAACACCGTGCGCACCGGCAGCACGCCGGCCCAGCGGCCACCGGCGGCGATGTCGGGCTCGTCGTCGCTCGGCGGGCCGGTGCGCACCTTCACGCTCGCCTCGCCGAGGTCGAGCGCGAACACCGCGGTGGCGGAGAGCTCGCGGCGGTCCGGCTCGCGGGCGTGCTCCCACGACCCGGGCGAGAGCTGCTCCACGATGGCGCGCAGTGCCGCCAGCTTCTCCGCCGGCTCGGTGACGAGCCGGGCGGGGCCGTGCACCACGGCGCTGCGGTAGTTCATCGAGTGGTGGAACACCGAGCGGGCGTAGACGACCCCGTCGACGTGGGTCACCGTCAGGCAGACCGGGGCGCCGTCGGCGATCCGGAGCCAGCCCGCCCCGGTGGATCCGTGCACGTAGACGGTGTCGTCGATGCGGCCGTAGCCGGTGGGCAGCACCACCGGGGCGCCGTCGCGAACGAGCCCGAGGTGGCAGACGAGCCCCGCGTCGAGCACGGCGTGCAGGTCGGCGCGCTCGGTGCGGGCGCGCTCGCGGAGGCGGGTCAGGGTGGTGCGTTCGGTCGTCGAGAGGCTCACACTCCCATGGTCGGACGGAAGGTGGCATCGTGGCAGGGCCAATTCCGCTCAACTTCGGAAGGCCACTCGTGGACCTGCCGCCGCTGCCACTGGACCGCGACGCCGCGCGCCCGCTCGCCGTCCAGCTGGCCGACGTATTGCGGGCCGCCACCACCGACGGCACCCTCCGCGCGGGCGACCGCCTCCCGTCGACCCGAGCGCTCGCGGCGACGCTGGGCGTGAGCCGGACGGTGACGGCCGCCGCGTACGACCAGCTGCTCGCCGAGGGATGGGCGGTCGGGCGGCGCGGGTCGGGCACGTACGTGGTGGGTGCGCCGGCCGGCCCGCCGACCCGCGTCCGGTTCCCGGCGGCGCCCACCGCGCGGTCCGAGCGCACACTGGTCGACCTGACCGCCGGAACACCCTGCGTCGCCGCGCTCGACCGGGCCGCGTGGCGGCGTGCCTGGCGGGCCGCCGCCGACCCCGTGCCCGACCTCGCGCCGGACATCGTGGGGCTGGAGGCGTTCCGCGGCCTGGTGGTCGAGCACCTGCTGCGCCACCGCGGCCTGCCGGCCGATCCCGCCGACGTGCTCGCCACCGCCGGCAGCACGTCCGCGATCGGTGAGCTCGCCCGCACACTCTCCGCGGGCGCCCGGGTGGCCGTCGAGGAGCCGGGATACCAGCGGGCGGTCGCCGCGCTGCGCGACGCGGGGCTGGACGTCACGAGCGTGCCGGTGGACGCCGCCGGCCTCGTGGTGGACGCGCTCCCGCCCGGGCTCGCGGCCGTCTACTGCACGCCCGCCCACCAGTTCCCGACGGGCTCGCGGCTGTCGGCCGCGCGCCGGGTGGCGCTGGTGGAACGGGCCCGCGCCGAGGGCTTCCTCGTGCTGGAGGACGACTACGACGGCGAGCTGCGCTACGACGTCGCACCGCTGCCGCTGCTCGCCGCCCTCGGACCGGACGTCGTGGTCCACCTGGGCACGGTGAGCAAGCTGCTCACCCCGACCCTCGGGGCCGGGTGGCTGGTCGCGCCGCCCGCGGTGCGGGAGGCGGTGCTCGCCGGCCGCGAGCGCGGCGGCGGGCGGCCGGCACGGGCCGGGCAGCGGGTCTTCGCCGCGTTCGCAGCGCACGGGGACCTGGCGCGGCACCTGCGGCGGCTGCGGCGCGAGCTGGCCGCGCGGCGCACCGCTGTCGCGGCCGCCGTGCGGTCGGCCGGGCTGGTGGTGGAGGGCGATGCCGCCGGCGCGCACGTCGTGGTCCCGTTGCCCGATGCCGGCGTCGAGCGCACGGTCGTGGCGGACGCCGCGGCCCGTGGTGTCGGGCTCGACGGGCTGGCCCGTCACCACGCCGGGGCGCAGACCAGGGCCGGGATCGTCCTCGGTTACGCGGGCCCGGCCCGCGCCGAGCTGGAACGCGCCTTGCCGGTGGTGGCGGAGGTACTGGCCGCGCGATGATCGCGGGATGCTTCGTGGACTGATTCTGGCGGAGAGCCTCCAGCCCGGCGCCGTGCTCGAGGTTCCCGACCTGCGGGTCGTCCGGGTGTGGCGCGAGGACGTCTCGGCGTCCGCGGCGCCGACCCAGCCGCCGGTCTGGACGATCCTCGACGTCGAGGCGCCCGACGAGCGGGCCGAGGAGCTCTCCGACGCCCTCGCCGCGGTGCTGCTCGCCGAGGGCGGCTGGTACGCGGACTTCCGGGTCGGGGCCGATCATGTCGTGGTCTTCGCCGGGCGGGCGTTCCGGTACCGGCGCGGCGACGAGCCGGCGCGGGCGCACGTCGTCGCGTACGGAAGGAGCGTCGGCGTGCCGGAGCATCAGCTGGACTGGAAAGGTTGAACCAATCCTTGACCGCGCCGGACCGCGCTGCCTAGATTGGTTGTACCAATCGGCGAGGGGGTGAGGAGATGGATCTGACGTTCCTGGTCCGCAGCCTCGCGGAGCAGGCGGTGCCGGAGCCGGGCACCGGGCGGCTGCGGGTGCCCACCGAGCGGGAGCTCGGGGCGAGCCTCGAGGTCAGCCGCGGGTCGTTGCGGGAGCAGCTGTCCACGCTGGAGATGCTGGGCTTCCTCGACCGCACGCAGGGCCGGGGGTCCTACCTCCAGGTGCCGGACGCCGGGTTCCTGCAGATGTACTTCGACCTGTCGCGCCAGCTCGGGCAGCTGACCCACGCGCAGTTCAGCTCGGCGCGGGAGATGCTGGAGATCTCCGTCGCCGAAGCCGCCGCCGGCCTCGCCACCGGCAAGGACGTCGCGGAGCTACGTGAACTGGTGGACGAGATGGTGCGCTCCGACGAGGCCGGCGACGAGCACCGCGCCCTCGAGGCCGACCTGGAGTTCCACCGCCGCCTGTTCACGGTGGTGGACAACCCGATCTACACCATCCTGCGCGAAGGGCTGGCGCACGTCCTGCGCGGCTCCGTCGTCGAGCGCAGACGGCTCGCCGCGGAACGCGAGACCCGCACCGCAGGGACGGCGCGGCCGTCGGACGCGGTGCACTACGAGATCGTCGACGCGCTCGCCGCCGGCGACGGCCCCACCGCGGGCGACGCGATGCGTCGCCACTTCGTCGTGTGGCGCAGTGCAGTCGAGTGATGCAGCGCCACCGCGTAGACCCGGAGGAACCTCATGTCAATCACCTTCGTCGGGATCGGCGCCATCGGCCTTCCCATGGCCGGCCGGCTGGTGGAAGCGGGCCACCGGGTCACCGGGGTCGACAAGCTTCCCGCCGCCCTCGAACGAGCCGGCGCCGCCGGCGTGCCCGCCGTGAGCGGCTTCGGCGAGGCGCCGCCCGCCGAGTTCGTGGTCGCGATGGTCGCGACGCCGGAGCAGCTCGACGCCCTCGTCACCGAGGCGCTCGCCGGTGATGTCGCCGGGCAGCGCTGGATCGTGATGAGCACGGTGGGGCCGGAGTCGGTGCGCGCGCAGTCGGCGCGGCTGACCGCGGCCGGCGCCCCGGTGGTCGACGTGCCCGTGACCGGCGGCGTGGCGCGTGCCCGGACCGGGGAGCTCACCCTGTTCGCCTCGGGCCCTGCCGAGGACATCGCCGCGGCGCGTCCGGTGCTCGATGCCCTCGGTGTCGTGCGCGAGGTGGGCGGCGAGGTCGGCGAGGGTCAGGCCATCAAGGTCGTCAACCAGCACCTGTGCGCCGTCCACATCGTGGCCGCCGCCGAGGCCCTGTCGTTGGCCGCTGCGCTCGGCCTGGACCAGGCCCAGGTCCTGTCCCTGGTGGAACAGGGCGCCGCCGGGTCCTTCATGCTGTCCGACCGCGGCCCGCGCATGCTGCAGGGCACGGATGTCGACGTGGCCAGCGCGATCTCGATCTTCGTCAAGGACAGTGGGCTCGTGGCCGACGCCGCCGGCGCGGTGGGCGCCCGCACCCCGCTGCTCGACGCGGCGCGGGACAGGTACGTCCGGGCGGCCGAGGACGGCCTCGCCGCACGTGACGACTCGCGCGTCATCGAAACCTACGCCGGGGATCGAGAATGACCGCCGACCCCCGAAGGACGGATGGACCACCGCATGCCGGTGGAGACGGAGAGGACCGCATGACCGAGAGTGGACGTACCGCCGTGCTGACCGGCGCGGCCTCCCCGCGCGGCATCGGCCGCGCCACCGCCGACCGGCTGGCGAGCGAAGGCTGGGCGGTCGCGGTGCTGGACATCGACGCCGGTGAGGCGAGGGCGGCGGCAGCCGAGATCGGCGAGGCCCACGGCGTCCCGGCGCTCGGCCTCGGGGTGGACGTCTCCGACCAGGACGCCGTCGACGCGGCGATCGCGGAGGTCGAGGCCGGCCTGCCGCCGATCGCCGGCCTGGCGAACCTCGCCGGCATCAGCTCGCCGACCCCGTTCATGGACGAGACGGTGGAGGGCTGGGACCGCGTCTTCGCGATCAACATGCGCGGCACCTTCGTCGTCACCCAGCGAGTGCTGCGCGGCATGATCGAGCGGAAGCAGGGCCGGGTCGTCAGCGTCTCGTCGGTGTCCGCGCAGCGCGGCGGCGGCACCTACTCGAAGGTGGCCTACAGCGCGTCGAAGGCCGCCATCATCGGCTTCACCCGCGCGCTCGCACGTGAGGTGGGGGAGCACGGCATCACCGTCAACGCGGTGGCGCCGGGGCCGATCGACACCGACATCATGGGCGGCACCCTCTCCGACGAGCGCAAGGCCGCGATGTCCGCCGACACCCTCATGGGACGGGTCGGCACCCGGGAGGAGGTCGCGGCGCTCATCGCGTTCCTGCTCGGCGAGGACGCCGGCTGGATCACCGCCGCCACGTACGACATCAACGGCGGGCTGCAGATCTCATGAGCGTCATGGAGTCGGAGCTGCTCGCCGGCTACCCACCCGAGAAGGAGGTCCCCGCGAGCGAGGTGGCGGCGGCCGTCGCGGCGTCGGGGCGCACCCTCGTCGTGCTCGACGACGATCCGACCGGCACCCAGTCCGTGACCGACCTGCCCGTGCTCACCCGCTGGTCCGTCGCGGACTTCGAGTGGGCCTTTGCGCAGCAGGCCCCCGCGGTGTACGTGCTGACCAACACCAGGAGCCTCGATCCGGCCGAGGCCGAGAAACGCAACCGCGAGGTCGTCCGCAACGCCCTGTCCGCCGCGGGCGGCGCGCCGCTCGGGTTCGTCAGCCGCAGCGACTCCACGCTGCGCGGGCACTTCCCGCTGGAACCCGAGGTGATCGCCGACGAGCTGGCGCAGGCGGCGGACGTCCGCACCGATGCCGTCGTGATCGTGCCCGCGTTCCCGGACGCCGGGCGAGTCACGATCGGGGGCACGCACTACATGCGCGCCGGCGCAGGCGAGCTCACCCCGGTGGCCGAGACCGAGTTCGCCCAGGACGCGACGTTCGGGTTCACGCGCTCCCGGCTGGCCGAGTACGTGGAGGAGAAGTCCGGCGGCCGGTATCCGGCGCGGGACGTGCTCGTCCTCGACCTGGCCGTGATCCGCGGCGGGACCGACGCCATCGCCGACGCGCTGGCCGGTGCGTCCGGCGGAGTGCCCGCCGTGGCCGACATCGTCACCGAGAACGATCTGCGGGCGCTCGCGCTGGGCCTCGCCGAGGCGGAGCGGCGGGGCAAGACCCTCCTGTACCGGGTGGGGCCGCCGTTCGTGCGAGGTCGGATCGGGCAGGAGGTTCGCGCGCCGCTCACCGCCGAGGAGGCCTTCGCGGGGCGGGTCCCGGGCACCGGCGGTGGGCTGGTGGTCATCGGCTCCCACGTCGGTCTCACCACACGGCAGTTCGACGTGCTGCGCGCCGAGCATCCCGGCGCGCGCGTGGTCGAGCTGCGGGTGGAGGAGCTGCTCGGCGACGCGCCCGCCGGTGAGATCGACTCGGTCGTCGCCGATGTCGTCGCCGGCCTCGCCGAGGGCGACGTCGTGCTGCACACCAGCCGGGTGCTGGTGCGGGCCGACTCGCCCGACGCGAGCCTGCGGATCGCGCGCACCGTGTCCGCCGCCCTGGTCGAGGCCGTGCGGCGCACGCTGGCGCAGCGGCCGCCCCGCTTCGTGATCGCCAAGGGCGGGATCACGTCGTCCGACGTCGCCAGCGAAGGCCTGCAGATCCGCCACGCCATCGTCCGCGGGCCGATGCTGCCCGGCATCGTCTCGCTGTGGGAGCCGGTCGGCGGCCCGGCCGCCGGCATTCCCTACGTCGTGTTCCCCGGCAACGTCGGTGACGACCGCTCGCTGCTGGAGGTCGTTCGCGTCCTCAGCCCTGGTGGGGGTAGCGGGTCGTCGTCGGCGGGACGAACGTCTCCTTGATCGTGCGGGGGCTGACCCAGCGGAGCAGGTTGTAGATCGAGCCGGCCTTGTCGTTGGTGCCCGACGCGCGGCCGCCGCCGAAGGGCTGCTGGCCGACGACGGCGCCGGTCGGCTTGTCGTTGACGTAGAAGTTGCCGGCGGCGAAGCGCAGGGCCTCGGTCGCCGCGGCGACCGCCGCGCGGTCCTGCGCGATGACCGCGCCGGTCAGCCCGTACGGGGCTCCCCGGTCGACGTGCTGCAGCACCCGCTCGAACTCGCCGTCCTCGTAGACGTTGACGGTGAGCAGCGGGCCGAAGTACTCGGTGGAGAACATCTCGTGGCCCGGGTCCCCGCCGACGACGATGGTCGGCCGCACGAAGAAGCCCTCGCTGTCGTCGGCGGAGCCGCCGGCGATCACCTCGAGCCCCGGGTCGGCGTGTGCGCGCTCGATCGCCGTCGTGACCTTGTCGTAGGACCGGCGATCGATGACGGCGCCGAGGAAGTTGCCGAAGTCCTCGACGTCGCCCATGGAGAGGCTCTCGACGTCGGCGACGAGGTCGTCGCGCAGCCGCGCCCACACCGAGCGCGGCACGAACGCCCGCGACGCCGCCGAGCACTTCTGGCCCTGGTACTCGAACGCGCCGCGGACGAGCGCTGTGCGCAGCACGTCGACGTCGGCGCTGGGGTGCGCCACGACGAAGTCCTTCCCGCCGGTCTCGCCGACCAGCCGTGGGTAGGTGGCGTAGCTCCCGATGTTCGCGCCGACCTGCTGCCACAGGTGCTGGAACGTGGCCGACGACCCCGTGAAATGGATCCCGGCGAGCGCCCGGTCGGCGAGCAGCACCTCGGAGATCTCCCGGCCGTCGCCGGTCAGCAGGTTGATCACTCCCGGCGGCAGGCCGGCCTCCTCGAGCAGCCGCATCGTGTGGAACGCGGCGAGCGTCTGCGTGGGCGACGGCTTCCAGATCACCGTGTTGCCCATCAGCGCGGGGGCCGTGGGGAGGTTCCCGGCGATGGCGGTGAAGTTGAACGGCGTGATCGCGTAGACGAACCCCTCCAGCGGGCGGTAGTCCATCCGGTTCCACACGCCCGGACCGCTGTTCGGCTGGTTCTCCAGGATCTGCCGGGCGAACGCCACGTTGAAGCGCCAGAAGTCGGCGAGCTCGCAGGCGGAGTCGATCTCGGCCTGGTAGCAGGTCTTGCTCTGGCCGAGCATGGTGGCGGCGTTGAGCCGGTCGCGCCACGGACCGGACAGCAGGTCGGCGGCGCGCAGGATCACCGATGCACGCGCCTCGAACGGCAGCTCCCGCCAGGCCGGCGCGGCCCGCAGCGCCGCGTCGACCGCGGCCTTCGCCTCGCCGTGCCCGGCGTTCGCCGCCGTACCGAGCACTCTCGCGTGATCGTGCGGTGCGACGACGTCGAAGCGCTGGCCGCTCGCCATGTGCTGGCGGCCGTCGATGGTGACGGTCAGCTCGTGTCGTGTGCCGCCCAGCTCGGCGAGCGCAGCCTGCAGGCCCGCGCGTTCCGCGGAACCCGGCGCGTAATTGCGCACGGGCTCGTTGCGCGGGATCGGCGTGGTGGTGATCGCGTCCATGGCAGGGGACTCCCCAGGGTCGGAGGTGCCTTGAACCCTAGGAAGAGCCGCCCGCCGCAGGATCGTCCGGCACGACAACGATTCTGACGTCAGGTTGTCCATGCGGACGAGCCTGCGGCGTCCGGTCAGGCCTGAGTGGCGAGCAGCTTGTCGAGCACGGCGAAGCTCTCGTTGACCCCGATCTCCATGCCGGAGTTCAGCATGCCGTCGCGCTCCTCGGCGGTGTGGAAGAGCGATGTGGTGGTGAGCTTCGTGCGGCCGTCGCCGAGATCGGTGAACTCGGCGGTCTCGACCGCGACGTGCCCCGGCATGCCGTCCCACTCGAACGTCTGCACCACCCGCTCCATCGGGGTGACCTCGCGGTAGCGGCCCTCGAAGCCGTGGGAGCCGTCCGGCCCCTGCTCGACGAACCGCCAGTGCCCGCCCCGCTCGACCTCCATGCGCTCGATCTCGAGCTTGTTGCCCCGGCCCCACCACTGGGCGATCAGCGCCGGGTCGGTGAACGCCTGCCATACCCGGGCGATCGGTGCGTCGAAGACGCGCTCGATGCGGATCTCCCGCTCGGTGGGGGTGGTGATCGTCGCTTCGGTCATGGCTCGAGCTCTCCCTCTGTGTCGACTTGCGTCCGCTGCGCTCCGGCGTCGCTCGCGGTTCGCTCGAGGAAAGCCCCCAATCGGTCAAGGCGGGCCTCGAGCATCTCCTGGTACCGCGCGATCCACGCGGTCTCGTCCTCCAGCCGGCGCGGGCCGATCCGGCAGATCCGGACCCGGCCGACCTTCTCCGTGCTGACCAGCCCCGCCTCCTCGAGCACGCCGATGTGCTTCTTCATCCCCGTGAGCGTCATCCCGAACTGGTCGGCGAGCTCACTGATGGACGCCTCGCGTGCGCCGAGGCGCTCGAGGATCCCGCGGCGGGTGCCGTCGGACAGTGCCCGGAAGGAGTCGTCGAGCTCATCCGAACACTGAACCATATAGTTCAGTGTCTGCGGATGTGGCGGCCTTGTCAAGTGCCCGGTTCGATGCTCCGGACTACTGGTGCGGCATCAGGCGTCGCGGCTCGCGGCCAGCAGCTGCAGGTGGTGCACCAGGCGGGCCCGCGGTTCGTCCAGACGGAGGTCCGCGATCGCCGTAGCCCGGCGCACGCGGTAGCGGAGGGTGTTGGGGTGCACCGTGAGCCGCTCCGCCGCCGTGCGCACGTCGCCCATGGCGTCTAGCCACGCCACGACCGAAGCGACGAGGTCGGTGCGGTGCTCCCGGTCGTACGCAACGAGCCGGGCCACCCCGGGGTCGCGCAGGTCCGGGTTCGCCGCAAGCAGCCCGAGGGTCTGGGTGAGTAGTACCTCGGCGCGGATCTCGCCGAACACCGCCACGTCCTGGGCCTCGCCCATGGCGTCGAGCACCCGGTCGGCCTCGCGCCGGGAGTCCGGCACACCCGCGAGCTCCGCCGCCGGGGACCCGATCCCGGCCTGCACCCGGATGCCGCTGCGGCGCCGGGCGGCCCCCACGACCTCCGCGCACATCGTCCGTAGCGCCGCGTCCGTGTCGTGCACGTCGGGCAGAACCGCGTACACGCGCGCCCCTACCGCGGCGCACAGCGCGGCCCTCCGGTGGGCCGCCGCGTGCACCGACGCCACCTCGCCGAGCTCGGCGATGCTCAACTCGTGGGTGGCGGCATCGCCGTTGCGCACCGCGAACCCGATGACGAGCGCGCCCGCATGCTCGTCCAGCCCGAACGTGCCGGCGACCAGGTCCGGGCTCGCCCGCCCGTCCAACAGGCCCGCGAGCAGGTCCCGCTCCCACCGGCCGCCCGGCGCCTGCTGGCTGCGGCGGCGCACGAGGTGCCCGGCCGCCACCCGGGCCGCGCCGACCAGCACCTCCGCCGCGCGCTCGGCGAACGGCTCCGCGCCCTCCTGCACCCAGATCGTGCCGAGCTGGCGGTGGCCGGCATGGATGCCGATCGCCAGCCTGCGGCGGATGCCCAGCTCGACGTGCTCGTCGACGTGCACGACGTCCTCGCCGGCGCGCAGCCGGTCGAACACCCCCCACTCGCGCAGCGTCCGCAGGTAGTCCGCGGGCCCCTGCCGGCCGAGGATCGAGAGCCGGCGCAGCTCGTCGACCTGCGCCGCGTCGGCGTCCGAACGGGAGTAGGCGAGCACCCGGCTCGCCGTGTCCTCGATGCTGACCACGCCGCGGGTGAGCAGCGCGACCGTGTGGGCGAGCGAGTACAGGTCGCCCGAACCGTCGTCGCCCCCGGCCCCGCCCTCCTGGAGGACGTCGCGCGCGAGCGACTCCAGTCGCTCCCAGCGCACATCCGGTCGCACCAACAAGAGCGCTGCGCCCGCCTCCGTCGCGGCCGCCCGCAGCACATCCGCCGGACCGCCCGCCTTCACCGCCACCGCCGCCGCACCCCGCCGGGCCGCGGCCCGCAAGGTCGCCGTCGCAGCCCGACCCCGCACCCCGATCACCAACACGAGCTGCCCGGGATAACGGTCGAGCTCGTCATCGGGGTCGACGATCGCGAGCCCGGTCAGCGGGACGTCCAGCCCCGCGGGCGCGGCAGCCACCTCCACCAGCGGCTCGCCGATCGCGGCGAGGAGCCGGCGGAGCGTGGTGTCCATACCCGGCCTCCTCGCACCGCTCGTCGGATCGGACGAGTGGGGTGGCCGAACCTTATCCGGTCGGACGAGCGCGAGGCAGTGCAGCACGGTGTCGAACTCGCGCGCGTGAAGATCGATCCGAACAGCACGCCAAGGCTGTCACGACAGCACCGGCGTGCTGATGGCCGCGATCAGAGCGCCATGATCGGTCCGAGTCGTTACGCATGCGTGTTCGCGCCACGCTGGCGTACGGCTGGGAACGATCAGGCTGGGAACGATCAGGCTGGGAACGATCAGGCTGAGGGCGACGTGGTCGTGGTCCGGCCGCGGTGGGATGGCCGGGGCTGTAGCTGTCCCACGCACCAAGGGTGTTGCGGAAACGTTGTCCGTTCGGACGAGCCCGGCGGAGTGCCTCACGATCTACGGTCCTCCGCATGCTCCGCAGCACCCTGCTGGCGGCGGCCCGGTCGGGCGCCGTGCGCGCCGCCGTCGAGACCGGGCCGTTCGACCCGCTGGTCGAGCGTTTCGTCGCCGGTACGACGGTGGATGCCGCGGTCGACGCGGCACGCACGATCGCGGCCGACCGGCTCGTCACGATCGACCATCTCGGCGAGGACACCACCGACCGGGCGCAGGCCGACGCGAACGTCGCCGCCTACCTGACGCTGCTGCGGCGGCTCGGGGACGAGGGGCTCGCCGACCGGGTCGAGGCGTCGGTGAAGCTGTCGGCGTTCGGGCAGCGGCTGCCGCGGGACGGCGAGAAGATCGCGCTGGAGTCGGCGCGGCAGGTGTGCGAGGCGGCAGCGGCGGTGGGTACCACCGTCACCGTCGACATGGAGGACCACACCACCACCGACGCCACCCTGGCCACCGTGCGGGACCTGCGGGTGGACCACCCGTGGGTCGGGGCGGTACTGCAGTCACAGCTGCGCCGCACCGAGGGGGACTGCCGTGATCTGGCGGGTCCCGGCTCTCGGGTGCGGCTGTGCAAGGGCGCCTATGACGAGCCGGAGTCGGTGGCCTACCGGCAGGCCGGCGAGGTCGACCTGTCCTACGTCCGGTGTCTCAAGATCCTCATGGCCGGGCAGGGCCTGCCGATGGTGGCGACGCACGACCCTCGGCTGGTCGCGATCGCCCGCCATCTCGCGCAGCGCAACGGGCGCTCCGTCGACGACTACGAGCTGCAGATGCTCTTCGGCGTGCGCCCGCGCGCGCAGACCGAACTCGCGGCGCGAGGGCTGCAGGTGCGTGTCTACTTGCCCTACGGCACGGAATGGTTCGGCTATTTCATGCGCCGGCTCGCTGAGCGGCCGGCGAATCTGGTGTTCTTCGCGCGTTCGCTGCTGACGCGCGGCTGAAGGCTCGAACTCGAGGAGGACGCGGTGACCGCACCGGGCAACGCATTGTTGCGTCGCAAGCCCATCGACGATGTGGACGAGGACCGGGGCGGAGGGCTGGATCGCACGCTCGGGCTCTGGCAGCTGACCGCGATCGGTGTCGGCGGGATCATCGGTGCGGGGATCTTCTCCCTCGCCGGGGTGGTCGCGAACGAGACCGCGGGGCCGGCGGTGGTGATCTCGTTCCTGGTGGCGGGTGTGGCGAGCGCGGCAGCGGCGTTCTCCTACGCCGAGTTCGCCGGGTTGATCCCGAAGGCGGGTTCGGCCTACACCTACGGCTACGTGGTGCTCGGGGAGTTCGCCGCGTGGTTCATCGGGTGGGACCTGCTGTTGGAGTACACGGCGATCGTGTCGGTCGTCGCGATCGGCATCTCGGGCTATCTCGGGGACCTGCTCGGGTTCCTCGGAGTCTCGCTCCCGACCTGGATGCTCGGCGCACCGGGCACCGAATCCGAGGGGGTCGCGCCCGGCAGCTACGTCGTCGACCTGTTCGCCGCGTTGCTGTGCCTGCTCATCGCGTTCGTGCTGAACCTGGGCATGCGCAGCGCGGCCAAGTTCGAGACGTTCCTGGTGTACCTCAAGGTCGTCGTCGTGCTGCTGGTGATCGTGGTCGGCGTCTTCTACATCGACGCGGGCAACTACAACCCGTTCACCCCGTTCGGGCTCTCCGGCGCGTTCGTCGGCGCCGCCACGGTCTTCTTCGCCGTGTTCGGCTACGACGCGATGAGCACCGCGGCCGAGGAGTCCAAGGACTCGCAGAAGCACATGCCGAAGGCGATCGTCTACTCGCTGGCGATCTCCATGGTGCTCTACGTGCTCGCCTGCCTGGTGCTGACCGGCATGGTCAACTACCGCGACATCAACACCGACGCCCCGTTCTCCGCCGCGTTCGCCTCGGTCGGGCTCCCGGTGCTCGGCGCGATCATCGCCGCCGGCGCGGTGTTCGGGATCCTGACGGTCCTGTTCACGTTCCTGATGGGAGCTTCCCGGGTCGGCTACGCGATGAGCCGCGACGGGCTGCTGCCGGCGTGGTTCTCGAAGACCCACCCCGAGCGCAAGGTGCCGACGCGGATCACGTGGGTCCTCGGCATCGTGTCCGCGGTGATCGCGGGATTCCTGCCGATCAGCGAGGCCGCGGAGCTGACGAACATCGGCATCCTGCTCGCGTTCGTCGTCGTCTGCATCGCGGTGATCGTGCTGCGCTACCGACGGCCGGACCTCCCGCGATCGTTCCGCTGCCCGGGAATGCCGATCGTGCCGGCCGTCGGCGTGCTGTTCTCACTCTGGCTGATCAGCTTCCTCAGCCCGCAGACCTGGCTGCGGTTCGCCGTCTGGTTCCTGATCGGGCTGGTCGTCTACTTCGGCTACAGCATGCGCCGGTCGCGGCTGGGGCGCCGCTGACGCCACGCAGCTCGACGCCTGGTGACCGCGGGCAGGCGGCCGTGGCCGTACACCTCGGCCCGGCCGCCGCCGCGGCGGCGATCCAGCCGCACGCCGTGCGCCGAACCGGCCCCGCGACCGTCAGTAGCCGACGGTGAACCTGCGCTGCACGAACCGGGGCTGTTCGGTCTCGTCGAGCACCGCGACGGCCAGGTCGTCCGCGGAGATGTCGCTGGTGCCGTCCTCCGTGACGAGCAGCTGGTCACCGCCGATGCGGAACCGTCCGGTGCGCTTGCCCGGCTGGACGAGCCCGGCCGACGGGCTCACGTAGGTCCAGTTCCGGTTCGACAGCCGGTAGATGTCCAGCGCCTCGCCGCCCGCGCGCACCGCCTCGACGTACTCGACCGGGACGCCGAGCGCGGCGGGCAGGTTCTCGGCGAATCCCTCGACGTCCATCACCCGTCTGCCCGGTGCGACCTCCAGGCTCCCGGCGCCGCCGATGACGATCAGGCGCAGCCGGGGGAGTGCCTCCATCGCCGTGAGCAGCGCTCGGGCGATGGCCGGGAACGCGTCGGCGTTCGCGATCGTGTCGGGAACGCCGACGCCGGCGTTGGTCGCGTTGACGAGCACGTCCAGGTCGACGAGGTCGGTGGCCAGCCGGGCGGGGTCGCGGGGATCGGTGACGGCCCACCGCACCGTTCCTGGTTCGGCCGGGATCCGGGCCGCTGAACGAGTGAACGCGGTGACGTGGTGCCCGCGGTCGACCGCCTCCGCCACCACGCGGCCGCCGATCGTGCCGGTCGCGCCCAGTACGCCGATCTCCATGAGGTCTCCCCTGTTTGTTTACTGAACGCTGTGTAGTAACTGCACGCTGAACTGTAGACGTACGCCGTAGAGTGTCAAGCGTGGCCGCAGCGACGCAGAGCAGGCGGGAGCGCTTGCGGGCGGAGACGACCGAGGAGATCACCGCCACCGCCCTGGCGCTGCTCGCCGAGGGTGGCCCGGACGCGATCACGCTTCGGGCGATCGCCCGCGAGATGGGCATGACGGCGGGGGCGATCTACGGGTACTTCGCCACGCGGGACGACCTGATCAGCCGCCTGATCGCGGACGTGTACACGGCGCTCGTGGACGCGGTGGAAGCGGCGCGGGACGCGTGCCCGCCGGACGACACGGGCGGGCGGATCATCGCCTGGGGCCGGGCGTTGCGCGAGTGGTCGGTGGCCAATCCGGCCGGCTTCCGCCTCGTCTACGGCGATGCGGTCCCCGGCTACCGGCCGCGAGAGGGCGGGGTGGCGATCGAGCCCGCCCACCGCGCCTGTGCCGGGTTGACGCAGCTCATCGCGGCGGCGTGGGCGCGCGCGGCGCCGCACCAGCCGGCCGCCGACTGGTCCGACTTCGCGCCCGAGCTGAGCTCCGAGGTGCGCCGCGACTACCCCGACCTCCCGCCCGCGGCGGTCGGGCTCGCCCTGCGCGTGTGGGGGCGGATGCACGGGCTCGTCGCTCTCGAGGTGTACGGGCACCTGCGCGGGCAGACCAGCGACCCGGCGAAGCTGTACGAGGCGGAGCTGCGCGACCTCGTCCGATCTCTGGGCTGGGCGCCGGACGGTCGATGATCACCCCGTATGACGTGCTACTCGCGGCGGGTCACTCCTCGCGCAGCTCGAAGACCGCGACCTCATCCGCGATGGCGGCGAACTCGTCGGGGTCGGTGCCACGCACGAGTCCGAGGCGCACGAAGAACTGCACTCCGTGCGGCACCTCGGTGGGGAAGGCTCGCACCACCGTGCGACGCAGGTCGGGGTCGGTGACCTCGGTGAGCGTGACCGGTCGCCTGCGCCCGCCGTAGGCCAGCACGCCGGTGCCGGCGACCCGGGCGTTGCGGGCCCAGTCCGCCTGTGGCAGCGCCGCGATCACGTACCGGCGGCCGGCGACCGTCAGCGGGGACACCGGGGTGGGCCGCGGCGCGCCGGAGACGCGGCCTGGCACGGTGAGCACGTGGATCGTGCCGAGCGGTAGTCCCATTCGCTGTAGCAGCTTGACCAGCCGATTCGCGGTGGGAAGCCAGCGGGGGAGGGTGGGTGTCGCCACAGGAGATCCTTCGATCGTCGAAATGATTCGCCCCAGGGTAAACTCCTTCGAGTGTCGAAGCAATCGGCGGTGGAGCGGGCGGCACGCGCGGCATCCGAGTTCGGTGACGCCGCCGACGCGGTGGACGCGGCGGCTGCTGCGGTGTTCGGCATCAACCGCACCGACCTGCGGATCCTCGGTGTCGTGCTGCACGGCGCCCTCACCGCGGGGCAAGTGGCTGCCGCCGTTGCGCTGAGCCCGGCCGCCGCCACGACGGCGATCCAGCGGCTCGTCGGTCGCGGGTACCTCACTCGCGAGTCGGATGCCGCCGACCGCAGGCGCGCCGTCGTCGCGTTGACCGGGTCGGCGCGCGAGCTGGCCGAGCGGATCTACGGACCGGTCGGGGACGCCGGGGTGGCTGCCCTGCGGCGCTGGAGTGCGGCCGAGCTGGACCTGGTGGCCGATTTCCTGGAGCGAGGGCGAGCCCTGCAGTTGGCGGAGGCGGAGCGGATCCGGGCGATGTGTGACTCGGCGCCGGACCGCCCCGAGCGCGGACGTCGATCGGTATCGAACTGATGTTCGATCTGGGGTAGCGTCGTCGGCATGGCCCACGTCGACCTCGCATGGCAGCCCTCACTGCTCGACACGTCCGCTGTCGAGGTCGATCCCGGGTTCAGCGGGCTGCGCCGGCGCGAGCTCGACCACGGGGCATGGGTCGATCACCAGCCGGCCTGGTGTCACGGCGCCGACGCGCTGTTCGCCCGGCTGCTGGCGGGCACGTCGTGGGCGGGGCGTGACGTGCGCATGTACGACCGGGTCGTCCCGGAGCCGCGGCTCACCCACCGGTGGCGGCTGGACGGCGGGCCGGCGCCGCCGGCCGAGCTGCGCGAGATGGCCGAGGTGCTGAGCGAGCGCTACGGCGTGGCGTTCACGCAGGTCGGTGCCAATCTCTATCGCGACGGCGCCGACAGCGTCGCCTGGCACGGCGACCGTGTCGCCCGCGAGCTGCCGGAAGCCGTGGTCGCGCTGGTCTCCCTCGGTGCGGTACGCCCGTTCCGGCTGCGGCCCGCGGGTGGCGGGCAGTCGGTCGGCTACCTCCCGGGTCCCGGCGATCTGCTCGTCATGGGCGGATCCTGTCAGCGCACCTGGCAGCACTCCGTGCCCAAGGCCCGGGCTGCGGCGCCACGGATCAGCATCCAGTTCCGCCACGCCTACGCGGGGTCGGGAAGTGTTCCGTAGGTCATCTTGACCGGGCGGCCAGTCAAGCGCATGATGAGCTCATCTCCTCACGAGGGAAAGGTGATCTCAATGACCAGGACATGGCACCGGTGGCAGGACTGGGCGGCGCTCGTGATCGGCGTGCTCACGGCTCTGTCCCCGATCGTGGTGTCCACCGACACCGCAGCCCTGTGGTCGCTCATCGTGTTCGGCGTGCTGATCGCCGCCACCGCCCTGTGGTCGCTCACGCAGCCCGGCTCGGTGGCCAGCGAGTACGTGCACGCCGTGCTGGGCGTCCTGCTGTTCATCTCGCCGTGGGTGTTCGGTTACGCCGACCTGGGCGGCGCCGCCTGGACGTCGTGGATCGCCGGCGTGCTGACGGTCGCGGTGGGTCTGGCCGCGGTACCGGCAGCCAACGCGGAGCACCGGGGGCTCGCCGGGCAGCACTGACCGGCCAGCACCGATAACGACGCGCAACACCACCACGAGAGCACCGAGACGGCCGCGGCCCGGGTTGGCCGCGGCCGTCTCGCGCGTACAGGATGGGGCCGGTGAGGAGCAGATGAGCGACGTCCCGCCGCCCGACGAACCCGGAGCCCGCGAACGGATCCTCGCGGCCGCGGAGGAGCTCTTCGCCGAGGCCGGGTTCGACGCCACCCCCACGTCACGCATCGCGGAGCGGGCCGGCGTGCCGAAGGGCCTCGTCCACTACTACTTCAAACGCAAGCCCGACCTGCTGACCGCACTGGTCGAGCGGCTGCCCGAGGACCGCATCGACTCTTCCGTGGTCGTCGTCCCCGGGGACGTCGCGGCCAGCCTGCACCTCCTCGTCGACGCGTTCGATCGGGCGCTCGACTCGTCCGCCGTGCTCTCGCACCTGCTCTGGCGGGAGGCCGACACCCACCCGGCGGTGCTCGACGCACTGCAGGCGCGCTTCCAGCGGATGGTCGTGCAGATCAGGGAGGTCGTCGCGGCGGCGCGTCCGGACGGTTGCCCGGACGCCGACGTCGACTGCGCGGCGCAGCTGCTCGCCTCTGCGGTGAGCTACCGGCACTCGGTGGCCCGGCACGTCGGGGACGAGCAGGAAGCCATGCACCGTGAGCTGCGCTTCCTCGCCGACGCGCTGGCCGCCGGGGCGGGAGTGAGCGGTGGCGTCGCATAGTCTCTGACCGTGCACCGCAAGATCGGGGTCATGGGCGGCACCTTCGATCCGATCCACAACGGGCACCTCGTGGCGGCCAGCGAGGTAGCGCACCGGTTCGGCTTGGATGAAGTGATCTTCGTGCCGACGGGGCAGCCGTGGCAGAAGACCGACCGCGTCGTGAGCAGGTCGGAGGACCGCTACCTCATGACGGTGGTGGCAACCGCATCCAACCCCATGTTCTCGGTGAGCCGGGTCGACATCGAGCGTCCCGGTCCCACCTACACCGCCGACACGCTCACCGATCTCCACTCCGAGTACCCCGACGCCGAGCTGTACTTCATCACGGGCGCCGACGCGCTCGGCCAGATCCTGACGTGGCAGCGGCTCGAGGAGCTGTTCGAGCTCGCGCACTTCGTCGGCGTCACACGGCCCGGCTACACGCTGGACGACGAGCATCTGCCCGAGGGTTCGGTCCGGCTCGTCGAGGTGCCGGCGATGGCGATCTCGTCCACCGACTGCCGCCGGCGCGTGGGGGAAGGGCGTCCGGTCTGGTACCTGGTGCCCGACGGGGTGGTGCAGTACATCTCCAAGCGCGGGCTCTACCGGCACGGCGACGCCGCCGGCTGACGGCTCGTCCTCAGCGCGGGGGCACCTTCACGCTCGTGAGCAGCATCGTGGTGCCGTCGCTCTCCCGGGCCACCTCGATGGCGTCCATGCACGCGTGGATCATGAGCAGGCCGGGGCCCTCGAAGCCGTCCGGCTCGGGCGTCCAGTGCTCGCCGCCCGCCACCGCCACGAGGATCCGCCGGCCGCCGTCCGGCTCGGCGAACTGACGCGCCGCCACCCGCACCTCCGCCCCGATCGCCGACGGGTGGGTGTGCTCCACGGCGCTGGTCACGGCCTCGTTCACGGCCATCACGACATCGTCGACCTCGCGCTCGGGCCAGCAGAGCACCCCGAGCCACCGCCGGAACCGTTCCCGCACGACCGAGAGCGACACCGGATCGGCCATCAGGACCATCGAGATCACGTCGTCCGGCGGATGCAAGGGGCTTTCCACGAAAGGCTCGCTCAGGCCGCGACGGCCTCGTCGACGGTGCGGTAGAGCGACAGCACCTCGTCCAGGCCCATGGTGCGGATCGGCCGGATCACCGGCCGCGTCGGGTCGACGACCACCCGCAACGGGGCTCCCAGATCCCGGCCGTCGTCGTGCAGCGCGACGAGCAGGCCGAGTCCGGACGAGGAGAGGAAGTCGACGCCCGTCAGGTCGAGCACCACCGGCCGGCGTGCCGATTCGTGCAGCGCCGCGCTGCCGGCCTCCATCAGCCGTCCTCCCGTACTCAGGTCCACCTCGCCGTGGACCACCAGCACGAGGCATCCGTTCCGGTCGTCACGCTCGATCGTCATCAACTGCTCGGCCGACGGCACCCCGCCGAGTGGACCGCTCATGCTGGCGCAGCGTACAGCGGTTGTCCTCGCTGTCGTCCGATCGCTGGCCTGTCGTGGCAAGTCTCGTGGACTCGCGCAGGACACGGTGGGCGAGCGCGACGACCTCGCGCAGGCCGCGGCGGTCCAGCAACCGAGCGACGTCGCGCGCTGCGGCCTCCGCGACGCCCTCCGCTTCGCCCGCGTCGGCGCCGTTCGTCCGCGCAGCCCGCGTCTCGGCGTCCAACGGCGTGTCGCCGACGGTCTCGCTGATCGCCTCGTTGGTTGCAGTCATCGCCCCTCGCAGCCTTCGGACGTCCGCACACCCTGCCCATTCCCGGTCCTTCCGCGCCCGAAACCATTTCGCGCCGGACCGCGCCCGGACGCCGCCGAACGGGACTGGGACAATGGTCGGGGAACAGGTGGGCGTTGCCCGCCGGGGAAGGGGAACGGGTGACGGCGACCGACGAGGCGCTCGACATGGCCCGGGTGGCCGTGGCCGCCGCAGCCGACAAGAAAGCGCAGGACATCGTCGTGCTCGACGTGTCCGACCAGCTCGTGATCACCGACTGCTTCGTGATCGCCTCCGCACCGAACGAGCGGCAGGTGCAGGCGATCGTCGACGAGGTCGAGGAGAAGCTGCGCCACCACGGTGCGAAGCCGACACGACGGGAGGGGGCGCGCGAGGGACGCTGGGTGCTCCTGGACTTCGTCGATGTCGTGGTGCATGTCCAGCACACCGAGGAGCGTGGCTTCTACGGGCTGGACCGGCTGTGGAAGGACTGCCCGCGGGTCTCGTTCCCCGAGGCCACCGCCGACGTGACGGGGCCGACCGCGTGAGCCTGCGTGGGCTGGTTCTGCTGCGCCACGGTCAGACCGACTACAACGTCGGCGGCCGTATGCAGGGGCACCTCGACTCGATGCTCACCGAGACCGGGATGGAGCAGGCCGCTGCCGTCGCCCCCGAGATCGCCCGGCTCGCGCCGGACCGGCTGATCAGCTCCGACCTGCGGCGGGCCGTGGACACCGCGGACCTCGTCGCCGCGGCGTGCGGGCGTCCGGTCAAGCTCGACGCCCGGCTTCGAGAGACCCACCTCGGGGAGTGGCAGGGCCGCACGGTCGCCGAGATCGAGGAGGCCTGGCCCGGGGCGATCGCCACCTGGCGCTCGGATCCCGCGTGGGCGCCGCCGGGCGGGGAGTCGCGCATCGAGGTGGTGCGCCGCTCGATGCCCGTCGTCGAGGAGCTGGACGAGGAGTACGCCGCCTCCACGGACCCGGACACCAGCGTCGTGCTGGTGGCCCACGGCGGTCTGATCGCCGGGCTGGTGTGTGGGCTGCTGGCGCTGCCGGCCACGTCCTGGCCGGCGATCGGCGGCATGGGCAACTGCCGGTGGGCCGCGCTGGCGCGCCGGGCCGACCACCCGCGTTGGCGGCTTGCCGGGTACAACGTCGGGCTGGGTACGTGATCATCCGGCCGTGACGGTGGATGGGCCGGTCCTGCTCGTACTCGGCGACTCGCTCGCCTTCCACGGGCCGGAGCGGCCGGAACCCGCCGACGAGCCGCGGCTGTGGCCCAACGTCGCCGCGGCCGCGCTCGGTGTCCGCGCCGAGATCGTCGCCGGCACCGGCTGGACGGCGCGGCACGCCTGGCACGCACTGATCTCCGACCCGCGGGTGTGGGCGGTGCTACCGGCGGTGGACGCGCTCGTGCTGGGCGTCGGCGGGATGGACACGCTGCCCTCGCCGCTGCCCACCGCGCTGCGCGAGCTGATCCCCGTGCTGCGGCCGGCGCCGCTGCGCCGCCGCGCCCGTGCGGCGTACCTGCGCGCGCAGCCCGTGCTCGCCCGGACGTTCGCCGCCGTCCTGCCCGGGGGAGGTCCGGTCGCGCTGCCCCCGCGGCTCACCGTGCAGTACCTGGAGCGCTCCCGCAGCGCCGTGCTGGCGGTCCGCCCCGATCTGCCCGTCGTGGCCGTGCTGCCGCCCCCGCACCGGGCCGAGTGCTACGGATCGGTGCATCCCGGCCGGTCGGCGGCCGAACGGGCCACTCGCGCATGGGCGCAGGCTTCCGACGTGGCGTTGCTCGATCTGCCGTCGCTCGTCGGCGAGCACGTGCTGGGCGGGCACGGCAACCCGGACGGCATGCACTGGGGTTGGGAGGCACACGCTGCGGTCGGGGCAGCATGCGCCCGGCTGCTGGGCCCGTCGAAGATCCATCCGAGGTCCGGATGACGGCCGCGCCGGGGGCCGACAGCCGGATCTCGGACCGATCATGCCCGGATGATCGATCCGAGTTCGGTGTGAACGTCCCCTCGAGGGCGCAGGGTCGGATCCGGGAACGATCATCGCCCGTGGTGGCGCGCGACCGCGCACCAGGTACGCGGCGCTAGGCTCCCGTTTCGTGCCCGTCGCCGTCGTCACGGACTCCACCGCCTACCTCCCGAAGGGAGTGGCGGAGGAGCGGGGGATCAGGGTTGTGGCGCTCGAGGTCCGGCTGGGCGACCGGGTCGGCCGCGAGGGCATCGACATCGACGCCGCTGAGCTGTCCGCCGCACTCGCCGACCGGAACCTCGATGTGCAGACGTCCCGGCCGACGCCCGCCGAGTTCGTCGCGTGCTACCGCGCCGCGCTCGACGGCGGGGCGGACGAGGTCGTGTCGGTGCACCTGTCGCGGGAGCTCTCCGGCACGTGGGACGCGGCCCGGTTGGCGGCCGAGGAGTTCGGGCACGACCGCGTGCACGTCGTCGACTCCCGATCCACCGGGATGGGACTCGGCTTCGCGGTGCTGGCGGCGGCCGACGCCGCGCAGGCAGAAGCCGCCGGGGCCGAGGTCGCCGCCGCCGCGGAGGCGGTCGCGGCGCGCTGCCGCCTGTTCTTCTCGGTCGAGACGCTCGACCGCCTCCGCCGCGGTGGGCGCATCGGTGCCGCGGCCGCCCTCGTCGGCACCGCGCTGGCGGTGAAACCCCTGCTGCACGTGGCGCAGGGCCGGATCGTGCCGCTGGAGAAGGTCCGCACCACCGCCCGCGCCGCCCAGCGCCTCGTCGAGCTCGCGGTGCGGGCAGCCGGGGACGGTCCGGTCGACCTCGCGGTTCACCACCTCGCCGCCGCCACCCGCGCCGAGGAGGTCGCGGCCCGGCTGCGGGAGCGGCTGCCGCAGGTGGCCCGGCTGCTCGTGTCGGAGGTCGGCGCCGTGATCGGGGCGCACGTCGGGCCGGGTCTCCTCGGCGTGGTCGTGGTGCCCAAGGGCTGAGGTGCGGCTCGCCGCAGCTGAGCGAATCCCGGTGCGTCCTCCGTGAAGCACGGGACGCCGACTGTCCGGCCTGATGCGCGGCGAGTTGTCCACCTCGGACTCCAGCCATCCACAGCTCACCAAGAAGTCCGTTCACCGTGTTCGCGCGGTCCTAACGTCGACCACATGACGCGATCCGAATCCCTCGTCCTGCCCGCGTCGCCCGAGCCGATGGGTGGCCCCGACGCCGGTGTGCTCGGGCCCGGCGGGGTCTGGCCGCCGCCCCGATCGGAGGGCGTTCCGGATGGGCGGTCCCGGCTCGATCCGCCCACGGTGCCCATCCTGCTGGCCGGCATGCCGGAGGTCGAGGCGCGGGCAGGCCCGCGCCGCTCGTTGGACCGCCTGTCGCCGGGCGAGGATCGGGCCGATGCCATGGCGGGCCCCACGCCCGGCCCGGCGCTGGCACCGCCCAGCCGTGTCGGTGCCGCGCTGCGCAGGCTGGCGCCCGCGGCATGGCGTGAGGCGCGCGTCGATCCGGGCCGCCCCGGCGCCACCGCGCTCGCGCTCGTGGCCGCGGTGGCCGCCGTGGTGGCGGCGGTGGGGGTCTGGTTCGAGCGGCCGCGGGCCGAGCCGGTGCCCCAGCTGCCGGCCGTCACCGTCTCCGCGCCCGAAGTGGACGCGCCGCCCGCCGCGGCCTCCGCCGGCGTCCCCGCAGCCGCCGCGCCCACTGCCGCCGCGCCCACTGCCGCCGCCCCCACGGCGACGGCTCCCCAGGCGCCACTCGTGGTGAGCGTGTCGGGCAAGGTGCACCGGCCGGGCCTGGTCGAGGTTCCCGGTGGCGCCCGTGTTGCCGACGTGCTCGAAGCGGCGGGCGGCGCCCTTCCGGGCACCGACCTGGCGGGCCTCAACCTCGCACGCCGGGTCGCCGATGGCGAGCAGGTCGCAGTGGGTGTCCCGGCGGCGCCTGACGCCACCCCGGTCCCGCCACCTGGTGGTGCGGTGTCGCCCGGCGGGGCGGCCCCAGGGGCTCCGGCCGGCAAGGTCGACCTCAACGTGGCCACCGCGGAGCAGTTGGATGCCCTGCCCGGCGTCGGCCCGGTCACGGCCCAGCGGATCCTCGAGTGGCGCACGCGCCACGGCCGCTTCGCGCGGGTGGAGCAGCTACGGGAGATCGAGGGCATCGGAGAGCGCCGGTTCGCGCAGTTGCGGGAGCTGGTCGTGGTCTGACGGTCACCGTCCTGCCACCTCCGCGGTGCTGCGGCCCCGCACCAGCTCGGTCTTGATCTTCGTCACGCGGGCCTCCGGGGCGGGTGGGGCCGTACGCAGCGCCGCCGCCGCGGCCCGGCCGAGCTCCTCCAGCGGCACCCGGAGAGAGGTCAGGAGGGCCCCGGCCTCGTGGCCACCGCCCACGGCGGCGAGGTGGTCCACGGCGGCGACGCTCACCTCGCCCGGCACGTCCACACCGCGCTCCCGCAACCCGATGAGCAGGCCGAGGGCGATGAAGCTGCTGTAGGCCACCACCGCGGTGACGTCAGGGCCGAACGGCCATTGCCCGGCCAACCGCAGACCGGTGTCCAACTCGGGGGTGGCCGAGCCGACCACCTCCACACTGCTGCCCGCGGCGGTGGCGCGCCGTTTCGCTGCGGCGATGCGCAGCCGGTCGAGAGAGGAGCCGTCGGGCCCGCCGACGTAGCCGATCCGGCGGTGGCCGAGCTCGTTCAGGTGGGCGACCAGGTGCCCGACGCCGCGGGGGGTGTCGGCCACGAACGCGGGCACCCCGCGCACGTGGCGGTCGATCACCACGAGGGGCGTGCGTGCGGCGAGCTGCCGGATGTCGTCCTCGCCGGCCCGGGGCGCGATCAGGAGCGCGCCGTCGGCGTGCCCGAGCAGGCTCTGCGCCAGCTCGATCTCGCCCGGTCCGCCGTCGGACGCGGCGATCAGCGCGTGCCCGCTCCCGGCGGCGAGCTCCTGCTGGGCGCCGGCCAGGATCGGGGCGAAGTAGGGGTTGGTCAGCGACGGCACGATCATCGCGAGCGTGCCGGTCCGGCCGCTGAACAGGGCCCGGGCGGCCGGGTTGAGGTTGAGTCCCATCTCGGTGGCCAGCCGTTGCACCCGCTCCCGGGTGGGGGCGGCCACCAGCGACGGCCGGCTCAGGGCCCGGGAGGCGGTGGCCTTGGACACCCCGGCGGCGCGGGCCACGTCCTCGAGCCGGACCACACCCACCTCCGCCATGTTTCACCGCCGTAAAGACCGCCGGGACGAAATTGCGTTCCGGCGGCGGCCAACTGTAGCGTCCTCGCCGCAACCGGTTTCAGCAACCGGTTGCGGCAACCGGTTTCATCTTGTGGAGAGGTGTCCGATGCGGCGAGGACTCGTCACCGGCGCGCTGCTGCTGCCCGCAGCCGTGCTGGTGGTCGTCGGGTTCCTCTACCCGTACGTCACGATGCTCGTCGCGCCCGCCGCCGACCCGGATCCGGACGTGCCGGGCAGCCTCGCCGCGGCCATCACGGACCCCTACGTGGTCGACATCGTCGCGCGCACCGCCCGGGTCGCGGGCATCACCACTCTCGCGAGCCTGCTGTTCGGGTTCCCGGTGGCTTGGGCGATCAGCCGGGCCGCGCCCAGCCGGCGGGCCCTGCTCCTGATCGCGGTCACCTTTCCGCTGCTCCTCTCCACCGTGATCCGCACGTTCGCCTGGATCGTGCTGCTCGGTGGGGAGGGGCTGATCAGCCGCGCGTTGCAGGCCGTCGGGCTGGCCGCCGGGCCCGTCCAGCTGCTCTACACCGAGACGGCGATGGTGCTCGGCCTCACCCAGCTGTTCATGCCGCTGCTCGTGCTCACCGCGTACAGCTCGCTCGCCTCGGTCGACCCGGCCCTGGAGGATGCCGCGCGCGGGATGGGCGCCCGCAACTCCGCGGTGTTCGCCCGCGTCGTGTTCCCGCTCGCCCTGCCCGGCACCGCGGTGGGGGCCATCCTCGTCTTCGCCGGCTGCGTCACGGCGTTCACCACGCCGTCGCTGCTCGGCGGCACCCGCAACCGCACGCTGGCCACGCTGCTCTACCAGGAGGCCAACACCTCGGTCGACTGGAGCGGGGTGAGTGCGATCGCGATCATCATGACGGCGATCGTGCTGGTCGTCGGCGTCGTGATGTCCCGGGTCTCCGCGGTCGGGAGCACCCGGTGACCCGCAGGCCGATCTTCACGCTGATCACCGCCGCCGCGGTGGTGTTCCTGTTCTTCCCGATCATCGTCGTGGTCGGTGTGGGGCTGTCCGCCGGCACCGTGCTCACCTTCCCGCCCGACGGGCTCTCGCTGCGCTGGTTCGCCGAGGCGATCGCCTACGAGCCGTTCCGCTCCGCGCTGTGGACCAGCGTGGTGGTCGCGGTGCTCGCCACCGTGCTCGCGCTCCTCGTGGGCGTGCCGGCCACCTACGCCATCCACCGCCGATCCCCTCGCGGGCGGCACGTGCTCCAGCTGCTGTTCCTCTCGCCGCTGATCGTCCCGGAGCTGGTGCTGGGCTTCGCGCTGTTCCAGCTGTTCATGGTCGATGCCGGGCTCGACGCCCTCACGGCGCTCGTCGCCGGGCACGCCGTGCTGCTGCTGCCGTACACGGTGCGGGTCACCGGGGCGTCCCTGCAGCAGGCCGACCCGGCGCTCGAGGACGCCGCGGCCGGGTTGGGCGCGGGCCCGCTCACCACGTTCTTCCGCGTCACGGTGCCGGTGATCGCGCCCGGGGTGGTGGCCGCCACGATGCTGTCCCTGCTCACGTCGTTCAACAACGTGCCGCTGTCGCTGATGCTCACCTCGCGCCGGGTGGAGACGCTGCCGGTGGCGATGCTCGAGTACGTCCAGACGTCGTTCACGCCCATGATCGCGGCCGTCAGCACCCTGCTGTTGCTCCTGACGATCGGGGTCGCGCTGCTGACCGAGCGCCTGGTCGGGTTCCAGAAGGTCTTCGGACGGAGTGCCACATGACCACCTCGGCCACCGCCGCACGGGAGAGCGCCGTCGCGGCCGACGCCGTCGTCCAGCTGCGCGGGATCAGCCGGGACTTCGGGTCCGGGCCCGTGGTGCGCGACCTCGATCTCACGGTGCGGCGCGGCGAGTTCATGGCGCTGCTCGGGCCGAGCGGCTGCGGCAAGACCACGTTGCTGCGGATGATCGCCGGCTACCTGGAGCCGACGACGGGCCAGATCCTGATCAACGGCGCCGACGCCGTGCGCACCCCGCCGCGGCTGCGCAACATCGGCATGGTCTTCCAGTCCTACGCGCTCTTCCCGCACCTCTCCGTCACCGAGAACGTCGCGTTCGGGCTGCGGATGCGCAAGGTCGCGCGGTCCGAGCGCGCCCGGCGCGTGCGCGAGGCGCTCCACCTCGTGGGGCTCGGCGACCTCGGCGATCGCCGGCCCGCGCAGCTGTCGGGCGGGCAGCAGCAGCGGGTGGCGCTCGCCCGCGCCGTGGTGCTGCGGCCCGACGTGCTGCTGCTCGACGAGCCGCTGTCCAACCTGGACGCCCGGCTGCGGGTGCAGCTGCGGGACGAGCTCGCCCGCGTGCAGCGCGAGACCGGGCTGACCACCGTGCTCGTCACCCACGACCAGGAGGAGGCGCTCGCCGTCGCCGACCGGATCGTGCTGTTGCAGGACGGCCGGATCGCGCAGGAGGGCAGCCCACGGGCGGTGTTCGAGCACCCACGGTCGCGGTTCGTCGCGGAGTTCCTCGGCTACGAGAACGTGTTCGAGCTGCCCGGCCGCGGCCTCGTCGCCGTCCGCCCCGAGCACGTCGAGGTGGCACCCCCGGCCGACCCCACGCCGCCGGGCGCCGAGGCACTCGCCGGCACCCTCGTCGCCACCACCTATCGCGGCACCTACAGCACCGCCACGGCCGCGGTCTCGCTTCCCGGCGGCGAGGTGCGGCTGCAGGGCGTCACCCGGAGCCCGGAACCGGTGCCCGGTTCGGCGGTGCAGGTCGTCCTGCCCGAGGCCGCGATCGTCGCGCTCACCCCCGACCCCGAGGAGTCCGAATGATGAAGACGGGAGCCGTACTCGCCGTCGCGGCGCTGCTGCTCACCGGCTGCGCGGGAGGCGGCGGCGACACCGGCGGGTCCGGTGAGCTGGTCGTCTCCGGGTTCAGCTTCGGCGCCGAGGAGTTCGAGAAGTCGGTGATCGCACCGTTCGAGGAGCAGACCGGCATCCAGGTCACCTTCGACTCCGGCTCCAACTCCGACCGGTACAACCAGCTGCTGGTCAACCGCGCCCGCCCGGACGTCGACGTCATGCTGATCTCGGACCTGTTCGCCGCCGACGGCGAGCGGGAAGGCCTGTTCGCCGAGATCGACCCGGCCGCCGTGCCGAACCGGGCCAACACGTTCGACTTCGTGCAGGCGAGCGGCAGCTACGGCGTCCCGTACACGTTCACGCTGCTGGGCATGCTCTACAGCACGCAGGTGTTCCCGGACGCGGCCCCCACCGTGGAGTCGCTGTGGGACCCGCAGTTCGCGGGCAAGATCGCGGTGCCGGACATCTCCGCCACCGCCGGTGTGCCGTTCCTGATGGCCGTTGCCGAGACGTTCGGCAGCGGGCCGCAGGACGTCGATACCGCGTTCGCCAAGCTCGCCGAGCTCAAGCCGAACGTGCTGCAGTTCTACAGCAGCACCACCGAGCTGCTCAGCCTGCTCCAGCGGGGCGAGGTCGTCGCCGCACCCGGGTTGGACCTGTTCGCCTATGACCCGGTCGAGGCCGGCAGCCCGCTCGCCTGGGCGCCGCTCGACCACGGCAAGCTGCTGTCCTACAACAAGGCCGAGGTGGTGGCGGGAAGCCCCAACCCCGAGGCCGCCGCGCGGTTCGTCGACTACCTGCTCTCTCCCCAGGTGCAGACGGGTAACGCCACGGCGTTCTCCGACAAGCCGGTCAACCGCGACGCCACCCTGCCGCCGGTGATCGCGCAGGTGTCCGGGGGAGCGGCGAGCGATCCCGCCGCCGCCGGGTTCACCCCGCTCGACCTCGAGTTCGTCGGCGCCCACCGCGCCGCGTGGATCGACGAGTTCGCCCGCCGGGTCTCCGGCTAGTGGCCACACCGATCCCGGTCGTCATCGACTGCGACCCGGGCGTGGACGACGCGATCGCCCTGCTCCTCGCGTTGCGGTCGCCGGAGCTCGAGGTCCTGGGCGTCACGACGGTGGCCGGCAACGCCGGCATCGACGTGGTCACCGCCAACGCCGCGGCCGTGCTGGACCTCGCCGGCGCTCCGGCCGACCTGCCGCTGGCCCGCGGTGCCGCAGGTCCGCTGCGCGGCGGCGAGCGGGTGCCCGACGAGTCGATCCACGGTGTCGGTGCGCTCGGCGGGGTCACGCTCCCGGTCAGCGCGCGCCGCGCGGCGTCCGGTGCGCCCGAGCTGATCGCGCGGCTCGCACTCGACCGGCCGGGCGAGGTCGTGCTCGTCGCGATCGGCCCGCTGACGAACGTCGCGCGGCTGGTCACCGACCATCCGGACGCTGCGGCGGCGCTGCGCGGGATCGTGCACATGGGTGGGGCGGCTTTCGTGCCGGGCAACATCACGCCGGCCGCGGAGTTCAACACGTTCTGCGACCCGGAGGCCGCGCGCGTCGTGCTCACCTCGGGGTTGCCGGTGCGGGTGGTCCCGCTCGACGTCACGCGCCGGGCCGCGTTCCCCGGGCAGCTGAGCGATCGGCTCGCCGGTTCGTCCGACGTGCGCACGGCCACCGCCGGGGCGATGCTGCGCGGTCTCACCGAGCGGCACGAGGCGCGCCACGGGAAGCGGCTGTGCTACGTGCACGACGCCACGGCCGTGGCCGCGGTGATCGATCCGGCGCCGTTCGGCTGGCACCGCCACGCCGTCGACGTCGAGTGCACGGGGGAGCTCACCCGCGGCGCGCTCGTGGTGGACGTGTACGGCCGGACGGGTGGGCCGGCCACCGTTGACGTCGCGCTCGAACTGGAGCCGGCGGCGATCGAGGAACTGCTGCTCGACGCGCTGGAGGGGAGCCGATGAACCTGGAGGGCACGCTGCTGCTCCGCGGCGGCTCGGTGGTGTCGGTGCACACCGGGGAGACGTTCCGGGCCGACGTCCTGCTCGCCGGCGACCGGATCCGGGCGGTGCTCGCCCCGGGCGCGGCCGAGCTCGTCGCCGCCGAGGTCGTGGACGTCACCGGCCGGCTCGTCGTGCCCGGGTACATCGACGCCCACATGCACGTGGAGAGCTCGCTGGTCACCCCGGTCGAGTTCGAGGCGTTGACGCTCCCGCTCGGCACCACCACCGTGCTGGCCGACCCGCACGAGATCGTCAACGTCGCCGGCCGCGCCGCGATGGCCTGGATGATCGAGCAGGGGAGCGGGCTGCGCCAGGACATCCGCTGGGCGGTGCCGTCGTGCGTCCCGTCGCTGCACGGCTTCGAGACCGCGGGCGCCGACCTCGACGCCACCGACATCGCCGAGATGCTCGGGTGGGAGGGCGTCACCACGCTGGGCGAGGTCATGGACTACCGGGCGGTGATCTCCGGCGACGAGCGCACCACCGCCATCATCGACGCCGCGAAGGCCGCCGGGGTGCGCCTCGACGGGCACTGCCCGCACATCAGCGGTGCCGACCTCAACGAGTACCTCTGGGCGGGCGTCGACTCCGACCACACCAAGAACTCGGCCGCCGTCACCGTGGAGAAGGCCCGGCTGGGCATGGTGATGATGCTGCAGGAGAAGTGCCTGAGTCCCGAGCTGGTGGCCGCCCTGCTCGCGCTGCCGGTGCTGCCGGACTTCTGCCTGGTCAGCGACGACGTGGCACCCGACGCCGTGCTCGACCACGGCCACCTCGACCACCTCGCCGCCGTGGCGCTGGCGTGCGGGATGCCGCCGCTGGTGGTACTGCGGGCGCTCACCCTGCACCCGGCTCGCCGGCTCGGGCTCGACGACCGCGGCGTGGTCGCCCCCGGGCGCCGCGCCGACCTCGTGGTGCTGCGCGACCTGACCTCGTTCACGCCGGAGCTGGTGATCTGTCGCGGCACACCGGTGCACCCGGGAACGGCCCGCCCCGCGGTCGACAACCCGTTCGACACGTCGGTGCACGTCCCCGCCGACCTCGCCGGTCTCGCCACCTGGCGGGTGGACCTGCCCGACGGCGACCACACGTTCCGCGCCCTGCGGGTCAACCCCGTCGACACCTACACCGCCCCGGACGACGTCGTGCTGCCCGTCCGTGACGGGGTGGTCGGCTGGGAGGGCCGCTGCGCCGTGGTCACGGTGATGGAGCGGCACAGCGGCGCAGGCGGGGCGCAGACCGCACCCGTGCTCGGGTTCGACCTGGAGCCCGGGGCGTTCGCCACCACCTACGCCCACGACAGCCACAACCTCACGGTGATCGCCACGTCGCCCGTCGCCCTGGAGGAGGCGGCTCGACGGGTCGTCTCCTTCGGCGGGGGCATCAGCGTGGTGCGCGCCGGCGCCGACCCGGTGGACCTGCCGCTGCCCGTCGGCGGGGTGATGTCGCGCGGGCCTGCTGCCGAGGTCGCCGCAGGCGCGCGGGCCGTTCGCGCGGCGGTGCGCGAGTGGGGTTGGCGGCACGCGAACCCGTTCATGAGCCTGACCACGCTGGCGCTGCCGGTCTCGCCCCAGGTGAAGATCACCGACCGAGGACTCGTGCGGGTGGTGCGGCGGGACTGGGAACACGCGGTCGTGCCGGGTACCTGACGAGTCTCTACTGCCGCCACCAGGTCTCCACCGGTGCGATCGGCGCGGTGATGTCGGTGTGGCGTTCGAGCAGCCGGAGCGATCGGCGCGTGTCCGGGTGGTTCGGGCCCAGTGTGGTGAGCTGGCCGTCGATCACGAGCGCGAGCAGAGCCAGCGCCCTCATCCGCTGACCGGTGTGCAGCAGTACGTGGGCCTGCGTGTACGTCCACCGGAGCGTCAGCGGGTCGTATGCCCCGCACAGCCTCTCGAGCTGCTTCACATACACGTGCAGTTCCACGGCGGCGTCGGGGAACCGGTGCGCGGCGATGTGCTTGCGGATCTGCTTCACGCTCCGTCCGTCCAGCGCCCACTCGACCGTGGCGGTGGTGTAGGCCGTCGCCAGCCACATTCCGATCCCGACCGCCACGGCCCGCATCCACAGCGGTGTGCCGTCCACCCCTCCGACCAGGACCGCGATTCCGACGCCCACCGCGAACACCGCTGCCGCGGACACCCCGATCAGGATGATCGGCGGCATGGACGTCCGGCGCCGAAGTCGGTTGGTGCTCACCAGGCCCCCTGAGTTCCGCGGAGTGGACACTCAGGTACGACCGGCTCTGGACCGCTGGGGTTGGGGTGTTCGGGGAGCCGGGAGTCGGGCGCCGCCCCCCGGTGTCCAGTGTGGTCGGGTGGGCTGACGGTCCGAGCAGGTCGGCGCGCTCCGTGGGCGAGTTGTCCACCTCGGGGTTCGGTCATCCACAGGTTCGTTCGAGCCCGGTTCGACGCCTCTCATCGCTCGTAGCGTCGAGGCCGTGAAGCTCCCCGTCCCCGACCCGAGCGAGCCGCGGCGTCCACCCGACCTGCGCCTGGTGCCGGCGGCGTTGGCGGTGTGGGGCGTCGTGCTGCTGGGCATCGGGCTCGGACCGGTCGCGGGCGCGGTCGTGCTGGTCGGGTCCGTGCTGCTCGTCGCGGTCATGGTGACGCGTCATCGCCGGGCGGCCGGGATGGGTGTGGTCCTCGCGGCCGCCGGCTGCGCCGCGGCGGCCGGGCTCGTGGTCACCGTCCACACGCTGCTGGTCGATCGACACCCGCTACGCGCTCCCGCGGAGCACGGTGCCGCGGCGGGGTTGCGGGTGGTCGTCGCCGACGATCCGCGGGCGATCCGGAGCAGCGGTTACGGGTCGCGGCCCGGTGAGGCGAGCCAGGTGCTCGTGCCGGTCGTGCTGGAGCGGGTGGAGGTCGGTGACGGCCGGTGGGCGGTGGGTGGGCGGGTGCTGCTCATCGCGCCGGCCGAGGGGTGGTCGGCGCTGCTCCCGGGGCAGGCCGCCACGGCCGAGGGCCTGCTCGCCCCGGCCGGGCGGCAGGACCTCACGGTCGCCGTGCTGCGGGTCCGCGGCCCGCCGGTGGAGGTCTCACCGCCGCCGTGGTGGCAGCACGCCGCGGGTGGGCTGCGGGCCGGGCTGCGCGAGGCCGCGGGCGTGCTGCCGCCGGCGCCGGGCGGCCTGCTGCCGGGCCTCGCCGTCGGCGACACGAGCCGCCTCACGTCGGAGGTCGAGGCCGATTTCCGGGCCGCGGGGCTCAGCCACCTCCTTGCGGTCTCCGGGGCGAACCTCGCGATCATCGGCGGTGCCGTCCTCGCGCTGTTGCGTCTGCTGCGGGCCGACCCTCGCCTCGCCGCCGCCGTCAGCGCCGCCGCCGTGCTCGGGTTCGTGGTGCTCGCGCGGCCGTCGCCCAGCGTCGTGCGTGCGGCGGCGATGGCCGCTGTCGTGCTGCTCGCGTTGGCGATGGGGCGGGGGAGGTCCGCGGTCCCCGCGCTGGCCGCCGCCGTGCTGGTGCTGCTCCTGGCCGATCCGGCGCTCGCCGTCGACCCGGGCTTCGCGCTGTCGGTGCTCGCCACCGCCGCGCTGGTGCTCCTCGCTCCGGGATGGTCCGGCGCGTTGCAACGCCGTGGTGTGCCGCGGTGGATCGCGGAGGCGATCACCGTGCCAGCGGCTGCGTTCCTCGTCACCGCGCCGTTGGTCGCCGGGCTGAACGCGCAGGTGAGTCCGGTCGCGGTCGTCGCCAACCTGCTCGCCGTGCCCGCCGTCGCCCCGGCCACCGTGCTGGGCGTACTGGCCGCGGTGCTCTCGCCGCTCGGGGCGCTTCCGGCGCAGGTGTGCGCGTGGGTGGCCGCGCCCGCCGTGTGGTGGCTGGTGCTGGTGGCCGACCGGTCCGCGGCCGTTCCCGGCGCGGTGCTCGGCTGGCCCGGCGGGCTTCCGGGTGCGCTGTTGCTCGGCGCGCTGGTGCTGGGGCTGCTGTGGTTCGGCCGGTCCCCGCGATGGCGTGCGCTGCTCTCCGCCGTCGCGCTGGGGCTCGCGCTCGTGCTGGTGCCCACGCGGGTTGCGCCGCCGGGCTGGCCGCCCACGGGATGGGCGGTCGTCGCCTGCGACGTCGGTCAGGGCGATGCCATAGTGCTCGCCACCGGCCGGCCCGGGTGGGTCGTGCTGGTCGACGCGGGCCCCGACGACGGCCCGGTCGACGCCTGCCTCGACCGGCTCGAGGTGCAGGGGATCGCGCTGGTCGTGCTCAGCCACCTGCACGCCGACCACGTCGGCGGGCTCGCCGGCGCCATGCGCGGCCGCGCGGTCGGCGGTGTGGCGGTCGGGCCGGTACGCGAACCCGGATGGGCGCTGCGGGACGTGGCCGGCGCGGTGGCCGCCGCCGGCGCTCCCCTCGTCGCGCTCGCCGCGGGCGGGCGGCTGGACTGGCCCACGCTCACCCTCGACGTGGTCGGCCCGCGGCACCCCGCGTCGTTCGTCGACGGCGACGACGGCACGGCGGTCAACGACGGCTCGCTGGTGCTGCGCGCCCGCACCCCGGCCGGCTCGGTGCTGCTCACCGGAGATGTGGAGCTCGCCGCGCAGGCCGACCTGCTCGCGTCCGGCGCCGACCTACGCGCAGATGTCCTGAAGATGCCGCATCATGGTTCGCGCTACACGTCGGTCGCATTCCTCAACGCCGTGTCCCCGCGCGCGGTGCTGGTCAGCGTCGGCGCGGGCAACAGGTACCGCCATCCCGATCCGGGTCTCGTCGGTGGCCTGGAGCGAGCCGGTGCCGCGGTGCGCCGCACCGACCTCACGGGCGACGTCGCTGTGGTCGGCGGCTCTGCCGACCTCGAGCTCGTCTCCCGCGGTTCGCCGCTCCCGGCTCCGCGATGAAGGTCGCCCGGGGCGTCCGTTGGGTGTCGAGGAAGCTGGCCGGGATGATCACAGCACTCCGATCGCCGCAGCACGATCCGATGCCGGACCCGCTGGTGCCGCCTTCGGTGCCGGCCGCTAGCCCAGGTCGAGGGCCTTCATTCCCAAGTCGCTGGCGGCGTCGCGGTCGTGACCTGGGACAGCGCGGGTGGCGTGTGGTGCGCGGGGTGATCCAGCGCAGGGAGTGCCAGCCGGTGACCGGGCGCAGCGTCCAGCGTCCCCATTCCCGGTGCAGGGCGTAGCCACCGCCGTTGTCGCGTTCGTCCAGGCCCCCCGGCCGGTGATGCAGTGGTCTGGTCCTTTTCGGGTGATGTTGCCGTAGACCCGCACGAGCTGGTTGCCGCCGGCCTCGGCGATGGGCTCGTGCGGATCCCCATCGCGCCGCACGACCGCCCTGCCCGATGTGCGCGGGCCAGCGTTGATGCCGACGAGGTTACCGCGGCCGCCTCGACGCCGAGGCTGACTGCTGGGGTTCGCTCGCGGTCTCCCGATGGGCCGCCACACCGACAGCGGCCTCTTCAGGCAGCGACGCGCCGGCTACCCGACGCCCACGAGCTCGTCCAAGCCGCGCAGAACGACGGCTCCCGGCGCGGAGATCACCTCGGTAGAGGTCGCGGCGGGGAGATCGGCACAGTCGAACGAACGCCGTATCCCGCCGTCGGCCCGGTTCACGACGATCAACTGGAGGCCACTGCCCCCTCCGGGACACGATCTGTCGTTCACCAGGACGACGACGTCGCCGAGAAAGGTGGCCGCGATCGCGGCCGAGTGGTCGAGCTTCGCGGGAGCGATGTCCGGAATCTCCCACCGCGGTGCGGCGTCGCCTGTTTCGAACAGGGACCCGGTATGGGTGATGATCTCCCCGGAGTCGGACGCCAGCGCCAGGCCGACGGGATCGGGCCCTACTTCCCGTCCGCTGCGCGGGTCGAGCAACCCCCTGTCCTTGTCGATGAGCGTGATCACGCCCCCCGCAACGAGAGCGCTGTCGGACAGCGGCGTGCTCCAAATGCGCTCACCGGTGGCGCCGTCGAGGCCGACGAGCTGCTCCCCCCACGAATCGCGGCACCAGTAGTGGATGATCACCGTGTCGTCGACGGCATCCGCCCCCGTCGCGCATTCGGGATGCTCCGACGCGTACCGCCAGGTCGGCTCGCCTGTCCTGACGTCGGTGCCGACGAACTCGGGTACGGGTGAATAGCGGTGCCGGACCACCGTCGAACTCGTGGCGACGATATCCCGGCGCCACGGCGGTGGCGTCTGCGCGGTCTCTTCCTCGTCACGCCAGCGCAGCTCGCCGGTGAAGGCGTCGAAGGCGTGCAGCCGGCCGTCCAGCGACGCGATCACCACCCGGCCGCCGTCGCCCGCGACGAGGAACTCGTTGAACTGCGACCAGTAGGGCGGGATGCCCGCCAGGCGGTACTGCCAGCGCTCCTGACCGGTGCGACCGTCCAGCGCGATGATGCCCTCGGCGCTGGTGAGGACGACCCCGGCGCCGGCGGCGACCGCTTCCCGGATGCCGGTGTGATCGGACCACCGCCACAACACCCGGGTCGGGTCGGTGGGTGTGGGAGGTGCCTGCACCGCGGCGGCGGTCGCCGCGTCGACGCGGGCCGGCTCGCCCGCGACGGCGACCGTGGCGCCGCACGCGAGGGCTACCGCCGTCACGCCTGCGACGAACCCCACGACGTCGCGGCGCGACCACGGCCGCGGTGCTGCCACCGAGGACCACAGCCGCGTCCCGGCGACATGCACCACGACCGTTCCCACCAGCACGAACCCGTATGCCGCCGTCACGAGCAGTGCGCGATCACCGGGGAACGGCACGCCGCCGACGTTCACCGCGTGCCAGCAGGACACGAGCCCGGCCGCACCGATCAGGACGGCCGTCCCTGCCAGGAACCGCGGCTGAGGGAAGGCCTGCAGCTTCCCCGTCGCACCCGACAACGTCACCACGAGCACCCACGCCACGATGACCACCGCGGGCACCGCGCACCCGGCCGCCAGCCCGAGGCCCAGGCCGGAGTCGAGCAGCTCCTCCTCCCCGGCAGTCGACGTCGGATACACGCCGTCGGCGACGACCAGGGCGTACCCCAGCACACCGAGGCCGCCGACCAGGACACCCACACCGGCCCACAACATCGGCTGCCAGCGCGGCGGCCCCGGTGGGCCGCTCGAACTCGTCTCCCCGTCCATGACCCCCCCCATTGCGTGTCATCGCTGTCCACGGGGCCGTCCGCATCGTCGTGGAGGCGGCAACGCCCGCACCTCCGTGGACTCCCGAGTGCGCCGATGGGTTGGGGCTGATCGCGGTTCTCGCCAGACGGGTAAGGCAGCCCTCCACCGTGTGGATGATCGTCCGCTACGCGACGCTTCTGCGGGCGCAGGATCGACGTTGGTACTACGCACGGCCTGCGGCCGGGACTGAGGGCGGGCGCTGAGGTCCGGAGTGGACTTGACGATTGGTCGAGGGATTAGGCCAGGTGCCGGTCTACGGGTACAGCCGGCGGTGCTGGTTCGCCATTGACGACCGGGTCGGCGGCCACACGGAGCCAGGACGTGCATCCAGCGTGAGGTATTCAGCGGGCGAGTCCCTCTTTGCCAAGATCACGTGAGACAGCTTGAAGTCAGCGGTTCACAGCAGAGGGCGTGATCGGAGATCCTGGTGCTCGCGTCATCGGAGGAGCGTCGCGGTGCGGCGGCCAGTGGCGGGTCGGCGGCGTCATCGTCATCGTCATCGTCGTCGGGGCCGCGGTCGGCTGGCGGTCCGTCGCCGCGTCCGTCGCGTCGATCGTTCAGCGCGGAGTACAAGCTGGCGATCGTCGCGGAGTATGAGAACGCGCCGAACGGTGAGAAGGGCGCGGTCCTGCGCCGGGAGGGCCTGTATTCGTCGCATGTGATCGAGTGGACCCGCGCCCGCGACGCGGGGGCGTTGGAAGGCGCCGCCGATTCCCGGCAGTCGGAGAAGCGTCCGAAGCGCTCGGCGGAGGCTGCCGAGTTGGAACGGCTCCGGGCTCGGAACGCCAAACTCGAAGCGGATCTGACGAAGACGCGGACCGCGTTGGACATCATCGGAAAAGCACACGCGCTCTTGGAACAGCTGTCCGAGAGCGCGGACGGCCAGGAACCGCCGCCGCCGCGGAAGAAGTCCTGAATACTGCGTTCACCGAGTTGCGCGCCGCGAAGGTGTCGATCGTCCGATCGTGCGCATTGACCGGCCGGTCGCGGGCGACGTACTACCGGCGCGTGGACCCGGCCGGGGTGACGCTCGGGCCGCTGCACGGCCCGCACCGACCGCGGCGACTGCCGCCCTCCACGATCACCGACAACGAGCGGGCCGCGGTGCTCGGGATGCTCGACGCCGAGCCCTACCGGGACCTGGCGATCCCGCAGGTATGGGCCCGCGAGCTCGACGAGGGACGCTACTGGTGCTCGCAGTCGAGCATGTACCGGATCGCCCGGGCGGCCGGGCAGAGCCGGGAACGACGCGCCCACGCCACCCATCCTCCGCGGGTCCGCCCGGAACTGGTCGCGCTCGACCCGAACGAGGTGTGGTCATGGGACATCACCGCATTGAAGGGCCCTCGGAAAGGGGAATGGTACAAGCTGTATGTGGTGCTCGACATTTTCTCGCGGTACGCGGCCGGGTGGCTCGTCGCCAACACCGAGGACGCGGTCGTGGCGAAGGACTTCCTCGCCGACGCTGTCGCCCGCAACGGCGTCATCCCGCACACGATCCACGCCGATCGGGGCGGCTCGATGACCTCGAAACCAGTATCGGAACTGATGATCGACCTGGGCGTCTGTCGTTCACATTCGCGGCCGAGGTGCTCGAATGACACCCCGTACTCCGAGGCGCAGTTCAAGACGTTGAAGTACGTGCCAGACTTCCCGGACCGGTTCGGCTCCCTCGCTGATGCACGCGCGTTCTGCGAGCGGTTCTTCACCGCCTACAACCACGAGCACCGCCACTCCGGGATCGGCATGCACACCCCCGCGTCGGTCCACTTCGGCACCGCGACCGAGGTCCAGGCCCACCGTCAAGCCACCCTCGACCGCGCCCGCGCCCAGCATCCCGAGCGATTCACCCGCCGGCCCCACCCGCCACGCCTGCCCGAACAGGCATGGATCAACCAACCCGTCCTACAGCCAAACAAGTAAGATCGTGTGCCGCGAGCACAGGAAGGAGAAGCCGATGTAGATCGGGTTCTGCTGATGTGCGTAACTGCGTAGGAGATGGAGGTAGACCCTCCGGAGTCGTCTTGCAGGAGATGGCTTGAAACCACCGCATACTGCGTCGGTTAAGAGCCGGGGTGGGAAGCGATGCGGAAAAGGCGCGCCGTGAGTGCGTCAGGTGTGGACCAAGAAGACGAGCGTGAGCGAACCACTGCTGAAGTGTCGAAATTGGTAGATGGCATCAGAACCGAGGGCTGATCTTGTCTTCGGGATGAGTCTGGGGTGCACCTGATTACTGCCCAGGCGGTGTCCGGCGTGTAGGTGGCGTGAGCTTGGTCCGGGCTTCTGCGTGGAACGCGGGAACCTGTCGTTCCGGAAGGTCCTCGGCCGGTGGTCGGGGCGAGAGGGAGCGCTTCAAGCGGTGAAGAACCGTGAGAAGTTGAGTACCGGTTACGGAGCACAGGGGCGGACCGTCCCGTAGTAGCGATGATGCCTGGTAATGCGGGCGGAGCGAAGGGGGCGGGTCATCCAAGGTTTGGAATTGATGGTCAACCGAAGCTCTCGGGAGGAACCAGATGAGCCGGCCAGGTTCGAAGTCGTTCGACATCTCCAAGGAGGTGGTCGTGGCGGCGTTCGAGAAGGTCAGGGACAAGAAGGGGGCACCGGGAGTCGACGGGGTCACGGTCGATCAGTTCGCGCAGGATCGTGAGAACAACCTGTACAAACTGTGGAACCGGATGTCGTCGGGAAGCTACTTTCCCGCTCCGGTGCGGATGGTGGAGATCCCCAAGGATGGGGGTCGGGGTGTGCGGGTCCTGGGTGTCCCGTCCGTGGTGGACCGGATCGCGCAGACGGTGGCGGTGGCCTACCTGGAGCCCAATGTGGAACCGGTGTTCCACGCGGACTCCTACGGGTACCGTCCCGGTCGCTCCCCGCTGGACGCGGTGGCGACCTGCCGGGCGCGGTGCTGGACCCACGGATGGGTACTCGACCTAGACATCGAAGGCTTCTTCGACAACCTCGACCATGATCTCATTCTGAAGGCGGTCGCTCATCACACGACGGAGAAATGGCTCCTGACGTACGTGCGGCGGTGGCTATCCGCGCCGTTGGCGCTGCCGGATGGAACCGTAGCCAGTCGTGATCGGGGTAGTCCGCAAGGAGCCTCGATCTCCCCGCTGCTGGCGAACCTCTTCATGCACTACGCGTTCGACGCCTGGATGGCACGAGAGTTTCCGGACGTGCCGTTCGAACGATTCGTCGATGATGTGATCGTGCATTGCATGAGTGAGCAGCAGGCTGCGCGAATGCGTGTCGCGATCGCGACACGGCTGGCTGAGTGTGGCGGGTTGCGGTTGCATCCGACCAAGACCCGGATCGTGTACTGCAAGATGACCGGGCGTCGCAGCCGCTACGCGCAGGTGACGTTCGACTTCCTGGGGTTCACGTTCAAGCCACGCGCCGCGAAGAGAAGGAACGGGACGATGTTCACGACTTTCTCTCCGGCGATCAGTCGCAAGGCGGCGACGTCGATCCGGCAGCAGATTCGCCGGATGCGTTTCCACCTGCGCAGCGATCTGTCCTTCTCGGAGGTTGCCCGTTGGATCAACTCGCGGGCTGGGGCGTGGGCGGCGTACTACGGGCGGTTCTGTCCGTCGGAAACCGTGAACGTCCTGTTCCACATCGACCGGTACCTCGTTCGGTGGGCACGCCGGAAGTACAAGCATCTGCGGCGGGCACCTCGACGAGCTGCGCGGACTCTTGCCGAGATCAAACGTTCCCGGCCGGGGCTGCTCGCACACTGGCGATGGGAGGCCCTGCAACGAGTGCACCGAACGGTTGCAGTACGAGCCGGATGATAGGAGCCCGGTGAGCTGAGAGGTTCACGCCGGGTTCTGGGGGAGCCGGCGGGTGAGATCCCCGCCGGCCACCCATCAACTGTCTCAGTTGACTTGACAACTACCGCTTCACGCGATCCTGACGGCCTGACCGCTTGTCTCACCGCGCTGGGCGAACCTGCCGGCTCGGATGATCCGAGGCGCAGCGCCGCTATGAACACGATCCACGCCACGACACCCGTCAGGGCTCGTGGTCGGCGGTACGGATTCGTCTCATTCTGTCGCGCAGCGCGGCCACCGGGGTCGGTGCGAGGAGGTTCGTGATGGCCGACCTGGCCTACGCCCTGCTATTGATCGGTGGGTTTGCGGTGCTGTTGCTGCTCGTGCGGGTTGGAGCGGCTGCGAAAGCTCGGAGCGTGGTCGGGGCGGTACCGGCGCTCGTGCTGAGCGTCCAGCCTCGCCTCGATCGACCCTTCGCAGCGTTGGGAGCGAGCCGCCAGACGTGTGCCAGCTGGATCGCGAGCAACTAACGTCAAGCGAGACCGTGTCACCGCGCGGCCACCGCGCCATGGGACCGCGTCACACCGTGATGACGACCTTGCCCCGGGCGTGGCCGTCGAGCATGTACTGGATGGCGGCGGGGGTCTCGTTCAGCGGGTAGGTGCGGTCGATGATCGGCGTCACGGCGTCGGACTCGATGAGGTCGGTGAGTGCCATGAGGTCGGTTGCGTTCTCCGAGTTGGCGAGCATGGTCAGCGTCTGGCTCACGAACGGGGACAGCAGCGGTGCCCGCAGCGACCGGTCGAAGCCGCCGAGCCATCGTCCGCCGGTCTCCGACCCGATGATGACCAACCGCCCCGCCGCGGTGAGGGCGCGTCGCAGGTGGGTCAGCGAGCGGTGCCCGCCGATGTCCAGGATGACGTCGTAGCGCTGCCCGGCCTCGGTGATGTCGTCGACGGTGTAGTCGATGACATGGTCGGCGCCCAGGGAGCGGACCATGTCCACCTTCGCCGTGCTGCACACCCCGGTGACGTGCGCCCCGTACGCCTTGGCGATCTGCACGGCGAACGTTCCTACACCCCCTGAGGCGCCGATGATCAGCACCTTCTGTCCCGGCTGTACTTTCCCGCCGTCGCGGACTGCCTGCAGGGCGGTGAGGCCCGAGATCGGGATGGCGGCCGCCTGCGCCGCTGTGAGGTTGCCTGGCTTTGGTGCGAGCTTGTCCGCGGTGGCCACGGCGTACTCGGCGAATGCGCCGTCGGCGACGCCGTACACCTCGTCGCCGGGCCGCAGCCCGGTCACGTCCGCGCCGACCGCCTCGACGTGCCCTGCGACGTCCGAGCCGCGTACGCGGGTCCTGGGTGCACGCAGCCCGCCGTAGCCGATGACCCGCAGCATGTACGGCAGGCCGGTCATCAGGTGCCAGACGCCCCGGTCCACGCCGGCGGCGTGTACCCGCAGCAGGACCTCGCGGTCGCCGATCTCGGGCCGGTCGATCTCGGCGAGGCGCAGGACGTCCTCGGCCTTGCCGTAGGTGTCCTGCACGATCGCCTTCATCGCCACTGCCTCGGCCGTCCCGCCTCCGGTCGGGAGGCTGCGCTGCTCGGTACTCAATTGCCCTCTCCTTGTTCTCGCTCTGATGGTCGTGTTGGTTGCTGGTCGTCGCGTATTGCGTTGCCGAGCAGGCACCCCAGGTCCTGCTGGGGGCAGATCCCTCGGCGGTTCCCGCGTGCCGCGCTGTCGCGGGCGGCCGGTCGAAGCGGAGCCTGCTGGCCTGCTGTGACGCGTCGGATGCGACTGACTTGGAGCCGCGGGTACATCGGCCGGGTGCTTCAGCTGCGTTGGGAACGGGCGAGGACTCGGATGCGGAGCTGGTGCAGCTGCGGCATGAGCCCGTAGATGACGATCGGGACCGCGGCGGTGGCGAGCACGAAGGTGCGCAGGACCGGTGTCAGCGTGCTGAGCCAGTCACAGAGCACGACGTTGAGGACGGTGAGGGTCGGGAAGACCGCCAGCCAGATCATCAGGGCCAGCTGGTGTTTGGTCGGGGGGCCAGCGACGGCGGGCCGAGGGTTCGGGGTGGGCGTGGTCATGGTGAGTCCTGTCGGTGTGTGTTCGCGGATGGCTGCGCCGGTGTCCACAACTAGGACCCTGCGGCAGCCCGGGGCAGTACCAGTGCTGCGGACAGTCCAACGGCGCGTCCGCCGAGGACCGCCACGTCGTACTGGCTCATGTCACCAGGTTGGAGCCGCGTCCCGTGCTGGCCAATCGGCGTTGCTGTTCCTGGGAAACGCGAGTGGGATGTGGCTCGTGGACGACACTCCATCAGCTGGCGCGGCCATCACCGCCGCGTTGGACCGGGTGGCGCCGCGGCTGAGGCGACTGCGCAGGCAGCGCCGGATCACCCTGACCGGTCTCGCGGACACGACCGGCATCTCCAAGAGCACACTGTCGCGGCTCGAGACCGGGCAGCGCCGGCCCACCCTGGAGCTACTTCTCGCCCTCTCGCAGGCATACCGGGTCCCGCTGGACGACCTCGTGGGCGCACCCGAGGTGGGTGATCCCCGCATCCGGCTGAAACCGGGGCGCGTCAAGGGCAGGATCGTCATCCCACTGACCCGGCAGCCCGACGGCATGCAGGCGTGGAAGATCGTGATCCCCACGAGCAAGGTCCACCCCGAGCCACGAGCGCACGACGGCTACGAGTGGATCTACGTCCTGTCGGGCCACGTGAGAGTCCTTCTCGGCGACCGAGACTGGGTTCTCCGATCCGGCGAGATCGCCGAGTTCGACACCCGGGTGCCGCACTGGTTCGGCAGCACAGGGCGGGAACCGGCGGAGATCCTCAGCATCTTCGGGCGACCCGGTGAACGGATGACCGTCCGCACACCACCACCTCGGGAGGTGTAGCTCGACGGGAAGCGCAGAGAACTGGCTGCCCCACGGCCGGCGTTGACGTTCGGAGCGGTATGCGCCGCGCCGGCTTAGCCGGCAGCAGCAACTCGCACCCGCAGGCCGGACGAAGCCAGGAACGTCACCTCAGCCAGATCCACCACCAGCAGGCCGCAATCGCCATCCAGTACCGCTCCCACGAGCAACCCGCTCAGCCAGCGGCGCAGTATTGGCGCATTCCGGGCGTCCGTCATTTGGCACCCCGCTCCCGGGCAGAGGCTATCGGGTCCCCGGGACGGCTGACACCGCGCGCGGGTCGGGATTGTGGCGGGCGCTGGTGGAGGCGTCGGTGATGACTGTCCTCTTGCTGGCCAGGTATGTGATCGCCGATCAGGATGAGCGCCGTGATCAGGCGGCGGATCTCGTTGCGTGTCAGCGGGTTGAAGACAATGGGTTCTCTTCGACGCTGACGCACTCCGGCCACCTCCGCAGTGGAGCGTGTCAGGCCCGGTTCTCCAGCCAGCCTGGATGAGCGCAACTGTTCATCGCTGGAGATCGCGATCAGGGCCTTGTAGGAGGTAGGTCGGCGCATATGGTCCTGCTCGTGCGCGACGGTCAGGGCAACGGCCCGTTTGACGACGAGTCGCTCGACGTGGGAACCCGGCGAGTAGGCCCTGCCGTGTTGATGTCGTTGTCGGGTGATGTCGACATGCTCACCGCGCAGCAGCTGCTTCCCGCCGTCGAGCTCTGCCTGGTCGCGGCCGCGTCCGGCCTGGTGACGCTCCTCGGGTCGCGGACTCCGGAGCTCAGCGGCTTGCCGGCTGTGTATTTGCTCGCGGTTCTGCCGGTCGCCCTCCGTTGGGGCGCGGGTCCAGGGAGGTTCGCGAGCTGCTTGGGGTAGACGACGTCGGCGAGCCGCTACGAGACCGACGGCACGGCCATCCTGATCGTCGGGCTCGGGGACGACCTCGGCCGATGGCCGGCGGGCACCCGCTGGGCGCTCGATGACGTCGCGAGCATCTCCGAGGTGTGGCGCACCAGACGCTCGGCCCGTGTCGACGCCGACCGGTTGCCGCGCTTCCCGGGGCCGACCGAACCACTGCTGGGCGAGCACGGCGTCGGCTCGGCGGCGGCGAGTCCGGTCGTAGTGAACGGGCGGCTGTGGGGCGCCGTGATGGCATTGGCGAGCAACGTGTCATTGCCGGCGAACACCGAACAGCGCATGGCGCGCTTCACCGAGCTCGTCGCGATGGCATCGGCAACGCGGACAGCCGCGCCGAGTTGGCCGCGTCCCGGACTCGCATCGTCGCCGCGTCGGACGAGACCCGCAGGCGCATCCAGCGGAACCTGCACGACGGCGCTCAGCAACGGCTCGTCTCGCTCGGTCTCGAGTTGCGCCTCACACAGGCCGACATCCCGGACGGGCTACCCGACCTGAGGGAAGAGATCGGACGGTTAGCCGATGAACTCGACACCGTGCTCGACGAGCTGCGGGAGATGGCGCGGGGAATCCACCCGGTGCTGCTGTCCGAGGGCGGGCTGTGGCCGACCCTGCACACGCTGGCCCGGCGCGCGTCGGTGCCGGTCGAGCTGGAACTCGTCACCGCCGCCCGGTTCCCGGAACCGGTCGAGGTCGCGGCGTACTACGTGGTGTCAGAGGCGCTGACCAACGCTGTCAAGCACGCCGCCGCGTCGTACGTGGACGTCTCGGTAACCGAGCAGGACGGGGCGCTGCACCTGTCCGTGTACGACGACGGCGTGGGCGGCGCCAACCCACATGACGGATCCGGCCTGGTCGGCCTACGCGACCGGGTGGAGGCGCTCGGTGGCACCCTCGAGATCACGAGCCCGCGCAACGCAGGCACGACCCTCCTGGTCACACTCCCAACCAACGACGGTCGCGGACCGTATAGCCCTCCTCGAACACCCTGAGCTCAATGTGCCCTCGAACCGAGCCCAGGGCACTGCAGACGATGTTCAGCAGGCCGCGGCTGCCGAGCGGCCTCCGCCGCCGCAGCGTTCTTCCGAACGCGGCACGAAGCGCTCGACACCACCCTCCGGCTGGGCCGTCCGAGTGGCGGCGGCGCCCTGCGCATTCCCGGGTTGCGGATGCAAACCCACGCGGGAACTTCGCTGGCCGCATTGACCTCGTGGCGGACATTGACGCCGAGCACAGGCGCCCGAGGACTACGCACCTTGGGCGCGCTGCCGTTGGCTGGGCTACCCGGATCTGCTCGTCGTGGTGAGGTCTTCCGCGCGCATGCGCGGGTGCGCGCTTGGAACGGCATGACCTGATCCACGGGGACACTCGTTAGGATCCGCCACCGATCATGAGGATCGGCCATCGTCGGGTTGCGGTAGGCCGCCCCCGTCAGCACCCTCCTGCCGGCGATGCGTGGCATTCGACGACCGTTCATGGGGCGGCGGGCAGCCGCTCGACGGCGACCGTGGCGATGGCGATGCCCTTGGCGCACGGGTCCGTGACCGGGGCCGCCTCGTCGACCTTCACGATCAGCAGCTCGCCTGACGGGTACCCGCGCCTGTCGGTGTAGGGGCGGTGCATGACCCTCACATCGCACCCGGCGCCGTCCTCGTCCGCCCGGCCGGCGGCATCGCGCCCCGCGATCCGCATCGGGTTGCCCGCGTCCCTGCCGATGCCGCCGCGGTTGCGGTCGTAGCTGACCTCGACCGACGCTCCGGTGGTCAGGTTCTCCCAGTCGCAGTCCCACCCCGCGACGCCCGGGTCGGGGTCGACGGTCTCCAGACCCGGCACGGTTGCGACGGTCGCGGCGTCGAGCAGCCCGCACGCGTCGACCATGGCCAGCGACCCCGGGTCGAACGGCGCCGCGCGGCGGGGCACCGGACCGGCGACGAGCACCGAGAGCGCGGTGTCGGTGGTGACGTCGGCGACGGCGCACGGGTCGGGGAGCGCGCCGCGCACGGGCCGGGCGACGATGCGGACGTCGTACCCGTCGGACAGCCGCAGCGTGCGGACGCACTCACCGTTGATGGGCGCGCCCCGCACGATCACCACACCATCGCGTTCCTCGGGCACGCCCTCCGGCAGAACTTTGCCCGACTGGACGAACTGCAGTTGCACCGTGAAGCGGTCCTGCGCGGAGTCGATGGTCACGTCACAGCGGTCGAAGTTCCCGGAGTCGGCCTCCAGGAGGGTTTGGCCGAACCGGTCGAGCGGCTCGGGGCGGATCAGCGAGCACGGGTCGGCCGTGGCGGGATCGCCGAGCGCGGGGCCGGGCGCCGCAGCGTCGACCACATCCGGCGCCGGGCGCGGCCAGACGACCAGCGCTGCCGCCGCCACCACCACGGCGGCGACCGTGCCAGCCGCGATCCAGCGCCACCGCCGCCTGCCGGTGGCCTCGCCGCTGGCCACCTCCGCGAGCATCCGAGCGGCCGCCGCTGCGGTGGGTCGCTCGCGCGGCCTGCTCTGCAGCATGCGCATCAGCACGGGGCCGAGTGGCCCGGCCCGGCGCGGTGGGTCGACGACTCCCTTCCGCGCCGCGGTGAGGCTCTGCTCGGGGGTCCCGTCGCCCCATGGGGGACGTCCTTCCACCGCCTGGTACAGCGTGGCCCCGAGCGAGAAGACATCGGCGTTCGGGCCGCCCGGTAGCCCGTTGGCGACCTCGGGAGCGAGGTACGAGGCCACCTCGGCGAGTGGCTGCCCGCCCTCGTTCGGGGAGATCCCGAAGCCGGTGAGCGTGACGTGGTCGCCCTCGCCGACGAGGAGCTTGCGGGGTGTCACGGCCCCGTGCACGAGGCCGGGCGGCGTCAGGTGCGCGTAGTCCAGTGCCCTGGCCACCTGCGCGCCGATCGTGGCCACCCGGCGCGGCGGCAACGCGCCGGCAGCCGCGAGCTCGGCCAGGTTCGGTGCCGGGATGTAGTCCATGACCAGCCACGGTTCGCCGTCGTGCTCCACCAGCTCGTGCACCTCGATGAGGTGGGGGTGGTCCAGCAGCGAGGCGGTCACGGCCTCCACACGCAGCCGTCCAGCGGCGCGTTCCCGCTCGTCCGGCGCAACGTGGGACAGGCGAACCCGGTCGAGCACGACGGCCGAGTCCGTCCCCTGCTCGATCGCACGCCACGCCTCACCGCCGGAGCCGATCTCGGCGTCGAGGCGGTATCGCCCGGCGATGAGGTCACCACGCTCCACGGTTCCCCCGCATCCATCGGATCGGCCGCACGGTGCCCGGACGCCGCGCCCCGGGACGTGCATCCTCGACGTTCACGACGAGCCGACGGGCGTGGCAGGTGTCAGGCATCGCGGCCGCCGACCTCGATCTGCCAGGGCGCGAGCGGCTCACCGGGGCCGACCTCGGTCTGATCCGGGCTGAGGTTGACCACGACGACGCCGTCGTCGGCGCGGAAGGCGAGCAGGTGGGGCCGGGACGGTGAGCGTCCGATCTCGACGCCGCCCGCGGCCAGCCGCGGCACCAGGAACTGCCAGGCCTGGGTGAGCGGGAGTGGGCGCCCGCCGTCTGTCTTGGTGGCGTCGGTCCACAGGGCGGCGGAGCCGAGGTCGTGTTCCTGAGGACCCCACAGCAGGGCGCCCGCGGTTCCCGACTCGGCCATGGCCGCGATCGCGGCGAGGTTCACCGCGGCGTTCACCGGGCTGGCTCCGGCGTCGTCCTCACCGGCGGGGACCTCGGGGTAGTACTCGGCCCACCAGATCGGCAGGTCGCTGCGCTGTTTGAGCCAGGCCGCGAGATCGGCGAACTTGCGGGCGCCGTCTAGCGGGGCGGGGCCGTCCTGGTCGCGTTTGTTGGTAGCGGTGTCGACGGCGAGGAAGTCGGCGCCGATGTTGTTCTTCAGCCAGTAGTCGATCACGTCGAGGGTGCGCTGGTCGGCGGCGCCCCAGGGGCCGGTGACGGTGGTGGAGGTGTCCTGGGCGCCGGGGTCGAGACCGATGAGCACGACGTAGGGGCCGCCGACCTGGACGTCGGGGCGGACGTCCTTCACGGCGCGGTAGACCTGGTTGTAGAGCTCGGTGTAGCCCTCGTGGTCCCAGCGCTTCTTGGCCTCGTCCCAGAAGCCCTTGAGCTCGTTCCACACCATGACCCGCTCGATCTGCGGGTAGCGCTCGACGGTTTCGGCGGCGAGGCGGGCGAAGTCGCCGAAGTGCTCCGGTCTCGGGGCTTCTTCGAGCTCGTCCCAGTCGGTCTCGCCCTCCTCGCCGCCCTTCATCCAGTCCGGGGAGCAGCACAGCGTGAGCATCGTGCGCTGGCCGGTTTCCTCGGTGAGCTTCATGCGCCGGTCGAGGGTGTCCCAGTCGTACTCACCGGGCTCGGGTTCGGGGTTGTCGGTGCCGAAGCCCATGAGGTGGTGGTTCTGCCAGATCGCGCTGTCGGCGGCGAGGACGTCGATCCCACGCCGGCGGGCTTCGGCCGGCTCGCTGTCGTCGAGGCTCTTCTGGGTGTGGGTGACGCCCAGCTCGAGTGCGGCGGCCTGCTCGGTCCACGTCCAGTCGCCCGCGAGCTCGATGGGCGGCAGCGGCTCGCCCGGCGCGGCAGAAGGTGACCCGGTCGGACCGGCTGAACAGGCGACCAACGCTGTGGTGAGTGCCGTCAGCACGGCGAAAAAGGGGCGGGGAGCGCGCACGGGTACCTCGGTGTCATATTCGGGAAAGAACCCCGCGACGGTGGCAGGCCCACGCTGTGGCCCGGCTGAGACGCCTGTGGATCTACTGAGAGCTGCATGGTCGCCCGCCGCAGAAAGCCGTAGCGCCCGCCTCGGTTGCCTGTTCCCGTCGCGGCAGGAACCACGCACCGGCACCGACGGCGACCAGGATCAGTGCCATCGCCGCGAACGCCGTGTCGTAGGCGAGGTCGTGAGCGACTCCGGTCGGGCCGGATGCGATGACGACGAGGACCGCGAGCCCGATCGCGCCGCCGATCTGCTTGGCGGTGGTCATCAGTCCGGACGCGGCCCCGGCGTCGGTGCGGGCCATACCGGTGGTCACGATGGCGGTGATCGGGGTGTTGAGCAGCCCGCCGCCGACGGAGATGAGGATCGCGGGCCCGAGGATCTCCTCCAGGTATCCGCTGTCGAGCGCGCTCGCGTTCAGGCCCTGCCATCCGAACCCCAGCGCGGCGATGGCGGCACCGAGGGCGATGACGGCACGCGTGTCGAACCGGCGCATCAGACAGGGCGCGACCATGACGCCGACGGTCATGGTGATCAGCGTGTGCGGGAGGAACCCCAGCCCCGTCTGCAGGGCGGTGTAGCCCAGCCCGTCCTGCATCAGGAAGGCCAGGAAGTACCACATCGGCATGAGGCACGCCGCAGCCAGGGCGACGAGCACGTTGCCGATCGAGATCCCCTTGTCGCGCAGCAGTCGCAGCGGGAACAACGGGTTGGGGGCGAACCGGGTCTCGACGGCCACGAACACCGCGAGCGCGACTACCCCGATGCTTAGAGTGGCGAGGGTTGCGGGATCGGTCCAGCCGCGGTGGCCGGACTCGACGATGGCGTACGTGAGCGCGGTCAGCCCGAGCACTGCGGCGACGGCGCCCGAGAGGTCGAGACGGCCGTCGGCCGGTCGGCTCGTCCGGTCGTGCAGCTGGCGCAGTGCGATGGCGATGGTCGCCGCACCGAGTGGGACGTTGATCAGGAGTGTCCATCGCCACGACGCGAACTCGGTGATCCCGCCGCCGAGGAGGTTCCCGGCGGTGCCGCCGGCCAGCCAGACGGCGGTCCACCAGGCGATGGCCCGGACCCGCGTCGGCCCCTCCGGAAAGGCTGTGGTGAGCAGCGTGAGGGTCGCGGGGGCGAGCACGGCCGCCCCGATTCCCTGAACGGCCCGGGCGGCGACGAGCACGGTCGGGTCGCCGGCGAGCCCGCCGACCAGGCTGGCGGTCGCGAACACCGCAAGGCCGCCGACGAGGGCGGTCCGCGTGCCGTAGAGGTCGGCGAGCCGTCCGCCGAGCAGGAGGAATCCGGCGAAGGCGAGGCCGTAGCCGTTGACCACCCACTGCACGCTCGCCGGGTCGAAGCCGAGCGCGGCCTGGATCGTGGGCAGCGCGACATTCATCACCGACACGTCGAGCACCACCATGAACTGCGCCGTGCAGGACAGGAGCACCACCAGTCCTACCGACGTGTGTCCGGGCGCACGACTCGTCGCATGGCGTGTCACCACAGCTCCTTCCCGCCAGTTTTCCAATGTGGCCACATCGATCTGATCGCAGGGTATGGCCGCGTACTCTCCGAAGGCAATGCAATGTGACTGCATCGATTTGTGGAGGCTGGGATGCCGCGTGGCCACGGAGCCGAGCGGGACACGCGTCGTCGTGAGATCTGCGACGCGGTACTGGCGGTGGTGGACGAGGCCGGGATCGCGGCGGTGTCGCTGACCTCGGTGGCTGCGCAGGCGGGGGTCTCGGCGGGTCGGGTGCAGCACTACTTCCCGTCCCGTGCCGACCTTGTGGAGGCGGCGTTCGAGCGGGCCAACGAGCTGGCCGGTGACCGGCTCGCCGAGCTCACCGCCCAGGATGAGCGGCCGCGCTCGGTGCTCACGGCGGTCTTGACCGAACTGGTGCCGCACGACCGCATCACGTCCACTCACATGCGGATCCGGCAGTCGTTCACCGCCCAGGCGCTCACCGACGAGCGGGTGGCAGCCCGTCTGCGCTACGCCTATGCCCAGCTGAACGCCCGGCTCGCCGACATCATCAGCCGCGAGATCGATGCCGGGCTGATCACCACCGCTGAGCGCCCCGAACACGTCGCAGGCCGGCTGGTCGCCTTCATCGAAGGGCTCGCGTACCACGTCCTGATCGGCACCCACCCTGCCGACGTGGCGCGGCATCAGGTCCTGGACGCCGTCGACGCGCTCTACCCGGATCCAGGACTATGACTCGAGGTAGTCCTTCAGGTCGGACCGGTCGGCGTCCTTCTCGTCGGTGATCGCGTAGAAGATCATGCCGGCATCGGAGACGTCCCCGTTGCCGACCAGGTCGAGGCGGGAGTGCAGCCATTCCCGGTTCTCGTCGCCGCTGTCCTTCAGGAAGTCCCAGAAGTCCATGTCGATCGGCCCGAGCCCGGAGTTCTGGTCGGGGATCTCGACGCGCTCACAGCCGAGGTCGATCAGGTCCTCGTAGTCGTGGCCGCCGTGCTCCTCCTTGGCGTGGGTCTGGTTGAAGCTGTCCTCACCGTGGGTGATGCATTCGACGTGCTTGCGGGCCTCCGGATCCGCGGCGTCGAGCGCCATCCAGACCGTCTCGATCGGGCCGGCGAGGACGATCGACAGCTGGTCGTCGTCGGTGGAGGCGTTGATCTCGGCCACCAGGTTCTTGGTGCCGGCCTCCAGCTGTGCGGAGTCGGTGTCGTCGAAGAACCGGGACATGTCGAAGCCGAAGCGCTCGCTGCCTTCCTGGACGCTCTCGGTCATGTTCTCGAGGTGTTCCTCGGAGGAGTCCCAGATGTGGTCGTTGTAGTCGTAATGCACGAGGTTGGGCTGCAGGTTGCGGTGCGCGAGGATCGCCAGCGCCATGGGCGCGGACGCCCAGTCGTCGTTGTCGTGCTGGTTGCCGTCGGCCGACATGGCGATCCGTCCGACCTCGGCGTCGAACGTGGGCGTCCCGCCGTCCGGCGAAGCTGCCCCCGGCGCGTCGGCACAGCCCTCGGACCGTCCCGGCTCGGACGAGGGACAGCGGTCCGTCGCTTCAGGCGTCTGTGTGCCGCATGCCGCGAGAACGGCGGTCGCCATGAGCACGACCAGCATCGCAGCAAGACGGCGGGAGCGACTGCGGACGGCCAACGTGCCTCCCGGGCTGGGATCTGTGCCTGTGGACATCGGGTCGAGTTCCCTCACCGTCTTGTCAGTCTGCCGCTGCTGAAGTGGAAGCGCGGCGCTGCGTCCTCCGGCGGTGGAGGAGGATCGCGGCGGCGGCCACACTCTGGGCGCCGAGCCACGCCCATCCCACACCGGTGATGCCCATCGTCGGGATCAGGACCAGCGTGCTGGTGATGACGGCCGCACTGGTGGCGGCGGGCAGCCCGAACTGCACCGCTCGGTTGCGGCGCACGCGTGCTTCCCAGAGTGCGGAGTTCGTGACCACGTTCGGGATCGCCGAGAGCGCCAACAGTGCCAGCAGGAGCGCCCCGGTCTCGGCGTACCTGCTGCCGAACACCGACAGGATCAGGTAGGAGCCGATGGCGACGACGACGGACCCGGGGAGGACGAGCATGATCGCCTTGCGATCCATCCCGCGGCGGGCGCGCACGATCGCGGCCGAGTCGCCCGCGGCGGAGTGCGCGACCATCGACTTGCCCATTCCGGAGGCGACCAGGTAGAGGGCGTAGGTGATCTGCCAGGCCATCCCGTACACGGCGGCGTCGCCGGCGTCGGTGAGGGCGATGACGATGAGCGGGAGCCCGAACACGGCAGCCTGCCAGGCGACGTTGCCCGCGTAGTCGACGCCGACGAACCCGGCGAGGTCGCGTGCGGTGACCGGCTGAACCGTGTGCGGCTCCGGTGCCGTCTGTGTGCGCAGCGTCCGGGTCAGGTAGGTGACGACCACGACGACGAGGAGCGCTGTGGCGGCCAACGTCCCGACGGCGATGCCGAAGGTGAGGCCCAACCAGGCGGCCACCACGAGCAGGGCGATCTTCAGCAGCGCGAACGCGAGGTTCTCCACCAGGACCAGGGGGGCGCGCTTGATCGCGGTGAGAGCGGAGTCCTGCAGGACGAACACCGTCCAGATCGGCACGCTGATCAGGTAGAAAGCGATCATGGCCGGGTGCCCGATCGCCGCGACGAGATCCGGCGCCCACACGTTCGCGCCGATCCCGAACCCGAGCCCCACCACCGCGCCCCAGCCGAGGCCGACGGCGAAGCAGCTCGTGACGAGTGCACGTCGTCGATCCGACACCGGGACGAACCGCAGGATCGCGTTGCCGAGGTTCAGGTGGGAGGCCGACGCCAGCAGCGTGACCGCCGACAGGGCTGCCGAGTTCACCCCGACTGTGTCCTGGTCGAACAGCCGCGCGGCGAGCACCCAGAACAGCATCCCGATGGCCGACGACACGCCCGAGCTGAGCACGAGCGCCATCCCGTCGCGGTGCTGTGGCGCGCGCCAGCCGTCTGCCTTCTCACGGTCGGGTCGTGACCCGGTGGTGGGAGCCTCGAGGTCGGACGTCGCTGCGCCTGCGTCGATGGCTTCGGTCCTCGTGGTCGGTCGCGATTCGTCGCCCGTCATCGGGCCGCCCTCCGACGTGCCGACATGCTGGGTCGTGCCTCCTTGAGAGCGCGGCCGCTGGGCCGATCCGTCGACGGTGCCGGTCGCCGCGTGAGCTGCCGACGTGCCACGGTGGCCGCGGTCACGAGCGTGATCATGCGGAACGAACGCTGAGCCTCTGCTGAGAGCGCGGCTACGCTCAACACGCAGGAGGGCGTTGCGAGCCGAACCCTCACGTGAGGATAGCTTCGGCGCCGGGCTTCAGAGCGTTCGGGGACCGGGCCCGCGCGGCGCGGGGGCCTACGCAGCGGGATGGGTGAGGACCCACCTGGGCAACGCCTCCGGGCCGGGCAGGAATCCGGCTGGAGTCGGTCGTCGCTGATGATCGGGCTCGTGGTTGTCTTCGCGTGACGATGGTCGGGTGGGGATGGCGGGGAACGGCGTGGGACACGACATCGATGACGGCGCGGTCCGGGCGCTGCTCGCTCTGCGGGCCGGGCTCGAACGCACGATCGGCGAGCTCAGCGCGGCAGCCGAGCGTGCCGATCAGCTGATCGACCTGCGGCGCCGCGGGCAGTCCTGGTTCGGGATCGTCTCCACCGAGCAAGCTCCACTCATCGTCGAAACGCTCACTCGCGCGCTGGATGACCTCGGTGAGCTGGGCAGCAGGTTCCGGCGGGAGGAGGCGCTGGCCCTGCGGCGCGAGGGCGTCAACATCACTCGGATCGGCCGGCTGTTCCGCATCAGCCGGCAACGCGCCTCGGCCCTGGTGAACGGGATCACGGAGCGCCCGATGCGGTCGCCCCGACCGGGCTCCAGCATCCACCGGTGATGCCGAAGGACGCCGCGCGGCGGGATGTACTCTCACCGTCCGGAAGAGTGAGTGCACGCCCGACAGGGTGAAGCGGACATTCGGCTCGAGGGCCGGTGTGAGCCTGCAGGGGTGGCTCGTGCCGGGCTTGCGTCGATGAGGGGGCGCCATGACCGGTTTCGTCGACTACGTCATCGTCGGTGGTGGTTCGGCGGGTTCGGTGTTGGCCAACCGGTTGTCGGCCGACCCTGCCCGGCGGGTGCTGGTCCTGGAGGCGGGGCGACCCGACTACTCATGGGATGTGCTGATGCGCATGCCAGCGGGGATCGCGTTCACCCGCGGGGCGAGCTTCTACGACTGGCGCTATCGCAGCGAGCCGGAGCCGGGTCTGCGTGGACGGCGGATGAACCTGCCGGCGGGTCGCATGCTGGGCGGGACCAGCAACCTGTACGGGATGCTGTACCAGCGTGGCAACCCTCTGGATTACGAGGGCTGGGCCGCAGAGCCCGGGATGCAGAACTGGGACTTCGCGCATGTGCTGCCCTACTTCAAGCGCATGGAGGATGCCGACACCGCCGGGCCGCTGCGGGGTAGCGGCGGCCCGCTGACGGTGCGACAGTCGTCCCCGACGAACCCGCTTGCTCAGGCGTTCATCGTCGCCGCTCGGGAGGCCGGTCACTTCGGGACGCCCGATGTCAACGGGTATCGGCAGGAGGGGTTCGGGGCGCTGGATCACAACATCCGCCGGTCCCGGCGGTGGTCGGCGACCCGGGCGTACCTGCGGCCGGCAATGGGGCGGGCCAACCTGACCGTCCGCACCGGCACCACCGTCTCGAAGATCATGTTCGAGGGTTCCCGCGCGGTGGGGGTGGAGTTCGCCGATCGGCGCGGCCACGTGGAACGGGTGTCGGGGCGCGAGATCATCCTGTGCGCGGGCGCGATCAAGAGCCCACACATCCTGCAGCTGTCCGGGGTCGGGGACGCCACGGCGCTGGAGTCGGCAGGGGTGCCGGTGGTGCACCACCTCCCAGGGATCGGGACGAACCTGCAGGATCACCTCGCCGTGCAGATCCAGCACTCCTGCACCCAGCCGGTGTCGCTGCAGCCGACCGCCAACCTGAAGAACGCGCCGTGGATCGGCGCCCAGTGGCTGTTCCTGCACAGCGGCCCCGGGGCCACCAACCACTGGGACGCCGGCGGGTTTGCCCGCAGCAACGAGCGGCTCGACTTCCCGAACCTGATGTACCAGTTCCTGCCGCTGGCCTCGAAGTCCTACCCGACCTCGCCGACCGGCCCGCACGGCTACCAGGTGCACGTCGGGGTGATGAACTCCGACTCGCGCGGCACCATCACGCTGGCCTCGCCCAGTTGGCGCACCCCGCCGGCGATCCAGTTCAACTACCTGGCCACCGAGCAGGACCGCCGCGACTGGATCGACGCGATCCGCGTCACCCGCGAGATCATGGCGCAGCCCGCGCTCGCCCGATACGACGGCGGGGAGGGCGCCCCCGGCCCGGACGTGCAGACCGACGACCAGATCTGGGACTGGGTCGTCACGCACGCGAAGTCGGCCATGCACTACTCGGGCTCGTGCAAGATGGGCACCGACGGCCACGCGGTGGTCGACCCGGACTCGATGCGGGTGCACGGCCTCGACGGCGTCCGTGTGGTGGACGCCTCGGTGATGCCGGTCGTCACCAACGCCAACACCTACGCGCCGGTCATGATGATCGCCGAGAAGGCCGCCGACATGATCCTGCAGCGGCCCGCCCTCGATCCCGAGCACCTCGACTACCACCGGCACCGACCCGCTTCCCAGCCCGATGACCAGCGCACCGAGCAGAAGCCCACCGCGCTGCGAACCGCCTGAAATTTCAATCCTCACGACCGGGCCGCGTCGGGGTTCGACTAATGGGTGCCTGAGAGGTTTCCTGCCAGTGCGGCGTGGCGGAGCCTGCTCGGCTCGTTCATGCCGGTGATCGTGGCGGTCTTGCCGCGAGCCGCGTACTTGGCGGTGATGGCGTCGAGCGCGGCGACGGTGGAGGCGTCCCAGATCTGTGCTGCGGACAGGTCGATCACGACCGTGTCGGGGTCGCCGGCATAGTCGAAGCGGAATACGAGGTCGTTGCTGGAGGCGAAGAACAGCTGCCCGCTGACGCGATAGATCTTCGTCGCGCCGTCCGGGTCGAGCACGCTGGTGACGTCGACGACGTGTGCCACCCGGCGGGCGAACAGCACCATCGCGACGAGGACACCGACGCCGACACCGTAGGCCAGGTTGTGTGTCGCGACCGTGACCGCGACGGTCGAGAGCATCACGGTCGTCTCGCTCTTGGGCATGCGGCCCACGGTGCGCAGGCTGTGCCAGTCGAACGTCCCCACCGACACCATGATCATCACAGCGACGAGCGCGGCCATCGGGATTCGACCGACGAGGTCGCCCAGCGCGACGACCAGGACGAGCAGGAAGACGCCTGCGAGGAACGTGGACAGCCGGGAGCGGGCGCCGGACGCCTTCACGTTGATCATCGTCTGGCCGATCATCGCGCAGCCGCCCATGCCGCCGAAGAACCCGGTGACGAGGTTGGCCACGCCCTGACCCCACGACTCGCGAGTCTTGTTCGAGTGCGTGTCGGTGATGTCGTCCACCAGCTTCGCGGTCATCAGCGACTCGATCAGCCCGACCAGGGCCAACGCCATGGCATACGGCGCCACCGTGTTCAGCGTCTCCCACGTCAACGGCACCGCGGGCAGCGCGAGTACCGGCAGGCTGTCCGGCAGGGCACCCTGGTCGCCCACCGTCGGCACCGCGACGCCGGCGGCCACGGTGAAGACGGTCAGGCCGGTGATCGCCACCAGTGGCGCCGGTACGACGCGGGTCAGCCGCGGGAGTCCGACGATCACCACCAGGCCCGCGGCCAGTAGCCCGTAGACCGCCCACGGCACGTCGACGAGGTGCGGGACCTGGGAGAGGAAGATCAGGATCGCGAGCGCGTTGACGAACCCGACCATGACGCTGCGGGGCAGGAAGCGCATCAGCCTGGCGACGCCCGCGGCGGCCAGCGCTACCTGGAACAACCCTCCGAGAACCACGGCGGCGAGCAGGTGGTCGAGGCCGTGCTCGCGCGCCAGCGGGGCGACGACGAGCGCGACCGCACCCGTTGCCGCGCTGATCATGGCCGGGCGCCCACCGGTCATCGAGATCGTCACCGCCATGGTGAACGACGCGAACAGGCCGACCCGAGGGTCGACGCCCGCGATGAGGGAGAAGGCGATCGCCTCGGGGATCAGGGCGAGCGCGACGACGAGGCCGGCGAGCACCTCGGTGCGCAGCACTCGGGGAGAGAGCCAGGCAGGACGTGCGGGGCGAAGCGTGCGCAGAGCGGGGCGGGTCATCGCTACTTTCGAGAGATGGCGAGGGGAGCGGGAGCCACACGCGTTGGGGCTCGACCGTTCAGCACCCTACCTTCACGGGAGGGGAGGGTTGCGACGGATGTGATGGCATCGACAGACGGGCCTGAATGCTCAGGGTGCGGCGAGTTCGATCGCCCCCGGGATCGCAGCGAAGGCCTCGTCGACGTGCCGTAGCAGCTCTGCGGACCCGCCGAGCCGGGCGGCCGGGCGGGAGTCCGATCGTCCGCGGCCGGGCACCAGCCGCGACCCACGTACCTCCGGGTCGGTCGTGTCGTTGCCCCGGTGCGAGTGATCGCGCCGCCCCGCGCGGATCCAGTTCTTGGCCGCGCACCGCCATGCCGCGAGGGCGAACTCGCCGAGCAGGCGTACATGGACATCGGCGCGGCTGTCGATACCGAGCCTCTCCTCGAGTTGGGCGACGACACGGTCCTGCGCCCCCATCGACAGCACGATGCTGCGATCCCACAACGCCGGGGTGCGGGCGAGCAACCCGCGGGTCGCCAGGAACCGCTCGTCCCAGTCCGGACCGAGGCCGGTCACCGCGTCCGCGAGCGCGGCACGCAGCACGTCCAGAACCGGCCCGTGCACCTCCCGTGCCGCGACCTCGGCGACGAAGGCCTCCCACAGCTCCAGCTCCGCGGCCAGGGCCACCTCGTCCTTCGAGGCATACATCCGGAAGAACGTCCGCCGCGACACCTCGACCTCGTCGACCAGCTCATCCAACGTGGTCGCGTCGTAGCCCTTGTCGAGGAACAGGCGCAATGCCGCATCGGCGAGCGCCCGCCTGGTGCGCAGCTTCTTCCGCTCGCGCAGCGGCAGCGCACGATCTCCGTCGATCACGTCGCCCCTGGCCATGGCCGCAGACGTTAGCGCGGCCGGACAGGCGGAAGCAAAAGCCCTTGAGTCTCAAGTGCTCGTGAGGATAATCTGGCACTGAGAGGCAACCTGGGGGGCGGATGGACGAGCGGGATGCCGCGGGTGCTGGAGCGGTGCGCGGAGCGCGGAACGCCGAGTCGGAGGGCTCCACCGAGGCCGACGAGTACACCGAGCAGGGCGGTGTCGGCAGCAGGGTCGTGCTCGCCGTGCTGCTGCTGGGGTCGACGCTGGGCGTGATGGGCGGCGCAACGATCGTCCCGGTTCTGGAGCTGATCCGCACCGACCTCGGTGTCAGCGGCACCGCCTCGGGTTTCATCATCACCGCGCATGGGCTGGCCATCGCGCTGACCAGCCCATTGATCGGCAGGCTGATCGACCGGTTCGGGGTGCGGATCCCGATGGTGGCGGGGCTGGTCGTCTACGGGATCGCGGGAGCCGCCGGGATGGTGGTCGACTCATTCCCGGTGCTCGTGGCGAGCCGGCTGGTGTTCGGTGTCGGAGCGGCGGCGGTGTTCTCGTGCACGACCGTGGCCCTGCTCGCGCTCTACCAGGGCAGCGTGCGGGACCGCGTGATGGGCTGGAGGTCGACCGCGACCAGCCTTGGCGGGCTGGTGTGGCCGCTGCTCGGCGGTGTCCTCGGTGGGATCTCGTGGCATGCCGCGTTCGGCGTCTACTTCATCGGGGTGCCGTTGGCGTTGGCTGCGCTCGCCGCGATGCCCAACGTGTCGAAAGCCTCGGAGCACACCGGTCGCATCGGTTTCGCCGGGCTGCTGCGCCGCAAACCACGCCTGCTGGCCTACTACGCGCTGCTGGTCCTGATGGCGATCATGATGTACGTCGTCGCGGTCTTCCTGCCCCAGCGCCTGGCCGAGATCGGCATCAACTCCCCGCTCCTGGTGTCGATCTACGCCGTCGTCGGGGGCGCGGTCGTGTCCAGCGTGGTCGGGCTCTGCTACGCCCGGCTGCGGCAGCGAGTCACGTACACGGTGCTGCTCCGGGCGGTCGCCTGTGCGTGGGTCGTGGCGTACGTCGTGTACGGCACGGTCAGCCAGCCGGTGCTCCTCCTGTTCGCCCCGGCCCTGCTCGGCGCGGCCAACGGGATCATGCTCCCGCTGGCCACTGTGCTGATCGACGAGGCCGCCGGCCACGACCTGCGGGCGAAGGCGACAGCGCTGATGGGTACCGCGATCTTCGCGGGACAGTTCGTGTCGCCGCTGCTGCTCGGGCCGGTCATCGCGGCCACGTCGACGACCGTCGGGTTCCTCGCCGCGGCGGGCATCGGCGCGGCCATCTTCGCCGTGCTCCTCGCCTGTCGTGTCCCGGAACCGCGCCCAGCCCCACAGGGGGCGAGCTCATGATCCTTATTGAACGGCCCGGCGGGTGGCCTGATCGTGCGGCGGACGAGAAAGCGACTTGAGTTCACGCGAGAGGCCCTCGATGTCGCGCAGCTGCCCGCGCAGCGCCTCGATCCGGGCATCGGCCAGGGCCTGGTAGATCGAGAGCCGGTTGCGCAGGTCAACCTGCGGTGCGTCGTCGCCGGTGTCCTCAGCGGTGGACGAGTCGACGCGGGCTCGCGCGGTGTAGACCAGGTCCACCAGGTCACGGATCTGTTCGAGGGACAGGTCGAGCGGCTTGAGGGTCTTGATGAACAACATCCGCTCGACGTCGTCCTCGGTGTAGAGCCGGAATCCCCCGGCGCTCCGCCCGGACGGCACCACGAGGCCCACCTCGCCCCAGTGTCGGATCGTGCGCAGGGACAGGCCCACCCGGTTCGCGGCCTCACCGATCTGCAACACCCGCTACTCGCTTCCCGTCGCAGCCCTATGGCCGTCTCGACAGGGCACTGCTCAGCCGGCTGGATCGGACAGCCTCCGGCGCCACAATGTACTCCGCGGTCACAGTTGCTGATCGACTGCCTGCACGAACTGGCTCGCTGAAGCGGCGCTGAGAACCGGCAACCCTCTCCTTACGTAAGAGTTAGAGTGCGACGGGTGCGGGTCGCAGGTTGCGGCTCGCCGATCGGTTCGGGAGCGCGATGAGAACGCTGCGGGACACGTTCGACCCGCGCGGCAACAGCTTCGACATCCTGCGTCTGTCGTTCGCCGGAGTTGTCGCCGTCAGTCATGGCAGCGTGCTCCACAGCGGCTGGCAGCCGAGGTGGGGCGTGTCGACCCTGGGTGACTTCGGGCTCGACGGGTTCTTCATCCTCAGCGGGTTCCTGGTGACCCGCAGCTTCCTGAACCTCGGCTCGTTCCCGCGGTTCGCGTGGCACCGGTTCCTGCGGATCATGCCCGGCTTCTGGGCCTGCCTCGTGGTGGTGGCGCTGGTGGTGGCGCCGGCTGCGGCGTTGCTGCGCGGTCTACCTGCCACGATGCCGTTCACCGGCGAGCCGTCCGCGCTCGGCTATGTGTTCGGCAACGCGGGGCTGCTGATCGTGCAGTACGACATCGCCGGCATCCTCGTGGACCGGCCACGCGAGCTGAGCTTCAACGGGGCGCTGTGGACGCTGTTCTTCGAAGCGTTCTGCTACACCATCGTGGCCGCACTCGGCGTCCTGGGTGTGCTGCGCCGCCGGCGCTGGGTCGTGGTGGGCATCGCCGCGGTCTTCGCTGTGCTGACCGCGCTGCAGGAGGTGGGGCTGCCGGTGTGGGTCAACGACCGGATCCTGCGCCTGGTGTTCGTGTTCCTGCTCGGCTCGCTCGCCTACCTCTACGCCCACCGCATCCCGATTCGCTGGACTCTCGCGGCAGGCGCGGCGGTGGTCTTTCTCGGCAGCGTCGTCGTGTTCGACGACTACCGAGTGCTCGGCGCGGCCCCGCTCGCGTACCTCATCGTCTGGTTCGGGACCTGCTTCCCCTGGCGATGGTCGATGCGCGCCGACCTGTCCTACGGCGTGTACATCTACCACTGGCCGGTGTTCCAGATCCTCGGCCTCACCGGCCTCGCGGCGGCGCCTTCGGAGCTGTTCGTCCCGATCGGCCTGGCCGTCGTCGCCGTTCCCGCAGCGTTGTCGTGGTACCTGGTCGAAAAGCCTGCGCTGAACCGCAAGAACAGTCCCACTCCTGACAGGGTCGCCGCAGCACTCGCACGCACCCTCGGTCGCCCCGCCCGTCGGCGCCGGTGAATCGCCGTTTCGGCAAGCCCACGATCAGATGATCACCCCGGCCGACGCGGAACGCACACCCACGTCAGCCGGCCGGCCGGGTTGCGGAAGTGCGGTAGGCCAGCCGGGAGGGCAACGCGAACAGCCACGTTCCGCCCGCCCCCACGAGCAGCCGGTGCGTCATCAGCGACAGCCCGACGAGGGCGGTCGTGATCACGACGGGGAGCGCGTACGCCACCACCGACGGGACGTCGAGGTGGCGGATACCGGCCACGATCACTGCCAGCCACAGCATGTGGATCAGGTAGATCGGTAGCGTCCGCCGGCCGAGGGCGACCAACGGCCGACCGATCACATATCGGCTGATCCACGCAGCGAACAGGACGCCGAAGATCACGGCGGCGCAGTTGAGCGCCCACGCCACGCCCGGCACAGTGCGGACGTCGAGCGCGACCGCTCCGCCGGCCGCCGCGACGCAGACCGCGGCCGCCGCAGCAACCTTCAGCAGGCTGGTGTCCCGCGCGACTCGCTCGATCAGTTGCTTGGCGTGCCAGCCGAGGAGGAAGAAGAACAGGAAGCGGCATATGGCGATCCACCGCGAGTCGAAGTCGAGCAGTCCGGCGCCGGCGAGCGCGGACAGCACGCCCGACGCGGTCAGCTGCATCGCCGCAGGTACCCGCCGCAGCAGCTTGCCGATCACCGCGAACAGCGCGAGTGCGTAGAGGAACCACATGCTCGGTCCGGGCAGCAGCAGGGCCAGGACCACGTTCATCGGGTTGGCGGAGTCGTCCGGGTCGATCCCGGACGGCACCAGCGTGGCGAAGAACGTGAACCGGATCAGCGTCCACAGCAGGTACAGCCAGAGGAACAGCGCCACTCGCGTGTGCAGCAGCGTCCGCCACGGAGCGGCGAGCGGCCCTGCGACGAACAGGCCGGACGCGAGGAAGAACAACGGCATGCGCAGCGACGCGAGCGCCTCGTTGCCGGCCACGATGGGACCGGGCGCAAGCCCTGACGTGTCGAGGAAGTACACGGTGTGGTGGAGGACCACGAGGACTATCGACAGCCCCTTCGCTGCATCGACCCACGCCACACGGGAAACGATCTCGCCCGAAGAGCGTGCTACCGCCGCTTCCGTCATCTTCCCCCGATCCACCCCGAGCCAAGCGCCTGCACCGCGCCGCTCACCAAACGAGCCTGGCGGCGGCGTCGAACGTCGGGCACGACAGTCGCATCCGCCCACTGTGACGACGCTGAGACATGGGCGCGTGGACCGCGGCGAAGCGACGACAACAAGGGAGCGGTCGGCAGAGGCCTCAGCGTCGCACTTGTGCGGCGGGCAGGTGCCGACCCAGATCCACCGAGGTTCGGTGTTCACAGGCAGCAGGTGTCCGGGTTACCGCGACCTTCACCAGCAGTACGTGCCACCGCTGCTGATGGCCACCAAGGCAACGATCGACGACGTCGACTTCCTGGGCTCCGCAGCGTCGGTCCGCCCCGCCCCGGCCCGCTCGCCGTCTGGATCGCGGAGCACGATGGGACATGATCCGCGACTCTGGGACGAGTGAGGAGTTGAGATGGCGGGCCGACTTGCCGGAAAGGTTGCTCTGATCACCGGTACGGGCGGAGGGCAAGGACGCGCCGCCGCCGAGCTGTTCTCCGCCGAGGGCGCCAGGGTCGTCGGGTGCGACGTGAACGCGACGGAGAACGCACGCACTGTCGATTTCGTGACGCAGTCCGGCGGTGAAATGGTCGGCATGGCGCCGGTCGATCTCGGAGACAGCCGAGAGGCTCGCCGGTGGGTGACCGACGCGGCGGCCATCCACGGCGGGATCGACATCCTGTTCAACAACGCTGCCGCGTCCCGGTTCGCGCCCATCGCCGACCTCACCGACGAGGATTGGCACTACACCATCCGCAACGAGCTCGACCTCATCTTCTACGTCACCCAGGCCGCGTGGCCTCATCTGGTGGGCACCGGTGGCGTCATAGTGAATACCGCATCGGTGCAGGGGGTCGTTGGCATTGCGATGAACGGGGGACTCGCACACGCAGCTGACGTCGCGGCACTCGCCCTCTACCTTGCCTCGGACGAGGCCTCCTACGTAACCGGCGCCAACTTCATGATCGACGACGGTCTGACCGCGACCTGAGCGCGAACTGCTGGCTGCTGGTACACCTTCTGCGTGCCACGGTGGTGGCGGGCGGGCACGGCGAGCTTCTCCGCCATCTGTTCACGAACTCCGCTCGGATGGTGAGCAGCTCGTAGACGACTTCTGCGGCCGCGGCGATCATCAGCTCCTGCACGACGGGTAGCACATTGCCGGACGAGTGTTCACCTGTCCCGTTTCGGTGTGACGAAGCCGATTCGTAGGCGTAGACGACGAGTTGTGCGCGGTCGCGGGCGTGCAGCTTGGTCATCGGGTGGCTGACGTGGGTCTTTGCGGTGGTGGTCCTGATCACCATGTGGGCGGCGATCTCGTCGGCGGACAGCCCTCGGGCGACCAACGCCATGACCTCGCATTCCCGGTTGGTGAGCGCCTCAAGACCGGCGGCCGGGACGGCCTCGAGCGGGCGGGAGACGTACTCGCTGATCAACCTCCGGGTGACGGTGGGGGACAGCAGCGCGTTGCCTCGGGCCGCCACCCGGACCGCTCGCAGCAGGTCGTCGGGTTCGATGTCCTTGACCAGGCACCCGCTGGCACCGGCGCGGAGTCAGGATGTCGTGCCTGCGAGGGGACCAGGGCATGGACGGTGAACCCCGCCTTCGGGCCGCGGGTCGGCGGAGAGGTGACCGCCGAGTGCGGTGACTCGTTTCCGCGTACCCGGTCAACCGACACCGGGGACCAGGGGCGCGTCGGCGCGGCCCTGGCGTCGTCGTCGACCGGCGCCGTCACTGCGTCCGGGCCGTGGTCGATGGTGACCGATGCGGTCGCGGGGCCGGCGTGCCGGGCGACGTTGTTGAGCCGCTTCCTGCACGATCGGGTACGCGGCCCGGTCGATCGTCGTCGACGACGTGCCTCTCGACGCCCGATATGTCCCGTCTGTGCCACCCGATAAAGTCACTTCGCACGCTGGCGCTCCTCGCTCCCCTCCCGGCGTGCGCGTCGAGGAGGCGCGATGTCCTGGTTTCGACGGCGCACCTGCAGCGCGCTGCTCGGTGTCGTCGTTCTCGCGGTGGCAGGCTGCGGGGGTCGCACGGCCGGACCGGACGAGCCGGACCTGTTCGAGGCGCTTCCGGCTCCGCTTCCCGCACCGACGGCCGTTCCGACCCCGTCGTTCGACGACGTGCGCTCATCGGGCAGCCACGGTACGGCCGCCATTGACAGGTGGCGGCTGGTGTTCAGCGACGACTTCGACGGCCCGAGGCTCGACCCGAGCGTCTGGAATCGCTACAACTCGGTGGGCGGATTCGGCAACGGCTGGCGGCGCCCCCAAGCGATCACCGTCGAGGACGGCGCGCTGCGTATCACCGCCCGTGGCGACATCTCCGGCGGAATGAACCACGAGGACAGCCAGACCTACGGGCGCTGGGAGTTTCGCGCCCGTACCGAGAAGGGCCGCGGCAGGGGCTCCGCGATCCTGCTGTGGCCGGACTCCCAGAGCAAGGAGGCCGACGGCGAGTTGGACATGATGGAGGTGCCTCGGGAGGACCGGTCGCAGGCCCACTTCGTGATCCACTACTCGGCGCAGAACAAGCTGGCCGGCAACAAGGTCGCTGGTGACTTCAGCCAGTGGCACACGTTCGCGATGGACTGGCTGCCCGACCGGATCACCTGGTACGTCGACGGGGTGAAGCAGTTCGAGACCTTCGACAAGAACGTGATCCCGACAAACTCGATGCACCTGGCGATCCAGCTCGACATGGGCCCGTTCGAGGAGTGGATCCTGGCCCCGGACGAGACCACGCCGCCCGAGGTGAGCCTGGAGGTCGACTGGGTGCGGGTCTACAAAAGGCGGTAGCTCGGCACCCGCGATCTGCCCGTGGCCATACTGCTGCCCGTCGAAGGTGCGTACACCCTGAACCGAGCTGTCCCGACGAGGCGGGCGCGTCGAATTCACCTGAGTCGCCATTTCACCGGTCGTGACCGTGCCGGTCTTGCGAGCACGACGGTGTCGATCCGCCGCGTCGACTCCAGTACCGCCGGTCCGGTGATGAGCACGCCGAGCCCGGCAGCTCGCCCGGTGCCGACCAGCAGTGCGGTGGGCGTGGCAAGCCCGAGCGCGCACGAGCAGGCGACGATCAGCACGGCGGCTGCCGCGGCGAACGCCGTGGCGGCGCCTGTGCCGATGCCCATCCAGAACCCCCAGGTCGCGGCGGCGAGCATGAGCACAACGGGAACGAACTCGGAACGACGAAAGATGATCACAAGGGTCAACCGGCCGCACGAGCACCCCCTGCGTCCCGGCAGGTTCTCCCGAATGCCCTAGCTGACATGCTTCAGGGTGTGGACGGGATCGCCCTGAGCATCGGCCTGGTACTGCTGTTCATCCTGATCGGCGGCTACTTCTCCGCCTCGGAGCTGGCGCTGGTGTCGCTGCGGGAGGGCCAGGTCTCCCGGCTGTCGTCCCGAAGCCGGCGCGGGGCGAAGGTGGCCCGGCTGCGGCAGGACCCCAACCGGTTTCTCGCCGCGGTGCAGATCGGCGTGACGCTGGCTGGGTTCTTCTCTGCCGCCTACGGCGGATCCACCCTCGCCGAGCCGCTCGGCGGACTGCTCACGTCCTGGGGCCTGTCGGCCGGGCTCGCCGGCACGCTCGCCCTTGTCGTGGTCACAGCGCTGATCTCGTTCGTCTCGCTCGTCCTGGGCGAGCTCGTGCCCAAGCGGCTGGCGCTGCAGCGCGCCGAGGGGATATCGCTGTTCGTCGCCCCGGTGCTCGACCGGATCGCCGCGCTGGCGCGGCCGGTCATCTGGCTGCTGTCGCAGACGACCAACGGCGTCGTCCGGCTGCTCGGCCTCGACCCCCGCGCCGGAGGTGACCAGGTCACCGAGGAGGAGCTGCGCGACATGGTCGCCACCCACGAGCAGCTCGACAGCGAGGAGCGCCGTGTGCTCGCCGACGTGTTCGACGCCGCGGACCGGCATCTGCGCGAGGTCATGCTGCCGCGCACCGAGGTCGACTTCCTGCCCGCGACCACCGACCTCCAGACCGCGACCCGCGAGATCGTCAGCAAGCCGCACTCCCGCTATCCCGTGGTCGGCGAAAGCGTCGACGACGTCGTCGGCGTGGTCCACGTGCGCGACCTGCTCACCACCGCACTGCTCGACGGAGCCGACGGGCGCACCGTCGCCGACGTCATGCGCCCGGTGCACGCCATCCCCGAGAACAAGCCGATGCTCGTCGCCATGTCCGAGATGCGGATCAAGCGGGTGCACCTTGCCATCGTCATCGACGAGTACGGCGGCACCGCCGGCATCGTCACCCTCGAAGACCTGATCGAGGAGATCGTCGGTGATATCGACGACGAGTTCGACACCCCCCGCCGCGCCGCGCCCGACCGCGCCGCGACCGCGGGCCAGGACGTGCTCCTCGACGGGCTCCTGCACCGCGACGAGGTCCGCGACCGAACCGGCATCCAGCTGCCGGACGGCGACTTCGACACCCTCGGCGGATACATCCAGGACACCCTCGGCCGGATCCCCATCCTCGACGACCGCGTCCCGCTGCATGGTGCCACCCTCGTAGTGACGGAAATGGACGGCCGCCGCGTCGCGAGCGTCCGCCTCGAGCGGCATGCCGAGGCCGGTCCGGACGACACGACGAAAGGGATGTAGGGCTCGGGAGCGCACGTTCGACAGATCCAACGCTGCGGAATCCGTCACCGCCAGTACTCGTCCGGCCCGGGGTCGTAGCCCGAGGCATGCTCATTACACCAGCCCAGGTGCATAGGGTGATTGCCTGGTCGACGTGGCCCGCTCCGGCGTGGCCGACGTCGTGCTCGGCACCCGGTTCGCCGACCACGCCGCGTCGGTGCCGCTGATCAAGCGGCTCGTGCTACGGCTCGCTGTGTCCTCAGCCCGGCGGGTCGCAAGCTGCGCCACACCGACGCGCGGGGACTGGTGCACCACCTCCGCGCAGGCAACCGTGGTCCTGCACGTCGTCCTAGCCCTTCCTCTGCCTGATCAGCCGAGCCGGGCGACCTTCTGGTCGTCGACGGCCTTCGGTGGGGGTGCCTGACGTGGTGACGCGAAGTGTGTGGGGCGCCAGCTGAAGCCGCGTTGAGAATCGTGGGCGACGCTGAAGTGGTATCCCGCTCGTCCTGGATCGGCTCGGCCCTCAGTCGGCTCACAGTCGACTTCAGCGTGTTCACAGCGACGAGGGTGATGCTTCTGATGGGCGGCACGATCTCGGCAACTGGACGTGAGGCATGGGGCACCGCGTCGAGGCCGATCACACGGAGTTTGCAGTGCGTCACTGACCGCAGGCTCTGGACGGCGGTTCGGCTTCTCGCACCAGGTGTCAGGACGGAGCGGCGGGTCTACGGGGGGCGGGATGGAAACGATCATGCTTGGAGACCGGTGTGGTCTTGATGAGTGGAGAGGTGGAATGAGGCCGTTGCAGCGGCTCCTCGCGGTGATCTGGGACAGCCAGTTCCTCGGCGCGCAACGATCTGTCTATCTGCTATCTCCCCGCCTCGCCGTCCACCTGGATGAGCTCGCTCGCCGTCGCGACGAGGGACGCGGGAAGCGCCGCTGCGTCGGCCAGGAACGTACTTGACGCTGTTGCTCGCTGACGCGCCGAAGCCCAGTCCTCGGTGGCGGCCCTGTCACCCTTCGTCGTCGGCATCCTCACGCGCGCCAGCCATGGCGCCTACTGGAGCGTGTCGCTCTACCTCACCCTCGGCGGGGCGATCACGGTCGCGTCCTTGCTCTACCTCCGTGGCCGAGCGGCCACCAACCAGGTCGCCGAGGTCCAGCCAGAAGTCCCCAAGAAGGCGCGAAGTGCGTGATGAGCGAAGCTCCCCGCTGGGCATGAGCTGCTCAGACGATGTGGAAGTTCTGGTCGGACCGAGGTGTTGACGAAACCCGGCCAGCGCCCGACGCAGGAGCCCGGTCGATTACGGGGGCAACTCCTGCTGGCAGTGCCGGATGACCTGCTCGACCAGCCCGGTTGCCCGGACTCCACGCGGCAGAGCGGCGACGAGCGAGTTGGTCCCCACGTCGTCGACGATGGGTAGGAACCGCAGCGGTCGCCCGTCGTGGCTGGCGGCGACCTCGGTCATCAGCAGCGACCAGGCCAGCCCTCGTCCAACGAGCGCGCGCACCGTCATCACGTCGGTGCTGCGGTAGGCGATCTGTGGGACGACGCCGAACCGGGCCAGCATGGCCTCGTTGAGGAAGCTCGCCGGCTCGAGGTTGAGAAGCGCGCTGGGGTGACCGGCCAGGTCCGCCAGGTGCACCTTGGGCTGTGCGGCGAGCGGGTGATCGGCGGCCACGGCGACCTTGAACCGTCGCTCGCGCAGCAGGGTCGGCTCCACCTCGGACTGGAGCTGCATCTCGTAGAGGAAGCAGACGTCGACCTGGCCGCGCAGCATGCGCTCCTGGAGTACCGCGGCCGCGCCCTCCACGACCTCCAGCTGCACGTTCGGGAACCGGTCGTGCAAGAGGCTGGCGATCTCCGGCACGATCTGCGCGGACACCGACGGGAAGCAACCCACGGTCAGGCACCCGGTGCCGGCCTGGCCGGCGAGCTGCCGCACCTCGTGCAGCACGCCGCGGGCCCGGGTCGCCACTGCTCGGCCTGCCGCGGTCAGATGGGCACCCTTGGCGGTGCGTCGGACGGCCAGCTGCACGCCGAGCGCGCTCTCCAGCTCCCGAAGAGCCTGGCTGATCGCGGCCTGCGAGACGTGGCAGCGAACGGCAGCACGAGAGATCGACTCGTCCTGCGCGATCGCAACCAGGTACTCGAGCTGGCGTAGCGTCACGTCCTTCATAAGTGGACCTTATGCTTTGGCCCAGCAGAATCAGCTATGCCGGGCGCCGATGGCGGGCGACAGTGCTGGACGTGCGGCTGTCCGCGGACTGCTGCGACCGATGCCAGTACGACACGAAGGAGTGTCATGTCCAGCCCTCATGTGGTGACCCTCGGGACCGCGGGTGGTCCGCGGTGGTGGGATCGTCCCGGGGTCGCGGCCGCGCGGAGCGGGATCGGCACCGCGGTCGTCGTCGGCGACGCGGTGTATCTCGTCGACGCCGGCCAAGGGACCGGCGGCCAGCTCGCCCGCGCGGGCCTGCCGCTCGACCGGGTACGCGCGCTGTTCCTGACCCACCTGCACTCCGACCACGTCGCCGACCTGGTCCCGCTGCTGCTGTTCGGCTTGTTCGAGCGCCGGGACCCGGCCGCACCGCCGATCGAGGTGCACGGTCCCGGCCCGCGCGGCGGCCTGCCGCCGCTGTCTCCGCACGCGACCGAGCAGCCGGAACCGGTGGCACCGGCCAACCCGACCCCGGGCACAGCCGAGATGATCGATCTGCTGTGCGCCGCGCACGCGACCGACATCAACGACCGGATCTTCGACTCGCTGACCCGGAGGCCCGCCGACCACGTGGCGATCCACGACATCGAGCTGCCCGCCGGCACCGGCTTCGACCCCGACACCCGCGTGGCCCCACCGATGGAACCGTTCGAGGTCCACCGGGACGAGAGCGTCGTCGTCACCGCAATCCTGGTCGAGCACCCGCCCACCGCCCCCGCCTTCGCGTTCCGGTTCGATACCGCCGCCGGCTCGGTGACGATCTCCGGCGACACCGCGCCCTGCACGAACCTGGTTCATCTCGCGCGCCGCACTGACCTGCTGCTGCACGAGGCCATCGACCTCTCCGCGATCGGCCGCCGCTACACGGATGCGGCGATGCGGCAGGCGACGATGGCCCACCACCGCCGCGCCCACACCACCGCCCGCCAGGCCGGCGAGCTCGCAACCGAGGCCGGTGCCCGGGCGCTCGCGCTGCACCACCTGGTGCCCGGCGACGCCCCGGCGACGGCGTTTTCGGCCGCCGCCGCCGAGACCTTCCACGGCCCTGTGCTGGTACCCGACGATCTCGACGTCATCGCGTTCGCCACCCGAACCACCGGCCGTCGGACGGAGGTGGCCTGATGACCGAGACCGGCAGCTCGGTGGCCGCCCGGCAGGTCGAGGCGACGCCGAAGGAGATGCGGCGGATCCTTGCCTCCAGCTTCATCGGCACGGCGATCGAGTACTACGACTTCATCCTCTACGCGACGGCGGCGAGCATCGTCTTCGGCACGGTGTTCTTCACCGGCGTCGGCCCGGGCGTCGCGCAGGTCCTCGCGTTCGGGACACTCGCTGCCGGCTACTTCGCCCGCCCGCTCGGCGGCGTCGTGTTCGGCCACCTCGGTGACCGGCTCGGTCGCAAGTCCATGCTGGTCGTGACCTTGGTGCTGATGGGCGGCGTCAGCACGCTGATCGGCCTGCTCCCGACCACCGAGCAGATCGGCGTCGCTGCACCGCTGCTGCTGGTGTTCCTGCGGATCCTGCAGGGCGTCGCGGTCGGCGGGGAGTGGGGCGGCGCCATGCTGCTCGGCTTCGAGCGCGCGAAGAAGGAGTCCCGCGGCTTCGCCGCCTCCTTCGCCTACATGGGCGCACCCGCCGGCACGATCATCGGCACCCTGGTGCTCAGCCTCGCCTCCACGCTCCCTCGGGAGGACTTCATGTCCTGGGGCTGGCGGATCCCGTTCCTGTTCAGCGCGGCGCTCGCTGGTATCGGGCTGGTAATCCGGCTCAAGACCGCGGAGTCGGCGCTGTTCCAGGAGGCCGTCGAGACGATCGAGAAGAAGCAGGTTCCGGTGGGCGAGGTCCTCACCCGCTACCCTCGCCGGCTGCTGCTGGCCATCGCCGCCGGCATCTCGGGGCAGGCCGCGCAGGGGCTGATGGGCGTGTGGGCACTGTCCTACGCCGTCACCCAGCTGCAGCTCTCGCCCACCGGCGTGCTCAACGTGAAGGCCCTCACCGGCGTCTGTGTGATCGCGATGGTCGTGGTCGCGGCGCGCCTGTCGGACCGACTCGGCCGCCGGCCGGTCATGCTCGGCGGGAACGTGGCCGCGGTGCTGCTCGCCTTCCCCATCATGTTCCTGCTCGGTTCAGGCAGCGTCTGGACTGTGTTCCTCGCCCTGCTCCTCGGCCTGGCCGTGATCCAGGGGTTCGTTGCCGGGCCCTACGGCGCGTTCGCGGCCGAGCTGTTCCCGACCCGAATCCGCTACACCGGGACGTCGATGGGCTACCAGATCGCGGCCGCGCTCGGCGCCGGTCTCATGCCGGTCATCGCCTCCTCGCTGGTGCTGCTGGGCGAGGGCTCGCTGTGGCCGGTTGCGCTGGTCTGGATCGGTATGACATCGATCAGCCTGATTGCCCTCGTACTGGCCAGCGAGGGAAAGGACCACGACTTGCGACACATCGAATGAGAACCTTCCCCGATGCGCGCCCCCGGCCGCCCGGTTTCCGGCCTGGCTGTTCCGGACCCCCGTCGGAGCCCAATCCGAGACGGTGCCCGCGTTCATATGGGGTTACTGAGAAGACATCGGACTTGATGCCTTCCTTGGAGGTACGCGATGACCCTCGCACCGGCCACTGCGGGTACCGGATCGATCATCCTCCTTGGAACGGCGGGCGGGCCGCGTCAGCACCGCGACCGTCATTCGCCGTCCAACGCCCTGCCGATGGAGGACGGCCTCTGGATCGTTGACACCGGGCACGCCGTCGCGCGACAGATCCTGGCGGCGAGATTCGAACTGCCCTCGATCCGCCGAATCTTCATCACCCATCACCACTCCGACCACGTCATGGATCTGGGTGCTCTGCTGCTGCTCGCCTGGGAGACCGGCCTCGACCACGAGGTCGAGGTCGTCGGGCCACCCGGCTTGCAGGCCGCCATGGACGCCCAATGGGCAGCGTACGCAGTCAACATCGACATGCGCACCTTCGGCGAGGGCAGAGCGGACATCCGGAGGTTGGTAACGGTGACCGAGCTAACCGGCCCAGCACATACCTTCGAACGCGCGGGTGTCACGGTGCACGCGCGCACGGTTGTGCATCCGCCGCTGGAAGTCGCGTTCGGGTACCGGTTCGACACCCCCGCTGGTTCGATCGCGATCTCCGGTGACACCGCGCCGTGCGACGGACTCCTGCGGTTGGCGGAGGGGGTCGATGTGCTCGTGAACGAGGTCTCCCACAGGCTATCGCTAGAAAGTCTGGGGCGTCGGGTCGGCAACGCGTCGTCTCTGGTCGACCTGCTCGCGACCTGCCACACACCCCACGACGAGGTGGGTCGGGTCGCAACGTCAGCCGGGGTGCGGACCCTCGTCCTGACCCACTTCGTCCCCGCTGACCCGGATCTCGTGCCGACGGACGAGTGGCGGGACGCGGCGGCCGAGAGGTTCGCGGGTGAGGTGCACGTCGGGAAAGACCTCGACCACGTTCGGTACGGCGGAGGCTGCTGAGGGGCCCGTCGTGCATACGGGAACTGCTCGGCCAGCTCGATCGGCACCTACTGCGGCCCCGCTGGCGCTGCTCGCCGTGGGGCTGGCCGGCGCGGCTGAAACGGCGCTGATGCAGCGGCGCGGACTCCTCTCCTGACTCACCGGGACCGGTCGAGTACCCGATCAGCGAGATCGGTCCGGGTGACCGGCGTCCGGGCTAGACTCGCCGGTGCGATGCAGAACCGGGAAGTCGGTGCGAAACCGACACGGTCCTCGCCACTGTGACCAGGGAGGTCGTCCCCGACTCGCCACTGAACCGCACGGTTCGGGAAGGCCGGGGACGAGCGTCTGACCTGGGAGTCAGGAGACCGCCTGCATCGGTCCGGTAGTGCCGATCCACGAGAGATGGAGGCCGCGCTCATGAATGAGGGCTTGCCACTAACCGAACGCCTTGACGCAGGTCCGGTGATCTGCGCCGAGGGGTTCCTCTTCGAGCTCGAACGGCGGGGTTACCTCACCGCCGGTGAGTTCGTCCCCGAGGTTGCGCTGGAGTACCCCGACGCACTCCGCACGCTGCACCTGGACTACCAGCGTGCGGGCTCTGACGTTGTCGAGGCGTTCACGTACAACGCACACCGCGAGAAGATGCGGGTCATCGGCAAGGAAGACCTGCTCGAGCCGTTGAACCGAGCGGCCTTGCAGATCGCCCGGGAGGTGGCCGACGCCCGCTCGGGCAACGTGATGGCCGGCAACATCTCGAACAGCAACATCTGGGATCCCGCTGATGCACAGCGTCAGAACGAAGTTAGGAGCATGTTCCGGGAGATGGTCGGCTGGGCCGTCGAGGGTGGCGCGGACCTGATCATCGGGGAGACCTTCTACTACGCCGGCGAGGCCCTCGCCGCACTCGAGATCGCCAAGTCGAGCGAGTTGCCGGTGGTGCTCACCATCGCCCCGATGGCGCAGAACGAGATGGCCGACGGCATCGGGATCGTGGAGACCTGCCAACGGCTGGAACAGGGCGGCGCGGACGTCGTCGGCATGAACTGCTTCCGCGGACCGAAGACCATGCTGCCGTGGCTCCAGAAGATCCGAGCCGCCGTGTCGTGCCACGTCGGTGCACTTCCCGTCCCCTACCGGACGACCGATGCCGAGCCGACGTTCTTCAACCTCGCCGACCCCCGCGCCAGTGTGCCCTCTCCGCACGGTCGCACCTTCCCGACCGCGTTGGACCCGCTGTACGCGAACCGCTACGAGGTCGGTGCCTTCGCTCGCGAGGCGGCCGGGATGGGGATCAACTACCTCGGCGTGTGCTGTGGTGCGTCACCGATGCTCATCCGCCAGGTCGCCGAGGCCGTCGGGCGAGACACCGAAGCCAGCCGGTTCTCCGAGAACATGCACAACCACTTCATGTACGGCGACAACGAGCGGCTGTCCGACCACATCGTGGCACTCGGCGACCGGGCCTGACGCAGATCCCGCACGGACGCGTGGACCGGCGGAACGAGAGCATGGTGCCGACTGCCTGACCTGGCTCCGCCGACAGCCCTGGCGTGCCGAACGAGGAGTACCGTCTTGGCGATCTCGAGATTGGCGCGTAGTTCCGCCAGCGCACACGGGGTGGACCTGGGCGGTGGACCGACGGGATCCTGTGGGGCGACCTACGGCTTGGCCGTTGACGACCTGGAAGTGCTCGACATCAGGCGTTGATGGCCATCGAGTGCTCGCGGCGGAGTCGTGGCCTCGCGAACGCCGACCGGAGTCGCCGCGGGACGGGTGGTGACCCTGGTCGAGAGTCAGCCGGATGCCACGTGTGTCCGTGCCAGGGTGCTGCGGATCCAGTCGGTGACCGATCGGTGCCGTGGCGCTCAGCTGAGTCCGGCGCGCGCCCGGGTGTGCCATTGCGTTGTCTGCCCTCGACGACGTATTCGGCGGGCCTGTTCGCGCGACCCGATACTGCGACATCGCGCCGACATCGATCCTGGTTGCGGAGCGCAGCCGGCGAGTTCGCTCCGCCGCCCGCACCGGCCCCACCGTCTGCGAGCTCGACGGCCCGATCCCGACCTCGAACATGTCGAACACCGAGATCGTCATATGCGCTCTTCTTGCACCGTCCGATGAGGATCAGAGAGCCTTTGCCAACCTGGCGTTCGAGGTGGTCAGAGGGTGCGCGGCGTGGTGTGACCACGAATGGGTGAAGCTCCTGGTAGACGGGCGATTGCTGAGATCAATCCGCCTGACCAGGAGCTTCACGTGCTGTCCTACCCGTCCGGGATGACTGTGCCCAGCCGCGCGCTCGGCATGCTCGCCGATGCCCTGCGCGCGCACCGCAAGCAGCGAGCGACTCGCTGGCGCAAGCTGTCGGCCGGCCGCCAGGCCCTCCTGGTGGTGGCCTACCTGCGCAAGGGCGAGACCTATGCGGACCTGGGCTGCGGCTTCCAGATCGGCGCCTCGACGGTCTACCGCTACGCGGAGATCCCCGCGGTCGCCGACACCGCCTACTACGGCGCCAGCCCAACGGTCGCCGTGCCGCAGCGGCGGCGCTTGGACCCGGACACCGGCCGCTACCGCCGCCCGTCCCGCAGTCAGAAGCAGGTCAACACCGCCCACGCCCGTAGGCGCGGCCCCGGGGAGCGGGTCAATGCCGAGCTGAAGAACTGGCGGATCCTGCGCAAGATCCGGTCCAGCCCAAGCCGGGCCGCCGAACTCATCGCCGCAGTTCAAACCCTCATGATCGCCAGCTGTTGATCAGGGTTGGCAAAGGCTCAGAGTCTGCCTAGTGGCTCGACACCCAGTGTTGAGCCACTAGGCTGACCGAAGTCTTACGATTCAAAGAATTACGATCCGATGTTCGTCGGTGAATGGCTCGACATCGCCTGCTGTTGGCCAAGTTCTTAAGGTCCGGAGCCGACGATCGGGCTAACGTGGTGCGCATTCGGCTCAATTAGCAACCATTCATCGCTCCGTTTGCGCAGCTGGGCCCTGGCGCTCTCAGATTGGTGCGCTCAGCCGGTGCACGGCTTCTAACGTCGCGTCATGTCGTAGCCGGTCCCCATTTTCCCCGCAGGGATCGTTTCGTCTCCATAGCCGTACTTGTCACCCGGTCGATCCATTGGATCAACCGGTTCCACTCCCCGGCCGAACGGAGAAACATGTCCCCCCCGAAAAATACGAAAGAAGATCGCAAGATCTTACGCAAACTGGTCCTCGCGACGGCCGCAGTTGTCGTATGCATCCTTCCCGTGGGCTGCGCTGCCGCATATGCCGCCGAGCTGCCGGTCGCCAACCAGAGTTACGGGTCGCCGTCCGGCGACGAGCCACCGGATCGCAGCTCGCATGGCAGCTCTGGGCGGACCTCCGACGAGCAGGCCGACAACGGGCAGTCCGACAACGGGCAGGCCGACAACGGGCAGGCCGACAACGGGCAGTCCGACAACGGGCAGTCCGACAACGAGCAGTCCGACAACGAGCAGTCCGACAACGAGCAGTCCGACAACGAGCAGTCCGACAACGAGCAGTCCGACAACGAGCAGTCCGACAACGAGAAGGCGGAGGGCAACGGCGATGGGGCCGCCGGCCCGGTGGCCGACGACTTCGTCGACATCACCACCGTCCAATCCGACGCCGGGGAGAACGGGAACGGGCTGGCAGCGAACGGGGACAGCGGTTCGACGGGCAGCTTCACCACGTCCTGCGGTACGAACGCGAACAACCTGTTCAACACCGACAACCTGATCGTGGCGCCCGGGGTCGAGAACGGTGCCCACCACACCCACGACTACGTGGGCAACCAGGCCAACGACGCCTTCGCCAGCAACGACGATCTCGCGGGCGCCGACACCTCCTGTCAGAACCAGGGAGACAGGTCGACCTACTACTGGCCGGTGCTGCGCCAGCAGGACGGCAACGACGAGTTCGACGCCGACCAGCCGGGCGGCGGCGCGGAAGGCAACGTCGGCACGATCCTCGAGGCCACCGAGGCCGAGATCCAGTTCGTCGGCAACCAGGAGGGCGACGTCGTCGCGATGCCGGAGTTCTTGCGCATCATCACCGGTGACGCCAAGGCCTTCACCGGCGGTGACGCGAACGCCAATGCGTCCTGGAGTTGCACCGGCTTCGAGGACACGCAGCTGACGGACAAGTACCCGATCTGCCCGGAGGGCAGCCAGGTGGTACGGACGTCCAACTTCCAGAGTTGCTGGGACGGTGAGAACATCGACAGTGCCAACCACCGTGACCACGTGGACTTCGTCCAGGAGGACGGCAGCTGCGCCGCCGGTTTCCAGGCGATCCCCCAGCTGCAGATTCGACTGGTGTACGACGCTCAGGCCCCGACCATCGAGAACGGGCAGGTGCAGAACCCGTTCGCGGTGGACGGCTTCCCCGAGGAGCTGCACAAGCCGATCACCGACCACAACGACTTCATCAACGTCTTCGACGAGGAACTCATGAACCAGGTGGTCGACTGCATCAACAGCGGCCAGCAATGCCAATGACAGTGTGAACGGGTGACACGGGAACGCGGGTGACAATATGAAGGAGCCGGTGGCTGAATTCAGCCACCGGCCCCTTCGCTCCCCGGCCGTTGAAGGCGGGCCCGACCGAGCTGGGCGAGTTCATCTCGCCGAAAGGGACCGGAGGAAAAGATGAGGTTGACGCGACAGAAGCTGGCTACGGGCGGTGTCGTGGCGGTGCTGGCGTTGTCGGGCTGCGGACCCGGCGGTGGCAAGGTCATACCGGTGACGGCGATGGGCAGCCTGGAGGAGTTGGCATCCAGGGTGGACTGCCAACCGGATATCCAGACGGACGCCGAGGAGATCCGCCAGGCGATCTGCGAGAACGGTGACGGCAGGTTCATCCTCGCCACCTTCGCCACCGACGAGGGCCAGCGTGAGTGGCTCACCCTGGCCCAGGACTACGGCGGTCACTACCTCGTCGGTGCCAAGTGGGTCGCCGTGGGCGACACGAAGGTGGTCACGGCGCTGCACGGCCAGCTCGGCGGGACCCTCGAGGAGGGCCTTTCGCACCACTCGGCGAGCAGCGGTGGTGGGGGAGCGGAGACGCACCCCGGTCACGACGGCTGATCAGCCGGTGTCGTGCCAGGTCCGGTCCGGAACTCTTCGTCGTCCATGGTCGCTGCTGTTTGCGCAGCATCGTCAGCAGTCACTGCATGGCCGGCTGCATCGATTTGGAGGGGTGTCAGTACGTCGCTTCAATGAGCATGGTCGTCTCGAGCGGCGTGCGCGTTGGTGAGGCCGCAACTCGCGGCGTGGCGTTGGGCGATGCGTTCCGGCACGAACCTCACCATTACCTCCAGTACAGGTCGGCGTCGTCCGCCTTGTACGACGGCCGCGCACAAGTGGTCGAGGGGTGCGTCGACCACTTCACCCCGGGCCCCGCGGATCGCCGCGGATACGCGAGCTTTGCGTAGAGGCAAAATGTTTCAGATACCGCGAAGGGGACGGCGCGGGCTTCAACCAGACGCGGCCTTACGGGGGCCCGGTCAAGGGCAGCCTCCACGTGCGTGTCACCTACCTCGACGACACGATCATCAGGCTCGAGTTGTCGGAATGAGAGACGCGGCCGTGATGCTCCAGCTACTCTTGCGGGCCCCGCGGCGGAGTCTTCGGTGAGGCGACGGGCAACTTTCGGGCCTGGTGCCACGCGATCAACCACCTTGGAGTCGTCGCTCTCTACGTCCTCTGCGTGGGTGTCGAGGAGGCGAGGCCCCGGAAGCAGCGCCCGCCGGGTTCGATGGCGATGGGAATTCGTCGGCCGCAGTCGGACATGACGATGGCCGGGTCTGTCAGCCTTGTCAGGGGCGCCGAGCCTCGGAGTCGGTGTTCTCGATCAGTCTGCTGGGCATCCGGTGGCTACGGCGGCGGGCAAAGCGCGTTGTTCGTCAAGTCGACGAATGCCCTGGCCTGGGCTGCCGCCAGCTCCGGATCGGTGACGTCCTCCGTGGACCACGACGACACGACACTGAGCCGTTTCCAAGCTGGTGGATGTGGATGAGGACGGCCTTACCAAGATCGGTTGCGCGGTGGGTAGCACCGGATCTTGTGGAGGTTCTTCCAGCTCTTGAGCTGGGCGTTTGCGCGTTCGCTTCGCCGCGCTGGCGGGCGTGCGCGGTGTTGACGTCGTGCTGGTTGTCCGGACAGCGGCCGGTAGCGTCCGTGGTCGGTGTCGGGGCGGCGGCGCCGTTGGGGAATCTCGAATGCGGGATCGGCTCAGCGATAGCCGTGTCGGCGATCATTCGCACGTCGGCGGTGTGGAGGGTGTCAAGGATTCCGTGGTCGCGCTCCGCGCCCATGGCGTGCCGGGCGCCGGGCAGGGCAGGCGAAGCCCAGATCAGTCGACCTGCGGGGTCGGCGATGACCTGCACGTTCATCCCGTGGCAATTGTGTTTGCCGGGGTAATGGGGCCGGTCGCGGCCGGTGGCCATGCCGATCCGGTCGATGCGCAGAGGGGTGCCGTCGACGATCACGAACGCCTTGCCTGTCACGGCGATCACGGCGTCGCGCAGGGATGGCGCGAGTGCGGCGATTGCTTCCTGGATGGAACATGGTGGTCACATCGATTGCGAACCCGGCAGCGAGATCGGCGTAGGTCTTGCACAGGTAGGCGACTACGACAGGGCCTGTTCGCCGGTGGTGAGACGCCGCCAGCGGGTGCCGATCAGGGCGCGTCGGTGGCGCAGCGCGTCCGACAGGGCTACCCCGCCTGCGCCAGCAGAGCGAGGTCGAAGCGCTCCCGCTGGATCCGCTGGCCGAGGTAGATCAGTCCGCCCCCGGCGATGACCAACGGCAGCGCGATCGTCGCGACAGCGAAGTCGGCGATGACCCGCGGCAGGAACCCGCCGGCAAAGCCGACCGGGACGAGGACGGCTGCAGGTGCGGCCACGAGCAGGCCGGTCGGATGCCTGCTTGCCTCACTGGTCGGGGATCAGGATCGTGGACAGGATGCGGCGGGTTCTGCCCGGTGTGGGCTGGTGTCCGGTGAAGCCTTCGATGAGCTTCTGGTACTGCGCCGCGAACTGCGCGAGCTCCTCGTCGGAGAGCCAGATCGCGGTCTGCCGGAACGCGACACCGTCTTGGACCGGGTCGATGTGGTCGCGTTCGAGATAGCGGTCGAGGTCGGCGGCCAGCCCGGCGACGAAGACGGTGAACATCGTCCGCAGTTGATCAGGGTCGATGGTGTCGTCGCCGGGGTCGCCGGCCGCGGTGTTGAGCTCGTAGGTGCGTTCGAGCGTGCCGCGCACCCGTCGGGTGTCGGCCACGACCAGTACGTCGGCCTTCACCAGGATCCCGACGTGGCGATAGAGCGTCGTCGTCGGCACGTCAGGCAATAGTTCGGCGAGTTCGGTGGTCGTCAGCGAGCGGTTGATCAACGCCTGCGTGATGCGCCACCGGACCGGGTGGTGCAGCAGGTCCACCAGCGAGGGCTTCGGAGACATCGCCTCGACCTTCACTTCCAAATCTGGTAATAATGTTGTTGTTGGGAACAGTCTAGAGATCAGGAGGCGACATGGCGAGGATCGAGCTCGACGAGCAGGCGGTGAACGTCACGCTGTCGAGGTGGGAGCGGCCCTTCGCCGGAGGGCGCACCCGGATCGTGGTTCCACGGAGCGCGGTGCGGGCCAGTGAGCGGGTTGACCGGCCGACCCGCTGGTCGGCGACGCCGGGTGGGCGGGCCGGCTTTTTTATCACCGGAGTCCTTAAGGTTGGCCGCTGGGGTATCGGTACTCGGACCAGTCGGTTCGTCAGCGTCCGCCGGTGGGTACCGGCCCTGCGGCTGGCCGTCGACGACGCGACCTCTGAGCAGCTGGGCTACGACGAGCTCCTGATCAGCAGCCCCGATGTCGACCGCATCACCGCCGCGCTCGCATCGCCGCGATGACCGAGCGACGTCGACGCCGGGTCGGTATGCGGGTGGGCGTCGCAGCGCTGGTGGTCGTTGTGCTGCTGCTCGGATACCTGGTCGCGGTCGGGGTGCTGCGGTCCCAGACCCTGACGCTCCCGGCGCCCAGCGGTCCACACTCGGTGGGACGCACCATCACCACCGTCGCTGCGGGCGGCGCAGCCGCGGAAGAGGCGCGACGAGCGGCCTGGATCTGGTATCCAGCCGACTCCGGATCAGCGAACACGGCACTACCCGCCGAGTACGTCCCCGAGGGCTGGTTCGGGCCGGGCTCGTTGCCGCCCACGATCGGCCTCGGCTGGCTGCTGCAGGATGTTGACGCCGTCCAGCCGTGGGCGCGTCGTGATCCCGCCCCCGCGATCGGCCGGCACCCCCTCGTCGTGCTCGCCCCCGGATACGAGAACGCGCCGTGGATGTACAGCACGCTGGGCGAGGAGCTCGCCAGCCACGGTTACGCCGTGGCAGTCCTCGTTCCGCCGACCACACCGGCGCGGGTAGTCGACGGACAACCCCGCACGACTCCGATCTCGTCCGCGCCGCCAGAACCGGCCGAGATCGACCCGCTGCTCGAGCAGGAGGCCGCGGACATCGTGGCCCTTCACGACGCGCTGGCCACATCGACCGACGGGCCACTCGCCGCGAGCCTCGCAACGGACCGCACGGTGTTCGGCGGGCACTCCCTCGGCGGCGGCGCAGCGGTCCTGGCCTGCGAGCTCGCCCCCCGCTGCGTCGGATCGATCAACATGGACGGGCCGCAACCCGCCCTTCCCGCCGGCGCGCCGAACAAACCCGAGCTGCTCCTCGCCTCGGACGACAGCTGCGCCGCCGTCACACCCTGCGCAGAACAAGGCCAGTCACGCGACTACATTGCCTGGCTGAGCCGGCGACGAACAGCAACACCGCCGAGCAGGATCGCTACGATCACCGGGGTTGGACACAACGCCTTCGGCGACCCGGTCCACTATTTCGTCGCCCCACCCATGGGTGAACTCTCCGGTACCGGCGCCATCCCCCCACAGCGCATGCACACCGTCCTGACAACCGTCCTGGAGACCACCATCGGCCAACTGCTCGATCACGGACACCTCGACGGCTTGCTCCCAACGTACGGGCTCGAATTGCCTGAACTTGAACTGAACTAGAACAGAATTGGAATTCGTCTCCGCCGGCGGCTGAGCAAGGAGCCCAGTCGTCACCGCAACCGGCACGAGAGCGGCACGCAGTTCGACACCAGGCCCACCGAATCCATCCCAACCGCTGCGGCACCGCGCGAACTGCCCCCCGCTGGATCGGGCCCGGCCACCAAGTGCGGTTACATCTCGTGTTCCGGATCGTGCGTGTGGGTAACCGGTCGCGATGGGCGCCGCCTTCGACAGCGCAGGGGCGTCCGTCGCCGATGAGGCCACGGCCGGGGCACTCGCGGCGGTACCGGTCTTCGCCTCCAGCGGCGGCGGGTGGACGAGCCGAGCTGCGGCCCTTGCCTCAGTGGTGCTAGCGCGGGTCGTGCTGTGGCGCTCGGGGGGAGGTAGCGACACGGGGGAGCTCGGTGGTGTGGGCGTCGATCAGGTCGGGCTGCTTCCAGTCCGGTTCGGCGAAGTACTTCTTCGTCTCGGCGACGACGACGCCGGACAGCACCAGCAAGCCGATCAGGTTGGGCACCGCCATCAGGCCGTTGGCCACGTCGCTGAAGGTCCAGGCCAGGTCCAGCTCCGAGGTGGCGCCGACGTAGACGATCGCGACGAACAGGAGCCGGAACGGCAGCACGGCGGCGCGGCCGATCAGGAAGTCCAGGCACCGCTCGCCGTAGTAGGACCAGCCGACGAGCGTGGTGAAGGCGAAGAACATCAGGCTGATCGCGACCACGTAGCCGCCGAGCGGGGCCAGTGCGGGCGAGATGCCGCCGAACGCCTCGCTCATCGCCCAGTTGGTCATCAGCGCGCCGTCGCCGGCCTCCGCTTGGGTGTTCCAGGCTCCGGTGACGATGATGACCAGGCCGGTCATGGTGACCACGATGATCGTGTCGATGAAGGTCTGGGTCATCGAGACCATGGCCTGGCGTACCGGCCGGGCGGTCCTGGCGGCGGCCGCGGCGATGCCCCCGGTCCCCAGGCCGGACTCGTTGGAGAAGATGCCGCGTGCCATCCCCTGCTGCATCGCGAGGAGGAAGGTGGCGCCGGCGAACCCGCCGACCACGGAGGTGCCGGTGAAGGCGTCGGTGACGACCAGCGCCAGCGCGGCCGGGATGTCGGCGACGTGCACCGCGAGGACCAGGAGGGAGGAGACCACGTAGACGATGATCATCAGCGGGACGGCGCCGGCGGCGAACCGGCCGATGCTCTTGATCCCGCCGAGGATGACGGCGCCGACCAGGACAACCATCGCGGTGCCGGAGGCCCAGGTGGGGATGCCGAAGGTGGAGTCGAGCTGGCTGGCCACGGCGTTGGCCTGGGTCATGTTGCCGATGCCGAAGGAGGCCACGGCCCCGAAAAGGGCGAAGAGGAAGCCCAGCGTCACCCCGATCCTGGCGCCGGTGCTGCCGGGGCCGAACTTCTCGGCGAGGCCGTGGCGCAGGTAGAACATCGGGCCGCCGCTCATCTCGCCCTTGGAGTCGGGGCGGCGGTACTTCACGCCGAGCAGCGCCTCGGCGTATTTGGTGGCCATGCCCAGCAGGCCGGTGACCCACATCCAGAACAGCGCGCCGGGGCCGCCGACGCCGATCGCCAGCGCGGCGCGCCCGAACGCGGATGGTGACGAGGCCGGCAAGCACGCGGTCACACAGATCAGGAGGTCCCCGGTGAGATCGTCCAGTTCGCCGCGCGTCCTGGCGGCGAAGGCCGTCTAGTTCGCTCGTCGAACTCGACGATCGTCAGCCGCCCGTTCCGCAACACTCGCTCGGGCCGCCGGAGGACGGCCTGCCGTTCGGCGTCGGACACTCGAAGCTCGCGTGGCACGGATCCCGATCCCTTGGCTCGACGGGGACGAGGGTAGGGCGGATCGCTGCCGTCTGGCCGTGCCGTGCTGCTGAACAACATCGATCGGCCCGGGGACGACGGCGAGGGCGATGCCGCGGACGCCGAGAACGTCAATCGCCCCTGTTGGCCGTTCGTGGTCGTTCCGTCGTGGTCGGCGCTCCGTCCTGGGTGGGGATCCTCCGCCTGCAGCATCATCGTCACCACCTCCTGTCTCGGGCGTCCCCCCGGCTCCAGCGCCACGGCCGCCGGCGCGACATCGTCAGGTCCTCGTCAGAGTCGAGCCCGCGTCGGATCCGCCGGTGGCTCGACGCCCACACGCCTCCTCAACCCCGACTGCGAGGCCCCGCCGGGCGAGCGCGGTCTCCGGATGCGGCTCGGCGCAACTGGAGCATGCGGATGCTGCCGGGGATGGCGACCAGGAGCACTCCGGCAACCGCGGCGAAGAGGAGCGCGACACCCGTGGGCAGCGCTCCCGTCCAGCCGAGGAAGGCGATCTGCACCGGGGCGCCGTTCTGCAGGATGAACACCAGCAGGAACACCAACACGACGGCGGAGAGGACCAGCCCCACCCACAGGCCGCTGATCCGGCTACGCGTAGCTGTCCCCGTGCCGGTCACGTCACTCGTCTCATCGATGGCCCGCGGTTTGTCCTCCATGACCTCTCCCGTCATTCGACTCCGCTATCCGGGATCTACCCGGATCGGGGATCGCTGTCGCGCCGGTCACCTTGCGACTTCCCGACGACTGCCGGGTTGCGGGTGGCCGGAGCACTCACCGCCGATGGACAACGTGGTTCCTCCTCTTCATCCATCCGGTCAGGGGCCCTCGACCGGACCCGCGCGCGGGAGATCCGGGGTTTCGACCGGGACCTCGACGAGCACGTCTCCGGCACGCTCGAACCCGAACAGCACGGGGTAGGTCAGGCCGGACCGGATCGGCTCCGACAGCCCGGCCAGCGCGACGAGGCCGGCGTCGTACTCGTAGGAGACGTCGAGGCCGGCTACCGGACCCTCCTGCCCGGCTGTCAGGGTCTGCCCGGCGGGGATCACGAAGCCCTCGGCGACGACCAGCCCCGAGCTCGCGATCGGGCTGCTCACCCGGACGAGCCGGTCGGGTGCGTCGCCGTGGTTGACGACCGTGACCGAGAGCGGGGCGATCTCCCCGGCCCGGTACACCTCGTCGCCCGCCACCGGCGGCCGGAAACGGGAACGCGACGTCGAGAACCGCGATCTCGCCGACCTCACCGCCGGCCCTGGTGCGACCTGCTCGGCGGTCTGGGACACCTGACCGGTGCCACACGCGGCGGTTGCCAGGCCGGCCAGCAGCATCACGGCGAGCACGGACCGGCAGCGGTGGCGAACGGTCATACGGTTCGGGTACCCCGATCCGGACACCGATGACGAAGCGGCACCTGACGATCGCCTGTCGGTGCAGCCGTGAACGTGGCTCGCGACATCCAGCCGATGATCATCGGATCGCAGTCGCGAGCGCGCGCCGGGCGACCGCCGACCGGCGGCGCTCACGCCCACGGGCCGGAAGGACCGAGCCCTCTGCGGAACGAGCGACCGGCTACCCGCTGGCCTCCCTCGTCGGGCCGCCCGGCGTAGATCACCCATGCGATGCCGATCGCGGAGGCGACGAGCGTGAGCAGTGTGATCGATCCGGTCAGGGCGAGCATGCCGAACACGATCGACGCGAGCACCCACGTGGGCTCCCTCGTATCTCCAGGCAGCATGCCGTCGCGGCCGTCGCGGCCGTCCGGTTCGACGATGTCGGTCATGTGATCACCTCTCGCGATCCCGGGTACCCTGGCTACCGCCGTCCCCGGCCGGCGCTTCTCGAACGTCAGGAAGTCGTCAGACGGCCTAGCGAGGCTCGTCGGGAACCGGTCGGGGATCGGTGCGAGCCAGTGCCTGCGCGAGTCCGGCGGCGATGCGCAGGGAGCCGGTCGCGGTGGGGTGGAACGGATGGGCGTCGCGGAGCCCTTGCAGGTCCGGCCCGATCCGGTCGCCGCTCTGTGCGCACAGGGGTGTGAGCGCGGGCGCCGCGACGGTGAACCCGTAGGCCGCGGCGCCAGCGGTGAGCACGTCGTTGAGCTGGGCGTTGCGCTGGCGCAGCAGGTCGACCTTGTGCTGGTCGAGGCCGGCGGTGCGGGGCGGTCCCTGCAGGTCGGGGCATGCCGGGTCGGGCTGGTCGGGGAACACGTCGTACGAGGTCATGACGATGATCCGGGGCGAGCCGGGCAGGGTGGCGAGGTCGGTGAGCAGGGCGGCGTAGTCGCGATCGAACGCCGCGAGCCGAGCCTGGAACTCGCCCCCGGCCAACCGGTCGTCGCACGCCGGCAGCCCGTAGCAGTACAGCAGGAAGTCCGACCACGCCAGGTCGTTCGGGCCGATCGCAACCACCACCCAGTCGAGGCCCTCCACCTGCTTGAGCCGTCCGACCTGTGGCGGCACCTGGACGTCGCCGATCTGCTGGGCACCGCGCAGCCCGTCGCTGATGCTTGCGCCCGCGCACGCGAGGTTGAGCACCCCGGTGTCGCGCAGCAGGGCGAGCTCCGCCGCGGCCGAGTCGGTGCTGCGCCGGCATGCGGTGTCGTCCGGGCTCGGATCGGGCGAGGGCGGGCCGCCGAGACGTGCGACCCGCGAGTCCCCGATCACAGCGCCGGAGTGCCCGGAGACCACCGGACCGACCGGCGACGGTGTCACGGTGGTCGCCCCTACCAGGTCGGACAGCGACCCGATGCGGCGCAGGCCTTCAACGGTGCCGCGGTAGGCGGCGAGCCCGCAGACGCCCCACGCGAGCACGGACACGACGACCGCGAGCAGCGTCATGCGCGCGATCGCTCCTCGGGAACGGCCGGCGAGCTCTCGGATGCCAGGGTGGCTGGTACCGGTGCGGCCGGCGCGGTGGAGGTCCAGCAGGATGCGCACACAGCCGACGAGCCCACTGGCAGCGAGCGCCACGACGACGACGCCGAGACCGCCCCACGAGTACCAGCGGACGAACGCCTCGACCACGGTGTCGCGCGCGGTCGACTCCACCGTGGGGAGGCTTGCGGGGTCGAGGGATCGGTCGGGGATGGCGTCGCGTCGGATGGGGCCGAGCGAGAGACGGGGGCGCATCGGCCCGACGACCTCCACGTCGCGCAGGTCGAACGCGGTGTTGCCGATCTGGACCAGCTGCGCCGGCCCGGACAGGGTCGGCTCCGGGTCCCGCGCGCCGACGGCGACGTGCTGGCCCAGGACCGTGACCTGCTGGTCCGGGGTGAGGTACACGACCAGTGGGATGCCCCCGAAGAGCAGCGCCAGCAGGAGCAGCATCGTCGGGACGGACCTCAGTTCCCGCAGCAGCGACGGGCGACCGGGGCGTGACGACCGGGGCACCCATCGAGTCGTACCAGATGCCGGGGCTCCTCGACCGCTGGAAACCGGTCGATAACCCCGGTACGGCGCCGTTCGTCAGGCCGACGGGCAGGAGGTGTCAGGAGCAGACGTCGCCGGGCGCGTAGCTGCGGCTCATCGTTCACGACGTCGGCGAGGAAGGCGCGCCTTGCGGCCCGGTCTTTGTTCGGTCGACCTGCCAGGCGGGCTGCGTGGGGAGTTTCAAGTACGGGCTTCGTCCAGGAGGTCGGAGATCGCATCGGGGGACAGGACGTTCTTGGACAGGTACCCGGCTGCCGGGCTTGTCTCGACCAGGTCGGCGAAGTCGTCCAGGGAGCGTGTCGACATGAGCACCACGCGCCCTCGGTAATGGGGGAACGTGTCGACGAGGTGGCGGGTGACCTCGAAGCCGCTGTCGCTGCCCAGGCTGACGTCCATCAGGACGATGTCCGGCTGCAGCAGGTCGGCTTGCCGCAACGTCTCCGCTCGGTTCGTCGCGGTGCCGACCACGTCCATGCCGCCGCGGGAGAGGTGATCGGCAACAATCGCGAGGAACAGCGGGTTGTCATCTACGACGAGGCACCGCATGCTGCGTGCTCGCATCCGACGTACCGTGTCCCCTCGATCCAGAGGCTTGATGATGGCCAGGCTAGGGCCGCCAGGTCTGCTCGGCGCCAACGGACGGACAATGTCAGACAGGCGCAAGACTGCTGGACAGCCCGCGGCCCTCCCGATCGGGACCATGATCGCCAATAGCGTTGCGCCGAGTGCGTCCTTGCGCCAGGTCGGCGCTGGCGGAACGGCGTGGAGGCGAGGGCCGAGAGGTGGTTCACGGCCGGCATCGTGAAGCCGGCACGTGTGATCGCGTCCTGATCATCGTCCTGTCAGCGGCGTCAGGAGCGGGTGGCACCGAGGGCGATGACGACCTTGACGTCGTCCGGTTGCGCGGTGAACGCCTGGGCGAACGCTTCCAGCGGCAGCCGGCGGGTGATCAGCCGGGTGAGCCACTCGGTGTCGGCCCTGGCGAGGGTGTCGGCGGCCGGGGTGTAGTGATCGAGATTGGCGTTCACCGAGCCGATCACGACGTCGTTCTCGAGCACGATCTCGCGGTTGAGGCTCCCCGCGTCGACGTGGAGCCGATGTCCGGCCGACGAGACGCCGATGAGGCAGACGACGCCGTACGGGGCGGTGTTCGCGATCGCGCCGAAGATCACCGAGCCGGCGCCGGTGGCCTCCGAGCACGGCGTTGAGCTCGTCGCCGAGATCACGCCCGCCGAGAGGCACCGTGGTGCGTACACCCTCTTGTCGTGGATGTCGAGGCGACCTGACGGTCCACTTGCGAAAACGTGCGGATGGCGGCCGAGTGGCCTCGTCCCGACCGCCGATCCGCGAGAATCCTCGTGTACCGGAAGGCGATCGGAGCGATGATGCAGGGACCGACTCGGGCAGGGGTTGCCCGCCGGCTCGCTGAGGAGTTCGACGGGCTGGCGCTGGCGGCCGTGGAAGCGATGGTCGAGGAGGCGGCGGCGGAGCTCCGCGGGCAGGTCCCGTCGGGGTCCTTCGACGAGATGGTGCACCGTCTGGCGGGGTACCGCCTGCGCGAGACGGTCGAGGCCGGCAGATGAACCGCGGCTACGCCGTCCCCGACCGCGGGCTCGGCCAGCAGGCGAGTGGAGGTTCCGGCATGCAGGCGCGACTTCTGTTGGTCGAGGACGACGAGCGGATCCGCCAGGCGCTCAGGCTGGCGCTCGCGGACGAGGGCTGCGAGTGCGTCGAGGCAGCGTCGGGCGAAGCGGCGCTGGACCTCCTCGGGACGACCAGCGTCGACGTCGTCCTGCTCGACCTGATGCTGCCGGGTGTGGACGGCATCCAGGTGTGCCGCACCCTCCGGGTTCGAGGCGACCTGCCCATCATCATCGTCTCCGCCAGGACGGACTCGGCGGACGTGATCGAAGGACTCGAAGCGGGCGCGGACGACTACGTCACGAAGCCGTTGATCGCGAGCGAGCTCGCAGCCCGGATCCGGGCTCTCATGCGACGTCGGCACCACGGCGACGGGGCTCGGCCGCCGCTGCGGATCGGGGAGGTCGAGGTAGTCCCCGAGGAGGAGGTCGTGCGCAGGGCGGGGGCGGAGGTCCACCTGACGCGCACCGAGTTCCGCCTGTTGGTCGAGCTCGCTGCGGCCGAAGGTCGGGTTGTGACGCGGGAAGAGCTGCTGAAGCGGGTATGGGGGTACGACTACTTCGGTGACACCCGCCTTCTGGATGTCCACATCCGGCGGCTGCGCCGCAAGATCGAGCGCGACCCCGACGCTCCTGAGTGCGTGCTCACCGTGCGCGGGAGGGGGTACAAGGCGGGCACGACCGGATGAGACGAGGCCCCTGTGCACATCCTGCGGCTCACGCTGCGCTGGCGGGTGGCCACGGCCTTCGGGCTGGGCTCGCTCCTCCTCGCCGGGATCCTCGCCGCCGCGACCTGGAACCTCGCCAGCGACTACATGCTGCGCCAGCGTGAGTTGAGCACCGTGCGCCAGGCTGAGGTCAACGCCCGGCTCGTCGCGAACTCGCTGCAGACCGGGGCGGAGGGGCTCGACGAGCTGCTCGCCGGCCTGACGTCCGAGTCGACGTCGTCGGTCCTGCTGCTGCAGCCCAACGGGTGGATAACGAGCGGTCGGCGCATCGACCCTGCGGTGCTGCCCGAGTCGCTGCTGGAGCAGTCGGCCGGCGGCGCCGCGGCCGGACAGCGGCTCGTGGTGGAGGGGATCCCGGTGATGGCGGTCGCCGTGGACACCGCGACAGGGTCCGACGTCTTCGTCGAGCTCTTTCCGCTCGTGGAGCTGGAGCGAGCGCTGAGGTTCCTCGGCATCGTCCTCGTGGCCGGCGCAGCGTCGAGCGGTGTGCTGGGGTTCGTCCTCGGCGCCTGGGCGAGCCAGCGCGCCCTGCGCCCCTTGACCGAGCTGACGGCGGCCGCCTCGCGCTTGGCGAGCGGCGAGCTGCAAACACGTCTTCCCGGATCAGGAGACCGAGACCTCGCCGCGCTCGCATCCGCCTTCAATAACACGACCGAGGCCTTGGAGGCGCGAGTCCTGCGTGACGCGCGGTTCGCCGGGAACGTGAGCCACGAGCTGCGTTCGCCGCTCACGACGATGGCGAACGCCGCGGCGGTGCTCCAGCGCCGCCGCGGAGAGCTCACCGGCGCTGCCGGCCAGGCTTTGGACCTCCTGCTCTCGGAGGTTGCGCGTTTTCAGCGGATGGTGGTCGATCTGCTCGAGATATCCCGTGATGATCAACAGATGGACGGACCGGCCGACGAGATCGTGGATCTCGGCGATCTGGTGGGCAACGTTCTGGCCGCCCGGTCGCGTGCACCGGCGTCGGTCGAGGTGGACGAGCCGCCGCCGCTGGTCAAGGGCGATCGCCGTCGGCTCGACCGGGTCGTCGCCAACCTGCTCGACAACGCCGACCGGTATGCGGGAGGAGCGGTACGCGTGGCCGTGGTTCGGGGGCGCGGGTGTGCCCGGCTCGAGGTCGACGACGCTGGGCCCGGCGTGCGAGGGGAGCTGCGGGAGCGGGTGTTCGAGCGCTTCGCACGCGGCGACCAGGCGGGACAACGCGGGCAGGGTGGGGGAAGCGGGCTCGGGCTCGCACTGGTCGCGCAGCATGCGCGCCATCTCGAGGGAAACGTGTGGGTCGAGGATCGGCCGGGTGGCGGCGCGCGGTTCGTCGTCGAGCTGCCCGAAGCGGAGCGGTGAGTGTCCCGCGTTGACGTGTGCGAGACCGTCTGTCGTTGTGCACCCCTGCCTCGCTCGGCCAGCCGGGTGGGTACGCGTTCGGGACCCAGGGCGACGACTACCGCCGGGTGCTCGCGCCACAGCTGGAGTCGGTGGTCGGACGCTGCGGAACCGGCGGGTGCTCGTCCTGATGGACGAGACGTTCGAGGGATGGGACCTCGGTGGCCTGGGGGAACACGGCCCTGGACTTCCTCCATCGGGCCGATCTCGAGAGGGTGGCGATCGTCGGTGCGCCGGCCTGGGAGGAATGGTGCGCCAGCCTGGCCGGCCTCCTCGTCGCCGGTGAAGTCAGGACCTTCCCGGTCGATCGGCTTCATGATGCGTGGAACTGGCTCCGCTCCTGACGGAGTGTCACGCCCGGGTGTCGAGCCGCAGTTCGACCACGGGCAGTGCGGTGTTCGTGTCACTGATGCCGCTCCCCAAAGTCTCCTCGACGACGGGTTTGAAGTTCTCCCAGTCCCGGGGATGCCGGCGCCGGCCGAATCCGGACGGACCAGGTAGGTGTCCGGGGCGCCGCGGGAACCGGCCGCCCAGGTCCGCCGGCACCCGACCGTGCAGCGCCGTCACGTGCAGATCTGACCGGCGGAGTCCGTTCCGGGAAGGGCCGGTCGGTGGACGAATGCTTCGCAGCTGACACGCAACGTGAGAGGCTGCATCGGTTCGAGGTCGGGACGTCATGACTTCGTGACGACAAGTGCATGCGGGGTGGCCGAGGGAGGGTTCGATGAACGCGAGCCAGGTCCACACGTCGACGGATCCGGGGCCCGGAGCACGGATCAAGCCGGTCGTGTTCTACGGATCGGCCGCCGTCACTCTCGTCATCGCGGTGTGGGCGATCGTCGCCCCGGCGGCCGCCGCCGACGCGATCGGCGGGATAGTGGGATGGACCTCGGAGTGGTTCGGCTGGTTCTACATCCTGCTGTCCACACTCATCCTGGTCTTCGTGATCTTCGTCGCGGTGTCCCGGCTCGGTCGGACGAGGCTGGGGCCGGAACACTCACGACCGGAGTTCAGCACGTTCGCATGGGCGTCGATGCTGTTCGCGGCCGGCATCGGTACCGATCTGATGTTCTTCGCGGTCGTCGAGCCGGTCACGCAGTACCTCACGCCGCCGCGCGGCGAGGGCGGCACGCTGGCGGCGGCCGAGGAAGCCACCGTGTGGACCCTGTTCCACTACGGGATCAACGGCTGGGGGATGTATGCGCTGATGGGCATGGCCCTGGCCTACTTCGCCTACCGGCGCAACCTGCCGCTCGCCATCCGGTCCGCGCTCTACCCCGTCTTCGGCAAGCGGATCCACGGCGGACTGGGCACGGCTGTCGACCTCGCCGCCGTGCTCGGCACCATCTTCGGAGTCGCCGCGTCGCTCGGCATCGGCGTCGTGCTGCTGAACTACGGGCTCTTCTTCCTCTTCGGAATCCCCGAGGGCACGGCGGCCCAGGTCGGGCTGGTCGTCCTCGCCGTCGTGATGGCGACGGTGTCCGCGGTCAGCGGCGTCGATCGGGGTATCAAGCTGCTGTCCCAGCTCAACGTGCTGCTGGCGATCGCGCTAGCCCTCTTCATCCTCGTCGCCGGCGACACCGTGTTCCTGCTCAACGGGCTCGTGCAGAACGTCGGCGACTTCGTCAGGTCCTTCCCCGGCATGACAATGGAGACCTTCGCCTTCGACCGGCCGGTCGACTGGCTCAACGCGTGGACACTGTTCTTCTGGGCGTGGTGGATCGCGTGGGCCTCGTTCGTCGGGCTGTTCCTGGCCCGGATCTCCCGCGGTCGCACCATCCGCGAGTTCGTCGCCGGAACACTGATCATCCCGTTCACCTACATCGTCATGTGGATCTCGATCTTCGGCAACAGCGCGATCGATATCGTGCGCGACGGCAACGCCGAGTTCGGTCAGAACACCGTGGACAATCCCGCCCAGGGCTTCTACCAGTTGCTCGCGCAGTACCCGGCGGTCACGTTCGTCGCCTCGCTCGCCACCTTCGTGGGGCTGCTCTTCTACGTCACCTCGGCGGACTCGGCCGCGCTGGTGATGGCCGACCTCAGCTCGCATCTGCCGTCGCCCAAGGCGGATGCGGCACCGTGGCTGCGTATCTTCTGGGCGGTGGCCACGGGACTGCTCACCGTGGCGATGCTCATCGTCGGCGGCGTACCGGCGCTGCAGAACGCGACCATCATCATGGGTCTGCCGTTCGCGTTCGTGTTGGTGCTGGTGATGTTCGGCCTGTGGAAGGCGCTGCGGATGGAGGCTCTGCACGCCGAGAGCCAGCAGCGCAGCCTGCGGTCGACCCTCTCCGGGCGAAGTGCGTCCGACCGGCATCCCGCTGATGTTCCGGGGTGGCGGTACCGGCTCGACCGGGCGCTGTCTTTCCCCAGCCGCGGGCGTGCCGAAGCGTTCCTGGTGGAGGTGGCGTTGCCCGCCGTGGAGGAGGTGGCCACCTGCCTGCAGGAGAGAGGTGTGGAGGCGCGGGCGCACCAGGCCCGCGGCGATGACGGCATGGCGTTCGTCGAGCTGGTCGCTGACACGGGAGAGGAGCAGCCGTTCTGCTACCAGATCCGGCCGCGGGAGGTCCCGATGCCCGTGTACGGCGGACGGGTGGTCCCGAAGGGAACGGATACCTACTGCCAGCTCGAAGTGCACCTGCGCGACGGTGGCCAGGGCTACGACGTCATGGGCTACACCCGTGGGCAACTGGCCGACGACGTCCTCGACCAGTACGAACGACACCTCGAGTTCGTCCGGATGCAGGACGCGGCCGGTTGAGGACCTCGGCAGGAGTCGGTGACCTTGACGAGCCGTTCGCGAGATGCCGACAAGCGGTCCCAGCGCCGGAATCGTCGCTCGTGGTCGGCACGGGGGTGACCGGCGGCCCGCCCGTCGATCGGCCCTGAGCCAGGCGCCCTCCGAGCCACGAGCGGGCTCCCAGTCGACTCGCGCTCCGGTCGTCCGTGGGTCCGGGCCGCGCTACGGGGTGGGGCCGCCGGCACCCAGGCGAAGTTGTAGCAGCGGCGCTGCCCGGCCGGGGCGGGAAGCGACTTCCCGCGATGCATCGTCAGCTCATCGTCAGGCGCCGCCCCGACACCGCAGCCCAGGGTGCAGCGTTTCCGTTCAGCCCTGGTGCACGGGGTTGCCGAGAAACCTCGGACGGCGTGAGCATGGTGGGAGGAGCAGCGTGGTCCTGGTCGTGACGTTCGGCGTGGTGCTGCTCGTGACGGTCGCTCTGTCCGGGCTGGCCGCGCGGTCGGTGCTGTCGACGGCGCTGGTGTTCCTGGTGGCCGGTGCGCTGGTCGGGCCCGGGGTGCTGGCGCTGATCGACGTGTAGGCGCAGGACCCGGCCGTCCGTGCCGTCGCCGACCTCGCGCTCTTCACCGTGCTGTTCGTCGACGGCGGCCGGTTGCCGCTGCGGCAGCTGCGGGCCGGGTGGCGGCTGTCCGGACGCGCGCTCGGGCTGGGGATGCCGCTCACGCTCGTGCTGATCGCGGTCGCCACCCGCTTCCTGGTCGGCCTGGACTGGACGACGGCGCTCTTGGGCGGCGCGATCCTTTCGCCGACTGACCCGATGTTCGCCTCGACGGTCGTGAGCCGGTCCGAGGTGCCGCGGCCAGATCGAGATCGATATCGAGTGCAGGGAGACGCCATGAGCGCTGCGGTGCCCGGCGAGTCCACACCCATCGCGGCAGTTCGGCAGGGAATGACCGTCGTCGACCTCGCCGGCGAACGCGTGGGTGTTGTGCAGCTGGTGCGAGCGGGAGAGCCGGAAGCTGCCGTGTCAGAGGACCAAGTGGATGGCGGCCTGGTCGCGGAGGCGAGGCGGGCGTTTCGGAGCGGGACGAGCCGCGGGTGCCCGCCGAGTTGGCGTCCCAGTTGGTCCGTGTCGGTTACGTGAAGGTCGACGGCCGGGGGATCCTAGGTCGCGACGTCTACGTCGCCGCGGTCCAGGTCAAGGATGTGGTGGATGACGTGGTTCACCTCGGGGTGTCGCAAATAGAGCTGCTGCCGGCAACGTAGAGGCTGCTCGCCGGATGCACCTGGCCCGCGGAGGTTCGCTCGACCGACGAGCAGCGATGGCACGTACCGGCTGATCTTCTTGGATTTCCGAGCGGCCGACGAGTAACGCATCTACCTCGCCGTGACCGATATCGACGACGATGTGTCGTTCGTAGCCCGGCGCTCGGGTCGTCTGTTGCCGCCACTTGCTCGGGTAATGACGTCGGATGAGAGGCTCGGGCAGCCGCTCCGGGTGTGGTGGAGCAGGCGACGGCGACCGAGCCTGACGTCCTCGGGTCATCGCGGTCGGGTGGCGAGCTGTTGCGGCGGAACCTGACGACGGGCTGACAATGAGCGCGCGTGTCTCGCTGTGCGCCTCGTCTGCCGAGTACAAAGGTGCGACCACGAGGGCGTTGCCGAGCTGCGACAGCGGCTGGACGGGTTGCTGATCGCCGGAGCACGTTTCGTGCTGGTGGACCTGACGGAGGCGGCTGAGGTCGCGCCGTCGATGAGTTCAGCGCTCGCGTCAGCGGGGCGGCAGCTGGCGCGATGCAATGGATGGCTCCAGGTCGTCGGGCACGATTCGTCGCCGTCCCGGGCGCGGTACGAGGCGTTGCTGCCTGATCTGTTCACGATGTACCAGGTGGCCGTGCGAAAAGGCACGGCCAGGTTCGCCGGTCTTAGGACACCGGGATGAGCGCCGAGCACCACGGAGGTCTGAAGGCCATCTGCGGCCGCCGGTGCGATCGTGGATGACAACAAGCGATTCCTCTCGGTCTTCCCGGCGCATCTCGAACGATGGAGTGGCTGTCATCGCCGCCTCGTCGAGAAATTCGCGGGGCTCGACGGGAGTGCGGTACTGATCTCCTCGCGCAGAGAGGGGGGACGACTTCGCGGACCTGATCGTCGACAGGTCAGCCGTCGGGCTTCTCTCGAAGAACCTGTTGTCGGCTCGCACCATCAGCGAACTGCTTGGAGTCGACGGCAGCTGAACCCTTCTGGTGGACCGGAACCATCCGGGCTCGGCCTCGCTCCGCCACTCTGGTCCGACGGCTCGGCAGACCTGGCCGAGATGGCGACTCGGTGCAGGGCCGCACGCGGCCCGGATCGCAGAGATGTTCGCCGCGTCCGAGGGCCATGTGCGGGAAGTGATCCACGCGTTCAACGACACCGGGTTCGCGGCCTTGGACCCAAGATGAAGCGGCGGCCGGCCCCTCAAGTTCGGCCCGGCTGCCCGCGACGGGGCAGGCGTCGCCGCAGCCCCTCGTGATGACGATGTCGGCGGCGCGGACGATCTCGTCGGTCCCATCGCCCTCTCGATGGTCGTGCACAGCAGGTCCGACGTGGCCCGTGGCTCGGATGTTCCAGATGGAGGAGATCGCCGGACTCCCGGCCGACCCAAAGGGTGGAGGGTGATCAATGCCGGCCTCGGAGCGCCCCGTGGGGGGTGGTGCGCAACTGTTTGCGTGCAGAATGTCGCGGTGGGCGAGCAGACCTGTGTGCATGATCCGTGACATTCGACGAACTCCGTAGCCAGACTCGAAGCCGTCCGGCCGGCTGCCGGACAGCGCTGGTTCCGGGTCCCCGCGCGTTCACGACTTCCACCGCAGGAGCCTGTTGCCGAGCCGACCGTCAGGAAGTCGTCAGGAGCAGACGTCGCCGGGCGCGTAGCTGCAACTCACGGTCACGCTGCTGGCAACGAAAGCGCCTGACAGCTCGGACCCAGCAGGTAGACATGGCGGGCAAAGGGCCGGCAACCAGGTTCGTCAGGGAAGTGGCAGGTGGTCCGGCTTCCAACGCTGGACCTACATCGCCACGCTGTTGTTCTCGGCATGCACGGCCGGCCTGCTCCTTGCCCCGGCGGCCGTCACCGCGTCACCTTTCGCCGAGGTGTCAAGGCCGAGACCGTTCAGTTGGGGCACCGGCTCTTCGGCGCCGGGCTGGCAACCCTTGTCCCGACCTCGGTCGGGTGCGTGCTCCTCTGCTCGACATCGCGGTCGGCCGCTCGTTCGCCGTGTTGGTCGCGGGTGTGCCGCTCGTTGTGCTCGTCGGGCTGTGGTTCGCACTGCCACTGCGGGTGCTGCGACGCGCGGGTGGTACGTCGACGTCGTCCAGTCCCCACTTCTCGCCCTAGGCAGGAGGGCTGTCCGGAAGTGCCCATAACAGCATGGCGGTGGTTCTCCCGCGGCATCGATCGCTTCGGCCTGGGGTGTCGGGCGTGCAAGTGTGCCCTTGTCAACGATACCGCCGAGATGCGGCAGGACGGATCGCGCGTCGGGACGTCAGCGGCTGTCCAGGTCAACTTCCGTGTTATCGAACACGTGGTTGTCGCCCTCGCCGACCGGCTCGCCTCTGGTCATGATCCCGATTCGGCTGCCGAAGATGGTATTGCGCGTGAGGTCGTACCCGACTGTGTCGATGTACACACCATAGCGGGCGTTCCGGCCGACCGTGTTTTCCCGCACGGTCGTCTCGGCAGTCTCGCTGACCAGCCGAAGGCCGTCCTTTTTGTTGCCTCGGAGCTGATTTCCCTCGACAATGTTGCCTCTCGAAGTCTGGGTGATGCTCACCCCTGAATCGTTGTTGTCGTAGACCTTGTTGTTGCGTAAGGTGTTCTCGTTGGACTCGTTGATGTTGATACCGTGCGCGGCGTTTCGAAACGACTCGTTGCCCTCTATGATATTCCGGTCGGAGTCCAGGTACATCACGATGCCGTGGTGCTTGTTGGCGTAGACGATATTGTTGCGGATCACACTGTCCACGCAGTCCTCGGCGAGGATGATCCCGTGTTTTCCGTTGTCGTGTACGACGTTGTGCTCGATCACCAGGTTGCGTGAGTGCGTATGCGGGTCGATGCCGTAGAGCACGTTGTCGTGGAACTCGTTGTCGAGTACCTGGAGCCCGTCGACCTCGTACGAGTAGAGTCCGTAGAAGAGGTGGGAGATCACGCTGTTGATGATGTGTCCGCCGGTGCCCTCGGTGCGCCAGGAGAGCCCGTAGGACTCCACATCACCGGACCCGAGGTAGCGGATCTCGGAATCGTCGATCGTCATCGTCCCGCCATCGCGGGCGAGGAGGAAGCCGCGGCCGTCCTTGTAGTCGTCGTCGACGCTCTGCGTGGCGTCGTTCCAGGACGTGATGCACGTACCGTCGACGTCGATGCCTCCGCCGAGTGCCTTGATGGCTACGAACTCGCCGTGGCCGCTCGCCATCCTGAGCCACTGCACATCCGAGGCGCTGATTCGCAAGGACGCCCCGCTCAGCACGGTGATACTGGCGTCGAGGGACCATGTTCCCGGACTGATCTCCCGGAGAGCGGATTCGTCGACGGCGTCGCTCAACGCCGGGATCGAGACGTTCTCGCCGCCTGTCAGCATGATTGTGTTCGAGGCAGCATCGAAGCGGACGTCTGCATCACCCGAATCCGACGGGGGTGTCGATCGTGACGCTGTGACTTCGCGGGAACAGGGCGCGGCGGGATCCACCGGATCGCTGGCCGGGACATTGCGGCGGGGGAGTGGGCCGGGCGGTGTCGTGCACGCGCCTGCGAGCACCGCCAGCACACCGGCAATGGCGACCCACATCAGTGGCCGCCAGCGAACCGTCTGGGAAACCTCGCCGGCCGCCATTACCAGCGATAGGCCGTTCCACTGGTTCATCCGAGCTCTACGTCCGCGGTTCGTTGTTGGCCGTATCGTCATCTTCCTAAGCCGCTCCCGGTCTCCTTCCTGGGCACCATAGTGAGGGCCCGACGCGCGACGGAGCGGCGTCCGGCAATGGCGGATTGGCGATCTGTCGTCGAGGCATATGCCGCCTGACCAGCGGTAAGCCTGACATCGATCCGCCGGAGGGCGCCGACGGTAGGCAGATCGGGCCGAGGCGTACTCGTGCGGGGCGAACCTGACGATCATCTGACGAAACTCCGACAACGCCGTCCGACACGACGCCCGACGGATCGCCGGGAACTGCAGGGCGTACGCATCGCGAGGCAGATTGGTGGCCAGAGGGCGACGACGATCCCCACGGTGGTCGGTTGTGCTGCGGCGAGGTTGGCGGCGATGGTTGCGGTCATGCCGGCCCAGAACGCTGCCCATGGCCCGGCGCCGATGGGTTCGTGGCGGTGGCGTCGGACCCAGATGACGACGAGTGCGGCTAGGAGCATGCCGTCGGTGGTGAGTGCGAGCCAGGGGGCCATCACGGGGTCTCCGTGTTCGGCGATGACGTCGCGGGCGTGGCGGTAGCCGGCCACGGCTGCGGGGCCGCCTACGGCGGGCAGGGTGATGGCGGCGAGCAGGCTGGGCCAGATGCGCGCCCACCCGTTGCGCATGGTCGGTCGGGGCTGGCTCTCGTCGGCGGGGTGCTCGGAGGTGTGGTTTGGAGACGGGGCAGGGCATAAGGGTCGATGGATGCGCGCATCGATGGTCATGGAACGGTCGGATTCGTCGACCGTGCCAGGGGTTCCCTGACTGGGCCTGGTTCGACGGCCGGGGGTGCCGTTGGGCGGGCGAAGCGGGCGCCGACGTGCGCGGGCTGAGGTGGACTGCTGCACGATGGGGTCAGCTCCAAGCGCTGATCAAGACCCGGCCGGCGGTGAACTCGTCGGTCACGGGCCGTCTACTGGCTCGTACAGCTTGGGAGAATCCACCGCACCACGGGAGCCGCTACACATTCGGTCGAATTCCTCAACGCGGTGGCCCCGCGGGCGGTGCTGGTGAGCGTCGGGGCGGGCAACCGCTACCGGCACCCCGATCCCGGCCTGGTCGGCGGGCTGGAGCGGGCCGGTGCCGCGGTCCGCCGCACCGACCTCACGGGCGACGTCGCCGTGGTCGGCAGCTCGGTCGGCCTCGAGCTCGTCTCTCGTGGCTCACCGCTCCCGGCTCCGCGATGAGGACACCTGGGCGGCGGGTCTGCCGGGCGTCGAGGACGGTGGCGGGCCTGGCCGCAGGGCCCCGATCGTGCTGCGGCCGGGTTCGGGGCGGCCCCTGCTCAGATCTGGTTTGCGCCTCCGTCAACGTAGAAGTTCGCGCCGACGACGTAGCTGCTCTGTTCCGAGGCCAGGAAGGCCACCACTGCGGCGGCCTCCTCAGGCTGACCCATGCGGCCCCTGGCCACGGTCGCGGCGACATTCTCCTTGACGGCCCGAGCGGTCTCCTCGTCGCCGAAGGCGGCGGTGCCCCCGGGAGTCTCGATCCATGCAGGCGAGACCACGTTGACCCGGATGCCACGGTCCTTGAGCTCGTTGGACCACGTCCGCGCGAAGGACCGGACGGCCGCCTTCGACGCCGCGTACGCGCCGAACGCCTCAACTCCACGGTCGGCGGCGGTCGAACCGACCAGGACGATCGAGGCTCCGTCGTTGAGCAACGGCAACGCCTTCTGCACGGTGAACAGCGTGCCTCGGACGTTGACCGCGAAGGTCTGGTCGAAGTGCTCCTCGGTCGTCTGCTCCAGCGTCACGAACGCACCGACCGCCGCGTTCGCCACAAGCACGTCCAAACCCTTGCCTCGCGCCCGGACCGCCTCGTAGAGCCGATCCAGGTCCTCCGGCTTCGAGATGTCGCCGACAACCGCGGTGGCCCGGTCTGCTCCGACGGCTTTGACGGCGGCCTCCAGCTCGGCCTCGCGCCGGCCGGTGACGAACACGTACGCGCCCTCGTCCGCCAGCCGTACGGCGGTGGCCAGACCGATCCCGCTGCTTCCTCCGGTGACCACCGACGTCTTGCCATCCAGCTGCCCCATGTGGGTGTCCATCACTCTCTGTGTCGATCTGTTCAACATCGATACTGCGGGGTCATTGCCCATCCCGTCAGCTCAGCCGAGGAAGGTGCGCAGCGCCGTGTTCACCTCATCGGCGTGCGTCCAGAGCAGCCCGTGCGGGGCGCCCTCGATCTCCACGTACTGCGCCTCGGGGAGGGCCTGACGGAAGCGGCGAGCCGTGGCGTCGATGGGGAGGATGTTGTCAGCGGTGCCGTGCAGGATCAGGGCCGGCTTGCCGCTGGCGCGTACCGCCTCGACGTCGGCGCGGAAGTCCTCGATCCACGAGGAGACGACAGCGTGGGCCGCCACGGGAGCGCTGGAGATCGCGACGTTCCAGCTGGCGGTGACCACTTCCTGGCTGATCCGTACGCCGAGGTTCTCGTCGAGGTTGTAGAAATCGGAGAAGAACTGCGTGTACCAGGCGTAGCGGTCGCCCTTCGCTGCGGCCTCGATTCCGTCGAAGACCTTCTGCGGCACGCCCTCGGGGTTGTCGTCGCGGGCGACGAGGAATGGCTCCAGTGAGGCGAGGAATGCGAGCTTCGCGACCCGCTCGTGGCCGTACCGCGACACGTAGCGGGCGAGCTCGCCGGTGCCCATCGAGAACCCGACGAGGATGACGTCGCGGAGGTCGAGAGTCTCGAACAGGGTGTTCAGGTCGGCTGCGAACGTGTCGTAGTCGTAGCCGGATCCGACCTTCGACGACTGGCCGAACCCGCGACGGTCATAGGTGATGACGCGGTATCCGGCGGCGAGCAGCTCGCGCGTCTGGCGCTCCCAGCTGTGACCGCTCAGCGGATACCCGTGGATGAGGACGACGGGCTGCCCCGCTCCCTGATCCTCGTAGTAGAGCTCGATCGGGGTGCTGTTCTCGTTCCCGACGACGATGGATCCCATGGCTTCCTCTCTTTCGTGAGGTGATGGTCAAGCGCTGTCCGCGGTCTTGGTCGCCGGCGCTGCTAAGCGCGGGCGCCAGTGGTGGTGGTGTTGAGCAGCTGCGTCTCCCACGCGAAGGCGACCCCGGTGGCGCCGCCGTGCTGTGCGCTGACCTCCGCGAGTGCCGGGATGGTGGCTTCGCGGGCCCAGTCGCGCTGCAGTTCGCCCTGCACGGCGATCCAGGTCATCGGCACCACGCCGGCCTGGACCATGCGCCGTACGGCCATGTCGTGCGCTTCGGCCGACACCCCACCGGAGGCGTCGGTCACGACGTAGACGGCGTAGTCGTCATCGAGGGCCTGGATCGCAGGCATGGCCACGCAGATCTCCGTCCACAGACCGGCGATGATCAGCTTCTTGCGCCCGGTCGCCGCGACGGCGTCCACCACGCGGCCGTCCTCCCAGGTGTTGATGAACGTCCGGTTGATCGGCTTCTGCTCGGGGAAGACGTCCTGCAGCCCGGGGATCAGGTAGCCGCCGCGCTCTTCCAGGACGGTGGTCAGGATCGTGGGGATGCCGAAGGCCTTGGCGGTCTTCGCGAGCCCGACGACGTTGTTGACGACCAGCGTCGGTTCGTGGCTGTGGAGGTTGGCGAACTGGAACGGCTGGTGGTCGATCAACAGGAGGACGCTCTCCTCCGGGGTCAACAACGCATCGAGTCCGGTCTTCTTCGTGCTCATGGCATGTCTCCTTCCATCGGGGTCGATCAGGGTCCGGGGGCCTGCCGGAGCCTCGGCAGTACGGCCGCGCGGAGGGATCACGCGATCGAGTGTCGGGCGTCGCGGCCCTCACCGGATCGGCCGGTCAATCGGTCGCCCGGGGTGGGCAGATCGGGCTATAGCCTCGAAACGGCCGCACCACCGCGGCCTGGCGGGATGTTCTGGGGTGGGACATGGAGCTGTTCGGGCGGCGCGCCGAGACCGCGGCCCTGGATCGCTTGCTGGATCGGGCGGCAGTTGGCGCGGGTTCCGCACTCGTGCTGTGGGGCGAGCCGGGCATCGGCAAGACCGCTCTGCTCGAGCACGTCGTCGCGGCGGCGTCCGACGCCATCGTGCTGCGGTGCCGGGGCACCCGGATGGAGTCGGGGCTCGCGTTCGCGGCGCTGCACGAGCTGTTGTGGCCGGTGATGGACCAGCTCGAGACGCTGGCCGACCCGCAGGCCGCGGCGTTGCGGGGCGCGCTGGGGATGAGCCGGGATCCGGCCAACCGGTTCCTCATCGGTGCGGCCGTGCTGTCCCTGGTCTCCGGTCTGGCCCGGGAACGTCCGGTGCTCGTCGTGGTGGACGACGCCCAGTGGATCGACGAGGCGACCGCGCACTGCCTGGGCTTCTTCGCGCGACGGGTGGCGACGGAGCCGGTCGTCGTGCTGCTGACCGGACACGAGGATCCTGCCTCAGGGCCGTGGGAGGGGTTGCCGGCGCTGGAGGTCGTGGGCCTGGCCGACGACGACGCACGGCGGTTGGTCGACGCCGTCGTGCCGGGTGCCGACGTCGCGCTGGTCGACCACACGGTCCGGGCGGCGGGGGGCAACCCGTTGGCGCTGCACGAGCTGCCCACCCTCGATCGCGAGACCGACAGCGAGGCGCCCCTCCTGCCGTCCGGGGGACCGGTGCCGGTCGGGCCACGGCTGCGGCGGGCGTTCTGCACGCGGGTCGATGCCCTGAAGCCGTCGACCCGGGCGTTGATGCTGCTGGCCGCCGCCGAGGACCGGGGCAACCGGCACGTCGTGCACCGTGCCGGGTCCGGATGGGGCGTGGACACGTCCACGTGGGACGAGGCTCTGCGCTCCGGTCTGATCCACGCCTCGGGAGCCCGGGTGGAGTTCCGGCACCCGTTGATCCGGGCGGCGATCTACGACGGCGCCCCCTTCCTGGAGAGGCAGGCCGCGCACCGGGCGCTGGCCGCCGCCCTGCCGGCGGATGCCACCGCGGAACGGGCCTGGCACCTGGCCGCCGCCGCCGACGGGCCGGACGAGGACGTCGCCACCCTGCTGGAGCAGGCCGCCGAGCAGTGCCTGCACCGCAGTGCGGAGCCGATGGCCGCTCGCGCGCTGCGTCGGGCGGCCGAGCTCTCCCCGACATCGACCACCGGTGCGCGCCGGCTGGCCGCGGCCGCCCGCGCCGCGTGGGCCGCCGGCAACGCCGAGGCAGCGCGGCAGCTGCTCGAGGACGCCGAGCGCCTGTGCGGTGAGCTTCCCGTCGCGCGGATGAGTGGTGGGCTGCGCGGGATCCTCGAGTTCGCCTACGGCATACCCGAGCGGGCCCACCACTACCTGGTCTGCGACATGGCCGTGGTCCCCGAGACCCGCCTCGCGGTGGAGCTGGGCACGGTGGCGGTCCGCGCCGCGTGGTCGGCCGGCCGGCCCGATCTCCAGCAGGAGGCGCTGCAGCAGGTGCGGGCCGTCGACACCGACGGTGACCCCGCCTTGTCGGAGCTGATGCCCGTGCTGCGCAACTGGTGGTCCTGCTACGACCAGACCGGCGACGTCACCCCGGCGCCCCTGGACAGCGGCACGGTCGGTCGGCTCGGTACGGCCGCGTGGGAGCTGCTCCCACCCGTGCCGTTGGTCCATGCCTGGGGCATCGAGGGCGGGCTGCTCGACGTGCTGCGCGTGCAGGCCGCACAGCTACGGCGTCGGCACGAGCTCGCGGCACTGGCGGTGGTGCTCTCCCAGACGGCGATCCTCGACCTCAACGCGGGGAGGTGGGGCGCCGTCGAGGCCGCGGCCGCCGAGGGGCTGCTGCTGGCCGAGGAGGTCGGGGCGGACCATGTGGCGACGCAGTGCCACGCGTCCCTCGCGGCGTTGGCCGCCGCCCGGGGCGACGCCCACGCCGTCACCGAGCACACCACCCACATCCTGCAGATCTCGGTTCCACGCGGAGTACGAGCGCTCAGCGCGGGGGCGTACTGGGTCCGTGGACGGGCGGCGCTGTTCGCCGGTCGGCCACAGGAGGCGCTGAGCGACCTGCTGTGTCTCGCCGAGCCCGGCCACGACGCCGCTCACCCCGTCTTCGCGCTGGTCGGCGCCGTGGACAGCGTCGAGGCGGCGGTGCAGGTCGGGAACACCGACGTCCTCGAGGACCGGGTCGTACTGGTGGAGGAGTGGGCGCAGCGCACGGGTGCGGCCTGGGCCCGCTCGGCCGGCCACCGCCTCCGCGCCCTCGTCCAGGGCGGATCACCAGCGGCCGAGACCTCGTTCCGGGCGGCGCTGGACGTCGCGGGCGCGGGCGGGTATCCGTTCGAGTACGCCCGCACCCGGTTGCTGTACGGGGAGTGGCTGCGGCGGGTGCGCCGCCGGGCCGACGCCCGGATCCAGCTCGCCACGGCAGCCGAGATCTTCGACCGGCTGGGTGCGGAACCGCTGCGGGTGCGGGCGTTGCGCGAGCAGGCCCTGACCGAACGGCCGGCAGCCCCCCGCGCGCCAGATCCTGCGACCGCAGCCGGGCTGACCGCGCAGGAGCTGCGGGTGGCGCGGCTGGCCGCGGACGGTCTGACCAACCGGGAGATCGCGGCTCAGCTGTTGATCAGCCCCCGGACGGTCGGCCACCACCTGGCCAACGTCTACCCCAAGCTGGGCATCACCTCCCGTGCCGAGCTGGCCCGGATCGACTTCACGGGCGACCTGCGACTCGGCGCGGCCGGTGACTGACCCGGCCGTGCGGTGTCCGGTCGGTGATCGCCGGAGTTGGGCTGGCCCGGGCGACCTGCCCAGCCCGACAGCCGGCCGGCGACCGTCACGACGTGGGTCGCGAGGTGGTGCAGGGCGGCGATGTCGGTGTCCCGCAGCGGGGCGGTGGTCACGCCCACCGGAGGGGGTCGTCCTCCAGCGCGGAGCGGTCCCAGCGTCCGAGGTCCGCGGCGGCCTCGTAGGTGGTGCGGAGGAACTGGGCGACCGCGCGGTCGGGGTCGGGTGCGGCGCGGGCGGCCTCGTAGGGCAGCAGGAACTGCTGGAACTCGGTGCTGAAGTACGCGCCTTCGGGGCCGATCGGCTGGTCGGCGAACCCGTCGGGTGCGGGGTAGGCGTAGGAGTAGAAGGCGCCGTCCTCGCCGCCGCCGGGCCAGAACCCGCAGCTGGACAGCTCCCGGGAGTAGCCCTCGATCATGACCCAGTCCCCGCAGTTGGGCACGCCGCCGGGGTGCGGCGGGGCCGACCGCCCGGAGAAGCGGGTGCAGGCGAGGTCCATTCCTCCCCAGAAGAAGTGCACCGGGCTGACCTTGCCGACGAAGTGCGACCGGAACTCGCCGATCACCCGGTTCGCCTGCAGCAGCTGTCGCCAGAACAGGGCGGCCGCCTCGCCGTCGTAGGAGGCGTGGTCGTGGTCCTCGGCGAAGGGGATCGCCGGGTCGACCTCGTTGGGGTGCGGCCGGATCGGTGCCTCGATCCCGAGCTGGTCCAGCTCGGCCATGATCCGCGCGTAGAACTCGGCGACCGGCATCGGCTGCAGCGGGAGGCTCCGCACGCCGCCGTCGCTGCTGCGGATGTCGAGCCGGTGGCCGAGGAAGTCGAACTCGATCTCGAAGGCTCCCGCGCGGTGCGGGATGGCCGACGTCGTCAGTCCGCGTGGGCTGACGTAGAGGGTGACCTGCCACCAGTGGTTGAGCATTGGGGCGTGGGCCATGCGGATCTTGCCCACGATCTGGGTCCACATGTGGAGGGTGTCGCGGGTGGGGGTCCAGTCCGAGACCCGCAGGCTCGGCCAGCTCGTCGTCGACGGTGTTGTCATCGGTCGTCACGTCCTTCGTGGCACCACGCGGTGGTGGCGGCTGTCGTGCGTCGCGGCAACGCAGGGTTGTCAGTCCGTGACCTTGCTGGCGGCCCGGTACTCGAGATGGGCGAGTTCCGGGTGGCGTGCCAGCCAGCCGGCGATGAACGGACACACCGCGAGCACTCGGAGCCCTTCCGCCTGAGCCGCTGCGATGCCCTCGCGGGCCAGCGATGAGCCGACCCCACGCCCTTCGAAGGCGGGATCGACTTCGGTGTGCACGAAGGCGAGAAGCTCCGACGTGCGTGCGTACTGGGCGAAACCGGCCAAGGTCTCACCGTCGCGAGCCTCGAATCGGTTCGCAGAGCGATTGTCGGTCACGACGATCATGTGACGTCCTCCTGGTGGTCGGCTGTCGCGCCCGGTCAGCGGTACTCCGGGTTGGCGTTGTCGGGGTGGGAACCGGCGTCCCAGGCCGTGCGCTGGTTGCCGTAGGCCGGGATCCCGCCGGCGCGTCGGATCATCGACGCGAGGTGGAGCAGGTTGTAGGTCATGAACGTGATGTTGCGGTTGGTGAAGTCGTTCTCCGGGCCGCCGGAGCCCTCGTCGAGGTAGGAGGGGCCGGGGCCGACCTCGCCGATCCAACCCGCGTCGGACTGGGGCGGGACGGTGAACCCGATGTGTTGCAGGCTGAACAGGATGCTCATCGCGCAGTGCTTGAGCCCGTCCTCGTTGCCGGTGAGCAGGCAGCCACCGACGCGCCCGTAGTAGGCGTACTGGCCGTGCTCGTTGAGCACGCCGGAGTAGCCGTAGAGCCGCTCGATCACCCGGCGGGTCACCGAGCTGTTGTCGCCGAGCCAGATCGGTCCGGCGATGACCAGGATGTCGGCAGCCAGGACCTGGGCCAGCAGTGCGGGCCATTCGTCGGTGTCCCACCCGTGCTCGGTCATGTCCGGGCGGACGCCGGTGGCGATGTCGTGGTCGACGGCGCGGATCTGGTCCACGCCGACGCCGTTCGACTCCATGATCGCCACGCTGCGGTCGATCACGCCCTGGGTGTGGCTGCGGCCGGGGGAGCGGTTGAGGGTGCAGTTGATGTACATCGCGTGCAGCCCGGTGAAGTCGGGCTTCTCCGCCACGGATGTCATGGGTTCCCTTCTCGGGCACGTCGCCGGCGCGTGCGCGGTGGCGCACGCACCAAGTGTGGGGCGCCGCGGACCTCGGCGGATCGGCCGGTGAATCTGTCACGACGGCATGGCGGGAAGGGGGCGTGTGAGGTGCCGGCGACCGATTGCGTGCCGGATTCGCAAGAGCCCGGGCGGTGATGGGTCGGCGTGGAACGTCACCAGGTGACGGTGGTGTAGGCCTTCCACGGGACGCCGTGGGTGCGGAGTTCAGGACTGGCGCTCCACCAGTGCGGTCGCATGGTCGGGCACCTCGGTGAAGTGGTCACGGGGCGGACGCTGGTAGCCGCGCGAGGGTGGGCGCTCCGGCAGCGTGAGCGCCGGGCGTTCGACCAGCGCCCACGGGACGCTCTCCAACAGGTGCGCGATCATGTTCAGCCGGGCGCGGCGCTTGTTCTCCGCCTCCACGACAATCCAGGGCGATCGTGGCGTGTCGGTGCACGCGAACATCTCGTCCTTCGCGCGGGAGTAGTCCTCCCACCGGGTGATGGACTCCAGGTCCATCGGCGAGAGCTTCCAGTGCCGCATGGGATCGGTGAGGCGGCCGCGGAAGCGGCGCTCCTGCTCCCGGTCGCTCACCGAGAACCAGTGCTTGCGCAGCATGATCCCGTCCTCGATGAGCAGCTCCTCGAAGATCGGGCACTGGCGGAGGAAGTGCCGGTGCTCCTCCTCTGTCGCGAAGCCCATCACCCGCTCGACGCCGCCGCGGTTGTACCAGCTGCGGTCCATCAGCACGATCTCGCCGGCCGCGGGGAGGTGGTCGACGTAGCGCTGGAAGTACCACTGCGTGCGCTCACGCTCCGTCGGTGCGGGCAGCGCGACGACGCGGCAGATCCTTGGGGTTGAGGTACTCGATCACGCGCTTGACGGCGCCGCCCTTGCTCGCGGCGTCACGGCCTTCGAACACGACGACCAGCCGGGCGCCGCTCGTGCGGACCCACTCCTGCATCTCTACGAGCTCGCCCTGCAGGCGGAGCAACTCGCGCTCGTAGATCTTCCTGGGGACCTTTGCGCCGTTCGCGGTCGTAGTCATGCCGACCTCCGCGTCGTGTTCTCGAGGGTTCCCGGCTGCCCGCAGCAGTGGGCACCCCGTGACCGGAAGCGACAGTGCCCGCCTCGCGCTCATGGAACCACTCGTGAAGCGAGTCGAGTTCCGGCGCGCCCGTCGCTCGATCGCGCTCCCATGCAGAGGCTGCGGGCAGATGGCGGACTCACCTCTCGATCGCTGGGTAGGCGAGCGGGCTTCGATGTCGCACGGCGCGATTCAGAGCTCCGGGCCGCAGGCGTTGCCTGATCGTGACGGTGCCATCGCGACCACCGGTGTTGACGGCCCGACGCCAGCGCCGTTGACTGCTCCCACCCTCGCCGAGGTGTTGCAGATCATATCTGCTGCCCCACGTGCACCCGACCTGCGAGGAAGGGACAGATACCGATGGCGACACCGACGAGCCCGAGTGCTGATCAGACCGGCTTCGCGCTTCCCAGCAAACACCTTCCCACGGTCACGGTCCGGGACATGCCCGAGCCGCCGGTGCAGACGTGGAAGATCATCGGCCCCGGGGTCGTCGGCGCCGGCATCGGGCTGGCGTCCGGCGAGTTCATCCTCTGGCCCTACATCGCCTCGCAGATCGGCCTGGTGTTCCTGTGGGGCGCGGCGGTCGGGGTGCTGACCCAGTGGTTCATCAACATGGAGGTCGAGCGCTACACGCTCGCCACCGGCGAGACCGCGCTCACCGGCTTCAGCCGGATGTGGCGCCACTGGGGCCTCGTCTTCGTCGTGATGACCTACTTCGCGAACCTGTGGCCGGGCTGGGTGACGAGCTCGGCGGCGTTGTTCACGTACCTCTTCGGCGGCGGCGACGTCAACCTCATCGCGATCGTCATGCTGCTCGTGATCGGCGCGTCGCTGACGCTGGCGCCTGTCGTCTACACCGCGGTCGAACGCGTCATCTTCCTCAAGGTCGCGGCGATCGTGGTGTTCGTCGTCATCGCGGCGGTCTTCGCCATCACGGCCGCCACCTGGCAGAGCCTGCCGTCCGCGGTCACGAGCTTCGGCCAGGTACCGGCCGAGGAGCTCGGGTGGGCACTCGTGCTCGGAGCAGTCGTCTTCGCCGGAGCCGGTGGCGGTCAGAACCTGTGCCAGAGCAACTGGATCCGCGACAAGGGTTTCGGCATGGGCGCCCACATCCCGCGGCTGGTGAGTCCGATCACCGGGCACGAGGAGGCGGCCCCGTCGACAGGTTTCGTGTTCGAGCCCAACGAGGCGAACCTATCCCGTTGGCGCCGCTGGTGGCGGTTCGCCAACTGGGAGCAGATGCTCACCGTCCCGCTGATCACGATCTTCACGATCGCGTTCATGTCGATGCTCGCCTCGTCCACGGTCTTCGGGCGCGAGGATCTCCCCAACGGCATCGGCTTCCTCGACATCGAGGCGCAGGTGCTCGGTGACACGATCGGGCCGTGGTTCGGGGCGCTCTTCCTCATCATCGGCGCCTTCTCCCTCTTCGCGGCTGCGATGGGCATCGTCGACTACACCAGCAGGCTCGCGGCCGACCAGCTCAAGACCTCGTACCTGCGCAAGTCCACGATCAGCGAGAGCAAGCTCTACTTCGGGCTGGTGTGGGGCCTTGTGGTGATCGGGACCTTCGTGCTGCTGCTCGGCCTCGACCAGCCGCTCGTCCTGCTCGTGATCTCGGCCTGCGTCGGCGGCGGGATGATGTTCATCTACTCGATCCTGCTGCTGGTCCTCAACCGGCGGACGTTGCCCGCGCCGCTGAAGATCAGGTCCTACCGGATCGTCGCCCTGGTCTGGTCCATCCTGCTGTTCGGGGTGCTGTCCGTCATCACCGTCATCGAGCAGGGCGGGAAGCTCTTCGGCGGATAGCGAAAGATCATCTTTGATCCTGCCGACCGGTGATCGGCGGCCGTGCTGGGGGCCACGTCGTCATGATGATCAGCGGCTTCCACGCGGCGGAGCGCGTGCAGGCGTTGCAGCCACGACATCAGAAGCCACGCCTCAAGATCTCGAAGGGGTGCGGCTTCGACGCTATGTGGTGATCAGGGGTCCGCGATGGAGACGTTCGCCCTGGGCATCTCGTAGGTGAGCCTGCCCCCGCCCTTGATCTCCTTGGCGCCGCTGGTGGTGTGCCCCATGGCCGCGAGCGTGGACTCGGGGACTCCGACAGGTGTACCCATGGCGGTCCACCCGACCACGAAGTAGCACATGTCGAGCTCGTTGATGCAGAGGAGCGGGTAGGCCTGCGGGGTGGCGATGAGCGGGGCGTCGGGCAACGTCAGGCTCCGATTCGGGCGGCGGCGGTGAGGGTGATGGTGTCCCAGGTCGCGCGGATCGCGTCGCCGATGGGGGAGGTTCCGGCGGCGTACGCGGCGCCCGCGACGACGAGAGCCAGCTCGAAGGACGACACGGTGGGCCGGGTCTGCTGGTTCACGACGTCTCCGGGTTCAGGGCCGAGGTTTCACCGATCTCGCGAGTCGAGTCCTGCGTCGTGCACGAGTAGGGCCACCTGCACGCGGTTGGTGAAGTCGAGCTTGGTCAGGATCGCGGAGACGTGGGTCTTGACGGTGGCCAGTCCGATGTGGTGGCGCGCGGCGATCTGTGCGTTGGACCGTCCGGCGCCGATCTCGATCGCCACGGTGCGTTCCCGTTCGGCGAGGGAGCCCAGCTTCCGGCGGGCCGCGTCGCGGCGGCTGTCCTGGTCGGTCCCGGCGACGCGGTCGATGAGCCGGCGGGTGACCTCCGGGGAGAGCACGGGCCGTCCCTGTGCCGCGTGCCGGATCGCGACGACGAGCTCGTCGGGTGGGGTGTCCTTGACCAGGAACCCCGCCGCGCCGGCCCGCAGGGCGCGCAGGACGTGCGTGTCGGCGTCGAAGGTGGTGAGCACGACCACCTGCGACGCGGGCGTCCGCGCCCGGAGTGCCTCGGTTGCGGTGATCCCGTCGGTGCCGGGCATCCGGATGTCCATCAGGACGACGTGCGGCCGGTGACGGGCGGCCAGCTCGATCGCCTCCGCACCGTCACCGGCCTCGCCGACCACCCGCAGGTCGGCGGCGCCGCGCAGCATCATGGCCAGCCCGAACCGGACGACCGGGTCGTCGTCGACGATGAGCACGTCGATGGTCGGCTCGATCGACGGGTCGGCCTGGTTCACGCCGGCCACCGTAGCCGCGCGCTCAGCCGCCACCCGCCGGACCGGGTCGGGCCGTGCTCGAGCCGGCCGCCGACGAGCGCGGCTCGTTCGGCCAGCCCGCGCAACCCTTCCCCGGCCCCGATCGCGGGCGCGACGACCGCGGGGGGCAGGGGCGGCCGATCGTTGAGGATCTCGACGGTCAGGTGGTCGCCGGGTTCGCCGGTGATCCGGACGTGGACGGGTGCGCCGGGGGCGTGTTTGCGGGCGTTGGTGAGGCCTTCCTGCACGAGCCGGTAGAGCGTGCGGCCCACCGCCGCGGGGACGGCGTGCCGACCGGTCGTGACGCCGGGGACGTCGCGCAGGTCGACCGTGGTGCCCGAACGCCGGGTCTCGTCGATCAGCTCGACGATGTCCTCGACGCCCGGCAGTGGGTGGTCCCGTTCGGGGGTGCGGAGGACGCCGATCACCTCGCGCAGGTCCTGCAGGGCGCGGTGGGCGTTCTCCCGGACCACCTCGGCGGCCCGGGCGATCTCCTCGGGCGAGGCGCCGCGGTAGTAGGTCAGCGCACCGGCGTGGACGCTGAGCAGCGAGAGCCGGTGGCCGAGGACGTCGTGCATGTCCCGGGCGAGGGCCTCGCGTGCCTCGTGCTGGGAGTGCTCGGCCCGCAGCCGGGCCTCGACCTCGGCTGCGGCGGCCCGTTCGCGCAACGACGCGATGAGCTGCCGCCGGCTGCGCATGAGCATTCCCCACCCGGCGAGGCCGACGACGACCGCGGCTTGGAGGGAGACCAGCATCCACGACAAGGGGAACGGCCCGGGTCTCAGCACCAGGAAGGCCATGATCGAGAGCACATTGCCGACGGCCACCACCGCAGTGGCCTTCGCCGGGCGGTGGACGGCCACGGTGAGCAGCGCGACGAGCGCCGCGGCCGAGACCGACAGGGAGAAGGTGCTCATCAGGACCAGGGCGACCGCGAGCGCAAGCGGGAAGCGGCGCCGCCACCACAGCGCGAGGCATCCGAGCACACCGGCGACGTAGTCCAGGTACGGCAGCCAGACGGGCAGCGTCGGCGTGGTCTCGAACCAGTACACCGCCGGCCCGAACCCGGCCAGCGCCGCGAGCACGACCAGCCCGCCGTCGACGAGCCGGTCCCGGACCACCCCTCGCCGCTCACCCGCCGTGTCGACCATCGCGGTCAGCCTAGGCAGGCCTGCGACGTGCCCACCTCCACCCGAAGGAGGAGGCCACTCCGACTTCAGCTGGAGCGACCACCGCACCCGTGATCGATCTGAGCCGCGCTCCAGAGCGGTCCACACCCCGCTGATGCGCGACTCGCAACGATCATGCCCCCGCACCTTCGCTCCTGCCGCACCCCGTGTCCGCCCACGCACCCCCTCTCGGCCGACGCCCCCCGTCGACGGGGCGCGTGAGCCGAAGCGGGGTGCGCGAGCGGCCGGCACGGTGGCGCCGGCATTCGGCTCAGAGGTCGCGCGCCGCCAGCGCCTCGCGCACCGCCTTGCTGGTGGACGGCACGGTGGCCGACGGGCCGATGTGGCCGGCCACGGCGTCGAGGGTCTTGAGGCCGTCGCCGGTGATCAGCAGCACGGTCTCGGCGTCCGGGTCGAGCTGCCCGGACTCGATGAGCTTCTTGGCGGTGGCCACGGTGACCCCGCCGGCGGTCTCGGCGAAGACGCCCTCGGTGCGGGCGAGCAGCCGGATGCCGTCGACAACTTCCTCGTCGCTGACGTGCCCGAGCGAGCCGCCGGTGCGCCGCACGGCGTCGAGGACGTAGGGGCCGTCGGCCGGGTTGCCGATGGCGAGCGACCGGGCGATCGTGTCCGGGCGCACCGGCTGCACGACGTCGTGGCCGTCCTCGAAGGCCTTCGCCACCGGCGAGCAGCCGGTGGCCTGGGCGCCGAAGACGCGGTACGGGGTGGGCTCGACGAGCCCGAGCTTGCCCAGCTCCGTGAAGCCCTTGTCCACCTTGGTGAGCTGCGAGCCCGACGCCACCGGCACCACGATCTGCTCGGGCAGCCGCCAGCCGAGCTGCTCGGCCACCTCGTAGCCGAGGGTCTTGGAGCCCTCCGCGTAGTACGGCCGCACGTTGACGTTGACGAACGCCCAGTCCTCGTGCTCGGCGGCGAGCTCCGTGGCGAGCCGGTTGACGTCGTCGTAGTTGCCGTCGACGGCGAGCAGGGTGCCGTCGTAGACGGCGGTGGTGAGCACCTTGGCCTGTTCGAGGGAGCTGGGGATCAGCACCACCGAGTCCCAGCCGGCGCGTGCGGCCGCGGCGGCCACGGCGTTGGCCAGGTTGCCGGTGGACGGGCAGCAGAGCACGGAGAAGCCGAGCTCGCGGGCCGCGGCCAGCGCCACGGCCACCACGCGGTCCTTGAAGGAGTGGGTGGGGTTGCCGGTGTCGTCCTTGACCCACAGCGAGCGCACGCCCAGCGCGGCGGCGAGCCGGTCGGCCTTGATCAGCCGGGTGAGCCCGGGCTCGGTGTTGGGGTGCGACTGCACGTCCGACGGGACGGGGAGCAGGTGGCGGTAGCGCCAGATGGACTTGGGCCCTGCCTCGATCGACTCGCGGGTGATCGTGCCGAAGTCGTAGGCCACCTCGAGCGGGCCGAAGCACTCCGGACAGGCGAACTCGGCGGCGAGGGGGATCTGGTGGCCACACTCCCGACAGGACAGCGCGCGGGCGGGCCCCAGGTCGAAGGCGGTGGTGGTAGAGCTGTGGGCAGTCAGGGTCATGAGAAGACTCCTCATCTTTCCCGCACCGTGCGGGTCGGAATTGGCACCGTGATCGAGCGCTCGAAAAGCGCATCGCCGGTTGCCGGGGCTTCGCCGGGCCGTTCCCTCTGCCCCTCTGGATGAGCCATATGCGGTTGTGGCCACCACGTTACGACACGATCACCGCTGCTCCCAAGCTCGTCCCGTGATCTGGGAGCCGGGTCACGCGATGTCGGGGTCGTGCGCGAGCATGGACACGTGCCCCCGCCCGCCCCCTTGCGCCTCGTCCTCGGCGAGGAGGAGCTGCTCGTCGAGCGGGCGATCGAGCAGGTGGTGGCGGAGGTGCGCGCCGGCGAGCCGGGAGCCGAGATGCGGCGGGTGCGCGCGTCCGAGCTCACCCCGGTCGACCTGGCCGACAGCCTGAGCCCTTCCCTGTTCGCCGAGGCCAGAGTGCTCGTCCTGCTCGCCGCCCACGAGGTGGGCAAGGAGCTGGCCGCGGCCATCGTCGAGCAGTCCGCCAACCCGGCCGAGGGCATCGTCCTCGTCGTCGTCCACGCGGGCGGGGCGCGCAACAAGGGGCTCGTCGACGCGCTCCGCAAAGCCGGCGCCCCCGTCACCACCTGCAACAAGATCACCAGGATGGACGAGCGGTCCGACTTCGTGCGCGCCGAGGCCCGCCGGGTCGGCGGCAAGATCACGGGCGACGCCATCGGCGCGCTGCTCGAAGCGGTCGGGTCCGACCTCCGGGAGCTGGCCGCCGCCACCAGCCAGCTGGTGGCCGACACCGGCGGCTCCGTCGACGAGCGCGCGGTGCGCCGCTACCACCGGGGCCGGGCGGAGGCGTCCGGGTTCGCGGTGGCCGACAAGGTCGTGGCAGGCGATCGGGCAGGCGCGATCGAGGCGCTGCGCTGGGCGCAGGTACTCGGCGTGCCGTCGGTGCTGGTCGCCGACGCGCTGGCCGATGCGCTGCGCACGCTCGCGAAGGTCGGATCGGCCGGCCGTGGCGACCCCAACCGCCTGGCCGGCAGCCTGGGCATGCCGCCCTGGAAGATCCGCAAGGCGCAGCAGGCGGTGCGCGCATGGGGCCCGGAAGCCCTGGCGGAGGCGTTCGCGGCGGCGGCGGAGGTCAACGCCGACGTGAAGGGCGCGGCAGCAGATCCCAACTACGCGCTGGAACGCGCGGTCCTGCGCATCGTGGCCGCCCGCGCGCGCCGTTAGGCCGTGTCCCGCGGATCATGAGCGCGCTCTTCGAGCCCAGATCGTCCCTGGCTGCGTTGTCGGCACGACCGGGTACACCAGGTACGACGGCTCGTGCCTCCGCCTTGCCAGGGACGATCTGGATCTCGAAGCCCATCGCCCATGATCCACGGGACACGGCCTAGACGCTCAGCTCGAGAGCGGCGAGGTGTCAGCTGTTGCCGCTGGTGCGGGTCTTCTTGAACCAGTGGCCGATCTTGTCGCCCAGGAAGGCGCCGCCGATTCCGGCGAGCACGGCGGGGAGCAACGCGAGCAGGTCAACGAGCATCGGGGAAAATCTCCTCGTGTCGGACGGGCGATGGGGGAGCCAGCTGCCCGCCGGCGAACCCTCACTCTCGGCGAGAGCCGCTGACGCTGTCGACGCGATGTAGGCCATCTCACGTTCGAGCGCGCCGGGATCGGGCAGCGGATGTGGCGGTAGCGTTCGGAGCGCGTACATCGACGCCGAGGGAGATGACTGACCGTGGCAGATGCCAAGAGCCGCATCGGCGTGACCGGGCTGGCCGTGATGGGGGCGAACCTGGCCCGCAACATCGCGCGGCGGGGCACCCCGGTCGCCGTGCACAACCGCACGGCGGCGCGTACGCGGGAGTTCATGCAGGCCCACGGCGCCGAGGGCGCGTTCACGGCGGCGGAGAGCATCGAGGATTTCGTCGCGGCGCTGGAGCGTCCGCGGCGGATCATCGTGATGGTGAAGGCGGGCGCGCCCGTCGACGGTGTGATCGAGGAGCTGGCGCCGCTGCTCGACGAGGGCGACATCATCATCGACGCCGGCAACTCGCACTTCCCCGACACGAAGCGGCGCACCGAGGAGTGCGCGGCGCGCGGGCTGCGGTTCATGGGCGTGGGCGTCTCCGGCGGCGAGGAGGGCGCGCTGCTCGGGCCGAGCATCATGCCCGGCGGCGACCCGGCGGCCTACGCCGAGGTCGAGGAGGTCCTGAGGGGCATCGCCGCGCAGGTGGACGGCACGCCGTGCTGCGTGCACGTCGGCCCGGACGGCGCCGGCCACTACGTCAAGATGGTGCACAACGGCATCGAGTACGCCGACATCCAGCTCATCGCCGAGGCCTACGACCTGCTCACCCACGTCGCGGGTCTGGACGCCCCGGCCATCGGCAAGATCTTCGAGGAGTGGAACACCGGCGACCTGGAGTCGTTCCTCATCGAGATCACGGCCGAGGTGCTGCAGAAGACCGACGCCCGGACGGGCCGCCCGCTGGTCGACGTCGTCCTCGACGAGGCCGAGCAGAAGGGCACCGGACGCTGGACGGCGATCGACGCGCTCGACCTGGGCGTGCCGCTCACCGGCATCACCGAGGCGGTGTTCGCGCGCACGCTGTCCGCGCTGAAGGGTGAGCGGACGGCCGCCGCGGCCACGCTCGCGGGCCCCGTGCCGGGGGCGGGGGAGGACCGGGCCGACCTGGTGGAGGACATCCGCAAGGCCCTCTACGCCAGCAAGGTCGTGGCGTACGCGCAGGGCTTCGCGCAGATGCGGGCGGCGTCGAAGGCGAACGACTGGGACCTGGACCTCGGCGCCATGGCCACGATCTGGCGGGGTGGCTGCATCATCCGGGCGCAGTTCCTGAACCGGATCCGGGACGCCTACAGCGAGCACGGGGGAGGAGGGGGGCGACATCGAGAACCTGCTGATGGTGCCGTACTTCACCGAGGCCGTGGCGACGGCGCAGGACGCCTGGCGGCGGGTGGTGATCACCGCGACGCAGCAGGGTGTGGCGATCCCGGCGTTCGCGAGCTCGCTGTCCTACTACGACGGCTACCGGCGTGAGCGCGGTCCGGCCAACCTGATCCAGGGTCTGCGCGACTTCTTCGGCGCCCACACCTACCGTCGCGTCGACACCGAGGGCGTCTTCCACACCCGTTGGGCCCAGGACGGCACCGAGGTGCGCACGGACGCCTAGTAGAACCGTCAGCCGGACAGTCGCCCGCCGCTCACGCACCCCGCCTCCGGCGACGCTTCCCCACTCGGCCGCCGCGGCCCGTCGACCGGTAGCGCGAGCCGAGACGAGGGGCGTGAGCCGACATGGGGTGCGTCGGCTGTCGCCTCCACGTCCTCGGTCCAGCACCCGGACGACGCAAAGGTAGAGGGAGCAATCCGAACTGACGAGAAACTTTCTCAGAGTTTCTGGACGACGGCGGGCGCCACGGCGCAGGCGAAATCAGTCGCCATCAGAGCCCGTCGTGGCGGCGAGATCGTCGATCACTGCCGTGATGATCGCGCGGGCCTCTCGGCCGTAGCTGGCGTCGGCGGCGAGCGCGTCGAATGTCCGCGCGTACAGCTCGATCTCCTGCGGCTGCGCCAGCGTGAGTTCGGCGGAGAAGCTCTCGACCACCACGCGGTCGTCGTCGAACAGCCAGAAGCCGTGCAGCGGAGCTGCAGTGCACGGCGTCCCGAACCCGAGCACGCCCAACTTCACGGTCGGCAGTGCCGCGAGCGCGATCAGCCGGTCCAACTGCCCGAGCATCACCTCGGGCGGGCAGAGCGTGTAGCGCAGGGTCGCCTCGGTGAGGACGAGGTGGAAGCGCTTGTCCGCGCGGTAGAGGATCTCCTGCCGGCGCATGCGCGCGGCAACCGCCTCGTCGACGTCCTGCACCCCGAACTCGGCCGCTCCCTGCGCGAAGCGTGCGCGTGCGTAGTCGGCCGTCTGCAGGAGCCCGGGCACCACGGCCGGCTCGAACGCCCGGAACGTCCTGGCCCGGACGTCGCGGGCCAGGACGGTGTCCTGATGTGCGCGCATTCCACGGCGGAGCAGGCGCTGCCACTCGGCGTGCTGCTCTTCCAGCGTGTGCAGCGACGCCAGCAGCGCCTCGGTGGCATCCGCCCGGCCAGTCGCCTCGGTCCAGCCTCGGATGTCGGCGTCGGTGGGTTGCTGCCGGCCGTTCTCGACCTTCGACACCTTCGACGCAGGCCACGACTGCGCCTCCGCGAGCTGCCGGCCGGTCATGCCGGCGTTGCGGCGCAGTTCGCGGAGGCGCTCGCCGAGCGCGGCGCGTGCGTCCTGGACGGCGGTCATACCGCCGTTCTATCTGCTGACGAAAGTTTCCCGCAACCAGGCGCGATGCCACGCCACGTCACGCCAGTGGTTGGCGCGCACGATCTCAGCCGGATCGGTGACCACCTCACCGCCGAGCATGACGTCGTCCTCGTCGAAGTGCATCCGCACGAGCTTGTGGGAATCGAACAGCCAGTAGTCGTGGTCCGGCAGGCCGTCGGCCTCGTCTCGCTGCAGGTAGCGGATGTCCTCCCCGGCTGCGTTTGCCTGCCCCGAGCAGAACACCGCGAATCGGCTGTAGTCGGTCAGGGGAATCGACACCACACGCACCCGCGAGAAACGCCGCCCTGCCCTCGTCGCGTTCCGGACCATCCGCAGCCACGTGGTCCGCCAGCCCAGCTCAACGGGCTCTCCGGCGACGAACTGCCGCAGAGCCCCCGCCTCCCGCGGCGCGTTGTAGCGGTCGCGCGTCTCGAGGCGGAATGCCGTGTACTCGAACTCCTGGAACAGTCGACCGAACTCGTCGCCGAGCAGCAGATTCAGGACTCCGCCCACCTCTCGTGCTGAGCCACCATGCGCAGCACCTCGATCGGGACCTCGACCAGCCCTTCCCCCGACGGGACCTCGCCGACCTCGGCGAGCGCCTCCGGATCGGTGACGACCCAGCCCTGCAGCAGGAACGTGACGCGGTCCGAGCGATCGGTGGCGTACAGCGTGGGCGAACTCCCGTACTGCGACGCGGGATCAGTGCCAAGAAAGTAGGCGCGCACGAGTACCTCCTCTAAGAATGTTCGAGAATGCAACCGAGTGTGCCCGAGCCGGCATCGAGGGTCAACGGGCAAATCGCGCTGGAGGTGTGGGCGCTGCGAGCCGCACCCCGGGTCTAGCCGCGCCGAGCCGCCTCCTCCAGTGGCCCCGGCATCGAGATGCCGTACTCGCGGATCTTGCGGTAGATCGTGGCCCGCGACGAGCCGAGCAGGCGGGCGGCCTCGACCTTGTTGCCGTCGGTGTCGAGCAGTGCTTCGATGATCGCGTCGCACTCGATCGCCTCGAGCGGGGTGAGCACCCGCCGGGTGGTGACCCGGCACTCCGGCGGCAGGTCGCGGGCCTCCACCACGCCGGTGCGCCGCTTGGACACGACCTTGCGCAGCGCCTGGTGCAGCTGCTCGACGTTGCCCGGCCACCGGTTGCGCATGAGCACGTGCATGGCCTCGGGTGAGCAGGTGAGCGCGCCACGGGCCAGGCGGGTGAGCAGGTGCGGCACGAGCTCCGCGACGTCCTCGATGTGGTGGCGCAGCGGTGGCACCTCGGCGGTGCGCGGGAAGCTGGACAGCAGCGGGGCGAGGTCCGGGCTGCGGCGAGGGCTGCGGGTGACGGTGCCGACCACCCACGGCCGGGCGACCTCGGTGGACTCGCGGTACGGCTCGAGCGCGTCGACGAGCGCGGGCACCGCGGCTGCGGGCAGCCGGTCGAGGTGGGTGAGGACGAGGGTGCCGGCGTGCTCCAGCTCGCCGGACACCTCGCTGATCCAGTGCGGCCCGTAGTCGTCGGCGTCGAGCAGGCGCAGGTGCCCCGCCGGGGTGCGGTTCTGGTGCGTGGCCCGGGCGAGCGTGGCCTTGCCGACGCCGGGCTCGCCCTCCAGGATCAGCCACTCCCGTGCCTGGAAGTGCCGGTCGACGGCCTGTCCGGCCTTCTTCCACGCGGTGCTGGACCCGACCGTGGTGGGTAGGGACGGGGCGTATGCCGGCCCGGCGATGCTCCGCTCCGCCGGGCCGATCGGGGCGATGAGGTGCACCTGCAGCACCCCTCCGCTCACGCCGCCCTCGCTGAAGCTCGGCCTGCAGTGCACGCGTGCGGTGAGCCCGCTCGGGAGGTCGACCACCAGCCGTTGGTCGCGACCGGAGCCGAGGGCCTCCACCGCCTCGGCGAGCAGCGGCTCCTGGTCCCGCGGGTCGAACAGCTCGCGCGCCCGGTCGTTCATCATCAGCACGTCCGCGCCGAGGGCGAAGACCGCGCCCCGAGCGCCGCGGCACGCCCTGAGGTAGTCCTGGAGCAGAAGGTGCTCGCGGCGCCCGGAGTGCTCGAGGACCGACTCCTCGATCCGGCGCGCGATCGCGGCGATCGCGGCGGCCATCATGCCTCCGGCGTTGCGGCGCCAGCAGGTCACATCGACGACACCGAGCACCCGGCCGGTGCCCGGGTGCCGGACGGGGACGCCCGCGCAGGCGAGGTCCTCGAGGTGCTCCACGTAGTGCTCGTGCCCGAACACCTGCACCGGGCCGCCGCCCTCGAGGGCGCTGCCGATGCCGTTCGTTCCCACATGCCGCTCGGCGTAGCTGAAGCCGGGGGACAGCAGCACGCGGTCCAGATGCGCTTCGAGGGTGGTGTCGGCGGTGCGCCGGTCCAGAACGATGCCGTCGGCGTCGCAGAGGATCACGCTCACCGGTTCCGTGGCGAACTGGTCGGAGACGTCACGCAGCACCGGCTTCGCCGCACGGGCGAGCAGGCTCTCGGAGTCGAGGTCGGCGTAGGGCAGCTCGATGTGGTCGGCGGGGACGCCCCACGCGACCGAACGGGACCACGAGGCGAGGATCGGCTTGCGGACCACGCCGGTCTGCACCGGCTCCTCCAGCAGGAACGACACGCGCGCCCGCGCGAGCTCCTCGGTGGCGGGACCGGCCGGAGCTCGCTGTTCGCTTTCGTTTCGTGCTGCCAACCGGGCCTCCTCGGAGCGGCATCGATCCGTCAGCGTTCTCCCAGCGTAGGCGGTCGGAAGCCCGATCACCTGTCTCATATTGAGACCGCGTATGCAAGCCGCGCAGGGTGTGATCGGGAACACGAGCGGACGACACCCGCGCCGTCGCCGGCTCGCCGCCAACCCACCACACCCGTGAGGAGATGACGTGAGTCGGCAGAGTCTGGCGAAGGCTCATCAGAAGATCCAGGAACTTGCCTGGGAGCCGCTGTACCACGAGCCTTACATGAAGTACGGAACGGACTACACGTTCCGGAAAGCTGCGAAGAAGGACCCGCTGAAGCAGGTCCTCCGGTCCTACTTCCCGATGGAGGAGGAGAAGGACCACCGCGTGTACGGCGCCCAGGACGGCGCGATCCGCGGCAACATGTTCCGCCAGGTGCAGGAGCGCTGGCTCGAGTGGCAGAAGCTCTTCCTCTCGATCATTCCCCTGCCGGAGATCTCGGCGGCGCGCTCGATGCCGATGCTGTTCCACACGGTCCCGAACCCGGAACTGCACAACGGCCAGGCGATCCAGATGATCGACGAGGTCCGGCACTCGACGATCCAGCAGAACCTCAAGCGCCTGTACATGAACAACTACATCGACCCGGCGGGTTTCAACAACAGCCTGCGCGGCTTCCAGGGCGACTACTGCGGCACCATCGGCCGCCAGTTCGCCGAGGGGTTCATCACGGGTGACGCGATCACCGCGGCCAGCATCTACCTGACGATCGTGGCCGAGACCGCCTTCACGAACACCCTGTTCGTGGCCATGCCGGCCGAGGCCGCGGCCAACGGCGACTACCTGCTGCCCACGGTGTTCCACTCGGTGCAGTCCGACGAGTCGCGCCACATCTCCAACGGCTACGCCACCCTGCTGATGGCCCTCTCCGACGAGGACAACCACCAGTTGCTCGAGCGCGACCTGCGCTACGCGTGGTGGAACAACCACCGCGTGGTGGACGCCGCGATCGGCACGTTCATCGAGTACGGCACGAAGGACCGGCGCAAGGACCGCGAGTCCTACGCCGAGATGTGGCGCCGGTGGATCTACGACGACTACTACCGGTCCTACCTCGTACCGCTGGAGAAGTACGGGCTCTCGATCCCGCACGACCTCGTCGAGGAATCCTGGAAGCAGATCTGGGAGAAGGGCTACGTCCACGAGGTGGCGCAGTTCTTCGCCACCGGATGGCTCGCCAACTACTGGCGGATCGACGCCATGACGGACGAGGACTTCGAGTGGTTCGAGCACAAGTACCCGGGCTGGTACGACAGGTACGGGAAGTGGTGGGAGAACTACAGCCGGCTCGCCACGCCGAACGGGCACAACGCGATCGTGGCCGAGAACGTCGACTACGTGTACCCGCACCGGTGCTGGACCTGCATGGTGCCGTGCCTGGTCCGTGAGGACATGGTGATGGACGAGGTGGACGGGCAGTGGCGGACCTACTGCCACGAGATGTGCCGCTGGACCGACAAGGTGGCGTTCCGGCCGACCTACCAGGGGCGCGAGACCCCGAACATGGGCCGGCTCGTCGGGCACCGCGAGTGGGAGACGCTCTACCACGGCTGGAACTGGGCCGACGTCGTCAAGGACATGGGCTTCGTGCGGGACGACGGGAAGACCATGACGGCGCAGCCGCACCTGGATCTCGACCCCAAGAAGATGTGGACGCTCGACCACATGCGTCGCATGCCCCACCTGCAGAGCCCGAACGTGCTGCTGAACGAGATGAGCGACGCCGAGCGGGCCGCGTTCGTCGCCGACTACAACCGCCAGGGGCCTGCCGGGCGACCGGCGCCTTCCGACGCCTGAGCGCGGGTCAGGTGAGGGGGAAGGGCCGGTCCCGCCGGCCCTTCCCTTGCCGAACCGTGCTCATCCACCGAAGGGCCTGACTCAGTTGGGTGAGAAGCACGTCGTCCGGTTCGAGCCGGTCGGCATCGAGATCGAGGTCGACGAGGACCAGACCATCCTCCGTGCGGCCGCCGAGCAGGGCGTCCAGCTCATGCACGGCTGCAAGGAAGGCCAGTGCGCGGCGTGCAAGTCCTTCGTGCTGGAGGGCGAGGACATCGAGCTGGACCGCTACTCGACGTTCGCGCTGCCGGACTACGAGAAGGAGGAGGGGCAGACGCTGCTCTGCCGCGCCCACCCCTTCGAGGACCTGACCATCGAGCTCCTCAACTACGACGAGGAGATCATCCGCTCCGGGCTGCCGCTGCGGCGCGGCACGGTCGAGGTCGTGGCGATCGAGGCGGTGACGCACGACATGCGGCACCTGGTCGTCAAGCTCGTGGAGCCCGAGGAGATCAAGTTCTTCCCGGGCCAGTACATGGACTTCCAGGTGCCCGGCACGGAGGAGACGCGGTCGTTCTCGATGGCGAACCCTCCCAGCCGGGACGGCCGGCTCGAGTTCGTCGTCAAGGTCTACCCCGGCGGGCTGTTCTCCGAGCTACTGGCCGATCGCCTGCAGGTGGGGGACCGGCTGCAGGTGGAGGCGCCGTTCGGCACCTTCACCCTCCGCGAGAGCCGCACGTCCGACCTGGTGTTCGTGGGCGGCGGCGCGGGGATGGCCCCCATGCTCGGGCTCCTGCGGTCGATGGCCGAGCGCGGGGTCGAACGTCGGGTGACCTTCTACTACGGGGCCCGGGCGGCACGGGACCTGTGCTTCGAGAAGGAGCTGGCGGCACTGCAGGAGCAGCTGCCCAGCCTGACGTACGTACCGGCACTCTCCGAGCCCGCACCCGATGACGACTGGGCGGGGGAGATCGGGCTGATCACCGATGTCCTCGTCCGCCGCGAGTCCGCGCTGAAGGGCGCGGACGCGTACGTCTGCGGGCCGCCGCCGATGGTCGATGCGGCGATCGCGGTGCTCACCCGGCTCGGCTGCACGACCGACCACATCTTCTACGACAAGTTCACCACCACCGGTGATCCGGAGGACCAGCCATGACAACGACCGAACGCCCGGAGCGGAGCGTTCCCAAGCCCGTCTTCACCGATGCCGAGGCCGGGGCGCGGGAGTTCCCCGACTCCGGCGCGAGCGCCCGGCGCTACAACTACTTCGCACCCGCCAAGCGCAAGCAGACGCACTACGAGGACGTCACCGTCGATGTCCAGCCCGACCCGCGGCACTACCTCACCCAGGGCTGGATCTACGGCTTCGCCGACGGCGAGACCGGCTACCCGCTGCACTGGACGAAGCTCAAGGCCTGGGGCGTCGACAAGCCGGAGCCGCAGCGCGGCATCGGTACCGGCGGTCTTCCGGTCGACAGCTGGCCGGCCCACGGATGGCACGAGTTCCGCGACCCCAACGAGGAGTGGGAACAGACCATCTACCGGTACAACGCCAACGTTGTCCGGCAGCTGAACCAGAACATCGAGAACGCGCGCAACGCGAAGTCGTTCGAGCAGTGGTCGCAGAACTGGATCCGGTTCGTCGAGCGCCACGTCGGTGCGTGGATGCACATCGAGCACATCCTGGGCCTCTACGTCTTCGCGGCCAACGAGCGTTCCGCGCCGACCAACATGCACAACACGGCGCTGGCCGTGAACTGTGCGCACAAGATCCGGTTCGCGCAGGACCTCGCGCTCTACAACCTCACGCTGACCGAGGAGATCGAGGGCTTCGACGGCGCGGCACACGTCGCGGCGTGGAACTCCGACCCCGAGTGGCAGGGCGTGCGGAAGGTGTGCGAGGCCCTCACCGCGATCGAGGACGACTGGGGCGAGGCCCTCCTCGCGGCCAACGTCGTGTTCGAGCCGCTGATCGGGGAGCTGTTCCGCAGCAACCTGGTGATGCAGTCCGCGTCCGGCCACGGGGACTTCGTGACGCCGACCGTGATGGGGGCGGGCGAGTACGACTTCTCCCAGCGCGACCTGCGCTGGACGGTCGCCTGCCTCGCGCCGCTCACCCAGGACCGCGAGTTCGCCGAGCACAACAAGGCGCTCATGCAGGGCTGGCTGTCGCACTGGGTGCCGCAGGCTCTGGAGGCGGCTCGCCTGATGCAGCCGCTGTGGTCCCAGCCCGACGCCAAGCCGCCGCGGTTCGAGGACAGCCTCGACAAGGCCAAGAACCGGTTCGCCGGGATCTGCCGCGATCTCGGTCTCGACACCCCCGAGGAGCTGAAGCAGTGACCGCCACCGCCGCGAGCCGCTACCAGTCCAACAGCACCGCATCGAACATGTGCGGGTTCACGCTGATGAACAGTCAGGTCGGCGTGCTCATCGCGAACGTGCTGACCCGGCTGGACAACGTCACCGTCACCCACCTGCCTTCGATGATCCGTGCCGACGGCCGCAACCGGTTCGACGTCGTCTACGCCGACGTCGACGAGGAGGCCGGCGAGGAGGAGGGCTGGTTCAACGCCGCCGAGTTCGAGGAGGCGATGTCCACCCACTACGGCCGGATGGTCCACCTCGACGACCGCACGATCATGTTCGCCAACCCGGAGGACGCAGCCGAGTACCTGGACTTCGATCTGAAGCCCATCTCGTAGCTCCGCCCCCTGTCGGGCCGCCGCCCGCCATCGCAGGCGGCGGCCCCGCCCGTCGATCCCACCCGCGCAGCAGACCGACGTTCCGCGAATCGCCGGCGCTTCGCGCAGGCGCTGTGTCGATGATTCGCTCGCTGACGCTCGCTCATCCCAGGAGGACCCACGACATGGCGAAGGAACTGAGATTCGGTGAGGAGGGCCGGCGGCTGCTCCTAGCCGGGGTCGACCAGCTGGCCGAAGCCGTGAAGAGCACGCTCGGGCCGAAGGGCCGCAACGTCATCCTGGAGAAGATCACCGGCTCGCCCGAGGTCACGAACGACGGCGTGACGATCGCGCGGGAGATCCACCTGCGCGACCCGTTCGAGAACATGGGCGCGCAGCTGGTGAAGGAAGCGGCGGTCAAGACCAACGACACCGTGGGCGACGGCACCACCACCGCGATCGTGCTGGCCCAGGCGATCGTGCGGCAGGGCATGAAGGCGATCGCCGCCGGAGGCAACCCGGTGCTCGTCAAGCGCGGCATCGACATCGCGGTGCGCCGCATCGTCGAGCACCTGCAGCAGGTGACGCACCCGGTGTCCACCGAGCAGGACTACGCCCGGGTGGCGTCGATCTCCGCCAACGACGACGAGTCGATCGGGCGGATCGTCGCGCGGGCACTGCACACCGTCGGCGAGGACGGCGTCGTCACCGTGGAGGACGTCCCGCAGCACGGGATCGGCGTCGGGTTCGTCGAGGACTTCGTCTTCGACAACGGGTACGTCTCGCCGTACATGGTGACCGACCCCGGCCGGCTCGAAGCCGTCGTCGACGACCCGTACCTGCTGTTCACCGCGGAGAAGGTCAAGGACGTCCAGTCCCTGATGCCGGTGCTCGACAAGATCATGCGTGGCGAGCGGCGGCCGCTCGTGCTCGTGGCCGAGACCGTCGAGGGCACCGCCCTGCAGATGCTCGTGCACAACCACGTCAACCGGACCTTCCAGGCCGTGGCGATCAAGGCACCTGGTTTCGGCGCGAAGCGGATCCACCTGCTGGAGGACATCGCGGCGCTGTGCGGCGGGAAGGTGCACAGCCGCAGCTCCGCGTTCGCCCTGGAGCAGATGACCACCGAGCACCTCGGCCGGGCGTCCCAGGTGCGCGTCACCAGCGACAGCACCACGATCATCGGCGGCGGCGGGGACCGGGAGGCCCTGGAGCTGCGGCTCACCCAGCTGCGCGCCGAGCTGGCCCGCGCCACGATCGGCAGCGACGAGGACTTCCTCTCCGAGCGCATCGCCCGGCTGTCGGGCAAGGCCGCGGTGATCGGCGTCGGCGCGCCGACCAACGCCGAGGCCAAGGAGGTCCGCCACCGCGTCGACGACTCCCTGCAGGCCACGCGGGCGGCCATCGCGGAGGGCATCGTCGCCGGTGGCGGCGCCGCGCTGCTCCACGCCGAGCCCGCGCTCGACGACCTGGACGTCGACGGTGACTACCGCATCGGGGTGGAGATCGTGCGCCACGCCCTGACCGAGCCGGTGCACCTCATCGCCGCCAACGCCGGCTACGTCGGCGACGACGTGGTCAAGCAGGTCACCACCCTGGGCATCGACGGCGGATTCGACGCGCTGGAGGGCCGTTTCGGCGATATGGTCGAGATGGGGGTCATAGACCCGCTGCGGGTGGTGCGCTCCGCGCTGCAGAACGGTGCCTCGGTGGCAGGCCTGATCCTCACCACCAACTCGCTGGTGGCCGAGGAGGTCACCCCGTGGAACAAGTCGTTGATGACCGAGTTCGGGCCGCTCGACGAGGGGATCCCACAACCGTCGCCCGACTCGAGCACGCCGCAGTCCCTCGGGCTCGGCCCTTCGGTCGGTTGAGAAGGGAGCCGTCATGAAAGCCGTACGGGTGCACGACTACCACACCGACCCGAAGATCGACGACATTCCGGAACCGCAGCTGCAGGGCCCGCTCGACGTGATCGTCAAGATCGGCGGGGCCGGGGTCTGCCGCACCGACCTGCACATCCTCGAAGGCCAGTGGGCCGCCGCGATGGACCCACAGCTGCCGTACGTGATCGGCCACGAGAACGCCGGCTGGGTCCACGCCGTCGGCGACGGGGTCTCAGGCGTCGCGGTCGGCGACACCGTCATCCTGCATCCGCAGCCCAGCTGCGGCCTGTGCCGGCCCTGCCGCGCGGGCAACGACATGCACTGCGTCAACGCGTTCTTCCCCGGCCTGTCCAACAACGACGGCGGCATGGCGGAGTACCTGCGCACCACCGCGCGGGCCTGCGTCAAGCTCGACCCGTCCACCAACCCGGCCGACGTCGCGGCGCTCGCGGACGCCGGGATCACCGCCTACCACGCGGTGCGCAAGGCCGCCCCGGTGCTGTGGCCCGGCACCACCGCGGTCGTGCAGGGCGCCGGCGGGCTCGGCCACATCGGGATCCAGTGCCTGGCCGCGCTCACCGCCACCCGGATCGTCGTGGTCGACAAGAATCCGGCCGCGCTGGAGCTGGCCGGTCAGATCGGCGCGGACGAGACGGTGGTGGCCGACGGCTCCCAGGTGGACGCGGTCAAGGACCTGACCGGCGGTGAGGGTGCCACCGTGGTGTTCGACTTCGTGGCCGAGCAGGGCGCGGAGAACGAGGCGTGGGCGATGACCGCGCCGGACGGCTACCAGTACGTCATCGGCTACGGCGGCCAGTTCAGCGCGCCGACGCTGGATTTCGTGGCCGGCGAGAAGAGCGTGATCGGCAACATCGTCGGCACCTACACCGACCTGGCCGAACTGATGGTGCTGGCCCAGGCCGGGAAGGTCACCCTGCACACCCGCCAATACCCGTTGGATGCGGCGCTGGACGCGCTGCACGACCTCGACGCCGGCCGTGTCCGCGGCCGGGCGATCCTCGTTCCCTGACGCGGAGGCCCCACCACCATGTACGAGAAGGATGGCGAGAAGTACTTCATCGTCGATTCGCACAGCCATTTCTGGGACGCCAGCCGGGAGAACTGGAAGCCCGGCGCCGAGCAGTACGCGAAGGGCTGGATCGACTGCTTCTACGGATACCACCAGCTCGGCCCGCCCGAGACCCACTGGGACTACGAGCACTACCTCAAGGTCACGCCCGAGGACTTCGAGCGCGACATGTTCATCGAGGGCCACGTCGACTACGCGATCTTCCAGTCGACGTACCTCAAGGAGTGGTACACGAACGGTTTCAACACCATCGACCAGAACGCGCAGCTGCTGGAGCGTTTCGGCGACCGCCTGATCGTCAACGGGCGTTTCGACCCGCGGGACGGCGACGCGGGGCTGAAGGAGCTCGAGGCGGATGCGCAGAAGTACGGCCTGAAGGGCGTCAAGCTCTACACCGCCGAGTGGAACAAGGGGTCGCGCGGTTACAAGCTGTCCGACCCGGAGACCTACCAGTTCCTCGCCCGCGCGCAGGAGCTGGGCATCAAGAACATCCACGTCCACAAGGGCCCGACGATCTGGCCGCTGGACAAGGACGCGTTCGACGTCTCCGATGTCGACCACGCCGCCACCGACTTCCAGGACCTGAACTTCATCGTCGAGCACGTCGGCCTGCCCCGCATCGAGGACTTCTGCTTCATGGCGGTGCAGGAGCCCAACGTGTACGCCGGGCTTTCGGTCGTGATCGGCGGCCTGATGCACGCGAGGCCGAAGTTCTTCGCGAAGGTCATGGGTGAGCTGCTGTTCTGGGTCGGCGAGGACCGGATGACCTTCGGCGGCGACTACAACATCTGGGTGCCCAAGTGGCAGGTCGAAGGCTTCGTCGACTGGCAGATGCCCGACGACGACGCGTTCACCGACTACCCGCGGCTCACCACCGAATCCCGGAAGAAGATCCTCGGGCTGAACGCCGCCAAGCTCTACGACATCCCGGTGCCACCCGAATGCCAGCTCGCCACCACGGCCGGCGAGCAGGACCATCCGGGCGAGCAGCTGCTCACCGACGCCGCGGCGGCCGGTAGCCCGTGACGGCGCTCGCCGCCGCGGTGTGGGCGGCGCTGGACACGGTGCGCGACCCCGAACTGGACGAACCGATCACCGATCTCCAGTTCGTGTCCTCGTGCACCGTGTCCGCCGACGGGGTCGCGGCCGTCCGGCTGCGCCTGCCCACCTTCTTCTGCGCCCCCAACTTCGCGTGGCTGATGGTGGCCGACGCCCACGACGCGGTGGCCGCCGTGCCCGGCGTCACGCGCGCGGACATCGCGCTGGACGACCACTTCGTCTCCGCGACGATCAACGACGGCGTCGCGGCCCGGGCCGGGTTCGTGGCGTCGTTCGAGGGGCAGGCGCAGGCCGAGCTGGACGAGCTGCGCGCGGTGTTCCTGCGCAAGGCGGCGCTGGCCGGGCAGGACCGGGTGGCCCGCCCGCTGGTGGACGCCGGCTGCACCCCGGAGGACCTGGCGGCCATGCGCCTCGGCGACGCGCCGCCGTCACCGGATCTCGACCGGCTGCGGCAGCGCCGGGCCGAGGTGGGCCTCCCGCACGGCCGCGACGCCCCGCTGCTCCTGCACCCGGACGGGACGCCGGTGACCGCGGCCCAGGTGCCGCTGCACCTGCGCCGGGCCCGGCTCACCCGGGTCGGCATCGAGGCCAACGGGCACACCTGCCGCGACCTGCTCGCCACCCGCTACCCGGAGGAGGTGCGCCTTCCGTGACCACGATCCAGCCGGCCCGCCGTCTCGCCCGCCGCCACGCGCTCGTCGAGCTGTTCCTCGTGCGCGTGCTCGACCTGGACCCCGACGAGGCTCCCGCCGAGGCCCACGCCCTGCAGCACGCGGTCTCCGATCGGCTGCTCGCCCGCATCGACGTGCTGCTCGGCCGGCCGGAGCGGGACCTGCACGGCGACCTCATCCCACGGCTGGACGGATCACCGTGAGCCCCGAGACCTACAACCCGTGGACGGTGGTGAACGTGGTCTTCCACCACCTCGCCGGAGCAGGCATGCACCCGGTGCTCGGAGAGACCGGCGATCCCGCGGTGCCCGCGGCGGCGCTGCTGCGTGCCCTCGGGATCGAGCCCGGACGTGAGGACGAGGGGCCCGCGGCGCCGATGGTGCAAGCCCAGCTGGCCGAGATCCGGGCCACGATGTTCCCGGACCTCGACGGGAGGCGGTCGTGACTCCCGCCGCCCCGCCCGCCTCGGTGCGCAGGCTCGACCTGCCCAGCGCCGCCGAGCTCGCCGGCCTGGCCGCGGTGTTCGAGGACCTGCAGTACGCCCTGCGTTGCTGCGAGCACCTCGTCATCGCACTCGGTGCCCGTGAACCCGACGCCGCGCAGGTGGAGGCCCTGTGGACGGGTGCGTTGATCGCCTACGTCCGCTGCTTCTCACCCCGCGGCGCCGTGCTCACCGAGGCCGACCTCGCAGGCCTCGAGCACGAGGACGAGTTCCGGCGGTTGCACGGGATGCTGTCGCGAGCGCGCGACCAGCTCGCGTCCCGGCACGTGAACCCACGGGAGGCCTTCACGATCGGCGTGGCGCAGGACGCGGACGGAAAGCCGACCGGCATCGCGATCGTGTCCAGCCCACGCCCGCTGGTGGAGGAGCCGACCGTGCGCATGCTCGGTCGTCTCGCCTACAACCTCGCCGGCCGGGTGGACGCGCGGATGCAGGAGCGGCAGCGCCAGGTCCTCGACGACGCCGCCGCCCTGGCGCCCGCCGAGCTGGCCCGGCTGCCGCTGGTGCACCTGACGGTCGCCTAGCGATCACCGGGCGACCAGCAGCAGTGCTCCCGCACCGACCACGACCCAGAAGTAGAACCAGACCGGGTAGAAGCGGTCGGGCCGGTCCCGGATCCGCCCGAGCAGCCGGCCGCCCGCCATCCCGAACAGCGCGACGGCGACGGCGAGCAACTCGCCGCGGTGGGCCGCGGGATCGAGAGCCGCGACGCCGAGCAACGCCGCGATCGCGACCCCGAAGCCGCCGTACACCGCGCAGACCTCCAGCCGCGCGTCGGGGCCGGCGAGGGAGTTCCCGAACGGGGCCACGAGACCGGCCGGCCGGGCCAGCGCGAGTACGCCCATGCCGAGGAAGAACAGCGCCGCCGCGGCAACGATCAGCAAGATCGTTCCGAGACGCACAGCGGCGTCGTCCGGGCGACGCAGGCGTCCTGCTCGTCACGATCATGACGGTGTGATCGCGGTGATCAGCACGTCAGCGCTGTCCCCATGACCCTGGTGTGCTGGTCGGAACGATCATCGTCCCGGATCGGGCGGTTGCGCGTCGGGCACCCGGATCCGCTCGAGCGTCACCCGCTGACGCCGTGCACCGAGCGGACCGGGAGCGAGCTGGTAGTCCACCACGACCGTCCGTCGGTCCCGGCTGACGACCGTGGCCGGGTGCCACGCTCCCTGGACGAACGCCTGGACGTCCTGGCCGGCGCTGAGCGAGAAACCGGTGTCGATCCGGCCGGCCCCGGGCGGCTCTCGCCCAGGTCCGACTCTGACGTCGGCTCCGCTGTCCGGCTCGGCCCCGGCTCCGACGTCGGCGTCCGCGCCGGTCGGAGCCCCGGACTCGGCCTCGAGATCCGCGCCCACGTTCGCCCCGGCATCGGACTCGGCTCCGGCGCCGGATGTGACGGGCTGTGGTTCGGCCTCCGGCCCGACCTCGGGGCCGGCGTCGCCTTCTGCCCGGGTGGCGGTGTCCGGTTCGGCGCTGTGCCCCACCGCGGGAGGTGGATCCTCGTGCTCGTCCCAGCCGATGATCGTCGCGCGGAACCACAGCGGCACGCCGCCCAGCTCGGCGTCCGCCGGCGGTAGCCCGCCCGCGTCGGGATCACGCCAGCGGCGGCGGCGAGCCGTGCCGGTCGCCCAGCCCATCGCGTCGTCGATGTCGCCCAGCGTCATGCATTCGGCGAGTGCTCGGCGAATCGCCGCCGCGTCCGGCGGCGGGCGCGGCGGGCCGTCGCCCCGCTCGTCCATGCGGGCAGTGTCGGCGACCGGGCGGGGTCCGGCAGGCGGGCGCGGCTGAGTGCACTCGTTCGACGGATGGTCGGGCTGCTCCGAGGTGCGACGCGCCCGGCGACGGGCCTGCCGCTGCAGACGCTCGCGATGGCCGGATTCGGTGGGGTCGCCGTCCTCGCGCTGCGGATGAGCCCCGACCTCGGTGGCTACCTCGTGGCGGCGGGCCTGCTCGGCCACGCCGCGTGGGACGTGTATCACCACCGCACCGGCCGGGTGGTCGCGCTCGCTCGCGGAGTTCTGCGTCGTGCTCGACACGCTGCTGGCGGTGGCGGTCGCCGCCACCGCCATGGCGTGAGCGGTGATCAGCCCCTGACGCCGAGGGCGGCGCGGCGGCGGGCGCCGATCCGGGCGGTGAGGTCGAACGCGTTGCGGATCGACCCGGTGTTCGCCGCCCGGCGGCCGACCAGGTCGAACGCGGTGCCGTGCGCCGGCGTGCAGATGGGCACCCGCAGCCCGCCGGCCATGGTCACGCCGCCGTCGAAGCCGATCAGCTTCATGGCGATCTGGCCCTGGTCGTGGTACATGGTCAGGATCCCGTCGAACTCCTCGCGGCGCAGGAAGATCGTGTCGCACGGGAACGGGCCGGCGGCGTCCACTCCCTCGGCCTGCAGCTCGCCTACGGCGGGCGCGATGATGTCGATCTCGTGCCGGCCGAAGCGCCCGCTCTCCCCGGCGTGCGGGTTGAGGGCGCACACGCCGATGCGGGGCGCGGCGATGCCGGAGTCGCGCAGCACGGAGTGCAGCAGCCTGCCGGCGCCGAGCACGTTCTCGCGCGTGATGCCGGCCGCGACCTCGGCGATCGAGACGTGCGAGGTGACCCGCGCGGTCCAGAGCGTCGGCAGCACGTTCAGCTCGCACGTGTAGGCCTCCGCGCCGAGCAGGGTCTCGAACCAGCGCAGCTCGTCCTTCTCCCGCATGCCGGCCAGGTGCAGGGACGACTTGTTCAGCGGGGCGAACAGGATCGCGTCGACGTCGCCCGCGTCGGCCATCTCCAGGGCGACGCGCAGGTTGCTCATCGCCCAGCGCCCGCCCGCCTCGGTGGCGACCTTGCGTTCGAAGGTGCCGGGCCGCGCCGCTCCGTTGTCGTGCAGCCGGGGCCGCCCCGGCTCGCCGTAGGAGAACTCCACACCGGCGTCGGCCTGCGCGTCGGCGAGCTCCTGCTCGTCGGAGATCAGCACGATGTCGGCCGTCTCCGTGGTGCTCGGGTCGGCCAGCAGCCGGGCGACCAGCTCCGGGCCGATCCCGGCGGGGTCGCCGAGGGTGACGGCGACCCGGGGCTTCTCGGTCTGGCTGGCGGTCATGACTTCCCTCCGGTCGAAACGGTTTCCTGCTCGGTTGTACGCGTGCGGCGACGCACGACCGCGGCGATCGGTGGGCCGGCCACCAGGGCCACCGCGGCGAGCAGCACGACCACGGCGGCCGGGCTGGTCAGCACCAGGCTCGCGACGCCGTCGTCGCCGGCCAGCGCCGAGGTCTGCACGAGAGCCTTCTCGAAGAGCGGGCCGATCACCAGGCCGAGCACGAGCGGTGCCACCGGCAGGTTGAGCCGCTTCATCGCGTAGCCGACCACGCCGAACACGAGCACCACCCAGATGCTGAACATGCTGGTCTTCACCGAGTAGGCGCCGAGCAGGCTCGTGGCGATGATCAGCGGGTAGAGGTAGGCGTAGCGCACCCGCAGCAGCTGCGCGAACACCGGGGCGAGCGGCAGGTTCAGCACCAGCAGCATCAGGTTGCCGATGAAGAACGACACGAGCAGGCCCCATACGAGCTCGGGCTGGTTCTCGAACAGCAGCGGCCCGGGCTGGATGCCGTAGACGAGCAACGCGCCGAGAAGCACGGCGGTGGTGGCCCCGCCCGGCACGCCGAGCACGAGCGTGGGCACGAAGTTCGCGTTGGACGCGGCGTTGGTGGCCGCGTCGGGCGCGACCACGCCCTCGATCGCGCCCTTGCCCAGCTCCTTGCGGTGGCGGGAGAAGCGCTTCTCGGCGCCGTAGGCCATGAACGACGCGAGCGTGGTGCCGGCGCCGGGCAGACAGCCCAGCAGGAAGCCCACCACGGTGCCGCGGGCCGTCGGGGCCGCGGCGCGCCGCAGGTCCTCACGGGTGAGCAGGAGGTCCTTGAAGCGCGCGCGGATCGGGGCGGCCATGCCGTGGTGGAGCTGGTTGAGCAGCTCGCCCAGCGCGAACAGGCCGATCATCACCTCGACGAACGGCACGCCGCCGAAGAGGTCCACGTCGCCGAACGTGTAGCGCGCGGTGCCGCTGCCCACGTCGACGCCGATGCAGGCGATCAGGATCCCGCAGAGCCCCATCGCCGCGCCGAGCAGCAGGTTCCGCCCGGAGAACACGACGATCGTGCTCAGGCCGAGGATCATGATCGCGAGCATCTCCGGCGGTCCGAAGTCCAGCGCGAGCTGCGCGAAGAACGGGGCGACGGCCACGAGTACCACGAGCGACACCATCGCGGCGACGAACGCGCCCAGCGCCGAGATCGCCAGCGCCGGGCCGGCGCGACCCTTGCGCGCCATCTGGTAGCCGTCGAGCGTGCTGATCACCGAGGACGCCTCGCCGGGCGTCGCGATGAGGATCGCGGTGATCGTCGCGCCGAACTGCGCGCCGTGGTAGATGCCGGCGAGCATGATGAGCGCAGTCAGCGGCGAGAACGTCAGCGTGACGGGGATGAGGATCGCGACGCCGGTGGCCGACCCGAGCCCGGGCAGGATGCCGATCACGGTGCCGAGCAGCACCCCGACGAAGCACCAGAGCACGTTCTCCGGCGTGAGTGCCGACTCGAAGCCCAGCACCAGGTTGTCGATCACAGCAGGCTCCATACGGCCGGGTCGAACACGCCGAGGGGGAGTGGCACCCGCAGCAGCACGACGAACAGCAGGTGGCCGAGCACGCCGACCGCGGCCGCGACGCCCACGGAGCGCGGCAGCGGCTGGCGCTCCACGACGGCGCACAGGAACAGCGTGAGCAGCGACAGCGTCGGCAGCAGCCCGGTGATCGGGATGAGCAGCGCGGTGGTGAGCATCGCCGCGAGCACGACCACGAGCTTCCGGCGGGTGCGCGCCGGGTCCGGCGCCTCGCCGTCGGGCACGACCACGCCCACCACCTCGTCGTCCCGCGCCGCGCCGGAGCGCACCTCCTGCACCACGAGCGCGACCCCCACCAGCACGAGCAGCAGCCCGGCCGTACGGGGCAGCACCGCGGATCCGATCGTGCCGTCGTCGCCCGCCCAGTCGTAGGCGAAGGACCCGAGGAAGAAGGCCGCGCCGATGACGATGAGCACCACGCGGCTGACCAGCACGTCCCGGCGGGCGGTCATTGCTGGTCCCCTTCGCGCGGGAAGATCTGCTGCATCTCCCGGTCGTAGCCGTCGAGGAACGTCGCGAACTCGTCCCCGCTGACGTCGGCGGGGATGAGCAGGTCCTCCGCCAGGTACGACCGGTAGGTCTCCGACCGCATCGCCTCGTGGATCCGCTCGATCCAGTAGTCGCGCTGCACCGGGGCGATCCCGCCCGCGCCCAGCACACCCCGCCACATCGTGACCTCGGCGTCGAGCCCCTGCTCCTTGGCGGTGGGCACGGTGCCCAGGAGCGGGTCGTCGTAGCGCTGCGGGCTCATCGTGCACAGCGCGACGAAGTCCCCGTTCTCCAGGTACGGCTTGGCCGACGCCGCGCTGGCCGGGGCGATCGCGATCTGGCCGCCGAGCAGGGCGGTGAGCACCTCGCCCGTGGAGCCGTAGGGCACCACGTCGATGGATGCCCCGGCCGTGCTCAGCTCGTGCACGACGAGGGCGTCCGCCCCGGTGCGGCCGCTGGAGCCGGACACGATCCGCGTTCCGCTACCGGCTGCCGCGACCACGTCGGCGCACGTCCGGTACGGGCTGTCGCGGGGGGCGACGACGATCCGGGAGTCCTGCGCGAACATGACGAGCGGGGTGAAGTCGCGATAGGTGAACGGCACGTCGTAGACCAGCGGCAGCGTGTTGAGCGCCGTCTCGGCCACGAGCAGCGCGTTGCCGTTGCCCTCCTCGGAGAGGAACGTGGCCCAGCCGACGGCCCCGGAGCCACCCTCCTTGTTCTCGACGTTGACGTCGAAGCCGGCGTCGAGCTCGTTCAGCGCCTGGGAGATCACCCGGGCCGAGCGGTCGCTCCCGCCGCCGGGTGCGAAGGCGACCATGGCGGAGACCGAGCCGCGCGGTCCCCAGTCGTCGGGGACGGGTGGCCGGGCGCCGTACAGCGCGCACCCGGAGAGCAGGGCGACCGCGGCGGCTGCGGCGAGCAGCCGCCCCAGCCGTCGGGGGGTGGACGTCGACATCGTCGTCGGCCTTCCTGTGGTCCGGAAAGGCGATCAAAGATCCTATTGGATTCGTGGGGACGGTAGGTCAGTCGCGCGCAGAGGGCAAGCGATCAGCCCAGACCGCTGGACCGGCTGGCGACGCCGGCCAGGTGCGTGCGCATGGCCACGACGGGCGCCGCCGCGTCGCCGGACTCGAACGCCGTGAGGACCGCCGCGTGCTCGGCGACGGCCTGGTCGACGTCATAGACGTCGTGGTCGATGGTCTGGCGGAGCCGGTGGACGTGCACGCTCAGCGACTCGGCCATCTGCAGCAGGTAGCGGTTGCCGGAGGCCCGCATGATCACGAGGTGGAAGCTCCAGTCGGCCGCGAAGTACTCGCGCAGATCGGCGAAGCCGGGCGGCGGCCCGTCCTGGCGCAGCTGGGTGATGCGATGCGCGCTGAGCACGTGGTGCGCGTGCGCGACCCGCAGGTCGGCCAGCAGGTCGGCGTGCCGGGTGACGGCCTTCTCGACGGCGGCCAGCTCGATCGCGGCCCGCGCGTCGACCAGTTCCTCCATCTGCGGGTCGGACAGCGGATCGGCCACCCGGTACCCCTTGAGCGCCTCCCGCGACACGAGCCCGGTGTGCTCCATCTGCGCCAGCGCTTCGCGCACCGGCGTGGGGGAGACGCCGAGCTGCCGGGCCAGCGAGTCGATGTTGAGCGAGCTGCCCGCCGGGCTGGACCCGTCCATGACGCGCTCGAGGAGCACCTCGTAGACGCTGTCGCGCAGCGCGCGCCGGGTGACGGGGCGCCCCGGGGCGTTGGCGATGGCCGGATCTGCGCTCATGACCGGCCAGGCTAGCGCAGCACGACCACGATCGGCACACCTAGGTTCCTATAGGATCGACGATTCGGTCAGATCGGCAGGACGTAGAGGCTCGCCGCGTCCGCGTGGCTCGGCGTCGCTCATGTAGCGCGCTCCGGCGCGGACAGGTACGCGCGCCGCGTGCGGCCTTCGCAGAGCCCGCGGACCCTGCGAAGACCGCACGCAGCGCGCGTTATCTCAGCAGTTGAGCAGCTCCGGTTTCTGGTTCAGCAGTTGTGCACGCGGTGAGATGAATTCCTCGTACTCCGCGATTGCGTCCGGCCGGAACAATCCGACGCGGCAACAGTTCTGGAATGCCAGGCGCACGCCGAAATGGCGCTGGACGGCACCCCGCATGGAATCGCTCCCGACCAGTCGGAAGACCTCACCCCACGAGCGTTCGTCCGGTGGTACCTCCATGTTCTGCGCCGACGGCGAGCCGCTCGCCTCCAGCTCCTTCGCCAGGCGCTCCACCATCGACCAGGCGTACGGAAGTGAATCGCGGACGCACGCCACGAATTCTTCGTCCGCCACCGTCCCTTGGTGCGCCTTCTCCAGCAAGGCTGCCGGAACTGTCAGTGACACCGAACCTCCCGAACTCGTGTGAACTGGACGCGTGCGAACGCTACGGCGTCGGCCGGATCGTGAAAACACCCGATCAGGGGAGCTTGCTCGTATGCACGAATTCGCACGCGGGATTGTTCGACGGTCGAGACGATCTTTCCGTCGACTCCTCCGGGTGAGGCGAACGGCGGCCGCGGCAACCTCGGTCCGGGGCAGGGCTGCGGATCTCTACTATCCGAAGCATGGGTGACACGGCGGGCGAGCTGGTGATACGCGGGCGCAGACCGGTGCGCGACCGCGCGCTGGTCATGGCGATCGTGAACCGGACGCCCGACTCCTTCTACGACCAGGGCGCCACGTTCGCCGACGAACCCGCGAAGGCTGCGATCGACAGGGCCGTCGCCCAGGGAGCCGACATGATCGACATCGGCGGGGTGGCCGCGAGCCCCGGCGATGATGTCGACGCCGACGAGGAGATCCGCCGGGTCGTGCCGACGGTCGAGTACATCCGCGATCGGTACCCGGACATCATCATCAGCATCGACACCTGGCGGCACGAGGTCGGCGCGGCCGCGTGCCGCGCCGGTGCCGACCTGATGAACGACGCGTGGGCCGGGTTCGACCCGAAGCTGATCGACGTCGCCGCGGAGTTCGGCGCCGGCTACGTGTGTACCCACACCGGCGGCCGGGAGCCGCGCGCCGAACCGGTCCGGCCGGACTACGCCGACGTCGTGGCCACCGTGCTCGACGACACCGTGCGGCTCGCCGAGCTGGCCGAGGCCAGGGGGGTGCCGCGCTCCGGGATCCTGGTCGACGCCACCGGCTTCGGTAAGAACACCGCCGACCATCTCGCGCTGCTGCGGGCGGTGCCGCGGTTCGTGGCCACCGGATGGCCGGTGCTGATGGCCTTGTCCAACAAGACCTTCGTCGGTGAGACGCTCGGGGTCGGACTCGACCAGCGACTCGCCGGCACGCTCGCGGCCACCACGATCGCGGCGCAGGCCGGCGCCCGCGTCTTCCGGGCCCATGAAGTGGAACCGACCCGGCACGCGCTGGAGATCGTGGCCAGCGTCTTCGACGGGCGGCCTCCCGTGCGCGCGTCGGAATGGGTCGCCTGATGCGCCAGATCTGGCCTCCGCACGCCGCCGGTGAGCTGGACGGCGAGCAGCTCGAATCGCTGTACGGGTACCCGGCGGGGCGGTGGCTCGCCGTCAACTTCGTGTCGAGCGCGGACGGCGCCGTCGCGCTGCACGGCCGGGCCCGTGCCCTGTCCAACGAGCCCGACCGGCGGGTGCTGCGGCTCGGCAGCGACCTGGCCGACGTCCTGCTGGTGGGGGCGACCACCGCCATGGTCGAGGAGTTCCGCGGCGTGCACCCGGACGCGGAGACCGCCGCCCGCCGGGAGCGCCACGGGCTCGCCCCGGTCCCACCCACGGCGGTGGTCACCACCGGCCGGTCGTTGCCGGAGGACGCGCCCGTCCTCACGGAGGCGGTCGTACCGAGCTTCGTGATCACCGCAGCGGCCGTGCCCGAACGCAAGCGCGAGGCGTGGGCCGCGGCGGGCGCCACCGTCGTGATCGCGGGGGAGCGGGAGGTCGATCTGCGCCTGGCCGTCGACACGCTGGCCGCGCACGGCCTGGAGCGCGTGGACTCCGAGGGCGGCGCCCTCCTGTTCGGCGGTTTGCTCGCGGCGGGGCTGGTCGACGAGCTGCGGCTCACCGTCTCGCCCACGCTGGTGTCCGGCGCGGCCGGCCGGATCGCCGCAGGCGTCGACATCGACCCGGCACGGCTGGACCTGCTGTCGGTGGTCGCGGAGAGCGACACGCTGATGCTGCGCTACGGCGTGCGCCGCTGAGACCCGCGAACGGCGGGGTCGATGTCGAGCGCCCGGCGGAAGAGCTCGCGCACGGCGGCCGACAGGCGCTCGGTCTCGTAGGGCACGTCCTGGTGCCAGATGCGGTCGAACGCCCGGTGCGGCGCGCTGCAGAGCAGCATCGCGGTGAGCGGCGGGTCGGCGGTGCCGAAGGCGAGCAGCATGGGAGGGCGATCGCGGCAGCAGGGACGTGCAGCTCGGACCGATCATCGATCGTCGCCGCCTCCGTGCGGACAGAACCGGCCGCCGGGCCGCGCAGCACGCGGCGGCTGCGGCTCGCCGTCCACGAACCACGCCACAGGGTGACGCGTCCCGAGCTCGCCGATCGCGAACCGCGTGATCGACGCCGCCAGCACCCGCCAGTCTGTCGATCGGTCCTTCGCGTAGGCGATCGCCTCGTGTTCGGTCCGGAACACGATCTCCACCGCCCCGGGGTCGTCGGGTCGGGTTGCGTGAACCGAGTAGACCTCATCCCTCACGTGGATGACCTTACGGGTTTCGTAAGGCAGGTCAAGCACAGACTGCCGTGATGACGGATCGCGACGAGTCCGGGCGGGTGGCGGACCTGGCGCGCCTGATTGCTCGTGATCCGGAGTCGTTGACGGACGACGAGCTGGTTCTACTGATCAGCACGTGGGGTGCGCTGCGCCGCTCGGCGCCAGAGCGTCTCGGGCAGGCCATCGCGGTGCTGTACCGCCGGGATCGCCTCTCCTGGCCCGAGATCGGCCGCAGGACCGGAGTGCCCGCGATGACCGCCCACGACTGGGCTCGCCGCTACCTGCCGGCCGGCGAGGACGAGGCGCAGTAGTACGTCCCGCCCTCGCGTGTAGATGATCGTGCCGATGCGCGCAGCAACGCTTCGCGGACGGCGATGACGCACTTCTCGTAGCGATCACCGCCGCGTGATCGACCCGAGGCGTACGCCGGCGCTGCGCCCACCACGCTGACGTGCGGCTCGTCGCGATCATCCATCCGAGAAGCACGCCACGCTCGTGATCGCCCATCGGCTGTCCACCGTTCGGCACGCGGACCGGATCGTCGTGCTCGGCGGCGGCCGGGTCGTCGAGGCGGGTACGCACGACGAGCTCGTCGCCGCCGGGGGTGGCAATGCCCGGCTCATGGCGCACCAGGCCGGTTGACAGTCGATCTGGCGCCAAAGTAGGTTTGCTTTGTTGACAAAGCTACGTGGAGGCGGGCGCATGACCATCCTTGTCACCGGCATGCACGGCAACATCGGGCACCGGGTCGCCGGCAGGCTCGTCGAGGCGGGGCACCGGGTGCGCGGCTCGAGCCGCAACCCGGCGTCCCCGCCGGTGGGCGTGGAGGCCGTCGAGCTGGATCTCACCAACCCGCGGAACGCTGAAACGGCCCTCTCCGGCGTCGAGACGGTGTTCCTCTACCCGGTGCGCGGCCCGGTCGAGGGATTCCTCGACGCAGCCCGCAAGGCCGACGTCCAGCACGTCGTGCTGCTCTCCTCGCCCGCGTCGTACGAGGTGGGGGAGCACGATCGCCTCATCGGGCTCGTCCACCGCGCCGTGGAGCAGGCAGTGCAGGACTCGGGTCTGAGCCACACCGTGCTGTACCCGAGCTGGCTCGCCAGCAACGCGCGGCGCGACTGGACCGAGCAGATCCGCACGCACGGGCGGGTCGGGATCGCCTACCCGGACGCCCGGTTCAACCCGATCCACATCGACGACATCGCGGAGGTGGCTGCCGACGTCCTGACCGGCGAGGCGCACCGCAGCCGGATGCTGGTGCTCACCGGGCCGGAGTCGCTGTCCCAGCGCCGCATGGTCGACATCCTCGCCGACGTGCGCGGCGCGCCGATCGGCGTCGACGAGCTCACCCGTGGCCAGGCCCTCGAGCGGCGCCCGCCGTGGATGCCGGCGCAGGTGCTCGACGCGTTGCTGGACGTCTCGGCCGCGGCGGTCGACGTGCCCGCTGCCGTGACGAACACGGTCGAGCGGGTCACCGGTCACCCGAGCCGCACGTTCCGGGAGTGGGCGCTCTCACACCGGACCGAGTTCGTCTGAGGACGAACCGGACACTTTGCGGCCCGGTCCGACGTTCTCCGATCAGGTAACGGGAGGAGATCGGGATGTCCGCGATCGGTGCGCTGCTCGGCACGCTGCTGCTGCTCTTCCAGATCGTGCTGCTCGCGAGGGTGGCGGTCGACTGGATCGCGGTGCTGTCGTCGGGCCCCGAACCCGAGTGGCGCCGAACCGCCCAGCGGATCACGCACGGCGCCACCGAACCGGTGATCGCCCCGGTGCGCCGGGTGCTGCCGACGATCCGGGCCGGTTCCGTGGGGATCGACCTGGCGTTCATCGTGGTCTTCCTCGCGACCGTGCTGCTGCGCCAGTTCGTGATGTACCTCTGAGTCAGACGTCCACGACGCAGCGGAAGCCGAGGTTGCCGCCCGAGCTGTCCGGGGTGTTGGCGGTGCGGGCGGCCACCCGGTAGCGGTTGCAGTAGGACTCGTGGCACAGGTATGAGCCGCCCCGCATCGCGCGGTTCTGCTCGGCCCGGTCGAACCAGTCGGCGCACCACTCCCACACGTTGCCCGCCACGTTGTACAGGCCGAACCCGTTGGGCTCGAACGCGTCCACCGGGGCCGTGCCGGAGAAGCCGTCGTCCGCCGAGTCGTGCGCCGGGAACCGGCCCTGCCAGATGTTGCAGCGGTGCTCGCCGCCGGGCGTGAGCTCGTCGCCCCACGGGTAGCGGGCCTGGTCGAGCCCGCCCCGCGCCGCGTACTCCCACTCCGTCTCCGTCGGCAGCCGCGCCCCCGCCCACGTGCAGAACGCTGCCGCGTCGTGCCAGGAGACATGCACGACCGGGTGGCCCCCACGGCCGTCGAGGTCGCTGCCAGGCCCTTCCGGATGCCGCCACAGCGCGCCGGACACCCCGCACCACCACGGTGTCCGTTCCAGGCGCGGGGAGGCCCGGCGCAGCTCGCCCGGCAGGAACTTCGCGAACACGTACGACCAGCCGAACCGTTCGGCGTCGGTGCGGTAGCCGGTGGCGTCGACGAACTCGGCGAACCGCTCGTTCGTCACGCAGTGGGCCCCGATCGCGAACGGTTCCACGGTGACCTCCCGGACCGGCCCTTCGCGATCCTCGGGAAACCCGTCCGGGTCGTCGGTGCCCATGCGGAACGTGCCGCCCGGGAGCTCGACCATGCCGTCGAGTCGTGCGTGCCCGACCGCCACCGGGGCCCGATCGAGTGGTTCCTCGCCCGGGCGGGCCGGCGGGCAACAGGACGACATGCGAACACCTCCAACGACGATCGGAGCCTACGTCCTGGCGGAGCCGGGAAGCCGGGCGAGCCGGCACGAGGCGGGTTGTCACGTGAACACATGATTGAGCTCGGCGGGCGAATGGCAGAATCCCGCTGGTGACGACGAAAGGGCGACGGGCTCCGGCCGCGCACGAGCGGCAGCGCGACCCGGAGCGCACGAAGGCGCGCATCCTCGAGGCAGCCACCGCGGAGTTCGCCGCCAAGGGCTTCGCCGGGGCCCGCGTGTCCGAGATCGCCGCGCGGGCGGGCGTGAACCAGCAGCTCATCGCCTACTACTTCGACGGCAAGGAGGGTCTGTACCGCGAGATGGGCCGGCGCTGGCGGGCCCATGAGGCGGAGGCGATCCCCGACGACATCCCGATGACCGAGATGATCACCCGGTACGTGCGGGCGAGCGTCGAGAACCTCGGCGGGCGCCTGCTGGCCTGGGACGGGCTCGCCGACACCGGGGAGGACAGCGGCGAGGAGGCGCGGGAGCGCAACGCCCGGCTCCAGCACGAGGTCGAGGCGCTCCGCGAGCGCCAGCGGGCCGGCGAGCTCGACGACCGGTTCGACCCGGCCGCGCTGCACCTCATCGCGTTGAGTGCGGCCAACGCCCTCGCCGTCTACCCGCACCTGGCCCGCGGCCTGTTCGGCGCCGACGCCGGGTCGCCCGAGCTGGTGGAGCGCTATGCCGCGCAGCTCGCGCTGCTGATCAGCAGTGTCGGAAACCCCGGGAGTGCACCTGCTGGAAGGAGCTGAGTGCAAGGTTATTGCATCTCTGCGATCTTCTTGCGAATTGCCAATTCTTCGTGGAGATTCGAGTCGTGGAATCGCACGGACACGGCCACGGACACGGGCACTCGTTCCGGGACCGCGTGCGGGAGGTGTTCCGGCCGCACAGCCATGACGCCGCCGACTCGATCGACGCGGCGCTCACGGCGAGCGCCGAGGGCATCCGGGCGCTGAAGATCAGCCTGCTCGTGCTGGGTGCCACGGCGCTGGCGCAGCTGGTGGTCGTGCTGGTGTCCGGGTCCACGGCGCTGCTCGCCGACACGATCCACAACTTCTCCGACGCGTTGACGGCGGTGCCGTTGTGGATCGCGTTCGTGCTCGGCCGCCGTGCGGCCACCCGTCGCTACACCTACGGCTACGGGCGCGCCGAGGACCTCGCCGGGGTGTTCATCGTGGCGATGATCGCGCTGTCCGCCGTCGTGGCGGGCTACGAGTCGATCCACCGTCTCATCGAGCCGCGTCCCGTCGAGAACGTCGGGGTGGTGCTCGCCGCGGGCGTGATCGGATTCCTCGGCAACGAGCTCGTCGCGGTCCACCGCATCCGGGTGGGGCGGCGCATCGGGTCGGCGGCGCTGGTCGCCGACGGCCTGCACGCCCGCACCGACGGCTTCACCTCGCTCGCCGTGGTCGGCGCCGCGCTCGGCGTCCTCGCCGGGTTCCCCCTCGCCGACCCGATCGTCGGCCTGCTGATCACGATCGCGATCCTCGTCGTGCTGCGCGGCGCGGCCGTCGACATCTACCGCCGGCTCATGGACGCCGTCGACCCCCGGCTCGTCGACACCGCGGAGACCGCCGTCCGAGCTGTTCCCGGCGTCGTCGCCGTGGAGGAGCTGCGGCTGCGCTGGTCGGGGCACCGGGTGCGCGCGGAGGTCGGCATCGCCGTCGACGCAGGCCTGGACGTCGTGGCGGCGCACGACATCGCCACCGCGGTGCAACACCAGCTGCTGCACGACGTGCCGAAGCTCGTGGCGGCCACGGTGCACGTCGGTCCGGACGGCGGCGGCCACCACAGCGAGCTCGCCCACCACCCCAGCGCGCTGGAGCCAGGGGCCATCACCCGCTGAGCGGGGGTTCTCCCCACCTGAGTGAGGCCTGCGCACTCCAGTGATCTTCCCCCTCGGGCGAACCAGCATTAGCGGTGTCGCAAACGGCCCGCTCCAGCTGGGGGATCCCTTGTCCATCTCCATTTCCGAGGTCCGGTCATGGCACCGGCCACTGATGATCATGGTGGCCGCGATGGCCGGCCTCGTCGTAGTCGCGGCGGTGGGCCTCGTCGTCGACGGGCGTGAGCTCCTGCACGAGTCGATCTGGGCGAAGCCGTTCAAGTTCGGGGTGTCGTTCGTCCTCTACGGCGCGACGCTCGCGTGGATGCTGCCGAAGCTGCGCAGGGCGCGACGCACGATGTGGACCCTCGGAACCGTCTTCGCCGTCACCGGCATCGTCGACGTCGGGTTCATCGCCATCCAGGCCGCCCGCGGCACGTACAGCCACTTCAACGCCAACACCGACCCGTTCAACGAGATCGGTCAGCAGGTCTTCTCGTCCGGCGTGATCGGCCTGTTCGGGGCGAGCCTGACGATCGCCATCATGCTGCTGTTCCAGCGGGTCGGCGAGCGGGCGCTCACCTGGTCCCTGCGCGCCGGGATCGGCCTGGCCGCCCTCGGGATGGGCGTGGCCTTCTTCATCGCAGGCTCGAGCGAGGGCGCCCGCACCGTGGAGGACGCCTACGGGCGTCCGGTCACGCTGACGGGGCAGCACGGCGTCGGGGTGCCCGACGGCGGCGGCATGCCGATCACGAACTGGAGCGCCGTGGGCGGCGACCTGCGCGTTCCGCACTTCATCGGCCTGCACGCCATCCAGGTCTTCGTGCTGGCGCTGCTGCTGCTCACCGCCCTCGCGGCCCGCGTCACCTGGCTGCGCAGCGAGCGCGTGCGCGCACAGCTGACCGGCGTCGTGATCCTGGGCTACACGGGGCTCTTCGTCACCACGGCGTGGCAGGCTCTGCGCGGCCAGTCGCTCATCCACCCCGACGCCGCCACGTGGACCGCGTTCGGTGCGACGGCGGCCGTCACCGCGCTGCTCACGGTGCTGATCGTCGTGATGGCCCGCCGGCGCGTCCCGGCCGGTGGCCGGCACGCCCGGAACCGCCGGGAGCTCGCGCTACGGGCCGGGTGAGCACCGCTGCGTCCCCCGCGTCAGAGCGCGGGGGACGCAACCAGGGGCTGGCGGAGCAGGACGCGCGTGCCCCGGCGGTCGTAGCGGATCAGGACGCACTCGACGAGGTTCTGGATGATCGGCAGGCCTCGGCCGCGCCCGGTGGAGCACGTCGACGGACGCTTCCACAGGCCGTGATCCACGATCTCGATGCAGACGGCCTCGGGCTCGACCCAGAAGGTCAGCTCGACCGTGCCGTCCGAGGCGGTGGGCGTGTAGGCGTGTTCGACGGCGTTCGACGCCGCCTCACTCACCGCCAACACGATGTCCTGCTTGCCGTCGTCGGGAAGGGTAACGGCGGTCAGCCAGCGACGTACTTCCGCGCGGATCCGCGCCAGCTGGCGCGGATGCGCCCGCCAGGCCTGGTGCACGAACTCGAAATGTTCGGCGGTCGCCTCGCTCATGTGGACTCCCGGCAGGTTCTCACTGCGCCTACGAATCGTCACCAGGGGCCAGGGCGACCGTGCCGCGGGTACCCGCTACTGCCGCGAATCACGCGTTCGTCGCCGCCCGATCGCTGGGCGGCGCATCATTCGGCGATTCCCAACTTCTCGTGGAGGGCCACGGCTCCGCGGTCGGTGAGGTCGAGGACCCGGCGCCTGCGAGTCCGGGTGACCCAGCCGCGGTCGACGAAGGCGGTGAGCAGGGCCGCGCCGAGCCGCCCGCCGAGGTGGTGGCGCTGCTCGCTCCAGTCGAGGCAGAAGCGCAGCAGTGGGCGTCGGGACGGGTGTGCGCGGAGCGCGTCGAGCTCGACGCCCAGCGCGCCCAGCACCGGCGTCGCCTCCGAGCCGAGCCGGTAGGGGTGCGCCGGCAGCGGGGCGGAGAGGGCGTCGCCGCTCCGCCGGCGGGTGTCGGGCACCCCGTCGGTGGTCTCGAGCGCCCCGCGGGTGACGAGCGCGGCCGTGACGTCGACGCCGGTGCGGCCGGCGAGGTGGTCGTAGCAGGTGCGGGCGCGGCGCAGCGCGGCGGCGTGGGTGTGCTGGCGCAGGGACCGGATCGGCTGCGTGGGGGCGAGGGTCGCGAGCGCTTCGAGCGCCTGCTGTGGGCGCTGGATCGAGCCCGCCGCGCCGCCAGCCTCTGGAGGTGTCAACGCCTGGCCGGTCGCACATCGATCTCCCCGACTTGCTGGCACGCCCGTTCTGGACGAGACCGTTCTCGTCGGGTGCCACGCGACCGGCTGTGGTCCCGACCCACCCCGCACAGTCCATGATCAGCGGAACCGGGACACAGCGTGCATATGTGAGCGCCATGTCCCAATTCTGCCGATCATGGGACGCCCACGACCCCGCTACTGGAGTCGATCTCGACCCGACCATCCGACGTCACCCTGCGCAGGCGGAACGGGACCACAGCCAGTTGCGTAGCACCCGACGAGAACGGTCTCGCCGAAGACGGGCGTGCCCCCGCGTCGGGGACGGCCGTCAGCGCAACCACATGATCCGGTAGTCCTGCCAACCCGGCCCTGTCCCTACGGGCGACGGGGCAGGCGAGCGCGCCAAGCCGACTTTCATGGTCATGTCGACACCACAGGTCTCTGATCAACTCACATGACCATGAAACGAGCGCGTTCCGCGGAACACAGCCCTCGGGCGCCGGACCGTTCAGGCGATGGTCACCGACATCGACCCGATCCGGCTGATCGTCATCTCCAGCCGCTCGCCGGGGGCGATGGGGCCGACGCCGGGCGGTGCGCCGGTGAACAGCACGTCGCCGGGGAGAAGTGTCATCACCGACGACGCGTAGGCGACGATCGCCGGCACCGGCACGAGCATGTCCGTGGTGTTGACGGCCTGCCGCACGTCGTTGCCGCAGGTCAGCCGGATGTCGAGGTCCGAGCCGTCGCCGATCTCGTCGGCGGTGACGATCCACGGGCCGAGCGGGCTGAAGCCGTCGTAGCTCTTGCGGCGGGAGCGGTCGGCCGCGCTCCGGACGGTGATGTCGAGGCCGGCGGTGAAGCCGAGGACGGCATCCATGGCCTTCTCGGCCGGGATGTCCTTGCCGCCGCTGCCGATCACGACGACCAGCTCGGACTCGTGGTGCACCTCGTGCCCGGCGGCGACCACGTCGGGCGGAAGCGTGATCGTGGCGCCGGGCCCGACCACCGACGACGGGGCCTTGAGGAAGACGTCGAAGTCCATCATCCAGGCCTCGACACCGCCGAGCGTGCGTTCCTGCACCCCGTGCATCTCCGTGACGTGCTCGCCGTAGTTCATCGCCGCGGCGATCACCTTCGACGGCCCGAGCACCGGAGCGTGCAGGACGACGTCGGAGACCGGCCGCGCCGGGCCCGTCTCGGCCGCGGCGCGGAGCGCCCCGGACAGGGCCGCGAAGTCGCGGCAGAGGCCGCGCCACCAGCCCGCCGTGAGCGGGTCGGGGTCGTGCGGGCCGGGCAGCGCGTCCGTGACGTCGACGATCATGTCCCCGGCCGTGACGAGGCCGAGCCGGTGGTCGTCGAAGAGAGCGAGCTTCACGCGGTCTCCCGGGGGGTGAACACGGACGTGACGGTCTGCGCGGCCGGGAGGGTCTCCTCCCGGTAGAGGCCGAGCGCGCGCAGCACGGGCGCGTCGGAGAGCACGAACAGCTCCGCGGGCTCGTCCGCCGCGTGCTCGGCCGCGGCCCACGAGGGCACGGCGAACATGTCGCCCGGGCCCCAGTCGAAGCGCTGCCCCTCGATCACGGACGAGCCGTGGCCCGCGAACACGACGTGCACGGCGCCGCCGGTGCGCCGCACCGGCAGGCTGCGCCCACGGATCCGCTGCGCCGAGCACGCGAGGGTGGGCATGACGCTCGCACCGGTCTCCGGGTCGGCGTACTCGACCGACAGCAGTGGCTCGTCCGAGGCCGCGGCCAGCCGGTCGAGCTGTGCGGCGGTGTCCGCCCACCGGTACACCATCAACCTCGAGTGGGCGGGGCTGAGCGCGCCGGTCACGGCTCCGTCGGCGTAGCGGGTGCCGCCGGCGTAGGTGCGTTCCGAGGCGTTGTGCTCGTCGGGCTCCGGCTGGTTCTCCCCAGGTCCGGGGTAGGGCTCGAAGAAGATGCTGTCGAGTGCGGCGACCATCGGCAGGTCGAGCCCGTCGAACCAGAACATCTCCCCGTCGCCGCTGTTGACGTGGTCGTGCCAGTTCATCGACGGCGTGAGCACGAGGTCGCCGGGGTGCATGTCGCAGGCGTCGCCGTTGACGGTGGTGTAGACGCCCTCGCCCTCCAGCACGAACCGGATGGCGCCCGGCGAGTGGCGGTGGGCGGGCGCGGTCTCGCGCGGGCCGAGGCATTGCAGCGCGCCCCACAGCGTGCCGACGGCGTAGGGGAGGCCGTCGATTCCGGGGTTGCGCAGGCTGAGCACGCGTCGCTCGCCTCCGCGCTCCACCGGCACGAGCTGGATCGCGCGGCGGGCGAGGGGCTTCATCGTGGCGGCCGACCACAGCCACGGCACGGACCGCGGCCGCGGGGTGGGGGTGAGCAGCTGCTCGGTGATCGTCCAGAGTGGTTGGAGGTCGACGGAGTCGAGGTCGCGGTAGAGCTCCTCCAGCTGGGTGTCGATCCGTGTGGTCAACCGACTTCCTCCATCTCGACGGGTGGCGTACCGATCCCGAAGCGTTGCACGCTCTCCAGCAGCGACACGCGCCTGATGTAGGCCCGCGCCCGCACGGGGTCGGCGGCGATGGCGCGCATCTCGTCCTGGTGCCGGCGGCGCACGGCGTCGTCGGTCTCGCGGAGCCGGTCGGTGTTGCGCTGGGTGTCGGCCTGCACGTACTCCACCGCGACCGTACGCCGGACGCGGTCATAAGTGGTCAGCTCGGCCTCGATGTCGGTGCCGGGGTCCGCGGCGATGCGCGCGAGGCGTCGCGAGGCATCCATCGCGTCGTGGATGCCCGAGTTGAGCCCGACGCCGCCGATCGGCGAGTTGATGTGGGCGGCGTCGCCGGCGAGCAGCACCGGGCCCACCCGGAACGCCCCGGCAACCCGCTGGTGGACGCCGTAGACCTGGTGGTCGATCACCGGGTAGCCGGGCGGGTAGGGCGCCACGCCCTGCAGCCGGCGTTGCAGCTGCTCGGGGTCGCTCGCGTCGTCACTCGAGTAGTCGGCGGGCACCGGCCACACCACGCGCCACGACTCGGGCGTGCGCAGGATGAAGAGCCACTCCTCGGGGTCGGCCACGTAGTTGACGTGGCCGAGGTCCGGCAGGAGCTCCTGCAGGTCCACCGGGGTGCTGGTGATCGCGAACCGCTCCGGGTAGGTGAACCCGTCGAACTGAACGCCGAGGGCGGAGCGCACGATGCTGCGCGGCCCGTCGGCGCCGATGACGTAGGACGCGCGGATCTCGTCCGCGCCGTCCGGTCCGCTCACCGCGAGACGGGCGCCGTCGCGATCGATCTCGAGCCCGGTCAGGCGGGTGCCGAACCGCAGCTGCACGCGGTCGTCACCGGTCAGCCGCTCGGCGAGCATTCGCACCAGGTGCTGCTGGTTGAGCTGCAGCCGGTACGGGAAGCGCGTCTCGTCGGAGAGCAGCCGGAAGTCGAACTCCGCGATCAACCCGTCCCGGCGGTCGCGGAACTGGTAGGTGGGGACGACCAGGCCCTCGGCGTGCATCTGCTCGGTGATCGCGATCGTCTCGAGCAGTTCGAGGGTGGCCGCGTGGAAGGTGCTCGCCCGCCAGTCCGGCTGGGGGCTCGGCGAGACCTCGACGAGGACGACGGGCAGGTCGGCCGCCGCCAGCGTGGCCGCGGCGGTCATTCCGACGGGCCCGGCGCCGATCACGGCGATCGGCCGGTCCCGGCTCACCGGCGCTGCGGTGGCGGAGTGCCAGATCATGCACCCGAGGCTAGAGGGGAATTCCATCAGTAGAGAAGACTGTCGGCTAGAGTTCCGTCATGCCGAATGATTTTGGGCCGACGACCACCTCGGTCGACAACGCGCTCCGGCTGCTGGAGCTGATCGGTGAGCGCCAGGCGCTCCGGGTGGCCGAGGCGGCCGAGCTGCTGGGCGTCGCCCGGTCCACCGCCCACCGGCTGCTCACGGCGCTGCGGCGGCGCGGGTTCGTGATGCAGGACCGGCCGAACGGGGCGTACCGGCCGGGCCCGGCGCTGGTGGAGATCGGCCTCGCCGCCGTCAACAAGATCGACATCCGGCGGGTGGCCCGGCCCGTGCTCGAGGAGCTGCGCGAGGAGACCCGCGAGACGGTGAGCCTCGCCGTGCTGGAAGGCACCACGATCCGCTTCATCGACTGTGCCGAGAGCCCGCGCTCGGTGCGCGTCGGCAACCGCACCGGGGTGGTCCGTCCCGCGCACGCCTCCGCCGTGGGCAAGGCGATCCTCGCCGGGCTCCCGGATGCAGACCTCGACCGGCGCTACCCCGACGAGACCCTCCCGACCGCCACCACCGAGGCCGCGCTCACCGACCGGGCCGCGCTGCTGGCCGACATCGCCCGCATCCGCGCCGAGGGATACGCGCTGAACTGGGAGGAGTCGGCCGAGGGTGTCTGCGCCGTGGCGGCCGCCCTCCGCAACACCGCGGGCCAGCCGCTCGCCGGGCTGGGGGTCGCCGCGCCGAGCAGCCGGATGGGCGATCCCGACGCCATCCGCGCGTTCGCACCCGCCGTACTGCGGGCCGCCGAGCTGGTGCACGAGCGGCTGCGCTATCCCACGACCGCCTCGTTCAGGTCCACCGGCGCGTCGAGCAACCCGTAGTCGACCATCAACCCCATCACCAGCTCCACCGACGGGCGATCGGTCGCGCCGCGCCACAGGTTGATCCGCACCCGCTCGGCCAGGGCGGCATCGGTCTTGCTGATGCGCGGCAGGGCGGCCCGGAAGGCCGCGGGTTCGGCCGCAATGGAGTCCGCGGTCGCCTTGACCGCCCGCTGGAACGACTGCACCAGCTCCGGTTGGGACGCCACGAGCTGCTTGTTCATGAGGTAGGTGCCGATCTGCAGACCGGGCCGCAGATCCGTGTACGGGCGCCCGATGATCCGCAGGCCCTCGCCTTCGGCGACCGTGATGAACGGCTCGATGACCATGGCCGCGGCCACGTCACCGCGCTGGACGGAGGCCGCCATCTCCGGGAAGGGGATCTCCACGAACTGGACGGCGTCGTAGGACAGGCCGGCCTGCTCCAGCTCGTTGCCGAGCACGATGTCGTTGATGTTGCGCAGGCTGTTGACGGCGATCCGCTGCCCGGCGAGATCGGCGATGCTCGCAGCCGGGCTGCCTTCGGCGACCATCAGCGCGGAGAAGTCCTGCGCGGGGTCCTCGGCGGTGCTCGTGCCGGCCGCCACCATCTGGACGGGCAGGCCCTGGCCGATCGCGATGATGCCGGACACGATGTTCGAGCCTGCGATGTCGAGGTCGTCGCTCACCAGCTGCGGGATCACTGTCGCCCCTCCCGACGAGGAGGTGATCTCGAGGTCGATGCCGTTGTCCTTGAAGAAGCCCTGCTCGTCGCCGTAGGTGAGGAAGTTCAGCGGCGCGCCCGCGGTCTCGGCGATACGGACCTTCGTCAGGCCGTCCGCGCCCTGCTCGGGGGCCGAGCCGCCCGAGCAGCCGGTCGTGAGCAGCGCGACCGCGGCGAGGACGCCGAGCCAGTTTCTGATCTTCATCGGTTCACTCCGGCCGGGTCGGGGGCGCGCAGGCTCGACAGCACGCGGGAGCGCAGCTCGCCGAACTCGGGAAGCCGCTTGGTGGCGAGCTGGTCGCGCTCGGCGGGCAGGTCGATCTCGACCACCTCGTGCACGTGGGCGGGACGGTGCAGCACGAGCACGCGCTGGGAGAGGTACACGGCCTCGTCGATGTCGTGCGTGACGAACAGGATCGTGATCCGGTAGCGGCGCCAGATGTCCAGCAGCAGGTCCTCGAGATCCGCGCGGGTCTGCGCGTCGACCGACGCGAACGGCTCGTCCATCAGCAGGATCCGGGGCTGGTAGGCGAGCGCCCGCGCGATCGCGACGCGCTGCTGCATCCCGCCGGACAGCTGCCACGGGTAGGCGTCGCCGCGGTCGCCGAGGCCCACCGCGTCCAGCGAGTCCGCGGTAGCGGCCGCGGCCTCCGCCTTCGACAGGCCCTTGTACGGCAGGGGGAACGACACGTTGCCGGCCACCGTCATCCACGGCAGGAGCGAGCGGCTGTAGTCCTGGAACACGTACGCCATGTCCTGCGGCGGGCCGTCGACGCGCTCACCGTGCAGGGTCACGCCGCCCGAGGTGGGTGCGACCAGCCCGGACAGGCACCGCAGCATCGTCGTCTTGCCGCAGCCGGAGGAGCCGACGATGCAGACGAACTCGCGCTCGCCCACCGTGAACGTCAGGTCGGCCACGGCGGGGACGCCGTCGTAGGACTTGGTCAGGTCACGGACGTCGAGCATGGGTGGCCCTTCCGGTGACTGCGAGATGCCAGTGCAGGACGCGCCGCTCGACGGCGACGAAGACGGCGTTGCAGGCGAACCCGAGCAGGCCGAGCAGCACGGTGCCCGCCCACATCTCCGGGATGTCGAACCCGCGCTGAGCCAGCTGCACGGTGTAGCCGACGCCGTTGTCGGCGCCGACCAGCTCGCTCACCACCATCAGGATGATCGCGATGGCGAGCGCGGTGCGCGCTCCGGCGAGGATCCGGGGCAGCGCGGCGGGCAGGATCAGCCGGGTCAGCCGGGCGTGCGCGGGCACGCGGTAGGAGCGGGCCATGTCCAGCGCCGTGGGGTCCACGCCGCGCACGCCGTCCACGGTGTTGAGCAGCACCGGCCACACCGCACCCAGCACGATGAGGAAGATCTTCGCGCTGTCGCCCGCCCCGAACACGAGCAGCGACACGGGGATCAGCGCGGGTGGCGGCAGCGCACGCAGGAACTGCAGGACCGGGTCCAGCGCCGTCGAGAGCGTCCGGGACAGCCCCAGCAGCATGCCGATCGCGACGCCGACGGCCACGGCGAGCGCGAAGCCGGCGAGCACCCGCCCGAGGCTGGGCAGGAGGTCCGTGGGCACCCGGGTGAACAGCCACTCGGCGGCGAACGTGGACCCGATCTCCGACAGCGGCGGGAAGAAGAAGTTCCCGGCGGTGCGCGCCCAGCCGTCGTAGGCGACGAGCAGCAGGGCGGGCAGCACGAGGGCGAGTGCCCAGTCGGCGGTGCGGGCGCGGATCATCCGGCATCACCCCGGTAGGACGGGTGCCAGTGCAGCACCCGGCGTTCGACGGCGTGCAGCGCGCTGTTCAGTACCCAGCCGAGCAGCCCGGCCGCGAGGATCCAGGCATACATGAGGTCCTCGGCGCCCCCGGCCGCCTGCGCGTCGGTGATGTGCACCCCGATGCCCGGGACTCCGACCACGATCTCGCTGGTCACGGCCAGGATCAGTCCGATGGCGGACGCGATCCGCAACCCCGTGGCGAGGTAGGGCAGCGCGCTCGGCAGCGTGATCCTGATCAGGACGGCCCTGGCGTTCAGCCCGTAGGAGCGCGCGGTGTCGCGGGCGGTGACGTCCACGTCGTGCACGCCGTAGATCGTCTGCAGCAGCACGGGCCAGAACGCGCCGAAGGCGATGAGGAAGACCTTCATGTCGAGGTCGGACCCGAAGATCAGCACGGCCGCCGGGATGAGCGCCACCGGCGGGATCGGCCGCAGGAACTCGAGCATGAACCGGGTGAGCCGATGCGCGATCTGCACCGACCCGATCAGCACGCCGAGCGGCACACCGACCACCGCCGCGGCGAGGATGCCGAGCACCCAGCCCTGCAGCGTCTGACCGACCGGTCCGAACAGCTCACCGCTCGCCACCAGCTCGAGGAACGCCGGCAGGATCCGCGACGGCGGCGGGAACCACGCCTGCGGCAACAGCCCGATGCGGACGGCGAGCTCCAGCACGGCGACCACACCGACGACCCCGGCGAACCCGAGCCCGGCCCCGCGCAGCCTCCGCCGCTTCGCGGCGACCCGCGGCGCGGCGGACGGCACCCGCGTCGACGCCGGGCCGGCGGTGGTCAGCTGCACCTGAACGTCCTTCCTTGGGCGGCGGGCCCAAGGAACCTAACCCTGGTGATGCGCAGAGCGCTATCGATGGGCGATGAAGTTCCGCTATGTCGAATTGTCTGGGTCGGTCCGGCGACCTCGGTGGTCGCGGCGGTGACATCGCGAAGCAGAACCGGCTTCTCCGGCCGTTCCCACCTCTGCCGCCACGGCACCGCTCATGATCAGCGGAACTGGGACATAGCGCTCGTATTTGCGCGTTGGGTCCCAGTCCTGCCGATCATGGAACGCCCCGAATCCGATCATGGAGTCGATCTCGAGGCGATCATCCGGTGTCACCCGTGGGCGGCGGAACGGACCACAGCCGGTCGAGTGGCACCTGGCAGCGATCGTCTCGTCCGGAACTGGCGTGCCAGGGGGTCGGGGACGGCCGTCAGGGTGACCACGGGATTCGGTAGTGATCCCAATCCGGCCACATCCCCCACGGGCGAGGGGAGGCGAACGGCCGGAGAGCACGGGAGGCCGGGTTGATGCTCGACGCGCTTCGGGCACCGGGTCGGGAACGGCGCGCCCACGCGACTCCCGCCGATGATGATCAATCCGACAAGCGCGTCAGCGCCTTCTGCAGGACGTTGGGGTGCGTCTCGCGGCGATCATCGCGGATTGATCGCTTGTTTCGGGTGCTGATGGTTGTCGCCACGACCATGGGCAACCGATACCGCAGATCATGGGCCGCGCGCCGCCTGCCCTTCGGGGTGAGCGGCTGCGCCGTCGCGCTGCGGGGAGCGCGTCGACGACGTCCTGTCGCCGGAGGCGGGTCTGCTTGGGCATGTTCCAGCCGAGGACGCCGGTGACCCGGCCGTCCCGCTCGTAGCGGGCCACGAAGCGGCGGTGCGCGATGTCGCCCTCGACGACGGTGACGTCTGCGTCTGCCGGCAGTACGCCGTGGACCTGCAGCTTGGCGTCGAACTGGTCGGTCCAGAAGTAGGGCACCGGGGTGTAGGGCTGGTCGGCGCCGAGGATGTTGGCGGCCACTACGGCGGCCTGCTCGGTGGCGTTGGTGCGGTTCTCCAGCCGGATCAGGGTGTCGTGCACCTCGTGGTGGAAGCGGGCCACGTCACCGGCCGCGTAGATGCCCTCGGCGGCGCGGCAGCGGGAGTCGCACACCAGCCCGTTGTCGATCCGCAGGCCGCTGCCGGCGAGCCAGCCGGTGACCGGGGTGGCACCGATGGCCACCACGACGACATCGGCGGGGAGCAGCTCGCCGCTGTGCAGGCGCACCCCGGTGACCCGGCCGCGGGTGCCGAGAAGCCCGGTGACCCCGGTGCCCGGCCGCAGCCGGACCCCGTGTTCGGTGTGCAGGTCGGCGAGCACCCCGGCGACCAGCGGTCCGACCTGGCCGGCCATCGGCGCGGGTTGCGGCCCGGCGATCGTGACGTCCAGGTCGAGCTTTCGGGCGGTGGCGGCGACCTCGGTGCCGAGCACCCCGTCGCCGACGACCACCAGCCGCGTGCCGGCCAGCAGGTCGGTGCGCAGGGCCACCGAGTCGTCGAGGGTGCGCAGCACGTGCACGCCGGACAGGTCGTCCGGCCCGGGAAGGGTGCGCGGCGACACCCCGGTGGCGACGACGGCCTCGGCCGCGAACGCCCGTCCGGACGTGGTGTGCACGGTGCACGCGGCGACGTCGAGGCCGGCGGCCGGATCGGCCAGGACGAACTCGGCGTCGAGCGCGATCAGCGCCTCCGGGGACCGCAGCCGGGTGCGGTCCGGCTCCCACACGCCGGCCAGGACCTGCTTGGACAGGGGCGGCCGGTCGTACGGCAGGTGGTTCTCGGCGTCGAGGAGGGCCAGCCGGCCCTGGTAGCCCTTGCGGCGCAGCGCCTCGGCCGTCGAGAGCCCCGCGGCGGACGCGCCGACGACGAGAACACCGTCCGGAGTGGTCACGCCACTTCGCACAGGACGATCGCGGCCGCCGGGCACACGCTGGCGGCCTCGCGGACCGCGGCGTGCAGGTCGGGCGTCGGCTGCGCCTCCAGCAGGATCACGATGCCGTCGTCCTCACCCTGGTCGAACACGTCCGGCGCGACCAGCACGCACGTGCCGGCCCCGCAGCACCTCTCCTGATCGACGGTCACGTTCATCGCTCGTTTCCCTTCCTCCGGGCCTGAGGCGGGTCCTCGGCTCGACCTCAGTGAAGCGCCGGGACACGAGCTAAGTCAAGCGACTGATTTAATTTGTCCGGAGAGCCACAGCACATCGCCGTTAGGAAGCCGTCAAGGTCGGTGCCGCCGAGCCACCGCCGGCCGCATCCTTGCGGCCGCCGCGACCGACGGGGCCGCGGCAGAGGAGGACCGGAATGGCCGACCTGGCCTACGCGCTGCTGCTGATCTGTGGCTTCGCGCTGCTGCTCCTGATGATGCGGGGGTTGCAGCGCCTGTGATCGTCGAGAACGTGATCGGCGGGCTCATCGCGGCCGCGCTGATCGTCTACCTGGTCATCGCTCTCGTTCGCCCGGAGAAGTTCTGATGTCCGCGACGACGGCCGGGCTCGTGCAGCTCGGCGTTCTCCTGGTGCTCCTCGCCGTGGTGTACGTGCCGTTCGGAAACTACCTCGCGGCCGTCTACACGAACGGCGAGCACTGGCGCGTCGAGCGTGCCGTGTACCGCGTGGTCGGCGTCGACCCCGACGCCGAGCAGCGCTGGACCGGCTACGCCGCCGCGCTGCTGGCCTTCTCGTTCCTCTCGATCGTGCTGCTCTACCTGCTGCAGCGGCTGCAAGGGCTGCTCCCGTTGAGCCTCGGTCGCGGCGCCGTGGAACCCGGCATCGCCTTCAACACCGCGGTGTCGTTCGTGACGAACACGAACTGGCAGTCCTACGTGCCCGAGACGGTCATGGGGCACCTGGTGCAGATGGCCGGCCTGACCGTGCAGAACTTCGTGTCGGCCGCGGTCGGCATGGCGGTCGCGGTGGCGCTGGTGCGCGGGTTCGTCCGCGCGTCGAGCGACCGGATCGGCAACTTCTGGGTCGACCTCGTCCGCGGCACCGTCCGGGTACTGCTGCCGATCTCCTTCGTCGCGGCGATCGTCCTGGTGGCGCTCGGCGTGACGATGAGCCTGCGGGCCGGCGTCGACGTCACCGGCGTGGACGGCGCGCAGAACACGATCGCGCTCGCGCCGGCCGCCTCGCAGGAGGCGATCAAGGAGCTGGGCACGAACGGCGGCGGGATCTTCAACGGCAACTCCGCGCACCCGTTCGAGAACCCGAACGGGATCGCCGACCTGCTGGAGATCTTCCTGCTCCTGGTGATCCCGGTGTGCCTCACCCGCGCGTTCGGCGTGATGGTGCGCGACACCCGCCAGGGCCACGTGCTGCTCGCGGTGATGGGCGTGCTGTGGGGCGGGCTGCTCGCCGTCGCCTGGTGGGCAGAGACCCACCCCAACGGTCCGGCAACCCTGCTGGCCGGGGCAGCGATGGAGGGCAAGGAGGTCCGCTTCGGCATCCCGTCGTCGGTGCTCTTCGCCGTCTCCACGACCGGCACCTCGACGGGCGCGGTGAACTCGCTGCACGACAGCTACACCGGCCTGGGCGGCGGCGTCGTCCTGCTGAACATGCTGCTCGGCGAGGTCGCGCCGGGCGGGGTCGGCGCAGGTCTGTACGGGATCCTCGTGCTCGCGGTCATCGCCGTCTTCCTCGCCGGGCTCATGGTCGGGCGCACACCGGAGTACCTGGGCAAGAAGCTCGGCCGGGCGCAGGTGACGGCCGCCGCGATCTCGATCCTGGCCATGCCCACCGTCGTGCTGCTCGGCGCCGGGGCGGCCCTCGCCCAGCCCGCCGAGTTGGACGCCGCGCTGGCCAACAGCGGCGCGCACGGGCTGTCGGAGGTGCTCTACGCGTACGCCTCGACGGGCAACAACAACGGCAGCGCCTTCGCGGGGCTGACCGTCACGAGCCCGTTCTTCCAGTCCACGCTGGCGCTCGCCATGCTCTTCGGCCGGTTCGTGCCGATCCTGGCCGTGCTCGCGCTGGCCGGCTCGCTCGCCGCGCAGAAGCGCGTCGAACCCGGCGCCGGGACGCTCCCCACCACCGGGCCGCTCTTCGGCGTGCTCGTCGGCGGCACGGTCGTGCTCGTCGCCGCCCTCACCTTCTTCCCTGCTCTGGCCCTCGGCCCCATTGCGGAGGCACTCGCATGACCGTCGTCGAGGAACGCTCCATCGTCGAGCGCCGGGAGCTGCACGCGCAGCGCACCGGTCGCACGGTGTCCGGCGGCGCCTTCTCCCCGCGCCAGCTCTGGCAGTCCCTGCCGGACGCCCTGCGCAAGCTCGACCCCCGGACGCAGCTGCGCAACCCGGTGATGTTCGTCGTCTGGGTCGGCTCGGTGCTCGTCACCGGGCTCGCGATCGCCGAGACGATCAACGGCGAGCCGAGCGTGTTCGCCTGGCTGATCGCCGTCTGGCTGTGGCTCACGGTCCTGTTCGCCAACCTCGCCGAGGCCGTCGCCGAGGGTCGGGGCAAGGCGCAGGCCGAGAGCCTGCGCCGGACCCGCACCGAGACGGTTGCCCGGAGGCTCGGCCCAGGCGGGGTCGAGGAGCCCGTCCCCGCACCGACGCTGCGCATCGGTGACCGGGTGGTCGTGGAGGCCGGCGAGGTCATCCCGGGTGATGGCGACGTGGTGGAGGGCATCGCCACCGTCGACGAGTCGGCGATCACCGGCGAGTCGGCCCCGGTGATCCGCGAGTCCGGCGGCGACCGGTCCTCGGTGACCGGTGGCACCACCGTGCTGTCCGACCGGATCGTCGTGGAGATCACCACGGCGCCGGGGGAGTCCTTCGTGGACCGCATGATCGCCCTCGTCGAGGGGGCGGAGCGGCAGAAGACGCCCAACGAGATCGCCCTGACGATCCTGCTGTCGACGCTCACGATCATCTTCCTGCTCGCGGTGGTGGCGCTGCAGCCGATGTCGGGCTACTCGGGCGCCCAGCAGTCGCTGATCGTCCTGACGGCGCTCCTGGTGTGCCTGATCCCGACCACGATCGGCGCGCTGCTGTCGGCCATCGGCATCGCCGGCATGGACCGGCTCGTGCAGCGCAACGTGCTGGCCACCTCGGGCCGCGCCGTGGAGGCCGCTGGGGACGTCGACACGCTGCTGCTCGACAAGACCGGCACGATCACCTTCGGCAACCGGCGGGCGACGGCGCTGCACCCGGCCCCGGGCATCAGCGACGCAGAGCTTGCCGCGGCCGCCCGGCTGTCCAGCCTGGCCGACGAGACCCCCGAGGGCCGCAGCATCGTCGAGCTGTGCGCTGGCGAGCATGACGGGGAGGTGGGCGGTGAGTTCGTCCCCTTCACCGCTCACACCCGCATGTCGGGGCTGGACCTGAACGGCCGCAGCGTCCGCAAAGGCGCGAGCTCGGCCGTCGCGAAGTGGACCGACGCCGCTCTTCCGCCCGAGGTCAGCGCCATTGTCGACCGGATCAGCGAGGTGGGCGGCACGCCTCTTGTCGTCGCCGAGCGCGACAACGGCACAGCCCGGGTGCTCGGTGTGATCCAGCTGTCCGACGTGGTCAAGCCCGGCATGCGCGAGCGGTTCGCCGAGATGCGGGCGATGGGCATCCGCACGGTGATGATCACCGGGGACAACCCGCTGACGGCCCGCGCGATCGCGGAGGAGGCCGGGGTGGACGACCACCTCGCCGAGGCCACGCCCGAGGACAAGATGGCGCTGATCAAGAAGGAGCAGGAGGGCGGGCGCCTGGTCGCCATGACCGGCGACGGCACGAACGACGCGCCCGCGCTCGCCCAGGCCGACGTCGGCGTCGCCATGAACACCGGTACGGCCGCGGCGAAGGAAGCCGGGAACATGGTCGACCTCGACTCGGACCCGACGAAGCTGATCGACATCGTCGAGATCGGCAAGCAGTTGCTGATCACGCGGGGTGCGCTCACCACGTTCAGCATCGCCAACGACCTGGCGAAGTACTTCGCGATCCTGCCGGCGATGTTCGCGATCCTCTACCCGCAGCTCGACGCGCTGAACATCATGCGGCTGGCCACGCCGGAGTCGGCGATCCTCTCCGCGGTCGTGTTCAACGCGCTGATCATCGTCGCGCTGATCCCGCTGGCCCTGCGGGGTGTGCGCTACCGGCCCACGACCGCGGCGCGGCTGCTGCGCCGCAACCTCCTGATCTACGGCGTGGGCGGCGTGGTCACCCCGTTCGTCGGGATCTTCCTCGTCGACCTGCTCGTCCGACTCATCCCCGGGATCTGATGATGCTGACCGCATTCACCCGCCAGACCGGCGCCGCGCTGCGCATGCTCCTCGTGGCGACCGTCGTGCTCGGCCTCGCCTACCCGCTGGCCGTCTGGGCCGTGGCCCACGTGCCCGGCCTCGCGTCGCAGGCGGAGGGCTCGATCGTCCACAGCGCCGACGGCACGCCCGTGGGGTCGACGCTGATCGGGATCGACCCGGTGCCGGCCGATCCGGCGAACGACCCCTACTTCCACGCCCGGCCCTCGGCGTCCGCCGAGGACGTGCTCGGCCCCGGCGACCCGTCCACGTCGGGTGGGTCGAACAAGGGTGGCTTCGACGAGGACCTCCGCGCGGCCGTCGAGCAGCGCCTCGCCGCGATCGCGCAGCGCGAGGGCGTGCCTCCCGGCCAGGTACCGGCCGATGCCGTGACGGCCTCGGCGTCCGGCGTCGACCCGCACATCTCTGCCGAGTACGCGGAGCTGCAGGTGCCCCGCGTGGCCCGCGTGACGGGCCTGTCCGAGGAGCGGGTGCGGGAGCTCGTCGCGGCGAGCACCCAGCACGCCGTACTGGGGATCTTCGGCGCCGACGGCGTGAACGTCACGGAGCTGAACCTCGCCGTCGCGCGGTAGAGCGGAAGATTGCGACATGGGCAAGCGGGGCGAGCTGAGGATCTACCTCGGTGCGGCACCCGGCGTGGGCAAGACCTACGCCATGCTCGGCGAGGCCCGGCGGCGGATGGACCGTGGCACGGACGTGGTCGTGGGTCTCGTCGAGACCCACGACCGCGCGCGGACCGCGGCGCTGCTCGACGGGCTGGAGGTCGTGTCCCGGCGCGAGGTCGCGCACCGCGGGGTGACGCTCACCGAGCTCGACCTCGACGCCGTCCTCGCCCGCGAGCCGCAGGTCGTGCTGATCGACGAGCTCGCCCACACCAACGCGCCGGGCTCGCGCAACCCCAAGCGCTGGCAGGACGTCGAGGAGCTCCTCGACGCCGGGATCACGGTGCTGACCACACTCAACGTGCAGCACCTCGAGTCGCTCAACGACGTCATCGAGAAGATCACCGGCAGCCGGCAGCAGGAGACGGTGCCCGACGAGGTGGTGCGCAAGGCCGGGCAGGTCGAGCTCGTCGACATCACGCCCGAAGCGCTGCGGCGGCGGCTCGCCCACGGCAACGTCTACTCGTCGGAGAAGGTCGACGCCGCCATGGCCAACTACTTCCAGCCGCGCAACCTCACCGCGCTGCGCGAGCTGGCGCTGCTGTGGGTGGCCGACCAGGTCGAGGTCGCGCTGCAGCGTCATCGCGCCGACCAGCGCACCACCGACATCTGGGAGACCCGCGAGCGGGTCGTCGTGGCCCTGACCGGCGGACGGGAGAGCGAGACGGTGCTGCGTCGGGCGGCGCGCATCGCGAAGCGGTCCGGCTCCGCGGAACTCTTCGCCCTGCACGTGCTGCGCGGCGACGGGCTCGCCGGCGCCACGGCCGCGGCGCTGGCCAAGCTGCGGCGGCTCGCCGAGGACGTCGGTGCCTCGTTCCACACCGTCGTCGGGGACGACGTGCCCGCGGCCCTGCTCGACTTCGCCCGTGGCGTGGACGCCACCCAGCTGGTGATCGGCACCTCGCGGCGATCCCGGTTCGCCCGCGCCGTCGACGAGGGCATCGGTTCGCAGGTGGTGCAGGACTCGGGGCCGATCGACGTCCACATGGTCACCCACGACCAGGCCGGCCGGGGCCTGCGGCTGCCACGCCGCTTCAGCGCGGTGCCGGTCACGCGCCGGGTGGTCGGCTGGGCATTGGGCGTGGCCCTCCCGGTACTCGCGACGGTGCTCGGCGTCGTCGGCCGCGAGCTCTTCGACCTCTCCACCGACGTCGTGCTGTTCTTCCTCGCCACCGTCGTCGTCGCGTTGGTCGGTGGCCTCGGTCCCGCCCTGCTCGCGGCGCTCGCCGGCGCGACGCTGCTCAACTTCTTCCTCACGCCGCCGCTCTACACGTTGACGATCGCCGAGCGCGAGAACGTGATCATGCTCGCGGCGATGGTGCTCACCGCGGTGCTCGTCGCACTCGTCGTCGACCGCGCCGCCCGGCGGGCGCAGCAGGCCGCGGCGGCCGGCGCGGAGGCAGCCCTGCTGGCGTCGTTCTCGCGGACGGTGCTCACCCGGCCGGACCCACTCCCGCGGCTGCTCGAGCGGGTGCGCGAGGCGTTCGGCATGACCACCGTGGCGATCCTCGAACGCCACGACGGCCAGTGGGTGGTCTCTGCCTGCTCCGGGCCGCCCGACTGCGCGAAGCCCGAGCAGGCCGACGTCGACGTCGCCGTCGAGCCGGACGTGCACCTCGTCGCGCGGGGACGCACGCTGCCGGCCGCGGACCGGCGGCTGCTCGAAGCGGTGGCCGGCCAGGCGTTGATCGCCCTGCGGAACCGGCAGATCGCCGACCAGGCCGCCGAGGCCGGCCGGCGCGCCGACGCGGTCGAGCTGCGCAGCGCGCTGCTCTCGGCCGTCGGGCACGACCTGCGCACACCGCTGACCTCGATCAAGGCCGCGGCCGGGAGCCTGCGCGACGGCGACATCCGCCTCTCGGGCGAGGACCGCACGGAGCTGGCCGCCACCATCGAGGAGTCCGCCGACCGCCTCACCGGCCTGGTCAACAACCTGCTCGACTCGTCGCGCATCGCCACCGGCGCGGTCACCCCGGACCTGCGCCCCGTCGGCTACGACGAGGTCGCCGTGCTCGCGCTGCGCGGGCTCGACGGGGCCGGCCGGGTCCGGATCGAGATCGATGAGCACGTGCCCGAGGTGCTCGCCGATCCCGGGCTGCTCGAACGCGTCGTCGCGAACGTCGTCGACAACGCTCTTCGCCACGGCCGGGGCGCGCCTGTCGTGCTGCGTGCCAGCGCCCACGCCGACATCGTCGAGCTGCGGGTGGTGGACTCCGGACCGGGCGTGCACTCCGCGGACGCCCAGCGGCTGTTCGCCCCGTTCCAGCGGCTCGGCGACCGTGACCACAACGGGCTCGGCCTCGGGCTCAGCGTCGCGCTCGGCTTCACCGCGGCCATGGGAGGCACGCTGACGGCCGAGGACACACCCGGCGGCGGGCTCACCGTCGTGGTCGGACTGCCCGCGGTGTCGTCGTGACCGCGGTACTGGTCGTCGACGACGACACCCAGCTTCTGCGTGCCCTGCGGATCCACCTCACCGCCCGCGGCTACGAGGTGCACACGGCCGTGAACGGCGCCGCCGCGCTGCGCGTGGCCGGCGAGCACGAGCTCGACGTGATCGTCCTCGACCTGGGACTGCCCGACCTCGACGGCACCGAGGTGATCACCGCGCTGCGCACGTTCACGACGGTGCCGATCATCGTGCTGTCCGCGCGCGCCGACTCCGGCGACAAGGTGCGCGCGCTCGACCGCGGCGCCGACGACTACGTGACCAAGCCGTTCGGCGTCGACGAGCTCATGGCGCGGTTGCGTGCCGCCGTCCGCCGCGCCGCCACCGCTCCCGAGAACGAGAACGGCCCGCTCGAGGCCGGCGAGCTCAGCATCGACCTGGCGGCGAAGATCGTCCTGCGGGCCGGCGAGGAGGTGCACCTCACGCCGACCGAGTGGGGCGTCCTCGACCTCCTCGTCCGCAACCGGGGCAAGCTCGTGGGCCGCAAGCAGCTGCTGCGGCAGATCTGGGGCCCGGTGGAACGCAAGGAGACCAGCTACCTGCGCGTGTACATGGCGCAGCTGCGGCGCAAGCTGGAACGGGATCCGGCCCACCCGGAACACCTGATCACTGAGGCGGGGATGGGCTACCGCTTCCGGGCGTGACGACGCCGTCCGGGATCCGGAGTCGCGCGAGCACCGCCCGGTGGTCGCTCCCGGCGATCTCCCGCACCTCGAACGTCTCGGCCACGATCGGGTCGGTGGCGAGCACGTGGTCGATCTGCGGTCCCAGCCAGCTCGGGAGCCACGTCGGCCACGTCGGCACCAGGCCGTTGCCCCGCTGGGCCGCCGCGTCCCCGCACCCTGCGGTCGCCGAGCGGAACACCGAGTGGTCCAGCGTCGCGTTGAAGTCCCCGGCGATGATCGCCGGCTGGGGACCGGCGCACCACTGGGACACCAGGCTCACGTCGGACCGCCACTGCGGCACGTCGCCGCGCCGCGGAGCGAGGGTGTGGAACGCCACGAACTTGATGTTGCCGAGGTCGCCGCCCTCCAGCTCGACCCGCGGGAACGGGGTCGCGGTGTACGTGCTGCCGCGCACGTCGCCGAGATGGTCGGCGACGACCGCCATGACGCCACCCAGATCGCCGTCGGGCTCCCCGACCGCCGTGATCAGGTGGTAGCCCAGCGGCTCGACCAGCGGCGCCAGCTTCGAACGGAACAACAGGCCGGCCTCGACGAGGGACACCACATCCGGGCGCTCGTCCCGGATGAGCGCAGCGACCTCGCCCACGTCGGCCCCGCCGCTGTAGGTGTTGAACGTGGCCACCGTCAGCGTGTGGCCGCCGGACGGGACCGGCACCGCAACGGTCCGCGGGGCCACCATCACCGCCGCGACCACCAGCACGACGGCCACTCCCGCGGCTGCCAGCACGGCCCCGCGCACCCGGCGGGCGAGCAGCAGCAGGACCGCCACGACGACCAGCAGCACGGCGAGCAGGTACGGGCGGAGCGCGACGAGCTGCGCGAGCGGGGTGAACAGGTCGAGCCCGAACAGATCGGGCAGCGTCACAACGGCCACCGCGGCGACGAACAGCAATGCCAGCCAGCGGGACCCCAGCCGTCGAGGCGGCCGTACGTACGTCACGAACCGATCTTTCCGAACCCACCTGTGGGGAGGCTGAGGCCCCGCCCCGGATGTCAGCAAAGCCACTTTGCTGACGCGTGGCGGCGGGGGAGTGCGGCCGGGACCGCGACCGCCAGGAGCGCGGCCGGGAGCAGGAAGCCGATCAGCGGGTCCGCGTGGTAGATCGGCGTGAACGCCACCGGGCTGAGCGCGCCGCCGCCGAACCGCAGGGCTTGCACCACGGACACCGACCCGCTGCGGTTCTGCTCCGCGCCGAGGACGAGCGTGTTGACGCCGACGAGCACGAGCTGGGTGGCCACGCCACCTACCGCCCAGGCGAGCGCGACCATCCAGAGTGCGGGGAGGACCCCGGCGGCGGCGACGGCGAGGGCGCCCAGCCCGGCCCCGACGAGCACGCTGCTGCGCGTTCCCAACCGGTCGACCCCGCCGCCCACGAGCCGGGCGGTGAGCATCCCGGCCACGCCGGCGGCGGTGAGCACGAGCCCGCGCGGCCCCGCGCCGACCCGGAACTGCTCGTCGAGCCGCAGCGCCACGAGGAAGCTCAGGCCCGCCAGGCATCCCCAGCCGAGCGCGGCGGCCAGGCCGGCGCGCAGCACCGCCGGCCGCAGTGCCGTCCGCAGTTCGGGCACCTCCGCGCCCGCCGCGGGCTCGGCCGGGATCCCGATCAGGGTGAGGGCGGCCGCCACCACCGCGACGCCGGCGAACGCGAGCCGCCAGTCAGCCTCGGCGACGAGGCCACCGAGCAGCGGCGCCGACGTCGATCCCGCGGCCTGCAGCGACCCGAACCAGCCCAGCGCCCGACCCAACCGATCATCCGGAACCGCGGCGGCGAGGGCCGCCATCAGCAGCGGGGTGGTGAACGCGTTGGCCGCGCCCAGCAGCGCCGTGGCGCCCAGGAAGGACGGCAGCGTCGGGGCGAGGACGCAGGCCAGCGCGGCGAGCGCGTACACGCCGTACGCGACCACAACGGTGCGCCGCCTGCCCCAGCGCTCGCCGAGCGTGCCCGAGACGACCATGACGGCCGCGAACGGCAGCATGTACGCGGTGACCGACAGCGCCGCGGTGCCCGCCGGCACGCCGAAGGTGGCGCCGAGCTCGGGCAGCATCGCCACCGTGAGCCCGCCGCCGAGCGGTCCGAGGAACGCTCCGGCGTAGATCCCGCCGCGGGTGAGCGGGTTCATGCGAGCCGCTCGGCCAGCATGAGCGTGGGCAGGTTCGTGTTGGCCGAGGGGATCGACGGCATGACGGAGGCGTCCACGACGCGCAGGCCGGCGACGCCGTGGACGCGGCCGGTGGCGTCGACAACGGAGTGCCGGTCGCTGGCCGGGCCCATCCGGCAGGTACCGACCGGGTGCTGGTAGCTGCCGGCGCTCTCGAGAACCGGTTCGGGTCCCTCCACCCCGAGGCGCCGCGACAGCCGGTGGGCGAGCCGGGCCCCGTCGGCGAGGCGCTCGGCGTCATCGGGCTCGCGGAGGTGGCCCGGGTCGATGTCCGGCGGGACGCCCGGGTCGGCCGAGGCCAGCCGCAGCACACCGCGGGAGCGCGGCGCCATCAGCGCGACCAGCAGGGTCAGGGTGTGCGGCTCGTCGGCCGTCGGACCGCTGGGGAAGACCTGGATACCGGTGCGGGTGGTGAGCAGTGTCTGGCGCGGCGGGTCCGCCACCGGGAGGCCGTCGGCGTCGTACGGGAGCCGCAGCAGCGGGTGATCCTGCAGGTTGCGGCCCACTCCCGGCAGGTCGTGGCGCACGGGCACGCCCAGCGCGGCGAGCTCGTGCGCCGGCCCGATCCCCGACCGCAGCAGGACGGTGGGGCTGCCGAACGCTCCCGCGCACAGCACGACCTCGTCCGCGTGGATGCAGTCGTCGCCGCGCAGCTGGACGCCGGTCGCCCGGCCGTTCTCGACGAGGACGCGCTCGACCGGCCGGTCGGCGTGCACGGTCAGGTTCGACCGCCGGCGGGCGGTTCGCAGGTAGGTCAGGGCCGTGGACTGGCGCACCCCGCCGACCTCGTTGAGCGGGAGCCTGCCCGCCCCGACCGCCCCGGGGGCGTTGTGATCGGCGATGCGCTCGTGGCCCAGTTCCTCGCAGGCCTGCAGGAACGGTGCCTGCTCGACTCCCGGCGGGCGGCGCACGGTGATCGGTCCGCGGTCGCCGTGCCACGGGTCCGAGGGGAAGTCCAGGTCGTGTTCGAGCCGGATGAAGGCGGGGAGCACGTCGTCGAACGACCATCCCCAGGACTCGTAGACAGCCGGATCCCCGCGCAGTGCCATGACGTTGTTCGTCGCCGAGCTGCCACCCACGAGCCGCCCGGCGAGGAGCGGTAGGCGCCGGCCCGTGGACTCGTGGCCCCAGTCGTAGCCGGTGCCGGTGGGGTCGGCGGCGTCGAGGATCTCCGGCGGTTGGGTCGCGGGGTCGGACCCGAAGTCCGGGCCGGCCTCGACGAGGACGACCTGTCGTGCAGGGTCTTCGGACCGCCGAGCCGCGACCACACCGCCCGCGGACCCGGCTCCGACCACGATGACGTCTGCGTTCATGGTCGTCGGCTACCCGGTCGTTGGGCAGCAGAAAAGACTAACCGGAGCCGCGGTGATACGGTCGTCGTCTCATGGAGCTGAGGCACCTCCGGTCGTTCCTCGCGGTCGCCGACGAGCTGCACTTCAGCCGCGCGGCCCGCCGCCTGCACATGGCGCAGTCACCGCTCAGCCAGCAGATCCAACGGCTGGAGCGCGAGCTCGGCGTGCCGCTGTTCCGCCGCAACCGACGCAAGGTCGAGCTCACCGACGCCGGCCTCGCCATGCTCGACCACGCCCGCCGGGCGATCGACCAGGCCGAGCAGGCCGCAGGCGCCGCGCGGGCGGCCGGCACCGGCCGCGCCGGTCGCCTCGACGTCGGGTTCCTGGCCACCGCCGCCCTCGCCCTGCTGCCCGCGGTCCTGCCGCCGTTCCAGGAAGCCGCACCCGGCGCCACGCTCCGGCTGACCGAGGCGGGCAGCCAGGACCTGCTGCAGGCCCTCCACCGCGGCGACCTCGACGTGGCCTTCACCCGCCCGCCGGCACCGGCTGCCGAGCTCACCGCCGCGGTGGTGTGGCGCGAGCCCGTGATCGCCGTCCTGCCCGCGAGCCATCCGCTCTGCGCCGAACCCGACGTGCGCCTCGCCGACCTGCACCGCGAGGACTTCGTGACGTTCCCCCGCTGGTCGGCGCCCGAGTTCTACGACCACCTCGTGGCCGCATGCCGGGAGGCGGGCTTCGCCCCGCGCATCGTCCAGGAGGCGCTCGCCATGCCCACGGTGGTCGGGCTCGTGGCCGCCGGCCTCGGCGTCGCCCTGGTGCCCGGCGGCATCCGGCACCTCGCGCTCCCCGGCGTCGCCTACCGCGAGCTGCGGGGCGAGCCGGCACACGCCGAGATCGCGATGGTCCACCTGGCGGGGAACGACCGTCCCCTGCTGCGGGCGTTCACGACCACGGTCCGCGCGGCGCTCGCGGGCTGACCCCGTCGCCGCTTGCTCTGTCCCCTGGCAGGCTGGGTGTGAGCCGTTACGGCAAAAGGCGCTCGATCTCGAGGACGCGGCGCTCCAGTCGCGCGGAGTGCACCTTGTTCGCTGCAGTGCGGGCGCGGCTGATGGTGTTCTGGGCGGCGTCGAGCATTCCTGCACGGGCGTAGGACTCCGCGAGCCACGTCCTGTACAGCGCGATCTCCCGGGCGTGCTCGGGCGTGTAGCCCGCTATCGCGGTGGTCAGCAGCGGCTCGGCGCTCATCGGGTCACCGAGTTCGATCAGGCAACGACCAGCCATGACATCGATCTCTTTCCGGTCGAGCCAGTAGACCCACTCCGGTTCTTCGATTCCGGGTGACCGATCGGAATAAGCATCGTCGACCGCATCGAGCGCTCGTCGGGCGGCGTCACGGTCACGAGCGCGCGCACTGGCCCATGCAACGCGTTCGAGGAGCAGCGCGCGAACGGTAGGGGTCGCAGCCTTCGCACCAGTGACGGCGGAGCGCGCGAGTAGCGCGGCGTCGGCCGGATCAGCGACGTTCGCAGCCTGGTAGCTCAGGGACGACAGCAGCTGACCGGCGAGCACGGGCTCATCGGCGGCCCTCGCCGCCGTGACGCCGGACAGGTAGATGCGCTGCGCTTCGACGTACTGTCCGGCGTCGCTGGCGACCCACCCGGCGAGCTGCGCGAGTTCGCCGACAACGGTGAGCAGGCGGCGGCCCGTATCGTCTGAGTAGCTGGCCTCCTGCACGACGGAGTGAGCGTCTGCGAGTTCCTTCCTCACGACGGGGAAGAGGTCGATTCCGCCGATCACGTCGTCGAGGTGGCGAAGCTCGATCACACGCCGTTCGAGTTCGGCCGCGAGGCTTGTGTCGACGCGGCGACCGGCCGAGGTGTGCGTTGTCACGGGGGTGTCGGCTACCAGCCATTCGTGGGCGACCCTCAGCGGGTCGTCGGACGAGCCGTAGAGGTGCTCGATCGAGACCCCGAGAGCTCGTGAGTATGCGGTCATGTGTTCCGGCTTGATCGCGCGTTTTCCGGTCTCCAGATGCCCGAGTAGCGCCTTGCTGTAGTGGGTGCGGGCGGCGACGGCGGCGAGGCTCACCCCCGCGGCCTCGCGGGCCGCGCGGAGCTTCGCGCCGAGGTCGGACAAGGGCTCACCACACCTGTAGACGACGGTAGACGCCCAGCTCGTTCCCGTGACGCGCCGGCTACTGCACGCTACCGGAGGTGGGCCGCCAACGGGCCGGTAGATCACCTCAAGCCTCGGTCGGTGGTCGGCCCGATCAATCAGTTCGGGATGCCCGCGTCGACACGGAGGAGGGGCCCGCACGCGATGATCGGCCGATGGTGGACCACCGCAGCGGGGTTGACCATGAACAGCACTGGTTCTGACGGCGCCGATGCCGCACCCAGTTCGACCGCCGAGGCCCTCGCGCCCATGCGGCAGGTATGGCAAGTCCTGCTCGCCGCGCACGTCCCCGACCTGGACGGGCGCTGCATGGCCTGCCGATGGCAGACCCGATCGCCTGACCGGTGGCCGTGCAACGTCTACTCGCTGGCTTCCGCGGCGCAACGCGCAGCTCAGCACACACGGGTGGCTCAGCAGGGGCGCTTACACCTCGGAGGAATGTGACCAGTGGCGTTCGGATGGGGGTCGTCGGCCGTTTCGGTGGTGGTGACCGTCGTTGGCTCCGACGGGACCGCGCCGACCACTTACTACGCCAGTCTCGCCGTCGGCGACACGACAACGATCGCGGTGCCGGAGGGCACCAGGGCGGTGACCCTGGCGCGGCATGCCCGCCAGCGGGTCCGCCTCGGTGAGCGCAGACAAAGGCATGCAGACACAAATTGCCACTGAGGGAAGGGAAGAAAGAAATGACAGTGACTGTCGAACAATTCGCCGCTGACCCGCTCGCTCCGGCGAGCGCGCAACTCGCGCTGCACGGTTCAACGTTCACCGACCGCCGCGACGTGCCGGTCCCGCGTATGGACACGGCAGGGCATGGACTCGCGACGGCCCGGGACGGGATGCGGCGGGGTGCGGATCAGGCCGGTTCGAGCGCGTCCGACAGCCGGGCTGCCGCGGCGAGCAGCGCGTCGCCGTAGAGCGCTCCTGGGCCTGCGTCGCCGACCCGGGCCACCGGCGCCGCGACGCAGACCGCCGCGACCGTGTCCCCACCGGGCCGGCGGATCGCGGCGCTGACCGAGCAGAGGCCGGGGGTGCGCTGGGAGATGCTCTCGACCCAGCGGGCGACCGGTTCCGTCAGGACGCGGGCCGCCGAGCCGCCCGCGGTGAGTGGCAGGAGCGTGCCGACCGGTACGGAGGCCCGCAGCTCGGCGGGGGAGTCGACGCCGGCGAGGCAGAGCCGGTGGTCGCCCCGGCGGACCCAGATCTGGGCCGTCTCGCCGGTCTGCTGCTGCAGGTCGGTCAGCACCGATGCGGCGACGTGTTCGAGGTAGGGCACGGCGAAGCGGTGCCCGAGCCGCAGCCGGCCGTCGGCGTCGCGGCTGAGCAGGCCGTGCGCCATCATCGAACCGACGAGCCGGTGTGCGGTGGGCACCGAAAGGCCCAGGTGACGGGCCAGCTCCGAGGCCGTCATCCGCCGGGTCTCGACGGCGTCGAGCACGGCCACGACCCGGTCCAGCACGCCGACCCCGGTGGAGCGGATCACCGGTCCCGGCTCGGCGCCCGCCATCGGATCGATCGCCACCGGGCCAGCGTAGGACGGTGCGGTCACGGGGCGGTGCGTCCTGTGGCGGCACGGTGCGTCTCGGCGAGCTCCCGGTAGATCGCCGCGTTGGCGTGGTTGTGCTCGACCTCTGCGTCGGTGAGCTCGCGGCGCACCTTGCCGGGCACGCCCGCCACCAGTGACCGCGGCGGGATCACGGCGCCCGCGGGAACCAGCGCACTCGCCGCGACCAGGGATCCCGCGCCGATCACCGCCCCGTTCAGCACGGTGGCGTTCATGCCGACCAGGCAGCCGGCCTCGACGGTGCAGCCGTGCAGCACCGCCCCGTGGCCGACGCTGACGTCGTCGCCGATCCGCGCCGGGAATCCCGGGTCGGCGTGCAGCACGGCGCCGTCCTGGATGTTGCTGCCGGCGCCGACGGTCACCGACTCCATGTCGGCGCGCAGCACCGCGCTGTAGAAGATGCCGGTGCCGGGCCCGATGGTCACGTCGCCGACGACGGTTGCGGTGTCCGCGATCCAGGCCGACGGGTCGACGTGGGGGACGCGGTCGCCGAGGGGGATCAAGCGCATCCCGTGATGATCCATCAGGAGAGCGCGGGCGCGACGAGCGACGTGACGAAAAGGACCACGGCGCCGCCGAGCCGGTTGGTGAGCGCCGCGAACGGCATCAGGTGCATCCGCCCGGCGGCGCTGAGTACCGACACGTCACCGCTGCTCCCGGTGTCGGCCATCACCAGCCCCGGCGTGATCGCGGCTTCGACGAAGTGGAACTTCACCAGCCAGCCCAGGAAGCCCGAGGAGAGCGTGGCGACGAGCACCGTGACGATCGTCAGTGCGATGAACAGCGGGCTGCTCACCGCGGCCAGCACGTCGCCGATGTCGATGTAGGTGATGCTGACCGCCACCAGCAGGGCCGGGACGAACAGCGAGAGCGCGAGGTCGCCCCACTCCGTGCTGGCCTCCTCCAGCCCGCCGGGGAGCAGGCCGAAGATCTTCACCAGCGCGGCCGCGATGATCGTCCAGGCGTACGGGTGCAGCACGGGAACGGCGGCCCCGGCGAGGTGGCCGAGCACGAACAGCACCGCGGCGATCAGCAGGCCCTGCCCGAGCGCGGCGAAAGTGGCGGCGTCCCGCTTCGGTGCGAAGTCGAGGTCGTCGCCGCGGCCCTCGACCCGCAGCAGCCTGCCGTGCCCGTTGAACCCGACGAAGGGCTGGCGGCGCCTGCCCAGCCCGTTGTAGAGGCCCGCGACGAGGATGCACACGATGTTCGCGACCACGACCGCGGACATCAGCTGGCCCATGAACTCCGACGAGTCGCTGCCGGTCGCCGCGGCGTACATCTGCGACATGGGCACCGCGCCCAGACCGAGCCCGCCGGCCATGATCGGGGCCGCGACGAAGAGGATGCCCTGCACGAACCCGAAGCCGGTGGCTGCGCCGAGCAGGCCGACGAGCAGGAACGTCGCGGCGAGGCAGCCGATCAGCGGGACCGCGAACCGCGGCCCGGCCTTGAGCAGCAGCGCCCGCGGCATCCCCAGGATGCTGCCGGCGATGATCGTGATGACGAGGAAGTCGAGGAAGCCGCTGTCCTCGACGAAGCCGGCCACGACGTCGGCCGCCGTCTGCGGGAACAGGCCGGCGAACAGCAGGATCGCCGGCACGAACGTGCAGAGGATCGTGGGCAGCCCGAAGTCGCGCAGCACCGGCACCCGCAGGCCGAGGCTCATCAGCAGGCCGCCGAGGAGCATCGTGACGGCGAAGCCGGACAGCAGCGACGAGGGCAGCGATCCGGTGAGCGCGGCGGCGAGGACGATCGCGACGGCGACCAGGTAGACGAGCACCGGCAGCCCGGCGATCAGGGGTTCCCGAGTGGTGGTCGGTGGGGCGGTGTCGGGGATGGTGGACATCGTTGTCTCCCGGGGTCTGTCTAGCCGATCGCTCGGCCGTTGCGGAGTGCGTCCTTGACGACGACGACGGCCTCGGCGAGCAGGCCGGCGTCGATGCCGGTGTCGACGCCCCGGTCGTGCAGGTGGGCGACGAGGGTCTCGGTGGCGATGTTGCCGTGGGCGCCGGGCGCGAACGGGCAGCCGCCGTAGCCGCCGGCGGCCGCGTCGAACCGGGTGATGCCCAGGTCGAGGGCGAGGTCGACGGTGCGCAGGGCCTGGCCGAGGGCGTCGTGCAGGTGGAGGGCGACCTCGGCGTCCGGCACGGCGGCGCGGACGGCGTCCAGCGAACGGGCGACCTGCTCCGGCGCGGCCGTCCCGAGGGTGTCGGCGAGACCGATCCGGGTGATGCCGATGCCGGCGTAGGCGCGGGCGACCTCGGCGAGCCGGTCCGGCGGGATCTCGCCGTCGAACGGGCAGACGAACGCGGTGGCCACGCCGCCGGCGAACCGGACGTCCGGATGGTCGTCGACCACGCAGGCGAGGTCGTCGAGGGCGTCGTGGCGGGAGCGGCCCGCATTGGCGCGGCTGTGGCCCTCGCTCGCCGAGACGACGAGGCCGATGTCGGTGGCGCCCGCAGCGACGGCCCGCTGCACGCCCTTGCGGTTGAGCGCGAGCGCGCTCCATCGGACGTCCGGGGGGCGGGGGAGCTCCGCGAAGAGGTCCTCCGCGCCGGCCATCTGCGGCACTCGCGCGGGGTTGACGAACGAGGCGGCCTCGATCCGGCGCAGCCCGGCCGTGACGAGCGCGTCCGCGACGCGGAGCCGGTCGGCCACCGACACCACGACCGGCTCGTCCTGGAAGCCGTCGCGCAGGACGACGTCGGTGATCTCGATCCTGGTCACGTCACACCACCCCGCGTTCGCGCAGGCCGGCGATGCCGGCCCGGTCGAGGCCCAGCACCCGGCCGAGGACCTCGTCGGTGTGCTCGCCGAGCTCCGGGCCGGCCCACCGCACGTCGCCGGGAGCGCCAGGCAGCCGCGGGACGACTCCCGGGAAGCGGATCTCCTCCGGTTCGTCCTCGACCCGCACCTTCATCGGGCGCAGCATCTCCCGCGCCCGGAAATGCGGGTCCTCGGCGATCGCGGCGGCGTCGTACACCGGGCCGACCGGCACGCCCGCGGTGCCGAGGATCTCGACGGCCTCGGGTGCGGTGTGCCGGCTCGTCCACCCGGTGATCGCGTCGTCCAGCTCGGCCTCGCGGGCGTAGCGCGCGTCCCCGTCGGCGAGCGTGGGATCGGCGGCCAGGTCGGCCCGTCCTACCGCGCTCATCAGCCGGCCGAACGCGCCGCTGGAGTTGCCCGCGATCATCACCGACTGCCCGTCGGCGGTGGGGTACACCCCGCTCGGCACCACGCCGGGCAGGTTGCCCGCGGTGCGCTCGCGGACCACGCCGTAGGCGTCGAGGTCGGGCACCAGCGACTCCATCGCCATGAACACCGACTCGTACAGCGCGACGTCGGCGACCCGCGGCCCGTCGTGCGGCCGGCCGGTGGCCCGGGCGAGCAGCAGCATCAGGGCGCCGATCGCCCCGTAGAGACCGGCGAAGGCGTCGCCGAGCGGCGCGGCCGGGCGCACCGGTGCTCGGTCGGCGTGCCCGGTCACCTGGCGCAGCCCACCGAAGGCCTCGGCGACCCCGCCGAACCCCGCCCGGTCGCGGTACGGGCCGGTCTGGCCGTAGCCGGAGATCCGCACCAGAACGACGTCGGGGTTGGCGGCCGTGAGCTCGTCGGGGCCGAGGCCCCAGCGTTCGAGGGTGCCGGGCCGGAAGTTCTCGATCACGACGTCGGCGTGGCGGACCAGGTCGAGCGCGAGGTCGCGGCCCTCGTCGCTGCGCAGGTCGAGCGTGACCGACTTCTTGTTCCGGGCGATGGTGCGGAACAGCATCGACGTGTCGCCGCGGCTGCGCCGCCAGCCGCGCAGCTCGTCGCCGACGCCGGGGCGCTCGATCTTGACGACCTCGGCGCCGAAGTCGGCGAAGATCCGGCTCGCGAACGGGGCCGCGATGAAGTTGCCCAGCTCCAGTACCCGGTAGCCGGCGAGCGGAGGGGCGGCCATCGCAACTCCTTCTCATAATTTGAGCATCAATGCTCATCTTGCGAGAGACTGTAGGAGCGGTCGCGCTCCGAAGGCAAGGGGTTGTACGATGAACATCTGTTCATTCAAACTCGTGAGGTGCCGTGCCGAGAAGCAGCGAGCAGTACGAGGCCATGCGGATCGCGACCCTGGAGAAGGTGCAGGCCGCGGCGATCACGCTCTTCGCGCGCCACGGGTTCGCCGCCACGAACATGCGCGACATCGCGCGTGAGGCGGGCATCAGCACCGGCCTGATCTACCGCCACCACGCCACGAAGGACGACCTGTTCGCGGCGCTGGCCACCCAGGCCACGGACGGTCTGCGCGGGGTCGTCGAGCTCTTCGGGCGCGAGGGCTCGCCCGCCGAGCTCCTCGGGGGGTTCGCCCGGGAGTTCGTCGACGACATCGCGCACGTGCGCGGGTCCGCCGAGTTCGTCCTGATCATGAATCAGGCGCTCGTGTCCCGGCACGGGTCGACGCAGATCGATGCGCTCCTCGACCAGCACCTCGCGCTGGTCGACGCCACCGTCGCGCTGATCCGCCGGGGGCAGCGGACCGGCGATTTCCGGCCCGGCGACGCCACGGAGCTGGCGACGTGCTGGTTCGCGGCAGTGACCGGGCTGGCGACGATGAAGGCCGCTCTCGGCCACCGGTTCGTCCCGCCTCACCCTTCGACACTGACCGGATTCCTGACGAGGAGCACCGATGATCGAGATCGTTCCGGCCCGCGAGCTGGGTGAGGGCTACCGCCGGCGGATCACGGAGGTGTTCGTCGACGCCTTCGGCTCCGACTTCACCTACTTCTCCGAGGATCCCCGCACGCTGGCCGACGCCTTCGAACACATGCTGGTGCTCGACGTCTTCCACGTCGCCCTGCTCGACGGCGATCCGGCAGGAGTCGCCGCCTGCACCGACGGCCGGCAGCGGAGTGCGCTGCCACGGGGCAAGTACCTGCGGCGGCACCTCGGGCTCGTCAAGGGGACGGTCGGCGCCGTCATGCTGGAGCGGGAGTTCTCGGGAGGTGTGCCCGACGCCACCGACGAGACGGCGTCGATCGAGTTCGTCGGCACCGCCTCCCGGTTCCAGGGCAAGGGCGTGGCCACGGCGCTCATCACGTACCTGCTCGCTCTGCCGCAGTACGGGGAGTACGTCCTGGAGGCCGTCTCGGACATCAACACGCCCGCACTGAACCTGTACCGCAAGCTCGGGTTCGTGGAGTACAAGCGGGTGCCCGTGAGGCACACGAAGCTGTCGGGGATCAGCTACTACGTCTCGTTGAAGCTCACGCAGGGCTGATGATCGTCACCAACACGATCAGCACCGCGAGCCAGGCGTCGAGCAGGAGGCGAGCACGGGGGCCTGGTCGACGCCGCTCGCCATTCCGTAGGCGACCAGCAGCGCGAAGGTGATCCCGGCCAGTGCCGGCCAGTGGCGGCGTACCGACCCGGCGATCGCGGGAGACGTCATGGGCACACGGTCTCCGCACCGGCCGGTGTCGACCAGAGCCCGTCCGGAAATCTGCGATACCGGTCCGGACCGAGGCGGTTCAGATGTCGGCGAGGGCGCGCAGCGGGGCCTCCACGGCGTCGGCCACGAACCGCAGGAACCCGGCCGCGGTGCCGCCGTCACAGACGCGGTGGTCGAACACGAGCGACAGCTGCGTGATCTGCCGCGGCACGACCTCCCCGTCCACCACCCAGGGGCGCGGGAGGATCCGCCCGATCCCGAGGATCGCGGCCTCCGGGTGGTTGATGATCGCGGCGCTGCCGTCCACGCCGAACACGCCGTAGTTGTTCAGGGTGAACGAGCCGGAGCTCAGCTCGGCCGCGGTCGCCGTGCCGTCCCGGGCCGACGCGGTGAGTCGGCGGATCTCGGTGTCGAGCGCGCGGATGCTCAACCGGTCTGCGCCGCGGACGGCCGGGACGACGAGCCCGCGGTCGGTCTGCGCCGCCACCCCGAGGTTGACCCCGTCGAGGTGGACCACCTCCTCCCGCTCGACGTCCACCCGGGAGTTCAGTGCCGGGAACGCGCGCAACCCGGCCACGGCGAACCGGGCCAGCAGGGCGAGGAGCCCGGGCTTCCGGTCGCCGTGGCGCATGTCCTCCCGCAGTGCGAGCAGGGCGGTGGCGTCGACGTCGACCCACGTGGTGGCCTCGGGGATCTCGGTGCGGCTGCGGGTCAGCGTGCGGGCGATGTGGCCGCGCACGCCGGTGAGCGGCACCCGGGTGAGCACCGGGAGTCCGGTCCGGCGGTCGACGTCCTCGGGCGGTGCCGGCTCCTCGGCCGGCGCGCTGCGGGCCGCGATCGCCTGCTCCACATCGGACCGGATGATCAGACCGTCGCGCCCGGTGCCGACCAGCGTCGCCGGGTCGAGACCGGCCCGGCGCGCCAGCTGCCGCACGACCGGCGACACGATCTTGGGGCGCTCGGGCTCTTCCGGAGCCGGCTGCCGGTGTCGCCGCCGGCGGGGTGCCTCGGTGGTGCCGTAGCCGACGAGCACGTTGCCCGACCCGGCCCGCTCCTCCTCGACGTACCCGGCGGCGTCCCCGTCGAGCGACCTGACGGTGATCAGTGGCGCCCCCACCGCGATCGTCGCGCCCACCGTGCCGTGCAGCTCCGCGACGATCCCGGCGAACGGGGAGGGCACCTCCACCGTCGCCTTCGCGGTCTCGACCTCGGCGACCGGCGCGTCCACGGCGACCGGGTCGCCCGGCCGCACCAGCCACTGGACGAGCTCGGCCTCGGTGAGGCCCTCGCCGAGATCGGGGAGGGTGAAGACGGTGTCGTTCATGCCCCCTCCCACTGCAGGTCGTCCACGGCGTCGAGGATCCGGTCCACCCCGGGCAGGTAGTGCTGCTCCAGGCGCGGCGGGGGATAGGGCACGTCGAACCCGGTGACCCGGCGGACCGGGGCCTCCAGGTGGTGGAAGCAGCGCTCGGACACCCGCGCCGCGATCTCGGACGCGACGGACGCGAAGCCCGGTGCCTCGGCGACGACGACGGCACGTCCGGTGCGCCGTACGGCCGCGGTGACGGTCTCGTCGTCGAAGGGGACGATCGAGCGGAGGTCGACCACGCCCAGGTCGCGGCCCTCGGCGGCCGCCTGCTCGGCGGCGGCGAGCGCCACCGGGACCGACGGCCCGTAGGCGATCAGGGTGGCGTCGCGGCCCTCCCGGCGCACCACCGCGCGGCCGATGGGCGGCACCACGGGATCCGGGTCGAACTCCTCCCGCGTGAAGTACTGCCGCTTCGGCTCCAGGAACACCACCGGGTCCGGATGCTCGATCGCGGCCCGTAGCAGCCCGTACGCGTCGGTGTTCGTCGCCGGGGTGACCACGAGGAGGCCGGGGGTGTGCGCGTAGTAGGCCTCGGAGCTGTCGCTGTGGTGCTCGACCCCGCCGATGCCGCCGCCGTACGGCACGCGGATGACCAGCGGCAGCCGCACGCGTCCCCGCGTCCGGTTGGCGAGCTTGGCGACATGGCTCACGACCTGCTCGAACGCCGGGTAGGCGAAGGCGTCGAACTGCATCTCGACCACCGGCCGCATCCCGTTCATCGCCATCCCGATGGCCATGCCGACGATGCCCGACTCGGCGAGCGGCGTGTCGAAGCAGCGCTGCTCGCCGAAGGCCGCGGTCAGCCCGTCGGTGACCCGGAAGACGCCGCCGAGCGGGCCGACGTCCTCGCCGAAGACCACCACGGAGTCGTCGGCGGTCATCGCGTCGTGCAGCGCCCGGTTCAGGGCCTGGATCATCGTCGGCTTCGGGTCGCTCATCGGGCCGGCTCCTCGCTCAGCTCGGCTGCGAGCAGCGCGGCCTGCTCGTGCAGCTGCGGTGTCGGCGTCGCGTAGACGTGGGCGAAGAGCTCCGCCGGGTCGAGGGCGGACTCCCGGCCCATCCCGGCCCGGAGCTCCGCGGCCATCTCCTCGGCGGCCGCCGCGAACTCGGCCTCCCGCTCCGCGCTCAGCGCCCCGGTGGACGTGAGGTGCGCCTTCAGGCGCAGCAGCGGGTCGCGGGGGCGCCACGCCTCGACCTCGTCGTCGGCGCGGTAGCGGCTGGGGTCGTCGGCGTTGGTGTGCGCGTGGATCCGGTAGGTGTCGGCCTCCACCAGCGTGGGCCCGTCGCCGCGGCGGGCCCGGGCCACGGCCTCGGTGAGCACCACGGTGAGCGCCGCGAGGTCGTTGCCGTCCACCCGGACACCCGGCATGCCGTAGCCGACTGCCTTCGCGGCGAGCGACTCCGCCGCTGACTGCCGCGCGAGCGGTACGGAGATCGCGTACTTGTTGTTCTGCACCAGGAACACCACGGGCGAGGCGAACACCGCGGCGAAGTTGAGGGCCTCGTGGAAGTCGCCCTCGCTGGTGGCGCCGTCCCCGCACAGTGCCATGACCACCGTGTCCTCGCCCTTGAGCCGGGCCGCGTGCCCCACCCCCACGGCGTGCGGCAGCTGCGTGGCGAGCGGAGTGGCCTGCGGGGCCACGCGGGTGGCAACCGGGTCGTAGCCGCAGTGCCAGTCGCCGCGCAGCATCACGAGCACGTCGAGCGGGTCCACGCCGCGCGCCACGATCGCGGCCACGTCGCGGTAGGTGGGGAAGAGCCAATCGGTGTCCGCCAGCACCGCGGCGGCGGCCACCTGGCAGGCCTCCTGCCCGTGCGACGACGGGTACACCGCGAGCCGGCCCTGCCGCACGAGCGCCCCCGCCTGCTCGTTGAGCCGGCGGGCGAGCACGAGCGCCCGGTACCCGTCGAGCAGCACCTCCGGCGCCGGCAGCGGAGGCGTGTCCGCCACCACCGTCCCCGTCTCGTCGATCAGCCGCATCGGTTCGGCCACCTCGGCACCTCCCGGGCAGACACTCTGATCAAATTCTCCGCGGGTGGCGCTACAGATCACCATACAGAGCGCTGAATCCGAGACGGAATGCCGATACGGTCGGTCGCTGCGAGCCGATCGACCGGGATCGGCTCCTCCGGGCCGGGGAGACGAGACAGGTGGCCGTTCCGCTCGACGACATCGACCGCAGAATCATCGACGCGCTCCGCCGCGACGGCAGGCTCTCGGTCCGCGCGCTCGCCGAGGAGGTCCGCATCTCGCGCGCGAACGCCTACACCCGCCTCGAGCGGCTGACCTCCACCGGCGCGATCACGGGCTTCACCGCCACCGTCGATCCGGCGGCGATCGGCCTCGGCACCTCGGCGTACGTCATGCTCACCGTCCGGCAGAACTCGTGGCGCGAGCTCAAGACCCGCCTGCAGGCCATCCCCGAGGTGCGCCACATGGCGCTGCTCGGCGGCGAGTTCGACGTGATCCTCCTGGTCCGCGCCGCCGACAACGCCGCCCTCCGTGACGTCGTGCTGAACGAGCTGCAGGCCATCCCGGAGGTGATCGGCACCCGCACCTCGCTGGTGTTCGAGGACGTCGAGAACGTGGGCGTCACCGCCCGCCCTGCTGATCGTGGCCGCTGAGCCGGCGCAGGGAAACCTCAGCGCTCGCTCACGTCCCGCCGCGCCAGCCCGGCGAAGCCCGCCGTGACGAGAAGAGCCGCCACCACGGCCAGCACCACCAACGCCCCGGCGAGCCCGTCCCCGACGGTGAGCGGGCCGAGCGTCCGCACGAACGGGGAGAGCCCCGTGACCCTCTCGTCGACGAGGCGGAACTCGCCGAGCAGGTCGACCAGCACGGTGAGGCCGAGCAGCGTCCACGTCACCGGCGTCGCCACCCGCGGCGCCCATCCGAACAGTGCGACCGCCAGCCCGGCGAACACCAGGCAGGCGGGCGCGTAGGCCAGCGTCGTCCCGACGAGGTCGAGCGGGGTGCCGTAACCGATGCCGGCCCCGAGCCCGAGCACGGCGAGGCCCGCGACGACGCCCGCGGCCGCGATGAGCACGTGCCCGGCGGCCCACCGCGTGCGGGACACCGGGGTCGCGAGCACCGCGTCGGCCAGGCCGCTGGTCTCCTGCTGGCGCATCTGCAGCGCGTTCACCAGTCCGGACGCCGTGACCACCTGGGCGAGCACGTAGAGGGCGAACCGGAAGAACACGTCCGCCGGGTCGCCGCCGCCGAGGGTGCCGGTGAGGTCGCGGAACGCCGGGGTGTCGAGCTGGGTGCCGACCGAGCTCATCGCCGCGCCGAGCAGCAGCCCGAGCGCGGCGGCCCCGGCGGTCCAGCCGAGGACGGCGCCGCGCTGCAGTCGCCAGGCCAGCGCGAGCGGGCTGCACAGGCGTGGGCCGGCGGTCGCGGGACCGGGCCGCGCGGGCAGCAGACCCGAGCCGACGTCGCGGTGGGCCGACAGCACGAACGACGCCGCGACGAGGGCCGCGGACACCACGACGAAGAGCAGCAGGACCTCCCACCGGTCGCCCGCGAACGCCTGCACCCGCCGCGCCCATCCGAACGGGGAGAGCCACACCAGCCACGAGCGGCCGACGTCACCGGCGGCGGCCACGGCGAAGAACACCCCGAGCGTGGCGAGCGCGAGGCCGACGGCGGTGCGGGGGGCCTCGGCGACCTGCGCGGTGACCGCCCCGACGGCGGCGAAGAACAACCCACCGGCCGCCATCGTCGTCCCCAGTGCGAGGCTGCCGGCCGGCGGCTGGCCACTCGCGGCCAGCGCGGCCGTGGCCAGCAGCGCGATCGCCAGGTTCGCGCCGCCCACCACGGCGAGGGCGGCGGCGAGCGGCGCGTGCCGGCCGAGCACCCCGGCGCCGACCAGCTCGCGCCGCCCCGCCTGCTCCTCGGTGCGGGTGTGTCGCACGACGAGGAGCACGCTCACGATTCCGCCGATCAGCACCGAGGACGAGACCAGCGTCCACGCGGTGAGCCCGCCGACGGTGGCCGCGAAGACCGGCCCCCTGGTGGCGAGCTCGGCCGGGTTCACCGCCGCGTGTTCGGCGAACGCGATCCGATCGGCCTCGGTCGAGTAGGCCTGCTCGGTGGCCGCAACCACCCCGGCCGGCAGCGCCGACGTGATCAGCACCCAGGCCGCGAGCGCGCCCCGGTCGCGGCGCAGGATCAGCCGGACGATCTGTCCGAACCCGGTGAACATCGTGCTCATCGGGCCGCTCCGACGGGCTCGTCCTGGCGGTAGTGGGCGAGGAAGAGCTCCTCGAGCGACGGCGGCCGGCTCGTGAGGCTGCGGACGCCGACCGCGGTGAGCGCGCGGAGCAGGTCGTCGAGGTGCGCCGGGTCGACGCGGCAGGTGATCGTGGAACCGTCGATCCGGAGGTCGTGGACGCCCGGAAGCCGGTCGAGACCCAGCGGCTGCGCGGCCAGCTCGGCGGTCACCACCGTGCGCCGCTCCCTGCGCAGATCGGCGAGGTGCGCCGAGCGCACCGTGCGGCCGCGGCGGATGATGCTCACCGTGGGCCACAGCGTGACGTCGCCGGGCACGTAGGCGAGCCTGCGGTGCAGCTGCGTCGCGTCGGCCCACGGGTCGCCGCCGAGCAGGCCGACGTCGCCTGCCGTGGCCCGCATCATGCCCAGCAGGATGCGGATCGTCGTCGTCTTGCCCGCGCCGTTGGGCCGAGGAACCCGTGCACCTCGCCCTCGTGCACCTCCAGGCCCAGCCCGTCCAGTGCTCGGGTCGAACCGAAGGTCTTGACCAGGCCCTCGGCGAGGATCGCCGTGCTCATCGTTCGTCTCCTCGGTCCTGCTCGTACTTGTCGAGGCCGTCCCGGAGCCGGTCGGCGCCGCCCGGGACGAGCTGGGGTGCGATGAGGTCGAGCGTCGCCCGGCCGACCCGGGCGCTGCCCTCCGGACCGTGCATCTCGGTGCCCAGTCCGCGGGTGACGTGCTCGCGCAGCACGGTGACGCCCAGCCGCATCGCGGTGAGGACCACGGCCCGGGTGTGCGCATCGGTCTCGGCGGGGACGCCGTCGAGGTACTGCTCGGTGATCGCCACGAGCTCGTCGAACACGGTGGCCGCCGCGGGTGACCCGTCGACGAGCGCCCGCGCGAGGTAGCGCAGCACCGGCGGCGCCGAGCGGTGCGTGGCGGCGATGAACGCGGGCTCGGCGATCCGGTCGCGCGCGATCCCCTCCTCGACGCCGGCGCGAATGTAGTCGAGGACGTGCGCGTCACACGCCGCGCGCAGCCCGTCCTTCGTGCCGAAGTGGTGCTGCACGAGCGCCGGTGAGACGCCGGCTCGCTCGGCGATGCCGCGGATTGTGGCGCCCGCCGTCCCGCGAGCGCTGAACTCGGCCAGCGCCGCGTCACGGATCCGGGCGCGGGCGGTGAGGTCCTCCGGTGGAACGGTCACGCGTGCCACTGTACGTCTGTACGGTACGCCGTACAAACGTACAGCTGCGGTCGTGAGTGGAGCGTCAGCAAACCGTGCGCGGCGACGCCGAGGCTGGATCCATGACCACGAACGAGAAGCCCGTGACCGTGATCGGCCTCGGCCCGATGGGGCAGGCGATGGTGCGCAAGTTCCTCGCCGCCGGGCACCCGACAACCCTCTGGAACCGCACGCCGAGCCGGGCGGACGCACTGGTCGACGCGGGTGCCGTGCGAGCGGCGTCGCCGGCGGAGGCGGTGGCGGCGAGCGAGCTGATCGTCCTGTCCCTCACCGATTACCAGGCGATGTACGACATCCTCGGCGGAGCGGGCCCCGCGCTCGCCGGCCGCGTGGTGGCCAACCTCAGCTCCGACAGCCCGCAGGAGACCCGCGAGGCGGCCGCATGGCTGGCCGAGCGTGGAGCGCAGCTGCTCGCGGGCGGGGTGATGGTGCCCGCGCCGATGGTGGGGGAGGAGGGCGCGTACGTCTTCTACAGCGGGCCCCGCGAGGCGTTCGACGCGCACGAGCCCACGCTGCGCGTGCTGGGCCGGCCCGACTACCGGGGCGACGACCCGGCGCTGGCGCAGCTGTTCTACCAGGCGTTGCTGGCCGTGTTCCTGTCCACGCTGGCCGGCGAGCTGCAGGCGGCCGCGCTGGTGGGTTCGGCCGGTGTGAGCGCGAAGGAGCTCTCGCCCTACGTGAGGGACACCATCGGCCTGGCCGCCATGTTCGCGGACGAGACCGCCCTGCACGTCGACGAGCGCTCGTACCCGGGCGACCTCAGCACGGTCACGATGATGGGCGCCACGGCGGACCACATCGTCGCCGCCAGCGCGGCCGCAGGCCTCGACACTGCCCTGCCCGAGGCGGTGCAGTCCCTCTACGCCCGCGCCATCGCCGCCGGGCACGGCAAGGACAACTGGACCAGCCTGTACGAGGTGATCATCCAGTCGGAGCGTTGACGACGGTCCGGCGCGGCGCAGGTCGGTCGGCGGCGTGGTGTGGTGAGGCGTCCTGGGCTCGCCGAGCCCAGGGTGCGAGCAGGATCCCGTCCGACGAACGGACCGCTCGTCGGAACCTATCCGACGAACGCGCCGCTCGTCGGAACCCACAGCCAGTTGCGTAGGCACCCGGTGGCCCCTCCCGCCTGCCGGCGTTCACGGATCATGTGTGCCGCTCTGCCGTCTTCGCAGATTGAGTGCGTCGGCTCGGCCTTCCTACTGTCGGTACATAGGCGGACGAGTACAGGGGGAACCATGGCCAGGGCGCAGCGCAGCGACGGGCCCGTGATCGACATCCACTGCCATCGTGAGTGCGCCCCGGTCGCCGCGATGATGGGGGCCGCGGCCCGTGCCGCGGGGAAGGTCGCGCCCGGCCACGGCAACGCCGTCACGCGGGCGGTCAACACCGTGGCGGACGACCCGGACGTCGCGGAGCGCTACGCGCACCGACCGGGACAGCCTCTACCGCTTCTACTACTCCAGAGGTCATGTCAACGATCAATCGCGTTGTGGAGCCATAACGCTGTTTTGGGCGCCCGTTCCCAACCCGTACCCCACACCTTCGATCACGGGCCGGTGGGGCGGCAGACAGGTGTGACGGCGCGGGAGCCTGGCGCGGGCGGCGAGGAAGCTCGGCGCTGGTCGGGAACGGCGCGCCAAGCCCGCCTTCATGGTCAAGTCGACCTGATGGGTCTCGGCGGGAAGTCGGAGGCGCACCACAAGACCGCGCCCGAAGCCGCCCCGGAAGTACGTGAGCGGGCGCCCCTCGTGCGCGGTCGCGACCACGACGTGGCCGATGAAGATCGAGTGTGTGCCGCCGGTGACGCGTTCGGTCACCTCGCACTCCAGGTGGGCGAGCGCGCTGCCGATCCGCGGGACGCCATCGGCGCCGCGTTCGAGGGCGACACCGCGGAACTTGTCCACCCTCGGCGCCGCGAACCGGTGGGCGATGTCCTCGTGCCCCTGCGCGAGCACGTTGACGACGAACCGGCCGGCCCGGCCGCTTCGAGTTCGCGGTGAACGACGCCGCGTACGAGCGGCTGCGGGGGATGGTGCTCGACCGCGTGTTCGCCGCGGGCGACGTGCTCGGCGTCGAGGAGCTCGCCGACCGGCTGGGCATCGACCGGGCGTCCGCCTTCTACGCCCTCACCCGCCTGGCGTCCGACGCCCTCGTGCGGCGCGACCCCGACATCGGCTAAGTCGTCACCCCGTTCGACGTCCGGACCTCGGGCCAGACGTTCGACGCGCGCCTCGCCGTGGAGCTGGGGGTGATCGACCTGTGCCTCGACCGCGTCACCGCCGAGGAGATCGCGGAACTGCGCCGCCGCTTCGATGCCATGGCCGCCCCGCTCGTGGGCGACCGGTTCGTCGACTTCCACGGATACCTGGACGCCAACTACGCCTTCCACGAGTACCTGGTGTCCCTCGCCCGCAACCCGCTGCTCACCGCGACGTTCGGCAAGCTCAGCATCAAGAGCGTCATGACCCGCAGCTTCGGCTCCACGCCCGAGTCGTCCCCAGCGGTTCATCGAGGCACAGCGCGACCTGCTCGACGCGTTCGTCGCCCACGACGCCCCCGCCGCCCGCGCGGCCGCCGGCCGCTACTGCGAGCTCGCCAAGGCCCGGGCGCGGGAGATCCTGGCCCTGACGGCGGGCCGGCTCTAGACCCCGGAGGAGGCGCCTGGACACACCCGGTGATGCCTCCGACGCCTCCGGGCCGGCGGCTCAGGCGATGACGTAGCCGCCGTCGACCCCGACGACCTGGCCGGTCACCCACCTCGTCGGATCGGCCAGTGCGCGGATCCAGGGCGCCACGTCCTCGGGCCTGCCCCGCCGGCCCAGCGGGACGGCGGCATGCTCGTGGGCCTCGAGCCGCTCGATCTCGTCGGCGGACAGGCCCATGGCCACCAGTGCCTCGCTCTCGGTGGGGCCCGGCGCGACCGCGTTGACCCGCACGCCGTGCTCGGCGAGCTCGAGGGCCCAGCTGCGGGTGAGCTGTTCGAGCGCGGCCTTCGTCGCGCCGTAGAAGCTGATGCGGGGCGCCGGCTTGGACCCGAACGTGCTCGAGACGTTGACGATGCTGCCGCCGGCCCCCGCGCACAGGTGCGGAAGTGCGGCCTGGGTCAGCAGCACGGGCCCGAGGACGTTGGTGGTCCACATCGCCGCCGCGTCCTCGCGCGTGATGTCACCCAGCGCGGCGGGCCGGCCCATACCGGCGTTGTTCACCAGGACGTCGAGGCGTCCCCGCCCGGCGAGCGCCGCGGCGACGATCGCTGCGACGTCGTCGGCCCGGGCGACGTCGGCCACGTGGGTGCGGATACCGGGGTGGCGGGACGCGGTGGCGGCGAGCGCGTCGGCCCGCCGGCCCACCACGACCACGTCCGCCCCGTGCTCGGCCAGGTCGATCGCCACGGCGCGACCGATACCCGACCCGCCGCCGGTGACCACGGCGGTCCGCTCGGACCACCCGCTGTCGGAATCTTCGATCATGTCCCCGACGCTAGGTACTGACACGGGTGTCAAGGTCAAGGACGGAGACGGACGGATGCTGATCGGTGAGCTCTCACGCCGGACCGGGGTGAGCCCGCGGTCCCTCCGCTACTACGAGCAGCACGGTCTCCTGCGGTCGAGACGCACCGCAAACGGGTGGCGCGAGTACGACGAGACCGCTGAGCGCAGGGCGCGCGCCGTCGCCGAGATGCTCGCCGCCGGGCTGACGCTCGAGGGGGTGAAGGAGCTCGAACCGTGCCTGGACGGGCATGACCTGGAAACCTGCGACGACCCCGGCATCGCCCTGCAGACCTACCGCGCCCGGCTCGCCGTGGTGGAACAGCGGATCGCGGCCCTGCGGGGCCACCGCGACGAGCTGGCACGCCGTGTCGACGAGCTCGCCGGCCGCTGAGAGGGCCGACGAGCGCGCCGGATGTGGGAGGTCAGGACGCGGTCAGGGCATCGGGTGCTCGTCCGACGAGGGCGACGAGCCGGTCGAGGGCCGGCGCGTGGTCGGGCACCGGCTGTGCCGGCGCGAACGGTGACCGGTCAGGCGGAACATCGGCGAGCGCGGCAAGCGTGAACCCCAGTTCGTGCTCGACGATGTCGTCGGGGAACCGAACGGTCCGGCCGGTGGCCCGGGCGATGTCCCAGGCGTGCACGAGTTCCTCGACGGCACGGAGGTGGACCGCGACGATGCCCGGTACCGCACCGAACGGGACCTCGATGACCCGTTCCAGCACACCCCGCTGCCGGAACGCGGCGAGCAGGTCGTCGGTGGCCGCCCGGTAGGCGCCTGCGGGGTCGTCGCCGAGGATGTCGCGAGCGGTGGGGTCCAGGGCATCGGGCGCGACCACTGCCGTGCCCCGCAGGATGCCGGTGAACAGGTGGTGCCCGAGCACCAGGTGGTTGACCAGCTCACGAACGTTCCAGTCCGGGCACGGGGTCGGCGCCTCCCACCGTTCGGCCGGGATGGTGGCGACGAGGTCGCCGACGGTACGCAGGACGGTGTCGAGGTCGTCGATGGCTGTGGCGTGATCGTTCACTGCTTCACTCTCCGCAGGGCTCGGTGTCGTTGATCGGTCCGAGGACCTTCCGCACGTCGAGACACCACCGGTCGACCGATCGGAACGGTACGGGCCGGACGACGTCGCCGCCGGCAGCGTCAGGCACGATGCGGTGGTGTCCGAGGACAGGCTGGAGCGCGCGCGAGCCGGGGACGAGCAGGCGTTTCGTGAGCTGGTCGAGCCCTACCGGCCCGAGCTGCGCGTGCACTGCTACCGGATCCTCGGCTCGCTCACCGATGCCGAGGACATGCTGCAGGAGACCTTGATCGCGGCGTGGCGTGGGCTCGGCGGCTTCGAGGGCCGAGCTTCCCTTCGCGCCTGGATGTACCGGATCGCCACGAACCGCTGCCTCAACGCCCGCCGCGACGCCGGACGTCGACCGGCCGAGCCGGCGCCCCCGTTCGACCCGCCCGAGCCCACCCGCCGCAGCGACGTGACGTGGCTGCAGCCGTTCCCGGACACGCTGCTGGAGCAGACCCTCGACCGGGAACCGGGACCGGAGGCCCGTTACACCTCGAGGGAGGCGGTCGAGCTGACCTTCGTCGCGACACTCCAGCATCTCCCGCCACGCCAGATCGCCGCCCTCGTACTGCGTGACGTGCTCGGCTACTCCACCCCAGAGGTCGCCGCCATGCTGGAGACCAGCGCCACGGCGGTCAAAGGCGCCCTGCAGCGCGCCCGCGCGGGGCTCCGGCACCATCGGGACGTAATAGCCGGACATCGGGTGCCGCTGCCGGACTCGCCCCAGGAAAGGACCGTCTCCGAGCGCTTCGCCGAGACGTTCACCGCCGGCGACATCGATGGACTCGTTGCGCTGCTGACCGACGACGCATGGCTGGCCATGCCACCGGCCCCACACCAGTACCGCGGCCGGGAGGCGATCGCAGCGTTCCTCTCCGTGTTCAACACCTGGCGTGCCGGCCGCCGCTTCCGGCTGCTGCCGACCAGGGCCAACACCCAACCGGCGTTCGGCTGCTACCTCGCTGAACCCGACGGGCCGACCGCGCACCCCGCCGGGATCCTCGTCCTCACCCCGCAGGACACCCGGCTCCGTGCCGTCACCTGGTTCCTCGACGACGACCTGTTCCCCACCTTCCGACTACCCGCAGGAACAACGGTCGCGACGGGGCGCTCCTAGCCGAAGGGGCGGATCGGGTCGCTGCCGTCCCAGTTCACGGACGCCCGGTGGAAGCTGCTGAACAGCTCCTCGAACCCCGGCGTCGCCGCGCACAGCTCGAGGAACCCGGGTTGGCCGGGGCCGCCGTCCATGTAGGCGACGTGCCCACCGGTGGGGACGCTCGCCTTGAACGCCAGCACGTACCCCTTCGCCTCCAGCCCGGCGATATCGGCGTCGACGTCATCGCTGGCCACGCCGAAGTGGTGGAAGCCGTAGCCCCGGGCCTCGATCGTCTCCCGGTAGACCGAGGCCTCCTGGTCGTTGGGCTGGATGAGCTCGATCTGCATGTGGCCGGCGAAGGCCATCGCCAGGTCCACGGTGGCGGTGTACTTCCCGCCGCGGTGGACGGCGTCGTCCCCGCCGTCGAAGCCGTCCAGCCGGAACCACGGGCCCACCGCGAGGTCGCGCACCCAGTAGTCGATCGCCGCATCCAGGTCTTCCACGATGTACGCCATCTGGAAGATGCCGCCGCGGGGCTGGCCGAACGCGAGCTCCGTCATCCCGTCTTCTCCCGTCATCCGCCGTCGACCGGGAGCATCACACCGGCGACGCTCGCCTGCACGGGCCCGTGCACTCACGGATGGGCACGGTGCGCTGTGGGTCGGGTCGTGCTCCAGCTCAACGGCGGTGATGCGATCGGGGGCGGTGTGTCATCGTGGAGAACGCCCGGCCGGCAGTCACGTCGCGTTCGGCGCAACAGCGTCCGCGATTGACGTCCCGGGTGATCGGAACGACGATGCGGGTCTCGCACTTTCTCGACGAGGAGAAAGCTGATGATCGAGCTCGAAGCCGTTTCGAAGATCTACCGCTCCGGCTCCATCGAGGTGCGTGCGGTCGACGGGGTGGAGCTGTCCATCGCGGAGGGCGAGTTCGTCGCGATCATGGGGGCCTCCGGTTCGGGCAAGACCAGCCTCATGAACATTCTCGGCTGTATGGACCTGCCCACGTCCGGCGTCTATCGGCTCGACGGGATCGATGTCGGATCGCTCCGCGAGAACCAGCTCGCCAAGGTCCGCAGCACGCGGATCGGGTTCGTGTTCCAGTCGTTCAACCTCGTCCCGCGCACCGACGCGCTGGCCAATGTGGAGCTGCCGCTCATCTACTCGGGGGCGCACGATCGCAGGAAGCGCGCGCTGGCCGTGCTGGATCGGGTGGGGCTCGGCGGGAGGGTGCATCACATGCCCAACGCCCTGTCCGGCGGTGAACAGCAACGCGTTGCGATCGCACGGGCTCTCGTCACCGACCCGAGGATCATTCTCGCCGACGAGCCGACCGGCAACCTCGACTCCCACGCGACGACGGAGATCATGGATCTGCTCTGCGAGCTCAACCACGAGGGGCACACCATCGTGCTGATCACCCATGAGCGCAGCGTGGCTGCCCTGGCCAGGCGGGTGGTCGTGCTGCAGGACGGCCGGATCGTGAGCGACCGGCCGACGAGCGGCGCGCTCATCGGCTGAGGTGCGTCACCAGCGTGGGGTGCGCCTCTCGTAGGTCGGGTCGACGCTCTGCATGTAGCCGGTGTCGTTGCGGTCGGTGATGCCGCAGGCGAGGTACTGCTCGTGCAGCGCGCCGAGGGCGTCCGGGTCGAGCTCCACGCCGAGCCCGGGCCCGGTCGGCACCGCGACGGAGCCGTCCGCGAAGGCAAGGACGCCGGGCTTGATGACGTCCTCGCCCGCGTCCTTCCACGGCCAGTGGGTGTCGCAGGCGTAGGTCAGGTTGGGCGTGGCGGCGGCGAGGTGTGTCATCGCGGCGAGGCTGATGCCGAGGTGGCTGTTGGAGTGCATCGACAGCTGCATGCCGAACGTGGCGCAGATGCCCGCGAGCAGCGTCGAACGGCGCAGGCCGCCCCAGAAGTGGTGGTCGGAGAGGACGACCTGCACGGCGTTCTGCCGGATGCCCGGGTCGAGGTCGGCGAAGCTGACGACGCACATGTTGGTGGCCAGCGGCATCGACACCTTGCGGGCGACCTCGGCCATGCCCTCGACCCCGGCGGTCGGGTCCTCCAGGTACTCGACGAGCCCGTCGAGCTCCTGCCCGACGCGGACGGCGGTCGGCACCGACCAGGCGGCGTTCGGGTCCAGCCGCAGCGGGTGGTCGGGGAACGCGGCGCGCAGCGCCTTGATGGCCTCGATCTCCTCGTCGGGGTCGAAGACCCCACCCTTGAGCTTGATGGCCGAGAAGCCGTAGTCGGCGATCATCCGGCGGGCCTGGTCGACGATCCCGTCCGGATCCAGCGCGGCGCCCCATCCATCGGGCTCGAAGCCGGGGTGGCCCGCCCACTTGTAGAACAGATAGGCGGAGAAGTCGACGCGGTCGCGAGCCGCTCCGCCCAGGAGCGCGGCGACGGGCCGGTCGGTCGCCTTCCCCTGCACGTCGAGGCAGGCGACCTCGAACGGCGAGAGGACCGCGTCCGCAGTGCTCGAGCTGGTGATCATGCCGGCGGTGCCGGACCCGCCGCCCGTGTCGCCGGCGAGGGACTCCGCGACGGCGCGGGCGAGCCCGTTGAGATCCCAGACGTCGACGCCGAGGATCTGGTCGGCCGCGCGGCGCAGCCGGGCCAGGTGGACGGTGTCGGCGTAGGTCTCGCCGAGCCCGGTGAGCCCCTCGTCGGTGCGGATCTCGATGATCGAGCGGATCGCGTAGGGCTCGTGGACGCCGACGGCGTTGAGCAGGGGCAGGTCCTTGAAGGCCACCGGCGTGATCTGGACTGCGGCGATGCGGTGTGCGGTCACGGAGGTCATTCTGGGATGTCGGCTTCAGAGCGACGCTAGGAGCGTCCGTGCCTCGTCGAGGCGGTGGCGTTCGCGTTGCAGCAGGCGCCGGCGGTCACCGGGCGGTTCCTGCTGCTCGATCACCGCGCGGGCAGCGAGGATGTCCAGCTCGACGGCCAGCCAGTCCGCGCATGCCGCGAGAACGGCCGGCCCGTCGGCCCGCCACGTCCGGGCTCGTGCTTCGAGTGCTTCGAGCTCCGCGCGGCTGTGGTGCAGGCCCCTGCGGTACTCGTCGCTCAGCACCGCGTGGACCCGTTCGCCGATGTTGCCCCCGTGACGGGCGGCCTCCAGCCGGGCCAGGAAGGTCTCGAACCTCGCGATGTTGTCCCGGGCGACGCGGAGGCCGAGCACGAGATCCGGGAGCACGACGTTCGCCGCCACCCTGACGCCGATGACACGCCTCGCTGCGGGCGAGATCTCCCCGGCACACGCGCGAATGGTGACGACCTCGAGGTCGAGCAGGATCTCGAGGGTCTCGATCTGACCGGAGAGCCGCTGGATCTGCGTGGGCAACTCCTTCGCCCTGTCCCGGACCTCGACGAACGGCTGCAGCACCCACTCGCGCAGGTCGCTGGTCTTGTCGGCGGTCCGGGTCTGGACGTCCTGCATCCGTCTCTGTAACGACGCCGAGAAGCCGGTCGTCCTGGGTGCTGCTTCTGTCGGAGCCGCGTCGTCGTGGATCTGGGAGTGCAGGATCGCCTCGACGAGCTGGCCCAGCCTCGCCACGCGCCCCAGGATCTGCTTCCACGCCCGGGTCTGCCATTGGGTCTGCTGGAGGATCTCGAGGTCCTCCTGAGTCTGTGTCGGTTCAGGCGCGTCCTGCTCGCCCGAGTGGTAACGCCGGGCGATCTGATCCACGGTCTCCAGCTGCGCGAGATAGGCCTCGAACTGGGTCGACGCGTCCGCGACGAGATCGACCCAGGTGTCGAGTGGCGTTCCCGTCTGCTGCGCGACGTACCGGCCTGCGATCGCCCTCGCCGCCCGGACTGCGGCGAGCATCGGCAGGCCGACGAGGCTCGCGCCACTCAGACCGCCGTCAAGGGATTCGCTCTCGGTGAGCACGCCCAGCGCCTCACCCAGGGATCTCAAGGTCTCGCAGACGGCCCGGCAGTCGTCGCAGACGGGGTCGACGGTGTGCTTGATGGCCGCGAACGTGATCTTCGCGGATTCGATCGTCGGCGCGGTGAGGGAGTCGAAACTGCCCGGTGCGGTCATGCGCGCGCCTCCGAGGGTCGGCGGGTCAGCTGATCGTTTCTGCCGTCGCTCGGTGGGTCACCATCCGTTACGGGTCGGCGAGAAACAGGCGTCAACAACGCGTTGTCGGTGCGGCCTTGACCGTCCCCACGAGCCGTGGCACGGTACGCGAATCCATCAACGAACTATTTTCGAACGTGGATCGTATTGGCGGCCGCATGCGGATGGTTCTCGGGCTCGTTCTGCACACGTCACACCAGGCTCGACTGGCTGTGGCGAGCGGCATGCTCACGGGCGTCCAGCTGGAGCTGGTGATCTACGAGCAGGAGCGCGAGATCCGGCCGAAGGTCAAGGCGCTGCTGGACCGCGTCCAGCTGGACGGGATACTCCTCGGCCGCGTGCCCTACGACGCGTGCCGCGACCTGCTGCCGCCGGACCTGCCGCTGTCGGTCAACCGGTACGCGGCGCTCGAGCTCACGCTCACCCTCGGCCGCGCCCTGCGTCAGGGGTGGGCGCCGGCGCCGGTCTGCATCGACACCTTCGACCGGCCGATCGTCGACGACGTCAGCAAGGCGCTGGGCATGAGCCCCGACCAGATCACCTGCCTCCCGTACGCGGCGGACATCTCGTACGACGAGATCATCGACTTCCACCGGAGCTTCCTGGCCGAGCACCCGGACGGCTACGTCATCACGGTCCGCAGCGAGGTCACCCGAGCGCTGGGCGGGAAGGCCCGGATGCTCAACGTCATCCCGCTGGAGTCGTCGGTCCGCGCCGAGCTGCACGAGCTGGCCCTGCGGATCCAGTCGCAGCGGGCCAAGGCGCTCTCGTTCGCGGCGGGCATCTTCTCGGTGGTCGACTTCGACAAGGACTCCAACCTCGACCGGGCCCGCGTCGGGTTGCTGAACATGCTGCTGAACACCCCGGAGTTCGCCGACGCGTGGGTCGACACGCGGGGGAGCCGCGGCGTGGCGGTGCTGGCCCACCGGGCGCTGTTCAACGAGGTCACCGGTAACTGGTCCTCGCTGCCCGTGGTCGGCACGGCGCACGAGAGCCTCGGGATCCGGGTGGCGGCCGGCTTCGGGTTCGGGTCATCGGCCCGCAAATGCGTGGTGCTCGCCGAGAAGGCCGTGGTGCAGGCCGAGCAGACCGGCGCGCCCTGCGGCTTCCTGATGGACGAGGAAGGCCTGATGGTCGGGCCGCTGCGGCCCGGCGCGACCCCGCTCAGCTTCACCTACCGCGAGCACGGGCCGGATCTCGAGCGGCTGGCCCGCCAGGCCGGACTGAGCGCCGTCACGATCTCCCGGCTCGCGGCACTCGACCGGACCCTCGCGGGGCGACCGCTGTCCCCGAGCGACCTCGCCGAGGCGCTCCACATCACCGATCCCAGTGGGCGCCGGCTGATCCGCAAGCTGACCGCCAGCGGCCTGGCCGTACCGCAAGGCAGTGCCCAGGCCAACCGCCGGGGAAGACCGACCAACCTTTACCAGCTGACGATCGCCGCGGCGATCGGAGAGGACGTGCAATGACGCCGCAAACCTCCTTCAGCCGTCGCCGGGTACTGCAGCTCGGTGCCCTCACCGCGAGCCTGCCTGCGCTGAGTTCGGTGCTGGCCGCGTGCGGCGGCGGTGGCGGCGACAGCTCCGGCGCCGTGAAGTTCTCCGGCTGGGACTACGAGTCCGCCCTCGTCCAGCAGAACGTCGACCGCTTCACGCAGCTCAACCCGGACACACCCGTCGAGTACACGCCGATCACCAGCGCGCAGTACGTGCAGAAGACCGTCGCGGAGTTCACCGCGGGCGACGGGCCCGACGCCCTCTACGTGTACGACGACTCGCTCGCCGGCTGGGTGGCCGCCGAGTACCTGCAACCGCTGGACGGGATGCCGGGCGTGGACGAGGTCTACGCGGGGATCTACCCGTCCAACGCCGAGGCGATGACGGTCGACGGCAAGCGCTACGGCCTGCCGTACTACACCGACTCGCAGTGCCTGATCTACAACGAGGCCATCCTCACGAAGGCCGGGATCTCGGCGCCGCCCAAGAGCCTCGACGAGCTGGAGCAGCAGTCGCAGCGGATCAAGGACGCCGGCATCCTCGAGTACCCGATCGGCCTCACCGCCCAGCTGCAGGACACCTGGTGGGCGTGGGTCTGGGGTCTCGTGTTCGCCAGCGGCGGCGACATGTTCGACGCGGCCGGCAACCCGGTCATGGACGGCACCGACCCGACGGCGCGGGACGTCCTCGCGTGGCTGCAGCGCGCGGCCACCGTCAGCAAGGTGATCGATCCCGCCGTGCTCCAGCTGCTGCCGGTGCCGCTCGACGACGCGATGAAGAACGAGCGGTACGCGTTCACGGTCGGCGCCCGGTACGCGCTGCGGGACTACAACGACCCGTCCCGGTCCAAGACCGCCGGCAACCTGAAGATCGCCTACATCCCCAGCCTCGACGGCACCGTCACCGGCACCGTGAGCAACACTCGCATGTACTCCCTGCGCAAGGACACCGAGGCGCAGGACAAGGCGTTCAAGCTGCTGACCTACCTGGGTGGCTTCGACGGCGACGGCGTTCCGTACACGGCGAAGTACTGGTTCCAGAAGAAGGGCCTCGGCTTCCCCTTCCGGGCGCTGGAGCAGGACCCGGAGGTGCAGGCCACGCTGGCCACGTTCGCCGACCCGACGATCTACTCCGGCCTCGCCTCCCTCGCCCGCCCGCGCACCGCCATCAAGCAGCCCTGGTACAGCGAGTACGAGAACGAGCAGCAGAAGACCGTCCAGCAGATCCTCAACAACCAGACCACCGCGGACGAGGCCGTGAAGGCCCTCTCCGGAACCGTGACGTCCCTCAAGCAGAAGTACTCGTGACGTCCACCGCGGTGGACACCGCGAAACCACGCGCTGGGGCCGCACCCCCTCCGCGGGGGATGGGCGACACCGCGCGGGCGTACCTGCTGAACGCGCCCGCGATGATCGTCATCGGCCTGCTGGTGGCCTACCCGATCGGCTATTCCTTCTGGCTCTCCCTGCACCGGTACAACCTCAAGCTGCCGGCGTTGGAACGGTTCGTCTGGTTCCAGAACTACATATCACTGGTGAGCGATCCCGCATTCCTCAGCTCGCTGCGGGTCACCGTCGCGTTCGTGGTGGTCGTGCTCGGGCTGACGGTGATCCTCGGGACCGCGCTCGCGCTGGTGCTGAACGAGACGTTCCTCGGGCGTGGCGTGCTGCGCAGCCTCGTGCTGCTGCCGTGGGCGATGCCCGGGGTGGTGAACGGCCTGATGTGGCGCACCATCTTCGACGCGAAGACCGGGGCGCTCAACGGCCTGCTGCTGCAGCTCGGCCTCATCGACACCTACCAGGCGTGGCTGACCTCGCCCACCGGCGCATTCCTGATCACCGCGTTCGCGCAGGTCTGGAACACGCTGCCGTTCACTGTGATCATCCTGCTCGCGGGGCTGTCCACCATCCCGAGCGAGCAGTACGACGCGGCGAAGGTCGACCGGGCCGGGGTCGTGCAGCGGTTCACACAGGTGACGTTGCCGTGGCTGCTGCACCCGCTCCTGATCGTGCTGATCCTGGAGACGATGAACGCCTTCCGGGCGTTCGACACGATCTACGTCCTCACCGGCGGCGGGCCGGGCGACGCCACGAACGTGATCGCCGTGCTCAACGTCCGCACCGTGCTGACCTACACCGATTTCGGCCTCGGCAGCGCGTACTCGTGGGTGATCACGCTCGTCACGCTGGTGATCTCCATCGGCTACATATCGCTGCTCTACCAGAAGGGGAGGATCGAGGTATGAGCGCGCGGCGCAAGGTCGTGCTCTACACGGTGGCGATCCTGTTCGCGCTGTATCTGGTGGCGCCGTTCTACTGGATCGTCAACATGAGCTTCATGCGGGAGGTCGACGCCGCGTCGGTGCCCCCGCATTTCCTCCCCGAGAATCCCACCCTCGCCAACTATCTCGGTTTCGTGAACCCGAGCGTCGACCAGGCGCTCGTCGGATCCAACGCGATCGGGGACACCCCGTACGCGTTGGTGAACAGCATGGTGGTGGCGCTCGCGACGGCGCTGGTGAACCTGGTGCTCGGCACGTTCGCCGCCTATTCGTTCTCGCGGATCCAGTTCCGCGGGAGCCAGTTGCTGCTGATCGTCTACCTGCTGACGCGGATGGTGCCGGGTATCGCGATCATCATCCCGTTCTACCTCGTGATGCGGGCGCTCGACCTGCTGGACACGTACGGCGCGCTGATCCTGTCGTACACGACGTTCGCGCTGCCGATCACGATCTGGATCCTCAAGGACTACTTCCGCTCGGTGCCGCGCGAGCTGGAGGACGCCGCGCGCGTGGACCGCTGCGGCTGGTTCCGCATGATGTGGCAGGTGTTCCTCCCGATCTCCGCACCCGGGCTCGTGGCGGCGGCGATCTTCTCGTTCATGACGGCGTGGAACGAGTTCATGTTCGCCCTGTTCATGACCAGCAGCATCAGCTCGCAGACCATCCCGGTGATCGCCGCCAACTTCGCCACCGACCTGAACACCCAGGTCACGTTGATGGCGGCGGCGGGTGTGCTGGCCGTGTTGCCGCCGCTGGTGCTGGTGCTGATCTGCCAGCGGCTGATCGTGCAGGGCATGGCGGCCGGTTCGGTGAAGGGATAGAGATGGCCGAAGTCAGGCTGGAGAACGTACGCAAGGAGTTCGGGGGCGTCGTCGCCGTCGAGGACGTCTCGTTGACCGTGGCCGACCGCGAGTTCCTCACGCTTGTGGGCCCGTCCGGCTGCGGGAAGTCCACGACGCTGCGGATGATCTGCGGGCTGGAACGGATGTCCGGCGGCCAGGTGTTCTTCGACGACGAGCCGGTGGCGCACCTGCCGGCCAACAAGCGCGACGTGGCGATGGTCTTCCAGAGCTACGCGCTCTACCCGCACAAGACCGTGGCCCAGAACCTCGGGTTCGCGCTGCGCAACCTCCGGGTGCCCGCCGCCGAGATCGCCTCCCGGGTGGACGAGGTCGCGGCGTCGCTGGGCATCGAGAACCTCCTCGCCCGCAAGCCGAAGGAGCTGTCGGGCGGGCAACGTCAGCGGGTGGCGCTCGGGCGCGCGGTGATCCGCGACGCCGGCGCGTACCTGCTGGACGAGCCGCTCTCGAACCTGGACGCCCAGCTGCGCGGCTCGATGCGCGCAGAGCTGAAGCGGCTGCACGCCGACCTGCGCCGGACGTTCATCTACGTCACGCACGACCAGGTCGAGGCGATGACGATGTCGGACCGGATCGCGGTGATGAAGGACGGCCTCGTGCAGCAGTGCGCGTCGCCCGAGGAGATCTACGCCCGCCCGGCCAACCTGTTCGTCGCGGCCTTCATGGGCAGCCCGCCGATGAACTTCCTGACGGGCGAGATCCGGCGGGACGGCGGGCGCCTGCTGTTCCGGCACGAGGCGGTCACCGTGGAGCTGCCCGAGCACGCCGGCGAGGCGGTCGACGGGCTCACCGGCCGGGACGCGGTGCTCGGCATCCGGCCCGAGGACGTGCGGCTGTCGGACCGCGAGGGCTCCCCGGGGCAGATCTTCGTGGCCGAGCTGCTCGGCGCCGACGTGCTCGTCACGGTCCGGCTGGGGGAGGAGCTCGTGAAGGTCCGCGTGCCGGCGCCGTACGACGGCAGCGTCAACGCCGGGGTCTCGGTCGTCCTCGCACCGGACAAGGTGCACCTCTTCGATCCGTCCGACGGGCGCGCGGTCCTGGCCGCCCGGTCGGCGAGCGTCCCGAGCGAACAGGAGAGCGTGTGACGCAGGTGAACGTGTTTCGACCCGACGACTTCGACGAGTTCTGGGACGACACCCTGCGACGGGTGGCGGATGTGCCGCTGCGGCCGTCGTTCGAGTACGTGCCGGAGCGGTCGACGGAGGAGATCGCCGTCTTCGACGTGCACTACGACAGCTGGGAGGGCGTGCGGATCTCCGGCTGGTACGCCGTGCCCCGCGAGGAGTACCTGCCGGGGCCGCACCCGGCGCTGATGCTGCTACCCGGATACATCTCCGAGCCGACCATCCCGCGGAGCTGGGCCCGGAAGGGTTACGCCGCCCTCGCCGTGGCGCCGCGCGGGAAGCTCCGCTCGAACCAGCAGTTCAACCCCGGCTACCCGGGGCTCCTGGTCCACAACATCGCCGACCCGAACACCTACGGGTACCGCGGTTTCTACGTCGACGCCGTGCGCGCCGTGGAGGCGGTCCTCACCAGGCCGGAGGTCGACGCCGACCGGGTCGGCCTGCAGGGTTCCAGCCAGGGCGGCGCGCTCACGATCACCACCGCCGCGCTGCTGCCGGACGTCGTGACCTGCGGGGCGGCCGGCGCGCCCTACCTGTGCGGGTTCATGGACTCGGCGAAGCTGACCCACTCCTACCCTTACGAGGAGATCAACGAGTACCTGCGAGATCATCCGGATCATGAGCAGCAGGTCGCCGAGACCGTCGGCTACTACGACGGCATCAACTTCGCCCCGAGCATCCAGGCCCCGATGCTCACCTACATCGGTCTGGAGGACGACGTCTGCCCACCGGAAACCGGGTTCGCCGTCCACGAGGCGATGAAATGCGAGAAGGAGCTGCTCACGTACGAGCGTTGCGGCCACGACGCGGGGAACCACTGGGCGATGGAGCGGGTCGAGGAGTTCCTCGCCGGGCATCTGGGGGTGGCGAGGTGACGATCAGCGCCACGGAGGCGACCGACACGGAGTTCGCGGCCTACTGGGACGCGGTCGACGCCGAGCTGGCCGGTCTGCCGGCCCGGCCGGTGCTGGAGCGCGTGCCCCGCCGGTGCACCGCCGACTTCACCGGCTACGAGGTGCGGCTCACGAGCATCGGCCCGTACCGGATCTTCGGCTACCTGAGCGTGCCGGCGGGGGAGGGGCCGTTCCCGGCGCTGCTCACCACGCCGCGCTACGGCAGCGTCAACAACCCACCGCACTACAACGATCGCCTGCGGTACGTCACGCTGACGATCGCGCATCGGGGCCAGCGCACCGCCGATTCACCCCACGCCGCCGCGTACCCGGGCCTGCTGACCGACGGCATCGCCGACGCGGCGGGCTACGTCTACCGCGGGATCGTGGCCGACTGCCTGCGTGCCGCGGAGTATCTCACCGGCCTGCCCCAGGTGGACGGCTCGCGGGTCGCGGTGGCCGGCGACGACCTCGCGGTGCTGACCGCAGCCCGGCGTCCCGTGTTCGCCGCGCTCCAGCTCACCGGTGCGCTGCTCCACCGGGGCGGCGACCAGGCCGACGCGGACTACCCGACGGCCGAGTTCGCCGACCACCTCCGGGCACATCCCGACGACGCCGACGCGGTGCGCCGGACACTGGCGTACTTCGACGCGGAGCGGCACGCGCCCGCGGTCACCGCCGCGGCGCGCGTGGAGATCCCCGGTGCGGCGAGTCCCCTGTCGAGGATCGCGGAGCTGCTCGGAGCGGAGCGGTACGCCCTGACCCACCACGGGCAGGCCGACAACGACGCGGCGGACGCCTGGCTCGCACACCGGTTGGGCGTGCCGGCGCTCTCGCGTTTCAGCCGGGCCGCCGGATGACCGCCACCGAGAGCACGTACGTGAACGAGGTGTACGCCGAGCTGGGCGTGCGACCCGTCGTGAACGCCGCGGCCACCCTCACGCGGCTCGGCGGTTCGCTCGTGGCGCCACCGGTCCTGCCGGCCATGGCGGCCGCCGCCCGGAACTTCGTCGACGTCGTCGACCTGGGCCGCGCCGTCGGACGCCGGCTGGCGAAGGCCACCGGCAACGAGGCGGCGCACGTCTCGAACGGTGCCGCCGCGTTGCTCACGCTCGGCGTGATCGCCTGCATCGCCCGGTCGAAGGGCGGGCCCCCGATGATCGAGGACCTGCCCTACCTGGACCGGACCGGCGAGAAGACGGTCATCCTGTTCCGCAGCCAGCGCAACCCGTACGACTACGCGGTCCGCCAGGTCGGCGTGCGGATCCTCGAGGTGGGACCGGAGCCGGCCGAGCTGGAGGCGGCGATCGACGGCCGCACGGCATGCGTGCTCTGGTTCGCGGGGGAGCATTTCGCCGCCGGCGCGCTGCCGATCGAGCAGGTGGTGGAGATCGCCCACAAGGCCGGCGTACCGGTGCTGGTCGACGCCGCCGCCCAGGTGCCGCCGGTGTCGTCGCTGTGGCACTTCACCACGGAGGCCGGTGCGGACGGGGCGATCTTCAGCGGAGGCAAGGGCCTGCGTGGCCCGCAGTCGAGCGGTCTCATGGTCGGCAAGGAATGGCTGATCGCGGGGGCCCGGGCCAACGGAGCGCCCAACCACTCCCTCGGCCGCGGGATGAAGGTCGGCAAGGAGGAGCTGCTCGGACTGCTGGCCGCGGTGGAGTGGACCCTCCAGCAGGACGAACCGGCACTGATCGCGGCGTACGAGGAATCCGTCGAGAAATGGATCGTCGGGCTGTCCGGACTGGCCGGGATCGGAACCTGGCGCGGCTTTCCGAGCGAGGCCGGCCAACCCCACGGCCGGGCCATCGTCGAGATCGGTCCGGACTCGGGCTGGAGCCGCGACGAGCTCATCGCGGCGCTCTGGCGCAACGACCCCGCGATCGCGGTGGCCCCGGACGGGGCACGTGCCATCGCACTGAACCCGCAGACCCTGCAGCCCGGCGAGGACGAGCTGGTGCTCGCCGAACTGCAACGCCTGCTGAGAATGCGAACCAAGGAGGATCTGTAGTGCCCGACATCGACGACAGGTTGAAGGCTGCCGGCATCGAGCTGCCGACCAAGGTGGCGCGCGGCGCCGGCCTCGTGCCGTGCGTGCAGCACGGCGACCTGCTCTTCGTCTCCGGCCACGGCCCGGCCGACAACGACGGGAACCTGCTCTACAAGGGCCGGGTCGGCGCGGAGGTCAGCCTCGAGGAGGCCTACGACGCGGCCCGCGCCACAGGGGTGCAGCTGCTCCGCAGCATCCGCGACCACCTCGGCGACCTGGAGCGGGTCGAGCGCATCGTCAAGGCGCTCGCGTTCGTCAACAGCGACGACGACTTCCACGACCAGCCCGCGGTGGTCCACGGCTTCTCGGACCTGATGGTCGAGATCTTCGGCGAGCGCGGCCGGCACGCCCGCTCTGCCATCGGCACCTCCAACCTCCCCCTCAACCAGCCGGTGGAGATCGAGCTGATCGTCGCGGTGCGCAGCTGAACCGAGAGACTCGCCCTGCCTCCCGGTCCTGCGGAGAAAACAGGGTGCGACCAGGGTGTGATCGTTGCGAGGTGCGGCTGAGCGCCCCGACCTGGGCGTTCCACGGTCACCTCGGAAAGATCACGCCGCGTTGATCGCCGCGAGACCACCCTGAACGCCCTCGTGAGGGCCGTAGGACTGCATCTCGGAGCGATCACTGTCCGAGACCCGGCTCAGCACCGTCCACGCGTCCCGTGTGCGGGCATCAGGCGAGCGTCACGTCGTCGCCCGTGACCGTGACCTGCCGGGCGTCCAGCGGGCGATCGGCCGGGCCGTTCGCCGGGGCGCCGTCGGTGATCCGGAACTTGCTGCCGTGGCACGGGCAGTTGATCGTCCCGTCGGCCACGTCGCCGACCGTGCAGCCCTGGTGGGTGCACACGGCGGAGAACCCGTGGAACGTCCCGGCCTCGGGCTGGGTGACCACGACCTGCTGAGCCGGGAACACGGTCCCGCCGCCGACTGGGATGTCGGCGACCTTCGCGAGCGGGGTGCCGGGTGGGGCGGGCGGTGGCGCGGCGGCCGGCGCCTGCCCGTATGTGGCGCAGGCGGCGGCGGTGAGGACCACCGCGCCCGCCCCCGCGACGACTGCTCGCCGGTTCGGCTCGTGCATCGATGCGCTCCCGGTCAGAAGGTCAGGCCGGTGGTGGTGAAGAACCACACCGCGGAGGTGAGCCAGAGCGCGGTCAGCGCGCTGAACGTGAGGCCGCCGATCACGGGTAGCGCCCAGCCTGGCATGTCCTTGCGGCTGAGCACGAGCATCTTCGTGACGAAAACCCCGTAGAAGAAGCAGCCGAACAAGGAGTGCACGAGCGTCCGCGGCGAGGATGCGTCGAAGCCCAGCGCGTAGAGGCAGTGCACCGCGACCGGCACGGTGGCCAACACCGCCAGCCGGCCCGACCACCGGTGCAGGCCTCCGATCCACGACGGCGCGACGACGCGAGGCACCTTGCCCCACATGACGAGCGCGGAACCGAGCTGGACCAGCGCCAGCAGGAACGCGGTCGTCGCCAGCCAGGACTTCACCGCACCGGGGCTGGAGAAGCCGGCCACGTTGACGGAGAAGAAGCCCGGCTCGTGCAGCCGGCCGTAGACGCCCAGCGCCACGGCGACGAGGGTGCCGATCGCCACCAGGACGAGCACGGCGGCTGTCCCGCTGCGGTGGCCACGGTGGCGTGCGGGGCGGGGTGCAGGCGCGGCGGCGGTGTAGGGGTCGGGTGCGCTGCTCGTCATCCCGCTCTCCCGGTGACCAGCTGGACGTCGACCGGGACGCCGTCGAGAGTCGCGGTTCGGGCGTCCGGGTCGAGCGGCGGGGCGGGACCGACGCCGTTCGCGTCGCTGATGATGCCGGTGACGGTTCCGTCGGGCAGCACGTTCCAGCCGATCCGCTTCAGCACACCGCCCACCGAGACGCTGCCCCGGTAGGTGCCGGCCGGCGGCGTGGCGAGCGCCGCCGAGTACGGCCACTTCTTGCCCTTCGCGGCCGCCTCGCCGAACACCGCGCCCTCCTGCAGCTCACCCGTGACGGTGGCGCCGTCGGGTCCGCGCAAGGAGACCACCGACCCGTCGACCGTGCCCTCGAGCCAGGCCTCGACCTTCTTGCCGTCGCACAGGTAGGCCACGGCCCGCCCGTCCTTCACCGCGATCGCGATCGTGGCCTCGTTCCCGGCCGTCCGGCCCGCGTAGGCGGCGTCGGGTGCGGGCGCCGGAGTGGGAGGCGGCACCTCGGCGGGCGCGGGCGCCGGCACCGCGGCCGCGGGCGCGGCGACGGGCTCCGCCACCGGCGCCGGCTCCCGGGCGAGGTTGATGCTCAGCAGGATGATCGCAAGGCTCGCCACGGCGAGCAGGGTCAGCAGCGGTCCTCGTTGGCGTTTCACCGGCATCCCCTCGGATCGGCCTTCCTCAGGATTCGGAGCCACGCCGCCACCGTTACCGACCGGTGCGCCGTGCAGCGCTGTGGCGAGCGACTGCGCGGACGCGTACTCGCCCCGGCAGGCGCTGCAGCGGGCCCGATGCCGGCGGAACGCCCGGGCCCTCGCCGGTGGCGCGGCGCCGACCACCAGGTCGACGACGGTGTCCTGCCACATCCGGCATGCCATGGGGCGGCCGCCACCCTCGTTCATGGCAGGTATACGCGCCGGGCCGGGCCCGGAGTTCATGTGTGTGCGCGAGTACGTCCCGAACGTCGGCTCGCTGACAGACCGCACCGGCCCCGCGGGCGACAGTGGCGGAGCCCCCGAGGAACGCATCCGTCCCTCGACCGTAGGACCGCTGATCATGCAAACTCTCGAGCTCTACGCCCCGACCAACGATGTCCGATGCGCCCCGTTATGTGCACGCCTGTGCACCGAGGACGGGTTCGCACAGGTGTACACCACCCACGTCGGTGAACTCACCGGCTACTGCCGCAAGTCGCTCGCCGACCACGGGCTCGCGGAGGAAGTCACCCAGGAGGTGTTCCTGCGAGCCTGGCGCCACTGTGCCGACTTCCGGGTCGACTACCGGGAGGACCGCCGGGACGGCCAAGCGCCCGATCACGCCGCCCGGCGGCGGACGTGGCTGTTCGCTATCGCGCACAACGCCGTGATCGACGCCGTGCGCGGCCGCAACCGCCGGCCGGCATTGCACTCCGAACCCGACCAGTCCGTACGGCTGGCCGACCCGTCCGACAGGTTCGCGCGCTACGACACAGCCGAGGAGGTGCACCGGGCGCTGGCCGGGGTGACCGCCGACGCCCGGGCCGTCCTCACCGCGGTCTTCATCGAAGAGCTGACCTACGAGCAGGCCGCCGCGCGCCTGGGCATTCCGGTCGGCACGGCGAAGAGCCGCGTCTACTACGCGCTCCGCGCGTTGCGGGACCGGATGGACGACGGTCCGTCCTCCCCGAGCCGCCGGCCCCGACCCGCTGCGACGAACGCAAGGTCATCGGTATCCCGGTGCGGCTAGCCGCCCTCTGCGTCGAGTCCTATGGTCGGACGACGCGCTTGGGGGACAAGGATGACTCGAGCTCATTCGTCGCTGCTCCAGGGTCTGGACGACGCCGCCCGACGACGTCTGATCGCCACGAGCCGCCCACGCCGCTTCCGCACGCGCGAGATCGTCTGCCACGAGGGCGACCCCGGCGACTCGTTCCACATCGTCATTTCCGGCCGGTTGGCGGTTCACGTGACCACGCCACTGGGGCACACGGCCACGCTCTCCCTGCTCGGTCCCGGGGACACGTTCGGCGAGCTCGCGCTGCTCGACCCCGATGCGCTGCGCACAGCCACCGTCGTGGCGTTGGAGGAGGTGCACACGCTCAGCGTGACCCGCGCCCAGCTCGACGAGCTCCGCCAGCACCACCCGCAGATCGACCGGTTCATCACCGCGACACTCGCGGGCTACGTGCGGAGGTTGTCGGTGATGGTGCTCGAAGCGCTCTACCTGCCGGTCGACGCCCGCATCGCTCGCCAGCTCACCCGGCTCGCCGGCCTCTACGCAGGCGACAACGGCAGCGCGGACATCCGCCTCACCCAGGACGACCTCGCCAGCATGGCCGGCACCACGCGGGCCACCACCAACAAGGTGCTCCAGGAGCTCGCCGGCCGTGGGGTGCTGAGCCTGGGCCGGGGGCGAATCGTCGTGCGGGACCGGATCGCTCTGGAACGAGCCGGGCAGTGACACCCCCAGCGCCGACACCCCCTGCGTCCACATCCGTCGTCACGTTGCGGCTGCTCACCTGGCTGGCGCCCGTCGCCGTGCCGCTGGTGGGGCTGGTGGTGCTGCTGGCCCGGCCCGAGCTCGACGCGCACTACGAGCACCACGGCGTGCACTTCTGGCTCGTGCTCGGGACGGCGGGCGTGTGCGTGGCGCTCGCCGTGGTGATGACGCGTGCGGTGCGCCGCCGCCGCGATGCGCGCCTGTTCCTCGTCTCCCTGGTGTTCCAGATCAATGCGGGGTTCCTCGCGGTGCACGCGCTGGCCACGCCCGGCCTGATCCTGGAGTCCCGGAACGCGGGCTTCATCGCGTCCACCCCGTTCGGGCTCCTCCTCGGGTCGGCGGCGGCGCTCGCGTCGGCGGCGCAGCTGCGTACCGCGGCGGCCGAGCGGCTGATGCGGTGGCAGTGGCTGCTGGCCGGCCTGCCCTGGCTGCTCCTGGGCGCCTGGACGATCGTGGCGTTCGCCCGGCTGCCTCCGCTGGACGTCCCACCGGACGTCATCGAGACCCACTGGTTGTCGGCGCTGGGCGCGTCCGCCGGCACCGTCTTCTACCTGGCCGCCGCCGTTCGGTACCTGCTGCTGTACCGGCGCCGCCCCACCGCGCTCCTGCTGAGCGTGCTCACGGCGTTCGTGCTGCTGGGCGAGGCGATGCTCGCCGTGGCGCTGAGCCGGAGCTGGCGGCTCAGCTGGTGGGAGTGGCACGTGCTCATGGTGGCCGCGTTCGTGCTGATCGCGGTGAGCGTGCACGCGCAGTTCCGCAAGGAGGGCTCGGCGCTCGGCCTGTTCGACAGCATGACGTTGCAGCAGACGATCGCGGCCCTGCAACGGGAGTACTCGGGGGCGCTCGAGGAGATGGTCGAGGCGCTGCGCCGGCGGGCCGAACGCGAGGGTGCGCCGGGCGAGTCGGCCGGCGTGATCGGCGCGGAGGTGGCCCACCGGTTCGGACTCACCGAACGGCAGGTGGCGGTGCTCCAGGAGAGCGCCGCGGCCCTGGGCCGTGAGCGCGAGCACGTGCGAAAGCTGGGCGGGCTGGTCGCGATCGGAGAGCGGTCGAGCGTGATCCGCGGGGAGCTCCAGCTCATGGACGAGGTGATGGCGGTGGCGGAGGGTGCGTTCCATCGCGAGCGGTTGCGCCTCGGGCTCCTGCGCGACGGCGCCGTCGTGTTCACCGACGGCGCGCCGCCCCGCGACGGGGTGACCGCCACCGTGCTGACCACGCTCCGGCCGACCCTCTCGCCCGACGGCTCGACGTTCGCCCTGCCGATCGCGGTCAAGCGGAAGGCCGCCGGGGTGCTGGAGGCACACGGCGCGGCCGCCGGGTTCTCGGAGCCGGACCGGGCCCTGCTCACGTCGTTGGCGAGCCAGTTCTCGGTCTCCCTGGAGAACGCCCGCCTCTACGCGCAGCTCGACGGGCTGTTCCGCTCCTACATCTCCCCGGGGGTGGCCACCACGCTCCTGTCCGACCCCGAGCAGGCAGGCCTCGGCGGCCGGGTGATCGACGTCAGCGTCCTGATGGCCGACCTGCGCGGATTCACCCCGTTCTCCGAGCGGAGCACGCCCGAGGTTGTCGTCGCCATGCTGAACACCTTCTACGGCGCGGTCGTCCCGGTGATCCTCGAGCACGGCGGCACCGTGGTGCAGTTCGTCGGCGACGCCGTCATGGCGATCTTCAACGCGCCCGCCCGCCAACCCGATCACGCGTTGCGCGCCGCGCGCGCCGGTCTCGGCCTGCAGCGCGCCGTGGAGGCGGTCGCCGCGGGCCACGGCGACTGGCCGCGGTTCCGGGTGGGGATCAACACCGGCCCCGCCCTCGTCGGCAACATCGGCGCGGCGCAGATGCGCAACTACACCGCGATCGGCGACACGACCAACCTCGCGGCCCGGCTGGAGGGGCTGGCCGAGCCGGGCACGGTCGTCGTCGGGGCGACCACGGCGGCGCTGCTCGGCGACGCCGTCCGCATCTCCGAGCGGCGCGCCGTGCACGTGGCGGGCAAACGCGACCCCGTCGACTGCTTCGTCCTGGAGGGAATCCCCGGGTCGAAACCGTCTCCCCGAGCGACCTGATCCGAACTCGATCAAGTCGCGGAGACCGGACGTCGCGGGCTGGCCTCGCGGACCGTGTCGACGCAGGACGGTCCCCTCGGCGGAGCGGACCCGCTGGTCCGCCGGTGATCGTCGGAATCGGGACATGAGCATAGGTGCGTCTCATGTCCCAGCCGTCCCCGACGCGGGGGCGCGCCGCCGTGGACGAGACCGCCCCCGTGGGGTGCGTGGGGACTGGCTGTGGTCCCGATCCATCCGCGAGGGCTGATCATCGGATGTTGCGTTGAGATCAACTCGGCAGTCCGGGAGGGAGGGCAACCCTGAGTTGCTCGGCGAGTGCCACCAGGGCGTGTCTGACCGGGTCGGGTAGGGGCTGCCGAAGATCACTCGCGCAGCGCGGTTTCTGGTCACCCTGCGGTCGCTGTTCGGGACCACAGGATAGTGGCGTGGGCACCCGGCAGAGACGGATCTCGTCCAGAACCGCCGTGCCCCCGCGTCGGGGACGGCTGTCTGCGCAACCACGGGGTTCGGTAGTTCCGCCAACCCAGCCATCTGCACAGGTGGCGGGGTCGACGCGAACCGGGGTGGCCCCACCAAGGGCCCGCCGGTGTGGGTTCGCCGTCCGGTCCGGGTCGGGGACGGCGCGCCAAACTGACCATGAGAAGACCCGCTTGATCGGGCCGAGACCCGGGGTAGTGCCCTGAGTAGGGCGTTCCACCTTTACCTCGGACCGATCATCAGCCGCCCGGGCGGACCACCGACCCCTGATCATCGATTCGGTGCCAGAGTGGCCACATCCGGCCGGTCCCGCTCCGATCCGACGATCATGAGCGCCAAGGTGGGAGCGTGATCATCGGCTGGGTGCGTATCCGGCCGGATGTGGCCGGCCACGCACCGAATCGGCGATCACCCGAGGGTAGGCCCGGTTCCGCTGGTCAGCCGTCGCTGCCGGTGGTCGGCGGGACGGCGTCCGTGCTCTCCGGGGTGTTCTCGCCACCCACGATCGACTCCGGGTCGGGGTCGGTCGCATCCGGGTCCGCGTCATCCGCCGGTGCCTCGATGCGGTTGCCGTCGTCCGGCTGGGCCGGCGTCTCCTCCGGTGCGACGGTGGTCTCCTCCGGCGCGGACGTCTCCTCCGGCGGAGCCGTCGTGGTGGTGGCCGCGGTCGGGGCCGGAGCCAGTGCCGGCGCGGGAGCGGGAGCGGGGGCCGGCACGACGGTCGCCCGCTGGACCTCCTGCGGGCTGGTGCGCCTGCCGGGCGGGTCGGCGGTCGGTGGCCCGTCAGCGGGCGGGGCGACCGCGGGCGCAGGCAGCTGGCCCGTCGGAGTGGACGCCTCGGCCGTCGAGCCCGCGGGGGCGATCGGCCGGTTCTGGGCGACGAAGGTGAACAGGCTCCCCCCGATCACCAGGGCGAGGACGACCGCGGCCGCCGCGCCGAGCATCGCCGGCAACCGTCGAGGCCGCGGGGCGTCGGGCTGGCGGAACGGGCGTACCCCGACCGGCGGTGGGGGGAGGTCGGGGCGGATCCCGAACTCGTCAGTGGGGCCGCCGGCGTGGTGCGTGTCGGCCGCGGGTGTCGTCATCACCGCGGCCGACGGCACGATCAGGGGGACCGGGGTCGGGTCCGGCGGTGCGGCGGTCGCGTCGCGGGCGGCGAGCGCGGTGCCGACGGCGATCAGGCCCTTCGGGTCGATGTCCACCGCGATCGGGAGGCCCAGCTCGCGCTCCACGATCGCGCGCACGAGTGGGATCCGCGACGAGCCGCCGGCGAGCACGATCGTCGGGACGACGCCGTCCGGGAGCTCGGCGGAGGCGAGCGCGCTGCCCAGTGCCGCCACGGTCTCCTCGACGGCGGGCCGGATCATCTCCTCGAACCGGGTGCGGTCCAGCCGGACCATCCGGTGCACGCCCGGCAGCGTGACCGGGATCGTCACCTCGGTGTCCTGCGACAGCGCCTCCTTCGCCGCGATGCATTCCCGCCGCAGCCCGCCCACGGCGGTGAGCACCATGTCGTCGGTCGGGTCGAGGGTGTCCCACTCGGCGCCGAGCTCGGCCTGCACGTGGTCGAACACGGCCTCGTCGAAGTCGATGCCGCCCAACCGGTCGATCCCCTCCGGACGGCCGAGCAGCTCGAAGCCGCCGGCGCGGTCCGCGGTGCGCAGGACCGCGGCGTCGAAGGTCCCGCCGCCGAGGTCGTAGATGGCGACGACGCTGCCGGGCAGCACCCGCGCGGCGCTCGCGTAGCCGATCGCGGCGGCCTGCGGTTCGGGCAGCACGACCACGCCGGGGAGACCCTGCTCGGTCAGCCCGTCGCGCAGCAGACCCACCTTGTGCGGGCCCCACCCGGCCGGGTGGGTCAGCGCCACGCCGGCGGCCGGGCCGCCTTCGCGGGCCGCGACGCGCTGCAGCACGTGGCCGACGAACCGGGCCGCGAGCGTCTCGGCCGCGATCGGCTCGCCGTTCACCACGAGCGGGGTGCCGTCACCGATGCGGCGGGTGAACCCCTCCACGACGCGCGCAGGATCCGCGGCCGCGTGCCGTTCGGCGGTCTCCCCGATCGCGAACTCGCCGTCGGCACCGATGAAGGCCATGGACGGGACGGCCGGCGCCCGCTCACCCAGCGGCACCAGCTCCACGGGACCGCCGGAACGGCACACGGCGACCGCCGTCCACGTCGTCCCCAGATCGATGCCCACCTGGTACGCCATCGTCGCTCCCCACTTCGCCGGTCCCGCCATCCCCCTGCCTACGACGGCCCGGCGGGCGGAGTTCAGCCGGCGCGGCAGGTACCGGGGCAATCCCGGGGTCATCCGGCAACGTGCCCGGAAACTCCCTGGTCGACGGGGCGAACGACCGGGCGCGCACCGGATGGCGGGGCCCGCCGGCCGACCTAACTTCGGTCCCAGCCGATGACGGCACGTGAACGACCGAGAGGAACCGGAATGAGCAACCCGTTCGACGTCGAGAGCTTCATCAGCGAGCTCACCGAGGACATCGACCAGACCATCGCCCAGGCCGCCCCGCAGAACCAGGAGCAGGCCGTGGTCGGCACCCAGGAGGTGGGCCCGCAGGTCTCCGACCAGGTCCAGGCCACCAACACCGAGACCACCACCGTCGGCGGCGCGGGCGGCAACGCCTCGGCCGACGGGGGTGCCGGTGGCGAGAGCTTCGCCATCGGTGGCTCGGCGGGCGACTTCGCCCAGGACGGCAAGGTCAACATCGCCTTCGACGGCAACGACGCCGGGGACGCCACGAGCCTCGGCGGGGCGGGCGGCGCCGGCGGTGCCGCCGACGCGAGCGGCGGCGACGCCGACTCGGACGTCGAGGTCGAGGCCGAGCAGGAGAACAACCAGTCCAACGTGCTCGACCAGGACCTGGAGGGCGAGCAGGACGCCGACGCCGACCTGGACGCCGACAACGAGGCGGACCAGGAGGAGGAGCTCGAGGACATCGACGTCTGACGTCGCGTCCGGACCACGACTCCGGCCGGTCCCGCCCGCACCGGGCGGGGCCGGCCTACTCACGCCCCTCCGAGGTAGGAGCCCGACATGACCATGCAAGAGGTGATCGACTTCCTGCTCGACCTGCTCCGCAACGAGGACACCCAGGCCGAGTTCGAGCGCGACCCCGAAGGTGTCCTCGCCGACCGCGGCCTCGAGGGCGTGACCGCCCAGGACGTACGCGACGCCCGCCTCGTGCTGGCCGACAGCGGCGGCGCCCGGCCCGTCGGCGACGACCCGCCTCCCGGCGGGAACGACCCGATCCGGGAGATCCGGTTCACGGAGGAGAACTTCGCGGCCGAGCCCGCGGGCCCGCCGGAACCGGCAGCCCCCGACTTCATCGAGCAGACCACCAGCATCATCGCCATCGACGACCGCGACACCGTCGTCATCCAGAACACCACGACATCCGACGACGACATCACGGTCATCGAGGGCTCGTTCAACGACTCGAGCACGACCGACGTCGTCGCGATCCAGGCGAACCGGACGATCGTCGACGACGGCGGGCCGGACCCGCTCGCGACCGATCCCGGGATCGGGGTGAACCCGCCCCCGGCCACCGGCGTATCAGAGCCGGGCGTCGAGATCCCGGCGCCCGGGGACGAGCCGGACCAGGCAGCACCGGTCGACCCGGCACCGGTCGACACCGAGCCCGTGGACGAAGGGGCCGTCGACACCGAGCCGGCCGACGACGCCGTGGCGGAATCGGCCGAGCCCGAACCGCTGGAGGAGGAGGTCGACCCCGACGCGACGCTCGACACGGCCGTGGTCTGACGCGGCACCGGGCGGCGGTCGGGGCGACCCGTGGAGGTGCCATGACACGCAGCCCGGTGGAGGTCGTCGACCTCGCACTGACGGAGCTCGATCGCTACGAGCGGCCCGACCTGACGTCCCGCCTGAGGGCGGCGCGCGACCGCTTGACCGACGAGCGCGTGCGCGTGCTCGTCGTCGGTGAGTTCAAGCAGGGCAAGAGCATGCTGGTGAACGCCCTCGTGGCGGCGCCGGTGTGCCCGGTGTCCGACGACATCGCCACGGCCGTGCCCACGGCGGTGCACCACTCGGACGAGGTGACGGTCACCCTCGTCCGCCGGTTGCCCGCCGACGGGACCGACGACCCGGGGGACCCGCACACCGAGCGGGTTCAGGTCGGGGTCGAGGAGCTGGCCGCGCACGTCGGGGAGCCCGGCAACCCGGCCAACCGGGAGGGGCTGGTGCAGGTCGAGGTCGGGCTGCCGCGTCCGGTGCTGTCCGGTGGTCTCGAGATCGTGGACACGCCGGGGGTCGGCGGCCTGTCGTCGGCACACGGTGCCGCGACGACGGCCGCGCTCCCGACGGCCGACGCGGTGCTGCTGGTGTCCGACGCCTCCCAGGAGTTCACCGCCCCGGAGCTGGGGTTCCTCGCGCAAGCCGCGTCCGTGTGCCCGAACGTGGCGTGCGTCCTGACCAAGATCGACCTGTACCCGGAGTGGCGCCGCATCGCCGACATCGACCGGGCGCACCTGCAACGGGCCGGTATCGCCGCGACGCTGTTCCCCGTGTCGTCCACGCTGCGCTGGGAGGCGGTGCGGTCGGGCGACACGGAGCTGAACGCCGAGTCCGGCTTCCCCGAGCTCGTGAGCCTGCTGCGCCAGGAGGTACTGGCCGGTGCCGACCGGCTCGCCCGGCGCTCGGTCGTGCACGACGTGCTCGCCGTCACCGGACAGATCGGCGCCGGTCTCGAGGCGGAGCTCCAGGCCCAGCAGGACCCGGAGTCCGCCGCGGCGCTCGTCGCCCGGCTCACGGTGGCCCGCCAGCACGCCACCGAGCTCAAGGAGCGTTCCGCGCGCTGGCAGCAGAGGCTGAACGACGGCGTCGCCGACCTCAACGCCGACATCGACCACGACCTCAAGGGGCGGATGCGGGAGATCACGCGCGCAGCCGACGACGAGATCACGAACGGCGGCGACCCGGCGGCGTCCTGGCCGGAGTTCTCCCGGTGGGTGCATCAGGAGGTGGCCGGGGCGGCCTCGGCGAACTTCATCTGGGCGACGCAACGGGCGAGGGTGCTGGCCGAGCGGGTGGCCCGGCACTTCTCCGAGGAACAGGACCAGGTGCTGCCCGCGCTGCGGTCCGACGCCTCCGACGCCCTGCGCTCGGTGCGGCCGCTCGCCGTCCGGACCGACGAGAAGTGGGGTATCGGGTCCAAGGTGCTCACCGGCGTTCGCGGCGGTTACATGGGGATGCTGATGTTCGGGATGCTCGGCACGCTCGTCGGGCTCTCGATGATCAACCCGATCACGGTCGGCGCGGGCATCGCGATGGGGAGCAAGTCGGTCGGCGACGAGCGCAAGCGCCGCGTCACCAAGCGCCAGACCGAGGCGCGGGCCGCGGTGAAACGCTATGTCGACGACGTGACGTTCCAGGTCGGGAAGGACTCCAGGGACCGGCTGCGGCTCGTCCAGCGCGACCTGCGCGACCATTTCACCGCGCAGGCCGAGCAGATGAACCGCTCGCTGCAGGAGTCGTTGCAGGCGGCCGAGCGTGCCGTGAAGGCGTCGGCGAGCGAGCGCGAGCGGCGGCTCCCGGAGCTCCGCAAGGAGCTTCAGCGGCTCGCGACCCTGCGTCAGGAGGCCCAGCTGCTGGTGCGGCCCGCAGCGGCGCCGGTCGGAGCAGGCGTCGCATGAGCGCAGCGTTGACGGGCGCCGTGCGTCGGCTGCTCGGCATGGCGCTCCAGGCGTACGGCGGCCACCCGGAGACCGCGGCCATGCTGCAGCGACACCTCGACCGGCTCGACGAGCCGCTGCGGGTGGCGATCGCCGGCCGGGTCAAGGCGGGCAAGTCGACGCTGCTCAACGCACTGGTCGGGGACCTGCTGGCGCCGACGGACGCCGGCGAGTGCACGAAGGTCGTCACCTGGTTCCGGGACGGACGCACGCCGCGGATCGTCATGCACCCGCAGCGCGGGCCCGCCGTGCCGCTGACCGTCACGAGGGAGGACGGCGCGCTCGTCATCGACCTCAGGACGACGCCGGCCGAGGCGCTGGACCGGGTGGTCGTCGACTGGCCGTCGTCCGGCCTGCGCACGCTCACCCTGATCGATACACCCGGTATCGCGTCGCTGACCGCGGAGAACTCGCGGCGCACCACCGCGTTCCTCGATCCGGACGACGAGGCGCCGACCGAGGCCGACGCCGTCGTGTACCTCATGCGCCACCTGCACACCGCCGACGCGCAGTTCCTGGAGTCGTTCCGGGACCAGGGGGTGGCCAGGGCGGCGTCGGTGAACGCCGTGGCGGTGATCTCCCGGGCCGACGAGATCGGGGCCGGGCGCGTCGACGCGATGTTCTCGGCGCGCACGATCGCGCAGCGCTACCGCGGCGAGCCCGCGGTGCGGGCGCTGTGCCAGGACGTCGTCGCGGTCGCCGGCCTGCTGGCTCAGACCGGCCGCACCCTGCGGCAGGCCGAGTACCAGGCGCTCGCCGCTCTGGCGGCCGTCCCGCGGGAGGAGCTGGACCGCTCGCTGATGTCGGTCGACCGGTTCCTGCGCGGCGATGCGCTGCCCGTGGGCCCGTCGCGGGAGCAGCTGCTGCGCCGGTTCGGCCTCTACGGGATCCGGCTCGCGGTCTCGCTCATCCGGCAGGGCACGCAGACCGCGGCCGCGCTCTCCACCGAGCTCGTGGCCCGCAGCGGCCTGCCCGAGCTGCAGCAGGTGCTGCGCGTCCAGTTCGCGGAGCGGCGCGACGTGCTCAAGGCGCGTTCGGCGCTGCTGGCGATCGAGTCGGTGCTGCGCACCTCGGACGTCGACGGGCGCACCGGGCCGCTGGCCGCCGAGCTCGAACGCGTGCTCGCCGGCGCCCACGAGTTCACCGAGCTGAGGACGCTCGGCGCGCTGAGGGCGGGAACCGTGCCACTGCCGAAAGGGCTGGTCGGTGAGGCCGAACAGCTGCTCGGCGACGGTGGCCGCAGCGCGGCCGCCCGCCTCGGGCTGCCCGGGGACGCCGACGCCGGGTCCGTGCGGGACGCGGCCGGCGCCGCGGTGGCGCGCTGGCAGCGCCACGCCGCCAACCCGATGTTCCGGCGCAGCGCGGCGGACGTGTGCCGGGTGGTTGTCCGCACCTGCGAAGGCCTGCTCACCAATGGCGCTGTCGTCAACAAGAAGAGCGTGGGGGGAAGCCGATGAACGCCGCCGTGGTGGACGATGCCGCGCTCGCCGAGCGGGCGTGGCGCGCCGGAGACCCGATCACCGCGATCGAGGCGGCGGACCGGGCGCTCGCCGCCGCGGCGGCCCCCGACGCGCGCGCGGCCGCGGTGGCCGCGGCCGCCGCGGCCGCGGACGCCGCGCTGGGCGAGGCCACCGCGCGCTGGCGTGGGGTCGCGGAGATGGTCGAGGGGGTGGCCGCGGTCGAGGCCCGCGGGCGGGCCGCGCTGACGGCTGCGCTGTCCGGCGACCGGGACGCGGCGGCGGCCGAGCTGAGCGGGGCACGCAGCGGGCTCTCCCATCCGGCACCGCGCGGCGTGACGGTACTGCTGAACGGGGTGGATGCCGTGCTCGACGCGGTCGGCGGTGACCTCGCCGGCGCCGCGAACCGGCTCGCCGGCCTGGCCGGCGCGACCGTGCCGACCGACCCGTTCGCGGTGGAACCGTGGCCGGAGCTCGCCGTCGAGGTCGTGGCCGCGAGCGGCGACGACGACACCGCCCGCGCCATGCTCGCGGCCTTGGCCGGCCCGCCCGCATTGCGGCGCCTGCTGCTGGCCGCGTGGCTCGACCTGCGCGCGGGACGCCTCGCCGAGGCACGGGCCGGGCTCGCCTCGGCCGCCGGCCTCCCCGCGCTGCGCCGCGATGCCCTGCTCGCGGCGGCCGTCACCGCCGGGCTCGCCCGGCGGGCCGCCGACCCGGCGGCGCTGGTGCGGACATGGCATCGCATCGCCCCGGTCGTCGCCGGCGCGGACGTCGAGATCCTGCAGATCGACGTCTGGGGCGAGCTGTCGGTGGCCGCGGCGATCGTGGCCGGGCCGACCGCGGCAGCCATCGCCACCGAGATCGACGTCGCGATCAGGCGCGCCGGGCAGCCCGCGTGGGCCGTGGCATCCGGGCTGTGGTGGCAGGTGCAGCGGGCCGCCGCCACCGGCTCCGCGTGCACCGGTCCGTCCACGTTCCCCGGCGGGACGGCCTACCTGGATGCGCTGGCGGCCGGGGGACGGGCGTGGGCGGACGTGCTGGCCGGGGACGTCGATCCGGCGGTCGTGCACCGGGCCGGGGGGCGGCTCGTGGCAGCGGGCCGTCCTTGGGAGGCGGGTGCGCTCTGTGCAGCGGCGGCCCAGCGCGCCAGCGACCCGGCGGCGACCCGCGAGTTGATGGGAGCCGGGCGCGGGTGGCGCAGCCGGGGCGGGCGCAACCGGACCGCCGGACCGGACGGCCTGTCCGAGCGGGAACGCGAGGTCGGCAGGTTGATCCTCGACGGCCACACCCACCGCGAGATCGGTGCTCGCCTCTACATCTCCCCGAAGACCGTGGAACAACACGTGGCACGCCTGAGGCAGAAACTGGCGGCAGCGGGCCGAGCGGAACTGATGGCGGCCCTGAGATCCCGCCTGTAAGCGTTATGGCTCCATACTGCTGTTTGAGCGCTCTCAGAACAGCACTATGGAGCCACAACACGGTCGTGGGGCGGCCTGGTTCCTGTAATGGCAACCAAACTTGGGTGGCGCCCGCGCCTTGGTCAAGCCTCTCTGCATGAGCGTTCGAACCTCGTCGCGGGAGGCAGCCGCCCGTCGGCGGCTGCCACTCCCGGTCTATCTGCTCGCATTCAGCCTGTTCGCGATGGGGAGCGCGGAGTTCCTGGTGGCCGGGGTCCTGCCGGCGATCGCGGACGACCTGCGGATCACCTTGCCGTCGGCCGGCGCGATGATCTCGGCCTTCGCCGTCGGTGTCGTCATCGGCGGGCCGCTGCTGGCCGTCGTGACCCTGCGCCGGCCGCGACGGATCACGCTGGTGACGACCCAGGTCGTCTTCGCCGCCTCGATGACGGTCGGTCTCCTCGTCGATCACTACGGCCTGCTGCTGCTCACCCGGTTCGTCTGCGGTCTCGCCTATGCCGGCTTCTGGGCGGCCGCCGGCGTCACCGCGATCGGGCTCGTCACGCCCGAGCGCACGGCACGCGCGTCCGGCGTGGTGGTCAGCGGGCTCAGCCTCGCCATGATCGCCGGTGGACCGGCGAGCGCGCTGCTCAGCCACTTCACGGGCTGGCGGGGCGGGTTCTGGGTGGTGGTCGTGCTCACCGCCGTCGGTGCGATCGCGACCCTCGTCGCCGTGCCCGAGACCCGTGCGGAGGGAGGACCCGGCGTGCGGCGCGAGCTGCGCACGATGGCGCAGCCGCAGCTGTGGCTCGTCTACGGGGCCACGCTCCTGAGCACCGCCGCGTACATGATCTCCTACAGCTACCTCGCGGCGTTCCTGACCGGCGTCACCGGCATCCCCGAGGTGTGGGTGCCCCCGATCCTCACGCTGTTCGGCGTCGGTGCGCTCGCCGGGCTGTCCGTCGGGGGCAGGATCGCCGACGGGCGGCCGTTCCTGGCGCTCCTGGCCGGCGCCGTCGGGATCGCGGCCTGTTCCGTCCTGCTCACGGTGCTCGGGGAGCACGTCGTGGCCGTCGTCCTGCTCGTCGTCCTCCTCGGGATGGCCGGATTCGTGCTGAACCCGGCCATCTACGGCCGGGTGTTCACGATCGCCGCGGGCGCCCCCACCCTCGCCGGGGCCACCGCCGTCTCCGCGTTCCAGCTGGGTATCAGCGCCGTCCCCCTGTTGGCGGGGATCGCCCTCGGCGGCGGTGCCGGTCTGGCGTCCGTCCCGTGGATCGGGGCCGGCCTGGCAGTCGCCACGATCCCGGCCGTCCTCGTCGACCGTCGCCTGTCTCGTCAGGGAAGTCCGAAGACCTCATAGCCCGGTGTGAGGACGTGGTCCGGGTCGAACGCCTGCCTGGCCTCGCGGAACGGGCCGAACGCCGGCCCGAAGTGGTCCCGCCAGTCCTCGGGTGACATCGGCAGCGCGCTCGGCGGGTAGAGCGTGCCGCCCGCTGCCCGGACCCGCTCGTAGACCTCCCGGTTGTCGGCGACGAGCCGGTCGGCCACGTCGCCGGTCGCCGGGATCCGGATCAGGTTGAACGCGTAGCAGAGCTCGCCGGCCGGAAGGCGGAGCAACGGGCTGGTGACCGACCGCCTGCGGAACGCGGAGACCGCCACCTGGCCGAAGGGACCCAGGTCGGCCGGCGTCAGCCGGCGGAGCTCGGCGTCGACGACGGCCCCGACCCGCGCGTCACCCACGAACGTGGTCAGCCACGGATGGGGGAGCGACCACTGGCCGTTCGCCCGCAGCGCCTGTTCGAGCCGGGCGAGCCGGTCGAGGTGCTCCAGCTGCGTCATCGTGGTGACCTGCGCCTGCTGCCGGTCGTCGGACAGGCCGGCGAGGACGTCGTCGGCCGGGTCGCCGTCGGCCACGGCGTCCAGCCGGAACGCCCACCCGCCGGTCGGGCCGGCGAGCACGGCGCCCTGGACGGCGCCGAACCGGTCGTCGCCGGCGAGCAGTCGCTGGTCGGCGAGCATGGTGGGAAGGTCCGGGTAGCTCAGCAGGTAGCGGTGCACGTGCCGGGATGCGGGGACGAGGCCGAGGGTCGCGCGGGTGACGACACCCACCTGGCCGAGCCCGGCCCGCACCGCGTCGAAGAGCTCCACCCGGTCCCGCGGGGAGCACGCGAGGATCTCGCCCCGGCCGGTGACCACCTCCAGGTCGAGGACGTTGTCGCACAGCGCGCCCGTGCGGGAGACCCGCGCGCCCAGCCCGCCGACCGCGAGGGTGCCGCCGACTGACAGGTCGAGGTAGTCGGGGAGCCCGGCGGGGACGCACCCGTGCGGCAGGGTTGCGGCGAGCACGTCGCGCCACGTGGCGCCGGCGTCGACGGCCACCCGGTCGTCCTCCACGGCGTGGACGGTCCGCAGCGCCGTCATGTCGGCGACGACCCCGTCGGCGACCTGCGAGCGACCGAACACCGAGTGCCGGCGACCCTGCGGTGCGAGCCGGTGGCCGTGGCGGGCGGCCCAGCGCACGGCCGCGGCCACGTCCCGGGCGGAGGCGGGGCGCAGCACGGCCTGCGGCGTCCGGTGCACGAGATGCCCGAAGTCCTCGGCAGCGGCCGCACGGGCGGCATCGTCGAAGCGGATCTCGCCCTCGAGCGCAGTCAACACCTCGACGACGTTAGGGCCGGCTGTGCATGCTGTCTTGAACGAAGTGCACCTCGGGGCGCCGGGTTAGAGTCCGGTGGGTGAGCGGCGGGGTGGCAACTGCGGAGCCGGAACGGCTGCGGTCGCCACGTGTCGTCGGCGCGCCGCACCCGCTGCTGGCGCCGTATCTGGCGCGGGGCCACACGGGGTTCGTGGAGCAGACGAGTCCGCGCCATCTCGTGGTCCCGGCGTCCGCCACGGTGTCGGTGGTGGTGAAGCTGCGCGACTCGGCGCACCGCCCGGCAGCGTTCGTCAAGGGTCCGCACCACACGCACCTGGTGCCGGACGGCGAGTGCGCGGCCTCGTACCTCGAGGTGCGGCTGAGCCCGTTGAGCGGCTACCGGCTGCTCGGCGTTCCGCTGAACGCGCTGGGCGATCGGATCGTCGACCTCCGCGACCTGCTCGGCGCCGACGGTCGCCGGCTCGCCGAGCAGCTGCGCGAGGCGGACACGTGGCGCCGGCGGTTCACGATCCTGGACCAGCTCCTGCTGACGCGGCTCGACGGCGGGCCGAGACCGGCACCCGAGGTCGTCCAGGTCCTGCAGCGCCTGGTCGCGACGGGCGGGGCCGTGCGGATCGGCCGGCTCGCCGGCGAGGTCGGGTGGAGCCACAAGCACCTGATCACCAGGTTCAAGCAGCAGGTCGGCCTGTCCCCGAAGGCGGCGGCCCGGCTGGTCCGCTTCGACCGCGTCCTGCGCAGCCTCGACCGGCCGGGACCGCCGGCGTGGGAGCGGATCGCGGCCGAGGCCGGCTACGCGGATCAGGCGCACCTGGTGCGGGAGTTCCGCACGTTCACCGGCGTCACGCCGACGGCGTTCGAGCCGCAGGGCCGTCGACGCGCCCGGTAACCGGTGATCAGGTCGGGAGCGGGGCGTCCAGGAAGGGGAGGACCAGCTCCAGAACCAGCGTCGGGCGGGCCAGGCCGAAGAAGTGGGTGGTGCCCGGGAGCACCGCCAGTTGCGAGGACGGGACGCCGACGAAGTCGCCGTTGACGTCGCCGCCCCGCAGCTGGAGGAACCGGACCGCGTGGTCGAGCTTGAACGCGTCGCAGTCGCCGATCGTGATCAGCGTCGGGGCGGCGATCCCCTCGATCTCGGCGTCGGACCAGCCGGCGAAGCCCTTGTCGAACGCCCCGAGCTTGTCCAGCAGGCCCTGCAGCCCGTCGGGGTGCGGCGACTTCTTGCGGTACTCCAGTTCCATCGGGGTGCCCGCGATCATCTCGACGGTCATCGAACCGACGGCCTCGGCGTTCTCCGGGCGGTTGCCTTCGGGGCGGAACGACACGGACGACACGATCAGCTTGCGGACCAGCTCCGGATGCGTGACGGCCAGGTGCAGGGCCGTGCCGCCGCCCACGCTGAACCCGAACACGTCGACCTGCGCGATGCCGAGGTGCTGCAGCAGGCCGACGACGTCGGAGGCGAGGTTCGCGCTCGTCAGCGGCCGGTCGATGTCGTTGGTGCGCCCGTGGCCCTGGAAGTCGGCCGCGATCACCTGACGGGACGCCGACAGCCCCGGGAGCAGCTCGCCGAACTGCTGGTCGATGTCGAACAGCCCCCCGTGCAGCAGGAGCAGCGGAGTGCCGCCCGAGCCGTGGATCTCGTAGTACATCTGCAGGCCGTTCACCGGGGCGTAGCCGGTCGTCGTCGTCGTCGTGGACACGCCGCGAGTCTTCAGCCTGCCCCGAGGCAGGTCAATCGTCTCCGGGTCGATCACTCCGACGCTCCGACCGGGCCCTGCTCGCACGAACGGGCCCCGGCCCCGAGGGGGGAGGCCGGGGCCCGTTCCGGTGTGCCGTCCCGCCTCCTGACCGTCAGGGGGCGGGCCGGCCGGCCGGGGGTGGCAGGGTCAGTTGTTCGGTCGACGGTCGGCGCCCGGGCCGCCGTGGCCCTGGCCGTCCGACTCGGTGCGGTTGGCGCCGCCCTTCGAATCGTCGTCCTCGACGTCGCCGTCCTGCTTCTCGTTGTCGCCCTGCCGGTCGCCGTCCTGCTCCGGACGGTTGGCGGGCGGTCCGGCGGGGTGCTCGGGGTTGCCGGGTGCGGCGGTGGGTGGCGTGCCGCGCCCGGCGGAGTTGCCGGGGCCGTCGGTGGTCGCGGCATCCGCGTCGTCGCGTTGGTGGCCGGGTGCGGCGCCGGACTTGCCCGGCTCGTCGGTGCGCTCCCGGACCGCGCAGAAGCCGGGAACGTCCTCCACGGAACCGGCCGCCTCGACGAGCGGGTCGAACTCCGGGACCTCCGCGGCGACGTCCGGGTTGTCGGCCGCGTCGGCGGCCCACACGTCGCACAGGTCCGCGATCGACTGGTCCGACGCGGCGGACGCAGTGGAGTCGGCGTCGGCGGCAGCGGTCTCGTCCGTGTCCGACTCGGGGTCGTCGGAGGAGGGCGAGGTGGCCGTGGGGGTGGAGATCTCCGAGGAATTCGTCGGTCGTCGAGGACGACGGTGCGTCGGACGAGGTCGCGGTTCAGGTCGACGACCTCGTCCGGGTCGGGTTCGGCTCGTGGTGGGACCACTTCGCCCGCGGCAGCGCGCACTCGTCCTCCACGTCCTTCCGGGGACGGAGGGGCGGGAGCGTGGGGGAGCGCCGTCCGAACCGTCCGCACCAGCAGCGCCGAGCGCCACCGGACCGTTACACGGCCGGTCGGACGGGGCGGTTCAGCCCTTGGTCGCCCCGGCGGTGAGGCCGGACACGACGTAGCGCTGGGCGAGCAGGGCGATCGCCATGACGGGGACGGTGATGAGGACCGACGCCGCCATCAGCCCGCCCCAGTCCACCGAGGCGTACGCGGTGAAGTTCGCGATCGCCACCGGCAGGGTCCGGGTGTTCTGGTCGGACAGCACGAGCGCGAAGAGGAAGTTGTTCCAGCTGAAGATGAAGGACAGGATCGCCGCGGTCGCGATCCCGGGCGTCGACAGCGGCAGCGTCACCCGCAGGAACGCCCCGATGCGGGTCAGCCCGTCCACCTGCCCCGCTTCCTCCAGCTCGACCGGCAGGCCCTCCACGAAGGACGCCATGATCGCGACGACGAGCGGCATGGCCACGAAGACATGGGTGAGGACCAGCACGGCGTAGGTGCCGACGAGCTGGATCTGCGCGAACAGGAAGTACCACGGCACCAGCAGGCTGACGCCGGGGATGATCCGGGCCATGAGCAGGAACACGGTCGCGTGGGCCACCCGGTACCGGGCGATCGCGTAGGCCGCCGGTACGCCGACGACCAGCGAGACGAGCGTCGCGGCCGCGGCCACGAGGAAGGAGTTGCCGATGAAGCGCAGGAAATCCTGCTTCTCCACCACGGTGCGGTAGTTGTCCAGCGTCGGGGAGAAATCGAGCACGCGGGCCGGGTCGATGACCTCGAGAGAGGTCTTGAAGCTCGCGAGCAGCATCCAGAGCAGCGGGAACAGCAGCACGAGGAGCACGGCGGCGATCGCCACCGCGCGGGCGACGCCGCCGACGCGCCGGCTGACCGGCGGCCGGTTGACGCGCGCGGGAGCGCGGTGGCGGGCGGGTGCCGCGCGGTCCAGTTCAACGGTGTTCATACCCGGTTGGCCTTCCTGCGCAGCAGGGCCAGCGTCGTGAGGACCGCCACGATGAGGACGAAGAAGAGGATCAGCAGGGCCGCGGCACTGCCGTACTGGGAGTACTCGAAGCTCTCGCCGTAGGCGAGGATGTTGAGCGTCTCGACCTCGTTGTTGGACCCGCCGCCCCGCCCCTTGGTGGCATAGAGCAGATCGAACGTCTTGAGGGCGTCGATGCTGCGCAGCAGCACGGCGGCGCCGATGGCCGGGGCCAGGAGCGGGATGGTGACGTGCCGCAGCCGCTGCCACGCGTTGGCGCCGTCCACGCGAGCGGCCTCGTCCGGCTCGTCGGGCAGCGAGGACAGCCCGGCGAGCAGGATGAGCACCATCATCGGGGTCCATTGCCAGACGTCGACGAAGACCAGCGTGTTCAGCGCCTGTTCCGGCGCGGAGATCCAGCCCTGTGCGGGTAGCCCCAGCCACGACAGCAGCTCGTTGGCGAAGCCGATGGACGGCTCGAAGATCAACAGCCACATCATGCCGACGGCCACGGGGGTGGCCACGAGCGGCAGCAGGATCGCCACCCGCACCAGCCCGTGGCCGCGGAACGGCCTGCGCAGCAGAAGGGCGATGGCGAGCCCCAGCACGAGCTCGATGCCGACGGCGAGCACCGTGAAGTACACGGTGCGCCCGACGGCCGGCCAGAACCGGGGATTGTCCGTGAGCCAGGTGATGTAGTTGTCGAGGCCCACGCCGGAGAAGGGGCGGGTGACCGCGCCCCGGGAGTTCGTGAACGACAGGAACACGGTGTAGCCGACCGGGAAGGCGATCATCGCCATGACGAAGACCACCGACGGCCCGATGAACAGCCACTTCATGTGGTCGTTGGCCCACCGGGACCAGGTGGTGCGGCCGGGCGCGAAAGCGGTCATGCGTCGGAGTCCAGGAGATCCTGGAAGTTCTTCTGAGCCTCGCGGGTGGCGCCGGCCACGTCGCCGCCCTCCACGGCCGTGACGAGCGGGCCGCCGATGATCTCGCGGGCCCGCGCGACCTGCTCCAGCTGCGGCCGGTCGTGGCTCACCGCCCGGCCTTGGATCGCGGCGGCGTTGTCCACCAGCCCCTTCGGGTACTTCGCGGTGGCGGTGGCGTCCGCCCACGTGGACGCCCGCGGCGACGGCAGCGTGGCCTCCACCATGAGGGCGGAGAAACGTTCCGGCGCGGTGGCCCACGTGATGAAGTCCCACGCCGCCTGGGTGCGGGCCGAGAACGCGTTGATGCCCGCGGCCCACGGGACGATGCTGTACGGCTTGGCCCCGGCCGGGCCGGCGGGGAACGAGCCGTACCCGACGGTGTCGACCACGGCGCTCTTCGTCGGGTCGAGGAACGTGTACGCCTGGCTGTCCCCGTCGAGGTAGAACGCCGCCTTGCCCTGGGCGAAGATCGCGGACGCCTCCACCCAGCCCATGTTCGTCGCCCCGGGCGGGCCGTACTGGCGCAGCAGCCGGCCGTAGGTCTCGTAGGCCGTGATCGCCTCGGGGGTGTCGACCGACGCCGTGGTGCCGTTCTGGAAGTCGCCGCCGAAGCTGTAGAGGAAGGAGGAGAACTGGGTGACGGCCGGGACACGCTGGCCGCGCAGGGCGAGACCGAAGAACCCGCCCGCCGGATCGTGCAGCGCACTCGCGGCGGCTTCGAGCGCCTCGACCGTCTGCGGGACTGCTATGCCGCGCTGTTCCAGCAGGTCACGCCGGTAGTACATGACGTGGGTCTCGGTCATCAGCGGCACCCCGAAGACAGCTCCGTCGAGCGTCACGGCGTCGCGCGCGGACTGGGTGAAGTCGTTCCAGTTCCATGCGGCCGGGGCTCCGGACACGTTGGCGGACAGGTCGGCGACCCACCCGTTGCGGGAGAACTCGCGCATGACGTCCTGCGGCTGGAACACCATCACGTCGAAGTCCGACGCCGAGGCGTTGAGCTTGACCTTGTACTGGTCGTTGAGTTGCTCGTTGCCGTAGCTCTCGATGTTCACGGTGATGCCGGTGGCGGCCGTGAACTCCGGGAGGCGGGCCGCGATGCCGGTGGCCCACGGGTTGTTCCCGGTCACCACGCTCAACGTGGTGGGGGCGGCCTCCTGCGCGGTGGCGCCGCGCCCGCCGCCGCAGCCGGCGAGTGCGAGCGCGAGCGTGCCGACGCCGCCGAGGATCACCGATCGCCTCGAGACTGTCACCGTCATGGTTCCCTCCGTTGGGATGTAGGTCAGTTGCGCTGGTGCCGTGGACGCCGGCCGGCGAAGACGTCGACGATGGCTCGGGCCGTCGAGAGCCCGACGGTGCGGTAGGCCTCCACCGTGTCCGCCGCGCCGTGGGTCGTCGCGACCACGTTGTCCAGGCGGAGCAGCGGGTTGGCCGCAGCGACCGGCTCCACCTCCCAGACGTCGAGGCCGGCGCCGGCGATCTCGCCTGTGCGCAGCGCGTCGTGCAGCGCCGCCTCGTCGACGAGGCCGCCGCGGCTGGTGTTCACGAACACCGCGTCCGTCCGCATGGCGCGGAAGAACTCCGCGCCGCCCAGGTGGTGCGTGGCCGGGGTGTGCGGGGCGTGCAGGCTGACGACGTCGCTCGCGGCCAGGAGGTCGGTCAGGTTCGTCGCCGTGGCGCCGAGCTCCGCGGTGGCGGCGACGTCCACCGCCGGGTCGGTGACCAGCAGCCGGACGTCGAACCCGCGCAGGCGCCGGGCCAGCTCCCGGGAGGTCGCGCCGAACCCGACCAGCCCGACCGTCTTCCCGGTGAGCTCCCGGCCGGTGAACCGGTCCCACTCACCCCGGCGGATGCGCGCGTCCATGACCGGGATGCGACGCAGGACCGACAGCATGAGCGCCAGTGCGAGCTCGGCCACCGCGTTCGCGTTGCCGCCCGGGACGTTGGCGACCGTGATCCCGCGGCGCCGGCAGGCGTCCAGGTCGATGTTGTCCAGCCCCACGCCGAGGCGGGCGATCACCTTCAGCCCGGACGCCGCGGCGAGCACGTCCTCGTCGTAGATCTCCACCCCGGCGACGACGGCGTGCGCATCGCGCACCAGATCCGGCAGCTCGGCCTGGGTGTAGGGCACCGGCGTGGGGTTCTCGACGAGGCCGAAGCCCGCGTCGAGGAGCAGGTCACGTCCGTCGCCGCACAGCTCGGCGTAGCGCACCGGGCCGACCAGGACGGTCCGACCCGCGCCGACGGTCGCGCTCATGCGGCCGGCGCCGCGTCCATCTCGTCCCAACGTGGGCCGAAAGCCTCGATGTCGAGCGGACTCGTCGCCACACCAAACTCCCTCGTTGACGGTTAACCGTAGACCGTTGACGACAACGTAGCGGCTTCTCGCGACGGGTCAAGTGCCGGACCACACCGGGTTGGGCCGCCCGCAGCAGTCGCGGCTCCCGACCGTGCAGGGTCGCTGCCGGTGCGTAGTGACCGGCCAGAAGGCCCTTGACCGTCCCCGTGGCCGGCGCTAGACCCGACGCGGCGGGCGGCGCGGGGCAGGTGGACGGGCCGGGGCGACCGCTCCGGAGGCGATCATGGGCGAGACCCGGCGGAGGGGTCCCGGCACAGACGTGGCGGTCGACGCGCGGTGGCGCCAGGCCAGAGCGCTCGGGCGGATGAGCGCGCTGTCCGGCATCGTCTTCGCCGCACTGTTCGTGGCGGCCATGCTGCTGGTCCAGCAAGCACCCAAGCTCGGGGATCCCGATCCCGTCTACGAGCGGTTCTACGGCGGGGGCGCTGAGGCGCTTGCCACCCTCGGGCTCCACGTCGTGCCGTTCGCCGGGATCGCGCTGCTCTGGCACCTCGCCGCCGCCAGGGCGATGTTCCGGGCGGTGCCGCGGGAGTTCTCACCCGTCCAGGCCTGGCTGCAGATGGCCGCCGGCGTGCTGTTCCTCTGCATGATGTTCGTGGGCTCGGCCGCGGTCGGGGCCGTGGCCCTGCTCGGCGTGTTCGAGGTGACCCCGTTGCCCCCGCCGGAGGTGGCGCGGGCGCTGGCCGCGGTCGGCTACGGCCTGCTTTTCATCTTCGGCGTCCGCGTCGCCGGCATGTACATGATCACAACCATCGGCATGGCCAGGTCGGCCGGTCTCATGCCGGGCTGGCTGGCCCTGATCGGGTACCTGGCGGCCGCGTTCCTGCTGGTCAGCACGACGTATCACCCGCTGGTCCTGCTGGTCTTCCCGGTGTGGGTGGTGATCGTGAGCGTCGTCCTACTGCTTCGCGCGGGCCGCTCCACCGCGCCCGAACCGATGAGGAAGTGACCGCATGACGACACCGATCCGAATCGAGGACCTGCCCGGCCCGCATGCCCTGCCCGTGCTCGGCAACCTGCTCGACATCGACTCCGCCAGCCCGTTCGTCGGTCTGATGAGGATGGCCGAGGAGTACGGGCCGATCTTCCGCCTGATCACGCCCGGCGGGCCCCGGGTGATCGTCACCGGTGCGGACCTGATGGACGAGCTCTGCGACGACACCCGGTTCGACAAGAAGGTGGCCGCGGGGGTCGCCGCCGTGCGGGACAGCGGTGCCGGGGCCGGGCTGTTCACCGCCGACACCGCCGACCCGCTCTGGCATCGGGCGCACAACATCCTGCTCTCACCGTTCAGCCTGCAGTCGATGCAGGACTACATGCCGATGATGCTGGACCTCGCCGAGCAGCTGATGGCCAAGTGGGAGCGGGTGAACCCGGACGAGGAGGTCGATGTCCCGGCCGACATGACCCGGCTGACCCTCGACACGATCGCGCTGTGCGGCTTCGGCTACCGGTTCAACTCCTTCTACCGCGACACCTCGCACCCGTTCATCTCCGCGATGATGCGCACGCTGGCGGAGTCTCAGCACCGCTCCCGCGAGCTGCCGATCCAGACCAGGCTGCGGGTCCGCGCGCAGCGGCGGCTGGCAGAGGACCAGGCGTTCATGAACGACCTGGTCGACCGGCTCATCGCCGACCGGCGCGCGCAGGGTGCCGAGGCCGAGACCCGCGACCTGCTCGGGCGGATGCTGACCGGCGTCGACCCGAAGTCGGGGGAAGGGCTGCCCGACGAGAACATCCGAGCGCAGTGCATCACCTTCCTGGTGGCCGGGCACGAGACCACGAGCGGGCTGCTGTCGTTCGCGCTCCATTTCCTGATCAAGGACCCGGACGTGACGGCGCGAGCCCGGGCCGAGGTGGACGAGGTTCTCGGCAGCACCGCGCGGCCCACCTTCGAGCAGGTGCACCGCCTGCGCTACGTCACCCAGGTGCTGAACGAGACGTTGCGGCTCTGGCCCACCGCGCCGGGGTTCACCCGTGCCCCGTTCGAGGACACGGTCCTCGGTGGCCGGTACGCGATCCCCGCCGGGACCCCGGTGACCGTCCTGCTCCCGTCGCTCCACCGCGACCCCGCCGTGTGGGGGCCGGACGCCGCGCGGTTCAACCCCGACCACGTCGCCCCGGAACGGCTCGCGGCGGTCGGCCCGAACGTGCTGAAGCAGTTCGGCACCGGGCAGCGGGCGTGCATCGGCCGCCAGTTCGCCCTGCAGGAGGCCACGCTCGTGCTGGGCATGCTGCTGCAGCGCTTTGAGCTCATCGACCACCGCGACTACGAGCTGAAGATCAAGACCACCTTGACCATCAAGCCCGACGACTTCTGGATCCAGGTGCGCCGCCGGCCCGACCGCCCGACCGAGCACCCCACAGCGGCAACCGCGACCGACGGGCGGGCCGCGGCGGTGGCGGCGAACGAAGCTCCCGCGGTGCTCTCGGTGGATCGGCACGACACCCCGCTGCTGGTCCTGTACGGCTCCAACCTGGGCACCGCCGAAGGGATCGCCACCAAGCTGGCCCGGGAGGGCACCGAACGGGGGTTCGCGGTCACCGTCGGCGCGTTGGACGAGCACGTCGGGGAGCTGCCGCCCGCCGGCGCGACGATCGTCGTGTGTGCCTCCTACAACGGCATGCCGCCGGAGAACGCCGCCCGCTTCAGCGGCTGGCTGCGTGACCCCGCAACGGCGCCGGACGCGTGCGCCGGGGTCGGCTACACCGTATTCGGATGCGGCAACAGCGAGTGGGCCACCACCTACCAGGCCGTCCCGACCGCGCTGGACACCGAGCTCGAAGCGCACGGCGCGCGGCGGGTGCACCCGCGCGGGGAGGGCGACGCCCGCGCGGACTTCGACGCGGCATACCGAGGCTGGCACGCCGAGCTCTGGACCGATCTGGCGCGGGCCCTCGATCTGCCCGCGGACGTGGGCGCCGCCCCGGTCACCACCGGGCGGCCGCGGCTGTCGGTCTCGATGGTCAACCGGCAGCTGGCCAACCCGGTGATCATGTCCTACGCGGCTCATCCGGCCGTGGTGCGCGACAACCGGGAGCTCAACGGGATGGGCGGCACCCGCCCGGCGGCGCGGTCCACCCGGCACATCGACGTCGTGCTGCCGGCCGGCACCACCTATCGCACCGGGGACCACCTCGGGGTGCTGCCGCGCAACAGCATCGAGAACATCCAGCGCGTGATGCGCCGGTTCACCCTCGACGCCGGCACGTACCTGACGATCATCCCCAACAGCGGCTCGCACACCCACCTGCCGATCGACGAGCCGGCGCCGCTGCTCGGGGTGCTGGGCAGCTGCGTGGAGCTGCAGGACGTGGCCACCCGCTCGGACATCGAGACGATGGCGCGACACACCGACGACCCCGCCCAGCGTGCCGAGCTCCTGTCCCTGGTCGGCGACGACGAGGAGTCCTCCCGGCGCTACCGGGAGCAGGTGTTCGTGCCCTACCGCTCCCAGCTGGACCTGCTGGAACGGTTCCCGGCCTGCTCGCTGCCGTTCGAGAACTACCTCGACATGCTGCCCCCGCTCCGGCCGCGGTACTACTCCATCTCCTCCTCGCCCCTGGTCGACGCCGAGGTCTGCAGCATCACCGCGGGGGTACTGCGGGTGCCGGCCCGAGGCGGCGACGGCGAGTACCGCGGCATCTGCTCGAACCACCTGGCGGTGATGGCGCCGAACAGCACGGTGTTCACGTTCGTCCGCGAGCCCACCATCGCCTTCCGGCCGCCCGCCGACCCGGCCGTCCCGATGATCATGGTAGGGGCGGGCACCGGGCTGGCGCCGTTCCGGGGCTTCCTGCAGGACCGTGCGGCGACCGCCCAGCGCGGCACCGCGGTCGGCCCCTCGCTGCTGTTCTTCGGCTGCCGCGAGCCCGAACAGGATCACCTCTACGCCGACGAGCTGCGCGACCTGGCCAAACTCGCCTCCACCACGCTGCGCACGGTGTACTCCACCCGCCCCGAGGACGGGCGGCGCTACGTCCAGCACGAGATCCTGCACCGCCACGACGAGGTCTGGGACCTGATCGAGCGCGGCGCGGCCGTCTTCGTGTGCGGCAACGCCAACACGATGGCGCCGGGCGTGCGGGCCGCGCTCGCCGACGTCTACCGCCAGCACACCGGCGGCACGTCGGCGCAGGCCCAGGACTGGCTGACGGACCTGCGCGTCCAGGACAGGTTCCTGGAGGACATCTGGGGCAGCTGAACCAGCCGGCGCGCGCTGCCTCTGGCCCTCGCAGAGCCCACTGGCTCTGCGAGGATCACAGAGGGCGTGCCGGCGCCGGGAGGACGTCGCGACGTGAGCCAGCTGGTGGCCGAGGTCGTCTCCGAGCCCGAACCCCCGGTGCGGGGTGTCGCGGGTTCGTCGTCGACCACGCGCCCTGCCCGGTGCTGCTGGTCTGGCCGGCCGAACCCGGGCCGTAGCGCGGGCAGCGGACTCAGCCGTAGAGGGCGGCCTGGGCGATCCGATGGGCGGCCACGGCGTCGTGGTTCGCCTGCGCCTCGCGCAGCGCGTCGGCGTCGAGCCGGGCGAGGCCGGCGCCGCACCGCTTCAGGAAGCCGATGGCGAGGTCGGCGGCCGCAACGCTGTCCTCCCGGAAGGGGAACTGGTCGAGCTGCCACACCCCGTGCCAGCCGTTCTTCTCCAGCGTCCAGAAGAACTCGAACAGCTCGATCGGGTGGACGGTGCCGGCGATCATGTCGTCGTCCCAGCCGCGCAGGTTGTCGTTGACGTCCATGCCGAAGAGCCGCCCGTGGTCGATCGCGAGCTGGGCGGAGTCGGCCGGGGACTCCCCGCCGAACAGCGCGTGCCCGAAGTCGAGCAGGATGCCGACGTTCGGCAGGCCGATCCGCTCGATGCCCAGGAGGGTGCGCGCCACCGAGTCGAAGCTCATGTGGACGCGCGGTTCCCGCGGCTTGTACTCGATCACGAACTTGAGGTCGGGGTTCTCGCTCGCGAGGCGGCCGACCCCGTCGAGGGAGTGCTTCCAGAGCGTGCCGTGGTCGACCTGGAACGGGTAGTCCCAGCCGTCCTGTCCCGGCCACAGCTTGACGTACTCCGCGCCGAAGTGGCGGACGACGTCGGCCGCCTGCGTCACGAGGTCGTGGGCCAGCTCGCGCACCCCCGGGTCGGGGTTCGTGAACGCTCCCTTCGCGAACACCCGCGTGTAGATCTCCGGGGTGATGCCGATGACGCCCAGCCCCGCGGCCTCGAGTGCCTTGGCGACGTCCTCGTTGCTGAAGTCGCCGCCGAAGAACGGCCAGTTGAGGTCGACGACGGACAGGTCCTCGACCTGGCCGGCGAGCCGGATGGCGTCGAGCACGGTGCGCGGCTCGCCGTAGCCGTCGGTCGCGTACCGGTCGACGTAGGTGGCGAAGTGCCAGATGCCGGCGCCGTACTTCTGTTCTCCGCTCACGTGCGCTCCTTTGCGTGTCGAGATGCGTTCAGGGCTCGGTGCCAGGAGGCCTGGCGTCGTTCCACGGTCCGGGGTTCGAGCGACGGCTCGAAGACGGTGCGCGGGCGGGGCAGCGCCTGCAGCTGCGCGCTGTCCCAGAACCCGGCCGAGAGGCCGGCGAGGTGGGCCGCCCCGAGCGCCGAGAGGTCGGCCGTGTCGGCCCGCTCGACGCGGCGGCGGGAGAGGTCGGCCTGCAGCTGGGCGAGCACGTCGTTGGCGGCAGGGCCGCCGTCGATCAGGAGTGTGTCGACCCGGCCGCCCGCCGCGACGTCCGCGGCCGCGACGACGTCCTCGACCTGCAGGGCGATGGACTCGAGGGCGGCGCGGGCGAGCTCGGCCGCGCCCGTGCCGAACGAGAACCCGGTGAGCACGGTCCGCGCCTCGACGTCCCACCACGGCGCGCCGAGCCCGCCGAACGCCGGGACGAGGTCGACGCCGTGGTCCGGGCGGGCGCCTGCCGCCAGGGCGGCGAGCTCGTCGGGGGTGCAGCCGAGCACACCGGCCAGCCAGACGAGGGTGGCGCCGGTGGAGAGGATGTTCCCCTCGAACGCGTGCTCGGGACTCGGCACGCCCCACGCGATCGTGTTGACGAGCCCGGTGCCGTCGGCCGGGCCGAGGCCCAGCAGGCTGGAGCCGGTGCCGTAGGTCACCTTCACGGCGCCGGGATCGCGGACGCCGTGGGCGAAGAGCGCGGCGTGGGAGTCGCCGAGCACGCCCGTGATCGCGGGTGCCCCGCAGCTCGGGGACCGTCCGGACGGCCGACGAGTGGCGGTCCGACGCCGCGATCCCGGGCAGGACGGCGGAGGGAACGCCGAACCGTTCGAGCAGCCACGGGTGCCAGTTCGCGTGGTGCAGCGCGAGCAGCTGTGTCCGGCTCGCGTTGCCGACCTCGATCCGCCGGTCGCCGGTCAGGGCCGCGACGAGCCACGCGTCCACCGTGCCCGCGGTGATCGCCCCGGCGCGGGCCCGGGACCGGTCCGGGTCGGTCTCGTCGAGCAGCCGGGCGAACTTCAGGGCGGAGAACATCGGGTCGATCGGCAGGCCGGTGAGGTCGCGCACGCGCGGCTCGTGCCCGGCGGCGACGAGCCGGCGGGCGTCGTCGACGGTGCGCCGGTCCTGCCAGCCGAGCATCGGGCCGAGCGGGCGGACGCTCGCGGTGTCCCACAGGACCGCCGACTCCCGCTGCGTGCTCAGCCCGACCGCCGCGACCGGTGCGTCGAGGCCCCGGGCGAGCGTCGCGAGCGCGGTCTCGACGCTCCCGAGGATCTCCAGGGCGTCCTGCTCGACCTGTCCCGGACCCGGGTGCCGCAGCCCGACGCGCACGGACGTGCGCGCGACGACCTCGCCGCCGTGGTCGACGGCGATGGCCTTCGTCGAGCCGGTGCCCTGGTCGACGCCGATGACGTACCGCGCACCTTCACCGGTCATGATCCGAGCAACTCCCGGGCGGCGTCGGCGATGCGGGTGGCCGTGAGGCCGAAGTGCTCGAGCAGCTCTGCGGTGGAGCCGGTGGGCGCGAACTCGTGCAGGCCGAGGATGCGCAGCGGGACGCGGGCGCCGTCCTCGAGCTGGGCCACGACGCTCGCGACCGCGGCGCCCAGGCCGCCGGCCACGTTGGCCTCCTCGGCGGTGACGATCGCCCGCGTGCCGCGTGCGGCCGAGGTGATGGCGTCGACGTCCAGCGGAGCGATGTAGGCCGCGTTGAGCACCCGGACCGAGACGCCGACCGCGGCCAGCCGCTCGGCGGCGTCGAGCGCCCGCGCCACCATGGTGCCGGTGGCGATCACCGTGACGTCCCGGCCGGGCCGGTGCTGGAGGAACCGCCCGCGGTCCAGCACGTCGTCATCGGTGGTCACGTCCGGCACCTTGTACCGGCCGACGCGGATGAACGTGGGCCGCGGATCGGCCACCGCCCGGCGGACGGCGAGCCTGGTCTGGCGGCGGTCCGCCGGGACGACGATGTCCAGGCCGGGCAGCGGCCGCAACCACGAAAGGTCCTCGACCGAGTGATGGGTCGGGCCGAGCTCGCCGTAGGCCATCCCCGGACTCATCCCGCAGAGCACGACGGGGTGCTGGCTGTACGCCACGTCCGCCTTGATCTGCTCCAGGGCCCGACCGGTGAGGAACGGCGCCGCCGCGCAGACGAAGGGAACGAGCCCCGCGGCCGCGAGCCCGGCTCCCACACCGACCATGTTCTGCTCGGCGATTCCGACGTTGACCAGCCGGTCGGGGAACTCCCGGCGGAACGCGACCAGGTTGCTCGACCCCACGGAGTCGTTGCACACCGCCACGATCCGCTCGTCGGCCCGCGCGAGCTCGACCAGCTCCTCCGCGAACGCGGCGCGGTTGTCGTAGGTGGTCGGCTCGGCCACCGTCAGCTCGGTCATGCGGTCTCCCCGAGCTCGGCGAGGGCGGCCGTGACCTGGTCGGGATCGGGCACCTTGTGATGCCACTCGACCCTGTCCTCCATGAACGACACCCCCTTGCCCTTGATCGTGTTGGCGATCACCGCCACCGGCCGGCCTGTCGTCGAGGGGGTGAACGCCGAGACCAGCTGCAGGTGGTCGTGCCCGTCGACGGAACGCACCTCGCAGCCGAAGGCGGCCAGCCGCTGGTCGAGCGGGTCGAGCCCGTTGGTCTCCTCGGTGCGGGCGCCCTGCTGGAGCCGGTTCCGGTCGATCACCGCGGTCAGGTTGTCGAGCCGGTGGTGGGAGGCCGACATCAACGCCTCCCAGTTGCTGCCCTCCTGCATCTCGCCGTCGCCCAGCACGACGAAGACGCGGTAGCCGAGCCCCAGGATCTTCGCCCCCTTCGCCTCGCCGACGGCCACCGGGAGGCCGTGGCCGAGCGGACCCGTGTTGGTCTCGACGCCGGGCACCTTCGTCCGGTTCGGGTGGCCGTTCAGCGGCGAGAACGGGCCCATGAACCTGCCGAGCGCGCTCGGGGGGAAGTACCCGGCGAACGCCAGCGTCGAGTAGAGGGCGGCGGCGCAGTGTCCTTTGCTCAGGATGAGTCGGTCGCGGTCGCGCCGGTGCGGGTCGGCGGGGTCGATCCGCAGCACCGTGCCGTAGAGCGCGGTCAGGATGTCGGTCACCGAGAGATCACCGCCGACGTGCCCCTGCCGGGCCGTGGAGATCATCTCGATGATCGACCGGCGGGTGCGGGTGGCGTTCTGCCGGAGCAACGCGGCACGTTCGTCGGGAGCCGCCCCCGCCACCCGCTCCCGGAACGCGCGCCATTCGGCGACCTGGACTTCATCCGCGACGAGCATTCATCAACCTTTCACCGCTCCGGCGAGCGCGCCCTGCGTGAAGAACCGTTGGAACATCAGGTAGACGACCAGCACCGGAAGGATCGACATCACGATGAAGGCGTTCAGCTGCCCGTAGGAGCTGGTGAACTGGCTGCTGAAGCCCTGGAGGGCCAGCGGGACGGTCCAGGTGTCCTGGTCCTGCAGCAGCGTCAGGGCAATCGCGTACTCGTTCCAGGTGGCGACGAAATCCAGGATGAAGAGCGCGGCGAGTGCCGGCCTCGCCAGCGGCAGGATGATGCGGAAGAACAGCCTGGCGTTCGTCGCGCCGTCGATCCGGGCCGCCTCGTCGAGCTCCATCGGGATGGAGCGGAAGAACCCGTACAGGAAGAAGACCTGGTACGGAATGCCGAACGCGAGGTAGGGCAGGATGATCCCGAGATTCGAGTTGAGCAGGCCGAGGCCGGACATAGTCGTGAACAGCGGCGCCAGCGCCACCTGGATCGGCACCATCGCGCCGACGGTCACCACGAGCAGCAGGACGCGCTTCCACCGCATGGCCAGCCGCGCCAGCGCGAACGCGGCCGCGGCCGCCACCAGGAGCCCGAGCGGCACTTTCAGCACGGCGATCAGCAGGCTGTTCCCGAAGCTCGTCACCAGGTCGCCGCGGTCTGCCGCATCCGGGTAGTTGTCGAACCGCCAGTTCAGCGGCAGCGCCCACGGCGCCCCGTTCGAGATCTCGGCCGTGCTCTTCAGCGACGTGAGCACGATGAAGACGAAGGGCAGCGCCCACAGGACGCAGCTCACGACGAGGGCGACCCACAGGCCGACCAGGACGTGGTCCGGCCGGTTCTTCGTCGGCGCGCTCACTTCGCCTCCCCGCGGGTCGTCCACAACAGGTAGGGCACGACGAGGGCGAGGCTGATGATCAGCAGGATCGTCGCGACCGCGTTTCCGAGGCCGAAGTCGTGGTTGCCGAACGACTGGGTGTAGGACCACAGCGCGAGCACCTGGGTGGACTGCGCGGGCCCGCCGCCCGTCATCCCGACGATCAGGTCGAAGACCTTGAGCGAGCTGATCGTCGTCAGGACGAGGACCACCGCCGTGGTGGGACGCAGGGCCGGCAGCGTGACGTGCCGGAACACCTGCAGCGGCGACGCGCCGTCCACCCGCGCCGACTCCACCAGCTCGGGTGGCACCGTCTGCAGTCCCGCGAGGAACAGGACCATGTTGAACCCGGTGGTCTGCCACACGAAGGCGGCGAAGACCGAGTAGAGCGCGATGTCCTGGTCGCCCAGCCACTCCTGGATCCATCCCTCGAGCCCGACGGCCGTGAGTGTCTGGTTGAGCAGGCCGAACATCGGGTTGTAGATCCAGGTCCACATCGTGGCGACCGCGATCGAGGCGAGCACCGCCGGGATGTAGAAGACCGACCGCATCAGGTTGCGGCCCAGCAGACGCCGGTCGAGGGCCATCGCCATCAGCAGCCCGAGCCCCGTCGGCACGACGAGGGAGAGCACCACCCAGACGATCGAGTTGCGGAACGCGGTCCAGAACACCGGGTCATGGGTGAACAGCCGCACGTAGTTGTCGAACCCGACGAACCGGGGATCCGAGGTGGCGAAGCCGTTCCACTCGAAGAAGCTGAGCCGGAACGCCGAGACCATCGGGTACAGCAGGAACACGGCGTAGAGCACGAACGCGGGGCCGAGGAACGCCCACGCCGACCGCGTTCCGTGCCGCCGCCGTGGCGCCGCCCGGTGGCGGGTACCCCGCGGCGCGGTGGGCGGGGCGGCGGCCGTGGGCCGGGTGGTGGTCATCTCGGGCACTTCAGGAGTTGCTGTCGACGAACGCCTGCAGCGCCTCGCCCGCGTCGGCGGGCGCGATGCTCCCCGTGAGCACGGAGTTCTGGATGCGCCAGTACTCCGTCGTGACGTTCAGCGGGAAGCTCTGGTCGTTGTTGAGGTGTGCCCCCGACGCACCGGCCACCAGATCGGCGAAGCGCTGGCGGATCGGGCCGGCGTCAGGCGGCGGGGTGACGCCCTTGGTGACCGACGTCGCGGCGAACACGCCATCGACCTCGCGTTGCACGTCCGGGGACGTGAGGTAGTCGATGAACTTCGCGGCCTCGTCGGGGTGCGCGCTCCGGGCCCCGATGTACATCCCGTTCGAGAACCCGTAAAGGCGGTTGGTGCCGGTCGGGAACGGGAAGATGCCGACCTCGTCGATGTTGCCGCCACCGTCGATGATCTGCGTGGTGAACCAGTCGCCTTCGAATGCCATCGCCGCGCGGCCGGTGTAGAACAGCGCCGACGACTCGTCGTTGTCGATCCCGATGAAGCCCTGGTTGATGTAGTTGTCCGACCACTCCTTGAGCTCCGTGAACGCGGCATCGGCGCACGGCTCTCCTGCCCAGCTGGCCGCGCGGGACGTCAGCTGGTCGACCTTCTCCGGCCCGCACTCGGTCTCGAGAAGGTTGTCCAGCAGGCGCATCACATGCCAGTTGACGGAGCCGCCGAACTCGATCGGGGTGATACCGGCGGCCTTCAGCCGGTCCGCCGCGGCCACCAGCTCGTCGTACGTGGTGGGCTCCGCGGTGATCCCCGCCTGCTGGAACAGGCGCTTGTTGTAGTAGACGACCTGCACGCTCTGCGACCACGGAACGCCGTGATGGCCGCCGTACTGCGTGTACGGCTCGATCGTGGTGGGCGTGAACCGGTCCGCCCAGCCGTACTGCTCGTAGTAGTTCGTGATGTCCTTGCTGACCCCCGCCTGCACGAACTCCCCGCCGAGTCCGGGACCCGCCCACATGGCGAAGATGTCGGGCCCGGCGTCGGTCCCGGCCGCCGTGCGCAGGGCGTCCTTGTGCGCGTCCGTGGACCTGGTCTCGAGCGAGATCGTGATGTCGGGGTTGGCCGCCTCGAAGTTCTCGATCAGCTCGTCCACGGCGGCCTGGGCCGTGTCCTGCTGGGTCAGGAGCCACCACTTGAGCTCGACGGTGTCGCCCTGGCCGGCGGACCCGCCGCAGCCCGCGAGCAGCAGGCCGACCGAGCCGGCCAACGCGATGATCATCCTCTTCAACTGCATCGTTGCAGTCCTCTCACTCGCCGTCGTGGAGCACGTAGACCAGGGGAGCGCCGTACTCGGCAGGCACCGGGTCCGCGGGGTCGTCCCGCTTGCCTTCGTCGATCAGTGCACCGGTCCGCGGGTCGATCACGCGGTAGTGGCGGGGCAGGTTCGCGCCGTCGAAGATGCGCAGCGGCCCGCCGTGCTCGGCGTAGCCGATGTGGAGCCGGCCGGGTACGGAGAGGCCGCGCGGGCACAGCGTCGACTCCCAGTCCGGCCGCATGTCGGTGATCGGCAGCCCGGCGAGGATCCGTCCGACCAGCCCGACGTACGTGGACCCCTCGAAGTCCAGGGCCTCCCGCCAGCCGGCGCCCTCGGCGGTGAACTGCGGTGCCTGCCCCGGCTCGTCCGGATGCAGCACCCACTGCCACAGGCTGCCGGCCCCGTAGACGACGCCCATCGTGCCTCCGGCGCAGAGGTTGCTCCACGCCTCGTGGCCCTGCCACCAGCCCTCGGCCTTGCCCCGCCGGCCGCCGTGCTCGTAGGTCGGCTCGCCGTTGGCGACGGCGCGCACCGGCTCGTTCCGCCACATGTCCGCGACCCGCTCCGGCACGTGCGTGCCCGAGTGGCCGGTCTGGCACCACTGGAAGTCGAGCCAGTCGGCGTCCTGCGACGCGCGGTTGTCGGCGTGCGGCCGGTAGTGGATGCCGGTGGGCTGGCCGTAGGCGTCCCATTCCTGGACCTCGGCCCCGCCCGCGGCGATCTGGGGTTCGGTGCCCGCACCGTCCGCCCCGACGAGGTACACGGCGGGCCGCGCCCCGTACCGGGCCACCAGGTAGCGGCAGTACCGCGCGTAGTCCGCCGGCGGCACGACCGGGCCGGCCGTCCGCTTGCCCTTCCAGCCGAACCCGTGGAAGACCGGCTGCAGCACCGGCGCGATCCCGTGCTCGACGAGAACGGCCACGAGCCGGTCGAAGTACTGGAAGTAGGCGGGGTCGAGGCGCTCGAGCCGCCCGTCCGGCAGGTCGTCGAACGCCACCGCGAAGCCCTCGTCGGCCGTGCGGTCCCGCGGCCCTGTCACGCCCATGTCGGGCTGGACGGTCATCATCAGGACGGCGTTGAAGCCCTTGTCCGACCGGTCGGCGGCGTAGGTGCGCACCTGTTCTTCCGTGGCCCGCCACGGCAGCGCCCATGCCGTGTCGGCCACGAGGAGGGCCGGCGCTCCGTCGGCGTGCACCAGGCTGCGTCCCGCGGGCGACATGCGCCAGAAGCCGTGCTCCTCCCACGTCGTCCGCGCGGCTGCGGACGGCTCGATCTCGACCGAGCCGCTCACGCCGTGCAGCCCCGGGTCGGGCACCGAGCTCGCGCTGCGCCACGTCCAGCGACCGGTCGGCAGCGGGGAGGCGAACCGCACCCGCCACGTCCGGCCCCCGTCCCAGAAGGCCGGCCGGCGCAGGACCGCCCCCGAGTCGTGGCGGAACTCCGCCCAGACCTCGACACCCGTGTAGGGCGACTCGTGATCGAGGTCGGCCGCCAACACGAGCTCGACCTCCTGCCAGGCCGCCGCCGCCATCAGCGGAGGCTCCTGTGAATATTTATGTCGACTCGGTTGGACATGCATGGGATGTTCGCCTCCCGCCGCTGGTCCTGTCAAGACATGCAGGGGCGAATGGATATGCTGCAGTCCGCACACAGGAGAGGACCGCCGATGGGAGCTCGCGACAGCGCGGATCTCGACGGCCTCGCGGCCGGGATCCCCCGGGAGCACATCCGGCTGCTGACCAAGGTGGCCCGGATGTACCACGAACGCCGGATGCGGCAGCCGCAGATCGCCGCTCAGCTCCACATCTCGCAGCCGCGGGTGTCGCGGCTGTTGAAGCAGGCCGCCGAAGTGGGCATCGTCCGCACCACGGTGGTGTCGCCCCGCGGCGTGCACGCCGACCTGGAGGAGGCGGTCGAGCGCCTGTTCGGGCTCACCGAGGTCGTCGTCGCCGACACCGACGGTCCGGCCGACGAGGCCTCCGTCCTCGACGCCGTCGGCACCGCGGCCGCCACCTACCTCGAGACGACGCTGACCGGCGGGGAACGCATCGGGATCTCCTCGTGGAGCTCCACCCTGCTGGCCACGGTCGACACCATGCGCCCCCGTCCCGTCCAGGTCGCCGACTCGGTGATGCAGATCCTCGGCGGCATCGGCAGCAGCACCGCGCAGTCGCGGGCCACCCGGCTGATCGGCCGGCTGGCGCAGGTGACCAAGGCCGAACCGGCCTACCTCATGGCGCCCGGCCTCCTCGCGAGCGCCGAGATGCGCAAGGGGATCACCGCCGAGCCCGACATCGCCGGCGTCATACAGGCCTACGACGAGCTGACCATGGCGCTCGTCGGCGTCGGCAGCCTGGAACCCTCACCCCTGCTCCGGGAGAGCGGCAACGCCGTCAGCGCGGCCGAGCAGGACGAGCTGCGCAACCTCGGTGCCGTCGGCGACATCTGCATGCGGTTCTTCGACTCGGAAGGCCGTCCCATCGCCTCGGAGCTCGACGAGCGCGTCCTCGGCATCAGCGCGGCCGCGTTCAACGCCGTGCCCCGGCGCGTGGGCGTCGCCGGCGGCAAGCGGAAGTGGGGCAGCATCCGGGCCGCGCTCGTCGGCGGCTGGCTCAACGTCCTCGTGACCGACCTGCACACCGCGAAGTGGCTCGCCTCGACGAACGGATGACCGGCCGATGACGTCGGGCGGCGCTGTTTGACCCCCGTCACAGCTCTACCCTGGTCAGACGTGACTGTGGCGTGAACGGGGTGCTCGACGCCTTCGTCGTGATCGGGGTCGTCGTCGCCGTCGGCTATCTCGTGGGGCGGGCGGGGGTGCTCGGTCCCGCCGCCACCCAGGTGCTCTCGCGGGCGGCGTTCTTCGTGGCGTCGCCCGCGCTGCTGTTCAGCACGCTCGCGCGCACGGACGTGGCGGCGGTGTTCTCCGAGGGTCTGATCGTCACGGCCGTGACGAGCGTGCTGGTCTGCCTGCTCTACGTCCCGATCGGGTTGCTGCGGCGGCGACCGGCGGGGGAGACGGCTGTCGGGGCGATGGCCAGCGGGTACGTCAACGCCGGGAACCTCGGGCTGCCGATCGCCACGTACGCGCTGGGGAACGTGGCCGAGGCCGCTCCGGTGCTGGTGTTCCAGCTGTCGGTGCTCACCCCGTTCTTCACCACCGTGCTCGGGGTGCTGTCGGAGCGGGCCAACGGTGGGCGTCAGCCCCTGTGGCGGACGGTGACCGCGCCGCTGCGCAACCCGATCGCGCTGGCGACGGGCGCGGGGATCGCCGTGTCGGCCACCGGGATGCTCCCGCCCGCGTCGCTGATCGCTCCGATCGAGCTGATCTCGGATCTGGCGGTGCCCGGGATGCTGCTCGCGTTCGGGATCTCGTTGTGCGGGGCGAAGCGGCCGGGGGCAGGCGATGCCGCGCCGCTGCTGGTGAGCGTGCTGCTGCTCAAGTGCGTCGTGCACCCGCTGCTGGCTCTGCTCCTCGGCCTGCTGCTCGGGCTGGAGGGCCATGCATTGCTCGCGGTCGTCGTCTGCGCGGCCCTGCCGACCGCGCAGAACGTGTTCGCCTACGCGGTGCGGTTCGACCAGGGCGTCGTCCTGGGCCGGGACGCGGCGTTGAGCACCACCGTGGTGAGCGTCCCGGTCCTCTTCGCGATCGTCGCCGTGCTCGCCTGAGGCGGCGCGGAGCGGTCCTCGTCGACGAGTCCGTCCTGGTGGATGCCCTGGACCGCGGGATCCTCTCCGGCGCCGGCCTGGACGTGGTCGAGGAGGAGCCCCTCGCCCCGGACAGCCCGCTCCTGCGCGCCGACCGGCGGCAACATCGGGACCCGACCACTGACCCGCAGCCCGACCAGGCAAGATACCGCCGAATCGTCCAGCGCGAGCTGGCACCGAGTCAGTTCGGCCTGGAGGTGCACATGTTCGGTGCGAGTCGACCCGTGGCGCTGGTCGCCGCGGCGGCGGCGGTCGTGCTCGCGGTCGCGGCCTGCGGATCGGGGGCGTCGGGCGGTGGCGGCTCCGGCCCCACGCTGGTGATCGACTCGACCTTCGACCTGAAGACCGTCGACCCCGGCCGCGAGTACGAGCTCACCGGGCAGATGCTCACCCACGGCATGTACGAGACGCTGCTGACGTTCACCGGCGACGACCTCACCACCCCGGCGCCCGGCCTCGCGTCCTCCTACGAGCTGTCGCCCGACGCGAAGACGCTCACCCTGACGCTGGCGCAGGGCCGGGTGTTCTCCGACGGCAGCCCGGTGACCGCCGACGACGTGGTGTTCTCGCTGCAGCGGGTGAGCGGCATGAAGGGCAACCCGTCCTTCCTGCTCGACGGCGTGACGGTCGCGAAGGCCGACGACACGACCGTGGTGCTGACCAGCGCGGAGCCGAACGCGGCCCTGCCGTTCATCCTGCCGAACCCGGCACTGTCGGTCGTCAACTCGAAGGTGGTGACCGCGAACGGCGGCACCACGGACGACAAGGACGGTGCGGAGAAGTTCCTCAACACGACGTCCGCTGGGTCCGGCCCCTACACGCTCAAGTCGCTCGACGTCGCCAGCCAGGCGGTGCTCACGAGGAACGCGGCGTACAACGGGCCGGCGAAGCCCGCGTACGACAACATCGTGATCCGCAACGTGCAGGCCGCCACCCAGGCGCTGAACGTCCAGAAGGGCGACTCGCAGGTCGCGCTCGACCTCTCCGGCGACCAGGTGAGCGGGCTCGACCAGGGCGAGCTCACCGTCACCAGCGGGGCGTCGGCCTACACGATCTTCCTGTTCCTGAACCAGGGCGCGGACATCTCCACCACCACCAGCAACGCCCAGTACGTCTCGGCGGTGAAGAAGGCCATCGACTACCCGGGCCTGCTGCAGGTGGCCGGCACGGGTTCGGTGCAGCCCGCGAGCATGATCCCGACGATGATCGCGGGCTCGCTGCCGGCCGCCGAGGTGCCGAAGCCGGACCCGGCCGGGGCCGCGGCGGCACTGGCGGCGAGCGGCGTCAGCGGGCAGCCGCCGAAGCTCGCCTACCCGAGCGACTTCACGCTCCTCGGGCTGAGCTTCCAGACGCTCGCGGAGCGGCTGCAGTCGCAGCTCGCCGCCGCCGGCATCACGGTCGAGCTGGCACCTGCGCCCGTGGCCACGGAGCTGGACAACTATCGGGGCGGCAAGGAGGAGATCGGGCTCTGGTACTGGGGGCCGGACTTCCCGGACCCGTCCAACTACCTGGCCTTCGCCCCCGACGGGCTGATCGGCAAGCGCGCGAACTGGCCCGCGAGCGCGGCCCCGGACATCGACGCGGCAGCGAAGGCCGCCGCGGCGGCCGTCGAGCCCGCGGAGCGCGCGAGCAGCTACCAGGAGTTCCAGCGCAGCCTGAACGCCGGCGGGCCGTTCATCCCGCTCGTGCAGCCGGCCACCAACGTCGTCACGGCGAAGTCGGTCACCGGCGCCGCCTACAACCCGATCTGGACCCTGGACCTCGGCTCCGTCGGTGTGGCCGGTGGTCAGTAGCGCGCTCGTCCGGTACCTGCTGCGCAGGCTCGGGGTCTCGGCGCTGCTGATCGTCGGCGTCACGCTGGTGACGTTCGTGCTGACCAACCTGGTGCCCGGCGACCCGGTCGCGGCGAACCTCGGCCAGCGCGCGGCGGAGAACCCGGAGACCGTGGCGGCGTACCGGGCGCACTACGGGCTCGACCGGCCGCTGCCCGTCCAGTACGCGACGTACCTGGGCAACCTGGTGCAGGGCGATCTCGGCGAGTCGCAGCAGACCCACCGGCCGGTGCTCGTCGACCTGCAGTCGGCGGTGCCGGCCACGCTGGAGATCGCGATCGGCGCGATCGTGCTCTCCGTGCTGATCGGCGTCGGCTTCGGCGTGGTCGCGGCCGTGCGGCGCGGGCGGCTCGCCGACAGCGCGCTGCGGCTGGTGTCGCTCGTCGGGATCTCGGTGCCGACGTTCTGGCTGGCGCTGGTGGCGTTCTACGTCTTCTCGTTCCAGCTCGACCTGGCTCCCGGCTCGGGGCGCCTCGCGCCCGCCACCACACCGCCGCCGCACGTCACCGGCCTGTACACCCTCGATGCGCTGCTGGCGGGGGAGTGGGAGACGTTCGGCGACGCGCTGGCCCACCTCATGCTGCCGACGCTGGTGCTCACGCTCTACACCGTCGGGCTGCTCACCCGGTTCACCCGCTCGGCCGTGCTGGAGGTGCTGGAGCAGGACTACGTGCGGTCGGCCCGGGCCAAGGGCCTGCCCGGCCGGACCGTGCTGTTCCGGTACGTGCTGCGCGCGGCGATGGTGCCGATCCTGACGGTGGTCGGGCTGGCGTTCGGCGCGCTGCTCTCCGGCACCGTGCTGGTCGAGGAGATCTTCTCGTGGCCCGGGGTCGGCTCCTACGCCTACCAGGCGGCGTCGCACTTGGACCTGCCGGCCGTGATGGGTGTCGGGTTGTTCGTCGGCATCGTCTACCTGGTGATCAACCTGATCGTCGACCTGCTGTACGGCGCCATCGACCCGCGGGTTCGGGTCACATGAGCAGGCTGGACGGGCCGCTGCGCGCCCGGTTCCGCACGCGGATCCCGCAGGCGTGGCGCACGCCGCTGGGCATCACCGGTGCGGTGGTCGCGCTGGTGTGGATCCTGATCGCCGTCCTGGGGCCGGCGCTGTGGCCGTACGACCCGCTCACGCAGGACTTCGCGCGGTTGGAGCCGCCGACCGGTGCCCACTGGTTCGGCACCGACGAGCTCGGTCGGGACGTGTTCACCCGCGTACTCGCTGGTGCCCGGGTGACGGTGCCGCTCGCGGTCCTGCTCGTCGGGCTGTCGGTGGTGATCGGGGGCGTCCTCGGGCTCGCCGCCGGGTTCTTCGGGCGCTGGGTCGACGAGACCGTGATGCGCGTGACCGACCTCGTGATGGCGTTCCCGACCGTCATCCTGGCGATGGTGGTGGCCGCGTCGCTGGGCGCGAGCCTGCTCAACGCGGTGCTGGCCGCGCTGGTCGTCTCGTGGCCCGCCTACGCCCGCGTCACGCGTGGGCTGGTGGTCGGGATCCGGCAGGCCGACTACGTGCTCGCCGACCGGCTGCTCGGCTTCTCGCCGCTGCGGTCGCTGGGCACCGACATCGTCCCGATGGTGACGGGGCCGGTGCTGATCCTCGCCAGCCTGGACATCGGCACGGCGACGCTCCTGCTGTCGGGCCTGTCGTTCCTCGGGCTGGGTGCGAAGCCGCCCACCGCGGAGTGGGGCTCGATGGTCGCCACGGCGATCCAGAACTTCGACTCGTGGTGGATGGGCGTGTTCCCCGGCCTCGCCATCCTGACCGTGGTGATGGCCTTCAACTTCCTGGGCGACGCGCTGCGCGATGCCCTCGACCCCCGCACCGCGGGCGTGCTGGGCAAGGCGGAGACCCGATGACCGCCCGGAGGACGACACTGGAGATCAGCGGCCTCACGCTGCGGATCGGCGACACCGAGATCCTGCGGGGCGTGGACCTCGACCTGGAGGCGGGCCGGATCCAGGGCCTCGCCGGCGAGTCGGGCTCGGGCAAGACCATGACCGGGCTCGCCGTGATGGGTCTCCTGCCGGACCGCTCGCGGGTCGGCGGCACCATCACGTTCGGCGACCGCGACCTGCTCGCACTCGCGCCGCGGCAGCGCAACGCCCTGCGCGGCACCGAGATCGCGATGGTGTTCCAGGACCCCTCCACGAGCCTGCACCCGATGCTGTCGGTCGGCGCGCAGCTCACCGACCACCTCCGCCACCACCTGCGGCTCGACCGGGCGGCGGCCCGCGCCCGCGCCGTCGAGCTGCTGGAGCGGGTGCGGATCCCGGACCCGGCCGGCGCCCTGCGCCGCTTCGCGCACCAGTTCTCCGGCGGGCAGCGCCAGCGCATCGCGATCGCCATCGCGCTGGCCTGCTCCCCGTCCGTCCTCATCGCGGACGAGCCGACCACGGCGCTCGACGTCACGGTCCAGGCCGGGGTGCTGCACCTGCTGCGCGACCTGGCCCGTGAGATGGGCCTCGCCGTGCTGCTGGTCACCCACGACCTCGGCGTGATGAGCGCGGTCGCCGACCGGGTGGCGGTGATGCGCCACGGCGCGGTCGTGGAGAACGGCGAGCGTCACCAGGTCTTCACCGCGCCCGCGCACCCCTACACGGCGTCGCTGCTCGCGAGCCTGCCTGGCGCGGCCGGCGGCGTGCGGTCCCTCGACGACGTGCGCGCCCTGGAGGAGCTGTGACACCGCTGCTCGACGTCGAAGGTCTGGAGGTCGTCTACCGGGGCCGGCCCCCGGTGCGTGCCGTCGACGGCATCGACCTGGCGGTGGGCGCGGGCGAGGTGCTGGGGCTGGTCGGGGAGTCGGGGTGCGGCAAGTCCACCGTGGCGCGCGCGATCTGCGGGCTCGTCGCGCCGGCCGCGGGCCGGGTGGCGTTCGACGGCCACCCGGTCGCCCCGCTCGGGCTGCGCCGCCGCCCGGTGGAGCTCACCCGCATCCAGATGGTGTTCCAGGACCCGTACGGGTCTCTGCACCCGCGGCGGCCGGTCGGCGCCCAGATCGGCGACGGGGTCCGGGCGGCCGTGGGCCGGGGCGCGGAGGCATCCGAGCCCGAGTGGTGGCTGGAGCGCGTCGGGCTGGACCGCGCCGCCGCACGCCGCTACCCGCACGAGTTCTCCGGCGGACAGCGCCAGCGGATCGCGATCGCCCGGGCGCTCGCCGCCCGCCCCGACCTGCTGATCGGCGACGAGCCGATCTCGGCGCTCGACGCGTCCACCCAGGCGGTCGTCGCGGCGCTGATGCGCGACCTGGCCGTGGAGAGCGGCGCGGGCCTGCTGTTCATCTCGCACGACCTGACCGTCGTGCGGCTCATCGCCGACCGGCTGGCCGTGATGTACCGGGGCCGGATCGTCGAGTCGGGCCCGGCGCGCACGATCTGGGAGGACCCGCAGCACCCCTACACCCAGGCCCTGCTGGCGGCCGTGCCCCTGCCCGACGGGTCCGGAACGATGCCGGAGCCGCCGGTGGACGGGATGGAGTACCCGCTGGAGCCCGTGCTCCGCTGACCCCTGCGCTACTGGGTGATCTCGTAGAAGGTGACCCGACCGCCGTCCTCGTCGCCCTGGCCGGAGTCGGCCTGCTGGTAGTCCCCCACCTGGAAGCGCACCGTCTCACCCTGGAACGCGGCGGGCACCTGGGCGGTGGCCTGCTGGGTGTGGCCGGCGTGGGTGGCGCTGAGCGTCATCGAGCCGTCGCCGGTGTCGGTGATCGAGATGTCGAACCGCTCGTTCAACGGCACCCCGCTGAGCAGGGGGAAGGACTGCTTCTCGTCCCCCTTCTGCTGCTGCTTGACGACCGCCTCGATGTCCCCGTCCCGGTAGTGCAACATCACGTACGGCACCGACTTGATGTCGTCGGAGCCGTGGATCTGGCCGATGATGATGTCCTTGGTGTCGGCCGGAACCTGGGACACCGCGAGCGAGGCAGCCAGGGTGTGCTGGCCGTCGGTGCCGGCGGCGAAGTCGGTGAGGCTGATCAGCTCGGTGCGCGGGTGTTCGGAGTTCTTCGTGGTGGCGCCGGTGGCCGGCGCCCAGAACGTGAGGCTGCCGTCGGGGCCCTGGGTCAGCCAGGGCTCCGTGACCTCCGCGGGCTCGACGCTCTCGGCGTTCCCGTTCTTGCCCTCCTCCGGCAGCGTCAGCTTCCACCCCTGCAGGTCGATCGCGCCGCCGGCCGGCGGCTGGGGTCGGATGACGGCCATGGCCAGCCACACCAGCCCCGCACCCAGCACGAGTACGACCGCCGCGATGGACAACACCCGGCGGTTCACCGTGGTCCGCTCGTTGGTCATCAGTCGATGGTACGGACGGATCGGGAGTGACCCGCCGGGGTGCAATTCGCCCGAGTGGGGCACGTCTCGTGCTGCTGTCCGGCGTCGCCTGCTCTACGCTTGCCGGGCCGGTCTTCGAGATGGGGGCCATCGATGCGACACGTCGTCACGATCTCCGCCAGCTACGGCGCCGGGGGCGCCTTCGTCGGCCCGGCGGTCGCCGAGAAGCTCGGCGTGCCCTTCCTGGACCGGGCGATACCGGTGGCGGTGGCGAACGACCTCGGGATCCCGCTCGAGGACGCGTTGAGCCGTGACGAGCAGGTCCAGGGCTGGCTGTCGCGCATGCTGGTCGCCGCGGCTCCCGCCTCCACGGACTGGATGATCGGTGCCGCGCCGCCTGCGGGCGCGCTGCTGCCCGACGGGCATCTCCATGCCTGCACCGAGCGGGCCATCCGCGCCGGCATCCGCGAGCGGGGTGGGGTGATCCTCGGCCGGGCGGCGGCGATCGTGTTGCGCGATCACCCGACAGCGCTGCACGTGCGGCTGGACGGCGACCCGGAGCGCAGGGTCCGGCAGGCGATGAGCTTGCTGGGAGTCAGCGAGCAGGAGGCGCGCACCGCGATCACCCGCAACGACAACGCCCGCACGGCCTACGTCCGGCACTTCTACCGCACCGACCCCGCCAACCCCGAGCTCTACCACCTCGTGCTGGACAGCACGCAGCTCCCGCCGGACGACTGCACCGAGATCATCGTCAAGGCGGCCATCGCCCGCGAGCAGGTCCACGCCGGGCCGGATCGACCTTCCGGCCAGCCCCAACCTCAGTAGCCGACCCGTTCGAGCTTGCGACCGCGCCGCACCAACCCGGGCCCGACGAGCGCGATGAGCGCGAGCGCGAGGATCGTGGCGGCGATCGGGCGGGTGACGAACACGGACAGATCGCCTTCGCTGAACGCGAGTGCCCGCCGGAACTGGGTCTCCAGCATGGGGCCGAGCACGGCGCCGAGGATGAGCGGCGCCACGGGGTAGCCGGTGCGGCGCATCAGGAACCCGAGCAGCCCGAACGCGATCGCGACGATCACGTCGGCGACGCTCTGGGCGATGGCGTAGGCGCCGAGGATGGCGAAGACCATGATGCCGGCGGTGAGGATCGCGCGGGGGAGTCGCAGGATCTTGATCCAGAGCGGGATCAGCGGCAGGTTCAGCACCAGCAGCATGACGTTGCCGATGTACAGGCTCGCGATCAGGGTCCACACGAGCACGGGCTGGGTCTCGAACAGCTGCGGTCCGGGCTGCAGGTTGTAGATCTGGAACGCGATCAGCAGCACGCCCGCGGTCGCCGATGTCGGGATGCCCAGCGTGAGCAGGGGTATCAGCACGCCGGAGAAGGCCGCGTTGTTCGCCGCCTCGGGGCCCGCGACGCCTTCGATCGCGCCCTTGCCGAACTCCTCGGGGTGCTTGGTGAGCCGGCGTTCCACGTTGTAGCTGAGGAAGGTCGGGATCTCCGCCCCGCCTGCGGGCAGCGCGCCGATGGGCAGGCCGATCGCGGTGCCACGCAGCCACGGCCGCCAGGAGCGGCTCCATTCCGCGCGGTTCATCCTGATCTTGCCGCGGAGCGGCACCAGCTCCTCGGTGGCGCCGCGGTGCCGGGCCGCCGTGTAGAGCGCCTCGGCGATCGCGAAGAGCCCCACGGCGAGCGCGACCACCTCGATCCCGTCGTAGAGCTCGGGCACGCCGAAGGCGTACCGGGCCTGGCCGGTCAGAGCGTCGATCCCGACCATGCCGACGGCGATGCCGAGGAACAGGCTGCACAACCCGCGGATCACGGACCTGCCGACCAGCGAGGTGACCGTGACGAAGGCGAGCACCATGATGGCGACGTACTCGGCGGGCTGGATCAGCTTGGCCACCGCCGACATCGCGGGGCCGAGGAAGGTGATCGCGACCGTGGAGAGGGTGCCGGCCACGAACGACCCGATCGCCGCCGTGGCCAGCGCGGCACCGCCCCGGCCCTTCTTGGCCATCGGGAAGCCCTCGAGGGTGGTCGGCACGGACGCCGTCTCGCCCGGCACGTTGAGCAGGATCGCCGTCGTCGACCCGCCGTACATCCCGCCGTAGTAGATGCCGGCGAAGAGCACGAACGCGCCGACCGGATCGAACACGTACGTCAGGGGGAGCAGCAGCGCGACCGTGGTCGCGGGCCCGAGCCCTGGCAGCGCACCCACGAGCGAGCCGAGCGTCGTGCCGACCAGCGCCAGGAGGAGGTTCTGCCACGTGAGCGCGCCTGCGAAGCCGGTGAGCAGGTTGCCGAGAACGTCCATGTCAGATCGCCAGCCGCACGATGCCCGGCGGCAGGTCGATGCCGAGCACCCGGTCGAACAGCAGGAACACGGCCAGCGCGAGGACCAGCCCGATGATCGCGTCGCGGATCGGTCGCCGGCTGCCCAGCACGCGGGCGACCGCCACGAAGAACACCGTGGTCGTCTGCCAGTACCCGAGTGGCGTGAGCAGCAGGACGTAGCCGACCAGCACAGCGACGAGGAGGAACACCGAGGGCCAGTGCGTCGCGTGGATCTCCTCACGCAGCTGGTCGATCTGCTCCGGGTCGGTCCCGCGGAACGCCTGCACCACGCCGATCGCGCTCACCAGGCACATGCCGGCGCCGACGAGCAGGGGGAACACCCGAGGGCCCACCGCCTGGTAGGTCGTGCCCGGGTCGATGCCGATCGCGCCGGTGAGCACCCCCACGGCCACGGCGAAGAAGGCCAGCGCGGAGACCCGGTGCGCCCACGGCGTGGTCTCGGGCGCTGCCGTGCCGGAGGCGGTCATGCGGAGAGCCCCAGCTCGGTCAGGATCTCCGTGACGCGGTCGCGGTGCTCGACGATCAGGCGGCCGAAGTCGTCGCCCGGCAGCCAGCCGTCCGACCAGTTGTTCTGGCGCAACGTCTCCCGCCAGCACTCGGTGTCGCGCATCTTCGCGACCATGTCGACGATCGCCTGCTGCTCCTCCTTGCTCACACCCGGCGGGGCGAGCACCCCACCTCTCGACGCCAGGTTCGCGGCGCCGTATCCGAGCTCGACGAGAGTGGGCGCGTCGATGCCGGCGATGCGCTCGGTGCTGTTGGTGATCGCGAGAACCCGCAGCTCGCCCGCGGCGATCTGGCCCTTCAACTCGGCCAACGTGCCGATACCCGCCGTGGACGCCCCGCTGAGCAGCAGGCTGGTGGCCTCGCCACCGCCACCCGTGGGGACGTAGTTGATCCGGTTCACCGGGATGCCGTCGGCATCGGCGAGCGCGGCGACGGCGATGTGGTCCGGTCCGCCGAGCGAGCCGCCGACCCAGGAGACGCCTTGCGGGTCGGCCTTCATGTCCGCGAGGAGTGACCGCAGGTCGGGGTGGGGCGACGCGGCCGGCACCAGGATGGCGCCGACGCTCTCGGTCAGGCCGGCGATCGGGGTCAGCGTGGTGAGGTCGATGGGGGAGTGGTTGCGCACGATCCCGCCGAGCATGGTCATCGTGTCCATGACCATGAGCTGGTGGGGATCTCCCTGCCTCGCGACGAACGCGGCGAGCCCGATCGTGCCGCCCGCCCCAGGGGTGTTGGCGACGGTCACGTCCTTGGTGATCACGCCGCACCGGGTGAGGGCGTCCTCCATGCCGCGCGCACGGGTGTCCCAGCCGCCGCCGATGCTGCCCGGCGCGAGGATCGCGATCCCGCGTGCGGGGTAGCCGCCGCCGGGATCGGTGTCCGTGGCGGGCCCTATGGCGCAGCCGCTGACGACCACGCCGACCAGCACGGCGACCGCCGAGATCCGCCTCATGACACTTCTCCTTCCGTGAGCAGCTCCGCGAAGAACTCCTGGACCGCGGGGATGACCTTCATCGGCTCGTGGGCCACCCCTTCGACGACGTCGAACCGCACGTCGATGCCGTGTGCCGTGAAGTTCTCCCGCAGCGCCGCGAGCCGCTCGATCCTGGTGCGGCCGGCGGCGTCGGCGCCGTCCATCCAGTTGGCGTCACCCTTGTTGTTGATCTCCCAGGTCTCCACGTCCGCGCTGCCGACCACCATCTGCACCGGCACCTCGGCGAGCTCGCGGATCCGCGGTTCGTGGCCGAACACCTCGGCGAAACCCTTCAGCCCGATCCACCACGGATTCTCCCGGTCGATGAACGTGATCCTCCCCGGCGCGCCGATCGAGAGCCCGGCCAGCCGGTCGGGGTGCAGGTAGGCGAACCGGTGGGCGAACTGCCCGCCTCCGGAGAAGCCGTGCAGCAGGAACCGTCCGGTGTGGACGCCCCACCGCTCACCGACCTCGCGGACGATCTCCAGCAGCACCTCGTCGAAGCGGATATCGCCGTAGCGGATGAACTTGAAGTTGTGCAGGTCGTCCGGGTCGTCGATACCGGCGGGGAAGAGCGGGGCGAGCACGATGCAGCCGTGCCGCTCCGCGAACGCCGCGAACGCGTCGCGGTACTGCGGTCCGCGCCGGCCCGTGCCGTGCTGGATCACGACGAGCGGCAGGGCGGCGCCCGCCGGGTCGTGCGCCGCCGGTACGTAGAGGCAGAACGAGAACCGCTGGTCGTAGCGCGAGGCGAAGACCGTGGTCGCACCGGAGGCGTAGAACTCGACCGGATGCTTGATCTTGATGTTCTCGTCGATGGCGTCGGACATAGCCGCGAATCGTCGAGGCGCACCTGACGCCGGACAAGAACATTGCCGCCAACGCGGTAATGTCGCCCATGGCCGTCAACCTCGTCTTCGGCACCCCGGGCCCTGAGTCGATCTCCGCTCGGGTGTCGCCGCTCTCCGAGCTGTGTGCGTGCCTGCACGCGCTCGCCGAGCCGCACCACCACCCGGCGAGCCGCCAGTGGGTGATGGCCGTGCGCGCCGAGCTGGACGAGGAGCTGCTGATCAGGGCCGGCGTCTGGGCGCCGCTGTGGAGCGCGTTCCGGGCCCGCTACCTCCTTCCGCTGCGGAGCGACGGTGAGCCCGACCTCGACGCCGAGCTGGTCGGGATCGCCGGCCTCCCCGAGGAGGACTTCCTGGCGATGTCGGCCCAGGCCCTCATCGGGATGTCGTCGCGCGAACCGCCCGCGGAGCTCATGCGGGGCCGGTTCCTCCCCCGGCTGAGCCTGATCTCCGAGCAGCGCCACGAGCTGGGCAGGCGCCTGCTCGACGACGTGGCCCGGTTCCGCGACGACCTGTTGGCCTTCCTGTCGACGATGGCGGAGGCGGCGTTCGGGTCCACGTGGTCCGCGCTGCGACCGATGCTGGAGACCGACGCCAGGACCCGGACGCACAACGTGCGCAAGCACGGGCCGTCGGCACTCGCCGACCTCCCCGCCGCGTCGGAGACGTTCGACCCGCCGGGGATCGTGTTCGACAAGCTGTACAACGCGACCGCGCGCCTGGACGAGACGCCGTGCGTGCTGGTGCCCTCGCTGCACATCAACCCGCACACCGTGATCAAGCACTATCCGCGCTTCCCGGTGGTGGTGCAGTACCCGGTGTCGGGCGCCGGCGCCGCCCCGTCACTCGACACCGCCCGCCACCGGCTCGCCGCGCTGCAGGACCCCATGCGGATGCGTCTCGCCCGGGCGCTGCTCCGGGAGCCGATGACGACCACCGAGCTGGCCAACAGGTACGCGATGACCACCCCGCAGGCGTCCCGCCACCTCCGGCGGCTCCGCGAGGCCGGGCTGGTGCTCGCGCATCGATCCGGCACGAGGGTGCGCTACCAGCTGGACGTCGAGGCCGTGCGGAGGATGGGCGTCGACCTGCTCGATGCCCTGTACCGCTGAGACCCTGTACCGCTGTACCGGCTACCGGAGCGGCTGGCGGATCTCGCCGCGCACCAGCTCCGTGAGGTGTCGCCGCATCCGGTCGGCGTCGGCGTCGACGCCGGTGAACAGCCGGAAGGCCTCGGCGGCCTGGTGCACTGCCATGCGGCCGCCGTCGAGGGTGGCGCAGCCCGCCGCGCGCGCCGCGCGGAGCAGCTCGGTGTCGAGCGGCCGGTAGACGATCTCGGCGACCCACAGCTCGGGCCGCAGCTGCGTCGGCGCGACGGGCAGTCCCGGGTGCTCGGACATGCCCGTCGGTGTCGCGTGCACCAGCCCGTCCGCCGCCCGCATCCGGGCCGCGAGCTCGCTCATGCCGCCGCCCGTCGCGCGGGACGCCCCGAAACGCTCGGCGAGCGCGGTGGCGAGGCGGGCCGCACGTGGGGCGTCGACGTCGAGCACGTCGACCGTGCCGGCCCCGATGGACAGCAGGGCGTGACCCGCGGCCGCCCCCGCGCCGCCGGCGCCGAGCAGCACGACGCGGTCGAGCCGGGCGTCCGGAAGCCCGCCGGTGAGACCGTCGCGGAACCCCGACCAGTCGGTGTTGTGCCCGATCGCGCTGCCGTCGTCGAAGACGACCGTGTTGACCGCCCCGATCTCCGCGGCGGCGGGGGTGAGCGCGTCCAGGTGCGGGATGACCACCTGTTTGCACGGGTGGGTGACGTTGAGCCCGCGGAACCCGGCGTCGCGGGCCAGCCGCAGTAGATCACCGATGGCCTCGGGGGTGAGGCTCAGGGCGTCGAGATCGAGCCGCTCGTAGCGGTAGTCCAGCTGGAGCTCGCGCGCTTCGCGCATGTGCAGCGCCGGCGACAGGGACGGCCCGATCCCGGACCCGACGAGGCCCACGAGAAGGCTGTCGTCGGCGCCGCGGAGGTCGGCGATGGTGGCGTCGATGCTCACAGGACTCCCAAGTACGTACCGGATGGTTAGTTGTACCTCGGATCGGTGGCGTCGAGAAGGAGTTCGGCGGGTCGAGGTCCGCCTGGCTTAGGGTCGGTCCCGGGCGGACGATCAGAGGAGGCGACGTGGTGACGCGGACGGAGGGCGCGCGCGAGCGGCAGCGGGACGCCGACCGCACCCGCGCCGAGATCCTCGACGTCGCCACCGAGGAGTTCGCCGCGAGTGGCTTCGCCGGCGCCCGGGTCGACGAGATCACCGCGAAGACCCGCACGACGAAGCGGATGATCTACTACTACTTCGGCAGCAAGCAGGGCCTGTACCTCGCGGTGCTGGAGCGCGCCTACGGGCAGATCCGCTCCCTGGAGCAGCGGCTGGACGTCGAGCACCTCGACCCGGCCCGGGCCATGCGGGCACTGGCCGAGCTGACCCTCGACCACCACGCCTCGCACCCGGCGTTCATCCGGCTGGTGAGCATCGAGAACATCCACCACGCCGAACACCTGCGGACCTCGCCCATCCTGTCGAGCCTGGCCGCGCCCGCGGTCGACGTCCTCGGTCGCATCCTCGAGCGCGGGCGGGCGGCCGGGCTCTTCCGGGACGACGTCGACGCGCTCGACGTCCATATGATCATCAGTGCCTTCTGCGTCTTCCGGATCGCGAACCGCCACACGTTCCAGGCGATCTTCGGCCGCGACATGCTCGAGCCCCGGTTCGGCGCGCACCACCGGCGCATGATCGGTGACCTCGTGCTGGAGTACCTCACCGCGCACGTCGGGCAGGCCTGACCGCTCCCTTGACACGGGCCGGTGCCTAACTCACCATTCAGTACCTAACCGATTGGTACATTGGCTCGGCGTTCCGACGTCATCAGAGAGGATGACATGGACGACTCTCGGACGAAGACGCCCAGGAAGGCCGCGATCAGCGCCTGGATCGGTAGCGCCCTCGAGTACTACGACTTCTTCATCTACGGCACCGCCGCCGCGCTGGTCTTCCCGAAGATCTTCTTCCCGACGGGCAACCCGGCCGCGGCCACGGTCGCGTCCCTGGCGACGTTCGGTGTGGCCTACGTGGCGCGGCCGGTCGGCTCGTTCATCCTCGGGCACCTCGGCGACACCATCGGGCGCAAGAACGTCCTCGTCATCACGCTCGTCGGGATGGGCGTGGCGACCTTCCTGATCGGGGTCCTGCCGACGTACGACCAGATCGGCATCGTCGCGCCGATCCTGCTGCTGGTCCTGCGCGTCGCGCAGGGCCTCGCGGTGGCGGGCGAGCAGTCGAGCGCGAGCTCCGCGAGCCTGGAGCACGCCCCGGAGGACCGGCGCGCCTACTACACCAGCTTCACCCTCGCCGGCACGCAGGGCGGCAACATCCTGGCCACTGCGGTGTTCATCCCGATCGGCGCGCTCCCGGAGGACGCCCTCCTGAGCTGGGGCTGGCGGATCCCGTTCCTGCTCAGCGCCATCGTGATGCTCGTCGGGCTGTGGATCCGGCGAACCCTGCACGAGAGCCCGGTATTCGAGGAGGAGAAGGAGCGCCAGCAGGAGCGCAAGGCGCCGCTGCCGGTGCTGTTCCGCAGCTACACGCCCGACGTGCTCAAGGTGCTGTTCGCCGCCCTCGTCTCGGTCATCAGCACGCTCTTCTCGATCTACGCCCTGACCTACGGCGTCAACACGATGGGGCTGTCCCGCACGAGCATGCTGTGGATGATCGCCCTCGCCAACCTCGTGGCGCTCGGCGCGATCCCGCTGTGGGGCATCCTGGGCGACCGCATCGGCCGCAAGCCGGTCTACGTCATCGGCGCCCTCGGCCCCGCGATCCTGATCTGGCCCTTCATCTGGGCGATCAGCCAGCAGAACATCGTGCTCGTCTTCGTCTTCGGCATCCTGCAGTCGGGGATCGTCTACAGCGCGTACAGCGGGGTCGCCTTCGCCCTGTGGAACGAGCAGTTCGACACCCGGGTCCGGATGTCCGGGGTTGCGGTCGGCACGCAGTTCGGGTTCGCGCTCGGCGGCTTCGCACCGACGATCGCCGCCGCGCTCGCCGGGCCCGGGCTGGCGAACTGGGTGCCGGTCGCGATGCTCGGATCGGGAGCGGCCCTCGTCGCCACGATCGCCGCCCTCACGATGCGGGAGACGTACCGCCTGCCCCTGGACGAGCTGGGGAAGCCGACGGCGACGCGGGCGTGACGCCGGATCAGGCCTGCGCCCGGGAGTCCCACCAGGCGAGCACTCGCGTGCCGTACAGGGTCAGCCACTTCGACGGTTCGCCCGCGGGCGCGTCGACCTCGAACCACACCCGCCCGGGGTGCCGGCGAGCCTGGAGCCAGGTGCCGTCCGGCTGCCGGGCGGCTCGGACGAGCTCTATCGCGTCGGCCATGCGCGGGTCCGGCCGCACTCCGTCGAGCGCTGCGGCCCGGCGGAAGTACTCGGCCGCGTTCAGCACGTTGTAGAACCAGCGGAACGGGTAGGCGAAGCGGTCCACCCACGGTGCCACCGGCTCACCCGTCGAGAGCCGGCGGAACAGCCCGCGCTCCAGGAGGTACTCCTCGCCGAGGCGCCGGGCAGCACGCGTCGCGTCCGTGCCCCCGGTCGCCACGTCGTGGGCGAGCAGCAATCATCATCGTCTCGCCGGCATCCCGCTCCTCGTCGATGAGCACGACGTCGCGGATACGCCATCCGTCCCGATCCTCCGCGCTCTCCCCAAGACGGCCTCGAAGGTGGAGCCTTCTCGGTGAGGCGACCCGGAGGAGCGAGGCATGCGTGCCATTCCGCAGGACGACCGGTCGGAAGTCATCGATCGGGTCCGGCAGTACGCGCTCAAGCGCATGGGTGGGGACCCGGCTCGTGCCGAGGTACGGCTGTACCTCCCGCTCGTCGAGCGGTACTACGAGCGCGTCGCCGCGGAGGACCTCGCTGCCCGCGCCGTCCCCGACCTGTTCGGGACCGCGCTCGCCCACCTGCGGCTGGCGCGCCGTCGTCAGCCGGGCGGGCTCAACGTGACCGTGTGCTCGCCGACCTTCGACGAGCACGGCTTCGCGTGCCCGCACACCGTCGTGCAGGTCGTGACCGACGACATGCCGTTCATCCCGGACTCGCTCGAGACCGAGCTCCACCGGCACGGGTTCGGCCTGCACATCGCCCTCCACCCGGTCTTCGAGGTCGTGCGGGGCGAGGACGGCGAGCTGCTCGCGGTGTCCGGCGAGAGCGACCTGGGGGACGCCGAGATCGTCCGGGAGTCGTTCCACCACATCGAGATCGACCGCCAGGCCGACCCGGCTGTGCTCGACGGGCTCAAGCGGGACCTGATCCGCGTGCTCGGTGACGTACGCGCGGCGGACGAGGACCGGGCCGTCATGCGGGAGCGGGCGGTGGCGATCGCGCAGGATCTCCAAGGCGAGGCGCCCACCGTCGATCCCGAGGATCGGGCGGAAGCCGCGGCGTTCCTGCGCTGGCTCGCCGACGAGCACTTCACGTTCCTCGGCTACCGCGAGTACGAGCTGGTTGCCGGCCCCGACGAGGAGGTGCTGCGGGCGGTTGCCGGATCCGGGCTCGGCATCCTGCGTGACGGTCCGGGCAAGGTCGTGCCCCATCCGCTCTCGACGCTGCCGCCCGACGTGCGAAGAAAGCTCCCGGAACCGGTCCTGCTCAACATCACGAAAGCCAACTCGCGATCCACCGTGCAGCGCGGAACCCACCTCGACTACGTCGGGGTCAAGCGGATCGACGGGACCGGACGGGCGGTCGGCGAGCGGCGTTTCCTCGGTCTCTACCCGAGAAGCGTGGCGAAGGCCGCGCTGCACGAGATCCCGATCGTGCGGCGGAGGATCCGCTCGGTGCTCGATCGCGCCGCGGACCCGCGGCACAGCTACGAGGCGCACGTTCTCGTCGAGATCCTCGACGGCTACCCGAGGGACGAGATCCTGCAGTCCACCGTGGACGAGCTGCACGGCGACGCCATGGCGATCCTGGAGCTCCAGCACCGGCACCGGCTGCGGTTGCGCGTGCGGCGCGACGGCTTCGGGAGGTTCTTCTCCTGCTTCGTCGACCTGCCGCTCTGCCGGCTCGACGAAGCGGCCATGACCCGCATCCGCGACACCCTGATGAGCACGTTCCACGGCGTGCACACCGAGGAGTCGACGCTCGTCACGGACTCCGCCGTGGCGCGCCTGCATTTCGTGATCTACGTCGAGCCCGGCACAGCGCCCGACCTGGACGTCCCGCTGATCGAGGTTCGGCTCGCCACGGCGTTGCGCACCTGGACGGACGACCTGGCCGACGCGCTCGTCGAGGAGCTCGGCGAGGAACAGGGGGTACTGCTGTTCGGCCGCTACTCGAACGCGATGCCCTCCGGGTACCAGGACGACCACACGCCGCGGACGGCGGTCGGCGACATCCGCCGGCTCGAGACCCTGCTGGCCGGGGTTCCGCCCGATGGCCTCGCGATGCATCTCTACCGCCCGCTCGACACGATCGACCCGGCGCCACGGCTGAAGCTCTACCGGTACGGCGAGCCGCTGATGCTCTCCGACGTCGTGCCGCTGCTGGAGAACATGGGGACACGGGTCGTCGACGAGCGGCCGTACGAGGTCCGGCCCGAGGGCGCGCAGCCGGTGTGGATCTACGATCTCGGGTTGCGGCACGAGGACCTGGGCGAGCTCGATGTCGCCGACGTGCGGGAGCGCTTCCAGGAGACGCTCGCCGCGGTGTGGCGCGGCGAGATCGAGAACGACCGGTTCAACCGGCTCGTGCTCCGCGCCGGCATGCGCGGGCGGGACGCGGGCGTCCTTCGCGCGTACGCCAAGTACCTGCGGCAGGTCGGGACGACGTTCAGCCGTGACTTCATGGCCACGACCCTCGTGGGCAACCCGGAGATCGCCGCACTCCTCGTCGAGCTGTTCGCCATCCGGTTCGATCCCGATCTCGGCGTGCGCGAGGACCGGGGTCTTGCCGGCAAGCAGGCCGTCGCCGAGATCGAGCGGCGCATCGACCAGGTGGCGAGGCTGAACGAGGACCGCGTGCTGCGCAGCCTCCTGAGCCTGGTGACCGCCACACTGAGGACGAACTTCTTCCAGCCGGGCGCCACGTCCCTCGCCCTCAAGCTCGACCCGGGCGGCATCCCCGACCTGCCGATGCCGAGGCCGGTGTTCGAGATCTTCGTGTACTCGCCGCGGATGGAGGGCGTGCACCTGCGCGGTGGCCCCGTCTCCCGGGGCGGGCTGCGCTGGTCGGACCGGCCGGAGGACTTCCGCACGGAGATCCTCGGCCTGGTGAAGGCGCAGACCGTGCAGAACGCGGCCGTCGTTCCTGTCGGGGCGAAGGGCGGGTTCGTCGTGAAGCCACCGCCGCCGGGCCGCGACGAGCTGCAAACCGATGTCGTGGACTGCTACCGCGCATTCATCCGAGGAATGCTCGACGTCACCGACAACGTGATCGACGGCCGGGTGGTGCCGCCGCCCCGCGTGGTCCGGCACGACGGCGACGACCCGTACCTCGTCGTGACCGCCGACGAGGGCCCGGTGACGTCCTACACCGACACGTTCGCCGACGTCGCCAACGCGATCTCGCAGGAGTGCGGCTTCTGGCTCGGCGACGGGTTCGCGTCCGGCGGATCCCGCGGCTTCGACCACAGGGCGATGGGCATCACCGCCCGCGGCGCCTGGGTCTCGGTGCGGCGGCACTTCCGGACGCTCGGCATCGACGTGCAGAACGACGACGTCACCGTCGTCGGGGTCGGGGACATGTCCGGTGACGTGTATGGCAACGGCATGCTGCTGTCGCGGCACATCAGGTTGGTGGCCGCCTTCGACCACCGGCACGTCTTCGTCGACCCGGACCCCGACCCGGAGCGCAGCCACGAGGAACGCGCGCGGTTGTTCCGGATCCCCGGCTCGTCCTGGGCGGACTACGACCGTGCCCTCATCTCTCCCGGGGGCGGGGTGTTCCCGAGAACGGCGAACGAGGTGCCGATCTCGGACGAGATGTGCCGGGCGCTCGACGTCGACGCCCGGTCGCTCTCGCCGGACGAGCTCATCCGCGCGGTCCTCAGAGCGCCCGTCGACCTGCTGTGGAGCGGCGGCATCGGCACGTACGTGAAGGCGTCGACCGAGCCGAACACCGAGGTCGGGGACAAGGGCAACGACGCGGTCCGGATCGATGCCACCGAGCTGCGGTGCCGGGTGGTCGGCGAGGGCGGGAACCTGGGGTTCACCCAGCGCGGGCGGATCGAGTACGCCCTGCACGGCGGGCAGATCAACGCCGACGTCGTCGACAACTCCGCCGGCGTGAACTGCTCCGACCGCGAGGTAAACATCAAGATCCTGCTCGACCGGGTCGTGCGGGACGGCGACCTCACGGGCAAGCAGCGCGACGAGCTGCTCGCGGCGATGACCGACGATGTGGCGGCCCAGGTGCTCGCCGACAACGACGGCCTGACCCGGGCGGTGCACCTCGACTCCGCGCAGGCCCCGGCGATGCGGGACGTCCACGCCCGATACCTCGACACCCTGGAGCGCACGGTACGGCTCGACCGGGCACTCGAGCACCTGCCCAGCACCGACGAGCTCATGAGCCGGGCCGAGATCAACGGTGGGCTCCAGCTGCCGGAGTTCGCGGTCCTGCTCGCCTACAGCAAGATCGAGCTGTTCGACGAGCTGCTCGACTCCGACGTGCCGGAGGACCCGTACCTGAACCGCGAGCTCGAGCGGTACTTCCCCGAGGTGCTGCGCAGCCGTCACCCGCAGCAGATCCGGGAACACCCGCTGCGGCGGGAGATCATCGCCACCCGCGTGACGAACAGCGTCGTCGACCGGGCAGGGATGACCCTCGTGCTGCGCCTGGCGGAGGAGACGGGCCTCTCGGCGCCCGAGGTGGTGCGAGCGCACACCGCAGCCTGGGAGATCTTCGCGCTGAGCGCGCTGTGGGCCCAGCTCGAAGCGCTCGACGACGTCCTCGCCGTCCGCACCCAGATCTCGCTCTTCCTCGAGCTGCGCCGGCTGGCCGAGCGGGCCACCCGGTGGCTGCTGCGCAACCGCACGCAGCCGCTCGACATCGCCGAGACCGTCGAGTTCCTCGAGCCGGGGGTGCGGGAGCTCACGCCGCTGATCCCCGCGCTGATCAGCGAGGACCGGCGGACCGCCCTGGACCGCACCGTCCGCGGTCACGTGGACGTGGGCGTACCCGAGGCGCTGGCCAGGGCGGTCCGGACGTCACCCGACCTCATCTCGGCCCTCGACATCACCTCGGTCGCCCGCTCGACCGGGCGTCCGGTCGGGGAGGTGGCCGCGGTCCACTTCGCGCTCGGCGAGCACCTGCGGCTCGACTGGCTGCGGAGCCGGATCCTCGACCTGCCGCGCGACGAGCGCTGGCCGGCCCTCGCCAGGGCGGCACTGCGCGAGGACCTGCACGTCGTCCACTCGGCGATCACCGCCGAGGTCATCCGGGACAGCTGGCCCGGCAGCGACGGCCACGAGCAGGTACGCGACTGGATCGCGACGACCGACGTCGCGGCGAGGCGCTGCCTGCGCCTGCTCGACGAGATCGCCGCGGCCGGCCGGTCGGACCTGGCGACCGTCTCGGTGGCGCTCCGGGAGATCCGGACGCTGGCACGGGCGAACGGGGGCTAGTCGCGGGCTAGTCGAGCAGGCCGACCAGCGCGCCCGCGCTGGTACGCACGGCGTTGCCGCCGGTCAGGTCGATCACGGCGCCGGTGATCGCGCCGGCGTGGCCCGATGCCATGAAGACGGCGGCATCGGCGACGTCTGCCAGGGTCGGGAGCCGCCCCAGCAGCGTCGCGTTCTCGGGCAACATCGTGAGCAACCGCTCGACGCTCACGCCTGCCGCGGCGGCCCGCCGCTCGAACAGCTCGGCGGTGTAGGAGCCGTGGGCGGGGGCGTCGGCGATCAGATGTGGTCGCAGGCAGACCACTCGGACACCGCTCGGGCCGAGCTCGACCGCGAGCCGCTGGGTCAGCGTCTCGATCGCCGCGCACGTGGTGCCGTAGCCGAGACTTCCCGGCGGTGCGATCCGGGCCGCGCCCGCCGAGAGCGTCAGGATCACGCCCGACCGGCGCGTCACCATGTGCCGTGCGACCGCCCTGGTCGTGATCAGGTTGGTCCGCAGGTAGGCGTCGATCGGGCCCATCACCTCCTCGACGGTCAGCTCGACGAACGGCGCGTCGTGCGCGAACGGGAAGGACACGGCGTTCAGCGCGATGTCGATCCTGCCCTCGTCCGCGGCCACGGAGTCGGCGTGCTCGGCGACGGCCCGCTCGTCGAGCGCGTCGACCTCCGCCACGGTGGCTGCGCCGCCGAGGTCGCTTGCGACCTTCTCCAGCCGGGCCCTCGACCGCCCGGCGAGGTGGACGCGGGCGCCGGCCTCCGCACACGCCCGCGCGACGGCGCCGCCGACCGCCCCGCCTCCGCCGTAGATCACCGCTGTCCTGCCCTCGAGCATCGTCATGGGGAGGTGGACACCGGCACGACGAGGAACTGGGCGTCGATACTGGGGTCGTGACAGCCGACCTGCTGGCCAGGGCGCGCACCGGCGACGGCGACGCGTTCCGGGAGCTGACCGAGCCGCACCGCCGGGAGCTCTCGGTGCACTGCTACCGGATGCTCGGTTCGCTCCAGGACGCGGAGGACGTCCTGCAGGACGTGCTGCTGGCCGCCTGGCAGGGCCTCGGCCGGTTCGAGGAACGCGCCTCGATCCGCACGTGGCTCTACCGGATCGCCACCAACCGGTGCCTCAACGCCCTTCGCTCGGCGAGCCGGCGCCCGGCACGGGAGTGGAACTTCCCCGACGTCGAACCGCCCGAGCCGACCCGCCTCGGTGAGGTCTCCTGGCTCGAGCCGTATCCCGACGCCCTCCTCGACGGGCCGGAGGTGCGGTACGAGCGGACCGAGGCCATCTCCCTGGCATTCGTGACCGCGCTGCAGGTGCTGCCTGCCCGCCAGCGTGCCGTGCTCATCCTGCGCGAGGTGCTCGGGTACCACGCCGGCGAGGTGGCCGAGATGCTCGACGCGACGGTCGACTCGGTCAACAGCGCGCTCAAACGGGCCCGCGCCACCCTGCAGCGCCCGACGCGGGAACCGGCGCCGTTCCCCGGCTCACCCGCGGAGCAGGCCGTCGTGGCGCAGTTCGTCCGCGCCTACGAGACCGGCGACGTCGACGCGCTGGTCGCCCTGCTCACCGCGGACGCCGCCCTCTCGATGCCGCCGATCCCGTTCGAGTACCACGGCCGTGCCGCCGTTGCCCGTTTCTTCGCCGCCGTCGCCATGCGCGAGGGCCGGACGTTCGACCTCGTGCCGGCGCGGGCCAACGGGCAGCCGGCGTTCGGCGTCTACCTGCGCGGCGCCGTCCGCCGTGGGATCGGGCTGGACGTCCTCACCCTCACCGGCCACCGGCTCTGCGCGATCACCCACTTCGACGCCGACGTGCTCCCGATGTTCGGGCTGCCCCGCTCGCTCACCGGTGCGCGGAGCCCGGGTGCCGTTACGGGGAATGCTGCTTGTCGAAGACGCGGCGGATGAACTCCAGGGCCGCCGGGCGGTTCTCCTCCCAGGTCGGCCGGATCTGGCTCGGCGGCAGGATGAACCCGCCCTCGGCCTGCGTGTCCGGACGGAGCTCGATGGTGAACGACGGGATGTCGTACTCGCCGTAGGTCCAGTCGGTGGTGTCGCCGGCCGTCGGGTACAGCTCCGACGACGGTTGCACGGTGTACGGCTCGCCGTGGACCTTTCCGATCAGCCGTTTCATCTCGCCGGCGATGTCCTCCATCTCACCCCGATCGGCCGGGTCGAGGATCGGGTCGGAGGTGTATCCCCACGGGTAGAGGATCAGCTGCGAATAGCTGTGGTAGGTGAGTACGCCGGCGGGCAGCTCGCGGGCCACGAGGTTCCGGACCGCTCGAACCTCCGGCTCGGAGAAGGCGCGTGGGCCCACGTAGGTCTCGTCGCGCGGGACGTGGCTGGACGTGTCGATGTCCAGGGTGCCCCACATGTAGCCGTAGTTCCGGTTCGGGTCGACGCCGATGCTGCCGTCCGGGTTCGGGCGCCGGTTCTTCCGCCACAGCCTGTTGGACGTGCGGGTGTACTCGTGACCATCGGGGTTCACCATGGGGGCGACCCAGATCTCGCCCTGCTGGAGCCACTGCTTCACCGGCTCGGCCGTCGCGTTGTCGACGAGGTGCTCGGCCAGGAGGTACGGCACCTCGACGGCGATCCACTCCCGGGCGTGATGGCAGCCGAGGAAGACCATCTTGAGCGAGCTGCCGCGTCGCTCGCCCACCCGCAGCGCCCAGATCGGGCGGTTCTCCACGCTGCGACCGATCTCGCGGAGCTCGGCGATCTCGGGGTTGTCCTCGGCCAGCCGTCGCAGATCGTTCTCCAGCGTCTCGGCCGAGTGGTAGCCGGCGGTGGCCTCATCGGTGGCGAACGTCGACAGGTAGGCGTCCGTCGTGCGGAGCTGGTCGACGGCGTAGCCCATCTGCTCCAGCCGTTCGGCCTGCGCCTCCGTGGCCTGCAGCACGAGGTGATCCGGTTTGACCTCCCAGATGTCGAGCCCGATCGGCGCGGTCAACAGCCGCCCGAGGGGTGTTCGCGGACCGGTGGCGGCCACGCGCACGATCACACTCATCCCGACCCACCTCTCGTCGCCGGCGGACAGGCGTCACGCGTGCGATTCGAACTCTTCCCGAGGAGAGCCGTCGACGTGGCCGAGCCGCCGTCGCTCCAACACCGACAATTGTCGTGTGGTTCTGCCCGGGGGCACTCGTCCGCCCGAACTCGGCTGTTACTCCCTATCGGGTTATCCCGGTGTGGCCCAGCGAGTACCGCCCCGGCTGGGGCCAGACGCAGAGTCCGTGGGGCCTTCTCCGACGTCGATCTTCCGGATGAGCTGCCCGTCGACCGTCGAGAGCACGTAGACGGCTCGGTCGTAGCGGCCGGAGAGCCACAGCTGGGATCCGTCGGCGGTCACGTTGCCTATGTCGGGGCTGCCGCCGGGGATCTGCCATTTCGTGATCGGTGTGCCGGTATAGGCGTCGAGCACGCTGACGGAGCCCTCATGACGGTTGGTGACATAGAGCTTCGTCGCGTCCCGGGAGAGGTAGATGCCGTGGGCGCCGCCCCCGGTCAGGATCTCCCGGATCACCTTGGTGGCGGCGCCGTCGAGGACCCAGATCCCGTTCTGGTCGGAGTCGGCGATGTAGAAGACCGAGCCGTCCGGCGCGAGCTTGATGTCCTGCGGGCCCATCATCGTGTTCCGGCGAGGCATGTCGATCATTCGCAGCAGCGTCCCGTTCACGATGTCCACGACCGCGACGCGGCCGGTCGCACGCGACACCCGCACAGCGTGACGTGCGCGGGTCGCGCGCCGGGTGAACCGCATCAGCACGGGGTGAGCGACTCCAGGAGCGCCGCGGGAACCACCAGGTCGGCTCGCGTACGCGTGGCCTCCACCAGCCGCGCGTTCGGCTCGTCGACGGCGGCCACCCACGTCCGCGCCCGGTCCGGTGCCTTGCCGAACGTGATGTGCCGGGTGATGAGCTGATCGAGGCGCACGTCGGGGCGCGGATCGCAGAACCAGACCTCGTCGAGCTGTGCCGCCACCTCGGGCCACCGGCCCGAGTCCACCAGCAGGTAGTTGCCCTCGGTGAGGACGAGCCGGGCGGCGCGCGGCACGGCGATCGCGCCGGCGAGCGGCTGTTCCAGGTCGCGCTCGAAGGCCGGCGCGTAGATCACGTCCTCGGCGTCGGCGCGGAGCCGGCGCAGCTGGGCGATGTAGCCGCCGACGTCGAACGTGTCGGGCGCGCCCTTCCCGTCGAGGCGCCCGAGCGCGCGCAGCGCGACGTCGGCGAGGTGGAACCCGTCCATCGGCACGTGCGCCACCAGTTCGGGGTCCAGCTCGCGCAGCAGCGCCTCGACGAGCGTCGACTTGCCGGCGCCGGGGCTGCCGGTGATTCCGAGGATCGCCCGGCCCGGGGCTGCGGCGAGCGCCGAGGCGCGGGCGACGAGATCGGCGAGAGTCACCGGGGGCGGCTCGCGGCGAGCTGCCCCGCGATGAACGACCGGGCGTGGGCGGCGAGGTCGGTGCCGTCGGACCACAGGTTCCGCCACACCGCCAGGTCGCTCGACAGGCCCGGCGAGACGACGGCCGACGAGAACGACTCGAACGTGATCGGGCCGGCGTAGCCGATGTCGGCGAGCGCGTGGAAGAACGCGCCGAAGTCGAGGTGGCCGGAACCGAGGTAGCCGCGGTGGTTCTCGCCGATGTGCACGTAGCCGAGCCGGTCGCCCACCTCGTACACCGGGCGGACGAGATCGTCCTCCTCGATGTTCATGTGGTAGGTGTCCAGGTGGATCATGACGTTGTCGGCGCCGATGTCGTCGGCCAGCCGCAGCGCGTCGTGCGCGGTGTTGATCACGTTGGTCTCGTAGCGGTTGCAGATCTCCAGCCCGAGCGCCATGCCGTGGCCCGCGGCCTCGGCGGCCAGCTCGCGCAGCACCCGCACCACGTTGGCCCGCCCGCCGTCCGACAGGGGAGCGGAGTACTTGCCGAGCGCGCTGAAGAGCGCCCCGGTGAGGATGGTGGCGCCGAGCTCCCGGGTGGTCGTCAACGAGTCGGCGAGCAACTGCACGCCGCGGTCGACGACGGCGGGGTCGGTGCTCGAGATGTCGGCGTCGAACGCGAGTCCGCGCGAGCACGCCACGCCGATACCCGCCGCCTGGAGCTCCGCTCGGGCGGCGGCCGTGTCCAGCTGCTCGGCGTCATGGAGCGAGAGCTCCAGCAGGTCGTAGCCGGCTGCCGCGGTACGGGTCACCGCCTCGCTGACGGCGGACGGGTCGGTGCCGCCCACCCACACCAGTGCGTGGACGCCGATCGGGTTGGTCACGGGATGGATCCTTTCATTTTCCGGCTGCGAGCGCGCCGGCGAGGCGTCCCGCCACCGCGGGAAGGGGGCCTCGGCAGCGGTGACGGTCTCGGATTCATGGAATGTGCTGTTCAGCGCCGATGGTCCGACGGTCCGGCGGTGTATCTGCCGCGCCTCCACCGCCCTCCAAGAGGCACGTCGGCCCGCGGGGATCATCGATCCGGCGTGCCGGCGCTGTGCAGGAGGGAGCTCCGCATGCGAGCACGCGGCGCAGAGGGAGTGTGGCTGGAGCTCGTCGCCGAGCTGATGTCCACGCTTCTCGTCGATCTGCCGGTGGAGCAGATCGCCTTGCAGATGAACCGGACCTTCCGGAGTACCGGTTGTGCCTTCCTCACCACGCGTGCCGACGGTTCGCTCGAGGGTGGGCTCTACGCGGACGGCGATCAGCTCGACGGGCTGAAGGCCGAGATCGGCTTCTGGAGCGGGGGAGCCGGATCCCGGTTCCAGCCGGTGCGGGAATTCCATCCGATGGTGCGCCTCAACCCGATTCGGTTGCATTTCCGGGCGACCGGTCGAGCGGCACTCCTGCAGATCGCGGACGTACCGGATCGGTTCGTCGACGACGAGAGCCGCAGGGCATGGCTCGATGTGGCGGACCCGTGGCGGTGTGTGGACCAGCTGGCGATCCCGTTGTCGGCGAGCGGTGAGCGGACATTCGTCCTGGCCCGTGATCGGCGGTTCAGCCTCGAGGAGATGGAGCTCGCCGGCCGGGTCTGGCGGGTCGCCGTCGGGCTGGACCGCCAGGCTCGGGCCCTGCGCCAGGTCCGGGCGGGCAGCGCAGCCGTGACGGAGGTCCGGCTCACCCCGCGGGAGCTGGCGGTGCTCGCTCAGCTGGCCGACGGTCGGACCGCGGCATCGATCGGTCGCCGGCTCGCCATGAGCACGCGGACCGTTCACAAGCATCTCGAGCACATCTACGCGAAGTTGGGGGTGTCCGACCGCCTCTCGGCGGTGCTTCGGGCGCGGGACGCCTCGATTCTGCCGGGCAGGTCGCAGGAGACCGGCGACGATGCGTCGTGCGACCGCCGGACCCGGTCGGCGAACGGCGCGGGCTCGTCGTTGGACCGGCCCGGTCGAGGTCGTGCGCGGGCCGACCACGCCGGCGTGTGAGACGCGATGACGCGGACGCGGCGGGTCAGGCGGCGCTGGCGAGCCGCGCCAGGACGAGGGCGAGCGGCGCCCAGATGGCCCGCCCCCTGGCGACCACGGCGTGGGCCCGCAGCCGGACCCCGGGTTCGCGGAGGGGGAGCACCCGCACCCCGGGACGGGGGGGCCGGTGCTGGGGCAGCAGACCGACCCCGAGCCCGGTGGCGACGAGGTCCTCGAGCAGGTCGAGGCTGTCGGCACGGTGGGAGATCCGTGGCGTGAAGCCGGCGAGCGCGGCCAGCACCGCCATGGCCTCCTCGTCGGCCGTGTTGCGGGAGTTCACGATCCAGTCGTGGCCGGCGTAGCGGCCGAACACCGTCACCGCGTCGGCGGCCGTATCGGGGTCCGCCGCCGGCACGCCGAGGCCCCACGCCGCCGTCCACAGCGGCGTGACCTCCACCCGTCGGTCGAACGTGCGCGGGGCCAGGTCGTAGTCGTAGAGCAGGACGAGGTCGACCGCGTCGTCCGCCAGCAACGCGAGCGCCTCGGCGGGCTCGTGCTCGGCGAGCACGAGCCGCACCTGTGGGTGCGACGCGGCCAGCTCGGGGAGCAGGGGTAGCAGGGAGCGACGGATCGCGGTGGCGAACCCCGCCACCCGGACCGTGCCGGCCGGCTCCGCGCCGGGATCGAGGTCGCGCCGGGCGGCGTCGACCGCGGCCAGGATCGTGACGCCGTGGCCGGCGAGCCTGCGTCCCGCGGGTGTCAGCCGGACCCGGCGCCCGACGGGCTCGACGAGCGGCGTCCCCGCCTCCTGGGCCAGCGCCGCGACCTGCTGCGACACGGTCGACGTGGTGACCCCCATCGCCTCCGCGACCTCGCGCATCGAGCCGAGCCGGGCCAGCTCCACGAGGAACTCCAGACGGCGCGTCTCCATTCATGAATCGTGAACGGTATGTGCAGGAAAGTCACGTGGACACGAACGGTCGGGTCGCATTGACTGGAGACGTGAACCCCTCCCGCACCGGCGCCGCGTTCGCCCTCGTCGCCATGTCGTGCGTCCAGCTCGGGCTGGCCGTGTCTGTCGGGCTGATCGACCGGCTCGGCACCGAGGGCACGGCCTGGCTGCGGTTGGCCTGGGCCGGGGTGATCCTGCTGGTCCTGGTGCGGCCGCGGCCGTCCGCGTTCAGCCGGCGCGGGCTGGTCACCGCCGTCGTCCTGGGGATCGTGACGGCCGCGCTCACCCTGTTCTTCATGGCCGCGGTCGCCCGCCTGCCGCTCGGTACGGCCAGTGCGCTGGAGTTCCTCGGCCCCCTCGGCGTCGCGGTGGCCCGGGGTCGGGGTCCGGCGAAGGCGTGGGCGGTGGTCGCGGCGGCCGGGGTCGTCCTGCTGACCGAGCCGTGGCAGGGCGGCGCCGACCCGGTCGGGGTGGCGTACGCCCTCGCCGCGGCCGCGTGCTGGGCCGGGTACATCCTGCTCACCCAGCGCGTCGGCGACGAGGTGGCGGGCCTGCGCGGGCTCGCCGTGTCGATGCCCGTCGCCGGGCTGACGGCGACCGCGGTCGTGGGCGTGTCCGGTGGAGCCGAGCTGTTCGGGCACCTCACCGGCGAGCTGCTCCTGCTCGGGCTCGGCCTCGCGATCCTGCTGCCCGTGGTCCCGTTCAGCCTGGAGCTGCTCGCGCTGCGCAAGCTGACGACCGCCGCGTTCGGTGTGCTGATGGCCCTGGAACCGGCCATCGCGCTGGTCGTCGGCCTGGTGGTGCTCGGTCAGCTCCCCGGCTGGTGGGCCGTTGCCGGGATCGCTCTGGTGGTCGTGGCCGGCATCGGCGCCGAGCGGGCCGGTGGCCGGACGGCCACGGGATCCGCGCGGGCAGCCGATGCGGTGAGAGCGAGCCCTTGACCCGGGAGGGAGGTCGCCGTCAGCCGCGTGGGCGGACCCGGATCGCCGGGTCCTTGGCCTCCCCGTACTCCTCGCGGAGCGCCGGCAGGAGCTCGGCGCCGGCGAACTGGAGGAACTCCGCCTGGGTCTCGCCGCCGACCTGCGCCAACGCGACGTGCGTGTAGCCGGCGTCCACGAATGGACGGACGGCCTCGACGTACGCGGAGACGTCGGGGCCGCACGGGAACGCGGCTGCCACGTCGTCGGGCCGGACGAACTGGGTGGCGGCCGCGAACCCGGCGGGGCCGGGGAGCTCGGCGTTCACCTTCCAGCCACCCGCGAACCAACGGAACAGCTCGTGCGCCCGCCGGGCCGCGGCGGCGGGGTCGGGGCCCCAACTGATCGGCTGCTGGCCGATCGCGGGCAGCTGTGTCCCGGCCTCCGCGGTGAAGTCGCGTACCAGGCTCGCGTCCGGTTCGACGCCCACCATCGCATCCGCGATCGGCGCGAACCCCTCGACGGACTGTTCACCCGACACGGCGATCGCGATCGGGACGCCCTCGACCGGGCGGTCCCAGAGCTTGGCGGAGTCGACGCGGAAATGCCGGCCCACGTGGTTGACGTACCCGCCCTCGAGAAGTCCGCGGATGATCGGCACTGCCTCGGCGAGCATTTCGTGGCGGACGTTCACCGGGGGCCAGCCACGCCCGACGACGTGCTCGTTCAGGTTCTCCCCGGACCCCAGCCCGAGGGTGAAGCGGCCGTTCGAGAGCAGCGCGACGGTCGCCGCCTTCTGCGCCACGACAGCCGGGTGGTACCGCATGGTCGGGCACGTCACGTACGTCATGAGGCCGACGCGTTCGGTCGCCGTCGCGACCGCTCCGAGGACGCTCCACGCATAGGGCGAGTGCCCCATCTCCGCCAGCCACGGGAAGTAGTGGTCGCTCATGACCTCGAAGTCGAAGCCCGCCCGCTCGGCGGCGACCGCGTCGGACACGAGATCGCGCGGCCCGCGCTGCTCGCACAGCAGGGTGTATCCGAATGCCGTCATGCACGACCGTTACCCGTCCCACCGGGTCGACGAACGCCAGGTGATCACGTTTGGGGGCCCCCGCACGAGGTAGTAGGCAAGGACGACGCGAGGAGGGGGGTGCGATCGTGACGGCCCAGACCGCACGAGCGGGATCGAGGTTGTGGCGGTCGCTTCCCGAGGCGTTGCGGCTGGTCGGTCGTCTCGATCGGGTCGAGCTCAAGGTGATCGTCGATGACGAGCTGGAAACGGCGTTGGCGGTGCTCGGTCCCGAGGTCGATCCGCCACGGATCCGTCGGATCCACTACCTCGACACCCCCGACCTCGCGCTGCACCGGCGCGGCGTCATCGTCCGGGCGCGGATCACCGACACGTCCGGCACCGACTGCGCCCTCGGGGACGTCGTCGTGAAGCTGCGCCGCCCGGCGCCGCACGCGCTGCCCCGCGCGACCGGTCTCGTCGTCGAGCTGGATGCGCTGCCCGTCGAGATGGCGTGGGCGTTGTCGATGAAGCGACGCCTGCTCGGAGACGAGGTCGAGCGGGGACTCGGTCGGCGCAGCCCCGCCCGGCGCCTGCTCAGGAAGGAGCAACGGGCGTTGTTGACCCGCCTCGCCGGTGATGAGATCGACCTCGATGATCTGGTCGTCTTCGGGCCGGTGGATGCCGTGAGGTTGACGTCGGGGACGGCCAGGGATCGGATCGGTGTCGAGTCCTGGGCTCTGCCGGACGGTTCCCGGATCGTCGAGTTGTTCGCGAAGTGCGGCCCGGCGCGATCCGCGAAGACGGCCGACCACATCCGTGATCTGATCGATGACCACGGCATCTGCCTGGCGGACCGTCAGGACACCAAGACCAGGATGTCGTTGGAACGGCTCAGAACGGCGTAGCGGCTTCCTCCGTCAGGAGGGTGACCGGCGCGGGAAGGCCTCCTGGAGTTTCGTCTTCGCTCCTTGCGCGACGAGGTGGAACGCCTCGGGGTCGCCCTTGAGCACCGCCCGGGCCGCCGACTTCATCTGATCGAACGTGGCGTGCGGCGGGATCGGTGGTACCTCCGGGTCGCAATGGACGTCGAGCACCGCCGGCCGGTCGGCGGCGAGCACACGGTCCCACGCGGGCCCGAGCTCGTCCGGCGACGTCACGGTGATCGCCTCCAGGCCGAGGCTCCTGGCGAAATCGGCGTACGAGACGTCGGGCAGGTTCTGCGACTCCTCGAACTTGGGGGCCCCGCCCATGGCCCGCAGCTCCCACGTGACCTGGTTCAGGTCGTTGTTGTGCAGCACGCAGACGATGCACCTGCGGTCGGACCAGCGGTCGGCGTAGCGGGCGATCGTCAGCAGCTCGGCCATGCCGTTCATCTGCATCGCACCGTCGCCGGTGAGCGCGATGGCCGGGCGATCCGGATGGGCGAACTTGGCCCCGATCGCGTACGGCACCGCGGCGCCCATCGAGGCGAGCGTGCCGGAGAGCGAGCCGCGGATGTCGCCACGGATCCGCAGCTGGCGCGCGTACCAGTTCGCGACCGAGCCGGAGTCGGCGGCGACGATCGCGTTGTGCGGGATGCGCTCGGACAGCTCCCACACGATCCGCATGGGATTCACCGGGTCGGCGTCGAGCATCGCCTCCCGTCGCATGGTGTCCCACCAGTGCGCGACGTTCTCCTCGACCTTCTCCAGCCATGCCCGGTCGGTGGACCCGGACAGCCGGGGCAGGAGCGCCTGCAACGTGGCCTTCGCGTCGCCGACGAGGTTCACCTCGGTGGGATACCGCATCCCGATCAGCGTGCCGTCGATATCGATCTGGACGGCCCTCGCCTGCCCGAACTCCGGCAGGAACTGGCTGTACGGGAAGTTCGACCCGACGATCAGCAAGGTGTCGCAGTCGCGCATCAGCTCGTAGCTCGGGCGGGTGCCGAGCAACCCGATCGACCCCGTGACGAACGGCAGCTCGTCGGACAGCACGTCCTTGCCGAGCAGCGCCTTCGCCACTCCGGCCCCGAGCACGGCTGCCGTCTCCTCGACCTCGGCGGCGGCGCTGCGGGCGCCCTGGCCCACCAGGATCGCCACCTTCCGGCCCGCGTTCAGCACCTCGGCCGCGCGGGCGATGTCCGCCTCGGGCGGGATCGACGTCACCGCTGACAGGCCCGGCGGGCTGGAAGGGACCTGCTTGAACGCGTGCGCCGGCGGCGAGTACTTCTCGGTCTGCAGGTCGCTCGGGATGATGATCGCCGTCGGGGCCCGGCGCGTCAGCGCCGTGCGGAACGCCCTGTCGATGGCGTTGGGCAGCTGCTCGGGAACGTTGACCTCGACGAGGTAGTCGCTCGCGACGTCCTTGAACAGCGCCTGCAGGTCCACCTCCTGCTGGTACGCCCCGCCCATCGCGCTGCGCTCGGTCTGCCCGACGATCGCCACCACCGGCACGTGGTCGAGCTTCGCGTCGTACAACCCGTTCAGGAGGTGGATCGCCCCGGGCCCGGACGTCGCCATGCACACCCCGGGTCTCCCGGAGAACTTCGCGTAGCCGACGGCCTCGAACGCCGACATCTCCTCGTGCCGGGACTGGATGAACCGTGGGCGGTCGTCGTCCGCACCGAACGCCACGACGAGCCCGTTGATCCCGTCCCCGGGATAGGCGAAGACCTGCTCGACACCCCAGTCCTGCAGCCTCCGCAGGACGAAGTCACCCACTGTCTCGGCCACCCGTGCACTCCGTTCATTTCGTGGTCCCGGTCGGTCAGGCCCCCGGTAGAGGCCGCTCCGGCCGCCAATCGCCTACCCGGCGGGTACCGGTCGAAACGCAGGTCCCGCGCCGGTGGACGGGCGCGGCGCAGGGTTCCGCGTGCTCCTCGACGTGGCGGGTACCCCCCTCGCCGTAGGCGACAACAGCGACGACGGAGAGGACCTTGCGATGCCTCAGCAGGCGTGGAGCGACAAGCGCGAGCGGCAGTACGAGCACGTGAAGAGGTCGGCGAAGCAGCGGGGTACCGGCGAGGACCGGGCGGAGGAGATCGCCGCGCGCACGGTGAACAAGAACCGTGCGCAGTCGGGGGAGTCCAAGGAGTCGAGCCGCAGTTCTGTTCGGGACGAGTCACCGCAGCGGCGGGGCGGCCGACGTTCGCACACCGGGTCGCAGGGGCGCACCCGGGATCAGCTCTACCAGGACGCGAGGCGAAAGGGGATCAAGGGCCGCTCGAAGATGACGAAGGCTCAGCTGGCGAAGGCCGTATCCGGTTGAGTATCCGGCCCCGCCCTCAGTCGATCGCCGGCCTGTACCCCCGAAGGACCACGCCACGACGGCAACTACCCCTGACGGCAACAAACGAAACTCGATCCGCCGGATCCTGTGACCGATGAGCCACTGTGGACCGGGTGTGCTCGGACTGTTTGGTGGTCGCCACGTTCGGGGTACAAGGCTTCCGGTCGCGAAACGATCGACAGGCGGACGTTTCGCCGCTCTCCGAAGGGACGGATAAAGTGATCATCCTCGGACTCATCCTGCTGCTCATCGGTTATTTGACCGGTCTGAGCCTGCTGTACACGGTCGGCGGAATTCTTCTCATCGTCGGCGTCGTCTTCTTCATCCTCGGGAACGTCGGTCGGCCCGTCGGAGGCCGGAAGGTCTGGTTTTGACGGCCGTCCCTTTCGGCAGGCGGCTCGCCCGCCAGTGAGTACGAGCCGGTAGGACGTCGGCTTCCCGTCGCCCACCGTCGGCAGCGCCCACAGCTGCGGCGGTGGGCGCACGACGGTCCGGTGCGTACAACAGGGACCCCTCCCGAGGACGTCGGGCGAGACTGCGCCCGCCACCGTCCACAGGGGGACCGCCATGGACCAGCCGACGCAGCCCGTTCCGTTCCCGCATCCACCGTTCCCACCACCGCCGTTCGTGCCACCGCCGCCCGGATACGCGCAGGCGCCTCCTCGGGTGCACGACTCCCTCGCCATCGCCGTGGCGAACGCATCCCTGCTGAGCGTCGGCTACTTCCTGATGCGGCGACCCCTGCTCGCCGCCGGCTCGCTCGTGGTCACCTCCGGGCTCGTCGTCGCGCTCTGCACGGCGGCGCGCACCGAGTGGTTCGAGATCGTCCTGGTCGTGTGGTGGCTGGCCATGATCGTCCACGGCTGGTACCTGGCCGGTGGGCGCAAGCGCACGGTGGTGGGCGGTCAGTGGCTGGTGGCGGCCGCCGTCACGCTGCCGGTGCTGCTGGTCGTGGGGCTGGTCCGGGTCGACGCCGGTCGCATCAACGGCACCCTGATGGACGCCCGCGGCGCCGGCGTCTGCGCACCGGCCCGGACCGCGGTGGACGCGGTGGGGGTCGGCCACCGGGTGATCGACGCCCCGATGAGCGCCCGAGCTGATCGAACCGAGCAGGCCTGCGCTCGGCTGGATGTGGCCGGGTCGAGGTTCACCACGGCGTTGACCGGGGACGCCGGAGCGTTGCGGATGGCGTTCGGTGACCTGGGTGTCGTCCTCGCGGAACTGCCTGGTCACGAGCGGATGGTCGACACCACGCTGGAGGGGTTCCTCGCCCGCCTGCCGGCGCCGGACCCGTGTGACACCGTCGCGGCCACCGACTGGCTCCGGCAGCGGCCGAAGACCGGAGACGTCCTCGACCGGTCCATCGATGCGGTCGCCCGGACCGCGCCCACCGCGCTCGTCGAATGCGGTGACGCCACCATGGCCGCCGCCGAGTGGGGAACCGCGCGCACGCAGTACCAGCAGCTGCTCGATCAGTACCCCGGCCACGCGCTGACCGCGCGTGCCCAGGAGGGCGTCGTGTCGGCCACGCAGGCCGTCGAGCTGGCGAACGTCCGCGCCCGGCTCACGCAGCCGAGTGACGGGAGTCAACCCGTCTACTGCTCCGGACCGGCTGCGTACAGCGCTGCCGCCGCCTACGGGCCGGGAACCAACCGGGCGGTGTTCGTCGGGGACGGCGAGCTGCCCGGCCGCCTGCCCGCCGAATGGCGGGCCGCGGACCCGACCGAGGCCGTGCTGGTGGTCTGCGTCGGCGACCGGGAGCAGGGCGCAGCCGTCCGGACCTGTCCCTACACGAGGGATGGTGGCGGACAGGGCAACGTGACCTTCCACAAGGTCGTCCTCCCGGTGCGCGCCTACGAGCTGCGGACCGGGAACCTCGTGTTCGACTCCCGCCTGGAGATCGGCGGGGCGAGCTGTCCCCAGTCTTTCTTCTCCAGTGGCCCAGGCGCATCGCCGCCTGCGCAATGGCCGGTGGAGCCCTCGGACGGCAACGTGCGCGACGCGTTCGCGCCGATGATCGCCCGGTGACCGGCACACCGCTGCTCACCTCATGAAGACGCCGCCGTTCACGTCGAAGGTGGCGCCGGTGATGAACCCGGTGTCCTCGCCGCAGAGGTACCCGACGAGCCCGGCCACCTCCTCCGCCCGGCCGAAGCGGCCGACGGGGATCGCGGCCTCGGCGGCGCGTAGCCGGTCGGGATCCATCCCGTCCATCACCGGGGTCCGGGTCGCCGCGGGGGCGATCGCGTTGACGGTGACACCGGCCGAGGCCAGCTCCTTGGCGAAGATCTTCGTCAGCACCAGGATCCCCGCCTTGGACGAGGCGTAGTGCGCTCCGGCGACCAAGCCGCCCTGCTGACCGGCCAGGGACGCCATGTTGACGATCCGCCCCCAGCCGCCCTCGCGCATCGCCGGCGCCAGCTCGCGGGTCAGGACGAAGACGCTGCGGAGGTTGGTCGCCAGTACGTCGTCCCACTCGTCGAGCTCGATCTCCCAGATCGGCCTCGGCACCGTGCGGGCGGCGTTGTTGACCAGGATCTCCGGGGTGCCGAAGCGTTCGCGGACGGCGTCCAGCGCCTCCCGGACCGCCGCGGGATCGCGCACGTCGGCCGCGAAGGCCGCGGCCCCGGGGCCGATCCGCTTCGCCGTCGCGGATGCCTTCTCGCCGTCGACGTCGAGGAGAGCGACCCGGTGCCCCCGCTCGTGGAGGTCTGCCGCCACGGCGGCGCCGATGCCCTGCCCGGCGCCGGTGACGACCGCGGTCCTGGTCATCACCGCCATCAGGCGTTGCCGAAGAAGAGCTGCCGGCCCACGCGCGCCTGGATCGTGAAGTAGTGCCACAGCTGGTGGTCGCCGACCGGGTGGTCGCGGATGATCCCGCAGATCCTGGTGACGGTCGGGTAGTCCGGGACGTCGGCGAGGATGTAGCAGGTCCACGGGAAGCCGGTGGACGGGCCGACCATGGACTCGTCGTCGTCCATGGTGCCCAGCACGCGGGCGCCGAAGCGGCCGCCGAGGTCGTCGAAGGCGCGCCGGGACTCGTCGAACACGGCCTTGCGCTCGTCGGCGCCCGCTGCGAAGAACGTGTCCCTCACGCCGATGCAGAACAGGGTGCGCAGGTACTCGCGCTGGTCGGTCATCCCCGGTCTCCCTCGGTGGTCGGGGCGAGCTCGACGCCCACCGACGTCGCGCCGATGAGCTCCCGTGCGGCGTGGTTGGCGAACGGCATGAAGGGCCCGGCCTGGGCATCCCGCCACATGCGTTCGAACGGCAGCTTGCGGACGTAGGAGGCCCCGCCGACGACCTCGACCAGCGTGGTGAGCGCCTCGACCGCGTTGTTGGTGCACACGTACTTCACGAAGGCGCACCGGGCGAGGCCCTCCTGCACGCCGAGCCGTTCGCGCAGCAGGCCGGAGCCCACCTCCTCGGCATGCCGGTACAGCACCGCGCGGGACTGCTCCACCAGGATCTCCGCTCGCGCGATCGTGTCCATGATCAGCGGTTGGGCGGCGATCCCGCGGCGGATCACCTGGCGCTTGGCCCACTCCAGCGCGCCGACGGCGATCCCGTTGTAGACGGCGCCGAACGCGGGCATCGCCCACGCGAACACGGTCTCCAGCACGCGGGCGTCCAGATGGCCGACGGGCAGCGAGTGCACGACGTTCTCGGCGGGGACGAACAGGTCCGTGAACTCGACGTCGTTGCTCTGCGTGGCGCGCATCCCCAGCATGTCCCAGTTCTGGTGGATGGTGACGGCCGGATCGGACAGGTCCGCCCGCATCAGCAGCAGCTGCGGCCCGCGTTCCGGGTCCTCGTAGCGCGCCGTGGTGGAGCAGTGCGTGGCGACGGACGTGTTCGTGCCGAAGTTCTTGCGCCCGTTGACGAGGAACCCGCCCTCGATGGCCGTCGCGGTCGTGCGGGCGTCGGTCATGAGGTTCGGGCTGCCGATCTCGCTGGTCACGGCCGCCCACACCAGCTCGTCCCGGGCGGCGGCGCGCAGGAACCCCTCCAGCCGGGGGTCCTGCGTGCGCCGCCAGACCGCCGACCACTGCCCCAGCGGGGAGATGTGCATGTTCACGGCCAGCGCGGTCGCCGCGTCGCCCTGCGCCAGGCGCTCGATCGCCGGGATGGCCTCCGCCTGGGTGGCGCCGAGCCCGCCGAGCTCCTCGGGCAGCGTGAGCCGGAGAAAGCCGGCGGCGCGCATGTCCTCGTAGTTCTCGAACGGGAACGTGTTGTCGCGGTCGTGCTCGCCGGCGCGTTCGGCGAACGCGTCGGCCAGCTTCGCGGCCAGGTCGACGAACTCCTGCTGACGATCGGTCAGGCACTGCTTCATCGCGGCTCAGCTCCTCGGTTCGGGAAGGTGGCGGCCGTAGCCGCGGTCGCGGTAGGTCAGCCCCTCGACCTCGGCGGACGTCGCGGCGACGACCCGCCCCACGCACACCACGTGCGTTCCGACGACCAGCGTGTGGCTCAGCAGGCAGTCGAATACCGCGGGGACGTCGGTGCGTACCGGGGACCCGGTACGTGCCGAACGCCAGGCGTCGTCGAAGGCGTAGCGCTCTCCGACCGCGCCGCGTCCGGCGAACACGTCGGAGACCACGCGGTGCGCCGGACCGAGCACGTTGACCGCGAAGCACCCGTTCGCGAGCACCGCCTCCGCTGCCGCGGTGGCCCGGAACAGGCAGACCAGCAACGTCGGCGGGTCGGCCGTCACCGAGGTCGCCGCGCTGACCGTCTGGCCGAACCGGCCGGCCGCGCCGTCGGTCGTGACGACGGTGACCGCGGCGGCGGTCCGGGCCATCGCGGCGACGTACGCCTGGCGGAGGGCGGGATCGCACTCGCCGGACGGTGGCATGTGCCGAGTCTGGTGAGACGTGGGACACCAACTCAAGCGGAACTTCTCGCTACGCTGCATCGGCTTCCTCGATGTACGGAGGTCAGCGGTGTCGTCCCAGGCCCGGTTCACGCTGGTCCAGCTGCAGTACTTCGTGGAGGCCGCCGAGACCGGCAGCATCACCCTGGCCGCCGAGCGGCTGCACGCGTCGCAGTCCACGCTGTCCTCGGCGATCCAGCGGCTCGAGCACGAGCTGGGGTGTCCACTGCTCGTCCGGCACCAGTCCCGTGGGGTCAGCCTCACGGCCAACGGCCGTGAGCTGCTCGGCCGTGCGCGGGACCTGCTGGACAGGGCGGCCGAGCTCGCCGAGGTCGGACGGGTCATGCAGGACGAACCGGCGGGAACGCTGGATGCGGGGTTCTTCGTGACGCTGGCGCCGTTCTACCTGCCCGAGGTGCTGACCCGCCTGCAGCGCAGCCACCCGCGGATCGAGCTCGAGGTGCTGGAAGCCGACGGCACCGGGCTGCACGCGGCGCTGCGCGAAGGGCGGTGCGAGGTCGCCCTGACGTACGGCCTCGACATCGGCGACGACATGAAGTTCCGGCCTCTCGTCGAGGTGCTTCCCTACGCGCTCGTGTCGGCCCGCCACCCCCTCGCCGGCCGGGAGGTGGCGACGCTGTCCGAGCTCGCGCAGCGGCCCATGGTGATGCTGGACCTGCCCGAGACCAGCCGCTTCATGCTCGGCATGCTCAAGCGGGCCGGCGCCCGGCCCCGCCGGATCCTGCGCACCACCAACTTCGAGACCATGCGCGGGCTCGTGGCGGCCGGCGACGGGTTCGCGATCCTCAACCAGCGCCCTCAGGTCATCTCGCCACGCCCCGGAGCCGCCTTCGCCGTCACGATCGCCGATGCCGAACCGGTCAGCATCGGGATCATGCACCTCGCGGGAACCTCACTGCACCGGCGGATGACCGCCTTCGTCGACGCCTGCCGCGGCGCCGCCGAGGCGATCACCGGCGGCCTCGGTGGCAGCGCATCGCGGTCATGACTCCGGCTCGGACCGGCGTACGCGGCCGCTACGCCACCCGAGGATCACGTCGACCGCCAGGAACGCGAGCAGGCTGATCCCGAACAGCGGCGCGAACCAGCCGATCGCGACGGCCAGCACGACCGCGCCGATCGCGGCCGGCCGGGCGGCCCGCCGCAACTGGCCGCGCGGCACCGGCCGCCCGCCCGGCCCTCGGGTGGGGCGGCGACGCCACCACATGCGGTAGCCCAGCACGATCAGCGTGATCAGGCCGAGGCCGAACGCGACCAGCAGGAGCTGGTTGGCCACGCCGAACAGCACCCCCATGTGGGCGTCGATGCCCCAGCGGGCGAGCTTGGCGATCAGCGGGTAGTCCGCGAAGCGCACCTGGTCGACCACGGCGCGCGTGGCGCCGTCGATCGCGACGGCGTCGACGTCGGTGGGCCAGCTGCGCTTGACCTCGGTGACCGTCCAGGCCGCGCCGTGCTCGGCCGGCCGCACGATCTCGACCTGTCCGGCGTCGATGCCGGCGGCGCGGGCGGTGGCGAGCACCGCGTCGAAGTCGGCGGGGTCGACGGCGCCACCCCCGGCCGGGGCGTCGCCGTGGCCGGCGTGCCCGCCGGCGAGCTCGGTCTGCAGCGACGGGGTGCTCCAGCCGAGGGAGGCGCGCAGCGCGGTGACGTTCTCGCCGGCGTACGTCGACCAGGTCAGCCCGGTCGCGGACAGGAACAGCGCGCCGAGCAGCAGCCAGACGCCGAGCGCGCCGTGGGTGCCGAGGGTGCGGCGGCGGCCGGTCGTCCCGGGTTCCGGGAGGAACAGGTGGCGGGCGGCGGCGCGGCGCGCCCGCCACCGCGTGACCCACAGCGCCAGCCCGCCCAGCGCCACCACCCACAGCCAGGATGCGGCGAGCTCGCTGTAGAGCCGTCCCGGCTCGCCGAGCAGCAGGTTGCGGTGCAGCTGGTCGATCGTCATCCGCAGCGGCAGCACACCGCTGGTGCCGTAGGTGACCAGAGTTCCCTTCACCTGGCCGGTTCCGGGGTCGACGAACACGGTTCGACGTTCGGACTCGCCGAGGCCGTCGTCGTCGAACAGCACCCGGGTGGTGGTGCCCGGTTCGGGTGCGGGGCGGACGGCGGCGAGCTCGCCGCCGGGCCGGGTGGCCTCCGCGGCGCGTACCTGCTCGGCGAGCGGGAGCTCTCGGCTGGTCGGTGGGACGTGGAGTTGCTCGGTGTAGAGCCAGGACTCCAGCTGCGGGGTGAGCACGTAGAGCACTCCCGTGCTCACCGCCACCAGGATGAACGGGCCGACGAGCAGGCCGGCGTAGAAGTGCAGGCGCAGCACGAGACCGCGCCAGCCGGACCGCCGGCGGACGGCGGTATCGGTGGGCGGGCCCGCTTTGCCGGACGTCGGGGGTTGGGAGGTCGTGGTCATGCGGAACTCCGGATTCGGGTCGCTGAGGGCGGCGGCGCGAACCGATCGGGCCCGGTGCAGACGCGAGAATGAGACGCGCAGGTGCAGACGCCAGGTGTGGACGCCGGCGGCACGCACGGGTGCCCGGCAAGCTCGGCTCGGCCGGTGAGCTGGGGGTCAGCAGACCGCCGGCGGCCCCCGGTGCACGATCGAATGCCGCAACCGGGTGGCGACGACACCGCACTCGGGCACGCATGCCAGGAGTGCGGGGGCGGGCCCGCGGCCCGCGCGCCAGGTACTCAGGACGCTGCGGATCAGGCGCCGCAACGCCGCGACCGCACGACGGGCGGCCGCGACGGCCCGCCGCTCACCGGCCCGCAGCCACGCCCCGGCAACCGCAGCGCCGACGACGTGGGCGAGCAGCACCAGCTCCGGCCTGACCGCCTGGTGGCCGGCGTGCGCCGCGGGATCGGTCGCGGTGACCACGAACAGCGCGTGCCCGCCGAGCTGGGCGGCGACCTGGGCTCCCGCCAACCGCTCCCAGCCCCGCTCGTCCCGGGTCAGCCACCACGCGGGCTCCGCCATGAGCAGGAGTGCCAGCAGCAGCCCGGTCAGCGGTGGCGGCGAGCCGGTGGCGAGCAGGTGCCCGCAGACCGTGGTGGTCATGGCAGCAGCCACGGCCCCGACGGCGCGCCGGGGACGGCCCTGTCGAAGCGCACGACGGGCCTGGGGAGCAGGCACCCGAGTCGGCCCCGTCATGCCAACGCCGGACATCCCCCGATGTCCGCCGCCTCCGCGGCGACCACGACATGGGCTGTCACGAGCACTCCTCGAGGGTGTCGGTGCGGGCTGCTGTCGGGCTATTAGGAACGCGAGCGGCCCCGAAGTTGCGAAGCTGAGGATCGCTGACGCCGTGTGTACTGCGAGAGGCGTCGAGCGGCCGGTTGTTCGTCCGTTCAGCCGAGTGCATACCGCCATCTGCGTGTGCGCGTACTCAGGTTCGCACCCGACCCCAGCTCGTCGCACCGGTCGGCGCGGCGGGAACCGCGGCGTGCTCCGCGGCGACCTCACGACCAGGTGGCGCCCCGACCGGGCGCCGGGTGGAGAAGGGCCGGGGTGTGCCCGGGCCGGATCCACACATCGATCCGAGGGGTGTCAGTTGTTCCTTCCCACGCGCCCGCACCGCGGGCTGCTCCGCTGGACCACCACGGCCTGCGTTGCGGTGCTCGCCCTGGCCGGGTGTGCCGGTGGCTCGCCTGCGGCAGTTCCAGCGCCTGCGGTGGTTCCAGCGCCCGCGGCGGACACTGCGGCGGCCGTCACCGTCGCCGATCCGTGGGTGAAGACCGCCGAGTCGGGGATGACCGCGGTGTTCGGCACGTTCGGTACGACGGGGCCCGCGCCGGTCACCGTCATGTCCGCCACGACGTCGGCGTCGCCGCGCACCGAGCTGCACGAGGTCGTCACCGGAGCCGACGGGACGATGATCATGCGGCCCAAGGCTGACGGGTTCGTCCTCGAGCCCGGCGCCCCGCACGTGCTCGCCCCTGGCGGCGACCACATCATGATCATGGACTTGACGTCGCCGATCCGGCCAGGTGACCAGGTCGAGGTCACGCTCACGCTGTCCGACGGTTCCACGATCCCGTTCGCCGCCCTGGCCAAGGAGACCAGCGGGGGCGAGGAGAACTACGACGAGGGCGCCGGCGGGACGGACATGTCCGGAGGGCAGCACGGATGAGCCCACAGGGTCCTTCGCTGCGCCGCCGGGCCCTGCTGCTGGGAGGCGCCGCCGCCGCGGTCGGCGGCGGCACGGCCGCGGCGTTCGCCGGCCGGGAGCACGGCGCGGTGGACACTGCCCCGGCGTCACCGACGGGCGCCGAGACCGTTCCGTTCCACGGCGTCCACCAGCCCGGCATCGACACCCTCCCGGCGCAGGCGCACGCCGTCTTCCTCGGGTTGGATCTGCATCCCGGCAGCGGGCTCGCCGACGTACGCCGGCTGATGCGGTTGCTCAGCGACGACGCCGCACGGCTGATGAGCGGACGCCCGCCGCTCGCGGCGGAGGACCCGGAGATCCCGGCCCTGCCGTCCCGGCTGACGGTGACCTTCGGATTCGGGCCGGGGCTGTTCGACGCGGCCGGCCGCGGCGCCGACTGCCCCGACGTCGTCCGGAACCTGCCCGCGTTCCCGACCGACCGCCTCGACCCGCGGTGGTCCGGCAGCGATCTGCTCCTGCAGGTCTGCTCCGACGATCCGGTGCCCCTGTCGTATGCGGTGCGCCGCCTGGTTCGGGATGCGCGCAGCGTGGCGTCGGTGCGCTGGACCCAGCGCGGGTTCAACGCCGCCCGCGGGTCCGAGCCGGCGGGAACGACGCCCCGGAACCTCTTCGGGCAGCGTGACGGCACCGCCAACCCGGCCGCGGGTTCGCCGGAGCTGGCCGAGACCGTCTGGGTGCGCGACGGTCCCTCGTGGCTGGTCGGGGGCAGCATGCTGGTGCTGCGCCGGATCCGGATGGATCTGGACACGTGGGACGACTTCGGCCGGGAGGGCAAGGAGATGTCGGTCGCCCGCCGGCTCGACACCGGCGCCCCGGTGACCGGGGGCACCGAGTTCGACGAGGTCGACCCGCGGATGGTCGACGAACGCGGCATGCCGATCGTCGCGGCGACCGCGCACGTCGTCCTGGCCACGGATCGCATCCCGGCCGAGCGAATGCTGCGACGTGGGTACAGCTACGACGACGGGCCCGCGGCGGACGGGACATCCGATGCGGGGCTGCTCTTCGCCGCCTACCAGGTGGACGCGGCCTCCGCGTTCGTGCCGGTGCAGGCCCGCCTCGCGCAGTCGGACGTGCTGAACCTGTGGGTCACCCACGTGGGTTCGGCGGCTTTCGTCGTCCCGCCGGGGTGCGCCGAGGGCGGGTTCGTCGGGCAGGAGCTCCTCGGAGTGTGATCGGGCAGCAGGACGAGGGTGGGGTCAGCGGATGCCGATGAGCACCCGGTCGTCGCCCACCTGCCACACCGTCCCGGCCTCGACGAACCCGGCCTCGCGCAGGAAGGCCAGGTAGTCGTGGACGGTCCGCTTGCCAGCGCGCCGGCGGTCGGCACAGGCTGATGCCCATGACGCTGATCGGTGAGGTGCCATCCGGCTTGGCGGCGGCGGCCGCGCGGATCGGGGACGCCGCGACGGTGCTCGACGAGGAGCAGGTCACGGGATTCGTGCGCGAGCAGCTCGCCGGCCACCCGTTCGACGGTCGCAGCGTCTGCGTGCTGATCCCCGACGCGACGCGGACATGCCCGCTGCCGCTGCTGATGCGCGCCGTGCACGGCGCGCTGCACGGCCGGGTGAGCCGGCTGACGGTGCTGGTCGCGCTGGGCACGCACGCCGCGATGGGGGAGGAGGCGCTGGCCCGCCACCTCGGCTACGCGCCAGGGCTGCTGGCGGAGACCTATCCCGGCACCACGGTGGTCAACCACGAGTGGTGGAAGCCCGAGACGTTCGCGGACCTGGGCACGATCCCCGCCGCCCGGGTCGCCGAGCTGTCCGAGGGTGGGATGCGACTCGACGTGCCGGTGCTGCTCAACCGGGCGGTCGTCGAGCACGACGTCGCGCTGGTGATCGGCCCGGTCCTGCCGCACGAGGTCGTCGGGATCTCCGGCGGCAACAAGTACTTCTTCCCCGGTGTCGGCGGCCAGAAGATCATCGACGTGTCGCACTGGCTGGGGGCGCTGATCACCTCGGCGGAGATCATCGGGACCACCGGGATCACCCCGGTGCGGGCGCTGATCGACGACGGGGCGGCGCTCATCCCGGCGGAGAAGCTCGCGCTCTGCGTCGTCACCGCCGAGGTGGCCGACGGCGCGGTGGACGGCGCGGTGGACGCCGCCGTCCCCTCGCCCGTGCCGAGCAGCGGCCTCCACTCGGTGTCGTTCGGCGACACCCGGGCGTCATGGGCCTCGGCGGCGGAGGTGTGCGCCGCCACCCACGTCACCTACCTCGACGCCCCGGTCCGGCGGGTGCTGTCGATCGTGCCGCCGATGTACGACGAGATCTGGACGGCCGCCAAGGGCTTCTACAAGCTCGAGCCGGTGGTCGCGGACGGCGGGGAGGTGATCCTCTACGCGCCGCACGTCAAGGAGATCGCCTCGAGCCACCCGGAGATCCACGACATCGGCTACCACTGCCGGGACTACTTCCTGAAGCAGTGGGACCGCTTCTCCCACGTCCACTGGGGCGTCCTCGCCCACTCCACGCACCTGCGGGGCGCCGGCACCTACGACCCCGAGACCGGGGTGGAGCGGCTGCGAGTGCGGGTGACCCTGGCGACGGCGATTCCCGAGGACGTCTGCCGTGCGGCGAACCTGGGCTACCTGGACCCCACCTCCGTGGACGTGGCGGCGTTCGCCGCCGACCCGGACACCCTCGTGGTGCCGCGCGCAGGCGAGATGCTGTTCAGGCTGCGCTGAGACCCAGCCGGTAGGTGCGTCGGTGATCCCGAGTTTCGGTTGTCCATGGTTGCCGCCTGATCGGGCCGAGTCGCACACCACGGCTGCGCGGACAGCGCTGGTGTGCGACTCGGCGCGGTCGATCGTTCCGAGAAGCACACCAACGCGATTGCCGCCACCACCGAGTGCTCCTCGGAACGATCAACCACGCGGAGGTGAGCGGCGCGCACGTAGGTGGGCGTGCACCCGAGTTCGGCACAAAGGCGGCCATCCGATGCCCATTCTGTGCGGGGTGCAACGGGACCACAGCCAGTTGCGTGGCACCCGACGGGAGGGTCGCGTCGGGTCGGGCGTGCCAGTGCGTCGGGGACGGCCGCCAGGGTGACCACGGGGTTCGGTTGTGGTGCCAACCCGGCCACCCCGGTCAGGTGCGAGGTCGGGGTGAGCAGGCGGAATGCGCGCGAGACCCGACCGGTGATCTGAGGGCTTTCGGTGCGGGTGGGGCACGGCGCGCCCACGGGAGGGGGTTTCATGGTCAGGTTGCAACCACGGCTGTTCGATCACTGGTCGGACAGCCGTGGTGTCGACTTGACCATGAACCGCGCGGAACGCAACCTGACCTTTCCGTGGGAAGGCCCGGGCCGGGTCGTTCGCCTGGGGACTCGGGTGGAGGGCACCCGGCTGTGCGGCGCCGGTGACCACCCCCGCCACCCTGACCGCCGGGAGGGGCGGTGATCGCGAGTATCGGTTGGTGGCTGCCGTGGTGGCTGCAGTGGGCAACCGATACCGCGGATCACGCCGGTCCGACATCGCCCGCAACGAATTCTCAGAGCGCGCGCAGGCGGCCCGCCAGGTAGCGCCGCTCGGCCTCGGTCGGAGCCAGGGCCAGGGCGTCCTCGTAGGCAGCCTTCGCCTCGTCCGGCCGACCGGCGCGGCGCAGCAGGTCGGCGCGGGTCGCGGGCAGCAGGTGGTATCCGTCGAGCCGGCCGGACGCGGCGAGGTCGTCGACCAGGCGCAGCCCGGCCCCGACGCCGTCGGCCATCGCCACCGCCACGGCCCGGTTGAGCTCCACCACCGGGGACGGCGCGAGCCGCGCCAGCTCGGTGTACAGGGTCGCGATCTGCAGCCAGTCGGTGCTCGCCGCGTCCGGCGCGGTGGCGTGGCAGGCCGCGATCGCGGCCTGCACCTGGTACGGCCCGGCCCGTCGCATCGCCAGCGCGTCGTCGACCGTCGCGACGCCCTCGGTGATCAGCTCCCGGTCCCAGCGGGACCGGTCCTGGCCCTCCAACGGGATCAGCACCCCGTCCTCGGTCCGCGACGCCCGCCGGGCCTCGTGCAACAGCATCAGTGCGAGCAGCCCGCGCGGTTCCGGCTCGTGGGGCATCAGCCCGACCAGGATCCGGGCCAGCCGGATGGACTCGGCCGTCAGGGCCCGGCTCGCCTCGTCGGGGGCCTCGTCGTACCCCTGGTTGAAGATCAGGTAGAGCACCGCGAGGACGGCGGAGAGCCGCTGCGGGAGGAGCTCGGCCGGCGGCACCCGGTACGGGATGCCGGCCTCGCGGATCTTGCGCTTGGCCCGGACGAGGCGTTGCCCCATCGACGGCTCGGCCGTCAGGAACGCCCGGGCGATCTCGGCGGTGCTCATGCCGGCCAGCGTCCGAAGCGTGAGCGCGACGCGAGCCGGGAACGGCAGCGCGGGATGACAGCACGTGAAGATCAGCTGCAGCCACTCGTCGGGGATCTCCTCCTCCACCGGCGGATCGCCCGGGTCGCGCACCAGCACGGCGACCTCGCGCAGCTTGGCCGCACCGGCAGCGGCGCGGCGCAGCCGGTCGGTGGCGCGGTTGCGGGCGGTCGTGGTGAGCCAGGCACCCGGACGGCGCGGGACGCCGTCGCGCGGCCAGGTCGTCAGCGCGCCTGCGAACGCCTCCTGCGCGCAGTCCTCGGCCAGGTCCCAGTCGCCGGTCAAGCCGATCAGGGTCGCGACCACCTGGCCCCACTCGTCCCGGTACGCGGCCTCGACGGCCGCGCGAACCCGCTCGTCGGAGGTGGTCATTCCCAGACGGGGCGGATCTCGACACCGCCCCAGCGCGCGAAGGGGTGGCCTGCGGCGATCGCGATGGCGTCGTCCAGGTTGGGGCAGTCGAGCATCACGAAGCCGCCGACGAAGTCCTTCGTCTCGGCGAACGGCCCGTCCGACACGAGCGTCTCGCCGTCCCGGACGCGGACCGTGGTGGCGTCCACCACCGGACGCAGCCGCTGGCCGACGATCACGCCGCCGCGCCGTTGTACGTCCTCCCACCACGCCTGATGCACCGGATCGGCCGACAGTTCCTCGTTCGAGGGCGATACCGACTCGTCGTCGCAGATCAGCAGCACGTACTTCATGTGGCGAGTCTGCCCAGAAGTCGTGCGGACGGCATGTCGACCGGAAGATGCCGACGCCGTGTCCGCACCGAGATCGAACACTGCACCGTGGCAGGCAGCGACTGGAGCTGGGCGCGTGGGGGCTGTCGTGGATCACCGCGCGTCGTCCGCCGCCGTCCCCTCCCGAGCCCGGCCCGGTTCGCGCAGCCGCGGCACGAGCCGACTGATCACGTGGACGATCGTGCCGACGCCGATACCGAGCAGGAAGGTCGCCAGGCCGGTGTTCTCGACCGCCGCGCCCAGGACGGCACCGGCGATCCCCGGTGCGCCGGCGACGAGCGCGAGTGCGAGCAGCCGGGGCGGCGCGGGCCGGTGGTGGGCGAGCGGGCCGGCGACCGCGACGCCCTCGGTGGCGTTGTGCAGCGCGACACCGATGACGAGAGCGGCGCCGATCGCGACCGCGCCGACCGCGTAGGCCGCGCCGATGGCGAGGCCCGCGCCGAGGTTGTGCAGCCCGACCCCGACGGCGATCACCAGTGCGAGCCGGAACGCGGTGGGGGAGTGGTGGACGCCGGTCCGCTGCCTGCGCCGCAGCCCGCGGTCGACGCCGGCGAGCAGCAGGAAGGCCATGGCCGCGCCGAGGACGACCAGCGCTGCCTCGCCGAAGGCCGCGCCGGTGTCGGCCCCGGGGTCGTCGCCCGCCTCGTCGATCTCGTGCTCGACGACCGCCCCGGTCGAGGTGAGCATCGAGACGAGGTAGGGCTGGCCGTCCTGCCACGGGAAGTCCAGGCGCACGGTGTCGGTGGACATCGGGTCGAGCGGCTCGCCCGCGCCGGCCAGGTCGACGTAGACGTCGTTGACGAACACCTGGGCGATCCGGACGGGGTCGGAACCGGTGTTCCGGACGGTCAGCTCGATGGCGCCGGGAGTGAGCTCGGTGCGTTCCACCGTGAGCTCGTCGGAGGACGGAGCGGCGGTCTCGGGCGTGCTCCGGTCGCCGAGGACGGCGAGAGCGGCCAGCGCAGCCAGCGCGGCGCCGAGCAGCAGGGCGGCGACGGGCCCGAGCGCCTGCGACCTGGTGTCCTGGCGCATCACGCCACCACCTCGAACAGGCCCGTCCACCCCAGGTCGGCGAACTCGGTCTTGTGCGCGTGGAACATGAACCGGCCGGGGTTCGGGAACCGCACCTCGCAGATCCCGCGCTGGCCCTGCGCCTGGATCACGGTGTCCGTGTACTCGGTGGGCTCGAGGCGCGTGCCGGTCGGGTAGTAGTCGAAGAAGTTGCCGTGCAGGTGGAAGCTGTTGATCGGGTCGTACTCCAGGATGTTGACCAGGTAGATGCGCACGAGCTCGCCCTGCTTCACCCGCACCGGTTCGTGCATGTAGTGGAACGGGATGCCGTTGACGGCGTAGAGCTGGTTGCCCTCGCCGTCGAACGTGGTGTTGAAACCGTGCATCACCATGATCATTTCGTCGGCGGGCGGCCGTCCCTGCTTCGGGTCGATGATGAAGGTCCCGTACATGCCGCGGGCGATGTGTTCGGCCAGCGGGCCCACGTGGCAGTGGTAGAGGTGCAGACCGAACGGCTCGGCGGTGAACTCGTAGGTCGCCTTGCCTCCCGGCTCGATCACCCCCGGCCCGGCGCCGGGCACGCCGTCCATCTCGGCGGGGTGGATGCCGTGGAAGTGCATCGTGTGCTGGTGCGCCGAACCGTTGGTGAACCGCACCCTCAGCACGTCGCCCTCGGTGCACCGCAGCGTCGGGCCGGGGATCCGCGAGTTGAACGTCCACGCCGCGAACTGCACGTCGGGCGCGACCTCGATGTCCTCGTCGCTGGCGAACACCTCCCACTCCCGCAGCACGCGGCCGTCGGGCAGCGTGGACACGGTCCCCTGGTCGAAGTCGCGCAGGAGCTCCGTGGGGTGGAAGCCGTTGGCCGCGTGGTCGACGGTCTGGCCCCGCCGGAACGTCGGACCGTTCACCCCGCCGCCGGGCGGGCCGTGCGCGTCGCCGTCGACGGGTGGGGCCGCGTGCCCCATCGGGACGGCCGGGCCGGGCGTCGGCGAGCCCAACAGTGCGCGGGCCCCCGCGAGTGCGCCTGCCGAGCCGGCCAGAGCGCTGCCGACGAGGAACCGGCGCCGGGAAGACCTGGCAGATGTTGCCATCACGGGGTCCTTTCACGCAGGGCGTGAACCAGCCGGGTTCCAGGGAGGTGTCGCGACGCGACGCTTCCGAAAGCAGCTCTCGTGGAGCGACCGGACCCGAACCGGTATGGAGCGGCGGCGGGGAAATGTCAATGGCGAGCCGATCAACGGATGCTGCCGGCGCTCGATACCGGCCGGGTCGCCCCTGGTCACGGTGTCCGGCGGCATTACCGGACCGATGAGGGAGAATGTACCCAGACCGGAAATATTCCTGATTTCTACACTATCCGACGTTTCCGGTGAACAACGCTTATTGGGCAAACGGTCGATCTTTCGCTGCCCTGAACGGAGCAGTTCCGGGTGCCGAATTCGAATGCGGGGCGCAGACTCCGGCCCCATGTGGCCCTCCGTCGTGCCCACGCTGCCCGTTATCGGCCCCGAGCCTGTTCTCATGGCGTACGTCCAGGATCCGGAGGCGATCGGCGGGTCGCTCGGGCTCTCGGCACTGGTTTCGGTGCTGCCCCTCGCTGTCGTGCTCGTCCTGCTCGCGCAGCATCCGGCGCCCGGCCGTGTGCTGCGCGGCGAGCGCGGAATCGAGTGCGGTGTGTCCTTCCACCGTGCGGCCGAAGGCGCGCAGCACCGGCTGGGCGCGGGCGAACTCCACGATCCGGCCGGCGGCGTCGGCGTGGATGCGGTCCGCGGCACGGTCGGCGGCCGCCATGCCGCGGCCGGCGACCCGGTACACCGCCGCCACCGCGACAGCGGCGACGGCCATGGAGACGGCCAGCCGCCAGTCGAACCCGAGTCCGCCGACGCGGTCGGCGGTGAACCAGGCCAGCGGCAGCTGCGCGACACCAGTTCAGGACGGTGCACGGCCGAACGGGAGGGTGGCGTCGTCGAGCGCGGCGGGCTCGACGAAGGCCGAGGCTCCCATGCCCGCCGTGCTCTCCCGCACCACGAGCTCGAACCCGACGGCGATCTCGCGCGGCTCGCGGTCGCCCTCCTGCTGTGCCGACAGGGACGCGACGGCGGCCCGGGCCACGGCCGCGCGGTCGGGGGAGATCGAGGTGAGGGTGGGCGTGGAGGCCCGCCCGTAGGGGATGTCGTCGAAGCCGACGACGGCGACGTCCTCGGGGACCCGCAGCCCGTGCAGGTGCAGTGAGCGGATGGCGCCTAGCGCGACCCAGTCGGTGACGCAGAAGACGGCGTCCGGCCGGGGCCCGGGGCCGGCCAGGATCGCGTTCATGGCGGCCTCGCCCGCCTCGCCGCGGTTGCTGGGAACCGGCCTGACCAGCTCGGGGTCGACCTCGAGGCCCCGCTGGGCCAGCGCGGCGGCGTACCCCTCGAAGCGCTGGCGGTCGGTGCCCACGGTCGAGTTGCCGATCATCGCGACGCGCCGCCGGCCGAGGTCCAGGAGGTGCGACACCGCGAGGCCGGCGGCGGCCACGTTGTCGACGACGACGTGGTCGGCGGCGCCGTCGGCGGGCCGTTCCCCGAGCAGCACCAGCGGTGTCCGGTCGCTGCGCTGCCCGATCTCGTCGGGCGTGACCCGCAACGGGCTGAACACGAGCCCGTCGACGCGCTGCGCGAACCGGCCCGACAGGACCGCTCGCTCCTTCTCGACGTCGCCGCGGGTCTGTTGGATCAGCACGACCCAGCCCTGCTCCTCGGCGGCCTCCAGCACGTGCATCGACAGCGACGCGAAGTAGGGCATGTCCAGCTGCGGCACGACCAGGGCGATCATCCCGGCGCGGCCGCGGGCGAGGTTGCGGGCCGACAGGTTGGGCCGGTAGCCGACCTCCTCGACGGCCGCCAGGACCTTCGCCCGCATCGCCTCCGAGACGTGGACGTACCCGTTGATGACGTTGGAGACCGTCTTCATCGAGACGCCGGCCCGATCGGCGACGTCCTGCAGGCGAGGCTTCATCCGGCCGGTACACCGACGAGCATGGCGCCCAGGATAGAGGCGCGGGTCACTTCAGCCCCGTGTGCGCCATCCCCGCCACGATCTTGCGCTGGAAGACCACGAACACGGCGACGACGGGCACGAGCGTCACGATGCTCATCGCGAACATCTGGCCCCATTCCGACTCACCGGACGCGTCGAGGAACGACCGCAGCGCCAGCGGCACCGTCAGGTTCTCCGGGCTGGACAGGTAGATCAGCTGGCTGAAGAAGTCGTTGTAGGTCCAGATGAAGGAGAAGATCGCGGTCGTCACGAGCGCCGGTCGCAGCAACGGCACCACGATGCGCAGGTAGATCTGGAACGGCCCGCAGCCGTCGATGCGCGCCGCCTCGTACAACTCGCGCGGCAGCCCGCGGATGAACTGCACCATCAGGAACACGAAGAACGCGTCGGTGGCGAGGAACTTCGGCACCACCAGCGGCAGGAACGTGTCGATCCAGCCGACGTCTCGGAAGATCGCGTACTGGGCGATGAGGGTCACGTGGTGCGGCAGCATGATCGTGGCGAGCATGAGCGCGAAGAACGGTCCGCGTCCGATGAAGCGCATCCGCGCGAACGCGTAGGCCGCGAGCGAGCAGGACACGATGTTGCCGATCACCACACCGGTGCACACCAGGAGCGAGTTCAGCAGGTAGACCCAGAACGGCAGGCCGGGTCCGTCCCAGCCGTCGACGTAGTTGGCGATGCCGGGCGCCACGGGCACCAGCGACGAGGACGTGAAGATCTCGGCCTGCGACTTGAACGAGCTCGCGAGCATCCAGAGCACCGGGTAGAGCATGACCAACGCGCCGAGCCAGAGCCCGGCGTGGGCGAGGAGCCGGCGGGGCCGCCGGCGCGCCGCACGGGCCGCGGCCGGCGGCGACGGCGCCTCCGTGGTGCGGGTCTGCACGATCGAGGCCATCAGTGCTGCCCTCCCGGCTCGTCCTCGGAGTAGACCCAGTACCGGCGGAAGAGGAAGTTCAGCCCGGTCAGGACGCCGATGATGAGCAGCAGCACCCACGCCAGAGCGGCCGCGTAGCCCATCTCGAAACTGCCGAACGCCCGCTGGTACAGGTAGAGCGTGTAGAAGAGCGTGGAATCCGACGGGCCGCCGGTGCCGCCGGAGATGACGAAGGCCGGCGTGAACGCCTGGAACGCCCCGATCGTCTGCAGCACCAGGTTGAAGAAGATGATCGGGGACAGCAACGGCAGCGTGATCCGCACGAACCGCTGCAGCACGTTGGCCCCGTCGATCGTCGCGGCCTCGTACACGTCGTCGGGGATCTGCCGCAGCCCGGCCAGGAAGATGACCATCGGCGCCCCGAACTGCCAGACGCGCAGCACCACGAGGGTCAGCAGCGAGTACTCCGGCGTGGACACCCAGCCCGGGCCGTCGATGCCGACGATCGCGAGCACGTCGTTCACGAGGCCGTCGCGGCCGAAGATCTGGCGCCACAGGATCGCGACGGCGACGCTGCCGCCGAGCAGGCTGGGCAGGTAGTAGATCGCGCGGTAGGTGGCGAGACCGCGCAGCCCGCGGTTCAACACGACGGCGACGAGCAGGGCGAACACCAGCTCCAGCGGCACCGACAGCGCCACGTACAGGAAGGTGACCCGCAGCGAGGTGTGGAACCGCTCGTCGGTGAGCAGTCGGGCGTAGTTGTCCGCGCCGGCCCACCGCGGATCACCGAGGAGCGAGTAGTCGGTGAACGAGTAGTACAGCGAGATCAGCATCGGGCCGAGCGTGATGCCGAGCATCCCGACGATCCACGGGGCGAGGAACGCGTAGGCGGGCAGGCTCCTGCGCAGCCGGGTGGCGGTCCCGGCCGTCACGACGACAGGATGCGGTCGGCCTCGTCGGCGAAGGCCGTTGCCGCCCGGGCCGGGTCGGACTGGCCGAAGCCGACCTCCTCGTTCAGCCGCTGGAACGTCGTCTGCAGCTCGCCGTAGCCCTGCGGCCACGCCGCCGGGGACGGGCCCACCTGGGGGGTGACGGCCTCCACGAGGGCGATCGCCTTCCCCGCGGCGGACTCCGGGTCGGCGCCGAGCAGTGAGCGGGCCCGCCCCGACGGTGGGATCCCCAGCGTGATCCCGACGGCCTGGATCGCGCGGTCGTCGTTGACGAGGAAGTCGATCACCTGGGCGGCCCGCTCGGCGTCGCCGGTCTCGGACGAGACGCACCAGAAGTCGAGCGCCTTGACGAACTGCCCGGCGAGCGACCCGTCGGCGCCGGCGGGGACGGCGACGACGTCGATCCGGTCCTGCATCAGCGGCTGGTAGAAGGTGGCCTGCTGCACCCAGCCGAACTGGATCGGCGCGCGCCCGGTCACCAGCGTCGAGGTCTCGAACGACCGCGACTCGACGGTGACGTCGGCGGGAGGTGCCGCCCCGTCGCGGCGCAGCGCGTCCCAGAAGGTGAACCACTCCTCGAGGACGTCGCGCCCGACGGCCAGCGCACCGTCCGCGGTGAACATGTCGGTGCCGTGCTGGCGGGCGAAGACGTCGAAGGTCTGCATGGTGCCGCCGGCGTCGGAGGTGCCGTACCGGCCGTCGCCCGCTGCGCCGGCGAACGACCGCGCGAGCTGGGCGAGCTGGTCCCACGTCCAGCCCGTCTGCGGCACCTCCAGGCCGAGCGACTCGATCTGCGGCCGGTTGAGGAACGCCGCGTGGGTGATCGTGCTCTGCCCGATCCCGTACACCCCGCCGTCGACGGTGCCGCTGTCGGTCACGTTCGCGTCGAGGTCGCCGACCCGGATGCCCGTCGCGACGTCGCCGAGGTCGAGCAGCGCACCGCGCTTCGCGTACTCGGTGAAGTAGCTCATCGACATCCGGAACACGTCGGGCGCCTGACCGCCCGCGGCCTGGGTGGCCAGCTTGTCCCAGTAGTCCACGAAGGGGGCCTTCTCGGTGGCGAACCGCGCGTCGGGGTGGCCGCCGGAGAACGCGGCGAGCGCCTTCTCCAGCGCCTCGTGCACGGGCGCTCCGCCGTACCAGGCGACCCGCAGGCCCGAACCCGAGCCGCCGGTGCCGCAGCCGGTGACAGCGGTGGCGGCGAGCAGCGCGGCGCCCAGCCCGAGGAAGCCGCGCCGGTCGATCACGTGTCCTGTCATGAGAGCTCCCTGCTTCCCGTCGTCGTCGAGGGGCGAGCCGGTTCGGCCCAACGCCAGTTGTGGGGGGTGGTCTTCGGCCGGTACGCGCCGGTCGGCAGGTCGTCGGCGATCCGCACCGTCCAGCGGACGAGCCGGACCAGGAGGGCATCGCGGACGCCCGCGCACTCCGGGCGGTCGAAGAGGTTGGAAAGCTCCGCCGGGTCGGCGTCGAGGTCGTAGAGCTCGCCGACGCCGTCGCCGTCCATCAGCATCTTGTGCCGGCCCATGCGGACCATCCGCTGCCCGCCGCTCTGCGTCACGGAGTTCAGCTCGTCGAAGGTGCGGCCCTCGTACGGGAAATGCAGTGGCGGACGCTCGTCGGCGCCGTAGGCGACGCCGCCGTAGCCGAGCTCGGCGTAGATGCTGTCGAACTCGCCGGGCGGCGGGTCCTGCCCGGCGAGCAGCGGCGCGAGGCTGCGCCCCTGCACGCCCTCCGGCACCGGCGCCCCGGCCAGCTCGCACAGCGTCGGCAGCACGTCCACCATGGACACCAGGTCGTCGCGGCGCGGCTGGGCGGCGATGCCCGGCCCGGTGAACTGCAGTGGGATCCGCATGAGGCACTCCGGCATCCCGGCGCCCTTGCGCTGCAGGCCGTACTCGCCGACGTAGTCGCCGTGGTCGGTCAGGAACACGATCACGGTGTTCTCGGCCCGCGGCCCGAGGTGCTCCACGAGCCGTCGGATCTGGTCGTCCAGCAGCCGGAGCATGCCCAGGTAGTTGGCGCGGTAGCGCCGCCACCCGTCGTCGTAGCCCGGTCGCTTCTCCTCGATCAGCTCGCGGAGCCACCGGTACTTCCCGGACTTGCGGGCGATCGCCTCCGGCCCGGCGATCCGGTCGGGCACCTCGTCCTCGGGGAAGAGGCCGAAGTAGGGCTCCGGCACCTGGTACGGGTTGTGCGGCTCGGGGAACGACGCCCACAGGAACATCGGCCGCTCCGGGTCGGCCTCGTCCATCGCCTCGATCGCCCCCGACGCGATCCGGTACGGAAGCTGTCGCTCCAACGGGAACGGCGTCGGCTCGGGGTGCACGCCGTGGTCGAGGTTCCTGAGCCAGGTGTCGAACTCCGCGTCCTCGGCGCCACGGTCCGCCTCCGGCCCGTCGGTGTGCATGTAGGGCCCGCGGAAGGAGTCGAAGTCGTCCGGCCCGCGGTGCATGTGCGGCTTGCCGACGAAGTGCGTGCTGTAGCCGGCCGTGCGCACGACGTCGAGCAGGTCCTCGGCGAAGGTGGCGGCCCCGGCGTTGCTGTTCTGCCGCACCCGGTGTGCGGTCGGGAAGCGGCCGGTCAGCAGGCTCGTGCGAGCAGGGACGCAGGCCGGGTAGCTGGTGTAGGCGCCCGAGAAGGCCGTGCCGTGGGCGGCCAGGGAGTCGACGAACGGCATCGTGTCCAGCCCGAAGCCGCCGGCCGCGGTGAAGTCGGCGCGCTGCTGGTCGGTCATGATCAGCAGGATGTTCGGGGCGGTCGAGCGCTCCGGGTCTGACAACGTCGTCTCCGCTTCCGGTGGGTTCCGAGGGAGCGGCCGAACGAACGCCGCGCGCCGAGGGAGTTCTAGCAGCGATTTACAGCGCTGTAAACCGGCCGGGGTTTGATCTCCTCACGCACCAGGTTCCGGCCGACGCACGCCGTCGAGCGGTCGCGCGAGCCGGCACGGGGTGCGTGAGCTGGGGAAGGGAGCGTCAGCTACGCCGCTGGGGGTCCTCCGCCGTCCGGTCGGCCGCCGGTCGATTCGCGGACCACCAGCCGGTGCTCAACCACGACGCGGCCGGGGCGCTCCGTGCGGGACCCGTCGAGCCGGCCGACCAGGATGTCGAGCGCGGCACGGGCGATCCGCTGCCGGTCGAGGTGCACGCTGGTGAGGGTCGGGTTGGAGTAGGCGGCTTCGACGACGTCGTCGAAACCGACCACGGCGACGTCGTCCGGCACGCGCACGCCGCGCATCCGCAGGGCGTGCATGACGCCGAAGGCGAGCATGTCGCTGAAGCAGAACACCGCATCCGGTGGCCGGGAGGCGTCGAGGAGGCGTTCGGCGGCCTCCACGCCGTTGTGGCGCAGCAACCGCCGGGTGGGGACGACGATGCCCTCCTCGCGGATCCCGGCGTTCGCCAGCGCTGCCCGGTAGCCGCGCAACCGCAGCGATCCGGTGCTCGTCACGTCGTCGAGCGGCCCGCCGACGGTCGCGATCCGGCGCCGGTCCAGCCCGAGGAGATGTTCGGTGGCCTCGCGGGCCGCGGTCACGTTGTCGATGGCGACATGGTCGACGGAGGCGGGGAGCTCCCGCTCGCCGAGCAGCACCATCGGGACGCTGCGTGCCGCAGCCGCGATGCTCGCGGGGTCCATCGCGAGCGGGCTCAGGATGAGGCCGTCGATCACGTGGTGGCGCAGCCCGCGGGCGATGAGTGCCTCGCGGTCCTCCTCGCCGTGCGTCTCGTCGATGAGGATCGTGAACCCGCGCTCGGTCGCGGCGTCGGTGAGGTGGCTGGCCAGCTCGGCGAAGTACGGCGCCGACAGGTTCGGCACCGCGAGGGCGATCACGCCCGTGCGACCGGTGCGCAGCGTCCGGGCGGCGGAGTTGGGCACGTAACCCAGCAGGGCGACCGCACGCTCGACCTTCGCGCGCAGCTCGGGCGAGACCTCCGCGTAGCCGCCGAGGACGTTCGACACCGACTTCTGCGAGACCCCGGCGACGCGCGCGACATCGACCATCCGGGGCCGCGCGGACGACGCGGCACGATCGACGTCCATCTGGCTCCTCTCCGCAGGCACGCAGCGTACCCGAACCCTTACTTCGTAGTAGAGAGGCGACACGTGCTGGACCAGTAGCGCTTTACATAGCGCTCTACTTCGTAGTAAACCTTCGCCGCACGTTCGGCGACCGCGACGGGGCAGGTGTCCGTGAAGAGTCCAGGAAGACCGCTGACCCGACGCGCGCTGCTGCGCTCGGCCGGCCTCCTCGCCGGCACGGCAGCGCTCGCCGGGTGCAGCACGGCGCCCTCGTCGGCCGGAGCGCCCTCCGACACGGGCGGCGGCGCTTCCGGCACCCCTGGCACGTTGCGCTGGTGGGACCACTTCGGGCCGCTGGAGGAGCTGCAGCGGTCCACGTTCGACCGGTTCGCGCAGAGCGGCGGGGCGCCCGTCGAGTACACGGTCTACAACCCCAACGAACAGAAGCAGGCCCTGCAGCTGGCCTTCGGGAGCCGGCAGCTGCCCGACGTGTTCTCCCTCGGCGGGCTCGCCGTTCCGGTGCCGCTGCTGCGCGAGCAGGGCTGGTTCTCCCCGCTCCGGCGCCCCGACACGATCCGGGCCGGATTTCCCGAAGGCACCCTCGCCGAGGGCGTGCACAGCTTCGGGGGCGAGCTGTACTCGTTCCCGATCTTCAGCCCGCGCCAGTACGAGACGCTGGTGTGGTTCCACCGCGATCTGCTCGCGCAGGCGGGGCTCGATCCCGAGTCGCCTCCCGAGTCGTGGGACGACCTGCGCGCCGCCGCCCGGGCCGTGCAGCGCAGCGGCGCGGCGTCGGGGATCGTGCTGCCGCTGCAGTTCCCCGATCGGCTGTCCAGCTTCGTCCTCGAGCTCGCCCAGACCGCGGGCTTCCCCGGCACCCGAACCGGGAATCTGGACGGCGTCGACCTCACCACCGGTGAGTACCGCTTCCACGACGACGCGTTCCTCGCCGCCATCGAGTTCCTCCGCTCTTTCGCCCACGACGAGACGATGTTCCTCGCCAGCACGGCCCTCGACGCGCGTTCGGCGCGCGTCCGCTGGGCCGCGGAAGGGGCAGCCTTCTTCCCCGACGGCCCCTACAACGCGGGTGCCATCGCCACGCAGTTCCCGGAGGTCCTCGGGCGGCTCGGCGTCGGGCCGATCCCCACCCCGGACGGCCGGCCGCCGGTGCTCACCCGTCCACCGACCGCCGGCACGTTCTACGTGTCCAGCCAGTCCGACGAGGTCGACGACGCCTCCGCCCTGCTCGAGCTGCTCGTGACCGGGGAGTACCGGCGCGGCCTGGCGGCGGCCATGGACCAGCCGCCGCTCGACCTCTCCGTCGTCGCCGCCTCCGACGCGCACCCGACGTACAAGCGCTGCATCCAGATGTTCGCCGAGCAGGTCTTCATCGGGCCGGCCGCCACCTCCCGCAACCCGCGGACGGCCCAGGTCCACGCCGCGATGACCCCGGTCGAGCCGGGCCTCGGCGAGATCGTCCAGGGCATCGCGAGCGGGCAGATCACCGACGTGCGCGGCCGGCTGCGCCAGCTGTCCGACGACTCGGCGGCCGCCCGCGACGCCGCCATCGCCGAGGTCGGCGACGTCAGCGTGAGCGACTGGGCCTTCCCGGACTGGCGGCGCGGAGAGGACTACAGCGCATGACCTCGATCGTGCAGCAGAAGGCCCGGCCCGGAGTAGCCCGCCAGCTGTGGCAGGCCCGCTGGCCCTACCTGTTCCTGCTCCCGACGGCCGTGCTCTACGGCCTCTACACGCTCTGGCCGATCGCCGCGAGCTGGTGGTACTCGTTCCTGTCCTGGAGCGGCTTCGAGGGCGACAAGACATTCGTCGGCCTGCAGAACTACCGCGAGGTGCTCGCGGACCCGCTGTTCTGGAACTCGTTCGGGATCACGATGCTGTTCATGGTCGTGACCGTCCCGCTGCGGGTGGCGCTCGGCCTGGCGATCGCGTTGCTGCTCAACCACCCGCGGCTGCCGTTCCAGCGACTGTTCCGCACCGCGTTCTTCCTGCCGGTGGTGACGACCACGGCCATCATCGGCGTGGTCATGCAGTTCATCTTCGACCCCTCCGACGGCCCGGTGAGCGAGGTGCTGCAGGGCGCGGGCGCTCCGGGAGTGGACTTCCTCGGTTCGCCGAACGCCGCGATCTGGACCGTGATGACCGTGCACACCTGGAAGTGGGTGGGGGTGACGATGATCTACTGGCTGGCCGCGCTGCAGACGGTGCCGCGTGGCGTGCTCGAGGCGGCCCAGGTGGACGGCGCGTCGCGCTGGCAGTCCTTCCGGCACGTGACGGTGCCGATGCTCGTGCCGTTCTTCGTCATCATCACGCTGCTGACGATCGAGCAGAACCTGCAGATCTTCGACCTCGTGATGACCATGACCGGCGGCGGCCCGTACTACGCCACCGAGGTCATCGAGCTCTACATCTACCGCTGGGCGTTCGCCGCCACCGTCCCCGAGCTCGGGTTCGCCTCCGCCGCCGCGGTGGTGCTGGGCCTGGTCCTGCTGGTGGTGGGCGTCGGGCAGCTGCTCGGGGTCCGGGCGGCCCGACGTACGGCCGGAGGTGCCGCATGACCGCGACCGACACCCGACCACGCGAGGCGCAGCGGGAGGGAGCCCGGCCGGTGCGCGGGCGAGTCCACCGCAGCCCCCTGCTCTGGCTGGTCACGCTGCTGCTGCTCAGCTTCGCCGCGGTGTGGATCTACCCCTTCGTGTGGGTGCTCTCGGCGTCTGTGAAGGGGCAGCTGGAGGTCTTCACCGCGGGCCTGTCGCTGCTGCCCGAGGCGTTCGTCTGGAAGAACTACTCGCGGGCGTGGGTCGACGGGAACTTCGGCACCTACCTGCTCAACACGATCCTGGTCACGGCGTTCACCGTGGCCATCGTCGTGATCCGGTGCGCGATGGCCGGCTACGTGCTGGCGCGCTACTCGTTCCTCGGGCGCAAGTTCGTGGTGGGGGTGCTGGTCGGCACGCTGTTCGTGCCCGCCGGCTACACGATCATCCCGGTCGTCGAGCTCACCCAGCGGCTCGGCCTGCTCAACTCGCTGACGGGCGTGGTCGTCGCGCTGGCCGGCGGTGGGCACGTCGCCGCGGTCCTGCTCTACATGGGTTACTTCCGCGGCATCCCCCGGGAGCTCGAGGAGGCCGCCGTGATCGACGGCGCCGGCTTCTTCACGGTGTTCTTCCGCGTGATGCTGCCGCTGGCCGGCCCGGTGACGGCCACCGTCGTCGTGCTGACGTTCCTCGCCACCTGGAACGCGTTCCTGCTCCCGCTGGTGTTCACCTTCAGCAACCCGGAACTGCGGACCCTCGCCGTCGGGATGCAGGCGTTCGTCGGGGAGAACTCGGTGGACTGGCCCGGCATGGCCGCCGCCGCGACGCTGTCCCTGATCCCCATCGTCGCCCTGTTCCTGTTCCTGCAGCGCTACTTCTTCGAAGGGATCGCCGGAGCCGTGAAGTCATGAGCCCGAACATCCTGCTGATCTGCACCGACCAGCAGCGCTTCGACGCGCTCGGTGCGTACGGCAACCCGCACATCGCCACGCCGAACCTGGACCGGCTGGCCGCCGAGGGAGTGCTGTTCGAGAACTGCTACGTGCAGAACCCGGTCTGCGCACCGTCGCGGGCGTCCCTGATGACCGGGCGCTACGTGTCCACCCATGGGCTGCACGCCAACGGCGTGGACATCGCGCCCGACGCGGAGATGTTCACGAAGCTGCTCGCCGACGACGGCTACGACTGCGGCCTCGTCGGCAAGTTCCACCTCGGTGCCTGCTTCGCCGGACGGTCCGAGCCGCGGCTCGACGACGGGTTCCGGGTGTTCCGGTGGGCGCACGACCCGTACCGTGGGTCCTCGGAGAACGCCTACCACCGGTGGCTGCGCGCCGCGCACCCCGATCTGTACGCGCAGGCGTCCGCGCCCGGCGGCGAGGTCACCTGGGACACCTTGCCCACCGAGGCGCACTACAGCCACTGGATCGCCGACGAGACGATCGAGTTCCTCTCCTCGGGTCGCCAGGACGGCAAAGCCTTCTTCTTCGTCGCCAACTTCTTCGACCCGCACCACGGGTTCGGCGCGCCGCCGGAGTACCGGCAGCGCTACGACGTGGCCGCGTTGCCGCCGCGGGTGACCACCGACGGCGAGCTGGCGTCCGCGCCCCCGCTGTTCACCGAGGCCTCGAAGGGCTCCTACGCGGGCCACGCGCGCGGCTTCGCCGACTACACCGACGACGAGCTCGACGAGGCCCGCGCCGCGTACTACGCGATGGTCACCCTCGTCGACGACGAGGTCGGGCGTATCCTCGACGCCCTCGACGCGCAGGGACTGGCCGAGGACACCGTCGTTGTGTTCACCAGCGACCACGGCGAGATGCTCGGCGACCACCAGCAGATGCTCAAGGGCCCGTTCCACTACGACTGCGCGGTCCGCGTGCCGCTGATCGTGCGCTGGCCCGGCCGGTTCGCCCCCTCACGGCGCCCCGAGCTGGTGCAGTGGGTCGACCTGGCGCCGACCTTCCTCGACCTCGCCGGCGTCGCGCCGTCGCCCCGGCACCAGGGCGCGAGCCTGCGCGGCCTGCTCACCGGCGAGGACACGGCCTGGCGCGACTGGGCGCTGTGCCAGTACCGCAACAGCGGGCACGCCTACGACCCGCCCGTCCACGCCACGATGCTGCGCCACGACCGCTGGAAGCTCGTCGTGCACCACGGCGGGCCCGCGAGCGCGCGGGAGCGCACCGGCGAGCTCTACGACATGGAGTCCGACCCCGACGAGCTCGTGAACCGGTGGGCGGACCCCGCCCACCGCGAGACCCGGGCCGGGCTGCAGGAACTGCTGATCGACGTCCTCGTGAGCATCGAGGACCGCAGCCGGCCGCGGCTGGCGCACTGGTGAACGGAGAGAACGTGCACGAGCAGTACCCGCGCCCCCAGCTGGTCCGCCCGCAGTGGCAGGACCTGTGCGGGGAATGGCGGTTCGCCTTCGACGACGCCGACGCCGGCCGTGGTGCGGGCTGGGCGACGTCGCCGGACCCGTTCGACCGGACGATCACGGTGCCCTACCCGTACGAGTCGGAGCTGTCCGGCATCCACGACCCGAGCCCACGGCCGGTCGTCTGGTACCGGCGGGAGGTCGAGCTCGCCGTGCCCGGTCCGGGGCGGCGGCTGCTGCTGCACTTCGGGGCCGTAGACCACACGGCGCAGGTCTGGGTCAACGGCGTGCACCTCGGCGGGCACGAGGGCGGGCACACCCCGTTCTCGTTCGACGTCACCGACGCGCTGGTGCCCGGCTCCGCACAGCTGATCGTCGTCCGCGCCGAGGACCACGCCGACGACGTCACGCAGCCCCGCGGCAAGCAGGACTGGCTCGACGAGCCGCACGGCATCTTCTACAAGCGCACCACCGGGATCTGGCAGCCGGTCTGGGCGGAGATCGTGCCGGACCTGCACGTCCGCGAGGTGCACTGGACACCGGACGTCGCCGGGGCCGCCGTCACCTGCGAGGTGGCGCTGTCCCGCCGCCCGGACCGCCCCGCGCGCCTGCGGGTCCGGCTGAGCCTGGGGGAGGAGGAGCTCGCCGAGCACACCGTGCGGGTGCACGACGCCCACAGCCGCTTCGACGTCGCCATCCCGGCGGCGCGCCACGACATGCACCACGGCAGGCTGCTGTGGTCGCCCGAGCGGCCCACCCTGATCGAGGCCGACGTCGAGCTCCTCGACGACGGGGTGGTCGACGCGGTCGGCTCGTACTTCGGGCTGCGCAGCGTCGGGGTGGAGGACGGCCGGTTCCTGCTCAACGGGCAGCCCCGGTTCCTGCGGCTCGCCCTCGAGCAGGGCTACTGGCCGCAGTCCCACCTGGCCGCACCGGGCCCGGACGCGTTGCGCCGGGAGGCCGAGCTGATCAAGGAGCTGGGTTTCAACGGGATCCGGATCCACCAGAAGGTCGAGGACCCGCGGTTCCTGGCCTGGTGCGACCGCATCGGCCTGCTGGTGTGGGACGAGATGCCGAGCGCGTTCGAGTTCGCGCCCCGCACCGTCGAGCGGATCGTGCGCGAGTGGATGGAGGTCGTGCGCCGCGACCGCAGCCACCCGTGCGTGGTCACCTGGGTGCCGATGAACGAGAGCTGGGGCGTCTGGCACCTGGCCGAGGTGGCGCGGCAGCGGCACCTTCCCACCGCCCTCTACCACCTCACGAAGAGCCTCGACGGCTCCCGCCCGGTGATCTCCAACGACGGCTGGGAGATCACCGAGACCGACATCTGGGGCGTGCACGACTACGCCCCCCAGGGCGAGTCGCTCCGCGAGCGCTACGACGGAGCCGCGGCCGTCGCCCGGGTGCTGGACGACCGCAGACCCGGGCGCAAGAAGGTGGTGTTGGGCGACCCCGTCGTCCGCGGCCTGCCCGTGGTGCTCACCGAGTTCGGCGGGCTGAGCTACGCCCCTGCCGCCGGCGAGAAGTGGTTCGGGTACGGCACCGTCGGATCGGCCGAGGAGCTGACCGAGCGGTTGCGCGGGCTCGTCGACGCCGTGCTCGACAACCCGGAACTGGCCGGGTTCTGCTACACCCAGCTCACCGACACCGAGCAGGAGCGCAACGGGCTGCTCACCGAGGACCGCGAACCCAAGCTGCCGGTGTCGGTGGTCAGGGAGATCCTCACCCGTCCGGCCCGGGCCGTGCCGCCCGAGGAGGTCGACGCGAACCGGCGCCGTGCCGCGGCCACCCGCACTCCGGGGCCGCGCTGAGCACGTTCAGCAGTTCGGCTCACGTGGATCACAGCGCCGCCACAGGGTGGCTGTGCGACTGTGATTCACGGTGCCGCGTCGAGCCGGTGCCTTCGTCGATCTTGGCCCTGGAAGGCACGATGGCTGTCTCTCGTCACCGGTCCCACCCTCGCGCGGCTGTTCTGGCCGTGCTCGCGGCGACCGCCCTGCTCACGGCGTGCGGCACGCAGGCACCCGAGGCGGCGGACGGCTGCCCCTGGTACAAGCCGGCCCCGCTGTCCGGCCAGTCCGAGAACTGCGCCGAAGGCACGCCAGGTCCACAGGGCGCCCAGGACGGCGGGACCAGCACGCTCGACGCCGAGGTCGGGCGCATCGCCATGTCGGCCGACGGCAACCAGCACGACGAGGACGACTGGGCGTCCGCGCCCATGGCGCTGGCGATCCTCGCGCACCGGAACCTGCAGGCCAACCTCGTGCACTACGACTACAACGACCACATCTGGGACTCGGCCGAGGACCACCGCAAGAACATGACCGAAAGCGTGCAGGGGGGCGGCGAGCGCTTCGGGTTCGACATGTCCCGGTTCTTCGACGACACCGACCCCGCGCAGCTGGAGGCCGGCACCAAGAACCTGGTGGCCGAGATCAACGCCTCGACCGAGGACGACCAGCTGTCGATCGTCCTCGCCGGGCCCATCGAGACGGTCTGGATGGCGCTCGACGCCGCCGATCCGGAGGCCCGCAAGCACGTCGAATGCGTGACCCACGGTGAGGACTCCTTCAACCAGAACCACGGGAAGGACGAGCACGGGGGCCACGACTACGAGGACCTGATCGACCTCGGTTGCGAGCGCGTCGAGATACCCGACCAGAACTCCGGGCTCGGGCCCACCGACATGGACTTCTGGGACTTCCTGAAGGACAGCGGCGACGAGAACCTGGAATGGCTGTACTCCCGGCTCGACCTGGTGGGGAACGGTGACGTCTCGGACGCCGGCATGGTCTTCTACGTGATCACCGACGAGGAGGACGGCGACCGGTCCGAGCTGAAGTCCTACTTCGGCGCGTAGGTCCGCCGGTCAGCGGAAGACCACCGTGCTGCGCTCGTTGAGCAGGACGCGGCGCTCGCAGTGCCAGCGCACGGCACGGGACAGCGCCAGCGCCTCGGCGTCCCGGCCGACGGTGGCGAGGCTGCGGGGGTCGAAGGTGTGGTCGATCCGGATCACCTCCTGCTCGATGATGGGTCCCTCGTCGAGGTCGGCGGAGACGTAGTGGGCGGTGGCGCCGACGAGCTTCACGCCGTGGTCGTAGGCCTGGTGGTAGGGCTTGGCCCCCTTGAAGCCGGGTAGGAACGAGTGGTGGATGTTGATCGCCCGGCCGTGCAGCGTGCGGCACATGCCGTCGGTGAGGACCTGCATGTAGCGGGCGAGCACCACCAGGTCGACCCGGTACTCCTCCACGAGCTCGAGCAGCCGCTGTTCGGCCTGCTGCTTGGTGGTCGGCGTGACCGGGACGTGGAAGAACGGCAGGCCCGCCGCCTCGGACATGGGCCGCAGGTCCTCGTGGTTGGAGACGACGGCGACGAGCTCCGCGCCGAGGCTCCCGGCCCGCCACCGGAAGATCAGGTCGTTGAGGCAGTGCCCGGCCTTCGACACCATCACCAGCACCCGCGGCCGGCTGTCGTCGGCGAGGCCGAACGTCATCCCGAACTCGGCGGCCACCGGCTCGAACGCGGCCGACAGGGCCTCGACGCCGGTGTCCCGGGCGGTCACGAACGCGGTGCGCAGGAACAGCGACCCGCGCACCGGGTCGTCGAACTGCTGGTGCTCGACGATGTCGCAGCCCTGCTCGAAGAGGAACGCGGTGACGGCGTGCACGATGCCGGGTCGCTCCGGGCAGCTCAAGGTCAGGGTGAACGTGCTGGTCAAGGGTTGCTCCCGGGGGTCAGCATTCGACGACGTTGAGCGCGAGACCGCCGCGGGCGGTCTCCTTGTACTTGTCCTTCATGTCCGCCCCGGTCTCGCGCATCGTCTTGATCGCCTTGTCGAGGCTGACCTGGTGCCGCCCGTCCCCGCGGACGGCGAGCCGCGCCGCGGTGATGGCCTTGATCGCGCCCACGGCGTTGCGTTCGATGCACGGGATCTGAACGAGCCCGCCGACCGGGTCGCACGTGAGCCCGAGGTTGTGCTCGATACCGATCTCGGCGGCGTTCTCGACCTGCTCCGGGGTGGCGCCCAGCACCTCGGCGAGCCCGGCAGCGGCCATCGAGCAGGCCGATCCCACCTCGCCCTGGCACCCGACCTCGGCCCCGGAGATCGAGGCGTTCTCCTTGAAGAGCAGCCCGATGGCGGCGGCGGTGAGCAGGAACCGGACCACCCCGTCGTCGGAGAACGAGCCCACGAAGCGCCGGCAGTAGTGCAGGACGGCGGGGATGATGCCGGCCGCCCCGTTCGTCGGGGCGGTGACGACACGGCCGCCCGCCGCGTTCTCCTCGTTCACCGCGAGCGCGCAGAGGGTGACCCAGTCGACGGCGCTCAGCGCGTCCGGCTCGCCGCTCGTGGCGTCGAGCCGCGCCCGCAGGTCGGCGGCGCGCCTGCGCACCTTCAGCCCGCCGGGAAGCACCCCGGTGGTGTGGCTCCCGCGCTCCACGCAGTCCTGCATCACCGACCAGATGTGCAGCAGCCCGGTGCGCACGTCCTCCTCGGTGCGCCACGCCAGCTCGTTCGCGAGCATGACCTCGCTGATGGGCAGCCCGGTGTCCCGGGTGCGCCGCAGCAGCTCCTCGCCCGTGCTGAACGGGTAGCGCACCGGCGTCGGGTCCTCGACGAGGACCGGCCGGCCGGCCTCGTCCTCATCGAGGACGAAGCCGCCACCGACCGAGTAGTACTCCCGGGTCGTCAGCTCCGTGCCGTCGGCGTCGAAGGCACGAAAGATCATGCCGTTGGTGTGGAACGGCAGCCGCTTGCGCCGGTGCAGCACGACGTCGTCGTCGACGGCGAACGGGATCGACACCTTCCCGGCGAGCAGCAACCGGCCGCTGTCGCGGACGGCGCCGACCCGGGGTTCGGCGGCGGCCGGGTCGACGAGATCGGGCTGCTCGCCCTCGAGCCCGAGCACCACCGCCTTGACGCTCCCGTGCCCGTGTCCGGTGGCCCCGAGCGAGCCGAACAGTTCGGCACGTACGCGGTTGGTCCGGGCGAGCAACCCGTCCCGCTCCAGCCGGCTCGCGAAGGAGCTCGCGGCGCGCATCGGTCCGACCGTGTGCGAGCTCGAGGGGCCGATACCGACCTTGAACAGGTCGAAGGCGCTGATCGTCATGGCTGCTCCGGTTGTGCGGAAGGAGGTGCTCAGCCCGTGCCGGCGGCGGCGCGGACGGTGTGTCGGAGCAGGAGCGCGGTCGTGACGGGTCCGACGCCCCCGGGTACCGGGGTCAGGCCGGCCGCCTTCTCGGCGACGGCCGGGTCGACGTCCCCGACGAGCCCGCCGTCGGACGTCGGGTTGGTGCCGACGTCGATCACGACGGTTCCGGGTGCCACGTGCTCGGGGGTGATCAGTCCGGGCCGGCCGACCGCCGCGACGAGCACGTCGGCCTGCCGGGTGATCGCGGGGAGGTCGCTTGTGCGGGAGTGGCAGATCGTCACCGTGGCGTTGCGGTCGAGCAGCAGGTGCGCCGCGGGCTTGCCCACCACTGTGGAGCGGCCCACGACCACGGCGTGGCGGCCGGCCAGCGCGACGCCGTGGTGGTCCAGCAGCGCCAGCACGGCCTCCGCGGTGGCCGGCGCGAAGGCCGGCAGGCCCGCGGCGAGCCGGCCCAGGCTGGCGGGGTTCGCGCCGTCGACGTCCTTCCCCGGAGCGATCGCCGGCACGAGGTCGGCGGCGTCGACCCCCTCCGGCAGCGGCGTCTGCAGGATGATCCCGTGCACCGCGGCGTCCTCGCCGAGCCGGTCTAGAACGGTGCGGATCTCCTCGGTGCTCGCGGCGTCGCCGAGGTCCACGACGTCGCAGACGATCCCGACCGCGGCCGCCGCCTTCGCGATCGAACGCACGTACCAGGCGCTGGACCCGTCGGCCGTCGCCACGACGATGGCGAGCCGCGGCGGCGTGCCGGCCGCGGTCAGCGCGGCAGCCGCCTCGGTGGTGCGGGCACGCAGGTCGGCAGCGAGCTCGCGCCCGCCGAGCGGGGCGGGCTGCGCCGATGGTTCGCTCATCGGGCCAGCTCCGCGCGCACCGCGTTCGTCACCTTGTCGGCGCGGTCGCAGAGCCCGTCGACCGAGCCGGCCGCGGCGAGCAGCTCGCTCCTGGCTTGCTTGTCCTCGATGCCGACGAGGTTGATCTCGACGTTGACGCGCGCGGTGGTGGCCGCGGCCCGGGCCGCCTCGGCCGCCGCGGCGACATCGCTGACCACGTTGCGGTTGCCGATGGGCAGCAGGTCCTCGGCCAGGTCCAGCACGCGGGCGGCGATCCCGACGACGAACGCGGGTGGCCGGGCGGCGCGGAGGACCGCGGCCGCGATCGCCGCCGACCGGTCCGCGGCCTCGGCAGCGGTGGCCTTCGGCAAGCGGTAGGCCTCGGTGACGGCCGTGAACGCGGCCGCGTCGTCCTCGGCGAGCGCGAGCGCGTTCTCGCGCAGCTCGTCGGCGGCGTCGCGGATGCGCCGGACCGCCTCGGCGTGCTCGGCGTAGCGCGGGCCGTCGCTGTAGCGCGCGACCATCGCCACGAGCGCGGCGGCCTGGGCGGCGTGCAGCGCGGCGGACGAGCCGCCGCCGGGCGCGGGGACCCGGGCGGCGAGCGCGGTGAGGAACTCCTCGATGGACTGGTTGCGCACGTCGGCGCCTTTCGTCGTCGTCACGGTGGGGCGGAACCGGAACAGCACGGGCCGTCAGCGCCGGATCCGGGCCATCTCCGGGTCCACCAGCGGCTCCGTGGCCACGGTGGCCGGGATGCGGCGGCCGAAGTACTCGATCTCGACCGCGGTGCCCGGGGTCGCGGTCGCGGGCAGCCAGGCGTACGCGATCGGCGCGCCGATGGTGTGCCCGAACGCCGCGCTGGTGACGTAGCCCGCCGCACGGCCGTCGACGTACACCGGCTCGTGGCCGAGCACCACGGTGCGCCGGTCGTCGACCGTGAGGCAGGAGAGCTTCCGGGTGACCGTGTCGCCGCTGATGCCCGCGATCGCGTCGCGCCCGACGAACTCGCCCTTCTGCGGCCGCACGGCGAACCCGAGCCCCGCCTCGTACGGGTTGTGCTCGGTGGTCATGTCGTGCCCCCAGGAGCGGTAGCCCTTCTCCAGCCGGAGGCTGTTGAACGCCGCCCGGCCGGCCGCGATGACACCCAGCTCTTGCCCGGCCGCCCACAGCACGTCCCACAGCCGCAGCCCGTACTCGGCGCTGGTGTAGATCTCCCAGCCCAGCTCGCCGACGTACGACAGCCGCATCGCGGTGACCGGCACGCCACCGATCCGCGCCGGCATCGCCCGGAAGTACTTCAGCGCCTCGTGCGAGAAGTCCTCGCGGGACAGGGGCTGGACCAGGTCGCGGGCCAGCGGGCCCCACACCCCGATGCAGCAGGTGCCGCCGGTGATGTCCCGGACCTGCACGTCGGCGCCGTCGTTCGTGGACCGGGCCTCGCGGCGGAAGTGGTCCAGGTCGAGGTTGCCGTTGGCGCCCACCTGGAAGCGGTCCACCCCGAGCCGGGCGACAGTGAGGTCACTGCGGACGCCACCCGCCTCGTCGAGCGCGAGGGTGTAGGTGACCGAGCCGACCGACTTGTCCATCTTCCCGGTGGTGAGCCGGTCCAGCAGCGCCAACGCGCCCGGACCGGCGACCTCGAGCCGCTTGAGCGGGGTCATGTCGTACATCGCCACGCCCTCGCGCGTGCGCCACGCCTCGGCGGCGGCGATGGGGGAGTGGAACTGCGCCGCCCACGGGTCGCGCTCCGGCGGCACCCATGCCGCGGGCAGTTGCAGGACCAGGTGTGCGTTCGCCTCGTACCAGTGCGGCCGCTCCCAGCCCGCGGCCTCCAGGAACACCGCGCCCAGCTGCTGCTGCCGGGCGTGGAACGGGCTCACGCGCAGGTTCCGCGGCGACTCGCGCGGCTGCAGCGGGTGCAGCACGTCGTAGATCTCCACGAAGTTCTGCTGGGAGGTCTCGCTGACGTAGTCGTCGGCGAGCTGGACCTCCTCGAAGCGGTGCACGTCGCAGCCGTGCAGCTCCACGCTCGACCGGCCGTCGGTGAGCAGCTCCGCCACGGCCTTCGCCACCCCCGCGGAGTGCGTGACCCAGACCGCCTCGGCGATCCAGAACCCGGCGACGTCCGGCGACTCGCCGATCAGCGGCCCGCCGTCCGGGGTGAACGAGAAGATCCCGTTGAAGCCCTCCTCGACCTTCGCCGACGCCAGCGCGGGCAGGAGCAACCGGCTCTGCTCCCAGGACGGGTCGAAGTCCTCCTCGGTGAACGGGAGCATCGACGGCATCGCCGACGCGGTGACCTCGCCTTCCTCATCGAGGTCCGACAGTCGCACCGGCATCGGGCGGTGGGCGTAGCTGCCGATCCCGAGCCGGTCGACGTGCTCGCGGAAGTACAGGTCCTGGTCCTGGTGGCGCAGGATCGGCAGCCTCGCCTCCGTGCGCTCGTCGTTGCGGCCGACGAGCTCGGCGAGCTGCCCCGTCTTCACGTACTGGTGGGCCAGCGGGAGCAGCGGCACCGGCATGCCCACCATGGCACCCACGCGCTGCCCCCAGAACCCGGCGCAGCACACCACGACGTCGGCCGGGAGCACGCCGTCGGCGGTCTGCACGCCGGTGACCCGGCCACCGGACTGCTCGATCCCGGTGACCCGGGTCTCCCCGCGGAACCGCACGCCCGACGCCTGAGCCCGTCGGGCAAGAGCGGCCACCACCCGCGGGGCCTTCGCCAGGCCGTCGGTGGGCACGTGGAGGCCCCCGAGCACCCGGTCGCGGTCGAGGAGCGGATGCAGGCGCACGCACTCGTCCGCGTCGACGATCCGGCCCTCGATGCCCCACGACGTGGCCCAGCCGTGCTTGCGGTGCAGGTCGGCGAGCCGCTCCGGGGTGGTGGCGACCTCCAGCCCGCCGACCTGGTTGAAGCACCAGTCACCGTCGAGGTCGAGCCCGGAGAACTTCTCCACGGTGTAGCGCGCGAGCTGCGTCATCGTCCTCGACGCGTTCGTCTGGAACACCAGGCCGGGCGCGTGCGAGCTGGAGCCGCCGGTGAGCGGCAGCGGTCCCTGGTCGACCACGGTGACCCGGTCGAAGCCACGGGCGGCCAGCTCGTCGGCGAGGTTGGTGCCGACGATGCCGGCTCCGATGATCACGACACGCGGCGAACCGGGCATCAGGCTCCCCTCCCGGGGTCGGTGGTGAACTCCGCTGGGCTGAACTCCACCGGACCGAACTCGACTGCGGCGTCCAGCAGCCAGGTGGCCAGGTAGGGAGCGAACGACGAACGCACGAGGAGCTGGTAGTGGGTCGCGGAGTCGTCGAGGGCGAGCAGTACGACGCCGGCCAGCCCGAGGGTGGTCTGCGCGGCCGACCCCGCCGGGAACGCGCGAGGGTGCAGATCGACCGCGCACCCGGTGGCGAGCACGTCGCGCACGTGTTCGCCGTGCAGTCGCAGCGTGGTGCGCTGCGCGGAGACGTCGACCACGGAGCCCTCCTCGCCGACTGCTGCCCGCAACCCCGCCTCCAGGTCCTGCGGGGTGTGGAACGGGCTCGTGGCGAGCCACTCGTCCGGGCCCAGCCAGATCACGCGCGCGGTGTGGCCGTCGACCCACGTCGACGGTGTGGTGGGCAGGGCGACGCCGAGGTGTTCGGCCACCGTGCGGGCGGCCGGCCCGGCCGGATCGACGCGCAGATCGGCCATGGCGACGAAGGGCTCGGCCACGATCTGCACGCCGTCGGGCAGGGCCGCGAAGCGCTCCGTGAAGGCGTGCAACGGACCGGTCCGGGACAGCTCAACCGTCACGGCGGGCTCCTTCCGGGTCGACGAGCACGGGTTCGGTGACCTCCACGGGGTGAAGCGTGTCGCCGACCGGGACGTGGAGGGTCTCGCCGATGCGGTCGCGGCCCGCCCGGACCAGGGCGAGGGCGAACGTCCGCTCCAGCGCGGCGCTGCGGTAACTGGACGTGACGTGCCCCAGCATCGGAACGGGCGGCTCGGGGCGGGTGGCACCCTCCACGACCTGCGAACCCTCGGGCAGCAGCACGCCGTGGTCGTGCGGCAGGAGGCCGACCAGCTGCTTGCGCAGCGGGTTGCTGTTCTCCGCGCGGGCGAAGGAGCGCTTCCCGACGAAGTCGGGCTTCTTCTTGGACACGACCCACGCCATGCCGAGGTCCTGCGGGGTGACGGTGCCGTCGGTGTCCTGCCCGACGATCGGGTAGGCCTTCTCCGCGCGCAGCACGTGCATCGTCTCCGTGCCGTACGGGGTGATGCCGTGGGGCTCGCCGGCCGCGATGAGCCGCTCCCACACCGCCGCGGCGTGCCAGCCGTCGACGTTGACCTCGTACGCGAGCTCGCCGGAGAAGCTGACGCGGGCGATCCGCACCGGGACGTCGCCGAGCCGGGTGTCGCGCCAGGCCATGAACGGGAAGGCCTCCTTCGAGGCGTCCACGTCCGGGAAGACCGCCGCGATCACGTCCCGGGAGCGCGGCCCGACCACGGGGAACGTGGCCCACTGCTCGGTGACCGACGTCAGGTGCACCCGCAGGTCGGGCCACTCGGTCTGGAGCCACTCCTCCATCCAGTCGAGCACCTTCGCGGCGCCGCCGGTGGTGGTGTAGACGAGGTACCGGTCCTCGGCGACGCGGAGCACGGTGCCGTCGTCCAGCACCATCCCGTCGGCACCGCACAGCACGCCGTAGCGCACGAACCCGACCTTGAGGCTGCTCATCATGTTCGTGTAGAGCCGGTCGAGCAGCACCGGCGCGTCCGGGCCCTGCACGTCGATCTTGCCGAGCGTCGAACCGTCGAGGATCCCGACGCCGCCGCGCACCGCGGCGCACTCGCGCAGCACGGCGGTGTCCATGTCCTCACCCGGGAACGGGTAGTAGCGCGGGCGCTTCCACTGCCCGACGTCCTCGAACACCGCGCCGCGGCCCACGTGCCAGTCGTGCAGGGCCGTGACCCGTTCGGGGTCGAAGAGGGAGCCGCGGTTGCGGCCGGCGAGGGCGGCGAAGGCCACCGGCGTGTACGGCGGGCGGAACGTGGTGGTGCCGAGGTCCGCCACCGGTACGCCCAGCAGCTCCGCGGTGATCCCGGCCGCCACCACGCCGGACGTCTTGCCCTGGTCGTGCGCGGTCCCGATCGTCGTGTACCGCTTGACGTGCTCCACGTTGCGCATGCCGGCCCCCACGGCGCGGGCGATGTCGGCGACGGTGGCGTCGCGCTGCACGTCGACGAACTGCGTGTGCCCGTCCCCGGGCACCCGCCACAGCACCCGTGGAGGGGTGCGCTCCGGGGCCTGTTCGGCGACAGGCGGTGCGGCCACCCCGCGCGAGTCGATCCCGAGGTCCGCGAGTGCGGCGAGCGCGGCCCGGGCGCCGTCGCGCAGGCAGCCGTCGAGCTCGAGGACGCCGCCCGCGGAGCCGGCGACGGACGTGTCCGGCAGGGTCTCGCCCGGAACGAACGCGCCCAGCCCGGCGTCGTAGCGCAGCCGGCCGCGGGCCTGGCTGAACAGGTGCACCGCGGGGTTCCACCCGCCGCTGACCAGCAGCAGGTCGCACGCGATCCGCTCGCGGTCGCCGCCGTGCACGTCCGCCACGAGGGCCGCGCTCACGCGCTCGACGCCCTCCGTGCCCACGACGACCTGGCCCGTGCGCACCGGGATGCCGCGGCGCTCGCACTCGGCGCGCCACTCCGCGGGTGCCTCCGGGCGCGCGTCGACCACGGCGTGCACCCGCACCCCGGCGTCGGCGAGGTCGGCCGCCGCGGCGTAGGCGCCGTCGTCGGTGGTGAACACGACGGCGTCGCGGCCGGTCAGCACGCCGTAGCGGTGCAGGAACGTGCGGGCCGAGGCGGCCAGCATGATCCCGGGCCGGTCGTTGTCGGCGAAGACCACGGGCCGCTCGTGCGCTCCGGCGGCCACGAGCACGTGGCGCGCCCGGATCCGCCACACGCGCTGCCGCGAGCGGTTGCGCGGAGCCGCGGTACCGAGGTGGTCCGTGCGCCGCTCCAGGGCGAGCACGAACCCGTCGTCGTAGTGCCCGAAGGCCGTGGTGCGCTGCAGGTGCAGTACATCGGGGTACGTCGCGAGCTCGGCCGTCGCGGCCGCGACCCAGTCCAGGGCGGCACCGCCGTCGACGCGGTCGGTGCTGCCGAGCAGCGCCCCGCCCGGCTCGGACTGCTCGTCGACGAGCACGACCCGGGCGCCCGCCCGCGCCGCCGTGAGCGCGGCGACGAGGCCGGCCGGCCCGGCCCCGACGACGAGCAGGTCGGCGTGCATGTGCTTCGCGTCGTAGCGGGCGGAGTCGGGCACATCGGCGAGCCGGCCCCGCCCGGGGATGCCGCGAGCCGCGAGCCCGTCGACGAGCTCGATCGTGGTGGCGAGCAGCATCGGCTCGGGGAAGGGCTCCTCGATCTGCACGAGCCCACCCGGGTCCTCCGCCCAGGCCGCCCCGATGCCCCGGGGGCGGCCGAGCGCGATGCTCGTGCCGGTGGCGTGCACGCCGTGGGCCAGCAGCGCCGAGGCCAGGGTGTCGCCGGGATGCCCGGTGTACGGGACGCCGTCGAACGTGAAGCGGTAGGTGGTGCCGCGGTCGATCCGCCCACGGGAGGGGACGCGAAAATCGCTCATGTGATCACCGGCCGGGACTCCTCGGGGCGGTAGACGGCGCGGAACCGGTAGGTGGTCGTGTCGCGCAGCGCGTTGAACCAGCGGCGGCACCCGGCGGAGTGGCTCCAGCGCTCCGCGAACAGGCCCTTGGGGTTGTCGCGGAAGAACAGGTAGTGCGCCCACTGCTCGTCGGTGAGGGCGGCCGGGTCGGCGGGATAGGCGACGTGGGCCTGCCCGCCGTAGTGGAACTCGACCTCTTCGCGAGGCCCGCACCATGGGCATTCGATCAGTTGCATGCGAGTCCTCGCGATCAGTGGGCCACGGCCGCGGCGCCGTGCTCGTCGACCAGCGCGCCGGTGACGAAGCGTTCGAGGGTGAACGGGGCGTTGTACGGGTGCGGCTCGTCGTGGGCGATCGTGTGCGCCATGCACCACCCGACGCCCGGGGTGGCCTTGAACCCCCCGGTGCCCCACCCGCAGTTGAGGTAGAGGTTCGAGTAGGGGGCGCGCCCGACGATCGGCGACGCGTCCGGGGTGGTGTCGACGATCCCGCCCCACGTCCGCAGCAGGTGCGCCCGCGCGAACACCGGGAACAGCTCCACGGCGGCGGCCATCTGCCGCTCGATGATGTGGAAGGCGCCGCGCTGGCCGTAGCCGTTGTAGGAGTCGATGCCGGCGCCCATCACCAGCTCGCCCTTGTGCGCCTGGGAGACGTAGACGTGGATGGCGTTGGACATGACCACCGTGGGGTGTACGGGTTCGAGCAGCTCGGACACGAGCGCCTGCAGCGGGTGGCTCTGGATCGGCACCCGGAAGCCGAGCATGTCGGTGAGCACGGAGGTGTGGCCCGCGGCGCAGAGGGCGACCTTGCCGGCGGCGATGTCGCCGCGGGTCGTTCGCACACCGGTGACCTGGTCGCCGTCGGTGGTGAAGCCGGTGACCTCGCAGTCCTGGATCAGGTCGATCCCGGCCTGGTCGGCGCGGCGTGCGAAGCCCCAGGCCACGTAGTCGTGCTTCGCGATGCCGGCGCGCGGCTGGTAGGTGGCGCCCAGCACCGGGTAGCGGATCTCCTGCGAGGTGTTGACGATCGGGCAGACCTTCTTGACCTCGTCGGGGTTGAGCCACTCGGCGTCGACCCCGTTGAGCGCGTTGGCCTCCACCCGCCGGACGCTGTCGCGCACGTCCTGCAGGCTGTGCGCGAGGTTGAGCACGCCGCGCTGGCTGAACAGGATCGGGTAGTCGAGGTCGTCCTCGAGGCCCTCCCACAGCTTCAGCGAGTGCTCGTAGATGCCCGCGCTCTCGTCCCAGAGGTAGTTGGAACGGATGATCGTGGTGTTGCGGGCCATGTTGCCGCCGGCGAGCCAGCCCTTCTCCAGCACCGCCACATTGGTGATGCCGTGGTTGCGGGCCAGGTAGTGGGCGGTGGCGAGGCCGTGCCCGCCGGCGCCGACGATCACCACGTCGTAGGAGCGCTTCGGCTCGGCGTTGCGCCACAGGAAGTCGGGGTGGTCGGGCAACGGGTTCAACGGTCGCCCTCCTCGAGTGCCGGGTAGAGGGGGAATCGCGCGGCCAACGTGGCCACCCGTTCGCGCAGCGCCGCGATGGCCGAGTCGCCGGTTGCCGGGCGCAACGCGGTGGCGATGATGTCGGCGACCTCGGCGAACTCGTCGGCGCCGAACCCGCGGGCGGCCAGGGCGGGCGTGCCGATCCGGACCCCGGAGCTGACCATCGGCGGCCGCGGGTCGAACGGCACCGCGTTGCGGTTCACGGTGATCCCCGCGGCGTGCAGCCGGTCCTCGGCCTGCTTGCCGTCGAGCTCGGAGTGGCGCAGGTCGACCAGCACCAGGTGGACGTCGGTGCCGCCGCTCACGACATCGACGCCGGCGGCCCGCGAGTCCTCTGCCACCAGCCGGTCGGCGAGCAGCTGCGCGCCGAGCAGCGTGCGTTCCTGCCGGTCGCGGAACACCTCGCCCGCGGCCAGCTTGAACGCCACGGCCTTCGCGGCGATCACGTGTTCGAGCGGCCCACCCTGCTGGCCGGGGAACACCGCCGAGTTGAGCTTCTTGCGCAGGGCGGGGTCGTCCTCGGCCGAGACGATGAACCCGCCGCGCGGCCCGCCGAGGGTCTTGTGGGTGGTGCTCGTGACGACGTGCGCGTGCGGCACCGGCGAGGGGTGCAGCCCGGCGGCGACGAGCCCGGCGAAGTGCGCCATGTCGACCATCAGGTACGCGCCGACCTGGTCGGCGATGCGACGGAACTCCGCGAAGTCGAGGTGGCGCGGGTAGGCCGACCAGCCGGCGACGATCACCTTCGGACGGCGCTCCCGGGCCAGCTGCTCGACCTCGGCCATGTCGACGCGGTGGTCGTCCTCGCGGACGTGGTAGGGCGCGACGTCGTAGAGCAGGCCGGAGAAGTTGAGCCGCATCCCGTGGGTCAGGTGCCCGCCGTGGGCGAGGTCGAGGCCGAGGATCGTGTCGCCGGGCTGCAGGAGCGCGGCCATGGCCGCCGCGTTGGCCTGGGCGCCGGAGTGGGGCTGCACGTTCGCGAACGTGGCGCCGAACAGGTCCTTCAGCCGGTCGATGGCGAGCCGTTCGACGACGTCGACGTGCTCGCACCCGCCGTAGTAGCGGCGGCCCGGGTAGCCCTCGGCGTACTTGTTGGTGAGCACCGACCCCTGCGCCTGCATCACCGCCAGCGGGGCGAAGTTCTCACTGGCGATCATCTCCAGCGTGGTCTCCTGCCGCCGGAGCTCCGCGCCGATCGCCGCGTGGATCTCCGGGTCCACCTCGGCGAGGCCGCGATTCAGAGTGGGGTCGAGGGGGGTGGCCGTCCGGCTGCCGTTCCGGGTCTCGAGCATGGGGCGTCCGATCTGTCGTACCAAGCTCCCGCTAACTGATATATCAGTCGGCGGTGTACGGTAAGTCGGTTGTTGGCCGTCGTCAAGGGGTGCGGGAGAGCGGATATGAGTGTCGCGGCGCAGCTGTCTTCCTCGTCCGTGGGAACCGCGTCGCTGGCGGATCTTGCGTACGAGGGCATCCGGGATCGCCTGGTCATGCTGGACATCCGGCCAGGAGACCCGCTGAACGACGAGGCGCTCGCCCAGGAGCTCGGAACCGGGCGCACGCCGGTGCGGGAAGCGCTGAAGCGGCTGGAGGGCGACCGCCTCGTCGTCGCCTACCCGCGCCGCGGCACGTTCGCCACCGCGGTCGACATCACCGACCTGGCCCACATCTCCGAGATCCGTGCGCAGCTGGAACCGCTCGCGGCATCCAGGGCCGCCCGCGCCGCGTCCGCCGCCGACCGGGCCCGTCTCACCGAACTCGCCGCGGACATCGCGGAGCTCGAGGCCCGTGTCGGCGACCGGCGCGAGCTGCTCCGCCGCGACGTCGAGGTCCACCGCGAGATCTACCGCGCCGCCGGCAACCCGTACCTGGAGGACATCCTCGTCCGGCAGGACAACCTGGCGACGCGGATCTGGTGCCTGTTCCTCGACCGCCTACCGGCGATCGCCGGCCACGTGGGGGAGCACGTCGCACTCCTCGAAGCCATCGTCGCGGGCGAGGCGGACACGGCGGCCCGGCTGGCGCTGGAGCACGTCGTCGGCTTCGAACGCGCCGTCCGCGCGGTGCTGTAGGCGAGTCGCACACCACCGCTGCACGGACAGCGCTGTTGTACGACTCGACGCGCTCGATCCTTCCGAGAAGCACAGCAGCGCGGCCGCCACCGCCACCGGGTGCTCCTCGGAACGATCAACCGCGGGCGGCGCGCACCGTAGGTGGGTGCGAACCAGGGTTCGGCACAAAGGCGGCCATCCGATGCCCATTCGGCACGGGGCGCAACGGGACCACAGCCAGTCGCGTGGCACTCGACAGGAGGATCGCGTCGGGTCGGGCGTGCCAGTGCGTCGGGGACGGCCGCCAAGGTGACCACGGGGTTCGGTTGTGGCGCCAACCCGGCCACCCGGTGAGGTGCGAGGTCGAGGCGAACAGGCGGAATGCGCGCGAGGCCCGACCGGTGGCCTGAGGGCTTTCGGTGCGGGTGGGGTACGGCGCGCCCACGGGAGGGGGTTTCATGGTCAGGTTGCAACCACGGCTGTTCGATCACGGGTCGGACAACCGTGGTCTGCGACATCGGGCTCTGGGCCGCACCGACACGGACCCCTAGTTGCTGGACCTTGCTCGGCGCGTGAAGCCGAAGAAGCCGAGGCGGGTGCTGATCTCGCGGCCGCCCTGCACGAGGTGGGCGGCGACCTCGGGGAAGGACTCGACCGAGAGGCGGTACGACGGGCCGGACACGCCGACCGCGGCGACGACGTCGCCGGAGGCGTTGCGAACGGGAGCGGCGAGCGCGTTCAGGCCGAGCTCGAACTCCTCGGCGGTGGATGCCCAACCCCGGGCGCGGACCTTCTTCAGTTCCGCCGCCAGTGCGGGAGCCTCGGTGATGGTGTGGGGCGTGTACTCGAGCAGGTCCTCGTCGAGGGCCTGCCTCACCGACTCGTCGTCGGCCCAGGCCAGGAGGATCTTGCCGCTGGCGGTGGCGTGCAGCGGGGTGCGCTGGCCGGTCCAGTTCCGGCCGCTGACCGCGGAGCTGCCGTACTCCTGGAGGATGTTCGTGACCTCGCCGGCGTCGGAGATGGCGAGGTTGACGGTTTCGCCCAGCTCGGCGGCGAGGGTGCGGCAGATCGGTCGGCTCTCGGTCGACAGTTCGAGCTGGGCGGTCGTGGCGCCTGCCAGCCGGACGATGCCGCGTCCCAGGTGGTACTTGCCGCGCTCCTCGAGCTGTTCGACCAGATCGCCGTTCTCCAGCGCGGTGATGAGCCGGAAGGCGGTGGACTTGTGTACGCCCAGCTCAGCGGCCACCTCGGTCACGCCGAGGCCGTCGGATCCCCGCTCGGCCAGCAGGTACAGGATCGCGATGGCGCGGTCCACCGACTGGACCTGGGACGGGACAGCCTCCCTGCCGTAGCGCGCTGAATCGGTCGTCACGGCCCGGACCCTACGTGGGCAAACCTCCCAAAGTGGTTCGGAGGTCTTGACGGCCGTCTTCCGCGTGTTCATTCTGTTCCTGATAGCGCCACGCGTTGCGCTATTCGAGACAGAAAGGAAGGCCATGATCTTCGTCGGTCGTCCGGAGGACATACCGCTCGGCGAGGCCGTGCGGGTCGAGGCCGAGGTGCCGATCGCCGTGTTCAACGTGGACGGCGAGCTCCTTGCCATCGACGACACGTGCACCCATCAGGACGCCTCGCTGGCAGATGGATGGGTCGAGGGCTGCAACGTCGAATGCCCCCTGCACGCCGCCTGCTTCGACCTGCGCACCGGAATGCCCTCGGGCCCGCCCGCCCGGACGCCCGTGCGCACCCACGAGGTGGTCGTCGCCGACGGACTCGTCTACGTGCGCGTGGAGCAGCCCGTGGAGGCAGCGGCCTGATGCGCACCGTCGCGGTCATCGGAGGCTCCCTCGCCGGTCTCAGTGCGGCGCGTGCCCTGCGCGAGCACGAGTTCGACGGCCGCGTCGTCGTCGTGGGCGCCGAGGACCGGCTCCCCTACGACCGCCCGCCCCTGTCCAAGGAGTTCCTGGCCGACGAGATCGGCATCGACGATCTGGCGCTGACGACGGACGCCGACGCCGATCTCGATCTGGACTGGCGCCTCGGCGACCCGGCGGCCGGACTGGACCCGCGCGGTCGCTCGGTCGTGCTGGCGTCCGGGCGGGAGATCGCGGCCGACGGCGTCGTGCTGGCCACCGGAGCGCGGGCGAGGCCGTTCCGAGGGGCGCAGCTCGGGGGAGTGCACACCTTGCGGACGCTGGAGGACGCGGTCGCGCTGCGCCGGGACCTGCTGGCCGGCCGCCACCTCGTCGTGATCGGTGCCGGCTTCATCGGGGCCGAGGTGGCGTCGACGGCGCGCAGCCTCGGCGTCGAGGTCACCGTGATCGAGTCCGACCCGCTCCCGCTCGGCCGGGTCCTGGGCCCCGAGCTCGGCGCGACCTGCAGCGCGCTGCACGAGGACAACGGGGCCCGCCTGATCACCGGTGCCGTCGTGACCGGGCTCGTCGGCACCGGCCGGGTCCGGGAGGTCCAGCTGGCCGGTGGCCGCACCGTGCCGGCCGACGTGGTCGTGGTCGGGATCGGGGCGCTGCCGAACATCGAGTGGCTCGCCGGATCGGGCGTCGACTACGACCACCGCGGGGTGTGGACGGACGCCGGCGGCGCGACCAACAACCCGCAGGTCGTCGCCGCAGGCGACTGCGCGTTCTCCCATTCTCCCTACGCGGGGATCGACCTGCGCCAGGAGCACTGGACCAACGCGCTGCAGCAGCCCGCCACGGCGGTGGCGTCCCTGCTCGGGCGAAGCCTGGGCGGGCCGGCTCGGCCACCCGCGCCCTACTTCTGGTCGGACCAGTACGGGGCACGGCTGCAGTTCGCCGGGCACCGCCTCCCCGACGACGAGGTCGAGATCCTCGAAGGCGACCTCGACTCCCGCCGCTTCGTCGCCGGCTACCGCCGCGCCGGCGAGCTCGTCGCGGTGTTCGCGATGAACCAACCGAAGCTCTTCGGGAAGTGGCGCCGGCAGCTGACGCCTCGGCACGCCACCACCGTCACCGAACTCTCCTGAACCCGACGTCACGCACGAGAGGTGTCGCGTGTCTGCTCCGACCGACGTGTCCCCGAGTCTGATCTCCACCCTTCCGGGTCTCTCCTACACCGATCCCGAGCTCTTCCAGCAGGAGCAGGTGCGGATCTTCGAAGCCCACTGGATCGCCGCCGCGCGGAGCGCGGAGCTCGACGGCCCCGGCACCTTCCGCACCCTCGACGTCGGCCGGGAGAACGTGATCCTGGTCCGCGGCCGGGACGGGCAGCTGCGGGCGTTCCTGAACGTCTGCCGGCATCGGGGCGCGCGGGTGTGCATGGAGCGGTCCGGGGTGGCGAGGCGGAACATCCAGTGCGGGTACCACGCCTGGACGTACGGCCTGGACGGGAAGCTCGTCGCCGCGCCGAACCTGACCAAGATGCCCGACGTCGACCGCAGCGAGTACGGGCTCATCCCGGTGCCGCTGCGTGAGTGGCTCGGCTACGCCTGGGTGTGTGTCGCCGACGAGCCGCCCTCGTTCGAGGACACCGTGATCGGCGCCGTCAACGACCGGCTCGGAGGCGCCGACGTCATCGGCGGCTGGGACATCGACAGCCTCGAGGTCGGGCGCCGGATCACCTACGACGTGCGCGCGAACTGGAAGCTCATCATCGAGAACTTCATGGAGTGCTACCACTGCGCGACCATCCACCCCGAGCTGACGGAAGTACTGCCGGAGTTCGCCGACGGGTTCGCCGCGCAGTACTTCGTGGGGCACGGCGCGGCGTTCGCCGAGGATGCGCAGGGGTTCACCGTCGACGGTGGCGCCGGCGTCACCGTCATTCCCGGAGTCGTGGACGGCCACGACCGGAAGTACTACGCGATCACGGTGAACCCGCAGGTGTTCATCAACCTCGTCCCCGACCACGTGATCTTCCACCGGATGTACCCGGCCGGGCCGGACCGCACGGTCGTCGAGTGCGACTGGCTGTACCTGCCCGAGGTCGTGCGGGGCGGACAGGACCTGGACCGTTCCGTGGAGCTGTTCCACCGGGTCAACCAGCAGGACTTCGACGCCTGCGAGCGCTGCCAGCTCGCCGCCTCGTCGAAGGCGTACGCCCAGGGCGGGGTCCTGGTGCCCAGCGAGCACCACATCGGTGCCTTCCACTCCTGGGTCACCGAGAAGCTCACCCCGTAAGCCCTGCCGCTCGACACCCACCACAACCGCCCTCAACGAGGAGGACGCGACATGGTCCGACAGGTCCCATCCGATACCGACGACGTCTCGGCCGGCCCACCGGCCGACGCAGGACGAGGCACCGTGGACCGGTGGGTGTTCTGGTCCGCGGCGGCTCTGGCCGTGGCGTTCATCGCGTGGGGTGTGCTGCACACCGAGTCGCTGTCCGCGGTGACGTCCGCGGTGCTCAGCGGCGTGATGCGGGGTGGGGGCTGGGCGTTCGTGCTCGGTGCGAGCGGGTTCGTCGTGTTCGCCCTGTGGCTGGCCGCGAGCCGCTACGGCAAGATCCCGCTGGGCCGCGACGACGAGACGCCGGAGTTCCGCACGGTGTCCTGGATCGCGATGATGTTCAGCGCCGGAATGGGCATCGGGCTGATGTTCTACGGCGTCGCCGAGCCACTCGCCCATTTCACGGAACCGCCGCCGGGCACGGTTGCCGCCGGCACCGACGAGGCGTTCGACGTGGCCATGGCCACGACGCTGTTCCACTGGACCCTGCACCCGTGGGCGATATACGCCGTCGTCGGGCTCGCCATCGCCTACAGCACGTTCCGCCGGGGCCGCCGTTCCCTGATCAGCTCGGCCTTCGAGCCGTTGCTCGGTGCACGGCGCTGTCACGGGCCGCTCGGTCGGGCCATCGACGTGATGGCCATCTTCGCGACCCTCTTCGGATCCGCGGCGTCGCTCGGCCTGGGTGCGCTGCAGATCGGCGGCGGACTGGAGGCAGGCGGTTTCCTGACCGAAGCGCCCACGGCGTTGCTCGTGGTCGTCATCGTCGTGCTCACCATCGCGTTCGTGGCCTCCGCGGTGAGCGGCGTCGCGCAGGGCATCCAGTGGCTGTCGAACATCAACATGGTGCTCGCCGTGGTGCTCGCGGCGTTCGTGTTCGTCGCCGGACCGACCATCCTCATCCTCAACCTGCTGCCCACCGCGATCGGCGACTACTTCGGCAACCTCGCCGAGATGGCCTCCCGCACCGGCGCCACCGGCGGGGACGCGACCGAGACCTGGCTGTCGGGGTGGACGGTCTTCTACTGGGCCTGGTGGATCTCCTGGACGCCGTTCGTCGGGATGTTCATCGCCCGGATCAGCCGCGGCCGCACGATCAAGACGTTCGTCGCGGGCGTCATCCTCGTGCCGAGCATCGTCAGCCTGGTCTGGTTCGCGATCTTCGGCGGAGCGGCGGTGATGCTCCAGCGCGCCGGCACCGACCTTGCGTCGCAGTCGGCGGAGGCCCAGTTGTTCGGGGTGCTCGATGCCTACCCGCTCGGTGCCGCGCTCGGCGTCGTCGCGATGGTCCTCGTCGCGATCTTCTTCGTCTCGGGCGCCGACGCGGCCTCGCTCGTGATGGGCACGCTCTCCGAGCGCGGCTCGATCCATCCCTCGCCCCGGGTGGTCGTGTTCTGGGGCGTGGTGATGGGCGCGATCGCCGCGATCATGCTGCTGGTCGGTGGGGACGACGCACTCACCGGCATCCAGAACCTCACCATCATCATGGCGGTCCCGTTCGGGCTGGTCATGGTGCTGCTGTGCGTGGCTCTCACGCGAGATCTGCGGCACGACCCGCTGATCCGCCGGGACGACCGGTCGCAGCTGGCCGTGGAGCAGGCCGTCGTCTACGGGCTCGAGACCTACGGCGACCGGTTCATCCTCAACGTCAAGCCGGCGTCGCGGCAGGCAGTGCCTCGAACGCAGGCGGAGGAGGACGGCCATCGTGATGACCACGATGTGGTCCACGCGGTGGAGATCCCCGATCCGGAGCCTGTGCCCGACGCGGCCCGGTGAGGGCCTGGTGGCGGTCGCCGGTCAGCCGAGGACGTGGGCGAACCGCGGCGCCCCGGCCGTGAGCAGACGCGGAACCCCGCGGCCGGGGCAGCCGGTCCGCGGATCGGTGACGGGGCGGCCGCTCATGGCGGCGCTGGACCTGCTCGGACGCCGCTGGTCCCTGCGCGTGTTGTGGGAGCTGCGGGAGGGTCCGCAAGGTCCCCGAGCGGTGCTGGCGCGCTGTGCGGGCCTGTCGTCGTCCGTGCTCTACGAGCGGCTCCGGGAGCTCGAGACCGCCGGGCTCGTTGCACGCAACCCAGAGGGCACCTACGGCCTCACGGATATCGGCAACGCGCTCAGCGACGCGATCGCCCCGCTGGACCGCTGGGCGCAGGAGTGGGCTCGGCACTGAGTCTGCCGATGACGCAAAGGGTCATGGCGTGGGGTCGGGTGGTTCGACGAGGCGGTGCTGGTAGGCCAGGGCGACCAGCTGCGCGCGGTCGCGGGCGCCGAGTTTGGTCATGGCGCGGCTGACGTGGGTCTTGGCGGTGGCGTGGCTGATCGTGAGGGCGGTCGCGATGTCGGTGTTGCTGAGGCCGTGGGCGACGAGCCCGACGATCTGTCTCTCGCGGGTGGTGAGTTGGGCGAGGGCGTCGGCGTTGAGCCGCGGGGTTGTGGGATGGGCGGTGAGTCGGGCGATCAGCCGGCGGGTCAGTCCCGGGGACAGCAGGGCTTCGCCTCCGGCGACGACGCGGATGCCGTGCAGCAGTTGGCCGGGTTCGGTGTTCTTGATCAGGAAGCCGGCGGCGCCCGCACCGAGCGCTTCGATGACGTACTCGTCGTGGTCGAAGGTGGTGAGTATGAGCACGTGGACGTCGCTGAGGTCGGGGTCGGCGGCGATCAGGTGGGTGGCGCGCAGCCCGTCGACGCCCGGCATCCTGATGTCCATCAGCACGACGTCGGGGCGGATCTGCTGGGCCAGGTCGACCACGGTGGCTCCGTCGGCGGCTTCCCCGACCACGACCATGCCGGGCTCTGCGTCGATGAGCGCCCGGAAGCCACCCCGGACGAGGGCTTCGTCGTCGGCGATGAGCACGCGGATGGGGTCAGTCACCGCTCGGCGCTCTGAGATCTCGCCGGTGACCGGTGGGTGAGTCGGGAGCGGTGGGGTGGGCGCACGTGGACATCATCACGGGTTCGGCACGGGCAGCTCGGCGCACACCTCGAAGCCGCCATCGGGGTGTGGGCCCGCGGTGAGCCGGCCGGACAGCGCGGCGGCCCGCTCGCTCATCCCGTCGATGCCGTGTCCGTCCCGCTGAGCCGTGGTGTGGCGGGTGTCCGCGCTGGTGGTGGCCCCGTCGTCGCGGATCCGGATGAGCAGCCGCGACGGTTCGTGCCTCAGCACCAGCTGCACGGTGTGGGCCTCGGCGTGGCGTAGCACGTTGGTCAGCGCTTCCTGGATGATCCGGTAGGCGGCCAGGTCGACCGGGGCGGGTAGCGGTCGCGGGTGGCCCTCGACGTCCAGCTCGACCCGGAGGCCCGCGGCCTCCGCTGTACCGAGCAGCTCGGTGAGCCGGTCGAGCCCACCCCGGGGAGCCCGTGGCTGCTCGGGGCGTTCCTCCGCCGAGGTGTCGGCGCGCAGGATGCCGAGGATCGTCTTGACGTCGGTCAGGCCGACGTCGCTGATCTTCTTGATCGCGGTGAGTGCCTCGCGGGCCTGGCCGGGCCGTTGCTCGATGAGGTGCAGACCGACACCGGCCTGCACGCTGATTGTTGCGAGGGTGTGCCCGAAGACGTCGTGCAACTCGCGTGCGATGCGCAGCCGTTCCTCGACCGCGTGCCGGCGCACCCGCTCTTCGCGGGTCTGGGTCTCCCGGGCGAGCTGGGCGCGGGTGGCTGCGAGCACGGCCCGGTAGTAGCCCGCGGCCGCACCGGCGCTGCCCGCGGTGGCCGCCAGCAGCACTGCGTCGGGGACCACGCCGGCCGTCACCGTGTCGGCGAGCACCACCCGGATCGCGATGATCTGGATCAGCGCCGTGGCGACGGCGCCCGCGAGACCCCACCGCCAGCCCCGGTGGGCGGCGAGCGTGTAGCAGCCGATCAGCGGCGCCACGATGATCAGCCGCCCGGGATAGGCGCCGAGGAACCAGACGAGGGTGACCGCGTTGAGCACGGCCAACACCGCGATGGGGTAGCGGCGGCGCACCACGACCGCCGCGGCGACCGTGACGATGAGCGCCACCGCACCGGCGTCCAGCGGGCCGGGACTCGTCGAAGCCGGGGGGCCGACACCGGCGAAGGCGGCGACGAGGAGTCCGACCGCCACGCATGCGCCGAGAACCGCGTCGGCCACAACCGGCGACAGCGCGCCGCGGCGCGCAGCGTCCCACATGGTGTCGACCATTCTCCCGCCCTCGATCCGGGCCCATGATGGCGGCTACCACCGCTGGTGCGCATCCGCCGGGCGCGGTGACCCGGCAGTACCGCGCAGGTCGAGGGCGCCTACTCCCGGCGGCTGACCGTACGCCGAGGACATCAGCCGGAAATGACCTCCGTGGCCCGACGCGCAGACGCCGGCCGGCAACGACCATCGCTCTCCTGACGACCCGTGCTCCGACCGAGAGGATCTTCGATGTCCGTTAGACACATGCTCGCCACGCAGGCGGCCGCGCACGTCTCCGCCGTCGGTGGCGTGGGCACCGGCCGACTCCTGCCCACCGTGGCCGCCGTGGTGGGGCTGATCGGCGTGGTCATCGGTGGGCTGGCCCTGGCCCGATCCTCCGGGCGTATCGGCACCGGCAACGGGCGCGCCGGCGCTGTCCTGGCCATGGCGATGGGGCTGGTCAGCGCGGTCGTCGGCGGGCTCCACATGGCCAACTCCGCCGGTGGTCTCGGCACCGGCAACGGGCTGGCCGGGGCCATCGTGGCCCTGGTGTTGGGACTGATCGGCGTGGTCATCAGCGGGCTGGCCATGGTCCGCTCCCGCCACACCGGCCGTGCGGGCTACGCCGGTACCGACCCTTCCCGCACGCGATATCGGTAGCGCAGTGGCGATTCCCCCACCTCCCGTTTGAACGCGGAGCTGAACGCGCTATCCGACGCGTACCCGAGTTCGACCGCCAGCGACACCCACGGGCCCTGCACCGCGAACCCGCCCGTCATCTGTCCGCGGATCTCCACGAGGTCGAACACCTCTGCGGCTATTGCCTTTCTGTGACGGTCGTCATAAGTTGAGCATGTCTCGACCGTAGGAGAAGCACACGTGTCCACGCCTCCGGAATCCGCGGGTCTACGTCGTGAGCTCACGACCCGCCAGCTGACGATGATCGGCATCGGGGGCGCCATCGGCACCGGGCTCTTCCTCGGCTCCACGTTCGCGGTCTCCCAAGCGGGTCCCGGCGTCGTCATCGCCTACATCCTGTGCGGGCTCGTCGCCCTCGTCATCGCCTGGGCGCTGGCCGAGATGGTCGTGGTCCACCCGACGGCGGGCGCGTTCGGTGCCATCGCCCACGCCTACCTCGGCGCCGGCAGCGGCTTCGTCCTGCGCTGGACGTACTGGGCGATGCAGGCCATCGCGATCGGCGGCGAGATGATCGCCGCGGGCATCTACGTCCAGTTCTGGTGGCCCGAGCTGCCGTTGTGGGCGCCGGTGCTGGTGTTCTCGCTGGTCGTGCTGGCCGTCAACTCGTTCGCCGTGAAGGCGTTCGGCGAGACCGAGTACTGGCTGGCGATGATCAAGGTGTCGGCGATCTGCGTGTTCATCCTGCTCGGCGCGGTGCTCATCTTCGTCGGGCTCCCCGGCCGGCCGGCCACGGGTGCGGAGAATCTGTACGCCGAGGGCGGGTTCCTGCCCAACGGGCTCCCCGGGCTCGCCCTCGCGATGGTGTTCGTGCTGTTCAGCTACATCGGTACCGAGGTCGTGTCGGTCACGGCCGCGGAGTCGAAGAACCCGACCCACGACGTTCCGCGTGCGGCCCGGGCGATGGTGCTGCGGCTCGCGCTCTTCTACATCCTCGCCGTGCTGGTGATGGTCACCGTCGTGCCGTGGACGGTCACCGCTCAGGGCGGGGGACTCACCGCCAGCCCGTTCGTCACAGTGTTCGCGAGCGCCGGGATCCCCGCCGCAGCCGCGATCATGAACTTCGTCGTGTTGACGGCCGCCCTGTCCAGCGCGAACACCAACCTCTACCTGACCACGCGGATGCTGCATTCGCTCGCGCAGCACAAGCTCGCCCCCGCGTGGACCGGGCGCCTGTCGTCCGCCGGGGTGCCCAGGGCGGCGCTGCTGCTCTCCGCGGTGGGGATGCTGGTGGCGACGGTGCTGTCCTGGGACCAGGACTCGGGTGCCTACCTCGCCCTGTTCGGCATCTCGATCTTCGCGGCCATGGTGGTGTGGATCCTGATCCTCGTCACGCACGCGGTCTTCCGGATCCGCCGACGGCGGTTGGGCCTGCCCGCCTCCCCGGTGCGGCTGTGGGGAGCCCCGGTGACCCCGGCACTGGTCATCGTCTTCCTGGCCGCCGTGCTGTTCTCGACGACGCGGATCGAAGGGCTGGACACCGCCTGGCAGACCGGGGTGCCGTTCTTCGTGGTGCTCGTCCTGATCTACCTCGGCATCCGCCGGATCAGGGGCCGTGACCTCGACGGGGGTGACAACGTGCTGGCCACCGAGCTCGCGGCCCGCAGCACCGACGAGTCGCAGGTGGGCGAGCGATGAGTGCTGCGGGGCATGTCGTGCACTTCCGCGACGTCGAGCCGGAGCGCACCGGGGGCGCCGCCACGCACCGGGTGCACGCCGACGTCCACGGTTCCGGCCTCGAGCTGGTCGTCGTCGTGGTCGAGCCCGGTCACGCCGCCGAGCGTCGGGTCGCGGCCGGACGCGACGACCTGCTGTACGTCCTCTCCGGCACCGGAGACCTCGTCGTCCTCGGCGGGACGAACGACGAGCTCGTCCCGGACACCGGTGCGCTGGTCAGCGGCCCTGCCTCGTACACGCTGCGGGCCGGTGAGGCGCCGCTCGAGGTCGCCGTGGTCGCCGGCCCGACCCACCCCGGCCAGGAGTGCGGCGAGGCGGTCCGCACGGCCTGCGTGGCCGACCAGGAACGGCAGGCGGCCGTCAGCAACCGCCAGTTCCAGATCCTGTTCGACCCGGTCCGCGGCTGCTCGGGAATGACCCAGTTCGTGGGGTACGTGCCGCGGGTGCGCACCCCGCGGCACCACCACCCCTACGACGAGATGCTGTGCATCGTGCGCGGGTCCGGCACCGTCGAGATCGAGGGGAAGGAGGTCACCGTGGGGCCGGGTGACTGCTACTACCTGCCCCGTGGCTGCGTGCACCTCGTGCAGAACAGGAGCGAGGAGTTCCTCGTCGAGCTCGGCGTCTTCACCCCGGCCGGAAGCCCTGCCCAGAACACGCCGGTGGAGTGACCTAGTGCCCCGCCCCGATAGGTTCACCACGCCGCGCGCCGCGCCCACCGGCACCGCCTCCTCGATCTCGGCGAGGTCGTCCGCGGTGAGATCCAGCTCGATAGCGGGCAGTGCCTCGGCCAGCCGCTCGCGGGTGCGGGCGCCGACCAGCGCCACGATGTCGCCGGCCTCGGCGCCTTGGGCGGCCACCCAGGCGATGGCCAGCTGGGCGACCGTGCAACCCTTCGCCTGCGCGACCCGGCGCAGGGCCTCCACCAGCGCGAGGTTGTGCTCCACGTTCCCGCTCGAGAACCGCGGGCTGAAGCAGCGGAGGTCGCCGGGCTCGGCGACGCGGTCGGCGCTCCAGTGCCCCGAGATGAGGCCGCGGCCGAGGATCCCGTACGCGGTCAGACCGATGCCCAGCTCCCGCAGCGTCGGCAGGATGTCCGCCTCCACCGCGCGGGACAGGAGCGAGTACTCGATCTGCAGGTCGGCGATCGGGTGCACGGCGTGCGCCCGGCGGATCGTCGCGGCGTCGACCTCCGAGAGCCCGATGTGCCGCACGTGGCCGGCGTCGATCCACCGAACGCATTGCCCGGTCCACGCAGCTGGCCGAACTTGACGCTGAGCGCATAGCTGTCCCGATCGCGGCCGCGCAGCGCCTCGGCGAGCAGCAACTCGTTGTGGCCCATGGCGTAGAAGTCGCCGGTGTCGATCAGCGTGACGCCGGCCTCCAGCGCGGCGTGCACGGTGGCGATGCTCTCCGCGCGGTCGGCCGCCCCGTAAGCGCCCGACATGCCCATCGCACCCAGGCCCAACGCGGAAACTGCCGGTCCGGTGCGGCCCAGGTTTCGTGTCTGCATCATGTCTCCACCCTGTGCCCGTGGGACGCGTCGCGGGAGCGGAGCGTTGATCGTGGGAGAGCGGCTCCCTGGATCGGCTGCCCGGCAGCGGGGAGCATGGGGTCATGCAGCGTGACCAGCTCGCCGACTTCCTGCGCCGCCGTCGCGAGGCGATCCGCCCGGCCGAGGTCGGCATCGCCGACGGCCCTCGCCGCCGCACCGCCGGTCTTCGCCGGGAAGAGGTGGCCATGATCGCCGGCATGTCGGTCGACTACGTCGTACGCCTCGAGCAGGGCCGCAGCAGCCAGCCCTCGACCCAGCTGCTCGGCGCGCTGGCCCGGGCCCTGCGCCTGTCCGACGACGAGCGCGCGCATCTGTTCCACCTGGCCGGGCACCGGCCCCCGCCGGCGGACGGGGTGGCCCGGCTGGCCCGCGCCGGCCTGCTGCGCATGCTCGACCTGCTCGGCGACACCCCGGCGCTGGTGCTGTCCGACCTGGGGGAGATCCTCGCCCAGAACCGGGCCGCCGTCCTGTTGACCGGCGACCACGGGGGTTTCTCCGGCGACCGGCGCTATGTCGTGCACCGCTGGTTCACCGACCCCGCTGCCCGGGCGATCTGCTCGCCCGAGGAACAGGAGCACCACGCCCGTCAGCTCGTGGCCGACCTCCGCGCGGCCGCCGGCCGCCGATCCGGCGACGCCACGGTCGCCGGGCTCGTCCGCCGGTTGCAGGCCGTGAGTGCCGACTTCCGCCGGCTGTGGGCCGAACACGAGGTGGCGGTCCGGCGTGCCGACCGCAAGACGTTCGTGCATCCGCGGGTGGGTCGCCTGCTGATGGACTGCGAAACCCTCGTCACCCCCGACCAGGGCCAGCAGCTGCTGGTGCTCACCCCGGCCGACGCCGAGACCCGCGAGCGGCTGGAGCTACTGCGGGTGCTCGGCATCGAGGAGTTCCCCACGGGAACCACGGGCGCGGAGTCGTCAGCTCGCGAGGTGCGCCGGGGCTGCTGACAGCGCGTCGGTCAGCAGCGCGACGAGCGCCTCGTGCTGCACGTCGGCCGACGACCCGACCTCCTCCTCCGAGCCGTCGAGCGCCTGGGCGGCGAGGCCGGCCTTGCTGTCGATGAGCTCCGCGATCCGGGCGTCGATCGTCTGCGCGGCGATGATGCGCCACGCGGTGACGGGCTGCGACTGGCCGATGCGGTGGCTGCGGTCGATGGCCTGGGTCTGCTCCGCGGCGGTCCAGGAGAGCTCGGCGAGCACGAGGTCGGAGGCGACCTGGAGGTTGATGCCCACGCCGGCCGCGGTGAGCGAGCAGACGGCGATGGCCACGTCGGGGTCGCGGGTGAAGGCGTCGATGTTCCGCTGCCGCGCCGCCGGCGTCTGGTCGCCGCGGATCGAGGAGAAGCGGATCCCCTCCTTGGCGAACGTCGCCTCGGCCGTGTCCATCACGTCCACGTGCTTGGCGAAGAAGACCACCTTGCCCGCGCTGCGCGCGAGCTGGGCCGCGTAGTCGGCGGCGAGGCCGGCCTTCGCCCGGCCGATGCGCCGCATCATGCTGAAGACGTTCTCGCCGGTCGTCGAGGTGGTGGCGTCCTTCTGCTCCCACTTGGCCACCTGGCGCACGAGGTCGCGGTCGATGCCCTCGACGACGGCACCGGACCGGCGACTGGCCAGCGCCTCCTCGTACCGCGCCACCATCCGGCGGGCGAGTTCGCGCTCGGCTGCTCGGATCGACCGGCCGGCCGGCCCGTCCAGCTCGACGGGGAGGTCGGCGATGCGGCGCGCGGGGATGTCGGCGGCCACGTCGACCTTGCGGCGACGCACGATGCCGAGATCGACGACGCGTTGGCGGGCCGCGGCGTAGAACCCCGGGTCGGCGGGTGTCAGGCCGGTCTCGTCGAGCGCGTTCATCAGCTCGGTGCGCGGCTTCTTCTCGTCGATCCAGCCGAGGAACTGCCAGATCGCCCGGAAGTCCTCGATGTCGTTGATCAGCGGGGTGCCGGTGAGGGCCATCAGCAGCGGGCGCGCGGTGAAGGACCGGATGCGCTCGGAGAGTTCGAGGACGTGGCGCGAGCGCTGGGAAGTCTTGTTCTTGATGAAGTGCGCCTCGTCGACGACCATGCCGCGCAGGCCGATGTCGCCGAGCCAGCCCACGTGGCGGTCGAGCACCTCGTAGTTGACGACGACGATGTCGGCGAACCCGTCGATCGAGTCACCGTTGCCGTGGATCACGGTGGTCGATCGGTGGGGTGTCCACATCGCGGCTTCGCGGGCCCAGTTCGTCTTGACGACGTTCGGCACGACGACGAGCAGCGGGTAGGCGTTGGTCGCCTCCGCGGCGAGCAGTGCCTGGGCCGTCTTGCCCAGCCCCGGCTCGTCGGCGAGCAGGAAGGTCCGGTGGCCGGCCGCGGCCGCGGCGACGAGCCCGGCCTGGTGCGGCATCAGCTCCAGGCCGCGCGGTGTGTACCGGGAGGTGGGCGCGGGAAGGGCCATGCACGCCGTGGCTCCGCTCCCGGCGCGCTCGAACGAGCTGAGCAGCGGGCCGATCAGCTCCCATGTGGCGAGCCGCGTGGGACGGGGTGCGTTCGGCCGGACGGCGGAGACGTCGGGGACGAGGAAGGGGTTGGCCAGTTGTCGCGAGACGACCGACCGCGGCACCACCCGGTTCTCGGCGGCCGCGGTCGGCGGCTCCACCGGCGAGGGCTCGTCGGCCGCCGACTCGATGCCCGCGGTCCTCAGCATGTCCCGCTTGCGCGACCGGGCCTCGTCGGTGACGACGGCGTCCTCGGCGAGGAGCGCCATGAGCTCGGAATCCCGCACGGCGCTCTTCGCGAGGATCGTCGCGATGCCGTCGAGGCGCTTGAGCTGCTCGGCCCGGTGCGTGTCGCTGCTGTCCTCCGCCGCCTGGACCCGGGCGCGCTCATCGCGCAGCAGCAGTGCGACGGCCTGGAACTTCGTGCGCGTCGCGGGCGTGACCCGACCGTTGAGGAGGGCGGACTCGACCTCCCGGACGGCGCGGGCGAGCACCGAGTTGACGTCGTCGCGGCGGCGGCCTTGCCGACGGTCGCTCGGGACGGAACGGCGAGCCCTGGTCTGGGACTGGCCTCGTCGAGCCACTAACTCCTCCTCCGAGGTGTGCCCGGCGCGGCTGCCGTGGCAGCCGCGCCGCACACAGTGCTGTGGTCGGGCGGTGGGCGTCGGGGGAGGGCCGAAGTGGCTCCTCCGAGACGCGACCCGGACCAACGGATCTGCGGGAGGTCGACGCCGTGCGGCCGGACAGCCGGCCCGCAGACGGGAAGGCATGGCCAACGATCGACCCCAGTCGACGGCCGTGGCACCCACCCACAGGGCCGACCGTCGCCAGGCGAGCGGTGTCCGCCTGGTTGGTTCTCCCACAGATCGTAGCGCGGGCGGAGGCGAGATGCCTCCCGCGACCGGCGCCGATGAGAAGGTCACCTGGTCGCGCATCTCACACGCGTCGAGCTGGATGCCTCAACCGTCTGCCAGATGCGCCAGCGCGACAACGAGGCGTTCGGTGATGTCCGGCGGCCACGGGAAGCTGACGGTCACCGACTGCTGGTGGGCCAGCCCGTGCAGGCCCACCCACAGCGCCACCGCGTCGGCGGGCAGGTCGGTGCTGGTGGCGATGCCTGCCGCCACGCACTCGCCGAGGGCATCGGTGAGCAGTTGCATGCTGCCCTGGCCCAGTGCGTGCATGTCGGCCTCGGTCAGGGAGCTCGCTTCCAGGTCGGGCATCCAGAGCCCGCCGAACATCGTGCGATAGCGCCCGGGGTGCGCCCGCCCGAACTCGAGGTAGCCCGTGCAGACGGCGAAGAGACGCGCCCGGGGATCGTCGCTCGCGGCGTCCCGCGCGCGGCGCAGCTCCGCATCCAGCTCCTCGAACGCCTGCTGGACGACGGCCAGCATGATGCTGGGCTGGTCGGCGAAGTGGCGGTAGATCGAGGGGGCCGAGATCCCGACCCTGCGTGCGACGGCGCGCAGAGTCACGGACGTCTCGTCGCCGGTCTCGTCGAGCAGGGCAACGGCTCCGGCCACGATGTCGTCGCGCAGCCGCGCGCCCTCGCCGCGGCGGTTGCGGGCGCGGGTGGCGGTGGCCGCCGACTCGTCTGACATGCCCTCACCTTACACCTGAAAACTTATCTGCGTTAGCCTTGCGCCCTGGAGGTGAACACATGTAACTTTACGATCGTTAGCTCAACCACTCGAACGGAGCCGGACATGGAACACGCCACCGTCAGCACCCACACCACCGAGATCGTCCTGCCGGGCAGGGTCGAGGCCGGCGGCCTGCAGGTGCGCACCCGCGAACTGCCGGCCCCGGCCGCAGGTCAGGTCGTCCTGCGAATGGACGCGACCGGCGTGAGCTTCGCCGAGCAGCAGATGCGCCGCGGCAAGTACTACGGCCAGCCGGCGTTCCCGTTCGTGCCCGGCTACGACGTCGTGGGCACGGTGACCGCCGTCGGGCCCGGCATGGATCCCACCTTGGTCGGGCGCCGGTTCGCCGCGGTCACCAAGATCGGCAGCTGGGCGGCCCACCAGGTGCTCGACGTCGCCGACCTGATGCCCGTGCCGGACGGTGTGGACGCGGCCGACGCCGAGACCGTCCTGGTGAACGGGATCACGGCCTGGCAGATGCTGCACCGGACCGCTCGGGTCCGCGCCGGCGCGACCATCGTGGTGCTGGGCGCCAACGGCGGCGTCGGGACGATTCTCGTGCAGCTGGCCCGCCACGCCGGGATCACGGTGATCGGCACCGCGTCGACCCGCCACCACGCCGCGGTGCGCGCGCTCGGCGCGACCCCGGTCGACTACCGCGACCCGGCCATGTACCAGCGGATCCGCGAGATCGCGCCGAACGGCGTGGACGCGGTGTTCGACCACGTCGGCGGCGCCGGCATCGCCGAGTCGTGGCGGCTCCTGCGCCGCGGCGGAACGCTGGTGTCCTACGGCACCGCGGCCACCAAGGACGAGGAGGGCGACTCCCGGCTCCCGGTGCTGAAGCTCTTCGCCCGGCTGGGGATGTGGAACGTGCTGCCCAACGGTCGGTCGGCGACGTTCTACAACTTCTGGGCAGGCCTGCGCCGTATCGACGCCTTCCGCGCCCGGTTGCGCGAGGACCTCACCACGGTGCTGGCACTGCTGGCCGACGGTGTCCTCACCGCACAGGTCGCCGCGCGGTTCCCGCTGTCGGAGGCCGGTTCGGCCCTGGCGCTGGCCGAGTCGCGCACGGTCGCAGGCAAGGTCGTCATCGTCCCGGACGCGTGATCGCCGTGGCGACCGCCCGCCCGACCCGCACCCGGTCGAGGAACCGACGCGGAGAGGGCCGGTTGCTGCGCACCGAGATCCTGGCCGCCGCGACGGAACTGCTCGACGCCGGCGGCGACGAACGGGCGGTGACCCTGCGCGCCGTGGCCCGCAGGGTCGGGATCGCCGCTCCTTCGATCTACCCGCACTTCCCCGGCCAGTCAGCCATCGTGCTGGCCGTCGTCCAGCAGGGATTCGCCGAGCTGGCCGACGGGATCCGAGCAGCCGTCGACGCGGCCGGCGACGATCCCCGCCTCCGGCTCGGCGCCGCCTGCCATGCGTACGTCGGCTTCGCCGCCTGCCATCCCGAGCGGTACCGCACCATGTTCGGCGGCGTCGGCATCGCGTCCGACGACCTGGGCGCCCCCGGCGCCGAGGCGATGCACCTCCTCGTCGACACGCTGACCGACTGCGTCGCGGCAGGTAGTTCCACCAGCGCCGACCCCGGCGCCGACGCGAGCGCGCTCTGGGTCGGCCTGCACGGCCTCGCCCACCAGCACGCCGTCGCCACCTCGTACCCCTGGCCGGCGGACATCGTCCACCGGATCGCGGCACCCCTTACCCATCTCGTCGTCACCTGACGCCGAGCCCTGCGTACATCGGAGACATCATGATCACCGCGACCGTGCCCTCCCTGGCCGCCGCTCCCGCCGCCACCGGTGGCGTCGACAGCCGCGCCACCTACGTCAGCTTCGGTCTCGCCTACGTCCTCGGTCACGGCGCCTCCGCCGTCTCCCTGGGACCCGACCCGCTGATCGCGCTGCCGGCCTGGCTGCCGATGACCCTCCTCGGTGCCGGCCTCGCCGCCGGCACCGTCTTCGCCACCCTCGCCGCCACCCGCGCCCAGCGCGGCGCCAACCGGCACGACGCCCTCTCCGGGCAACTGCTCGGGCTCTCCTGGATCAGCGCCTTCGCCGCGCTGTTCCTCCTCATCACCGGACTCGCCGGCCGGCTGAACATGCCCGACCTGCAGATGACGCTCTGGCCGACCTTGGCCGGCTTCCTCGTCGGCGTGCTCTACCTCGGGGAAGGCGCCGCCCGCCGCAACGTCCTGCACTACGCCCTCGGCACGTGGCTCGCCCTGACCTCCACGGCCGCCCTCTTCCTCGGCATGCCCAGCCTGTTCTGGGTGCTCGCCCTCGCCGGCGGAGGCGGTTTCGTGGTCGCAGCCGTGCTGGAGAGCCGCCGACTCGTCCGCGCCCGCGGGTGAGCAGCGCTGCTCGTCTCCCGAGGCTCACCCGATCAGTGGTCGGTGGCTGATGATCGTTCCGAGATGAAGGTGGAACGCCCTGCTCAGGGCGCTGCGCTGGGTCTCGGAACGATCAAGCGGTCTGTTTGGCGCGCCGTCCCCGGCCTGGGCCGGGCGGCGGGCCCACACCAGCGTGCCCCTGATGGGGTCCCCGGGTTCGCATCGACCCCGCACCTATCGACGTGGCCAGGTGGGCAGAACTACCGAACCCCGTGGTTGCGCTGCCTGCCGTCCCCGACGCGGGGGCACGGCGGTTCGGGACGAGACCGTCTCGGCCGGGTGCCTACGCCACTATCCTGTGGTCCCGAACAGTGACCGCAGGGTGATCACGGACCGAGCTGCGCGAGTGATCTTCGGCAGCCGCTACGCGACCCGGTCAGACGCGACTTGGTCGGGCACGACCTGGTGGCCCTCGACGCGCAGCTCGGGTTGCCTCCCTCCCGGACTGCCGAGTAGATCTGCGCTCGCCGCTGACCCGGCCCGAGCAGCACGCCATCGTTGTGCGGACCGCGCTGGTGTGCTGTTGGGACGGGGTGATCGTTCCGAGCCGCCCGCCAGGGTGGGTTCCGCCCCGGTGGTGCGCGACTCGCAACGATCACGCCGGCTGGGTGGCATCGGGTGGCCGCTGACGCGCCCCGTTTCCGCCCACGCGCGCGGTCTCCGGTCGATGCGACGCGTAGTTCTGCCCACCCGGCCACGTCCACAGGTGTCGGGTCGAGGTGAACGGGTGATCTCGCGAGGAGATCCTGCTGGCGGGGGTGGGTGCGTGGGCTACGAGTCGGGGACGGCGCGCCCGCATGACGGTTTCTTGATCAGGTAGAGGCCACGGGTGTCGGCGGTGGGAGGCCCGTCGTCTTGATCATGTACGGGAAGCAGTCATGATCGGCCGGATCGGGACATGAGCTGCACACATGCGGTTCGTGTCCCGATTCCGACGATCATCGGAAACCGGCGCCTGCTGGGTCCGCCCAGCCGAGGTTGCCGCGTCGACACCGTCTGCGAAGCCCAGCCCGCCGGTCTCCGCGACCTGATCGAGTTCGGACCTACCTGCTCGTCTAGGTCGGGTGTGTGCCTGCAGCTGCGTCGGTCGGTGCGGGCGGCGAGCCGTTGAGCAGGTAGTCCCAGTAGCGGACGGCGCTCGACAGGTGTTTGTCGAGCAGGCGCACGGCGCGCTCCTCGTCGCGGTCGACGAGGGCGGCGAGGATCTCCTCGTGCTCGGCGAGGGACTGGCGGGAGCGGTCCGGGTCGCCGAAGTAGAACAGCCGGCGCCGTTCGGTCATGCGGTAGAAGAGGTCGACGAGGCGCAGCAGCACGCTGTTCTGCGCGGCCCGCACGATGCCGCAGTGGAAGACGCGGTCCAGCTCGGCGACGCGGGCCGGGTCGGTCGGCAGGTACCTCCATTCGGCGAGGCAGCTGCGCAGGGCGTCGATGTTCTCCTGGCGGTGCCGGTGGCAGGCCAGCCGGATGGCCTCGATCTCCTGGATGCGGCGGACCTCGACGATCTCGCCCACCAGGTCGCCGGACAGCGGGACGCCGATCTCGGCGTACAGCCGTAGCGCCTCGATGCTCGCCGACTCGGTGGTCATGTAGATCCCCGACTTCGGTCTGCGCTCGATCAGCCGCAATGCCTCCAGCACCGACAGCGCCTCGCGCACCTGGGTGCGGCTGGCCCCGAACCGTTCCGCGAGCTCCCGTTCCGACGGCGCCCGCTCGTTGGGTCGGTAGCCCCGCGAGAGCAGGAACGGGACGAGCTCCGCGACCAGCATCTGCTGTTCCGCCATGGGGTCTCCAGCGTCCGGCCTGACTGCGCCGATGGTCTTCCAATCTGGTCAGTCCAGATGTTAGCTTGAGGCACGTTGTGGAGCGGCTGTGGCGACGCGGGGCACCGGCTCCGTCGCCCGCGGCCTCCCGGTTCGAGCGGCCGGTGCTACCGACCCCCGTGCGACGCCGCTCCGCCCGGTGGGCGCACCCGCGGCCACCGGACCGCCCTCGATCGTCACCCGGGCCGCGTGGCCCGACCGTACGAAATCCGGCGGGGCGCCGCAGAACGGCGCCGCCGCTTCCGTGCCCGTCGATACCACCTGCCGCCCGGCTCCCCGTCGAGCGGCCGCAGATCGAGAGGAGCACCATGCCCGCCGCGCTCGACCCGTCCGTGCTGGACGCGCTCAAGGGCTACGACTCGCCGACGCTGTCCAACGCCGTCGAACTGTTCGACGTGCGCCCGCGGGACGAGGGCTACATGCGCCACGAGGTGCGGTGCGTGTTCCCGGATCTGCCGCGGATCGTCGGGTACGCGGCCACCGCCACAATGCGGGCCCGTGGTGGCGGCGGGGGCTACGACCCGGACGCACTGACCGCGCACGTGCAGGCGGTGCCGGGGCCGCGGATCGTCGTGGTCCAGGACCTCGACGACGAGCCCGCCCACGGCGCTCTGTGGGGCGAGGTGATGGCCACGATGTTCACCCGGCTCGGCTGCCTGGGCGCCGTCACCGACGGCTCGGTGCGCGACCTGGACGAGGCCCGCGGGATGGGGTTCCAGTTCTTCGCCCGCGCCGTGAGCGTCTCCCACGGGTACGCCCGGGTGGAGAGCGCGGGCGAGCCGGTGACGGTCGGCGGGCTCACCGTCCGGCCCGGTGACCTGCTGCACGCCGACCAGCACGGCGTGCTGCTGGTCCCGGCCGAGATCGCGGCGGAGCTGCCGGCCGCCGCCGACCGCGTGATCGCCGCCGAGCAGGAGTTCATCGGCTGGATCCGGTCGTCCGACTTCGACCCCGCTCAGCTTCCGCAGCGGCGCACGAAGATGAAGGACGCATTCGTGCGCTGATCCGGTCGCCCTCGAGCCAAAGGATGTCTCGCGAATGACCAAGCCGGTGGACGAGCGTCAGGACCTCACCCAGCCCGCCGCGGGGCTCCCACCTCCGCCGCGCAACGAGAAGCCACCCTGGCCGGCTCGGCTGCCGCCGCTGGTGAACTGGCCGGTGATCTTCGCGATCCCGTTCGTCATCGCCGCCGTGCTGGTGGTCGTCTACCCGGTGGTCTACGGGTTCTGGATGGGTGCCGACCCGGACCTCTACGAGGACCTGTTCACCGACGACACGTACCTGCGCACGGTGTGGAACACGATCATCTTCGTCGGCTTCGGGGTCAACCTGAAGCTCGTACTGGCCCTCCTGCTGTCCGGGTTCTTCGCGGTGGGCACCTGGTGGATCCGCGGTCTGCTCGCCATCAGCCTCCTGCCATGGGCGATCCCGTCGGTCCCGGCTCTCCTGTCCATCCACTGGATGCTCAACCCGCAGTGGGGGATGCTGGGCACGCTGCTCGGCTCGCTGGGGATTCCCAACCCGGACTGGCTGATCGACTCCGCCTGGGGGATGACCGCGGCCATCGGTGCGCACATCTGGAAATGGCTCCCGTTCTGGACGTTGATCATGCTGGCCGCTCGCATGGCGATTCCGCAGGACGTCTACGAGGCGGCGGCCATGGACGGTGCCACCGGCTTGCGGCGGTTCTACTGGGTGACGTTCCCGATGCTCAGCAACGTGTTCCTCACCAGCGCACTGCTGTCGTCGATCTGGACGCTGTCGGACTACAACAGCATCAACTTCGTCACCGGCGGCGGGCCGGCCGACACGACGCACGTGCTGGCCACCCTCGGGATCCGCTACGCCTTCGACGTGGGTGACGTCGAACAGGGCGTCGCGGTAGCGCTCAGCGCCCTGCCGGTGATCATCCCGCTGATCATCGTGCTGGTGCGCCGGCTCGGCCGGGAGGGGTTCTGAGATGGCCGCGACGCGGATGGGCTCTCCCGCCGCGCGGGTGCGGCGCAACGTCGGGCTCGGGGTGGTCGCGGTCGTCCTGCTGGTCTGGACGCTGCTGCCGATCTACCACATGGTGATGATGTCGGTCAGCCCCGACGGGGAGGTGTTCGAGCGGCAGCTGTGGCCGGAGAACCCGACGCTCGAGAACTTCTGGACCGTGCTCACGGCGGGCGACTACTTCATCGAGCAGTTCTGGCGGCAGCTGTGGAACAGCACCTTCGTCGCCGCGATCACGACCCTGCTGGTGCTCGCGATCGGTTCGTCGGCGAGCTTCGCGATCGCGCGGCTGCGGCCCCGCTGGGGCACCGCGTTGTCGAACGCCGCGCTCGCCACCTACGTCATCCCCACGAGCTTCCTGGCCATCCCGCTCTACCAGGCGATGGCGAACTACAGCCTGCTGAACACGGCGTGGGCACTGATCTTCTCGATGACGGCGTTCGCGTCGCCGTACGCGATGTGGGTCTTCACGCAGTACGCGAGGACCGGTATCCCGTTGGAGCTCGACGAGTCGGCGCGGGTCGACGGCGCGACGAACTGGCAGATCTACGTCCGGATCTACCTGCCGCTGATGCGACCGGTTCTCGTCGCGATCGGCACATACGCACTGCTCAGCTCCTGGAACGAGTACCTGCTCGCGTTCCTGCTGCTGAACTCCGCGGAGAACATGACCCTGCCGGTGGCGCTCGGCTCGTTCCTGAACACCGACCAGGTGCCGTGGAACCTGCTGATGGCGACGTCGCTGTTCTACGCGATCCCACCGGTGATCATCTACTACGTCTTCCGGAAGAACGTCACCAGCGGCATGACCGCGGGTGGGGTGAAGACATGACCCCCTCGAATCGGGACCTCGACAACGACGTGGAGGAACGGCGATGACAAGAACGAGCACGCGGTCGTCCATCGGGCGGCGCGACTTCCTGCGCGGGGCGGGCCTGCTCGCCGCGGGTGCCACGGCGGCGCCCCTGCTCACCTCGTGCGGCGGGTCCGGCGCCGGCAGCAGCGACTCCCTCGTCGTGTGGTGGAACCAGGGCTTCTACCCCGCCCAGGACGAGGCCGTCCGCACGGTGGCCCAGGCGTGGTCGCAGCAGGCGGGCATGCCGATCGACCTGCAGTTCTACGGCACCAACGACATGCCGCAGAAGGAGCAGAGCGCGGTGGCCGCGGGCAGCACCCCCGACGTGCTGTTCGCCGAGCTCGGCCAGTCGGCGAAGCACGCCTACGAGGGCCTGCTGGCCGACGTCTCCCGCGTGGTCGAGCCGATGCAGATCACCGACGGCGCCCGCCGGTCCGCGCGGCTCTACAACGGCGAGACCGAGGCGGCCTCCTACTACACGGTGCCGCTGTGGCAGTTCACCGTGTCGCTGTTCCACTGGCGCAGCATGCTCGCCGACATCGGGATGGACCACGCCCAGGCGCCGCGTGACTGGGACGGGTACTGGGGGTTCTGGAAGCAGGCCCAGGACGCCCACCGTGCCCGCGGGAACGGCGAGGTGTTCGCGGTCGGCTGGCCGATGGGATCGGCCGCGGGCGACACCAACTACGACACCCAGCAGGTGCTGCGCGCCTTCGGGGTCGAGCTGCTCGACGACCGGAACAACCTCGTCACCACCGACGAGGTGCGCCGCGGCGTCACCGACGCGCTCACGTGGATCGTCGACCTCTACAACCAGGGCTACTCGCCCGCCGACAGCCTCAACTGGCAGGACAGCAGCAACAACACCTACTTCCTCAACCGCTCCGTGCTGTGCACACCCAACGGGTCGCTGTCCATGCCGGGCGCGATCAAGGAGGACGAGCCGGACAAGTGGCAGGACATCGTCACCACCGGCTTCCCGGACCGGGCGATCGGCGGCCCGAGCCCCTCGATCACGCTGCTGCACAGCGCCGCGGTGTTCGAGGCGAACGAGAAGAAGGACCAGGCGATGGACTTCCTGTCGTTCTTCACCCGGCCCGAGAACGTGGTCCAGGTCCTCAAGGGCGGGCAGGCACGCTGGGCCCCGGTGCAGACCTCGCTGCTGGAGGACCCGTACTTCGCACAGTCCGACGACCCGAACGTCCAGGTCGTGATCGAGCAGATGCGCGGGGAGACGGTGCCGTCCTGGGCGACCCTGAGCCCGGCCTACAGCCAGGCCGAGCGGGTCCAGGTGTGGGGAAACGCGATCGGCCGGGTCGCGCTGCAGGGGTCGACCCCGCAGCAGGGGGCCGACTGGGCGCTGGAGCAGATCCAGGAGCAGTTCGAGGAATTCAAGGTGGGCTGAGCGGCCCGACGACGAAGGGGAGCCGATCGTGAAGATCGCAGCCGTTCGCTGCGTGGAGTACAACGGGACTCTCGACCACCCGGGCGCGTTCTGGGAGGAGCGCCTGATCCGCCCGGTCGACATCTACCCCCAGTTCAAGGCCGAGGGGCCGGGGTTCCTGCCTCAGGGGGACTCGGGCTCCTACCGGTTGACCTCGGTGTTCGTGCACATCGAGACCGACGACGGCGTCACGGGCACGGCCGGGCCGATCACGCGGGAGCAGGCCTTCCTCATCACCACGACGCTCGGGCCGCTGCTGGTGAGCCAGGATCCGCTGGCCACCGAGTACCTCTGGGACGTGCTGTACCGGCACTGCGTGCACGGACGCAAGGGCGTCGAGATGATGGCGATCAGCGCGCTCGACTGCGCCTTGTGGGACCTCAAGGGCCGCCACCTCGGCGTCCCGGTCTACGCGCTGCTCGGTGGCCCGACCCGGGAGGAGATCCCGGCCTACGCCTCGGCGCTGGGCTACTCCCTCGAACTGGACAAGGCCCGCGAGCGGGCCGCCGACATCGCGCGCCAGGGGTTCACCGCCACCAAGTGGTTCCCCCGGCACGGCCCGGTCGACGGCAAGGCCGGCATGGAGGCGAACGTCGCGCTCGTCGCGGCGCTGCGCGAGGGCGTCGGCCCGGACGTGGACATCATGGTCGACGCCTGGATGTCCTGGGACGTGCCGTACGCGCTGCGGATGGGCGAGCGGCTGGCGGAGTTCGCCCCGCGGTGGATCGAGGAGCCGGTCATGCCGGACAAGCCGCACTCCTACGCCGAGATCACCCGGCGCATGCCCGGGGGGATCCTCGTCTCCGGCGCCGAGCACGAGTACACCCGCTGGGGCATCCACCAGCTGATGGCGACCCGCGCCATGGACATCTACCAACCGGACACGTACTGGGCGGGCGGCATCTCGGAGATGCTCAAGATCGCCGCGCTGGCGAGCACGTACGACGTGCAGCTCATCCCGCACGGTCACTCGGTGCCGGCCAACACCCACTTCAGCTTCGCCCAGCCGGCCACGCTCACGCCGATGATCGAGTACCTGGTGAAGTGGAACACGATCCACCAGTGGTTCCTCGCCCACCCGGTGCACCCGGTGGACGGCAAGGTCACTCCGCCGAACCGGCCCGGGCTGGGCATGGACCTGGACGAGAACAAGATCGAGTCGCGGCGCGAGCTGAGCTTCGCGTGACGTCGTCCATGACGCGACCACATCGACCCTGAACGACCAGCAGGAGGAGATCCATGGGCAAGTCACTGCGTGAGCTGTGGGACGGCACCGAGGCCACGATCGGCGGTTGGTGCTCGATCCCCAGCTCGTTCTCGGCGGAGATGATGGGCCGCTGCGGCTTCGACTGGGTGTGCATCGACACCCAGCACGGCGTGATCGGCTACGACGAGATGATGCCGATGCTGCAGGCGCTGTCGATCACGCAGACGCCGGCGTTCGTGCGGGTGCCGTGGAACCAGCCCGACCACATCATGAAGGCGCTCGACGCCGGCGCGCAGGGCGTGATCGTGCCGATGGTGGACAACGAGGAGGACGCGCGGGCAGCGGTGAGGGCCGCGAAGTACCCGCCGGTCGGTACGCGCAGCTGGGGCCCGATCCGGGCCGCGCTCGACGTGCCGGACTACAGCCCCGAGTCGGCCAACCGGCGCACGATCGTCGCGGTCATGATCGAGACGCCCGGGGGCGTGGAGAACCTCGACGCGATCCTCTCCGTGCCCGGTGTCGACGCGGTGTACGTGGGCCCGTCGGACCTCGCGCTCGGGCACGGCATGACGCCGACGCTCAACGTGTCGGACCCCGAGCACGAGAAACTGATCGACACGATCATCGAGGCCTGCCGCAAGCACGGGAAGGTCGCCGGCATCCACTGCGACAGCGCCGAGACCGTGCGCCGGTGGCACGCCCGCGGCTACGGGATGTTCACCGTCGGGTCCGACGCCGCGCTGATGCGCTCGGCGGCGACGGCCGTGATCGCCCAGGCGTTCGAGGGCGGCAGGGAGGTGCGGGTGTCGCAGACGGGGCAGTACGCATGAGCGAGCTTGCGAGCGAATCATCGACGCAGCGCCGGGTCTTCGTCTCCCAGGAGATCGTGGAGGACGCCCTCGACGCGTTCGAGGGCACCGGCATCACGGTGGACCTGCGCCGCGACATCACCCCGTTGCCCGCCGCCGAGCTGCGCGCCGCCGCCGCGGGCTACGACGGGCTGATCTGCCTGCTCACCGACCGCATCGACGCCGAGTTCCTCGCCGCGTGCCCGCGGCTGCGCGTCGTCGCCAACGTGGCGGTCGGCTTCGACAACATCGACGTGCCCGCCGCCACCCGGGCCGGCGTCGCGGTCACCAACACGCCGCGGGTGCTCACCGACGCGACTGCCGACCTCGCGTTCGCGTTGCTGCTCGCCACCGCCCGGCGGGTGCCCGAGGGCGATGCGTTCCTGCGGGCCGGGCAGTACACGCACTGGCGCGTCAACCAGGAGCAGCTGGGCGTCGACGTGCACGGCGCCACGCTCGGCCTGTTCGGGCTCGGCCAGATCGGGAGCGCCGTGGCCCGGCGCGCCCGCGGGTTCGACATGACGGTGCTCTACCACGACGTGCAGCGCCTGCCGGCCGAGGACGAGCGCGAGCTCGGGGTCGCGTACGTGGAGTTCGACGAGCTGCTGGCCCGCAGCGACTTCGTGTCCGTGCACGCGCCGCTGCTCGACTCCACGCGGCACCGGTTCGACGCCGCCGCGTTCGCGGCGATGAAGCCCACCGCGATGCTGGTCAACACCGCGCGCGGGCCCATCGTCGACGAGGCGGCGCTGGCCGCCGCCCTGCGCGACGGCACCATCGCCGGGGCCGGGCTCGACGTCTACGAGCGCGAGCCCGCGGTGGACGAGCAGCTGCTCGAACTGCGGGAGCGGGTCGTCCTGCTGCCGCACCTGGGCAGCGCCACCGGCACCACCCGCCGGGAGATGTGCCGGATGGCGGCCCGCAACGTCCGGGACGCGCTGCTGGGCAAGCGCCCGGAGAACCTGGTGAACACCGAGCTGGCCGACCGGTTGGTGGCCTCGCGGAAGGCGGGGCCATGAAGGTCAGGGAGGCCGTCACGGAGATCCTCGCGCGCGAGGGCGTCGAGATCCTGATCGGCTACCCGGTCAACGACGTCATCGAGCAGGCGGCGGTCGCCGGGATCCGGCCCGTCGTCGTCCGGCAGGAGCGCACCGGCCTGCACATGGCCGACGCGATGTCGCGGGTCAGCAGCGGCGCGACCATCGGCGTGTTCGCGATGCAGCACGGGCCCGGCACCGAGAACGCCTACGGCGGCATCGCGCAGGCGTACTCGGAGTCGGTGCCGATCCTCGTGCTGCCCGCGGGCTACCCGCGCCGGCTGGCGCACGTCGACCCGAACTACAACGCCTCCCGCCAGATGGCCTCGGTCAGCAAGTCGGCCGAGCCGATCGTCAGCGCCGCCGAGGTGTCGAACGTCCTGCGGCGGGCGTTCACGCGGCTGCGCAACGGCCGGGGCGGCCCGGTGCTGGTCGAGATCCCGGTCGACCTGTGGGACGAGGAGGTTCCCGTACCGCTGGCCTACACACGGGTGCTGCGCACCCGGTACGGGCCGGACCCGGCCGACGTGCGCCGCGCCGCGCGGCTGCTCGCCGAGGCCGAGCGTCCGGTGATCTACGCCGGGCAGGGCGTGCACTACGCCAGGGCGTGGGACCAGCTGCGCGAGCTCGCCGAGCTGCTCGCGGCCCCGGTGACCACCAGCCTGGAGGGCAAGAGCGCCTTCCCGGAGGACCACCCGCTCGCCCTCGGGTCGGGCGGTGCGGCCATCCCGAAGGCGGTGCGGAGATTCCTCGACGCGGCGGACGTGATCTTCGGTGTGGGCTGCAGCTTCACCGAGACGCCGTTCGGCACGCAGCTGCCGCTCGACAAGCGGGTGGTGCACGCGACGCTCGACCCGATGCACCTCAACAAGGACCTTCCCGCGGAGATCGGCCTGATCGGGGACGCCGCGCTCACCCTGGACGCGCTGATCTACGAGCTGCGCAGGCAGCTCGGCTCGATCCGCGAGACCGGACCGGTGGCCGCCGAGATCGCCGGGGTCCGGGAGGAGTGGCTCGCCGAGTGGATGCCGAGGCTCACCTCGGACGAGACGCCGCTGTCGCCCTACCGCGTGCTGTGGGACCTGCAGCAGACGGTCGACGTCGCCGGCACGATCATCACCCACGACGCGGGCAGCCCGCGCGACCAGCTCTCGCCGTTCTGGACGAGCACCCACCCGCTGACCTACCTCGGCTGGGGCAAGACCACGCAGCTCGGCTACGGGCTGGGGCTGGCGATGGGCGCGAAGCTCGCCCGGCCGGACATGCTGTGCGTGAACGTGTGGGGCGACGCCGCGATCGGCTTCACCGGCATGGACTTCGAGACCGCGGTGCGCGAACGGATCCCGATCCTGTCGGTGCTCCTCAACAACCACAGCATGGCGATCGAACTGTCCCGCATGCCGGTGTCCACCGAGCGCTACCGCGCCACGGACATCTCCGGCGACTACGCGGCGTTCGCCCGGGCGCTGGGCGGGTTCGGCGAACGGATCACCGAGCCGGACGGGATCGTGCCGGCGATCAAGCGGGGCATCGCGGCCACCGAGGCCGGTCGTCCCGCCCTGCTCGAGTTCATGACCAGCAAGGAGACTTCGGTCTCCCGTTACCCCAGGGGGTCTTCGTGAGCACGTCGGATCGGGTCGAGATCGCCGTCATCGGCAGGCAGCGTCCTGCCGTGCTCGAAGCGCTCGGCGCCGAGTTCACCCTGCACGAGGTCGCATCGCTCGACGACGTCGCGGGCTCGCTGGGGCCGGCGGCGGAGCGGATCCGCGGTGCCCTGTCGAACCCGATGATCGGGCTGTCGGCGGCGGTGATGGACGCCCTGCCGAAGCTGGAGATCACGACCCTGTTCGGGGTCGGGCTCGAACGCACCGACCTCGACGCCGCCCGCGAGCGCGGCGTCGTCGTCACCACCACGCCGGTGCTGTACGAGGACGTCGCCGACACCGCCGTGGTGCTGGCGATGGACGTATCCCGCCGGATCACCTCGGGCGACCGCTGGGTGCGCGCCGGGCAGTGGGCGGCCGGCGGCCAGGCCGCGTCCGGGAAGCGGTTCTCCGGCAAGCGCGCCGGGATCCTCGGCATGGGCCGGATCGGCCGGATGCTCGCCAAGCGGCTCGACGCGTTCGACATGGAGATCGCCTACTACGACCCGCGCCCGGCGCCCGACGTCGAGTACCCGCTGCACCGCACCGGCGTGGAGCTCGCACGCGAGTCGGATTTCCTGTTCCTGTGCGCGGCCGGCGGGCCGGGCGTGGGTCACGTCGTCGACGCCGAGATCCTCGCGGCGCTCGGCCCGGAGGGCGTGTTCGTCAACGTCGCCCGCGGCTGGCTCGTCGACGAGGAGGCGCTGGTCCACGCCGTCACGTCCGGCACGATCGGCGGCGCGGGCCTCGACGTGTTCGACGACGAGCCGAACGTGCCGCAGCCGTTGATCGAGGCCGACAACGTCGTGCTGCTGCCGCACATCGCGAGCAACACGTTCGAGACGCGCAATGACATGGACCAGTGCGTGATCGAGAACGTCCGGTCATGGTTCTCGACGGGAAAGGCCATCACCCCGGTCCCGTGAGCCGCGCGCGGTGACGTGGTCGTGACGACGCCCTCCTAGCCTCCCTTCGGAGGCGGTGCGGCCACAGGAGGCGCGATGACCGACGATTCCAACTCGGGTTCCGGCCGGTCGCGGCGGCCCGTCGTCATCGGCAGCGTGATCGCGCTCCTGCTGGTCCTCCTCGGCGGCTTCGTCGCCTGCAACACCGTCGGGGGCGGCGGGGGCTCCACGCCACCCCCGACCACCGCGGTGGCGGATCCGCCGGTCACAACGACGCCACCTCCGTCCACGACAGCGCCGCCTCCGACCACCACGACCACCGCGACGCCGTCACCACCTGTGACGACGACGGTGACGCCTCCCGATCACGTCGGTGCCGGTTCGGGTGGCGCGGCCGCTCCGGGCGGCCCGGTCTCCGGCCTTCTGGTCCTCGCGGGGCTGGCGCTGCTCACCACGGGTGCCCTCGCGTCGGTCCGGGTGCGGCGCGTCCGGAGGTGAGGCCGCCGAGGTGGCCGTCGGTCGCGGTCGCGGTCGGGGGCGTGCTCGTGGGTGTCGGGATGGTGACCGGCGGCGGCAGCGCGGAGGTCGCGGCCGGGACGGTGCCACCGGTCGTTCCGGTCCACGCGCCGCCGACCGTCGGGTCGGTCCCGCGGGTGGCTGTGCCCGCCGGGCCACCGGTGCGTCTGCTGATCCCGGTGCAGCGCGTCGACGCCCCCGTCGCCGCCGTGCACGTCGCCCCCGACGGCGCGCTCGGGGTGCCCGACGACCCCGACGTCGTCGGTTGGTGGGGGGACGGAGCCATGCCGGGCGGCCCCACGGGTTCGGTGGTGGTCGACGGCCACGTCGACACCCACGACCAGGGGCCCGGCGCGCTCTTCCGGCTGGCCGAGCTGCGCCCCGGCGACGCGGTGCTGCTCGTCACGGGTTCGCGCACGGTGAGCTACACGGTCGCCGCGGTCCGCACCTATTCCAAGGCCGACCTGCCCGCGGAGGTCTTCGACCAGGCGGGCGCCCCGCGCCTGGTGCTGATCAGCTGCGGGGGACCGTTCGACCGGTCGCGCCGGTCCTACCGGGACAACGTCGTCGTGTACGGCGTTCCCCGCATCTGATCATGTCGGAGGCCGGCTCAACCGCTCTGCCGGAGGGCGATCATCTGCGGCCAGGCCGAGTTCGACGAGATGGAGCAGATCCTGCGCCACACGCTGATCGAGGCCCAGAAGCTGATCTGACGCGGGAACGGCTCTGGACTCCAGGCGGGTCATCGCGTGGGCGTGGATGCTCCCGGTGCGAGGGCGGTCGAGGTTTCGTACAGGTCGCGGCCGAACCGTTCCTTGATCGTCGCCACCGCGACGAACGTCAGCGCCGCGCACGCGATGATGTACACCGCCACCGACCACGACGCCCCGGTGGCCGCGAGCAGGGCCGTCATGATGAACGGGGCCAGCCCGCCGGCGAAGACCGACGCGAACTGGTAGCCCAGCGACGCTCCCGAGTAGCGGACGTCGGCGGGGAACATCTCGGCGTAGAGCGTGGCCTGGGGCCCGTACATCGTGGCGTGGATGGTGAACCCGATGAGCAGCGCGAGGAACACCAGCGGCACGGAACCCGTGTCGACCAGCCAGAACATCGGGAACGCGAACACCGCCATCAGCACCGTGCCGATGAGGTAGAGCCGCTTGCGCGACCCCATGCGGTCGGTGAGCGCGCCGAACAGGGGCATGGTCACCACCTGGGTGAGCCCGGCCGCCATCACGCACCACAGGATCGAGGCGCGGGACATCCCCACGGTCTTGGTCGCGTAGTCGAGCATGCCGCTGATCAGGATGTAGAAGGTGGCGTTGACGACGAAGAAGGCGCCCGCGGCCTGCAGGATCTCCCGCCAGTAGCTGCGGACCGCCTCCACGAGTGGCGCCTTGCGCAGCCCGGCCTCCTGGCGCGAGGCGCTCGACTGCTGCCGCAGCTCGCGGAACACGGGCGTGTCCTCGATGCGCAGCTGGACGTACGCGCCGATCACGACGAGCAGGAGCCCGGACAGGAACGGGATCCGCCAGCCCCACGAGAGGAACTGTTCCTCGCTGAGCACGGCGGTGAGGACGAGGAAGAACATGTTGCCCGCCACCGCGCCGAAGATCGCGCCGGTCTGCACGAGGCTGCCGTAGAAGCCGCGTCGCTCGACGGGCGCGTGTTCGGTGAGCAGCAACGCCGCGCCGCCCCACTGGGCCCCGACGCCGATGCCCTGCACCAGCCGGGCGATGACGAGCAGGGCCGGTGCCCACGATCCGATCGCGTCGTACCCGGGCAGGACGCCGATCGCGAACGTGGCCAGCCCCATGATCAGCATGGCGCCGACGAGCGGGGGCTTGCGGCCGAAGCGGTCCCCGACGTGCCCGGCGATGATCCCGCCGAGCGGGCGGGCGACGAATCCGACCGCGAACGTCGCGAACGACGCCAGCGTGCCGGCGACCGGGCTCGCCGACGGGAAGAACAGGTGGCCGAAGACCAGCGCGGCAGCCGTCGCGTAGATGAGGAAGTCGAACCACTCGAGGGTCGTGGCGAACACCGCGGCGGCGGCGAGCCTGCCCATCTTCTGCGGGGGAGCGTGCTGGTCCATCTCTGTCCACCTCCGGGCTGCGGCCGTAGGTACGAACGATCGTTCACAAACTAGCCGAGCGGCACTGACCCGGCAAGGTTCGGGCGCTGGATCAGTGGGGAAGCGGGGCTTCCAGCAGCGCGAGTGCGTAGCGCGCCTGCTGCTCGGCGAGCTGCCCGCGCGATAGTCGCCCCTCGGGGCGGTACCAGGAGGCGATGGCTCCGATCCCGGACAGGATCGCGCGGGTGGCGTCCGCGGCGTAGGGCGTGCGGAACTCCCCGCTCGACACGCCCTGCGCGACGATCTCCTCGAACGTGCCCTGGGTCGTGTCCCGCTCGGTCACCAGGGCGGCGCGGTCGTCCAGCTCCAGGTAGCGCACCTCGTTGGTCGAGACGAGCATCGCGATCTGGTGGTCGACCACGAACCCGACGTAGGCGCGCACCGCCTCGCGCATCCGCGAGCACGCGTCGTCGCCCGCGTCGGCGACCGCGCGCCGCACCCGCGCCTGCAGCTCGTCGTTCGCGTGCTTGAGCACCTCGGCGAGGAGCCGGGACTTCGAGGGGAAGTAGTTGTAGAGGTTCGACAGGCTGGTGCCCGCGAGCTTCGCGACGTCGCGCATCGACGCGCCGTTGAAGCCCTTCCGGCCGAACGCCTCGAGTGCGGCGTTGAGGATGGCTGCCTCGTTCCGCCGGCCGGTATCGGCGATGAGGATGGCGGAACGGGTGTTCATGTCGCCGAGCGTACGGCACCAACGTCGGCCGTCGGGCAGCCTTGACGAAGGTGTTGGAGGCGTGCTTCCTTGAGTGACAAGAACGATCGTTCGTGTCGAAAAGGGGGGCGGACATGGCCGGCTCCGGTCCGTACTTCGAGGACTTCGAGGTGGGACGGACCTTCACCGGTCCGGAACGCGTGCTGTCCCCGTCGGACGTCGCCGCGTTCGCCGAGCTGAGTGGCGATCGCCATCCCCTGCACACCGGGTCCGGGCAGTCCGGCGGCGGGCGCCCGCTCGTGCACGGGCCGCTCGGCATCGCCTGCTTCTTCGGATGGCTGTACGAGAACGGGCTCGCCACCCATGTGGAGGCCGCCCTGGACACCCGCTGGCGCTACCTCGCGCCGCTGCACCCGGGCGACGCCGTGCGCTACGAGATGACGATCACCCGAGCCCGGCGGACGTCCGCCCTCGTCAACGGCGTGATCGGGCGGCACGTGCTCGTCCGCAACCAGGACGACGAGCTCGTCCAGCAGGGCGAGACCTCCGCGCTGGTCACGGCCCGCGACGCCGCCGGCGACGACGAGCGGCGGATCGGGCGGGCCTTTCCCGGCGCCGCCTGGGCCCGCCGGCTGGGGGAGCGGCTCGCGGCCTCGCCCGCGTTCACCACCGCCACGGGTACCTGGGACGGCGCGATCGGCCTGCGGTTCGGCGAGGACGTCGTCCAGTTCCGCATCTACCGCGGCCGCGTGCTCGACTGCGGCGCCCGCACCCCGGCGGGGCCGACGTTCGTCCTCGGCGCTCCCGACATCACCTGGGTGCGGCTGCTCATCGGCCCCGTCAACGACTTCACGAAGCGGACGATGGGCGGCGAGTTCACCGTCAGCGGCAGTGCCTACGAGTACCTGCGGCTGACCGGCGCCCTCGTCGCCCTCGTCGACGAGGCCCGTGCGCTGGCCCGGGAGGAGACACCGTGATGCGAGCGCACGACCTCCACCTCGCGGGGAGCCGCGCGTTCCTCCTGGAGGAGGGCGAGGGCGTCCCGGTGCTCTGCGTGCACACCGCGGGCCAGAACGGTGTCCAGTGGCGTGACGTGCAGTCCGAGCTGGCCGCACTCGGCTACCGCGTAGTCGTTCCCGACCTGCCAGGGCACGGCCGCTCCGAGCCGGCCCCTCGCGGCCCGGTGCGCGACCTCGGCGACTACGCCGTCTGGTGCGAGGAGCTGGTGGACCGGCTCGGCATGGAGCGGCCGTTCGTCGTCGGATGCTCGATCGGGGGCGCGATCGCGCTGCAGCTGGCCGTGCGACGCGGCGACCGGCTGGCCGGCGCCGTCGCGATGGCGGCGCACGGCGGGACGGACGCCGACCCGATGCTCTCGGTCGGCGGCCTGGAGCGCGAGCTGGTCGACGCCGCCGCGCCGAGCCGATCGGACCGTACGTATTACGGCACGCTGGCCGTCGTCGGCACGAGCGTGCCGTCGGAGCGGGCGGAGCTGATCGCGCGCATGCACCGGCGGGAGGACCCGGAGATCTCCACCAGCGACCTCATCGGGTGGGTCACCCACGACGTCCGGTCCGGCCTGCCCGCCGTCCGGTGCCCCGTGCACCTCGTCGCCGGAGCCGACGACCTGTGGCTCGACCCGGTGGACGTCCGGCACGCCGCCGACCTCATCCCGGACGCCCGCTGCACGCTCCTTCCCGGCGTCGGCCACTACCCGATGGAGGAGCTGCCCGGCTTCGCGGCCACGCTGCACGGATGGCTCACCGACCTGACGAGGACGGCCCCGTGACGCTCGCCGATCTGCTTGCGGATTCCGTCGAGGCACGCCCCGAGGCCGTGCTCGTGATCGACGGGGAGGACGACGTCGTGGTCACCCGCGGCGAGTTCCTCGCACGGACCGTCGCGCTGCGGGACGTCCTGCGCGAGCGCTGTGTCGGGCAGGGCGACTGCGTCGGCGTGATGCTGCCGAACTGGTCCGACGGGCTCGTCTGGCAGTTCGCGGTGGCCGCGCTCGGCGCGCACGTCATCGGCATCAACACCCGGTACGGCGTCGGCGACGTCGCACACGTGCTGGAGATGGCGCGCCCGGCCGTCGTCGCGGTGGCGCACGACTTCCTGGACCTCGACCTGTCCGGGCGCCTGCGCGACGCGCTCGCCGCGGCCGAGGTACCCGCGCCGGCGGTGGCCGTGGTCGCGGGCCCCGGGCGCCCGCCGGTCGACGCGGCCGTCGCCGCCCGGCACGACGTCGGCGGAGGCACCTGGGTCCCGCCGGAACCGGCCGGCCCCACATCCGACACCGGCACGCTGCGCAGCGGCCCCGACGCGCTCGCCGTGGCGTTCACGACGTCCGGGTCCACCGGCCGGCCCAAGCTCGCCGCTCACCTGGGCAGCGGCGTCGCGACGCACGCGCGAGCGGTGGCCGCGGCGGGCGGATGGGACGAGTCGTCGGTCAGCCTCGTCGTGCTCCCGCTGTCCGGGGTCTTCGGGTACGTGCCGGCGCTCGCCGCGATCGCGGCGGGTGGTGCCGTCCTGCTGGAACCCCGCTTCGAGCCGGAGCAGGCGGTGCGCCACCTGGCTCAGCACCGCGTCACCCACCTCGCCTGCGCCGACGACATCAGCGGTCGGTTGATGGATGCCTGGCGCGCGCGGCCCACCGACCTGCCGTCCTGGCGCCGGCTGCTGCTCGCCGACTTCTACGGCAGCTCCGGCACTGTCGCCACATGGGCCGAGGACGAGACGGGCACGCCGACCTTCGGCGTCTACGGCTCCAGCGAGCTGTTCGCGCTCACCTCGTTCTGGCGCCCGCCCGACCCGGCGCCGCAGCGGTGGCGCGGCGGCGGTCGCCCCGTCTCGGACGGCATCCGGGTGCGCGCGGTCGACCTGTTCACCGGCGTGCCGCTCACCGGCGACGAGCCGGGCGAGCTGCAGTTCCGCGGGTACAACGTCGTCGACGGCTACCTCGGTGACCACGACGGGGCGATCCGCGCCGCCGCCTTCACCGAGGACGGCTGGTTCCGCTCCGGTGACCTGGGCGCCGCGCACCCCGACGGCTCCTTCGTCTACCTGAACCGCATCGGTGACTCGTTGCGGCTCAAGGGGTTCCTCGTCGATCCCGCCGAGATCGAGATCCGGCTGGCCGAGCACCCGGACGTCGGCCGCACGAAGGTCGTCGGGATCACCGTGGCGGGGGAGACGCACGCGGTCGCGTTCGTCGAGCCCGCCGAGGGTGCCACCCCCGATCCGGCGGTGCTGCGCGACTGGTGCGCGGCGACGCTCTCGCGGTTCAAGGTCCCAGAGACCGTGCACGTCATCCCCGAGATGCCGACGACGGTCGGTACCAACGGCTCGAAGATCCGGGCCGCCGCCCTCCGCGTGCTCGCGGAGCAGCTGGCCGCGCAGAGCGCCGACTGAGGAACGCCCGGCGGCGCCGGTCGGCGGTAGCGGCGGGCGGTGCAGGCGGCCATCCTGGGACGCCCTACCGCGGGGGTGAGCGCCATGCCGGAGTACGTGGTGAGCCGGACGGCCACGAGGGCGCGACCGGGACGGCGGCCGACCCGTTCCCGAGGATCCAGGACGGCGTCGACGCGCTGACCACCGCGGGTGATGTTCTTGTCGTTCGGGGCGGCTCCTATCCGGAGAACGTGAAGATCGTCGGCAAGCCCGGCACGTCGGGTGCGGCGCCGTTCCGCGGCCTCGCCGCCGACGGCGCCCCGCAGGCGGCGGACGACCTGCGGCTCAACGACAGCAGCCAGGCCAGGGACCACGGCATCGACCCGAACGACGTGGGGATCGCCGACCCGTTCGCGACGCCGGGGCCGTGGCACATGGGTTGCTACCCGCCGGGCGGGATCGGCGGGCTCGACGTCGGCGTGGCCGGCCGGCGCCGGTTCCGAAGGCCCTGGACTGATGCCCAGGGTTCCGGCCAGGCGGCTGCGTGCTCACTTCCCGAACGGCCCCGCGGTGTCGAAGGCCAGCGCGGCGAAGCGCTGCCCGATGAGCCGGTGGGTCGCCGCGTCCGGATGGAGCTCGTCGGGTAGGGGCAGCTCGGCGGCGTCCGCCTCACCATAGAGCTCACGGCCGTCGAGATAGGACATGCGCGGGTCGTCCTCCGCGCGCTGCACCACGATGCGCGCCAGCTCGTCCCGCACCACGCCCAGGGTCAGTTTGCCCGCGGCACGCTCCGCCGGGTCACCCGTGGCCCGGAAACGCAACGTCCCGGTGCTGAAGTCCACGGCACCAGGCCCCGGGGTGTGCTCGTGGATCGGGCAGAGGATGGGCGAGACGACCAGCAGCGGCGTGTCGGGGTGCCCCTCGCGGATGGCGTCGAGGAAGCCGTGAACGGCCGGACCGAACGCGCGCAGCCGCATCACGTCGGCGTTGACCACGTTGATGCCGAGCTTGACGCTGATCAGGTCCGCGGGGGTGTCGCGCAGGACGCGGGCGGTGAACGGGTCCACCATCGCGCTGCCCCCGAACCCCAGATTGATCAGCTCGACACCGCCGAGGGCGGCCGCGAGAGCCGGCCATGTCGTCGAGGGACTCGCGGCGTTCGAACCATGGCTGATCGAGCTGCCGTGGTGCAGCCAGACCCGGCGCCCCGCCTGTGCCGCCGGCTCGACGGGAGCATCGGTGCGCAGCGCGACCAGCTCGGTGATCTCGGTGTGCGGCAGCCAGATCTCGACGTCCTTCGCACGATCGGGCAGGCCGGTGAACCGCACCGTGCCGACGGGACCGGGCTGGGTCTCCGCGGTGCCGGTGCTCATGTCCAGGAGCAGCGTCTTCCCGCCGGTGGTGACGGCCTGCGCCACCAGCTCGCCGTCGACGAGGAGGTCGTACACGCCGTTCGGCCGGGGCGGGATGTCCCGGTAGCCCACCCTGGTCCGCAGGGTGTCCAGCTCGATCGAGGTGGCCCGGGTCCGCAACGCCAACCGCACGCCCGACGGCTGCGCCTCCGCCATCGCCAGCTGTCCGTCACCCTGCGCACGCGCCCAGCCGGGGAGCCGATGCGGCAGGAGCCCGTGCTCGGTGCGCTCCAGCTCCAGGGCCCCACGCAGCAGGTCGGAGGAGATCGGTGTCGTGTCCATGATCAGCGCTCCGCGGCCTCAGGAGGGAGGCGTCGGGCGCAGATCACGGCGTCGACGCCGCTGCCGGCCTGGTCCCGGGGGCGCTCTTCGGCGACGGCGAACTCCCAACGGGCGGGATCGAGTGCGGCGACCGCCTCCTCGACGGACACCTGCACCTGGCCGGCCGCGGGTGTGGCGGCCCCGGTGGCCGGGTCGATCGGGCGGTGGCCGACGAGGAGCAGGGTCCCGCCGGGTGCGACTCCGGACGCCGTCCGTCGCACCATCTCCTCCACCGATCCGGCGATGTGGACGTACAGGCACGTGACGAGGTCGTAGTGGCCCGGCTGCGGGGCCCAGCTCGCGAGATCGCCCTCGACCCAGTCGATGCGCCGGGCGATGTCGGCGCCGAGGGCCTCGGCCGTGGACCGGGCGTGGGCCAGGGCCGCCGCGGAGAAATCGACGGCAGTGACCTGCCACCCGTGCGTGGCGAGCCAGAGCGTGTCGGATCCGTGGCCGCAGCCCGCGTCGAGCGCGCGACCGGGGCGGAGGTTCTCGACCTCGGCGGTCAGGTGGGCGTTCGGGGGACGGCGGGCGATCTGATCCGCGTGGTCGCGCAGGACCTGGGACCAGCGCTGTTCCCAGAAGGCCCGGTCGAACGTGGTCACGACCCCACCTCGGCGCCCGGTGCGTCTGTCATCGGTGATCACCTCCGGGTACATCGTGTCGCGCCGCTCGGCGGGCTTGCGTCCGGGTTCGCCGCAGTCCACTTGTAATACAGGTTCGCTTGCCAGGCAACTGTGCGAAGATGCAGTGTCTTCAACGCCCTGGCGCTCCTGTGACCACCCGTTCGACTCACCCTGGAGGCCGACCGGTCATGCCCGACGTGCTGCAGCCCGCCCCCCACCTGTGGTGGAAGCGTCCCTTCCGGATGTTCCAGACCAACATCCGGGAGATCGATGCCGGCCTGGACGTGGAGCGGGTGCTCGACCAGATCGAGGAGTACGGGGCGAACGCCTGGCTGCTCAGCGTCGGGGGCATCATCTCGAACTACCCGACGGAGCTGGGTCATCAGAGCCGGAACCCGGCCCTGGCGCAGCGGGAGTCCGGGGACCTCGTCGGTGACGCGATCGCCGCGGCACGCGAGCGCGGGATCCGGGTCCTGGCCAGGATGGACTTCTCGAAGGTCGCCCGGCCCGTGGCCGAGGCGCACCCGCAGTGGTGCTACGTGGCGCCGGACGGGTCGCGCCAGGTCTTCGAGGGCCTGACGAGCGTGTGCCCGTCCGGGCAGTACTACCAGGAGAAGATCTTCGAGGTCCTCGAGGAGATCCTCGGGCGGTACGAGATCAGCGGGTTCTTCTTCAACTGGATGAGCTACAACGAGATCGACTACGCCAAGCGGTACCGCGGGGTGTGCCAGTGCCTGCCGTGCCGTGCGCGGTTCGGCCCCGAGCTGGGCGGGACCCTCCCCACCGACCCGGACTCCCCGGGGTACGCGCACTGGCAGAGCCTCACCTCCGACGCCCTCGACGAGCTCCTCGCCCGCGTGCGCGGGTTCATCGCGGAGCGCCGGCCGGACGCGCCGCTGGTCATGCGCGACACCGCCGACATCGAGTTCCACGAGGCGAACAATGCGATCGGCCGGACGCTGTGGCCGCACCAGACCTCGGAGTACGTGAGCGTGGCGCGCAGCTACCGCCCGGAGGTGCCGGTGCTGGTGAACTCGGTGGCCTTCCTGGACATGCCGTACCGGCTGGTCAGCGAGGAACCGCGGATGTTCGAGCAGTACCTGCTGCAGGCCGCCGCCCGCGGGGGCATCCCGTCGACCTACATCATGGGCACGAAGGACGACTTCGACTACGAGTGCCTGGCCGCGGGCTCCGGCGTGGTCCGCTTCCACCGCGACCACGAGGACGTCTACGCCGGCCTGTCGCCCGCGGCGCGTACGGCGATCGTGCGGCCGGACCCGGTCAAGCCCACGTTCTCCGAGCCGGCCTTCGCCGCGGAGGAGTTCCGCGGGGTCTGGACGGCGCTGATGGAGCGGCACGTCCCGTTCGACGCGCTGCCGGAGAACCGCGTCGCCGAGCTGGGCCGCTCCGGCGCCCTCGACCGCTACGCGCTGGTGGTCCTGCCCGATCTCGGGGTGCTGGACGACACCGCGGCCAAGGAGCTCGACGCGTACGTCGCGCGGGGCGGGTCGCTGTTGCTGACCGGGGCGTCGGGGCTGGATGCGGACCGGTCGCAGCTGGAGTCCAGCGGTGTCGCTGCGCGGCTGGTCAGCATGGACACGCCGGAGACCACCTGGTCGTCGGCGGTGGTGCGGGAGGACGGCGGTGCGCTGCCGATCCTGGGCGCCTTCCACGTGGTGCAGGCCCGCGACGGCGCCGCGGCGCGGATGTCGGTGCTGTCGCGCGCGCCCTACGGCCCGCCGGAGAAGTGCTACGGGCACCTGCCGCTGGACCACCCGGCGCGGCTGGACCTCACCCACGGGTCGGGGCGCACGGTGGTCCTGCCCTGGACGCCCGGACGCGCGTACCGCGACACCGGCCTCGGCGGGCTCGGCGACGTGATCGCGAACGCCGCGACGGACCTGCTCGGCGAGCGCCTCGAGGTCCAGACGGACCTGCCCGCGCAGGTCGAGGTCGTCGTCGGCCGTTCGGAGGCGGGCCTGGTGATCCACCTGATGAACCTGACCGGTCAGCGGCGGCAGTCCTTCGGCGACCACGTCCCGATCCCCGCCGGGCACCGCCTCACCGTCCGGAACGACAGCGTCGGCAGATGTGGCGGCGATGTGGCCGGCGACGGGGCCGGTGACGCCGTCACCGTGCGGGCCGTCGTCGCCGGGGTCACCCCGGACAGCGCTCCGGTCACCGGCGGAACCACCGTCATCCTGCCCGCCATCGGCCTGTTCGAGGTCCTGGTCCTGGCCTGACCCCCGTCGCCCGGGATCCACCCGACCTTCACCCGCTCGACGAGGAGAGGAACCACATGGCAGGGACCGACCTGACCGCCCACGACGAGAAGACCGCGCCGGGCGTGGTCCTGGTGACCGGGCCGCCCCGCTCGGACGCCGATCGCACGCGCATCACCGAGGCGGCCGCTCCGCACGAGGTCCGGTTCGTCGACTCGGTCGACGCCGCCGACCCCGTGCTGGCCGACACCGTCGCCGTGGCCGGCATGATCTCGGGCGCGGTGGTCGCCGCGGCCCCGCGCCTGCGCTGGGTGCACGGCTGGGCCGCGGGCGCGGACGCCAACCTCACCCCGGAGATGCTGGCGAGCGAGGCCGTCGTGACCACCTCGGTCGGGAACGGGGCGATCCCGCTGGCCGAGCACGCGATGCTGCTGATGATGATGCTGAACCGGGACGTCCCGCGCTGGATGCGCGCCCAGCAGGACCACCGGTGGGACCGGTTCACCCACGGCGAGCTCGCGGGGCTGACCCTCGGCGTGTTCGGCGTCGGGCACTCGGGCAGCGACCTCGCGCGCAAGGCCGGGGCCTTCCACATGCGCGTTCTCGGCTGCCGCCGCAACCCCGAGCGGGCGGTCGAGGGGGTGGAGCGCATGTACGGCTCGGACGAGCTGCACGCGTTCCTCGGCGAGTGCGACATGGTCGTGGTCACCGCCCCGGCGACCGACGAGACCCGCGGCATCTTCGACGAGAAGGCGTTCCGCGCGATGAAGCCCACCGCGTTCTGGATCTGCTTCTCCCGCGGCGAGATCGCCGACGACGCCGCCCTGCTCACGGCGCTGCGCGAGGGCTGGATCGCCGGGGCCGGCATCGACGCGCACAGCGTCGAGCCGCTGCCGGCGGACAGCCCGTTCTGGGAGGCGCCGAACACCATCATCACCCCGCACAACGGGGCCACCACGGCGGCCACGGCGCGGCGCGGGGCGGACATCTTCGTGGACAACCTGGCCCGCTTCGCCGCGGGCCGCGAGCTGGTCAACGTCGTCGACAAGGCCGCAGGTTACTGACCCGGCCGCCTCGACCCGCGGCCCCGCGTGACCAGCTCAGTCCTGTGCCATCTGGTCCAGGATCCGGTCGCGGGCCGCGCGCAGGTGCTCGCGCATGTGCCGCGCGGCGAGGTCGGCGTCGCCGCTGTCGATCGCCGCGATCACGGCGGCATGCTCGGCGGCCACGGAATGCGCAGGCGCCGTCTGATGCGCGGAGTACAGGCCCATGGTCATCTGGACCTCCCCGAGGATGAGCTCGTGCATCCGGGTGAGCCGCTCGCTACCGGTCTCACGGACGATCAGCGCGTGGAAGTCGGCATCGGCCGCCACCTGGTCGCGGAAGTTACCGGACCGGGATGCGAGCTCCATTTCGTCCTGCGTGCGCCGGACGCTCGACGGTGTCGTCCCTCCGTGGGCCAGCGTGGTGACCGCCGAGGTCTCCACCAGATCGCGGGTGAGGAAGAGATCGCGGACGTCGTCGACACCGAGCACCGGCACGACGGCGGTCTTGTGGGCGGTGCGGCGCAGGAGTCCGAGCGTGAGCAGACGCTCGAGACATGCTTTCGCGGTGGGCCGAGCGACGTTGTACTCCGTCGCGATCCGGTTCTCCGTGAGCTTCTCGCCCTGTGCGATCTCGCCGTTGATGATGCGGGCACGCAGGGACGTGTAGAGCGCATCGGTCAACGAGGATGTCGCCAGCGGCAAGGGCGAGGTTGACACACGACAATGCTGCCACACACGGTGATCTCGTCTGGCGCGAGCACACGTATTGACAGCATTTCTGTCTGACAGCGTGGTGGCCGTCCGTCAAGGTCATCAACTCCCTCGACCGACGAGCGGAGGTCCCGACAACGGAGTAGCGCATGGCGATGAAGCCGCGAGGTGCCGGTCCGAGCGCACCACCCGTCTGATGATCATCGGTTGGGTGCACGGCCGGCCGGATGTGGCCGCCCAGGCACCGAGCTGGTGATCACTCCCGCCCTCCCCCGCACGCGCCCGCAGCGCGCTCGGTAGTGGACGGGCCGGTCTCGTGGGCGCGCCGTTCCCGGCCCGGGCCGAACCGCGACGCGCACGTGCGGGAGGTTCCGGCTGGGTCGACGCCGCTTCCGTCGACCCGGCGCGTGGTGGAGATGGCCGGCTGGGCAGAACTACCGAATCCCGTGGTCACCCGGGCGGCCGTCCCCGACCCGCTGGCACGCCCGCGCCGGACGAGACCGTTCCCGCCGGGTGCCACGCGACCGGCGGTGGTCCCGCCGACACCCCGGCGCGCCACGGATCCTTCAAGGCCAGCGAAATCCAGGACACAACCTGCACACATCTGCCGGTGCTGCCCCAGGCCTGGCGACACGGAGACTCCCGAGCCCCAGTTCTGAAGTTGATCTCAAGGCGAGCATCCGGTGTTCACCCCGCGCGGGCGGCAACGGGACCACAGCCGGTCGAGTGGCACCCGGCAGCGACGGTCTCGCCCGGTACGGCGTGCCAGTGGGTCGGGGACGGCTGTCGGGGTGACCACGGGGTTCGGTAGTTCCGCCCACCCAGCCTGTCCCCAAGAGTGGGGTCGAGGAGATCGGGTGGAATGCGCGGGAGGCCCGGGGTCCGTCCGCGACGGGCTTGCGGTCCGGGTCGGGGACGGCGCGCCACACCGACTTTTCATGGTCATGTCGACCCCATGGGTTCGGCCGGTGAGCTGGAGACCCATGGCGTCGACGTGACCATGCACTCGGAGATGTTCCGCGGAACGCGGGGCCGGATCAAGCCGGTGATGCCAGCCGGCCCGTCACCCCGGCCCATGACGGCACCGAGGTGAGCGGTACGACCGTGACTGATCATGTCGCCGGTCGGTGATCTCGAGCTTCGGGTGTCCACGGCTCTCACCACGACCGTGTACACCCGAAACCGGGCCACGAGCGCCGATGATCGCAAGTATCGGTTGGCAGCGGCTCTTCCGGCAGCAACAGCCAACCGAAACCGCGGATCATGCGGTGCGGCCGAGCGAACCCGGCCCGGGCGCGCCACCCGTCGGATGATCACCGGTTGGGTGCGAGGCCGGCCACATGTGGCCGCCCACGCACCGAGTTGGTGATCACTCCTGCCCCACCCCGCCAGGGGTCAGCGCTGCTTGTCGGCCGCGTTGTACTGGTCGTCGGTGACGGGTTCCAGCCAGGTGGTGGGGTCGGCGTCGCCGGTGCCTTCCAGCATGGCGAGGTGGCACATGAAGTTGTCGGCGGTGGCACCGTGCCAGTGCTCTTCCCCCGGCGGGGTGTGGACGGTGTCGCCGGGGCGCATGCGGATGACGGTGCCGTCGCGGGTGCCCACGAGCCCGACGCCGTCGGTGACGTGCAGGGTCTGGCCGAGGGCGTGGGAGTGCCAGTTGGTGTGGGCGCCGGGGGTGAAGCGGACGAGGCTGACGGTCATCCGCGAGGAGGCCTCGCCCTGGTGGATCGGGTTGACGTAGACGTCGCCGGTGAAGTTCTTCGCGGGGGCCTTGGCGGTGGCGCCGACGGCCTTGAGTTCCATCACTGGTCCTTGCTGGTGGTCCGCGTGCGGTCGGGGATCCCGCTCCTGCGGAGTCTGTGGCGGTCTCGGTGGTGGCTCCCCAGCCGGCGAATCTCGGCCCGGTCGTCCACACCGGCGACGCTACGACGCTCGTCCCCGCCGAGGGGGGTTGAGCTGGTACCCCGTAGATCCCACCCGGTGTCACGGACCGCGTCGACGCGCGCCTACGCCGGGGCGGGCTCGGGCTGCTTCGGGCGGAACATCGGCAGGAAGATGATCCCGGCGCCGATGACCAGCAGGGCTGCCAGCGCGAGGTTCGCGATGAGGAGCGAGCCTGCGGCGCCCTGGAGGAGGCCGAACACGTACGGGCCGACGAACCCGCCGAGGTTGCCGGTCGCGTTGATCGCGGCGATGCCGACGGCGACCGCCGGTCCGGCCAGGAACGCGGACGGGAGCGGGAAGAACGCCTCGGTCATCGAGCCGATCCCGACCGTGGCCACGGTGAGCGCGACGAGCAGGAGGACCGGGTCGGTGGCCGTGGCGGCCCAGACCACTCCGGCCGCGCCGACGACCAGCGGGATCGCGGCGTGCCATCGGCGTTCCTGCAGCCGGTCGGAGTTGATCGCCCAGAGGATGCCGGCGATCAGGCCGGCCGTCGCGGGGATCGCCGAGAGCAGCGAGACCGTGAACGTGGAGTACTACTCCGCGCCGCCGGCTGCGGAGATCGTCTTGAGGATCTGCGGGGTGAAGAAGACCAGGGCGTAGCCGCCGCAGTTCTTGGCGAAGTAGACGACGGAGAGCAGTAGGACCCTGACGTCCATGAGAGCGCGCAGCGGGCTGTGTCGCCGGTCGGGGGCGGCGTCGAGCTGGCCGGCGAGCCAGGCCTTCTCCGGGGCGGACAACCATGTGGCCTTGTCCGGGCGGTCGACGAGGAACCGCCAGATGAGCAGCCCGACGAGGAGCGACGGCAGGCCCTCGATGACGAACAGGGCCCGCCAGTTCTCGAGGCCGAGCAGGCCGTCCGGCCACAGCGACAGGATCGCCCCCGCCAGCGGTGGGCCGAACATCCCCGAGGTCGTGCCGCCGAGGGTGAACAGGGCGAACATCTTCGCGCGGTCGCGAGCCGAAAACCAGAACGTGAAGTAGAAGATGACGCCGGGGAACAGGCCGGCCTCGGCGATCCCGAGCAGGATCCGCATGATGTAGAGGCTGGCCGGCCCCTGCACGGCCGCGGTGGCGTTGGCGACGATGCCCCAGGACAGCGCGATGCGGGCGAGCCACCTGCGCGCGCCGAAGCGGGCGAGCGCGACGTTGCTGGGGACCTCGAACACGAAGGACGGTCTTCCGCATCTCTTCGTCAGGCGGGCTTGCTGCGGTGGTCGGGGATGACGAGTCGGAGGTGAACGCCACGGTGCGTCCCTTCTCGTATATGAATCTGTTTCAGATCGACGATGAGAGGTGGATAGACTTGCCGGCATGACCGATGCGGTGCGGTCGCAGGGCAGGCGGGCCACGGGGGAGTTCGCCCCGGTCAAGTCGGCAGACCGGGTGATGGCCGTGATGGAGGCCCTCGGCAACCGGCGGGATCGGCCGACCCTCAGCCGGCTGAGTGCGGAGCTGTCGATCCCGCTGAGCAGCTTGCACGGGCTGCTCCGCACGATGCAGCAGCGCGGCTGGGTCGAGACCGACGAGACGGGCACGCTGTACGGGGTCGGGGTGCGCGCCCTGATGATCGGCTCGAGCTACGCCCGGCTGGACGACGCGGTACTGGGAGCCCGGCCCGTGCTCGACTGGCTGAGCGAGGAGACCGGCGAGACCGTGCACCACGGCCGCCTGGAGGGTTCCGACATCGTGTACCTCGCGAAGCGCGAGTCGCGGTTCATGGTGCGGGTCCACTCGTCGGTCGGTCAGCGGATCCCGGTCCACGCGGCGTCGCTCGGCAAGGCGATCCTCGCCGCCGAGTCCGACGAGTGGGTCGTCGAGCACCTGCGGTGGCCGCTCGTGTCGCTGACCCCGAACACGATCACGGAGCGCGCGGCGCTGCTCGCCGACCTCGCAGCCGCCCGTGAGCGCGGGTACGCCTCCGAATGGCAGGAGAGCGACATCGGGCTGGGGTGCGTCGCGGTCGGCATCCCGGGGCCGCTACACGTCAGGGACGCGATCTCGTTCGCCGTGCCGGTCGCCCGCCTGGAGGGAAATCGCCTCGCCGAGCTCGCCGGCCTGCTGCTGGAGGCGCGCGCGATGCTCGCCGGCCGCCGGGGCGCACCGGCGCCGGGGCGCTCCCCGGAGTTCCTCGGCAACCTCAGCCGGCTCGACGACCCGAGTGGCCGGGACGGGTAGCCGGGCGCCGGTCCTCATCCGACCGCGACGACGTCGTGGGTCGACTCGACGCGGTCGGAGGCGAGCTCGATGCCGAAGCCGGGGCGGCTCGGCAGGGCGAAGGTCCCGCCCGCCGGGGCCGGCGTGTCGATCTCGAAGTGGTGCCGCTCGGGCATGTGGTGGAACAGGTACTCGACGCGGGGGCAGACCTCGGGCGACTGGCTCGCCACGACGTGGAGGGCGGCGTGGACGCCGTGGCCGTGCGGTATGACCGCGACGCCGAACGGCTCGGCCATGGCGCACATCCGCACCAGGTCGGTCACGCCGCCGCACCATTCGGGGTCGACCTGCAGCACGCTGAGCAGCCCTTGCTGCAGGAAGGGAAGGATGTCGTGGCGGTCGTAGAGGTGCTCGCCGGTGGCAAGCGGCACGCTGGTCGACGCCCGCAGCTGCGCGAACGACGGGATCGCCGCCGCCGGGAACGGCTCTTCCAGCCAGTCCGGGCGGAGGTGCGCGACGCGGTCGCACCAGCGGCGCGCGTAGGCGAGGTCCCAGCTCATGAACGCGTCGAACATCAGCGCGGAGCGCGGGCCCACTGCATCACGGGCCCGCTCCATCAGGGCGACGTTGCGTTCCATTCCCTCGAGCCCTTGCCCCGGCCCGTCACCGAAGAACCACTTCTGCGCGGTGTAGCCCTCGTCCAGCAGCTCGGCCGCGGTGCGCTCGACCTCGCCCTCGCCGTGGAACGTGCCCAGCGTGCTGGCGTAGGCGGGGATCCGGGGACGTCCGGAACCGCCGAGCAGCTGCCAGACCGGAACGCCGAGCAGTCGTCCGCGCAGGTCCCACAGCGTGTTGTCGACGGCGCTGATGGCGATCTTGCGGTCGCCGTGGCGCGCGTGCCGGTTCGACCTCTGGAGCAGGTCCCAGACGTAGGTGTGGGCCATCGGGTCGAGGCCGAGGAGGAGGTTCGCCATGCCCTCGGCCAGCGGGGCGATCGCCTCCCGGTCGATGGGTCCGTAGCGGCCGGTCACCCCGGCGCTGGTCCCGATCTCCAGGTAGAGCGACGCCTTGCGGCGCGGCCCGTTCGACGCCGGCCGGCCCGCGGGCCCGGGGTGGAACGCCTCGTAGATGCCGGCGGGGCGCGACTGCGCCGCGAAGCCTTCTGCGGCGGGGAGCGTCGTGACCAGCTCGACCAGCCGCACCGAGGAGATCTTCGCGTCGATCATGCCGCCGCCTCCGTGCCGGTGGCGCGGCCCCGCGCGGCGGCCCACTCGGCGGCGGCTCCGACGACCGCCGCCTCGGGTCCGGCGTCCAGCCGGGAGGTCGCGCGGGGGATCCGGCCGATCGCGGCCGTCGCCGCCTTGAGGCCGGGGATCGCCGGAGCGCTGAGGCCGTAGACGTCGAAGTCGGCCATGACCGCGCGGAACCGCTCTGCCACGTCCGCACGGTGCTCGCGGACGGCGGCCACCATGGCGACGAGCTCGTCGGGGACGATGTTGGCCATTCCGCTGATGCCGCCGTCGGCGCCGGCCCACATCGCGGCCGGGATGAGGTCCTCGAAGCCGGTGACGATCGCGAAGTCGCGGCGCTGTGGCCGGGTGGCCGCCAGCGCGGCGGTGACCGTCATGATGTCGCGCACCGTGAGCTTCGCGCCGACGACGCGCGGCTCCTCCGCGGCCAGCCTGCCGAGCAGGGCCGGGGAGAGGGGGAGCCCGGTCAGTGCGGGGAAGTCGTAGGCGACCACCGGGCGGCCCGCGGCGTCGGCGACGGCCACGAAGTGGTCGAAGACCCGCTCGTCGGACGCCTTCCAGTACAGCGGCGGCAGCACCAGCACCCCGTCCACGCCCGCCTCGGCCGCGCGCGTGGCATGCGCGCAGGTCTCGACGGTGGACAGCCCGCTGACGCCGGCGAGGACGGGGACCCGGCCGGCTGCCGCGTCGACGACGGTCTGGAGGATCGCCGACCGTTCGGTGGCGGAGAACTCGGTGAACTCGCCGGTGGAGCCGAGCGGGACGAGCCCGTCGATGCCGCGGGGTACGAGATCCGCCACGAGCCCGGCGAGCGCGTGGTGATCGACCGCGCGGTCCTCGGTGAGCGGGGTGACCAGGGCCGGCCACAGACCCGAGAGCTTCATCGCGCTCCTTCACATATATGAATGTACTTCAGACATGTGAGGATAGTTCGGCCGGGCTCCCGTGCCAAGGTCCAGCGAGCGCGCCCTGACGGACGCCGCTCCCTCAACGGTTCGAGATGGCGTCCATCGAGGTGGCCACCACGTTGCGGGTGAGCGGCTGGCGGACGGCCCAGGTGCGCAGTGCCACCTCGGGGTCGACGAGCCTGCTCCACGGCCAATCCGGGAGCAGCCGGGCGGCGCTGGGCTCGGTGAGGAGCGCGGTGTCGGCGCGGGCGGCGTTCGCGCAGGCGAGCGCGTTCTCGGTGAACCGGGCGAAGTGCCAGCGCGGGGACACGCCGGCCTGGTGTGCCGCGGCGAGCATCCGGTCGTGCTCGGCCGGTACCTGGTCGCGGGCGTGGGCGAGCACGCCGACGTCGTGCAGGTGGCGCAGTCGGAACGTCGGTGATCCGGCGCGGGGATGCGTGGGCCGCACCGCCACGCCGAAGGGCTGCTCGAACAGCAGCGCGCCGGTGAGGGTCTCCGGCGGGTTCTGGTGCACGAGCGCGATGTCGAGGCTTCCCTCACGCACCATCCGGAGCTGTTCCGCGCTGCCGGCGTCGGTGAACGCCACGTTGGCGTGCGACACGCGCGCGCGGATCCGGTCGAGGGTGTCGGCCAACCAGTCCGGCGGCAGACCGGGTGGCAGGCCGACGTCCACGCGCTCGCCGATCGCACCCGCCGATCGGGCGATCTCCCGGCTCGCGTCGGCCATGCGCAGCACCGTGAGTGCATGGCTGTAGAGCGCCGTGCCGGCCGCGGTGGGGAGCATGCCGGCCGGGACGCGCTCGAAGAGCGGTGTGCCGATCTCCCGCTCCGTGGCGTGGATCTGCCTGGTCAACGCGGGTTGGGAGATGAGGAGGCGCTCCGCGGCCCGGGACACCGACCGCTCCTCGAACACGGCAATGAGGTACCGCAGGTGCCGCAGCTCCATACCTTGGAGTTATACCCCCGGCAGCGGATCGGCATTGGACCGCGCTCGGGTCGGAGCTGCACTGTCAGCGAGGCCGAGCGAGGAGGAGGACCGACGATGGTCGACCGCGAGCACTTCGACGTCGTGGTGGTCGGAGGTGGCGCAGCCGGCGTGGCAGCCGCCGTCGGTGCCCGGAGGGCAGGCGCCACCGTCCGGTTGGTGGAGCGCTACCCGTTCCTCGGCGGTGCGGCCACCAACAGCTCGGTGCTGACGTTCTGCGGCTTCTTCGACCAGCACCGCGAGCAGGTCGTCGCAGGGGTCGGCGCCGAGGTGCTGCAGCGGTTGCAGCGGCGTGACGTCTACCGCGAGATGAGCTTCGCCTGGACGGGGAACCACTTCGTGCTCCTCGACCTGGAGACGACGAAGGTCGTGTACGACGAGCTCGTCACCGACGCGGACATCGACGTGCGCCTGCACAGCACCCTGGTCGACGCCGTGCGCGACCAGCACGGCCGGGTCGGCGAGATCGAGGTGCACAGCCGCGGCGGCAAGGAACGGCTCACCGCCGCCGCGTTCGTCGATGCGAGCGGCGACGGCGGGCTGCTCGCGGCGGCAGGTGCCGGCGTCCGCGTCGAACCCGTCGACGAGCGGCAGACCAGCACGCTGGTGTGCCGGTTCGGCGGCATCGCCGAGAACGGTGACCTCAGCCGGGAGGGCATGCGGAGCGCCGTGGCCGCCCACGCCCGCGAGACCGGTGTGGCGTTGCCCCGCGACCAGGGCATCACCGTCCGGCTGCCGGTCACCGGGCATGTCATCTCACTGCTCGTCGACGAGCAGCTCGACGCGCTCGATGCCGCCGCCTTCACCCGGGACGAGATGAGCGCGCGCCGCCAGGCGTGGCGCTACCTCGACGCCTTCCGCAAGCACCTGCCGGGCTGGCAGCACGCGCACCTGGTGGAGACCGGGCCCCAGATCGGCATCCGCGAGAGCCGGCACCTGCGCGGCCGCGACCAGCTCACCCGGGACGACGTGCTGCGCGGGCGCAAGCGCCCCGAGGAGTCGATCGGGCGCTGTGGCTGGCCGATCGAGGACCACGTCGCGCCCGGGGTGACCCGCTACCAGCCGATCGACGACAAGGGCTGGTACGACATCCCCTACGGCGCCATCACGTCGATCGACACGGACAACCTGTGGGCCGCGGGCCGGCTCACGGCGGCCGATCGGGACGCGTTCGCCTCGGTGCGGGTGATGGGTGCCGCGTTCGCGACCGGCCACGCGGCGGGCGTCGCCGCCGCCCAGTACGCCGATCACCGCCCCCACGACCTCGCGGCCATCCGGGCGGAGCTGCTCCGCCAGGGCGCGCTCGTCTGAAACCTTCCCCCCGACTCCCCAGGGACCTGAGGCGATGAGTATGACCGCGATCCCCACGACCGTCCGTGCCACGTCGCCGTACCGGTGGGTCGTCCTCGCGATGTGCTGGGCGGCCTTCACCATGACCTCGGTGGACCGATCCACCTGGGGTCCCGCGTCCGCCGCCGTCAGCGACTCGCTCGGGGTGCCGCTGGCCGCGCTCGGCATGTTCGCCACCGGCTACTACCTGGGCTATCTCGTGTCCAACGCCGGCGGCGGGTTCCTCGTGGACCGGCTCGGCGCACGCTGGATGCTCGGCGTCAGCGGGCTGGGCGCGGGACTGTTCATGATGCTGTTCGGATCGACCACCTCGGTGGCCGCCGGCCTGGCGCTGCAGGCGCTCGTCGGGCTGTTCGCCGGCGTCGACTACGCCGCCGGCCTCAAAGTCATCTCCACCTGCTTCCCCGTGTCGGAGCTCGGGCTCGCGTCCGGCATCTTCATGACGGCCACGTCGCTCGGCACCGTCATCGCGAATGCCGTCGTGCCGCAGCTGATCAACACGACCGGGTGGGAGACCTCCTACCACGCGTTCGGAGCCGTCACCGTCGTCATCGCCGTGCTCTGCCTGCTGCTGGTGCGCAACGGCACCACGGCATCCGCCGGCAGTGAGCGGCAGCGGCCGGACCTGCGCCGGGTGCTCGGCAACCGCGAGCTGCTGCTGCTCGGGCTCGCCGGGTTCGGCGGGCTCTGGGGTACCTACGGCTTCGTCACCTGGTCGAACACGTTGATGGTGAAGGGCAGTGGGATCGACCCGGTGCAGGCGGGCGTGGTGCTGGTGATCTTCGCAGCCGTGGCGGTGGTGGTGAAGCCGGTGGTCGGCTGGAGCTGCGACCGGGCGGGGCTCGGTCTGCGCATCCCGATCGTGGTCCTGCTGGTGTTCTTCGCCGCGATGCTCCTGCTGTTCGGCGCCATGCGTTCCTACGCGCAGTTCCTCTGGGTGGCCCCGCTGCTCGGGATCGGTGCCTACGCCTACAGCCCGCTGACCAGCGCACTCACCCCGATACTCGCCGGACGCACGTCCGCGGGCTCGGCAGCCGGCGTGGTGAACGCGTTCTGGCAGCTGGGCAGCGTGCTCGTCCCGGCCGTCATCGGCCCGGTCTTCGTGGCCACGGGATCGTTCGCGGCCGCCTTCGGCACCCTCGCCGCCGGTCCGCTGCTCGGGGCCCTGGTCTGCTGGTTCGTCCGCGAGCCACGGGAGCTGCGCAGCACGACGTCACACGGTCGCGATCGGGGTCGCGGGTGATCCGACCGCACCGGGCAGCCGGAGCGGGGGAGCGGTGAGCAGGAAGCGGGAGCGGTTCGCCGCGCGCAGGTGGGTGGCGAGCTCGGTGAGCCACCACAGCTCGCCCAGGTGCACGCCGAGCCGGAACAAGCACAGCTCGTGGAGCGGCAGCGCCGGTTCGCCGCGGAGCTCGTGGTCGGGTGGGAAGGCCTCGACCGCGTAGTTGTCCGCCACGATCGCGGCGACGCCGCTGTCGCGGATCCAACCCTGCAGGTCCGGGTCTGCGCCGTCGAGGACCGCGCACACGTTCAGGGCGTCGAGGTCGGGGTGTCCGTGCTGGTCGGCCAGCAGTCGGGTGAACCCGGTGTGCAGCACGAGGAGATCACCGGGTTCGACGACGATCCCGTCGGCGTCGAGCACCCGGGCGAACGCCTCGAACCCGACAACGGTCCGCTCCGTGCCGAGGTGGGCTTCGAGGTCGACGAGGACGGCTCGGCCCTGGACGCCGTGGCGTGCCATGTGGCTGATGTCGACGGGGCCTGCGTTCGAGGTGGACGCGGTGCCTTCGGAGGCGCCGTCGACGCGGGCGAGGCTGTGGAGGCCGGCCAGCTCGAGTTCGTCCGGGCCGGTGACGTCCACGCCGGCCCGCCAGCCGTTGTAGTAGACGCGTTCCGGTGTTCCGTCGCCGTCGGCGTCGAACAGCGAGCCGGCGTGGCCGAAGGCGTCCCACTGCGTGGAGTACTGGGTGTGCAGCACGACCAGGTCGTCGCACATCACGTCGGTGGCGCCGGGGAAGGCGACGGACATGTCGCAGTTGAAGTTGACGGCGCCGGATCGCAGCGTGGGGCGGAGGACGGGTGGGAACCGGTTCGGGTTGAGCACCGCGCCACCGGGGAGGTCCAGCGGCAGCGACAGGCAGAAGGTGATGCCGTCGCGCACCTCGGCGACGCCCTTGCGGACCTGCTCCGGGCCGACCAGGTTGAGCCGTCCGAGGTGGTCGTCCGGGCCGAAGTCACCCCAGGTCGAACCGTCGGGTCGATTGCGCCAGCGTGTCATCGGGACATGATCTCGCGCGTGGCGCGCAGTCACGAACTCCGACCGCGAGGCGACTCCATCGTTGCGCTGAACCGCTGGAATCGAGGCGTCATGGGTGTGGAGCGCAACGGGATCGAGTTCTATGCCGGACCGTCGGTGTTGGGTGGGCCGGATGACTTGGACGATGTCATCCGCTTCGGCCGCCACGCTCACCGGCTCGGCGAACTTCACCCGCACCGACACCGGCACCAACCCGCCCGGGAATCCGGTCGAGTCCGGAAACAACCTCAACCACGTCGTGGTGTTGCACGACAAAGCAGTGACCGCGCAGTACCTGGCCGAGTTCGAACGTCTCCGCGCCGGCACCTTCGGCGACCTGCACGAGCGCGTGGAGCCCCGACCGCGTGAGCTGCACATCGGCACGGTGCGGGTCAAACCGCTGTTCGCGCCCCGGCACGGTCCCGAGATGGAGATCATGAAGCAGATGATCAAAGCGAAGCAGCGGGTGGACTTCGCGATGTTCACCTTCGCCGACTCCAGTGGCATCGACGACACCATGGTCCGGCTTGCCGGCGCGGGCCTGCCCATCCGCGGGGGTGCTGGACGCCGGACAGGGCGCCCAGCGGTGGCGGCGACCACACCGCTGGCGGCCGCCGGTGTGGAGCTGCACAAGAACAAGCGGGGCACCGGCGTACGAAAGGTGCACCACAAGCTCATGGTCGTCGACGATCAGCTGATCATCGCGGGAGGTTTCAACTACACGGAACCAGCGACCATCCTCAACGACGAGAACATCGTGGTGATCGGCGACCTGGAGGAAATCGACCCGGTGGCCCGGGCCGACCAGCGAACGCTGGCCGCGTTCGCGCGCGCGAAGATCGACCGCATCATCGCGGAACTCGCGCAACCCGTGTGAACGCCTGGCACCTCGTGGCCTGCGGAGGCAGGTATTTCAGTGGGCTGCCTTGAAGGCGTCCAGCACCGCCGCCGAGATCCGGCCGCGCTCGGAGACCTTCAGCCCCTGCTTCTGGGCCCATTCCCGGATCGCCTGGTTCTGCTCGCGGTCGGTGGTGGGTCGGGCCGCGGGGCCGGCCGATGCGCTGCCGCGGCGGGGGCCGCCGGCGCGCCGGGCCGCGGTGATGAAGGGCGCGACCGCGTCGCGCAGCTTCTTGCTGTTCACCGCCGACAGGTCGATCGCATAGGATTTTCCGTCGACGCTGAACTCCACCTGCTCATCGGCGTTGCTGCCGTCCAGGTCGTCCACGAGCGTCACGGTTGTCTGCGTTGCCACTGCTTCCTCCACGGGTCAAGTCGTCCTGGTTTCGGCCACGCCAGCGCGCAGACCAAGCAGGCGTCGCAACATTGTCGGACCGTTTCCCGGGCAGGATAGCAACAAGCACGAATTGGTGGCTGCGAACCCCGCAGACTCGTCGCCGCAGCCGGATCCGTTGGGCATTGGAGCCGGCCCGGAAGCATTCCGAACGCGGCGTCCTCGTGGCCGTGCGCGAGTACGACCCGGTGCCGTGGTGATCGTCCTGACCGGCCGACGTGGGAGCTCGCCGCGCCCGCGAGAGCCTCCGCCAGACAGGTTGACTTGTCAGGCAAGTCTTGTTAGCTCCGCCTGGGACCGACATGTCTGCGCCAGAACCGACCCGAAGGGCGCACGTGAGCAGTGACGCGTGGTACCGGCGCACCCTGCGCTGGGGCCAGACGAACCGCCCGGTCCGGCTTCCACCGCGCCACCGGGCTCGAACTGCCCCGGCGGCAGGACCGCGACGATCCGAACTGGGCGGCGTACGCGGGATGGCGCAGCGCCTACCTGCGCGATCTCGTCGACACGTGGAACGACGCGGTCCAGCGGATCCAGCCGGCCGTGAGCGTGATCCCCAACCGCGGCATGTGGCAGACGTGAGCGCTCGACCCGGCGGAGCTCGATCGCACGAGCGCGGCGTTCTACATCGACAAGCAGGGGCGTTCGGCCAAGGAGGTGATCTGGTATGCCGGGCGGGTCGGCAAGCGCATCAAGGGCGTGTTCCCGGACCGCCCGATCAACCTCACCACGTCGGTGGGCCCGGAGCAGCACACGCACCGGTGGAAGGACTCGGTCGACGCGCCGGACGAGCTCGTCACGTCGATCGTGAACGGGTTCATCCACGGCGCCGATCCGTGGTTCACGAAGTTCAACGCCCGGATCGTCGCGGTCGCGAACATCGACAACGCGATGTCGATGCGGGGCCAGGTGCACCGGCTCCGCCCGCTGGGACGGCAGGCGGTGTCGATCGAGGCGTCGGCCGGCGTCGAGCGGGTGCGGGCCACCCGGGTGATCGCGGGAGGAGAGCACGACGTGCGGATCGCCGGGGGCCGGGCGGTGGCGGTGCTCGACGCCGTCGAGCACCTCGAGGTCGTGCGGTTCGAATGGTCGACCTCAGGTGGAGCGGGCGGGGCTGCCGGCCATGCGTAGATCCCCGACAGCGACCGGTGGACCGTCGGCGGTCAGCTGGGCGAGGAGGAGCGGCACGTCGACGACGGCGAACCGCACGGAGGCGTCGCTGGCCCCGTACGGCAGCAGGAGCCGGTCGCCGTGCAGGAGGCTCCCGCAGGAGTACACGACGTTGGGCACGTACCCGTCGCGTTCGTCGTCCCGCGGGCTCATGAGCGGCTCGCGCAGCGCGCCGATCACCCGGCTCGGCTCTTCCAGGTCGAGCAGCAGGGCTCCGATGGCGTACTCACGCATCGGCCCGACACCGTGGGTCAGGACCAGCCATCCCTGATCGGTCTCGACCGGCGAGCCGCAGTTGCCGGTGTGGGTGAGTTCCCACGCACGACTCGCGACGTGCAGCGTGCGCGGTTCGCCCCACGAGAGTCCGTCGGGGGAGGTCGCGATCGCGTTGTTCTCCCGGTCCCAGCGGGAAAGCGCGACATGGCGCCCCCCGATCGTGCGGGGGAACAGGGCCATCCCCTTGTTCTTCGCAGCCGGTCCGGCGAGCTGCGACATCCGGAAACACCGGAAGTCGGAGGTCTCGATCAGCTGGGGCGCGACGCGGTCGCCGTCGAACGCGGTGTAGGTGGCCCGGTAGGTCGCAGTGCCGTCGTCGGAGACGACACGGACGAAGCGCGCGTCCTCCATGCCACGCGCCTCCGACGGGGCATGCGGCCAGAGCACCCGCTCGGCGATCGTCGACCGCGGCGAGAACTCGACCTCGTAGCTGCACCGGGAGATGCGCCGAGCCCGCTCCGCGGTACGGGCGCCGCCGTGCCGGGTGACCCGCTGGCCGGTCAGCGCCTCGATGGCCCGCTCCAGCTCGTCCTCGCCGAATCGGGCGGGGAGGCCACCGACCAGGTACGACGCGCTCTCTGCGTCGGTGCCGTCCTCGGCGAGCATCGCCGCGAACAGAGCCCTGTCGTGGACGGCCGGGCCGGGCCGTCCGGTCTCGACATGCGGGCCGGGGTCGTCCATGGACACCTCGTGGCCGGCGCCGAGCACCCCCGTGCGGAACTCCACGGATGACAGGTGGCCCTCGCCGACCGCGCGCAAGCTCATGACGAACCGGAGGTGGCCTGCGGGGAGGCCGGACTGATCGGGGTGCGGCACGATCGACGGGTTGAACAGCGCGGCGGCCTCGACCGAGTATTCGTGGGTGAACCATGCGCCGATCAGCGTGCGGCGCTCCTCGGTCAACGCGTCGCCGTCGGGCACGCGGTGGGAGATCGCCCCGTAATGAGCGGCAAGCGTGCTGCGCAGGTCCCGGTGCCGCCCCGCGTAGCGGGCGAGGACATCGCGCAGGACCGAACGGATCTCGTCCTCTCCGAGTGCGTGGATCCGCGCCAGCACGCCGGTGGCGCGCGACTCCGTCGCCCCCACGAGCTCGTGGCCGGGGACGAAGAGGCGGGCCAGCACACGGGTCGGGTCGGCGCTCAGGGCGGTGTCGAGCCGCGTGACCATCCCGGCCCTGCTCATACCAGCTCCTCGCTGGCGCTCGTCGCGGGCATTCGCCCACGGCGCTGCGCCCATGATTCGCTCGCAAGCTCGCTCATCCGCCGCCGTCCGATGTCAGGAGTGCGCGAGCCTGCTGCAGGGTCGACATCAACGCCAGGGTGGACTCCGCGCCCTGGTTCTCGTTGCGCCCGTGGCGCTCGAGGCCGTCGCAACCGCCGCCGCTCACGGGGTCGTACAGGGACCTCGCGGTGTCGTTGGCGCCGAGGAACCAGTCGGCGGCGCGGGAGATCCCGTCGAGCCACCGCTTGTGCCCGGTGATGCGGTATGCCCGTGCACAGGCATCGGCGAGCGCGGCGGCCTCGATCGGCTGCTGGTCGTAACCCGGCCCCCGGTCGTACGGCCCCCGGCCCGCCGCGGGAACCAGCGAGAGGTGCCCGTGGTGGGTCTGCACATCGATCAGCCAGGCGAGCAGCCACAGCCCGTCGGCGATCATCGCGGACACGTCCAACGCGGCGCCCGCCGCGAGCAGCGCCTCGGGCAGGACGGCGTTGGCATAGGCCAGGCGTGGTTCGGGCCAGGGCCACTCCGCCCCGGCGGCGGGCCTCCCGATCACGGCGGCAGCGGCGCCGAGCAGATCCAGCGCGCCGGCATGCATCGGTTGCACGGAGAGCACCTCCGCAGCCCCGATCGCCGCGAAGGCCATGGCGCGCGGCGACGGAGAACGCCACCGCGCGCCTCGGTCGAACGCCGCGAGAGCGCGCGGATCCCCGGCAGCCGCGCCGAGCCCCCAGAGGGCCCGGCCCCAGCAGTCCTCGACACAGGGCGGGCCTCGGAAGCGCAGGTCGGTGCCCCGACGGTTGCGGAACCGACCGTCGTCGTCCTGCGCGGCGAGCACGAACGACAGGTAGTGCTCCCGGAGGTCGTCGTGCTCGGGTCCGCTCTCGCGGCTGACGACGACCAGCGCCCGCGCCACGTCATCGACGCAGTAGCCGTGCTCGCGCCGGGGCGTGGTGCCGCGGGCGTGCTCGTACACACCGCCGGCGTCGGTGAGCCGTCTCAGGTGCGTGAAGGGCGGGGCCGGGATGTGCTCGTACCGGGCAGGCGTACCGGTGGGCGCGCTCACGAGGTGGCCGCCAACGGTGCGGCGACGAGCGACTCCGCGATCTGCCGGTAGCGGGCAGCGACAGCGCCCCACATCAGTTCCGGGGCCTTCCGCGCGGCTCGTTCCGCCATGCCGTCGGCGAGTTCCGGCTCACCGAGCGCCCGGCGTAGCGCCGCCTCCAACGCGGCGGGGTCGCGCTGGGGTACCACGAGCCCGGTCCCGTCGCCCAGCAGCTCGACGGCGTGCGGGAACGCGGTGGAGACGACGGGGCGGCCTGCCGCCACCGCCTCGATGAGCACCCCGGAGGTCACCTGCTCGTGCGAGTCGTACGGCAGGACGACGACATCGGCTCGCTGCACGAGATCGGCGAGGTCGCCGACCTCGATGTACCGGTCGTCGAGCTCGACGACGTCAGCCACGCCCTGGTTGTGCGCTCGCAACACCAGGCTCTGGCGATACTCCTCGCCGTCGCGCTCGAGCACCTTGGGATGCGTCTTGCCGATGACGAGGTAACGCGGTCGGAGATCCCGCAGGCCTGACATCGAGTCGATCGCCCACTCGATGCCCTTCCCCGGCCCCAGCAGCCCCCAGGTGAGGACGAGAGGCCGATCGGTCGACAGCCGTTCCGCTCGGGCTGCCTCGGTATCGACCGGGCCGTGGTCGATGGCACCGTGCGGGATCACGACGACCGTGGCGGGGTCTGCGCCGTAGCTCGCAACCAGTCGCTGCCGCGCCGTCTCGGTCATGGTCACGACGACGTCGGCCGACTCGACGAGCCAGCGCAGGATGCGGCGTTGCCGCGGGGTGGGCTCCTGGAGCACCGTGTGCAGGACGATGATCGTCGGCACCGTCAGGCCGGCCACGATGTCGATCACGTCGCAGCCGTCGGCCCCACCGTAGATCCCGTACTCGTGCTGGATCACGACGGCCTCGAACCCGTTCAGATGGCGCACCGCGGCGTCGGCGCTGCTCGCGGAGCCGTTCACCACGTGCGTCGCGACCTCAGGTCCTGGATGCGACTCGGCCCGATCAACGATCCGGACGATGCCGGCGGTTCCTGGCAGGCGGTTCAGCTGCTCGGCGAGGGCGGCGCTGAACGTTGCCAGCCCGCACTGCGTCGGCGGATAGGTGCTGAGGATCCCGATCGTCGCCGGCGGCGACGTGCCGGCGGGGAGACGGGGAGCCGGTACTGGGGGACGGTGGATGGTCGTGGGCACGGTGCTCCTGACGTCGACGGATGGTGCGGGCGCCGCGGCGTGCCACGCCTTCGGGACGGCGGCGGCACCGGCGGGTCGGACGTCGTTTGACCGGGATGGAGGGCAGGACCGACGAGATCAGCGAGCCCGGCGCACGGACGCCTGCGCTCGACCGACGCAGGCGCATCCCCTGCTCAGCGCGCCGGCGACCGTCGCCGAGCAGAACCTGGTGCCGATCGAGTCGTGCGCATCCAGATCGTGGGGACACGCGGCGCAGCCGAGATCTCCGCCGGGCTCCGGGGCGGAGGGAGTGGATGACGCGGGCGCTGCCTGTGGGGCATCGGTCGAAAAAATGCGCTGATCCTGCCTCATGTGGTGGCGGACCCCGGTGGACACGGCGTTCCGGGGGTCGTGCAGGACAGGGCGAGCGCCGGCCTGACTACGGCTCCGGCCGGCGGACGTGGTGGGGCGGCCCGAACGTGAAGCGTCGACCGCTCATCGGAGCCACCTCCCCTGTACGCAGCGTACGCCCAGCGCTGCTCGCACGGACCTGCGACGAGATCAACCGCCGCACAACCGGCTGATCATCGCACCGACTCGCCCCTCACCTGCGCAAACCGGTGCCGGTCTTTACAAGCACCGTCGCGAGACGTGATCACTATCTGCGGCCGGGGTACGAGGGGCCACGGAATGGTCGCGCGCCCCCGGCGGTCCTACCTTTCGTGAGCAAGGCTCGCGACCGCACACCGAGACGTGTGATCATGTACCCTCTGGGAGGCCTACGGATACAGAGAGTGAGTGCGTCAACGACATGAGCAACGAGTTCTCTAGCTCAGACACCGGGCCGGCGGTCGACGAGTCTGTTCCCCACTCAGCGCGCATCTGGAACTACTGGCAAGGCGGCAAGGACTACTACGCCGTCGACCAGGAGGCCGGCGACCAATACATCGCGACCTTCCCAGGAATCGTCGACATCGCGCGGAGCATGCGCTACTTCCTGGCCCGCAGCGTCCGCTACCTGGCCGGGGAGGCCGGGATCTCGCAGTTCCTCGACATCGGCACCGGGCTGCCCACCAACGACAACACGCACCAGGTGGCCCAGCAGCAGAACCCGGCTGCCCGCATCGTCTACGTCGACAACGACCCCACCGTGCTGGCCCACGCCCGCGCTCTGCTGACCAGCACCCCCGAGGGCTCCACCGCGTACATCGACACCAACATGAGCGACACCGCGGTGGTCCTGGCCGAGGCGTCGAAGACGCTGGACCTGAGCAAGCCCGTGGCCGTCACCATCAACGGCGTCCTCGGCCACACCAATGACTACGGTGTGGCAACCGGCATCGTGCACGGAATCATGGACAAGCTGCCGTCGGGCAGCTATCTGGCATTTTCCGACTCCACCACCGAGGACGAGGCGTTCAACCGTGCACAGCAGGGCTATGACGACACGGGCGCGGTTCCGTACAAGCTCTGGACCCCGGAGGAGCTCGCCGGCTTCTTCGATGGCCTCGAGCTGGTGGAGCCCGGCCTGGTGAGCATTCCACTGTGGCGCCCCGAGCCCGGTGACATTCCCAAGGACCTGCCCACGCTCGCAGGCGTCGGCCGCAAACCCTAGCGGTTTCAGCTCCTTGAAGGTGCAGTGTGATTTCCGCGGGCCGGCCGAGCGGGCGCGTCCCGTTCAGCCCGCGGATCTGCCGCACGGGTAATGGACAGGAACGGCGCACCGCGTCGGCCCGGCGCTGAATCTTGAATTGACGCCGAGCGACCGTGGCCGAGTGCGTCAGAGCATGTCGCGTACCGACGTGATCAGCTCGGTGGACCGGTGGGGCGTCAACGCCCCGGCGGCCAGCCGGTTGATGATCTGGAGGTAGTTCTTCACGTCGACGTCCTTGTTCAGGTAGAGCGCGCTGTTGAGCTGTTCGAGGTAGACGATGTCGGGCAGGTCGGGCTCTGCGAAGCGGAGCAGGGTGAACGGCCCGCCGACCGCCGCCACGTCGCTGCGGTCGAAGGGCACCACCTGCACCGTGACGTTCGGCCGCTCACTGACCTCGAGGATGTGGTCGAGCTGGTCGCGCATGGCGTGCCGACCACCCAGGTTCCGGCGCAGCACCGCTTCGTCGATCACCGCCCAGTAGTCGGGAGGATTCGGTATGGAGAGCAACTGCTGGCGGTGCATCCGCAGCTCGACGCGCTTGCTCACCTCGTCGGCTCGGACGGCTTCGCCCAGGTTGACCACTGCGTTGGCATAGGTCTCGGTCTGCAGCAGGCCCGGTACGTACTGGGCCTCGTAGCTGCGGATGATCGTGGCGGCCTGTTCCAGCCCGACGTAGGTGGAGAACCAGTCCGGCATGGTGTCGCTGTAGTGGTGCCACCAGCCCGGCTCGTTGGCCTGATCGGCCAGGCTCAGCACCACGTCCCGGGCCGATCCCTCGGCGAGCCCGTACAAGGTCAGCAGGTCGGCGACATCCCGCGACTTGAAGCCGACCCGGCCCGACTCGATCCGGCTCATCTTCGCTTCGGAACCACGGATGGCGTAGGCGGCAGCCTCGCGCGTGATGCCGCTCGCTTCACGAAGCCGGCGAAGCTGGGCGCCGACCAGGATGCGTAAGACCGTGGGACCGCCCCGAGCCTCGGCGAACGCACCGTCGAACGGGTCGTCCTCCTGGCCGTCGGCCATAATCACCCCCCCGAGATGGAGCGCGGATCTCGCGCACCAGGCGACACGGTACCGCGCGCAATGCGTCACCGCGCGAACCGCACTGCAGCCTACGATGTCGAGCGGTGCAGAGCGATATCGCGGATCCGCCGACACGACGGCGTCCATTCCCTCCGCGCGGTGCTGGCATAGCCTCGTTCCGATTCGAGGCTACCGGTCCATACCGACATCGGCATCGGGTAACCGCCGGCGTCTACAGCCGAACCCGCCGTGCTCCGCGGCGAGCGATCCGGCGGTGCATCTGCAACCTGGATGCTCTGTTGAGGACGCGCCGCGCCGCCATCTTGCCGGAACCGCAAGAACTCGTGCCAGGCCGTGTGGTCTCGGGCAATGCTGACGCCCATCGCGTCCTGCTGATACGGCAGACCCGCTGACCCCACCCTCTCCCGAAGGAGGAGCCATGCATTCCTCGCGCACCCGCCGCCGGCGCGACACCCCACCCCCACGCACCGGTCCCGGTGAGAAGGACGTGCTGCGCGGCTTCCTCGATCACCTGCGCACCGCGGTGGCCGCCAAGGCCGAGGGCGTCCCGGAGCCGCAGGTTCGCACGGCCGGTGTCCCCTCGGGCACGTCGCTGCTGGGGCTGGTCCGCCACCTCGCGTACGTCGAGCGGTTCACCTTCCTCGGCGAGGAGGCGGCCGACTGGCGAGGCACCTTCCGACCCGGACCGGACGACACCGTCGGGTCCGTCCTCGCCGACTACCGCGACGCCGTCGACCGGGCGAAGACGGTCACCGACGCCTGCACCGACCTGACGGCGCCGGTGGCCCGACCTGCCCGCGCCGGCCACCCACCGCACTCGATGCGCTGGGCACTGGCCCACATGATCGAGGAGACCGGCCGCCACGCCGGGCACGCCGACATCCTTCGCGAGCTGATCGACGGCTCGACCGGCCGTTGACCCGATGCGACAGCGGCAGATCGTGATCTGGCGCGCCATCCGTCCGATGGTCATCGGTTGGGTGCGGGGCCGGCCGGATGTGGCCGCCCACGCACCGAGTCGGTGATCACGAAGTCCGGCTGCGGCCCAACCCCATTAGTGGATCGCGATGGCCCAGAAATCGTGTTGAGACAATTATCATAGATTTCAACGCCTCAGTGAAGTTGAAATCAGTGCAGCTCGGAACAGATTCAACAGAGATTCGACAGAGATTCGACGGAGATGTGATGGTAAAGTGCACCGGGTGTCGGGCGCCCGGTGCACTCGGAGTGGTTCGAGGTGCACCTGAGCACGTCACACGCGGTGTGCGCCGATGATCGACTTCGTCCGCGACGTGCCCCTCGCTGTCGCGCAGATGGAGGAACTGCTCGCCCGCGTGCCTGCGGGCCGAGCCCGCGAGGGGCACGAGGAGGGGACGCCACCATGGACGACGGAACGTTGATCGGAGCAGGCAAGGCAGATTTCACCCAGATCTACGATCGGCCGGATCCGCGTGCGTATTACGCAACCCTCGGCCCGCTGGACTACCGGATCCCGGAGCTCGCGCGGCCGGTCGTCGATGCCGTGGCCTCCGCGGTGAACCCCCACACCATCCTCGACGTCTGCTGCTCCTACGGGATCAACGCGATGCTGCTGCGGCACGAGATCGGGTTCGCCGGGTTCACCGAGCGCTGCGTCGACGCGGCGGACCTGTCGCCCGCGGCCGTGCTCGAGGCCGACCAGCGGTTCTTCTCCAGCCGTCGCCGCCGGCCCGATCTGCGGATGGTCGGCCTGGACACGGCGCAACCGGCCATCGACTACGCGGTCAGCACCGGGCTGATGGCCGATGGCTGGGCGGAGAACCTCGAGGAGGCCGACCCGTCCCCGGCGCTGGCGGCGGGGTTGCGCGACGTCGAGATGATCATCTCGACGGGTGGGGTCGGGTACGTCGGCAGGCCCACGTTCGAACGGCTGGTCGGGGCGGCCGCGAAACCCGACGAGATGTGGGCGCTGGTGTTCGTCCTGCGCGTCTTCGACTACTCCGACATCGCCGCGGTGTTCGACGACCACGGTCTGATCACCGAGCGCCTCGACGGTGTGACCTTCCGCCAGCGCCGGTTCGCCGACCGCGCGGAGTACGAGGCGGCCAACCACGACGTCGCGCTGCGCGGCCTCGATCCGGCAGGCAAGGAGGCCGACGGCTGGTACCACGCCGACTGCTTCGTCACCCGTCCTGCTGCCGAGGCCGCCCGCACGTCGCTGGCGGATCTTCTCGCCGGGAGCCGGCCCCGGCCCGACTTCGCGTGACCGCAGCCGGGCGCACGCGACGTCGCCGGCGATGCACCCGGCCCGGGGTCAGACGGGGCGGACGTTGTCCGCCTGCGGACCCTTCTGGCCCTGGCTGGTTTCGAAGTAGACCCGCTGGCCCTCCTCCAACGACTTGTACCCGCTGCCGGCGATGGCCGAGTAGTGGACGAAGACGTCCTTGGTCCCGTCGTCGGGGGCGATGAAGCCGAAGCCCTTCTCGCCGTTGAACCACTTCACGGTGCCCTCAGGCATTTTTCCTCCTTTGTGCCCGGTACCGGCGGCGGTGTCGCCACCTCGCGGTCGCGGGGAGCCGCAGGTGCTTCCGCCGGGTTCCGGCAGTGCTGCGCGCGGCGCCGGTCGGTGCGTTGGCGCCGGGCGTGCGGACCCGGGTCGGAGCGGTGGGGCATCGGCGCCCAGTGTGCCCTCCCGCTGCCCGCGCCGCTCTGCGGAGCGAGTGACACCGGTATCTCCCGGATAGGTGGTTCTCGCCGACGCGAGCGCGTGCGGCCCGGAGCCATCGTGTTCCGGTGTTCGAGCTGACGAGGGCCCGCCGCGGAACGGGTCAGGCCTTGTCCTGCATGCTTGTCCGTGCCGTGTTGGCCTGCTGTTCGGCCTTCGGGTCCTTCTCCTGGGCCTTGGCCCGGACGGTGGTTTCGATCTTCTCCCCGATCGACTTGTCGATGTTGCGCCAGTATTCGAACGCCCGCTCCAGGACCGGTTCGCTGACGCCGTTGAGCAGGTGGCCCGCCACGTTGTCGACGAGCCGGTCCCGCGCGGCATCGTCGAGGACCTCCCGCACCATCGTGCCGGGCTGGCCCCAGTCGTCGTCCTCGGCGTGGTCGACGTACGCCGTGCGCATGATCTCGCCGTCGGTGTGCCAGGTGGGCACCTGGCCGTATCGACGGGTGTCCGCTGCCGGCCCGCCGTAGGAGTTCGGCGCGTACACCGGGTCGGAGGCGTTCTGGATGCGCATGGCGCCGTCCTTGCTGTACGAACGGACGGGCGCGACCGGGGTGTTCACCGGGATCTGCTGGTAGTTGGCACCCAGCCGGGCCCGGTGGGCGTCGGCGTAGGAGAAGAGCCGGGCCAGCAGCATGCGGTCCGGGCTCGGGCCGATGCCCGGCACGAGATTGTTCGGCTGGAACGCCAACTGCTCGATCTGGGTGTGGTTGTCGGTCGCATTGCGGTCCAGCGTCATCCGCCCGACCTCGATGAGCGGGTAGTCGCCGTGCGGCCACACCTTGGTCAGGTCGAACGGGTTGAAACGGTAGGTCTTCGCGTCGTCGAACGGCATGATCTGCACGAACAGCGTCCAGCTCGGGTGGTCCCCGTCGCGGATGTGCTCGAACAGGTCCCGCGTGTGGTAGTCGGTGTCGGCGGCGGCCATCTGGTCGGCCTCGTCCTGGGTGAAGAACTCGATGCCCTGGTCGGTCTTGAAGTGGTACTTGACCCAGAACTCCGCACCGGCCTCGTTGATCCACATGTAGGTGTGCGAGGTGTAGCCGTTCATGTGCCGCCAGGTGCGCGGGATGCCTCGGTCGCCCATCAGCCAGGTCACCTGGTGCGCGGACTCCGGGGAGAGCGTCCAGAAGTCCCATTGCATGTCGTGGTCGCGCAGGTTGTTGTCGGCACGGCGTTTCTGCGACCGGATGAAGTGCTGGAACTTCATCGGATCCTTGACGAAGAAGACCGGCGTGTTGTTGCCGACCATGTCGTAGTTGCCTTCTGCCGTGTAGAACTTGATCGCGAAGCCGCGCGGGTCCCGCCAAGTGTCGGGGCTGCCGCGTTCCCCGGCCACGGTGGAGAACCGGACGCCCAGCTCGGTGGAGGCGCCCGGTTGGAAGAGCGTGGCCTTGGTGTAGCCGCTGACGTCGCCGGTCACCTCGAAGCGTCCGAACGCGCCGCTGCCCTTGGCATGGGGCTGGCGCTCGGGGATGCGTTCGCGGTTGAACTGGGCCATCTGCTCGATCAGGTAGCTGTCCTGCAGCAGGATCGGGCCGCCCGGACCGACGGTCAGCGAGTGTTCGTCGCTCTCGACGGGGACGCCGGCATCGGTGGTGGTGGGGGCCTGCGCGGGTCGGCTCGGGTCAGGTCGGGTCACTGCGCGCGTTCCTCTCTTGCGTGATGCAGTGGCTTCGTGGTGCTGCGTCCGCGGATGTCGGTGGGGCACGTCGCCCGGTCGCGAGAAGACATCCGGCGCACTGCATGGGCTGCCCGCTCCGGACCGTCCCAAACCGCTGCCTGTGCGCGGCGGTTCACACCGGGTCGGGAACATGCGGGTCATGGTGTCGTCATCGCCGTCGGGAACGCGCACGTTGTGGAAGCCGCGCAGCTCGCCGCGTCGGTTGTGGGCTCCCTTCCGGCGAGCCGGGGTGGATCAGACGTGGAAGCTGCGTGGAAACGACGGGTTGGTCAACGCGGGACGGGTGATCGCGAAGCCGTCGATCGGGTGCGCGGGTTCGCGGTCGAGAGCGAGGTCGGCGAGCAGGCCTCCGATGAGGGCCGCGAACTTGAAGGCGTGCCCGGCGCCGATGGCGACGACGATCTGCGGGTGCTCCGGCAGTCGGTCGAGGACGAAGGCCTGGTCCGGTGGCACGGTGTAGAGGCAGGTCTTCGAGTACAGCTCCGGCCCGCCGAAGCGCGGGATGTGCCGGGCCACGAACTCGGCGTAGCGCGCGCGGCGAACCGGGTCGGGCGCGAACGAGCGGCCGTCGGCGGTGGTCTCGTCCCCGCCCATGTGTTGACCGATCTTCGTGGCGACCTCGCCGTAGACGGGGAAGCCGTAGAAGTTGTGGTGGCCGTGCCACATGAACACCGGGAACCGGGCCGGTGCGAACTCCGCGAGATGCGGGGTGGCGTAGTAGGTGACCTGCTCCCGCAGCACGGTCAGCGGCAGCCGCACCCCGGTCTCGGCCAGGACCTGGTTGGTCCAGGCGTCGGCGGTCACGACCACCCGATCGGCGAGGACGGTGCCGTCGTCGGTGACCACTGCGACCCCGTCGCCGTCGGGCCGTACCGCGCGCACGGGGCTGCGGGTGCGGATCTCGGCTCCGTGGGCGCGAGCCAGCGCAACGTGCACGGCGTTGGCCCGGGCGGCGTCGACGATGCCCGACTCCGGCTGGTAGAGCGCCTGCTCGCTGCCACCGACCTGGAACTGGGGCCATCGGTCGACGAGTTCCTGGGCGTCGAGGAGCTCGTAGGCGATCCCGAAGCGGTCGAACATCGCCGTGTAGCCCTCGATGTTGCGGCTGCCGGTGTCGGTGGCCCGCCGCGCGTCCCGGTCCTCGATGACGAGCCCCCCGGTGCGGGTGACGATCCGCTGACCGGACTCGGCCTCGACCTCGGCCCACGCCTTGTAGGCCGGTGCGGCGATCACGGCGTACTCGGCCTGGTGCTGGGCGAGGCGGATGATCCGGGAGTGGTCCTGGGAGGCGCCGCGGTGGTGACCGAGCTCGAACTGCTCGATGCCGAGCACCCCGGCACCGAGCTCGGTGGCGAGCCGGTGCAGTGCTGCCGAACCGAGACCGCCGAGACCGATGACGACTGCGCGATAACGCGACATCCACCCTCCCCGTGGTTACTGGTGGATGAAGTGTCAGCGGCCGCGACCGTTCGCGTCCATTGATGATGCTCGCCTGCACCAGCGCCGGCTTCGCGCCCGACATCGCCCGCTACGCCGACGAATGGGAGACGGGCGCCGCCCTCGTCGCCCGCGGCTTCGGTGTGCACTGGTCCCGCGCCTGGCCGGGCTCCCCACCCGGCACGACACGCGTCGCGTCCCCGTCGCGTCCCCGTCGGGGCTCCGCCGGTGCCGATCCGCAGGGTGATCGCGGCCATCCGGGCCGGCTCGGCGGAACAGCCCACCATCGCAGCCGGGCTCGAGGCGTTGCGGCAGGTCGGCACCTCGTTGTCGACGACGCCCCGTGCGCCGGTGTAGCCCGAGGGCGTCCGGTCTCACCGGAGCTCAGTCCACGAGTGCGCCGCCGGACAGATTGGCAACCGTTCCGGTCATGGCTCCGGCGCGATCCGAAGCCAGGAACGCGGCAGTCTCTGCGATGTCGGAGAGTGTGGGCAGCCTTTTGAGAAGCGTCCCCTGCACCATCCCTCCGTCTTCGAGGAATTCCTGGACCGACTGCCCGGCCGCTGCCGCAGACCGTACGAAGAGGTCCTTGGTGTAGGAACCCGCTGCCGGCGCATCGACGACTGCGTGGGGACGGATGTCGATCACCCGGATGTTGCTGGGTGCGAGCTCCGCGGCAAGGAGCCGGGAGAACGCCTCCTTGCCGGCCGCACTCACGCCGTGGCCCAGGATGCCGCCCACAGCCAGTTTGGCACCCGGCTCGGACAAGGTCAGGATGACGCCAGGACGCTCGCGACCCATGTGCCGTGCCACGGCCTTGCTCGTGGTGAACAGCGTCCGCAGGAAACCGTCGATCGGCCGCATGAACTCCTCCAGCGAGAGGTCTGCCAGCAGAGTCCCCTGGTCGTGCATGACGCTCACGGCGTTGACGGCGATGTCGATGCTGCCGGCCGTCGCCGCGATCGCGTCGGCGTGCTTCTCGACCGCCTGTTGATCGAGAACGTCGACCTGCGCGGTCTCGACCGTTCCACCCGCGGCGGCGATATCACGCGCCACGGCGTCGAGCTTCGCCTGCGTCCGCCCGGCGATGAAGACCCTCGCACCTTCCCGGGCGAACACGCGTGCCATGGCGCCGCCGATGGCGCCCCCGCCGCCATGGATCACAGCGTTCTTGTTCTCGAGCAGCAAGGCACTCATGGGTGTCCTCCAGGCAGTCGTCCTCGTCGTGCGGTTGTAAAAGTCAATCAGACTGAGTTGCAAAAAACAACTATGAGCTGTGGTAGTTTCGGACCAGCTGGACGAGGAGGGGTGGTCATGCCAACCAGCCGTAGCTATCGGGACTCGTGCGGCATCGCCCGGGCCCTCGACGTCGTCGGGGAGCGATGGGCCCTGCTGGTCGTCCGCGAGCTGCTCCTGGCGCCTCAGCGCTTCTCGGAGCTGCGGCATGCTCTGCCCCACGTCAGCTCGAACCTGCTCGCAGACCGGCTCCGAGAGCTCGAGCAGAAGGGCGTGATCCGCCGACTGGCGCCCACGGAAGGGCCGCGGGTCTACGAACTGACCGAATGGGGTCGGAAGCTGGAGCCGATCCTGCTCGCCCTGGGCGACTGGGGGATCGACGCCCCGCAACCCCCACCGCCGAGCGCGCTCAGCGCCACGTCCGTGCTGATCTTCCTGCAACGTGCCGCTCGCCCCGACCCCGCGGCACCCCCGATGGACTGCCGTCTCGAGCTCGACGGTCGGGTGTGGACGGCCCGCCTGGCGTCCGGACGGGTTCAGGTGCAGTCCGGTGAACCTGCAACGGCTGCCGTCTCGCTCCGCACGGAGCCCAAGGTGCTCAGCGCCCTGCTGGCCGACCCGGCCACACTCGCAACCGCATGCGCCGACGGCAGCGTCGCGGTCGTCGGAGATCTGTCGGCCATCGACCGGCTGCTGCATGCGGTCACCGACCCGTGGCCCTCCGGCGATCAGGCGATCACGTCCAGCGAGCGGTAGCCGCGCGAGCCGGCCGCCTGCGTGTCCTCGTATCCGGCGGTAACAGCGGAGGAGTCGCCGAGTAGCGGGGAGTAACGACCCGGCGCGCCGAGCCGAGCATCTCGTCGCCCCCGACCCCCGGTCCGCCGCGACAGCCCCCACAACACGCGGCAACCGCTTCCGCCCAGGAGTTCCGCGCGTGCCGCGTCCCTCGCGACTGTTGACCGTCACCACCGTCCCCGACCTGCACATCGACGAACGGCCCCGTGACGAGCCCCGCCCCGCCGCTCCGCGTCGCGCCGTCCGGCTCGCCGCCGCCGTTCTCGCGGCGGCAGCGCTCGCGGGGTGCGGCGGTGGTGTCGCCGCCGCACCGCTGGCCGTCCAGCCGCCGGCTCCGGCCGGCCCGCTGGTCCCGGACGTCGTCGGAGAGTCGCTCGACGTCGCGAAGACCGCGCTCGATGTCGCAGGCTTCGCCGGTGAATCGCAGGACGTGCTGCGCGACCGCGAGCAGCTCGTCGACGACAACTGGGTCGTCTGCACCCAGGACCCGGGGCCGGTCCCCACACCGGAGGGCACCGTGGTCGCGCTGGGCGTGGTCAAGGACGTCGAGCGGTGCCCCGGCTCGGCCCCGGCGACCACGGCTGCGCCGACCACGATCCCGGCGCCGACGTCCCCGGCCGCCCCGTCGCGACCGGCTCCGCAACCCGCGCCACGACCGGCGCCCGCGCCGGATCCCGAGCCGGCGGACGAGCCGGCCGCGGAGCCGACCGCCGAGGACGAGGGCGACGAGGACGGGGACGACAGGGACGGGGGCGACACGGACTCCGGCGGCGGATCGTCGGCGGGCACGGTGCACCCGGGCTCGTTCTGCGACCCGCCGGGCATCGGGGTGTCGAAGACGGGCAAGGCGATGGTGTGCGCGCCCGGGTCCGACGGCCGCGACCGGTGGCAGGGGGCTTGACGAGCGCGAGATGGCAAGGCGCGTGGGGGTGGAGTGCCGACCCGCGCAAGTGGCGACCGGCGGCCGGCATGGCGCGCTCCTGGTTGGGTATCCGCTCGCTCCCGGCCACCTCACGGTCGGGGCTGCATCGGGCGACTAAGCCCGGGAGGTGCACAGAATGCTCACCCTGGATGTGGAACGCCGCCCCGACGGCACGGCCGCGATCGCGGCCGTCGGTGAGGTCGACGCGGCCACCGCGGCTCGCTTGAGTGCGGCCGTGCACCGTCAACTCGACCGCGTTCCGTCGATGCTCGTGCTCGACCTGGACGAAGTCACGTTCCTCGGTGTTGCCGGCCTGCGGGTACTGCTGTGCGCGGCCGATCGCGCGTCGGCCAGTGGGGTGCCGCTTCAGCTCGTCTACCGCGATCCGTCGCCCGCGCAGTTCGCGCTCGATGCCGCGGGCATGGCGTCGGCCTTCGCGGTCGCCCCGTCTGCCGCTGGGGCAGACGCGTTATCGGGTTCGGTTCTCGGCGCGGCTCGCGAAGGTGAATCCCTTGACGAAGAGCCAGATCGGGAGGATCAACTCGAAAATGCCACCTGGGACCAACGCGACGAGCCCGACGCCCTGCGTCAGGTCGACCACGTTGAAAATGTCCAGAATGCAACCCGCCAGCAGGCTCGGGTAGCTGATGAGTCCGAGGATCGCGAGCCACCGCGGGATCAGCATCGATCGATAGAGCAAGGTGGACATGCACATCCCGGCCGCCGTCGTCACCAGGTAGATCATCAAGATGGCCACGCTGTACTGGGCCTGGAGCAGTGCGCCGAGGCTCGTCGAGACGACGTCGTCGACGGTTCCGTCGCGCAGTCCGGCTCCGAGCTCGATGGCCAGGAGCGGGACCGCCAGGAAGAACAGGCTGGCCGCGAGTTCGGCAACTCGGAAACCGACGTGTGCCAGGGCCAGTGACTCGCCGTAGGGCTTCAGCAAGGGGAACAGCAGAACGGCGATTCCCACGACCCCGAACTGCCCGGACAGCAGGAGTGCCCCGGTGGCCAGTGCGTTGGTCTCTGCGGACGCGCCGGCCAGGAACTCCGGCCGGCTCAGTACACCGCTGTTGAGCGTGTCGGCGAAGATGAACGCGACGGTGGCCGTCAGGAAGAACACCCCGACGAGGACGGCAGTTCTCCTGGTGGACGCCGTCGTCGGGGCGCTGGGCTGCGGGATCTGATCAGTTCCGGTCGGCACGGGCAGTACTTCTGGCGTGCTGGACATCGGGTTCACCTTCCACTGCTGATGGGGAGTCGGCGACCCCGGATCACGAGCCACAGCGCCAACAGGAACTCGCCGATGAATGTGAACGAGGAGACGTCGACCCAGGCGCCACCGGAGAGCAGGGTCCCGACGGTATCGAGCACATAGCCGAGACCCGCAGCGGCGAGAAGGACACCCAAGAGCCTCGGCATGTAGCCCGAGCGGTACGCGAGGTAACCGACGACGAGCAGATGAATGCCGAACAGGAAGAGGCCGGCCGCCCAGATGTCGCCGAAATCAGCGATCCCCAGGAGCGCTTGGGCCTGCAACTGCTCTGCGCTGAACACGGCGAGATAGCCGTCACCGCCCAGCAGGTGGAGTACGCCGACGAGCTGGCCGACCGCAACCAGGAGGACCCCTGAGTAGACGACCCGGAACCACGCCGCGAGCTGCGAGATGCTTCTGCTCACGGGGCTGAGAACCTGGTACAGCGCCCATGCCACAACGACGTCGAGCGCGACCACCAGGAGCAGCGCGATGATCCCGAGCCGGAACAGGCTGTCGTTTGCCAGGATGTCCCTGGCGGTTTGCGCGGGATCCCCCGGCGTCACCAGCGATTCCAGGACGGCGAAGTTCCCGAAGCCGGCCAGCACGGAGATCAGAAGGATTCCGACTCCGGCAATGATGCTGGCGCTCCCGACCGACCAGGACGTATCGATCGGCGGCGAGGTAGATGGACGGTCACCGCTCACCTTGTGTGGCGCTGACCATTTTCGAGTCCGGTTCGTCATCGCGCCCTCTCACGGGAGGCTTGTCGTCATCGCCTCGCGACGTGCCGGGGCGGGTCGTGGTGCGGACGCCCCGGGCGGGCATGGTGATCGGTTCCTCGACCCGGCGCCGGGCGCGGCGGGTCGCGGTGGCCGGACGGCCGTCGATGATGTCGACTGCGGAGGACCTTGAGTTACGGAACCGAGCGCAGCAGCCCTCTGATGCCGAGAGCCGCGGTCCCGATCCTGTGCTGCCGAGCACCCCGGCGAGGTCCCAGGCGGGGGTGGCTGCGCGTCACCGGTGCTCCCCGTCCAGGTGGGCCGGGAAGAGGTGTGCGCCATCCGGTTCCTCGATCGCCAGGGCGTTGGCCCGTTCCTCCCGTTCCCGATCGGTGCCGGTGAGCCGACCGGTGTGTTGGCGCAGGTGTTCCTCCCAGGTCGGGTACTGCGCGACCTGGACGAACGTCGAGGGATCAGCTCCGTCGCGGTACAGCGAGCAGCTCGTTGCGCCGGTGCGCAGGCGGCTGAGCCGTACCAGCTCCATCGCTTCGAGGAACTCCGCTTCGTGCTCCCGGGGCACGACGTAGCGCACGGTGACCACGACCGGGCCTTCCTGCGGGTCCGGTTCGTAGGCGAGCTCGGGTTCGGGCCAGTAGACGGCCGAGCTGCGGTCCCAGTCCGCGACGTCGGGGAGGGGCCAGATCCGCACCGTCGCGGCGCCTGCCGCCATGAGCACGGCCGCCGCGACGAACGTCGGGACCAGCCCGAACCACTGTGCGACCACCCCCCACAGCAGCGAGCCGAAGGCCTGTGAGGCGGCGAAGGCGACGTTGAACATCGACAGGCCGCGGGCGCGCACCCAACCGGGCAGGAACACCTGCAGTGCGCCGGTGATGCCCATCAGGACGAACAGCCACGCCATGCCGGCCGGCACCAGCAGGGCCGCCAGCACGAGCAGGTTGGTCACGGAGACGCAGGCCAGCAGTGACGCGGCGAAGAGCCCGCCGGACACGACGAGCAGCTGGTTGGGCGACAGCCGCCCGCCCACCAGCGGCAGGAGCGCCGCGCCGAGGACGGCGCCGGCACCGAGGGTGCCGAGCAGCAGGCCGTAGCCGGTGGAGCTGGTGTGGAGGAGGTCGTCGGCCACCACGGGAAGCAGCGCCCAGATCGCCGATCCGGGTAGCACGAACAGCACGACCCGCAGCAGCATCCGCCGCACCGTGGGGGAGTTGCGCACGTAGCGTCCGCCTGCGCGCAGGGCGCTGGCGAAGCGTTCCGGTGGCAGCGCGGCATCGGGTGGTGGCCGGCGGGTGGCCGTCAGCGCCAGCACGAAGGCCAGCGCGGCTACGGCGGTGACGGCGAAGACGATGCTCGGGCCGACCTGTGCGAGGAGTGCGCCGGCGAGCGCGGGGCCGACCGCCCGTGCCCCGTTGACCGCGACCCCGCCGAGTGAGGCGACCGCGCGTACCTGGTTGCGCGGCACCAGCTCCTGCACGACCACCTGGTAGGCCGGCAGCGTGGCGGCCAGGCAGGAGCCGAGCAGGAACGTGAACGTCAGCAGCAACGCGGGCGGCATCAGGTCCAGCGCCGTGAGGACGCTGAGCCCGGCGCCGATCGCCAGCTGGAACAGCTGCACCGCGATCAGGAGCCTGCGCCGGTCCATGATGTCGGCCAGCGCGCCGGCCGGCAGGGCGAACAGCAGCATCGGCAGCGTCGTGGCCACCTGGACGAGCGCGACCAGCGCCGCCGAGTCCGGGGTGCCGACCAGGATCCACTGCGCGCCCACGGTCTGCATCCAGACGCCGAGCATGCTGCCGAGCTGGGCGAACCAGAGCACCCGGAACGGGGCGATCCGCAGCGGCGCCCACACCGACGGCGCAGGCGTGTGGTCCGCGCGCAGTGCCGGGTCGGTCACGGCTGACGACCACCTGCGGCGGGGGAGTTCGACGGAGCTCGCGGACCGCGGACGGCCACGCCCAGGGCACGCATGGATCGGACTCTACGTCGCCGCTCTCCCGCTCACGACCCGGTTCGACGACGTGGTCCGGTGCACGTTCGCGGTGACCGTCCGCGCGATGGAGGGGTGACCGGGCGTCCGGTCTCGATGCGACGCGGGGATGGTACGTAGTGTTTCCGGTGCTGGGCGGCGGCGGAGAAGGTGAAGGCTTGGGCAAGGTCGAGGGTCCTCGGCGGGGCGGGGTCACGATGACCGATGTCGCTCGCCGGGCCGGTGTGTCGACCATGACCGTGTCGAATGTGATCAACGGGCGTTCGCAGCGGGTGAGCGAGTCGACCAGGCGGCGGGTGCTCGCCACCATCGCGGAGCTCGGCTACCAGGTCAACATGACGGCCCGCAACCTGCGGATGGGGCGGACCGGGGCGGTCGGGCTTGCCGTGCCTGCCTTCGCGCCGGGGTACTACGCCCAGCTCGCCCAGCGGCTGGCGGATCGCTTCGGCGCTCATGGGCTGCGACTCGTGGTGGAGCGGACGGGTGCGAGCCGGACCGCGGAGCTCGATGCCCTGACGGCGGCGCGGTTGAGCAGCTATGACGGGTTCGTGCTCAGCGTCGTTGCGGGAGACGCGGCGGATCTCGAGAAGCTGAGCATCGACACGCCGGTCGTGCTCATCGGGGAACGGGCGGTTCCCGCCCGTTTCGACCACGTGCTCATGGACAACGTCGCGGGTGCGCGGATGGCGACCGAGTTCCTGATCCGGTCCGGGGCGCGCCGGATCGCGTTGCTCGGCGGAGCCCCCGTGGGCGAGGAGTCGATGCAGGAGCTGCGGACGCAGGGCTACCAGGGCGCTTATGAGGCCGCCGGTCTCGCGGTCCGGGACGAGCTGATCGTGCGGTGCGGTTTCGGGATCGAGGACGGTTACGCGGCAACGCGGGGGCTCGTCGATCGCGGCATCGGGTTCGACGCGGTGTTCGCTCTCACCGACTCGGCCGCGATCGGGGCTTTGCGTGCCCTGGCCGAAACCGGGCGGAAGGTTCCGGAGGATGTTCAGGTGGTCGGGTTCGACGATCTCGACGACGGCCGGTTCACCGTTCCGTCGCTCACGACCGTCGAGCCCGGGAACGTCGAGATGGCCGATGCGATCTGCGCGCTGCTGGTCGAGCGGATGGAGTCGCGCCCGACTCCTGTCCCGGCCCGGGTGGTCATGCCCGCAGCACGGATCGTGGAGCGGGAGACGACCCGCCGATCGTGACGGGAGCGCCCGCGCAGCGCCGTCGGCAGCCGGCACCGCGCGGGTCGCCCGGGAGCAGCGTCAGGCCAGGTCCAGCTCGACGGTGACGAACGAGTGCGGCGGGAGCACCGCGGTCAGCTCCGTGGAGCCGAGCGCTCCGGATCCCAGCGTGACGGCGAAGTCGGTCGGCGCCACGGCGTCGGGCGTCGTGGTCGTGTTGTGGCTCTGCGGCTTGTCGGCCGTGAGGATCCGGGCGTGCGTGGCCGTCACCTCGCGGCCGCGCAGGTCCAGCCGGAAAGTCGTGTCGGTGTCGAGTGCGAGGTTGCTGATCGAGACGAGGGCCTTGCCGTTCCTCGTGCTGGCGGAGATCGACAGCGGTTCGAGCCGGTCGTCGCCGACCGCCACCTGGTCCGGCTTCCCGAGCAGGTGCACCGGCACGGAAGCGGCGTCCTGGTGGCCCTTGTTCATCTCGAAGACGTGGTAGGTCGGGGTGAGCACGAGGCTCCCGCTGCCGTCGTCGTCGGTGAGGATCATCGCCTGCAGCACGTTGACGGTCTGGGCGATGTTCGCCATCCGCAGGCGGGCGGCGTGCTTGTGGAAGATGTCGAAGTGCACGCTCGCGACGAGCGCGTCGCGCAGGGTGTTCTGCTGGTACAGGAAGCGAGAGTTGGTGCCCGGCTCGACCTCCCACCAGGTGCCCCACTCGTCGCAGACCAGTCCGACGTGCCGCTGCGGGTCGTAGGTGTCCATCACCGCGCTGTGCGCGGTGATCACGCGGTCGATGTCGGCCGCCTTGACCATGGTCCGGTAGTACTGCTCGTCGGTGAACGCGGTGGCCGAGCCCTTGGAGATCCCGTCGCCGGCGAACGAGTAGTAGTGGAACGAGATCGCCTGGAAGGTGCCGCGTGGCCGGGTCGTGACGCGGCAGCTCACAGCCTTCATGAGGGCCTCGGTCCAGGTGAGGTCGTCGTCGGCGGCGCCGGCGGCGATCCGGTACAGCTCGTTGCCGTCGTGGTTGTGCAGGAAGGTCGCGTACCGGCCGGCGAGGTCGGCGTAGGTGTCGGCGCGCATGTGCCCGCCGCAGCCCCACGCCTCGTTGCCGATGCCCCAGAAGGGGACCTTCCACGGCTTCTCACGGCCGTTGGCCTTGCGCAGCCGGACCATGGGCGAGTCACCGTCGCGGGTGAGGTACTCGACCCACTCGCTCATCTCCTGGACGGTCCCCGAGCCGACGTTGCCGTTGACGTAGGGCGCGGCGCCGAGGAGCTCGCACAGCGCCATGAACTCGTGGGTGCCGAAGTGGTTGTTCTCCTCGACGTCGCCCCACGATGTGTTGACCATGACCGGCCTGTCCTGCTTCGGGCCGACGCCGTCGCGCCAGTGGTAGGCGTCGGCGAAGCAGCCACCCGGCCAGCGCAGGTTGGGGATGTCGAGTGCGCGCAGGGCGTCGACCACGTCGAGGCGCAGGCCACCCTCGTTCGGGATCGGTGAGTCCTCGCCGACCCAGAAGCCGCCGTAGATGCAGCGGCCGAGGTGCTCGGCGAAGTGGCCGTAGAGGTGCTTGCTGATCGTCGGACCCGTGACGTCGAGGTCGACGACCGCGCGGGCACTGCTGGTGGACATGAAGATCCTCGTCGCTTTCGAAAGTTTCGGCCAACTGCCTTGTGGTTTCGGTCTTCCCAGGCGAGGTTTGACGTTATACCGTGGCCGCCGCCACACGGTAGGCGTGCAGTGCGTGTAGCGCCGGCGCCGTGGCAGCTGAAACTTTCGGAAGTAGGAGGCACATCGCCGTGAAACTCCGCACCAACCCGCTGCTCGTGGTGCTCGCTGCCGCCGCGCTCGTCGTCGTGAGCGCGTGCTCGCCCGGGTCCGCGTCCGGCGGTGGCGGAGATCCGAAGGCGTTCGAGTTCTGGTCGATGTCCGGCATCGACCAGCAACGGTCCGTCGACCAGTACACCCAGAAGCATCCCGAGATCCGGGTGGGCCTCACGGAGGTCGGCAGCTCCCAGGAGACCGCGCAGGCGCTGACCACCGCGCTGGCCGGCGGGAAGGTGCCCGACCTCGTCCTGATCCAGGGCGACGACCTGCCCAAGTTCCTCGAACAGCCGCAGAACTTCTACGACCTGCGCGAGTTCGGCGCCGACGAGATCAAGGGCGACTACCTGGACTGGGTGATGGCGCAGGCCACCGCCGAGGGCGGCGAGGTCATCGGGATCCCCACCGACGTCGGCGGCATGGGGGTCGCGTACCGCAGCGACCTGTTCGCCGCGGCCGGGCTGCCGACCGACCGGGAGTCGGTCTCGGCGCTGTGGTCCACGTGGGACGACTTCATCGCGACCGGGCAGCGGTACGTCGCCGCCACCGGGAAGCCGTTCGTCGACAACGTGCCGACCAGCGTCTTCTACCAGGCCGTGAACCAGGTGTCGCAGAAGTACTACGACGACGCAGGCAACCCGATCTACGCCGACAACCCGGAGGTCAAGGAGGCGTTCGACCTGGCGCTCCGCGCGATCGACGCGGACATCTCGGCGAAGCTCTCCTACGCGTCGGAGGGGTGGAACGCCGCCCTGCCCCGGGGCGACTACGCCGTCGTCTCGGCACCCTCGTGGATGCTGAACAGCCTTCGGCGGATCGCGCCCGACACCGCGGGCAAGTGGGACATCGCGACGATCCCGGGCGGTGCGGGCAACTGGGGCGGCAGCTACCTGGCGATCCCGCGAGGCGCGCAGAACCCGCAGGCCGCCTGGGCGTACATCAAGGAGATGCAGGCGCCGGATCGGCAGCTGTCGCACTTCCTCGACGTCGGCACGCTGCCGACCACCCCGGCGGTCTACGAGGACCCGCAGCTCCTGGCCGAGACCGAGCCGTTCTTCTCCGGCGCGCCCATCGGGCAGATCTACACGCAGGCGCTGCTCGGGCTGGAGCCGTTCCACATGGGCCCGGACACCGCGACGATCGGCGCGGAGTTCCTCAACGCGCTCGTCGACGTCGAGCAGGCCGGTGGAGACCCGGCCACGGCATGGGACCGGGCGGTGGGCAACATTCACACGGCCATCGGCCAATGACCGCCACGCTGTCCCGAAGGCAGGTCCCGGCACCGGCGGGCAGCGGTGGGCGCCGGTGGCGGCTCCCCTTCGTGGAGGCGCTGAGCCCGTACGCCTACATCGCCCCGTTCTTCGTGCTCTTCGCGATCTTCGGGCTGCTGCCGTTCCTGTTCACCTTCTACGTCGCGCTGTTCGACTGGAACCCGATCGGCGACCAGGACTTCATCGGGCTGGACAACTTCACCCGCATGCTGGCCGACCCGCGGTTCTGGAACGCCACGGCCAACACGATCAGCATCTGGTTGCTGTCGACGATCCCACAGCTGGCGCTCGCCCTACTGCTGGCCCACGTGCTCAACCACGCCCGGTTGCGGTTCGCGCTGTTCTTCCGCATGTCGATGCTGGTGCCCTACATCACGTCGGTCGCGGCCACCGCCATCGTGTTCGCGCAACTCTTCGACCGGAACTACGGGTTGCTCAACTGGCTGCTCGGCTTCGTCGGGGTCGGACCCATCGATTTCGTGCAGTCCACCTGGGGGAGCCACCTGCTGATCGCCGTCATGGTGGCCTGGCGCTGGTTCGGCTACACGACGCTGCTGTACCTCGCCTCGCTGCAGGCGGTGCCGCGCGACGTCTACGAGGCGGCGTCGATCGACGGGGCAGGCGGGTGGAAGCAGTTCGTCCACATCACGATCCCGTCGCTGCGACCGGTGATCATCTTCACCGTCGTGACGTCGACGATCGGCGGGCTGCAGATCTTCACCGAACCGCTGCTGATCTCGCCGGGCGTCCTGACCTGCGGCCCCGTGCGCCAGTGCCAGACGCTGTCGCTGTTCCTCTACGAGCAGGGCTTCGGCCAGTACGAGTTCGGCTACGGCTCGGCGATCGGCGTCGCGCTGTTCGTGATGGTGATCGTCGCCGCCGTCATCAACTACCTGCTGTCGAGCCGGATCAGGGCGGAGCGATGACGATGGAACCGACGACGGTCACCGTGACACCTCCGGGACGCGGTGGTCACCGGGGCCGGCTCGGGCGCGTCAGGTGGTGGAACTACCTGCTGCTGGCCGGCGCCACGTTCCTCGCGCTCTTCCCGCTGTACTGGATGTTCATCGTCGCCACCACCGATTCGGCGACGGCGACCCAGATGCCACCGGAGATCGTCCCCGGCGGGAACTTCTTCCACCTCGCCGGGCTCGTGTTCGACACGGTGCCGTTCCTGCAGTCGATCCTCAACAGCCTGTTCGTCGCCACGGCCATCGGCGTCGGGCATGCGGTGCTGTGCGCCCTCGCCGGGTTCGCGTTCGCGAAGCTGCGCTTCCGCGGCAACAACGCGCTGTTCCTGATCGTCGTGCTCACGATGACGGTGCCGACGCAGCTCGCGGTCATCCCGCAGTACATGATCATCTCCTGGCTCGGTTGGGTCGACACCCTGCAGGCGCTGGTCGTCCCGGGGCTCGCCAGCGCGTTCGGGATCTTCTGGATGCGCCAGCACATCACCTCGACCGTCAGCGACGAGCTGATGCAGGCCGCCCGCATCGACGGGGCGAGCACGTGGCAGATCTTCTGGCGGATCGCCTTCCCGATCGTGCGGCCCGCGGCGTTCGTGCTCGGCCTGTTCGGGTTCGTCAGCTCCTGGAACGACTTCCTCTGGCCGTTCATCGTGCTGAAGTCACCGGAGCGGTTCACCGTGCAGATCGCCATCAAGGCCCTGCAGAACGAGCGGACGATAGACCTGGGCCTGGCCATGTCCGGTTCGTTCCTGGCGACCCTCCCGCTGCTCGTGCTGTTCGTCCTCGTCGGGCGCAGGATGGTCGCGGGCATCCTGGACGGGGCCTTCAAGGGGTGAACGCCGGCGGGCCGCGCCACGGCATCCACGACACCGCGCCCGCGGCGCGGTGGGAGGACGCGTTCGTCTCGGGCAACGGGGAGATCGGCGTGCTGGTGGCCGGCGACCCGGCCGCCGAGCGGCTGATCGTCAACCACCACCGGCTCGTGCTGCCCAACGGCACGCGGGACATGTCACCGCCCGCGGTCGCGCACCGGCTCGACGAGGTGCGCGACCTCGTGTTCGCGGGCGAGGCGGAGGCGGGGCAGCGCGCCTTCTCCGACGGCAGGCGGCTGGCCTGGACCCAGCCCTTCCACCCCGGCTTCGTGGTGGAGCTGGACCGGGCGAACTCGGCTCCGCCGCTCGGCTACCGGCGGGAGACCGACTTCCGCACGGGCGAGGTGAGTGCCGCGTGGACGGACATCGCGGGCACGTGGCGGAGCCGGACGTTCGTGTCGCGGGCCGATCGGGTGCTCGTGTACGAGCTCGCCGGGCCCGTGCTCGACCTGGCGGTGCGGCTCTCGGGTGACCTGCCCGGGCGGCCGGCAGATGTCCGCTACTCCTGTGTGATCGAGGTCGGGGGCGCACGGGAGGCACTGCTCACGCTCCGGTGCACCTACCCACCCGGGCTCGGGGCGTACGGGTTCACCGGCGTCACCCGGCTCGTCGCGGTCGACGGGCCGGTGCGCGGCGGCGGCGACCGCGCCATGGTGCGCGGAGCGTCCCGGCTCCTGCTGTTGACGGTGCTGGACCGGGGCGACTGGCCGCCCGACGAGGGACTCCTCCGGGAACGGTTGGGGGCGCTCCCGGCCGAGTACGAGGTGCTGCTGCGCCGGCACACCGCCCTGCACACCCCGATGTACGAGCGCGTGGAGCTGGATCTCGGGGTTCCGCCTGCCGAGCGGGCGCAGCCCGTGGGGGAGCTGATCGCGGCGCAGCACCGGGATCCGGGCCCGACCCCGGCGCTGCTCGAGGTGATGTTCCACGCCGGTCGCTACATGTTGATCAGTTCCAGCGGTGTGCTGCCGCCGCGGCTCACCGGGCTGTGGCTGGGGGAGTGGGGCGCGGCCTGGTCGGGGGACTTCACCACGGACGCGAACGTGAACCTGCAGCTGGCGGGGGCCAACATCGGTGCGCTCCCCGAAGCGGTGGAGAGCCTGGGTGCGTTGATCGCGGACCAGATCGACGACTGGCGTGCCAACGCGCGTGCCGTGTTCGGGACGCGCGGGGTGCTCGCGCCGAGCCGCACCGACGGCGAGCACGGGCGCCTGTTCCACCTGGACGCCGAATGGCCGTGGGCGATGTGGGTCGCGGGCGCGGACTGGCTGCTGTTCCCGTTGCTGGAGCACTGGCAGGTCACCGGCGACGACGAGTTCCTGGCCGATCCGCTGGCGCCGTGGCTGGTCGAGGCCGCGACGTTCTTCGAGGACTTCCTGGCGCGCGAGGACGAGCACGGCTCCCTGATGCTCGTCCCGTCCTACTCACCGGAGGTGGGGCCGGCGGCCCGCACCGGGGTGGCCGCCGTGAACGCCACGATGGACGTCGCGGCCGCCCGGCACGCGCTGTCCGCGGCCGTCGAGGCCTGCACCCGGCTCGGGATCGAGGAAGCGGCCGTCGCGCGCTGGCAGACCCTGCTGAAGCAGCTGCCGCCCTATGTCGTGGACGCCCGCGGCGCGCTGGCCGAATGGGCGTGGCCCGGCCTGGTGACCCCGGACGACCACCGGCACGTCAGCCACCTCTACCCGGTCTGGCCGCTGCACGAGATCACCCCGGACGGCACACCCGTGCTGGCAGCAGCGGCCCGTCGCGCGCTCGTGCTGCGCGGCGACGAGAACCTCTCGGCACACGGGAGCCTGCACCGGGCACTGGTGGCAGCCCGGCTGAAGGACGCCGCTCTCGTCGAGGAGAACCTGGGCAAGATCCTCGGGAACGACATGGTCTTCCGCTCGCTGATGACCTCGCACAACCCCGGCCTGGAGGTCTACAACGCCGACGCGGCACACGCGATCCCGGCGGTGGTGCTCGAGGCGCTGGTCGACTCCCGCCCCGGGGTGATCGAGCTGCTCCCGGCGTTGCCCCGGCGGTGGGCGCGCGGGCGGATCGGCGGGGTCCGCTGCCGGAACCGGGTCACCGTCGCCGAGCTGGAGTGGGACGTGGAGCGAGCGGTCGCGCACGCCGTCCTGCGATCCGACGTCGACGTGACGGTGTCGGTCCGGTGTGCGAGGGCCCTCGGGCCGATCCGTCGTGGTGAGCTGTTGGCGGTGAGCGCCGGTGAGCCGGTTCGTGTCGAGTTCGAGCTGGATGTATGACGTACCCCGGGTGAGGAGTGGCCGATGAAGATCACTGAACTGGTGCCGTGGCTGATCGGCTCCGAAGGCACCGGATGGGGCGAGTACCTGTTCGTGGAGGTGCGCACGGACGAGGGGATCAGCGGCTGGGGCGAGATCACCACCACCACGCCGACGGCCAACCGCGGCATCGCCGCGATGGTCAGGCAGGCGACCGACCTGCTCGTCGGCGATGACCCGGCGCGGATCGAGGACACCTGGCACAAGGTCTTCCGGGCCTTCACCTACATGGGCAGTCGCGGGGCCGGCACCAACGTCACGAGCGCGGTCGACATCGCGCTCTGGGACATCCGCGGCAAGGTCCTCGGCCTGCCGGTCTGCGACCTGCTCGGTGGCCGGGTCCGGGATGACCTGCTGATCTACACGCACCCGAACCAACGCCGGTTCGGCACCCGCGAGGGGGTCGTCGAGGAGATCCGCGCGATCGTCGACTCGGGCCACACCGGGATCAAGTTCGACCCGTTCCCGCACCAGCCCGGGGTGCCGCTGGCCAACGACCGCTACCTCGACGGTGGGATGGGCCGGGCCGAGGAGCGGCAGGCCATGGAGCTGACGGCGCTGATCCGGGAAACCGCGGGCCCCGACGTCGAGCTCCTCATCGACGCGCACGGCCGGTTCGACGTGCCGACGGCGATCCGGCTGGGCCAGGCGCTGGACGAGCTCGGGGACATCCACTGGTACGAGGAGCCGGTGCCGCCGGAGAGCTATCGCGCCCTCGAGCAGGTGCGCGAGCGGGTGCGCGTCCCGATCTCGGTCGGGGAACGCCTGCACACGCGGTGGGACTTCGTCCCGGTGCTGGAGAACGGGCTCGCCGACTTCGTGATGCCCGACGTGACGTGGACCGGCGGGATCTCCGAGCTCAAGAAGATCGCCACCATGGCCGAGGCCTACTACGTGCCGATCTCACCGCACGACGCGGCCGGCCCGGTCAACCTCGTCGCGGGCGGGCACGTCATGGCGACGGTGCCGAACTTCTACCGGATCGAGTCGAGCAGCCACGACCTGCGTGGCTACAACCAGTTCCTGACTACGCCGCTGGACAACCGCGACGGCCGGCTCAGGCTGCCCCCGGGGCCCGGACTGGGACTCGACTTCGACATGGACCACCTGCGCGCCAACGCACGGGACGGGTTCCACGGCTGACCCGGGAGCCGGGCTTCGACGAGCGAACACCGCGGTACCGAACGGGTTGCCCGCGGCCGGCAAGCCGTCCGGGCGGATCCGCAGCACCTTCCCGTCGAGCGAGTTCGGGTCGGGGGAGCGGCCGCCCTCGAACGCGTCGCCGGTGCCGACCCAGGGGTTGCCGTCCCGGTCGAAGACCAGCTTGCCGCCGTGGTGACGGTCCGCGGTGCAGATCCCGTCCAGGACGATCCGCTCGACGCGGCCGCACATCCCGCCAGCAGCGCGAGGGCGAGAAGCGCCGGCACCTGACCTCTCGCTGTCGAGGACGGCCATCTGCTGCGTGTCATCGCTGCCGGGCAGGGCGGATGATGATCTCGTTCACGTCGACGTCAGCGGGTTGGGCGATCGCGTAGGCGATGGCGTCGGCGATCGCGCCGGCGGGGATGGTGTTGGCCCGGTACGCGGCACCCGGCGAGCCCGACCGGTGGGCAGGCCCACATCCTCCGGCCGAACCTCACCCCGCCTGCTGCGGAGGAACTCACCCAACCCCGATGTCACCGTCTCACGGTAGCGGTGGGCAGTTGACAAACTGATTTTTCCATTGGATCGTGTCGCCATGCCCCAAGCCTTGGACGTCCTGCACGGGGCGGACATGCGCGGGTCGCTGTCGCCGTTGCGCCGGCAGATCCTGGCCGAGCTGCGGGACCCCGCATCCGCCACCGCGGTCGCCGAACGCATCGGGGAGAGCCGGCAGCGCGTCAACTACCACCTGCGCGAGCTGGAGAAGGCCGGGCTGGTGGAGCTGGTCGAGACCCGTCCGCGCCGCGGGAGTGTCGAACGGATCGTGCGGGCCACGGCGCGCACGGTGGTCGTGGCGCCGGAGGTCCTGGGAGAGTCGCCGATCGAGGATCAGGACCGGTTCGCCGCCGAGACACTGCTGGCCACGACGGCCCGGACGTTCGGGGACGTGGCGTCGATGCGCGACCGCGCACGGTCGGCGAACCGGCGGCTGGTCACCTTCACCATCTCGGCCGACGTCGGCTTCACCGAGCCGGCCGACATCGGTCGGTTCGCCGATGACCTGGCCGTCCGCATCGCCGAGCTGGCCGCAGCGTACGAATCGGCCGGGGCCCGCCGCCGCTACCGCGTGGTGGTCGCCGGCCATCCCGTGCCACGTCCGAGCGACGACACCGAGGAGGAGAGATGACCACCCGAGGAACCGGTCCCGGCCACCGTGCCGAGCGGCCGATCGTGGAGCTGCTGATCGACGCCCCGCGGGAGGACGTCTGGCGTGCGGTCAGCACCACCGACGGCGTTCGCGAATGGTTCGGCTACGACTACGACGAGCGGCACGGCAGCTGCCCGGCCCGCCCGGCTGCCGGCCTCGACGCCGAGGTGCGCGCGTTCGTCGACGGCGCGCAGCTCTCCCCTCCCGAGCGCATGGCGTTCGACGACGACACCGCCCTCACCGTGTCCGCCGACGGCCCGCGCACGATCGTCCGGCTGGTCGTGCCGGACGTCGCCGGCGCGAAGTGGGAGGAGCTCTACGACGGCGTCGCAGCGGGCTGGCGCTTCTACCTGGAGCAACTGCGCTTCTGGCTGGAGGTCGCCCCCGAGGGCGCCCGGCGCACCGTCTACCTGGCCGGCGAGGCGACCGGCCCGCAGGTCGTCGCGCTCGTCGGGCCCGGCACTCCGTGGCACGAGGCGAGCGTCGTGACCCCGCACGGCTGGTTGGTCTCGGTGGGCGCCGACCCGCACTCCACGACCGCCGGACCGGTGAACGTGATCGTCTCCACCTACGGCCTCGACGACGCCGCCTTCGCGGCCGTCCGCGACGACTGGTCCGACCGTTGGCTCGCCGCGGTCCGGAACCCTGAGATCATCACCACGGACCGGGCCACCGTGTGACCGCCCCGGCGGTTCCCAGGATGAGATCAGGTGTCGTCGATGGCGTGTCGGATCAGTGAGCTCGTGCTCGGTTGCCGCGACCCCGAGGTGCTGGCGCGGTTCTGGTGCGAGGTCCTGGACTTCGTCGTGCTCGATCGCGAGGACGACGGATCGGTGGAGATCGGGCCGCGCGAAGGGTTCGGCGGCCCGCAGGCGACGATCATCCTCAGTCGCCGGGACGAGCCGGAGCCGGGAAAGTCCCGGCTGCACATCGACGTCAACGCCACCGACCGCGATCAGGACGCCGAGCTCGAACGCCTTCTGGGGCTCGGTGCGCGCCCGGCCGACATCGGTCAGACCGGGCAGGAGCAGTGGCACGTCCTGGTGGACCCTGAAGGCAACGAGTTCTGCCTGCTCAGGGCCCGCCTCGACCCACTCTGATGCCCATCGGTCACGCGGCCGGGACCTCTGTCCGTTAAAGCCATGATCTGCTGCTTTAATCAGCGCCCGAGCGGGGGACAGGAGGTGGGCCACTGATGGCCGACAGCGTGGATCGGGCGTCGACGCGTCGTCCCGGTGGCCGCACGGCGCGGGTGCGAGCGCAGATCCTCGCTGCGACCGTCGAGCTCGTCGCGCGGGACGGCATCGCGGGCTTCCGCTACGAGGAGGTCGCCGAGCTCGCCGGTGTGCACAAGACCAGCGTCTACCGCAACTGGCCCGACCGTGAGGAGCTGGTGGTCGAGGCCCTGCTGCAGTACGTCGACGAGCTCGGGTCGGTGGCCGACACCGGCGAGCTCCGCAGGGACCTGGTGGACTTCCTGATGGTCCTCGCGGAGGGCCTGGGCAGGCCGACCGTGCGGGCGCTCGAGCTGGCGACCCAGGCCACCCACGAGAGCCCGGTCGTGCGCCGGGCGGCGACCAGGATCCTCGAGGAGCGTGCCGCCGCCATGCGCCGCCGGGTGGACCTGGCCGTCGAGCGGGGCGAGCTGCCGCCGGTCGGCTACTCCCTGCTCGGCGAGATGATCTCCGGCCCGGTGCACCTCATCGTGGACCGTGGCCTGCGTCCGTTCACCCGCGCGGACGCGGAGCGCATCGTCGACGTGGTGCTCGCAGGCATCCGGGCCACGACACCGCACACCTGAGCGCGAAGCCCGGTCGATCGGTGTCGGCCCGTGTCTCGACGGTCATCGGCGATCCTTCCGGGCGAGCGCGGCAAGGAAGCCGCCGACGAACGTGTCGCCGAGCCCGACGGTGGTGGGGTGCGCGACGTCGAGCGCGAAGCCGGGTACGCAGTGGACGCTTTTCTGCATCTGTTCGTGCAGCGCCGCCGCGAAGGCGACGGATTCCGGCCGTCGCGGTTGCCGGCGCAGGCGGTCGACGTCGTCGTCGGTGAAGTCGTCGCCGTGGCAGTAGCGGGTGGCGGCCAGCACGGTGCCGGTGTCGAGGGCGCCGGCGTACACGCCGGCGCCGGCGCCCAGAACCTTTCTACACAGTGCCGCCGCCCAGTACTTCGTGTGCAGCACCAGCGTCGGTGCCGGGATGAGCGTGTGCAAGGCGGTGAGCGCGTCCGCGACCTCCCGCGCCGAGAGCAGGTCGACGGGGTGCCCGAGGTAGGCCTGCATCTCGTCCTCGTTCATCCCGTACACGTCGATCTCGTCGAGCAGCGCGTCCCGGACCCGCCGGCTGAAGGCGGGCTCGTGGTATGCCGCGTCCTCGAAACAGGTCACCGCGCCGGGCGGCAGCTGCCGCATGTGGGAGCGCAGCGAAGCGAGCCTGTCCTCGAGCTCGTCATTGTCGCGCATGCCGTTGAAACCCGAGATCAGGAAGACCTCCGCCGCGCGGAGCCGGGGACCGAGCTCGTCGGCGAGCAGCATGGCGCTGTTGGCCGGGTCGTTGACGTAGATCAGCCGGTTGGGGAACGGCGCGGTGATGTCGAGGTCGCCGGCCCGGATTCGCAGGTCCCGGTCGTACTGGACGATCAGGTGGGGATGGAACGTGTCCTCGACGCCGCTGGAGATGTACTCGCTGTCCGCCGGGAGCAACCGGCGCACCGTGTCGTTGAGGCTGACCAGGTGGAACGTGGACGGCACGCCCAGTCGGCTCATCAGGAGCCCGGCCCGCACCGAGGTGCCGCCCAGGGTCTCCCGGTGCGGGAACCGGCAGGCGAACGTCTCGAGCGCCGGGGCGGAGGCGACGAAGTGCTCGCCGCCCCTGCCCCGGGCCACGTACCCGAGGATCGACACCACGAGGTCCCGCTCGTCGGCCACCTGGGCAGGCCCCGTCGATTCCGCAGACAGCTCCGCCGCACGGATGCCGTACTCGATGACCAGCCGCTCCAGCACGTCCGCGGTGAGCGTCAACTCGTAGTCGACGCAACCGCCGAGGCCCAGGACGACACGGGACGCCTCGCTCATGTCAGCAGAGCCATGTCAGCAGAGCCATGTCAGTAGAGCGAGCCCTTGCCTGCGGCGCCGAACAGCTCGATCTTCTGGGCGGCGACCTCCTTCATGGCCTCGATGCACGCGGGCTGGATGGCGTTCGGCTCGCGCATCTTCGGGTCGTTGCCCAGCACCTCGCGCATCTTGTTGTGGTACGCGATCTTGATGTCGGTCGAGATGTTGATTTTGTTGATGCCGATCCGCGCGGCTTCACGGATCTCGTCGTCCGGGTTGCCGGAGCCGCCGTGCAGCACGAGCGGGATCTGCACCCGGCTCTTGATCTCCTTGAGCAGGTCGAGCTTGAGCTCCGGCTTCAGATGGGCCGGGTAGAGGCCGTGGAACGTACCGATCGCCACGGCGAGGCTGTCCACGCCGGTCTGCTCGACGAACGTGACCGCGTCGTCGGGGTCGGTGTAGATGATCTCGGCGGAGCCTGCCTCGGCGTAGCTGTCGTTCGCGCCGATGGTGCCGAGCTCGGCCTCCACGGACAGGCCGAGGACGTGCGCGGTGTCGGTCACCTTCCGGGAGATCGCGACGTTCTCCTCGAACGGCTTCAGCGAGCCGTCGATCATCACGGACGTGAAGCCGAACCTGATGGCCTCGAGGATCTGCTCGTAGGTGGCGCCGTGGTCCCAGTGGATCGCGATCGGGATGCTCGAGCGGTGCGACCGCTCGATGATGCCGGTGATCATGTCGCGGCCGATGTGCCGTACCTCGTCGGGATGGATGGCGACGAGGAGCGGGGCGCCGGTCTCCTCGCTGATCTCGACGATCCCCTGGAACATCGCCCAGTCACTGATGTTGAAGGCGGGCACGGCGAAGCTGTGCTCATTGGCGACGTCCAGGATCGCCTTGCCGGTCGTCAGCATTGCTCTGGTTTCTCCTTGGTACTGGGAGTGGGTCAGGCCTTGACGGCACCGGCGGTGAGTCCGCCGATGAACCTGCGCTGGAAGAGGAGGAAGAGGAGGAGGACGGGAATGGACCCGAGGATGCTCATCGCCATCATCTGGTTCCACTCGTACGAGTGCTGACCCATGAGGAGCTGGATGCCGATGGGCACCGTGCGCATGTCGTCGGTGCGGGTCAGCGTGAGCGCGAAGAGGTACTCGTTCCACGAGATCATGAACGTGTAGACCCCGACCGCGATCAGGCCGGGCACCGAGACCGGCACCAGGATCCGCCACAGCGCCGTCCAGCTGGTGCCACCATCGATCTTGACCGACTCGTCCAGCTCCCGCGGCAGGGTGTTCAGGTACGCGGTGATCATGATGATCGCGTACGGAAGGGTGAACACCATGTGCGTGAGGATCAGGCCGAGATAGGTGTTGTACAGGCCGAGTGCCACGACGAGCCCGAAATAGGGGATGACGAGCGTGATCGGCGGCACGACCTGGACGCTGACGATCACGGCGTTGATGGTCCGCTGGAACGGGAACTTGAAGCGGCTGAATGCATACCCGGCGAGGATGGCCACCAGAAGTGTCAGGATGGTCACCGCGAACGCGACGATGTAGCTGTTGAGGAAGAAGCGCAGCTGGGCGCCGTTGCCCAGGATCTCGCGGTAGGCGTCGAGCGAGAAACTGTCCGTGATCAGGTTCGGCGGGTTCTGGAAGACCTCCCCGTTGTTCTTGAACGAGGTGGAGAGCATCCACACGACCGGCAGACCGGCGAACAGCGCCCCGATGACCAGGCCGGTGATGACGCCGACCTTCGCGAGGGTGCGACGAGTCCCGGTGGTTGTTGTTGCCATCCCGGTCACTGCTCCCTTTGCTGGCGTACGTAGAAGAAGGCCAGGGCCGTCGTGAGGAGCAGGACGATCACGGCAGCGGCGGATGCGGTCGCGAATTCGTACTCGCTGAAGGCCTGCTTGTAGGTGTAGGTGCTGAGCATCTCGGTGGCGTTCAACGGCCCGCCGCCGGTCATCATCCAGATCAGCGCGAACTGCTGGGAGGTCCAGATCAGGTCGAGCACCGCCATGCTGATGATCACGGGCCGCAACTGGGGGAGGGTCACGTGGGCGAACCGCTGGAACCAGTTCGTCCCGTCCATGGCCGCCGCCTCGTAGAGATCGGCCGAGATGCCCTGCAGAGCGGCGAGCAGGCTGATCATGAAGAACGGGTAGCCGGACCAGATGTTGGCGAACGTCACCGCCCACAGCGCCGTGACCGGGTCACCGAGCCAGGCCACGCCCTCCTGGAGGAGGCCCACCGTGTTCAGCACGTAGTTGACCACGCCGGCCGGGTCGAGCAGCAGCCGCCAGATGACAGCGATCACCGCGATCGTGAACAGCCAGGGCAGGATGTAGACGATGCGGAAGACGGCCTTCGTGATCCCGCTCAGCAGTTGCGTGTTGAGCATCATCGCGAAGGCGAGGCCGAGGATCAGGTGGGCCACGGTGCTGACCGAGATGAAGACGGCGGTGTTCCTGAGCGCGGCGATGAAGTCCGCGTCCGTGAGCACCTTGGCGTAGTTGGCGAACCCGGCGAACACCGAGTTCTTCTGGACGATCACGTTGTCCCGGAACGAGTAGCCGATCACCATGACGATGGGGACCACCATCAGGACCGTGATCAGCAGCATCGTGGGGGACAGGTAGCCGTACGGGACCAGGCGCCGGGCCAGGCCGTGGCGGTGCCGGCCCGGGGCGGCCTGCCCGGCCCGCGCCACGGTCTTCGGCGCCGCCGCGGGATCGACGTTCGCGGATGTCATGGTCGTCTCCCCGATCGGGCTACTCGATCACCGAGGCCCAGGACTCCTGCGACTTGGCGAGGGCGTCGTCGACACTCGACCCGCCGGTCAGCACGAGCTGGAGCTGCTCGTCGAAGCTGCGCATCAGGTCCTCGGACTTGGGCAGGCCGACGAACTCGTTGGCCGGGTAGCCCTCCTGGTAGATGTCGAAGGCGGTCTTGAACCGCGGGTCGCTGCTGCTGAAGTCCGGCTGCGCGTTCTTGTTGCCGGGGAAGCCGTTCGCGATCGTGCTCAGCTTCGCGTTGACCTCCTGGCTGAGCAGGTACTGCACGAACTTGAACGCCTCGGCCTTGTGCTCGGTGGAGTCGGAGATGCCGATGCCCCACGACGCGTACGGGATGCCGCGCTCGCCGGTGTAGCCGTCCTCGGCCGGCACTGCCGCCACCTCGAAGTTCAGGTCCGGCTTGCCTTCCTTGATCAGGTTGATGTGCGCGAGCGAGTCGATCATCATGCCGACCTGGCCGTTGGTGAACTTCTCGACCTTGTCCTGCTCCTTCATCGTGAGCGAGCCGGGCGCGATGACACCGGCGTCGTTCAGACTCTTCACGTACTCGACCGCGCTCTTCACTCCAGCGCTGGTCAGGTTCGGCTTGCCGTCCTGGAGCATGCTGCCGCCGGATGCCCACAGCCAGGACATGACGTCGTTCTGGACGCCGTTGGGCACGGCGGTGTCGAGCGGGAGCGCCCAGCCCTTGACGTCGCCGCCGACCGCACTGATCTTCTTGGCCGCGTCCAGGAACTCGGTGCGCGTGGTGGGCACCTCCGTGACGCCCACCTGGGCGAGCAGGTCCTTGTTGACGAAGAGCGGGTAGACGAAGTTGACCACCGGGATCATGTACGTCTGGTCCTTGACCTGGACCTGGCTGGCGAGCTGGCTGGTGTCGTAGTTCGCCTCGGTCATCAGCGTGGACAGATCGGTGATCGCGCCCTGCTTGGCGAAGTCGTTGACCCAGGCGCCGTCCAGGCCCACCACGTCGGGCAGGGTCTGGGACGCCGCGCCGGTGACCAGCTGCTGCTTGGTCGACGCGTACGGCGCGCTCAGCAGATTGACCTTGATGTTCGGGTTCTGCGCCGTGAAGTCAGAAATGATCTTGTCGAACTCCCCGGCCGGGAGCTCGGCTCCCCACCACTGGGCGAACTCCAGCGTCACGGGGCCGTCCGAGGCGGCGTCACTCGAGCCGCCCGAACCGCACGCTGCCGTGAACGCGAGTGTCGCGGCCACGCTCGCCGCCGCTATCAGTCGCTTCAACCGGGTTCCGCGAACGACCATGGCGAGCTCCTTCGATGGAGAGAGATCTTCACTGTTCTCTGCTGCAGCGGCGCAACGCTAGCAGCGCGCCAGCTGCGAAGACAAGTGAAGAACAGCAGAAAGCTGTGTAGTACCGCAAGGATGCGCGCGCTGTCGCACGGTCACCACGGCGGACAGGTCGGCGTCGCTTGCAACTCTCTGCGGTTGTGCGCTTGTCTAGCGCATGGTTGTGGCATACTGCCGCACCCATGGGAGGGGACCAGTGAGTGCCGACAAGCACGAGCGCCAGCGCCGGCTACCTGCGGGCCGCAAGGCCCAGCTGGCGGCGTACGTCGCCGACACCGGCCAGGTCACGGTGGGTGAGCTGGCCGAGCGCTTCGGCGTCTCCATCGACACCGTGCGGCGCGATCTCGATCAGCTGAGTGCCGACGGTGTCCTCGTGCGCACGTACGGCGGTGCCGTCAGTCTGTCGACGGCCTTCCGCACCGACAGTGCCGTCGACCAGCGCCTTGCCCTTCTGGAGGAGGAGAAGGAGCAGATCGCGGCGCTGGCCGCGACGCTGGTCCAGGACGGCTCGACGATCATGATCAATGGCGGGACCACCACTCTCGCGCTGGCCCGCAGCCTGCGGCAGCACCGCGACCTCACGGTCGCGACGAACAACCTGCTGGTGCCCGGCGCACTGCCGCCCACGGCGATCCGGGACGTCTACATCTTCGGCGGAGCGGTGCGCACGCTGACGCTCACCACGATCGGGCCGGTCAGTTTCCGGGCCAACGGCGGCGCCGAGCTGGACATCAGCTGCGATCTGGCGCTGATCGGTGTCGGTGCCGTCTCCGCGGACGCCGGCTACACGACGAGCAACCTCGCCGAAGCCGCGATGATGCAGGAGATGATCTCGCGCGCGGCTCGGGTGGCGATACTCGCCGACTCCTCCAAGTTCGGCCGCCGGCTGTTCGCCCAGGTGTCCGAGCTGGGCAGTGCCGACTACCTGATCACCGACACCATGCCGCCGGCCGACCTGAGAGACGCCCTCGCCGCGAACGCGGTGGAGCTGATCACGCCGGCGGCCTGACCGCATCCGCGGTGCCGGGCCGGTCCTTCGGCCGGCCTGTTCGGCGCGTCGCTCGGCGATCGTCCGTCACGGAACGCCGGGCTGTCCTGTCCTTGCTTCCGACCCCGCTCCGCACGGAGCGGGCGCGGCCAGGGCCCCAAGGGCTACGCGCCGGTAGTGGCCGCCCGACTCGCACCCGCGAAACGAGCCGGAGGATTTCAGTAGGCGAGTCAAGCCACGTGTTGCCCCAGAGAGGAGCAATTTTGAATTGTAGACGACGCCGATTTAGTTAGTTAACCGCACGCATCGTTGTCTTTTGTGGGACGCTCCGGTCTACTGGCCCCGCTCGACCGGCGAATATCGGGAATGAGGGGGTTCGGATGCCCTGGTGGTCCCGGATGGAGGACGGCCACGCCTCCCTCACGGACGGAGCGCGAGGGCCCCTACGAACCAACATCCATGAGCTCGCCGCCCGTAACGCGCAGGCCGCAGCGCTGTTCAGCAGCGGCAACGCCAAGGACGCGATGGAGCTGTTCGAGGGCGCCCTCCACGACTGCCTGGCGGTGCTCGGCCGCGACCACCTCGCCACGCTGACCGTCGCCGGCAATCTCGGCGCGGCCAGCGTCTCGGCGGGCCGGCGCCGCGTGGGCATCGGGCTGATCGCGGCGAACCTCGCTGACCGCTCCCGGGTGCTCGGTGACGAGGACCCACGCACCTTGACGGCGCTCGACGCGCTCGCGGTGGCCTACCGGCTGGCGGGTCATGTGGACGACGCGGTCGAGCTGTCCGTGCAGGTCGCCGCCCAGCGCACGCGAGTGCTCGGCAGGGCCCACCCGGACACCCTCACCTCCCGGATGGGCATGGTCCGCGCCCAGGCCGCGGCCGGCGACATGGAGTCGGCCACCAGCGAGCTCCACGCCGCGATGTTCGACGCTGAGCGGGCCCTGCCCCCGCGCCACCCGCACCTGGCCGCCCTCCTCGAGTGCGCCGAGGCGATCGGCATGATCCGGCGCGAGGGCTAGCACTCCAGGCGGACTCGTGATCTTGCCGGATGGCGGTGATCATCGGCTCGGTGCGTGGGCGGCCACATGCGGCCGGTCCTACTCCCAACTGGTGATCACCGGACCGGTGATCACCGGCTCGGTGCGTGGGCGGCCACATCCGGCCGGTCGTGCACCCAACCGGTGATCACCGGACCGGTGGCGTGCCCGGGCCGTGCTCTGCTCGGCCACTCCTGCATGATCCGCGGTTTCGGTTGCCTGGTGCTGTGAGGGGAGCTGCTGCCAACCGGTACTTGCGATCGTCGCCCGGTTTCGGGTGTGCACGGTCGTGGGGAGAGCCGGGGCGCCCGAAACCCTCGAACTGTTGATAACGGTTCGGTAACGGCCGGTTGACCCCGGACTCCGCCTCCACGACTCTGACAGCGCTGTCATGACAGCGCTGTCAACGTTCGAGGAGGAGCTGTGGCGACGACGCCCGAGGACGGAGAGCCGGGCCCGCGACGTCGTCGTGCGCCGGGGAGTGCCGACGTCGCCCGGCTCGCGGGCGTGTCACCGAAGACGGTGTCACGGGTGATGAACGACGAGCCGTACGTCAAGGAGGAGGTGCGGCAGCGTGTGCTGCAGGCGGCGCGAGAGCTCGGGTACCGGCGCAACAACGCGGCACGCACCCTCATGTCCGGCCGCAACCACCGCATCGGTGTCGTGACCCTGGGCAGCGCGCTCCACGGTCCGGCGTCCACCGTGGCGGGCATCGAACGTGCGGCGCGCGGCACGGGGTACGGGGTCAGCGTCGTCCACCTCGTCGAGGGCGACGAGCGCGGCGTCGCGGGCGCCGTCGACGTCCTCCTCGAGCAGGGGGTGGACGGCATCGTGATCGCCGAGCCGATCGACGAGGGGCCGGTTCAGGTCGAGGTCGACGTGCCCGTGGTGGTGATCGGGTCGATCACCGGCCTCGCCGGGCCGCGGGTGATCAACGCCGGCGGGTTGCGGGACCTCCCGGCGCGCCTGGCAACCGGGTACCTGCTGTCGCTGGGGCACCGCACGGTCCACCACATCGCCGGCCCGCAGCGCTGGTTCAGCGCCCGGGAACGGCTCGACGGCTGGCGGCACGCGCTCCGCGAAGCCGGCGCGGCCGAGCCGGAGTACATCGAGGGTGACTGGTCGGCGTCCTCGGGCTACGCGGCGGGCACGGCCCTCGCGGCCGTCCCCGACGTCACTGCGGTCCTCGCCGCGAACGACGACATGGCGATCGGCGTGATCCGCGCCTTCACCGAGGCGGGCCGGCTGGTGCCCGAGGAGGTGAGCGTCGTCGGCTTCGACGACATCCCGAACGCCGCCTACCTGAACCCCCCGCTCACGACGGTGAACGTGCCGTTCGACGAGCTCGCCGAAGCCACCCTGGCGGCGCTCGTGAAGGCCGTGGAGGCGCCCGCCGAGGAGCCGCCGCCCTTCACGGAGCCCGAATGCCGGCTCGTGGTGCGTTCCTCGACCGCTCCGCCCATCCGCTGAACAGAGCGCAGACCCGCAATCCATTCCGTTCGACCGCTGCGCGCGCTGAGGGCGCGCCGATGACGCCTGCCCTGGAAAGGGGTGCGACTCATGATTCCTGTCGCCCGCTCCGTGATTTCTCGCCGTCGATTTCTCGCCACCACATCGGCCGTTGCTGCGGGTTCTCTCCTCGCCGCCTGCGGCGGCGGTACGGGAAGCAGCGGCGGCGCCGCCCCACCCGCGGCCCTCTCGCAGGCCGAGATCGACCGGGCGATGCAGACCCCGGCCGAGCTCACGTTCTGGACGTGGGTGCCCGACATCCAGAAGGAGGTGGCGCTGTTCGAGCAGAAGTACCCGGCGATCAAGGTCGAGGTCGTCACCGCCGGGCAGGGCGCGGCGCACTACACCAAGCTCCGCACGGCCCTCAAAGCCGGATCCGGTGCTCCCGACGTCACCCAGATGGAGTTCCTGCACATCCCCGGGTACTCGCTCACGAACAGCCTGGTGGACCTGCGGCCCTACGGCGCCGAGGCGCGGAAGAACGAGTTCGTGGACTGGACCTGGAACCAGGTCGTCGGCGCGAACGGGGAGATCTGGGCGTTCCCGCAGGACACGGGCCCGATGGGGATGCTGTACCGGAAGGACATCCTCGACGCGCACGGCATCGCGCCGCCGCAGACGTGGGACGAGTTCGCGCAGGCGGCCCGGAAGCTGCACGCCGAGGACCCGAACGTCTACCTGACGAACCTGGCCGCGAACCAGAACGCGGCGTGGATGGGCCTGCTGTGGCAAGCGGGGATCAAGCCGTTCGAGATGACCGCGCCGGATGCGGTGAAGGTCGCCGTCAACGACCCGAGGTCGAAGGAGATCGGCACGTTCTGGGCGGGGCTCATCGCCGACGGCGTCGTCTCGACCGACCCCGACTTCACCGACTCCTGGTACCAGGGGCTCGCCCAGGGGAAGTACGCCAGCTGGCTCACCGCGGCGTGGGGGCCGCTGTTCCTCTCCGGTAGTGCCACGGCGACGTCGGGCCGGTGGCGCGCGGCCCCGTTGCCGCAGTGGGACGCCGGCAAGCCCGCGTCCGGGAACTGGGGTGGCTCGACGACCGCCGTCATCGCGGGGACGAAGAACCCGATCGCGGCCGCGAAGTTCGCCGAGTTCCTCAACACCGATCCCGAGTCCACGAGGATGCTCGCGTCCGAGCCGCAGTTCCTCTTCCCTCCGACGAAGGCGCTCCTCTCGGATCCCGCTTTCACGCAGGAGCAGTCGGAGTTCTACGGCGGGCAGCCCGTGAACCAGCTGTTCGCCGAGATCAGCGACACGGTGGACGCGCAGTTCCAGTGGCCGCCGTTCATCGACCAGGCGACCACCGACTGGAGCGAGACCGTGGGCAAGTCCTTCGCGGACCGGAGCGACGTGGGGGTTGCGCTCGACAGCTGGCAGCAGCGGGTCGTCGACTACGCGCAGGACCAGGGCTTCAAGGTCGCGGCGCCATGAGTACGACGACACCCGTGGCCACGGCGCGGCGGCCGAGTACGTCGCATACGTCGCATTCCGGGGCGGGGTACGTCTTCGTCGCCCCGTTCCTCGTCGCCTTCGCCGCCCTGTTCCTCCTCCCGCTGTTCTACGCGGGATATCTGAGCCTGTTCCGGGAGCGGATGGTCGGAGGTACGGCATTCGTCGGTGTGGACAACTACGTCCGCGCGCTGGGCGACGAACGCCTCCTCGGTGGGATCCTGACGGTCGCGCAGTTCTTCCTGCTCCAGGTGCCCGTCATGCTGGTCCTGGCGGTGGCGGCGGCGCTCGCCATCGACAGCGGCCTGCTGCGCTTCGCGAAGGTGTTCCGGATCGGGATCTTCGTGCCGTACGCCGTGCCCGGGGTGGTGGCCACCCTCATGTGGGGCTACCTCTACGGGCCCGACTTCGGACCGTTCGCCCAGCTCGCCGACGCGCTCGGCGTCGCGGCACCGGACTTCCTGAGCCCCGGCGCGGTGCTGGGCTCGACGGCGAACGTCGTCACCTGGGAGTTCACCGGCTACAACATGATCATCCTGTACGCGGCGCTGCGCACGATCCCCACCGAGCTGTACGAGGCCGCCGCCGTGGACGGTGCCGGGGCGTGGCGGATCGCCTGGAGCATCAAGATCCCGGCCCTGCGGCCGGCCCTGATGATGTGCCTGATCTTCTCGGTGATCGGCAGCTTCCAGCTGTTCACCGAGCCGCAGCTGCTGCAGCGGCTCACGCCGAGTGCCATCGACAGCGCCTTCACCCCCAATCTCTACGCCCAGACACTGGCCTTCACCAGCCAGGACGTGAACTACGCCGCCGCGGTGTCGTTCCTGCTCGGCCTGGTGATCGTCGTCGCGTCCTACGCCGTGCTGCTCGTCACCCGCCGGGGAGGCCGACGGTCATGACCACCTCGACCCTCGATGCGCCGCCCACCCGGAACGCCGCAACCGCGGCGCGCCCGGTGCGGGCCCGGCGCAGCAACATCCTGACCCTCGCGATGCTCGCCCTGCTCGTCTACTTCCTGGTCCCGCTGTTCTGGCTCGTCGTCGCGGCCACGAAGACCACCGGCGACCTGTTCTCCACGTTCGGCCTGTGGTTCGCACCCAGCTTCTCGCTGTTCACCAACATCGCCGACACCTTCACCCGCGACGAGGGCGTCTTCACCCGCTGGATCCTGAACACGGCGGCCTACTCCGTCCTCACCGCGGGCGGGGCGGCACTGTTGTGCGGGATGGCCGGCTACGGGTTCGCGAAGTACCGCTTCCGCGGTGACAACGCCCTGTTCGGCCTGGTCCTCGGCTCGATCATGGTGCCGACGACCGCGCTCGTCCTCCCGACCTACCTGCTGTTCAGCAACGCAGGCCTCGTCAACACGCCGTGGGCGATCATCGTGCCGGGCCTGGTCAGCCCGTTCGGGCTCTACCTCATGCGCGTCTACGCGCAGGACGCGGTGTCGGACTCCATCCTGGAGGCGGCCCGCATCGACGGGGCCGGCGAGGTGCGGATCTTCTTCCAGGTGGTGCTGCGCAGCCTCGCCCCCGGGGTGGCCACGGTGCTGCTGTTCACGCTGGTCGCGACGTGGAACAACTACTTCCTGCCACTCATCATGCTCAGCGACCCCGACCTCTACCCGATCACCGTCGGCCTGGCGACGTGGTCGTCGCAGGCCGTCGGCGGCAGCGGCTCCAACGCCGAGCTCCTCGCCGTCGTCGTCACCGGCTCGCTGATCTCGATCGTCCCGCTCGTCGCCGCGTTCCTGATGCTGCAGCGGTACTGGCAGTCCGGGCTGACGGCCGGCGGAGTCAAGGAATGAATGGAGAACCCGTGTCCCAGCTGCCCGACCGTGTGCTCTTCGGCGCGGCCTACTACCACGAGTACCAGCCCTACGAGCGGCTGAAGACGGACCTCGACCTCATGGTCGAGGCCCGGTTCTCGGTCATCCGCGTGGGCGAGTCCGTCTGGTCCACCTGGGAGCCGGAGAACGGCCGGTTCGACCTCGACTGGCTGGAGCCGGTCCTGGACGGCGCGCACGAGCGCGGGATCGCGGTCGTCCTCGGCACCCCCACCTACGCCGTCCCGCCGTGGCTGGCACGGCTGTACCCGGAGATCGCCGGGGAGCGCGCCACCGGCCGGCGGATCCCGTGGGGTGCCCGGCAGGAGGTGGACTTCACCCATCCCGCGTTCCGCTTCCACGCCGAACGCGTCATCCGCGCGATCCTCGCCCGCTACGCCGGCCATCCCGCCGTCATCGGGTTCCAGGTCGACAACGAACCCGGCAACGAGCTGCTGCACAACCGGGGCGTCTTCCAGCGGTTCGTCGACGACCTGCGCCACCGCTACGGCGACGTCGAGACGCTCAACCGCGAGTGGGGCCTCGTCTACTGGTCGCACCGCCTGTCGGACTGGGCGGACCTGTGGACGCCCGACGGCAACGCCCAGCCGCAGTACGACGTCGCGTGGCGCCGCTTCCAGGCGGAGCAGACCACCGAGTTCATCGCGTGGCAGGCCGGCATCGTCCGCGAGTACGAGCGACCGGGCCAGTTCGTCACCACGTGCGTCTCCTACGAGCGCCCCGCCGTGGACGACGACCGGCTGACCGACGCGCTCGACGTCACCGCGGGCAACCCGTACTACGCGATGCAGGAGGGGCTCGCACTTCCCGAGCGAGGCACTGCCCGGCAGGGCTGGGCGACCAGCGGCACCTGGGCGCTCTACGCCGGCGCCGACCGGATGTTCTCCTCCCGCCAGGAACCGTTCCTCGTGACCGAGACCGACGCGTCGAGCATCGGCGGCTCGTGGATGAACTGGCCGGCCTACGACGGGCAGTGGCGACAGGCAGCCTGGGCACTGGTGTCCCGGGGTGCCCGCATGATCGAGTACTGGCACTGGCACACGCTGCACTTCGGCAGCGAGACCTACTGGGGCGGCGTGCTACCCCACAGCGGGAAGCCCGGCCGGACCTACCACGAGATCGCGCAGATCGGCGCCGAGCTCGAGAAGGCGGGCGCGCTCGTCGCCGGGCTCGTCCCGGACGCGGACATCGCCATGGTCCACTCGCTCCCGAGCAAGTGGCTGATGCAGTCCTACCCTCCGCTCGCCCAGGCCGACGGGGCTCCGGACGACCACGCCTACCAGGGGTTGTTCGACCCGTTCTACCGCGGCGCCTTCGACGCCGGCCTGCAGGTCCGCATCCTGCACGCTCCCCGGCTCGTCGCCGCCGACCCGGCGGAGACCGCCGCACGGCATCCCGTGCTCGTCGCGCCCGGCCTGTACGTCGTCGACGACGCCACCCTGGACTGGCTGGTCGCCTACGCCGCCGCCGGTGGGCACCTGGTGCTCGGCCCTCGCACCGGATACGCCGACCACGAGGCGCGCGCCCGGGCCGAGCGGGCACCGGCGCGCCTCTCCGACCCGGCCGGTGTCTGGTACGACGAGTTCAGCAACGTCGACGGCGAGGTGGCGGTGCGCCCCGCCGGTGACCCGGTGGCGCAGCTCGCCGGCGCCGCGACCCGCTGGATCGACGGTCTGACCCCCACCGACGCCGACGTCCTCGCGACTTACGAGCACCCGCACTTCGGCCGATGGCCCGCCATCACCACCCGTGCGCACGGCGCCGGGCGCATCACCTGCGTCGGGACGGTGCCGGACCGGCATCTCGCCCGGGCACTCCTCACCTGGCTCGTTCCGCAGCCGTGCAGCGGCTGGCGGCACCTACCGGAGAGCGTCACCGCCACCACGGCCCGCGCCCCGGACGGTCGGCGCGTCCACGTCGTGCACAACTGGTCCTGGGACGCCGTAGCCGTGACCGCGCCGGTCGACCTGTGCGACGTCCTCACCGACACGTCGCACCCCGGTGGGCAGCCGTTCTCGCTCGAGGCGTGGGACGTCCGGGTCCTGGTCGAACCGTGAATCCTCGTCCGCCGCTGTTGCGGCAGGCGGGCAGTCCATACAGTGGGTCGCGTCACACGAGGGGGGAGCAAAAATGGCACGGGTGCTGGTCCTGACGGGCGATGCGGCCGAGGAACTCGACTCGATGTATCCGGTGTTCCGCTTGCGCGAGGGCGGCCACGAGGCGGTCGTCGCCGCGCGAACCACGCGGGCGGTGAAGCTCGTGGTCCACGACTTCGAGCCCGACTGCGACGCCTACACCGAGAAGCCCGGCCATCAGCTGCCCGTGGACGTCGCGTTCGGTGACGTGAACCCGGGGGACTACGACGCACTGGTCATCCCGGGCGGGCGGGCGCCGGAGTACATCCGCACGGATCCCGACGTGGCGCGCATCGTCACGCACTTCTTCGACCGGGGGCTCCCGGTCGGCACGATCTGCCACGGCGCCCAGGTGCCGGCTGCGCTGGGGCTCCTGCGCGGGCGCACCACGGCCGCGTTCCCGCCTCTGAAGGCCGACATGGAGCAGGCCGGCGCCACGTTCGTCGACGCGCCCGACGTCGTGGACGGTGCCATGGTGTCCTGCCGCGGCTGGCCCGACCTCCCCGAGTGGTCGCGTGCCTTCATGCAGGTGTTGGAGCGCGCGAGCGTCCCGGTTTGACAGCTCCGATCCGAGAAGTACGCCATGGTTGTAGGGACGGCAGTGGTGCGCTGCTGATCAATCAAGATCGATCCGAGATGAGCGTCAGCGCTGTCGTCACGGCGCTGACGTGCGACTCGGAACGATCCGACTCCCGCCCGGCACACCGAACCAGCCGCGAGCGGCATACGCTCATCCGTCGTGGGCGAAGGGTCGCTCAAGCGCGATGCGGTCGGCGTCACCGGCTCGGTGGCGATGTCGCTGGGCGTCATGAACCCGGCCTCGGGGATGATGTTCACGGCGGCCGTGGTGGCGGGGCATGCCGGCCCGGCACTGCCGCTCGTCTACCTGATGTCGCTGGTCGGCGTGGTGCTGCTCGTCAACACGATCGCCGAGTTCTCGCGCCGGCTGGCGCACGCCGGGTCGTTCTACGCCTTCAACACGGCAGGCCTGGGGCCCGTGTTCGGGTTCTTCGCCGGCTGGCTGCTGTTCGCGGCCTACCTCTACCCGCAGAACCTCCTAGCCTTCGGGGCCTTCGCGTCGGCGGCGCTCGCGACCCAATTCGGGATCCACGTCACGTGGTGGGCTTTCACGGTCGCCGCCGCGGTGGCGATCTGGGCGCTCTCGCTGCGCGGCATCCGGGCCTCGACCAAGACCTCGCTGTCGCTGGAGATCTTCGGGATCGTGGTCGTGCTGGCGGTCGTCGCCGCGATACTCGTCCAGGGCGGCGCCACCGGCGACCTCTGGGACGCGAAGCTGCTCGACCCGGGCGCCAACCCGGACCACTGGGGCGGCATCTTCAACGGGATGATCTTCGGCATCATGAGCTTCGCGGGCTTCGAGGCCGTCGCGACCCTCGGCGAGGAGACCTCGCAGGCACGCCGGAGCATCCCCAAGGCCATGTGGGGCGCCGTGATCGGCAGCGGGATCTTCTTCGTCGTCGCCACCTCGGCGATGTCCCTGGGCTACGGCGTGGACCATGCATCGGACTTCGCGTCCGCGTCCGCCCCCATGGACCACCTGGCGAGCGTCTACGGCAACGACGCGCTGGTCTTCGCCGTCGACATCGCCGCCGTGCTGTGCGCGTTCGCCGTCGGGCTGACCATCCACAACGCCGCCGTCCGCGTCACCTTCGCCATGGGACGTGACGGGATCGTCCCGAGGCAGCTCGGCAGGACGCACACGCGGCTGCTGACCCCCCACGTCGCGATCAACGTCACCAGCGGCCTGTCGATCGTCCTGGCGCTCGCGGTGGGGCTGAGCACCTCCCCGTACCCGGACGGCTACGCGTACTTCGGAACCTTCAGCACGCTGCCCGTCATCGTGGTGTACATCATCACGTCGCTGGCCCTCGTGCGTTTCATCCGGATCAACGACCCGGGGGTGTTCAGCTACTTCAAACACGCGCTGTGCCCGCTTCTGGGTATCGCGCTCATGGCGCTGCCCATCTACGGCGCGGTGTGGCCCTGGCCGCCCTGGCCGGCGAACCTGATCGTCGCCCTGTCCGTCGCCTGGATGTTCGTGGGGCTCGCAGTCGGCTACCGGTTGCGCAGCCGCGCAGCCGCGCTGCTCGAGCGCATCGGCCGACTGCTCGCCTCATGACGCCCAGCGACAGCGCCGCCGAGCCGCCGATGCCGATGGGCATCGCCGAGGACCACGCCGCGCTGCACGCGCTGGCGCGGCTCGTCGCGCAGGGGGTGGATCCGGACGAGGTATTCGCGGCGGTGGCCGACCAGGCCGCGGAGGTGCTCGGCGCCGACATCGCCGCCATCGACCGCTTCGATCCCGACGACATGGTGACGCTCGTCGCCGTCCGCGGCGCGGCGGGCGACGTGCCGGCGATCGGATCGCGGACGCCGACGGCGACCACGGGCAACGCCGCGCGCGTGCGCGCCACCGGACGGCCGGCGCGCATCGACGAGTACACCGAGGCGTACAGCAGCATCGGCTACCGGAGCGGCTTCCGTGCCGCGGTGTCGGTGCCGATCACCGTCGGTGGCGGCTCGTGGGGCGTGATGACGATCGCGTCGACGGGCAAGGTTGCACGCTTCCCGCCGGGGACCGAGGAGCGCCTGATCGCCTTCACGGATCTGGCCGTGCTGGCGATCGCCAACGCGAAGGCACGGCAGGACCTGGCGATGGTGGCCGAGGAGCAGGCCGCGCTGCGCCGGATCGCCACGCTGGTTGCGCGCGGCGCCCAGCCGGAGGCCGTGTCGTCGGCCGTCGCCGGGGAGCTCGGCCGGCTCTGCGGTGCCGACGCCGCATACGTCATGCTCGACGAACGGGACGGCACCGTCACCGCCATCGGCGGATGGAGCCGGGAAGGGCTGGAGCTGCCGATCGCCGTGGGCGTCCGCATCCCGACCACGGCGACGGGCATCGCGGGGAGGGTGCTGCGCACCGGCTTGGCAGCGCGTGCCGAGCGCTTCGACGCGTCGCCCGGCTTCCTGGCCGGCCTCCTGCGCGATGCGGGCGTCGCCGTCGCCGTGGCCTCCCCGCTCCGCGTCCACGATCGCTCCTGCGGCCTCGTGGTCGTGGCGAGCCGCGCGGAGGACGCCTTCCCGGCGGACGTCGAGCGGCGACTCGAGGCCTTCGCGGACCTCGTCGCGATCGCGGTCGTCAACGCCCAGGCGCGTGCAGAGGTCGCGGCCTCACGTGCGCGCGTCGTCGCGAGCGGTGACGAGGCCCGTCGCCGGATCGGGCGCGACCTCCACGACGGCGCGCAGCAGCGGCTCGTCTCCCTGGCGCTCGACCTGCGTATCGCCCAGGACCTCGTGTCACCCGGGTGCGACGAGCTCACGGAACAGCTCGACTCCATCGTCACGCGGCTCGACGATGCGATGGCGGAGCTGCGGGACTTCGTCCGCGGAATCCATCCGCCGGCCCTGGAACACGGTGGCCTCGAGGCGGCGCTGCGGGCGCTGGCACGCCGCTCGCCCGTCCCGGTACAGCTCACGGTCGACCTCCATGATCGCCTCCCGAAGTCGCTGGCCGCGAACGCGTACTTCATCGTCGCGGAGGCGCTCACCAACGCGGCGAAGCACGCGCGCGCGAGCGCGTCGCAGGTCGAGGTCCGGGCCGACGACGGCATCCTCCGGCTCGCCGTCAGTGACGACGGGGTCGGCGGCGCCGACCCGGCGGGCGGATCCGGCTTGCTCGGCCTGCGCGACCGCGTGGAGGCGGTGGCGGGGAGGATGAGCGTCCGCAGTCCACATGGCGAGGGCACGGTGCTCCTGGTGCAGATGCCGCTGTCGGCTGAAGTGGCCGAGGCGGGTGGGCAGCCGCAGTCGTAGCGATCGGCGGTTACCGGTGAGGACGAGGTGCGCGGTGCGTGCGGCGTTCGACCTCGAACCGCCGCCGGGGAGGCAGCTGATGGACGACGACCGAACGGTGCGCCCGCCGCGGGTACGGAGGCCACCTCGGCCCGTCCCCGACGTGATCCGCCGCGGCTGGCATGATCGGGCGATATGACGCAGATCACGTCCTCGTTCGTCGAGGTCGGCGCGCCGGCTCCGACGTCCGTGGTGGGAGGGCACGGCTTCCTCCCGCGACAGGAGGAGACCCGATGAAGTACGTGGTGCTGATCCACTCCAATCCCCGGCCGTGGGGCCATCCGACGAGCGACTTCGTTGCCGAGCACCAGGCGCTGCCGAAGGAGAAGCGGGACGAGCTGCAGGCCGACTTCGAGGAGCTGCTCACGAAGATGCAGGCCGACGGCGAGCTGCTCGGGGGCGAGGCGTTGGCCGATCCCGCGACAGCGCGGCTGTTCCGCTGGGCCGACGGGGAGCCGGGCGCGGTGGACGGGCCCTACTCCGAGGCGCGCGAGCACCTGGCCGGCTTCTTCCTGATCGACGTCGACCCGGAGCGGATCGAGGAGATCGGACGCCGCTTCAGCGGGCCGGGGGAGACCGTGGAGATCCGGCCTGCCATGTGGCCGGGCGGCGGGGAGTCCTGACCGCGAGGGCGCTGGTCGAGGAGGTGTGGCGGCGGGAGTCGCCGCACCTCCTGGCCGCGCTGTTGCGCCGGCACGGCGACCTGGCCGACTGCGAGGACGCCGCCCAGGAGGCGGCCGCCGAGGCCACCGTCGCGTGGGCCACCCGGCCACCCGACGACCCGCGGGGCTGGCTGGTGCGGGTCGCGTCGCGGCGCCTGATCGACCGGGTCCGCAGTGACCGTGCACGCATTGCCCGCGAGGACCGGGTGGTGCTGGCCGAGCCGCTGCCGCCGGCGCCGTCGAGCAGCGACGACAGCATCGCGATGCTGGTCCTCTGCTGCCACCCGGCGCTGTCGCGCCCCGCGCAGATCGCGTTGACGCTGCGGTCCGTCGCCGGCCTGAGCACCGAACGGATCGCGGCCGCGCACCTGGTGTCGACGCCCACGATGGCCCAGCGGCTGAGCCGCGCCCGGGCCACGCTTGAGCGCCGCCGGAGCCCGGTTCGAGCTGCCGTCGGTGGCCGAGATGCCCGGCCGGATCGCGGTGGTGCTGGACGTCTGCCACGTGATGGCCACGGAGGGACACCTCCGCACCGGCGGCTCGGAGCTGCTGGACACCGACCTGGCCGCCGAGGCCCTGCGGCTGGTGCGGGTGCTGCACGCCGCGCTGCCCGCGCACGACGAGATCAGCGGACTGCTCGCACTGCTGCTGTGCACGGGCGCGCGGGCCGGCACCCGGGTGGACGCCCGCGGCGACCTCGTGCCGCTCGCCGAGCAGGACCGCAGCCGCTGGGACCGGGCGATGATCACCGAAGGTGTCCGGTTGCTGGAACGCGTGCTGCCCAGCGGGCCCGTCGGCCGGTTTCAGCTGCAGGCGGCCATCGCGGCCGTGCACGCCGAGGCACCCAGCGCCGAAGAGACCGACTGGGCGCAGGTCAGTGCGCTCTACGCGATGCTGCACGACGTCGCGCCGGGTCCGGCGGTCACGCTGAACCGGGCCGTGGCGGTGGCCATGGACCGGGGCCCCCGCGCGGGCCTCGACCTGGTCGAGCCCCTGCTGGAGCTGCCGGCGATGCGCCGCCACCACCGCACCCACGCGGTCCGGGCCCACCTGCTGGAGATGACCGGCGACATCGCGGCGGCCGCGGAGGAGTACCGGACGGCGAGCCGGCTGACCACCAGCCTGCCCGAGCAGCGCTACCTCAACCGCTGCCTCGCGGCCCTGGGCTGACGTGCGAACGCTTCTCGGATGCTACGAGCCGGCGCATATCGTCGACCTATCGAAAACCACATATGTGCTGGCAACGCCACCCAGCCTTCACTGGAGGCATGGACTGCAGCGAAGCGGAGCAAGCGTGATCAGAGGGTGGCACGACTGGGTCTTCACGTTCACCGGCGTCGTAGGGATGACGGTGGCCGGGCTGCCGTTGGCCGCCCTGGCGGTGTGGGCCCTGGCATGCCGTCGGAGGGTCACCGGCGCCACGCAGGAGTGGGCCTGGCGCAGATCGCTGGCCGAGGTCGGCATCGTCTACGGGACGGTGCCCTGGGTCTGGATGACCATGTTGCCGGGCAGCCGGGCCGGTGAGGTTCCCGGCCGGGTGAGCCTGGTGCCGCTGCTGGATCTGCTTGCGATGGGCGGCGGTCAGGTCGTCGGCAACCTGCTGGTGTTCGCGGCGCTGGGGTTCTTCGTCCCGCTGCGGTTCGCGGCGCTGGCGTCGGTGCCGCGGATCCTGGCGCTCGCGGCGTCATGCTCGGTCCTGGTCGAGACCGCGCAGTACCTCCTGCGGCTGGACCGGGTGTCCTCCGTGGACGACGTCCTGCTCAACGCCGCAGGCGCCGGACTGGCCGCGCTGGCGTCGCGCCGCTGGTGGCGGACGGTGGCCGGAGCCCCGTCGTCGGACCGACCGACCTCGATCGCCACCGATAGTCCGCGTGCCGCTTAGCCAGGCCTGGTCGATGTTGATCGGTTCCGTCCGGTGATCATCGGTTGGGTGCGGGGCCGGCCGGATGTGGCCGTCCACGCACCTAGTCGGTGATCACCCCGCCAGGAGCCGTTCGCACGAGCCTGTCGGCCCGCGACTCGAGCGGCCGGCTCCATCAGGGCCGAGCGAAGATCGATTCGTCGATCTGTTGCCCGGTTACCGATTCGACCGCCTCGAAGATGAGCTTGTCCTCCGGGAGGCCGGTCTGCTGCGCGCCAGCCTCCATCACCGAGTTCACCACTCGGTGGGCGGCCACGACGTCGAAGAGCCAAGCACCGCCGCGGTGGACGAACTCGAGGTCGACCGGGGTGGGAGTACCGTCGGCGACGATCTGCAGGTACGCGCGGTCACCCGCGATACGCACCGTGCCCAGCGGACCATGGCTGTCTCCCCCTGTAGACGACACAGGGATCGACCCGGCTCACGGCGCCGCGGTTGGGATGGCGGTTGTGACCTGAGTCTCAGCGCAGGCGCGTCGGCTGAGCCGCCGTCCTCGGGATCATCCCGAATGGGCAGGGCCGCCGGGCCGGAGCCGATGGCAGTACGGCGCCGCCGATCAGATGGGGCTCACTACTTCCCGTTGAGGCCTTTCGGGTTGAGATGGCTGATGTTGCCGGACTCGGTGCCGTCCGCCGGGTCGATGATGCAGTCGATCAGCGCAGGCTTGCCCTCCGCGAGCGCCTTCCGCAGCATCTCGCCGACCTGATCGGGGGTCGTGGCCTGGTAGCCCGTGCCGCCGAACGCCTGCATGAGGACGTCGTGCCGCGCACTCAGGTACGTGGGCGCAGGGTCGCCCGACGGGGAGGCGTCGTCACCGCGGTACACGCCGCTGTTGTTGAGCACCATCGTGATCACCGGCAGGTCGTAGCGGGCGATGACCTCGGCCTCCATGCCGGAGAAGCCGAACGCCGAGTCGCCTTCGATGGCGATCACCGGCTGCCCTGTCTCCACCGCGGCCGCGATGGCGTAGCCCATGCCGATGCCCATCACGCCCCAGGTGCCGGAGTCCAGGCGGTGCCGGGGCACGGACATCGGGATGGTGTTGCGTGCGAGGTCGAGGGCGTTGGCGCCCTCGTTCACGAGGTACGCGTGCGGGTGCTCGGCGTACACGTCGCGGATGGCCTGGAGCGCGCCCAGGAACGTCATCGGCTGCGCGGTCTTCGCCGCTTCCAGTCGCTTGGCCATCTTCGCCACGTTCGCCGCGGACTTCTCGCCCAGCGCCTCCCGCCACGCGGGAGGTGCCGCGATCTGCCCCGGCTTCGTCCGTTCCGCCAGCGCGTCCATCACCGAGCCGATGTCGCCGACCAGTGGAGCGGCGATCGGCTGGTTGGAGTCCATCTCGCTCGCTGCGATGTCGACCTGGATGAACTTCGCGTCCGGGTTCCACTGCGGCGCGTCCCCGTGCGCCAGCAGCCAGTTCAGCCGCGCTCCGACCAGCAGCACGACGTCCGCCTGCTTCAACGCCAGCGACCGTGCGGTGGCCGCCGACTGCGGATGATCGTCCGGCAGCAGCCCCTTGGCCATCGACATGGGCACGTACGGGATTCCGCTCGACTCCACGAACTGCCGGATCGCGTCGTCGGCCCGCGCGTACGCCGCGCCCTTGCCGAGCACGATCAGCGGGCGCTGCGCGCCTGCCAGCAGCTCGATCGCCCGGTCGACGGCCGCCGCGTCGGGTATCTGCTTCGGCGCCGGGTCCACGACCTCCCAGAGGGATTTCTCGCCCTTGTCCTTGTCCATGATCTCGCCCAGCACCGCAGCCGGGATGTCCAGGTACACGCCACCCGGCCGGCCGCTCACCGCCGTACGGATCGCGCGCGCGATGCCCCGTCCGATGTCCTCCGCCCGGGACACCCGGTACGCCGCCTTGCAGAGCTGCCTGGCGACCGCCAGCTGGTCCATCTCCTCGTAGTCACCGCGCTGCAGGTCCACGATGTGCCGCTCGCTGGAGCCGGAGATCTGGACCATCGGGAAACAGTTGGTGGTGGCGTTCGCCAGCCCGACCAGGCCGTTGAGGAAGCCCGGCGCGGAGACCGTCAGGCAGATCCCCGCCCGCTGCGTCAGGAACCCGGCCGCCGCGGCTGCATGCGCCGCGTCGCTCTCGTGCCGGAACCCGATGTAGCGGATCCCGGACGCCTGTGCCAGGCGCGCCAGGTCGGTGATGGGGATGCCCACGACACCGTAGATCGTCTCGACCCTGTTCAGCTTCAGCGCGTCGACGACCAGGTGAATCCCGTCCGTCAGGGCAGGCATGTCGCCGCCCACCGCTTCCGCGGCCTCCGCGACTGTGTCCGTCATGGTCCGAGTCCTCCTTGGATGTGCCGTTGGCTCTCCGTCGATTGTATGCAGTACACCGTCATGGCTGTATACGCCAGGGGAGAGATGTCCGGCACGCCGGCGAGCCGCGCTGGAGCTGGCGGACGAGGGCCCGGCGTGACGGCCGACCTCGCCGGTCGCGTCTTCGACCGCTGCATCGGCCCTCCGGCGGTTGGATGTCCGCGACGCGCAGGCGGTAGGTGTTGCTGGTAATCGGCTGGTTCGTCGAATATCGGGTGAGCCGCCATCATTAGGTTGATTGCTGGTGTGGGTGGGGGTTTGGAGGGGGGTGATAGATAGAGGTGGGGTGGGGCTGTGGCGGTGCGGTGATGGTGAGGCGCTTGACGGCGAAGTTGCTATTTGCTTGATAGGGGAGAGCGGTCGCGTCGGGCGGGTTGATCTGCAGCGACTCCGGATGAGGTACTGGTAGTGATCATCATGGCCGCCGAGGGGGGAAGAGTCGGAACAGATTCTGGACCGGATGACGCGGACGGCGTTCTTGTGGGATAGCGGTGGGATCAGGTGGCGTGATGGGCGGCGTCACGATGATGCGCGTAGTCGCGTAGTGACAGCCAAGTGGCCAGAACTCTGTCGCACCCGTGGGCGATTTAGACGGAAGATCGGGCGGGTTGAGCTGAACACTCTTGATCTGCTTGAAGAACCCCTCGATATCCCACCGCTCGTGATAGAGCACCGCGAGCTCCTTCGCGGGTGCCTGCCCGGGATCAAGGATGGTGGTGACGAGTCGATACAGCTCGTCCTTTCCGTCTGGACGTCGGTGAGTTTGTACTCGATGACGCGCACCGAAACGACACCATGCCGGATTTGGCGGTGGGATCACCTCGGCGGTGTAGGAGCGTCCGGCAGGTGTGTGACGGGCGCAGGGTGAGGTTCGACGCCACCCTCCACAGCAGGTCGGCGCCGGTGGCGGTAGCGCGCCGCCAGCGGTGGAACGAGTAGACGTGGCGGTCGGCATGACCAGCATCCCCGGCTGCAGCGCGGAGAACATCTCCTCGACCAGCATCGTCTCCGCGGCGGCGTACTCGTCCAGGCGAGCGTCGAAGACCGCGTGTGTGCCCAGCTCGATCAGGCAGGCGGCCCGCACCTGCGGATAGGCCGTCTTCCCCTCGCCTCGACCCGACCCTGGACGCCCGAACTCGCGGTCGTTTTCCTCCGAGTCGGGCACCGTAAAGGTGGTCCATCGAAGGCGGCCAATCGCCAGTTCCGATACCACGCGCCACGGGTTTCCCGATCCGCCACGGGCTGAATCACTGCCCGGACGATTGTTTCCACGGGCTCGGACCCCAGCCTGCGGCGAGCCTTCACGATCGCGCCGACCGCCGGCACCCGCCGCTCACCGGCTGGCGGCCGAACGCGCCCATGAGGATCTTCAACGCCGACCGATAGGACTCCTGCGGAAATAAGCACAGCACCAGCACGAAATAGAACACGAGGCGGGTGGGCAGCGCCCGCGTCCGTAGCTCTCGGCGCCAATACTGGTCGATCACCCGATCGACCAACTCGACTGGGAACGTCCGAGCCAGCACACCGACCGCAGCCCACTGCGCCAGGCGACCGTCCGCCCCGCGCCCCCCTCAAGATCCACAAAGGCCAAGCTACCGACCGCTTGACCGACCTAAGTGACGGCATTGGGGTAGCCTGCTCGACCTCGCCGCGGGGTTCGAATCCCGTCGGCGCTCCGCAGCCGATTTTCCCAATGGCCTGCACTCCGCGCCTCCCTCATGTGAGATAGATTCGCGGCGTGGGAGCGAAGACGGCGCTGCTGGCTTTCAGTGACGGAAACCTGCACGAGGCATTACGTGGGGCGAACGGCGCGCCGCGACCCGACGTCGAGGCGCTGGTGCGTCGGGTCCATCCTGGCTACGTCGTTGTCCCCGCCGAGGACGGCAGCCTGGGCGATGATACCTATCCCGCGGACGACGTCACGTACGCGACTCTTCTGGACGGGGTCGAGCTGTACTGCGACAGGCGATTCATGTTCGACCGCCCGTCGGAGTTGCCGGAGCACCTTCGCGCCGCAGGCGAGGGCAGGCGGATCGTCCTGCACGGCATGCATTCGGGCGACGACTGGCTCGGGTTCGCGGTCTGGGAGGACGGCACGCTGATCAGGTCGTTGAGTCTGTGGCCGGACGGCGGCATCAAAGAGAATGTCGGCGAGCCCTACGACTTCGAGCTGCCTTTCTGGGCCGGCGAGCATCCCGTCACTTGCACGCTCACGGAAGAGCCGTACCCGTTTCCGTTCCACCCCCTCGATCTGGGTGAGCAGGCCCTGCGCGCGCTGTTCGGCTTTGTCATCGAGGGGCGGGCCGCCCCTGGCGACGTCGATGCGGAAGCAGTCCGGCTGCATGGCTTCCGTGTCACCAGCCCATCCGGCGAGATCGAGGCCGCCCGCGACGCCGAGAAGGCGGCGGCTGTCCGGGCGATGGGCCCGCCGCGGAGATTCACATTCGGGCCCGACGGCACACTACGGGAGATCGACCCGACTGTCCGGGCGATGGGCCCGCCACGGAGATTCACGTTCGGGCCCGACGGCACACTGCGGGAGATCGACCCGACGCAGTGAGGACGGCTGCGAGCAGAGTGGCTGCGAGTTGCGCTCGACCTGGACGACAGTGCCAACCCCACGCCCGTGACCAGGGCGGCTCAAGGATCGCCCCCTGCTGATCGCGATCGGCGGCCGTGCCGGGCAGGATCTCGGGTATGGCTGCCATCGGGTCCGGCTCCGACCTCGGCCTCGACGGACTTCGATTCGCGATGGTGTCGTCAACGGCGAGCGAGGTCGATCCGTCATCGCCCACGATCTTCGACTACCACGAGCGCGACGGGATGATCTGGGGCGAGTACGAGGGCGACACGGTACGCATCGGGCGCTTCGTCGGCACGCGGGCGGAGCGGCGGATCTCGGTCCGCTTCACGCATGTCGTCGCGGCTTCGGGTGTGGTCGTGAGCGGTGCCGCGGAGAGCCGCATCGAGCAGCACGACGACGGCCTGCGGCTGGTGGAGGACTTCCGCACGGCCGACGGCGACCAGGTGAGCGTCTGCGCTCAGATCAGTCCTGGGTGATGTGGACCCGGTTGGTGATCATGGCCTAGGCGCAATGGGTCGGTTAGGTCGAGGCAGGGCGTAGCTGCTGCTTGTGGATCTTGAGGAGAGGTGCGGCGGCGGGTTGGCGGCTGGCCGATCAGGCGCGATCGGCGTGCTGACGGGAACGTTCGCGGTAGAGCTGGTTGATCGGGTCATTGATCAGTACTGGGTTCGGGAGCAGCGGAGGCGCGCGCTGCCAGCTCGGCTGGTGTTCTATTTCACGCTTGTGCTGTGCCTGTTTCCGCAGGAGTGGTACCGGTCGCAATGAAGATCCTTATGTCGGTGTTCGGTCGTGTGGGCACGGGGATTATCGGGTGCCCACGACGGGTCGATGGGGATGCTCGTCGCCGTTTGGGTGCGGGTCCGATGGAGACGGCGGTCCGCGCGGTGATGGCGCCGCGGGCGCGGCCGGAGACGCGGGGCGCGTGGTACCAGGACTGGTTGTTGACGCGGTTGATGGGTCCACATTCACGGTGCCGGACACCGAGGACAACGAGCGTGAGTTCGGGCGCCCGGGTTCGGGTCGGGGCGAGGGCAAGACGGCCTATCCGCAGATTCAGGCGGCTGTTGGTCGAGCTGGGCACGCATGCGGTTTTCGACGCCGGATGGATGGCTATGCGGCGCGGAGACGATGTTGATCGAGGAGATGTTCGCCTCGCTGCGACCGGACATGCTGGTGTTGGCGATCGGCACATCTACTCGTTCGATCGGTGGAACAAGGCGGTGGGCGACGGGCGCTGACCTGCTGTGGAGGGTGAGCGCGAACCTCATGTTGCGCCCGGTGGAGCACGCTGCCCGATGGGTCCTACATCGCGAGGTCATCCACCGAAGAAGTGGGAAGAAGTCGGGACGCCGGTAGTTCCGGCTGCGGGTGATGAGTACAGGCTGCCGTGGTCGGACGAGTGGTTCGGCTGGTGACACGGTCCTCGACCCGGTGCGGGCGCCCGCGAAGGAGCTCGCGCTGCTCTACCACGAGCGCTGGGACATCGAGGGTTTCTTCAAGCAGATCAAGAGTGTCAGCTCAACCAGGGAGAAGATCTTTCGGTCGAAGTACCGGACGGGGTGCGGCAGGAGTTCTGGGCGCATCTGGGGTGCACTACGCGACGATGTGCGTCAAGTGGACGCGCCGATCACGCGAAGTGGATCCGGATCGGATCTCGCACAAGAACACGGTTCGTGTTATCCGGTCCCGCGTCTGGAGACCGGATCTTTTCCCCCTCACCCACAGATGATGATCACTATCAGATGCTGCTGGCGAGAGTCAGTGACGAGATCAACCCGGAACGCCGGAGACCGGAGTTATCTGCGTGTGATAAAGCGGAAGATGAGCAACTTCCCGGTCAAGAGGGCGCGGCATCGACAGCGACGCGTGAAGCAGGGTCACTGGGATCGGATCGGAAGCAAGAGGACAGGGAAGCAAGATACTAAGAGGCATGGCCTAGGCGCAGCCGCAGCTCCGACGAGTCAGTCGGGGTCGGTGGTGTGGATGCTGGCGAGTGGGGCAGTGGCGGAGGCGACCGACGTGGGGTTGTGCCGGCCGTGGTGCACCAGACGACGGTCGTGAGTGCGGCGGAGCCGCTCCTCGAGTTTGCCGACCGCGAGCTCGAGTGCGGCGGGGATGTCGGGGCCGTACGCTTCGGCGCTCATCGTCGGGCCTCTGCCGCTGCCGGTGATCTCGACCCGATGGCTCGTCTTGGGCCGGCGCGGGTTCTTCTCGTCCTCGATCATGACCTCGAAGTGGACGACGTGGCTGCTGTAGCGCTTGAGACGGGCCAGCCTCAGGGCGATGTGCGCGCGATAGTGGTCGGGCGCATCGATGTTGCGACCCGTCACGACGATCTCCATCTCGTTGTCGGAACTGTCCTGGGACTCTGTCGGTTCCATGTGACTCCGATGCTGTGATGAGTGATTATCCGACCGGCGCCATGTCAATTTCGACGCTCCCGCCGTCGGTTGTCAGCGGTCGACCGGATCTGACTCGAATGGTCGCTGGACCGGTTGGTGCGGTGTCGGAGCACCGGCTGCGATCGCAAGACAGCCGAGCGCAAGAATCGTGGCGGTGTCAGAGGGAATCATCATCAGGTCGAGTCGCGAGCGGCGTGAGCCGATCAAGCTGATCGTGTGCGCGTCCCGCTCACCGAACCAGTCGAGCCGAACTTCCCGACCTTCGATGGTCATGATGACCTGGGGCCGACCGTCCCATGCTGCGGCGTTCAGCGTGATCCGGTGGACCTGGCCCAGTCGGTCGGTGACGGCGGCGACGAGCGCTGGCAGCTCCGTTGCCGGATCCCGGCTCCGCGGCCACCAGCCGCCGTCCAGTACGCCATCGGCGGTCGACGAGCATGGAAACACCAGCCGCAGGTCGTGTTGCGCGGACGTGACCCGAAGAGCCGCATTGTGTGGAGAATTCCCGAGAACCGACGTCATGTCGGTGCTCCCGCCTCCGGTCCCGAACCCGGCTGCCTGTGCTGACGATGACTCCGACGTGGACGTCGGCGCTCGATATGCCGCCAGTCACCGCACCCTACTCCCATCTGTCCGTTTCAAGTGCCGGGAGACCGCAGCGCGTCAAGCACGGCGCTGCCGACATCATCGCCGCGAACGCCGAGGAGCTACCGCGGTGCGTACGCGAAGGGCGCGTGGAACGGCCGGACCTGGAGGCCGCGGTGGTCGCTCGATGTCAGCCGTTGGGGGTGATTCGGGCCAGGCGTTGCTGGCTGGGCCAGCGAACGTCGTGGGCCCAGCCGAGCTTCTCCAGGGCCCAGATGACCCGGGCGGTGATGTCGATCTGGCCGGGGCGGACGCCGTGGCGGGCGCAGGTGGGGTCGGCGTGGTGCAGGTTGTGCCATGACTCGCCCATGGACACGACCGCCAGCGGCCAGAAGTTGGTGGCCTTGCCCTGTGCGGTGAAGGGACGCTCGCCGATCATGTGGCAGATCGAGTTGATCGACCAGGTGATGTGGTGCAGGACCGCGACCCGGACGAACCCGGCCCAGAACAGCGCGGTGAGCGCACCCCACCACGACATGGTGATCAGGCCGCCGAGCAGCGCCGGGGTGACCAGGCTGGCCACGGTCAGCAGCGGGAACAGCTTGCTGATCCGAGCGATGTCGCGGTTGGCGAGCAGGTCCGGGGTGAAGCGGGCGGCGTTGGTGCGGTCGCGGCCGAACAGCCAGCCCATGTGGGCGTGGAAGAACCCGCGGGCGAGCGCGGCCGGGGTGGTCCCGAACAGCCACGGCGAGTGCGGGTCGCCTTCCTTGTCGGTGAAGGCGTGGTGGCGGCGGTGGTCCGCAGTCCAGGAGATCACGTCACCTTGCAGGGCGAGGCTGCCGGCGACGGCGAGGCCGTTGCGCAGGCCACGGTTGGCCTTGAACGCGCGGTGGGTGAAGTGGCGGTGGAAACCGGCGGTGACCCCGAGGGCGGATACCAGGTAGAACCCGACGGCGAGCCCGACGTCGAGCCAGGACAGACCCCACCCCCACGCGAGCGGCACGGCGGCGACCAGGGCGAGCATCGGGAGGACGGTGAACAGCCCGATCAGCAGTCGCTCGTGGCGCGGCTTGGGCGGGTCGAGGATCGGTTTGGGTCCGCCCGACCCGGCCCTGCTCTCAGCTGGCGTGGTCGCGATGGGTGTGGCGGTGGTCACGATGTGTGGGTGCTCCCTGTGAATCGGCGGTGCGGTGATCGAGTCGGTGACGTTCTGCGTGGTCAGGGCGAAAACAGCGGGGGTCCAGGCGCTCCGCGGCTGACGACGTCGATCTCGGGGATTGGCTTCGAGACACCGGGGTCCAGGGAGTCACGATGAGTGCGGGCCGGGTGCGCAGCAAGGCCATCAACTGCGAGAACATCAGCTGGTAGGTGGGGTACCCGCTCAGGCAGGGCCTGACACGTTGGCCCCGCCTTCGCGCTCACTTGCTGCGGTGCCTGGGACCGTCAAATCTCCGGCCTTAATTGATACAACTACCGCCCGGCAATTTTTGTTCCCTTCGCTCCTCCCTCACAGATGATCAGAACTTTCCGGCACCGAACGGACCGTCCGCTGCAAGGGTAGGCTGAGGGCACCGAGGATCAGCGTCCGTCGACGAGGTGGGGCGCCGCGAGTCCGGCGCCGCGGGGAATCGCACCAAGCCCGAAGGAGATCCGATCGACCTCACGCGCGTACTGACGCCGCCCGCCCGCGAGAGCACGCGCCTGCGGATCGGGATGATCGCCTCGATCGCTCACCGCACGCCTCCTCGTGGTTACGGGCCGTGGGAGCAGGTGGCCTCCACGTTGACCGAAGGGCTGGTGGCCCTCGGTCACGACGTCACCCTGTTCGCCACCGCCGACTCGATCACCTCGGCACGCCTGCACGCCGAGGCTCCGCATGGTTATGAGGAGGATCCCGGCGTCGACGCGAAGGTCTACGAGGGCTTGCACATCGCCGCCGCCTTCGAGCGGGCCGGCGAGTTCGACGTCATGTCCAACCAGTTCGACTTCCCGCCGCTGACCTACAGTCGGCTGGTGAGAACGCCGGTCGTGACCACCATTCACGGCTTCTCGTCCGAGGCGATTCTGCCGGTGTACCGGGCGTACGACGACATCGCCAGATACGTCGCGATCAGCGACGCCGACCGGCACCCGGATCTGGGTTACGAGGCGACGATCCACCACGGCATCGACCCCGCCCGGTTCACCTTCCGCCCCGATCCGGGCGAGCACCTCCTCTTTCTCGGCCGCATCCACCCGGACAAGGGGACGCACCTGGCCATCGAGGTCGCAGACCGAGCCGGGTTGCCGCTCGTGATCGCGGGGATCGTGCAGGACGAGGCCTACTTCCGCGACCTCGTGCAGCCGCACCTCGGGCGGCCCGGCATCACCTACGTCGGGCCCATCGGGCCCGTGGAGCGCGACGCGCTGCTGGGCCGAGCGGTCGCGCTCCTGCACCTGATCGGTTTCGCCGAACCGTTCGGGCTGTCGGTCGTCGAGGCGCTGGCCACCGGCACGCCGGTGATCGCCCGCCCGCTGGGGTCGATGCCCGAGATCGTCCGTCACGGCCGCACCGGGTTCCTGGTCGAGGATGTCGCCGGTGCCGTCGACGCGGTCGGGAGGATCGGCTCGTTGTCGCGCCGGGACTGCCGGGACGACGTCGAGGCGCGTTTCACCGCGGAACGCATGGTGGCGGACTACGCCCGGCTCTTCTCCCGCATAGCCGCCGGCGGCACGTCGACGACGGCGAACCGCACCGAGCCGGTGCCGGCGCCATAGGACAGGAGGAACCGGTCGCCGTGCCGCAGGGCACCGCACGATTGCAGCACGCTCCCTGATGGAGCGAGGCAAAGTGGGGCGCCTGCGGCGCAGCGAGCACTGACGACGCCGGCTAGCGCACCTTCTCCGGGATGTGGTCAATGGCGTAGAGGACGTGCACGGCGAGTTCGGCAGCCGTCTTCTCATCGAGCTTCGAATTCTGTTCCAAAGCATTGGCGACGAGTTGGATGCGCTGGTCGTAGAGTGACATGTAGGAAATCTTTGGTGCAGTCATGATCGGTCCCTTTCAGATCTCATGGTCCGGCCCGCGTACTCGTCGAGAGCATTTATGTGCGATCGACGAGCGCGGGCCCGCCGTCGATCTCCCATCGCTGCTCGGAGGCAGCGTCCTCGACCGAGCACGTGTGAGCGATGACGAGCAGCGCCTCGACGCTGTCGGTGTTGGCTCGGTCTCCCGCAGCCATCGGTGCGGCGTGCGCACCCGGAATGGCGGTGGCCGACATCATGTCGGTTCTCCGTCCCCGGACGGCAGACCGTCCACGCGGACTCGCACCGGGCGCGGCATGGGCATGAACGCCCGTGCACGGGATGAGCCCGACAAACCTCAGGTTACACCTGTTGCCCGTTCGCAGTGCTGCCGACCGGCACAGTTCAGCACCTACTTCCGCAGCGCGGCGAGCTCCGCCTGCCCCTCCCCGGCGCGGTCCGGGAGAAGCAGGAGGGTCTCGGCGCGCTCCCACCGCGAGCCGACGCGCTCCCAGCCCGCGACCGCGGCGGCGAGCAGGACCGGATCACCGGTGAGGCGGCCGGTGGCGCGGTCGAGGCAGGTCGCGGCCCAGTCGTTCTCGGCCGCGGCTCCGCGCGCGGCGGTCAGCCGCTCGGCGGCGTCGGCCAGTCCGGCGACCACCGCCAGCTCGGCGCCGGCGGCGTGCGCGTACGGCCAGAACCGGGTGTGGCGGAACGGGCGGAAGGCGCGTTCGACGAGCTGTTCCGCATCGCCTCGACCCGGGTCCCACAGCGCGAGCCGGGCGTCCACGAACGCGACGAACGGGTCCCCGTCCCGGGGACCGACCGCGCCGACCCGCCCGATCTCGTCCACCCGGGCCCGCCACCGGTGCCGGCTCGCGGTATCGCCGCGCAGGCCGGCGGCCAGTGCCGCCGCTGCGAGTGCCGGCACCATCCAGATCGCGGCGGGCCGGCCGGCGAGCTCCCACCGATCCCACATGGTCTCGACCAGCGCGAACCCCTCGTCGAGCTCGGCCGGGCCGCCGGCGAGCAACAACGGCGCGGCGAGGTCGCTCGCGGCGATGAAGGGGTGCCGTCCGACCAGCTCGTCGGCCTGCACCTCGCGACCGATCTGCAACGCCGCCCGTAGGTCACCCGCGGCCATCGCGGTCGTCGCCGCGACGTAGTAGGTGTCCTCGATCTCGGGCGCGCAGGCCGGATCGGTGCGGTCGAGCCCGGGCAGCAGCGCCAGCCGGTCCAGCGTGATTCGGTGCGCCGCGCGCACCTCGCCGTCGTGGAGCGCGGCGCTGCACAGGGCGTCGAGCGCCGCGCTGACCAGTAGGAGATCACCGCAGGCGCGCGCCGCGGCCACCGCGTCCGCCGCCTTCGCCCGGTCTGCGGTCATCGCCGCGGGGCCGGCGCGCCACGCCGCAGCGATGGCGAGCCGCGCCGCGACCACGGGATCGCCGGGGTCGGCCATCGCGGTCGCCCCGTCGAGCAGCGCGTCGATCCGACCGTCGTCCAGCACGGTGTCGTAGAACGTGTGGAACCGGTGCGCCACCTCGACCAGCCTGGCCGTCGTCGACGCCGCGGCGTTGCCCGTCGGTGCCTTCTCGACCGCCGCCTGCAGCAACTCGTAGGCGAGCCCCGACGCGGTCGCGACGTGCGCGCAGCCGGCGGCGGCGACCAGATCGGCCGCCGCGGCCTCGGCGCTCGGCGCGAGCTCGGCGGCGCGCCGGTAGTGGGCGAGCGCCTCGACGAGGAACCGGCGGGCGAAGCACAGCCTGGCCACCGACCGCGCGAGGCGGTGCGGCACGTCCGAAGCCTGCGGCCCGGCCCCGTCAGCGACCACCCCGCCCACGACCACCCCGCCCGCGCCGGCACCGTCGAGCGCGACCCGCAGGTCGTCCAGCACGGTGTCGACCAGCACGGTGTCGACGGCCTCGACCGTGCCGGGCAGGCCGAGTTCCAGGGCCTCTGCCGTGTCCGCCGCCCAGTTCAGGTGGCGGCGCCGCGCGGCCGTGTACTCGTCGCCGGTGCCGAGCTGCTCGGCGGCGAAGGCGCGCAGTGGCGCGAGCAGCCGCCAGCCCCGGCCCCCGCGCATCACGAGGCTCTTGTCCGCGAGCCTGCCCATCACGTCGGCCACGACCGGTGCCGGGACGCCGGACGCCACGACGGCGACGACGGACGCGACGTCGAAGCTGCCCGCGAACACGGAGAGGCCGCGGAACATCGCCCGCTCGTCGTCGTCCAGCAGCCGGTAGCTCCAGTCGACGACGGCGCGCAACGAGCCGTGCCGCCGGTCCGGGCGGCGGCCGCTCGACAGCAGGCGAACAGCGTCGTCGAGGCCGGCGAGCAGCCCATCCGGGCCCAGCGACGCGCTGCGCGCCGCGGCCAGCTCGATCGCGAGCGGCATCCCGTCGAGGCGCGCGCAGATCTCCGCGACGGTGTCGGGCTCGGCGACGAAGCCGGGATCGACGTCGGCCGCGCGCTGCCGGAACAGCTCCTGAGCCTCGCCTGCGACCGGCAGCGGGTCGATCGGCACGACCCGTTCGCCGAGCACGCCGAGCCGCTCCCGGCTGGTCACCAGCACCACGGTGTCGGGGCAGGCTGCCAGCACCCGCTCGACGAAACCGGCGGCCGCGTCGACGAGGTGCTCGCAGTTGTCCAGCACCAGCAGGGTGCGGCCGCGCCGCAACCGGTCGTGCAGGACGTCCTCCAACGGCTGCTTCAGGCGTTCCGTGACCCCCAAGGCCGCCGCGACGGTCTGGGTGACGTACTCCTCGGTCGCCGGTACGAGGTCGACGAACGCGCCACCGAGCGGGAACGCCCGCGCGGCATCGGCGGCCACGGCCGTCACCAGACGCGTCTTCCCGACGCCGCCCGGCCCCAGCAGCGTCACCAGCGCCCCGGAAACCGGCGCTGCCTCCAGCGCGGCCAGCACCGCCCCCCGTTCCGCGCTGCGGCCCACCAGCGTGGTGCGGAAGGTGGGCAACCCGGCGATCCGGCCCAGCTCGATCCCGGCGCGCTGGCCCGCCTCTTCGCCCTCCTGCGCCGGTGCGGCGAGCGCGGCGAGCGCGCGGCGATCGACCACGCCGTACTTGCGCAGCAGCGCCGACACATGGCTCTCGACCGTGCGTACCGAGATGAAGAGCGAGCGGGCGATCTCGGCGTTGGACAGGTGGGCGCCGACGGCGGCGAGCACCTCGGCCTCGCGCCGCGACACCTCGCCGACGACGGGCCGCTCTGCCATGTCGCACATCATGGCGCAGGCCGCCCGCGCAACGGTCCGTGGTGTTTCCGTGGCCGCTCCGTGCTCGGCGCTGATGAACCCGGGGCTCCCCGCCAGCAGCCTGGTGGAACGCCGACGAGGGAGACCGGGATGAGCGCCACGATCACTGCAGGGCAGCAGGGTGCGGGGTCGACGAGCTTGCTCACTCCTGCGCTCGTCCGCGTGCTCGTCGCCGATTTCGGCGCCCTGACCGGCTTCTACCTGTTGCTCTCCGTGCTGCCCGGCTACGTGGTCGCGCACGGTGCCTCGAGTGGCGGCGCGGGCCTCACGACCGCGGCGTTGATGGCAGCCACGGTCGCAGCCGAGTTGGTGATCCCCCGGATCGTGGCCCGGTTCGGCTACCGCGCCACGCTCGCGGTCGGCCTGGTGCTGCTCGGCGCCCCCGCGCTGGTCCTCCCCGTGCTCACCGACCTCACGTCGGTCGTCGCGGTATGCGCGGTGCGCGGCCTCGGGTTCGCCGTGACGGTCGTCGTGGGCGGCGCGCTCGTCGCCGCGCTCGTGCCCGAGGGGCGCCGGGGCGAGGGTTTGGGCGTGCTCGGGCTGGTCGCCGGCGTGCCGGGTGTGATCGCGCTGCCGGCTGGGATCTGGCTCGTCGGCGTGGTCGGCCATCCGGTCGTGTTCATTCTGGCGGCGTTGACCGCGCTGCTCCCGCTCCTCGGGCTCCGCGGACTGCCGGAACCGGCCCCGGCGGAGACCGAGCACGATGCCGAACCCGTCGCCGGGATGGCCGCCGCGCTGCGGACGCCGGCACTGACCCGCCCGGCCGTCGTCTTCGCGACGACCGCCGTCGCGGCGGGCGTCGCCGTCACCTTCCTGCCGCTCGCCGTGCCGGGCTGGTCCGGGCAGCTCGCCGCCCTCGCCCTGCTCGTGCACGCCGCCACCGCGACGGCCGCGCGCTGGTGGGCGGGCCGCTACGGGGACCGGCACGGCCCGGCCCGGCTGGTCGTCCCGGGCATGGCGGTGACCGCGGCGGGTCTGCTGGTGCTGGTGATCGGCGCCGAACCGGCCGCGGTGCTAGTCGGGGCGGCGGTGTTCGGTGCGGGGTTCGGCGTCGTGCAGAGCGCGACGATGGCCGTGATGCTCTCGCGTGTGACGCCGTCGGGGTACGGCCTGGTCAGCGCGCTGTGGAACCTGGGATACGACGCCGGGTACGGCGTCGGCGCTGCTGGGTTCGGCGCGCTCGTCGGGGCGACCGGGTACCAGGTGGGCTGGGCGGTGCTGGCCATGCTGGTGCTGGTGGGCCTTGCGTTGGGCCGCCGGGACGGCTGACAGCGGGTCGATCTCGGCCGCGTTCGTCCTGGAACCGCAAGGACTACCGGTCGCTCCGGCCGTTGTTCGGACTCGGTGGGCAGGTCGAAGATCGCGAGGACTGAGCGAGACATCCGGGATCGGCCCGGCTCGCCGGCCGGGTCGGCGTTCCGCTCGGCGAACGCGCACCGGGTGGCTCAGTCGACCCCGAACGGCAGCCGGCGCCGGGCCCGGTCCTTCCCCTCCTCCGGCAGGTCGTCGGCGGCGAGCAGCTCGGGCAACAGACCCGGCTCCAACGTGAGCGCGCGGGACGTCAGACCGACGGTGACTCGGTGCTCCGGCCGACGGACGACGGTCGCCGGGTCGCCGGGTCGGATCCGGTCGACGGGCTCGGCGACGGGACCACATCGGTGGTCCGCCCGGGCGGCTGATGATCGATCCGAGGTAGAGGTGGAACGCCCTGCTCAGGGCGCTGCGCTGGGTTTCGGAACGATCATGCGGGTCTTTCATTGTCATGTAGCCACGGGGGTTCGATCTTGCTCCAACCCCGCTGACGTCTATCTGATCATGAAAGGTCGGTTTGGCGCGCCGTCCCCGACCCGGACCGGGCGGCGGACCCACACCAGCGCGCCCTTGGTGGGGCTCCCTCGGTTCGCGTCGACCCCGCCACCTGTGGACATGGCCGGGTTGGCAGAACTACCGAACCCCGTGGCTGCGCTGCCTGCCGTCCCCGACGCGGGGGCACGGCGGTTCTGGACGAGACCGTCGCTGCCGGGTGCCTACGCCACTATCCTGTGTGGTCCCGAACAGCGATCGCAGGGTGACCACCGACCGAGCTGCTTGCTGGGTCCGATCCGCCGAGCGGACCGTCCTGCGTCGACACGGTCCGCGAGGCCCGGCCCGCGACGTCCGGTCTCCGCGACTTGATTGAGTTCGGACTTACTCGTCGAACCCCGCCCCCGCGGTCGCGACGGCGGCAGGGTCGGTGGTGCCTGGCTGTTCGAGGTTGCAGACGGTGCCGTCGGGGGGCAGGGCGCCGTCGATCAGGGTGGCGTCCACCGCGGCGTCGACACACGGGACGGTGCCGTAGGAGCCGTGCCCGACTCCCTCTCGCGTGAGCAGGACGGCGGAGTTCAGGGTCGCGGCCATGGACTCGGCCCAGTGGTGCGGGGTGACGGGGTCCAGCCGGCCGCCGACGACCAGTACCGGTGGGGCTCCGGCGCCCGTGAGCGGCTCGGTGACGCGGTCCTTGTTCGGGGCGGGCCACAGGGCGCAGTTCAGCGCGCTGTAGGCGGCCCGGGTGCCGACCCGCTCGACCTCCGCGACGACCTCGGTGGCAGCGGCCGTGTGGGTGGCGATGTCGGTTGGCGTCTGCCAGTCGGCGCAGCGCACCGCGGTGTGGACCTCGTGCGTGGCGGTGGGGACCCCGAAAGGCGAGACCGTAATGCTCCTCCACAGGAAGTGCAGCAGTGTGCCGTCACCGTTCTGTGAGCCCAGCAGAGCCGAGGTGAGCACCGGCCAGCCGGCCCGGTCGCCTGCGAGGCCCCGGGCGGCCTCGAGCGCCATGGCGCCATCGAGCATGCCGCCCGGCGTGACGCCCTCGACCGGCGCGACCTTCAGCGGCTGCGCTTCCAGCTGGACGATCAGCGCGTCGAACGCCGCTTCCGGGTCACCGCCGCCGAACGGGCACACAGCCGTGCCCTCGGTGCGGCAGGTCTCGAACCACGCGTTGAGCGTTCGCTCACTGGCCGCGGCGACCTCGTGGAGGAACTCGAGCGAGTCACCGAACCAGAGCCCGGTGTCGACGGGCGCGTCGAGCACCATCTGCCGGACGCGGTCCGGGAAGAGCGTGGCGTACACGGGGCCGACCACGGTGCCGTAGGAGATGCCGTAGTAGGTGATCCGGTCCTCGCCGAGCGCGGCCCGGATCCGGTCCATGTCGCGGGCGACGTTGTCGCTGGACAGGCTCGCCAGGAACTCGATGCTCTGGTGCTCCGCGCAACCGTCGGTGAACGTGGTGGCGTCGGCCAGCAACTCGGGCAGCGGCTTGCCCCCGGGGACGGCCGGGTCGGCCTCGGTGCCCGCAGCCTCGGCGCGCTGCTCGTCGGTGAGGCAACGGACGGCACCGGACCCGCCGACGCCGCGGGGGTCCATGGCGATGATGTCGAACCGGGCAAGCAGGTCGGGCGAGAACGTGCCCGGGGCGCCTGCGGTGGCTGGCATGTTCCGCAGCGTGTCCGTGGCGACGACCCCCGGCCCGCCCGGGTTGAAGAACAGGCTGCCGATGCGCTGCGTCGGGTCGGTGGCCCGGTGCCGCATGACCGCGAGCGGGATCTGCGCGCCGTCGGGCTCGGTGTACTCCAGCGGCACCTCGACGGTGGCGCACTCGAGGTTCGGTCCGCACTCGTTCCAGGCGATCGGATCGGGGGGCGCCGTGGACGAACCGGTGTCCGACATCATCGCCGACGCGCCACCGGACCCGGCGGCCCCACCGGCGCACCCGGTCAGGAACAGCGCAGCGGCGGCGACAGCCGCGCCGCTCCGGAGAACCCTCGATCTCATGTCATGGACGGTAGGGAGGCCACCCGGCGCCGGGGATCACTCGACCGGCTGCGATCGCCCTGCTGAAGTGGGAACGGGCCTCCTCCTTCGGGGGGAGGTGGTGACGCGTCGATCCTGCTTAGGCTCGTCCACGATGGACGAGACAGCAGGTGCGCGGCGAGGGGCCGTCCGGGACCGGCTCGTCGACGCCGGGCTGGTCGTGTTCGCGGCGCTGGCCGGGTTCGGGCCGGCGGTGTACTGGTTCGAGACCACGCCGACGCTGCCCGTCTGGCTGCCGTACCTGGACTACGTCGCCGGTGTGCTCGGATGCCTCGCGCTGTGGTGGCGCCGCCGCTTCCCGCTTGCGCTCGCGGTCGCCCTGGTCCTGATGAGCACCTTCTCCCTGTCGGTCTCGGCCGCGGCGCTCGTCGCGCTGCTCACCGTGGCCGTCCACCGCCCGGCGAGGGCCACTGCGGTGGTGGCCGTCGGCAATGTGCTCTCGATCATGGCCTTCCTGGTGCTGAGACCCGGGCCGTTCCCCTTGTCGTGGATGCTGGTCTCCCTCCAAGCCGCGGTCGTCGTCGGCCTCGCCGGGTGGGGGATGCTCATGCGCAGCCGGCGGCAGCTCATCGCGTCGTTGCGCGAACGGGCCGCCGCAGCCGAGGTCGAGGCCCGGCTGCGGGCCGAGCACTCCCAGCACGAGGCACGCGAGGCCCTCGCCCGGGACATGCACGACGTCCTCGGCCACCGGCTCTCGCTGCTCAGCGTCCACGCCGGTGCGCTGACCTACTACCGCGGCGCCTCGCCCGAGGAGATCGCCCGGGCCGCCGAGGTGGTCCGGGAGAACGCCCACCGCGCCCTGCAGGACCTGCGCGAGGTGATCGGCGTCCTCCGCACCCCCGAACGGGACCACCCACTGCCGGGCGTCGAGGACATCGTCGAGCTGATCGACGAGACCCGGCGTTCGGGCACCACGGTCGGCCTGCGCGACGTCCCCGGCGTCACGACCGGTCGGCACGCCGTCCCCGCGGCGGTGGGCCGCACGCTCTACCGGCTCGTGCAGGAAGGCCTGACCAACGCCCGCAAACACGCCCCCGGCGCACCCGTCCACGTCCGGATCACCGGCGAACCCGGCGACCACCTGACCGTCGAGATCCTCAACAACCGCCGCCCCTGCCCCCCGCGGTCGTCGCGCCCGCGATCGGGGCCGGGGCAGGGTTGCGCGGGCTGGCCGAACGAGCCGCGCTCGTCGGCGGCCGGCTCGAGCACGGCCCGACCCGCGTCCGGCGGATGGCGGCTGAGCGCGCGGCTACGGTGGCCGGCGTGAACCAGGCCGACCCGTCGATCGAGCCGACCATCGACGTGCTCGTCGTCGACGACGACCCGGTCGTCCGGTTCGGGCTGGCCATGATGCTGCGCGGCGCCGCCGACCTGCGGGTGGTCGGCGAGGCCGGTGACGGTGCGGAGGCGATCGAGCTGGCCGCCCGTCACCGGCCGCACGTCGTCCTGATGGACATCCGGATGCCCGGCACCGACGGGATCACCGCAACCGAGGCACTCCGGGCGCGGACGCCCGCGTCGCAGGTGGTCGTGCTCACCACCTTCGACGCCGACACGCACGTCCTGCGCGCTCTGCGGGCCGGCGCGGCGGGGTTCCTGGTCAAGGACACCCCACCCGACGAGCTCGTCGTCGCGATCCGGCACGCGGCACAGGGACGGCCCGTGCTCTCCCCGGAGGTCACCCGCCGGCTCATCGACCGCGTCGCCGGGACCGACCAGGACAGCCGCCGCGACGCGGCCCGCCGGAAGCTGGGCTCCCTCGCCGAACGGGAACGCACCGTGGCGATCGAGATCGGCGCCGGACGGTCCAACGCACAGATCGCCGCGCGCCACCACATCGGCCTGGCCACCGTCAAGACCCACGTCTCCGCGATCCTGACCAAGCTCGACTTCACCAACCGCGTGCAGGTGGCCCTACTCGTGCACGACGCAGGACTCGACCCCGAAGGCCGGTGAGCCGGGCGTGAACGAACGCGCCGTGGAGATCGCGTTCCTCGCCTCCCATCCGCGGGAGACCGCGACACGGCGAGGCGGAGGTTCAGGGGGTGCGCGGGTGGTCGAGTGAGCCGCCCACCGGCCGCCGGGCCGTCGCCGGTTCGGCGGCCCAGGAGGCGAGGAGGCGCAGGCCGTCGTGGGCGGACGTGCCGGGCGCTGCGGTCAGGGCGATGAGGTGCTGGTCGGGGTCGGTGGCATCGGTCAACGTGGACCAGTCGAGGGCGAGCTCCCCCGCGACCGGATGGCGGAGGGTCTTCGTCCCGGCTGTCCGCTCGGCCACCCGGTGATCGGCCCACCACCGCCGGAAGTCCCGGTCCTGCACGGACAGCTCGCCGACCAACATCATCAAGCGCGGGTTCCGCGGGTCGTGAGCGGACTCCATCCGCAGCTGCGCCACGCAGGCTCGCGCGACGTGGTCCCAGTCGGTGTACATGGCGCGGATTGCGGTGTCGCAGAAGACCAGACGCACGAAGTTGCGCTGCTCCCGCGGAAGTGCTGCGAAGTCGGTGAACAACGCGGCGGCGAGGGGGTTCCACGCCAGGATGTCCGTGCATCGGCCCAACACCAGAGCCGGGGTGTTCGTGAGGTCGTCGAGCAGGCGCTGCAGCTGCGGCTGGGCCCGTTGTGCAGGTCGCCTGCGCGGCCTGCCGGCGTCCTTGCCCGAGAGTTCGAAGAGATACGCTCGCTCGTCCTCGGTGAGTCGCAGCACGCGGGCAAGGGCGTCCAGCACCGGCTCGGCGGCCCGCCGACGCCCCTGCTCCAGGCGGGCGTAGTAGTCGGGACTGATCGAGGCCAGCAGGGCGACCTCCTCCCGGCGCAGGCCCGGGACACGCCGGCGCCCGTCGTCGACGAGCCTGGCCTCCACCGGGCTCAATTCCCTGCGCCGGGCCTTGAGGAAGTCGCCCAGTTCGTTGCGCACGCGTTCGAGTGTCGCAGCCCCGGCCTCCGGTCGGGGGGGACAAACCTGGCCCCTGTCACCGGCGCCGGACACGGTGAGACTCGGGGACATGAAGACCGACGTCACCTTCCCGAGCAACAACCTCACGCTCGCCGGAATCCTCTTCCTGCCCGACGCCCCTTCCTCGACCCCGTTCCCCGCCGTCGTCGTCGGCCACCCCAGTGGTGGGGTGAAGGAGCAGACCGCGAGCATCTACGCCGAGCGCCTGGCCCGTGAGGGGTTCGCCGCGCTGGTCTTCGACGCCGCGTACCAGGGCGAGAGCGAGGGCGAACCGCGTGGCCTGGAGGACCCGTTCCAGCGCGCCGAGGACGTGAAGGCCGCCGTGAGCTACTTGACGACCCGAGACGACATCGACCTGGGTCGAATCGGCGCGCTGGGCATCTGTGCCTCCGGCGGATACGTGCCCTTCGCCGCCCAGACCGACCTGCGCATCAAGGCGGTCGCCACGGTGAGCTCGGGTGATCTGGGCACTGTCATGCGCAACGGTCTGGGTGGGAACCAGGCCCCGGAGACCACGCGCGCGATGCTCGAGCTCGCCGGAGCCGCTCGCACCGCGGAGGCCCGAGGCGCGGAGGTCCGCAGGCAGGAGTGGATCACTGACGCCGTGGACGGGGAGATCTACGACTACTACCGCACCCCGCGCGGGTACCACCCCCGAGCGGTTCAGCCCTGGCCGGTGCGCAACCTCGACCAGATCATCCAGTACGACTCCTACGCCCTGATCCGGCTCATCTCACCCCGCCCCCTCCTGATGATCATCGGATCCGACGCGAACACGGCGTACATCAGTCGCGAGGCCATCGACAGGGCGGGCGAGCCGAAGGAGCTGTTCGTCATCGATGGCGCCACCCATGTGTCCCTCTACGACACCGATGAGCACGTCACCCAGGCCGTCGCCAAGCTCGGCACCTTCTTCACCACTCACCTCGCCGCCCGGTGACCACGCGCGGCCCGCTCATCGAGCGGAGTCACCCCGGGGGAGGGCGCCCCGGCAGGCGCTGCTCGACGAGCCGGGCAGCCCGCAGTGCGGGTCGGTCCCCTCTCGGAGCGCGCCATTGGTGATACGCGGTGTCCTCGCGGACGACCACCGCCGTCGTGACCTGGAGTCCGTCGTCCCCGTCGAGCAGAACCCGGTGCGTGCCGTCCGCCGCGACGCCGACCAGCTCGCTCGTGTCGTTGAGTGCCGCGAGGATCTCGTCGCCCCGGCCGGTGAAGTCGAAGTCGTCGATGCCGGCCAGGCCCATGGCGTGCACGGCGGCCGAGCCCGCCGCACCCGACTGCTCCACCGGGATGCGCACGATCGTGCCGAGATCGTAGTTGCTCACCCACACCGCTCCGGCGTGCAGCTTCAGCCCGTTCGCCCCGAAGAAGCCGGACGGAGCGAGGGCGGGGCCGGCGCTCCACACCGATGGTTCGCCACCGGGCGAAGGAGACTGCCACACCCGTCCACCGGTCGAGTCGGTGACGAGGAAGCGGTCCGCGGCTTGGTCGATGACCAGTGTGTTCGGCATGGTGTCCGCCGGGGCCGGGGCCGGGGCCGGGGCGCTCGCGGCGCCTGCGTTGTTGACCAGGACGTCCACCCCGCCCACACGGTCGAGGACCCGGCCGCCGAGCTCCGCTGCTCCGTCCTCCGTCGCGAGGTCCGCGGGGATGAAGGTGGCTGCCAGGTCCTCCGGGGGCGCGCTGCGCGATGCGGTCAGCACGTCGCGCCTGCGGCGGCGAATCGACGGGCGGTCGCCGCGCCCAGCCCCCGGCTGCCACCGGTGACCAGCACGCGGAGGCCGCTGGAACCGTCATGGGGCTGCCCCTCCCGTAAGATGAACCCGACTCCGGAAACTGTACACAACCGGAACCGGACTCACCTTATGGAGGTACGTTGCCCTCGTCACGTCCGCTGCGTGCCGATGCGCGGCGCAACCGCGAGGCACTTCTCGCCGCAGCGCGAACTGCGTTCCTCGCCGGCGAGGCCGACGTGCACGTGGATGAGGTCGCCCGTCGAGCCGGGGTCGCGGTCGGCACGCTCTACCGGCACTTCGAGACACGCGAAGCCCTCGTCGAGGAGGTGCACCGCCAGGAGGTCGACCAGTTGTGCGCCACACCCGCGGAACTCCTCGACCGGCATGCCCCGGACGAGGCACTGCGGCGCTTTCTGCTGCTGCTCGTGGAGCACGCCGCCGTGGGTAAGGGGATGGCCGTCGCGCTGGAGAGCATCATGGCGACGGACTCACCGATCTTCGAGGACGCCCGCACGCGGATGGCGCAGGCCCTCGATCAGTTGCTCGAAGCGGGCGCCGAGGCCGGAACCATCCGTGGCGACGTCGGCGGACGCACGGTGCTGCGCGCGCTGGGAGGCATCTGCGGAATGCACACCACGGAGGGCTGGCAGGACGAAGCCGTGCGCATCACGGCGATCCTCTTCGACGGCCTGCGGTTCGGCGCGCGGAACATCGGATGAACCAGCGCGAGCTCCCGCACGATTTCGGGACGTCGGACGTCTCGGGGCATCGGCATGCCGATGTCAACCCCTTCGCGTCCCCCGCGTCATGAGGCCGGAGGGGCTCGAGTTGGCCCGCCGCCGCACCGGCGCCGTTGGCCTGGGCGGCGTGCAGCCGGCCCCGTTCGCCGACGCCGCTGATGTGGTCGGCTGGTTCGGTGGGTTGCAGTCTCAGGACTACCACCCGGCGAAGTGGGCGCTGGCCCAGCGGCTCGGCCCCGGCGTCACCGACGCAGACCTCGATCGCGCATTCGACGACGGTGTCATCCTGCGCACGCACGTACTACGCCCGACGTGGCACTTCGTAGCCCCCGCCGACCTGCGCTGGCTGCTGGAACTGACGGCGCCGCGGGTCCACGCGCTCAACGCCTATGCCTACCGGCGGGGTGAGCTCGACGGTCCGCTGCTGCGCCGCACCACGGACCTGATCGCCGACGCCGTCGCCGACGGGAACCACCTCACTCGCACCGAGATCGCGGCGTTGCTCGCCCGCCATGGCGTCACCGCGGCGGGGTTCCGGCTCGGCTACATCCTCATCCACGCCGAACTGGAGCGGATGATCTGCAGCGGCCCGCTGCGGGGGAGACAGCACACGTACGCGCTGCTGGAGGAGCGGGTCCCGCGGGCGGCGAGCCTGGAACGTGAGGCGGCGCTGGCCGAGCTGGTCCGCCGGTTCTTCACCAGCCATGGTCCGGCGACGGCGAAGGACCTGGCGTGGTGGTCCAGCCTCACGCGTGTCGACATCGCCACCGGGCTGTCGCTCGCCGGCGACGCACTGGAGAGCACCGACGTCGACGGCATCACCTTCTGGTCCGCGCCGGGAAACTCCCGCACGCCGGCCCCGTCCCCATCGGTGCGGCTGCTGCAGGCCTACGACGAGTACATCGTCGGCTACACCCAGAGCAGGTACCTGCTCGACCTCGGCGATCTGGCGGCCGTGGCATCGGGCAAGGTCTCACTGCCGAACGGTGTCATCGTGGTCGACACACAGGTGGCCGGCCGCTGGAAGCGAACGGTCCGGGCCGACACCGTCGTGCTCGATACGGTGCTGTGCCGGCCGTTCGACGCCGCCGAGACCGCTGCGCTGCACGCTGCGGCCGACGAGCTGGGGATGTTCCTGGGCGCACGCGCTGTCGTCTCGGCGAGCGTGCTGTGAGCCCAGGTCCGGGGCGGCCACATCGATGCCGGAGTGCGTGGCGCCGGGCGGGTCAGGTCGCCGCCGTCGCGCGGCGGCGCAGCGACGCTCCGTAGGGATCGGGTGAGAACAGCGCGGTGACGATCGTGATCATCACCATGGCCGACATGTAGAGGGCGATCGTGTCGTATCCGCCGGTGGCGTCCAGCAGCGCGGTCGCGATCACCGGGGCCAGGCCGCCGGCGAAGACGCTGGCCGCCTGCGCCCCGATCGACGCGCCGCTGTAGCGCACCTCCGGCTCGAACAGCTCGGAGAAGTAGGCCGGCTGGGGTGCGTAGACCGCGCTGTTGCCGACGTTCACCGCCACCACGGTGGCGAGGACGATGATCGGCAGCGACCGGGTGTCGAGCGCCCAGAAGTACGGCCAGCTCATGGCGAGCAGCACGAACGAGCCCCAGAGGACGACCGGCCGGCGTCCGAACCTGTCGCAGGCCCAGCCGTAGAACGGCAGGCTGACCAGCCCGACCGCGGACGAGATGATCACCGCGAGCAGCAGGTCCTCGCGCTCCATGCCGAGCACCGTGGTGCCGTAGGTCAACACGAACGTGGTGTGGATGTAGAAGGTGCTGTTCTCGGCGAACCGCAGGCCGGCTGCGCGCAGCACGTTCCCCGGCTGTTTCCGCAGCACCGCGAGCACCGGCTGCCGCTCGATCTTTCCGGCCGCCTTGGCCTGCTCGAACACCGGCGACTCGTCCACCTTGAGCCGGATCAGGATGCCGACCACGACCAGGACGATCGAGGCCAGGAACGGGATCCGCCAGCCCCAGGAGAGGAACGCCTCCTCGGACATGCTGCCGGACATGATCAGCAGCGCCAGGTTCGCGGTCAGCATGCCGGCCGGTACGCCGACCTGCGGCCAGCTGCCGAAGAATCCACGCCGGTGCGGCGGCGCGTGCTCGACCGCCATCACCGCGGCAGCGCCCCACTCGCCGCCGAGCCCGATGCCCTGGACGATGCGCAGCAGCACCAGCAGGATCGGCGCGGCCACCCCGATCGTCTCGGCCGTGGGCAGCAACCCGACGACGAACGTGCCGCCGCCCATCAACAGCACCGACAGCACCAGCATCGACTTGCGGCCGATCCGGTCGCCGAAGTGCGCGAACACCACCCCGCCGATCGGGCGGGCGACGAAACCCACGCCGAACGTGGACAGCGCGAGCAGGGTGCCGGTGAGCGGACTCGCGGTCGGGAAGAAGAGCTTGCCGAAGACCAGCGCGGCTGCCGCCCCGTAGACGAAGAAGTCGTACCACTCGATCGACGTACCGATCAACGTGGCCAGGGCGACGCGGCGGGTGCGGCTCGGGTCGGCGGGCGGAGCAGGGTGCATCGGTGGCCCCTTCGGTGTGGGTGCGGGCGGGGAGGTTCGAGCACTGCGCAGGGGTGCGGATCCGCGATCTGCGTCAGGAGGTCGCCGCTTCGAGGAACCTCTCGAGCTCACCGCGGGTGTCGGGTCCGCAGGGTTGGAACACGATCTCGGTGACGCCGTGGGAGGCGAGCTCGTCGAGGCGGCGCCGGACCCGGTCGCGGGTGCCGCTGATCGTCACGTCCTGGAGCATCGGGTGGCCGCCCGCGTCCCACGCCGCCTGATCGGCTTCGTTGAGGTGGACGCAGTGACCGGAGTGGACGGCGAGGTGCCGTTGTTCCTGGGGTGTCCTCTCCACGACGTCCATCCACGCCGCGCCGCCGGGGAGCCCGCGCACGGCGTCGGGGCCGCCGAACTCGTAGGCGCCGTGGTAGGCCAGGGCCCAGCCCGGCCCGCCGGCGATCCGGGCGTGGTCGGAGTCCGATGCCTCCCCTTCGTCGAGCACTGTGCCCCAGGCCAGGTAGGGCACCCACGCGTACTCGCTCATGAACTCCGGCAGTTGCAGCGTCACGTAGAGCCCGTCCCCGAGCTCCCTGGCGACCTCGTGCCCCCGTGGCCCGAGTGCGCCGATGAGAACGGGGACGTCGACGGGTCGGGCCGGAGCGTGTCCGTCGGGATGCAGCATCCGCATCTGCGCGCCCTCCCACTCGACGACCTCGCCTCGGAGCAGCCCCCGGTACGCCCGGATGTAGGACTGCATGTAGGACCACGTGATCGCGCGATACCCCATGGCTCGGCGCCCGGTGAAGCCCGTGCCGAAGGAGATCGCAACCCGGCCGGGGGCGAGGGCGGCGAGGGTGGCGGTCGCGGCGGCGTTCACCATCGGGTGGCGCAGGCTCGGGACCAGAACGCCGGGACCGAGTCCGATCCGCTCCGTTCGCTCGGCGGCCAGGGCGAGGATCATCCACACGTCCGGGCTCTGCTGCGGCGTGTCGTAGACCCACGCTCGGGCGTAACCCAGGCGCTCGGCCAAGGCGATGTTGTCCGGGGAGTCCAGGGCGGTCGGGAAAGCGCAGGACACCTCCATGGGGCCCTCCAGTTCGCGGATCGGATCGGACGGGTCAGGGCAAGCCGGCGTGCGGGATGTCGACGCGGACCGCCAGCAGCTGGGCCTCGCGGACCGGCCGGCGTTCGTGCTCCGGGAACGAGGGCGCGGCGCAGAGGAACAGCGTGCGGCCGTCGTCACCGCCGAGCATGCAGGCGAAGACCCCCGTTCCGGCCGGGATCTCGTCGACGATCTCGCCGCCCTCCCGGACGCGGATCACGCGCTCGTGGAGGGCGTCGGCCACCCAGATCGCGCCCTCGGCGTCTGCGCAGATGCCGTCGGGAGCGACCTGCAGCCGCTGCACGGCCTCGCCGACGTCCTCGGTCTGCGGGGTCTCACCGAACTGCGCCCACACGCGCCGGTTGGCGAGCCCGCCGTCCTCGCCGATGTCGAAGGCGGCCAGCCGCCCGGCGAACGTCTCGGCGACGACCAGCACACCACCTCCGGGGAGGATCACCATGCCGTTGGGGAACCCGAGGTCCTCGGCCACCGTCGTGACCGTCCCGTCCGGGTCGACCCGGGTCAGCGTGGCGTAGCGCAGCGCGGCACCGCCCATCAGGTCGAACCCGAAGTTGCCCACGTAGGCGCGCCCACGCTGGTCCACGACCATGTCGTTGAGCATCCCCGTGACGACGCCCGACAGGTCGGCGTGCTCGCTCAGCTGCCCCGACTCGCTGCGCGCGAGGACGCGGTGGTCGCGCATCGACACGATGAGCGCCCGCCCGTCGGGCAGGAAGCCGAGTCCGGACGGTTGACCGGGCACCTCGGCCACCACCTCGGTGCCGCCCCGGCAGTCGGTCGCCACGACCTGGTTGGTGTAGAAGTCCGACACCCACAGGCGGCCGTCACGCCACCGCGGGCACTCCAGATAGGAGAACCCGTCCAGCACGACCGCCGGCTCCCTGGTCGGCAGTCCTGGCCCCATGGTGACCTCTTCTCCTCTCGCGGCGGATCGACTCCGCGATGAAGCCGATGTCGGCTTCCAGGGTCGTCCTCGCGAGCGCGGTATGGTCCGGGCCGGAGCCCGTCAATGACTAAGCGCATAGTCACCAGCGAGGGTAGGTGTGTCAAGGCGCACACCCGGCCGAGGGCGCCGGCCGACGGTCCACGCATGGACGAACAAGCCCTCGCGCCGAAGTTAGGATCGGCCGCCAAGGGCAGGAAGGGACGTCTCGGGATGGCGAAACGGCAGGCCCGCTTCACGCCGCAGGAGTTGGAGGACGACCCCCGGCTGCAGGACCACTCGCCCGAGCTGTGGGGCGACGATTTCGGTGACGTCCCCCGTCGGCTGCTGACGTCGGCAGTCCGCTGTTTCGCCGCCAACGGCTTCCACGCGACCACCACCCGGGACATCGCCGCGGGAGTCGGGCTGAGCCCGGCCGCGCTGTACGTCCACTTCCCCTCGAAAGAGCTCGTGCTCCACGAAATCGTCCGGATCGGCCACGAGCGCGCACTCGCCCACGTGCAGGGGCCGGAGATCGACTCGGTCATCGGGGCGGCGGAGCGACTGCGCCGTCTCGTCGCCAGGTACACGGCCTGGCACGCCCGTCACCACGTCGCGGCCCGCGTCTGCCAGTACGAGCTCAACGCCCTGGCACCCGAGCGTTACGACGAGATCCGCGAGCTGCGGCACCGCACCAACGAGGTCTTCCGTGCCACCGTCGCCCGCGGCGTCACGGACGGGACGTTCGCGCCGGTGGACGTCAACCGGGTGGTTCGCGCGATGCTATCGCTCGGAATAGACCTGGTCCGCTGGTATCGACTGGACGGGACGGACTCACCCGAGCAGCTCGGCCAGTTCTACGCCGGTCTCGCCCTGAAGATGGTGCTCGGCGCGGAGCCGGACGGGCACTCCGGTACCTCGTCCGCCCATCCCACCGTCGGGGCGAGCGCATAGGAGCCGGCCCGGGGTGCCGGTGTGGAAGCGTTGGAAGAGGGCCCGTGCACGCGCCCCTCCGGAGGGTCGTCCGACCCCTGTCCGAGGACTACCTGTCGGTTCGCTCCTAGGCGCTGCGGGGTCTGGGTCTCTGACGTCGCTTCCCGCCTCTGCGGCGCGGACGACCGGTGGGAGATCGGACAGCTGGCCACCACAGGTGCTCGTTGCGCGCCCTACCCTCCCTCGCATCTTGTACGTTACGAGCGAGGAGCCTCTTTGAAGATCGCCGCGGTGCACGAGGGTGTCGTCCCGATCAGCTCGTCGATCCGCAACGCCTGGATCGACTTCAGCGCGATGGACTGCTCGATCGTCGCCGTCGTCAGCGACGTCGTGCGCCACGGCGAACCGGTGGTCGGGTACGGCTTCAACTCCAACGGGCGCTACAGCGCGGGCGAGATCCTGCGGCGTCGGATGATTCCGCGCCTGCTCGACGCCGGGCCGGACTCGTTGCTGGCCGAGGACGGGCAGCTTGATCCCACGCGGGCGTGGGAGTTCATGATGAACAACGAGAAGCCGGGCGGGCACGGGGAGCGTTCGGTGGCCGTCGGCGTCGTCGACATGGCGCTGTTCGACCTCGCCTCCAAGATTGCCGGGCAGCCGCTGTACCGCTGGCTGTCCGACCGCCATGGCGACGGCCGGCCCGACGAGAAGGTGTTCGTCTACGCCGCGGGCGGCTACTACGCGCCGGGAAAGACCCTGGGTGACCTGCAGGACGAGATGCGCGGGTTCCTCGACCAGGGCTACCACGTGGTCAAGATGAAGATCGGTGGCGCCGACCTGGCCGAGGACCTGCGCCGCATCGAGGCGGTGTTGGAGGTGCTCGACGGCGACGGGTCGCGCCTCGCCGTCGACGTCAACGGCAAGTTCGACCTCGCGACCGCACTGCAGTACGGCGAAGCGATCGAGCCCTACGGCCTGTTCTGGTACGAGGAGGTCGGCGACCCGCTGGACTACCGGCTCAACGCCACCCTCTGCGAGCACTACCGAGGCCCGATCGCGACCGGGGAGAACCTGTTCTCACTGCAGGACGCCCGGAACCTGATCCGTTACGGCGGCATGCGGCCGGACCGCGACTACCTGCAGTTCGACCCGGCGCTGAGCTACGGACTGACGGAGTACCTGCGCATCCAGGAGATGCTGGCCCACCACGGATGGTCCTCGCGTCGCTGTATCCCGCACGGCGGGCACCAGTTCTCACTGCACATCGCTGCGGCACTGAAGCTGGGCGGTAACGAGTCCTACCCGGGCGAGTTCCAGCCCACCGGCGGGTTCGCCGACGGCGCCGTGGTCGAGCGCAGTTACGTCGGGCTCACCGACACCCCCGGCATCGGCTTCGAGCAGAAGGCCGCCTTCTACAAGGTGCTGCGCGCCCTGCACAGCTGACCGGAGCCGGCTCCGCCCACCGCTGGTTACAACGAGATCACAGCGATTCCGCAACGTCGGCCGACGATTGTGTTGCCCGAACCGGAATCGAGTGGGGTCGACGTGGATTCGCATATGCAAGGGGGAGCCGCGCTCACATCCACCCATCGCTGGAGCGACGCCATGCCGACAGCAATCGAGCACGTCTACCTGCGGGCGACCTGGTGGGGGCGCAGCACAGCGGCGCTCGCCCTGGTCGCGGCCGTGTTGACGGTGCCGTCGCTCGTCACCGCGTGGGCGCGGTACGCCGCGGTGCGCGCGGTCATCCGACCAGGTGTCGGGGTATCCGCCAACGGGGCTTCGGTGGACACCGGTCCCTTCGCGGATGCCGCGGCTGCGGTTCCCCGATGGGACCTCCCCGCCACGCTCATGCCCGTTGTCGTCGTCGCGGCCACGGCATCGATGATGGTGTGGGTCGCCAAGGTCCGGGACGACACCGCTGCGCTCGCCCCGCACCACCGGTTCCGGTTCTCCCGCCGCTTCGCCGTCGGCGTCCTCGCGATTCCGTTCGTCAACCTGTGGTGGTCACGCCAGATCGTCGACGATCTGTGGGCCGGTCGTCGCCCTGACCCGAGTCGGTGGATCGTTCGAGTGTGGCGGGCGTGTCTGATCGGCGCGTTCCTCCTGCCGGCAGGAGGGCTCGCGACGACGCGGGCCATCGAGGAAAACGCCGATCTGCGGGACATGCTCGTCGCCGGAGTGACCAGTGAGCTCGTGGGCAGCATCTTCCACACGGCCGAGGTGCTACTCGTCCTCGGCGCGGCGTTCCTGCTGGCCGTCGTCGTCGGCCGGATCGACGGGCGGCATGGCGAGCCGTCACGCGTGCCGGCGCAAGGGACCTCCGACGAGGAGAGCGCCGATGCCCGCCGCGCGCGGCCGATCCTCACGCTGGTGATGTGTGCGATCCCGACGCTCCTCGTAACCGCAGCAGGCGTGTCCCTCGTCGCGATGGCGATCGAATCGAGCTCGCAGGGGCAGATCGGCCGGTTCTGGGCCCCGGTATTCCTGATCGCCTCGTTGTTCTTCCTCGTCCAGGCCGCATTCCTCGCGGCACCGTTGATCAAACTGGTCAGCGAGCCGCACCGCTACGCCGGCCGAATGGCTGCAACGTTGTGTGTCATCACCGGCGTTGACGTCGCGTTCGTAATGGTCCTGCCGATCCTCGTCCTCGATCGGCTCGTCGGAGGCCTCGCACTCGTGTCACTACTCGCCACGGCAATGGCTCTCCGGGGGCTCGAACACATCTCGCAACGGAAAGGTGAGTACAGCCCGTGAAAGGTTGCGGGGTCGAGGCTACGGCCCGGCGCCGGCCACTCGCCCGCTGCTCGGCGACCATCCCGCGACAGGACGGCAGGGTGGGTTCCGAGCGGGGTGCCTGCCGTCAGCCCACCGGGGCTCGTCGAGCGACCCGACGACGACCACTGGTCAGCTATGGGTCCCCCGCCGTTTGCGGCGACGCATCGAACAACTTCATGGGGGCGACGATTCGTCACTCGGTCCGATGGTTCAGTGACACAGCCCTCACCGTCATGTTTGAGCCACGATCAGATGGATGACGAGGTCGATCAGTCGGGGCTCACCGAGGACGAGGAGCTGGGCAGGGCAGCTGCTACGTCGACGTAGCCGCTGCGATCGCCGTGCGGCTCCGCTGGGCCGCCACACGACCGCAAGGAAATCGCAAACGCGGCTGTCAGGCTGGGGCCGTGTCGAGTTCGTCCCGCCTTTCCGGTGACCGGCGAGGGCCGCGAGGCCGGCCGGTGGTCGGGCCGGTGCCGACCACGATGAACCGGAAGCAGCTCGCCCCGCCGTCCGACGTCGGTCGAGATCGCCCGGTCCGCGCCGTACCGTATTCCGGCCCTGTGATGGCGGAGACCCGGATCCGATCGTGGGGGAGCATGGGCGCCGATCAGGAACTCGAGGGTCGTTCCGAGGCCGGCGATCCCAGTGGCACAGGCGGTATCGACACCGAGTTCGGTGTCTTGGGTGAGACGCTCGCCCGAGCGGCCGGCCGGCGGGTCGAGCTGGGCCCGGCCCGGCAACGGGCGGTGCTGGCAGCCCTTCTCGTCGACGCGGGCAGCCCGGTTTCGGTCGATCAGCTTGGCAATCGCGTCTGGGGCGATACCCCACCGCTACGGGCGGCGGGCGCGCTGCGTAGCCACTTGTCCCGGTTGCGGGGTGCTCTGGCCGCAACCGGCTACGGCGGGATCCGACGCAGACCTGGCGGATACGTGATCGAGGTCGACGAGACGGCGGTGGATCTGTACCGGTTCCGCGGGCTTGCGGAGCGAGCGCGGACCGGTTGCCCTGGCGCAGGGGACCTGTTCGAGCAGGCGTTGGGGCTGTGGCGCGGCGAGGCTCTGGCTGATCTCGACACCCCGTGGGCCGCCGGCGTGCGGCACGCCCTGGAGGCGGAGCGGTTCTCGGTGCGGCTCGACTTCTTCGATGCCAGGCTGCGACAGGGCCGGCATACGGGGCTGCTCGCCGACCTCGCCTCGCTCGTCGCTGCGCACCCCCTGGACGAGCGGGTCGCCGGCCAGTACATCACCGCCCTCTACGGCAGCGGCCGTCAGGCCGACGCCCTCACCGTCTACGACCGCATCCGCCGGCAGCTGGCCGACGAGTTGGGGGCCGACCCCTGCCTCCAGCTGCAGCAGCTGTACCAGGGGATCCTGACCGGTGATCCCGCTGTTCTCACGGACCATTCGGCCGCGACCCTCGAACCCGTGCGCGAGCGGGCAGTTCCGCGTCAGCTGCCCGCGGGCGTTCCGGGTTTCGTCGGTCGTGCCCGGGAGCTGCAGCGCCTCGACGACCTGCTCGCACACGCTGACCCGGCCCGGCAGCCCGGTTCAACGGCAGTGGTCATCTCCGCCATCGACGGCACGGCGGGCATCGGGAAGACCGCGCTCGCCATTCACTGGGCTCGGCGCACCGCACACCGCTTCCCGGACGGCCAGCTCTACCTCAACCTCCGCGGCTACGGCCCGGAACAGCCGGTCGACCCTTCCGACGCCCTCGAATCGATGCTGCGCGCGCTCGACGTGCCGTCGGAGCGGATCCCGGGCGGCCTGGACGAACGCTCGGCCCTGCTGCGCAGCCGGCTCTCCGAGCGCCGGATGCTCATCCTGCTCGACAACGCGAGGGACAGTGACCAGGTCCGACCGCTGCTGCCCGGAAGCGGCGGGCTGGTCCTGGTCACCAGCCGACGGAGGTTGCGCGCGTTGTCCGCCCGCGACGGTGCCCGCCACGTCAACCTCGACCTGCTCCCGATGCACGATGCCTTGCAGCTGCTCGCCGACGCGGTCGGCGGCGATCGCATCGAGCGGGAACCGCGGCACGCGGAAGAGATCGTGACGCTGTGCGCCCGCCTGCCGTTGGCGTTGCGGCTGGCCGCGGAGCGCATCAACCGATTCCCTGCGGCCACCCTGGCGGACCTCGCCGGCGAACTGCGCGGCCACCCCTGCCGGCTCGGGGCACTGTCCATCGACGAGAGCCCCGACACGGACCTGCGCTCGGTGTTCAGCTGGTCCTACGACGGGCTCGACCCCGACTCCGCTCGCATGTTCGACCTGCTCGGCCTCCACCCGGGCGCTGCCAGCAGTGTGCCCGCCGCGGCCGCCCTGGCCGGGATCCCGCCCGCGCAGGCCAAGCGGCTGCTGGAGCGGTTGACCAACGTCAGCCTCCTCGAGCAACGCTTCCCCGGGCGCTACGAGTTCCACGACCTCCTTCGCGATTTCGCCGTCGAGCACGACCCGCCGGACACCTCCGCCGCCTACACGCGGTTGGTGCACTGGTACCTCCACACCGCCGCCAACGCGCGGGCACAACTTACGGGCATCCCACACGGAATGCCGGTTGCCGCGGCACCACCGGAGGGCGTCGAACCGGGGCAGTTCGCCTCCCCCCGGGACGCCGTCGCCTGGTTCGACCTCGAGCGGGATGCGCTGGTCAAGATCGTCAGGGGGGCCGGCGGCTACGGCGTTCACGAGGGTGCTGCGGCGCTATACGGGATCATCTGGGTCTATCTCTACATGCGGGGACACGTACGGTTGATGATCACGGCTGGAGATTCCGCGGTCGAGTGTGCAACCGCAATCGGCAACGACTTCTTGGAGGCCAAGTGTCGAAACGGCCTCGGCGTCGGAATGTTCGAGGGTCGAATGTTCGAGAAGGCGATCGCGAGCTTCCACCACGCATTCGAGACTTTCTCTGAGCTGGGTGACGTCCGAGAGCAGGCGACTGTCCTGCTGAACATGGGTAACGCGTACAACAATCTGCAACGGTTCAGTGATTCCCGGGAACATCTCAAGCGCGCCCACTCGATGTTCCTTCAGGCGGGAGATACTCTCTCGGCGGCCCTCGCCTTGAACAACCTCGCTGATTCCTACCTGGGATCCAGGCGGTTCGAGAAGGCGCTCGACTGTGCCCATCAGGCGCTTCGAGCAATTCGAACGGGGCATGAGAAGTTTCGGCAGGTGCGAGTGTTGGAAACCATTGCGAATATACATGCGGCTCGCGGCGATCACCCTGCGGCCATAGGTCACTATCGAGAGGCGCTCGACGTCGCCGCGAAGACTCAGGCCACGGAACGGGAAGTTCTACTGAGGATCGAATTGGGAAAGCAGCTGTCGGCGGTCGGCGAACACGACGAGGCGATCATCATCTGGCGGGAAGCCCACGAGATCTGCATCATCGCCGACAACCCCGCCGCGGCCGATATCGAGGAGCTGTTGGGTCGATCCTTGATTGATCGTCGATCTCAGTCGGTGAGTTCTTCGCCGATGTGATTGCCGTGTCGGGACCCGCGTGCCCGGACGGGCGAGGTAGCTCCTGGAGTCGTTTCAGATCGTGAAGTCGACGCCCTGGGCAAGGGGCAGCTGACCGGAGTAGTTGATGGTGTTGGTCGCCCGGCGCATGTAGGCGCGCCACGCGTCCGAGCCCGACTCGCGGCCGCCGCCGGTCTCCTTCTCGCCACCGAACGCGCCGCCGATCTCCGCACCGGACGTGCCGATGTTGACGTTGACGATGCCGCAGTCCGAGCCTTCGGCGGAGACGAAGACCTCGGCCTCGGCCTGGTCACGGGTGAACAGCGACGACGACAGGCCCTGCGGGACGTCGTTGTTGACCGCGACGGCCTCCTTGAAGTCGTCGTACGTCAACACGTACAGCAGCGGCGCGAAGGTTTCGGCACGCACGATCTCGGTCTGGCCCGGCATGGTGACGATCGCCGGCTCGACGTAGTAGGCGTGCTCGGCCGCCTCGGCCAGCACTCGCTCACCACCGGCGACGAGCTTGCCGCCCTCGCTCTTGGCCCGTGCTGTGGCCGCGGCCATCGCCGCGTGGGCCTTGCCGTGGATCAGCGGTCCGACCAGGGTGCCTTCGGCCATCGGGTTGCCGATCGGCAGGCGCGAGTACGCCGCGACGAGCCGTTCGGTGAGCTCCTCGGCGATCGACGAGTGCGCGATGACGCGACGCATCGTCGTGCAGCGCTGACCCGCGGTGCCCGCCGCGCTGAACACGATGCCGCGGATCGTGAGGTCGAGGTCCGCCGACGGGGCGACGATCGCGGCGTTGTTGCCGCCGAGTTCGAGCAGTGAACGTCCGAAGCGGTTCGCCACGCGCGGGCCGACGGCGCGGCCCATGCGGGTGGAACCCGTGGCGCTCACCAGCGCGACGTCCGGGTGGTCCACGAGCGCCTCGCCGATCGGGGGATCACCGACGACGACCTGGCTGACGTCACGCGGTGCTCCCGACTCGGCGAGCGCCCGGTCGAGCAGCGCCGCACCGGCCCAGGCCGTGAGCGGCGCCTGCTCCGACGGCTTCCACACGACGGTGTCCCCGCACACGAGCGTGATCGCGGTGTTCCACGCCCACACGGCCGCGGGGAAGTTGAAGGCGCTGATGACACCGACCACGCCGAGCGGGTGCCAGGTCTCCATGAGGCGGTGTCCTGGCCGCTCGGAGACCGATGTGCGGCCGTAGAGCTGCCGCGACAGACCGACGGCGAAGTCGCAGACGTCGATCATCTCCTGGATCTCGCCGAGCGCCTCGGAGGTGATCTTGCCGACCTCCAGGCTGACCAGGGCGGCCAGGTCGGGCTTGTGTTCGGTCAGCAGGTCGCCGAAGCGTTTGACGACCGCGCCACGAGCGGGCGCGGGGGTCTTGCGCCATGCGAGGAACGCCTGCCGCGAGCGTGCGACGACATCATCGATCTCCGCCACGCCGTTCCAGCGCACGCCACCGAGGGAGGCGCCGTTGATCGGCGAGCGATGCGGGCGGTCACCGGCACGCGCCTCGACGTCGACTCCGCAGTTGCGCGCGGCCTCCTGCGCCCGCGGACCGAGGACGTCGGCTCCGGGGATCCACGTGCGGGACATGGGGTAGGTCAGCTCCTCAGATCCGACGGACAGCAGGCACGGAGCAGTCTCACGGGCGCACGGCTGCCGAGGGAAGTGCCCGCCGCGCAGGAATTGTCGTCCCACCGTAAGAATCTCTTATGCCTGCAGCTCCACGTCTGCTGGCGGCGATGCGGTGGCTCGGACTCCGCCACGCGCAAGGACGATAGCATCACTTATGCTCAATCCCATTCATCTGGAGACTCTCCAGGCGGTGATGCACACCGGCTCTTTCGCTGACGCGGCGCGCCGGCTCGGCTACACCGGATCCGCCGTCTCCCAGCAGATCGCGACGCTCGAGCGGCAGATCGGTACCAAGCTGTTCGAGCGTGACGCGCACGGCGTGCGTCCCACCATGGCCGCGGAGTTCATCGCCCGCCGGGCCCCCGCCGCGCTCGGCACGCTGCGAGCTCTCGAGAACGACATCGCGCTGCTGGTCCGAGGAGCGACCGGCAGGTTGCGCCTCGGCAGCTTCCCCACCTTCAACGAACGTCTGATGCCTGCCGCTCTGGCCCGGTTCTCCACCGCCTGTCCTGGAGTCGATCTGCACCTCGAGGAGGGCGAACCGGGCGAGTTGATCCCGATGTTGCGTGCGCACGATCTCGACGTCGCGGTCGTTTACCACTACGGCCGCACTCCCCGGCGCTGGCCCCGCGACATGCCGGTCGAACCGCTCCTGCGTGAGGACCTCCTGTTGCTGTCACCCCCGCATCTCGAGATCACCTCGCCCGCCGACACCGCGACGCTCGCCGACCTGCGCGACGAGACCTGGATCGCACCCCAGACCGGCACGGCGGGCGCCACGACACTGCTGCGTCTGTGTGCCGATGCCGGGTTCGAGCCGAACATCTCCTTCCGCAGCAACAACTACGCCGTCATCCACGGCCTGGTCGCGGCCGGATTCGGGCTCGCGATCGCGCCGGCTCTCGGGTGCCGTCCCACGCCCGGGGTTGTGACGACGGAAATCGTCGGCGACGGCGTGGTGCGCGAGGTCGTCATGCTGCGCGCGCCCGGAACCGCGGACGCCACGTGGGCTTCGCTGGCCGGCGCACTGCGCGCTTCGGCCGGTGAGCTGTGCGAGTCGACCACGGGACTGGCCCTGTCAGGCGGCGGACGGCGATGAACACCTCGATGCGATCTGATCACCTCGGGCGTTCGAGCACGTTCAGTTCGGAGAGCGCGATGGTCAGGGAGGCTTCGCTCTCGGCGCGGTAGAGATCCTCCGGCGCGTGAACGGGACGGCCGATCTGCTCGGCCAGCCACGCGGCATCACGGTCCGCTCCGCCCTTGCCCGCGTCCACGCTGCCCCTGTCGGAGAGGTTCGACGCGAAGATCCCAGCCGCCGACCGCGGCAGGAAGTCCTCGTAGACGATCGGCTCGGGCTCGAGCCATCCCTGTCTGACGAGATCCCGCACCGAACCCGGAGGCTCACCACCCGGGCGATCCTCGCGGACGTGGTAGGTGAAGAACGCCAGGTCACGCTCCCAGAGCTCGCGTTCGGTGCGCGGGATCAGCTCCTGCCACACCTGTTCGGCCACCTCCTGCCGGCTTGCCTCGGGCGAAGCGGCGCATCGCCGGTCGGTCTCGGCCACGGCGCGTTCGTACAGGTCACGACCGGCGGGCGTCAACGCGATGCCCCGTGCCTCGACCTCACCGAAGCGCACCCGCAGGGCGCCGGCAGTGACCGACCCGTCGGCCTCACGGAACCAGCGCGGCTCGGACAGCGCTCGGAACGACGTCTGCCGCAGGAGCAGGTCCGGGCCGTCCCAGCGCGGGGGACCCTGGATCTTGTCGATCATCGCTGTGCCGCGCGCCTCCATGCTGCGATAGAGGTCGTCGATGTCGAGCACGCGTGGGGTGAGGTGGTTGATGTGCGTCGTCGTCACCCCGCCGATGTCCGCCGCGACGCCTGAGATGCACTCCAGCTCGGCGTACCAGGCGCGGTCGACCGGATCCGACGAGAGCGCGAAGGAGCCGGTCGCCAGGTCGAGGAACGTCTCGGCGTCCGCGCCGCTCAGCCCACCCTGGGCCTCGGCGCGGTCGGCGAGGTCGAGCAGCTCCTCGCTGAACAACCTTCGTGTCGCGATGAACTCCTCGAGCCGCTGTTCGAGGTCGGTCTCGAAGAACCGGCGATCCTGGGACACGAGCATCGACGTGAAGACCCGGAACGGGTTCCTGGCGAGTTCCTCGCGGCTGGTCGGACGGAACGCCGTCGATACGACGGGGATGGGCCGCGGCCGGGCGTCGCGCAGGTCGTAGAAGCCGGTCGGGTACATGCCGAGCGCGCCGAACACGCGGGCCACCTGGGCGAGCTCCACCGGGCTGCCCACGCGAATCGCACCATGTCGTTCCGCCGTGACGCGTTCGATGGTGCCGAGCCGTTCGGCCGCGGCACCGTCCCGTTCCAGCACTCGACGGTTCACCTCGTGCGCCACCTCGACGAGTGTCTTGTAGGCCGGTACCTCCGTGCCGTACAGCTCGGACAGCCGAGCGGCGAACCGTGCCCGCAGCGCCGTGGAACCGACCTGCGCGGAGATCACCTGACCGCCTTCGTCGCAGGCACCTGTCCGCGGAGCTCCATCGCGCTGCGCACCCGGGACCGCGCCAGCAACAGCGCGGCTTCGTGGGGCGTCACGCCCCGGCGCCTGCGCTCCTCGATCACCGCCACGGCATTGGCGCGCATCTTGGTGGAGATCATCTGGAAGACGTCCGCCGGATCGACCGGGAAGGGCGAGTAGCGAACGTCCATCGAATGCGCCGCGGCGACGACACCACCGGCGTTGGCGATGAAGTCCGGTACGAGTTCGATCCCGCGTTCGTACAGCACCTCACGGGCCGCGGGGGTCGTCGGCAGGTTCGCTCCCTCCACGACGATCCGGACCGATGTGGTGGCCGCCAGGTCCTTGTCGATGACGTCCTGCAGCGCCGCGGGAATGAGAATGTCGGCACGTGTCTCCAGCACCGCGTCGGCCGGCAGCACCTGGCCGTGTCGGAGCACGCAGTCGTCGCCGTACTCGCTGCGCAGCTCGACCAGCCTGGCGATGTCGAGTCCGTCGGGATCGACGACGGCTCCGCGGGCGGTGGACACGCCCACCACGATGGCCCCGAGTTCGACCAGCCGGTTGGCGGCCGCGTGCCCGACTGCGCCGAACCCCTGGATCGCGACGCGGGCGCCCGTCAGCTCCATGCCGATGGCGGCGGCCGCCGCGTCCGTGGCCTCCGCGACGCCGTAGCCGGTGACCCCGAGCTGGTCGTACGGGAGTCCACCGAGCGCGGGCGGCAGGCCGACGGCTGCGCCGCGGTCGCCCAGCTCGTCGAGGAAGATCGCCGCGTCGGTCTCGGTCAGACCCATGTCGAGCCCGAACACGTACTCGCGGGGCACCTCGTTCTGCAGCGCGCGGGCGAACGCGCGCAGGATGCGCTCCTTCTGCGGCGAGTTCGGGTCGCCGAGGATGCCGGCTTTCGCGCCGCCGTGGAACAGGTCGACGGCCGCCCACTTCCAGGTCATCGTCCGGGCGAGCCGAGCCACCTCGGTCACGCGCAGCGTCGGGCTCATGCGCGTGCCGCCCTTGCCCATCCCCCGAGCGGTGTTGTCGATGACCAGGACGCCCTTCATCCCGGTCCGGCGGTCGGAGACGCAGACCACCTTCTCCGGGCCCCACTCGTCCATGAGATCGAAGGTGTCGACCGGCACCGTTCACGCTCCTTCACCGACTTGCGATGTCGTCCATCTTCGGCGGCGGGAACGTGGCCGGCCCACGATGCAGGACGAACTTCTCGCGTGAGCCCGTTAGCAAATCTTGAGCGCGGGCGGATGGCGGTGGCAGCAGGTCACGACGCGCTGAGAGCCACCCTGGCCGGCGTGCAGAACCCCAGGTCCGGGTCCGGGTGGCCGAGGACCAGGTCGGTGACGGCGGCACCGATGGTGGGCGCGAGCTTGAACCCGCGCCCGGAGAACGCCGTCGCGACGATCAGCCGGTCGGCGCCGGGCACCCGGCCGAGTAGTGGCACGCCGTCGGTGGCGTACAGGTCGGTGAACGCGTCCATCCGCACCGGGTCGGGGTGGAGGCCGGGCAGGAACCGGCCGACGGCGTCGGCGATGCTGCCCATCTCCTCCGCCGAGTGCCGCCGCTCCACCGCGCTGGGGTTGTCGACCATCTGCGATTCGGTGGCGCCGGCCACCTTGACCGTCGCGCCGTCGATCGACGGTGTTCCGTAGATGTGCACCCCCGAGGTCTCCCTGACGAAGACGGGGAAACGGTCGGGCGTGAACGGCGCGGGATCGCGCGCCGCGAACCAGCTGAGGAGCACCCGCTTGGGCCGCACGTGCGCGCCGAGGACGCGGGGGAGGAAACGGCCGCTCCACGAGCCGGCGCAGAGGACGACGTCCCGGAAGCGCCAGGTGCGCCCGCCGGCCCGCACGACCACGAAGTCGTCGTGCGGCTCGATCTCCTCGACGGGCGTGTGGCGCAGCACCGGCGCACCGAGTGACTCGGCTCGGGCCGCCGCGGTGAGCACGGCTGCGTCGCTGCGCAGGAAACCCGCCTGCGGGTCGAACACCCCGACCTCGCCGGGAAGCGTGGTGTGCTGGGGGAAACGGTGTGCCATGGCGGCGCGGTCGAGCACCTCGACGGGCAGGCCGTGCTCACGGGCCATGCCGAGCACGGCCTGGACGTACGGCTCGTCGGGTCGGCCGATCGAGAGCCCGCCACGCTGGGTCAGCAGCGTCGTCCCGGTCTCGCGTTCGAGCCGGCGCCATCCGTCCAGCGAGCGGCGTAGCGGCCCCAGCCACTGCCCGCCCTCGGCGTAGGCGATGCGGAACAGGCGCGTCTCCCCGCCGACCGCGCCCTGGTCGTGACCCGGTGCCACGCGCTCGAACCCGATCGCGTCGACGCCGGCGGCGGCGAGCTGCCACAGCGCCATGCTCCCCGCCGTGCCGACGCCGACGACGGCCACCTCGGCATCGAGCGACGACGTACCGCTCACAGAACCTTCTCCAGGAAAGCGCGGGTGCGCGGGTGTTCAGGAGCGGTGAACACGGCCTTCGGGGTGCCGCGTTCGACGATGACGCCCTCGTCCATGAAGAGGACGGTGTCGGCCACCTCGCGAGCGAACCCGATCTCGTGGGTGACGACGATCATCGTCATCCCGTCGGCGGCGAGCGCACGCATCGTGTCGAGAACCTCGCCGACCAGCTCGGGATCCAGCGCGGACGTCGGCTCGTCGAAGAGCATGAGCTTCGGGCGCATCGCCAGTGCCCGCGCGATCGCGACCCGCTGCTGCTGCCCGCCCGACAAGGCGGCCGGGTAGCTGTCGGCCTTCTCGCTCAGCCCCACCTGGCTCAGCAGCGCCATCGCCCGATCCTGGGCCGCCGTCCGCGACTCGCGCCGGACGGTGCGGGGCGCGTACATGGTGTTCTCCAGCGCGGTCATGTGGGGGAACAGGTTGAACCGCTGGAACACCATGCCGATCTCGGCGCGCTGTTTGCTGATCTCCTGCTCGCTGAGCTCGTACAGCTTGCGTCCCGCCCGCCGGTAGCCGACGAGCTCGCCGTCGACCCAGATCTGTCCCGCATCGACCTTCTCCAGGTGGTTCACGCAGCGCAGGAGCGTCGACTTGCCCGAGCCGCTCGGCCCGAGCAGGCAGCAGACCTCACCGCGCGAGACCGCGATGTCGATGCCGCGCAGCACGTCGACGCGCCCGAACGACTTGCGCACGCCCTTGGCCTTGACCAGCGCGTCCTCACCCGCAAGCGCACGCTGTGCCATCGATCCGCTCCCCAGCTCGCGCTGTGCCATCGATCCGCTCCCCAGCTCGCGCTGTGCAGTCGATTCGCTCGCAAGCTCGCGCTGTGCAGTCGATTCGCTCGCAAGCTCGCTCATGCGGCCACTTCCTGACGGGCACGCACCAGAACATCGGTGCCCCTGCCGAAATACCGCTCGATGTAGTGCTGCCCGACGCCGAGCACCGTGGTGATCACGAGGTACCAGAGCGACGCCACGATGAGCAGCGGGATGGTCTCGAACGTGCGCGAGTAGATGACCTGCGCGCTGTGCAGGAGGTCGGCGACCCCGAGCACGCTGACCAGCGAGGTGTTCTTCAGCATCGCGATGGTCTGGTTCGCCGTCGGTGGCACGATCACACGCATCGCCTGCGGCAGCACCACGCCGAGCAGGATGCGGTTCCGCCCGATACCCAGTGCCTGCGCTGCTTCCGTCTGGCCACGGTCGACGCCGAGGAGCCCGCCGCGGACGATCTCGGCCATGTAGGCGGCCTCGTTGAGGGTCAGGCCGAGCAACGCCGCCACGTACGGCGTGATCAACGCGTTCACGCTGGTGCCGGGGAAGAGCGCGGAGAGGTTGAACCAGAAGATCAGCTGGATCATCAGCGGGGTGCCGCGGAAGAACCAGATGTACGTCCACGCGCAGCCGGAGAGCAGCCTGCTGTCGGAGAGGCGCATGATCGCCAGCACCACGCCGAGCACGACCCCGCCGATCATCGCGAGCGCCGTGAGCTGCAGGGTCAGCAGCCCGCCCTCCAGCACGGCTTCCGCCGTGAAGTAGCGAGCCACCACGGCCCACTCGAACCGCGGGTTGGTGACGAGCACGTACGCGAGCAGGGCGGCGAGCGCCACCACCACGACGATCCCGATAGCGCGCCACGGACTCCGCCGGGCTACCACGACGAGCTGCTCGTCGTGCTCATCGGTGGCCGGGAGGCTGTCGACCTTCGCCGTCACGGCGTCGCCACTCCGGTCTCCCGCACGGCCTTGTCCACCGCCGAGTCGCCCATGCCCCACTTCTCGAAGATGCGGTGGTACGTGGGGGTCGCCATCAGCGCCGCCAGCCCGGCCTCGAGCGCGGGGGTGAGATCGGAATTCTTCGCCGTGGCGACGGCGACGTCCGAGCGGTTCATCTCGTCGACAAGCTCGATGGAGCCGGGCCGCTGCTGGGCCGCCCAGGCCAGTACCGGCGTGTCGGCCAGCACCGCCTCGACCCGGTTGCTGCTCAGCTGGAGCAGCGCGGTCGTCTGGTCGGGGAGCACGACGGGCTGGACGGGTGGGTTTCCCGCGGCGACGCATGCGGTCGACAGCTCCGGCAGCCGCTGGAGGTGCTGGACCGAGCCCTGCTGCGCGGCGACGGTGTGCCCGCACAACGTGTTCAGCCGCAGGCCTCCTGGGTTGCCTCCCGGCACCGCGAGCGAGGTTCCCCACGCGCCGTAGCCGACCATGTCCAGTGCCGCGACCCGCTCCGCGGACGGCGCCATGCTGGAGATCGCCACGTCGTAGCGGCCCGACTTGAGGCCCGGGATGATGCCGTCGAACTGCACGTCGGCGATCGTCACGTCCAGGCCGAGCACCCGACCCAGCGCTCTGGCGAGGTCCGGGTTGAGCCCGATGATCGTCGTGTTGTCCGTGGCGAAGAACTTCGTCGGCGCGCTGGAGACGTTCATGACGACGGTGAGCTTGCCGGTGGCCGCGATCCGCTGAGGCACCAGCGCGGCGGCCGTATCGACCTTGGCGACGTCGTCGAACGTGTCGAGCTGTTGCGTCGGGTCGCTCGCAGGGTCAGGCACCGACGTGCCTCCACATCCCGCTACCAGCAGCGCAACCAGCGCCGTTGCGATTGCCGCGAACGCTCGCATACCGCTCCTCCAAGGGCGTCGACGAAGTTGGACACACCTTGGGACATCGGGTCTGCCAGGAAAAGGCCTAGCTGGGACAGATCTACTTTATCGAAGGCACAGCGTCCGTTAACCTCGCCTGCGATGTTGAATCCGATCCACCTGCTGACCCTGCGCACGGTGCTCGCGCACGGTTCGTTCGCACGAGCCGCGGCAGAGCTCGGCTACACCACTCCCGCGATCTCGCAGCAGGTGTCCGCCCTGGAACGGGCGACCGGTCTGGTCCTGTTCGAGCGGCTTCCCCGCGGGATCCGTGCGACGCCCGCCGCGACCTACCTTGCCGCGGCCGGCTCCGAGATCGTCAACGCGCTCGTGGGGCTGGAACGCGACGCGATCGCCATCGCTACGGGCCGCCGCGGGAAGATCAGACTCGGCTGCTTCCCGACGGCGAGCCAAAGGATCGTCCCGGCCGCGTTGGCGCATTTCGCGGTGGCCAATCCCGACTCGGTGGTCTCGTTCGAACAAGCCTCCCTGGAGGAGCTACTGGCAACCCTCACCGAAGGCCTCCTCGACCTGGCCGTCGTCTACGAGAACGACGTCGGCACACCACCGCTCCCGACCGGAACCGACGCGGTGCACCTGCTCACCGAGGACCGGCACCTGCTGCTCCCCGCGGGCCACCCGCGCGCAGCTGATCCGGTCATCGACCTGCATGACCTGGCCGGCGACACCTGGATCGCCAGCAAGGAGTCGCCGCTGCTGCACCGGATGTGCACCTCGGCAAGCTTCGAACCGCGAATCGCGCACCGCACGGACGACTTCGGCGTGATGCACGAATTCGTCCGTCACGGTCTCGGCATCGCGCTCGTACCGGAGCTCGGGTACGTCCCCACGGACGGGATCGCATCCGTGCCTCTCAGCGTCGCGGTACCGACCAGACGCGTGTACGCCGTGCATCGGCGGTTCAGCGAGAACCCGCTGCTCGGGCAGCTGATCGAGGCGCTGCGAACCGGCGTACACCAGTTCCGGGCCCGCCGCTCGCCTCGACCTCCGGCCGAGGGCCGCGTCACACCGAGCTGATCATGCGGGTCCGATGAAGGCACTGAGCGATTCCACCGCGTGCGCGCGATGTGCGTCGAGTGCGCTGATCAGCCGGTCTGCATCCCGCCGTTGCAGTGCCTTCACGATCTCGCGGTGCTCCTGGCCGACCCGTTCCCGGTTGGGGTGCGACTCGTAGTACACCCAGCGATAGGCGTCCGTGGCGTTCCAGAGATTCCGGATGATGTGCACGAGCCGGTCCATGCGGCAACCTTCGAAGACCGCGAAATGGAACTCCCGGTTCGCGGTGGTCATGTCGTGCGCATCGCCCTGGGCGGCGGCGTCGGCAACCTGCTGGGCGACGACGATCCGTTCGATGTCGGCCTCGGTGAGCTGCTCGGTGGCGAGCCGCGCCGCCTGGGTCTCCAGGATGCCGCGGATCCAGAAGACCTCGTGCAGCTCGGAAAGTGACAGCTCGGGTACGTGATAGCCGCGATGGGGCTGATGGATCACCCTCCCCTCACCCTCGAGGATCTTGAGCGCCTCCCGCAACGGCACCCTGCTCACGCCGAGGCGTTCGGCGATCGCCTCCTGCCGGATCGGCTGACCCGGCTTGAGCTCACCGGTGCCGAGCGCGTTGCGCAGCTCGACCAGCACGAACTCCTGCACCGTCGGCGGACGCACCCCCGCACTCTCGCGCATGCGTGTGCCCTTTCAGATCCGGGCCGGATCACCCGCCGGGTGCCAGCCGCATCGGCGACATGAAAGCGAGCGGGGTGTCGGTGCCGCTCGCCACGGATTCCGCAACGGCCGCCGCGAGAGCCGGAGCGTACTTGAAACCGCGTCCCGAGAAGCCGGACGCGATCCGCAGCCGGCTGCCGCGGCCGATCCGCCCCACGACGGGCGTGCCGTCCGCGGTGAACATGTCGGTGAGCGCGTCCGTCCGCATGGGATCGGGATGCAGTCCGGGCAGCAGGTCGCGCACCACGGCGGACTCCGCGACGAGCTCCTCGCGGCTGTGTCTGCGTTCGATCCGGTCGGGGTCGTCCACGGCGTGCGACGTCGTGAGCCCGGAGACCTTCACGCTCACACCGTCGACCGAGGGGGCGCCGTAGAAGTGCCGCCCGCCCGTCTCCCTGATGAAGATCGGGAACCGGTCGGGCGTGTACATCCCGGGGTCGCGGGCCGCGAACCAGCTCAGCCGCACCCTGCGGGGTTCCAGCAGCCGACCCCACCCTGCCGGCAGTAACCGGTCGGTCCACGAGCCCGCGCACACGACAGCCTCGCGAACCCGCCACACGTCGTCCTTCGCCCGGATCTCGACGTGATCTCGCCTGTCGATCACGGCGTCGACGTCGGTGTAGCGCAGGACGGTGGCACCGCGCACCTCCGCGAGTGCGGTTGCCGCGAGCACCGCGGGTTCGCAGCGCAGGAACCCCGCCTGCGTGTCGAGCACCGCGACCTCGCCGTCGAGCAGCCGATGTTGCGGGTAGCGCTCCCGGGCGCGATCACGGTCCAGCACCTCGACCGGGACACCTGACGTCTCGGCGCTGGCCAGCACTCGGCCGACATGGTCGCCGGCGGCGCTGCCGATGGTCAGCCCTCCGCACTGGACGAGCAACTCCGTGCCCGACGCGTGCTCGAGCTCGCGCCACCCGTCGAGTGCGCCACGCAGCAGGTGCGCATACTGCGGGCCCTCCGCGTAGGCCATCCGGAACAGCCGGGTCTCGCCACCGACGGCCCCGCGGTCGTGACCGGGGGCGTGCCGCTCGAATCCGATGGCGCTCACCCCGCGGGTCGCCAGCTGCCACATCAGCATGCTGCCGACCGTGCCGACGCCGACGACGGCGACCTCGGCGTCCGGTGTGACGCTCACAGGACCTTCGACAGGAACGAGCGGGTGCGTTCCTCGGCGGGGCCGGCCAGCACGTCCGCGGGGGCACCCCGTTCGATGATCACCCCGTCGTCCATGAACACGAGCACGTCGCCGACCTCTCTCGCGAAGCCGATCTCGTGCGTGACGACGATCATCGTCATGCCGTCGTCGGCGAGTGCGCGCATGGTCTCGAGCACGTCGCCGACCAGTTCCGGGTCCAGCGCCGACGTCGGCTCGTCGAACAGCATCAGCCGCGGACGCATGGCCAGCGCGCGGACGATCGCGACGCGTTGCTGCTGGCCGCCCGACAGCTGCGCGGGGTATGCGGCTGCCCTCGACCGCAGGCCCACCCGGTCGAGCAGCAGCAGTGCTCGCTCCTCGACCTCCGCAGGCCGCTGCCGCTGCACCCGCACCGGCGCTTCAGCGATGTTCTCCAGCACCGTCATGTGCGGGAACAGGTTGAACTGCTGGAACACCATCCCGATGCCCGCGCGTTGCCTGGCGGCGTCACGCTCGGAGAGCTCGTGCAACTTTCGGCCTGCGCGGCGGTAGCCGATCAGCGTGCCGTCGACGTGGATCTGGCCCGAGTCGAGCCTCTCCAGGTGGTTGATGCAGCGCAGCAGCGTCGACTTGCCCGATCCGCTCGGCCCGACGATGCAGCAGACCTCACCGGCCGCGATCTCGAGATCGATCCCACGCAGCACCTCGACGGAGCCGTAGGACTTGCGGACGCCCTGCACCTGCACCAGTGGTCGATCGGTCACGACGGCACCCCCACGGCGTCGGTGGGTGTGGGCTTGCTGCGTCGCAGCCGGATCCGCCCACCCCCGATGTCGCCGCGGCGGTGGTGCCGCTCGATGTAGTACTGGCCGATGCTCAGCACCGTCGTCATGGCCAGGTACCAGAGCGCGGCCACGATGAGCAGCGGGATCGTCTGGTACGTGCGCGAGTAGATGATCTGCGCGCTGTGCAGCAGCTCGGCGGCGCCGAGCACGCTCACCAGGGAGGTGTTCTTGAGCATTGCCACCGTCTGGTTCGCCGTCGGCGGCACGATGATCCGCATCGCCTGCGGGAGGACGACCCGGCGCAGCGTGAGCGCCCGGCCCATGCCGAGCGCCTGCGCGGCCGACGTCTGTCCGCGATCCACCCCGAGCAGGCCGCCGCGGACGATCTCGGCCATGTACGCGGCCTCGTTCAACGTCAGGCCCAGCACCGCGGCGACGAACGGCGTGATGAACGCGTTGGCGCTGAACGTCACGAACTCCGGGCCGAACGGGATCCCCAGCGACAGCGCGGGATACAGGGCGGAGAGGTTGAACCAGAAGATCAGCTGGATCAGCAGTGGCGTGCCGCGGAAGAACCAGACGAACCCGAACGAGATACCGGCCAGCATGCGGTTGCGCGAGAGGCGCATGACGGCCAGCAGCACGCCCAGTACGACCCCCAGCACCATGGAGATCACAGTCAGCTCGATCGTGAGCAGCGCGCCGGCAGCGATGGCCTCGACCGTCAGATATCGGGCGACCACGTCCCACTCGAACCGCGGGTTGACGACGAGCGTGTGCACCAGCATCGCGGCGAGCACCAGCACGACCAGCGTTCCGGCGATATTGCCGATGCTGCGCCGCGGTACGACGACGAGATCCCCGTCGACCTCCGTCACGGGACGGGAACCTCGAGCGACGGCTCCGCGGTGACGGCAGCGGCGAGCCCCCACTTCGCAAAGATCTCGGCGTAGGTCGGCGACGCCATCAGAACCTTCATCGCGGCCTGCACCGCAGGGGTCAGGTCGCTGCCCTTCGGCAGCCCGATCGCCACCGCGCCGCGGTTCAGCTCCGACCCGAGCTCCAGCTTGTCGGGGGCCTGGACGGCGGCGTAGGCGAGCACCGGGGTGTCGGCGTACACGGCGTCGACCCGGCCGCTGCCCAGCTGCAGCACGGCGTCGTTCTGGCTGGGCAGCACGACGGCCTCGATCTTCGGCTGGCCTGCCGACTCGCAATGCTTCGCCGAGAGCTCCGGCAGACGCTTGTCGGCCTGGATCGAGGCCTGTTGCACCGCGACCTTGTGACCGCAGAGGTTCTCGGCCGTCAGCTTCAGCGGGTTGCCTGTGGCCACCGCGATCGAGCTGCCCCACTCGCCGTAGCGGATCATGTCGAGGACCAGCAGTCGGGGATTGGTCGCGGCCATGCTGGCGATCGCCATGTCGAACCGCTGCGCGCTCAGCCCGGGGATGATCCCGTCGAACTGGACGTCCTGGATCTGCACCGGGGTGCCGAGCACCCTGCCGATGGCCCTGCCGAGATCGGCGTTCAGCCCGATGACGGTCTTGTTGTCGCTGGCGTAGAACTCGTCGGGTGCGCTCGCCGCGTTCATGACGACGACGAGCGTGCCCGCCTTCCGTACCCGCTCGGGCAGCAGCGCCGCGGCTGCCGTGTCGGCGGGGACGCGCTCGAAGGCGTCGAGCTGCTCGATGCCGGACATGTCGGCTGCCGGTGCACCACCGGCGCTGGGCTCCGGCGTGCTGCCGCAGCCGCCGATCAGGAGTACGGCGAGCGCGGCCATGAGCCATGGCGTGCGGGGGCGACGGTTCACAGGGTTCCGATCAGCAGGAGTGGAGGGGCTTCGAGGCACTCAGTGGGGCTGATCTGTCGCCGGCGAGTTGATCGACGATTGCATAATGGATCCAATTTCACCGTTGCGCAAGTCGCTAGGCCAAGATTCTTCCGAGCCCGCTCGTCGTCAGGCGCGGGTCGTCCCGGCTGGATCACCACTGTGGTCCCCCGTGGTCGTACCGACCAGCTGGTGGAAGTGCGCGAGCATGCGCTCGGCATCGGGGGTGTGCCCGGTGAACAGGGCAAAGGCGTCGGCCGCCTGGAACACGAGCATCCGGCCGCCGTTGAGAGTGCGGCACCCGAGGGCGCGGGCCGCGGCGAGCAGTTCGGTCTCCAGCGGCCGGTAGATCAGGTCGGCCACCCAGAGTCGGTCGTGGAGCAGTCCCGGGTCGAAGGGCAGGCCGGGATGTCCGGTCATGCCGACCGGGGTGGCCTGGACGAGACCGGTCGACCTGCGCAGGATGTGGTCGACCTGTGCGGCGTGGTCCGCGACGCGGTCCGGGAAGCGTTCGTGGAGTTCTCCGGCCAGGGCCCGGGCCCGGTCGACCGCGGTATCCACGACGTGCAGGGTCCGGACGCCGAGGGCGAGCAGGGCGTGCCCGACGGCAGCACCCGCGCCGCCGGCTCCCACCAGCACGACCTCGGCGAGATCGTCCGAGGTCAGGCCGTCGGGCATGCCCGTCGTGAGCCCGCGGGCGAATCCGGACCAGTCGGTGTTGTGCCCGACCACGCCGTCCGGTCCGAAGACGATCGTGTTGACCGCGCCGATCGCCGCGGCGTCCGGAGCGAGCGCGTCGAGGTGCGGGATGACCTGTCGCTTGGCCGGATGGGTCACGTTCAGTCCCTGCCATCCCGCCGTGCGGGCCTCAGCGATCAAGGTCTCGACGTCCCGATCGGTCGTGTCGAGGCCGATCAGCGTGTAGTGGCAGGGGAGGCCGAGAGCCGCCGCCTCGCGCTCGTGCAGCGCAGGCGAGTGGGAGCCGGCGAGGCCGACTCCGATCAGGCCGGCGCGAAAGGGCGTGGTCACGTGGGTTCCCCGGCGGGGGTGTCGGCGACGTAGAGCTCGGCGCCGGCGGCACGGAGCGCGCGTTCGACGTCCAGGGGTGGTCGCTCGTCGGTGACGACGGCGTCGAGTCGGTCGAAGCCGGCGAGCAGGACCGGGCCAGGTCGTTCGAACTTGGTGTGGTCGATGAGCAACACCGATTGGTCGGAGTTCTCCATCAGGCGTAGCTGCACGTCCGGGTTGCCGTCGGCGATGATGTAGAGCCCGCGGGCATCGGCGGCTTCCGCGCCGAGGAACATCGTGCGGGCTCGCACCCGCGCGGCCGCCTCGAGGGTCATCGGTCCGGCGAACGCCTCCCGGTTCGAGACGGCGTTGCCGCCGAGGCCGATGACGTGCACGTCGTCGCGGTGCAGCAGAAGGTGGATCACCGGTATCGACACGGTGATCACGGTGCCGGTGAAGCTCGGACGGAGCGCTTCGGCGAGGGCGAACGGCGTGGTGCCGCTGTCGACGGCGATCGTGTCCGTGTCCCCGACCAGCCGCGCCGCGCGGGCGCCGATTCTGCGCTTGGCATCGGCGTTGCGCCTGGCGCGGGTGGCGAAGTGAGCCGTGGGGATCGGTGCCGGAGAACCCTGGACGGCGCTCGCGCCGCCGTAGACGACCTTGAGGTTGCCCGCCTCCTCCAACCTGCGCAGGTCGCGGCGGACGGTCTGCTCGGACACCCCGAGCGACTCCGCCAGCACCGTGACCGGCAGGAAACCCTCGGTCCGGACCTTGACGAGGATCCGCTCGCGTCGCTGCGATGCACCCTCGTAGCGCATGTCGGGTGGGGATTCGGCGGTCATCGGAAGCCTCCTGGGCGATCGTCGGGCGGCGGGTGGTGGAGCCAGCGGCCGGGCGGGCCGTCGGTGGCGAGATCGGTGACCCGGCGGTGGATCTCGGCCCGCAGGGCCGGGTCGGGTGCGGCGACGGCGCGTCGGGCCAAGCCGGTGACCTCGCGCAGCAGCCGTGCCCGGCGCAGGACCGGGTAGTCGTCGGACTCGCGGATGTCGCGGCCGTACGCGTGCCGGAAGTCCTGGTAGCCGGCTTCCGGGAGCCATCCGATGTCGCGGTACGTGGCGGTCTGCGCGAGGTCCCACTCGCGATGGCCCCAGCCGGAGTACTCGAGGTCGAACAGCACGGGTCCGTCCGCTGTGGACAGCACGTTGTGGCAGGCGGCGTCTCCGTGCACGAAGCCCGGTGTGAGGTGCTCGGCAAGTGCCTCGTAGGCGGCGACGGTGGCGGCGAGGACGTCGCCGAGGACCGCTCGGTCGGCCTCGTCGAGCCCGCTCGCCTGCGTGATCCGGGTACGGAGCCGCAGAAACGGTCGGTTCGGGTGACGGAGTTCGGCCGGTGGTTCGAGGGCGTGGATCCGGCGTAGCAGGGCACCGAGCTGCGCAGTCGTGCCCGGGATGCCGGCCAGTCCGTGCCAGAACGTCACGACGATCCCGTCCTCGACGACCGGTTGGTCGACGGGCAGGGGATGGGTCACCGGAACCCCGTTGGCCGCCAGCCAGCGGGTGACCGCGATCTCTCGGGCGGCGTCGGCTCGTCCGACCCCCGGTCGTTCGACGCGGGCGACGACCCGGCCCGCGTCCATGCGCAGCACGGCCCGTTCGCCCAGCCGGACCCACTCGAGATCGGTCGGGTGCAGGTCCACGGTTCGCGCCGCGGCGGCGCACAGCCGTGTCACGGCTTGTCGCGCGTCGGCGCCGCCGCTCCACGGCCGGACGCCCGCCGCGCCCGGATCAGTGCTCACAGCGCGCCTCCCCGGGGCGTCGCCGGCGCTCGCCGTGCCAGCGGCCTTCCTGAGGCGTTGGCTCGTCCGGATGTCCGAGCATAGCGCTCCTCGATCAAACAACTGGTAGAGGACAGACAAACAGGACCTGCTCTTGTCGGAAGTCTGCCAAAGATGTCAGGGTATGTACATCGTACGTCCGCTAGCGAGGAAGGACCGTCATGTCTGCGGGCCGCTTCTACGACGACATCACGGTTGGCGACGAGCAGCTCACCCCCCGGGTGACCGTCACCGAGAGCCATGTTCAGACCTACGCGGGCCTGACCGGGGACTTCTCCGAGCTGCACGTCGACGACACCTACGCCGCCGACACCGAGTTCGGCGGACGCATCGCGCACGGCCTCATGGGGCTGTCGCTGGCGGATGGGCTCAAGGTGCGGTCCGGCTTCTTCCGTACGGGGGTGGCCCTGGGCTGGAGCTGGAACTTCCGTGCACCGATCCGGATCGGCGACACCCTGCAGGTCCGGTTCTGCGTCGAGGACGCACGCGAGTCCCGGAGCCGACCCCACATGGGCATCGTCGCGGTCGCCGTCACCCTGTTGAACCAACGTGCAGAGGTCGTGGGGGAGGGGGAGCATCGGCTGATGGTGCCGCGCAGGCCCGAGAGCGCGGCGGGCCCGGCGCGGCGGGTCGCGGAGCCGTCGGCATGACTGCCGGCAAGTTCACCACTGCCGACGAGGCCGTCGGCCGCATCCCCGACGGCGGCACCGTCGCCCTGATCGGCGGCGGCGGCGGGCTGATGGAACCCACCCACACCTTCCGCGCCATATCCCGACGCTTCCTCGCCACCGGCGCGCCCCGCGACCTCACCGTGGTGCACGCACTCGGCATCGGGGACCGCAAGGACGAAGGCCTCAACCACTTCGCGCACGAGGGTCTGGTCAAGCGGGTGATCGGCGGGCACTGGGTCTGGTCGCCGCGGATGCAGCGGCTCGCCGCCGAGGAGAAGATCGAGGCCTACGTGCTGCCCAGCGGCTGCATCATGCAGCTGTACCGGGAGATCGGCGGCGGGCGTCCCGGGCTGCTCAGCCACGTGGGACTCGGCACCTTCGTCGATCCTCGGCACCAGGGCGGGCGGATGAACGCCTCGGCGACCGAGGACCTCGTGGAGGTCGTGCACCTGGGTGGCGAGGAGCGGCTGTTCTACCGGTCGTTCCCGATCGACGTCGCGGTGATCCGCGGCTCCTTCGCCGACGCCGATGGAAACGTCAGCCTCGACCAGGAGGCGGCCAACATCGACGTCTACGCCGCGGCGCTGGCCGCCCACAACTCCGGCGGACTGGTGATCGCCCAGGTCCGTACCGGCGTCGACACGAACTCGTCGCCGGCGCGCTCGGTGCGCGTCCCGGGCGCGATCGTCGACGCCGTGGTGGTCGACCCCGACCAGCGGATGAGCTACGACCTGCTCTACGACCCCCTGATCTCCGGTGAGCGCCGGGGACCGATCTCGCTCGACCCGCCGGCACCCCTCGACGTCCGCACGCTCATCGCGCGACGCGCCCATCAGGAGCTGCGCGACGGGGCGATCATCAACTTCGGTGTGGGGATCGGTGAGGGCGTCGCGAAGCTCATCGCCGATCGGGGTGAGACCGACCGCTACTACCAGACCATCGAGCACGGAACCTACGGCGGGTCGCTGATCACGGGCACGATGTTCGGCTACGCGCGCAGCCCCTCGGCCATGATCGACGGGCCGTCCCAGTTCGACTTCTACTCCGGTGGCGGGCTGGACATCGCTTTCCTCGGTTTCGGCGAGCTCGACGAGAACGGCGACGTCAACGTGTCGCGGCTCGGCGGCCTCACCGTCGGACCCGGCGGCTTCATGGACATCGCCCAGAACGCTCGCAAGGTCGTCTTCTGCGGCACGTTCGACGCCAAGGGCGGCCGCACGACGATCAGCCCGCGAGGCCTGCGGATCGAGCGCCACGGCGCGGTCCGCAAGCTGGTCCGGCGTGTCGAGCAGATCACCTACTCCGGCTCGCGGGCCCTGGCCCGCGGGCACGAAGCGCTGTTCGTGACCGAGCGCGCCGTCTTCGACCTGACCCCTGAGGGCTTGGTGCTCACCGAGGTCGCGCCGGGGGTCGACGTACAGGCGGACGTCCTCGATGCCATGGACTTCAAGCCTCTCGTCCCGCGCGAACCCCGCGTGATGGATCCGGCGCTCTTCCTGGACCGAGCGGAGTCGCACAGCTGACGCCCACTGCCCGCGTCAGGGCAGGGCCCCTACGTACCGTCGATCCCTCGAAGGAGAGCACGATGACGCACGCCGACGCCGCCACTCCACCTCCCACCCCGAGTGACGACAGTGCCCGCCGCGCCGGGTGGGCGAGCATGGTCGGAGCCATCGCGGACTGGTACGACTACTTCCTCTACGGCACCGCCGCGGCTCTCGTCTTCGGCCCCCTCTACTTCCCCGGCAGCAGCCCGACCGCCGGGACCCTCGCCGCCTTCGCGACGTTCGCCGTGGGCTTCTTCTTCCGCCCGGTCGGCAGCATCTTCTTCGGGCACTTCGGCGACCGCATCGGCCGGAAGCGCATGCTCGTGCTGACCATGCTGCTGATGGGCGGCGCCAGCACCCTCATCGGGCTGCTCCCCACCTACGCACAGATCGGCGTCGCCGCCCCGGTGCTGCTGGTCGTGCTACGGGCGGTCCAGGGCTTCGCCGTCGGCGGCGAATGGGGTGGGGCCACGCTCATGGCCGTCGAATCCGCACCGCCGCACCGCAAGGCCTTCTTCGGAAGCGTCGTGCAGACCGGCGCCTACGTCGGCCTGCTCGCCGCGACCGGCGCGTTCTACCTGTTCAGCGTGCTGTTGTCCGAGGAGGCCTTCTTGTCCTGGGGCTGGCGGATCCCGTTCCTCGCCAGCGTCGTCATCGTCGCCGTGGGTTACTGGGTGCGGCGAGGGGTCGATGACACCCCCGAGTTCCGGTCGGCGAAGGACGCGGGCCGGGTGCGCAAGGTCCCGCTGTGGTCGGCGCTGCGGGAGAACCCCACGTCGTTCCTGATCGTCATCGGGATGCGGCTGGGCGAGAACGTCGCGAACTACATGGTGCTCACCTTCGCCATCGCCTACGCCACCAGCCGCGCGGGCGTGGACAAGAACGTGCTGCTCATCGCGTTGATCGTGACCGCGGCGGCGTCGCTGTTCACGGTCCCGCTGATCGCCAGGTACGCGGACAGGTACGGCTACTACCGCGTCTACGTGTTCGGCGCCGCGGCCGGCATCTGCCTGGCCTTCCCGTTCTTCTGGAGCCTCGACACCGGCAGTACCGTCGTGATCATCCTGGCCACTCTCGTCGTGCTGACGGCGGCGGAGATCGCGATGGCTTCAGTGCAGCAACCGATCTTCACCGAGCTGTTCGACACCGAGTTCCGCTACAGCGGTGCGGGCTTCGCATACCAGTTCACCGCGGCCATCGGTGGTGGACTGACGCCGCTCATCGCGACATGGCTGGTCGACATCGGCGGCAGCGGGAACTGGGCGGCAGGCTACATGGCAGCGGTGTGCGCGATCGCGCTCCTCACGACGGTCGCGGTGCGCAAGCGCATCCGCGCCACGCACCACACCGGCGCAGCAGCACGGGCAGGGCTGTGACCGGGTGCCGCTATGGGCGGACCGCGCGAGCACAGGTCCGGATCGCTGCGCAGGCGTGCCTCGGGCCCGCCGGCGTCACCGCGCTGATCAGTACTGCACGTGCGCGACCGGCGCCCCGGCCGCGTGCAGGGACGGCCGGTAATGCTCGGCGAACAGCTTGGCCACCAGCTCGCCCCGGCTGCTGACACCGACCTTGCCGAAGACCGCCTTGAGGTGATCGCGCACGGTGTGCGTGGACAGGTGCAGGCCCGCGGCGATCTCCGGGTTCGTCAACCCTCGGGCCACCGCCTGGGTGATCTGCTGCTCGCGGGGCGTCAGGCAGTACGCCTCGACGATGATCGGCGCGATCTGCGCCGACTTCGCCGGTTCGACGACCACCGCCACGGGACCGGGCTCGCCGCCGGGGGTGCGCAGGCACGACGCGTGCACGGCGAGCCAGCGCCCGGACGCCGAGTGCAGCCGGGCCGACGTGGGCCCGCGGTCGCGCCCTGCGGCCACGGCGTGGGCCCGGGCCAGGACGGCGGTGACGATGGCGAGCTGCGGGGGCAGCTCGTCGCCGTCCCAGCCGGGGCCGGCCAACTCGGTGAACCAGTGGTCGGCCTGCTCATCGAACGAGCACAGCGCCCCGGCGGCGTCGAACAGCGCGGTGCCGGGCCCGTCGATGTCGTGCGCCGCACCCGCAGTCGGCTCGGTCAGCGCCCGGGCCCGCAGCGCGGCCGCCAACGCTGGGCCCATGCCCGCGATGAGGTCGACCTCGCGTTCGGAGAAGGGCTCACGGCCGCGCTCGCGGAACACGTCGAGCACGCCCCAGATGCCGTTACCGAGCCGGAACACCGCGCGTAGCTCGTCGCCGTAGCCCTGCGGGGCGAGGAACTCCCGGTAGCGGGCGCTGCGGGCGGGATGGCCGTCCGTGGCAGCGAACAGGGTGCCCGCACCCCGGGAACCGCGGGCCAGGTCGCGGAACAACAGCGAGTCCTCGACCAGGAACTCGCGGTCCCAGTAGGACTCGCAGTGCCCGGCCTCGACGTTCTCGATGCGCACCGGGCAGGTCGCCAACGCCGTCACCGGGTCGGTGGCGAACCAGGCCGCCCCGTCGAAGGGCAGCATCCGGCGCAGGCGGTGGGAGACGGAGCCGAACAGCTCGGTGCTGTCGCCCGGCGCGGCGCAGCTCGCGACGAGCGCCTCCACCTGGCGTCCGGTACTCGCGGTGACCGCCATCGGCTCCTCGTCCGGGTCGCGGGCCGCACCGGCCGGTGTGCCCGTGTCCATGGTCGGGCCAGGTCACCGCGCGGACAACCCCCCGGCTGTAGGGGGTCACCACTGCCGGGACCGGCCTCTCGTGGGATGGGAACGGCGCCGGCGCGCCGCCATGGTCGTCACCGCAACCACCCCACGACGACCGGAGCCCGTGATGAAGATCGGCATCGGCCTGCCTCGTGCGCGACTGCTGGACCGCGGCCGGCTGCCCTGGCACTCCCGCGACCATGGCCGTCTTCTACGCCGCGTTCGGTGACGACGCGCCGCACCTGGTGGAGCGGGCCGTCGGCGGCTACTACGCCTGCGCCGCGGACCCCGCACAGCTCGAGCGCCTCGCCGCGGTGGCCCTGCGCCGCGCCGCCCTGGTCTGACACCCCGACCATCCGGAAGGACACCGACATGAGCACCTCCACCGCTCCGCCCGCCGCGCCGTGGCCCGTCCCGCGCGTTGCCTGCGACCACCGCGCGCCAGCGGGTCGGCGGCTGCGATCCACGCACCGGACGTCTGCGGGCACGGTGGCCTACGCCCGGTGCGCCTGCGGGACGTGGCTGGTGTTGCAGGACGGGCAGCCGCTGGCCGCCGCCGGCCAGTCAGCTGTCCGAGGTTGTTCGGCCGCAGGGAGGAACCAGTGACTGACGTGGCCGACAAGTCGGTGACCGAGCACGGGCCGGTCGACGTCCCCGACCCGTCACTGATCATGCAGGTCGGGATGGGATTCTGGCCGTCCAAGACGCTGCTGACCGCGGTCGAGCTCGGCCTGTTCACCGCCCTGGGCACCGGTGCCAGCACTGCCGACGAACTGGCCGACACGCTGGACCTGCGTTCGCGGGCCGTGGCCGACTTCCTCGACGGCCTCGTCGCACTGCGCCTGCTCGAGCGTGACGGCTCGGGAGCGGCCGCGTCGTACCGGAACACCACCGCGACCGCAGCGTTCCTCGACGCAACGAGCCCGCGGTACATCGGCGGCTTCCTGGAGATGAGCAACGCCCGGCTGTACGGCTTCTGGGGGAACCTGACCGAGGCGCTGCGGACCGGCCGCCCGCAGAACGAGATCAAACACACCGGCCGGCCGGTGTTCGAGGAGCTCTACGCCGACTCCGCCCGCCTCGAACAGTTCATGCACGCCATGTCCGGCATCTCAGCCGGCAACTTCCACGCGCTGGCCGAGAAGCTCGATCTGTCCCGCTACCAGACCGTCTGCGACGTCGGCGGCGCCACCGGGCAGCTCTCGATCATCCTGGCGCAGCACCATCCGCACCTGCGCTGCACCAGCTTCGACCTACCGGCGGTGGAGCCCATCGCTCGCCGGGCCATCGGGGCCGCCGGCGTCGCGGACCGGGTGGCCACCGCCTCCGGCGACTTCCTCGTCGACCCGCTGCCCGAGGCGGACGTCATCGTGATGGGCATGATCCTGCACGACTGGAACCTCGATCGGAAGCTGCACCTCATCCGCGCGGCGCACCGGGCCCTGCCGCCGGGCGGCACGCTGGTGGCCGTCGAGAACATCATCGACGACGACCGCCGCGAGAACGTCTTCGGACTGATGATGTCGCTGAACATGCTCATCGAGTTCGGCGACGCCTTCGACTTCACCGGCGACGACTATCGCAGGTGGTGCGAGCAGGTGGGATTCCGCTCGGTGGAGGTCGTTCCCCTGGCGGGGCCCGCATCGGCAGCGATCGCCTACAAGTAGGGCTTCACCGCCTGTGATGGCTGGTCAGATGTAGCCCTCACGCAGGGCGTAGGCCACGGCGTGCACGCGGTTGCGCAGTTGCAGCCGCGTCATCATCCCGGAGAGCACGCTTTTGATCGTCCGTTCCGAGTAGGCCAGCTTGTCCGCGATCTGCCGGGTGGTCAGGCCGTCGGCGAGCAGTCTCAGCACGTCGATCTCGCGTGGCGTGAGGCCGGCGGTCGGCAGCACCGCCGACAGCTCGCTGAGCACGGCGCGGCGGGTCCGGCCGACGTTCGCTACGAGCTGACCCAGCAGGTCCAGCGGTAGCCGGCTCTCCCCGCGGGCCGCGGCCCTGATTGCTTCTTCCACTCGGTTCGGGGTTGCCTCGACCCGCCAGACGATCGCGCGGACCCCGTACTCGAGCACGGTCAGCAGTTCGGGTTCACGCAGCCGATCGGCCACCAGGACCACCGGTCGCCCGGGTTCGCGGTTCAGCCGGCGCAGCTCTGCGTCGGTCGTGTCGTCGAGGCGCTGGGTCAGCACGAGTACGACCGACTCTCGGCCGGGTGGGAGGGGTGGATCGAGGACCTCCAGACCGGATGTGTGGTGCAGGTAGCTCTGCGCGCCGGCCCGGGTCAGTGGATCGGCCGACCGCACCGTCACGGCGATGTCATCGGTGGGCATCGATGAGCCCGCCGGTCCCGATGGGCCCGGCGACCATCCCCACCGCCTCAGGATCCCGTTGCCCGGCCAAAGCTGCGTGACGAGCCACTGGTGTCGGTTCGGGGCTCAGGCGGCGACCGCGCCGTCGGCGATCGTCGCGGCGAGTGCACGAGCACGGTCGTGGGCGTCGGCCATGGATGCCTCGTGCTTCGGAAGCAGCGCGGCCAGCGCCGGCGCGTGGGGGGCCATGGTCAGCTCGGGGATCACGGTGGTGACGTCCAGGCCGAGCATGTCCTCGTGGCCGAGCAGCGCCTCGAGGACGGGTACGACGTAGTCGAAGCCGTGCCTGGGAGCGCCGGGGCCGTAGCTGCCGCCCCGAGCCGAGATCACCACGGCGGGACGCCCGGCGACGGGGGAGGAGCCTCCGATGGTGCGGCCGAAGACGAGGATCTGGTCGAGCCATGCCTTGAACGCCGACGGCAGCGTCAGGTTGTACATCGGCACCGTGAAGAGATAGGCGCCGGCGCCGAGGAGCTCCTCGATCAGCGTGTCCTGCATCGCGGCTGCGGCAGCCTGCTCGTCGGTGTGCTGGGCGGGGTCGGTGACGCGTGCGGTGACGCCGGCCGCGCTGATGTGGGGCACGGGTGCGGCGGCGAGGTCGCGGTGAACGACCTTGCCGTCCCAGCCTTTGAGGAAGGACTGGGCGACCTGGCGGGAGACCGAGGCCTCGCCGAGCGAGGAGGAGTCGATGTGAAGCAGGTAAGACATGGGTCTGTCCCTTCAGAATGGTTCGAGGGCGCGCTCCGGTGATCCGGGAGCGGGCCGTGGTCGTGGATTGGTGTGCGGTCGCCCTGTGGGCGTTACATACTGGTAGTGCGGTTGCACACGGATGAGAGGTAATCGAGATGGCGTCAGCGCGACAGATCAGTGGTCCGTGCCAGGCATGGCCGGAGGACAGCGCCTTCATCCGTGAGGTGCTCGACCGCATCGGCGACAAGTGGACGATGCTGATCACCAGCACCCTGAGCGCCGGTCCGCTGCGCTACTCCGACGTGCAGGCGAGCATCCCGGGGATCTCCCAGCGGATGCTGACCCAGACGCTCAAGCATCTCGAGCGCGACGGCCTGATCACCCGGACCGCGTACGCCGAGGTCCCGCCGCGAGTGGAGTACGAGCTGACGGACCTGGGCCGGTCGCTGAAGGACGCGGTGATGGCGATGGCCGGTTGGGCCGCCGCCCACCACAGCGAGATCGCCAGCAACCGGGCCGCCAGCGAGCTGACCGGAGTCGGCCGACGCAAGGCCCCGGTCAGCGCGTCGGCAGGCTGAGGTGTCGCCCCGCTCATGACACACGCCCACTCGGCACGGGCCCGGCCACCTGCTCCAGCAACTGGCCGTAGGCGGCCACCTTCTGGGCGCCCGGGGCAGCCACCCGGCGGTCGATGACGACGAACGGGACGCCAGTGGCGCCCAGCTCCAGGCCCTCGGTCCGGTCGGCGCGCACGCGGTCGGCGTACTCGTCGCTCGCGAGGATCTCGCGGACTCGCTGCCCGTCCAGCCCGACCGACTCCGCGACGCCTGCCAGAGCGTCCGAGTCGTAGGGGTTGAGGGTGCCCGCGAAGAAGCCGTCCTGGACGTCGGAGTAGAACTCGACCCCGCGGCCCTGGTCGCCTGCGTACTGCACCACGCGGTGCACGTCGAAGGTGTTGGCGCTGAGACGGTCCAGAGAGAACTCGAGCCCCTCCCCACGTGCGATCGCCTGGGCCTGGCGCTCGACCTGGAGGACGTGGGCGGCGGTACCGCCGTGGGTCCGGATGAAGGCCTTCTCGATCGTCTCCGGCTCCTGCGGCGCGGCCGGGTTCAGTTCGAAGGACCGCATCCTGATGTCGAACCTGTCCGCGTCCGGGCGCTGCGCGATCGCGGCCTGGAGCCGGTGCTGACCGACATAGCACCACGGGCAGCCCAGGTCGGACCACACCTCGATGACGACCTGCGACCCCTCGGGTGGTGTTACCTGCTCAACCATCTTCCCTTCCTCACCTCACTGGTAGTGCGTAACACCATCATGAGTGAGTAAGGGAGGGTCTACAAAAGGCACTTTCAAGTGCGTGGTGCTGCCCGACCCGAGCCATCCAGATCGCAGGGATCAACATCTGGCTTCGCCGATCGGTGAGCACGCGCTGGTCGCGCCGTTCTTGCCAGATCGCGCTCAGTTCTCGCCACACTTGCCGAGCTCTGAACCACCTCCCCGCAGCGACCGTGGTGGCGGGCAAGGACGAGGAACCGCAGAAACGTGTCAATGGGGGACAGTGATGAGCGTTCGAAGGATCATGAAGGCTGCGGCGGCGGGCATGTTCGCCGCGAGTGCGATGGCGACGGCCGGCCGGCGGGTGCGTCGCGGCACGGCCAGGGTGCTGGTCGTGGTGGCGGCGTCGCTGGGCATGGTCGTCGGGCTGAACGCGCCGGCCATGGCGGGTGGGGAGTTCGACAACAACCAAACGACGATGATCATTCGTGACAGCGGGCGCTATGTGGGAACGGTCGAGGTGGCGATCTGGACCCAGAACCGCCCGCACAACGACGTACAGGCCAAGGTGTTCGGTCCTGGGTTCAGCGGTTGGACCCGTTCGGAGAACGTCGGGTCGTTCACGACCTACCGGGGCTGGGTCAAGGTGGACCGGGTGCTGCCCGACGGGGCGAAGATCTGTGCGGAGGGCTTCTACGGGGACTCGAGCGTGGGGTTGCCCTGCGCCACGATCGAGGCGTAGGTGGTCACGCGTAGCGGCGCCCGCTCACAGGTACTGGGACACGGCGGACGAACTGCCGCCAGACCTCCGCGAGGCAGGGCTCGGCGGGGGATACCCGGCTTCGGCAGTGTTGGCAGTGCCGCCGCTACGGAGTGGTGACATGCCAGGCCGGACCGCAGAACGTCGGTGCGGCTGCGGTGGTGTGTGGGCGTGGGAGGGCTGGTCAAGGGTTGAGCACCGGTTGCCGGTCCATGTCGGGATCGTCGGGGCCGGTGGCCTCGGGCTCGCTTGTGTGGACGTCCTGGGGGCGGGTGTGCCGGTCGGCGTCGCTGCGCAGTGAGCGGATCCCGGAGTTCAGGACAGCGAGGAGCGGGACGGCGAGCAGCGCTCCGGCGATGCCGGCGGTGAGTAGTCCCGCTGCGATCGCGAGGACCACTGCGAGTGGGTGGAGTTTCACGGCCCGGCCGAGTAGCAGGGGCTGTAGGACGTGACCTTCGAGCTGCGCAATCCCGACGATGATGGCCAGGACGATCAGGGCTGATACGGGGCCTTGGGCGACGAGGGCGATGAGTACTGCGACGCTGCCGGTGACCACGGCGCCGATGATCGGCACGAATGCGCCGAGGAAGACCAGCGCGGCCAGCGGGACGGCGAGCGGTATGCGAAGCACGGCCAGCGCGATCCCGATGGCGACGGCGTCGACGACTGCGACGACCGCGGTTGCCCGGATGTAGCTGACGAGTGCGGCCAGGCCGCGCCGTCCGGCCACGTCCGCCCGGGTGCGGGCTTCTGCTGGTGCCCCACTCAGGAGGAACTCCCAGATGCCTTGCCCGTTGTGCAGGAAGAAGATGAGGGTGAACACCACGAGCAGGAGTTCGGTGAGCATCTCCCCGATCGTCGCTGCGGTGGTGAGCGCCCCGACGGTGATGGACGACTGGTTGGCGCTCAGCGTCGCCAGCACTTCATCCTGGGCGCCGCGCAACTGCTCGTCGCTGAGCTGCAGCGGACCCGTGGTCAGCCAGGTCACGATGGTGTCGACGCTGCTGGAGAGTTGGTTGCCCAGCTCGGGTAGGCCGCGGACGAAGGTGATGATGACGAACGTCAGTACGCCGCCGAGTCCGGCGAGACCGGCGACCATCACCAGCGCGGTTGCCGGAGCGCGGGGTACGTGGTGCCGGGCGAGCCAGCTGACGCCTGGGGACAGCAGTGCGGCGAGGAGCAAGGCGATCGCGACGGGGACGACGACCGCCGCCAGGTAGGCCACCACTGTGCCGATCACGGCGAGCGCGGCGGCGACGACGAGCAGCCGCCATCCGAGGGCTGCGCTGATCAGCAGAGTCCTGGGGACGAACGCTCGGATGTCGTCCCGCGGATCTGACCGGGCTCGCTCGTCGCCGGCCGGCTGGGGGTCCGGAGGCCGAGCTGTCGCGACCGGATCCGTTGGAGGAGGTGCCGGCGCGGGCCGTTCGGTGGTCGCCATCGCGCCTCCTCGTCATGCTTGTCCGTGGTGTACCCGCTGATGGTCTGCCCAACTGCTCGGGAGCCAGTTCGGGACAGCCGAGCGCCGAGCGTGACCCGTACCCGACGACGGTTTCGACCGGGGCCGACGCCACGGTCCATCTGTGTACCTGACCAGCGCCGATCTCGAGAAGATCTCTCGTCCATCCTCGTTCGACACCCGGGAAAGCCGATACTCTCGGCCTTGCCTCGGACCCCGGTGACCACGTCCGCGACGTCCGCCGGAGGTTCTTGTCATGTCGGTACTGCAGGTTGACACCCGGTCAGGGAACTCGTGGGCTGGCTGCGCACCGCGTCCATGACATCCAGCGCGCTCGGGTCGACGCCGCCGCGGCGTGGTCGTGCATCGCGACGTCGATTCCCACGCCGTCCGGCGAGGTTTCGTGCTGCGGGTCGACGGGGAGGTCGACCTTCTCACCGTCGCAATCCTGCAGGACGCGCTGACCAGCGGCCTTGCCCGCGGACCGTGTCACCTGCTGGTCGATCTTGCCGAGTTGACCTTCTGCTCCGTTCGAGGGTTGAGACTGCTGGTAGAGGCCGGTCGCACCGCCGCCGGGCAGGGAACCGGCTACGCCCCGTTGCCCCGCTCTGCCAGGGGAACATGGCGTCCTCGAACCCCTCGGCACGGGCGGCGGCGCGGGCCGTGCCGAGCCGCTCGTAGCAGTACTGGAGCAGGGCTGCGGCCAGGCTCGGGCGTTCGAAGTTGAAGGACCCTGACCACGGCGAGGGGGGACCGTGAACCTCGAGAAGGTCGTGTTCGGCTTCTTCGTGCTGCTCGCGGCCACGCTCAACTTCGGGTTCTTCATCGGCGACATCGCCGACCCGGCACTGCACAACGTCTACGAGCTGTTCGCGGCCGTCGTGGTGAGTCTGATCGCGACGGTGCTGAAGTTCGGCGATCGCACCCAGATCGCGCCGTTCACCTGGCGACGAGCCTGGTGGCGGACCTGCAGCTGATCGCCGCCACCCTCGTCTGGACGTACGCGGCGCACATCTCCAGCGACGGCCTCACCCCGGCATTGATGGCGAGCGTGGTGTCCCTCTCCGGTGGAGCGCTGTTCGCCAACGTCGTGTCGGTGGTGCTGCTCGTCGTCGAGACCGTCTCGTTCCACCGTCGTCAGTGAGGGGGCGGGATGAGCAATCCGCTCCTCGCGTTCTGGTATCGACTGTTCGGCCGGGAAACCGACCTCTCCCACCGGCCGGGCGGGCGGATGCCCGTCGCATCCGAGGTCCAGGCGTCGGCGACGATCTTCATGATCATGCGCCGGATGCGCGCCCCGTTGATCGTCCTCATCACGATCTTCGCGGTCAGCGTCCTCGGCCTGACCCTCGTCCCCGGCCGGACCGCGGACGGCCAGTCTTGGCGGATGTCCATCTTCGACGCCTTCTACTTCATGAGTTACACGGCCTCGACGATCGGGTTCGGCGAGCTGCCCCACGCGTTCACCGACGCGCAGCGCCTGTGGGTCACGGTCTCGATCTACCTGACCGTGATCGGTTGGGCGTACGCCATCGGATCGCTCCTGGCGCTCGTGCAGGACCGGGCATTCCGGCAGGCGCTCGCGCTGCAGCACTTCACCCGCAAGGTGTCCCGGTTGCGCGAGCCGTTCCTGCTCGTCGCGGGGTACGGGCGGACCGGTGAGCTGCTGGGTGGGGCGTTCGACGCGCTCGGGAAGCGGTTCGTGGTGCTCGACGCCGACGAGGCGAACCTGGCGGTGACGATGTCGGCGGCCCTGCTGCGCCCCGACCTACCGGTGATCGCGCGCACCCTGTCACCGGCGATCGCGGAGCGCATGCGGGCCGTCGGCTCGCCGACCGTGGTGAACCCGTTCGACCGGTTCGGCGACCACCTGCGGGTCCGCGCTGCGCGCACCGGCGTCCTACCAGCTCATGAGCTGGCTGGAGAGCGGCCCGGGAGCAGAGCGCCGCCGCCCGGCGGGTCAACGCCGGGCTGTTCGTGGCCGCCCGGCAGAACCGCCCGTCCAGCGCTCCGCTGTTCGCGGCGATGGACGTGGACTCCCTGCTCGTCCCGGCGGAGGTGGTCGCCCACGAGGTGTTCGCGCAGCTGAGCACCCCGCTGCTCTGGCGGTTCCTGCAGGAGGTGCCCGCGCGCGGGGACCGATGGGCGGCTCGCCTCGTCGACTGCATCACGCAGCGATGCGGCCGGCGCCTGGAGGTGCTGTGGAAGGTCCGGCTGAACCAGGCCGAGGCTCCGGCCACGATCGCGTGGCTCACCGCAGGCGAGGCCCGGCTCGGCGATCTCCTGCGCGACCCCGACAACCGCGACGTCCAGCTGCCCGCCGTCGTGCTGATGGTGATGCGCGACGGTGAGTGCGTCCTGACGCCCGATGACGACCTCGTCCTGGCCGCCGGCGACGAGCTGCTGCTCTGCGGCCGCCCCGCAGCTCGTCGCGCGCTCGAGACCACCATGGTCGTCGATGCTGCGCGGGAGTACGTCGTCTCCGGTCGGCACGTGCCGGCGAGCTGGATCTGGCGGCGCATCGCAGGTGAGTCGTGACGACCCGTCCCCACGGAGGAAGAACCGGTCATGAGAGTTCCGGTCGCGGCATTCGGTGCCGCGGTGCGGTGGCGACCTCGTGGTGGCCACGAACGATTAGCTGACGTAATCGCTTCATCAGATATTCGTGCTTGTCGAGATTCATGCGGCCGGTCACGGTTGCCGTCGAAAGATCGAACGGGGGGATTTCGTGCAAGCCGTGATCACCCGCGCTCGTAACAACGGCCGTTTCTGGCCCGTCGGGTGGTCGCGCGCGGTCGCCGGCGGATCGGCGCTGTTCGACGAGGCCGCCACGCGCGCGCTCGTCGAACGGGACCTCGCGCGCACCCGCGACGTCGCATCGATGCTGGTCGACCCGACGACGGCCAAGGTCGACCCGGATCACGACTTCGTCGCCGCACTGCCGGGGCACACGTCATGACCCCCACCGCGATGCGTTCCGCGCTCTGGCTCCCGCTCTTCGACGCGCTCGCGGACCCGCTCGCCGTCGCCCGGCTCGCCGCCGAAGCGGAGGAGGTGGGGTGGGACGGGGTGTTCGTGTGGGACCACGTCAGCTGGCGCGAACCGGTCGAGGCGGTCGCCGACCCGTGGATCACGCTCGCGGCCATCGCCTCCGCGACCGAGCGGATCCGGCTGGGCCCGATGGTCACCCCGCTCGCCCGCCGCCGGCCGGTCACGATGGCCCGCACCACCGCCACACTGGACGTGCTCGGCGACGGGCGGCTCACCCTCGGCGTCGGGCTCGGCTCCGACCGGTTCGGCCGGGAGTACTCGGCGACCGCTGAGGAGCTGGACGAGCGGGTGCGCGCCCGGATGCTCGACGAGTCGCTGGCCATTCTCACCGCGGCCTGGTCGGGCGAGCCGGTGCACCACCACGGCGAGCACTACACCGTCGACGGGATCCGCTTCCTGCCGCGCCCGGTGCAACGCCCCGGCGTGCCGGTCTGGGCGGCGGGCTTCCCCGGCAGGCGTGCACCGCTGCGGCGCGCGGCGCGCTACGACGGGTTCTTCCCCGTCAACCTGCAGCACCCTGACGAGGTCGCCGGGATCGCCGCCGAGCTCGCGCAGCTGCGCGAGCGGGACACCCCGTTCGACATCGTCGTGAGCCTGCCGCCCGGCGCCGACGTCGCGCCGTACGCCCTGGCGGGCGCCACGTGGTCACTGGTGGAGTTCGACCCCGACGCCGTGTCGCTCGACGAGGTGCACGGTGTGCTCAGGAACGGGCCGCCACACTAGCCCGCTCGCCAGCCGTTGGCGGGCAGGAAAGTGATCGGAGAGGCACTAGGTTCAGCCTGCGGCGTTTGCGCGGCGGCGCGCCCACGCGTAGCCGGTCACGACCGCGCCGATCACGACCACTTGGAAGACGACGTCTGCGGTCCGATCCGCCAGGCTCACCAGCAGCAGCCCGAACAACGCCGCCGCGAGTGCCGCGCCGAAGCACGTCGCCAGGCGCTCGGGTGCCGCCCAGCCGCGGCGCTCCCAGCGCCCCAGCAGCGCGGCGACGGCGCCGGCGAACAGCACGGCCGCGAGCGTCCACCACACGAACGACACGCCGCCGCCGATGAACGCGACCAGGTACAGGAGCAGCCACACCGCTCCGGCTCCGAATCCGACGAGCGCGGCGCGCACCGGCCGGGCCGTCCGCAGTGCCGCCCCGAGCACTTCGCCCATCAGCGGAGCCAGCACGAACAACGCCAGCACCGGGGCGGTCCGGTGCATGCGGCGCTGCCGTGTCGCAGGTTGTTGCACGGGCACTCCTCCCGGTCAGCGTGCGGAGCGCCAGTACTGGCGCTTGCCGTCCTCGCGCACGACGACTCCGTGGTGGGACAGCTCTCGACGCAGGTCTCGGAGCTCGCCGGCATCACCCTTCTCGAGCGCGGTCTGGCGAGCGCGGAGGATCGCGTGCGCGTCCCGGGAGAGGCCGGACGCCCCGTCGAACCATCGCGTGAACGCCTCGCCGTACGGGTCGCGCTCGTGCCACTCGTAATCGTGCGAAGCGAACCCGGCCCGCAGCTTCTTCGGTGCGAGGTCGGTCTTCTCCCTGGCCAGTTCCTCACCGCGGGGCCCGAGCAGGACGAGGTGCTTGGCTTCGACGAAGGCACCCGCCACTCTCGACCGGGGAAACATGGCTTCAGTACCGCTGCGCTTGATGGTGACCGACGCATCGTCGATCGTGACCGAGACGATGTCGTCACGGGCCAACAGCGCGACGAAGCCGCCCACGAGCGCCCCGGCGAGGACCAGCGCCCCGGTGGCCTTCGGTCCGATCACCCCGGCCAGCTCGGTGATCTTCTCCTGGTTCGGGAACCACGGCAGGATGGCGATCCAGCCGGGCACGTGCGCCAGGACGAAGCCGAGCACGGCGCCGCTGCCGGGGAACGCGGTCCACAGGAAGACGTGCAGTCCGGGCGAGTGGCGCACCGCGGTGGGCCCATCGGCGGTCGTCATGCGGTCACCGAGATGGCGTTCACGAACAGTGTGGCCCAATCGACAGCGATCCTCCGGTGCTCTTCGGGACCGCGACCCAGCAGCCGGGGCACCTCGCCCATCGCCGACGTCAGGACCGACGCGAACAGCGCGGGATCGGTGTCGCGGAACTGGCCGTGCGACTGACCTTCCTCGATGAAGTCGACGAGCTCCGCCATTCCTCGGTCGTGACTTCGGGAGACCGCCTCGCGCACGGTTGCGCTGCGGGTCTGCCTGCGGATCTCGGTCATGGCGCTGATCTCGTCACCATGGCTCCAGCAGTGCTCGACGAAGCGCTGCAGCATCCCTCGAAGAGCGTCGGGGTAGGACTCCGGCTCGTCGTCCTCCGAGCCTGCCATTGCGGAGTCGAGGCGTTGCTCGACGGTCGCCAGAACATCACGCATCAGGGTGTCCTTGGTATGGAAGTGGTAGCTGATCAGCGCCGGGCTGATCGACGCCTGCCGGGCGATGCGCGCGAACGACGCGCCCCCGTAGCCCTGTTCGGCCAGAACCTCGATCGTCGCCTGGATGATCTGGGCCCGACGCGCCCGCTCCACGAACGAGCGAGCGTCCGCAGGAGCAACTGAATGCATGACCAGGATCCTATACAAGCAACCAGCCGGCGGGACGGCGGGCTGCTCGTGAGGACGACGTGGAGGGTGCGGTGGTCGCCGCGGTGTGGGGGACCTGGAAGGACGATCAGTCCGGGTAATCGTCGAATCAGCGATTCGTGCTTGCGGGTGCTCCCTGCGGGCAGTCAAGCTTCGGCCGGAAAGATCGACGGAGGAATGTTGTGCAGTCCGGGATCCCGGACGATGCTCGGCCGTGGGGTGGCGCAGGGGCTGGTGCGCCTGACCGGCCAGTCGTCGACGTTGCGCCAGCGGACGGTGCGCGAGACGCGGATCGCCGCGGCGCTGCACCACCCGCACATCGTGTCGATCTTCGAGGGGCGCCCGGCATCCGTGATGGCATCCGTTCGTCAGCGATGGCGAGTTCACGAGTCGGGCCGACACCGCCGTCGATGATCCTCGGCACGTCTACGCGGTTGAGTCGGGGCAGGTGTTCGCATACGGCACGGAGGAAGGGTCAGCGCAACCCGCTGGCGCTTGTCGATGCTCTGATCGCGCTCGACCCGGCACCCGGGTGCGGGCCTCATCGCCGCCAGGAGTGCCCGGGCCGTGGAAGATCTAGCATTAGCGATCACGATCAATATGGGTAGATATTATCGCTTTTGGTAATGTCGACGCGGAGCTAGCGTTCGTTGCCATGGCGGACTCGAGCATGATCAGTCCGATAGCCGCGGTGATCGCGGCTGTCGGTGTGGGAGACACCGGATCGCAGCTGCTCGGTGGCTGGCTCGGAGATCGGATCGGTCGGCGCAACAAGATGTTGCTGGTCGGGGTCGGCGCCGCGCTCGGCGCCATGAGCCACGGCACCGCAGGCTTCGCCGGATCGGTCCTGATCTGGACTCCGCGACGACTCGGCGCGTCGGGCCATCGGGGCCCGACGCCGATCTTCATGTAGCCACTCGCTGACGTTTCGCGACACGTGATCTCGTTGCCGGACCGGCGGGACCCGCGACACACCATCTTGAGTCCGACGAAAGAGTCCGAACGAACCGGGGGAACCGTGGAGCTGCGTGAGGTCGAGACGTTCCTCGTGCTGGCAGTAGAGCTGCACTTCGGCCGGACGGCGCAACGGCTGCGGCTCAGTCAAGGCCGGGTGAGCCAAACGATCAAGGCGCTCGAACGTGAAGTCGGTGGAGCGTTGTTCGAGCGCTCGAGCCGGCACGTGCGGCTCACCAGCCTGGGTGAGGAGTTCCGGAAGGGCGCCGAACGCATCAGCGACGAGGCGGCGGCCACGTTGCGGACCTGTCGGGCACTCGCACGCGGTGACGGGTGGCGGTTGCACATCGGATACACGATCTCGGTCGGGCTCGAACTCGTCGCCGAGCTGGTCCGGGCATTCGAATCGGCCTACCCTGGCAGCGTCGTCGTGTTCAACTCCGTGGGCATCCGCCCGACCAATCCGATCGAGTCGCTGATCCTGGGCCCCGGGCTGGACATCGCTCTGATGTGGTGCCCGGGAGGCGACGGAAGCACGCTCAGCGGCCCTACTCTCGCGGTCGGTCCCGCGATCGCCGAGGATCCACGCGCCGTGCTGGTTCCCGCCGATCACCCCCTGAGCGACCGTGACGCGATCATGCTGGATGATCTGATCGGCTACCGACTCCTCGAGCCCGGAAAGCGCATCTCGCCCGCATTACGCGATGCGTGGGCACCGCGGCACACACCGTCGGGTCAACAGTTGGACTACACCGCAGACGACCTGGCGAGCGCGGTCGGCAGGCCCGAGGTCAACGTCACCGACGTCTATCCGCTCGTCCTCGCCGGCCGCGGCCTGCACTTCACCGTGAAGTCCGTACTCGACCGCCTGCCCTGCCCCGGGCTCGTCACGGTGCCGGTCCTGGACATGCCAGCAGCCGTGCTCGTGCCCGTGTGGCGGGCCACGGCCGACAACGACGGTATCCACGCATTCGCCGCAGTGGCGAGCTCGCTGCGGCAGACGAACGATCAGTCGGAATAATCGCAGCATCAGCTGTTCGTGCTTGTCGGGGTGCGTACGGGCAGTCAAGCTTGCCGCCGGAAGAGCGACAGGGGGATGGAATGATCCGGCCGAGTGCTGTCACGAATGAGGGCGGCCGGCGGGGTGGATCTTCGTCGTCGCGCATAGCTCCTTTGCCAGCGGGTCCCCGCTCGCCGTCGCACGGTGAATGATCGAGAAGTGTCTCAAACGCGGCCACGCGGGATCGCAGCCGATTGATCGAGTCGATGACCGCGTGGGAGATGAACTGCGTCTACTCCCTTACTGGGCCCAAGCGGCCGCGCCACGCGGCCACGTCGAACCGGAAGGAACCACCATGAGCGGGTCCACCCGTGTCCCGGCCGCGGAGACACCGCACGCCGACGGCAGAGCGTCGCCCGAGAAGTCGAGCGGAACCGCCGACGGGCCGCCGGACGGCCTTCGTGCAGCACGCCGGACCGTGACCGTCGCCGTCCTGGCTGCGACAGGCGTCCAGATCGTCGTGTGGGTCGCGATCAGCGTCGCGACGGCCAGCATCGACGCGCCGTGGTGGCTGTGGACGCTGCTCGCCGGCGCGCTGATGATCGGCGTGCTGCGCCTGCTCGAACGCCTTCGTCCACGACTCCTGAACCGGGTGGCGACACCCGCTCCGGCCGAGGGGTCGACAGAGAGTGAGCAGCAGCGATGAACGACGCGACCCTCCGACGGACCGTTGGGCTGGCGGGCCTGTTCACCGCCGTGTTGATCCTGGTGGAGGTTCCGCTCTACTTCGTCTACTCCGGCCCGCCACCTGACGGCAACGTCCTGACCCGCACCCTGTTCGGTCTGGTCGGGCTGACCTTCCTGGCAGTGTTCATGACCGGGCTGCGTTCGGTCGTGATCGTCAGCGGCCCGCGGATGGAACCGATCGGTCGCCTCATGACGGCGGCCGGGCTGATGTGGGTCACCATCGAGTTCGTGTCCAAGGGCCTGGAGACGGGCGCGGTGATCGCCGCGCCGGAACCCATCGACCCGACGATCGCGGTGACCGGCACGTACCTGCTCTACGGCACCATCACTCGCCTGGTCGAAGCGCTGTTCCTGGTCGCGTTCGGGTTCGCCGTGGCCCGTGAGGGGGTCCTGCCGCTGTGGACCGCCCGGTCGGCCTACCTGCTTGCCGCGATCAACCTGGCGTTCGTCCCCTCGATCTACTTCGGCAACGACCCGGCCAACTTCTACGCCGCGAACGGCTGGGGGACCACCGCCAGCATGGGCGCGGTGTTCATGCTGTGGCTCCTCGCCGTCAGCGTCGCCATCGTCCGTGGATCTGCCGCATCCGCACACCGTTCCGCGATCGCACCCGGGCGGGCCACCACCGGCTCGGGTTGACGTGCCGGCGCGCGTCGGCGAGGGGAGTGCCGGCGCAGCGCCGTTGCTCAGTACCGGTTGACCTTCGCGTCGCGTCGCATCGCCACGTCGATCAGTCGGGCTGGTCCGGGGACGCCGTACTGGCGCTTCACCAGGCGCTGGGCACCTGGTCCTTGGTCGGCCACGTCGAGGCGTCCCACAGTGACGCGCGGAGGAACGTTTTCGCGCAGTGCAGGTACACCTCGTCGATCTCGACCACGATCGCCAACTCGGGGGTCGAGCCCTGCACGGTGAGCCGTTCGGCGAAGTCCGGCCGGTGCACGATGCGGGCTCGCCCGTTGATCCGCACGGTGTCGTTCGACCCGGGCACCAGGAAGATCATCCCGACCCGCGGTCGTGCAGGATGTTGCGCAGCGAGTCCAATCGCCGGTTGCCCTTACGGTCGGTGAAGGCGATCGATCGGCCCTCGTCGAGCACCAGCACGCACCCGGCGGGATCGCCGCGCGGTGACACGTCAACGCCGTCCGGGCCCGTCGTGGCCAGCAGGAAGAACGGCGACCTGGTGAGGAACTCGGCGGTCACCGGGTCGACATGGTCGCGGTCCTTGTCCCGGATGGCGGCGGACGGGTCCGCGATGATCTCGCGCAGCCGCGCCTCGTCGGTGATCTGCTCCATCGGGCCTCCTCGACGTCTTAGGACACCCTGACCCGGGTGGCGATCGTCAGCTGTCGGCGTGCGGGCCGGTGGTCGAGATCACCCACCACCGGCCGGCTCGGGCGACAGGATGTGCGGGGTGGGGCCGCGACCCGCAGCGGCGGCCCTCGGGGAGGACAGCGGAATGGAAAATCGCACGCTCGGCGGCACCGGAACGATCGTGTCGTGCCTGTGCCTGGGCACCATGACGTTCGGCAACGAGAGCACCGAGGAGGTGTCGCACGCCCAGCTGGACCGGTTCGTGGAGCGGGGCGGCAACTTCGTCGACACCGCCAACGTCTACTCCCGCGGCGTCTCCGAGGAGATCATCGGGCGCTGGTTGACGAAGCGGCCGGGCGTCCGTGACCAGGTCGTCATCGCGACGAAGGGCCGCTTCGCGATGGGCGAGGGGCCCAACGACGTCGGCCTGAGCCGGGTGGGGCTCACCCGTGCGCTGGAGGCGAGTCTCCGGCGGCTCCAGGTCGACTCCGTCGATCTCTACCAGGCGCACGCGTGGGATTCGTTGACACCGTTGGAGGAGACGCTGCGGTTCCTCGACGACGCCGTGCGAGCCGGAAAGATCCGTTACGCCGGGGTGAGCAACTTCCTCGGCTGGCAGCTGCAGAAGGCCGCGATGCTCACCGGATTCCTCGGCCTGGCACCTATCGCCACCCTCCAGCCGCAGTACAACCTCCTGGTCCGCGACATCGAGTTCGAGCTCACCGACGTCTGCGAGAACGAGAACATCGGCATCCTGCCGTGGTCGCCGCTGGCCGGGGGCTGGCTGACCGGCAAGTACCGTCGCGACGAGGTCCCGACGGGTTCCAGCCGGCTCGGCGACAACCCCGAGAGGGGCATGGAGGCCTACGCGCCGCGCAACTCCCAGGAGCGGACGTGGCAGGTCATCGACGCGGTCGGCAAGATCGCCGAGTCGCGCGGGGTGTCGATGGCGCAGGTCGCGCTGGCCTGGACCGCGGACCGGCCCGCGGTCACCTCGGTGATCCTCGGCGCCCGCACGGTCGAACAGCTCGACGACAACCTGGCCGCGTCCGGTCTGCACCTGTCCGACGAGGAGACGCAACTGCTGGACGAGGCCAGCGCCCCGATCGTCGGCGACTACCCGTACGGGCTGCCGGGGCGCCGGCAGCGCGCCAATGGGCGGGAGCTCTGACCCCTCGGTCACGACCGACGAGCAGTGGGCGGTGATCGACTGATGCTCCCGCAGTTCGACACCACCGGCAGCACGTCGGCGTCGGCGGGGTCGACGCCGGTTCCGGGTCCGGTGTCGGCCGCTCTCCGCCGACAGTCGTCAGGGGAGACGCTCCCGGCCGTCGGGAGGGGTTGCGTCAGCTGTCGCCCGGATCGTGTCGATGATGGCCTGGACGGTCGAGGAAGGACCGCCCGGCAAGCTGATCACCGATCCCGAACACGACCGCACCCGGGCGTTCCTGCGCCGGATCGGCGACTCCCACTGAACCCACGCCGACGAACGAGTGACGGGAGGACGGCGATGACCGCAACACCGCCGAGGACATCACGACTCTGGCCACGACCGACACCGGCCTGGTTGCGGCCACCCACCTGTGGTGGAGCGCCGACGGGCCCGAGGAGGCCCCCCTGGCCCACGACGGTCACCAGCTGAAGGCATCACGCGAGCTGCTCCTCGCCATGGAACCGACGTTGATCATCCCTGGTCACGGCGCCGCCTTCGCGCCGACCGGCCGGGCTGCTCGGCGAGGGTCCGGTCGAGGGCGTCGACGAGCACAGGCACCTCGGTCCGGGTGAAGGCCAGCGGCGGCCGGATCTTGAGCACGTTGCCGGCCCGGCCGGTCGTGCCGACGAGCACACCGCGGTCGCGCATCCCGTCGCGGACGGCGACCGCGGTCGCGCGGTCGGGCTCCGTGCCGCCGGGGCGGACGATCTCGACGCCGACCGCGAGCCCCACCCCCCCGGACGTCGCCGACGGCCGCATGGCGGCCTGCCACCTCCCGCAGGGCGGCACGCAGCGCCTCGCCGGTGCTGCGGACCCGGTCGAGCACCCGTTCGTCGTCGATGACGTCGAGCACCGCGAGGGCCGCGGCGGCGGAGACCGGGTTGCCGCCGAACGTGCTGAAGAGGACCGTCCGGCCGACCGCGGCCTGCACGACCTCGCTGCGGGTGATCACCGCCGCGACCGGATGCCCGTTGCCCATGGGCTTGCCGAGCGTCACGACGTCCGGCTCGATCCCGAAGCGGGAGAACGCCCACAGCGCCTCCCCGGTGCGCCCGTGGCCGGACTGCACCTCGTCGGCGACCCACAGCGCGCCGGCCGCCTTGGCCCGGCGGTGCAGCGCGCGGACGTACGCCGGGTCGAGGTCGACGATGCCCTCGCTGGTGAGGAGGGTGTCCAGGTACACGGCCGCCGGTACGTGCCCGCGCGCCCCCAGCCGTTCGAGTGCCGCCTCGAAGGGCTCCTCGCCGAGGGTCGTGCCCCGGTAGGGGTCGGGCGGCATCCAGGTCGCCACGTGGTCCGGGCTGCGTCCGTCGAGCCACACCTCGGGGGAGACGGCGGCGACGGCCTCGGTGAGGCCGTGGTAGGCGAAGTCGGTGCACAGCGGTGGGGTGCCCGGCACCGGCCACGGCCGGGCCACCTTCAGCGCAGGGTCGATGTGGTGCACGTGCAGCGCGGCGGCACCCTCCATGTCGAGGACCTCGGGATCCTCAGCGGGGTTCGACACCTTGAGCACGGCCACCGGGCGCCCGATGGACAGCACGAGGAACGCCTGGTCCCGCTCGCTGCCGAGGTCCCGCGCGTCGTCCGCGGCGACGCCGAACAGCTCACCGAGCAGCGCAGCGGCCCCGGTCGTCGTCAGCCGCGGCCGACCCGTCCGCATCGTCCCCTCCACCGCCGCACGGGGTCCCGTCGCCGACATCAGGAGGCCGGTCCGCGATCGATGAGCCCGTCGAGGAACAGGCCCAGTGCGAGCTCGAACCCGCGGTCGTCGACAGCGTCGAGTTCGGCGTCGGCCAGCGAGCGCGCCAGTGCGGGCTCGTCTGGCCGTTCCTCGCCGGCGTCGCCACCGACACCGACCGGGACGCGCACCTGGCCGCGGCGATGTCCGCGTACTCGGGCTGCGGTGTCACAGGGGCCGTCGACATGGCGCTCGACGGCGCCGCGCTCGCCGCGATGGCGCGCGCCGAGCGCGCCGGGAGTGCGACGGCGCGTCACCGGCGTGAAGCTGATCGTCGACGGCGTCATCGACGGCTGTACCGCCGCCCTGTCCGAGCCGTACGCCAACGGCGCGAACGCCGACCCGATCTGGGATCTCGACGCCCTCGCGCCCGTCGTCGCGGCGGCCGACGCCGCCGGGCTGCAGGTGGCCCTGCACGCGATCGGCGACAAGGCGATCCGGATCGCGCTCGACGCGCTCGAACACGCGGCCGAGGTCAACGGGTCGCGGCCGCGGCGGCACCGCATCGAGCACCTGGAGTACACCGACCCCGCCGACATTTCGCGGCTGGCTCGCCTCGGCGTCACCGCGTCCATGCAACCCGTGCACGCCGACCCCGCGATCCAGGACAACTGGCGCGCGATGCTCGGCGACGCGCGGGTCGACCGCGGCTACCCGTGGCCCGAGTTCACCGACGCCGGCGCGCGGCTCGCGCTCGGCACCGACACCCCGACCGCGCACTACCACCCGCTGCGCAACATGTACGTAGCGGCCACCAGGCGCTCCGCGGTCGACCCCGCGCTGCCCCCGAACGTGCCGCGCTACGCGCTCCCGCTCGCCGACGCGATCCGCCACGCCACCGCCGACGCGGCATGGTCCTGCCTGGCAGCCGACCAAGGCCGGCTGGAGGCGGGCCTGCTCGCCGACCTCATTGTCCTCGACCGCGACCCGTTCACCGAGGGCCCGCAGGCACTCCTCGACGCACAGATCCTCCGGACCGTGGTCGGCGGCAGGACGGTCGGCGGTTCCCGGAGCTGATCGGTGTCAGATCAGGTCTTCCCGGGTCCTGTCCATCACCGCAGTTCTTGAGTCCTCCACCGCGTCGAATAGGCGAAAACAACCGACACCATCCGGCGCTCATTGCCTGACCAATGAGAAGATCACGCATCAACTGCCACAGGTAGCGCAAACGTCAAGACAGGAGGCTGTCAGTCGAGCCGACGAAAGATCAAGATGGCCTGGCAAGAATTTGTCACTATCTGTCGCTACAGGTACTTTCGCCGCCGCTGAGACCGGTGCGACGATGCGGCTGATCATGGAACCTGGCTCGCCCGGGCGAGTGCCGTGGGTTCCGCGGCCACAAGCTAGTCCGACCTGGAGCTGATCGATACCGGCCACAGCTCATCTCAGGGCGCTCCCCCTGCGCCATCGCTCGCGACCACTGCGCGAGCACTGGCACCTGAGGTGGACCGTGGCACTGCTCTCCATTTCCCAAGGAGTAGTCCAAGAAGCATCGACGCCTGCTCGACTCATGGGCGAAATTTGAACACGTACGCCGGTCGAATCCGTACCGACTCCGATCGATCACGGGGGAAGCCTGCGTTGCATTGCGGCGCGCCGACGATGATCATGCGATCACGGCGGGGCGATTGAAGGACGATGAATGAGGGGTTTGCACATGGCACGTCATATCAGGATCGCGGTGTCCGTGGCTGTGGCTGTGGCTGCGGTAGTGGCGACCGGCATGGTCACGGTCGGCGGTGTTGCTCTTGCGTCGCCGCTGGCTGTGCCGAGCACGGCAGCGGTGGCCCAGGAGCGGTGGGATCACACGGCGGAGTTGCAGGAGTTCCGCACATCGGACAACCAAGGAACGTTCTACACACTGAACGAGGAGGAGGCTGAGCGGGCCGAGTCCGTGCACGGCTTCCGTCGGACCGGTGAGGCGGCCGGGATCAGGCTCTTCACCAAAAAGGTGCCTGGTGCCATCCCGGTGCATCGGCTCAAGCGCGTCGACGTGCCGTTCCACACATACATCGTCTCCTCGAACAAGGATGAGATCCGGGACTTGACGAGCGAGGCTCAGCCCGGTCTGAAGTTCAAGGACGAGGGTGTACTCGGGTACGTCCTCGTCGAACCGCGGGAAGACACGATGTCGCTGTACCGCTACGCGAAGGGCACGGTCTGGCGGCTCGCGCGCGACAACCGCGTCGACCTGCTGGCGGCCGGCTACAAGAAGAGCACAGGCACCATTGGCTTCGTCCCCAAGGGCTGACCGTCACAGAATGCACGATCGGGGCGTTCGTCCACGAGTATTCCATTCGGACGTCGTGAGCTAGTGTCCCGGACCGGAAGTCCACCGCATAACTCGACGGCCCAGCTTCCCGCTGGGCGCACCGTCGAACCGGCCGAGTACGCCCGGTACGAGGCCGGCTCGCCGGCACACCCAGCGGAAACCTGGATCCGCCGATTTATGCACCGGACTTCCGGTCCGGAACACTAGGGCCCCGCCCTGAAGGTTGGCGCGTAAATGGCTCTTCGATCTTGACCGGGCAACCTGAGGTTGGACCCGTCCGGCGCGCCTGAACGAGGGCGGCCCGCGGCTCCTTGATCCTCGCTGTGTCTTGGAGCAGCGAGAGGAGAGCCACGGGCCGTGGTTGACCGTAGCGATGATGCGTCGTGTCTGTTGGGACTCGAGGGTCTGGCGGTGGAGCGTGTCGTGCTCACCGTGGCCGGGGTCAAGATCGTGCAGTTGGTCACCGGTGATCCGGACGCGGCGCGGTGCCCGGTGTGCCGGGTGCGTTCGACGTCGGGCAAGGACTGGGTGCTGACCCGCCCGCGGGACCTGCCGTGTGGGGGTGAGTTCGCGGTGGCGCAAGCGGCGGTGGCGCTGCCGGGTGGCCGACTGTGCGCGGCGGACGTTCACCGAGCAGATCGCCCAGGTGCCGGCCCGGATGCGCACGACGACGCGGCTGCGGACCGCGCTCGCGGTGGCGGTCGAGGACCGGGTTGCCGCTGCGCGGGCGTGAGCGGCTGTCGGAGGCGGCGCTGGCGCGGATGTGGAACGGCTGCGTCGACCACGACCCGTCGACCACGACCCGTCGGGGCAGATCCTGTCGGCGTGGATCGCGAAGGAGGAACTTCGCGCGCTGTGCGCCACCGCCGCCGGCGGTGGGCACCCCGGCGACATCCACGCGCGGCTCTACACGTTCTACCGGTGGTGCGCCGACGCGCAGATCCCCGAGCTCACCACCCTGGCCGAGACGATCGAGACCTGGTGGCCCGCGATCGAGGTGTTCCTGGCGACCGGCCTGACGAACGCCCGGACCGAGGGCACAAACCGGTTGATCAAGCAGGTGAACGCGCCGCCTGCGGGTTCCGGAACCGGGAGAACTACCGGCGCCGAGTACGGTTGCACTGCACCCGGCAGACCCGCCGATCGTCAGCGAGGAAACCGACGGTGCCCGCCTAAGATCGAAGCGCCGGTTACGTGGTGAACCTTTCAGGGCGGGGCACGGCCTCGCCCACGCCGGACCCCACCCTTGGACCAAGGCTGCCAGGACTTCTTCTCATGTGCACCTGGCCCATCTCACCGCGGCTCCGGCCGGTGAAGAATCGGGCTACGCCGACCGGGCGCCTGCTTCGTCGGCAGCCGATGCACGGAACGTCCGGCGGTAGCGTTGCGGTGACTTGCCCACCGCCCTGGTGAACTGCTGGCGCAGGTTTCCCGGGCTGCCGAACCCGCTGCGCTCGGCGATCTGATCGATCGGATGATCGGTCGACTCCAGCAACTCTTGGGCGTGCCGAATCCGCTGCGAGAGCAGCCACTGCAGTGGCGTCGTACCCAGTGCGGCGTGGAAGCGGCGGGCCAGTGTCCTCGGGCTTACCCCCGCCTCCTGGGCCAGATCGGCGAGTGTGAGTTGTTTGTCGAGCCGCGCCGAGGCCCATTCGAGCAGCCCCGACAGCCGGTCACCGGTCTCCAACGCCGACGTCGCGACGGATTGCAGCTGATACCCGGCGCGGAGAGGTGGGGCGACCAGCCACCGGGCGAGCGTGCTGGCGGCGGCAGCGCCGTGATCCTGCCGAACAACATCCAGGCATACGTCGAGGGTGGCCGCCCCGCCGGCCGAGGTGACGATGCCATCGTCCTCGATGTAGAGCGCCGAGTCGTCAACGACGACGTCTGGGTATTGGCGGCGAAGTTCGTCGCAGACCGACCAGTGGGCGGTCACCCGCCGTCCGGCCAGCACACCTGCCGCGGCGAGCACGAAGGCGCCGGAGCCGATCCCGACGATCCTGGCCCGGCGGCCGCGCGCCTGCCGGAGGGCGTGCCCGACGCCGGGCTGTAGATCGGGAGGGACCTCGGGTCCGCCCGTCACGATGATGGTGTTTGCCACAGCCAGGAGGTCGAGCCGGCGGTTGCCATCGAGTGCCGCCTCGAGGGGCTGGCGAGCCAGCCCGACGTCGTCGCTGCAGACGTGCATCTCGTACCAGTCACGAATGCGGTGAAGGTCGTGGGGCAGCGAGGGATGGAGCATGCCGAAGACCGCGGTCGCCACTGCGAGTTCGATTGCCGGCGAAGGCTGCGCCGGTACAATCACAACGGTGTGTATGCGCCTCAGTCGCTGCTCGCCCTGATTCACGCGGAGCTCCTCGCTTCGTCGGTGACGATCCGGGCCGGGCGGGAGGGCGACGAAGGATTGCTGCCTCGCACGCGTCAACTGTCGCCCGGTCGGATGGCGGCAACCAGGGCGACGGACCGGGCATTCACCGGACATCTGCAGCGACCGGGCGTCTGCTGACGAGGGCGAGGAGAAGTCTGCGAAGAAGGATTCCAGTAGCAAGGACCAGAAGCGGGATGGCGGCTCCGACGACTATGACGAAAACAGCGATGAGGAGGAGCGGCCCGGGACGACCGCGATGACCACGATGATTGCGACACGCCCGGGGCAGCACTCGGCAGAACGACGGCGACGGAGCGGCTTGTGCACGGTGAGCCTGCGGGGCGTTCCACCGTCACGGAGTCTGGGGTGATCGCGGCGACGACACCGCCTGGATCGCGTTGAGGGATGTTTCGAGGGCCATCTGTCGAGAAGGTCCGTCGTTCAGCGCTCGATGGTTGAGCCGTCACGAACCCGGCGCTCTGCACACACTCTCGACAGTCTGTCAATGTTGGCGCGGATGGATTCGGTGGTGGCCTCGGCGTCCTCGGTGGCGTCGATACGGAGGCGTGAAAGGATGTCCAGGGCGAGCTGCCAGTGTTCGCGGGCAGCTTCTCGCCGGTCGAGCGCGTGGTGGGCGTAGGCAAGGCCGTCGTGCGCGCGGGCCTGCTCCGCGGCCTGCCCGATCCCGGTGGCGATGTCGTGGGCTGCCCGGTGGCTGGCGAGCGCCTCCTCGGGCCGGCCCGCGGCATGGTGGAGCCGCCCCAGGCCTTGCAGGGCCTCGAACTCGAAGTTGCGGCTGCCGATCTCCCGAGCGAGGCCGAGGAGCTGCCGGTAGCTGTCTGCGGCCAGGTCGAGTCGCCCTTGCGCACGGTAGATCCGGCTGAGGCCGTTCAGCGCGTCGGGCACCGCGATGCGTGAACCGATCGCGTGGGCGAGGGCGAGCCCCTCCTCGAACTCGGCTGTGGCCAGCTCGTACCGCCCCTGGAGCCGGTGCACGTGGCCGAGACCGGTGAGCGCCGGGAGCTCGCCGATTCGGTCGCCGGTGGCCCGGGCAATGGCGAGCGCCCGCTCGAACTCCTCGGCGGCCGGTCGGCTCTGCACCAGGTGAACCCACCCGATGCCGAGTTGCGCTTCCAGTTCGCCGCTATGATCACTGCTGCCTCGCGCGATGTCCCTGGCCATCGCGAAGCTCTCGGCGGCCGGGCCGTACCGGCTCTGCATCAGGTGGACGTGGGCGAGGCCGTTGAGGGCCTCCAGCTCGCCGGCCGGCCTACCGATGGCGCGGGCGATGGCCAGGGCCCTCGTGTAGCCGTCGACAGCCTCGTCGTGGCGGCCCCGGAGCCGGCGGATCGAACTCAGGTCGTTCAGCGCATCCAGCTCGCCGTACGGGTCCGCGACGGACCGAGCGACGGCGATGGCCAGGCCGTGGAGCGTGTCCGCCTCGGCATACCGGCACCGGATGCGGAGGTGGCGGTGCAGGCAGGCCGACAGGTGACGGGTGTGATCAGGCCAGCCGTGTTCGGCAGCGCATTGTGCCGAGGCGATCAGATTCGGCAGCTCGGCATCGAGCCACGTCCATGCCTGGTCCGGGTCGGCCATGGCGGGTATCGGCGTGTGCGCGGGTGGCACGACAGGCCGATGTCCCCGGTCGTGCGGGTAGGCCACGCGCATCGCGATCGACGTGGTGTGGCGGTAGTAGTCGAGCATCCGACCGAGCGCGGCTCGGCGCCCCGCCTCAGGCTCCTCGCTCGCCGCAGTCGACGCCGCATGGTTGCGGACCAGGTCGTGGAACCGGAACCGGCCCGGGCTGGGCTCCTGCAGCAGGTTCGCGTCGAGCAGCCCGTCGATCACCCGCTCAGCGTCGTCCACTGTGGTGTCGATCAGCGCGGCCGCCGCGTAGACGTCGAGATCCGCACCCGGGTGCAGGCCGAGCAGTCGATGGGCTCGCTGCAATGGCGGATCGAGGTCCCGGTAGGACAGGTCGAGCGCGGCGTTGACGCTGCGCTGGCCCGCCACGAATGCGGTCAGCCGGTGTCGATGATCGCGGAGTTTCTCCACGAGACTCGCGGCGGTCCAGGCGGGGCGGGAGCGCAGCCGAGCGGCGGCGATCCGGATCGCGAGCGGCAGTCGCCCGCACAGTTCGACGACCGCGGTCACGGTCTCGGGCGGCACGCCGACCAAACGGCCCTCGCCGGCCGCGGCGCTGAACAGGGCCACCGCATCACGCAGCTGTAGCACGTCGAGCGACAGCGTGTTGGTATGGTCCAAGCCGGCCAAACGGCGGCGGCTGGTCACCAGCACCAGACAGCCCTGTGTGCCGGGCAGCAGCGGCGCCACCTGCGCCTCGCGCGCGGCGTTGTCGAGCAGGACGAGGATCTTCCGGCCGGCCAGCCGGCTACGGTACAGCGCGGCCCGGTCGTCGAGATTCTCCGGGATCTGCTGGCCAGGCACACCAAGGGCACGCAGCACCCGGTCCAGGGCGTCACCCGGTTCGACCGGGGCCATGCCCTCGGTGAAGCCATGCAGGTCGAGGAACAGCTGCCCGTCCGGGTAGTGGCCCGCAAGCTGGTGTGCGGCATGCAGCGCGAGGGCTGTCTTCCCGATCCCGGCCATGCCATCGATCGCGATGATCACCACCGCCGTCGCGTCGAGGACGCGGTCGAGGTCCGCAAGCTCGGAATCCCGGCCCGTGAACACAGGCGGCGGCGCCGGTAGTTGCTGCGGCGGCTCAGCTGAAGATGGCCCCCCAGCGCCCGCGGATGACGCCGGCTGATCAGCCACTGCGGCACCTGGGGTCAGAGCCACCGTCCCGCGGGACGCCGCCTCCAGCGTGGCTCGTTCTGCCTCGCTCAGGTTCAGTGCCGCAGCCAGCAGCCGTAGGGACGACCTCCGCGGCCGTGCATTTGCGGGTCCGGACTCGAGGCGACGGATCGTGCGAACGTTCAGACCTGCCTGTCCAGCCAGCTGCTCCTGGGTCAGCCCGGCGCGCTCTCGCCATTCCCGCAGCATCGAGCCGGCCAGCAGACCATTACGCGGCGGATCCATGACGCAGTCACCCACATCCACTCATCACTCTGCCGACAGCCGGGCAGTATTTGCCAGGTTGCCGGTCCTTCTTCATGACGCGGGCCCGACCATGAGTTCACCCGACGGTAGCACCGATGATCAAACCCGGTGGTAGGTCTAATCGAGATGCGGATCGCTGGCAAGAATCGATCGGAAATTGTCAAGATCGGCCCTTCTGCATGTTGGGTCGATCTTGTAACGTCCCGTCGTCTCCTGTCGACAGCAGTGGATCCGAGGCAGTTGCTGCAAGAGTCAGGAGGATGAAATGCGTGGACTCCGGAGAGATTCTTGGATGATTTCTCGCGGGCGCGTAGCCGCCGCAAACCTGATGTTGTCGACGGCGTCGCATGCTGTGACCCAGCTCGATCCTGAGCCCATCAGAGCGGCTCGCTGAGTGGATGGGCCACCCTCGGTGAGGGGAAACCCATGACAGCAGCTGCGGTGTCCCTGCTGTCGTCCAATGCGGGGTTCCGCAGGCTGAGCGTGGCGCGGGTGGTGTCGTTCGTCGGGGACTCCTTGAGTCTGGTCGCGTTGATGTTGCACGTGGCACAGACGACGGGTCAGGCGCTCGCCGTGGCGGCATTGCTGCTGGTGGGTGACTTCGCTCCGGCGTTGTTGAGCCCGGTCAGTGGGGCGATCAGCGACCGGTTCGACCGGCGCCGCGTGATGATCGTGTGCGAGCTGGTGCAGTGCGCACTGTTGGTGGCGATCGCGGTGGCATTGCCGCCATTGCCGGTGTTGCTCGTGCTGGTCGGGGTCCGCGCGCTGGCCGGGCAGATCTTCCAGCCCGCCTCGCGTGCCGCGATCCCCGCACTCGTGCCGAACAAGGATCTGGAGGCGGCCAACTCCACGCTCGGGTTCGGCACCAACGGCGCCGAAGCGCTCGGCCCGCTGATCGCCGCCGCGCTGCTGCCTTTCGTCGGGATCCGAGGGGTGCTGCTGGTCGACGCCGCATCGTTCCTGCTTTCCGCGGTCCTGCTCGTCCGGCTACCCGCGCTGCCGCCCTCGCCCGACGGCACCTCCGCACCGTCGCTGCTCGGGCAGGCACGGGAGGGGTTGGGCTACATCTGGTCGCAGCGCCCGATACGGATCATCGCGATCGGGTTCTGCGCGGTGGTCGCCGCGAACGGCATCGACGACGTCGCGCTGCTCGTGCTGGCCACCGACACTCTGCAGGCCGGCGAGTCCGCCGTCGGGCTGCTGCTCGGCGCGGTCGGGATCGGACTGCTCGTCGGCTACGTGCTGCTCACCCGCGCCGCCAACCGCTCCATGGTCGCCCTGCTGGTCGCCGGGTTCGCCGTCAGCAGCATCGGGAACCTGCTCACCGGCCTGGCTTGGGCCGTCGCGGCGGCGTTCACCGTGCAGTTGATCCGGGGGGTCGGGATCGCCGCCATGGATGTGGCCAGCAACACGCTGCTGCAGCGCCTCGTGCCCGATCGGATGCTGGGGCGGGTGTTCGGCAATCTCTATGGCGCCATCGGCGTCGCCGCCGCCATCTCCTACATCGGCGGCGGCTTCCTGCTCGACGCCACCGACGCCCGCACCACGTTCCTCGTCGCCGGCGTCGCCGGCACCCTCGCCACCATCGCTGTCGCATTCGCCCTTCCCGGAGCAACGCGCGCAGACCGACGACCGCAGGCCGGCCACCAGTGACGCCATCGTGGCGTGCGCCCCGGCCAGCGCGGCGAAGGCGGCGTCATCGCGGCAGCGGCCCCGATGTGACCACGACACGATCGCCTGAGCTGCGCTGACCGGCCCGACCCCGACCTCGCTCATCAGCCCGGGTGCGAGCTGGGCGACCAGTTCGGCGAGCTGGGTCTTGTTGTCGGTCACGTCGGCACTCGTGTCGCGGATCGCGAGCGCCGGCCGCCGGGCCTCCGCGCGGCGCACCGCTTGCTCGCGGTTCTCGTCGCGGCGAGCGCGGAGGCGGGCGATCGCGGTCAACGCGGGAGGGCTCATCGGGCCACGGGCTGCGGTTCGGTCGTGCTCGTCTCCGGTCAGGACGGAAGGGTGCTCACGACGCTGGCCGCGCCTCCCAGACCCACTTGCGTGCAGCTGTTTCGCGGAAGGCCCTGCGATAGCCCTGGGGAGACTTCCCGTTGACGCTGATGAATTTTCTGCGCATGTTCTGCGGACTGCCCAGGCCTGTGATCTTTGCTATCCGCTCGATGGGCTCTTGAGTCGTCTCCAGTAGCTGCTGCGCCAGTCGGATCCGCTGGTCGAGGAGCCATTGCAGCGGAGTGGTGGCCAGGGTCGCGTGGAAACGGCGGGCGAGGGTTCGTGGGCTCAGGTTCGCCTCGCGGGCGAGGTCGGCGAGGGTCAGGGGTTGATCGATTCGGGCCAGCGCCCAGTCCAGTAGCTGGGTGAGGTTGTCGTCGGTCCGGGGGAGCGGAGTTTCGACGAGCTGCGGTCCGTCCGCTGGGCGGTGTGGAGCGGTGAGCACGTGGCGTGCCACGGCGTTGGCGACGGCGGTGCCGTGGTCCAGCCGGATCAGCTCGATGCAGAGCTCGATGGTTGCGGCGGCACCAGCAGCGGTCGCAACCGTGCCGTCGCGGACGAAGAGCTTGGTGGTATCGACGCGAACGTCGGGGTACCTTCGGCCAAGCTCATCCGAATGCGTCCAGTGTGTGGTGGCGCGGCGTCCGTCGAGCAGCCCAGCGGCGGCTAGGACGAATACTCCGGACCGGATCGCGACGATGCGTGCTCCGCGGGCGTGGGCTCGTAACAGGGCCCGCGACACGGCGGGGGGTGGGTCGTGAAGGTGCTCGGTGGCGGGGACGAGCAAAGTGTCGGCCTCGGCGAGGTCGTCCAGACCGTGCGTCGCCTCGACCGTGAAGCCCGAGGCCAGCTGCGTCGGGCCGCGCTCGAGCCCGCAGATCCGCAACGAGTAGCGGCCTTGCGGCCCTCCCCGAACGTCCATGAGGGAGGAATGAACGCTGAACACCTCGGCCGGGGCGGCGATCTCGAAGAGCGTCGCTGCTGGCAGGGCCAGGATCCCGACGACATGGGGGAGGTGGGACGTATCTGAGGCGTGTGGGAGGGCACTCGGCCGCCGGTCCCTCGTCGCCAGCGGGATGAGGGGTGCGGGCCTGCCGGCCTGGACGCAATCGCAGTACACGAATGGACTCTGGAGCGCCAAGGGTGCGAGCTCCAGGGCACCCGGCAGGACACTTGACAGGACATCTGTCCGGGGGGATCCGACCTGGCGCCGTCTCCGCCGAACGTCCCAGTTCTCGGAGCCGCGGTCGGGACGCGCAAGGTGCTGCTGTCGGGGCGAGTGTGGCGCGCGGCGGCATTCGGCGCGCAGCAGCCTCCCGACGTGCCGGGCCAGTCGCCGTCTACCAGGATTTAGTGCTCCGACCCGCCAGTGACCAATGTGTCGCGTCGAGTTGATGGCGAGAATCGAGCGATGAACGACGTTCTGTCGTCATGTCCGGCGGAGCTGTTCGCGGCTGGCAGAAAACTATCGTTTCATGGCTGTGTCGACGGGTTCCGCTCAGCGGGATTCACTCGTAAGATTGCTCCTACCCTGGTCCATCGATTCCGGTGGGCTATCCCGGTCCGGGTCTGCAGGAGAATATCGATGGAGCGGTCCACTCTCGAGCGCCCGTTATTTCAAGCACCTGGACAAGGTGTGCCGGTACGGAGATCGGTGACCGAGCGGAACGGCAGGCCCGACGGCCGCAATCCGAACCGTCGGTCGCAATGCGAACTTCCTGGATGTGGCGGCTTCCTCCCGGAGTCTCCGGGTAACGAGGCGACCTTACGTTACTGCAGTCGAGAACATCGGAGAGAAGCTCGCGCTCAGCGTCGTCATGCCCGATACAACGCCGAGCAATGACTTGTGCGGAATCCGGAGATCTGAGCTGATTTCGGTGCGTGGCGAGAACAGGTAGCCGTTACCCGCTGCTTCGAGCCCGCCCTGGTGGCATCGTCTGTCGTTCTACCGGCCGAGCGAGCTTGGTGCGGACGAGTTCGGCATGCGGGTGCCCGAGGTCGTCGAGGATCGACAGCGCCTCGCGCCAGGCATGACGAGCCGCGTCGGCGGCACCGGCAGCGAGGTGCGTATCACCGATGTTGGTGAGCGTGCAGGCCTCGAGGAAGCGGTTGCCGAGGTCGCGGAAGGAGCCGAGGGCGTGCTGGTAGCAGATGAGGGCGCGGCCGTGGTCGCCGAGATGGTGGTAGGCGTAGCCCACGCTGTCCCATGCGACTGCCTCACCGGGACGGTATCCGATCTCCTGGTGCAAGGTCAGGGCTTGCTGGCAGTGGATGAGCGCGTTGTGGAAGTCGCCGAGCTGGGCCTCGTCCCATCCCATGGCGTTGAGCGTTCTCGCCCGGCCGTTCCGGTCGTCGCTCGCGGCGTAGAGGTCCAGAGCCCGCTGGGTGTGTTGCCGGGCTTCGATGTGGCGGTTCTGCGACCCGAACAACCTGCCGAGGTTGTAGTGCGTGCGAGCCTCACCGATGCGGTCGTCGAGCTGCTCGTACAGCTCGAGGGCTTCCCTGAGGTGGGTGTACGCGTCTTCGAGCTGATCCATGTAGAGGTACGCGCCGGCGAGGTTGCGATGTGTGTGCGCCTGAGCGGCCCGGTCGCCCAGCCGCCGGGCCGCCTCGAGGGCTGTATGGCACGTCGTCCGCCAGACCTGCCATTGGCCCCGCCAGTTGAGGAAGTCCGACAGGGACCACGTGAGCTGCCAGGCGTGGGTGTCCAGCCCGATGTCGCCGGCCCGGTCGACCGCAGCAAGCAAGGTGGTGAATTCGTCGGTGAGCCAGGTCATCGCTTGTTCGTGGTCGGCGAGCTCGCCGACCACGACCCCGGGCTGGGCAGGTGGTAGGCGGATCGGCTCGCGGTCAGGGTTGATCAGCCTGGCCGCGGTGTGGGCGGTGTGCAGGTCGTGGTCGAGGGCTCGGTGCAGAGCGTTGCGGATGTCGGTGCTGCCGTCGTGGTCGTGGGCGAGTTCGGCTGCGTAGGCCCGCAGCAGGTCGTGGAAGGTGTATCGGCCGGAGCGGTGTTCGATCAGCAGGTGGGCGCGGCACAGTTCGGCGAGCAATGTTTGTGTCTGCTGCATGGGCAGGCCGGCGAGGCTGGCGGCGGCTGTGACTGCGATGTTGGGACCGTGGTGCTGTCCGAGCAACCGGAACAGTCGGGCGGCGGCGTAGCTGAGCCCGCGGTAGGACCACGAGAACACCGCGCGTGTGTCCGCGTAGGGGTCGCCGACGTCGAGCGCGTCGAGGCCGGACCGCGCCTGGCGCAGCTGGACCGCGAGTGTGCCGAGGGAGAGGCGAGGGCTGGAGGAGGCACGGGCCGCGGCGATGGCGAGTGCTAGGGGCAGCCGCGCGCACGAAGCGATGATCTGATCAGCGGCGCGGCTCTCGCCCGCGACCTGATGAGGAGTGAGGCGGCGGGCCAGCAGCTCCCGCGCCTCCTCTGCGCGAAGCAGGTCGAGTACCAGCGGCCGTGCAGCGTTGGTCGCGATCAAACTGGTCAGTTGGTCACGGCTGGTTGTCAGGACCAGGCAGGTGGCGCTGCCCGGTAGCAAAGGGCGCACGTGTTCGGAGTCGCGGGCGTTGTCGAGCACGACGAGCAGCCGCTTGTCGGCGATGATCGAGCGGTACAGCGCGGCCTGGGCGTCCGGGGTGATGGGGACGCGGGCCGGCGGCACGCCGAGGGCTTCGAGGAATCCTCGGACTGCGTCGGCGCTCTCCATGGAGGTGGACGGGTGGTAGCCGCGCAGGTCCACATACAGTTGCCCGTCGGGGAAGTGGTGGGACACCCCGTGGGCCCAGTGCACGGCCAGTGCGGTCTTCCCGACGCCGGCAGTGCCGGTGACTGCAGCGACGACCATCGGTCGTGAACCGGGTTCTTCGTGGTTGCCGAGCAAATGGTTCAACGCGGTCAGTTCCGCTGTCCGCCCGACGAACCCGTCGATATCGGCTGGTAGCTGCCGGGGAACCACCGCTCCGGCCGGTGGCCGGTCGCCGGCCGTGAACGTGAGTTGCCTACCCGCCGAGCCGTCGAGTGTGACAAGGCTTGTCGCGTTGCGGGCGGCCGCGAACAACAACGCCCTGTCCCTGGAGGTGAGGTCCAGTGCAGCGGCCAGCTGCCGTAGTGAGGTGCTCTGTGGTCGTCGCAGCACACCGTTGGATTCCCACCTGCGGATGGTGCGCACGTTCAGGCCTGCTCGATCGGCGAGCTCCTCCTGCGTCAGGTGCGCACGTTCGCGCCACGACCGCAGCAGCATCGCCAAGTTCTTGCCTACCTCCAACGGCCGCGGTCCAGCGCCGTCCGAACCCAACCTGGTTTTGCAAAGGTCACCCATTCGTGGTGGACGCCGCCGCTCGCGGCAGCCCTCCGCGCCTGTCGGTCACCAGCCCACCCCCAGCCCGTCGCGACCGGGAGGCCGGCCGGCGGGGCCCGCGCGGTCGCTGCTCTTGTGTCGGAGGGGGACGTCATCGAGTCGTCTATGAAGGTGACCTGGGGGCCGTGCGAGGGCCTCGTGGTCGGCTGCGTCGGTGGTGGCGCGTCCGTGGAGGACGAGGGCCCAGGCGAGGCACGCGAAGGCGGCGGTGGTGGCGATCGTCCGGACGGTGTGCCAGGCGGCCCAACGGGACTCGTCGAAGGCGTCGCGCACCGCCGCCAGGTTGGTGATGCGGTCGGGGTCGCCGGCCGCCGTGAGCACGTCGTTCAGCGGGAGGTGGACCGCCATGGTGATGACGAACGCTCCCAGTTGGAGGCCGAACGCCACCACGACCCAGGGCAGCGCCGAGCGGTTGTCGGCGCGTACGTGGAGGATCGCGGCGACGCCGGTGAACGCCAAGGAGCCCATCAAGGGGAGCATGAAGAGAGGGTTGTAGATCGCCCGGTCGAGGGCCTGGAAGGCGTCGACGAAGGTGCGGTCGTCGGTCGTGCCGAGGCCCGGCATGATCGTGTGGGTCCAGTCGCCGAACACGCCGGCTGTCAGCCCCATCGTGAGGGTGGCGGCCAGCAGGGTGACGGCCTGCCAGGATCGCAGGCTCATCGCACGGCCTCGCTGAAGCTCGGCCGGACCGTCGGTGACCAGACGCCGGTGGCTGCGGTGACTCGGGCGTAGTCGACGAAGTCTCGCGCCGGCCTCCCCAGGACGTGCTCGACGCCGTCGGTTGCCTCGGCGTTGCGTCCGTCCAACACCATGCCGAACAGGTCGACGAGGAAGTCGACGATGTCCCGTGGAACGCCGCCCGCGGCGAGGTCAGCGGCGAAGTCCTCGGGCGGGACGCGGGTGTAGGTGATATCCCGGCCGGTGGCCTCGGCGATGGTGGCGGTCGCCTCGGCGAAGGTCAGGGAGCGGGGTCCGGTCAGTTCGTAGATCTCGCCGCCGTGGCCGTCCTCGGTGAGGACCGTGGCTGCGATATCCGCGATGTCATCGGTGTCGCTGAACGGCTCGCCCACGTCCCCGGCCGGCAGCGCGACCTCGCCGGCGAGGATGGGATCGAGCAGGTAGCTCTCGCTGAAGTTCTGGTTGAAGAAGCTGGCCCGCAGGACGGTCCACTCGGCGCCCGAACCCACGAGGATCTGTTCGCAGGCCTGGGCCTGCTCTTCGCCCCGCCCTGACAGCAGCACCAGCCGTCGGGTCCCGGCCGCCAGCGCCGTCTCCACGACCCCTGCGATGACGTCGACCGGGTTCGCCACCATCAGGTCCGGCACGTAGGTGAAGGCGGCGTCGACATCCTGGAACACCGGTGCCCATGTCGAGGGCTGTTCCCAGTCGAAGGGGAGCCCGGACGATCGGGAGCCGACCCTCACCGGGATGTCCCGGTGCGTCAGACGCTGGACGAGGCGACGCCCGGTCTTGCCGGTCCCGCCCAGTACGAGCATCGGTCGGTGGCGTGCGATCGTGGTCATGGTCCTCCTCGACATGGGGGTCTCACCATGACCACGATCGGCTGCGGAGCACCGGCGAACAACGGCTAAGTGCGCAACGAGCATTAACCAATACGTTCATGAACGGGCGATCGGCTGCCGGACAGCGAGACATCGAGAGCTGTACCTGACGCTCGCGGACGAGCTGCAAGGCCTTCAGACCGGGGCCGGGCGGAGCGGGCGCAGGTCGACGATCGGCGCGGCGGCCGTGGCGATCAGCGGTCGAGTGCGCAACGATCGTTAACGGAAACGTTCACGAATGAGCGGAGCCCTGGTGGACCAGCGGGACATCGAGATCTTCCTGACGCTCGTGGACGAGCTGCACTTCGGCCGGGCGGCGGAGCGGCTCCACGTGTCCACCGCCCGGGTCAGTCAGACGATCAAGAAGGTGGAACGGCACATCGGCGCGCCCCTGTTCGAGCGCACCAGTCGCCGAGTGGAGCTGACCGCGATCGGTCGCAGCCTCGGAGACGAGTTGCGGCCCGCCTACCAGCAGATCCGTGATGCCGTCAACCGGGCGATGGCGTCCGCGGGCGGCGTCCGCGGGACCCTGCGGGTCGGGTTCATCGGCGCCGCCACCGGCACGTTCGTCCTCGAGGTCGCCGAGGCTTTCCGGGCCGAGCACCCCCACTGCGAGGTCGCGTTCCACGAGAAGCAGTTCGGCGCGGGTCTCGCTCCGCTCCGAGACGGCGAGTTCGACATGCTGCTGGCCGCAGTGCCCGTCTTCGGGGCCCGCGAAGCGGACCTCGCCGCCGGGAGCGTCCTGTTCGAGGGGGACCGCATGCTGGCCGTGTCGGCCCGGCACCCGTTCGCCCGTCGACTGTCGGTGTCGATCACCGATCTCGCGAACACCACGGTCCTTCGCACGCCGCCGACCGCGCCCGACTACTGGGACCACGCTCTCGTCCCCCAGCACACACCCGATGGTCGGCCGGTCGAGCGAGGGCCCTCGTTCGCCACGGCCCAGGAGATGCTGGCCCTCGTCGGCGCCGGGTTCGGTACCTATCCGGTGTCGAGCCAGGCCGCGAGCTATCACCCCCGCCCCGACGTCGCGTACGTGCCCATCCACGACGCCCCGCCCTATCAGTGGCGACTCATCTGGCTGTCCGCCGCCGAGACCGCCAAGATCCGGGCTTTCGAGCAGGTCGCCGCCACCCTGGCCAGGGCTCGCAGGACATGATGCGCACCCGGGAGTGCGGCGCTATCGGGCCACGCCGGCGGCGATGGCGTCGGCGAGTCGCCCAGGATCGTCGAGCGGGACCAGTGTTCGGGCGTTCGGGACCTCCACGAAGCGGGCATCGCGGAAGGCGCGCTGCAGCCGACGGCCGAGTTTCGTCGTGAAGGCGCGGTCGGCGGTGCCCCACACGATGGTGACCGGGCCGGTGAACCGGTCGAGCCGGGTCGATACGTCGAGCAGGTCCTTGGGCTCGGCTGCCCTGAGGAACGCGACGGCGTCCTTGCGGATCGCTGGGTTCGTGAGGCTCGGCTCGATCCAGGCCCGGGTCTGTTCTGGGTCGAGCTCGTTGGCGAGCAGTCCCAGTCCCAGGGGTGAGTGCCGGAAGGGGCGCCAGCGCATCGGCTGCAGGTTGATCTTCATTCTGGTCTCGCCCTTGAGCAGGGCGAACATGACGTTGAACGGGAACGGCGGGAACGTGTCGAAGGCGTCGCAGTTCGTGAGGACGACCCGGCCGATCCGACTCGGGTCCGTGTCGAGTAGGAACTGGCACAGGGCGCCGCCGGTGTCGCCGCCCACGAGTGTGACATCGTGCAGATCGAGCGCGTCGATGAACCGCAGGATCTGTCCAGCGACGCCGCGCGGTGACTGGTCGGTCCCCGGCTTCACAGGGCTGCGGTGCGAGCCGAGTGGCCAGTCCGGCGCGAAGGATCGAATGCCTTGCGCCGCGAGCAGATCGGCAACATCCGACCAGAGCGACCCGTCCATGAGGAACGGGTGGATGAAGAGAACCGGCGGCGCGGTCGACTCGGCGGGACCGGCAACCCGATAATTCACGACGCCGTGCGGAAGCTCGATCGATGTCAACGTGCGTCTCCTGATCTGTGCGAGCTGCTGACTGTCAGCGCGGGATGTCGCCGTAGCGACTCGCGTGACGCCTCATCGAGCTCCGGCTCCTGGATTGTCATATTCACTTCACTCGAACGGCGATCGGGGTGGCCTTCGTAGTCTCACCATTCGCACCTTGCGATGGACACCCCGCGGTGAACCGGACCAGCCGATCGTGCCACGGGTGGTGGGAGACGGGAGGGCACGCACCGACAATTTTCACATGATTCGTGCCAGTGGTGGGGGTTACCGGGCGTGTGCGACCGGGCGATCTCCGACTGAGCGCGCTGCTCCAGCGGCGTCCGCGCCCCGTCGAGAACAGCCGCGGTGACGACTTGGCAAGAACCGATCGCAATCTGTCGATGTGTCTGCTTTCGCGGGAGTTGACCGCTTGAGATCATCCCGGCGGGAGCCGAGGTACCGGCGGTCGCCAGGATCGAGCCGGCAGCCGCGCCCCTGGTCCGAAGCAAAATGCGTACAGGGGAGCAGAGCTACGGTCAACGCGATGGGCGAGCGGGAGTCGCTCGGGGCGCGGCTGCGACGAGCGCGGCTGGGCCGGTTCGTCGGCCGCTCCGGCGAGGTCGAGCTGATGCGTCGTGCCTTCTACGGTCTCTCCACGGATGGCGATGCAACCGATCCCTTTTCATTCCGGGTGCTGTTCCTGCACGGCCCTGGCGGGGTCGGCAAGTCGACGTTGATCGACGTGTTGGCCGACGTCGCGAAGTCCGAGGGCGCGGACGTGGTCCGAATCGACGCCCGGCTCGTCCCGCAGACGCGGGCCGGCATCCTCGACGCGCTCGATGACCGCCTCGATGGACGCAGCCGGCTGGTCCTGCTCGTCGATACCTTCGAGTTGCTGCAGCCGCTCGAGGACTGGGTGCGCGACGAACTGTTGCTCTCCCTCCCCGACGATGCGCTGGTCGTGATCGCTGGCAGGTATCCGCCAGGTTCGCGCTGGCTGGCTGACCCGGCCTGGCGGGACCTGCTTCGGGTGGTTTCCATACGCAACCTCACCCCCGATGACACCCGCGCCTACCTCGCCGTCGAGGAGATCCCGCCGCAGCTGCACGACCGCATCCAGGTCCTCAGCCACGGACACCCGCTCACGCTGTCGCTGCTGGTCGATGCCGTGCGGCGGCACGGCACCGCTGCAGTGCCCACCTCGCTGTTCAACGCACCCGACCTCGTCGGGGCGCTACTGGCTCAGGTCGTCGACGCTGCGCCGAGCCCGCTGCACCGATCTGCACTCGAGACGGCGGCGTATGCGCGGTTCACGACCGAGCATCTGTTGCGCGCCGTCCTCGATGCCGGTGACGCGACGGGTGAGGTGTTCGGTTGGTTGCGCGGGTTGCCGTTCGTCGAGGAGGGACCTTGCGGGTTGTACCCGCACGACCTCGTGCGTGACCTGCTCGACGCCGATCTGCGCTGGCGGGACCGCCACAGCTATGTCCGGCTGCATCGCCGGATCCGGGCCGAGGTCATCGCTATCGCGGAACGGGCAGGGGAGGCTGAACGGCTGCATCGTGTTGCAGACCTGATGTTCCTTGCGCGGACCCACCCGCCGATGGCGCGGTACTTCGAGCGCTTCGACATGGGAGTCGACCGGATCGACCACGTGCAGCCGACGGATCGGGAGCCGATCCTCGCGATGACCCATCTGCTCCAGGGCCCCGAGCAGGCAGAACTGGTCGAGTACTGGCTGCAGCGGCAGCCGGATGCCTTCCGCGTCTTCCGCGGGCCGGAGCGCGCCGTCGCCGGGTACGCCGGGCGGCTGGCGCTGCACGAGGCCACGGCCGCCGATCTCGACCGCGATCCCGGGGCGCAGGCGCTGTGGGCCTACGCCCAGCGGCACGGCGCGCCGCGGCCGGGCGAGCAGGTGCTGGCGTCGCGATTCTTCCTCGACGCCCAGTACGAGCACGGGCCGTCCGCGTCGCTCGGGCTGATGACGGTCTGGTTCGTCGAGGAGGTGGTAGGTCAGCACAGGTGGGCGTGGGACTTCGTCGGGACGTACGAGGACGAGTGCCTCTGGGCGCCGGTCATGGACTACATCGGCTTCGGGCGGGCCCCCGAAGCCGACTACGAGATCGGCGGGCACCGCTATGTCGTGTTCGCCCACGACTGGCGGCGCGCCGGATTGCGGGAATGGCTGGACCGCACCGCCGACCACGAACTCGGTCTGCCGACCGCGCCACCACATCCGCACACGCCGGAGGTGGTCCTCTCGCAGCCGGAGTTCGCGGCCGCGGTCCGGGCTGCATTGCGCGACCTGCAGACCTCTGATGCGCTCATCCACAACCCGCTGCTGCGTTCCCGACTCGTCCGCGAGCGCGACTGTAATGGTGACGCTCCCACCGCCCTGCACGACCTGATCGTCGAGGCGGCCGAGACTCTGCGCGCCGACCCTCGCGAGCGGGGTCTCTTCGACGTCGTCAACCGGACCTTCCTGCGCTCAGCCCCGACCCAGGAGCAGGCCGCCAAGATGCTGCACATGTCGTTCAGCACCTACCGCCGCCACCGCGACCGGGCCGTCGCCCGGATCATCGAGTGGTTGTGGCGACGCGAGTTGCACGGCCACCCGCATTCAGATGACAAGTGACCAGCGGATGGACAGCGTTTGGACTCCTGGCTGAGCACTGCCGGGCTGCATCGTCGGGTCTCTCGAACACGCGGAGGTCCTCATGCAGCGCACCGGAGATGCCGTCGTCCAGGGCGCCGGGATCGCCGGCCTTCTGGCCGCGCGGGTGCTCACCGAGACCTACGACCGCGTCACGATCATCGAACGGGACCGGTTCCCCGACGCAGACACCGCGCGGCGCGGCGTACCGCAAGGCGGGCATACACACGTCCTCATGCCGGGCGGCGCACAGATCCTCGACGAGCTCCTACCCGGCATCCTCGACGAGCTGACCCGCGCGGGTGCCGTCCCCGTCGAGCCGCTCGGGGATATCCGCGCGATCATCGGTGGCCGGCGCTTGCTGGACGTTCCCGTCGGTGTCGCCGCGGTACAGGCGAGTAGGCCGTTTCTGGAACGGCACGTCCGTGAGCGTGTCCGTGCTCTGTCCGGTGTCGAGATGCTCGACGGTTGCGACGTCGTCGGTCTGCTCGCCGGCGAACGCGGCACGCGCATCACGGGTGTGCGGGTGCTGCGCCGTGCGCCTGGGAGTGCAGAGGAGTCGATCCTCGCTGACCTCGTCGTCGACGCCACTGGGCGCGGATCCCGCACACCGGTCTGGCTGGAGGGCCTCGGCTACGAGCGCCCTGCCGAGGACCGCCCGAAGGTCGACGTTGGCTTCGGCTCCCGTTATCTGCGGATGGCGCCCGGAGCGGACTTCGAGGCGTCGGTCGTGGTCGGACCGGTGCCGGGGCGCGCGCGTGGCATGGCCTTCACCGCCGTCGAGGATGGATTGCGGTTGCTCACCGTCGCCGGGATCGCCCGCGTGAATCACCCACCCGCCGATGACGATGGCTTCGTTGCGTTCGCTGCCTCGGTCGCGCCGCCGGACGTGGCCGCAGCGATCAGGGCGGCCGAGCCGATGAGCGAGATCGCCACCCTCCGCTATCCCGCCTACCAGCGCCGGCACTACCGCCTGCTGCGCCGCTTTCCGGGCGGGCTGCTGGTCACCGGTGACGCTCTGTGCAGTTTCAGTCCGATCTACGCCCAGGGGATGACGGTTGCCGCCGTGCAGGCGCTCAAGCTGCGCCGTTGTCTGGCCGACGGCCGCGCCGGGCTCGCACGCCGCTACTTCGTCGCCGTGGACAGGACCGTCGACAGCGCGTGGGATATGAGCCTCTGGTCTGACCGCTCCTTCCCGGAGGTCGAAGGAAAGCGGACTCTCGAGATCCGGTTGACGAACGCCTACAGGGCCCGCGTCCTCGCCGCTGCTGAGCACGACCCGGTCGTTGCGCGGCAGTTCGGGCGCGTCATCGGTCTGCTCGATGCCCCGACTTCGCTGACCCGCCCAGCGACCCTGTGCCGCGTCCTGCTGGCGCGCACATCCGCCCGCGTGCGCAGGCGAACGGCGCCTACGTCCAGCGCAGTACGCCGAGTGTCGCCCTGAGCGGGACGTGCCCGCCAGGCCATATCGCGATCCTGAGCTTCATCCCGAACGAAGGAGAAACGCCATGTCTGTCCCTGGTCTTGCCCGAAGCCGAACAACTTCCCGCGTCGGTGCCGGCGTTCTCGCCCCCATCGGTTTCCTTGGCGCATACCTCGTGGCGGGCCCGGTGTCCGGGGCATTCGCCGACCGGGAGCTGCCGCTGCCCGGCTCGCATGCCTCGGAGGTGGCCGCCTTCTACGCGGCCAACCCAACCGCCATCGGACTCAGCGCGGCGCTGCAGATCGTCTCGGTGGCCTGCTTCGCGGTGTTCGTCGCAGGCATCGCTTCCGCCCTGCGGGCGGCAGGAGCCCCATGGCTGCCGCCCGTCGGCTACCTGTCCACGGCTGCCATGGTGGTCTCGTCCGTGCTGTCGGGGACACTCGCCGTGCTCGTGGGCTCGGTGGGTGACACGGCCGTGACGGTCCTGCGCCAGGCGAACTTCTACGCGGGTGGCGTCGCCAATGTCGTGCTGCTCGGCCTGTTCGTCTTCGGCTCGGCACTGGTGCTCGGCCGCGAGCGGCTGTTCGGGAAGTCGACCCGCTGGTTCGGCTTCATCGCCGGAACGCTCGCCATGTTGTCGGTGTCATCGCTGGCGTTCTACTACGCCAACGCTTTCCTGCCGGTCGGTCGCGTGCTGTCGATGGTGTGGACGGTCGTTGCGGGGGTCGTCGTGTATCTCCGCGTGAGGGCAGAGAGCCGATGAAGCGGAGCCTACGGATGTCGGCCGTTGTTGCGTGCCTGGCCGCGGCGCTCACGGTCGGCTGTGCGCCCGCCGTGCCTCAGCAGCAACCGGCCCCGGCGCAGCAGATTGCGGACAACGCGGTCGTGCCGACCGTCGAAGGCCAGGTCCAGGGCCAGGCCACCACCGACCACTTCGTGTTCCAGGGCATCCCGTACGCCCAGCCGCCGGTGGGCGAGCTGCGCTGGCAGGCACCCCGCCCGCCGGAGCCGTGGGACGGGGTGCGCGAGGCAACCCGGCCTGGCCCGATGTGCCCGCAGAGCTACTCCTACCCGCCCGGCTCGCCACCGACGTTCACCGGCGCCGAGGATTGCCTGACGCTCAACATCCACCTGCCGCGTGAGGCCGAGAGCCCGCTGCCGGTGATGGTGTTCCTGCACGGGGGCGGATTCACCGGCGGTGGGGGCGCGGGCTATGACCCGCGACGGGTCAGCGGGCAGGGTGTGATCGTCGTGACGCTGAACTACCGGCTCGGCGCGCTCGGGTTCCTGGCCCACCCGGCCCTGACGGACCCGTGGTCGGGCAACTTCGGGATTGCCGACCAGCAGATGGCGCTGCAGTGGGTGCGCCGCAACATCGCTGCGTTCGGCGGGGATGCCGGCAATGTGACGCTGTGGGGCGAGTCGTCGGGCGCCTACAGCGTCTGTGCCCTGCTCGCCGCCCCCGAGGGGCGCGGGTTGTTCGACAAGGCGATCACGCAGAGCGGGTCGTGCGCGAACGAGTTCGTCCCACGGCCCGACGCCGAGAAGCGGGCAGGTCAGGCGGCGGCCGACCTCGGGTGCATCGAAGGTGCGCCGCCCGCGGTCGCGGACTGCCTGCGCGCCGTGCCGGCCGAACGGCTGGCGGCGCTGTACTCGGACCGCTCCAACGCGAGCCTCCGGCGTATCGCCGACATGCCGTGGTTCCCGGTCGCGGGCACGCCCACCGTGCCTCGCCAGCCACTCGAAGCGCTGCGCACGGGCATGGCCAACCCCGTTCCGATGATCTCCGGCAGTACTCGGGACGAGATGCGGTCGCTGGTCCTCGCGCGGCTCGGCGACGGGCTCGGCTCGGTGACACCGGAGCAGTACCCGCAGCTCATCGGCGAGTTCTTCGGTGCGGATGCCGATGCGGTGCTGGCGGAGTACCCGCATACCCGGTACGACTCGCCGAGCATCGCGCTGGCGACGGTGTTGACCGACGAGGGCCGCACGCACGGGGCCTGTCAGCAGGTGGTGTCGGACGAGGCGGTGTCGGCCCGGGCGCCCGTGTACGCGTACGAGTTCGCCGAGCCCACCGGGGAGGTCACCGAGGGATTCCCGCACGGTGCACGGCACGGCGTCGACGTACGGCTCTTCTTCGACAGGTACCGCCAGGAGTCGACACCGAAGCCGGACGACGAGGTCCGCTTGGCCGAGACACTGATCGGATACTGGACGTCCTTCGCCCGCACGGGCGAGCCCGGGGGCGGTTGGACCGTCGCACAGCCCGGTCGAGCCCACTCGATCTCCGGGGCCGGCATCGGCCCGGTGGACGTGGCTGCCACCCACCGGTGTGCGTTCTGGTCGCAACTCTGAGCCCGCCGAGGTCGTGCCGGCGGTCGGTTCACCGCCGACGACACGGTCTGGCGCGAGGCAATCCCAGTCGCCGCGCCGGACCACCGTGCCACCGGTTGAACACCTCTTCTCCAGACGCCGAGCACGATCGGGTGCAGCCAGCGGTCGGGGCAGTCGAAGAGCTCTCTTGTGCAAGAGGGTCTTCACCACGTTCAGGCTCCGACGACAATCACATGCGCGTGCCGGTCACAAGTCCGCACACCGCACCAGCCAGATCCGGGCCGAGTTACGTGGACCCGGCCCACCGGAGGTCGTGGTCTGCCGTGGGACGCATGTACCCCGAGGTGCTGTTGAAAGGCGTGGCGATCTCGATGTCCTCGACCCTTGCCCAGCCCCGCAGCCTCGCGTGCCGGTGCAACGCGACGCTGCCGGGCTCGGTTGCTGCTCGACCGATCCTCAGGTCAGCTCGTCGGAGCGGCCGGCCTCGATGCGGGACCACTGGGCGATGGGGCGTCCGTTCGTACGCCAGACCTCGGGGTTCTTGGCGTTACCCCAGGACTGTGGCCAGCCGTCGGGGGACTCCTCCCAGGCCTCCTGGCGTCCGTAGACGGTCATGTCCAGCAGCCCGTGGGTGGGCGCCATGATCTCGACGCCGCGGCCGCCGGTGTAGTACGTCTCGAACACCCGCTCGCCGTCGCGGACGTAGCAGACGAGGTGATGGCTCTGCCAGTCGCGACCCTCCAGGAGCTGCGCCGCCGTCTTCTCCACCGAGTACCACGGCATGTCCAGGCCCATGAAGTCCCGGTAGCGGATGCTTTCCCCGTACGGGCCCTTGCAGAGCGTGGCGTACGTGGCGTCGCGGGAGTGGATGTAGGACAGCTCGCGGACCTGGCTGTTGAAGAACGTGCAGCCCTCGCACTGCTCCGCGGCGGACAGGCCGGGCCACCAGGCGTGGAAGTACGCGATGAGCTGCTTCCGGCCTTCGAAGACGTCGAGGATCGTGATCGGTCCGTCGGCACCGATGACCTCGATGGTGGCGTCGACCTCCACCATCGGCAGTCGCCGCCGCGCCGCCGCGATCGCATCCCCTTCGTGGGTGTGCGCCTTCTCCCGTGCGAACAGTGCTTCCCGCGCCTCCTGCCAGGTCTTCCTGTCGACCACCGGCGGGAGGGCCGGGCCGGGTGCCTGGTCGTTCATGATCGCCTCCATGCGTTCGTTGCGGTTCAGCCCACCGACGAACGGGCCGACGGGATTCAACATCGGGGCGGCTTGCAGCGCCATGCGCCATGACTTGTGCGGCCGCGCCATTATCGCTGGCCCGACCTCGTCCATCTCCGCGGTCGTGGTAGCTGCTGAGCTCGTCGACAGAAGAGTCGACGATCACGCTCGCCATAGCGCGTGGGCAGAGGTAGGGACGGACACGTACTCAGCACCTCCGCATACACGTCGATGATCTTGAAGCCCACTGGGCGTAGACACCGACCGTCCGTGGATCTAGCTCGGCTTTCCAGTAGACTCGGGACTCGGCCGGTGGCGACAAGTGGACTGCCGGAAACGGGATCATCAGCTCCAGCGGTGCCGTCGTCGGGTGGCCCCAGAACAACTTGCGTGGGCGACGATCTTCACCGAGGCATCGGTGCTGGCGAAAGTGCGGATCTCGACATATTGCGCCCGATTATTGCCGGCATAGGGCTGGGCGAGGGAGATCGGAGATCTACGAAGAGTACTTACGACGCGATCGCGGGTGCTGACGAGGCGACCGAGGAGATTTGCGGCACGCGAACGCAGACACCGGGTCACTCCTCGTCCGTTCCAGACGTCTGGGATCGCGAAAGAGGCGTGACTGGGGCGAGCGCATCCGACGGCATCCGGCCAATTTCCGTCACGATCGAGACAGGTACTGCTCAGACTGTTTCACGGGTATATCCTTGCGCATTGCGCGCTCTGCATGACGCGGTGCCCCGCGGGACGAGCGCGCGGAGCCGGCGGCCGTCGGCGTGACCCCTCCCCGACGGCCGCCGACACTTCTAACGGTCAGCCGCGCGATCGGGTGTCAGTGGTCTTGCCTGGCAGGAATCCGGCGGAACGTGTCCGCGGCAAGGTGGCAGCCCGTCTTTTGCGCTGTACGACGACCAAGGGGATGCGTTCGAGTTACCGTTCCGAGCGCTCGGATGGGAAATTTGGGCCATCCACGACGTCGTGAGGTTGTTCGGGAGCCGGTGGTGGGCGAAGTCGTCGAAGGCGATGGCCAGCGCTGCGGGCGCGCCGTCGTCGTCGATCTCGACGTTCGTGTAGACACGAGAAGTGTCCTCCGAGTCGAAGCCCACGCGGCAGATTCGGTACTTGGTGGCCGTGTCGAGCCAGTGCCGCGCTGCGGCTTCGACGGTCTCCACCGGCTGGAACTCGCTGAAGTCGGGAAAGGTGAAGCTTCCGCCGTAGCGCGGGGGGCTGCTGCTCTTGTAGCCGGGATCGGGGGTTCGGCAGAACGACAAGACGGCGGGCTCAGGAGTGACCGACGCGAGCGAACTTCTCAGCCGCCTGCCCACCCCAACCGTCTCGCCCTGCCGCGGGTCGTGATTGGCGTCCGGCTGATCAGCTGGGAGCCGAGGGAAACGGAGAGGGGGCTGTCGCTGCGGCCATGAGCGCCCGAAACCGCGGGCCGGGCGAGTGTTGAACAGTCATCACACGTATTGGAGTGGGGGTGGGACCGGTGAAGAGTTCGACGCCAGGTACCGTCGCCGAACATCACGCGACCCAGCTTCGACAGGGCGCCGCGTCGAACGACGGCGATGGCGGGATACCGATGAGGAAGCCGGACCGTGGTCACCAGCAGGTCGTGTCGGGTCGTGGTGGTCATCGTGGATTGTCTGTCGGGCCCGGAGGACTGCGTCACCGTGGTGAAGGTGTAGTCGGCCACGCCGACGGCGAGGACGCCCAGCCATGCATATGCGAGCAGCGGGACGCAGCCGTGCTGGTTGGGCAGCTGGCGGGCTCAGCTGACCGCCGGCTTCTTCGCAACCGGATCGGGTCGACAGCGGCGAGGTCAGGGCGGTCACCACGGCGTTGGGCGGCATCACGAGTTCGCAGAACCGGATCGCCTCCGCGACCAGCTCGGGGTCGGGATCGCTGCGCTGCTTGATGTGGGTGCCGCCGAAGCTGTACGCCGGCCGTGGCTCAGCAGCCGAGTACCTCCTTGTCGAGGTCTTGGGCCGGTTGGGGCGCACTCCTGCATCATCTTGGCTCACGGTCGACCAGCACGGTGAGGTCGTCGGGCAGGAAGCTCGATCAGCCCGGCGATCCTGGTGGTCCCGGGCGGCGGGTTCGGGTAAGACCACACCGCGTTCGCGAGCACTTCCACGTATCGCGGAGTCGCGTGTCCGAGCCGCCTCGGATGTGATTACCGTGGCTGTGCGGCTCGCCCTCCCACACCCGCGGAGCCGAGCCGGCGACGGGGGGAAGTCGTGTGTGCAGTCGACGGGCGGGAGGTGGTTGCCGGTGCGGTGGCTCGCCTCTGGAACGGCGACGACGTGGTCGGCGGAGGGTTCCGCGTGGGGCCGCACGTCGTCGCCACCTGCGCGCACGTGGTCGCTGACGCGATCGGCGCCGACCCCTATTCCGACGAAGCGCCTACCGGAGAGGTGGCGCTGGACTTTCCCCTCTTCCAGGACGGCGAACACCTACCGGTGCGTCTGGCTGCAGTGGTCCGACGGTGGTCGCCGATCGCCCCGGACGGCAGCGGCGACATCGCGCTGCTCGAGGTCACGGGGCCCGTCCCGGTGGGGGCGACGGTGCCACCGTTGCGTCGCATCGATCGCCTGTGGGACCACAGCTTCCGCGTGCTGGGCTTCCCGGAAGGCGCGCCGGCCGGCGTCTGGTCGACCGGCCTGATCCGGGGCGAGCAGGGCACCCGCTGGTTCCAGCTGCAGAGCACACCGGGCGAGCAGCGCGTCGAGGGCGGGTTCAGCGGATCTCCGGTCTGGCACGAGGGCAGCGGTGCCGTCGTCGGTATGACGGTGGCTGCCGACCGCGGCGACACGACCGCTGCCTACCTCGTCCCGATCGACCAGGTGCTCGGCGTCGACCCCGAGTTGGTGCCCTGCCCGTACCGTGGGTTGCATCCGTTCGACGAGGAACAGGCGGCCGTGTTCTTCGGCCGTGAGGCGGAGATCGGCAAGCTCGCCGACGCCGTGGCCCGAACCACGGTCGTCGCCGTAGCCGGGCCGTCGGGCGCCGGCAAGTCCTCGCTGATCCGGGCCGGATTGCTGCCCCGCCTGCGGGCAGCGGGGACGCCCGTCCTCGATCTGCGAGCGGAGCCCGGCGCGGGCCTGGCCGCGCGGTTGGACGGCTGCCAGCCCGGCTCGGTCGTGGTGATCGACCAGTTCGAGGAGCTGGCGGCCGTCGACCCGGGCGGTGCGCACGACGTGCTCGACCACGTCGTGCGGCTAGCGGCCACGGGTGCGGCCCGCGCGGTGCTCACCGTGCGCTGGGCCGCGCTGGACCAGATCGCCGGGCCCGAGCTGATGGGCGTGCTGGAAGGAGGCACGGTCCTGGTCGGGCCGATGGGGCGGGGCCAGTTGCGGGAAGCGATCGTGGGGCCCGCCGAGCGCTCACCGGGCCTTGCCTTCGAACCCGGTCTGGTGGACCGCATCCTCGACGACGCCGGCGCCGAACCCGGCCGGCTCCCGCTGGTCCAGTCGCTGCTCGCCGACCTGTGGGAGCAGCGTGAGGGCGGCTACCTGACGGTGCGCGGCTACGAGGCCGCCGGCGGCGTCGCCGGTGCGGTGGCCCAGCGGGCGGAACGGGCGGTCGAGGCCGCCGGCCCGGACGCGCTGGAGGACCTGCGCCGGTTGTTCATCGCGCTGGCCCGGCCCGACCGGGACGGCCGGTTCATCCGGCGGGCGACGCCGCTCGAGTCGCTGCCACCCGAGCAGCGTGCGCTCGTGGCGGTGCTGACCGACGCCCGGCTCGTCGTGGTCGGACCGTCCGCTGGCGGCCCGACGGTGGTCGAGCTGGCCCACCAGGCGTTGATCGACCACTGGCCCCGGCTGCGCGGCTGGCTCGACGAGGACCGTGCGTTCCTGACCTGGCGGGCTCGGGTGGACAGCCAACGCGAGCGTTGGGAGGCCGAGGACCGCGCCCATTCGGCGCTGCTGCGGGGCGCGCCGCTGGCGGAGGCCGCCGACTGGCTACCCGCCCGCGAGGCCGACCTCGCTCCGGTGGACGCGGACTACTTGCGGCGCAGCCGAGCGCGGCAGCGCTGGGAGGTCCGGCGCTGGAGGATCGTGGCCGCCGCTGTCGCCGTGCTGGGGCTGACGGCCGCCTCGCTCACGGTGGTCGCGGTCCAGCGGCAGCAGGTGCTCGCCGGACAGCTCACGACGGCCAACGCAGGCGCGCTCGCCCGCGAGTCGAGCAACCGCCTGCCCACCGACGTGTCGTTAGCTGCGCGGCTTGCCCTCGCCGCTTGGCGCGCCGATCCGGCCCATCCGGACGCGCGCAGCGCGCTGGCCGCCTCGTACCTGGCCCTGCGCTCGGTCGACGCAGAGCTGGCGAGTGTAGGCCCGGAGGGCGTCACCGAGCTGGCGGTCGGGGGCGACACGGTGTTCGGTGCGGGGCCGCCGCGCCCGGTCGTGTTGACCGGTGTGACCGGGCCGGCGCCGCGTCGCGAGGAGCTGTCGCTCGCCGACCGGGCCCAGTTCGCGCTGAGCCCCGACGGCCGGTGGCTCGCTGAGGCGCCGCCGGACGGTTCGGCCATCCGGCTTCACGACCTCACCCATCCCGGGGAGCCGCGCAGCTTGCCCAGCCGGGGTGGCACCGTGAGCTACCCCCGGTTCAGCGCGGACGGGACGCGGGTGATGTGGGCCGTCCGCGATGCGGCGGACGTCGTCACGCTGTCGCTGTGGGACCTGCGTTCCGACACCGCGGTCCCGCACGGCATGGGCGCGATCCCGAACGGCACGCTCGACGTGTGGCTGACCCCCGACCCGAACCTGATCCTGATGAGCACCGGCGAACAGCGCACCACCACTACTCCGGGCTCCCGCCTGGCGCTCCGGTCACTGACCGACGGGACCGAGATCGCGGTCATGCCTGCGGGTTCGACGGTGGTCGGGCGCGGCGCGGCCGTCGCGTCCTGCGCGACGTCGGAGTCCGCGGAGGCTGTCACGACGGTGATCCCCGTCGGTGCCACCTCGCCGTCGCTCCAGGTACGGATGCTGGACGGGCTGGACCGGTGCAACAGCCGGCTCTCCGCGGACGGCGGGTCGCTGATCGAGACCTACTCGCCGGACGGGCGGGGCGGGTCGCCCGTGCGGATCACCGACCTACTCAGCGGAGCCGCGCACGACACCGTTCTCCCGCCGGGTGTGCTCGACGAGCGCGTGGCCGAGCAGTTCACCGAAGCCCTCGACGTCGCCGTGACGCGGACGTCGACGGGCCCGGAACCGCCGACCGTGATCGTCGCTGCCGGGGGCTCGATGTACCGGCTGACGACCAGGCCGAGGTACCCGGAGGCCGAGCAGCGCGACGTACCGACGCAACTGTCCCTCGGCGCCGACGACGGGCCGTTCGTCCTCGGCCGCGTCGGCGACGCGCTCGTCGTCAACGACAAGCGCACCGGGCAACAGGTGAACCGGTTGCCCGGCGTGGTGCCGGAGGGCAGCAGACTGTCGTACGGCAGCTCGGACATCTGGGTCGTCAGCCCCGAACCGAACGCGTGGACGGTCACCCGCTACACCGTGCCCGACCTGCGGCGCATCACATCCTTCCCACTGCCGGTTTCGGCCGAGCCCGCGCCGACCTCGATCGAGACCTTCGAAGGGCAGGACAACGTCGTCGAGTCCGTCGATACACCGGACGGCCAGCGGTTCCTCAGCCTGAGCGACGGGATGCTGGCCCTGGTGGACCCGGAGAGCGGGCGGACACTGCATCCACCCATCACGCTCGGCGACTCGCCGGAGGAGCGCCGCTGGTACCAGCTGGAGCCCAAGATGCGAGCCCGGCCGGGCCACCCCGGCCAGGCGATCATCACCACCAGTGACGGCGAGCTGGAGGTGTGGGACGCGGTTCGCGGCGCGCGGCTGACAACCATTCCGACGACGCACCGGCCACTGGAAGAGCTGTTCGACTGGTCCCCGCCGATTGCCATGGACGCGAACGGCTCGCGCCTGACCCTCCTCACCCCGGACCACACCATCGAGGTATGGGATCTGGACACCGCTGCGCTGCTCGGGCCACCGATCCCCGCGCCAGGTGCCCTCGACCTGCCAGGGTTCGACGCGGATGGCAACCTCGTCGTCCTGGCCGACCAGACGTCGACCGACTCGGTGCTCAGGTTCATCGACCTGAACGAACGCCGCGAGACGGGTACGCTGGCTGTCGGCCTGGGCTTCCCGCGCGGTGCGATCGGCTCGGACGGGCGTGCCATGTGGCACATGGGGAGCCAGGGGTCGTCTCCGTATGTGGTTCCGCTGACCGCCGGGGCGTGGCGGGACGCGCTGTGTCCGATGCTCGATCGGCCGTTCACCGCGTCGGAGTCGCGGGTCCTCCCACCGGGCGCGGACACCGAAGGGCCGTGCTCGTGACCGCCGCGGTCCGGGACCAGACGGTGGTGGCCGGAGCCGTTCTGCGCGTGTGGGCCGGTGAGGGAGTGGTCGGAGGCGCGTTCCTGGTCGCCCCCGATCTCGTGGCCACGTCCGCGAGCGTGGTCGCCGGGGCGCTGGGTGTCGCCTCGGTCGCAGACCTGCCTCCCGCCGGTGAGGTGCGGCTGGACTTCCCGCTCCTGCGCACCGACGACGGTCTCCCGGTGGAGCTCCGGGCGCTCGTCGAGGGGGCGGCCACGAGCGACGTAGCGCTGCTTCGCGTCGCCGGTCCGGTGCCTGCCGAGGCCCGGATGCCGCCCCTACGAGGAGTCGAGGAGCTCGCCGGCCGCTCCTTCTCCGTTCTCGGCTTCCCCGAAGGGCTCACCGACGGCATCTGGGCGACCGGCCACATCGAGCCGGTGATCGGCGGGAATCGGCACCGCCTGCGCAGCTCCGCCGGGGATCAGCATGTCGTCGCAGGCTTCTGCGGCGCACCGATCTGGGAGTCACGCACCGGCGCCGTCGTCGGTATGGCGATCTCGCGGCACGGCGACGCCGAGATACTGCCGATCGACGCCGTCATCGGTCGTGATCCCGAGACCATGCCGGGCCCGTACCAGGGCCTTCGGGTGTTCGACGAGTCGCACGCCGACCTGTTCTTCGGCCGGGACTTCGAGATCCGGCGGTTGCTCGACGCCCTGGACCGGGTGCCGGTCATCGCGGTGGCCGGGCCGTCGGGTGCCGGGAAGTCGTCGCTGGTTCGGGCCGGCCTCGTGCCCCGGCTGCGGACGGCGGGCGCCGAGGTCGTGTACGTCCGTGCCGAGCCCGGTGCTCCACTGCCCGCCGCGCCTGCTGGCGCGGGCGGGCGCTGCACCGTGCTCGTCGTCGACCAGTTCGAGGAGCTCGCCGCGCTCGACCCGGTCGCGGCGCGAGACCTGTTCGAGGAGATCGTGCGGTGCACCGGCTCCGAGACCCCCGAATCCGCGAATAGCGCAGTGCGCGCGGTGCTGACCGTGCGGTGGACCACGCTCGATGAGCTGCTCACCCCCGAGCTGACGAGCACACTCGAAACCGGCATCGTGCTGGTCGGCCCGCTCGACCGCGCGCACTTGCGGGAGGCGATCGTGCGGCCGGCCGGGCACCCGCCCGGGCTCGCATTCGAGCCGGGGCTGGTCGAGACCATCCTCGACGACGCCGGCGCGGAGCCCGGCCGTCTGCCGCTGGTCGAGGCACTGCTCGCCGGGCTGTGGGAACGGCACGACGGCGGCTTCCTCACCCTCCGCGACTACGAAGCGGCGGGCGGCGTGGCCGGAGCATTGGCGCAGCACGCGGAGGCCGTAGTCAACGGGCTGCCGCCCGGATCGGACGGCCCGTTGCGCCGGCTGCTCACGGCACTGGCCCGCCCGGACCTCGACGGCCGATTCGTCCGCCGCCCGACGCCGGTCGCCGAGCTGCCGGCGGCGCAACGCGCGCTGGTACCCGCTCTCGCCGCGGGCCGGCTGCTGACCGTCAACAGGTCGTCGCAGGACTCGGACGTGGTCGAGCTCGCCCACCAGGCGCTCATCGACCACTGGAAGCGCCTGCAGGAGTGGTTGGCCCAGGACCGCGAGTTCCTCTCGTGGCGCGAGCAGGTCACCACGCAGCGGGAGCGGTGGGAGGCCGACGGCCGCGAGGACACTGCGCTGCTGCGCGGTGTGGTGCTGGCCCGCGCTTCGGACTGGCTCCCGGCCCGCGCCGATGACGTGCCCGGTGCCGACCTCGGATTTCTGCGGCGCAGCACCGCCCTCCAGCGCCGCGCGGTCCGGCGCTGGCGTCGCGTCACCGCCGTCGTGGCCGTGCTGACCGTCGTCGCCGCGGCGCTCGCCGTTGTCTCGGTTCGCAGCGGTGATCAGATCGCCGCCCAGCTGGCCATCGCGAACGCGGACGCGCTCGGCCGCGACGCGCAGACCCGGCTGGTCGAGGATCCCGTCACCGCCGCCCAGCTGGCCCTCGCCGCATGGCGCGAGGACCCGGACAGCCCACAGGCCCGCACCGCACTCGCCCAGTCCTATGTCGCCATGCGCTCGGTCGAGCGCGAGTTGGCCGGCCTGACCGGCGGCCCGATTCAGAACCTGCTGCTCGGCGGCGACACCGCGGTGCTGAACGCCGCACCCCACCCGGTCGTGGTCACCGGCCTGGCGGGACCGGCGCCCCAGCACCGCGAGATGACCGACGTCGCGTTCGACCGGCCACTCGCGTTGAGCCCGGACGGCAGGTGGCTGGCCAGCCAGACACCGGACCAGCGGACACTTCGCCTTCGCGACCTGACCAGCAGCGGTCCACCCGTCGAGCTGCCAGGGCCGACGGGACTGCTGGCTGCCGCCCCCTCTTTCTCCGCGGGCAGCGAGCGGCTCGCCTGGTTGGCCCTCGATCCCGCCGGCCCGGAGCTGTTGCGCATCTGGGACCTTCGGACGAACACCGAGGTGGCGCACGGCGTTGGACCGCTGGACGAGAGCGCCTCGGGCGCAACCCTCGTTCCCGGCCTCGACCGGGTCGTGATCCGCTACGGGAACCCGGTGACCTCGGACAGCCGGATGGTCGCTCGCTCGCTGGCTGACGGCGCGGAGCTCGCCACCCTGCCGGCCGACGCCCGGCTCGTGCTGAACGGCGCGGCCGTGGCGACCTGCGAACCGAGCACGGGCCCACCGGGCTCGGGCCCACTGGGCTCGCCCGACAGCGTGCTCGTGGCCCCGCTGGACGGCTCAGCGGCGCGGCGGATCACGTTGGTCACGTGGTGCAGCTCGGCGCCCGGCGTGTCAGGCAGCGGCACCGCACTGATCGAGCGCACTACCGGTCGCACCTACCGGATGACCGACCTGCGAACGGGGGACGCGTTCGACGTCACCGTCCCGACCGAACCGCCTGTGACGCAGCTGTCGGCGCTCGACGTCTATTCCACGCTCGACGTGCTGCGGTCCACGAGCGGGCGAGCGGCCGTGTTCGGCCGCGGCTCAGCACTCGTGATCCTCCGTGCCGAGCCGATTCCGGCCGACTCCGTGGGCGGGCTGGCCCTCGGGATCGTCGACGGAGTCCGCGTCGTCAAAGGCGAGGGCGGTATCTACACCGCCGACAACGCAACAGGTCACCGGCTGGGCGAGGTCGCCGGCGTCAGTTTCGAGAATTCGGTGACCGGGGTCGAGGTGGGCGGGGTGTGGAACGCTCGGCTCGCGTCCGGCGGCTGGCAGCTCACGCGCTACGAACTGCCGGCGCTGCGCCGAGCGGAGGAGTTCCTGCTGCCCAGCCGCGACGGCGGCCCGCCGCCGCCCGGCCGCGGAAGCCGCCGGCCGGTGGTCACCTTCGTGCGCGAGCCCGCGGCCGAGGGCGGGCGGCTGTTCGCGATCGGGGATGGTGTGCTGACCGGATGGGACGTGGCGAGCGCCCGGCAGGTCGGACCGCCGATCCCCCTCGGGGCCAGCGAGCAACAGATCGACCTCGACCGCACGCACCCCCACATGCACCTGCGGCCCGGCCACCCGGGCCAGGTCGCCGTGGTGCGCATCGGCGAGGTGCAGGTGTGGGACGTCCCGCTCGGACGGCTCGTGGCGACGATCCCGGCCGAGCCGCTGCTCGAGACGCTGGACAGTGGGTCGTCGCCGATCGCGTTCGACGCGTCCGGCGACCGGCTGGCGGTCCTCGGCGAGGACCACACGCTGCAACTCTGGGACGTCGACACCGGCACCCAGGTCAGGCTGCCGATCCCGGCGCCGACAATCTCGAGCCTGCTCGGCTTCGACGCCGACGGGTACCTCGCCGTGACCCGCGACGAGCCCAACGCGTCCCAGTCGGTTCTTGCGTTCATCGATACCGACCCCGCAGCCGGGTTCGAGTCCGGCTTCGTCGAGCTGGACAAGGCGATCGGGTCGGTCTCCTCCTTCTACCTCTCCGCCGACCGCCGAACGGCGCCGTTGCAGTTCACCGGCGTGGGGCGGGTTCTCGACCTGCCGGTGACCGCGCAGGCCTGGAGAGACGGGCTGTGCTCGATGGCCGATCGCCCGTTCACCCCCGGCGAGCAGCAGCTCCTCCTGGCGGGGACCACGACCGAACCGGCGTGTCGCTGACGGTGATCAACGCCTGAGCGATGGCGTCCCGTGATCGGCATTCCGCCGCGGAGCAGATCCAGGGGAAGGCCGCCGACGCCCGAAGCCGCCCGGTGACCTCCCGAGCGGGCCTGGTCATGCCCCAACCCGAGACGGCTGTGCGGGGTCATCGGTGTCATGGAGAGCAGCTCATGCGGCGACCGCGTTCGCCTCGATACGACACGTGCCGCACCTCGTTGCCCGGGGACTGTGGCTGTGGCCGTGGTTGTACGCGACATCCGAAAGGCCTTCGTGCGGTGACAGCCCCCAAGCAGATCGAACGCACGATGCGCTGTTTCGGTGTCGCCGTCATCGCGGTCCCCATCAAGTCCGCACCGGATCGGCCGGCCGAACTGGATTCCCCCATCCACCACCTGCATCGGGGGCTGAGACGTACTGGAGTCCCATTGACCCGGTCGTGCCGCTCATTTCTTGCCAATCGCCTGTTTCTCGCCAGTCGCAGAACGCGTCGGCGGACGTGGCTATGCTCTCCGCTCGGGGGACAGGATGGTTGATGATCAGTGGGTGGGCGCCGAGCTGGCCGGATATCGCAGCGAAGCGCTGATCGGTCGCGGCGGCGCCGGAGTGGTTTACCGGGCGACACACCTGCGGCTACAGCGACCAGCGGCGGTGAAACTGCTCGCCGCCGGGTTGGCGACCGACGCGGAGTACCGGCGGCGGTTCGAGCGTGAGGCCCGCCTGGCCGCCAGCCTGGACCATGACCACATCGTGCCCATCTACGACGCGGGCTACGGCGAGGGCGTGCTGTACCTGGCCATGCGCCACATCGACGGTCCCAACCTGGCCACGGTCATCGAGAACGGCGGCCCGATGGATCTGCACCGGGTGTGCGGGTTGCTCGCCGGCGTAGCCGAGGCGCTCGATGGTGCACACCGTGCAGGGTTGGTCCACCGCGATGTCAAGCCGGCAAATGTGCTTCTCACAGAGGCGGGTCGTTCGTCCGGGCGTGAGCGTGCGTACCTGTGCGACTTCGGCATCGCTCGGCACGCCGCGACCAGCAGCGCATTGACCGCCACCGGCCAGTTCCTGGGCACCCTGCAGTACTGCGCGCCCGAGCAGATCCAGGGCCAACTCATCGATGGTCGAGCCGACCAGTACGCACTGGCTTGTGTGATCTATCACTGCCTCACCGGGCGGGTTCCCTATCCCGCGGACGAACCGGCCGCGGCGATGTTCGCACACATCTCGGCCGAACCACCTCGGGCAAGCGCACACAAACCCACCCTGCCCCCAGCTGTCGACGACATCATTGCGCGTGCCCTCGCGAAACAACCCGCCCAGCGCTACCCCGACTGCGCCGCATTTCTCGACGCGCTGGCCACCGCCGACAACAACACCGTCACTGCGGTACCTCGCCCCATACCGAGCTCACCCCCGCCCGCGGTGGATCACACCGTGATCTGGCCACCAACCCCCGGCCATCCCAGCCCTCGACAGCACAACCGGCCCACCGGCCCGGCGCGGACCCCGAACGGCGCCACACGCCTCGGCGAATACACCCTCCCCGTGCTCGCCATCGCGTTCCTCGCGCTGATCGTCTTCCTCGCCGCCGTGGTCGCGGCTCTTCCGTCCAGGAACACAGGCGACCCGACCCGTCCCTCCTCGAATCTTCAGTCCGCTCCATCGATGACGACCACTGCCACCCCGCCGACGACGAGCGCGCCCGGGGCTCTCGCGATCGGCGACCCTCGATCGGTCGACCATCGCGCCTTCCTGAACCCGGCGCAGTTCGCCGGATTCGGGAGGGCCTATGCCGGCCCGAGAATTTAGGGGGTCGACCACAGTGCAACTCGTGATCGATTCGGCTGGTGTCGTCCAGGATGTGGATGTGGACGTGCAGGTCCCGGATGCCACCGTGGGGGATCTGCTCGAGGCGCTGGGACACCGCGCGGACGGCGACGGGGCGGGCGTCGTCGTCGCGGGCCGGTTCCTGCGCGCATACCTTGCGCTGAGCGAGGCCGAGTTGCACGACGGCGCGGTCGTCGAGATCGGCGCCGGGCGGGGAGCGGCCCCGTCGGCTCCGGTCAAGGGTCCGGTTCTGGCCGTCGTCGGTGGGGTCGACGCAGGTCAGCGCACCGAACTCCGCGCGAAGCGCATCCTGATCGGCCGTGATCGCGCGTGCGACGTGACGCTGAGCAGTGCGACGGTGTCCGCTCGACACGCTGTCCTCGAGGTCGACGAGTCAGGCGCCGTCGTTGTCGAGGACCTGGGGTCGAGCAACGGCATCTCGATCGGCGGCATCAGGGTTCGGGGTCGTTGCCCGTTCCCTGTTGGCGAGATCATGTCCATGGGCGCGGTGCAGCTGACGTTGCTTCGTCCCGGGGGCCCTCCGGCGCTGCTTCCGGCGCTGCGGACGGCCGGGGGGAACATCGCGTTCAACCGGCCACCGCGGCCGATTCCCGCCGCGGATACGCGCCCGGTCCCGCTTCCGGCGCCGCCGCGGGAGGAGTCGGCCCGGCAGCCCTTCTCCTGGATCGCGCTGCTCGTGCCGCTGGTGTTCGCCGCGGTGCTGGTCATCGTGACCGGCAATGCGTTGTTCGCGTTGTTCGCGCTGCTCTCGCCCTTGATGCTGATCGGCAACTTCTACGAGAGCCGCCACCGTGGCCGGCGGACATCGCGTCAGGAGCAAGCCCGGTTCGCCGCCGACCTGGAGACCTTCGGATCGCAGCTGCGCCTGAAGCGTGCCAACGCCTGTGTCCTCGCACGCGAGAAGCTGCCTGATCCGGCCGAGGTGCTGCACCGGGCGAGGACCCCGAGTGTGCGGCTGTGGGAACGACGTCCGAGCGATCCCGATTTCCTGCGCCTCTCGGCCGGCCTGGGCACCGTCGGTTGGCAGCCGCCCCTGGCCACCGCCTACAGCGAGCTCCCGGCCGAGGTGACCCGGATCGTTGCCGAGAACTCGGCGGTCGAACTTGCTCCGGTGCTCGTCGACCTCTCGGACGGTGGCGTGGTGGGCATCGTGGGTGAGCGTGGCGCGGCGCTGGCGCTCGCGCGGTCCCTGTTCTGTCAGGCCGTCGTCCATCACGGGCCGGCCGACATGCGGGTCATGGTGCTCACCGAGGCGGCGGCGACCGCGGGGTGGGAGTGGACCAAGTGGCTGCCGCACACCCGGGACGCCGCGGCCGGTGGCGGGGCCCGGATGCTGACCGATCAGGCCGACCAGGTGGAGGAGCTCCTCGCAGATTTGCTGGAGGTCGGCCGGAAGAGCAGGGACCGGCGGTTCGAGGACGGTCGGGAGCGCCGGGGCGGGCCGGTGTTGCTGATGGTCGTCGACGCGGTGGGGCTCACCGAGGGCAGGAACTCGCCGGTCCGCGCGGCGCTGCGCGGCGAGGCCGGCCCGGTCGCGGGAATCGTGCTCGCACTCAGCCCGGACCGGCTGCCCGCCATGTGCACGACGGTGGTCGAGGTGCGCGATCAGCAAGGCATGGCCGACGTCTCGCAGCCCCGGATCGGCCGGCGGGTCGAGGCCATGCTGGTCGGCGGGGTCAGCGTCGAGGCTGCCCGGTCCTGCGCGCTCGCGCTGGCGCGGTTCGAGGACCCCGAGACCGCCACCGCCGGATCGGCGCTGCCGTCCCGGGTGGACCTCGCCGCATTGTTCACCGAGGACGTGTTCGACGCCGCGGCGATCGCGGGACTGTGGCGCAGCGGTGGTCAGGATCCCGGCCTCGCCGCGCCGATCGGCATGACCGAGGACGGGGTACTCACGCTCGACCTCCTCCATGACGGACCGCACGGGCTGGTGGGCGGCACCACCGGGTCCGGGAAGAGCGAGCTGTTGCGCAGCCTGGTTGCCGGGCTCGCGGTGCGGATCAGCCCTGATCACCTCAACTTCATGCTGATCGACTACAAGGGCGGCAGCGCGTTCGACGTGTGCGCCCAGCTGCCGCATACCGTCGGGCTGGTCACCGACCTCGACGCCGAGCTCGGTGAGCGGGCGTTGCGGTGTCTGGAGGCCGAGCTGCGCTATCGCGAGCGGCTGCTGCGCGGGGCCGGCGCCGACGATCTCCGTGCCTACCTGCGCCTGCCGGCGGCGACGCAGACCCCACTGCCGCGGCTGGTGGTGGTCATCGACGAGTTCGCCACGCTGGCGGCCGAGTTGCCGGAGTTCATGGAGGCGCTGGTCGGGGTCGCCCAGCGCGGCCGCAGCCTGGGTGTCCACCTGCTGCTGGCCACGCAGCGGCCCTCCGGCGCGGTCAAGGAGAACATCCGCGCCAACACCAACCTCCGCATCGCCCTGCGGGTCCAGGACGAGATGGACTCCACCGACGTGATCGGTACGCCGGACGCGGCACGGATCGGCCGGGACCAGCCCGGCCGTGCCTTCGTCCGGCTGGGCCCGTCCGAGGTGGAGCCCATTCAGACCGCCCTGGTCACCGGGGTGAGCCGGCACGACGGCGGCGGCCGTGTCGACGTGGCGCCGTTCCAGTTCGGCATCCGATCGCGCCCCGCGGGCCCGGTGACGGTGAGTGGGGAGGACAGCGCCAGCGACCTGGAACGCATCGTGGCAGCGGCTCGTGCTGCCTTCGATGCGGCCGGCATGCGGGCGCCGCGCCGGCCATGGCCCGAGCCGTTGCCGGCGGACCTGCCGCTGGACGCCGTGGCCGGCCCGGAGGCGGTCAAGGCCGGGGTCGCGCTGGTCGCGCTGGCCGACGACCCGGACGCGCAGGCGCAGTACCCCCTGGGCTGGAACCTGAACGAGGGCAACCTGCTGCTGTACGGGGTGGCCGGCAGCGGCACCACGACGACGCTCAGCTCGATCGCGCTCTCGCTCGCTGCCGGCGCCACACCCGACGACCTCCATCTGTACGTCCTCGATTTCGGCGCCGGTGAGCTCGCGCCGCTGGCGGGGCTGCCGCACACCGCGGCGGTGGTCACCGCGACCGAGGAGGAGCGGCAGCGGCGGCTGGTCCGCGTGTTGCGCGGCGAGCTGGACCGACGCCGCGATCTGGGTACGGCCTGCCGTGACGAGCCGCTCGTGGTATTGCTGATCGACGGGCTCTCGGCCCTGCGTGCACAGTACGGCGAGCCCGGGTTCCAGTGGGTCCAGGACGAGCTCGCGCGGGTGATATCCGAGGGCCCGGCGCTGCGTCTGCTCACCGTGATCACCGCGGACCGAGCCGGGGCGGTGCCGGCCGCCTTGTCGTCGACCGTGTCCCAGAAGTGGGTGTTCCGCCTCGCCGATCCCTACGAGCAAGCGCTGTTCGGACCGGCGCTCCGCGCGCCCACGGTGTTGCCACCCGGACGCTGCATGGTCGCCAGCACCGGCCAGCTGATCCACGTCGGCCGGCCCACGCCGGCACTGGGCGAGGCGGTCGAACGCATCGCCGCAGCCGCGCCCGAACCGGTGCGCCCGCCGACGCCGCTGGGAACCTTGCCGAGATCGGTGAGCCCGGAGGATCTGGGCAGCGTGTTGCGCGTGGACGGCGAGCCCTGGCTGCTACCGGTCGGCGTCGCCGAACCAACGCTCGAACCGGCCACCTTGCCCATCTATCCGGCCGAGCACTTTCTGATCGCCGGGCCGGCGCGATCCGGGCGCAGTGGGCTCTTGCAGGCCATCGCCCGCTTACTGGCAGATGCAACTCCTCGGGTCGGCCTCACCGTGGTTGCGACCCGGCCGTCACCGCTGCGGTGCCTGGGCGGGAATACGCGGGTGGTCACCAACCCTCGAGAGTTGCCCGCGTTGCTCGCCGAGCTGGTCGACCCCGCTGTCCGACACGTGGTGCTGATCGACGACGCCGAGACCCTGGACGATCCCGAGGGCGCGATCGATGCACTGCTGAAACGGCTGCTGCCAGACGTGCATGTGGTCGCTGCCGGGCGCGCGGACCAGCTCCGTACGGCCTACGGGCACTGGACGCAGATCATCCGCCGCTCCGGAACCGGCGTACTTCTGCGTCCCGACGTCGACTTCGACGGCGACCTGCTCGCGGCACGCCTACCCCGCCAGGCCCCGGTAGCGGTCACCGCCGCGCGAGGCTGGATGGTCCACGGCGGCGAGGCGGAGTTCGTGCAGGCGGTCACCGTCCGGTGATCTGATGGCTCTTCACGGTAGCGCGACTTCACGAAACCGACGGCTGGCGAGAAACAGGCGATGGGCAAGAATCAAGCGATATGGGGCTGGCTTGTCGTCATCTGTAGATCTCCGACGTGTGTGAGGCAGTTCACATGCGGTCGCCCCAACCGCGCTGACGTCCCAGAGGTCGAAGGAGTCGGAGCCGTGGCAGGGTGCCACGATCCGTTAGCCCGAGACCATGAAGTCAGCGATCCGGAGGATTGAACAATCATGGCGCGAGTACTGTCCAGCGAGGAAGCGCGTACGGCGATCACGCAGATGCAGACAATTATCAACGGTGGGTTGACGGAACAGATCCGCGGTCTCGATGTGCAAGGCCAGCGCCTGTCCGACCCGAACGTCTGGGACGGCAAGCTTGCGATGGACTTCCGCGCACGCTGGCCCGAGACGAAGCGGTCACTTGACCAGATGATACAGACACTGGAAGAGCTGCGCACCCAGACCCAAGCCATCAACCAGGACATCATGACTGCGGGCGGCAACGCCTGACAGCCGTGGCACGCGGCCGTTGTCAGACGATATGAGAAGCGTCGATGGCGAACCTCGGTGGCTACCCGAGAAACGTTCCGTTCAATCACGCCGCCGCCCGCGCCCTCGTCGAGAAGCTGTTTGCTACTCGCACCGAGCTCAACCGCCAGCTGCCGGATCGGGAGCAGGTCGGCTCCCGTGCCCGTCAGTCGTGGGAAGGTCCTTACCGTCAGCAGTTCGACGGCCTGATCCAGGTCTGTTTGAGGGATGCGCAGCGCTTTGCCAACACCTTGGGAGCAGCGGTCGGTCAACTCGAATACCTGGCCGAGCGAGCGCAGTGGGAACAGCGGCGCCGTGAGGCGGCGCGGGCCGGATTGGTTCGATGGCGGGCGGCATGCGCTCAATACGCCGCGGCTGGCCAGCCGCCACCACCGGTGGATTGGTACGTACCGCAAACTCCGCCGATCCAGCCACCGACCATCCCGCCGATCGACTGCCCACCGACGCCGCGCGTCCCTACCGCGACGGCAGCCGGCGGGACGGGTCAGAGCTCGCGACCCCGCGGCAGCCGTGACCGCCGCCGGTGTTAGGCGCGGTGCTGGGGGTTGGCGCCTGCGGTGCTGCTTTGGGCGGGGGCCAAGCGGTTGTACCACCGGCCGCCGTCCGGGATGTGGCTCGCGGTGAGCGGCCTGTGCTGCTACGCGGCGGAAGCCTCGCGCCGCTTCTCATCATCCGTTCGCCGCAACACGTCTGGTCCCTCGTGCAACGGTTCGGTCTGCCCGGCTGGGCGCTGCTCGGCTCGGCCGCCCTGGTTGTGTGGGCGGTGCGGACGTGCCCGCGCATCCGGCTATGACCGGTACCCAACCCGACGGCTTGTCTCTGGGTCATACGGGGCGTGGAACCACTGACTGATGGGGATCCGGCCAGCGTGGACCGGTATCGGCTGCTGGCGCGGTGTGGCGAGGGCCGCCTGGGCCTGCTCTACGTCGGGCGTCGTGGCGACGGGACCCTCGCCGCGGTTCGGATCGTGCGCGGCTGGCTGGCCGACGATGACGCCGTCATGGGCCGGCTTGCCGACCGTATCGCCCGTGCCCGGACCGTTCGCTCCGACGCCGTCGCTGAGATCATCGACGCCGACCTGAACGCCCCCCGCCCGTGGCTCGCTTCCCGTTTCGTCACAGGTCCGTCCCTGGCCCAAGCCGTGCGGACGACCGGTCCGTTGGATGGCCCGACGGCCGGTCTGCTCGCCCTGCGGTTGGCCCGGCTTCTCACCGATCTCCACAGGCGGGGTGCCGCCCACTCCGATCTCAAACCGTCCGACGTGCTGCTCGCCGCGGATGGGCCCCGCCTCGTCGATCTCGGCCTGAGCAGTGCGGCCGCTGCGGCTACGGCCACGCAGGTGGGCATGCCGACGGGTGATCCGGGCTATTTGGCGCCCGAGCAGGTGCTGGGTCAGGAACCGGGTCCGGCGTGCGACGTGTTCTCGCTGGCGTCTGTTGTGGTGTACGCAGCGCGAGGGACCGGCCCGTTCGACGGTCCGGACGCCTCACCACTGGCCGTCGCCCGCCGGATCCTCGGGGGGCCACCCGATTTCCGCGGAACGCCCCCCGAACTCGCCGAACGGCTCGCGCCGTGCTTCGAGAGAGTCGCCGCGCACCGCTGCTCCGCGGCTGCCCTCGCCGACCGGCTCGCCGACAGTTCGGACATCGCGGACGCGGCGTGGCCGACCTTCTACCACGATCTCTGGATGCGCGAGTTCGCGATCTGATCAGCGACCGCTCAAGGGCCGACCGAGAGCACTGCACGATGGGTGGCGATGCAGACGGTATCGGTCGACGTCACCGGGGATGCCTGGGTGTTGGTGAGACCGGCGTCGAGCGGGATCGCCCACTGGTAGGCCCCGGTTTCGATGTCGAGTGCGCAGATCTCGACCGAGCCCGTCTCCTCGGGGACCGACGATGCGAGGAGGTACACGGACGAGCCGAGAACGGCCGGTTCGCGGGTGAAGGTGGCCTTGTCGGGGTCGCCCAATGCTGCGGTGCTCCACAGTAGTTTGCCCGTTTCGGCGTCCCGGGCGCTGGCCTTGCCGCCTTCGTTCGCGAACACCGTGCCGTCGTGCGTGGCTGGAGCGGCGTATCGGGAGCCGTCGAACGGGACGGTCCACCGAACCTCCCCCGTCGCGGCGTCCAGCGATACCAGCCGGTCCCACTGGGCCGAGACGAGGGTGTCGCCGTAGGTGCTGAGGCCGCCCAGCGAGTAGCCAGCCGGCCATGGCATCGCCCAGCGGATGGCACCGGTGCTCGCCTCGAAGGTTGTGAGGGTTCCGTTGAACCCCACGTGCAACAGGCCCTCCGACACGGCCAGCTGCGTCACGCTGTCAGGTATCGGGTACCGCCAGCGGGTGTCGCCGGTGTCGAGGTCGATCCCGAACAGCTCTCCACCGCCGGTGTTGCGGAGTCCGGCGGTCTTCCCGAGGAGGATGGTCTCGCCTGCGGTGAGCACCTCAGCGCCCTTCTGCTCCCACCGAAGACTGCCGGTCGTCGCGTCGAGCGCGACGATCCCTTGGCGGTCGGTGGCGTAAACCACGTCTCGCACACCCGTCGTTGTTCGGAAGCTGTAGGCCGTGCCGGGGCTCTCCATCTTCCAGCGGAGGCGGCCGTCATGCGGTTCGAGCCCGTAGATGAACTCCTCGGCGTCGGCGAGGACGATCCCGGCGCCGAACGACAGCCCGGCGAAGCCGTAATACAGCGGTTTGTCGAACGTCCACCGGATCGTTCCGCGGGGCGGCCGCGGGCCGAGTGAGATCAGCTGGGGGCCTGCGGCGACCGCGGCCCCGGCTGCCGCGACACCGAGTACCGCGGCCCGGAGCAGCCTGCGACGACCGAGCGGCCGCGGACGGTCGTCGTCGATGGGAGCGTCCACCGTGGTGAACCGCCGCCGGAGACGGTCGGCGAGCTCTCGCACCGGCGGCCGGGACGTCGGCTCCTTGGCCAGGCACGGTTCCAGCAGGACGCGAAGACCGTCCGGAACACCCTCCAGGTCGGGGGGCTCGTCGACGATGCGGCGCACCATGGCCACCGGATGCGCGGCTGAACCGAACGGGCCGTGCCCGGTCACGGCGTAGACCACGACCGCGGCGAGCGAGAACACGTCGGCCGGGGGACCGGCGCTCGTGCCGAGCGCCTGTTCCGGCGACATGTACTCGGGCGCTCCCAGCAGCGTGCCGCTGCGGGTGATGGCTGTGGCGTCAGCGGCGCTCGCGATTCCGAAATCGATCAGGCGTGGGCCGTCGGCCGCGATGAGCACGTTCGACGGTTTCACGTCCCGGTGTACCACCCCGGCCCCGTGCAGCTCGGCCAACGTCGCGGCCAGCCGGGCCGCCAGCGCGCCCGCGGCAGGTTCGGCCATCGGCCCCTGCGCTGCCACCAACCCGTCGAGCGAGGGGCCGTCGATGTACTCCGTGGCCAGCCATGGCACGGGCGCATCGGGATCGGCGTCGATCACGGCCACGGCCGAGGCGATGCGGATCCTGCGGGCGATGCGGACCTCGCGGGCGAAGCGGGCGCGGAAGGTCGGGTCGCCGGCGAACGCGTCGTGGACGAGCTTCACGGCGGCGAGGCGGTCGGCCCGGTCTCGGCCGAGGAAGACTTCCCCCATTCCACCCGCGCCCAACCGTCCGAGCAGCCGGTAGGGCCCGATCGTCGTGGGGTCGGAACGCCGCAGCGGTTCGATGTCGGCGGGCACTGCGCTCACGTCCATGTCGGCTCGAGGGCCCACAGCCCTCGGTGATATGCGAGGTAGAACACGCCGTCCCGGGCGCCGAGAATCTCCGCGGACCCGTACTGGAAGCCGCGCGACAGGCCGGTCGTCAGGTCGAGACCGTAGACCTCGCGGAGTCTCGAGCCACTGGCGAACACGGTCACGCCGTCGGTGGCGATGCTTTCCAGGCTGGGGCCGCGCACGACGGGGTACGCCCACAACTTGTCCCCTGTGCGCAGTGCGAACGCATGCACGCGGCCGTCTGCGATGACGGCGAGCGTGCCACCGACGGCAACCATCTGCGCGAACTGCGGCTCCGGCCTTGGATGCGTCCGAAGTCCTGCCCGCCACACGACCGCACCGGATCCCACGTCGACGGCGGTCAGACCGGTATCGTCCGGAACCACCGCAAACCCGTCGGAGACCACCAGCGAGATCACCCGACCCGGGACAGCGCTGGGTTCGAGAGGTATCGCCCATCGGCGCCGTCCGGATTCGGCGTCCAGGGCGAGCAGATGCGTTGCCGTGGTCAGCACACACACCTCTGCTGCTGGATAGGGCCCGCTGGTCGGCTCGTCCGGCAGCGGGTGCGTCCAGCGCATTTCACCGGTGGCCGGGTCGAGCGCTCGGACCTGCCCTTGCCCCGCGGCGAAGACGGTGTCGTGACTCGCCGCGGGCAGCATCCGTGACGGCTGGGTCCCGTCGACCACGTGTTCCCACAGTGTCTGGCCGGACCGCGGATCGAGCGCAAGGATCCGGCCGAGAACACCAACCAGGAGACGGGCGTTGCGGCCGTCGAACGCCAAGCCGACCTCCGACTCCGCGAGCCCACCTCCCAGTCCTGCTTCCCAGCGCCGCTGCCCGGTCGACGGGTCGAGCGCGTACAGCCGGCTGGGCGTCGCCGCGTGCATCACGTTGTCCGCGAGGAGCAACGCGGCGACCTGCCTGTCCGTCTCGATCTCCCACGAGATCGACTTGGCGGGGGTGGTGGAGGAAGACGCAGGGTCCGGAGCGGGGTGTGTCGCGGCGTAGGTGGCCAGACCGAGTGGCGGAATCGCCCATACGAGGCCCGCTGCTGCCAGCATCCGGCGGCGCGTCATGCCGGGCGCCCGTGACTTGGCCGGGAGAGCATCGCCTCCGAGCGAGTCCGTGCCTGGCGGGGGCCAGGAGCCCTCACCACGGCCGGCGACCCGGCCGGTCAGCTCGCGGGCCGTCGGCCGGGCCCCTGGATCCTTGGCGAAGCACGGCTCCAGCGTGGGGCGCAGCCAGGCGGCGACGTCGGACAGGTCCGGTTCCTCGTCCACGACCCGCCGCAGCATCGCGACCGCGGTACTCGACTCACCGAACGGGCCTCGGCCGGTGGCCGCGTACACGAGCACCCCGGCCAGCGAGAAGACGTCGGAGGCGAGCCCGGGGTCGGCACCGAGCGCCTGTTCCGGGGACATGAAACCCGGCGGTCCGAGAACCAGACCGGCCTGCGTCAGCAACACGGTGTCGACCGCGCGGGCGATCCCGAAGTCGACCAGCTTCGGCCGGTCAGCCGCGAGCAACACATTGGACGGCTTGAGATCCCGATGCGCGACATCCGCCGCGTGCAGATCGGCAACCGTCTGCGCCAACCGCCACGCGAGCACCCCCAGGCTCACCTGCGCGATCGGGCCGAAGCGGGCGATGACGGTCTCGAGCGACGGTGCGGCGACGTACTCCATCGCCAACCACGGCACCTCTGCGTCGGGGTCGGCGTCGATCATCCGGGCCACCCCGGGGGACTCGATCCTGCGCAGGATCGCCACCTCGCTCGCGAACCGGATCCGGAACCCGGGGTCCTCGGCGATCCGCGGGTGCATCGTTTTCACCGCGACAAGCTCGTCGGCTGGCGATCGACCCAGGTACACCCGGCCCATACCACCGGAGCCCAGCCGGCCGACGAGCCGGAACCGCCCGACGGCCAGCGGGTCACCCACCGACAGTCCATCCATCGCTCCACCTTCGGATCGCGTGTCGCCTGGGGCGACCGGCCCGGGCACCGATCGGTTGGGGTGAGCGCGGCAGGGGCCCGTTGATGGACGGGCATCTCCGAAATTTGGACGAGCAACCCCAACCGTGGACCGGGCGGCGTAGTCATAGCCCACGTCGAGATCCATCTGGGGGAGGCCGACCATGCTCGGTGGCATTCGGTGGGCGGCGATCGCGGGTGCGGCGCTGCTGGTGGTCGCGTGCGGTGGTGATGTGGGGGAGGCCATCGACGAGCCACCCGAGCTCGGGCCGCTCGTGGAGGAGCGCGAACTCTGGCGCAGCACCGACGCCGACGCGATCAGCCTGGTGCGGGGTGCGTCCCTGCACGGCGACACGGCCCTGCTCCTCGGCGGTGGAAAGGACGGCCCCGGTCTGACCGCCGTGGACGCGGCGACCGGGAAGCCACGCTGGCTGGTCGACGGGCAGGAACCCTTGCCGAGCGGGGACGGAACCGAGCTCTACATCGGGTCGAGCGGTAGCTACCTTCCGGTCCTGGAGGACCCAGTCGAGGGCCTCCTCGTCTTCGTCCCTTACACCAGCTACACCTGCAGTCAGCCGACGGAATCCTGCCCATGCGAAAACGGTCAGTGCAAAGAGGTGGGCGTCGCCGCGCTATCCGGAAAGGACGCTTCCGTGCGGTGGGCGACCCCGCTCGCCGCCGTCGGCAGCATGCGGTACCTCGCTGTCGTGCCGCGCGCCGTCAGCAATGACCTGCTCGTGGTCGGGATCGAGGATCCCTTCAGCAAAGACCTCGGCAGCCTCCGCACCGTCGCGCTGAACACCTCCGACGGAAGCCAACGGTGGGAACACGCTGGAGTGGTGGCGGACTTCATCGCCGGACAGACCGTCATCGGGCGGATCCCAACGACATACACTGACGTCGCTTTGAGCTCCCGACCGGGCCGGCCGCCCGCCGACGGCACCCTGGTCGCACTGGACACAACATCCGGGCAGCGACGTTACGATCTGAGCCAACGGTTCGCGGCGTCAGCCGCGGACGTGGTGGCGGGCGACCTCGTTCTGGTACGAGCAGAAAGTCAGGGAGTCGAGCGGCCCCTCGACCAGACGCTGATCGTGGAAGCGGACACTGGGCGGGAGATGGCGAATCTCGGCGAGTACATCTCTTCCTGCGCGAGCGACACTCGTTCGACCATTGCATGCGCGAACGTAGACGACAAGCTGGTCTCCTTCCAGCTCGCCGATCGCAAGGTTCGCGTCTCCCGGCACCCTGTGGACCTGGACGAAGGACTCCTCAGAGATATACACGGCATTTGGGGCGATCACGTATTCGTTGAATATGCGGCGAAAAGTGATCCGCAACGCGTGTCGTCTGATTACATCAACCGGCATCTCGTTGTGGACCGATCGGCCAATGTTCTCGACGAACGGCTACCCGGGCCGATCGTCGCGATCTCCGACCGATACGCGATCTTCCGCACCAGCGAGGACGGGAACATCTCCGTGCATGCCGTGGTGCAATGATCGAGATCTTGCTCGCCCCGGCAATCCGGTTTCATTGCCGTGCTTGTCGCCGCGACGATCCGGTTGGCCCTGCCGGGCTGGATCACCATCCTGGCAGTCTTTCTCTTCGTCCCGCTCGTTGCTGCGCTGCTTCCGTTGGCGCTGGCCGTGGGTACGAAGCGCCGTCGGCGGCTGTCGCCGACGGTGGCCGCCCCGTTCATCGCGGATGCGGTCTTCCTCGTCGCGGTGGCCGCGCTGTTTCCGGATGTCTTCCTCACTGCCGACATCCTGTGGGTGCCGGGGCTGGTCATGGTCGGCGCGCCGGAAAGGGACTACGTGGTCCTCGCGACGGAGCCGTACTACGACACGGCCATCCTGGTCGGGTACTTCGCGCTGCTCGGCTATGTCGCGGCCCTGGCGTGGACGATCGTCGCGATCATCCTGACGGGCCGGCAGCGGGTCACGCCGCCAAATTCGGCTGCGGCGACGTGACCACCGGGGTCCGGCGAGCCGTGAGCAGAACGCGCGGCACGCGCATGCGGGAGGTTCCGTTGATCTCCGCCTGCGACGTCGAGCGGGGGCGGAATGGTTGATGACTCGTGGCTGGGTGCCGAGCTGGCGGGCTACCGCATCGATGCACTGGTCGGTCGCGGCAGCGCAGGCGTGGTGTACCGCGCCACGCACCTCCGGCTACAACGACCCGCGGCGGTGTCACCGGCGACCGCGCGACCCGCGGATGTGTGCATCACGCCAGGACGCGCGCGCCGTCTAGCACGCGCATGAACGCACGCGACCACTCGGGCAGGTCCGGCCAGCCGCGGCACGAGACCATCGAACCGTCAACCACGTCCGGCGCGTCCACGAACGTTGCGCCGGCCTGCTCCATGTCGACCTTCAGCGGCGGGAATGCTGCCGTGGTGCGGCCGCGCAGCAGGCCCAGAGCGGCCGGCACCTGCGGGCCGTGGCAGATCGTGCCCACCGGGAGGTCGCGCTCGAAGAAGTGGCGCACGATGCGGGCCACGTCCGGGTCGGTGCGGATGTACTCCGGCGCTCGGCCGCCCGGGATCACCAGCGCGTCGTAGTCCTCCGGTCGCACGTCTGCGAACGCGTGGTCCACGGGCAGCTGGCGGCCGGGCTTCTCGGTGTACGCGTCCCAGCCTTGCTCGAAGTCGTGGATCACCAGCTTGACGGCCCGCCTGCTCGGAGCGGCCACGACGACCTCATGGCCGCCTTCCCGCAACCGGAAGACGGGGTACATCGAGTCGAGTTCTTCTGCCGCGTCGCCTGTCAGGACCAACACTCTGGCCATTGCTCGCTCCTTCTCTCCGGTGGATACGCGTTGACGTGCGTCCCGCAGCCCGCGGCTACGGTCTCGGGTGAGGCGCAGGCACGGTTCCCACGCCCAGGTAGCGGTGCTGCAGGTCGGGCCGGGTCGTCAGCTCATCGCCGCTGAACTCCGCCTCGATGCGGCCGGAAACCATGACGAGCTGACGTCCGGCCATTCGGACCGCTGCACGCAGGTTCTGCTCCACCACCAGGACGGCCACGCCTTCCCCGACGAGGCGGTGGACGGCGTCCACCAGGACGTCGACGATCGTCGGGGCCAGGCCTTCCGACGGCTCGTCCATCACGACCAGGTGCGCGTTCAGGAGCAGCGCACGTCCGACCGCCAGCATCTGCTGCTCGCCACCCGACAGGTTGGCGCCACCGTGTTTCCTGCGCTCTGCCAGCCGGGGGAACAGCTCGTAGACCGCATCGGGCGTCCAGCGCTTGTTCCGGGTTCCCCGGGCCAGCATGGCGAGATGTTCATCCACGGTGAGGGACGGGAACAGGCGCCGCCCCTGCGGGACGTACGCCATCCCGGCCCTCGCGATCCGTTCCGGCGTCAGTCCGTCGACGCGCTCCCCGCGGAGGAGAACCTGCCCGCCGGAGGGCCGCAGGAATCCGACGAGGGTGTCGCACAGGGTGGTCTTGCCCATGCCGTTGCGGCCGACGATCCCGACCGCCTCGATGCCCATACCGAAGCTGAAATCGTCGAGGACCAGCGATGCTCCGTAGCCGGCCCGGAGTCCTCGGACCTCGAGCAGGGGGGCGCCGCTCACGTCATCGCCTCCACGCCGAGATAGATCCGGTGTACGTCGGGGTTGTTCTGGACGTCAGCAGGCGAACCGACGGTCACCGTCTCCCCGTCGGCCATCACGACCACGCGCCGGGCGATCCGGAACGCCACGTCCATGTCGTGCTCGATGAGCAGCAGCGTCACGTCGGCGGCAGAGGACTCGAGCAGTTCCACCAGGCGCTCGCGTTCGCCGCGCGACAGACCCGACGCCGGTTCGTCGAGCAGCAGGACGTCCGGTTGAGCCGCGATCGCCATACCGAGCTCCAGCTGCCGCTTCTGCCCGTGCGCGAGTTCGCCTGCAGGACGGTCGAGCTGGTCGGTGAGCCAGACCGCACCGGCGACCCGGCCCGCCTCGACTCTCATCCGATCATCGACGGAGGACCGCCAGAGCGAGTGGTGCCTGCGTCGATGGCCGGCGAGAGCGAGGTAGATGTTGTCCCGCACGGTCAGTCCGGCGAACGTCCGCGCCTTCTGGTAGGTGCGCGCCACGCCCAGCCGAGGCCGGTGCCGGGAGGGCCTCGACGTGCAGTCCAGGCCCTTGATCACCACCGATCCGCGCGTCGGCGCGATGTCGCCGGCGATTACGTTGAACAGCGTGGACTTGCCGGCCCCGTTCGGTCCGATGATCGCCACCCGCTCGCCGTGCGCGACCTCCAGGTCGATGCCGCGCAGGGCGAGCAGGCCCCCATAGGCCACCGTGACGGCGTGAACCCGGATCGCCGGTTCCGGACCGGTCGGCTCGCTGGTCTCGGCCATGGCCACAGCCTCCTCGATGATCAGCGCTGCGGCGCGCCGCCGACGACCGGAATCGCCTTGCCCGTCCACGGCAGGTCGCGCCGCTCGCACCGCGGGAAGTCACGGGACGGCGACGGGGCGTCGGGCCCGAACGTGCTACCGAAGGTCTGGTCGACGCCCGGCACGATCGCCACGGTCTGCTGGACGACCTCACCCTTGTCGTTGACCGTGAGCCGGGAGATCCCCACGTCGACGATCCCGCTGCGGTTCTCGTCCAGCCTGACCTCACCGTAGGGGAGGTCGAGGGTCAGATCGGAGATCGCGGCGTGGAAGGCGGCGCGATCCGCGATGTTGCCGTCGACGGCCGTGAGCCCCTGGGCCAGGGCCACGCCTGCGGAGTAGTAGCCGTAGAAGAACCCGAACGCGGCGGTCACCGATGGCGGCGCCGGCTGGTTGCTGCTGAGCGCTCCGGCCAGCGACTCCCAGGTCGCGTCGGCGCTCGCCAGGTACTCGTCGATCTCCGGCGTGCGGACGTCGGCCGGCAACGCGGCGAACCCGCCGACGTACGCCCCGGCGATGCCGGTACCGAGTGCCTGCGCCAGGTCGGGGTTGAAGAAGAAGTTCCCCGTGTGCTGCTTGCCGGTCAGGTTGCCCTTCGCGTCGACGAACGCCTCGAGGGACGCCTGCGTTCCGGTGCCACCGACGGCCCAGAAGTAGCCGTCGACCTCGTCCGGGTCGGGGAGCTGCGCGATGTAGGACGAGTAGTCCGTCGTGCCGAGCGGTGGGAAGACCCGATGGGTGACCTGGCCGCCGACGGCACAGAAGTCCGCGATGAACCCGGCGGCGGACGTGTGGCCGAAGCTGTAGTCGTCCGCGATGACCGCGACCGTCCGCCAGCCTTCCTTGTTGTACTGGATGTCGCCGAGACCGGCGTTCCAGATCGCCCCGTCCCCGTAGAACCGGAAGAAGTTCGGCGCCTGTACCTGCAGCGTCGCTTCCTGAGAGCCGGCGAGGCCGGCGAAGACCGTCAGCTCCGGGTTGGACTTGGCGTACTCGGCGACGGCGATGCCCTCGTCTCCCGAGAGCGGCCCGATGATGACGTTGGCGCCGAGCTGCTCGACGAGCCGCCGCACCTCCTGGAGGATGCGGTCCGCGGTGTCGTCGCCACACCCGATGCCGACCAGTTCGATCGGGGTCCCCGCGACCTGGGCGCCGGTGAACCCGTCGAGCGCGCTCGTCCGCGACGTCACTGTGGCACCGGCATGTTCCACCAGCGCGAAAGTGGCACCGGCGACGACGTCTTCGTGGAAACCGCCGAACGGTCCTTCGCACTCGCCGAGGATCCCCAGACGTACGGTTCCGTCATCGGCCGCGGCGGCGCCGGGAGGAGCGCCACCCCCACCACTGTCGCTATAGCCCCCGCAGCCCGCCGCCACGAGCACCAGACCCACTGCCAGGGACAGCGCCCGCACCTTCGGTCGCCCGATTCGGCTCATCGTCGTGAACCTCCGATTCCTTCTCGTCCGGGTCAGTGGACCGGGGTCCGCTGGTCGATGTGGCTGATGCCGTGCGCGTGCGCCCCCTGAGCCGGCGACGAATGCGCTCGGCTATTCCGGCCGCTCCTTCCGGGGAGAGCACCATGATCAGCAGTACGATGATCCCGATCACGGTGTTGAACCTGGCCTCGGTGATCCCGATCTGGTCCACCAGTGGAAGGTCGCGGAGATAGGTGAAGATCAGCACGTACACGAATGCGCCCAGCCAGGCGCCCTCGAAATACGACACCCCACCGATCACGGCGATGATCAGCAGGATCAACGTGGGCCCGATCGAGATGGATGCCGGGTCGATCTGCCCGTTCCACCACACGTTCAGCAGGCCGCTGAGGCCGGCTACGAACCCGGCGAGGGTGAAGGCGAGCGTCCGGTGGAGCGGAACGTTGAAACCGAGCGAAGCCATGCGCACGGGATCGTCGCGCACGCCCTGGAGCGCCAGGCCGAACGCGGTCCGGCCCACCACGCGAAAACCCAGGTAGACGATCGCCGAGAGCACGACGCCCACGTAGTACAGGCTCAACGGGGAGCCGACGAACGCCGGGCGGGGGATGCTCGTGATGCCACTCGGGCCGGAGATGTCGACGATCTGGGCGAACACGAAGTTGCCGATCACCGCGTACACCAGCGTGAGCATGAGGAAGTAGATCCCGGTGGTCCGGGCGGCGACCGCGCCCAGCACGAACGCGACCGCCGTGGTCACGACGATCGCGAAGGTGATCGCCGCCCACGGGCCCCACCCGAGGTTCAGGCCGCGGGCCCCGACCTCGAGTGCGGCATTGCCGAACATGAACCCGGCCACTCCGAACAACAGGAGCTGCGCCAACGAGGTCATCCCGCCGTACTTGGCCAGGAACACGATCGTTGCCGCCGCCATCCCGAGAATCATGGTCTGCGTCATCACGAAGTTGATGAAGAACGTGGATGCGGCCGTGGGGATGACGAACAGGACGACCATCAGCAGGGCGAAGGCGAGGTTGCCTCGCGTCAGTAGCGCGCGGGCGCTCATGCCGGCCTCCCGTACAGCCCGTAGGGCCGGATCGCCAGCACCATCGCGAGCAGGGCGAAGGTGACGATGATGGCGTAGTACGAGTAGTCGCTGGGCAGGTATGCGGGGGAGAACGCCACGACGGTCCCGTACAGGAGGGAACCCGCAGCGGCCCCTTTCAGGGAGCCCATTCCTCCGATGATCACCACGACGAGCGAGTTGAGCAGCCAGCTGCCGTCGATTCCGGGCGCCGCCCCGGCGAACGACGCCCCGAGCACCCCTCCGAGGCCCGCGAGGAACGACCCGACGAAGAACGTCACGGCGAACACCAGCCTGATGTTGATGCCCAACGCGCGCACCATCTGCCGGTCGTCCACGCCCGCGCGGATCACCATGCCCATGCGGGTTCTGCTCAGCCACAGCCACAACAGCACCCCGACGAGCACCGCGACACCGAGCATGAACAGGCGGGACACCGCGTACCTCTCGCCGAAGACCGAGAAGAAGTACGTCACGGCCCCCGGCCAGACCATCCGTTGCGCCAGGCCGCCGAACTCACGCAGCATCTGGTCGGCCAGCACGACGGTGATCGCCAGCGTGATCAAGGCCTGGCGGAGCTCCTGCCCCTCGTTCCACTGGAGGAAGATCTGCTGGATGAGCAGGCCGAGCACGGCCGCGGCCGTCGCACCCGCGACCATGGGGACCACCCAGTCGAGCAGGCCGACGTCCGCGGGCTCGATGTTGCGCGTCCGGCCCACCATCGCCTGCTGCACCCGGACGGCGATGTACGCGGCGAGCAGGAACAGCGAGCCGTGTGCCATGTTGACCGTGCGCATCAGGCCGAAGATCAACGTGAAGCCGGACCCGGCGACGAACAGCAACCCGGCGAAGGTGACGGCGTCGAGCGCCGTCACGACGAAGTTCCCCGGATTCGCCGCCATCGACCCGGCCGGAGTGGCGTCCGCGAAGAACACCACCCACAACGCCAGTGCGACGAACGCGGCGGCAGCGCCGAGGGTCGGCGGACGACGCATGCCCGCCCAGCGGTCAAGCGCGGACGGGGGCCGCTCCTTGCCGCTGGTTGCCGCGGTCACCGGACCACCGAACCGATGTCCGCGCTCGCAGAACCCGTCGGATCCTCGTGTGACTCGTCAGGAGGATTCCGCAGCAACGCGTCCATCGTCACCCGCCATCGTCAGTATTTCGCCGTGATGAACTCAATGCCGCGAACGTGGTACTGCACTGGTCGTGCGGGATGGGACTCGGAACGGGTCAGGCGTCGGTGATCCCGCGGAGGAAGGCCAGGCCGTCGGTCGCCAGGGCGTCCTGGGTGCGGGCGAGCGGGCGCCAGATCGACGCGGCGGTGGCGATCGACTCGTTCTCCGCGGTGAACGACTCGATGACAAGGGGCCCCGCGTAGCCGGCCGCGTCCAGCGCGGACAGGAAGGCCGGCCAGTCCAGGTGGTCGGCACCCGGCGCCCCGCGGTCGTTCGCGCACACCTGGACGTGCATGATCCGTCCCGCCGCCCGGCGGGTCGCCGCGGCCGGGTCGCGTTCCTCGATGTTGAGGTGATAGGTGTCCAGCGCGAGCCCGATGTGTTCGGCCGGCAGCCCCTCGAGGGCCGCGAGGGTCTGGTCGACGGTGTTGAGCAGGCTGGTCTCGTACCGGTTCAGCGGCTCGACCCCGATCCGCACGCCCACGTCAGACGCGTGCTGCACCACCGGCGCCATGTTCTCCCGGAACTGCGCGTATGCGGCGGCGCGTTCGGCGTCCGACATCCGCCAGGTCCGGCCGACCGAGGTGTAGGCCGGGCCCGCGACGACCGGCGCGCCGATCAGGGCCGCCGCGTCCAGGGTGCCGCGCAGGTAGTCCTGGGTGGCGCGGACGGTGGCCGCGTCGGCGGACACCAGCTCCCGGCCCGGCGACATCGCCACGCAGACGGTGGCGCCGAGCCCGAGGTCGCCGAGCACGATCGCGGTCTGCGCGGGATCCCAGTCACCCGGCTGCTCGAGCGGCAGCTCCAGCACGTCGAACCCCCACTGCGCGACCTGCGGGGCGAGCTCGGTGACCGTCTTGTCGTCGCACGGCGAGGCCCATACCCAGGCGTTGACACCGATCTGCGTGCTCACGCCGTCCCCCGCACCCGAGAGCAGAGCTCGAATCCGGCGCTGGTCGGCGCGAGTTCGATCTTTCGCATCACCATTGAGCGACCTCCCCCGCAGCAGGCTAGGAGGCTCCCACGACCGCCTCCATGCGCGATCCGGCATCGAACATTAGATTTCCTACATGGTTTCCGCGCCGACGCGGCACGTCGCGCTGATCGTCGAGACGTCCAACGCGTACGCACGCGGGGTGCTGGCGGGCATCCGCAGGTTCGCGGCGGAGCGCCCGCGGTGGTCGTTCTACCTCGCCGAACACAGCCGCCACGAGACCGACTTCTCGTGGCTTCAGGGTTGGAACGGCCATGGGGTCCTCGCCCGGATCGAGAACGAGGAGACCGCACGGTTCATCCGCGAGCTGGGCCTGCCCACGGTGGACCTGAGCGCGAAGGGCCTCGCACCCGAGCTGCCGTGCGTCGAGACCGATGACGACACGATCGCTCGCTGGGCGGTCGAGCACTTCGCGGAGCGCGGCCTGCGGCAGATGGCCTTCTGCGGTGACCAGCGGTTCGGCTGGTCGGTCGCCAGGGCCGCGGCGTTCGCCGATCACGCGGACCGGCGCGACGCCGTCCCCCACGAGTTCACGCTCGAGCCGTCCGGGATGCGCTCGCACGACCGGGAGCGGCTCGCGAGATGGCTGCGCGGGCTCCCCTGTCCCGTCGGGGTGCTCGCCTGCTACGACATCGCCGGCCTGGAGGTGCTCGAGGCGTGCAAGATCGCGGGTCTCCGGGTGCCCGACGAGGTCGCCGTGGTCGGCGTCGACAACGACGAGCTGTTCTGCACCCTCACGTCGCCGCCGCTGTCCAGCATTCAGCCCGATACGATGCGAACCGGGTACCTCGCCGCGGAGATCCTCGACGCGATGATGGCGGGCCGCATCCTCGAGCCGGGAAAACGGCCTATCGAGCCGCTCCGGATGGTCACGCGGCAGTCCTCGGACATCTTCTCCGTCGAGGACCCGCTGGTCGCCGCCGCGCTTCGCTTCATCCGTGACCGGTCGGACAGCGCACCGACCGTTGCGGCCGTGCTCCGGCACGTCGGGCTGTCCCGGCGGGCCCTCGACGCCCGGTTCGTCAAGATCGTCGGGCGGACCGTCCACGGCGAGATCGTGCACGCCCGGGTCGCCCATGTCGCCGAGCTGCTGACCTTGACGGACTGGACACTGCCCCAGATCGCCGAGCGGCTCGGCTTCAGCCACTCGGAGTACATGAGCGTGATGTTCAAGCAGCACACCGGCACATCCCCGGGTGCCTACCGCCGCGCCGCCACCGGCGCTATCTCCCGGCAGGAGTTCCGGAGCCGCGGCCGCGTGTCGAGGAGCGATAGGTAGGAAATCTAATGATCGATGCTGGATCGCGCATCGAGGAGTGGCGCAGATGCTCCTAGCTTGACCGGCGGGAGGTTGCTCAACGATGACGCGAAGAATCCATGTCGCCCTCGCCGGTCTGGGCTTCGGGGCCGAGTTCATCCCCATCTACCAAGCCCACCCCGACGCCGAGCTGGTCGCGGTCTGCCGGCGCAACGAGGACTCGCTGCGCGAGATCGCCGATCGCTTCGACGTCCCCGGCCGCTACGCGAGCTTCGATGCCCTCCTGGAGGATCCGGACGTCGACGCGGTCCACATCAACACCCCGATCCCGGACCACGCCGCACAGAGCATCGCGGCACTCCGGGCCGGGAAGCACGTCGCCTGCACGGTGCCGATGGCGACGACCCTCGACGAGTGCCACGCCATCGTGGCGGCCGCGCGGGAGACCGGTCGGAATTACATGATGATGGAGACCGTCGTCTACTCACGGGAGTTCCTGCACGTGCGGGACCTCGTCGACGAAGGCACCATCGGCCGGATCCAGTTCCTCCGCGGGGCCCACCACCAGGAGATGGCGGGGTGGCCGGGCTACTGGGAGGGAATTCCTCCGATGCACTACGCGACGCACGCCGTCAGCCCGGTGCTGACGCTCGCGGGTGCGCTCGCGGAGAGCGTCGTCTGCCACGGATCGGGCCGCATCTCCGACGATCTCACCGGGCGCTACGGGTCGCCGTTCGCCGTCGAGAGCGCACTCATCACGCTGCGCGACTCGGTCGTCCGCGCGGAGGTGGCCAGGTCGCTGTTCGAGACGGCACGCGAGTACGTCGAGGGTTTCACGGTGTTCGGCGACCGTGCGAGTTTCGAATGGGAGCAGACCCAGGGCGCAGGGCACGTGCTCCACGTCGGTGAGAATCCGAAGCGGGTCGAGGTGCCCGACTTCGCGCACCGGTTGCCGGTCGAGATCGCCCGCTTCACCACCGGGGGTGTCTACGACGACGACAACCAGCATCTGTCGTTCATCCAGGGCAGCGGCCACGGCGGTTCACACCCGCACCTCGTGCACGAGTTCGTCCGCAGCATCGTCGAGGAGCGACCGGCGGCGATCGACGCCGTCACCGCAGCCAACTGGACCGCGGTCGGGATCTGCGCCCACGAGTCGGCGATGCGTGGCGGCGAGCGCGTGGCGATCCCTGACTTCGCTTGACTCGTCCGCTGAGCCGGTTGACGGCGGCGTCCGACGCGAGGAGCGTCGCGGCCTTGATGAGGTGCCTGGTCCATCTCGGGACGCCGGTGTGGTGTACAGGCACCTCGCACGACCTGCACGTCACCGTCGTCGACGAACACCGATCCGGACGGGAGGCACGCCACGACCCCGGATCGGTACCGCAGGAACGGGCCGATCGGTGTCGCGTCCGCCCCGAGTTTCCTGGCGTGGGCAATCAAGTAGCTCATCAGCGTGGGGGAGACCGGCTGTGATCGTGTGGTTACGCCTCTCGCGGAGCGAGATCAGGTACTGGTCGAGGTCGATCGGGCGCAGCGCGAGCGCGCCGCCATGGCGGCAGGGCGTTGGTGCCGTGACAAGCACCTCGACCCCGGCCCGGTCCCACCCGCGTCGTCGCCCGCGACTTCACGGGTGATGCGCCGGTCGTGGCACTGTCGCCGTGGTGGTCGAGCTCGCACAGGCACGGCTCGCGCAACGGTGCGAGCAGCGCCTGTCCCTCCTGCACCGCTCGATGACGAACACTGCTGCCCCTGCCGCTGCGGCGGCCGGCGGGATCGTGCTCGTTATTGCCTCGACCGGGCGCTGGTTTCATTGATGTCGAAAGATTGACACAAGTGTCAGCACCGTTCTAGCCTCCTCTCGCCCCCCGCCGGGAGGGCGGCCTGACGAGCAAGGAGGCTCTCGGATGACCGCGTACACCGCAGCTGGCGCACGGAGCACAAGGGCTGCCATCGCGGCTGTCGGGATCGGGTTCGGCGCCATCGTCTTCGACGGCTACGACCTGATCGTCTACGGCTCGGCCATGCCTTCGCTGCTCGCGTACGAGCCGTGGGGTCTCACGCCGGCGCAGGCCGGGGCGATCGGCAGCTATGCGCTGGTCGGGATGTTCATCGGGGCCATCGCGTCGGGTGCGCTCACCGACCTGCTGGGCCGGAGGCGCCTGTTCATCGCCTCGCTGACCTGGTTCTCGGTGATGATGCTGCTCGTCGCGGTGGCGCCGGACCCGTGGTCGCTGGGCCTGTTCCGGTTCCTCGCGGGGCTCGGCTTCGGCGGCATCCCGCCGACGGCGATCGCGCTGGTGATGGAGGTGGCGCCGGCCGCGAGGCGACACACGGTCAACGGGCTCATGCTGTGCGGGTTCCCGGTCGGGGGAGTCCTCGCGGCTGTGCTGGCGCTGGCGTTCCTGGAGTCGGCCGGGTTCCGCGCGCTGTTCGCGGTCGGCGCGCTCCCGCTGGTCACACTGGTGCCGCTGGCGATCTGGCTGCTGCCCGAGTCGCCGGGCTTCGTCCGGCCGGCGCGGACCTCGGGCGGCCGGGCGATCGGGCAGCTGCTGCGAGGGCGGGCCGCCGTGGCGACGCTGTTGTTCGTCGTGGCCAACTTCTGCGGCTTCCTGCTCGTGTTCGGCCTGAACACGTGGCTGCCGCAGCTGATGCGGGCCGCGGGCTACGACCTCGGCTCCGCGTTGCTGTTCCTGCTGGCGCTCAACGTCGGCGCGGTCGTCGGCGGTCTGCTCGGCTCGGCGCTGGCGGACCGGTTCGGCGGCAGGTGGATCGCGACCACGCTGTTCGTCATGGCGGTGGCGTCGCTGGGGCTGATCGCGCTACCGCTGCCGACCGTGGTCGTCTACCTGCTCGTGTTCATCGCGGGCGCGGCGACGACCGGCAACCAGATCGTCGTGTACGGCTACGTCGCGGCGCACTACCCGATGGTGAACCGCGCCACCGCCGTCGGGCTCAGCAGCGGGGTCGGCAGGCTGGGTGCGGTGGCGGGGCCGGTGCTCGGCGGTGCCCTGCTCTCGGCGGGCGTCGGTCTCGGCGGCAACGTGACGCTGTTCGCCGCGGTCGCCGTGCTCGGCGCGCTCGCCTGCGCGCTGGTCCCGCGGCCCGAGCCCGCAGGGGAGCGCGCTCACGAGGCGAGCGAGCCCACGGCCGTGGACGGGGTGCCGGCGTGAGTGCCGCGCTCGGGCAGGATGGTCGGGTCCGCTTGCAGGCCGATGATGAGGTGACGATGGCACGGCAGCCCACACGTCGCCGCCTGGTGTCCAACGAGCTGCTGGAGCACGCTGCCCGGCTGTTCGCCGAGCAGGGCTTCGCCAACACCAGCCTGCAGGACATCGCGGACGCGATGGGGATCAGCCGTCCCGCGCTGTACCACTACGTGAGCAACAAGGAGGAGTTGCTCGCCGCGCTCGTCCGCGACGTGCTCGAACGGGTGGTGGAGATCCTGGAGCAGGCGCGGGACCGCGAGGACCTGACGCCTGCGCGGCGGGTCGAGGTCGCGCTGCACCGGATCGTCGTCAACAACGCCCGCAACACCACCCGGTTCCGGCTGCTCGACCGCAGCGAGCCGGACCTCCCCGCGGAGATCGCGGAGCTGCACCGGGCCGCACGGCGCCGGGTGCTGGAGCTGCTCACCGGCCTGATCGAGGACGCCGTGTCCGCCGGTGCCTTCCGTCCGCTCCCGGCTCGCACCGTCGCGCTCGGGATGCTCGGCATGGCCAACTGGGTCGCCTGGTGGTACCGCTCCGCCGCGGACGGCGATGCCGACGCGGTGGCGGACGTCCTCGTCGACGTCGCCCTCACCGGGGTGCGCCGCGCGGACGACCGGGCCGTGGCCCCGGGTCCGTGGGCTGCGCTCGACCTCCTGCAGGAGGACCTCGCGCACCTGCGGAGCGCCCTCGGTCGGGCCCTTCCCGCCGACCCCGCCTGACCAGACCACCGCTGATCGGCGCGATCCGGCTGGGGTGTGACACAAATGTCGATTAATCTACAAACATGTTCTGATGAGGGGGACGCCATGCCCGTCGAGGTCGACAGCCCGTCGCCGCCCTTCCCGCGGGACCGCGCGCAGCGCTACCTCCGCGACGGCCTGTGGCGTCCGGAGTCGCTCGGCACGGCGCTGCGGGCCGCGATGGCCCGCCGGCCCGACGGCACCGCGCTCGTCACCGCGGAGGTCCGCTGGACCCACCGCGAGCTCGACGAGCGCAGCGACGCGTTCGCCGCCGGGCTGCTGGCCGCCACCTCCCTGCGCCCCGGAGACCGGGTGATGGTCCAGCTGGGGAACGTCGCCGAGACCGTCGTTGCCTACTACGGCATGGTCAAGGCGGGCATCGTGCCCGTCTGCACGCTGCCCCAGCACGGCGAGCGCGAGATCGGGCTGCTCGCCGAGCACACCGGTGCCCGCGGCCACCTGGTCCAGGCCGACTTCCGCGGCCGGGACCTGGTCGGCTCGGCGACGCGGCTGGCAGCCGCGGTGACGGCGCTGGACACACTGGTCGTCGTGCGCGGTGCGGCTCCGGCCGGCGCGCTCTCGTTCGACGCGGTCCTCGCCACGGGGCGCGGTTCGGCCGCGCTCGCCGCGCTGCACACCGTCGCGCCCGACCCGGACTCGGTGGTGGCGTTGCAGCTGTCCGGCGGCACGACGGGGCTGCCGAAGGTCGCGCCGCGCAGGCACCACGAGTACGCCTACAACTCCCGCGTGTGGGCGGAGGCGCTCGAGCTGGACGAGATGTCGGTCGTCCTGCACCCGCTGCCGATCATGCACAACGCCGGCATCGCCGCCGCACTGCAGCCGGCCCACCTGGTCGGCGGGACCTGCGTGCTCGCGCAGAGCGCGGACGCCGGTCCGCTGCTCGGTCTGATCGCGGCGGCACGGGTGACGGTCATGCCGGTCGTGCCGCCTGCGGTCGCGATCCGGCTGCTCGAGCACCCGGATGCCCGCGAGACCGACCTGAGCAGCCTGACCCGGTTCGTGGTGGGCGGGCAGCGACCGTCGGCCGACCTGGTGGACAGCCTGGAGTCCGAGCTCGGCATCCCGGTCCAGCAGATGTTCGGGATGGCCGAGGGGATGTTCCTCTACACCCCGCCGGACACGCCGCTGCGGGTCCGGCGCGCCACCGTGGGGACGCGGGTCTGCGCGGCCGACGAGGTGCGCGTGCTGCAGGTCGGTTCCGACGAGGAGGTGCCGGACGGCACCGTCGGCGAGCTCGCCTGCCGCGGCCCGTACACCATCCCCGGCTACCACCGCGCCGCAGCGCACAACGCCGCGACGTTCACCGCGGACGGCTTCTACCGCACCGGGGACCTGGTCACCCGGCACGTCGTCGACGGCAGGGACTTCTACGCGATCGACGGGCGGATCAAGGACGTCATCAACCGCGGCGCCGAGAAGATCCACGCCGACGAGGTGGAGGAGCTGCTCGTCCGCCATCCCGGGGTCAGCCGCGCCGCGGTCGTCGCGATGCCCGACCCGGTGCTGGGCGAGCGCATCTGCGCCTACCTGGTGCCGGAGGACGGGGCCGCGCCGCCCGCGCTCGCCGACGTCGCCGCGTTCCTGCTCGGGCAGGGACTGGCGAAGTTCAAGCTGCCCGAGCGGGTGGAGAGCGTCGAGGCGTTCCCGCTGACCTCCGTCGGCAAGGTCTCGAAGAAGGACCTGCGCGCCGACATCGCCCGCAAGATCGAGAAGGAGTGCCCTCCCTCATGAGACTGGACAGCGTCGCGGTGCTCGGCGGCGGGCCCGGCGGCCTCTACGCGGCGCGGCTGTTCGCGCTGGCGAACCCCGGGACCCGGGTCTGCGTGTTCGAGCAGAGCACACCGGAACGGACGTTCGGCTTCGGCGTGGCGGTCGCCGCGCGGACCCAGCGCAACCTGGAGGCCGCCGATCCGGTGACGCAGGCGGACATCCTCGCCGCGGGTCGGCCGCACGACATGCGGATGGTCGTCGGTGACGGCGCCGCCCGCGTGCACAACGGTGCGTTGATCGGCATCGCCCGCACCGAGCTGCTGGCGGTGCTGGCGCGGCACGCCGAGGTGGCGGGCGTCGAGCTGCGGTACGGGAGCCGCGTCGCACTCGACGACCTGGATGCCGACCTCGTGGTCGTCGCCGACGGGGTGAACAGCCAGACCCGCACCGACCACGCGACCCACTTCGGTGCGCGGGTCGACGTCGCGGGCGGGCTCTACCTGTGGGCCGGCACCGACGTCGCGCTCGACACCGCGATCTTCGCGCCGGCGACGACCGCGCACGGCACATTCGTCACGCACGCCTACCCCTACGCACCCGAGCGCAGCACCTTCCTCGTCGAGACCGACGAGGCGACGTGGCGCGCGGCCGGCTTCGACCTGACGACCGACGCGACCCCGCCCGACGGGTCCGACACCGTCGCCCTCGACTACCTGTCCGACGCGTTCGCCGAGCACCTCGACGGGCACCGGCTGATCGGCAACCGCACCCGATGGCTGCGCTTCCGCACCATCTCCTGCACGCGGTGGACCCGGGACAACGCCGTGCTGCTCGGCGACGCCGCGCACACCGCCCACTACTCGGTCGGGTCCGGCACGAAGCTCGCGATGGAGGACGCCATCGCGCTGGTCGACGCCGTCGCCGCCGCCCCCGACCTGGAGGCCGCGCTGGCCGGCTACGAGCGCACGCGACGCCCGCAGGTCGAGCGGCTGCAGGAGCTCGCCCGGCGCAGCAGGCTGTGGTGGGACTCGTTCCCGCACCGCACCCACCTACCCGTCGACCAGCTGATGATCGCGTACATGACGCGGACCGGGAACGTGGCTCTGCAGCGCTTCGCGGGGACCAACCAGGACGTCGTCCGCCGGGGTCTGGCCCAGTTCGCCGGGACCGACCCGGCCGACGTCCCCACCGAGGGAGTCGTCGACTGGGTGCTGGACAGGCCGCTCGACCACCCCTCGGGCCGCTGGGGCTCCCGCATGCTCGTCCCGGGGGCGCGCGCGGATTTCGTCCACCTTCCGATCGACCTCGACGACCCGTGGGCCCCGGCGGGCGACGCGCTGGTCAAACGGGTGCACGAGCTGGTCCAGCAGGGTGGGCGCGGCTGCTGGCTGACCGGGCCCGACGACCGCGGCAGCCTCCTGACGAGGCTCGACGTGGGTGAGCGCCTGCGATCGGAGACCGACGCCCTCGTCGTCGTCGAGGGCGCGGACATCGACGACCTCGCCACGGGCGTGGCCGCAGGACGTGCCGACCTCGTCTGCGTCCTTCCCTGATCCGTCCACGAACAGGAGTACAACCATGATCCAGGACGAGCACCGGGCGCGCGGCGTCGACCACGCCGCCTTCCCGACCTTCGACCCCGCCGCGACCGTTCGCTTCTACCGCGACGTGCTGAAGTTCCCGGTGGTGCACTCGATCTGCGCGGCCGGATGGGGCCCGGCCGAGCACCCGGACTTCGTGCACTTCTTCTTCGACATCGGCAACGACGACCGGATCGCGTTCTTCTACTACTTCGGGCACGAGCCGGTCGGCGACCCGGACGCCCGCGGCGACTCCTGGGCGCGGCTCCCCGAGGACACCCCCGAGTTCTTCGCCAACTCCCGGCACCTGGCCATCCACGTCGACTCCGAGCAGGACCTGCTCGAGTACCGGCGTCGGCTCGACGCCAGCCGGTGGCCCTGCGAGATGCAGGTGATGCACGAGACGATCGAGTCGATCTACACGCACGACCCGAACGGCTACATGATCGAGCTGACCAGGGCGCTGCGCCCGGTCACCCCGCAGGAGGACCTCGACGCCGCCCTCACCGTCGACGCGCTCTGCGAGGTCGCCGCGGGCTCCGAGCCCAGCCTGGAGAAGCTGCTGACGCGCAAGGCCGAGCTGATCGTCGACCGGGCAGCGGACTGGGCGCACGCGGAGGCGGTGCGGTCGTGACGGCAGTGTTCGTCCTCGACGTGCCGGAGAACCAGGGGCTGGTCGACGTCGCGGAGCGGGACCCGTTGCTGGTCGTCGACAAGATCGGGCCGTACTTCCGGATCGCGGCCGACGGCGATCCCGGCGCCGAGCCGCCCACGGAGCCACTCGGCCCCGGCCACACCAGCCGCGCGGGGGAGATCGTCATCGACCGCCGCGCGACCGGCTGCCGGCACGCCGTCTGGTACTCCGCGGTCGCAGGCCTGCAGGGCGCCCGGATCGTCCAGCACGACAAGAACGCGCTGCGTCTCGTCTCCCGGCGGGACGCGTGATGACGGACCCGACCCCGGGCGTCGTGCGCCCGCTGCACCGCATCGGTCTGGTGGTGCCCAGCTCGAACGTCACCGTCGAGACGGAGATGCCGGCCCTGCTGCACCGCCACCGCGGCGCCGACTTCTCGTTCCACTCCACCCGGATGCGCATGCACACCGTCTCGCCGGACGAGCTGCGCAGGATGAACGCTCAGCGGGAGCGCTGCGTCGACGAGATCCTCGACGCCGGGGTGGACGCCGTGCTCTACGCCTGCCTGGTCGCCCTGATGGCGCAAGGACATGCGGGCGGTGTCGGCGAGCACGAGCTCACCGAGCGCGCGCTCACCGATCAGGCCGACCGCCGCGGTCTCACCCCGCAGGTCACCTCCAGCGCGGGCGCGCTGGTGCACGCCTTGCGAGCGACCGGCGTGCGACGCGTCGCACTGGTCATGCCCTACCTGCTGCCGGTCGCCGAGCTGGTCGTGGCCTACCTGGAGGACGAGGGGATCGGAGTCACCGACTGGCGTGCTCTCGAGGTCGCCGACAACGCAGAGGTCGGCTGCATCCCGGGTGACCGGATCCGCGCTGCGGCCAGGTCACTGGACCTGTCCGGCGCGGACGCGCTCGTCCTGTCCGCGTGTGTCCAGATGCCCTCGCTGTCCCTGGTCGAGAGCGCCGAGCACGAGCTCGGCCTGCCCGTGCTGTCGGCTGCCACCGCGGGGGCCTTCACGCTGCTGGACCGTCTCGGCCTCGCCGTCGACCTCCCCGGCGCGGGCAGGCTGCTCGCCCGCGACGCGAAGGTCGGTGTCTGAGGTGCCCACCAACCCCGGCCTGAACGTCGACTGGCACCCCGCCGAGCTGCCCGGCGGGACCCGCACCCACCTGCAGACCAGCGTCACCGTCGACGGCAACGCCGCCAAGGGCACGCTCTACATGCCGGCCGGGCGCGAGACCGGCGCGCTCACCGTCGTCGTGCTCATGCACCCCCGGGTCGACATGTCCCGGCACTACCTGATCCCCGCCTTGCTGCGGGCCGGGCACGCCGTCTACGCCCAACAGGCCCGCGACAGCGGCAACGACCTGCGGCTCGTCCACGAGCAGGCCCTCCTCGACCTCGGCGCCGGCCTCACGTGGCTGCACACGTTCGGGTTCCGTCGCACGGTTGGGCTCGGCAACTCGGGTGGCGCCGGGCTGCTCACCTACTACGTGCAGCAGTCGCAGCGGGCACCCGACGACCGCGTCGCCAGCACCCCCGCCGGCCGACCCAGCCTCCTGGCGGAGGCGACCCTGCCCACTCTGGACGCGCTGGCCTACCTCGCCCCGCACCCGGGGCAGGGCCCGCTGCTCGCCCGGTGCATCGATCCGTCGGTCACCGACGAGGACGACCCGTTCTCGGTGGATCCGGAGCTCGATGCGTTCGACGAGCGCAACGGCTACCGGCCCGCGCCGGAGAGCTCCGGCTACTCCGCGGTGTTCCTCGAGCGCTACCGCCGGGCTCAGCTCGAGCGGATCGCGCGCATCGACGAACGGGCGCGCGAGCACGTAGCGGAAGCGCTGGCCGCACGGAAGGCGGTCAAGGCAGGCGGCGCCTCGGCAGCGCATCGGCACCGCGCCGGGACGGCCAGGCTGATCACGGTCTGGCGGACGGACGCCGACCCTCGCGCGATGGACCTCGGCCTCGATCCGTCCGACCGCGGCTACGGATCGGTCTTCGGGCGCAAGCCCGACGTCACGAACTACGGGATCGTCGGGTTCGGGCGGCTCACCACCCCCGACGCCTGGCTGTCGACGTGGTCGGTGCACTGTTCCCGCGCCACGATCGCAGAGGCCGGCCCCGAGATGACCCTGCCGACCCTGCTCATCGCCTACAGCGGCGACAACTGCGTGTTCCCCAGCGACGTCCAGGAGATCGTCGACAACCTCGGCAGCACCGAGAAGGCGGTCGACGTCGTCGCCGCCGACCACTACGGCAACGCGGTCGACGGCCGCTCACCCGACGGGCAGCGGCGCGACCACGCCGCAACGCTGCTCGACGCGTGGCTGCGCGACCTGCCCTGACCAGACCAACACGGAGACCTGATGAGCCACCCGACCACCCGTCCCCGCACCACCGGCGTGCTCGACGTCCCCGGAGCGCGCCTGCACTACGAGGTCCGCGGATCGGGGCCGCTGGTCGTCCTGGTCGGCAACCCGATGGACGCCGACAGCTTCACCGCGCTCGCCGATCACCTCGCCGGCGACCACACCGTGCTGACCACCGACCCGCGGGGCATCCACCGCAGCCCGGTGAGCGATCCCGACGCGGACGTTGCCGCGGATCTCCGGGCGGACGACCTGTCCCGGCTGATCACCCATCTGGCGCCGTCACCCCGTGAACGGGTCGCGGTGGTGGGCTCCAGCGGTGGGGCGGTCAGCGCACTGGCCCTGGCCCAGACCCACCCCGGGCAGGTGCACATCGTGATCGCCCACGAGCCACCTCTGCAGGAGTTGCTCGACGACCGCAATCAGCTCCGTGCCGCGGTCGAGGAGATCGTGGCCACCCACCACTCCGGGCACACCGCTCGGGCGTGGCTGGAATTCCTGGCGCACGTGGGGACCGCGCCGCCCGCGGGCGGCCATGCACGCGGGGCCGGGGCAGCGGATGAGGCGCCGTCGGTGGCCCCTTTCACCGGCGCCGGCGACATGGCGTTCTTCTTCGAGCACCTGATCCGACCCACCACGGGGTTCACCCCTGATCTCAGTGCTCTCCGGGAGGGCGGCCCGCAGGTCGCCGTCGGCATCGGCGAGGAGTCCTCCGGCCAGCTCTGCGACCGGACGTCCTCCGCGCTGGCCGAGTCGCTGGGGACCCGGCCGGTGGCCTTCCCGGGTGGGCACGTCGGGTTCGTCACCCACCCCGCCGGGTTCGCGGATCGGGTCCGGGCGGTGCTGCGCTCGTCGTAGTCCGCACAGCGCGGTGTCGGTGGGTCGGTCAGGAGCAGCGAAGGCCCTGTTCAGGGGGAGATCGGCCTGCACGGTGGTGCCCGCCCCGACGGGGCTCTGCATGCGGAGCAGGACGCTAAGTGCCTCCACCCGGTCCGTGAGCCCGGCCAGGCCGGATCCCTGGGGTGAGGCCGGTGCCGCCGCGGCCGTCGTCGTGCACCTGGACCCGCAGTACGCCGCTGGCGTCGACGGCCACGACCTCGATGTCGACGGCGGAGGCCTGCGCGTGCTTGGCCGCGTTGGTCAGCGCCTCGGCCACCAGGTAGTAGGCGGCGATCTCGATCCTCTCGGGCGGCCTCAGGGCGACCCGCACGTCCAGCTCGACCGGGGACCGCGGAGCGGCGGGCCCGCACTTTGAGCGCCGGGCGCAGGCCGCCTTCGGCGAGGATCGCCGGGTGGATGCCGCGGGCGAGGTCTCGCAGCTCGTCCAGCGCGCCGGTCAGGCCGGCGGTCAGGTCGTCCAGCTGCGTGGCCAGCCCACCGACATCGGGCGGCACGGCCGCCTGCGCAGCACCCAGCTGCAGGACGAGCGAGACCAGCCGCGCGAGTGGAGCTGTTCGAGGCTGGTCTCGGAGCTCAACGCCTGGGACGCGGACAGGATGCCGCGCAGGTCGAGTGTTCCGGTGGTGACCGTGGCACGACGATGGGGGAGCGCCAGGTCGCTCGGCGCGCCGGGGCGGCGCGGGTGCCGGTAGGCGTGCGTCGGCGCGTATGGCGCAGCGGTGTCCTGCCAGTCGCGGCGGACCGCGTACCAGCGGGCGATCGTCCTCGTGGGCGTTGGTCAAGGGGGTCGCCGAGGCGCGCCTCCTCCGGCCGGCCCGGTGCCGGGGGATGAGCCACGAGCCAGTCGACGGGCTGCGCGCCGCAGTCAGCCGCTGGAGTCGCCGGCTGAGGTTCTTGATGATAACGATTCTCAGTGTCCGAGGGGGACTCGGACACGAAAATTCGCAACACCTGCGCAATGCAGGTGTTCATGTCCCGCATGCTACGGCCCTGGCGTGCCGCGCGCGCTCGGCCCGGCCATGTATGACGTGCACTCCCCGCAGGTTCCCGACACCACCGAGATCCGCATCCTGATCCTCGCGGCCCAGAAGTGGGTCGAGCCCTCCCGGCTGTGGATCAATCCGGACTGCGGGCTCAAGACCCGCGGCGAGACCGAGACAGTGGCCACGCTGCGCAACCTCGTCGCCGCGGCCCGGGCGGCCCGCACCGGGTGATCCCTCGCGGCCTCGCTGGGGATCACGGTGCTGGCGGCGTCGCACTCACGCAACCGTCCTTCTGCTGCCCTCACCGCACCCCGAACGACCCCGGTCGCCCTCTGGCGGGCTCTGCGGTGTAGCCGGCGTCCAGGACAGCCGCGACGAGGACCTCGACGGGAACCGCGGTGGAGTGCTGGACCTCGGCAGTCGCGTGGTCCAGGTCGACGGTGGCTGTCACGTCCGGGATCTCGGCGAGCGCGCTCGCGATGTGTTGGACGCAGTGACCGCACGTCATCCCGGAGATGGCGAGGGTTGTCGTGACGCGGGCGTGGGCGGCGGTCATGGTGCTCCTCGGGGGCGGGTCGTGCTGTGCTGCGCTCGGAACCTGGCGAGGCGCAGGCTGTTGGTCACCACGAGGACCGAGCTGGCGGCCATGGTCGCCCCGGCGAGCATGGGGTGCAGCATCCCCGCCGCTGCCAGGGGTAGCGCGAGGACGTTGTATCCGAACGCCCACACCAGGTTGCTCTTGATCACGGTGAGGGTGCGGCGGGAGAGGCGGACGGCGTCGGCGGCCGCGGCGAGGTCGGCGCGTACGAGGGTGATGTCGGCGGCGGACATCGCGATGTCGGTGCCCGTGCCCATGGCGATACCGAGGTCCGCCCTGGCCAGCGCGGCTGCGTCGTTCACGCCGTCGCCGACCATCGCGACGACCCGGCCCTCGGCCTGCAGCCGTTCGATCACCTCGACCTTCTCGGTGGGCTGCGCCTCGGCTATGACCTCGGTGATGCCGACGGCGTCGGCGACCGCGTGCGCGGCGCCCGCCGCGTCGCCGGTCAGGAGCACCGGCTCCAGGCCGAGACGGCGCATGTCCGCGACGGCCGCGGCGCTCGTGGGGCGCACGGTGTCGGCGACGACGACCACCGCGCGGGCGTGCCCGTCCCAGGCGAGCACGACCGTGGTGCGTCCGGCGGTCGCGGCGTCAGCGAGCGCGTCGTGCAGCGCGTCCGGGATGGTGGTGCCGCGCTCCTCCAGCAGGCGGAGCCTGCCGAGCAGGACATCGCGGCCGTCGACCGTGCCCCGAAGCCCGAAGCCGTCGATGGACACCACGTCGGTCGCCTCGCCGCCTGTGCCTGCGTGGCGTGCCACGGCCTGTGCCACCGGGTGCGCCGATGTGTCGGCGAGGGCTCCGGCCACGGCGAGCACCTCGTCGAGGCGCTCACCCTCGGCAGGCACGACGTCCACCACGCTCATCTGTCCGGTCGTCACCGTGCCGGTCTTGTCGAGCACGATCGTGTCGACGCGGCGGGTCGATTCGAGCGCCGCCGGGCCGGTGACGAGCACGCCGAGTTGAGCGGCGCGGCCGGTGCCGACGAGCAGCGCGGTCGGTGTCGCGAGCCCGAGCGCGCAGGGGCAGGCGACGATCAGGACGGCGACCGCGGCCGAGACCGCGTAGTCCGGGCCGGCACCCAGCCCCGCCCAGAGGCCCCAGGTGCCCGCGGCGAGCAGGAACACGATGGGCACGAACTCACCGCAGACCCGGTCGGCGAGGCGCTGAGCGGCGGCCTTGCCGGCCTGCGCCCGCTCGACCATCGCGGCGGTGCGAGCGAGCTGGGTGTCGACGCCGACCCGGGTGGCGCGCACGACGAGCCGGCCGTCGAGCGCGACGCACCCGCCCACGACGTCGTCCCCGGGACCGATGTCGGCCGGGACCGGCTCGCCGGTGATCGCGGCGGTGTCGACCGCGCAGGAGCCCTCGACCACGTTCCCGTCGGTGGCGATCTTCTCGCCCGGCCGGATCACGAAGGTGTCGTCGACGGCGAGACACTCGATGGGTACGCGGTGCTCCCGGCCGTCCCGCAGGACCCTCGCATCGGTGGCCGCGAGCGCGAGCAGGCCCCGCAGGGCGGCGCCGGAGCGGCGGCGGGCCCGTGCTTCCAGGTAACGGCCGGCGAGCACGAACGTCGTGACGGCCGCGGCGACCTCCAGGTAGACCTGGCCGCCGCCGTAGACCCGGCCGATGATCAGGTCGAAGGAGTGGGTGTGGCCGGCCTGGCCCGCGGTACCGAACAGCATCGCGTAGACCGACCAGCCGAACGCGGCGAGCGTGCCGACCGACACCAGGGTGTCCATGGTCGCGGTAGCGTGGCGCAGGTTCGCCAGTGCCGCGCGGTGCAGCGGGAGCGCGCCCCAGAGCGCGACGGGTGCGGTCAGCGCGAGGGCGGTCCACTGCCAGTACGTGAACTGCGCGGCCGGGACCATGGACAGCACGACCACCGGCGCCGAGAGTGTGGCGCAGACGGCCAGTCGCTGCTGGAGCCCGGCGAGGCGCCGCTCGTGCGCGGCGTCGGCAGGGTCGTCCCGCGTGCCCGGTTCGGGAGGGCGCGCGCTGTAGCCGGCATCCTCGACCACGGCGATGAGCTCGGCGGAGCCGAGCGTGTCCGGGTGCGTCACGGTCGCGCGGCCGGTTGCGAAGTTGACGCTCGCCTCGACCCCGTCGAGCTTGCGTAGCTTCCGCTCGACGCGAGCGGCGCACGCCCCGCACGTCATACCTTCGACCAGCAGTTCGGTCTCCGCCCGCGGGGCGGTCTCGGACGGGCCGGCAACGGTCACGGTCACGGGTTCTCCTCGGTCCTGGATGACCGGCTGGGCGCGGACACCGAGCCCGGCATGCGAGCTGACGGCCGCGGTGAGAGCTCCACGGCAGGCGAACCTAGGGAGGTGAGCCGGGATCGGGTTGCGATGCTGAGGAGCTACGACGACGGACGCCGCGACGGGGGCGACGAACGGGGCGGTGCTGCTCCGTCCGGTCGCAGCCGCTGCGCCGGGTGCGGGCCGGCGCTCTCAGGCTCGCGAGGTCCGGTGCGGCGGTTCGCCCTTCGACGCGGCGACCACACCGGCTGTCGTGCACGTTCGACCATCGGGCGCTGGTCGCGCCACGCGAGCAGGGTGAGCATCCCGCTGTGGGTGCGCAGTCCGTCGTTGCGCGACGATCACCCGATCATCGGCACCACGGTGGGCCGGGCGATCCTGCCGCAGGCCACGGCCCTGGTTCCGGTGGCCGGCGTCTGCGTCGACGTGCGGGCCGCAGGATCAGACCTCGCGAACCCTGAGGTGCGTCGCGGCGCCGTCGGCGCATCAGCTGCCGCCGGACGGAGCAGCGCAAGCCCGCTGGGCGCATGAGCGGCGGCGCTCGCCGTCATCGGCCCCGGTGTCCCGACCCCTCGCGTCGTCGGCGGCCTAGGTTGGCCTGCCGTGGAGACCACGCCGGACACCGCGCGCCCCGCGGCGCGCCGCGGCTCCTCGGTGGCGGCCCGGGTCGGCGGCTTCATCGCAGCCCTCGCGCTCACCGCAGCCGCAGGCTGGCAGGTCGGCAACATGATCTCCGCCGAGCCGGCCGCGGCCACGAGCCCGGCCGCCGCGCAGGAGCAGCAGCCCCCCGACCAGCATCAGGGCGGTCCGCACGAGCAGCATCCGGCACCCGGGCACCACCACGGAGGTGGCGGGCTGCAGCTGTGGGCGACCCAGACCGCGTCGCTCGGGATCGTCACGCTCGACGGCGCCGGGCGGATCATGTACCGCTCCGATGCCGACGGCAACAACCCGCCGGTGTCGAGCTGCACGGGTGAGTGCGCGCAGCGGTGGGTGCCGGTCACCGTGCCCGAGGGGCAGGAACCCGAGTTGCTCGGGATCAAGCACGAGCGCGTCGGCACCTTGCGCCGCGAGGACGGCGCCCCGCAGGTCACCCTTGGCGGCTGGCCCCTCTACACGGTGGCGGGCGACCAGGGTGCGCATGACGGCACCGGCGCCAACGGTGCTGACGGCGTGTGGTTCGCGGTCACCCCGACCGGGGAGAAGGCCGCTCCCTGAGCGTCCGGGTCATTCTCCGGCGAGGAGCGCTGCACCTGCTCGACCGCCCGGGGCCTCGGACCGAGGTCGGCGGCCTGCCCTGCCGGAGCGCCACTCGGACGGCGGCTCTGCCAGGTGGATCCAGATGAGCGTCGCGCAGCTGCGGGTGATCGTCGACGACGCTCGCGCCGGGGTGCTCGACGAGCTGGTGGGCATCGCAGGCTGAATCCGGCCCGGGAACGGAGCGCACCAGCCGGCCGCGCGACGCCGGTGAGCGCGGTGTGCCCCGGCGGGCTTCCGACCCCGAAGTTCGACCCGCGGTAGAAGGTGTCTGGGGGCGTCTCTATCGTGCCGGGGGTCCGGCCCGCCCGAGGTGCGTGGCGGCGACCGGTCGGCTGGAGAGATCGTGACGGCTACGACGTCGGAAGCATCGCGGGCCGCAGGTGGTGAGGTCGGACGCACCGTCGAGCTCGAGATCGGGGGCATGACCTGCGCCGCCTGCGTCGGGCGGGTCGAGCGGAAGCTGGGCAGGCTGGACGGGGTACGGGCGGCGGTCAACCTCGCCACCGAGCGGGCCCTGATCAGCGCACCGGCGGGGACGGACGACGCCCGGCTGGTCGAGGCGGTCGTGAACGCCGGCTACACGGCCCGCGTCGTGGACCCCGACGATGTACCGGCGCCCGGCCGGGACGACTCCGTCCGCCCCCTCCGCGTGCGGTTGACCGTCGCGCTGGTGTTGTTCGTCCCGCTGGCGGACGTGTCGCTGGCGATGTCCCTGGTGCCTTCGCTGCAGTTTCCGTACTGGCAGGTATTGGTGGCCGCGCTCGCGCTGCCCGTCGTGGGGTGGGCGGCGTGGCCCTTCCACGTGGCGGCGGCTCGCAACCTGCGGCACGGGACCACATCGATGGACACCCTCGTGTCGCTCGGGGTGATCGTCGCGAGTGTGTGGTCGCTCGTGGAGATGATCGCCACGGCGAGGCGCCCGCAGGTGGTCACCGGGTGGGATGCGGTGTTGCACCCCGCGGGACCGCTGTATCTCGAGGTCGCCGCCGGGGTTGTGACGTTCGTGCTGGCCGGTCGCTACTTCGAGGCCCGTGCCCGCCGCCGGGCGGGCGGCGTGATGCGCGCGCTGGCGCTCCTGCGGCCGGACGAGGTGTGGGTGCTCGACGGTGCCGTCGAACGGGCGGTACCGGTGGGGCTGCTGCGGGTGGGCGAGCGGTTCGTCGTGCGACCGGGCGGGCGGATCGCCGTCGACGGCACCGTCGAGTCCGGGGCGGCGGCGGTCGACACGGCGGCGTTGACCGGTGAGCCGGTCCCGGTCGAGGTCGGGCCCGGCGGCGAGGTGTTGGGCGGCACGATCGTGGCCGGTGGCCGGCTGGTGGTGAGGGCGGACCGGGTCGGTGCCGACACCCGGCTGGGGCGGATGATCACGGCGGTCGAGCGGGCGCAGGCGGAGAAGTCCGCGACCCAGCGTCTCGTGGACCGCATCTCGTCGGTGTTCGTGCCCGTCGTGCTGCTGATCGCCCTCGGCACGCTCGGCGGGTGGCTGGTCGCGGGTGGGGAGCTGCGGAATGCGCTGTCCGCCGCCGTGGCGGTTGTGATCATCGCCTGCCCGTGCGCGCTGGGGCTCGCGACGCCGACCGCCCTGATGGTCGCGTCGGGGCGGGGTGCCGAGCTGGGGATCTTCGTCAAGGGGCACCGGGCGCTGGAGTCGGTCCGGGCCGTGGACACGGTGGTGCTCGACAAGACCGGCACCCTCACCGAGGGCCGGATGCGGGTCGCCGGGGTCGCCTGCGTGGCCGGCACCGACGAGTTGGGTCTGTTGCGGCTCGCGGGGGCGGTCGAGCGGGCGTCGGAGCACGCGATCGCGCGAGCCGTGACCGAGCACGCCGAGCAGCTCGCCGGTCCGCTCCCGGAGGTGACCGACTTCGCGGCGACGCCGGGTCTCGGTGCCCGCGGCGTGGTCGGGGGCGTCGAGGTCGCCGTCGAGCGGCCGGGCGGGTTGCCCGCCGAGCTCGCCGTAGCCGTTGCCGACTGGGAGGCGACCGGGCAGACGGTCGTGGCGGTGCGGGTCGATCGGAGCATCGTCGGTGTCATCGGGCTGGTCGACCCGATCGCTGACGGGTCGCGGGCTGCGGTCGACGGGCTGCGGGCGCGCGGGCTGCGACCGGTCCTGTTGACCGGGGACAGCGAGGCGGCTGCACGGGCCGTCGCGGCGGCGACCGGGATCGAGGAGGTGCACGCGCGGGTCCTGCCCGACGACAAGGTCGGCGTCGTGCAGCGGCTGCAGGACTCCGGTGCGGTCATCGCGATGGTCGGCGACGGTGTGAACGATGCCGCCGCGCTCGCCGCCGCGGATCTGGGCATCGCCGTCGGATCGGGCACGGACGTCGCGCTGGAAGCTGCCGACATGGTGCTCGTGCGCGACGACCTGCGTGCCCTCGTCGTCGCCGTCGACCTGGCCCGGGCCACGCTCGGGACGATCCGCGGCAACCTGCTGTGGGCTTTCGGCTACAACGTCGCCGCGATCCCGCTGGCCGCCGCGGGCCTGCTGAACCCGCTGCTGGCGGGGGCGGCGATGGCGGTGTCCTCGCTCCTGGTGGTGACCAACAGCCTGCGCCTGCGCACCGTCGGCCGCTGAAGAACGATCGCTGAGAGCGGTCGCTCAGCGGCGTGACTGGGCCAGCCGGGCGAGCATGTCGTTGTAGGCGCGCAGCTCGGCGTCGTCGTCGAGTTCCTCGCGGCGGCTGTGGCGGCGCGCGGCGCGCTCGTCCTCCCGCGCCCACTGGGTGAGCAGGGCGATCACCACGAGCAGGATCGGGATCTCCCCGGCCGCCCAGGCGATCCCCCCACCGACCCGCTGGTCGGCGAGGAGGTCGGGCAGCCACGGCAACGCCAGCGAACGGTAGAACTCGCCTCCGATGAGGGTGTTGGTGCTCATCAGCGCGATCCCGAAGAACGCGTGGAAGGGCATCGTGGCCAGGAGCACGGCGAGCCGGCCGAGGTGCGGGAGGCGGACCGGTGCCCGGTCGACCCCGATCAACGGCCAGAAGAACAGGTAGCCCACCGCCAGGAAGTGGATGTTCATGAGCTGGTGTGCCCAGTGGTACCGAAGCGCGCCCTCGAAGAGCGGGGTGAAGTACAGGACGTAGAACGAGCCCACGAACAGCACGGGTGTGACGAGGGGATGGGTCAGGAGCCGCATCCCCGGCAGTTCGAGCAGTTCCGCGACCCACTCGCGCGGGCCGGAGGGCCGGCCGCGTCCCGCGGGGCGCAGGGCGCGCAGTGCCAGGGTGATCGGCCCGCCCAGGGCGAGCAGGACGGGCCCGAGCATGTTCAACGTCATGTGGCTGATCATGTGGATGCTGAACATGCCCGGTGCGTACCGGCCGATACCGGAGGACGTGGAGAGCTCGACGACGACCCAGCCACACACCCACGCCGCCGTGCGGCCCGGGCTCCAGAGGTCTCCGCGCGCCCGCAGGACCCGCACGCCGTACAGGTAGGCGCCGACCGCGACGACCGCGCCGAGCGTGAACAGGACATTGATCCGCCAGTCCAGGAGGGCGCGCAGCGCGGTGAACGGCTCCGGCAGGTCGTAGCCGACGAGGACCTCGCCCTCGGTGTCGCCGCGCACCAGGAACCGCGGTGGCACCGCGTGGGCCATCGCCCCGCCGACCACGACGACGACCCCCGACACGACCGCCAGCGGCACGAGGAACCGGCCGCGGCGGCCGCAGCACAGCCACAGCGCGGCGGCGACCGCGAACAGCGCGGCCTCGACCAGCTGCCACCGGCCCCACGCCGAGTCGGTGAGGCCCGCCGGGGGCACCAGCAGCAGCGCCAGCACGAGGGTCGACCCGGCCCAGGCCAGGCCGGCGCAGGCCAGCACGATGCGCCCGCGCCGCCATTCCGCCGAGCTGTGGGTGCCGTGGCGGGTGTGGTGGGCGATCAGCGCGACCAGCACCCCGAGCCACAGCGCCAGCCCGAGGGCCTGGAACACCCCGGCGTCGGTCGCCCAGTCGTGTCCCCGCCCGACGGTGGCCTGGCCCACGGTGGCCGGCGGCAGCACGGACACGGCGGCGAGCCCGGCGAGCAGGCCCGAGGACCGGCGGCTCAGCACCCAGACGCATCCGAGGGCGACGAGGCAGAAGCCGACTCCGAGCAGGAACCAGCCCATCGGTTCCTCGAGGAGGGCGAACGTTCCCAGCACGTCTCCGCCGACGAGCACGGCTGCCGGGGAGGCACCGGACAGGTCGGCCGCGCTCGCGACGGCGAGCACCAGGCCCCCCGCCGCGGCTGCCGCGGCGGACCAGCCCCCGCGCCGGAGCGCGCGGTACCCGTCGACGTCGACCGTGCCGGAGGGCTGGGCCGGCGCGAGGAACGCGGCGAAGACCAGGGAGCCGAGCGCCACCGCGGCCGCCAGGGTGACGAAGACCCGCAGCGCAGCGACCAGCACCTGGATCGACAGCGCCGCCACCGGAAGCCCCAGCCGCGGGTACATCCCGGTGTCCGCGAGGTTCGCCGCGACCCCGAGCAGGCACAGGATCACCACCGCACCCGCACCGCCCAGGAGGTGGCGGGTGAACGGTCGGACGCCGACCCGTCCGGTGGCGGAGCGCGCCGCGCGATCGACCTGGGGCACCCTCGGCCACACCTCCCGTTCGACCGTACGGCCTGCTCGACCGTACGACACGGCATCCGGGTCCCGGCCGGGCGGTCGCCTGCGACGACGATCCGAGGCCTGCCGGGAACCTCGGACCGGATCTCGACGACTGTCGTGACGTGGAGTGCGTCAGGATCCGGGAGCTCGTCTCGGCCTGCCTCGACGACGAGGAGGCGCCGGACGAGCGCGTCGCCGTGGAGGTTCACCTCGCGGGCTGTCCGGCGTGCCGGCGCGCCGCCGACGCGATGGCGCTCGTCTCCCGGCTCTCCCGGATGTTGCTGTCCCGGCTGGAATCCGACCTCGTCGGCCGAATGCTCGCCGCACACCGGGAACGCCGGACGCCCGCCGGAACCATCGGCACCTTCGAGTCCACACACGGCTGCGACAGGGGGCTGCACCTGGTCGGAACGTCGTCGTGCGGGTGCTCACGCCGCTGCGGCTGCGGGTGTCAGGACGGCCGTCCGTGCCGGTGCGGCCCTGCCGCTGCTTGACGGAACTGTCGGGCCGCGCTCCGGCGTCGTCCACCCGGAGATACCCCGGTGTTTCGGGACCGCCGGAACCGCGGCGCACTCCCGCACGATTCACTGACTGTGCGGTGCAAGGATTTCCGGGAAGCCGTCTCGGCCCGCCTCGATGACGGCGGCGGGCTGGCACCGAGCGCCCGGCGGAGCGCGGCGTGACCGGCGTGCTGCGGATCGGGCGGAGCACCCCGGACGGTCGGTCCCGCTGGGGCTGGGCGATCGTGGCCGCCCGCCTGGCGCTGGGCGCGGTGTGGCTGGTTGCCGGCCTGTCGAAGGTCGGCGACCTCGACGCGTCGGTCCGCGCGGTGCGGGCGTACCGGTTGCTGCCCGAGGTGCTCGCCCAGGTCGTGGGGGCTGCGTTGCCGCTCGCCGAGATCCTGCTGGGGGCCCTCCTCGTCGCGGGGTTGTTCGTGCGGGCCTCCGCGGTGGCCTCGGCGCTGCTCATGGGGCCTTCGTCGTCGGGATCGCTTCCGCCAGTGGCGCAGCGAGAGGGCCGGTTCGTGCCCGGATCCCGTCGACGGTTCGGAGCACCTCGTCCTGGGCTGATCACCGGCATGGCGCCCGTCGTCACCCCTGCGCCAGGCCGGCCAGCCTCTCGTTGCAAGAGCGCAGCTCCGCGTCGCGCCGGAATGTTCTCCGGACTGCGGGAACCGGGTGGACGTCTTCGACGACCTTTGTCACGGAGAGTAGGAGGCTTCCCTTGTTCGAGTCCCCCGCCCTGTCGTGGATCTTCTCGATCGTGTTCCTCGCCACGGGTCTGTACTCGGTGGTCCGCTACGCCCTGCTGACCTCGGGCGCGGAGCGGGACGGCGATCGGGCCATTGAGCTGTCCCACCTGCTCATGAGCATCGCGATGATCGCGATGGCGTGGGCCTGGACCGGTGGGCCCGGGACGGCGAGCGGCATCCTGCAGCTCGTCGTGTTCGGGCTCTTCGCCGTGTTCTTCCTCGCGCAGGCGGTGTCGGGCGGCCACGACACGGTTGTGAGCGTCGACCACCTCCTGATGAACGGCGCCATGGTGTGGATGGTCGCGGCGATGCCCGCGTTGATGGGCATGCCCGTGACGGGGGGCAGGCGGCGGGGGTGGCGGCCACGCGGGCCACGGCTCCGACAGCGGGGACACGGGAGGCATGGCCGGCATGGAGCCGATGGCCACCCCGACCTGGGTCACCCTTGTGACCTGGGCGTTCGTTGTGCTCCTCGTCGCGTCCGCAGTGTTCTGGGCCCTCCGCGCCGCGCGTGCCGACACCGGCCGGGCCGTCGAGCCGGCAGCGGGTGGCGGCGGGACCGCCACCGTCGTTCGCCCCGGCCTCGCGCGGGTCACGAACCGCCGCGTGGACGCCTGCTGCCACCTCCTGATGAGCCTCGGCATGGGCGGCATGTTCCTCGCGATGTTCTGACCCGTACCACCCCGAACCGATCGCCCCCACCCGACGACCGGAGCCACCGTGTCCGACATCCTCGACCCGAGCCCGCCCGAGACCTCCGCGCCACCCCCCGCGACGGAACCCGCGCCCGCCGCAGGCCCGAGCGGCTGGTGGGCGGGTCTGCGCCCACTCCTCACCCGCCTGCACTTCTACGTCGGCGTGTTCGTCGGGCCGTTCATCCTGGTCGCCGCGTCCACGGGCCTGCTCTACACGATCACCCCCCAGCTCGACCAGCTCCTCTACCGCGACGCACTGCACACCTCGGTCGGGACGAGCAGGCTCGACCTGCGGCAGCAGGTCGTCGCCGCCGCGGCCGCCGTCCCGGACGGGACCGTGACCCAGATCCGGCCGCCCATCGCCGAGGACGGCACCACCCGGGTCACGTTCGACGCTCCCGGCGTGGCGGACGACTACGCGCGGACCGCCTTCGTCGACCCCTACACCGGCGAGGTCCGGGCGATCCTCGACACGTACGGCGAGTGGCTGCCCACCCGGGCCTGGATCGACACGCTGCACCGCAACCTGCACCTCGGCGAGGCCGGTCGGCTGTACTCCGAGCTTGCCGCGAGCTGGCTGTGGGTGCTGGCGCTGTCCGGGCTCACGCTCTGGGTCGCGCGGCGCCGGACCCGCAACAAGGCCCGCCGCCTGCTGCTCCCGCAGGGTTCCGCCCGTGGCCGCGTCCGGATCCGGTCCTGGCACGGCGCGGTCGGGCTGTGGGCGGCGGTCGGCATGCTGATCCTCTCCGTGACCGGCCTCACCTGGTCCAGCTTCGCCGGGGCGAACGTCGGTGAGCTCCGCTCCGCGCTGAGCTGGACGACACCGTCGGTGAGCACCGAGCTCCCCGCGGCCACCGGCGGCGCGGCGGCCGTTCCGATCGACCCGGCGACGGTGGGGGCGACGGCCGACCGCGTGCTGGCCGGCGCCCGCGCCGCCGGGATGACCGACCCCGTGGCCATCACCCCGGCGGAGGAGCCCGGCGCGGCGTGGCAGGTCGCGCAGGTCAAGCGGTCGTGGCCGCTGAAGCAGGACGCGATGGCCGTGGACCCGACCACCGGTTCCGTGCTGGACACGGTGCGCTGGCAGGACTGGCCGCTCATGGCCCAGGCCGCCGAGGTGGGCATCTCGATGCACATGGGCATCCTGTTCGGGATCGGCAACCAGCTCCTGCTCATCGCCCTCGCGCTCGGGATCATCTGCGTGGTCGTCTGGGGATTCCGGATGTGGTGGCTGCGCCGTCCCACCCGCGCCGGAGCGATCACCCCGGCGGGCACCGAACGGCCGTCCACCGGGGCGGTGGCCGTGGTGGGCCTGGTCGCGGTCGCCGTCGGCGTCTTCATGCCGGTCCTCGGGGCGTCATTGCTGGTGTTCCTGTTCGCCGACGCGATCCGCCAGCACGTCCTCGCGCGGCGGTCCGTCTGAGACGGGCCCGGCGGGCGATTTCCCCGGCGTGGCCCTCGGGCTGGCCGCGGCACTCGCGCTGGTGGGCTGCTCCGGTGGGGCGCCCGCCGAGCACGTCCCGTCCGGGGAGACGGGCACGGCGCCGGGCGGCAGCGGCATGGCGATGGGCGCGGCCCCGGAATGCCCGGCCACCGCGGACGTCGCGCAGCCGCCGCAGCGGGTGATCACCATGGACGCCGCCGGTCCACCCTGATCCGACCGGGAACCGGACGGGCAGGTGGGACGACCAGTCCGACGTGCGTCCCCGCAGAACACTCGTCCTCGCCGCGGCCCTCGGCTGCCTCCTCGCCTCCGCCTGCTCGAGCGGCACGGCCACGACCTCGGATCCTGTGCCGGCCGCCCCGACCGGGCCGGTGACCTACCCCGTGACGGTCGACAACTGCGGCCACGAGCAGACCTTCACCGCCCCGCCTTCCCGCGTGGTGATCCTCAACGGCACCTCGGTGGGCGAGGTGGAGTCGTTCCTCGATCTGGGCCTCGGCGGCACCGTCGTGGCCAACGCGCAGAGCTACGGGGTGTCCGACGACCCGGCCCTGGTCGGCGAGATCGCCGCGCTGCCCACCGGCGGGGTCACGCTGAACCAGAACTTCGACATCCCCGCCGAACAGCTGATGGCCCTCGAACCCGACCTGGTCGTCTCCACCTGGTCGGGCGGCTTCGACGCCACCTCCGGGTTCGCCACCCGTGAGGAGCTCGCCGCCGCCGGGGCACGGACCCTGGTGAACCCGGTCAACTGCGCCTTCGGCAAGCCGGACGCGACCGCGGAGGAGCAGCGGACCCACGCCGCGGCGAGCGTGGAGTCCTCGTTCGCGTTCCTGCAGCTGCTCGGCACCGTGTTCGACGTCCGGGACCGGGCGGCGCAGGTCGTCGAGGTGGGCCGGGCGCGGATCACGGCGGTGACCGAGAGGGTCGCGGGGCAGGAGCCGCTCTCGGGCATCGTCGCGTTCCCCGGGATGTCGATGATGAACGCCAACGGGTTGCCCGCCGTGATGACCGGTGGCATCTACGACGACGTCCTGGCCAAGGCCGGGGTCCGCAACGCTTTCGCCGGGCAGGACGAGTCGACGACCGCGTCGATGAGCCAGGAGCAGCTGGCCGCAGCGGACGTCGGCGTGCTCGTGCTCGCGGCCTTCACCCCGGGTGAGGACCTGCAGGCCGAGGCGGACGAGCTCTTCGCCGAGTACCCGCAGTGGACCGCGTCGCAGCAGCGCAGGTGGGTGGCGGTGTCGGACGGGGTCTACCTCGGCCCGACCAATGCCGACGCGATCGAGAAGATCGCCGCCGTCGCCCACCCGCAGGCGACACCCTGACCGCCGTCGGGACCCGGGCGCCACTCGCACGGTGGCTGGCGGGTGGAGCGGCGGCGTTGCTGGTCGCGGCCGTGGCCGGAATCTGCCTCGGCAGCGTGACCGTGCCGCTCGGCGAGGTCGGATCGGTGCTCGTGGCGCGCCTCACCGGCGCTGCACCCCCGCCGGGGGCGGCGGACTACGTGGTGTGGCAGCTGCGGATCCCGCGGGTGCTGCTCGGGGCCGTGGTCGGAGCGGCGTTGGCGCTGGCCGGGGCCGCGTTGCAGGGCCTGGTGCGCAACCCGCTCGCCGATCCCTACGTGCTGGGGGTGTCGTCGGGGGCGGCGTTCGGCGCCGTCCTGGTGATGGCGTTGGGCTCCGGTGCGCTGCTCGGGGTGTCGGTGCCCGCCGCCGCGGTCGTCGGCGCGGTCGCGGTGCTCGTCGCCGTGTACACCTTCGCCCAGCGCGCCGGTTCGTTCACCGACGCCCGCCTCGTGCTGGCCGGGGTGGCGCTGGGCTACGTCGCGATGGCGGGGACCAGCTTCGTGCAGCTCAACGTGGAGCCCGGCCAGATTCGCGGGATCCTGTTCTGGACCATGGGATCCGTGGCCGGGGCTCGGTGGGACGGGCTTGCGGTGCCGACCCTCGTGGTGCTGGTCGTCGGCGGCTGGCTGCTCACCCGGGCCCGCGGACTGAACGCCCTGGCGCTCGGGGACGACGACGCCGTCGCCGTCGGGATCGACGTGCGTGCCTTCCGGGTCGGCCTGCTCGTCGCCGCCTCGCTGCTCACCGCGGTCGCGGTCAGCGTGGCCGGTGGCGTCGGGTTCGTCGGGCTGATCGTTCCGCACGCGGTGCGGATGCTGGTCGGCGGCGACCACGGGCGCCTGCTGTCGGCGTCGGCGCTGGCGGGTGCGCTGTTCCTGGTGCTCGTCGACCTGGTCGCGCGCACGGTCGGCAGCCCGAACGAGTACCCGCTGACGATCTTCACCGCCTTGGTCGGCGGCCCGTTCTTCCTCTGGCTGATGCGCGGTGAGCGATGAGGATCCGGGTCGACGGCGTGTCGGTGCGGCTGGGGTCCGTACCGGTGCTCGACTCGGTGTCGCTCGACGTGCCCGCCGGAGCGCTGGTGGGGATCGTCGGCCCCAACGGCTCCGGCAAGTCGACGCTCCTCCGCACGGTCTACCGTGCACTGCGCCCGGCGTCGGGGGCGGTGCTGCTGGGTGAAGTCGACGTCTGGGAGCGACCCGCGCGGGACACCGCCCTGCTGCGGTCGGTGGTGCCCCAGCAGCAGGATGCGGCGCCGGCCCTGCTGGTGCGCGACGTCGTCGCGACCGGCAGGCACCCGCACCGGCGGTGGTTCGAGCGCGAGACCGGATCGGACCGGGACGCGGTGCAGGAGTCACTGGAACGCTGCGGGGCGAGCCGGCTGGCCGACCGCGCCTACCCGACGCTGTCCGGCGGGGAGCGGCAGCGGGTGTTGCTGGCCCGCGCACTGGCCCAGCAGGCGCCGGTGGTGCTGCTCGACGAGCCGACCAACCACCTGGACCCACGGGCCCAGCTCGACCTGCTGGACCTGTTGGCCGAGCTGCCGCTGACCCGGGTCGTGGTGCTGCACGACCTCGACCACGCGGTGGGCCGAGCGGACCTGCTGGTGGTGCTGGACGGGGGCCGGGTCGCCGCCGCGGGCGACCCCGAAGCGGTGCTCACCCCGGCGTTGGCCGAGGCCGTGTTCGGCATCCGGCTGGAGCTGGTCAGGCATCCGATCACGGGGCGTCCGCACGCGGTGACGGCGTCCCTGCACACTTCGGAGAAAGGGAGACACAGATGAGTCGCACGGTGGCCGTGCTGGTGTTCGAGGGTGCCGAGGAGTTGGACTTCGTCGGGCCGTGGGAGGTGCTGACCGCCCCTGCACACGCTGTCCGGCGGGCAGCTGCAGCGGGTGTTCCTGGCCAGGGCGCTGGGTGCGGTGGCGGCCGGGGCGCGCGTGCTGCTGGCCGACGAGCCGACGGCCGCCCTGGACTTCGACGGCCAGGAGCAGGTGGCCGCACTCCTGGCCGGGCTGCCTCGCGCTGCACGACCTCAACCTCGCCGCCGCATACTGTGACCGGCTCGTGCTCCTGTCCGGCGGTCGGGAGATCGCCACCGGACCCCCGGAACAGGTCCTCACCTCCGAGCGGATACGCGCCGTCTACGGCGTCGACGCGACCGTGGTGACCCACCCGGTCACCGGCTCCCCGCTCATCGCACTCGCCCCCGCTCCGCGATGACGACGGCGCTCATCCCCGTCGACCGGGCGGTCATCGACTCCCGCGGTGCCGTGGACCGTCGTCCTACCGGATGCCGACGATGATGCGGTCGTCGCCCATCTGCCACACCGGGCCGGCCTCGGCGAACCCGGCCTCGCGCAGGAAGGTCAGGTAGTCGTGCACCGTCGGCCGGTCGAGGACGGTGTGCTCGAAACCGCCGGCCCGGGCCTGGACCAGGTCGGCGAGCTCGGGCGCCTCGTCGACCGCCCGCCACCAGGCCGCCCAGTCCTCGGGACGGTCGATCCCCGCACGCGCCGCCCTGCGAGTGGTGAGGGTGCGGGCGAGCTCGTCGAGCCGCGGGCCGTGCTCGCCCTCGCAGTGGTGGTCCCCGTCGACGAACACACCACCCGGGCCGAGCGCCGCCCCACAGCGGGCGATCAGCTTCCGCAGCGGTTCGCGGTCCATCCAGTGCAGGGCGGTGGTGCTGACGAAGGCGTCCGGTGCCCGGTGGAGGTCGAGCAGGTCGAACCACCCGTCCTCCCGCAGGTCGGCGGCGACCGTGCGGAGCCGGTCGGAGTCGTGTGCGAGGTCGGCGAGCCCGCGGAGCAGCGGGTCGGCGTCGACCCCGACGACCGTGGCCGCAGGGATCCGGTCGAGCAACCGGGTGGCGAGCGAGCCGGGGCCGATGCCGAGGTCGACGATCAGCGGGTCGGGCCGCCCGACGAGTTCCTCGACGACGTCGGCGATCACCGCGAACCGCTCCTCGCGGTCGGGCATGTAGTGCTCCTGCTGCCGGTCCCACCGTTCCAGCCAGTACAGCGCCCGCTCGCGGGTCAACACCGGGCTACCTCCCCTCACCCGGCCCCGGGCCGGGCGACATCCGAACAGTTGAACGGATCGACCTCATACGCCGTCCCAGCGCCTTCGGCGCCTTGTTGCACACTAGTGGCAGGTGCGGTCGATGGAGCGGGGAGTGCGGCAGTTTGGGTTCGTCGGTCGCGGAGTTCCGGTCGCTGTCGGTGGCGGCGCGGTTGTTGGTGGTCAACCAGTTCGGGATCAACGTCGGGTTCTACATGGTGCTGCCGTTCCTCGCCACCTACCTGACCGACGACCTCGGGTACGGGGCGGCGCTCGTCGGCATCGTGCTGGGGGTGCGCACGCTCAGCCAGCAGGGTCTGTTCCTGGTGGGCGGCAGCGCGGCCGACCGGATCGGCTGCCGTCCGATGATCATCGCCGGGTGCGGGCTCCGGGTGCTCGCATTCGGGCTGTTCGCGCTGTTCACCGACCCCGTGGGGATTCTCGCGGCCACCGTGCTGACCGGGGTCGCCGGCGCGCTGTTCAATCCCGCCGTGCGCACTTATCTCGGCCACGAGGCGGGTGAGCGGCGGGCCGAGGCGTTCGCGGTGTTCAACGTCGCCGCTCACGCCGGCGCGCTGGTGGGGCCGCTCCTGGGGGTCGTGCTGCTGGCGGTGGACTTCCGGTTGGTCTCGCTGGTCGCGTGCCTGGCCTTCGCCGTGCTGACCGCCGCGCAGGTGGTGGTGCTACCGGCGCGGGCGACGGAACCGCCGGATCGCGGGGTGCTGGGCAGCTGGTGGCAGGTGGTGGGCAACCGCCGTTTCGTCGCGTTCACGCTCTTCGGCTCGGCGTACTTCGGCCTGTACAACCAGCTCTACCTCGTGCTGCCGGTCGAGGCGCAGCGGGTGACGGGCGCCGAGGCCGCGGTGAGCGCGGTGTTCGTCGTATCCACATTGGTCGGGATCGGGTGGCAGGTGCGGATCACTGCCTGGTGCCGCGGGCACTGGCCGGCGGGGACCTGCGTGGCGGCGGGGCTCGCGCTGATGGGCGCGGCGTTCGTGCCGATCGCGGTGTCCTCGCCTCTGCTACCGACCCGGCTCGCGATCGGGTCCGTGTCGGAGGCGCTGGTTGCCGCGCTGCCGGTCGTGCTGGCGACGGTCGTGTTCACCGTCGGGATGGCGATCGCGAACCCGTTCACGATGGCCCTGCTCCCGGTGGTGGGCAGCCGGGAGCTCGCCGGCACGTACTACGGCTTCTTCTACCTGGTATCGGCGCTGGTGGCGGCCGGTGTGTCGGCGGTCACGGGAGCGTTGCTCGACCTGCCGGGGGCGGGTTGGCGGTGGGCGCCGTCCGCGGCGCTGGTGGCGGTCGGGCTCGTCGGGGCGGCCGGCACGGCGTACATGCAGCGGCGCGGCCAGCTCGGGGAGGTCACGAGCGGCTCCGCCTGACCGGCAGCGTGCGCGGCCGCAGGTGCACGCGCGTCAGCGTTGTCGGGTTGCTGTCCTCGGCCAGTTTCCTCGGTGTCGGGCTGGACCCGTTCGACGTCGAGTCGTCCTGCTGACCGGGGCGGCGCGGTGGTGCGCCGCGGTGCGATCGCCGACGTGCTCGGGCCGGCGGCCGCCCGCCCACCGCGCGACCGCGAGGATCGGCGCGACGTCCGGCTCGTCGTGCAGGACATGCAGGTCGCGGACGCGACCGGGCGCCCGGTGCTGCACGGGGTGGACCTCACCGCGGCGCACGGGGAGGTGCTCGCCGTCGTCGGACCGTCCGGCGCGGGCAAGACGACGCTGGGCCGGTGCATCGCCGGCCTCGTGGCGGGCCGCGGCCGGGTCGAGGTCGACGGTCGGCTGCTCGCACCGGCTGTCCGGACACGGCGAGGGCCGGACCGCCGCGCCGTGCAGTACGTGCACCAGGACCCGCGGGCCACCTTCCGGGAGCACCGGCGCGTGCTGGACCAGGTGGCCCGGCCCGCGGTGCTGCTGCGCGGTGTGCCGGAGCGGGAGGCCCTGCGGGACGCCGAGGTGCTGCTGGCGCGGCTCGGCGTCGACGCCGCCACGTGCTCCCGGCGTCCGGGCGCGCTGTCGGGCGGGCAGCTGCAGCGCGCGGCGGTGGCCCGCGCGCTCGTCGCCCGACCGGCCGTGCTCGTGTGCGACGAGGTCACCTCCGCTCTCGACGCCGGTCACAGCGCCGAGCTGCTGGCCGCGATCGACGCGCTGCGGCGGGAGGAGAGGACCACGGTCGTGCTGATCAGTCACGACCTTCCGCTGGTCGCCGAGGTCGCCGACACGGTCGTCGCGCTGGACGGCGGGCGGATCGTGGAGGACGCCGGCCCGGCGCAGGTCACCGCGTCCCGGCAGGTCCTGGGCGGCTGAACCGCCGGGACTCGTCGAGGAGCGGGCGCCCGGCGGGCTGGAACAGGTACAGCAGCGCGCGGCGGTCGCGGTCCGAGCGGTTCGCGTCGGAGCGGTGGACCATGCGCGACGGGAAGAACACCACCGATCCGGCCGCCGCCTCGACGACCACCGGCGCGCCGTCGCCCGGCCGGGGCGGCTCGCCGTCCGGGCGAGGCTCGCCCCGGTGGCTGCCGGGGACGAGGGCGAGCGCGCCGTTGTCGGCGTCGGCGGCGTCGAGGAGGATCATCGCGGTCACGACCTCACCGGCCGCGTCCGGGCCGAGGAACCCGGCGAGGAACGAGTGGTCGGTGTGCCAGATGTACTCCGACCCGACGTGCGCGCGCTTGAGGCTGCTCTTCGAGGTCAGTGGCGCGACCTCGGGCACGCCGAGTAGGCCGGCGGCGGGCCCGGTCAGTCGCGGGTCGTGCCACCGGGCCAACAGTCGGGCGTCGAGGTGCGCGACCGGACGCAGGTTGCGCACCACCGGCGGGTCGGTTTCGGGTTCCCAGTGCAGGGAGGTGGGCGGGTCGCCGGGCACGGTCTGGATCCGGTGGCCTCGGACGTTGGTGGTCGCGAGGGCGCGATCGGCGAGGGCAACGGCCCGGCCAACCGCCGCCTCCAGGCCGGCGCGCATCTCGCTGACCTCGGCGGCGGAGAAGGTGGCGTGACTGACGACGAACCCGTCGCCGGCACGGGACGCGGAGCTCGGCATGGATTCCTCGCGGCGGCTTGGCGCAATCAAGTGGCAAGAGCGATCATTGTGCAGCGCCTGCCGCTCGGACGGCGACTGCGAATAGGATCTTTGAGTTGCGCGCACGGGTCATGACCGGCTCGGGCACCGCGGGATCACGAGCGGCGTGCCCGTGAGGGGGTCGTCCATGACGAGCGCGCGGACCCCGAACACCTGGGCGACGGTCTGCTCGGTGACGACCTCGGCGGGGCTGCCCTCGACGACGAGCTGCCCTTCCTGCATGACGATGATGTGGTCGGCGTACCGGGCGGAGAGCTCGAGGTCGTGCAGGACCATCACGACGGTCCGGCCGTGCTGGTGGTTGATGTCCCGCAAGAGGTCGAGCACGTCGAGCTGATGGGCGAGGTCGAGGAAGGACGTGGGCTCGTCGAGGAGCATCGTGTCCGGGCCTTGTGCGAGAACGAGGGCGATCCAGGCGCGTTGCCGCTGACCGCCGGACAGCTCGGCGACGGGCCGATCCGCCAGCTCGGTCAGCCCGGTCGCGGTCAGGGCGGCGGCGACCGCCGACTCGTCGTCGGTGGACCACTGCCGGAACCAGCGTTGGTGCGGGTACCGCCCACGACCGACCAGGTCGGCCACCGTGATGCCGTCCGGCGCCGTCGGCTGCTGGGGTAGCACACCGATCCGGTGCGCGAGCTCGGTGGGGCGCAGCCGGGTCAGCTCGGTACCGTCGAGCAGCACCTGCCCGGCGGCGGGCCGCATGATTCCGGCCAGGCCGCGCAGCAGGGTCGATTTGCCACATCCGTTCGGGCCTACGATCGCGGTGATCCGTCCGGGCGGTAGGCGCAGCGCCGGCACGTCCACCACCGGGTTGGCCGGGGTGTAGGCGAGTTTCAGTTCCACGGCGGTCAGCGTCATCCGCTCGCTCCGATCCTGTTGCCGTGCAGCAGCAGCCCGATCAGCACGGGGGCTCCGACCAGCGCGGTCAGCACACCCACCGGGAGTTCGTGCGGCGCGAACGCGGTGCGCGCCACGAGGTCGGCGGCGACGACGAGCAGAGCGCCGGTTCCCGCGCTGGCCAGCAGGCCGGGGCTGCGCTCGCGCAGCAGCCGGCGCACGATCTGGGGCGCGACGAGCGCGACGAACCCGACCGGGCCCGCAGCCGCGGTGGCCACCGACGACAACGCGACCGCGCAGCCGAGCAGGACGATTCGGGCGCGACCGACCCGAGGTGCGAGGGCCTTGGCGAGGTCGTCGTCCAGCTCCAGCATCTGCAGGTGCCGCACCAGCGCGAGCACCACCGGCAGGAGGAGGCACAGTCCTGCGGCGACCGGGACGAGGTCGGGCCACGACCGTCCGGACAGGCTGCCGACGAGCCAGACCGCGGCCTGGTAGGCGGCGTTGATGTCGGCCCGGCTGAGCAGGAAGGTCGCCGCCGCGCTGAGGATCGCGGTGACCCCGATCCCGACCAGGACCAGGCGGTAGCCGGAGAACCCGTTCCGGTACGCGACCGCGTAGACCGCGAAGGCGGCGACCGCCGCACCCAGCAGCGCCCCGCTGGTCACCCAGGCCATGGAGGCACCGAAACCGATGATCACGAAGATCGCGCCCGCCGATGCGCCTGCGTTGATGCCGATCACGTCCGGGCTGACCAGCGGGTTGTGCGCGACCCGTTGCAGCACCCCGCCGGCTGTGCCGAACGCTGCGCCGACGCACAACCCGGTCAGCCCTCGGGGCAGGCGATGGGTGACGACGATGTCGTAGGTGATCAAGGTGCCGTTGCCGGCGATCGTGTCGAGGACCGTGGCCAGCGGAACGGGGTACTCGCCGACCGTCGTCGCGACGAGCGCGAGGACTGTCGCGGAGGTCCAGGTGATCGCACCGATCACCAGTCCACGTACTCCGATGCGGGCCGACACCGGGCCCCGCCGCAGCACGACCGTCGTTCCGCTCACAGGACGGCCACCCGCCGCACCCGCACCAGGTGCAGGAACACCGGCCCGCCGAGCAGCGCCGCGGTGACGCCGATCTGGACCTCCTCGGGGGCGATCACGACCCGCCCCGCGACGTCGGCGAGCAGGACCAGGCCCGTCGCGAACAGGGCCGACACCGGCAGTACTGATCGGTGTGATGTGCCGACCAGCGCTCGTGCGGCGTGCGGTGCGACCAGCCCCACGAACGCGACGGGTCCCGCCACTGCCGTCGCCGTACCGGCGAGGACGACGACGGCGACCAGGCCGGCCGTGCGGGTGATCCCGGGCCGGGCGCCGAGGGCGCGGGCGGTGTCGTCGCCGAGCGCTGCCGCGTCGAGGCGACGGGTCAGCAAACCTGCCAGCAGGACCCCGGCGATCGCGAACGGCGCCGCCTGGGTCACGGTCGGGAGATCGGCTCTGGCCAGCGAGCCGATGATCCAGTACCGGTACTGGACGAACAGGTCCCGGTCGAGCAGGACGACCGCCGAGGTCATCGAGAGGATCAACGCGGAGACTGCGGCGCCCGCCAGGGCGAGCTTGACCGGTGTCGCTCCGTATCGTCCCGCGCTCCCGACCGCGTAGACCGCGAGCGCGGCCAGCGCACCACCGACGAAGCCGAACCAGACGTAGCCGCTCAGCGACCGGATCCCGCTCAGGGCCAGCACGGCGATCACGGCACCGGCCGCACCCGCGTTCACCCCGAGCGTTCCCGGTCCGGCCAGGGGGTTGCGGGTGATCCCCTGGGCGACCGCACCGGCGAGGCCGAGGCAGGTCCCGGACAGCAGCCCGGCGACGGTCCGGGGAAGCCGGACGTGCCGGACGACGATGTCGGCCTGCGTGCCGGAGAACCGCATGAACCCGTCGTGGAGCTCGGCCCAGGACAGCGGCCGTGCGCCGAGCTTCATCGAGAGCACGCAGGCGAACACCACCAGCGCCCCCGCGACCGGCAGCGTCCACCGCGCCGTTCTCCCGGGAGACCGCTGATCCGTCGTGTCCGGGTTCGCCGCCGGCCTCACGCCGGGTGGATCAGGGCGGCGACCTTCTCGGCCGCGTAGGGGCCACGGATTCCGGCGGCCCGGTCGGCGAACAGGAACGGGAAGACCCGTCCTTCGTGCACCGCACGGCTGCCCGACAGGGCCGGGTCGTTGCGGATCTGCTCGACGTCGGCCTGCCCGTCCGCCGCGATCGTGGCCGGGTCGCAGCAGGTCGACGTGAGGATCACGTCCGGATCCCGGGCGATGAGCTCCTCCTTGGAGATCGCGATGTGCCGGCGCTCGGTGAGGTCGGCGAAGACGTTCCGCGCCCCGGCCATCTCCAGTACCCGGGTGCCGAAGTCGATCCCGGAGGCGACCCGGTAGCTCCCGTCCGCGTCGCCCAGCAGGATCGCGACCCGGGGTTCCGGCTTGCCCGCGACGCGCGCGCGGACGGTCTCAACCCGTGCCTGCAGGTCGGCGATCAGCTCCTCGGCCCGCCCGGATGCGCCGAGTAGTCGGCCGAGCCCGCGGAAGTCCTCGTAGACGGTGTCCATCGAGACCGTGCTCGGGTCGATCGCCTCGTCGGAGAGGCCGTCCTGGCTCGGGCACAGGGGAGCGGAGATCCAGGTCGCGACCCCCAGGCGGGCGAGGTCCGCCCGGGTGCTGATGGTCTCCGAACCGGAGGTGGCGAAGACGTTGTTGTAACCGGCGATCACGAAGTCGGGGTTCGCGGCGAGCAACGCCTCACGTGACGGTAGCTCCTGGTTGTGGGGCACCCCGGCCTGCGCATCGGCATACTGCTCGAGCACCGGCGCGTCCAGGAAGGCGGTGCCGACCAGGCGGTCGGACAGGCCGAGCGCGTGCATCGCCTCGACCGCGGGCTGGTAGAGCGCGTAGATCCGCCCGGGCGGGGCGGACACCGTCACCGGGATCCCGCAATTGGACTCCGTGGTGCCCGCACCCGGGGACGGGCCCGTCGCCGCCGGTGGTGGGCCGCCGCAGGCAACGGCGACGAGCGCGCAGAGGCAGACCACCGCGGTGTGGAAGAACCGACTCGAACGGGACACAACGGCCATTCACCCTCCCCGGGACTTGCCGGGGAGCATCCCAGACTTGAACAGGTGTTCATATGATTTCCGTCGTGGTCTGTGCCATACCGTCGTTCGGTGCGGCCGGTGGGCTGCGATCGAGACCGAACGAGATCATGGAGCAGTTCGGACGCTGTCGGGAGCCGTCCGTTCGCCCGCGTCGCGCCCGTCCGCTGATATGAGGTGCCAGCCCGCCATCACCGCTACCGGGAGCGCGACGCACTGCGCGGCGACCGTCAGCCAGAACCCGGCGAGCATGCCCGCCTGCTCGAACAGACCGTAGACGCTGCCGCCGACCACGCCGCTGAGCAGCGTCCCCACGCCGACCGCCAACCGCTGCTGGCCGAAGGTCACCGTGGCCGAACGGCTCGACCGTGCCAGCGCCTCCACGTCGTTCTTGAGGAACAGGATCGCGTTGCCGACGCTCATCACGGCGACGCCGGCCACGATGCCGGCCGGCCCGTCGGCGGCGAACGCGGCCATGCCCGCCGCCATGCACGAGAACCCGATCGCGGTCGCGGTCGGGTACCCGATGCGCCCGACCCAACGGGCCACCAGCGGTTGCAGCACCACGAGGCCCAGCGAGTACCCCATCATGATCAGCCCGTAGGCGGCCGTCGTGAGCCGGCCGTGGGTGTAGATCGACAGGTACTGGTAGAACTGCATGTACAGGTAGTGGGTGACGACGGTCACCGCGAACGGCAACCTCGCGAAGCCGTGGAGCACTCTGCGGATCGGCTCCGTCGGGCGCTCGTCGCCGCCATGCTGTTCCGGGCGCAGCAGCACATGGACGAGCACCAGCACGGCGAACAGCGCCGTTGTCGTCGTGAACAGCAGGTCGGGCCGGAAGAGCAGCAGCGCCCCGAGCACCGGCCCGAGCGCGATGCCCAGGTTGCTGGAGGCGTTGCCCGCCGAGACGGCCACCGAGCGACGGTCCGGATCCACCGCGTGCACCAGATAGGCGCGGAACGCCGGCGAGTAGAGCGCCCCCGCGCCGCAGCTGAGGAAGAGCGCGACGACGGTGAGCACGGGCCGGTGCGCCCCGAGCAGGTACGTCAGGGCCCCGGCGGTGTACAGGACGGTCGAAAGCACCAGTGAACGCTTCAACCCGACTCGCTCGGAGAACGCCGCGGTGAACGGCGCGCCGGCGAACTGCACGAGCATTGCCGCCCCCAGTACGGCGCCAACCTGGGCGATGCCGACATCGAGGCGCTCACGGAGCAGGATCGTCAGGTAGGGGTAGACGGCGAAGGTGCCGATGTTGACGAACGCCCCGGCCGCGAGGAGCACCGGAAGACCGCCGCGCCGCACCCGGCGGCGAGGCTCGTGCGCAACGGAGAGACCACTCCCGGCGGATCCGCAGGGACGCTCGAACCGGCCCACGCGCAACCTCCGATGCCCACCGGGCGCCGATGCGATCACGATCCGCCGCACCTGTCTACTCTGTGACGTCCGTCCCTGACGCATCCTTTGTCGGAACCGGGACGGGCACCCGGACGACTGAAGTCATGGTCGGTGGTGCCCGTCCGTCACGGGTGAACGGGTACGGCATCCTCGGCTCGTCACGATCGTGTCGTCAGCGGAAGGGGTCGCGGGTGAGTCCCGACGTCGTGGGGAGAGCCGGGCGGGGTTCGCGGCGGGTCAGGTGGCTGCCGGTGGCGCTCGCGGCGCTCGCGCTGGTGCTCGCGGGCTGCGTGACCACCGGCGGGTCGGGTGGTGACGGATCGGCCGGCGCCGCCACGGGGGAGCGGACCCTCACGATCGCGACGAGCTACCCCATCGACGACCTCGAGCCGCTGACCAACGGCTACTGGGGTCCGGAGTTCGGTTACGTCGAGTTGCTGATGCGTGCCGAGCCGGACGGCGAACCCAGCCCGTGGGTGCTGTCGGCCCTCGAGCCGGTGGACGACACCAGCTGGCGGCTGACGCTGCGCGAGGGCATCAGATTCGGCAGTGGCCGGGCGCTGGACGGTGCGGCGCTGGCCCAGGTCCTCACCTGGGTCGCGGAGAACCACTCGGACTTCGGCACGACGTCGTCGTTCGCGTCCGCGCAGGCGACCGGCCCGCTCGAGGTGGTGCTGAGGACGGAGGCACCCTCGCCGACGATGCCCCAACTGCTGGCCGACGAGGTGAACGTCCCGGTGTTCGACGTCGACGCCTACGAGAGGTGGAAGGCCAGTGGCGCCCCGGCGGCCGCCCTGCTGGAGGCGGGCCTCTACACCGGGCCGTATCGGGTGACGGCGCTGGACACGCAGGCCATGCAGCTCGCCCCGGTGCCGGACTACTGGGCCGGCGAGCCGGCTCTGCACGCGGTGACCGTCCGCTTCGTGCCCGAGGCCGCCGCGCGGGTGCAGGCCGTGCAGTCCGGTGAGGTCGACATTGCGCTCTACATGCCGACCAGCGTGGCGCGGACGCTGGAGGGACGCGACGACGCCCACTTCCTGAAGGGCGGGTCGACGGGACTGGTCTTCGGGCTGATCTCTCGGGTGCCGTCGCCGGTGATGCAGGACGAACGCGTCCGGCGCGCGATCTACGCCTCCATCGACTACCGAGCCGTCGCCGAGGACGTGCTGCAGGGGCACGCGGGGCTGGCTCGCGGCGTGTTCCCACCGTCCTACCCGTACGCGTTCGAGACCCAGGCCACCGACACCGCGCTGGCGGCCCGGCTGCTCGACGAGGCCGGCTGGGCCCCCGGTGCCGACGGGATCCGCAGCCGGGACGGGCAGCCGCTGACGGTGCGCGTGCTGGCGAACTCGAGCCTCCCGGACTACATCCCCATCGCCGAGGCGCTGCAGAGCCAGCTGCGCGGGGTGGGGATCGGCGTCCAGGTCGTCGTGGTCGACGACATGCAGGCCGCCCGGGAGGGGGACGGGTGGGACGTGTCGCTGTCCTCGTCGCTGGTGTCGTTCGGGGGAAGCCCGGACCAGGCCATCACGGAGCTGCTCACCACCGGGGGAGGGCTCAACTACGCGCGCATCTCCGATCCGCAGCTCGACGCGACGGTGGCGCAGCTGCGGCAGACCCTCGACACCGAGCGGCGCCACCAGCTGCTCGGGGATGTCCAGCGGCTGCTGACCGACCGCGGGTACTACGCGGTGGCCGCGCAGCGGCTCCTGACGATCGTGGTCGGCCCCGAGTGGCGGGGCTACCAGGTCCCTGTGCCCAACTTGTGGGTGAACGCGACCACAGCACCGTCGACCTGACGTGTGGCCGACCGCGCTGGGTCGCACCGCGCTGGGTCGCACCGCGCTGGGTCGCACCGCGCTGGGTCGCACCGCGCTGGGCCGAGTCGCGCAGGCGGTGCTCAGCGCCGTGGGCGGCGCACTGATCGTCTTCGTGCTGCTGGTCGCCGCGCCCGGTGATCCCGCGCGCCGGATCCTGAACGCGCGCGGGGTCGAGGAGCCGGGTCCCGCGCAGGTGGCGGCGCTGCGCGACGAGCTCGGCCTGGACGCCCCGTTCCCGGCGCGTTTCGTCGGCTGGGTGGCCGACCTGCTGCGCGGCGATCTCGGCACCTCGTGGCGCACGGGCCGGCCGGTGTCCGCGGAGTTCGCCGAGCGTTTACCGGCGACCGCGATCCTCGCGGCCGCCGCGTTGCTGCTCGCGGTGGCGCTCGCGCTGGTACTCGGGCTGCTGGCGGCGGCGCGCCCCGGCGGCTGGCCGGACCACCTGTCGCGGGTGCTCGGCACCGCGGGGCTCGCGGTGCCCGGCTACCTCATCGGAGTCCTGGTGCTCGATGTTGTCGTGGTCCGGATGGGGCTGGGCCGGGTGATCGCGGACGGCACCTGGCGCACGGTTTTCCTCCCGGCGCTCGTGCTCGCCGCGGGCTCCGCCGCCGTCTGGTCCCGGGTGCTGCGCTCGGCGCTGCTGGAGGCCCGCGGAGAGGCCTTCCTGTGGGTGGCGACCGCCCGCGGAGCGGGGCCGGCCCGCCGGATGGTGGTCCACCAGCTGCCCAACGCACTGCCCCCGTTCCTCACCGTGATCGGCCTGGGCACGGCGGCGCTGCTGGGTGGGGCCCCGATCGTGGAGACGGTCTTCAGCTGGCCGGGCGTCGGCAGGTTCACCGTCGAGGCGATCACCGCGCGGGACATGCCCGTCGTCACCGGCTTCACGATGGTCGCCGTGCTGACGTACGTGGTGGTCAGCCTGGTCGTGGACCTGCTGCTGATGGTGATCGACCCGCGGCTCGTCACCGCCGGCGGGCGGCCGGGACGGGCGGTGCGGGCATGACCCTGTTGGTCCCCTCGTCCCTCGGCGCCCGCGACGCCGCCGGCACCCTGGTCGCGCGTGGCGTGCTCCGGCGGCTGTTGGCCCGGTGGGACGCCCGCATCGCGCTCGCGATCGCGGTGGCCGTCGCGCTGGTCACGCTCGCCGGGCCGTGGCTCACGCTCGATCCCGACGTCCCGGACTACGCCAACCAACTGGCCGCGCCGGGGCCCGGGCACCTGCTCGGGACCGACAACTCCGGCCGGGACCTGCTCGCTCGCACCGTGCACGGCGCGCGGACCTCGCTGGGCGCCGCGCTCCTGGTCACGGCGATCACATCGGTGACCGGACTGCTGCTCGGCGTGCTCGCCGGATGCCTCGGCGGTGTCGTCGACACCGTCCTCGCGCGGCTGATCGACATCCTGCTCGGCCTACCGGGGCTCGTGATCACACTCGCCGTCGTCGGCCTGCTGGGGCCCGGCTTCGTCAACCTCGTCCTGGCGATGTCGGCGACGGGGTGGGCGGTGCTGGCAAGGCTCGCGCGCGCGTCGGCGCGCACCTCGATGCACGGGGCGGACGTGCGCGCGGCCCGGATGGCCGGCGCGTCCGGCTCGCGGGTCGCCGTCGAGCACGTCCTGCCGGCCGCGGCGGCGCAGGTCGGGGTGGTCGCGACACTGGGGATCGGCGAGGTCGTCGTCGCGCTGGCCGGGCTGTCCTTCCTCGGGCTGGGCGCCCAGCCGCCGACCGCCGAGTGGGGGACCATGCTCGCGGCCGCCCGCCAGACGCTGTCCTTCGCGCCGTGGCAGATCATCGGGCCGGCCACCGGGCTCGTCCTGACGGTGCTCGCGGCCACCTTGCTCAGCGAGGCGCTGCGCGACGTCGCCGATCCGGGGAGCGATGCATGACCGACCCGGTGTTGGACGTGCGGGAGCTGACGGTGACCTACCCGAACGGCTTCCGGGCGCTGGACGGGATCACGCTGACGATCCCCGAGGGTGGCCGGCTCGGTCTCGTCGGCGCCTCCGGGTGCGGGAAGACCACCCTGATCCGCGCCGTCCTCGGCCTGCTGCCGCGCGGCGCAGTCGTCGAGGGCTCGGTGACGGTGGCCGGGAACGACGTCCTGCGCCGCGGTGAGAGCGAGACACGCGCCTTGCGTGGGACGGTGATCGGCTACGTCTCCCAGGACCCGTACGCCGCATGTGATCCGCTGCGGCGGGTCCGCCACCACGTCGAGGAGGCCTGGACCGCGCACCGGCTCAAGCCGCCGCCCGGCGCCGTCGTCCAGGGACTGTCCGGGTTCGGCATCGACGACGCCGATCGACGTGCCGGGCAGCGTCCGCACCAGTGGTCCGGGGGGATGCTGCAGCGCGCGACGACGCTGGCCGCCACCGTGCACCGGCCGTTGGTGACGCTCGCGGACGAGCCGACGAGCGCGCTGGACACCGAGCTGGCCGACAGCGCGCTGCGGCTGCTGCGCCGGACCTGCCGCGCGCTGCTGCTCGTGAGCCACGACCTGGCGCTGGTCGCCCGCCACGCGGAGGAGGTCGTGGTGCTCGACGCGGGCCGGGTCGTCGAGCGGGACAGCTCCGCGACGGTGTTCGCCACTGCCCGGCACGAGGCGACGGCCACCCTGGTCCGGGCATCGGCGCCACCTCCGCTGACCCGTGCGGAGGTCCGGACGGAGCCGGTCGTGGAGCTGCGGGACGTCGAGAGGCGCTATCGCCACGGCGGTTCCGCACTCGTCGCGGTCGCGGGTGTCGACCTCACGCTGCGCCGGGGCGAGGTCGTCGGTGTCGTCGGCCGCTCCGGCTCCGGGAAGTCGACCCTGCTGAGACTTGCCTCGGGACAGGAACGACCGGACGCGGGCGAGGTGCGCTTCGGGGGCGCCCCGGCCTGGAACGGCCCTCGGCCGGCGCTTCCCCGGGCCGGGTGGGCCATGCCGGTCTTCCAGGACCCGGTCGCGAGCCTGGACCGGCGCTGGCCGTTGTGGCGCACGGTCACCGAGCCCCTGGTCGTCACCGGGGCCAGGCTCTCGCGCGCCGAACGGCGCGACCGCGCCCGCGCCGAGCTCGGCCGGGTCGGGCTCGCGCACGTCGACGTCAACCGGCTGCCCGGCACCCTCTCGGTCGGTCAGTGCCAGCGGATCGCGCTCGTTCGCGCCCTGATCGCGCGGCCCGCGGTCCTGGTGGCCGACGAGCCGACGGCCAGCCTCGACGTGCACGCCGCGGCCGCCGTGGCGCAGCTGATCAGGGCTGCCGCCGACGACGACGGTGCCGCGGTCCTCGTCGTCAGCCACGATGAGATCAGGCTCGCTTCCTACGCCGATCGGCTCGTGCGCATGCGCGACGGTGCCCTCGCGCAGCTCGACCCGGAGCCGGTGCACGGAACCGGCTCTCGCCCGGTGCCCCCGGACGGTGCTGCGGCGGACACCGGATGAGGCTCACCGCGTGTCGTCGGCCGCCGACCGCACGGCCTCGGCGACTGTGCGGAGGGTGCGGACGTGCGCGCCGAATGGCGCCGTGGCCGGGCTCGTCTGGACGACCAGCTCGGTCGCAGCCGGGAGCGGGGTCCTCCCGCCACCGCTGCGGAGCTGCGGCCCCGGCTCGCGCTCGGGGACGAGCCGGCACAGCGCGACCCGGGGGTGAGGCGTCAGCGCTCGGTAGCGAGTGAGGGCGTCGACCACGCCGGGGAGGTGGGCGGGCCGCCCGGAGAGCACGCCGATCCCGCGCTCGGCGGCGGTCGCGATGCCGTCCGCCGAGCCGGTTGCCCACCAGAGCCGCCCGCGCAGGCCGGGCGCGGCCGGCACCAGCCACGAGCCGTCGAGGTTCCGGCGCAGCTCGTCGACGACGTCCAGGCAGTCGCGGTGACGTCGGTCGTGGTCGCGCCCGAACGCCGCGGAGGCGTCCGCGTCGGCGCCTGCGCCGACCCGAGTTCCAGCCGCCCGCCGGAGAGCTGGTCGAGGACCGCGGCGTCCTCGGCGAGCCGGCGCGGGTCCTCCAACGAGGCGGCGACGACCGCCGTGCCCAGCCGGATCGTCGCGGTCCGCTCGGCTACGGCGGCCAGCAGGACCAGCGGCGAGGGCAGCAGGCCCTCCAACGCGCCCGCGTGGTGCTGGGCCACCCAGAACGAGGCGAACCCCTGCTCCTCCGCGGCGACCGCGAGCTCGACCGTCTCCCGGTAGACCTGGGCAGGCCCACCACGGCCCGCGACGTGGGTGAAGTAGCCGACCGGCCGGCCTTGGAAGCGCAGCGGGTCGGTGCGCTGGATCTCGGGCAGGTCGGTGGATCGCAGGTGCAGGGCGTCCATACCGGCGACTGTCGCCCGGTGGGTCGCCGCCGGTTCCGATCGTTCCGTGCGGGCGCGCCCACCGGACGGTCACGGTCGGTGAGGTGCGTGCTGTCACACGGTGTTCGGTGACGTGACCGTTCGGCGACGGCGAGTGGTTCGCCGGAACCGCCCTCGGCCGGGTGGCGACCAACCAAGTGTCGGTCGCCACCCGGACAGCGGTCGGTCAGGTGGCCACCGCTGCCTACCGTGAGTGCGACAGATCCGTCACCGATCGAGAGGACCTCGTCACGATGAGCGAGACCGCCGGCCTCCAGCACGTCGCGACCTTCTGCGGGCAGTGCAACTGCGGGTGCCCCGAGCTCTACGTCAACCCGGCCACACCGGAGGAGCGCCGGATCGTCATCACCGACGACTTCGGGCAGCGGATCCAGATGAGCGTCGCGCAGCTGCGGGTGATCGTCGACGACGCCCGCGCGGGGGTGCTCGACGAGCTGGTCGCGACAGCACGCTGATCCGGCGCGCACCCGAGGAGTCGGTGACCCAGTCCTCGAACCGGTGCATCAACGCTGCCTTGCCGGTGATCGGCAGCAGCCGCGGGTCCTCGGCCTGCTGGGTCAGGTCCGCGCGTGGCCGCCGGCGAGGCCGATGCCGACGGCGGTGCCGGCGAGCAGGCAACCAGGCGATCGTGCCGACGATCGCCGACTCGGCCAGGATGGCGTGGAACACCTGCCGTCGGGACGCGCCGAGGCAGCGCGCGAGCGCGAGTTCCCTGGTCCGCTGGGCGACGAGGACGGGAAAGGTGTTGTGGATGACGAACGTCGCGACGAGCAGGGCAACCGCGGCGAACATCGTGAGCGCCGTGCCGAGCACAGCGGGGTCGATGCCGCTGCCGGCAGCTTGGTTCTCGGTGAATGCGCGCGCCGTCGTCACGGAGTACGGTCCTGTCACCGACGACGGCGCGCACCGCGGCCGTCACGGCCGCGGAATCCCCGCCGGGCCACTGCGATCTCCGCGTATCCCTGTCCCCCGGTGACCGCGACCGCGGCGGTGTGAGTGAACCCGAGCGCGCCGCGAAGGGCGAACTGGCCCTGGCCGCGCACGTCCAGCAGCCCGGTGACGCGGAAGGTACGAGGGGTGCCGGTCGCGTGGTCGAGGACCACGAGCGTGCCGCCGATCGCCAGCGCGGCGAGGAGCAGGCGGCTGCGGTGGGCCCGAAGCCCGGCGAGTATCAGTTTGCGCATCCCGTCACCGTCCGAGGGTCTTCATCGTGTCCAGGACCTGGATCTCGGTGGGTCGCCACAGCTCACCGGCGACCACGCCGTCTCGCATGAAGACCACTCGGTCGGCGCGGGACGCCGCGAACGGGTCGTGGGTCACCATGACGATGGTCTGCCCCAGCCTGCGGACCGAGGTCTGCATGAAACCGAGGAGCTCCGCGCGCGAGTTGGAGTCAAGGTTGCCGGTGGGCTCGTCGGCGAACACGACCTCCGGCCTGGCGAGCATTGCCCTGGCCACTGCCACGCGCTGTTGCTGCCCGCCCGACAACTGTGCCGGCAGGTGGTGGAGCCGGTCGCGAAGCCCGATCGTATCGATGACCTCGTCGAGCAGGGTGCGGTCGACCGTACGGCCGGCGACTCGACCGGAAGCGTGAGGTTGTCCCGCGCGGAGAGCGTCGGAAGCAGGTTGAAGCCGGAAGATGAAGCCGACGCGGTCGCGGCGCAGCTGAGTGAGGCCGTCGTCGTCAAGGTCCTCGAGCCGCACTCCGCAGATCTCGATGCTGCCCGAGGTCACGAAGTCCAACCCGGCCAGGCAGTGCATCAGGGTCGATTTGCCCGAGCCGGACGGGCCCATGATCGCGGTGAACATGCCTGACCGGAACGCGAGATCCACGCCCTGCAGGGCGTCCACGGCCGCCGCGCCGTCGCCGTAAGTCTGGTACACGCCCGCGCGTTCACCGCGACGGCGTGGGGCGTCATGATCTGGATGTCGGTGTGCACCACCCGACCAGGCTCGCCCGCAACGGCAACGAGCACCTCGGCCTACGGGCCGGACCCGTTGGCCAGTGAGCCGCACCTCGCCGAGACCATTGTCGGGCACTGACGGATCGCGACCCGGCCGCAACTTGGCCCGGGGGTGCCAGCTCCAGGGTGCAAGGCACGCGATCCCGCCCTGTGCCCAGGCCCTCGGCGCGCCGTGAGGAGATTACCGGCTCTTCGATCTTGACCGGGCAAACCTGCGGTTGAGCCCGTCCGGCGCGCCTGAACGAGGGCCGTGGTTGACCGTAGCGATGATGCGTCGTGTCTGTTGGGGACTCGAGGGTCTGGCGGTGGAGCGTGTCGTGCTCACCGGGCTTGGGGTCAAGATCGTGCAGTTGGTCACCGACGATCCAGACCTGGGAGCTTCCCCGGCGGGCAGGGCGCGGTCGTGCAGGAGCAGGCCGCTGAGGGCGAAGATCGAGGTGCCGACGAACGAGCGGCGGCGACGCGCGAGGACCGGCGACCGGGCTGGGCCGCGTCGGCGCGCACCCGGCCGGCGAGGAAGCCGACCACGACGAACGCCAGCGCCCAGCGCCCGACCAGGTGGTCGGCGGGCGGTGCGAGGTCGACCAGCACGCCGGCCACGAAGCCTACGCTGGCGCCGAACTCGGGCCCCCGCACGAGGGCGGCGGCGATCACGAGCACCAGGGCGAGGTCGGGACCACGCCGTCGACGGCCACCTGGCTGAGCACGGCGGTCTGCACACGACGGCGACGGACGAGGAGGCCGGTCATCAAGGCCGCGAAGGATGGTCATCGGGTCCCCGCCGAGCCGAGCAACGTGGATGACAGCCGGTCGCCCTTGGTCGCGGGGCACGACGACGCCGACCAGGTCGAGGGCGCTGAAGTCGACGAAGGGGTGGATCACCGCCTGCTTCGAGAGCTCGCGGGGAGTGCTGTAGACCGACTCGACCTGCCGATCGGGATGCCGGCGACGTACGGGCCGCCCTTCCGGAGCCCCAGGAGACGACGACGTCCTTCGGGCGGGGGTGGCGGCGTTGTCGACCAGGTCGAGGTCCAGCCGGCCCCGGCCGCCCATGAGCCGCGGCCCGATGAAGCCGATCTTGAGGGTGGAGCCGAGCCGGCCGCCGACCACGGAGTCGCTGTCGACGATCAGCAGCACGGTCGGCGGTGCTGCGGCTGGCCCGGACCACACGCCCGACCAGGCCGTCGGAGTTGACCACGGTGGAGTCCGGCTTCACCCCGGGGTCGGTGCCGGCGTCGATGGTGACCGCGCGGGTGAACGACTGCGCGGGGCCGATCCCGATCACGCGGGCCGGGACCAGCGCGTAGCCGGTGTCGTTGGCCGTGCGCACCAGCCCGTCGTACTCCGCCAGCCGGTTGCGGTCGGTGGAGGTGGTCGAGCCCGGTGCGGAGGTCGGAGTTCTGGGCCTCGAGGGTGGCGACGTCGTGGCGCAGGTCGTGGTTGCTGTGAAGTGCCGCGGGCGCGCGAACGGGCGTACGGCGCGTGGCCGCGCCGGCCTCGACCGGGCCCGACGACGTTGCCGACGGCGTCACGCACGGGGTCGACCGGCGAACCGCTGCGGGCGTCGAGCGTGATCAGGGCGAGCGAGGCGAGAGCAGGACGAGGAGCGCGAGGACGCCGTTCGAGGCCGAAGCCGGCCGCCTCCGTGGTCGTGACCGGTCGGCCGAGGGACGGACCCTTGACGTCCACCTGGCGCGCATCGCTGGTGGGCATCCGGCTACCTCCGTGGCTCCGAGACGAGGACCTGCTGGAGCGCCTCGAACTCCTCGACGCACTTGCCCGCGCCGATCGCGACCGAGGTCAGCGGGTCCTCGGCGACGTGGACCGGCATCCCGGTCTCGTGCCGGATCAGCTCGTCGAGGCCGCGGAGCAGCGCGCCGCCGCCGGTGAGCACGATGCCGCGGTCCATGATGTCGCCGGCCAGCTCGGGCGGCGTCTGGTCGAGGGTGGTGCGGACGGCGTCGACGATCGCGTGATCGGCTCCTCCATCGCCTGCCGGATCTCGCGGCTGGAGACGGCCACGGTGCGGGGCAGGCCGGAGACCATGTCGCGGCCGCGGACCTCGGCCTGGCGCTCCTGCGGCAGCGGGTAGGCCGAGCCGAGGGTCATCTTGATCTCCTCGGCGGTGTGCTCGCCGAGCATCAGGCCGTGCTCCTTCTTCATCCAGGCGATCATCGCCTGGTCGAGCTCGTCGCCGGCCGTGCGCACCGACGAGCTGGTGACCACGCCGCCCAGCGAGATCACGGCGACCTCGGTGGTGCCGCCGCCGATGTCGACGACCATGTTGCCGGTGGCCTCGTGGACCGGGAGCCCGGCGCCGATCGCGGCGGCCATCGGCTCCTCGACGATGTAGACCCGGCGGGCGCCGGCCAGGTAGCCGGCCTCCTTGACCGCGCGGTGCTCGACCGTGGTGATCCCGCTCGGGACGCAGATCACCAGCCGCGGCTTGGCGAAGTAGCGACGGCGGTGCACCTGCTGGATGAAGTACCGCAGCATCTGCTCGGTGGCGTCGAAGTCGGCGATCACGCCGTCCTTGAGCGGGCGGATCGCGGGGATGTTGTCGGGCGTGCGCCCGATCATCCGCTTGGCCTCGTGGCCGACGGCCAGGACCTCGTGGGTCTGCGTGTTGATGGCGACGACGGAGGGCTCGTCGAGGAGCACGCCGCTGCCGCGTACGTAGACAAGCGTGTTGGCGGTGCCGAGATCGACCGCCATGTCGCGGCCGATGAGGCTGTTGGCCATGCGTGTCCCCGTTCGCGCTGGATGTTGCTGGGGGAAGGTGGGTCACCGATGCGCCACGACCCCTCACGAGCAGCGTAGGAGCGAGGACGTCCAGCCCGGCGAGGGACACGCGTGCGGGTGCGGCGAGGCGCAGGGATGCGCCGGCTCGTGCGCCCGCAGGCCGGACGCGGCGAGTCGCGTCAGGCAGGTCGGGGAACCAGATCGCGATCTCGCGCTCGGCCGACTCCGGCGGAGTCGGAGCCGTGCACGAGGTTCTCGCGGTTGGACAGCGAGAGGTCGCCGCGGATGGTGCCGGGGGCGGCCTTGCGGCCGTCGGTCGCGCCGTTGATCGCGCGCACCACCTCGACCGCCTCGTCGCCCTCGAGCACCAGCGCCACCAGCGGCCCGCTGGTCACGAAGTCGCGCAGCGGCGGGTAGAAGTCGCGCTCGACGTGCTCGGCGTAGTGCGCGTCGGCCTGCTCGGCGTCGATCGTGCGCTGCTCCATCGCGACGATGGTCAGGCCCTTGGCCTCGAACCGGCGAGGATCTCGCCGACGAGGCCCCGTCGGACGGCGTCGGGCTTGAGCAGGACGAGGGTGCGCTGGGTGCCGGGCTGCCGGGACATGGCCCAAACCCTAGAGGAGCGTGCGGCTCACGAAGCCTGGGGTCGGCCCGGGTACTCGCCCGCGTCGCCTCCCAGCTCGCGCCCGCTCGACGCTCGATCTTGCGCCCCAGGAACGCAGGCCGTGGCCCAGAGGCCAAGAAGATCGCCCCGAGGACGAACATCGTGGCACCACGAAGCCGACCGCGATCGCGGCGACCTGGAGCGCCCAGCCCAGCCAGTAGCCCCAGGCGTACCGCAGCAGGCCCGCGACGACCAGGCACGCCACGCGAGCCCGAGACCGATCCACAGCGCCGGTCGCGGTGCCGACGTCCTGCGACGAGGTCAGCACCGGCGTGCTCAGGCCGAAGGCGACCGCCTCGAGCAGCAGGATCGCCGCGCACAACCGTCGCTGCATCAGGGCATCGCATCCCGCCGTGAGCGCAGCATCGCCCGGGCCTCGCCGACGGTGACCACCGAGCCGGTGACGAGCACGCCTCCGGACCCGATGGCCTCGCCGAAGACGCCGCCGGCCTCGGCCAGCGCCGCGGCCTGGTCGATCGCGTCGGCCAGGGAGTCGGCCTCGCTGACCCGGTCCTGGCCGAAGATCCCGCGCGCGACCTCGGCCAGCTCCCCGGCCGGCATCGCGCGGTCGGTGGAGTTCTGGGTGCAGACGACGTGGGCGAGCACGGGCTCGAACGCCGAGAGCAGCCCTTCGTACGTCCTTGTCGGCCATCACGCCGATCACGCCGATCAGCGGGCGAGAAGGTGAACGAGTCCTGGAGCGCGGCGACCACAGCTCGGCGCCGTGCGGGTTGTGGGCCGCGTCCAGCACGATCGTCGGGCAGCGGCGGATGATCTCGAGCCGGCCCGGCGAGGTCGACCTCGGCGAAGGCCTCGCGCGACCAGCTCGGCGTCGAGCGCGTCCTCGCCCGAGGAACGCCTCGACCGCGGCGAGCGCGAGGGCGGCGTTCTGCGCCTGGTGGGCGCCGTAGAGCGGCAGGAACATCTCGTCGTACGTCGCCCGCAGGCCCTGGAGCGAGATCACCTGGCCGCCGACGGCGGGCACGCGGCTCGCGACGCCGAAGTCGATGCCCTCCCGGGCGACGGTGGCGCCGACCTCGGCGCACCGCTCGCAGCGACCGCGGCGACCTCGTCGGCCTGCTCGGCGCACGACCACCGTGGCGCCGGACTTGATGATGCCGGCCTTCTCGACGGCGATCTCGGCCGGAGTCGTCGCCGAGGTACTGCGCGTGGTCGACGGCGATCGGGGTCAGCACGGCGACCCGGGCGTCGATGACGTTGGTCGCGTCCCAGGTGCCGCCCATCCCGACCTCGACGACGGCGGCGTCGACCGGGGCGTCCGCGAAGGCGGCGTACGCCATCGCCGACGATCGTCTCGAAGAACGACAGCGGGTGGTCGTGCTCCTGGTCGACGAGGTGCGGTGTACGGCGCGACGTCGTTGAACGCCCGCACGAAGCGCCTCCTCGTCGAGCGGCTCGCCGTCGATGCTGATCCGCTCGGTCATCGACTCGAGGTGGGGGCTGGTGAAGCGGCCCGACGCGCAGCCCCGCCGCCGGACCAGGGCCTCGACCATCCGGGCCGTCGAGGTCTTGCCGTTGGTGCCGGTGAGGTGGATCGCGGGTAGGGCGCGCTGCGGGTCGCCGAGCAGCTCCATGAAGGCCTGGATGCGGTCCAGCGTCGGGTCGAGCTTGGTCTCGGGCCATCGGCTGAGCAGCGCGTCCTCGGCCTCGGCGTACGTCTGGGCCGGGCGCGCCTGGGCCGGGTCCTGTGGGGTGTCGTCCATCGCCGCGAGTCTAGGCGGCGGCTCGAACCCGCCTGCCGCCCTACCATCGAACGTCATGAGGAGGGTCTCGCGCGCCGCGCTGGGCGTCATGCTGCTCCTCGGCATCTACCTGCTGGCCGTCGCCATCATCGCGTTGCCGGTGGCCGCCGCGGTCTACGCAATCCGGAACCGCTACCCGGAGGCTGTCGCGGGCCAGCTGGTCGGGCTCGCCTTCGTCACCACGGTCGGCCTGCTCGCCGGCGTGCTGCACCAGCGGCGGACCGAGAGCGAGCAGCCCGGGGTCGTGCTGGACAGCGGGGAGCAACCGCGGCTGTGGGCCGAGGTGCGCGCCCTGTCGGAGACCGTGGGGACCGCTGTCCCGACGAGATCCGGCTGATCCCGGAGGTCAACGCCGCGGTCTCGGAGCAGACCCAGATGCTCGGGCTCTGCGCGGACGACGCGCCTCTACCTCGGTGCGCCCGTCCTGATGGGCCTCAGCGAGCTGCAGGTCCGGTCGGTCCTGGCCCACGAGCTCGGCCACTACAGCAGCCGGCACACCGCGCTCGGCAGCGTCACCCACCGCGGGCGGGAGGCGATCGCCGGGGTCCTGGGCCGGTTCGGCGAACGGTCGATCGTCGGACGGATCTTCCAGGCGTACTCCGAGGTCTACTTCTCGCTCACCGGGTCGCTGAGCCGCCTGCAGGAGCTGGAGGCCGACGACTTCAGCGTCGAGGTCGCGGGACGGGACACCGCCGCGGCTGCGCTCTCGGAGCTGCCGCTGCTCGGCGCCGCGTGGGAGCACTACTTCGAGCAGTACGTCACGCCGGTGCACGCCACCGGACGGCGGCCCTCGGAGTTCTTCGACGGCTTCGGCCAGGTCCTGGCCGCGCCCCGGCTCCAGCAGGCCCTGGCCAGCTTTCGGAGCGACTTCGACGACGGCCCGCTGTCGCGCTACGACAGCCACCCACCGCTGAGCTCGCGGATCGCGAGGATCCCGGGCACGAGCAGAAAAGGTCAAGGACACCGAGGCGCGGCTGCGCGAGCTGCAGTCCGACCGCACCTTCCTCAAGGAGGAGGTCGACGACGAGGACGTGGCCGAGGTCGTGGCCCGCTGGACGCAGATCCCCGTGTCGCGGCTGCTGGAGTCCGAGGTGGCCAAGCTCGTGCACATGGAGGACCGCCTGCACGAGCGGGTCGTGGGCCAGGACGAGGCCGTCGAGGCCGTGTCCAACGCCCTGCGCCGCTCGCGCGCCGGGCTCCAGGATCCCGACCAGCCGATCGGCACCTTCCTGTTCATCGGCCCCACCGGCGTGGGCAAGACCGAGCTGGCCCGGTCGCTGGCCGAGTTCATGTTCGACTCCGAGCAGGCGATGGTGCGGATCGACATGTCCGAGTACATGGAGAAGCACTCCGTGTCCCGGCTGGTCGGCGCGCCCCCCGGCTACGTGGGCTACGACGAGGGCGGCCAGCTGACCGAGGCCGTGCGCCGGCGGCCCTACTCGGTGGTGCTGCTCGACGAGATCGAGAAGGCCCACAGCGACGTGTTCAACGTGCTGCTCCAGGTGATGGACGACGGCCGCCTGACCGACGGCCAGGGCCGCACGGTCAACTTCACCAACACCGTGGTGATCATGACCTCCAACGTGGCCGGCGGGATGGACGGCGTGCGCGCCACCTTCAAGCCCGAGTTCGTGAACCGGCTGGACGAGGTGGTGGAGTTCGCGCCGCTGTCGCGCGACGCAGATCGCCCAAATCGTGGACCTGCAGGTGGACGAGCTGGTGGCGCGGGTGCGCGAGCGCGGCGTGGAGGTCGAGCTGACCGAGGAGGCCCGCGAGCTGATCGCCAACCTGGGCTACGACCCCACCTACGGGGCGCGGCCGCTGAAGCGGGTGATCCAGAAGCGGCTGGTCGACAAGCTGGCGCTCAAGCTGCTGGAGGGCGAGTTCGGCCCGGGCGACACCGTCCGGGTCGACGCCGAGGAGGGTGAGCTGACCTTCGCGGTCGCCGCGCCCCAGCCCGTTCGCGCCTAGCCCCGCGCGGGTAGGTTCCGGGCATGAGCGAGCGAAGAGCCAGAGAACAAGGAAGAGGACGTCCCGCCGAGGAGGGGGCCCCGACGCCGCGGATCTGGACAAGGACCCCGCCTACGAGCCCGAGGACCGGCCTGAAGGGCATCAAGGGCGGCTGAGGCCTTGGGCAAGCGCTCGCGCAGGCGCAGGCAGGAGGGCGGCCGGCCGCCGCGTGCCACGTCGGACTACCGCGCCGACGACGGCAGCGTGCTGACGCTGCGCGACGAGCTCAGCGCCGGCACGCTGCGCGGCACTCGAGGAGCTGGACGCCAAGCCGGCCGCCGACGCCGAGGACCGCTGGCAGCGGCGGGTGGAGTTCCTGTTCGAGCGCCTGGCCGTGCGCTGGGAGCTGGCCGGGCTGCCGCTGGAGGGCCAGAAGGAGCTGCTGGGCCGCTACCGGATGGCCTCGGCCGACGAGCGCCGGCGCGTGCGCCAGGCGCTCGACGAGCACCTGCGCGCACGCTTTCCCGACGTCTCGGTCTAGCGCTCCTGCGTCCACTCCTCGCGCACGGCGCCCGTGCCGCCCGCGGCGGCCGAGCTGGCCCGCTTCACGATGCGGTAGACGCGGATGCGGAAGCGGATCCGCTGGGTGCGCTTGGAGCTGTAGTGGCGGCGGTGTCGAACTGCACGTGGTAGATGCCGGTCTTCGGCGTTGCGGCGGAACAGGCGCTTGCGCACGCTGAGCGTCTTGCAGGCGCCCTTGAGCTTGCCCATGCGCCCGTTGCTCACCTTCTTGCCGTGGGTCGTGTGGCGGTACAGCGTGGTGCCGGTGGTGAAGCCGCGCGCCTTGAAGCGCCGTACCCGCAGCGGGCTGGCGTTGGCCGGGCTCACGGCCACGCGCAGGATGCTGCGGTGCACGCCGGTGGTGCCGACGTTGGCCGGGTTGGCGCCGTCGGTGGCGGTGAAGGTGTCCGTGCGCTCGGTGGCGCTGGTCAGGAACGGCGCGGACAGGGCGGCCAGGATCGAGCCCTGGGGCGAGGACGTGACCGTGGGGCTGAGCGGCGTGCCGTTGGCGGCGATGGTCACCGCCGCGCCGGGCGTGAAGCCGGTGCCGCCCAGCAGGACGGCGTCGCCGCCGCCGTAGCAGGCCTTGTCGGGGGTCAGCGTGGCGGCGCTGGCCGACGCGGGCGCGGCGAACGCGGCCAGCGCCAGGAAGATCGGGACGGCGATCCGTCGCTTGCTCATGTCTGCTCCCTGATGGTGGTTTACGCGCGGGTCGATCCGCGCGCGCGCGGGAATGTACCCCGATCGCGCGGCGCCACGCCGGTCGCCGGTCATCCTTGCGCCGAATCGGCAAACCTGAGACAACAGGGCGCGCCGCGGGCGCCGCCCGGGAACCGAGAGAAAGGACCGCCGTGCCCACCTACGTGATGCTCAGCACGCTGACCCCCGAGGGCGTGCAGACGATCAAGAACAACCCGCAGCGGATCCGTGAGGTGAACAACGAGATCGAGCAGCTCGGCGCCAAGGTCACGGCGCAGTGGGCCGTGCTCGGGCGGTTCGACTTCGTGAACATCGTCGAGGCGCCCGACGAGGCGACGATGGCGCGTGTCTCGCTGGAGCTCGGATCGCGCGGCACCGGCCGCTACGAGTCGCTCACGGCGATCCCCGTCGAGGAGTTCATCGCCTCGCTCTGAGCTGGGCGTTGAGCCGGGTCCTGGTCGTCGGCGGCGGGGGGCGCGAGCACGCGCTCGTCCGCGCGCTGCTGCGCAGCCCGCAGCACGCCGGAGATCGCTGGCCGCGCCCGGCAACGCCGGGCATCGCGCGGGACAGGGTGGAGTGCCTCGACGTCTGCGCCGAGGACGTCGACGGGATCGTCGCGGCTCGCGCGCGAGCGCGAGTGGACCTGGTCGTGGTCGGCCCCGAGGCGCCGCTGGTGCGGGCGTCGTGGACGCGCTGGCCGAGGCGGGCATCGCCGCCTTCGGGCCCAGCGGCGCGGCCGCGCGGCTCGAGGGCTCGAAGGCTACGCCAAGGAGCTGATGCAGGACGTCGGCGTGCCGACCGCCGGCGTACGCGGTGCTCCGCTCGCGCGAGGAGGCGCTGGCCAGCGCTCGGCGCGCCTCGCTACCCGGCGGTGCTGAAGGCCGACGTGCTCGCCGCGGGCAAGGGCGTGATCATCTGCCCCGACGAGCAGGAGGCGCGCGACGCGGTCGAGGTCTTCTTCGTCGAGCAGCGCTTCGGCGACACCGAGGTGGTGCTCGAGGAGTACCTCGAGGGCGAGGAGCTGTCGCTGCTCGCGCTGTGCGACGGCGAGCGGGCCATGCCGATGGCGCCCGCCCAGGACTACAAGCGGATCTTCGACGGCGACGAGGGGCCGAACACCGGCGGCATGGGCAGCTACTCGCCGGTGCCCGGCTTCGACCACGAGCACGTCGAGGCGCTGGCGCGGCCGTGCACCAGCCGATCGTGGACGAGCTGCGCCGCCGCGGGACGCCCTTCCACGGCGTGCTCTACGCCGGGCCTGATGATGACCTCGGCCGGCCCGAAGGTGCTCGAGTACAACGGCCGCTTCGGCGACCCCGAGACCCAGGCGGTGCTGCCGCGGCTGCGCTCCGACCTGCTCGACCTGCTCGACGGCGTCGACGCGCCCGGGCGGGCTCGAGGGCGTCGAGCTCGAGTGGTCCGCCGAGTGGGCGGTCACGGTGGTGCTGGCCTCGCGCGGCTACCCGGAGACGTCGTCGAAGGGCGACGAGATCCGCGGCCTGCGCGCGATCGACACGCTCGAGATCGAGATGCTCCATGCGGGCACGGCCGAGGAGGACGGCAAGGTCGTGACCGCCGGCGGGCGGGTGCTGAACGTGACCGGGATCGGCGCCACGCCCGGCCGAGGCGCGCGAGCACGCCTACGCGGCTGCGCGAGAGGATCCAGTTCGACGGCAAGCAGATGCGCCCGACATCGCCGCGCGCGCCGTCGGAGAGGGTCGAGGCATGAGCGAGCCGCGCAGCCGACGCGCCGGCGGTCGCGAGACCGAGGTCGAGCACGAGTTCGACGACCTCGACGTGGATGCCCCGCTGGTCGGGATCGTGATGGGCTCGAAGAGCGACATGGACGTGATGGAGAAGGCCGCCAAGGAGCTCGAGGAGCGCGGCATCCGCACGAGATGCGGGTGATGAGCGCGCACCGCGACCCCGACATGGTGGCCGACTACGCCAAGAACGCCCGCATGCGCGGCCTGAAGGTGATCATCGCCGGCGCCGGTCTGGCGGCGGCGCTGCCCGGGCGTGGTGGCGGCCCACACCGACCTGCCGGTGATCGGCGTGCCGCTGCACGTCGCGCACCTCGGTGGCCGGCGGCCTCGACGCGCATGCTGGCCATCGCCCAGATGCCGCCGGGCGTGCCGGTGGCGTGCGTCGGGCGTGGACGGCGCGCAAGAACGCGGCCGTGCTGGCCGCGCGGATCCTCGCCGAGCTACGTGATCGAGCGCTACACCCGCCCCGAGATGGGCGCCGTCTGGTCCGAGCAGCGCAAGCTGGACACCTGGCTGGCGGTGGAGCTGGCCGTGGTGGACGCGCTGGCCGAGCAGGGCGTCGTGCCCGAGCGAGGACGCCGCGCGCCATCCGCGGCGGCGCCGCCTTCACCGTCGAGGCGGTGAAGGAGCGCGAGCAGGTCACCGACCACGACGTGGCCGCGTTCGTCGACGTGGTGGCCGCGTCGGTGGGCGAGGCGGGCCGCTGGATCCACCACGGGCTGACCTCCTCCGACGTGCTCGACACCGCGCTCGGGCTGCAGATCGCGCAGGCCGGGGCGATCCTGGTCGGCGGCGCGCGCGCGCTACCGCGACGCGCTGGTCCGCGCGCGCGCGCGAGCACGTGGACACCCTCTGCGTCGGCCGCACCCACGGCGTCCACGCCGAGCCCACGACCTTCGGCGTGAAGCTGGCCGGCTTCGCCTTCGAGGCGCAGCGCAACCTGCGAGCGCCTGGAGCGCGCGGTCGGCAGGGCGTCGGTGGGCGCGCTGTCGGGCGCCGTCGGCACCTACGCGGCCAACGGGCCGGAGCTCGAGGCGCGCGTGCTGGAGCGGCTCGGCCTCGCGCCGAGGACGTGTCCACCCAGGTGGTGGCGCGCGACCGCCACGCCGAGCTGCTGTCGGCGCGATCGCGCTGGCGGGCGCCGGGCTCGAGCGCTTCGCCACCGAGATCCGCCACCTCCAGCGCACCGAGGTGCGCGAGGTCGAGGAGCCGTTCCGCGCGGGCCAGAAGGGCTCGTCGGCGATGCCGCACAAGCGCAACCCGATCACCACCGAGCGGATCACCGGGCATCGCCCGGCTGCTGCGCGGCTACGCGCAGGCCGGGCTCGAGAACGTGGCGCTGTGGCACGAGCGCGACATCTCGCACTCCTCGGTCGAGCGCGTGGCGCTGCCCGACGCCACGATCCTGCTGGACTACGCGCAGTCCCTGGCGATCGCGGGTGGTGGAGGGCATGACCGTGCACGCCGACCGGATGCTGCGCCAACCTCGAGGCCACCCACGGCGCGCTGTTCTCCCAGCGGGCGCTGCTGGCGCTGGTGGAGTCCGGCCTCTCGCGCGACGACGCCTACCGGATCGTCCAGGAGAACGCGCAGCGGGCCTGGGACAAGGGCATGCCCTTCCGCGAGCTGCTGGCCGAGGCGGCGCCCGGGCTCGACCTCGACGCGGTCTTCGACCCGCGCCGCGTTCGTGCGCCACGCGCCCGAGCTGGTGGCCGGATGGACGCCGGCTCTGGGCTCGACGCGCGCCTAGGCCAAGCCGCGGGTTGTGGGACGTTCCCGGGCCGTCGTCCCGGGCGTAGCGTCGCGCGGTCGATGGCGGTGCTCCTGGGCTTCCTCGGCGTGCTCGGCTTCAGCGGCTCGCTGCCCGCCACCCGCGTGGCCGTCGAGCAGCTCGACCCGACGTTCGTCGGCGTCGGCCGCGCCGTGGTGGCCGGCGCTGCTCGGCGCCGGCGCTGCTCGGCGTCGCGCGCCAGCCGCGGCCGCACGCGCGCCCAGCTGCGCCCGCTGGCGCTGCGTCGTCGCTCGGGGTGGTGTTCGGGTTCCCGCTGTTCACGGCGCTGGCGCTGCACTCGCTGTCCTCGGCGCACGGCGCGGTGGTCGTCGGGCCTGCTGCCGGCGGCCACCGCGGTGGCCGCGGTGCTGTTCGCGGGCGAGCGCCCCAGCGGCGCGTTCTGGGCGGCCTCCGCCGCCGGGCTCGTGGCGGTGCTCGTGTTCGCCGGCCGCCGCAGGGCGCCGGGGCTGCCCAGCGCGGCCGACGGGCTGGTGCTGGTGGCGGTGGCGCTCGGCGCGCTCGGCTACGCGGAGGGCGGGGCGCTCTCGCGCGAGCTGGGCGGCTGGCAGACGATCTGCTGGGCGCTGGTGCTGTCGCTGCCGCTCGACGATCCCGCGTCACGCTGGTGGCCGCCGCGGCCGGCGACGTCTCCGGCGGCGGCGGCGGCCTGGTCGGGCTTCGCCTACGTGTCGCTGGTCAGCATGTTCCTGGGCTTCTTCGCCTGGTACGCCGGGCTCGCGCTCGGCGGCATCGCGCGGATCGGCCAGGTGCAGCTCGCGCAGCCGGTGCTGACGCTGGTGTGGGCGGCGCTGCTGCTCGGCGAGCACGTGACCGCGGGCATGGTGGCCGCCGCGCTGGTCGTGCTGGCCTGCGTGGTCGCCACCCAGCGCACCCGCGTGGCCACCGCCCCGCCGACGTCCATCGGTAGCCTCAGCGCGGTGAGCGATTCCGCACTGCTCGAGGGCGCGAGCTCCTCAACCAGGGCAAGGTCCGCGACATCTACGCGGCGGGCGACGACCAGCTCCTGATGGTGGCCTCCGACCGCATCTCGACCTACGACGTCGTCCACCCCACCCCGATCCCGGACAAGGGCAAGGTGCTCACCGGGCTCATCGGTCTTCTGGTTCGACCGGACGCAGGAGATCGTGCCCAACCACCTCGATCTCCTACACCGACGTGCCCGAGGAGGTGCGCGGCCGCGCGCATGCTGGTGGAGAAGCTGGAGATGGTCGCCGGTGGAGTGCGTCGTGCGCGGCTACATCACCGGGTCGGGCTGGAAGGACTACCAGGCCACGGGCGAGATCTGCGGGATCGAGCTGCCCGACGGGCTGCAGGAGTCCCAGCAGCTGCCCGAGCCGATCTTCACGCCCGCCACCAAGGCCGAGGTGGGCGACCACGACGAGAACGTCGACTTCGACCGCGCGGCCGAGATCCTGGGCGACCGCCCGCTGCTGGAGGAGCTGCGCCGGCTCTCCATCGAGCTCTACTCCCCGGCGCCGCGCACGCGCGCGAGCGCGGCATCATCCTCGCCGACACCAAGTTCGAGTTCGGCCGCCGACGCCGACGGCACGATCGTGCTGGGCGACGAGGTGCTCACGCCCGACTCCTCGCGCTTCTGGCCGGCCGACGGCTACGAGCCCGGGCACGGCCAGCCCTCCTTCGACAAGCAGTACGTGCGCGACTGGGCGTCCGCCTCGGGCTGGGACAAGACGCCCGCCCGCGCCGCCGAGCTGCCCGCCGACGTGGTCGACGAGCACCCGCGCGCTGTACGTGGACGCCTACGAGCGCATCGCGGGCGAGCCCTTCCAGGCCTGGCTGCGAGCGGCGCTCGGCGTGAAGGTCAGCGTGCTGATCCGGCCGAAGGAGGGGATCCTCGATCCCCAGGGTCAGGCGGTGGAGCGGGCGCTGCCCGCGCTGGGCTTCGAGGGCGTCAGCGACGTGCGCGTCGGCCGGCTGGTGGAGCTCGAGGTGGAGGACACCTCGCAGGTCGACGCCATGTGCGAGCAAGCTGCTGGCCAACCCGCTGGTGGAGGAGTACGAGGTGATCGTCGAGTGAGGTTCGGCGTGATCCGCTTCCCCGGTAGCTGCGACGAGGTGGACGCGCTGCTGGCCTGCCGCCGCTACGCGCGACGCCGAGATCCTCTGGCACGGCGACCGCGACCTGCACGGCGTGGACGCGGTGGTGGTGCCGGGCGGCTTCTCCTACGGCGACTACCTGCGCGTCGGGCGCCATCGCGCGCTTCTCGCCGGTCATGGAGGCCGTGGCCGGGTTCGCCGCCTCAGGCGGCCACGTGCTGGGCATCTGCAACGGCTTCCAGGTGCTGTGCGAGGCCGGCCTGCTGCCCGGCGCGCTGCTGCCCAACGCCGGCCGGCGCTTCCTCTGCCGCCAGGTGGACCTCGACGTCGTGAAGGCCGACACCCCCTTCACCCGCGCCTGCACGCCGGGGCGAGCGGCTCTCGATCCCGGTCAAGCACACGACCGGCCGCTACCACGCGCCAGCCGAGGTACTGGAGAGCATGCGCGCACACGGGCAGATCATCCTCCGCTACGCCGCCGGGCCACAACCCCAACGGGTCGGAGGACGACATCGCGGGGGTGGCCAACGAGGCCGGCAACGTGATGGGGCTCATGCCCCACCCCGAGCACGCCGTGGACCCGCTCACCGGCTCGGAGGACGGCGGCCTGCTGTTCGGGTCGCTGGCCACGGAGCGCCTCGCCGCCGCCGCGTGAGCGCCCATCCCCACCGCGCGCTCGGCCTGACCGACGCCGAGTACGAGCTGATCTGCCGAGAAGATGGGCCGCGACCCCAACGGCGCTGGAGCTGGCCGTGTTCAGCCTGATGTGGTCCGAGCACTGCGCGTACAAGCACTCCAAGAAGCTGCTGTCGCGCGCTGCCCACCGAGGGCCCGCACCTGCTGATGGGCCCGGGCGAGAACGCCGGAGCGGTGGACGTGGGCGACGGCGTGGCGATCGCCTTCAAGGTGGAGTCGCACAACCACCCCAGCGCGGTGGAGCCCTTCCAGGGCGCGGCCACCGGCGTCGGGGGGATCCTGCGCGACGTGTTCGCGGTCGGCGCCCGGCCGATCGCCGTGCTGGACTCGCTGCGCTTCGGCGAGCTGGAGTCGGCCCGCTCGCTCTACCTGCTGGACGGCGCGGTGGCGGGCATCGGCCACTACGGCAACTCGATCGGCGTGCCCACCGTGGGCGGCGAGGTCTACTTCGAGGCCGCCTACGAGCAGAACTGCCTGGTCAACGCCATGTGCCTGGGCATCGCCGAGCACGAGCGCCTGACCAGCGGCGCGGCGGCCGGGGTGGGCAACCTGCTGGTGCTGATGGGGGCGCGCACGGGGCGCGACGGGATCGGCGGCGCGTCGGTGCTGGCCTCGGCCGAGCTGGACGCCGAGGACGAGTCCAAGCGCCCGACCGTGCAGATCGGCGACCCCTTCGAGGAGAAGCGCGTGATGGAGGCGTGCCTGGAGCTGCTGGACCGCGGGCACGCTGGCCTCGCTGCAGGACCTGGGCGCCGCGGGCCTGTCCTCCTCCTCGTCGGAGATGGCCTCCAAGGGCGAGGTGGGGCTGGACATCGACGTGTCCCAGGTGCCGCTGCGCGAGGACGACATGGAGCCCTTCGAGATCATGATCTCGGAGTCCCAGGAGCGGATGCTGGCCGTGGTGGAGCCGGCCCGGCTGGCCGAGCTGGAGGAGGTGTGCGCGCGCTGGGAGGTGCGCTCCACGCGTGATCGGCGCGGTGACCGACACCCGCCGTCTGCGCGTGCTCGAGGGCGACGAGGTGGTGGGCGACATGCCGGTGGAGGCGCTGGTGGACGACTGCCCGCTCTACGACCTCGCGCCCGCAGCGCCCGAGACGCCAGATCTACCCGGCTCCCGCCGCGGTGCTGGAGTCCGGCGACCCGCAGGACCTGCTGCTCGCGCTGCTTGGGTCGGGCAACGTGGCCTCGCGAGCGCCGCTGTTCGAGCAGTACGACTCCGTGGTGCAGTCGCGCACCGTGCGCCGGCCCGAAGCAGGCCGACGCCGCCGTGCTGCAGCTGTACCCCGAGCACAAGGCCGACCCCGGCGCGCCCGCGCGCGGCATCGCCGTGGCCATCGACGGCAACGGCCGGCGGGTGGCCTGCGACCCCTACACGGGCACGGTCGAGGCGGTGCTCGAGTGCGCGGCCAACCTGGCCTGCGTGGGCGCCGAGCCGCTGGGGCTGACCAACTGCCTGAACTTCGGCAACCCCGAGAAGCCGCACGTGGCCTGGCAGCTCGAGCGCTCGGTGCGACGGGCATGGCCGACGCCTGCCTGGCGCTCGGCGTGCCCGTGGTGGGCGGCAACGTCTCGCTCTACAACGAGTCCGGCGGCGGGCCGATCTACCCCACCCCGGTGGTGGGCATGGTGGGCGCGCTGCCCGACACGGCGCGCGGCGCCGGGCATCGGCTTCCTCGAAGAGGGCGACGCTGGTCGCGCTGGTGGCGCACGCCGGGCTGGCCCCCTCGCTGGCCGGGTCGGAGCTGGCCAAGCTCCGGGGCGAGCAGCTGCCGATGGGGCTCCCGGCGATCGACGTGGGCGCCGTGGCCGAGTGCGCTGGCGGCGCGTGCGCGAGATCGCCCGCTCGGGGGGCGTGACCTGCGTGCACGACGTGGCCGAGGGCGGCCTGGCCGTGGCGCTGGCCGAGTGCTGCGTGGCCGGCGGCATCGGCGCCGCGCGTGGGCCTGCCCGCCGGATCCGCGAGGCGCTGTTCGGCGAGGGGCCGGGCGGCTTCCTGGTGGCCGGCGCGCCCGCCGCGGTGGAGGAGCTGGCGCCGCACGCGTCACGCTGATCGGCACGGTGGGCGGCGACGCGCCTGCGCATCGGCGACCTGGAGTGGGCCGTGGACGGCCTGCGCGCCGCCCACGGCGCGCTGGCGCCGGCCTTCGCCTGACGCGGTCGACGGCCACCCCCGCTGGTACTCTCAATCCACCGACCGGGCCCTGCCCGGTCGCCGTCTTCAAGGCCCGATCAGGCACGTGACCTCACTCCCCGATCACCGCGACGGACCGCGCGACGAATGTGGCGTGTTCGGCGTATACGCGCCCGAGTCCGAGGTCTCCCGGCTCGCCTACTTCGCGCTCTACGCGCTGCAGCACCGGGGCCAGGAGTCGGCCGGCATCGCCGCCGCCGAGGGCGGCCACATCATGACCGTGCGCGACCTGGGGCTGGTCTCCCAGGTCTTCGACGAGGAGCAAGCTCAAGGCGCTCACCGGCGAGATGGCGGTGGGCCACGTGCGCTACTCCACCACCGGCTCCTCGGCCTGGGAGAACGCCCAGCCGGTCTACCGCTCGGACCGCCGCCAGGTGGCGCTGGCCCACAACGGCAACCTCATCAACGCGGTCGAGCTGCACTCCGAGCTGTCCGACCAGGGCGTGCAGTTCCGCTCCACCTCGGACTCCGAGATCATCGCCGCGCTGCTCTCCACCCACGAGGCCGACACGATCGAGGAGGCGGTGGCCGACGTGATGCCCCGGCTGGAGGGGGCCTTCTCCACGGTGGTCATGACCTCCGACAGCGTGGTGGCCTTCCGCGACGGCGCCGGCCTGCGGCCGCTGTCGCTCGGGCCGGATCGGCGACCGCTACTGCGTCGCCTCGGAGACGCTGCGCGTTCGACATCATCGGCGCCGAGCTGGTGCGCGAGGTCCTGCCGGGCGAGATGGTCGTCGCTCGGCGAGCGCGGCATCGAGCACGCGCCAGGTGGTGGACTCCGACCGCGCAGGCCTTCTGCGTCTTCGAGCACATCTACTTCGCGCGCCCCGACTCGATCCTCGAGGGCAACCGCACGCAGGTCTCGCGCCGCAAGATGGGCGAGATCCTGTGGCGCGAGTCGCCGGTGGACGCCGACGTGGTCATCGCCGTGCCCGACTCGGGCAACCCCGCCGGCGGCCGGCTTCGCCAAGGCCTCGGGCATCCCGCGTGACGAGGGCCTGGTCAAGAACCGCTACGTGGCCCGCACCTTCATCCAGCCCGGCGAGGAGCTGCGCAAGCACGGCCTGCGGATGAAGTTCAACCCGCTGCGCGAGGTGGTGGAGGGCAAGCGCCTGGTGGTGGTCGACGACTCGATCGTGCGCGGCAACACCACCCGCCAGATCGTCTCGATGCTGCGCGACGCGGGCGCCGCCGAGGTGCACATGCGCATCTCCGCGCCGCCCATCCGCTACCCCTGCCACTACGGCATGGACATGTCCACCAAGCAGGAGATGGTGGCCCACGGGCGCACCGTGGAGGAGATCGCCGAGGAGCTGGAGCTGCGACTCGCATCGCCTACCTGTCGCTCGAGGGCGTCTACGAGGCCATCCGGGGCGAGCGGGGCACCCACTGCGACGCCTGCTTCTCGGGCGACTACCCGCTGGAGCGCAGCCACAGCGCGAACGGCAAGTTCGCGCTCGAAGAGCTCGCCGTCGTCGCGCTGATCACGTAGCCGACACGTTCCGCGACCTGCGTCACGAGCCGCACGGCCTTCCCGGACCGGCCGGTACCGCGCTACGTGGACCGCCCCATGGACCTCGACTCCGCCCTCCAGCAGCACTTCGGCTTCGGCGGGTTCCGGGCCGGGCCAGCGCGAGGCGTGCCAGGCGGCGCTGGCCGACCGCGACGTGCTGGTGGTCATGCCCACGGGCTCGGGCAAGTCGCTCTGCTACCAGCTGCCCGGCGCTCATGCGCGCCGACCTCACGGTCGTGGTCTCGCCGCTGGTCGCGCTCATGCAGGACCAGGTGGAGGCCCTGCAGGCCCGCGGGCTGGGTGACCGGGTCGCGCTGGTCAACGCCCAGCAGGACGCCGCCACCAACGCCGGGGTGATGGAGCGCGCGGCCGACGGGTCGCTGCGGCTGCTCTACGTCTCGCCCGAGCGCTTCGCCTCACCCGGCTTCCTGGAGCGCATCCGCCAGGTGGACATCGGGCTGTTCGTGGTGGACGAGGCCCACTGCGTCTCCCAGTGGGGGCACGACTTCCGGCCCGACTACTTCCGCCTGGCCGACGCCGCGCGCCACCTGGGCGCCAAGGCCATCGTCGCGTCCACCGCCACGGCCACGCCGCAGGTGGCCGTGGACATCGCCCGCCGGCTGGGGCTGCGCGACCCGCTCAAGGTGGCCACCGGCTTCGACCGCCCCAACCTCTCCTTCGCCGTGGCCCGGCCCGCGCCGCACGAGAAGCGGACGCTGGTGGCCGAGGCGCTGTGCGCGCCGCGACGCCCTGCCGGCCATCGTCTACGCGGGCACGCGCGCGGGGTCGGAGGAGATCGCCGACCAGCTCACCGCGCAGCTGGGCGAGCCGGCCGAGGCCTACCACGCGGGCCTGGCGCGCGAGCAGCGCGCCGCCGTGCAGCGGCGCTTCCTGACCGACGAGGTCCGGGTCATCGTGGCCACCAACGCCTTCGGCATGGGCGTGGACAAGCCCAACGTGCGCACGGTGCTGCACGCCAGCGTCCCGTCCTCGCTGGAGGCCTACTACCAGGAGGCCGGCCGCGCGGGGCGCGACGGGAAGCCCGCGCGGGCGCTGCTGCTGGCCGAGAACCGCGACAAGGCGCTGCACGTGCACTTCATCAAGCGCGAGGAGGTCGATCCCCAGCTGCCCGCCGCGCTGGCCGACCGGCTGATGGCGGTGGCCGACGGCGAGGGCGTTACCGCATCGACGCGCGGGAGCTGCGCGGCGTCGCCGGCGGCGGCGCCGACCGCCTGCGCGCGCTGCTGGGCCACCTCGCGCGCGCCGGCGTGATCTCGCCCACGCCCGTCGTCGCCCGACCAGGTGGCGGGCCGGCTCAGCCCGGCCGGCTTCGACGCCCGGGCGGCGGCCGCCTGCCGCGTCTCGGTCGAGGAGGGGGCCAAGGCGCGCTGGCGCCAGTACCGCGAGATCTGGGCCTACACCGAGGGCGAGACCTGCCGGCGCGAGACCATCCTGCGCCACTTCGGCGACTCGGCGGGGCCGCAGCCGCGGGAGGGCTCGCCCTGCTGCGACGTCTGCGACACCGGCGCGGCCTGGTGCCCGCGGTGCCGCCGCCGTCGATGGAGGCGGTGGCCGACCTGGACGACGCGATCATCTCGGTGGCCCGCGGGGCGCGCCCCTCGGTGGGGCGCACCACCTGCGCGGAGATCCTGCACGGCTCGCGCAGCAAGAAGATCCAGCGCAACGCCTACGACGGCCTGCCCGCCTACGGCACCTCGTCGCACATGCGGCGCCAGGACATCCTGGCCCGGGTCGACGAGCTGATCGAGGAGGGCGCGCTGGCCACCACCTCGGGCCCGTACCCGGTGCTCCAGCCCGGGGCGGCAGCGGCCTAGCGTGGCCTTCCGCGTCGGCGTCCTGGTGTCCGGGGAGGGCACCAACCTCCAGGCGCTGCTCGACTCGGTCCACGGCACCGGGGGCATCGAGATCGTGTGCGTGGCCGCCAGCCGCGCCGAGGCACGCGGCCTGGAGCGGGCCCGGGCGGCGGGCGTGGAGACGGCGGTCTTCGCCAAGGACGACCACCACGACCGCGACGCCCGCGACGCGGCGCTGGGCAACTGGCTGGACGACCAGTCGGTGGACCTGCTGGTGCTGGCCGGGTTCATGGAGATCCTGGGCGGGCCGTTCATCCGCCGCTTCGCGGGGCGCATCATCAACGTCCACCCTTCGCTGCTGCCCGCCTTTGCCGGGGTGGGAGCGATCGAGCAGGCGCTGGACTACGGCGTCCGCGTCATCGGGGTCACCGTCCACTTCGTGGACGAGGGGGTGGACAGCGGTCCGGTCCTGCTGCAGGAGGCCTTCGAGCTTCCGTATGCTCGCGACATCCATGCGGTGGAGGCTGAGGTACATGCGGTGGAGCACCGGCTCCTGCCCAGGGCGGTGCGCTTGATCGCCGCCGGGTCGGTGTCGGTCGACCCGTCCAACCCCCGGCTGATGAGGATCGATGAGCATCGAGCCTGACCCCGGCGTGGAGGGCACCGTGGAGCCCGGCGAGGTGCGGGTCCGGCGGGCCCTGCTCACGGTCTCGGACAAGCGCGGCCTGGTGGACTTCGCCCGCGGGCTGGTGGACCTCGGGCGTGGAGATCGTCTCCACGGGGGGCACCGCGCGGGAGCTGGAGGAGGCCGGCGTGCCCACCCGCTCGGTGGAGGACTACACGGGCTTCCCGGAGGTCATGGACGGGCGCGTCAAGACGCTCAACCCGCGCATCTACGCTGGGCTGCTGGCGGTGCGCTCCAACCCCGAGCACGTCGGCGTCCTGCGCGACCAGCAGATCGAGCCGATCGACCTGGTGTGCGTGAACCTCTATCCGTTCGAGCAGGTGGCCGGCAGCCGCGAGGCGTCGTCCGAGGAGATCATCGAGAACATCGACATCGGCGGGCCGACGCTCATCCGCGCCGCCGCCAAGAACCACCCGTACGCCGCGGTGGTCACCTCGCCCGGAGAGCTACGACGCCGTGCTGGACGAGCTGCGCGTGACCGACGGGCGGATCGAGCGGCGCACGCGCGAGTCGCTGGCGCTCGAGGCGTTCGCCTACACGGCTCGCTACGACGCCGCCATCTCACGCTGGTTCGCCGAGCGCGAGGAGGACTTCCCGGTACAGGAGAGCCGGGCGTTCACGAAGGTGCTCGACCTCTCCTACGGCGAGAACCCCCACCAGCGCGCCGCCTACTACGCGGAGGCGGGGGCGCGCACGCACCTGCTGTCGATGGTGGCCAAGGTGCACGGCAAGGAGCTGTCGTTCAACAACCTGCTCGACCTGGACTCCGGGCGCCGCCTGATCGACGAGTTCGAGCTGCCCGCGGCGGTGATCATCAAGCACAACAACCCGTGCGGGGTGGCGGTGGGCAAGACCGTGGACGAGGCCTTCCAGCGCGCGCTGGCCACCGACCCGATGAGCGCCTTCGGCGGGGTGATGTGCTTCAACCGGCCGGTGGAGCCCGCGCTGGCCGAGCGCCTGCACGGCATGTTCGTGGAGCTGGTGTTCGCGCCCGGCTTCCCCGACGGCGCGCTGGAGATCCTCCAGCAGAAGCCCAACATCCGGATCCTCCACGACGACGAGCGCCGGCGCCCCGCGGTCACCGAGCAGGACGTCAAGCGCGTGCGCGGCGGCCTGCTGGTGCAGGACCGCGACCTCGGGCCCGGACCCGCGCGAGGAGATGCGGGTGGTCACCGAGCGCAAGCCCTCCGAGGCCGAATGGGGCGAGCTGCTGTTCGCGTGGCGCGTGTGCAAGCACGTGCGCTCCAACGCCATCGTGCTCAGCGCGCGACCTGGGCACGTCGGGCATCGGGGCGGGTCAGATGAGCCGCGTGGACTCGGTCCGGCTCGCCATCGACAAGGCCGCCGCCGCGGGCATCTCGCTGGACGGCGCGGCCATGGCCTCCGACGCCTTCTTCCCGTTCGCCGACGGCCCCCAGCTGGCCATCGACGCGGGCGTGCGGGCCGTGATCCAGCCGGGCGGGTCGCAGCGCGACCCCGAGGTGGTGGAGGCCTGCGAGGCGGCCGGCGTGGCCATGGTCTTCACCGGCCGCCGCCACTTCCGCCACTGAGAAGCCGCTGGACGATTTCGTGCAGCCGGCGGGAACCGGTGTGCACGCAGGCCTTTTTCGTGCATGCTGCCGCGCGTGGAACTGTCGAGGAGCGCGCCCACACGCCGTCCGGTGGCGGCTACGAGGATCCAGCGCCTGCGCAGCTGGGGCGCCCAGTGGGCGCGGATGGAGTGCCGCACGTGCGGCTGCCATGCGTGCTTCCCGGTCGGCGTGAGGGGCGACCGCATGTGCGGCAACTGCGGCGGCAGCCCACCTGGAGCCGATCATCGAGATCGCCGGCGGCCCGGGGCGGTAGGGCCGCGCTACGCCGGATCCGGTCCTTCGATGGGCCGCCTGGGACTCGAACCCAGAACCTCGGGATTAACCTGCCGCACCGGCTCTCACCGGCCCCGCCTCAGCGGGTTGCGGTCTGGACCATCTCTTCGCCCTCGGCTCGACGTTAGGGCGGGCAGCGTATGGCCTCTGAGGGCTCTCCCTTGCGGGGTTGCCTGCTGATGACCCAATCCGGAGGATTTTCACGCTTTGGTACCTCCGGCTCTAAGGGCGTCCCAGCAAATAGCTGCCGACTAACCAGCGGTCTCCCGACTGGCGCTCCTTTGTTTGTTGAAGTCCCTCGCTCTACCAGTTGAGCTAACGGCCCGTGCCGAAAGTCTACGGGCGACGGGGGTCCGTATCCGATGGTCCGCAGGTTTTCCGTCCATACGCGGGAAAGGTGCGGAGATCGGCGAAGGGCGGCGCCATCACCGACCCTCGCAGCCCTCCTAGACTCAGCCCGGCGCCCCCATGGTGTAGCGGTTAGCACGTCGCCCTTTCAAGGCGGAGGTGCGAGTTCAACTCTCGCTGGGGGTATGGGTCAGGACGCGGCCGCGGTGGCGTCCTGCTCGGCGTCGTAGCCGCCGCAGGAGGCCGCGAAGACCAGCAGGGAGACGATCAGGCCCACGTCGTGGCTGGCCGCCAGTCCGACCAGGCCGCCCGGCCACGCCGCCGGCGAGGGCGGCGAAGAGGGCCAGTCCCGCGGGAAGCGAGAGGATCTTCGCGGTGAGGACGGAGCAGACGATCCAGGCCAGCGGCCCGGTGATCACGCCGTAGTCCTTGAAGAAGTCGTCGGGCAGCGGAAGGGCGACGAGGATGCCGAAGAGGAAGCCCACGAGCACGGCTTGGACGACCAGCGCGCGGAGGAACAGGCCACGGTCCATGCCGTCGATCCTACGGGCCGGTGGCGCTCCGGGGCGCGGTCGCGTGCCCGCTCTGTGCGCTCCGCGATCCGGCCGGCGACGGCCTCGGCGCAGGGCGCTCCCACCAGGGGCGCGAGCAGCGCGCGGCCCACCGCGGGCAGTTCGCGCTCCACCGCCTCCGGGTCCCGCGCGGCCATGCGCGTGCGGACCAGCTCAAAGACGCCTCCCACGGCCATCTCGGTGGCGATGGCGTCCGGTGCCTCGGAGCTGCGCTGCCCGCAGACCCGGCGAAGGGCGTCGGCACACATGGCCATCCCGTCGCCGCGGCGCGCCTCGGCCTCGGGGCCGGCCGCGCCCACCTCCACGAAGCAGAAGATCGCCGTGTCGGGCCAGGCGATCAGCAGACGGGCGAACTCCGCCAGCGCGCCCGCCATCCGGTCCTCCCACGACGGGCCTTCGCCGTCATAGCGGTCGCGCACGGCGGCGGCCATGCACTCCACGCTGGCGCCCAGGGTGACCAGGAAGGCGTGCTCCTTGCCGTCGAAGTGCTGGTAGAAGGTGCGTCGCGACACCCGCGCACGCGTGACGATCTGCCCCACCGTCGTCTCGGCGTAGCCCGTCTCGGCCACGGTGTGGGTCGTGGCGTCCAGTATCCGGATGCGCTGGTGCTGGGCGACGTACTCCGGCGAGAGGTCGTGGTGGCCGCGGGGGAGGCGCTCGGGCGGCGGAGCGTGCACCACCCCGCGCAGGAAGCGCAGCTCTCCCTCGGGCAGCGGCTGCTCCTGGTCGCGGGCGGGCTGCTCGGCCATCGGCCCGATCCTAGGGACCCCGGCCCCTTCCGTGGCGCCGATGCCAGAATCGTGCGTCGGGGCGGTTAGCTCAGTTGGTAGAGCACGTGCCTTACAAGCACGGGGTCGCTGGTTCGAGCCCAGCACCGCCCATGTGGTCGTTCACCCCTCACCTCCGCCACGGGGGCGCCCCCCGGTGGAGCTGACGGTGGGTGCCTCACTCGTGCTCCTGATCGCGGTCACCACGGCGCTGGCGGTGACCACGGGACTGCCGAACTGGGCAGCCGGATGCATCGGGGCGGCCACAACCGGCACGGTAGAGCGGCTCGGCCAGTGGTGGTACACGAGGGGGAAGTGAGCGTGCTGGCCCTTCGGAAGGTCATGGATCGTCTTGGTCTCCGTGTGGAGCGGGTCGCTGCTGGCGCACCTCGTTCTCGAGGAGATTCTGGGGCTCCAGGGCCGTGGGGTATCGGCGGCCGTGCTCGGCGTCGGCGTGCTGACTGGCCTCGTAGGCCTCGGGGAGGCGCGTGGCCTGCATCCCGATGGCGCCGGCCGAGCGGCGCGACGCGATCCTGGGCTGGGGCGGAATCGCCGGCGCCGTGGGCGCCGTCGCCCTGTCTCCTGGCGCCGATGCCCTGGGGCGCCGTGGCCGCACTCGCTGTCGTCGCGCTCACCGCCCTGGTACTCGGGCGGGTGGCCACCCGCGAGCCGGCCTAGATCCGGCCGGCCTCCCGCGCCGCCTGCTCGGCGGCGTCCAGCTGGCGCTCGATCAGGTCCAGGCCCGAGCTCCAGAAGCCCGGGTCGGCCAGGTCCACGCCCACGATCTGCGCCCAGCTCCTCGGGCGGCATCGAGCCGCCGGCGCGCAGCAGGTCGAGGTAGGAGGGCATGAAGGACTCGCCCTCCTCCTCGAAGCGGCGGTAGACCGACAGCGCCAGCAGGTGGCCGTAGGCGTAGGCGTAGACGTAGCCGGGCGTGTCGACGAAGTGGGGCACGTAGCTCCACCACGAGTCGTAGTCCGAGGAGGGCTCGACGGAGTCGCCGAGCAGGTCGGCCTGGGTCTCGAGCCCACGCCGCGGCCGAACGCCTCGGTGGACAGCTCGCCGGACTCGCGGCGCTCGGTGTGGATGCGGTCCTCGAACCGGTTCATCGCCACCTGGCGGAAGACCGCGGCCACCGCGCCGTCCAGCGACTCGGCCAGCAGCGAGAGCCGCGCCGAGGCGTCGGGGGCGTCGGTCAGCAGCCGCTCCAGCACGATCGTCTCGCCGAAGATCGACGCCGTCTCGGCCACGGTCAGCGGCGTGGTGAACTCGAACATGCCCTTGGGCCGGGCCAGCGCCGCGTGCACGCCGTGGCCGAGCTCGTGGGCCATCGTCAGCACGTCGCCGGGGCGCGAGGTGTAGTTGAGCAGCACGTAGGGGTGGGCCGAGGGCACCGTGTAGGCGCAGAAGGCGCCGCCGCGCTTGCCGGGCTGGGGCGGGGCGTCGATGAACGAGCCCTCGAAGAACTCCTCGGCGGTGGCGCCCAGCTCGTCGGAGAAGCCGCGGTAGCAGTCCAGCACGGTCTCGCGGGCCTGCTCGTAGGGGATCTGCTGCTCGGACTCGGCCACCGGCGCCATCCGGTCGTAGTAGGCCAGCGTGTCCAGGCCCAGCAGCCTGGCCTTGAGCCGGTACCAGCGGCGGGCCAGCTCGTAGCGCGCGACCACGGCGTCGATCAGCGCTGCGACCGACTCGTCGCTGGCCTCGTTGGACGAGGTTGCGCGCCGCCAGCCAGTGGGGGTAGGAGCGCAGGCGGTCCTTGGTGGACTTGTCCTGGAGCAGCGTGTTGAAGATGAAGGCGCGGGTGCGCAGGCCGGGCTGCAGCGCGGCGGTGACGCCCTCGGCGGCCGCGGCGCGCTGCTCGCGGTCGGGGCTCTGCATCAGCGACAGCGCCTCCATCAGCGGCACGGGCTCGTCGCGCCCGGGCAGCTCGACGGAGATGGCCGAGGTCAGCTCGGTGAACAGCCGCGCCGAAGGCGCGAGCGGCCGGTGACCTGGGTCTCGGTGAGGATCCGCTCCTCGGGCTCGGAGAGCTGGTGGTCGCGGTAGCGGCGCAGCGTGCGCAGGTGGTGGCGGCAGAAGGACAGCTCGTCGCGCGGCCAGCAGCTCCTCGGCGCGCTCGTCGGGCAGCTCGTTCCACTCCAGGTCGAAGAACAGCAGCGAGGTCTCGATCGAGGCGCTGCGCTCGCTGACCTGCTGGAGCAGCGCGCCGGTGCGCGGCGTCCTGGGTGTCCACCGCGAAGGCCAGCGAGGCGTAGGAGCCGGCGCGCCCGACGCGGTCGAAGATGTCCTCGAGCTCGCGCATGGCGGCGGCCAGCCCGGCGGCGTCGAGCGCGGCCGACCTTGCCGCGGTAGCGCTCGGCGAAGTCCTCGGCCAGGCGGGCGGCCTCCTCCAGCTGGTTCGTGGCCCCCTCCCTGCCCGCGCCCTCCACGAGCGGCTCGAGGTCCCAGCGGGCATCGGAGAGCGCCTGGTCGTCAGGCGGCGAGAGGGTGTCGGCCATGCCCTGACCTTAGGCGCTGGCGCGATCGCCCGGCGCGCCGTCGCATGATGATGTCCGCCACCTGCTCGGGAGAGTCCCAGGTGGGCACGTGGCCGCAGTCGCGCAGGCGGCGAACCTCCACGCCGGCCGGGACCTCGTCGGGCGGGTAGACCGACCGGTCGTGGTCGGCCCAGGCCATCGTGACCGGCACGTCGGATCGTCGTCGAAGCCCGCGGAACAGGTCGCTGCGCATGGCGCGGTTGGCGCGCGCTGAAGCCGGGCGCCGTGGCGTAGGCGCGCACCAGCGCGTAGGCGTCGCCGGCCGGGACCCGCTCGGGGTGGGCCATGGGCCCGCTGAGCACGGCCCGGCGGCCGGCGGTCGGTGGCCAGCAGCGGGCCGCAGCAGCGGGAGCAGCGCGCCGGGCGGCGGCGCGCGCCGTCTCGGGCCGCGGGCCCAGCACGCGCCGCCAGAAGCCGGCGGCGCACAGGGTGGTGGCGCTCAGCGCGGCGTCGGTCTTGGCGAACTCCAGCGCCGCCCAGGCGCCCAGCGAGATGCCGGCCACGTGGGCCCGCTCGATGCCCAGCGAGCGCAGCGTCTCCGCCGCGCGCGCGGCCAGGTTGGCGGCGGTGGCGGGCACGTCGGCGGGCAGCGGCGCGGACTCGCCGAAGCCCGGCATGTCCACGCTGACCACGTCGAAGTGCGCCGGCCAGCAGCGGGATGACCGGCTTCCAGACGCCGCGGTGCGGCGCCCAGCGGGTGGATCAGCAGCAGCGGCTCGCCGGAGCCGGCGCGGTCGTGGGCGAGCGGGGCCATCGAGGAGAATCTACGGACGGGTCATCCGGTCCGATCACCGCCGCGTAGCCTCGCCACATGGACCTGAGCGGACGCACGGCGCTGGTCACCGGCGCCAACCGCGGCATCGGGCGGGCGCTCCTGGAGGCCCTGGCCCAGGAGCCGCTGGACCTGCTGCTGGCGGGCATGCGCGATCCCGGCGACGTTCGAGCCGCCCCCGGCCGGGCGCGTGAAGGAGGTCCGCCCGGTGGCGCTGGACCTGTCCTCGCGCGAGTCGATCGACGAGGGCGTGGCCGGGCTGGGCGACGTGCCGCGTGGACCTGCTGGTGAACAACGCCGGGCGCATGACCGGCGGCCTGCTCGAGGAGCAGGACGTGGACGACATCTACGCGATGCTCCAGGTGAACCTGGCCGGCGTGATCCAGCTGACCCGCGCGCTGCTGCCCGGCATGCTGAAGCGCGGCCGGGGCAAGGTCGTCAACAACGCCAGCATCTCGGGCTACGCCTACTTCCCGGCGGCCAGCACCTACGCGGCCTCCAAGGCGGGCGTGGTGGCCTTCACCGAGTCGCTGCGGCGCGAGACGAAGGGCACGGGCGTGACCTGCCTGCACCTGGTGACCGGCGGGGTGGACACCGACATGCTGGACGCGACCCAGGACACCTACGGCCGCCACCTGGACACCTCGGGCTGGGACAGCGTGCCCGCGGAGGAGTGGGCCGCGAAGGTCGTGGACGCGATCCGCGACGACGACGACGTGCTCGGGCCCCGGCGGCAAGACCGCGATCGCCAAGCTGGCGCAGCCGCGGGCCGGCGCTTCCTACTGGACCAGATCGCGGGGCGCTCGTTCAGCCGCGAGCCGCGGTACTAGCGCGCCCGCCGCCAGCTCGGGCTTGGCGAACAGCAGCTGCACGTCCTGATCCGCCGCTCGCGGAAGCCGGCCTCGACGTAGGCCAGGTAGAGCGTCCCACATGCGCCGGAAGGCTCGGTCGTAGCCCAGCTCGGCCGCCAGCTCGGCGCGCGCCACGAAGCGTCTCGCGCCAGCGCCGAGGGTCTCGGCGTAGTGCGGCGGTGATGTCGTCGAGCCACACCGTGCGTCATGTCGGTCTCGCTCGCGCCAGGCAGCGGTGGATGACCTCCAGCGAGGGCAGGCAGCCGCCGGGGAAGATGTGGCGTGTTGATGAAGCTCTTGGACGCCTTCTCGACCTCGTAGGCGCGGTCGTCGATGGTGATGGCCTGGAGGAACATCAGGCCGTCGCGGCGCGAGCAGCTCGCGAGCAGTGGTCGAAGTAGGTGGGGAAGTACTGCCAGCCCGACCGCCTCGATCATCTCGAGCGAGACGAGCTTGTCGTAGGTGCCCGGTCGAGGTCGCGGTAGTCCTCGAGCAGCACGGTGACCCGGTCCTCGAGGCCGGCGGTCGCGGCACCTGCTCGAGCGCGTAGGCGTGCTGCTCCGCGCGAGATCGTCGTGGTGGTCACCCGGCAGCCGTAGTGCTCGGCGGCGTGGATCGGCCATCGCCGCCCCAGCCGGTGCCGATCTCCAGCAGGTGGTCGTCGCGGCCCGAGCTCGAGCGCGCGGCAGACCCGGTCGAGCTTGGCCACCTGGGCGTCCTCGAGCGACTGGCTCGGGCGTGCTCGAAGTACGGCGCAGGAGTACATCATCGTCGGGTCCAGGAACAGCGCGAAGAGCTCGTTGCCCAGGTCGTAGTGGGCGGCGATGTTGCGCCGGGAGCCGCGCCAGCGTCGTTGAGCGGCACCATGCGCGCCAGGCGCTGGGCGCGGTGCAGCACCGGGTGCCAGCGCGCGGCGCAGCGCGTCCATGCGGCGCATGTTGCGGGCGGCGATGCGGGTCAGCGCCGACCAGGTCGTCGGTGTCCCAGCGCGCCGTCCATGTAGGACTCGCCAGGCCGATCGCTGCCGCGCAGCAGCTGCGCGGTAGAAGCGCGGGTCGTGCACGGTGATCGTGCGCGCGCAGCGTCGGCGTCGGCGGTCGCCGAAGGAGAAGCGCGCGGCCGCGCGTCGACCACGTCGATGCGCTCGTCGCGGATCGCGCAGAGCAGCGTGCAAGACGAGCCGGCGGGCCACCGCGGTCGGTCATCGCGCGCGCGCTCCGGGTGGCGGTAGTAGGGCGCGCCCTTGAGCTTCAGCCGCAGCGCGTTCCAGTAGATCAGCGCGACCACGCGCAGCGAGGTGGCCGGGAAGCGGGCCAGCAGCGCGGCGTCAGGCGCGCCGGGGTCAGCTCGCGGCGCTCGCAGGGACAGCGTGGCGTCGAAGACGCGCTGCCGGCCTCGTCGCGCTCGTCGATGTGCACGAGCAGCCGGCCGCCGGGCTCGGTCGACGCGCCAGTCGTAGTGGTTGTCCATCGCCGATGAACGGCGAGACGTGGAAGACCTTGTCCATCGTGTCGTGCATCACGCCGCTGCGCGCCGTCGCGCGCCAGCACGTAGGAGTGGCGTCTCGCCCCAGGGCGTGTTGGTCACCTCGGCGACCACGGCCTCGACGCTGCTCGCCCGCCGGGCGCGAAGCAGTAGTAGAAGCTCACCGGGTTGAAGGCGTGGCCGAGCGTGCGCAGCGTGGTCAGCAGGCGCACCGGGCCCGCGGGGCGCGTGCCCGGTGCGCTCCTCCACGAGCTCGCGCACGCAGTCGGCCAGCGGGCGCTCGGGGTCGCCGAGGTAGTCCGCGCGGCGAAAGCGCGCCAGCGCGCCGGCCGGCGGCCGAGCACAGCGGTGCGCGTCGCAGCAGCCCGGGCAGCTCGTCGAGGTCGAGCAGCAGCATCGCGTGGCGGTAGCGGAAGTCGTGCTCCACCGGCGTCGTGGCGGCGGTGGCGGACCCAGCCGTCGTAGATCGCGGACTGGCGCTCACGCCGCGCTCCGCCTCGCGCTGCGGCATCGCGGGCGGCCCACGCGGTCGCAGCGCGCGCAGCGCGCTGACCACGCCGTCCTCGTGGAAGCCCCAGCGCCAGTAGGCGCCGCAGTAGTGGGTCCGGTCCGACGCCGCAGATCTCCGTCTGGCGCTCCTGCGCGGCCACGCCCTCGGGCGTGAACACGGGGTGGGCGTAGGCGATCGTGCCGATCACCTTCGCCGGGTCGATCCGCTCGCTGCGGTTCAGCGTGACGCAGAAGTCGTGCGTCGACGTCGCAGCGACTGCAGGCGGTTCATCCAGTAGGTGAGCGTGGTCTGCGCCGGCGCGGCTCGGTCAGGTGGAAGTTCCAGCTCGCCCAGGCGCGGCGCGCGGCGCGGCAGCAGCGACGCGTCGGTGTGCAGCACCGCCTCGTTGGGCTGGTAGGGGATCGCGCCCGAGCACCTCGCGCTCGGCGTCGCGTCGGGTCGGCGAGCATGCGCCAGCGCCTGGTCGGAGTGGGCGGCGACGACGACCTCGTCGTAGCGCTCGGGCTCGCCGCCGTCGGCGCGTCGATCTCGACGCCGTCGGCGGCGCGCGTCGACCGAGCGCACCGGCGTGCGAGGTGCGGATGCGGTCGGCGAACGGGCGCGGTGATGCGCCTCGACGTAGCGGCGCGAGCCGCCCGTCGACCGTGCGCCACTGCGGCCGGTCGCGAAGCCGAGCATCCCGTGGTTGTGCGAAGAAGCGGGCCAGGAAGCGCGGCCGGGAAGGACCACATCTGCTCGGGGTCGGCCGACCAGACGGCCGAGGCCTGGGGCACGATCAGCCGGTCGACGAACCAGTCGCGAGTAGCCGCCGTCGTCGCAGGAACTCGCGCAGCGACGGGCCGCTCGTCGGGGCGCAGCTCCAGCAGCGCGCGCGCCTCGCGGTTGAAGCGCAGGAGGTCGGCGACCATGCGCAGGAAGCGCGGGTCGGCGAGCGTGCGAGCGCTGGGCGAACAGGCCGCGCGGGGTGCCGGCGTACTCGAAGTCGCCGTCGCTCGTCGCTGACCGAGAAGCTCATGTGCGAGGGCTGGGTCGGCGACGCCCAGCTCGGCCAGCAGCGCGCTGGAAGTTGCGGGTAGTTGCGGTCGTTGTAGACGATGAAGCCGGTGTCGACGCCAGTGCGTCTCGTCGGGCAGCGTCGACGCGCACGGTGTTGGTGTGGCCGCCGGCGCGGGCGTCGGCCTCGTACACGGTGACGTCGTGCTCGGGGTGCAGCCGGTGCGCGCACGACCAGGCCGGCGACGCCGGCGCCGACGATCGCGATCCTCATCGCTCGGCGGCGGCCAGCAGCGCGGCGCCGGCCGCCGCGGCCGCGCTCCCGCGAGGGCGACGGTGCCCCAGCGGGCGTTGTCGGGGAGCGGTCCGACGGGCGCGGCCAGCGTGGCCGCGACGTCGGACAGGTCGGAGGCGATGGTCACCGCCAGCCAGGCGGCCAGCCGGTCGGGCGTCGTCCAGCGTGGCCAGCGCTCCCGCCGACAGCGCGATGTCGCGCGCGCCCAGGCCGCGGACCGCGACCTTGACCGGCTCGCGCTCGGCGTCCTGGCCCGAGCCAGCGTCCGGCGACCGTGCCCGGCGCGGCGAGGAGGCCGACGCCGAACGCGATCCGCGAGGCGGCGAAGGCGATCGGTGGCGTGTCGTGTGTGGCCATCGCTTGGTTCCTACGTGCGGGCGCGCGCTCCCGATCAGTCGTCGCCGTGGGTCCCGGTGGGTTAGATTCTGGCCAGGGCGCCCGCGCAAACGCGAGAAGGAGAGAGGGTTGGACACCAGCCGGTTGAAGTCGCTGCCGCTGTTCGAGGGGGTCATCCGACGAGGATCTGGAGAAGATCGCCCCGTTCGTGAGCGAGGTGTCCGTCTCCGAGGGCAAGCACCTCGTGGACGAGGGCGACTACGCGTACGAGTTCATGGCGATCGAGGACGGCGAGGCCGAGGTCACGCGCGGCGACGAGACGCTCGCGGAGCTCGGGCCGGGGGACTTCTTCGGCGAGATGGGCCTGTACGAGTCCGACCGCCGCAACGCCACCGTGGTGGCCAAGACCCCGATGCGCCTGATCACGCTCGACCAGTGGGACATGCGCCGGCTGGAGAAGGCCATCCCCTCGGCGGCCGAGAAGATCCAGGACACCGTCCGCTCGGGTACGCGCAAGTAGCGCCGCGCCGCGCGACACCGTCCGGCGGCGCCGCGCCCGGGCGGGCGCCGCGCTGGTCGTGGTCGCGGTCGCGGCGCGTGCTGGCCGGGCTGCTCGCGGGCCGGGGCACGACGACCACGGCGCGGACCGGCACCCGACCGGCTCGGCGCCAGCGGGCGCGCGCCTCTCGCCGCGCCGAGCGGCTCTCGCTGCGCCGCCGCGTGGGCGAGCTGCTGGTGATGAGCTTCGACGGGTCCAGCCGCGCCGCACTACATCGCCCGGCGGCTGCGCGACGGCGAGGGCACGGGGGTGATCCTGTTCGCCAAGAACGCGCCCGACCTGGCCACGTCCCGCGCGGTCACGCGCCGCGCTGCAGCGCGCGGCGGGCGGCGGCGCGCTGGTGGCCACCGACCAGGAGGGCGGCGACATCCGCGCCTGCCCTTCGAGCCCTCCGACGTGTCGCCAGGGCCGCCTGGCCACCGGCGACGCCGTGGCGGCCGCCGCGCGCCAGACCGCGCACGGACTGCGCGCGGCCGGCGTGAACGTGAACCTGGCGCCGGTGGCCGACGTGGCGGCGTCGGTCGGGTCGGTGGTGTTCGGCCGTGCGTTCCCCGGCGGCGGCCGGGCGGTGGCCGCGCTCCACGGCGGCGGCGGTGCGCGGCTACGCGCGCCGAGCGCGTGGCGCGCCACCGCCAAGCACTTCCCCGGGCTGGGCCGGGCCACCGCCAACACCGACGACACGTCGGTCACCGTGCCCGCCTCGCGGGCCGAGCTGCGAGGGCACCGACCTGGTGCCCTTCCGGGCGGCCATCCGCGCCGGGGTGCCGCTGGTGATGGTGTCCCACGCCCGCTACCCCGCGCTCGACCGCGGCGCGGATCGCCTCCCAGTCGCCCGCGGTGGTGGACGGGCTGCTGCGCCGGCGGCTGGGCTTTCGCGGGGTGGTGGTCACCGACAGCCTGGAGGCCCAGGCGGTGCTGGACCGCTCGGACGTGGCGCGAGGCCGCCGAGCGCTCGGTGGCCGCCGGCGTCGGACCTGGTGCTGATGACGGGCTCGGGCAGCTTCAACCAGGTGCAGCCGCGGCTGCTGGCCCGCGCCCGGCGCGACCCGGCGTTCCGGCGCGCAGGTGACGCGGTCGGCGGACCGCGTGCTGGCGCTCAAACGCCGTTTGGGTCTCCGCGCGGCGCGCTGATCCGGTCGGCCTCGGCGCGCTCCAGCGCGCGCTGCATCAGCTCCGCGTGCACCGAGCGCGTGCCGCCCGTCGCGGCGGACCCAGTCGCCGTCGGGCTGCGAGGTCCCAGGCGAAGGTGTCGTCGGCCAGGCAGCGCTCCAGCGTGTCCTCGAGCTCGGCCCGCAGCGCGCGGCCTCGACCGGCGCCAGCAGCTCGACGCGGGTGTCGAGGTTGCGCGGCATCAGGTCGGCCGAGCCGATGTAGAGCGTCGCTCCTCGCCGCGGCGGAAGCGGTAGACGCGGGAGTGCTCCAGGAAGCGCCCGACCACCGAGACCACGCGGATGTTCTCGCTGACGCCCGGGACGCCCGGCATGAGGCAGCAGATGCCGCGCACGTTGATGTCGATCGGCACCCCCGCCTGCGAGGCCTCGTACAGCGCCTGGATGCATGCGCCGGTCGACCAGCGAGTTGAGCTTGAGCACGATCGGCGCGTCCTCGCCGTCGCGGTGGGCCTGCGACGGTCTTGCTCGATCTCCTCCAGCAGCGAGTCGCGCATCCGCTCGGGCGCCACCAGCGACCTTGCGGTAGCCGGGCGGCCGGGCGGAGCCGGTCAGCGGGTTGAACAGTGTCGGCCACGTCGGCCGTCGATCTCCGCGGTCGGTGGTGAAGAGGCCGAAGTCCTCGTACAGGCGGGCGGTCTTGGCGTGGTAGTTGCCCGTGCCCACGTGCACGTAGTGGCGCACGCCGCGGCCCTCGCGGCGGACGACCAGCAGCGCCTTGGCGTGGGTCTTGAGGCCGGGCAGGCCGTGCACCACGTGCGCGCCCGCCTCTTCCAGCGAGCGGGCCCAGCCGATGTTGCGGCGCTCGTCGAAGCGGGCCTTGAGCTCCACCAGGCACACGGCCTGCTTGCCCCGCTCGGCGGCCTCGATCAGCAGCGGCACCAGCGCCGAGTCGTCGGAGGTGCGGTACACGGTCATCTTGATCGCCAGCACGTCCGGGTCGCTCACGGCCTGCTCCACCAGCCGCTCCACGCTGCCCGAGAACGAGTCGTAGGGGTGGTGGACCAGCAGGTCGCCCTGCGCGCATGGCGGCGAAGACGTCGGGCTTGCCCTCCTGGCTGGCGAACGGCGGCCGGCGTTCACCGGCGTCCAGGGCTCCTCGCGCAGCTCGCCGAATCCGTCGAGGCCGTGGATCTGCCACAGGTCGCTCAGGTCGAGCAGCGCCCTCGACGTCGTACGACCTGGCGCTCCTCGATGCCCAGCTGCTCGACCAGGAACTGCGCGCAGCTCGGGGTCGATGCCCGCGCTGACCTCCAGCCGGACGACCTCGCCGAAGCGGCGGCGCGCGCAGCTCGTCCTCGACCGCGCGCAGCAGGTCGTCGGCCTCGTCGGAGACGTCGAAGTCGGCGTCGCGGGCCACGCGGAAGAACTCGTGGCTCCGGATCTCCATGCCCGGGAAGAGCGCGTCCAGGTGCCGGGCGATGATGCTCTCGAGCGGGACGAAGGCGTCGCTCGCCGAGGTCGACGAAGCGCGGCAGCACCTCCTTGCGGCACCTTCACGCGCGCGAACACGCGCGTGTCGGTCACGGGGTCGCGCAGCGAACACGCCGAGGCTCAGCGAGAGGTTGGAGATGTAGGGGAACGGCCGGCCCGGGCCCGACCGCCAGCGGCGTGAGCACCGGGAAGATCTGCTCGTGGAAGAGCCGGTCGATCGCCTCCAGCTCCTCGGCCGAGCAGTCGTCGCGGTCACGACGCGGATGCCGTGCTCGGCCAGCGCGGGGCGACCTGTCGGTCCACTGGCGGGAGTGGCGCGCGCTCAGCTCGCGGCGGCGCTCGGCGATCCGGTCGATCGTCTGCGAGCGGCGACAGGCCGTCGGCCTTGCGCACGTCGATGCCGGCGTCGACCTGGTCGTGCAGGCCCGGCGACGCGCACCATCAAGAACTCGTCGAGGTTGGAGGCGTAGATGGCCAGGAACTTGACCCGCTCCATGCAGCGGCGCGTCCTCGTCCTCGGCCAGCTCCAGCACGCGCTCGTTGAAGTCGAGCCAGGAGAGCTCGCGGTTGGTGTAGAGCGACGGTGGAGTCGAGATCCGGCGGGTCCTTCACATCTGTCGGCCTGGGTCAGCTCCATTGCATCCCTCCTTTATGTTGGCCGCTCGTGATCTGGTTGTTGCGCCACGCCGAGGCCGAGGACGGCACCCCCGACGCCGAGCGGCCGCTGACCGAGCGCGGGCGGGACGCAGGCCATCGCCGCGGGCGAGGCGATGGCGCGGATGGGGGCCGACGTGCAGCGCTGCGTGACCAGCCCGAAGGTGCGCGCCCGGGAGACGGCCGAGCTGGCCTGCCGCGCCCTGGGCCTCGAGCCCGAGGTGGACCGCCGGCTGGAGGGGGGCCCCTTCGACCCGCGCGAGGTGGCCGGCGACGAGGACGACGTGCTGCTGGTGGGCCACGACCCCGACTTCTCGCTGGCGGTCAACCACCTGACGGGCGCGCAGGTCCGCCTGAAGAAGGGCGGGCTGGCCGCCGAGGACCGGGGGAGCTCAAGCTGCTCCTGCGTCCGGCCGAGCTGGCCCTGCTGGCCGGCTGAGCTCCAGCAGCGCGCCCTCGCGCAGGCCGCTGCGCACCACCCGCAGCGCGGTGCCCAGCAGGCGCGCAGACCGCGGCCAGCACCGTCATGCCGCCCGGCAGCAGCCGCACCCGCTCGGGCGCCAGGCCCAGGTCGCGCGCCGCCGAGGTCGGCCGGCTGCGAGCACAGCCGGCCGAGTCCCTGGTCAGAGCGTCTCGGGGGTCAGGCGCCGCCCACCAGCGGGTCGCAGCGCAGTGGCGGTGCCGCCCACCGCCACGGCTTCGTCCACGCGGGGGGGCTCAGCTCGGCGAGCACGGCGTCCGCCTCCTCGCGCGCCGCCGCCAGCTCGGCGGGGGCGGGGGGTCCGAGCGCAGGTGGCGCCGGCACAGGAGGCTGGACCCCAGCGGCACCGAGCGCCACCACTCGGGGCGGCCGTCGGGCCTGCCCACGGCGATCTCGGTGGAGCCGCCGCCCACGTCGACCACGGCCAGCCGTCGTCGCCGGTCTCCAGCGCGTGGCAGGCCCCGCGAAGGACAGGCGCGGCCTCCTCCTGGCCGCTAGCACCCGCAGCTCCAGTCGGCAGCGCTCGCGCACCGCCTCCTGGAGCTCGCGCGGCGTTGGCCGCCTCGCGGACGGCCGCGGTGCCCAGCACCGTGAGCGTGTCGACGCCCCGGCTCGCGCGCCTCCTCGGCCAGCTCGGCGGCCACCCGGGCGGTCTCCTCCACCTTGCGCGGGCGGGATGTGCCCGTCGGGACCCAGGCTGGCGCCGATGTGGGTGAACACCCGGCGCGCGAACAGCTCGCGCAGGCGCCCGTCCTCCACGTCGGCCACCAGCAGGCGGGTGGTGTTGCTGCCGATGTCGATGCAGCCGTACAGACCATCGATGCAACCACCCGCGCCCGCCCGGCGCAAGCGCGGCTCATCGGTGCTTGACGGCGATGCCCTCGAGCAGGTGGGCCACGTGCTCGCAGGCGTCGATCGCCTGCTCGAGTCGCTCGAAGACGTCCTTCCAGCGGATCACCACCATCGGGTCGATGCCGCCGGCGAACAGGGCGACCAGCGCCTGGCGGCTGATCCGGTCGCCCTCGTCCTCGAGGCGGTCGACCTCCTCCAGGTGGGGGGTCATCTCCGGCATGTCCTGCAGGGTGGCCAGCGCGGCGGCCACGGCCGCGCCCGCGTCGCGCAGGACGCGCGGTGAGCTGCACGGCCTGCTCCATCGGGAGCCTCGATGGAGTAGAGGCCGAGCACGTCGGCGGTCTCCTCGGTCAGGTCCACCACGTCGTCCAGCGCGCCCGGCCAGCGCGTGGATGTCCTCGCGGTCCACCGGCGTCTCGTCGGTGGAGTGCAGGCGGTGGTGGATGTCGTGGGTGATCCGGTCGCCCTCCTCCTCCAGCGCCTTGAGCTGGGTGCGCGACACGCTGGTGTCGGGCCACTCGCGCATCAGCCGGTCCAGCAGCGCCGTGGCGGCCTCGGCGTTGCGGCCCGCCTCGGTCAGGAGGCCGAAGAAGCCCTGCTGGTCCGAGCGGCTCGGACACCGCCGCCACGTCAGCGCCTGCGGACGGGCTCGGGGTGCGAGGCGTCCTCGAACTCGCGGAACAGGCCGGTGACCACGAACGCGGTCTGCTCGCCGATGTCCACGGCGTTGTCGCCGATCCGCTCCAGGCAGCGGGCCACCAGCATCATGTGCATCGCCCACTCGCGCTGGTCGGGGTCGTCGCCGATGTCCAGCGCGCGCGCGAAGCAGCTCTTGTTCAGCCGGTCGATCTCGTCGTCCTGGCGCACCAGGTCCTGGGCCAGGTCGGCGTCGCGGCGCTCGAAGGACTGCTTGGCCTGGATGACCAGCGAGCCGGCCAGCTCGCCCATGCGGGAGATGTTGGCCAGCATCTCCACGTCGTCCGGCGGCTCGTGGCCGGCCAGCGGCACGAGCTTGGCCATGTTCACGCACTGGTCGCCCATGCGCTCCACGTGCTTGATCACGTGCAGCAGCGCCGCCACCAGGCGCAGGTCGCCGGCCACCGGTGCCTGGAGGGCCAGCAGGGACAGGATGCCCTGGTGCACCTCGAGGTAGCGGCCGTCGATCCGGTCGTCGTCGGCGATGACCATGCTGGCCAGCTCGATGTCGCGCTGGGCGACCGTCTCCAGCGCGCGCTCCAGCGCCTCGGCCACCAGGTCCAGGCCGCCCAGGGCCTGCACCTCGAGCTTGGCCAGCTCGGCCTGGAACTCGCTGCGGTTGCCGCTCGGCGTCTGGGCACGATCAGCCGAACTTCCCTGTCACGTAGTCCTCGGTGCGCTCGTCGTCGGGGTTGGTGAAGATCTTCTCCGTGTCGGCGAACTCCACCATGTCCCCGCTGAGCATGAACGCGGTCTTGTCGGCGATCCGCGCGGCCTGCTGCATGTTGTGGGTGACCAGCACGATCGTGTAGCGGCGCTTGAGCTCGGAGATCAGCTCCTCGACCCGCAGCGTGGCCACCGGATCGAGCGCCGAGCAGGGCTCGTCCATGATGATCACCTCGGGCTGGACCGCGATCGTGCGGGCGATGCACAGGCGCTGCTGCTGGCCGCCGGAGAGGCCGATGCCCGGCGACTTGAGCCGGTCCTTGACCTCGTCCCACAGGCCGGCGCCGCGAAGGGAGCGCTCCACCACGCCCTTGAGGTCGCTTGCCGCGCTTGCCGCTCAGCCGGACGCCCGCGGCCACGTTGTCGAAGATCGACATCGTGGGGAACGGGTTGGGCTTCTGGAAGACCATCCCGATCGCGCGGCGCACGGCCACCACGTCCACGCGCTCGTCGTAGACGTCCTCGCCGTCCAGCAGCACCTCGCCCTCGGCGCGGGCGCCGGGGATCTCCTCGTGCATGCGGTTGATGCAGCGCACCAGGGTGGACTTGCCGCAGCCCGACGGGCCGATCATGGCCGTGACCTGGTTGGGCGCGAACTCCAGGTCCACGCCCTTGACCGCCTCGGAGTCGCCGTAGAAGGCGCGCAGCCCCTTGAGGCTCACGCTGTGGCCGTCGCTGGCCTCGATCTCGGCCCTGGGGGTCTGCGGCTCGTCGGCCTCGGGGCGCGCGAAGCGCCCGGTCCTGGCGGGCCCGCCGGTGGACGG